>NZ_CP108776.1:4692500-7405279 GCF_045207785.1 Embleya sp. NBC_00896
CGAGTCAGAAACCGTATGTGTAGTCGAAGGACATGCGAAAGGTCCGGCGTAGAGGGTAAGACCCCCGTAGACGAAACATGTACGGCTTGCTTGCGCATTTCCCAAGTAGCACGGGGCCCGAGAAATCCCGTGTGAATCTGGCGGGACCACCCGCTAAGCCTAAATATTCCCTGGTGACCGATAGCGGACTAGTACCGTGAGGGAAAGGTGAAAAGTACCCCGGGAGGGGAGTGAAATAGTACCTGAAACCGTGTGCCTACAAGCCGTGGGAGCGTCGTCATCCGTGTTTACACGGGTGGCCGTGACTGCGTGCCTTTTGAAGAATGAGCCTGCGAGTTTGCGGTGTGTGGCGAGGTTAACCCGTGTGGGGAAGCCGTAGCGAAAGCGAGTCCGAACAGGGCGATTGAGTCGCGCGCCCAAGACCCGAAGCGGAGTGATCTAGCCATGGGCAGGGTGAAGCGCGGGTAAGACCGTGTGGAGGCCCGAACCCACCAGGGTTGAAAACCTGGGGGATGACCTGTGGTTAGGGGTGAAAGGCCAATCAAACTCCGTGATAGCTGGTTCTCCCCGAAATGCATTTAGGTGCAGCGTCGTGTGTTTCTTGCCGGAGGTAGAGCACTGGATTGTTGATGGGCCTCACCAGGTTACTGAGATAAGCCAAACTCCGAATGCCGGTAAGTGAGAGCGCGGCAGTGAGACTGCGGGGGATAAGCTCCGTGGTCGAGAGGGAAACAGCCCAGAGCACCGACTAAGGCCCCCAAGCGTGCGCTAAGTGGGAAAGGATGTGGAGTCGCACAGACAACCAGGAGGTTGGCTTAGAAGCAGCCACCCTTGAAAGAGTGCGTAATAGCTCACTGGTCAAGTGATTCCGCGCCGATAATGTAGCGGGGCTCAAGCGCACCGCCGAAGTCGTGTCATTCGTGCATACAGCCAAGCCTTCGTGGTTCAGGCGTACGGATGGGTAGGGGAGCGTCGTGCAGCGAGTGAAGTCGCGGTGGAAACCAGCGGTGGACGCTGCACGAGTGAGAATGCAGGCATGAGTAGCGAATCACACGTGAGAAACGTGTGCGCCGGATGACCAAGGGTTCCTGGGGCAGGCTAATCCGCCCAGGGTAAGTCGGGACCTAAGGCGAGGCCGACAGGCGTAGTCGATGGACAACGGGTTGATATTCCCGTACCCGCTACGATGCGCCAGCGCTGAACCTCGTGATGTTAAGGCCGTGAAGCCGCAGGGATCCTTCGGGTGAACTGTTTTGGTGGAGCCGCCGAACCAATCGGGTAGTAGGTGAGCGATGGGGTGACGCAGGAAGGTAGTCCAGCCCGGGCGGTGGTAGTCCCGGGGTAAGGGTGTAGGGCGAGAGATAGGCAAATCCGTCTCTCACATAGCCTGAGACCTGATGCCGACCCGATTGTGGGGAAGTGGATGATCCTATGCTGCCGAGAAAAGCCTCTAGCGAGTGTCGTGGCGGCCCGTACCCCAAACCGACTCAGGTGGTCAGGTAGAGAATACTAAGGCGTTCGGGTGAACTGTGGTTAAGGAACTCGGCAAAATGCCCCCGTAACTTCGGGAGAAGGGGGGCCATTGTTGGTGAGGAGACTTGCTCTCCGAGCTGGTGGTGGCCGCAGAGACCAGCGAGAAGCGACTGTTTACTAAAAACACAGGTCCGTGCGAAGTCGTAAGACGATGTATACGGACTGACGCCTGCCCGGTGCTGGAACGTTAAGGGGACCGGTTAGCTCTTCGGGGCGAGGCTGAGAACTTAAGCGCCAGTAAACGGCGGTGGTAACTATAACCATCCTAAGGTAGCGAAATTCCTTGTCGGGTAAGTTCCGACCTGCACGAATGGCGTAACGACTTCTCGACTGTCTCAACCACAGGCCCGGTGAAATTGCACTACGAGTAAAGATGCTCGTTTCGCGCAGCAGGACGGAAAGACCCCGGGACCTTTACTATAGTTTGATATTGGTGTTCGGTTCGGCTTGTGTAGGATAGGTGGGAGACTGTGAAGCGGACACGCCAGTGTCTGTGGAGTCGTCGTTGAAATACCACTCTGGTCGTGCTGGATGTCTAACCTGGGTCCGTGATCCGGATCAGGGACAGTGTCTGATGGGTAGTTTAACTGGGGCGGTTGCCTCCTAAAGGGTAACGGAGGCGCCCAAAGGTTCCCTCATCCTGGTTGGCAATCAGGTGTCGAGTGTAAGTGCACAAGGGAGCTTGACTGTGAGACCGACAGGTCGAGCAGGTGCGAAAGCAGGGACTAGTGATCCGGCGGTGGCTTGTGGAAGCGCCGTCGCTCAACGGATAAAAGGTACCCCGGGGATAACAGGCTGATCTTCCCCAAGAGTCCATATCGACGGGATGGTTTGGCACCTCGATGTCGGCTCGTCGCATCCTGGGGCTGGAGTAGGTCCCAAGGGTTGGGCTGTTCGCCCATTAAAGCGGTACGCGAGCTGGGTTTAGAACGTCGTGAGACAGTTCGGTCCCTATCCGCTGTGCGCGTAGGAGTCTTGAGAAGGGCTGTCCCTAGTACGAGAGGACCGGGACGGACGAACCTCTGGTGTGCCAGTTGTTCTGCCAAGGGCATGGCTGGTTGGCTACGTTCGGGAGGGATAACCGCTGAAAGCATCTAAGCGGGAAGCTTGCTTCGAGATGAGGACTCCCACCAACTTCGGTTGGGTAAGGCCCCCGAGAGACGATCGGGTTGATAGGCCGGGTGTGGAAGCCCTGTAAGGGGTGGAGCTGACCGGTACTAATAGGCCGAGGACTTGTCCTCAGTTGCTACGCGTCCACTGTGTGGTTCCCGAACCGCAATCGGTTTCGGGGAACCCGTTTGATAATTGAATCACCGCATGTGATTTCTGGTTCACCGATGTACCTGGTTGATTTTCAGGTTCGATGGTTTTCCGGTGGTCTTGGCGGAGAGGAAACGCCCGGTCTCATTCCGAACCCGGAAGCTAAGCTCTCCAGCGCCGATGGTACTGCACTCGAAGGGGTGTGGGAGAGTAGGACGCCGCCGGAATCTTCGTGTGAAAGGCCCGCCCCTTTTAGGGGCGGGCCTTTTGCGTTTTCCGGGGCCGGGATTATCGAAGTGCGCCCTTTCCGGGACCGGGCCTTTTCGACTTCGGCTCGCGGTGCGTCTTGCTCGCCGGCGGGTGGCTTTGTGATCGAGGCCCTGCCAAGGGTGCGGAGATGGGCCCGGCACGGCGGCGCCGGCGGTCAGGAGCCCTGGGATCCCCGGCGAGACGCGGGTGTTGCTCGCCGAAAAGCGGCTGGCAACGGCAGGCGGGGTGGGGGCTCGGGTCAGGTTCGCCGGGGGACCTTCCCGAGTGGGTCGGGTGCTCTCGGCCCGCGGGGAGGCGCCGGTGCGGTACGGATCCGGATGCCGTCGAGCGCCTCGGCTCGGCTTCAGGGGAAACCCGCAGGTCACGCATGAACCCGACCGCCGCAACCGCGCCGGAATCCCGAACCGGACCCGACACGCCCCGATCGATACGAAACGCCAAGCCGAGGCCGCCCGACCCACCCGGGAAGGCCCCCGGCGAACCCGGCCCGGCGACCCGCCCCGCCACGGTGGCGGCCGCGGCCTCGCCGGGCTGCGCGAGCGCGTCCGCGAGGCCGGCGGCGAACGCGACGCCGCCCCGCGCGGCGATGGCCGGCGACCCGTACCCGCACCCGCGGCGGAGCCGGCGTCGGAACCCGCCCGCGGCCCGGTCGAGGATCCGCTGACCGCGCGTGAGCACGAGATCGTCCGCCTGATCGCCCGGGGGCACACCAACGTCGAGATCGGCGCGGAACTCTTCATCACGCCCGGCACGGCCAAGACGCACATCGCGAACATCCAGGCCAAGCTGCGGGTTCGCAACCGAGTCGGGATCGCCGCGTGGGCCTGGGAGCATGGGCACGTCAGCCCGCGGGGGTGATGGCCGCTCGGAGGCCCCCTACAGTCGCCCGGCCAGTTTCAAGGCGAGGTAGGTGTCGGTCAGGGCCGAGGCGAGCGTGCCGGGCGGGGCGTCCACCACGGTGACGCCCCTGCGGCGCAACTCGGCGGCCGTGGCCCGGCGTTCGGCCAGTTCCTTCTCGCCGGCCGCCGCCTCGTAGACCGCCGTCGGATCGCCGCGGCGGGTCGCCATCTCGGCGATCGCGGGGTCGGACACCGCGGCGACGACCACCTCGTGACGGCTCGTCAGCTGGGTGAGCACGGGGAGGATGCCCTCCTGGACCGCCTCCCGCTCTAGGCCGGTGACCAGCACGACCAGTGCCCGGCGGGGCGAGCGGCGGAGGATCTCGGCGGTCAGCCCGCGCGCGTCCGGTTCGACCAACTCCGGTTCCAGGCCCGCCATCGCCTGGACGAAGGCGGGCAGTATCCCGTTCCGGGGCGCCCGGCGAACCTCGGCGCGGACCCTGCGGTCGTAGGCGAGCAGGTCGACCCGGTCGCCCGCGTGGTTGGCGACCGCGGTCAGCAGCAGGGTGGCGTCCATCGCGGCGTCCAGGCGGGGGATGTCGCCGATCCGGCCGGCCGAGGTGCGGCCGGTGTCCAGGACGACGAGGATGTGCCGGTCGCGCTCGGGGCGCCACGTGCGCACCACGACGCCCTGGTTGCGGGCGGAGGCGCGCCAGTCGATCGACTTGGCGTCGTCGCCGGGGACGTACTCGCGCAGCGTGTCGAACTCGGTGCCGGCGCCGCGCGTGAGCAGTGCGGAGCGGCCGTCGAGCTCGCGGAGGCGTTCGAGTTTCGAGGGCAGCAGTCGGCGGCTCGGGAAGCCGGGGAGAACGCGGACCCGCCACGGCACGTCGTGCGAGCCCTGCCGCGCGGCCATGCCCAGCGGGCCGATCGAGCGCACGGTGACGCGGTACGCGTTCCGGTCGCCGCGGCGGGTGGGGGTCATCGTGGTGGTGAGCCTGCGTCGTTCGCCCGCCGGGACGGCCAGGTCGTGGCGTTGGGTCGTGGTGCCGGTGCTCGGCGGCCACGCGTCGCGCAGCAGGCCGCGCAGCGGGCGCGGGCCCGGGTTGGTGACGGTCAGGGTGACCTCGGCCCGCTCGCCGAGCCGTACCGCGGTGTCGCCGGCTCGCTCGAAGGTCAGGCCGCGGACGCCGGCGGCCAGCAGCAGGTCGGCGGCGACGGCGAGCAGGATCGCGCCCTCGACGACGACCAGGCCGAGCCAGGACGGCAGCAGCAGGCCGACGACGAGGACGCCGAGTGCGGCGGCCAGGGCGGCGCGACCGGTCAGGGCCATCGGCGGTTAACGCGGGACCGGGGTGTGGGCGAGCACGGAGTCGATCACCGCGTCCGGGGTCACGCCCTCCATCTCCGCCTCGGGGCGCAGCCGCACGCGGTGTCGCAGCGCGGGCCGCGCGAGGGCCTTCACGTCGTCGGGTGTGACGTAGTCGCGGCCCGCGAGCCACGCCCAGGCCCGGGCGGCGGCGAGCAGTGCCGTGGCGCCTCGTGGCGAGACCCCCATGGCCAGCGACGGGGAGGTGCGGGTGGCCCGGCAGACGTCGACGACGTAGGCCAGGACGTCCGGGTCGACCCGCAGCGTGGCCACCGCGCGGCGGCCCGCTTCGAGGTCGGCGGCGCCGGCCACCGGGCGTACGCCGGCGGCGGCGAGGTCGCGCGGATCGAAGCCCTCGGCGTGCCGGCGCAGCACCACGATCTCGTCGTCGCGTTCGGGCAGTGGCAGGGTGAGCTTGAGCAGGAAGCGGTCGAGCTGGGCCTCGGGCAGCGGATACGTGCCCTCGTACTCGATCGGGTTCTGGGTGGCCGCGACCATGAACGGGTCGGGCAGCGGGCGCGTGGTGCCGTCGATCGAGACCTGCCGCTCCTCCATGGCCTCCAGCAGCGAGGCCTGGGTCTTGGGCGGCGTGCGGTTGATCTCGTCGGCCAGCAGCAGGTTGGTGAACACCGGGCCTTCGCGGAAGGAGAACTCGGCGGTGCGCGCGTCGTAGACCATCGAGCCGGTGACGTCGCCCGGCATCAGGTCGGGGGTGAACTGCACGCGGGTCGTGGTCAGGTCCAGGCCGCGGGCGAGGGCGCGCACCATCAGGGTCTTGGCGACGCCGGGGACGCCTTCCAGGAGCACGTGGCCCCGGCACAGGAGGGCGATGACCAGGCCGGTGACGGCGGCGTCCTGGCCGACCACGGCCTTGCCGATCTCGCCGCGCAGGGCTTCGAGGGCGTCGCGCGCCTCGCGGGTCTGCTCGGGGGCGCTCACGTCGTGCGTACCTGCCTTATCAGCGCGTCGAGTTCGTCGGCCAAGGTGACGAGGGCGTCGTCGCTCTCCGGGATCGCACCGTACAACAGGGCGTGTACGTCCGCGGACGTGCGGCCCGTGCGGGTGGTGAGCGCGGCGACCAGGGCGGCCTCGGTGGGGGTGCCGCCGAGCAGGCTCGTGAGGCGTTCGCGGGTGGCGGCGCGCAGCAGTTCGGCGGCGGTGTCGCGGGCCCTGCCGCGGCGGTACAGCCGGGCGCGGCCCTCGACCGTCTCGGCGGCGCGGACCACGACCGGGAGCGGTTCGGCGACGACGGGGCCGAGCCGGCGGGCCCGCCACAGGGCGAGCAGTACCGCGGCGATCGCGAGTTGGGCGGTGCCCCAGCGCCAACCGGCCGGGAGCAGGTCCCACAACGTGTCGTCGGCGGGCGGGAGTTCGCCGTCGCCGGGCAGGTACCAGACCAGGTGCGGGTGGGCGCCGAGCAGGTTGAGCGCGAGCGCGGCGTTGCCGTTGTCGTCGAGGCGGTCGTTGACGAGCGGGGTGCCGGAGCCCAGGACGACCGTGTCGTGTCCCGCGCTCGGCGGGGTGAGCACCAGGGTCGGTCGGCCGTTGTGCGGGTAGCAGCCGGTGGCGCCGGGGAGCAGGTCGGTGTCGAAGCGGACGCCGCCGGTGTCGGCGTTGCCCGCGCGCACGGCCGCCGGGAGCGCGCAGCGCGGGTCCAGGGTGCGGCGGGTGGCGTCGGCGGCGGTGTGCACGCCGGGGGCGAGGATCGCGAGCGCGGCCTCGCCGGGGCGGACCAGGACCGTGCGGGCCGGTGCCGCGGTCGCGAACGCGCGCAGTTGGGCGTCGGTGGCCATGCCGGGGAAGGGCAGCACGAGCGTGGTGTCCGGCCGGATCGCGCGGGCGGCCTCGTCGACGGAGCGTGCGAGGGTCACGTCGACGCCCTGTGCGGCCAGCAGGCGGGCCAGTGCCTTGGTGCCCTGCGGGCCGGTCGAGCGCGGGTCGAGCCGGCCCTGGTGTCGGTCGCCGCGGATGAGCACGAGCGCGGACACCACGATCAGCACGAGTGCGAACAGGCCGAGGGGGATCCGCATGCGGCGCCACACCTGCTCGGTGGTGGGGCTCAGCGCGACGCTCATCCGGGGACCCGCTCGGAGTGGTGCGGGCGGGCGGCGGCGCAGCGCGCGTCCAGGTCGCGCAGGTCGCGGTCGACGGCCTCGGTCGCGGCCCGCCCGCCGTAGCGGACGTCGTCGAAGGCGCGGGCCGCCGCGCGCAGGTCGCGGCCTGCTCGGGCAGCGCGCGGCCCGCGTCGGCGGCGGCCTCGTCGGCGGTGCGGCCGGGGCGTACGTCGAGCACGGCGCGTTCCTCCAAGGCCCGCACGATCGCGCGTACGCGCTCTTGGACGGCCTCGTCCCAGCGGCCCGCGGCGGCGTGCGCGTCGGCGGCCGCGCGGTGCCGCGCGGCGGACATCGGTCCTTCGTCGCCGTAGAGCGCGCGGTCGGCGCGGCGGGCCGCGCGCAGCGGCCCCAGGTGCCGGCGCAGCAGGACGATCGCGACGATCACGAGCACCAGGATCACGACCAGGCCGGTGCCGCCGCCCGGGGCGTGGTCGCCGGCCCGGGCGAGCAGGTCGCCGAGCCGGTCGAGGATCCAGTCGACGGCTCGGCGGACCGGGTTCGGGTCGTCCTGGTGGTATTCGCCGCGGGACAGCTCCTCCCGGGCGGCGTCCCGCGCGTCGTCGCGCGGGATGTCCACCGGTTCCCAGTCCCGGGTCGGGATCGCGAGCGCGTGGCGGATCACGCCGGTGCGGGTCCCGCCGCTGTGCCGGAGTCGGGTCCGTCGTCCAGGACTCCCGCCGCGCGGGCGAGTTCCAGGTCCAGGGCTTCGCGGCGGATGCGCTGGTCGATGTACAGCAGTGCGGTGGCGCCGGCGGCGAACGGGTACAGCAGCGCCGACGAGACGACCGCGCCGATGCCGGTGAACAGCAGGTCGGCGAAGCTCGGGTCGGGGATGTCGGACGGGTTGGAGGCGGTGAGGTCGGAGAAGCCGTCGGTGATCAGCAGGAACGGCGTCTGGATGATGGCGCCGACGATGGTCATGATCAGGGTGATCAGCAGCATCACGCCGCACACGCGCCACCAGGAGCCGGTGACGAGCTTGCGCGAGCGCTCCAGGGCCCTGCGGACCGACTGCTTCTCCAGCATCAGGGCGGGCCCGGCGAGGGCCAGGCACACGTAGAGGTAGATCGCCGCGACGATGCCGCCGATCAGGCCGGGGAGCAGCAGCAGCGCGCCGAGGCCCTCGGCGCCGAGGGCGAGCAGGAGCAGACCGGGCAGGACCGCGACGAGCATCGCGCCGACGGGGATCAGCCAGGCCGCGAAGGTGACGCCGAGCAGGCGCGGCAGGAGCGGGCGGACCGCCGACCACGCCTCGGCCGCGGACATCGTCTTGGCGATCACGGCGCGGCTGACCACGACGGTGAGCATGCCGGTGGCGGCGATCTGGCCGAGCGTGGCGATGAACACCGGCACGAGCAGCAGCGCGAGCGAGTCGCGCAGGTAGGCCCAGGCCTCCTCGCCGGTGGGGTTGTCACCGAGGTCCTTGGGCGAGAACTCGCGGTTCATCAGCCACTGCGCGGGGATTTCCAGCACCTGGGTGAGCAGCGCGATCACGACGGCGATGCCGATCATGACCTTCCAGTGCGCGCGCATGGCGGCGAACGCGCCGTCGAGGATCTCGCCGACGCTCAGCGGGCGCAGCGGGATCACGCCGGGCTTGGCGGCTTGGCGGTAGGGGCCGTTCCAGCCGGGCGGCGCGCCCCACGCGGGCTGCCCGGTGCCCCACTGCGGGCCGGGGCCCGGTCCCGGGCCCCAGGGGGCGGGGTGTCGGCTCGGCGGGCCCCACCCGGCGGCGGGCGGCTGCTGCGGCGCCCATCCGGGGGCCGGCGGTTGCGGGCCGGGCTGCGATGGGTCGGGCCGCTCGGGCTTGTCCAGGGACGGGGGCGGGGTCGACGACGGATCCGGGGACGCGGGTGTCGGCCGGTCGGTCGAGGCGGCGTCGTCCGCCGGGCGTTCTTCGTCCGGCCCCGGGGCGTCCGGGGTGGGCGAGCCGGGCGAGTCCGTCATGCGATTGCGCTCCTCGTCCTGTTCGGGTGGGGACTCATCGTGGCATGTCTTTGCCCGCCCTTGAGGTACGGCCGGCAACGGGAGGTGATTCGCCGTCAGGGCACACCGGCCGGGGGGACAACGTCGCGGGCACATCACTCGTTCCGGTGAGCGGCCAGAGGCGGCATTCGTGGCCGAAACGGTCGTTGCGCGGGTGGCCGGCCCGGCGTACAAACCGGCTTTCGAGGTGACTCCGCCCTCTCTTGACGTGGTGAATGTCATGAAAAGTGGGGGTTTATCCATGATGGACGCGGCCGGAATCGGTCGGATGAGTGCAGGTCACAATCCGGTAATGCGACGATGATGCACATGAAGGGACGCGTCCTCATCGTTGACGACGACACCGCACTGTCCGAGATGCTCGGCATCGTGCTGCGTGGCGAAGGGTTCGAGCCGTCGTTCGTGGCGGACGGAGACAAGGCACTCCAGGCATTCCGGGACGTCAAACCGGACCTGGTGCTGCTCGACCTGATGCTGCCCGGCCGTGACGGCATCGACGTCTGCCGCCAGATCCGCGCCGAGTCCGGCGTACCGATCGTGATGCTCACCGCCAAGAGCGACACGGTCGACGTCGTGGTCGGTCTGGAATCCGGGGCGGACGACTATGTGATCAAACCGTTCAAGCCCAAGGAGCTTGTCGCTCGTGTGCGGGCCCGCCTGCGCAGAGCCGAAGAACCCACCCCGGAGCAACTGGTGATCGGCGATCTCGTGATCGACGTGGCCGGCCATGCCGTGAAGCGGGACGGGCAGAACATCGCGCTCACCCCGCTGGAGTTCGACCTCCTTGTCGCACTCGCCCGCAAGCCCTGGCAGGTCTTCACCCGCGAGGTGCTTCTCGAACAGGTCTGGGGTTACCGACACGCGGCCGACACCCGCTTGGTGAATGTGCACGTCCAGCGGCTGCGCTCGAAGATCGAGCGGGATCCCGAGCGTCCGGAGACCGTGGTCACCGTGCGCGGGGTCGGCTACAAGGCGGGACCGGCCTGACCTTGAGATCGTCCCGGTGAGCACCGCGCAGCGGTCGCCCTCCCCGTCCGCCCCGACCCTCGCCCTGCGCCGTGTGCGCGGCGGCGTGGGCCGGGTCATGGCCCTGTGGAACAGATCGATCCAGTTTCGCGTCGTGGCCACCACTCTGGTCCTGTCGGTCGCCGTCATGGTGCTGCTCGGGGTGGTGGTCGTCGGCCAGGTCCGCAACGGCCTGCTCGACGCGAAGGTGGCCTCCGCCCGGTCCCAGGCCCAGGGCGGGTTCGAGGATGCCCGCGCGCAGGCCGACGAGATCGCCACCAGCCCGGGCCGGCACGTCCAGGTGCCGACCGGTACGCCCACGGCCGGCAACGGGGTCAACACCGGCGACTGGCTCAACGCGCTCGTCAAGCAGCTCTCCAGCGGCGGACAGGGCGTGTACGACGTGGCCGCGATCAGTCCGGACACCTCGACCCCCGGCACCGGCCGCGGCCCGCGCGCGTCCGGCGACGTGGTCCCCGACCAGAGCGTCCCGGCCGAACTGCGCCGCGATGTCGCGGCGCGGCCCGGCGTGGCGCTGTTGCAGTACACCCAGATCGTGCGGGACGGCCAACACGGCGAGGGCTCGGCCCGGCGTACCCGCGAGGCCGGCCTCGTGGTGGGTGAACAGCTGGAGGATCCCGAGGGCGGTTCGTACCAGCTCTACTACTTCTTCTCGTTCGGTCCCGAGGAGAAGACCCTGGGCCTGGTGCGCAGCACGCTGGCCACCGCCGGGGTCTTCCTCGTGCTGCTCCTGGTGGCGATCGCGGCGCTGGTGACCCGTCAGGTGGTGACGCCGGTGCGGATGGCCGCGCGGATCGCCGAGCGGCTCGCGGCGGGCCGCCTGGAGGAGCGGATGCGCGTGGTCGGCGCCGACGACCTGGCCCGGCTCGGCTCCTCGTTCAACAAGATGGCCTCCAACCTGCAGAACCAGATCCGGCAGCTGGAGGAGCTCTCGCGCGTCCAGCGCCGGTTCGTCTCGGACGTCTCGCACGAGTTGCGTACCCCGCTGACCACCGTGCGGATGGCCGCCGACGTGCTGCACGAGGCCCGCGACGACTTCGATCCGGCGACCCGGCGCTCGGCGGAGCTGTTGCAGAACCAGCTCGACCGGTTCGAGGCGCTGCTGTCGGACCTGCTGGAGATCAGCCGGTTCGACGCGGGCGCGGCCGTGCTCGACGCCGAGCCGGTGGACCTGCGCGACCTGGTGCGCCGCGTGGTCGAGGGCGCGGAACCGCTCGCCGAGCGGCGCGGCAGCCGGCTCGTGGTGCGCGCGCCCGACAAGCCGTGTGTGGCCGAGGTCGACCCGCGCCGGATCGACCGGGTGCTGCGCAACCTGGTGGTCAACGCGGTCGAGCACGGCGAGGGCCACGACGTGGTGATCAGCATCGCCGGCGGCGAGGACGCGGTCGCGGTCGCGGTGCGCGACTACGGCGTGGGCCTCAAGCCCGGCGAGTCCTCGCTCGTGTTCGCGCGCTTCTGGCGCGCGGACCCGGCCCGGGCCCGGACCACCGGTGGCACCGGGCTGGGCCTGTCGATCGCCCTGGAGGACGCGCACCTGCACGGTGGCTGGCTCCAGGCCTGGGGCGAGCCCGGCGGCGGCTCGCAGTTCCGGCTCAGCCTGCCCAAGACCGCGGGCGGCGAGCTGGTGCGTTCGCCGCTGCCGTTGGAGCCCGAGGACTCGCGGGCCAACCGGGGCCTGGACCCGGCGGGCTCGCCCTACCGGCGCAACGTCCGTACGGCCGGTCCCGCAGGAGGTAGCCGATGAGGCGGATCAACCCGGTCGTGGCCCTGGTGTGCGCGCTGGGCACGCTCTGCGGGTGCGCGTCGATGCCGAACAGCGGCAGCGTGCGCGAGACCGGCAAGGGCGACACCAAGGAGAAGGCCCCCGAGCAGCAGGTGCGGGTGTTCGCGGTGCCGCCCAAGCCCGGCGAGGAGCCGTACGGCCTGGCCTCCGGTTTCCTGGAGGCGGTCACCAGCGACGAGCCCGACTACGTGACGGCCCGCGCCTACCTGGCGCCGGACGCCAAGGCGAAGTGGGTGCCCACGCGCGAGATCGTCGTGCTCGACTCGAGCCCGCGGATCGAGCTCGTGCCGGGCGTCGACGAGAAGACGTACACGGTCGAGGTGTCCGGCACCCGGGTGGGCACGGTCGACGACCGCAACGCGTACCAGCCCGCGGCGGAGTCCGACGCGCCGTACCGGGCGGTCTTCCGGCTGGCCAAGGGCACCGACAACGAGTGGCGGATCACCGACCTGCCGGACGGGCTGATCCTGTCCGAGCCCGAGTTCCACCGGATCTACCGCTCGGTGAACACGTACTGGTTCGCGTCCTCGATGCCGGTCGGCAAGGACAGCCTGGTGCCGGACCCGGTCTACCTGCGCAGCCGGGTCGGCCTCACGACGGCGCTGGTGCGACAGCTGCTCTCCGGCCCCACCGACTGGCTGCGGCCGGTGGTGGACACCGCGTTCCCGGCCGGCACCGACCTGGCCGAGCGCACCGTCTCGATCGAGGACAACCGCACCGCGCGCGTCGAACTCAGCGGCCAGGCCAAGCTCGCCCAGACCAAGGGCTGCGAGCGGATGGCCGCGCAACTGCTGTACACGCTGCGACAGGTCTCCGGCGTGGACTCGGTGTCGATCACCGGCGGCGGCTCGCCGATGTGCTCGCTCTCCGACGACGACGCGGCGCGCTACGACCCCGTGCCCACCCGCGGGACGTTGCCCACCGGCTACTTCATCGGCAAGGGCGGCGTGGTCAACGTCGTGCCCGTCGCGGGCGGCAACCCGCCCACGCTGCCCGGCCCGTTCGGCGACGGCACGTACAAGTTCGACCAGATCGCCGTCTCGCGGGACCCGCTCCGGCGGCGGATCGCGGGCGTGAACAGCAGTGGGCACAAGCTGGTCGTCGGCGACGTCGACGGTCGCGGCGAGGTTCGGGAGTGGCTCAGCCTGGGGCCGGCGTCGCTGCTGAGCCCGACCTGGGACGGCCGCGGCGTGTTGTGGGTGCTCGATCGGACCAAGGGCGCCGAGCACGTGTTCGCGCTGTACGAGGACGAGCGCAACCAGGTCACCGTGGTCCCGGTGTCGGTGCAGAACGTGGACCCGTCCCGGATCACCGGCCTGCGGCTCTCCCCGGACGGCACCCGCGCCGCGATGATCGTGGACGGCGGCAAGGTGCTGGTCGGGCGGGTCGAGCGGCACATCAGCAACGGCGAGGTGGCGATGACGATCGCCGCGTCCCGCTCGGTCGTGCCCTCGCTCGTCGAGGTCAAGGCGATCTCGTGGAACGGCCAGGACCGGCTCGCGGTGCTCGGCAAGGAGGGCCAGGGGGCCCTGCAGCCACAGATCGTGGACATCGACGGGGGCATCTCGGTCTCCGTCGCGTCCGTCAACGGCATGCTGCACATCGCCGCCCCGGACGGCGCGGACCAGCCACTGCTCGCGGACTCCAGCGAGGAGAACATCTACCAGTTGTCGCAGGGCAACAACTGGACCAAAGTGCACAGCGGCGGCTATCCCGTCTATCCCGGCTAGTGCCGGGCGCGGCAACGGTCGCTTTTCGACACGTTCGATCGCCCGCCACGGCGCGCCATCACCGGATCGGGTGGTTCGGTGGTCGGGGGGTCCGTTTCGGGCCGGGCCGTGCGAGCTTGGAGGGCATGGAACGGCGTCGGATCCTCGCGGCATGGGCCGACCTGGTGCTGCCCGCGGAGTGCGCGGGCTGCGGCGTGCCCGGCGCGGTGCTGTGCGGCGGTTGCCGCGCGGTGTTCGCGCCCGACCCGGTGCCCGCGCGCCCGACCCCCGCGCCCGAGGGGCTGCCCCCGGTGCACGCGATCACCACGTACGAGGAACCGGTGCGCTCGGTGCTCGCGGCGTACAAGGAGCGCGGCGCGCGTTCGCTGGTGCGTCCCCTGGGAGACGCGCTCGCCCGCGCGGCCGCCGCCGGCCTGGGCGCCGACGCCCGTCCGTGCCTGCTCGTCCCGGTGCCCTCGGCGCGGTCGGCCGTGCGCCGCCGCGGGCGGGACGCGACGGGCGAACTCGCGCTGCGGGCGGCGTCCCGGATGCGCCGCAGCGGCGTGCCAGCGCGGGTCCTGCCGGCCCTGCGACATACCCGCCGAATCAAGGATCAAGCAGGGCTTACCGCGCGTGAACGAGGGGTGAACCTTCGGCGATCAATGATCGTTTCGGACAGGTTGGCACCCTTGTTTACGGGCATTAGTGTGGTGATCGTCGTCGATGACGTTTGCACCACCGGCGCAACTCTCGCGGAGGCGACCCGTGCGGTCCGAGCCGCGGGAGGGCGAGTCGAGGCAGCGGCCGTGGTGGCCGCGACCGCCCGGCGGCGCCGGTTGGAGCAGGACCATCGTCGACCTGGTCGGTCGGACGGGTGCCCACCTCTCCGGCATGGCGCAATGGATGGAGTTCTGCGTGGACATTGTCGTCAAGGGCCGCAAGACCGAGGTACCCGAGCGTTTTCGCAAGCACTGCGTCGAGAAGCTGGACAAGATCCGGAAGCTCGATGCCAAGGTGATCAGCGTTGACGTGGAGGTCTCCAAGGAGCGGAACCCGCGGCTGGCGGAGCGCTCGGATCGGGTGGAGATCACGCTCAACACGCGTGGTCCCGTGATCCGGGGCGAAGCCGCCGCGTCCGACCCCTACGCCGCACTCGACCTGGCGTGCGCGAGGCTCGAAGCGCAGTTGCGCAAGGCCGCCGACCGGCGGCGTGTGCACCGCGGTCACCGGGCCCCCGTATCGGTGGGTGCGGCCACGGCGGAGATCAATCACGCCGATCGGCTCAATGGGGCCGTGGTGGCGTCCGCGGAAGACATCGAGGCGGTGAAGAACGGCGAACTCCGGCCCCAGCCGCACATGGCGGGGCCGATCGAGGTGGATGGCGAAGGCCCTCTCGTGGTTCGCGAGAAGGTACACGCCGGGCGCCCCATGGCGCTCGACCAGGCGCTGTACGAGATGGAGTTGGTGGGCCACGACTTCTATCTGTTCATCGACGCGAGCACCAAGTGGCCGAGCGTGGTGTACCGCCGGCACGGCTACGACTACGGTGTGATCCACCTCAAGCCCGAGGACCGCGAGGACGGCGGACCGCAGTAGCGGTCGGGCCGTCGTTACGCGCCCTTTGGCAGTGATTCGGCGCCGAAACCCTCCTGGGTTTCGGCGTCGGTTGCGTCCCGGACCCTGGCGATCCCTGGCGAATGTTCCCCCGAGCAAGTATCAACCGCGCATAACGCCCAACAAGGCCTGGCGCCGTGGCGATCACGTGGGATCATGTTCTGGACACGGATCGTGCCGACCCAGGGGGGAAACACGGTGGGTGAACAGTCTGTTCCGACCCGCGTGGACCATGGCTTCGCGGGCGAACCGATTCGCGTGCTGGTGGTCGACGACCACGATCTGTTTCGCCGGGGCCTGGACATCGTGCTCGCGCCCGAACCGGACATCACGGTGGTGGGCGAGGCCGGGGACGGCGCCGAGGCGCTGGAGGCCGCGCAGGACCTGCTGCCCGACATCATCCTGATGGATGTCCGGATGCCCAGACGCGGTGGTATCGAGGCGTGTACGGCGATCAAGGAAGTCGCGCCCAGCACGCAGATCATCATGTTGACGATGAGCGAGGAAGAGGCCGACCTCTACGACGCGATCAAGGCCGGCGCGACCGGCTACCTGTTGAAGGAGATCTCGCACGGCGAGGTGGCCTCGGCGATCCGGGCGGTGGCCGACGGGCAGTCGCAGATCAGCCCGTCGATGGCGGTCAAGCTGCTGACCGAGTTCAAGTCGATGAGCCGGCGCGACGACGAGCGCCGCCTGGTGCCCGCGCCGCGGCTGACCGATCGCGAGATCGAGGTGCTGCGCCTGGTCGCCACCGGACGCAACAACCGCGACATCGCCAAGCAGTTGTTCATCAGCGAGAACACGGTCAAGAACCACGTGCGCAACATCCTGGAGAAACTCCAACTGCACTCGCGCATGGAAGCCGTGGTCTACGCGATGCGCGAGAAGATCCTGGAGATCGGCGACTAGCCGGCCCGATCCCGTTGTCCTCAACCGCCGGACGGGCTGAAATCAGCCCGTCCGGCGGTTGAGAACAAGCGGGCCGCAGGCCGGCCACGACTGCGAGGCCGTGCGTGGCCCGGCAGGCGGTCGGCCGCGCGCAGGCGCGTCAGAGCAGGGCGCGCAGGGGTTCGCGGGTGCTCTCGTGGTCGAGTTGCTCGATCCGCACGTCGTCGCAGCCCACCCACAGGGCGGCCTCGCGCAGCGCCTCGGCCATCGCGACGAGCGTGCGCTCGGCGACCCTCGCGCCGTTCTCGAAGGAGAGCCGGCGGGCCACCAGCGTGCGCCCGTCGCGGGCCGGGTCCACCCGGCCGACCAGTCGGCCGCCCGCGAGCAGCGGCATCACGAAGTAGCCGTGCACCCGCTTGGCGGCCGGTACATACGCCTCCAGCCGGTGTTCGAAGCCGCCGAACACGCGGGCGGTGCGCGGCCGGTCCCACACCAGCGAGTCGAACGGGGACAGCAGCGTGGTGCGGTGTCTGCCGCGCGGATTCGCGGCCAGCGCGTCGGGGTCGGCCCACGTGCCGTCCTTGGCCGCCTTGTCGCCCCACCCCGCGACGGTCACCGGGACCAGCCCGCTGTCGTGCACGACCGCGTCGACCTGGGCCCTGGTCAGCCGGTACTGGTCCATCAGGTCGGTCCGGGTGGCCACGCCGAGCTGTCGGCCCGCGAGCCGGACCAGGCGGCGCAGGCACTCGGCGTCGTCGGGCTCCTCCTCGGCCAGGGCCGCGGGGAGCACGCGTTCCGACAGGTCGTACACGCGCTTCCAGCCCTCGCGGCGCACGCACACCACGTCGCCGAAGGCCAGCGCGCGCTCGACGGCGATCTTGGTGTCGCTCCAGTCCCACCACTCGCCCTTGTTCTTCGCGCCGCCCAGTTCGGTCGCGGTCAGCGGGCCGTCGGCGCGCAGCCGCTCGATCACCGTTTTGTACGCCTCGTCGGTGACCTGCTGACCCCACAGGTGGCCGCGGGCGCGGAAGTGCCGGCGGCGGAAGGCGAAGTCCGGCCAGGCCGACAGCGGCAGCACGCACGCCGCGTGCGACCAGTACTCGAACGCGGTGTCGCCCGCCCAGTAGGCGGCCTCGACGGCCGGGCGGCCGACCGGGCCCAGCCGGGCGTAGGGCACGAGTTCGTGCGAGCGGGCCAGCGTCGAGATGGTGTCGAGCTGTACGGCGCCGAGCGTGCGCAGGGCGCCGAGCACACCCGAGCGACGGTCGGGGGCGCCCAGGAAACCCTGCGCGGCCAGGACGATCCGGCGGGCCTCGTCGGCGGTGAGCTGCGTCGTCATGCCCGCCACCTTAGAACGTATGTTCCCATCACGTGTCCGTTGCGACCCGGGCGTGCAGATGTCCGGCCTCGACGGCGCCGTCCGGGGTGCGAGCGAAGTCCGGCAGTACTCCTTCGAGTGCATATCCGGACGAGTTCGCGACCGCGCACGCGCCCTCGTTGCCGGCCGCGTGCCGCAGTTCGAGCCGGTGCAGATCCAGCGCGCCGAACGCCCAGCGGCTCACCGCGCCCACGCCGTGTCGGGCCACGCCGCGCCCGCGGGCGGCCGGCAGCGTCCAGAAGCCGATCTCCGCCACGCGCGGCTCGGGGTCCAGGCCCTCGAGTGCGATATGGCCGTAGACCTCGCCCGTCACCGCGTCCATGACCGCGAACGAGGGCCCCTCGCCGCGGGCCCAGCGCTCCTCGCGCACGGCCAGCCACGCGCTCGGATCGCCGCCCGGCGGCACGAGCGACCAGTGCGCGATCTCCGGATCCGCGAGCGCGCCGCCGATCACGTCGAGGTCGTGTTTGTTCCACGGGCGCAGCTGAAAGCGCCCCGCCGCGATCTCCACAGGTTCCATGCCCGTCACTGTGCCGGCCCGCGAGGCTCGATCCCGGCTTGCCTCCTCGCATACGATGGCCGTATCGGCGGGACGGGCCCCGCCGTGCCGTCACGTCCGAAAGGCGGGCGGGCGCCGTCGGGCAAGGAGCTCATCCAGCGTGTCTATCTTCGACAGGGTCCTGCGCGCCGGCGAGGGCAAAATCCTGCGCAAGCTCAACCGCATCGCAGAGCAGATCGAGTCGATCGAAGATGACTTCAAGGACCTCTCCGATGCCGAGCTTCGGGCACTGACGGACGAATACAAGCAGCGCTACGCCGACGGGGAGACCCTCGACGACCTGCTTCCGGAAGCCTTCGCCACGGTTCGCGAGGCCGCGACCCGCACCCTGGGCCAGCGGCACTACAAGGTGCAGCTCATGGGTGGCGCCGCGCTGCACCTCGGCAACATCGCCGAGATGCGCACCGGCGAGGGCAAGACCCTCGTGTCGACGCTTCCCGCCTACCTCAACGCGATCGCCGGCGAGGGCGTGCACGTCGTGACGGTCAACGACTACCTCGCCGAGCGCGACTCGGAGTGGATGGGTCGCGTGCACCGCTTCCTCGGCCTGAGCGTGGGCTGCATCCTCGCGAACATGCCGCCGCACGAGCGCCGCAAGGCGTACGGGTACGACATCACGTACGGCACCAACAACGAGTTCGGCTTCGACTACCTGCGCGACAACATGGCGTGGTCGGCCGACGAACTGGTGCAGCGCGGCCACTTCTTCGCCGTGGTCGACGAGGTCGACTCGATCCTCGTCGACGAGGCCCGCACGCCGCTGATCATCTCCGGCCCGGCCGACCAGGCCACGAAGTGGTACGCCGACTTCGCCAAGATGGTCAAGCGCCTCAAGCGCGGCGAGGCCGCCAACACGCTCAAGGGCATCGAGGAGACCGGCGACTACGACGTCGACGAGAAGAAGCGCACCGTCGCCATCCACGAGTCCGGCGTCGCCCGGGTCGAGGACTACCTCGGCATCGACAACCTCTACGAGGCCGTCAACACCCCGCTCGTCGGCTACCTGAACAACGCCATCAAGGCGAAGGAGCTGTACAAGCGGGACAAGGAATACGTGGTCGTGGACGGCGAGGTGCTCATCGTCGACGAGCACACCGGCCGCATCCTCGCCGGTCGCCGCTACAACGAGGGCATGCACCAGGCGATCGAGGCCAAGGAGGGGGTGGACATCAAGGACGAGAACCAGACCCTTGCCACCGTCACCCTCCAGAACTTCTTCCGGCTGTACAAGAAGCTCGGCGGAATGACCGGTACGGCCATGACCGAGGCCGCCGAGTTCCACCAGATCTACAAGCTCGGCGTGGTGCCGATCCCCACCCACCGCTCGGTGCAGCGGGTGGACCAGTCGGACCTCGTGTACAAGACCGAGGAAGCCAAGTTCGACGCGGTCGTGGACGACATCACGCAAAAGCACGAGAAGGGCCAGCCGGTCCTGGTCGGCACCACCAGCGTGGAGAAGTCCGAATACCTCTCCGCCCAGCTGCGCAAGCGCGGCGTGCCGCACGAGGTGCTCAACGCGAAGCACCACGAGCGCGAGGCGCAGATCGTCGCGCAGGCCGGTCGCAAGGGCGCGGTCACGGTGGCCACCAACATGGCCGGCCGCGGCACCGACATCATGCTCGGCGGCAACCCGGACCACCTCGCCGCGGCCGCACTCGCGCAGCGCGGGCTCACCCCCTCCGAGACCCCGGAGGAGTACGAGGCCGCGTGGGCCGACGCGCTGGAGAAGGCCAAGAAGGCGGTCAAGGCCGAACACGAGGAGGTCTCCGACCTCGGCGGCCTGTACGTGCTCGGCACCGAGCGGCACGAGTCCCGCCGGATCGACAACCAGCTGCGCGGTCGCTCCGGCCGCCAGGGCGACCCGGGCGAGTCGCGCTTCTACCTCTCGCTCGGTGACGACCTGATGCGCCTGTTCAAGGCCAACATCGTCGAGCGCGTGCTGACCCTGGCCAACGTGCCCGAGGACCAGCCGATCGAGTCGAAGATGGTCTCCAACGCGATCAAGTCGGCGCAGACCCAGGTCGAGCAGCAGAACTTCGAGATCCGCAAGAACGTCCTCAAGTACGACGAGGTGCTGAACCGCCAGCGCGAGGTGATCTACGGCGAGCGCCGCCGCGTGCTCGCGGGCGAGAACCTGCAGGAGCAGATCGGCCACTTCATCGACGACACCGTCGAGGCCTACGTGCACGGCGCCACCGAGGGCTTCGCGGAGGAGTGGGACCTCGAGAAGCTGTGGGGCAACCTCAAGCGCCTCTACCCGGTCAGCATCACGATCGAGGAGGTCGAGGAGGAGTTCGGCGACCGCTCGGAGCTGGACACCGAGCAGCTGGTCGAACTGCTCCGCGCCGACGCCCAGGCCGCCTACGCGCTGCGTGAGGAGAAGCTCGGCGACGAGGTCATGCGCGAGCTGGAGCGCCGGGTGATCCTGTCGGTGCTGGACCGCCGCTGGCGCGAGCACCTCTACGAGATGGACTACCTCCAGGAGGGCATCGGCCTGCGGGCGATGGCGCAGCGCGACCCGCTGGTGGAGTACCAGCGCGAGGGCTTCGACATGTTCAACGCCATGATGGAGGGCATCAAGGAGGAGTCGGTCGGCTACCTCTTCAACGTCGAGGTCGAGATCGAGCAGGTCCCCGAGGCCCCGAGCATCTCGATCGACAAGGCCGCCCCACTGCCGGAGATCCACGCCAAGGGCCTGGACGCCCCGCAGCGGCCGGCGCACCTGCAATACAGCGCGCCGACGGTCGACGGCGAGGGCGGCGTGGTCACCGTCGAGGAGAACTTCGACGAGGACGACGTCGAGGTGGGCGAGGGCGCGACCCGCGCCGAGCGCCGCCGCGCGCAGCGCGCCAAGCGCAAGAAGAAGTAGCTCGTCGAGCCCGAGGGCCCGGACCGCGCACGCGGTCCGGGCCCTCGGGCGTTCCCGGGTCCCGCGTCCTTCTCGGGTCCGGGGTCGGGGTCGCCCGGTCAGGCCAGCCGGTCGTGTTCGAGCGCGGTACACAGCCACGCGGTGCCGGGCCCGCGGGTTGCGGCGTCGCGTTCCAGGCGGAAGGCCACGGTCAGCACCCACGTGGCCGCGCGCAGCCGCGCGTAGCCCTCGGCGACCCCGTCCGCGGGCGCGCGCCCGCCACACGACTCCACCCGCATCCGGCCCACGCGGCGTTCCGCGAGCCGGCGGGCCAGCTGCCGCGCGGTGCCGTAGACGGCGACGGAGGCGTACGGCCGCAGCTGGGTGATCGCCCGCAGCCCGGACACGATCTCGGCCAGCGCGTACGCGAGCCGGCGGGAGCGCAGCCGGGCCTCGGCCGGATCCGGCTCCTTCGGGGTGACGATCAGCCGCAGCGCGGGCCGGGGGTCGGGCGGTGCGAACAGGCGCGGCGCCAGCGCGAGCGAGCCGTGCACCGGCGCCGGGTCGGGGCCCAGGGCGCGCGGGTGCAGCGGGACGATCGTGTGATCGGGCCGGTCGGGCCGGTGGGGTGCGTCGAAGGGTGTCTCGCCGCCGGGTGCCCGCACGATGTACAGGTGCGGTGGCGAACCGGTGCGAAGGGTGCTCGGGTGGACCATGTGTGCTCCCCGTGACTGAAAACGAGTGTTGCCGGATCCGGCACTCGTTCCGCTCGTTCCCCCGACCGGAACGTGTGCAGAGACTTCCTAGCCGGCTTGCGCCCGTGCGGTCAACCGTTCGTCTGGCCAACCCTCCGTGACCATCGTCGACCGATTTCTCGGGGTGGCGCCCGGCTCGATCGCCCACAGTGATTACGCTGACGCGCGTCGACTCACGCAATGTGGCGGTAGGTCGACCGTCGCCCCGGTTCCCGTCGGACACGAAGGATGCCGGGATTTCACCCGATTGGAGTCGCCCGATGCGCGTGTTCATCCCCACGACGCCCGCAGGTCTGTCCGCAGTGCACGCCGAGGGCGCCATCGTGTCGGCTCCGGTGCGGGCGTACGCGGTCACCGACGCGCTGCGCGCCTGGTACGAGACCGAGGACGAGGAGGAGCTGGAGTACGGCGCGCTGACCCAGGCCGCCGAGGCCTCGCTGCGGCTGCTCGCGGGCGAGCCGGGCGCGGTGCGGCGGATCGTGCTCGCGGCGGACGTGCCCGACGCGTTGGTGACGGCTCGGCCGCAGGAGGGCCCCGCGACGGTCGTGGTCGACGCGACGGTCCCGCGCAAGCGGATCGCGGCCGTGCACATGGACACCGAGGAGGCCGAGCCGGCGGTCGCGGCGGCGCTCGCGGGCGGGCTCACCGACGACCTCGTCGAGGCCACCGAGGAGCACGAACTGCTGTGGTTCGCGACACAGGAGATCGCCGACCTGGTGTGAGGCCGGCCACGGCACAATGAAGGCCCATGAATCATCCGAATGGTCTGAACGGTCGAACCCCGCACCTGGTGTGGGACTGGAACAGCACGCTGTTCCACGACATGGACGCGATCATCGCGGCCACGAACGCGTCGTTCGCGCTGCTGGGCCTGCCCCCGATGACGCTCGAGCGCTATCGCGAGCTCTACTGCGTGCCCGTGCCGCGCTTCTACGAGAAGGTCACCGGGCGGGTTCCCGAGCCGGACGAGTGGACCCTGCTCGACGACGCCTTCCAGGCCGTCTACGCCACGCACAGCGCGCTGTGCGAGCTGGCGACCGGTGCGGACGAGCTGCTCGACGCGTGGCAGCGCGAGGGCGGCACGCAGTCGCTGCTCTCGCTGACCGCGCACGAGTCGCTGATGCCGTTCGTCCGACGGTTCGGGATCGAGCGCCGGTTCGTGCGCGTCGACGGCCGGGTCGGCCCGCCCGGCGGCGGCAAGGCCGAGCACCTGGTCCGGCACCTGGACGCGCTGCGCAAGGATCCGGCCGAGGTGGTGCTGATCGGCGACGCCGCCGACGACGCGCTGGCCGCGCTGCACGTGGGCGCGCGGGCGGTGCTGTACGCGGGCGGCTCGCACGGACGGGCGAGCCTGGAGAGCGTGGGCGTGCCGGTGGTGGACTCGCTCGCGGACGCGGTGGCGCTCGCGCGCACCTTCGGGGCCTGACCGTCCGACCGCCTGACCCGGGGTCGTCCGGCGGCGTTCAGCGGTGTCGGTCGGCGTTCGGCAGCGTTCATCGGCGTTCGGCGGTGTTCGGCATCGAACGTCCGGTTCGTGGGCACTGCGCATCCATGGATGCTGTGACCCAGGTGCCCCGGCCGCACAACGAACCCGTCCACGGCTACGCGCCGGGCAGCCCCGAGCGGGAGCGCCTGGCGGCGCGGCTCGCGGAGTTGTCCGCGACCCCCGTCGACCTGCCGCACGCGATCGGCGGCGAGCACCGGATGGGCGCGGGCAAGCGCGTCCAGATCGTCCAGCCGCATCGGCGCGCCGCCGAACTCGGCACGCTCGCCAACGCGACCCACGACGACGCGCGGGCCGCGCTGACCGCCGCGAAGGAGGCCGCGCCCGACTGGCGCGCGCTCGACTTCGACGACCGCGCGGCGATCATCCTCAAGGCGGCCGACCTGCTCGCCGGCCCGTGGCGGGAGACGATCGCGGCCGCGACGATGCTCGGGCAGGGCAAGACCGTGCAGCAGGCCGAGATCGACGCGCCGTGCGAGCTGATCGACTTCTGGCGGTTCAACGTCGACTTCGGCCGGCGGATCATGGCCGAGCAGCCGATCAACGGCCCCGGCGTGTGGAACCGGCTCGACCACCGGCCGCTCGAAGGATTCGTGTACGCGGTCACGCCGTTCAACTTCACCGCGATCGCGGGCAACCTGCCGACCGCGCCCGCGCTGATGGGCAACGTCGTGCTGTGGAAGCCCTCGCCCACCCAGGCGCTGGCCGCGCACCACCTGATCCGCCTGCTCGAGGCGGCCGGGATGCCGCCGGGGGTGATCAACCTGCTGCACGGCGACGGCATCGCGGTCTCCGACGTCGCGCTGGCCGACCCGGACTTCGCCGGGCTGCACTTCACCGGCTCGACCGCGACGTTCAAGCACCTGTGGCGCACCATCGGCGCGAACATCGACACCTATCGCACCTATCCGCGGATCGTCGGCGAGACCGGCGGCAAGAACTTCGTGGTCGCGCATCCCAGCGCCGACCAGCACGTGCTGCGCACCGCCCTGGTCCGCGGCGCGTTCGAGTACCAGGGCCAGAAGTGCTCGGCCGCCTCACGCGCCTACATCCCCCGCTCGATCTGGGAGAGCGGCTTCCGGGACGACTTCCTCGCCGAGGTGGACGGCCTGTCGATGGGCGACGTGACCGACCTGAGCCACTTCATGGGCGCGGTCATCGACGATCGGGCGTTCGCCAAGCTGAAGGCCGCGATCGACCGCGCGCACGCCGACGACGGCCTGCGGGTGCTCGCGGGCGGCACGTACGACGACTCGATCGGCTGGTTCGTCCGGCCCACCGTCGTGCTCGCGGAGGACCCGTGGGACGAGCTGTTCACGACCGAGTACTTCGGGCCCGTGCTGGGCGTGCACGTGTACGAGGACGGGGACTGGGACGCGATGCTGCGGCAACTGGAGTCGGTCGCGTCGTACGCGCTCACCGGCTCGGTGATCGCGCGCGATCGGCGCGTGCTCGCCGAGGCCACGGGCTTCCTGCGGTTCGCGGCCGGCAACTTCTACCTCAACGACAAGCCCACCGGCGCGGTCGTGGGCCAGCAGCCGTTCGGCGGCGCGCGGGCGTCCGGCACCAACGACAAGGCCGGCGCGACGCAGAACCTGATGCGCTGGACCAGCACCCGCACGATCAAGGAGACCTTCGACCCGCCGACCGACCACCGCTACCCGCACATGGACTGAGCGCCGCCCCGCGCCCGGCTACGCGGGCGCCTTGGCCCGCAGCACCTGGACGAACTCGCGCATCCACGCCGGGTGGTCGACCCACGTGCGAGCCGACACCAGGGTGCCGTCGACGACCGCCTCGCCGTCCACCCACGTGCCGCCCGCCGCCTTGACGTCCGGTGCGATCGCCGGATAGGCGGCGGTGCGGCGCCCGGTCAGCACCCCCGCCGCGGCGGCCACCAGCGGGCCGTGACAGATCTGCGCGACGGGCTTCTCGGCCTCGAAGAAGTGCCGCACGATCCGTTGGACGACCGGGTTGTTGCGGATGTACTCCGGCGCCCGTCCGCCCGGCAGCACGAGCGCGACGTAGTTCTCCGGCCGCACCTCCACGAACGCGAAGTCGGCGGGCCACGTGTAGCCGGGCTTCTCGGTGAAGGTGTCGAACCCGTCGACGAAGTCGTGTACGACGAACTGGAGCTTCTTGCGCGAGGGGCCCGCCACGTGCACGTCGTACCCCTCCTCGCGCAAACGCTGGTACGGGTAGAGCACCTCGAGCGATTCCGCCGCGTCTCCGGTGATGATCAGAACCTTCTTGGCCATGACGATCGCCTCCCCACGAGTTCGTCCCGCCGCGCGTTCCGTCGTCCGTCCGGCCTCCACGGTGCCCCGAGTGCCGTCTTCGAGGCAATGGGTACGAGGTGTCCGGCCCGAACCGGAAATTCCTTACAGAGTGATCCGAGATCCCCTCTCGGCGGCCGTGAGGCACGCGAGTAGCCTGACGATGCGGCGACGCCGCGCGCGTCGAGGGCCGGGACGACGGAGTCCCGGAACCACCATCGGCTCGTGGACGTCGCCTCAAACAGGTACTCGGGACAAAGCGGGTACCCGCACGACACAGCCGGGCACGCCCGGGGACGGCAACGGTCACGCAACGGCGCGCGACAGGAGCGGCAGCATCATGCAGAGCAAGCTGGACGAGGCGAAGGCGGAGCTTCTCGCCCGAGCGGCGGAAGCGGCACGAGCGGCATCGTCACAGCACGGAGGCGGCGGGCCCGAGGGCCCGAACCGGGTGGACCTGAATGTCCTCCTGTCCCGCTACTACCGGCACACCGCACCCGACGACCTGATCGATCGCGATCCGGTCGACGTGTACGGGGCGGCGATCTCGCACTGTCGGCTCGCGGCGGAACGCCCCCAGGGCACCGCGCGGGTCCGGGCCTACACGCCCACGGTCGAGGAGAACGGGTGGGCCTCAGGGCACACGGTGGTCGAGGTCGTCACCGACGACATGCCCTTCCTGGTGGACTCGGTCACCAATGAACTCTCCCGCCAGGAACGCAGTATCCACGTCGTGATCCATCCGCAGCTCATCGTCCGGCGCAACGTCGCCGGCGAGCTGCTGGAGATCGTCGACACCACGGACGCACACGGTGTGCCCGCGGACGCGGTCATCGAGTCCTGGATGCACATCGAGATCGACCGTGAGAGCGACCGCGAGGACCTGCGCTCGATCGAGACCGGTCTACAGCGGATCGTCCGCGACGTCCGCGAGGTCGTCGAGGACTGGACCAAGATGCGCGACACGTCGCTGCGGCTGGCCGACGAACTCGCCAACGACCCGCCGGCCACGCTGCCCGAGGAGGACATCGGCGAGGCGTGGGAGCTGCTGCGCTGGCTCTCCGAGGACCACTTCACCTTCCTGGGCTACCGCGAGTACGACCTGGTGGAGGAGCGCGGCGAGGACGCGCTGCGCGCCGTCCCCGGCACCGGCCTGGGCATCCTGCGCTCCGACCAGGACCTGTCGGCGTCGTTCAGCCGGCTCTCCACGCAGGCCCGCGCGAAGGCCCGGGAGAAACAGCTCCTGATCCTCACCAAGGCCAACTCGCGGGCGACCGTGCACCGCTCGGCCTACCTCGACTACATCGGCGTCAAGAAGTTCGACGCGGCCGGCAACGTGATCGGCGAACGCCGCTTCCTGGGCCTGTTCAGCTCCGCCGCGTACACCGACAGCGTCCAGCGGATCCCCGTCGTGCGCCGCAAGGTGCACGCCGTCCTGGACAAGGCCGGCTTCCCGCCGGTCAGCCACGACGGCCGGGACCTGCTGCAGATCCTGGAGACCTACCCGCGCGACGACCTGTTCCAGATCGCGGTCGACGAGCTGCACGACATCGTCATCAGCGTGCTCTACCTCCAGGAGCGGCGCCGACTGCGGCTGTTCCTGCGCAAGGACGAGTACGGCCGCTTCTACTCGGCACTGGTCTACCTGCCGCGCGACCGGTACACCACCGAGGTCCGGCTCAAGATGCAGGAGATCCTGCTCGGCGAGCTGGCCGGCTCGGTCGTCGACTACACCGCGCGCAACACCGAGTCGGTGCTCGCGCGCCTGCACTTCACCGTGCGGGTGCCCACCGGCGCCGAGCTCGGCGACCCGGACATCGACTACATCGAGAAGCTGCTCGCAGAGGCCACCCGCTCGTGGATCGACGACTTCGGCGAGGCCCTCGTCGCCGAATGCGGCGAGGAGAGCGCGGCCGAACTGTCCCGCCGTTACGCGCACGCGTTCAGCGAGGGCTACAAGTCCGACTTCGCGCCGCGCACGGCGGTCGCCGACCTCAAGCGGGTCGAGGAGCTCAGCCCCGAGTCGGACTTCAAGCTGCACCTGTACGAGCCGATAGGAGCCCTGCCGGGCGAGCGCCGCTTCAAGATCTACCGCACCGGCGGGTACGTCTCGCTGTCCGAGGTGCTGCCGATCCTGCAGCGGATGGGTCTGGAGGTCGTCGACGAGCGGCCGTACGAGCTGCGCCGGGCCGACGGCAGCGTGGCGTGGGTGTACGACTTCGGGCTGCGCTACGACGCGTCGGCGATGTACGGCCAGCCCGAGGACGTCAAGGAGCTGTTCCAGGACGCGTTCTCGGCGACCTGGACCGGGCGCACGGAGAACGACGGGTTCAACGCGCTGGTCTTCCGGGCCGGCCTGACCTGGCGTCAGGCGATGGTGCTGCGCGCGTACGCGAAGTACCTGCGCCAGGCCGGGTCCACGTTCGGGCAGGAGTACCTCGAGGGCGTCCTCGTCTCCAACCCGCACACCACGCGCCTGCTCGTGAACCTGTTCGAGGCGCGCTTCTCGCCGGGCCACCAGCAGGCCGGCACCGAACTCGTCGACGGGATCGTCGAGGCCATCGAGGGCGCGCTGGACCAGGTCGCCAGCCTGGACGAGGACCGCATCCTGCGGTCGTTCCTGGCGATGGTGAAGGCGACCCTGCGGACCAACTTCTTCCAGCACCGCGAGGACGGTCAGGCACACGACTACCTCTCGCTCAAGTTCGACCCGCAGGAGATCCCGGACCTGCCCGCGCCGCGGCCGCGGTTCGAGATCTTCGTGTACTCGCCCCGGGTCGAGGGCGTGCACCTGCGCTTCGGCGCGGTCGCGCGCGGCGGACTGCGCTGGTCCGACCGGCGTGAGGACTTCCGGACCGAGATCCTGGGCCTGGTCAAGGCGCAGATGGTCAAGAACACCGTGATCGTGCCGGTCGGCGCGAAGGGCGGGTTCGTCTGCAAGCAGCTCCCGGACCCCGCGGACCGCGAGGCGTGGCTGGCCGAGGGCATCGCGTGCTACCGCACGTTCATCGGCGCGCTCCTGGACATCACCGACAACCTCGTCGACGGGCGGGTCGTGCCGCCGGTGGACGTCGTGCGCCACGACTCGGACGACACCTACCTGGTGGTCGCGGCCGACAAGGGCACCGCGACGTTCTCCGACATCGCCAACGAGGTCGCACAGTCGTACGGGTTCTGGCTCGGCGACGCGTTCGCGTCGGGCGGGTCGGCGGGCTACGACCACAAGGGCATGGGGATCACCGCGCGCGGTGCGTGGGAGTCGGTCAAGCGGCACTTCCGCGAACTGGGCCACGACACGCAGACCGAGGACTTCTCGGTCGTCGGCATCGGCGACATGTCGGGCGACGTCTTCGGCAACGGCATGCTGCTGTCCGAACACATCCGCCTGATCGCCGCGTTCGATCACCGGCACATCTTCCTCGACCCGAACCCGGACGCCGCGACGTCCTTCGCCGAGCGGCGCCGGCTGTTCGACCTGCCGCGCAGCTCGTGGGCCGACTACAACCAGGACCTGATCGCGGCCGGCGGCGGCGTGTACCCGCGCACCGCCAAGTCGGTGCCGATCAGCCCGCAGGTGCGCGAAGCGCTCGGGCTGCGCGAGGGGCTCAACCGGCTCACCCCGGCCGAGCTGATGAAGGCGATCCTGCAGGCCCCCGCGGACCTGTTCTGGAACGGCGGCATCGGCACCTACATCAAGTCGAGCGCCGAATCCCACGCCGACGTCGGCGACAAGTCGAACGACGCGATCCGGGTCAACGGCGCCGACCTGCGGGTCAAGGTCGTCGGCGAGGGCGGCAACCTCGGCTGCACGCAGCTGGGCCGGGTCGAGTTCGCGCTCGCGGGCGGACACATCAACACCGACGCGATCGACAACTCGGCGGGCGTGGACACCTCGGACCACGAGGTGAACATCAAGATCCTGCTCAACCAGGTCACCGCCGCCGGCGACATGACCGTCAAGCAGCGCAACAAGCTGCTCGCGGCCATGACGGACGAGGTCGGGCACTTGGTCCTGGAGAACAACTACGGCCAGAACGGCGCGCTCTCCAACGGGGTCAGCCAGGCCGCGAGCCTGCTGCACGTGCACGTGCGGTACATGCGCAGGCTCGTGCGCGACGGGTACCTCAACCGCGAGATCGAGTTCCTGCCGACGGACCGTCAGCTGAGGGAACGTCAGCAGAACGGCCAGGCACTGACCCAGCCCGAGCTGGCGGTGCTGCTCGCGTACACCAAGATCGTGATGGCCCAGGACCTGATCGCGTCCGACCTGCCGGACGATCCGTTCCTGGCCCGGGAGTTGCACCGCTACTTCCCGAGCGCGCTGCGGAAGAAGTTCGTCGAGCAGATGGACCGCCACCCGCTGCGCCGCGACATCATCACCACCGTCGTGGTCAACGACGTGGTGAACCTGGCGGGGCTCTCGTTCATGTTCCGCATGCGCGAGGAGACCGGTGCCTCGGCGGAGGAGGTCGCGCGGGCGCACATCACCGCGCGCGAGATCTTCGCCGCGGACGCGACGATGGACGCGATCGCGGCGCTGGACAACAAGGTCTCGGCCGCGGTGCAGACCAAGCTGCGGCTGCACAGCCGGCGCCTGATCGAGCGGGCCACCCGCTGGTTCCTGGGCAGTCGGCGCGAGATCGACATCGCGGCGCAGGTCGAGTTCTTCCGCGACGGCGTCGCCGAGGTGATCGCACACCTGCCCAAGGTGCTGCGCGGCTCGGACCTGGCCTGGATGGACGGGCTGTACGAGGAGTTCACCGCGGCGGGGGTGCCGGCCGAGTTGGCGACCGCCGTGGCCGGGATGTCCTCGGCGTACGCGGCGCTCGACATCGTCGAGGTCGCGCACGACTCCGAGCGCGGTGTGATCGACGTCGCGCAGGTGTACTTCGACATCGCCGACCGGCTGCCGATCGCGCACCTGCTCGACCGAATCATCGAACTGCCGCGCAGCGACCGGTGGAAGTCGATGGCGCGGGCCTCGCTGCGCGAGGACCTGTACGCGGCGCAGGCCGGACTCACCGCCGACGTGCTCGCGTCGGGCGGGCCGGAGGACACCCCGGAGCTGCGGTTCAAGGCGTGGGAGGACAAGAACGCGCCCGTGCTCGTGCGCGCGCGTTCCACGCTGGAGGAGTTGCAGGAGGCGGAGAACTACGACCTCGCGACGCTGTCGGTCGCGATGCGGGTGATTCGCACGCTGCTGCGGACCGGCGGCAAGAGCTGACCCGTATGGATGTGCCGATGGCCCGGAACCTCGTCGGTTCCGGGCCATCGGCCTGTCGCGGGTGCCGCCCTCGTCGCGGTGTGCGCGGCTCCTACGGTTCGAGCATCAGCAGTTCGTGGTGGCTGCGTTCGCGCACCGCCCACCAGCACGGCAGGTAGATCACGGCCGGCAAACCGGCGACCAGGATCGTCCAGGTCGGGCAGTTCATCAGTGCGGTCACCAGCGCGACGAACACGTGGATCAGGCCCACCGCGGCCGCCCGGGCCAACGCGCCCGTGCCGCGCCGCATGGAGTCGCGCACCGCGGCGACTCCCATACCGCAGACGACGGCGATCCCCGCGCACAACACCGACGCGATCAGCAACAGGTCGCCGAGCCCTTCCAGGCTCTTGGCGTCGTCGCGCACGGCGAACGACATGACCGCCAGCGCCACGGCCGTCGCACCCGTCAGGACCGTCTCGATGGTCAGGGCGACCAACAGCGTCCGCAACAAACCGATTCGACGATTTCCCCTCATGTTTTCCCCCGAAATGACGTGATCCCCCCGTTTGGTGCACCCCCCGAGCCGGTTTCAACGCGGCGGGGAGCACCCTACGCCTTCGGACGATGCCACACGGAATCACGTTCCCGATGGCGGGCCCGTAACGATGCCGGTACGAAACGACAGGCCGCGGGGCCCGACCGGACGTGCCGGTCGGGCCCCGCGGCCTCGGTTCGCGGTTACTTGACGGCGCCCGCCATGACGCCTTGGACGAAGTAGCGCTGGAAGCTGAAGAAGACGACGACCGGCACGATCAGGGAAAGGAACGCGCCGGGGGCCAGGACGTCGATGTTGGCGCCGAAGGCCCGGGACTGGGATTGCAGGGCGACGGTGAGCGGCGCCGAGTCGGTGTCGGCGTAGATCAGCGCGATGAGCATGTCGTTCCACACCCACAGGAACTGGAAGATGCCCAGCGACGCGATCGCCGGCAGGCCCAGCGGCAGGATGACCTTGAAGAAGATGGTCAGGTCGGTGCCGCCGTCCATCCTGGCGGCCTCCAGGAGGTCGCGGGGGATGCCCGCGAAGTAGTTCCGGAGCAGGAACACCGCGAACGGTAGACCGAAGGCGACGTGGAACAGGATCACGCCCAGGATCGTGCCGAACAGGCCGGTGTCGCCGTAGAGCTTCGAGATCGGGATCAGCGCGACCTGGACCGGCACCACGAGCAGCCCGATCACGATCAGGAACAGCCAGTCCCGGCCGGGGAATTCCAGCCACGCGAACGCGTAGGCGGCGAGCGCGCCGATCAGGATCACCAGGAGTGTGCTGGGCACGGTGATCCAGATCGTGTTGAAGAACGCCCGGGTCATGTCCTTGTTGTCGAGCAGCCGGCTGTAGTTGTCGAAGGTCAGCTCGCTCGGCGTGCCGAGGGCCTTCCACCAGCCGGACTTGCTCATGTCCTGCGGATCGCGCAGCGAGGACACGAGCAGGCCGAACGTCGGCATCAGCCAGAACAGCGCGACCACCACGAGCAGGATCGCGACCAGGCCGCCGCCGGTGCGACCGACGATCCGGCTCGCCAGGCCGCGCTTGATCGCCGTTCCGTCGGGTGCCGGAGGTTTCCGAGGCTTCGTCGGGTCGGGTGCCACGGTCGCGCTCACCGGTTCTCCCTTCGGAAGCGACGGATGTTGAACAGCATCGCGGGCAGCACGAGCAGGAACAGCAGGATGCCGATGGCGCTGCCCAGTCCCTGGTTGTTGCCGCCGCCGAAGGACGCCATGTAGAGCTGCAGGGCCAGGACGTTGGCCTCCTTCTGCGACGACCCGAGCGAGATGATGTACACGAGGTCGAAGATCTTGAGCACGTTGATCGTCAACGTGACCATCACGACCACGAGCACGGGGGAGAGCAGCGGCACGGTGACCCGGCGGAAGACCTGCCACTCGGTCGCGCCGTCCACCCGGGCGGCCTCCAGCGCGTCGCGCGGGATCGCCGCGAGGCCGGCCGCGATCAGCACCATCGCGAAGCCCGCCCACATCCAGATGTAGGCGCCGATGATGGCGCCGGTGATCAGGTTCGGGCCGAGCCAGTCGTAGCCGCCGAAGGACTTCGCGAAGTTGGCCTCGGTGAGCCGGAGTTGGACCGGCCCGTCCTTGACCGCCGAGGCGGGCAGGGTGAACGAGCCGTCCTTGCCGCTGGTGGTGCTCGCGACGGTCCTGCCGTTCCGGACCGCCTCGACCTTGACGCCCGGCAAACCCTTCTCGCCGGGGTCCACCACCCCGGCCTTGCCGGCGTTGCCCTTGGCGAAGTCGACCCACACCACGCCGCCGAGCCCGCCGGCGGAGGGGACACCGGGCTTGGCGTCCCGCGCGTCGCCGGGGATCCTGTCCTGCGGCAGCGCGACCAAGGGGAGCAGCGCGGTGCCGCCGGGCGCGGTGCCGGCCTTGGTGATGAAGCCGCCGCCCTGCTTGGTGAGCAGGGTGTCGTTGCGCGGCCGGGCGCCCGGATACGGCGCGCCCTCGCTGAACATGTCGTGCACGCTCGTGATCACCGCGTTGGCGACGCCCTGGTCGGGGTCGCGGTCGTACACGAGCCGGAAGATGATGCCCGCGGCCAACATGGACACGGCCATCGGCATGAAGACGATGAGCTTGAACGCGGTCGCGAATCGGACTCGTTCGGTGAGCACCGCGAAGATCAGGCCGAGCGTGGTCACCACGACCGGCACGACCAGGACCCAGATCAGGTTGTTCTTGAGCGCGGTGAAGGTGTCGTCGTCGGTGAACAGTTCCTTGTAGTTGTCGATGCCCACGAAGTCCGACCAGCCGTCCGCGCCGAACACGCTGCGGATCAGCGTCCAGACGATCGGATAGGCGACCAGGACGGCGAGCATGATCAGGGCCGGCAACAGGAACAGCCAGCCCAACAGGGCGCCCGAACCGAGCCCGCGCGACTCGCGCGCGGGCTGCGGTTTCATCTTCTCGGGCACCGCGACCTGTGCGGGTGCCTTGTCACTCATGACGGTGCGTCACCCGCCCGTGTAGGCCTTGGCGGCGTCCGACTCGAGCTTGCCTTGCGCGCCCGCGACGTCGGACGGATTGCGGAGGAAGTCCTGCAGATCACGCCACATACCCTCGCCCTTGGTCCCGCCGAACGCGGCGGGGGACTGGTCGGACAGGTCGAAGCGGAAGTCCTCGCCGGCGGCGATCAGGTTCTTGGCGATGCCGCGCGTGGCCTCGTCCTTGTAGGCCGCGAAGTCGAGGCTCTTGTTGGGCGAGAGGTAACCGCCCTGTTCCGCCCACACCTTGGCGGCCTCGGGCGAGGCCAGGTACTTGAGCAGGGCCATCGCGCCGGGGGAGTCCTTCATCGCGACCGCGACGTCGCCGCCGGTGACGACCGGGGCCTTGCCGGAGCCGACCGCGGGGAATCCGAAGAACTTGGCGTCCGTGCCGATCTTGGCCTTGGTGTCCTTGAGGATGTTGGTGCCGATGAAGTCGGCGCCCGCGATCATGCCGGCCTTGGGCGGGGCGCCGAAGACCTGCGGAACGGACTTGGGGAACTCGGTCTGGAGCGCGCCGCCGGTCCCGTCGGGGAACCAGTCGCTCTTGCCGAAGACCTGCGCGAGGGTCTCCAGCGCGGCCTTGACCGAGGGGTCGGTCCACGGGATCGCGTGCTTGGCCAGCTGGTCGTACTTGTCGGGGCCGGCCTGGCTGAGGTAGATGTTCTCGAACCAGTCGGTGAGCACCCAGCCGTCGGCGCCGCCGACCGCGAAGGGCGCCGTGCCGGAGTCGGAGATCAGGCCCGCGTTCTTGAGCAGGTCTTCCCAGGACTTGGACTCGGCGGCGCCGGCGGTCTCGTAGACCTTGGTGTTGTACCAGACGAGCGACTTGTTGGCGCCCTTGTAGTAGACGCCGTAGAGCTTGTCCTGGTACGAGCCGAGCTTTTGCCACTGCGCGGCGTAGTTCGCCTGCACGCTTTGCTGCACGTCCGGCGCGAGCGGCTTGACCCAGCCCTTCTGCGCGAACTGCTGGAGTACGCCCGGCTGGGCCAGGAACGCGACGTCCGGCGGCGCGTTGCCCTCGACCCGCTGGCCGAGGAACGTGGACGCGCTGTCGCCGGTCGGGATGAACTCGGTCTTGGCGCCCGTGCGTTTCTCGAAGTCGGCCAACACCTTCTTGAACGCGGCCTGTTCGTCACCCGTCCACACGGCCGCGACGCTCACCGTGGTGCCGTCCAGGCGCGGGACCGCGGCGCCCGACTGTCCGGGCGTCGAATCCCCCTTCTTGTCCTTGCCGTCGTCATCGCCGCCGCAGGCCGTGAGACCCATGGCGAGCATCGAGGCGACCGCCAAGGCGCCCACGAACCGCTTCATACATCCTCCGTTATGGAAAGACCCGACTCCGGGTCGAAGAAGTGCAGCCGGTCGGTTGCCACCCGCATCACCACGGTGGAACCCTCACGCACCCGGGTACGCGGCCCGAAGCGGGCCACGAGCTCGGAGTGCGCGGCCCCCGCGTCCGGCACGTGATCCTCCGCGCCGACGTCGCGCGCGAGCTCCTGGACGTCCTCGGTGACCGCCGGTGGCGCGTCCACGCTCACGTGCACGAGCACCTCGGAGCCCATCGCCTCGACGAGGTCGGCCTCGGCGCGCAGGACCGCGCCCTCGGCGGGCTCGGCGTCCTCCAGGGCGGTGTCGTAGAGGTCCTCGGGCCGGATGCCCACGATCAGCGGTCGACCGTCGTAGCCGGCCAAGGCCGGGCGCGCGGCGAGCACGTCGGCGTGCACGATCAGCCGTTGGCTGCCGACGCTCACGCTCGTGGTCCCCGCGTCGTCGCGGGCCAGGGTCCCGGTGATCAGGTTCATCGCCGGGGATCCGATGAAGCCCGCGACGAACAGGTTCACCGGGTGGTCGTACAGCTCCTGCGGCGGCGCGACCTGCTGCAGGACCCCCTTCTTCATCACCGCGACCCGGTCGCCGAGGGTCATCGCCTCGGTCTGATCGTGCGTCACATACAGCGTGGTGACCCCGAGTTCGCGGGTCAGCCGAGCGATCTGGGCACGCATCTGCACGCGTAGCTTGGCGTCGAGATTGGACAGTGGTTCGTCCATCAGGAACGCCTGCGGCTCGCGTACGATCGCGCGGCCCATCGCGACTCGCTGCCGCTGGCCGCCGGAGAGTTGCCGGGGCTTGCGGCCCAGATGCTCCTCCAGGCCGAGCGTGCGCGCGGCCTTGGTCACCCGTTCTCGGATCTCGGCCTTCGGCAACTTCCGCAATCGAAGCCCGAATCCGATGTTGTCCCGCACGTTCAGGTGCGGGTAGAGGGCGTAGCTCTGGAAGACCATCGCCACGTCCCGATCACGTGAGGGCACCCGATTGACGACCCGGTCGCCGATGCTCACCGTGCCCTCGCTGATGTCCTCCAGACCCGCGACCATCCGCAACGCGGTGGTCTTCCCGCATCCGGATGGACCGACCAGAACCAGGAACTCCCCGTCCGCCACAGTCAGATCGAGCGCCTTCACCGCTCGCGTCCCGTCTGTGTAAACCTTTCCAACCTGGTCGAGTACCACTTCCGCCACGAATTTCCCCCGAGGGTGGACAGATGTCGCTTGCTGATGTCCTGTGTTACGCCTGGTGTGGCGTAGGCCACAAGACCTTCCCCGTGCAACGAGCTTCATTCGTGACTTTTGATCAACGGCCGGTAATGAGCGGCGGTCCGATGTCGCGCTCCGTATGCTGGGCGGGTCGCGACTGGCGTACGCGTGGGATCGACCACGGGGGAGCGGCGGTTCCGCCGACGAGGTGTCGTCCGCCTGGGCACCCGGATCACATCCACTGTGAACCGAGCCGGAGAACGCATGGACATTCACGGGCAAGTGACGAACTGCCACCTCGAACTGGGCCGCACCGACCCGGAGATCGCGTCCTTGGTGCGCGCCGAGGAGCTTTTGCAGCAGGACACGCTGCGGCTGATCCCGAGTGAGAACTACGTCTCCGCCGCCGTGTTGGAGGCGACCGGGACGGTGCTCACCAACAAGTACTCGGAGGGTTATCCCGGCCGTCGGTACTACGAGGGCCAGCAGAACATCGATCCGATCGAGATCATCGCCCGCGAGCGGGCGCAGGCGCTGTTCGGCGTGGACCACGCCAACGTGCAGCCGTACTCCGGCTCACCCGCGAACCTCGCGGTCTACCTCGCGTTCGCGCGGCCGGGCGACACCGTGCTCGGCATGTCCCTGCCGATGGGCGGGCACCTCACGCACGGGTGGGGGGTGTCCGCGACCGGGACCTGGTTCCGCGGCGTCCGCTACGGCGTGCGGGCCGACACCGGCCGGACCGACCTCGACGAGGTGCGCGAACTCGCGCTGCGAGAACGGCCGAAAATGATCTTCTGCGGCGGCACCGCGGTGCCGCGCACGGTCGACTTCGCGGGGTTCGGCGCGATCGCCCGCGAGGTCGGCGCGATCCTGGTCGCGGACGTCTCGCACATCGCCGGGTTGATCGCGGGCGGGGTGCACCCGTCGCCGGTCGAGCACGTGGACGTGGTGTCCACGACGACCCACAAGACCCTGCGCGGGCCGCGCGGGGCGATGCTGATGTGCGCTCGCGAGCACGCGAAGGCGATCGACAAGGCGGTCTTCCCCGGCCTCCAGGGCGGCCCGCACAACCACACGACGGCGGCGATCGCGGTCGCGCTGCGCGAGGCGGCCGGCGAGGACTTCCGGGTGTACGCGCGCCAGGTGGTGGCGAACGCGAAGCGGCTGGGGGAGGAGCTGGCGGCGCGGGACTTCGACCTGGTGTCCGGCGGCACCGACAACCACCTGCTGCTCGTGGACCTGACCCGGCGGGGCGTGCCGGGGAAGATCGCGGCCAAGGCGCTGGACCGGGCCGGGATCGTGGTCAACCACAACACGGTGCCGTTCGAGACCCGATCGCCGTTCGACCCGTCCGGGATCCGGATCGGCACGCCGGCGCTCACGTCCCGCGGGCTGACGCAGGAGCACATGGTGTGCGTGGCGCGGTGGATCGACCGGGTGGTCACGGCGGCGGCGACCGGCGCCGAGGACCGGGTGGCGGCGGTGCGGCAGGAGGTACGCGAGTTGATGAGCGGCTTCCCGGCGCCCGGGTTGCCCGTGTAGGCCCTGTCCGGGGGATCTCGGCGGCCGGTCAGTGGGCTTTTCGGGTCGCGGGTTCCAGGGGGGTCGGGTGCCATAGCGGGGACTGGGGCTTGGTGCCCAGTTGTTCCGCCGCGCGGCGGACCGCGCCGGTGAGCAGGGCCAGGTCGGTGGGCCCCTTGCCGCCGCCGACCGGGGTGGGGCGGCGGGCCAGGCGGTTGCCCATTTCCTGCCACTCCTGGCGGACCACGGTCGGGCGCAGGGTCGCGGTGCGCGGCATTCGGCCGGTCACCCGGCCTCCCTGGAAGGGCACGACCGCGCCGTCGTGGCCGCGCACGAAGCCGCGGCCGGGGTAGTCCTCGTCCACGCCCGCGGCGTCCTCGACGTCGATCAGGACGCGGGATGCCTGCGGGTCGTCCACGCGCAGCGCGATCCGCAGCTCGGCGCCGGCCGCGGCCTCGATCTCCGGCGTGCGCGCGGGCTGGCCCGTGGTCACCAGCAGGTGTACGCCGTGCGCGCCGCCGCGATGGGCCACGTCGGCGAGGCTCTTGACGAAGCCGGGGTACGCCTCGGCCAACAGGTCTATGTCGTCCACCGCCACCACGAGCCGGGGCAGCGGCCGGTCCGGGCTCGCCCGGTACGCCTCGAAGGCGGTGCCGCGCAGGAGTGCCTCGCGGCGGTCCAGCTCCTCCCGGACCGCCGTGATCGCCTCGCCCGTGGTGGGGATGTCGGCGTCGGTCAGATAGCCCACGACGTGCGGCAGCTCGGACAGCCCCTCGGGGCCGCGGACCAGCGCGATCGCGAGCTCGTCCGGCCGGTTGGCGACCGCGAGCGAGCACAGGATGGACGCGAGCAGCTCGGAGCGGCCCGAGCCGGCCGCGCCGCCGATCACCACGTGCGGTCCCTCGGCGGACAGGTCCGCGGTGACCGGGCCGCGCGCGTCGGAGCCGAGCACGGCTTGCGGCGAGCGGCCCGCCTCGCGCCAGCCCGCGAGCAGTTTGGCGGGGGTGAGCAGGTCGAGGTTGAGCAGGTCGAGCAGCCGGACCGACTCCGGCAGCGGCGAGGTGACCCGCCGGGTGGCCTCGCGCAGCGGAGCCAGGGCCCGCGCGAAGCGGTCCGCCCACGCCGGGGAGACCGCGTCGGCCACCACGTCCTCCACCCGCCGGGTGCCGGGACCCATCAGGTCGACCCGGGTGCCCACCTCGCCGGTGACGTGCGCGACCGCCGAGCACTGCGGCGGCAGTTCCCCGGCCCGCTCCTCCAGGCACAGCGCGTGCACGCCGGCCGCGGGCCCTTCGACCAGCAGCCGGACGATCTCGGGCCGTGCGGCGAGCGCGCCCGCGCCGTCGAGGACGACGACGGTACGCCGGGCCGGGACCCGCTCGGCGGTGTCGATGCGATCGAGCAACTCGCCCGCCCGGGCCTTTACCTGATCGGGCGTCAGACCGACCAGGAGCCGGCAGTCCTGGCCCTCCGCGGGGCGCAGGTGCGGCAGCCAGCGGGCCCACGCCCAGTCGGCGGCGGTCGCGGGGTCGGCGCACAGCACGACCAGTTCGACGTCCTGCGGGCCGTGCAGCCCGGCGAGCTGGGCCACGACCGAGCGGGCCAGGCCGAGCAGGCGGGCGCGATTTCCGGCCACGCCGAGCACGGTGTCCTTGAGCGAGACGGTGACCGGGACCGAGAACGCGGTCAGCCGGCGCTCCTCGCCGTCGCCGCCCGCGGCGGGCTCCACCAGCGTCACCCGCGAGGGCAGGTCGCCGACCCCGATCCGCACGCTGAGCGCCTCCGGATGCCCGGCCGCGCGCTCCCACAGCCGGCCCGCCGGACCCGGCTCGCCGGTGGCGAGCGCGTCCAGGAGCAGGGTCGCGGGGTCGGGGGACTGGTCGCGGCGCCAGCGGACCTCGTCGAGCAGGGCGGCGCGGGCCTTGGTCTCGATCGCCTCCCGCTCGGTCTCCGCGGCCTTGCGGCGCAGGGCGAACGGGCGGCGGCGGGTCGGCGTCTCCTCGGGCAGGTCGAATCGCCCGCGCGAGGGCACCGGCAGCTGCGCGCGGGCGATCCGGCGCACCTCGATGTGCCCCGTGCCGTCGGCGCGGGCGCGGGTGCCGGCGGTGTCCTCGGGCGACCCGTACGGTTGGGGCAGGAAGGTCTGGAGGGTGGACTCGCCCACGCGCAGCAGCGAGCCGGCCGGCAGGTCGACCGGTTCGCGGCCGATCGGCATCCCGTCCACGGTGGTGCCGTTGGTGGATCCGAGGTCGGCGACCCGGATCCGGCCCGGCTCTATCCACAACTCGGCGTGCAGGCGCGACAGATCGGGATCGCCCAGCCGCACCTCGGCCTCGGGCGCGCGGCCGATCCGGACCCCGCCCTGGTGCAGCAGGTGCACGCCGCCCGCGTCGGGGCCGCCCACGACCCGCAGTTGCGGGGACCCGGCGGACGGCGAGGGGGAGCCGAGCGCGTCGACGGTGACCAGGGCGCCGTCCACGAGCGGCGGCCGGCCCACGGGCGTGTCGTCGCGCAGCCGTATGTCGCCGACCCAGAAGCGTTGGCCGTCGGTTCCGGAGGCGGTCCGCAGCGCGCCCGCGATCCCCGCGAAGGTGGTCCCCGACGGCGCGGTGACGAGCACGTCGGCGCTCGGCCCGGTCCGCTGCGGTCCGTGCACGGTGAGCCGGATCTGCATGCGCGCCTCCCTCCTCCGAGCAGAAAACAAGAGGCATCCTCGCACCCGCGACCGTCATGTCGCCTACAGCCGGACAGACGATGGATCTTGTCCGAATTTCGACCACAAAAGACCGGGTCGCCGGCGAATCGCCCGAACACGTTCCCGAGCGGTTCGTCGAATACCGTGCGACACGGAGCGCTGAACCGTACCTGGGGTCGATGCGTCCGTAGATGAGTACCACCTAGGGTGGAAGGCAACCCGGCACCACCGCCCAGGTGGCGGACAGGACAGTGGGGAGCGTCGTGGACCGGCCGGTCGGCAGCAAATATCTGCTCCAGGAAACCCTGGGGCGCGGGGCCAGCGGCACCGTGTGGCGCGCGAGCGTGCGCGATTCCGGTGAGATCGTCGCGGTCAAGGTGCTGCGCGAGGAGTTGGGCACCGACCCGGATGTGGTCACCCGCTTCCTGCGCGAGCGCTCGCTCCTGCTCAACCTGCGGCACCCCAACCTGGTGCACGTGCGCGACCTCGTCGTCGAGGGCGAGACGCTCGCGCTGGTCATGGACCTCATCGACGGCCCCGACCTGCGTACGTATCTCCGTGAGAACGGCCCGTTGCCGCCGGCCGCCGCCGCCTTGACGATGGCTCAGATCTGCGACGCGCTGAGCGTGACGCACGCCGACGGCGTCATACATCGGGACCTGAAACCCGCCAACATCATGCTCGCCCGCAACGGCGACTCGCTCTACCCGATGCTGACCGACTTCGGCATCGCCCGGCTCGCCGACTCGCCCGCGCTCACCCGCACCCACGAACTCGTCGGCACGCCCAGCTACGTCGCCCCCGAGACCGCCGAGGGCCGCCCGCTCACCCCGGCCGTGGACGTCTACGCGGCGGGCGTGGTGCTGTTCGAACTCGTCGCCGGGCACCCGCCGTTCCGGGACACGAACCCGATCGCGCTGCTGCACCACCACCTGACCGAGTTGCCCACCCGCCCCGCCGGGATGCCCGACGCCTACTGGCTGATCACCGAGCGGTGCCTGGCCAAGCAGCCCGAGGCGCGTCCCGACGCGGCCGGTCTCGGGCGCGCGCTGCGGCTCGCCGCCGACATCGTCTCCGGCGTGCGGCCCGACGACGGCTCGCTCGCGCGCCTGCTCGTCGCGAGCTCGTTCGGCGCGAACCCCGGCGCGGCGGACGCGACCCGCACGCTCTCGCAGACGTCGAGCGGATACCCCGCACCGCCGCCGACCGCGCCGCCGAACTCGCCCGACGCGACCCGGGTGATGAGCGCACAGCCGCCCGGCTACCCGCAATCCCCGCAGCACTATCCGCCGCAGCCCGTGTACGCCGAGCCGGCGCCCTACAACCGACCGTCCGGCCCGCCGCCGGTCGCCGCACCGCCCGCCGCGGCGCCGGCGCCCGACCCGGGACCGCCGCCCCCGCCTCCGCCGCCGCAGCGCTACCGGCGCGACGAGCCGGCCGAGCGCGAGCCGCGCCGTCGGGAGCGCCCCGTCCGCGAGCCGCGCGAACGCGAGCCCCGCGAGGACGCGCCGCGTCGGCGCCGCGGCTTCCGGCTCACCAGCATCCCCGGTGTGGGGTGCACGGTCGGCTGCCTGCTGCGGCTGGCGATCATGGCCGCGATCCTGTTCGCGATCTACTGGTTCAGCCCGTTGCGCGACTGGGTGCACACCGCTTTCGACTGGTTCGATACCGTTCGAGGCTGGTACGACAGCGTCAAGGACTTCGTGACCGGCGGCGACGACGGCGGCGGTGGAAAGTAGCAACTGACGCGCAGTCATCCCCCGGTCGGCCCGTGTCGAGGACGACTTCGTACACGCCGTCCTACCCGACGGTCCCCGCATCCGGGGGCCGGCCGCGTAGGGTGCGGTCGGGGAAGTCCGCTGTGAGCACCACGCTCGCTGGGTCCACGGAGCTGCTTTGGCACGCAAGATCGGTAGCCGATACGTCGCCCTGAAGGTGCTCGGGCGCGGTGCCAGCGGGACCGTCTGGCAAGGCGAGGGTCCCGAGGGACCCGTCGCCATCAAGCTGTTGCGCGAGGACCTCGCCTCCGACCAGGTGCTCGTGGCCCGCTTCGTGCAGGAGCGCACCGCGCTGACCAGCCTGGACCACCCCAACATCGTGGGCGTGCACGACCTCGTGGTCGACGGCACCGACCTCGCCCTGGTGATGGACCTCGTGCTCGGCCCCGACCTGCGCGCGCGGCTCGAGCGCGAACGCGTGCTCACCCCGCGCCTGGCCGCCGCGATCGTCGCCGACGTCGCCGACGGGCTCTCCGCCGCGCACGCCGAGGGCGTCATCCACCGCGACGTGAAGCCCGAGAACATCCTGATCGACAACTCGGCCGGGGTCTCCCGGGCCCGCCTCACCGACTTCGGCATCGCGCGCCTGGTCGACGCGCCGCGTCGCACCCGCGCCACCCGGATCATCGGTACCCCCGACTACCTCGCGCCCGAGATCATCGAGGGCCTCCAGCCGACCGCCGCGGTGGACGTGTACGCGCTCGCCACCGTCCTGTACGAACTCCTCACCGGCTGGACGCCGTTCGGCGGAGGACACCCCGGCGCGGTGCTGCGCCGGCACGTCACCGAGCCGGTGCCCGGCATCCCCGGGCTGCCCGACCCGCTCGCCGCCGTGCTCGCGTCCTGCCTGTCCAAGGCGCCCGCCGCGCGACTCACCGCCCGGGAGCTGGGCGAGCGGCTGCGCTCGGCGCTGCCCGCGCTGATCGGGCTGCCCGCGTTCGACGTCCCCGACCCCAACGGCACCGCCGGGCGGCAGGACACCCCGTGCCGCGTCCGGCCGGCGTCGTCCCGCTGGTGTCCGGCACGGCGGAGGCCGCCGAGGGCAGCCGGGACACGCACACCAACCTGACCCGTCCGGTGTTCGACGGCGCCGTCCCGGTGCAGTCGCACCGGCGCGGCAAGCCCTCCGCGGCGCGGCCGGCGCGCGGCGCAGGCTCGTGCTCGTGGTGGCCGGCGTGGTCGCGATCGCGGCCGTCGGCGCGGGCGGGGTGTGGTTGACCAGGGGCGACGACCCGACCCGACCCGCCGGCCAGAGCAGCAACGCGCCGTCGGGCCCGGCCCGGCCCGACCCCGCCCGCACCGCCGGCGGCAGCACCGCGCCCGGCACCGCCGGCGGCTACGCGTGGGCCGCGTTCGCGCCGCTGCCCGCCGCCCCCGTGCTGCTCCAGGGCGGCCCCGCCGCGACCCGCTCCGAGGGGGACCGCACCTACGTCGTGCAGCGCGACGGCGAGGGCAACCTCTGGTACATCACCGGCGACGACGCCCGCTACGGCGAGTGGCGCAAGCTGCCCGCGTTCCGCACCGTCGACGACCCCGCCGCGGTCGCCGGCGCGCGCGGTCGGGTGGACGTGTTCGCGGTCGGCGCGACCGACCGGCTGCTGTACCGCTCGACGTTCGCCGACGGCCGGTTCGGCGATTGGGTGCGGGTGGACGGCAAGACCAAGATCAACGGTGCCCCCGCCGCGGTGGCCGGCGGCGACCGGATCGACGTGGTCGCGCGCACGGTCGGCGACGGGCTCGCCGCCGGCTCGTTCACCGGGACCACCTGGAGCGGCTTCACCACCGTGCCCAGCGCCGGCCGGATCGAGGCGGCGCCCGCGTTGACCAGCGCCGCGGCCGGCTCGCTCGACGCGTTCGTGGTGCGCGCGGGCGACCACGCGGTGCTGCACATCCCCTACCTCGACGGCACCTGGCGCGAGCCCGAGCGGGTCGGCCTGGCCGCGTCCGGTCGCCCGGCGGCCGCCTACAGCGAGCGCCGGGGGCTGCTGGTGCTGGCCCGCGACGCCAACGGCCGACTGCTCGGCGCGGTCCCCGGCGAGGGCGGCTGGCGCCCGGTCGACCCGAACACCGCGACCCCGGACGCCCCCGCCGCGGTGAACACGGGACCCGACCGCGTGGAGGTGTACGTCCGCGCCGACAACGGACGGCTCCAGGCCGCCGTGTCGAGCCCGGACGCGACCTGAGGCCCTTCCCCGACCCCGACGGGATCGCCGCCCGCCGGGGCCGAAGGACACGCCGAGTCCGAGCGCACCTCGCGGGCCACTTAGGATGGGTGCGTGGCAGCCGTTGATCCTTCCGAAGAGCTCAAGTCCGTCGAGTCGACCATGACGTCGATCGAGGCCGTCCTCGACCTCGACAAGATGCGGGCCGATGTCGCCGCGCTCAACGAAAAGGCGGCGGCACCCGACCTGTGGGACGACCCCGAGGCCGCCCAGAAGGTGACGAGTCGTCTCTCGTTCCTCCAGGGCGAACTGCGCCGGGTCGAAGACCTGCGTCGACGCCTCGACGACGTCAACGTCCTGTTCGAGCTGGCCGAGGCCGAGGACGACGCGGACACCCGCACCGAGGCCGAGAACGAACTCGCGTCGGTGCACAAGGCGGTCGGCGAACTCGAGGTCCGCACCCTGCTCTCCGGCGAGTACGACTCGCGAGAGGCGCTGGTGACCATCCGCTCCGAGGCCGGTGGCGTGGACGCCGCCGACTTCGCCGAGATGCTCCTGCGGATGTACACGCGCTGGGCCGAGCGGCACGGCTATCCGACCGAGGTCTACGACACGTCGTACGCGGAGGAGGCCGGCATCAAGTCGGCGACCTTCGCCGTCAAGGTGCCGTACGCCTACGGCACGCTGTCGGTCGAGCAGGGCACCCACCGCCTCGTGCGGATCTCGCCCTTCGACAACCAGGGCCGTCGGCAGACCTCGTTCGCCGGCGTCGAGGTGCTGCCGGTCGTCGAGCAGAGCGACCGCGTCGACATCGACGAGTCCGAGCTGCGCGTGGACGTGTACCGCTCGTCCGGCCCCGGCGGCCAGGGCGTCAACACGACCGACTCCGCCGTGCGCATCACGCACATCCCCACCGGCATCGTGGTGTCCTGCCAGAACGAGCGCTCGCAGATCCAGAACCGCGCGTCCGCGATGGCGGTCCTCTCGGCCAAGCTGCTGGAGCGCCAGCGCCAGGAGGAGCAGGCCCGGATGAACGCGCTCAAGGGCGAGGGCTCGTCCTGGGGCAACCAGATGCGCTCGTACGTCCTGCACCCGTACCAGATGGTCAAGGACCTGCGGACCGAGTTCGAGGTCGGCAACCCGCAGTCGGTGCTCGACGGCGAAATCGACGGCTTCATCGAGGCCGGCATCCGCTGGCGCAAGCAGCAGCAGAACGCCGCGTAATCGACCACCCGTTTTCGAGCCCCCCGACCCGTAAAGCCGGGTAATGGCCCGATTCGTTCCACGAAGGCCCTCGCGATTACGCGGGGGCCTTCGTGGTGTGTGTCGCGTTGCGCTTTCGTGCCGATTTTCTCGGCGAATCGGAATTAATCCCCGCAACCCTCTCCGAACGCCCTTGACGCGGCATCCACCCGGTTACCAGTCTGAACGGCGGCATTACCGCGACGTAACCAATCGGAGAGCCCGAGGCACATCGATCGATGGGCACGGGCGCGCGTCGGGGTGATGCCCAACGGCGTTTGGGACCCCACCCGCGCCGGCGCGGGTACGGGGATCCCATCCAACTGGGGGTTAATTGATGACAACCAAAATGCGCGTGCGCACGGCTCGTATAGCCGCGGCCGTGCTGTTCGCGACCGGCGCGTCCTTCGCGGTCGCGGGAGTCGCAAGCGCCGAGGGCGCGAGCACGAGCGACGAGCCGACGTGCACGCCGACTCCGACGCACGAATGTGAGACGGACCCGCCGACGGTGCCGCCCGTGACGGTGCCTCCGGTGACGGTTCCGCCGATCACGGTGCCGCCGGTGACGGTGCCCCCGATCACGAAGCCGCCGACCACGAAGCCGCCGACCACGGAGCCGCCCGGCACCGAGTCGCCGACCACGAAGCCGCCGACCACGAAGCCGCCGACCACCGGTGGTGGCAATGGCGGCAACAACGGCGGCAACAACGGTGGCAACAACAACACCGGTGGCAACGGTGGCAACACCAACACCGGCGGCAACGGCAACACCGGTGGCGGCAACACGTGTGACGCCACGCACGCCTCAGGCGGTCTCGACCTGAACTGTGGGACCAACGAGAACTCGCGGACCAACTCCGGCAACGGTGACCAGCAGAACGCGCCGGTCCGCGACTTCGGCGGCGGCGACACCACGCCGGCGCAGCAGCCCGCGGCGAAGGACAAGAACCTGGCCGACACCGGTTCGGGCGCCAACATGGCGTTCCTGATCGTCGGCGGTGCCGCGATGGCGGCCGGTGGCTTCACGTTCACCGTCCTGCCGGCGCGGCTGAAGCGTCGTCAGCAGACCGAGGCGGCCTGAGTCGAAGACTTGTGCCCCGGCGCGGCGGTGTCGGGGCACTGATGCGCCGTCCGGACATTCCGAGCCGGGCGCACCGCGTTCGACGCGAGTGCGTCTGTGAAACGGTCGGTTCGGAACGAGGGACGGTGGGCGGCACCGCGGAACGGCGTCGGACCCTGTGTCCGGCACCGAGTACGGGGCGCCCGCCCGGGTCGGTCCGCGTCGGACAGCTGCCGACAACGGCCGACACGGGTTCCGGAATCCACGGAACGCCGCCGGACAGCGCGAAGGCCCTGGGGGCACCCAGGGCCTTCGTGTCGTCTAGGGGTGGATCGGGCGGCCTGTTCAGCCGCCCAGGCCGGCCAGCAGCAGTGCGCAGGCCAAAACGAGCAGGGCGATCGCCACGAGCATCGCGGGATTGGGCCCACCGGAGCGCTGCAGGCGCTCACGGCTCGCCCGACACGTCGGGCAGCGACCCTCCGCGACCAAGCCGGCGCAGTTCGCACACACCAGGCGGTCCAAGGTCATCTCGACTCCTCCGCCTCGATTGCTCCGCTATCGCGCATCGATACACATAACGCTCGCGACGCGGCGGGAAGTTCCCATCCCCTTCCACTGTGCCGCTTACACTCACGGAATGGCCATGCCCGACGACCACTCTGTCCGAGCCTGGGCGCCCGGCTCCCGACAGTCCGGTCCCTTGGCCTCCTCTGTGCCCCCAGCTGCATGTCCTGCCCCCTACACTGGCGCACCGTGATGCAACCGTGATCCGATTCGACAACGTCAGCAAGACCTACCCGAAGCAGCCGCGCCCCGCGTTGCACGACGTCTCCCTCGAAGTGGAGAAGGGTGAGTTCGTCTTCCTCGTCGGGTCCTCGGGCTCGGGTAAGTCCACCTTCCTGCGGCTCGTCCTCAAAGAGGAGCGGCCCTCCCTAGGCAACATCTTCGTGGCGGGCAAGGACCTCGGCCGGCTGTCCAACTGGAAGGTTCCCGCGCTGCGCCGCCAGGTGGGCACCGTCTTCCAGGACTTCCGGCTGCTGCCGAACAAGACCGTGTACCAGAACGTCGCGTTCGCGCTCGAGGTGATCGGCAAGCCGCGGGGCACGATCCGCAAGGTGGTTCCGGAGGTCCTGGACCTGGTGGGACTGGGCGGCAAGGAAGAGCGCATGCCCGGCGAACTGTCCGGTGGTGAGCAGCAGCGCGTGGCGATCGCCCGTGCCTTCGTCAACCGGCCGATGATCCTCATCGCCGACGAGCCCACCGGCAACCTCGACCCCCAGAACAGCGTCGGCATCATGAAGCTGCTCGACCGGATCAACCGGACGGGCACCACGATCCTGATGGCCACGCACGACCAGGCGATCGTGGACCAGATGCGCAAACGCGTCATCGAGCTGGAACAGGGCCGACTCGTCCGCGACCAGTCCCGCGGCGTGTACGGCTACCAGCACTGATCCACCGGACCACAACGGCGCGGCATTCCGGCCGCGCCCCGAGCGACTAGGACATCATGCGCGCCCAGTTCGTCCTCTCGGAGATCGGAGTCGGTCTCCGCCGGAACCTGACCATGACGATCGCGGTGATCGTCAGCGTCGCGCTGTCCCTCACGCTGGCCGGAGCGGGTGCGCTGCTGCGGGTGCAGGTGAACGAGATGAAGGACTTCTGGTACGACCGGGTCGAGGTCTCGATCTTCCTGTGCGGCAAGAGCGACCACGACGCCGGTTGTGCGGGCGGTGAGGTGTCGAACGAGCAGCGCGAGTCGATCCGCGCGGAACTCAGCAGGATGCCGCTCGTCGAGAAGACCTACTACGAGACAAAGCAGGAAGCGTTCCAGCACTTCAAGGAACAGAACAAGGAATCCCCGCTCTCGGGCAGCGTGACCGCGGACCAGCTGCCGGAATCCTTCCGGGTCAAGCTCAAGGACCCGACGAAGTACGTGGTCGTGGCGAGCGCTTTCGCGGGCCGCCCGGGCGTGCAGTCGGTGCAGGACCAGCGCAAGATCCTGGAGCCGTTCTTCAAGCTGTTGAAGAACGCGCAATTGGCCGCCATCGGCGTCATGGTGTTCATGCTCCTGGTGGCGATCCTGTTGATCGTCAACACGGCCCGGGTATCCGCGTTCAGTCGCCGGCGCGAGACCGGCATCATGCGGCTGGTCGGCGCGTCGAATCTGTACATCCAATTGCCGTTCATCATGGAATCGGCGATCGCCGGGCTCCTGGGCGGCGTGTTGGCGAGCGGTCTGTTGAGCGCCGGTTTCTTCTTCGGCGTCAGACAGGGCCTCGGGCAGCAGTTCAACGCGTTCGAGTTGATCGGCTGGGGGCCGGTCCTCTGGACCTTCCCGCTGCTGGTCATCTTCGGCGTGCTGATGTCCGGGATCGCGTCGTTCCTCACGCTGCTGAAGTACCTCAAGGTCTGACTCGCGGTTCGCCCGCGACTCGGATCCCGGATCCCGGATCCGGCCCGACGGCCCGACGGCCCCGTTTCGCTTCGGCGGAGCGGGGCCGTCGAACGTATGCGTGCGCCCGGACGGGTTCGTATTACTTCCATATCGGTGTGGGTCGTGGCAATTCGTTCGAATCCTGCATCTCATGTGATCATGCGCAGAATTCGGACGAGGCGACTCGGCTTCCTCGCGCTCGTGGTGATCACGGGTGCCGCGGTGGGTTTCGTGCCCGCGTACGCGGACGGGGGCGGTGACGCCCGGGCCCGCAAGCAGCCCAACGGCGCCGCGGCCCGGGACATGCGTACCGATCTCGACGCCTCGCTGGCCCGGCTCGCGAAGGCCGAGGCGGCGTACGCCGAGGCCGAGGCGGGCGCGCCGGGCGCCCGCGCCGCGCTGGACGCGGCCCGCGCGCGGGCGGCCGAGGCGCGGGCCCACACGGCCGAGCTGAGCCACGGCGTGGACCTCGCGATCGCCGCGGTGGGCACCGCGGAGGCCGAGTTGCGCGACGTCGCGGCCTCGACCGAGTCGGTGCGCGACGACGTCACCCGGCTCGTGAGCCGCGCGTACCGCAACGGGGGGATGGCCCAGCTCTCGATGATCCTGCGCGCGCAGACCCCGGGGCAGCTGCTGAGCAGCCTCCAGGGCTATCGGCAGATGCTCCAGGCCGACCACGAGACGATCGCCCGCCTGGAGCGCACCAAGGACGCGATCGACGTCCGCAGGGCCGAGCTGGAGCGGCGCCGCGAGGAGGCCCGGCTCCGGCACGAGGAGGCGGACCGGAACCTGGTCGAGGTCCTCGCGCTGGAGCGGACCGCGGCGGAGGCGACGGCGAAGGTGGACACGCTGGCGGCGCAACGCCAGGCCGCGTTGAACACCGCGCGCGAGGAGAAGGCGGCCGACCAGCAGCGCTACGGCGTGACCAGGGCCGAGCAGAAGCGGCTGACCGAGCTGGTGAACCGGCACAACGCGCCGACCCGCTCGACCCGCTCGAAAGGCGGCTCCGGCACCCGGTCCTCGGGCTCGGCGCGGAGCGCCGCACTGTCCTACCCGGTCCGCGGCCCGCTCAGCTCGAAGTTCGGGATGCGCTACCACCCGATCCTGGAGTACACGAAGCTGCACACGGGGACCGACTTCGCGGTCCCGGTGGGCACGTCGGTGGCGGCGGCCCGCGAGGGCACGGTCGTGCAGACCGGCTATACCTCGGCGTACGGCTACCGCGTCGTGGTCTCGCACGGCCGGGTCGGCGGCGTAGCGTTGACCACGACGTACAACCACCTGTCCAAGATCACCGTGCGCGAGGGGCAGAAGGTGGCCCGGGGCGGCCAGGTCGGCCGCTCGGGCAACACCGGCTGGTCCACCGGCGCGCACCTGCACTTCGAGGTCCTGGTGGACGGCGAGTTCGTCGACCCCGCGCTGTGGATCTGACGCGGCCGTCCCGGTGCCGCCCGGGGTAATGGGTTTGCGGCCATGCGCGAGAATGCAGGGACCATGGCGAAAGAGACAGGGCGCAAGCTCATCGCGCAGAACAAGAAGGCGCGGCACGACTACCTCATCGAGGACACCCTCGAGGTCGGCCTCGTCCTGACCGGCACCGAAGTCAAGTCGTTGCGGGCCGGCAAGGCGTCCCTGGTGGACGGCTACGCGAGCATCGACGGTGGCGAGGTGTGGCTGCACAACGTGCACATCTCGGAGTACTCGCAGGGCACGTGGACCAACCACACGGCGCGGCGCAAGCGCAAGCTGCTGCTGCACCGGCACGAGATCGAGAAGCTCATCCACGAGACCCAGGAATCGGGTCACACGCTGGTGCCGCTCAGCCTGTACTTCAAGGACGGCCGGGCCAAGCTCGAACTGGCGCTGGCCAAGGGCAAGAAGAACTACGACAAGCGGCAGACCCTGCGTGAACAGCAGGACAAGCGCGAGACCGATCGCGTGATGTCCAAGTACGTGCGCGGCCGCCGGGAATGAAGTGGACCGGTTCCGTGTTGGGACCGTACGATGGGCGTGGTTGCGCCTGAGCGGGTGTAGTGGGCGTGACCATCGAGCATGACACTCGGTCTCCGGATTTCGCGGAGCCCCGGGTGGTTGCTTGAAAACTCAATAGGGGGTGATCGGTTTCGACTGCGGCTGTCGAAGCAGAGGAAGCGAGCCGAGGAAGCGACAATGATCTCGTTAACCACCTGTCGCAAACAAATAATCGCCGATACCAAGCGCGATTCCTTCGCCCTCGCTGCCTAAGCGAGTATCCGAAGGTGTCAGACCGGGTGCGTCCCCGCCCCGGACCCTGGCATAATCTAGGGGACTCCACCGTACGACCCGGCTACGGGGTCATACGGAACACTAAACAGTAGCTGAGCCCGTCGGTGTCTTGTCCACGTGAACACCGGGGCTGAGAAAATCGTTGTGGACTGCGCTCGGAGAAGCTCTGGTTTTGCACCGTAGGACGCGGGTTCAATTCCCGCCACCTCCACCCCTGTTGAAATAATTGAAAAAAGATGACCACGAAGAAGCCCGGTGTATTCGTACACCGGGCTTCTTCGTGCGCGCTTCGTCTGCGCTTCGGGTGGCGCGCCTCGGGCGAACCCGATTCCGGCGAGCGGGTCCGCTTCAGGTGTCGGTGCCGACGCCGAGCAGCGCGTGGACGCCCGCCTTGAAGTCGGTCGCGCAGGTGTGGCCCAGGACCGTGCGCTGGACCATGAAGCCCTGGAGCAGGGCCATCACGGCCAGTGCGACGACCTTCGGGTCGGCGGTCGGGGGGAGGGCGCCGGTGTCGCGGGACGCGGCGCAGACCGCGACGAGGCGTTCCAGGACGACGTTGTACTCGGCGCGCACATGCGCACCGAGCTCGGGATCGCGCATGGCCTCGCCCCAGACCTGGATGGCGACCCGGCCGATGCCCTCTTCGCCGTCGAGGGCGACGACCGTGTCGACCAGGCGGTCCAGCGTCTCGGTGAGCGGCTCTGATCCGGCGCCGGCCATCCGGAGCGTGTTCGGGTCCGGCAGGGCGGCGGCCACCGCCTGGAGGGCGTCGGTGCAGCACGCGGCGATCAGTTCGTCCTTGCCCTTGAAGTACCGGTACACGGCGCCGGCGGACAGGCCGGACGCGGCGAAGACGTCGGGCATCGACGTGCGGTGGAAGCCGTTGTGCGCGAAGCAGCTCCGGGCCGCATCGAGGATCTGGCGGCGGCGGGCGTCGAGGTGTTCCTGGCTGACCTTGGGCATGGGTCGATAATAAAACGAACGTTCTTCTTGACAGAAGCCCGGTGGGCCGCCCAGGATCGTTTTCCTCAAGTGATGAATATGAAGATCCTCGATTCGGGGCTCGAGGGAGGGGCGATGTCGCAGAACGTGTCGCACGACGCGTCGGACGAGGTACGCGGGCGGTCGCGGGACGCTTCGGAGCGACCGGAACCGGAGACGGACGCAACAGCGGATCCCGGATCGGAAGCCGGGGCGGTCGGGCCGTCGGCGGAGCGGCCGGTGATTCCGATGTGGCGGATCGCGGCCGGGGTCGCGGTGGGGCTCGTGGTCCTGCAGATGCTCATGCTGTCCCTGTTCGGGTGGCCCGGGGCCCGCTCCGCGCCGCGCGACCTGCCGATCGCGGTGGCGGGGCCGCGGGCGGCGGTGGACGCGCTCGCGGACCGCCTGGAGGCGCAGCGCCCCGGTGCGTTCACCGTGCACGCGGTGGCCGACGAGGCGGCGGCGCGGGCCCGGGTCGAGGGCCGTCGGGACTACGGCGCGATCGTGCTCGGCCCGGACGGGCCCCGCCTGCTGACCGCGTCGGCCGCGAGCGCGACGGTCGCACAGCTGCTTCCGCAGGTGGCGGCCGCTGCGAACGAGGGCCGACCGGTGCCGGTCGTCGACGTCGTACCGGCTCCCGCCGACGATCCGCGCGGCGCGGGTCTGAGCGGCGCGGTGCTGCCGCTCGTGCTGACCGCGATGCTCAGCGGGATCTTCCTGACCCTGACCGTGCCGAAGCTGCGACTGCGGCTCGCCGGCGCGGGCCTGTTCGCCGTCCTGGCCGGCCTCGTGGCCGCGGGGATGCTCCAGGGCTGGATCGGTGCCCTGTCGGGGCCGTACGCGATCAACGCGGGCGCGGTGACGCTGCTCATGCTCGCGGTCGGTCTGCCGATCATCGGCCTGGCCGCGCTGATCGGGAAGCCGGGCATCGGGGTCGGGGCGTTCACCATGTTCATGATCGGCAACCCGATGTCGGGAGTGTCGAGCGCTCCCGAACTCCTCCCGCGGCCGTGGGGCACGCTCGGCCAACTCCTGCCGCCGGGCGCGGGCGGCAACCTGCTGCGCTCGGTCGCCTTCTTCGACGGCAACGGCGCCGCCGAGCACCTCACCGTGCTGCTCGCGTGGATCGCCCTGGGCTCGGCGCTGGTAGCCGCGAGTGGGCTCAGGCGAGCACGCGGCGAATAGCCGCCGACTGCGACCGGTGCGCCCTGAAGTGCCGAGGGCCCGACCAGGTGAGATGGCTCTCCACGCAACGAACCGGCGGTCCCGTTCGGGGCCGCCGGTTCGTGATGCTTGGGACACCGACCCGCCAATGCTCGCCTCGCGGCAAGTGGTCCCTCGAAGGGACTAATGGTTGGGCCCGGGGGCTTGGATCGAGCCGGTGCCATGGGACAGCCTAGCCGACCGCCCCCCGGAGGCCGGAGCGATCACGAAGGACGAGGATCACAGTTTGCGTGCGCCCGGGGCCCGGGTACAGCGGGCCCCGGGCCCGGCCGTGTCCACGAAGTGAGACCATCGGAGGCGATGCGGCGCCGTGGGAGACGGGGCGCCGCAGCGATCGGAGGAGAAAGAGTTCATGCCCGCAGCGCCAAGCGCCTCGTACTCGATCACGGCTCGACTGGAGGTCCCCGCAGGGGGACGGTCGGTCAGTCGGCTCACCAACACGGTCGAATCCGCCGGGGGGTCGATCACCGCGCTCGACGTCACGGCGTCCGGCCACGAGCGCCTGCGGATCGACGTCACGATCGCCGCGACCTCGACCGATCACGCCGACCGACTCGTCGAGGCGGTCCGGGAGATCGAGGGCGTCACCCTCGGCAAGGTCTCCGACCGAACCTTCCTGATGCACCTCGGCGGCAAGATCGAGATGCAGTCCAAGCATCCGATCCGCAACCGTGACGACCTGTCGATGATCTACACCCCGGGCGTGGCGCGAGTGTGCCTGGCCATCGCGGAGAACCCCGACGACGCGCGCCGGCTGACCATCAAGCGCAACACCGTCGCGGTGGTCACCGACGGCTCCGCCGTGCTCGGTCTGGGCAACATCGGCCCCAAGGCCGCGCTGCCGGTCATGGAGGGCAAGGCGGCCCTGTTCAAGCGGTTCGCCGGGATCGACGCGTGGCCGATCTGCCTCGACACGCAGGACCCCGACGAGATCGTCCGCGCGGTGCAGGTCATGGCGCCGGGCTTCGCCGGGATCAACCTGGAGGACATCTCCGCGCCGCGCTGCTTCGAGATCGAGCGCCGGCTGCGCGAGACGCTCGACATCCCGGTCTTCCACGACGACCAGCACGGCACCGCGATCGTGGTGCTCGCGGCGCTCACCAACGCGCTGCGGGTGGTCGGCAAGAAGATCGAGGATGTGCGCATTGTCATGTCCGGCGCGGGCGCGGCGGGTACGGCGATCCTCAAGCTGCTCCTCTCCGCAGGCGCCGGCCACGTCGTGACCGCGGACGTCCAGGGCGTCGTGCACACGGGCCGCACCGGCATGGGCGAGGACCTGCGCTGGATCGCCGAGCACACGAACGAGCAGGGCCTCACGGGCACCCTCAAGGAGGCCGTGGTCGGCGCGGACGTGTTCATCGGCGTCTCGGCGCCGAACGTACTCGACGGCTCCGACATCGCCGCGATGGCCGACGACTCGATCGTGTTCGCGCTGGCCAACCCGGATCCCGAGGTGGACCCGGTGGCGGCCCTGGAGCACGCCGCGGTGGTCGCCACGGGTCGCAGCGACTTCCCGAACCAGATCAACAACGTGCTGGTCTTCCCGGGCGTCTTCCGCGGCCTGTTGGACGCCCAGAGCCGGCACGTCACCAACGAGATGCTGCTCGCCGCCGCGCGGGCGCTGGCGTCGGTGGTCTCCGACGACGAAGTGAACCCGAATTACATCATTCCGAGTGTTTTCCACCCGGAGGTCGCCGGCGTGGTGGCCGCGGCGGTGCGGGACGCGGTGTTGGCGGAGCGGCAGAACCCTGCGGGATGATCGTCGTACTGTCTGTACGCATCCCGGTTGCAGAGGCCCCCGAACGGCCCCGTAATCTGCCGGAACCGCGAAATCACGGGGCTTTCCCAGTGATTTCGCGTGTCCTTGATTAGCTTCCGGGCATGGATGAGTGCAGGATTCGTCCCCGGGGCAAGAACAGCGAGTTGGACTGAACCACGTCCGTGACCACGTTGTGGTGGCGGGCGGAGGTCAGCAAGACACGGGAGTGACACATGAACCGCAGTGAGCTGGTGGCCGCCCTCGCGGAGCGCGCCGACGTGACCCGCAAGGACGCGGACGCCGTACTGAGCGCGCTCGCCGACGTCGTCGGTGAGATCGTCGCCAAGGGTGACGAGAAGGTCTCGATCCCCGGCTTCCTCACCTTCGAGCGGACCCACCGTGCCGCCCGCACCGCGCGGAACCCGCAGACCGGTGACCCGATCGACATCCCGGCAGGCTTCGGTGTGAAGGTTTCGGCGGGCTCGAAGCTCAAGGCCGCGGCCTCGGGCAAGTAAGGCCGTAGCGCCCCGGTAGAACCGGAAGGGCGGCTTCCCCTCGGGGAAGCCGCCCTTCCGGCATTCGCGGGCCTTCGTGGGCCGTTCAGGGCCCGTCACGGGCCCTCGGGGTCCGGGGGACCGGCCCCGAGGGCACCGGATCGTCCCCGGACGCCGTCCGGGGACGATCTAGGCGACGCTTTCGGCGATCCGCATCGGTAGCTCCACGCGGGCGCCCAGGGCCTCCAGCTTGGCCTGGAAGTCCTCGTAGCCGCGCTCGATCAGGTCGATGCCGGTCACCCGGGACGTGCCCTCCGCCGCGAGCGCGGCGATCAGGTACGAGAAGCCCGCGCGCAGGTCCGGGATGTCCAGGTCGGTCGCGTGCAGCTTGGCGGGCCCGGAGATGACGGCCGAGTGCTGGAAGTTGCGCTGGCCGAAACGGCACGGGGTGCCGCCCAGGCACTCGCTGTACAGCTGGATCGTCGCGCCCATCTGGTTGAGCGCGGACGTGAAGCCCAGGCGTCGCTCGTACACCGTCTCGTGCACGATCGACAGGCCGGTGGCCTGGGTCAGCGCGACCACGAGCGGCTGCTGCCAGTCGGTCTGGAAGCCGGGGTGTACGTCGGTCTCCAGGGCGATCGCCTTGAGCGGGCCGCCCGGGTGCCAGAAGCGGATGCCGTCGTCCTCGATCGAGAACGCGCCGCCGACCTGCCGGAAGACGTTCAGGAACGTCATCATGTCCAGCTGGCGGGCGCCGCGGACGTAGATGTCGCCGTGCGTGGCCAGCGCCGCGCAGGCCCAGGACGCGGCCTCCAGGCGGTCCGGGAGGGCGCGGTGGTCGTAGCCGCCGAGCTTGGCCACCCCGATGATCCGAATCACCCGGTCGGTGGTGACGGAGATGATCGCGCCCATCTTCTGGAGCACGCAGATGAGGTCTATGATCTCCGGCTCGACCGCCGCGTTGGACAGCTCGGTGGTGCCCTCGGCGCGGACCGCCGCGAGCAGGACCTGCTCGGTGGCGCCGACGCTGGGGAACGGCAGGCTGACCTTGGTGCCCTTGAGCCCGTTGGGCGCCTCGATGTACAGGCCCTCGGGACGCTTGGTGATCACCGCGCCGAACTCGCGCAGGACGCTCAGGTGGAAGTCGATCGGCCGGTCGCCGATCATGCAGCCGCCGAGGTCCGGGATGAACGCGCGGCCGAGGCGGTGCAGGAGCGGGCCGCAGAACAGGATCGGGATCCGGCTGGAGCCCGCGTGCGCGTCGATGTCCACGACGTTGGCCTGTTCGACCTGGGTCGGGTCCATCAGCAGTTCGCCGGGCTCCTCGCCCTCGCGCACCGCGACGCCGTGCAGCTGGAGCAGGCCGCGGACGATGCGCACGTCGCTGATCTCGGGGACGTTGCGCAGCCGGCTCGGCGCCTCGCCGAGGAGCGCCGCCACCATCGCCTTCGGCACCAGGTTCTTGGCGCCCTTGACGCGAACCTCGCCCTCAAGCGGGGAACCGCCGTGAACCAAGAGCACGTCGTCTTGCATGAATCCTCGCACTTCTTCGCAAACCGAAGCCGACAGGGAAGATGGACCGACAGCGTTACACGGTAGTCGGATCCGCCTCTCTCCCGTGCCGGCCCGCGGCGCCGAAGGGCCCAAAGCGGAGGGTCGTTCGACCCGTATTCGGGGGGTTGGGATGAACGGCGGCAGGCTCGCGTACTGGGCGTTCGCGGTGGCTGTGGTGCTGAACCTGGTGATCCTGTTCAATCCGGGCAGTCCAGGTGACCCGGCGACATTCATTCCACATCGTGACAAGATCGTGCATTTTCTTTCGTTCGCGGCCGTGGCGTGGACCGGTCGGCGTGTCGGAATCGGGCCGCTCGTGCTCGGTGTGGGGCTCGCGGCGCACGCGATCGAGAGCGAGTTGGTCCAGCACTTCCTGTTGGCGCGGCGCAGCGGCGACGCGTGGGACGCGGTCGCGGACATGTTCGGCGCGACGGCCGGCCTGACGTTCGCGGTCCGACTTCCTCGCGGGGTGGCGTCACACGAGGCGACGGTTGCGGGATCATGAGCCCCATGACCGAGGTATCGCTCACCGGACGCCTGCTCGTGGCCACGCCCGCGCTGGCCGATCCCAACTTCGACCGGTGTGTGGTCTTCCTCCTGGAACACGACGAGGACGGCACGCTCGGCGTGGTGATCAACCGGCCCAGCCCGGTCGATGTCAACGACGTGCTCGTGCCGTGGTCGAAGATCGTCAGCGAGCCGTCCGTGGTGTTCCAGGGCGGCCCGGTCGCGATGGACTCGGCGCTCGCGATCGCGTCCGTGCCGGGCGGCGCGGAGCCGCTGGGATGGCGGCGGGTGCACGGCGGTCTGGGGCTGGTGGATCTGGACGTACCGCCCGAGTTGGTCGCGTCCGACTTCGGCTCGATGCGCGTGTTCGCGGGCTACGCGGGGTGGGGGCCGGGGCAGTTGGAGACCGAGCTCAAGTCGGGCGCGTGGTACGTGGTCGACTCCGAGCCGGGGGACGCGTTCACGCCGCACCCGGACCGGCTGTGGCGTGCGGTGTTGCGTCGCCAGGTGGGCGAGTTGGCGATGGTCGCGACCTATCCCGAGGACCCCACGCTGAACTAGGGCGTGTCCAGCGCCGCGCCCGGCAACGCCTGCCCCGTCGCGGCGCCCGGCACCGGTGCCGGGCGCCGGGAACCGGTGAACCTTTCCGATCACGGCACCGGCTTCCGTCCGGGTGACGGGGCCGGGGTCGCCGCCGCCGGCGCTGGTTAGACTGGATCGCATGACCACTCCCCAGAGCTTCCCGGAGCCGGAGCACGGGACGGGCACCGGCACGCTGATCGAGGAGACGCCGCAGCTCTCCCACGGCGACGGTGACCACGAGCGTTTCGCGCACTATGTCCAGCGCGACAAGATCATGGAAAGCGCGATGTCCGGGAGTCCGGTCATCGCCCTGTGCGGGAAGGTGTGGGTACCGGGTCGCGACCCGAAGAAGTACCCGGTCTGCCCGATGTGCAAGGAGATCTACGAGACGATGCCCGCCGGCGGCGGGGACAAGGACAAGAGCGGCAAGGGCGGCAAGGGCGGTTCGAGCGGCGGTAAGTAGTCGCCGTTTCGTGGGTGTCGCGGTGCCGAGGCGTCGACCAAGTGGTCGGCGCCTCTCGCGTTGTGCCGAATCTCGACCTGGACCGCCCGTTCGAGGGTGGCTGCCAATAGGGTGGGCGACGCTGTGGACGCGACGATCTTGATGCCGCTGTCGCTCGACGAGGCCGTGGAGGCACTCGCGCGCGATCCCCGGGCGATGCCGGTTGCCGGGGGGACCGACCTCATGCCCCGCGTCAACGCCGGAACGCTGCGACCGCCCGCCCTGATCGGGCTCGCGAAGGTCGCCGATCTGCGCCGGTGGGGTTACGAGGACGGCTTCGCCATGCTCGGCGCCGGACTCACCTGGGCCCGGCTCGCGGGGACCGATCTGGCCTCGCTCGTACCGGCGCTGGCCGCCGCCGCCAACGAGGTGGGCACCGCGCAGGTGCGCGCGATGGGCACCCTGGGAGGCAACATCCTCTCGAGCGGCCGAGCCGCCGACTCCCTGCCCGTACTCGCGGCCCTGGAGGCCACCGTGTCGTGCCGTTCGCCGGGCGGCGTGCGTGAGGTCGCGCCGCATCTGCTCGCGCCCAAGGAGGGTCCGATCGCCGAACAGCTGTTGCGGCCGGGCGAGTTGATCACCGGCGTGCGGGTGCCCCTGCTGCGCGGCGTCCAGGAGTTCATGAAGGCGCCGGTCGGGGGTGGGCGGTACCTGACGCTCGCGCTCGTGGCCGGCGCGGTGGTCGGCGACGTGCGATGCGCGATCGGCGGCGCGCATCCCGGGCCGGTTCGCGCGTTCGGGGCGGAGGAGTGGTTGGCGGGGCGGATCGACGCGCACACGGGCCGACTCGTGGACGCGCGCGACGCGGCCGACTTCGGCCGACTGGTCGCGGACGAGGTCCGGCCCGAGGCCGAACAGCGGGCCACCCGGGCGCACCTGCGGCACGTGGTCGCGGTGTGCGCACGCCGCGCCGTACAACGGGCGTTCGGCGGATGACCGCCGGGCCGGGCTTCGACGACGCGCCCACGACGTCGTACATCCTGCGGGTCAACGGCGAGGCGCGGCTGATCGAGAACGCGTGGATCGGCGAGAACCTGCTGTACGTGCTGCGCGAGCGGCTCGGGCTGCCGGGGGCCAAGGACGGCTGCGGGCAGGGCGTGTGCGGGACCTGCACGGTGCACCTCGACGGGGTCGCGGTCGCCGCCTGCCTGGTCGCGGCGGCGACGCTCGGCGACCGGGAGGTGCGCACGATCGAGGACCTGGACAACGACAACGAGACCGCCGACGTGCAGCGCGCCCTCGTCGAGTTCGGCGCGGTCCAGTGCGGCTACTGCGTGCCCGGGGTGGTCGCGTCCGCGTGCGCGCTCCTCGCGCGTTCGCCGGAGCCGGACGAGGTGGAGGTCCGGCGCGCGCTGGACGGGCACCCCTGTCGGTGCGCCGGCCCGCACCCGATGGTGGAAGCCGTCCGCGCGGTGGCGCGCCGGCGGGTACCGCAGGAGACCCACTCGACCATGATGTTCAACGTGATAGCGCCACCGGCCACCGGCGGCGCCGAGTGAGCATCGGGGGGTCCGCACCGCGCCCCGACGGGGACGCCAAGGCACGCGGGCGGTTTTCGTTCACGGGCGACCTGTGGGCCCCCGGCCTGCTGTGGTGCGTGCTGGTGCGCTCGCCGCACCGGCACGCGCGGATCCTGGGCATCGACGTCGGCCCGGCGTACGCGGTGCCGGGTGTGCGCGGGGTGGTGACGGCCGCGGACCTGCCGACCGGGTCCTGCCACGGCGTGATCGTGGCGGATCGGCCGGTGCTCGCCGACAGCGTCGTGCGCTTCGCCGGGGAGGCGGTCGCGGCGGTCGCGGCGGAGACGTTGCAGGCGGCGAAGGCCGGGGCCGCGGCGGTCGCGGTGTCGTACGGGCCGCTCGAGGTCGCGTCCGACCCCGAACACTCCTTCGCGGGGCCGCCGTTGCACCCCGACGGCAACGTGCTGCGGCACATCGCGCTGCGGCACGGCCGGCCGGTGACGCTGCGCCGGGACGGGACGCCGGTGCAGGAGGTCGTGGTGGAGGGGCTGTACGAGGTCCCCGCGCAGTACCAGGCCAATCCCGCCACCGACGCCGCGCTCGCGCTGCCCTCGCCGGACGGCGGGGTCGAACTGCACGTGGCGTCGCCGTACCCGCACGCGGACCGCGACCAGGTCGCCGAGTGCCTGGGGCTGCCGGCCGGGATGGTGCGGCTGATGCCGACCGGTGCCGGCGGGTCCTCGGGCACCAGGGAGGACGTCGGGCTCACCGCGGTGGTCGGCCTGCTCGCGCTGCGCACCGGCCGGCCGGTCAAGGCGGTGCTCGATCGGGAGGAGTCGCTGCGCCTGGGCGGGCATCGGCACGCGGCGCGGATGAAGTACACGCACCGGGCCGACAGCGACGGCCGGCTGCTCGCGGTCGAGGCGCAGATCATCCTCGACGGCGGCGCGTACGCAGGGGTCTCGCCGGAGGTGGTGGGGCGGCTCGTGGGCTGCGCGGCGGGGCCGTACATGGTGCCGTACGCGGTCGTCGACGCGTGGGCGGTGCGGACCAATAACCCGCCGGCGGGGAACATGCGCGGGCCCGGCGCGGTGCAGGTGTGCTTCGCGCACGAGGCGCAGATGGACAAGCTCGCGGACGCGCTCGGGATGAACCCGGTCGAGTTGCGGCTGCGCAACGCGTTGAGTACCGGGACGATGCTGACGACGGGTCAGATCCTGGACGGTCCGGTGCCGGTGGGGGCTGCGCTGCGGGCGGTCGCGGAGGCCGCGCCGCCGCCGGCGCCGCCCGCGCCGGGGACGTTGCGCGGGACCGGGTACGCGGTCGGGCTGATGCCGTTGCTCGGGATCGAGGGGGCCGACGAGACGTCGACGGCGACCGTGCGGCTCGACGGCGGGGTGGTGACGGTGACGTGCGCGGCGGTCGAGGTCGGGCAGGGCTTCGTGACGCTGGTCCGGCAGATCGTCGACGAGGTGCTGGGCGTGCCGGACGCGATCGTGTTGCAGGCGGGTACGGCGCTGCCGACGGCGGGGGCGCCGGGCGTGGGGCGGCATACCTGGCTGACGGCGGGTGCGGTCGAGCAGGCGGCGCGGGAGATCCGGGAGCGCTTGCTGGCGCCGGTGGCGGCCAGGTACGGGATGACGGCGCGGTTGTTGGACGTGCGGGACGGGCGGATCAAGTCGTACGACGGGCTGATCGACCTGTCGGTGGACGTGATGTACGAGGACACCGCGACGGTGACGACGGCGGGCGCGTGTCGGGCGCCGAGCACCGAGCCGCTGGACGACGCGGGGCAGGGCAACGCGTACCCGGCGGTCGCGTTCTCGGCCTGCCGGGTGGTGGTCGACCTGGATCCGGAGCTGGGCACGATCCGGGTGGTGGACGTGACCGGGGCCTATGACGCGGGGCGGGTGCTGGATCCGGCGCAGGCCCGGGTACGGGTGGAGAGTTCGGTGGCGATGGGGGTCGGGCTCGCGCTGATGGAGGACCCCGAGTCGGCGTGGGCGCCGCCGGGCACGTGGGACGTACCGCCGGTCCGGGTCGCCGCCTGGATCGAGGAGCCGCAGCCGGGCGCGCCGTTCGGCGCGAAGGGGCTGGGGGACGCGGCGATCGTGCCGGTGCCGGCGGCGGTGGCGGCGGCGGTGCGGGACGCGACCGGGTTGGAGCTGCCGCGGCTGCCGTTGCGGCCGCGGGACGTGGTGGTGGACTAGGCACCGCGGCTGCGGCCTCGGCCTCGACCCCGGCCGCGCGGCTGTGCTGCTCGGATTGAGAGGCTGCGTCGATCTCGGTGATAAGAGGCTTGTCCGACGAACCTCTAGGCTGCTTCGGTGACAGCCGTAGGGGAGTCGAAGCGAGCACGACGGAGTGCCGACAAGCACGACACGGAGCCGGGCGTCCTGACCCGGCCCTATCTCCAACTCACGCTCGGGATCGTGTCGGTGGTCCTGCTGATCGCCTTCGAGGCGATGGCCGTGGGCACCGCGATGCCGGTGGCGGTCAAGGAACTGGACGGCGTGCCGCTGTACGCCCTGGCGTTCTCCGGGTTCTTCACCACGAGCCTGCTGGCCATGGTGTTCTCCGGCGAGTGGTGTGACGCGCGTGGACCCCGGCTGCCGCTGTTCGGCGGGATCGGGGCGTTCGCGGCGGGGCTGGTCCTGGCCGGCACGGCGCAGTCGATGTGGCCGTTCATCGTGGGCCGGGCCGTGCAGGGCCTCGGCGGCGGGCTCGTGATCGTGTCGCTGTACGTGGTGGTGGGCCGGGCGTATCCGTCCGCGCTGCGGCCGCGGGTGTTCTCGGCGTTCTCGGCGGCGTGGGTGCTGCCGTCGATCGTCGGGCCGCCGGTGTCGGGCCTGGTGACCGACCACCTCGGGTGGCGCTGGGTGTTCCTGGCGATACCGGTGCTGGTGGCGCTGCCGATCGCGATGATGCTGCCGCAGCTCAAGCGGATGGCGGGCGAGCCGGACCCGGACGCGCGGATGAACCGGCGCCGGATCGGGGCGGCGCTCGGCGCGTCGGTGGGCGCGGGGATGCTCCAGTACGGCGGGCAGCGCCTGAACGTGGTCGGCGTGCTGCTGCTGGTGGCGGGACTGGCGTTGATGGCGGTGACGGTGCCCCGGCTGCTGCCCGCCGGCACGTTGCGGGCGGCGCGCGGGCTGCCGGCGGTGATCCTGTCCCGGGGCGTGCTCGCCGGGGCGTTCTTCGCGGTCGAGTCGTTCGTGCCGCTGATGCTGATCAGCGAACACGGGTTGTCGCCGACTCAGGCCGGTCTGACGCTGACGGTGGGCGCGCTGTCGTGGGCGCTGGGGTCCTGGTTCCAGGGACGCTCACCGCGCGAGCGGCGGCCGCGACTGGTCCAGGTGGGCTTCCTGTTCGTGGCGATCGCGATCGGCGGGGCGCTGCTGGCCCTGGTGCCCGGGATGTCGCCGTACACGGTCACGGTGGGCTGGTTCTTCGGCGGCGCGGGCATGGGCATGGCGGTCTCGTCGGTGAGCGTGCTGACCCTGGACCTGTCCGAGCCCGAGGAGTCCGGCACCAACTCGTCCTCCCTCCAGGTCGCCGACTCCCTGGGCAACATCGTGATGGTCGGCCTGGCCGGCGCCATCTTCGCCGCCCTCCACCAGGGCACCGGCAAGGACAGCGACGTCTTCACCCTGATCTTCGCCATCATGCTCACCGTCACCCTCGTGGGCGCCCTCCTGGCCCCCCGCGTCCGCCGCCCGGAAGCGAGCTGAGCGATCCGATCGGCGGTCGAATCCCATCCGATTCCTGCGACGCGCCGACTACCCTGAGTCCCGAGTGCCTGCTGCGGCGCCGGCTTCGAGGATTGGGGACCTCATGCCCTTGCAACCGCGATTTCGTAGATCCGCGGGCTCGCAGAGGAGGTTCGTCGATCGGGAAGAGGCGACGGCCGCCTTCGAGGACGCCTGGGCCGATGCGGGTGACGGCCTGCGGGTCGTGAACGTGACCGGGGTCGGCGGAATCGGGAAATCACGCTTCCTGCGGGAGTGCCAACTGCGGCTGGAGTCCGAAGCCCGGACCGCGCTCCTCGATCTGCAGATCCCGGCTCTGCGCGAACAGGACGCCGCACTCGCGGTGTTGCGCGCGCGCTTCGGCGCCCAGGACGTGTCGTTTCCGCGCTACGACCTCGCGTACCTCGCGTTGTGGCAACGCTTACACCCGCACCTGCAGATCTCGCTTGCCGACATTGCCGCGCGGCAGGAGAGCGACGTCCTCACCGACATCGCCGACGCGGTGGGCGGCCTGCCCGTCTTTCGGAGCGTCTCGGGACTTCTGGAACTCGCCGGTCGGTCGTCCGAACGCTTCAAGCGTTGGCGCTGGCTCAGGAACGACGAGACGCTGCACCGGCTCGACGAGCTCGATCCGGTCGAACTCGCCGACGCCGCGACCTTCCTGTTTGCCGAGGACCTGCGTCGGGCGAGCGCGGAGAAGCACTATCTCGTGTGCGTCGACGCGTATGAGGCCTTGGTCGGCGGCAGTACCCGCGCGGGTCGCACCGCCGGACTCGACGCGTGGCTGCGGGACCTCGTTTCGCAGCTCGACCGAGGCGTGGTGCTCATCGCGAGTCGTGAGCCGCTGGGCTGGGAGACGTACGACAGTCAATGGGCCGCGCACATGATCCGAGTGCCACTCGACGGCTTGCCCATGCCCGCGCGTGTCGAACTGCTCCAAGCCCACGGGGTCGCCGATGTCCGCGCTCGCACGGCCCTGGCCCGCGCGAGTTCCGGCGTGCCGTTCTACCTGAACCTGGCCCTCGACGCGGATACCGGCGCAACCGAGGGCCGACCCGCGCTCACCCGGGCCGTGTCGGGTGAGGAGATCCTCGAACGCTTTCTGCAACACGTGGACCCGCAGGAGGTTCGTCTGCTCGAACTCCTCGCGGTGGCAAGGACGATCGACTACGAGATCTTCCGCACCGTCGGAGCGGCATTCGCGCTGTCCGCGGACCGGCTGACCTGGGAGACCCTGACCGCGTATTCGTTCGTCCAGCCGGCCGGACCCGATCAGTTCCAACTGCACCAGTTGATGGCGGCCGAACTGAGGGCACGGCAGAGCCCCGCGACCCGCCGGGCGGTGCACCGTGTACTCCATGCCCTCTGGCGTGAACGGGCGGCCCGTTCGGCGACAGGTGGCGCGAGCGTCCGCAGGACGACCGGAGTGCGACTGCGCGAGGTCGCCTTCCACAGCATGTACGCCGGGGAGTTCACCGCGGCGGAGCTGCTCGCGATCGCGGCGGAGATCGCCGCGAGCGGCGGCATTCGATCCCTGGGCGGAGTCGTCGAGGACGCCCTGCGATTTTGTGCCGCCGGCGACCGTCCACGCCCCGAGCTGGAGATGGCGGCGCGGTGCGTCGAGGCGGAGACCGCGATCCTGGTCGGTGACGTCGAGCACGCCGAGGCCCTGACCCGGGCTCTCGGGGCCGTCGACGGCGACAGTTCGGCCCAGGTGCGGTTGGCGCTCGCCGGCGCGGACGCGCTGCGCGTGCTCGGCCGAACATCCGAGGCATTGGCTCGCTATTCGTCGCTGTGGCAGGGGGCCACTGTGCCGGAAGGCAGAAGCGCCGGGTTGTGGGCCGCCGACCTGTACATGGCAGGAGGGCGCTTTCGCGACGCGGAGAACCTGGTGAACGGCCTGATCGCCACGCTCGATCGCAACGAACACCAACTGCGTGGGGACACCGCCCGGCTGATCCATCTGGGCCGGCGATTCGCGTTCGACTTTCCGGCTGCCCGCAGCAGCCTGGATCAGGCGCAACTGCACTACATGGAGTCCGGATCGGCCGTCTGCCTCGCGAACCTGGCGGTCAATCGGGCCGAGTTCCTGGCCTGGACCGAGCCCGAACACGCGGGTGACGTCGCGGACGAGGCAATCGCGATGCAGCGTGACATCGGCGCACTGCACGAACTCGGCAAGGCTTATACGGCGAAGGCGCTCGCCCTGCTGCGTCGCGGCCGGATCGCCGAGGCGGAGTCGACGCTCGATACCGCCTTGGAGACGCTCGGGCGTGCCCGCTATCGGTCGGGGACGGCCCGGGCCCAATTGGTCAGGTCGCTCATCCTGTTGCACCGGGGTGAGCGGGAGAACGCGCGCGGCACCGCGGAGTGGGCGATCCGTGAGTTCCAGGGGGCGGAGGTGTATCCCACGCTCGTGCTGGCTTCGCTGTTCACGCTGCGCAGATCGGGCTTGGAGCAGCCGGCGCACGCGGCCCCGCTGGCCCGGGCTCGGGCGGCCATCCGTCCCGTCGACTCCCTGGGGGCCATCGAGGGAAGAGTCGACGCATGGGTAGCCACCGTTCTCGGGGAGTGAGCATGACGCCGGATCCGCTGACGCTCTATCGCACCGCACGCGAATCGGGGAAAAGCGCATCCGGGTTCTACAACGACAACGTGCGCGTCGAGACGGACCAGGGTCCGGTGATCGTCCGTATCCCGATTCATGGCGCGGACGGCATGGACCTGCGCGTCTGGCCGGAACAGGACGTGATCCGGGCGATCGCACCGTGGGTGTCGGCGATCCCGTGTGTGCTGCACGTCTCACCCGATCCGGCGTTCCAGATCCATCGCTTCGTGTCCGGTGACGTCGTGGACGCGATCGCGCCGCGGGGCGTCGAGGTTCCTCGGCATCTGGTGTCGGATGTGCTGCGGTTCTTCCTGGACATGTCGAGAGTGCCCGTCGACGACCTGCCCGGGGTGCCGGTGGATTGGCCGAAGGATCGCGATACGGCGGGATTCGGGGCGCGGCTCTCGGCGGTCACGGCCGACGTATGGGAGCGGTTTCGGCAGCCCTACGCGTCTTTGTACGCGGCGTTGGGCGTGCCGAAGGATCCACTCGGCCGAGTGACGGCCGACTGGCACACGATGACGGGCCGTCCGTTCGGCGTCCTGCACTGCGATGTCCACCGCAAGAACCTCATCGTGGCGGCCGGCCGGACCTGCTTCCTTGATTGGGAACTGGCCCTGTGGGGCGATCCGCTGTACGACCTGGCCGTGCACCTGCACAAGATGGACTACCTTCCCGAGGAAGCCGAAGCCGTGCGCTTCGGGTGGTTCGCCGTGATGCCGGACGACGTGAAGGCCGAGGCGGTCGCGGATCTGGCGGTGTACATGCGCCATGAGCGGGTCAAGTCCGCCCTCGTCGACACGGTTCGCTACTCCAAGTTGATCCTGGCGGCGGCCGATCCCGAGACCGAGAGACGGCTCGTGCACTCGTTGGCCATGAAGGTCAATCGAGCGCGCGCGATCTGGGGCTCGGGGGATTCGTTGGGCCTCGACGAGGTTCGGTGGGCCCTGAGGGCGCACACTCCCGGGTCCGAGCCGTGATCACCGGAGCCGGCCGAACCGACGGGACACGGCGGCTGTTGCTGCGGCCTGGGGTCTTCGGGGCGTTGGGTGAGCTGGTTGGTGGGCTACGAGGGCTGGTTCTTGTGGTGGAGGGTGGTTGTTGCGGTCAGGCCCAGGAGGAGGAGGGCGAGGGAGGTGAGGAGGAGGGTTGGGGTGGGGCCGAGGGTGGTTGTGGTCGGGCCGCCCAGGGCGGTGCCCAGGGGGACCGCGAGGATGCGGATGGCGGAGACCACGGCCAGTACGCGGGGGAGTTCGGCGGGGGTGGCCGAGCGTTGGAAGAGTGTGGTGGACATCGTCGAGAAGGGCGGCCACATCAGGCCGAGCAGTGCGAAGCCCGCCATTGCCACCGGTGTCGGGGCGCCCAGGCCCAGGGGGAGCAGGGTCAGGCCGGAGAGCGCGACGATGCCCGCCGTGGTCGGGCCCAACGGCAGTCGGCGCAGGTAGCCCGTGAGCAGCGAGCCGAGCACCGCGCCCGCGCCGAAGAGGCTGTAGAAGCCCGCGAGCGTGCCCGCCGACGCGTGCAGGTCGTGGGTCACGTGCAGCGGCAGCGCGACGTAGACGGGGCCGAACAGGAAGAAGAACCCGATGCTGAGGATCACCAGGTTGCGCATCGTGCGATCGCGGCGGATCACGGCCAGGCCGCCCGCGCGGGAGGCGTCCGCCGCCTCGGCGGGATCCGGGGCCTGGGGTCCGGGGGCGGCCCACAGCAGGGTGCCGGCCAAAACCGCGAAGGACCCGGCGTCGACCGCGATGACCGAGATCGCGCCGCCCCACACCACCAGCGGCGCGGCGAGCAGCGGGCCCGCGATGGTGGCCACCGACGCGATCGTGGAGAACACCGCGTTGCCCGCGAGGTGGTCGCCCTCGCGCAACTGGCGCGCCAGCAGCGTGTACGTACCGGCCTGACCCCACGAGTGCAGCACCGACGACAGCGCGAGCAGGCCGACGTACAGCCCGATCGACAGCGCGCCCGCGAGGTGCGCGAGCGGTATCGCGCCCAGCGCGCCGGCCCGCAGCAACGCGTCCCACATCGCGAGCCGCGCGGGGCTGCGGCCGCGCAGCAGGCGGTTGAGGACGATCGCGCCCAGCGCCCCCGGCAGCGTGTACGCCGCCACCGCGAGCGCCACCCACAGTCCGCGCCCGTCGGCCGGCGCGATCTCGACGGCGAGCCAGCCCACCGCCACCACGGCCATGCCGTCGCCCAGGGCCGAGACCGCGTAGCCGGGCAGCAGTCGGCGCAGCACGGGGTGCGCGAGGATCGGCCGGTATGGGGAGTGCCGCGCGACTTGGGCGGGGGAGGGTGCCATTCGAGTCTCCGATGTGTCGGGTTCCTGGGCGAGACGATTCCCTGGGAAATCGGCGGCGGGGCTCGGTTCGGCGCTGGGCTGAATGAATCCGCTGTCCGCGTAAGGGCGGCCCCGCCCGGTGTCGCGACTCGCGCCGAATGCCCGTTGCGTACCACCGAATCCGAGCCGCTCGCGCCGCGCCGGCGTCGATCCCGACCGGGCCTCGGGTAGCCTGATCGCTTGCCCTCAACCGCCCCTTCGGCTTGGAGCAGACCCGTCGCAGTGAGTACCGCAGCCGCGTCCCATCTGTCCCCGGCTTTCCCCAACCGTGCCCCCTGGGGCACCGCGAACAAGCTTCGCGCGTGGCAGCAGGGGGCCCTCGACACCTACCTCGAACGGCAACCGCGCGACTTCCTCGCGGTCGCCACCCCGGGGGCCGGCAAGACGACGTTCGCGCTGCGGATCGCCTCCGAGTTGCTCGACGCGCACGTGATCCACCAGATCACGATCGTCGCGCCGACCGATCACCTCAAGAAGCAGTGGGCCGAGGCCGCCGCGCGCATAGGCCTGCGGATCGACCCCAACTATTCGAGCGCGTCGGGCCCGGTCTCGAAGGAGTACCACGGGATCGCGGTCACCTACGCGGGGGTCGGCGTGCACCCGATGCTGCACCGCCGCCGGGTCGAGAACCGCAAGACGCTGGTGATCCTGGACGAGATCCACCACGCGGGCGACAGCAAGTCGTGGGGCGAGGCGTGCATGGAGGCGTTCGAGCCGGCCACCCGGCGGCTCGCGCTGACCGGTACGCCGTTCCGCTCGGACATCAACCCGATCCCCTTCGTCGCGTACGAGGAGGGCAAGGACGGCATCCGGCGCTCGTCCGCCGACTACACCTACGGCTATGGGCACGCGCTGTCCGACGGCGTCGTGCGGCCGGTGATCTTCCTGTCCTACTCGGGCGACCTGCGCTGGCGGACCAAGGCCGGCGACGAGATCGCGGCCTCGCTCGGCGAACCGATGACCAAGGACGCGATCAACCAGGCGTGGCGGACCGCGCTCGACCCGCAGGGGTCGTGGATGCCGCAGGTCCTGCGGGCCGCGGACCGGCGGCTCGGCGAGGTGCGCAAGGCGGTCCCCGACGCGGGCGGCCTGGTGATCGCGACCGACCACGAATCGGCCCGGGCGTACGCGCGGATGATCCGCGAGATCACCGGGCACGGCGCGACGCTGGTGCTCTCCGACGACACCGGCGCGTCGAAGAAGATCGACGACTTCTCCGCGTCCGAGGACCGGTGGATGGTCGCGGTCCGGATGGTCTCCGAGGGCGTGGACGTGCCGCGGCTGGCGGTCGGCGTGTTCGCGACCACCATCTCGACGCCGCTGTTCTTCGCGCAGGCGGTCGGCCGCTTCGTCCGCGCCCGGCGGCGTGGTGAGACCGCGTCCGTGTTCCTGCCGTCCGTTCCGACGCTGCTTCAGCACGCGAACGAGATGGAGGTCGAGCGCGACCACGTCCTGGACCGCCCCAAGAAGGAGGGCGGGATGTACGACGAGGAGGACGCCCTCCTCGCGCAGGCCAACGCGCAGAAGGACGAGCCGGGGCAGCAGGAGCAGTTCGCGTTCGAGGCGCTGGAGAGCGAGGCGCGGTTCGACCGGGTGCTGTTCGACGGCGCGGAGTTCGGCCTGCAGGCGCATGTGGGCAGCGAGGAGGAAGAGGAGTACCTCGGCCTCCCCGGGCTGCTCGAACCCGACCAGGTCCAGATGCTCCTGCAGTCGCGGCAGGCCAAGCAGGTCGCCAAGAGTCGTCGCAAGCCGGACCACGAGGCGGACCTGTCGGAGAAGCCGGCCGATCAGCGTCCGGTGGTGACGCACCGTCAGATGACGGCCATGCGCAAGGAACTCAACACCATGGTCGCGGCGTGGCACCACCGCACGGGGCAGACGCACGGGCAGATCCACAACGAGCTGCGGCGGGTGTGTGGCGGGCCGGCCGTGGCGCAAGCCTCTGCGGGGCAGCTGGAGGCTCGGATCGGGAAGGTCCGGGAGTGGGCTACGTCCTCGTCGGGGCGGTGAGGTGGTCCTGGGCGGGGGGGGTGGGGCCGGGCCGGCGGGTGCCGGGTCCTCAAGCGCCGGACGGGCTGGGCGGTGGTCGTCAGGTGTTTGTCCTCAAGCGCCGGACGGGCTTGATGGGGTTCGTCTTCGGCTGAGGGTGGGCTTGGGGAGGCTTGTCCTCAAACGCCGGACGGGCTGGGTGGGTTTCGTTTCGGGTGTCGGGCGGGTTTCGGGAGGGTTGTCCTCAAGCGCCGGACGGGCTGACTGGGTTTCGTTTCGGGTGTTGGGTGGGGCTCGGGAGGCTTGTCCTCAAGCGCCGGACGGGCTGACTGGGTTTCGTTTCGGGTGTTGGGTGGGGCCTCAGGTGCCGGACGGGGTTGGTGGGGCTCAAACGTCGGAGGGGATCGCGGGTGGGTATCTCATTGGTTGGGATGGGGTGTCCGGCTGGTGAATACGGGGTTCTCGGCCTCGAACATGATGCGCATCGCAATTGGTGATTTGCGTGGTTTGGGGTGAATGATCCGATTCATCTGATATTTTGCCTGTCCGTATCCCGGATATCCGGTGCCAAAACTGCCCTCCCTGGTTAGCGTGATCCTCCGACGTGTCACACAGGAGAAACCGTCCTGCGTGGACGTGGGACTCTGCTCGGCCCGCATGCCGAGTGGTGGACGAGCATGTGTTCTGGCCCCATGACCTGGCGCCGCACAGCCTCGCGATTGTGGCGTTCCGTTCGGGGACCGAACGCCGCTGGACGTAATGCAACGTCACGCGAACGGAGGGGAACTCGTGGTCGCCGAGACGTCACAGACCCTGGACCGAGGGCTCAAGGTCCTCGCACTGCTCGCCGACGCGTCGGACGGCATGTCGGTCCCCGACATCGCCACCGCGCTCGGAGTCAATCGCACCGTCGTCTATCGCATTCTCGCCACCCTGGAACAGCACGGGCTGGTCCGGCGGGACGAATCCGGCCGAACCAAGCTCGGGCTCGGCGCGCTGCAGTTGGCCCGCCGTGCGCACCCGCTCGTCCGGGACGCGGCCGTGCCATGTCTGCGCCGGCTCGCCGAGGAGACCGGTGCCACCGCGCACCTGACCATCGTCGACGGCCTGGAGGCGCTCGTGGTCGCCGTCGCCGAACCGACCTGGACCGACTACCACGTGGCCTACCGGGTCGGTTCGCGCCACGCGCTCGACGCGGGCGCGGCGGGCCTGGCGATCCTGGCCGCCCGCCGGGTGCTCGCGGGCCTCGACATGCCCAGGTCGTACGTCTACGCACCCGGCGACGGACGCCACACGGTCCCGGGGATCGCGGCCGCGGTGCCGGATCTGGCCGCCGTCGAGTCGAGCGTCGGAATCGTCTCGCTCGGCAACCTGGACACCGAGCGGCTGGGGCGGCGGGTGGCCGAGGCGGCGGCCGAACTGTCCGACGAATTGGGCGGTGTCAGGGTCTCCGCCGCGTAGCCGGTACGAGTCCCGTACGGCGTGGCTCCACGCGCCGTGTTTAATTGCCAACCGTGGCCCGTACCAAGCTCACCCTCCCGGTGTCCCTGCTCCTCGTCGCGATCCTCTGTGTGTTCGCGTTCGTGGTGCCGATGCCGTACATCCTGATCACGCCGGGTGCGACCGCCGACACGCTCGGCGACGACGCGGGGCGGCCGGTGGTCGAGATCTCGGGCCCCGTCACCGTGTATCCGACGACCGGACACTTCCTGCTCACCACGATCCACGCGAGCGGACGCGACGACGAGCGTCGCCTCGCCTCGCTGATCGGCGCGTGGTGGGACAGCGAGGAGGCGGTCGTGCCGAAGAAGTCGGTCTACCCCGAGGGCAAGAGCATCGAGCAGGTCGTCGAGTCCAACGTGAAGGACATGGTCAAGTCGCAGGACAGCGCGACGATGGCGGCCCTGAAGTACCTCGACAAGTCGCCCGAGCAGGTCAAGGTCACGCTGCACCTGACCGACGTCGGCGGCCCCAGCGCCGGCCTGTTCTTCGCGCTCGGCATCGTGGACAAGCTGACCGAGGGTCAGCTCACCGGTGGCCGGACGATCGCCGGCACGGGTGCGATCGACGCCAACGGCAAGGTCGGCGAGATCGGCGGCCTGCCGATGAAGCTGTTGGCCGCCAAGCGGGACGGGGCGACGGTTTTCATCCTGCCCAAGGGCGAGTGCAAAGAGGCCGACCGGGCCGGGGACAATGGGCTCAGGTTGATCCCGGTGGAGACGCTTTCGGGGGCGGTCGACGCCTTGAACGCGTTGAACACGGGCGGGAAGGTGCCGTCGTGTTGAGTGCGGGTGGCGGTTGTCTTCAAGCGCCGGACAGGCTTGATCGGTGCGTTCTTGGGCTGTGGACGGGCTTTGGGAGGCTTGTCCTCAAGCGCCGGACGGGCTGAACTGCTTTGTCCTCAAGCGCCGGACGGGCTGAGCCGCTTTGTCCTCAGGCGCCGGACGGGCTTGGGGAGGCTTGTCCTCGAACGGCTTCACCTCCACCTCGCGCACCCGCGGCAGCGTCGACCGTCAGAGCGCGGCGCCCGCCCCGGCGAAGCCGGCGACGAACTCGTCGGCCGGGTTGGTCAGGATCGCCTCGGGGGTGTCGTACTGCGCGATGTGCGACTGCTCGCGCAGCACCACGATCTTGTCGCCGAGCTTGACCGCCTCGTCGAAGTCGTGCGTGACGAACACGATCGTCTTGCGCAACTCGTGCTGGATCCGGATCAGTTCGTCCTGGAGGTGGCCGCGCGTGATCGGGTCCAGCGCGCCGAACGGCTCGTCCATCAGCAGCACCGGCGGATCGCCCGCGAGCGCCCGCGCGACGCCGACCCGCTGCTGCTGACCGCCGGAGAGTTGGCGCGGGTAGCGGTTGCGGAACTCGCCGCTGTCCAGGCCGACGGTCTCCAGGAGTTCGTCCACCCGCGAGGACACCTCGGACCGGCTCCAGCCGAGCATCTTCGGGACCAGGGCGATGTTCTGACCGACCGTCATGTGCGGGAACAGGCCGCTGTTCCGGATCGCGTAGCCGATCTTGCGGCGCAGCTCGACCGGGTCCAGGCGGGTCACGTCGCGGTCGTCGATCGAGATCAGCCCCGAGGTCGGCTCGATCAGCCGGTTGATCATCTTCATCGTCGTGGTCTTGCCGCTGCCGGACGGGCCGACGAACACGACCAGTTGCCCGGCCGGGATCTCCAGCGTGACCCGGTCGACCGCGGCCGACTTCTGCCCGGGGAAGTGCTTGGTGAGCTCCTCGAGCCGGATGGTCGCACCGGTGACGTCAGCCACGGATCCCCCTGGATACGGTCAGCCGGCCGAGGAGCACGTAGGCGGCGTCGAAGAGGAGGGTGAGCGCGACCACGCCGAGGGTGCCCGCCCACGCGGCGTTGATCGCGTCCTTGCTGCCGAGCCGGGCCAGGCCGTTGAAGATCTCGTTGCCGAGCCCGGAGCCGGACACGTACGCCGCGATCGCCGTGATGCCCATGATCATCCGGGTGGACACCCGGATGCCGGTGAACAGCGCCGGCCACGCGAGCGGCAGCTCGACCCGAATCAGGATCATCGCCCGGTTCATCCCGATCCCGCGCGCCGCGTCCACAAGCTGTGGATCGACGCCGGCCAGGCCGACGATCGCGTTGCGCACGATGGGCAGCAGCGCGTACAGCACAAGCGCGACCACGGTCGGCGCGGCGCCGAGCCCGAGCATCGGGATCAGCAGGCCAAGGAGCGCGAAGGAGGGGATGGTCAGGACCGTCGCGGTGCCGGCGATCGCGATCCGCGACGCGAGCGCGCTGCGATAGGTGGCGATCGCGATCACCACCCCGACGAGGGTCGCGACGACCATGCACCGGAACACCGCGTTCGCGTGCATCCAGGCTTCGATCCAGAGCTGCTCACGGCGGCTGGAGACGTAGTCCCAGAAGCTCAAGGCGGCCCTTCCCGCGTTCCCGGCGCTGACCGGGGTCGGTTACCGTCGGCTTCGGGCCGGGAAACGCGGGATGGGCCGAGCGGGCGGATTCGTCACTCGTTCCGGTGTCGGTTCACCCGTCCGCCACGGCACATTCGACCAACGGCAGTACCCGATAGGGCACCGGGTTCTCCAGCGCGATCGTGGTCGAGGCGCGCTGGACCCCGTCGAGCTCGATGATCTGCTCGATCACCCGTTGCAGGTCGGTGTTCGTGCGCGCGACGATCCGGCACAGCAGGTCGCCGCGGCCGGTGATCGCGTGCACTTCGAGCAGCTGGGGAATGCCCTCCAGGTGTTTGCGCAGGTCGCGCCCCTGCCCCTGGCGGATCTCCAGGGTCACGAACGCGGTCACCGTGAAGCCGAGGGTGGCGGGGTCGACGTCGGGTCCGAAGCCGCGGATCACACCGGCGTCACGCAGTCGATCGAGGCGGGCCTGTACGGTCCCGCGGGCCACGGCGAGCCGACGCGAGCACTCGACGACACCGATTCGCGGTGTTTCGACGAGCAACCGGATCAGCGCGGCATCCAACCGGTCGATCTGCACGGGTGCCCTCCCTCGGTCCTGGTTTACCGGTGCCTACCCTGGGCCCAATCACGGCCACACCGGGAGGCAGCATGACCACCGACCTGTTCGCGGCATTGCGGGAGGGTCTGCCCGCGCACACCCTGGTGACGGACGCGGACATCGCCGCATCGTACGCGCGTGACATGGCCGGGCTGTGTGCGGCCGGTCGCCCTGCGGTGGTGGTGCTCGCGGAGACCACCGAGCAGGTCCAACACGTCATGCGGGTCGCGACCCGGTTGCGGGTTCCGGTCGTTCCGCAGGGCGCCCGCACCGGCCTGTCCGGCGGCGCGAACGCCATGGACGGCTGCATCGTGCTGTCACTGATTCGGATGAATCGGATCCTGCACATCGACCCGATCGATCGGACGGCCGTGGTCGAGCCCGGCGTGGTCAACGCCGACCTCTCGAAGGCGACCGCCGCGCACGGACTGGTCTACCCGCCCGACCCCTCCAGCTGGGAGACCTGCACGATCGGCGGCAACATCGGCACCGGCGCGGGCGGGCTGTGCTGCGTCAAGTACGGCGTGACCGCCGAGTACGTGCTCGGCCTGGAGGTCGTGCTGGCCGACGGGCAGCTGCTGCGTACGGGGCGGCGCACCGCCAAGGGCGTCGCGGGCTACGACCTCACCCGGCTGTTCGTCGGCGCGGAGGGCACGCTCGGTGTGGTCACCCGGGCGACGTTGGCGCTGCGGCCGACGCCGCCGCCCGCGCTCGTGACGGTGGCGCAGTTCGCCAGCACCGCGACGGCGGCGCGCGCGGTCTCGGCGATCATGGCGGCGGGCCACACGCCCTCGCTGATGGAGCTGATGGACGGCACGACCGTGCGCGCGGTGAACGCGATGGCCAACATGGGTCTACCGGCCGAGACGGCCGCGCTGCTGCTGATCGCGGTGGACACCCCGGCGCCGGCCGCCGAGCTCGCCGCGATCGAGGCGATCTGTACGGAGGCCGGCGCGTTCGAGGCGTTCACCGCCGAGGACGCCGCGGACTCGGCGCTGTTCATGCAGGCCCGGCGGCTCGCGCTGCCGGCCCTGGAGCGGCTGGGGACCAGCATGATCGACGACGTCGCGGTCCCGCGTTCGCGGCTCGGCGACATGCTCGAAGGGGTGGCCGCGATCGCCGAGCGCTTCGACACCATGATCGGCATGTGCGCGCACGCGGGCGACGGGAACACCCACCCGATCGTGATATTCGACGCGACCGATCAGGCGGCCGCCGAGCGCGCGGAGGCCGCGTTCGACGCGATCATGCAGCTGGGGCTCGACCTGGGCGGCACGATCACCGGCGAGCACGGCGTGGGCGTGCTCAAGCGCGAGTGGCTCGCGAAGGAACTGGGCCCGGTGGGCGTCCAGGTGCACCTGAGCGTCAAGGCCGCGTTCGACCCGCTGGGCATCCTCAACCCGGGCAAGGTGGTCTGAGGACCGGTCGGGAGGATGCTCCTCTACTCCTTCAGGGGCATGTCTCGGGGGTACGTCGGGGTTCGGGTCGTCCTCTGGGAGTAGGCGCGATCGGGACTCCCGGGCGACGCCCCGAAGGGGGTGCGGCACCTAGATTTCCAGGTGTCGCCCTTTCGGGGCGGCGAGAGTTCGTTCGGAGGTGGCGGTCGTGGAGAAGCGGGACAGTCGAGAGGCACGAGTCGTGGCGATTGCCGCACTGCGTCGTCGACAGGCACGTGCGCAGGCCCACGCGCGACTGGTCACCGCGATCCGCCGCGCCGCCTGAGCCGACGCCGGGTGACCGACGTCGGCCGACCCGACCGTCAGAGCGCGCCGGCATCGGCCGCGCCGCGCACGGTCGGGTACAGCGGGCGGTAGCCGAGTTCGCGGCGCAGGAGCGTGGTGTCGGGCAGTGCCTCCCACGGGTCCTCGACCGCCTTGTCTTCGGCCGGATGCGCCATCCCGTGCAGCGCGTACAACTCGTGCACCGTCAGCGGCGCGTCGTCGCCGACGTTGTACACCGGCGACGGCACCCGATCCGCGCGCAGGACGCGAAGCAGCGCCTGCGCGACGTCCGCGTGATGCACGGTCGGCAGCCTGCGGTGTGCGGCCCAACCGGCGCCCCACGGCATGAAGTCGCGCAGGTGCGAGTCACCGTCGCCGTAGACGAACGCGAGGCGCAGGATTACCAGGTCGAGCCCGAGTTCGGCGCGCAGTCCCAGCAGGTCCTTGTCGGTCGCGGCCTTCGTCGCCGCGTAGAGACCCCACACCGCGGCCGGCTCGATCGGGTCGTGCTCGGTGAGCGGGCGGGCGGAGCCGGGGCTGTAGACCAGGTTCGTGCTCGTGTGTACGAAGCGGCGCACGCCCGCCTCGACGCCCTCCCGGGCCAGCGCCACCGCCGCCTCGTGGTTGACCGCGCGGGCCCGCTCGTCCGAGACGCCCCGGAACGCGGCGGCGAGATTGACGACGGTGTCGGTGCCCGCGAGCGCCTTGGCCCGGTCGGCCGCGGCGCAGATGTCCCCCTCGACGACCTCGGTGCCGGCCGGTGCCCGGCTCGCGTCGCGGACCAGGACGCGGACGGTGTCCCGCGGGTCGAGGCCGGCGAGCAGTCGCGGGACGAGGCGGCTGCCGACGTTGCCGGTGGATCCGGTGACGAGGATCGTGCTCATGGTGTTCTCCCGGGTGGGTGTGGTCCGGTGGGATGCGAACGGGTGGGTTCCGGCGGGTTCGGCGATCGGGTGTGCCCCACGGGCGGATCGATGGCGCCGGACCTGCGGTGTGCTCAGCCTGGCGGGGGCCGGCCCGGGGTGAAAGAGCCCTGTTCACCCGCGGACGACTCAGCCGAGGAGCGGTGATCCAGGGACAATCGATCCCTGGTTGCCGTGCGCGTGACGGTGGATCCTGGCGGCATGAGTGATCGACGCGAACTCGCCGGATTCCTGCTGCGCAGCCGCGAACGGCTGACCCCTACCGACGTGGGCCTGCCCATGGGCGCCCGCCGGCGTATCGCCGGGTTGCGTCGCGAAGAGGTCGCGCAGCTGGCCGGGATGTCGGTCGACTACTACGCGCGTTTGGAGCAGAACCGCGGCCCGAATCCGTCGCCGCAACTGCTTGCCGCGCTGGCCCGCGCGTTGCGCCTGGACGAGGACGGTCGCGATCACCTGTTCCACCTGGCCGGACACGTTCCGCCGGGGCGTATGTCGAGGTGTACCGAGCATGTGGCGCCCGCGCTGTTGCTGGTGCTGGATCGGCTGTACGACACGCCCGCGCAGGTGCTGTCCGAACTCGGGGACGTGCTGGCGCAGAACCCCATGTCGGTGGCGCTGATGGGGCCCAATGTCGGCAGCAACATCCTGTGGAGCTGGTTCGCCGAGCCGGACGGGCGGGCGCGGTTTCGGGAGTGCGATGTGGACGCGTTGTCGCGGGCGCATGTGGCGGATCTGCGGGCGACGGTCGCGCGGCGGGCGGATGATCCGCGGCCGGGGATGTTGGTCGAGCGGTTGATTGGTGCGTCGGAGGAGTTTGCCGCGTTGTGGGCGGCGCATGACGTCGCGGTGCGGCGGGGGGCGGAGAAGACGATCAGGCATCCGGAGATCGGTGTGGTCACGGTCGCTTGTGACGTGCTTTTGGCCGGGGACGGCGGGCAGCGGTTGGTCGTGTTCACCGCTCCGCCGGGGAGTTCGGGGGCCGAGCAGTTGGCGCTTCTGCGGGTTGTGGGGTTGCAGACGATGTCGGCCTCGGCCGGTGCGGCGGGTTGAGGGCCGGGGTGTGGGTGGCCTGCGGTCTGCTTGTCCTCAAGCGCCGGACGGGCTGATTTGGCCGGCCCTCGGTCGTGGTGGCCTCAAGCGCCGGCCGGGCTGGATTGATCCGATTTTCGGTCGAGGTGGTCTCAGGGGCCGGCCGGGCCGGGGTTGGGCGGCCTGCGGTCTGCTTGTCCTCAAGCGCCGGACGGGCTGATTTGGCCGGCCTTCGGTCGTGGTGGCCTCAAGCGCCGGCCGGGCTGGATGGATTCGGCCTTCGACCGTGGTGGCCTCCAGCGCCGGCCGGGCTGTCTGTAGCCCGGCCGGTGTTGGTTGGCTGGTCAGGTGCGGTTGGGTTGGGGGTTCAGGAGGGTGTTCAGGTGGGTTTGGTCGACCGTTAGGCCCGCTTCTTGGGCGGCTTCGATGGTCAGGTCCGGGGGGAAGCCGTGTGAGTCGTAGAGGGTGAAGACTGTTTTGGCCGGCAACTGATGGGTGCCTGTGGTGAGGGCGCGGCGGATTGCCTTGTTTACGAGGTGGGTTCCGCGGTGGAGTACCCGGTCGAAGGATTCTTCTTCCCGGGTCGTGAGGTCCTCGATCAGGGGCGCCTCGTGGAGCAGTTCGGGCCAGGACGGGCCCAGGTTCGTCACGACGCTCGCGGTGAGTGGGCCCAGGATCGGGCCCTGGATGCCGAGTCGGCGGCCGTGTCGCAGGGCCCGGCGGATCAGCCGGCGCAGCACGTACTCGGTGCCCTCCTTGCCGGGGCGGATCCCGTCCGCGAGCAGGAACGCGATCGCGCGCGCGTGGTCGGTGAGGACCTCGAAGGACACCCGATCGGGGTCCTCGCGGTCGACGGGGGAGTAGGGCCGGCCCGCCAACTCCTCCGCCGTCGCGAGCGTGGGTCGCAGCAGGTCGGTCTGTACGACGCTGTCCACGTCCTGTAGCACCGCCGCCAGTCGGTCCAGGCCGAGGCCGGTGTCGATGCCGGTGCGCGGCAGTTCGCCCAGGACCGGGAAGCCGCCGCCGGGTTCGGTCTCGCCGCGCACGCTGCGCATGAAGACCAGGCTCCACAGTTCGACGTAGCGCTCGGAGTCGACCGCGGGGCCGCCCTCGCGGCCGAACGACGGGCCGCGGTCGTACGTGACGTCGGAGCACGGGCCGCACGGCCCCGGCACGCCCATCGACCAGAAGTTGTCGACCGCGCCGAGCCGTTGGATCCGGGTCGACGGCACGCCGACCGCGCGCCACATCCGCTCCGCCTCGTCGTCGTCCTCGTACACCGTGATCCACAGCCGGTCCGGCGAGAGGTCGTAGTGCCGGGTCAGCAGTTCGTACGCGAACGCGATCGTCTCGGACTTGAAGTAGTCGCCGAAGGAGAAGTTGCCGAGCATCTCGAAGAACGTCGAGTGCCGGCGGGTCCGGCCGATGTTGTCGATGTCCACCGTGCGCACGCACTTCTGGACCGAGGTCGCGCGCGGGAACCCGGGCTCGACGTCGCCCAGGAACCACGGTTTGAACTGGTTCATCCCCGCGTTCGAGACCAGCAGGCTCGGATCGGGCGGGAGCAGCGAGCCGGAGGGCACGAGGCGATGCCCGCGCGATGTGAAGAAGTCGAGGAAGGTGGAGCGGATCCGTGGGGAGAGCATGGCGATTCGGCCTTCTCGGGAGCAGCGGGCGGTGGTCTGCGCACACGCCGAGCCGGGCCGAGGTGCGCCTAACGCGCTCGGTTCGCCGGCTCGACGCCGGTAGCTCGCTGCCGCCCGTGGATCTCCATGCCCTCGACGATAGCCCGGCGGTCCGGCACGGGCGACGGGTTATCCCCGGCCGGTGGGCGCCCGACCGCCGATGAACCCTTCGCGCGGCACTCGGCATGCCATACCGTGACTGCCATGAGCGAGCAGCCGCGTGGCGATGCCCCATCGGGGGAGGGTGGCGACCTGCGGCCCGACATGGCCGACCGGCTGCGCTCCTATTGGGGCTTCTCCGCGCAGCGCGAACGGCAGGCCGCGATCGGCCGGGCGGCGCCGCGCAAGCGGCGGCACGTCGAGGTGCAGTGCGGCAAGTGCGGCTCGACCAAGGTGAGCACCGACATCGTCGGCGACTACGTGTGCGGCTCGTGTGCCGCGCGATGGCGTCCGCCGACCGCCGCGGACGGCCCCACGTGCCCCGAGTGCGGTTCGGGCAAGGTCTCCTCGATGCCGTACGGGGACCGCAAGTGCCGCGACTGCGATCACCAGTCGCGCCCGGGCTGATCCGCGGTTCGTTCGGAGCGCTCCCGGCACCCTTGTTTTGTATGGCTGTTGCGGATACCCACGGTCGTAAACGATCAACGTGGGAGGCAGCGCCATGACAGCACGTCTTCAGGACCACGTCGCCGTGATCACCGGCTCCGGGGCCGGGATCGGGCGCGGGATCGCGCGGCGGTTCGCGGCGGAGGGTTGCCGGATCCTGGTCAACGACATCCGGCCCGAGTCGGCCGAGCGGGTCGCGGCGGAGATCACCGACGCGTTCGGCGTCGAGACGCTGGCGATGCCGGCGGACGTCACGGTCAAGGCCGACGCGGTCGGCCTGGTCGAGGGCGCGCTCGCGCGTTGGGGCCGACTGGACACGCTCGTCAACAACGCGTGGGGCGGCGGGCGGATCAACCACATCGAGAACAAGACCGACGAACAGTTCCAGCACGGCCTGAACATGGCGTTGTGGGCCGGGTGGTGGACGATGCGGGCCGCGTTCGAACCGATGCGCGACGCGGGCGGCGGCAGCGTGATCAACATCGCCAGCCTCAACGGCGTCAACGCGCATCGGTTCACCGCCGAGTACAACGTCGGCAAGGAGGCGCTGCGCGCGCTGACCCGCTCGGCCGCGCGCGAGTGGGCGCCGCACCAGATCCGGGCCAACGTGATCTGCCCCGGGGCCAGGACGGAGGCGTTCGCCGCGTACGCGAAGGCCGATCCGGCGGCCGCCGCGACCGCCGAGGCGAGCAACCCGATGGGTCGGATGGGCGACCCCGAGACCGACATCGGCGGCGCCGCGTTGTTCCTCGCGAGCGACGACTCGCGCTACGTCACCGGCAACACGCTCTTCGTCGGCGGCGGGACGCACATCAACGGCTCCACGTGGGCGCCGACCCCCGAGGAGGACCGGGTCGGTTAGCCGGCGCCCCGGCCGGAGCGCCGGGCGGGCTTGTCACACGGCATCCGCCCATGGCACAAATGAGGGCGTATTCGGGCGAACATCCGTGGTGCGCATCACCATTCGACTAATCGTCAAACTGACGAGTAATCGTGTTATGCTGACGACATGGACACCGCAACCACCGCCCTGCTGACGGACCACTACGAGCTGACGATGCTCGAAGCCGCACTGCGCAGCGGCGCGGCGCACCGCCGTTCGGTGTTCGAGGTCTTCGCCCGCCGGCTGCCCGACGGCCGTCGCTACGGCGTGACCGCCGGCACCGGCCGGCTGCTCGACGCCATCGAGAACTTCCGCTTCGACGACGAGAGCCTGCACTTCCTTTCCGAGGCCGGCGTGGTCGGTCCCGCGACGCTCGACTGGCTCGCGGGCTACCGGTTCACCGGCAACATCTGGGGCTACGCCGAGGGCGAGTGCTGGTTCCCCGGCTCGCCGCTGGTGGTGGTCGAGGGCAGCTTCGCCGAGGCCGTGGTGCTGGAGACGCTCCTCCTGTCGATCCTCAACCACGACGCCGCGGTGGCCGCCGCCGCGTCGCGGATGACGTCGGCCGCCGCCGGGCGCCCGTGCATCGAGATGGGCTCGCGCCGCACCCACGAGGAGGCCGCGGTGGCCGCCGCGCGCGCCGCGTACATCTGCGGCTTCGCGAGCACGTCGAACCTGCGCGCCGGGCAGCGGTACGGCATCCCGACCAGGGGCACCAGCGCGCACGCGTTCACGCTCCTGCACGACGACGAGCGCGAGGCGTTCGCGGCCCAGGTGGCGGCGCTCGGGCGGGACACCACGCTGCTCGTGGACACCTACGACGTCGCCGCCGCCGTCCGGGCCGCCGTCGACATCGCCGGCGACGAACTCGGCGCGGTCCGGCTGGACTCGGGCGACCTGCTCCTGCTCGCCCACCGGGTGCGTGCCCAGCTCGACGAGCTCGGCGCGGTCAAGACCCGGATCGTGGTCACCAGCGACCTCGACGAGTACGCGATCGCCTCGCTGCGGGCGGCTCCCGTGGACGCCTACGGCATCGGTACGCAGCTGGTGACCGGCTCCGGGCAGCCGACCGCGTCGCTGGTGTACAAGCTCGTCGCGCGGTCGGTGAGCGACGAGCCCGACGCGCCGCTGGTGCCGGTCGCCAAGAAGTCGCCCGGCAAGCCGAGCCACGGCGGGCGCAAGAGCGCCGTCCGGCGCTACGACGCCGAGGGCGTGGCCGAGGCCGAGGTGCTGCGGGCCTATCGGCCGGACGCGGAGCCGGTGCCCGGCGAGCGTGAACTGTTGGTCCCGCTGGTCGCGAACGGCGAGATCGTCGGCCGCGAGCCGCTGTCCGCGGCGCGCGAGCGGCATGCGCGTTCGCGTGAGGAACTGCCGCTCTCGGCTACGCAGCTCTCCCGCGGGGAACCTGTACTTCCCACCATCTACGAGTAGGGACGACAACGATGACCCGGGCATTGATCGTCGTGGACGTACAGAACGACTTCTGCGAGGGCGGCAGCCTCGCGGTCGCCGGCGGGGCCGCGGTCGCGGAGGCGATCCGGCACCATGTCGCGGCCAACTCGGCCGAGCAGCCGCCGGACCCCGTGCACGCGGAGACGGCGCCGTACGCGCACATCGTGGCCACCCGCGACCACCACGTGGATCCCGGGGCGCACTTCGCGGACGCGCCGGACTACGAGAGCACGTGGCCGGTGCACTGTGTGGCCGGGACCGAGGGCGCGCGCTTCCATCCGGCGTTCGCGCAGGTGGTCGAGTCGGGGCGGGTCGAGGAGGTCTTCTCCAAGGGGGCGTACGCGGCCGCCTACAGCGGGTTCGAGGGGGTGGCGGCCGACGGTACGGTGCTTGCCGCTTGGCTGCGGGAGCGTGGGGTCACCCAGGTGGACGTGGTGGGGATCGCGACGGACTACTGCGTGCGGGCTACTGCGCTGGACGCGATCGGTGAGGGGTTTCGGACGCGGGTCTTGCTGGGGCTGACCGCGGGGGTTGCGGCGGAGAGTACGGAGCGGGCGTTGGCGGATCTGCGGTTGGCGGGGGCGGTGCTCGTGGGGGAGTCGGCTGCATAGCGCCGTGCGGCACCTGGGTTGGCCTCAAGCGCATAGCGCCGTGCGGCACCTGGGTTGGCCTCAAGCGCCGGCCGGGCTGGTTTACCCGGCCTTTGGCCGAGGTGGCTTCAAGCGCCGGCCGGGCTGGTTTGGCCGGCCTTCGGTCGAGGTGGGCTCGAACGCCGGCCGGGCTGGAGGTGGCTCGGCCGGCGTTTGCGGGTTCGTCAGGGGATTGGGCCCACCGTGACTCGGGCTGCGCCGCCTGTGCGGGTTGGGCCGGTGGTGGTGATCTGGACGCCTGTGTGTGGGACTTTGACGCCCATGTTCGGTGCGGTGGGGGACCAGTACGTGCGGTTGTCGGCGAATACCGCGACGCCCTTTCGGGACGGGAAGGTGCCCAGGCGGCCGAGGTTGACTGCCGAGGTGGGTTCGGTTTCGGCGGTCAGTGCCGCGTCGGCGGTCTGGAAGCGGGTCGGGAGTGGTTTGCCGGAGGGGTTCAGGAGCGGTTCCGGGTGGACGTCGATCGGCAGGATCAAGCCCTCGCCGGGGTGGTCCGTGACGTCGTTGTCGGTGAACGAGGGGTCCCACAGCCAGATCAACACGCCCTCGCCGTACGGGAAGTGCGTCGCGACCCGCTTGCCGCTGCCGCTGGGGCTGGTGACCAGGTACGGGCCGGCCACGAGCGCGGTGTCGGCCCCGACGTACTGCCGGTTCTCGACGATGTACCAGCGCTTCGCGGAGCTGCCGGCGCGTGGCGGCAGCGGGATGAGCAGTGCCTGCGGGTCGCCCGTGGACTGATTCGGCGCGAGCTGGACCACGGTCTTGCGCTTGGGATCCACGGTGCGGACGTCGAGCCAGCCCAGTTGCAGCTTCTCCCACGCGGACAGCGCGCCGGGCAGCGAACCCGCGCCGTTCTCGTCGCCGAGATAGCTGCCGAGCGCCATCAGCGACCAGAACCCGGGCGGGCCGTCGCTCGAGTTGCCGTGGTCGTACAGGTCCGGCAGGCCCAGGCTGTGGCCGAACTCGTGTGCGATCACCCCGAGTCCGCCGTTCTCGGGCTGCATCGTGTAGTCGCCGGCCCACATCCCGGAGGCGCCGATCGGCGTGCCGCCGGCCCGGTTGTACGCGGGGCCGGTGCGGCCGACCTGGTCGGCGTACGCGTACCAGCGGTGCGACCACACCGCGCCGCTGCCCTGCTCGCCGCCGCCCATCGCCTTGTCCACGCCCGCGTGCACGATCTCGAGGTGGTCGAGGTAGCCGTCCGGCTCGTCGAACTCGCCGTCGCCGTCGAAGTCGTCGCGGTCCCAGCGGTCGAACGAGGCGAGCTGCTCGCCGATCCGCGCCGGTGTCAGGCCCTCGGCGATGCGGGCGTCGTACCAGGTCCGCATCGCGTCCCGGACGAGGTCCCACACGTCCCGGCACACGTTCTCGCCGCAGTCGTCGTTGCCGTACCGGGCCTCGTTGTACGGCACCCGGACCCAGTCGGTGACCTCGCCGTCGAGCGAGAAGCGGCCGGCCGACTGCTGCCGGTAGTACGAGGCGAGCGAGGGGCGGGTGGTGCCGGGGCCGAAGAACAGGTCGCGGTAGTGATCGCGCTCGTAGCTCGCCTGCCACATCATCGTGGTGTCGTCGGCCCGGTTCGGTGCGGGGATCGCGCCGTGTCGCGGACCAGGCCGGGAGTCGCCCTCCGTGCGATCGCCGAACTCGACCAGGATCGCGAACACCCGAGCCGCGGCGGGCGGCCGGGTCTCGGCCCGGCCGGCCTCGCCGGCCGCGACCGTGCGCGAGGCGAGGCTGGGGTCGTCGGTCATCGCCCGGACCGCCGCGTCGCGTCGCTGCGTGCGCCGTTGGGTGAACGGGTGCGGCAGGTTGTCGTCGCGTTCGACGAAGGGGCCTGCCTCGGCTGGGGCAACCGCGACGGCGTGCGTGACGGCGGGCGCCCGTGCGGGTGGCGCCGGTGCGGCGGCGAGGACGAGCAGCGCGCAGAGCGCGGTGACGACGGCAGGGCTGATGAGGCGCGAGTGGTTCACGTGGAACTCTCCGGGTCTCGGTCGGGTCCACGGCCGAAGATCGGCGCTCCGACCGGTCGCGAGAGGGTGCCCACACTCGCGACCGATAAATCCCGATCGCAATCGAATGGTCACATTGCGCGCCCGGAGCAGTAGCTTGAGAGCGGGGGGCGTGCACAAAGGGGTGCAGGGGGAGGTGGTGCGTCGTGGCCCGAGGGGATTTTCTCCGACTCAGCTACGGCGTATTCGTTGCGATCGTCTTGACGGTCTCACTACTCGCGGCATGGGAGCCGCACACCGTGGCGGGCGCTGCCGTCGCCATGGGCATCGGTGTCGCGCTCGGCACGACGACGGCAGTCCTCGGCATCCGCGCGCGCCATCACGCGCCGCGGATCACGCCCCGCGGATGACCGTGGTGCGTGCGGCCTTGTCGTGCAGACACTGGTGCCACGGCTGATCCCAGAATTGCCACAACACGTTGACCAGCCAGAAGAGCGTGCCCACGCACGGCACGATGGGAGGCAGGGTGAAGACGGCGGCGCGGGTCCACGCGGGCGATCCGGAGATGGGCCCGCCGTCGGCCACCCGCACCACCTTGATGCCCAGGACCCGCTTGCCGAGGGTGCGGCCGAACCGGTCGAGTTGGAAGCCCTCGTAGAGGAAGTACACCAGCCAGAAGATCAGACCGGACGAGAACTGTGCGCCGAACGACACGTCGTCGTAGTCGGCGCCGGTGATCGGCCACGAGAGCAGGCCGGCGACCACGCCGACGATCACGGTGTCGATGATCCGCGCCACGAGTCGGCGCAGCGGGCCGCCGAGCGTCGGGCTGTCGCCGTGGCCGCCGCCGCCGGAGCCGTAGGACGGGTCCTGACCGTAGGGACCCTGCCCGTAGGGGGCCTGGCCGGACGGGTCCTGGCCGTAGGGCGGCTGTCCGTACGGCGGCTGCTGCCCCCCATATGGCGGCTGCTGTCCGGGGGGCTGCTGCTGCCCGTAGGGGTTCCGACCGGACGGGTCTTCGCCGTAAGGGTCGGGTGGCGGAGGCGGTGCACTACCTGTCATAAAACCGAGTAAAGCGGACAGAAGCTAACGTTGACGCAACGTGTTCGATCGACCCGGCGTGTCGCGTCCGTACGGGTGACGGGCCGTCAGCGCGGGCCCGGGGGCGGGGCCGGCCGGGGCCGTCGACCGGCTCGGACGCGCCCCCGGCGCCGCGCTCAGTCCCGCGCCACGAACGTACGGGCCGCCTTGTCGTGCAGCCCCTGCCGCCACGGCCGGTCGAAGAGGCCCCACAGCGCGCCGAGCACGCCGACCACGAACACGCCCGGGACGTACAGCGTCAGCCAGCGGCGCACCGACTGCCACAGCGTCGGGGTGTCGTGGCTGTCCAGGTCCGCGACGCGCAGGCCGAACAGGGTCTTGCCGAGCGAGCGGCCCCAGCGCCACGTGGGCAGCGCCTCGTACAACAGCGCGACCGCGAGCACCGTGCCCAGGACCACCGCGAGCGTGGTGCCGGTGGTGCCGTCGATCAGCCAGACCGTGGTGTCACGCCCCTCGTAGCGGGCCCGGTCGATCTTGTCGCGGATGTGGTCCACCGCGTCCGGGACGAGCGGGATGCCGACGGCGATGCCGGCCGCGAGCGGGATCAGCGCGTCGGCGATCCGGGCGAGCAGGCGCCGGCCCAGGGCGGCCGGGCGGCGTTCGTTGCTGCCGAAGATGTCGGCCTGGACCGGGCGGAACGGCGCCGCCGCGGGCTCGTCGGCGGAGCGCTGCGGCGGGACGGGGTCGGCGTGGGGGGAGGCGGACGAGGGGGTTGAGGCCGGTCCGGGGGCGGCCGGGCCCGGGGAAGGGGACGGGGCGGCGGTCGGCGGGGCGTACATGCCGGTGGAGGACATGTCGTACAGCCCGCCGGTGCGCGCGGACAGCACCTCGCCCTGGATCACCCGCCCGCCCCGCTCGATCGCCTCGGGGGGCGCGGACTGCGCCGATCGGGGGGGCTGTTCGGCGGCCGGTCGACCGGGATCCTCGGCCGGCCGACTGCTGTCCGGCACCCAGGCACCGCCGTCCCAGTAACGGATGTGGCCGGTGATCTCCGGATCCGGGTACCAACCCGGTGCTGGCGCAGAGGACATGGGCGGGATTTTGCCGTACTCGGGGGGTGGCGCGTACGCCCCGGGTCGGATCGGGGTGTGGCCGACCGCACAGGAGCCGGTTCGCCCGGGCTCTGCCCTGATGGCAGCATGGGGCGTATGAGTGTCGCTCCCATCGAGGTCGAGAAGCACCAGCCCGAAGAGGACGTCCGGGCGGAGACCCCTTGGGTATGCATCGTCTGGAACGACCCGATCAATCTGATGTCGTACGTGACCTACGTCTTCCAGTCCTACTTCGGGTATCCGAAGAAGAAGGCCGAGAAGCTCATGCACGACGTGCACCACAAGGGCCGGGCGGTGGTTTCGTCGGGGACGCGCGAGGAGATGGAGCGCGACACCACGGCAATGCACGGGTTCGGACTGTGGGCGACCGTCCAGCACGACAAGTGACACCGCTGCCCGGACCCGTTCGGCGCCGGCGGTCTCGCCGGCGCCCGTCCCACACTCTCCAGGAGATGTTCAGCCTGTGAACGGCCTCTTCAGTCGCGGACGCTCGGGCAAGCCCGAGATCGTCCTTGAGGACATGCACGTACGGGTGCTGGCCGATCTGTGCGGTCAACTGATGGAGATGGTCTCGCCCGACGACGACGAGGCCGATCCGCTGGCCGCCGAACTGGGTCTGACCGGGCTCGGCTCGACGGAGGTGCCGAGCACGCCGGACGATCCGGCGCTCGCGCGGCTGCTGCCCGACGCCTACCCGGAGGACGCCGAGGCGGCCGCCGAGTTTCGCCGGTACACCGAGACCGACCTGCGGCTGCGCAAGCGCGACAACGCGCGGATCGTGCTCGCCGACCTGGCCGAGCTGATCGACCTCACCGAACCGGCCGACGCCGCCGAGCTGCGCGAGCAGGCCGGCGAGCACCGGGTCGTGCTCGACCCGCAGGGCGTGCAGGCGTGGCTCGGGGCGCTCAACGACCTGCGTCTGGTGATCGGGACGCGGCTCGAAGTCACCGAGGACATGGAGGAGTTCGAGGCGAAGCTGGCCGAGGACGACCCGCGGCGGTGGCTGTTCGCGGTCTTCCACTGGCTCGGTGGGCTCCAGGACTCCCTGCTCGGGTCGTTGTGACCGGACGGTGCTAGAGCCTGTTCTGGGTTCGGATCATGTGGTGGGTCGGAGGCTGCGGAGCCAGAGGATTGCGCCGCGGAGGTGGAGTCCGGCGAGGTAGCTGTCGGGCGTCTTGTCGTATCGGGTGGCCAGGCCTCGCCATGCCTTGATCTTGTGGATGCAGCGCTCGACGGTGTTGCGGTCCTTGTAGAGCGTGGCGTCGTGGCCGATCGGTCGACCTCCGCGTGAGCCCTTCTTCTTGCGGTTGGCGGCCTGGTCGACCTTCTCGGGGATGACCGCCTTGATCCGGCGTCTGCGCAGGTAGAGGCGGGTGGCGCGACTGGAGTAGGCCTTGTCGGCGGCGACGGCGCCGGGTCGGGTGCGAGGTCGGCCGACGGGGCCCCGGACCCGGATCCCCTCGACGACGGCGACGAAGCGCGGGTTGTCGGCGGCTTGTCCGGGAGTGACCACGAAGGACAGCGGCCGGCAGCGGCGGTCGGCCGACAGGTGGATCTTCGCGGAGAGTCCGCCGCGCGAACGGCCCAATGCGGCCGTCCTCAGCCTGGCCCGGTGTCGGCGCCGCACCCGCCGACGCTCCGCGCGCGCCGCCTCGTCCCCCGCTGCGGGCACCCCCTCCGTCACCGGCCCCTTTTGCCCCTTTCGAGAATCCCCTTTTCCTCGTCGACGGCCTTCTCCACCTCCCGCAGGAGTTCGGCGTCGACGACCATCCCGGCCGCGTCCTGATGCGCACGAACGACGGTGGAGTCCACGCTCACCAGGCCGAGTTCGACCTGCCCGCGGGCGGCGGCCTCGGCGATCATCGCCTCCATCAGGGCCCGGAACGTCCCCGCCAGGGCCCACGCGTGGAACCGCTGGTAGACGGTCTGCCAGGGCCCGTACCGCTCGGGAACGTCCCGCCACGGACTGCCCGTGCGAAAACGCCACATCACCCCGTCGAAGCAGTCCCGCAACCGCCCCGGATACGGGCCGCGCTCCCCGATCGGGAGGAACGGCTCGACCAACTCCCACTCGCCATCGGCCAGATCACCACGCGTCATCCCGACCTTGTATCAAGCAACCGCCCTCCCGCGCAGGAAAACCAGTCCGAAGATTGGAACCCAGAACAGGCTCTAGTGCCGCGCCCGGCAACGTTCGCCCCGTCGCGGCGCCCGGCACGGCCCCTCGACGCACCGCCGAAACGTCCAAGTACTCCAGTACGAGAACGTTCCGGCGGCACGCCAAGGAACCGCACCGAACACCGCGACGGGGCAAACGTTGCCGGGCGCGGCACTAGTAGTCCGTCGCAGCTAATTCTTGGGATAGAGGTGGCGCAGTTTGATGCGTGCGTCGTGGGTGGTGAACTGCCAGTCCACCTGACGTTGGTCGGTGTTGGTGGCGTTCTGCCAGGCGGAGAGTTCGGTGTTGAGGATGTCGAGGTCGCCGATCCGGCGGTCGAGACATTGCCGGGTCAGCGCGGAGAGTTCGATCTCGGCGATGTTGAGCCATGACCCGTGTTTGGGTGTGTGGTGGATCTTGAGGCGTTGGGCCAGTGCGAAGGCCTCTTCCGGGTCGAATGCCTCGTACAGTGAGGCGATGCCGTGGGTGTTGAGGTTGTCCATCACCAGCACCACGGCCTCGGCGTCGGGGTAATCCACGCTCAGCAGGTGCTTGACCTGGCCGGCCCAGTCGATCCGGGTCCGCTGGGACAGTGCCTGAACTCGGCGCCACCCGCGCAGGGGTTCGACCCACATGAAGATCGAGCACGTGCCGCGGCGGATGTACTCGCTGTCCTGGCGGGCGTCGTGACCCGGGCGGGCCGGAAGCGGGTCGCGGGCATGGTCGAGGAGCTGGTAGGGCTTCTCGTCCATGCACACCACCGGACGTGCCGGGTCATAGGGCCGGGCGTAGACGGCCAGTACGTCTTCCATCCGGGCCGCGAACTCCGCGTTCGCTCGTGGTGGGATGGTCCAGCACTTCTTCAGATGAGGACGCAGTTCCGTTTTTTTAAGACCCGTCCGATGGTGGAGTGGTCCAGATCGGGGATGTCCTCGACCAGCGCGACGTGCTTCTCCAGCAGCCGCAGCGACCACCGGGCATGGCCCTGGGGTGGCTGTGAGCACGCCATCGCGATCAGCCGGGCTTCGACCTCACCGGTCACCGGCGAGGGCACCGGCGGGAGGTCGCGCTTCTTCCGCGCGATCGTGGCGTGAACATCGCCACCGGTCTCGGCGAAACGCTTGGCGACCAGCCGCAATGTCTCACCGGAGACGCCGAGCCGGGCCGCGATCACCTCCTTGGGATCCGCCTCACCCACCGAGGCATCCAGCGCAAGCAGCACCCGCGCACGCATGATCATCGAGGCCCCACGAACACCCGTCGTGGTCACCCGGACCAACTCCTCGCGATCCTGCGCGGTCAACCTGACCGGCCGCTTTTTCTGCGAACCCATGACAACAGTCCCGTCTGGCAAAGGGGAAGGAATCTGCCAGACACCAACCTCCCAACCAGACACGCCATATCTAAGCAGCGACACGCTACTAGGGCCTGTCGTCAATCCCCCGCCGAGCACCGACACCGACGAATCGGTTGATCCCCGCATAGGCGTGCTCTTCGGACACGCCGGAGGAATCGGAATCCCCGTTTCCGCCCGCTTCGGTTGGTAAGACGGCTTCCGTACCGACGACGGGAGCGATCATGACGGACACCGAAGTCGGCTCGGCCGCGAAGGCGGCCGAGCCGGGCATCGAGACCGAGGGGTACGAGCGGGGGCTGAACGGCCGCCAGATCCGGATGATCGCGATCGGCGGCGCGATCGGGACCGGCCTCTTCCTCGGCGCGGGCGGCGCGATCGAGAAGGCCGGGCCGTCGTTGATCGCCGCCTACGCGGTCGCGGGCGTGTTGATCTTCTTCGTCATGCGCGCGCTCGGCGAGCTGCTGATGTACCGCCCGGTCGCGGGCAGCTTCTCCGAGTACGCCCGGGAGTTCTTCGGGCCGTTCGCGGGGTTCGTGACGGGCTGGACGTACTGGGTGATGTGGGTGGTCACCGGGATGGCCGAGATCACCGCGGCCGGCGTCTATGTGCAGCACTGGTGGTCGTGGATCCCGCAGTGGGTGACCGCGCTCGTGGTCCTGATCGGGCTGTTCGCGGCCAATCTGATCTCGGTCAAGCTGTTCGGCGAGTTCGAGTTCTGGTTCTCGATGATCAAGGTGACCGCGATCATCGGGATGATCCTGGTCGGCGTCGGCGTGCTGCTCTTCGGCTTCGGCGAGGCGGGTGACCAGGCGTCGGTGACCCACCTGTGGTCCGACGGCGGCTTCGCGCCCAACGGCGTCGGGGAGACGCTGCTGGTGCTGCAGATCGTGATGTTCGCGTTCCTGGGCGTCGAACTGGTCGGCGTCACCGCGGGCGAGGCGCAAAACCCCGAGACGGTGCTGCCGCGCGCGATCAACACCATCCCGTTCCGGATCGGCCTGTTCTACATCGGCGCGCTCGTGATCATCCTGTCGCTCGCGCCGTGGACCGACTTCCATGCCAAGGAGAGCCCGTTCGTGCTGGTCTTCGACCGGGTGGGCATCCCGGCCGCGGCGGCGATCATCAACTTCGTGGTGCTCACCGCCGCGCTGTCCTCGTGCAACTCCGGCCTGTACTCGACCGGCCGGATGCTGCGCACGCTCGCGGTCGAGGGGCAGGCGCCGCCGCGGGTGAGCGGGCTCAGCTCGCACCGGGTACCGGCCATGGCGGTCACCGTGTCGGCGATCGTGATGGGTGCCGGCGTCCTGATCAACGCGCTCGTGCCGGACAAGGCCTTCATGTACATCACGTCGGTCGCCACCGTGGGCGCGCTGTGGACGTGGGGCATGATCGTCGCCTGCCAGATGCGCTACCGGCGCGCGGTGGACCGCGGCCGACTCGAGGGGCACGGCTTCCGGATGCCGGGCGCGCCGTACACGGGCTGGGTGGTGCTCGTGTTCCTGGTGATGGTGCTGGTCCTGCTGGGCTTCTCCGCCGACACCAGGATCGCGCTGTACGTGGTGCCGATCTGGGTGGCCTTCCTGGTCCTGGCATACCTCCCGTCGCGACGCGGGGCCCGGGTCTGAGGTCGCTCGACATCGGCCGCTCAGTACGCTCGAAGCATGCTCACCATCACCGCAGCCCTGCGCGATCAGATCGTCGCCCACGCCCGCGCCGACCACCCGGACGAGGCGTGCGGCGTCGTCGCGGGCCCCGAGGGCACCGACCGTCCCGAGCGGTTCATCCCGATGCTGAACGCGGCCCGGTCGCCCACGTTCTACGAGTTCGACTCGGCGGACCTGTTCAAGCTCTACCGCGAGATGGACGACCGCGACGAGGAGCCGGTGATCGTCTACCACTCGCACACCGCGACCGAGGCGTACCCGTCGCGCACCGACGTGTCGTACGCGTCGGAGCCCAACGCGCACTACGTGCTCGTGTCGACGCGCGAGGAGCAGACGTACGAGTTCCGGTCGTACCGGATCGTCGACGGGGTGATCACCGAGGAGGAGGTCACCGTCGTCGAGTCGTATTGATCGACGGTGGCGGCGCGGCCGGTCGGGGTCGGATCGGAATCCGCGCCGAGGGCAGGTGAGGGGCGTCGAGTGCCGCCGAGCGCCGTGTCGATGTTCGTGGCGGCGTCCGATTGTTACCGTTACATCCGGCTCCGTGCCCGGATTCGGGCGACCACGTCTCGCATCTTGATATGGGGCGTTCCGGCATGCGAGAAGACATCGGAGCGTCCCGGGGGAATGGCTAGCATGACCATATGCGTTATGCGGGCGTGAATACGACGGAAGCAGTGCCGGGCGATGCCCCTGGCGCGCTGCTTGTCGCACGCCTGCACGTGGATCTGTGCCGACTCTCCAGCGCCCTCTGTCGCGCTGCGCGCGTGGGCTGATCCCGCTTCGGATCGGCCCGCCAGACACTCCAGGCAGCAGGCACCCTCCCGCAGCACCGGCGCATGCGAACGACCCCGCCCCACCGCTCCCGACGGAGCGTCAAGGGTGCGGCCCGCGTCCGGACTGCGTTCTCTCCGTTCGCGTCATCACCAGAGGAGCGCATCCATGGCCATCGAGGTCCGCATCCCGACCATCCTCCGCACCTACACCGACGGCGCGAAGGCCGTGGACGGTGCGGGCGCCACGCTCGCCGACCTGTTCGTCGACCTCGAGGCCCGGCACCCGGGCATTCGCGAGCGACTGATCGAGCAGAACGGCGAGCTGCGCCGCTTCGTCAACGTCTACCTCAACGACGAGGACGTGCGGTTCACCGGCGGCCTCACCACCAAGCTGGACGACGGCGACAGCGTCACGATCCTCCCGGCGGTCGCCGGTGGCGCGATCTGATGCGCTACGACTCGTTGCTCGACTCGGTCGGCCGTACCCCGCTGGTCGGCCTGCCGAGCCTGTCCCCGTCGCCGACCGTGCGGGTATGGGCCAAGCTCGAGGACCGCAACCCGACCGGGTCGATCAAGGACCGTCCGGCCCTGCACATGATCGAGGCGGCGGAACGCGACGGCCGGCTGACCCCGGGCTGCACGATCCTGGAGCCGACGTCGGGCAACACCGGGATCGCCCTGGCGATGGCGGCCAAGCTCAAGGGCTACAAGATCGTCTGCGTGATGCCGGAGAACACCTCCGAGGAGCGCCGCGAACTGCTGCGGATGTGGGGCGCGCGGATCATCGCCTCGCCCGCGGCGGGCGGCTCCAATACGGCGGTGCGGGTGGCCAAGGAGCTCGCGGCCGAGAATCCCGAGTGGGTGATGCTGTACCAGTACGGCAACCCGGCCAACCCGGACGCGCACTACGCGACCACCGGCCCGGAACTGCTCGAGGACCTGCCCACGATCACGCACTTCGTGGCCGGCCTGGGCACGACCGGGACGCTGATGGGCGTCGGGCGCTATCTGCGCGAGAAGGTCCCCGGGGTGACGATCGTCGCGGCCGAACCGCGCTACGACGACGTCGTCTACGGGCTGCGCAACCTGGACGAGGGCTTCGTGCCCGAGCTGTACGACGCCGAGGTGCTCACCACCCGCTACTCGGTGGGCTCCGCCGACGCGGTTCGGCGGACCCGCGAACTGCTGCAGAAGGAGGGCATCTTCGCGGGCATCTCCACCGGCGCCGTCCTGCACGCGGCCCTCGGCATCGCCCGAAAGGCGGTCAAGGCGGGCGAACCGGCCGACATCGCCTTCGTGATCGCGGACGCCGGCTGGAAGTACCTGTCCACCGGCATCTACACCGCCGAATCCACCGAGGCCGCGGTCGAGGGCCTGCACGGCCAACTCTGGGCCTGATCACTCGCAGCACACATCTTTCCGGCTCCGCCCTTCCTCTCGACACGGGAGGGGCGGAGCCGTTTTCGTCGTGACCCTCGATGCCCGTCACGGTGCGTGGGGCGGTCACGCAGGGACCGGGCGAATGCCGGCGAGGGCGACGTTGCCCGGCCTCAGGCGAGGGGTACCGGCCAGGAGGGGCCGCCCGGCGAACCGTGCCACACGATCTGCGTGCCATCCGGGCGGACGGAGACGCCGAACCGATCCAGCCCGGGCCGGTGGGCGGAATCCCACCACGTCCAGGCCGCCGCCACCTCGTCCCACAGTCGGCGGGGGCCGTACTGGCGGACGGCGAAGACCGCGAGCCCTGCGCCGTCGTAGTCGACGCAAGCCCATGAGCTCCCCGCCTCGTCGGCCACCCAGATTCGCGTATGGACACCGTCCAGGCCGGGGTTCGGCTCCCATAGGTGCCAAACCCGAGGCACGGCGACGCCGATCGCGAAGTCGGCGTCGCCGGTGACATCCCACGGCGACACTGTTGTGGTCCCGGAATCGGGCACGTGTTCGGGACGCACGACGTCGTCCAAGTCGTCGATGCGGCCGGTGCGATGAGCGCGCATACGCATGAAGGCTCCCCCGGGGACGAAAGGGCCGACGGCCGAGCCGTCCTGATGAGTCGTCAAGACCAGCGAACCGTCCGCGGTCCACGATGTCGCCCACGGCGTGACGATGCGTCCACCGGTTCGGGTCTGGGCGATCCAGGGCGCAGGGACGCGTTCGACCGAGCAGGTGCAGAGCACGCGATCGTAGGGCGACCCGTTCGCCCAGCCTTCGGCGCCGTCACCGGTGACGACCCGGGGCGCCGGTCCGATCGCCGTGAGCCGGCGCCGGGCCTCCACGGCCAAGGCGCGATCCAATTCGACCGTGACGACCCGATCGGCTCCGAGCCGGTGGGCCAGTAGCCCGGCGTTCCACCCGGACCCGGTGCCGATCTCCAGGACCCGATGCCCGTCGCGGACGTCGAGGGCGAGCAACATCCCGGCCACTACGGTCGGTTGGGACGCCGAGGATGACGGCCAGACCGGGTTTGGGCCGGCCTCGGCGCCGTCGTTGAGCTGCACGATCACCGATACGTCCTGGTAGGCGGCGGCAAACCACGCGTCCGGCGACGCACGCCGATCGATCCGCTCCGGTACCCGTTCTCCCCGCCGCCGTACCCAGACCACATCCGGCAGGAACCGGTGGCGGGGCACAGCGAGAAAAGCGTCCCGCCACTGCTGCGCCAAGGATCCGGTCCTCTCCTCCACGAGACGGAGCAGACCCGCGTTGACGCGAGCTTGCTCCGAGGCTGTCGAGGTCATGGGCTCACTCATTTCTGCGGCGGCGGATCCGGCGGTGTCTCCGGCGGAATCGGCCGGTCCTTCTGCGCGTCGTCACCACTCTTGTCGCGATGCCGTGCCGTACGGATCCCCATACCGATGGTCATGCTTTGGTCCCTTCCGATCCCGTGTTCTCGTGGATCACCGAACGAGTGCGGATCTCGGCGGCGCCCGGCCGGCCCGGCAACAGGACCGTTCACGGGCGTGGCGACTCATAGGGCCACCCGCAACACGCGCACGGGGCTTCGGTTTGGTGGCCGCTACGCGCGAAGCCCTTGTGCGTTTCGGGCGGCACGAGGATCTCGGTCCCGTGCGGACCGACGCGGTAGATGGCCAACGTGATGCTGCTGCCTGGGGGTTCGGGGAGCGGTACATGCTCCGGGCGGCAGTGTGTCGAGTCATTCATCCGGCATCTGGCGAACCTCGACCGGCGGTTGCGGGCTCGGCGTTTCCAGCGCAGTGTGGAGGCGCTCGAACTTCGCGAGCGGATCAGCGAGTTCAGTGCCGTTGCGTTGTCGGACGGGTTCGATCAGGGGGACGCTTGAGCCCGCTTCCCGCTCGGCTGAGGGATCGATGGCATGACCGGATCGAACCCGCGCCCGGGCGCGGGCAGTTGTACTGGCATGCGCTGCTCGGGCGGGACGGGAAGGCTCGTGGGGTCGGCCGTCTCGGGCAGGAGCGGCTTGCGGGATTCTCGGGGTTTCATCGGGTCCCGTTGCGGTGGCTGCACCTGACCATGCTGGAAGTCGGGCCGACACGTGAGGTCGGGATCGAACGGATCGCCGCGATGGTCGAGCGTGCCCGGGAGGGGCTCGCCGAGTGGCCGCCGGTGACAGTCAATCTGGGCCGGATCCTCTATCACCCTGAGGCGGTCATGCTCGGCATCGAGCCGCCCGACGCGCTTGACGCCCTCCGGGAAGTCATTCGCGGTGCGACAAAGGTCGCGCGCGACGAGGGTTTCGCCGACTCACCGTGGACGCCACACATGACGCTCGCGTACAGCGTCGCCGCCCAATCGGCCGAGCCGGTTATCGCCGCGCTGGGTCGTAGGCTCCCCGCCCGCGAGATCACCATCCGCGCGGTCACGCTCGTCGAGCAGTGGGGACCGGAGCGGGATTGGGACTGGCGGCCACTGGTCGAGGTCGGGTTGGGGCGAGTCGGTGGGGTGCGGGGGCGTTGGGTGGGGGTTGGTGATTTGGGGGCGGGTGTGGGGCTGTGCGGCGTGTTGGGGCCGTGACGTCGGTCACCACCATGCCCGTTGTGCACCGGGACGTACCCCTCCACTGCGTACTCTCAGGGGGTGGCATTCGCATCCAATGACGCGCCGATCGGGATCTTCGACTCGAGCTTCGGTGGCCTGACCGTGGCCAGGGCCGTGCTCGATCAGCTTCCGAACGAGTCGATTCGCTACCTCGGCGACACCGCACGGCAGCCGTATGGGCCGCGGCCGATCGCGGAGGTGCGCGCGTACGCGTTGGAATGCCTCGACCGGCTCGTCGACGAGGGCGTGAAGCTCCTTGTCATAGCGTGCAACAGCGCGTCCGCCGCGATGCTGCGCGACGCCCGCGAGCGCTACGCCGTGCCGGTGGTCGAGGTGATCAAGCCGGCCACCCGCCGGGCCGCCGCGGCGACCCGCAACGGACGGGTCGGGGTGATCTCGACGCAGGCCACCAAGACCTCGATGGCCTACGAGGACGCGTTCGCCGCGGCGCCGCACATCCACCTCAGCACCCAGGCCTGCCCGCGCTTCGTCGAGTTCGTCGAGCGCGGCGTGACCGGCGGCGACGAACTGCTCAAGGTCGCCCGGGGCTACCTCGACCCGATCGTCTCCGAGGGCGTGGACACGCTGATCCTCGGTTGCACGCACTACCCGCTGCTCACCGGTGTCATCTCCTACGTCATGGGGGAGCAGGTCACGCTCATCTCCAGCGCCGAGGAGACGGCGAAGGACGTCTACCGGGCGCTCGCGGCCGGCGGCCTGATGCGCGACATCGGGCGGGACCTCCCCGAGCACCAATTCCTCACCACGGGCGATCCCGCCCAGTTCCGCGACGTCGGTCGCCGGTTCCTCGGCCCCGAACTCGCGCACGTCGACGCGCTCGGAGCCCTCACGTGAAACTCACCGTCGTCGGCTGCTCCGGCAGCTTCCCCGGGCCCGACAGCCCGTGTTCGTGCTACCTCCTGGAAGCCGATGGGGTACGGATCCTGATCGACCTCGGCAACGGCGCGCTCGGTGCCCTCCAGCGGCACGCCGCCCTCGGCTCGATCGACGCCGTGCTGCTCAGCCACCTGCACGCCGACCACTGCCTCGATCTCGCCTGCTACTTCGTGGCCCGCAAGTACTGCCCGGTCGGGGAACTGCCGCGGCTGCCCGTGTACGGGCCGCGCGACACCCACGAGCGGATCGCGCACGCCTACGACGTCGAGGGCGCCACCGACAACGGGCGGATGGCCGACGTGTTCGACTTCCGCACCGTCGTGACGGGCACCTTCGAGGTCGGCCCGTTCCGGATCACCGCCGACCGGATGCCGCACCCCGTCGAGTCGTACGCCTACCGGATCGAGGTCGGCGGCCGATCGCTCGTCTACTCCGGCGACACCGGCGTCAGCGACGACCTGGTCCGGATCTCGCGCGGCGCCGACCTGCTGCTGTGCGAGGCCTCGTTCGAGTACGGCCGCGAGGACCTTCCGCACGTGCACCTGAACGGCCGGCAGGCCGGCGAGCACGCCGAACGCGCGGGCGTGGGCCGCCTGTTGCTCACCCACATCCCGCCGTGGACGAGCCGTCAACGCAACCTCGACGACGCCCGCAAGACCTTCGCCGGCGCGGTGGACCTGGCCCTGCCGGACGCGACGCACACCGTCTGAGGCCGTGCCGGACACGGTCCGGCGGGGCACGCGGCACGGCTTAGGCTGGGGGACATGTCACGAGTAGACGGCCGTACCCCCAACCAGCTCCGCCCTGTCACCTTCCAGCGCAAGTGGCTCGACCACGCCGAGGGCTCGGTCCTCGTCGAGTTCGGCCGCACGCGCGTCCTGGTCGCCGCGAGCGTCACCGAAGGCGTGCCGCGCTGGCGCAAGGGCAGCGGGGAGGGCTGGGTCACGGCCGAGTACTCGATGCTGCCGCGCGCCACGCACACGCGGGGCGACCGCGAGTCGGTCAAGGGCCGGATCGGCGGGCGTACGCACGAGATCTCGCGGCTGATCGGCCGGTCGCTGCGCGCGGTGATCGACACCAAGGCGCTCGGCGAGACCACGATCCACCTCGACTGCGACGTGCTCCAGGCCGACGGCGGCACCCGCACGGCGGCGATCACCGGCGCGTACGTCGCGCTCGCCGACGCGGTGGCCTGGGCGCGCGAGCGCAAGCTCACCCGCAAGGGCGCCAACCCGCTGATCGGCTCGGTCGCGGCGGTCAGCGTCGGCATCATCGACGGCGTGCCGATGCTCGACCTCCCCTACGAGGAGGACGTCCGCGCCGAGACCGACATGAACATCGTCTGTACCGGCGACGGCCGGTTCGTCGAGGTGCAGGGCACCGCGGAGAAGGAGCCGTTCGACCGCGCGCTGCTGAACAGCCTGCTCGACCTCGGCGCGCACGGCTGCGAAGAGCTGACGGTGCTTCAGCAGCTCGCGCTGGAAGGCTGACCCGGCGCCGGGACGGCATCCGACCCGACCCCGTACCCCGGGTCACGTGCCGGTTGCGAGTGTCACGTACGCGCAACCGGCACGCACCGGATATGCGACCGTCGGCCCGGCAGGCGGCCGGACACCAGTACGGTCATGCCATCTGATCATCCCGATCAGCCGCCACGACCGGGCCGATCGGTCCGTCCCCTGACGAGGAGCGCCATGTTCCGCGCCACGTACCGTCCCCGCCGCGTCCTGCGCACGACCATCGCGGCCGCCGCAATCGCGGGAGCGTGCTTCGCCACCGCCGCGTGCGAGCAGGCACAGCAGGCCATCTCGTGTGCCGAACTGGCCACCAACCTCACCAACGACATCAGCAATCTGGGTAATGTGCTGAACGACCCGGCCGCCGCCCGGACCTCGCTCGACAACCTCCAGAAGACCCTGGACGACAAGACCAAGGACCTGGACTCGGACGACGCGAAGAACGCCGCCAACAGCCTCAGCGACGTGATCACGCAGCTCAGCACCAAGGCCGCGAACGGCGGCAGCCTGAGCGCGAGTGACGTGCAGCCGCTGATCAACGGTGCGAAGAACCTGGCCACGATCTGCGTGAAGTAGCCCGCCCCATCCGCCGGCCCGGCGGTCGCCCGAAGTCGATCCGCGACCGCCGCGCGCCTAGGCTTAGGCTTTGGCCCATGAGCCGTCTCGTACTCGCAACGCGCAACGCCAACAAGGTCGTCGAGCTCCAGCAGATCCTCAAGGACGCCGGGCTCGACGTCGAACTCGTCGGCATGGACTCCTACCCCGACGTCCCCGACGTGCCCGAGACGGGCCTCACCTTCGCGGCCAACGCGCTGCTCAAGGCACACGCCATCGCCCGGGCCACGGGTCTGCCGGCGATCGCCGACGACTCGGGCCTGTGCGTGGCCGCGCTCAACGGGATGCCGGGGATCTTCTCCGCGCGCTGGGCCGGCACGCACGGCGACGACAAGGCCAACCTGCGGCTGTTGCTCGCGCAACTGTCGGACATCGCCGACGAGCACCGCGCGGCCTGGTTCGCGTGCGCGGCGGCTCTGGCCCTGCCCGACGGCACCGAACGCGTCGTCGAGGGTCGGTTCGAGGGCACCCTGACCCGCGAACCGCGCGGCACGGGCGGCTTCGGCTACGACCCGATCCTCCGGGTCGCCGACGACACCCGCACGGCGGCCGAGCTCACCGCCGCCGAGAAGAACGCGATCAGCCACCGGGGCAAGGCGTTCCGCGCGCTCGTGCCGATCGTGGCGGACCTGGTGGGCTGAGCACCCGCACCCACCCGCACCCACACCCACCGACACCACGCCCGCACCACGCCCGGATCCGGCCTCGAATCCGCCCGGCCCACCTTGTTGCGAACTACTTGCAATAAGCTCGGCCGGTCGAGATCACCGAGCAGCCGGAGGACGTCATGAGCACGATCGACCAAGAGCGGGCCGCGGCTCGGTCCGATGTGGTCCGCGCCTGGGTGGACGGCTGGGCGGTCGCCCGCTCGGTGCCCGCGCCGATCGCGGTGGACGGCGGCTTCCGCCTCGACGTGGGGTTGCCGGGACACCTCGTCCGCTACGTCCTCTTCGACGTCGACGCGGTGGCCGAACTCGCCCTGACCCGCGCCGAACCCGGGACCTGGATCAAGACCGCGGCGCCGGCCGAACAGGTGCGGTCGGCGCTGACCCCGACGTGGACCGAGGGCGCCCCCGAGTACCTGATGACGACACCGCTGCGGCGCACCCGGGCCACCGCGCCGGCGGGCTACACGATCGACGTCGAAACGCGCGGCGGACTCACCTCGGCGTGCCTGCTCGCCGCCGACCGCACCGTCGCCGCACGCGGTCGGGTCGCGGTCACCGGATCGACCGCCGTGGTCGACGACGTGCTGACCGACCCGGCGCACCGCCGCCGGGGACTGGGCAGCGTCCTGATGACCCGGCTCGCCGACGCCGCCGCCGAACAGGGCGCCACGACCGGAGTCCTGGTCGCGTCGCCGGCCGGCCGCGAGCTGTACCGCACGCTGGGCTGGACCCTGCGCAGCGAGATCACGCCGGCCTGGATACCGACCCCGGACCCGGATCCGATCGCCGACCCGGAGGCGGCGGACGCGTAGGCGAAACCCACACCCTGTCCGACCGGGCAGGCCCCCCTTGCCCGATCGGGTAGGGAAATACCCACCCCTCGAACCCTCCCAAGCGCGACCATGAGCGCGTGCCGGGCCGGTCCGCAGCGCACGCGACCCGTGTGCGCCGAGGCCCGGCGGGTCGAACGAGCGTGGGGGAGACCGTGATTCGGACCATGTGGACACGACCGGCCCGGGCGATGCTCGCGGGCGCGGGCGCGCTGGTGCTCGCGCTGGCCGGCTGCGCGACCGACGCAGCCCCCACCGGACGCGCGGCCCCGGCGGCCCAAACCCACACACCCGCGGGCCCGCGGCGCCCGCCGCCTCCGTGAGACCCGCCGCCACGCCGGCGGCCCCGCCCTGCGACCCCTGGGCCAGCCTGCGCCCGTCGGACGCCGACGGCCCGGCCGTCGCCCGGATCCGGCAGCGCGGATATCTGACCGCAGGCGTGGACCTCAACAGCTACCTCTGGGGCTCGGCCGACCCGGCGACCGGCGAGATCGTCGGCTTCGACATCGACCTCGTCCGGGCCATCGCCAAGGGCATCCTCGGCCCCGAGGCGCGGATCAAGTTCGTCACCATGTCCCCCGAACAACGCGTCGCGCGGATCCGCGCCGGCGACGTGGACGTGATGGCCCGCACGATGACCATCACCTGCGAACGCAAGGCCGAAGTCGCCTTCTCCACCGTGTACTTCCAGAGCGGCCAGCAACTCCTCGTGGCCAAGAACTCGCCCGTCACCGCCTTCGACCGAGGGCTTCGCGGTCAACGCGTCTGCGTCGGCGCCGGTACCACCGCCGTCGACCTGCTCGCCCGCGCCGACCTCGGTGCGCTCGTCGACGTCGCCGACAACCACCTCGACTGCCTGGTCCGGCTGCAATCCGGGCTCACCGACGCGATCCTCACGCACGGATCGCTCGCCGCGGGCCTGGCCGCGCAGGACCCGATGATCCACGTGGTCGGCCCGCGCCTGGACGAGACGCTGTACGGCGTCGCGATGAACCCGAACGACACCGACCTGGTCCGGCGGGTCAACGCGATCCTGGCGGACTACCGCGAGGGCGGCCCGGACAGCCCGTGGATGCGGTCCTACGATCGCTGGCTCGCGGGCAATCTCCCGGCCGCGGAACGGCCGGCCGCCCCGCCGGCCGCCAAGTACGCGGACTGACCGAGTCGCCGGGTCGGCCGCGCCGCGTCACTCCCGCCCCACCCGGTAGGCCCGCTTCACCTCCGCCCACCGCGCCGCCTGTTCGGGCGTCAGCCGCCCGCGCAGTTCGGCCAGCTTGAGCAGATTGGCCTCGGCGTCGGTGGTCAGTGTCTGCGCCTCCGCCGCGTAGTGGTCGTCGACGAGCGCCTCCACCTCGACGTCGCCGAGCACCGGGAGGATTCGCTCCGCGAGCTTGTTGGTGTCGCGATACGAGCCCTGGAGTCGAAACGGCGGCTCGGTGCGCGCCGCGTCCGACTGCGCCGCCGAGGCGATGTACGCGCGGTTGGCCGCGAGCACCGTCTCGCGCACGTGCAGCAGTCGGCGCAGCACGGCCAGGATCCGCTCCAACTCCGCCCGGTCGTACGGGTGCGCGAGCCGGTCGGGCCGAGCGGTGTCGTCGCCGCGCGCGAGCCGGACCAGCAGATCGAGGTCGCCGTGCCCGCGGCCGGCGATCGGGGCCAGCACCGGGTTCGCGGTGAGCGCGTTCTCGACGTGGCTGAGCGCGAACAGGTCCTCCCGGCCGCCGAGCACGTCGCCGAGGTTCCACACGTCGGCGCGGTTCGCGAGCATGTCCGGGATCCGGAACCGCTGCCCGGACTCGGTGTACGGATTGCCGGCCATGCACACCGCGAAGCGCTTGCCGCGCAGGTCGTAGCCGCGGGCCCGGCCCTCCCACACGCCCTCGATCCGGCGCTGCGCGTCGCACAGCGACACGAACTTCTGGAGCAGCTCCGGCGATACGTGCTGGATGTCGTCCAGGTGCAGCAGCACGTTGTTGCCCAACTCCAGCGCGAAGCCGATCTTCTCGATCTCGCGCCGGGCGGCGGCGTCCGGCGCCGCGGCCGGGTCGAGCGAGATCGTGCGCGGGCCGAGCGCGGGCCCGTCGATCTTGACGAACACCAGCCCCAGCCGGGCCGCGACGTATTCGAGCAGGGTGGTCTTGCCGTAGCCCGGCGGGGACAGCAGGAGCAGCAGCCCCTGGCTGTCGGTCCGCCGGTCGTCGCCGGCCGCGCCCAGCTGCTTCGCGAGGTTGTCGCCGATCAGCGGCAGGTACACCTCGTCGATCAGCCGGTTGCGCACGAACGCGGACATGACCGTCGGCGTGTACGTGTCCAGCCGCAGCCGCTCGCGCTCGGCGGCCAGCAACTCGGCCCGCCGGCGCTCGTACGCCCGGTACGCGGGCACCCGCACCCGCCGGAACTCCTCGGTGCGCAGCAGGAACTCGTCCAACCGCACGGACAGCGAACCCCCGCTCGCGAGCCGCGGATGCGCGCCGAGCAGGCCCTCCACGGTCGCCGACACCGGATCGGCCACGTCGTGCCGGTCGAGCGCCTCGCCGCACAGCTCGACGGCGACCGCCTCGGGCAGGTCCCGATCGGTGTGCGGACCACCGGGGTGCGGACCACCGGCGTACGCGCCCAACCAGGCCCGCACGAGCTGGTGCCGGGCGGCGAGATCGCCCCCGAGCGCGCGCAGATCCGCGGCGAAGTCCTTCGCCGCGGGCGACCCCGCACCACCCAGCGACTCGCGGAATCCGGCGAGCAGCGCCCGCGCCGCGGCGCTCGTCGCGAAACGCGGCCCACCGGCGGCGAGTTCCTCGAACAGGTACGCCCCGACCGACCCGCCCGCCGGCACGCCCCCGAGCGAGTCCAGGAACTCGCCCGCCGCGCCGTCGAGTTCGGCCGCCAGCTCGCCGATCGCCGGCACCGGCCCGAAGGCGTCCCGCGCCCGTGCGAGCGACTGGGCCCGGGTCACCCACGCCCCGCGTGACGCGTCGGCGACCCCGTACGCCCAGAACAACTGGGCCGCCGCCCGACCCCCCGGCGCGAACCGCAGCAGCCCGGCCCCCGCCCGCAGCCGCAGCACGGCCGCGAGCAGCGCCGCCGCGTCGTGGTCGTGCACACCGCGGTCGTAGCCCTCGCCGTGCCGCGGCGCCGCGACCCGGCGCACCTGGGCCAGCAGCTCCGCCGGCGAGGCGGCGGCCAACCCGGCCGGCGAGAGCCCCGCGGAGCCCGCCTCGGCCTCGGCGAGCACCAGCGCCGCGAGGTGCTCGGCCCGGTAGACCTCCGGCGATTCCGAGCTCAGCGGCTGGTCGCGAAAGACCCGGTGGGCGGCCGGCAGCGGCTCGGGCACGAGCGCTCGGTAGTCGGTACCGGTGATCGCGAACGCGAGGGTGTCCCCGTGCGGGACCAGGGTCAGCTCGATCGGCCGCTCGTCGACCGCGAAGCGGTGCCGGCCCAGCCGGACCGTGCCCGCCGCGTCGTAGAGCTCGGCGCGGTCGCGCAACGCCCGGGCGGCCTCCTGGCGGGCCGCCTTGAGCCGCCCGTCGAGTTCGCCGGCTCGGACCGGGTCGCCGAGGCGGCGCAGTTCCTCGGCCGTCGACCGGACCTTGCCGACCAGCGGGTCGGACGCGAAGTAGGTGTTGATGTCGTCGACGCTCGCGAGCGTGCGGACCCGGCGCCCGATCGTGGTCAGGATCCGCCCCGCCGACTCGGCGAGCCGGCGGGTGTGCCGGGCGCGCTCGTCGAGCCGGGCCTGCTTGCGCGCGGAGAACGCGTCGTGGATCCGCTCGCGTTCGGTGCCGATCCGGGCCAGGTGCTCGTCGAAGGTGCCGAAGCGGGCTTCGAGGTTCTCGATCCGGGCGAGCAGCCGGCCGAGCTGTTCGTCGCACTCCTCCGGGGTCGCGGCGGCGGACAGCGCGCCGACCACGGTCTGCTCCAACAGCGCGACCTCGGCCGCGAACTCCGCCCGTTGCTCGGCTTCGAGCAGGTCCCGGCGGCGCGCCTCCAGGGTCGCGCGGGCCCGGTTGACGCCGCCGAGCACCTCGCCGATCCGGGTCAGGATCGCGGTGCGCACGGTCGCGTCGGTGCCTTCGAGCGTGCCCACGACGTCGGTGACGACGCGCAGGCCGTCGGTCTGTTCGTCGATCCGCGCGCCCAGCGCCGCCGACTCCGCGACCGTGGCCGACCGCGCGGCCTCGGCGATCAGGCCGTCCACGATCCGATGGGTGCCCACGAACGCGTCGTCGTCGGCGAGGAAGGCCACCGCGCGCCGCCCGGTGCTCGCCAGTTCGTCGATCAGCGCGATCTCCAGGCCCTCCAACCGGGTCGCATCGATGTACCGGATCTCCCGCAGCGTGCCGATATGCCCTTGTGCGTGCCGGAGTTCGGTGAGTTGGCGCACGCACGCGCCGGCGCTGTCCGGCTGCTCGCCGCGCACCCGCCGAGTCAGTGCCGTCGTGGTCGCCGCGGCCTCGTCGAGCGCTTCGGCGGCCACCCGACGCAGGTCCAGGACCCGGCGGAACTCCTCGACGACCGCGCTCGCGGTCGCCCGGACCGTCGCCAACGGCTCGGCGAGCGCCCCCAGTTCCGAGTCGGCGAGCCAGTGGTGGGTGTCGACGACCCGGGCCGCGGCGGCGGTGATCGCCGCGAAGACCGCCGTGGTGGGGGTCGTCTCCTCGGCCATCGCGGCGATCGACAGGCAGTCGGCGATGCCGCGCACGAGCTCGGGATTGCCGATCCGGGCGAGCGGTCCGGTGCCGGCCGGGCGCGCGGCGGCGTACGCGTCGGACAGGTAGGGCGTGCTCCACATCTGGACCGTGTGCACGCGCGTGGGCTCCTCGTTCGCCGCGCGCAGCACCGCCATCGTGCCGTCGGCGAAGAAGGCGCGACCGAGCCCGACGATCGGAGCCGCGGCCTCCTCGCGGATCACGTTGTACGACAGCAGCGTCGTGCGGCCCGCGGCGCGGGCGTGGAACGCGTACAGCACGTCCTCGCCGTTGGGTGAGTGCACGACCGACTCGAATTCCAGCTCCGCGGTGTCGATGTCGAAGGTGCGGGCCGTCCCGGTGGTCGGGTAGTAGCCGCCGGGGAAGACGATGCCCTGGTCGTCCGGCAGCCGTCGGCAGGCGCGCCCGATGCCGTCGAGCCGCCGCACCTCGGTGGTCCGGGTGTTGAAGACCAGATGGCGCCACGCGTCCTCGTTGTACGGACGGACCCGCACCAGCAGCAGCGGGCCGAGCCGCGCGTGTTCGACCTCCGCGTCGGCGAGCGACTGGAGCGGCTCGTCGACCGGCTCGCTGTGGATGCCCTCGTCGGTCTCGGTGTCGTTCCGGGCCTTGACGGTGAGCCGGCCGCCGAGCGTGGACACGTACAGCGTGTCCTCGATCGCGATGTGCGGATGCCGACCCGGGACGTGGTCGCCGCGGGTGCTCGGGGTCCAGTCGAATTCGTGTGCCGCCGGGAAGACGTGCTCGCGCTCGCCCCGGGCGTCGACGTAGGACGGGGTGCCGTCGGCGGCCGAGCGCCAGCGCAGGACCCGGATGTCGGTGAGCCGCTCGCCGACCCGGAAGACCGCGAGCACGTACGTGCCGGTGTCCCGCAATTGCAGCAGCCGGGTGCCGCGGAAGTAGCGGAACAGCTCGGTGAAGTCCTGCCGAAAGCGCGGGTCGTCGAGCAGGCCCGGGACGGCGTCGAGCGGGGCCGGTGCGAATCCGTCGGCGGTCCGCCGATACAGCCCGAACACGTCGCCGGGCCCGATCGGCTCGCCCGGTGGCGCGTCCGCGTCGTAGCCGACCAGCAGCAGCCCGCCCACCTGGACCACGTCCCGAGCGAGCACGGCGCGCTCGGTGCGGACCCGGTGGGTGTCGGTCAGGTCGAGCGTGCCGCCGCCGTAGGTCCGGATCCGCCGTTCGTTCAACTCCCTTGCCCGGGAACCCAGTTCGCGGGCCGCGCCGAGGAGTCGGTCGCGCAGGACCTCGTAGGTTCCCGGCTCGGCCGCGGACTCGGCCGGCGCACTGCCCGCGACCGGGCCTTCGCTGCTCACGTCTGATCGACTCCTCGTTCGGTACGACGGGGCGGACCCGCGCGGGGCTACTTGCCGACGCCGTTGAGCGGGGCGGAGGCCGCCGGATCGGTGAGCCGCAGCTCGCCGAGCCCGCCGGCTCGGGCCGCGTCCAGCAGGCCCCGCAACGCGTCCGCCTGCGGGCCGCCGTCGGAGATCAGCGCGCCGAGCGCGCCCGCGAGCGTGAGGTCGCGCAGTCCGCCCGCGCCCAGGCCGGAGACCATCGCGCCGAGATCCTCGGTGAAGGTGGAGCCGTTCGCGTCCAGCCACGGACCCGCCATCGCGCGCACCGTCTCCGACCGGTCGACGAACGCGTCCACGCCCTTGCCCGCCGCCATCGCGCCGACGATCCGGTCGAAGAACATGCTGTCGCCGCCGACGATGTCGATCCTGGCGTTCTCCAGGCCGGTGGCGAGCACGGTCGCCTGCGCCTCGGCGATCTGCCGCTGTACGTCGAGGCCGGCGAGCCGGATGTCCTTCTCGGCCTCCAGCCGGAGCCGGAACTCCTCGTGCTCGCGGCTCGCCTCGTCCAGCGCGGCCATCGCGGCGGCCTTCTCGGTGAGCCCCTCGGCCTCGCCCTTGAGCTTCTCGCGCAGCCCGTCCGCGCTCGCCAGCGCCTTCTGCCGGATGACCTCGGCCTCGGCGTGGCCGAGCCTGGACACTGCCTCGGCCATCCGCTCGCGTACCTCCGCCTCGGCGAGACCGGCCGCCGCGGCCTCGGCGCGCTTGCCCTCGGCACCGCGGATCGCGGCCTGGGTGTCCAACTCCGCCGACTTGCGCCGGGCCTCGGCCAGCGTGAGCTGCTCGGCCGCGCGGTGGCCGGCCGCCTGCTCGGCGGCCTCGGCCGCCTTGATGTCCTTGACCAGCCGCTCCTGGGCCTGCCCCTCGGCGTGGATGATCAGCGCCTGCCGCTCCCGCTCGGCCTCCTCGACCAGCCGGAGCTTCTTGATCTCCTCCTCCTGCGCGGCGACCGTCCGCTCGACCGCGATCCGCTCGCGGACCACCTCGGCGATGTCGCGCTTCTCGCCCTCGACCTCCTTGTCGCCGGCGATCCGGCGCAACTGGGTCTCGCGCTCGCGGGCGATCACCTCCAGGAGGCGGTCCTTCTCGATCCGCTCGTTCTCGACCGCGATCACCCGCTCGCGGTTCTTCTGCGCGACGGCCACCTCGCGCTCGCGGTTCTCGTTCTGGATGCCGAGCGCCTCCTCCGTCTTGATGTGCGCGCTCTGCGAACGCAGGCGCTCCTCGGCCTGCACGCGCGAGGTCTCGGCCTCCTCCTTGGCCCGGGTGATCTCGATCTCGCGGCGCTGCCTGATCTCCGCGTCGGCCTGCCGGCGTTCGAGTTCGAGAACCGTCTCGCGGGCCTCGACGTTCTGCCGGGTCATCTCCTTCTCCTCGGTGCGCTGGTACTCGTTGGTGCGCACGTGCTCGATCGCGGTGAGCTCGGTGATCTTGCGAATGCCCTGGGCGTCCAGGATGTTCGCGTTGTCGAGCTGGCTCATCGGGGTCTGCTCGAGGAAGTCGATCGCGGCGTCGTCGAGGTGGTAGCCGTTGAGGTCGGTGCCGATGACGGCGAGGATCCGGTCCCGGAACTCCTCGCGCTTGGTGTAGAGGTCGACGAAGTCGAGCTGCTTGCCGACGGTCTTGAGCGCCTCGGCGAACTTGGCCGCGAAGAAGTCCTGGAGTTCGGCCCGGTCACTGGCGCGGTCGGCGCCGATCGACTGGGCGACCTTGATGACGTCCTCGACCGTCTTGTTGACCCGGACGAAGAAGTAGATGTGGATGTCGGCGCGGATGTTGTCCTGGCAGATCAGGCCCTCACGGCCGGTCCGCCGGATCTCGATGGTCTTCACCGAGATGTCCATGACCTCGGCCTTGTGCAGCACGGGCAGGACCACGGCGCCGGTGAAAGTGACGTCCACCGTACGGGACTTGGAGATGATCAGCGCCTGGCCCTGCGACACCTTGCGGTACAGCCGGGTCACGGCGAGGAAGACGACGAGTACGACGAGCAGGACGACGGCGACGAGCACACCGATGCCCACGGTGATGGCATCCATCAGTGAAATCCCTTGGTAGACCGGGATGTTGGTGTTGGAGAACGGGTGAGGAGTTCAGTACGCCGAGCGGTTCGGGTCCAGGGCGCTGTCGAAGCGGGTGACCCGGAAGAACTCGCCCTCGACGTCGTAGTCGAAGATCAGCGCGGTGCTGCCGGAGATCAGGCCGGTCTCGTCGGTGCGCACCTGGAGGATCGCGGTCGAGCCGTCCTCGGCCCGCACCTCGGCCTGACCGAAGTCCGGGCCCACCCGGCCGGTCCGGATCACGCAGGTCCGGCCCACGAAGTCGGCCCGCAGGGCCGGGCGTTCGGGAGGCAGCAGGCGGCGGCCCAGGCCGCGCACGAGTCGCGCGGTCAGCCAACCGCAGCCGAGCGCCACGGGGAGCGTCGTGGCGCGCAGCCACCAGTGGTCGGTCAGCGCGGTACCCACCAGGCTGACGAACCAGGTGACGGCGATCGCGAACGAGACCGTCACCGTGACCGGCACACCGACGGTGTCGGGTGAACCGTGATCCCCCCGGATCACGTGAGCGTCGTGGCCCCCGTGGCCCGCGTGGCCCCCGTGACCCCATGGGCCGCCATGACCGTGGCCCGCGTGACCTCCGTGGTCCACACCGACACCGCCGAGCAACACCATCAGCCAGTAACCGGCCACCACGACAAGAGCGAAGCTGAAGAGCACCGCGGGAAACGCCAGTGCCGCCCGCACGAAGTCCCCCACCGAGCCACCCCCGCTCCCCTTGTCGCGCCCCGACATCGTGGCAGGCGGGCGGGCGCTCCCACATTGCCGGAACCCGGAAGACTTCGCGTGCGCTTGACGTCCGACGGGTCACCGACGGGCGGGCCTCACGGGTGAATACGCCTAGAGCGGTTTCCCGGGCCAGCCCAGGATGCGAGCGCCCATCGCGGCGGTTTCCAGGGTGTAGCGCTGGAGGGCGTCGGCGGGGTCGTAACCGGTCAGGGCCCGGATCCGGGCCAGGCGGTACGAGAGGGTGCGCACGCTGATCCGCAGCCGGCGGGCCGCCTCGGCGTTGACGTAGCCGGCCGCCGCGCACGCGGTGATGGTCTCCAGGAGCGGCAGCGCGCCGCCGCGCGCCTGGGCGAGCGGGCCGAGCGCGGTGCGGACCAGTTCGGCCATCGCCGCCCGGTCGCGCATCAGTACCGGGAAGACGAGCAGGTCGAGCGCGTTGAGCACGGTTCCGGGCAGGTCCAGGCGTTCGGCGAGGTCGAGTGCGCCGAGCGCCTCCTCGTAGGAGAGCATCACGCCGCCCGCCCCGGGGTGCGAACGGCCGAGGGCGACCCGGGTCGCGCCCTGGTAGCCGGTGCCCGGCCGGTCGGCGTACTTCGCGAACGTGTCCAGGATCGGCTGCTCGCTGTCCCCCGCGACGCACACGAGCCGACCGTCCTTGGTGGTCAACAGCAGCTCTCGCTCGCCGAACCGGCCGCTCAGTTCGCGCTCGACCCGGCGCACCAGCGGATGCACGTCGTCGTACGCCTCGGTGCCCGCGGCCACCGCGACCGCGTGCGCGCGGGCCAGACGCAGTCCGAACCGCTCGGCCCGCTCGGCGAGCCGGCCGAGGTCGCTCCGTCCGTGCAGCAGGTCGTCGATGAACTCGCGCCGCGCGGCCTCCTCCTGACGGACCGCCAGCCGCTGGGCGCGCTCGTGCCCCGCGCCGATCGCGGCGATCACCGAGGCCACCGCCGCGAGCAGCGCGTCACCCGTGCGGGCCGCGTCGGCGACGGTCGCCGCGCGGGTTATGCCGGGCAGCGAGGTCCACAGGCGACGGGTCTCGCGCAGGTACAGGCCGACCAACTCGCGCGAGCCGTGGCCGGCCTCCGCGGCCCGTTCGCCGAGCGCGGCCAGCGCGTCCAACTCGGCCCGGCGCGGCAGCCGCCCGGTCGCCGAGATCTCGCCCAGCAGCTCGGCGTACCCGATCACGAAGTCGACCGGTATCCCGTCGTCGCTCTGCACGCTCGTCCCCCCGGGGTGTGCCGCACGGTGTCCGGTACGCGACGCGTGGACGCTACCAATCCTGCCGGATCCCGGCAGTGCGCGGGGCCGCGGCGCCGACGCCGACCGGGCGGGCCCGGTCGGGCCGGTTCGATCAGGCCGATCCGGGCGCCGACCCGCGGCGGTTCGTCACACAACGGTAAGCAGCGCGAGGACCCGGCCGGGGCCGGTGCGAGCGAGGATGGGAGAACCTGTTCTCCGAGCGTGAGGTGACGTCGTGCGGCGTTCCGGTTTGGGTGGTGCCGCGTTCGCCGGCGTGGTCGCGGCCGCGGTGGCGCTGGGGGTCGCCGAGGCGGTCGCGGCGTTCGTGCGCCCGGAGGCCACGCCCTTCGTGACGATCAGCGGCGCGGTCACCGATCGCGCCCCCGAGGGGCCCCGCGAGTGGGCGATCCGGACGTTCGGGACCGACGACAAGGCGTTCCTGCTCACCGTCATCGCCGTCCTGCTCGCGCTGTTCGCCGCCGGACTCGGGATGCTGGCCCGGCGCCGGTTGGGGTACGGGATCGCCGGCGTCGTCGTGCTCGGCGGTTTCGCGGTGTGGACCGCCGTCGATCGGCCCGCGTTCGAGGGCGGCGACGTGCTGCCGGCGATCGTCGGCACGGTCTTCGGGATCGGCGCCCTGGTGCTGCTGACCCGGCCCGACCTGATCGACCGCAGGCCGCTCGCCCGACCGCTGCCGGGCGCCTCCGAGGCGGACGTCACCGAACCGGTCGCCGACCCCTCGCGCCGCAACGTGCTCCTGGTCGGCGCCGCCGCGCTGGCCGCCGTCGCCGGCTTCGGCGGCCGGATGCTCCAGCACGCCCGGTTCAACGCGGAGAAGTCCCGTGCGGCGGTGGCCGACCTGCCGCGACCGGTGAGCCCGGCCGCCCCGGCAGGCCCCGGCTTCGTCGAACCCGGCCTGGCTCCCTACCTGACCCCGAACGCCGGCTTCTACCGCATCGACACCGCGTTCGCCGTGCCGCAGATCCGGGCCGAGGACTGGGCGCTGCGGATCCACGGCCTCGTCGACCGGGAGATCCGGTTGGACTACCGGGAGTTGCGGGCCCGGTTCGCGATCGAGCGGGACATCACGCTGGCCTGCGTGTCCAACGAGGTCGGCGACGACCTGATCGGCAACGCCCGCTGGCTCGGCACCCCGCTGGCCGACCTGCTGCGCGAGGCCGGCCTCCGGCCGGGCGCCGATCAGATCGTGTCCAAGTCCACCGACGGGATGACGATCGGCACGCCCGTGCGCGAGGTGATGGACGGCCGCGACGCGATGCTCGCGTACGCGATGAACGGGGAGCCGCTGCCGATCAAGCACGGCTTCCCGGTTCGGATGGTCGTCCCCGGCCTGTACGGATACGTCTCCGCGTGCAAATGGATCGTGGACATCGAGGTGACCACGTTCGACGCGTTCGACGCCTACTGGGTCAAGCTCGGATGGGCCCAACAGGCGCCGATCAAGACCCAGTCGCGGATCGACACGCCCCAGGACGGCAAGGACCCCAAGGCCGGTCGGATCCCGGTCGCCGGCGTGGCCTGGGCCCAGCACCGCGGGATCACCGCGGTCGAGGTCCAGGTCGACGAAGGCCCGTGGCAGCAGGCCGAACTGGCGCCGCAGACCACCACCGACACCTGGCGCCAGTTCCGCTGGATGTGGGACGCCACCCCCGGCAGGCACACCCTGCGGGTGCGGGCCACCGACGGCACGGGGGAGGTGCAGACCGCCAAGCGGGCCGACGTGGTCCCCGACGGCGCGACCGGCCACCACCGGATCACCGTCACGGTCCGCTGAGAGCCGGGGCCGGGTCCGTCCGCGGGCTCACTCGGCGATGAGGCCCCACGCCTTCGCTATCAGTTCGTACGACCGGATCCGCGCGTCGTGGCCGTACACGTTGCTGATCACCATCAACTCGTCCACCTGCGTCCGCTCGCGCAGCTCGCGCATCCCGGCGCGCACCGCGGGCAGGTCGCCGACGATGTGCTCGCGCTGGTAGGTCTGCGCGAAGTCGCGCTCGGCCGGCGTCCACGGATACGCCTCGGCCTCCTCCGGCGAGGGCATCCGCCCGGGGTTGCCGCTGCGCAGCCGGAGCATGGTCAGCGCCTGCGACAGCGCCAGGCGCCTGGCCTGCTCCTCGGTGTCGGCCGCGATCACGCCCGCGGCGATCATCGAGTACGGCTCCTTGAGCGACTCGGACGGCTGGAACGACTCGCGGTACAGCTCCAGGGCCGGCACCGTGTTGCGCCCGCTGAAGTGGTGCGCGAACGCGAACGGCAGACCGAGCATTCCGGCCAACTGCGCGCTGTACCCGCTCGATCCGAGCAGCCACACCGGCGCCTCGGCCGAGGCGAACTCGCCGCCCGCCTCGATTCCGGAGGCCGGACCGGGGACCGCGTGCATGCGCGCGTACGGGTGGTCCTCGGCGAACGAGCCGGTCACGAACCCGATCAGCTCGCCGAGTGCCTGCGGGAACTCCTCGACCGATTCGGCCCCGCCGCCGCGTCGCAACGCGCGCATCGTGACCTGGTCGGTTCCCGGCGCCCGGCCGATGCCGATGTCTATCCGCCCCGGGTGCAGCGCCTGGAGCGTGCCGAACTGCTCGGCGACCACGAGCGGAGCGTGGTTGGGCAGCATCACGCCGCCCGAACCGAGCCGCAGTGTGGAGGTGTGCGCGGCGAGGTGCGCGAGCAGCACCGGCGGCGACGAGCTCGCGATGCCCGGCATGTTGTGGTGCTCGGCCACCCAGAACCGATGGAAGCCCCACTGTTCGGCCAGCTTCGCGAGCTCGGTGCTCGTGCGCAGCGCCTCGGTCGCCGAGTACCCGGTCCCGACCGGTGCCACGTCCAGCACCGACAGCTTCACAGCATTCACTCCGCGTCCCTCTTCCTCGCCACCCGTGGCCCACTCGTGCTGGGTGGTGCAACCGCCGGACACCCCGCGCTGTTCCACGGGTCAGGCGTGGAGCGGATGAAGGTGGGCATAAAGGACCGTTGGAAAGATCATGAGTTGGATGAAGTACAGGTCTTGACCCATTCCAATTTTGACCTAGGTTGGAATCGGCGCCCCAAGACCCGGCACGTGAACCACACGAAGGGGAAATGGCGATGACCGAACGCCCTACGACCACGACCGACGCGGGCATTCCGGCCCCGAGCGACGAGTTCTCGCTCTCCGTCGGACCCAACGGCCCGCTGCTCATGCAGGACCACTACGTCATCCAGAAGATGGCGCAGTTCAACCGCGAGCGGGTGCCGGAGCGGGTGGTGCACGCCAAGGGCGGCGGCGCGCACGGAATCTTCCAGGTCACCCAGGACCTCAGCCAGTACACCAAGGCGGACCTGTTCCAGCCCGGTCGCGAGACGCCGATGTTCATCCGCTTCTCGACGGTCGCCGGTGAGCTCGGGTTCCCCGACACCGTGCGCGACCCGCGCGGGTTCGCGATCAAGTTCTACACGCGGCAGGGGAACTACGACCTGGTCGGCAACAACACGCCGATCTTCTTCATCCGTGACCCCAGCAAGTTCTCGGACTTCATCCACTCGCAGAAGCGGCGCTCCGACACCCACCTGCACGACCACAACATGCAGTGGGACTTCTGGACGCTCTCACCGGAGTCGGCCCACCAGGTCACCTTCCTGATGTCCGACCGCGGCACCCCGCGGACGTGGCGCAATATGAACGGCTTCGGCAGCCACACCTTCATGTGGGTGAACGCGGGCGGCGAGAAGTTCTGGATCAAGTACCACTTCCTGACCGACCAGGGCATCGAGAACTTCACCGACGCCGAGGCCGCCGCGCAGGCCGGCGCCGACCGCGACTTCCACATCCGTGACCTGCGCACCGCGATCAAGGGCGGCAACCACCCGTCCTGGACGCTGCACGTGCAGATCATGCCGTTCGAGGCCGCGGCCGACTACCGGTTCAACCCGTTCGACCTGACCAAGGTGTGGCCGCACGGCGACTACCCGCTGATCGAGGTCGGCCGGATGACCTTGAACCGCAACCCGTCGAACTACTTCGCCGAGGTCGAGCAGGCCTCGTTCGAGCCGGCCAACCTGGTCCCGGGGATCGGCGCCAGCCCGGACAAGATGCTCCAGGGCCGGCTGTTCAGCTACCCGGACACGCACCGGTACCGGATCGGCCCGAACTACCTCCAGTTGCCGATCAACCGGCCGATCGTGGACGTCCGCTCGTACAACAAGGACGGCCCGATGCGGTACGAGAACTACGGCGACCCGGTGTACGCGCCGAACAGCTGCGGCGGCCCGGTGGCCGACCCGGAGCTGTACACGGACGAGAACTACGCCGTCACCGGCGAGATCGTCCGCTCCGCCTACAAACTGCACGCCGAGGACGACGACTTCGGTCAGCCCGGCACGTTGTGGCGCAAGGTCATGTCCGAGACCGACCGGGAGCACCTGGTCACCAACATCGTCGGGCACATGAAGAGCGACGGGCCGGTCGGCGCCGAGGTGCTGCCGCGCGTGATCGAGTATTGGACGAACGTGGACCCCGACCTCGGGGCGCGGGTGTCCAAGGGCTTCAACGGCGGCTGACCCGTCGACAGGACGAAGGAGGGGCCGCCCGCGCTGTCGCGGGCGGCCCCTCTGTCCGTGCGTGCCGGGTGGTGAGCGCTTACGCGCCGCCGGCCTTCCAGACCGCGCCGGACCCGACCGGTACCAGGGCCAGGCTCTGCTGACCCTTGACCTGGTCGGCCAGACCCAACGCGGTCCCCTCGCGCGAGACCAGCACGACGCCGGCCCCGCTCGGCTGCGGCTTCCACAACTGGTTCTGGCCGCGACCGCAGTCGTCCTGCCGGGCGCGGGCACCGCGGCCGTCCGTCGCCTCCAGGCACTTGTGCGAATGCACCGCCTCCAGGCGGACGTAGCCGCCGCCCGCGTCCCGGACCACCCACTGCTGGTTCGCCTTGCCGGCGGTCATCGGGTACGCGATCACCGCCGCCCCGTCCCGGTCGCTCTCGCCCATGACGTCCATCGCCCGACCGTCCGCGAGCGTCAGGACGTAGGTGCGGCCCGCGGCCAGGCCCGGCTTGGGCGACGCGCTCTTGGAGGCCGACGGGGACGCCGAGGTCGGCGGGGGAGTCGTCGGCGGCGTGGTCGTGATCTCGGCGGCCACGCGCGAAGTCGGCCCGGGCGACCCGGTCGAAGCCGGGCCGGCCGCGGCCGGTGTACCGCCGCCGTCACCGCCGCCGAACACCCCGACGAGCCCGCCACCGATGAAGCCCAACAACGCGACCGCGCACAGCACCGCTATCCAGATCCGACGTCGCGGCATCTGTCCCTCTCCTCGTGGCCGGCTGTTCGTTCGGATCGGGACATCCTGGCAGAGAGTTCACCCGAACGGGCGAGTCCCTCAATGCGAGCCGGTGAGCTTGAGGCCGACGATCGCGATCACCATGAGGCAGAGGAAAAAGATCCGGCCGACCGTGACGGCCTCGCCCAGAAGCGCGATCCCCAGGATCGCCGACCCCACCGCGCCGATGCCCACCCACACGCCGTACGCGGTGCCGATCGGCAGCGTCCGGGCCGCCATCGAGAGCAGGAACATGCTTCCCGCGATGCCCAGGCCGGTCAGCACGCTGGGGACGAGGCGGGTGAATCCGTGGGTGTACTTGAGCCCGATCGACCAGCCGACCTCCAGGAGACCGGCGATTCCGAGCATGATCCAGGCCATGACGACACTCCTCGCTCCACCGCCGCGAACCCGAGGGTTCGAAAAGCGGTTCAGCGTCGTCCTTGCAGGCCCGGTACGGCGCACCTCGTCGGGGAGCGGGTCGATGCGACCGGCTCGGTTCAAGGCTCGCAAATCCGGCGCGGGAAACAAAGCCGCCGGGTGGTGAGACGGCTCACCACCCGGCGGTGCTGCGAACGATGGACGGCGTACGGCCCACGGATCGGGCCTACGGATCCGGACTGCGGATGCCTACAGCGGATGCCTACGGATACGGCGGATGCCTACAGATACAGACCGGTGACCTCGCCCGAGACCTCGATGCGCTCGGCGGCGACCGCGTGCAGGTCGCGCTCGCGCAGCAGGACGTACGGAACCCCGCGCACCTCGACCTCGGCACGCTCCTCGGGGTCGTACAGGACGCGATCGCCCGGCTCGACGGAGCGGACGTTCTGGCCGACCGCGACCACCTCGGCCCAGGCGAGTCGCTTGCCGACCTGAGCGGTCGCGGGAATCAGGATGCCGCCGCCGGAGCGGCGCTCACCCTCTGCCGCGTCCTGACGTACCAGGACGCGGTCGTGCAGCATGCGGATGGGCAGCTTCTCGCCGAGATCGTGGGCGGTGTTGCTCGAAGACTGGGACCTGTCGGAACTCACGCTTCGACAAGCTACCCGTCCGACGCCCGACGTGCGTCACCGGGAGGTGTGGTGTCCCGATCCGATTCGGGTTCGACGCGGCCTCGGTGCGGCCCCGACGCGGCTGGGACGCCGCTTCGGTTTCGCGGTCGTCAGCGCTTCTTCCTGCCCTTGACGTTCGTGACCTTCTTGGCGCTTTCGACGTTCTTGCCGCCCTTGCCGCGGCTCTTGACCAGCACGACGAGCAGGAGCAGTCCGGCGGCCCCGCCCGCCAGCGGCACGATGCGCTCCTTGCGCGGCGCGCCGGTGTCGCTGTCGATGAACTGCGCCCGTACCTTGTCCATCGCGCGGGCCGCGACGTTGGCCGGCTTGACGCGGTCGACGATCTCGTCGAGCGTCACCGCCAGGTTCGCGCGCGCCGCCTCGATGTCCCGCTCGATCTGCTGCGGCGAGCGTCGGTCCGGCAGGTCGCCGTCCGCGTTCCCATTCTTGTGCCCGGCGTTCGAAACGTCAGCCTTGTGCGCACCGTCCACCGAATCCACCCGACTCCGCTCAGCGTGTGCCGTCACGGGACGGCCCAACGCCGCCCGCCCCTGTCGCTCCAACTCCGCCGGAGACAGTTCCCGCCCGTGGTCGCTCACAACCCGTCCTCTCCGGCCTTGCGCTCGTGTGTTCCCCAAGTCTGTCAGGTACATCCCCACGCCTGTGGCAACCGGGTGGCGTGGCGGCCCCACCCGGGCGGGGCCCGGTCAGGCCGGGACCGACGACGGGTCGAATCCGTACGGCAGTTCCAGCCGGTGGGCGGCCATCAGGTCGCGATCCAGGAGCAGGTCGCGGGTGCCGCCGTCGGCGACCACGACGCCGTCCGCGAGCACGAGCGCGCGCGGACACAGTTCCAACGCGTAGGGCAGGTCGTGGGTCACCATCAGGACCGTGACATCGAGCGAACGGAGCACATCGGCCAGCTCGCGCCGGCTCGCGGGGTCCAGGTTCGAGGAGGGTTCGTCCAGGACCAGGATCTCCGGCTCCATCGCGAGCACGGTGGCGACCGCGACCCGGCGGCGCTGGCCGAAGCTCAGGTGGTGCGGCGGCCGATCGGCGAAACCGGCCATGCCCACCCGGGCCAGCGCCCGCTGTACCCGCTCCTCCAGCTCGGCCCCGCGCAGACCCAGGTTGGCCGGGCCGAACGCGACGTCCTCCCGGACGGTGGGCATGAACAGCTGGTCGTCCGGGTCCTGGAAGACGATGCCCACCCGGCGGCGGATCTCGCGCAGGGTGTCCTTGCCGACGGGGAGGCCGGCCACCTGTACCGACCCCGCGCCCGCGGTCAGGATGCCGTTGAGGTGCAGGACCAGGGTGGTCTTGCCGGCGCCGTTGGGGCCGAGCAGCGCGACGCGTTCGCCGCGCCCGATGGTGAGGTCGACGCCGTACAGGGCCTGGTGGCCGTCGGGGTAGGCGTAGGCCAGGCCGCGGACGGCAAGGGACGGGGCGTTCGGGTGCGGGCCGCTCGGGTTCGGCTGCGGCTTCGGGTTCGGCTTCGGGTTCGGCGGGGGCGTGCTCACGTGGGGAACTCCGTTCCTAGGGTCAGCGTGGCCGCCCACACCACGAGCGCCGCCGCCGGCAGCGTCGCGGCGGCGAGCCACTGGGTGCCGGTGGCGCGCGCGTCCAGGATCACCGGCATGGTCCCGGTGTAGCCGCGGCTGAGCATCGCGAGGTGCACCCGCTCGCCGCGCTCGTACGAGCGGATGAACAGGGCGCCCGCGGACTTCGCCACCGCGGGGGCCTGGCGCAGGTCGCGCGCGACGAAACCGCGCGATTCGCGGGCGATCCGCATCCGGGCCATCTCCGCCGTGATCACGCTTCCGTAGCGCAGCATGAACGACATGATCTGCACCAGCAGCGGTGGCATCCGCAGCTTCTGCAGGCCGATCAGCAGCGCGCGCATCTCGGTGGTGGCCGCGAGCAGGACGCCCGCGATCACCCCGAGCGTGCCCTTGGCCAGGATGTTCCAGGCACCGAGCAGGCCGTCGTGACTGACCGTCAGGCCCAGTACGTCGACGGTCGGCCCGTCGGCGACGAACGGCAGCAGCAGCGCGAAGCCCACGAACGGGGTCTCCACCAGCATGCGGCGCAGTACGAAGCCGGCCGGCACCCGGGCGATCGCCGCGACCACGCCGAGCAGCACCGTGTACGCGCCGAAGGCCCAGTAGGCCTCGCGCGGCGTCGACACGCCGGCCAGGACGAACCCGACCAGCGCGACGAGCTTGCAGTGCGGCGGCAGCCGATGGATCGGCGAGTCGCCCGGCCGGTAGAGCCGATGTCCGTGGCCCGCCGACACGTCAGGCGCCGGATCCGGCAGTGGACGGGGCGGCGGGGTCGGGGGTGTCGGCGGGCGAGCCGGTGGAGCGCTTGCGGACCAGCCAGAACACGCCGGTGCCGACGAGCAGGGTCGCACCCACGCCGATCACGCCGGCCAGGCCGCCGGAGAGCCGTTCGTTGTCGACGCCCTTGACGCCGTAGTCCGCGAGCGGCGCGTCCTTGAGCTGGTGGTCCTTTTCCTTGGCGTCGATGCCCTTGTCGGCGGACACCTTCTCCAGGCCGTCGGGGCTCTGGCTCGCGTAGAAGCTGACGAAGCCGGCCAGGACGAGGGCGAGCAGCGCCCCCGCGATCAGGAGGGTTCGGGTACGGACGCGGGTCATCGACGGTCACCTGCCGAGCGCAGTTCGAGGGGCCGCGCGAGGCCGCGCGCGCCGTGGACGAGGTCGGGCCGGACCGCGAGCACGCTGGAGATCGTGGCCGCGGTGATGATCGCCTCGCCGATGCCGATCAGCACGTGCACGCCGATCATCGCGCCGGCGACCTTGGAGATCGACACGTCGGTGGTGCCGCCGATCGCGTAGAGCGCGGTGAACGCGGTCGCGGCGGCCGGTACGGACACCAGCGCGCCGACGAACGCGGCGATCGGCACCGACGAGTACCGCGGCGGCAGCAGGCCGAGCACGAGCCGGAAGAGCCCGTAGCCGACCACGACCGTCACGACGCCCATGATCGTGACGTTCAGCCCGAGCGCGGTCAGCCCGCCGTCGGCGAAGAACAGGCCCTGCATCAGCAGCACCATCGCCACGCACAGGATCCCGGTGTACGGGCCGACCAGGATCGCCGCCAGCGTGCCGCCGAGGAGATGGCCGCTGGTGCCGCCGGCAACGGGGAAGTTGAGCATCTGGACGGCGAAGACGAACGCCGCGACCAGGCCGGCCAGCGGCGCGGTGCGCTCGTCGAGCTCGCGGCGGGCACCGCGCAGCCCGACGGCGATCCCGGCGACGGCGACGACGCCGGCTCCCGCGGACACGGGGCCGTCGATGAATCCGTTGGGTATATGCATGTGGCCCCTCCCGAAATGCCGGATTCGGCTGTCGGATTTTATGCCTTGGAGCCGCAACTGCAAAAGCCTCGCAACTGAGCCGAGCCGGATCGGGCCCGCCCGGCCTTCGCCGGCGGACCCGGCGGCCGGCGCTAGCGTGGTCGCATTCGTTGCCGTGCGATCCGAGGAGTCACTCCGTGAGCGACCGTCTCCAGGCGGGCGACACCGCCCCCGCCTTCACCCTGTCCGACGCCGACGGCAAGGCCGTCTCGCTGGCCGACTACGCCGGCCGCAAGGTCATCGTGTACTTCTACCCGGCCGCCCTCACCCCCGGCTGCACCAAGCAGGCGTGCGACTTCACCGACAACCTGGACCTGCTCGCGGGCGCCGGATACGACGTGGTCGGCGTCTCGCCGGACAAGCCGGAGAAGCTCGGCAAGTTCCGCGAGAAGGAGAGCCTGAAGGTCACCCTCGTCGCCGACCCCGACAAGAGCACGCTGGAGGCGTACGGCGCCTTCGGCGAGAAGACGATGTACGGCAAGACCGTCAAGGGCGTCATCCGCTCGACGTTCATCGTGGACGAGACGGGAAAGATCGAGCGCGCCCTGTACAACGTCCGCGCAACCGGCCACGTCGCCAAACTGATCAAGGACCTCAAACTCGACACGGCCTGACACCGGCCGGTCGCCCACGGGCCGAGCACGGGCCCGAGCAAATTCCATCGCGGCCTCAAGCGCCGGCCGAGCAAATCCCCAGCGCGACCTCCCACGGGGTCGAGCAATCCACCGGGGTCTTGCACGGGCCCGAGCAAAATCCATCGCGGCCTCAAGCGCCGGCCGGGCAAATTCCAGCCCGGCCGGCGTTTGAGGCCACCTCGGCCGAAGGCCGGGTACATCAAGCCCGGCCGGCGCTTGAGGCCAAGCGGGCCGCAGGCCGGCCCACCACCCCCCCGGCCAGCCGCTAGGCGCTATGCACGACTGAGCCCCCGACCGCCACGATCTCGCAGACCGTGCCCAAGATGTCGGCCGGGACCACGCTCAGGATGTCCCGCGACAGGACGACGAAGTCGGCCACCTTCCCGACCGTGAGCGACCCACGCTCGGCCTCCAGGAAGTTCGCGTACGCCGAGCCCATCGTGTAGCCGTGGATCGCCGTCTCGACGTCCACCGTCTCGCTGGGAATCCAGGACGGGCCGCCGGCCAGAGACGCACGTGTGAGTGCCGTGTACAGGCCGACCATCGGGTCCATCTCGGCCACGTTCCAGTCGCTGGAGAAGGCCAGCACGGCGCCCGCCTCGAAGAGGCTCCGCATCGGCCACGCCTTGTGCCACCGCTCCTCGCCGACGTTCTCGGCCCAGTCCTGGCCCGGTCCGGCGATCTCGGGCGCGCAGTGCCGCGGCTGCATGCAGGCCACCACGCCCAGCTCGGCGAAGCGCGACACGTCCGCCGGGTCGAGGCACTCCACGTGCACGACCTGGTGCCGCGCGTCGCGCTCGCCGTTGGTGGCGCGGGCGTGCTGTACGGCGTCGAGCACGGTCCGGATGCCGCGGTCGCCGGTCGCGTGCACGAAGCACTGGAAGCCGCGACCGTCCAGCTCGGCGAGCAGGTCGGCGAACTCCTCCGCCGGGTAGAACGTCTCGCCGCGGTGGTGTCGGCAGCCGCTGTAGGGCTCCAGGAGCGCGGCCGTGCGCGGCTCGACGACGTCGTCGATGTACAGCTTGAGCGGGCCGACCCGCAGCCGGTCGTCGGCGTACGCGCGCGCCGCCTCGGCGAACTCGTCCAGCTCCGCGGCGGTGGTGCCGCGCGGGTGGAACAGCGCCGCGACGATCCGCGAACGCAGCCGGCCCTCGTGCCGGGCCCGGGTGTAGAGGGCCAGGTCGTCGAGCGAGTTCTGCGGCTCGACCACGGTCGTGATGCCGAAGCGGATCGCGTCGTCGAGGCTCTTGACCAGCCGGCCGTACTGCCGGTCCGCCGACGCCCACGGCAGGCCCAGCTCCCGGAGCGCGCGGTGACCGTCCCGGGAGAGCCCGCGGACGGCGAAGTCCTTGATGAAGCCGGTCGGTTCGCCGGTGTGCTCGTCCTTGTCGACCCGGCCGAACGGCAGGATGTCGCTGTCCCGGGTGATCTCGAAGCGCTTCAGCGCCGCGCTGTTGAGCCACGCGGTGTGCACGTCGTAGCTGAGCACGAACGCCGGCACGTCGCCGGTGACCGGGTCGAGGTCGCTCGCACGCGGCATCCGGCCGTCGGGGATCGCCGAGTAGTCGAACGCCTCGGCCTCGATCCACTCGGCGTCCGGGTTGGCCGCCAGCCAGGAGCCGATCCGCTCGTGGATCCCGGCCAGGGTGCGCACGCCGGCGAGCTGTACGCACGCGTCGTCGGAGCCGAGCCGCACGTGGTTGTGCGCGTCGATGAAGCCGGGCAGCACGCGCCGCCCGGCGCCGTCGAGCACGGTCGTGTCCGGGCCGACCCAGGCCGCCGCGTCGGAGTCCGCTCCCAGCCACGCGATCCGCCCGTCGAGGACGGCGAGCGCCTCGGCCTCGGGCAGATCGGGGTCGACGGTGTGGATGCGGGCGTTGCGCAGGACCAGGTCGGCGGTGCGGGACACGGTGACAACTCCAGGGGGTGGTGCGAGTGCGAGTGGGGGTGGGGGTAGGGGACGCGGTCGGGTGGGGTCAGTGCCTGGCGAACTGCGGCTCGCGGCGGGCCAGGGCCCAGTACAGGAGGCCCGACACGACGGCGCCCAGCAGGGTGAGGTCGCCGTCGAAGGTCTCCACCAGGGCTCCGGTCCACAAGGCGGACTCGGCGGTCAGCGACGCGAAGACGATGCCTGCGGCGAGCGCGATCATCCCGGCGGGATGGAAGCCGCGGGTGTACCAATAGGCGCCGCCGTGCATGTCGTGCAGCGCGTCCGCGTCGTAGCGGCAGCGGCGCATCAGGGTGTCCGCGATGAACACACCGCCCCACGGCGCGAACACGACCACGAGCACGGACAGGAAGCTCGTGAGGTTGTCGTTGAAGTTGCCGTTGAACAGCGCCCACAGGGAGCCGAGCAGGATGCACGCGGTGCTGACCAGGATGCCCCGGGAGCGGGACCACGGGATGCCGAGCACCTGGAGGTTCAGGCTGGAGGAGTAGAGCGTCAGGATCGAGTTGGTGATCGAGCCGCCGACCACGAGCAGCAGGAACAACGCCTCGAACCACCCGGGCACCAGGTCGGCCATGCCCGCGACGGGGTCGGTCATGTCGGCCTGGGTGGCCGCGGCCACGCCCACGACGCCGAGCAGGACCGAGGACAGCATGCCGCCGGCCGCGCCCCACAGCGTGATCGACTTGAGCGTGGTGTCCCTGGGCAGGTAGCGGGTGTAGTCCGAGGGCATCGGCAGGTAGGAGATCGGCCCGGCGACCATGACCAGCACCGCGAGCGAGATCGCGTGGAAGGTGTTCGAGGTCTCGGCCGTGCCGCCGGTCTCCAGACCGGGCACCACCAGCAGGATCAGCAGGCCGAAGCCGATGCCCAGGACGTACGCCATCCAGCGCTCTGCGGCCTGCACGGTCGCGTGGCCCCACATGGCGACCGCGAAGGTCAGCGAGAGGGTGACCGCGAGCGCGACGATCCGGGCGACGTCGCCGCCGGCCCAGCCGAGCTTGCCGAAGAGCCCTTCGAGGGCCATCGTGCCGACGACGGTGTTCAGGATCGTGTAGCCGATCCCCACGATCCAGTTGAGCAGGCCGGCCGGGAAGTTGCCGTGCACGCCGAACGCGGCCCGCGAGACGACGAGCGTCGCGGTGCCGGTGCGGACGCCGGCGAAGCCGAGCGCGCCGACCGCGAAGAAGGACAGGCCGGTGAGCACGACCACGGCGGTCGCGGCCCAGAAGGACAGCCCGAACAGCACGGCCAGGGTGCCGTTGATGACGAACGTGAACGACAGGTTCGAGCCGAACCACAGCCAGAAGACGTCCTTGGCGCTGCCGTGGCGCTCGTCGTCGGGGATCGGGTCGATACCGCGGGTCTCCACCTGGAAGAGCTCGTCGGAGGCGACCCCCGTACCGATGCCGGATGGGGTGGCGCTCACGGAGTCCGTGCGGGGCAGGGTCACCGGACCTCCTCTTCGGGGTGTGCAGCCCGGCGGGAAGCCGGACTGGAAATCTGACTGGAACTTCGAACTGGGACTTCGACTGGGACTTCGACCGGGGGTTCGACTGCACCCCCGGCTGCAACCCCGGCCGGACTTCGACCAAGACTTTGAATGACGTTCAAGACAAAGCTTGAATGTCGTTCAAGGAGTTTGAACGTCACTCAAGGTGCGCCGAGAGAGGCGGAGGTGTCAAGACTTCGTGTGGAACCCGACTGGAATTTTGACCGTCGTTCAAGTTCCCGGGCCGCGAGGGAGTAGGGTCGAGCCCTTGCGCGAGCGGGTCGTCCGCGCGGTCGAAAGGCGGGGTACGGGTGGTGGCCACGAGGCGTAGCGACGGTCGGGTAGCCCAGGACCGGATGCTCGAAGAGGCCATAGCGGCGATCGCCGAGGACGGCCTGGAGGCGCTGACGATGTCCGGGCTCGCCAAGCGCCTGGGCACCAGCGGCGGGCACATCCTGTACTACTTCGGCAGCAAGGATCAGCTGCTGCTCGCCGCGCTGCGCTGGAGCGAGGACCGGCTGACCGGCGAGCGCGCCGCGCTGCTCGCCCGGCGGGTCGGCCCGCGGCGCAGACTCGACCTCTTCCTGGCTCTCTACCTGCCGGTCGGTCCGCGCGATCCGCGCTGGATGTTGTGGCTGGAGCTGTGGGCCAGGACGGCGGGCAACGCCGAACTGCGGGTCGCGCAGGACGAGATCGACCGCGGCTGGCAGGACGACCTGACGGCGATCCTGGTGAAAGGCGCGGCCAAGGGCATCTTCACCGTCGAGGATCCGGCGGCCGACGCGTCCGAGTTGCTGGCGCTGTTGGAGGGGCTGAGCACGCGTACGGTGCTGGGCCTCGGCGGCACCACCCGCGAGGTCGCGTTGGCGATGGCCCGGCGGGCGACCGAACGTCTGATCCGCTGATCGGTTGGTTGTGGGCCGGTGGGTGCCGGCTGCCCCGGGCGGCGAGGACTAGCATGAGCCGTGGTCGGTCTCGGGCGTTGACTCACGGGGCCGGCGTGCGCGCGGCCGTGGCGCAATTGGTTGACGCAGCAGGTTTAGGTCCTGCCGTCCGCAAGGACATGAGGGTTCGAGTCCCTTCGGCCGCACCATCGTGGTGTCCGTGGTGTCCGTGATGCCGTGGGTTTCGCGTCTCGGTGGTGTTCGTGGTGCTCCCGTTCGTGATGCTCGCGTTCGTGCCGCTCCCGTTTGTGGTGCTCCCGGCCTTTTTCGGCCGGTCTTGTGCTGGTGGCCCGGTACGGTTCCGCGCTAGCTTGCGGCTGTCGTCCAGGGAGGCGCCATGCACTGCGAGTACTGTCCGAAGGTTTCCGGCGGCCGAGTGCAGACGCCGCCCGCGGAGATGGTCGTACCCAAGGTCGCCGGGGAGTGGGTCGCGTGGGCGCGGGGGGCCGCCGGGCGCGTGCGGACCACCGGGCGGGCCGCGGTCGCGGCGCCCGAGGCGGAGTGTGTGATGAGTTTCGGCCGCCGCGTGTTCGAGGGCTCGCCCAAGAGTGGGCTGCACGCCGAGATGGACTGTCTGCAACAGGCCCGGACGCTCGGACTGCGCCTGGAGAGCGGCGAGTTCACCGATGTCCACGGCGCGTGTTGCCTGATGTGCGCGAGCGCGTTGGCGGCGGTGGGCATCCGGGTGCTGCCGGCGGTGGATCCCGCCCCGAGCGCGTGCGGGCAGTGGCACGCCCCCGGCTTCCTCTTCGAGGACCCGCTCCTGTGCGTGGGCCTGATGGGCGACCGCGGGGCGCACCTGTGGCTGCGGCATGTGCCGTCGGCGGTGCGGCGACAGCTCCGGGGCACGCTGACGGGGGCGACGACACGGATGCTGGCGGGGCGCTGGGAGTGAGCGGCGCCTTCTCCCGGCCCACCCGGGCGAAGGTGCCGCCCGGGTGGGCCCGACATCGGTCGTGCGCCGACGTCGGGCCACCGGGACCTCTTGGTCAGACCGCGCGCTCGTCGCGATCGCCGGACCACTCGGTGTGGAACGAGCCCCCGCGGTCCACGCGCCGGTAGGTGTGCGCGCCGAAGTAGTCGCGCTGGGCCTGGATGAGCGCGGCCGGCAGCCGCGGCGAGCGCAGGCCGTCGTAGTAGGACAGCGCGGCGGCGAAGCCCGGAGTGGGGATGCCGAGTTCGGCGGCGCCGGCCACCACCCGGCGCCACGCGTCCTGGGCGCCGGCGATCGCGTCGCGGAAGTAGTCGGCGGTCAGGAGCGAGTCCGGCGTGTGCTCGGAGCCGTACGCCTCCCGGATCCGGTTCAGGAACCGGGCCCGGATGATGCAGCCGCCGCGCCAGATCTCGGCGACCTTTCCGGGGTCGATCGCCCAGTCGTACTCCGCGCTGCCGGCCTGGATCTGGTGGATGCCCTGCGCGTACGCCACGATCTTCGACGCGTACAGCGCCTGCTCCACGTCGTCGGCGAAGCGGTCGGCGGCGGCGCCGTCCAGGGTGGCGCCGGCCGGTCCCGGCAGGCCCTGGGCCGCCGTACGCAGGTCGGCGTGGCCGGACAGCGAGCGGGCGAAGACCGCCTCGGCGATGCCGCTGACCGGAACTCCCAGGTCCAGGGCGGTCTGTACGGTCCAGCGGCCGGTGCCCTTCTGCTCGGCCCGGTCCTGGATGACGTCGACGAAGGGCTTGCCGGTGGCCGCGTCGGTGTGCGCGAGGACCTCGGCGGTGATCTCGATCAGGTAGGACTCCAGGCGCCCGGCGTTCCAGGTCTTGAAGACCTCGGCGATCTCGGCGGGCTTGAGGCCGAGCGCGCGGTTCAGCAGGTCGTACGCCTCGGCGATCAGCTGCATGTCGGCGTACTCGATGCCGTTGTGCACCATCTTGACGAAGTGCCCGGCGCCGTCGGGGCCGATGTGCGCACAACACGGCACGCCGTCGACCTTCGCGGAGATGTCCTCCAGGAGCGGGCCGAGGGCCTCGTACGCCTCGCGGGATCCGCCCGGCATGATGCTCGGGCCGAGCAGCGCGCCCTCCTCGCCGCCGGAGATGCCGGTGCCGACGAAGTGGATGCCGCGTTCGCGCAGTGCGGCCTCGCGGCGGCGGGTGTCCGCGAAGTGCGCGTTGCCGCCGTCGACGATCATGTCGCCGGGTTCGAGCAGCGCGGCGAACTCGTCGATGACCGCGTCGGTGGGCGCGCCCGCCTTGACCATGATCACGAGCCGGCGCGGGGGTTCGAGCAGGGCCACGAACTCCTCGGCGCTCTCGGCCGGCAGGAACGTGCCCTCGTCGCCGAACTCGTCGACCAACGCTCGCGTCTTGGCCGCGGTCCGGTTGTGCACGGCGACGGTGTGGCCGTGCCGCGCGAAGTTGCGGGCCAGGTTGCGCCCCATCACGGCCAATCCGGTCACACCGATGCGAGCTCGTTCCGCCATGTTGCGTCAACTCCTGGTCTCCGCACGCCCGGGTCCGGACGCACGCCGGCGAACCCGGTCGGGACCACGCGTCGTTCGCCGCCCCGCGACAGCCACACCGACATCGATCAATGGATGCGATCACCCGGACAACATCGTGCGCACGCCTGGTTAATCCCACAGACCGACGCGCCGCCACCGAGATCGGCGAGAGCCGGTCGGGTCAACGGATGGGAGGACGACGGGTAGCATCCGGGGGCATGGGTATCGGACTGCGGACGTTTGAGGCGAAGGCCGGTTGGTCGGGTCTGCGTGAGCGCTTGACGGGCCGGCTGCCGGAACACGACCTGGTGTTGTTGGACGAGGCGGTCGAGTTCGCGGTTGTTTGGCACGCGGACCAGGTGCGGCCGGCGGGTGAGCCGTACGTGGAGCACCTGTTGGAAGTCGTGTGCGTGTTGGTCGACGCGCTGGAGACGACCGACGTCGACGTGCTGCGGGCTGCGGTTCTGCATGACGTGGTCGAGGACACCGACTGCGCGCCGGCGGATGTGCGGCGGCAATTCGGGCAGCGGGTGGCGGACCTGGTCGAGTGGGTGACGAAGCCCGAGCCGACAGAGGGTCAACTCCCGGCGGAGGCACGGGCGGCGTACCTTGCTCGATTGCGGGCCGCCCCGACGGACGCGATCGTGGTCAAGCTGGCCGACCGGCTGAGCAACGTGCAGCGCTTGGATTCGCACCCCCGCCCGGAGAAACGCCGCTCGTACTACCAAGAGACCGTGCGCTCCATCGTCCCCCTCGCCCAGACCCACCCATGGTTCCGCGAGTGGTATGCGACCTGGGACCGCACGTTCGGGCACTTGGGCGCCGATAGCTCGGATGCCGTCGGTTAGTCCAGGAGCGGCCTCATCCGGTGAGCATGAGGCCGCTTGCGGTCGATGTCAGCGCTGGAGTTCCGTGGTCGGCGCGGACCATGCATCGCGGCCGGCCCGTATGGCGCCCGCCGTAAGCTCCTTGCTGTCGCGGACGGCTGCCCCGGCGTTCGCGACCGGCGCCACCTCGACGCACTCGCCGTTGCCTTGACTGTGGCTGGAGGTCCGCCACGCTTCCCGAGCGACATCGTTTGTCGTGCAGTCCCCCACTTCGTGCTCATAGGTGTCCCTCCCTGGGGTGCTGACGTCGGCTTCCGGCGCAGTTGCTAGTCGAGTTCGTATTCGGCGGCCAGCTCGCGGCCCGTGCCGAGGATGTCCATCGCGTACTCGGTCGCGGCGCCATGTTGGTCCCAGTACAGGTTGGTCATGGTCAGCGCGGGTGTCCCGGGATCGACGCCCATGACGGACGCTGCGTCGTCCGGCACCGGGCGCACCGCCACCACGTCACGACGCCGGACGGCCCGGCGGCCGGAGCGCTCCTCGACGAGACCGAAGGTCATCTTCGGCAGCGCCTCCGCGACCAGCAACTCGGGTGCGACATCGGCGAGTTGTCCGGGCAGCCACGAGGTCGAGAGCGTCACCACGCCATCGTCGTCGCGGTACAGGCGCCGCCTTCTGACGACCTCGGCGCCGTCCGCCAGACCCAGGGCATCGGTCACGTGTTCGGGCCCGGTGATCAGTTCGGCGCCCAGGATCTCGACGTCCTCCCCGGAGCGGAACCCGGTACCGGTGGCGCGGAGGAGCGCGAGGCGATCCGGACCCGTGGTCAGGCGTCGGGGTGTCGCCACGATCGTGCCGACACCCGGAATCGACTCGGCGTAGCCATCCGCCCGAAGCACCGCGGCGACTCGGGTGGCGGTGCCGATCGAGACGCCTTCGAGCTCGACGATCTCGCGCACGGAAGGCACGCGATCCCCGGGCCGCAACTCGCCTCGATCGATGCGAGCACGAATCTCGGCCGCGATACGCCGATACGGCGGCAGTGCCTGTGAACCGGCCACGATCACCTCTCTGTTCTAGAGCGCTCTAGAGCACATGTTGACTTACGTGAGTGTTCTAGAACACTATAAATCGAGGCGCTTCCCAAGCAACAGGGGACGGCTGTGTGGCGATCGGCCATGCCCAGTCGATGCCGCCGGATCGGTGGATTCCACCCCCCTCCTTGGGAGAACACGTGATCGATCGAGAACCCGAGGCGATCCGCGTCCGATCGTCCGGCGACCGGGCGCGTCCCATCGAACTCGCGGTGGGCGATGGGCGGGGGTTCGACCACGAGTGGTCGTGCCTCCGCCTCACTCGACAACAGGGGCGGCACGTGATGCTCGCCTTCCAAGCGGTGCTCGCCCGGCCCGGGCCGGACTCCGCATTCCTACGACCGTCGAAACGGTGCTGATAGTCATGTCCGAGATCCGCTTCACCACCCTCAAGCCCGACTGCCACCCCGTGCGCGACAAGCGGACGGGTGTGATCACGATGCCCCTGGTGCTCCACGACGCACACGGAAAGCCCAGCGGCGAAACCGAGTTGCTCCTCGACGGTGTCGGCGCCGAGCTGATGCACGCCTACCTGAACTGGACCCTCAATGGGATCGACGTACCCCGGAGCGTGCGATGACCGAGATCTCCATCCTCAAGCCGCTGCCCGTGGCGCCGGAATCCGCCGCCGACGCTCGGACGACCATGCGTCGGGTGAGCGACGAGCTCGGTCTCGTCGCGGACGCCCGCGACAGCCTGGTCTTGATGGTTTCCGAGTTGGTCGCGGACGCGGCGCTTCGCTCCGAGGTGCAGTGGCTGATCGTGGGGATCAAGACCCAGCTGGTCCAACTCGACGGTGCGGAATGGGAGTTCGCTCCCGTCGTCTACGTCGGCGTGCGGGAGGTTGTGCCTCGACCGACCTGGACGCCGTACGGCTATGGGCCTCAGCTCGTGCCCGGTCGGCGGTTTGATCGGGGGAGGGGGCTTGGGCTTGTTGCCGAGCTCGTGCATCACGACTGGGTCGGCGGTCGATGTGGGTGGTCTCCGGGGGCCGCTGGGCCTACGTCCTGGTTTCTTGCGACCGACCTCGAACCTCATCTCGTCGACGGGGCGATCGGCAGTGTTCTCATGGTCGCGCGCGGGATTCGTGATGAGTGTCTGCTGACGCCGGGGATGCTTCCCGAGCCCGAGCCCGAACCCGGAGGGGAATCCGCGACCGTGTTCGCGTTGTCGGCCGGATCGGCGCTCGGGTAGGGCGCCGCCGGTTCCGGTGCCGCGCCCGTCGGCCGCGAGGGCGCCCCCGCTCGGGCGGGGACGCCCTCTTGATGACCCGTCAGGTCACCGTCACTGCGGTGGGTCGGTGAGGTCGGAGATCCGGCCGCCGTCCAGCGGGACCTGGTACCAGACCTCGGTGGGGCTGCCGCTGCCCCAGTACTCGGTCACGATCACCGTCGCGTGGCTCGCGCCGCTGCCCTCGTAGCGCACCGAACGGTCCTGCGGGACGTTCTGCGCGCGGAAGACCGGGTCGGCCTGGTTCTCGTTCGCCCACTCGGTGAGGCGCGCGTCGAGCTCCGGGGTGAGGAACTCCGCGCGTACCTCTTCCGGGTTCATGTACGGGTTCGTTCCCTCGACGGCGGACTTGTACTGGTCGTAGAACGCGGTCACCCGCTGTACGACGTCCACCCGCCGGGTCTGCTCGACGCCCGGTGGTGCACTCGCGGCGGCGAGCACCGGGGCGGCCGCGCCTGCGGCGAGGAGGAGTCCGGTGGTCACCGCGATGGCGGCTGTCCGGCGAATCTTGGCGGTCATGACGACCTCCGCTTTTTTGCTTGGGAAAGTGGCCCTTGCATCCGGTGAGACGCCCAACCGGGTGGACGGGTTCCGGGATTTGCCCGACTTTACCCTTTGTAGATAATTTCGCGCCAAGGCAAACAGAGCCGAGCGGAGGTCGGAACTCGGTCGGAGGTCAGCCCAGATCCGCCGAACCGGCCAACGCCTCCTCCGCGTCGTCCACGACGGATTGCGGCAAACGGGTGTACGACAACAGCCGGCCGCCCGCATCGCGGATCCGGGTCGCCACCTCGCGGGCCCAGATGTTCTCCACGAACAGCACCACGACGAGCGAGTCCGGCGGCATGACCTGGCCGATCTGCTCGGCGTCCTCGGCCCCCGCGAGGCCCATCATCTCGCGCGCGGCCAACTCGGCCGCCATGTCGCGCAGCCCCTCGAACTCGCTGACCTCGTGACTGCTCACGATCCCCGAGATTTCCTTGACCACGATCAGCGCGTCGATCAGCCGGACGTCGCCGCGCTCCTCGACCGACTCGAACGCGTCGAGCACGGCCGACGTCAGACGCTGACCCGGAAAGCCCAACACGATGGCGTCGACGGGTCCCAACTCGGACATGTTGCCTCGCCTCGGGGAAGAGAAGGTTGCTCCGATGCCGTCCCCGTTCCCGCTTCGCGGGCAATCATGTGTCGGATCGGCCGACCCGGTTCACTCCTCGAACGCGCTCACCGTCGACGCCTGCTTTCCGGCATCCGGCTTCCGCCAATGCGCGACGTACACGCTGCCCTTCGCGCGTACGGGACGCGACGACAGGGGGGAGGAGAGTTCGGCTTCCCAGTCGACCTTGCCGCTTTTGACGCCCAGTGCGATCAGCCGGGCCTTGCTCGTGTCCGTCGCGTCCACCGAGACGTACACCTTGCCGGACTCGACGACCGGCCCGCCGAGTGTTCCGAAAGAGGGCATCGGCTGCGTCCAGACGACCACACCACTGGACGCGTCGAGGGCGTGGATCGTGCCCGTCGCGACCGTCGTGGCGGTCGGCGCGGTGGGTGTCGCGGTCGCGGTCGCGCTCGTACCGGGCAGCACGCCCGCCTGCGCCGAGGACGGACGGGCCCCGAAGATCACCAGGTCGCCCACGCGTACGGGCTCGGTGACGTAGCGGGCGGGCATCTCGTACTTCCAGAGCTCGTCGCCGTTGTACGGGTCGATGGCCACGACGCCGGACCTGCTCAGGTCGTCGGCGCCGTTATAGGCGACGAAGGCCGTCGCGTCGGCGAGGACCAGGTCGCCGGTGTTGCCGCCCTTGAACGCGATCGGACCCCACAGCTGCGTTCCCTGCACGGCGTCCACGCCGAATCGTTGCCACGTGTAGACGCCGCTGGAGGCGCTGTCCGCCACGAGCACGAGCAGCCGGTTTTTGTGCATGACCGGATCCCGGCCCCAGGTGGTCTCCTTGAACGGCACGTCCCACAGGAACCGACCCACCTTGTCGACGGCGCGGATCATCGAGCCGTCGGACGAGGTGTTCCCCTGCGAAAGGGCGTAGATCCGGCCTTCGGCGAATATGGGAGTGCCCGGGTTGCCGTGCTCCTTCGTCAGTACCGACTCCCACAGCACCTTGTGGGTGCTCGCCTCGACCGCGACGATCCGCCCGGGGTCGGTCGAGTAGGAGTTCTCCTCCGCGATGCCCAGGTAGAGCCGACCCTCGTCCAGTGCGGCGGGCAGGTTGACCCAGCGGGCCTCGTATTCGAGGGTCCAGCGCTGCTCGCCCTGGATCGGGTCGAAGGCGTGCACGGTGCAGATCTTGGGTTGACTGCTCTCCCGGTTGCCCGACCCGGCGACCGTCCAGGACACGACGAACACGTGGTCCCTGGTCACGAGTGCGTTCGACACCGTCTGTCCGGCGGTCGGCCGCTTCCAGATCTGTTTCCCGGACGTCGCGTCGATCGCCGTCACCTGCCCCGCGCCGCCGCCCGCGCCGTTCGCGACGTGGTAGACGAGGTCGCCCTGGGCGGCCAGCGACGACGCGCCCGCGGCTTCCGCCGGGTAGTCCCACACCTGTTTGCCCGGATCGGATTCGTCGCCCATCAGCAACCACCCGGTCCCGCCGCCGACCGCGACCACCGCGAGCGCGCCGCCGCCGATCAGGAAGCCTCGACGGGCCAGTGTCCGCTTGGGGATCGGCGCTTGCGGCATGCCCACGGTCGGCGGGAGGTCGGGGAGTGGCGGCGGGGCGATCCGGGTCCGTGGGAGGTCGGAGGAGAGCGCGCCGGCGGCGGTTTCGGTGGCGGCGGCGGTCGGCTCCGTACCGATTCCGAGCGCCCGGGTCGGGGGTTCGTCGCCCGAGGCGGGCGAGTCGGCCGACGTCGGCGCCGAAGCCGCCGGCGGGTCGGACGCGATCGACGAGACCGGCGCCATCGGGTCGCTCACGTGCCGCCGCTCCAGCTCGGCCGCGAGCGCCGCCGGCAGCCACGACCGCCCGGTCGGCAACTCGCCGTCGCCCACGCACCGGTCCAGGATCTCGGCCAATTTCGGCCGCCCCTCCGGCTCCTTGCGCAGGCACTCCAGAATCAGGTGCCGGATCCCCTCCGGTACGTCGGCCGTGTCCGGCTCGTCCCGCAGCACCCGCATCATCATCTGCAACTGCGGTACCGGGTCGCCGTGGAACGGCCCCCGGCCGGTCGCCGCGAACACCAGGACCGAGCCGAGCGAGAACACGTCGCTCTCCGGGCCCAACCGCCGCCCGCCCGCCTGCTCCGGCGACATGAACGACGGCGAACCGACCACCCGGCCGGTTCCGGTCAGACCCGCGCCGCCCTCGTCCGCGGCGCGCGAGATGCCGAAGTCGATCACGCGCAGCCGGTCCCGGCCGAGCACGACGTTGGACGGCTTGAGGTCGCGGTGGATCAGGCCCGCGCGGTGGATCGCCATCAGCGCCTCGGCGAGCTGCGCGCCCAGGATTCGCAAGGCGTCCTCGGGCAGCGGGCCGTATGTGCCGATCGCCGCGGACAGGGACAGGCCGGTCAGGTACTCGGTGGCCAACCAGGGCGGCTGCGCGTCGGGGTCGGCCTCGGCGATCGGTGCGGTCCAGGCGCTGTCCACGCGCCGGGCGAGGTCGATCTCGCGCCGGAACCGGTCCCGGAAGCCGTGGTCCATGGCGAACTCCGGCCGCACGGTCTTCACCGCGACTCGAACGCCGCTCGGGGAGATGCCGAGGAACACCTCGCCCATGCCGCCCTCACCGAGCCGGGCCCGCAGCCGATACGGCCCGAGCCGCATCGGATCCCCGTCGCGCAGTTCTTCCATGACCACCGTTCCCCGTTCCGGTCGGGCAGGACTCGCCACTGTAGCCGCGCGTCCCGCCGCCGGACTCAGGCACTTCCCCCACGGAAGAACTGCTGCCAGGCCTGGGTCTGCCGGGTCTCGGAATGGTCCGGACCCAGCACTCGGGCGAAGTCCGCGATCAGCACGTCGTACAGCCCCAGCGCCTCGGCGCGATACCCCGCGAGCCCGCGATTGACCGCCTGCCCCGCGCGCGCGACCAGCGAGTCCAGGCAGTCGGCGCCCAGGATCCGGGTCGCGTCGAGCGCGAGCGAGCCGTACATCGCGGCGGCCCGGACCGGATCGCCGGACTCGCCGGTGAACCGGGCCAGGAAGCTGCGCGCGGTCAGCGTGCTCGGCGCCTCGACCCCGAGCGCGCGGGTCATCTCCGGGACGAGCTGAGTGAACAGCGCGACGGCGCGCTGCGGCTCGCCGCCCTCGCCGGTGAACCGCCCGTGGCACAGGCGCATGTCGAGGGTGACCCAGTCGCCGGGGCCGAGCACCTGCGTGGCGACCGGGATCAGGCCGGCGAACAACTGCGTGGCACGCCTGGGGTCGCCGTCGTGGCCGACGAAGTGCGAGTACGCCCGGCGGATGTTGAGGGTGTCCCGATCGGTGCGCCCGAGCACCCGGTCGGCCACGTCGCCCAGCTGCTGGAAGAGCCGGACGGCGATCGCGGGATCCTCGCTCATCCCCCACTCCCAGATGGCGGCCACCTGTTCGTTGATCCGGGTGCGCGAGGGATAGGGCTCTTCGAGCGGACGAGGGGGCCGCACGATGCGGAAAGGCGAATCCATGCTCACCTCCGAAGATGTCGCATCCGAGTGTGCGACCTGACCCGCTCCACCGGTAGATGCGCGCCCACTCACCTTTGTCTCTCGTGTGAATGCACCAACGGCCTTATGGATCAACGCGATTCGAGTGTCGGCCCCGGGCCGTAGACGGTCGGCCGGGGGCGGATCTGCGGCGAGCTCGTCGGAGGTCGCGACGACGTGCCACGCGTTTTTGGGCGGGCTACCCGGTTGTCGAGGAGACCAGTCCTGTGCGGCGGGTCGGAAAGGGCCGACGCCATCCGCGTTTCGCCGACGACAATGCGGCAAATCCATGGTGTCGCACATTAGTTCGAGATAATGCGTTCGAATAAATGTGCGCAGGAAATGATCTCAAATGACATCAGAAGCCGCACTGGGTACGCCCGTTCGAGGTCGCTTGGATGATCTGTCCGTTTATAGGCGCGTCGTTCGACGCAACAAGCCCGGCACTCGCATACAGTTCGGTCGAGTGGAGGATGACGAGATAACCCGGACGGGGCCGGGACGAGCGGACGCGGAGGTGCCCATGGGCGCATTGCGCAAGGCCGGCTCGTGGCTCGGGATCGGTTCGGGGGACGTGGACGACGACCTGTACCGCACCGGCGCGGGTTCCTACGAGACCGGTACATACGACGCAGACGACGACGATGACACGGGGTCGCGCTGGGTCTACGACGACGAGCCCGAGGAATCGCGTTCTCGCGCCCTCGAAGGCAGCGTGGTCCCGGCGTCGGAGGTGTTCGCCGCGCGGGCCGCCGCCGCGGACGCGCCGGCCCGGCCGAGCACGCGGATCGCGGTCGTGCACCCGAAGAGCTACCACGAGGCAAGGGCGATAGGCGAATACTTCCGACAGGACATTCCGGTCGTGATCGACCTCACCGCGATGGACGAGTCGGACGCGAAGCGCGTCGTCGACTTCGCGTCGGGGCTGACGTTCGGGCGGCGCGGTGCGATAGAGCGACTGGCGAAGCGGGTCTTCCTGCTGATGCCGGCCGACGCGCGGCTGCTGACGGGTGACCCGTCGCAGCAGAACCACGACGGGTTCTTCAACCAGGCCTGACCACGTTTTCGAGGGCCCCGGCCGCGGCTGGGGTCCTCTTGCGTTGTCCGGTCGCCGCGCGGGCCTCAGGGTTCGAGGCGGCCGAGGTCCTCCGGGGTGTCGATGTCGTAGGGGTCCGCGATGTCGCCGCATTCGATCAGGCGGAGTCGGGCGCGCTGTTCGGTCAGGAGCGCGCGGGCGCCGGCGTCGCCCTCGGCCTTGGCGGCGAGCTCGGGCCACCACGCGCGGCCGATCAGTACGGGGTGGCCGCGAGTGCCGGTGTAGCCGGCCGCGATCAGGTCGTCGTGGGCGGTGTACGCGGCGATCAGGCGCCGGACGGCCGCGGCGCCGACGCCGGGCATGTCGACGAGGGTGACCAGGAAGGCGTCGGCGTCGGCGGGCAGGGCGGCCACACCGGCGGCGAGGGAGGAGCCCATGCCGGCGTCCCAGTCGGCGTTGCGCACGACGACGCACCCGTCGAGCCGGGCCACCGCGAGCACCGCCTCGGCCTCCGCGCCGAGCACCACCACGACCCGGTCACAGCCCCCGGCCCGCAACTCGGCCACGCCGTGCTCGACGAGCGGCCGGCCACGGTGGATCAACCCGGCCTTGGCCCGCCCCCCGAGCCGCCGCCCACCCCCGGCCGCCAACAAGAGTCCGACAACGCCACCCAAGACATACCTCCAATGTCGATGCCCAGCCGATCCAACCACCACGCGCCGGGTCGCGGGCCCGACGGGGCATCAGCGGAGCGCGGCGGAACCGCAGGCTGCGCAACTTTTCGGAACGAGCGGAGCGGGTGGGTACCCAACCTGACCCGACCAAGACGCGACCGCAGCCTCACGGGTCCGTCGTGGACGAGACGCGACGGCGGGACGGATGCCGGCCTGCCGGAGGACTACCTGACGCCTCAAGCCGGCCCTGCGCGACCCATGGTTGTGGCGGGTCTGGTTCGGCCTGGTCGCAGGGCGGAGCCTGGGTGGCATGAACCCTTCGCAGTACGCAATTTCCGACGAATTCGCCGGCCGGGTCGTCCTGGTCACCGGTGGTACGGCCGGCATCGGGCTTGCTGCCGCCCGGCTGCTTCTGGCCCACGGTGCCGACGTTGTGATCACCGGGCGCGATGACGCTCGGCTGGCTCGGGCGGTGGCCGAACTCGACGTCGGCGAGCGGGTGTTCGCGGTGCGTGCGGATTCCGCCGACGCCGCGGACGCGGCGGCCCTCGCGGCCCGGATCCGGGAGCGGTACGGCCGCCTGGACGGGGTCTTCGCCAACGCCGGGGTCGGCGTGTTCGGGCCCGCCGCCGAGCTCGCGGCCACCGACGTGGACCACATGATCGACGTCAACTTCAAGGGGGTCTTCCACACGCTCCAGGCGGCCGTCCCGCTGCTCGAAGCGGCCGGCGGCGGGGCGATCGTGCTCAACGCGTCGTGGACGCTGCACCGCGGGATGGCGATCGCGACCGTCTACTCGGCGACCAAGGCCGCCGTGCACAACCTCGCGCGGACCTACGGAGCGGACCTGGCCGGGCGCGGCATCCGGGTCAACTCGGTGAGCCCGGGCTTCATCGACACCGACATGTTCCGCGACGCGACGCCGGAGCCGGCCGACCGGGAGGTCTTCCGGGCCCAGGTGCCGCTCGGCCGGCTCGGGCGGAGCGAGGACGTGGCCGAGGTGGTGGCGTTCCTGCTGTCGAATCGGGCGGCGTACGTCACCGGCCAGGATCTCGCGATCGACGGCGGCCTGATCGCGATCCATCCGGGCTGAGCCCAAGCCGGCCCTGACAGGGCCAGGTTGGCCGGTCGCCGCGCGCGGACAATGGACGCATGACCGGTGTGATCGGAATGGGCGAGTTTCTGCGGGCGCGGCGCGAGCACCTGCGTCCCGAGGACGTGGGGCTCACCGCCTTCGGCGGCCGACGGCGGGTGGCGGGGCTGCGCCGCGAGGAGCTCGCGGGGCTCGCCGGGGTGAGCGTGGACTACTACACGCGGATGGAACAGGGCCGGGTCAAGGGGGCGTCCGCGGCCGTGCTCGACGCCCTCGCCAAGGCACTGCGTCTGGACCCCGACGAGACCGCCCACCTGCACCGCATCGCCAGGCCCGCCGGATCGGCCGGGCGGACCGTCCGGCCGCCCGCGCAGACGGTCCGACCGACCCTCGCCCACCTGCTCGCGGCGCTGACCGAGGTGCCCGCGCTGATCGTCGGGCGCAATCTCGACGTGCTCGCGTGGAACCCGGCCGCAACGGCGCTGTTCGGCGACTTCGGCGAACTCCCGCCCGCCGAACGCAACATGGTGCACATGACGTTCCTGCGCGAGCGCTCGCGCGAGCTGTACGGGAACTGGTCCGAGTGCGCGCGTGAGAACGTCGCGTTCCTGCGCCGCGAGGCGGGCCTGCGGCCCGACGACCCGCGCCTGGCCGCGCTGGTCGGCGAACTCTCGGTCAAATCGCCCGAGTTCCGCACCTGGTGGGCCGAACACGCGGTCCGCGAGAAGACCTCGGGCACCAAGCGCTTCAACCACCCCGTCGTCGGCACCTTCGACCTCGTCTACGACACCCTGCGCTCCGGCGACGACCCCACCCAGGCCCTGGTGACCTACGTGGCCGCCCCGAACTCGGCCGGCCACGACGCGCTCCGCCTCCTCCTGTCCTGGACCGCAGTGCCCGTCGGCTGACGGGCGCCCGACGGCCACCCGGGGAGCACGACGAGAAGGGCCCCACCGGATACCGGTGAGGCCCTTCTTCTTGTTACCGCTGTGCGCCGCCAGGGACTCGAACCCCGGACCCGCTGATTAAGAGTCAGCTGCTCTAACCAACTGAGCTAGCGGCGCGTGCTGCGTGGGAAATAGTACCCGATGTTCGGGGCCGCTCTCACCTCGGTTTCCCGGCGGGCCGGCTTGCACGGTCGGTGACGATCACGTTACGAGGACGGGTTCGGCGGGTGTGCTCCCCGGGGGTTCGCGTGGCCGAGTACCGTGCTGCTTGTACGTCGTCACGACCGGTGCCGTCGGGATGGTCGTGCTCGCGGGGGAGACACACCATGTCGGATGCCGGGGCGGTACGGGCATTCCGGATGGCCACGCATCGGGAGGGCGGGGTGGAGCCTCGACTCGTCGCCATGCGTGACTTCCTGGCCAATGCCTCCGACGCCGAACTGGAGCGCAACCGCGGGCTGATCGAGAGTCAGATCGAGGCCGTCGCGACCCAGCAGCCGGAGACCGCCGCGCGCATGCTCGCGGACGTGCTCGCGCGAGATCCCCGCGGGCGCTATCCGCGCGGGGTGGACGCGGTGCTGCGGTGGTGGGCGGTGCAGCCCTCGAACGGGTTCGCCGATACCTGGGACGCGCTCGACAAGGCGCTGGAGACGGGGCCACGACCGTTGGAGCGCGCGCTGCTCGACGTGCTCGGCGGCCTGGACGCGCGGGCGCCCGCCCCGCGATGGCGGGTCGCGGCCACGGCGCGGGTCCTGGAGCGCCTCGAAGAGCGCTTCGAGCAGCCCTCCCGGCACCCCGACCACGACCTGTGGCGGCTGCTTCCGATGATCGCGCCGCCCGGCGCGCCGAGCACGCGGGGCGAGTGGGTCTGCGTGATCGGGGATCGGGCGGCGGCGCGCGGCGACGAGGCCGAGGCGCGCACCTGCTATCGGCTCGCCTTCGAGCAGGGCTGCGCCGCGGCCGCGCCGCGCCTGGCGCATCGGCTCGCGGTCGAGGGGCATCGGGAGCTGGCGGCCGGTGACGCCGTGCGCGCGGTTCGGTTCCTGTACGAGGCGGCGATGCTGGACCCGGACCACGCGGAGTACCGCGAGCTGCACCTGGCCGCGATCGCGGCGCGGGACGGGCGGCCGGGCGGTGCGCGGGCCGGCTCGGCGGTGGCGCTGGTCGCGGACGCGGCGGAGCTGTTGGATCGCGGCGACGACATGGGCGCGGTACGGCTGCTGCGGCGCGGACTGGCCGACCCCGCCCAGGACGACCGGACCTGGCCCGCGCGGCTGTTGCTCGGCGCGTTGGAGGGCGATGACGCGATGGTCGCCGGCGCCGCGCGCGACCTGGTCGAACTGCACGGCGACGCGTGGGCCCGGCGCACGCCGCTCGGCCCGGGCCTGGTGCTGCACCGGGTCACGCGCGCCGACCCCGAACTCGCCGCGACGCTGGTCGAGAAGCTGCCGCCGGATCTGCGCGCGGGACGGCTCGCGCGGGCGGTGTCCACGGCGGCCGCGTACCGAATACTGGCCGCGGGTGTGCGAGCACTCGGGGCGGGCCGGCCGGACGAGGCCCGGGCCCGCGCGGAGCGGGCCGAGCGGCTGCTCGGCGGGGACGAAGCGTGATCGGGCGGCGGGGTGGAGAGAGGCGACGTGGAGACGGACATCCTGGGGGTGCCCGAGCGACTGTTCGACGGCAACCTGCTCTCGGCGACGCGCCGGTTCCGGACCGCGGCGGCGGTCACGCGTGAACTCGGCGCGGGCACGGTCGAGGTCGCGCACGCGTTGATCGCGCTCGCCCGGGTCGACGGCGGTGTCACGGCGGCGCTGTTCGCGCGCCAGGGCATCCCGCCGGACGTGCTCGCGGCCGGTCTGCTCGGCGGCGGAGGGATCGCCGGTGGTGGGATCGCCGGTGGGCTCGCGGCCGGACTCGGCGACGGGTTCGACGCGGGCGGTGCCGAACCGACCGGCAACGGCCGGTCCGCGGCGGGTGTCCTGGCCGGTCTGCCCGTCGCGGCGAGCCTGCGCGCGGCGTTCGAGGCCGCGGCGGTCGGCGGCCACCTCGACGAACGGGCCCTGGTCGCCGAGCTGTTGCCGCGACTGGAGCCGGCCGCGGTCGAACTGCTCGTGAGCTACGGCCGGGTCGACCTGGACGCGTGGCGGTCCGAGGTGGCCGCGCCGCACCGGGCGGTAGAGGTGTTCGGGGACGACGGGGCGATCGACGAGGCCGCGTTCGGGCCGGGCGCCCGCCGGGTACTCGCGATCATGGCGACCGAGGCGGCCGGCCTCGGCCACGACCGGTGCGGCATCGTGCTCCTGCTGCACGCGATGGCCACCACCCCGGGCGGGTTGCTGGAGCAGGCATTTCTGTTCCTGCGGCGGGACGTTCGGGCGCTGCGCGAACAGACCCTCGCGCTCATCGGCACCAGCACCGGCCCCCGCGCCCGCGGTACGGCGGCGACCGAACCGCCCGGGCTCGAAGAGTCGCTGCGACTCACACTGCGCCGCGCGGCCGGGTTCGCCGCGGCCGGACCGGCCACCGAGTCGCCGGCCCCGATCACCGAACGCGACCTGCTCGCCGCGCTCCTGGACACGCCCAGCGGCCTGGCCACCGGGTTCTTCCGCGACATCGGCCTCGATCTCGACCGGTTGCGCCGCTTCGCCGACGCCTACTACCAGGAGCCGGCCGAACCCGAACCGGCCAAGACCGCCGAACTCCCGACCCCGGAGGACGCGGTGCGCTGGGTGCGCGCCCGGCTGATCGGTCAGGAGAGCGTGGTCGAGCGGCTCGCCTTCCACATCGAACTCATCAAGCGCTCGCTCAGCCGCGGCTTCCGCCCCGACGACCGCACGCGCGCCGCGCTGCTGCTGTGCGGACCCAGCGGCTCGGGCAAGACGATGACCGCGCGCCTGCTCGCGCACGTCGTGTACGGGTCCGAGGACGACGTACTGGTTTTCGAGATGGGCCAGTTCAGCTCGCGCGAGTCGATCAACAACTTCATCGGCGCGCCGCCCGGCTACGTGGGCTTCGGCGAGGGCAAGCTGACCAACGGGCTGCGCGACAACCCCCGCCGGGTCTTCCTGTTCGACGAGGTCGAGAAGGCGGACGCGCGTGTGCTCGACGCGCTGCTTCGGCTGCTCGACGAGGGCCGGATCAGCGACCCGGCCGGTCCCGTCCGCGAGGCGCACGACGCGGTGGTGATCCTGACCACCAACCTCGGCGCGGCCCACTCCGCGGCCGACGCGGTCGACGACGACGTGGACAGCGTGGAGAACCTGATCGGGTCGATCCTGGACGAGGGCCCTGCCGCCAACACCGCCGCGAACGCACGGCTGCGCCGGACCATGGAGGGCTTCTTCCGGCCCGAGTTCCTCAACCGCGTCGACGAGGTGATCCTCTACTCGCCGTTCGGCCCCACCGAGCTGCGCGGCATCGCCGAGAACGGCCTGGGCCGACTCGCGGAGCGGCTGCGCGCGCAGATCGACGTCGACCTCTCGTGGACCGACGAGGCCGCCGACCACATCGCCACGATCGCCTGGCGCGGCCGCCCGGACGAGGCCGCGCGCGGCGTCAACCGCTGTGTCAACGCCGTGGTCCCGGACATCCTGCGCCTGCTCGACGAGGGCGACGCGCGCGGCCGGCCGGTGACCGGGGTGCTGGTCCGGGTCGAGGCCGGCGCGCTCGTGGTGGGGAGCGCCGATGACTGATCGCACCGTCCTGCGCGCCATCGCCGTCCGACTTCGCGAACACAGCGCGGGAGACGGCGTGCTGGACGGCGACGCGTACGCGAGCCTGGGCACCGGCGGCGACGCGCAGCCGTGGAGCGCGCGCGCCGAGGAGCTGTGGGGGAGCGGCGGCGGCCCCTGGCGCACCCACCACCTCGCGGTCGCACTGCACGCGCGGGCGTACGACCTCGAACTCGCCGACGACCCGGATGCCGCCTTCCCGTACTGGAAACGGGCGTTGGCGCACTGGGCCGAGCTCTACCACGACAGCGCGTTCTGGGACCGGATGCACGAGCACCTCGAAGCGGTCACCGGCGCGCCGGTCCCGGCGGCCACCGTGCAGGAGGTCCGCGAGCGGCTGCCGCGTGATCTGCTCGCACCGCACCTGACCCTGGCCGGCGACCGGCGGGTGCGGGATCCGCTGTACGCCCGTCGGCACCTGGACCTGGTCCGCGAGTCCGGGTTCCCGCGGTCGGCGATCACCCGGGCCCGGGCCGAATTCGTCCGCGAGGTGCTGAGCGAGGTCACCCGGGACGTCGAGGAGGGCCGGGTCGCCGACGCCGTCGAACTGCTCGCGTCCTGGCTGGCCGTGGACCCCGGCAACATCGGCCTCGCGCGCGCGTTGCTGTACGCGACCCGGCAGCACATCGAGATCGTGGTCGCCGCCCCCGGGTGGGCGAGCAAGATCGAGTCACTGGTCGAGCGGGTGGCCCGCCTGGTGCTGCCCGCGTGGGAGGAAGTCGGCACCCCCGAGGGGTCGTTCGCGGTCGAGCTGGCCCGGCACGAGTATTGGCGCGGGATCGTGGTGCGCGAACGCGAGTCCGGCCCGGCGACCGACTCCGTCGTCCTGGAGCGGGCCGCACTGCGCTCGGGCCGGCACCTGTTGCGCGCGATGGAGCTCGACCGTGACCTCGCGGTCAAGAGCATGTACCGCGACGTCGAGCAGCTCGCGGCCGAGGAGTGGGCGCTCGCGGCGACCGCGCGGCAGCGACAGGGCCTGCCCGACGACCACGTGCGCGACGCCCTGCGCCGCGCGCTCGCGATGTCCGCCCCGGGGCCGTGGGGACGGCTGTTCATGGCCCGGGTACTGATCAACCTGCACACCGTCCTGCCCGACGACCTCGCGACCGCGCGCCGGCTCGCGGACGAGGTCGCCGCCGATCCCGACGCGAGTCATCCCGACATCGCCAACGCGCTGCGCGGTGTCGTCCTGTCCCTGGCCACGGCGCGCGGCCCCGAATGGAGTTGAGCCGATGAGCGGCAACGCGAACGAGAATCCCCCGGAGAACTCCCGCGAGAACTCCCGCGAGAATCCTTGGGCCTGGCAGGCGGGGCGAAATCCCTATCGGGGCACGGCCTTCCAGATCCTGGACCTGGACCCGGACCTCGCGGGACGGGCCGCGATCAAGGCGCAGGTGCGCAAGCGCAGACAGCGGATCACCCGCAGCCCGGAGCGATTCCCGGTGCACGGCCGGGTCCTGGGCGCGGCGGAGGTCAACGCCGCCGAGGAGACGCTGGCCGATCCGGCCGGTCGGCTGATCGCCGAGCTGCTGACCCACCGACCCGAGCGGACCGGGGCGGATCCGGCCGACCTCGCCGAGGAGTTCGCCGAGACGGATCTCCCCGAGTTGCCCGCGCCGCCGAGGATCGGGATCGACCGGCGCGTGCTCGCGGTCCTGGTACCGCCGCCCGCGCCGCGCGAGTTCGCACCGTTGTGGACCGAGGAAGGGGCGCAGTGATGGCAGGGACGAGAGAGCGGGGTCCCGGCGCGACCGACCGCGCGGCCGGCGAGGCAGTCGGCGGGGCGACCGATCCGATGGCGATCACCGAGGGCGAACGCACGGTTCCCGACCGTCCGATCGACCCGCCGTTCGCGCTCGTGTACGACGTCGTGCGCCGTACCGCGCGCGAACGCGAGGCGGGCCGCGAGGAGATGCGCAAGCGCTTGGAGTCGACGCACGAGCGGTACACCGGCCTCGCGGCCGACGCCGCCGTCGCGCTGCACGAACTGCGCGGGTGCCTGGAGGGGGAGGCGGCGCCGGCGGTGCTCGCGTCGATCGCGCGCCGCTTCGCGACCGCGCTCGACCGCGCGGGCGTACGGTTCGACGATCCCGTAGGCGAGGCGTACGCGGCGGTCGGCCGGCGCGTGGACGTCGCGCACGCGCCGGACAGCGGCGACGAGGGGACGATGATCGTGGCCAAGACGCTGCGTCCCGGCGTCCTGCTCGACGACGGCGAGGTGATCCGGCGCGCGCAGGTCGTATTGGGCTTCGTGCCGACGCCGGCGCAGCGCGAAGGGGCGGCGAGCGCGCGGGCGGTCGAGGAACCGGTGGTGAGCGCGGACCCGGTGGTGAGCGCGGAGCCGGGACCGGGGGAGGCGGCAGCGGAGGCGACGGAGGTGGCGGCGGACGCCGAGCCGGAGAAGCCGAAGCCGAGCCGACCCCGGGCCCGGCGGGGCAAGCCGCGCAAGGCGGCTCGCGAGACCAAGCCGGTCGCGAAGAGCACGCGGAACGGCGAGCCGAAACCGGCGGCCGGGAACGGGCGGACGGCCGACCCGGAGCCCCGAAACGACACCGAGCCCCGAAACGACGCGAAGTCCCCGAAGTCGCCGAAATCGCCGAAGCCATCGAGCGGCCCGAAGTCCCCGAACGACCCCCACAGCCCGAACACTGCGAACCACGAAGGCGGTACCGCCGAATGAGCATCGTCGTCGGCATCGACCTGGGCACGACCAACTCGTGCATCGCCATCCCGGCCGACGCCGAGATCCCCGACAAGGAGGCGCTGATCGCGGCCCGCCGGCTGCGCCCGGTGGGCGACTCGTTGATCGTGGCGAACCCGGATCGCTCGCCGACCACTCCGTCCGCGGTGTGGATCGATCCGAGCGGCAAGGCGATCGTGGGTCTGTTGGCCAAGAACAAGGCCCGCCTGCCCGGCGCGCCGCCCGCGATGTTCTTCAAGCGGAACATGGGTACCGACCAGGTCGTCACGGCCGGTCACGCGCGGATCACCCCGCTGGAGGCCTCCACGCACATCCTGCGGCACCTCAAGCAGGTGGCCGAGGAGACCCTCGGCGTACCGGTGGAGCGGGCGATCGTCACCGTCCCGGCCTTCTTCGAGACGCGCGCCAAGAACGAGACCACGCGCGCGGGGCAGGCGGCGGGCCTGGAGGTGGTCGAGACGCTGATCGAGCCGGTGGCCGCCGCGCTGGCTTACACGCACGAGCGGGCCCGGGAGTCGAGCGAGCCGCAGACCTTCCTGGTCTACGACCTCGGCGGCGGCACGTTCGACACCTCCGTGGTCACCTGGGATCCCGAAGTGGGCTTCGAGAACCGCTCGTTCAGCGGCGACCGCTACCTCGGCGGCTTCGACTTCGACCGCCGGATCGTGTCCTGGATCGCGACCCAACTGCCCGAGTACGACCTCGCGATCGACTCCGAGGACCCCTCCGACGGGAAGGTCGAGGCCCAACTCCTGTCGGTCGCGGAGGGCGCCAAGCACGATCTGTCCCGCTACCCGGAGACGGAGATCGTCAGCCAGTACTGCGAGGACCGCCGCGGCACCACGATGAACATCGGACTGCCCATGCGGCGCGAGGAGTTCGAGGACATGATCGCGGATCGCATCCGCGGCACCCTCGACGACTGCGACCGCGCGTTGGCCCGGGCCGGGATGACCGCGGCGGACCTCGACGAGATCGTCATGGTCGGCGGCTCGTCCCGGATACCGCTGGTCGCCGCGATGCTCACCGAGCACTTCGGCCGCAGCCCGCGGTTGCTCAACCCCGACCTGTGCGTCGCGCTCGGCGCGGCCCTCAAGGCGGCGAACGTCCCCAGCCGCAGCGGGCATCTGGAGTTGGACCGGCCGGAATCGCTGCCGCCCGAGACCGACATCGGCGGCCGGGTCCTGGCCGGCCCGAAGCTCCCCTCGCCGGCCGGCGCGCAGGTGGTGCTGACCTCGGACGACGGTCTGGTGTGGCTCGCGGAGACGGCCGACGGGGAAGGCCGATTCCTGTTCGCCGACGTGCCGTTGCGCGAGGGCCGGGAAAACGGCTTCACCGTGCAGGTGTTCGTGGACGGGGACGAGATCGAGGCGCGGCAACTGCTCGTCGAGCCGGACGGCAAGCCGCGTTCGGACGCGACCGGCGACGTGCTCGCGCACGACTTCTCGATCGAGCTGGTGGACGGCCTGCACGTCGTGGTGCGGGCCGGGACGATGGTGCCGTACCGCACCGACTTCCGCCTGGAGACCGCGTCGTACGGATCCAGCCTGCGGGTCGGTCTGGTCGAGGGCCTGGTCCCGATCGGCGAGGTCTCGATCCGGGACCTGCCCGCCGACGTGCCGGTGGGCTCGACCGTCGAGGTGACTCTCGAATTCGAGGCGGGTTGGACGATCCGGGCCGAGGCGCGGCTGCCCCGGGTGGGCGCGGAGGGCAGCGCGGTGATCGACATCCCGCGCCGCGAGATCCCGGGCTGGCCGGAACTGACCGAGCGGCACCGGCAGGTGCAGAACGGGTGGGCCGAGAAGCGCGACGCGATCCCGCCGGCCGACGCGATCCGGCTCGGCCCGACCCTGGACCGGCTGCTCGCCGAGATCGCCGACCTGGTGCGGGACCGGATCGACCCGGGCAAGACGCACCACAAGATCCTGGAGGCGGAAACCCTGGTCCAGGGCCTGCGGGTGGCGACCACCGCGGGCAGCGCGCTCAACCCGCCGATCGGTGAGTTCGAGGACAACCTCGCGTTCCTGGCCCGACTCGCCGACCGGCTGGCCGAGCAGGATCCGGCCGAGGCGGAGCGCTTCCGCGGCGCGATCCCGGGCCTGCGGGCGACCGGCCGGGCGGCGCACGCGGCCGGCAACAAGATGGACTGGCACCTCGCGAACGAGGCGGTACGGGACCGGATCAACGCGGCCGAACGGATGCTGCACGGCGGCCGGTCCCCGCAGCAGTTCACCGCCGCCGAGTTCCAGGTCGCGGTGCTCCAGGAGGTCGAGTACATCCGCCGCTCGATCCAGGAGATGGACCAGGCGTCGGCCGGGCGGCATCGGGGCGAGGCCGAGGACTTCCTGCGCGAACTCGACACGATCGCCGAGGACGCCGCGGCGGTGGACGTGCGTGACGAGGCGGCCGGGAACCGAAGGCTCGTGGAGATCTATCGGGGTCGGATCATGCCGCTGCGCGCGCGTGCCGACCGCTGGATGGAACAGATCAGGGAGGGCTCCCCGCACATCGGGCTGCGGCTCCCGAAGAACTCCCTGGAGAAGTGACATGGCCTTCGCGATCACCTGCCCCCTGTGTCGCCGGCGCATCGCCGACCTCACCGACCGATGCCCGGCCTGCGGCGGCGACCTCGGCGCGCTCGCGGGCCTCGTCGAGTTGGCCGACCGGCACTTCAACGACGCGGTGCGGGCGGCGCGGCAGGGCCGTTGGAATTCGGCGGCCGAGCATCTCGCGGTGACGCTCGCGCTCAATCCGGCCGATGCGGAGGCTCGGCAGTTGCTCAGCAAGGTGCGGTATCACCAGGACCCGAAGACGTTGCCGGATCGGCTTTGGCGGAAGGCGCGGGCGCGGTTGCCGTATGGGGAGCGGTTGCCGGTGCAGTTGCCGCGTGAAGCGGAGTTGCGGCGGCTGCTGGATGTTGCGGGTCGTCGATTGGCGGCCCGGAGGGCGGGGTGACGGAACGGTGGCCTCAAGCGCCGGCCGGGCTGATTGGCCTCAAGCGCCGGCCAGGCTATTTGGCCTCAAGCGCCGGCCGGGCTATTTGGCCTCAAACGCCGGCCGGGCTGGGTGGCCTCAAGCGCCGGGCGGGCTGGGGATAGCCCGCCCGGCGCTTGAGGGCGGCCTGTCCGGCGTTTGAGGGCAGATCGGCCGGTGTTTGTGGGTTATGGCTTCAGGGCTCGGCTCGGGGTGTTGTCGACGCCGAGCGGGGTGTCGCCGTTGATGGTTACGCGGTGCAGCAGGCGGCGTTGGCCCACGTAGTCGGCGATTACGCGGTGCTGGGTTGCGCGGTTGTCCCAGATTGCCACGTCGCCTGTGCGCCACTGCCAGCGGACCGTGTTCTCGTACCGGGTGATGTGGTTCTGGAACAGCGTGAACAGCGCGAGCGAGTCCTCCGCGCTGTAACCCGCGAAGCGGCGGACGAACGCGCCTGCGAGCAGCGTGCGTTCGCCGGTGACCGGGTGGACGCGGACCAGTGGGTGCTCGGTCTCGTACATCGTGGACTCGAAGAGCTCCCGGTAGCCCTTCTGTGCCTCGGACACCTTGTCGGGGTCGACGGCCGCGTAGTCGTACTGGTTGCTGTGCACCGCGCGCAGCGAGTTGGCGAACGCCTTCAGTTCGGTCGGCAGACCCTCGTACGCGGTGGCCGTGTTGGCCCACAGCGTGTCGCCGCCGACGTCCGGCAGTTCGACCGCGCGCAGGATCGACGCGAGCGGGTAGGCCGGCACGAACGTGACGTCGGTGTGCCAGCGGTCGGCGACCACGCCGTGGTCGCTGTCGATCGGCACGATCAGGTCGCCGTCGGCGGACGCGGTCGGGTGTCCGATCGGTTCGCCGAGCAGCCGGCCGAACGCGAGTTGGCCCGCGTCGTCCAGGTGGTCCTGGCCGCGGAAGAAGATCACCTTGTGCCGGTGCAGCGCGCCGCGGATGGTGTCCACGGTGATCGGGTCGAGGTCGCCGCCGAGGCGAACTCCCTCTACCACGGCCCCGATTCGGGCAGCGACGGGCGATACGGCGATGGTGGTGGCGGTCATGAGTGTGTGGTCCCCTTCGGCCTTCAGATGGAAATGACGTCATCCGAAGCGGGCGCACGCGGCCGTGGACCGCCAAGAGCCTTGGCGGTCAAGCAATATGACGGAACGTCAGTGAAAAGACGGGACGAACCTGGGCCGGCGTACGCCCTAACGACAGCGCGTGCCGGGCGGAACGGGAAGGTGGGTGATCCGGTGTCGACGAATCACGCACGCGACGACATGGCCGGCGCTGCCGGCTGTCCGCGTAGTCCCCGTGATCCCCACGGGATGGATTCTGGTCACAGACGTGCGTACAGGTCAACCGTTTACCGACATGCGGACGGCGCAACCGTGCGTCATGGGTCGGCGGCAGGGCCCACCACCGGGGCGCCACGACGCTCACAGCACGTGGTCGGCCGCCGGCAGGATTCCGTGCAGGTCGTTCGCGGCGTCCCAGGTGGCCCATGTGGACACGGTCGCGCCGAGCGGCGAGTCGCGCCACCGGTACGGCGGTTATCGGCAGGAGTAGGGGCAGGTAGACGATCCAACGCACGAGACTACGACCCGCGCTCGTCCAGCAGCCTGCGCAGCAGGGCCTCGTCGTCGGTGGACAGATCCGACACGAAGCGCGCGAGTACCGCCTGGCGGTCGCCCTCCTTGTCCAGCACCTGCCGCATCCGCCGCGCCGCGAGTCCCGCCTCGTCGTACACCGGGGCGTACACGTAGGACCGGCCCGAGCGGGTGCGCTCCAGCACGCCCTTGTCGTGCAGGCGGGACAGGATCGTCACCACCGTCGTATAGGCCAGATCGCCCGACAGTCGGCTCTGCACCGCGCCCGCGCCCAGCGCCGTCGGCGATGTCCACAGCAGTGACAGGATCTCGGACTCCAGCTCCCCCGGGCCGCGCCGCGCGGGAGGTCCGCCTGCTCTGCTCTCGGTCACTTCGGCCTCCGGTGGGGGTTGGGCATAACGCCCGGGCAGCCTAAACGGTCGACTCGCGGGTTCGGCGGCACGCGCCCTCCACCGGATCGCGCCGCCGACCGCGCGCTCGTTGCGTCCCGCTCCGGAGCGGCGGCCGGCCGCGGCGGCTCAGGTCCGGTACCCGCGCATCAGTACGTCGAGCAGTACTTCGAAGTCCATCGGCGGATCGGCCGGGAAACGCCCGCCCTCCTCGACCGAGGTCCAGCCGAGCACGGCGGTCGCGAACACGTACCAGTATTGGTGCGCTCGCTCGCGGTCCGCGCCGCCGAGCATGAACGCCGCCACCGCGCCCTCCTGGATCGGCAGGTGTCTCACGGCCCGATGCGGACCGCTCATCAGGCGCGCCGCGAAGCCCGGGATGGCGCCGAACTCGCGGTGGATCGACCGGGCCAGATCGATCAGCCACGCGCGCCAGGTCTCGGCGGTCGGCGGCGCGGCCGGGATGATCCTGGCCGCCAGTTGCACGCCGACCAGGTCGAGCAGCTCCTCGCGGCCGTCCACCCACCGGTACAGCGCCGAGGTGGCGACGCCCAGCCGCTCCGCGAGCGCCTGCATGGTGAGCGTGTCGAGATCCATGGCCAAAGCGGCGGCCACGATCCGGTCCCGGTCGAGCCGGGCGGGCCGACCGAGCCGGGGAGTGCGGAGCGTGTGCGGCGGGACCTCTGACATGCGGACCAGGGTAGCCGGCGGCCGGAAGCAGGCACCGAAAACATCAGGGCGCGTGCACGACTACTCGCCGCTGGAGGCGAGCCTGTCCTTGTTCAGGCCGGATTTCGTACGCACGACCGGCGCGGCGACCCGGCACAGCGACATCGCGCGGCCCCGCCCGCGGCGCGTCGGTCCACGCGAACTCACCCCAAGGGCAGCAGATTCGTGACCACGAACGTCTTGAGTCGAGCCTGGTCGAGGCTTCCCTTGTCGGCACGCACGATCAGGGTCGGGTGGTCCTGCGACTTCGGGTCGCGCAGGGTCACGATCGCGACCGGCTCCTGCCAGTAGCGGACCGAGTTGGTGGCCTCGAAGTACTGCTGGGTGAACAGGATCGCCTCGCCCAGCGGCGTCGTGACCTTCTCGGTCGCGGCCCCGGGCGGGACGTCCGCCGCGGTGCGGTACATGCCGTGCCGGCCGTTGCCGGGCGAGCGGTCCTGCGGCTTGCACGCCACGGAGTTGGACTCGATCGTGACGTCGGTGAGGGCGAGCAGGACGCGCGCGCACGGGGTCGTCTCGGTCTGCGCGCCCTTGTCGGCGGCGCCCGCGGCGCGGACCTCGAACGCGACCGCGGCGGTGTCGACCGTGGTCTCGCGTACCGGATCCGGCGCGGCCGAGGTCCGCGTGGCCGACGGCGTACTGGGCGGCAGCGAGATCGGGTCGTCCCCCGAATCGGCGCAGCCCGCCACGCCCAAGGCGAGGGCCAGCGCGAGCCCCACCACCGGCGCCGTTGCCGTCCGTCGTCGTGCCGCCATCGATCCGCCCCTCGTAGTCCTCCGTGCAGGTTCGCAGGATGGACGCGACAGGCGGGCGGCGGGTTCCATCAGGCCGCGACGCGGACCTTGCGGGTCGGCGCGGTACGGGCGATGACATGCCCGGACTTGATCACGATCCGGTCCTCGGGAAGCGTCCGCAGCGCCTCCGCGAGCGATGTCGCGCGGACCGCCAACAGGTCGGCGGGGGCGCCGGGTTCGAGCCCGCCCGACTCCAGGCCCAGCACGGCGCGCGCGTGCCCGGCGACCGCGGCCCAGGCCCGGTCGGGGGCCAGCCCCGTCGCGGCGGCCGTCGCGAGCGGGTCGGCGCGGCCCATCGGGTGGCCGGTGTCGCGCAGGTGATCGCCGCCGGCCGCGACCGGGACACCCGCGGCGAGCAGCGCGCGCATCGGCAGCCCACAGCCGCGCGGCGAGGGCAGCGCGACCACGCGCATCCGGGACGCGGCGATCGTCTCGGTCACCCGGCCGAGCGCCGAGGGCGAGAGCCGGTTGAGGTTCGCGAGATGGCTCGCGGTCACCGGCCGACCGAAGCCCGACGCGCGCAACAGCCGGGCGAGGTCGCCGACCGCGAGCATGCGCGGGTCGAAGCCGTCGTCCAGATGCAGGTCGAGCGCCACCTCGGCGCGATCGGCGAGCCGCAGCAGCCGTCGGGTCTCCTGCCGGCAGTCCGGCGCCAGCCGCGGCCGACCGCCGATCACCCGCGCGCCCGCGCTCACCGCGTCCACGATCGTGCGATCGGTCGTGCCCGGCGCCGGCATCGCGACGATCTGCAGGTCCAGTACGCGGTGGAACTCGGCGCGCAGTTCGGCCATCACCTCCACCGCGCGCAACGGCACGCGGCCGTCGCCGATGTCCAGGTGGGTCCGGACGGCGGTGACCCCGCGCGCGGTCAGCGTGCGCAGCGCCTCGCGCGAGCGGCGGCGCAGGTCGCCGAGCCCGTACCGGGCGGGCCGGACCCGCCACGACCGGATCGCGCCGTCGCGCCCGTCCGGGTCGGAGCCCACCGGCTGCCAGGTCAGCGCGCGATCCAGGTGCACGTGCGGTTCGGCGGGCGCCGGGAGCAGCAGGTAGCCCGCGAGGTCCAGGCCGGCGAAGGCGCGTTGGTAGGGGTGGTCCGGGCCGCGGAGCACGCTGATCCGACCGTTCCGCAGCACGACGTCGCGTGTGCGTCCGTCCGGCAGCGTGGCGCCGGACAGGGTGATCGTGTCGCTCATCGCTACCCCCTGGAACTCGTACCGCATCGTCGACTTGCCCCGACCCACTGTGACCGGGTGCTGTTGCGGCGGCGTTTCGGCGCCGTTACGGACCACCCTTGAGGGGGGAAACGGGTACGTAACGTGAGCGACGCCGACCGGCAACGGCGGCCCCGTACAACAATCCCCATGACCATCACCGAGGCACCGCCCGTCGCCGTGCCGGGATCCCGACGGGGCCGGCAACACCTGCCGTCCGGTCCCGGCACCGTTCTGTGGGGCTGGCTGCCCGGGGCTCGGGACCGTCCCGTACTGATCGTCGACCCCGGCGAGACGCTGACCGTGGACACCGTGTCGCACGAAGGAATCCTGGGCGAACAGGGCCGCGATCCGGTCGCGTTCTTCGGCCGGCACCGGATCCCGGCCGATCGTGTCCTGGCCGACCACCGCGCGCTCGCGGCGTCCGCTCTCGCGCACGACCCGGTCGTGGACGGCCCGCACGTGGTGACCGGCCCGATCGCGGTGGCCGGCAGCCGCCCCGGCGACCTGCTGGCGGTACACCTGCTCGACCTGCGCCCGCGCACGTCGTACGGCGTCCTGACGGAGCGCCACGGGCGCGGCCGGGGCCCCGCGCCGGTCACCGTGTGCCCGATCCGGGACGGCCTCGCCCGGGTACCCGCGACGGCCGGCGAACTCGCGCTGCGACTGCGGCCGAGCCTGGCCGTCATGGGCGTCGCCACCTCCGACGGCCTGCGCCGACTGTCCACCCGGGTGGGCTCGCACGGCGGCAACCTCGACCTGCCGATCCTGGGCGCGGGCACCACCCTGTACCTGCCGGTGCAGACCGCCGGCGCGTTGTTGTACCTCGGCGGCCCGCGCTACGCGCACGGTCACGGCGCCGCCGTGGAGGGCCCGCTCAAGGTCACCCTGCGGGTCGAGGTGGTCCCGTACGAGTCGGCCCGGATCCGCTTCGGCGCGGGGCGCCGCCCGTTCGCGACCACCGCCGACGCGCTGATCCCCCTGGGCATCGCCGCCGACCCGGCCCTCGCACTGCGCCAGTGCGGCACCCAGGGCGAGGAACTCCTGGCCGCCGGCTACGGCCTGACCCGCGACCAGGCCCGCACCTACATGGGCGCAACCGCCGAATACGGCACCGGCCGCACCGGCCTCCACGCACGCGTACCCCTGCCGGAATAGCGGGTCACGGCAACGCGGCGACCACCGCCTTCGACGGTCGCGGAACCGAGCTCAGTACGTCGGAAAATCCGCCGTCGCGACGGCAAACCCGAAGTACGGCAGCGGGACCTCCTGTCCGAACACATACGCCGCGCGCGCCGTGTACTTCCCGGCCTTCGGTTCCGAGTTGACCGCGATCGTGCCCTGCCGTGGATCCACGATCAGATAGACCGGGATGTGCATGCGCGGATAGTCGCGCAGTTTGGCCTCCCAGTCGTTCTCGGGATTGGACCGCGACACGACCTCCACGGCGAGCTTCACGTCGGCGGCAGGGATGTGGTTCTCGACCGTCAGGAGGTCGTCCTCCGGGAAGACGCAGACATCGGGGTTGCGCCTCATCAGGTTCACCTCGTCGAGCACGTCCATCCCACCGTGCACCGCCATGCCCGCCCACTCGGCCCGCCCGGCGATCCCGTGCTCGATGCGCATCCGCAGCCGTCGCACGATGAACTCGTGAATCCCGGACCGGCCGGTCATCATCACGAGCGTGCCGTCGCTGATCTCGATCTTGTAGTTGGACGGCGCCCGCACACTGTCGGCGATTGCGGTCAGCCGGTCGAACTCCTCGCGACCCATCGGTTCATGGTAGATCGTGATCCGTCAGGGGCGGGGCGAGTCGGCTTCGGGAAGGGCTCGACGTGCGGGTGGGAGGCGGGGCGGTGGGGCGGTGAAGCGGCGGTCGGTACCGTGCCGGGATGAGTATTGCCGCGGTGATCGATTCCGCCGGACCTTGGCCCCGGACCGCTGCCGAGGCGCTCGCCGTGCAGGATCGCCTGCGTCCGCTCGTGGATGTGGTCGGGCCGGGACCGGCGCCGGCGGCGGTGCGTCATGTCGCGGGCCTGGACGTGGCCTACGCCGAGGACTCGGACGAACTGGCCGCCGCCGTCGTGGTGTTGGACGCGCGCACCCATGCCGTGGTGGAGCGGTCGGTCGTCTACGGCACCGCGAACTTTCCGTACGTCCCGGGCCTGTTCGCGTTCCGGGAGATCCCGGCCCTGGCCGCCGCGCTCGACCGGCTGGAGACCACGCCGGAGTTGCTCGTCTGCGACGGCCAAGGGCTCGCGCATCCACGCCGGTTCGGGCTCGCGTGTCACCTCGGCGTGCTGACCGGGCTGCCCTCGATCGGGGTCGGCAAGACGCCGTTCGTGGGCGTGTACGAGACCCCGGGGGAGCAGCGCGGTGAAGCCGCCGATCTCGTGCACGAGGACGACGTGGTCGGGCGCGTGCTGCGCACCCGGGACGGGATCAAGCCGGTGTTCGTGTCGATCGGGCACGGCGTCGACCTCGACACGGCGTGCGCGCACGTGCTGGCACTGACCTCGCGCTACCGCCTGCCCGAGACCACCCGCCAGGCCGACCAGGCCTGCCGGCAGGCGCTGAAGGACCGACCGCGGGAGCCCTGACGGCGAGTCGGCACCCGCACGCGAAAGAGCCCCCCGGTCCACCTGCGCAAGGTGGCCCGGGGGGCTCTTCGGTCACCGGCTCCCCAAGGGGGGAGGATGGGGAGCCGGCTGCTTATGGGTGGACTACTCCGAGGAGATCGCCCGCAGGACGTTCATCCGGGCCGCCCGGAAGGCCGGCATCACGGCGGCCAGCAGGCCGACCACCGCGGCCGCGATCACGATCGACACGATCGTGCCCCATGGGATCTCCAGCACGTCGAGCCCCTGCTTCGCGAGCAGTCGCTGCGCCCCGATGCCCCACGCCATGCCGAGCGCGAGCCCGACCAGTGCGCCGAACACCGCGATGACCATCGACTCCAGGCGGATCATCCGGCGGATCTGCCGGCGCGAGGCGCCGATCGCCCGCATCAGGCCGATCTCCCTGGTGCGCTCGACCACCGACAGCGCCAGCGTGTTGATGACGCCGAGGATCGAGATGATGATCGCGAGGCCGAGCAGACCGTAGATCATGTAGAGGAACGTGTCGATCTGCTTGCCGATCAGTTCCTTGTAGTCGCTCTGGTCGCGGGCCTCGACCTGCGGGAACGGGTCCAGCGACTTCTTCAGCGCGGCGCCGACCTTGGACGCGTCCTCACCATTGGCCGCGTTCACCATCATGATCAGGTACTGCACGCCCGGGACGGCCTTGCGCATCGTGTCGTTGGGGATCACGAGCGCGTCACCGGCACCGATCTCGGCGCCCTTGGCATCCTCGCGGATCGCGCCGACCTCGACCGTGGTCTTCGCGCCGTTGGGGAACGCGAGTTCCACCTTGCCGCCGAGGCCGAGCTTGTGGTCCTTGGCGTAGCCCTCGCTGACGATCGCCTTGCCCGCCGCGATGGCCGCGTCGCCCGATCCCTGGATGTACTTGGTCTTGAACGCGCCGTCCAGGCCGGTGTCCGAGCCGAGGACGAAGTCCTCGTTGGTCTTGCCGTCCGAGGTGATCTTCGCGCTGCTGATCGTCTGGGTGACGGTCTTGCCGATGCCCGGGGTCTTCTTCGCCGCCTCGACGACGTCCGCCGGGAAGGGGCTGCCCAGCGACTGAATCGTGTAGTCGGCGCCGAGGGTCTTGTCGATCTGCTTGTCGAACGAGGCCGACATCGACGAGGCCGCGACGGCCATGCCGCTCACGAGCGCGACACCGATCATGATGGCCGAGGCCGTGGCGCCGGTGCGGCGCGGGTTGCGCATCGCGTTCTCGCGGCTGAGCCGGCCCATCGAGCCGAACAGCTTCGGGTACCAGGCCGCGAGGGCCGGGATCACCGTGCGGGCCAGGAGCGGCGCGAGCACGATGAAGCCGAGCAGCGTGAACAGGACGCCCAGGCCCAGGAACGAACCGCCCTGACCGCCGTTCTCCGCCGTGGCCCCGGCGACGAGCGCGAGGGCGCCGAGGCCGAACAGGACGGCGCCGATGATCGAGCGGGTCTTGATCGACTTCTGCGGCGGCGCGCCGGCCTCGCGCAGGGCGGCCATCGGGGAGACCTTGCCCGCGCGGCGGGCCGGGACGTACGCGGCGATCACGGTGACAATCACGCCGACCAGGTAGGCGATGATCGGAGTGGCCGTCTTGATCACCAGGGACGTGCCCTTGAGGTTGACCCCGACCGCGCCGATCAGCGCCTTGAGCCCGACGGCCAGACCGAGTCCGGCCAGCAGGCCGAGCGTCGAGCCGACCACGCCGAGCAGGACCGCTTCAACCAGCACCGAGCGGTTGACGTCCGCCCGGCTCGCGCCGATCGCCCGCATCAGGCCCAGCTCACGGGTGCGCTGGGCGACGAGCATCGAGAACGTGTTGAAGATCAGGAAGATCCCGACCAGCACCGCGATGGCGGCGAAGCCGAGCATCGCGTACTTCATCACGTTCAGGAAGCCGCTCAACTGGTTGGCGTCGTCCTTGGCCTTCTCCGCGGCCGTCTTGACCTCGACGTCCGCGCCGAGCGCCTGCTGGACGTTCTGCTTGAGCTGGTCGTCGGAGACGCCATCGGCGGCGGTCACCGACACCGACGTGACCAGGTTCGGGTCACCGAGGAGCCGCTGCGACGCGGTCGCGGTGTCGAACGAGAGCAGTGCCGCGCCGGGGTTGGTCGTGGTGAAGGTCATGATGCCGCTGACCTTCACCGGGAACGTGCCGACGGGTGCGATCACCCGCAGCTCGTCACCGATCTTCACCTTCTTCTTGTCGGCCGTGTCGGCGTCGATCATCACCTCGCCCGGGCCCTTGGGCTCGGCACCGCTGGTGATCTTGACCGGCGTCCGGTCGGTCTCGAACCAGTCCGTCGCGATCGTGGGCGCGCCCCCGGACGGCCCCACGGACTTGTTGTTCTTGTCGACGACGGTGATCGACTCGAGGTCGACGCCACCGTGCGCCTGCTTGACGCCCTCGACCTTGGCGATCTTGTCGACGAGCGACTTCGGCAGGGTCGGGGTCTGCCCCGTCATCGCGAGGTCGTCCTTGTCGAACTCGGACTTGGGGGATACCGAGACATCCGAGGCCGTGGACTTGAACAGGTCGTCGAAGGTCTTGGTGATCGTGTCCGTGAACACGAGCGTGCCGGACACGAAGGCGACCGAAAGCAGCACCGCCAGGGCGGAGAGCAGCATGCGGCCCTTGTGGGCCAGGAAGCTGCGGAACGTGGCTTTCAACATGGTGGTGGTCTCCGCCTGCTTCAGCTGGTCCGGGCGCCGTCGAAGCGCTTCATGCGCTCCAGGACCGCGTCGGACGTGGGACGCAGCATCTCGTCGACAATGCGACCGTCTGCAAGGAACAGGACCCGGTCCGCGTAGGACGCCGCGTTCGGGTCGTGGGTGACCATCACGATGGTCTGGCCGAGCTCGTTGACGCTGCGCCGCAGGAAGCCGAGGACCTCGGCGCCGGAGCGCGAGTCGAGGTTGCCGGTCGGTTCGTCGCCGAAGATGATCTCGGGCCGGCTGGCGAGCGCGCGGGCACACGCCACGCGCTGCTGCTGGCCGCCGGAGAGCTCGCTCGGGCGGTGCTTGAGGCGGTCGCGCAGGCCGACGGTCTCGATCACGTTGTCGAGCCACTGCTTGTCGGGCTTGCGCCCGGCGATGTCCATCGGCAGCGTGATGTTCTCGAGCGCGGTCAGCGTCGGGAGCAGGTTGAACGCCTGGAAGATGAAGCCGATGTTGTCGCGGCGGAGCTTGGTGAGCGCCTTGTCCTTCAGCCCGGTGATCTCGGTGTCGCCGATCCAGCTCTTGCCACTGCTCACCGAGTCCAGACCCGCGAGGCAGTGCATCAGGGTGGACTTGCCCGAGCCCGAGGGACCCATGATCGCGGTGAACTGCCCGCGACCGATCGAGACATCCACGTTGTCGAGAGCGACAACTCGGGTCTCGCCTTCGCCGTACGCCTTCGTGAGCTGCTGCGCGCGGGCGGCGATGGTGCCCCGGGAGTCCGCGTCGGTCATGGCAGCCGTGGCCGTGGTCACGAGTCTGTCCCCCAGTGAGGTGAAAGAGATGGCGCGCCCCGCGTTTGCAAGTGCACAGCTTCACCGTATGGGGAAGGAGGCCGCACCGAATCGTCTGCAAGGGAGAGTCGCGGGTCCTACGCAGGGAGGAGCCGGGCTACGCCGTACGACCCGTCCCCCGAGGGGAGCCCCGTACCGATGAGGTACCTCTCGAACCGAAGTGGACCACCCGTCACGCTCTGTAGGCGTACTCCATGCGAACGATCCGCATCTGCGACGGCGTTCCCGGATTGTCGCTTCCGAGTCGGCGTGCACCCCGAGTCGCGGCCCCGTCAGCCTTGCGGTGGACCCGTCGGGTCGCGGTGGTTGGCCACGATCGCGGCGCCGATTCCGGCCACCGCGCGGCGCAGGTTCGGCGGTGCCACGGCCTCCACTTCCGCGCCCAGCATGACCAGTTGGCCCACCGCGATCTCCTCCGACTCGGCCCGCAGCCGCATTTCACGCCAACCGGCCGGGTCGGGCGGTCCGGCCGAGGCGATCGCGTCGGCGGCGACGACCGGGCCGAACACCCGGTGCAGATGCGCCCATCCGGACGATGACACCCGGATCACGCACGCGAACCGCATCAGTGACCGTGCGAAGTCGTCGCTGCTGCGCGTCCACCACGTGCCGAGGTCGAACCCGTCGGGGCGCTCGAAGCGCTCGGGCCGGGCGGTCGCGGCCGTGATCCGCGAGACCCGGTAGCTGCGGATGTCGGTGCGGTGCCGGGCGACCAGGTACCAGACGCCGGCCTTGAGCACGAGGCCGAGCGGGTCGAGCCGGCGGGCCACCTCGCGGTCGCGGCGGGCGTATCGCAGGTCGAGCCGACGGCCGTTCCACACCGCCGTGGCGATCTCGGTCAGGTGCGGGACCCGCTCGTCGGCGGCGAACCAGCTGGGCGCGTCGAGGTGGAAGCGCTGCCGGACCCGGCCCGCACGCGTGCGCAGGTCGGCCGGGAGCGTGGCCATCACCTTGGTCTGCGCCGCGACGAGCACGGTGTCCAGGCCCAGCGCGTCGGCCGCGTGCGGCGCGCCGGACAGGAACAGGGCGGCCGCCTCGTCTCCGGTGAGCCCGTCGAGCCGGGTCCGCCAGCCCTCCACCAGGCGGATCCCGCCGTGCGGCCCGGTCTCGGTCCACAGCGGCACGCCGGACGCCTGCAACGCGGCGACGTCGCGGTACACGGTGCGGATCGACACCTCCAGCTCGGTCGCGAGTTGGGCGGCGGTCGCGCCGCCGCTGCGGTTTTGGAGGTGCAGCAGGAGTGCCACGAGTCGGCCTGAGCGCATGACCCGAAAATATCCCGGAATCCCTGACAGCGGCTGTCAGGGATTCCGGGGCACGATGTCCGTATGACGAGTTGGGCGGAGTTCGAGAAGGTCGAGCCGGAGTTCGCGGCGACGGTGCGCGAGCGATTCGGGATGTACAAGCACCACGTGCTCGGCACGCTGCGTGCGGATGGGTCGCCGCGACTGAGCGGCCTGGAGGTGAACTTCCGGTTCGAGGAGATGTGGCTCGGCATGATGCCGGGGTCGCTCAAGGCTCGCGACCTGCTGCGTGACCCGAGGTTCTCGATCTTCGCGAACCCCGGCGAGGGGGCCGAGCTCGAACACGGTGACATCCGGGTGAGCGGGCGTGCGGTCGAGGTCGTGGACGCGGAGGTGAAGGATCGGTTCGCGGAGTCGGCCGGGGCGCCGGTGCCGTTTCATCTGTTCCGGGTGGAGTTGGGAGAGGTGAGTGGCTTCGGGGTCGAGGGCGAGGAGATGGTCGTTCGGGTGTGGCGGTGGGGGGCGCCGGTTCGGACGATTCGGCGGGGGAACGATGAGGCTCCGGCGCGGGTGGAGGGGTGACGGGGGTGGCCTCAAACGCCGGCCGGGCTGTTTGGCCTCAAGCGCCGGCCGGGCTGGACTGACCCGGCCTTCGGCCGAGGTGGCCTCAAGCGCCGGCCGGGCTACTTGGCCTCAAGGGCCGGCCGGGCTGTTTGGCCTCAAGCGCCGGCCGGGCTGGACTGACCCGGCCTTCGGCCGAGGTGGCCTCAAGCGCCGGCCGGGCTGGACTGACCCGGCCTTCGGCCGAGGTGGCCTCAAGCGCCGGCCGGGCTACTTGGCCTCAAGGGCCGGCCGGGCTGTGGATTGCTCGGCCGGGCGGTGAGGTGCTCGGTTGGGTGGTTCAGGCGTCGGTTGTGTTGGTTGGAGTGTTGCCTCGGGTGAGGGTGAGGGTTCGGGTGATGCCGAGCGCGGTCAGGAAGGGTTGGTCGTGGGTGGCCAGCAGGAGGGCGCCCTTGTAGGCGTGTAGGGCCTGTTCCAGTTGGTGGACGGAGGCCATGTCGAGGTTGTTCGTGGGCTCGTCCAGGACCAGGAGTCTGGGGGCGGGCTCGGCCGAGAGCAGGGCGACCAGGACGGCTCGGAAGCGTTCGCCGCCGGACAGGGTGCCGACCGGTTGTGCGGGGCGGTCGCCCTTGAACAGGAAACGGGCGAGTCGGCCGCGCAGCTGCTCGTCGGACGCGCTCGGCGCGAAACGCCGTACGTTCTCCAGCACGCACGCGTCCTCGTCGAGGATGTCCAGCCGCTGCGGCAGATAGCGCACGCCTTCCACGTCGACCCGCACCGTCCCGCGCGCCGGCGCGTCGAGGCCGGTCAGCAGCCGCAGCAGGGTGGTCTTGCCCGACCCGTTGTCGCCGACGAGCGCGATCCGCTCGGGGCCGCGCACGATCAGGTCGACACCGTCCGGGCCGTACAGGTCGTCTGCGGTGTTCACGCCCTCCAGCGTCAGCACCGTGCGCCCGGCCGGCACCTCGGTCTCGGGCAGCTCGATCCGGATCTCCTTGTCCTCGCGGACCGCGTCCTGGGCGTCGGTCAGTCGGGTGCGCGCATCGTCGAGGCGGTCCTCGTGCATGCCCTTGTACTTGCCCGCGGAGACCTCCGCGGCCCGCTTGAGGTTGCCCGCGACAATCTTGGGCACGCGCTTCTCGATCGCGGCCTTGCGCCCGCTTCGCAGCCGGCGCGCGAGTCGTACCTGGGCCTCGGCCAGCTCCTTCTTCTGCTTGCGCAGATCGGTCTGCGCGGTGCGCACGAGCCGCTCGGCGGTCTCGCGCTCCTGGGCCAGGACTTCCAGATACGCCGTCAGATTGCCGCCGTACGTGCGGGCCCGGCCCGGGAGCAGTTCCACGATCCGCTCGACGAGGTCGAGCAGCGCGCGGTCGTGGCTGACCACCACGAGCACGCCCGGATAGGTGCGCACCGCGTCGTACAGCCGCTCGCGCGCGGACCGGTCGAGGTTGTTCGTCGGCTCGTCGAGCAGCAGCACATCGGGGCGGCGCAGCAACTGCGCGGCGAGCCCGAGCAGGATCGCCTCGCCGCCGGACAGCGTGCCGACCGTGCGGTCGAGGTCGACGTGCGGCAGGCCGAGCCGGTCGAGTTCGCCGCGGGCGCGCTCCTCGACGTCCCAGTCGTCGCCGACCGCCTCGAAGTGCTGTGCGTCGACGTCGCCGCTCTCGATCGCGAGCAGCCCGGCCCGCGCCTCGGCGATCCCGAGCACGTCGTCGACGCGCCGGTCCGCGTCGAGCGGCAGGTGCTGCGGCAGGTAGCCGACGTCGCCGATCGCGGCGATCGATCCGCCGGCGGGTCGGAGCACGCCGGCGATCAGTTTGAGCAGGGTCGACTTCCCGGCGCCGTTGACGCCGACGAGGCCGGTACGGCCCGCGCCGATGGCCACGTCGAGGCCCTCGAACATGGGGGTCCCGTCGGTCCAGGCGAAGGACAGATCGGAGCAGACGATCGCGGGGGATGGGGTCGGAAAGGACATGAGGCAGCTCCCGGGTACGCGTGGTGAACGGATCGCGTGGGACACCGCGCGGCGGTTCGGGAGGGGCCGGACACGAAAAATCGTCCGGGATGGCCACGCCGAGGTCGGAACGCGACCGCGAGCGCACATGGGCTCGAGCGGCGCGATGTCCAGGACCTCAGATGCGCAAGGGACCATCCAGACGGACGACAATGTGACTCCGGAATTTTAGCGTGGGCTGCCGATGGGCCCAAGCGGTTTATTGGGCGCCCGAGGGATCGCCCTGGGTGCGGCCCGGGGCCGGCGCTCGAAGGGGTGGGCGGCGGCCGTGGTGGGCACGGTCCGGCTGAGGTGGCCTCAAGCGCCGGCCGGGCTATTTGGCCTCAAACGCCGGCCGGGCTGGATTGGCTGGGTCTTCGGTTGGGGTGGCCTCAAGCGCCGGCCGGGCTATTTGGCCTCAAACGCCGGCCGGGCTGGATTGGCTGGGTCTTCGGTTGGGGTGGCCTCAAGCGCCGGCCGGGCTATTTGGCCTCAAACGCCGGCCGGGCTGGATTGGCTCGGTTTTCGGTTGGGGTGGCCTCAACGTCGGGCTGATTCTGGTTGGCTTTGAGCCGGATGGTGGTAATAGTTCATTCCTTGTGGTGGTTGTGATTGTTTGTGGTGCATGTCGTGCTTCGGGTTGTGTGTGGGGGCGATTTAGCCTGCTGTGGATTTCCATCCCATTTATCAGGCTTTGGGGTATTCGTGCGATCATCCCGCGGCGCGGCCGTGCTTGTTTTGCTCGTGGCGGTGGTCGTTGCCATCGGCTTCGTCGTGTTCGCCGGTGGGTCCGGCGACGAGGAACAGAAGGCGGCGGCTCCCGCCCAGGCTCCGAAGGGGCAGGCCGGGCAGGAGCGGCAGGGGCCGGTCACCCTGATCGGGGACGGGTCGACCTCCGATTCGGGCGCGCAGCCCGGGCGGCTCAAGCCGGAGCGGCTCGCGCCGGGCCAGACCCCGCCGCAGTTCATCGTCTTCTCGTGGGACGGCGCCGGCGAGGACGACAAGCGGCTGTTCTCGCACTTTCGTCAGGTGGCCAAGGAGAGCAAGGCCAAGATGACGTTGTTCCTCTCCGGCGTGTACATCCTGCCGGAGGCGAAGAAGGCCAAATATCACCCGCCGCACAAGCCGATCGGGGCGTCGGACATCGGCTACCTCGAAGACGACCACCTCAGGATGACGATCGAGCAGCTCGGCGCCGCCTGGAACGAGGGCCACGAGATCGGCACGCACTTCAACGGCCACTTCTGCGGGCCCACCGGCGGCGGCTCGTGGTCGGCCGACGACTGGCGCAGCGAGGTCGAGCAGGCCAAGTCGTTCGTCAAGAACTGGAAGACCAACACCGGCTGGACCGACCTGCCTGCGCTCCCGTTCGACTACGACAAGGAGCTCATCGGCGGGCGGGCGCCGTGCCTGGAGGGTCAGAAGGCGTTGCTCGACGCCGCGCCCTCGCTCGGTTTCCGCTACGACGCGAGTTCGCCCGGTGGGCGCCAGGTGTGGCCGACCAAGGTGAACGGTGTGTGGGACCTGCCGCTCCAGCAGATCCCGCTGCCGGGGCGCAAGTTCGAGGTCCTGTCGATGGACTACAACGTGATGTTCAACCAGTCGCGCACGGTCAAGGGCGACCCCGCCAAGTTCAAGGAGTGGGAGGAGCAGGCGTACGCGAGTTACATGGCCGGCTATGAGCGCGCCTACACCGGCAACCGGGCGCCGCTGATGATCGGCAACCACTTCGAGGGCTGGAACGGCGGCATCTACATGAAGGCCGTCGAGCGCACCATGCGCACCGCGTGCGTGCGACCGGACACCAAGTGTGTGACCTTCCACGACCTCGTGGACTGGCTCGACGCGCAGGACCCGGCCGTCCTCGCCAAGCTCCGCACCTACGACATCGGCGCCAAGCCGGACTGGGCGACGGTGGCCTCGTCCGGCAGCCAGGGGGTCGCCATCCGCGACCGCTACTGAGCACCTCGTCCCCGGGCGCCGGACGGGCGGGCATCGGCCCGTTCGGTGCCGGGGGCGAACAGGGGGTCAGGCGCCGTGGTGCCGGCGGTCCTCACGGAGGAGTTCCGGGAGCGCCACCGCGCCCGACCCGTACTGGCTCACCACGTCGTCCGGGTTGGAGATCCGGCAGCGCTTCATCGAGAGGCAGCCGCAGCCGATACACAGTTCGAGGCCGTCCCGCAGCCGGATCAGCGCCTCGATCTCCTCGTCCAGCCGCCCGCGCCAGGCCCGACTGATCTTCGCCCAGTCGGCCGGCGTGGGCGTTCGGCCCTCCGGGAGCCTGCCGAGCGCCTCGCGGATCTCCTCCAGCGAGAGCCCGATGTTCTGCGCCGCGCGGATGAACGCCAGCCGCCGCAGGATGTGCCGCTCGTAGCGCCGTTGCCCGCCCGAGGTCCGGGTCGCGCCGATCAGCCCCTCGGCCTCGTAGTACCGCAGCGCGGACGCGGCGAATCCGCTGCGCGCGGTCATCTGACCGACTGTCAACAAGTCCGTTCCGGTGAGCACGCTTTCCCCTGGAGTCGTCTTGACCTGAAGTGCACTTTAACTTGCAGTGTAGAGGAGCAACCCATCACCGGGTGGGGTGTGGATTCCCCTGGAGACACCATGCCTGTCGCTCTCATCACCGGCGCCTCCCGCGGCCTCGGCCTCGCCTTGGCCCGATCCCTCGCCGCACGCTCGTGGACCCTCGTCGTCGACGCCCGCGTCGGGTCCGACCTGGACCGCGCCGCGGTCGAACTGCGCGGCCTCGGCGCCGACGTCATCGCGGTCGCGGGTGACGTGTCCGACCCCGCGCACCGCCGCGAACTGCACGACGTGGTCCGCGAGGCCGGACGCCTGGACCTGCTCGTCAACAACGCGAGCGTGCTCGGCCCGAGCCCGATGCCGGGCCTGGCCGACTACCCCGTGGCCGAGCTGGCCCGGGCCTACGAGGTCAACGTCCTCGCGCCGCTCGCCCTCGTCCAATCGACCCTGCCGCTGCTCGTCGCCGCCGGTCGCGGCGCGATCGTCGACATCAGCTCCGACGCCGCCGTCAACGCCTACACCGGCTGGGGCGGCTACGGCTCCACCAAGGCCGCGCTCGACCACGTCACCGCCACGCTGGCCGCGGAACAGCCCGACCTGGACGTGTACGCGTTCGACCCGGGCGACATGAACACCGTCCTGCACCAGGACGCCTTCCCGGGCGAGGACATCTCCGACCGGCCCGACCCCGCGACCGTGGTGCCCGCGCTGCTTCGGCTGCTCGACGAGCGCCCGGCGAGCGGCCGGTACACCGTCGGCGACCTCGCCGCGGTGGTGACCTCGTGACCACGCTGGTCGCCCGCGAGGCGACCGAACCGGCCGAGGCGCGCGGGCTCGCGCGGGACGGGATCCGGCTGCTCGTGCACGCGGGCGGGCGGGTCGAGCACACCGTCTTCCGCGACCTCGGGCGCCACCTGGGCCCCGGCGACCTGCTCGTGGTCAACACGTCCGCGACGCTGCCGGCCGCCGTGGACGGCTATCGCGCCGACGGCTCGCCGGTGACCGTGCACTTCGCCACCCGGCTCGACGCCGACACGTGGGTGCTCGAACTGCGGCACACCGACGGTACGCCCGGCCCGGTCCCGGGCGTGCGGCGGTTCGAGGCGGTCCGCTTCCCCGGGACCGGGTGCGGCATGGCGCTGCTCCTGGAGCCGTACCCGCACGAGCACACGCCCCAGCGGCTGTGGAAGGCGCGGATCACCGTTCCGCACGCTCGGGTCGAGACCTTCCTGGCCGATCGCGGCCGACCGATCACCTACTCCTACATGCGCGAGCGCTGGCCGCTGACGGCCTATCAGACGGTCTTCGCGCGCGACGAGGGCAGCGCCGAGATGCCCAGTGCCGGGCGTCCGTTCACGAACGAGCTCGTCGTCGACCTGATCACGCGCGGCGTCACGATCGCGCCGATCGTGCTGCACACGGGGGTGTCCTCGCAGGAGACCGCCGAGCTCCCGCTGCGCGAGTGGTTCGCCGTCTCCCAGGGCACGGCCGATCTGGTCCGCCACGCGCGCCGGGTGATCGCGGTGGGCACCACGGTCACCCGGGCGCTGGAGTCGGCCGTCGGGCCCGACGGCGAGATCGCCGCCGCGAGCGGCTGGACCGACCTGATGCTCGGGCCGGACCGGCCGGCCCGCGTGGTCGACGGGATCGTCAGCGGCCTGCACGCCCCCGAGGCCACCCACCTGCTGCTCCTGGAGGCGGTGGTGGGTCCCGAGGCGGTCCGCAGGGCGTACGACGAGGCGTACGCCGAGGACTACCTATGGCACGAGTTCGGGGACAGTTCCCTGCTGCTTCCCTGAACCGCCCGGTGGCAGGTCCCGCCGGGAGCGCACCCACCACAGCACGATCACGCTCGCCACGGCCGCCACGGCGCACCACGTCGACGCGAAGGAGCGGAACCACAGGCGCATCGTGACGGCCGCGCCGACGGCGCACACCAGGCCCAGCACCCGCAACAATCGATCCCGCGCCAGCAACAGCGACCCCAAGGTCGCGACGAGATACCCCGCGATCAGCCACGGGGCTGCCGGTATGCCCACGGAATAGCGCACGGTGTTGCCGCAGATCTCGGCGTTCACCGGCCCCGACGCGACCGCGTGGGTGAGCGCGCCGCAGACCACCAGGCCGAGCAGGACCAGGAACGTGGTCCGGACCCGCTCGCGGCCGCGTTCGAGGGGCCACTGCGCGGCCAGCACGGCGAGCGGCACGAAGGCGGGCAGCAGGGGAAACGCGAGCACCGCCCACGCCTCGCGCGCCAGGTCGGCGGTGCCCGCCGACACGGCGCCCTGCTCGCCCTTCCAGACCACGGACTCGATGAGCTGGTGGGCGCCCAGCACGACCGGCAGCAGCGCCATCGGCAGGTCGTTGATCCGCCGCACCGACGCGACGCTCGCGACACCCACGGCGGTGATGACGCCGCCCATCACGAGATCAGCCTCAGCGCTCCAACACACGGGTGCCTCGTCTCGCCACGGAAGGGGTGCTCCGCCTCAGGCGTACCCCTCGTCAATGTGTTCAACAGTTCATACGCTCATTCGGGCGCAGTCCGCAGCGTGGTTTCCGTCACGCATCGGTGTAGTGCACACGTACCGCCGGCTGACCCGTGTAGTTGGGCCCGGCGCTGTCGTCGGCGCCCAGGTAGCGGTACGGGAACGCGACCTCCCGGGCGCCGCGCAGAGTGATCCGCCGGCGTTCGGCATCGTAGGCGAAGCCCTGGCGGCGCAGTTCGCCCGGTACGTCGTCGGCGGCGATCCCGGCCGCGTCGAAATCCGCGACGAACAGGCCGGTGGGGGTCAGCCAGGACGCGATCCGGGCGAGCAGGCCGAGTCGGTCGCCCACGTAGTGCAGCCCGTGCACGCACGTGACGAGGTCGTAGCGCCGCGCCGGACGCCACTCGGTCGCGTCGGCGGCGACCAGGTCGAGCCCGGCCGGCCGGACGGCGGGCACGAAGAAGTCGACCAGGTCCACGCCGGTGATCCGCACCCCCTCGGCGCGCGGGTCACCGGCCGCCTCGATCAGCGCGCGGCCGGAGCCGCAGCACAGGTCCAACCACGCGTCGCCCGCGACCAGTCGGGACAGCGGGTCGAAGCCCAACTCGCGCTCGTAGCTGTTGACCCCGCGCAGACCCCGCTCGCGGTTCATCGCGTTGTTGGCGACGACCGCGGACCGGGTCAGCGCGAACGCGTCGAGCAGCGGCGGGTCCTGATGGGGCGTCATGCGGAAATAGAACCACTGTGCGAGCGCTTCCCCGGCGCGCCACCTAGTTGCCGGCGGTCCACTGCTCCCAGGTCAGGTTCCACGCGCCGTAGCCGTTGTCGGCCTTGACCGGCTTCTCCGCGTTGCCGGTGACCTGGACGATGTCACCGCGGATCGAGCGCTCGTAGAACCACTTGGCGTTCTCCTCGGCCATGCTGACGCAGCCGTGGCTGGTGTTGGCGCTGCCGAAGGTGCCGGGCAGGGCCCACGTGTTCGCGTGCAGGAACGTGCCCGACGTGGTGATCCGCATCGCGTAGGGCACGGCCGGCTGGTTGTACTCGTTGCCCAGGCCGACGGTCTGCGAGTTCATGTCGAGCGTGCGGTAGCGCTCCTGCATCACCATGATCCCGTTCCACGTCGTGTACTTGGGGTCCTCGCCCGCGGTGATCGGGATCGTCTTGACCACCTGGTCGTTCTCGGAGACCGTCATCGTGTGCTTGTCGGCGTCCACGACGGCGATCCGCTTGGTGTCCGAGATCTTGAACGAGAAGCTCTTGTACTGCTTCGACATCACGCCGCCGCCGAGGTCCACGCCGCGCAGGTTGAGGTCGACCTTCACCTGGGTGCCGGTCGCCCAGTAGTCCTTGGGCCGCCACTCCACGCGGGAGTTCCCGAACCAGTGCCAGGCGCCGTCGACCGCCGGGGTCGCGGTCACCTTGATCGCGTCCTGGACGGCCTTGTGGTTCTTGACCGGCTCGTCGAACGTGATCGAGACCGGCTGGCCCACGCCGACCGTGGAGTCGGCGTCGGGCATGAACGTCGCGGTGGCCGCCTGCGTGGGGTTGAGCACGGTGAACACCGACGTCGCGGTGGTCGGCTTGTTGTCGGCGTTCGTCGCGGTCGCGGTCACCGTGTACTTACCGCCGTACATGAACGGGACCTTCGGCTTCCACGCGTTGCCCGTCAACGCGCCGTCCACCACCTCGCCGCCCGCGTTGACGACCTTGACCTCGGTGGCCTTGCCGCCCTCGACGGCCACCGTGACCGGCGTGCCGGGCTCGACCCCGGTGGCCTTGTCGGTCGGCGTCAGGGTGACCGTGGCGGCCTCGGCCGGGCCGTTGCGGTTCTCCCCGGCGACCTTCTCGCCGCCCGGCGTCTTCTTCGCGTCGTCCTTGTTGCACGCGCCGGTCAACAGCAGCGAGGACGCGACGATCGCGGCGACGCCGATGCGGCGGCTGGTTCCAGACATGTGACAGATCCCCCGTACTCGACCGGCAGGTGCGTTCACCTGATGGACGCCGCAGGGGCTGCCTGCGTTGCGCGGGGGACCTGTGACCGGAATCTCAGCCGAGGGCCGGAACCGCGGCGGGCCGGCCGTGGATCACTGCTTCGTCGCGCTCGTGGCCAACCACTGGCTCCAGGACAGGTTCCACGCGCCGTAGCCGTTGTCGGCCGAGACCGCGCGCTCCTTGGAGTTGATCACCTTGACCACGTCGCCGCGGTCCGCGTGGTCGTAGAACCACTTGGCGTCCTCGGGCGGCATGCTCACGCAGCCGTGACTGGTGTTGGCCCGGCCGAACGGCGGATTCTTCTTGTCGTACCAGTAGTTGCCGTGCACGAACGTGCCCGAGGTGCTGATCCGGACCGCCCACGGGACGTCCGCGATGTCGTACTCCTTGCCCAGGCCCACGGTCGCCGAGTTCATCCGGGTCTTGGTGTACTTCTCCTGGACCACCATCACCCCGCCCCACGTGTCGTACTTGGGGGACTCGCCGGTGGTGACCTTGATGGTCTTGACGACCTTGCCGTTCTCGGTCGTCGTCATCGTCTTGGTGGCCGCGTCGACGGTGGTGATCCGGGCGATGTTGCTGATCGCGAAGTTGAAGCTCTTGTACTGCTTGGAGCCCGCGCCGCCACCGAGGTCGGCGCCGCGCAGGTTGAGGTCGACCTTCACCTTGGTGCCGGCCTTCCAGTACTCCTTGGGCCGCCACTCGACGCGGGTGTTCCCGAACCAGTGCCACGCGCCGCTCACCGCCGGCGTCGCGGTGACCTTCATCGCCTTCTCGGCCTCGGCCTTGTTCGCGATCGGGCGGTCGAAGCGCACCGAGACGGGCTGGCCCACGCCGACGGTCCCCCCGTCCGGGAAGATCGTCGCCGTCACCTCCTTGCCCAGCGTCTGGGTGGTGAACTTGGTGGAGACGGTGGTCGGTTGGTTGTCCTGGTTGGTCGCCGTCGTGCTCACCGTGTACACGCCACCGGGCGTGAAGGGGACCTTCGGCTTCCAGGACTTGCCGTCCTCGGCGAGCGTGCCGTCGACGGCCTCGCCCCTGGCGTTGACGACCTTGACCGCGGAGAGCTTGCCGCCGTCGACCGCGAAGGTCAGCGGGTCGCCGAGGTCGACACCGGTCGCGCCGTCCTCCGGAGTGACGGTCACCTGGGGCGCGGCGCCCTTGGCCTGCTCCTCGGGCTTGCCCGACTCGGCACCCCCGGTCGCGCCGCCCGAGGTCGGGGAGACCTTCGACTCGCTGCCCGCGTTGCTCGTCTTGTCGCCCTTGTCGTCGCCGCCCATCAGCCCGCAGGCCCCCGTGAACAGGATCGCGCCGGCGACCAGAACAGCCGGGACGGTGCGCCGTCGCATCGCTTTACCTGCCACGTTTCCGGATTCCCTTCACAACGGGTCGAAAGATGGAGGCCGCGCGATGCGAGTCTCCGCATCATTGACTCTCCCGGGGGGTTACAAGTTGCTCTCGGATGGATGTGATGTGTGTCTCGTGCCGGGCGGGACGGCTCGGGCGGCGGCGGGCGCGTGCCGGTGGCGGGCGCCCATGGAGCAGGAACGACATGCCGAGCAGGACACGGATTCCGGGCCTGCGCCCGGGTACGCCGGCCGCTCGTGCGGCGAGCGGGACACGCGCCGAGCCGGGACCGGCAACCTCGCCGGGACCTTGCGCGGACGACGCCGGCAAAGATATATGGCGCGCGGACGCGATCGCGGGCGGAAAGTCGGGACGCATGCCCCCGAAAGGTGTGCTGTCGCGACCCGGCCCGAGCCGCTGCTCGGGCCGCCGGCCGCGCTCCCGCCGCTTTCCCCGCGCCGCGCGCGATCCTCGGCGGACGGACGGAGTTCGACCGGGTCCGTTACGCCGAATGAGGCGAAGTTCGACGAATCGAGCGGGGGTTCGAACCCGGAGCCGGGATCGGGAAGGACCGCAGCAGGGGGTGCTCGTCCCGCATGGTCCGGTAGAGCGGGTAGGGATCGGCCGCGAACGCGGGCGAAAGTATGTCGGGTACGTCCGGGGCGGTCACCGAATCCCCTTGTCCACCGACGCGGACGAAGATCGTTTACAAACCGCTCCAGGCTATGGATCCGACAACCCGGGGTCCATCCCGCCGCCCGGCGGCGGCCCGGATATGCCTGCGAGGGGCGGCCGGAAATCTCTTTCGAACAATTGTTCCAGGAGAGTCGGGGGACTCCCGTCGCCTTTGTGTCGACGCCGTGTAATTCACCTGCGGAAACGGGGAAACGCCGAAACGGCGATGGGGCCCTCGGTATGAACCGAGGGCCCCATCGCCATTCGCAAGGTGCGCCGCCAGGGACTCGAACCCCGGACCCGCTGATTAAGAGTCAGCTGCTCTAACCAACTGAGCTAGCGGCGCTTGCGTTGCGTGGGAAACATTAGCAGGGGTCGGCGGTGATCGAAAATCGACACCCTCGGAAGGGCGCCGGGGGCGCACGGGGAGTGTTTCGACGGCGCACAAGGTCCCTCGTAGGACTTCTTTGAGGACACCGGGAGGACGCCCTTTTCCAGACATCCGCAAAGAGGTCCCCCAGCCCGTCTCACGGCGGGTACCGTCGGCATCACAGCCTGCAGAGCACACCGCACGTCGTAACCGGGAGGGCCGATGGCCATGCGGCAGGGGGCCGGTCCTTCGTCCGGGAATGTCCGGCTCAAGGCCCTGCGGCACTCCCATGGTTGGGTCTCCCAGCAGCAGTTGGCCGACGCCTTCGAGAAGAAGGCGCTCGAATGCGGTCTGCGGCTCGGGGTCAGCGTCCGACAGGTGCGCCGCTGGGAAAGCGCCGAGCCACCCTGGCCGACCCCCGATTATCAACAGGTCCTGCAAGCCTTGTTCGAGCGGCCGCTCACCGATCTCGGTTTCACCCCGCCGTGGCAGGCCGAGCTGGACGAGTACGGCGAGGGTTTCACGGAGGCGCCAACCGCGGTCGAGCAATCGCCCGCGCCGCCGGCGATCCCCGCGCCCGCTCGGGAAACCGGGCGGGCGCCCACACGCGGGGAGTACGCCGAATACGGCGAGGCCCGGGTCCGCCGACTGCCACCCGCGCCCGGCGGGCCGGTCGGCGGGGCCATGGCCGCACCGCTGCGCATGGTTCCCGCGCCACATCGACACGTGCCGCCGCCGCGCTCCGGACCGGTCCCGCCGCCCGGCCCCGTGCCCCCTCCCGGCCCCGTGCCCCCTCCCGGGCCGGTGCCCCCACCCGGACCGGTCCCACCCCCCGGACCGGCGCCCACCCCCGCGCGCTCCCCGTTCGACATCGGGCCGACCGTGGTCGGCGGCCGACGGCTCGAAGGCAATGCGCCCCGCGGTCTGCCGGTGCGCCCACCCCTGCACGCGATCGGACCGGCCGCGGCCGCGGCCGAGCCGCCGAGCACGACGCTGGAGATCGCCACCCCCGCGGTGCTGCGGCAACTGCTCAGGGACAGCCCCGACCCGGGCCCGCTGGCCGTCCCGATGCACTCGCGCATGGGCCAGCTCACCGTGGTCGGCGCCGACCAGTACGCGATGCTCACCCGCACCTACCGGCAGATGTACTGGGTCGCCCCCGCCGCGATCGCCTACCCGTCCGTGATCGCGCACGTCCGGCTCGGCACCCAGCTGCTCAACGCGCCCGGACCGGCCCGTGCCCGCCGGATCCTGGGCGCGTCGCTGGCCGAGACCGCCATGCTCGCGGGCCGGATGGCGTTCTTCGACCTCAGCCGCCCGCGCGACGCGCAGGACCACTACCTCGTCGCCTACCGCGCGGCCAAAGAGGCCGGCGACAGCCTGCTCGCCGCCGCGGTGCTGACCCACACCGCGTTCATCCCGGCGTTCGACGCGGCGCCCGCCGCAGCCGAGGACATCCTCGACTTCGCGCGCAAGACGGCCACCCGCGGGGCGCCGATGGTGATGCTCGCGTGGTTCGACGCCGTGCAGTCCGAGTTCGAGTCGTTGCGCGGCACCCCCGAGCGCGGGCTGCACCTGCTCGACCGCGCCGAGGACCTCCTGTGCCATCCCGACAACACCCCGACCCCGCCGTGGCTGGACTTCTTCGATGCCTCCCGGCTGTGGGGCTTTCGCGGCAAGACCGAGCTCACCGCGCACCGGATGGACCAGGCCCAGGGCTCGCTCAACGACGCGCTGGAGAACCTGCCGGCCAACGGCGACAAGCAGCGCGCGGTGATGTACGCCGACCTCGCCGAGGCGTCCTTCCAGGCGGGCGACGTGGACGCGACGTGCGGCCGGCTGTTCCAGGCGATCGACATGCTGCGCGTGCACTGGTATTCGATGGCGATGGACCGGGTGCGGCTCACCCGCAAGCAGTTGGAGCCGTACAAGAACTCCGTGGCGGTCCGACAACTCGACGAGGCCCTGGAATCCTTCACCGAACTCGCGCCCACCGACGATGCCGGCTTCGTGGCCCTGCCCGCGGCGGACATCGACACCGACTGAATTCGTCCTGTCGGACGCATGGTCCACACTGACCCGGGACCGGACGGTTCATCGAGGAAAGCCGTACACGAGACATGCGCACGACGGGTACGACCGGCGCCATCGCCACCACACTGGAGCAGTTGCGCGGCGAACTGCCCACGCGCAACCACAACGCCCGGACGGTGGCCGCGCTGGCCGCCAACCCCGGCTGCGCCCGACGCGGCGTCCTGGACGCCGCCGGCATCGAGAAGACCGTGCTCGCCGACCGGCTGGGCTTCCCGGCCCGGTACGGGCGCTCGCCCTTCGCGATCGGCCGGGGCAACGTGTTCGAGGCCCGGGTCAAGGCGGACGGCGGGCGGGAGCTGCGCCGGCTGCTCGCGGAGACCCTGGGCGCCGACCCCGACGGCGGCGAACTGGTCGACGTCGACGACGAGAGCCGCGGCCGGCCGAGCCGCGAGGAGCGGGTGGCCCGCACCCGCGAGGCCCTCGCCCGGGCCGCGCGCGGCGACGGGGACGCGTGCGCGATCCTCGACCACCCGCTGCTGCCGCTGGACGTGGCCGGGCAACGGGCCTACCTGGAGCCCGACGCGATGGCCTGCCGGGTCGCCGGCCGGCTCTACGTGGTCGAAATCAAGTCATTCGCGATCATCGACGGGTCGGCCGACCCGGGCAAGCTCGCCTCCGCCGCGCGACAGGCGGCCGTATACGTCCTCGCGCTCCGCAGGCTCGCTCGCGAGCTCGGGCTCGACGAGGACATCGTGGCCACCGACATCGTGCTGGTGTGCGCGCAGGACTTCTCGAACCGCCCGGTCGCGGCCGTGCTCGACGTGCGACGCGAACTCGCGACCACCCGGCGGCGGTTGGCCCGGCTGTCGGGCGTCGAGGAACTCCTCGGCGAGCTGCCGGGCGGTCTGACCTTCGACATCGACGGCGACGCGCGCGGGGCGGCGGTCGCGCGGGTGCCCGCCGCGTACGTGCCCGACTGCCTGTCCGCGTGCGAACTCGCGCTGTTCTGTCGGGACGAGGCCCGTACCTGCGGCACCGGCGGCGGCACCGTCGGCACGCTTGGCACCTCGGTGCGCGGTGCGCTCGGTGGGATCGAGGACATCGGCACCGCGCTCGCGCTCGCCGACGGCACCCGCGCGGCCGAGCCCGGCCAGGAGGACGTGGCCAGGCTGCTCCGCCGGGCCGAGGCGCTGCGTCGCGAGGCGCTCGGCGGCGTCGCGTGAGCGCGGTCGCCGCGCTCGGCCGACTGCGCGCCGCCGCGACCGGGCGGGCCCAACCGGCGGCGACCGTACGGCATCGGCATCTGTCGGCGCGGCCCGTGGTGCTGGTGCCCTACGTGCTCGCCGGCGAGGCGTTCGCGCCGCTGGCCGTCCTGGTGGGGACCGACCCCGCCGAGCCGCGTCTGCTCGCCGTTCCGCAACCGCGTGACCGCGACCGGCGGTTCGCGCACGCCGCCGAGCTGGCCGGGCGACTGCTGCCCTACCTGGGCGAGTTCGCGGCGGAGACCGAGACGATCGAGCGGCGCGCGGACGACCCGTACGAACGCGCCGTGGACGCGCCGCAGGTGCTGGTACCGACCGCGGGCGGCGTCGAATACCTGCGCCTGCTCGGCCGGTCGACGCGATTCCGCAGCATCGAGGGCGAGTACGCGGTGGCCCCGGAGGTGCCGCTGCTCGGGCGCTGGAGCACCTACCTCGCGGACCGGGCCGGGGTGCCCGGGTCGAGCCTGCTGCTGGCGATGACCGACCTGCTCACCCAGGCGTGGGCGACCGGGCAGAGCGCGATGGAGGACGGTGACCTCGCGGCACTGCTGGCCTGGATCGACCCGCCGGCCGGACAGCGCGGGGACGAGGCCGCGCGGGCCGTGGAGGGCGGACCCACCGCCGGGCCCGCGACCGACCCCGCGTTCGACGAACGGCTCGTACCGCTGATCACCGCGTTCGACGAGGCCGTCGACACCCAGGCCGAGAAGCCCGCCGAGGCGGCGATCCGGGACGCGCTGGCCGCCGAGCTGATGCCGACCTGGCACCGGATGTGGCGCGGCGTCGAACTGCTCGGCGCGCTGCCCGCCGGCGCGTCGGTGGCCGGGCGCTGGGAGGCCGACCGGGCGTCGTACAGCTTCTTCACCGCCGACCTCGCCGACCCCGAGTCGCGCCCGCAGCCGCGCGTGCCCGGCGCGGTGTCGGCGGCGGCCCAACTCGCCACCCGGGAGCGGGCCCAGGCCCGACTGGACGCCGAACAGGTGCGCGACGACCCGCTGTTGATGGCGGCGGTCCGGCTCGCGGGCGAGGCGTTCCGCGGCGACCTGGTCGCGGTGGACGCCGAGCGGATGGTCGCCGAGCCCGGCAAGAAGACCGCGCGCCCGCGTCCGATGCTGACCTTCGACACCGACGACGAACCACTGTTCGGGCCCGGAACCGACCTCGAATGCGTCGAACGCCCGGAGGCGAAGGCTCGGGTGCTCGACACCGGCCCCGGCCGGGTCGTGCTCGAACTGCGCGGTGGGATGGGCGGCGGCAAGGTGCCCAAGCCCGGCAGCGTGCCGGAGGTCGGCGAACTGCTCTGCTGGACCTCGCTGATCGCCGAGTTCCGGCGCAGCCCCGAGTGGCCGGCGGTGGAGGACACCCCCTGGACGCACGGCGGACCGCCGCCGGTGCCGCCGGACCCCGCGGCCGCGGCCGCGCCCGAGGTGGACGACGACGCGTTGGAGGAGTGGTCGTGACGGCCGCGAGGCTCGGTGTTTCGCAGGGTGCCGTTCCACCGGGTGACCCGGCGGCGCTCGCGGCGGCCGCGACCGACGCCGTGCTGGCCGACCTCGGTTCGGGCGCGCACCGCGGCGTCGTGGTCGACTCGCCGCCCGGCGCGGGCAAGTCGACGCTCGTGGTCCGGGCGGCGGGGGAGTTGGCCGCGTCGGGTGAGCGGCTGATGATCGTGGCGCAGACCAACAACCAGGTCGACGACCTGCTGGTCCGCCTGGTCGAGGACCATCCGGAGCTGTTGGTGGGCCGGTTGTCGGCGACCGGATATCGGCTGCCGCCCGCGCTGGTGGGCACGGCGGTGGTGAACGCCGAGAAGGCCGAGGCGCTCGACGCGTGCGCGGTGGTCGTGGCGACCGCCGCGAAGTGGGCGCTCGTGCGGGACCGGCGCTGGCCGTGGGCGATCGTGGACGAGGCGTACCAGATGCGCTCCGACGCGCTGTTGCTGGTGGCCCGGCTGTTCGATCGGGCGCTGTTCGTGGGTGATCCCGGGCAGCTGGACCCGTTCGCGACCGTGGACACCTCGCGCTGGCACGGGCTGACGTACGACCCCTCGCAGAGCGCGGTGGTCGTGCTTCGGCGACACAACCCGGACCTGCCCGTGCATCGGCTGCCGGTGTCGTGGCGGTTGCCCGCGAGCGCGGCGCCGCTGGTGTCCGAGGCGTTCTACCCGTTCACGCCGTTCCGGTCGGGCACCGGGCCCGGCGACCGGGTGCTGCGGTTCGAGGCGGCGCGCGGACACGACGCCTACGACGAGGTCGTGGACGTGGCGGCGGAATCCGGTTGGGGGCTCCTCGAGTTGCCCGCGCGGTTCACGGCGACGGCCGACGAGGAGGCGGTACGGGCGGTGGCGACGCTCGCCGCGCGGCTGGTGGCCCGGGGCGGGACGGCCTTCGGTGAGCGGACCCCGGGCGGCGTGCCGCTGGACGCGTCCCGGATCGCGATCGGGGTCAGCCACCGGGAGCAGCGCTCGCGGGTGGAATCGGCGCTGCGGGAGCTGGGGGCGGCGGACATCGTGGTCGACACGGCGAATCGGTTGCAGGGCCGCGAGTTCGACGTCACGGTGGTGCTGCATCCCCTGTCGGGGCGGCGGGATGCCACCGAGTTCCACCTGGAGACGGGGCGCCTTTGTGTGTTGGCGTCGCGGCATCGGCATGCGTGTTTGGTCGTGGCGCGGGCCGGGATTCCGGACTTGCTCGATGCGCATCCGTCTGCGGAGCCGGTGCATCTTGGGGTGCCCGTGAACTTCCCTGACGGGTGGGAGGCCAATCAGGCGGTTCTGGCCGAACTGGCCTTGCACCGGGTCGGGTTGTCCTCAAACGCCGGACGGGCTTGAAAGGTGGCCTCAAGCGCCGGCCGGGCTGGGTGGCCTCAAGCGCCGGCCGGGCTATCTGGCCTCAAACGCCGGCCGGGCTTCTTGGCCTCAAACGCCGGCCGGGCTATAGGGAGCCCGGCCGGCGATTGAGGCCCCTACTCGCCTCGCTCGGTCAGGAGGCGGCGGCCGTGTTCGATCATCTTGGCGGTGTACTCCTCGCCCCACTCTGCGCGGGCCGCGATTTGGGCCGTCGTCAGGTGGTCGAACCGGCTCGGGTCCGCCATGCGTGCGGCGGCCATGGCCTGGTAGTCGACCGCCTTGTCGGCCGCCGCGCGAAACGCCTCGGCCAGGTCCGTGGAGCGCGTCAGCACTTCCTGGGGATCGGTCAGATCGTCCAGGTCGAAGAAGCGTTCGTCGGGCGGTTCGGGCACCGAGGGCTCGAACAACAGCGGCGCGGGCCGCATGCGGGGCTTGCGCGACTCGGACGGCATGCGCGAATTCCTTCCGACGGTGCAGACGTGCTGACGACGACGAATGGACAGGTGGGGACGCCGGACAAGATCCGTGCCCTAGCCATTGTCGCCAACGCGGCGCCATCCGAAAGACCCTTGCCCGAAAGAGGGACCAGACCCACGATACCGCTCCGATAAACCCCGATCCGGACACACGGATGCGCCCCCACGCCGTGTGGCGAGGGGGCGCATCGCGTCTTGCCGGCACCGGTCGGGTCGAGCTGGTATTGGGGGAGCCGCTCGTGATGTCAGGTCCCCGACCGGTACGTCCTGGGCGATCCTCAGATCACCTGCTGGTGGCGCTCGGCGAGCGCGCGGGCGGCCTCGGCGATAGCCGCACGCACGTGTCGCAGCGTCGTCAGGCGGTTGTCGGGGGTCGGCGGGACGAGCCACACGAGCGGTCCGTCGTTCTGCTCCGGAGGCGGCGGGAAGGTGATCCACGCACCACGCCCGTGGTGGCGCGGGCCGAGCCTGCGCTCGCGCGGCCGCATCGGCATGACGGCGGTCGGCGGGACCAGGAATCCGATTCGGCGGTAACGGCGATCGAAGATGACGGGACCGACGGGCACGCGGTGCGCGTGCAGCGTGGCCAGTGCTTCACGGCCGAGCCGGTCCTCCACCTCGATCACGTCGAACGTCTCGCCGGCGGCGACCAGCCGGGGGGCGTACGGGTTCCGAAGCGCGTCCTGCGGCAGCGCTGCCGTCGTCGTTCGGTTCACGTCGGCGTCCATCGGTGAGGCGGTCCTCTCGTTTCGTCACGGAAACGGAATCGCCCTCGGGGGCCGGGGAGGTCCTCGAAGCGTCCTCTTCGTCCTGCACGTGCCCGAAGCGTCCGACTTTGGGGACGTCCGCTTCTGCCCTAGATGCAACCAGGTCGGCACACCCTGTGACGAGGCCCGCGGTGGGACTCCTGCAGGACGCGCTGAGGACTCTTGCCGCCCTAACGAGCTAGACACATGACGCCGCAGGTGGGGCGGGGTCACGATCGAGATCCAGCACGGAGCGTTCAGGCCCGGTGTATCGCGTGATCGGGTCGGCGCAGTCATGTCCGTCACCACTACGCGTATGGAGGACGCGGTGCAACGACGTACCTTTCTGGCCGGCGCGGCGGCCGCCGGGCTCACGGTGAAGAGCTCCGCCGCATCCGCCGCCCCCACCGGGCCCGCACCCGCCCTCCCCGATCCCGCCGCCTACACCACGACCACCGCCCGTCTGCGGTCCCGCTACTGGATCGAGGAACCCGGACGACTGCTCCCGGTGGTGGCCGAACACGCCCGCAACGGGGCTCGGCTGCTCGCCGAGGGGCCCGAGGGGGCGCACTACTCCGCGATCGCGGAGACCGCGTTGCTCGCGTCCCGAATAGCCTTCTTCGACCTGAGCCTGCGCGGCCCGCACGTGCGGCGCTGGCAGGATCTCGCGCTCGACGCGGCCGACCGGGCGCGGGACGGCTCGCTGGCCGCCGCCGTGCTCGGCCACATGGCCTTCGCGCCCGCGTGGTCCGGTCGCGGCACCGAGGCCAGGGACACCCTGGCCGCGGCCCGCGAGCGGACCACGAGCGGCGACGCCGGGCCCACGCTGCGCGCGTGGCTCGACGCGATCGCCGCCGAGGCGGAGGTGCGGCTCGGCACGCCCGAGGCGGCCTTCCCGCTCCTGGACCGGGCCGCCGACACCTACGCGCCGCCGGAGAGGCCCGGCTCGTGGACGGCGGACGGCCCGCCGGCCTGGCTGGACTGGTTCTCGGCGGCCCGCCTGGAGGGCTTCCGCGGCGCCGCGGAAGTCGCCGCCGGACGCTCCGACGAGGCGCGGGCGACCCTGGAGCGGACCCTGGCCGGGCTCCCCGCGGACAGCCACAAGCAGCGCGCGATGACCCTGGCCGAACTGGCCGCCACCGCGGTCGGCGCGCGTGAGCCGCAGGACGCCTGCCGCCTCCTCGAGGAGGCGCTGGACCTGGTCGGCGTGCAGGGTTACGCGACGGCCGTGGACCGGGTCCGCACGGTGCGGGCCTCGCTCGCCCCATGGGCGCGGGAGCCGTTCCTGCGGGACGTGGACGACCGCCTGCGCGGCGCCGTGGCGCCGTAGCGCGGGGAGCGGCCCGGCCCCGCGGCCGGGTTCGTGTCGGCGCGTGTCTTCGGCCCCCCGGCGGCGGGGGCCGAAGACACGCGCCGGAGGACCGGACCGGCCGACAGGGCCCGTCCGGATGACGCACCGCGTCACGCCCGCGTCGCGCCGCCGTTCGCCCGGGCCACGGCGGCCGGCAGCTCGCCGAGCCCTTCGAGTCGCAGGTCGGCGACCTTGATCAGTTCGGGGTCGTCCGCGGTCAGGTAGCCCCACGGCCCGCGCCGTACGTGCGCGGTGCGCAGGCCCGCGAGGTGCGCCGGACGGACGTCGTTGTCGAGTCGGTCGCCGACGTACAGGATCTCCTCGGCCGGGCACGGGCACTCCGCCACGAGCCGGGTGAAGAACGCCGGTTCGGGCTTGCTGATGCCCCAGTCGTCGGAGGTCGCGAGCAGATCCACGCCCAGGTCCAGGCCGCGCAGGATCATCCCCGCGTTCACGGTCTGGTTGCCGACGACGCCGAGCCACAGGCCCTGGTCGCGCAGCGCCTTCAGGCACGGCCGGGTGTCCCCGTAGAGGTCCTCCTCGCCGAACCACTCCGGGAAGCCGGCGGCCGTGCGCGCGGCCCGCTCGACGGTCAGGTCGAAGCCCGGTCGAAAGCGCTGGAACACCTCGCGGTAGTCCAGACCCTGCGCGATGACCGCCCCGAAGGTGGCGGCGAACGTGTGTCGGGGCACGCCGAGCCAGTCCGCCCAGGTCCCGTATTCCCGCGATTCGTCGACCAGGGTCTCGCCCACGTCGAACACCACGGCGCTGATCCGCATTACCGCTCCCCGCTGTCGTCGCCTTCCGGCCCCGTCCTTGTGCCTGCAGTCGGCCGGAGTCCGTCGGGCTGGGTCCGGGCCTGCCGGGCCGAGCCCGATCGGGAACCGCCCACCCGTGCGGGGGTTGGTCCGATCGGCGTCCGTCCGGTGCCGGGATCCTTGCCTTCACCGGGCACGGGACCACCCAGACGGTACCGCTTGCCTACAAGGCAAAAGTCATCCGAAGGCCGCATCTGGCTGATCTTGATCAAAACCGTCGGGACTGCCACGAGATAGCGGCCCAATGCGGCGGTTCTCTATTCATCTTCGATCACTCGAACAGGCTTCCCCGGCCCTGTCCGGCGCATCGCCACCCCGCCGCGGACCGTCCGGGCCGCGCGGGACCCACGGCGACGCGACCGCGCCGCGTGCGAGTGGGCCGGCGTCGCGCCGGGCCCGGGAGTCGCCGGGGCCGAGATCGCCACGCCCCGGCGGGCTCCGAAGCCATTGATGACACGTGTCACACATGATAGAACGTGTTTCACTTTTATGGCGGGCAGCCGTCGACATCAAGGCGGGGACCGAATCGTCGGCAGGGACGGTCGGCAGCGCCGGTCGCTCATCGCGACGTGGATACCGGAGGTTGTCGTGGCCGACTCCGACGAGGTCACCCGTCCGCAGACCAGCACGCGGGACCTGGCGAAGGTGCACGACCAGTTGCTCGCGTGGCTCGCGACCCGGCTGCCCGAGGGCGCGGAGCCCGAGGTGTCCGAGCTCAAGGCCCCGTCCGGCAACGGGATGTCCAGCGAGACGCTGCTGTTCGACGCCGGCTGGACGGTGGACGGCGAGCGCCGTACCGAGCGCTGCGTCGTGCGGATGCGGCCCGCGATGGACGCCAAGCCGGTCTTCCCCACCTACGACCTGGACAAGCAGTTCGCGATCATGACGCTGGTCGGCGAGCGCTGCTCGATCCCGGTGCCGACGCTGCTGTGGAACGAGCCCGACGAGGGTCCGCTGGGCGCCCCGTTCTTCGTGATGCGCCGGGCCGAGGGCGCCGCGCCGCCGGACGTGATGCCGTACACGATCGACGGCTGGATGCTCGCGGCCTCGCCCGAGGAGCGGGCCCGGCTCCAGGAGGCATCGGTCGCGATCCTCGCGGCGATCCACGAGATCGACGTCACACCCGAGGAGATCGCCTTCCTGCAGCACGAGGGCACCGGCGAGACGGCGCTGCGCCGACACCTGGACGACCTGCGCGCGTTCTACGAGTGGGGGATCGAGGGGCAGCGCGTCCCGCTCCTGGACCGGGCGTTCACCTGGCTCGACGACAACTTCCCCACCGACCCGGGCCCCGACGCGATCAGCTGGGGCGACGCCCGGATCGGCAACATCCTGTACGTGGACTTCGAGCCGACCGCCGTCCTGGACTGGGAGATGGCCGCCGTCGGTCCGCGCGAGCTCGACATCGCGTGGCTGATCTTCATTCACGCGTTCTTCCAGGACATCGCCACCCGATACGGCCTGCCGGGCCTGCCGGACTTCATGCGCACCGAGGACGTGTGCGCGCGCTACGAGAAGCTCACCGGCTACGCGCCGCGTGACATGCGCTACTTCGAGATGTATGCGGCCGTGCGGCACGGCGTGGTGATGGCCCGCATCGCGCACCGCCAATGGCACTTCGGCGAGCGCGAGCAACCGGAGAACCTGGACGAGACGGTGCTGCACCGCGGGCTCATCGAGGCGATGCTCGCGGGCACGTACTGGGAGCGCGCGGACGGGAGCTGACGCACCGTCATCACCACGCACGCGCCCGCCGTACGACGGGTGCGCTCCCCGAGCCGAGTGGGTGCGCGCCCGGACAAGATCCCGAGGGGTTAGGCTGGGCTCTTCACCATCATCCACAGCGGGCGCCATGACCCGTGCGGGTGATCGTGTGTGACGGGCGACATCACGCGGACACGGTCCGTGTTGTTGTCGGTAGCATGAATCACCGGGGGCGACTCCGGGGGTAGCTGCCGGAGGTGCCGCATGACGATCGGGGGACTCGACCCGCCGGCCGGTGCGGGTGTGCCCAAGGGCGCACCGCGAGCCGAGGGTGACGTTCCGGGCCGGAGCATGTCCGACCGCGTCGGACGACTGTCGCGTCGGCCTGTCCAACAACCCATCCAACGACTCGGCCTGGCCGCGGTCACCTTCCTCACCGGAAGCCGCCGCCGCACGCCCGACGCCGTGGAACCACTGCTCCAGGTGCATCGCGTGCACCACCCGAAGGCCGATGTGACGGCCCTTCAAGAGGCGTACGCGGTCGCGGAGTTGTCCCACCGCGGGCAGATGCGCAAGAGCGGCGAGCCCTACATCACGCACCCGCTCGCGGTGGCGACGATCCTGGCCGAGCTGGGCGCCGACACCACGACGCTGGTCGCTGCGCTGCTGCACGACACCGTCGAGGACACCGACCTGACCCTCGAAGAGGTCCGGGCGGCCTTCGGCGACGACGTCACGCACCTGGTCGACGGCGTGACCAAGCTGGAGCGGGTCGACCTGGGCGACCGCGCCGAGGCCGAGACGATGCGCAAGATCATCGTGGCCACCGGCCGCGACCTGCGCGTGACCGTGATCAAACTGGCCGACCGGCTGCACAACATGCGCACGATCCGATATCGCCGCCGCGCGAGTCAGATCCGCACGGCCGAGGCCACGCAGGAGGTGTTCATCCCGCTCGCCGAGCGGTTGGGCATCCACGTGCTCAAGTCCGAGCTGGAGGACATCGTCTTCGCGACGCTCCGGCCCGAGGAGCACGCCGCGACCGCGCGCACCGTCAGCGCGAGCCAGGCCGAGACCGACGAGGCCACCGCCAAGCTGTGCACGATGGTCAAACGCGCCCTGCGGGACGCCGGGATCGAAGCCGAGGTATCGCCGCGCGCGCGGCACCACGTATCCGTGCGCCGAGTACAAAAGCGTCGAGGGCGCGAGGACCTGGGACCGTTCGACCTGTCCCGGCTGATGATCGTCGTCGACGCGGACACCGACTGTTACGGCGCGCTCGGCGTGCTGCACACCTGCTGGTCGCCGATCGCGGGCGAGTTCAAGGACTACATCGCGACCCCCAAGTTCAACCTGTACCAATCGCTGCACACCGCCGTCACGCTGCCCGAGGGCGACAAGGTCGAGGTGCTCATCCGCACCCGCCGCATGCATCGCCTCGCCGAGTTCGGCGTGGTCGCGCAGGTCGCGCACACCGGCAAATCCGACTCCGGCCCCGATGCTCCCGAGCAGCTCGCGTGGCTGCACCGGCTGCTCGCGTGGCAGGGCGGCATCCCGGACGCGCACGTCTTCTGGAGCTCGCTGACCGCCGACCTGTCGGCGGACCGCGAGCTCCTGGTGTTCACCCCCGGCGGCCGGCCGCTCACCCTGCCCGCGGGCTCCACGTGTGTGGACGCGGCCTACGCGATGGGCGAGCAGACCGGGCACCGATGTATCGGCGCGCAGATCAACGGCCGCCTGGTGGCCCTGAGTTCGGTCCTCGCGGACGGCGAGACGGTCTCGATCATCACCGCCCCGCCGGGCGCCGCGGCACCCTCCAAGGAATGGCTCTCGTTCGTCCGCAGCCCACTCGCGCGGGTCGCGATCGAGGCGTGGCTGGCGAAGTACCCGCAGGGCGTCGACGGCCGCATCGACCCGCTGATAGACGCGTCGACCGCCCCGCCGCTGGGCAACCTCGCCGCCGCCGGAGAGGCCGCGGACCACCCCCCGGTCGAGGCCGCCGCGCCGCCGTCGACCGCCGACGTCGCGCAGGTCCCGGTGCGGACCCGGCGGGCCCCCGCCGACCCCGGCGAGGCCGTGGTCAGCGTGCCGGGCTCACCCGGGGCGCCCGTGCGGCTCGCGCGCTGTTGTACTCCGGTGCCGCCCGACGAGCTCGCGGGCTTCGTGATCCGCGGCGGCACGGTCGCGATCCACCGGGCCGACTGCACCAACGTGCAGCAGATGCGCCGGGCGGGCCGCGACGTGGTGGCCGCCTCGTGGCTGCCGCATCAGGCCGACCAGGGGTATCGCGTCACGGTCCAGATCGAGGCGCTCGACCGGCCCCGGCTGCTGGCCGACGTGACCGCGGCGATCGACGCGGAGGGCGCCGACATCACCTCGGCCTCGATCGCCCCGCCGCAGCAGATGCGGGTGCGGCAGACGTACACGATCCGCCTGGCCGACCTCGCGACGCTCCCGAAACTGCTCCGCGCGCTGCGCCGGGTCCAGGGCGTCTACGACGTGTACCGGGCCCGACCGCGCGTGCACCCGCGGGTGGCCGACAACTAGGGCGATCCGGCGCCGGGCCGTTACGGCTGCCGGTGTTCCTGCGGCTGTGGGGTCTCGGCGGTGTCGCCGCGCAGGACGTCGTTGAAGCGGGCGAGATGGTCGGCCAGCGCGCCCAGCTCCTCCTTGGGCCAGGAGGCGAACCGTTCCGTCATCACCGCGAGGCTGCGTTGGCGGGCGTCGGCGAGGCGCAGGTGGCCGGCCTCGGTGAGGGTGATCAGGTGCGACCTGCGGTTCGTCGGGTCGGTCGTGCGGGTGATCAGTTGCGCCTCTTCGAGCGCGGTGAGCTGTCGGCTGATCGTGGTCTTGTCCAGGCTCAACCGGCAGGCGAGTTCCTTGCCGGTCGAGGTGCCGCGTTCCTCCAGATGCGCGAGCAGGTGGTATTCCGCCTGCGTGATCCCCGCCGCGTGCAACGGGGGACCCATCAACAGCCGGATCAACCGGGTGGCCGCCCCGACCTCACGGACCACTCGCCGCTCAACGCTGTCCGACATCGCCTTGCTCCTCAACACCTGTGCGCCCTGATGTGCGCCAAGCGTGCCCGACACGGTTGCAAAACACAACAACATGTATCGGACACCTGACGCGCCGAGGACGAGGGTGGGGCCCGGCCCCACACGTCCTAGATGAGCGGGGGCAGGTCCGGGAGGTCTGTGCTCACGCGCATGCCGAATTTGGGGCGGCGTTTCTCCAGGAAGGCGACCACACCCTCACGGACGTCCTCGGAGCCGCCGGTCCAGTGCAGCGCCCGGGATTCGTGCAGGTGGGCCGTTTCCGGGTCGGGGACGCTCTGCATGTCCCAAAGGAGTCGGCGGGTGAGCGCGATCGCGACCGCGGGGGTGTTCTCGGCGATCGTGCGGGCCAGCTCGTGGGCGCGGGCGAGCAGGTCCGCCGGTGCCACCACCTCCCGGACCAGGCCGGACTCCTTCGCCTCCGTCGCGTCGAAGACCCGTCCCGTGAAGCACCATTCGAGCGCTCGGTCGATCCCGACGACGCGCGGCAGGAACCACGTCGAGCAGCCGTCGGGGGTGATCCCGCGCCGGGCGAAGACGAAGCCGAACCGCGCGTTCGAGGATGCGATCCGGATGTCCATCGGCAGCGTCATGGTCGCGCCCACGCCCACCGCCGCGCCGTTGATCGCCGCGATCAACGGCTTCTTCGAGCGGTACAGGCGCAGCACGAGCCGGCCGCCGTCGTCGCGAAACGCCTCCGCGTCGTCCACGGCGCCCTCGAACCGCTCCGCGTGCACGCCCGGGTCGAACGAGTCGGCGCCCATCTCCAGGTCGGCGCCCGCGCAGAACGCCCGCCCGCTTCCGGTGAACACCACGACGCGCACCTCGTCGTCCTCGTCTGCGTGGTCCAACGCGTCGGATATCTCCTGGCGCATCCGATACGTGTACGCGTTCAAACGGACCGGTCGAAACAGCGTCACGGTCATCACGTGGTCCCGGACCGACGTCGAGATCTGCTGGTAGTCCACGCGAGCTCCCCGGTTCGACGAACGCTCGCAAGCCACCCTGCCGCGCGATCACGTCGAATGCCAGGGTTCCCGGGATGCGATCTCCGCACTAGCTTTGATGGGCTCCTACACCCCGGTACCAGTCGCTCGCATCGTGCAGGAGGTGGACCCACCGGATGCTGGATCGGACACAGGCCCTGGCCGAACTCACCGGACCCGAATCGGCCTACGCGATCGAGGAGATCGTCCACGACGGCATCCCATGGCGGGTTCTGAGCAAGGCACCGCCCACGCTGCGCGTCGTTTTCGAGGACCTCGCGGCGTACGGGACACGTGACGCGCTCGTGTACGAGGACGAGCGGATCGACTACGCCGAACAGCACCGTCTGGTCGCCCACCTGGCCCGACATCTCGCCGCCGCGTGCGGCGTCCGGCGCGGCGACCGGGTCGCGATCGCGATGCGCAACCACCTCGAATGGCCGCTCGCGTTCTGGGCGATCCAGGTGCTCGGCGCGGTCGCGGTGCCGCTGAACGCGTGGTGGACCGCCGACGAACTCCGGTACGCCGTCGAGGACTCCGGCAGCACGGTGCTGATCTGCGACGGCGAACGGGCCGAGCTGACCCGGGACCGCCTCGACGGCACCGCGCTCACCGCCGTGCTCGTGGTGCGACCCGAGGGGCCGTTGGCGGACACCGAGACCGACCTGTCCGCGCTGCTGCGCGGCTGCACCGGCGAGGTCCCGCTGCCGGAGACCGGCCCGGAGCCGTTCGACGACGCGACGATCCTGTACACGTCGGGAACCACGGGGCGGCCCAAGGGCGCGGTCGGCACCCACCACAACCACACCACCAACCTGCACACGATGCAGCTGCTGAAGGCGATCGGGGCGGCGCGCCTGGGGCTGCCGACGGCCGAACTGGCCAAGGGGCCGGGGGCGATCGAGCAGATGCTGTCGGACCTGCCCGCGCCGAGCAGCCTCCAGGTCTACCCGTTCTTCCACATCGCCGGCCTCGCGGGCCTGTACATCGGCGCGGCCCAGGGCGCCAAGCTGTGCCTGATGCACCACTGGGACACCGCGAAGGCGCTCCGGCTGATCGAGGCCGAGCGGATCTCGACCGCGAACATGGTGCCGACGCTGCTGCGCCGGCTGGTCGAATCGCCGCTGCGTGAGGGGCACGACCTGTCCAGCCTGACCAGCCTCGGCGCGGGCGGCTCGCCGGTGCCACCGGACCTGGTCGGGCAGGTGGGCGTTATGTCGGGCAACGCCATCGTGCCGCTGAACGGCTACGGGATGACCGAGACCACGTGCGTGGTGGTCGCGAACTCGGGTGACGAGTACTACGAACACCCGGACAGCGTCGGGCATCCGGTGCCGACCGCGGATCTGCGGGTGGCCGATCCGGTGACCGGCGAGGAGTTGCCTGTCGGGCAAACCGGGGAGATCCGGTTCCGCGGTCCGCAGGTGGTCAAGGGCTACTGGAACCGGCCGCGGGAGAGCGAGGAGACGTTCCCGGACGGGTGGTTCTGTACCGGCGACCTCGGCTACACGGACGCCGAGGGCCTGCTGTACGTGGTCGACCGGCTCAAGGACGTGATCATTCGGGGCGGCGAGAACGTTTACTCGGCCGAGGTCGAGGCGGTCCTGTTCGAACACGCGGCGGTCGCGGACGTGGCGGTGGTCGGGGTGCCGCACCACGATCTGGGCGAGGAGGTCGCGGCGGTGGTTCGGCTGCATGTGGCCGGGGCGGCTACCGCGGCGGAGTTGCGTGGGCATGTCGCGCGGCGGCTGGCGGCGTTCAAGGTGCCGACGTTGGTGCGGTTCACGGAGCGGGCGCTGCCGCGGAATGCGGTTGGCAAGGTGTTGAAGCGTGAGCTTCGGGACATGCTTGCGCTCTGACGCCGCGGGGCGCGATTGGGCACGGCCTGCGGCCGGTGCGGCCTCAAGCGCCGGCCGGGCTGGGTTGGTTGGGTTGGGTTGTCCTCAAGCGCCGGACGGGCTGATTTGGCATGGCCTGCGGCCGGTGCGGCCTCGAGCGCCGGACGGGCTGATTTGGTTTGGTCGGGTGTGGGCGGTGTGGGGGTCAGGCCTGGTCTCGGAGGCGGGAGCGGTCGAGGCGGTGTTCCCAGGCGGTTAGTTCGTCCCAGACTTCGGTGACGAGTTCGTGGTCGGGGCCCAGGACGCGGATGACGTCGGGGACCAGGGCTCGGAGGAGGCGGACCGCGCCCTCGAAGTTGTCCGCGTCGCCCTCGCGTCGAGCGAGTTCGCGGCGGACGCGCAGGGTTTCCAAGTGGTCGGTGCCCAGGACCGCGACCTGGTCCGGCAGCAGGCCCTTGAGCAGTCGGGCGGCCTCGGCCGGGCGGCCCGCCTCGGCGGTCCACCGGGCCAGGCCGCGCCGCGCCCGCAGCGTGTCCGGATCCAGCGCGCCGCGCAGCCGCCCGCTGTCCGAGATCACCGAGCGCAGCAGCGTCGTCGCGGCCACCGGGTCGCCGTCCCGGCCGAGTCGCCCGGCCAACTGCTCGCGCAGCAGCAGGGTGTCCGGGTGATCCGGCCCGTACAGCCGCATCTGCTTGCCCAGTTCGGTGCGCATGACCTGGATCGAGTCGGCCGCCCGGACCGCCCGCGGGGCGGTGGGGGGCGGGGTCGCCCGAAGCCGGACCGGCTGGTCCTGGGTGGGCTGCGGGTCGACCAGCGAGCTCGGCTCCTCCGGCACCGTGCCCCACGGCTGCGGCGCGAGGTTGCGTGGCGGCGCGATCGACAGCTCGCACAGCCGATCGCGCACCTCGGCGGCGCTCCCGGGGCGGTTCGCCGGTCGCTTGCTGAGCAGGGCCAGCACGAGCGCGGCGAGGTCGTCGGGCACCTCAAGGCGGGTGTTGCGCACCGACTCGGGCGGGACGGTCAGGTGGTGGTGCATCATCGCGTGCGGATGGTCCAGGCCGAACGGCGGTGCTCCGGTGAGCAGTTCGTGCAGCACGCAGCCGACGCTGTACAGGTCGGCGCGGCCGTCGATGTCGCCGCCGCGGATCTGCTCGGGCGACATGTACGCCGGCGTCCCGAGCATGCTCCCGGGCAGCGTGATGCCCGCGCGCGAGGACACCGTCTCCATGTATCGCGCGATGCCGAAGTCGAGCACCTTGACCACCCCGCGCGAGGTCACCATGACGTTCGCCGGCTTGATGTCGCGGTGCAGCACGCCGCCCGAGTGCGCGACGTCGAGCCCGTCGCACAGTTGGATGGCCCAGCCGATCACGTGCCCGATCGGCAACCACGCGCCGTCCGCGACGAGCTGGGCGAGCGAGCGGCCCGTGATCAGCTCCATCGCGACGTACATGACCATGCCGTCGGTCTCCTGCATGCCGCCCAGGCTCGGGCCGAGCGCGGAGGTCACCTGCGCGTCGTGGGTGGACTGCGCGTCGTCGGGGAGCAGACTCCGGGTCTCGGGCCCGAACGGCGGCTCGGTACCCGCGAATGTCGGGCCGCCGCGGTGCTCGACCTTCTTCTTGCCGCGGTCGTGCACGACGATGATGTTGGGCGAGGACAGGCCGCCCGCGATCACGGCTTCGAGGCCGAATCGGTCGACGCTGTTGGACATCCCGAAGGACTCCTTCAGGACCTTCACCGCGACGAAGCGTTCCATCCGCTGGTCCCAGGCCCGCCATACCGTCGCGGCACCTCCCGAGCCCAGCCTCTTGACCAGCCGATACCGGCTGCCAAGCCACAACTGAGCCACCGCAAACGCCTCCCCGTACGCGCCGTATACACGCGATTCTTTCGTAGCCACGTCCGTGCGGGGAACGGTATGCGACATCACCACCCGGACACGGATCGGGTCGGCCGCGACGAGTCCCCTCGGCGTCCGCTCCATGCGCACCCGTATGTGGCCCCAGTACGGTCGGCCCCATGACCGAGATCATTGTCGTCAACTCGCCCGACGAGCCGCCCACCGGCTGGGACGCGAGCGTGTTCCTGGCCGGCCCCACACCCCGCGCGCCGCACGTGGCGTCCTGGCGTCCGGGCGCGCTCGACCTGATCCGCGAACGGTGGCGCGGCCCCGGTCGGCTCGTGGTGTTCGTGCCGGAGCCGGGGGACGGGCACTCGTGGCCCACGCACCAGGTGCAGCGGGATTGGGAGTTGCGCCAACTCGACCGCAGCGACCGGGTCGTGTTCTGGCTGCCGCGCGACCTCCGGGACCTGCCCGGCCTGACCACCAACGACGAGTGGGGCTGGCTCAAGGACTCGGGCCGTGCGGTCCTGGGCACGCCGCCGGACGCGCCGCGGGTGCGCTATCAGCGCGCGTACGCGCTCGGGCACGACGTGCCGGTGCGGGACACCCTGGCCGCGACTGTCGACACCGCGCTCGACGCGCTCGGTACGGGCTCCGCGCGGGTCGCGGGGGAGCGGGACATCCCGCTGAACGTGTGGGGCACGCCGGCGTTCCGGGACTGGTACGGCGCCCAGCGCGCGGCGGGCAACACGCTGCTCGGCGGCCGGATCGGGTGGGTGTGGCGCCGGGGCGACGAGGCGTGGCTGTGGGCGGCGCACGTGCGGGTCGCGATCGGTGCCGAGGGTGGTCGGGTCAAGGACGACGAGGTGGTGCTCGGTCGGCCGGACATCGCGACGGTCGTGCTGTACCGGCGCGGGGCGACGCTCGACGCCTGCACCGTCGTGCTGGTGCGGGAGTTCCGCTCGGCGGCGCGCACGGCGGACGGGTTCATACACGAGCCGCCGGGCGGGAGCGGGCACACGGCCGCCGACGCGTGCGTCGAGGTCGGGCAGGAGACCGGGCTCGTCCTGGCCGCGGAGCGGGTCCGCGCGCACGGTTCGCGGCAGCTCGCGGCCACGCTGGCGGCGCACCACGCGCACGTGTACTCGGCGGAGCTGACCGAGGACGAACTGGCCGCACTACGCAGCGACCCCGGCCCACATGGAGTGGCCGGGGACGGGGAACGCACTCACGTCGAGATCACGACGTACGGCGAACTGCTGCGCTCGGGGCGGGTCGACTGGTCGACGCTGGGCATGCTGGCGGCCGTGCTGACAGGGGCCGCCGAGGATCAGCGGTAGTTGCCGACGCCGGTGCAGGGGGCGTGCCGCTCGACGAGGCAGACGGTGTCGTCGATCGTCATCAGCCGGCCACCGACGATCTCCGGGGCGCGGAACGCCGGGACCTGCATCGTGACGAGCGAGCGCGGGCTGAGTGCCGCGACATACGGCTCGCCGCAACGGGTGCACATGGCCGGGGCGGTGAGGGTCTTCAGCATGGTGGTTCCTCCGAGACTGGTGAAGTTAACCTTCCGTTCACCTTTGGTTCGGTCCCCAGTTTCCTTCTTCCTCGCCAGAATGTCAACTGAGTTGGCCTACGGCGGTGGCCGTCCATATGGCATCCTGACACTGTGGATCACAAGGATGTCGACCGGAGCGGCGCGGACCACGCCGACCATGCCGGAGATCGCCTGGTCAAGGCCGCGAAGGCGTACCGAAGGACCGAGAAGGCGCACGAGGAGGCCCGTCAAGAGCTCAAACGGGCGGCGGTGCGGGCGATCGCTGCGGGGGTCAAGCAGTCCGAGGTGGTCAAGGTGACCGGGTGGACCCGCGAATACCTGCGGCGCCTGAAGAAGGACAAGAAGGACCGGGACGGCGATTGAGGCCGGGCCCCCGTGTGGGGGGTCCGGCCTCGGTCACGCTCGGTCTCGGTCGCGCCCGGACTCGGGTCGCGCCGCGTCTCCGGTCACGCGTTGTCGAGGTCGTCCAGGTGCTCGTGCTCGGGCAGGCCCGACGTCTCGGCGAGGTCTCCCAGCGGGCACAGCACGTGCCGCTCGACGATGTACGTCGTGCCGGCGGCGTTGAACACGTGGCCGGACACGGGGGAGTCGATCCGGGACAGGTAGCGCCGCTGGGTCGGGATCAGCTGGGCGATGTAGGGCTCGTTGCAGCGCGTACAGATCGCCGGCGTCGCGGTGGGCGCGGCGGTCGCGTAGCGGTCGAGGGCGAGCACGAGGCGGTCGGCCAGGTGCGCGGCGGTGCGCTGGATGGTCGCGACCCGGATGGTGTCGCCGGCCTCGCGGGACTCGGCGGCGGCACGCAGCGCGTCGCCGATCCGGCGCAGCGCGACCTTGTGGAACGGCGGGGCCTGCGACGAGAGGGCGTCCGCACGGTCGGCGAGCAGGCCGGCCGAGGCGGAGAACGCGGGGTGCCGCTGGGCGCCGTCGGCGCCGAGGGCCGTGACATCGGCGGCAAGGCCACGGAGTGCGGCTACGTTCTCGGGCGTCAAAGTCATGGGTATGCCGTTCCTTCCTGCCGTCCGATGGGAGGCAACCCGTCCATAGTGAACAGATCGGATCGATAAACGCCATGGAATGTGACGATCAGCACTTTGGTGACCGGTTTGTGGAAGTTTGCGCAGCGGTAAACCATGCCGACACCCGACCGGCGATACCCGACACCGCTCATCTGCGGCAGCCCGACAGCCCGACAGCCCGACAGCCCGGCAGCCCGACAGTCGGCAGGTGCGGGCGGCGCCGTTGCTGTAGGCCGGTGGCTTCCGTGGCACCCGCGGCCCCGCGATGCGTCGGTCAGCGCATGAGCAGGGCGCCGGAGGTCAACCACGCGTGCCCGGTGGCGGCGTTCGGGTTCCCGAGGGAGGTGAGCGCGCGCACGTTCGCGTACCGGCTCGCGGCGGTCGGGCGGTACGGGTAGTGGAAGACGACGTGGTCGCCGTCGATGGTGACGTCGGCCGGGATGTGGAAGGACACGTCGGACGCGAAGGCGGTGGGCAGCGGCTCGACCAGTTCCGGCGCGATGGCGCTCTGCTCGGCGAGTGCGCGCAGCGCTACACCGCGCAGCGAGTGGTCGCCGGCGCGAGGGTGTCCGCACGGCAGTATCCAGGAGTCGCTACCGTGGTCGCGTACGTGCAGTACCCGGCCATCGTCGGTGTGCGCGGCGACGGCCGCGACCACGTGCGCGTGGCCGCGCCCGTACACGACGTCGACGCCGTCGGCGAGCAGTGCGCGCAGGCCCGCGAGCGCCGGCGCCTCGTCGGGTCGACCGGCGAGGTACCCGCGCAGTGCGGCTCGAACGTCGTCCGGGGGGACGGCCATTGCGGCGGACCACCTTTCGCCGCGCGGAGGGTGACGCGGTAGTCGTAGGGGGAGGAGAACACACTCGACGTAGGTAAACGGGTGTGTAGGCGGAACCGTTACGCAATGGCCGAAAAGATCCCCTTGCTCCGTCGGGAACGAGGGGAGGAGAGTCTCGATCAACATCGTTTTAGGGGGAGAGCATGCGTACCTTCAAAGCCGGCTTGATCGCCGCCCTGATGTGCTTCGGGGTGGCCGCCTGCGGGGGTGACGACGACGGCGGCTTCGGCGGGCTCGGCGGGCTCGGCGAGACCACGAAGACCTCGGACAGCGCCGCGCCGACGTCGAAGGAGCCGACGGGGAAGGCGACCGACGACTCGACGCGGCGTCCCAGCGACCGTCCCACGACGTCGCGTCCGCGCACCACGGCCCCGGTCGACCCGCCCACCACCTCCAGGGGCAGCGGCGCCAACGACTGGAACCCCACCTACTCGAGGAACTTCCTCAACGGCTGCCTCAGTACTTCGGGGAACAACACGAAGTACTGCCAGTGCGCGCTGACGGAGCTCCAGGGCAAGTACACCCAGGCCGACATGAACGCGTTCGACCAGGAGTACGCCCGGACCAACAAGCTGCCGGCCGAACTGCAGACTGCCGTGTCGTCTTGCCTCAACCGCTGACCGGTACGCGGTAGCCACACCCGTCGGGCCACCTGGGGGGCCGGCTCGGCGGGTGTGGTCCGTGCGGCGACCGGTGGGCGTTCCGTCGTGGCCCGCTGTGGGGCGACCGATCGGCGCGCCGGGCCTCAGCGCGGGATCGCGTCGATCAGCGCGCGGGCGCCGCGGGCGAGGAGCTCGCCCGCCACGGTGGCGCCGAGCTTGTCGGGCTCCGAGCCGTGGTCGGTGGCCTGTAGGACGTCGGCCCCGTCCGGGCTGTACACGGCGGCGTGCAGGGTCAGGCCCGCGCCGGTGCCGGTGCAGTAGGCCGCGATCGGGCTGTGGCAGTGGCCGCGCAGCTCGCGCAGCAGGGCCCGCTCGGCGGTGACGCACGCGCGAGTGGGGGCGTCGTCGAGGGCGGTCGCGGTGGCCAGGGTCCGCTCGTCGTCGGTACGGCATTGCAGTGCGAGCACGCCGGCGCCGACCGCGGGCAGCATCTGAGTCGTCGTCAGGATCTGTGCGATGCGCAGGCTCTCGCCGATGCGTTCGAGGCCGGCGACGGCCAGGATCAGCGCGTCGAACTCGCCGGCGTCGAGCTTGGCCAGCCGCGAATTCGCCGAACCGCGAATCGGGAGCGGGTTCAGCTGCGGGTGGCTGCGCCGCAGTTGCGCCGCGCGGCGGACCGAGCTGGTGCCGATCCGGGCGCCGTCCGGGAGGTCGGCCAGGCGCGCGCCGACGACGCAGTCGTGGACGTCGTCACGCGGCAGGTAGGCCGCGATCGTGAGCCCCTCGGGCAGCGGGACGTCGCCGGGCACGTCCTTGAGGCAGTGCACGACCAGGTCCACCTCCCCGTCGAGCTGCGCGCGGTCGAGTTCCTTGACGAAGGCGCCCTTGCCGCCGAGTTCGGCGAGGCTGCCGCCCCAGCGGTCGCCGCTCGTGGACAGCGGAACGATTGTGGGTTCGTAGGGGAGCCGGGGGAGCAGGGACGCGACCAGTCGAGCCTGCGCGAGGGCCATGGGGGAGGACCGGGTACCGATGCGGAGCTGCATGCGCGCCACGGTAGGCCCGAAGCCCGCGAGACACGACACCGTGACCCGGATCGATCCCCCGAAGGTGGGACCCGCTCGCGCACCCGTCCGAACCTCGGCCGGATTCGGCCCGGCCGGGTGCTTGCGGCACCCGCCGTGGCCGTTCGGCGCAATTGGCGTGTCCTTTGGGGTGGTTGTCCCGTTTTCGAGACACCTCCCACCGAGCGTTCGAGACTTCGAGATCGCCGGATTTCCAGACAAGGAACCGTGCCGTGCAGCGATTCGTCCGCAGCCTGCTGGTCAGCACCACCGTCATCGCCGTGCCCGTCGTCGGCGCGACCGTCGCGGTGGCCACCCCCGCCGGGCCCGAGACCCACACGGTCCGGGCGGACAACATCGACACGGTCGGCGGCGTGTGCGGCAGCGCGGCCGACGCCCTGGGCGTCATCGATCCGGCCTTCGCCCGGAAGTGCTGACGAGCGGTTGGGCGGGTTCGCAAAATCCTTTGCCGGGCCGGCGGCGGCCTGCTTAGGCTCGCTCGTATGACAAGCCATCCCTACGTGTTCGGGTGCGGTCCGTACCCGACGCTCACGCGCGGCCCCCGCGAGCGCCGCACCCTCCCGGCCGCCCGGGGCGTGCGCGTCGGCTGACGCACTCTCGCACGAAGACCTCACGCGTACGCCCTTCGGGCCCGGCCTGACGACCGCAAACACAGTCGGACGGATCCGTTCCGGAGGGACCCCCATGAGCAGGAAACGAAGCGGCATGCTCGGTGTCGGAGGTCAGCGCAGCAAGCTCTCCCGCACATCGCTGCGCGGCGGCAACACCGCCGCCGCCCAGACGAACGAGCAATCGGCCGCGGCCTACAAGAAGGACCTCGCCCGCAGGATGCAACAGCGCGCGACGGCCGCGGCGGACACGGACACAACGGACACCGAGCAGGCGTCCGAGTAACCGAATGAAACGGGCGGCCCTCCCGGGACCGCCCGTTTCGCACGCCGGACCCCATGCGCCAGGGGCGGTGCCCGGGCCTGGAGATCGCCGCGGTCTGGACGCAGGCCGAAGTGTGCATGAGTACGCGGACCGGCTCGCACCCGAGTACGTGCAGGCACACCCGCTCGTGCGCGACACGGTGACCACGGCCAAGCGCAGGAACCTGCTCACCTCACGGGAGCCCGTGCTGCGCATGGCACGCCGTATCGGTGTGTGATTTCGACTGATTTACCGCACTTCGATGGACCGGGTACACGGTGTACCCGGTCCATCGCCGCAAGGCGCCCGCGCGGTGCTCGCCGACCGCACGATCGCCCGCCGGGTTCGGAACACGGCGACCAGTCGTGAACGGCGGCCTCCACGGGCCGGCCGACGGCATCGAGGCACGACAAAGGCCCGACCTGTCTGTCGCAGGTCGGGCCTTGATCTTCTGGGGTGAGTGACGGGACTTGAACCCGCGACTTCCTGGACCACAACCAGGTGCTCTACCAGCTGAGCTACACCCACCATCGCCGAGGCGTTTCCGTCCCGGCGAGGAAAAGTGTACAGGCTTGGGGAGACTGCTCGCCGCAGGGTTTCCGCGGGGGTGGTCTCAGGCGTGCTCGGCGGGCCGGTGGCCGTACTTCGCGGCGATCTCCTTGGCGGTCTCGCTGTCCGGACCGGGGTCCGGGACGAAGATCGCCTCACGGTAGTAGCGGAGTTCCTCGATGCTCTCGTGGATGTCCGTGAGCGCCCGGTGGTTGCCGGCCTTCGGGGGGCTCTGGAAGTAGACCCGCGGATACCAGCGGCGGGCCAGCTCCTTGATCGAGGAGACGTCGATGACCCGGTAGTGCAGGTAGTTGTCCAGCTCGAGCATGTCCCGGGCCAGGTAGCCCCGGTCCGTGCCGATCGAGTTCCCGCACAGCGGGGCCTTGCGGCCCTCCGGGACGTGCGCGCGGATGTACTTCAGCACCTCGGCCTCGGCCTCGGCGAGGGTCATGCCCGCGTCCAGCTCGTCCAGCAGACCTGAAGCGGTGTGCATCTTGCGCACCACATCGGGCATGCCGGCCAGCGCCTCGGCGGGCGGGCGGATCACGACGTCGACACCGTCACCAAGGATGTTGAGGTCGGAGTCGGTGACGAGGGCCGCCACCTCCACCAACGCGTCCCGGGACAGGTCGAGTCCGGTCATCTCACAGTCGATCCAGACCAAGCGGTCGTTCATGGGGTCACCCTACGGCCCGGGCGCACGCCTCCTCGTCTCCGGTCTCTTCCGGGCTGCGGGCGCGGAAGGTCTCGCGATACGAGGCGGGCGGGACACCCAATTGTTTGCGGAAGTGCCCGCGCAGCGCGACCGGCGAGCGGAATCCGCACCGCCGGGCTATCTCCTCCACCTGGAGATCGGTGGTCTCCAGGAGCCGCTGGGCCTGGAGCACCCGCTGGGTCAGCAGCCACTGCAACGGGGCGCTGCCGGTGAGGGTGCGGAAGCGTCGGTCGAAGGTGCGCCTGCTCATGTACGCGCGGGTCGCCAACTGCTCGATGTCGAAGCGGTCCGCGAGGTTCTCCAGAGCCCACGAGATGACTGTGGCGAGCGGGTCGCCGCTGATCTCCTCGGGCAGGGTCAGGTCCATGTACTGGGCCTGACCGCCGATCCGGTGGGCGGGCACGACGAGCCGGCGGGCGAGCGCGTTGGCCGCGTCCGGGCCGTGGTCGAGCCGGACCAGGTGCAGGCACAGGTCGATCCCGGCCGCGGTGCCGGCGCTGGTGAGGATGTCGCCGTCGTCGACGTACAGCTCGCGCGGGTCGACCCGGACCTTCGGGTACCGCTTGGCCAGGGCCGGCGCGTACATCCAGTGCGTGGTGGCCGGGCGGTCGTCCAACAGGCCCGCCGCGGCGAGCACGAACGCGCCGCCGCACAGGCCGACGATCCGGGCTCCCTCGCGGTGTGCCCGACGCAGCGCCTCGAGAACGGGCGGCGGCGGCATCCGGGACGGCGAGTGCCACGCCGGCACGATCACGGTGCCGGCCCGGGCGAGGGCGTCGAGGCCGTACGGGGCGATCAGTTCGACCCCGCCGGTGGTACGGAGCGGTCCGGGTTCGGCCGCGCACACCAGTAATCGGTAGTTGGGGACGCCGGCGTCGCGTCGGTCCACTCCGAACACCGATATCGGTATCGAGCTCTCCAGGATCGGCGAGTTCGCGAACAGCAGCACCGCGATGGTGTCCGGGCGGCGGCGGCCGAGCAGCGGGCGGTCCCGGCCCGGGGCGAGCACCCCCTCGGCGTCCGGGTCGTACGCGTCGTCGAAGTCGATGTCGTCGGCGAGATCGCCGTCGTCCTCGATCGAGTCGGACTCGGGCGGGGCCTCGGACAGCACGGTGGACGCGGCCACGATCTTCACCGCGTCCTCGTCGCCGGTCGCTTCCGAGCCGGGTGCGTCGGGCCCGGTGGACGCGGTGGCCTCGACCGCGCGGTCGGCCGCATGGTCGGCATCGACCACGCGGGTACGCCCCCGTCGCCGGTCCTTGTGGCTGTCGATCCTGCTCATGGCCCCGATCGCCCCCTTCACCCCTCTGTGCCCCGCATGGCCCCGGTCGTGCCCATGGTCGGGCCGCGCCGTCAGCCCCGCCCCAGTAGTTCACAGGCGTCACTCGCGTAACCCAAGATCGGAACTTACTCTCTCTTACCTTGTCTATGCATGGTGTTCTCTACGTGACGTTATGTAGATATGCATGTTTGTGACGGTGGTCACATCGCGGAACTTGTCGACATTTGCCTCCGCCGTCAGCTCTCCGGGCGCTGCCGAGCCGCGTGCAGCAGGTGCAGGGCCGCCTCGGGCAGCTCTCGACCGCGTGGCCAGACCGCCCGCAGCACCCGATCCAGGGCCGGGAGATCCTCCACCGGCACGGCCACCAGGCGCCCCTCGGCGAGGTCCTCGCGGACCGCGAGATCGGACAGTACGGCGGGCGCGGAGCCCGCGATCGCGGCCGAGCGCAGCGGCGCCGTGGCGCCCAGCTCCAAGGCCGGCACGGCCACCCCGTCGTGCGCCGCCAGGGCCCGTTCCAGGGTGTCCCGCGTGCCCGACCCCGCCTCGCGCAGCAGCAGCGGCGTGGCGGCCAGCTCGGCGGCCGACACCGGGCGCCGGCGCCGGGCCCACGGGTGGGTCGGCGCGACCACCACCACGAGCCGGTCCCGGCCCACCGACGCCGACTGGAGGTCGCGCGGCACCCACGGCCCCTCGACGAAGCCCAGGTCCGCCTCGCCGGCCCGCAGCGCCTCGATCACGTGCAGGCTGTTGGTCACCTGGAGGCCGACGTGCACGCCCGGCACCGCGTCCCGCAGCGCCATCAGCCACCCCGGCACCAGATGCTCGGCGACGGTCAGGCTGGCCGCGACCCGCAGCCGGTCCTCGCGTCGGGCCTTGAGCGCGGCCGCGCCCTCCACGAGCGCGTGCGCCTGGTCCAGCACGCCCCGCGCCCAGTCGGTGATCACCAGCCCGGCCGCGGTGGGCACCGAGCCGGTCGTACTGCGCTCCAGGAGCCGCACCCCGAGCCGCCGCTCCAGCGTGCGCATCCGCGCGCTCGCCGACGGCTGGCTGATCCCGAACCGGCGGGCCGCGCTGCCGAGGCTGCCGGTCTCGGTCACCGCGACGAGCAGTTCGAGCGTGTACAGGTCCGGCAACCGCGCCGGTGGGCGTGCGTGCGGGGTCATAGCCAAACCCTATGACCTGCCAGGCAGCCGACGGCTACCCGGGCCGAGGCGCCGGGCGGAGGGTGGTCGTCATGACCCTGACGGCCCCGCACCGAGGCGCGCACCGCACCCGCACCCGCACGCGGCACGCCACGACCGGGACGAAGCCGTCCCGGCTGTGGCCGGGCCTGGTCGCGGCCGTGCTCGCGGTCGCGGTCGGCTGGGGCGCGCACCGGCTCTGGCCGAACGTGCCGATGCTCACCATCGCGGTCGCGCTCGGCGTGCTGGCCGCCAACCTGCGGCTGCTGCCCGCCGCGACCGCGCCCGGTCTCGGCTTCGCGGCCAAGCGGCTGATGCGCGCCGGCGTGGTCCTGCTCGGCCTCAAGCTCGCCCTCGGCGACATCCTCGGGCTCGGCGTCGCGCCGGTCGCGATGGTGCTCGGCGTGGTCCTGGTGACGTTCTTCGGCACCCGGTGGCTCGGCCGCCGGATGGGCCTGCCCGGCGACCAGCCGCTGTTGATCGCGACGGGCTTCTCGATCTGCGGCGCGTCCGCCGTCGCCGCGATGAACGGCGTGAGCGAGAGCGACGAGGAGGACGTGGTCACCGCCGTCGCACTGGTGACGCTGTGCGGCAGCCTCGCGATCGGCGTCCTGCCGCTCCTGCGCGGCCCGCTCGACCTGGGCGTCGTCCAGTACGGCGGCTGGGTCGGGGCGAGCGTGCACGACGTCGGCCAGGTGGTCGCCGCCGCCGGCGTGGCCGGTCCGGTCGCGCTGCACACCGCCGTCGTGGTGAAGCTGATGCGCGTCCTGCTGCTCGCACCGATCGTCGTGGGCACCGCGTACTCGCTGCGCCGCCGGGCCAGGCGCTCGGGCACCGAGCGCGCCGACGGCGGGCGCCCGCCGCTGATGCCGCTGTTCGTGATCGGCTTCCTGGCCATGGTCGTGGTGCGCAGCACCGGCCTGGTCCCGGAGACGCCCCTGGAGGTCGCGGGCACCGCGCAGGACCTGCTCCTGGCCGCCGCGCTGTTCGGGCTCGGCAGCATGGTCGACCTGACCCGGCTGGTCCGGACCGGTTGGCGGGCCCTGCTCCTGGGCTTCGCCTCCTGGGGCCTGATCGCCGCCGCGGCCTACGGCGGCGTACTGCTGACGATGTGAGCCGGTCGGCCGCGAGCCCGCCCGCCGCCGGCGGACCGGCGGCGGCACGCGTCCGGAAGTACGTCGAACCCGCCGACGGCCCGGCGCGTGACGGGCCGTCAGACAGGTTCGACGTCGGCGCCGCGGCGCGGGTCGGCGTGAGGGAGGGTCGGCGTCCAACCAGGGGATCGCCGCCCGTTTCGACGCGGTCGCCCGGACGCACGGTGTCGTCCTGACCAACGCTCGGGCGGGGTCCGGGGTAACGCCCGTTCCCCCCTGCGGCGTCAGAGTGGACCCTCGATCGGGGCCGGGGCGGGCCGGGGAGGGGTTGCCGATCCCGGTTCGCCGCCGGCCCGATCCGGCCGCCGTCGCCCCGCGAATCCGCCGCGATCCCGGCCCGGGCCCGGCCCGGACCCGGCCCCGGAGTCGCCCCCGACGGGCCCCCGGCGCAGTCCCCATCACTCGGTCGGCCGCCCGGGTCTCCCCATTCACGGCGATGTCCCGCTAATGTGCGTGTCTCGCCGAGGCTTTGTCGGGGGCGCCATCCCCGTGCGTGGTCCGGCGGAACGCATCGAGCCCCGATCGGCACGCGTCGTGGTGTCGTTTTTGTCCGGGAGAACCCCGGTCGACACTTCGATTGTGCGGGTCGGCGCAGTAATCTGGTACAGAAAGCCCCGAGGCGCCCCTCCACAGCAAAGACGCCCGATTCCCATGGCTGCTTTCGAGTTCAGTGACCTTCCGGACGGCACACCGTTGCTCCGTCCCGACTCCCCTCATCAGCGCGATCCCGCGTTCCAACATCCCGTCGTCGTCGGTTTCGACGGGTCCGAGTCCAGCGAGCGTGCGCTCGCGTACGCGTCCGGCATGGCGCGCAGGCTCGGCGGCGGGCTCGTGATCGTGCACGTGGCCAATCGCATTCCGGCCACCGTGTGGGCCGGCTGTGAGCCGCCGGTCTTCATCGACGTCCCGGACAGCCGCTCCGAGGCCCTGGGCCTGGAATTGGCCTGCGCGGACCACCTGAGCGACGTGCCCTGGATCCTGGTCGAGCGCGGGGGTGACATCTGCCACGAGATCGAGGACGTCGCGCGCGAGTTCACCGCCGACGCGATCGTGGTCGGCGGATCCACCGGCCTCGCCAGCCGGATCTTCGGTTCGGTCGCCTGTCGTCTGGTCAAGCACGCCAAACGCCCGGTCGTCGTGATCCCCTGATCCGACCTCCCGTCCGGATGGCGGATGGCGGATGGCCGGGATCGGTGCGCCGCGTGGATCGGGCGCCGATCGAGCGCCGACCCGGCGCCGTGATCGCGTGCCGTGATCACGCGCCCCCGTCGAGTGCCGTCTTCGGCCGCCGCGACCGGGCAATCCCGAAGATCACCGTTGTGTCGTCGAACCTCGAACGCATCTGCATTACGTTGGCCGCGAACATGGTCACGAGGATCGCGAGGCACGAGGTTGGCGGATTACCGGATCGAGGACCTCGCCCGCGAGGGGGGCACGACCGTACGCAATGTACGGGCGTACCAGGACCGCGGGCTGTTGCCGCGGCCGCGGCGACAAGGACGGGTGTCGCTGTACGACGACGGGCACCTGGGCCGACTCCGGCTGATCGGACAGCTTCTGGAGCGTGGGTACAGCCTCGTCAGCATCAAGGAACTCCTGGACGCGTGGGACGGCGGGCGCAGTCTCGGCGGGGTGCTCGGTCTGGTGGCCGAGGCGAGCGGGCCGTGGAGCGACGAGTCGCCGGAGCGGATGACCCGGGCCGAGCTGATCGCGATGTTCGGCGGGCTGTCGGATCCGGTCGCGCTCGCGGGGGCGGTGCGGCTCGGGCTGCTCGAACCCGAGGACGACTCGCTGATGGTGTTCCGGGTGCCCAGTCCGCGCGAGCTGGCGGTCGGCGCCGAACTGCACGCGGCCGGGGTTCCGGTGGCGGCGGTCACCGAGCAGCTGCGGATGTTGCGGTCGGCGATGGAGCACGTGGCCGAGGGCTTCGGCCGGCTGATGGAGTCGCATCTGCTCCCGGCCGACGGGGACGCGGACGAGACGGCGGAGATGATCCGCCGGATGCGACCGCTGGCGCTGCGCGCGGTGGAGGCCGAACTCGCGCGGGCGATGCGGCGGACGGCGTCGCGCCGGCTCGGCGAGGAGCTCGGGAAGGTGCTGCGCGAGGAGCCCGCCGAGGCTCGGGCCCACGAGGAGCCGGTCGCCGAGGAGGAACCGGCGCTCGATCGGCATCAGTTCATGTCCGAGGCGTGGATCCAGGCGGTGTCCCGGCTCAGCCGGCTGATAACCCCCGACCCGGAGAAGCGCACGACGCATCCCGCGGTCGTGGACATCGTGGTGAGCGACGTCCCGGGCCGGGTCGACCCGGCGGAGCTGCACCTGGACGTCTTCCAGGGCCGCGTCCTGGTCCGCCCGGGGCTGCTGCCGGGGCCGGACCTGGTCGTGCACATGGACTACGAGACCGCGCGCCGGGTGATCCTGCTCAACGACCGGCACGCGCCGCGCGAGGCGCTCGCGACCGGCCGGATGACCGCGCGCGGCGACCTGTTCGGCCTCACCGTGTTCCGCGAGGCGCTCGCGAGCCTGTCGAACTGGGACCTGGGCGCGGTGCTGCGCGAGCTGACGGCGGGCGAGGACGCGCCGGGCGAACCGGAGTAGGACGCGCCCCGGGGCCGGGTCCGGGGCGTCCGGTCCCGGGCGCCGTCAGGCCCGGATCCGGGACAGCAGGTGTTCCACGTAGTCGCGGAACAGCGTCGCCATGTCCACGTGCTCGGGGTCGAGCAGCCATTGCAGCTGTAGGCCGTCCATCATCGCGAAGACCTGCGTGCCGACCGCGTGCACGTCCAGGTCCGCGCGCAGCTCGCCGGAGCGCCGACCGGCTTCGAGGGATTCGGTGATCCCGGCCCGCAGACCCGAATAACGGTCCTGCGCCCAGCCGTGCGCGGGGTGGTCGGTGGTCACGGCCTCGCCGGTGAGCACCGTGAAGAGCTGGACCAGGCCGGGGATGTTGCGGTTGTGCTCGGCGAGTTCGGCGAGCTTGTACAGCGCCGCCTCGCCGCCGGGGAGCTCGCCCAGGTCCAGGTGCTCCGCGTCCATGCGGTCGCGCAGGTCGAGCACGGCCACCAGGAGTTCCTGCTTGCTGCGGAAGTGGTGCAGCAGTCCGGCCTGGGTCAGTTCGGCGCGCTCGGCGATGCGGGCGAGCGAGGTGCCCCGGTAGCCGTTCTCGGCGAATTCCTGGAGGGCGATGTTGAGGATGCGGGTCCGCCGCGCGTCGCCCGAGGCGTAGCCGCGCCCGCGTGGTCTCGCCCGAGGGGCTCGGGTCGCGGGCGGGGTCGGCGGGGTACCGGGGGTCTCGTCGGGCTGCGCGTCCATGGGGCCATCCTGCCGTGTCCCGGAGGGGTCCCGTCGAGGGGTATATCACGTCGAGATAACAAAGCTACCGGTCAAAAGGTTTTTGGAGTTACGGTACGAACGGATCCCGCCGCCGACACGACCGGCGGGGCGACGAGGGATGAGGACGGAAGGCAGACGATGGCGTCTCACACCACACCCACCGGCACCGAGGCCACGGACGAAGAGCTGCGTGGCCTCGTGGCGCAGCTGACGCTCGAGGAGAAGCTCTCCCTCGTCGTCGGCGAGGACTTCTGGTCGCTCCCCGAGATCCCGAGGATCGGCCTGCGCAAGCTGCGCGTGTCCGACGGCCCGGTCGGCGTCCGCGGCGTCACGTGGGACGAGCGCGACACGTCGCTGCTGTTCCCGAGCCCGACCGCGCTCGCCGCCGCGTGGGACCCCGAGGTCACCCGCCGGGCCGGTTTCATCATGGGCGCGCAGACCCGGGACAAGGACATCCACGTCCTGCTCGCGCCGACCGTGAACCTGCACCGCAGCCCGCTCGGCGGCCGGCACTTCGAGTGCTACTCCGAGGACCCGCTGCTCACGTCGAGGATCGCGACCGCGTTCATCGAGGGCGTGCAGTCCGCCGGTGTCGGCGCCACCATCAAGCACTTCGTGGGCAACGAGACCGAAGACGACCGCATGTCGTACGACTCGCGGATCGACGAGCGCTCGCTGCGCGAGGTCTACCTGGCGCCGTTCGAGGAGGCCGTCCGCACCGGTCGGGTCTGGCTCGTGATGAGCGCGTACAACCAGGTCAACGGCGAGACCATGACCGAGAACTCGCGGCTGGTCAACGGGGTCCTCAAGGACGAGTGGGGCTTCGACGGCGTCGTCGTCTCGGACTGGATGGCCGTTCGCTCGACCGAGGCCGCGGCCGCCGGCGGCACCGACGTCGCGATGCCCGGTCCGACCGAGGTGTGGGGCGAGCCGCTGCTGGCCGCCGTGCGCGAGGGCCGGGTCGCCGAGGCCGTCATCGACGACCGGGTCGAGCGCGTCCTGCGGCTCGCCGCCCGCGTCGGCGTGCTCGGCGACCGCACGCCGGCCACGACCACCACGCCGGACGACGCGGTCGCCACGCTGCGCGCGATCGCCGCGCGGGCGATGGTGCTGCTCGGCAACGACGGCACGCTTCCGCTGGACACCTCGGCGCTCTCGCGCGTCGCGCTGATCGGCCCGAACGCGCTGCGACTGTCCGCGCAGGGCGGCGGCAGCGCGCACGTGAATCCCTCGCACGTGGTCTCGATCCCCGAGGGGCTGCGCGCCGCGCTCGGTGCCGGCGTCGAACTGACGCTGACCGAGGGCGCGTTCACGCACCGCGCGCTCGCCGACCTCTCGCTCGACATGGCCACCGACCCGGACGACGGCGAGGCCGGCCTGCGTGCCGAGTTCCTCGACGCCGACGGCAACGTGCTGGGTTCCGAGCACCGGCTGGGCTCCAGCCTGATGTTCTGGCCGGACAACATCCCGGCCGGCGCGACCGTGATCCGACTGCGGGTGAACATCACGCCGACGATCACCGGGACGAACATCCTGGACGTACGCGGCGCGGGCCGGTTCGAGGTGACCATCGACGGCGCGACCCGCACGATCGACATGACCGCGCCCGAGGGCACGGACGCGATCGAGGCGATCATGCGCCCCGAGGCCACCCGTATCGAGATCGAGGCCACCGCCGGTACGCCGGTGGCCGTCTCGGTCGACTTCACCCAGGGCAGCCGGTTCTTCATGGCCGCGCTGGGCCTGGGCTGGGCGAACCCGCGGCTGTCCGAGGACGCCGAGCTGGACGCCGCGGTCGAGGCCGCGCGGGCGGCCGACGTCGCCGTGGTCGTGGTCGGCACCACCGACGACATCGAGTCGGAGGGCTTCGACCGCAAGGACCTCGCGCTCCCGGGCCGCTCGGACGAGCTGGTCCGCCGGGTCGCCGCGGCCAACCCGAGGACGGTCGTGGTCGTCAACGCGGGCTCGCCCGTGCTGATGCCTTGGCGGGACGAGGTCGCCGCCGTGGTGTGGGCGTGGCTGCCCGGTCAGGAGGGCGGCGCGTCGCTGGGCGACGTGCTGACCGGCGTCGTCGAGCCCGGTGGCCGACTGCCCACGACGTACCCGGCCGCCGCGGCCGACGTGCCGGTGTACTCCACCGAGCGCGTGGACGGCGGGCACGACTACGCGGTGCGGTCCAGCAACATCGGCTACCGCGCGTGGGCCCTGGGCGAGGCCGCTCCGGCGTACCCGTTCGGGCACGGCCTGGGCTACACGACGTGGGAGTACGAAGGCGTCGCGGTCAAGGGCGACGCGTCCGGCCTCACCGTCGAGATCGCGGTGGCCAACACCGGTGACCGGGCCGGCCGTGAGGTGGCGCAGGTGTACCTGGAGACCGCCGACGGCACGCTGATGGGCCGTCAGGAGCCGATCCGCCTGGTCGGGTTCGCGGCGATCGACGCCCCGTCCGGCGCCAAGGTCACGGCCACGGTCGAGATCGACGCGCGCACGCTGGCCCGCTGGGACGAGCGGGGCGCGGCCTGGGTGACCACCCCGGGCACGTACCGGCTGCGCGTCGGCCGTTCGCTCGGCGACCTGCGGCTCGACGCCGACGTCACGCTGTAGCACCGCCCCGTTCCGGACCGCGAGGCCGCCACCTCGCGGTCCGGAACCGGCGCACCGACGGCCCCCACGGGCCGCCCACGGACCCGGCCGCACCGAGGGGGAGTCACGGCCCCACCCGGTGCGGTCGTTCGCGTGCGGGGACGGGCGGGTCGGAAGCCGAAGTCGGCGCCGCTCTGCGTGTCGAGCGGAAACGGGCCCCCGTTCGGCCATCGACTCGGCGTCGTCGTCTCGGAGGTTCGAGAGCCGTGACGCCGAGGGTTTCGGCGATCGCCGGAGAGGCACTGCGGCGGCCGAGGAGTCGGTGTCCGGGATCGGGGCCGCGCGGTGGGTCGGGTGGGAAGGTGGGCCCGCTGTCCGGGTTCGCGTTGTGTGGGGTGCCGTGGGCGGCGTAGCGTGCGGTGACCTGAGTGTCACACGCGTGTTATCAGGAGGATTTCGATCATGAGTACCGGCGAGTCCGAGCAGCCTTCGCGGCAGCAGCTCGACGATGAGAAGACCGCGCTGTACGCCATGGACATCAGCGGCGTCACGTGGGTCGGCTACGGCGAGGACACCACGGGCGAGGGCATCGTCGAGACGGCCGAGTTGCCCGGTGGCGGCATGGCGATGCGGAACTCCATCCACCCCGAGGGGCCGATCCTGCGGTTCACCGAGGGCGAGTGGACCGCGTTCGTGCTCGGGGTGCGGGACGGCGAGTTCGACCTCGACCGGCTCGCGGAGCCACTGCCGGAGCAGCGTGGCTGACGCCGCGTCAAGCCGCGCTCGAAGGAGCTAATTGCCGTATTCGACCGTTTGACGGCCTGTGTACCGGTTACCTCTCGGTGGATATCCCACCGACGGAGGAAGACCCGTGTCCACAGCCACCCCCGGGGTGGAGATCAGCGCGGTCGGCCTGGCGGCCCACGGACCGGACGGCACGATCTTTCGTGACGTCCGACTGACCGCGCCCGCGGCCGGACTGACGGTGATCGCCGGCCCCGGTGGCGCCGGCCGGACCTCGCTCCTGCTCGCCCTCGGCGGCCGGTTCCGGACCAGCGCCGGCACGGTGACCGTCGACGGCAGCCGCAACGCCAAGGTCGCCCGGGCCCGGACCGCGATCGCCCGCGCGCGGCCGGGGCTCGACCTCGAAGAGCACCTGCTGGTGTCCGAGGCCGTCGCCGAGGCTCAGGCCATCGGCGGCGGCCGGCCCGCCGACGTGGCGCTCGCGCGGATGTACGACCTGCTGCGCGTCGATCCACCCGGCCACGCGCTCGTCGAGCACCTGTCGACCGTCGAGCAACTGCTCTTCGCGGTCGCGCTCGCCGCCGCCGGTCACCCCGGCGCGGTGCTCGTGGACGACGTCGACACCGGGATCGCGGGCGCCGACCTGTCCCGCGCCTGGCGCGCGCTGCGCGAACTCGCCGACAGCGGCGTCACCGTCGTCGCCACCGCGACCGCGCCGCCGCCGACCGGCGCCGATCACGTGGTGGACCTGCCCGGACACCACCTGCATCCGCGGGTCGCACACCATCAGCACCCGAGAGGCGGTACCGCCTGATGGGTGTGCTGCGCCTGGCCTGGCTCGAACTCCGGCGCTTCCGCGGGCCGTTGCCACGGCTGGTGCCGGTCATGCTGATGCTCGTGCCGACCCTGTACGGCGCCCTGTACCTGTGGTCCAACTGGGACCCCTACGGCAAGCTCGGTGAGGTGCCGGTCGCGTTCGTGAACGAGGACCGGCCCGTGGACGTGCGGGGGCAGCACATCGACGCGGGCGGCCGGCTCACCGCCGTGATCCGGCAGGACGAGAACTTCGACTGGAAGGTCACCGACGCGAAGGAGGCCAGGCGGGGCCTGGACGACGGCGACTACCACTTCATCGTCACCGTGCCACCGGACTTCAGCGCCACGCTGGCCACCACCGCGTCGCCGCAGCCCAGGCAGGCGAAGCTGTACATGACCCTGGACGACGCCAACGGCTTCATCATCGGCAAGATGGCCGAGATCGCCAAGACCGAGCTCCAGCAGCAGATCTCGGCCACCGCGCAAAGCACCCTCGTGCAGCAGTCGTACGGCCAAACGGGCGTGCTCAAGGAACAGTTGACCCGTTCGGCCGACGGCGTGCGGGAACTCGCCGCGGGCCTCGGCCAGGTTCCCGAGGACGAACTCCGGGCCGAGGCCGAGCAACTCGCCGACGGGCTCACCCGGCTCGACGAGTCGGTCCCGGCGCCGCCGGCGCCGCAGGCCGCGCAGGGCGACGCGCAGGTGCTCGGGGCGCCGGTGGTGGTCGAGGTGTCCAACGTGCACCCGGCGGGGCTGTACGGGCGGGGCCTGGCGCCGTTCTTCTTCGGGATCGCGCTGTGGGTGTTCGGCCTGGTGGGCTACCTGCTGCTGCGGCCGTACAACCCGCGCGCGCTCGCGGGGCGGGCCGGCGCGGTCAAGGTCGCGATCGCCGGGTGGCTTCCGGTCGCGGCGCTCGGCGTGCTCGCCGCGTTCGTGCTGTACGCCGTGGTCGAACTCGGGCTCGATCTGGACGCGGACGATCCGGGCCCGAGTCTGTTGCTGATCGCCCTGGCAGCCGCGACGTTCGTCGCGATCGCGCAGTTTCTCCGGGCCGCGCTCGGGGCGGTCGGCGACGTGGTGGTCCTGGTCCTGTTGATGCTCCAGCTCACCTCGTGCGGCGGGCTCTATCCGGTGACCACGACACCCGCGCCGTTCCAGGCGCTGCATCCGGTGCTGCCGATGACCTACCTGGTGAACGGCCTGCGGGTCACCCTCACGGGTGGTGACGGCGCGCGTCTGGGCGTCGCCTTCGCGGTGCTCGGCGGATATCTCGTGGTCGCGCTGATCGCCACCACATTCGTGGTCCGACACCGCCGGATGTGGACGATGGCATCACTCAAACCGGCCGTCGACTTGTGACCACGCACTACCGATGGGTCAATGCGCTCCCCCGTACGGTTGTACCGGGGGAGCGCAACCACGTCCGCTCCGCGCGCGTCGCCCACAATCAGGGGGTACCGCGGGTTTGCCACCTGTGGTGGAGGAGGGAGAATCAGCGGCGATGAACGAGCAGGAGATACAGAAACTGAGGGCGGAGGCCGAGACCCGCGTGCGGGAGCTCGGGCCCGATCACCCCGGTTCGCTCGACGCGCGCGCCGCGTGGGCCCGGGTCGTCGGCGACGAGGGTAGGCCGGGAGAGGCCGCCCGGATGTTCGGCGAGCTCGCGCAGGACTATGCGCGCGTGCTCGGTCCGCAGCATCCCGACACGCTCCTGGCCCGACACAACCATGCCTATTGCCTCGGCCTGTCCGGCAACGCCGTCACCGCCGAGTCGTTGGCGCGCGACGTCGCGGCCGACTGTGTCCTGGTGCTCGGGCAGGACGATCCGGAGACGCTCAATGTGCGTGCCGGGTGGGCTCGTTGGATCGGCGAGGCGGGTGACGCTGCGGGCGCGGCCCGGATGTTGCGGCCGATCGTGGAGGAGGCGACCGACGCGCTCGGGCCGGTGCATCCGGACACGCTGACGATCCGTCACCAGCACGCGCACTGGACGGGTCGGTCCGGCGAAACGATCCAGGCGGCCCGGCTGATGGCGGCGATCGCGGACGAGCGGGGCGAGGTACACGAACCCGACGACCCGGCGGCCCTGACAGCCCGCCACGACCGCGCGATGTGGGCGGGGGAGGCCGGGGACGTCTCGCTGGCCCGGGACGGGCTCAGGCAGCTCGTGGAGGACGCCACGCGCATCCTGGGGCCGGACCACAACGACACCCTGGTGATCCGGCACAACCACGCGCACTGGACGGGCGAGTCCGGCGATCCGGCGGGCGCGCGCACGCTGCTCACCCAGCTCGTGTCGGACTGCGCGCGGGTGCTCGGCGAGCAGCACGCGGACAGCGAGAACGCGCGGCGCGGTCTGATGTGGTGGACCTACGGGCCCAAGGCCAACGATCCCGCGCCGGTGTTCGCGACCGCGGTCGGCAACACCTCGGTGCAGGCCGGCAAGCCGGCGAAGGAGCCGAAGCCGGCCAAGCCGGCGAAGGTGAAGGCGCCGAAGGCGGCCAAGCCGCCGCGCGAGAAGCGGCTGCCGCGGTTGACCGCGGCGGCCCCGGAGGCATCCGGCTCGGCGGCCGCGGCGGCTGCCGAGCCCGTGCCCGCGCCCGCCCTGCCCGCGCAGGCCACGCCGGTCACCGCGGTCCCGGCCGCCGAGCCGGATGGCGACGTCACCGCGTTCGCCTCGATCGCCGAGCCGGACGGCGAGGTCACCACGTTCGCCCCGGTCGCCGGGATCACCCCGGACACCGAGCCGAACCGGGCCGTGTCGGCGGCCCCGGCCGAGCCGCCCAGGCTCACCAAGGACCGGTCTCCCGACCGGACTCCCGACGCCGAGGCCACCCAGGTGTCGAGCGTCGAGCCGGAGCCGGAGCCGGAACCGGAGCCCGCGCAGGGGCAAGAGCCCGAGCAGGAGCCGGAGAACGCCAACGCTCCGACCCGGGTGACCGGTATCGCGCTCGACGACGAGCCGATCCACGTCGGCCCGCCGGCGAAGCCGACCGACCCACCCCCGGCCCCCGAGCCCGCGGCGGACGAGCCCGCGGACGACGAGCCGACCCAGGCGGCCGAGCCGTCGAAACCGGCGAAGAACAAGAAGAAGTAGCCGCGCACGGCAGAGGGGCGCCACCGAAGCCATCCGGTGACGCCCCTCCGCCGTTCGTCGTCAGCAGCCGCAGCCGCAGCCGCAGCCGCAGCAGGCCGCGACCCGCCTCACCGCTTCCCCGGATACGTGGCCGTCACCTCGACCTCGACGAGCCACCCCGGCACCGCCAGCGACGCGAGTTCCATCGTGGCCCGCGCCGGCCGCGCCGCGTTGGCCAGGATCGGGGCCTTGGCCGGCGACGTGCCCATCGGGACCGGCACCGGCTGTTTCGTCTTGAGGTCGATGTTCGCGAAGAACTGCCGGTACGCCCGGTTCCAGCCCGCGTAGTCGGCGGTCGCCGCACCCGGCGGCTTCGCCAGGTACGCCTTCATCGTCACCACGTCGGCGGGCGCAAGGCCGGCCGTCTTGAGGTTGTCGGCGATCGCCTGGAGAACCACGAGCGCCTGCGCCTCGGTGATCGACACGCCCTCGGCGCCGGCCGTCTGCGCGGGGTTCGTGTACGACTCGGGGCTGCCCTTGGGCGCGTTCGGGTTGAGCGCGCCGGGGCCGAGGCCGCTGCTCTGGTACACCGCGACCTCGCCGCCGATCGCGACGCCGTTCGCGATCGCCGGGTTGGTGTTGCCCTCGGGCAGCATCACCTTGACCTCGTTGTCGCGCGGGCTCCAGCGCCATCCGTGCGCGTCGGCGGCGGCCGTGCCGGCCAGGAACATCGCGCCCGCGGCGCCCGCCGCGACCAGCGTCCTGCCGATCCGGTTCATGCGCTCATCACCCGCTCGTGGATGTGCGTGACGGCCTGCCGGGCGGACGTGAACGCGCCGTGCTGCCACGCGATGGTGTGACTCAGCCAGTCGCCGGCGAAGTAGACGTTGCCCGCCGGCCGGTTGAGCAGCTTGTACTCGGGGCCCTCCTGGTTCGGCCAGCTCACCCACGCCGCCTCCAGGCCGGGCGTGCGTTGCCACGCGACGCTGAAGGACGCGTCGAGTTCGGTGCGGTAGCGCTCGCCGAAGATCTTGACGCCCTGCGCGACCGCGCGCTCCTCGCGCTCCCTGGGCGTGAGCTTCGCGTACGCCTCGGCGTTGGCACCGGTGTTGTAGTAGCCGACCACCGTGCCGCGTCGGCCGTGGAAGCCGTACGACGGGAACCACATGTTGGCGAGGTCCATGTCGGTGGGGACCACGCCGCCGTAGAAGTTGTCGTCCTGCTCCCACCAGCGTCGGCGGTACTCCAGGCCGATCTTGCCGGACGAGAACGGCTTGGGCGTCCGCAGCGCGGCGGTGATGTCGGTGCCGAGGTTGTGCCGCAGTCGGGCGGCGATCATCGGCGGTGTGGCGACCACGCAGAAGTCGCCGCGTTCGACCCGGGTCCGGCCGGTGCGGTCCGTGTAGGTGACCTCGACGCCGTGTTCGGTGTTGGTCACCGCGGTGGCCTCGGCCCGGTACTCGATGCTTCCGCGACCGCGTTCGACGGCCTTGGCGAGCGCCTTGGGGATCGCGTCCATGCCGCCGACCGGCTGGAACATCATCATCGCCTGGTCGTAGCCCAGCTCGAACGAGAACCGCCGGCCCAGCTGTGCGGCCAGCACGTCGCTCATCGAGGGCACCGGCCCGAGCACGGTGCCGGCCTGATCGCCCGCGCCGGGCTCGACCGCGTAGCCGCGGCGGTCGGTGCCGGCGTACCGGTAGCCGTCGGCCTTGCCCTTGAGCGCGCCGAAGTCCTGGAGGAAGGTGAGCAGCCGGTCCTTGTCGTCCTTGGTGAGGGTCTGGTCGAGCGCGCCCTGGTCGGTGGCCTTGGCGAGCAGTTCGGATATGTACCCGTAGGTGTCGGCCTTCGCGGTCCGCCAACGCACCGGCTGCTTGGCCAGCGGGCCGGGGACGTTCTCGTGGTAGATCACCGCGTCGGCGTTCTGGTTCAGGAACGGCTGGATCTCGACGTCGAGTTCGCGGCAGTAGTCGAGCGTGACGTGCGACTGGGGGAGCCGGCCGGGGCCGCAGTTCATGTACTGGCCGTCGGAGAACCGGGCCCGCTGGGTGCGGCCGTCGAGGTCGGTCTCGGTGGTGCCGCCGCGCGCCGTCCAGTTGCGGCCGCCGGGACGGTCCTTGGCCTCCAGGATCCGGCACTCGTACCCGGCCTTGCCGAGCTCGTACGCGGTCGCCAGGCCCGCGATGCCGGCGCCGAGGACGACGACCTTCCTGCGGCCGCGGCCGGAGAGCGTGAAGTCCGACTCCTGTGGAGGTCGAAACGATTCCGCCGAGGCGGTGGGGACGGGCGCGAGCCCCAGCGCGCCCATCGACGAATACAGCACTCCGGCGCCGCCGGCGATGCCGACGTTGCGCAGGAATCCGCGGCGAGATGTTCCGCTGTCCTCCATGGACCCTCCCTTTCGTGCGACGTCGCCGATCGGTGGGAAACCTGTGCGGTGACCGGTTCACCAACGGACCGACGACGTACCGCCGCTCTCACTGGGCGACGAGGGGAGCTTTGGCCACACGTGTTGCCGGAACGTGCCACGACCGTTTCTGATGGGTTGTCAAATGATCACTTGGACCCGTCATATGTACGCAACCTGATCGAAACGGGGAAAGGACAGGATCAAGAGGCAGGTCGATGAAGGAGGTGTCGCGTGCTGTACCGACTGAGGGTGTCGCTGCCCGATCGACCCGGATCACTCGCACGAGTGACGCAACTGCTGGGTGGGGCGGGCGCCGACGTCATGCAGATGACCGTGCTCGAACAGCTGGGCGGTCGTGCGGTCGACGAGTTCACCGTGTCGTGGGCCGGCGAGCGCGACATCGCCGCGCTGGTCACCGGCCTGGAGCGGTCCACCGGGGTACGGGTCGAGGGCTGCTGGGCCGCCGGGGAGGTGCCCGGGGCGGCGCCGGAACTGGACGTGCTCGGCCAGGTCGCGCGCGATCCGGGCCGGGCGGTGGCCACCCTGATCGACGCCGCGCCCACGCTCTTCCACGCCGACTGGGCGGTCGCCACCCGCGGCGGGCGCGGTCGGCAGCTGGTGCATCAGAGCTGGCGGGCCCCGGAGGTGCCGACGCTGCCCGCGCTCACGCCGATGCGACCGCTCGCGTTCGCGTACGAGGGCGAGGCCCTCGGCCACGGTGCGGCGGCGCCGATCGGGGCGTCCTGGCTGACGCTGTACGTGGTCCGACACGAGGGGCCGGCCTTCCACCGCAGCGAGTTGGAGCGGCTCGGCCGGATCGTGGACGTCGCGCTCGGCGTCCTGGGCGACCGCGGCGCGGCGAAGGCGACCCGAGCCGAGACGTGAGGGCGGTGCGGGCGGCCGTGCAGTGAGGGCGACCCGGGCCGTGGCATGAGGGGCGCGTGGCCGTGTCGTGCCGCGCGTGCGGCCTGCCTCGGCCCCTGCCGCGACGGCCGCGCGCTCGATGCCCCGCAGGGTCCCGCGCAGGCCGGCGCGAGGCGCCCGGAGGACCCGTCCGAGGGTTCGGATCCGGCCTCAGCGGGAACCATTTGGTGCTATTCGGCGTGTAACGATCGGAACAACGTATGGTTGTGTAATTGTGCGTGCTTCGGGCCATCGAGCCGGTCGCGCATCGAGCCCGGGGGCCCGACGAAGGCGAAGCGATCGTGCAGGACGAGGACGAGACGTCCCCGGCGGCTGCGGCCGTACCGGGGACGTCGGCTGAGGAGCCGGGCCGGGACGGTCCGGGCGGCCCCAGCCGCATACAACGGCGCACCCGGGATCGGCGGCGCCGACGTCGGCGCATCCTGGGCTGGAGCGTCGGCGGCCTCGTCGCCGTCCTGCTCGCGGCCGGCGGCTTCGGGTGGTGGCTGTACGACCACCTCAACGGCAACATCCGCACCCAGGACTTCGCCGACCAGCTGACCGACCGCCCGCCGCCCACCGGCGCCATGAACGTGCTGCTCGTGGGGTCCGACTCGCGCGCCGGCGACAACTCCGCGTACGGCCGCGACGACGGCGGCGGCCAGCGCTCGGACACCACGATCCTGCTGCACGTGCCCGAGGGCCGAAAGACCGCCACCGCGGTCAGCTTCCCGCGCGACCTGATGGTCAACGTGCCCGGCTGCCGGACCGGGACCGGCGTCCAACGGGCCTACTTCGGCCAGTTCAACAGCGCGATGGAGGTCGGCGGCGTGCCGTGCGTGGCGGCGACCGTGGAGAAGCTCACCGGCGCCCGGATCAACCACCAGATCACGATCGACTTCACCGGCTTCAAGAAGGTCGTGGACGCGCTCGGCGGCGTGCCGATGCACATCGACCAGCCGATCGACGACAAGGCCGCGCACCTACAGCTGCCCGCCGGCGACGTCAACCTCGACGGGGAGCAGGCGCTCGGCTTCGTCCGGGTGCGCAAGAGCCTGGGCGACGGCAGCGACATCCAGCGGATCGAGCGCCAGCAGGCCTTCCTCAAGGCGTTGATCCGCAAGGTCCAGAACGAGAACCTGCTGACCAACCCCGCGAAGGCGTACAACGTCATGGACGCCGCGACCAAGGCGATCACCACCGACTCCGGGATCAATACGCTCGCGAGCCTGTACGACTTCGCCAACGGCCTGCGTGCCGTCCCGGTGGACGACATCCGCTTCACCACGACGCCGATCACGAGCTACGCGCCGGACCCGAACCGGGTCGCGCTCCGGCAGCCGGAGGCGAGACAACTGTTCACCGAGCTGCGCGACGGGGCGCCGGCGCCCGAGCCGGCCGCGACCGCGACGGGCTCGATCGGCACGAATCCGGGCACTGCGGGTCGTTAGGCGTCACCGTGCCGTGACCTCGGTCGTTGAACTGTACGGTGCAGGGGTCCGCCGACGACGCGGGGACGAGGCCCTCGGGTGCAGACCCGGTCATGGGGCCGCCCGGGACGCTTTACGGTGGACTCGCGAGGCGTGCTGGGTGCGGACCGAGGGGCTGGTGGCAGGGTCGCCATGACGGGTCGGGTTCTTCAGGTGGTGCAGGGCACCCGTTGGCGACGGCGGGCGGGAGAATACGCCTCGATCGGGGCCGCGGTGAGCGCGGCGGCGGCCGGTGACTCGGTGCTGATCGCCCCCGGGACGTATCGCGAGGACGTGACGATCTCCGTCCCCGTGACGGTGGTCGGCTCGGACGGGCCCGGGACGGTGATCCTGGAGGCGGCCGACGGCGTGGCGCTCACGATCACCGCGGACGCGGCCGTGCACGGGCTGCTCGTCGACGGCGGCGCGGGCGTGCTGTCGCCGGCCATCGTGATCGAGGCGTGCGCGCCGATATTGGAGGAGTGCGTGGTCCGCGCGACCTCCGTGGTCGGGGTCGAGGTGCGCGCGGGCGCCGACCCGATGCTGCGGCGCTGCCGGGTGACCAACCCGCAGGGCGTGGGGATCGGGGTCACCGGCCGGTCGCGCGGCACGTTCGAGGACTGCGAGATCGGCGACACCGGGCGCGAGGGCTTCGACGTGCGCGAGGGCAGCGCGCCGATGTTGCGCCGCAGCCGGATCCGCGACGCGTCCGGGCACGGGCTGCGGTTCACCGGCCCCGGGACGACCGGCAGTGTCCAGGAGTGCGAGATCCACGACGGCTCGGACGCGGAGCCCGCGGTGCTCGTGGGCGACCAGGCGTCGCCGCACCTGACCGGGTTGTACATCCATGACGTCGGCGGCGGCGGGATCTGCGTCGCGGGCGGCGCCGCGCCGATCATCGCCGACTCGCGGATCGAGCGGGTGGGCTGGGCGGGCGTGTCCGTCGGCGGCCAGGGCAGCGGCGGCTCGCTGTCGCGGACCGAGATCACGGCGGTCAAAGGCACCGGCGTCCAGGCCGACGACCTCGCGACCTTCTCGCTGGACGACTGCACGATCCGCGACGCCGAGGGCAACGGCGTGTCCGTCGACCGCGGCGCCAACCTGACCCTGGTCGGCTGCCGGCTGCGCGACATGGGCCGCAACGGCGTCGACGTGCACGGCCACTCCGAGGTCACGCTCAGCGGCTGCACGATCCGCAGTTTCGGCCGCAACGGCCTCTCGCTCGCCGACCAGGGCGCCCGCGCGTCCGCGATCGACTGCGAGTTCCACGACTCGACCGGCGGCCGGCCCGCGGTGTGGGTCGCCGACGGGGCGGACGCGGCCCTCGGCGAGTGCCGCATCCACGACGTGCTCGACGGGGTCAAGGTGGCCGGGTCCGGCACCGGCCTGTCGATGCACGACTGCGAGATCCACGACGTGGACGAGACCGGCATCGGCGTCGGCGCGGGCGCGGTGGTCTCGGTCAAGTCGTGCAAGGTCCGCAAGGCCACCACCGGCGTGTGGTTCATGGAGTCCGACTGCGGCGGCATCATCGCCGACTGCACGATCGAGGACACCACCGACGGCGTCTCGGTCACCGGCGCGGCCGGGCCCACCGTGCGCCGGGTCCGGGTGGACCGGGCGACCGGCGAGGGGATCCGGATCTCCGGCGGCGGGCGCGGCGACTTCGAGGACTGCGAGGTGCTCGGCGGGCGCGGCTACGGCGTTCACGTGCGCGAGGGCTGCCACCCGGTCTTCACCCGTTGCACCACGCGCGACAACGCCAAGGGCGGCTTCGAGTTCGCGGGCCCGGGCCCGGTGGCGGTCGAGTGCACGTCGCAGGGTGACGGCGCGAGCGGCACCGACGTCCCGGCGGCCGCCGGCGGCATCCTCGGTACGCCGAGCCCGGTCGCGGGCGCGCAGCCGCAGGGCGTCGCCAAGCTCACCGCGACGCTGCCGATCCCGGGCGCGCGCGACGGCGTGAGTGCCGACGAGGCCGCGGCCGAGAAGCCGCCGCGCGAGGTGGAGGATCTGCTCGCCGACTTGGACGGCCTGGTCGGCCTGGCCGGCGTCAAGGCCGAGGTGCGCAACCTGATCGACCTGATCTCGGTCGGCCGGCGTCGCGAGGAGGCGGGCCTGAAGGCGCCGACCCTGCGCCGGCACCTGGTCTTCACCGGCTCCCCGGGCACGGGCAAGACCACCGTGGCCCGGCTGTACGGCGAGATCGCCCAGGCGCTCGGCGTGCTGCGGGTGGGCCACCTGGTCGAGGTCTCCCGGGTCGACCTGGTCGGCGAGCACATCGGCTCGACCGCGCCGCGCACCAAAGAGGTCTTCGACCGGGCCCGCGGCGGCGTGTTGTTCATCGACGAGGCGTACAGCCTGGCCCCGCCGGACCCCTCGCGGGACTTCGGCCGCGAGGCGATCGACACGCTGGTGAAGATGATGGAGGACCACCGCGACGACGTGGTGGTGATCGTGGCCGGCTACACCGACGAGATGGAGCGCTTCCTGGGCGCGAACCCCGGCTTCGGGTCCCGCTTCTCGCGCACCATCACGTTCCAGGACTACGCCGCGGACGATCTCGTGGAGATCACCCGCAAGCAGGTGCGCGAGCACGAGTACGTGCTGACCGACGACGCGTGCGAGGCGCTGCTCGGCTACTTCCGGCGGCTGCCCCGCGGGTCCTCGTTCGGCAACGCGCGCGAGGCGCGGCGCACGTTCGAGGCGATGATCGAGCGGCACGCGACCCGATTGGCCCAGTTGCCGGGGGCTGGTCTGGAGGAGCTGCGGACGCTGCATCGGGAGGATCTCCCCGAGTTGCGGTGAATCGGCGCGCTCGGGCGGGGTAACCGCCGGTGAGCGCATCGTGTCGCGCTGCCCGAAGCGACGTTCGTGGCGACGTCCGTAGCGACGTCCGTGGAGACGAAGGAGCCTCACGTGCCGGTCATGGGCATCGACATCGGCGGGACCGGGATCAAGGGCGCGCCGGTGGACACCGACGCGGGGCGGCTGACGCACGAGCGCGTGCGGCTGCCGACTCCCGAGCCGTCCGAGCCGCAGGCGGTGATCCGCGTGGTCCGGGAGGTCCTGGAGCAGTTCGGCGACACCCACGGACCGGTCGGGATCACGTTCCCGGGGGTCGTCCGGGACGGCATCGTGCGTACCGCCGCCAACGTGGACAAGTCGTGGATCGACCTGGACGCCGACGCGCTGTTCAGCGCGACGCTCGGCCGCCCGGTGACGATGGTCAACGACGCGGACGCGGCGGGCGTGGCGGAGATGCGGTTCGGGGCGGGCGCGGGGCACACGGGCACGGTGCTGATGTTGACGTTCGGCACGGGGATCGGCAGCGCGCTGTTCGTGGACGGCAAGCTGGTCCCCAACACCGAGCTGGGGCACCTGGAGCTGGACGGTCACGAGGCCGAGCACCGCGCCTCGGCGGTGGCCCGCGAGACGCACGGCCTGTCCTGGGAGAAGTGGGCGGTCCGGGTCCAGGACTACCTGCGGTACGTCGAGATGCTCTTCTCGCCGTCGCTGATCATCGTGGGCGGCGGGATCAGCAAGAAGCCCGAGAAGTTCCTGCCGTACGTCAAGATCCGCGCCGACCTGGTACCGGCGAAGCTGCACAACGACGCGGGCATCGTGGGCGCGGCGATGCTGGTGACGGGGGATTGAAGACACGCCCGAGCCCTCTTCGGGGGCGTGCGGGTCCCATCCGGACATGCCCCTACGGGATCACCGGGGGTAGCGAGGTCACGGGGCCGGTACCCGGTGGGTCGGAGCGTGCCGCACGCAGTACGCCGGCCAGCAGCGCGGCGATGTTCCACGCGTCGTCCACACCGCGGTGGTGGGTGCCTTCGAGCGGGACGCCGGCGTGGTCGAGGGCGCCGGCCATGCCGAGTTCGCGGTCGAGGCCGCGGGCGAGCGAGTAGAGCGACTTGGCGTTGAGGTGCCGGGTGCCGAAGGGGTACGGGACGCCCTCGGCCGCGCATTGGCGCTCGAACTGTTGGCGGTCGTACTCGCCCCAACTCGCCCAGACGCGCTGGTGCGACCGGTACTCGGCGCGCAGCAGGGCGCACGCGTCGGCGAAGGAGACGCCGCCGTCCACGTCGGCCTGGGTGAGGGTGGTCAGTTCGGTGCAGAAGGCGCCGACGGTCGAATGGGTGGGGCGGACCAGGACGCCGTGTCGGTCCACGCGTTCGCCGGTCGCGATGTCGATCGTGGCGATGCCGATCTCGATGATCTCGTTGCGTTGGCCCTCCGGGACCGGGCCGTCCCAACAGGTCGCCTCGACATCGATCACCAGGAGCAGATCCATCAGTCGTTTTGCCATGCCGGTCAGCAGAGCAGGATCGGCGACGTGCTACCACTGGATTTCTTCTGACGGTACGTCAGATGTCGGCCATCTGCCCACGGAGGAGTACGAAATGGGTACATACAAGACATCACCCGACACCGGTGTCGTGATCACCGGCGGCGCGTCGGGGATCGGCCGGGCGACGGCGCGGGCGCTCGCCGCGACCGGCCGCCCGGTCGCGCTGTGGGACATCGCGGCGGGGCCGGTGGAGGAGGCCGCCAAGGAGATTGCGGCCGAGCACGGGGTGCGGGTGTTCGGGCTGGCGCTGGACGTCACCGACACGGCGGCGTACCCGGACGCGATCCGCGCCTCCGCCGAGGCGCTGGGTACCATCGGCGGCTTCGTGCACGCGGCGGGCATCGTCGACTCGACCCCGATCACCGAGGTCACGGCGGAGAACTGGGACCGCGTCCTCGACGTGAACCTGCGCTCGTTCGCGCTCCTGGTCCAGGCGCTGACCCCGCACCTGCGCGAACACGCGGGCTCGGCGATCGTCGGCATCGCGTCCCTCAACGCGATCGTCGGCAACGCGCTCAACCCGTCCTACTGCGCCTCGAAGTCCGGCATGCTCGGCCTGAACCGCTCGATGGCCGCGAAGCTCGCCGAGCACGGCATCCGCTCGAACGTGGTCTGCCCCGGCTACATCGAGACCCCGATGCTGGCCCAGGCGTTCGAACGCCCGGGGGCCAGGGAGCGCCTGGAGCACAGCTCCCCGCTGCGCCGATTGGGCCGCCCGGAGGAGATCGCGAGCGCCGTCCGCTTCCTGCTCGGCGACGAGGCCTCGTTCGTGACCGGCACCCACCTGATGGTCGACGGGGGCATGACGGAGACGGTCTGACGTCGAGTCCGAACGGCTCAGCCCGCCCGCTCGGGCGGGCTGAGCCGCTTAGCTCAGTCGCAAGATCTCACCGTCGAACCGCGCAACCACTTCGAGGTGACCGCCCAGCGCCTCGATGTAGTTCTTGAGAGTTATCAGCGCACTCCGTTCGATGGCGCCGTTCTCCAACTTGGAGACCGCATTTTGCGAGACGCCTATTGCCGCCGCAACCTCGACCTGCGTCAAGGCCGCGCGGTGTCGGAGCTCCGCCAGGCGATAGGCATGCTCCCGCTCTCGGAGGGCATGCCGCTCGGCTTCGATGCGCCCCTCTTCGGCAGGTGTGAACGCGAACTCGCGTTCCATGTCTTCCCATGATGTCCCGCTCACGCTGTTCTCCTCCTCGGAGCACGATGGCTCAATCGTCGCTCAACTCGCGCAAATGTTGTGCGTACGACTCTTCAGCCAGCTTGATTGCTTCGGGATACCACGACTTCCAGATGCCCGCCTTGTCGCCACCGACCAACACGACGGCCTGGCGAGTTGGATCGAATACGAACAAGATGCGAACCTCGGATCTGCCACTTGAGCCGGGGCGGAGTTCCTTCAGGTTCTGGATTGCCGATCCTGCAATGGTGTCGACCAATGGTCGCCCCAATCCAGGTCCGCGCTCCTGAAGCTCGCGTATCGCGGCCGAGATTTGCTCCAGGGTCGAGCGATCCGTGACGCGCAACCCGTGAAGCCATGATCGCGCGGGTTCGAGCACCACAATTCGCCAGGCCAACGAAGCCTCCCCGATTGACGCACAACAGTATATCAACCTACAGGCTATATAGCCTACAGGTTCTATCTGGCGTGCAACTCCACCACGGTTACCTCCGGGGGTGCGCCGACTCGGACGGGTGGGCCCCAGAAGCCGGCGCCTCGGGTGATGTAGAGCATCGTGTCGTCGACCTTGTGCAGGCCGGCGACCGCGGGCTGGTCGAGCTTGACCAGGAGTTGGACGGGGAACATCTGGCCGCCGTGGGTGTGGCCGGAGAGTTGGACGTCGACGTCGTACTTGGTGGCGTCCTCGATCTGGACCGGCTGGTGGGCCAGCAGGACGACCGGGCGGGACGGGTCGCGGCTGCCCAGGGCCCTGGCGAAGTTGGGACCGTCGTGGTGCGACTTGCCGGTGATGTCGTTGACGCCCGCCAGGTCGAACGCCGCGCCGCCGCGGGCGATTTCGAGGCGTTCGTTGGCCAGCGTGTGCACATTGAGCTCGGCCAGCTCCGCGACCCAGTCGGCGGCGCCGGACATGTAGTCGTGGTTGCCGGTCACGAAGAAGGACCCGTGCCGGCTGGTCAACCGGCGCAGCGGTTCGACGTCGTCGCCCAGTTGCGCGGCGGTGCCGTCGGCGAGGTCGCCGACGATCGCGACCAGGTCGGGGTTGGTCCGGTTGATCGTCTCGACCACGCGCGTGGTGTGCGCGCGGCCGAGCAGCGGGCCGAGGTGGATGTCGCCGACCACCGCGATCCGGAAGCCGGACAGGCGCGGGTCGAGCCGCGCGACCGGCATCCGCACCCGCACCGTGCGCGGGGCGCCGAGGGCCTGGGTCATGCCGTAGCCGACGGTGCCCAGCGAGGTCCCGGCCGCGAGCAGCGCGACCGAGCGGGTCAGCACCAGGCGGCGGTCCGGGCCGAGCGGGGTCCCGGTAGCGGCGGCCGGCCCGGGGCCTCGGCCGCGTCCGACGCCTCGCCCGACGCGTCCCCGGACGCCCCGCCCGATGCCGGGACCGACACCGCCACCCGGACGTCGGCCGGTGCCGGCTCGGCCGCCGCCGCCCTGCGCCGCAGCGCCCGCAGCGCGAGCACCCGCGGTATCTCCAGGGCGGCGAGCGCGAGCACCACGTACAACAGCAGGCCCATCCACACGAACCCCGGCCACGCGATCCACTCCGTGCCGCGCGGCCCGAAAACCTTGGGCAGGATCAGCGCGCCCGCCATCGACAGCCCGAGCGCGACCACGACGCCGGCCCCCACACGCCGCACGATTCCGGGCCGGGTCGTGTCCCGCACGAGCCGCCGCCACACGTAGAGGTGCACGCCGACCAGCAGCGCGAGCGCGATCACGACCGCGACGATCACCAGGACAACGGTCAAGGCAGGACTCCCGAGATACCCGAGCGGACGAAGCGGCGAAGCGGCGAAGCGGACGGACGTGTCGCGTGAAGCGTGTCACGCCCGTGAGGGGCCGAGCATCCGGCTCGCGGAGTATCCGCTACTGCTCCGAGGGGAGGAAGGCGACGCCGTCGGCGCGTGCGTGGCGGGCCCGCGCCTGCCGTGGGTCCCGGAGGCCCTCGTCGCCGTCGTGGGCTCGCTCGTCGCGTACAAGCCGGCGGGGTTGCTCTGACGGCGGGTCATATGCTCGTTTCCATGGTGCGCATACAAACGTCGCTCGGGGGACTGGTCGGTGCGGAAACGGACGGCGTCCGGATCTTCCGCGGCGTGCCCTTCGCGGCGCCTCCGCTGGGCGCGGCGCGGTTTCGCGCGGCCCGGCCGCCGGCGGCCTGGAGCGGTGATCGGGACGCCCGCGAGTTCGCGCGCGCCGCGCCGCAGCCGGCCGGCCAGTACGGCGCGGCCCCGATGGACACCGACGAGGACTGCCTCTACCTGAACATCCACGCGCCCGTCGAGCCCGGCCCGCACCCGGTCCTGGTGTGGGTGCACGGCGGTGGGTACACCAGCGGCGCCTCATTCGAGGGCGTGTACGACGGCAGCGACCTCGCCCGCCGCGGCGTGGTCGTGGTGACGCTCGCGTACCGGCTCGGCGCGCTCGGCCTGTTGCACCTGCGCCACCTCCTCGGCGACACGTACGCCGACTCGTCGGCCAACGCGCTGCTGGACGTCGTGCGGGGCCTGCACTGGGTCCGCGAGCACATCGCCGCGTTCGACGGCGACCCCGCGCGCGTCACGCTGGGCGGGGTGTCGGCGGGTGGGAAGGTGATCACGAACCTGCTCGCGCTCCCCGCCGCTCGCGGTCTGTTCCACCGCGCGATCGTGCAGAGCGGTGGCGCGCACACGGTCCGGTCGGTGCCCGAGGCCGAGCACGCGACCGGGCACGTGCTGGCCGCGCTCGGGCTCTCCCGGGACAAGGCCGAGCGAATCGTCGACGTGCCGGTGGAGGACCTGCTTGCCGCGCAGGCCGACGCGATCGGGCGCGGGGAGACGCGGTTCGTGTTCCGGCCGGTGGTCGATCCCGAAGGGCCGTTGCCCGTACCGCCGTTGCGGGCGATCAGGGGCGACGTCCCGCTGCTGGTCGGGTCGAATCAGGACGAGGAACAGTTGTTCGCGCTGATGGACCGGTCGGGCGGCCGCGTGCCCGAGCCGGCCGATCTGGCCAATCTCCCGACGGGGGCGCTGCCGGAGCTGGTGGCGGCCTACGCGGACCTGTTCCCCGAACTGACCGTGAGCGAGCGGCGGATCCGGTTGCTCACCGCGGAGTCGTACGGGATCCCCACCACCCGGCTCGCCGAGGCCCAGGTCGCGGCGGGCGGCGGCGCGTACGTGTACCGCTTCCGGTGGGCGTCCAAGGCGCATCCGCAGAAGTTGCGGTCGCCGCACGCGATCGACATCCCGTTCGTGTTCGGCACGCTCGACACGCCGCTGGGGCGTTGGTTGACCGGCGGTGTGCCGGACGAGGCTCGTGCGCTGTCGGGCCGTGTCCAGGAGGCGTGGGCCGCGTTCATCAAGGGCGGGGCACCGGCTGCCGACGGGCTGCCCGAGTGGCCCTTGTACGAACCGAGCGAGCGGCGGACGATGCTGCTCGACGTGCCGGCGACGGTGGTCGGCGACCCGGATCGGGAGGAGCGGCTGGTGTGGGATCGCGCGATGTGATCCAGGGGGGCGGGCTGCCCTCGCTCGCCGATCTGATGCCGTGGGGCACGGCCGGGATCAGTGCGGGGCGGACGTGGGTCTACGCGCCGGAGCAGGCGACGTTGCGGCGGCGGTGGGAGCGGTTGGCCGCGGCGACGGACCGCGACGCGTTGTTGCGGCCGACCCGTTCGCGGACGACGGCGTCGGTTCCCGCGCCGCTGCCGGGATGTGACGCCCCGTCGGGCCCGCTCGCGCGCGAGGTCGGGCCGACGCCGCGGTTGTTGCGGATCGCGCGCCGCCCCTTCGACCGGCAGTGGCTGCTCGCGGATCACCGCGTGGTCGACTTCGCCCGGCCCGAGCTGTGGCGGGTGCGGGGTGAGCGACAGGTGTACCTGACCGCCCGTCAAGCCGGGGACGCCTGGCCGCTGTTGTGCAGTGCGCTGCTGCCGGACGCGGCGCATCACGGCGGTCGCGGCGGGCGGGTCGTGCCGCTGTATCGCGATCCGGCGGGGGTGGAGCCGAACCTCGCGCCCGGACTGACCGGGCTGCTCGCGGACCGGCTCGGCGTCGAGGTGACTGCCGAGGACGTGTTCGGGTGGATCGTGGCCGTGACGGTGGACCCGGCGCACGTACCGCTCACCGCCGACGCGGCGTTGTGGGCGGAGGGCGTGGAGCTGGGGCGCCGGTTGGTCAACCTGTACACGTTCGGCGCGCGGTTCGGCCGCCCCGGCGACGGCCGGCCCCGACTGCCGGGCGGCCGCCGCCCGTTCGTTCGCGAGGCGGTGCCGGCTCGCCCACCCGGCGCGACCTACGACGCCGAGACCAACGCGCTCCTGCTGGGCTCGGGCCGCATCGGCCCCGTCCCGCGCGAGGTGTGGGACCTGGGCGTGATCGAGCCGTGGGTCGCGGCCCGGATCGCGGCCTGGACCGAACCTGCGACCGACGGCCTGGAACGCATCGGCGAACGCACCTGGTCCACCGACCTGACCAGCGAACTCACCGACCTGCTCCACGTATTGGGCCTACTCGCCGACCTGACCCCGGCCCGATCCGCCCTCCGCACCCGCGCCGCGGACAGCCCCACCCTGATCACCTGCGAAACCCTCCGCACCACCGGCATCCTCCCCCTCCCACCCGCCACCCGCCGCCCGCCCACGGTCCTCGACATAACCGAGGAAGGCCCAGGCGGCCAAGCGGTGCTGGTCTGAACGGAAGCGACGGGTCAGCGGAAGAAGATCGACGTGTCCAACACGGCATCGAAATATGCGACAAAGAGGGAGAGCGTTCCACGGCGCGTCCACGCCGGACTCAGACCGGTCGCGGGGTGTTCAGTTCCTCCGCGTTGGTGCCCATGATCATGGCTCGGGTTCGGTCGTCGAAGGGCTTGAGTTCGGCCTCGTAGTCCCTCGGGTTGGGGAGGCCCTCGATGTGGGGCCAGTCGGAGCCGAAGACGACTCGGCCGGGGCCCATCAGGTCGACCACCTCGGTGAGGTCGTCCTCCCAGAACGGGTTGATCCAGATGTGGCGCTTGAAGGTTTCGACCGGGTCCTCGGGGAAGAGGCCGGGAATCTTGCGGCCGACCGAGCGGAGCTTGCGAAAGAGGTCGCCGAGGAACTCGGAGCCGTTCTCGACCGACACCACCCGGACGTTCGGGAAGCGCTGGAAGACGCGGTCCAGGATCAGCGACGCGAGGAAGTCGAAGATCGGCCGTTCCATCGTCCACAGCATCGTGACCGACGGGCCGCCGCCGCCCTTGAAGTCGGTGCGCAGGCCCTGCTTGCGGCTGTAGCCGTTGGCCGAGTAGCCGCTGTCGCCGGCGTGCACGATCACCGGTACGCCGGCCTCGTCGACGCGTGCCCAGAACCGGTCGAAGACCGGGTGGCCGGGCGGGTACGGGCCGTCCAGCGTGTTCGGCGCGGCCGGGCGCATGCACACCATGCGGGCGCCGCCCTCGAGTGCGCGGTCGAGCTCCTTGAGCGCGGTCTCGGGGTCGGCGAGCGCGATATAGGGCGCGGCGAAGATGCGGTCCCGGTAGGCGTAGCCCCAGTCCTCCTCCAGCCAGCGGTTGAAGGCCGAGTACAACTGGCCGACCGCCCTCGGGTCGTGCGCGAGGGCCGCCTCGTAGACCATGCCCAGGGTCGGGAACAGCCAGATCTTGTCCAGGCCCTGACTGTCCATCACCTCCAGCCGCGCGTCGCGGTCGCGGTACTCCGGGCGGATCGGCTCGCGCTCGCGCAGGTACTCCAGCGGGTTGCGGCCGGACGGGTTGCCCCGGAAGTACTCGGCCATCGCGCCGGCCTTCGCGATTGGGTCGAAGGTCGGGTTCACGACGGCGTGGTTCACCGTGCCGCCGATCACGTGGTACTTGCGACCGTTGATCTCGCACCACTGGATGACCTGCTCGCCCAGGCGCGGATCCAGGTGCCGGGTGAAGGCGTCGATGGCCTCGTAGTAGTGGTTGTCGGCGTCGAAGACGCGCATTGCAAAGACCCCCTCGGGCGAAGGCTCGTATCCCGTGTCCGTGTCCGGGGATTGTCGCTCGAACCGTCACACCGTTATAAGGTAAGGCTGTCTGTCTTTTCTTCGTTCGCGTTCCGCACGACCACGGCCGTCGGCCCGGATCCGGGGGCTCGTCGCCCGGAGAGTCCGAGGCGACCCGGTGCCCGAGCGCCGCGCATCGCGATCGGCCGGGAAATCACGCGCCGATGGGCCGTACTTCCGGCCATGGCGAGACCTCGGGCAGGAGCCATGCTCCGTCACCCTCACGCTCGGAGGAGATCAGCCTCAGGTGGTCCACGCCGCTCGGCCACACGGTGGCGGCGGACCAGAGGGCTCCGGAGAGTGTCGCGCCGTCCAGGTCCGTCTCGTGGAACTCCGTGCCGCTCAGGTCCGCGCCGCTCAGATCGACGTCCCGCAGGTCGCCCTTGATCAGCGTTGTGTCCACGAGGTACGTCCCGCACATTCTCGATCTGTGCAGATCCGCGCGGAAGAGCTTCGCATGGCCGACGCTCGCGTCGGTCAGATCGGCCCACGCGCAGTGCAGCTCGATGGGCTGGATTCCGGAGAGGTCGGCATTGATCAGGCGTGCGGAGGTCAGCATCGCCCGGTCCAGGAAGGCGTCGCTCAGGTCGGCCCGGGTGAGCAGGGCGCGGGCCATTTGCGCGCCACGAAGGTTGGCCCGGTGCAGCACCGCGCCGGTGCAGTCGGCGCCGCCCAGATTCGCGTTGAGCAGGTCGGCCCCGGTCAGGTCGGCGCCGCTCAGGTCCGCCCCGCCCAGGTCGGCGAAGCGCAACGGCGCTCCGCGCAGGTCGAAACCGCGCAGCGAGTCGTCGGCAGGCCAGGCGATCTCCTCGATCAGCCGGCGCATCGAGCGCCTGCCGGTGTCGTTCTTGGCGCTCTTCGGCAGCCCGCGCCATTGTTCGATGCGCTGTCGCGCTTCCGCGAGCAGGTCTCGGGCGAAGGCGGGGGCCTGGGCGGTGGTGTCGGGCAGGGCGGCGGCGGTGGCGCTACTCCCGTGCGTACGCGCCGCTGCCTCCGTACGCGTCGTCTCCGCACGCACCATCTCCGCACGCGCCAGCTCCGCGCGAGCGGTCGAGGCGTCGGGCGGACGCTGCGCCGGATCCCTCGCCAACATGCCCATGATCAGGCGATCGAGGAGGAGCGGGAAGTCCGGGCCGCCCGTCATGCCCGGCGGCATCGGGTCGTCCTTGTCCGGCAGTTCGCCCGTGACCAGTTGGTACAGCACGACGCCGAGTGCGAACAGGTCCGTACGGCAGTCCGGTTGGACGTCGAGGCGAAACTGCTCCGGGGCCATGTACTCGGGTGTCCCGATCACATGGCCGGTCCTGGTGAGCCCGCGCGGGCCGACCTCCTGGAGGAACCGGGAGATCCCGAAGTCGAGGATCTTGAGCGTGCCCGACCCGGTGACAATGATGTTCGCCGGCTTGATGTCCCGATGCAGCAGCGCGGCCGCGTGCGTCGTTTCGAGCGCCCGGAGGGCCTGGCCCGCCCAGTCGAGCAGGACCGGCAACGTCGGCAGGTCCCCGGACCGAATCACCTCGGCGAGCGTCCGACCCTCGACGAGCTCCAGCACGACGAAGACCGTGCCGTCCTCGTCGTCCCGCCCGTAGTCGTGCACGTTGACCACATGCGGCGACGACACCTGGGCCAACGCCTGGGCCTCGTGCGCGAGTCGCTTGATCTCCCGGGGATCGCCGTACGCGAACGGCAGCGTCTTGACCGCGACCGGCCGATTCAACCGCTCGTCCACGGCCCGCCAGACCAGCCCCATCCCACCCCGACCGAGCACCTCGTCAAGCCGATAGCGCCCCGCCAACACCCTCACCACACAAGCCCCCGTATCCCCTGCGGCCCCGCGGCCACCGACCCCACGCCTCCCGGATTGTCTCGCGCGGGCCCGCCCTCCGGGCGGATACGGAACGAGTGGGCGACTCGCGTGCCGCGGTCAGGGCAGCGCCGCGATCGGGGTGGGCCGGCGGGTGCGGGGGTTGCGCGGATCGCGCGGATCTCGTCCACCGTCGGCGGAGCGTTGGGCCGAAAGGGCGAACGGTGCGCGCGGCTGCCCTCGGGTCGGGACGCGGCGACCTAGCGTGGCGGGGTGCGCAGAATTCGACACCGCCGCGTGCTGTCCATGGGGATCGCCCTCGGCGCCTTCGCGCTCACCGCGGTCGCCGTCCCGGTCGGATCCGCGGCACCACTCACGCGACACCCCGCGGCCGGCGAAGGTGCTCGGGTCCCCGCGTACGACCGTCCCCTTCCGGGCGGACCGTCCGGCCCGCCGCCGCGAGGCGTCGACGTGGTTCCCGCGGAGATCTGCCCCGAGTGGCCCCGCTCCGCCGCGCGCGATGCTCATCCCGCCCCCGGCCTCCACGGCCCCGGCCTCCGTGACCTGCTCGACCGCGCACAGCCGCACCGCCGGGCCCCGGGCTCCGACCCCGCCCGCGTCGACTGCCCGGGCCCGCTCGCGCCGGGCACCCGTACCGAACCGCTCGCCGCGTCCCCGGCGGCGGCGCACCTCGCGCCCCGCCCGCCCGACGGCCGCCCGCCCAAGCACCCGGCGGGCAACCGCGGCCCGGGGCGCAAGGGCAGGACACAGGACGGGGAATCCGAGCCACGCCTCAAGCCCCCCGGCGCCGAGCGCCGCGGCGCCGCCGCCAGGCGGGCCGTGCACGACGGACCGATGGTGGCCGCCCGCAGGGCCATCACCGACCACATCGCGAGTACCGGTTCGGCGCCCGTCCTGCCGCTGAGCCTGGCCGCCGGTGCCCTCGTGCTGATCGGCGGCCTGCTCGTCGTCGGCACTCGGCACCGCAGGGGCTGACCACGACCGATCCCCGACCCGGGGCGGGCGATCGACCCGCGGCGCGACACGCGGCGCCGCCCCCGTGCCCGGGAACGGCGCCGCGTGGGCGAGGACTGCGGGCGATGGCCGCGCGGTCAGGCCAGGCTGCGGCAATACAGCGCGGCCGGATACTTCTGCGGTTGACCGAAGCGGCCGGTGTACGCGACGCCCGCCGCGTACTCGTTCGTCGCGCACTGCCCCTTGTAGTTGCCGGCCGCGAACTCACCGCCCGGGTCGCCCGCCGGACGGTTGTCGCCGCGGTCGAACCACACCGTGCGGCTCGCCGTCGCGCCGACCGGCGCCGGCGCGCACAACGCGCTCGCGAACGCGGTGCCGCGCAGGCTGTACCCGACCATCATCTGCCCGGTCGGGCACTGCACCTTGGTGTAGCCGCCGGCCCAGTCGTACGTCACATTGCGCTCGTCCCACACGACCGTGGCCGGCGCGCTCGGCACCACCCCACCCGCGTCCGTGCACAGCCCGCGGCCGTCGTGGTGGGAGAGGCCGATCAGCCGCTCGCCGTCCGAGCACGTGCCCTTGCGGGCGCCGACGTCCCAGTCCGGCCGGGACCGCATCACCGACGACGCGTTGAAGTCCCCGTGGTCCAGGTTGAGCATCGACCAGTCGGCGACGGGGGCCACCTGCCCCGTCCGCGAGGGCGCGCCGATCAGCCGGTTCCAGATCGGGGTGCGCCAGTCGCCGGGATCCAGGATCCCGGCCCGTCGGCCCGCCGGGTCCCAGGACACCAGGGACCAGCTGTTGGGCACGCCGGCGCGCTGCCAACCGACCAGCGGCCAGACCGCGAAGTCGGTGTCCTTGGCGATCAGGTAGTCGACGAAGTTGCCGAACCACGCGCGCGCCTTGGGGTCGGTCTCGCCGAACCCGTCGCCGAACTCGCTGATCCACAGCGGCGCGGTGTAGTGCCGCCCCTCGGTGGTGACGAAGAACGCCTGCCGATCCAGCGTCGCCTGGAGCTCGGTGAGGGAGAGCTCCTGGTAGCGCCAGTCGTGCGTCTCGCCGGTGCCGGTCGCGCCGGTGTGGTTCGGGCCGGTGTAGCCGTAGAAGTGCGCCGAGTAGACCAGCTTGCGCGCGTTCACCAGGGTGTGCGACAGCGTCTTGGCGGGCTCCAACGTCGGGCGCCCGTGCGGGAGTCCGTCGAGCGGGATGCCCTGCCAGTTGATCCCCTCGACCACGATCAGCAGGTCGGGGTTCGCCTCGGTCAGGATGCGGTCGCCCGCCCGCTGCGCCGCGAGTTGCCAGTCGGTGTCGTTGCCCCAGCCCCAGTTGGGGTCGTCGAGGATGTTGCGGCGGACCTCGTTGTACAGGTCGGCGCCCACGACCCGCTTGTTGGCCTGGTATCGACGAGCCATGAACAGCCAGTCGTTCTCCCAGGTGGCAGCGGACTGGGAGGTGTTCCAGCGCTCGTTGCCGTCGATGCCGCAGCACCAGCGCGAGGTCGTGGTGTGGTTGTTCATGATCACCGCGAAGCCCGCGTCGGTCAGCGCGGCCACCACGGCGTCGTACACCTGGATCGGGGTCTTGCCGCGCAACTGCGGGTTGGCCGCGACGGCCGCGTCCGCGACCGGCGTGCTCTTGTGGATCATCTCGTTGGAGAACTGGAGCCGGATGCTGTTCAGGCCCAGCTGCCGGAAGTTGTCCAGGACGGTCGGGATCGCGACGCGATCCAGCGCCATCGGCAGCTCGTAGGAGATCTCGTTGTCGTGGTAGTTCGCCGGGTCGTTGATGTCACCCGAGCCGCTCCAGGTGCCGGAGGCACCGTGCCAGCTCCCGGACTTGAGCTTGAAGCGGTCGCCGTTCGCGTCCACGATCCAGCGCCCCTGCGTGCTGAGCGGCGGAGTCCAGGACGTGGCGAGGTCGGTGGTCGCGGGGGCGCCGTTCGGCCCCGGCGACTCCGCCTGGGCGGCGGTGGTCGGGACGAGCAGGGCCGCCACCAGGGCGGTCAGCGCGCTGCCGATCAGGGCCGGCCCGAAACGTTGTCTGGTCAAAGGGATTCCCGTCGAAGGTCGTCGTCGCGCCCGTGGATGTCCGAGCGCTACCGAGCGTTCGCGAGTATCGATGCGGGAATCGTCCCGCACCAGAGCCGACACGAGTCGGAACTCCCGCCTCCAGCGCCTTTATTGAGTGACCATCAGCTCCGAGCGGACACCTGTCGTGCGATCGGCCCGCGCACGGCGCCGATCTTCGGGGGACGAGGAGCGGCGGCCGGGCCACGCGGCCCGACCGCCCGTCGCCGGCTCAGTGCGGCAGGCAGGTGCGTACCGCCTCGATGAGTCCGAGCGCCCGGACGTCCGTGTGCAGCGGGGACTGACCGTTGCTCACGTACGCGAACGCGAGCCCCGCCGCCGGATCGGCGAACGCGAGGGGGCCGCCGCTGCCGGGATGGCCGAACACGGCGGGATCGGGAGAGACACCGAAGAACGAGGTCTCCGGCTTCATGAAACCGAGGCTGAACGCGGTGTGCTCGCCGAGGATCCGGTCCGGGCCGCGCACGGCCGTCGTGGTCACCGCGGCGATGGTCTCGGGGGAGAGCAGCCGGACGCCGTCGAGCGTGCCGCCCGCGCAGAGCACCGCGTACACCCGGGCCAGCGCGCGGGCGTTGGTGACGCCGAGCCCCGAGGGGACCTCCCACGCGAGCACGTTCGCATCGTGGTCGGCGCCGGGGATGGCCAGTTCGGGCATCGCGAGCATGGCCCGGCCCAGGTCCGAGGCGAGGTCGATCGCGCCCGGGTCCATCGGCGCGATCGCGGTCAGGTGCGCCAGCCGCGGCGTGATCGCGGCCGGCAGGCCGATGTGCGCGTCCACGCCGAGCGGGCCGGCCACCTCGTCGGACAGGAACGCGCCGACCGTGCGGCCGTCCACCCGCCGGATCAGCTCGCTCGCGTAGAAGCCCCAGGTCACCGCGTGGTACCCGTGCGCGGTGCCCGGCTCCCATGCCGGCCGCTGGGCGGCGAGCGCGTCGGCCAGCGCGTCCGGCACGGCGATCTGGGCGAGCGTGATCGGATCGTCCAGGAACGGCAGGCCGGCCTGGTGGGACAGCAGCTGGGCGACCGTCACGTCACGTTTGCCGGCCGCCGCGAACTCGGGCCAGTAGCGGCATACCGGCAGCCCCGGGTCGAGTTCGCCGCGGTCGATCAGCATCGCCACACACGTGGCGACCAGGCCCTTGGTGACCGACCAGACCACCTGTACGGTGTCGCGCTCCCAGGCCCGACCGGCGGCCGGTTCGGCCAGCCCGCCCCACAGGTCGACCACCGGCCGGCCGCGCACATGGACGGCGAGGGCGGCGCCGACCTCGCCGCGGATCGCGAAGTTCTCCTTGAACACCGCCTCCACCGAGGCGAATTCGGGCGCGACGAAACCGTCGACGTGCATCGTGGGTCCTTTCGGGGTCCCTGGCTCGCCGGCGCCGGCGCCGGCGCCGACCTCGGCACCGAACTCCCGCGCCGAACGCCCCGCGCCGAACCCCGGCGCCGACCCGACGTACCGACCCGACGCACCGACCCCGTGCCGTCGCGAGCGGACCGCCGGGACGGCTCGTCAGTTCCGGGGGGTGACGCCTTCGAGGACGAGCGCCGTGAACTGGGCTTCGAGTTCGGACAGGGTGCGGTCGCTGCCGGACTTCCAGCCGGCGGTGAGCCACAGCGGATAGGCGAGATAGCGGTAGACCAGCTCCGGATCCAGGTCCGCGCGGAACTCCCCGACCTCGATCCCCTCCTGAAGGGTCGTCAGCCAGAGATCACGGACCCGGGCCCCGTCCACCGCGAGGTGCGCGAAGCGCGGCAGCGTGGCCAGGTAGGCGTAGTCCCGGACGTACATCGTGGCCGCGTCGGGATGGTGCTCGATGGTGCGGAACGCGGCGTGCACGAGCCCGCGCAACCGGTCGCCCGGAGTACGCGCCTCGGCGAACGCCTCGTCGTACCAGGCCGCCAGATCGTGCATCGCGGTGGTCAGGATCTCGTCGACCAGATCCTCTTTGGAGCCGAACCAGTGGTAGATGCTGCCCGCGAGGATCCCCGACGCGTCGGCGATCTCACGAACGGTGGACGCTGCGACACCCTTGCGGGCGAACAGCGCCGCGGCTTGGGACAGGATCACCTCCCGGCGCGGAAGTGCTTCGGGTTCCGTCTTCCTGCGTGCCATGAGCGCCCGTTCTCGGTCCGGCGGGTGGATGCTGCCGCGTCCTGCGAGGTTCCGCAGTCTGCGCAGCCTAACCGCAGGTGGAGCGGTTGCCGTTGATCGATGGGGGATGCCTTCGAGGGAGAACCGAACTGCCTATCTAACATTTGTTAGATTGTGCTGAACCTTCTACGCCTGTTCCCGAAACGCTGTCAAGACCCTTGCGGGGATCGAGGTTCGCGGTCTAGCTTGTGCCGCATCCGGGACTCCGTGGGGGATGGCCGGGCGGGGAGACGACGCGAGAGGCGTTGGCTCCCATGGCTCCTTGGACGGCACGGCGCGCCGCACGACGGGTGCGAGCAACACCCGACTCACGCGCGACCAGAGCCGATCGATCACGCCGCAGGCATCCGACCAGACGATCCTGGGCGGGCGGCCTCGCCGTGCTCGCACTCACCGCGACGGCGACCACCGCGTGCGGTGACGACGACAAGGACGGCAAGGCCGGCGGCTCGGACGCGCCCGCGAGGATCGTCGCCCTGTGGCAGGTCAAGGGCGAGGACCCGAACGCGATCGATGACTACAACAACGGCGCGGTGATCGCCACCGAGCGGATCAACGCGGCCGGCGGCGTGCTCGGCAAGCCGCTGCAATTCGAGCGGGTGGGCAGCCCGTTGACGCCGCAGGCCGCGCGGACCGCGTTCCTCCAGGCCGTGGACAAGAAGCCGTCCGGCATCGTCGGCTTCCCCGGCGGTACCGAGGCCGAGGGCCTGACCCGCGACTTCGACCAGGCCAAGATCCCGATCATCAACGTCAACAACCACGTCCCGCTCGCGTACGGCCAGAAGGCCGGCAGCGAGTGGATGTTCTCCACCAACCCCTACGACGTGGCCACCGCACGGAACATGGTCGCGCTCGCGCAGAAGCAGGGCTGGACCCGGCTGGGCATCCTCGGCAACGACATCGGCTACGGCCGCGACGGCACCGACCGGTCGAAGAAGGCCGCCGAGGGCACCCCGGTGACCGTCGGCACCACGCGCCTGGTCCCGGTCACCGCGACCGACGTGACCGAGGCGGTGCTCGCGCTCAAGGGCAGCCAGGCGGTGCTGTCCTGGACCTACCCGAACGTACTCGCCGCGCAGCTCACCCAGATGACCCAGAACGGCGCGAACGCGCCGGTGGTGGGCGGCGGTTCGGTGCCCGTCGTGGCCAACAACAAGCTCGCCCCGCCGAAGGCGCTCGACCAGCTGTACGCGGTGCTCGCGTGCCTGCCGGCCGCGGCGACCGAGGGCGGCGGGAAGGCCTTCAACGACGCCTACAAGGCCAAGTACGGCACGCCCGCGCCACCGCTCGCCGCCGCCGCGCACGACGCCGTGATGATGCAGGCCGAGGCGATCAGGAAGGCCGGCTCGACCACCGACCACACGAGGATCCGGGACGAACTCGCCAAGCTGAGCTGGACCGGCGGCGCCTGCCAGCCCGAGTACAAGGCCGACGGCTCGCACTACCTCGCGCACCAGCAGGTCGCGATCAAGTACGACCAGAGCGGTGTCGCGAAGATCATCGACACCTACCCGATCCCGGCGCTCGCGAAGGGCGCGTCCTGACCATGGCCACCTTCGTCGCGCTGTTCGCCGCCGCCGTCGCCTACGCCGCGGTGCTCACCCTCGCGGCGGTCGGTTTCCTGCTGCTGTACAAGGCGACCGGCGTCGTGAACTTCGCGCACGGCGACCTGCTGACCCTGGGCGGGTTCCTGGCGTGGTGGCTGATCGTGGACCACGGACTGCCGGTCCTGGTGGGCTCGTTGATCGCGATCGTGCTGCTCGCCGGAGCCGGCGTGGTGCTGGAGCGGGTGGCCTACGCGCCCCTGCGCCGCCGATCGCCGATGACGGTGGTGGTGGCGACGCTGGCCGCCGCGCTGGTGATCCGGGCGCTGCTGGGGATCTGGCTCGGCAGCACGCCGCGCCGGCTGCCGAGCCCGGTCGGGGAGGGCGCCTGGCATGTCGCGGGCGCGGCCGTCGCGTGGCAGCGGGTGCTGATCGTCGGCGTCGCGGTCGTGGTGGTCGGCGGGCTGTTGTACACGTTCCACCGCACCTCCTTCGGTCGCCAGGTGCGTGCGCTCGCGGCCGATCCGGAGGCCGCGAAGCTGTGCGGCGTGCGGGTGCGGCGGGTGTCGATGATCGCGTGGGCGCTGTCCGGCGCGCTCGCGGCGCTGGCCGGGATCCTGGTCGCACCGCTCACCGTGCTCGACCTGAACTTCGGCTTCGCGATCATGCTGGGCGGCCTCGCGGCCGCGGTCGCGGGCGGTTTCGGCAACCTCGGCGGCGCGGTGGTGGGCTGCCTCGGGGTGGGCCTGGTCCAACTCCTGGTCGGCGGCTACTGGTTGCGGGACTACGCGGGCGCGTTGCCGTACGTGGCCCTGTTCCTGGTGATCGTGCTGCGGCCGCGGGGGCTGTTCTCGACCACGGCGACCAGGTTGTGAGGGACGAGATGAACGAAACCACCACAGAAAACGTGTCGTGGCCGGGAGGTGACGCCGGGTCAGGAGGGGAACCGGCGTCCGACCGGGGCGCGGGGGCCGCCCCGGATACATCCGGAAGGGGGTCGGACGGGGTGGGGGAGCCTCGTCCGGCGCTCGATCCGGCTTCCGGTTCGGCCCCCGGTTCGGGTGGCGCGTGGGCGGGGGGTGACGCCGGAAGGGGAACGGCGTCCGGGCCCGCGCGCCGCCCGGGGGAAGGGTCCGATGCCGGGGCGTGGCTGCGTGCCCGCCTCGGCTCGGGCCCGGGACCACTGCGAAGCAGGCGCCCGTATCTGGGTGTCGCGGCCTTCACGATCGCCACGGCGATCGCGGTGCCCGCCCTGGTGAACTCCGCCGAGGGCGCCAACCTGGTCGACCTTTGGCTGTTGTACGCGCTGGCCGGGATCGGCTTCGCGTGGATCTTCGGCCTCGCCGGACGCTTCGCGTTCTGCCATACGACGCTGATGGCGGTCGGCGCGTATACGGCCGCCTACGCGGCCACGCACGACGTACCGTTTTGGGGAGCGGTACTCGCGGGTACGGCCTGCGCGGCCCTGGTCGCCGCGCTGGTCGGGCTCGCCCTCGCCCGCGCGCAACATTTCGCCTTCGCGATCGGGACGTTGGCGGTCAGTCAGATCGGCGTGGTGGTGTTCTCCCGCTCGGGCACCTTCACCGGCGTCAACGGCCAGGTGCACGGCGTCCCGTTCCCGACCGTGTTCGGGTACACGCTCGACACCGACCGCGACATCTTCTGGCTGCTGCTCGCCTTCGTCACGCTCGCGCTGCTGCTCGGCGTGTTCATCCGGCGCTCGCCGCTGGGCCGCGAGGCGGTGGCCGCGCGCGACGCGGAACTGGTCGCGCGCACGGCCGGGGTGCCGGTGCGGCGCATCCACCTGACCCTGTTCGTGCTCGGCTCGGCCACCGGCGGTCTGGCCGGTGCGCTGCTCGCGCACTGGCAGGGCTTCGTCGGGATCGACTCGTTCGGCCTCGACCTGGGGATCGGGATCTTCCTGATGGTGATCCTGGGCGGGACACATTCGCTGTGGGGCCCGATTCTCGGCGCCGGCTTCTACGTCTGGGCGCCGAAGCTGCTGAGCGGCCTCGACGAGTACCGCGCGGCCGTGTACGGCGGCCTGCTGCTGCTGATGATCATGCTGTGTCCCGAGGGCCTTACCGGGCTGGCCGCGCGTGCGCGGGCGGCCCTCGCGCGGGCTCGGGACCGGAGTCGCACGAAGGAGGGTGAGCATGCCTGATCCGGTAGCCCCACGAAGGCGGGCGACCACGCCGGATCCGGTGCCCCGGTCCGGTCTTGTGCCGCCGGCCGTTCGGGGGCCCGAACCCGCCCCGGCCACCGCGTCCGCGCAACTGCGCGAACCGGTCCTGAGCGCGCGGGACATCCGGGTGGACTTCGGTGGCGTACGTGCCGTCGACGCGGTGTCCGTGGACGTGTATCGCGGCGAGGTGGTCGGGGTGATCGGCCCCAACGGCAGCGGCAAGACCACGCTGCTCAACGCGATCACCGGGGTCGTCCCGGCGAGCGGCGAACTGTACGTCGGCGGCGTGCCGGTCCGCCTCGGCAGCCCCGAACGGGCGCGCCGCGCGGGCCTGGTGCGGATGTTCCAGACCCCGCAACCGGTCCGCGCGCTCACCTGCGTGGAGAACGTCCTGCTCGCGACGTCGGACACCCGGCACCGCGGCCTGCTCGCCGCGTGGCTGCTGCGGCCGCTGATGGCCCGGGTCGAGCAGGAGCGCCTGGCCGGTGCGCAGGCCGCGCTCGACCGGGTCGGGTTGGGCGATCGGGCCGAACTGAGCGCGGGCGTGCTCACCTATGGTGAGCAGCGCCTGTTGGACATCGCGCGCGGGATCGCCGCCGTGCCGCGCGTGCTGATGCTGGACGAGCCGAGCGCGGGGCTGAACTCCCGGGAGACGGACGCCCTGTTACTGCTCCTGCGCGCGGTCGCGGCGGACGGCGTCGGGTTGCTCGTGGTGGACCACAAGATCGATTTCATCGACGCGCTGTGCGACCGGATCACCGTCCTGGAGACCGGCCGGGTGGTCGCCGAGGGGGTGCCGGCCGCGGTGTGGCGGGACCGCCGCGTCATGGACGCCTACCTGGGAGTCGCGCACGATGGCTGAGGGCGAGACCGGGAACGAGGCGGTGTCCACGGTGCCGGCGGCGCCGACATGGCCGGCGGTTCCGACAGGGCCGACAGTGCCGACGGTGTCTGCGGTCGAGGCGGAGGGGTGCCTGCCGTACGAGCCGGACGCGCGGCCGACCCAGACCAGGCTCGATTCCGCGCCGGCCGCCGCGATGCTCGTCGTTCGCGGGTTGAGCGTCCGCTACGGGACCACGCGGGCCGTGCTCGACCTGTCGCTCGACGTCGCGGCGGGTGAGGCGGTCGCGCTGCTCGGCCCCAACGGCGCGGGCAAGACCTCCACGCTGCACGCGATCTCGGGGCTGATCGGGCACGGCGGCACGGTCGCCTTCGACGGCCGGGACCTGACCGGCCACGCGCCGGAGGCGATCGCCCGGCTCGGGCTGATCCACGTGCCGGAGGGACGCCGGGTCTTCCCGACGCTGACCGTGCGGGAGAACCTCGCGATGGGCCGGATCGCGGCGGCGGGCCGGACCGGGTGGACCGAGGCCGACGTGCTCGACCTGTTCCCGGCGCTCGGCCCACTGCTCGGGCGGGCCGGGTACGCGCTGTCCGGTGGCGAGCAGCAGATGGTCGCGCTGGGCCGGGCGCTGCTGTCGGTACCGCGCCTGCTGGTGCTGGACGAGCCGTCGCTCGGCCTCGCGCCCGCGGTGGTGCGCACCGTGTACGACGCGCTCGCGCGGATCGCGGCGGACGTGCCGATGCTCGTGGTCGAGCAGAACACCGCGGAGGCGCTCCGACTGTGTGTGCGCGGGCACGTCCTGGCCGCGGGCCGACTCGCGCTCACCGGCACCGCGGCGGAGCTGGGCGATCGGGACTCGCTGCTGGCGTCCTACCTGGGCCGCCGGGACGCGGCGGCCTGACGGCGGGCCGGCCCGGCGGGTTCGAAGACGTGCCCCGGCCGCCTCACAGGCCCGGCGCGCCCGGCGGATACTTGATCGCGTTCTTGACCATCTTGTCGCGCAGCGCCTGGGCCGGGTCGATGCCGAGCTGATCGGCGAGGCCGAGCAGATAGGCCAGCACGTCCGCGATCTCCTCGCGCACGTGCTCGCCGCGAGCCGGATCCGACATCACGTCGGCGGCCTGCTCGGGGGTGAGCCATTGGAAGATCTCCACGAGCTCCGCGGCCTCCACACTCAACGCCATCACCAGGTTCTTGGGCGTGTGGAAGGGCTGCCAGTGCCGCTCCGCGGAGAACGCGGCCAGCGCGGCGGTGAGTTCGGCGAGGTCCGAATCGGTGCGGGGAGTGGTGTCCATGCGTCATGCCTATCGCATCCGACCCGCGCCGGGCCGCCCGGTGGTGTCACCCCGGGGAGGGACAATGTGGCGAGATCGCCGTCGTCCGCTTTGGAAGGTTCGCATGAGGGTCGCCACCTGGAACATCAACTCGATCGGGGCCCGGCTGCCCAAGCTCCTGGAGTGGCTGGAGAGCGCCGCTCCCGACGTGGTGTGTCTGCAGGAGCTCAAGTCCACGCCCGAGGCGTATCCGCTGAAGGAGCTACAGGAGGCCGGCTACGAGTCGGCGGTCAACGCCGGCGGACGCTGGAACGGCGTCGCGGTGCTGTCCAAGGTCGGCTTGGAGGACGTCGTCCAGGGCCTGGAGGCGGGCCCCGGCTTCCCCGAGCTCGACGGCCCGCACGAGGCCCGGGCGCTCTCCGCGACCTGCGGCGGGGTCCGGGTCTGGTCGGTATACGTGCCCAACGGCCGCGAGGTGGACAACCCGCACTACGCGTACAAGCTGGCGTGGCTCAAGGCGCTGCACGCCGCGGTGGCCGCGGACGCGGCGGGCGCCCGGCCGTTCGCGGTGCTCGGCGACTACAACGTCGCGCCCACCGATCAGGACGTCTGGGACATCGCGCTGTTCGGCGACAACGCGACGCATGTGACGCAGGCCGAGCGCGACGCGGTCACCGCGCTGGAGAACATCGGGCTGCGCGAGGTGATGCCGCGGGCGCTCAAGTACGACGTCCCGTTCACCTTCTGGGACTACCGCGACCTGGGCTTCCCGAAGAACAAGGGCATGCGGATCGACCTCGTGTACGGCAACGCGGCCTTCAACGCCGCGGTCACCGACGCCTACGTCGACCGCGAGGCCCGCAAGGGCAAGGGCACCAGCGACCACGCTCCGGTCGTGGTGGATCTGAGCGTGTAGGACGGCGCCGCGGCGGTCTCGGCGACGGTCCCGGTCACGACGATCCGGGATCGGCCGACTCCGGGACCGCTGTCGGCGGCCCTACAGGTACAGCCCCTGGCCGCCCTGGTGCGGGCGTTCGACCTCCACCGGGGCGGCGCCGTTGCGCAGCGCGTACAACTCGGCCAGCGTCGCGTGGGTGCCGATGCCTTCGGCGGTGCCGAGCCACTCGCGGGCCTCGGCGAAGTCGAGCGGGCCCACGTCGATCTGGGCCAGGCACCGGCCGGGCCGGACCACGGCCGGATGCAGGTGGCCGAGGTTCTCGTTGGTGGTGATCGCGACCATGACGTTGCGGCCCTGGCCGAGCAGACCGTCGGTCAGGTTGAGCAGCCGCGACAGCGCCTGGCCGGCGGAGCGCTTGGCCTCGCCGCGGATCAGTTCGTCGCAGTCCTCCAGGACCAGCAGCCGCCACTTGTGCTTCTTGGACTTGTCGTGCGACTCCTCGTCCTCGTCGCCGCGCCCGATCGCGACGTCCATGAGGTAGCCGGTGTCGCCGAACAGCGCCTCGGGGTCGAGCACGCAGTCCATCCGGCACCAGTCCTGCCACGAGCGCGCGAGCGCGCGCAGCGCCGTGGTCTTGCCGGTCCCGGGCGGGCCGTGCAGCAGGATCAACCGGCCGGACACGTCGTCGGGGGTCACCTTCATCAGCCGGTCGAACGCGCCGGCCGTCGGCCCGGTGTAGTTGCGGCGGATGTCCTCCCACGGCGCGGCCGTGATGGCACGCGTCGTGCGGTATGGGCCGCGTCGGGCCGAGAAGTACCAGAAGCCCATCGCGACGGCCTCGTCCTTGGGCGGCGGATCGGCCGCCGCGCCCTTGACCGCCTTCTTCAGGACCGCGCGGCCGATCTTCTCGTCGACGGCGGTGACGGTCACCTCGCCGCCGCCGCTGCGCCAGCGGACCGAGCGCAGGGTCCAGCCGTCACCGATGGCCAGCTGCGCGGATCGGTCGTCCTCCTCGACGGCGCGGACGACCTTGGCGCCGCGCGGGACGAGCCGTGCGCCGGGCTTGACCCGGTCCAGGCGGGTGGTGCGGGCCCACGGCTGGGCACCGGTCAGGAACGCGGCGAGGGCGAGCCCGTCCACGGCGTCGTAAGGGGTGTCCGCGTCGTCGAGTCCGAACACGAAGGGCAGCAGCGTTGAGGGGTCGTCACCGGCTGAACTCGGCGCCCCATCCGGTTGGCGGGGCGTCTGGCGAGGCATCGACATGATTTCGATGATCCGGTGCCCCGGGCCGTCCGTACAGTGGTTTTCGGGTGTGGTTTTCCCCGCTGCCGTGACCGACCACGGCACCGGCCGGGCGGACCTGACGCCCTGTCTTCACCCGCGCACGCTACGGCTCGTAGACCACGTCGAACGCGGAGAGCGCGGTCGCGATCGCCTCGTCGCGGGTCAGGCCGAGCCGGTGCGCACGGCGCGCGTACTCGATCGCGGCCTCGCTCGCCGCCCGGTGCGCGCTGTCGCCGACGGCGGCGATGAAACTGCCCGAGCGCCCGCGGGTCTCGATCACGCCGTCCGCCTCCAGCTCGCGGTAGGCGCGGGCGACGGTGTTGGGCGCCAGGCCGAGGTCGCCGGCGAGGCCGCGCACGGTCGGCAGGCGGGTGCCGGCGGGAAGTGTTCCGGCCCGGGACTGGTCCGCGACCTGGGCCCGGATCTGCTCGAACGGCGCGATGGGCGAGGCCGGGTCGATGGTGATCACCATGCCGATGAGCCTAGGCCCCTCGGTGGGAGATCCCGACGGATTCCGATCGGTCAGGTCGCGCCGGTCGTCTCGGCCTTCGCCGGTTCCGCCGGTTCGACCGGTTCGACCGGATGGGCCGGTTCGACCGGATGGACCGAGCCGGTTCCGGACAACGCCCTGACCTCCGGGATCGCGAACACGCCGAGGATCAGCACGACGCACGCGCCGGCGAAGACCCACAGCACGCCCGCGTTGCCGAACGTGTTCCCGGCCGGACCAGCCAGGGCGGTACACGCGGGGGCGAGCGCCATCGAACCGAGCCAGTCGTAGGCCGAGACGCGCGCGACGTACTCGGCCGGGATCTCCTGGCGGAGCGTCAGCATCCAGCACACGCTGAAGACCTCCATGCCGACGCCGCACACGAACATCGACAGCGCGAGGATCGGCCACGGCGCGGGGATCGCGAGCGCCACGAAGGTCGGCGCCAGCGGAAGCAGCCCCCAGTTGCCGGCGTTCAGGAGGCGGCGCGGCCGATACCGGACCAGGACGAGGCCGCCGAGCAGAGTGCCCGCCCCGAGCGCGCTCATCGCCACGCCCCACGGCCAGGCCGCACCCCAGTGGTCCTCGGACACGACCGGTCCGAACACCGTCTCGCCCGCGACCATCATGCCGTTCAGCAGCGCGAACTGCAGGACGATGCCCCACAGCCAGCGCCTGGCCACGAACGCCCGCCAACCGTCGTGCAGTTGGCGCAGCATCGACTCGTCCTCGCCCGGACCCATGGCGGGGATCCGCATGAACACCCGCAGCAGCGCGGCCAACACGAAGCCACCGGCGTCCAGCGCGAGCACCGCCCCCGGGCCGAGCGCCGTGGTCAGCACGCCGCCGAGCGCGGCCCCGCCGATGTGGGAGCTGCTCACCGCGACCCGGTACGCGGCGAGCGCGGGTCCGGCGTCCTCGGCGTCGAGCGTGCTGAACAGCAGCCCCTGCGCGGCGGGCAGGTACAGCGCGTGCGCGGATCCGCCGATGCCGGCGAGCACCATCATGACCCACACGTCGCTGCCACCGGTGAGCACGAAGACCGCGAACGCCCCCTGCGACAGCGCGTTCGCGGCATTCGCGGCGACCATCACGTGATGCCGGGGAAAGCGGTCCGCGATCACCCCGCCGACCAATAGGAACACGACCAGCGGAAGCGTTCGCGCGGCCGCCACGAGCCCGACACCGGTACTGCCGCCACCGGCTTCGAGCACCGCGAACGCCGACGCGATCAACGCCCCGGAGTTCCCGAGCCCGGTGATGAACACGGCCGAGGTCTGTAGCAGATAGGTGCGGCCGGCCCACCGGGGCAGCCTGGATTGGCTGGACACCCGATGACTATCCGCACAGCCGACGGGGATCTGTCGAGAGCTTTTCCCGGGCGTACCCGGCGACCGCGGCGACCGGCGCCGGATCGGGCCGCACTTGCCGGGTTTTGCGAGTCGGACCGGATCCGAGCGAATCGGGGGTCGATCGTGTCGTTGTTCGACAGGGTGAAGGGACACCGGAGGACGGGGGCATGACGTGGCGACCTGGGTGTACGGCGAGTCGACGGCCGGCGCGGCCGAGGCCGGCGAGGCTGGGAATGACGAGGCAGGGGATCGCGGGGCCGGGAATCACGAGGCTCGGAATCACGAGGCTGCGAATCACGAAAACCTGGACGGCCGGGAGCTCGACGAGGCGTTCGGGCTGTGGTCGGCCGAGGAGGCCGACCGCGGGTACGACGGCGTGGCCGGCTCGCGCGGGCCCGCGGACGGGTATCCGCGGCTGCGGCAGGCGACGGACGGGCCGATCTGGCGGGAGGAGACCGAGCTGGTCGCGCGGACGTTCGTGCAGCCGATGGGATATCTCCGGGCGCGGAGCCTGATGGCACGTCAACTCATGCTGCTCACCGGCGAATCGGGGTCCGGCAAGCGGACGTTGGCACTACACCTGATGCAGGATCAGTACGTCGAGCACGTGATCGCCCTGGACACCGTCGAGGACCTGATGGGATTGACCGTCCGGCGCTGTACCGGCTACCTGGTCGACACCGCGGATCCGGCGGCCCTCGCCGGCTACGCGGCGCGGGACCTGGAACTGCTCCGGCGGCGGCTGACCGAACGGGACAGCGTCCTGCTCGTGACCTGCGACGTGGCCGCGCCGGATCTGGGCGACTGGGCGACCTGGGCGGTGCCGTGCCGGCGCCCGGACCCGGTCCAGGTGCTGCGCAGTCACCTCGCCCACCGGCTCGGCGAGGGCTGGGAGCGCGGCCACCTCGACCTCGTCGACGAGGACGTGGTCGAACTCGTCCGCACCGACGGCCGCCCGGAACGGGCCGCGGCCGTCGCCCGCGACCTCGTGGAGGTGGCCGCCGGGCGGTTCACCAGGATCGACCTGCTGACCGCGCTGCGCGACCGCGAGCACACCGCGGTCGACGCCTGGTTGCGGGCGCACTCCGGCTACGAGGACTGGGCGTTGATGATCGCCGCGGCCGTCTTCGAGGGCCAGGACTACGGCGTGGTGACCGAGCGGGCGGCGGCCCTGCGCGCGCTCCTGGCCGAGCGACTGCCACGGCGCGAACCCGAGCCGGACCAGGGCTGGCCACCGCGTCCGCGCGACGCCCGACTGCGCTCGATCCACGCGCATCGCTTCGCGGAGGACGTCTCGTGCGGCCGGGTCCGCTACCGGCTCGACCGGGTGCGGTTCGACCGCCCGCACTGGGGCGCGGCCGTCCGCGAACACGTCTGGTCCGGCTATCCCGACCTGCGGGGGACCCTGGTCGACTGGCTCGCGGAGACACCGCCGCGCCCGGTGGAGGCGCATCGCGACGCGGCCCGCGCGGTCGGCGACTTCATCGGGGCGGGCCGGGGCCATCAGCCGCTGGCCCCGGTGGCCCGATGGGCCCGCGAGGGCGTCGCCCGGCGGCCGTTGACGGTGCTCGCGCTGCGGGCGGCGGCCCAGGACCCGGTCGTGGCCACCCAGGTCCGCCGGCTGCTCGAACTGTGGAGCCGCGACCACATCCGCGCCGACCTGCGCCTGATCGCCGCGTACGCGTACCCGGGCCTCGCGTCGGTGTACCCGGGCCGGGCGGTGTCGCACCTGCTCGAACTGGCCCGCGACGACGACCGCGCGATCGCGGCCGCGGCCCGCGCCGGCGTCGTCGACCTGTGTCGCGGCGGGATGAGCGCGCCGGCGATCCTGGAGCGGCTGGAGGCGTGGGACGAGCTCGGCGCGGCGGCCGATCTGACCGCCCGACTGGCACGGGACGACCCCTCCGACGCGGTGTTGACCGGCACGTCGTTCGCGGCCGTCGTGCGTCGCGTGGTCGGTGATCCGGCCGGATACCCGGTCGTACTGCGGATGTTCACCACCCTGCTGGCCGGCACCGAGACCGACGAGCGACTGGCGGCACGGCTGCGGAAGGTGTTCGCGGCACTGTTCGGGGCCGATCGCGGGCACGGTCTGGAACGGCTCGCCTACGACCTCGCGCGGCTGGCCTACGAGGGCCTGCCGGACGGCGACGTGGTCGACATCGGCGTGCTCGCGCCGGCGATAGAGGCGTTCGAGACACCGGTAATCGGGAGACCGGGGACCGAGGCGTCGGGGGCACCGGAGGCGTCGCGCGTACCGGCGACACCAGAGGCACCGGCGGCACAACCGAGCGGGGGAGCAACCGCATGAACCGCGAACACGACGCACCGGCCCGTCCGGTGACCGGGTCCCGGACCCTGGCCTACCTCCGGGACCGACTCGGTCGGCGCGCCGAGCGCGTCCTGGTCGTCCCGGCGAGCGCACGGCGGCGCCCGACCCATGCCGAGGTGCGCCGGGCCGGCGAACTGTGGTGGGTGGAGGTGCGCGAACACGCCGAGGTCACCGCGTTCGACCTGCGCACCGGGCCGGACGGCGAGCGCGCGTACCGGGTCGAGGTCCAGCTGCACTGGTGGGTGTACGAGCCGAGGGCGCTGGCGCTGCGTCGACCCGTGGACGGGCTGTCCTTCGTCCGCCGGGACGTCGAGAACCGGATCCGCAAGGCGACGGCGGTCGTGCACGGCGCCGACGAGGGCCGGCTCCAGGACGAGCTCGACGAAGCGCTGGCCGACCCGGTACAGCTCCCGGAATGCGGCCTGAGTTATCGCCCGGCCGGGGTATTCCTACAGGCCGAGGAGATTCCCGCGGACATCCGCGCGAGCCTGGACCGGGCCCGCTGGGCGGTACCGCTCGAAAAGGAGCGACAACGGCTGACACGCACCCGGATGGAGTTTCATCGGGAGTTGATTCGCGAGGGCCCGGAGGCGTTGGTCGCCTACTGGCTGACCCGATTTCCGGATCAGGTCAAGGCCGTGGTGGACCACCTCGACGCCCACCCGCCGACGGAAAGCCCTGAGGTCGGTCTGAGCTCGGAAGTGCTGGCCCTGCTCGGCGACGCCGACGACTTCGAACGCAATCAACTGCGCAAGGCGATCGTGGCCGGCCTGGCCGCGTCCGGGCCGCGTGGAATGCGGGTGCTGCGGGACCTCGGATTGCCGACTGACCTGCCCGAAGGCGATTCCGGCCGGACCTGAGCGTGCGGCCGCGCGAGGGCCGCGCATCCGGGAATGGGATGCGCGGCCCTCGCGCGCGGCACGGTGTGTTTATCGCTCTTCGCGGAACAGCACGTGCTTTCCGGCGGCCGGATCGTACTTGCGCAGTGTCATCCGGTCCGGATCGTTGCGGCGGTTCTTTCGGGTCACGTACGTGAAACCGGTCCCGGCGGTGGACCGAAGCTTCACGATCGGACGAAGCTCGTTGCGAGCCATGGACGCCTCCTGGAAGTTCCGAAGTCTGCCTCGTGGCTGCTTGAAGGCGGGCGGGCGGCCGGATATTCCACCCGCCCGCACTCGGTCGGCCCAACGCGGGTGACCTCGGTATTCCCTCGGTCGTTGGCACCGAATGGACATCACTCCCGAATGCCGACCGATTCTTCGTGCCGTTCGTGGTGAGCGTGAGGTCGGCGTCGAAGCGTTGGTGCAGCGCGGCGACGGGCGGGCCCGCGGCGATGTGGTCGGGCTGCGGCAGCGATACGGCTTTCCCGGCGCGGACTGGGACGCGCACGACGACGCGGGGCTCGTCCTGCTCGCGTACGAGGGCGGGCGGCCGATCGGATCGGCGCGGGCCACCCTGCACCACGCCGCCGACGGGGCGCCCTACCCCTACTTCACGCCGGAGCTGACCCGGTACCTGCCCACTGATCCGCGCGGCTTCCTGTTCGTGTCCAGACTCGTGGTGGCACCGGGCGCCCGCTCGCTCGAAGTGCTCGCCGTGCTGATCCACGCCGGCGTGCTCGCGGCCCGGCAGACGTGGGACGCCGACGTGGTCGCCGGGATCGCGCTGCCGCAGCTGGTCCGGCTGTACGGGTGGCTCGGCTGTAAGCCGGTGTCGCCGGCCGCGCCGCTGGCCGGTCTCGACCTGGACGCGCTGCTGGTCGCGGGTGACCTGGCGACCTCCGACGCGCGCGCCTGCGAGCTGATCGAGCCGCGCGGGTGGGAAGTCACGGTGCCGACGCTGGTGGGCTGACGCCGCCCGGCCCGACGGTCGATAAACGGTGCGCGCGGCGGCCGTGCCCGATGGGATGCTGACCCGGTGAACCGATCGGACGTGCTCCTTCAGATCCCCGCCGAGTTGCAACAATTCCTGCCACCGCGCCTGCGTGGGATGCCGGTGACCGCTTCCGCCGACGGCGATTCGACCGTCGGCCACCTCGTGGAATCGGCCGGTCCACCGCTGCCCGAGGTCGGCCGCCTGGTCGTGGACGGCCGCGACGTCGAGCCCGGCCACCGGCCCGTGGGCGGCGAGGTCGTGGACGTGTTCCCGGTCCAACGCCCGCAGGCCATCCCGGAGTTCGCCGACGAGGCGCCGCGCTTCCTGCTCGACGTGCACCTGGGCGCGCTGGCCCGGCGGATGCGCCTGGTCGGGATCGACACGGCCTACCACAACGACTGCGACGACCCGACCCTGGTGATCCAGGCCAACGCCGAGCGGCGGGTACTGCTCACCCAGGACCGCGGCCTGCTCCGCCGCAAGAACCTGTGGTTCGGCGCGTACGTGTACGGGATCCGGGCGGATGCCCAACTCGACGACCTGCTGCACCGATTCGCCCTTTCGCTCGCGCCCTGGACGCGCTGTACCGCGTGCAACGGCGAACTGCGCACGGCGACCCGCGAGGAGGTCGAGTCGGAGGTCGAGGCGGGCACCCTCGACCGGGTCGACGCGTTCGCGCGCTGCCGGGTGTGCGACCGGGTGTACTGGCACGGCGCACACGGCGGCCACCTGGACGAAATCGTGGCCGTGGCACAACGCACGGTTGCGGGCATGCGCTGACGGTTACGGTCAGGACATGCCCGCCCGGCACCCACAAGCCCGCCCGGCACCAATCCAGCCCGTCCGGTGTTTGAGGACATGGAAGCCAACCGACCCTGTCCGGCGCCCGCGAACGAAAGCCGATCCAGCCCGTCCGGCGTTTGAGGACAACGGGCCGCAGGCCGCCACGTGCGACGGCTCAGCGAACGCGACCCCGTGGCCGCAACGGCGTGGACGGCAGCGTGGGCGCAGCCATCCGCGGGGAGGCGTAGCCGTGGACCGTGCCGAAGTCCGAGCCGTTCTCCCATGCCTCGCGCGCCGCGGTGATCTCCTCGCCCGTGCGGGCCACGAAGTTCCACCACATGACGATCTCCTCGGCGAACGGCTCGCCACCGAGCAGCATCAGGTCCGCGCCGTTCGCGGAGCGGAGACGCAGCTCCGTGCGCGAGCAGCCCAGGTACAGCAGGCCGCCCGGAGTGAGCGGCACGCCGTCCACCTCGGCCTCGCCCGACATCGACATGACCGCGTACTCGAAGTCCGGTTCCAGGGGCGGCCGCACGTCCGCGCCCGGGGCCAGGGTCAGGTCGGCGCCGACCAGCGGGGAGTACGCGGTGCCCGGCGAGGTCGAGCCGTCCAGGCCGCCCATGATCACCGTCGCGGTCAGCCCGCCGCCGGTGACCACCGGCAGTTCGGTGTGGTGCTCGAAGTGCGGGTCCACGCCCCGGTGCGCGTCCGGCAGCGCGACCCACAACTGCGCGCCGTGCAGCAGCCTGGCGTGCTCGCGCGGGGACTCCTCGGAGTGCGAGATGGCCCGTCCCGAGGTCATCAGGCCCAGCTCGCCGGGTCGTACGGTGGCGAGGCTGCCCAGGCTGTCCCGGTGCAGCACGGTGCCCTCGCGCAGCCAGCTCACGGTCTGCAGGCCCAGGTGCGGATGCGGTGGGACCTGCATGCCGGGCGCGTCCGCGATGTCGTCGGGGCCGTAGTGATCCACGAAGCACCACGCGCCGATCATCCGTCTGCCCAGGCTCGGCAGCAGGCGTCGCACCATGTGGCTCTCGCCGAGCTTGACGTCGCGCGATTTCAGCAGCTCGCGCACCGGCTCGGCCGGGACATCGGCCCGCCCTCCGCACGTGGTCAGAGTCGGTTTGGTATCGAGGTTGCTCATGCCGCCAACGGTACGCGGACGGGCCCCGCAGGCCCCAGCCTCCCGCACGCCACCGAGTTGCCGTGCCACAGCCAACCGGCGCGCCTGGACCCTCGCGACCTGCGCCCCGCCATGGAACCGACCGCCCGGCAGGTCCGCCCCCTCCTCGCCGGAGCGGCCCGTCCCGCCGCCTGACGACGGTCACCCACCCGGACCCGAGCGCATTCGCGACTGATGGTGGGTCCCTGTGAGGGTTGAGGGGTCGAGGCATTCCTCGGCACGCGTACGCGGTTCCCGAGTAGGCAGGAAGACCATGCAGGTCAGTCACATCAGCGAAGCCCAGCCCGGTGACATCAACGACGACTGCGTCGTGGCCGGCGAGCACTTCGTCATCGTCCTGGACGGGGCCACCGCGAACGGACTCCCCACGGGTTGCGTCCACGATGTCCCGTGGGTGGTGAGCCGCCTGGCGGCCCGGCTCGCGGCCCGCCTGATCGCCGACGACGGCGCCCCGCTCACCGACATCCTCGCGGACGGGATCGCGGGACTGCGCGAACTGCACGCCGAGACGTGCGACCTCACCCATCCGAACAGCCCGTCGACCACGGTCGCGCTGCTGCGGGTGCGCGCGGAAACCCTCGACTACCTGGTCCTGTGCGACTCGCCCGTCGTGATCGAGACGACCGGTGGCGAGGTCCACGTGATCAATGACGACGCGCTCGCGAACCTCCCCGGGTACACCCCGGAGATCATCCGGGACATGCGCAATCAACCCGGCGGCTTCTGGGTGGCGAGCACCGACCCCGAGGCGGCGAAGCACGCGCTCACGGGCTCCCTTCCGGTCGACGACGTCCATCGCGCCGCGGTCATGACGGACGGGATGTCACGCCTCGTGGACCGCTACGACTGGCAGTGGCGCGGGCTCTTGGACCACGTCGAGAAGCGCGGCCCCGTCGCCGCCGTCCAGGCCGTCCGCGCAGCCGAACTGCAAACCCCTGCCGGCACCTACCGGGGCAAGCGGCACGACGACGCCACCATCGCCCTGTGCACCCAATTCGGCCGCTGAAGCCGTGCCGTCGACGCGGCCGGCCGGGCCGGTCACGTGGCCGGGGCGCCCTGGAAGAGGGACAGGCCGGCCGCCTGGAGGGCCAGGCCGACGGCCACGATCGGGAGGCCGATCGCGAAGCGGCGGCGTTCGAGGCGCTTGGTCAGTTCGAGGCCGATGAGCGTGGCGACGAAGCTGAGGGCGAACAGGCCGAGCGTCCACGGCGCCCGGGAGTCGTACCAGGACCGGCACGCTTCGTCGGCGCAGGACTCCGCCGCCCCGCCGTAGCCGAGCAGGACGAACAGGTCGATCATCGCGACCACGACGAACACGAACAAGCCGACGACGAACGCCACCGCTCGCGCGAACCCGTTGCCGCCCTCACCCTGCCGCGCGGAATCCCTGTTTCCCATGCGGATCACGCTATGAGCGGCGCCCCGGAGCGGACATCCGTACAACTACTCACTTGAGCGCTTCCTTACGGCACCACCACGAGCCGCGTCCCCGTCCGAGGGCGGGCCCGGGTGTCCGTCTCGATCCGGCCCGACACCCGCCGCCCCGTGGGCGGTTCACGCCTGCGCGATCAGGACCTCGAGCCCCGCGTCGCGCAGCGCCTGGACCGTCTCGGGGTCGGCGGGCGCGCTCGTGATCAGCAGGTCGATGTCGGCGAGCGGGCATACCGCGGCGAGTTCGATCCGGCCCAGCTTCGAGCCGTCGGCGACCACGACCCGCCGGCCCGCCGCCCGCAGCATCGCCCGCTTGGCCTCGGCCTCGGGCAGGTTGACGTTGGTGATGCCGCCGGTGGGATGCACGCCGTTGCAGCCGAGGAAGACCGTGTCGGCGTGGATCCGCTCCAGGATGTGCTCGCCGAGCGGATTGATCAGCGAGTGCTGCAACGGGCGCAGCGTGCCCCCGGTGACCACGACCGAGAACCGCGGGATCGCGCGCTCCAACTCCAGCGCGATGGTCAGCCCGTTGGTGAACACGACGAGGTCGCGCAGCTCGTCCCGGTCCACCAGGGCGCGCGCCACGAACGTGGTGGTGGTGCCGACGTCCAGGACCACGCTCTCGGACGGCGACACGAGGGCGGCGGCGGCCCGCCCGATCAGCGTCTTCGCGGGCGAGGCCGCGGTCAGCGCCTCCTCGAAGGACGGCTCGACGCGCGGATCGCGGCCGGTGTACATCGCGCCGCCGCGGACCCGGCGCAGTCGGCCCTGACGCTCCAGGACCTCCAGGTCGGCCCGGACCGTCACGCGCGAGATGCCGAACGCCTCGGCGAGGTCGGTGACCTTGGCGAAGCCGCGGTCCGCGATCGTCGCGGCCATCCGGGCGCGGCGGCCCTCGGCGGGGAGACCGTCGGTGTCTTCGTCAGGCATGGGCAGCATCTTGCGGATGCTTTCCGAAACTTGTCAAACCACAGGATGCGGTGGTGGCTGCGACGACCCGGGAAGACAGCGGGCCCACGGCCGGGTGGTCGACTGTTCCGTGCTTTCTCATGACTTTCTCATTGACAAGATTTGGAAAGCTTCGCAAAATGAGCATCATGAAGAAGACGCAGGCCGTCATGGCCGACGGTCGCGAGATCGTCTACTACGACACCCGGGACGACGCGGTGCGCACCGCCGTCGACACCCGGGCGCTCGACCCCGTCGTCAGCGGGTCCGAGCTGCGCTACGACCGACTGCTCGACGAATGGGTCGTGGTCGCGTCGCACCGGCAGACCCGGACCCACCTGCCGGCCGCCGACGCGTGCCCGCTGTGCCCGTCCACGCCCGAGCGGGCCACCGAGGTCGCGGAGGCCGACTACGAGGTCGTGGTCTTCGAGAACCGCTTCCCGTCGCTGTCGGGAGCCGGGAGCGAACCCGGCACGGAGGTCGCGACCACGCCGGACGGCGGCCCCTTCCCGCGTCGTCCGGCCGACGGCCGGTGCGAGGTGATGTGCTTCACGCCGGAGCACCGCGCGTCCTTCAAGGACCTGACCCCCGAGCGCGCGCGTCTGATCCTGGACGTGTGGACCGACCGCACCGCCGAACTGGGCGCGCTGCCCGGGGTCGAGCAGGTGTACTGCTTCGAGAACCGCGGCCGGGAGATCGGCGTCACGCTGCCGCACGCGCACGGGCAGATCTACGCGTTCCCGATGGTCACCCCGCGCACGGCGGCGATGATCCGCTCGACCGCCGCGTACCGGCACCGCACCGGCCGCAACCTGTTCGACGACATCCTCGCCGCCGAGCGCGCGGACGGCTCGCGGATCGTGGCGACGGGCGAGCACTGGACGGCGTTCGTGCCGGCCGCCGCGCGCTGGCCGTACGAGGTGCACCTGTACCCGAATCGCCGGGTGCCGGACCTGACCGGGCTCGACGAGGACGCGCGCGCCGAGTTCGGCGGGATGTACCTCGACCTGCTGCGACGCTTCGACCGGCTCTTCGACGGCGAGCCCGCGCCGTACATCTCGGCGTGGCAGCAGGCGCCGGTCCGCTCGGGGCGCGTCGACTTCGCGCTGCACCTGGAGCTTTTCTCGATTCGCCGGGCACCGGGCAAGCTGAAGTACCTTGCCGGCACCGAGTCCGGCATGGGCGTGTTCATCAGCGATGTGCCGCCGGAGACCGCGGCGGCACGACTGCGGGAGGTCGGCGTATGAAGCTCATGGTCACCGGCGGCGCCGGTTACGTCGGCAGCGTTGTCGCGGCGCATCTCGTCGCGGCCGGGCACGACGTGGTCGTGCTCGACGACCTGTCCACCGGCCACCGCGACGCGGTCCCGGACAAGGCCGCGTTCGTCGAGGGCCGGGTACAGGACGCCGCGCGGCACCTGGACCCGTCGTTCGACGCGGTCCTGCACTTCGCCGCCTCCTCCCTGGTCGGCGAGTCGGTCACCAGCCCGGAGAAGTACTGGCACAACAACGTGGGCGGCTCGCTCGCGCTGCTCGACGCGATGCGCGCGCACGGCGTCGCCCGCCTCGTGTTCTCCTCGACGGCCGCGGTGTACGGCGCGCCGGACGTCTCGCCGATCACCGAGGACGCGGCGTGCGCGCCGACGAACCCGTACGGCGCCTCGAAGCTGTCGGTCGACCAGCTGATCTCGTCGTACGCCGGTGCGCACGGGCTGCGCGCGGTGAGTCTGCGCTACTTCAACGTCGCGGGCGCGTACGGGCGGTACGGCGAGCGGCACGCCACCGAGACCCACCTGATCCCGCTGGCCCTCCAGGTGCCGCACGGGACGCGCGGCTCGGTCGCGCTGTACGGCACCGACTACCCGACCCCCGACGGGACGTGTGTGCGCGACTACATCCACGTCGCCGACCTCGCGGACGCGCACCTGCTAGCGCTGGACGCGACGGCCGAGGGCGGCGCCGCGACCGGGCACCTGGTGTGCAACCTCGGCAACGGGGTCGGCTTCTCGGTCCGCGACGTCGTGGACGCGATCAGGACGGTGACCGGGTGCGCGGTACCGGCGCACGAGGCGCCGCGCCGGGCGGGCGATCCGCCCGTGCTCGTGGCCTCCGCCGACCGGGCCCGTGAGGTGCTGGGGTGGCGGCCCACGCGGACCTCCCTGGAGGACATCGTGGCCGACGCGTGGTCGTTCCTGCGGCAGGGCGAGGCGGCGCTGTGAGCCCGTTCGCGGTCGAGGGGGTGTGGGCGGCGCCGGGGCGGGTCAACGTGATCGGCGAACACACCGACTACAACAACGGGTTCGTGCTGCCGATGGCGACCCCGCACACCGCGCGGGCCTCGGTCGGGCGGCGGGCCGACGGCCGGCTGCGGCTGGCGTCGACGCACGCGGGGAGCGAATCGGTCGACGTCGCGGTCGCCGACCTGGCGCCCGGGGCGCTGTCCGGCTGGGCCGCCTACCCGGCGGGCGTGCTGTGGGCGCTGCGAGACGCGGGCCACGACATCGGCGGCGCGGACATCCACATCGACAGCGACGTGCCGGTCGGCGCGGGCCTGTCGTCGTCGGCCGCGCTGTCCTGCGTGGTCGCGCTCGCGCTGAACGACCTGTACGAACTGGGCTGCTCGCGGGTCGAGTTGGCGCGGATCGCGCAGCGCGTCGAGACCGACTTCGTCGGCGTGCCGGTCGGCATGCTGGACCAGATGGCGTCGCTGTGCTGTACCGCGGGGCACGCGTTCTTCCTGGACTGCCGGGACCTGACGGGCAGCCATGTCCCGTTCGACTGCGAGGGCGTGGGCCTGCGCCTGCTGGTGATCGACACCCGGGCCAAGCACGCGCTGGTGGACGGCGGGTACGCGGACCGGCGGGCCTCGTGCGAGGAGGCGGCGCGGCTGCTCGGCGTACCGTCGCTGCGCGAGGTGGACGACGCGGACGCGGCCCTCGCGGCGCTGCCGGCGGGGCCGTTGCGCAACCGCGTGCGGCACGTGCTGACCGAGAACGAGCGGGTGCTGCGGGTCGTCGCGGCGCTGCGGGCCGGCGACGTCCGGGGGATCGGCCCCGACCTGACCGCGTCGCACGCGTCGATGCGCGACGACTACACGATCTCGTGCGCCGAACTGGACACGGCCGTGGACACCGCGCTGGCCGCGGGTGCGCTCGGCGCGCGCCTGGTCGGCGGCGGCTTCGGCGGCTCGGTGATCGCGCTGACCGCCGCGGACCGCTGCGACGCGGTCGCGGAGGCGGTCGAGAAGTCCTTCGCGGCCCGGGGCTTCACGGCCCCGCGCTTCTTCGGGGCGATTCCGTCGGCGGGCGCACGCCGGGTCGACTGAACACCCCCGTGGGTCGGCGCACGACTGCGGTCGCGCGCCGACCCGCGGTGCCGTGCGCCGAGCCGGCGGCACCGGCCCGCCCTCCGGAGTCGTCTACCGGCGGGCATGGGGCGGCGCGCGCAAGCCTGTGCCGCCACCCGAGCAGTTCGCTTGGCCACGCGGTAAGAGGATGGAGGACCTGCGGCACACCCGCCTTACCGAGTGGCCGAATGCCGCGGGCCGCCCGCGCAGGTGGTTGTGTGGGCGGGGAACAGCGTTGCCGCTCTGCTCACGGCCTACGCTCTGTGCATTTCCGGCCACGAAGCGGACCCGCACAAGCGCATCGAAGCGGCGCTATCCATGGCCGGAGAAAACTTCGCCGCGTATTCGGCGCAGCCACCCGGATAACCCCGGTGACAGCCGGACAGCGCCGGATCCCCGACGATTCACCCGGCGGGTGGTCCGGCGCTTCGGCATGTCTGGTGATACCTACTCTGACCTGCGCGGACGCCGCCCGGGGGTGCGGGCGGCGGACGGCGGCGTGGCTGTGCCCCCGGCAGGACTCGAACCTGCGACCAAGTGCTTAGAAGGCACCTGCTCTGTCCACTGAGCTACGAGGGCGTGGGCGAATCAGGATCTTGCACTGGATCCGGTCGCGGCACAACAGAATAGGGCCGTGTGCATGCCTCACCGACGTTCCGGTGGTCACCGTTACCTGATCAGACGCAGTTGGCGGCCAGAATGTGATCAGAGAAGGCCCGAAACGGACAGAGGGAGGCTCAGTGGGTCCCACAAGGACTGTACTTGTCGGCTACGGCGTAGGGGGCTCGGCGTTCCACGCCCCGGTCGTCGAGGCCGTCGACGGGCTTGAACTGGTCGCCGTGGTGACCGGGAATCCCGATCGGCAGGCCGACGCGCGCAAGCGCCATCCGGGTGCGGACGTGATCGGGACGACCGACGAGATGTTCGCCCGCGCGGGTGACTTCGATCTCGTCGTGATCACCGTGCCGAACCGGTTCCACGTGCCGCTGGCGACGCGGGCGCTGGAGGCGGGGCTGCACGTGGTGGTGGACAAGCCGTTCGCGGGGACCGCCGCGCAGGGGCGTGCGCTCGCGGCGACGGCGGCGAGGCACGAGCGGTTGCTGGGGGTGTACCAGAACCGGCGGTTCGACGGTGACTTCAAGACCGTGCGGCGCCTGGTCGGGGACGGCCGGCTCGGCGACGTGTACCGCTTCGAGTCGCGGTTCGAGCGGTGGCGGCCGGACGTCCGGACCGAGGGCTGGAAGGAGCAGGCCGACCCCGAGGCGTTGGGCGGGATCCTGTACGACCTCGGCACGCACCTGATCGACCAGGCCGTGGCGCTCTTCGGGCGGCCCACGCACGTGTACGCCGAACTGGACACCCGTCGGGCCGGGGCGCTCGTGGACGACGACAGCTTCGTCGCGCTTACGCACGCGAGCGGTGTGCGGTCGCACCTGTGGATGAGTGCGACGGCGGCCGATCTCGGGCCGCGCTTTCGGGTGCTCGGGTCGAAGGCGTCGTACGTGAAGTTCGGCATGGACCCGCAGGAGGAGCTGCTGCGGGCGGGCGCGGACGTCGGTACGCCCGGGTGGGGGACCGAGGGGCCCGACGCGTGGGGGGTGCTCGGAACGCCCGGCGCCGTCGAGCCGGTCGAGACCGAGCCCGGCGCGTACCAGGACTACTACGCCGCGATCGAGCGCGCGGTGCGCGGTGCGGGTGAGCCGCCGGTGCGGATCGAGGAGGCGGTGACCGTCCTGGAGACGATCGAGGCGGCGCGACGGTCGTCCGCCGACGGAGTGACCGTCGCGCTGTGACGCGGGGAACGCGTTGAGAATGCGGACAATTCGGGCATTGGGCGCTCGTGGTGATCATGGGAAGCGACCGCCTGTCCGCAGCTCTCGCGGACCTGCGGGAACAGGTCGTGGCGACGTGCTTCCCGCTCGACCTGCCCGGTGCCGTCCAGGCGCGGCTGGCTCGTCGTGAGCTGATCGACCAGCTCGGCGACTACGTGCTGCCGCGCCTCGCGGTGCCGCGCGCGCCGCTGCTCGCGGTGGTCGGCGGGTCCACCGGTGCCGGGCGGTCCGCGCTGGTGAACGCGTTGGTCGGTCGGGAGGTCACCGCGGTCGGCGCACTGCGGCCGACCACGCGCGTGCCGGTCATGGTGTGTCGCTCCGGGGACCGGCACTGGTTCGCCCGAGAGCGCGGCATCGAGCTGCGGTTGGACGAACGGGTGCCGCCGGGGCTGGCGTTCCTCGACGTACCCGACATCGACTCGGTGTCCGCCGACAACCGACGCGTCGCGGTGCGCCTGCTCGGCGCCGCCGACCTGTGGATCTTCGTCACCACCGCGTCCCGCTACGCCGACGCGGCGCCGTGGCACCTGCTCCGGCTCGCGCACGACCGCAACACGCGGCTGGTGATCGTGCTGAACCGGGTGCCGCCGGAAGCACTCGACCGGGTACGCCCCGACTTCGTCGGGCTGTTGCGCCGGGCGGGACTCGGCGACGTGCCGCTGTACCCGATCGCGGAGACCGCGCCGGGGACCGGTCTGCCCGAGCGCAACGTGGTACCGATCCGGACCTGGCTGGCCGCGCGCGCCGCGGATCCGGACGCGCGGGCCGCGGTCGTCCGGCGCACGCTCGGCGGGCTGCTGCACAGCCTCGATCGGCGGGTGCCGCCGCTCGCACAGGCGGTGACGCGGCAGTGCGAGGCGGCGGGGCGCGTTCGCGCGTGCGTGGATCGGGCCTACGCGACGACGTCGCGGTGGGCGCTCAAGGCCCTCGACGACGGCTCGCTGCTGCGTGGCGCGGCGGTGACGTGTTGGTGCGACGGGGACGCGGCGGGGACCGCGCGGGCGGTTCGGGCGAGCCTGGACGCGCTGGTGGCCGACGCGTTCGCGCGGGGTGCGGATCGGTCGCTGGGGTGTCTGCCGCAGGGCGGGGTGCGGCGGGTGGGGGCCGCGCCGTTCGCGTGGGTGGGGGAGGATCTCGCGTTGATCGCGGCGGTCGGTGGCGTGGGTCCGGGGTCCGGGGCCGGGCCGGGGATCGGGCCGGAGGCGGCGGGGCGGCTCGGTACGCGGATCGGGGCCGAGCGGGCCGCGCGGCTGATCCTGGAGGTGCGGCGGGGGCTGCGGCGTGACGTCACGGCGGCGCTCGACGGCGAGCGGGCCCGGCGGCTCGCCGTGGTGGAGGCGCCGGACGGGCGGGTCGGCGCCGGGCTGATCGAGGCGCTCGACGTGGTGCGGAGGAGCGCGTGACCGCCGACCGTCACCTCGACCGGGACCTCGACCGGCACGTCGACCGGTTCGCCCTGCGGCGCGCGCGGCACGCGGCCTGCAGCGCCGAGTCCGGCCGATTGCTCGCTCGGCTGGTCGCGCTCGACCGGACTGCGGCGCTGGCCCGCGATCGCCTGCCGGCGGCCGATCTCGCCGCCGTCGAGGATCTGCTCGGCCATGCCGACACCCGGCTCGGCCCGGCGACGTGGCACACGGTCGTCGCGCTCGCGGGCGCCACCGGGGGCGGCAAGTCGTCGTTGTTCAACCTGCTCACCGGGCTTCGGCTGGCGGAGACCGGGGCACGGCGGCCGACCACGCGGACCACGCTCGCGTGCGCGTGGGATGCGGACGGCGCCGCGCCGCTGCTGGACCTGATCGGGGTCGAGCCGCCGAACCGGGTGGCCAGGCACGGTTCGTTGGACGCGCGACGCGGCGAGATGCCCGCCGGCCTCGTCCTGCTCGACCTGCCCGACCACGACTCGATCGACCTCGCGCACCGCCACGAGGTGGACGCGGTGGTGGCGGTCGCGGACCACATCGTGTGGGTGCTCGATCCGCAGAAGTACGCGGACGCCCTCGTGCACGACCGCTACCTGCGTCCGCTGCACCACCACGGGCGCAGCATGACCGTCGTGCTCAACCACGCGGACCGGCTGCCGCCCGGCGACCTCGCGGCGTGCCTGACCGATGTGCGCGCGTTGCTGGCCGCGGACGGGCTGGCCGAGGTACGGGTGTTGGCGACGTCGCCGGAGACCGGGCTGGGGATTGCCGAGCTGCGGCGGGTGGTGGTGGCCGCGGCCGGGAACGGTGAGGCGCCGGTGGCCCGGCTTTCCGCCGACGTGGACGCGTTGACGGAGCGGCTGGGTCGCTGTTTCGCGGGCGCGGTGCCGGGTGTGGACGCGTTTACGGCGGGGGATCGCGACGCGCTCGTGGACGGGCTGTGCGACGCGGCCGGGGTGGCGGTGGTGGCGGCCGCCGCGGGGGAGGGGCCGGGGACGCCGGTCGGGCCGTTGTGGCGGCGGGCGCGGCGGGTGGCGGTGCGGCCCGCGCCGGTGCAGGTGCATCGGGCCGAGCAGGCGATTCGGCGGGCGGGGGCGACGTTGACGGAGGGGCTGCCGATGGCGTGGCAGGGCGGGGTGCATCGGGTGTTGGCGGAGGGGCTGCGGCGGTTGCCCGGGGAGTTGGACGCCGGGCGGATGGAGGACGGGCCGGCCGGGGGCGGGGCCGAGTGTGTGCCGGAGCCGGCGCCGCCGACCGTCGGGGCGCGCATCGCGGCGGGGGTGCAGTGGGTGGGGCTGGTCGCGGTCGTGGTGGGGTCGGCCGGCGCCGTGTCGGCGCTGACGGGGGTGCCGGTCGTGCGGTGGTTCGGGGTGCCGGGGCCGTCGTGGGTGGTGTTCGCGGGGCTTGTGGCGGTCGGGGTCGGGGCGTGGTTCGGACGTCGGGAGGCGCGGGCGGCGGCGGTGCGGCGGGTGGACGAGGTGGGGGCGGCGCTGCGGGGGCGGGTGCGGGACGCGGCGGATCGGTTGCTGGTGGGGCCGGCGGAGGCGGAGCTGGATCGGTATCGGGAGGCGCACGGGTGTTTTGTGGCGGCCCGGGAGGGCCCGGGAGGGAGCGAGGGAGTGGGATGGGGTGGGGGAGCGGGGTGAGTTGGGGGTGGGGCCGGTGTCGGAGGCCGGTGTCGCGGAGGCGGTGTCGTGGAGGCGGTGTCGTGGAGGCGGTGTCCCCCACGTGGGGGTCCGTGTCACCTGCGTGAGTGAACGCGTTGTCCACAGGCGCCGAGTTGTCCACAGCCGGCGACGTACCGCCGGGCGGTGGCCTCCGGGTGCCGGATCGTCGAGGGCGGACGGCGTTGTTGCGGGGCACGCCGGCGACTCACGGAGGCAAGTGTGGACACGTACGTGACGGTGGTCGGCAACGCGGCGAGCGACGTCCGAGTGCAGATGACCCAGGCCGGCGTCCCGCTCGCGCGGTTTCGGCTGGCGGTGTCGCCGCGCCGCTTCGATCGGGAGACGAAGCAGTGGGTGTCGGGGGACGCGTCCTTCTACACGGTGGCGTGCTGGCGGGGGCTCGCGGAGAACGTGACGAGTTCGATCGACAAGGGCGATCCGCTCGTGGTCACGGGCCGGTTGCGGGTGCGTGAATGGGAGCGGGAGGGCCGCTGGTTCACGGTGACCGAGATCGACGCGGCGTCGGTGGGACACGACCTCGCGCGGGGGGTGGCGGAGTTTCGGCGGGTGGGCCGACCACCCAGGCTGATCGTCGTCGAGGGCTCGGCGGACGCGGGTCCGGTGGGTGAGCAGGGCTCGCTCGCGATCGAGGCCGCGAGCGTGCCGGCGGTCGCGGAGGAGGCGGCATGAATTGATGCGAGGCGCGCCCGGATGCTCGGGAAAGCCCATTGTTGGTGAAGTCCGGTGTAATACTCGGTGCTTTCCGACGGGATTCTGAAACAGAATTGTGACGAGCGGTGCCGGCCCGAGCCGAACTGAATCCGGTGAACCCGGTCGGAACGGTCATCGACTGCGGGAGATGTCCGGAAAGAAGCGAATCAGGTCGGGAAAAGTGCCGGAGAAAGCACCTTTGGGGCGGAAGATCCGGTTCATCCGGATGCGAACATTGACAAGTCAAGAGTGAATATAGGCCGGTGATCGGCCGAACTGTGGCTTGGGTACCGCCAAAGTCCGCTATATACGTCGCGGACTTGTCGACTTCCCGATATTCGAATTGGACTTCTCGAAGCGGATCCTCCCCCCGGGTAAAGAATGTGAAACAGATCCGTACCCCGGGTCGCGGTGGGCGGGGCGATCTCTCCTACTATTCGAACGTTCTTTACTCGGGGTCGCCGCGAGAGTGTGTTGCGACACGAGTCTGCTTACATTCTTTCGAGGGGACCACCACATGTTCCGTGCACCCGGGCGGATGGCCACCCGTCTGTCGGCCCTGACCGTAGCGACGGGTCTTGCGGCGGCCGGCGTGATCGGGTTCTCCGGGATCGCTCAGGCCGACGGTGTGAGCGGCGCGCTCAAGGGCTTCGGCAAGGACCAGGGCCTTTCCGTCGCGCTCAAGGGCTCGGGCCCGATCAGCGGTGTCCACCAGGCCGGCTTCTTCAACCTGCAGCTCGAGGGCGGCGAGACCATCAAGGTCTACTGCATCGACCTGCTGCACAAGACGACGGACAACTACAAGGAATCGCCGTGGGGCGGCACCTGGTTGTCCGACAAGGACGTCCCGGCCGACAAGAAGGCCAAGCTCAAGTGGATCCTGGCCAACTCGTTCCCGACCAAGTCGGTCGACCAGTTGAAGGCCACCACCGGCATCGCCGGCCTTGAGGCCAACGAGGCGGGGGCCGCGACCCAGGCCGCGATCTGGCACATGAGCGATGGCGCCGACATCGACACGGCCAAGGAGACGAACGAGGACGTCAAGAAGCTCTACGACTACCTCGTCAAGAACGCCAAGTCCGACGACGGCAACGAGCCGAAGATCTCCCTCAAGCTCGACCCCGAGGAAGTCAGCGGCAGCCCCTCCGACAAGCCCGGTGTCGGCCCGTTCACGGTGTCGACGAGCGCGAACGGCAAGGCGATCACCGCCGCGCTGAGCGGTGCCGCGGGCGCCAAGCTCGTCGACAAGGACGGCGCCGTCTCCAACGGCAAGGTCGGCGACGGCGACAAGCTGTGGGTCAAGCCCGCCGAGGGGTCCGACAAGGGCGAGGCGAAGCTCAAGGTCTCGGGCAGCGCGAACATCGACGCCGGCCGAGTCTTCAAGGGCGTCAAGCCCGGTCAGCTGCTCATCGCGGTCGGCCAGGAGAACGTCAAGGTCAGCGACGAGTCGACGGCCAAGTGGAACGCCAAGGGCGCGGCTCCGGCGTTCAACGCCAAGGAGCAGTGCACGGCCGGTGGCGTCGAGGTCGTCGTGACGAACAAGGGTGACCAGCCCTTCAACGGCACCATCGGCGACACCAAGATCTCGGTGAAGCCCGGTGTGCCCGTGACCCAGCTCGTCAAGGTCGCCGAGGACACCGCGTACAAGATCGTCGTCAAGGACGAGGCCGGCAAGGTCCTCAAGACCTTCGAGGGCACCCTCGACTGCAAGACCGAGACGACGACCGGTGGCAGCACCGGTGGCACGACGCAGCAGCCGACGGCGCCGGCCCCGGTGAACCCCAAGGGCCCGAACCTCGCCGAGACCGGCAGTGACGGCAGCAACACCCCCGCGATCCTGGGCGGCGCCGGCGCGCTCGTCCTCGTGGGTGGCGGCCTGGTGTTCTACACCCTCCGCCGCCGCAACGGCTCGAACGGCGCCACCGCCTGATAAAGGCAACGCCTTGAGCTGACACACCAAGGAGGGCCCCGGTACGCACCCAGCGCACCGGGGCCCTCCCCACGCCCCGCCGCGGTGAGATCCCCGAGCCGCCGGCCGGCCTGCGGCCCGCCGTCCTCAAACGCCGGACGGGCTGAGAAGGGCTTGCCTCGGGCGCGGCAGCTCGTCTGGCCTTTGAGGCCAACACGGACGAGGCACCATCCCAGCCCGTCCGGCGCTTGAGGACAGCCGGCCGCGGGCCGGTGGCGGCGCGGCGGCCCACCCCAGCCCGTCCGGCGCTTGAGGTCGGCACCATTCCAGCCCGTCCGGCGTTTGAGGACGGCGGGCCGCAGGCCGCCCAGCGCCGCGGCTCGGGCATCCCCCAGCCCGTCCGGCGCTTGAGGACACCGCAGCCCGGCCGGGAGCGATCCGTCCCACGCGACCCACGGGTCGACCAGGCACCCACCCACCCCATCCCCCGCGCCCTCCGGGCACCCATGCACGAGGCACTGCCCGCAAGACCATAGGCTTGGACGCATGGCTGAGTACATCTACACCATGCGCAAGGCGCGTAAAGCGCACGGCGACAAGGTGATCCTCGACGACGTGACGCTCAGCTTCCTGCCGGGAGCCAAGATCGGCGTCGTCGGCCCGAACGGCGCGGGTAAGTCGACCGTTCTGAAGATCATGGCCGGGCTGGAACAGCCGTCCAACGGCGACGCGTTCCTGTCCCCCGGCTACACCGTCGGAATCCTGCTCCAAGAGCCTCCGCTGGACGAAACCAAGACCGTCCTGGAGAACGTCGAAGACGGCGTCAAGGAGATCAAGGGCAAGATGGCGCGATTCAACGCCATCGCCGAGGAGATGGCGACCAACTACACCGACGCGCTGATGGCGGAGATGGGCGAGCTGCAGGACCAGCTCGACCACGCCAACGCCTGGGAGCTCGACTCGCAGCTCGAACAGGCCATGGACGCGCTGGGCTGCCCGCCCGGCGACTGGCCGATCGTGAACCTCTCCGGCGGCGAGAAGCGCCGGGTGGCGCTGTGCAAGCTGCTCCTGGAGGCGCCCGACCTGCTGCTCCTGGACGAGCCGACCAACCACCTCGACGCGGAGAGCGTCCAGTGGCTGGAACAGCACCTGGAGAAGTACGCCGGCACCGTCGTCGCGGTCACCCACGACCGGTACTTCCTGAACAACGTCGCCCAGTGGATCTGCGAGGTCGACCGCGGTCGCCTGCACCCCTACGAGGGCAACTACTCCACCTATCTCGACACCAAGGCCACCCGCCTGAAGGTCGAGGGGCAGAAGGACGCCAAGCGGCAGAAGCGGCTCAAGGACGAGCTCGAGTGGGTCCGCTCCAACGCGAAGGGCCGCCAGGTCAAGAGCAAGGCGCGCCTGGCCCGCTACGAGGAGATGGCCGCCGAGGCGGACAAGATGCGGAAGCTGGACTTCGAGGAGATCCAGATTCCGCCGGGTCCGCGCCTGGGCAACGTCGTGGTCGAGGTGCAGAACCTCAGCAAGGGCTTCGACGAGAAGCTGCTGATCGACGACCTGTCGTTCACACTGCCGCGCAACGGCATCGTCGGCATCATCGGTCCGAACGGCGCCGGCAAGACCACGCTGTTCAAGATGCTGATCGACTCCGAGACCCCCGACGCGGGCAACATCAAGGTCGGCGAGACCGTCAAGGTCTCCTACGTCGACCAGTCGCGTGGCGGCCTCGACCCGAAGAAGAACCTGTGGGAGGTCGTCTCCGACGGCCTCGACTACATCAAGGTCGGCAACGTCGAGGTGCCCTCCAGGGCGTACGTCAGCGCGTTCGGCTTCAAGGGGCCGGACCAGCAGAAGCCCACGGGTGTGCTCTCCGGTGGTGAGCGCAACCGCCTCAACCTGGCGCTGACGCTCAAGCAGGGCGGCAACCTGCTGCTGCTCGACGAACCGACCAACGACCTCGACGTCGAGACCCTGTCCAGCCTGGAGAACGCGCTTCTGGAGTTCCCGGGCTGCGCCGTGGTCGTCTCGCACGACCGCTGGTTCCTGGACCGGGTCACCACGCACATCCTCGCCTACGAGGGTGAATCGAAGTGGTTCTGGTTCGAGGGCAACTTCGAGTCGTACGAGAAGAACAAGGTCGAGCGCCTCGGCGCGGACGCGGCCCGCCCGCACCGCGCGACGTACAAGAAGCTCAAGCGCAACTGACCCACAGTCGCGGCGTCGCCGGTGGCCTGTCGTATGTCCGCATACGGCAGGCCACCGTGACGTGCGCGGCCGATCGGGCGGCCGACGGCACCCATACCCGGCCACCCCCGGGAGAGAAGAGGCTCGGCACGTGGCCAGGCACATCTACCAGGCGACGCTTCGGTGGTCCGACATGGACGCCTACCGGCACATCAACAATGTGCAGTACCTCCGCTACCTGGAGGAGGCGCGTGTGGACATGATGTTCACCCTCGGTCAGCGCGAGGGGGCCAAGTCCCTCTCCGAGGGCGTGGTCATCGCGCGCCACGAGATCGACTACAAGCGGCCGCTGGTGTGGCGGTCCGAACCGGTCCGCGTGGAGACGTGGGTGACCAGGATCGGCGCCGCGCGCTTCACCCTGGCGTACGAGGTCAAGGACGACGAGCAGGTGTACGCCAAGGCCACGTCCGTGCTCGTGCCCTACTCGCTCGAGCAGCAGCGCCCCCGGCGGCTGAACGGGGACGAGCGCGCCTATCTGGAGCGCTTCCTGGAACCGCAGGACGAACCGGCGGGGCGGCCGGTCGCGTCATGACCGTGCTGCGACTCGCCGACCAGGCCGCCGCCGCGGACCTGGGCGGCTACCTGACCCGGCTGCTCCGCTACGACCGCCGGGCGGCGGTGCGCGTGCGGGCCGAGGGGTCGGTGCTGGGCACGTTCGGCCACCCGCCGTTCGGCGAGGCGGCCGAGGGCGTGATCACACTCCGCGCGAGCGAGCTGGCCGAACCCGCCTCCCTCGACGCGACGGTGTCGGCCGGGCAGCTGCTCGACGCGATCGCCGACGACGCGAGCGTGGCCGTACCGGCGTCGGTCACCGGCCCCGGCTGGGTCGGCATGCTGCCACCGCGCACCGGCTGGGAGCGGATCGCCGAGCTCGCGGTGCTCGACGTCGCCCGCACCGTCGCCGGTGGCGTGGCCGAGTTCCGTGCGGAGACCGAACCCGGCATGCCGCGCGCCGACTTCGACCGGATCGCGGGCGCGATCTGGTCCCGCCCGATCGCCGACCGGCTCCCGCTGCGGGCCGCGCACGCCGCGCAGGTCTTCGGCTTCCTGGGCCCGCCGGACGCCGAGGCCCGGGTGGAGGTACTGCGCGCTGGGTCCTGGCTGCGCCTCGAAGCGCCGTACGGGTCGGTGTCGGTCCGGCGCGCGGGCGCACCGGGGCTGCTTTTCACACGCTGACCCGACTGACCCGACCGACTCGACCGATCCGTGAGCACCCCGTCGGGTCAGCCGCCGGTGGACCACCAGGCCGCGGTGTCGGCCGGCAGCACGACCCGGTCGCCGTCGACCGGGTCCACCGGGCCCGACGACAGGAGCAACGCGCCGTACGGCGGCACGCGCACCGCCCCGCCGGTCAGGTTCACCGCGCACACGAAACCCGGCTCCCGCGCGAACGCCAGCACCCCGGCCGGGACGCCCTGCTCGTGCCAGTCCAGGCGATGCGTGGCCGGACCCGACCCGAGCGCGGGGTGCTCGCGGCGGATTCGCAGCGCGGCGCGGTACAGCGCGAGGGTCGAGGCCGCTTCGCGCCGCTGCGCCTCGACCGTCAGCCCCGCCCACGCCTCGGGCTGCGGCAACCACGCCCGGGAGTGCGTGCTGAACGCGAACGGCGGGGACTGCCCCGCCCACGGGATCGGCACCCGGCACCCGTCACGACCCGGCAGCGCGCCGCCCGAGCGCACGAACACCGGGTCCTCGCGCAGCTCGGCGGGCAGGTCCTCGACCTCCGGCAGGCCCAGCTCCTCACCCTGGTACAGGTAGGCCGAGCCGGGCAGCGCGAGTTCGAGCAGCACCGCCGCGCGGGCCCGGTCCAGACCGCCGCGGCCACCGCCGAAGCGGGTCACCGGCCGCACCACGTCGTGATTGGACAGCACCCACGTCGGGGGCGCGTCGACCGTCGCCGCGGTCGCGAGCGTGTCGTCGATCACCGCGCGCAGCCGGGCGGCGTCCCAACCCGCGGTCAGGTAGGGGAAGTTGAACGCCTGGTGCAGTTCGTCCGGCCGGGTGTACGCGGCGAGCCGGTCGCCCTGCGGCCCCCACGCCTCCGCCACCCCGATCCGGGCGTCCGGGTCGGCGTAGGAGTCGAGCAGCCTGCGCCACGTCCGGTACACGTCGTGCACCTCGGGCTGGTCCCAGTAGGGCAGCGGATGCCCCAGCCGGCCCTCCCAGCCCTGCGGGACGCCGGCGGGCACGTCGGGCAGGCCGAGCGCCTTGACCAGGCCGTGCGCGACGTCGACCCGGAAGCCGTCCACGCCGCGGTCCAGCCAGAAGCGCAGGATCGACAGGTACTCGCAACGGACTTCCAGGTTGCGCCAGTTCAGGTCGGGCTGCTCGGGCGCGTACAGGTGCAGGTACCACTGGCCCGGGGAACCGTCCGGCTCGGTGATCCGGGTCCACGCCGGGCCGCCGAACTGGGACAGCCAGTTGTTCGGTGGTTCGGCGCCGCCGGGGCCGCGGCCGTCGCGGAACAGGAAGCGCGCGCGCTGTGCCGAGCCGGGCCCCGCGGCCAGCGCCGCGACGAACCACGTGTGCCGGTGCGAGGTGTGGTTCGGGACGATGTCCACGACCACCTTGAGGCCGAGGTCGTGCGCCCGCTCGAAGACTCGGTCCGCGTCGTCGAGGGTGCCGAACAGGGGATCCACGTCGCGCGGATCGGCGACGTCGTAGCCCCCGTCGGCCATCGGCGAGCGGTAGAACGGGTTCAGCCAGATCGCGTCCGCGCCCAGGTCCCGGACATGCGGGAGGCGGTCCAGCACGCCGGGCAGATCGCCGACCCCGTCGCCGTTGCCGTCCGCGAAGCTGCGTACGTAGATCTGGTAGAGGACCGCGTCGCGCCACCAACCACGTGCCATCGACCGCCTCCGTCGGATCGCTCCCGGTGTGGCTGTTTCCCCGTCAGTCGAGCCGATTCACCATCGATTGCGCGGCGTAGGTCAGGTAGTCCCACAGGGTGGTCTCCTGCTCGGCCGGCAGCGCGAGGTCGTCGACGGCGGCGCGCATGTGTCGCAGCCACGCGTCGCGCGCCTCCTCGGTCACCGCGAACGGGGCGTGCCGCATCCGCAGCCGGGGATGGCCGCGTTGCTCGCTGTACGTGCGCGGACCACCCCAGTACTGCATCAGGAACATCCGCAACCGGTCCTCGGCCCCGGTGAGGTCGTCCTCCGGGTACATCGGGCGCAGCAGCGGGTCCTCGCGCACGCCCTGATAGAAGCGGTGCACGAGCTTGGCGAACGTCTCCTCGCCGCCCACGGCCTCGTAGAGACTCGGTTCCGGCTCTCGCATCTCGGTCACGCCTCCATCCTCCCAGACGGCCCTGCGAGACGAGTCGGCTCAGTCGGATCGCGCGGCGGCCCGCGTGATGCCCCGGAGCATGCCGCCGAAGACGATGCCGTGGAAGGGCCACACGCACCACCAGTACGCGTGGCCGAACAGGCCCCGCGGGTGGAACAGCGCGCGCTGCCGGTAGCGCGTCCGCCCGTTCTCGCATGTGAGGGTGAACTCCAGCCAGGCCAGGCCCGGCAGCCGCATCTCGGCGCGCAGCCGGAGCAGCTCGCCGGGGACGACCTCCTCGACCCGCCAGAAGTCGAGCGAGTCGCCGACCCGGAGCCGATGCGGATCCCGACGTCCCCGGCGCAGTCCGACCCCGCCCACGAAGCGGTCCAGCCATCCGCGCACCGACCACGCGAGCGCCCACGAGTACCAGCCGTTGTCGCCGCCGACGCCCTCGATCACCCGCCACAGGGCGGCCGGGCTCGCGGGCACGTCCGATTCGCGGACGTCCTCGTACAGCGTGCCGCCCGACCAGTCCGGGTCGGTCGGCAGCGGGTCGCTCGGGGCGCCGGCGGTGCCCGCCGAGGACCAGCGGGTGGCCACGTCCGCGTCGCGGATGCGCTTGAGGGCGAGTTCGAGCGCGAGGTCGAAGGTGGTCAGGCCCTGCGGCGGGTCGGGGACGTAGCGCGCGATGTCGTGCTCGTGGCACACCACCTCGGTGCGCAGCGACTCGACCAGCGGCCGGGCCAGGCTGCCGGGCACGGGGGTGATCAGGCCCACCCAGTGGCTCGACAACCACGGCGAGAGCAGCGGTACGGGCACCACCCGGCGGCGCCGCAGGCCGGCCACGACCGCGTAGCGCTGCATCATCCGTTCGTACGTGAGCACGTCGGGGCCGCCGATGTCGAAGGCCCGGTTCACGTCGGCCGGCAGCGCGGCGCAGCCGACGAGGTAGCGCAGCACGTCCCGGACCGCGATCGGCTGGATCCGCGACGTGACCCACCGAGGTGTGACCATGACGGGCAGCCGCTCGGTCAGATAGCGCAGCATCTCGAACGACGCCGAGCCCGAGCCGATGATCACCGCCGCGCGCAGCACGGCGGTCGGCACCCGGGACGCGAGCAGGATCTCGCCGACCTCGGCGCGCGAGCGCAGGTGCGGTGACGAGTCGCGGGCCGCCGATCCGGCGGCGGGGCCGAGGCCGCCGAGGTAGACGATCCGGCCTACGCCCGCGGCCTCGGCGGCGCCGGCGAAGGTGCGCGCGGTCTCGCGGTCGGTGTCGCCGAAGTGGGATCCGGTGCCGAGGGCGTGGATCAGGTAGTAGGCCACGTCGACGCCGTCGAGGGCCCGGCGGACCGCGTCCGGGTCGAGCGCGTCGGCTTGGACGATCTCGACGCGGTCGGCCCAGGGGTGGTCGCGGAGCTTGTCCGGCGTGCGGGCCATGCAGCGGACGCGGTGGCCTGCGGCCAGCAGTTCGGGCACGAGTCGGCCACCCAGGTAGCCGGTCGAGCCGGTGACCAGACACAGCGGGGCATCCACGTGACCAGTCTCCCCGAAGCCGGGCAAACCCCTCCGGTGGACGCGCCGCATCGGCCCCAAACACCTTCGCCTCAAACGCCGGCGGGGCTGTTTGGCCTCAAGCGCCGGCGAGGCTGGTTGGCCTCAAACGCCGGCCGGGCTGGTTCGCCTCAAGCGCCGGCCGGGCTATTCATAGCCCGGCCGGCGTTTGAGGCCACCCCTCGGCCGGAGGCCGGGGTACATCAGCCCGGCCGGCGTTTGAGGCCGGAGTGGGGGGTGGGTCGGTCAGGGGGCGCCGGGGGCCTGCGGGGTTGGCGGGGGTGGGGGCGGTGATACCGGGACGGGGGCGGGGTCGGGCGGGGGCGGCGTGGTTGCCTCGTTCGCCGCAGGCCCCACCGCACTGGCGATCGGTTCGCTGATTCGGATACCCGCGTCGTCGAAGGCGCGCTTGAGGCGTCCCCGCAGTTCGCGGGCGACCGGGAGTTCCTGGCCCGGCATGGTCTTGATCTGGACCTGCAGGACGACCGCGTCGGGCGTCACCGCCTCCATGCCGACCACCGTCGCCGAGCCCCACACCCGCTCGTTCCACGGCTCGATCTCGGCCAGCGCCTCGGCGGTCGAGCCGATCACCGCGCGGACCTTCTCGACGTCCTCGTGGTAGCCGACCTGCACGTCCACCTTGGCCGTGCCCCAGCCCTGGCTCTTGTTGCCGATCCGCTTGATCTCGCCGTTGCGGATGTACCAGACCGTGCCGTCCACATCGCGCAGCTTGGTGATCCGCAGGCCCACTTCGACCACGGTGCCGGTCGCGGCCCCCGCGTCGACGAGGTCGCCCACCCCGTACTGGTCCTCCAGGATCATGAACATCCCGGACAGGAAGTCGGTCACCAGGTTGCGCGCGCCGAAGCCGATCGCCACGCCCACGATGCCCGCGCTCGCCAGCAGCGGCGCGAGATTGAGCTTGAACTCGCCGAGCACCATGAGCATCGCGATGCCCAGGATCACGAACGACGCGGCGCTGCGCAGGACCGAGCCGACCGTCTCGGCGCGCTGCCGGCGCCGCTCGGCGTTGAGCAGGAAGCCGGTGACCGGTCGCCCGCTGCTGTCCGTGCCGCTGTTGGCCATCCGGCCGACCAGTTGCGTGATCAGTTTCCGGGTGATCGCCCGCAGGATCAGCGCCACCAGGATGATCACGAGGATCCGGATGGGGGTCACCACGAGCGACTCACCGTGCCGGTCGAACCAGGACGACACCTTGCCGTCGTCCTCCGCCGCATCGAGCGACAGCAGGATTCCGGGGACGTGCACGGACACGTACGAGACCTTTCGGGCGGCGCGGACGACAACGATCGTCCCCACAGTAGTCACGAGGCGGCAGGCACCCGTGCGATACATCTGCTTCGTGCGCTATGTCACCGATCACTGCCTTCTCCGCTTTCGCGTGCGCTCGGGCCGTCCAGGTCCAGACCCGTCCGGGCGGCCAGGAAGGACAGCGTGTCCACGTTCAGCTCGATCGTGCGGGTGACCGAGCGGGCCGCGTGGCCGACCTCGGCCTCGGCCCGCAACAGCACCGGGCGGTCGCCGGCGCTCGCGTGCTGCAGGGCCGCGCACATCTTGCGCGCGTGCAGCGGGTCCACCCGGCTGTCGCCGTCGAACACGGTGAACAGCACGGCCGGATAGTCCACGCCGGCGCGCACGCGGTGATAGGGCGAGTAGCCGAGGAGCCAGTCGAGTTCCTCCGGCACCTCCGCGCTGCCGTACTCGTCGGACCACAACCGCCCGAGCCCGAAGCGCTCGTAGCGGACCATGTCGAGCAGCGGCATCGAGCACGCGACCGCCGCGTACAACTCCGGTCGCTGGGTCAGCGCGGCGCCGACGAGCAGCCCGCCGTTGGATCCGCCGGACGCGGCGAGGCGGTCGGGCGCGCTCCATCCGCGTGTGGTCAGGTGTTCCGCCGCGGCGTGGAAATCGTCGAACACGCGTTGCTTGTGCCCCCGCATCCCGGCTCGATGCCACTCCTCGCCCTCCTCTGTGCCGCCGCGCAGATTCGCGATCGCGTACACGCCGCCGGCCTCGACCCACGCGAGCACACCGGCCGAATAGGCGGGGCCGAGCGAGATGCCGAAGCCGCCGTACCCGTACAGCACGGCGGGCCGCGGTCGATCCGGGGCCGCGGTCGGCGCGATCACGAACATCCGTACCGTCTCGCCGTCCGCCGACGTGTACGACTCCTGGTGCACGTGTACGTCGGGCAGCGTCGCGCTGCCGGGCGCGGTGGCCCAGGTGTCGATCGCGCCGGTGCGCGCGTCGTAGCGCAGCACCGCGGCCGGCGCGGTGTAGTCCGACCAGCCGAACCACGCCTCGTGCCCGCCCTCGGGCCGCTCGGCCAGGCCGCCGATCGACCCCGGCGAGCCGCCCGGCATCGGCAGCCGCGCGATCGCGTGGCCCGTCGTCGGATCACACGCCGTCAGTTCGCCCACCGCGTGCCGGGTCCGGGTCACCAGCAGCACCGGCTGGGGCGCTTCCGGCCCGTCCAGGATCGCGAAGCCGGACAGCACCGCGTCCGGCTCCTCCGCGATCAGGTCGCGCCAGCCCGCGGGCCCGGGCGCCGCCGGGTCGGCCACGCACAGCCGGCCGCGCGGCGCGTCCAGGTCGGTGAACACGTACAGCCGCCCGTCCCGGCCCACCCGAGCCCCCGTGAGCGCGTCCAGGCCGACGGTCACCGGCCGCAGTTCGGGCCGGCCCGGATCGCCCGCGCCGAGGTCCGCCAGCCACAGGTCGTTGCGCGGGGCGGTGCCCGGCGACGAGGACACGGTGAGCCAGCGCCCGTCGGGCGAGACGCCGACGCCGAAGTAGGTGCCCGGCTCGCTGCCCGCCCCGAACACCTCGCTGTCCTCGACCGGGTCCGTGCCGACCCGGTGCAGGTACACCCGGCGGTGGTGCTGCTCCTCGCCCTCGGGCACCGCGTCCGGGGGCAGCCGGCGCACCATGTAGAACGCCTCGCCGCCCGACAGCCAGGCGATCGACGTGTCGCGCACGCGTTCGATCGGGCCCTCGATCCGCGTCCCGGTGTCGACGTCGAGCACGTACAGCCGCGACTCCTCGTCGCCGCCGCTGGAGAGCAGGTACGCGAGCCGGTCGCCCTCGTCGGAGGGCACCCACTGGTCGAGCGTCGTGGTGCCCGCCGGATCGATCGCGACCGGATCCACGAGCGCGCGCTCGGTCCCGTCCGGCTCGACCACGAACAGGATCGCGTGCTCGCTGCCCGGATCGCGTCGGACCAGGAAGTGCCGCTCGCCGCGCCAGCACGGCAGCCCCGTCATCCCGGTCGCGAGCAGCTCGCCGAGCCGCGTCCGCAGCCGGTCGCGTCCGGCCAGATGGTCCACATGCGCGTGGAACCACTCGTCCTGCGCCGCGGACCACGCGCGGGTGGTCGGCGAATCCGCCTCCTCGAGGGCCCGATAGGGGTCCGGAACGGGGCGGCCGAACAGCACGTCGACCGTGTCGCCACGGGCGGCGGCGGGGGCGCGCGAGGTCTCGTCGGGGGCGTGTTCCGCGGGCTGCACAGAGCGCGTCATGGGCGCACCCTAGACGCCGGCGCCGACCCGTGCGGACCGTCACGACCCCGCCACGCGCGGCCACTCGTGCAGGTGAACGCTCTGTGACCTTGTCGATTCCTGGTAGCGCGGGGGGTATCCCGCCATGGACACTGGAGGCCGATCGTCCCCGGCGCGAGCCACGCGCCGCCGGCGTCACAGGGAGGCATACGTGCCGCATTCGCTGGTCCTCAACGCGTCGTACGAGCCCCTGTGCGTGGTGCCCGTTCGCCGCGCACTGATCCTCGTGCTGAACGACAAGGCAATGTGCCTGGAAGAAACAGGCACCATCCTGCACAGCGCCAACACCCAGATCCCCGTTCCGAGTGTCGTCAGACTGACCCGTTTCGTCCGCATCCCCTTTCGGGGCCAAGTACCGCTCACGCGCCGGGCGCTGTTCGCCCGCGACGGAGGGCGTTGTGTCTACTGCGGAAGCGCCGCCACCAGCGTCGACCACGTCGTCCCGCGCAGCCGCGGCGGGCAGCACACGTGGGACAACGTGGTGTCGGCGTGCCGACGCTGCAATCACGTCAAGAGCGACCGGTACATCGCCGAACTGGGCTGGCGAATGCCGCGTACCCCATCCCAACCCACCGGCCTGGCGTGGCGGATCCTGGGAACCGGGTTCCGCGATCCACGCTGGGAGCCATACCTGGCGCCGTACGGTGCGCAGGAAGCGGGCTTCGACCATTTCGACCAGGTTGCGAGCGCCTAGAAGGCGGCGGATTTCCTCAGGGGAGCCCGTCGCCTTTTTTGTGTCGGCGGGTTCCCCGAGGGACCCGACACACCTGCGCGCGTGTCGGTCGGACACGCCCACGGGCGGGCCGTTCGGGTGCGATGCTCGCGGGCATGGAGGAACCACGCGCATCGCAGTTGTCTCCCGAATTGGTCCGGCTCGCCTCCGCGTACGGGGTGGCCACGGAGTATCAGGGTTGGCGCGGCGACGCCGTGCACGCCGACCCCGCGACGGTCATAGCGGTACTGGGCGCGCTCGGGGTGGACGCGTCGACCCCCGAGGCCGCGCGGGCCGCCCTGGCCGCGCACGACGAGGAGCGCCGGGCCCGACTGCTGCCGCCCGTGCTCGTGTTGCGCTCCGGGCGAGAGTCCGGATTCACCGTCAACGTGCCGACCGGGCACCGCGTCGACCTGTGGATCGAGTTGGAGAACGGCGGGGTCCGGCGTGACGTCGGCCCCGGCCCCGGCCGCGGATCGCTCGACGACGTCGGCGGGGCGCACCGGATCCCCGGCGACCTGCCGCTGGGTTGGCACACGCTGCACGCGCGTTGTCTGCCGCTGCCGGAGGTCGAGCTCGGCTCGGGGGGAGTGCCGAGCGTGGCCGGCGAGGGCATCCGCGCGTCCTGCCCGATCGCGATCACCCCGGCCGTGCTGCCCACCCTCGCGACCCGCGCGTGGGGGTACATGGTCCAGCTCTACTCGCTGCCCTCGCGCCGCTCGTGGGGCATCGGCGACCTCGCCGACCTGGCCGACCTCGCGGTGTGGTCGGCCCGCACCCAGGGCGCCGGCTTCGTGCTGGTCAACCCGCTGCACGCGGCGTCGCCGGTGCCACCCGTGGAGCCCTCGCCCTACCTGCCGGTCAGCCGCCGGTTCCCGGACCCGATGTACGTACGGGTCGAGGCCGTCCCCGAGTTCGCCTACCTGACCCCTGTCGAGCGCGCGGTCGCCGAGGAGCTCAAGGCCGAGGCGGGCGACGGGCACGACGGCGCCGAGCACCTGGATCGGGACGCGGTCCGGGTGGCCAAGCGCGAGGCGCTCGCGCTGGTGCACAAGGTGCCGCGCAGCATCGGCCGGGACGCCGACTACCGGGCGTTCATCGAGCGCGAGGGCCAGTGGCTCACCGACTTCGCCACCTGGTGCGCGCTGGTCGAGGAGTACGGGCCGTCCTGGCGGACCTGGCCGGCGGACCTGCACGACCCGGACTCGGCCGCGGTCGAGGCGGAACGGGCCCGGCTGGCGGGCACGATCGACTTCCACCGCTGGACCCAGTGGGTGCTGGCCGAACAGCTGCGGTCCGCGCAGCGTGCGGCGACCGACGCGGGCATGCCGGTGGGCATCGTGCACGACCTCGCGGTCGGCGTACACCCCGACGGCGCCGACGCGTGGGTGCTCGGGTCCGCGCGCGGCGGCGGGGTGCTCGCGCTCGGCGCCACCGGTGGCGCGCCGCCGGACGCGATGAACCAGCTCGGGCAGGACTGGAACCAGCCCCCGTGGCATCCGCTGCGGCTCGCGGAGGCGGGCTACGCGCCCTACCGCGAGCTGCTGCGCGCGGTGTTTCGGCACGCCGGCGCGGTGCGGGTGGACCACGTGCTCGGGCTGTTCCGGTTCTGGTGGGTGCCCAAGGGCAACAGCCCCACCGAAGGCGCGTACGTGCGCTACGACCACGAGGCGATGGTCGGCATCCTCGCGCTCGAGGCGCATCGCGCGGGCGCCGTGGTGATCGGCGAGGACCTGGGCACGGTCGAGCCGTGGGTGCGTACCCACCTCGCCGAGCGCGGCATCCTCGGCACCTCCGTGCTGTGGTTCGAACGCGACGACAAGGGTCGGCCGTTGCCGCCCGAGCAGTGGCGGGAGACCTCGCTCGCGACCGTCACGACACACGACCTGCCGCCCACCGCGGCGCGGCTCGCGGGCGAGCACATCGACCTGTGGGAGCGCCTGCACCTGCTGGCGCGCGACGCGGACACCGAGCGGGCCGAGGACCTCGCCGATCGCGAGCAATGGCTCGAACTGTTGCGCCGGCGCGGCTATCTGCGGCCCGGCGCGGGCGAGCGCGAGACGATCGAGGCCCTGCACCGACTGCTCGCCGCGACGCCGTGCAAGCTGCTCGGGGTGTGGCTGCCGGACGGGGTCGGCGACCGCCGCCCGCAGAACCTGCCGGGCACCTGGAACCAGTACCCCAACTGGCTGCTGCCGGTGGCCGACGCCGAGGGCCGGCACGTCTACCTGGAGGACCTGCCGGTCAACCCGAGGGGGGTCTCGCTGGCCCGGGCGTTCCGCGGGATGTAGTCCCCGGCCCCGGACGCGCCGAAGCCGCCGATCGGGTCTTGGCCCGATCGGCGGCTACGGTCGAAAGTCAGTGCTTCTTGCGGATGCCCGGGAGCATCACGAGACCCGCGATGATCACGAACGCCAGGACCGGCACGCCCACGAAGAGGGCGAGGGTCGCACCGATGCCCATCTCGGCACCCGGCTCGTCGCCGTCGTCGCGAATGTTCGCGAACGCCGGCGCCGAAATCAGCGACATGAGCGTAACAACGGCCGTCACGGCCCCGGCACGAAGAGCATTCCTGTTCACCACGAAACCCACGCTACCGGGCCGTCGGCCACGCACACGCACCGGGTTGACCCTTCCGTGCAAACCGCCCGGCCGGCAGCCTCGATCGCCGGCCGGGCCATTCCCATGGCCCGGCCGGCGTCTGAGGCCACCTCGGCCGAAGGCCGGGTCGAATCAGCCCGGCCGGCGTTTGAGGCCGAGCGGGCCGCAGGCCGCCCACCACGACCTACCGAGCGTCGCGCGCCCGCGCCCGAAGCGCCCGGGCCACACCATCGCGGCTTTCGAGCACCAGGCGCCGCAGACCCGCAGGGTGCTCCCCGGCCGCGAGCCACGCGTCGGTGCGGTCCAGGGTGTCCTGCGAGACCTGGAGCGTCGGGTACAGACCGATCACGATCTGCTGGGCGATCTCGTTCGTGCGGCTCGCCCACACGGCGGCGATCGCGGCGAAGTACCGGTCGGTGTACGCCGCGAGCAGGTCGCGCTGGGCGGGCTGGACGAAACCGCCGATCACCGCCGCCTGGATCGCGTTGGGCAGGCTGTCGGAGTCGATCACCGACGCCCACGCCTCGTCCTTGGCCGCCGTGGTCGGCCGCGCCGCGCGGCAGGCCGCCGCGTGCCGCTGCCCGGCCGCGGTGCTGTCGCGCTCCAGCTCGGCGTCCACGTCGGCGTCGCTCGCCACGCCCGTCGCGGACAGCCGCAACAGCAGCGCCCAGCGCAGGTCCGCGTCGACGGCCAGACCCTCGATCTTCTCGCTGCCGTCGAGCAGGCCGCGCAGGATCGCCAGGTGGTCCGGCCGGGCGGCGACCGACGCCAGGCAGCGGGTCCAGGCGAGCTGGTGGTCGCTGCCCGGCTCGGCCGCGCGCAGGAACCGCTCCGCCGCGACCGCCAGTTCGGCCACCGAGCGCTCGCGGTGCGCGGGGTCGGCGTACAGCTCCAGGGCGCTGGTGACCTGGCGCTGGAGCGACTGGACGATGTTGATGTCCTTCTCGGCACCCGCGCCGGCCAGCACGAGCTTGAGGTAGTCGCGCGCCGCCATCTCGGCGTCGCGCGTCATGTCCCACGCGGCGGCCCAGCACAGCGCGCGCGGCAGCGGGTCGACGAACTCGCCGATCGCGTCCGTGACGAACGCCAGCGAGGCCTCGTCGAGCCGGATCTTCGTGTACGTCAGGTCGTCGTCGTTGAGCAGCACGACGTCGGGCCGGGCCCGGCCGACGAGCGCCTCGACCTCGGTGCGCGCGCCGGTGATGTCCAGCTCGATCCGGTGGGTGCGGACCAGGCCCTCGTCGGTGCGGTCGTAGAAGCCGATCGCGATCCGGTGCGAGCGCAGCGTCGGCCACGCCTCCGGAGCCTCCTGAAGCACCGCGAACGACGAGATCACGCCGTCGCTCGAGGTCTCGATCGCGGGCCGCAGCGTGTTGACGCCCGCGGTCTCCAACCACTCGCGCGACCATGCCTTCAGGTCGCGACCGGAGGTCTCCTCCAGCGCGCCCAGCAGGTCGGCGAGCCGGCTGTTGCCCCACGCGTGCCGCTTGAAGTACGTCCGCACGCCCGCGAAGAAGTTCTCACTGCCGACGTAGGCGACCAGCTGCTTGAGCACCGACGCGCCCTTGGCGTAGGTGATGCCGTCGAAGTTGACCTCGACGTCCTCCAGGTCGCGGATGTCGGCGAAGATCGGGTGCGTGGACGGCAGCTGGTCCTGCCGGTAGGCCCAGGTCTTCATCCGGTTGCCGAACGTCGCCCACGCGTGCGACCAGCGGGTCACCTCGGCCTGGCAGCGCACCGACGCGTAGGTCGCGAACGACTCGTTCAGCCACAGGTCGTCCCACCACTGCATGGTGACCAGGTCGCCGAACCACATGTGCGCGAGCTCGTGCAGGATGGTCTCCGCGCGCGTCTCGTACGACGTGTCGGTGACCTTCGAGCGGAAGACGTAGTCCTCCAGGATCGTCACGCAGCCCGCGTTCTCCATCGCGCCCGCGTTGTACTCCGGCACGAAGAGCTGGTCGTACTTGCCGAACGGGTACGGGAAGTCGAACTGCTCCAGGAAGTAGTCGAAACCCTGCTTGGTGACGTCGAAGATGTTCTGCGCGTCCAGGTACGGCGCGAGCGAGGACCGGCAGTACACGCCGAGCGGGACCACGGTGCCGTCCGCGGCCGTGTAGCTGTCGTGCACCGCGTGGTAGTGCCCCGCGACCAGCGCGGTGATGTACGTGGAGATCCGCGGCGTCGGCTCGAACGCCCACACCGAGGCGCCGTCGGCGGCGGCCGCGGGTGCGGGGGTGGGCGAGCAGCCGACCACCTGCCAGTCGCTCGGCGCGGTGATCGTGAACGCGAACGTGGCCTTGAGGTCCGGCTGTTCGAAGTTGGCGAAGACCCGACGCGCGTCGGCCACCTCGAACTGGGTGTAGAGGTAGGTCTTGCCGTCGACCGGGTCGACGAAGCGGTGCAGGCCCTCACCGGTGTTCATGTACGCGCACGAGGCGACGACCCGCAGCTCGTTGTGCTCGGCCAGGTCGGTCAGCGCGATCCGGCTGTCGGCGTACACCGAGGCGACGTCGAGCGCCTTGCCGTTGAGGGTGATCTCGTGCACCTCGGGCGCCACGAGATCGACGAACGTCGCCGCGCCGGGCTCGTTGCACCCGAACCGCAGAACGGTCGTGGACGGGAAGGTGGTCCCCGTACCGGTCAGGTCGAGGGCGATGTCGTACGCGTCGACGGACAGGATCCGAGCCCGCTCGCGGGCTTCGTCACGCGTCAGGTTGGTACCGGGCACGCTGCGCTCCTAGTGGGATTGGCGCCGCCGAGGGTGGGCGGCCGAGGGGACGGACCCCGCCGAGGGTGACGGCGGGGTCCGGAGGACGGACTCAGCCGCGTCGGTCGCGCCCGCGGGCCTTGAGGGCCCGGGTGACGTCGTCGCGGCATTCCAGGACCAGGCGCCTGAGGGCCGGCGCCGGCTCGACCGCGGCCAACCACTCGTCGGTCCGGCGCAGTGTGTCGGGGTCGATCCGACCGGACGGGTACAGACCGACCACGATCCGGCGCGCGATCTCGATCGAGCGATCCCGCCACACCGACGCGAGGGCGGCGAAGTAGCGGTCGGTGTAGGCGTCGGTCAGCTCCTCCTGGCCGGGTGTCGCGAAGCCCGCGATCACCGCGTTGAGCATCGCGTTCGGCAGCTCGTCGGTCTCCACCACGAGCCGCCAGGCCTCGGCCTTGGCCTCGGCGGTCGGTCGGGCCGCACGGCACTCGATGGCGTGCCGTCGGCCGGCCGCGGTGCCGTCGCGCTCGAGCTCGGCGGCGATGTCGGGCTCGTCGGCGGCGCCGCCCGCGCACAGCGCGCCCAGCATGGCCCAGCGCAGCTCGGTGTCCATGGTGAGCCCGTCGACCTGCTGCTCGCCGGTCAACAGGTCGCGCAGGAACGCGAGTTCGGCCGGTGTCGAGGAGGTCGAGGCCAGGCAGCGGGCCCACGCGAGCTGGTGGTCGCCGCCCGGCTCGGCCGCGCGCAGCTCGGTGAGCGCGGCGGCCGCGAGCAGACCCAGGCCCTCGGCCCGGAAGGCCGGGTCGGCGTAGCGGTCCAGGCCGGTCTTGACCTGTACGTGGAGCTTCTGCACGACGCCCACGTCACGCTCGCGGCCGGCGTGCCGCAGCACGAGCGCGAGGTAGTCGCGCGCCGGCAGCTCGCCGTCGCGGGTCATGTCCCACGCCGCGCTCCAGCACACCGCGCGGGCGAGGGAGGAGTCCGGTTCGCCGAGCGAGTCCAGGACCGCCTGCCACGACCGCGCGTCGAAGCGCACCTTCGCGTAGGTGAGGTCGTCGTCGTTGAGCAGGATCAGCGGGGTGCGGGTCCGGCCGACCAGCTCGGGCACCTCGGTGCGCTCGCCGACCACGTCGACCTCGACGCGCGCGATCCGCTCGGCGCCGTCGTACAGGCCGATCGCGATCCGGTGCGGACGCAGCGTCGGGAACGCCGGCGACGCCTCCTGGAGCACCGCGAACGAGGTGATCACCCCGTCCGCGTCGGTCTCGATCGCTGGCCGCAGCGTGTTGACGCCGGAGGTCTCCAGCCAGTCCGCCGACCACGACTTGAGGTCGCGGCCCGAGGTCTCCTCCAGGGCGGAGAGGAAGTCGCCGAGGGTGGTGTTGCCCCACGCGTGCTTTTGGAAGTACGACCGGACGCCCGCGAAGAAGGCGTCCTCGCCGACGTAGGCGACGAGCTGCTTGAGCACCGACGCGCCCTTGGCGTAGGTGATGCCGTCGAAGTTGAGCTTGGCGTCCTCCAGGTCGTCGATCACCGCCACGATCGGGTGGGTGGTCGGCAACTGGTCCTGGCGGTACGCCCAGTCCTTGCGGCGCGCGGCGAAGGTCGTCCAGGCGTCCGTCCAGCGGGTGGCCGCTCCCTGCGCGTACGCGCCCATGAAGTCCGCGAAGGACTCCTTCAGCCACAGGTCGTCCCACCAGCGCGGGGTGACCAGGTCGCCGAACCACATGTGCGCCATCTCGTGCAGGATCACGTTGGCGCGCGTCTCGCGCGAGGTGTCGGTGACCTTGGAGCGGAAGACGAAGTCCTCGGTGAAGGTGACCGCGCCCGGGTTCTCCATCGCGCCGAGGTTGTACTCGGGGACGAAGAGCTGGTCGTACTTGCCGAACGGATACGGGAAGCCGAACCGGTCGTGGAACAGGTCCAGGCCCTGACGGGTGACCTCGAAGATCTCCTCGTGGTCGAACGCCTCCGCGAGCGACGCGCGGCAGAACCCGCCGAGCGGGACGACCAGGCCGTCCGCGCTCGTGTAGCTGTCGAAGACCGCGTGGTACGGGCCGGCCACGACCGCCGTCAGGTAGGTCGAGATCCGCGGCGTCGGGGCGAAGTCCCAGCGCGCGACCCCCTCGCGCACCGGCTCCGGCGCGGGCGAGGTCGAGTTCGACACGACGTGCCAGTCGGCCGGCGCGGTCACCGAGAAGCGGAAGGACGCCTTGAGGTCGGGCTGCTCGAAGTTCGCGAACACCCGACGCGAGTCGGCCGGTTCGTACTGGGTGTAGAGGTAGACCCGGTCGTCGACCGGGTCGACGAAGCGGTGCAGGCCCTCGCCGGTGCGGCTGTAGGCGCACGAGGCGAGCACGCGCAGTTCGTTGGCGCCCTCGACGAGGCCGTCGACGGCCACGCGCGTGCCGTCGAAGACCTGCGCGGGATCGAGCTCGCGGCCGTTGAGCACGACCTCGTGTACCCCGGGGGCGAGCAGGTCCACGAACGTGGACGCGCCCGCCTCGCTGCACTCGAAACGGAGCACCGTCTCGGAGCGGAACGTCTCCGTGCTGTCGGTGGTGACATCGAGCCTGACGTCGTAGTCCTCGACGCTCAGGATCCGGGCCCGCGCGCGGGCCTCCTCGCGGGTCAGGTTCCTGCCGGGCACTGGATCACTCCCTGGTTGGCTGCGGTCCCGGCCGATCCTTTCACGACCGGGGCGGACCTGTCGGCGGAGTTCTCGGCGACCGCGGCACGGCGCCGACAATGCCTTCGATGCGCGGACGACGCCCTCGAAGCGAAGACGTCCCATGATCTGAACACAGCGCTCTCGATTCGAACACACTGCCTTCGATCCCAAGGAATGGCAGGGTCGGGTGACGAGTTGCAGCCTTGATGACGGGCACTCCGCCGTTCGGCCGTTCCGGCTGCGCACACATCACCATGAACGACACATCAGGTTCGAGAGGAACTCCGCAGTGACCAACGACAACGGATCAGCCCGCGACGTCGCCCACTTCTGGTTCGACCCGCTGTGCCCGTGGGCGTGGATGACGTCCCGCTGGATGCTCGAGGTCGAGAAGATCCGGCCGGTCGACGTGCAGTGGCACGTGATGAGCCTGTCCGTGCTCAACAGTGGCCGGGACGACATCCCGGAGCAGTACAAGGAGATGCTGGCGCGCGGCTACGGACCGGTGCGCGTGTGCATAGCCGCCGAGCAGCGGTTCGGCAACGAGGTGCTGCTGCCGCTCTACACGGCGCTCGGCACCCGCAAGCACCCCGGTGGCCAGGAGTTCTCGCGCGAGGTGATCGAGGCCGCCCTGGTCGAGGCCGGGCTGCCCGCCGAGCTCGCCGACGCCGCCGACTCGACCGAGTACGACGAGGCGCTGATCAAGTCGCACCACGACGGCATGGACCGGGTGGGCATGGACGTCGGCACCCCGGTGATCAGTGTCAACGGCGTGTCGTTCTTCGGCCCGGTGGTGACGCCGGCACCCAAGGGCGAGGCCGCGGGCAAGCTCTGGGACGGTGTCGTCCTGGTCGCGGGTACGCCGGGCTTCTTCGAGATCAAGCGCACGCGGGACCAGGGTCCGATCTTCGACTGACCGGATGAAACCTCGGTGGATCTGACACCGAATCACGTACAAAGCGAAACAAAGCTAACTAATCTGGATAAATGACGGCTCCGGAACGCCAGAGCAGCGTGATCCACACGTCCCGAACCGGACGGCCGGATCCACGCACGCCCAATGGCAACGCCCCGTATGCATCGCGCATGCCGCGCCTGCGCGACCGCGCGCTCGCCTTCGGGCTGCGCGCGGTCGTGCCGCTGTGGCGACTCGCGGGTCTGCGCACGGGGGCCGGTTCGCTGCGGCACTACCTCATGGGTCGCGGCGCGCCGTTCGTGATCGATCCGGCCCAGCCGTTGCGGGCCGAGCCGTTTCGCCGCGCGGCGCTCACCCACTTCGAGGAGTGGTGGGCGCTCGCGGCGGTCCGGTGGCACGACAGCGGCGGCGCGGAGCGCGTGTTCGAGACCACGACGCATTGGCACGGCGTACTGATCAAGCGCGGGGACGACACCGACTGGTGGCTCGCGATGCGCGGGCTCCAGTACCGGATCACCGGGCGGATCGAGGTGCTGCCCGGGACCACCGCGGTCCCGGGCTCGCTCACGCTGCCCGACGTGCGGCTGGTGTACCGGGTCGAGGTGTACAAGGACTGGGGCTTCGACAAGGACAAGGGCGAGTACGGGCTGACCTTCACGCCGCTCGCCCGTCTGCACGAGGTCGGCCTCGCCCGCGAGTTTCCGGTCACCGGACGGAGCGAGGAGTTGGTCTGGCTGTCGAACTCGGGCCCGGTGCCCCTGTAGACCCGACACGTGTCGCCGTACGCTCGGGTACGTCCCAGTGACGAGCGACGAGGAGTTCGGCGGCATGACCAAGGCTTACGACACCATCTACATCGACGGTGCCTGGACGGCTCCCTCGTCGACCGAGACCATCGACGTCGTCGACCCCAACACCGAGCAGGTCGTGGCGACGGTGCCGCAGTGCACGCCCGCCGACGTGGACCGTGCGGTCGCCGCCGCCAAGCGCGCGTTCCCCGGCTGGGCCGCGACCCCGCCGACCGAGCGGGCCGCGCTGCTCGCGAAGGCGCGCGACCTGCTGGCCGAGCGGTCGGGCGAGATGGCCGCGCTGATCACGGCCGACATGGGCGCGCCCGGGTGGCTGGCGGAGCGGGTCCAGGTGGGGCTGCCGCTGACCGTGCTCGGGTCGTACATCAAGCTCGCCGAGGAGTTCCCCTGGGAGGAGAACATCGGCACCTCGCTGGTCGTGCGCGAGCCGGTCGGCGTGGTCGGTGCGATCACCCCGTGGAACTACCCGCTGCACCAGATCACCAACAAGCTCGGCCCGGCCGTGGTGGCGGGCTGCACCATCGTGGTCAAGGCCAGCGAGGCCGCGCCGCAGGCCGCGCACCTGTTCTTCGAGATCCTGCACGACGCGGGCTTCCCGGCGGGCGTGGTCAACCTCGTCTCCGGCACGGGTCCGGTGGTCGGCGAGGCCATGGCCGTGCACCCGGACGTGGACATGATCTCGTTCACCGGCTCGACCCGGGCCGGCGCCCGCGTGTCCGAGCTCGCGTCGGCGACCGTCAAGCGGGTCGCGCTCGAACTCGGCGGCAAGTCCGCCAACGTGATCCTGCCGGGCGCGGACCTGGAGAAGGCAGTGCCGGCGGGCGTCGGCGGCGCCTACCTCAACAGCGGCCAGACCTGCAGCGCGCTGACCCGGATGCTGGTGCACCGCGACGACCTGCCGCGCGCGGTCGAACTGGCCGCGACGGCCGCGACGGCGATGGCCGACCGACTCGGCCCGCTGGTCAACGAGGCCCAGTTCGAGCGGGTGCGCGGCTACATCGCCAAGGGCATCGCGGAGGGCGCGACCCTCGCGGCCGGCGGTCCGGACCGGCCCGAGGGCGCGGAGGTCGGCTACCACGTGCGGCCGACGGTGTTCTCCGACGTCACCGCCGACATGACGATCGCGCGCGAGGAGATCTTCGGCCCGGTGCTGTCGATCCTCCCGTACGACACCGAGGAGGAGGCCGAGCGGATCGCGAACGACACCCCGTACGGCCTGTCCGGCGCGGTGTGGGGGCCGACCCGGGAGGCCGCGGTGGCGTTCGCGCGCAAGCTGCGGACGGGCCAGGTCGAGATCAACGGCGGCGCGTTCAACCCGCTTGCCCCGTTCGGCGGTTACAAGCAGTCCGGCAACGGGCGCGAGCTCGGGCGCTACGGGCTCGAGGAGTACCTGGAGGTCAAGTCCCTGCAGCTCTGACGATTCGTCAGGGACGGATGGCGGTGCGCGGCGCGTGGGCGGCGGCTTGATTTCGGTCGTGTTCGACAAAGTACGGATCAGTACCTTGTCCGACACCGCCGTGATCATCCGACGATCGGTTGGTTAGGTTCACAGAGTCCCGCAACCCAAGAGTGTGGAGTCTGCTGTGAGCACTGCCCTTCTCGACGTGCGCCGCCCCGTCCTCGCCGACCTCGTGCCGGCCCGCGTCTTCCGCGGCGCGGCCGTGCGCGACGCCGCGCTGGTGGTCGGCGCGTCCGCGTTCGTCGGCCTCGCCGCCCAGGTCACCGTCCCCGTGCCCGGCTCGCCGGTCCCGGTGACCGGCCAGACCTTCGCCGTCCTGCTCGCCGGCAGCGCGCTCGGCGCGTGGCGCGGGCTCGCCGCGATGGTGCTGTACCTGGGCCTGGGCGCGGCCGGCATGCCGTGGTTCGCCGAGGGCACCTCCGGCACCGGCTTCCCGACCCTGGGCTACGTGCTCGGCATGGTGGTCGCGGCGGCTCTCGCCGGCTTCCTGGCCCAGCGCGGCACCGACCGCAGCCCGCTGCGCACCGCGGTCACGATGGTGTCGGGCAACGCGGTGATCTACGCCGCCGGACTCACCTACCTCGCGCACGACCTCGGGATCTCGATGTCGCAGGCGTACGAGATCGGCATGCGGAACTACCTGTTCGGCGACGCCGTCAAGATCGCGCTCGCGATGGCGCTGCTGCCCGCCGCGTGGAAGCTGGTCGGCCGGCGCGGCTGACGTTTCGCCGGGATTCGGACCCCGTTTCCCCATGCGCGGGGAGCGGGGTCCGAGTTTTCCTCGCGAACGGCGGTCGCGGGCGCCTAACCTCTGGATATGAGACCGGGGGCAACCAAGCGCATCGTCGTCAGTGGGACCATCGTCGCCTTCCTCATCGTGGCCGGCCTGGGCAACCAATGGGTGTTCGAGGAGTCATGGGGGGAGAGCAGCGACGACCACAAGTGGTACATGGTGCTGCTGCGCATCGTGAGCTTTCCGCTGTGGATCGCGGACAAGGGCGAACTCGGGGACGAGTTGCGCTTCACCTTCACCACAAAGTACGTCGTCGCCGGATACGTCGGCTTCGCGTTGCTGCTCGTGGTGGTCGCCGCCGTGCTGGCGCTCGGCGCGCGGGGCCTGGGCGAGCGCGCGGGCGGGTTCACGGCGTTCGTGCTCGGCTGGTTCTCGCTGGTGCTGGGCGGCACGGTGTTCGGCCTGACCGTGTTCACCATCGTGCACGACGACGACGCGCCCCGTCTGAGTGCCGGGGGCTTCGAGGACGCGATGAGCCAGATGCAGGCCGGGGCCTACTTCGGCGTGCTGACCGGGTGGCTCGTGGGCCTGGCCGCGGTCGCGGCCTACGGGGCGTCGGCGTCGTACGGCCCGCCGCCGGGCCCGCTCGGCGGGGGCGGCTACGTCCAGCCGAACGTGTTCAGCCAACCCACCTCCTACGGCCCCGCCTACGGTGTGCCCAGCGCGCCCGGTGCGCCCGCCGCCCCCGGCCACCCGGGCTACGGCCGTCCGCCGCAGGCCCCGTACGACGCCCCGACCACGATCCGCCCGGCCGGCCCGCCGCCCGCCGCGCCGCCGCGCCGGCCCGGCTCAACGGACACGCCACCCGGTGGATACCGGCCCTGATGGGACGTTCGGGGCCGAGCCTGAGAGACTGCCGCCCATGCGCGTTTACCTCGGCTCCGACCATGCCGGCTACGACCTCAAGCAGCACCTCATCGCGTGGCTCGACGCCAACGGCCACGAGGCCGTCGACTGCGGCCCGGCCGTACAGGCCGACTCCTACGACTACCCCGTGTTCTGCCTCCGCGCCGGAGAGCGCGTCGCGTCCGACCCGGGCAGCCTCGGCGTCGTCCTGGGCGGCTCCGGCAACGGCGAGGCGATCGCGGCGAACAAGGTCAAGGGCGTGCGCTGCGCCCTGGTGTGGAGCGAGGAGACCGCGTCGCTGGCCCGTGAGCACAACAACGCCAACGTGATCTCCATGGGCGCGCGCATGCACTCGCTCGACGACGCCACGAAGTTCCTCGAGGTCTTCGTGAACACGCCGTACAGCGAGGCGGAGCGGCACACGCGCCGGATCAACATGCTCACCAAGTACGAGAACACCGGCGAATTGCCGACCCTGCCGTAGCTCGCGGCGATACCTCCAGGCGCCCTCGATCGGCCGTTCCGATCGAGGGCGTCGGCATGTCGGTGCGGGTCGGTAACGTGGATCCGACACACCACCCCGACTTGCGTCTGCGCTGGAGGCCGCATGCCCGAGGGCCACACCATTCACCGTCTCGCCACCACTCACGAAGAGCGCTTCGGCGGGCTCGCGCTGCGCCTGACCAGTCCGCAGGGCCGGTTCGCGGAGAGCGCGGCGCTGCTCGACGGCGAGCAGCTGGTCGGCACCGACGCGCACGGCAAGCACCTGTTCCTGGAATTCCCCGGCGAGCGCTTCATCCACGTGCACCTCGGGCTGTACGGGCAGTTCTCGTTCGGCGAGGGCGACAAGCTGCCGGACCCGGTCGGCCAGGTGCGGCTGAGGATGGCCGCGAAGGTGCCGGGCGGCGCGACCTGGGCCGACCTGCGCGGGCCGACCGCGTGCCGGCTGCTGGAACGGGCGGAGAAGGACGCGGTGCACGCGCGGCTCGGCCCCGACCCGCTGCGGGCCGACGCGGACCCGGCGGCGGCGTGGCGACGGATCGAGCGCAGCACGAAGCCGATCGGCGCGCTGTTGATGGAGCAGGACGTGCTCGCGGGCGTGGGCAACGTCTATCGCGCCGAGGTGCTCTTCCGGTTCGGCGTGGACCCGCAGCTGCCGGGCAGGCGGCTCGTGCGTGCGACGTGGGACGCGATGTGGGAGGACCTGGTCACGCTGATGCGCGAGGGCGTGCGGCTGGGCCGGATCGACACCGTGCGGCCCGAGCACACCCCCGAGGCGATGGGCCGTGAGCCGCGCAAGGACGACCACGGCGGCGAGGTGTATGTCTACCGGCGCACCGAGGCTCCCTGCCTGATCTGTGAAACCCCGGTCAAGACCGCCGAGTTGGTCGGCCGAAATCTGTTCTGGTGCCCGACCTGCCAGCCGTCGGCGTAACCTCCGGTTGATTCCGGTTCGGTAGTGTCGCGGGGTGGCCGCGCCGACGAGCAGGGGAAATCGGGCAAGCCGGACCGGATGGCGTGCGGCTCCGGCGCGGTGGGGCCGTCGCGTCGTGTCCTGGCTGCGATACCGAGTGTTCCCGTCGGACCATTTCGCGCTCGCCGGGCTGTTGGCCGCGGTCACCGTGAGTGGGCTGCTGTCGGATGTGAACGCGGCGTGGTTTCCGGCGACCATGGCGGTCGTGCCGATCCTGATCGGCGGGCTGGTGCTGCGGATGCCGAGTCTGCTGCTGTTGTACGCGGCGAGTGCCGGCGTGCTGGTCGCGCAGAGCCAGGTGCACGATCCCGACGAGGTCACCCCCGGCACGATCGTGGTGGTCGCGGCGATCGGCGCCATCGTGCTGCTGATGGCGCGGATGCGGACCCGCCTGGGCGTGCAGTGGACACGTGGCGAGTCGATGCTGTTCGACCTGCGGGACCGGCTGCGGGCGCAGGGGGTGATGCCGGTACTGCCGCCGCAATGGCATACCGAGGTGGTGCTGCGGCCCGCCGGGGGTCAGTCGTTCTCCGGCGACTTCCTGGTCGCCACGCGGGGTTCGAGCGGCGGGCGCGTGCTGGAGGTCGTGCTCGTCGACGTCTCCGGCAAGGGCCTGGCCGCGGGCTCGCGGGCGCTGATGCTGTCCGGCGCGTTCGGTGGCCTGCTCGGCTCGCTGCCCCCGCACGGGTTCCTGCCGGCGGCGAACGACTACCTGCTGCGCCAGGAGTGGGCCGAGGGCTTCGCGACGGCCGTACACGTGGTCCTGGACCTCGAATCGGGCGAGTACGAACTCATCTCCGCCGGCCACCCACCGGGCGTGCACTGGATCGCCGGTACCGGCCAGTGGCAGGAGATCGAGGCGGTCGGCCCGCTCCTGGGCGTCATCGAGAACGCGAAGTTCGAGGGCGTGCGGGGCCGGCTGGACAGTGGCGACGCACTCTTGCTGTTCACCGACGGAATGGTCGAACTGCCGGGTGAGGACATCGCCACGGGCATCGACCGCCTCCTGGGCGAGGCCGAGCGTCTGGTGAAGGACGATTTCCACGACGCGGCCCGCCGTATCGTGGCGACGGCGGGCCGAAACGTGGGCGACGACCGAGCGGTGGTGCTGCTGCGCAGGCGCTGAGGCGGGGGTGGGGCAGGCCGGTCCGCCGGGCTGGGCGGGGGTCGCCGCCCACCCCGGTCCGCCGCGGCCGCCCCCTCCGCGGCCGCGACGTCCCACCCCCTTCTCACCCTCACCCCCACACCCCACCCCCGCACCCGGCGGAGTCAGGCCCTTTGGCCGAGCCCCTTCGCGATGCCCAGCGCATGTCGGCCGGCGCTCGCGTGCGCCTCCGCGAGTTGCTCCCTGGCCAGGTCCCGGAGGTCGGCCATCGCGGGATACGCGTGCGCCATGGTCAATTCGGCGGTCGCGAGGCTGACGTCCAGCCCCCAGATGTCGCCGAGTACGCGCTCCAGGTAGGGCGTGGCGTGGTTCCAGCCCTCGCGCGGGGTGCCCGGTGTGTACCCTCCGCCGCGGGCCTCGACCAGCACGGCCGGGCGGCCCGGGAGCAGCGGGATGTTGACGTCGCAGGCTCGACTGTCGGTGATGATCATGTCGATCCACTGCTTGACCTGGTGCGGGACGCCGAAGTTGTACATGGGCACGGCGAAGATGTAGGCGTCCGAGGTGAGGAGCTCGTCGACGAGTTCCGCGGCGAGCGCGGAGGCCGCGCGCTGCTCGTCGGTGAGCGCGTCCTCGGGCGCCACGCGGCGCGCTTCGGCGTCGGGCCAGACCGAGGGCAGCTGGTGGAGTCCGAGATCGCGGTGCACGAACTCCGCGTCCGGGAACTCGCGGATCCACTCCTGCTCCACCACGTCGGCGAGGGCTCGGGTGACGGAACCCTCGATGTGGATGCTGGAATCGAGGCGGAAGAATTTCATGAGCTTTTCCTTGATGGTGATTGCCGTGCGAGAAGCGCGGCCGGATGTTTCGGGCGTGCGGAATCGATTCGCCTCGGGGCGGCGTCGGCGACGACGACCGCCGGCGGCGAGGGCAGGAGTCGATCGGGATTGAAGACAGGCCCTAGGCGAAGAGCCGGTAGGACCCCAGGACGGTGACGGTTTCCGGAGCCGGCGGCTCGGCGAGCCAGTTCGGGAGCCGCCGCTGGAACTCCAGACACTCGGGGATCCCGCGGAGCGGGTTCTCCACGCCCTCGGCGAGTTCCAGCATGTTGACGAACGTCACGCCGTCGGCGAGCTTGCAGGACGCGTAGCGGGCGCCGGTCGGCCGTGCCCTGCGGATCGCGGCGTGCATCGCCTCGATCGCCTTCTCGATGTCGGCGACGTGTGCCTCGTCGGCGGTGAAACGCACCATCTGTAGACTCATTCGTTGTTTCCCATGCTGGTCGGGATCGTCGGGGAGTGATTCGTCTCCTCTTTGACGGATGCCGACCGGGAATGGTGACCGATGAACCGACAAGAGGGGTTGGCGGAGCGCTTCGAGGCCCACCGCGACCACCTGCGCGGAGTGGCCTATCGGATGCTCGGCTCGCTCGACGACGCCGACGACGCCGTGCAGCTCGCCTGGCTGCGGGCCGACCGGGCCGACCTCGACGGGGTCGAGAACCTGGCCGGTTGGCTGACGACGGTGGTCGCGCGCGTATGTCTGGACCTGCTGCGCACTCGGCGGAGCCGTGGCGAGGAACCACTGACCTCGACGGAGGACGCGTTCACCGAACGGCCGGGCGGGACCGAGCCCGAGCACGAGGCGGTGCTGGCCGAGACCGTCGGCCTCGCCTTCCTGGTCGTGTTGGACCGGCTCGGTCCGGCCGAGCGGGTCGCCTTCGTGCTGCACGACCTGTTCGCGGTGCCGTTCGACGAGATCGCGACGGTCGTGGGGCGTACACCGGTGGCCAGCAAGAAGCTCGCCAGTCGCGCCCGGAGCCGGGTGCGCGGAGTGGCGACGGTCGGCGAGGCCGATCTCGCCCGGCACTACACCCTCGTGGACGCGTTCCTCGCCGCCTCGCGCGGCGGTGATCTGGACACCTTGGTCGAACTGCTCGCGCCCGACGTGGTGCGCCGCGTCGACCGCGTCGCGGTGCCGGCCGACACCGCGACCGTGGTCCGCGGCGCCCGTGCCGTGGCGGAGGAGACCCGGGTGTTCGCGCACCGGGCCCGGATCGGCGAGGTGGCGCTCGTGGACGGCGCGCCGGGCATCGTCATGGCACCGGGCGGGCGACTGCGGCTGGCCCTGCGCCTGGTCATCGAGCACGATCGGATCACCGAGATCGACGTGATCGCCGACCCGGCCCGGCTCGACCGACTTGCGCTGGCGGTGGGCCCGCGCTGACCGAGGCAGCGCGGCGGCCGGTGACGACCGGCCGCCGCCGGGGTCGGCCCGCGGGCACCGCCGAGTCAGCCCGTACGCACCGCCAACGCCGCCAACTCCGCGGGCGTGCGCGGGAATCCGCCCTCCGGCAGCAGCCCGTGCGCGCGCAGCACGGCCGCGGCGGCGTGCGCCCACGTCGGGCGCAGGCTGGCCGCGGCCAGCAGTTCGGTGTCCGCGAGCAGATCGTCCGCCGGGCCCGTGTGCAGCCGCCCGTGCGCGAGCACCGCCGCGTCGTCGGCCCAGCGCAGCGCCAGGTCCACGTCGTGGGTGGCCATCACCACCGTCGTACCGGCCTCGCGCAGCTCCGCGAGCGTGTTCAGCAACGCCTCCTGCCCGGCCGGATCCAACCCCGCCGTCGGCTCGTCCAGGACCAGCACCTCGGGTCGCATGGCGATCGCCCCCGCGATCGCGACCCGCTTGCGCTGCCCGAACGACAGCAGGTGCACGGGCCGTTCGGCCAGCGCCGTGATGTCGAGCGCGGTCAGCGCCTCGGCCACCCGCGAGCGCACCTCGGCCGGTTCGAGCCCGAGGTTGAGCGGGCCGAACGACACGTCCTGGGCGACCGAGGCCGAGAACAGCTGGTCGTCGGGGTCCTGGACGACCAGCTGCACGGTCCGGCGCAGCGCGGTCAAACCCTTGCGGTCGTGCCGAATCGGCTCGCCGCGCAGCTCGACGGTGCCCGCGTTCGGGACCAGACCCCCGGTCAGCAGTCGCAGCAGCGTGGTCTTGCCGCTGCCGTTGGGTCCGAGCAGGGCGAGTGCGCGGCCCTGCGCGATGGTGAGGGACAGACCGCTCAGCACGGTCGGTCCGTCCTCGTACGCGTAGCCGATCTCTCGGACTCGCAACGGAATCACGGCAGCACCGAAACCAGGAGAAGGGTGGCAGCGACGACCGCCGCCACGAGGGACAGGGAGTAGGCGACGAAGGCGCGCGAGATCGGCACCTCGTCCACGAGCACGCGCAGGCGTCCGTCGTAGCCGCGCCCCGCGAGGCCCGCCTCCAGGCGCTGCGCCCGCGCGAACGCGTGTACGAACACGGCCGAACCGAGCCCGGCCACCGAGCGCCAGCGCGCCCGCCGGGTCCGATGGCCCAGCCGACCGGCCTGGGCCTGGTTGATCCGCGTGGTCGTGTCGTAGAGCAGGAACAACATCCGGTACATCACCGCGGCCACGTCCACGACCGCCGCGGGCACACCCACCCGGGTCAGCCTGGGCAGTACGTCCGACAGGGGTGTGGTGAACGCGAACAGCAGCATCGCGAGCCCCGCGGCACCGGTGCGCGCGAGCAACTCGCCCGCGTGCCGCGGCCCGTCGTCGGCCCAGCCCACGCCGTCGCCGCCGACGGACACGAGCAGCGTGACCGCGCCGGTCGCGGCGAACCCGAGCGGCGCGCGGGCCGCTCGCCACAGGCGTCGGGCCGGCACCGCGGCGAACCCGAACGCGACGACCAGCACGGTCACCGCGACCAGGACCGCGCCGGGCCAGGGCGGCAAGGCCACCGCGCACCCGAGCAGCCCGAAGGAGAGCACGGCCTTCTCGGCCGGATGGCGACGCCGCCACGAACTGGCGTGCGCCGCCGCGTCGATCGGCAGCACGGGTCAGCGCCCCGCGGCCGATACCGGGGTCTCGTCGGCCGTCGCCTCGTCGTCGGGGGTGTCCGCCGCCTCGGGAGCCAGTCGCCTGCGGGTGCGGACCACGCCGAACATGTACCCGACCACGCCCGCGCCGAGCGCCGCCTGGAGGGCGAAGAGGCCGGACTCGATCTCATCGGACGGGGGTTCGTACAGCGGGCTGAACCACGGTTCGTAGCCCGGGTCGTTCTCGGTGATCGCGGTCTCCGCCTGGCTGTCGGCGCCCGTGAACGGATCGTCCTTGTGGTCGCCCATCCCGAACACCACGGGCAGCGCCGCGAGCAGCACCACGACCAGCACGATCAGCAGGTTGATCTTCGTCGACCGCTTCACTTGGCCTTCGCCTCCTCGGACCCGACCCGCACGACGCCCAGCCGGATCAGATCGCCGCGGCTCGACTGCCGCAGCAGCCGTACGACGAGGACCGTCAGCAGGCCCTCGCTGACCGCGAGCGGGATCTGGGTGAGCGAGAAGATGCCGCCGAACTTGGCCAGTGCGCCGAGGAATCCGCTGTCCGGGTCCGGGAAGGCGAGCGCGAGTTGCACGCTGGTGACGCAGTAGGTGCTCAGGTCCGCGACGAAGGCGCCCATGAACACCGCGACGTCCAGCGGCAGCGTGCCCTCGCGCCGGTCGAGCAGCATCCGGGTCAGTCGATAGGCGCCGTATCCGGCCCACGGGCCGACGATCGCCATCGAGAACACGTTGGCGCCGAGTGTGGTGAGCCCGCCGTGCGCGAGCAACAGGGCCTGGAACAGCAGGGTGATCGTGCCCAGCACGGCCATGATCGGCGGCCGGAACAGGATCGCGCCCAGCCCGGTACCGGTCGGATGCGAGCAACTGCCGGTGACGGACGGGATCTTGAGTGCGGACAGCACGAACGAGAACGCGCCGGACGCGCCCAGCAGCAGGGTGTTCTCGGGTCTGTCGCGGACCTCGCGGGTGAGCGCGCGGGCCCCGTAGACGACGAACGGGGCAGACGCGACGCCCCAGGCGGCGGCGTGTTCCCAGGGCAGATAGCCCTCGGCGATATGCATGAGGAAGGGTCCCTCTCCAACACCTCGTGGACGGACGATCGCCGTGGCCGGTCTCCTGGCTGACGGGTCGTACGTTCACGTCTCCGCCTTCCCGGGGCCGCAAGCGGTCCCAGTGGCTTCCCCGAGGCGACGAATCAACGTTTCGGCGGGGATGGAGGAGAACTTCCCGATCACAGTGGCGAGGGCCGCGCCGGCATCGAACCGGCTTCCCGAGCACCACGGCGAGCCGACACTAGTGGTCGGATGGACATGGCGACAAGGTGGCAATTGCGATCCGTGTGCAAGGCCACAATTGGGACGGAGTGCGCGGGAATGTCGACTTTCTCGGGTGTCGGTGCCGGTGCCGGGGGCTCGGAGGTGCGGGGGTCCGCTCAGTCGAGGCCGGGGCCGCGACCGCGGACCACGAGCGTGCGCGCGACCCGGTCGCCGACGCGCTGGCGGCGCTCGCTGGTGAGCACCGCGGTGAGTCCGACCGCGCCCAGCGCGAACGCGTCGACCACCAGCAGCAGCCAGCGGACCCCGAGTTGGCGCCGGGACGCGCGGCCGCCGGAGACGTCGACCACGCGGATGCCGAACAGCTGCATGCCCCACGTGCGCCCGTCGTGCTCGGCGGGCCGCAGGACCCAGTACCAGAGCAGGATCGCGGCGGCGGCGCAGACGACGCCGGCCGTGATCGTCGCGGTCAACGGGCCGCTGCGGATCGAACCGTCGGCGTGCGTGGGCAGCAGCACGAACAGGAACATCGCGGCACCGGGCAGGAAGGTGGAGGCGATCGCGTCCAGCACGAACTGGGCGATCCGGCGCACGAGCAACGAGGGATCGACGGTGCGCTCGGCCGCGGGCAGCCACACCGTGGCCGAGACGGGCCGCGCTGACCGCGTGAATAGCTGCGGAAGGCTCCGTTCGTGCATGCCCTTGTACTTTCCGCAAGCGGGCCGGTTGATTCCCGGTGCGGCCGGATATCGCCGAGATTGCGCCCGGTCGGCGGATACCGGGACCGATCGGCGGGCGCGGGCGGCGTGTGTGGCGGGCGCGTGCGCCGGGCGGCGTGCGGCGGGCGCGGGCCCGGTGGTCAGCTCGCGGACTCCATCGGGCCGTGGACGCCGAACAGGTCCGGCTCGGAGCGGCTGATCACGTCGTACAGCGGCTTGTAGTTGATCCACGCGACGGTGTCGTTGCCGAGCTGATCGCGGGTCAGCCTGGCGTTCTCCGGCGAGATCGGCTTGAGCTCGCCGGCCGCCTGTGCGAGCAGCTGGACCTGGCAGGAGCGCTCCATCGTGATGAACCACCACGCCGCCGCGTCGACCGACTGTCCGACGGTGAGCAGGCCGTGGTTGCGCAGGATGAGCGCCTTGCGCGCGCCGAGCGTGCGGGCGATCCGCTTGCCCTCCTCGGCGTCCAGCACGACGCCCGCGTAGTCGTCGAACAGTTCGTGGTCCTCGTAGAACGGACACACGTCCTGGGTTATCGGTTCGAGCCTGATCCCGAGAGCCGATATCGCGCGCCCGTGGGTGGAGTGGCTGTGCGCCGCCGCGACCACGTCCGGCCGAGCCGCGTGGATCTGCGAGTGGATCGCGAACGCGGCCTGGTTGACGTGGAATCGGCCCTCGACGACCTGTCCCTCGTGGTTGACCAGGATCAGGTCGTCGACGGTGATGTGCTTGAAGGACATGCCGAAGGGGTTGACCCAGAAGTGGTCCGGGAACTCGGGGTCGCGCGCGGTGATGTGTCCCGCGACGCCCTCCTCGAAGCCGAACCGGCCGAACAGCCGCAGGGCGGCGGTCAGCCGCTCCTTGCGGTGCCGGCGCTCCTGCTCGACGGTCTCGAACACGGGGGGCAGCGCGAAACTCAGATCCGTCGGCGACACCGGCTGCGGCTTCGCGGCCGGTTCGGGCCGCGTGTCCTGGGGTCGGGGCGTTTCGGTGGCGGACATGTCCATCTCCTCGGGCTCGGGTCGCGCGCGGGGCCGCCTGTGACGCTACCCGTGGGTCACATCCGCTGGACAGTCCTCGCCGGCCCCCGCTTGCGGGAAGTCGCGGATTTTAGCGTCCGGAGGTCATCGGGACCGGGTTTCCGGAAAATAACCGAATTTTGCTTACCAGGATCCCGGGGCTGCTTCTACGCTGCCGTCCAGTGAACCCGAGCGGTCGCGTTCGAATTTCCGAGCGGGCATTGTGGGCCGGCATTGCGAGTCGGCGGCGCGAGGCTCGTGATGTCGAACTCACGGTCGGGTGCGCGAAAGAGCGACACACAAAGCAATGGGCGCACACACGGGGGAAGGGGCGCGTGACTTGAGCGGCGGGGGCGTGAATGCGATGGAGATCGCGAGCAGCGGCCCGCAAGCCGTTCTGGGAATTCCCTTGTTTGTGCGCGGTGATCAGGCGAACCCGCGTACGAGGGCCGAGGCGGGCAGGTGCGGACCGGCCTCGAAGGGGCCGGTCTCGAGGGAGTGGGCGGAGATGGCACAACCCCCGCGCCGGTCGAGGCCGGCCCGGCGCAGCTCAGCCGACCCGTCGACCGAATCCGCCGCCGAACGGACCCCAGTGATCGAGGCCGATCCCATCGAAGCTATCGAGGTCGATCCAAACGCAATGCCCCAGGTCGACCTCGTCGACACGGTCGACGCCGGCGCGGAGACGACAGATGTCCCGTCGCCGGAGGGTGAGCCTGGCGGAATCCACCGGAAAGCCGCACCGCCGATCGCCCCGGAGGCAATCATGGCCAATATGGAAACGGCCCTCAAGGAAGCATTGACGATCGAGGGTGCCGTGGGGGTGGCCCTGGTCGACTATACGAGCGGAATGGCGCTTGGAGTTCTCGGCGGCAGCAAGGAACTCGATCTCAACGTCGCCGCCGCGGGAAACACCGACGTGATGCGCGCGAAGATGCGCACGATGGAGATGCTCCATCTCGGCGATCAGATCGAGGACGTCCTGATCACGCTCGGCAAGCAGTACCACGTGATCCGACCGCTGAGCGGTCGCGCCGGCAAGGGCCTGTTCCTGTACCTGGTGCTGATCAAGGACCGCGCCAATCTCGCGCTGGCCCGGCACAGTTTGAAGCGTATCGAGGAGGAGATCGAGGTCTGAGTTCGAACCCGGCGACGTGTCGAGGCTCGACGTCGGGATTCGCAGGCCCATCCTCGATACCCCTGGCGCCCACCGCCACCCCCGTGCGGAGGGCGCCATCGGGGTGTCCGGGGACACGTGCGACGGGCCTGGTCTCCCTGCCTCGTCTCGGATATGACGGTACGTCAGATGTACTGTCGACCATCGACTTCGTACATCGCGGACATATCGCGTAGATGTGCCGTCGGCGTCGCGTGGACGCCGCGTACATCGAGTCCTCCGAGGAGTCGCATGCTGTCGGGCGAGAAGATCCTGATCACCGGTCCCGCGGGCCAGATCGCGTACCCGCTGACCGAGTTCCTGGCACGGGACAACGAGGTATGGGGCATCGCCCGCTTCTCGAACGCCGAGGACCGCAAGCGCGTGGACGCGCTCGGGGTGACCACCCGGTCCGTCGACCTCGGCTCGGGTGATTTCGACGAGTTGCCCGCGGACTTCACCTACGTCCTGCACCTCGCGACCTTCCAGGGCCCGGGCCTGGACTACGACGAGGCGCTGCGGGTCAACGCCGAGGGCACCGGGCTGCTGCTCCAGCACTGCCGGCGGGCGAAGGCGGCCCTGGTGATGTCCACCGCGTCGGTGCTCAAGCCGCACGAGGACCCGATGCACGTGTTCAAGGAGACCGATCCGCTCGGCGACTCCAACGTCTCGCACGCGCCGACGTACTCCGTGTCCAAGACCGCCGAGGAGGCGGTGTCGCGCTACTGCGCCCGCGCGTTCGACCTCCCCGTCGTGATCGCCCGGATGAACGCCTCCTACGGCCCCAACGGCGGCCTGCCGACGATGCACCTGGACGCGATGCTGGCGGGGCGGCCGATCGTGACGCGCTGGGACCCGTGCATGTACAGCCCGATCCACCAGGACGACATCAACGGCCAGACCGCGGCCCTGCTCGACGCCGCGTCCACGCCGGCGACGGTGGTCAACTGGGGCGGCGACGAACCCGCGAGCGTGCAGGAGTGGGCCGCCCACATGGCCGAGCTGAGCGGCCGGCCGGCCGAGGTCGTGGTGCGCGAACAACCGGGCACGCTGCGTGGCCAGGTGCAGGACACCACCAAGCGCGCGGCGATCACCGGGCCGTGCACCGTGGGGTGGCGCGCGGGTCTGGCGGATGTGTACGCCGGGCGACGCGGCGATTCGGCCTGACCGGGACGGGCAGCCTCAGGCTGTGCTCGATAGCGTCGGGTCTTCACGGCTCACTCCCGTTCACCCCCGCCGTCCCGGAGCGCTCGACGAGTTCGGATCGCGCCGTTCGGAGCGGCATTACGCAGGAAGGACAACGATCATGGGCATCCTCGACACCCCCATCGCCACCTTGGAGGGGGAGACCACGACCCTGGGCGGTGTGACCGAGGGGAAGGTCGCGCTGGTCGTCAACGTCGCGTCCAAGTGCGGGCTGACCCCGCAGTACACCGGCCTGGAGGAACTGCAGAAGGAACTGGGCGCGCGCGGCTTCACCGTCGTGGGCGTGCCGTGCAACCAGTTCATGGGCCAGGAGCCGGGCAGCGCCGAGGAGATCCTCGAGTTCTGCTCCACGACCTACGGTGTGACGTTCCCGCTCACCGAGAAGATCGACGTCAACGGCCCGGACCGGCACCCGCTGTACGACGTGCTCGCCGCGGCGTCCGACGCCGAGGGCACCGCGGGCGACGTGCAATGGAACTTCGAGAAGTTCCTGCTCTCCGCCGAAGGCGCGATCGTGGGCCGCTTCCGCCCGCAGACCGACCCGCACGACCCGAACCTGATCGCCGCCATCGAAAGCGTCCTCCCGAAGTAACGCCCCCCGATTCGTCCTCAAGCACCGGACGGCCCCTCACCCCGTCCGATGCCCCTCAGAGCCCGTCCGGCGCTTGAGGACGAACCGCCCGAACCCGAAGCGGTTCGGCGCTTGAGGACGAAGCCAACTCAGCCGGTCCGGCGTTTGAGGACGAAAGCCAATCCAGCCGGTCCGGCGTTTGAGGACGAAAGCCAATCCAGCCGGTCCGGCGCTTGAGAGCGAAGCCAACTCAGCCCGTCCGGCGTTTGAGGACGAAGCCAATCGAGCCCGTCCGGCGCTTGAGGACGAAAGCCAATCCAGCCCGTCCGGCGTTTGAGGACGCCCGGCAGCCGCCCCGGCCCAGCCGCTAGACAACCGCCCACACGGCCGTGGCATCGTCACACACCTTGCCCCGAGGCCACCGCACCCCATCCGAGTCGGACGCCTCCGCCGCCCGCACCCGCGCGAGCAACTCCGCCGGACCGAAGTGCCGCAGCGTCGTCATCAGCCGGTCCCAGTCGCTCAGCCCGAACCGATCGACCAGCCGACTGGCCCCACCGCTCAGCGCCGCCAGCCCCCGCACCTCGCCCATCGCCATGCTGCCCGTCAACGCCTCGCCCGCCGCCGCCGGATCGGCCGCCGCGACCCAATACCCGCCGGGCGCGTTCCGCGCCGCCCGCAGCGCGCCCGCGTACTCCTGATGCGCCGTCATGTACTCGGGTGTGCCCACCGGATAGCCGTCCCGGACTCGGCGCAACGGCGTGCCGATCACGTCCGTGCGGTCGTCGGTGATCACCACGAGGTCGTCGTCGCGCTCGACGAGCAGGGTCGAGTCGGACAGCACCAGGTATTCGAGCCGATCCCCGAGAACCCGCGCCACGACGGCGGTCGCGGCGGGCGCGTCCGGCCGGGCCAGGTCGCAACCGTCCACGTGCAACGCCGCGGTGTCCTCGATCGCGTCGTGGAGGCACTCGGCGAGCGAGCGGTCCGGACGCCCCCCGCTGTGCGTGAAAAGCGCGGACCCGAGCCGCTCGACGAACCACGGGACACCGTGCTTGCAGCCGTTGTCGGAACTCGACGTCACACCGTCGAGCAGTACCAGCGTCGTGGGTCCCACGACGACGAAATCCTCGTTCGGTTTGCCCGGATGACCCGGTTCGGTCGCGAATTCCACGCGCATCGCGGACATCCCTCCCTTTTAGGTGCCACGCCGTACGGCTGCCCAGCGTCCGGGGGTGGGAAACGGCCAATGATCATGCCCTGTGCGGCGGATGGGCCGGGAAGTTCACAGCGGTTTCACACAACGGTTTCGCGCGAGGTCTCGTGCGGGGTCTCGTGCGGGGCGGGGGAGAGCCCCTAATGTCTGGCTTCGAACCACGTTCCTGTCCCGGTTTCTACGCGCGTCACCCGTATGCGCGCGTCATCCGAAGGGATCCCATGTTCGTGATTAGACGACGCCGCGGTCGCCTCGCTCTGACCGGCCTGGTCGCCGCGAGCCTGTTCGCCGCCGGCGGCACCGCGTCGGCCGACATGCGCGCCGACCACGGCCGGCCCGCGCGCACGATGGACCTCCAACTGCTCGCGCTCAACGACCTGCACGGCAACCTGGAGGAACCGCAGGGTTCTGCCGGCAACGTCACCGAGATCGGTCCCGACGGCAAGCCCGTCTCGATCCCGGCCGGCGGCATCGAGCACCTCGCGACACAGTTGCGCGAGGCCCGCGCGCAGAACCCGAACTCGCTGACCGTCGCGGCCGGCGACATGATCGGCGCGAGCCCGCTCCTGTCGGGTCTGTTCCACGACGAGCCGACCATCGAGGCGCTCGACAAGATCGGCCTCGACGTCACGTCCGTGGGCAACCACGAGTTCGACGAGGGCCGCAAGGAACTGCAGCGCATGCAGTACGGCGGTTGTCACCCGACGGACGGCTGTTACACGCCCGGCCGCACCTTCAAGGGCGCCGACTTCGAGTACCTCGCCGCCAACGTGCTCGACGAGCGCACCGGTCTGCCGATCCTGGCACCGGTGAGCATCAAGAACGTGAACGGCGCGCGCGTCGGCTTAATCGGCATGACGCTCGAAGGCACGCCGGACATCGTCACGGCCGAGGGCGTCAAGGGTCTGAAGTTCAAGGACGAGATCAAGACCGCCAACAGCATCGTGCCGTGGCTGCGGCTGTTCGGCGTCGAGTCGATCGTGGTCCTGCTGCACGAAGGCGGCCTGCCCGCGAGCAACGCGTACAACTACGACTGCAACGCCGGTGGCAATCCGGGCCTGTCCGGTCCGGTCGTCGACATCGCCAAGGGTCTCGACCCGGCGATCGACCTGGTCGTCACGGGCCACACGCACCAGGCGTACGCGTGCAACATCCCCGACCCGGCCGGCAAGCCGCGGATGGTCACGAGCGCCTCGTCGTTCGGCAAGGTGTACACGCAGATCGACGTCACCTACGACAAGAACACCCGCGACATCGTGCGCACCTCGGTCAAGGCGCAGAACCACGTCGTGCGTCGCGACACGCCCAAGGCGCCGGACCTGACCAACCTGCTCGCCGATTGGCAGAAGCTCGCGGCGCCGGTCGCGAACCGATCGATCGGGTACATCTCCGCCGACATCCGCGGCCGCGGCGCGACCACGCCCGAGCAGCCGTTGGGCGATCTGATAGCCGACGCGCAGTTGGAGGCGATGGCGCCGGCCGACAAGGGCGGTGCGCAGATCGCGTTCATGAACCCGGGCGGCATCCGATCCGACCTGCAATACGCGGCGGCGGGTGCCGAAGGGGACGGCGTCGTCACCTACGGCGAGGCGTTCACGGTGCAGCCGTTCACCAACATGATGCACACCGTGGACCTCAAGGGGCAGGCGATCCTGGACCTGCTCGCGCAGCAGTACACGGGCGGCAACGCGGCGAGCCCGAAGGTCCTGCAGATCTCGAAGGGCCTGACCTACACGACCGATCGGTCGAAGACGGGCGCGGACAAGATCGTGCCGGGCAGCGTCAAGCTGAACGGGGTCGCGATCGACCCGGCGGCGACCTACAAGGTCGCCGCGAACGAGTTCCTCTCCGGTGGTGGCGACGGCTTCACGGCCTTCAAGACCGGCACGAACAAGCTGGTCGGCTCGTCCGACCTGGACGCGCTGCTCGGCTACTTCGCGGCGCACTCGTCGGCGGGCGCGCCGATCGTGCCGCCGGCGGCGGACCGGATCACCTTCATCGGGTAGAGCGGCTCGCACCATCGTCGGGAAGGCCCGGTCCCCTGGTGGGGATCGGGCCTTCTTGACGCGCCGTCAGGGGCGCGGGCGGGTGTGGACGTGGGTGTGGCGGCTCAGATCCAGCCGTCGAGCGACTTCATGAACGCGTCGAAGTCGTCGCGGTGGATGCAGTGGCCGGTGCCCTCGACCACCCGTACGTCATAGCCCCGCGAGCGCAGTTCCTCCGCCAGTTCGGCGTCCACGATGAAGCTCGGGTCGGCGAGTTGGACGAGTGAGGGCACGGTCGGCGCGGCCGGTACATACGTCGGGTCGAAATCGCTGACGCTCTGCAGGAAGTCGATGTCGTAGCGGCCGAAGCCGTCGAGCTCGGCCCGCACGTCGGCGTCCGACCAGCGCGGGTTCATCGCCCGGATGCCGTCCAGGGACGCGGTGGCGACCATCGCCTTCATGCCCTCCAGGGCGCCCGCCGGGATTCGGCCGAGCCGGAAGGCCGGGTCGCAGTACACGGCTTTCCTCGGCCGCAGCCGGTCGATCGCCAGCGACAGCGTGAGGGCGCCGAGCGAGTGCCCGATCGCGACGTCGGCGTCGGCGGGGAGGTTCTCCACGATGTCGTCCGCGAGCAGCCCGGGCGAGTACGCGCCGCGCGCGCTGAGCCCGTGCCCGCGCAGGTCGCAGGCGAGGACCCGGTAGCCCTTGGCCACGAGCGCGTCCTCGACGGCGTGCCAGGTGCCGTGGTCGGACATCACACCGTGGATGAGCAACGCGACCTTGTCGCCGGCGCCGCGCTCGTGGACGTGCAGCTTCATGGAGCCATCCTTTGGTTCTCGACGGGGAGTACTCGATCGCTTACTCGATTAAGCAGTCTCTCTTCCTCATGACCGGTCGGCAACCGGAACAGTTGAATTCGACTACGCCGGAAGAGCGGGCGCGGCGGGAGTCGTATCCCGCCCACTCGCCCTGGCCGGTCGACAGCACGCAAAACGCGCAACCGAAGCGTCCGCACGCCCATCGGGTGCGGACCGCCGACACGAACCCCACCAAACGCCCCCAGCCGAACGGACCCGCGTTCTTGGGCCACAATCGCCCCATGAGCACAACGAGACGCCCACCGACCGGGGCCGATGTGGCCCGCGCCGCAGGCGTTTCGCGCGCGACCGTGTCGTACGCGATGAACGACGTCCCGGACAGCCGCATCCCCGAGGAAACCCGCCGCCGCGTCCGGGAGATCGCGTCGACGCTCGGCTACGAACCACGCTCGGATGCCCGTTCGCTCCGGCGCGGACGCACCGACCTCGTGATCGTCCCGACGTACGTGGTCCCGTTCGGCCGACTCATCCAGACCTTCCTGGACGGCCTCGCGCGCGAACTGCACGGCCTGGGCCACACCCTCGTGATCCACGGCAATCCGGCCGCGCACGGTATCGGGGCCGCGAAGGCGTGGGGCGCGTTGAACCCGGCCGCGGTCCTGGTCCTGCCGGAGCGGATGTCGCCCGAGGGCGTCGAATACCTGACCAAGCGCGGCATCGCCGTCGTGGCCCTGGGCAGCAGCCCGGTCCCGGTCGCCCTCACGCTGAAGGCCGATCACGCCTCGGCCGGCGCCCGGGCGGCCGAGCACCTGATCGAGCGGGGTCGGCGTGACCTCGCCGTGGTCGTACCGCGCGAACCGGGCCTCGCCGAGATGGGCCTGGAACGCCTGGCCGGCTTCCGCGCCGTGGCCGACCGGGCCGACCTCACGGTGCGCGTGGTCGAGATGGCCGAGACCCCGGACGAGGCCGCCCGGATCGCGGGGGAGTGGCGGGAAGTGGGCTGCCCCGACGGCCTGTACGGCTACAACGACGAATACGCGGCCCTGCTCATGGGCGCGTTGGCCGACCTCGGCGTCCGAGTCCCGGAGGACATCGCCATCGTCGGCACGGACGACCTGTCCCTGTGCGAAATGGTCCGCCCCCGCCTGACCTCGGTCGCCTTCAAGGAACTGGTCCCGATGCACGCGGTAGCCGAGGCCATCATCGCCGCCACGGAGGGCGCCACCCCACCGGAACTGACCCTGTGGCAAATGACCGTACACACGAGAGACTCCACCTGACCCCAACCCGGACGAGGCTCAATCCAGGGCCGCAGGCCGGCCTATTGCCGTCGAGACCATGCGTGGGACGAGGCCCAACCCAGCCCGTCCGGCGCTTGAGGACAGCGGGCCGCAGGCCGGCCCATTCCCGCCGGGACCATGCGTGGCCCGATCCAGCCCGTCCGGCGTTTGAGGACAAACACGGCCACAGCCCGCCCCACCTAGCCCACGGCCACAAGCTTCTCCACCTGCCGCACCACCACCGCATCGTCCGACAGACTGGGAACCGTCCCCGACAATTCCGCGTTGCTGACAACCACGAGCGTCGAGCCCACCCGGACCAGGACCATCCCCAGCGCCCCACCGTCCTGGGGAACCATCCCGACCGCCAGCGTCTCGTCGCCGAGCTGCGCGTGCTGGATCTCGCTGTAGGTTTCCGTGGTGGTCGCCCCCTCGCTGTCCGTCGAGGTGATCGACGCGCACGTCTTCAGCGCGTCGCGGCCCTTGGCGAACAGGTCCGCCGCACCACCGTCCGCGAACGAGAACAGCTCGACGACGGTGAAGCTCGTCGGATACGGGCTGCCCACGGTCACCGAGGCCTGGGCCGACGCCGCCGGCGGGGTCGCCCCCTGCGCCGGCCGCAACAGGTCGATGAGCGGCTGACAGTCGGCCTGTTGGGCCGTCGCCCGGTCCTCGGCGGTGTCGGTCGGCTCGGTGTCGTACGTGCCCTGCGGCATCTCCGCCGCCGTGACCAGCGCGCTCGCGAGCTGATCCCGCGTCAGCGGTGTCGTCGACACGGGCGCGGCGGAGGACGGCGGCGCCGAGCCCGTCGCGGAAGGGTCCGCCGACGGCGGCGCCGTGGCAGCCGGGGCGGTCGCGGTGGGCGTTGCCCCCGGCGACTGCGACGCGGCGGCCGTGGTCTCGGGCGCGGCCGCCGGAGTCGGGCCGTACTTCCGGGCCAGCGCCTCCTCGTCGCGACCACACGCGGTCGCGGCCAGGAGCAGCGAACCGGCGATCGCCACAGTGCTCATCCGAAGCAGGATCTTGCGCATGTGAGGGTTCCTTCGGGGAAGTTCGGCCTCTCCCACGGTAGGCCCGATCGGCACGAGGGAGCGGGCGATCGGCCACCGACGAAGATCCGATGGACCATCAGGAAGCGAATCGCGGTCTGCCGACCGCACGCTCGCCTCACCCGTGAACAACGCACCCGGCGCCGACCGGAACGGAGTTCGTACCATCCGACCTCGACGGACGACTCCGCGCGACCGCGAACAGGGCGCTCCGTCGATCGGGCCGCAACGAGAGCGCGCTCATCATTGTGGAAGTCGCCTGAGTTTGCCAACCATTCGCCGCTGCCGCGGATATCGACCCCGCATCGATATGACAGACCATCAAAACCCTGCGCACCCGACACCCGACATCGCGCACCACCGGGCCGCCGCGCCGACCACCACCACCACCACCACCACCGGTGCCGGAGCGGACGGCCAAGCAGCGCAAACGATGTGACGGTCCCTCAGGAAGAAGAAGCCCCAACCGAGAGCGGGGCTCGGCGCAAGGCGGACCCCACTCAAGGCCGGTTGATCACGCCCCTATGCCTCCGGGAGTGGGCCCGTCCCGGGCCCGGCTTCCGACCATCGCCGCGGCGTCAGTCGCCCAAGTCCCCACCACCGCCATCGCCGACCTCCGCCCGCCACCAGTGCGGCAACTCCTCGACCCGGGCGGCCCATCCGGCCGGCAACTCCGCCCGGGCACCCACGATTCCGCCCACGATCGCGCACGTGGTGTCCACGTCCCCGCCCGCGCTCGCGGTGTCCCAGAAGGCCGCCGCGTAGTCGTCGAGGTGCCGAGCCGCCGACCACACCGCGAACGGCACCGTGTCCGGCGCACTCACCTGTCGGCCGTTCCCGAGGATCCGGCCCACCGCCCGCGCATCCTGACGGTCCACCAGATCCAGTGCCGCGCCCAGCCGTTCGCGGACCAGGCCGACCGGAGTCCGAGCCCGCACGTACGTCACGAACTCGCCCGCGCTCGGCCGCCGCAGCGTCACCGCCCCCGCCGCCGCGACGGCCACCGCGACCGCGCCCGCGATCCCCTCGGGGTGCGTATGCGTCACCGCCGCCGACAACGCGGCCTGTTCCACCACCGCGTCGAGGTCGTCCGCGAACCACGCACCCAATGGGGCGACCCGCATCGCGGCCCCATTGCCCCAGGACCCCTGTCCGTCGAAGGGTTCGGCGGCCAGAGTCCGCCAGTCACCGCCCTCGCGGACCAACCGCAACATTCGGTTCGTGGACGGCCCGTAGCCTCGATCGAAGTCGTGCCGCACGGCGAACACCTTGGCCAGCGCGTCCTGATCGATTCGCTGACGGGTGGTCAACTCGGCGTGGATCACACATGCCATCTCGGTGTCGTCGGTCCACGGCCAAATGCCGTCCGGGAGCAGGCGAGCGGTCAGCTTGGGGAGGTTGTCGGGTACGAAGAACTGCGCGCCGAGCGCGTCCCCGAGCGCGAGACCGCGCAGCGAGGCGTAAGCGGAAGAAGTGGAGGTCATATAGCGGCCATTATCGCGTCCCCCGTGCTTGGATGACCCGAATGACGTCTCCGGAGCGAATCGAGTCCATCCCCACCGGCAGCATGCCTACCGAAATCGAGTCCATACCAAGGGCGTTCACGGTGGGGTACGACTCACCCCCCGATCGGACAGCCGGACCCAAGGAACCGACCCGACCGGCCCCCGAGCCGCCCGCCCACGCCGAGGCGGCCGCCGACCGACGCATTGACGCCGACGCCGGAAATGCCGGACGCGCCGGCGATCCGGTGGCCCTCCTTGCGCGCGACCGGGCGTGACCCCGGCCGTCACCGCCGCGGTCCTCGGCTCGGCCGGGCTGCACGCGGCGTGGAACGCGCTGGCGCACGGGCTCAAGGACCGGCTCGGAACCATGATCATGATCCAGGTCGGCGGCCTGTGCCTGGGCTTGGCGTGCCTGCCCTTCGTCGGCATCCCGGCCGCCGGCGCGTGGCCGTGGTTGCTCGGGTCCGCGGCCCTGCACACCGCGTACAACCTGCTGCTTCTCGAGGCGTACCGGCTCGGCGACTTCGGTCAGGTGTACCCGATCGCGCGCGGCACGTCCCCATGGCTCACCGCGCTGATCGGCGTGACCCTGCTGCACGAGTACCTCACCGCGACCCAGACCGTCGGCGTGGTCGTGATCTCGATCGGCATGCTCGTCCTCGCGCTCGCCGGCGGCATTCCCGGGCGCGCGGAGGCCGCGGCCGTACTCGCCGCCCTGGCGACCGGCGGCGCGATCGCGCTGTACACCGTCCTGGACGGCGTCGGCGCGCGCTCGGCCGGTTCGGCGATGTCGTACGCGGCCTGGCTGTTCGTCCTCGAATCGGCCCCGACCATCGTTGTCCTCCACTACCGACGCGGCCCCGATCCCGAGCGCAACCCACAACGCGTATGGGGCCTGCTCGGCGGTGCGATGTCCGTCGTCGCGTACACCCTCGTCATCTGGGCCCAGACCCGAGGCACCCTGGCCACGATCGCGGCCCTACGCGAGTCCTCGGTCGTGATCGGCGCGATCATCGGCACCGTGGTCTTCCACGAGACCTACGGCCGACACCGAATAGCCGCCACGGTCCTGGTCCTCGGCGGGATAGTGGCGATCAACCTGCCATAGCCCCGGTTCGGCAGCGTCGAATCGCCGATCGGGGAGCGCCGCCGAGCCGCCCACGCCGGCTCCGGGTCATCGCGATCGGCGCCCCGCCGCGAAGCCGCCGGTCCGGGCGCGTTCCGGAAAGGCCGGATCACCGTGCGTCGCGGACCGACCCGCCGTCTCCGCAGCGGCGATCATCGCGTCCAGCACGGCCCGCTCCGCCGTGATCCGATCGATGTCGGCGGTCAGCCGGGCCCGTTCCCACGCCGGCACGTTCACGATGTCGGCGGCCGGGACAGGCCGCGCTGGATCACCCCGCAGCGACGGCAGCAGGTCGACGATCCGCCGCGTACACAGCCCCGCCGACAGCAGCGTGCGGATCCGGCCCACGATCACGACGGCGTCCGCGTCGTAGGTGCGGTAGCCGTTCGCGTCGCGCGTGGACGCGAGCATGCCCTGCTGCTCGTAGTAGCGCAGCAGCCGGACCGAGACCCCGGTGCACTCCGCGAGTTCCCCGATCAGCACGACGCCATCTTCTTTCGATTTGGCCCTGACACGGATGTGAGGCCCTACGGTCGAATCGTTGTCCCGAAGACCCCGCGACTGCGCGACCACAAGGAACCACGACCCACGACCCACGACCCCGGGTTTCCGATCGAACGAGGCTATCTCCGGAGGCGTACATGCGATTCGGCGTGAACATCCCCAACTACGGCCCGACCGCGAGCCCCGACACGATGCTGGCGTCCGTCAGGCATGCCGAGGACCTCGGCCTGGACGTCGCGATGCTGTCCGACCACATCGCCGTCACCCCGGACGTCGCGGCCCAATACCCGGCCCCGTTCTACGAACCGCTCACCGCGCTCGCGTGGCTGGCCGGACGGACCGAGCGCATTCGCCTGGGCACGACGGTGCTGATCATGCCGTACCGCGACCCGCTCCTGACCGCCCGCGTGACCGCCAACCTCGACCGGTACAGCGCCGGCCGCCTGGTCCTGGGCGTGGGCATCGGCTGGGCCGAACAGGAGTTCGCGGCCCTGAAGGTCGACTACGCCGAACGCGGCCGGATCACCGACGAATACCTCGCGGCCCTGCGCACGTTGTGGACCGAGGACATCGCGACCTTCGAGGGCACCCACGTCTCCTTCCGGGACGTACAAACCGCCCCGCGTCCCAGCCAATCCCCGCATCCGCCGATCTGGATCGGTGGCAACAGCCCCGCCGCCATCCGCCGCGCGGTCCGCCACGGCGACACCTGGCACCCACTGGGCGTCACCACGGCCTGGCTCGAGAAGCAGGGCCTCCCGGCCCTCCGCCAAGCCGCGGAACAAGCCGGCCGCCCCACCCCGACCGTGGCCCTCCGCACACCCCTGCGGATCACCACCACCCCCGCCACCGACGCGGACCGCCTCCCGGGCGAAGGCACCATCGCCCAAATCGAAGCCGACCTGGCGGCCCTCGCCACCCTGGGCATCGAAAACATCCTCCTGGACACCCGCTACGGCGACGCCGAACGCCTCCGCCCACCCACCCAGGACCAAGCCGACCTGGAATCCATCGCCCACCTACTCCCACCCCACCACCCCTGATCGGGCTCCACCACCGAGCCCGCCCCGGGTACCGCCACCCGAAAGCGAACGCGCCACCGCCGAGACCCCGCGACCACCGACGGCTCCCCGGGAGCCGTCACGACGGTGCCGGCGCCGCGTGGGAACCTGCGCGGCACGAACGCGATCGTGAGATTGCGCGCTCCACCTTTGGAGCGGGTGACGAGGATCGAACTCGCACCGCCTGCTTGGAAGGCTTGCCCGCGATCTTGGTCGCAACCTCGGCAACTGCCCACCTGCCGCCACGTGTTAACTCACTCCCCGCCTGGTTCCAGGGTGTACCGGCGCTCCTCGCCGTCGTTGACCCCAAGCCGGACCGTAACCGTGTGGCGTTCTCGTTCCGCGCGTCGGGCCTGCGGGCTCCGGTGGGCCGCTGAAGAGCGCGATCAAGACGGCCGCGGCCTGACGGCTCGTCGTGCGCGACAGGCGCGGCCCTGGTGCGAGCAGATCTTCGCGGGTTCGTCGCACCGGAGCCGCTCCCCATCCGAACGACCGAGTGATCTTCGAAGGGGTACTTCCATCATGCATGTCTTTCAACGGCCCGTGGTGTGGAACGGGGCCTTGGCGCTCGCCGTGTTGTATGTGGTCTTTGGTGCGGCTCGTCGCTAGGAACTCCGTGCCATCAAGAAGCCGAACAAATTCACTCGAACGAGTTCTCGGGCAAGGAACCGGACGCCATCTTGTTCCTCGGCCCGCGCGGCGGCCTGATCCGCCGGAACAACTTCGATCGCGTCTGGAAGCGCCTCTGCAAGATCAGGACCAAAGATGTCCATTTTCATGACCTTCGGCACACAGGGAACACACTTGCGGCCTCTACCGGCGCGCGCCTGTGGGAGCTGACGGCACGGATGGGACAGTCCTCGACCGGTGCGGCGCTGATCTACCGGCACACCCGCAGAACCGGACAAAGAGAGCACCGCCGTGGTGAGTGCCGAGATCCGAACGGCAAAGAGGCCGGTCGATGTGGCGAACCGGCTCGGAGCCCGGCGAGAAATCGCGTCAAGAAACCGGCCTCGGAGCGCACCGACCACGACTGGACCGCCGGGACCATCTGGTGCGGATCTGGTGCCCACCCCCACAAGAGCGCGGGCACGACAAAGGCCCAGATCAGAGAACCTGCCTCTGACCTGGGCCTTTACCTTTGGAGCGGGTGACGAGGATCGAACTCGCACCACTAGCTTGGAAGGCTAGGGCTCTACCATTGAGCTACACCCGCAGCTGGTGTGGCGTGCACGTGGCGCCTAGGTTAGCGGATTGGTGCGCGGCCAGTGCAGACTCTAGCGTGTCGTCCTCTAGACTTCATCGGGCGCCACGGGGCGTAGCGTAGTGGCTAGCGCGCCTGCTTTGGGAGCAGGAGATCGGGAGTTCGAGTCTCCCCGCCCCGACCACCACATCATGATTTCGCTGCAGGATGGATCGGTACCACCGGTCCTGAACCTTCAGTGTGCCGTCAGGCAAGATGCACAGGCCCGGAAGAACAGCCCGCAGCAAGGAGACCCTTACCGTGAAGAGCGCCGTCGAGACGCTGAACCCGACCCGGGTTCGGCTCACCGTCGAGGTTCCCTCCGAGGAGCTGAAGCCCAGCCTCGACGCGGCGTACAAGAAGATCGGCAAGCAGGTGACGGTCCCGGGCTTCCGTAAGGGCAAGATCCCTGCTCGCATCATCGACCAGCGCTTCGGTCGCGAGGCCGTCTTCGTCGAGGCGTTCGATGACATCCTCTCCTCCTCCTACGGCAAGGCCGTCGAGGAGAACGAGCTGCGCGTCCTGGGCCAGCCCGAGGTCACCGAGGTCACGGACGTGACCGAGCTGGCCGGCGGCGCCGATCTGAAGTTCACCGCAGAGGTCGACACCCGTCCCGTGATCGAGCTGCCGGACTACTCCGGCATCGAGGTCGAGGTCGATGACATCACCGTCACGGACGAGGACGTCGCCGAGAAGATCGAAGAGCTGCGTGACCGCTTCGGTGCGCTGAACACCGTCGAGCGCGCCGCGGCCGAGGGCGACACCGTCGTCATCGACATCGAGGCCAAGGTCAACGGCGAGGTCCTCGAGGACGGCGTCGCCACGGCGATGTCGTACCAGATCGGCGGCGACACGATGCTGGACGGCCTCGACGCCGCCGTCATCGGCGCGTCGGCCGGCGAGACCAAGACCTTCGACACCGAGCTCCAGGGTGGCAGCGCCGCCGGCGAGACCGCCGCGGTGTCCGTCCTGGTGACGACCGTCAAGGCCAAGGAGCTTCCCGAGCTCGACGACGACTTCGCGCAGCTGGCGAGCGAGTTCGACACGCTGGACGAGCTGAAGGCGGACCTCCGCGAGAAGCTCGACCACCAGAAGCTGCACGACCAGCAGAACGAGGGTCGTGACAAGGTTCTGGAGGCCCTCCTCGAGCAGATCGAGGTGCCGCTGCCGGAGAGCATCGTCACCGAGGAGATCGAGCAGCGTCGTGGTCAGCTCGAGCAGCAGCTCGGCATGATGGGCATGGACCTGGCCAAGTGGCTGGAGATCCAGGGCCAGACCGCCGAGGAGTACGACGCCGAGCTCCAGGACAGCGTCCGCAAGGGCATGCGCGCCCAGTTCGTGCTCGACGAGGTGGTCAAGAAGGAGCAGCTCTCCGTCAACCAGGAAGAGCTGACCCAGCACCTCATCCAGCGCGCGCAGCAGTCCGGCATGAGCCCGGACCAGTTCGCGCAGCAGGTCATGCAGTCCGGCTACGTGCCGGTCCTGGTCGGCGAGGTCGCTCGCGGCAAGGCCCTCGAGGTCATCGCCAAGGGCGCCAAGGCCAAGGACGCGTCCGGCAACGAGGTCAGCCTCGGTGTCGACCTGCACGCGGACGGCGAGGACGGCCACGAGGGTCACGACCACGCCGAGGGCGAAGCGGCCGCGGCGACGGACGAGACCACGGAGGAGAAGGCCGAGGCCTGATCCACCCGCGACATCCACACACACCTGGGCCCGGCCCCGCTTCGGCGGAGACCGGGCCCAGGTGCGTGACGGCCGGCTACGGATCGTGATGCCCCCATCACCCGATCGGCTCAACCCGTTCTGGACTGTGCCCCGAGAACCCCGGCAGGGGCCGAGGTAGTGCCACACGGGGGGTCGCATGGGCCCCGACTTCGGGGTCGACCTTGCCTGGCTGCGGGGGATGGTGGCCACGTTCAACGGCTGCGCGGGTGTCATGTCGAAGGTGTTCGGCGAGGCGCAGAAGGTGTTCCCGAATGGGCAGCAGCGAATATCGCCCCACCGAATCCGGATATCGACCGGAACTGTTCCTCTCGAGCAGCGGTGTATGGCTGCCCACCCCCGGCTCCGGCGGCGTGGCGGCCGCTGTCGAATTGCGGCCGGAGGGAGAGTCGGCCACCTCCAACCCTCTCGTTGATCCCTCGGGCTCGCCCGCATCCGCACGCATCGCCGACCCGGGTACCTGGACCGTGTACATCCGCGGCACCCGGTCGTCCCCGGAGTTGTACTTCCTCATGGGAGACCCCGACGCGGGAGTCGTCTACCCCTTCCGCCGCGTCGCACGGTGACCCGAGGCGAAGCCGCCCACACTCCCGGCCGACCCGCGCGCGACTGCCCCGTCACCGCCCGGATACCACCCTGCTGCGCTCTGGGCGAACAGTCCTGAGTCTGGGATGGCCTGCGCCGATCTGCGCGTTAGGGTCGCTGTACGAAGGGGGTCACCCGCCACAAAAGCAGGTGCCTCCCAAGGTCGACTTCGTGACGGTTCGGGATTGCCGTCGGAAACGAGCAGGTGGATACGTGACGAATCCGCAGATCGTGACTCCGGGGCTCGCGGTGCCCACTTCGCGTGCATCTCAGCCGGGTGGGATGGGGCTCGACGACCAGGTCTACAACCGGTTGCTGCGCGAGCGGATCATCTTCCTCGGCTCGGTTGTCGAGGACCAGATCGCCAACGCGATCTCCGCCCAGCTCCTCTTGCTGAACGCCGAGGACCCGGAAAAGGACATCTGGCTCTACGTCAACTCGCCCGGTGGTTCCATCACCGCCGGCATGGCGATCTACGACACGATGCAGTGGATCAGCAACGATGTCGCGACCGTCGCCATGGGTCTGGCCGCCTCCATGGGCCAGTTCCTGCTGACGGCCGGAGCCCCCGGCAAGCGCATCGCGCTGGCCAACTCCGAGATCCTGATGCACCAGCCGTCCGCCGGTCTCGGCGGCTCGGCCTCGGACATCAAGATCCAGGCCGAGCAGCTCCTGCGCACCAAGCGCAAGATGACTCGCCTGATCGCACACCACTCCGGGCAGAGCCCCGAGAAGATCGAGCACGACTCGGACCGCGACCGCTGGTTCTCCGCCGAAGAGGCCAAGGAATACGGCCTGGTGGACCACGTCGTTCGCAGTGCGGCCGAGGTTCCCAACACCGGCAGCACGAGCTGAATCCGGCGTCTGAACACGGCTGAAACAGCTTCCAGTCGCCCAGCCACTGAGTCCGCAGTCCCGGAGGGCTGAGATTTCCATGAATGACAATCTGTTCCACCGGCCCGAGGGCCTGGCACCGTTGGCCTCACGCAGCGCGGAGAGCCGTTACGTCGTCCCGCGCTTCATCGAGCGCACCTCGCAGGGCACTCGCGAGTACGACCCGTACAGCAAGCTGTTCGATGAGCGCATCATCTTCCTCGGCACGCAGGTCGACGACGCGTCCGCCAACGACATCATGGCGCAGCTGCTGACGCTCGAGTCGATGGACCCCGATCGGGACATCTCGATCTACATCAACTCGCCCGGCGGGTCCTTCACGGCGCTCACGGCGATCTACGACACGATGCAGTTCGTGCGCCCCGACATTCAGACGGTGTGCATGGGCCAGGCGGCCTCCGCCGCCGCCGTTCTGCTCGCCGCCGGAACTCCGGGCAAGCGAATGGCGCTGCCGAACTCCCGCATTCTCATCCACCAGCCGTACAGTGAAACCGGGCGCGCGCAGGTTAGCGACCTGGAGATCCAGGCTCGTGAAATCCAGCGCATGCGCACCATGCTGGAGACGATGCTCGCGAAGCACAGCACAAGGCCGATCGAGCAGGTTCGCGACGACATCGAGCGCGACAAGATTCTGACGGCCGAAGAGGCGCTGGCGTACGGCCTCATCGACGAGATCACGGCACCCCGGAAGGTCATCGGTTAGTGCCCCCGCCCGGTCGGCGGCTCGCCGCCGACCGGACAACGGTGGCCGGTTGATGGTCAAAACCGGGGGATCGGAGATTCCGGCGGGGTACCGTCGAAAGACCAGGCACCAGGTCCGGTACATCCGGGGCCCAGGCGAAGGAGATGCACCTCGTGGCACGCATCGGTGACGGTGGCGACCTGCTCAAGTGCTCGTTCTGCGGAAAGAGCCAGAAGCAGGTGAAGAAGCTCATTGCCGGTCCGGGTGTCTACATCTGTGACGAGTGCATCGACCTGTGCAACGAGATCATCGAGGAGGAGCTCTCCGAGTCCTCCGAGTTGAAGTTCGAGGAGCTCCCCAAGCCGCGGGAGATCTACGAATTCCTCGACGGCTACGTGGTCGGGCAGGAATCCGCCAAGAAGGCGCTCTCCGTCGCGGTGTACAACCACTACAAGCGGGTCCAGGCCGGCGAGACCGGCAAGGGCTCCCGGGACGACGGTGTCGAACTCTCGAAGTCCAACATCCTGCTGCTCGGCCCGACCGGCTGCGGCAAGACGCTGCTCGCGCAGACGCTGGCCCGCATGCTCAACGTGCCGTTCGCCATCGCCGACGCCACCGCGCTCACCGAGGCGGGCTACGTCGGCGAGGACGTCGAGAACATCCTCCTGAAGCTGATCCAGGCGGCCGACTACGACGTCAAGAAGGCCGAGACCGGGATCATCTACATCGACGAGGTCGACAAGATCGCTCGCAAGAGCGAGAACCCGTCGATCACGCGCGACGTGTCCGGAGAGGGCGTCCAGCAGGCGCTCCTGAAGATCCTCGAAGGCACCACCGCGAGTGTGCCGCCGCAGGGTGGCCGCAAGCACCCGCACCAGGAATTCATCCAGATCGACACGACGAACGTGCTGTTCATCGTGGGCGGCGCGTTCGCCGGCCTGGAGAAGATCATCGAGGGCCGGGTCGGCCGCAAGGGCATGGGCTTCGGCGCGCAGATCCGCTCCAAGCGGGACGTCGACAGCGCCGACTCGTTCGCCGCCGTGATGCCGGAGGACCTGCTCAAGTTCGGGATGATCCCCGAGTTCATCGGTCGGCTTCCGATCCTGACCTCGGTGCACAACCTCGACCGCGAGGCGCTCATCCAGATCCTCACCGAGCCCAAGAACGCGCTGATCAAGCAGTACCGGCGGCTGTTCGAACTCGACGGCGTCGAGTTGGACTTCGAGATGGAGGCGCTGGAGGCGATCGCCGACCAGGCGATCATGCGGGGCACCGGCGCCCGCGGCCTGCGCGCGATCCTCGAAGAGGTGCTGATGTCGGTCATGTACGAGGTGCCGTCCCGCAAGGACGTGGCCCGCGTCGTGATCACCGACCAGGTCGTGCTCAAGCACGTCAATCCCACGCTCGTGCCGCGCGAGATCGTCAAGCGCGAACGGCGCGACAAGAGCGCGTAGGCACCGAAGCGGGCCCGATCGGCAGGCACCGCCACCGGACACGGCCAACGGGCACGGCTAACGGGCACTGCCCGCGTACACGTTCGCGATCACCAGGCGGGCGTGTGCGACGCCGGCGCCGTCGCTGACGTACACCAGGTCGTTGTCGTCGCCCCACAGGCACATCGCCGTCTCGGGGTTGCTCCAGCAGCGGAGCAGCCCCGGCGGGCCGGGAGCGGCCGGATCCTCGGTCACCGGGACCGCCGGGACGAAGTCCCGGACGTACGCCGCCGGCGCCTTGTCGCGCTTGGTCGCGAGGGTCACGAGCACGGTCTCCCGGGTCTGCCCGCCACCGAAGACCTCGGTGCGGACGCCGGTGAACGTCCGGGCCATCGTCGTGTTCAGGTCGGCCACCGCGGCCGGCAGTTCGGTCTGCGGGATCGGCCCCCGGGCCTCGATCGTGCCCGGCATCGCGAGCGGCGCGGAACTCCTGGCGGTCGGCGGCGCGGTCGGCAGGCCGCGGGCCCGGGGCCCGGCGTCGTCGTCGGGGTCGAGCAGCAGGACCACGACCACCACCGCCGCCACGACCACCACCACACTGCCGACCACGCCCGCGATCAGCGCCAACCGATCGCGCGAGCGCTCGTCCGGCGGCGGCGATCCCAGTGGCGGACCGGTCGGGTATCCCGCCCCACCGGTCCCGGGCCCCTGCCACCCGCCGTATCCGTCGCTCATCGCCCACCACCCCCGTGGCTCGGCCCAAGATGTCGCCATCCCGTACAACGACGGTACGGCCGCGAGGCGACGCGGGACCGACGTCCGAGCCACCTCACCGAACCGATCGCCGAGCGATACCGCGCCGCCGACCGCCGACCGCCGCGCGACTTCGCGCGCCGCCGACGGCCGCGCCCGTCGGCCCGCCCCGTCCGCTACTTCTCCAGATCCGCCCGCATCGCCTTGAACCGCACCGCGGCCTGATCCGCCGACAGGTTCTCGAAGAACGCCACGGCGGTCGTGTACCTGTCCGCCCACCCGCAGATCGCCGCGGGCCGCGCGTCGTCGCCCGGCATGCACTCCAGCGTGCCGCCCTGCGGCCCCGGGTCGTAGCCCTTCATCGTCACCGACTCCGGAACGCTGCCGCCGCCGCCGTTCACGTACTCGACCATGCCGCGCGTCATGTGCTCGAGCCGCTTGCCGTCGATGCCCGTCAGGCCGTCCACTCCGACGAACAGGACCGTGCGCGGGCCCGCCGCGGACGCGCCGAAGGACGCCACGAGCACGTCGTTCACGCCCGGTGTCACCTCGCCCGGGTCCACCGGGACGTCGGTGGGCGCGCCCGCCCCGGTCAGCCGGGCGAGCCCGGCCGCCCGCGTCGTCGACACGAGCCGCTTGTCCGCGACCGTCGTCGAGGGTCTGCCGGTCGGCTTCGCCGTAGCCGGCACCGAAGTCACCGAAGGCCTCGGACTCGCCGCCGAGGTGGGCTTGTTCGCCGCCGGCGAGCCCTCGCTCGCTGCGGTCCGCACCGATCCGGCGCCCGGATCGGCCTTCTCGTCGTCGAACTGACAACCCGTCAGCGCGGACAGGCCGAGCACCGACACGGTGATGGCGGCGAGCAGCGCCGAACCACGAGTACGCACGAAAATCCCCCCGGATTCACGAATATCCCGAATGCCCCGAATACGCGGCCGCTCACGCGTACCCCGACCGATGCCCCCACCCGTCGAGGCCGCCCACGACCCACGGCGGACACTAGCGCCGCCCACGTTCGTCCGGAGGCCCAACCATCGAGCGCCGCGCATCGGTGACAGCCCGGTGACACCCCCGGGACGCCCCCATCGCGATCGGGACGAGAGCGACACCGCGCCCATCCGCTTCCGCCGTGCACACGGGCCGTCAAAGCCCTCGCGGGCCTTCCGTAGACTGGGGCGGTGACCGAGAACACCACTCCCGCAGCCGCTGCCGCCGAGCAGCCGCAGACCCTTCCCTCCCAGTACACCCCCGCCGAGGTAGAGGGGAAGCTGTACGAGCGCTGGGTAGCCGCGGGCTGGTTCGAGGCCGACGCCAAGAGCGACAAGCCGCCGTACACGATCGTCATCCCGCCGCCGAACGTCACCGGGCAGCTGCACCTGGGCCACGCCTTCCAGCACACGCTGATGGACGCGCTGACCCGCCGCAAGCGCATGCAGGGCTTCGAGACGCTGTGGCTGCCGGGCATGGACCACGCCGGCATCGCGACGCAGAACGTCGTCGAGCGCGAACTCGCCAAGGAGGGCAAGTCGCGCCACGACCTCGGCCGCGAGGCGTTCGTGGACCGGGTGTGGCAGTGGAAGGAAGAGTACGGCGGCCGGATCCTCGGCCAGATGCGTCGCCTCGGCGACGGCGTCGACTGGTCCCGCGAGCGCTTCACCATGGACGAGGGCCTGTCGCGGGCCGTGCAGACCATCTTCAAGAAGATGTTCGACGACGGCCTGATCTACCGCGCCGAGCGGATCATCAACTGGTGTCCGCGCTGTCTGACCGCGATCTCCGACATCGAGGTCGAGCACCAGGACGACGACGGCGAGCTCGTCTCGATCCGCTACGGCGACGGCGACACCTCGATCGTGGTGGCCACCACCCGCGCCGAGACGATGCTCGGTGACACCGCCGTGGCCGTGCACCCCGCGGACGAGCGCTACGCGCACATGATCGGCACCGAGATCGAACTGCCGCTCACCGGGCGGCGGATCCCGATCGTCGCCGACGAGCACGTGGACCCCGAGTTCGGCACCGGCGCGGTCAAGGTGACCCCGGCGCACGACCCGAACGACTTCGAGATCGGCCGCCGGCACAACCTGCCGATGCCGTCGATCATGGACGAGCGCGCCGTGATCACGGCGCACGGCCCGTTCCAGGGCCTGGACCGCTACGAGGCCCGTCCCGCGATCGTCGCCGCGCTGCGCGAGCAGGGCCGGATCGTCGCCGAGAAGCGCCCCTACGTGCACGCCGTCGGGCACTGCTCGCGCTGCAAGACCACCGTCGAGCCGCGCCTGTCGATGCAGTGGTGGGTCAAGGTCGAGCCGCTCGCCGCCGCCGCCGGCGACGCCGTGCGCGACGGCCGGGTCACCATCCACCCGCAGGAGCTGGCCGGGCGCTACTTCGCATGGGTCGACAACATGCACGACTGGTGCATCTCGCGGCAGCTGTGGTGGGGCCACCGGATCCCGGTCTGGTACGGCCCGAACGGCGAGACGGTCTGCGTCGGCCCGAACGACGAGGCGCCCACCGGCGAGGGTTGGACGCAGGACACCGACGTCCTGGACACCTGGTTCTCGTCCGGCCTGTGGCCGTTCTCGACGCTCGGCTGGCCCGAGCGCACCGCCGACCTGGAGAAGTTCTACCCCACCGACGTCCTGCTGACCGGCCACGACATCATCTTCTTCTGGGTCGCCCGGATGATGATGTTCGGCCTGTACGCGATGGACGGCACGCCGCCGTTCCACACCATCACGCTCACCGGCCTGGTCCGCGACCAGTTCGGCAAGAAGATGTCCAAGTCCTTCGGCAACGTGGTCGACCCGATCGACTGGATGGACGCCTACGGCACCGACGCGCTGCGGTTCACCCTCGCGCGCGGCGCCAACCCCGGCACCGACGTGCCGATCGGCGAGGACTGGGTCCAGGGCTCGCGCAACTTCTGCAACAAGATCTGGAACGCCACCCGCTTCGCGCTGATGAACGGCGCGACGGTCGAGGGCCCGATGCCGGCGGCCGAGCAGCTCTCGGCGACCGACCGCTGGATCCTGTCCCGGCTGGACGCGGTCGTGGCCGAGGTGGACGCGTACTACGACGACTACCAGTTCGCCAAGCTCTCCGACACGCTGTTCCACTTCGCGTGGGACGAGGTCTTCGACTGGTACGTCGAGCTCGCCAAGCTGCCGCTCAACGGCGACGACGAGGCCGCCGCACAGGCCACCCGGCGCGTGCTCGGGCACGTCCTGGACGTGACCCTGCGCCTGCTGCACCCGATCGTCCCGTTCGTGACCGAGGAGCTGTGGACCACGCTCACCGGCGGCGAGTCGCTGGTGCCGGCCCAGTGGCCGACCCCGAGCGGTTTCGCCGACCCGGCGGCCGAGGCCGAGATCACCACGCTCCAGCAGGTGATCACCGAGGTCCGCCGGTTCCGCTCGGACCAGGGCCTCAAGCCTGGCCAGCGGGTCCCGGCCAACATCTCGCTCGCGGGCACCGCGATCGCCGCGCACGAGGCGGCACTGCGCCAGCTCGCGCGCTGCACGCCGGCCGGCGAGGGCTTCACGGCGACCACATCCTTCCCGGTCGCGGGCGCGGTGATCGAGCTGGACCTGTCCGGCGCGATCGACTTCGCCGCCGAGCGCAAGCGGCTGTCCAAGGACCTGGCCGAGGCCGAGAAGGTCCGCGACGTGAACACCAGGAAGCTCGGCAACGAGGGCTTCCTCGCCAAGGCCGCACCCGACGTGGTGGACAAGGTCCGCGACAAGCTCACCACCGCCGAGGCCGACATCGAGCGGATCAAGGGCCAGCTGGACCGGCTGCCCGCGGCGTGACCCGGCCGTCCGCGCGGCTCTGGCACACCCACCCGAGCCGCGCGGACGATCGGCGAGCCGACACCTCCGGCTCGGACGAGGCCCGACCAAGGCCCGAGCAAGACTCGAACAAAACAACGCTCGAAGAACTCGAACAAGATCCCGAAGAACTCGATCAGAACCGGTGACACCTGTGACAGACCCCGCCGAGGCACTGGCCGCACAGCGCGCCGTCGAGGCCGAGCTGCTTGCGCGTTGGCCCGAGACCAAGCTCGACCCGTCCACCGACCGCGTCGTCGCGCTCATGGACGTGCTCGGCGAACCCCAGCGGGCGTATCCGGTCATCCACATCACCGGCACCAACGGCAAGACCAGCACGGCCCGGATGATCGAGGCCCTGCTGCGCACCTTCCAGCTGCGCACCGGCCGCTTCACCAGCCCGCACGTCGAGTCGATGACCGAGCGGATCAGCCTGGACGGCGAGCCGATCGGCGCCGAGCGGTTCGTGGAGACCTACCGCGACATCGAGCCCTACATCGACATCGTCGACGCGTCGCAGCCGCACCGGCTGTCCTTCTTCGAGGTGATCACGAGCATGGCGTACGCGGCGTTCGCCGACGCGCCCGTGGACGTGGCGGTCGTCGAGGTCGGCATGGGCGGCCGCTGGGACGCGACCAACGTCGTGGACGGCACCGTCGCCGTGGTCACCCCGATCGCGGTCGACCACGCCGCCCGGCTCGGTGACACGCCCGGCGAGATCGCGGTCGAGAAGTCCGGGATCATCAAGAAGGACAGCCTCGTCGTGCTCGCGCAGCAGCCCGTCGACGCGGCCGAGTCGCTGCTGCGGCGCGCGGTCGAGATGGACGCGACGGTCGCCCGCGAGGGCATGGAGTTCGGCCTCGTGCGGCGAGACCTCGCGGTCGGCGGACAGCTGCTCACCCTGCGCGGCCTGGCGGGGGAGTACAGCGACATCTTCCTGCCCCTGCACGGCGGCCACCAGGCGCACAACGCCGCGGTCGCGCTCGCGGCCGTGGAGGCGTTCCTGGGCGTCGGCGTGGCGGACCGGCCGGGTCTCACCAGCGGTGGTTCGCTGGACGCCGACCTGGTCCGCGAGGCGTTCGCGTCGGTCACCTCGCCCGGCCGCCTGGAGATCGTCCGGCGCAGCCCCACGGTCCTGATCGACGCCGCGCACAACCCCGCCGGCGCGCGGGCCACCGCGCAGGCGATGGCCGACTCCTTCGACTTCCGGCACCTGGTCGGCGTCGTCGGCGTGATGGGCGACAAGGACATCCGCGGCGTCCTGGAGGCGTTCGAACCGGTGTTCGCCGAGATCGTCGTCACCCAGAACTCGCAGCCCCGCGCGATGCCGGCCGACGCCCTCGCCGCGCTCGCGGTCGAGGTCTTCGGCCAGGACCGGGTCGAGGTCCAGCCGTCGCTGCCCGAGGCGATCGAGGCCGCGGTCACGCTCGCCGAGGAGGAGGGCGACCTCGGCGGCGCGGGCGTGCTGATCACCGGCTCCGTGGTCACCGTCGGCGAGGCGCGCCTGCTGCTCAAGGGCAGCAGCGAGGGCGACGGGGACGGCGGGGGCAGTGACGCTGATCGGGGAGCCGGCCACCGCGACGGAAGGGACGTCTGACATGCGTGCGCTCTGTTCGACCCACCTGATCGGCCAGGCGCTGGTGATCTGTCTCGCCGCGCTCGTCGCGATGCAGCTCACCGACATCTCGACCGGCACCTTGTGGGCGGTCGCCGGGCCGGCCGCCCTGGTGTGTGTCTGGCTGTGCGCCAAGCTGTCCCGACCCTGGGCGGTGGGCGCCGGCTGGGTGCTCCAACTCGGCCTGTTCCTCACCGGGTTCGTGATCCCGATGATGTTCCTGATCGGCGTCGTGTTCGCGGGGATCTGGTACGGCTGCGTGCGGGTCGGGCGGATCATCGACGCCGCCAAGGCGGCCCGCGTGGCCGCCGCGGACTGACGGGGGACACGCGGCCCGGAAGTTGGTGCGTGACCCCGGATAGGCTCGGGGCGTTGACCCGTTCGTGGGATCCGAGGCCGCAAACCCCGTAACCCCTTCATCGAGGAAGCAAGGAGCCAAACGTGTCCGAGCGCACGCTCGTCCTGGTCAAGCCGGACGGAGTCCGGCGTGGTCTCGTCGGCGAGGTCATCGGCCGGATCGAACGCAAGGGTTTCACCCTGGCGGCGCTCGATCTGCGGGTGATGGATCGCGAGACGATCGAGCGGCACTACGCCGAGCACGAGGGCAAGCCCTTCTACGCTCCGCTCGTCGAGTTCATGACGTCGGCGCCGAGCGTGGCGATGATCGTCGAGGGCGAACGCGTGGTCGAGTCGTTCCGCACCCTCGCGGGCGTCACCGACCCGATCAAGGCCGCCCCCGGCACGATTCGCGGCGACCTCGCCACGATCACGCGCGAGAACATCGTGCACGGCTCCGACTCGGTCGACTCGGCCGAGCGCGAGATCAAGAACTTCTTCCCCGAACACGCCTGACCCTCGTCGCGACCCGCTCGTCGCGACGACCACGTGCCGCGCGGCCGTTCTCGCCGCGACGATCCATCGAACGGCCGCGCGACGCGCGCGGGCCGCACGGTGGATCGAAAAGTTTCGTCACACCGCGCGGAGGCTCGCGCGACCTGCCCGGGCGCCTCTTTCGGCGCCGGCCGTGCGCTGTTAGGGGGAAATCCCTCGACTCGCCGCGCGTGGCACGCAACCCCTCGCCCCGTGATCACGTCATGGTGGATGGAGGGTGCAGCCGTGCCCCGGTATGTCGCGGGTCTGCCGCCGGTACACCGTGCCTACGATTGAGGCCGGTCGGTCCGGCGTCCACGTACGACGTCCCCCGATCGGCTCATGTCTCATGGCTACGAGCTCGGGAAGGCCCTAGGTTCTTTTTATGGCGAACAACTTGTCGTTCATCGGTCGTGACATGGCGGTTGACCTCGGTACGGCCAACACACTGGTGTACGTCAGAGGCCGCGGCATCGTGCTGAACGAGCCGTCGGTGGTCGCCAAGAACACCACCACCGGGGGCATCCTGGCGGTCGGCGCCGAGGCGAAGAAGATGATCGGGCGCACGCCCGGCAACATCGTGGCGATCCGCCCGCTCAAGGACGGCGTGATCGCCGACTTCGAGATCACCGAGCGGATGCTGCGCTACTTCATCCTCAAGGTGCACCGCCGCCGCTACCTCGCTCGTCCGCGCGTGGTCATCTGCGTGCCCTCGGGCATCACCGGCGTCGAGCGCCGCGCCGTGGTCGAGGCCTCCAGCCAGGCCGGCGCGCGCAGCGTGCACATCATCGAGGAGCCGATGGCCGCCGCGATCGGCGCCGGCCTGCCGGTGCACGAGGCGACCGGCAACATGGTCGTCGACATCGGCGGCGGCACCACCGAGGTCGCCGTGATCTCGCTCGGCGGCATCGTCACCGCACAGTCGATCCGCGTCGCCGGCGACGAGCTGGACAACGCGATCATCGCCTACGTCAAGAAGGAATACTCGCTGCTCCTGGGCGAGCGCAGTGCCGAGGAGATCAAGATGTCGATCGGCTCGGCCTTCGACCTCGGCGAGGACGAGCACAGCGAGATTCGCGGCCGCGACCTGGTCAGCGGCCTGCCGAAGACGATCGTGATCTCCACCTCCGAGGTCCGCAAGGCCATCGAGGAACCGGTCAACACCGTCGTCGACGCGGTCAAGAGCACGCTGGACCAGTGTCCGCCCGAGCTCGCCGGCGACGTCATGGATCGCGGCATCGTGCTCACCGGCGGCGGCGCCCTGCTGCGCGGCCTCGACGAGCGACTGCGGACCGAGACCGGCATGCCGATCCATATCGCCGACAACCCGCTGGACTCGGTGGCTCTGGGCGCGGGCAAGTGCGTCGAGGAGTACGAGAAGCTCCAGCAGGTGCTGGACGCACAACCGCGTCGCTGACGCGAGACGCGAGGGCGGTCGGCTCGGCCTCCGCCCCCGCGCCCGCCGCGGCACGACCGCACACCACAACTGCTCTGAAGCGCCGCGACGTACGAAAGGGGCGGGCGCGCATCGTGAGGGACTCCCGGCATGGTCGGCTGGTCCTCGTGCTGCTGCTGGCGATCTCTTTCGCCCTCATTACCGTGGACATCCGCGGTGGCCGGAACTCGCCCATCGCGAACGTGCGCGACTGGGCCTCGGCCGTGTTCGGCCCCGCCGAACGCGGTGTGTCCGCCGCTGTGGACCCCGTCGGCCGGGCCGTGAACGCGGTCAAGGACGCGGGATCCCACGAGGGCGACAAGAAGCGCCTGCAGGACGAGAACGCCAAACTTCGTCAACAAGTGGACAACATCGAGCTCGACCGCAATCGAGCGGCCGAACTGGACAAACTGCTCAAGGTCTCCACGGCCGGGCAGTACAAGGTCAAGCCCGCGAGGGTGGTCGCCATCGGCCCCGCCCAGGGCTTCTCCTGGACGGTCACGATCGACGCGGGAGCGGGCGACGGCATCAAGCCCGACATGACCGTGATCAACGGTGACGGGCTGGTCGGTCGGGTGACCCAGGTGGGTCCGATGACCTCGACCGTGCTGCTCGCCACCGACCCCGGTTTCTCGGTCGGCTCGCGCCTTGCGGGGTCGATGGAAATAGGGATCACCACCGGCCGGGGCGACCGACCGATGAGCCTCAAGCTGCTCAACGGTCAGGCCCAGGTCAAGAAGGGCGACCGGCTCGTGTCGTTCGGGTCGCAGGGCGGCAAGCCGTTCGTGGCCGGCGTGCCCGTCGGCGAGGTCGCCGAGGTCCGGAACAAGCCCGGCGAACTGACCCGCACCGTCGAGGTCAGGTCCTACGTGCGGTTCTCCAGCCTGGACACCGTCGGCGTCGTGGTCGAGCCGCCGCGCACCGATCCGCGGGACACGCTGCTGCCGGTGACGGCGGAGCCGACGCCGCCGACCGCGCCCGCGGCACCGCCCGCGCCTCCGGCGGCCGCCGAGCCGCCGCCGGCGACCACCGAGCCGCCCGCGGGTGCCCAGGCCACCCGGCCGCCCGCGGCGGGCGACCGTGCCAACAACGCCAACGCGAGCGGTGACGGTCGACGCAAGCCGTCGTCCGGCGGCGCGACACCACCGGCCGGAAGGGACTGAGACGGTGCGGATCTCCCGCGTCCTCTACGCCGCGCTGTTGATCGTCGCGGCGCTCGTGATCCAGGTCAGCGTGCTGGCCCGGCTCGGCCTGCCCGGCGCGGTGCCGGACATGCTGCTGCTCGTGGTGGTCGGGCTCGCGATGACGTACGGCCCCACCACGGGCTGTGTCATCGGCTTCTCGGCCGGTCTGTGCGCCGACCTCGCGCCGCCCGCCGATCACGCCGCCGGCCGCTACGCGTTCGTGCTCTGCCTGGCCGGCTACGGCGCCGGCCTGTTCGCCTCCCGCAACGCCAGACGCTCCGTGCTCACGCCGATCTCCGTCGTCGCGGTCGCCGCGGCGGTCACCACGGTCATGTACGCGGGGGTCGGCGCGCTCGTCGGCGACGGTGCCGTGCGCCAGGTGGGACTGACCAAACTGCTGCTCACCGCCGTGGTCTACGACTCGATCCTGGCGCCGTTCGTGGTGCCGTGGGTGATGGCCATCGCCCGCAAGGTCGATCCGAAACCGATGCTCTCGGGCCTGTCCCGGTAGGGGGTGAAGCACTCATGAAGCCCAGCCTGCGCAACGCCGGGCGCTCCAAGGGCGACGGCGCGCACCGGGTGCGCGCCCGCATGGTCGTCCTGCAGATCCTCGTGCTGTCGCTGATGATCACCCTGTTCAGCCGCCTTTGGTACCTGCAGATCCGCGAGGGCGACCACTACGCCGCGGCCGCTTCGCAGAACCAGGTCCGGGACGTGGTGACGCCGGCCGTCCGCGGCCAGATCCTCGACGACAAGGGCCGCCCGCTCGTCAACAACCGCACCGCCCTGGTCGTTTCGGTCAGCCGGACCGACCTGCTGCGGATGCCCGACGACGGCGCGGCCGTGCTGACCAAGCTCGCCAAGGTGCTCGAACTGCCGGTCGACGAGGTCAAGGCGCGTACCCGGCTCTGCGAGCGCAACGTGCCCAAGCCGTGCTGGAACGGCTCGCCGTACCAGCCGATTCCGGTCACCGACAACGCCACCACCCAGCAGGCGCTCACCATCATGGAGCACCGCGAGGACTTCCCCGGGGTGACCGCCGAACCGACCGCCGTCCGGCAGTACCCGGCGCCCGAGGGAGTGAACGGCGCGCACATCGTCGGCTACCTCTCGCCGGTCTCCGACGACGAGCTCGCCAAGCAGAAGGCCGAGGGCAAGAAGGACCTGCAGCGCGCCGACGAGGTCGGTCGCAGCGGCCTGGAACGCACGTACGATGCGGACCTGCGCGGGAAGTCCGGGGTCACCGGGCTGTCCGTCGACCACCTCGGCCGGGTCACCGGAACCGTGGGGGAGACCCCTCCGGTGGCCGGCAACCACCTCGTGACCAGCATCGACGCCAAGATCCAGGCGATCACCGAGCAGCAGCTCGACGAGGCGATGAAGCGGGCGCGCGCGACCTTCGACGCGGGCAACACGCACAAGAACTTCATCGCCGACGCGGGCGCCGCCGTGGTCATGGACGTCAGGACCGGTCGCGTGATCGCGATGGCCAGCGCGCCGAACTACGACCCGTCGGTGTGGGTCGGCGGCATCTCGCCGGAGGACTACAAGGCGCTCACCGACGAGAAGGCCGGCGTCCCGCTGGTGTCGCGGGCCATACAGGGTCAGTTCGCCCCGGGCTCGATCTTCAAGGTCGTGTCGACCTCGGCCGCGGCCGAGTCGGGCTACTCCACGAAGGCCAACTACGACTGCTCGCCGAGCATCTCGGTCGGCGGCCAGACCTTCAACAACCTGGAGTCCAGGGGCTACGGCTCGATCTCGCTCCAGCGCGCCCTGGAGGTCTCCTGCAACACCGTCTTCTACGGCATCGGCTACGACATGTGGCTCAAGGACGGCGGGATCTTCGGCAAGAACCCGAGGGACCCGATGGTCACGATGGCCAAGAACTACGGCCTGGGCTCCCCTTCCGGCATCGACCTGCCGGGCGAGTCCGGCGGCCGGATCGCCGACCGGGCCTGGAAGAAGCGCAACTGGGAGCAGAACAAGGACGCGTGGTGCAAGCAGGGCAAGACCGGCAACGACTACGTCGACAAGATCGCCAAGGAGAACTGCGTCGACGGCTGGCAGTTCCGCGCCGGTGACGCGATCAACTTCGCGATCGGCCAGGGCGACACCACCGTCACCCCGCTGCAGATGGCCCGGGTGTACGCGTCGATCGCCAACGGCGGCACGTTGTGGAAGCCGATCATCGGCAAGGCCGTGATCAGCCCCGAGGGCAAGCTCGTGCGCGAGATCCAGCCACAGTCGGCGGGCACGTTGCCGGTGAGCGGGCCGACGCTCCAGTACCTGCAGAACGCACTGCTCGGGGTCGCGCGCAACGGCACCGCGTCGGGCGTGTTCGCCAACTGGCCCAACGCGCAGGTGCCGATGTCGGCCAAGACGGGCACCGGCTCGGTGTACGGCAAGCAGAGCACGTCGTGGTTCGCGACGTACGCCGGTTCCACGGACGGTCCGCAGTACGCCGTGGTCATGATGGTCAGTCAGGGCGGCACCGGCTCCGGTACGTCCGGGCCCTCCGTTCGCAAGATCTACGAGGCGCTGTTCGGGGTCGACGAGAAGGGCGCGATCAACCCGGGCGCGGCCCTCCTGCCGAGCCCGCCCGCGGGCCTGCCGCAGGTCAAGGCGGACGGGACGGTCGTGCCCGCCGCCTACACCCTGCCGCCGCGTCCCGGCGGCGGCAACGGCCCCATCACTACCGCGTTGTCCGCGCCGGGGGCACTGCCGCCCGACCGCGTGGCCTACCGGACGGGAAGAGGTACATGAACCTGAAACTGCGGCCCGCGTCACGCGTGGCCGGGTTCGGTACGCCGGACCTGGGCCGACTCGCGCCGGTGTTCACACCGCGCCGGTCGATCACCCGGCAGATCATCCAGCGCGACGCCCCGGTGCGCCGCCTGGACTGGATACTGTTCGGCTCCGCGCTCGCCCTGTCGGTCGTGGGTTCGCTCCTGGTGTGGTCCGCGACCCGCAACCGGCGCGGACTCACCGGCGGGGATCCGCAGTTCTTCTTCAAGCGGCACCTGCTCAACCTGGCGATCGGGCTGGTGCTCGCGACGATCGTCGCGATGGTCGGTCACCGGCGGATAAGGGCGTTCTCCCTGTTCGTCGGCGTCCTCGCGGTGTTCGGCCTGATGGCCGCGCTGAGCCCGCTCGGCAGCACGATCAACGGTCAGCGGGCCTGGATCCAACTGGGTGCGGGCTTCTCGGTGCAGCCCTCGGAACTGGCCAAGATCGCGGTCATCCTGTGCATGGGGATGATCCTGTCCGAGCGGGTGGACACCGGGGACATGGACCGGCCCGGCAACAAGGCGGTGTTCTGGGCGCTGGTGGTGGCCGCGCTGCCGATGGGCGTGATCATGCTGATGCCCGACCTCGGCTCGGTCATGGTGATGGCGGTGATCGTGCTCGGCGTGCTGCTGGCGTCCGGCTCCCGGGCCCGGTGGATGGTCGCCCTGGTCCTGGCGGCGGCGGCCGGCGCGATGGCCGTCGTGCACTACGGCATGCTCAGCGAGTACCAGATCGACCGGTTCCGGGCCTTCGCCGACCCGAACTTCGACCCGGGTGGCGTGGGCTACAACACCGCGATGGCCCGTCTCGCGATCGGCTCCGGCGGGCTCACCGGCCACGGGCTCTTCAACGGTGAGCAGACCAGCGGCCAGTACGTGCCCGAACAGCAGACCGACTTCGTCTTCTCGGTGGCCGGCGAGGAGCTCGGGTTCGTCGGCTGCTGCGCGATCATCGGCCTGTTCGGGCTGCTGCTGTGGCGCGGGATCCGGATCGCGGTGCACGCCGACGACCTCTTCGGCACCATCGTGGCCGCGGGCGTGGTCGCGTGGTTCGCGTTCCAGATGTTCGAGAACATCGGGATGAACCTCGGGATCATGCCGGTGGCCGGGCTCCCGCTGCCGTTCGTGTCCTACGGCGGATCGTCGATGTTCGCGATCTGGATGGGGATAGGGCTGTTGCAGTCGGTGCACATGAGACACGCCGTCGCCTTCAAGTCGGCCTGACCCGACGCCGGGTCGCGCGCGCGGGCGGGCCCCCTCCGGGTTTCTCGGTAGGGCGGTCCGCCCGTGTCGCGTTAGGCTGGGAGGTCGATCCCCCTCCTCGCCCCTCGGAAGGACCGCCATGCCCGTCGAGTCCCTGTTCCCGCGTCTGGAGCCGCTTCTGCCCCAGGTGCAGAAGCCCATCCAGTACGTCGGTGGCGAACTCAACTCGACCGTCAAGGACTGGGACGCGTGCACGGTCCGCTGGGCCCTCATGTACCCGGACGCGTACGAGGTCGGCCTGCCCAACCAGGGCGTCATGATCTTGTACGAGGTCCTCAACGAGGTCGCCGACGTGCTCGCGGAGCGCACCTACGCGGTGTGGGGCGACCTGGAAAAGCTGATGCGCGAGCACCGGGTGCCGCAGTTCACCGTGGACGGCCACCGACCCGTCGGCGCGTTCGACGTGTTCGGCCTGAGCTTCTCCACCGAGCTCGGCTACACCAACATGCTCAACGCGCTCGATCTGGCGGGGATCCCGATCGAGGCCAAGGACCGCACCGAGGACCACCCGATCGTGCTCGCCGGCGGGCACGCCGCGTTCAACCCCGAGCCGATCGCGGACTTCATCGACTGCGCCGTGGTCGGCGACGGCGAGCAGGCCGTCCTGCAGATCACCGACATCATCCGCGCGTGGAAGGCCGAGGGCCGCCCGGGCGGTCGCGACGAGCTGCTGTTCCGGCTCGCGGTCACCGGCAACGTGTACGTGCCGCGCTTCTACGACGTGGACTACCTGGAGGACGGCCGGATCCAGCGGGTCGCGCCGAGCCGGTCGGGGGTGCCGTGGCGGGTCTCCAAGCACACCGTGATGGACCTCGACGAGTGGCCCTACCCCAAGCAGCCGCTGGTCCCGCTCGCCGAGACCGTGCACGAGCGGATGTCGGTGGAGATCTTCCGCGGCTGCACGCGCGGCTGCCGGTTCTGCCAGGCCGGCATGATCACCCGGCCCGTGCGCGAGCGCAGCATCAAGGGCATCGGCGAGATGGTCGAGAAGGGCCTGAAGGCGACCGGCTTCGAGGAGGTCGGCCTGCTGTCGCTGTCCTCCGCCGACCACACCGAGATCGCCGAGGTCGCGAAGGGCCTCGCCGACCGGTACACGGACGACAAGATCGGCCTGTCGCTGCCGTCCACCCGGGTCGACGCGTTCAACATCGACCTGGCCAACGAGCTGACCCGCAACGGCCGCCGCTCGGGCCTGACGTTCGCCCCCGAGGGCGGCAGCGAGCGGCTGCGCAAGGTGATCAACAAGATGGTGTCGGAGGAAGACCTCATCCGCACCGTCGCGACCGCGTACGGCAACGGCTGGCGGCAGGTGAAGCTGTACTTCATGGTCGGCCTGCCCACCGAGACCGACGAGGACGTGCTGCAGATCGCGGACATGGCCAAGAAGGTCATCCAGAAGGGCCGTGAGGTCTCCGGCAGCCGCGACATCCGCTGCACGGTGTCCATCGGCGGGTTCGTGCCCAAGCCGCACACACCCTTCCAGTGGGCCCCGCAGCTCGACCCCGCGGCCACCGACGCGCGGCTGCACAAGCTGCGCGACGCGATCCGCGCCGACCGCCAGTACGGCAAGTCGATCGGCTTCCGCTACCACGACGGCAAGCCCGGCGCGATCGAGGGCCTGCTGTCCCGCGGCGACCGCCGGGTCGGCAGGATCATCCGCGCGGTCTGGGAGGACGGCGGCCGGTTCGACGGCTGGAGCGAGCACTTCAGCTACGACCGCTGGGTCAAGTGCGCGGAGACCGCGCTGGCCGACGAGCCCGTGGACCTGGACTGGTACACGACCCGCGAGCGGGAGTGGAACGAGGTGCTCCCGTGGGACCACCTCGACTCCGGCCTCGACAAGGACTGGCTGTGGGAGGACTGGCAGGACGCGCTCGACGAGACCGAGGTCGACGACTGCCGCTGGAGCCCGTGCTTCGACTGCGGCGTGTGTCCTCAGATGGGCACCGAGATCCAGATCGGCCCGACCGGGCAGAAGCTGCTGCCCCTGAGCGTCGTCAAGTAGCCGCATAGTCACATAACACCGCATTTGGTGGCCCCGCTCCTGTCACGGGACCGGGGCCACTAACCTGCGCGGGTGACTGGAAACGGGGATCGGCCGGATCCGCAGCCGTGGGACACGGCGCGCGACAATCCGCACACGCGGGGCGCGCCGGAGCCACCGGCTTGGCAGCAGCACGCCGAACACGCGTACCCGCCGCACACCGGCGGCGGGCCCGAGCCCGGCGAGGGCTGCCTGTACTCGGTGATCCGCTGGCCCGCCCGGATCATCGCGCTGATCGTGGTGGTGCCGCTGCGCCTGCTGTGGGAACTGCTGAAGCTGATCGCCAAGGGCATCCGGATCCTGTTCTGGGACTGGTTCCTGCGCCCGATCCTCAAGGGACTCAAGGTCCTGCTGTGGGACTGGATCCTGTTTCCGGTCCTCAAGGGCCTGAAGATCCTGTTGTGGGACTGGTTCCTGTATCCGGTCGGCCGATTCCTGTACCTGTACGTGCTGCGCCCGATCGGGCGCGGGCTCGCGTGGTTCCTGGTCCACGTGATCATCCGGCCGATCGCCTTCGTGATCGAGCACGTCCTGGTCAAACCCGTGGTGCTGTTGTGGCGGTACGTGCTGCGGCCGATCGGGCGGGCGATCCTGCACGCGCTGCGGTTCGCGTGGGACGTGTCGACCGCGGTGTTCAACTTCCTGATCGTCCGGCCGCTGTCGTGGCTGTGGCGCAACGTGCTCGTGCCGCTCGGTCGCGGCATCGCGCTGACGTGGCGATACCTGGTCGTCCTGCCGGTCTCCTGGGCGTGGCGCAACGTGCTCGCGCCGATCGGCAGGGCCATGCGCGCCGTGTGGATGTTCGTCGTGGTCGCACCGCTGCGCTGGGTCGGGCGGGTTGTCCTGCGGCCGATCGGCAAAGCCACCAAAGAGGTGCTTCGGGCCTTCGGTATCGGGGGGCGCTGACCCGACACGTCCGGTGGCCGTAGGCTTGGACCGACTTCTGCCCCTACATTCGAGCCAAGGACTGAGCGAAACTGGCACGACGTACGCCCGAGGGACCGCCGCCCGCGCCGACGGTCCAGCGACTGCGCCTCCGGTACACCAAGCGCGGTCGCCTCCGGTTCACCAGCCACCGGGATTTCCAGCGCGCGTTCGAGCGGGCCCTGCGTCGGGCGGAAGTGCCCATGGCCTACTCCGCCGGTTTCACCCCGCACCCCAAGGTCTCCTACGCGGGCGCGGCGCCTACCGGCGTCGCCAGCGAGGCCGAATATCTCGAGATCGGCGTGGCCACACACTGCGACCCGGCCCATCTGCGAGACCTGCTCGACTCGTCCCTGCCGCTCGGTCTCGACGTCGTCGAGATCGTCGAGGCGCACGGCGGCAACCTCCCCGAACGCCTCGAGGCGTCGGTCTGGGAGCTTGCCCTCGCCGGGGTCACCGACGAGGAGGCCCGGCGCGCGGCAACCGCGTTCCTGGCCGCCGAGACCGTCGAGGTCCAGCGGATGAGCAAGAACGGCATGCGCACTTTCGACGCCCGTGCGGCCGTAGTCGATCTGACCGTCACCACCCCCGACGGGAACGACGCAGGTCACCAGGGTGTCGATGCGGGTAGTGGTTCGCCCTGTGCGATACTGCGATTGGTTGTCCGGCACACCACACCCGCCGTTCGACCCGACGACGTTCTGTCCGGTCTTCGCTTGGTCGCCGACCTTGTTACGCCCACCGCCGCCGCGGTCACCCGCCTGGCGCAGGGGCCGCTCGACACCGCGACCAATTCGGTGACCGACCCGCTCGCGCCCGACCGCGCAGCATCGGCGGTGGAGCACACCTCGCAGGGGGACGAGGAACTCCGGACCGGCCCGCAGGGCGGTGCAGAACCCGTCGTCGAAGCCTCGCATCGGTGACGACCGGGTACACGAGGCCCAAGGCTTGAATTTCCGACAGACTTATCGCCCGGTCCCGCCCGCAAGGTCGGGGTCGGCGAGTGAGAGAGAAGCTTCCGCGCGGCGCCCTGCGTTGGAGCGCCCGGAAGCGTGACGGGAGACAGACCCGCATGCTCGACACCGAGCCCAACGACACGCCTGAGACATCAGGTACACCCGGGGTTGTGAACTCCGGTACTTCCGACAACGACAACAGCACGAAGGACGACACGGCCACGACGCCGGCACCCCGCCGCCGTCGCAGGGCCGCCAGCCGTCCCGCAGGACCGCCGAGCGCGCCCTCTCCGGAGGCCGCGCCGGTTCCGGCCGCCGCGACACCCGAGGTTCCCGAGCCCTCCGACGAGGAGGACACGGAGGCTGAGGAGGCCGCAGTGGCCGACACCGCACCCGAGCCCGAGCCGGAGGCACCGCGACGTGCGCGGCGCACCCGCAAGCGGGTGACCGCGCCCGTCACCGACACGGCCGAGGTCGCGGCCGAGGTCGAGACCGCACCGGTACAGGCTGCCGAGCCCGTGCCGGTCGAGGTCGAGGCCGAGGCCGTCGAGGAGGCGCCGCGCCGCGCCCGTCGTACCCGTAAGCGGACGACGGTCGCTCCCGAGGCGACCCCCGAAGAGGTCACGCCCGAGCCCGCCGCACAGGTGGAGCCGGCCGCGGCCGAGCCCGCCCAGGCCGAGCCCGAGCAGACCGAAGAGGCCCCGCGTCGGCCCCGTCGGACCCGCAAGCGCGCCGTGCCCACGGCCGAGGAGACCGAGGCGACCCCCATCGCCGAGGCCGCCCCGGCCGCCGAGCCGGTCGCTCCGGTCGCCGTCGAGCCCGAGCCGGCTCCCGAGCCCAAGACCAGGGGTGGCCGCAAGGCGCCGCCGCCGGTCTTCCAGCCGCTGTTCCAGGCCCCGCAGGCCGCCGTCTTCGCCGCGCCGCAGCGCGCGGCCGAGCCGACCCCGCGCCGGCCGCCGTCGAGCCCGAGCCGGAGACCCGGACCGAGCCCGACGAACCGCGTGGTCGGCGTCGCCGCCGGCGCGCGCTGCCGGTGGACGAGGTGCACACGGCCGCCGACGCCGGGCCGGTGGACTCGCGCTACCGGGACGAGCAGGAGCGGCACCCGGGCCGCGCGGTCGAAGCGACCGAGCGCCCCGAGCCGACCGAGCCGTCCGAGCCGGACGAGGAGCCCGAGGGCACCGACGCGCACGACGACGCCGAGGGCGACCGCCCGACCCGTCGCCGCCGGCGCGGCGGTCGCCGGCGCCGTGGCCGCGGTGACGACAACGCCGACGACAACGGCTCCGACGAGGACACCGAGAACGAGGCGGAGGGCACCGGCGACGGGCCCGACGACGACGAGGACAGCGACGAGCCGGGCGACGCGGGTGCGACCACCAGCAGCCGTCGGCGCCGCCGTCGGCGCCGCCGCGACGGTGCCGCCGACGAGGTCGCCGAGACGCCGCAGGACGACCCCGAGCGCACGGTCGTCAAGGTCCGCGAGCCGCGCAAGCGCGAGGCCCGCGAGACCGAGAGCCCGACCGACGAGGTGCAGGGCGTCAAGGGCTCGACCCGCCTGGAGGCCAAGAAGCAGCGCCGCCGCGAGGGGCGCGAGCAGGGCCGTCGCCGGGTGCCGATCATCACCGAGTCGGAGTTCCTGGCCCGCCGCGAGGCGGTCGAGCGCGTGATGGTCGTGCGCCAGAACGGCGAGCGGACCCAGATCGGCGTCCTGGAAGACGACGTGCTCGTGGAGCACTACGTCAGCCACAGGCTCGACAATCAGGCGTACGTCGGCAACGTGTACCTGGGCAAGGTCCAGAACGTGCTGCCGTCGATGGAGGCCGCGTTCGTCGACATCGGCAAGGGCCGCAACGCGGTCCTGTACGCCGGTGAGGTCAACTTCGAGGCGGCGGGCTTCAGCGGTCCGCGCCGCATCGAGGCCGTGCTCAAGCCCGGCCAGTCGGTTCTCGTGCAGGTCACGAAGGACCCGATCGGGCACAAGGGCGCGCGGCTGACCAGCCAGGTCTCGCTGCCCGGCCGCTACCTGGTCTACGTGCCCGAGGGCACGATGACCGGGATCAGCCGCAAGCTCCCGGACACCGAGCGGGCGCGCCTGAAGACGATCCTCAAGAAGATCGTTCCCGAGAACGCGGGCGTCATCGTGCGCACCGCCGCCGAGGGCGCGACCGAGGACGACCTGACCCGCGACGTCACCCGGCTCCAGGCGCAGTGGGAGGAGATCAAGAAGAAGTCGAAGATGATCACGACCAGCTCCCCCTCGCTGCTGTACGGCGAGCCGGACATGACGGTCAGGGTCATCCGCGACATCTTCAACGAGGACTTCTCGAAGCTGATCGTCTCGGGCGACGAGGCGTGGGACGTCATCCACGACTACGTCGGCCACGTCGCCCCGGACCTGGCCCCGCGCCTGTCCCGGTGGACGAGCGAGGTGGACGTCTTCGCGACGTACCGCATCGACGAGCAGCTGATGAAGGCGCTCGACCGCAAGGTGTGGCTGCCCAGCGGCGGCTCGCTGGTCATCGACCGCACCGAGGCGATGGTCGTGGTCGACGTCAACACCGGGAAGTTCACCGGTCAGGGCGGCAACCTCGAGGAGACCGTCACCCGCAACAACCTGGAGGCGGCCGAGGAGATCGTCCGCCAGCTCCGGCTGCGCGACCTCGGCGGGATCATCGTCGTCGACTTCATCGACATGGTCCTCGAAGGCAACCGCGACCTCGTGCTGCGGCGCCTGATGGAGTGCCTGGGCCGGGACCGGACCAAGCACCAGGTCGCCGAGGTGACCTCGCTCGGGCTGGTCCAGATGACCCGCAAGCGCGTGGGTCAGGGCCTGCTCGAGGCGTTCTCCGAGAACTGCGAGCGGTGCAACGGCCGCGGCGTGATCGTGCACATGGACGCGCCCGAGACCAAGGGCCACGGCAACGGCGGCCACATCCACACCGGCAACGGCAGCGCCGGCACGGGTTCCGGGCGGCGCAAGCGCGGCAAGGGCACCGCCGACAAGAACGGCAGCGGCCCGATCACCGAGATCATCGAGACCGACGACATCGTGGACATCGATGCCCCGGAGCCCGAGGAGGCCGCCGAGGCCGGCGAACTCCCCGAGGTCGCCGCAGCGGTCGAATCGGTCGAGCCGGCCGAGGCCGTCGAGGCGATCGAGGTCGCGGAGCCCGTCGAGGCCGAGCCCGAGCCGGTTCCGCCGGCCGAAGCCGAGGCGGTCGCCGAGGTACTGGCCGCCGAGGAGTCGCCGGCCGAGGCCGCCGCGGCCGTCGACGCCGAGGTGGAGCCGGTCGAGCCGATCGAGGAGGCCCCGGCGCCGGCCAAGCGCGTGCGCAAGGCCGCCGCGAAGAAGACGGTCGCCAAGAAGGCCGCGGCCAAGACCGCGCCGGCCAAGAAGACCGCCGCTGCCAAGACGCCCCGGAAGTCGGCCAAGAAGGTCGCCGCCGAGGCGGCCGAGGCCGCGACGATCGAGGCGCCCGCCCCGCAGCCGGCCGCCGAGCCCGAGCCGAAGGCCGCCCCGCAGCCCGAGGCCGAGCCGGCCAAGCCCGCCAAGGCGGCCACGAAGCCGCGCAAGACGTCGCGGCGGGCCACCCGGCCCGCGGGCCCGCCGGAGGGCGCCGTGGACGGCGCCGAGCCGGTGTCGGCGGCAAGCGGATCCTGAGTCATACCGGGCCCGCCCCAGGTTCAAACACCTGGGGCGGGCCCGTTTGGCCTTCGCCCCCGGGCATCCTGTAACCTTTGCCCTTGGTGTGCTTAGGCACAGGCTCCTGAGCAACCACCCTCCGGGACTCGTTCCCGTGGGAGGCCCCCGATTTCTGTTCGGTGTGGCTGGCTTCAGGGGCTCGGACCCTGCAGAAAGAGAGATCCACGGTGTACGCGATCGTTCGCGCCGGTGGCAGGCAGCACAAGGTTGCCGTCGGTGACGTCGTCCAGGTCGACCGCATTCGCGGTGCGGCCGGTGCGGCAGTTGAGCTCCAGGCCATCCTCGTCGTAGACGGTGAAGCCGTGACGAGTGACCCGTGGGTCCTCGCGGGTGTGAAGGTGACGGCCGAGGTCGTCGATCACACCAAGGGCAAGAAGATCGACATTCTGAAGTACAAGAACAAGACCGGTTACCGCAAGCGCATGGGTCACCGCCAGCAGCACACCCAGCTGAAGATCACCGGCATCAACTCCGGGAAGTAGGAGAAGCGACATGGCACACAAGAAGGGTGCATCTTCCACCCGGAACGGCCGTGACTCGAACGCTCAGCGCCTCGGCGTGAAGCGCTTCGGCGGCCAGGTCGTCAACGCCGGCGAGATCATCGTCCGCCAGCGTGGCACGCACTTCCACCCCGGTACCAACGTCGGTCGCGGTGGCGACGACACGCTGTTCGCGCTGTCGGCCGGTGCCGTGCAGTTCGGCAAGGCGCGCGGTCGCCGCGTCGTGAACATCGTCCCGGCGGAATAATCACGCCGCGGCATTCGCTTTGACACCCGAGGGCGGACCCTATGCGGTCCGCCCTCGGTTGTTTGTCCCCAGTGTTTCGCCCCCCACCCGGGGAGCCTAGGAGGAATCCACGTGACGACCTTCGTCGACCGCGTCGTGCTGCATGTCGCGGCGGGTAACGGGGGCCACGGCGTGGCCTCCGTGCACCGGGAGAAGTTCAAGCCACTCGGCGGCCCCGACGGGGGCAACGGCGGCCGGGGTGGGGACGTCACGCTGGTCGTGGACGCCAACACCACGACGCTGCTCGAGTACCACCACTCGCCGCACCGCAAGGCCACCAACGGCAAGCCCGGCGGCGGCGCCAACCGGACCGGCCCCAACGGCTCCGACGTCATCCTCCTGGTCCCGGACGGCACGGTCGTCAAGCGACTGCTTCCGGACGGCGAGGAGGAATTCGTCGAGGACCTGGTCGGCAACGGCGCGCGCTACGTGATCGCCCAGGGCGGCCGCGGCGGCCTCGGCAACGCGGCGCTGGCGTCCCCGCGCCGCAAGGCCCCCGGCTTCGCGCTGCTCGGCGAGCCCGGCGAGGCCGGCGACTTCGTCCTCGAACTCAAGACGGTCGCCGACATCGCGCTCGTGGGCTATCCGAGCGCCGGCAAGTCGTCGCTGATCGCGACGCTCAGCGCGGCGCGGCCCAAGATCGCCGACTACCCCTTCACCACCCTGGTGCCGAACCTGGGCGTGGTCACCGCCGGCGACGTCGTCTACACCGTCGCCGACGTGCCCGGCCTGATCCCCGGTGCGAGCGAGGGCAAGGGCCTCGGCCTCGAATTCCTGCGCCACGTCGAGCGGTGCAAGGCGCTCGTGCACGTGCTCGACTGCGCGACGCTGGAACCCGGCCGCGACCCGATCAGCGACCTCGACACGATCGAGGCGGAACTGAAGGCGTACGGCGGCCTGGAGGACCGGCCGCGGATGGTCGCGCTGAACAAGATCGACGTGCCCGACGGCAACGACCTCGCCGACATGGTGAAGGCCGACCTCGAAGCGCGCGGACTCCAGGTGTACGCGGTCTCCGCGGTCAGCCGAGCGGGTCTGCGCGAGCTGTCCTTCGCGATGGCCGCCCAGGTGCAGAGCGCGCGCGACGCCGCGCCGCCGCCCGAGGCCACCCGGATCGTGCTGCGCCCGACCGCCGTCGACGACAGCGGCTTCACGATCACGCGTCGCGACGACGCGTTCATCGTGCGCGGCGCCAAGCCCGAACGCTGGGTGCGGCAGACCGACTTCAGTATCGACGAGGCCGTGGGCTACCTCGCCGACCGGCTCGCCCGGCTCGGTGTCGAGGAGGCCCTGTGGTCGGCCGGCGCCGTCCCCGGTGCCGAGGTCGTCATCGGTGACGACGTCACCGGCGTGGTCTTCGACTGGGAGCCCACCGTGGCCACCGGCGCGGAGATGCTCGGGCGGCGCGGCGAGGACCATCGCCTGCAGACGCATCGTCCGGCGGTGGACAAGCGCCGCGAGCGCGAGGCCATCGAGACGCAGTACGAGGAATTCGATCCCTTCTCGGAATCCTGACCCGCAGCGGGTCGGGGAAAGCGGGGCCAAGGTGCTCAGTGGGGCCGGCGCGGCGCGCGAGGACGTGACCTCCGCGCGCCGCATCGTGGTCAAGGTCGGTTCGTCTTCGCTGACGACCGCCCAGGGGGGGCTGGACGCGGATCGCGTCGACGCCCTCGTGGACGTGATAGCGGCCAAGCGCGCGGAGGGTGTCGAGGTCGTCCTCGTCTCCTCCGGCGCGATCGCCGCCGGACTGGCCCCGCTCGGCCTGCCGCGCCGACCGCGCGACCTCGCCACCCAGCAGGCCGCCGCGAGCGTCGGGCAGGGCCTGCTCGTGGCGCGCTACACCGCGTCGTTCGCGCGGTACGGCCTGCGGGTGGGCCAGGTGCTGCTGACCGTCGACGACGTCACCCGCCGGGCGCACTACCGCAACGCCTACAACACGCTCGACAAGCTGCTCGCGATGGGCGCGGTGCCGGTGGTCAACGAGAACGACACGGTGGCCACCGAGGAGATCCGGTTCGGCGACAACGACCGGCTCGCGGCCCTGGTCGCGCACGTCGTGCACGCCGACCTGCTCGTGCTGCTGTCCGACGTGGACGGCCTCTACGACGGCGACCCGGCGAAGGCGACGTCCTCGCGTGTCCCGTTCGTGCACGGATCGAAAGATCTCGAAGGCATCGAGATCGGCAAGGCCGGCAAGGCCGGCCTCGGCACCGGCGGCATGGTGACCAAGGTCGAGGCCGCCGGCATCGCGACCTCCGCGGGGATCCCCGTCGTGCTCACCGCGGCCCGCTTCGCGTCCGACGCGCTGGCCGGCAAGGACACCGGAACGCTCTTTCACCGCACCGGAGTTCGTACCGCCGACCGGCTGCTCTGGCTGGCCCACGCGAGCACCGCGCGCGGTCGGCTCACGCTCGACCCGGGCGCGGTCACGGCTGTGGTCGAGCGGCACAGTTCGCTGCTGCCGGCCGGCATCACCGGCGTCCAGGGCGGTTTCGCTGCCGGCGATCCGGTGGACCTGGTTGACGAAAACGGTCACATCGTGGCCCGCGGACTGGTCAACTTTGATGCGAAGGAACTACCGGGGCTGTTCGGGCGATCGACCCGAGAGTTGGCCCGGGAGTTGGGCCCGGCCTACGAGCGCGAGGTCGTCCACCGTGACGACCTGGTGCTGCTGCGCCGCTGAGCGACGACCACGGAAGATCAGCAGCTCGCCGACGGGAGGCCCGGCCGTGCCGGAGCGTGAGGATCGTCCTTGGGGCAACGCCGAACACGACGGCGCGGGCCGAATGTGGCACATCACGCTGACCCTGGCCGGCAAGGCGGGGGACCCCGACGACGTGCGTCAGGCGTTGGAGCGGCTCGCGCACGAACACCCCTTTCTGCTCGCGGGGCGCTATGCGGCCGACCATGCCGAGGTGCGGTATTGGGAGGAGGCGCCGAATTTGCACGATGCGGCGGCGATTGCCTTGCGGCTGTGGGGGGAGCATCGGCAGAGTGCGAATCTGCCGCCCTGGGAGTTGATCGGGCTGGAGGTCGTGGATCGGCCGACGTATCAGAAGCGGGCGAGTTCGCCGGCGCCGTTGCCGGTGCGGCCTGGGCGCGTTCAGCCGTTCTGATCGGGCTCCGGTCACCCGCGCCGCCAGCCCGCCCCGTGGCTCTCGCAGCATGACGTTCGTGGGTCGGCTCGGCGTCGTAGTAGTCGACGTTCACGATTCGACCGGGAACGTGGAACTACGGCGAGCCCCACGACCCTCCGGCCGTCCCATCTCGATATGGCACAGCCCACAGGGGGCGGCTCGTTGACCGCCCCCTCGGGTTGTCCCGGGTTGCGCAGAAGCTACTCGGCGTAGGGCGGGAGGACCGCCCACCTTCCCCCCGCGCAATCAGCGATCACGGTCTGTGTCCCGTCGGGGGCGACCGCGATTCGATACGCACTGCGCGACGGCCGGTCGTGCGCCTTGTAGTCGCTCCAGAGGCGAGCCCAGCAGATCGGCCAACCGTCGCGGCCCCGCCTGGCGTGCGATTCCGTTTGTGGTGATGGTCGCAATCGAGCCGTCCCGGTGCCAGACGGTAAGCGCGTCTGACGCCGAGTCGGTCAAGACGTCCTCCAGTCTCAGCCAGAACGAAACCAGGAACGTGAACTCGCTGTCGTTCCATGCCGTCACCGGCATCGTGCAGGGCTCTGCCGGCCCCTCGGGATTGTCGGGGCGCGGCATCAACGGTGCGCCATCGGCTGGGCGCAGGCTCATGAAGTACGCCCCGGTGGGCAGGAATCGCCCCTGCGCGCCATGCTGCTCGTCGATGTCGAGGACTGCGATTCCGGCACCGAGCGGGACGACGACCACTCCGCCGGGATGAACTGCGCGGCGCCAAGCCGCAGGAAGGCTGCTCACTCCACAGGTGGCGATCAGGCGATCGGTGCTGTCGGGCCGCACTACGCCGTCGCTGCCGCCGTCGCCACAGACGACGGTGATCTCGCCGTGTCCGGCGGCGTCGAGGGCCGCGCGAGCGGCGGATACCAGCTCGGGGGCAACGTCGATGGAGAGCACGTTCTCGTCTCCCGCGAGCCGCCCCAGGATGCCGGCGTTGTATCCCGACCCCGTACCGATTTCGGTAACCGTCACGCCGTGACGCACGTCAAGCGCGTCCAGCATGTCGGCCATGAGTGACGGCACCGTGGACGAGGACATGCTGGGCCATGTCGAAGTGAGCAGTACCTGGTCGAGGTAGACCCAGTTGAGCCAGTCCGGGTGTGTGTGGTTCACCTCCTCGGACACCCATGTGCCGTCTGCGATCTGATGGCTGCGCGTGAACCGAGGTACGTAGGTGTGGCGAGGCTCTTCCCGGAACGCGGCGGCCACTCCCGGCCGGAGCGCGTGGCCGCTGGCGGTCAATGCGTCGACCATGGCTGCGCGCCGTGAGACTGCTTCGTCGTCGAGTGTTGTCATGTGTTTGCGGCTTCCTCCAAGTAGTCGGCGATGGCTCGGCAGATGTCGTCGCGGTCGGGCGTGAAGGCCCATTGCCCGTTCGGGTTCAATTCGAGCGCCCAGATCGTGCCCGTGTCGTCTTGTACGAGGTCCCAAGCGGCAAACACCAGACCGAAGGCGCGGGTTACGGCACGGATGGCTGCCTGCACCGCCTCGGGCAGCGTCCCGGGTGTGTACGTGACGCCGTCCCGGCCGACTGCGCGGATGTCGAGGTACGGGCCCACCGCGGCCGCCTCGCTGATGAACAGGCGATCCGCCACCACCGCCACGCGGTACTCGGCCGACTTGGGCCCGATCTCGCGCTGGAGAAAACCGACGTGCCGTAGTCCACGTGGAGGGGGACGAGCAGGTCGGTTTCCGGCGCCTGCGCGAGGGCCTGTGCTTCGATGACCTTCTGCATTGTCGTGTCTCCTATCGGTTGGTGGGCCTTGTCGTCATCGACAAGGAATCCGTGGGGGCGGCGTCGGCCGGTATTTCGGCGGGCGACCGGAGCAAGGGGCCTAGGTCGTCTTCAACCACCGCTCCGATCACAACGGGCGCACTCGCAGGGCGGGTTCAGGTGCACCGTCGGGCTTGCCGCGCTCATCTCGTACCGCTGCAAGGGCTCAAGGTCCTCGCGCTCGCCATTGGCCTTGATCCGATAAACGTAAAGCGTCATTCCGCTCGTGGGGCGCCGGATGTTCATAGAACGACCTCCAGATCACGAACTGCCGGTTTCAGGTACATCATCGACGCGCCCCACCTACGATCTGAAGCTACGGACACTGAACTGTTCGGGACTGTGTAATTCAGGGGAGAGTGCGTGACCAGGGAGCTGGAACCTGGAGCGTCCACGCAGGCGCTCTATGGCTACGAGCTGCGAAGACTTCGCGAATTGACCGGCAAGTCGGCGAAGGAAGTGGCTGACGCCGGAAATTGCACAAGCTCGCTTGTGTACATGTTGGAGTCCGGAAAGCGTCGTCCCCACATGGAGTTCACCAAGTCGGTGGACGAGCTCTTGGCAGGCGACGGTCTGTTGACCCGAATTCAGGAGGTCATCGATCGAGAGCAGCCGCGCTACCCCAGTGGTTCAAGGGCTACGTGGACGCGGCAACGCGCCACTCGGTTACGGATTTTCGAGGCCCAGGTCATCCCGGGACTGCTACAGACGGCGGCCTACGCGCGGCTCCTCTTCGGTGTGAACCGACCCCGTGATATCGAGAAGCGGCCCATCGAAGTCCGAGTCACGAACCGCATGGCTCGACAGGTGATCCTTCACCGCGAGGACCCTCCGGAAGTGTGGGTCGCCATCCCTGAACATGCACTGAGGACGGCGCTTGCACTGCCAAAGCGCGACGCGGCCGAGCGGTATGAGCATTTGCTCACCATCGCCGCGTTGCCCCACGTCGTACTCCAGGTGATCCCGGATCGCCGTGGGGTACATGCTTGTATGAACGGATCGTTCACGCTGCTCACGAGCCCTCAGGGGGGGTGAGTGCGCTTACGTCGAGACCATGGGCAAAGGCTGGTTGATCGACGTTGAAGCAGAGGTGCGCGAAGCCGAGCGCCGTTACGATCTCATGCGGACGGTGGCCTTGACCCCGGCCAAGTCGGTCGCCCTCATCGAAACGCTACTGATGGAGTGTCAGCAATGAGCACTGCCCCCCACTCGCCTCGCTGGTTCAAGTCGTCACACAGCGGCAACCAGGAGGGAAACTGCGTCGAGACCGCCTTCTTGATGACTGCGGTGGGCGTCCGCGACTCCAAGGACACGAGCCTGGGTCAGATTGCTGTCGACCCCGCGTCCTGGTCGGCCATGCTCGGTGCGATCAAGGCGTGACCTACGCGTAGCGGCCGCTCGGTAGGCCCCGGCCTCTGGCGGGCGTACCGGCCGCCCGGCCCCAGTGCGTTCGTGTAGTCGGCGATGGCTCCTTGAGTGCCCAGTACGCCCAAGAACTTCGTAGCACGCTCGGATCGCGGGCGGGCTGGGCCCTTTCGCCGGTCGAGCGCTTGCTGGGATTTCGGTCGGCATGGGTGGGAAGTGTGGGTTGCCGGCCCGGGAATAATGCGTGGCTTGGGGTGGGGGTGCGGGGTTAGCGTCGCGGGACCATGCGTACGTTTCCCGTTGCCGATCCCGGCGATCCCGATATCCGGTCGGCGGGCCGCTACCTGTTCTGGCTCGCTGTTTGTTCTCGCAAGACGATCACCATGGGAATCCTGTGGGCGTCGATGTGGATGGTTGCCCAGGCCCTGCTTCCGGCCGCCGTGGGCCGTGCGATCGACGCGCTCGAATCGCGCAGCGAGTCGGGCCTGTTCACGTGGTCGGGCGTGCTGCTCGGCCTCGCCGTAGCGATCGGCTTCACCGGCACCATGCGGCATCGCAACGCCGTGTCGAACTTCCTGGACGCCGCCTTTCGCACGATCCAACTCGTGACCCGTCAGGCCACCCGACTCGGCGCGGTCCTGCAACGCCGTATCGCCTCCGGCGAGGTGGTCGGCATCGGTACCTCGGACGTCGACTCGATCGGCGGGATGCTCGACATCACCGCGCGCGGCAGCGCGTCGGTCGTGACGCTCGTCGTGGTCGCCCTGGTGCTGCTGCAGATGTCGGTGCCGCTGGGTCTGCTGGTGCTGATCGGCGTACCGCTCCTGATGGGCCTGGTGTCGCTCCTGCTGCGGCCGCTGCACCGGCGCCAGAACGCCTACCGCGACCTCCAGACCGAACTCGCCGACCGGGCCGTCGACATCGCGTCCGGTTTGCGGGTGCTGCGCGGCATCGGCGGCGAGCGGACCTTCTCCGCGCGCTATCGCCGCGAGTCGCAGGAGCTGCGGGTGGCCGGCGTACGGACCGCCCGGGTCGAATCCGTGCTGGAGGCCGCGCAGTTCCTGGTGCCGGGCGTGTTCGTCGCGCTCGGCACCTGGATCGCCGCGCGGCTCGCGCTGGATGGGCGGTTGTCCGTCGGCGAGATGGTGTCCTTCTACGGCTACGCGGCGTTCCTGACGGTTCCGCTCACGACGCTGACCGAGGCCGCCGACCGCATGGTGCGCGGGCATGTCGCGGCCCGCCGGGTCGTGCGTGTGCTCGCGCTCGAACCTGGCGTGGTCGACTGCGCCGAACCGGTCGCGTGGCCGCCGGTCGGGGAACTGGTCGACCGGCGCTCCGGCCTGGTGGTACGCCCCGGCACGCTGGTCGGGGTCGCGTGCGAGGACCCGCAGGACGCCCCCGAACTCGCCGATCGGCTCGGCCGGTACCAGGACGCGGACGTGTTGTACGGCGGATTACCGATCGCCGAATTCGCGATCGCCGACGTGCGGGCCGGGATCCTGGTCGCGCACCACGACGCGGGGTTGTTCGCCGGGCCGCTGAGCCGCGAACTCACGCCGGGTCGCGGCGCGTCGGGCGAAATCGCCGAGGCCGTGCGGATCGCGAGTGCCGAGGACGTGATCGACGCGCTCGACAAGGGGTTGGACACCGAGATCGCCTCGCGCGGCCTGGAGTTCTCCGGTGGCCAGGTGCAACGCCTGCGACTGGTACGGGTGTTGCTCGCCGATGCCGACACGCTCGTGCTGATCGAGCCGACCAGCGCGGTGGACGCGCACACCGAGGCGCGGATCGCAGGTCGGCTCGCCGACCATCGGCGCGGGCGCACCACGATCGTCGCGACGACCAGTCCGCTCGTCCTGGACACCATGGACGAGGTCGCCTACGTCGAGGACGGCAAGGTCATGGCGGTCGGCCCGCACCGCGTGTTGCTGGGGACCGAACCGCGGTACGCCGCGCTCGTCACCCGAGCCGAAGAGGAGGACGACGCGTGAGCGCCCGCGAGCTGCTCCCGATCGCACCGGCCGCCGCGGTCGCCCGGCACGCCGCGCGGCTGCTGGCCGAGCGACGGCGCGACCTGATCCTGACCGTGGCGCTGTACGCGCTCGCGGCCGTGACCGGGCTGGCCGCGCCCAGGCTGCTCGGGATCCTGATCGACAAGGTCCGCGCGGACGCCCCGACGCACACCGTGGACCTGCTCGGCCTGGGCATCGGGGCGGCGCTGCTGGCCCAGGCGCTGCTCGTACGGCACGCGGCGGTGGCCGCGGCGCGGCTCGGCGAAGGGCTGCTCGCGCAGGTCCGCGAGGAGTTCGTGGACCGGATCCTGGACCTGCCGCTGTCCACCGTCGAGCGGGCCGGCCCCGGTGACCTGCTGGGCCGCGCGAACCGTGACGTGTCGGCGATGTCGCGCGCCTCGCGCCGGGCCGTGCCCGCGGTCCTGGTCGCGATCGTGACGATCGTGCTGACGTTCGCGGGGTTGTTGCTGCTCAACCCGCTGCTCGCGCTGCCGCTCCTGGTCACGGTGCCGCTGCTGATCCCGATCACGTGGTGGTATCTGCGCCGGGCGCCCGCCGGCTACCTGCGCGAGAACGCGGCGTGGGCGCAGGTGACCGACTCGCTCACGGAGACGGTCGAGGGCGCGCGCACGGTCGAGGCGCTCGGCCTGGCCGATCGTCGCCGGCGGCGCGCCGACGAGGACATCGCGGACTCCTACGCGGCCGAGCGGTACACGCTGTGGCTGCGCACGGTCTGGTTCCCCTCGGTCGACTTCGGCTACATCCTGCCGATCGTGGCGACCATGTGCTTCGGCGGCTGGGCCTACCTCCAGGGGTGGGCCTCGCTAGGCGAGGTGGCGACCGCGGTGCTGTACGTGCAGTTGATCATCGGCCCGATGGACGAACTGCTCAACTGGCTCGACGAGGTGCAGGTGGCGGCGGCCTCACTGGCGCGCCTGCTCGGCGTGGCCGACGTACCGTCCGACCGCGAACCGACCGACACCAAGCCCGCGGACGAGACGCTGGTGGCGCGCGACGTGCGGTTCGCGTACTCGCCGGGGCGCCAGGTGCTGCACGGCATCGACCTGACCATCCGGCCGGGGGAGCGGATCGCCGTGGTCGGTCCCAGCGGGGCCGGGAAGTCCACCCTCGGGCGGTTGCTGGCGGGCGTCAACGGGCCGACCGAGGGCGACGTGGAGATCGGCGGGGTGCCGCTCGTGGGGCTGCCGCTGGACGACCTGCGCGGCCGGGTCGCGCTGGTGACGCAGGAGCACCACGTCTTCCGCGGCACATTGCGGGACAACCTGCTGCTGGCCCGGGAGGACGCCGACGACGAGGCGGTGCTGGCCGCGCTGCGTGCGGTCGACGCCGACTGGGTGGACGCGTTGCCGGGCGGCGTGGACACCGAAGTCGGGCCCAAGGGCTTCACGTTGACGGCCCCTCAGGCCCAACAGCTGGCGCTGGCCCGGCTCGTGCTGGCCGACCCGCACACGCTCGTGCTCGACGAGGCGACGTCGTTGATCGACCCGCGCGCGGCCCGGCACCTGGAACGCTCGCTCGGCGCGGTGATCGAGGGCCGCACGGTGATCGCGATCGCGCACCGCCTGTACACCGCGCACGACGCGGATCGGGTCGCGGTGGTCGACGACGGTCGCATCACCGAACTGGGCAGCCACAAGGAGCTGATGGCCGCGAAGGGCGCCTACGCGGCCCTGTGGCAGTCCTGGCACGGGTGATCCCGCCTGCGGTCCGCTTCGGCGTGACCGCCGGCCGGGCCATCCGTGGCCCGGCCGGCGTTCGAGCCGCTCGAAGTCGCGGGAGAGCTCACCGGTCCCCGGCGGCGAGAGCCTCGTGCGTTTCGCGGAGGTGACGCTTGAGGATCTTGCCGCTGGGGTTCTTCGGCAGCGACTCGGCGATCACCACGTACTTGGGCACCTTGAAGCCGGCCAGCCGGGTCCGGCAGTGCTCGATCACCTCGTCGGGCGTGACTTTCTCGCCCGGCTTGGGGACGACCACCGCGGTGACCGCCTCGATCCAGTAGGGGTGCGGCACACCGAAGACCGCCGCCTCGGCGATCGCGGGATGCGCGTGGATGGCCTCCTCGACCTCGCGCCCCGCCACGTTCTCGCCGCCGGTCTTGACCATGTCCTTCTTGCGGTCGACCACCGTGAGGTAGCCCTCCTCGTCGAGCACGCCGAGGTCGCCGCTGTGGAACCACCCGTTGCGGAACGCCTCGGCGGTGCGCTCGGGGTCGTTCCAGTAGCCGAGCATCGTGTGCGGGCCGCGATGCACGATCTCGCCGACCACGCCGGCCGGCACCGGCTCGTCCTGCTCGTCGACCACGACGGTCTGTACGTTCAACCCCGCGCGGCCGGCCGAGCCGGCTTTTCGCTCCTGCTCGTCCGGGCCCAGGATGGTCGCGACCGGCGACATCTCGGTCTGGCCGTAGAAGTTGTACAGCCGCAGCTCCGGGAGTCGGCGGCGGAGCTCGGCCAGCACCTCCACCGGCATCGCCGCCGCGCCGTAGTAGCCCTTGCGCAGACTGGTCAGGTCCCGGGTGTCGAAATCCGGGTGCCGCAGCAGCGCGATCCACACGGTCGGCGGGCAGAACAGCTTGGTCACCCGTTCGCGCTCGACGGTCGCCAGCAGCGTCGTCGGGTCCGGCGCGGGCAGGATGATCGAGGTCGCGCCGAGGTAGACGTCCGGTGTCAGGAAGCAGTGCAGCTGCGCGCAGTGATACAGCGGCAGCGCGTGGATCTCGACGTCGTCGGCCGCCATCCCGCCGTCGATGATCGCGGTCGCGTACTGCGCGATCAGGTTGCGGCTGGTCATCACCGCGCCCTTGGGCCGCGACTCGGTCCCGGAGGTGTACATGATCTGTACCGGGTCGTCGTCGTCCAGTTCGAGCTCCGGTACGGTCCCACCCTCCTCGGCGAGCGCGGCGAACGGCTCCCAGCCGGGCGTCGCGGGGCCGAAGACGATCCGCAGCGCGGTGCGCCCGGCGAGTGCGGCGTCGGCCGTCGCGGTCAGCTCGGTGCCGGCGAGCACGGCGGTCGCGCCCGCGTGCTCCAGGACGTACCCGACCTCGGGCGCGGTCAGCATGAAGTTGACCGGCACGGAGATCGCGCCGAGCCGGGCCAGCGCGAAGTACGCCACCGCGAAGCCGTGCGAGTTGCGCGCGAGCAGTACGACCCGATCACCCTTCGTGATCCCGCGCGCGGCGAGCGCGCCGGCGGTCCGCGAGACCGTGTCGTCGAGCTCGGCGAAGGACTGCCGCAGCTCGCCGTCCACGATCGCGAGCCTGCCGGGCAGCCGGGCCGCGGTCCGGGCGAGCAGGTCGGCGATGCCGTGCCGGCGAGCGTGTACAGCGGTCACGGGGGACTCCTTGCCTCGGTGAAGCACCTGGAGGCGTCATTGTGTCCGGCGCGGCCGTGCCGGGGAAGCGTCTCGACCGCTGAAATGCCCGCGAGGATCCTCGGCGCGCGTAGGTAGGCTTGCCTCATGACCAGCAGCGAAGCCTCCGCAGTCCTCGACACCGCCCGTCGCGCCCGGGAGGCCGCCGCCGTCCTCGCGCCACTGACCCGCAGGGCCAAGGACGACGCGCTGCTCGCGCTCGCCGACGCGCTGACCGCCCGCTCGGCCGAGATCGTCGCCGCCAACGCGGAGGACGTCGAGCGCGCCCGGTCGGGCGGTACGAGCGAGTCGATGATCGACCGGCTCACCCTCACCGACGAGCGGATCGCCGCGATCGCCTCCGACGTGCGCGACGTGGTCGGCCTGCCCGACCCGGTCGGTGAGGTGCTGCGTGGCTCGACGCTGCCCAACGGTCTGGAACTGCGTCAGGTGCGGGTGCCGCTCGGCGTGGTCGGGATCATCTACGAGGCCCGCCCCAACGTCACGGTGGACGGCGCCGCGCTGTGCCTGAAGTCGGGCAACGCGGTGCTGCTTCGCGGCTCCTCCTCGGCCTACCGCTCCAACACCGCGATCGTGGCCGTGATGCGCGACGCGATCGTGGCGGCCGGGCTGCCCGCCGACGCGATCCAGCTCGTGCCCGGCGAGACGCACGACTCGGTGAAGGAGCTGATGACCGCCCGCGGCCTGGTGGACGTGCTGATCCCGCGCGGCGGGGCCGGCCTGATCCGCACCGTGGTCGAGGGCTCGACGGTGCCGGTGATCGAGACCGGCGTCGGCAACTGCCACGTGTACATCGACGCGCAGACCGACCTGGAGATGGCCGTGAACGTCCTGGTCAACTCCAAGGCGCACCGGGTCAGCGTGTGCAACGCGGCCGAGACGCTGCTCGTGCACGCCGACGTGGCCGACGCCTTCGTGCCGCTCGCGCTCACGGCCCTGAAGGACGCCGGCGTGACCGTGCACGGCGACGCGGCCGTCCAGGCCTTCTCGGCCGACGTCGTGCCCGCGACCGACGCCGACTGGGACACCGAATACCTGTCCTACGACATCGCCGCCGCCGTGGTGCCCTCGCTGCACGACGCGGTCGCGCACATCCGCCGGCACTCGTCGGGCCACACCGAGGCGATCGTGACCACGTCGCAGGCCGCGGCCCGGGAGTTCGTCAGCCTCGTCGACTCGACGGCCGTCATGGTCAACGCCTCGACCCGGTTCACCGACGGCGGCCAGTTCGGGTTCGGCGCCGAGATCGGCATCTCGACGCAGAAGCTGCACGCGCGCGGCCCGATGGGCCTGCCCGAGCTGACCAGTACGAAGTACGTGGTCGTCGGCGACGGCCACGTGCGTTCCTGACTCCCGATCCGGGGCGGGCGCCCGGACCGGTCCGATGAATCGGTATCCATCCGGGGGCCTGCGGTAATACTGTCTAGGAGTGCCCGATTCACCAGGGCCAGAGTTCCCGGACGGCCCAGACTTTCCCGAGTTCTCGGAGGATGAGCTCTCCTCCGTCGTCTTCGACGAGTCGTTCGTGCGCGCGGCCCGCGTGCACGAGCCCTCGGCGAACGAGCGTGGTGCGGCGATCGATCCTGCGCCGACACCTGCCCCGGCCGCGCCCGAGCGGACCGACCAACAGGCCGAACGCGTCGACCGTTCCGACTGGTTCGACGACGGGACGTACCCACCGGACGGCGAGGACCCGTGGCGGGCCCGCACCGTGCCCGTGCACGATCCCACCCCGGTGCTCCCGCACGTCCCGACCTGGTTCGCCGGCGAGCCGTGGGCGCGCGCCGCGCGGGCCACGCGCTGGCGGCGAGGGGTCGCGTGGGTGCTCGCCGTCCTGATGGGCGTCGGGGTGGTGGCGATGGCGGTGACCGCCGTCTACCGCAGCGGATCCTCGCAGGGCCCGTCCGCTCCCCGGCAGCCCTCGGTCGGCTCCGGGCAGAGCGCGACGACCGACAACAACCCGGTGTTCGCCCCGCTGCCCGGTCAGGACACGTCCCAGGTGCGGATCACGGTCGGGCCGGGGGATTCCGGCGCGGTCGAGGGCTCGGCACCGGTGGTGTCGCAACCCGCCACGGCCCGCTCGGGACCCCGCTGACCATCCGTCAGATCCCGCTGTCCACGCACATATCCACCCGCTCGCGGGCGACCTAAGCTGGATGCATGTCCGGACGGGGAGTGCCCCCCGAAGGCCCGAACCGGGGCGGGCCCGACGGCGAGGACGAGTTCAGCGCCGTCGTCTTCGACGCGACCTTCGTACGCGCGGCGGGGCTGCACGAGCCGTCCGCGCGCGAGCGGCTGCACGGGGGCAAGCGCCCGCACCGGCAGCGGCGGGTGTTCGGGGTGCGGGTGCGCACGCTGCGGGGCGTCCTCGGCGCGCTGATCGTGCTGGGCGTGATCGGCGGCGCGAGCTTCCTGGGCGCCCGGCGGGCCGCGACGCCGCAGCCCCGTCTGGACATCGGCGCGGCCGTGTTGCAGCGGATCTCGCTCGCGCCGCCGATCGGCTACGCGCCGGGCCCGCTGCCCGCCGACCCGTGGCTCGGCGGCCCGGCCGCGGCCTGGGCGCAGGGCGTCGCGGGCATCGTCTCCGGCGGGCCGCGTGCGACGACCCATTTCACGGCCACGCAGGTGCGCCAAGCGCTGGACCTGGTCCGTGAGTTCGTGGTCGGCACCCAGCTCGACCCCGCGGTGCTGCGCGGCGGTCGGCCGTGGGCCGCCATGCCGCTGCTGCGGCAGGAACAGCGCGATCAGCTGAGTTCGGCGCTGCTCACCGCGCACGACGACGACTCGGCCGCCCCCACCGGATGGGTCACCCGGTTCGACCCGGCGAGCGTACGGCTCCTGGACGCAGCGGCCCGGGTGGCCGGCACGTTCGCGGTCGCCGAACGCTCGCGCGACGACCTGGTGGTGATCGCCGACGTGGTGTTCGTGTACGCGGTCGGCGAGGTCGGCGGGCCGGGCTGGACCCGGTTCGTGGTGCACCGGGTGTGGGACTTCCACCTGGACTCGGCCATGGTGCGCGACGGCCTGCTCCAGGTCCGGCGGATCCTGACGGTCGCCGGGCCGCAGGGTTGCGACGCGGACGCGTCGGTCTGGTTCCGGCCGGCCTTCGCCGGCGGCGCGCAGACCGACGCGCCGCCGGCGGCCCAACACGTGGACCCGTACCGTGCGCTCACCGCGGCGGTCGGCTGCGGTCGCCTGGCGGGCCCGCCCTGACGGAGGCTCAGGCGCCGCCCGCGCCGTTCGTGGGAGTCGCGCCCGGCTCGTCCCGGCGCCCCGCGAACTTTTCGCGCAGCTTGCCGCCCGCGTCCGCCGCGCCGTCGGCGAGGTCGCGCAGCAGGCCGAACAACGGGTCCGTGGTGGTGCGTACCGACTCGCGGTAGGCGTTCGCCGAGGCCTTGGCCTCCTCGCGCACCGACGCGTTCGGGTCGTCCTCGCGGCGCGGGTAGTCGCCCGCCATGATCCGCGTGTACTCCCCGCCGTCCGCCCACTTGCGCAGCTCGGCGACGCGGACCACCGGGAACGGGTGCGAACGGCCGAGCAGGTTCATCAGCTTGAGCACGCTGTCGCGCAGATCGCCCGCGCCCTCGTACTCCGCGGCCTGCTCCAGGAACGCGTCCGTGCTCATCTCGTGCAGTTGCGAGCCGCCCGCGACCTTCATCAGCGCCCGCATCGACACCTCGGGGTCCTGCCCGACCAGCAACCCCGCGCGGTCGCACGACAGTTCCGACTTGCGGAACCACTCCTGCAATGCGGCGATGATCGCGTGCACGCCGAGCGAGCCGAGCGGGATCCCCGACAGCGCGGAGGCGAACCGGGTCAGGATCAGCAGCATCGTGCGGTACACGGCGTGCCCGGACAGGATGTGCCCGGTCTCGTGTCCGATCACCGTGCGCATCTCGTCGTCGTCGAGCAGTTCGACGAGCCCCGAAGTGACCACGATGAACGGCTTGTCCATGCCGATCGCCATCGCGTTCGGCTGCGGGTCCTGCATGACGTACAACTCGGGTACGCGCGGCAGGTCCAGGATGTACGCGGCCTCGCGGCTCATCTCGTGCAGTCGATGGAACTGCTGTTCACCCACGCGCACCGAGCCCGCGAGGAACGCGAGTCGGATCGCGCGTTCGGAGACCATCCCCGACATCTGCTTGAGAACCGTGTCGAACCCGCTGAGCCGACGCATCGCCACCAGCGCGGCACGGTCGGCGGGATGTTCGTACGCCCGGGAGGAGATCCCGGGGAAGCGCCTGCGCCCCTCGAAGGGCCCGATCGTCTTGTCGTCCGGCATGCTGTGCCCCCTTGCCTCGACCTATCTGCCCCCAGACTAGGTGTGTCCGCTCGCGGAAGCAGAGGGTCGCCCCCGGGAACCTGGCCGCGCGACTCACTCTCCGCGCCCGTACCATGTCGTCCGCACACGTCGGTAAAAACTACGCAAGGGCTGACCACGGATGAGCGAGCACGCGACGACCGTCCTCACCACGCTGGCCAACGAGGGCGGCAAGCACGAGAACCTGAACGGTCTGGGCGCCGGGATCGGCGCGCTGGCCGCGCTTCTCGTACTGCTGTTCATCGTCACGCGCTTCAACAAGGACCGCTGAGTCGGGCGGGCAGCGCCGCGTAACAAGGGTCGCCGAGCAGGGCTGTTACACACGGCACTTGCCGGGGCCGTCATATCGGGCCGCCGAACACGGACCGTCGCGTGCGGTGTGCCGATCCTGTACCGGATCGCCGGGGTGCCACGTTGCCATCCCGGCGCTTTGTCGTGCGCGTTATGGTGACGCCACGTCAGGGGAGGCCGGGGAGGGCTCGATGCGCACATTCGCCATGGGCGAGAAGGCGAGGCTGGACGATTCCGCCATCAGGGTGGAGATCGAGGTGTCGGGCGAGGGCCTGGCGGCGTACTGCTTCAGCCTCGGTTCGGCGGAACCGGATGTGGTCTGTACGGCCCGTCCCGCGTCGTTGACCAGCGCGGTCGCGCTGGTCGCCGGCGGCACCGGCACGGCCGAGTTCCACGTGGACCTGTCCGCCGTGGACGACGTGGTGGACCGGCTGGTCTTCGCGATCGGCGCACAGGCGCCGGGGTTCGGCGACGGATCGCTGATCCGGGTGCTCGGCGCCGACGGCGAGATCGGCCGCTTCGTGTTGCCGGTCGAGGACCTGACGCGTGAACGCGCGCTGATCCTGGCCGAGGTGTACCGGCGCGACGGGTGGCGCTTCGCTGCGGTGGGGCAGGGCTACGAAGAGGGCCTGGACCAGCTCGTGCGCGATCTGGGCGCGGACCCGGAACAGACGTTGATCGCGTCGGCGGTGATGGTGGTCGAGGAGGTCGAGCCGGCGGCCGAGCCCATCAAGCCCATCGAGGCAGCCGAGCCCGCTTCCGAGCCGGAGTCGGCCCTCGAACCGGACCCGGACCCGGACCCGGACCCGGACCCGGACCCGGACCCGGAGCCGGCTCCCGGCCAGGCTCCCCAACCGCCCGCCGACGTGGAGCAGTCGCCGGCTTCCACTCCTCCTTCCGCTTCCGCGCCGGCCCCCGCCACCCACGACGGCCGCGGCGACAGGGTGCTCACCTTTACCCGACCGGTCGAATCGGGCCCCTTCCTGATCGAGCTGGAGGCCCGCGGCACCGACAACTTCGTGGTGTGGACCCTGGACTCCGAGCTGGAGACGGACAAGCTCCTGGCCAACGCGATCGGCGCGTACCGCGGCCGGGCCCTGGTCGACGAACGCGGCGGCACGACCACCCGCCTGAAGATCGAGGCCGACGGCGAGTGGACCGTCCGGCTGTTCACCCCGGACGCCGCCCGGCTCCTGACGGACCGTCTGGAGGGCACCGGCCCCGAGACGGTGCGCTGGGACGGACCGCGCACCGTGCTCGCGATGACCCACCGCGGCGCGAGCAACTTCATCGTCGGCACCTTCGCCGAACACGCCGGCGCGGACACCTACCTCGGCACCCTGGCCAACGCCATCGGCGACTACGACGGCGAGTCGATCCTGCCCAAGGGCCCCTGCCTGATCGAACTCGAAGCCGACGGCCCCTGGACGCTGACCGCGGTGAGTGGCTGAGCGGGCGGCCCGGAACGCGACGAGGCCCGGGCCGCCGTCACCCGATCGGCCCGACACGCCCCCATTCGGGGGTAAATAAAGCGATAACCGGTGATCCCTTGATCTGCTGACCCGGTGAACCACACGCTGTGCCGTCGCGGACTCTGGGCCGTCGCGCTCGCCCTCGTCGCCTCGGCGGTCGGGTGTGGGGGCGGGAGTTCGGGGCCGCCGGTACTCAACTGGTACGTCCCGCCGGACAACGGGGCCTATCAGAAGCTCGCCGAGCGATGCAGCCAGGCGTCCGACGGGGCCTACCGGGTCAAGGTCTCGGTGCTGCCCACCGACGCGTCCGGGCAGCGCGAGCAACTCGTGCGCCGGCTCGCCGCCAAGGACTCGTCGATCGACATCATGGCGCTCGACCCGGTCTTCGTACCGGAGTTCGCCGAGGCGGGCTTCCTGCGGCCGTTCGAGGCCGCCGAAGCGGCGGTGCTGACCGAGGGCATGCTCGGCAGCGCCGTGGAGTCCTCGGGCTGGCGGGGCCGACTGGTCGCGGCACCGTTTCGGGCGAACACCCAACTCCTGTGGTACCGCAAGTCGGTCGCGGCCGCCGCCGGGCTCGACCTCGACCGCCCGGTCACCTGGGATCAGCTGATCGACGTCGCCGAGAAGACCCGCAAGACCATCTCCGTGCCCGCCAAGCGCTATGAGGGCATCACGGTCTGGGTCAACGGCCTGGTGGCCGGCGCGGGCGGCGCGATCGTGCGGGACGTCGAGAAGGGCGTCGACCTGAAACCCACGCTCCAGCAGGACGGTTCGGGCAAACGGGCCGCCGAGATCATGCGCCGGCTCGGCCGCTCCTCAGCCGCGCCGCCCAACCTCGCGACCTCGATCGAGGACGACACCCGGGTCACCTTCCAGTCCGGCGCCGGCGGCTTCATGGTCAACTGGACCTACGCGCACGGCGCCGCCGCCGAGGCGGTCGCCGACGGCCAACTCTCGCGCGAGATCCTCGACGACTACGGCTGGGCGCGCTACCCGCGGACCGACGCCGGCAAGGTCTCCAAGCCGCCGTTCGGCGGGATCGCCCTGGGGGTCAGCGAGTACGGCAAACACAGCGCGGCGGCGGTACAGGCCGTGCAGTGCGCGGGCACCCTGGAGAACCAGATCACGTACATGTTGGAGTCGAAGGAGACCACGGCCAAGGCCGCCGCCTACGACGACCCCCGCGTGCGCGCCGCGCTGCCGATGGCCGAGCTGATCAAGGAGTCGCTCGAACAGGCGGGCCCGCGCCCGCGCACCCCGTACTACAACGACGTGTCCGCGTCCGTGCAGCGGATGTACCACCCGCCCGCCGACGTCGACCCGAACACCGCCCCCCGTGACACCGACGACCTGATCACCGGGGTCCTGCACGACAAGGTGCTGCTGTGAGCACGGTATCGACGGCCGGCGCCGCGCCCCGGCACAAGAAGCCCGGGAAGTCCAAGAAGCCGCGCGACCACGCGCAGCGGATGCGGCGCACCGGGTGGATGCTCTCCGCGCCCGCCGTCGTGATCATGCTGCTCGTGGCGATCGCGCCGCTGGCCGACGCCGTGTGGCTCTCGCTCTTCCACAAGCGGCTGACCACCCCGGACGCGAACTCGTTCGCGGGCCTGTCGAACTACTGGGTCGTGCTCAAGGACCCGCTCTGGTGGACCGACGTGTGGACCACCGTCGTGCTGACGATCGGCACGGTCTCCGTCGAGTTCGTGATCGGGTTCGGGCTCGCGCAGCTCATGCAGCGCGCGCTCCACATGCGCCGCACACTGCGCACGATCGTGCTGATCCCGTACGGCATCGTCACGGTCGTCTCCGCCTACGCCTGGCGCTACGCCTTCGACCCTTCCACGGGCTTCGTCAACGACTGGTTCGGCACCGACGTCGCGTGGTTCGACCACCGCTGGTCGGCGCTGTTCGTGATCGCGCTCTCGGAGATCTGGAAGACCACGCCGTTCATGTCGCTGCTCCTGCTCGGCGGCCTGATCCAGGTCTCGCCCGACGTGCACGAGGCCGCGCGGGTGGACGGCGCGGGGCCGTGGCAGCGGCTCACGCGCGTCACGCTGCCGATCATGAAACAGGCGATCCTGGTCGCGCTGCTGTTTCGCACCATGGACGCGTTCCGGATCTTCGACTCGGTGTTCGTGATGACCGGCGGCGCCAACGACACCGAGACGGTGTCCTTCCTGGCCTACCGGCAGCTGGTCAGCCGCACGGCGCTCGGTCTCGGCTCGGCGATCTCCGTCCTGCTGTTCGCGTGCGTGCTGCTGATCGCCTTCCTGTTCATCAAGCTCTTCCGCACCGACGTGAGCAAGCTCGGGAGTCCCGCGTGAGTCACACGAGCCCGGCCCGCGAGGGCGCCCGCGTCCTGGTCAGTGTCCTCGTGATCGCGATGACCGTGCTGCCGCTGGCGTGGATGGTGTCGCTGTCGTTCAAGGGCGGCGACGACATCAACAACGCGAAGTTCCTCCCGAGCAAGTGGAGTTGGGAGAACTACCGGACGGTCTTTCGGAACGACCTGTTCACCGACGCGCTGCGCAACTCGATCGGCATCTCGGTGATCGCCACGGTGATCGCGGTCGCGTGTGCCACCGGCACCGCGTACGCGATCGTGCGCCTGGAGTTCCCCGGCAAGCGGCTGATCCTGCTCGGCGCGCTGGCGATCGCGATGTTCCCCACGATCGCGGTCGTCGGGCCGCTGTTCGACATGTGGCGCACCATCGGGTTGTTCGACACCTGGATCGGCCTGATCCTGCCCTACCTGTCCTTCACGATGCCGCTGTCGATCTGGACCCTCACGTCGTTCTTCAAGCAGATCCCGTGGGCCCTGGAGGACGCGGCGCGGATCGACGGCGCCTCCGGGTGGCAGGCGTTTCGCTACGTGATCGCGCCGATGGCGATCCCGGCCGTGGTCACCACCGCGATCCTGGTGTTCTTCTTCGCCTGGAACGACTTCGTCTTCTCGGTGTCGCTGACGTCGACCAACGCTTCCCGTACGGTCCCGGCCGCGCTGGCCTTCTTCACGGGCGCGTCGCAGTTCCAACAGCCCACCGCCGCGATCGCCGCCGCGTCCGTCGTGGTGAGCATTCCGGTGGTCATCCTGGTCCTGGTCTTCCAGAAGCGGATTGTCGCGGGTATCACCTCGGGCGCGGTCAAGGAGTAAGGAGCGATAGATTCTCCCGCCATGAGCGAGCGGAACAGACGTGTCGGTGTCATGGGCGGCACCTTCGATCCCATCCATCACGGGCACCTCGTCGCCGCGAGCGAGGTCGCGGGCCAGTTCGGGCTCGACGAAGTGGTGTTCGTACCGACCGGCCGGCCGTGGCAGAAGGGCGGGCAGGAGGTGTCCCCGCCCGAGGACCGGTACCTGATGACGGTGATCGCGACCGCGTCCAACCCGACCTTCTCGGTCAGCCGGGTCGACATCGACCGAGCGGGTGAGACGTACACCCTCGACACCCTGCGCGACCTGCGCGAGGCGGCTCCCGAGGGCACCGAGTTCTTCTTCATCACCGGTGCCGACGCGCTGTCCCAGATCTTCGGCTGGCACAACGCGCACGAGATGTTCGAGCTGGCGCATTTCGTGGGTTGCACCCGTCCGGGGCACACTCTGTCCGACCCGGGTTTCCCGGACGGCGGCGTGAGCCTGGTGGAGGTCCCCGCACTGGCCATCTCGTCGACCGACATCCGTGCAAGGGTGGCCGGGGGCGATCCGGTCTGGTATCTCGTGCCGGACGGGGTCGTCCAATACATCAGCAAGCGGGGGCTGTACCGGGGAGCTTCGTGAGCAACGACGACCAACGCGAGTGGGAGCCTTACGGCACCGAGCGAGGGGACGGCGGACAGGCGCGGGAGCAACAGCCGGGCCATGGCTCGTACGGACCGGACGGCGCCTACACGGGCTACGATCCGCAGCCGCCGGGGCAGCCCGGAACGGGGCCGGGCGGGCTCGATCCGGTGAGCTTCTCTCCGCAGCAGTATCAATACGACGCGAACACCTACGACCCGAACGCGTACGACCCCGGGACCTACGCCGCCCCGACCGGGTACGACACGGGCGGGTACGACACGGGTGCCGGAGCCGGCACGTACGATCCGAACGCCTACGGGACAGGCGGCGGCTACGACCCGAACGCGTACAGCCCGAACGCGTACGACTCGAACACGTACGACCCGAACACCTATGGCGGCGCGGCCCATCCGGCCGAGGCGAATCCGCAGCCGCAGCAGCAGGGCTACCAGGACCCGGCGTACGGCCGGTCCGGCGTCCCGGATCAGCAGGGCTACTACCAACAGCAACCCGCCGCCTACTACGAACAACCGCCCGAACAGCCGGTGGTGCCGGCGAGCCGGCCCGCGCCCACCGCGCCGATCGCGGCTCCGATCCCGACCCCGAGCGTGAATCCGGCCGGGACCGCGACGCCGGCGTCGGCCTCGACCCCGGTCCGCCCGGCTTCGCCCCGGCCCACCCCGAGCGCGCCTCCCACGCCCGCCCCTTCCCCGGCCGACGACGGCCGCGTGCCGCAGCCGCGGACGCGTCGGCCGGGCACCGGTCGCCCGGGTCGGCCCGGGTACGGGTCGGACGAGTTCGCGTTCGTCGACGACGAGAGCGAGCAGGCCGAGGACGTCATCGACTGGCTGTCCTTCGCCGAGACCCGCTCCGAGCGGCGCGACGAGAAGCGCAGGGCGATCCGGCAGAAGCTGGTCGCGCTCGCGGTCGTGGTGGCGATCGCGCTGGTCGGCACCGGCGGGTACTTCGCGTGGGACCTGTGGCTGCGTGAGGACAAGGCCGCGGCGGCGGCCCCGAAGCGGGGCGCCGTCCTGGTCCAGCTGCGCGACAAGGAGGGCCGCGCGTCGGCCAACGCGATCCTGACCGTCGACCCCGCGGCGAACTCCGCGTCGATGGTCAGCGTGTCCTCGGTCACCATCGTCAACGCGGACAACAGCTCGTACCCGCTCGGCCAGTTGATGGCCGACGAGGGCCCCGGCGCGTCCCGGGACGCGCTGTCCGACCTGCTCGGCGTCCGGCTCGACGGTTCGTGGGTGGTCACCGAGCCGGTCCTGCAGGGGCTCGTCGACCTCACCGGCGGCATCCAGCTGAACGCCGACGTCGCGATCAAGGCCCCCGACGGCAAGCCCCTGGTGACGCAGGGCCGCAACCCGGCGAACGGTCTCGCGGCGCTGGCCTTCGCGAACTTCCGCTCGGCCGGCGAGCCTCCCGCGATCTCCGGCGACCGCTTCGGGCGGGTGCTGCAAGGCTTGTTGAGCGCACTGCCGACCGAGCCCGACGCGATCCTGACGCTGCTGGCCAACATGGCCAACCTGCCGGACCCGTCCCTGCCGGACGACAAGCTCAGCACGCTCCTGGCGAACCTGGCCAAGGCCACCCAGGCCAAGAAGATGGAGGTCCGGGCGCTGCCGGTGTCCCCGGAGGGAAGCCTGGACACCCAGGCCGCGTTGCCGATCGTCAGCGGCCTGCTCGGCGGCACCATCCGCCAGGGCCGCATCCAGACCGGCCCCGCGCGAGTCATGGTGGACGACGCGAGCGGCAAGACGGGCGCCCAGGAGGACGCGCACACGCGTCTGCTGAACGCCGGCAACACCTATGTCCCGGGCGGTGTCCAGGGCAAGCGCACCCAACCGACGTCGACCGTGCAGTACGTCGACGATGCCCGCAAGGAGGCCGCCACCCAGGTCGCACTGACCCTGCACCTGCCCGCGACCGCGGTCAAGAAGGCCGAGGGCGAGATGCTCGCGGACGTGGTCGTCACGCTCGGTCAGGACTATCCGTACGATCCGCCCAAGCCGTAGGCGCGACCGGCACCGGGCGTCCGCGAGTCGTCGCTCGCGGGCGCCCGGGCTCCGGTTCGGGCCCGGGCCCCCGAACGGGCGGGCGTCCGGGCCGCGCGTCGGGCCGTGCTCCGCGAATAACGGGTGGCCGGTCCAGGCCCCGCGTGTGAGACCCTGAACGGTAATCCCCTTGTCGTCCGCAGGAAGCGAACCGTGACCGCAACCCCCCACGCCCTGGAGCTCGCCACCGCGGCTGCCGTGGCATGTGCAGAGAAGCTCGCCACCGACGTCGTCGCCTACGACGTGAGCGAGGTCATCACGATCACCGACGTGTTCGTGCTCGCCTCGGCGGCCAACGACCGTCAGGTCAAGGCGATCATGGACGAGGTCGAGGAAGCGCTCCGCGAGCTCGGCGCCAAGCCGGCCCGCCGCGAGGGCGAGCGCGAAGGGCGCTGGATCCTCCTCGACTACATCGACATCGTGGTGCACGTCCAGCACGCCGAGGAGCGGGCCTACTACGCGCTCGAGAAGCTGTGGAAGGACTGCCCGCGGATCGAGCTGCCGGAGTCGGTCCGGCTCGGCAACGAGCAGGCCAAGGCAGCCGAGGCGGCCCACGCGGCGGAGGCGGCGGAGGACTCGTTCTGAGCGGCAAGGGGCGCCGTGTCCTGCTGTGGCGGCACGGCCAGACCACGTGGAACGTCGAGCGGCGCTTCCAGGGCCAGACCGACATCCCGCTGACCGAGGCGGGCATCGGTCAGGCCCGGCGCTCGGCCCGGCTGCTCGCGGCCCTGGAGCCGGACGCGATCGTGGCGTCCGACCTGCGTCGCGCGATGGACACCGCGGCCGAGTTGGCTCGCCTCGTCGACGTCCCGGTCACGTTCGACCCCGCCGTGCGCGAGACGTACGCGGGGGAGTGGCAGGGGCTGACGAACCGCGAGATCGAGGAGACCTTCCCCGAGCAGTTCGCCGCGTGGCGCCGCGGCGAGCCCGTGCGGCGCGGCGGCGGCGAGCTGGAGAGCGAGGTCGGCGACCGGATGGCCGGAGCGATCGAGCTCGCGGTCGAGAAGCTCCCGGACGAGGGCACGCTCGTGGTGGTCTCACACGGCGGCGCGATCCGCTGCGCGATCGGCGCGATGCTGGGCCTGCCCCGCGAGTCGTGGGGGGCGCTCGGCGCGCTGTCCAACTGCTGCTGGTCGGTCCTGGGGCCGGGCGCGAACGGTTGGCGGCTGCTGGAGCACAACGCGGGCACGCTGCCCGAGCCGGTCATCGGCGACGACGTCTGACGGCCGACCGCCGACGGCTCGCGCCGCATCGGTGGGGGTCGCCGGGGTCACCCGGGACAGCGACGATCTTGGAGTAAGGGGTGCCCCGACGGGCGCCCCTCGGCTCCAAGGTCGTTTTTGTTTTCGGGTCCGTCCGTCCGCCCGTCCGCCCGATGTCCGTCAGGCTTCGTCCTGCTTGCGGTACAGCTCTTCCAGGTCGCTCAGCATCCCGTCGGCCAGGTCGCGTTCGGACTGCCAGTAGCGCTCGCTCCACTTGAGCACCAGCGCCGGGAACGGCCAGCGGTCCTGCGCCGAGTCCTCGCTCGCGCGTACCTCGTCCAGTGTGTTCGCCGCGTGGTCGCGGTGCTCGACGAGCGTCTTGCGCAACTCCTCCGGCTCGCTGAGGTGGCCCAGCCAGACCCGGAGCGCGACCCCGTGCTTGAGCACCGGCGGTCCGGCCGGCGTCTCGCGGGCCCAGGTCGCCAGGGCCGCCTGGCCGGCGTCGGTGATGCTGTACAGCCGCTTGTTGCGCAGTTCGTCCTGGGACGCGATGCGCGAGACGGCGAAGCCGAGCTGCTCCAGGCGCTTGAGCTCGCTGTAGATCTGGCTGAGTGCCGGGCTCCAGTAGAAGAAGCGCAGTGACGCGTCGGCCCACTTCTTGAGGTCGTATCCGGAGCGCTCGCCCGGGAACGACAAGAGGCCGAGCACGGCCCACGCGGTTGCGGGCAGCTTCGGGAGTGGGTCCCCCGTCATCGTGGCCTCCATCGGTACGCGCCAACTTTTTCTGATTCTACGTCAGCTGCCTATTGACCTGACTAGCCGTCATACATCTAATTGAAGTATTCCACGCCTCGCGCACCAGGAGTACGGCATGCAGTTCTCGATGATCTTCGAAGCCCAGATGGCCAACCCCACGGCAGAGCACGAGCGTGAGGTCATCCTCAACTCCGTGGATCAGGCCGTATACGCCGAGGAGATGGGCTTCGACCGGATCTGGGCCGTCGAGCACCACTCGACCAAGTGGTACTCGCACATGAGCGCCCCGGAGATCTTCCTGACCTGGGTGGCCGCGCGCACCAGCCGGATCCGGATCGCGCACGGCGCGGTCTGTATGCCGTTCAACTTCAACCACCCGGCGCGCGTCGCCGAGCGGATCGGCATGCTCGACACGCTTTCCGGCGGTCGCCTGGACGTCGGCGCGGCCCGCGGCGGCACGCTCCAGGAGTCGTCGCTGGTCGGCGTGGACATCGAGCAGACCAAGGCCCAGGTCGAGGAGGCGCTGCGGATCATCGGCGCCGCGTGGCAGAAGGACGAGCTCGAATGGCACGGTGACGTGCTCGACATCGAGGGCTCGCACCCGATCCTGCCGCGGCCCATGCAGACCCCGCACCCGCCGCTGTTCCTGGCCTGCAGCAAGCAACCGAGCCTGGTCGAGGCGGCCGAGTACGGCGTCGGCGCGCTCGTGCTCGGGTTCGCGGGCCCCGAGGAGGTCGCGAACCTCAACAAGATCTACCGCGACGCGATCAAGGAGCGGACCGGCGACCGGTTCGTGTCGTCGGTGACGAACGACCACCTCGTCGCGCTGTGCCCGACGATCGTGTCCGAGGACGGCGCCCGGGCCCGCCAGGTCGGCGCGCGTGGTCAGCGCTTCTTCGCGCAGTCGATCGCGCACTGGTTCTCCGGCGGCAAGTCCGGCATCCCGGACGAGGCCGTGGTCGAGGGTCGCGACGAGGTCGCGGTGATCAACGAGGCGGCCGAGCAGCAGGTCGCCATGCTGCACGAGGCGAAGATCCCGGTCACGGTGAACGCGACGGCGACGTTCAACATCAACCACGCGTACGGGACGGCCGAGGACGCGATCGGGTACGTGCAGAAGCTGATCGACGCGGGGGCGGACGAGATCATGTGCCTGATCCAGATGGGGACGGTTCCGCAGGAGGACTGCATGGAGACCATTCGAATCTGGGGCGAGCACGTCATTCCGCACTTCCGGGCCAAGTACGGGAGCTAGGGCCGGGACTCGGGGCTCTCGGGTCGCGGGAGTGCGGGGTTGGAGCTTGGTCGGGACGGCGGTCGGTTACGCCGTCGCGAGTGGGGGCAGGGCGTCGGATCCGGTGCGGAGGACCGGATCCGACGGTCTTGTCGGGCAGAGTCGGTGGCGATGGTTCGGCTCCGGGCGTGGTGGACGGATATGTGGAGGCGGTACGCATGGCTGATCTGACCGGGAAGGTCGCGATCGTCACCGGCGCGGCGCGAGGGCAAGGAGCGGCCGAGGCGCGGTTGTTCGTCGAGCGGGGTGCCTCGGTCGTGTTGACCGACCTGCTCGAGGACGAGGGCGCCGAGGTGGCGGCGGGGATCGGGGATCGGGCCCGGTTCGTGCGGCACGACGTGTCCAGCGCGGCGGACTGGGCGGTGGTCGCGGAGACCGCCGTGCGTGAGTTCGGTGGGGTCGACGTCCTGGTCAACAACGCGGGGATCCTGTGGACCAAGCCGATCCTGGAGGAGACGGCCGAGGGGCTGGACAAGATCCTCAAGGTCAACCTGTTCGGCACCTTTCACGGGATTCAGACGGTGGCTCCGCTGATGCGGGCGAACGGTGGCGGCTCGATCGTCAACATCTCGTCGCTCGCGGGGCTGCAGGGCATTCCCGGGCACGCGGCGTACGGGTCGTCCAAGTGGGCGATTCGCGGGCTGACCAAGACCGCCGCGCTCGAACTGGGCGAGTACGGGATCCGGGTCAACTCGGTGCACCCCGGCGCCGTGGACACCCCGATGGTCGGCAACCGCTTCACGCGGGGTGCGGGCAACTTCCCCACCGTGCCGCTGCGTCGGGTGGGTGAGCCGGAGGACGTCGGCGACCTGGTGGTCTTCCTCGCGTCCGACGAGTCCTCGTGGATCACCGGTGCCGAGTTCGTGATCGACGGTGGCTCGATGGCGGGCATCGTGCCGCCGGTGCGGGGATAGCGCGGTCGGGTGCGGCGTCCTCGCCCGGGCATCTCGGTGCACCCCGGCATGATCCACACGCCGATGACCGAGCAGTACGCGCAGGCCGGCGAGGGCGACTACCCGAACACTCCGATGGGCCGGCCGTCGACGGCGGTTGGACCACCGGTCCGACCGTGAAGTACGTCATGGGAGGCTGACCCGCTTTATGGCGCAGAACGCGCAGAACGCACAGGACGCGCACGACGCGCCGGATCCGCGGGACGGGCTGGATCCGGGTGCGCGCGCGATCGTCGATCTGATGACGGCCGCGTTCCCCCCTATCGGCCCGGGATTCGACGCCGCCGAGGCGCGGGCCTTCATGGCCGCGGTCCCGCGGCCGCCGGTCGTGCCGACGCCCGTCGCGCAGGTCCTGGACCGGACCATCCCCGGTCCGGGCGGCGAGCTCCGGGTCCGGATCCACCGCCCGGTCGACGTCGAGGGCGCACCGCCCGTGGTGGTGTACAGCCACGGCGGCGGGTGGGTCCTGTGCGATCTGGACTCGCACGACGAGACCGTTCGTCGTCTGGCCAACGCGAGCGGCGCCATCGTGGTCTCGGTGGACTATCGGCGCGCGCCCGAGACGCGCTTCCCGGGTCCGGCCGAGGACGTGTACGCGGCGTACACCTGGACCCGCGCGCACGCCGCCGACCTGGGTGTGGGCATCGCGGGCGACCCCGAGCGGGTCGCGGTCGCGGGCGACTCGGCGGGCGGGAACCTGGCCGCGGCGGTGTGCCTGATGGCGCGTGACCGGGGGGTGGTCCAGCCGACGTTCCAGCTGCTCGTGTACCCCGTCACGGACCACACGCGGGCCCTGCCGTCGTACCGCGAGAACGCCGAGGGCTATTTCCTGACGGCGGTGCACATGGACTGGTTCTGGGAGCAGTACATCGGCCCGGACGGCGACGCCGCGCACCCGTACGCGTCGCCGCTGCACGCGGACGACCTGGCCGGCCTCGCGCCGGCGCACGTGGTCGCCGCGGCGCTCGACCCGCTGCGGGACGAGGGCGTGGCGTACGCGCGGCGGCTCGCGGACGCGGGGTGCCGGCGACCTACGGCCGGTACCCCGGCATGTTCCACGGCTCGATCGGGATGGGCGCGGTGATCCCGGCGGTCGCGCCGGCGTGGGCGGACGCGGTCGCGGCGTTGCGGGCGGGCCTGGGGAGCGCGGGGCCTGTCGGCGCGGGACCCGGGAGTGCGGGACCTGGGAGCGCGGGGCCCGGGGTTCCTGTTCGGTCGGAGAATTCTTGAGGAAAGGTGACATGTCATGGCGGATCTGACCGGCAAGGTCGCGATCATCACGGGTGCCGCACGCGGTCAGGGCGAGGCGGAGGCCCGGCTGTTCGTCGCGAGCGGCGCGAAGGTCGTGCTGACCGATCTGCTCGAGGAGGAGGGCGCGAAGGTCGCCGCGGAGCTCGGTGACGCCGCGCGCTTCGTGCGGCACGACGTGTCCGATCCGGCGGACTGGGCGAAGGTCGTGGCGACCGCCGTGACCGAGTTCGGCGGCGTGGACATCCTGGTCAACAACGCCGCGATCTATTGGACGACGGGCTTCGCGGACGAGACGCCCGAGCGGGTCGAGAAGATATTCGGGGTCAACTTCTTCGGGGTGTGGCACGGCATGCAGGCCGTCCTGCCCGTGATGAAGGCGAACGGCGGCGGTGCGATCGTCAACATCTCGTCGCAGGCCGGCCTGGAGGGGATGCCCGGACACGCGGCGTACGGCGCGAGCAAGTGGGCCGTGCGCGGGTTGTCCAAGACGGTCGCCCTCGAAGCGGGCGAGCACGGCATCCGGGTCAACTCGGTGCACCCGGGCACGATCGACACCCCGATGATCGCCGCGGTCGGCCTGGAGCAGGGCGCGGGCAAATTCCCGTCCGTCCCGATGCGTCGGATCGCGGCTCCGGCGGAGGTCGCCGAGGTGGTGGCCTTCGTCGCCTCCGACGCGGCGTCGTACATGACCGGCACGGAGCTGGTCGTCGACGGCGGGGCGATGGCGGGCATGACGCGCCCCGCAGGCGCGTACTGACGGTCGGCCGGCTCGCGGAACGCTCCGCGAGCCGGCGACCGCGCCCGGTGAGCGGCGGCTTCGCCCGGCGGCCCGGCGTGGCGAGTGCCGGAAAAGGCGTTTGGATGCGGTGCGGGGGAGCGTGTAAAGTACTCGTGGTCGAGCGGGGAAGCCCCTCGGCTCGGTTGAATAGCGGGGCTGTAGCTCAGTTGGTAGAGCGCTTGCATGGCATGCAAGAGGTCCGGAGTTCAATTCTCCGTAGCTCCACAGACAAGACCGCCTCTCGGAATTCGTTCCGAGAGGCGGTCTTTTTTGCTGCGCGCCGGGGGCTTCGTCGGCCCATGGTGGGCCCACCCGGCTTGTTCGTCGAGTGGTGTTTGACGGCTCGAAAACGTGTGAAATCGCCCCTTCGGGCACTCTTCCGAGTGACCGCGACGAAGGTGGGCGTGCGATGACGGAGCCTCGGTTCTGGGAACGGGCGATGGACCGGGCGATCGTGCCGGGGTACAGCCGGATCGGCTACCACGTGCGGCGACGGGCCGGGTTTCCGGAGGATCCCGAGCCGTGGGCGCTCAAGGGGCGGACCGTCGTGGTGACCGGGGCGACCTCGGGGATCGGCGAGGCGGCGGCGACCGGGCTGGCGCGGCTCGGCGCGTCCGTGGTGCTGGTCGGGCGCGACGAGGAGCGCGGTCGGGCGGCCCGCCGACGGGTCGTGGCCCGGGTGTCCGGGGCGGAGGTGACCGTGCGGCACTGCGACGTGGGCAGTCTGCCGGACGTGGCCCGCCTCGCGCGGGAGCTGCGGGCCGAGCACGGCCCGCTGCACGCGCTCGTGCACAACGCCGGCGCGATGTCCGCCGAACGCGCCGAGACCGCCCAGGGCCACGAACGCTCACTGGCCGTACACGTGCTCGGGCCGCACCTGCTCAGCCGGCTGGTGGCGGCCGATCCCGCGTCGTGCTCGCGCGTGGTGTGGATGAGTTCGGGCGGGATGTACACGCAGCGGCTGCCGGTGGACGACATCGAGTACACGCGAGGGACGTACCGGGCCACGACCGCGCACGCGCGGACCAAGCGGATGCAGGTCGTGCTGGCCGAGTTGTGGGCCGAGCACCTGGGCGCGGGCGGTCCGGTCGTGCACGCGACGCACCCGGGGTGGGCCGACACCCCGGGCCTGCGGTCGTCGCTGCCCACGTTCCGCCGGGTGACCGCGCCGCTGCTGCGCACCCCGGAGGAGGGCGCGGACACCGCGGTGTGGTTGTGCGCGGCCGACGAACCGGGCACCACCACCGGCCTGTTCTGGCAGGACCGCCGAGCCCGGCCGACCCACTACCGCGCGGCGACGCGCGAGAGTCGGCCGGACCGGGCATGGTTCTGGCGGCGCTGCCAGGAGCTGACGCACCCGTGGGTGGCGGACTACGGCTGGCGTGCCGAGTGATCGCAGCGCCCCCACGGCGGTTCCCGCGCGCGGTCAGGCGAGCGGGAACGGGACGCCGTGTTCCTCGATGGGGCGCGGTCCGTGGATGCGGCGGTCGGATTCCGTGATGGAGACATCGTTGATACTGGCCTCTCGGCGGCGCATGAGGCCGTCGGCGGTGAACTCCCACAGTTCGTTGCCGTAGCTGCGCCAGAAGGCGCCGGCCGCGTCGCGCCACTCGTACTGGAAGCGGACCGCGATCCGGTCCGCGCCGTACGACCACAGCTCCTTGCGCAGCGCGTAGTCCTGCTCGCGGGCCCACTTCTCGGTCAGGAACGCGGTGATCGCCGCGCGCCCGGTGACGAACCGGTCGCGATTGCGCCAGACCGAGTCGGGTGTGTACGCGAGCGCGACGCGTTCGGGGTCGCGGGTGTTCCAGGCGTCCTCGGCGGCCTGCACCTTGGCGCGCGCGTCGGCCTCGGTGAACGGCGGCAGCGGCGGCTTCACTCGGACCACCCCGAGTTCTCGATCACGTCGACGAAGTTCGTGCGCTCGAAGCCCGGTACGAACCGGTCGAGGACGTCGGCCTTGACGTTGCCGAACGTGGTCTGCGGGCGGTGCTCGATGCCCTCGGTGAACGCGCGCAGGATGCGGCGCTCGAAGTCGGGACGGGGGTGCGCGGCGACGACCGCCGCGCGCGCCTCGGCGGAGATGTCGTCGAGGCCCAGGCCGAGCACGTCGAACTCGACTCCGGCGGTCACGAGCGCGACCTCGGGCTCCATCCGGGTGGGGATCTCGGGGGTGGTGTGCAGCGCGATCGCGGTCCACACGATCCGCGCGCTGTCGGCGGACAGGCCGTGCCGTAGCACGAAGTCGCGGGCGGCGTCGGCCCCGTCGAGCTCGAACCGCTGCCGTGACGCGCGGTGGTCGGCGGTCAGGCCGAGGTCGTGGAACATCGCGCCGACGTAGAGGAGTTCGGGGTCCCAGGCGAGGCCCAGGCGGCGGCCCTGGAGCGCGCCGAAGAGGTACACGCGGCGCGAGTGGTCGTACAGGAGCGGGCCGGCGGTGTCGCGGACCAGCTCGGTGGCCTCCTTCGCGAGCGCGCTGTCGGGGATGTCGATGTCGGCGATCCGTTCGGACACGGGTGGGCTCCTTCGGGGTGTGGAGGGGCGTGGTGGGTGGGGCGGGCCACGTCGGGTCGTGATCGGGCCGGGTTCAAGCCTTCCTCGGACGCCGGATCGGAGCCATGTCCATCCAGACGTGGATCCCTCACATTCGGACACGGCCCGCGGGTAGCTTTGGGGTATGCAACGCAGGAAGGTGACGGTGCTCGCGTACGACGGCGTCCGGCTGATGGACGTGACCGCGCCGCTGGAGGTGTTCGGCACGGCCGCGCGCATGGGCGGCGCGTACACGCCGACCCTGTGCTCGCCGACCGGCGCCCCGGTGACCACCTCGGCCGGCACCCGGCTGATGGTCGACGCCGCGGCGGGGGAGATCGGCGCCACGCACACGCTGGTCGTGCCGGGGTCGGTCGAGTTCCCGCACCACGCGCCGCCGACCGGGCTGCTCGACGCGGTGGTCGCGCTCGCCGCGGTGTCCGGGCGGATCGCGTCCGTCTGTACGGGCGCTTTCGTGCTGGCGCGGGCGGGCCTGTTGGACGGGCGCCGGGCGGCGACGCACTGGCGGCACGCGGCGGTGCTCGCCCGGCGCCATCCGGCGGTCACGGTCGAGCCGGACGCGATCTTCGTCCGGGACGGCGAGGTGTACACGTCGGCGGGCGTGACGGCCGGGATCGACCTGGCGCTCGCCCTGGTCGAGGCCGACGAGGGCGCCGACCTGGCCCGCGAGGTGGCCCGCGACCTGGTGGTCTTCCTGCGCCGACCCGGCGGCCAATCGCAGTTCTCGGTCCCCTCGCGCACCCCGACCGGCTCCGACGACCCCCTGCGCCCGGTCCTGGACGCGGTCGCCGCCGACCCGGCGGCCGACCACTCGCTCCCCGCGCTGGCCCGACTCGGCGGCTTCAGCCCACGGCACCTGACCCGACTGTTCAACGAGCGAGTCGGCTCGCCCCCGGGCGTGTACGTGGAGGCCATGCGCGTGGAGGCGGCCCAGGCCCTTCTGGAAGCCGGCTCCTCGGTCACCGAGGCCGCGGCCCGAAGCGGCCTCGGCAGCGACGAATCCCTCCGCCGAGCCTTCCTCCGCAGACTGGGCGTAACCCCTTCGACCTACCGCTCCCGCTTCCGCAGCACAACGCGCGGCTAGGCCGAGGCCACGAGGCCCGACCAGTCCCACCCGCTGCCCGTGAAACCGCAGCCACCGACCAAAACGCAACGGGCGGGCGGGTGGGCACGAATCCCAACCCGACCAAGACGCGCCCGCAGCGCCCCACCAACGCCCGCACAACCCACAGGGCCACGCGGCCACGAGCATCGCTCGGCCACCCGGTGGACGCGGCGGATTGGTATCGCCCGCGTCCGGGCACCGGCTCTCGCGTGACCGTCGGCCTCGGACTCGTCCTCACCATCGCGTGGTACCTCCTGCGCGGCCTCGCCCGATATCGGGCCGAGGCACGCCGGTTGGTCGAGCGGCTGAGCCCGTGGACCACCCGGCTGCACGCGTGGGTGATGTCCGCGCCGATCACGTTCACCTACATGGCGATCTTCACCGCGTCCACGGTCGTCCAACGCACGTCGCCGCCACGCCTGATCGACCTGCTGACCAAGCTGAACAGCAGCAACCTGTTCCGGCTCGGCGACGACCCCGTCGAGGTGTTGCTCACCAGCGCGTTCTGGGTCGCCGACCACGGCTCGGATCTGGCCACGTACCTGATCGTGTTCGGGACGGTGGTGGCCTGGGCCGAGCGCCGCTACGGCTCGCCGCGGATGCTGCTGATCGGCGCGAGCGCGCACGTGTTCGGGTCGCTGCTCACCGCCGCGCTCGAGAAGGGCGCGATCGAGACCGGTCGACTCCCGGACCGGATCGCGTTCGCGACCGACGTCGGGGTGAGTTACGTGGAGGTCGGTTCGTGTGCGGCGGCGGTGCTGGTGATGGCCGGCTGGATGCGGCTCGCGGGCACCGTTGTGATGTTCGTCATGGTGGGCATCCCGGTGATCGTGGATCACACCATCTGGGACGTCGGCCACCTGCTCGCGACGCTGTGCGGGTTGACCGCGGCGCTGCTGCTGCGGCTGGCCGGGCCGCTGCGCGCACCCCCGCCGCTCGCACCCCCCTTGGTCGTGAGCACGGCGGCCGACCCGGTAGACTTATGACGTATTCACGCGGGGCTGTAGCTCAGTTGGTAGAGCGCTTGCATGGCATGCAAGAGGTCCGGAGTTCAATTCTCCGTAGCTCCACAACAATCGAGAAAGCCCCTTCCCGATCCTGATCGGGGAGGGGCTTTCTCGCGTTTTCGGCTTCCTCCATGCCGCCCCGGCTAGCCGAGTTCGCCGAAGAACTCCCGTACGTCGCCGATCAGCAGCTCGGGCTGCTCCAGCGACAGGAAGTTGCCGCCGCGTTCGAGTTCGGTCCAGCGCACCACGTTGTGGTCGCGATCGGCGAACCGGCGGATCGCGACGTCCTGCGGCAGCGCCACGGCCACTGCGGTCGGGACCGTACCGCGCTCCTTGGGCGCCCACGCGCCGGCATCGTGCGCCATCTCGTAGTAGAGGTTGGCCGACGACCCGGCGGTGCCGGTGAACCAGTACACGGCGACGTTGGTCAGCAGGGTGTCGCGGTCCACGGCGTCCTCGGGCAGCTCGCTCGCGGTGTCCGTCCACTCCTTGAACTTCTCCACGATCCACGCGAGCTGGCCGACGGGCGAGTCGTGCAGCCCGTACGCGAGGGTCTCCGGGCGGGTCGACTGGATGGCGTTGAAGCCCATCTTGTCGTCGCGGAACTCCTGCAGCCGGGCCAGCCGGGCCTGCTCGCCCTCGGTCAGCCCCGCGAAGTCGGCCGGGTCGTCCGACGGGAAGGTGACCAGCCCGTTGACGTGGATCCCGACGACGTTCTCCGGCGCGATCCGGCCCATCGCCCCGGCGATCCACGCCCCGCCGCCGTTGCCCTGGACGCCGTACCGGTCGTAGCCGAGCCGCGCCATCAGCTCGGTGAACGCGCCCGCGATCCGGTCGGTGGTCCAACCGGTCGAGGACAGCGGGCCGGAGAAGCCGACGCCCGGGGTGTTCGTGACCACCACGTGGAAGTCGCGCGACAGCGGCTCGATCACGTCGACGAACTGGACGAACGAGCCCGGCCAGTCGTGGATCAGCAGCAGCGCGCCGGCGTCCGGCTTGGCCGAGCGGACGTGCGCGAAGTGGATGTCCTGGCCGTCGACCTCGGTGACGAACTGCGGGAACTCGTTCAGCCGAGCCTCCGCCTTGCGCCAGTCGAACCCGTTCGCCCAGTAGTCGGCGAGGCCCTTGAGGTAGTCCGCCGGCACACCGCGCGTCCAGCCGTCGACACCCGGGACACCGGCGCTCCACCGGGTGCGGGTGAGGCGGTCGCGCAGGTCGTCGAGATCGGCCTGGGGGATCTCGATCCGGAAGGGGCGGACCTCGGTGGAGGCGGGGGCGGGGGCGGTGTTGCTGCTGTTCTCCATGAGTAGAACTGTAGGATGGCAATAGGAACACCTCGTTCCTACTGAGGCATCAGGCTGAGAATATGTTGGAAACCTCCGCGCGATTGTTGCGCCTGCTTTCACTGCTCCAGTCGTCGCGCGCCTGGCCCGGCTCCGAACTCGCCGAGCGCCTCGGGGTGACCGGTCGCACGGTCCGCAACGACGTCGAGCGACTGCGCGAACTCGGCTACCCCGTCGATGCCACCCGCGGCTCGACCGGCGGCTACCGGCTGGCCTCAGGCGCCGCGATGCCGCCGCTGCTGCTGGAGGACGAGGAGGCGGTCGCGGTCACGATCGGCCTGCGCACGGTCGCGCAGGGCGCGCTGGCCGGCATGGAGGAGACCTCGCTGCAGGCGCTGGCCAAGCTCGAACAGGTGATGCCGGCGCGGCTGCGTCGCCGGGTCCGGACCCTGCAGCGGTACATGGTGCCCGTGCCCGCGGACAAGCCGGGCGTGCCGGTGGACCCCGACGTGCTCACCACGCTCGTGTCGGCGTGCCGCGACCACGAACGGCTGCGCCTGGACTACCGCGACCACGCCGGCGAGTCCACGCGGCGGACGGTGGAGCCGCAGCGCGTCGTGAACTGGGGGCGGCGCTGGTACCTCGTCGCGTGGGACGTCGACCGCGACGACTGGCGCACCTTCCGGATCGACCGGATCACGCCGCGCACCCCGACCGGGCCGCGCTTCGCCCCGCGCGAGGACCCGGGCGGCAACGCGGCGGAGTACGTCTCGCGCAAGGTCTCGGCCGCGGCCTGGCGATACCGCGCGCGGGTGGTGGTGCATGCGCCGGCGGCCGCGGTCCTGGAGCGGATCAACCCGGCGGTGGGCGTCGTCGAACCCCTCGACGACCACACCTGCGTCCTGGACACCGGCGCCGACTCGCTCGACACCCTGGCCGTCCACCTGGGCATGCTCGGCTACGACTTCGACGCCACCGAACCCCCGGAACTGCTCACCCACCTCCGCGCCCTGACCACCCGCTACGCCCGCTCGACCCCACCGGACCCACAGCCGATGTGAGCCCACGAGCCGAGCACGCCGACCTCTGACGCGCTGACTCGGGGATGGTGCTCAGCGCAACAGCGAGGCCAGGTCGATGTCGATCGCGAACGGGACGAGGAGGTCGAGCCGTACCCGCTCGATGGCCGTGGCCACGTATGCGCTCGTAGTCGGTTCCAGTTCGAAGACGTGTACGACCGGGGAGTTGTTCTCCTCCTCGATCCGCCAGAAGTGCGGGATACCGGCCTTCGCGTACTTGAGCGGCTTGGTCTCGCGGTCGCGGTCCTGGGATTCGTCCGACACGATCTCGACCGCCAAGATGACGTCGGCCGCTTCGAAGAAGGTGCGATCCCAAGCGGGCACACCCCGGGCTGCCACAACATCTGGCTCAGGACGGTTGCGATGTCCGAGTTTGACAGTCATTTCCTGTGCAACGGCGACGTCCGTAGGGGCTTGCTCGGCAAGCTTGTATGTGAGGCGATTCATCACCGTCGCATGGAAGTATCGCTGCGGCGACATCATGAAGATGAGTGCTCCGTCTATCAACTCGATGTGGCGGGGAGCGTCGGCGGGCAGCGAATCCAGGTCGTCGGCCGTCCAGCCACCGGGATTCGGCGGATACATCCAGTCAGGCAGTGTCGTCACAGCGGTCGCTCCCTTCGGCTCTCCCAGAGTACGGGCCTCGGCCCGGCGCGTCGCGGGATTCGTTGATCTTGTGCCCAAGGGGGGTAAAGCGGGCATCGTCTTCCGCTGCCTGTCGCAAAGATCACCGAGCGCCGGTCCGCTGCGCCGATCGGGTGGGGAAATCCCCCGGTTGTGGGGGTGATTGCGCTTGGATGGGGCCAACCGACGGGGAGGCATGGATCGTGCTTGAGTTGGGGCGGTTGCGGGAGCTGGTGCAGGCGCGTGAGGTGGACACCGTCGTGGTGGCCTTCACCGACATGCAGGGGCGGTTGCAGGGGAAGCGGCTGTCGGCGCGGTTCTTCCTGGAGGAGGCCCTGGAGCACCACACCGAGGCGTGCGACTACCTGCTCGCCGTCGACGTCGACCTGAACACCGTCGACGGCTACGACATGAGTTCGTGGGATCGCGGCTACGGCGACTTCGTGCTGCACGCCGACCTGCGCACCCTGCGACTCGTGCCCTGGAACCCCGGGACGGCGCTCGTCCAGGCCGACCTGAGATGGGGTGACGACCGGCCCGTCGCCGCGTCGCCCCGGCAGATCCTCAAGGCGCAGACCGAGCGGCTCGCCGAACGCGGGTGGACCGCGATGGTCGGCACCGAGCTGGAGTTCTGCGTCTACCGCGACACGTACGAGGAGGCCTGGCACTCCGCGTACCGCGACCTCACGCCCGCCAACCTCTACAACGTCGACTACTCGATCCTGGGCACCGGCCGGGTGGAGCCGCTGCTGCGCCGGATCCGCAACGACATGACCGACGCCGGGATGTACGTCGAGTCCGCCAAGGGCGAGTGCAACCTCGGCCAGCACGAGATCGCGTTCCGCTACGACGAGGCCGTGCGCACCTGCGACAACCACAGCGTGTACAAGACCGGCGCCAAGGAGATCGCCGCGCAGCAGGGGATGAGCCTGACCTTCATGGCCAAGCCCAACGCGCGCGAGGGCAACTCCTGCCACATCCACCTGTCGCTGCGTCAGGAGGGGGACGGGCACCCGCTGTTGGCGGGCTCCGGCCCCCACGGCCTGTCCCGGCTCGGCAGCCAGTTCCTGGCCGGCCAGCTGGCCGCGCTGCGCGAGTTCACCCTGCTGTACGCGCCCAACATCAACTCGTACAAGCGCTACCAGCCCGGCTCGTTTGCGCCGACCGCCGTCGAGTGGGGCGTCGACAACCGCACCTGCGCGATGCGCCTGGTCGGCCACGGCTCGAGCCTGCGGGTGGAGAACCGCGTTCCCGGCGGCGACGTCAACCCCTACCTCGCCGTCGCCGGCATGATCGGCGCCGGCCTGTACGGGATGGACCACTGGCTGGAGCCGCCCGACCCGTGCGCCGGCAACGCGTACGCCTCCGACGCGCAACACGTGCCCGCGTCGCTGCGCGAGGCGCTGGAGCTGTGGGAGAAGAGCGCGCTCGCCCTGGAGGTGTTCGGGGCCGAGGTCGTCGAGCACTACGCCAATGCCGCCCGGGTCGAACTCGCCGCGTACGACGCGGCCGTGACCGACTGGGAGTTGTTCCGTGGCTTCGAGCGGATGTGAGGGGTACGTGTCCGACCGGGAAGAGCTGTACGACGTGATCAACCCGGCGACCGAGCAGGTCGTCGGCCGAATCGAGATGGCGAACGCGGACGCGGTGACCATCGCGGTGGCCAAGGCCCGGCACGCGTACGAGGGTTGGCGCCGGGTCACCCCCGGCGACCGGGCCCGGCTGCTGCGCCGGTTCGCCGACCTGGTCGGCGAGGCGGCCGACGAGCTGGCCGCCCTGGAGGTCGCCGAGGCCGGCCACCCGATCGGCAACGCCCACTGGGAGGTGGGCAATCTGCGCGACGTGCTGCACTACTACGCGGGCGCCCCGGAGCGGCTGAGCGGCCGCCAGATCCCGGTCGCGGGCGGCCTGGACGTGACCTTCCACGAGCCGCTCGGCGTGGTCGGCCTGATCGTCCCGTGGAACTTCCCGCTGCCGATCCTGGGCTGGGGTCTGGCGCCGGCCCTGGCCGCCGGCAACACCGTGATCGCCAAGCCCGCCGAGTACACCCCGCTCACCGCGCTGCGGGTCGCCGAGCTCGGGCTCGAAGCCGGTCTGCCCGACGGCGTCTTCCAGGTGCTGCCCGGCCACGGCACCGAGGCCGGCCGGGCCCTGGTCGAGCACCCCGACGTGCGCAAGATCGTGTTCACCGGGTCCACCGCCGTGGGCAAGGACATCGCCGCCCGGGCCGCCGCGCAGGTCAAACGGATCACGCTCGAACTCGGCGGCAAGAGCGCCAACGTCGTGTTCGCCGACGCCGACCTCGAACGGGCCGCCGACCCGATGGCGTTCTGCGACAACTCCGGCCAGGACTGCTGCGCGCGCACTCGCGTCCTGGTCCAGCGCGACGTGCTCGACGAGTTCCTGGCGATCCTGGAGGGCCGGGTCAAGGCGCTGCGGACCGGCGACCCCACCGACCCCGGCACCGACCTCGGCCCGCTGATCTCGGCCCGCCAACGGGACCGCGTCGCTTCCTACGTCCCGGCCGACGCGCCCGTCGCGTTCCGCGGCGAGGCGCCGAGCGGCCCCGGCTTCTGGTTCCCGCCCACCGTCCTGGCCCCGGTCGCGAGCACCGACCGGGCCGCCGTCGACGAGATCTTCGGCCCGGTCGCCGTCGTCGTCCCGTTCGACGACGAGGCCGACGCGATCCAAATCGCCAACGACACCGCGTACGGCCTGGCCGGCTCGATCTGGACCCGCGACCTGGGCCGCGCGCTGCGGGTCGCCCGCGGCGTCGAGGCCGGGAACCTCTCGGTCAACTCGCACTCGGCGGTCCGCTATTGGACCCCCTTCGGCGGCTTCAAGCAATCCGGCCTCGGCCGCGAACTGGGCCCGGACGCGCTCACCGCGTTCACCGAGACCAAGAACGTGTTCATCGCCACCGAGGAAAGCTGAGGGCAGCGCGCATGCAGCGATTCGAAGGCCGCACCGCCGTCATCACCGGCGGCGGCTCCGGCATCGGCCTCGCGACCGCGAAACGGCTCGCCGCCGAGGGCGCGAAGGTCGTCGTGGTCGACATCGACGACAAGACGGGCGGCGCGGCCGCCGAGGCGGTCGACGGCCTCTACGTCCGGGCCGACGTCACCAGCGAGGACGACGTGCGCCGCATGTACGAGGTGGCGTTCGCCACCTACGGCAGCATCGACGTCGCGTTCAACAACGCCGGCATCTCGCCGCCCGACGACGACTCGATCCTGACCACCGGGCTCGACGCCTGGAAGCGGGTCCAGGACGTCAACCTGACCAGCGTCTACCTGTGCTGCAAGTACGTGATCCCGTACATGCGCAGGCAGGGCAAGGGCTCGATCGTCAACACCGCGTCGTTCGTCGCGCGGATGGGCGCGGCGACGTCGCAGATCTCGTACACCGCGTCCAAGGGCGGCGTGCTGGCGATGTCGCGCGAGCTGGGCGTGCAGTTCGCCCGCGAGGGCATCCGGGTCAACGCGCTGTGCCCGGGCCCGGTGAACACCCCGCTGCTCAAGGAACTGTTCGCCAAGGACCCCGAGCGGGCCGCCCGCCGGCTCGTGCACATCCCCGTCGGCCGGTTCGCCCGGGCCGAGGAGATCGCCGCCGCCGTCGCGTTCCTGGGCAGCGACGACGCCTCGTTCGTGACCGCGTCCGAGTTCCTGGTCGACGGCGGCATCTCCGGCGCGTATGTGACGCCGCGGTGAGCACCCGGCGCGCGCCCTCGGCCGAGGTCACCGCCTCCACCGAAGTCGCCCGAAGGGGGACACGCGGACCCGCCCCGGCGGCGCCTCGTGATCACGATTGAGGTCGATCCCGTCACGGTTGCGTGACGGGTCGAACGAGTGGGCGAATGGTCCGTTTTCCGGCGCGTAGTGTCCCCGGACGTGACCCTCACCGCCTTGCTCGTTCTGGTGCTCGCGAGCCTGCTCGCGGTCGCCGACTGGGTGGCCGTCGCCCGGGAACGACTCCCGCTCGATCGGTTCCTCAAGCCCGCGGTGATCTGCGCCCTCGTCGTCCTCGTGTGGTCGTTCGACGACGTCGACGGTGCGTGGCGCGCGCTGTTCAGCGTCGCGCTCGCGCTGTCGCTGCTGCGCGACGTGCTCGCCCCGCGCTGGTTCCCGGGCGCGGTCGCGGCGGCCCTGCTCGCCCACGGCGTCTACGTCGTGGGTTTCCAACGCATGGGCTGGTCCTGGCTGTGGGCGGCGGCGGGCATCGTCGTCGTGCTGTTCGCGGCCGGGGCGTACGCGGTGCGCCTGGTCACCGGCGCGCGCGAGAGCGCGCCCACGTACATCGGGATGGTCCTGGTGTACATCGGCGTCGTATCGCTGATGGTGGTCGCCGCGGCGGCGACCGGCCGGCCGACCGCGGTCGCGGGTGCCTTCCTGTTCTACGTCAGCGACACCCTCGTCGGCTGGAACAGATTCCGGACCCCGACGCCGTACGCTCCGCTGCTGATCGTGGTCGCCTACCACCTCGCCCAGATCCTGCTCGTGGTGTCGCTCGCGACGGGTGCAGCCCCCGGGCTGTGACCGTCCTGCGGTAACCTGAGGCCATGCGTGCCGTACTGCTGCTTACCGGGCCGCGCTGAGCAGACCGGGTGGAGGACCGTTCCCACCCGACTCGGCGCGGCGACCCCTCCTGTGCGAGGGGTCTTTTCGTTTCCGCCGACGGTCGCCCCGCGGTGGCCGCCGGTAGCACCGGAACGATCACTTCGCGGTGGCCGAGACCGCAAGCAGCCGAAGGGCTGCCCACACCCCGATGGTTGAGGACGATGACCGAGATGACGCAGGGCCCTGCCGGCAACACCGACGCCCCGACCGAGCCCTACCGCTACAACGCCGTCCTGGCCGGCGACATCGAGGCGCGCTGGCAGGACCGGTGGGAGGCCGACCGCACGTTCGAGGCGCCGAACCCGGCCGGCCCGCTGGCCGAGCCGGAGAAGGTCGCCGGGCGGCCCAAGATGATGGTGATGGACATGTTCCCCTACCCCTCGGGTGTGGGCCTGCATGTCGGACACCCGCTGGGCTTCATCGCGACCGACGTCTACGCCCGGTTCAAGCGGATGACCGGCCACAACGTGCTGCACACGCTGGGCTATGACGCGTTCGGCCTGCCCGCCGAGCAATACGCCGTACAGACCGGCACGCACCCGCGCGTGACCACCGAGGCGAACATCGCCAACATGCGCCGCCAGCTGCGCCGCCTGGGCCTGGGCCACGACCAGCGCCGCTCGGTCGCGACCACCGACCCGGCGTACTACCGCTGGACCCAGTGGATCTTCCTGCAGATCTTCAACTCCTGGTACGACGCCGAGGCGCCGGGCGCCGACGGCGGCGTGGGCCGCGCGCGGCCGATCGCCGAGCTGGTCGAGCAGTTCGAGAAGGGCGACCGGCCCACCCCGGACGGCCGCCCCTGGGTCGACCTGAGCGACCCCGAGCGCTCGGCCGTGCTGGACGACTACCGGCTGGCCTACATCTCGCAGGCGCCGGTCAACTGGGCGCCGGGCCTGGGCACGGTGCTGGCCAACGAGGAGGTCACCGCCGACGGGCGCAGCGAGCGCGGGAACTTCCCCGTGTTCAAGGCCGATCTGCGCCAGTGGATGATGCGCATCACCGCGTACTCCGACCGGCTGCTGAACGACCTGGACAAGCTGGACTGGCCCGAGTCGATCAAGATCATGCAGCGCAACTGGATCGGCCGGTCCGAGGGCGCCAAGGTCTCCTTCGCCACCGACGCCGCGCCGATCGAGGTCTTCACCACCCGGCCAGACACGCTGTTCGGCGCGACGTACATGGTCCTGGCGCCGGAGCACGCGCTGGTCGACGAGATCGCCGCCGACGCGTGGCCCGAGGGCGTCCCGGCCGTGTGGACGGGCGGCGCGGCCACCCCCGCCGAGGCGATCGCCGCGTACCGCCGGTTCGCCGGCTCCAAGAGCGACGTCGAGCGACAGAGCGAGGGCAAGGACAAGACCGGTGTCTTCACCGGCGCCTACGCGACCAACCCGGTCGACGGCGAGCGGGTGCCGATCTTCATCGCCGACTACGTGCTGATGGGCTACGGCACCGGCGCGATCATGGCCGTGCCCGCGCACGACCACCGCGACTTCGAGTTCGCGCGCGCCTTCGAGCTGCCGATTCGATGCGTCGTACAGCCCACCGACGACCGCTCGGTGACCGACACCACCGACTGGGACGACGCGTTCGTGTCCCACGACGCCGCGCTGGTCAACAGCTCCGGCGAGGGCATCACGCTGGACGGCCTGGGCGTGGCGGACGCCAAGAAGGCGATCACCGCGTGGCTGGCCGAGCGCGGCATCGGCGAGGGCACGATCAACTTCAAGCTGCGCGACTGGCTGTTCTCGCGCCAGCGCTACTGGGGCGAGCCGTTCCCGATCGTCTTCGACGAGGACGGCGTCGCGCACGCGCTGCCCGACTCGATGCTGCCGATCGAACTGCCGGAGATCGACGACTACCGGCCGCGCACGTTCGACCCGGACGACGCGGACACCAAGCCCGAGACCCCGCTGTCGCGCAACGCCGACTGGGTGAACGTCACGCTGGACCTGGGCGACGGTCCCAAGCCGTACCGCCGCGAGACCAACACGATGCCCAACTGGGCCGGTTCGTGCTGGTACGAGCTGCGCTACCTGGACCCGACCAACTCCGAGGTGCTGGTCGACCCCGGGGTCGAGAAGTATTGGATGGGCCCCCGGCACGAGGGCCACACCGGCGGCGTCGACCTGTACGTCGGCGGCGTCGAGCACGCGGTGCTGCACCTGCTGTACTCGCGCTTTTGGCACAAGGTGCTGTTCGACCTGGGCCACGTGTCCTCGTTCGAGCCGTTCCACAAGCTGTTCAACCAGGGCTACATCCAGGCGTTCGCGTACACCGACGAGCGCGGCGTGTACGTCGAGGCGAGCGAGGTCGAGGAGCGCGACGGCGGCTTCTTCCTGGGCGATCGGCCGGTCAAGCGCGAGTACGGGAAGATGGGCAAGTCGCTGAAGAACTCGGTGACGCCCGACCAGATGGCCGAGGAGTACGGCGCGGACACGCTGCGCCTGTACGAGATGTCCATGGGCCCGCTGGAGATCTCCCGGCCGTGGGACACCCGCGCGGTGGTCGGCTCGTACCGCTTCCTGCAGCGGCTGTGGCGCAACATCGTGGACGAGCGGACCGGCGAGGTCATCGTCGCCGACGTCCCGGCCGACGAGGCCACGCTGCGCGCGCTGCACAAGGCGATCGACGGCATGCGTCGGGACATGGACGCGCTGCGCTTCAACACCGCGATCGCCAAGGCCATCGAGCTGAACAACGCGCTGGTCAAGCTGCCGGCCGTGCCGCGTGAGATCGCGGAGAAGCTGGTCCTGATGGTCGCGCCGCTGGTGCCGCACGTCGCCGAGGAGCTGTGGTCGCGGCTGGGGCACGGCCAGACGGTCACCTACGAGGCGTTCCCCGAGCCGGACCCGATCTACCTGGTCGAGGACACGGTCACCTGCGTCGTGCAGATCAAGGGCAAGGTCAAGGCCCGCCTGGAGGTCGCGCCGACGATCGGTGAGGACGAGCTGCGCGCCCTGGCGCTGGCGGATCCGACGATCGTGGCGGCGCTGGGCGGGGCGGGGGTGCGGATGGTGATCGTGAAGCCGCCGAAGCTGGTGAACATCGTTCCGGCATAGCGGATTCGACCGTCGCGAGCCCGGTGGGCGGGCCGAGGGTCGAAGGCCGAGAGCCGGGGGCCGGCCGCTTCGTGCGGCCGGCCCTCGGCATCTGCGGCCGGCTCAGGCGCCGCACCAGCCGATGGGGGAGCGGGGGCCGCACACGGCGGCCAGGCTGCCCGTCTGGACCATGTCGTTCGCCTCGTCGTAGGTCCAGGTCTCGGTACGGCCGGTGGCGTCCAGCCGCACGGTGGCCGTGTTGCCGTTCCGGGCGATGACGCGGCCGGTGGTCTCGCGGTAGTAGGGCTGGGGAGGGTCGGCGTAGCTACGCGCGCGATAGGTCCACGTTCCGTCCGGCTCCATCGTCAGCGTTCGGCTGTGCCCGCCCCGTGAGATCGCGAACGGGCCCAGGTCGAGCGGCGCCGCGTTCGGGTCGGCGACCTCGGCGAGCGCGGGGCCGCGCAGACGTAGGAACACCTTCTCGGTGGACCGCTGTTCGGGCCGATCCTCTTCGGCCGGGCTCGACGTGGTGTAGCCGAAGGTGATCAGGCCGCGATCGAGCGCGAGCTCGACATCCTTCGGCTGCTCCCCCATGGCGTGACCGCCGATCGGGACCGGGTTGCCGGCGTCGTTGCGCCAGACCACGAGCATGCCGATGCTCGGGCCCGCGCGCGGCGGGGTGTTCGGTCCGTCGTTGTAGACCGGATGCGCGAGCACGAGCCCTGCCGCGTCCCGATCGCCGTCGCCGTCGAGATCGCCGTGCCGGAGCCGGGAGATCGAGTCGACGTCGACCGTGCCGTGCCCGACACCCTCGTAAACGAGGGCGAAGGCTCCGCTGCCCCGGCCGCCGGTGAGGTCCGCCCACGCCGACAGCGGCAGCGGCGTCTCGCTGTCCAGGATCGCCTGCTCGGCGAGACCGGGCAGCCCCGGACCGCATTTCTTCGGCGCCGCGCCGGCGAGGGTGTCGCCCGGGGCCGGACGCCGAAGTTCCGCTGTGGGATCGGGGATTCGGCCCCGATCGACTTGGCGGCACGCTTCACCGTGCTCTCGGCCGACGGCCTGCCCCAGCCGGCCGTGATCGCGGCGGACGACCCCTGCCCGCCCGACCTCGCCGCCACGGGGCCCGCACCGGACTCGCTCAAGCCGCGGACGTCCGACGTGGCCGAGTCCGTGCCGCGGCCGTTGGATCTGACGGTCACGCCCGAGCGGGTCGCGTACGCGGCCGGCGGGGTGGCGGCGTTGATGGTGCTCGTGGCGTTTCCGGCGGCCTTGCTCGACAAGACGTTGGAGGAGAACCGGCAGGTGCTGCCGTGGTGGCTGGGCGGGGGGATTCGGCGGCGGACCGGGGCGGGGGACGGTGGGCCGGCGTCGCGGCCGGGGGTGCCGCCGGTCGGGTCCGCTCCGCCTGGTCCGCCTGGTCCGCCTGGTCCGCCGGGTTCGGCCGGTTCGGCCGGTTCGGCCGGTCCGGCCGCTCGGCCGGGTGGTGCCGGAGCGTCCGGGGCATTCGGTGCGCCGCCGCCGCGACCCGGGTACGCGCCCGGGATGCCCGCGCCGACACCGCCGTCCGAGCCTTCCCGGGTGCGCATCGGGTGGGCCCTGTTCGCGCCCGTGGTCGGCCTGTTGGTGTTCTCGGCCGTCGCGGCGGCGCTGCTCGCCATGGTCGAGCCGAACGCCGGGTGGAACGGGCGCACACTCGCGCTCGGGATCGGGCTGTTCCTCGCGCTGCCGGTGGTCACGTGGACCGCGACGCGTCCCGGCGAGCGGTACCTGCGTCGGTTGACCGGGTTGCACGGTCGGCTGCGGATCGTGCCCGCGGCGCTGGTCCTGGCCGCGCTGATGGCCGGGTTCTCGCGGTGGGCGCACTTCGTGCCGGGGTTCGTCTTCGGCCTGGTGATCGGCTACGTCGCGGTGACCGATCGCTGGGAGCGGGTGCCGCCGGCGTACCGGATCGCGCACGAGGGGCAGGCCGCTCTGCGCGGGGCGGTGTGCGTGCTGCTCGTCGCGGTCGCGGCGTGGTTCGGGCTGGCCGGACTGGACCGGATGGGTGGTGGTGACGCGACCTGGCGGGTGGTGCTGCGCGAGGCGCTGACGGCGGTGTTCGTGATGGGCGTCGAGGTGGTGGTGATCGGGCTGCTGCCGCTGCCGTTCCTGGAGGGGAGTCGGCTGCTGCGCTGGAGCCGGACGCGGTGGGCGCTCGTGTACGTACCGACGGTCGCGCTGTTCTCGTACGTGCTGTTGACCTACTACCGCACCGACGTCGAACGGGATCGGGTCGACGACATGTTGCGCCGCACGGGCGTGGTGTTCGCGACGTTCGCCCTGCTCGCGATCGCGATGTGGGCGTTCTTCAGCTGGTACGGATCGCGGCCGCGGCCGCTCGGGGCCGGGGCCGACGGCGGCGGTCGGTAGGTGGATGGGGTGCCGCTCGCTCGCGGGAACCTGCCGGCAGCGGCTTCGTGCCGGGAGCGGCTCCGGACCGGGTGGCCGCGTACCGGGCAGGTTTCCTCGGGAGCGATTTCGGGGCGGTGTCCGGACGGTTTCCGGTCGGTGACGATCGGTCGGGATCGCGGTGTTTTCCACCGCGTGCGTATCGAAGGGTCTCGGCGGCGTTACTGTGAGGGGAGACCTTCCGGCCCCGACCAGGCAGGAGACGCCCCGTGCTGCTCGCCGAGGTTCCCTCGACCACCGACTCGTTGGCCGATGGCGCCGAGACCTTGGGCGTGGTTCTGGGCGCCGGTGTGCTCGCCTGTCTCGCGCTCGTGGGCATCGTCGTGGGCCTGATCACGATGATGCGGCGAGCCGTGCGCCGTCGCATCGAACGGCACGCGCCGCGGGTGCGGGGTCTCGTGGAGGACGCCGCGTCCAAGGCCCGTTCGTACACCCTCACGGGTGGCGCGGGCGACGCGGCGCGGATGCGAAGTTCGGTGCGTCGTTCGCTCGACCAGACCCGCAGGGTCCTGGAAGCGGGCTACGCGCACGACAACCAGCTCTCGGACGCGGTCGCGCTGCTGCGCCGGCTCGACGAGTTCGCCAAGGCTCTGGACACCGACCTGAAACTGGTCGAGCGCGAGCCCGACCGGGACCGGGTCGAGCGCGAGCTGCCGGGCCTCAAGGACCGCGCCGACCGGATCGAGCACGCCGCGGCCTCGCTGCGCTGGGCCGTCCAGGATCGCGAACGCCACTTGGGCGAGGACGAGTTGGAGCGGCTGGGTACCGACGTCGAGCGCGAGGCCGCGGCACTGCGCGCGCACGCCGACGAGAGCCGGTCCTCGACGAAGCGGCTGACCTGACCTTTCGTCGGCGGCGGGTCCCCACGACGGGACGCGCCGGCCGCACCGTGGCGCGCGCCACCCGCGCGCCGGGGCGTGGCATGGTGACAGTGAAAAGTGCTTGTGGTGTCTCGAATCAGCGACCCGACCCCCGGTCGTCGTGGCACCGACCCCGACCCCTGTCGTCTCACATCCGGGTGGTTGCCCGCTCATGCCGACGATGCCGACCGATATCGCCGTGGTCACGGACTCCACGGCCTACCTACCCGAGGAGCTTGTCGAACGGCACCGCCTCGTGGTGGTGCCGCTCAAGGTCGTGTTGCGCGGCCGCCCGCTGGACGACGGGACCGAGGCCACCCCGGCCCAACTCGCCGACGCCCTGCGCCAACGCCGGATCGTGACGACGTCGCGGCCGGCGCCCGAGACGTTCGCCGAGACCTACCGCGAGCTCGCCGAGAAGGGCGCGACGGGCATCGTCTCGATCCACATCTCGGGCGAGCTCTCGGGCACCTACGAGGCCGCGCTGCTGGCCGCGCGGGACGCCGACGTGCCGGTGCGCGTGGTGGACTCGCGCACGCTCGGGATGGGCATGGGCTTCGCGGTGCTGACCGCGGCCGAGGCGGCGGCCGACGGGGCGACCCTGGAGGAGGCCGCGGTGGCGGCCGAGAAGCGCGCGCAGACCACGTCGGCGCTGTTCTACGTGGACACGTTGGAGTATCTGCGCCGGGGCGGTCGGATCGGGGCCGCGGCGGCGTTCATGGGCACCGCACTCGCGGTCAAGCCGCTGTTGCACGTGAGCGACGGTTTGATCGCGCCGTTGGAGAAGGTGCGGACGTCGGCCCGGGCGATCAGTCGGCTCGAGGAGTTGGCGGTCGAGCGGGCGGGCGAGGCGGCCGTCGACATCGCGGTGCACCACCTGGCCAGCGCGGAGCGTGCGGAGGCGCTCGCGGGCCGGCTGCGCGAACGGTTGCCGAACCTCGGCGACCTGTACGTCAGCGAGGTGGGCGCGGTCATCGGGGCACACGCGGGCCCGGGGTTGCTGGCTGTGGTGGTGTCGCCGCGGTAGAGCGCGTAAAGCGCGGGGCGCGCGGGAGTGGGGCGGGGCGGGGTGCCTTGTTTCCCAGGGGGTGGCACGCCCGGTCGCCGGGGCCGGGTCAAGCGTTGTCCTCAAACGCCGGACGGGCTGATTTGGCTGGGCTTGGGTGTCGAGTCGGGCGGCCGGGGACGCGGGTGTGTTCGGGGCTGGTCGGCGGTTTCGGGTCGCTCACGTGGGGGGCTTCGGTTTCCACAGTGGGGTGGTTGTGCACAGGCCGGCGGTGAGGCGGCGGTGGGTGGGGTGCGGCGACCTAGCTTCGGGGCATGTCCGGATCCGCGTCCTCCTCCTTCCCGCCCCCGTCGCCGCCTCGGCCCGCCGCGGAGCGGGTCGCCGCGCTGCTCGGGCCGCGTGAGGCGGCGCCGGACCCCGTGCGTCGGGCGGTCGAGGCGGTGGCCGATCGGGTGCCCGCGCGCTTGCGAGTGGGGGTGGATCGGCGTGTGGTGGCCGCGATCGCGGTGCTCGCGCTCGTGGCCGTCGCACTCGCCGTGGGTGGGTGGTGGCGGGCCCGGCCGCAGAGCGTCGATGCGCCCCCACCCGCGATGGCGGCCGGGGGTGCGTCGCCGGTCGCGGTGACCGGACAGGTGACGGGTGGTCAGGTCGCGCCGTCCCAGCCCGCGTCCGGGTCGCCGGCGCCGATCACGGTGCATGTCGCCGGGAAGGTCGCGCACCCCGGAGTGGTCGTACTGCCGCCCGGCGCGCGGGTGGCCGACGCGCTCCGAGCCGCCGGGGGCGCGCTGCCGGCGGCCGACCTGGCCACCCTGAACCTGGCCCGCCCGTTGGCCGACGGCGAACAGGTCCCGGTGGGAGTACCGGGCGCCCCCGCCCAGGCCCCGCCCGGGCCGGCCGCCCCGCCCGGGGCGACACCCCCGAACGCCGTCCTCGACCTCAACACGGCCACGCCCGAACAGCTCGAACAACTCCCCGGCGTCGGCCCGGTATTGGCCCGCCAGATCATCGAGAAGCGCACCCAACTGGGCCGGTTCGCCGGCATCGACCAACTCCGCCAGGTCCGCGGCATCGGCGACCGCAAATTCGCCGACCTCAAGACCAAAGTCCGCGTATGACCCCCCGCGAGAGGCACGGGCGGCGGGCGGACGCGCGGTTGGTGCCGGGGGCGGTCGCGGCTTGGGGAGCCGCGTGGGTGGCGCCGCTGGTGCCGCTGTGGGTGAGCGTGATGGGGTCGCTGCTCGCGGCGCTGGGGGCCGGGGCGGTGGTGGCCGTGCCGGCCGCTCGGCGGCGGGCGGTGGTGGCCGTCGTGTTGGTGTGTGTCGCGGCGGCCGGCCTGGTCTCGGGATTGCGTACCGCGGCCGATCGGGCCGGGCCCGTCACGGAGTTGGCGCGGCGCGGGGGCGAGGCGGGGGTCGAGCTGACCGTGCGGACCGACCCGGAGCGGCGGGTCACGCGCGTACGGGGCAGCGAACTCGGCGCGCCGCCCACGGTGTTCGCCGCCCGGATCGAGCGCGTGGGCGACACGCGGGTCCGTACTCCCGTCACGGTCCTGGCGAGCGGGCCCGACGCGGGTGCCTGGCTCGGCCTGCTCCCGAGCACCCCGATCCGTACGCATGGCCGCTTCGTCGAGGGCCGGGCCGGCGGCGCCCTCCTGCTGGTGCGGGCCGCGCCGGAACCGACCGGCGCCGCCGCGGCCCATCAGCGCTTCGCGGGATACCTGCGGGCCCGGTTCCGGGACGCGTGCGCGGGGCTGTCGCCGGCCGCCCGCGGCCTGTTGCCGGGCCTGGTCGTGGGCGACACGAGCCGGCTGCCGGCCGACCTCGAAGCCGACTTCGGAACCACCGAGCTGACGCACCTGACCGCCGTGAGCGGCACCAACATCACCATCCTCCTGGGCTTCGTGCTCGTCGTGTTGCGCGCCGGCGGCGTGCGCGGTCGTTCGTTGCCGATCGCGGGCGCGGTGGCCGTCGCCGGATTCGTGGTGGTGGCCCGCCCCGAACCGAGCGTGCTGCGCGCCGCCGCGATGGGCCTGGTGACCCTGATCGCGCTGTACACCGGCCGGACCCGGCGGGGCCTGCCGGCGCTCGCCGTCGCGGCGCTCGCACTGGTGCTGCTCGATCCGACGCTGGCCCGCTCGTACGGGTTCGCACTGTCCGTGCTGGCCACCGGCGCGCTGCTGCTGCTCGCGCCGCATTGGATCGGGCGGCTCCGGGCCCGGGGGTGGCCGAAGTGGGCCGCGGTGCCGGTCGCCGTGCCGCTGGCCGCACAGGCCGTGTGCGGGCCGCTGGTGGTGACCTTCGCGGGGCAGGTCAGTGTGGTCGCGGTGCCGTGCAACCTGCTCGCCGAGTTCGCGGTCGCGCCCGCCACGATCCTCGGCTTCGTCACCCTCGTGCTCGCGCCCGTGTGCCTCCCGCTCGCCCGCGTGGTCGGATGGCTCGCCTCGTGGCCGATCGCCTGGATCGCGATGGTGGCCCGCACCGGCGCGCAGTTGCCCGGCGCCGCCGTCACCTGGCCGACCGGCCTCGTCGGCGGCGCGGCCCTCGCGGCGATCACAGTCGCGGCCGTGCCGACGCTGCGCGTGCTGCGCGCCGACGACGCACCGCACCGCGCGCCGCGCCACGCACCGCAGGGCCCACGCCGACCGGGATGGCCCCGGGTCGCGGCCGCGGCGCTGCTCGCGACCGTCGCGGTCGTGGCCCTGCTCCGCCCACCGGCCCTGATCCGCCCGCTGACCGGCTGGCCGCCGCCGGGCTGGCACCTGGTCATGTGCAACGTCGGGCAGGGCGACGCCCTCGTGCTGAACGCGGGGGCCGGCGCGGGTGTCCTGGTCGACGCCGGCCCCGACCCGCGCGCGGTCGACCGCTGCCTGCGCGACCTCGGCATCGACCGCCTGCCCCTCGTGCTGCTCAGCCACTACCACGCCGACCACGTCGAGGGCCTGCCCGGCGCGCTACGCGGCCGCGCGGTGGGCGCCATCCAGGGCACCAACCTCGCCGAACCCGCCGGCGAGGTCACCCGAGTCCGCCGCTGGGCCGCCGCGGCCGGCACCTCGCTGACCACCCCCACCGACGGCGAACAACGCGCCCTCGCCGACCTGACCTGGCAGACCCTGCTCCCCCGACCCGCCACCCCGACCCACCCCACCGCCCGGGCGGCGGGCGGGTCCGCCGCCAACAACGCCAGCCTGGTCCTGCTCGTCCGGCGACACGGCGTCCGGATGCTGCTCACCGGGGACGTGGAGACCGAGGCCCAGGAAGCCCTGCGAACCCGCCTGACCGGTGTCCGGGTGGACGTCCTCAAGGTCGCCCACCACGGCTCGGCCCGGCAGGACCCGGCACTCCTCCTCGCCCTGCGCCCCCGCCTGGCCCTCGTCTCGGTCGGCGCGGGCAACCCCTACGGCCACCCGTCGCCCACGGCGCGCACCCTCATCGCCGCCACCGGCGCCCACCTCCTGCGCACCGACACCGACGGCCCCATCGCCGTCACCGGCACCGGCTCCCACCTGAAAGCGGTGGCCCGAGGCCCCGACACCTCCCCCCACCGGGCCAAACCGCTCCCGCCCGCACCTCCGGCACCACCCCGCCCCTCGATGCCACCCGCCCCCGAGCAAGACGCGACGTCCGCCGAAGCGGCCCGGACGGCCCGCGTGTCGGCCCCTCCGGCCCGGTCCGGGCCGGAGGGCGGTGTCCGTGGGGCGTGGGATGCTTGGGCGGATGGCCAGGAAATCGCAGGACGACCCGCTCGCGCCCGTCACGCTCGTCGTCGGGCCCGAGGAATTGCTCGTGGATCGGGCGATCGGTGATGTGGTGCGTGCCGTGCGCGCGCTGGATCCCGATGCCGACATCCGCGACCTCGCGCCCGGGGCGTTGCAGCCCGGGATGTTGTCCGAGTTGACCAGTCCGTCGTTGTTCGGCGAGCGCAAGGTCATCGTGATTCGGTCCGCGCAGGATCTCGGTGCGGATCTGGCCGGCGAGGTCAAGAAGTCGATCGCCGATCCCGCCGACGAGATCGTGCTCGTGCTCGCCCATCTCGGTGGGCCCAAGGGCAAGAATCTCCTGGACGCGGTCCGCAAGGTCGGCGTGCGTGAGGTCGCCTGCCCCAAGGTCACCAAGGTCGGGGACCGGGTCGCGTTCGCGCGGTCGGAGTTTCGGATCGCCGGGCGCTCGCTCACCGAGGACGCCTGCCGGACCCTGGTCGAGGCGATCGGCAACGATCTGCGCGAGCTGGCGTCCGCGTGCAGCCAGCTCATGGCGGACACCGACGGCGTGGTCGACGAGGAAGTCGTCGCGCGCTACTACAGCGGCGTCGCCGAGGCGTCCAGCTTCACCGTCGCCGACAAGGCCGTCGAGGGCCGTACCGCCGAGGCGCTGGAGCAACTGCGCTGGGCGTTGTCGGTCGGTGTCGCCCCCGTCCTGGTCACGAGCGCGTTGGCGCAGAGCGTGCGCCAGATCGCCCGGGTGGGCGCCGCCCCTCGCGGTGCGCGGCCGGGCGACCTCGCGCGCGAGCTGGGCATGCCGCCGTGGAAGGTGGACCGCGTCCGCCAGCAGCTGCGCGGCTGGACCCCCGACGGCATCGTGCAGGCGCTGTGCGCCGTCGCCGACGCCGACGCGGCCGTCAAGGGCGGCGGCACGGACCCGGCCTACGCGCTGGAGAAGGCCGTGGTGACGGTCTCCACCGTCCGCAACGCCTCCTGAGGAACGACACGGGAGACGACACCGCCCGCCACGCGCCACCACGTACCCGGGCACACACCACGCCCCCGAACGCACGCAAGGAACCCAACGGGAACACACAAAGGCGCCGCCCCCGGAAACCGGGGACGGCGCCTTCGAAGTCGCTACGAGCGCAAGCGCTCAGGCGTCAAAAGGTGCTGCGATTCAGGCCTTGGCCGTCGCGACACGCTTCTCCAGGGCCGACTTCTTGTTGGCAGCCTGGTTCTTGTGGATGACACCCTTGCTGACGGCCTTGTCGAGCTTGCGGGCCGCGAGGCGGGTGAACGCCTCGGCCTGCTCGACGTTGCCGGCCTCGGCCGCCTCGCGCGCCTTGCGCACGAAGGTCTTGAGCTCCGACTTGACGGCCTTGTTGCGCTGACGCGCAATCTCGTTCGTCTTGTTGCGCTTGATCTGGGACTTGATGTTCGCCACGAAAGAGCCTTCTGAGTACTAGGTCGGGATCCGATCCAGGGAGAGGGCCCGTCCGGACGTTGACTGCATGGCAGAGACACGTACGCCATACGCGATCCATCAGATTACCAGCAGCCGGACGGGTGGGAAGCCACGGGCCGCATTCGGGCCGCCCGAACCACCCCGATCGTGGCCCGACGACCGCCCCGATCCCCCTTCGGAACAGCCACGACCGCCTCCACCAACGCGTCGTACCCATGTCGCATGGGACGATGTGAGGAACACCTGCGATCCCACGCGTGATCCGCGGGACTCTCGCAGCAACCCAGCAACACCTTCGCTCGACCCTCGCCCAGTCCACCCGATCGAGAATCTGGAAGCCCGCGTGCCCGCGACCCCGCCAGTGAACGTGCCGGAGCCCAGCCGTACCGACCCGGCGCTGATCCGGAACTTCTGCATCATCGCCCACATCGACCACGGCAAGTCGACGCTCGCCGACCGGATGCTTCAGCTCACCGGTGTGGTCGACTCGCGGCAGATGCGCGCGCAGTACCTCGACCGCATGGACATCGAGCGTGAGCGCGGCATCACCATCAAGTCGCAGGCGGTGCGGCTCCCGTGGACGGCCCCCGACGGCCGGGTCCACGTCCTGAACATGATCGACACCCCCGGCCACGTGGACTTCACCTACGAGGTGTCCCGATCGCTCGCGGCCTGCGAGGGCGCGGTCCTGTTGGTCGACGCCGCGCAGGGCATCGAGGCGCAGACGCTGGCCAACCTCTACCTGGCGCTGGAGAACGACCTCCAGATCATCCCGGTACTGAACAAGATCGACCTGCCGGCGGCGCAGCCCGAGAAGTACGCGGCCGAGCTCGCGCACATCATCGGCTGCGACCCGGAGGACGTGCTCAAGGTCTCGGGCAAGACCGGTGTGGGCGTGGCCGAGCTGCTCGACGAGTGCGTCCGGGTGGTCCCGCCGCCGATCGGCGTCAAGGACGCGCCGGCCCGCGCGATGATCTTCGACTCGGTCTACGACTCGTACCGCGGCGTGGTCACCTACGTCCGTGTGATCGACGGCGACCTGAAGAAGCGCGAGCGGATCCAGATGATGTCGACGGGGGTGACCCACGAGCTCCTGGAGATCGGGGTCATCTCGCCCGAGCCGAAGCCGGCCGACGGCCTCAGCGTCGGCGAGGTCGGCTACATCATCACCGGCGTGAAGGACGTTCGGCAGTCCCGTGTCGGTGACACGATCACGTCCCTGCACCACGGCGCGACCGAGGCCCTCGGCGGCTACAAGGACCCGAAGCCGATGGTGTTCTCGGGCCTGTATCCGCTCGACGGCTCGGACTACCCCGAGCTGCGCGACGCGCTCGACAAGCTCCAGCTCAACGACGCCGCGCTGGTGTACGAGCCGGAGACCTCCGTCGCGCTCGGCTTCGGCTTCCGCTGCGGCTTCCTCGGCCTGCTGCACCTGGAGATCGTCCGGGAGCGCCTGGAGCGCGAGTTCAACCTCGAACTCATCTCGACCGCGCCCAGCGTGGTGTACCGCGTCGTCATGGAGGACGGCACCGAGCACACCGTGACCAACCCGAGCGAGTTCCCCGGCGGCAAGATCGCCGAGGTGCACGAGCCGGTGGTGCGGGCCACGATCCTGGCCCCGAGCGAGTACATCGGCACGATCATGGAGCTGTGCCAGACCCGGCGCGGCGTTCAGCTCGGGATGGACTTCCTCTCCGAGGACCGGGTCGAGCTGCGCTACACGCTGCCGCTCGCGGAGATCGTGTTCGACTTCTTCGACGCGCTCAAGTCCAAGACGCGCGGCTACGCGTCGCTCGACTACGAGACCACGGGCGAGCAGCAATCGGCGCTGGTCAAGGTCGACATCCTGCTCCAGGGCGAGGCCGTCGACGCGTTCAGCGCGATCGTGCACAAGGACAAGGCGTACAACTACGGCGTCGAGATGACCAAGAAGCTGCGCGAGCTGATTCCGCGTCAGCAGTTCGAGGTGCCGATCCAGGCCGCCGTCGGCGCGCGCGTGATCGCCCGCGAGAACATCCGCGCGATCCGCAAGGACGTGCTCGCCAAGTGCTACGGCGGTGACATCAGCCGCAAGCGCAAGCTGCTCGAGAAGCAGAAGGAAGGCAAGAAGCGGATGAAGATGGTCGGCCGCGTGGAGGTGCCGCAGGAAGCCTTCATCGCGGCGCTGTCCACCGACGACAGCGGCGGCAAGAAGTAGTACGGCGCAGTACCGGCGAAACAGCCGGGAGGCAGTCGGGAAGCAGCACACGGCGACCGCTCCACGAGCGGTCGCCGTGCGCGTTCCGCGGTGGGCAAAACTGGCGCGGAAGCGTGATTCGAAGGCGGATCCGCGCGAACCTACTACCGCGTAGCCTTTCGGCGGCGTACGTTGCGGGTGCATCGGGCAGGTCCGATGCACCCGCTTCGTTTTTTGCCCGCGCTATACCGAACGACAAGCCCCCGGCCGACGCCGTGCATCACCCCATCCCGGTATCGACACCCGTATTCGATATCGGGTACCAGTACCAACACCGGCACCACCCGTAACACCAGCACTCAGCATCGCCACCCCCTGAAATCCGCCCAGGACACGGAGGCCGCAGTGAGTCCAGAGCCCGCCGGCATCGACAACCGCCCGCCGTCCATCGCCGTGGACTTCCTGGAGCGCGTCCGGGCGACTCCGGACCGGGAGGCATATCGCCACCCGGTCGCCGTGGGCGAGGGCGACCGCGAGGAATGGCGTTCGCTCACGTGGGGGCAGACCGGTGACCGGGCCAAGGCGATCGCCGCCGGCCTGGTCGCGCTCGGCGTCGAGCCCGAGGACCGGGTGGCGATCGTCGCCGAGACCCGGCTCGACTGGCTGCTCGCCGACATGGGGATCATGTGCGCCGGCGCGGCCACGACCACGGTGTACCCGACCACCAACGCCGACGAGGCCGCCTACATCCTGGAGGACTCCGGCAGCGTCGTGGTGTTCGCCGCCGACGAGGAGCAGCTCGCCAAGCTGCGCACCGAACGGGCCCGACTCGGCGCGGTGCGCAAGGTCGTCACCTTCGACGAGACGGCGAAGCCCCCGGAGGCGAACGCATCCGACGCGGCCGTCGCCCCCGACGCATCCGACGCGACCGACGACACGGCCGTCGCCGCCGACGACTGGGTGATCACCCTCGCCGACCTCGAAGAGCTCGGCCGGGCCCGCCTCGACAAGGAGCCGGACCTCGTCGAGACCAGGGTCGCCGCGATCGAGCGCGACCAGCTCGCGACGCTGATCTACACCTCCGGCACCACCGGCCGCCCCAAGGGCGTCCGACTCACGCACGACACCTGGGCCTACCAGGCCGCCGCACAGGCGGAGATGGCGCTCACCGACGGCAACGAGCTGCAATACCTGTGGCTCCCGCTCGCGCACTGCTACGGCAAGGTGATGGTGTCCGGCCAGATCCGGATCGGATACCCGACCGCGGTCGACGGCCGGATCCCCAAGCTGATCACCAACCTCCCCATCGTCCGGCCGACCTTCATGGCCGCCGCGCCGCGGGTGTTCGAGAAGGTGTACAACTCGGTCCACGTCAAGATGCGGGCCGAAGGCGGCCTCAAGTACCGGATCTTCCAATGGGCCGTCGGCGTCGGGCGCGAGATGTCGCAGACCCGGCAGGCCGGGCGGACCCCCTCGGCGCTGCTGAACGCCAAGTACAAGGTCGCCGACCGGCTCGTCTTCGCCAAGCTGCGCGACCTGTTCGGCGGCCGGCTCAAGGGCTGCATCTCGGGCAGCGCGGCGCTGTCCCCGGACGTCGCGGAGTTCTTCGACGCGATCGGCATCCCGATCCTGGAGGGCTACGGCCTGACCGAGGCCAGCGCGGGCAGCTCGGTCAACCGCTACGACCACCACCGCATCGGCACGGTCGGCCTGGTCCTGCCCGGCTCCGAGATGCGCATCGACGAGGACGGCGAACTGCTCCTGCGCGGCCCCGCCGTCATGCAGGGCTATCACAACAACCCCGAGGCGACCGCCGAGGTGCTCACCGAGGACGGCTGGCTGCGCACCGGCGACATCGCCGTGATCGAGGACGGCTTCCTGCGGATCACCGACCGCAAGAAGGACCTGATCAAGACGTCGGGCGGCAAGTACGTCGCGCCCAGCGAGATCGAGGGCCGCTTCAAGGGCATGTGTCCGTACGTCAGCAACATCCTCGTGCACGGCGAGGGCCGCAACTTCTGCGCCGCGCTGATCACGCTCGACCCGGACGCGGTGAAGGGTTGGGCCGCGGGCCGGCCGGCACTCGCGGACAAGTCCTACGAGGAGCTGGCCGCGAGCGAGGCCGTCCGCGCGCTGCTCGCCGATTACATCGACCAGCTCAACACCGGCCTACAGCGCTGGCAGACGGTGAAGAAGTTCGCGATCCTGCCGTGCGACCTCAGCGTCGAGCAGGGCACGCTGACGCCCAGCCTGAAGGTCAAGCGGCGGGTCGTGGAGCGCGAGTACGCGGCCGTCCTGGAGGAGATGTACAAGGGCACGCTCGTCGGCTGACCCGGTCGGGGCATCCCGATCCGACCGGGACGCCCCGACCGGGTCGTCCCGGCCCGCCGGGGGTCACGGCCGACTCGTGGACAATGGGGAGATGCCCTCCGCACCCCCCGACGGTCTGCCCGTGCCCGAAGACGGTTCGCTGCCCGCGTCCGCGCTCGACGAGTTCGCGGGCGCGAACCGCCCGTTCGGCTTCTACGTGCACGTGCCCTACTGCGCGTCGCGCTGTGGCTACTGCGACTTCAACACGTACACCGCCACCGAGCTGGGCGGCTCGGCCTCGCAGGGGTCGTACGCCGACGACGCGATCGCCGAGATCCGGATGGCGCGGAGGCTGCTCGGCGACGTCGACCGGCCGGTCGAGACGGTGTTCTTCGGGGGCGGTACGCCGACCCTGTTGCCCGCCGCCGACCTGGCGCGGGTGCTCGGCGCGATCCGGGACGAGTTCGGCCTCGCGGCCGGCGCCGAGGTGACCACCGAGGCCAACCCCGAGTCGGTGGATCCGGCCTACCTGGAGACGCTGCTCGCGGGCGGCTTCAACCGGCTCTCCTTCGGCATGCAGAGCGCGCGCCGGCACGTGCTGCGGATCCTCGACCGCACGCACACCCCGGGGCGGCCCGAGCAGTGCGTGGCCGACGCGCGCGCGGTCGGGTTCGAGCACGTCAACCTCGACCTGATCTACGGCACGCCGGGGGAGTCCGACGACGACTGGCGGGCCTCGATCGACGCCGTGTTGTCCGCACGGCCCGACCACGTGTCGGCGTACGCGCTGATCGTCGAGGACGGGACGCGGCTGGCCGGCCGGGTGCGGCGCGGCGAGCTGCCGATGCCCGACGACGACGTGCTCGCCGACCGCTACCTGATGGCGGACGAGGCGTTCACGGCTGCCGGCCTCGGGTGGTACGAGGTGTCCAACTGGGCGACCGACGCGGCCGCGCGGTGCCGACACAACGAGCTGTACTGGACCGGCGCCGACTGGTGGGGCGCGGGACCGGGCGCGCACAGCCACGTCGGCGGCGTGCGGTGGTGGAACGTGCGGCACCCCGCGGCCTACGCGCGGCGGCTGTCCGCCGGTGCCTCCCCGGCGCAGGCTCGCGAGCTGCTCACCGCGGAGGACCGCCGGGTCGAGCGGATCCTGCTCGAACTGCGACTCTCCGACGGGGTTCCGCTGGACGTGCTCACCGAGCAGGGTCGCAAGGCCGCGGCGCGGGCCGCGGCCGACGGGTTGCTCGAACCGCTCTTGGGCGAGCGCGCGATCCTGACCCTGCGGGGTCGGCTTCTCGCCGACGCGGTGGTGCGGGACCTGGTGGACTAAGGGCGGCCCTCGACCGCTTTCGGCCTCAAACGCCGGCCGGGCTGTTGGCCTCAAGCGCCGGCCGGGCTGAATTATCCGGCCCGCGGCCGAGGTGGCCTCAAGCGCCGGCCGGGCTGATTTACCCGGCCGGCGACCGAGGGCCCTACATCGCGACGTCCATGATCAGGTCGGCCAGTGATTCGTCCACCCGGTTCAGCTCCTGCGCGTAGCGCCGCATCTCGCCGCTCTCGCGCTTCGCGTCGGACTCGCCCTGTTCCTTCGTCCGCAGCGCGGCGCCGACCTCGTCGCGGATCGACTTGATCTCCGAGTCGAGCCCCTGCGCGATGGCGTCGCGCATCTTGCGGAGCTGCTTGACCACCTCTTCGCCCAGGTTGGTGACGTCGGTGTCGGCCTGCTTGCGCAGCTCCAGCTGGACCTGTTCGGCGACCTGTTCCCGGAGCCGCCGGTTGGCCTTGTTGAGCTGTAGCGCGCCCTTGAACACGGTCGAGCCCAGGACCGCGCCGAGGATCACGAACGGGCCGAGGCCGACCAGGAACGCGGCCGTGCCGATCGCGATCTGCGGCAGCAGCGCGGTGAGCATCGACCTGAGGTTGAACTTCCCGCCGGAGACCGCCGTGGCGGGGTCGAGCACGAAGCTCACCGCGTCCGCGAGCAACCGCTCGATCGGCGTCGAGGGCTTGCCTTCCTCGTCCTTGCCGACCGGTCCCGCCGTGAGCGACGCGCGGATCTCGTCGATGCGCGTGACGAACTGCTTCACGTCGTCGTCGATCATCCGCTCCATATCCTCGACGCGACGCCCGACGAGCGGCTTGAGCTCGCTCTCCTGCCACTGGGCGAACTCGACCTGGACCCGCCCGGAGAGGTGGTCGGTGATCTCCTTGACCGCGGCCTCCATCTTCTCGCGCGCGTTGAACGGGTTGGCGCCGATGGTGTTGCTCGGGTCGTACTCCTGCGCCCAGGTCGGGATGCTCGCGGCGACCTTGTCCATGAACCGCCGCGTCGTGGCCTCGACCTCGCCGCGGGTCTCGCGCAGGTGTTCCTCCATCTGCGCGACGATCACCCGACGGTTTTGCTCCAGCCGGGTCAGCGGGCCCTGGACCCGCTCGTAGGTGGCCCGCAGCTCCTCGACGTCCTGGGTCAGCAGGGCTTCCTTGCGGTCGATCTGCTCGCGCGCCTCGATCAGCAGGTACTTCAACTCCCGGGCGGGGGACAGGATCTTGGCCCGGCCGCGCTCGCGGGTGAGGAAGTCCTCCAGGCCACGTTCCAGTTCGGGCATCCCGGAGCCGGACAGCAGCTCCGGGTCGCCCTTCTGTCGGCCGGTCAGGGCGGCCCGGGCGTTCACGAAGAAGACCCGGTCCGGGCGGGAGAGGTAGGGCGAGAGGCGCTTGCGGATCTCCCGCTGGACGTCCTCGCGCTCCTCCTCCTCGACCAGGTTGATCTTGTTGCCGACGTAGAACACGTCCTCGTGCCCGCGCGCCTTGACGTGCACGTCCAGGAAGAGCTGCTCGCTGCGCGACATCGCGGCCTGGCAGTCCACCACGAACACCAGCACGTCGGCCTGTTCGAGGTAGTTGAGGGTGACCTTCTCGCGTTCCGGGGCCTCGTTGAGCCCGGGGGAGTCGACCACCACGACGCCGTTGCGGCACAGCTCCAGCGGCCAGCGGACGACCGCGCGCTCGTACGGGTTCGGCGTGTTGTCGTCGTCGGCGCCGATCGTCACGTAGTCGGCGATCTCCTCGACGCCGACCTCCAGCGGATCGCCCGGCGTACCGTCCGCCTCCAGCGGATAGATCAGCGCCGAGCGAGTATCGCCCCACGTCACCTCGTTGATGATCGCCGTGCACGGGCGAGCGAACGAGGGCAGCACCTTCTCGCCGAGCATCGAGTTGATGACCGTGCTCTTGCCGCGCTTGAACTCGCCGACGATCATCACCTTGAACGACTCGGACGCGGCGCGATGCTTGAGTGAGTCCAACTTCTTGACGCCCGCGCCGATCCGCAGCCCGGCCACGATCGGCGTGAGCCGGTCGATCAGGCCGACCAGGGTCTCCTGCCGTGCCCGCCACGCGCCATAGCCCGCGTAGGCCCCATCGGCTGCCCCGTGACCCTTGTCCACCCTGGACGCTCCCCTCCTCGACGGCCGATCAGACCTTGTCAGCCCCGGTCGGCCCGGGCGCCCAGCATGCTGTTCACCTGGACCCCGAGCTGCTCGCTGCGCGTGACCAGATCCTGCCATGCGGGTCCGTCGGTGCCGACCTTGGCCAGTGCGGTCCGGCGGTCGTCCCGCCACGCCTTCTGTCCGCGCACCGCTTCGTCCATGACTCCGCCGTACAGCGTGTGCAGGCGCTTGGACACCTCTTCGGAGAAGTTGCCGAGCACCTCCTCGACGGTCGGCTCCAGCGCCTTCATGCCCTGCGCGCGCTGCTGATCGACCAGCGAGCCGGACTTGACCTCGCCGAGCACCATGCCGCCCGCCGAGGCCGCCATGCCCACGCCCATCGGGAGCGCGGCCGCACCGCCGGTGAGCGGGATCAGCAGCATGCCCAGCACCGCGACGCCGGTGGGACCGATCCGCCACGCGAGCTTGCGGCTCTTGAGGTCCTTGAGGCCGAGCGACTCGGCCTCGCCCAGCTCGAAGTCGGCCGAGAGCTGCTCGACCTTCTCCATGCGGTACTTGGTGCCGCGCCCGAAGTGCGCCTTCATCTTCGCGTCCAGCCAGGCCACGTCGGCCTGCACGCTGGAGTGCAGTTGGGCCTCGAACTTCTTGGCCAGCGCCGTCAGTTCGCGGCGCAGCCGGTACGGCAGGTCGCGCTCCCACCAGGTGCGCGGGTCCGGCGTGCGCTCCATCTCGTAGCGCAGCGTCTCCAACAGGTCGCCGCGCGAGGAGTGCAGGTGCTCGCGGAACTTCTCCGCGGTCTGCGTCCGGCGCTGCTGGAGCTCGACCCGGACCTTGCCCCACTCGGTGGCCATCCGGTCGATCTCGATCTCGGACTCGTCGGCGGTGCGCCGGCGTTCGGCGTCGCCGAGCACCGCCGCGGCCAGCCCGTCCCGGCCGACCTGGACCATCTCGTCCAGCAGCGACAGGAGTTGGCCCGCCGTCTGCCGCGAGCGCATGTTCCGGCGCCCGCTCGACGTCGTGTACTCGGTCAGCCGCTCGTACACACCCGCCACCGGCGCCGCGTCCTCGCGGTGCGGTCCCGCCAACACCTGGAGCGTGGGCGAGATGCGCCGCACCCGGCCGCCCAGATACTCGACGATGTCCTCGCGCTCGTCCTCGTCGACCGTGTCCAGTTTGGACACCACGACGGTGATCCGCGGGACGTGCCGGGCGAGCACCTCCTCTTCCAGGAACGAGGTCTCGGACAGGCCGAGCGGCGCGCTCGCGGACACGACCATGAGCACCGCGTCGCTGGCCGCGACCGTGCGCCGGACCAGGTCCTCGGTCCGGCGGTCGTGCTCCTCGGCGTCCTCGCCCTTGCCGCGCCCGGCGTTGACGCCCGGTGTGTCCACCAACTCGACGTCCAGGCGGGCCAACTCGGGCTCGGTGACCAGCACCCGGACGCCGACCAGCGTTGCCGCGTCCGGGTCCCGATGCTCACTCGACCGCAGGATCTCGTCCCAGGACCCGGACACCGCCGGCCGCGGCTCGGACCGGCCGTCGGAGAACTGCAACTCCAGGCGGGCCTCCGGGCCGGACGCGATCACCAGCGGGACCGGGGTGTGCCGGCCCTCGGGGATCACCGGCGCGCCGAGCAGCCGGTTGATCAGCGACGACTTGCCGCGCCCGAACTCGCCGACCACCGCGATCCGCAACCCCGGCCGGCGCATCCGGGCCCGCAGCCGGTCCAGCTCGCCCGCCAGCGCGTCCAGGCCGAACTCGGTCGCGATCACGTGCGCGTCGCTGATCCGCCGGCCGAGCGCGGTCGCCGAGGGCGCCTGCTTGACCAGGCTCGTCACCGAACCCTCCGGCACGGCCGGGCGCACCGGTGCGGCGGGCGCACGGGGAGCGGGGACCGGTGCCTGTGCGGCGGCCGGAGCCGCCGGACGCGGTCCCGCGGAGCCGGACGGGCCGCCGCCGACGCGGCCCGCCCAACTCGCGTTCGGCCCCGCCGTTGCCTGCCCCGCCGGGGGCGTACCCGGAGCCGGGGCCTGCCTCCGGTCCGCCGTGTTCCCCGACGGGCCGGGTTGGCCGGAGGGCGAGTCGCCCGAGTCGCGGCGCGCGGACGCCTCACGCGGCGCCGCGGCGCGCAGCCACGAGGCCGTGGACGGGACGAGCCGCTGGTACGCGGCCACCGCCCCGATCGGCATCACCCGGGCGTACAGCCCCGCGAGGATCTTCGGGCCGCCCTTCGCGTCCGCCTCGGGGTCGGCCAGGAACCGGCCCAGCGACTGGAAGAAGCGGGCCCGCTCGGCCAGCGCGTCCGCCTGCATCGACAGCGTCCACGCCGCCGGGTCCCCGATCGTGCTCTCGATCGACTTCGCGACCTCGGGCAGCTCGGTCAGCTTCACGTGCCGCAGCACGTCCTCGGACGGCCACGCCCACTGGACCGCGCCCCACACGGGACGGATCGGCAGCTCGCGCCGACCGGGGGTGGCGTTGCCGACCCCGATCAGGCTCCACAGCGTCCAGCCGGCGGCGGTCCGCTCGGGGACGGGCGGCAGCGCCACCGACTCCATGGTGATCCAGCCGCGCAGCTCGTCGCTGCGATGGATCCCGCTCAGCAGACCGGCGACACCGGGACGCCGCCGCGGCTGTACCTGCGCGGCCTGGCGCAGCACGTGTTCACGATCGAACGACATGTGTGGTCCCTACTCCCATCGAAATGCGTTGTGGTGTCGAACGATCAGGCGCCGACGGGGTGGGCGACGATCATCGTCGTGTCCCGGTCCTGCCACGCGTTGACGAAGTCCTCCAGCGGCACCGGCTCGACCGAGCCGAACGGCGCGCCCGGGTCGTTGAGCAGCACGTACACCGAGCCGTCGGGCTGGGTGTCGATGCCGGTGACCCACACCGCGTGGCCCATCGTCGGGTCCTGCTCCATGGGCGCGTCGGTACCGACGTCGTGCACCGGCGACCAGATCTCCTGGGCGTCCAGGGCGACGATGACCTGGTCGCCCTTCTCCAGGGCGTCGAGCATCTGGCGCATGTCGGCGTTCGGCACGGTGTCGGTGTCCACGCCGTGCATTTCGAGCAGCTTGCCGATGTCGTCCGTGTAGGTGCCGTTGGCGGGGTCGTAGATGCCCGCCTGCTGGGCTTCCGTCATCAGCGCGTTCTCGTCGAGCGGCATGCCGGTGAGCTTCTCCAGGATCATCCCCTGGGTGACCACCGCGCAGCTGGTCGGGCTGGTCTGCTGCTGCCAGTACTGCGCGTCGCCGACCGGGTCGCCGAAGCCGTCGAACTGGTCCGGAGTCCAGTTCGGCGGGGTGTACGACATCTCGCCGTTCGCGTCGACGGCCGCGCCCCACGGGGTGTACGTGGCGTTCCCGTAGTCGGCGGCGCCGCCCGGGTCGTAGCCGGCGGGCTGGGCGTACGGGTCGCCGTAGGGATCGCCGTAGGGGTCCCCGTACGGGTCGCCGTAGGGATTCGCGGGGTCCGCGTACGGGTCGATCGGATTGGCGGGGTCGCCGTAGCCGTGGTCCTCGGCCCAGGTGAGCTGGTCGTCGCGCCACTGCTGGCTCGGCGTCGCCGGGTTGCCGTCGGTGGGGTCGAACGCCGACGGGTCGTAGGCGTCGACCTGGCCGTCGCCGTCGCTGTCCGCGTGGAACGGGTCGTAGTTCGGGTCGCTCAGCGGGTCGAAGTTCGGATCGGTGTACGGCAGGTTCGAGTTCGGGTACGCGCCGTTGAACCCGCCGGCCGCGTCGGTCTCCCACAGTGGTGCCGCCGCCTCGGTACCCCCGTCGGCGGTGTCCAGTGTGTCGATGGTGTCGTCCGAGACCATCGAGAACAGGTCGTCGTCGTGCGTGAAGTCGCTCATGTGCCGAATTCCCCCCGGCGTGTGAGGCGCTCGCGTTGGCTGTTGACCGTCGCGCGGCGCCGTTCCGTCTGCCTGTCCGCGTCGTGCAACAGGCTTCTGCGCGCCGCGAGGATATCCTCGCGGCGGTGATGCTCGGCCACCAGTTCGGCGACCGTCGCCTCGTACGTGGCCCGGTACCGATCCACGTGCTGCGATACGTCGAGCGAGTAGTGCGTGGTTGCCGTCCGAACGGCCTCGTCGATCTGTTGTGACAGACCATCGGCGACCGTTCGCAGTGTCTGATGCATTTCGCCCCGGGCGTGGTTCCGCAGCGCCGTCATGTCGGTGGATGCCAACGAATCGGCCACTTTGGCCATGAAACCGCCGAAGCCGGCCCGTCCCGAATGCGGACCGGTCTCCCCATTTCGCCCATTGCCGAACCACTGATCCAATGCTCCGCCGATGCGCGCGCCGGGGGTCTTCGCGGCGCCCGGCTCCAGGCGGACGGCCCGAATCTGTTGGGTCACACCCGTGACCGAATTCTCATATGTCTGCATCGCGGCGTCGGCCAGTTGATGTCCGGTCAGCACCGTGAGCCGGTCCTGCCGGGGCAGTTCGGCGACGCCGCCGAGCTTCTCGTACGCGGCCTCGAACGCCGCGTCCACGGCCGACTTCGCGGTGTCGGTCGCCGCCGACAGGGCGCTCGTGACCGCCTGTTGGACGATGTCGCCGATCCGCGGGAGGCCCTGGCGGATCAGCTCCGGGGCCCGGGTCCCGATCACCGCGCGCAGCTCGTCCGGGGTGCTCGCGCCGTCCAGCTCCCGGTCGATCTCGGCCCGGGTGTACCGCCACCACTGCGGGGCCATGCCGCCGACGGCCTGCTCCGCGCGCTGGGCGCCGGCGCCGAGCAGGCGCGCGGTCTCGCCGTGTTGGGCCCGGACGAACCCGGCCATGTCGGCGATCCGGGCCCCGTTCAGCTCGGCCTCCTCGGCGTCGAGGCGGTGCTGCGCGAGGGTCACCTCGCGGCCCAGCTCGTCGAGCAGGTCCTCGAGCAGGCGCAGCAGGTGATCGGAGACCGCGACGATGCGTTGACGCTGCATGAGGTCGCGGAGCCGGGCCAGCGTGCGCGGAAACTCCTCGGCCCAGTGCGCCTGCTCGGGCCCGCGCAGCGGCCGGCCCGTGGCGAGCCGGACCACCGGCTCGGCCGCGACCGGCTCGACGACCGGATCGGTCACCCCCAGCATCCGCGCGAACCGCTGCCTGACGTGCGCGAGCAGGTCCTCGCGCTCGGTCTCGTCGATGTGGTCCATCTTGGTGACGAGGATGATGCAGCGGCGGATCTGCCCGGGGTCGAGCGCGTCGGTCAGGAACTCGGTCAGCGACACCGGCGACGGCGACGTGGACGCGGTCAGCACCGCCGCGACGTCGGCGATGTCGCGCATCACCGCGCGGGTGATGTCGGTGTGCCCGGCCCGGGCGTTGGTGCCGGGGGTGTCGATGATCACCAGCCCGTCCCGCAGCGCCGCCGCGGGGTGGCGGACCTCCAGGCTCAGCACGTGCGGCGCGATCGCCTCGTGCGCGGTGAGCAGGCGCAGCACGCCGGCGGTGTCCTCGGGCACGGGGACGTCGGGCGCGAGGTGGCCGAGCATCCGGCCGAGCGGGCTCGCGGCCCCGGTGTACCGGCCGGACGGGTACACGTACCGGATCCCGTCGCCGCTGAAGCGCACCTCGACGGCGAACTCGTCGCCGTGCGTGATCCGGGTGGCGGCGCCGGTCGTGGGCAGTGCCGAGGTGGGCAACAGATCCTCGGCGAGCAGCGCGTTGATGAAGGTGCTCTTGCCCGCCGAGAACTCGCCGATCACGGCGAGGTAGTAGCGGTCGTCCCTGAGCCGGACCTCGATCTCGCGGATCCGGGCGGTCAGCTGGGCGAGCCGCTCCTGGTCGCCCACGGTGCGGCGCACCATCGCGAGCGCGAAGTCCAGGTGATCCGACGTCTCGGTGAGCGCCTCGACCACGTCGCGCCGCTCCGAACGCCCCCCGGCCGTGCCGCGAGAATCCACCACCGTGCCCCCTCCCGACGGTGCCCTCCCCGATGTAGGGGCGATCCTGCCACGGCGGCCCGATTCGCGTCTCGGCGGATCTCGGGCATTCCGGCGGCTGTGGCCCGGGCCCTTGTGTGACGCCCCGCCGGGTGATGCGATGAGGGCGCCGAGGCGATCCCTCGCACCTGATCGATGTGTCGCTTCCCCAAGTCGCCTGATCGGCCGAAAAGGGGTGTAAGCGGCGCATACTGGTTGCATGGGTGCTTCGGCCCGTCAGGCGAGTCGATATACCGATGCGATCAGGAGATGGCGATGTTCGAGGAGGCCCAGTATCTGGCCCCGGTCACCCGGCGGGCCGACGGCGGAGTCGAGGTCGAGCTGTCCCGCAGCCACCCGGGCTTCGCCGACGAGGTCTACCGCGACCGGCGCAACCGGATCGCGGCACTGGCACTCGACCACCGGCGGGGCGAACCGATCCCCGAGGTCGAGTACACCGAGGAGGAGCACGAGGTCTGGCGTCTGGTCTCGCGCGAGCTTTCCATCTCGCACGAGCAGTACGCGGTAGCCGACTACCTGGACGGCGCCGCCCGGCTGAAGCTGCCGACCGAGCGGATCCCGCAGCTGGAGGAGGTCAGCAGCGCGCTCCAACCGCTGACCGGCTTCCGCTACCTGCCGGCGGCCGGCCTGGTCCCGCTGCGCGACTTCTACGGTTCGCTGGCCGATTCCTACTTCCACTCGACGCAGTACATCCGGCACCACAGCGTCCCGCTGTACACGCCGGAGCCCGACGTGGTGCACGAGGTCATCGGCCACGCCAACATGCTCGCGTCGGACCGCTTCGCCGACCTGTACCGGGTCGCGGGCGAGGCCGCCCAGCGGGTCGAGAGCCGCGAGGCGCTCGAATTCGTCTCGAAGGTCTTCTGGTTCACGCTGGAGTTCGGCGTCATGCGCGAGGCCGGTGCGCTCAAGGCCTACGGCGCGGGCATCCTGTCCTCGTACGGCGAGATCCGCGAGTTCCGCACCGTCGACATCCGCGACCTGGACCTGATCGCGATGGGCACGATGCAGTACGACATCACCCACTACCAGGACATCCTGTACGCGGCCGACTCGATGACCCACCTGGAGGACGTGGTGGGCGGCTTCTGGGCGAACTGCGACGACGCGTCGATCGCGGCCCTGACCGCCTCGGCGAAAACCCCGTAGCGCGACGCACGACCGTCATTCACTCGCGCGGGCGACCCGACCCCGAACACCCGGTCGCCCGCCCGAGTGGCGGCATACGCTCGCCCCGACCACGGAAGGGGCTCAGAATGTCAGCCATGACGCACGAGATCCCCACGCAGGAAGACGTCGTCCTGGACGGCTTCCTGGCGTTGGACACCCCCCTGGGCTTCCGCGCCGAGCTGATCGAGGGGGAGATCGTCGTGACACCACCACCGCTGGGAAATCACGAGCGCGTCGTGAGTTCGGTGCTGCGCCAGATCATCGCGGGCACGGCCACCGCCATGGACTTCTCCGGCAACAAGGGTCTCAAGGTGGACGGCGGATCGGCCGCGCGCAACCACGTCATCCCGGACGGCACGTTCGCTCCGGAGGAGCTCGACCTGTTTCTCGACGCGGAGTCCTGGATGGCCTGCGACGGTGTGGCACTGGTCCTGGAAGTCACCTCACAGCGCGCCGAGATCGATCGTGAGGCCAAGCGACAGTCCTACGCGCGCAGTGCCATTCCGCTCTACCTCCTGGTGGATCGGGAGCACGGCAAGGTGACGCTGTTCTCCGCACCCGAAGGCGACGACTACACGGAGATCCACACCGGGCCGTTCGGTAAGCAGATCGATCTGCCGGCGCCGTTCTCGACGACCCTGGACACCGCGAGATTCGGCTGAGTGGGGCCGCGCCGGGGCGTCACCCGGCGGGCGGTGGAATTCGTCGTACGTACACCAGGCCGAAATCGCCGCCGGTGGCCAGCAGGTCGCCGGTGCGGGAGAAGACCAGGCGGCTCACGCGCTGGTCGTCGTAGCCGTCCAGGTCGACCCCGCTCGGCTCGCGGAGGTCGGCGTCGTACAGGCGCAGCGCGCCGGTACGGTTGCCGCCCACCGCGATCCGCCCGCCGTCCGGCGTGTAGCTCCAGCCGTAGCAGGTGTGCAGGATGTTCGGGTGGAACGGGTTGGTGAATTGCCAGACCACGTCCCCGGTTTCGATCGAGATCGCGTACGGGCCGTGCACCCCGCCGCGGTTCATCACCAGCAGCGTCTCGGTCGGATCGAACCCGACCCGGCCGATGTCCCACGCGAGCGGCACGCGGGTCACGAGCCGGCCGGACGCCACGTCCCACACCTCGACCTCGTTGGTGGTGTCCGCCAGCGCGTCCCGGTGACCGTAGACGACGCCCCGGCTCACCCGGCTCACCGCCAACAGCCGTCCGGACGCGGACAACGCCGCCGTCCGGCACTCGGTGGTCGGCGACGCCGTGGACACCTCGCACACCGGCTCGCCCGCCGCGTCCAGGACGCGCACGAGGTCGCCGGCGTCGAACACCACGAGCCGCTCGCGGGCCCGGTCCCAGGACGGCCGGACGCAGTACGGGTTGAACCGCGAGTCGTCGAACTGGGTGAATCCGGCGACCGCCTCGTCCCGCCCGGTGGCCAGGTCGAGGCGGCGGGTCCGGCCTTCGATCGTGTACACCACACATTCGCCGCTCGCGTCGAACAGGGTCGCGTGGAAGATTCCCCCGCGCTCCTGCTCCGGCACCTCGAACACGGTGCGCCGGCTGCCCGTCGCCACGTCCACGAGCAGGATCGCGCCGTCGCACCCGATCACCACGGAGCTTCCGTCCGGGTGCAGGTCCATCGCCCGGGAGGTCGCCTTGCGTGGCGTCAGGAACTGCAGGGCCACCGACTCGCCCTCCGTCCCGAGTCGGACGAACCCGGCCCGCAGCGCCTTCCAGACCTCCCTGCGCAACGCGACGGTGGCCGCCTTCGGGTCCGGGAACTCCTTGCGGGTCTCCCGGGCCTTGCCCGACCCCGTTCGACCGGACCGCACGAACTCGGCACCCAGCAGTTCGAATCGGCGGTACTTGGGCCCGGTCGAGTCGGGCTGCACGAGCGTGATCTGTTCGGATCCCATCCCGGCACGCTAACCGATACCCGGGACACCCCCGCCCGCTCGACTCAGGGCGAGAAGGCGTCGATCAGCAGCCCCGCGCTCACGTACAACCCGCCGGCGAAGAGCAGGATCAGCCCCGCCACGAACATGATCTGCCGCATGGGCCCGGCGGTCCGGGCCGCGCTGATCACACTCGCGCCCAGCAGCAGCATCCCGAGGACCATCTCGAACAGCGCGAACAACGGCGACAACAGCACCGCCACCACCAGCGCCATGGCCGCGGTGCCGACCCGCAACACACTCGGATGCGATGCCCGAGCCATGTCCACCGCCTGTCCCTGGGCCGTGCGGGGCACCACGACGCGGCCCCTCCTTCGAGAATGACACGTCGTCCGTCCGCCGTCTGCCCCGAAACAACTCCCGCGTGAACCACGTCACTTGCCCGCCGGTGCGCCGAACCCCTCGACGACGCCGCCGCAGTGGCCGCGCCGAGTCCGGCGGGGATTGCCCATTTCGTCCGTCGAATGGCGCGGGGTGGTCGTTCGGGGATTCGAACGACCACCTCGACCAACGCGGGCTACTCGAACGTGGCCGCTGCCTCGCGGAGGGTGCGGACGACGGTTTCCGGGTCGTACGGGGCCGGTGGGCCCGGGGTGTAGGTGACCGCGGACAGGGGTGCCCGTGTAGCGGAAGGAGCCGTGCCGCTCGAGGGGTCGAGCGGCGCGGAGCGGGATCGATCGCGACAGGGCGCGACGATCGTGGGGCTCACACGGGTGCTGAAAAAGGTCCTACCGGAAGAGACGAACTCCGGTCAGCGGACGGTCCGGACGGCACAGATCGCGCTCGCCTGCCGACGGAGGTCGACGTGGCGGCGCGTCGCGAGGCTGACGTCACGGTGGTTCACGAAATGGAGACTCGCAGGCACGTGCCGCAACGGTCAACGAACAGACGGGGCGTGTCTCACATCTCGGACGGTGCGGTCACGAAATCGATCAGTTCCTCCACTTTTCCCAGGAGCGCGGGTTCCAGGTCGCGGTACGAATTCACCGCCGCGAGGATCCGCCGCCACGCCTGTGGCGGATCCACCGGCCAGCCCAGAGCCGCGCACACACCCTCTTTCCACGGCACGCCGCGCGGCACCTCCGGCCACGCGGCGATCCCCACCGACGCCGGCCGCACCGCCTGCCAGACGTCGATATAGGGGTGTCCCACGACCAGCACCTGATCGCCCGTCACCCGCGCCGCGATCCGGCTCTCCTTCGAGCCCGGCACGAGGTGGTCCACCAGTACGCCGAGCCGACGGCCCGCGCCGGGCCCGAACTCGCGCACCATCGCCGGGAGGTCGTCGACGCCCTCCAGATATTCGACGACCACCCCCTCGACGCGCAGGTCGTCGCCCCACACCCGCTCGACCAACTCGGCGTCGTGCCGGCCCTCGACGTAGATGCGCCCCGCGCGCGCGACCCGGGCCCGCGCGCCCTGTACCGCCACCGAACCGGAAGCGGTCCGGCCGGGGGCGCGCACGGGACCCGCGGGCCGCGGGCGCGCGAGCGTGACGACCCGGCCGTCGATCAGGAACCCACGCGGGTCCATCGGGAAGACCCGGAGCCGGCCGTGCCGGTCCTCCAGCGTGACGGTGAAGCCCTCCGGGGTCTTCTCGACCCGCACGACGGCACCGCAGAACCCCGTTGACGCCTCCTCCACGACCAGATCGCGGTCGGCCGCGACCTCGGGGACGGGCTTGTCCTGCTTCCATCCGGGGATCAACGACTCGGGTCCGTAGCTGCGCATGACACGAGACGCTAGTGGGGTGACGGTACGTCAGTCGGGTACGACGCGCCCGGCCGCGACGTCGGCGAGCCAGTGGTTCTGCCGGACCACGAAATCCTCGTCGACCACCGCGCCGTGTCCGGGCAGCCACACGCTCGCGTCCAAGGCCCGGACCCGGCCCAGCGAATCGCTCCACTCGGCGGCGAACGCGTCCGAGCCGAACAGCGGCGGCCCGCTCTCCTCGACCATGTCGCCGGCGATCAGCACGCCGCAGTCCGGGACGTGCACCACCAGGTCGTTGTCGGTGTGCCCGCGCCCCGGCGCGTACAGCACCACCTCGCGCCCGCCCAGGTCCACGGTCACCGCGTCCCCGGTCGGCACGAGCCGGGTCGGCGGCACGATCCGCGCGGCGTTCATCAGGTCGACGTCGAAGCCGTGCTCGATCCCACTCGCCCGACCGGCGTCCGCGTAGCGCTCCAGGTACGCCGGCAGCGCCGCGTGTCCCCAGACCTCGGCGTCGGGAAAGACCCGCAGCACGTAGTCGTTCCCGTAGCAGTGGTCGAAGTGACCGTGCGTGTTCACCACGGCGACGATCCGATCCGGGAGCCCGTGCGCGGGCAGTTCGCGCGCGAGTGAGGACAGCAGCTCCGCCGCCTCGCGCTCGTGCGAACCGGTGTCCACGAGCAGGATCCCGTCGCGTCCCGTGACGACCGCCACATTGAGTTCGAGGCCGGGCAGTCGACGGCGCAGAACGCCCGGTCCGATCGGCTCCCAGGTGGCGTCTTTCGGCTGTTCGGCGCGTACCATGCGTCAACCTTGGCACGGACGCAGGGGTACGGTCCGGATCGGGTGACCCGTACACTGGCACTCGGCGGGACGGAGTGCCAACCAGCGGGACAAACCGCAGGGAATGGGACGAGACGACGGGTCAGGGAGGTGCGCACCATGCTCGACGATCGCAAGCAGGACGTGCTGCGCGCCATCGTGCAGGACTACGTGGCGACCCAGGAGCCGGTCGGCTCCAAGGCGCTCGCGGACCGACACAACCTCGGTGTCTCACCGGCGACCATTCGCAACGACATGGCCGCGCTGGAGGAGGAGGGCTACATCACGCAGCCCCACACCAGCGCCGGCCGGGTGCCGACCGACAAGGGCTACCGGCTCTTCGTCGACCGGCTCGCGGGCGTCAAGCCGCTGTCGGGCGCCGAGCGCCGCGCGATCCAGACCTTCCTCGCGGGCGCCGTCGACCTCGACGACGTCGTGGGGCGCACGGTGCGGCTGCTCGCGCAGCTGACCCACCAGGTCGCCGTCGTGCAATACCCCTCGCTCACCCGCTCGACGATCCGGCACGTCGAGCTGCTCACGCTCGCGCCGACGCGCGTCATGCTCGTGCTGATCACCAGCACGGGCCGGGTCGAGCAGCGCGTGATGGACACGTCCGGACCGGTCGGCGAGAACCTGCTGGCCGACGTCCGCGCCCGGCTGAACAGCCGGATCACCGGCAAGCGGTTCGCCGAGGTCCCGTTGTTGGTGCAGGACCTCACCGAGCCGTTCACCGCCGAGGAACGACCGATCGTGGCGGGCATCCTCGCCACGCTCCTCGACACCCTGGTCGAGCACAAGGAAGAAAAGGTCGTCCTCGCCGGGACGGCCAACCTGACCCGATTCGGCATGGACTTCCCGAACACGATCCGCCCGGTCCTCGAAGCACTCGAGGAACACGTCGTACTGCTTCGTCTGCTCGGCGAGGCGACCGACCCGGGGATGGTCGTGCGAATCGGACACGAGAACATGCACGAAGGACTGGCCGCGACCTCGGTGGTCGCCGTCGGATACGGCAGTGGGCAGGAAACGCTGGCGAAGCTCGGGGTGCTCGGGCCGACCCGAATGGACTACCCCGGAACGATGGGAGCGGTGCGCGCCGTGGCACGGTACGTCGGACAGATCCTCGCGGAGTCGTAGAGTTGGCTACCGATTACTACGAGGTCCTCGGGGTGCGGCGGGACGCCACCCCGGAGGAAATCAAGAAGGCCTTCCGCCGGCTCGCTCGGGAGCTGCACCCGGACGTCAATCCGGACCCGAAGACGCAGGACCGGTTCAAGGAGATCAACAACGCCTACGAGGTCCTCTCGGACCCGCAGAAGCGGCAGATGTACGACCTCGGCGGCGACCCGCTGTCCTCCGGGGGTGGCGGTGGCGGCGGCTTCGGGCAGGCCGGCTTCGGCTTCAGCGACATCATGGACGCGTTCTTCGGCCAGGCCAGTCAGCGCGGGCCGCGCTCGCGCACGCGCCGCGGCCAGGACGCGATGATCCGGATCGAGATCACGCTGGAAGAGGCCGCGTTCGGCACCACCCGGGAAATCCAGGTGGACACCGCGGTCACCTGCAACACCTGCAACGGCGAGGGCGCGGCTCCGGGCACCACGGCGCAGACCTGCGACATGTGTCGCGGGCGCGGCGAGGTCAGCCAGGTCACCAAGTCCTTCCTGGGCCAGGTCATGACGTCGCGGCCGTGCCCGCAGTGCCAGGGCTTCGGCACCGTGGTCCCGCACCCGTGCCCCGAGTGCGCGGGCGACGGCCGGATCCGGGCGCGCCGCACGCTCACCGTCAAGATTCCGGCGGGCGTGGACAGCGGCACCCGGATCCAGCTCGCGGGCGAGGGCGAGGTCGGCCCCGGCGGCGGCCCCGCCGGCGATCTGTACGTCGAGATCGTCGAGGTCGCGCACACCACGTTCCAGCGCCGCGGCGACGACCTGCACTGCACGGTCACGATCCCGATGACGGCGGCGTCGCTCGGCACCAAGGTGCCGCTCCAGACGCTCGACGGCACCGAGGAGATCGACATCCGCCCCGGCACGCAGTCGGGCCAGTCGATCCCGCTGCACGGGCGCGGCATCACCCACCTGCGCGGCGGCGGGCGCGGCGACCTCGTCGTGCACGTCGAGGTGCAGACGCCGAACAAGCTCGACCCCGAGCAGGAGGAGCTGCTGAAGCGGCTCGCCAAGCTGCGCGGCGAGGAGCGGCCCTCGGGCCAGTTCACGCCGGGCCAGCAGGGCCTGTTCTCGCGCCTGAAGGACGCCTTCAACGGACGCTGAGCGAACCGGCGCGGGGCGAGTACCGAACCTTGGTACACGCCCCGCGCCGTCGCACGTCCGGTCCCGGGCCACGCCCTAGGGTGGTGGGCGAGCACGCGAGGCGATCCACCGGAGCGAGCGGGGAGTCCGATTCCGATGAGCACCGATCCGACCCGACTGAGCAGGCTGCCGATCGTGCAGGCCCCGATGGCCGGCGCCGGTGGCCCCGCGCTCGCGGCGGCCGTCACCGGCGCCGGCGGGCTCGGCTTCCTGGCCGCCGGATACCGCTCGGCCGACGCGCTGGCCGCCGACATCGCCGAGCTGCGCGCGCTGATCGGGGCCGCGCCCTTCGGCGTCAACGTGTTCATGCCGCACCACACCGCCACCCCCGCCGAGCAGGAGCGGCTGCGCCGCTACGCCCGCTCGCTCGCCCGCGCCGCGACCCGCTACGGCGGCACCGTGGGCACCCCCGCGCCCGGCGCCGAACGCGACGACTGGGACGCCAAGCTCGCCCTGCTCCTCGCGCACCCCGTGCCCGTGGTCGGCTTCACCTTCGGCCTGCCCGACGCCGCCGCGATCGCCGCGCTCAAGGCCGCCGGCACGCTGACCGTCGCCACCGTCACCTCGCCCGCCGAGGCCCGCCTCGCGGCCGACCTGGGCGTGGACGCGCTGTGCGTCCAGGGCGCCGAGGCCGGCGGCCACCAAGGCACGTTCGACAACCCCGACGACCCCGCCCCGTACGGCCTGCTCACCCTGCTGGCCCTGATCGCGCCCGAGACCGACCTCCCGCTGATCGCCGCCGGCGGCATCATGACGGGACGGCAGATCGAGGCCGTGCGGATCGCCGGCGCGAGCGCCGCCCAACTGGGCACGGCCTTCCTGCGCTGCCCCGAGAGCGTCGCCTCCGCCGCGCACAAGGCCGCGCTCGCCGACCCGGCGTTCGAGCACAGCGTGCTCACCCGGGCGTTCTCCGGCCGCTGGGCCCGCGGCCTGCGCAACGGCTTCGTGGCCCGGCACGAGGCCGAGGTCCCCGGCGTCTACCCCTACGTCCACCACCTGGTCTCGCCCATCCGCAAGGCCGCCGCCGAACGCGGCGAACCCGACGGCCTGGCGCTGTGGGCGGGCCAGGGCTGGCGGCTGGCCCGCGCGGAACCCGCCGCCGATGTGATCACCCGGCTCGTCGACGAGATGGCCGCCGCCCGAAAGGCCCACGCTTGAGCGCCCCCGTCTTCCTCGCCCCCGGCGACGCGATCCGGCACGGCCGGCAGGTCGTCCTCGACGGCGCCGAGGGCCGACACGCCGTCACCGTGCGGCGCCTGGCCCCCGGCGAGGAGATCGTCCTCGCCGACGGCGCCGGCCTGGCCGTGTACGGCACGGTCAACCGCACCGAGGGCAAGGACACGCTGTACATCGACGTCGACACCCGCACCGAGGAACCCGCGCCCGCGCCCCGCGTCGTGGTCGTCCAGGCGCTGCCCAAGGGCGACCGCGGCGAACTCGCGGTCGAGACGATGACCGAGGTCGGCGTCGACGTGATCGTGCCCTGGGCCGCGTCCCGCTGCATCACCCAGTGGAAGGGCGAGCGCGGCGCGAAGGCGCTCGCGAAGTGGCGCTCGACCGCGCGCGAGGCCGGCAAGCAGGCCCGCCGACTGCACCTGCCCGAGGTCACCGACCCGATGAGCACCCGCCAGGTCGCCGCGCTGCTGGGCGCCGCGGCCTTCGCGGGCGTCCTGCACGAGGCCGCGACCGCGCCGATCGCGACCGTCGTCACGCCCACCGAGGGCGACCTGGTGCTCGTGGTCGGCCCCGAGGGCGGCGTCTCCCCGGACGAGATCGCCGCGTTCACCGCCGCCGGCGCGACCGCCTACCGACTCGGCCCGACCGTGCTGCGCACCTCCACGGCCGGCGTATCGGCCGCATCGGTGCTGTTGGCCCGATCCGGGCGCTGGGGCTGAGGCGTCGGACGGGACACCTGACTACGATCGGGGGCAACCGCTCGTGATCGACTGGATTCGATGGAGGCACCCATGGCTGCGGGGGAACCCCAGGCCGACTGCCTGTTCTGCAAGATCGTCGCCGGCGACGTGCCGGCCACCATCGTGCACGAGACCAAGGACGTGGTGGCCTTCCAGGACATCAATCCGCAGGCACCCACGCACATCCTGGTCGTCCCGCGCGCGCACTACGCGAACGCGGGCGAGCTGGGCACCGAGGCCCCCGAACTCGCGGGCGCGCTGCTCGCCGAGGCCGCCGCCGTCGCGGTCGGCGAGGGCTGCTCCGACTCGGGATACCGGATCGTCTTCAACACCGGCGCCGGCGCCGGCCAGACGGTGTTCCACGTACACGCGCACGTCCTCGGCGGTCGTGGCCTCAACTGGCCGCCCGGCTAGTCGTCGAGTGTCCACCAGGGAATTCGTCGTCCTCGGCACCGCCAGCCAGGCCCCGACGCGACAGCGCAACCACAACGGCTACCTGCTGCGCTGGGACGGCGAGGGCCTGCTGTTCGACCCCGGCGAGGGCACCCAGCGGCAGATGCTGCACGCCGGGGTGGCCGCGCACGACATCACCCGGATCTGCGTCACGCACTTCCACGGTGACCACTGCCTCGGCCTCCCCGGCGTGATCCAGCGGATGTCGCTCGACCGGGTCCCGCACCCGGTCACCGCGCACTTCCCCGCGAGCGGCCGGCACTGGTTCGACCGGCTGCACCACGCGACCGCGTTCCACGAGGCCGCCGTGCTGATCGAGCACCCCCTGGAGGGGGAGCACACGAGCCTGCCCGCCGGGCCCTTCACGCTGGAGGCGCGCCGGCTCTCGCACCCCGTCGAGTCCTACGGCTATCGCGTCGTGGAGCCCGACGGGCGCCGGATGCTGCCCGACCGGCTCGCCGAGCACGGCATCGCGGGCCCGGACGTGGGCCGGATCCAGCGCGAGGGGCGGGTCGGCGAGATCACCCTCGATCAGGTGAGCACCCACCGGCCGGGGCAGAAGTTCGCCTTCGTCATGGACACCCGGATGTGCCCGGCCGCGGTCGAGCTCGCGCGCGACGTCGACCTGCTCGTATGCGAATCCACCTTCGCCGGGGCCGACGCCGCGCTCGCGCGCGACCACGGGCACCTGACCGCGGGCGAGGCCGCCACGATCGCCGCCGAGGCGGGCGCCCGCCGGCTGGTCCTGACCCACTTCTCGCAGCGCTACACCGACATCCAACCGCTGCTCGCCGAGGCCCGGGCGATCTTCCCGGACACCGTGGTGGCGCACGACCTCGACCGCTTCGAGGTCCCGCGCCGACGCCCGCCGACCGAATAATCCCGGGGGTCGCGGAGGTCGGAGAGTTACCATTGGGCACCACCGAAATGCTTTCCGAACCCGGAAAAGAGGCGTGATCAGGCCGCCAAGGCCGCCCATGGCTCCCACGACGAACGCGCGCGGCGCGAGCTTCGAGAACACCGCGCAGAACACTGCGAAGGAAACTCCGGCCACGCAGGCTCAGGCGAAGATCACGATCCCTGCCAAGCACCCCATGGTGGCGCTCCTCGGTTCCGGCGACTCGTTCCTGCGGGTGGTCGAGCAGGGGTTCCCCGAGGCCGACATCCACGTCCGCGGCAACGAGGTGACGGTGTCCGGCCCCGAGGCCGAGGTGGCCCTCGTCCGCCGGCTCTTCGACGAACTCCTCGTCATCGTCCGGACCGGGCAGCCGCTCAACGAGGAGGCCGTCGAGCGCTGCGTCGCGATGGTCCGCTCGAACAACGGGCAGGGCCCCGCCGAGGTGATGACGCTCAACATCCTGTCCAACCGCGGTCGCACGATCCGTCCCAAGACGCTCAACCAGAAGAGCTACGTGGACGCGATCGACGAGCACACGATCGTGTTCGGTCTCGGCCCGGCGGGCACCGGCAAGACCTACCTCGCGATGGCCAAGGCCGTCCAGGCCCTGCAGTCCAAGCAGGTCTCCCGGATCATCCTGACCCGCCCCGCGGTGGAGGCGGGAGAGCGGCTCGGCTTCCTGCCCGGCACGCTCTACGAGAAGATCGACCCCTACCTGCGCCCGCTCTACGACGCGCTGCACGACATGATCGACCCCGACTCGATCCCGCGCCTGATGGCCTCCGGCACGATCGAGGTCGCCCCGCTCGCCTATATGCGCGGCCGCGCCCAGCCGGTCTTCACCAAGGTGCTGACGCCTTCGGGATTCCGCCCGATCGGCGAACTCGAGGTGGGCGATCTGGTCATCGGTTCCAGCGGCGAACCGACCCCCGTCCTCGGCGTGTATCCACAGGGCGAGAAGGACATCTACCGGGTCACCGCCCAGGACGGGTCGTCCACTCTGTGCTGCGGTGAACACCTGTGGACCGTGCGGACGGCTGCCGACCGTCGCCGAGGCAAGCCCTGGCGGGTTCTCGAAACCGAGGCGATGATCGGCAACCTTCGGGCCGGGCCCGCCCGGCGCTACGAGCTGCCGCTGCTGACCGGGCCCGCGTGCTTCCCGGAGCGCGCGGTGCCCATGGATCCGTACGCCCTGGGATTGCTGCTCGGCGACGGCTGCCTGACGGGCGCGACCACCTCCTCCTTCTCCACCGCCGATTTCGAATTGGTCGCCGCTCTGGAGGCGGCGCTGCCGGGCGTTCAGGCGCGCAGGACGAACCGTGTGGACTACATCCTGAACCGGACGAAGACACCCGGTGACGTCGTTACGCTGGAGAATCCGGTCACCGGCGTGCTCCGGAAGCTGGATCTGCTCGGCGGCCGGTCACACTCGAAGTTCGTGCCGGACGAGTACGTGTACAACTCGGCCGAGGTCCGGCTCGCGTTGCTCCAAGGGCTGCTGGACTCCGACGGAGGCCCGGTGTCACAGAGCGGGCGGACCTGTCGGATCCAGTACACGACAACGTCGATCCTGCTGCGTGACGACGTCATCGCACTGGTTCGGTCGCTCGGCGGCGTGGCATACAGTCGCCGAAGGGCTGCGGAAGGCCGTGCCCCCGGGCGGGCCCGGGGTCGGGCGGTGGAGCATCGTCGAGATGCACACATCGTCGACATCAGGCTCCCCGAGGGCCTCGAACCATTCCGGCTCGCTCGCAAGCGGGAGCGGTACCGAGCGGCGGGTGGCGGTGGTCGGCCGATGCGGCACATCGACAGCATCGAGCCCGCGGGCCGCGAGGAAGCGGTGTGCATCCAGGTCGCGGCGGCCGACTCGTTGTACGTAACGGAGGACTACCTCCTGACGCACAACACGCTCAATGACGCGTTCATCATTCTCGACGAGGCGCAGAACACCTCGGCCGAGCAGATGAAGATGTTCCTCACCCGGCTCGGCTTCGGCTCGCGCATGGTCGTCACCGGCGACACCACGCAGGTCGACCTGCCCGGCGGCACCCAATCGGGTCTTCGGGTGGTCCAGGAGATCCTGCGCGGCGTGGATGACATCGCTTTCTGTAACCTCACCAGCGAGGATGTCGTACGACACAAGCTCGTCGGCCGGATCGTGGACGCGTACGCGCGCTACGACGTGGAGGTCGAGACCAGCCAGGCGAACGGCGGCGGCACCAACGGTGACGTACCCAGGTCGCGGGGTCGGCGGCCGGTCGAGAAGAACGGCCGGGGCAAGCACACAGTGAACATGCAAGCAGTGGAACGGGAAGTGAACTGAAGGCCATGTCCATCGACATCGCCAACGAGTCCGGCACGGGGGTGGACGAACACGCGATCGTGGACGTCGCCCGGTGGACGCTGGACCGTATGCGCATCCATCCACTGGCGGAACTGTCCGTGGTCATCGTGGACGAACCCGCGATGGAACAACTGCACATCCAGTGGATGGACCTGCCCGGTCCGACCGACGTGATGTCCTTCCCGATGGACGAGCTGCGTCCCGGGAAGGCCGACGAGGATCCCCCGCAGGGTCTCCTCGGCGACGTCGTGCTGTGCCCGACCGTCGCGCAGCGCCAAGGCGCGGCGGCCGGCCACTCCATGGACGACGAACTGCACCTGCTCACCGTGCACGGCGTGCTGCACCTCCTGGGCTACGACCACGCGGAGCCCGACGAGGAGCGCGAGATGTTCGCGCTGCAGAAGGAGCTGCTCGAATCCTGGCGGGAGGCCCGCCGCGCGGCGGGCGACCGCGGATGAGCCCGCCACCGGATAGAACCACCCCCGGCCCGAATCAGGCTGGGGGCGGACGTGCCCGCTGACAGCGTGGTGCAACTCGTGATCGGCGCGATCGCCCTGGTGATCGTGGCCGGTCTCTTCGCATGTCTGGAGGCCGCGCTCTCGCGGATCTCGCGGGTCCGGGCGGAAGAGCTCGTGCGCGAGGAACGCCGGGGCGCCAAGCGGCTGCTGACGGTGGTTCAGGACCCCGCGCGCTACCTCAACCTGGCCCTGCTCGTCCGGGTCGCGTGCGAGTTGTCCGCGGCGGTCCTGGTCACCGTCGTGTGCATGGACGACTTCGACGAGACCTGGCAGGCCGTGCTGGTCACGATCGGCGTCATGGTGGTGGTGTTGTACGTCGCGGTCGGGGTCTCCCCGCGTACGATCGGCCGGCAACACCCGGTCACCGTCGCGGTGATCGGCGCGCCCGTGCTGTTCGGCCTGGCGCGTGTGCTCGGGCCGCTGCCCAAGCTGCTGATCCTGCTGGGCAACGCGCTCACCCCCGGCAAGGGCTTTCGCGAGGGGCCGTTCGCGTCCGAGGCCGAGCTGCGCGCGTTCGTGGACCTCGCCGAGAAGAACTCGCTGATCGAGGACGACGAGCGCGAGATGCTGCACTCCGTCCTGCAACTGGGCGACACGATCGTGCGCGAGGTCATGGTGCCCCGGCCCGACATGGTGTTCATCGAGCGGCACAAGTCGCTGCGCCAGGCGATGTCGCTCGCGCTGCGCAGCGGCTACTCGCGGATCCCGGTGATCGGCGAGAACGAGGACGACGTCGTGGGCATCGTCTTCCTCAAGGACCTCGCCCGGCGCAGCACGATGGGGGACCCCGCCTGGGCCGGGGAGCGGGTCGACTCGATCATGCGCCCCGCGACGTTCGTCCCGGACAGCAAGCCGGCCGACGACCTGCTGCGCGAGATGCAGGCCGACCGCACGCACATGGTGGTCGTGGTCGACGAGTACGGCGGCACCGCCGGCCTGGTCACGATCGAGGACATCCTGGAGGAGATCGTCGGCGAGATCACCGACGAGTACGACACCGAGTCCGCGCCGGTCGAGGAACTGCCCGACGGCGCCTTCCGGGTCACCGCGCGACTCCCCGTCGACGAGCTGGGTGAGCTGTTCGGCCTGGAACTCGACGACGAGGACGTCGAAACCGTCGGCGGCCTGCTTGCCAAGGCCCTCGGCCGAGTCCCGATCCCGGGCGCCGCAGCCGTGGTCGAGGGCCTACGCCTGGCCGCCGAAAGCCCCTCGGGCCGCCGCAACCGAGTAGGCACCATCATCGTCACCCGAGTCCCCTCGAACCCGAGCACCCCACCCGACACAAGAGCCCCCCACCCAGCCTTCGAGGACAAGTAACCAGCCCAACCCTCAAGCCCACCCAGTCCGCCGCCCAACCAAAACCAGCCCGTCCGGCGCTTGAGGACAACCAGCCCGGCCGGCGCTTGAGGCCACCCAAGCCCACCCAACCGGGACCGCCGCTTGACCAAAATCAGCCCGTCCGGCGCTTGAGGACAACCAGCCAGGCCGGCGCTTGAGGCCACCCCGGCAGCCGCCCCACCCACCCGAGATACTCTGCCGCAGCAAAGCGCAGCGAAACGCAGGAGGATCCGTGAGCGCCGAGACGCCCGCCCCCATCACCGTCGACCCCGAGGACGCCAAGATCGTCACGCTGGCCCGGGCCACCCGAGCCCGCAACGGGGCCGACGAGGGCGCCGCCGTACGCGACGAGACCGGCCGCACCTACACGGCGTCCACGGTCGCACTGCCCTCCCTGGAGCTGTCCGCGCTCCGCACCGCGGTGGCGATGGCCGTCGCCGGCGGCGCCCGCGGCCTCGAGGCCGCCGCCATCGTCGGCGTCGGCGACGCGGCGACCGACGCCGATCGCGCCGCGGTCCGCGACCTGGGCGGCGCGGGGACCCCGATCCTGCTGGCCGGCCCGGACGCCGTCGTACGCACGATCGCGACCGTCTGAAGGCCGCCCGCAGGGCCCACCGCACCCGCGGCGCAAGGAACGCTCGCTTCTTGAGCGACAATGTCACCCATGAGTGATCGCCCTAACCCCTCCGCGCCCGTCCACCGCTCGGGCTTCGCGTGCTTCGTGGGCCGCCCCAACGCCGGCAAGTCCACCCTGACGAACGCGCTGGTGGGCACGAAGGTGGCGATCACGTCGGGCCGCCCCCAGACCACCCGCCACACGGTGCGCGGCATCGTGCACCGTGCCGACGGCCAGCTCGTCCTGGTGGACACCCCCGGTCTGCACAAGCCGCGCACCCTGCTCGGTCAGCGGCTGAACGACCTGGTCCGGGCCACCTGGGCGGAGGTCGACGTGATCGGCTTCTGCATCCCGGCCGACCAGAAGGTCGGCCCCGGTGACAAGTACATCGCGGCCGAACTGGCCCAGGCCAAGCGCACGCCCAAGGTCGCCATCGTCACCAAGACCGACCTGGTCGACCAGCAGACGCTGGTCCAGCAGCTGCTCGCCGTGCAGAAGATGGGCGAGGACGTCGGCATCGAGTGGGCCGAGATCATCCCGGTCTCCGCGGTCGGCGACAGCCAGGTGGCCCTCGTGGCCGACCTGCTCGTCCCGATGCTGCCGGAGGGCCCGCCGCTGTACCCGGGCGGCGAGCTCACCGACGAGCCGGAGATGATCATGGCCGCCGAGCTGATCCGCGAGGCGGCCCTCGAAGGCGTGCGGGACGAGCTCCCGCACTCGCTCGCGGTGGTCATCGAGGAGATGATTCCGCGCGAGGACCGCCCCGCCGACAAGCCGCTGCTCGACGTGCACGCCAATCTCTACGTCGAACGCCCCAGCCAGAAGGCGATCGTCATCGGCCACAAGGGCGCGCGGCTCAAGGATGTGGGCACGCGCGCCCGCAAGCACATCGAGGCGCTGCTTGGGACGCCCGTCTACCTGGACCTCCACGTGAAGGTGGCCAAGGACTGGCAGCGCGACCCCAAGCAGCTGCGCAAGCTCGGTTTCTGACGTCTTCCGACGTCTTCCGGAGTCGGACCGTCGGTCAGCGCCCGTAAGGGGCGTTGCTCTGCCGGCGGTTGGCGGTGATCAGGACGAACACGGCGGCGCCGATCGCGATGACGGCGCCGGCGAGCACCAGCCACAGGCCGAACCCGGTCGAGCCGAGTTCGTCGATGACCTTCTGCACCTGGTCGGAATCGTCGCTCTTGAGGGCGGACTCCTTCTGGATCACCAGTCGGGTCGGATCCGCGAGGTTCCAGACGGCGAAGCCGAGCGCGACCACGGCCGGGAGCCCGGCGCCGATCGCGAGCGGGGCCTTGCGGGCCAGGATGGCCGCGCCGAACAGCGCGATCGCGAGGATGCCGGCGATCAGCGTGAACACGCCGTCGCCGTCGAGACCCTTGTACGTCGCGGTCTTGCCCCGGTTCTCCAGCTCGAGCCAGGCCACGCACGACCCGATGACGATCAACACCGCCCCGACCGCGCCCGCGATCGCTCCGGGCGCGAATGGTGCGAGTCCGCCGCCCATGCCGCCTCCGCTCGGCGTGGGCGGCGGGTATCCGCCCGGCTGCTGCCCGTAGCCCGGCGGCGGCTGCTGGCCGTACGGGCCGGGCTGCTGGCCGTATCCGCCCTGCGGCGGCTGACCGTACTGCGGCGGCTGGCCGTATCCGCCCTGCTGGGGCTGCTGTCCGTACCCCGGCTGACCCTGCTGCGGGTATCCGCCGGGCTGGCCCTGTCCCGGCTGTGGTCCGTAAGGGCCCTGGTTGTAATCGCTCATGGGGACCGAGCGTAGGAGGCTCACGCCCGCTGGGCGAGAGGGGCCCGCCGAAAAGATGGCGTGTTTTCGCTTGTGTTCGCATGTCGGATGCCTGCCCGACTTATTCATCGGGTCGGGTATGGTTGCGGGCATCATGCGTCAGTGGCTGCTCCTCCTTAGCCGCCGCGCCGGGGGCTCATCCCTCTGACAGAGGTCAGACCGGCTCCCCCGTCGCGGGGACAGAGGCATGTCCGTGATTCGGAGCCTCCGGGATGTCGTTCCTCCCGTCGCCGGCCTACCTGCCGTTGCAGCCCGTTCCTCGCATACAGGAGACCAGCCGCATGACTTCCGTGAACCGCCCCACGCCGATCACCGCCTCGTCCGTGACGCAGCAGCCGTCCGGGATGCCGATCCACAAGTACAAGCCGTTCCGCGGTGTGGACCTGCCCGATCGCACGTGGCCGTCGAAGACGATCACGGTCGCGCCGCGCTGGCTGTCCACCGACCTGCGGGACGGCAACCAGGCCCTGATCGACCCGATGAGCCCGGCCCGCAAGCGGACCATGTTCGACCTGCTGGTGCGGATGGGCTACAAGGAGATCGAGGTCGGGTTCCCGGCCGCGTCGCAGACCGACTTCGACTTCATCCGCTCGATCATCGAAGAGGGCGCGGTACCGGACGACGTCACCATCTCGGTGCTGACCCAGGCCCGCGAGGAACTGATCGGGCGCACCGTCGAGTCGCTGATCGGCGCGCCCAAGGCCACGGTCCACCTGTACAACGCGACCGCGCCGGCCTTCCGTCGGGTCGTCTTCAACGTCGACCGCGACCAGTGCAAGGCGATCGCGGTGTCCGGCACCGAGCACGTGATGCGCTTCGCGGACAAGCACCTGGGCTCGGAGACCGCGTTCGGCTACGAGTACTCGCCCGAGATCTTCATCGACACCGAGCTGGACTTCGCCCTGGAGGTCTGCGAGGCGGTGATGGACGTGTGGCAGCCCGAGGCCGGGCGCGAGATCACCCTGAACCTGCCCGCGACCATCGAGCGTTCGACGCCGAACGTGTACGCGGACCAGATCGAGTGGATGAGCCGCAACCTGACCCGCCGCGAGTTCATCGCGCTGTCCGTGCACCCGCACAACGACCGCGGCGCCGCGGTGGCCGCGTCCGAGCTGGCCGTGATGGCCGGCGCCGACCGGGTCGAGGGCTGCCTGTTCGGCCACGGCGAGCGCACCGGCAACGTGGACCTGGTCACGCTGGGGATGAACCTGTTCAGCCAGGGCGTCGACCCGATGATCGACTTCTCCGAGATCGACGAGATCCGGCGCACCGTCGAATACTGCACCCAGCTGCCGGTGCACCCGCGCCACCCGTACGCGGGCGACCTGGTCTACACCGCGTTCTCCGGCTCGCACCAGGACGCGATCAAGAAGGGCCTGGAGGTCCTGGAGCGGGACGCGGCCGAGGCCGGCAAGCCGGTCGAGGAGCTGGACTGGGCGGTCCCGTACCTGCCGATCGACCCGAAGGACGTCGGCCGCACCTACGAGGCCGTGATCCGGGTCAACAGCCAGTCCGGCAAGGGCGGCGTCGCGTACGTGCTCAAGGCCGACCACAAGATGGACCTGCCGCGCCGCGCGCAGATCGAGTTCTCCCGGATCATCCAGACCAAGACCGACGCCGAGGGCGGCGAGGTGACGCCGGCTCAGATCTGGGCCACGTTCCAGGACGAATACCTGCCCACCCCGGACGCCGCGTGGGGCCGCCTGGAGCTGCGCGGCCACCGCACGGTCTCCGGCGAGGACGGCAAGGACGTGCTGACCGTCGAGATGAGCGTGGACGGGGTCGTGCAGGCGCTGGAGGCGACCGGCAACGGCCCGATCGACGCGTTCGTGCGCGCCCTGGGCGAGCTGGGCTTCGACGCGCGGGTGCTGGACTACAGCGAGCACGCGATGAGCGGCGGCGAGGACGCGCGCGCCGCGGCCTACGTCGAGTGCGCGGTCGACGGCCGCGTGCTGTGGGGCGTGGGCGTGGACGAGAACATCGTGCGCGCGTCGCTCAAGGCGATCGTGAGCGCGGTGAACCGGGCCGCGCGCGGCTGACCCGACCGCGAACCCCCGAAGTACCGAAACGCGCGAAACACCCGAAGGACGGCGGTTCCCGGCTCGACCGGGGGCCGCCGTTTCCGCGTGTCGTTCCTCGGGTCGGGATTTCCGGTTCCCCGCCGGTCGAGCACCCCGTCGTGCGCACCCACCCGGTGACCGGACGGCGCGCGCTGTTCGTCGACGGGACGTCGCCGCTGCTTGTCGCTTGACGTAACAGGCCAGGTCAACCGTGCTCCCAGGCGAACAAAAGTAACCATCTGTCCGCTTCTGATGACGCTTCGTGAAAATCGTGGCAGCATCGTGGGCAGGCGGAAATATCGCTTTCCGTCGCGCGGGACGCAGGGGGCTGCACCATGTTTGTCTTCGTGGGCATCCGGACGATCCGATCGGCGATCGGGGACGGCGAGTTCCACTGTCCGGCGTGCGGCGGTGATCGGCGCTTTCGCAAGGGCGGCGGTCGTCGACGGCTCGTGGTGTTCGGGGTCGCGCTGATCCCGCTGGGGCGGGCCGGCTCGGGCATCGAGTGCGCGGTGTGCTGCACCCGGCACGACATCGCGGTCCTGGAGCCGCCCACGGCCCGCGCGCTCACCCTGATGCTGCGCGAGGCCGTGCGCTCGCTCGTGGTGGCCGTCGTGGCGGCGGTGGACGACGAGCCGCACGCGGCCGACACGGTGCGCGCCGCGGCGGTGGAGGCGGTCCGGGCCGCGGGCATGCCGAGCTACGACGCGTGCACGCTGGCCGCCGACGTCGGCGCGCACCAGCCGCAGGACACCGCGTGGGCTCTCGCGGAGATCGCGCCGCACCTCGCGGTCGCCGGGCGCGAGCACCTGGTCGGCGTCGCGGCCCGGGTGGCCCTGGCCTGCGGGGCGTACGACCCGGCGCACCGGGTGATCCTGTACCACGCGGGCGACCAGCTCGGGCTCGGCCGGGCCCGGGTGGATCACGTGCTGGCCGGCCCGTGAGCGACGCCGCGTCGGCCGGACGTGGCGGCGGCGGGCGGCGCCCGGGCGCGTCGGCGGGACGCGGCACAATGGGGGTATGAGCCTCCTCCGTGACGAGGGTGTCGTCCTGCGCGCCCAGAAGTTGGGTGAGGCCGACCGCATCATCACCCTCCTGACCCGCGATCACGGGATAGTGCGCGCCGTCGCGCGTGGTGTGCGCAAGACGAAGTCGAAGTTCGGCGCCCGGGTCGAGCCGTTCGCGCACGTCGACATCCAGTTCTTCACCCGCAACAGCGACTTCCCCGGCCGCGGCCTGCCGATCATCACGCAGGTCGAGACGCTCGGCGCGTACGGCGGCCGGCTCGCGCTGAACTACGCCGCCTACACGTCCGGCACCGCGATCCTGGAGACCGCCGAGCGGCTCACCGACCACGAGCGCGGCCAGCCCGCGCTGCAGCAATACCTGCTGCTCATCGGCGCGCTGCGGACCCTCGCGGCGGGCACCCACGAGCCGGGGCTCGTGCTCGACGCGTTCCTGCTCCGCTCGCTCGCGGTGGCCGGATACGCGCCGAGCTTCGCGGACTGCGCGCGCTGCGGCCTCGACGGGCCGAACCGCTTCTTCTCCGTCCAGGGCGGTGGGACGGTCTGCGGCGACTGCCGGCCGGCCGGATCCGTCGTACCCTCACCCGAGACCCTTTCCCTGCTCGGTGCGCTGTTGACCGGTGACTGGGACCGTGCCGACGCGAGTGAGCCGCGGCACCGGCGCGAGGGCAGCGGCCTGGTGGCCGCGTATCTGCAATGGCATCTGGAGCGGGGCATCCGCTCGTTGAGATTGGTGGAGAGATCGTGAGTCAGTCGCGTGGCCGCTTCGGCCTGTTCCCCCGCCGCCGGCGGGCCGAGTCGGCGCCGGCCCGGGCCGCTCGCGAGCAGCGGCAGTACCGCGACCCCAAGCCGCACGCGGAAGGCGCGCTGCCGCCCGAGATCCCGGCCGACCTCGTGCCCAGGCACATCGCGCTCGTGATGGACGGCAACGGCCGCTGGGCCAAGGAGCGCGGGCTCGCCCGGACCGACGGGCACACCGCGGGCGAGGCGTCGCTGTTCGACGTGGTCGAGGGCGCTGCGCAGATCGGCGTGAAGTACGTGTCGGCGTACGCGTTCTCGACCGAGAACTGGAAGCGCTCGCCCGAGGAGGTGCGCTTCCTGATGGGCTTCAACATCGACACGATCCACCGCCGGATCGACGAGATGGACGAGCTCGGCGTGCGGATCCGCTGGTGCGGCCGGCGGCCCCGGCTGTGGGCGAGCGTGATCAAGGAGCTGGAGATCGCCGAGGAGCGGACCAAGGACAACACCAACCTCACCCTGGCGATGTGCATCAACTACGGCGGGCGCGCGGAGATCGCGGACGCCGCGGCGGCCATCGCCGAGGAGGTCAAGGCGGGCCGGCTCGACCCGAAGAAGGTCGACGAGAAGCTGTTCGCGAAGTACCTCGACGAGCCGGACATGCCCGACGTCGACCTGTTCATCAGGTCCTCCGGTGAGCAGCGCACGTCCAACTTCCTGCTCTGGCAGTCCGCGTACGCCGAGATGGTCTTCCTCGACGTGCTCTGGCCGGACTTCGACCGGCGGCACATGTGGGAGGCGTGCGAGACGTACGCGGCGCGCGACCGCCGCTACGGCGGGGCGCTGCCGAACGCGGTCACGGCGGCGGGCGCGACGTCCTCGGGATCCTGATCGCCCGCGGCGGCCGGGCCGCCCACGGGGCGCCTGTTCGCCCACGTGGGTGACGACGTGCGAGTGAAAGCTACGGCGGCAGCGGCAAGTGGGAGAACTTCCGGCTCGCGCTCCAGCACGACTTCCTGCATGCGGGCGGCTTCCTGGTGGTCGGCGCGCTGACCGCCGCGACTCTCAATGTCACGGTGCCCAAGCACGTGATCGACGCGGTGTCCGGCTCGCCGTGGTTCGCGGTGCTCGCGCTCGCGTTCCTCGCGGTCGTGCTCGCGGTGTGCTCGGAGGCGGACGCGTTCGTGGCCGCGAGCCTGCTGGGCTTCTCGCCCACCGCGAAACTGGCGTTCATGGTGGTCGGCCCGATGGTGGACGTGAAGCTGATCGCGCTCCAGTCGGGCACGTTCGGGCGCGGTTTCGCGGCCCGGTTCTCCTCGGCGACGTTCGTGGTCGCGATCGTCGCAAGCTACGTCGTCGGGTGGTGGCTGCTGTGAGGCGGGACGTTCAGGCGGTCGTGTTGATCCTGATCGGCGGCGCGCTGCTGCGGATCTCGCTGACCGACATGTACCTGCGCTACGTCAAGGAGGGCCTGCGGCCGGCGCTGATCGCGGCGGGCGCGATCCTGCTCCTGGTCGGGCTGATCTCGGCGGTACGGGACGGCATCCAGCGGCGGGCACAGGACGCGGTGGGGCCCGCCGAAGCGGAGGGGGGCGGAGCGGAGGCGGTCGAGGCCGGGCACGGAGACGGGGACGGGCACGGGCACGATCACGCCGCGGGCCCGCGCGCGGCCTGGCTGCTGTGTCTGCCGGTGCTCGCGCTGTTCCTGATCGCGCCGCCCGCGCTCGGTTCGTACACCGCGTCGCGCTCCGACAACGTGGTCGCCAAGCCGGCCGCCGCGTCGAACGACTCCGGCTTCCCGGCGCTGCCGCCGGGGGATCCGCTGCCGATGACCCTGGCCGACTTCCTGATCCGCTCCGTCTGGGACACCGCCGAGCCGCTCAAGGACCGCACCGTCCGGCTCACCGGCTTCGTCACGCCCGGCCGGGCCGGCTCGTGGTACATCACGCGCATGGTGATCAGCTGCTGCGCGGCCGACGCCTTCGCCCGCAAGGTCGAGGTGCACGGCATCGCCGCACCGCCCACCGACTCGTGGGTCACGGTCACCGGCCGGTGGCTGCCCAACGGTCAGGTCCAACAGGACGACGCGATGCCGGCTCTGACCGCCACCGCCGTCGAACCGATCGAGGCACCGCGGGAGCCGTACGAATGATCCGCCGGCGCCGGGCGGTCTTCTCGAGCCCGCCCGGCGCTCCAGGGCGTGTCACGCCCTAGCGCCGGGCGCCGAGAGCCGGTGAACGTTTCCGGTCACGGCACTGGGACGAATCGATCAGCTCAGGCCCGCGGCGGAAGCGCACTGCGAACAGGTGCCGAAGATCTCCAGCTCGTGCGAGACGTCACCGAAGCCGTGCTCGGCCGCGATCCGGTTCGCCCACCGCTCGACCGCCGGGCCCTCGACCTCGACGGTGCGGCCGCACGTGCGGCACACGAGGTGATGGTGGTGGCCGCGGCTGCACCGGCGGTACACCGACTCGCCGTCCTGGGTGCGCAGCACGTCGACCTCGTCGGCGTCGGCCAGGGCCTGGAGCGTGCGGTACACGGTGGTCAGGCCGACCGCCTCACCGCGCTGCTTGAGCAGGTCGTGCAGGTCCTGGGCGCTGCGAAAGTCCTCGATCTCGTCGAGGAGCGCGGAGACCGCCGCACGCTGCCGGGTGGATCGGCCCCGCACCGGGCTCGGGCTGTTGGCGGTGGTCACCTGGGTGCCTCCTCGATCGCGGCCGGCCGGACGTTGTGTGCCTGGATCGCCATTGTGCCGGCGTGCGGTGCCTCCGCGTCCACATGCACGTCGTCGACCCGGGCCTCGTCCGCCGCCGCGAGCGCCGCCTCCGCCTGCCTGGCCCGGCGCCGATTGAGCGGCGTCGCGAGCACACCCACCACCACGAACAGCGCGATCGCGAGCAGCACGATGGTCGCCCCGGGCGGCGCGTCGACGTAGTAGGTCAGCGCGGTGCCGGAGACCGAGACCAGCACGCCGACCACGATCGCGACCGCCGCCGTCATCGCGAACGTGCGCGAGACCTGCTGGGCGACCGCCACCGGCACCACCATCAGCGCGCTCACCAGGAGCAGCCCCACCACCCGCATCGCGACCGTCACGGTGACCGCGGCGGTGACCGCGAGCAGCAGGTTCAGCGCGCGTACCGGCAGTCCGGTCACGCGCGCGAAGTCCTCGTCCTGGCACACCGTGAACAACGCGCGGCGCAGCCCCAGCGTGACCACGAGCACGGCGACGGCCAGGACCGCGATGATCCGGATGTCCTCCGGCGACACCGAGGTCAGCGAGCCGAACAGGTAGGACTGGAGATTCGCGTTGGAGCCCTCCGGAGCGAGGTTGATCAGCATCACGCCGCCCGCGATGCCGCCGTAGAAAAGCACCGACAGCGCGACGTCGCCGCTGACCCTGCTGCGTTCGCGGATCAGCTCGATCGCGATCGCGCCGACCGACGCGGTGAGCACCGCGGTCAGCACCGGCGACGTGCTCAGCAGGAAGCCCAGACCCACGCCGGTCAACGCGACGTGCCCGATGCCGTCGCCCATGAACGCCTGCCGGCGCTGCACGAGGTACACCCCGACGGCGGGCGCGGTCATGCCCACGAGCAGGGCCGCGAGCAGCGCCCGCTGCATGAAGGCGAAGTCCAGGATCGTCACGAGAGCAGTCCCATCCCGGCGCCGTGCGCGGTGTGATCGTCGTGCGGGTGCACGTGGTCGTGCCCCGGAAGGGCGTGTTGGCCGACCGCCCTGGGCGGCGGGCCGTCGTGGCACACGCAGCCCTCGCGCAGCACCACCGCGCGGTCGATGAGCGGCTCCAGCGCGCCGAGTTCGTGCAGGACGAGCAGCACGGCCCGGCCCTCCTCCTGCTGCCGGCTCAGGGTGCCCGCGAGCACCTCCTGGCTGCGCAGGTCCACGCCGGCCATCGGCTCGTCCATGATCAGCAGGTCGGGGCGGCGGGCCAGCGCGCGGGCGATCAGCACGCGCTGCTGCTGGCCGCCGGACAGGTTCGCGATGCCGTCGCGGGCACGGTCGAGCATGCCGACCGCGTCCAGCGCCTCGTCCACCGCGGCCCGGCCGTCGCGGCCCGGGCCGAGCAGGCGCCGGCCGGTGAGCAGCCCCGAGGTGACCACCTCGCGCACGCTCGCCGGCACGCCCGCGGCGGCCGTGGTGCGCTGCGGCACGTAGCCGATCCGCGACCAGTCGCGAAAGCGCGCGAACGGCTTCCCGAACAGCTCGATCGAGCCGTCGGTCAACGGCACGAGCCCGACCAGCGTGCGCACGAGCGTGGACTTTCCCGAGCCGTTGGCGCCGAGCAGCGCCACCACCTCGCCGGGGCGCACGGTGAGGTCGACCCCGCGCAGAACCGGCCTGCCCCCCAGCGATGCCGTGCCGCCGACCAGCCGGGCGACCGGTGCCTGAAGATCCGTCATGAGCAGCCCAGCCCCTTCCGCAGCGCGTCCAGGTTGGCGCGCATCACGGAGAAGTAATCGCTGCGCGCCTCGTCTTTTATGCCTTCGAGCGGGTCGAGCACCGCGGTTTGGATCCGCAGATCCTGGGCGAGGGTCCTCGCGGTCTTGGGCTCGGCGAGCGTCTCGAAGTAGATCGTGGTCACGCCCTTGTCCCGGGCCAGCTTCTGGATGTCGGCCCGGCGCGCGGGGGAGGGCTCGGACTCCGGGTTGACGCCGTTCACCGCTATCTGGTTGAGGTGGTAGCGCTCCGCGAGGTAGCCGAACGCGGCGTGGCTGGTGACCACGTCCTTGCGCGCGCAGGTCGCGAGGCCGGCGGTGAACTCGCCGTCGAGCCCGTTCAGTCGGGTCACCAGGTCGGCGGCGCGGGCCCGGTAGTCCTGCGCGTTGGCCGGGTCGGCCGCGGCGAGCGATTCGCCCACCCCCGTGGCGATGGCCGCGAGCCGGGTCGGGTCGAGCCACACGTGCGGATCGCCGTGCTCGGCGTCCTCGTGGTGGTGGCCCTCGTGCTCGTCCTCGGCGCCGTGCACCTCGGTGCCGTGCTCCTCCAGCGGCGCGAGTCGGCTCACCTCGACCGTGTGCCTGGGCTTGTTCTGCTTGATCGCCTCGTCCACGGCGGGTTGCAGGCCCTTGAGGTAGACCACGAGATCGGCCTTCGACAGCTTGCCGACCTGCTTGGGGGTCAGCTCCAGGTCGTGCGGCTCGGCGCCGGCCTTCGTCAGGTTCGTCACCTTCACGTGCGGTCCGCCGACCTGCTCCGCGACGAATTTCATCGGGTAGAACGAGGCGATCACGCCGAGCCTGTCGCCGGCTCCGGTGTCGGCCCGCGCGTCGTCGGTCCCGGCGCATCCGGACAGCAGCAGTGCGGATGCCGCGGTGGTCGCGAGCAGGGCGGCCGGGACGGCACGACGTATGTTCATGACAATCATTCTCAACTCAAATGACAATCGTTGTCAATAATGGGGTGCTGGGCCAACCGTGGCGGGACTTCGGCGGCGGTTAAGGATTTACGGGGGTGACCGGCGCGCCGGTAGCCTGTGCCGACACTGTCACTGCCCGCATCGTCGCACCGAAGAGAGCATTGTGGCCGCCGACAAGATCGACACCATCGTCAGCCTGAGCAAGCGCCGAGGCTTCGTTTACCCCTGTAGTGAGATCTACGGCGGCCAGAAGGCCGCCTGGGATTACGGTCCCCTCGGCGTGGAGCTCAAGGAGAACATCAAGCGCCAGTGGTGGCGCACGATGGTCACCTCGCGTGACGACATCGTCGGTCTGGACTCCTCCGTCATCCTCGCCCGCGAGGTGTGGGAGGCGTCCGGTCACGTCGAGGCGTTCGTCGACCCGCTGACCGAGTGCACCTCGTGCCACAAGCGTTTTCGCGCCGACCACCTCGAAGAGGCGTACGAGGCCAAGCACGGCCGGCTGCCCGCGAACGGCCTCGCCGACATCGCGTGCCCCAACTGCGGCAACAAGGGCACCTTCACCGAGCCCAAGATGTTCAACGGTCTGCTGCAGACCTACCTCGGCCCCACCCAGGACGAGTCGGGTCGCGCGTTCCTGCGCCCCGAGACCGCCCAGGGCATCTTCGTCAACTACAAGGCCGTCGAGCAGACCTCGCGCAAGAAGCCGCCGTTCGGCATCGCCCAGACCGGCAAGAGCTTCCGCAACGAGATCACGCCCGGAAACTTCATCTTCCGCACGCGTGAGTTCGAGCAGATGGAGATGGAGTTCTTCGTCAAGCCGGGTGAGGACGAGACCTGGCAGGAGTACTGGATGCAGCAGCGCTGGGACTGGTACGTCGGTCTCGGCCTCAGCCCCGACAACATGCGGTTCTTCGAGCACCCGAAGGACAAGCTGTCGCACTACTCGAAGCGCACCGTCGACATCGAGTACCGCTTCAACTTCGGCGGCACCGAGTTCTCCGAGCTCGAGGGCATCGCCAACCGCACGGACTACGACCTGCGCACCCACTCCGAGAAGTCCGGCACCGACCTGTCGTACTACGACCAGGAGGCCAATGAGCGCTGGTTCCCGTACGTCATCGAGCCCGCGGCGGGTCTGAACCGGGCGATGCTCGCGTTCCTGCTCGACGCGTACTTCGAGGACGAGGCGCCGAACGCCAAGGGCAAGCTGGAGAAGCGCACCGTGCTGCGCCTTGACCCGCGCCTGGCGCCGGTCAAGGCCGCGATCCTGCCGCTGTCGCGCAACACCGACCTGTCGCCCAAGGCTCGCGGCCTCGCCGCCGACCTGCGCCAGTACTGGAACTGCGACTTCGACGACGCCGGTGCGATCGGCCGCCGCTACCGTCGTCAGGACGAGATCGGCACGCCGTTCTGCATCACCGTCGACTTCGACACGCTCGAGGACGACGCCGTGACCGTGCGCTCGCGCGACACGATGCAGCAGGAGCGGGTGTCGCTCGACAAGGTCGTGGGCTACCTCTCGGCGCGCCTTCCGGGCTGCTGATCGAGGGGGCCGCAGGCCCTGAGGGAACAAACGTGAGGGGCGCCGTCGTGGACGGCGCCCCTCACGTGCTGCCGGGCCGGGCCGCGGCCGCGGCTCGGATATGTGCGGCCGGCTACATCTTGAAGACGCCCGCCACGATGCGGTCGGTCATCCGGTAGTTGAGGTCGCTGTAGACGCTGCTCGCGGCCTTCGAGGCCGCCTCGCCCTGACCCTTGAGGGGTCCGCCGTCGGCTCGGCCGATGTCGATCACCAGGACGTAGTGCCCGGTCGTGGTCGAGACCGCGATGTGCTCGGAGCCGTCCTTGAAGGTGATCCCGCTCGACGCCGGCGGCGCGAGCCACGCGATCGGCGTGGTCGAGAACGGGATCTTGTCCAGCGCCTGGTGGAGCGCGGCCGCCTTCGCCTTGTCCTGCACCGAGATCACCGACAGCGTCACGACGTACTTGCCGGCGGTGTCCTTGTACGACCCGCGCAGCACTCCCAGACAGCCGTTCTCGGTGACGGCCGTGCCGGTGGCCGTGACCACCTTCGAGCAGTCCTTGGCCGAGCTGTCGTCGCTCGTCAACTGGCGGTACTTGCCGCCGGACCGGCCGTCGAACTCGGCGGTTTCCTTGAAGAAGGTCTCCGTCGTGAAGGTCAGCTTGTCGGTCGAGACGTCGTCGATGTTCGAGGTCTTCGGCGGGGGCGCCGACTGGAACGCCTTGGGGCCGTCATCGGGCGCGCCCGAGCCCTGCGGCGCAGGCTGCTCCGGACCGCCCTGGACCGGAGCGCTCTGCGAGGACTTCGCGACCGGTTCCTTGTCGTCCTCGTCCTTGGACAGGAAGAAGAACGCCCCGCCCCCGATCACGGCGAGCGCCACGACCGCGGCCGCCGGCACCATCCACCGCGGCCGACGCGGCGGCGGGGGCGGCGGCTGGCCGTAGCCCTGGCCGTACTGCTGAGGCGGAAACGGCTGCCGACCGTAGGGCTGTTGACCGTAGGGCTGCTGTTGACCGTACGGCTGTCCACCCTGGGACGGATCGCCGTAGGGCTGCTGACCGGGGTTCGGCTGTCCGTACGGCTGTTGCCCGTAGCCGGAGCCGGGCCCGTTCGGGGGCTGCGGGGGCGGGAAGGCACTCATGGTGCGGAGATTAGTTCATCCGAGCGACGGGTCATGCCCCATTCACCCCGGACGGTCGGTTGCGTTGGCCAACCGTGACCTGGCCTCCATCAACGCGAATCCCAAGAGGTTGAGCCCGCGCCAACGCTCGGGGTCGCCGGCCCGCTCGTCGTCGGCGGCGAGCCCGATGCCCCAGATCCGGTCCAGCGGACTGGCCTCGACCAGGACCCGCCGCCCGGTGCCGAGCAGGAACGCGCGCATCGCCTCGTGCTGCCCGAACTTCGCGACGTTGCCGCGCACGATCAGCTCGAACCGCGCGGCCACCCAGCGCTGTTCGTCGAACCCCCGCACCTGCCGGCCGATCGTCTTCGCCGTCTTGGGATGCCCCGCTGCCAACACCCGACGCTCGGCGTCCGCGTCGCCGAACATCCGCGCCTTGCCGGCCATCATCCAGTGCTCGGCCGTGGGGTAGGTCACATCGTCGACCGTGAAGGGCGACGGATACCACTGGCTCATGCAGGCGGAGTCGACCCCCGTGAGCGGCTCCCGATGCCCCCAGAAGAAGACGTACTTCAGCCGCGGCCCGCGCCGGGCCCGCAGTACCAGGGACGCGACGTCGCGCGGCTCGTCGACGACCGCTTCGGTGGACTCCTCGGCCGCGGCCGACGTTCCGGGTTCCGTGCTCATGGGCGCGATGGTGTCAGGATCGACCGACGGCCCGAAACCGCTTTTCCCGGTGGGGGACAATGGATCGGAACCGGCCGCACACCTCTTCCCTGGAGCACGTTCGCATGGCATCCGCCGACGCAACCACCCCCGACGCGACCGGCGGCCCGTGGGCGCCATTGCGCCTGGGCGCCGCCGGCGGTGCGCGGATCTGGCCCCCCGTCGTGCTGGCCCCGATGGCCGGCATCACCAACGCGCCGTTTCGCACGTTGTGTCAGGAACAGGCCGAGTCGGCCACGACCGCGCGGCCCGCCGGGCTGTACGTCAGCGAGATGATCACGACCCGCGCGCTCGTCGAGCGGGACGCCAAGACGCTGCGGCTGATCCGCTTCGCCGACACCGAGCGCCCGCGCAGCATCCAGCTCTACGGCGTCGACCCGCACATCGTCGGCCGCGCGGTCGCGATGATCGTCGACGAGGACCTCGCCGATCACATCGACCTCAACTTCGGCTGCCCCGTCCCCAAGGTCACCCGCAAGGGCGGCGGCTCGGCACTGCCGTACAAGCGCAACCTGCTGCGCGACATCCTGCGCTCGGCGGTCAAGAACGCGCGCGACGTGCCGGTCACCATCAAGATGCGCAAGGGCATCGACGACGACCACCTGACCTATCTGGACGCGGGCCGGATCGCCGTCGACGAGGGCGTCACCTGGGTCGCCCTGCACGGGCGCACCGCGGAGCAGCACTACGGCGGCACCGCCGACTGGTCCGCGATCGCGCGCCTGAAGGAGGTCGTCACCGACATCCCCGTGCTCGGCAACGGCGACATCTGGGACGCCGAGGACGCGCTGCGGATGATGCGCGAGACCGGCTGCGACGGCGTCGTGGTCGGCCGCGGCTGCCTGGGCCGGCCATGGCTGTTCCGCGACCTCGTCTCCGCCTTCGAGGGCAGCGCGGAGCGGGCCCGCCCGACCCTGGGCGAGGCGACCGCGATCATGCGCCGGCACGCGGTGCTGCTCGCCGAGTGGATCGGCGACGAGGCACACGGTGTGACCGACCTGCGCAAGCACGTCGCGTGGTACATGAAGGGCTTCTCGGTCGGCGGCACGATCCGCCGCGGCCTGGCCACCGCGAGCAGCCTGGCCGAACTCGACGAATACTTCGGGCAGCTCGACCTGGACCAGCCGTGGCCGATCGGCGCCGACGGCCCGCGCGGGCGCACCGCCGGCGGCAAGCGCGTGATCCTGCCCGAGGGCTGGCTCGACGACCCCGAGTGCGCGCTGCCCCCGGTCGACGCCGAGCTGGACCACTCCGGCGGCTGACCCCGCGCGACCCGGCGGGAAAACCGCCAAGCTCCCCTTTGGCACGCACAGTGACGTCGTACAGTGAGGGGATGCCCAAGATTCGCGCGTCCTCCGTCGCCGAACACCGCGCGATGCAGCACGCCGCGCTGCTGGACGCCGCGCGGAGTCTGCTCGACGAGGGCGGCTTCGCCGCGCTGACCTTCCCCGCGCTCGCCGAACGCACCGGGCTCGCCCGCTCCTCCCTGTACGAATACTTCGCCTCGCGCGCGGCCGTCGTCGAGGAGCTGTGCGCCGTCGACCTGCCGGCCTGGGTGGCCGAGGTCGAGAACGCGATGGGCGCGACCGAGGACCCGGCCGAGAAGATCGCGGCCTACGTCGCACGCCAGTTGGAACTGGTCGGTGATCGCCGTCATCGCGTCGTCGTCGCGATCTCCACCGGCGAGCTGGACGCCAACGCCCGCGAACGCATCCGGGCCGCCCACGGGCGCATCGTCGAACTGGTCGTGGACGCGCTCGCGTCGCTCGGCCACGAGGACCCGATGCTGGTCGCCTCGCTCGTCCAGGGCATGGTCGACGCCGCGGTCCGCCGGATCGAGTGCGGCGCCGAGGGATCCGCCGTCGAGGCGGCCACGTTGGCCCTCGTACTCGGCGGCGTCGCCCGGGTCGGATCGGCCGGGTAGAGCCGCACCCGCGTCCGCCGTACCAAGGCGAGCGGATCCCGGTACTCGGGCACGAGCAGTCCCCAGTGCAGGCACGGCCTCGGCAGATGGAACGGCCCGGGGCCGACCACCCCGAGCACCGCGCCCGCCGCGACCACGCCGCCCGCCGACACCGAGGCGATCACCGGCTCGTAGGTCGTGCGCACGCCGCCGTGCCGCACGGTGACCACCCCGCGTCCGGCCACCGGCCCCGCGAACAGCACGATCCCCGCGCCCGCCGACCGCACCGGCTGCCCGACCTCCGCCGCGAGGTCCACGCCGCGATGGCCCGCCAGCCATGTCGCCGCGGGCGGTTCGAACCCACGCAGCACCTCGGGTCGCGGGTCCAGCGGCCACACCCACCGCCGACCGGCCGCCGCGGCCTTGGCCGCCGCCGCCGGCGCGGCCGGCGGACCGGCGGTGGACAGCACGGCGGTGAGCAACAACAGACACAGCACGGTGGGCCCGCGCCCCGGATTCGATGCGTTCATGTGCTCGAGGCTCGCCGCCCGGAGCACCCGCGCCCGGCGATCGCGACCGGCCTGTGGACGAATCGGAGCGCTCTGTCCGTAGACAACTTTTCTGTGGACAAGCAATCGACAATCCAAAGAAGTCGGATATCGACGGAAAAGACGGTCTGTGAGCAGACAAGGAATCAAAAAGGGGTGTCGGAAGGCGAGTCGCTCGGCCGCGCGCGGTTCCCGTACACTTCCGGAAGCGGCCCGGCTTTCCGGGTCGACTTCGCGCGCCCACCTTCGAGCCGCCGACGTCCCGCATGGCGAGACGCCACCGAGCGGGACTCGATGGGGACACCTCTCGGTCCGGGATCCGCAAGGACCTCGGCGTGGTGTCGCGGGCGTCAGGCGTGACGGCGACCCGTCGTCACGGGAAAACCGAGAGTCCCGGGCACGATCGCCGGGACGAGAGCCCAAGGAGCGTACGGCCATGGCCGTCGTCACGATGCGGGAGCTGCTGGAAAGCGGCGTCCACTTCGGTCACCAGACCCGCCGCTGGAACCCGAAGATGAAGCGCTTCATCTTCACGGAGCGCAACGGCATCTACATCATCGACCTGCTCCAGTCGCTGTCGTACATCGACCGCGCCTACGAGTTCGTCAAGGAGACCGTCGCCCACGGTGGCACGATCCTCTTCGTCGGCACCAAGAAGCAGGCGCAGGAAGCGATCGCCGAGCAGGCGACGCGCGTGGGCATGCCCTACGTCAACCAGCGCTGGCTCGGCGGCATGCTGACCAACTTCTCGACCGTCTACAAGCGCCTCCAGCGCCTGAAGGAGCTCGAGCAGCTCGACTTCGACGACGTGGCCGGCTCGGGCATGACGAAGAAGGAACTGCTCGTCCTCAAGCGCGAGAAGGACAAGCTGGCGAAGACCCTCGGCGGTATCCGCGACATGCAGCGCGTGCCTTCGGCCGTGTGGATCGTGGACACCAAGAAGGAGCACATCGGCGTCGGCGAGGCCCGGAAGCTGCACATCCCGGTCGTCGCGATCCTCGACACCAACTGTGACCCCGACGAGGTCGACTACAAGATCCCGGGCAACGACGACGCGATCCGCTCGGTCACGCTGCTCACCCGCGTGATCGCCGACGCCGTCGCCGACGGTCTCATGTCGCGTGCCGGTGGCGCCGCCGCCGACACCAAGGCCACCGCCGGTGAGCCCCTCGCCGACTGGGAGCGCGAGCTGCTCGAGGCCGGCAAGAAGGAAGAGGCCGCCCCGGCCGCCGACGCCACCGCCGAGGCCGCCCCGGCCGCCGAGGAGATCGTCGAGTCGGGCTCGGTCACCGAGGCCGACGTCGCGGCCGAGGCCGGCGAGGCCGCTCCGGCCGCCGAAGAGGCTGCCGCCGAAGAGGCCGCTCCGGCCGCCGAGGCCGACCCGCAGGTCTGACCTGGAACGAGGGGTACGACGGCCACGCCGGCGTACCCCTCGCCCTGTGCCGGGACTCGATCACGGAGCGTACGCATCGCGTGCGTCCCCGTATGTGTCGAAATACCGCACAGCCCCTTGACCTTCATCGGGTGGGGCGACAACCTCACCCGCAGTCGCTCGGGCAACCGGGCCGCTGACCCGAGAGACGAGAGAATCAGGACATGGCGAACTTCTCCGCCGCGGACGTGAAGAAGCTCCGTGAGCTCACCGCCGCAGGCATGATGGACTGCAAGAAGGCCCTCGAAGAGGCCGAAGGTGACGTCGACAAGGCTGTCGAGATCCTTCGCGTCAAGGGCCAGAAGGGCGTCACCAAGCGCGAGGGCCGCTCGGCCTCCAACGGCGCGGTCGTCGCGGTGCTCGACGGCAACGCGTCGGGCGTCCTGGTCGAGCTCAAGTGCGAGACCGACTTCGTGGCCAAGAGCCCGAAGTTCATCGAGGCCGCCAACGCGATCGCCGCGCACGTCGCCAAGACCTCGCCCGCCGACATCGCCGCGCTGCTCGCGAGCGAGATCGAGGCCGGCAAGACCGTCCAGCAGTACGTGGACGACGCCAACGTGACGCTCGGCGAGAAGATCGTGCTCGACCGCTTCGCGCAGTACGCCGACGGCTTCGTCGCGTCGTACCTGCACAAGACCAGCCCCGACCTGCCCGCGCAGATCGGTGTCCTGATCGAGCTCGACGGCGCCGACGCCGAGGTCGCCAAGGACGTCGCGCAGCACATCGCGGCGTTCTCGCCGACGGTGCTCAGCCGCGAGGACGTTCCGGCCGAGACGGTCGAGAACGAGCGTCGCGTGGCCGAGGCCACCGCGCGCGAGGAGGGCAAGCCCGAGGCCGCCCTCGCCAAGATCGTCGAAGGCCGGGTGACGGGCTTCTTCAAGGAGAACGTGCTGCTCGACCAGGCGTTCGCCAAGGACAGCAAGAAGTCCGTCGGCAAGGTGCTCGACGAGGCCGGCGTCAAGGTCAAGCGCTTCACGCGCTTCCGCGTCGGCGTCTGAACCGGCCCACGCGAGACCCGTCCCGATTTCGGGGCATGCAGTAAGCAGAAGGCTGTAAGCGGTAGGTAGTAGGCAGCAGTATGGCGAGGAGGCCGCAAGGCGTGGAGGGAACCGTGCAGGAAACCGAAACGAAGGCGGCCTCCTCGTCGTCCGCCGAGGGCGACGAGCCGAACCCATACGCCCGCCGAGTGCTGCTCAAGCTCTCCGGCGAGGCGTTCGCGGGCGGTGGAGCCCTGGGCGTCGACCCCGACACCGTGCAGACCATCGCGCTCCAGATCGCCGATGTGGTCCGCCGCGGCACCGAGGTGGCCATCGTCATCGGCGGCGGCAACTTCTTCCGCGGCGCCGAGCTGCAGATCCGCGGCATGGACCGCGCGCGCTCGGACTACATGGGCATGCTCGGAACCGTGATGAACTGCCTCGCGCTCCAGGACTTCCTGGAGAAGCAGGGCATCGACACGCGCGTGCAGACCGCCATCACGATGGGCCAGGTCGCCGAGCCGTACATTCCGCGCCGGGCCGTGCGACACCTCGAAAAGGGTCGCGTGGTCATCTTCGGTGCGGGCATGGGCATGCCCTACTTCTCCACCGACACCACGGCCGCCCAGCGTGCGCTCGAGATCGACGCGGTCGCGCTGCTGATGGCCAAGGGTGTCGACGGCGTGTACGACTGCGACCCGAAGTCCAACCCGGACGCGGTCATGTTCGATCGTCTGGATCACGCCGAGGTGCTCGCCCGCGGGCTCAAGGTCGCGGACGCGACCGCGATCAGCCTGTGCATGGACAACGAACTGCCGATCGTCGTCTTCAACCTGCTCGTCGAGGGCAACATCGCCCGCGCCGTGCGGGGTGAGAAGATCGGCACCCTGGTCAGCCGTACCGACGGCTGATCGACGGCGACAGGACCGGGACAGGAGCCGACATGATCGACGAGATTCTCCTCGAAGCCGAGGAAAAGATGGAGAAGGCCGTCGCGGTCGCCAAGGAAGACTTCTCGGCGATTCGCACGGGCCGGGCGACCCCGGCCATGTTCAACAAGATCCTTGTGGACTACTACGGCTCGCCGACCCCCGTGAACCAGCTCGCGTCGTTCACCACGCCCGAGCCGCGCATGGTCATCGTGACGCCGTTCGACCGCAGCTCCACCAACGCGATCGTCAAGGCGATCCGCGACTCGGACCTCGGGGTGAACCCCACCGACGACGGCAAGCTGATCCGGGTCGTCTTCCCGCAGCTGACCGAGGAACGCCGCAAGGAGTTCATCAAGCTCGCGCGCGGCAAGGGCGAGGACGCGAAGATCTCGCTGCGGGCGATCCGCCGCAAGGCGAAGGAAACCCTCGACAAGCGCGTCAAGGACGGCGAGAGCGGCGAGGACGAGGTGCGTCGCGCCGAGAAGGAACTCGACGACACGACCCACAAGTACGTCGCGCAGATCGACGAGTTGCTCAAGCACAAGGAAGCCGAGCTGCTCGAAGTCTGATGAACGACTCGACCTGGGGCGGTACGCCGCCGGCCAATCCGCCCGTGGACCCGCACACCGACCTGCAGCCCGGCCACGACCCGTACGGGTCGTACGGCGCGTGGCCGGAGCAGGCCACGGGTGCGGCGACGGGTCACGAGGCAGACCGCTACGACCCGGACCGGCACGGGTACGGGGACGCCTCCACTCGTGCGCAGCAGCACTTTCCCGCCGGCGTCGGGGTACAGGCGCAGGATGACCACACGCAGGTGCTGTCACCGATCGCCGGCCACGACCTGCTCGCCGAACCGGAGCCGTCGGCCGGTCCGCCGTTTCGCGAGGAGCCCGCACGTGTGGACGCAGCCCGGGCGGAATCCGCGCGTGGGGGGCTCGTGGTGACCGAGGAACCGCCCGCCAAACGGGTCGGCAAGGCCGGCCGGAACCTGCCCCAGGCGATCGGCGTCGGCGCGGGCCTCGGCGCGGTCATCATCGCCTCGCTGCTCACCATCCCGATGCTCTTCGTCGGCGTCGTGCTGATCGCCGTGCTGGTCGGTCTGTGGGAGTTGACGGGGGCGTTCGGCAAGGCCGAGGCGATCGCCGACGGGTCGGGTCGGACCGCGCAGGGCGCGACCGTCGGGCGCGGCATCCGGCTTCCGGTGGTACCGCTGGGGGTCGGTTCGGTGGCGATGCTCGTCGCCGGCTACGCGCGGGGCGCGGAAGGGCTCGCCATCGCGACCGCGCTGACCGCGATCGCGGTCATGGTCTGGCGGATGACCGAGGGTCCCGAGGACTTCCTGCGGGACATGACCGCCGGTGTGTTCACCGTCTTCTACCTGCCGTTCCTGGCCGGCTTCGCGGTGCTCATGCTCGCGGACGACGACCACGGCGCACAGCGCGTGCTGACCTTCATCATCCTCGTGGTGTGCGCGGACACCGGTGCCTACGTGGCCGGGGTCACCTCCGGCGGCCCGCACAAGATGGCGCCGACGATCAGTCCCGGCAAGAGCTGGGAGGGTTTCGCCGGCGGCGTGTTCACCTCTGCCGTCGCGGGTGCCCTGTGCGTGGTGCTGATGCTCGACGGCGCGTGGTGGCAGGGCGCCGTCGTGGGCGTCGCCGCGGCGGCCGTGTCCGCGCTCGGCGACCTCGCCGAGTCGATGATCAAGCGGGATCTGAAGGTCAAGGACATGGGCAGCCTGCTGCCCGGTCACGGCGGGGTGATGGACCGACTCGACTCGCTGCTCGCAGCGGCCCCCGTGGTGTGGTTGCTGCTCGTCCTATTCGTATGACCCGGACCTGATCCGGTTTCCGACCGGACAGGCCACGTGTACGCGAGCGGGGCTCGAGGACACGCCCTGGGCCGGCCCCGTCCGTACACCTGCGACACTGGATGAGCGATGCCCAAACCAGGAGAACTCACCTTCACCGCGCCGCCGCGTCGTTCGAAGCCGCCGCGCCACCTTGCCGACCTCACCCTTGCCGAGCGCCGCGAGGCCGTTGCCGAGCTTGGGGAGAAGCCGTTTCGCGCGGCCCAACTGTCCAAGCACTACTTCGGTCACCTCTCGGACGATCCGGCCGACTGGACCGACATGCCCGCGGCGGCGCGCGACAAGCTCGCCGAGGCGCTGCTGCCGACGCTGATGACGTCCGTGCGGGACATCTCGTGCGACGACGGCGCGACCCGCAAGTCGCTCTGGAAGCTCTTCGACGGCACGCTCGTCGAGGCCGTCCTGATGCGCTACCCCGACCGCGTCACGATGTGCGTGTCCTCGCAGGCGGGCTGCGGAATGAACTGCCCGTTCTGCGCGACCGGCCAGGCGGGCCTGACCCGCAACCTGTCCACCGGCGAGATCGTCGAGCAGGTCCTCGCGGGCGCGCGCTCGCTGGCCCGCGGCGAGGTGCCCGGCGGTCCGGGCCGGGTCAGCAACATCGTCTTCATGGGCATGGGCGAGCCGCTTGCCAACTACAAGGCCGTGATCGGCGCCGTGCGCCGGTTGACCGACCCGAGCCCGGACGGGCTCGGCGTCTCCGCGCGCTCGGTGACGATGTCGACGGTCGGGCTGGTGCCCGCGATGTACAAGCTCGCCGACGAGCGCGTCCCGGTCACGCTCGCGCTGTCGCTGCACGCGCCGGACGACGAGCTGCGCAACGAGCTCGTGCCGGTCAACACCCGGTGGGATGTGCGCGAGGTGCTGGACGCCGCGTGGCACTACGAGAACGTCACCGGTCGGCGGGTCTCGATCGAGTACGCGCTGATCAAGGACATCAACGACCACGGGTGGCGGGCCGACCTGCTCGGGCGCCGTCTCAAGAACCACAACGCGCACGTCAACCTGATCCCGCTGAACCCGACCCCGGGCTCGAAGTGGACGGCCTCCACCGCCGAGCGCCAGGAGGAGTTCGTCCGCCTCCTGACCAAGCACGGAGTCCCGGTCACCGTCCGCGACACCCGCGGCCGGGACATCGACGGCGCGTGCGGTCAGCTCGCCGCCGCCGAGGTCTGATCCGGCTCCGGCTCCGAGGGCAGGCACACCCCGGGTCGCGCGTCGATATCCATCGGATAACGAAATCCTTATCGGATCCTTAGGCGCCTCAGGGCAGACTGATCTCAGTGCCAAGCCGTCGGATCCTTTGATCCCCCCGTTCGAATGATCCGGCGGTGGCACGCCCAAGCCGCCGGTCGAAGGGACACGATCCGGCGCCACGGCTCGGGGTCGCGTGGCCCCCGAGACGATGAACACTTCGAGCCCGTCGCGGAAGGGGACGCCGCGGCGGGCTCGGAGTGTTTTCCCATGTCCGGGAGCTTTTCGCCGTCGAGCACCGCTCGCCGGCCCGCGGAACGTCGCCCGACATCGCCCGGCTCAGGCCCGTTCCCGCCGGCGCGGCCGCTCGTCGCGCAGGATCACGAAGCCGGCGCAGATCACCGCGCTCGCGAGGAGCACGATCGCCCACACCGTGCCCAGGGTCGCCGTACCCGTCGACACCGTCGGGAACGGGCTGCCCTCGCGCGCGGGCCACGCGGCGAGCGCGCCGACCGCGACCGCGGTCACGGCACACACCAGGACCGGTACGGTCAGCGCGGCCAGCGCCGCCCTGCGATCCACCGGCGCGGTCGCCCCGAGCGCGTGCAGGGTGCGCGAGGTCTCCCGGCGCGCGGAGCCGTACTCGACCGTCACCAGGAACAGGATCGCCGCCGCGCACAGCGACACCGTCGCGATGGTCAGGAACAACGGGGCGTCGCGCATCCGGACCGGGGTGTGGACGCCCGCGAACCGGGTCGTGGTCACCACGGCCAGCGCGATCGTGGCCAACCCCAGGGGCAGCGCCAGGCCGCGGGCGCTCGCCTCGATCCGGCGCGCCGCACACAGCGACCACGCCCGCCCCGCGCGGGCCGCCCAGCCGGTGCCGATCCAGGTGACGAACCACGGCACCGTGAGCGCCGCGCCGACCAGCACGGCCCCGTAGCCCGACACGGCCGCCGGCAGCGCGCCGCGCGGCAGCTCCCCGGGCCGGGCCGGATCGGCGATCAGATACTGCGCGAGCAACCCGGCGAGCACGAGCAGCGGCCCCAGGTACGGCGGAATGCGCGGAAGCAGCCGCCTCGAGGGCAGGTGCACCGCGAAGGCGGCGGCCGGCCCGGCGATCGCGGGCACCACGGCGAGCACCGCCACCAGGCCCACCCACGGCACACCGGTGCCCTCCGCGAGCAGCCGGCGGATCGGCGCGGGGGCCGAACCCAGCAGCGCGCGCACGACCAGATGCGCCTGCACCCCCGCGATCGCCCCGACCAGGGCGGTGGCCACCGCCTCGGACGCGGCCAGGCCGCGGATCCGGCGGACCGGCACGTCGACGGAGTGCGGGACCGCGGTGCGGTCGATCCGATGCAGGACCGCGAGGCGGGTGCCGACCGCGGTCAGCACCCCCACGGTGGCCAGCACCGGCAGCGCCGCGAGCAGCGGACCCGCCACCGCCGGCCCGCCCCGCCCGGTCGCACGCGCCCACCCGAGCAGGCACAACAGGATGGTGGCGGCCGCGCCCGAGACCGCCGCGGTGGCCAGGACTCGTACGGCGTCGGCGCACGAGGCGCCGCGCAGAATGCTCATGCCGGCTCGAAACACGGATCTACCACTCTCCGTGCGGGTCGGGACGACCGTCCCGCAGGGGCAGCAGCCGATCCGCGTGCGCCGCGACGCGCGCGTCGGCGGTCGCGAGCACGAGGGTTATGCCGTGCGAGCGCGTGGCGGAGACCAGGATCCGCATCAGATGGTCCAGTTCCGGACCCGACAGGGTGTGTGCCGGCTCGTCCGCGAACACCACGACCGGCCGGGTGACCAGGGCGCGGGCGACCGCGGCCCGACGGATCAGGGCCGGCCCGAGCCCGCGCGGTCGGCACTCGGCGTGCTCGGTCACGTCGAGCCGCTCCATCCAGTGCCGGGCGTGCGCGAACGCCTCGGAGCGGCGGACCCGATCGAGCAGCAGCGGCAGCGCGACGTTCTCCGCGACGGTCAGCTCCGGCAGCAGACGCGTCCGGCCGTCGATGATCCCGAAGTGCCGACGCCGCAGGGCGGTACGGCCCTTCTCGTCGAGCACGTGCACCGGACTGCTGTTGAACCACACCTCACCGGAATCCGGGGCGACCACCCCGGACAGGCACGCGAGCAGCGCGGACTTGCCGGAGCCGCTGGGCCCCGTCACCGCGAGCGTCTCGTTCGCGCGCGCGGCCGCGGAGACGCCCCGGAGCAGGGTCACCGGACCCTGGGTCAGGGTGAGCTCGCGACCGCGCAGGACGTCGTTGTCGGGCGGGGCGATCGGTACATCGGTGCCGGCGGCGCGTTGCTCATGTGGTCTCGCCGAGCGGGACGACAGGGACATGGCACACCTCCCGCAGAGAAACGATCATTGCCACCCGTCTCCTCCAACGAGCGTCGAGGCACGTGGTTGCGGCAGAGCCGACAACCCCCTCACGCGGGAAGCCATGCCGGCGGTGGGGGTTCGCGCGCACCATGATGAGGCGAACAGACGTATCGAACGCGTTCCGAACGGGGTGCACATGAACCGCCGGCTCGATCTTCCCGACCTGCTCAATGCCCGCGACGTCGGCGACCTACCGCTGATCGACGGCGGAGTCACTCGAACGGGCGTACTCATGCGATGTGAGACCCCGGATCTGCTGACCCCCGAAGGGGTCCGGCGGCTGACCCACACCTACCGGGTTCGACACGTCCTGGACCTGCGCTCGGACGGCGAAGGACTCCCGGTCCAGGAGTGGGCGGGCATCACCCGGCATCGGCTGCCGCTGCTCGGTCGGCGTTCGGCGCTGGCCGCGGACCGGGCCGCGGTCGGGGACGTCTCGGCGGGGCAGACCCAGGGTCTGGGGCTGGACGACGACATCGACCTGGGCAACGTGGACGAACACGGTGCGGGTCTGCTGTACATGCGGATGGCCGAACGCGGCGGCGAGTCGTACGTGCGTTCGCTGGAGATCCTGGCCGGTGACGGCGGTGTGCCGGCGCTCGTGCACTGCACGGCGGGCAAGGACCGGACCGGGATCCTGGTCGCGTTGCTGCTGTCGGTCGCCGGGGTCGAGCGCGAGGCGATCATCGCCGACTACACCGAGACCGAGATCCATCTCGTGGAGATGTTCGAGCGGATCGACCGGCTGCCGCGGCAGCCGCGGATCGACCCGGCGCACCCGGTCGCGCCCGCGATGCGCGGGGCCGCGCGGGCGTCGATCGACACGTTCCTGCGGGTGCTCGCCGAACGGCACGGCTCGGCGGCGGAGTTCCTGCTCAAGGCCGGTGCGGCGCCGGAACACCTGGAGTCCTGGCGCCGCACGATCAGGGGTCGATGACCGAGTGGGCCGCGATGGCCGGGCCGGCCTCAGTGTCCGAGGAAGCGACCGAACGCGTGCGCGAGTCGGGACTCCTTGCCCGTGCGCTGCTCCTCGACGTCGGCCCCCGCCATCACCCGCAGGCCGACGTTGGTGCCGATCCACCGGAACGGCTCCGGCTCCCACTTGGGTGAGCGGTGCCGCACCCACGGCAGCCGGGTCAGGTCGGTGTACTCGTCCCGGATCAGGTCGGCGAGCGTGCGGCCCGCGAGGTTCGCGGTGCCCACGCCGTCGCCGACGTAGCCGCCGGCCCACGCCAGCTTGCGCGCGCGGTCCACGCCGCAGCTCGCGTACCAGTCGCGGGCCACGCCCAGCGGTCCGCCCCACGTGTGGGTGACCTCCGCGTCGGCGACCGCGGGGAACAGTTCGGTGATCACCCGGCGCAGCTCGGCGAAGACCTTCTCGTCCCGGTCGAACTCGGGCCTGACCTTCGACCCGAAGTGGTACGGCGCGCCGCGACCGCCGAACGCGAGCCGGTCGTCGGCCGTGCGCTGCCCGTAGATGATCAGGTGCCGCATGTCGCTGAAGCTCTCGCGGCGGGCCAGGCCGACGGTGTCCCAGAACTCCCGGGGCAGCGGCTCGGTGGCGATCATCAGCGAGTACACCGGCGCCAGTTCGCGGTGGAAGCCGGCCAGTTCGGGGGTGTAGCCCTCGGTGGCGCGGACCACCACGTCGGCGCGCACCCGCCCGTGCGGGGTGGTCGCGACACCGTCCCCGATCGCGGTGACGGGGGTGTTCTCGTGGATGGTCACACCGAGACCGGTCACCACCGCCGCGAGGCCGCGCACGAGCTTGGCCGGGTGGATGACCGCGCAGTGCGGCGTGTACGTACCGCCCAGCACGTCGGTGGCGCCGACCATCGCGCGGGCCTCGGCCGCGTTGAGCAACCGGGCGTCCGACTCGTCGAAGCCCCACGCGTGTTCGTCCGCGACCAGGGCGCGGGCCCGGGCGAGCTGGACCGGGGTGCGGGCGAGGACGACCGTGCCGCCCTTGTCGAAGTCGCAGTCGATGCCCTCCTCGGCGACGACCCGGCCGACCTCGTCGACCGTCGCGTTCATCGCGCGCTGCTGCGCCATCGCGCGCTCGCGCGTGCTGCCGCGGGCCACTTTCGCCATCGACGCGGGGAACAGCGCCGAGCACCAGCCGCCGTTGCGGCCGGACGCGCCGAAGCCGGCGATCTCGCGCTCCAGGACCACGATCCGCAGCGTGGGGTCGGCCTTGGCCAGGTAGTAGGCGGTCCACAGGCCGGTGTAGCCGGCGCCGACGATCGCCACGTCCGCGTCCAGGTCGCCCGCGAGCGCGGGGCGCGGGGCGATCTCCTCGTCGAGGGTGTCGAACCACAGCGACAGTTCGCGGTAGCCGGCGGTCATCGCTCCCACTTCCTCACGTACTCCGGTGCGGCGATGTCGAACCGCAGGTCGGGGGCCGAAACAGGGGTGCCGAAGCGCTCGGTGATCGGCACGACGCCGGCCCAGATCGGGGTGTCCAGGTCGTCGTCCTCGTCGTCCGGCGGCTCGTTGGAGATCTTGACCGAGGCCTCGTCGAGGGACAGCGCGAGGACCAGGGTCGCCGCGAGCTCCTTGGCGCGGTGCGGCCGCAACTCGTCCCGGCGGCCGGGCAGCAGCCGGTCGGTGAGCAGGTCGAGCGCGGCGACCTTGGCGTCCTCCGGGAGCACCACGCACGAGCCGAGCACCATCGCGCTGCGGTAGTGCATCGAGGACTCGAACGCGGAGCGCGCGACCACCAGGCCGTCGAGCAGGGTCACGGTCAGACAGGTCGGCGCGCCCTCCGCGAGGCCCCGGAAGAGTCTGCTGCCGGTCGAGCCGTGGATGAGGACCCGCTCACCGTCCCGGGCGTAGGCGACCGGCAGCACGAACGGCTGACCGTCCTCGCCGGTGATCGCGAGATGCCCGACGAGGCCGGCGTCGAGCACGGCGTGCAGCGCGGCACGGTCCTCGACGGCGTGGTCGGGCAGCCGTCGTATGCGGGTGCGGGGAGTGGAGCCGGGGATGGGGTGGCTCATCGGGCCTCTTCAAGAATCCGAGCGTGGGCGAACGATGTCGGTATTTCGGGGGATTGCGACCCGGATATGAGTCTGCCGCCGTCGCGCACGGGTGTGCGCGACGGCGGCAGATTCACTGAGGGTTCGTCGAAATGCTTGTGGCTACAGCTTGGTCCACGCCTCGGTGAGCACCCCGCGCAGGATCTGCTCGATCTCGTCGAACACACCCTGGTCCGAGGTCAGCGGCGGCGAGAGCTGGATGACCGGGTCACCGCGGTCGTCGGCGCGGCAGTACAGACCGTTGTCGTAGAGCGCGGTCGAGAGGAAGCCGCGGAGCAGACGCTCGGCCTCGTCCTCGTTGAACGTCTCCTTGGTGTTCTTGTCCTTGACCATCTCGATGCCGTAGAAGTACCCGTTGCCGCGCACGTCGCCGACTATCGGCAGGTCCTGGAGCTTCTGCAGCGTGGACAGGAACTTGGACTCGTTGTCCAGGACGTGCTGGTTCAGGCCCTCGCGCTCGAAGATGTCGAGGTTGGCCAGCGCGACGGCGGAGGACACCGGGTGCCCGCCGAACGTGTAGCCGTGCATGAAGACGTTGTCGCTGCCGTTGTAGAACGGCTCCGCGATGCGGTCCGACACGATCATCGCGCCTATCGGCGAGTAGCCCGAGGTCATGCCCTTGGCGCAGGTGATGATGTCGGGGACGTAGTCGAACTTGTCGCACGCGAACATCGTGCCGAGTCGGCCGAAGGCGCAGATGACCTCGTCCGAGACGAGCAGCACGTCGTACTGGTCGCAGATCTCGCGCACGCGCTGGAAGTACCCGGGCGGCGGCGGGAAGCAGCCGCCGGCGTTCTGTACCGGCTCCAGGAAGACCGCGGCGACGGTGTCGGGACCCTCGTTGAGGATCGCGACCTCGATCTGGTCGGCGGCCCAGCGGCCGAAGGCCTCGGGCGACTGGTCGGCGAGGAACTCGGGCTTGCGGTACTCGTTCGTGTTCGGCACCCGGAAGGTGCTCGGCACGAGCGGCTCGTACGGCGCCTTGTAGTCCGGCAGACCGGTGATCGACAGCGCGCCGTGCGGGGTGCCGTGGTAGGCGATGGCCCGCGAGATGACCTTGTGCTTGGTCGGCTTGCCGGTCAGCTTGAAGTAGTGCTTCGCGAGCTTCCACGCGGACTCGACGGCCTCGCCGCCGCCCGTGGTGAAGAAGACCTTGTTCAGGTCGCCCGGGGCGTAGTTGGCCAGTCGCTCGGCGAGCTCGATCGCCTTGGGGTGGGCGTAGCTCCACACCGGGAAGAACGCGAGCTGCTCGGCCTGCTTGCGCGCGACCTCGGCGAGCTCGGTGCGGCCGTGTCCGGCCTGTACGACGAACAGGCCGGCGAGCCCGTCGATGTACTTGCGACCGTTCGTGTCCCAGATGTAGCTGCCCTCACCGCGCACGATGGTCGGCACGGGAGCGTTCTCGTACGACGACATGCGGGTGAAGTGCATCCACAGGTGGTCGTAGGCGCTCTTCGAGAGGGCGGCGTTGTCGTACTGCTGTGTCATCGAGTACCCCACTGGTAGGTCTGCTTCCGAAGCTTCAGGTAGACGAAGCTCTCGGTGCTCCGTACGCCCGGAATCGCTCGAATCCTCTTGTTGATGATGTCGAGCAGGTGGTCGTCGTTCTCGCATACGAGTTCCACGATGAGATCGAACGAACCAGCCGTGATCACGACGTAGTCCACCTCCTTCATCGTGGCCAGTATGTCCGCAACGGGTTCGATGTCTCCTTCGACGCGAACCCCGACCATGGCCTGGCGATGGAAGCCGACGGTCAGCGGATCCGTCACAGCGACGATCTGCATCACGCCTTGGTCGAGCAAGCGCTGTACGCGCTGGCGCACGGCGGCCTCCGAGAGACCGACGGCCTTGCCGATCGCGGCGTACGAGCGGCGTCCGTCCTCTTGGAGCTGCTCGATGATCGCCTTCGACACGGCGTCGGCCGGAGCGCTCGTGTTTCTGTCTCGACCGGCCACGGGGTCACTCTGCCTCATCAGATGGGCCTTTCGCAAGGGAATCCGTTGACTTGTGTCCAAGAGACAACTGATTCAGTTGTTGGTGCGCGTCGGGTATGCGGATAAGGGCAGCTTCCCGGCTAGGCTGGGAGCGCGGCCCACGTCGGGATCGACCCCCTCGCCGTCCTGTCAATGCCGCCCCGTTTTCGAAGGAGACTTGGGACATGAGCGACCTGCGTACTCTGCGCAACTACATCGACGGCACGTTCACCGACGCCGCGGACGGCGGCACGCTCGACATCGTCGACCCCGCCACGGGCGAGGTCTACGCGACGTCCCCGCTCTCTCGCGAGCGGGACGTCGACGCCGCGATGCGCGCGGCGGCCACGGCGTTCGAGAGCTGGAGCGAGACCACACCCGCCGAGCGTCAGCTCGCCCTGCTCAAGATCGCCGACGCGGTCGAGAAGCGCGCGGACGAGCTGATCGACGCCGAGTGTCTCAACACCGGGAAGCCCCGGGCGCTCACCGCGTCCGAGGAGATCCCGCCGATGGTGGACCAGATCCGCTTCTTCGCGGGCGCCGCGCGCATGCTCGAGGGCAAGTCGGCCGGCGAGTACATGGCGGGGCACACCTCCATGGTGCGCCGTGAGCCGGTCGGGGTCTGCGCCCAGGTCGCGCCGTGGAACTACCCGATGATGATGGCCGTGTGGAAGTTCGCGCCGGCGATCGCCGCGGGCAACACCGTGGTCCTCAAGCCGTCGGACACCACTCCCGCGTCCACCGTGCTGCTCGCCGAGATCATCGGCGAGATCCTGCCCGCCGGCGTGTTCAACGTGATCTGCGGCGACCGGGACACCGGGCGCCTGATGGTCGAGCACAAGACCCCGGCGATGGCCTCGATCACCGGTTCGGTACGGGCCGGCATGTCGGTCGCCGAGAGCGCGTCCAAGGACCTCAAGCGGGTCCACCTGGAGCTCGGCGGCAAGGCCCCCGTCGTGGTCTTCGAGGACGCCGACGTCGACGCCGCGGTCGCGGGCATCACCGGCGCGGGCTTCTTCAACGCCGGCCAGGACTGCACCGCCGCGACCCGCGTGCTCGTGCACTCCTCGATCCGCGACGAGTTCGTCACGGCCCTCGCCGCCGCCGCGAACGCCACCTCGACCGGCCCGCACGACGACGCGGACTACGGCCCGGTCAACAACATCAACCAGCTCAAGCAGGTCAGCGGCTTCATCGAGCGCCTCCCCGCGCACGCGAAGGTCGAGGCCGGCGGGCACCAGGTCGGCGACAAGGGCTACTTCTACGCCCCCACCGTCGTCTCCGGCCTCAAGCAGGACGACGAGATCATCCAGCAGGAGGTCTTCGGCCCGGTCATCACGGTCCAGTCGTTCGAGGACGAGGCCGAGGCGCTCGCCAACGCCAACGGCGTCGACTTCGCGCTCGCGTCCTCGGTGTGGACCAAGGACCACAGCCGGGCCACGCGGATGGCCAAGCGACTCGACTTCGGCTGCGTGTGGATCAACACGCACATCGTGCTGGTCGCCGAGATGCCGCACGGCGGCTTCAAGCACTCCGGCTACGGCAAGGACCTCTCCGGCTACGGCTTCGAGGACTACACCCGGGTCAAGCACGTCATGACGAACTACGACGCCTGATCGAGGCGACTTCGCCCGCGCGGCCGCCCGCCGCGCGGGCGGCCCGCGGCGCCCCGACACGCACCCTGTCAACTCCTGTCCGTGAGGGTTGACAGGGTGCGTGTTGCCGTCGGGGGTACGGCACGGCCACGATGCGGTGGGCCTTTCCGGCTCGGCTCGCGGCCCGGCTCACCCCACAGCCTCGCCCGCGGGCCCGCACCCGTCCCTCGCCAAGGAGTCGCCGATGACCCGCGCCCGCAATCGCGCCCAGTCCCCGATGCGGATCACCGGGCACGCGGTCGATCGCCGGATGTTCCTGCGCGGCACCGGCGCCGCCGCCGCCGTCGGGACCCTGGCAGCGTGCGGCGTGCCGTCCGCGTACGTCGAGGAGAGCAAGCGCGGCGGTCCGGACAAGTCGACCAAGGAGAAGCTCGTGCGCTTCTCCAACTGGGCGCTGTACATCGACATCGACGACGACGACGAGCAGAAGCACCCCACGCTCGACGCGTTCACCGAGAAGACCGGGATCAAGGTCCGGTATTCCGAGGAGATCAACGACAACGACGAGTTCTTCGGCAAGATTCACCCGGCCATCCAGGCCGGCAAGGAGCCGGGGCGCGACGTGATCGTCATCTCGGACTGGATGTGCACCCGCTTCGTCCGGCTCGGCTGGGTGCAGAAGCTGGACAAGGCCAACCTGCCGCAGGTCCAGGCGAACCTCGCCGAATCGCTGCGCAGCCCGGGCTACGACCCCCGGCGCGAGTACACCGTGCCGTGGCAGAGCGGGATCACCGGCATCGCGTACAACAAGAAGCTGGTCGGTCGCGAGATCACGTCGGTGAACGACCTGTGGCGGCCCGAGCTCAAGGGCCGGGTCACCGTCTTCGCCGGCTTCATGGAGGCCGTCGCGCTGCTCATGCTCGGCGAGGGCGCGGACATCAAGGCGTTCACGGACGCCGACGTGGACAAGGTCATGGAGCGGATGCAGAAGCTCGTGGACAAGGACCACATCCGCAGCTTCACCGGCAACGACTACACGTCCGGCCTGGCCAGTGGCGACATCCTGGCCTGCCAGGCGTACTCCGGCGACGTCGGTCAGCTCCAACTGGACAACCCCGACATCGAGTTCGTGGTGCCCGAGGAGGGTGCCGAGCTGTGGTCGGAGAACCTGATGGTCCCGAACAAGGCCGCGCACAAGAGCAACGCCGAGAAGCTGATGGACTTCTACTACGACCCCGAGGTCGCGGCGGAGCTCGCGAACTACGTGGCGTACGTGTGTCCGGTGCCGGGCGCGCAGCAGGTCATGGCCGAGTCCGAGGACGCGGAGATGCGCGAGTCGGCGACCAACCCGCTGATCTTCCCGGACGCCGAGATGACCGCGAAGCTGCACGGCATGCGCGAGACGACCGAGGACGAGGAACGGCGCTGGGAGAAGGCGTGGGGCGCCATCATCGGTCTGTGAGGGCCGGGTCGATGCGCATTCGGTAGATATCGGGACGGGCGCGCAGACCCGCGGCCGACCACCCCGGAAGAGCCGCCCGGTGGACGCACTAGGGTCGATGGCCATGACAAGCAGCTCCCCCGAGGCCGCCTCCGGGCCCGCCGTCGAACTGCCGGAAAACGCCGATACCGAGCCTGTGAGCTGGGATGTCGTGGTGATCGGAGCCGGCCCCGCCGGGGCGTCCGCGGCGCTGGCCGCCGCTCGCGCGGGGCGCCGCGTACTCGTCCTGGAGCGGGCCGAGTTGCCGCGCTACAAGACCTGCGGCGGCGGCATCATCGGCCCGTCCAAGGGCGCACTGCCGCCCGGGTTCGAACCGCCCGTGGCGGACCTGGTCCGCGAGGTCGAGTTCACCCTGCGCGGCCGCCGCCGGCGGGTGCGCTCGTCCCGGACCACGCTGATCGGCCTGGTCGACCGGGCCCGCTTCGACGAGGCGCTGACCCGCGCGGCCGTCGACGCGGGCGCGGTCCTGCGCGAGGGCGTCGCGGTGTCGCGGATCGCCGAGCACGACGGCGAGGTCACCCTGACCCTCGCCGACGGCGACACCGTGCGGGCCCGCGCTGTGGTCGGTGCGGACGGCAGCGCGGGGCGCACGGCGGCCTACGTCGGGGTCACGTTCGAGCAGGTCGACCTCGGTCTGGAGGCCGAGGTGCCGGTGCCGGCCGAGGTCGCCGAGCATTGGCGCGGCCGGATCCTGCTCGACTGGGGCCCGATCCCGGGCTCGTACGGCTGGGTCTTCCCCAAGGGCGACAGCCTGACCGTGGGCGTCATCTGCGCGCGCGGCGAGGGCGAGGCGACCCGCGCGTACCTGCGCGACTTCATCGGGCGGCTCGGCCTCGCCGGGTTCCGGCCGGCGATCGAGTCGGGCCACCTGACCCGCTGCCGCACGGAGAGCGCGCCGCTGTCCCGCGGCCGGGTCCTGGTCGCGGGGGACGCCGCCGGGCTCCTGGAGCCGTGGACGCGCGAGGGCATCTCCTACGCGCTGCGCTCGGGCCGGATGGCGGGGGAGCGGGCCGCGGCCGTCGCCGGGGTCGGGACCGACGCGGAGGTGGAGAAGGCCGGCGCGGACTACCACGCCGAGATAGACGCGGTGCTCGGCCGCGAGATGCGCGCCGGTCGCATCCTGCTCGGCGTGTTCGAGCGGCACCCGGCGATGCTGCACCGCGCGGTCACCACGCTGCCCCAGGGATGGCGGGTGTTCCGCAAGGTCGTGCAGGGCCGTACGACGTTCGCCGACCTGCTGGAGCGGCCCGCCGCGCGGCGGGTCCTGGAGTTGACCCGGCACTGACGTCGAACGACCCCGGGCCCGCCGTTCACGGGTCCGGGGTCGTCCGGTCCGGGGCGCTTCCGGCCGCGTACTCGCGTTCGCCGTCGGCGCCTTGCGCTCAGTCCCGCTCGACCTCGTCGGCCTCGGCGGATCGCACGCGCCGCAGGCGGGCGCCCTGGAACAGCGCGTTGCCCACGAGCATCAGGCCGAGCGCGCCGCCCGCGAGCGACACGGCGTCGTCGTCGGGTCCGGTCTTGGGCAGTGTGGTCGGGGGCGTCGGCTCGCCGGTCGTGCCGCCGGTCGTCGAACCGCCGGTGTCACCGCCGCCGGTGGTGCCGCCGGTGGTGGTTCCCCCACCCGTGGTCGTGCCGCCCGTCGTGCCTCCTCCGGTGGTCCCGCCGCCCGTCGTACCGGGGATGCCCGGGTTGGCGGTGTTGACGGTGTAGCCGATGAACGACGGGTCGTTGTTGTTCTCCCGGTTGACGAGCGTCAGCGGCCCGGCCCGGCCCAGGACCACGGTCGTGTCCGTCGCGCCCTCGGGCACCACGAGCACGCAGAACGTGGAGATGTCGGTCTCCGGGGCGAGCGGCAGCCGCACCTCGGCCCGCGCCGCCCGTTGCAGGGCCGGCGGGTATTGCACCGACGCCGACCAGCTCCTGGTCTCGTGCGGCTTCAGCGCGCCCGGGGTGCACTTGAACGTGCTCGTCCACGCCGGGCCCGGGTCCCGCAGAGCGGGCGCGGCCGAACACCCGGCCACCGAGAGGATCTTGAGCTGCCCCGTGCTGCGCGCGTACACGTCGCGGGCCGGTTGGACCTTGTCGGTGCTGTTCGTGACGGTGAACGCGATCGTGGCCCGGCCGTTGGCGTCGAAGGTGATCTGCGAGGACGCGCTCACCGCGAACTGCGGGGTCGCGGGCGGCTCGGTGGGCGGCTTCGAGGTGGTCGGCGGCCTGGTCGTCGGCGGCTTGTCGGTGGGCGGCGTCGTGGTCGGCGGGGCGGTCGTGGGCGGCTTGGTCGTCGGTGGGACGGTGGTCGGCGGCCGCGTGGTGGGCGGCTTCGTGGTCGGCCGCTGGGTGGTCGGCGGAGCGGTGGTCGGTGGTTTCGTGGTGGCCGGTGGTTTCGTCGTGGCGGGTGGCCTCGTCGTGGCCGGCGGCTTCGTCGTGACGTCGCCGGTCGGGGTCTGGGGCCGGGTGTGGTGCCCGCCGGCGGTTTGGTGCGCGGCCCCGGTTCCCTCGGTATCCGCGACGGCGAGCCCGGCGTTCAGAATCATCGCTATTCCGACCGGAACAGAAATGATCAACGCCGCTCTCTTGGCGTTTTCTGATCGAAGTTTTTTCGGGACGAACATGCGGTATCCCCCTCCCGCTATGCGTGACGATTCGTTCTACCATGTCCGTCCTAAGCTTTCGCAGGGCCTTTCCGGGGTAATCCCACGAAAGTGGCAATGGTCTGATCTTGAAAAGCGGCGGGACCTGGGGGAAGCCGATGCCGGGCGGGCCTGGAGACGGTTGGGCGGGGTTCGTGGTGGGAGCCCGATACGAGCTGGTGAGCGTGCTCGGCAGCGGCGGCATGGGCACCGTCTGGCGAGCCCGGGATCGGCTGCTCGATCGACCCGTGGCGGCCAAGGTCATCACGACCGGTTGGGGTCGCAGCGCCTCGCAGCGGTCCTTTCGCGAGCGCAGTCTGCGCGAGGCGCAGGCGACCGCGCGGATCAATCACCCCAACGTCGTGCGGGTCTACGACTACGTCGAGGACGACGACCGGTTGTGGATCGTGATGGAACTGCTCGACGCCCGCTCCCTGGACACGATTCTGGAGGAGGACGGCCCGCTCACCCCGCACGCCGCGGCCGCGGTGGCCGTACAGATCGCCCGGGCGCTCGCCGTCGTGCACGCGCACGGCGTCATCCATCGCGACGTCAAGCCGGGCAACGTGCTGATCGAGCGGGACGGGCACGCCGTGCTGACCGATTTCGGCATCGCCGCGCTCGAAGGGGTCAGCGGGCTGACCGGGACGGGCGCGATCCTCGGCTCGCCCGAGTTCATGGCGCCGGAGCGGATCGAGAGCGAACACCCGGGACCGGCTTCCGACCTGTGGTCGCTCGGGGTCACCCTGTGCGCGGCGGTCACCGGCGCGTCGCCGTTCCGGCGGTCCACGCCGGTGGCGACCATGCACGCGATCGTGATCGCCGAGCCCGAGGTGCCCGAGGAGATCGGCCCGCTCGAACCGCTCGTTCGCGCCCTCTTCCGCCGGGACCCGGCGCTGCGGCCGGGCTCGGCGGAGGTGGAGGCCCGGCTGAGCGACCTGCTGGCGATCGAGGGCCGCCGGCACGTGGGCGACTCGACCCGGCCGATCCCGCCGACGGCGCTCGGCCGGAGCCCGGACATCCGGCCGACCGAGCCGGAGGACGACGAGACGCTCGTGCCGACCGCCGGTGCGCCGCCGCGGCGCGACGTCGTACCGCCCGCCCGGGTCGCCCCGGACGACGCGGCCGGGGCCGACCCCTTCCCCCGGGTTCCGGCGCCGCCGCCGGATCAGCGCCCGCACCCCCCGAGCGAGTCCGCCGGCGCGCACGCGCCGACCTTCCTGCTGCCGCGCGGCGGGCAGCGGCGGCCGCCGTCGCGGCGTCGTCGACTGGCGATCCTGATGCCGATCGTCACGCTCGTCCTGGCCGGCGCGATCGTGGCCGCGGTGCTGCTCGCCAACGGAAACGGGGACGGGGACAAGGGCTCGACCGGGACGGGCGCGCCGACCGGCCGCTCGGGCAGCGTCGAACCGTCGGCGAACCCGGTCGCCAACCTCGCGCCGTATCCGACGACATCGCCGGGAACCCCGCCGATTCCGGTGCGCAAGGCGGACGAGAGCACCTTCACGTGGCTGATTCCGACGGGGTGGACCCGCAAGGAGCAGAGCCAGAGCATCGTCTACAGCGATCCGGCCGGCGCGAGCGTATTGTCCGGACGCACCGCGTTCCAGCAGACCACGGATTTGTTGGAACAGTGGCGCGACGACGAACAGAACGCCCCCGCGGTTTTTCGCGACTATCGAAAAGTGGTCTTCGAGGAACGCGCCATTCATGGCGAGAAAGGCGTGGTCTGGGAATACACGTGGACCGAGTCCGGCATTCCCCGACACGCGACACTGGCCGCGGTGATCATCAAGGGCATCTACATCGAGGTGGACCTGTTCAGCACCGAACAACAATGGCCCCGAGACTCGGCCCTACACGCCACCGCACTCACCGACTTCACCCTCAGCACCACCCACCCAGGCTGACCTCGCGCGGTGCTTGAGGACAGGCTTTTTAAGCCCGCCCGGTGCTTGAGGGCAAGCTTCCCGAGCCCGTCCGGCGTTTGAGGACAAAGCGGGCCGCAGGCCGGCCGACCACTACCGGGAAGCCCAAGCGCTAGCGCCTGAGCGCTTCCAGCCCCAACAGCGCCACGTGCAACGAAAGGCAGCTCTCGACCTGGTCGAGATCCACGCCGAGCACGCGCTCGATCCGATGCAGCCGCTCGTAGAACGACGGCCGCGACAGATGCGCCGCGTCCGCCGCCGCCGACTTGTTGCGGCCGTGCTCCAGGTACACCTGCAGCATCGGGACCAGTTGCGTGCCCTGCTGGGCGTCGTACGCGAGCAGCGGCCCCAGTTCGCGCTCGACGTACGTCTGAAGCCGCGCGTCGTCGCGCAGCAGATGCAACAGGCCGCGCAACCGCACGTCCGGCAGCCGATAGAACGCGGCCTTGCCGCCCTGGTGCAGCGCCGCGTCGGCGACCTGGGTGGCCTCCAGCAGCGAGCGCCGAGCGTCCCGCACCGCCCCCACCGACGAGCCGACCGCGACCACGATGTCGTCCGCGAGGTCCGGCGCCAGCCGCCGGACCGCGGCCGAGAAGCCTTCGAGCGCGCCGTCCTCGGTGTCCTGCGAGGCGAGTGCGACCAGCAGCCCGACGTTCTCGTCGTCGAGCCCGCCGACGAGGGCGGCCAGCCGCCGCTCCCGCACCGCCGCGGCGGCGATCTCGGTGAAGTCGCGCAGCCGCGCCTGGGATTCCAGCGCCGCGGGGGTCACGCTCCGCCGCAGCCGCAGCACCACGCCGACCAGCCGTCGCCCCTCCAGCGGGACGCCCAGCGCGCGGGCCCGCAGGGTCACCTCGGCCACGGTGTACGAGTGGGTCAGGATTCCGGAGAGCAGCGTGCGATGGGTCTGCCGTTCCAGGCTCTCCCGATCCCGCACCACGAGCCGGTTGAGCGCGAGCGTGGACGCGGCCCGCTCCAGGAGCATCGTCTGCTGCGGGGGCGGCGGCGTGCCGTCACCGACCAGAACCAGCCGGCCCCAGTCGTGGCCGCGGGCGCCGACCGTGGTCACCAGCCACCCCGTGCGCTCGTCGAAATCGGTCCGCGCGGTCAGCCGGAGCCGGCGTGAGCGGTCCTCCCAGTTCTCCAACAGGGTCTCGGCGACGATGCCGGCCGCGTCGTACGCGAGCACCTGGTGCGCGAGGTTCTCCAGGATCACCGGCCGGCCGGCCATCCGGGACGCCTGCCGGACGATCTCGGCGGGCTCGGCGCCCTCGACCGCGAGCTCGTTGAACGCCTGGTGCACGGCCTCGGACGCCTGCAGTTCGGCCAGCTGCGCGTCGATGATCAGCCCGTGCACGGCCTCCGTGATGCCGATGAACCGGGTCTCGTTGCGCAGCGTGATCACCGGCAGGCCGGCCTGCTCGGCCGCCGCCACCAGCGCGCGCGGGAGCTGATCGGTGTAGCGCCGGCCCAGTTCGAGCACGAGCCCGGCCGCGTCCACTTCCACAAGATCGCGGATGTACCGTTGCAGACCTTCCCGCTCCTCGGGCAGCGCGATGCCGGTGGCCATCACCAGCTCGCCGCCCTTGAGCAGCCGGGTCACGTCCGGCAACTCGCTGATGTGCACCCAGCGGACCGGCCGAGCCAGGCCGCGCTCGCCCGCGACCACCTGCGGACGGCCGCGCTGGACGGTGTCGAGGGCCAGTACGTCGGCGACGGTGGGGAACATGTGAACTACCTCCGCGAGCTGACCACGGCCCGACCGCACGTGCGGTTGGTTCCCGGGGGAAGCGGGAATCCGTATGCAATCTGTAAGCGGCTCGGCCGCCGGCACTTCCATGGTGACAGGTCGCCGACGATCTTGAGCCTCGCCCCCGGGTCCCCGGGAGGCGGTTCACGACGTGTAAAGCCCACGTCGTCAGACCTGTCGGTGTGCCTGTTGCGGCACCCCGTGTCGAAACGGCATCGTCCTACGCTGACGCGGCTCACGCGCATAACCACCCCGCACGGTGCCCGTCGGCTCATCGAAAATCCCCTTGGAGGGCTCCCATGCCTATGCAGGACTTCGGCAAAGGTCATCAGTACGTCGGGGGACAACTGCGGCAGGGCTCGTCCGGGGAGACCTTCGACGTCACCAACCCCGCGACCGGCGAGACGGTCGAGACGATCACGCTCGCGAGCACCGCGGACGTGGACGCGGCGGTAGCCGCCGCCAAGGGCGCGTTCCAGGAGTGGTCGCGGGCCACGCCGGGCGAGCGCGCGACGGCGCTGAACAAGCTGTCCGTGCTGCTCGAAGAGCGCGCCGACGACTTCGCGCGGGTCGAGAGCGCGCAGGCCGGCAAGCCGATCCGGCTCACCACCGAGTTCGACGTGCCGGGCACGATCGACAACACCGCGTTCTTCGCGGGTGCGGCCCGCAACCTCGAGGGCAAGGCGGCCGGCGAGTACTCCGCCGGATCCACCTCGATGGTGCGCCGCGAGGCGATCGGCGTGGTCGGCTCGATCGCGCCGTGGAACTACCCGCTTCAGATGGCCGCGTGGAAGATCCTCCCGGCGATCGCCGCGGGCAACACGATCGTCCTCAAGCCCGCCGAGATCACCCCGTTGACCTCGCTGATGTTCGCGCGGGCGTGCACCGACGCGGGCATCCCCGACGGCGTCGTCAACGTGATCACCGGCAAGGGCCGGGTCGCCGGCGAATACCTCATGGGCCACGGCGACGTGTCGATGATCTCGTTCACCGGCTCGACCGGCGTCGGCAAGCGGGTCGGCGAGGTCGCCCTCCAGACCGTCAAGCGCCTGCACCTCGAACTCGGCGGCAAGGCCCCGTTCGTGGTCTTCGACGACGCCGACCTCGACGCCGCGATCAACGGCGCGGTCGCCGCGTCGCTGATCAACTCGGGCCAGGACTGCACCGCCGCGACCCGCGCCTACGTGCAGCGCCCGCTGTACGACGCGTTCGTCGCCGGTGTCGCGGAGCTGTACGACACCGTGCGCCTCGGCGACACGATGGACCCCTCGACCGACCTGGGCCCGCTCGTCTCGCGTCGCCAGCAGGAGTCGGTGGCCGGCTTCGTCGAGCGTGCCCGCGGCTACGGCGCCACCATCGTCACCGGCGGCGAGATCCCCGGCGGCGAGCTCGCCAAGGGCGCGTTCTACCGCCCGACCCTGGTCACCGACGTGGCGCAGGACAGCGAGATCGTCCAGGACGAGATCTTCGGCCCGGTCCTTGTCGTGCTGCCGTTCGACAGCGACGAGGAAGGCATCCGGCTCGCCAACGACACCCCGTACGGCCTGGCCGCGTCCGCGTGGACGCGCGACATCTTCCGCTCGCTGCGCGCGACCCGGGAGATCCAGGCCGGCTGCGTGTGGGTCAACGACCACATTCCGATCATCAGCGACATGCCGCACGGCGGCTACAAGGCGTCCGGCTTCGGCAAGGACATGTCGCAGTACTCCTTCGACGAGTACACCCAGGTCAAGCACGTCATGTACGACGGCACGGGCATCGCCCGCAAGGACTGGCACCGCACGATCTTCGGAGACCGGTAACCACACCCTGTTCGAGACGACGGCCGGGAACGGAAGTTCTCGGCCGTCCTTGTGGCCGGCGGACGGGCCCGGGTCAGGCCCCGGCCCGCCGGGCGGCGAGAGGAATCATGACTGAGCAGCAGCGGGCCGGCGTCTCCGGCGACGTCTCCCTGGTGGGCCTGAGCAAGCACTACGGTGACTTCACGGCCGTCCACCCCATGGACCTGACGATCCCTCAGGGATCGTTCTTCGCCCTTCTCGGTGCCTCGGGCTGCGGCAAGACCACGACACTGCGGATGATCGCCGGACTGGAACAGCCCTCGACGGGCAGCGTTCGCATCGGCGACCGCGACGTCACGGCTCTTCCGCCGTACAAGCGCCCCGTCAACACGGTGTTCCAGAACTACGCCCTGTTCCCGCACCTGACCGTGGCCGACAACGTCGGCTTCGGACTCAAGCGTCGGGGGATCAAGGACACCGCGAAGCAGGTGTCGGACATGCTCGACCTGGTCGAGCTCGGCCACCTGGCCAAGCGCAAGCCCACTCAGCTCTCCGGCGGCCAGCAGCAGCGGGTCGCGGTCGCCCGCGCGCTGATCAACACCCCGCAGGTGCTGCTGCTCGACGAACCGCTGGGCGCGCTCGACCTCAAGCTGCGCCGCCAGATGCAGCTGGAACTCAAGCGCATCCAGACCGACGTGGGCATCACGTTCGTGCACGTCACCCACGACCAGGAAGAGGCCATGACCATGGCCGACACCATCGCGGTGATGAACGGCGGCCGAATAGAGCAGCTCGGTTCGCCGGTCGAACTCTACGAATCGCCCCGCACCACGTTCGTGGCGAACTTCCTGGGCCAGTCCAACCTGCTGGAGGCCAAGGTCTCCGGGCGCGCCGACGGCGACCTGCTGCTCGACGTGCAGGGCAACCGGATGGCGCTGCCCGCCGACCGCTCGGCCGCCGACGGCGACCGGATCGTGATGGGCATCCGACCCGAGAAGATCACCATCACCTACGCGGCGGACGCGAAGGTCGCGGACGACCGCAACCGTCTCGAAGGCGGCGTGATCGTGGACGCCGGCTTCATCGGCGTCTCCACGCAGTACGTCGTCCGGATGCCCTGGGACCAGGAGTTCACCGTCTTCGAGCAGAACATGGAGCGCGACGCGCGCCTCGTGCCCGGCGCGAAGGTGACCCTGCACTGGAACCCGGGCCACGGCTTCGGCCTGGAGCCGGGCGATCCGACCGCGGGCATCGCCGAGGCGATCGAGGACGCCGCGTGAGCGCCCTGGGCACCCTCGGCACCGGCTCGGTGGGGGGTGTGGAGACCAAGGCACCGACGCGGGAGCCCAAGCGGCGCGGCAGATGGGTGCCGTACGCGTTGCTCGCGCCCGGCCTGCTGTGGCTGGTCGTGTTCTTCGCGGTCCCGATGGCCGTCCAGGGCTCCACCTCGCTGCAGACCGGCAACCTGACCAAGGGCTACGACCTCACCTGGCACTGGGCGACCTACTGGGACGCGATCGACCAGTACTACCCGCAGTTCCTGCGCTCGTTCGGGTACGCGGCCGCCGCGACCGTGCTGTGTCTGCTGATCGGCTACCCGGTCGCGTACGCGATCGCGTTCAAGGCCGGCAAGTGGCGCGGCATGTGGCTCGTGCTGGTCATCGCGCCGTTCTTCACCAGCTTCCTGGTCCGCACGCTGGCCTGGAAGACGATCCTCGCGGACAACGGCATCGTCGTGGACGTGCTCAACACGCTGCACTTCACCAACGTGACGGCGTTCCTCGGGCTCACCCAGGACGATCGGGTGCTCGCGACGCCGCTCGCGGTGATCTGCGGTCTGACGTACAACTTCCTGCCGTTCATGGTGCTGCCGCTGTACGCCTGTCTGGAGCGGATCGACCCGCGCCTGCACGAGGCGGCCGGCGACCTGTACGCGTCGCCGCGGACGACCTTCGCGAAGGTCACCTTCCCGCTGTCGCTGCCGGGCGTGGTCTCCGGCACGCTGCTCACGTTCATCCCGGCGTCCGGCGACTACGTCAACGCCCAATGGCTCGGTTCGCCCGACACCGGCATGGCGGGCAACGTCATCCAGACCCAGTTCCTGCGGGTCCTGGACTACCCGACGGCCGCCGCCCTGTCGTTCATCCTGATGCTCCTGATCGTGCTCATGGTGACGGCGTACATCCGCAAGGCGGGGACGGAGGACCTGGTCTGATGGCCGTCGTCAACTGGTTGCGTCGCAACGTCGTCGTCCTGTTCGGCCTGCTCGCGCTCGGGTACATGACGCTGCCGAACATCGTCGTGCTGATGTTCTCCTTCAACGACCCGAACGGGCGCTTCAACTACAGCTGGAACGGCTTCACGCTCGACGCGTGGAAGGAGCCGTGCGGGGTCGCGGGCATCTGCGACTCGGTCGCGATCAGCATGAAGATCGCGGTCCTGTCCACGATCGTGGCCACCGTGCTCGGCACCGCGATCGCGTTCGCGCTCGGCCGGTACCGCTTCCGCGCCCGCGGCGCGATCAACACCCTGCTGTTCCTGCCGATGTCGATGCCCGAGGTCGTGATGGGCGCCTCGCTCGGCACGCTCTTCCTGAACATGCGGATCAACACCGGGTTCGTGACGATCCTGATCGCGCACATCATGTTCTGCCTGAGCTTCGTCGTGGTCGCGGTCAAGGCCCGCGTGCTCGGCATGGACCCGAAGTTGGAAGAGGCCGCGGGGGACCTCTACGCCTCACCCACGCAGGTGTTCCTGCGGGTGACCCTGCCGCTCGCGGCACCCGGCATCGGCGCCGGCGCGATGCTCGCCTTCGCGCTGAGCTTCGACGACTTCGTGATCACCAACTTCACGTCGGGCAACACCGTCACGTTCCCGATGTTCGTGTACGGCGCGGCGCAGCGCGGCACTCCGCCGCAGATCAACGTGATCGGTTCGGCGATGTTCGTCATCGCCGTGCTGATCGTGATGATCGGGCAGATCCGCGCGACGCGACGGGCCAGACAACGGGCGTAGCCTCGCCCGTTGCATGATGATCAATCCCAGTTCTGTAGCTATGCGGTGAAACCGCCGGGACCCGACAAGGTGGTCCCGGTGGGCGCCGCGAAAGTGGTGAAACCCCATGGGTCCCCGGAACACGTCGGATCCTGCTCCCTCGGTCGAGGCCGTCCGCTCGCTCGCGGACGCCGCACCGGTTCCCTTCTGGCTCGACCAGCCCGCCCGCCCCGAGCCGCTCGCGGCCCTGGTGGGCGACGACCACTGCGATCTCGCGATCGTCGGCGGCGGCTACTCGGGCCTGTGGACCGCGCTCATCGCGAAGGAACGCAACCCTTCGCGCGACGTGGTCCTGATCGAGGCGCACGAGATCGGTTGGGCGGCCTCGGGCCGCAACGGCGGATTCTGCGCCGCGAGCCTGACCCACGGCTTCTACAACGGGCTCGACCGCTGGCCGAACGAGCTCGCGAAGCTGGAGAAGCTGGGCGAGCACAACCTCGACGAGATCGAGGCGGCGGTGAAGCGGTACGGCATCGACTGCGCGTTCGAGCGCACCGGCGAGCTGAACGTCGCGACCCAGCCGCACCAGGTCGAGGAACTGCGCGAGGAGATCGAGCTCGCGGGGCGGTACGGCACCGAGCTGACCTTCCTGGATCAGGACCAGGTGCGGGCCGAGGTGGCCTCGCCGACCTACCTGGCGGGCGTCTGGGACAAGACCGGCTGCGCCATGGTCGACCCGGCCCGGCTCGCGTGGGGCCTCAAGGCCGCGTGCGAGTCGCTCGGCGTGCGGATCTACGAGCGCACCAAGGCCACCGAGCTGGCCGAGCACGGTTCGGGCATGGTGCTCAAGACGGCGTACGGCCGGGTGTTCGCCGGCAACGTGGCGCTCGGTACGAACGTGTTCCCGTCGCTGGTCAAGCGGCTTCGACCGTTCGTGGTCCCGGTCTACGACTACGCGATGATGACCGAGCCGCTGAGCGAGGAGCAGCTCGCGTCGATCGGGTGGCGCAACCGCCAGGGCATCGGCGACACGAACAACCAGTTCCACTACTACCGGCTCAGCGCGGACAACCGGATCCTGTGGGGCGGCTACGACGCCATCTACCACTACGGCTCCAAGCTGTCCTCGGACCTGGACCAGCGGCCGGAGACGTTCGCGAAGCTCGCGCAGCACTTCTTCGACACGTTCCCGCAGCTCGACGGTCTGCGCTTCACCCACACGTGGGGCGGCGCGATCGACACGTGCAGCCGCTTCTCGGCGTTCTTCGGCACGGCGTACAAGGGCAAGGTCGCGTACGCGATGGGCTACACCGGCCTGGGCGTGGGCGCGACCCGGTTCGGCGCGGAGGTCATGCTCGACAAACTCGACGGCCGCCCCACCGAGCGCACCGAGCTCAAGATGGTCCGCACCAAGCCGCTCCCGTTCCCCCCGGAACCGATCAAGTGGGCCGGCGTCTCGATGACCAAGTGGTCGATGGACCGCGCCGACAAGAACGGCGGCAAGCGCAACCTGTGGCTCAAGGCCCTGGACAAGGTCGGCATGGGCTTCGACAGCTAGCAGCGCGCCGGTGAGCCGGGTGGGCAGGCGTCCCACCCGGCTTCCGGAACGCCCTTCAGCGGCCCCGGCAGGCCGTGGAAGGGTGGTGTCGAGACGGTCTGTAAGGCGAACGTGCCAACCGCCGACAGTCTGAAGCTTGAGGCGCGTTCAACGGGCGGCGAGACTGGCCCTGTACGGGGCTTATGCGGCCCCTCGGCCAAGCACCGTATCCCCGGAAGGCAAGACCCTTGACGAAGCACGTAACCCACTGGATCGCCAACGCGGAGTGGACCGGCACCTCGGAGCGTCGGGGCGACATCCACAACCCCGCCACCGGCAAGGTCACCGGCACGGTCGACTTCGCCTCGGTGGCCGAGGTCGACGAGGCCGTCTCGGTCGCCGTCCGCGCGTTCGCCACGTGGAAGAACGCCTCGCTGGCAAAGCGCTCCCAGGTGCTCTTCAACTTCCGCGAGCTGCTCAACTCCAAGAAGGACGAGCTCGCCGCGATCATCGTCGAAGAGCACGGCAAGGTGCACTCCGACGCGCTCGGCGAGATCGCCCGCGGCCAGGAGGTCGTGGAGCTCGCCTGCGGCATCCCGCACCTGCAGAAGGGCGGCCACTCCGAGCAGGCGTCGACCGGCATCGACGTCTACTCGATCCGCCAGCCGCTGGGTCCGGTCGCGATCATCTCGCCGTTCAACTTCCCGGCGATGGTCCCGATGTGGTTCTTCCCGATCGCGGTCGCCACCGGCAACACGGTGATCCTCAAGCCGAGCGAGAAGGACCCCTCGACCGCGAACTTCCTCGCGGACCTGTGGAAGCAGGCCGGCCTGCCCGACGGCGTCTTCAACGTCGTGCACGGTGACAAGGTCGCCGTCGACCGCATCCTGGAGCACCCGGACATCAAGTCCGTGTCCTTCGTGGGCTCGACCCCGATCGCCAAGTACGTCTACGAGAACGGCACCCGCTACGGCAAGCGCGTGCAGGCCCTCGGCGGCGCCAAGAACCACATGCTGGTGCTTCCGGACGCCGACCTCGACCTGGTCGCCGACGCCGCGGTCAACGCCGGCTTCGGTGCGGCCGGCGAGCGCTGCATGGCGATCTCGGCCCTGGTCGCGGTCGAGCCGATCGCCGACGAGCTGATCGCCAAGATCAAGGAGCGGATGACCAAGCTCCGCGTCGGCGCGGGCTGCCAGGCCACCTCCGAGATGGGCCCGCTGGTCACCCGGCAGCACGCGGACAAGGTGCTGTCGTACGTCGAGGCCGGCGTGAACCAGGGCGCGACGATGGTCGTGGACGGCCGCGAGCACCCCATCGACGGTGACGACACCGCCGACGGCTACTGGGTGGGCCCGACGCTGTTCGACAACGTCACCCCCGAGATGTCGATCTACACCGACGAGATCTTCGGCCCGGTCCTGTCCGTCGTCCGGGTCGAGTCGTACGACGAGGGTCTGGCCCTGATCAACGCCAACCCGTACGGCAACGGCACCGCGATCTTCACCAACGACGGTGGCGCGGCCCGCAAGTTCCAGAACGAGGTCGAGGTCGGCATGATCGGCATCAACGTGCCGATCCCGGTCCCGGTCGCCTACTACTCGTTCGGCGGCTGGAAGAACTCGCTCTTCGGCGACCTGCACGCGTACGGCGCCGACGGCGTGCAGTTCTTCACCCGCGGCAAGGTCGTCACGCAGCGCTGGCTCGACCCGAGCCACGGCGGCATCAACCTGGGCTTCCCGACCAACGACTGACGTCGGTCGAGCACCCTCGCAACACCGCAAACCCAGCTGGAAAGCACTCCGGGCGAAGCCCGCCGGACCCCAATGACGTGGTCCGGCGGGCTTCGCCATTTCTTCCGCACGCCTTCCCTGGCAGCATGCGTGACGGGTCGTCAGATGATCAGTCGACGGCCGCCGCGCACGTGACAGGGGAACGGCACATGCCCATCGAAGACAGTACGACCGGCGCCGGCGCCGTCCGCTTGATCCAGATCTCGGACGTGCACTACCGGGACGCGCCGGGCGGCCACGGTCTGGTGCGACACGATCCCGCGGACGGCCTGGCCGCGGCACTCGCCGACGCCGCCGACGCGATCGCCGCGGCCGATGTGCTGATCGCGTCCGGAGACCTGGCCGACACCGGCTCCGCGGGCGCCTACAACGCCCTCGGCGACATCCTGGACGCGCTTCCGCTCCCGGTGTACTGCCTCCCGGGCAACCACGATCGGCACGACACCTACACGGCCTGCCTGCCGCGCACCGGCGTCCACCTCGAACCGGCCGTCCGGGTGGGCCCGTGGCTGCTGCTCATGGTCGACACCAACGCGCTCGGGCGCGAGCACGTCGGCGAGGGCGTGTACCGCGACCTCGACGAGCGGATGACGCTGGCCTCGGGCCCCGAGGTGAGCGCCCCCGACGCCGCGCGGGCCAGGGAGATCCTGACCGGGTCGGACGCCGAGCACGTGCTCGTGTTCGTGCACCAGCCGCCACTCGCCGAGATCTGCCCGACCCTGGACCCCTCCGGCCGACTCGCCGCACTGGTGCGCGACTTCCCGCGGATCCGGGCGATCGCCGGCGGCCACCTGCACGGCGGCCTGGAGGGCGAGTTCGCGGGGGTGCCCGTCTTCGTGGCGCCCTCGACGACCTTCAGCATCGACTACGTCGGCGGGACCTTCGACGGCCCCGGCTACCGCACCTTCACGCTGCACCCCGACGGCCGGGTCGACACCCTCGCGCACACCGCTCCCGGCCCGATCACCGATGCCCTGCGGAGCACCCCCGCGCCGCGCTTCCTCACCGAGCTGATGACCGGCCTGGTGCGGGTGGAGGAGTTGCGCGCGATGACCGACGAGCAGTTCGAGCGGCGCTTCGGGGAACCGCGTCCCGTTCGCGAGCACTGAGATCCCGGCGCCGATCGCGGTCGCGACCGGCGCCCGCACGGACCCGGACACCAGCACGAGGAGACACGTGACACAACATCAGGCGGACGCCGGACTCACTCTCGAAGGGGTCCGCAACTTCCGCGACATCGGCGGCCTGCCGACCGCCGACGGGCGACGGGTGCGCTCCGGTCGCTACTTCCGCAGCGGCCACCTGGCCAAGCCCACCGAGGCGGACCGCGCGACCATCGCGGGCCTGGGCATCCGGCTCGTGGTGGACCTGCGCAGCCCGGCCGACATCGAGCTGGACGGCGCCGACGTGCTGCCCGAGGGCGCGACGTGGCTCAACCTGCCGATGAGCGACCCGGCCCGGCACTCCGACTTCTGGGGGCAACTGCGCAGCGCCGACATGAGCGTGCTGCGCGAGCGGCTCGGCAACGGGCGCGCGGAGCAGTCGATCGCGGCGGACTATCGCGACCAGGTGTCGAATCGTGTCGACAAGCACGCCGCGATGCTGCGCGCGATGACCGAGGCCGACGGCCTGCCGGTGGTCGTGCACTGCTCGGCGGGCAAGGACCGCGCGGGCATAGCGGCGGCCCTGATCCAGCGGATCGTCGGGGTCTCGCACGACGACGTGGTGGCGAACTACCTGGTGAGCAACGAGCCGGGCAACCGCTACGAGCCGAACACCGACAAGCTCGCGATGCGACCGGGTCTGCTGGAGCTGTTCCAGCCGTTCCTGGAGGTGCGCGAGGAGTACCTGCGCGGCGCCCTGGAGGTCATGGACACGCACTGGGGCGGCTTCGACGCCTACCTGGAGCGGGGCCTGGGCCTGGACGCGGACCGGCTCGAACGGCTGCGGGCGGCGCTGGTGGAGGACTGAGCGCGCCCGACCGAGCGCGCGGAGGACGACGCCCCGGTGCGGTGACTCGCGGAGGAGACACCGCACCGGGGCGGGCGACGGTCGCGGACCGATCAGGAGTCGTCGGCCATCAGTTTGATCTTCCAGCGGGTGTCCTGGCGCGGGCGCAGGTACAGCAGCCAGTACAGCGAGGCGACCACCAGCACCCCGCCCGTGATCAGCAGCGCGCGGATCGGCTGTTCGGTCAGCACGTAGACCATGGACGCGATGAGCGCGATCGGCACCACCGGCCACAGCGGCATCCGCCACGCCTGCGTGCCCTTGTGCGTGCCGCGGCGGGCGGCCAGCGCGGCGCCGGCCACGACCAGGTAGAGCGCGGCGACCGCGACACCGGTGACCTCGCCGAGGATCTCCAGGTCCACGAAGCACAGGAGCGCGCCGGGCACCCCGACGACGAGCGTCGAGATCCACGGCGAACCGAACCGGTTCACCTTGCCGAAGGCCCGGTTGATCGGCTCGGGCCAGGCCCGGTCGCGGGCCGAGGCGTAGACCACGCGGGAGTTCTGGATCACCATGACCACGCCGGCGTTGATGATCGCGAGCGCGATGCACAGGCCGATGAAGGTCGCCATGCCGTGGTTCGACCATCCCTCGACCAGGCCGAGGATGTCGCCGCCCGCCAGGGTCGCCTGGTCCGGCGCGCCCAGCGAGATTGCGATCGTCGGGACGATCAGGATCACGCCGCCCAGGCCCAGGGTCCACAGGACCGTGCGCGAGACGGTGCGCCGCGGGTTCTCCATCTCCTCGGCGAGATAGACCGCCGTGGAGAAGCCCTGCAGGGCGAACAGCGCGCCGGCCATGCCGGCGATCAACAGGCCCATCTTGAGCGGGTCGGTGGTGTTCGACGCGGCGTCCACGACGACCTCGGGCTTGACCAGCGTCGAGGCCGACTGGTGGACGTTCGCGAAGCCGAGGAAGGCGACGATGGCCGCGGCCACGACCTCCAGGGACAGGAAGACGCCGGTCACCCACGCGTTCGCGCGCAGGTCGAGCAGACCCATGATGGTCGCCAGGATCATCACCGCGGCGCCGGCCCACATCATGTCGATCGTCGCGATCGAGGTCAGATAGTCGGCGGTGCCCAGCGCGATGATCGGCGGCACGATCATCACCACGATCGTGGCGATGATGAAGACCAGCCAGCCCATGAAGCGGCCCATCAGGGTGCCGACCATGGCGTACTCGCCGCCGGCGCTGGGGATGAGCGTGCCGAGCTCGGAGTAGCAGAACGCGACGCCGATGCACAGGACGGCGGCCACGACCAGGGCCAGCGCGGTGCCGGAGCCCAGGTCCGCGAACATCCCCGGAACGATCACGAAGAGCGAGGAAGCGGGGGTCAGACAGGAGAGGGTCAGGAGCGTGCCACCGAGAACACCGATGGATCGCTTGAGCGGTGCGGGCGCACCGTCGACATCGAGCGTGACTGGCGTCGCGGTCCCGGCCGGCGGTGGGGTTGTTTCTACAGCCATGTGCGCTACCTCTGCAGGACAGCGGGGTGCGGTTATCGCCTCCGGGACGGATGGTGAGCCGTTCGAACCTTCCGAACGGTGCGGCGTAATACAAACGCCCGTATGAACATGCGTCAAGATCCCGTTAGCAACTGATTCCGTAGGTTGTACGCCCAGATTTCACCGCATGTCGCTGCAAGCTGGCATCTGATGCCGCGTAATCCGCAGATTAAGTTGCGGGAAAAGTTCTCTCACCGTTCACCTGTCGAGATGGCCTCCGGCCATGGTCGACCGCGTCCTCGCGCACACCGACCTGCCGCCGGCCGCGGCCGGCGGGGTCGGATCATCGATCGGACGATGACCGGATTACGGGCGGCGATGGAGACGGCGGCGAAGCGGGCGGCCGAGCTCCGAGCCCGGCGGCGTCCAGGATCCGGGCCGCCGCCCACAGCACGATCCCGCACAGCGCCCACGCCGCGACCACGTCGGCGAGCCAGTGGTAGTCGCACCACAGCAGCGCGAACCCGATCAGGGCGCACAGCACCGCCGCGCCCGCGTGCCATCGCCGCCGCGCCGCCGCCGACCCGACACGCCCGAGCAGGAGCACGGCGAGGCCGTAGCAGATCGTCGAGGTCGCGGTGTGCCCCGACGGGAAGAAACCCCACTGGTCGGCCGTCACCGGCGACTCGCCGGGGCCCGGCCGGCCGATCAGGTCCTTGCCGCCGATCACCGCGATCATCACGACCGCGACCGCGCCGAGACAGACGAGGATCGGGTACGCCCGGCGCAGGCGCCGGGTCGCGAACAGCGCTGCCGCGGCGAGTACGATCCCGCCGGGGACCGGCCCGCCCAGGTCGGCCAACGCGTGCGCCGGGCCGTCCAGCCAGGCCGTGCCGGGCCCGGCGGCCAGGTCGCGGACCGCGTCCCGGACGGTGCGATCGAGCGTGCGGAGGGGGTCGCTTTCGGCCACTACCGCGACCGTCAGCACGAGCAGCACGATCGACAGGATCAGCGTCGCTACGAGGCCACGCGTGTACTGTGAGTGAACAGACCGCCGCCCCGGAACGGGGGGCGTTGTCCCGGGGCGGCCACCGGCTTGCTCAGGGCCGATGTCGGAGGAAGGTCTGTGCATCTCACTCGAAGATACGCGGAGAACAGGTCGACAAGTTCCCTGATCCCAGCCTTGTCACAAAGCCTGCACACGTTCTCCACGCTCTGAAAGGCGCTCTGGAAGGCGAGACATACACGCTGTACGTTGGGTCCATGGAGGATGTGAGCGGGGTCACAGCGCGTGCCGCGTGACATCGGCCGTCCCGGAGGGTCCAAGTACGCGGAGAACAGTCGTAAGCAGGACAAATAGACGGTGGCTCGAGTGACGTCGCATTGACGCAATGTCGTCGATCGCCCCTCTGCTGTCAGCACGCAAAGGTAGGGTTGGCCAGGTGGTTGAAGAGTCCGATTACTCGACATACCGCGTGCCGTGCATCCCGGCCCCTGCGGGGAGCGGGCGCGTCCGCCGGACCGAGGCTCCGGTGGTTTCCAAGGGCGTCAAGGCGGGCGGTGCCGTGTTCGATTCCTCGGTGGAGCCCCGACCGGGTCGGGGCGCGGGTGCGATGGGTGTGGTCCTGACCAGCGACCGCCAGCTGCGGGTGGTGCGCATGACCCGGCCCCGCGGCCTTCGCCTCGAAGGCGAGATCGACCTCGCCAACGTGGACGTGGTGCGCCGCGTCCTGTCGTCCGCCGCCCGCGACGGCGGCGACATCCGGGTCGACGTGAGCAAGCTGGTCTTCATCGACGTCGCGGGACTGCGCGTGTTCGTCGACCAGGCGGGCATGCTGGCTCGGCGCGGCGGGCACATGGTCCTCGTCGGCGCGAGCCGACAGATGCTGCGCGTCCTCGCGCTGTGCGGATGGGACACCGTGCCGGGTCTGACGATGGTCGAGCGGATCGCCCCGGCGCCGCGCCGACCGCGGATCTGACCCCTTCGCTCGCGCCCCGGAGCGCGTTCGAACGTCGCTTTCCGGTCGAGTTTCCCCCGAACGCCGAACCCCCCGTCCACCGGAGTCATCCGGTGGACGGGGGGTTCGTGGCGTCGGGGGTGCCCCGGCGGATCAGACCGCGTTCGCGAACGCGGTCTCCAGCACGTCCAGACCCTCGACGAGCAGGTGCTCCGGGATCACCAGCGGCGGCAGGAAGCGCAGCACGTTGCCGTAGGTGCCCGCGGTGAGGACCAGCACGCCCTCCGCGTGGCACGCCTTGGCGACGGCGGCGGCCAGCTCGGCGTTCGGCTCCTTGCCGCCCGGCTTGACCAGCTCGATCGCGATCATCGCGCCGCGACCGCGAACCTCGCCGATCTCGGCGAACTTCTCCTGCATCGTGCCCAGGCGAGCCAGCATGATCTCGCCGATCCGGCGGGCCGCGCCGTTGAGGTCGAGGCCGCGCATGGTCTCGATCGCGCCGAGCGCCGCGGCACAGGCGACCGGGTTGCCGCCGTACGTGCCACCGAGGCCACCCGCATGGGCGGCGTCCATGATCTCGGCGCGCCCGGTGACGGCGGCGAGCGGCAGGCCGCCCGCGATGCCCTTGGCGGTGGTGATCAGGTCCGGGACGATGCCCTCGTCGTCGCACGCGAACCACTGGCCGGTGCGGCAGAAGCCGGTCTGGATCTCGTCCGCGACGAAGACGATGCCGTTCGCCTTGCAGAACTCGACGATCTTCGGCAGGAAGCCCTTGGCCGGCTCGATGAAGCCGCCCTCGCCGAGGATGGGCTCGATCACCACGGCGGCGACGTTGTGCGCGCCGATCTGCTTGGTGATGACGTCGATCGCCTGCGCGGCGGCCTCGTCGGCGCAGTTGTCCGCGCCGGTCAGCCAGCGGAAGGGGTAGGCGACCGGGACGCGGTAGACCTCGGGCGCGAACGGGCCGAACGACTCCTTGTACGGCATGTTCTTCGCCGTCAGGGCCATCGTCAGGTTGGTCCGGCCGTGGTAGCCGTGGTCGAACACGACGACGGCGGGGCGCTTGGTGTGGGCGCGCGCGATCTTGATCGCGTTCTCCACCGCCTCGGCGCCGGAGTTGAACAGCGCGGTGCGCTTCTCGTGGTCACCCGGGGTCAGCTCGTTGAGCTGCTCGGCGACGGCCACGTACGACTCGTACGGGGTCACCATGAAACACGTGTGGGTGAACCGCTGGAGCTGCTCGGACGCGCGACGCACCACGCCCTCGGCCGAGTTGCCCACGCTGGTCACGGCGATGCCGGAGCCGAAGTCGATCAGCGAGTTGTCGTCCACGTCGACGACCACGCCGCCGCCCGCCTGGGTCACGAAGACCGGCAGGGTCGTGCTGACGCCGCGCGCGACCGCCTTGTTCCGGCGCGTCATCAGCTCGGTCGACTTCGGGCCGGGGATGGCGGTGACGAGCCGGCGCTCCTGCGGGAGCGAGGGCCCACCGGGCTGCGAAGCGCCCATGCTGGTCTCCTATGGGTCGATGCGGGGGTACGCGGTGGCACCGCGGTCCTATACGAGCAGGCTAGGCGCCGCGCCACCCGCGCCGCATGCGCCGCATCGGTGAGTCACCCGGTTGCTTGTGTCCGGGATGGACAAAAGCCGGCCGGGAACAAGACCGGAGACGGGCGTGTACGAACACGCGTGGGACTCGCACCGGAATGATCATCACGACAGCGGGTCCGGCACCTAGATTGAGTCGTGTCGAAGGCGTGGTTCCGGGAGGACGAGACGTGGACGTGGAACGGCCGGAGCCCCCGGCATCGCCGGCTTTCGAGGCCGCGGCCTTCGCGGACGACACCCGCCCGACGCCGGCCCGCCGCGCGCGGGCCGCCGAGACGCGCGTACCGCCCCCGGCGCGACCCCGCCGGGCCGTCGACCCCGACGGCTTCGACCTGCGCGGGTGGCTCCGCGGCCCGCGTCACCGGGACGCCCCGGGCGTGTACGGATACGGCCGCGACGCGCGGGAGATCAAGCTCAAGGAACTCGAACGCGAGGCGCGCACGCGCCCGGACGGCGCGCTGATCCGCCGGGCCGTGCTGTGGCTGGTGATCGGCGTGCTCAGCCTGAACTGGGTGATACTCGCCTATGTCTGGCTGGTCCGGAAGGTCCTGCCCGAGTTCGTCTGGCCGCTGCTGTTCAACAACCTGCTCTACGTCGTGCTGGTCGTCTTCTTCGGCTACCTCGGCCGCTGGCACGAACTGGTGTGGCCCTACCTGCGGCCGCGGTGGCAGCGGCTGGACCGGCGCGCCGAACTGAACGGGCGTCCGCGCCCCGAACAGTTCCGCCGGGCCGCGCTGTTCCTGGTGCTCGGCTTCGTCGCCTGGATCGCGCTCATGCGGCCGTTCGTCGAACTGCTCCTGCTGATCTTCCCGCGCGGGCTCCTGCACGACGGGCAGTGGTTGGTCCGGCTGCTGTACAACGGCGCGTTCCTGTTCCTGGCCGGCCGACTGGGCCGCTGGGACGTGGTGCTCAAGCCGTACGTGCTGACCCCGCGCGAGAACGCGAGCGCCGCCGAGGACGAGGACGCCGCGGTCGCCGATGCGGACCTGTGGCCCGAGTTGCGCGAGGCCGGGCTGCACGAGGCGGCCGACGTGCTCGACGACGAGGTCGACGCGGGCCGTCTGCGGGACGTGGACTACCTGCGCCTGCGCCGGGTCATCGAGGCCGGCGACCACGACGCCGAATACCTCGCCGACGTGGCCGACGAGATCACCGACCACGGCGCCGCGGCCTGCCGACACGGCTCCGGACAGCGCGACGTGCGACCCCGCCGGGCCGAGCACGACCTGCTGACCGGCCAGGTGCGGGTCGGCATCGGCACCGACCACTCGCGAAACCCCGCCGTCTACCGCGAGACCGCCTTCGGGCTCGACCCCGACGTGCTCGGCGCGTCGATGCTTGTGGTCGGCGCGGCCCGGGCCGGCGAGCCGGGCCGCCTGCTCGAACCCGTGGTCGAGGCGATGAGCCTGCGCGCGCTCACCGGCACCGCGTCGCTCGTGGTCATCGACGCCAAGGGCGACGAGTTCGAACGCCCCGGCGGCTACGACCGCGAGGTGATCGTCGGCGACCCCGACTCGCCCTCCGGCCTGGACCTGTACGGCGGCGCGGCGTCGCCCGAGGACGCCGCCGACCGGCTCGCGGCCGCCGCGTTGCCGCCCAACGCGATCGGGCTCGCGGACGGCGCGAGCAACGTGCTGCGCCAGGTGCTTGCCGCGCACGTGGCCGCGCACGGGCGCTACCCCGAGGTCGGCACCCTGCTGGACCTGCTCGACGGCACCGAGGCCGCGCTGGCGGCCCTGGAGCAGGCGCTGCGCGCGGCCGACCGATTCGCCGAACACGAACGCGCGCTGCGGGCGATGGCTCGCGGCGACGACGCCGCGCGGCTGCTCGTCCAGCGGCTCGCGGTGCTGGAACGGCCGGGCGTCGCGGGCCTGTTCGGGCCCGACCGCGTGCGGTTCGCGGCGGGCGACATCCACCGACCGCTGCGGGTGCGGATCGCGCTCAACGAGGCCGCGCACCCCGAGGCGGCGCGGCTGATCGGCCGGCTCGTGTTGTCCCAGTTCGTCCAGGCGATGGCCACGCCCCGACGCGAGCGCGGGCCGCGCAAGGTGTTCGCGTGCCTGGTCGCCGACGACGCCGGGCGGCTCGTGGACGAGTACGCGGCCAAGGGCCTGCAATGGGCCCGCAACCGCCGGGCCGGCCTGGTGCTGTCGGTGCGCTCGCTCGACGACCTCGCGCCCGCGCTGCGGCACACGGTGTTCGCCGCGGCCGGCTGCAAGGCCGTCGTACCGGGCGCCTCGCGCGCCGACGCCGAACTGTTCGCCGAGCACTGGGGGATGACCAAGGAGCAGGAGCGCTCGATCACGAGGGGCACACCCGAGGGCGGTCTGCTCAAGCGCGCGCGGTACTCGGTCATGGGCTCGCTGTTCGGCGACAAGGCCAGCGGCCGCTCCGAGCGGGTCACCACGCGCACGGTCGAGCGCTACCGCTGGTCCCCGGCGGAGATCACCGGCGACCTGCCCACACGGCACGCGATCGTCAGCCTCACCACCCGAAAGGGCGAGCGAACCCCTCCCGTGCTGATCGATCTCGGCCACTGAGTCAGACTGGAAGCCTCCCCCCACTCCAGTCTGGACAACGCCCACATGCCGCCCACCCTCGCCTCACTGGTCCGCGCACCCGCCCTCGACCTGCGGGTGCTCGCGGGCGAGAGCGGGCTCGACCGCGAGGTCCGGTGGGTGCACACGAGTGAACTCGCCGATCCCACGCCCTACCTGGAGGGCGGCGAACTGCTGCTCACCACCGGGATGAAGCTCGGCCGCACCAACGCCGAGCGCCGCGCGTACGTGGACCGGCTCGCGGCGGCCCGGGTCGCCGGGCTGGGCATCGGGGTGGGGCTCTCGCTCGACCGGGTGCCCGCGGTCATCGTCGAGGCCGCCGAGCAGCACGGCTTCCCGGTGTTCGAGGTGCCGCGACCGACGCCTTTCATCGCGATCAGCAAGGTCGTCTCCTCGGCGCTGGCGGCCGAGCAGTACGAGACCGTCACGACCGGGTTCGCGGTCCAGCAGGAGCTGACCCGGGCCGCCGCCGGGCGCGAGGGCGCCGCGTCGCTGGTCCGCCGGCTCGCGGCCCGGCTGGACGGCTGGGCCGCGCTCTACGACGCGGACGGCACGCTGCGCCAGGTCGCGCCGGCCGCCGCGCGCTCGCGCACCGACGCGCTGCGGGCCGACATCGACAAGCTGCGCGGGATGCCGGCGCCGTCGTCCGCGTCCCTGCAGGGGGTCGAGGGCGACGGACGGGTCGTGGTCCAGTCGCTCGGCGCCGAACGGAGGATCAGCGGATTCCTGGCCGTGGGCACCGACCGGCCCCCGCGCACCGCCGACCGGCAGACCGTGGGCACCGCCGCGTCGCTGCTCACCCTCGCCCTCGAACAATCCCGGGAGAGCGCCGACGCGGGGGCCCGGATGCGCACCGCGTTGCTGCGGCTGCTGCTCACCGGCGAGCGCGCGACGCCCGCCGAGCTGGCCCACGACATCGCCGCAGACCTGCCGCCGGGGCCGTGGCGGGTGGTGGTGGCGACCGGACCGGAGCCGATCGTGGCGGCGTTCGCCGAGCGGGTGGGCGCGCCCGCCGTCCGGGCCGGCACGCCCGCGCTCACCGGCCTGCTCGCCGGGGCCACCGTGCTCGTGCTGCCCGACGCGGTCGAGCCGGTCGAGCCGACCGACCTGCCGGGCCTGATCGCGGGCGTGTCCGGCCCGGTCGAGCCGGCCGCCGCGGCCGACGGCTACCGGCAGGCGCTCGGCGCGCACGCGGTGGGCCTGCGCTCGGAGAAGGCGCTGACCGTGCACGGCCGGGACGCCGGGGGACTGCTGCCGCTGCTCGACGGGGACGCCGTGCACGCGTGGGCCGGGCAACTCCTGGCCCCGCTGCGCGCGCACGACGTGGGCGGGCGGGGCGATCTGGTCGAGTCGCTGCGCGCGTGGCTGGCCCGGCACGGGCAGTGGGACGCGGCGGCCGGTGACCTGGGCGTTCACCGGCACACCCTGCGCTACCGGATCCGCCGGGCCGAGGAGATCCTCGGCCGTACCCTGGACGATCCGGACACCCGCGCCGAGCTGTGGCTCGCGCTGCGCGACCCGCGCGAGGACAAGTCGTAGCGCCGACGCATCGCACTTGGCCGGCATGGACAAAAACCCGAGCGGGCGATCCCTTTACCGTGGGCTCACCGGGATCATCGGTGCCCGTTGACGGAGAAGGAGCAGCAGTGACCACCACCCACGCGTTCTGGTCGGCGTGCCGCCAGGCCACCGGCGAGACGGCCTTCGACGTCACGAACTCGTACGACGGCCGGGTCGTCGGCCGGGTCTCCGAGCCCACCGACGCCCAGATCGAAGAGGCCGTCGCCGCCGCGCACGCCTGCGTCCACGAGTTCGCCGCGCTGCCCGCCTACCGGCGCGCCGCGGCCCTCGACCACGTCGCCAAGCGGCTCGGCGAGCGCGCCGAGGAGATCGCCCGGCTGATCACCGCCGAGAACGGCAAGCCGATCAAGTGGGCGCGCGGCGAGGTCGGCCGCGCCGTATCGGTGTTCCGCTGGGCCGCCGAGGAGGCCCGCCGGTTCAACGGCGAGGGCATGCGCCTGGACACCGACGCGGGCGGCACCGGCCGCTACGCGCTGGTCCGCCGGATCCCCAAGGGCGTCGTCCTGGGCATCGCGCCGTTCAACTTCCCGCTCAACCTGGTCGCGCACAAGGTCGCCCCCGCGATCGCCGTCGGCGCGCCGATCATCCTCAAGCCCGCCCCGGCCACCCCGCTGTCCGCGCTCGTGCTCGGCGAGATCCTGGCCGAGACCGACCTGCCGGCCGGCTCGTGGAGCGTGCTGCCGGTGCCCAACGACCGGATGCCGGCCCTGGTCAAGGACGACCGCCTGCCGGTCATCTCGTTCACCGGCTCGGGCCCGGTCGGCTGGAGCATCATGGACTCCGTGCCGCGCAAGCACGTGACCCTGGAGCTGGGCGGCAACGCCGCCGCCGTCGTGCTCGCCGACTGGTCCTCCGAGGCCGACCTGGAATGGGCCGCGCAGCGGATCGCGACGTTCTCGAACTACCAGGGCGGCCAGTCCTGCATCTCGGTGCAGCGGGTGATCGCGGACGCGAGCGTCTACGACCGCCTGGTCGAGAAGATCGTCGAGAAGGTCGCCGCGCAGGTCACCGGCGACCCGGAGGACGAGACGGTCGACGTCGGCCCGCTGGTCAGCGTGGCCGCCGCGGAGCGCGTGCAGGCGTGGGTCGACGAGGCCGTGCAGGCGGGCGCAAAGGTGCTCGTCGGCGGTACGCGCGACGGCGCGTCCTACGCGCCGACCGTGCTCAGTGAGGTCCCCGACGGCGTCACGATCGCGTGCGAGGAGGTCTTCGGCCCGGTCCTGACGCTGACCAGGGTGGACGGCACCGACGCGGCCTTCGCCGCCGTCAACGACTCCGACTTCGGCCTCCAGGCGGGCGTGTTCACGCACGACATCCAGACCGCCTTCCGGGCCCAGCGCGAGCTGGAGGTGGGCGGCGTGATCATCGGCGACGCCCCGTCCTACCGCGCCGACCAGATGCCGTACGGCGGCGCGAAGAACTCCGGCGTCGGCCGCGAGGGCGTCGCGTACGCGATGGACGACTTCACGTACGAGCGCGTGATGGTGCTGACGGGCCTCACCCTGTAGGCGCACCCCCATGAACGAAGGGCCCGGCCACCTGGGGTGGTGCCGCCGGGCCCTTTCGCGCGTTTCGCATGTCTTGACCGCAACGGTGGCATAGCTCTGGACAAACGGCCTTCTCCCGGCATTCATTGGAAGCGCACGGGCAGGTAACACCGGCCGGTAACAACGTCGGTTCCGCTGCGAGTCCGCGAGGAGTCCGCCATGCCCCCTGTCAGCGAACGCGAAGCCCGCAAGGTCGCCGAGGAAGCGCGTCAACAGGATTGGGACAAGCCCAGTTTCGCGAAGGAACTGTTCCTCGGCCGCTTTCGGCTCGATCTGGTCCACCCCCACCCCGAGGCCGACGCGGAGGAGATCCGGCGCGGGGAGGACTTCCTCGCGATCCTGCGGGAGTTCCTCGCCACCCGCGTGGACCCCGCGGTGATCGAACGCGACTCGAAAATCCCGGACGAGGTACTCAAGGGCCTCGCCGAGATCGGCGCGCTCGGGATGAAGATCGACACCGAGTACGGCGGCCTGGGCCTGAGCCAGCTCTACTACAACAAGGCCCTGGTCCTGGTCGGTTCGGTCAACGCCGCGCTCGGCGCGCTGCTGTCCGCGCACCAGTCGATCGGCGTACCGCAGCCGGTCAAGATGTTCGGCACCGACGCGCAGAAGCGCGAGTTCCTGCCGCGCTGCGTGCGCGAGGTGAGCGCGTTCCTGCTGACCGAACCGGACGTCGGCTCCGACCCGGCCCGGCTGGCCACCACCGCGGTGCCGACCGAGGACGGCGAGGCGTACGTCCTCGACGGCGTGAAGTTGTGGACCACCAACGGCGTGGTGGCCGGCCTGCTCGTGGTGATGGCCCGGGTGCCCAAGGCCGAGGGCCGGCGCGGCGGCATCACAGCCTTCGTCGTGGACGCCGACAGCCCCGGGATCACCGTCGAGAACCGCAACGCCTTCATGGGCCTGCGCGGCATCGAGAACGGCGTCACCCGCCTGCACAACGTGCGGGTGCCCGCCGCGAACCGGATCGGCGCCGAGGGCGCGGGCCTGAAGATCGCGCTGACCACGCTCAACACCGGCCGGCTCTCGCTGCCCGCGATGTGCGTGGGCGCGGCCAAGTGGTCGCTCAAGGTCGCGCGCGAGTGGGCCGGCGAGCGCGAGCAGTGGGGCCGGCCGATCGCCGGACACGAGGCGGTCGCGGGCAAGATCGCGTACATCGCGGCGAGCGCGTTCGCCCTGGAGGCGGTGCTCGAACTCACCGCCCGGATGGCCGACGAGGACCGACGCGACATCCGGATCGAGGCCGCGCTCGCGAAGCTGTACGCGTCCGAGGTGGGCTGGCTGGTCAGCGACGAACTCGTGCAGATTCGCGGCGGCCGCGGCTACGAGACCGCCGCCTCGCTCCGGGCCCGCGGCGAACGCGGCGTGCCGGCCGAGCAGATGCTGCGCGACATGCGGATCAACCGGATCTTCGAGGGCTCGACCGAGATCATGCACCTGCTGATCGCGCGCGAGGCGGTGGACGCGCACCTGGCCGTGGCAGGCGACATCATCGACCCCGAGGCGAACCTCAAGGCCAAGGGCAAGGCCGCCGCCGACGCGGGCGTCTTCTACGCCAAGTGGCTGCCCAAGCTGGTCACCGGCAAGGGCCAGGTGCCCACCTCCTACCGCGAGTTCACCCCGGTCGACGGGCCCGGGCTGGCCCCGCACCTGCGCTTCGTCGAGCGCGCCTCGCGCCGGCTCGCCCGCTCGACGTTCTACGGGATGGCCCGCTGGCAGGGCGCGATGGAGCGCAAGCAGGGCTTCCTGGGCCGGATCGTCGACATCGGCGCCGAGCTGTTCGCGATGAGCGCGGTGTGCGTGCGGGCCGACATGCTGCGCCGCCAGGACCCGGAGCGGGGCCGGGCCGCGTACGAACTCGCCGACCTGTTCTGCCGCCAGGCGCACGTGCGGGTCGAGGAGCTGTTCGGGCGGCTGTGGACCAACACCGACGCGCTGGACGTCAAGGCGGTCGAGGGCGTGCTCGCCGGCCGGCACCTGTGGCTGGAGGAGGGTGTCCTCGACCCGTCCACGGAGGGCCCCTGGATCGCCGACGCGACCCCGGGACCGTCCAAGGTCGACAACGTGCACCGGCCGGTCGGCTGACCCGGCGCCGCGGCCGGCGGGCTCGACCCCCGCCGGCCCGGCCCGGCCCGGCCCGGCACGCCCGCCCCGGGGCAGGCACGTCGGGGCAATCGACGGACCTGCGCTCCCGCGCCCGGCGGCCCGGGACACAATGGTCGGATGGACTCCCTGGCCGATCCGTACGCGCCCTTCGCCGCCCCCGACCAGCCGACCGCCCGGCGGGACGTCGTCCTGCTCGGATCCACCGGGTCCATCGGGACCCAGACCATCGACGTCGTGCGTGCCCACCCCGAGCTGTTCCGGATCGTCGGCCTGTCCGCCGGCGGCGGTCGGGTGGACGAGCTCGCGCGGCAGGCGCTCGAACTCGAGGTCGAGGTCGTCGCGGTCGCCAAGGCGTCCGCCGCACAGGACCTCCAACTCGCCTTCTACGCCGAGGCGCAAAAACGCGGCTACGCCAAGGGGCGGTACAAGCTGCCGCGCATCCTCGCCGGCCGCAACGCCGCGGCCGAGCTCGCCGCGCATCCGTGCGACGTCGTGCTCAACGGCATCACCGGCTCGATCGGCCTGGCCCCCACGCTCGCCGCGCTGACCGCCGGCCGCACCCTCGCACTGGCCAACAAGGAGTCGCTGATCGTCGGCGGCCCGCTGGTCAAGGCGATCGCCAAGCCCGGCCAGATCGTCCCGGTCGACTCCGAGCACTCCGCGCTGATCCAGGCCCTGCGCGGCGGCCGGGCCGACCAGGTCGCGCGGCTCGTGGTGACCGCCAGCGGCGGCCCGTTCCGGGGCCGAAAGCGCGCGGACCTCGTCGACGTCACCCCGAAGGAGGCCGCGGCCCACCCCACGTGGGACATGGGCCCGGTGATCACGATCAACTCGGCGACCCTGGTCAACAAGGGGCTGGAGGTGATCGAGGCACACTTGCTCTACGACATTCCGTTCGACCGGATCGAGGTCGTCGTGCACCCGCAGTCGATCGTGCACTCGATGGTCGAGTTCGTCGACGGCTCCACGCTCGCGCAGGCGTCGCCGCCGGACATGCGGCTGCCGATCGCGCTCGGCCTGTCCTGGCCCGACCGGGTGCCGAACGCGGCGGCCGGCTGCGACTGGACCAAGGCGTCCACGTGGGAGTTCTTCCCGCTCGACCACGAGGCCTTCCCGGCCGTGCGGCTCGCGTGCGACGCGGGTCGGGCCGGCGGCACCGTGCCGGCCGTGTTCAACGCGGCGAACGAGGAGTGTGTGGACGCGTTCGTCGCGGGACACCTGAAGTTCAACGGCATCACCGACACGGTTGCCCGAGTGGTGGGCGAACATGATGTACGCGGGGACGGCAACCAGCTGACGCTGGAGGACGTCCTCGACGCGGAGGACTGGGCGCGCCGACGGGCACGCGAGATCATCGCCCACGGAGGAGAACCCCGTTGACCCTGTTCATGACGATCCTCGGCATCGTCGTATTTGTCGTGGGCCTGCTGTTCTCCATCGCGTGGCACGAGGCCGGACACCTGATCACCGGCAAGATGTTCGGCGTCCGGGTGCCGCAGTACATGGTCGGCTTCGGCAAGACGCTGTGGTCGAAGAAGATCGGTGAGACCGAGTACGGCATCAAGGCCGTTCCCGCCGGCGGCTACTGCCGGCTGATCGGGATGTTCCCACCGGACGCCGACGGCAAGATCCAGGCGCGCAGCACGTCACCGTGGCGCAGCATGATCGAGGACGCCCGCGAGGCCTCGTACGAAGAGGTCGGTCCGGGCGACGAGAACCGGCTGTTCTACCAGCGCAAGCCCTGGCAGCGGACGATCATCATGCTCGCCGGGCCGTTCATGAACCTGATCCTGGCGATCGTGCTGTTCGCGGTGTTCCTGATGGGCTTCGGGATCAACCAGCCCAGCACGACGGTGGGCACCGTCTCCGAGTGCGTGGTCAGCGCCGACGCCAAGACCGACAAGTGCCCGCCGGGCGCGCCGGACGCTCCCGGCAAGGCGGCCGGGCTCCGGGCCGGCGACCGGATCCTGACCTACAACGGGGTCAAGATCACCGACTACGACAAGCTGCGCGACCTGATCCGCAACACCGAGGGCCAGGCGACGATAGTGGTCGACCGCAAGGGCGAGCGGATCACGCTCACCCCGACGATCGCCCGCAACAAGGTCGCCAAGCTCGACGGCAACGGGATGGCGATCCCGAACCAGTTCGTCGAGAACTCCGGCTTCCTCGGCTTCGGCCCCGCCAGTGGCATCCAGCGGCAGAGCGCCGGGCAGTCCGTCGACTACATGGTCGACATGGTCGACAACGCCTTCCACAGCCTCCTGCGCATCCCCCAGAAGGTGCCCGCCCTGTGGGGCGCGGCCTTCCAGGGCGACGAGCGCGACCAGGACTCCCCGGTCGGCGTGGTCGGCGCGGCCAGGGTCGGCGGCGAGGTCGCCTCGCTCGACATCCCCGCGTCGCAGCGGGTCGGCATGATGATCTTCCTCGTCGCGGGCTTCAACCTGTCGCTGTTCCTGTTCAACATGCTGCCGCTGCTCCCGCTGGATGGCGGACACGTGATCGGCGCGTGGTGGGAATCGATCCGCCGCAGGCTCGCGAGCCTGCGCAAGAAGCCCGATCCGGGCCCGTTCGACGTCGCGAAGCTGATGCCGGTCGCCTATGTCGTGGCGATCGTCTTCATCGCCTTCACCGGCCTGGTGCTGATCGCCGACCTGATCAACCCGGTCAAACTGACCTGACGTCCGACAAGCCGGTCACCCCCACCCGCTCCGACCCACCTTGTGTCGATCAGGCAACAGGTGCGTCGGGGCGGGGGTACGGGCGCGTCCGGAAGGGCGGGCGGTGGCGTAGCGTTGTGTCGACCTACCGCGTCGACCCACGGGACTTAAGCGAAGATGACCGCGATCCAGCTCGGAATGCCGTCCGTACCTGCCCGGCCCCTCACGCCGCGCCGCAAGTCACGGCAGATCATGGTCGGCAACGTGGCCGTCGGCGGAGACGCCCCGGTGTCGGTGCAGTCCATGACCACCACCCTCACGTCCGACGTCAACGCCACGCTGCAACAGATCGCCGAGCTGACCGCCTCCGGTTGCCAGATCGTCCGGGTCGCCGTCCCCTCGCAGGACGACGCCGACGCGCTGCCCGCGATCGCGCGGAAGTCGCAGATCCCGGTGATCGCGGACATCCACTTCCAGCCCAAGTACGTCTTCGCCGCGATCGACGCGGGGTGTGCGGCGGTCCGGGTCAACCCGGGCAACATCAAGCAGTTCGACGACAAGATCGCCGAGATCGCCAAGGCCGCGTCCGCCGCGGGCACCCCGATCCGGATCGGCGTCAACGCGGGATCGCTGGACAAGCGCCTGCTGGAGAAGCACGGCAAGGCCACACCGGAGGCTCTCGTCGAGTCGGCGCTGTGGGAGTGCTCGCTGTTCGAGGAGCACGACTTCCGCGACATCAAGATCTCGGTCAAGCACAACGACCCGGTCGTGATGATCGAGGCCTACCGGCTGCTCGCCGAGCGCTGCGACTACCCGCTGCACCTGGGCGTCACCGAGGCCGGCCCCGCGTTCCAGGGCACGATCAAGTCCGCGGTCGCCTTCGGCGCGCTGCTCGCGCAGGGCATCGGCGACACCATCCGGGTCTCGCTCTCGGCCCCGCCGGTCGAGGAGATCAAGGTCGGCAACCAGATCCTGGAGTCGCTCGGGCTGCGCAAGCGCGGCCTGGAGATCGTCTCGTGCCCGTCCTGCGGGCGTGCCCAGGTCGACGTGTACAAGCTCGCCGAGCAGGTCACCGCGGGCCTGGACGGCCTCAAGGTGCCGCTGCGCGTGGCCGTCATGGGCTGCGTCGTCAACGGCCCCGGCGAGGCCCGCGAGGCGGACCTGGGCGTCGCCTCGGGCAACGGCAAGGGCCAGATCTTCGTCAAGGGCGAGGTGATCAAGACCGTTCCCGAGTCGAAGATCGTCGAGACCCTGATCGAGGAAGCCCTCAAGCTCGCCGAGCAGATGCAGGCCGACGGCGTGATCAGCGGCGACCCGGTCGTCGACGTCTCCTGACCGGACGCCATCCGACCGGATCAATCCACTCGCCCACGCGAGTGACAGATCGTTGATGTGCCCCTACCCCCGGTAATCCACCCCGATCATCGAGACACGTGATCGGGGCGCCCGCCCCGGGGGAAGGGCGCCGCGCGTGAGACGCATCATCGTGGCCGGGCTGACCGCAGCCGGCATGGTCGCGGGAATCGCCGCCGGGCCCGCGCTCGGCGACCGGCCGCGGACCCATCCGCTCGTGCGGGTGTCGCCGGGCATCGGCTGGGGCGCGTGCCCCGCCGACCTCGACGACCCCGGGCTGCGCTGCGGAACCCTGGAGGTCCCGCTCGACCACGCGCGCCCCGACGGGCCCACCACGACCCTGGGCGTCTCGCGCGCGCAGGCGAGCGGCACCGGACCCCGCCTGGGCACCATCGTGGTCAACCCCGGCGGCCCGGGCGGCGGCGGCATGTGGCTGGCCGGCATGGTGTGGAGGGCGCTGCCCGAGCACATCCGGCAGCGGTACGACGTGGTCGGCGTCGACCCGCGCGGCAACCACCACAGCGACCCCATCTCGTGCGTCGACGCGAGCTTCGCCAAGGCCCCCGGGCCCGACCCGGTGCCCGGCGACGCGCAGGCCGAGCAACGACTCGTCGACCGCGCCCGGGCCTACGCGCGCGGCTGCGCCGAGCGGGCCGGCGACCTGCTGCCGCACCTGGGCACGCTGGAGAACGCGCACGACCTCGACGCGGTCCGCGCGGCCCTGGGCGAACCGCGGCTCGACTTCATCGGCTGGTCGTACGGCACCTACCTCGGCGCCGTGTACGGGCAGCTGTTCCCCGAGCGGGTCGGCCGGATGATCCTCGACAGCGTCGTCGACCCCCGCCCCGACCAGGTCTGGTACGGCGCCAATCTGCGCCAGGACGTCGCCTTCCAGAGCCGGTGGCGGGACTTCACCGCGGCCGTCGGCCCGGACATCGAGGACGTCTTCGCCCGCACCCTCGCCGGCGTCCGGGCCCGGCCCGCCGGCGACGTGGTCGGCCCCGCCGAGCTGTTCGACCTGGCCACCCGGACCCTGTACAACTCCCGGGCCTGGAACGAGTTCGCCGGGGTGCTGCGGGCCTACGACCGGGGCGACGCCGCCGCGCTCGCCGCGCGGTACACCCCGCCCACCGCGCAGGACGCCAACGGGACCGCGATCTACACCGCCGTGGAGTGCCACGACGGACCGTGGCCGCGCGACTGGGGGGTCTGGGACCGCGACGCCAAGGCGCTCGCCCGGACGGCTCCGCTGGTCACCTGGTCCAACACCTGGCTGAACGCCCCCTGCGCCTTCTGGCCGGTGCCGGCGCGCGCGCCGCTCGCGATCGACGGGCACGACCTGCCGCCGGTGCTGCTGATCCAGGGCACCCGCGATCCCGCGACCCCGGCCGCCGGGGCCTCGGCGCTGCACGCCGCGCTGCCGTCCTCGCACCTGATCACCGTCCAGGACGAGGGCGACCACGGGATCCTCGCGTTCCAACCCAACGACTGCGTCCTGAAGGCCGCCGCGGCGTATCTGGCCGACGGCACGCTCCCGGCGGGCCGCGACTCCACCTGTGAGGCATCGTGACCCGCGCCGTCCGCGTCCTGCTCGCCGGCGCGCTGACCGCCGCCGCCCTGACCGCCGCGACCCCCGCGCGGGCCGGCGCCGAGGCGATCACGTGGGGCGACTGCCCGCCGGGGACGTCGGCGGGGGAGCGCTGCGGCACGATCGCCGCGCCGCTCGACCACGCGCGCCCGGCCGGCGAGCGGATCAGGGTCGGCGTCTCGCACGTCGCGGCCACCGGGACCGCGGCCGAGCGCCAGGGCATCCTCGTGGTCAACTTCGGCGGCCCCGGAGCATCGTCGGTCGGCTCGATGGCGGCCCTCGCCGGCGGCCTGCCCGAGCGGGTGCGCCGGGCGTACGACCTGGTCGGCTTCGACCTGCGCGGGCGCGGCACCAGCACCCGCGTCGAGTGCGTGGACACCGAGACCTTCGGCCGCGCGCCCAAACCCGACCCGGCCGCGGCGCGCACCCGGGCGGCGCACCGCGCCGCGACCCGCGCGTTCGCTGGCGGGTGCCGGGCCGCCGCCCCGGACCTGCTGCCGCACCTGTCGACCCGGGACATCGCGCGCGACCTCGACCTGGTCCGGGCCGCGTTCGGCGAGGAGCGGCTCACCTTCCTGGGGTATTCGTACGGGTCCTACCTCGGCGCCGTGTACGGGCAACTGTTCCCGAGCCGGGTGCACCGGATGCTGCTCGACAGCCTCGTGGACCCGACCCGGGTCTGGTACGAGACCGGCTTCCTCCAGGCCCGGGCGTTCCACGCGCGCCACCGGGACTGGGCGGAGTGGACCGCCGAGCGGGCCGACCGGTATCACCTGGGGGCGACCCGGGCGGCCGTCCTGGCGAGCTGGGACCGGCTCCGCGCCCGGCTCGCGGCGGCCCCGGCGGGCGGCGTGTTCGGCGGCGTCGAGCTGGACCAGTACACGATCGGCAATCTGTACACCGACCAGGACTGGCCGAGCCTGTCGGCCGCGCTCGCCGGGTACGACGCGGGTGATCCCGGACCGCTGATCGCCGCGAAGCGCCCCGCGACCGCCGAGGCGGTCAACTTCGAGTCGGTGTTCCAGACCGTCTCGTGCGCCGACGCGCCCTTCCCGGCCGACGAGGCCACCTTCGAGCGCGACATGGTCCGGCTCCGGGCGCGCTACGGCGCCCTCGGCGCGGCCATCGCGTCCCCCGGCGCGTGCCTGTACCTGCAGACCAACACCGCACCGCCGACCAGGATCGACGGGGCCGGGTTGCCCGGGGTGTTGCTGATCCAATCCGTCGGCGACCCCGCGACGCCGTACGAAGGGGCGCTGAACCTGCACGCGGCGCTACCGTCCTCGCGGCTGCTGACGGTGCGCGGCAACGGCAACCACGGGCACTACCTTGTCGACGGTCCGTGCGTCGACGACCGCGGTACCGCCTACCTGGTCGACGGGAGCCTGCCCGAGACCGACATCGAAACCGAGTGCGACGGCGCTTTGCCGGAGCCGAACACCCGCAGCCTGGGGGTCGTTCGCCCCCACCGGTGACCGGCCCACCGCGGCCGGCGCGGGCTGGCCGCGGATCCCCTTGCCGCCCGGGCGGCGCACAGGGCTTCGACCTGCATAGGGTGGTGCCGCAATGAGTGGCATTTCCACTGGGTCCGCCTGATGGCATGGTGAGGCACGTGCTGAGCTCGGTTTCCACCAAAGTCCTGGACGGGACCGACCTGTCCGCTGTCCAAGCGCTGCTCGACCGCGACCCCGTGACGAACGTGTTCGTCGCGTCCCGGGTGCGCCTCGCCGGTGTCGATCCGTGGCGCCTCGGCGGCGAGCTGTGGGGCTACTACGAGGGCGGCCGGCTCACCTCGCTGTGCTACGCGGGCGCGAACCTGGTCCCGGTCGAGGCCGGGCCCGACGCCATACGGTCCTTCGCGGAGCGCGCGCGCCGGCAGGGTCGGCGCTGCTCGTCGATCGTCGGCCCGGCCGAGGCGGCCGGGAACCTGTGGCGGCTGCTCGAACCCGTATGGGGTCCCGCGCGTGACGTCCGGCCGGTCCAGCCGCTCATGGTCATCACCGAGCCCTCCCGGGACGTGCCCGCCGACCCGCTCGTCCGGCGAGTGCGGCCGGACGAGCTGGACCTGGTGATGCCCGCGTGCGTGGCGATGTTCACCGAGGAAGTCGGCGTCTCGCCGCTGATCGGCGACGGCGGCACGCTCTACCGTGCCCGGGTGGCCGAGCTGATCGCCGCGGGTCGCGCGTTCGCCCGGATCGAGGACGGCAAGGTGATCTTCAAGGCCGAGATCGGCGCGGTCACCCGGCACGTCTGCCAGATCCAGGGCGTGTGGGTGGCCCCGGAGCGGCGCGGCGAGGGCCTGTCCGAGATCGGCATGGCGGCCGTCGTGCGGCACGCGCTGGGCGAGGTCGCGCCGGTCGCGAGCCTGTACGTGAACAGCTACAACGGCGCGGCCCGGGCCGCCTACCGACGGGTCGGCTTCGCCGAGATCGGCGCCTTCATGAGCGTCCTGTTCTGATGGAGTCGCAGCTCTGATGGAGTGGCTGAACTGATGGAATGGATGTGCAGGGTCGCCGACCTCGCCGCGTACGCCGACGAGGCGGTCGCGGTCCAGGCGTACGCCTTCGGGCTCGCCGACGACGAGATCGCGGTGCGGCAACGGATAATGCGTCGGCACGCGACGTTCGAGGGCGTGCGCTCGCTCGGCGCGTTCGACGCCGACGGTCGGCTGGTCGGGTTCGGCTACGGCTACCCCAACCTCACCGACCAGTGGTGGAGCCTGGTGATCGAACCGCACCTGGCCCGCGAGGGGCACCGCGGCTGGCTCGACGAGTCGTTCGTGGTCGGCGAACTGCACGTGCTGCCGCGTTGGCAGGGGCACGGGATCGGCCGCACTTTGATCACGATGCTGTGCAAGGGACAGGACCGGGACCGCATCCTCCTGTCGGCCCTCGACGAACAAACCCCGGCCCGAAAGCTCTACCGCGCCCTCGGCTTCACCGACCTGGCCCGCCCGGTCCTGTTCCCGGGCAACAACCGCCCGTACACGGTCATGGGCGCCACGCTGCCATTCGACTAGACAGCCCGTCCGGCGTCGATGAGGCCACCTCGCCAAGGGCCGGGCCCGATCAGCCCTGCCGGCGCTTGAGGCCAAGTAGCCCGGCTGGCGTTTGAGGCCAAACAGCCCGGCCGGCGTTTGAGGCCAAACAGCCCGGCCGGCGCTTGAGGCCAACCAGCCTCAGGCCAACCACTCCGCGACCGAAAGCAGGTCCTCCCCGGCCGGGTCGGAGACCGACACGCACCACAGGCCCAGCGCCAGCGACTGCACCAGCGCCCACCCACGCACCCGCTCCGGATCCAGGTCGAGCGCGTTCGCGAGCCACGTCACCCGCCGGCGCACCAGCGCCTGGGGCCGCACCTCGGCGACCACCGTGGCCATCCGGTCCCGCACCAGCGGGCCCAGATCGAAGGCCCGCTCGCCGAGCATCGGCCGCGGGTCGATCGCGAGCCACTTCGCCCGCGTGCCGGCCAGCACGTTGCCGTGGTGGCAGTCGGTGTGCAGGACGACCGTCTCCGGCTGCGACGCGGCCAGCTCCCGGCACAGCGCGACGGCCTCGTCGACGAGCGCCTTCGGGCACGGAGCGGCCAGGTCCGCGTGCCGCCGCGGGATCGATTCGGCCCAGTGCTCGGCCCGGTCCGCGACCGGCTCGATCGCGCAGTCGGCGGGCGGGGTCACCCACAGCTTGCGGATCACCTCGGCGGCCTCCAGCATCGCCCGGTCCTCGGCCAGTGAGCGCAGCGACACATCCGGCCGCAGGCGCTCCAGCAGCAGCGCGCCGCGCTCCGGATCGGCTTCGAGCAGCCGGACCGCCCCGACGCCGTCCCACAGCGCGAGCGCCGTGGCCTCGTGCGCGGTGTAGCGGTCCATGAAGCCCAGCTTGAGCGTGGCCGGCGTCCCGTCGGTCCGCCGGACCAGGAAGGTCAGGCTCAACGCGCCACCGGGGATGATCGGCCGCTCGACGGTCAGCCCCCAGCGGTCCGCGTACTCGGCGACCGCGCTCGGCAGCCCCGCCAGCCACGGACGCGCCGCCTCCTCGCCGCACCAGCGCAACGCCGTCCGGGTCAGCCGCTCCGGTACCTCGACCCGATCGCTCACGCGCGGCCACCCGCCGTCGGAGTCCCCGAGCCGGTCGGCGCGGGCATCCCGGGGAAGGCCGTGCTCGCGCCCCGCCACCGCACCGCCCACACCGCGCTCTCCCGCAGCCAGAGCGCCGCTTCGTCCCGCAGCGGATGCTCGGCCGCCGCCACCAGCGCGCCCAGATGCAGTGCGACCCCGTCCTCCAGGTACACCGCGAGCTTCGTCGCCTCGGCCGGCGTGGCCACCGCGAACGGGATCGTGTACGCGGGTGCCGCCGCCTGCGCGACCGCGCCCCGATCGGTGATCAGCCGCGTGATCGCGTCGCGCCGCCCCCGGTGCGCGTCCAGCGCGGCCCGGGCCTGCGTCTGCGTGGCGCCGGCCAGCCTGCCGCCCACCACGCCGTAGCCGTAGACGGCCGCGTGCTCCGCGTCCAGCGCGCCTTGCAGCGCCTTGACCGCGGGGCCGGCCGAGGGCTTGGCCCCACTCGTGGGTGTGCTCACGGTGCGCTCCGGATCAACTGGGCGTGGCCCGCCAGGCACGCGGCGGTGGAGGCGAGCCGGCGCGCGAGCTCGGGCGAGACGTCGGCGAGGCCGATCAACCGCTCGTCGGAGACCTGCTGGGCCCGGTCCGCGAGCGCGCCGCCCGCGACGGCGGGCTCCGCGGGTCCCGGTACGGCGGGCGGCGCGCTCGGCGTGCCCCGGCCGGCGAAGGCGGCCAGGTGTGCGCGCAGTTCGGCGGACAGCGGTCGCAGCGGTTCGGCGAGGGCCGCGTTCCGCGCCGCGGCCGCCTCGTAGCCCGCGAGCAGCGCCCCGGTCGTGGCGTACGCCCGTTCGCGTGCCGCGTCGTCGATCCCGGCCTTGCGTCGACCCTGGTCAGAGCCCCCGCCGCCGTCGTCGCAACCGGCGACGGTGACGGCGATCGTCGCCGCGGTCACGGTGCCGAGGACGGCCCGTCGCGTCGGCCCCGCGTCGCGCATGCGTCCCGCTCCTGACCCTCGTCGGTGATGTCGGTGGTCGGCCTCCGGCCGTGTCGGACGCTATCGCATATGCGGGCGTGCGGACCTCGGTGGACATCCGGCGTACGCCGGCCGGACGTGCGCGAGATGGCTCGCGGACCGGATACTGTTGTCCTTCCACGCCCCGCTCCGGCGGTCGACGCACTTGAGACAACAGCACACACGCAGCCGAGGAGTCACCCGGATGAGCACCACCACATTGGACCGGCTGCGGGAAATGCTGGAACCAGTGGTATCGACGACGAGCGTGGACCTCGAGGAACTCTCCTTGAGCCCCGCCGGCAAGCGCCGTGTGCTCCGCGTGATCGTGGCCGCCGACAACGGCGTCGATCTCGACAAGGTCGCCGAGGTCAGCCGAGCCGTCTCGGACACCCTCGACGCGAGCGACGTGATGGGCGGGCTGCCCTACACGCTGGAAGTCACCACCCCGGGCGTGGACCGCCCGCTGACGCTGGAGCGCCACTGGCGCCGCGCGGCCGGCCGTCTGGTCCAGGCCCAGCTGAACGACGACACCACCGTGACCGGCCGGGTCACCGCCGCCGACGCCGAGGGCGTGGAGCTGGACGTCGACGGCAAGCCCCGACGCCTGGCGTACGACGCGGTGGCCAAGGCGGTCGTGCAGATCGAGTTCAACCGCAAGAACGCGGAGGCGGCGGAAGCCGCCGCCGAGGACGAAGACGTCGACGACGAGATCGACGACGACACCGACAACGACGACACCATGGACGAGGAGGCGTAGGACGTGGACATCGACATGAGCGCCCTGCGCGGGCTTGAGCGCGAAAAAGAGATCAAGTTCGACCTCCTGGTCGAGGCCATCGAATCGGCCCTGTTGATCGCCTACCACCGCACCGAGGGCAGCCTGCCCAAGGCACGCGTGGAGCTGGACCGATCCACGGGTCACGTCACCGTATGGGCCACCGAGACCGACGAGGCCGGGCAGCGCGTCCGCGAGTTCGACGACACCCCCGACGACTTCGGTCGGATCGCGGCGACCACCGCCAAGCAGGTGATTCTGCAGCGACTGCGGGACGCCGAGGAGGAGATCACGTTCGGCGAGTTCGCCGGCCGTGAGGGCGAGATCGTCGCCGGCGTGGTCCAGCAGGGCAAGGACAACCGCAACGTCCTGGTGGACCTGGGTCGCATCGAGGCGATCCTGCCGCCCCAGGAGCAGGTGCCGGGCGAGCGGTACGCGCACGGCATGCGCCTGCGTTGCTATGTCGTACAGGTGCGGCGTGGGCCCAAGGGGCCGTCCATCACGCTCTCGCGCACCCACCCCAACCTGGTGCGGAAGCTGTTCGCGCTGGAGGTCCCGGAGATCGCCGACGGTTCCGTCGAGATCGCCGCGATCGCCCGCGAGGCCGGCCACCGCTCCAAGATCGCCGTCTACTCCACGCGTGCCGGGCTCAACCCCAAGGGCGCGTGCATCGGGCCGATGGGCGCACGTGTGCGCGCCGTCATGGCCGAGTTGAACGGCGAGAAGATCGACATCGTCGACTGGTCGGACGACCCCGCACGGATGGTGGCGAACGCGCTGTCGCCGGCGCGGGTGAGCAAGGTGGAGGTCGTCGACCTCGCCGCGCGCTCCGCCCGGGTGACGGTGCCCGACTACCAGCTCTCGCTGGCGATCGGCAAGGAGGGGCAGAATGCCCGACTTGCCGCGCGGCTGACCGGATGGCGTATCGACATCCGGCCGGACACCGAGACCGGTGAATCGGACGACCGGCAGCGGTCGGCCGAACCAGGTCGCGGTGAGGAGCGGTAGACTTGAACGTGTCTGGTCGCAGGCGTGCCCGAGCATGCCCCCGTACAAGGTCGGAAAAGCAGGAAATCACTGCTTCTCCGTGCCGAACATGCGTGGGTTGTCGGCAGCGTGCGGCCAAGGCCGACCTATTGCGGGTCGTGGCGGTCGAGGGCAGTTGTGTCCCCGATCCCCGCGGCCGAATGCCCGGGCGGGGAGCGCATCTGCACCCCCATCCGGAGTGCCTGGCCCAGGCGGAGCGTCGCAAGGCGTTCGTTCGGGCTTTGCGCGTGCCGGGGCCGCTGGACTCGGCACCACTGCGTGCTTACTTGAGCGGTGATGGGTTGTCAGAGGTCGGTCGGACAGGTCCAGCGAAGCAGTACCTCGCGAGTCGGAAGTAGGTCGAGATTGCGATGAGCACTCGATGAGTACGCGATGAGTACAGACATGCGGTAGTGACGGTCCGGCGGACGACCAACCCCGGACCAGAAGGAGCGACGTGGCAAAGGTCCGGGTATACGAACTCGCCAAGGAGTTCGGAGTCGAGAGCAAGGTCGTCATGGCCAAGCTCCAAGAACTCGGTGAGTTCGTTCGTTCGGCGTCCTCGACGATCGAGGCGCCGGTTGTTCGCAAACTGACAGAAGCACTCAAGACGGAAGGCGGGCCCGCCCGCCGGCCCCAGCGTCCCGCCGCGACAGGCGCGCCGCAGGGCACCCCCAGCTCTCCGCAGGGCGCCGCGACGCGTCCTGCACCCGCTCCGGGCCCGCGCCCGGCGGGTGCGCCGACGCCGGGCCCGCGCCCGACGCCGCGCCCGGCCCCCCAGGGCAGCACCGCCGTACCGGTCGTGCCCAGCGCGCCGGAGCCCGCCGAGCCCGCCCAGCCGTCTCGCGCGGCCGAGCGTCCGGCGGCCCAGGCGGGTCCGCGTCCGGCCGGCGCACCGGCTCCGGGCCCGCGCCCGGCAGCGGCGCGTCCCGCCGAGCGCGGTCCGGCCGAGCGTGGCCAGGACCGCGGTCCGGCCGAGCGCGGTCCGCGTTCGGACCGTCCCGCGGCCGCCTCGTCGGGTCCCTCGGCGGGTGGCCGTCCGGGTCCGCGTCCGGCCGGTGCCGGTCAGGGCGGCCCCGGTGGTCGTCCCGAGCGTGGTGGCGACCGTCCCGAGCGTGGCGAGCGTCCGTCCGGCCCCCGTGCCGGTGGCGCCCCGTCCGCCGGTGGCGCCCGTCCCGCGGGTGCCGGTCAGGGTGGTGCCGCCCGTCCGGGTGGCACGCGTCCCGCCGGTCCGCGTCCGGGCAACAACCCCTTCACCTCGGGCAGCACCGGCATGCCGCGGCCGCAGGCCGCAGGTGGTGCCGGTCGACCGACTCCCGGTGGCATGCCGCCCCGTCCGCAGGGTCCTGCGTCCGGTGGCCCGCGCCCGGGTGGTTCGGGTGGTCCCGCAGGTCCCCGTCCGGGTGGTAGCGCCGGCCCCGGTGGCCCGCGTCCGAACCCGGGCATGATGCCCAACCGTCCGGCGCCCGCTCGTGGCCCGGGTGGTCCCGGTCGTCCCGGCGGTGCGCCGGGTCGTCCCGGTGGTCCCGGTGGCGGCGGCGGTCGTCCGGCCGGTGCCGGTGGCGGCGGCGGTGGCGGTCGTCCCGGCGGTGGCGGTGGCGGCTTCGGCGGTCCCCGTCCCGGCGGTGGCGGTGGCGCTCCGGGTCGTCCCGGTGGCGGCGGCTTCGCCGGTCGTCCCGGTGGCGGCGGTCGTGGTGGCCCCGGTGGCCGCGGCGGCACGCAGGGTGCGTTCGGTCGTCCCGGTGGGCGTCCGGGCCGCGCGCGCAAGTCGAAGCGTCAGCGTCGTCAAGAGTTCGACAACATGCAGGCTCCGTCCGCCGGTGGCGTGATGGCCCCTCGCGGCAACGGGCGTGTCGTCCGACTGTCGCGCGGTGCCTCGCTCACCGACTTCGCGGAGAAGATCAACGCGAACCCCGCGGCTCTGGTCCAGATCATGTTCAACCTGGGCTCGCTGCTCACCTCGACCCAGTCGGTCAGTGACGCGGAGCTCCAGATCCTGGCCGGCGAGCTCGACTTCGTGATCCAGATCGTCTCCCCGGAGGAGGAGGACCGCGAGCTTCTCGAGTCCTTCGACCTCGAATGGGGCGAGGACGAGGGCGACGAGGACGACCTCGAGGCGCGTCCGCCGGTCGTGACCGTCATGGGTCACGTCGACCACGGCAAGACCCGACTCCTGGACGCGATCCGCAAGACGAACGTGATCGCGGGCGAGGCCGGTGGCATCACCCAGCACATCGGTGCCTACCAGGTCGCGACCACGGTCAACGACATCGACCGCAAGATCACCCTCATCGACACCCCCGGTCACGAGGCGTTCACCGCCATGCGTGCCCGCGGCGCCAAGTCGACGGACATCGCGATCCTCGTGGTCGCGGCGGACGACGGCGTGAAGCCGCAGACGATCGAGGCGTTGAACCACGCGCAGGCGGCCGGCGTGCCGATCGTCGTCGCGGTCAACAAGATCGACAAGGAAGGCGCGGACCCGACCAAGGTTCGTGGCCAGCTCACCGAATACGGGCTCGTCGCCGAGGAGTACGGCGGCGACACGATGTTCGTCGACATCTCGGCGAAGCAGGGCATGGGCATCGACGAGCTGCTCGAAGCGGTCGTGCTGACCGCGGACGCGGCTCTGGAGCTCACCGCCAACCCGCACCAGGAAGCCCAGGGCATCGCGATCGAGGGTCACCTCGACAAGGGCCGCGGCCCCGTCGCGACCGTCCTGGTCCAGCGCGGCACGCTGCACATCGGCGACGCGATCGTGGTCGGCGAGGCGTACGGCCGGGTCCGCGCGATGATCGACGAGAACGGCAACAACCTCACCGAGGCCACGCCGTCCCGTCCGGTCATGGTGCTCGGCCTGACCGCCGTGCCCGGTGCCGGTGACAACTTCCTCGTGGTCGAGGAAGAGCGCACCGCGCGCCAGATCGCCGAGAAGCGGGCGGCCCGCGAGCGCAACGCGCTCCTGGCCCGTCGTTCGAAGCGGATCTCGCTCGAGGACCTCGACCTGGCCCTCAAGGCCGGCGAGATGCAGCAGCTCAACCTCATCCTCAAGGGTGACGGCTCCGGTTCGGTCGAGGCGTTGGAAGACGCCCTGCTCAACCTGGATGTCGGCGACGAGGTCGAGCTGCGGATCATCGACCGGGGTGTCGGTGCGATCACCGAGTCCAACGTCAACCTGGCGATGGCCTCGGACGCGATCATCATCGGCTTCAACGTGCGGCCCGAGGGCCGTGCGCGGACGATGGCGGACCGCGAGGGCGTCGACATTCGCTTCTACTCGGTGATCTACCAGGCCATCGAGGAGATCGAAGCCGCGCTCAAGGGCATGCTCAAGCCCGAGTACGAAGAGGTCCAGCTGGGCACGGCGCAGATCCGCGCGGTGTTCCGCTCCTCCAAGCTCGGCAACATCGCGGGCTGCATGGTCACCGGTGGCACGATCAAGCGCAACACCAAGGCGCGGATCATTCGCCAGGGGGCTGTCGTCGCCGACAACCTCAACGTCGAGGGCCTGCGTCGCGAGAAGGACGATGTCACCGAGGTCCGCGAGGGCTTCGAGTGCGGTATCAACCTTGGTTCGTTCAACGACATCAAGGTCGAGGACACCATCGAGACGTTCGAGATGCGGGAGAAGCCGCGAGGCTGACCTTGTAGGTCGAACGGTTCGAACCGCTGAGACAGCACGACGGATCCGCCCGGTGCACACCGGGCGGATCCGCCGTCTCGCAGCACCAGAAGGTCAGCGTGACCAGTCGTATCCGGGCCGCGACGTGCGTGCCCGGCTCTTTTCGTCGGCGCCCTCAGCGGCCCCGACCCGAGGCCTCCCGGGCCGGCCAGGCCCGTCGCCTATGTTTGTGGGAACCATCAGCCTCGACGTGCTGTTCGGCGATGTGCACTCGTTGAAGGAAAAACGATCTTTGATCCGCCCCATCCTGGCGGACCTTCAGCGCAAGAATGCCGTTGCCGCCGCCGAGGTGGAGCATCAGGATTTGCATCGACGCAGCGTGATCGGCATCGCGGTGGTCTCCGCGACTGTCGAGCGGTGCGCCGAGGTGTTGGACAGCTGTGAACGGCTGGTCGCCGGCCGGCCCGAGTTGGAGTTGCTCTCCGCGCGCCGCAGGGTGTTCGGGGACGACGACTGAGCGGCGGGCCGATGATCGGGCCGTACAGACGCAGAACAACGAGTACACGAGCGGCCCCGCGTCCGGTGATCCCGGGCGCGGGGGGTTCCGCCGAAATGCCGAGCAATCGCAGGAGGATCAGTGGCCGACACCGCGCGGGCGCGCAAACTCGCGGACCGTATCCAGGTCGTGGTCGCGGAGACCTTGGAGCGCCGGATCAAGGACCCGCGCCTCGGGTTCGTGACGATCACCGCCGCACGAGTGACCGGTGACCTCCGTGAGGCGACCGTGTTCTACACGGTCTACGGCGACGAGACCGAGCGCGCGGCGACCGCCGCGGCGCTGGAGAGCGCCAAGGGCGTCCTCCGCAGCGAGGTGGGCCGCCAGACCGGCGTGCGTCACACGCCGTCGCTGACGTTCATCGCCGACGCCCTTCCGGACAACGCCAAACTCATCGACGATCTCCTCGCCCGGGCGCAGCAGGCCGATGCGGCGGTACGCTCAACCGCCGCGGGCGCCGGCTATGCCGGTGACGCGGACCCCTATCGGACCCCGGCGGTGGACGACTCCGACGACGAGCCGGAGGCGGAGACCAAGGGGGATACACAGGAGGGCGACCGACCTTGACACCAGGCGTGGCGGCGGACCGGGACCCCGGCCAGGCCGCGGGAGCGGAGCCTTGGACCGGTGACGGTCCGGGCTCGGAGGTACGACGGCCGCCGACCGCGCCGGGTGCGGCCGAGTGGGACGAGGCGGTCCGCCTGATCCTGGCGGCCGAGGACATCACCCTGCTGGCACACGTCAGCCCCGACGGCGATGCGCTCGGTTCGGCGCTCGCCGTCGGGCTGGCGTTGCGCGAGCTGGGCCGGACCGTGCGGGTCTCCTACGGCGACGACCCCCTCGTGGTGCCGTCGTCGCTCGAGTTCCTGCCCGGTCAGGACCTGCTCGTGCCGCACGACGAGGTGCCCGAGGCGCCCGAGCTGGTCGCGGTCTTCGACGCGGCCGGATCGGCCCGGCTGGGCCTGCTCGAGGCCAAGGCCAAGGCGGCCCGCACGCTGTTGGTGGTCGACCACCACGCGTCCAACACGCGCTTCGGCACGCACCACCTGATCGACGTGGCGGCGCCCGCGACCGCGGTGCTCGCCGACGAGCTGGTCACCCGACTCGGGGCGACGCTCACCGCCGACATCGCGACCGCGCTGTACACGGGCCTGGTCACCGACACGGGCTCGTTCAAGTACGTGGGGACCACGCCCGAGACGCACACCTTCGCGGCTCGGCTGATGGCCACGGGCATACGGCACGACCTGATCCAGCGGGCGATCTGGGACACCTGCCGGTTCGGTTATCTCAAGGTGCTCGCCGCCGCGCTCGCGGGGGCCGAGCTGGACGCCGAGGCGGCCGGGGGCCTGGGCCTGGTGTCCACCGTGATCACCCGTGCGGAACGGGCCGAGCACGGGATCCGCCTCGACGAGATCGAGGGCGTGATCGATGTGGTCCGCAAGAGCGGCGAGGCCGAGGTCGCGCTGGTGCTCAAGGAGGACGACGACGGCGCGCTGCGCGCGTCCGCCCGCTCCAAGGGCGCCGTGGACCTGGGACGCGTCTGCGGGGCCTTCGGCGGCGGCGGACACGCCTTCGCGGCCGGATTCACCGCATATGACCCACCGGCCGAGGTGGTGGCCCGATTCCGGGACCTCCTCGCCGACGCACTACTGCCGGTCGCGCCGGCGCACGCAACCCCGGGAGACGACGCGTGAAGCGCCGCAACGCAGGACCCCCGCCGCCCGACGGCCTCGTGATCGTCGACAAGCCGGCCGGACTCACCTCGCACGACGTGGTGGGCCGGCTCCGCCGGATCGCCGGCACCCGGCGGGTGGGCCACGCGGGCACGCTCGACCCGATGGCCACCGGGGTCCTGGTGATCGGCATCGAGAAGGCGACCCGCCTGCTCGGCCACCTCGCGCTCACCGAGAAGCAGTACGACGGGACGATCCGGCTCGGGCAGAGCACGGTCACCGACGACGCCGAGGGCGAGGTCAGCGAGACCGCCCCGGCCGGGCACGTGCCCGACGAGGCGATCACGGCCGGCATCGCCGCGCTGACCGGTCCGATCATGCAGGTGCCGTCCAAGGTGTCGGCGATCAAGATCGACGGCAAGCGCTCGTACTCGCGCGTGCGCGACGGCGAGGAGTTCGAGCTCGCGGCCCGGCCGGTCACGATCTCGGCGTTCGAGGTGCTCGCGATCCGCCGCGACGGCGACACGATCGACCTCGACGTGAGCGTCACCTGCTCGTCCGGCACGTACATCCGCGCCCTCGCGCGGGACCTGGGCGCCGGGCTCGGCGTGGGCGGCCACCTGACCGCGCTGCGGCGTACCCGGGTCGGCCCGTACGCCCTCGACCAGGCCCGCACGCTCGAACAGCTGGAGGAGTCCTTCGGCGTCCTGCCGATCGCGGCGGCGGCCACGGCGGCCTTCCCGCGGCGCGAGGTCACCGAGGACCAGGCCCGCGCGGTCTCGCACGGCGGCCGGCTGCCCGCCGACGACAGCGAGGGCCCGGTGGGCGTGTTCGGCCCCGACGGCACCTTTCTCGCACTGGTGGAGAACAAGCAGGGAGTGGCTCGGCCGCTCGCCGTGTTCGTGGGCTAGCCGGCACCAGCCGCTGTCCGGGGACACGGCCCGGCCCGCGGGGTGATCGTCGCCACGGCGGGGCCGCGATCGGACCGGGCCGCATACGTGGGAGGCTGGACCCGCTACACGTCACGAAGAACGAGGAGCGGTTACGGTGCAGCGTTGGCGGGGCTTGGAGGACGTCCCCAGCGATTGGGGACGCTCCGTCGTCACGATCGGGTCCTATGACGGTGTGCATCGCGGGCACCAACGGACGATCGGCCAGGCGGTCGAGCTCGGCCGCGAGCGCGGACTGCCGGTGGTCGTGGTCACGTTCGATCCGCACCCGAGCGAGGTCGTCCGCCCGGGGAGCCACCCGCCGCTGCTGACGCCGCACTATCGGCGCGCGCAGCTGATGGCGGACCTGGGTGTGGACGCGGTGCTCGTACTGCCGTTCACGCTGGAGTTCTCCCGGCAGAACGCGGTCGACTTCGTCCGCCAGGTCCTGGTGGACACGCTGCACGCGGCCGTGGTCGTGGAGGGACGCAATTTCCGGTTCGGCCACAAGGCGACGGGCAACGTCGCGCTGTTGGAGGAGTTGGGTGTGGCGAACGACTTCACCGTCGTCGAGCCGGAGCTGTTCGTCTCCGGCGAGGTGACCTTCTCGTCGACCGTCGTGCGCGGCCGGGTCGCCGAGGGCGACGTCGCGGGCGCGGCCGAGCTGCTCGGGCGACCGCATCGGGTCGAGGGCGTCGTGGTGCGCGGGGACCAGCGCGGGCGCGAACTCGGCTACCCGACGGCCAACCTGGAGGTGCTCCCGTACACGGCGATTCCGGCCGACGGGGTGTACGCGGGCTGGCTGGTCATCGAGGGCGAGCGGCTGCCGGCGGCGATCTCGATCGGCACGAACCCCACCTTCGACGGCACCGAGCGACGGGTCGAGGCGTACGCGCTCGACCGCACCGACCTCGACCTGTACGGCATGCACGTTGCCGTGGACTTCCTCGAATACCTGCGCGGGACCGAGAAGTTCGACTCGATCGACGACCTGCTCGAACACATGGCGCGCGATGTGAAGCGGGCCCGCGAGCTGATCGACGCGGCCGGCTGAGCCGGTCCGCACCGCTGCACGAAGGGCCGCCCCGGATGTCGAAATCCGGGGCGGCCCTTCGGCGTACGGTGGTCAGCCCTGCTGCGGCCAACCGCCCGGCGGGGGCTGCTGGTAGTACGGCTGTTGCTGCTGCGGTGGCTGTTGGTGTTGCGGGTGTTGTGGTTGCTGCGGGTTCTGCGGTTGTTGCTGCGGTTGCTGCTGTTGGTATTGCTGCTGCTGTTGTTGCGGGTAGCCCTGGGGCTGTCCCTGCTGCGGCTGCCCGTAGTAGGGCTGTTGCGGTTGCTGCTGTTGGTATTGCGGCTGCCACTGCTGCTGTTGGTCGGCGGTCTGCGTGCGGTGGAAGTCCTCGGCGACGAGGGCGGCCAGCTCGAAGTACGCCTCGCGGGTCTTGGGCCGCATCATCTCCAGGTCCAACTCCGCGCCCGCCGACAGGTGTTCGTCGAACGGCACGACGACGACCGCGCGGCAGCGGGTCTCGAAGTGGGCCACGATGTCCTCGGTCTTGACCATCTTGCCGGTCTCGCGCACGCCGGAGATCACCGTGATGCTGTTGGCGACCAGATCGGCGTAGCCGTGCGCGACGAGCCAGTCGAGCGTCGTGCTCGCGCTGGTCGCGCCGTCGACGCTGGGCGTGCTGATCACGATGAGCTGGTGCGCGAGGTCGAGCACGCCGCGCATCGCGCTGTAGAGCAGGCCGGTACCGGAGTCGGTGAGGATGATCGGGTACTGCTTGCCCAGCAGGTCGATCACCTGCCGGTAGTCCTCGTCGTTGAACGTCGTGGACACGGCCGGGTCGACGTCGTTGGCCAGGATCTCCAGGCCGCTGGAGGCCTGCGACGTGAAGCGCCGGATGTCCATGTAACTGTGCACGCGGGACATCGAATTGACCAGGTCGCGGATGGTCGCGCCGGTCTCGCGGCGGACGCGGCGGCCCAGCGTGCCGGCGTCCGGGTTGGCGTCGATCGCGATCACCCGGTCCTGCCGCTCGGTGGCGAGCGTCGAGCCGAGGGCCGTGGTGGTCGTGGTCTTGCCGACGCCGCCCTTGAGGCTGATCACCGCGATCCGGTAGCAGCCCAGGACGGGCGTCCGGATCCGTTCGAGCCGTTCGGCCCGGCGGGCGTCGGCGGTCTTGCCGCCGAGCCGGAAGCGCGGGGTCTGCCGGCGCGGCTGCGGTTGCTTGCGCAGCAGCCGGTCGCTGGTCAGCTCGACGGCGGCGGTGTAGCCGAGCGGTGCGCCGCCGACGGTGCGGGCGGGGGCGCCGGCGCCCTCGGGGGACCAGGCCTGCTGCTGTGGGGTGGCCTGGTTGGCCGGGTTGTAGGGCTGGGGGGCTTCCGGGGCCGGGTTCTGCGGGTTCTGCGGACCTTGCGGGCCCTGGGGGCCCGGTCCCTGCGGGCCGGGTACGCCGTGCGGCGGGGTGCCTTGGGCGTACGGGTTCTGCGGCTGACCCTGGGCGGGCTGCCCGTAGGCCGGCCCGCCGTACGGCGGCTGCGCCTCGTGGGCCTGGGGGCCGGGGGCGCCGTGGCCGTACGGGTTCGGGGCTTGCTGCTGCGGTGCCTGCGGTGCCTGCGGTGCCTGTGGGCCGGGCGCGCCGTGTGGGGGCGTGCCCTGGGGGTACGGGTTGTGGCCCTGGTTGGGGTCGGGCTGCGGGTACGGGGTCTGGGCGTGCGGTGCCTGCGGGCCGGGGGCGCCGTGTGGGGGGGTGCCCTGGGCGTACGGGCCCGGGGCCTGGTTGTACGGGCCGGGTGCCTGGCCGTACGGGGGCTGCTGCGCGCCCTGCGGCGACTCCGGCGGTCCGGCCTCGTCGTTGGTGCCGAACGCGCGCCGCATCCACGAGCGCTCGTCCCGCTGCTGCGGGGGCTGCACCGGCTCGCCGCTCGGGGGCGGCAACGGCTGCGAGGAGTTCGGCGGCGGCAACGGCTGCCCGGTGGGCGGCGGTGCGGCACCGCCCCACGCCTCGCCGTTGCCGGGCGCCGCGCCGCTCCACCCCGGCGGGGGCATCGGTGCACCGTGCGGCGGCGTCATCGGGCGCGGCGGGCCGGCGGCCTGCGGCTGGGCCTGCTGCGGGATGGCGGAGGGCGGGGGCATGTCGTCGGTGATCGGCGCCATCAGCCGGGTCGCCGGGTCGGACAGCGGAGCGCCTTGGCCCTGGCCCGGGTACTGCTGCTGCGGTTGCTGGGGCTGGGGGTACTGGGCGGCGTTGGGCTGCGGTGCCTGCTGGTAAGGCGGGTACGGCGCGGCGGGCGGCGGCTGGTGGCCCGCGGGTTGGCCCGGGGCCTGCTGCGGATGGCCGCCGACCTGCGGCGGGGCGTCGTCAACCGGGCCCTGGCCCTGGTGCGGGACCGCCGGCGGCGGCTCCGCGGTCCGTACCTCGGGCTGGGGCGCGGACGGCGCGGGCGGCGCGGGCTGTTCGGCGACGGGCTGCCGCGGGGGCTCGAACGGCTCGGGGGCCGTCGGAGGAGCCTGTTCGGGCGGGTTCACGGGCGAGTTCACGGGCGGGTTCAGCTGAGCGTTCGCCGGCGCGGGCGGGTACGGCTCGGCCTGCGGTCGGCTCTCGTACTGCGGGGGCTCGGGCGTGGGGAACCGGTCGGGCGCGCCCGGTGCGTCGGATCGCTCGGCGCTCGCCGGCTCGGTCGCCGGGGCGGGGTCCTGTCGCGGCTCCGGCTCCGGTGTCGGCTCCGGTGCCGGCTCGAACTCGGGCGCAGGCTCGGCCGGGCTCGGGTGGGCGGCCAGGAGCCCGGGATGGGCGTGCCGCCGGCCGGCGTGGTCGGCACCTCGTGATGCCCGAAGGGCGTGTCCGCGTGCGCGTCCTCGGCGCGGTCCGGCGGCGGCGGGGCGACGGGCGCCTCCTCGGCCGCGGGCGGGGCCGGAGGCGCGGGCGGCTGCTCCACCGGCCCGGCCTCGGGCGGTTCGAAGGTCGGCTCGTGCGGGTCGAACGCCGGCGGAACCACCGTGGTCGGCTCACCCGACGGGGCGGTTTGGCGGTCGTCACCCGTCGGGCGATCCGACTCGAACGTCGGCGGGAGCACCGTGGTGGGTTCGCCCGGCGTGTACGGCTCCGGGGCGGGCGGTTCGGGCTCGAACGGCGGGAGCACTGCCGTCGGTTCGCCGGGCGTGTACGGCTCGAAGGCCGGCGGTACGACCGCGGTCGGTTCGCTCGGCGAGAACACCGGTGCGGGCTCGGGTGCCTCCTGCGCCGGGGGCGGGACGACGAGCGGCTCGGGTGCGGGCGGGTCGAAGCCGCTCGGGTCCCGGGCGGGCTCGCTCGCCTCGTGCGGCGGCGGCGTGCCGGTGGGCCGGTCGGGCGCGCTGCTGTCGTGGCCGTAGGGGCCCGGCGTGTGGGCGGCGGCTGCTCGGCCTGCCTCGGCGCGCCGAGGTCGGCACCGTACGGAGCCGGCGCGGGGTCCTGCGGGTGGTGCGCCGGCGGTACGGCGGCGGGCGGCTCGGCCCCGGGGGCGCCGAAGCCGTGCGGGTCGTGGGCCGGCCGGTCGTCCGCCCGATGCTGCGGCGCGGGCGCGCCGGCGTCGTTCCCGTACGGACCGGGCGCGTGGGCCGGCGGCTGCTCGGCGGGCCGGGGCGCGCCGAGGTCGGTGCCGTACTGCGGCGGCAGTTGCGGATCCGGCGTCCGCGCCGGCGGCACCAGCGTCGGATCGTCGGTGCCGTAGAAGGGCGGCGGCGGCACCTGGTCACGCTGCGGCGGCCCGGCCGGGGGCGAGGGCGCGCGGACTCCCGAGGGTGGTGGCGCGGGCGCGCCGCCGTCCTGATGCGTGTACCACGAGGGCATGGTGAAGTCGGGTCCCGACCACTCCTCTTCCTCGTCGGCCCCCGGCTCGATGTGTGCGCCGTCCTGCTCGCTGCTCACGGTGTGGTCCTTCCGATCGTCCGGAGGCGGCTCGGTATCAGATCACCGCGGCGCCGCCGTCCGCCATACCCCGACCCGGGTCGGGGCTGCCCCCTACACGAGTCTCACAGCGTAGTCAGCGGCGCCGGCACCCGTCGCGGGTCCGTCCGCCTGTTCGCCCAGAGCGAGCCGATGGACACTCTTCGTCAATCCATGCGGCGCGGCGGGCCGAGCAGTCCGACCTCGGCCTGAGTGGGCGTCAGCAGTACGTACTTGCGCGACTTCCGGGTGCTCCACAGGGTCAGTTCGTCGCCGAGCGTCGGCAGCGCGACCTCGTCCTCGGGGGGTAGCGCGAGCACGGTCGCCGCCGCCTGCGCCTCGACCGGGGAGACCCGTTGGATGCCGACCAGGCCCGTGCCGGGGCCGATTCGTTGCCTGGCCTGCGCGGGGTCCAGGAACGGCAGCAGGGTCAGCGTGGTCTGCCACGCGGCGGGGGCGAGTCGGTTGCGCGGCGGGCGCGCGCCGCAGTCCCGGATGACCAGGACGGGGCTCCCCGGGGTGGGGCCCTGCGGGCCGAGCCGGCCCACCTGATGCACCGTCACGCACGGCTGCGCACCGCCCGCGGCCTGGGCCATCGCGGACCACAACTGCGGCCGGCCGGACTCGATCGCGACGCGCGCGCCGATCGCCGCCGCCCGCAACGCCATGATTTGCACCACATACGCGCCGCCGACGAACGCCACGTCCAGCGCCTCGGGCCGGAACAGCCCGAGCACCGCCGGATTGCGCTCGGCGTCGACCCCGATCACGACGCCGTCGTCGCCCACCGGCAGTCCGAGCGCGGGAAGCTGAGCCGTCGTCAGCACGTGCCGCTCGTGCCGCGGCCCGACCAGGCGGGCGATGCCCTTGCGGCGGCCGGGCGGCGGGGCGGGCGGACCGGAGTCCGGTGCCGGGCTCGGCGCGGGGGCCGGTGGGGCCGGATTCCGGTTGTTGCCGCGGCCGGTCGGGGCCCGGCGTCGGCCGCGTCCGGTGTTGGTGGTGCTCACTGGTCGATCCTCCCCGTACATGTGCACATGTGACGCCTCGTCACAGCAGGCCGCCGAGCGGCAGCGTGGCCAGCACGGCCGGCTGCTGCTCCCAGTCCAGCCGGGTCAGGCCGATCTTCGCGGTACGCGCCCGTCGTTCCAACTGCCGTGTCACGTCGGCGAGTTCGCTGCTCGAGCGGGCGGCGATGCGGACGTGCGTGGTGAGCGCGGTGGTGCCGCCCACGCCGTGCGACGCGGTCAGCGCGAACGTCGTGGCGATGGCCGGTGTCGCGGTGAGCGCGCCGACCAGGTCGGATGTCTGCCCCTGGGTCAGCTGCGGCCACCGGTTCGCCCAGTAGGTGGTGTGCCATCGGTCGTCACAGCGCCACGCGCGCTTGGACTCGGTGGTGCGTCGCCCGCCGCGTCCGTACTGGCGTGTGGTGCGGTTCACACTGCACGACGTCGCCAGCGCCTGGATCAGCTCCGGCTCGTCCAGCGCACGGGCCTCGAAACCGGCGCCGGTCAGATTCGCCGCGAGCTGGTTGACCGCCCGCAGCAGCGCGCGCTGGGCCCCCTGTTCGCCGCCGCCACGCGCCGCGACCGCGCTCGCGGACAGCTCGGGCTCGAACCGCAGCGCGATCCAGGTGAGCCGCAGCGCGGGCACGTCGTGCAGGCCCTGCTCGACGAGCTGCCGGTACGACCGGGTCGCCAGCGCCTCCTCGGGCAGGTGCGTGGCCGGCGCGGGCTGGGTGTGCTGGACCACCTGTACCGACGACAGCACCACGTCGTCGACCTCCAGCGTGCTCACGATCGCGGGCAGCGGCAGCGGCCGTTGCGCGCGGGTGGGCCGCAGCGGCTCGTCCCGCGAGGTGACCAGCAACACCGCGGTGAGAAACGTCCCGTCCCCGATCAGGCCGATCGAGCGGCGTTCGCGGTCGGTCACCGCACTCGTCACCAGCTGCGGAGCGCACTCCAATACCGGTACGAGGGTGGGATCCGCGTCGTCCGGCACGGCGGGCATCCGCCGCCTGTGGCGGAAATCGAGGACGATCGGCAGCCACTGCACGAGCCAACGCCCGCGCAGCCGCGCGATCGCGGGCACCACGAGCAGCAACGCCACGGCACCGAGGCCGATCAGCAGCGCCGGATTGGTCGCGAGACCGATCGCGACGAGCACCACCCCGAGCTGGATCAGTACGATCTGTTGCACCAGCACGCCGCCCACCCGCCCCGCGCGTGGATGTACCCGTAGAACGGCGCGCTGTGGTGCGGGTGGTGACGTCCCGTCAGGTGTGGGCGGGCGTGTCTGCCGATGCGTCCCTACAGGCGCGGGTGCGGCCACGTTTGCATCCCCCATGCTCACGACTTGTCCCCGTACGCCGTCGCCCGGCTGTCACGGTGGGTGCGGCACACCGTACGGTACGGGGCCAGAGGTTCGCCCGCGACCCTGTGGCCGCGTCGGTGATAGAACCTTCAGCCGGAGCGCACGGTCGATCACGGGGGAGAACGATGGCATCGCGCCGCGAGCAACTTGAGGCGTACATCTTCGCGCGCCGCCGCATGGTGGCCGCATTCCTGCAACCCGCGCCCGGCGGTGGGAGCGAGGAGAACGCCCCCAAGCCGATGCGCATGGTCACGCCCAGCATCGTGGTCGCGATGCTGGTCCTGGTCGGCTTCGGCGTGATCGGGCTGATCAAGCCCGGCACCCCGCCCGGCTGGAAGGACAAGAGCAGCCTGATCGTCGGTCGCGACTCGGCGAGTCGGTACGTCTATCTCGACGGCAAGCTGCACCCGGTGCTCAACATCGCGTCCGGCCGGCTGCTCCTGGACCCGGGCAAGTTCAAGGTCAACATGGTTCCGGAGAAGCAGCTCAACAGTGTGAACCACGGTGCGCCGCTGGGCATCCCGAACGCGCCGGACCGGCTGCCCACGGCCAAGGAGGTCAACGCCCGCAAGGCCTGGACGGTGTGCGAGCGCCCGGCCACCGGCAAGGACGGCAAGCCCGACCCGGGCGCCGAGCCGCAGCGCAGCGTGTTCATCGGCGCGGCCCCCGCGGACGGCGCGCTGCGACCGGGCGAGGGTCTGTTCGTCCAGGACAGCGACCTGCGCAAGTACCTGATCTACCAGGGCAAGCGTTTCCTCGTCGAGAAGACCACGGTGATCGGCGCGCTCAACCTCGTGGGCCTCCCGGCCCAGCCGGTGAGCGACGCGTGGCTGGCCACGCTGATCGACGGCGGCACCATCGACCACCCGACGCCGACGGACGCGGGCAAGTCCACGTCGTTGCCGCTGGACACGGAGTACAACAAGGTCGGCATCGTGCTGCGCGCCGAGGGCAGCGCCCAGCGGCAGAACTACGTGGTCACCATGGACGGCGTGATGCCGATCAGCGAGCTCACCGCGGTGCTGCTCACGTCGGACCCGCAGGCCAGGCAGGCGTACGGGAACACCCAGCCGGTCGCCTTCCCGGTCAACATCGGCACGCTCGGCGCCGCGGTCGTACAGGACCGCACGTACGCCGCCGAGAAGGGCTGGCCGGACATCCCGCCGGCGCCGATGAACCGGATGACGCGCAACGACCTGGAGCTGCCGCGCAGCGTGGTGTGCAACACCTTCTTCGGCGAGTGGCGCGGCAACCAGCCCGTGACCGCGCAGTCCGCGGGCACCCATCTGCCGGAGCAGCTCGTCGAGGGCATGGGCGGCGTATGGGTCAAGCCCGGTGCGGGGGCGCTGTATCGCGAGGTGACCGGTACGCCGAACGAGGGCGGTCCGATGTATCTCGTCGCCGACTCGGGGCTGCGCTACGGCATTCCGGAGGAGGCCCAGACCGGAAATCAGCCCGCGGCCGGTCAGGAGAGCGAGGCGAAGACGCGCCTGGGCTACAAAGGCGTCGAACCGCGGTCGCTGCCGCGCGCGTGGTCCGAACTGGTCTCCCGCGGCCCGCGATTGAGTGCCCAGGACGCCAAGAAGCCGCAGGGATCCTGACCTGCCGGGCGAGATTTTCAAACCTGGTACGGGAGTTGGGGTAGCGTCGGTCCATGTCGTGAGTGACTGCGAGCGCAGCCGAAGAGCACCACTCAAGACCCGGGCGTTACACCGGCCCAGTACCGTTTCGACTGCGTAAAGGTTCCGTAACCATGCGTAGGGCCTCGCTTGGGGGCTTTCCGCGGTTACGGTTAGAGTTCCCACGACGTCACAACAGTGACGTTGGTGCGGGGGCGCCCGACACGGGTGACACGAACCTTCCCTCGCGCACGTCTGTCTCATGGGGGATGGTGAAACATGGCAGGTGAAGCGTTCAAGATCACTCCGCAGATGTTGGCGGAGCTGTCGAAGAAGGTTCAGGGCGTCGCGACCGACCTGGAAGCGGCCATCACCGAGATGAACCGCAAGGTCGACGCGATCGAGGGGCAGTGGCAGGGCGCCGCACGGAACCAGTTCGACCCTTTGCAGGAGCAGGCCGTACAGAAGGCGCTCGGTGTCAAGCGCGCTCTTGACGCCATTTCCGGGGCCATGGGCTCGAACGCCAACTCGTACGACCACGTTGAGCAGGAAGTGGGCGGCAGAATCTCGAAGTTGATGTTCTGACCGATTTTCCTTCGGTAGCCGACGGTCGTACCCGCTCTCGTGCTGCTCGGGGCGATGCCCCGGTCGCAAACCGGTCATCCGACACTGGGGAGAAAGCATGTCGTCTGTAGTTGTCACTTTCGCTGCGCTCGAACAGGCCGCAGCCGATATTCGCGCCCTCAACGCCCGTCTCGCCGACATGCAGTCGGGTCTGAAGCGGGACATCTCGCCGGTCACCGAGTCGTGGTCCGGTGACGCGCGCGAGGGTTACCTCGTCCAGCAGGCGAGCTGGGACCAGAACGCGCAGGGCCTTCAGGACGCGCTCAACGGCATCGCCGACGGCCTGATGCGCGCGGCCGAGGCGTACCGCCAGACCGAGGCGTCCAACGCCAAGATGTGGCAGCAGTAGTCGGTACCACCGCAGCGATGTGGTGAGAGGAGGCGGGCGCGAGCCCGCCTCCTCTCGCGTCCGTCACCGGTCCCACGGGGGGTCGGCGAGATCTGACGACAGACCCGGCCGGACCGCGATCGACGGGCGGCGGCCGGGTGTTGATCCGGAAGGCGATCGACGATGCGATCCGTGCGGCGGTTGTGGGCGGCCCCTGCCCTCGCGTTGGGACTCCTGCTCCCCGCGGGCTCGGTGGGCGCGGTCGCGGGAACGCCCCCCGGGCCGGCGGACACCGCCCTGCTCGCGGGCAGCGATTGCCAGTACCCGTCCAAGCCGATGCCCGGCAAGCCGTGGTCCCTGCAGCGGGTGCTCCTGGACGAGCTCTGGCAGAAGGCGACCGGCAAGGGCGTCACGGTCGCGGTGATCGACAGCGGCATAGACGACGACAATCCGCAGCTCGGTCCCGGGATCACCATCGGTGGCAAGGACTTCTTCAACGACAAGGGCAACGGCACCGACGACACCCACGGCCACGGCACGATGGCCGCGGGGATCATCGCGGCCCGGCCCGGCGACCGGCTGACGCCCAAGCTCGAGACCGGCTTCGCGGGCCTCGCGCCGGACGCGCTGCTGTTGCCGATCCGGCAGAACGGCGGCGACGACGCGACGAAGGGCAACGAGGACACCCTGGCCGCGGCGATCGACTACGCGGTCACTGCGGGCGCCTCGATCATCAACATCTCGCAGGACACCGTGGGCGGCCAGAAGCCGGGCTCGAAGCTGGAGGAAGCGGTCCAGCGGGCGATCGCCAAGCAGATCGTCGTGGTCGCCGCGGCCGGCAACTCGGGCGACAAGGACAACCTCGACTCGTGGCCGGCGGCGTACGACGGCGTGTTGGCCGTCGGCGCGTCGGACCGGAACAACGAGCGCGCGCCGTTCTCACAGAACAAGCCGTACGTGGGCGTGATGGCCCCCGGCGTGGACATGTGGTCGACGGTCCCCAAGGGCGGGCACTGCCGCGGTGACGGAACGTCCTTCGCGACCCCGTACGTCGCCGGCGTCGCGGCCCTGATCCGCTCGGTCCACCCGACCTACACCGCGGCCCAGATCATCACGCTGATCGAACAGACCGCGCAGCGGTCCGCCCCGGGCCACGTGGACGGCGTCGGCTGGGGCGTGGTGGACCCGCTGCGCGCGCTGAACTCGACCAAGGTCCCCGGTAACTCCCCGGTGCCGGACCCCCAGGTCGACCGCAGCACCGAACTCGTCAATGTCGCCCCGCTGGCCTCCGGACCCACCCGCGCCGAGCGCGACCGGCGGCAGGCGTCGGTGGTCCTGTTCCTGGCACTGGGCCTGACCGTCGTGGTCATCTGCGGCGCGGTGGTCATCCGCGACGCGCGCGCGTCGAAGTAGTCGAAGCAGCCGGATCGGGGCCGGTCGGGCCGAGCAGCGGCCCGGCTTCCGGGGCGTACGCATGCGCGGGCGTCCCCTCTGGGGGTCATGGCGCGTCGAGCACCTTGACCTGAAGCGCCTTGGTTTGAGGGCCAACCTCCGTTGTCGGGCGGGCCGCTGCCAATACGGGGCGGGGCCTTGTTGTGTGAGTCTCAGCTCGGGCCGTACGGGCCGCCCTGGTAGTAGGACGGCGGCCCGCCGGGCCAAGCCGGTGCGGCGGCTTGTTGCCGAGCCGCCTCGCGGGTCCGGCGGCGGCGTACGGCCACGACGGCGGCGCCGGCGACCAATGCGACGGCGACCGCGCTGCCGCCGAGGATCGGGACGAGCAGGCTGTCGCCGTCGGACGTGCTGCCCGAAGCCGCGGGGGGAGCGGTGTTGCTCGGCCCGGCGGCGGGCGCGGTCGCGGCGGCCGAGGGCGTACCCGTCGCGGGCGGCGCGGAGGGCTTGTCGCCGCGCACACCGACGAGCGGGTTCACGTCGGCCGGTCCGGGGGTGTCGGTGGCGGCGATGGCCTTGCGGGGGCTGACGGCGCCATAGCCGAAGGTGTTCGAGGGCACGGGCTCGTTGGGCCGGTTGGCGGTGTCGATGAGCCGACGGATGACCTGATTGGCGGTCCAGTCGGGGTGGAGCGACCACACGAGTGCGGCGATGCCGGAGGTGAGCGCCGTCGAGTCGCTGGATCCGGTGGCCAGGCAGTAGCGGCTCTCGGTTACACAGGCGCTCGGGATGTCTTGTCCTGGAGCGGTCAGCGAGATCCACGACCCACGCACACTGTTGTTGGCGGGGCGCCCTTCACGATCCACCGCACTGACGGCCAGGACACCCGGGTAGGCGCCCGGATAGACCGGCACGTTGTGTCTATCCATAGGAGTGTTCCCACCGGCGGCGACCACCAACTTGCCTTTGCTCAAGGCATATGACACTGCTTCTCTCAACACTGGCTGGTCGACGGAGCCACCCTGGGAGAGGTTGATGATGTGGGCCGGCGAGTCCGCAGCGAGACGGACGCCCTGAGTCAATGAGACGACGTCTCTCCCGCCGGAGGCAGTTGCCTTTATGCGGAACGGGAGCACTTTCGTGGCAGGGGCCACACCGTAGACACCCTGGCCGCCGGCGGCCCGGCCTTGTCCCGCGATGAGGCTGGCCATCCCCGTGCCGTGACCGTCTTCGTCGCCTGAAGCGTTCAGACTGGGCAGCGTTTGTCCCACCAGGTCGGGGTGGGTGGCGTCCACTCCGGAGTCGATCACCGCGACGGTGATACCGGCCCCGCGTGTGGTCTTCCAGACCTCCTCGATCTTCCAGGTGTCCAGGTACCACTGTTGAGCACGGATGGACTCGGCTCGGGCGGGCGGAGCGAAGCGGCCAGCGCCGATCAGGACAGCCAGGAGCAGGCCGAGCGAGACGAACAGCCGGGGAGCTCGGATGAGGCGTCCGCTCATGCGGAGATGGTGTCCTTCCCGGGACAGTGACAGGACGTCGATCACTTGATGACCGGCGGGACGACACCGGGGCGGCGTGGGCCGTCCCAGACATTGTCCTCGTCGTCCTCGGAGCGGCTGGGGCGCGGCCGGACCTGTTCCGCGCGTGCGCCACCGGTGAACGGCGTCCGCTCTCCGGGCGTCGTGGTGCGGCGTTGGGCACCCGATCCCGAGGGTCCGGGAGTCCCGCCGTCCGCGGGCAGTGCCTGCAAGCGCGGCGAGTTCCGATTGGACGGAGTACTCGAAGTGCCACCTACGGAGCCGCCTTGTGACGACGCCAGCCTGCGCCCGGATCCGGTGCGCGACGGTTGTCCGGTCGCAGCACCGCCGACGCCGGAGGCACCCGGCATTCCCGGGGAGCGACCGGGGGAGCCCGTCGCGGAAGTGCCGCCCGGCCCGACGGGGCCCGGACCGTGTGCTTCGGGTCGAGCGCTGAACGTCCCGCGTCCGCCGCCGGGTCCGGGAGTGCCGCCGGGCGTGGTCCCCGGGATGCTCCCGCCCCCGCCGCGCGGACCCATGCCTCCCGGACCACGGGTGCCCGGCACCGATCCGGGAGCCGAGTTGGAGCGGCCGCCGCCTCCTCCGCCGGGGGAGGTGAAGGGGTTGTTCCCAGAGTAGGGAGGCACACTGCCCGGGGTGCCTCCGCTGGGCCCGTTTGCTCCTGGTGGCCCAGCGCCGGGGCCTCCTCCCGTGACCTGGGGCATCCAGGAGGGATCGAGTGTCGTGCCCGGACCTGTCAGAGGGCCGCTGCCTTGCAGGCTCGTTGTTTGAGGCACGTGAGGCATGGTTGAAACCGTTCCCGAACCGCCACCCGCACCTCCGGACCCACCCCCCGGCACGAATCCCTGTGGAGCACTGTAGATACCGGAGCCCGGACTACCCGCCCCGGAACGAGCGCCCGAAGAGTATTGCCCGCTTCCACCCGAGCCCCCACCAGTGCCTCCCGAGCCCCCACCGCTCCCTCCACTATCACCCGGGCCGCCCCCACCCGGAGCATTCAGGCTCGCGCCACCGTGCTTGTCGTTGTTGTCGCTCGGAAACACCGGAACCGGAAGCCCCTGCAAGTCCGTCGCCGCCACCCGATACGTCGACGCCAGCGTCCGCATCTGCGTGATCGCCTCGCGCCTGGCCGCCTCCACCTGCCCCTGGGCGTCCGCGTGGGCCTTGACCGGGTCCACGCCGTCGGCCGGAGGCGGGGTGCCCGGTGGCACGACCGGGGCCGGCTGGCCCGCCTTGGCCAACACCGCCCCGTCCACCTTCGGCATGGCCATCTTCGCCACGAAGATCTGCGTGCCGACGTGGTTGATGTGCCCACCGGCCGCGCGGGCGTAGTCGCCGAGGCCGTTCGTGGCCGCGACCAGCGTTCCGGCGAGCAGTTGGAAGGCGTCCGCGCTCTCGCCCTGCCATCCGTCGTTCACGCCCCGCGCGATCTTGGCCAGACTCTCCGCGGCCGTGGTGATCTTCTGCGCCGCGCCGGTCAGCTTCTCCCCGTAACCGGCGAGCGCCGAGGGGTTGGCAGTGGCGATCATGCTCTGCAATTGCTCGAGCGTGAAGCCCTCGAAGTCGGTCTCCGTCATCGGAATCGCCCCCTGATCCGCGTGCCCTGCCGCCCCGGCGTCATCCGAGATCGACCTTTCGATCCGCCTGCGACACTTGCGGCACCTGCGGTGTCTGCGGCACCTGCGCTGTCTGCGGAGCCGAACCCCCGACGGCGGGCGGCGGGCCACCATTGAGCTGCTGCTCGATCTGCGACATGGCCCGGCGCTGATCGTCGTCCGTCGCCGCCATGTTCTCGCCGGTCGCCTTCATCCCCTGCTTCATCGACACGATCTCGGAGTGCAGACTGTTGATCAACGTCTGCAGCCGCTGGGCCGTCTCCTTCAGTACCCCGCCGATCAACGGCGCCTCGGCGAACGACACGCCCAGATCCCCGTCGCCGATGGTGTACTTCGTCGAATTCGCCGGAGAGTCCGCGGTGTCCACGAGATCCGCGAGTACACCCTGCAGCGCGCCCTGGAACGTCTCCAGGGCCTCCACGCTCAACCGGAGGTTCGCGCCGCCCCCGGGCCCGACTTCCTGTTCTGCCATGACCAGCATCCCCCGGTGCTTGTACGTCTGTGCCGCGGCGCGTTTCGGCGCGCGCCGAACAAACCTGTGGCCGCAGCGTGCCCAATTGATCCATAGGGCATCAGCAGATCGCAAGAGGAATATGACGTTCCGTTATAACTATTCGGATGGACGTTCGCCCCAACCGGTACAAAACGGGGCCCGACCGATGTCGGCCGGGCCCCGTCATGTGGGTGGGGGTGCGCTATTGGTCGGGCAGCCACGCGGTCTGGATGAGTTGGGTGCCGCGGCGCCTGGTGATGAACTGGCCTCGGCCCGGCGGGAGTTGGCTGGGCTTGATGTTGCCCATCAGGACGCCCTCGTCGCGGTTGCCGGAGAGGATCAGGCCCGATGTGCCGAGGTCCAGGAGCTTCTGCAGGACCGGTTCGTACAGCGCGCGGCCCGCGCCGCCGCTGCTGCGGGCGATGATCAGGTGCAGGCCGACGTCTCGGGCCAGCGGGAGGAACTCGGCGATGCTGCCGACCGGGTTGCCGCTGGAGGAGGCGACCAGGTCGTAGTCGTCGACCAGCAGGAACAGCTCCGGCCCCGACCACCAGCTCCGGTTGCGCAGCTGATCCTGCGTCACCTCCGGTCCGGGGAGCCGCCGTTCGATGCCGCCGCGGATCTCGGCCATGAAGGAGGTCAGCGCCGGCGCCGCCGCCGCGTACTCCAGCAAGTGCGACTCCGGGACCACGTCCAAGAGCGTGCGCCGGTAGTCGGACACGATGATCCTGGCCTCCGCCGGCGTGTACCGCTCGGAGATGCCGCGGGCGAGCAACCGCAGGAAGTTGGTCTTGCCGGACTCGCTCTCGCCGAACAGCACGAAGTTCGTGTCCACGTTGAAGTCCAGGTACACCGGGCTCAACGTCTGCTCGTCCACGCCGATCGGGATTCCCCGACCCGGCACCTGCGCCGGCGTCGGCAACTGCTCGAAGGGAAGCAGCATCGGCAGCACGCGGACCGGCGGAGCGGGCGGACCCGACCACGCGGCCTTGATCGCGCCGACCATGCTCGCCATGCCCTCGCCCAGGTCCTCCGCCGAGTTCGCCCCGTCTATCCGCGGCAGCGCGCCCAGGAAGTGCAGCTTGTCCGGGGACAGACCGCGACCCGGTGCGCCCGTGGGCACGTTCGCCGCGAGCCGCCGGTCGACCTCGGACTCCATCGTCTCGCCGAGCCGCAGTTCGAGCCGGGTCTGGATCTGGTCCTTGAGCGCGGGCCGGACCTCCGGGTGCCGCGACGCGGTGAGGACGACGTGCACGCCGAAGCCCAGACCACGCGTGGCGATGTCGGTGACCTCGGCCTCGAGCGCGTCGAAGTCGTTCTTGAGCGTCAACCAGCCGTCCACGAACAGGAAGACGTCGCCCCACGCCTCGTCCGGCAGCGTCCCGGCGGCGCGGCGTCGACGGAAGGTGTCGATCGAGTCGATGTTGTTGACCCGGAACATCTCCTCGCGCCGGTTCAGGATGCCCTGGACCTCGCTGACGATCCGTCGGACCCGCTCGGCGTCGAGCCGGCCGGCCACCCCGCCCACGTGCGGCAGATCGTTCAGCGCGACCATGCCGCCGCCACCGAAGTCCAGTACGTAGAACTGGACCTCGGACGGAGTGTGGGTCAGCGCGAAGGAGGTGATCATGGTCCGCAGCAGCGTGCTCTTGCCACTGCGCGGACCGCCCACGATCAACGCGTGGCCGGCCGAACCGGAGAGGTCCGCGTACATGATGTCGCGGCGCTGCTCGAACGGCTTGTCCACCAGACCCAGCGGCACCACCAGACGACCGTTCGCACCCCAGTCGGGGGCGGTCAGGCCGCGGTCCGGCGTGACCACCAGCGGCGGCAGCATCTGGTCGACCGAGTTCGACTCGGCGAGCGGCGGCAGCCACACCTGGTGCGCGGGCGGGCCCTGGTTGACCATGCGTCGCACGATCACGTCCAGCACGGTGTCCGCGAGCGCGCTGTCGATGTCCGGCTCGGGCTCCGGCTCGGGCGGCAGATCGGGCTGCCGGTTCCACATGTTCGCGACCGTCCACTGGCTCCCGAACACGACCGGCATCGGCGAGCCGGCCTGGTTGCGCCGGACCCGGTCGGACGGGCGGTACGTACCCGACACGTACGCGGCCTTGAACTGCACCATCGACTCGGTGTCGAACTTCAGGTAGCCCGCGCCCGGCACCGACGGCAGGTGGTACGCGTCCGGCACGCCGATCGCCGCGCGCGACTCGGCGGCGGAGAACGTGCGCAGACCGATGCGGTACGACAGGTAGGTGTCCAGACCGCGCAGGCGGCCCTCCTCCAGACGCTGCGACGCGAGCAGCAGGTGCACGCCCAGCGATCGGCCGATGCGGCCGATCTGGATGAACATGTCGATGAAGTCCGGCTTCGCGGTGAGCAGCTCGCTGAACTCGTCGATGATGATGACGAGCGACGGGAGCGGTTCGAGCGCCGCGCCCGCGACGCGGGCCCGCTCGTAGTCGTGCATGTTGGCGTAGTTGCCGGCCGAACGCAGCAGTTCCTGACGCCGGTTCAGCTCACCGGTGATCGAGTCGCGCATGCGGTCGACCAGGGTCAGGTCGTCCGACAGGTTCGTGATGACCGCCGCGACGTGCGGCATGTCCGACATCCCGGAGAACGTCGCACCACCCTTGAAGTCGGCGAGCACGAAGTTGAGGATCTCCGAGCTGTGCGTGGTCGCGAGACCGAGCACCAGCGTGCGCAGCAGCTCCGACTTGCCGGAACCGGTCGCGCCGACGCACAGGCCGTGCGGACCCATGCCCTCCATCGCCGCTTCCTTGATGTCCAGCATGATCGGCTCGCCGGTCTGACCGATGCCGATCGGGACCCGCAGCCGGTCGTTGGGCGGACGCGGTCGCCACGTCTGCGACACGTCGACCTGTGCGGCGTCCCCGATGCCCATCAGGTCGGTGAAGTCCAGGTTGGCCAGCAGCGGTTCGTCGTCGTCGTTGGCCGAGAGCCGCAGCGGCGCGAGCTTGCGGGCCAGCGCCTCGGCGTCGCTCTCGGACAGGAAGTCGGGGAGGCCCTCGTACGCGCCGGCCGTCGACTCCAGGGTCAGCCGGTCCTCCTCGGTGATGATCGCGAGGCCGCCACGCAGCTCGTCGAGCGGTCCCGGGATCACCTCGACGATCGTCACGCCCTGGAGGCCGTCGGCCCCCGCGAGCTGCGAATTGGCGGGCACGCCGCCGCCGTCGAGGACGACGACCAGGTGCGGCTGGTCCAGCAGGGGCTGCGCGCCGGCCGCGAAGCGGGACCGGCCGGACAGGTCGTCGGCCAGCCACTCCTCGATCTCGCCGAGGTCGCCCGCGATCATCCGGACCGAGCCCGCGCCGTCCGACTGGGACGGGTGCTGCACGTGCGGCAGCCACTTGAGCCAGTCCCAGCGGGGCAGCGAGTTCGCGTCGGTCGCGACCACGATGCGCACGTCGTCCGGCGAGTGCAGCACCGCGAGTTGGCCGAGCATCGCCCGGGTCAGCCCGTACACGCTCTCCGGCTCACCGGAGACGGTCAGGTGGTAGAAGGACCGCAGCGAGATCGCCATCGGCAGGTCGTCCAGGGTCGCCTGGGTGCGCAGGAAGCGGCCCATGGCGTCCGCGCACAGCGGCTCCAGCTCCTCCAGCGGCGCGGTGCTCGGCGCCACCAGCGGGGTGGACAGCTGCTGTTGGCCGACGCCCACCCGGATCTGGCCGAAGTCGGCGTCGCCGGCCCGGCGTTCCCAGATCCGTCGCTCGCTCGCGGCCACCGACCACAGCTGGTCCGGGTCCGGGTGCGTCCACAGTTGCGCGTCGCGCTGCTTGCGGGCGGTCTTCCGGACCTCCTTGCGCTGCTGCCCCAGGTACTTGAGGTAGTCGCGGCGCGCGTCCAGCATCTCGACGCGGTTGCCGCCGCGGGCCTTGATGATGTTGGCGACCACCATGACCAGGGACGACACCATCATCAGGCCGCCCATGACCATCATCATCTTGGGTGCGCCCGGCATGAAGAAGAAGCCCGCTGACCCGAGCATGCCCATCATGGGGAGCACGCTCATGATCCAGTTCTGCTCGGCCGGGCGCTCCAGTTCGGGCGGCGGCTGGAGCTGGATCTCCTCCGCCGGCACGGGAGAGGGCAGCACCCTGGGCGGGCGCTTGACGATGACCACGGTCAAGGTGAATCAGCCTCATCCGTCGCGAGGATCCTTGGATACGGATCGAGCCCGCCGCAGAACACGGAAAAGGAGCAGGTGATGTGAGTCAACCCACCCCGTCAGGGTCGTCTCCATGATGCCGACGGCCATGGGGCCGATCGGACGTGCACGGCATCCTACTGGCCGAACCCGTTCGCGCCAGGGGTAGTTCTCCGGGATGCCGGCGGTGGGAAGGCGCCGGGCGGGGCCGTGCGCACGAACGTCATCCGGCGCTGCCCGCTGTAATTCTTCGTCTTCAAATACAGATAGCCCTGCTCGGCCGCCACCTCGATCACCTCCGGCGCGGTCAGACCGGTGCGCGGGAGCCAGATGTTCCGCTTCCGGCGGCGCCCCAACGCTTTTGCCACGGCCGCCCGTTGGCGGTCGACAGGCCAGGCCCGGCGGTGCTCCAGGTGCCATATATAGAGGGCGAAGAGCACCGCGAAAACTACTCCGCCGATCGTCACAGCCCGTCCTCCCACCACGGTGAACCGTTCCGCGGTGGCGGAAGGCGTCGGAAGCACAGCCGCATGCGGCCCTTGCGGTCCGGCAGGGTGGCGGTCCACACGTATCCGTGTGCCAGCGCGATGCGGCGAACCTCTTCGGGCCCCGGTAGGTGCTCATCGAGCGGAGCGGAGACCTCGTCCTCACCCGAGAACCAGATTGAGAACCGATTCGCCTGCTTTGTTCGCGCGTCCGGCTGGTGGCCCCGAACGCGCACGTACAGCGCCATCGCGACGACCGGCGCCACCAGCACGCAGAGCCCGACCAGCGAGATGTCCCGTGTAACCGCCTCGGCCGCAGTAATCATGACCGGCCGCCGGTGATGCGCAGGGTCTGCAACATGACGAGGGCCACGTCCACGAAGTCCTGCGACCGCACCAGGTTCGGCGTGGTCATGCGGAAGTGGATGGTCGCCCGAGTCCCACGCACGGGAACGAACGCGTTCAGTCGGGCGAGTGTCGCGCCACCGGGCAGGGCGTCAGGGGACGCGAGTGCTTCGTCGTCCATCGCGATGACGGCGGGCCCACACGGCAGATCGAGGAATGTGGGAGCCCGCACCGCGAGCCCCTCCGATCGCAACGTCGCGTGGATCTGCGTCACCGCCTCCGTCGGATCCGGCGACGGGGAGGCGCGTAACGCCGCGGTCATCCATGCGGATACGGATTCCTCACTCGACGGATCAGTCTCCAGTAAAATCGCGGAATAGAAGATGCCGTCCGCTTCCAGGGCCTGTCGAAACAGTTCCCCCGGGTCGTCCGCAGGGGTATCCGGGGCGACCTCGGAAGGGCGCGGCAGAATGACCTGGAAGCTGCGAGGGGACGTAATTTCCGCCATGATATCGGGATGATTCTCGAACGGTGCGAGGCTGGATATCATATGTCATCTCTCCCGTTGGATGGGCTCTCTGTCGTCAGAGGCCGAAGATCTTCTTGATTTTTCCCGATCCGGGTATCTTGTCGACGATATTATCGTCTGCCCATTTGAAGGGTGCCGTAATCGGTTCGAAGTCGCGATTGAAGAGATCTCCCAAGCCGGCACCGGTGACCACGTATCCCAGGCCCTTGACCCATTCGATGGTCTTATCCGCATTGCGGAGCAGGTTGACGCCGGGCACGATCCCGAGGGTGTCCCACATGTAGGTACGCCAAGGCACGCTTTCGCCGCCCAGGTCCGCCAGCGCGTGGAAAATGAGCGCGTCGGCCGAGGTTGCGGAGGAGATCAGGGTCAACGGCGGGGCGGCGCCCGTGGTCGCGCTGATCCCCGCCCAGAAGTCTCCGGCCTTCAGGTTGAATTCCGACTTGCGATCGATCCACCCGGGGGACCCCGAACCGGAGTCCTCCCCTCCGCCGTAGGGCATCGTGCTGCGCTTGATGTCGGCGGCGATGCGCTGGGCCGTCTCGTCGTGCCTTTTGCGCAACTCCATCCCTTCGGCGCGGATCGCTTCGAGCATCTGCACGGCCTGGCCGAGCGCCTCCTCGGCCTGCTTGCGGTTCGCGCGCTCCTCCGGCGCCACGATCGGGGACAGGTTGTGCCGTTGGAGATGGGGACTCTGTTCGAGTCGGTCCACTTGTGCGGCCGCACCGCGCGCGCGACTCTCCAAATCCTGACCCTGCTGATCGAACGTGCCCAGCGAGGCCGCCCACGTGTCGAGGGCCTCGACCGTCGCCCGGAGCCGCGGCAGCATCTCCCGGAGTCGGGTGGCGGTGGCATCGAGATCCGTACGAAAGGCATCCGCCGCAACGCCCGTCCAGGACATCGACGTCTGCCCGGCGGCCTCCATCCCCTCGACGAGGTGGGTCGCTTCCGATACCGACTCGCGCGTTCTCGTGGCGAGTTCGACCATGGCCGGCGGCTGTCCGGGGGAGGGGTCGAATCCTAATCCGGGGAATTCCTTGGCATTCTCGAAGAGTTCAAATCCCATGTGTGTGCCCCGATCCGGAAAGCATTCGATGACGTAGGTCCCGAGGTTTCGCGAGTTTCACGCCGTGCGCGGTCACCCCGTGTTCCCGTCGGGGGTGGTTCCGCTGCTCACTGCCGCGTCGCCGGCCGCCGCCGAGGCGGTCGCTATACCGAGACGGATGCCTTCCTCGGTTTTCCGATACTCTTCGAGAGCCGCCGCCAGGGTGCTCTTGAGCATTCGGCTCTTCTCCTGGATCAACTCGACATCCCGACTCATCGCGTCGTGGACGGCGAGGCAGGCGGTATCGAGATCCTTGTGCCCGGTGCGTCCCGGGCCGGTCTCCTTGAGAGCGGCCAGGGTGTCCTGTAATCCACGCATGTTCTGGATGATGGCGTCGTGGACGCGCGACAGCGCCTCCATATCGACGGCGAAGCTCTCGGCCATGCCTTCCCCCCACACCTCGCGACGCCCCTGACGGGAATCGCATCCGCACAGGCTCGCGCCGCGGTGTGCATGTGAGGCGACCTCGTGTGGACGGCGGATGCTGGAATCGCCCGTGGAGGCACGGGCTCGGATCCGTCGCGGAGCACGGAAAGGCCAAGGCGGGTGATGTGAGTCAACCCACCCCGTAAGGGTCGTCTCAATGGCACACGTGGGGCGGTGGAGCCGTTCGTGTACCCACCACATGTTATGGGCCGGCCGCGTCGATTCCAGTGATCGGGCGTATAGAGTTCGTCGATATCCCGGCCCCTCGGGGCCGCGGGACACGGGGCGGCTACAAGCAGGGGGATCTGCACAGGTGAACTCCACGACCACGACGGTCACGACCGGGTTCGCCCGGATCACCGTCATCGCACCGGATTGCCGAGTCGACCTCGCGCTGCCCGAGGAGGTCCCGCTCGCGGAGCTGTACCCGGAGATACTCCGGCTCTCCGGGCAGGTCCAGCGCAACGGCGCGGTGACCGGATTCCAGCTCACCCGCCTGGACGGCGAGGCCCTGGACAGCACGCTCACGCTCGCCGCGCAGAACGTGCGCGACGGCGAACTGCTGCGTTTCACCGCGCTCGCGGACGCGCCGCCACCGCCGGTGTACGACGACGTCGCCGACTCGGTCGCCACCTCCGTCGCGGGCGAACACCGGCTCTGGACGCCGGAGATGCTGCGGATCGCGGGCCTGTCCGGCGCGGCCGTGTTCTTCTCGCTCGGCGCCATCGTGCTGTGGCGGATGACCCCCCTGCCGCACGGCCTGCCGGCCATCGTCGCGGGTTCGCTCGCACTGGTGCTGACCGTCGTCGCCGGCGTCCGCGCCCGGGTGTACGGGGACAACACCGGCGGCGCCGTGCTCGGCCTCGGCGCGCTGCCGAACGCGTTCATCGCCGGTCTGGGCATCGTCGAGCCGCCGGTGCGCGAGGGACCCGGACGGGTCCAGTTCCTGGTCGCCTGCGTCGCCGTGCTGGTCGTGTCGACCCTGATCGCCGCGCTGCTACCGGAGCGCGGAGCGGTGTACATCGCCGGCGCCGGCGCCGGCGCGCTCGGCACGCTCGCCACCTTCGGACTGATCGCGTTCGACAGCGGCCCCCGTGAGGCCGCCGCCGTCGCCGCCACCGTCGCGGTCGCGATGATCGCGTTCCTGCCCTCGTGGGCGGCCCGGCTCGCGCGCCTGCCGATCGGCTTCCTGCCCTCCGACGCGCCCAACCGGCAGGGCGACACGCTCGACCACGCCGACGTCGCGGCGCGCGCCCGCAACGGGCACGAGCTGCTCAGCGGCCTCACCGGCGCGTGCGCGGCCGCGATCGTCGCCTCGTGCGTCGTGCTCGGCAACGTCGACACGCTGTGGACGCAGATCCTCACCGCGGTCGTGTCCCTGGTGACCCTGGGCCGGGCCCGCCTCTTCCGGCACACCGCGCAGGTCACGGTTTTGTATACGGCCGGCCTGCTCGGGCTCGCGATGCTGTTCATCGGGCTCGCCCTGGACACCGGCTTCCTGGACAAGGAGCGCCAGGGCTGGATCTTCGCGCTGGTGTGCGTGATCGGCGCACTGCTCTCGATCGTCGCCACCACGGTGCCCGTACGGGGTCTGTCCCCCTTCTGGGGGCGGCTCATGGACGTGCTCGAAGGCATGCTGATGGTCTCGGTCGTGCCGTTGTGCCTCGCGGTCCTCGATCTGTACGACAAACTGCGGAACATCACAGCCTGATGCGCTCCTGCTAGGGTTGTCCGTATCCCGGTGCCGCGTGCCCGGGATGCGTGCTGCCCACGGGTGGCGCGCCCGCACCATGTGAGCCCAGTCGCCTCCGTGAGTCAGACCGGGGGCGCTCACCACCTTGTAGAGGGAGAACACGTGTCGCTCGACGCAGCAACGAAGAAGCAGATCATGGCCGACTACGCCACCAAGGAAGGCGACACCGGCTCCCCCGAGGTGCAGGTCGCGATCCTGAGCTACCGCATCAACGAGCTCACCGGCCACCTCAAGGAGCACAAGCACGACCACCACAGCCGCCGGGGCCTGCTGCTCCTGGTCGGCCAGCGTCGTCGCCTGCTCGGCTACCTCGCCAAGAAGGACATCGAGCGCTACCGCACGCTGACGGACCGCCTGAGCATCCGCCGCAGCGGCGTCGGCATCCGCTAGTAACGAACGACGGGGGAGCGGCTTTCCGTAAGCCGCTCCTTCGCCGTATCCGGACGCGGTCTTTGTAGGCTGTGTTCCGCGGGCGCGTCACGCGCGCCGCACACGGCACGTCGCGCTACGAGGCGTGCCGGTACAACCCCACGAATTGGGAGCGCCGCGTCGCGACCAAGGCGCCGACCTACAGCGCCGGTCCTCGGTAGTGGCCCCCGGGTAACGCACCCGGGTGCTTCGATCGAAGACCGGCTCGGCCGGCCCTCAGGCGTCATGCGCCGCGGACCTCCCTCGACACGACCGAGGAGGGCACCCGTGGAGGGTCCCGACATCAGCTTCGCCGAAGCAGTCATCGAAAACGGCACGTTCGGCAACCGCACCATCCGCTTCGAGACCGGCCGGCTCGCCCGGCAGGCCGCCGGCTCCGCCGTGGTCTACCTGGACGACGACACCATGGTGCTTTCGGCCACCACGGCCTCGAAGCGCCCGAAGGACCAGCTCGACTTCTTCCCCCTGACGGTGGACGTCGAGGAGCGCATGTACGCCGCGGGCAAGATCCCCGGCTCGTTCTTCCGCCGCGAGGGCCGCCCGAGCGAGGACGCCGTCCTCACCTGTCGGCTGATCGACCGTCCGCTGCGCCCGTCCTTCCGCAAGGGCCTGCGCAACGAGATCCAGATCGTCGAGACGATCATGGCGCTCAACCCGGACCACCTGTACGACGTCGTCGCGATCAACGCGGCCTCGATGTCGACGCAGCTCGCGGGCCTGCCGTTCTCCGGCCCCATCGGTGGCGTGCGCGTCGCGCTCATCGACGGCCAGTGGGTCGGCTTCCCCACGCACACCGAGCTCGAGCGCGCCGTGTTCGACATGGTGGTCGCGGGCCGTGTGCTCGACGACGGTGACGTCGCGATCATGATGGTCGAGGCCGAGGCCACCGTCGGCACGATCGAGCTGGTCAAGGGTGGCGCCGCCGCCCCGACCGAGGAGATCGTCGCCGAGGGTCTCGAGGCGGCCAAGCCGTTCATCAAGGCGCTGTGCGCCGCGCAGGTCGAGGTGGCCAAGAGCGCCGCCAAGGAGACCGGCGAGTTCCAGGTCTTCCTGGACTACCAGGACGACGTCTTCGAGGCGCTCACCACCGCCGTGTCCGACGAGCTGTCGGCCGCGCTGACGATCGCCGGCAAGCAGGCCCGCGAGAGCGAGCTCGACCGCGTGAAGGACGTCGCGGCCGAGAAGCTGCTCCCGAAGTTCGAGGGTCGCGAGAAGGAGATCGGCGGCGCGTTCCGCGCGCTGACCAAGAAGCTCGTGCGTCAGCGCGTGCTGCGCGACAAGGTGCGCATCGACGGTCGTGGTCTGACCGACATCCGCACCCTGTCGGCCGAGGTCGAGGTCATCCCGCGCGTGCACGGCTCGGCCCTGTTCGAGCGCGGCGAGACCCAGATCCTGGGTGTCACCACGCTGAACATGCTCCGCATGGAGCAGATGCTCGACACGCTCTCGCCCGAGACGCGCAAGCGCTACATGCACAACTACAACTTCCCGCCGTACTCGGTCGGCGAGACCGGCCGCGTGGGTTCGCCCAAGCGCCGCGAGATCGGCCACGGCGCGCTCGCCGAGCGGGCGATCCTCCCGGTCCTGCCGGCCCGTGCGGACTTCCCGTACGCGATCCGTCAGGTGTCCGAGGCGCTCGGCTCCAACGGCTCGACCTCGATGGGCTCGGTCTGCGCGTCCACGATGTCGCTGCTCAACGCCGGTGTGCCGCTCCAGGCGCCGGTCGCGGGCATCGCGATGGGCCTGATCTCGGACGAGATCGACGGCAAGACCGAGTACGTGACGCTGACCGACATCCTCGGTGCCGAGGACGCGTACGGCGACATGGACTTCAAGGTCGCCGGCACCAAGGAGTTCGTGACCGCGCTCCAGCTCGACACCAAGCTCGACGGCATTCCCGCGTCGGTGCTCGCCGGTGCGCTGAAGCAGGCCAAGGACGCCCGCCTGCACATCCTCGACGTGATGATGGAAGCCATCGACACGCCGGACGAGATGTCGCAGTTCGCGCCGCGGATCATCACCGTCAAGATCCCGGTGGACAAGATCGGCGAGGTCATCGGCCCGAAGGGCAAGATGATCAACCAGATCCAGGACGACACCGGCGCCGAGATCACCATCGAGGACGATGGCACGATCTACATCGGTGCGTCGGACGGCACGTCGGCCGAGGCCGCGCGGGCGACGATCAACGCGATCGCCAACCCGACGATGCCCGAGGTCGGCGAGCGTTACCTGGGGACGGTTGTCAAGACCACGACGTTCGGCGCGTTCGTGTCGCTCATGCCCGGCAAGGACGGCCTGCTGCACATCTCGCAGCTGCGCAAGATCGCCGGTGGCAAGCGCGTCGAGAACGTCGACGACGTGATCAAGGTCGGCGACAAGGTCCAGGTCGAGATCGCCGAGATCGACGCCCGTGGCAAGCTGTCGCTCGTCCCGGTCATCGAGGGCGAAGACAACGACGCCGAGGCCTCCGAGGACGCTGCCGCCAAGTGACGTCCTCCTCGTCGAAGAACCAGGCCGCTGCGTCCGCGCAGCGGCCTGGTTCCACGAAGACCCTGCTGCGTGACGCGGACGGCGTCGGTGCCGTGCGCCGCACCGTGCTGCCGGGCGGCCTCCGGGTGATCACCGAGAACATGCCGTCCGTACGCTCCGCGACCTTCGGCATCTGGGTCGGGGTCGGCTCGCGCGACGAGACGCCCGCCCTCGCCGGTACCTCGCACTACCTCGAGCACCTGCTGTTCAAGGGCACCGAGAAGCGCGACGCCCTGGAGATCTCCGCGGAGCTGGACGCCGTCGGTGGTGAGATGAACGCCTTCACCACCAAGGAGTACACGTGCTACTACGCACGCGTGCTCGACAGCGACCTCCCGCTCGCGATCGACGTCATCTGCGACATGGTGACGAGCTCGCTGATCGAGTCCGAGGACGTGGACGCCGAACGCGGCGTCATCCTCGAGGAGATCGCGATGAACGAGGACGAGCCCGGCGACCTCGTCCACGAGCTGTTCTACGACGCCATGCTCGCCGACGCGCCGCTGGGCCGGCCGGTACTCGGCACGGTCGAGTCGATCAACGCGCTCACGCGCACCCAGATCAACGGCTACTACAAGCGCCGCTACCGGGCGCCGAACATGGTCGTGACCGCGGCCGGCAACGTCGAGCACGCCAAGGTCGTCCGCCTGGTCAAGAAGGCGTTCGCGCACGTGCGGGTGGACGAGAACGCGGTGGCCGCGGCGCCGCGCACCGGCGGTCGCGCGTTCCGCTCCACCGGGAACGTCCGGCTGATGAACCGGCCCACCGAGCAGGCCCACCTCGTGCTCGGCATGCCGGGCCTGGCCCGGGACGACGACCGGCGGTTCACGCTCAGCGTGCTCAACACGGCGCTCGGCGGCGGGATGAGCTCGCGCCTGTTCCAGGAGATCCGGGAGAAGCGCGGACTGGCCTACTCGGTCTACTCGTTCCACTCCGGCTACGCCGACCTCGGCGTGTTCGGCATCTACGCCGGGTGCCAGCCGAAGAAGGCCCGCCAGGTGATCGACATCTGCCGGACCGAACTGGACAAGGTGGTCCGCGAGGGCCTGCCCCAGGACGAGATCGATCGCGCGATCGGTCAGCTGCGCGGTTCCACCGTGCTCGGCCTGGAGGACACCGGGTCGCGGATGAGCCGGATCGGCAAGAGCGAACTCGTCTACGGCGAACACCTGTCCGTCGACGAGGTGCTCGCGCGGATCGGCGCGGTGACCGCGGCCGAGGTGCACGAGGTGGCGAAGAACCTGTTCGCCGCGCGACCCACCCTGGCCGTGGTCGGGCCGTTCGCCGACGACGCGGACTTCGTCGCCGCGTCGACCTGATCGACATCGAAGTTCCTCTGACTGGGTTCCTCTGACTGGAGAGTGCGCGAGATCATGACTGCAATCCGGGTGGGTGTGATCGGTGCGGCCGGCCGCATGGGCTCCGAGGCGTGCCGGGCGATCGAGGACGCGAGCGGCCTCGAACTGGTCGCGCGCGTCGACGAGGGCGACGAGCTCGCGGACCTCGGCAAGGCGGGTGCGCAGGTCGCCGTCGACTTCACCCACCCGGGCGTGGTCATGGACAACCTCGAATACTGCGTCGGCGCCGGCATCCACGCCGTCGTCGGCACCAGCGGGTTCACCCCCGACCGGCTTGCGCAGCTGCGCGACTGGCTCGCGCGGAGCCCGAGGACCGGCATCCTGATCGCGCCGAACTTCGGTATCGGCGCGGTCCTGATGATGCAGTTCGCGGCCAAGGCGGCCCGGTTCTACGAGTCGGTCGAGATCGTCGAACTGCACCACCCGAACAAGCTCGACGCGCCCAGCGGCACCGCCCGCAGGACCGCCGAGATGATCGCCGAGGCGCGCGCCGCGGCCGGTGCCGCGGAGCTGCCCGACGCGACGGTGGACGACCCGGACGGTGCCCGCGGCGCCAAGGTCGACGGCATTCCGGTGCACGCGGTCCGGCTGCGCGGGCTCGTCGCCCACCAGGAGGTCCTGTTCGGGGACGCGGGCGAGATGCTGACCATTCGGCACGACTCGTTCCAGCGCACGTCGTTCATGCCGGGCGTGCTCCTCGGGGTGCGTCGCGTGGTCTCCGCGCCGGGCCTGACCGTGGGCCTGGAACACTTCCTCGACCTGGACTGACCATCGTGAAGCAACGTGTCACCGCGCTGATCCTGATCGCGGTTCTGGTGTTCTACGTGTTCCTCGTCGGCAGTCGCGGCCTGATCGCGATCCGCGACGGGCAGCTCGTCACCGTGGTGCTGGGCGCCGCGATCCTGCTCGTTCCGGTCGTCGGTGCCTGGTACGTCTGGCGCGAGGTGCGGTTCGGCTTCGCCATGCAGCGGCTCGCGCGCGAGCTGGAGGCCGAGGGCGGCCTGCCGCGGGACGAGCTGGACCGCACGCCGGGCGGCCGGGTCGACCGGGACAGCGCCGACGAGGTGTTCGCCCGCCGCAAGGCCGAGACCGAGGCCGCGCCCGAGGACTGGCGGTCCTGGTACCGCCTCGCCGTCGCGTACGGCGACGCGCGCGACAACGCGCGGGGCCGCAGGGCGATGCTCACCGCGATCCGCCTGCACCGGGGCAGGACCCCCGCGGCCTCGGCGTAAAGCCCGTCCGGGGCCGGGGCCTGGGCCTCGACGGCTTTCGCGGTCTCGGTTCCGAAGGACCTCAGGCCGATCGGCTCGTCGGCGGGTGCAGCGCCGCCAGGACCTGCGGGGACACCGGCGCGGCCAGGATGCCGACCACGGCGTCCACCAGGTCCTCCACGAACGCCGCCGGCGGCAGCACGTCGTATGCGTGGCCCTCGTGGACGCGCTGCTCGCGATCGGCCGTGGCGTGCACGGTCAGGCTCCCGCTCAGCCGCAGCCGATTGCGCCGCACCGCGTCCGGCAGGTGCCCGAGCGCGAGGTCGATCAGCCGGCCGAACTCGGGTGTGGTGCCTTCGAGGCCCATCGCCGGCAGCGCGTACACCGACGCGCCCGCGTGCTGGTGTACGCGGGCCAGGAAGCGCAGATAGAAGCTGCCCCCGACGCCGATCTGCTCGGCGAGCGGGCGCACCATGGCCTCCGCCAGCGCGCGCGGATCCCGATCCAGACCGCACCGGACGAGGTCGCGGACCATGTCCTCGCGCCGCCCGTTGACGGTCGCGAGCCGGAATCCGAAGATTGCCCGGATCAGCTCTTCCTTGTTGCCGAAGTGGTATTGCGCGGCGGAATTGTTGCGCTGACTCGCCGCGACACTGATCTGTCGCAGCGAGACCGCGTCGATTCCGTGCACGGCGAAGAGCCGCTCGGCGGTGAGCAGAAGGCGCTCGCGGGTCGGAGTTCGGCTCACGGCGCCAACGTTAAGACGGCTGACTTACCTTGTTCAATGGAACATCGGTGTGGCGTTCACCGTGTTCGCCGGGGGTTTCTCAGTCCGGAACGGGCACCGAGGTGTGCAGCCGCAGCTGCCGGATGACCTGTCCCCCCGCCTCGTCCACCCACAGCTCGCGGGTCGCGCCGTCGGGTGCCCAGCCGGCGCCGACCAGGAACTCGTGCAGCGGCTTGTCGCTCTCCAGGACCCACGTCACCAGGGTGTCCACGCCGTCCTCGCCCGCGTGCGTGACGACCGCCGTCAGCAGCCGGGACGCGTGCCCCGCGCGCTGCCGCGCCGGGTCGACCACCAGGATCGCGAGCTCGCCGACCCGGGCCGGGTCGAGATCCTCGTCGGAGCCGGGCACCAGGGCCGCGAAGCCGGCCACGGCCGGACCCTCGCACGCCACGAGCAGTCGATGCCGGGGGGACGGCGGCGCGACCGCGGCGTCCTCCCACTCGACGGCCAGCGCCTCGGGCGTGGCGGCCTCCAGCGCGGCGGCCGGCAGCACACCCGTGTAGGCGTCGTGCCAGGCGCGTGCGTGTGCGGCGCCCAGCTCCGGGCCGTCTCCGGCGTGGGCTGTACGTACGTACGGATCGGTCATGGCGCCCCCATAGTCGAGTTCGGCTGAATTCTCGCGCGCGCGGGCCGTCCGTGTCCGCTTCTCGCCGAACGCGCACACGCGTGGGCGACACGCGCCCGGAGGCGTTCCCGCCCTCGCGCGCGGCGTGCGACGCTGTCGGCCAAGGGTTGGTGGGCGCGGCAGCGGAGGATGGTCATGGGGGTCCGGATCCGGCGAATCGCCCCGGCGTGCGCGGCGGTCGTGCTGCTCGCGACGGGCTGCATGGTGGGTCCGACGATCGACGACGAGAAGGGCAAGGCGGCCCACGCGGGCGCGACCGGCAACCCGCCGGATCTGCCGGGCAAGAACACCCCGGGCGGCGCGACGCCCGGTGTGGTGCCCTCCGGCGGCGCGGTCCCCTCCGGCGCGGTCCCGCAGAAGACCGGCACGCACGCCTACTCGAACGGCCTCACGGTCACCTCGCTCCCGCTCACGGTGAAGCGGGCGACCACCATGCCGGACGACAAGAAGGACCGGGTCGACGTCGCGGTCCCGATTCGCTGGCTCAACCGGACCAAGGGGAGCATCACCGCCGAGCTGCTGATCGTGGAGCTGTACGCGGGGCCCGACTCCATCGCGTGCACGAACGCCCTGGTCGGCGAGGCGCGCACCGGGCCGGACGAGGCCGCGCGCGGCGTCGAGACGATCATCACGTACAACTTCGCCGTGCCCAGGGCCCTGCTCGGCAAGCTCGTCATCCAGATTCGTCCGCTCTTCAGTCGGCTGGACCGGGACAACGTGACCTTCGAGACCTCGGTGACCCCGCCCGAGGGCAGCCCCACGCGCCCCGCCGAGGGCCCCTCGACCCAGCCGACGACGCGCGTCGTACCGCGTTCCACCCCGACCGTCGGCGCGTCGGATACGAGTCCGAACCCTCGTTAGGTCGGAGCCCCCTTCACTCATGGACTCGTCGACGAGGAGCATCCCCGCGTGACCGAAACACCCCAGGAGCAGGCGTCCGCCGCCCGCTTCCGCAGCGATGTCTCGGTCGAGCCGGTGAAGCACAGCGCGTCCGACCAGTACGCCGCGTTCGACACGAACGGCCGCGTCACGCCGTAGCTGTTGCGCCGTCCGGGTGTTCAAATCGGCACATAGAGTGACATCTGAAATTTTTCATCCGAAACCCTAAGGTTCCGGTCGAAATGGCCGATACTGAAAGAGATCAGGCGCTGCTCGAACCCCCGAGCGGGCAGCGCCTGGTCCTTTCTTTTGGGGCCGCTTTCGGGGGCCGGTTTCTTCGGTCGGCATCCGGGTTCGGATCCGGTCCGGACGGCGCCGAGGGTCTTATAGGGCGGGTGCTACCTGCAGGTCAGGTGTGCGCCCGGTACCGTTTGCGCCATGGCTCCGACGTCTACCCCCCAGACCCCCTTCGGTCGGGTCCTCACCGCGATGGTGACCCCCTTCACGGCCGATGGTGCGCTCGACCTTCCCGGCGCCCAGCGCCTGGCCTCCCACCTTGTCGACGCCGGCAACGACGGACTCGTCGTCAACGGCACCACCGGCGAGTCGCCCACGACGAGCGACGCGGAGAAAGAGCTGCTGGTCCGGGCGGTCCTGGAGGCCGTGGGCGATCGCGCGTTCGTGGTCAGCGGAGTGGGCACCAACGACACCCGGCACTCGGTCGAGCTGGCCCATCGGGCGCAGGCCGCCGGTGCGCACGGCCTGCTCGTGGTGACGCCGTACTACAACAAGCCCCCGCAGGAGGGCCTGTACCGGCACTTCACGACGATCGCGGACGCGACCGAGCTGCCGGTCATGCTGTACGACATCCCCGGCCGCAGCGCGGTGCCGATCGAGACCGAGACCCTGGTCCGGCTCGCCGAGCACCCGCGGATCGTCGCCAACAAGGACGCCAAGGGCGACCTCGCGTCCGCGAGCTGGGTCATGGCGCGGACCGACATGGTGTACTACAGCGGTGAGGACGTGCTGAACCTGCCGCTCCTGTCCATCGGCGCGGTCGGTGTCGTGAGCGTGGTCGGCCACCTCGTGTCGGCGGAATTGCGCGCGATGATCGACGCCCACGTGGGCGGCGATGTCGTCAAGGCGCGCGAGATCCACCAGCGTCTTCTTCCGGTGTACACCGGCATTTTTCGTACCCAGGGCGTGATCCTCACCAAGGCCGCTCTGGGATTGCAGGGCCTGCCCGCCGGTCCGCTGCGGCTGCCGCTGATCGAGGCCACTCCGGCCCAGATCGCGCAGCTGAGGCAGGATCTTTCGGCCGGCGGGGTACAGCTGTAAACAGGAATATCTGTAAGTAGTACCCCGGGCGGGTACCACACCCGCTCGGGCCGAACACGAGCTTTTGCGCGTCCCGTCCGGCGGCCCAACGGCCGCCGGGCGGCGACGCGTGGCGAGGAGAGAACTTGAGCCATCCCCATCCGGAACTCGGCCCGCCTCCCGTACTGCCCAAGGGTGGACTACGCATCACCCCGCTCGGCGGTCTCGGCGAGATCGGCCGCAACATGACCGTCTTCGAGTTCGACGGCCGGCTGCTGATCGTCGACTGCGGGGTGTTGTTCCCCGAGGAGGAGCAGCCCGGAGTCGACCTCATCCTGCCGGACTTCACCTCGATCCGGGATCGTCTCGACGACATCGAGGCGATCATCCTGACGCACGGCCACGAGGACCACATCGGTGCGGTCCCGTACCTGTTGCGCGAGAAGGCCGACATTCCGCTGATCGGGTCGAAGCTGACCCTGGCCTTCATCGAGGCCAAGCTCACCGAGCACCGCATCCGGCCGTACACGCTGGAGGTGAAGGAAGGCGACATCGAGCGGCTCGGCCCGTTCGAGTGCGAGTTCATCTCGGTGAACCACTCGATCCCGGACGCGCTCGCGCTGGCCATCCGCACCGAGGCCGGCACCGTCGTGCACACCGGCGACTTCAAGATGGACCAGCTTCCGCTGGACAACCGGCTGACCGACCTGCCGGCGTTCGCGCGGCTGGGCACCGAAGGCATCGACCTGCTGCTCGTGGACTCCACGAACGCCGAGGTCCCGGGCTTCATCCCGGCCGAGCGGGACATCGCGGGCGTGCTCGACCGGGTCTTCGCGGACGCCGATCAGCGGATCATCGTGGCCAGCTTCGCGAGCCACGTGCACCGCATCCAGCAGGTGCTCGACACGGCGTACGCCTACGAGCGCAAGGTCGCCTTCGTCGGCCGCTCGATGGTGCGCAACATGAAGATCGCCGGAGACCTCGGCTATCTGAAGATCCCCGCCGGGCTCGTGGTCGACGTCAAGACGCTCGACGATCTGCCGCCGGACGAGGTCGTGCTCGTGTGCACGGGTTCGCAGGGCGAGCCGATGGCCGCGCTCTCGCGGATGGCCAACCGCTCGCACCAGCAGATCCGGATCATCGAGGGCGACACGGTCGTGCTCGCCTCCTCGCTCATCCCGGGCAACGAGACCGCGATCTACCGCGTCATCAACGGGCTGACCCGCTGGGGCGCGAAGGTCGTCCACAAGGGCAACGCCAAGGTGCACGTCTCCGGGCACGCGTCGGCGGGTGAGCTGTTGTACTTCTTCAACCTCACGCGGCCGCGCAACCTGATGCCGGTGCACGGCGAGTGGCGCCATCTGCGCGCCGCGGCCAACCTCGGGATCCAGACCGGTGTGCGCAAGGACCGGGTCGTCATCGCCGAGGACGGCCTCACGGTCGACCTCGTCAACGGTGTCGCGAAGATCACCGGCAAGGTGCAGGCGGGGTACGTCTACGTGGACGGTTTGTCCGTGGGCGACGTGACCGAGTCCTCGCTCAAGGACCGTCGGATCCTGGGCGAGGAGGGCTTCGTGTCCGTGTTTCTCGCCGTGGACTCCTCCACCGGCAAGGTGGTCGGCGGACCGCAGATCCAGGCTCGCGGGTCGGGTATCGACGATGCGAAGTTCGACAGCGTGATTCCGAAGATCGAGGAGATGCTGCAGAAGGCGGCCGCCGACGGAGTCGCGGAGCCGTATCAGCTGCAGCAGCAGGTGCGCCGGATCGTGGGCAAGTGGGTGTCGGACACCTACCGCCGTCGACCGATGATCCTGCCGGTGGTCGTGGAGGTCTGAGACCACGCTGATCGCTCGCTCGGGGCCCGCTACGAAATCTTCGTAGCGGGCCCTTCGGCGTTTGTGGTCGGTACGGGCGGCGGGTTCCCGGCCGTTTGTGCGAGGCCGTTCGTGTGAGGCGAGGGGCGTCGGGTGGGCGCCGCCCGGGCACGAGTGGGCGCCCCGGGTGGGTGCCCTGAGTGGGCGCTCGCGGGGCTCGGTGGGTGGATGGGGTGCGGTCGCGGTTGACGTTGTGCCGGAATTCTCCGGTTTTACCGCTGCGATGGTCCGGTTTTCGTACTTCTGGGTGGCGTGCTTCTCCGCTCCTAACGTCGGTCGTGTTCGCAGGGCGTTCGCCCGGTGGACGTACGACAGGTCGACACGGTCGACAGGATCGGCAGTCAGGAGCAGAGATGAATGCGGTACAGCGGACCCGGTGCTGCGGCGGCCCGCGTCGAGGGGCGCCTCCGCCGCCTCCGCCGCCGGTGCCTCGGGCGCCCGCGGCGCTGCCCGGACAGCGGCGTCGGCGGCGGGTCGCGGCGCTCGCGCTGACCTCGTGCGCGGCGTTGGGTCTGGGCGCGGGGGTGACGGGCCCCGTGACGCCGGCGGTGGCCGCCCCGCGCTGTGATCACGTGGCCAAGGACAACCGGCCGGAACTGCGTGAAGGGGATCGGGACGACGCGGTCGCCCAGGTGCAGTGTCTGGTCAATACGCGGTCGGGGGCTCCGGGCGAGGTCCCGGAGGACGGCGTGTTCGAGGCGGCCACCGCGGACGGGGTCCGGTGGGTGCAGAAGTGCAACAGCCTCGATCCGTCGGGGGTCACCGACGCCGCGACCTGGAAGGTGCTCTACCGGGCGAAGAAGGGATGCGGAAAGAAGGCGGAGCAGGAGAGCGCCGCCGGCTGAGCGGGTGAGGCCGGGCGGGGCGAGGAGGGGCGTCGGCGGGTCGGCCGGGGGAACGGATCGAGGGGGCGGTCCGGTCCACCGGGTGCGGGATCCACAGGCCGGGTGTGATGGTCGCACCTTCCCCGGGGGTTGTGGACGACGGACGGCACGCGTGGAGGGGACGCGCGCACACTGACCCGCATGACGCCGACCGACCTTTCCTCGCTGCTGTCCAGGCCCTTCACCCTCGCCGTCGCCGCCCGCCACGGGGTCGGCCGGTCGGTCGTCCGGCGCCTGGTGCGCGACGGCGACGTGCGTCGGGTCATACACGGGGTCTACGTCGGCGCGCACGTCGTCGACGCGCTGGAGGTGCGGGCCCGGGCCGCGGTCATGGTTCTGCCCCGCGGGGCCGTGGTCTGTGGGCGCACCGCAGCGCGATTGCACGGAGTGCGCGTTCCGGCGGATCCCCGGGAACGGGCGCGGCGCACGGCACCGATCGAGGTGGCCGTGCCGGTGGGGGCGGCTCTGCCCCGCCGGCACGGCTGCCGGGCACGGGTGCTGGCGCTGCGGGCCGAGGAGGTGGTGCGGCTGGGCGGGGTCCCGGTCACGTCGCCCGTGCGGACGGCGGCCGACCTGGCCCGGACCGCGGATCGGGACACGGGTGTCGTGGTGCTGGACGGATTCCTGCGGGCCGGGCTGATCCCGGCCGACGCGCTCGCCGGGATGGTCGGGCGCTACGCCGGTCACCCGGGCCGCCGGCGCCTCGCCGAGGTCGTGCGCCTCGCCGACGGGCGCAGCGCCGACGAGGACGAGACCCGGCTGCGGCTCGCCGTGCTCGGGGCGGGGCTCGCGGCGGTGGAGGTCGGGTGGGAGGTCCGCTCGGCCTTCGGGCGGACGCTGCACCGCTTCGCCCTGGCGTGGCCGGGGGTGCGGGTCGGGGTAGACCTGACGCCGCATCAGCAATGGATCAGGGCCCGCGCTCGGAGCCTCGCCGGACAGGGCTGGGTCGTCCTGGAATGCCCGGCGATCCAGGTGCGTGACAACCCGGCGGCCACGATCGCCCGGATCGCGTCCGAACTACGCCTGCGCGACCGCCGACGCGGGGACGACGAACGAGCGGCCTGACGGGTGCCCTCGGCGGCCGGGTGTGGGCCGGCATGCTGCGGCGATGAACGAGAACGAGCCTGTCCGCACCGATCGCCTGGACCTGATCCCGGTCGAGGCCGACCATGCCGAGGAGATGGCGGGCGTCCTGGGCGACCCGGGGCTGCACGCCTTCATCGGGGGCGAGCCGGAGGACGTCGACGCCCTCCGGGCCCGCTACACGCGCTGGGCGAAGGGGTCTCCGGATCCCGCGGTCGTGTGGCTGAACCGGGTGATCCGGCTGCGCGAGGGGCAGTGCCTCGTCGGCACCGTCCAGGCCACGGTCGGGCCGGGCCCGGTCGCCGAGGTCGCATGGGTCGTGGGCGGCACATGGCAGGGCCGGGGCATCGCCAAGGAGGCGGCGATCGCGTGGGTCACCTGGCTGCGCACCCAGGGCATCGAAGAAATCCGCGCACACATCCACCCCGACAACACCGCCTCCACCGGCGTGGCCCACGCAGCGGGCCTGACCCCAACCCACACCTGGCACGAATCCGAACAACGCTGGTCGACGCCCCATTGACCCCTGCGATCAGCCCATCCCAGCCGGTCCGGCGTGTGAAGACGGCCCGTGCGGGCGGCCCATCCCAGCCCGTCCGGCGTTTGAGGACAGGTTTTCGAGCCGGTCGGGCGTGTGGGGTCGGCCCGTGTGGGCGGCTCGTCCCAGCCCGTCCGGCGTTTGAGGACAGGCTTTTGAGCCCGTCCGGCGTTTGAGGACGGCCCGCCGGGTCGCCGGCCGCGCGGTCCCTACGGTCAGTCCTCGGCAGAGACCCGCATGACCAGGATGGCCATGTCGTCTCGCGCCGGCTCCTCGGCGAAGAGCTCCACCGCCCGATGGATGCGCGCGGCCACCGCCCCGGCGGTGAGACCCGTGCAACCCGACAGGACCTCGGCCAAGCCGTCGTCGCCGAGCATGCGGCTGCCCTCCCGGCGTTCGGTGACGCCGTCGGTGACGCAGACCAGGACGTCGCCCGGGTCGAGGTCCACGGTCTCCAGGACCAGATCGACCTCGTCCAACACGCCGAGCAGCGGCTGCGGCGTGGCCACGGACGTGACCGTGCCGTCGGGGCACAGGCGCAGCGGCAGCGGGTGACCGGCGGAGACCAGACTGAGCCGGACGCCGCCGCCCTCGCGGTGCGTCATGTGGCCGTGCAGGAGGGTCAGGAACCGGCTGCGCGGGCCCTCCTCCAGGATCGCGGTGTTCAGGCGCTGCAAGACGGCCGGCACCGACATGCCCTCGCGCGTGAGCAGCCGCAGCGCCTGGCGGGCGAGGCCCGTGACGGCGGCGGCCTCGGGGCCGGTGCCGCACACGTCACCGATCGCGAAGCCCCACTTGTCGTCGCCGATCGTGAACAGGTCGTAGAAGTCGCCGCCGACCTCGTTGCCCTCGCCGGAGGCCTGGTAGACCACCTCGACGTCGACGCCCGGGACCTTGGGCAGCTCGGGCGGCAGGAGGCTGCGCTGGAGCGCCTGGCTGGTCGAGTTGCGCTCGGAGTACAGCCGGGCGTTGTCCATCGCCAGGGCCGCGCGGCGGGACAGGTCCTCGGCGAGTTCCAGCGTGTCCCGGCGGAAGCGGTCGCCGGCCAGGATGCCGAAGGTCAGCATGCCGATGCCCCGGCCGCGGGCGACCAGCGGCAGCGTGACCGCCTCGCCCGTGACCAGGTCGGCGTGCTCGCGGACGGTCTCCGGGTCCAGGTGCCGCAGGCCCAGCCAGCGGCGCGCGCCCGGGGTGGGCTGCGCGCGCGGCGGCTCGGCCTGGTCGAGCAGGGCCCGCAGGTCGTCGATGCGCATCTCGTCGGCGTGCCAGACCACGCTCAGCACGGGCGCGTGCGACTCGCCCGTGTGGACCGCGCACCACGTGCCCAACCGCGGGACCACGATCTGGGCGATCATCGCGAGCGTCATCTCGGGGTCGAGGGTGCCGGCGAGCAGGTCGGACGCCTCGGCGAGGAACGACAGCGAGCCGCGGCGCACCCGCTCCAACTCGGACAGACGCGCGCTCTCGACGGTCAGCGAGACCCGGTCGGCGGCCCGCTGCAGCCGGGCCGCGTCGTCGTTGTCGAAGCGCGAGGACGATTCGGAGGCCACGCCGAGCGTCCCGGTGAGGCGACCCTCGACCTTGAGCGGGACGGTCACCGCCGACCGCATCCGGGTGTCCTGCAAAATCGGCACCGCGTCGGGACTGGCCTCCAGGTCCTCGTGCACCGCGGGCATCCGCGCCGAGCCGTAGCGGCCCACCGCGGTCTCGACGGGCACCCGGGACAGCCGGTGCGCCGACCCGGCGAGGCCGGTCGTCGCGCGCACCTCCATCTCGCTCTCGTCGTCGGTCGCCAGCAGCACGAACGCCGAGTCGGCGTCGAGCAGGTCGCGGGCGCGTTCGACCGCGCGTTGCAGCAGGTCCTCCAGGCCGAGCCGGCTCAGCCCGTCGATCCCGTCCCACTCGTTGTCCTGCACCACGACGCCCACCCGGCCGCGGGCCGCGTCGCGGTTCTCCAGCACCGCCCGGGCCTGCGCGGGCACCAGGAGGGCCACCAGTGCCGGGTCCCCGGCGGCGTCGCGCAGTCGTACGTGCGACGCGAAGACGCGGAAGGCGATGCCCTTCGCGGTGCGGATGTCGTACGAGCCCTGCCAGCGGGAGAGCTCCAGCATCTCGTCGAGGGTCAGCTCGGTCCCCGGCGTCTGCGGCCACGCGACGAGGTCGTTCAGCGACATGCCGAGCGCTTCGTCCGCGCTCAGGCCGAACAGGCGGGCCGCCTCGGGGCTCCAGTGCGTCACCCGGCGCGCGTTGTCGGTGTGCACGACGGAGACGTGTACCGGCACCGCGGCGTCGGGCAGCGCGTTGGCCGGCAGCAGCGGGCCCGCGGAGCTGGTCGCCGACTTCGGGTCGGCCAGTTCGAGGCGGAACCACACGCGTTTGACGTTCTTGGCGTATTCGACGCCCCACGCCGACGCCAGCGACGCGGACAGGAACAGGCCACGCCCGCTCTCGTCGCCGTCGTCGAACCCGGTCGCGGGCTCGGGCAGCTCCCGGCTGGGGTAGTGGTCGGTGACCTCGATCTGCACGCCGCCGTCGTAGCGCACGCAGGAGACCTCGGCCGAGGTCCCGGCGTGCACGATCGCGTTGGTGACCAGCTCGCTGGTCAACAGCACGGCGTCGTCCACGACGTCGACGGCGTCCCAGTCGCTGAGCGTGTTGCGGACGAACGAGCGTGCGGCCGCCACGGACCTGCCCTCGGGTGCGAAGGCAGCACTCATCCGGGCAGTGATGAGCATGCTCGTTCCCTGATCCATACACTCCCGCATCTGCGACGAACGGCGGCTGCGGTGACGAATCCGGCTCCACAGTCCGGCAGATTCGCACCCTATCGGTTTCGGACGATCGGGCGGACCCCTTCCAAACAGTGACGGATCCATCACGATTTCGACAGATGTTCGGCCGGAGAGGGTCATTCGAGGACAGATCTTCCCGCCGACAAGCACCATCCTCCCGGACCACCTCTGCTCTCAACCCTGTGAGTGAAAGACTGTCGATGGCAAGCGGCCGGACGCACGAGCGGTCGCGGCGAATCGGGTCCGGCGGAGGAAATGCGAGATGGCGAAGGCTTCCCCAGGGCAGGCACGGACGACGGCTGCCCGGCGGGCCCATGCGGACGAGCAGGATCTGCGTCGGCTGCTGGCGGCTCTGACCGGTGTTCGGGACGGCAATTTCCGCAAGCGGCTCAGGGTCTCCGGCGAGGGGATCGTGGCCGAGATCGCCGTCGTGTTCAACGACATGGTCGAGCGCAACCAGCACCTCGCCGGCGAGCTGGCCAGGGTCCGCCGGGTCGTCGGACGTGAGGGAAAACTCACCGAGCGGCTCGACCCGGGACCGGGCGAGGGCGCCTGGGCGACCAGCATCGACGCGGCCAACGCGCTCGTGGAGGACTTGGTCCGCCCGACCGTCGAGGTCGGCCGGGTGCTCGCGGCCGTCGCCGAGGGCGACCTGTCCCAGCGGATGGACCTGCGGATCGCCGAGCAGCCGCTGCGTGGCGAGTTCCTGCGGATGGGCCGCACCGCCAACGGCCTCGTCGACCAGCTGTCCGCGTTCGCCGACGAGGTGACCCGGGTGGCCCGGGAGGTCGGCACCGAGGGCAAGCTCGGCGGCCAGGCCCGGGTGCGCGGGGTGTCCGGCAGTTGGAAGGACCTCACCGACTCGGTCAACACGATGGCCAGCCGACTGACCGCGCAGGTGCGCGACATCGCGCTCGTGACCACCGCGGTGGCGAAGGGCGACCTCTCGCGCACGGTCACCGTCGAGGTGGCCGGCGAGATGCTGGAGCTGAAGGAGACCGTCAACACGATGGTCGACCAGCTCTCCGGGTTCGCCGACGAGGTGACCCGGGTGGCCCGGGAGGTCGGCACCGAGGGCCGCCTCGGCGGCCAGGCCCGGGTCGAGGGCGTATCCGGGACGTGGAAGGACCTGACCGACTCGGTCAACGTCATGGCGGGCAACCTGACCGCCCAGGTCCGCGACATCGCGCAGGTGACCAAGGCGGTCGCGTACGGCGACCTGTCCCAGACCATCACCGTCTCCGCGCGCGGCGAGATGGCCCAGCTCGCCGAGACCATCAACGCGATGACCGGCACGCTGCGCACGTTCGCGTCCGAGGTGACCCGAGTCGCCCGCGAGGTCGGCTTCGAGGGCAGGCTCGGCGGGCAGGCCCAGGTCCCGGGCGGCGCGGGCATCTGGAAGGACCTGACCGACTCGGTCAACACCGCCTTCTTCAACCTCACCGCGCAGGTCCGCGACATCGCGGGCGTCACCACGGCGGTCGCGCAGGGCGACCTGTCGCAGAAGATCACCGTGGACGTCTCCGGCGAGATGCTGGAGCTCAAGAACACCGTCAACACGATGGTCGGCCAGCTCGGCGCGTTCGCCTCCGAGGTCACCCGGGTGGCCCGCGAGGTGGGCAGCGAGGGCATCCTCGGCGGCCAGGCGCAGGTCTCCGGCGTGGCCGGCACCTGGAAGGACCTGACCGACTCGGTCAACGTGATGGCCGGCAACCTGACCGGCCAGGTCCGCAACATCGCCCAGGTCTCCACCGCGGTGGCCCGCGGCGACCTGTCGCAGAAGATCACGGTCGACGTCTCCGGCGAGATGCTGGAGCTCAAGAACACCGTCAACACGATGGTGGACCAGCTCAGCGCGTTCGCCTCCGAGGTCACCCGGGTCGCCCGCGAGGTCGGCGGTGAAGGGCGGCTCGGCGGCCAGGCCCGGGTCGTCCCGGGCGTCGCCGGTGTCTGGCTCGACCTGACCGACTCGGTGAACTTCATGGCGGGCAACCTGACCGCCCAGGTCCGCAACATCGCCGAGGTGACCACGGCGGTCGCGCGCGGCGACCTGTCGAAGAAGATCGACGTGGACGCCCGGGGCGAGATCCTCGAGGTCAAGAACACCGTCAACACGATGGTCGACCAGCTCTCCGCGTTCGCCGACGAGGTGACCCGAGTCGCCCGCGAGGTGGGTACGGAGGGCCGGCTCGGCGGCCAGGCCCAGGTGCTCGGCGTGGCCGGCGTCTGGCGCGACCTCACCTACTCGGTGAACTCGATGGCCGGCAACCTCACCGAACAGGTCCGCAGCCTCGGCCAGGTCACCACCGCCGTCGCGCGCGGCGACCTGTCGCAGAAGATCACGGTCGACGCCCGGGGCGAGATCCTCGAACTCAAGAACACCGTGAACACCATGGTCGACCAGCTCTCCGGCTTCGCCGACGAGGTCACCAGGGTGGCCCGCGAGGTGGGTACCGAGGGCCGACTCGGCGGCCAGGCCGACGTCAAGGGCGTCTCCGGCACCTGGAAGGACCTCACCGAGTCCGTCAACGTGATGGCCGGCAATCTGACCGGCCAGGTCCGCAGCATCGCCGACGTGACCACGGCGGTCGCCACCGGCGACCTGTCCAAGAAGATCACCGTCGACGCCCGCGGCGAGATCCTGGAGCTGAAGGAGACCGTCAACACGATGGTCGACCAGCTCAGCGCGTTCGCCGACGAGGTGACCCGGGTGGCCCGCGAGGTGGGCACCGAGGGTCGACTCGGCGGCCAGGCCCGGGTGCGCGGCGTCTCCGGCATCTGGAAGGACCTGACCGACAACGTCAACGTCATGGCCAACAACCTGACGTCCCAGGTCCGCAACATCGCCCAGGTCGCCACCGCCGTCGCCGACGGCGACCTGTCGCAGAAGAGCACCGTCGAGGCCAAGGGCGAGATGGCCGGGCTCGCGGGCACGATCAACACGATGGTCGACACGCTCCGTGCCTTCGCCGACGAGGTGACCCGGGTCGCCCGCGAGGTGGGCACCGAAGGCATCCTCGGCGGCCAGGCACACGTCCCCGGCGTCTCGGGCACCTGGAAGGACCTGACCGACAACGTCAACTCGATGGCCGACAACCTCACCGGCCAGGTCCGCAACATCGCCAAGGTGACCACCGCGATCGCCGGCGGCGACCTGTCGCAGAAGATCGACGTGGACGCGCGCGGCGAGATGCTGGAGCTCAAGACCACGATCAACACGATGGTCGACCAGCTGTCCGCGTTCGCCGGCGAGGTCACGCGCGTGGCCCGCGAGGTGGGCACCGAGGGCATGCTCGGCGGCCAGGCCGAGGTCGAAGGCGTCTCCGGGACCTGGAAGCAGCTCACCGAGAACGTCAACGAGCTGGCCGGCAACCTGACCCGCCAGGTCCGCGCGATCGCCGAGGTCGCCACCGCGGTGACCCGCGGCGACCTGTCCCTGCAGATCGCGGTGGACGCGTCCGGAGAGCTCGACGAGCTCAAGGACAACATCAACCAGATGATCTACAACCTGCGCGAGACCACGCGGGCCAACCGCGAGCAGGACTGGCTCAAGACCAACCTGGCCAGGATCTCCGGGCTCATGCAGGGTCGCCGCGACCTGATGGCGGTCGCCGCGCTGATCATGAGTGAACTGACCCCGGTCGTCGACGCCCAGCACGGCGCCTTCTTCCTGGCCGAACTGACCCAGGAGGACGTGGTCGAGCTGCGGCTCATCGCCTCCTACGGCTACCAGGACGGCGGCGGGGTGCCGACCCGCTTCCGGCTCGGCCAGTCGCTGGTCGGGCAGGCCGCGCTGGAGAAGCGCTCGATCCTGATCCTGGACGCGCCGCCCGGCTACATCAAGATCGCCTCCGGACTCGGCGAGGCCGCCCCGGCCAACGTGATCGTGCTGCCCGTGCTGTTCGAGGACCAGCTCCTGGGCGTCCTCGAACTCGCCTCGTTCCGGCCGTTCACGAAGGTGCACCGCAACTTCCTGGAGCAGCTCAACGAGCAGATCGGCGTCACGGTCAACACGATCATGGCGAACTCGCGCACCGAGATGCTGCTCGCCGAATCCCAGCGGCTGACCGAGGAGTTGCAGGAACGCTCCGAGGAACTCCAGCGCCAGCAGGGTGAACTGCGGCACTCCAACGCCGAGTTGGAGGACAAGGCGGCGCTGCTGGCCCGGCAGAACCGGGACATCGAGATCAAGAATCGCGAGATCGAGCAGGCCCGGCAGGCCCTGGAGGAGCGCGCCGAACAGCTCGCGCTGTCCTCCAAGTACAAGTCCGAGTTCCTCGCGAACATGTCGCACGAGCTGCGCACGCCGCTGAACAGCCTGCTGATCCTGGCCAAGCTGCTCGCCGACAACGTCGAGGGCAATCTGACCCGCAAGCAGGTCGAGTTCGCGGAGACCATCCACGGCGCCGGATCCGACCTGCTGCAGCTGATCAACGACATCCTCGACCTGTCCAAGGTGCAGGCCGGAAAGATGGACGTCCGGCCCGCGCGGATCGCGCTCGCGCAGCTCATGGACTACGTCGAGGCGACCATCCGACCGCTCACGGCGGAGAAGAACCTCGACTTCACCGTGCATGTCTCGCCCGCGGTCCCGGGGATCCTGTTCACCGACGAGCAGCGCCTCCAGCAGGTGCTGCGCAACCTGCTCTCGAACGCGGTCAAGTTCACCGACTCGGGCTCGGTCGAGGTCCTGATCACCCTGACCGACGACATCCCGATCACCAACACCGAGCTGGACAACGCCGAGCACGCGGTCGCGTTCTCGGTGATCGACACCGGCATCGGCATCGCGGTGGACAAGCTCAAGGTGATCTTCGAGGCGTTCCAGCAGGCCGACGGCACCACCAGTCGCCGCTACGGGGGCACCGGGCTCGGCCTGTCGATCAGCCGCGAGATCGCGTGGCTGCTCGGCGGCGAGATCCACGCCGAGAGCATGCCGGGCCGCGGCAGCACGTTCACGCTCTACCTGCCGCTGGACAGCGTCATGGTCCCGGGCGACGAGCCGCCGGCGCACGACCGGAACGCCGAACTCGCGCCGACGCCCTACCGGGCCGCGCTGCCGCCGGCGGCGCCGTCCACGCCGCTGCTCAGCGACGCCCCGGAGCACCTGGGCGACGGTGAGCCGGAGCCCGGCCCCGCCCCGTCCGTGCCCCGGCGGGTGCTGGTCGTGGAGACCCCGCAGTCCGACGGCGCCCCGCTCGCGACCGCGCTCGCCGGCGTGGACGGGGTGCTCGACCTGACCACCGCGGCGGACGAGGGCGAGGCGGTCCGGCTGCTGGCCGAGGCGCCGCCCGCGTGCCTCGTGGTGGACCTGCGGCTCGCCGACGAGGGGGCGTGGCAGGTGCTGGACGCGGTGGCGTCCCGTACCGAGTTGCAGAACCTGCCCGTCGTCGTGCACGTCCCGCACCGCCCGACCCGTTCCGAGTCGGGCCGGCTGCGCGGCTACCGGCGCCGGATCGTCCTGCTGCAGCGGGTCTCCACCCCGGACGGGCTGGCCCGGGCGGTGCTCGCGGCGACCGGTCCGGTCCGGTCCGACCACGTCGTCCCGCCCAAGCCCGTCGTCAAGCCCTTCGACGGCACCTTCGACGGCGAGCGCGTGCTGATCGTCGACGACGACGTGCGCAACGTGTTCGCGCTGACCAGCGTGCTGGAGCAGTACGGACTCAGCGTGCTGTACGCCGAGAACGGCCGCGAGGGCATCGAGGTGCTCCAGGGGCACGACGACATCGCGATCGTGCTGATGGACGTGATGATGCCGGAGATGGACGGATACGCCACGACATCCGCGATTCGTCGGATGCCGCAGTACGCGGGGCTGCCGATCATCGCGCTCACCGCGAAGGCGATGAAGGGCGATCAGGAGAAGAGCATCGACTCCGGAGCCTCCGACTACGTCGCCAAGCCCGTGGACACAAGGCACTTGTTGGGACTCATCCGGACATGGATCGACCACTAGTTCGCATCCACCGTGGCAAGCACCACATGATGGAACCCGGACAGGCCGAGGCGCGTTGGACGTTATGGAGGGGTCGATGGGGGGATGTCGCCACCGTAGGTTGGTTTCCGGTGACACCATGCGGTCGTCTGTTTCGGAATACCTGCCGAGCCGGTGGCCGGGCCACTACCATGACCGGGACGAGCACGACCCGGAACGTGTGCTCGGCCGGCGCGGTGTGGACCGGGGCGGTATCGGTCGAGGTTGTGCCGAGCGAAGCTGTGTCGATCGAGGCTGTGTCATTCAGGGCCGCGTAATCCAAAAACATGCACAAGGACGAGTGGAGCCGGCCGATACGCGGGGTCACCCACCGTGTCGGATCGAAGAGGGTGGGCCATGACGGAGAAGGCCAAGATCCTCCTGGTCGATGACCGTCAGGAGAATCTGCTCGCCCTGGAGGCGATCCTGTCCGCGCTGGACCAGACCCTGGTTCGGGCGCACTCGGGCGAGGAAGCTCTCAAGGCGCTGCTGACGGACGAGTTCGCGGTGATCCTGCTCGACGTCCAGATGCCCGGCATGGACGGTTTCGAGACGGCCGCGCACATCAAGCGCCGGGAGAAGACCCGGGACATCCCGATCATCTTCCTGACCGCCATCAACCACGGCCCGCACCACACCTTCCGCGGCTACGCGGCCGGTGCGGTCGACTACATCTCCAAGCCGTTCGACCCGTGGGTGCTGCGGGCCAAGGTCTCCGTCTTCGTGGACCTGTACAAGAAGAACTGCCAGCTTCGTGAACAGGCCGCGCTGTTGCGCGGGCGCCTCGAAGGGGTCGCGGGCGGTGAACGGGCCGGGGCGGACGTGATCGGCGAGTTGTCCGCGCGCCTGGCCGCGGTCGAGGAGCAGGCCGACGGCATGGCCAAGCAGGTCGAGTCGGCCGACGATCCGATCCTGGCCGCCTCGACGAGCCAACTGCGCCGCCGGGTGGCCCGCATGCGCGCCGCCCTTGACGCCCTCGCCCCACCCACGTCCGGCCACGGCGGCCCACCCCTGGTCCCCGCACCGGACACGGGCGAAACCGACGACTGACAGCCACCCGAGCGCCGGCCGACCCCTCCACAGCCGGCCGGCGCCCGAGGCCACCCGAGTCGAAAGGCGGGCTCAATCAGCCCGGCGGGCGCTTGAGGCCACCTCGGGCGCAGCCCGGCCCAATCGAGCCGGGCGGGCGTTTGAGGCCACCTGAGCCGAAGGACGGGCCCAATCAGCCCGGCCGGCGCTTGAGGCCACCTCGGCCCCAGGCCGGCCCAATCAAGCCCGGCCGGCGTTTGAGGCCAACAGCCCGTCCGGAGCCTGAGGACACCCCGACACGGCCCGCCCCACGGGCTGTTACGCACGGGGTGCACGAGGTCCACCGGTAACCTCGGAACATGGCCACACGTGCGTCCGGCGGCGGAGCGCAACCGCGCACGGCCGCGAAGAAGAAGGCTCCCGCCAAGAAGCCGGCACCTCCGCCCCCGCCCCCGCCGAAACTGTTCGGTGGGCTCCCCGCGCTGCTCGGCAAGGGCCTTCGGGGTCTGTGGCTGGGCCTGGCCCACGCGTTCGGCGCGGCCGCGCGCGGAATCGGCTCCGGCGCACGCGGGCTCGACCCCGCGCATCGCCGCGACGGGATCGGTCTGGCCCTGCTCGGCCTGGCCATAGTGATCGCCGCCGGAGCGTGGGGGACCATCGACGGCGTGGTCGGCGAGGCGGTCAACGCCGTCGTCGCGGGCCTGGTCGGGCGGCTCGACCTGCTTGTGCCGTTCCTGGTCGGCGCGTTGGGCATCCGCGTCATGCGCCACCCGGACCAGAAGGACGCCACCGGGCGGATCATGATCGGCTGCACCGCGCTGGTGTGCAGCGTGCTCGGCCTGATCCACGTCGGCTGCGGGACCCCGCAGCCGAGCGACGGCGCGACCGCGATGCGCGACGCCGGCGGTTACGTCGGCTGGGCCTTCGCGGCCCCGCCCGTGCACCTGGTCACCGCGTGGGTCGCGGTGCCGCTGCTCGTGCTGCTGATCGTGTTCGGCCTGCTCGTGGTCACCGCGACGCCGATCAACGCGGTGCCGGAGCGGCTCGGGGTCTTCCTCGGGTTCGTCGAGGAGCGCGAGCCGGGGCGGCTCGACGAGGACGACCGCCCGAGCGGGTTCGCCTCGTTCGAGGACGACGACGAGCCGGCCGCCCCCGCGCCGGTACGCAAGCCCCGCGCGCGCCGTCGGCAGAGCCCGGCCCCGACCGGTCACCCCGACGCGATCGACGTCGCCGCGGCCGCCGCCGCGGCCCTGGACGCGGGCGACCTGGGCTCCGTCGTACCGCCCGCGCGCTCGCGCAAGGCCGCCGCCGCGCGGGTCGCGACCGACCTGCGCGCGCAGGCCGCCGCCCCGGCGCACACGCCCGCGCCGCCACGCAGCGAGCAGTTGAAGCTGTCCGGCGACATCACCTACCACCTGCCCGGACCGACGCTGCTCAAGAAGGGCCCGCCGGCCAAGGCCCGCAGCAAGGCCAACGACGACGTGGTCGCGGCGCTGTCCAAGGTGTTCGAGCAGTTCAACGTGGACGCGCAGGTCACCGGCTTCTCCCGCGGCCCCACCGTGACCCGCTACGTGATCGAGCTGGGCCCGGCGGTCAAGGTCGAGCGGATCACCGCCCTGGCCAAGAACATCGCGTACGCGGTGGCCAGCGCCGACGTGCGGATCATCAGCCCGATCCCGGGCAAGTCCGCGGTCGGCATCGAGATTCCCAACACCGACCGCGAGATGGTCAGCCTCGGCGACATCCTGGCCTCCGACACCGCCGCCGGCGACGCGCACCCGATGATCGCCGCGCTCGGCAAGGACGTCGAGGGCAACGACGTGGTCGCCAACCTCGCCAAGATGCCGCACCTGCTGGTCGCGGGCGCGACCGGCGCGGGCAAGTCGAGCTGCATCAACGGCCTGATCACCTCGATCATGATGCGCGCCACCCCGGAGGAGGTCCGGATGGTGCTGGTCGACCCCAAGCGGGTCGAACTGACCACCTACGAGGGCATCCCGCACCTGATCACGCCGATCATCACGAACCCCAAGAGGGCCGCCGAGGCGCTCCAGTGGGTCGTGCGCGAGATGGACATGCGCTACGACGACCTGGCCAACTTCGGCTTCCGGCACGTGGACGACTTCAACGTCGCCGTGCGCGCGGGCAAGCTCAAGATGCCGCCCGGCAGCGAACGCGAGCCCACGCCCTACCCGTACCTGCTGGTGATCGTCGACGAGCTCGCCGACCTCATGATGGTCGCGCCGCGCGACGTCGAGGACTCGATCGTGCGGATCACCCAGCTCGCGCGCGCCGCGGGCATCCACCTCGTGCTGGCCACCCAGCGGCCCAGCGTCGACGTGGTGACCGGGCTGATCAAGGCCAACGTGCCCTCCCGACTCGCGTTCGCGACCTCCTCGCTCGCCGACAGCCGGGTCATCCTGGACCAGCCCGGCGCGGAGAAGCTGATCGGCAAGGGCGACGCGCTGTTCCTGCCGATGGGCGCGAGCAAGCCGATCCGGATGCAGGGCGCCTACGTCACCGAGGAGGAGATCGACGCGGTCGCCCGGCACTGCAAGGAGCAGCTCCAGCCGGAGTACCTCGAGGAGGTCACCGTCGCGCCCGGCCAGAAGAAGCAGGTCGACGAGGACGTCGGCGACGACCTCGACCTGCTGTGCCAGGCGGTCGAGCTGGTGGTGTCCACCCAGTTCGGCTCGACCTCGATGCTCCAACGCAAGCTGCGGGTGGGCTTCGCGAAGGCCGGCCGGTTGATGGACCTGATGGAGAGCCGGGACATCGTCGGACCGAGCGAGGGATCCAAAGCGCGCGAAGTATTGATCAAACCGGATGAAATCGAGCAGGTTCTGGCCACGTTGCGTGGAGAATGATCTGACTTAAGTGATGATTGGTAGTACTCGCGACGTATGAGGCATAAGGGGCGTATCGTGTCGATCGGTCAGAGCCTCAGCGAGGCTCGAGTGCGGGCCGGTCTCACTGTGGACCGGCTCAGTGAGGTCACCCGAATTCGACAAGCCGTCATCGAAGGCATCGAACAGGACGATTTCGAGCCGTGTGGCGGCGACTTCTACGCCCGAGGCCACATCCGCACCGTGGCCCGCGCGACCGGCGTCGACCCGATGCCCCTGCTCGCCGAATACGACGCGACGGTCGGCGGCAGGAGCACCCCCCGCCCGATCGAGATCTTCGACTCCCCGCGCAAGTCGATCGAACACCGCCGGCCCAACTGGAGCATGGCCATGGGTGTCGCCGTGGTCATCGTGCTGATCTTCGCGTTCGTCCAGCTCGCGGGCGGGCGCGCCGACGAAGACGAGAAGGCGACCGCGTCGCGCGTCACGCCCACGACCACGTTGCAGCCCACCACCCCGGCCGCGCCCGCGCCCCCGCCGCCCCCGGTGGAATCGGCGGTCCAGAGCCCGCAGTTCCCGGCCGAGGTGACCGTCCTGGTCAACGCGATCGACGGCCCCAGCTGGGTGCGCACGCTCGACGCCGAGGGCAAGGAGATCTTCGAGACGATTCTGGCCAAGGGCGAGAGCAAGACGTTCTCGGACCCCGCGAAGCTCGAACTCCAGATCGGCAATTCCGGCGCGGTACAGCTCACCGTCAACGGCAAGGAGGTCGGCGCGGCGGGCCCGCCCGGGGCGGTCGTCAAGTACACCTTCGTGCCCGGCGACCCCGCACCGCAGATGCAGAGCGCTTCGCCGACACCTTCCACCAAGCAGCCGAGCACTTCGCCGACGCCCTCCGCCGGGCGCACGACCGCTTCGTCGACGCCTTCCACCAGGCGGACGAGCGCTTCGCCCACGCCTTCCACCGGTCGGTGAACCCACTCGATCCGGCCGGAACCGCCGCACGCTTCCCTGCGTCCGGTCCATGCTCACCTCTGACGTAGGCTTTCCGGCATGCCCGCCCGCGATACCACCAGCCCCGCCGCCCCGGCCGAGAGCCCCTCCGCCCTGCGCACCGTCGCCCTGGTCACCCTCGGCTGCGCCCGCAACGAGGTCGACTCCGAGGAGCTCGCCGGACGGCTCGAGGCCGACGGCTGGTCCCTCGTCGAAGACGCCGCGGACGCCTCCGTCGTGATGGTCAACACCTGCGGATTCGTCGAATCCGCCAAGAAGGACTCGATCGACACCGTCCTGGAGGCCGCCGACCTCAAGGGCGAGGGCCGTACGCAGGCCGTCGTCGCGGTCGGCTGCCTCGCCGAGCGCTACGGCGACCAGCTCGCCGGCGAGTTGCCCGAGGCCGACGCCGTGCTCGGCTTCGACGACTACAGCGACATCTCCGGGCGCCTGCGCTCGATCCTCGCGGGCGAGAATCACGTCTCGCACGTACCGCGCGACCGCCGCGCCCTGCTGCCGATCACGCCCGTCGAGCGCCAGGCCGTCGACGTCGCGGTGCCCGGCCACGGCGCCCCCGAAGACCTCCCGGAGGGCGTCGCCCCCGCGTCCGGGCCGCGCACGCTGCGCCGTCGGCTCGGCGAGGGCCCCGTCGCCTCGCTCAAGCTCGCGTCCGGCTGCGACCGGCGCTGCTCGTTCTGTGCGATCCCCTCCTTCCGCGGCTCGTTCCTGTCCCGCCGCCCCTCCGACGTGATCGCCGAGGCCCGCTGGCTGGCCGAGCAGGGCGTCCGCGAGATCGTCCTGGTCAGCGAGAACTCCACGTCCTACGGCAAGGACCTCGGCGACCTGCGGCTGCTGGAGACCCTGCTGCCCGAGCTGGCCGCCGTCGAGGGCATCGAGCGGGTCCGGGTCAACTACCTGCAACCCGCCGAGATGCGCCCGAGCCTGATCGACGTGCTCACCGGCACGCCGGGCGTCGCGCCCTACTTCGACCTGTCCTTCCAGCACGCCGCCGAGCCGGTGCTGCGCCGGATGCGCCGGTTCGGCTCGCGCGAGGCCTTCACCGGGCTGCTGGAGCAGGCCCGCGCCAAGGCCCCCGAGGCCGGCGCGCGCTCGAACTTCATCGTGGGCTTCCCCGGCGAGACCGAGGAGGACGTGGACGAGCTGGAGCGCTTCCTGATCGAGGCCCGCCTCGACGCGATCGGCGTGTTCGGCTACTCGGACGAGGACGGCACGGAGGCGGCCGGCTACGCCGACAAGCTCGACGCCGACGTCGTCGCGGCCCGGGTCGAGCGCATCTCGCGGCTCGCCGAGGAACTCGTCGGCCAGCGCGCCGAGGAGCGGATCGGCACCGAGGCGATCGTGCTGATCGAGGAGCTCGGCGAGGACGGCACCGCCGAGGGCCACGCGACCCACCAGGCACCCGAGACCGACGGCTCGACCACCGTCGTCGGCGAGGGACTGCGCGTGGGCGACCTGGTCCGGGTCCGGATCACCGACAGCGAGGGCGCCGACCTGCACGGCGAGGCGATCGACGTGATCGTGCCCGGGGGCGATCGGTGACGGCCGAACCGGCACCGCACCGCCGGCGCCCGGCCGAGGCCGTCCGCGCCGCCGCCGCGAACCACCCGCCGAAGCCCGACCGCCTCGGCGACCCCACGACATCGGTGAGCGCGTGGAACGCGGCCAACGCGCTCACCATGATGCGCGTGGCCCTGGTGCCGGTCTTCGTCGTGCTGCTGCTCCAGGACGGCGGTCACGATCCCAAGTGGCGCGCCTGGGCGTGGGCCGCCTTCACGGTCGCCAGCATCAGCGACCTGTTCGACGGCAAGCTCGCCCGGATGCACAACCTCGTCACCGACTTCGGCAAGCTGGTCGACCCGATCGCCGACAAGGCGCTGATGGGCGCCGCGCTGATCAGCCTGTCCGCGCTCGGCGACCTGCCGTGGTGGGTCACGCTGCTCGTGCTCGCCCGCGAGGTCGGGATCACACTGCTGCGCTTTTGGGTGATCCGCCACGGCGTGATCCCCGCGAGCCGCGGAGGCAAGGCCAAGACGATGCTGCAAGGCGTCGCGATCGGGATGTACACGCTGGTCATGACCGGCCCGCTGGCCAGCTCGCGGGCCTGGATCATGGCCGCCGCGGTGATCATCACCGTGGTGACCGGTCTGGACTACGTCGTCAAGGCCGTTCGGCTGCGACGCGGCAGCCAGGTGCCGGCCGGACAGGTCTGACGCCGGGGCGGATCCCGGCGACTGGGGGAAGAGACACCATGCGCGAATTGAAGGTCGAACTGGTCGCGGTGGGCGACGAATTGCTCGTCGGCGACGTGGTGAACACCAACGCGGTGACGCTCGGCCGTCGGCTCACCGCCGCCGGCCTGCGGGTCACCGGCGTGTCCACGGTCGGCGACGGCCTCGACGCGATGGTCGACGTGCTCACCCAGGCCGTTCGCCGCGCCGATGCCGTGATCGTCTCCGGCGGGCTCGGCCCCACCTCCGACGACCGCACCCGCGAGGCGATAGCCGCGGTCGCCGGGGTCCCGCTGCGCCGCGATCCGGGGATCGAGGACTGGCTGCGTCGGCGCTACGAGGGCATGAACCGCACGCTCACCGCGCTCGGCCTGCAACAGGCCGACGTCCCCGAGGGCGGTCGCAGCCTGCCCAACGCCAACGGCAGCGCCCCCGGCGTGGCGGTGTCGGTCGGCGAGGTCGTGGTCTACGCGATCCCGGGCCCGCCGCACGAGATGATCGCGATGACCGAGGAGCAGGTGCTGCCCGACCTGCTGCGCCGCGCCGGCGAACCGCCCGCCCGGGCCCAGCGCCAGCTGCGGACCGCCTCGATCGGCGAGGGCGTGATCGCCGGGATGCTCGAATCGCTGGAGAAGGAACTCGCGGTCGCCGGCGCGGTCGAGGTCGCCTACCTCGCCACGGCCGGCCAGACCCGGGTCAAGCTGACCTCGACCGGCCCGGGCGGGGACGCGGCCGTGGACGCCGCCGCGGTCCGGGCGCGCGAGCTCCTGGGCGCCTGCGTGTACGGCGAGGCGGGCGACACGCTCGCGGGCGTCGTACTGGCCCTGCTGCGCGAGCGGGGCGCGACCGTCGCGGTGGCCGAATCGCTCACCGGCGGCCTGGTCGCGGCCGAGCTGACCACGGTCCCGGGCGCGTCCGCGAGCGTGCGCGGCTCGGTCACCGCCTACGCCACCGACCTCAAGGCCGCGATGCTCGGCGTCGACGCCGACCTGCTCGCCGCCGAGGGCGCCGTTCACCCGGACGTGGCGGCGCGGATGGCCGAGGGTGTGCGTCGAACGATGTCGGGTACGTACGGGGTGGCCACGACGGGGGTCGCCGGACCGGACCCCCAGGACGGCAAACCGGTCGGCACCGTATACATCGCGGTCGCGGGCCCCGAGGGCACAACGGTGCTTTCGCTCCGGTTCTCGGGCAGCCGGGACAGGATTCGGGAGATGACCGTGGTTCGCGCGCTGGACCTGCTCCGGTGCGTCGTCGCGGGCCTGCCGGCCGAGCAGGACCCGTCGTGCACGGGCTGAACGGGAACGCCTGTTCGGCGAGGATTCCTCGTCGATCGGGAATGCAGGGGACACGCGGAAGGCTGTGGATCAACGTGTTGCGCATCGAGGCGGGAACGGGCCGGAAGCCCCATGGACCCTGGACCCCCCTGCCGTCAAGGTTCCACGCCCTGAGTGAACAGGACCGTAAGGCGGGCGCACCCGCGCGATCGGGCGGGTACGGTGGGGCTGTGACCCCCCGAGCCGCCCTAGGAGGGAGCGACCGATGATCCTGCTCCGTCGCCTGCTGGGTGACGTGCTGCGGCGCCAGCGCCAGCGTCAGGGTCGCACCCTGCGCGAGGTGTCGTCCTCAGCCCGGGTATCCCTTGGCTACCTGTCCGAGGTCGAGCGCGGACAAAAAGAAGCCTCGTCCGAACTGCTGGCCGCGATCTGCGACGCACTCGACGTACGCATGTCCGTGCTCATGCGGGAGGTCAGCGACGAGCTGGCCCTCGCCGAGCTGGCCTCGGCCGAGGCGATGCGTCCGGTCCTGGAACCGGTCGGCGCCGGCTTCACGCCGAACGAGCGCGCCGCCGCCGAACGTCAGAACAACGACCGGTCGTCGGGCCCCGGCCCGATCTCCTCCGACAACGCGGTGAGCGTGGTGGTGGCGGCCTGACGGGCCGGATGTCGTGGGCCGAGAACCCGGCCCGCCCGGCGCGAACCCGCTCTCGACTCGGCTGTTCCGCCCCGCTCCCCGATACCGCGACCAGCGGGGGGCGGGGCGGACGCATGCGATGACCCCGGTTCGGGGACTCTCCCGCGGAGGATCCTCGTCGGAGGATCCGGGGAGGTGCGAGCCGTGGACACGATCCGGGACCACCCCGCGGGAGCCGCCCCTCGCGACCGCGCACGCGTGGCCCGCCCGGTGGACGGCGACATCCGTGGGCGCGGCCGGTCCACGTGGACCCTGGCCGTGCTGTCGACCCTTGTGTGGTGGGCCGCGATGGCCTGGGCGGTGACCCGCGACGAACCCGGATACACCCCCGTCGCCGGGGCGCTCCTGCTGGGTGGCTGGAGCCTGTCGATCCTGCCCGTGCACTGCGCGCGGGTCCGCCGGAGCGCCCGGATGCCCCGGCCGGGGCGTCGGGGCGACGCGCAGTGCCGGCTGTGCGCCGAAAGGGCCGCCGATCGGGAGGACGCCGAAGCGGCGGTCCCGGCGGTCCCGGCGGCGCCGGTCGGGGCTACCAGGGCATCGCGACGCCGCCGTTGGGGCGCAGGATCTGGCCCGTGACGAACTTGGCGGCGTCGGAGGCGAGGTAGGCCACCGCGTACGAGATGTCGGTGGGCTCGCCCACGGTGCGCAGCGGCGACATCCTGGCCATCGGCGCGGCGACGGCGGCCTTGCGGTCCTCGTCCTCGTTGCCGTCGGCGTCGGTCCAGTGTCGGCCGGTCATGCCGGTGACGATCCAGCCGGGCGCGACCGCGTTCACCCGTACGCCCCGGGGGCCGACCTCGGTGGCGAGGGTCTTGGTGAGTTGGACCACGGCGGCCTTGGCGGCGCCGTAGCACAGCAGGCCCGAGGTGGCGGTGTCCACGGCGCCGGAGGCCATGTTGACGATGCTGCCCGAGCCCTGGCGGGTCATCACCCGGGCGGCGGCGCGGCAGCCGAAGAAGACGCCCTTGAAGTTGATCGCGAGGACCCGGTCGAGGTCGGCCTCCTCGGTCTCCACGACCGTGCTCATGTGCATGACCCCGGCGATGTTCGCGAGCACGTCGAGCCGGCCGTGCGCGGCGACGGCGTCGTTGATCAGCGCGTCGACCTGGTCGGCGCTCGAGGTGTCCACGCGGGTGCCGGTCGCGGCGCCGCCCGCGTCCAGGATCGCCTTCGCGGTCGCGTTCGCGCCGGCCTCGTCGATGTCGGCGCACACCACGGTGGCGCCGAGGTCGGCCAGCACCTCCGCGCTGGAGCGGCCGATTCCCGAGGCCGCGCCGGTGACGACGGCGACCCGGCCGGTCAGATCGAGGGCTTCACGAAACACGGATGGCCTCCCGGCGTTGGTCGTGTGCGGCGCGCCGACCGTACGAGCCATCTGACGAACAGTCAATGAGTGTGTGGGGCAAGGAGATCGGCGTCACCGCAGGCGCTGTCGCAGCGCTGTCGCGGGGGTCAGCGCCGGCGTTCGCCCGGGTGTCGGTGCCGCTGTTCCTGCCGGTGGCACCAGCGGTGCGCGGCGCCGCCTTCGGGAAACACGCCGCCCTCGGCGAGGCCGTCGCACGCGTTTCGGGGAAACCGGTCCAGGCGGAGCGCCGGCGCGGTGGTGCGGGCGGGGCGGGGTTCGTGGGCGGGTTTCACGACGGGGGCGCCGGCGCGGCTGCGCGGGGCCTCCGTCCGGGGCGCGCTCGGCGGGGCCGCGGTCGGCGGGGCGGCGGGGGCATCCGGGGCGTCCGGGGCGTCGGCGGTGGGCTCCTCGGGGCCGCCCGCCATGGCGGTGATCGCGGGGGCCGGTGGCTCGGCTTCGGGGCGCGGCGGGTCCGTGGTCGGCGCGGGCGGGGCGAGGGTGACCCCGACCGGCGCGACCGGTCGCGGGGTGGGCGGCGGCGCGGACACCGTCGTGCACCCGGCGGCGGCCAGGATCAGGACGGGCAACACCAGGGCCGGCACGATCCGGGGCGACGTCATGCCCTGTACGACGAACCGCCCGGGCCCCGGTCACTGGGTGTACTCCCATCGGGTGACGGCTGGCAGCGCGGGCACCAGTACGTCACGCGGGGCGGATCGCCCAGGTCGGCACGCCGGATCGGGGTTCGGCAGCGCGCGCACGGACGGCCGCCGCGCCCGTAGACCCAGTGCCGCCGACCGGGCCGGGTGTCGCCGGTGGTGATGTGGCCGACCCGGTCGCGGTTGGCGAACAGGAGCCGGTGCGCGAGGGCGACCCACGCGTTCGGGTCGCCGGCCGCCGCGACCGGGGTCCACGGGGCGATGCCGCGCAGGAAGCACAACTCGGCGCGGTACACGTTGCCGATCCCGGCCAGGTTGCGCTGGTCCAGGAGCGCGTCGCCGATCGGCCGGTCCGGGCGCGCGGCCAGCCGGCGGGCGGCCTCGACCGGGTCCCAGTCGGGGCCGAGCAGGTCGGGGCCGAGGTGGCCGACCACGGTCGACTCGTCGGCGGTGCGCAGCAGTTCGACCACGGGCATCCGCATGCCGACCGCGGTGTGCTCGGGGTTCGCGAGGATCAGTCGGATCGCGTGCGGCGGGCGGGGGAGCGGGCGCGAACCGGTGCGCTGGATCTCCCACGTGCCGTCCATCCGCAGATGGGTGTGCAGCGTGACGTCGCCCTCGATCCGGGTCAGCAGGTGCTTGCCGCGCGGGACGACCGCCAGGACCGAGCGGCCGGTCAGATCGACGGTCGCGATCCTCGGCACGCGGAAGTCGGTCACGGTCAGCGGGCGGCCCACGAGCGCCGCGCGCAGTCGCCGCGCCGCCTGGAACACGCTGTCGCCTTCGGGCATGTCGCCATTGTCCCGGGTGCGCGATCGTCGCGAGGACACGCCCCGGGCCCGGCGCCCGGCCCCCGAGTGTCCCCCCGGACCCATCGGGTGCGGCCGGACCCCGGGGGTCGCGGTGCCACAGGAGTCATGCCGGGGACCGACGTCGCGAGCGCGCGGCCAGGAACACGTTCGCGACGCCGGATCCATGTGCATCCCGACCGTGACGCGTGCAGGGTCGCCACGGGCGGGTGGTGCCGGCCGACTTCGCCCGGGTCGCCCCCGACGTCGCCTTCCGTGGTTCCGATCCTGCGGGACGCACATGACCGCAGTGTTTCGCCCACCGGGCGCTCGTGTAACGAAACGGTGTCACCCGCGAAGGCGCAGCCCCTTGGGGGTCGCGTGGAAGCCCGCCGCTTCGAGCGCCTTCCCGAGCGAGGAGGTCAACACCTCGGCGCCGTCGGCCTTCTCGACCGTGAGCTTGCCGAGCGCGCCCGCGCGCACCGCCGAGGCCAGCGCCGCGGCGGCGGGCCCGACCCGGTCCGGGTCGTCGGTCCAGGACAGCAGGGTGCGGCCGCCGCGTTCGATGTACAGGACGGGCTCGCCGTCGAGCAGGATCACCAGCGCGCCCGCCTTGCGGCCCGGCCGGTGGCCGCCCCCGTCTCGCCGGGCCGGTCCGGCCACGGCAGCGCGGCGCCGTACGGGTTGGCGGGGTCGGCGGCGGCGAGCACGACCGCGTCGGGCAGTTCGTGCGGCTCGCGCCGCTCGCTCGCGGTCTGCAGCGCGCGCAGCCGGTCCACCGCCCCGTCGGCGGCGAACTGGGCCGCGCCCAGGCCCTCCACGAAGTAGCCCCGGCGGACCCGGCCGCCGTCCTCGAACACGCTCAGCACCTTGTAGGCCGCCGCGAAACCGCCCGGGCTGCCCTCGGCGACCACCGCGCCGCGGGTGACCACGCCGTGCCGGTCGAGCAGGGTCTCGGCCAGCGCGTGCGCGCGCCGGGTCGGGTCCGGCTCGGGCGCGGGGGCGAGCGACCAGCGGCCGGCGACGGTCGGCGGGCCGGTCCGCGGCACGCCCACGGGCCGACCGCGGCTCAGCCCCGCGTATCGCCCGCGCGGGGTCGCCCGCCGGGCCCGGTGCGCGGTCGAGCCGGACGTGCGCCCCGAGCCGAGCAGCGCCCGCAGCGGGGTCAGCGTGTCGCCGGTGACCCGCCCCGACCACGCCAGATCCCACAGCGCCTCGGCGATCACGCCCTCGGCCGGCATCGGGTCGAGCGTCGGATCCTGGGCCAGCCGCTCGACCAGTTGCCGGAAGAACAACGCGTAGCCGCCCGCCAACGCGGTCAGGATCGCGCCGTGCAGCGGGGTCGCGTCCAGTGGTACGGGCGGCGGGAGCAGGTAGGGCGCGGCGTCGGCGAGGTAGAGCGAGACCCAGCCGTCCTTGCCCGGCAGCGCGCCGTGCCCGGCCCACACCACCTCGCCCGCCGCGCACAACTCGTCGAGCATCGCGGGGGTGTAGCCGACCACCCGCGAGGGCAGCACCAGCTTCTCCAGCGCGGACGCCGGCACACTCGCGCCCTGTAGTTGCTCGACCACCCGAACCAGGCCGTCCAGGCCGCGCACCCCGCTCGCGCCCACGCCCTGCCACGCGGTCAGGAACCGGGCCAGCGCCACCGGCGGCACCGGCTCGACCTCGTGCCGCAGCGCCGCGAGCGAGCGCCGGCGCAGCATCCGCAACACCTCCGCGCCGCACCACTCCAGGCCGGAACCGCCCGGCCGGAACTCGCCGGAGACGACCTGCCCGCTCGCCGCCAAGCGCTCCAGCGTGCCGGTGGTCACCGCGACCCCCAGGCCGAACCGTGCCGCGGCCTCACCCGCCCGGAACGGCCCGTGCGTGCGCGCGTGCCGGGCGAGCAGGTCGCCCAACGGGTCCTTGACCGGCTCGGTGAACGCCTCGGGGACACCGACCGGCAGCGCGGTGCCGAGCGCGTCCCGCAGCCGGCCCGCGTCCTCGACGCCGGCCCAGCGCTCCTCGCCCGCGATCCGCACCCGGATCACCCGGCGGGAGTGCTCCAGGCCGGTCAACCAGTCGGCATCGAACGCGTCCGTACTGCGCGCCGCGACCTCGGCGGTGGTCAGCGGCCCGAGCAGCCGCAACAGGTCCGCCACCCCCTCGGCGTCGCGCACGCGCCGGTCCTGGGCCAGCCGCTGCAACTCGCCCTCGGTGCGGGCCAGCACCTCCGGGTCGAGCAGCTCGCGCAGCTCGGCCTGGCCCAGCAGCTCGGCCAGCAGCCGTGAGTCGAGCGCGAGCGCCGCCGCACGGCGCTCCGCGAGCGGCGAGTCGCCCTCGTACATGAACTGCGCGACGTAGCCGAACAGCAGCGAGCGCGCGAACGGGGACGGCTCGGTCGTGGTGACCTCGACGATCCGCACCGCGCGCGTGGCGATGTCGCGCATCAGGCCGGTCAGACCCGGCACGTCGAACACGTCCTGGAGGCACTCGCGCATGGTCTCCAGGACGATCGGGAACGAGCCGTACTCGCTCGCCACCGCGAGCAGTTGCGCCGAGCGCTGCCGCTGCTGCCACAGCGGTGTGCGCCGCCCCGGCATCCGGCGCGGCAGCAGCAGGGCCCGCGCCGCGCACTCGCGAAAGCGCGACGCGAACAGCGCCGAGCCGCCCACCTCGGCGGTCACCAGCGGTTCGATCTCGGCTTCCTCGAAGACCGCGAAGTCGGGCGGCAGCGTGCCGGCCGCGAGATCGTCGGAGCCTTCCCCGAAGGGCTCGTCACCGAAGGGTTGGCCGGTGTCCGGCAGCCGCAGCACGATCCCGTCGTCGCCGTGCATCGTCTGCACGTCGAGCCCGGTCCGCTCGCGCAGCCGGGCCGAGATCGCCAGCGCCCACGGCGCGTGCACCTGCGCGCCGAACGGCGAGTGCACGACCACGCGCCAGTCGCCCAGCTCGTCGCGGAACCGCTCGACCACGATCGTCCGGTCGTCCGGGACGTGTCCGCAGGCCTCGCGCTGCTCGCCCAGATAGCCGAGCAGGTTGTCGACGGCCCACGGGTCGAGCCCCGCGGCGGCCACCCGCACGCGGGCCTTGTCGGCCGAGAGCGTGCCGATCTCGCGTACGAACGCGCCGAGCGCGCGGCCCAGTTCGACCGGCCGGCCGAGCGCGTCGCCGTGCCAGAACGGCAGCTTGCCCGGCAGCCCCGGAGCGGGCGAGACCAGCACCTTGTCGTGCGTGATGTCCTCGATCCGCCACGACGACGTGCCCAGCGTGAACACGTCGCCCACGCGCGACTCGTAGACCATCTCCTCGTCCAGCTCGCCGACCCGCGACTTCGCGTCGCCGGAGACCAGGAACACGCCGAACAGGCCGCGGTCGGGGATCGTGCCGCCGGAGGTGACGGCGAGCCGCTGGGCGCCCGGGCGGGCGGACAGCACGCCGCCCACCCGGTCCCACACGATCCGCGGCCGCAACTCGGCGAACGCGTCGGAGGGGTAGCGGCCGGCGAGCATGTCCAGGGTCGCCTCGTAGGCCGACACGGGCAGCGCGGTGAACGGCGCGGCCCGGCGGATCAGCGCGAGCAGCGCGTCCACGTCGCGGTCCTCGATCGAGACCATCGACACGATCTGCTGCGCGAGCACGTCGAGCGGATTGCGCGGCGAGCGGACCGACTCGATGGCCCCCTCGCGCATCCGCTCGGTCACCACCGCGGTCTGCACCAGGTCGCCGCGGAACTTGGGGAAGATCACGCCGCGCGAGACCGCGCCCACCTGGTGCCCGGCCCGGCCCACCCGCTGCAGCCCGGACGCCACCGACGGCGGCGACTCGACCTGCACGACCAGGTCCACCGCGCCCATGTCGATGCCCAGCTCCAGGCTCGACGTGGCGACCACCGCGGGCAGCCGGCCGGCCTTGAGGTCCTCCTCGACCAGGGACCGCTGCTCCTTGGACACCGAACCGTGGTGGGCGCGCGCGAGCACCGGTGGCGCGCCCTTGCTGCTGCCGGCCTGCGCCATCAGCTCGGCCGGCGACGAGTCCTTGGGCAGTTCCTCGCCGGTGGCCCGTTCGTAGGCGATCTCGTTCAGCCGGCCGCACAGGCGCTCGGCGAGCCGCCGCGAGTTGGCGAACACGATCGTCGAGCGGTGTGCCTGGATCAGGTCGACGATGCGCTCCTCGACGTGCGGCCACACCGAGGCCTTGCGCTCGTTGCCCGCCTCGTCGAAGTCGCCGGTGCCGCCGCCGAGTTCGCCCATGTCCTCGACCGGTACGACGACCGAGAGCTCGAACGTCTTGGTGGACGGCGGCTGGACGACGGTGACGTCGCCCGTCGAGCGCATCCAGCGCGCGACCTCGTCGACCGGGCGCACGGTCGCGGACAGGCCGATCCGGCGCGCGGGCCGCTCCAGCAGCTCGTCGAGGCGCTCCAGACTCAGCGCCAGGTGCGCGCCGCGCTTGGTGCCGGCGACCGCGTGCACCTCGTCCACGATCACCGTGTCCACTCCGCGCAGCGCCTCGCGGGCCTGCGAGGTGAGGATCAGGAACAGCGACTCGGGCGTGGTGATCAGGATGTCCGGCGGCTTCGTGGCGAACCGTCGCCGGTCCGCCGCGGGGGTGTCCCCGGAGCGCACGCCCACGGTGACCTCCGGCTCGGGCAGCCCCAGGCGCACCGCCGCCTGCCGGATGCCGGTGAGCGGGCTGCGCAGGTTGCGCTCGACGTCGACCGCGAGCGCCTTGAGCGGCGAGATGTACAACACCCGACACCGGCGCCGCGGGTCGGCCGGCACCGGCTCGGCGGCGAGCCGGTCCAGCGCGGACAGGAAGGCCGCGAGGGTCTTGCCGGATCCGGTGGGCGCGACCACCAGCGCGTCCCGGCCCTCCGCGATCGCGCGCCACGCGCCCGCCTGAGCCCGTGTCGGCGCGTGGAAGGCGCCGGTGAACCACTCCCGCGTGGCGGGAGAGAACCCGGCGAGGATCGATGCGGAGTCGTCGTGCGGCATAACTCCCCATGGTGCCGCGTGGGTCCGACATTCGCGTTGGCCGACCGGCGGGCGAGGGCGGCGGAGAATCGCGGAGGCCGCCCGGACCGGGATACTGGCCGGATGGGAATGACCGACTTCTGGCGACGCATGCGCGCCCACTTCGGCGACGCGTACGCCGAGTCCTTCGCCCGCGACCACGTGATGTCGGAGCTTGGCGGCCGCACCGTGCACGAGGCGCTGGCCGCGGGCATCGAGGCCAAGGTCGTGTGGCGGGGGGTCTGTACCTCGCTGGGCCTGTCGGCCACGAAACGCGCATGACCAAACGGGCATAGCATGACGCTCTAGGCTCTTCCTGTCATTCGACGCATGCCACGTCACAGTGGTGTGCGACAGCACAGGGAGCCCATGTGAGCACACCCGACCCGCCGACCGCCCGGATCGCCCCGAGCGATCGGATGCCGCCGTGGCTGCCGCGGGCCGTGCTCATGATCCTCGCGATGATCGCGGGCTTCCGGCTGCTCGGCTGGACCCTGGACCAACTGCGCACGCTGCTGATCGACCTGCTGCTCGCGTTCTTCCTCGCGCTCGCCTTCGAGCCGGCCGTGGACCGGCTCGCCCGGCGCGGCATGCGGCGCGGGCTCGCGACCGGGATCGCCTTCGTCGTGGTCTTCCTCGCCTGTGCGGGCTTCGTCGCCTTGGTCGGCTCACTGCTGATCGACCAGATCGTCGAACTCGCGCGCAACCTGCCGGACTACGTCGACAGCCTGGTCGCCTGGGCCAACCGCACGTTCGACACCGAGTTGACGGTGGAGGAGATCCAGGACGACCTGTTCAAGGACTCCGGCACGGTCCAGGGCTACGCCCAGACGGTCGCCGACAACGCGCTCGGCTTCTCCGCCGCGATCGTCGGCGGCGTGTTCCAGCTCTTCACGATCGCGCTGTTCACGTTCTACTTCACCGCCGAGGGCCCCCGGATGCGCCGCGCGGTGTGCTCGCTGCTCCCGCCGGAGCGGCAGGGCGAGGTGCTGCGCGGGTGGGAGATCGCGATCGACAAGACCGGCGGCTACCTCTACTCGCGTGCCGCGCTCGCGTTGATCTCGGCCTTCGCGCACTACATCGCGTTCCTGGTGCTCGACGTCCCGTACGCGGTCCCGCTCGCGCTGTGGGTCGGGCTGATCTCGCAGTTCGTGCCGACCGTCGGGACGTACATCGCGATCGTGCTGCCCGCGCTGATCGCGCTGACGGTGAGCCCCTTGACGGTGCTGTGGGTGGTGCTGTTCGCGACGGCCTACCAGCAGTTCGAGAACTACCTGCTGCACCCCAGGATCACCGCGCGCACGGTCGAGATCCACCCGGCGGTCGCGTTCGGCGCGGTGATCGCGGGCGCCTCGCTGCTCGGCGTGGTCGGGGCGCTGGTCGCGATTCCGGTCGCGGCCACCGCGCAGGCGTTCGTGGGCAGCTACCTGCATCGCTACGCGGTGCCGCAGCACCACCTCACACCCGACGAGACCCGGCCGCCGCGCGAGCCGGGCCGGCTGTCCCGGCTGTGGCGGCGCGGTCAGGACCAGAAGCGGAACAGCCGGTAGCCCTGGTCCGCCAGGAACGGCGACACGTCGAGCGCGTTCGTGATCTGGTCGATCACGTCGTAGAACACCCGGTTGACGGACGGCGACCACAGCAGCGCGAACAGGAACAGGATCGCGTAGGGCGCGTACGGGGCGACCGCCTTGCGGAAGCCGTAGGGCAGCCACGGTTCGAGCACGCCGTAGCCGTCCAGGCCCGGCACCGGCAGCAGGTTGAGCACGGCCGCGATGACCTGGAGTTGGATCAGGAACGAGAACGCGGCCAGGAAGGTCGGGCTCGCGCCGTCCACCGCTCCGGAGCCCAGCAGCAGCGCGAGCACGATCGCGATCACGGCGTTGGTGAGTGGCCCCACGGCCGACACCACGCTGTTGCGGGCCCGACCTCGGATCGCCGAGCGGTCGAGGTAGACCGCGCCGCCGCTGAGCGGGATGCCGCCGAGCAGTACGAAGACGGTCGGCAGGATGAAGGACAGGAGCGGATCGCTGTACTTGAGCGGGTCGAGGGTCAGATAGCCCTTCCCCACGACGCCCTCGTCCCCGGAGCGCAGCGCGGCGAACGCGTGCGCGAACTCGTGCAGGCACAGTGACACCAGCCAGCCCGACATGACCATGAGGAACACGGCCGTGCGGGCGGCGGTCTCCGTCGAGCCGTCGTCGCGCCAGGCGTACCAGCCCGAGGCGGCGCACACCGCGACGATCGCGAGGAACACCGGGCTCGGCCGGACGTGCCGCAGCGAGCCGCCCCTCGCGGGTCGGCGATCGTAGTCACCGAAGGGTTGCGTCACGAACTGCTCCAAGTGCGCAGAAGAGGCCGTACGACCGTGGCTTCCGATCGTACGGCCCCCCTGTCGTCACACTCAGTGGAACGCGTGCTCCGGCGCCGGGTAGGCACCGCCCACCACGTCACCCGCGAACGCCTTGGCCGCGTCGCCCAGCGCGGCGCGCAGGTCCACGTACTGCTTGACGAACTTGGGCGTGTGGCCGGTGGTCATGCCCGCCATGTCGGTCCACACCAGCACCTGCGCGTCGCACCGCGCGCCCGCGCCGATCCCGATGGTGGGGATGTCGAGCAGATCGGTCACGCGCGCGGCCAACTCCTCCGGCACACACTCCAGGACCACCGAGAACGCGCCCGCGGCCTGCATCGTCTTGGCGTCGGCGATCAACTGCTCGGCGCTCTCGTCGTCGCGGCCCTGGACGCGGTAGCCGCCGAAGGTGTGTACCGACTGCGGGGTGAGCCCCAGGTGGGCCATCACCGGGATGCCGGCCGCGACCATCGCCTCGACCTGGTGCGCCGAACGCTTCCCGCCCTCCAGCTTGACCGCACCGGCACCGGCCTCCTTGAGGAAGCGCGCGCCGTTGCGCAGGGCCTGCTCGGGGGACTCCTGGTAGGACCCGAAGGGCATGTCGGCCACGATCATCGCGCGCTTGGTGCCGCGCACGACCGCGGCGGTGAGCATCACGAGCTGGTCCATGGTGACCGGCACGGTGTTCTCGTAGCCGAGGTGGTTGTTGCCGGCCGAGTCGCCGACGAGGAGCACGGGGATGCCCGCGTCGTCGAACACGGAGGCGATCATCGCGTCGTAGGCCGTGAGCATCGGCCAGCGTTCGCCGGCCCGCTTCGCGCGGGCCAGGTCGCGCACGGTGACCCGGCGCCCCGTCCCGTCGCCGCCGTAGAGGGTCAGCCCAGGGCCCTCGGTCGACGTGGTTATCGACTGCGCGGAATTGCTGGTGGACATGCTGTTCTCCCGACTCGAGGCGCACGGACGGCGTCCCCGGACAACGCCATGGTGACACGCGCCCCAGCAGGACAACAGGGGAGCCCGGCACCGGATTCCGGGGGAATACGGCACGCGCGATTTACCGAGGCTTTGCAATACGAGACGGTCTCGTTTCGTAAAGTGGGCTAGCCTGTACGCAGTACATCAGCCGTCCCAGTCGGATGAATCGAGCCTCACCCGTGACTTCAGCGAACACCCCCATGCCACGCACGGTCGACGAGCACATACATCGGCGACGCTGGGCGATCCTCGGTGTCCTCGTCATCAGCCTGCTGGTGGTCGTCCTGGACAACTCGATCCTCAACGTCGCGATCAAGACGATCGCCGACCCCGAGCAGGGCCTGGGGGCGACCCAGAGCGAGCTCCAGTGGGCGATCAACTCCTACACCCTGGTCTTCGCGGGCCTGCTGTTCACCGCCGGCATCCTCGGTGACCGTTTCGGCCGCAAGCGCACCCTTCTGTTCGGCATGGTGGTCTTCGGCCTCGCGTCGCTGCTGTCCGCCTACTCGCAGAGCCCCGAGCAGTTGATCGCCGCGCGTGCGGTGATGGGCTTCGGCGGCGCGTTCGTGATGCCCGCCACCCTCTCGATCATCAGCAACGTGTTCGAGCCGCAGGAGCGGGCCAAGGCGATCGGCATCTGGTCCGGCGCGGTGGGCCTGGCGATCGCGATCGGCCCGATCACCGGCGGCGCGCTGCTGGACCACTTCTGGTGGGGCTCGGTCTTCCTGATCAACGTCCCGATCGTGATCGTCGGCATCGTCGCGATGCTGCTGCTCGTCCCGGACTCGCGTGACCCCAACCCCGGCCGGCTCGACCCGATCGGTGTCGCACTGTCCATCGCGGGCCTGGTCTCGCTCGTCTACGGCATCATCCGCGGCGGCGACGCGGGCTGGGGCAGCCTGGAGGTGGTCGGCACGATCGTGCTCGGCCTGGTGATCCTCGGCTACTTCGTGTGGTTCGAGAAGCGCAGCGACCACCCCGCCCTGGACGTCAGGTTCTTCCGCGACCCGGCGTTCTCCGCCGCGGCCGGCGCGATCGGCCTGGTGTTCTTCGCGCTCATGGGCGTGACCTTCTTCATGGCCTTCTACCTGCAGAGCGTGCGCGGCTACACGCCGTTGCAGACCGGTCTGCTGCTGCTTCCGCTCGCGGTCGGGCAACTGCTGTTCTCGGCGCGCAGCTCGGTGATGGTCAAGCGGTTCGGGGTCCGCGCGGTGACCACCGGCGGGATGCTCGTGGTCGCCCTGTCCTTCCTGTCCTTCCTGGCGATGGACCGCACGTCGCCGATCTGGACCCTGTGCGTCGTGTTCTTCTTCCAGGGCGCGGGCATGGCGCACGTGATGCCGCCCGCCACCAACTCGATCATGGCCTCGCTCCCGCGTGAGAAGGCGGGTGCCGGATCGGCCGTCAGCAACACCGTGCGGCAGGTCGGCGGCGCGCTCGGCGTGGCGATCCTGGGTTCGGTGCTGTCCTCCGTCTACCGCGACCGGATCTCCGGCGACCTCGACAGGCTCCCGCCGGACGTGCCCAAGGGCCCGGCGGGCGACTCGGTCGAGGCGACCCTCGCGGTCGCGGGCCGGCTCGGCGACCGGGGTGCGGCGCTCGTGGACCCCGCCAAGGACGGCTTCATCGACGCCATGCACGCGGCCGCGATCGGGTCCGCCGTGGTCGGTCTGATCGGCACGATCGTGGTGTTCCTGTGGATGCCTCGGCGCGAGGCCGGGCAGACTGCTCCCGAAGCGGGCCGTCCCGGAGAGCCCGCAGAGGAACAGCGCCCCGTGAAGGTCTGACATGCAACCTGCCACGCCCGAACCAACAGCAGCGCCCGCCGTCGATCCGCCGGTCGAGGCGACGGCCGAGGGCGTCGCGGTCGACAAGCCGCGTCGCGGTCGACCGCGCAGCGAGGAGGCCGAGCGGGCGATCCTGGAGGCGACGCTGCGGCTGCTCGACGAGCACCGCAGCATCGCCGCGATCTCCGTCGAGGCCGTGGCCCAGGAGGCGGGCGTGGGCAAGGCCACCATCTACCGTCGGTGGCCCGGCAAGGAGGCCCTGGTCGTGGCCGCCGTCGAGTCCGCCGAGGTGCCGCCGGCCACGCTCCCCGGCCGGTCGCTGCGCGAAGACCTGGTGATCATTCTGGAGAACATGCGCCTCCAGGCCATAGACAAGCGCGGCGACGGACTGATGGGCATGGTCACCGGCGAGATGAAGCGCCATCCCGAACTGCACCGGCGCTACCACGAGGTGGTGGTCGAGAAGCGTCGCGCGGTACTGCGGGAGGTGCTGCAACGCGGAGTCGACTCCGGCGAACTGCGCGCGGATCTGCCCATGGAGGTCCTGATGGACCTGGTGACGGGCCCCATACTGGTGCGCAAGCTCGTACGGGAGAACGCAAGCCTGGAGCCGGAGCTCCCGGCCCAGCTCGCGGCCGCGCTGCTCGACGGAATTCGCGCGCGCTCCTGAGCCCGCAGGGAACCTATCGGCCGCTTCTCGGCGTCCGTTTCGACGTAGGCGGCATTTTGTTCGTACGGTGACGCGGACATGCGGGACTCGAACCTGGGACTTCAGGAGGCAGCATGACGTGGCCCACCACGACGGACACCGGAGCCGAGCCGCAACCGGCCGGTCACGGCGCTCCTCGGCGAGGGTCGCGGTTGTCGTGGCAGAACCTCCGGGACGGGGCGATTCGGACCTGGCGTACCCCGCCGTGGCGCCGCGGCCGGGTGATCGCGGTCGTGGCGATCCTGGCGACCCTGCCACTCGCGTTCCACCGCCTGGTGCCCAATACGCCGGGCAACTGGGGCAGCTTCGTGGAGACGTTCCTGCCCTGGGCGGGGCTGGTCGTCCCGGTGTTGCTGATCTGCGCGGCGATCCGCCGCTCGTGGACGGCGGTGGCCGCGACGCTGGTGCCGATCATGGTGTGGGTGGTGATGTTCGGCGGGTTCTTCATGCCGGGCCGCGGCGGTGGTTCGCACGATCTGCGCGTGGTAAGCCACAACGTGAACGCGGTCAACACCGACCCGGCCGGCACCGCCCGCTCGCTGCTGAAGTCGAACGCGGACGTGATCGCGCTCGAGGAGCTGCCCGAGGGCGCGTGGAAGCTGTACAACGCGGTGCTCAAGGACAAGTACCCGAACGTGCAGCACGAGGGCACGGTCGCGGTGTGGACCACGAGCGCGTTCCCGATGAACAAGGCCGAGGCGGTCGACGTCGGGATGGGCTTCACCCGGGCGCTGCGCACGGTGATCCAGACGCCCAAGGGCGACGTCGCGTTCTACGCCGTGCACCTGGCGTCGGTGCGCTTCGGCGCGAGCGGCTTCACGATCGGCGAGCGCAACCACACGATCGGCCGGCTCGCCCAGGCGCTGGCGGTCGAGACCGCACCGCACGTGGTGTTGGCCGGCGACCTGAACGGGACCACCGACGACCGCGCGCTGCAGCCGATCACGCGCTACCTGCGGGACGCGCAGGACGCGGCCGGCACCGGGATGGGCTTCACCTGGCCCGAGTCGTTCCCGATGGCCGCGATCGACCACATCATGACGCGCGGGATGACCGCCGCCGACGCGAAGGTGCTGGGCAGCACGTCCAGCGACCACAAGCCGGTACAGGCCGACCTGCGCCTGCGCTGAGCCGAGCGGCACGGACACACCGAACACGAGGAACACGAGGAATACGACGAGGAAGGGGCCCGGCCATCGCGGCCGGGCCCCTTCCTCGTGTTCGTCGTGTCGCTCGTCAGCCGCTCTCGCGCCACCGGCTGGTGATCGGCAGGCGCCGGTCCCGGCCGAAGGCCTTGAGCGAGATCTTGGTGCCCGGCGGATACTGCCGACGCTTGTATTCGGCCGTGTCCACGAGCTTGAGGATCCGGTCCACCAGCTCGGGCTCGAAGCCCGCCGCGACGATCGCGTCGCGGCCCATGTCGCGCTCGACGTAGTCGTCCAGGATGGCGTCCAGCAGCTCGTACGGCGGCAGCGAGTCGGTGTCGACCTGGCCCGGCCGCAGCTCGGCGCTCGGCGGTTTGGTGATCGAGTTCACCGGGATCGGGGCGACCTCGCCGCGCCGTTCGGCCTCGGCGTTGCGCCAGCGCGAGAGCCGCCACACGACGGTCTTGGGCACGTCCTTGATCGGTGCGAAGCCGCCCACCGCGTCGCCGTAGAGCGTCGAGTAGCCGCAGGCCAGTTCGCTCTTGTTGCCGGTCGCCAGGACGAGGTGACCCTCCTGGTTGGACAGGCCCATCAGCGTCGTGCCGCGCACCCGCGCCTGGAGGTTCTCCTCGGCCAGACCGGTGAGGCCGAGCGCGCCGAGGTAGGCGTCGACCATCGGTGCGATCGGCACCTGGCGGTAGTTGAGCCCGATCCGCCGGGCGGTGTCGGCCGCGTCGTCCTTGGAGTGCTCGGACGAGTAGGTGCTGGGCATCGAGATGCCGTACACGTTGCCGCCGCCGACCGCGTCGGCCGCGATCGCCGCCACCAGCGCCGAGTCGATCCCGCCGGACAGGCCGAGCAGCACCGACTTGAAGCCGTTCTTGGCGACGTAGTCGCGCAGGCCCGTGACGAGCGCCTCGTAGATCTCCGCGTCGTCGGACAGCGCCGGCGCGACCGAGTGCCCGGCGACCGGCCCGGGCAGGTCCGGCGCGGCGTCGGAGACGATCACCTGGTTGATCGTCAGGCCGTCGGCCACCACGTCGCCCGCGCTGTAGACGCTGTCGTCGACCGTGTGCTCGGGCAGGTCGAGGTCGGCGACCAGCAGTTCCTCGCGGAACTGCGCGGCGCGCGAGAGCACCTGCCCCGTGGCGTCCACGATCAGCGAATCGCCGTCGAAGACCAGCTCGTCCTGCGCGCCGAACGCGTTGACGTAGGCCAGCGCGCAGTCGGCCTCGCGCGCGCGGCGGCGGACCAGGTCGAGCCGGGAGTCGTCCTTGCTGACCTCGTACGGCGACGCGTTGATCGACAGCAGCAGCCCGACCTCGGCGGCGCGCGCGGCGGCGACCGGGCCGCCCTCCTGCCACAGGTCCTCGCAGACCGCGATCGCGATGTCGACCCCGCCGATCCGGGCGATCAGGAGCTGATCGCCGGGCACGAAGTAGCGGTACTCGTCGAAGACGCCGTAGTTGGGCAGGTGGTGCTTGGCCGAGCGGGCCGCGATCCGGCCGCCGTGCAGCACCGCCACCGCGTTCTGCGGGGCACCGGCCGGGCGGCCGAGCCGCGGCGTGGAAACCCCGCGCCGGTCCAGATAGCCGACCACGACGGCGATCTCGCCGAGCCCCTCCGCGGCGAGCCGCGCCGCGAGCGCCTCGAGCGCGAGCCGGGACGCCTCGACGAAGGACGAGCGCAGCGCGAGGTCCTCCACGGGGTAGCCGGTGAGCGCCATCTCCGGAAAGGCCACCAGGGACGCGCCGCGTTCGGCGGCCCGCCGGGTCCGGCCGACGACGAGTTCGGCATTGCCGTCGAGGTCGCCGACCGTGGGGTTGAGCTGGCTGAGGGCGATGCGAATCCGGGTCACCCGCCCAATGTACCCGACCCTTGGCGTCAAAGTGACGAATAGTGGCGCGGGCGACGGCGACGCGCCGTTCGAGGGTTTCGCGGCGACGAGTGGCGGGCGATCGGACGCGCGGAAAACCGCAGGCGAACGGCGGGCGAAAGGCGGATCCGGCGGCGAACCCGGGTCTCGGCGCCGAGGGGTGCGGAGGCTACCCTTGGCGCAGTTCACCACCAGGGCCCGCAGGCTCGTCCGACGGGTAGCCGAACGGTGCGACGCCGCGCGAAGAAGGTATCCCGCAAGTCGTCCACGACCGGTTCACGGGGTACAGGACCAGGGGACGTACTCGGGCACCGCGGTAGCTGTACGTGCCCGAGGGTGCACCGCAAAGGGCACGTAATGTGCTCGAAACCCTGTAGCGGGATACTCGTGTACCCCGCAGCGCCCTGCCGATCGCTCACAGGCCGTCCGACCTGCAAGGATAGGGAATTATGGATAAGCAGCAGGAGTTCGTGCTTCGCACTTTGGAGGAGCGCGACATCCGGTTCGTGCGGCTCTGGTTCACCGATGTGCTCGGCTTCCTGAAGTCGGTCGCGGTGGCTCCGGCCGAGCTGGAGCAGGCTTTCGCGGAGGGCATCGGGTTCGACGGCTCCGCGATCGAGGGATTCGCGCGCGTGCACGAATCCGACATGCTCGCGAAGCCGGACCCGGCGACGTTCCAGATCCTGCCGTGGCGGGCCGAGGCACCGGGCACCGCGCGCATGTTCTGCGACATCCTGATGCCCGACGGCTCGCCGTCCTTCGCGGACCCGCGCTACGTCCTCAAGCGCACCCTGGAGCGCGCGTCGGAGAAGGGCTTCACCTTCTACACGCACCCCGAGATCGAGTTCTTCCTGTTCAAGGAGAAGCCGGTCGACGGGCGCCCGCCGACACCGGTGGACCACAGCGGCTACTTCGACCACACCCCGCAGCCGGTCGGTCAGGACTTCCGCCGCCAGGCGATCACGATGCTCGAGAACATGGGCATCTCGGTCGAGTTCAGCCACCACGAGGGCGCCCCGGGCCAGCAGGAGATCGACCTGCGCTACGCGGACGCGCTCAGCACGGCCGACAACATCATGACCTTCCGGCTCGTGGTCAAGGAGGTCGCGCTGGAGCAGGGCGTGCACGCGTCCTTCATGCCCAAGCCGTTCTCCGAGCACCCGGGCTCGGGCATGCACACCCACCTGTCCCTGTTCGAGGGCGACCGCAACGCGTTCTACGAGGCCGGTGCCGAGTACCAGCTCTCCAAGGTCGGCCGCTCGTTCATCGCGGGCCTGCTCAAGCACGCGGGCGAGATGGCCGCGATCACGAACCAGTGGGTCAACTCGTACAAGCGGCTGTGGGGCGCGTCGGCGCGCACCGCGGGCATGGGCGGCGAGGCCCCCTCGTACATCTGCTGGGGCCACAACAACCGCTCCGCCTTGGTGCGGGTGCCGATGTACAAGCCCACCAAGGGGCAGTCGACCCGCATCGAGGTCCGCCAGATCGACTCGGCCTGCAACCCGTACCTGGCCTATGCCGTGCTGTTGGGCGCCGGACTCAAGGGCGTCGAGGAGGGCTACGAACTGCCCGCCGGCGCCGAGGACGACGTGTGGGCGCTGACCGACTCCGAGCGGCGCGCGCTGGGCATCGCGCCGCTGCCGCAGAACCTCGCCGAGGCGATCGCGCTGATGGAGCGCAGCGAGCTGCTGCCGGAGATCCTGGGCGAGCACGTCTTCGAGTTCTTCCTGCGGAACAAGCGGCACGAGTGGGAGGAGTACCGCCAGCAGGTGACCCCCTTCGAGCTGAAGCGGTACCTGCCGGTCCTCTAGTGCCGCGCCCGGCACTGGTCGTAGGCGATCCCGCCCGGGTCTCCCAACGAACGGCCCGTACCCACGTGGGCACGTGGGTACGGGCCGTTCGTCGGCGCGGCCTCGTTCAAGTCTGCCGTGGCGGGGCGAGCAGCTCCATGATGTAGCGGACGTACGCGTCCTTCTCCTCGCCCTGGGGCAGCAGTTGTGGCGCGCCGCGGCGCATCAGCGCGATCCCCACGGTCATCGTCAGCGCGGTGAGCGCGTGCCGGTACGCGACGTCGGCGGGCAGGCCGAGCTCCTCGGTCAGCCGCGCGCCGAACTCGAGCCGGCGTCGGGTGACCTGCTCCAGGATCGGCCCCACCACCGGGTGCGCGGCGTGGATCAGGAGCGTGGTGGTGATGTCCGCGCCGCTGGGCGCGGTGAACGCGTACTCGGTGAGCCGGCGCCCGCGTTCGACCGGATCCTCGATGCGTTCGGCGGCGGCCATCAGTTCGTCGGACTCGGCCACCCAGCGTTCCAGGGCCGCCTGGATGAGCGAGTCGCGATCCTTGAAGTGCCAGTAGAAGCTGCCCTTGGTGGTCCCGAGGCGTTCCGCGAGGGGTTCCACGGCGACCGCGCCCAGGCCGCCCTCCCGCATGGCCTCCAGGGCCGCCCGAGCCCAGTCCTCTCGGCTGAGGGTGCGGCGGCCGGGGCGAGCGGGCCGTTCCGGTTCGTCGTCTGATTGAACCCTCTCCGAGGGAACACCGTTGCGCATGGCACCTACGCTAACGTAGGGTGACGTCCCGTACGGTGGCGTATGGCAGCTCGTCGCTACGGAGGCCCCTTCGGGCCGTGGGACGGACGGCTCGCAGGGTGGACCTGTCGTCCGCCACCGACGAGGGCGCGCCGCACATCGGTTCGTCGCGGTCGGGGGGCTCGGCGAGCCCCGTGCGGCGCGTCCACATTCGCAGTTGTGTTCTTGATCGATCAGCCGATTGAGCGGATACGCTCGGCCGGTGACCTCTGCGGATCAGCCTCGTGAGCCGGCGGCCACCGACGGACGCCTCGTGCGACTCGGCTTCACCGATGTCGCGAGCGCCGCGCGCAACCTCCGCGACCCGGCACTGCTCGGCGCCGGCGACGATTCGCTGTTCCTGGACGCGCTCGCCGCGACCGCCGACCCCGACCTCGCACTGCTCGGCCTGGTCCGGCTCGCCGAGGCCGCGCCGGACCGCTCGATGCTGCTGTCCACGCTCGCCTCCGCCAAGCCCTTCCGGGACCGGATTCTGGGCGTACTGGGCGTGAGCGCGGCACTCGGCGACCACCTCGCGCGCCACCCCGACGACTGGCGCACGCTCGTCACCTACGACGTCCGGGACGCCCGTCCGACGCCGGACTACTTCCACGCCGTGCTCACCACCGCGACCGCGGGCCTGCGCGGCAACCCGGCCCTGGACGCGCTGCGGGTCGGCTACCGGCGCTGCCTGCTGTCGATCGCGGCCCGCGACGTGTGCGGCTCCGCCGACGAGCCGACCGTCGCCGCCGAACTCGCCGACCTCGCCGGCGCGACCCTGGACGCCGCGCTCGACCTGGTCCGCCGCGAGCACCCGCAGGAGGCCGAGCAGAGCCGGCTCGCGGTGATCGGCATGGGCAAATGCGGCGGGCGCGAACTCAACTACATCAGCGACGTGGACGTGGTCTTCGTCGCCGAGGCCCCGCCCGGCGTGGCCGAGGGCGTCGCGGTCGCCGCCGCGAACCGGCTCGCCGGCGCCCTGATGCGGGCCTGCTCGGCCACCACCGCCGAGGGCTCGATCTGGGAGGTCGACGCCAATCTGCGCCCGGAGGGCCGCAACGGCCCGCTCACCCGCACCCTGGCCAGCCACCTCGCGTACTACGAGCGCTGGGCCAAGACCTGGGAGTTCCAGGCCCTCCTGAAGGCCCGACCGGTCGCCGGCGACGCGGCGCTCGGCCGCAAGTACCTCGACAGCGTGTCCCCGCTGGTGTGGACCGCCGCCCGGCGCGAGAACTTCGTCGCCGACGTGCAGGCGATGCGCCGCCGGGTGGTGGACAGCATCCCCGCGCGCGAGGTCGACCGCGAGGTCAAGCTCGGCCCCGGCGGCCTGCGCGACATCGAGTTCGCCGTCCAGCTCCTGCAACTCGTGCACGGCAAGTCCGACCCGGGCCTGCGCAGCGGTTCGACCCTGGACGCGCTGGCCGCGCTCTCGACGGCCGGGTACGTCGGCCGCGACGACGGCGCCGCGCTGGACGCCGCGTATCGCTTCCTGCGCACGCTGGAGCACCGGATCCAGCTCTTCCGGCTGCGCCGCACCCACCTGATGCCGACCGACACCGGCGAACTGCGCCGGATCGGCCGCTCGATGGGCATGCGCGCGAACCCGGTGGGCGAGCTGGAGAAGGCGTGGAAGCAGCAGACCGTGGAGGTGCGGCGGCTGCACGAGAAGCTGTTCTATCGGCCGCTCCTGGACGCGGTCGCGCGGCTGAAGGTCGGCGAGCAGCGGTTGACCCCCGAGGCGGCCAAGGCCCGGTTCGAGGCGCTGGGCTACGCCGACCCGGCGGCCGCGCTGCGACACCTGGAGGCGCTCGCGTCCGGGGTCAGCCGGCGGGCCTCGATCCAGCGCACGCTGCTGCCGGTGATGCTGAGCTGGTTCGCCGACTCGGCGGATCCGGACGCCGGGCTGCTCGCGTTCCGCCAGGTCTCGGACGCGCTCGGCAACACGCACTGGTACCTGCGCCTGCTGCGCGACTCGGGGGCGGGCGCGTCGGGTGCGGCGGCCGAGTACATGGCCCGCGTGCTCGCGTCCGGGCGGCTCGCGCCCGACCTGCTCCTGCGCGCCCCCGAGGCGGTCGCGATGCTCGGCGACCAGGACGGCCTGCGGCCGCGCTCACGGGCCGCGCTGGAGACCGAGATTCTCGCCGCCGTGGGGCGCGCGCCGGGCCCGGAGAGCGCCGTACAGGCGGCCCGCAGCGTGCGCCGCCGCGAGCTGTTCCGGATCGTCGCCGCCGACGTGCTGGGCCGGCTCGACGCGGACGCCACCGGGAAGGCGCTCACCGACGTCAACGCCGCGACGCTGACCGGCGCGCTGCAGGCCGCGATCGACGCGTACGAGCGCGCGCACGGGCCGATCCCGACCCTGATCGTGATCATCGCGATGGGCCGGTTCGGCGGCTACGAGCAGGGCTACGGCAGCGACGCCGACGTGATGTTCGTATACGAGCCGAAGGAGGGCGCGGACGAGGGCCCAGCGGCGAAGGCCGCGCAGTACGTGGCCAACGAGATCCGCCGGCTGCTGCAGATCCCGTCCACCGACCCGCCGCTGCTGATCGACACCGACCTGCGCCCCGAGGGCCGGCAGGGCCCGCTGGTGCGCACGCTCGCGTCGTACCGCGCGTACTACGAGCGCTGGTCCAAGCTGTGGGAGAGCCAGGCCCTGCTGCGGGCCGACTTCACCTCGGGCGACGCCGACCTCGGCCGGCGTTTTCTGGAGATGGTCGCGCCGCTGCGCTACCCGAGCGGCGGGATCGACGACACGCAAGTGCGCGAGATCCGGCGGATGAAGGCCCGGATCGAGGCGGAGCGGCTGCCGCGCGGCGCCGACCCGACCACGCACACCAAGCTCGGGCGCGGCGGCCTGGCCGACGTGGAGTGGGTCGTCCAGCTGTTGCAGTTGCGGCACGCGCACGCCGTGCCCGCACTGCGGGTCACCGGGACCCGCCAGGGGCTCGCGGCCGCCCGCGACGCGGGGCTGCTCGACGAGCACGACGCGAAGGTCCTGGACGACGCGTGGGTCGAGGCCACCCGGGTGCGCAACGCGGTGATGATCGTGCGCGGCAAGTCGTCCGACAGCTTCCCGTCCCACGTGCGCGAGCTGGGCGGGGTGGCCCGACTGCTGGGGCACCGTCCGGACGGGAACGGCGGGCAGACCGGCAGCCTGATCGAGGAGTACCGGCGGGTCACCCGGCACGCGCGGGCGGTCGTCGACCGGGTCTTCTACGGCGAGGACGAGACGTCGACCGGCTCGCGCTGAGGCCGTTCGATCTCGTGCCCGTCCTTGACCCCGGCGTCCATCGGTCGCCTGGCGGGCGGGGGTAGCGACACCGCCCGCGGGTCGTCGGGTGGGTACCGGGGGAAGCGGTACGCCGAGCGCGCGTTGAGCAGGCGCTGCAGGACGAGGGCCACCGCGAGGGTGATCCACCCGCCGACCGCGTCGAGCACGAAGTGGTTGCCGGTGGCGACGATCACGAACAGGGTCAGGACCGGGTACAGGATGCCGAGCGCCTTGACCCACATCGGTCGCGCGAACATCGCGATCGCGATCGCGCACCACGTGGACCAGCCGATGTGCATCGACGGCATCGCGGCGTATTGGTTGGAGACGTTCTTCATGTCGCCCGACGCCATCGATCCCCACGTGTGGTGGACCAGGACGGTGTCGATGTAGCCGGCGTCCGGCAGCAGCCGAGGTGGCGCGAGGGCGAAGAAGAAGTAGCCGAAGAGGGCGAGCCCGGTGGTCAGGAACAGCACCGTGCGTACGGCGCGATAGCGACCCGGATGTCGGTGGAAGAGCCACACGAGCACGCCGATCGTCACCACGAAGTGCAACGTCGCGTAGTAGTAGTTCATCGACACGATCAGCCACGTGACGCCGTTCACGGTGTGGTTGACGCTGTGCTCGATGTCGATGTGCAGTGCCTTCTCGAGGTCGAGCAGCTGCCAGGCCCGATCCACCGCGAGCGCCTCGCGCTCGGGGACCGCGTTGCGGACCAGCGAGTAGACCCAGTAGCCCAGCGCGATCAACGCGAGCTCGACCACGAATCGCGGCCGACGCGGCGTGCTCAGATAGACACGCAATCGGGTCGGCGAAAGGGTTGGCTGCATGGTCTTCCGTCCGGCTTCGTCGGTCACCCGTCGCCCCGACGGCGGCATGGTCTCTCGGCTCGGATTGCCCCCCATACGTTCAAGTCTGCCAGAGCCCAGCCTCGCCGCGATCACCCCGTAGGGCCATCCGAGGCGATTCGTCTCCTCCTCATGGGGGACGTTTCGGACTTCCCGGGAGAGGTCGCCTTCCGAGTGCCCGCACACGCGGCCGAGCGCCGCCCCCGGTCCCCGGGGGCGGCGCTCGGCCGTATGTGTTGTTTCCCATGTGGTCAGTGGGTTGTGGCCGCGCGGGGGTCGGGGGCGGTGTCGGTGACGGGGGCGGTGTCGACCGGGGCGGCGGGCCCGCGCAGGGTCAGGGCGGCGATCACGGCGCCCGCGGCGGCTATCCCGGCGGCGCCGAGGAAGGCCGCGCCGAAGCCGTCGGTGAGGGCACTCGGGTCGCCGATCTCCTGGGCCCCGTGCGCCGCGGCGAGCGCGGTCATCGCGGCGAGGCCGAGCGCCGAACCGATCTGGTAGCTCGTGTTGACGATGCCGGAGGCCAGGCCGCCCTCCTCGGGCCGGGCGCTGGAGATCGCGGTGCCCAGGGACGGGATGAACGCGAGGGCCATCCCGATCGCGGCGAGCAGCGACGCGGGCAGGACGTCCACCCAGTAGTTGCCGTCGGGCCGCGCGAAGGACAGCCAGACCATGCCGGCCGCGAGCGCCGCGAGCCCGGAGACCACGAGCGGGTTGGGTCCGAAGCGGGCGATCAGGCGTGGGGCGAGCACGATCATCATGACCATGATCGCGACGGTCATCGGCAGCAGCGCGGAACCGGACGCGAAGGCGCCGAGCCCGAGCACCTCCTGGAGGTAGAGGTTGAGGAAGAACCACATCGGGATCCAGGCGCCGGCCATCAGCAGTTGCGCGAGGTTGGCCCCGGCCAGGTTGGGCGTGCGCAGGATGCGCAGCGGCATCAGCGGCTCGGCCCGCTTCGACTGGAGCAGCAGGAACAGCGCGATCAGCGCGACGCCGGCGGCGAGCACGAGCAGGGTCTCGGCCGATCCCCACCCGGTCTCGGGGGTGCGGACGACGGCGTACACGGAGGCGGCCAGGCCGGCGGTGACGGTGGTCGCGCCGAGGATGTCGATCGAGCCGCGGCGGGCGGGGGCGGCGGGCATCAGCGACGGGGTCACCACGAGCGCGAGGACCGCGACGGGGATGTTGACGTAGAAGACCCACGGCCAGCTGGCGTACTCGGTGATCAGGCCGCCCAGGAACACGCCCGCGGTGCCGCCCGCCGGTGCGGCGGCGCCGTACAGCGCGAACGCCTTGGTCAGTTCCTTGGGGTTGTCGCCGAACAGCATCATCAGCAGGGTCAGGGCCGAGGGCGCGATCAGCGCGGCGCCGACGCCCTGGGTCGCGCGGCCGAGCAGTTCGACCCACACCTCGCCGGCGAGCCCGGCCACGAGCGACCCGCCGCCCAGGATCGCCCAGCCGACGCTGAACAGGCGCTTGGCGCCGAACAGGTCGGACAGTCGGCCGCCGAGCAGCAGCAGGCCGCCGAACGCGACCACGTAGGCGTTGAAGACCCAGGACAGGTTCCCCTGCGAGAAGCCGAGATCCGTGCGCATCTCGGGCAGGGCCACGCCGATGATCGACGTATCCATGATGACCATGAACTGGGCGAGCGCGATCAGCGCGAGCGCCGCCCAACGGCGCGGGTTCGGCGGTGCCTGAAGCTCGGACATCGTGATCACTCCGTAGATACGACTGGGGGGTATCGAGCGATCCGGAACATACCCTAGTGGGGTATTGAATGCCAGGGGTTGGGGAAAATACCTCCGGGGGGTATGTTGAACCCGGTTCCCAGCCCACCAGTCGATGCCCGGGAGGCACTCCATGAGCACGTCCACGTCCGTGTACACCGTCGAAGGCATGACCTGCGGCAGCTGCGCCTCATCGGTGACGACGCGGGTCACGGCTCTGCCGGGGGTGACCTCCGCGGTCGTCGACCTCCCGACCGGAACCCTGACGGTCACCGCCACGCCCGCGCTTTCCGAGGCCGCCGTCGCCACCGCGGTCACCACGGCGGGCTACACCCTCACCGCCGCCCCGGCGACCACCAAGGCGGCCTGCTGCGGCTCCTGCGGCTGAGCACGCCGACCAAAGAAGGCCCTGCCCCCGCGTGAGTACGCGGGGGCAGGGCCTTCTTCGGGGGCGATTCCCCCTAGCCGGCCGCCCGGTGCAGTCCGAACCGCACGCCCTGATCGTCGACGCACATCGCGAACCGCCCCAAGCCCGACTCCTCGGGGCCGGGATCCTCCGCCGAGCCGCCCAGTTCGCGGACCGTCCGGACGGCGGCTTCGATGTCGTCGACCTCGAAGAACATCAGGATCGGTGCCGACGGGTCCTCCTCGTGCAGTCCGCCCTTGGCGCGGGGCGTCCTGATCCAGACCTGGCCGTTCTCGCCGAACGGCGGGAACTCCCAGTGGAACAGGCGCCCGTAGAAGGCTCGCGCCCGGGCGGAATCCGGGACGCCGATCTCGAAGAAGGCCGGATCGCCGTGCATGGCAACTCCCGAATGTCGATGGACGCTCGCTCCTTCGACCCTAGGGCGTGTCTTGTCACGGTCTTGGATATTTGCGCCCTCGCGACCCGCGCGCCGAGGCATATCCAGTTACCGCGAACCTCTTGCTGTTGCAAGTTATGTGCAACAAGATTGGCCGGCCCCTACCGACCGCTCGGGACGCGGAGCCACGTCATGCCCCACTTGATGCCCGACACCGGACCACAACGCGTCATCGCCGCCTCGAACTTCGCCTACACCATCGGCAGCGGCCTCTACCTGACCGCCGGGGTGCTGTACTTCACCCAGGACGTGCACCTGCCGGCGACCCAGGTGGGTCTCGGGCTCGGCATCGCCGGCTTCGTCTCGCTCATCGTGGGTATCGGCGCCGGCCACCTTGCGGACACATACGGAGCCCGCGGCGTCTACGTCGGCACCCTCGTCGTGCGCGCGCTGGCCACGGCGGGCTTCGTACTGGTGGACAGCTTCTGGCCGTTCGTTCTCGCGGTGTGCACGGCCACCGGGGCACAGGCGGCCGGACTGGCCGCACGCAGTCCGCTCATCAGGCGTTACGGAGGGGACCGGCCGCAGGAATTCCGCTCCTACCTCCGTGCCGTGACCAACATCGGCATCTCTTTCGGCGCCCTGCTCGCAGGCTGGGTCGTCCAGGTGGGCACGCACACCGCCTACCAGCTTCTGGTCATCGGCACCGCGATCGCCATCGGAGCCTCCGCGGCGATCGTGCTCCTCCTGCCGCCGGTCGTGCCCGTAGGGCACGCTGCCGGCGGCCCTCGTTGGATCGCCCTCCGGGATCGGCCCTACCTCGTGCTCACCGCCCTCGACGGTGTCATGGCCATCCAGTTCAAGGTGCTCACGGTGGCCATTCCGCTCTGGCTGGTCGCGGCCACCACCGCTCCGCACTGGCTCATTTCGGGCACCATGCTCGTCAACACGGTCATCGTCATCGCGTTCCAGGTGAGAGCGGGCCGGGCCATCGATTCCCCCGCGGCCTGCGGGGGCGCCTACCGTCGAGCGGGCGTGGCCTTCCTGGTCTCCTGCGCGCTGATCTCGCTGTCCGCGGGGGTACCGACGTGGGCCGCCGCAACGCTCCTCATCGCCGCGGTGGTGATCCACACGGTCGGCGAGCTGTGGCACTCCGCCGCGGGCTTCGAGATCTCCTTCGCCCTCGCACCGGAGCACGCCACCGGCCAGTACCTGGGCGTGTTCGGCCTGGGCGCCGGCCTGGCCGAAGCCCTAGGCCCGGGCCTGCTCATCTCACTCTGCATCACCTGGGGCCGCCCCGGCTGGTACATCGTCGGAGCCCTCTTCACCCTGACGGGCCTGGCGGCCCCACTGGCCATCCGCTGGGCAGAACGCCACGAGCACACCCGGCAAACACCCTTCGAACGCACGGAGAAGGCAGCGTCCGGCTGACCCCGCCCAAGATCACGCCCGCGAGCGAAAGAGCACATGAAGAAGGCCGTCGACCGCTGTCGGCAGCGGTCGACGGCCCCGTCTTCGAGAGGGCTGGGCTTCCAGGCCGACCTACTTCGGTTTGGATGTCGAAGAAGTGATCAGACCTATCCGCGGCAACTGCGGCAAGCCGAGAGGGAGTGCGTGGAGGACGAACTTCGTCGTCCTCCACGCGCGTGCCCATTCGCGACTATTGCTCTGCGGTTGCGGCTCGGAGCTTGTCAGCCGAGATCTGGCCGTCGGGGCCCAGGACGCTATTCAGCGGGACGGGGTTCAGCTCCATCGGGAGCTTCTCGCGCAGCATTCTGTTGTTCCAGGTGTCCGGCGTGATCTCCTGGTAATCCTCCCTGCAGAGATCGGTCGAGTTGGCGACCGCGTCGATCTGCCCGGCAGGCGTGGAGGTGTACTTGCCGAGGCATCCGCCTTCGAAGGACTGGAAGGTGTAGAAGTTCGCGATCGGTTCGCCGGGGTCGTAGGCGTGCTCCTTCGTGGGGAAGCCCATCCACGAGTTCGGGCCCGGGTAGTTTCGCCATGACGCGGGCGTGAAGTGGGTTCCGGAGTCGGGGCCCCACAGGAACCTCAGGAACAGGTACGCGTTGCCTTGCGCGTCGATCCTGGCCGTGTACTGCTCGGCTCCTTCGCTGCTGCCCGTACCGGTCTCGTCGCCCACCGGGTAGCCGCTGGCCTGCTCCGCGCCGAAGGTCAACCACTTGTCGCGGAACCCCGCGAGGATTCTCGACACGCCCACCTTGGGGTGCCAGTAGATGGATTCGCTCTCCTCGTCCATGCCGGGTCCGCGGAAGTGGTTGAAACGGCCTTGGCCGTCGGGGGTGCCTGTCTCGTCGGTGGTCGGGTAGCCGGCGCCTTGTTCGGACCCACCCGCCATCCACTTGTCGCGGATCGCCCCGCCGATTTGATGGGCTCCAGTGTCGGGAGTCCAGTAGATCGAGTCATCGCCGGTGCTCGCGCCCAGCCTGCGGAAGTGGTTGAAGCGGCCCACCCCGTCGGAAGTGGTCGACTCGTCGGTGTCCGGGTAGCCCAGACCCCTCTCCCATCCCAGTTCCGCCCACTTGTCGCGGATCGCCCCGCCGATCTGCCAGGCGCCTCCGGTGGGGGTCGAGTAGATCGAGGTGTCCCCGTCGGAGAAGTGGTTGAAGCGCCCTTGGCCGTCGGGGGTCGTCGTCTCGTCGGTGATGGGATAGCCCAGCGTGGTCTCGGCGCCGAGGCGGAGCCATTTGGCCCGGATGTTCCCCGCAATCTCGTGCGCGCCGGTGGCGGGACTCCAGTAGATGGAGGCGCTCGGCTCGGCTGCCCCGCGTGCTTGGAAGTGGATGTACTTCCCTTGGCCGTCGGAGGTCGAGCCCTGGGCAACGGGGTATCCGACGGCGCCGGCCCCGCCGGCGTGGTTGAACGCGTCCAGGATCGGACCGCAGAGCGGGATGTCGAACGTGGCGGCGAGGGGGGTGGTCGGCTGCGCGACCGTTGCGCAGTTGCCCCACCCGCCCTGCGGTGCCGCGTGGACCCAGAAGTTGTCCCCACGCAGGACGTGGGAATTGGAGATGAAGGTCGATGCGATGGCTCGTCCCGCATCGGTGTTCTGGCCCAGGGGAATCGTTCCGCGAATGCATGGCGCGGCGGGGTCTGCGGTGCCCACGACGCGTATGTTGTCGTACGGCGCGCCGGTCGACGGTCGAGTGGCCACAACCTGGGTGCACACCGAGCCGTCGTCGACGGCCCCCAGCCGGGCGAAGCCGCCCTTGCCCGCACTCTGGAATGTGGCCGCGAAGGGGTACTCGTCGCAGCTGGGATCGTCCGCGGCGGGAAAACTGGGATCGTGGTTGTACTTGCGTTTACAGATGACCTGGCGGCTCATGTCGCCCCAGGACTTTCCGGCCTCCACCGAATCGGCCTGGCTGCGGGTGAGGGGCTTTCCTTTGCCGTTGGCGAGCCTGAGTCCCCAGGCCCCCGCCATCTGCGTCTGCGCGTAGTAGATCATCGCGGATGATGACCCAGACCGCGACACGTCCGCAGTGGGCACGTATTCCGGAATCACGCATCCCGGTGTCGCCAGGTTGAGCGAGTTGTCGCAGCGTGGGTTCCGGGCGGGTTTCCACCCGCCGGGTATCTCCGCGTCGGCAATCGGCGTTTTCATCTCGTATTTCATGGTGAACTGGAGAGTGGACTGCGTCCCGTTGACGGGGTCGGGCAGGGCGGGCGTCCACATGGCCTGGTGCTCGAAGTTGAGTTCGGCACCGACGCCCCCCATGACCTGGGTCATCGTGTTGCCGGAGACGGTGCACTCGGCGCACTCGGTGATCATGCGGACGATGGTTCCGTCCATGGAGGCATCCGCCCTGGTGATCGTGACGTTGATGCGGTGGATGACCACACCACTGTCCTTGCGCATTACGAGCCGGTCCACGAGAACGCCCTGGAGTCCTCCGAGTACCTGCCCGTCTCGTACGACGCTGTAGTGGAACTGGGGATATCGGGCGCAATAGGAGAACCGCCCGAAAGAGCTCGTCTCGCCCGGTCCGGTCCCCGGGTTGCACGGCTCTTCCGGGCCGGCTGCCACCGCCTCAGGAGCAGGGGGCACGAACGGCGTCTCGGTGGAGATCGGCGTTCCCGGCCCCAGGGATCCACAGCCGTAGGCCACCCCGGGCTCCGCACGCTGCGGCAGGCACGAGAAATCGACGGGGCCGCTCCCGGGCGGGACGGGCGCGGCGGCCCGGGAAGCCGGCGGCGTGGTCGACGTGGCCGCGCCGACGCTCGGGGGTATATCCGATTGTGTCGTGGAGGCGGTGGAAGCGGTTGGCGACGCTGACGGAGGAGCCGATGTCGTTGCCGAGGATGTCCCTGCGGGGGTCGATGAGATCGGCGATGTGGACGCAGTCGGGCCGCCGGACGTGGATGCCGGGGGCGGCGTTGTGGGGGCCGCAGTCGTGGGTGGCGATCCCCCCACGACTAAAACTCCGCTAATGGTGACCGCCGTCAAGATTAACCGTAGAACTTTATATTGCGCCGCTGATAGCGTTGTTTTTTCGGACAAAATCCCTCGCTTGCTCGGGTTGAACGGAACGTCTCCCGCCTCCCGGCGAACCTACGGGGCGACTATCATTCGAGGAAGATCAGAAAACCGACATACCCGACTGGTTGGTTAAGTCATTCAGGCATTTTGTAGACAACTGATTAGGAGGAATTATGGATTCCGCTGACCCGGCATGGCTACGCACGGAATATCGGGAGGAGGGCAGCATTGTCTTCGCTTCCGGAGTCGATCCGGCGGAGTTGCTGCGCGCGGTGGGGGGCTTAGACATCGAACTGCGGCCACCGTCGCCCGACGACGTGCTCGACCCCCGTTGCTATCCCGGCGGGATGATCCTCAGGGCCGGTCGCGGTGGAGGCTGGTCGTACTGCTTCCACATGCTCGGTATTGATGCCGCGTCCGTTACCTCATGGGCCTCGCGGAACGGCGAAGCCGTGTCGTTCATGTGGAACGTGAACGCGCTGACGTGGATCAAGTACGCGCGTGCGGGAAGTGTCGAGGTGTCCTTCGAACCCGGCGTTCCGGGAGGTCTCTTTGCGGACACGGGCACGCCACTGGTCGAACTACTGCGTGCGCACCACGACCGGGATGAATCATTCGCGGAGCTCGTCTCACTGACGTGTCGAGAACTCCACATTGGCCTGACGCGATCCGATCTCCGCGAATCCGAATTCGCCGCGCATACCTAATGCACGCACCGGGACGTATGCCTTGCCGAGGCCGGGCTTGATGATGCCGGCGGATTGCACCGGGCACCGTGGCCAAGGCTCCGCGGCTCATGGGGCACCGGCGGGTGAGCGATTCGACGAGGCCGGTCAGGGGCGGCGCCGATCACCCGGACTGTATCTGTGAGACGAGGAAGTCATCGGCCGGGGAATTGGTGAGGCTCGACGGCGATTTCCAGTTCACTTTGATGCCTTCGCGGAAGGCGGACCATTTGTCGGCGTCTGCCGGTGGCCTCCGGCCTGTCCTCCAGCACGGCTCTGAACATCTGGAAGCCCGCGCTCGCCAAGGCCGGCGTCATCGCTCGCCGAGTACCTCGGGCACGTCGATCCCGGCTTCACTCTCCGGATCTACGCCTGCCTCGTGCCCGTCGGCGAGGAGTGCACGAAGAAGGCCGTCGACCGCGCTCTTGAAGCAGCGGTCGACGGCCTTGTCCTTCGGGGGAGTGCCCTCGTCGTGCCCTCTCGGGCTGACTGGAGGGTGGACCCGCAGGTCAGCGGTACTTCGGTTTAGATGTCGAAGTAGAGCTCGAACTCGTGCGGGTGGGGGCGCAGGCGGACCGGGTCGATTTCCTTGGTGCGCTTGTACTCGATCCAGGTGTCGATCAGGTCCTGGGTGAAGACGCCGCCCTCGAGGAGGTACTCGTGGTCGGCTTCGAGCGCGTCGAGGACCTCGGCGAGGGTGCCCGGGACCTGGGGGACGGCCTGGTGCTCATCGGGGGCCAGCTCGTACAGGTCCTTGTCGACCGGCTCCAGCGGCTCGATCTTGTTCTTGATGCCGTCGAGGCCGGCCATCAGCTGGGCGGCGAAGGCCAGGTACGGGTTGGCCGACGGGTCCGGGACGCGGAACTCGACGCGCTTGGCCTTCGGGTTGCTGCCCGTGATCGGGATGCGGATGCACGCCGAGCGGTTGCGCTGCGAGTAGACCAGGTTGACCGGCGCCTCGAAGCCCGGGACCAGGCGGTGGTACGAGTTCACCGTCGGGTTCGTGAAGGCGAGCAGCGACGGGGCGTGCTTGAGCAGGCCGCCGATGAAGTAGCGGGCGGTGTCGGAGAGGCCCGCGTAGCCCTGCTCGTCGTAGAACAGCGGCGAGCCGTCGGTCCACAGCGACATGTGGCAGTGCATGCCCGAGCCGTTGTCGCCGAAGATCGGCTTCGGCATGAAGGTCGCGGTCTTGCCGTTGCGCCACGCGACGTTCTTGACGATGTACTTGAACAGCATCAGGTCGTCGGCCGCGGCCAGCAGCGTGTTGAACTTGTAGTTGATCTCGGCCTGACCGGCGGTGCCCACCTCGTGGTGCTGGCGCTCGATCTCGAGGCCGGCGGCTTCCAGCTCCAGGGAGATCTCCGCGCGCAGGTCGGCGAAGTGGTCGACCGGCGGGGTCGGGAAGTAGCCGCCCTTGTAGCGGACCTTGTAGCCGCGGTTGTTCTCCTCCGCACCGGTGTTCCAGGCGCCCGCCTCGGAATCGATGTGGTAGAAGGACTCGTTCGCGCCGGTCGCGAAGCGCACGCTGTCGAACACGTAGAACTCGGCCTCGGGGCCGAAGTACGCCGTGTCGGCGATGCCGGTGCCGGCGAGGTAGCGCTCGGCCTTCTTCGCGACGTTGCGCGGGTCGCGGCTGTACTCCTCATCCGTCAGCGGGTCGTGGATGAAGAAGTTGATGTTGAGCGTCTTGTCCTTGCGGAACGGGTCGAGCCGCGCCGTGGACAGGTCGGGGCGAAGCGCCATGTCCGACTCGTGGATCGCCTGGAAACCACGGATCGAAGATCCGTCGAACGCCAGGGTCTCGTCCGGGTTGAACGTCTTCGCCGGGACCGTGAAGTGCTGCATCACGCCAGGCAGGTCGCAAAAACGAACGTCGACGAACTTGACGTCGTTGTCGGCGATGTACCGCGACACCTCTTCGGCGTTGTTGAACATCAATCCTCCTCGACCCGGCGCCAGGCGCGGGCAATTGCGTTCGCGGGGAGCGACCTCCTCCCCGGTGGCCACTAGGCCTCGAAGGTAGGCGGGAGCGGTTTCCCGTCGGTGTCCCTCGTGTTTCCGGGATGTTACGCACGCACCCGTACGGGCCGGCCCGACTTGCGTCGATCCGTGTGCATGCTCCACCCTGCCACGCGCACCCCGGGGCGGGTGAATCGGCCCGGCTCGTCTACTTTGGAGAGGTGGACGACAAGACGACCGCATCGCGGACCCAGGCCCCCGGGGCGGCGGGCGAAGAATTCGGCTACCGCGGCAAGCGTCTCGGGCTCCCCGAAGACGGACCCAACTCGATGGCGTCGACCCAGCGCAGGCTCGTCGCGCTCGTGATCGACTGGGGCATCTGCTACCTGATCGCACTGTCCTTCATGGGCGGCGGCGACATCAACGCGGCGGGGACGAGCTGGGGCACGCTCGTCCTGTTCGCGGCGGAGAACCTGCTCCTGGTGAGCACGATCGGCTGGACCTTCGGCAAGCGGATCATGGGCATCCGGGTGGTCTCGGTCACCCGGGCCACGCTCTCGCCGCTCGCGGTCGTGGTGCGCACTCTCCTGCTCTGCCTGGTGATTCCGCCGGCGATCTACGACCGGGACGGGCGCGGCTTCCACGACAAGTCGGTCGGCACCGCGGTTGTGCGTGCGTAGTTCGTAACACGAGCGCGGGCGGACGGGCTCGGCCCGGGACGCGACACGGCGTGAAAAGAGCGGCGGCGATCCTCGAAGGATCGCCGCCGCTCTCGTGTCGACGGGGGATGGGTGCTGCGCGGGGTGCGTCAGCCGCGCGGGCCGCGCGGCATGCGCGCGCCCTTGGGCATCGGACCCTTCGGTACCGGCATGTTCTTCATCAGGTCGCCGACCGCGCGGAGCCGGTCGTTGACGACCGCCACCTCGGGCTTGGCCATGGTCGGGCTCAGCTTCATGATGTGGCGCTGCAGCTTCCGCAGCGGGACCTGGCCCTCGTCGTTGCCGACGATGACCGTGTGCACCACGGTGTTGGCCGCGAGCCGGGACATGCGCTTCTTCTCATCGGCCAGCAGTCGCGTCACGCGACCGGGCTGGCCCTCGCCCACCAGGATGATGCCGGGGCGGCCTACGGCGCGGTGGACGACATCCTGCTGGCGGGTGATGGCCACGGTGGGGGTCACGACCCAGCCACGCTTGAGTGACTGCATGACCGCCAACGCGGCGCCGGGCTGGCCTTCCATCTGGCCGAGCACCGACTTCTCGGCCCGTCGTCCGAAGATGAAGGCCGCCGCGAGCAGACCCACGAGGGCACCGAAGATGCCCAGGTAGATCGGGTGTCCCCACCAGAAGCCGATGGCCAGGAGCACTGCGAATACGCCCAGGCCCCAGGCCGCCACAATCAAGCCGACCCAGGGATCGGCCTTCTTCGTCTGCTGGTAGGCGAGCCGGATCTGCTTCAGCCGGCCGCTCTTCTCGGATGGTTCCTTGCTCGCCATGTGAAAAGGATACTGGCGTGCTTGTGCCGTTGGGCGCGGGAGGTGGGTCCGGTTTCTGGGGGTGTGCCTGCGGTGGGGTTGGCGGGGCGTGGATGCCCTCAAGTGCCGGCTGGGCTGGTTGGGATCAAGCGCGGGCCGGGCTTGGTGGGTGGCCTCAAGCGCCGGCCGGGCTGGACGGATGGCCTCAAACGCCGGCCGGGCTGGAAGGTGGCCTCAAGCGCCGGCCGGGCTTGGATGTGGTCTCAAGCGCCGGCCGGGCTTGGTTGGGTCGGCTCGCGTGTCGGGTGGGGTTCTAGTGGGAGCCGGTGCCCGGGGTCGGGTTGAGGCGGGCGAGGATGTCGGAGGCCTCCGCGCGGGCGCGGGCGCGGTTGCGGTCGGCGCAGACGGCGGCCCACGCGTTGCGGCGCGCGGTGCGCTGGCCGCCCTCGAACATCAGTACGGTTTCGACGGCCCGGAAGACCCGCCCGACGGTCGCCTTGCGTGCGGCGGCCCCACGGTCGAACGCGCCCCGCAGCACCGAGGTGTTGTCCTGCTGCGTGTCTTGCATGACGTCATCCCCCTACGTGTCCTGGGTGCGAAGAATGGACCGCACTGCGATACACCCTTGCAACAGTGTGTTACCAAACGATGACGCCAGGGTCAAACGGAGGTGAAGGTCTGCACACCTTCGCCCGAAGAGTTACGCCTTTCGCGCACTTCGAGTGCCTGGCGGTAGAGCCGACCCGCGCGGTACGACGAGCGGACCAGGGGGCCGGAGAGCACGCCCGCGAAGCCGATCTCCTCGGCCTCCTCGTTCAGCTCGACGAACTCCTCCGGGCGCACCCAGCGCTCGACGGGATGGTGCCGGACGCTCGGCCGCAGGTATTGCGTGATCGTCAGGAGCTCGCAGCCCGCGTCGTGCAGGTCCTGCATCGCCTGGCTGATCTCGGCGCGCTCCTCACCCATGCCCAGGATCAGGTTGGACTTGGTGACCAGGCCGTCGGCGCGAGCCTGCGATATGACGTCCAGCGAGCGCTCGTACCGGAAGCCCGGTCGGATGCGCTTGAAGATGCGCGGCACCGTCTCGATGTTGTGCGCGAGCACCTCGGGACGGGAGGAGAACACCTCGGCGAGCTGGTCGGGCTGCGCCGTGAAGTCCGGAATCAGCAGCTCCACCCCGGTACCCGGGTTCAGTTCCTTGATCTGGCGCACGGTCTCCGCGTACAGCCACGCGCCGCCGTCCGGCAGGTCGTCGCGCGCGACACCGGTGACGGTCGCGTACTTGAGGCCCATCGCCTGGACCGACTCCGCGACGCGGCGCGGCTCGTCACGGTCGAGCTCGGCCGGCTTGCCGGTGTCGATCTGGCAGAAGTCGCACCGCCGCGTGCACTGGTCGCCGCCGATGAGGAAGGTCGCCTCGCGGTCTTCCCAGCACTCGTAGATGTTCGGACAGCCGGCCTCCTCGCACACCGTGTGCAGCCCCTCGCGCTTCACGAGTTGCTTGAGCTCGGTGTATTCGGGGCCCATCTTCGCCCGGGTCTTGATCCACGAAGGCTTGCGTTCGATGGGAGTCTCGGCGTTGCGGACTTCCAGGCGAAGCAGCTTGCGGCCGTCGGGTGCGACAGCGGACACGCGCGACTCCCTCTTCTCGGGGCAGACTGCGGTTCGGGACAGACTGCGGTTGGCCCGACAGGATGGGACGGGCCTTGGTGGGGCGGTCCGTCCAGGGTACGCCCAGTAAATCCGGGGTTTGGACGGCCCGTCAGGTGGCAACCGGCGCGGACCCGGGTGGATTCCCCGGGAGCCGGCTCCGCCGCGAGGCGTGCGTCACGCGTGGACGCCCGCGAACACGGCCGCCAAGTGTCGCTCGGCCAACGGCAGGACCTCGGCGACGGTGACCTCGCGGCCCAGCTCCTGGCTCAGCGAGGTGACGCCGGCGTCCTTGATGCCACACGGCACGATGCGGTCGTAACCCGTCATGTCGGGGTCGCAGTTGATCGCGAAGCCGTGCATGGTCACCTTGCGGGAGACCCGGACGCCGATCGCCGCGAGCTTGCGGTCGTCGCCGCGCTGGCCCGCGTTGGACGGCGCGTACTCGGGACCGGCCAGGCGCGGGTCGAACTCGGGGTGCAGGCGCGGGTCGGGGACGGCGGTGAGGCGGCTGTCCAGGCGCAGGTCCAGGCCGCCGGCCGGGGCGGGCGGCTGCCGGACCGCGTCGCCCAGCACCCAGACGCCGCTGCGGCCCTCCACGCGCGTGGTCTCCAGGCCGAGTTCGGCGCAGACCCGGATCAGCGCCTCCTCCATCCGGCGCACGTGCGCGACCACGTCCACCGGCTCGGGCAGCCGCACGATCGGGTAGCCGACGAGCTGGCCGGGGCCGTGCCAGGTGATCTTGCCGCCGCGGTCGACGTCGACCACGGGGGTGCCGTCCATCGGGCGCTCGGAGGGGTCGGTGCGGCGGCCGGCCGTGTACACCGCGGGGTGTTCGAGGAGCAGACACGTGTCGGGGGACTCGCCGCTCGCGACCAGTTCGTGGACGCGCCGCTGCTCCTCCCATGCGGCCTCGTACGGGACGGCCGCGTCGCCGATGCCTGAGTGCACGAATCGCAAGAAGCTGGTCACGCCCACCAGCGTACGACGGCCCGTCGGGTCACCTGTCGTTGGTGTGGAGGCCGCGCACGCTGCACGTGACACCGGTGAAGGTGCAACCCATCGACTCGACCCGGCCGTACAGGCCGAAGCTGATCACGGTGCTCGCCCCCGGGGCCAGTGGGCCGGTGCCCTGCGCGGTCGCGACGTCGCGGTCGGTGGAGGTGCGCATGTTGGCGCCGACGAGCATCGTGAAGCCGCTCTGCTTGCCCGTGGCGGTGAGCGTGAGGTTCCACGCGGGGAGCGGCCGCGACGTGCGGTTCGTGATGACCACCGTGCCGTCGGCGCCCCACCCCAGGTCCCGCACGCTCGCGTCGACGGAGATGTCCTTCGCGCCGGCCGTGGCGGGCGGCGCCGTGGTGGGCGCGGTGGTGGTGCGGGTCGCCGTGGCGGAGGGGGTGCGGGTCGCGGACCTGGTGGCGGTCGGCTTCGCCGTCGTGGGCGCGGGCGGGCTCGGCGCGGCGCTCGTCCGGGCAGGCGGCGCGACCGCCGGGACCGGCACGTCCAAGCCCTGGGCGGCGGTGCGGCCGCGGGCGGGTTCCCCGTCCGAGCCGGAGAACAGCACGACGCCGCTGGTCAGCAGCAGGCACGCGATCGCGATCGCGGCCAGCGGGATGACGATCCCGCGAGCGGTGTCGTCGGGATGCCGCCTCACACCCGTGCCTCTCTCGGTGCGCGGCCGCCGATGGTCGGCCCCCGCTGATTCGGCTCACCCCAACGGGTGAACTGCCTCGCGCATGTTCCACCACGGCCCTGTGTACCGCAAGCGGCACGAGTGGGCGCCGGGGCTGGTGACGGCACGGTGGATCCTTCCCATGGGTTCGGCAAGTTCTGCCGAAACCGACCGAAGCGGACCACCGCCGGACCACATTCGCCACACCGTGGACGGGCCACGCGCCGTAACTCGAAAGGGTCATTGTTGCGAGCGTTCGGGTTGTAGCGCTCCAGAAATCGCTAGATTCTCGCGCGATCACCCACCCACACCGAACCACCGCACCAGCGGGAGGCGTTCATCTCCATGGCAGCCAGGGTCGAGCGGCGCCCCAACCACCGGCTGGCCGCGCTTGTCGAGGAAGCCGGCTTCTCGCATGCCGGTCTGGCCCGACGCGTTGACCAGCTCGGTGCGGAACAGGGCATCGATCTCCGGTACGACAAGACCTCCGTGGCGCGCTGGCTGCGTGGTCAACATCCGCGCGGGATCGTGCCGATACTGCTTGCCGAGGTCTTCACCCAGCGACTCGGCCGCAAACTCAGCGCCGAGGATCTGGGCATGGCCGGGTGTCGCCCGGACTATGCCGGCCTCGAATACGCGTCGGGACCACCCGAGGCGGTCGAGATCGTCACCGGCATGTGGCAGGCCGACTCGGCGCAGCGATCCGCCCTCGTGGAGGCCGCGTTCACGCCCGGGGCGCTCGTGGTGCCCAGCCGCGACTGGCTGATCGGGGCCGGCGACGAGCGGCCGACCCGGCAGGACGGCGACCGGGTCGGGCTCGGCGACGTGGCCGCGGTGCGCGCGGTCGGCGAGGCGTTTCGGCGGTTGGACAACTCGTTCGGCGGCGGGCACGGCAGACAGGCGCTGGTGCGCTACCTCGACACCGAGGTCACCGCGATACTCCGCGGGACCTACGACTCGCGCACCGGCAGCGCGCTGTTCGGTGCGGCGGCCACGCTCACCCGCCTGGTCGGGTGGATGGCGTACGACGTGGGCGTGCACGGGATGGCGCAGCGCTACTTCGTGCAGGCGCTGCGGCTCGCGCAGGCGTCGGGGGACCGGGCGCTCGGCGGGTTCGTGCTGTCGACGATGAGCCGGCAGGCGGTCTACCTCGGGCACGGCCGCGAGGCGGTACAGCTGGCGCGGGTCGCGCAGCAGGGCGCGTCCCTGGTGGCCACGCCGCGGGTGCGGGCGCTGTTCCACGCGGTCGAGGCGCGCGGGCACGGGCTGCTCGGCGACGCGCGGGCGTGCGGGGCGGCGCTGTTGCGGGCAGAACAGGCGCTGGAGTGCGTGTCGCCGGGGGACGACGAGCCCGAGTGGGTGGCGTTCATGAACGAGGCGCAGCTGACGGACGATCACGCGCACTGCTACCGGGACCTGGAGGACTACGACAAGGCGCGCGAGTACGCCGAGCGGTCGTTGCGGCTGCGCGGCAGCGAGTACACCCGCAGCCGGCTGTTCTGCCAGACGATCCTGGCCACCGCGTTGTTGGAGCTCGGCGACGTCGAGCAGGCGTGCCGGGTCGAGGCGGAGGCGACCGAGCAGGCGGAGGGTCTGCGGTCGTCGCGGGCGGTGGACTACGTGCGTGAGTTCACGCACCGGTTGGCGCCGTATCGGGACGTGCCGGCGGTCCGGGAGTTCGAGGCGCGGTCGGGGTGCTTCGTGCGTACGGCTTGAGCGCCGGGCTGCGGTCGCGTCTGGGTGGGCGGGTCCGGTCGCGGCCCCGGTCCCTTCGGCCCCGGGGTCGCTACCCCGTCAGGACGCCCAGGTCGGCCAGGGCCGACCTGGCCGCTCTGCGGCCGGAGGCCAGGGCGCCCTGGATGGAGCTGGAGTCGCGGTGGTCGCCGCAGACGTACAGGCCGCCGATCAGCCGGACCGGGCGACGGAAGTTGTGGCCGGGCTCGACGACCGGTACGGCGGACGGGATGTGACATGTGCTCAGGTGCGCCCACGATGTCGTGGGCGTGTCGTACACGACCGCGAGCCGTTCGCGGACCCGCAGTTCGAGCTTGGCCGGCTCCGAGCCGTCGTGCCCGAGCACCGTGGTGGCGACCAGCGCGCGGCGGTCCGGCGAGTAGGTCGGTGCGACCTGGCTCACCACCGCCGTGTGCGCGAACGGGCTGCGCCGGTCCGCCTCCACGACCAGCGACGCGTCGGCCCGGGGCACCCCGCGGGCGACGTGGTAGAGCGTGGTCACCGCGTGGAACCCGGGCTGTCGCAGCCCCGGCAGCAGGGCCACCGCCGTGGTCGGATCGGTCGCCACGATCACCGCCCGCGCGTGGATCTCGCCCGCGACGTCGGTGAGCACCCGGTCGGCCGAGATCGACAGCACCCGTACGCCGTACCGCACGACGCCGGCCGGCAGCCCCGCCGCGAGTTGCTCCGGCACCGCCGCCATGCCGCGCGCCGGCAGCCCCACCCGGCCGCGCAGGAACGAGCGCAGCATCAGCTCGGCGAACCGGCTCGACGAGCGCAGCGCGGGGTCGTGCAGCAGGGCGGCGAGCAGCGGGCGAAGGGTGCGCCGGGCGAGCTCGGGCGGCAGTGACCGCATCGACGGCGCGTCGGCGGTCGCGACCTCGGGCCCGCTCAGCACGCGCTCCACCGGCGCGGACGCGGTCCGCGCCAGCAATGCGGCGAGCCGCGCGCGATCCCCGCCGTTGCCGTTGCCGGTCCGCAGCCCGCCCAGTGCGTCGCGCACGCGCCGCACGTCGCCGATCCGCTGCGTTCGGCCGTCCTCGTACAGCAGCACGCCCGGCAGGAACGAGCGCAGCCCCAGGGCCGCGACGTCGAGTTGGCGACCCACCTGGGGCCACGACGTGGTCAGCGACTGGAAGCCGCGGTCGACCCGGAAGCCGTCCACGAGGTCCGTACGCACCCGCCCGCCGGGTCGGTGCGCCGCCTCCAGGACCGTCACGGACACCCCCGCCGCGGCGATGGTCCGTGCCGCGCTCAGGCCGGCCAGACCGGCCCCCACCACGATCACCTCGGTACGGCGCACGTCGACCACGGTCGTCCTCCCGTCCCCCTACCGCGCACGGCCCGAGGCGGCGCACGGAGTCGCCTTCATCGCCTTCATCGCCTTCAGGTCATACCCAGCGAAGGATGGGGGATAGCGCTCCGAAGTCGCCCGATGCGGATCCGGTGATCAACTGCGGGAACCGGCGCCGCGTGCCGGACGGGGGACTATCCCGCCAGCGCCGCCGCGATCGCGTCCTCCACGGTCGGGTGCTCGAACGTGAAACCCGCGTCGAGCAGCACCTTCGGCAGGACCCGCTGACCGGTGAGGATCTCGCCGGCGAAGTCGCCGAGCACCGCGCGCAACGCGAACGGCGGTACCGCGAACACCGTCGGCCGGTGCAGTGCCCGGCCCATCGCCTTGGTCGCCTCGGCGTTGGTGACCGGGTGCGGCGCGGTCAGGTTGACCGGGCCCGCGATGTGCTCGTGGTCCAACAGGTAGCGGATCGCGGCGATCTCGTCGGCGAGCGAGATGAAGCTCCAGTATTGCCGGCCCGAGCCGAGCCGGCCGCCCAGGCCCGCCTTGAACAGTGGGAACATCCGCCCCCACGCGCCGCCGCGCCTGGAGACCACCAGCCCTGTCCGCAGGTGCGCGACCCGGATCCCGGCCTCCCGGGCGGGCGCGGTGGCGGCCTCCCACTCGGTGCACAGGTCGACCAGGAAGCCGCTGCCGGGCGACGACGTCTCGTCCACCGAGCGGTCGCCCGTGTCGCCGTAGAAACCCATCGCCGAGCCGGACAGGAGCACGCGCGGGACGGGCCGCAGGTCGGCGAGCGCGCGGGAGATCGCCGCCGTGCCCAGGACCCGGCTGTCCCGCAGCTCGCGCTTGTACGCGGCCGTCCAGCGCCGGTCCCCGATGCCCGCGCCGGCCAGGTGCACCGCGGCGTCCACCGCCCCGAGCGACGCGGTGTCCACCGTGCCCGCGTGCGGGTCCCAGCGCACCTCGTCGGGCCCGGTGGGGGTCCGGCGGACCAGCCGGACCACCTTGTGGCCGTCGGCGGCCAGCGAGCGGACGAGAGCGGAACCCACGAGGCCGGTCGAACCGGTGATGGCGATGCGCATGCGCACATCCTTGCCCACCCGACCGCGGACGTGCCGAAGGCGGCCCGGGCGAGCGCCCGAACCGCCTTCGGTATCTGCCGTGTGCCCCTTACAGGCCGAGGTCGCCCTCGAAGGCGCCTTCCTCGAGACGGGTCTTCACCGTCTGCAGGAAGCGGGCCGCGTCCGCGCCGTCCACCAGGCGGTGGTCGTAGGACAGGGCCAGGTACACCATCGAACGAACCGCGATGACCTCGCCGAGCGTCGGGTCGTTGACGACGACCGGGCGCTTGACGACCGCGCCCGTGCCGAGCATCGCGACCTGCGGCTGCGGGAAGATCGGCGTGTCGAACAGCGCGCCGCGCGAACCCGTGTTGGTCAGCGTGAACGTACCGCCGGCCAGCTCGTCCGGGCTGACCTTGTTGGTGCGCGTGCGCTCCGCCAGGTCCGAGATCTTGCGCGACAGGCCCGCGATGTTCAGGTCACCCGCGTTGTGGATGACCGGGACCATCAGGCCGCGGTCGGTGTCCACCGCGATCACCAGGTGCTCGGCGTCGTGGTAGGTCACCGTGCCGGCGGTCAGATCCATCGACGCGTTCAGGACCGGGTGGACCTTGAGCGCCTCGACGGCCGCCTTCGCGAAGAACGGCATGAACGACAGCTTGACGCCCTCGCGCGCCACGAAGTCCTTCTTGGCGCGGTCGCGCAGGCGGGCGATGTTGGTGACGTCCACCTCCACGACCGTGGTCAGCTGGGCCGAGGTCTGCAGCGACTCGACCATGCGCTTGGCGATCACCGTGCGCATGCGCGAGAGCTTCTCGGTCCGACCACGCAGCGGCGAGGGCTCGATCGCCGTCGGGGCGGCCTTCGCCGGAGCGGACGCGGCGGCGGCCGGAGCCGACGCCGCGGCCTGGGCGGCGGCCTGCTGCTTGCGGGCCGTCTCGAGGACGTCCTGCTTGCGGATCCGGCCGCCGATGCCGGTGCCGGCGATCGAGGCGAGGTCCACGTTGTGCTCGGCCGCGAGCTTGCGGACGAGCGGCGTGACGTAGGCACCGTCGGCCTCGGCCGGCGGCGTAGGCTGCGCCGCGACCGGAGCGGGCTGCTGCGCGACCGGGGCCGGAGCCGGGACCGGCGCGGGCGCCGGAGCGGGCGCCGGTGCCGGGGCGGCCGGCGCGGCCTGCTGCGGAGCGGGGGCCGGAGCCGCCTGCTTCGGCGCCTCCTGCACCGGGGCCGGAGCCGCCGGAGCGGGCGCCGCCGCCGGAGCCGAACCGGGCGCGCCGATGATGGCCAGCTCGGCGCCGACCTCCACCGTCTCGTCCTCGGCGACCGTGATCTTCAGCAGCACGCCACCGATCGGCGCCGGGATCTCGGTGTCGACCTTGTCGGTCGAGACCTCCAGGAGCGGCTCGTCGGCCTCGACCGTGTCACCCTCCTGCTTGAGCCAGCGGGTGATCGTGCCCTCCTGCACGCTCTCGCCGAGCGCGGGCAGCAGCACCGGGGTGCCCTGCACGTCGCCGGCGGGGGCGGCCGGAGCGGCGGGTGCCGCGGCCGGAGCGGCCGGGGCGGCGGGAGCCGCGGCGGGCTCCTGCGCGACGGGCGCGGCGGGGGCGACGGGCGCCGCGGGCGCCTCCTGCGCCGGGGCGGCGGCCGGAGCCGCGGCACCGGTGCCGTCGTCGATCACGCCGAGCTCGGCGCCGACGTCGACCGTCTCGTCCTCTTGGGCCTTGATGGACACCAGGATGCCGGCGGCGGGGGAGGGGATCTCGGTGTCGACCTTGTCGGTCGAGACCTCGAGCAGCGGCTCGTCCAGCTCGACTCGCTCACCCTCCTGCTTGAGCCAGCGGGTGATCGTGCCCTCCTGCACGCTCTCGCCGAGCGCGGGCAGTGTTACGGAGACCGGCATGGGTCAATGACTCCTTCTCAACGCTTCAAGGCGTGTGGCTTCGATGACGGGGCGCGATTGGGTGCCGTACGTCAGTCGTGGACGTGCAGCGGCTTGCCCGCCAACGCGAGGTGGGCCTCTCCGAGCGCCTCGGACTGCGTCGGGTGCGGGTGGATGAGCTGGGCGACCTCGGCCGGCAGGGCCTCCCAGTTGTAGATCAGCTGGGCTTCCGCGGTCAGTTCGCCCATCCGGGCACCGACCATGTGGATGCCGACGACCGGACCGTCCTTGACCGAGACGACCTTGACCTGGCCGGTGGTCTTGAGGATCTGGCTCTTGCCGTTGCCGCCGAGGCTGTAGCTGATCGACGCGAGCTTGTCCGAGCCGTAGCGCTCGACCGCCTGCGCCTCGGTGAGGCCGACCGAGGCCACCTCCGGGTCGCAGTAGGTCACGCGGGGGACACCCGCGTAGTCGATCGGGACCGGGTTCAGGCCCGCGATCCTCTCGGCGACCAGGATGCCCTCGGCGAAACCGACGTGGGCGAGCTGAAGGGTGGGGATGAGGTCGCCCACGGCGGAGACCGTCGGCACGTTGGTGGCGCAGTACTCGTCGACCAGGACGTAGCCGCGGTCCATCTCGACGCCGGCCTCCTCGTAGCCCAGCCCCGCCGAGACCGGGCCGCGACCGACGGCGACGAGCAGCAGCTCGGCCTCGATCTGCTTGCCGTTCTCCAGCGAGACCCGGACGCCCCCGTCGGTGTACTCGACACCGCTGAAGCGCGAGCCGAGCTCGAACTTGATGCCGCGCCGGCGGAACGCCCGCTCGAGCAGCTTGCTGCTCGCCTCGTCCTCGAGCGCGACCAGGTGCGGCAGTGCCTCGACGATGGTCACGTCCACGCCGAAGGACTTCCAGGCGCTCGCGAACTCGACGCCGATCACGCCGCCGCCCAGGACCACCGCGGACTGCGGGACCCGGTCGAGCACGAGGGCGTGGTCGCTGTTGATCACGCGGTTGCCGTCGATCTCCAGGCCCGGGAGCGACTTCGGCACGGAGCCGGTCGCGAGCACCACGTGTCGACCCTCGTAGCGCTGCCCGTTCACCTCGACCGCGGTCGGCGACACGAGCTTGCCGGCGCCTTCGACGACGGTGATGTTGCGGCTCTTGATCAGGCCGGTCAGGCCCTTGAACAGGCGCGAGACGACGCCGTCCTTGTATGCGTGCACGGCGGAGATGTCGATGCCGTCGAACGTCGACTTGACGCCGAACTGCTCGCTCTCACGGGTCTGGTCCGCGACCTCACCGGCGTGCAACAGCGCCTTGGTCGGGATGCAGCCGTTGTGCAGACACGTGCCGCCGAGCTTGCCCTTTTCGATGAGGACGACCCGCATACCGAGTTCGGCCGCGCGGAGGGCGCACGCATAGCCGCCGCTCCCGCCTCCGAGAATGACTACATCGAAAACGGCTCCGGCGTCGTTCGCCACGTCACGTCCTCCTGTGATTGCGATGCTCACCCGCGCGGGACGCGGCGGGTAGCACCCCCTTCTTGTGGAAGGTCTCAAGTGCCGGTACAACATCCTCCCACTTGTCGAGAGCGACCGAGCACTCCGCCCCGGTGTTGGCTGTCCCACAGGGAAGGCGACGAAGGGGCGGATCGGGGGCACACCGTGTCGTTGCGGCTCGTTGTGCCCAACACGATCCCGACTTCCGCGCGTACGACATGCAGGTACGACAGGAAGGAATTCCCGTGGGGCTGTTCCGACGCAGACGCGGATCCGGCGCGGAGGCGCCAGACCGCAGGCAGGCCGCCGCGGCGGCCGCCCACCTGAGCGAGTTCGCGCAGAGCCGCAAGGGCGTCGAGGCGTACATCGAGCCGGTCACGACGCTGAGCGGGACCACCGTGGTGTTCGTCGCCGACACGGGGGAGTGGACCAGGCGCCGGGTCGCCGACCCGGCGGCGGCGCGGGCGCTGGCCCGCAAACTCGGCATCCCCGTGTACGAGGCGGCGCTGATGGGCTACCCCAAGCGGATGCGCGAGTGGACCCGACGCCAGGCCGGCGAGGGTTCCTGACCGATCCGCCGGGCCGGCCGGGGCGCCTGCGTGCCCCGGCCGATCCGGTCGGGTCCGGTCCGGTCTCGACCGGACGGATCCGACGCCGGGTCAGATCCGGTTGTCCGCGACGTCCTGCGCGACCTGGAGCAGCGAGCGGACGGCGACGCCCGTGCCGCCCTTCGCCTTGTAGCCGCTGACCTCGCCCTCGTTGAAGGCCGGGCCCGCGATGTCCAGGTGCGCCCAACTGACGCCCTCGGCCACGAACTCCTGGAGGAACAGACCCGCCACGAGGCCGCCGCCCATGCGCGAGTTGCCCATGTTCTTGATGTCCGCGATCGGCGAGTCCATCGACTTGCGCATGTCGGCCGGTAGTGGCATCGGCCACGACGGCTCGCCCGCCCGCGTCGCGGCGTCGTACACGGCGTCGCGGAAGTCGTCGTCGTTGGACATGATTCCGTACATGTCGTTGCCCAGGGCGACCATCATCGCGCCGGTCAGCGTCGCGACGTCGATCAGCATCTGCGGCGACTCCTCGCACGCGCGCGTGATCGCGTCGGCGAGCACGAGCCGGCCCTCGGCGTCGGTGTTGAGCACCTCGACCGTGCGGCCGCCGTACATCCGCAGCACGTCGCCGGGGCGGGTGGCGGTGCCGGACGGCATGTTCTCGGCGAGCGCGAGCCAGCCGGTCACGTTGACCGCGAGGCCCAGGCGGGCCACGGCCGCGACCGCGCCCAGGACGGCCGCCGCGCCGCCCATGTCCATCTTCATCGTCTCGTTGGAGCCGGCCGGCTTGAGCGAGATGCCACCCGAGTCGTAGGTGATGCCCTTGCCGACGAGCGCGATCGTGCGCTTGGCCTTGGGGTGCGTGTAACCCAGGCGGACCAGGCGCGGCTTGGCGGCCGAGCCCTGGCCGACACCGAGGATGCCGCCGAAGCCCTGCTTGGCGAGCATCTTGTCGTCGAGCACCTCGACCTTGAAGCCGGCGTTCTTGCCGGTGTCCACCGCGACCGCGGCGAAGTCCTTCGGGTTCAGGTCGTTCGGCGGGGTGTTGACCAGGTCACGGGCCTGGTTGACGCTCTGCGCGGTGATCGCGGCGCGCTCGACGGCGGCCTTGGCGGCCTTGTCGCGGCCCTTGATGCCGAGCAGCACGACTTCCTTGACCGCCTCCTTGCGACCCTCGCGCGACTTCTCGCGGTAGGTCTCGAAGGAGTACGCGCCGAGCAGCACGCCCTCGCCGAACGCGCCGACCGCCTCCGCGCCGGTCAGCGGCATGGCGACGCCGGCCTTCTTGACCCCCGCGAGGGCGCGTGCGGCGTTGCCGCCGGCGCGGCGCAGCGCGTCGGCGGTGAAGCCGTCGGCGGGCTGTTCGCCCAGGCCCACGACCAGGACGAGCGGGGCCTTGGCCGCGCCGAAGGTCGGGACGCGGTGCAGTTCGCCCTCGGCGCCGGTGGCCCCGAGCGCGGACAGGGTGTCGGTGAGCCGGCCGTCGAAGGCCGCGGCGACGCTCTCGCCGCCGGCGGCGACGACGGCGCCGTCCTCGCCCTTGGTGGCGCCGATCACCAGAACGTCGGCGCGCAGGGAAAGAGCCGCGGTGGAGCCGATACTCAGTGTGGTCACGGGTGTCCTGTCTCTCAAGATCGCTGGGTGTCCCTCACGTCCCTCGGGACGAGGAGGGGCACCGACGACGGCATCCGTGCTCGGAACGCCGTCGCCGTGCGGTGACGAGCCGTATGGAAGATACGTTCGCGTCCAGCATTTCACGGCCCCGCGGGAAACGTCTCAGCCAGTGGACAGGACCACGAGGGTCACGCATCCCGTGGTCTCCACCACGGCGCCCAGCACGTCGCCGGTGATCCCGCCGAATCGGCGGGTCGTATGCCGCAACAGCAGTGCGCCCGCGCCGAGTCCGGCGGCGACCGCGCCGAGCGCGCGCAGTCCCTCCGCCGGGCCCTGGACGAGCGCGTACAGCCCCGCGCCGGCGACCAGGACGAGCGACCACGCGGCGAGCACGCCGCGGCCGACCGTGCCCGCGACCATCGCGCCGAGCCCGTCCGGACGCGCGGAGGGCACGCCCGGGCCGCACGCGATCGCGAGCGCGGCCCGCCCGGTCACGGTCGCCACGACCAGCGCGGCGACGGCGGGGGCCGAGCCCGCGTGCTGGAGACGGACCAGTGCGCCGGTCTCCACCAACACCAGGAAGACCAGGGCCAGTACGCCGAACGGGCCGATGTCGGACGCCTTCATGATCCGCAGCGCGTCCGGCGCGGGCTTGGCCGAACCGAGGCCGTCGGCGGTGTCGGCGAGGCCGTCCAGGTGCAGGCCGCGGGTGAGCAGCGCGAGCGCGCCGACCGCGAGCACGGCGGCGGTGAACGCACCGGTGCCGGCCCACCCGGCGAGTGCGAGCAAGCCCGCCGCGAGGCCGCCCAGGACCAGGCCGACCAGCGGCGCGCACGCCATCGCCCGGCCGGCCACCGGGCGGTCGACCCGGTCGACCCGGACCGGGATCACCGACAGGATGCCGAAGGCCAGGCGCAGCCCGGCCGAGGTGGTGCCCGAACTCACGGGGTGGGGTTCACCCGCGCCACGAGGTCCACCGCCGCGCGCAGCACCGGCAGCGCGAGCAGCGCGCCGACCGCCTCGCCGGCGCGGACCTTGTAGTCCAGGACCGGTTCGAGCGCGAGCCGGTCCAACGCCTTGACGTGCCCGGGCTCGGGCGTCACGTGCCCGGCCAGCCACCAGTCGGGGGAGCGGTACGAGATCCGCTGTGCGACCAGCGCCGCCGCGGCGGTGGCCACGTCGTCGATCAGCACCGGCGTGCGGCGGATCGAGCACTGCAGCAGGAACCCGGTCATCGCGGCGAAGTCGGCCCCGCCGGAGACGCCGAGCAGGCGCATCGGGTCGCCGAGCACCGGCCGCGCGCGGCGCAGCGCGTCCCGGATGGTGGCGCACTTGCGGATCCACGTCGCGTCGTCGATGCCCGAGCCGCGACCGATCACGGCCGCCGCGTCCATGCCGGTCAGCGCGCCGATCAGGACCGCGGCCGGAGTGGTCGCGGCGGCGCCCAGCGAACCGAGGAGGAGGATGTCGGCGCCCGCGTCGATCTCGGCGTCGGCGACGTCCATCCCGACCCGGAACGCCCGCTCGGCCTCGCCGGGGGCGAGCGCGTCGGCGGTGTCGATCGGGGCGCTCGCGCGGCCGATCCGGTCGCGCGAGACGTGTTCGGGGAAGGCGTCGGGCTCGGCGTCGACGGCGACGTCGACGACCCGTACGCGCGCCCCGACGGCGGCCGCGAAGGTGGCCGAGGGTGAGGCGCCGTCGAGGGTGGCCCGCACCTCGCGCGCGGTCCAGCCGGGTCGGCGCACCGACACGTCGTGGGCGGCGACGCCGTGGTCGGCGGCGAACAGGACGACGCGCGCGGTGCCGATCGGGGCGGTGGTCTTGCCGCCCTGGACCGAGGCGAACCAGATCGCGAGGTCCTCCAGTCGGCCGTAGGCCCCGGGGGCGCCGGCGAGGGCGACGAGGTGGTCGCGGACGCGGGCGCGGGCGTCGTCGTCCGGTCGCTCGACGTGGGCGGCCAGGGAATCGAGGTCGATGGTCACGGTGGCCAGGGTAGTTGTGCGGTTCGCGCCGTCGCGACGGGCCGGGGAGTGTCCGGGGCCTGCCCGGGGGATCCCGGGCCCGGCTTCGCCCGGATCCCCCGGGCGGGGCCGGGCCCGACGGATCGGGCCGCGGCGCCGGGCGTCGCCGACCCGGCGGGCGCGGCGGACACCGCCTACGAGGCCGCGTGTCGGGCGCGTCGCGGGAGGCCGCGCAGGGTGAGGACCTGGCCGGCGACCACGAGCAGGACCTCGTCGGATTCGCCGGCGATGGTGGCGTTCAGCCGGCCCAGTTCGTCCCGGAAGCGGCGGCGGCGGGGGTCGGCGGGACCACGCCGCTGCCGACCTCGTTGCTCACGCCCACGACCGGGACCCGGCAGGCGCGCCAGGCGGCCGCCAGGGCCGCCACGTCGGCGCGTACGGCCTCGCGCGCCCCCGCCGCCCACTCCTGGTCGTCCCACGCGCCGCTGGCGTCCATGACGGCCGTCAGCCACAGCGACAGGCAGTCCACCAGGAGTGGCCGCCGCGCCTCGGTGAGCAGCCGGGTCAGGTCCACCGTCTCGGCGGTCGACCAGGTGTCCGGCCGCCGCTCGCGGTGCAGCGCGACGCGTTCGGCCCACTCCGCGTCGCCCTCGCGGGTGCCGCCGGTCGCCACGTAGAGCACCTCCGGGCAGGCCGCGAGCCGGCGTTCGGCCTCGGCCGACTTGCCCGAGCGGGCGCCGCCGAGCACGAGCGTGCGGTGCGGCCGGGGGCCGCGGGCGCGGCGTCGCCGCCGACCCGTACGACGCCGCCGTCCGGTACGGCGCGCGCGCCCCACGCGGCCAGCCGACGGTGCAGTTCCTCGCCCGGCGGCGACTCGTGCGACAGGTGTATCGCGAGCACGTCGGTATCCGCGGTCACCGCGCCGTCGCGGCGCAGCGTGGCCAGTCGCTCGGGCCAGGACACCACGTCCAGGAGGACCACGTCGTAGTGCCCGCCCTCGCGCGTCCAGGCCCGGGTCGCCTCCGCCTCCGGCGGCAGCGCCGAGGGCGGCGCGTACAGCAGACGGGTGCCGTCCGCGCCGGTCACCTCGTACGCGACCCGTTCCGGCGTACCGCCCGGCAGCACCCGGATCCGGTGCCCGTCCAGGTCGAGGACGTCGCCGGCCGCGACCTGCCGCCACCGCGGCCGCCGCCGGCGCCGGCAGCCAGGCCGGCGGCGCGGACGGCGCGGCGACCTCGTCGAGCCCGCGGCGGCAGCCACGCCAGCGACGCGGACTCGGCGGGCCCGCTCAGCAGCAGCCGCCGCACCCCCGTCAGCGGGCGTCCCGCCCGCGCCGCCGCGTGTGCGGGCTCCGGCCCGCAGTCCAGCAGCAGCGTGCCGTCGAGCAACACGGACGCGGGTCCGCGTACGACCGGACCGGTGCACCCCAGACAGGACGCGCAGGTGCAGAACGGCTGGGGCCAGCCCTTGGGACCGGCCGTGCCGAGCAGCGTCAGCTCCATGGGTGTCGTCGTGCTCCTGGCTATGTGGTGGGTGGGCTTGATCTACTGTGCACGTCTTTGACGGTCCGAGATCCGAGGTGAGGAGCCCGACATGTCGTGGGTGTGGCGGTATGAGGACGCGGACGGGGCCCCGGTCGACGGACCGCAGGCAGAGGACTTCACGAACCAGTCGGACGCCGAGAGCTGGCTCGGCGAGATCTGGAAGGACCTGCTGGCGGCCGGCATCGAGCAGGTGAGTCTGCTCGAGGACGACACAGCCGTGTACGAACACATGAGTCTGCGCGCCGCCGAGGGCTGAGGTCCTCCGCGCCGGAACCGATTCGGAACGTGCCCGATCGGAAACGTGCCCGATCGGAGACGTGAAGGGGGCGCGGCCGAGGCCGCGCCCCTCTTGATCATCTCAAGACCGTGTCACGGCCGCGTCGTCGGGCTCACGGTGAGCGCGGGGTCACGGCTGACGACCGGGTCGAGGATCACGTCGATCTTGGTCAGCAGTCCCTCGTCCAGCCGCACGCCGGCGGCCTTGACGTTCTCGTGGACCTGCTCCGGACGCGACGCGCCGATGATGGCCGCGGAGACGTTCGGGTTCTGCAGCACCCAGGCCACCGCGAGCTGGGCGAGCGAGAGCCCGGCCTCGTCGGCCAGCGGGCGCAGCTGCTGTACCCGGGTGAGCAAGTCGTCGGTGAGCATCCGGGACACGAAGTTCTGGCCGCCCTTGTCGTCGGTGGCGCGCGACCCGGCCGGGGGCGGCTGCCCCGGCAGGTACTTGCCGGTGAGCACGCCCTGCGCTATCGGCGACCACACGATCTGCCCGAGCCCGAGCTCCTCCGAGGTCGGCACGACCTCGGCCTCGATCACCCGCCACAGCATCGAGTACTGCGGCTGGTTCGAGATCAGCGGGACCCGCAGCTCGCGCGCGAGCTCCGCGCCGGCCCGGATCTGCTCGGCGTTCCACTCGGAGACGCCGATGTACAGCGCCTTGCCGGCCCGGACCACGTCCGCGAACGCCAGCATGGTCTCTTCCAGCGGCGTCTCGTGGTCGAACCGGTGGGCCTGGTACAGGTCCACGTAGTCGGTGCCGAGCCGGGACAGCGAGCCGTCGATCGACTCCAGGATGTGCTTGCGCGACAGACCCCGGTCGTTGTGACCGGGGCCGGTGGGCCAGTAGACCTTGGTGAAGATCTCCAGGCCCTCGCGGCGCTCACCCTTCAGCGCCCGTCCCAGGACCGACTCCGCGCGCGTCTCCGCGTACACGTCGGCGGTGTCGAACGTGGTGATCCCGCAGTCAAGCGCGGCCCGTACACACTCGAGCGCCGCGTCCTCTTCCACCTGGGAACCGTGGGTGAGCCAGTTGCCGTAGGCGATCTCGCTGATGACGAGGCCACTGCGGCCGAGGTGTCGGAAGTCCATGCGAACACCCTATGTCGGGCACTCGCGACCCGATCTAGCGCACCGTCTTGCGGCCCACCAGATGCAGTATCGGTGCGATGTCGCGGTACGGGGCGCGTCGGGACGCGTCCTCCTCGCAGGCCAGCAGGTTCTGCCAGGCCTTCTGCCCGCGGGGCGGCTCGGCGTCGTCCGGCTGCAGGCCGCTGAAGACGCCCACGCCGTACCACTCCAGGACCGGCGCGCCGAGATCCGCGAGCACCGTGGACAGCCCCTCGACCGTGTCCGCGCGCAACGTGCCGCCGGCCGGGTTGGGGTACGTGGTCGCCGACAGTCCCTTGAGCGTCGCGGTCCACTGGGCCGCGGCGCCCGCGCGCATCGCGAGCGATCCCGCGTTGCGCGAGGTGACCGAGATCAGGCCGCCCTGCGTCATCATCCGGGCGAGCGCCGCGAGCATGCCGTCGGGCTCGGGCTGAGCCTCCAGCACGTCGTGGCATATGGCCAGGTCGAAGCTGCCCGGCGGGAAGTGCCGACCGGCCTCGGCGCCGTCGCCCTCGACCAGGCGCATCCGGCCCTGGACGTCGGCCGCCTCCTGGGCCAGGTCGTCGTGCAGCGTGGTGAGCACCTCGGTGTCGGTGTTCACCGACGTGACGATGTGGCCCGCGCGAGCGAGCAGTATGCCGGGGGAGGCCGGCCCGCAGCCGACGTCGAGCACCCGCAGCGGACCCCGGTCGCGCAGGCGCGTCATGTGTTCGGCCAGCTGGCGGGCCACCAGCTCGCGCCGGACCAGCGTGTGCAGGTCGCCGGTCAGCCCGGTGATCGTGGTCATGCGACCTTCTCGCCACGCTTGACCTGGGGCTTGGGCAGCCGCAGGCGACGGAGTTGCAGGCAGCGCATCAGCGCGTAGGGCGTGATGCCCTTGAGGCTCTCCTTCGGGAACTTCGCCCGCAGCGCCTTCTTCAGACCCATGTTGACCCGAATGGAGTCGAGGATGATCAGCAGGATCACCGCGATCCACAGGAACAACGAGAAGTTCTTCAGCGCGAGGCTGGGCAGGATGCTCAGGATCAGGATGAGCACGGCGGAGGGCAGGAAGAACTCGCCGACCGTGTAGCGCGCGTCGACGTAGTCCCGGGCGAACCGGCGCAGGGGGCCCCGGTCACGCGCCGGGAGCGCCCGCTCGTCACCGGTCAGCAGCGCCTGGCGCTGCGTCTCGCGCTCCTCGCGCATGCGCATCCTGGCCTGCTTGCGAGCCTGCTTGGGGTCCTTGGAAACGGACACCTTGGTCTTGCGGTTGGCCTGGGCATCGCTGCGCTTGGGCGTCGGACGGCCCTTGGGGGCCTGGGGGTCACGGACGGCCTGCGAACCCTGGGCACGCTCCAGGGACTGCTCGGCGGTCTCGGGCTCTGCCTGCGAACGTCGTCGGAACACACTCAAAGCCTACGTGTTCGACGTGCGGGACATTTCAAGGCTCCCCGGATTCGTCCGCGGCACCGATTCGGAACTCTCGCGGGAGCGGACACGTCAACTGAGGCAAAGCCCTGCTGCCACAAGGTCGCTTGGGCATTTAGGCTTCAGAGAGCAGCACGGGTTGCCTACGAAGGGGGCACGCGAGGCCCATGAGCGGTGTAATGAAGCGAATGGCGATGATCTTCCGCGCGAAGGCCAACAAGGCCCTCGACAAGGCCGAGGATCCACGCGAGATGCTCGACTACTCGTACCAGAAGCAACTTGAGCTGTTGCAGAAGGTGCGTCGGGGCGTGGCCGATGTGGCCACCTCCCGCAAGCGGCTGGAACTGCAGATGACCGGCCTGCAGCAGCAGTCGGGCAAGCTCGAGGACCAGGGCCGCAAGGCGCTGGCGCTCGGTCGCGAGGATCTGGCCCGCGAGGCGCTCATGCGTCGCTCGGGTGTGCAGCAGCAGATCTCGGACCTCGGTACCCAACACCAGAACCTCCAGGCGGAGGAGGAGAAGCTCGTCCTGGCCTCGCAGCGACTGCAGGCCAAGGTCGACGCGTTCCGCACCCGCAAGGAGACGATCAAGGCGACCTACACGGCCGCCGAGGCACAGGCGCGGATCGGTGGCGCGGTCGCCGGCATCTCGGAGGAGATGGGCGACGTCGGGCTCGCGATCCAGCGGGCCGAGGACAAGACCGCGCAGATGCAGGCCCGAGCGGGTGCGATCGACGAGCTGCTCGCCTCGGGCGCGCTCGACGACCCGACCGGGATGGCGAAGGACGACATCACCGCCGAGCTGGAGCGTTTGTCCAGCACGTCGGACGTGGAACTGGAGCTGGAGCGGATGAAGGCCGAGCTCTCCGGTGGCACCCCGCCGCCGGCGATCGGCCCCGGTCAGCCCCGGCCGCGCTTCGACAAGCAAGGAGACGGCACATGATCGTGCGGATCATGGGTGAGGGCCAGCTCGACGTCGCGGAGGAGTACCTCGCGGTGCTCAACCGGTACGACGACGAGCTTCAGGTCGCGATCGAGAGTGGTGACGACGCCGCTTTTCGCGCCGCCCTGACAGCGCTTTTGGCCAAGGTCCGCGAGGTCGGCACGGACGTGCCGGCAGAGGAGATCGTGTCGTCCGACCTGATGTTGCCGGCAACGGACGCACACGTGGACGAAGTCAGGAAGATGCTCCGCGCGGACGGCCTGATCCCCGGCTGACCGCGACGAACCGCTCCTCCGTGCTGCGTGCGGGCGGTGTGTCCCGGGTGACCCCGGGGCGCACCGCCCGTGCCGCGTTCACGATCCGGCCCGATCCGCACGAGCGCCGGCGCGGCTACGGCAGTGCCAGCATCCGATCCAGCGCGACCTTGGCGAACTTCTCGGTCTCCGCGTCCACCCGGATCCGGTTGACCACGTTGCCGTCGGCCAGCGACTCCAGGGTCCACACCAGGTGCGGCAGGTCGATCCGATTCATCGTGGAGCAGAAGCACACCGTCTTGTCCAGGAAGACGACCTGCTTGTCGGGGTGCGCCGCGGCCACCCGGCGGACCAGGTTGAGCTCGGTGCCGATCGCCCACGCCGAACCCGGCTCGGCCGCGTCCAGCGTCTTGATGATGTATTCGGTCGAGCCCACGTAGTCGGCCGCGTTGACCACCTCGTGCCGGCACTCCGGGTGGACCAGCACGTTGACCCCGGGGATCCGGGCCCGCACCTCGTCGACCGCCGCGACGTCGAACCGCCCGTGCACCGAGCAGTGACCGCGCCACAGGATCATCTTGGCCGCGCGCAGCTGCTCGCGGGTGAGCCCGCCGTTGGGCTTGTGCGGGTTGTACAGCACGCAGTCGTCGAGGGTCAGCCCCATCTCCAGGACCGCGGTGTTGCGGCCGAGGTGCTGGTCCGGCAGGAACAGCACCTTCTCGCCCTGCTCGAAGGCCCAGTCGAGCGCGCGCTTGGCGTTCGAGGACGTGCATATGGTGCCGCCGTTGCGGCCGGTGAACGCCTTGATGTCGGCCGAGGAGTTCATGTACGAGACCGGCACGGTCACATCCACGATGCCCGCGTCGGCGAGCACGTCCCAGCACTCCTCGACCTGCTCGGAGGTGGCCATGTCGGCCATCGAGCAGCCCGCGGCGAGGTCCGGCAGGATCACCTGCTGCTCGTCGGAGGTCAGGATGTCCGCGCTCTCGGCCATGAAGTGCACACCGCAGAAGACGATGTACGACGCGCCCGGCCGGGCCGCCGCCTCGCGGGCGAGTTTGAACGAGTCGCCGGTCACGTCGGCGAAGTCGATCACCTCGTCGCGCTGGTAGTGGTGGCCCAGGATGAAGACCTTGTCGCCGAGGCGCTCCTTGGCCGCGCGGGCCCGGGCCACCAGGTCCGGGTCGGACGGCGAGGGCAGGTCACCGGGACACTCGACGCCCCGTTCGCTGCGCGGGTCGGCGGCGCGCCCGAGCATCAGCAGCGCGAGCGGCGTCGGCTGCACCCCGGGCGGCAGGTCCAGATCGTGTGTCGCGGTCACGGCGCGTACCTCTTCTCGTCTAATTGACATTAACAATCTTATCCTGTTCATGTCAGGTTGACGAGAGTGGGGGTGTGCGACCATGAATGAACGCGAGGCCCGAGAACACGAGTGGGAATAGGGCCGAGCCTCCATCGGTTGCCGACGGTGGAAGTGCGTACGAACGACGGACCACCACGTGGGAGCTTGCAGATGACTGTCCAGGACGAGACCACCAAGACCGGTGGCATCCTCCTCAGCGATGAGGCGGCGGCCAAGGTCAAGACTCTGCTGGAGCAAGAGGGTCGCGACGATCTCGCGCTGCGCGTGGCCGTCCAGCCCGGCGGCTGTTCCGGCATGCGGTACCAGCTGTTCTTCGACGAGCGCTCGCTCGACGGCGACGTCGTCGCGGACTTCGGTGGCGTCTCCGTGGTCACCGACCGGATGAGCTCGCCTTATCTGAGCGGCGCCACGATCGACTTCGTCGACACGATCGAGAAGCAGGGCTTCACGATCGACAACCCGAACGCCGCCGGCTCCTGCGCCTGCGGCGACTCGTTCCACTGATCCCCGGGATCGCGGAACGGCTCTGACCCGCACCCGACGCCGCACCGACCCCTCCGGGGGACGGTGCGGCGTCGGCGTATGTCCGGGTGTTCGGGTGTTCGGGGTCAGGAGAGCGGATGGCCGCCCGGGGTGATCGTCGCGCCCGTCTTGGCGTCGACGACGGCCCGGTCGCCCAGCGGCGTGGGAAGAATCACGTCGGCCGAGACCTCGACGGCGATGGTGGTGCACATGCCGCCCTTGTCGGTGGCCTGGACCCGGATCGCGACCCGTGTCGCCGACTCCGTGTCGACCACGACGCGGTAGGTCGCGCACTCGCCGCCCCAGAACCGGGTCGTGAGGGTGCGGCCGTCCGGGTGGACCGTGTAGCGGCTGAACTGCGTGTTCTGCTGCGCCGGGTAGTACGTGTTGGGACCGCCCGAGGGCAGCACCGGCGACGAGGTCGAGGTGGAGGCGTCGGGACCGGCCGCGTTGCCCGGGCCCGTGCTCGGGGCCGTGCCGTTCGGGGCCGCGTTGCCGGGAGCGGCGTCGCCCGGGGCGGGCGGCTCGGCCGCCCCCGCCGTCGCGACGTCCCTGGGCGCGGCGGGTTCGATCGAGCCCGGGGTTCCGGGGGCGGCCGATGAGCCCGACCCCGCGACCTCCTCGCGGGCCGACCCGTCGTCACCCCCGGTCAGCGCGAGCGCGCCGCCGCCGATGCCGAGTACCGCGACGATCGCCAGCGCGGGGATCAACAACCGCCGGCGCCCGGTCCGTTCGTTCCGAGTGCTTTCGTCGTTCTCACCGTGGGTACGCATGCCGGTCCGACGCACTCCCCGGCGGAGCGGTTCCCTCGGTCGCCGAATCAGTCGCCGTATTCGGACATGCCCGCCAGGAGCGTCGCGCCGTGCGCGGGGACGTCGGTCGCGGGAGCGTGCGAACCCGTCGCCGCGATCCTCGCGGGCGTGCGCTCCGGGCCGGGCGTGGTCCACGATGCGTCGATGTGACGGCAGTCACCGCGCAGGTCCTCGAGCGTCTCGGGCTCGGCCTGGGAGGGCATCACGGGCATCGACGGCATTACGGGACTCCTTGACTGGGGTTTCCCAGCCTAGATCGCACGGAGCGTGACGGCACGGTCTACCGATGGGTAGTTTTCGATGGGGCCGCGAATCGCGGTGGGTTAACGTGTGCGAGTTTCCCCCCTCGTACTCCACGTACTCCAGGAGCCACGCGCCATGCGCATTGCCGTGACCGGGTCGATCGCCACCGACCACCTCATGACGTTCCCCGGTCGGTTCTCCGACCAGCTCGTCTCGGACAAGCTGCACGTGGTTTCCCTCTCGTTCCTCGTCGACCAGCTCGACATCCGGCGCGGCGGCGTCGCGCCGAACATCTGCTTCGGCATGGGGTGCCTGGGGCTGTCGCCGATCCTGGTCGGCGCCGCCGGGGCCGACTTCGTCGACTACCGCTCGTGGTTGGACCGGCATCACGTCGACACCGAGTCCGTGCATATCTCGCAGACCCACCACACCGCACGGTTCGTGTGCACGACCGACGCCGAGCACAACCAGATCGCGTCCTTCTATACGGGGGCGATGAGCGAGGCCCGCGAGATCGAGCTGCGGCCGGTGGCCGACCGGGTCGGCGGGCTCGACCTGGTCGTGATCGGCGCGAACGACCCCGAGGCGATGCTGCGGCACAGCGACGAGTGCCGCGAGCGCGGCTACCCGTTCGCCGCCGACCCCTCGCAGCAGCTGGCTCGGATGGACGGCGACGACATCCGCCGGCTCATCGACGGCGCCGCGTACCTGCTCACCAACGAGTACGAGAGCGGGCTGATCACCCAAAAGAGCGGCTGGTCGGAGGCCGACATCCTGAAGAAGGTCGGCGTCCGGGTGACCACGCTCGGTCCCGCCGGGGTGCGGATCGAGCAGGCCGGCCTCGACACGATCGTCGTGGCGTGCCCGGCCGAGGAAGCCAAGGTCGACCCGACCGGGGTCGGCGACGGGTTCCGGGCCGGCTTCCTGTCCGGCATCTCGTGGGGGCTGTCGCTGGAGCGCGCGGCGCAGGTCGGCAACATGCTGGCGACCCTGGTCATCGAGACGGTGGGGACGCAGGAGTACTCGTTGCGGCGGACCTCGTTCCTGGCCCGGCTCGCCCAGGCCTACGGCGACACCGCCGCCACCGACGTCTCGGCCCACCTCCCGACCTGACCGCGCCGCGGCCTCACGCGCCGGATCGAATCAGCCCGGCCGGCGTTCGAGGCCAGGCAGCCCGGCCGGCGCTTGAGGCCACCGCGTCGGCTAGCCATGGCGCCGAACCACGTACGCGCTGCCCCTGACCCGCGCTTCGGCGCGGACGAACTCGTGGCCGGTCATTTCGCACCAGGCCGGGATGTCGAGGCGGGATGCCTCGTCGTCGGAGAGCACGGTGACCAGCGTGCCGTCCTCGACGTCGAGGATCCGCTTGGCCAGTTCGATCACCGGGATCGGACACCGCCGGCCGAGCGCGTCCACCACGACGCCGCTCTCCTCGGGAGCCGGCGCCGCGACCCGCGGCGCCGGTTCGTGGGCGACCACCGCGCGCAGCTTCGCGACCAGACCCGGCAGCAGCGCCAGGAAGCGGTCCACCTCGGCCTCGGCCACCCCGCGCGGCAGCGAGATCCGGATGTTGCCCTGGGACAACACGCCCATCGCCTCCAGGACATGACTGGGCGTCAGGGTCGAGGACGTGCACGAGGATCCGGACGACACCGCGAAGCCGGCCTTGTCCAGCTCGGTCAACAGCGCCTCGCCGTCCACGTACAGGCACGAGAAGGTGAGGATGTGCGGGAGCCGGTCGACCGGGTCGCCGACCACCTCGACATCCGGCACCGTCTCGGCGACGCGGGCCCGGACGCGGTCGATCAGCCCGAAGATCCGGCGGTCCTCGTCGGCCGACTCGGTGGTCGCCGCGCCGAGCGCGACCGCGGCCGCGACGATCGCCGGGACGTTCTCGAAGCCGGGCACCCGCCGCGCCTCGCGCTCGTCGTACGGCAGCGGCGACACGTACCTGGTGCCCTTGCGGACCACGAGCAGGCCGACGCCCGCCGGGCCGCCCCATTTGTGCGCGCTCGCGGTCAGCACCGACCAGCCGTCCGGCACCGGCATTCGGCCCACGGACTGCGCGGCGTCCACGAGCAGCGGTACGCCCGCCCGTCGGCACACCTCCGCCACCTCGGCGATCGGCTGCACCGTCCCGACCTCGTGGTTGGCGCTCTGCACGCACGCGAGCGCGGTATCCGAACGAAGCGCCGACGCGAACGCCGCCGGGTCGAGCCTGCCGGTACGGTCCACCCTCGTCCGGGTGATTTCCGCGACTGTTCCGCGCTGCTCCGAAAGGGCCGCGTGGGTGTCCGCGGCGTGCAATACGGACGAGTGTTCGACCGCGCCGACCACCACGTGCGCGCCTACGCGCCGGCGGCCCGCGAGCACGCCGAGCATGCCGGTATGGACCGCCTGGGTCCCGGAAGTGGTGAACGACACCTCGTCGGATCGGGTGCCCAGGACGGACGCCACGGTCTCGCGGGCGGCGTCGAGCAGCATCCGGGCCCGTCGGCCGTCGTAATAGCCGCGCGCGGGATCGGCCCAGCCCTCGTCGAGAGTGCTCAGGAAAGCCGCTTTCGCGGCGGGGTGGAGTGGTTCGGTGGAGGCCGCGTCGAAATACGCCATGAGTCGGACGGTAGCCAATAACCGATTGCCGGACGTGTTCGGCCTGTTCGCCCGAACGGACGCACCGGTACATCTGCCCGTTCCGCGACACCCGACCTCCGCGCGCGACCCGAATAGGGCTGGAGTAGGGTTTGGCCCGCAGAAACATCCATACCTGTCCGCGCAACGGGTCGTCAGGGGAGATAAGTTCCCGATCCGGACCTCGGCGCGCGGGCGAGACATTCGGGAAGGCGCTACGTGAGTCCCTACGGCTCCGACCGCTCGCCGCGGCGCTGGATGCGGCGCAGGGTGCCGCAGCTGCTGGCTCTGGGCCTCGTCATTGCGACCGCCACCGGCTGCTCCGTCGATTCCAAGGACCTGCCGAGACTCGGCCTGCCCAACCCTGTCACCGAGCAGGGTCCGCGAGTCCTGTCGCTGTGGCAGGGCGCCTGGATTGCAGCGCTGATCGTCGGTGCCGTGGTGTGGGGGCTCATCCTGTGGAGCGTCGCGTTCCACCGCCGGTCGCGTACCAAGATCGAGATCCCGCCGCAGACGCGGTACAACCTCCCCATCGAGGTTCTGTACACGGTCATCCCCGGCATCATGATCGCGGTCTTCTTCTACTTCACCGCGCGTGACGAGACCAAGCTCGAAGAGCTCTCCAAGAACCCCGACAACGTGATCAACGTGGTCGGCGTGCAGTGGAGCTGGTCCTTCAACTACAAGGGTGACCCGGCCGACGGCACGATCAACGTCTACGAGCAGGGCACGCCCGGCAAGCCGCCGACGCTGTACCTGCCCGTCGGCGAGTCGGTGCGGTTCGACCTCACCTCGCCGGACGTCAACCACTCGTTCTGGGTTCCGAACTTCCTTTACAAGAAGGACATCATCCCGGGCCGCTTGAACAAGTTCGAGGTCGTCCCGACGAAGAAGGGCACGTACGGCGGCAAGTGCGCCGAACTGTGCGGCGTGGACCACTCGCGCATGCTCTTCAATGTGAAGATCGTGGACAAGGCCGAATACGTCCGACACCTGAGGGAGCTGGCCCAGAAGGGCCAGATCGGTGAGCTGCGCAGCACGATCAACGAGCCTGCCCCCGTTGAAGCGCACGGGAAGAAGTGACGAGTGACAATCCTCAGTGAGCCACAGACCGTGGCCGCGGACGGACCGCCTCCGGTCCGCCGCAAGGAACCCGGGAACATCGTCATCAAGTGGATGACGACCACGGACCACAAGACGATCGGGTCGATGTACCTGATCACCTCCTTCGTCTTCTTCTGCATCGGTGGTGTGCTCGCGCTGCTCATGCGCGCCGAGCTGGCCCGTCCCGGTACGCAGTTCATGTCGAACGAGCAGTTCAACCAGTCGTTCACGATGCACGGCACGATCATGCTGCTGATGTTCGCGACGCCGCTGTTCGCCGGCTTCACGAACTGGATCATGCCGCTGCAGATCGGCGCGCCGGACGTCGCGTTCCCGCGACTGAACATGTTCGCCTACTGGCTCTACCTGTTCGGTTCGCTGATCGCGGTCGCCGGCTTCCTCACCCCGCAGGGTGCCGCCGACTTCGGCTGGTTCGCGTACGCCCCGCTGTCCGACTCGGTCCGCTCGCCGGGCATCGGCGGTGACATGTGGATCATGGGTCTGGCGATGTCGGGCTTCGGCACCATCCTCGGTGCCGTCAACTTCATCACCACGATCATCTGCATGCGCGCGCCCGGTCTGACGATGTTCCGCATGTCGATCTTCTGCTGGAACGTCCTGCTGACCTCGGTTCTGGTCCTCATGGCGTTCCCGGTCCTGGCGGCGGCGCTGTTCGCCCTGGAGGCCGACCGCAAGTTCGGTACCCATATCTTCGATCCGGCCAACGGCGGACCGATCCTGTGGCAGCACCTCTTCTGGTTCTTCGGACATCCAGAGGTGTACATCATCGCGCTGCCGTTCTTCGGCATCGTGTCGGAGATCATCCCGGTCTTCGCGCGCAAGCCGATGTTCGGCTACAAGAGCCTGATCGCCGCGACCATCTCGATCGCGGGCCTCTCGGTCACCGTGTGGGCGCACCACATGTTCCCGACCGGCGCGGTCATGCTGCCGTTCTTCTCCTTCATGACGTTCCTCATCGCCGTACCCACCGGCGTGAAGTTCTTCAACTGGATCGGCACCATGTGGCGCGGCTCGCTGTCCTTCGAGACACCGATGCTGTGGACCGTCGGCTTCCTGGTGACGTTCGCGTTCGGTGGTCTGACCGGTGTCATCCTCGCGTCGCCGCCGCTGGACTTCCACGTCTCGGACACGTACTTCGTGGTGGCGCACTTCCACTACGTGGTGTTCGGCACCGTCGTCTTCGCGATGTTCGCCGGCTTCCACTTCTGGTGGCCGAAGTTCACCGGCAAGATGCTCGACGAGCAGCTCGGCAAGATCTGCTTCTGGACGCTGTTCATCGGCTTCCACACCACGTTCCTGGTGCAGCACTGGCTGGGTGCCGAGGGCATGGCCCGTCGGTACGCGGACTACCTGGACTCGGAAGGCTTCACCACGCTGAACACGATCTCGACTCTGGGCTCGTTCCTGCTGGGTCTGTCGCTCCTGCCCTTCCTGTACAACGTCTGGAAGACGCACAAGACCGGCAAGAAGATCACGGTGGACGACCCGTGGGGTTACGGCCGTTCGCTGGAGTGGGCGACGTCCTGCCCGCCGCCGCGGCACAACTTCACGAGCATTCCGCGGATCCGCTCCGAGGCCCCCGCGTTCGACCTCCACCACCCGGAGATCGCGGCGCTGGAGTACCTCACCGACGAGCGCTCCGAGGCGTCGCCCGAACTGGCGAAGGGAACCGAGAAGTGAAGTTCAACGGTGTCCTGTTCGCGGTCCTGGCGGTGTTCCTGCTGCCGGTGACGATCGTCTACTGGGTCCTCTCCGAGGACCCGACCGGTACGACGGCCCTCGCGCTGACGTTCGGCCTGTCGCTGATGATCGGGTTCTACCTGATCTTCACCGCGCGCCGGATGGACCTGCTCGCGCAGGACAACGAAGAGGGCGAGATCGCCGACGACGCCGGCGAGTTGGGCTTCTTCGCCCCGCACAGCTGGCAGCCGCTGCTGCTGGCGAGCGGGTCGGCGCTGCTGTTCCTCGGCGTCATCTTCGGCTGGTGGCTGGCGATGTTCGCGGCCCCGCTCGTCGCGATCGGCGTCTTCGGCTGGGTCTTCGAGTTCTACCGAGGCGAGAACCAGCGCTACTGAGCGCTACCGATTCGCATCCAACGCAATACGGTTTCGCCACAAGGCCGGTCACCCGAATGGGTGACCGGCCTTGTGTGATATCTACAGAGGACTCCCCGACGCCCGCGAATGTCACCGCTGTGTGACTGTTCGCCGGTTGTAGCAACCCCGACCGCGGGTCGATGCGTCAAATGGACGCAAGGGAGTACCAGGACGAGGGAGGAAAACGCGTGCCCCGGATACACGGAGCATCGCGCACGGGGGCAGCGGGCGGCGGCATACGCCTCTTCGCGGGACTCATGGTGGCGCCGCTCATATTCATCGCAGGCTGCTCGTCCGACGGCGGCAAGACCGACCCCGGCGGGTCGACCGGGGGCAACTCCGGTGGTTCGAGCAGCGGTCCGAACAAGAAGGGCGCGGCCGGGCCCGCCGCGATCGCCATCACTCCCGCCGACGGCACCAAGAGCGTCGAGACGGACGGCGTCCTCAAGGTCGACGCGACCGGGGGCAAGCTGACCTCGGTGGTCGTGACCGACGCCAAGGGCCAGACCGTGGCCGGGCAGATCAGCCCCGACGGGATCGGCTGGAAGCCGGACGCGCCACTGGCCAACGCCGGCGCCTACACGGTGGCCGCCAAGGCCGCGAACGCCGACGGCGTCGAGGTCACGGCGCAGAGCAAGTTCAACACGAAGAGCGCCGACGACACGTTCGTGGCGAACTTCAACATCGAGCCGGACAGCACGTGGGGCGTCGGCGCGATCATCTCGCTGAAGTTCAACGAGCCGATCAAGGACAAGGCCGCGATCGAGCGGAACCTGAAGGTCGTCTCGGAGCCCGCGGTCCAGGGCTCGTGGTCCTGGCTCAAGGACCTCGACGGCAACGACCGCGTGGACTACCGCCCGGAGAAGTACTGGGTGACCGGTACGAAGGTGAACCTGAAGGCGAACCTGACCGGCGCGAAGGCGGCCCCTGGCGTCTACGGCAAGCAGACCAAGGACATCAAGTTCACGATCGGGCGCTCGCTGGTCGCCACCGCCGACCTCAAGTCGAAGTACATGTCGGTCAAGCAGGACGGCACCGAGATCAAGAACCTGCCGATCTCGGCGGGCGGCCCCAGCTTCCCGACCTGGGGCGGCACGATGGTGGTGCTCGACAAGGTGGACGGCATCACGATGGACTCGGAGACCGTCGGCCTGGGTGACGCGTACAACATGAAGAACGTCCGTCACGCGGTGCACCTCACGGCGTCGGGCACGTACGCGCACGGCGCGCCGTGGAACGAGGGCAAGTTCGGCCGACAGAACGACAGCCACGGCTGCATCGGGATGGGCGCCTCCAACGCGAAGACGTTCTTCGACCTGGTCACCCAGGGCGACCCGGTCGAGGTCCTCAACAGCACCGACAAGACCGTCAAGCCCGGCAACGGCCTCGGCGGTTGGAACGTCGACTGGGCGACCTGGCTCAAGGGCAGCGCGCTGAGCGGCGGCGGGGCGGCCCCGACCTCGGGGACTCCCGCACCGTAGGACACTCGATCGGATCCGACGGGATCCGACGGGATCCGACGGGATCCGACGGGATCCGATGACCTACCCCGATCGGGTGCTTTGTCGGATTATATGAATGAATCGGCCCTTTCCCGGCCACTCTCGACGCAGCAACTCCGCGAATACCGCGCTCGTTGAGCACGGCTGGAGGTCTTGAGTGAGTCGGGAAAGTGCTGTTCGCCTCCGGTGGATCGGATGGGCCGTCACGCCGGTCGTACCGCTCGTGTTCGTCGCCGGATGTGGGACGTGGGAAAAGCAGCGGGCCGCCGAGATCGAGCGGCCCGCCACCGGCATCGCCCGGGTCGACCTGGGCGTGCGGACGGATCGGCCGACGCCCGCGGGCGAGCCGATCACCGTCCAGGCGCGCGACGGCCGGTTGTACGCGGTGAGTTTGATCGGACCCGACGGGAGACTCGTTCCGGGCGCCAACGCCACCGGCGGCGGATCGTGGTCGAGTTCCGAGCCGCTGGACTACGACACCGAGTACACGCTGACCGCGTCCGCGGTCGACGCGTTCGGGCTGAGCGCGACCCGGCGCACGTCGTTCCGGACGATCTCGCCGGACGCCGAGATGCGGGCGGACACGGTGTTGCCGGAGGCCGGTTCGACGGTCGGCGTGGGCATGCCGATCACCGTGGGTTTCGACCGGCCGATCAACGATCCCCGACTGCGCGCCGCGGTGGAGAAACGGTTGATCGTCTCGGCGTCCACGCCGGTCGAGGGCGCGTGGGGGTGGGTCGACGACGACACGGTGCGATACCGACCCAAGAACTATTGGCCGGTCGGCACGAAGGTCTCGGTGACCACCAGCCTGATCGGCCTCGACTTCGGCGGGGGCGTCTACGGCGGGCCGGGCGAGCCGGTCGTGTTCGACGTCGGCGACGCCGTGGTCGCCACGGTGGACGCGGGGGCGCACTCGATGACCGTGTCCCGCAACGGCACCGAGCTCAGGACCCTGGCGGTGACCACCGGCAAGCCCGGCTTCACCACCCGCTCGGGCACCAAGGTCGTGCTCGGCAAGCAGCCGCACGTGGTGATGGACGGCACCACGGTCGGCATCGCGGCGGGCAGCAGCGACAGCTACCGCCTGGACGTCTACTGGGCCACCCGGGTCACCTGGAGCGGCGAGTTCGTGCACGCGGCCCCGTGGTCGGTCGGCGCGCAGGGCCGCGCCAACGTGAGCCACGGCTGCGTGGGGATGAGCACCGAGAACGCCAAGTGGTTCTACGACCAGGTCAAGGTCGGCGACATCGTCACGGTCGTGAACACCGGCAACCCCAAGACCATGGAGCCGGTCGGCAACGGCTACGGCGAGTGGAACCTCGACTGGGCGGAATGGCTCTCGATGAGCACCACCGGTCCCGCGACCGTCCGGCCGCTCTGACCCCGCGGCGACCGCCCCTCCGCGGCCGCGCCGGCCCGGGCCGCGAAAGGCCCTGGGCGGCCGTCTGCGGGGTGCGACGCGAAGGGCCCCACCGGAGAGATCCGGTGGGGCCCTTCGTCGCTTGCTGCGCGTCCTGCGGGTCGTGCCGATGTGGCGTCAGCAGCTCGGCCCCGGTCGCGTCAGTGGTGACCGTGTCCGCTGGTCAGTTCCTTGTACTCCTCGGCCGTCGGCTTCTCGATCGGCTCGGCGAAGTACCAGTGGGAGAGCTTGGAGCGCAGCTTGTGCGACCCCTTGACCTTGCGGGCCACGCCGTTCTCGTCCTCGGCCGCCTCGAGCTGGTACGGCTTCGGCTGCTCGTGCGCGGTGAGCGTGTGCCGAACCTCCGGGGCCAGCGGTTCGTGTATCTCGACGAACTCGCCGTGCGGGAGCTTCTTGATGACACCGGTCTCGCGACCGTGCAGGACCTTGTCGCGGTCGCGCCGCTGCAGGCCCTTGCACCACCGGACGGTGACCATGTAGGCCAGCACGGGGGCGATGAAGAACGCGAAGCGCCCGATCCAGGTGATCGTGTTGATCGACAGGGCGAAGTGCGTGGCGATGACGTCGTTGCCACCACAGACCCACAGCACGCCGTACGCCACGATCCAGGCGACACCCAGACCCGTCCGGACCGGCATGTTGCGCGGCCGGTCGAGCAGGTGATGCTCACGCTTGTCGCCGGTGATCCAACCCTCTATCCACGGATACAGCGCCATGAACGTGAACAGCACGCCCGGCACGATCAGGGACGGGATCATCACGTTGAAGCTGAGCGTGTGGCCCCAGATGTTCCATTCCCAGTTCGGCATGATGCGCAGGGATCCCTCGAGGAACCCGATGTACCAGTCCGGTTGGGAACCCGCGGTGATCTGACCCGGGTTGTACGGGCCGTAGGCCCAGATCGGGTTGATCTGCACCATGCCGCCGAGGGCGGCGGTGATGCCGAACACGATGAAGAAGAAGCCACCGGCCTTGGCCGCGTAGACCGGCAGGAGCGGCAGGCCCACGACGTTCTTCTCGGTCTTGCCGGGACCGGGGAACTGCGTGTGCTTGTGGTAGAAGACCAGGATCAGGTGGACGGTCAGCAGACCGACCATGATCGCGGGCACCAGCAGCACGTGGATCGTGAACAGGCGCGGCACGATGTCGTTGCCCGGGAACTCCCCACCGAACAGGAAGAACTGCAGGTAGGTGCCGACGATCGGGATCGAGAGCACGACGCCCTCGGCGATCCGCAGACCCGTACCGGAGAGCAGGTCGTCCGGGAGCGAGTAGCCGGTGAAGCCGTTGACCATGGCCAGCACCAGCAGGATGAAGCCGAAGAGCCAGTTTATTTCGCGCGGCTTGCGGAACGCTCCGGTGAAGAAGATCCGGAACATGTGCACGAACAGCGACGACACGAAGATCAGCGCGGCCCAGTGGTGGATCTGACGCATCGCCAGGCCACCGCGGATGTCGAAGCTGATGTCCAGCGTCGAGGCGTACGCCTGGGACATGTGAATGCCCTGCAGCGGCACGTAGGAGCCGTCGTAGACGACCTCCTCCATGCTGGGCTGGAAGAACAGGGTCAGGAAGACACCGGTCAGCAGCAGGATGATGAAGCTGTAGAGCGCGACTTCACCGAGCATGAAGGACCAGTGGTCCGGAAAGACCTTGCGCAGGTTCTTCTTCGCGGCGCCGTAGATGCCCAGCCGACTGTCTATGGCGTCGGCGGCACGGACGGCCGCGTTGTTCGGGATCGGGGTGTTCCTGTTCTCCCCGCCCTTGGGCTTTTCGCTCGACATCAGCCACGCTCCCAGAAGCTCGCGCCGACCGGTTCGGCGAAGTCCTGCGACGCGGCGAGGTTACCCGCCTCGTTCACATGGATCTTCAGCTGCGGCAGGGACCGCGCAGCCGGTCCGAACACGACCTTACCGTCGTCGGCGAGGTCGAAGGTGGACTGGTGACACGGGCAGAGCAGGTGGTGCGTCTGCTGCTCGTACAGTCCGATCGGACAACCCACGTGGGTGCAGATCTTCGAGTACGCCACGATGCCCTCGTAGCCCCACGCCTGTTCCTTCTTGGACTTGATGTCCTGCGGCTCCAGGCGGACCAGGAGGACCGCGGCCTTGCCGGCCTCCTCCAGCCACCCGTGTTCGAGCTCTTCCTTCTGACCGGCGGGGCCGTACTTCTCCACCAGACCGTCGGGGAGCGCCATGGTGAGCGAGCCCTTGACGATGTCGTTCGGCTTGATCGGCTTGCCGGTCGCCTCGTTGATGAGCTCCTTGCCCGGAGCCCACTCGGTGTGCCGGAGCTTGGTCCCCGGCAGCGGGCCGAGGTCGCGCAGCAGCACGACGCCGGACAGCGGCACCAGGGCCATCGCGCCGATCATCGTGCGACGGATCAGCGGCCGGCGGCCGATCGCGGAGTCGGCGGCACCCTGAGCGAACTCACGGATCGCGTATTCGCGGGTCTCGGCGTCGGAGGCGAGCTCGTGCCGCTCCTGGACGACCTCTTCGTCCGTCATCAGCGTGCGCGCCCAGTGGATCGCGCCGGCGCCGATGCAGAACAGCGCGAGGCCGAGCGTGCCGCCCAGCGCGAAGTTCTGCGCACCGATCTTGCCGAAGAAGAAGATGTCGATGATGCGGTGCTTGTCGATACCGACGTAGGCCCAGATGAAGCCGATCGTCGACAGCATCGAGATCACGAAGAGGAGCGCGACCTGACGCTCGGCGCGCTTCGCCGCCTTCTCGTCGATGTCGGTGACGCGCGGCTCGTGGGCCGGCAGACCGGGGTCGGCGAACGGGTCGCCTTCCGCCGGAACGTGGGCCGAGGCGTGTACCTCGGGCAGGTGCTCTTCAGGCACTTCTGGCTTGTCCTGGCTACTCATTTGGTCCTGGCCTTGGGGGTCCGAGCGGCAACCCAGATCGCACATCCGATGAGCAGACCGAGAGCGATGATCCAGCCGAACAGGCCCTCGGACACCGGGCCGAGCCGGCCCAGTCCCAGGCCGCCGGGGTTCGGCTCCTTCTTGGTCGTCTCGCGGACGTACGTGACGATGTCCTTCTTCTGCTGCTCGGGCATCGTGCTGTCCGGGAACGAAGGCATGTTCTCCGGGCCGGTGAGCATGGCCTCGTAGATGTGCTTCGGGTCCACGTTCGTCAGCGGCGGCGCGTACTTGCCCGCGGTCAGGGCGCCGCCCTCAGCGGAGAAGTTGTGGCACTGCGAACAGTTCGTGCGGAAGAGTTCGGCGCCGTTGACGATGTCGCCGTCGGGAGCGTACATGTTCGCCGTCGGGATCTTGGGCCCGACGCCGAGCGAGGCCACGTACGCCGCGAGCTGCTCGACCTGGGCGGGGGTGTAGACCGCCGGCTTGCTCGGTGCCTGGGGGCCGGGCTGCGCAAGCGGCATCCGGCCCGTCGACACCTGGAAGTCGACGGCGGCCGCGCCGACGCCGATCAGGGAGGGTCCGTCCGAGGAGCCCTGGGCGTCGAGCCCGTGGCAGGTCGAACAACCGCTCAGGTAGAGCTTCTTGCCCGCTTCGACCGCGATGGAGGCAGAGTCGTCGGCCTCCGCCTTCTTGGCGGGCGCGAACGCGGCGTACAGCCCCCCCGTGGCCGCGAGCGCGAAGATGAGTACGACGATCGCCGCCAAGGGGTGGCGTCGCCGTGCGGAGAGCTTTTTCACGAAAAACCCCGGTCCAATGTCGTCTGCGTAGTGAGTGTCGGGTCGTCTACCTGATGACGTAGATCGTGAAGAACAGACCGATCCAGACCACGTCGACGAAGTGCCAGTAGTACGAGACGACGATTGCGGCCGTGGCCTGTTCGTGCGTGAACCTGCGAGCCGCGTAGGTGCGTCCGAGGATCAGCAGGAAGGCGATGAGACCGCCTGTCACGTGCATGCCGTGGAAGCCGGTGGTCAGGTAGAAGACCGAACCGTAAGCCGACGACGAAAGAGTCGTACCCTCCTTGACCAGCTCCGTGTACTCCATCACCTGGCCGCCGACGAAGACGGCGCCCATAACGAAGGTGATCACGAACCACATGCGGAGCTTCTTGACGTCACCGCGTTCGGCCGCAAAGACGCCGAGCTGGCAAGTGAGCGAGGACAGCACGAGGATCGTCGTGTTGCCCGTCGAGAACGGGATGTTCAGCTCACTGGCGTGCTCACGCCATGCGTCCTGGCCGGTGACCGACCGGATGGTGAAATACATCGCGAACAGGGCCGCGAAAAACATCAGCTCCGACGCCAACCAGACGATCGTGCCGATGCTGACCAAGTTGGGACGGTTGAGAGTCCCGTGTGAGGGCCCGGTTTCTAGTGAAGTTGCTGTCGCCACGGCGGCCATTATTGCGGTCGCCGGATCTGCCCACACTTCGGGGGGCAACCTTTGTACAACGTGTCCGGGTTAGGCTCTGGTTCCGTGAGTGGCTCTACAGGCGACGCCGGGGTGTTTCTGGCACACGCGACACCCGGGAACGTACCGCCGGAACTGACCCCCATTCGGCTCCTGACCGGGTGGGTGTTCGAGCCGATCCCGATCCTGGTCGCGATGCTCTTCGGCGGGCTCTATCTGTACGGCGTGCACAAGCTCAGGGCCCGGGGGGACTCGTGGTCGCGGTGGCGGAGCTTCTCCTTCCTGGGTCTGGGGCTGGGCACGTTCCTGCTCGCGACCGAGTCGGCGCTGGCCGCCTACGACACCGTGCTGCTGAGCGTGCACATGGTCCAGCACATGGTGCTGGCGATGATCACGCCGATCTTCCTGGCCCTCGGGGCGCCCATCACCCTCGCCCTGCGGACCCTGCCGATCAAGTGGCGCAACCGGCTCAACGCGCTCCTGCACAGCAGGTTCGGCAAGGTCGTGACCTTCCCGGCGTTCGCGGGCTTCATCTTCGTGCTCAACCCGTTCGCCCTGTACTTCACGCCCTGGTATGAGCTCACGCTGCGGAACACCTTCATGCACGACATGAATCACGTGCACTTCGTGATCATCGGCTGCATGTGGTTCTGGCCACTCCTGGGGTTGGACCCGATGCCGCGTCCCGGTTATCCGATGCGGCTGCTCGCGGTGTTCGCGACATTGCCGTTCCACGCGTGGCTGGGCATCGCGATCATGAGTTCCTCCACCGTCCTGGCCGGTGACTGGTACAACGACCTCGGTCGGGAGTGGGGCGCGAGTCCGCTGTCCGATCAGGGCACGGCGGGCGGAATCCTGTGGGGCAGCGGCGACATCATCGGGCTGCTGGTCTTCCTCGTGCTGTTCGTGCAATGGGCCAGGGCGTCCGAACGCGAGGCGGTGCGCGAGGACCGCAGGCTCGATCGACTCGAACTGATCGAGGCCGGTCGCAAGGCCCGCGACGAGCGGTTGGCGCGCGAGGCGGCACCGGCCGGGGAGGCCTCGGACGACGGCGTCGAGGCCGCCGGAAAACCCGTCGAGAAGAGCACTCTTCCGAGTGACTCTGCCCGAACGGAGGACGCCGACTCGACCGTCCGGGTCGCACACGGGGTCGAACCGCGGCTCGCCGACGCCGCCGAGTAGCGTCGCCGCATGATCCTCGAACGGTTCCTTCGCCGGCGGCGCCCCGAGCCCGAACCCGTGCTCGTCGACGACGGCACCCTCACCGTGGTCGGATCCTGCTTCGACCCCGCGCGCGCCGACTCGGCGGTGGTCGCGGAGCTGCGTGCGGCCGGGGTGGCGGTGGAGACCGGCCCGTTCGTGATGCGGCACGTGCTGACCCTGCCCGACGACGCGGCGGTCGCCGAGGCGGTCCGGATCCTGGCGCCGGACGGGTGGGCGGTGGACGTGGTGGACCCGACCGAGCGGCCGCTGCGGGTGCGCATCGCGCGGCAGCAGGTGCTCACCGGCCTCGAGCCGGCCCGCGAGCGGACCCGGATGGCGGGCCTGGCGCAGCGGCTGGGCGGGGACGCGGCGGGTTACGAGGTCCTCGCGCGCGGGTGACGGCGAGCGGGACGGGAGCGTGACGAGACACACATTCTCGTCGCGAAAGGCGCTAACATCCGGGTCGGATTCGAGTGTTGTCCCGTACCTAGACACAGGCAGGTGGACATGACGCGCGGCGAGACCATGACCGTCCTCGTGTACAGCGACGACCGCAACACCCGACGGAAAGTCACCCTCGCGCTCGGGCGCAGGCCCGCCGTCGACGTGCCGTTCGTCGAGTACCTGGAGTGCGCCACCGAGCCCGCGGTGATCGAGGCGATGGACAAGGGCGGCATCGACCTGGTGATCCTGGACGGGGAGACCGCTCCCGCCGGCGGCATGGGGGTGTGCCGTCAGCTCAAGGACGAGATCTACCACTGCCCGCCCGTGCTGACCCTGGTCGGCCGCCCGCAGGACGCGTGGCTGGCGACGTGGTGTCGCGCGGACGCGGTGGTCGCGCACCCGCTCGACCCGCGCACGCTCGCGGACGCGGCGGCGGGCCTGATGCGCGACCGAATCGCGGGGCGTCAGCCGGCCTAGGAGGCGCTGGGGCGGCGGGGCTGTCCACGGGTCGGGATAAGGCACCGGTGAGGCGAGGTGTGGTCGGTACGCTGTCGCGGACTTATCCGATGACACAGCGGGAGCGGACCATGGGTGCCTCGATCTCGGCCGACAAGAGCGGTGGCAACCCGGCGGACCGTTCCTGGCGGGACATCCTCGCGACGCTCATGCGTGGCGACGACCTGCCCGCCGACGCGACCGCGTGGGCGATGGACCACATCATGACCGGCGAGGCCACGCCGGTGCAGGTCGCCGGCTTCGTGGTCGCGCTGCGGGCCAAGGGCGAGACCGTGGACGAGGTCTCGGGCCTGGTGCAGGCGATGTACGCCCACGCGTCGACCATCGAGGTCCCCGGTCGCACGGTCGACATCGTCGGCACCGGCGGCGACCTCGCGCGGACCGTGAACATCTCGACGATGTCCGCGATCGTGGTCGCGGGCACCGGCGAGACGGTGGTCAAGCACGGCAACCGCGCGGCGTCCTCGTCGAGCGGGGCCGCCGACGTGCTCGAAGCGCTCGGCGTGGTGCTGGATCTGACGCCGGAACAGGTGGCCCGGACGGCGGCCGAGGCGGGCATCACGCTGTGCTTCGCGCAGCGCTTCCACCCGGCGCTTCGGCACGCGGCGCAGGCGCGGCGCGAGCTGGGGGTGCCGACCACGTTCAACTTCCTGGGCCCGCTCACCAACCCGGCGCGGGTGCGGTTCCACGCGATCGGGGTCGCGGACCTGCGGATGGCGCCGATCGTGGCCGGTGTGCTGGCCGATCGGGGCGCCACCGCACTGGTGTTCCGCGGCGACGACGGGCTGGACGAGCTGACCGTCACGACCACGTCGCAGGTGTGGATCGTGCGGGACGGCGACGTGCGCGAGGACCGGGTGGACCCGCGCGACCTGGGGATCGCGCTCAACGGGATCGAGACGCTGCGGGGCGGTGACGCGGCGTTCAACGCGGAGGTCGCGCGCAAGCTGCTCGCGGGCGCGCAAGGGCCGGTGCGGGACGCGGTGTTGTTGAACTCGGCCGCGGCGCTGGCCGCGCTCGGCACCGGGGAGGGGTCGCTGACCCAGCAACTGGCGACCGGGATCGAGCGGGCCGCCGAGGCGATCGACTCGGGCGCGGCGCACGCGGCGCTCGAGCGCTGGGTGGAGACGACGCGGGGGTTCGCGCGCGGGTAGGGCGCGCATCGCGGTGCCGTCCCCGATCGCCGGACGGGCTCGACGTGGCCCGCTCCCGGTTGCCCTCGAACGCCGGGCGGGCCGGGGGGAGTCGGGCGGGCTCGGGAGGGTCCGTTCGGCGATCGCGGGTGAGGTGCCGGGTGTCCAGTATGTGGAACCGATGGGTTCGTCGTTGCGCAAAGCGATCCCTCTGGTAATAATTCTGCGCAGGTCACGAGTGACAGTGGAAAGCCCCGGCTTGCTGTCCGGCAACCCTCGCTCCGCGGTGGGGTGCCCCGGGTGATGACACGGTCAGGCGTCGCAAGGCGCCCTGGCAAGCGCGGACCCCTCGTATGACGGCAGGCATCGCTCGATGCGACCCGGGGTCCTGTACCTGGGGAGCATGTGATGGCGTGAAATCTCTTTCTCGAAACGGGCAATTCGCCCATTCCGTACGCGCTGAATAGTCGCGCGTCGCTTTTCCGAGACCACATTTCACAGCGGATCGCCAGCCCTCCACTCATGTCGATGTATCGACATCGAGAGGGGCGTCGGTGGTTCGAGCCTGCCGAGGAGTTTCGCCATGACCGTCAGCACCGCTTCCGCCTCCGCCGCCTCCCCCCTCGACTGTGACGTCGCGATCGCCGCGCCGCTGCCCGTGGTCGGCCGGGACGTGCTCGTTCCGCTGGTGACCGGCGGCGAGGTCGAGTACGCCGCGCTCGACTACGGGGCGAGCGCGCCGTGTCTACAGCGGGTGTGGGACGACGTGTCCGCCTACCTGCCCTACTACGGCAGCGTGCACCGCGGCGCCGGTTACCTCTCGCAGCTGTCCACCGACCTGTACGAGCAGAGCCGCGCCACCGTCGCGGAGTTCCTCGGGCTGCGGGCGGACGACACGCTCCTGTTCACCCGCGGCACCACCGACTCGCTCAACCTGCTCGCCTCCGTACTGCCGCGCGGCACCCGGGTGTTCGTCTTCGCGACCGAGCACCACGCGGCGCTGCTGCCGTGGCGCCGGCACGCCGGGGTGACCCAGCTGGCCGCGCCGTCCTCGCCGGAGCAGGCGATCGCGACGCTCGAGGCGGCGCTGGCCGGGTCCGGCGACGGGCCGCGCCTGGTGTGCGTGACCGGCGCGTCGAACGTGACCGGCGAGATCTTCCCGGTCGCCGAGCTGGCCGAGGTCGCGCACCGGCACGGCGCGCGGATCGTGCTCGACGCCGCGCAGCTCGCGCCGCACCACCCGGTGTCGGTCGAGGACCTGGACGTCGACTGGATCGCACTGTCGGCGCACAAGCTGTACGCGCCGTTCGGATCGGGCGTGCTCGCGGGGCGGGCCGACTGGCTCGACGCCGCGGAGCCGTACCTCGCGGGCGGCGGCGCGAGCAAGGCCGTGACGCTGGACCACGTCGAGTGGAACCGCGGCGCCGCGCGGCACGAGGCGGGTTCGCCGAACGTGATCGGGGCCTACGCGCTCGCGTCGGCCTGTCGGGCGATCACCGAGGCCGGGCCGAACGCGCTGGTCGCGCGCGAGGAGGCGCTGCTGGCGCGACTGCGCGCCCGGCTCGCGGAGATCCCCGAGGTGCGGACGCTGGAGCTGTTCGGTCCGGAGTCGGCGCGCGTGGGCGTGCTGTCGTTCGTGGTCGAGGGGTGGAACAGCTCGCGGTTCGCCGCGGTGTTGTCGGCCGAATACGGAATCGGCGTGCGGGACGGGCTGTTCTGCGCGCACCCGCTGGTGCGGCACCTGCTCGGCGGACGGGCCGACCAGCCGACCGAGTGTGGGTCCCCGGACGCGCCCGAGGGTGAGCAGAACCTCAACGCGATCCGGGTCAGCTTCGGTCTGGGCACGCCCGTCGAGCACCTCGACCGGTTCGCCGCCGCCGTCCGCGAACTCGTGCGGCGGGGTGCGCGCTGGAGCTACACGGTCGACGGCGGTCGCTGCGTCCCGGACTCGGACCCCCGCGGTCCCCGCGGGCTGCCGGCCTGAGCGGCGGCCGCCCGGGAGACCTACTCCAGGCCGATGGCGAAGGCCGCTTCGAGGTCGTGGTGGGAATAGGTACGGAAGGCGATGTGGGTCGTGGTGGCCTCCACACCCGGGACCTTGTTGAGGCGACCGGGGATGACCTCGGCCAGGTCGTCGTGGGCGCGGACGCGCACCATGGCGATCAGGTCGAACTCACCGGTCACCGAGTAGACCTCGCTCACGCCCTCGATCGCGGCGATCGCCTCCGCGATCTCCGGGGTCTGGTCCACGCGCGTCTTGACCTGCACGATCGCGGTGATCACGGGGCAGTCCTCCGGCTCTCGACGACAAGGTGCCCGAGCTTAGTCGCCACGGGGCCGCCGGGCGGTGCCGGTAGCGCAACCACGCGTATCCGAAGCCGACCGCGAAGCCGACCAGATGTGCCGCGTACGCGTACACGGCGTCCCCCTCGACGCCGATGCCCCGCAGATAGAGCCCCTGCACGCCGAAGTAGCAGCCCAGGACGACCCACGCCGGGAAGCGCAGCGGGACGAAGAACAGCGCCGGCACCAGGCTCGTGACCCGGGCCCTGGGGAACAGCCACAGGTACGCGCCGAGCACGCCCGCGATCGCGCCGGACGCGCCGACCAGCGGCTGTACCGAGTCCGGCGCCGTCGCGGCGTAGCCGTAGGTCGCGACGCACCCGGTCAGCAGGTAGAAGAAGGTGAATCGGATCCGGCCCATCCGGTTCTCCACGTGCGCGCCGAACACGTACAGGAAGAGCAGGTTGCCGAACAGGTGCAGCCAACCGCCGTGCACGAACAGCGCGAACAGGGCCGACCGGACCGGGATCTTCGCGCCCGGGTCGGTGGGGGCGCAGACGACCGGTCCGCGGTCGGTGCCCACGACCCGGGACGGGTGGCCGAGCGGCCGGTTCGTCAGCAACTCTGCGGGGATCGCGCCGTGCAGACGGAAGTAGCGCGCCTCGGCGCACACCTGCTGCTCGAACGTGGCCGCGCGAGGGCCGAAGCCGGACACCGGGCCGAGCAGGAAGACCACGACGTTGATCGCGATCAGCGCGTAGGTGACCACCGGCGCTCGCGGCGTCGGGGGCCGATCGCGGACCGGAATCGCCATGCCCCGATCGTCACCCGGGGTCGGGATCGGGGCAGGGACAGTGGGCGAATGGGCGACCGACACGCCCGGGCGTCACCCGTTCGGCACGGTTTGCGGCGCCCGAGGCCGGCCGAGTGCCAGCAGATCGGACAGCTCGTGCCGGCCGCTCTCGTGCATCCGCCCGATGAACGCGCGCAGCACGTGCGCGGTGGCCCGGGCGTCGGCGAGGGCCCGGTGGGTCGGATCGGCGGGGGCCTCGAAGAACCGCGCGAGCGTGCCCAGGCGCATGTTCGGCACCGTGCCCGGCGGCAGCAGCGCGCGGGCGAGCGCGAGCGTGTCCACGACCGGGAACTCCGGCCAGGGCCGATCGCACGCGGTACTGGCGGTACGCAGGAAGCCCACGTCGAAGGGGGCGTTGTGGGCGACCAGGATGGCGCCCTCGGCGAAACGCGTGAATGCCGGCAGCACGAGCCGCAGCGGCGGCGCGTCGGCCACCAGGTCGTCGGATATCCCGGTCAGGTCGGTGATGAACTCCGGGATCGGGACGCCGGGGGAGACGAGCGTCGCGAACTCGCCCAGTCGGTCGGGGCCGCGCAGGCGCACCGCGGCGATCTCGGTGATCCGCGCCTCCTGCGGATCCAGGCCGGTCGTCTCCAGGTCGACGACCGTGAACACCTGCCGCTCGACCTCGTCGCGGGCCGCTCGGGACCCGGCCGTGGTTCGCAACTCGTGGCCCGGAACGATACTGTCCGGCGGGCGGGGACGCCGCGGCGAGTCGGCCGCCGGCAAGCCCTGACCCGCCGAACCTCGTGACCGGCAATCCCGGTGCGCGGTGCTGCTCATGTACCGGACGGTACGTTTCCGGCCTGACACGGCCGCGCCCAGGTACCTCTCGCAGCCCGGCATCATGGGTGTACGCGGACAACTCGCGATCCGGAAAAGGTTCGCAGCCAAGAACAGGAAGGGAACACGCATGTCGATCCAGGCCCCCACCGAGGACACCCGGTGGCGCTGCTCGCTGTGCGGCAACCTGACCCGTTTCGACGTCACGCGGACCACGAGGGCCGTCGAGTTCACCCACCTCGACCTCGCCGGCGCGGCGCGGGTCGAGGAGCGCGAGATCCTCTCCGACGAGATCGAGTCGGTGCGCTGCCGCTGGTGCAACGCGACCGACTCCGTCGAGCTGGTGGCGCGCCCCGACGCGAGCTGATCCCGCCGACACCGGTCGGCGGGACCGAACGGCGACAATGGGACTGTGCATCGTTTCGGCATCGGGGCGGCCCGGCGAGGCCGTCCTCGCCCCGGAACGCGCCATGATCAGGGCGTCGGCGTTCCGGAAACGGTGACGCGGGGAGGGGCCTCAAGGGAACGGGAAGGACCGGAGGAGCAGTGAGCGGACCGGATACCCGCGCGGACGAGGTCACGCCTGCGCACGCCGCCGACGCCGCCGAGGCGGTGCCGGCCGCCGAGCCCGACCTCGACGCGCAGTCCCGGACCGCTGCGCAGGCCGACGGCGAGCCGACCGAGGCCGACGTCGACCGTGTGGAGCCCGTGCCCGCCGAACCGGCGACGGCCGCCGAGCCCGAGGAACCCGCCCCGCTCGTGGCGCCCGCCGAGCGGGTGGAGTGCGCCGAGCCGGCCGGACCCGCCGAGCAGCCCGAGGCCGCGGAGGCCGCCGAGCCCGAGGCGCTCTCCGGGCCGTTGCCCGAGGCCGTCCGGATGCGGGTGATCTCCGTGGCCGCCGACGCGCTCGGCACGATGACCGCCGACGAGGTTCCCGGCCCGCTGCGCCGCTTCGCCCGCTTCACCCACCAGCGCCGCGCCAAGTACGCCGCGACGCCGCTGGCCGCCGCGCTGGAGAACGACCCGGTCTTCCGGCAGCGCATAGCGGAGCGCTTCCGCAAGGGCCTGCCCGAGATCTCCGAGGCGCTGGAAGCCGGCAAGGTGCCCGCCGCGGCCGACCCGCTCGACGTCGCCACCGCCGCGTACCTGCTCCGCCCCCGCGGCTGGGTCCGGCTGATCGAGACCGCCGGCGACGCCGCCAAGGAGGCCGCCGCCGACCGTGCGGAGGCCGAGGCCGCAGAGGCGATGTCCCGCCTGGAACACGAGGTCGGCGTGCTGCGCGCGGCCTCCAAGACCGAGCACGAACGGCTGCGCGCGGAGTTGGAGACGGCCCGCAAGGAGGCCGACCACCTGCGCCGCCAGGTGCGCGGCCTACAGGGCAGCGCCAAGCACGAGGAGAAGGAGGCCCGCCGGGCCCGCTCCGAGCTCGACGCCGTCCGGGTCGAGGCCCAGGCCGCCGTAGCCGCCGCCGAGAAGGAGGCGCGCCGGTTGCGCGGCCGGGTGTCCGAGGTGGAATCGGCCCTGGAGGCGAGCCGCCGGGCGGCCCGCGAGGGGCGCAGCATGGAGGACACCCGGGTGCGGCTGCTCCTGGACACCGTCCTGGAGGCGGCCCAGGGTCTGCGTCGCGAGCTCGCGCTGCCGCCGGTGGGAATCAGGCCGGCCGACACCGTGGACGCCGTCGTCCCGGGCGCGTCCGGGATAAAGGACATCGCGCAGCGCGCGCTCGAAGGCGACGACCCGGCACTGCTCGACCAATTGCTGGCGCTGCCGCAGGCGCACCTGGTGATCGACGGCTACAACGTGACCAAGACCGGCTATCCGACGCTCGCGCTGAACAAGCAGCGCGACCGGCTGATCGGCGGGCTGACCGGGCTCGCCGCGCAGACCGGGTGCGAGGTGACGTGCGTGTTCGACGGCGCGCAACTGGACGCCCCGGTGCTGCTGGCCCCCGCGCGCGGGGTGCGGGTGATGTTCAGCAAGCCGGGGGAGACCGCCGACGAGCTGATCCGCCGGCTGGTGCGCGCGGAGCCGCCGGGCCGCCCGGTGGTGGTGGTCTCCACCGACCGCGAGGTCGCCGACGGCATCCGCAAGGCGGGCGCGCGCCCGGTGCCCTCCACGATGCTGCTGCGCAGGCTCACCCGCAGCTGACCGCACCGCGTGTCGGTGCCGCTCCCTACCGTTGACGGGGAAAGTCGACGAAAGGGGAGGAGCCACATGCGCATCGCCTGTCGTACGCACCGCGGCCGAGGGCGCGCCGGCGCCGGCTGCGCCATTCCGGCCTCGATCGGGCCGGCCCTGATCAGCGCTCGATCCATCGATTCCGACATACCGTCCGAATTATCCTATTCGGCGGAAAATGGCGAGCACGGCGACTTCGCCGAATACCCCGAGCGCCCCGAGTACACGGAACTCGACGAGGAGACGCTGACCGCGCTGCGCCTGTTCGCGGCCGAGGAAATGCTCGCGGCGGTCGGTACGTATATGCGCGAAAGCGGCGAAATCGTGAGCGTTCGGCGACCGGCGGACCGCGACAGGTGACCCTTTTCGGCGTGATTGATGGACTACGCCCGGCCGGACCCGGCCCGCCCACGTTACGATCGACCACGTGGATGACCCCAGTCGGGCCGCGCGCCGGATCCGCAGCCTGCTGCCCGTCCTGGTCGTGCTGTGCGCGCTCGCACAGCTCGGGGCCGTCCTCGGGGTCACCGGGTTCGTCGTCGACGCCACGTCCTCGACGTCGCAACGCGCGCACGACAGGGTGTTCGGCTCGCCCGGACAACCCTCCACCAACGCCGACGAACAACACGCCAACGCTCGCCGGATAGCGATCGCCGCGCTGCTGGAGCGACGCTCCGCCGCGTTCCTGTCCCGCGACCGTGAGGCGTTCGCGGCCACGCTCGACCCGCAGGACGCCGCGTTCCGGCAGACCCAGGTCGGCGTGTTCGACAACATCGCCGAGGTGCCGTTCGCCGGGTGGGAGTACGAGATCGTCACACCCGGCGCGTTCGAGCTGTCGGCCGCCCGCGCGAGCGCCCTGGCCGCGCCGACCTTCACCGCGCAGGTCGACCTCCTGTACCGGATCACCGGACACGACGTCACACCCGTGCGCGTGCCGCAATACCTGACCTTCGTGCTGCGCTCGGGCGAGTGGTTCCTGGCGGCCGACACCGACGGCGCCGCGGCCGGCATGCGCACCCCCACCCAGCTGTGGGACCTGGGCCCGGTCACGGTCGTCCAGGGCACGCACAGCACGGTCCTGGGCATCGGTACGCGCGCCGTGCTGCGCCGGTTCGCCCAGGACGCCGACCGGGCCGCGCCCGCCGTCAGTGGGGTCTGGGGCCAGTCGTGGCCCGGGCGCACCGTCGTCGTGGTGCCCGCGACGCAGGCCCAGATGGCCCGCCTGCTCGGCGCCGAACCGAGCAAGTACGCCCGGATCGCCGCCGTCACCACCGGCGAGCGCGGCGCCTCCGCGTCCGCCGCCCCGGCCGACCGGGTCATCGTCAACCCCGACGCCTTCCGCGAGCTCGGCGACCTGGAGCGCCGGGTGGTGATGGTGCACGAGATCACCCACGTCGCGAGCCGCTCGTTCACCCGCTCGTGGACCCCGACCTGGCTGTCCGAGGGCTTCGCGGACTACATCGGCTACCTCGACTCGGCCCAGACCATGCGCACGGCCGCCCCGGAGCTGCGCCGCGACGTCAAGGCGGGCAAGGTCCCGGCACGGCTGCCCACCGACGCGAGCTTCGAGACCACGCAGGAAGAACTGCCCCAGGCGTACGAGATGGGCTGGCTGGCGTGCAAACTGATCGCGGAACGGTGGGGCCGGGACAAGCTGGTCGAGCTGTACCGCGCGCTCGGCGCCGAACCGCCGCCGGGTGTCGGTGCGCCCGACCCGCCCTCGGCGCTCGCGTCGGCGATGGTGTCCGTCCTGGCCACCAACCCGGACGCCTTCACCAAGACGTGGATCGACTACCTGCGGACGCAGGCCGAATGACGGGGGCGCGGCGGGCATGTCGGTCCAGAGGCTGTTGCTGATCTGCCTGATCTGCACGGGCGTGGCCCTGCTGGTGGCGATCGCGGTCACCACACCGTGGCGGCCGCTGCCCGAACCGCCCGGGGGATTCGGACATCCCGACGCGGCCCGCGACTTCACCGCGGCCGAGATCGCCCGCGGGCGCGCCCTCGCGCGGGCCGCGCGCCCGCCCGCCTACCTCTCGATGGCGCTGTCGCTCGTGGTGGCCCTGGTCCTGGGCCTGACCCCCGCCGGCGCCTGGATCGTGCAGACCGTCGCGCGACCGCTCGGCGGCGGATGGGTGTGGAGGATCCTGCTCGGCGGGCTCGCCCTCGCGCTGGTGGGCCGGCTCGTGACGCTGCCGTTCGCGGCCCGCCTGGAGGTGGTCCGGCGCCGGTACGGGCTGTCCGTGCAGACCTGGGCGGGCTGGTGGGTGGACGTGGCCAAGAGCTTCGCGATGTCCACCGGTCTGCTGCTGGTGGTCGTGCTCGCGCTGTACGCGCTGATCCGCGCGCTGCCCCGGGCCGGCTGGCTGCTCGCGGCCGGCGGCGGCGCGCTGCTGGTGGTGGCGATCTCGTTCCTGTACCCGCTGCTGGTCGAACCGGCGTTCAACAAGTTCGAGTCGATGCCCGACGGGCCGCTGCGCACGTCGCTCATCCAACTGGCCGAGCGGGACGGGGTGCCGGTGCGGGACGTCCTGGTCGCGGACGCCTCGCGGCGGACGACCGCGCTCAACGCGTACGTCTCCGGGTTCGGGTCGACCCGGCGGATCGTGGTCTACGACACCACCGTGCGGGACGCGGATCCGCGCGAGGTCGAGCTGATCGTCGCGCACGAGTTGGGCCACGCCAAGCGCAACGACGTCCTGCACGGCACGCTGATCGGCGCGGCGGCGCTCGCGGCCGGGGTGTGCGCGGTGGGCCTGCTGATGACGTGGCCGCCGCTGCTGCGCCGGGCCGGCGCGGACTCCGCGGGCGATCCGCGCTCGCTCGCCCTGCTGCTCGCGGTGGTCGCGGTGCTGGGCACGCTGTCGGGGCCCGGCCAGATGCTGATCAGCCGGCGCCTGGAGGCCCGTGCCGACGTGCACGCGCTCGACCTCACCCGCGACCCGGACGCGTTCATCCGCATGCAGCACAGACTCGCGGTCGCGAACCGCTCCAACGTCACCCCGAATCCGGTCCTGCAAATCCTCTTCGGCTCACACCCGTCCGCCCCCGAGCGCATCGCACTGGCCCGCGACTGGGCCCGTCTGCACGTTGAGGGGTAGGTCGGGCCGGCCGGCGTGCCGCCCCGACTTCCTACACCGCCGTTTCGGCCGCCGGCCGCCGCGCCATGGCACCTGCCGCCACCTCGTCCGGCCCGTGCACCGGCACGACCGGCTCGCGACTCGCCCGCCACAGCCGTGTCGCCGACACCACCGCCGCCGTCACGAGCAGACCGTTGCGCACGCCCAGGGCGAGCACCGCGTGCGGGCGGCTGCCCAGCAGTTCGCCGAACCAGATCGGGAATTCGAGCAGCGTCGGCGGCAACGCGCACAGGATCAGCAGCGCCACCGGCCGCTGCGTTGTGTCCCGCTGCAGCAGGCACACCGCCGCCAGACCGATCAGCCACACCAGGTACTGCGGACTGATCACCCGGCTCGTCACCACGAAGATCAGCACCGCGCACAACGCCGCGTCGCACGCCGTCGTGCCGGTGAACCGACGGGCCGTCAGCCGCCACAGCACCAGCCACCCCAAGCCCAGGGCGCTCGCGAGCAGGCTCAGTCGGCCGACCGCGAGGATGTACGGCCCGTGGAACTCCAGCGAGCCGTAGCTCTCCTGGATCCGGCCGCTCCAACCGCACCAGGACGCGACGTGGAACGGCACCGCGAGCACCGACTCGACCTCGATGCCGCGTTCGCACTGGAACCCCAGGAACGCGAACGCGCCGGGCAGCAGCGCGGCGAAGCCGAGCACGACGGCCGCGCCGCCGATCAGCACCCACGCGTACACCCGCCCCGTCCGGGCCCACCCGCGCACGCCGACGAAGATCAACACGGGCCACACCTTGACCGCCGCCGCGATGCCCGCGAGCACGCCCGCGGCCCGGTCCCGGTCGGTGCGCCGACCGCCCATCAGCACCAGCGCGGCCACCGTCGGCGCGGTCGCCGCGAGGTCGTAGCGAGCAAGCACTATCGGCCCGAGCAACGGCACCGCCACCACCCACAGGTACGCGCCGTACGGCGACGCGCCGCGCCGCCACGCGCGCACCAGCAGGGTGAGCACGACCGCGTCGGCGGCGACCATCAGCACGTACACGGAGGTCGCGTAGTCGAACGGCAGCAGCCCCGGCAGCAATATCACCCCCGCGGCCCCCGGCGGGTACTGCCAGCGCACGTCGTCGACCGGGAACGTCCCCGAGCGCAGCACGTGGAACCACTCGCGGTAGATGGCCTCCGCGTCGCCGACCACGAACGGCCATGGGTTGGGCAGCACGTCCAGCACCGTCAGCAGCAGGAGCAACCGCGTCGCCGTCCAGACGAGGGCGACGGTCCACAACGCGTTCCATGGGGTGCCGAGCGGTCCGCGGGGATGGAACGGCCGAGAGCTCACCGACGGATCGTACAGAGCGCCGGCCTCGTGGTCTGGGATCCTCGATCGTGATGAAGACCTTGATCGTCACCAACGACTTCCCGCCGCGTCCCGGCGGCATCCAGTCCTTCGTGCACTCCATGGCCCTGCGCCTGCTGGCGGACGGCGTCGTCGTCTACACGTCGTCGTGGAAGGACCGGGCCGAGATGGCCGCGTTCGACGCGGCCCAGCCCTTCCCGGTCGTGCGCGACCGGACGCCGATGCTGGTGCCGACGCCCGGCGCGATCCGCAAGGCCTGCGCGATCGCGCGCGCGGAGGGCTGCGACACGGCCTGGTTCGGCGCGGCGGCGCCGCTGGGGCTGATGGCCCCCCGCCTGAGCGCGGTGGGCGTCGAGCGGCTCGTCGCCACGACCCACGGGCACGAGGCGGGGTGGGCCGTCCTGCCCGGCGCCCGGCAGCTGCTGCGGCGGATCGGCGAGGGCGTGGACACCGTCACCTACCTGGGCGAGTACACCCGGTCCAAGATCGCCCCGGCACTCACCCCCGCGGCGGCCGCCCGGATGGTCCAACTGCCGCCCGGCGTCGACGAGGACGTGTTCCGGCCGGGCGTCGGCGGGGCCGAGGTGCGGGCCCGGCACGGCCTGACGGACCGTCCGGTCGTGGTCTGCGTGTCGCGCCTGGTGCCGCGCAAGGGGCAGGACGTCCTGATCCACGCGCTGCCCGGGATCCGGCGCCGGGTCCCGGACGCGGCGCTGCTGATCGTCGGCGCCGGCCCGTACCGCGGCAGGCTGGAGGCCATGGTCGACGAGGTCGGGGTGCGCGACTCGGTGGTGTTCACCGGCGCGGTGCCGTGGGCGGAACTGCCCGCGCACCACGAGGCGGGCGACGTGTTCGCGATGCCCTGCCGCACCCGCCGCAAGGGCCTGGACGTCGAGGGCCTGGGCATCGTCTACCTGGAGGCGTCCGCGGTGGGCCGGCCGGTGGTCGCCGGGGACTCGGGCGGCGCGCCGGACGCGGTCCTGGAGGGCGAGACGGGTTACGTCGTGAACGGCCGCTCGCCCGTCGCCGTCGCCGAACGCGTCGCGGAGCTGCTCGCCGACCCGGAAAAGGCGGCCCGGATGGGCGCGGCGGGTCGGCGCTGGGTCGAGAAGGAGTGGCGCTGGGACCTGCTGTCGGGCCGGCTCAAGGGCCTCCTGGACCCCGATGCGGGCCTCGGCATGGACCTCGGCACGGACCTCGGTTCCGACCTCGGTTCCGACCTCGGTACGGACCGCGATGCGGACCTCCGTGAGGACCCCGACGCGCGGCAATGACCCGCGCATGACCTGCGGCGAACGACCGCGGCGTCGTGGGCCCGAGGCACAGTGCCGGGCCCACGACGCCGAGGCCGTCGCGAAGGTGGGGTGCTCAGCCCTCGTAGATCCTCTCGATGTCCTGCTCGAAGTCCTTGAGCACGAGGTTGCGCTTGAGCTTGAGGGACGGCGTCACGTGGCCGCTCTCCTCGGTGAAGTTGATCTTCAGGATGCGGAACTTGCGGACGCCCTCGGCGCGCGAGACGGCCTTGTTGCCCTCGTCGATCGCGTCCTGGACGGCGGCGAGCAGGTCCGGGTCGTCGGCGAGGTCGGCGACCGTCGCCTCGGCGGACTTGCCGTTCTGTTCCTTCCAGGTCGGGAAGGTCTCCGGGTCGATGGTGATCAGCGCGGCCACGAACGGGCGGCGGTCGCCGACGACCATGCACTCGCTGATCAGCGGGTGGGCCCGGATGCGGTCCTCGATCACGGCCGGCGCGATGTTCTTGCCGCCCGCGGTGACCAGGATCTCCTTCTTGCGGCCGGTGACCGTCAGGAAGCCCTCGTCGTCCAGGACGCCGATGTCGCCGGTGTGGAACCAGCCGTCCTCGAACGCGTCGGCGGTGGCCGCCTCGTTCTTCCAGTAGCCGGTGAACACGTTCGGGCCCTTGGCCAGGATCTCGCCGTCCTCGGCGATCCGCACGGCCGAACCCGGTACCGGCCGACCGACCGTGCCGATCCGGATCCCGTCCGCCGGGTTGACCGTGTGCGCGGCCGTGGTCTCGGTCAGGCCGTAGCCCTCCAGCACGGTGAAGCCGATGCCGCGGAAGAAGTGTCCGAGCCGGGTGCCCAGCGGCGCGCCGCCGGAGATCGCGTGCGTGGCCTGGCCGCCGAGCGCCGCGCGCAGCTTGCCGTAGACGAGCCTGTCGAACACCTTGTGCTTGAGCTTGAGGCCCAGGCTGATGCTCGCGCCGTCCATGCCCTCGCTGTACTTGATGGCCGTGTCCGCGGCCATGTCGAAGATCCTGCCCTTGCCGTCGGCCTGCGCCTTGGCCGAGGCCGAGTTGTAGACCTTCTCGAACACGCGCGGCACCGCGAGCACGAACGTCGGCTTGAACGACGCGAGTTCGGTGGTGAGCTGCTTGACGTCCGGACAGTGCGCCACGCGCACCCGCGCCATGACGCAGCCGATCTCCAGGATCCGGCCGAGCACGTGCGCGAGCGGCAGGAACAGCAGACAGCTCGACTTCTCCGGGACGAACAGCTTGTTCAGGAGTGCGACCACGTTGGCCAGCTCCGCCTGGAAGTTGCCGTGCGTGAGGATGCAGCCCTTGGGCCGTCCGGTGGTGCCCGACGTGTAGATGATGGTCGCGATCGAGTCGGCCCGCAGGGTCGCGCTGCGCTCCTCGACCACGGCGTCGCTCACGTCGCGCCCGCCGGCGGTCAGCGCGGCCACGGCGGCCTCGCCCTCGCCCTCGTCGATCCGCCATACGTGCTTGAGCTCGGGCAGCCGCTCTCGCGCCCGCTCGACCGCGCTCTCGTGCGCCGCGTTCTCCACGATCACCGCGCGCGCGCCCGAGTCGGACAGGATCCACTCGATCTGCTCGGCCGAGGACGTCTCGTACACGGGGACCGAGATCGCGCCCGCGCACCAGATCGCGAAGTCGAACAGGGTCCACTCGTACCGGGTACGGGACATCAGCCCGACCCGGTCGCCGGGCTCGATGCCCGCCGCGATCAGACCCTTGGCGGCCTCGTACACCTCCGCCAGGAACCCGGTGGACGTCACGTCGGTCCAGCGTCCGCCCACCTTGCGGGCGAGCGCGGCGACGTGAGGTGCCTCCGCGGCGTTGCGCTTGATGAGGTCGGTCAGGTTTCCCTCGGGGGGAACCTCGGCCAGGGCCGGGACGCTGCACTCGCGCACTGATGCTCCTCGTTGCGGTCTCGGCGCCGGTCTCCGACGCTGCCGTTTGCCGTTTGTCTGTCTTGCCGATTCTTTGACGGGGGCAGACGTTACTGGCAAGTAGGTCTGTGGGACAGGGGTCGCGAGGATCCTGTGCCCCGTCTCACGCTACGGACAAGCCCACGGCCGGATCGACTCGGACCCCGTCCGGACACCGATGGTCCATCCGTCCCGGTTCGGCCGCGCATGTCGAGAGTATCGATTCACCACGTGAGCGTGTGTGACGGAGACAACCCCCTTCGGGCGTCGGTTTCGGTTCCGGGCCGTCAGTAAAGTGACAGGCATGCGGGTCCACGTGGTGAGCGATGTCCACGGCGCTGCCGAGGCACTCGCCCGCGCCGGCGAGGGCGCCGACGCGCTGGTGTGCCTGGGCGACCTCGTGCTCTTCCTCGACTACCACGACCTCGACCGCGGCATCTTCACCGACCTGTTCGGCATCGACAACACCCGCAAGCTGCTCGCGCTGCGCAACGCCCGGCGGTTCACCGAGGCCCGGGTGTTCTCCGGCTCGCTGTGGGCGGGCGTGCCCGGCGGCGCCCGCGCGGCGATCGAGGACGCGGTGCGCCGGCAGTACGCCGCACTGTTCGCGGCCTTCCCGACGCCGACCTACGTGACCTACGGCAACGTCGACGTGCCCGACCTGTGGCCCGACTACGCGCGCGAGGGCGTGACCGTGCTGGACGGGCAGGTCGTCGAGATCGGCGGCCGTACCTTCGGCTTCGTCGGCGGCGGCCTGCGCACCCCGATGCACACGCCGTACGAGATCTCCGACGAGGACTACGCCGCCAAGGTCGCCGCGGTCGGCAAGGTCGACGTGCTGTGCTGCCACATCCCGCCGGCCGTCCCCGACCTGACCTACGACGTGGTCGCGCGCCGCTTCGAGCGCGGCAGCGAGGCGGTGCTGACGGCGATCCACGAGACCCGGCCCGATCTCGTGCTGTTCGGCCACGTGCATCAACCGCTGCGCGCGCGGATGCGGATCGGGCGTACCGAATGCGTCAACGTGGGGCATTTCCAGGCCACCGGAAAACCGTACGTCCTCACCTGGTGAGCCGGTGCCGCGTACGCGCAGTTCGGGCACGGTAGCCTTCGGTCGGATCGGTTGTACTCAAACATCCTGCGATGTTTGTTCATGACGGCTAAGCGACCTTCCGGAGGACTCCTCACGATGGCTGAACGGACCAGCTCGACCATCACGATCGACGCCACACCGGCCGAGGTCATGGCCGTCATCGCGGGGTTCGAGGGCTATCCCGAGTGGACCGGCGAGGTCAAGGAGACCGAGGTCCTCGAGATCGACGAAGAGCTCGGGCGCGCGGTGCGTGTGCGGTTCAAGCTCGACGCGGGTGTGATCAGCGACGAGCACGTGCTCGGCTACACGTGGGACGGCGACCGCGAGGTGCGGTGGACCCTCGTCACGAGCCAGATGCTCAAGGCGCTCGACGGGCGCTACGCGCTGAGCCCGATCCCGGGCGGCACGGACGTCACGTACGAACTGACCGTCGACGTCAAGATCCCGATGTTGGGGATGCTCAAGCGCAAGGCGGAGAAGGTCATCATCGATCGCGCCCTGACCGGGCTCAAGAAGCGCGTCGAGAGCTGAACCGGCGGTGACGCGGGTCCTGTTGGTCACGGGCCTCCCTGGCGCCGGACGGACCACCGTGGCGACGGCGACGGCGGTGGCCGCCGCGCGGGCCGGGCGGCGCACCCTGCTGCTGGCCGCCGACGGCACGCGCGACGTGGACACCGTGCTCGATGTGCCGGTGACCCCCGAGCCGGTCGAGGCGCTGCCGAAGCTGGCCGTGCAGCGGGTCGCGGCGCGGGCCGAGTTCGAGCGCGAGTTCCTGTTGGTCCAGAGCCAGTTGGGCGCGGCGCTCGCGGTGGTCGGGGTGGATCCGCTGGATCCCGAGGAGATCACCGTGCTGCCGGGGGCCGGCGACGTGCTGGCCCTGCGGGTGCTGGCGCGGGCGGTCGCCGCGCAGGCGTACGACCTGATCGTGGTCGACCTGCCGGCCGCCGGGCGTGCGGTGCCGATGCTGGCGTTGCCCGAGAACCTGATGCGCTACCTGGATCGGCTGCTGCCGGTCGAGCGGCAGGCGGCGCGGGCGCTGCGGCCGATCCTGGCCGCGGTCGCCGGGGTGCCGATGCCCGAGGACTGGGTGTACGACACGGCCCGGCGGGTGAACATCGAGCTGGAAGCGCTGCGGGCGCTGGTGGACGCGCCCACGACCACGGTGCGGCTGGTGGTGCGGCCCGGGACGGTCGCGCTCGCGGGGGCCCGACGGGCGGCCTCGGCGCTCGCGCTGTACGGCCACCGGATCGAGGACGTGATCGTCAACGGGATCGGCGCGGCCGACTCGCCGGATCCCGTGGTGCGGGCGCGCGCGGAGGTCGCGCGCGAGACCGTGGACGCGTTGTGCGCGCTGTTCCCGCGCTCGCCGCTGGCGCAGATCCCCACGCTCGCCGCCGAGCCGTTGGGCGCGGCGGAACTGGCGGATGTCGCGGGCCACTTCGGGCCGGTCGGCTTGGGCGGTACCACCGGCGACGAGCACGGGATCGAACGGGACGGCGAACGGCTGATCCTGCTGCTCCCGCTGCCGGGCACCGACCGCGACGACTTGGACCTGCTCCGCCGCGGCGACGAACTGGTCGTGACGGTGGGCCCGAACCGGCGGCTGCTCCGGCTTCCGTCGGCGCTGCGGCGCTGCGTGATCGAGGGCGCGGGGCTGCGGGACGGGATGCTGCGGGTGCGATTCGTGCCGGATCCGGCGGTGTGGATGCGCACGTCGCGGTAGCGGCGGCGAACCGACAACGGCCCGGATGCTCTGAAGAGCCCTCCGGGCCGTTCTCGTGTGTCGTTCGAATTCAGCGGCTCTTGAGCGACCCGATCAGAGCCACCCACGAGGCGGGCTCGACGGTGAGGTGGCCGACGCCGAGGTCCTTGGAGTCACGGACGCCGATCGAATCCCTGAAGGCAGCGGTCTCAACACAGTTGCCGCCCTGATTCGTGCTGTAGGACGACGTGAACCAACGGGGGGAAGGGTGCTGTGCGCTCTTCACAAGCTCTCCATTACCGAGCGGATCAGACGTGCGGTCCCAGCAGGCGGCAGACCCTCCGCCCGTAGCGCATCGTATGGACGCTTCGCTGAAGCCACGCCCACAGCATCGGAGTAGACCATGCCTCCTCCGACCGGCTCGACGTAGACGCAATCGTCGCCTTCGTCGAACGTCGGCAAAGTCATCGGGCCGTCGAGCATGGCATGCAATCCTCGACTGAATGGGGCCAGTTGAACGGTCAGGTTCGGAAGTTCCACCGTCTTGAGGATGTATTCGAGCTGCTCACGCATCACCGCCGGATCATCGGGATGCCGGCGCAAGGCGGCTTCATCCATCACGAAGCACGCTTCCGGTGGATTTCCCCGGGTGAGTACATGCTGTCGATCGATTCGCGCCTCGACAACGTTCGATTTCTCGACCCAGGTAGGTGTGGATCCATGCCGCCATTGGCGGCTCCGACTCCCGACGCGTCGCCATCCCGTACCCCTTCGCGGTCTGCTTTGGCGAACTCTCGCCAAGCGATCGCATCTCTCGTTCGTCACCGTTCGCGGGGTGAAATGTGTCCGATTGTTGTCGACTGATCACCCATAGCCAACGGTAGCCCGGAAGGAGTTTGATGGGGAGTGGATTCGCCAATTCATCCCTTGGGAGTGATCGATGGGAATTCTGCAAGGCGAGAGCGGGATGACTATTTCCGTTTATCGGATCAAAGCCAATGGCGAACGCGAAGTGCTCAAGCCGCCGCACCACTACGAGGTCCACGCGGATGACCCGCGACCTGCCTATCCCGCCAATGACCCGCCGTGCGAGTGCGATCGCTGCGAGGCCGTACGGATCTCGAAGCCGATGTGAACTCGTGATCCCTCTGCCCTGCCCTGCCCTGCCCCGCCCTGCCCCGGGCCCCGGTCGGTGCCGTCGATCGGGTGCATGGGCCGGACTCGGTGCGGGATGCCGTTTCCGTGTCGGGTTCGGGCTGTTTGTGGGGCGTTCTGCTCGCGTTCGAGGGGGAGGACCGCGCACAATGCGTCGGATGGATCGAGACGAGCGGGACACGGGCAAGGGCAAGGGCGAGGCCGGCGCGGACGCGTGGGCGGATGTCACGGACGAGGTGCCGAAGGGTGCGGGGGCATCGGCGGGTGCTCCTGGTGCTCCTGGTGCTTCCGGCGCGGCAGGTGCCCCGGGTGCCCCGGGTACCCCGGGTACCCCGGGTACCCCGGGTGCTCCGGGTGCTCCGGGTGCTCCGGGGGATGCGGGAGGGTCGGAGGCCGAGGCCGCGGAGGACGACGGTGCCGAGCGGGTCGATCCCTGGGCGCGGCTCGGGGAGGAGGCTCGCAAGCTGGCCGAGTCGCTGACCGGGGCGGACGGCAGGGACGGCGAGCCGCCGGCGGCGCGGTTGGCCGAGGAAGCGCGCAAGTTCGCCGAGTCGCTGGTGGATCAGGCCGGCGCGGTGCGCGAACAGGTCGCGCGCAGGCATCCGGAGGTCGCCGCGCATCTCGCCGCCGCGGGGGCGGAGTTGGCCTCCGCGTATCGGGCCTTCGTGGGCGACCGGGAGCGCCGGTGGGCCGCGAAGCCGGCCGAGACCGAGCGGATTCGGCTCGACGACGAGTAGATCGTGGCGACGGCCGGGCCGCGTCCCGACGTGTCGTACCGGTGGCCGGCAGGCGTACGGGTGGGGGAAGGCCGGGTGTCGGACCAGTACGATCCGTTGCGGGGCAATGCACGCGAACGAGCTTGGGACGACATGGGACTCACGATCGGTGTCGATATCGGTGGCACCAAAATCCTCGCGGGCGTGGTCGACGCCGACGGGGTGATCCTCGATCGGCTCAAGGTCGCAACCCCCAAGGACGCCGATGCGACCGCGCGGGTCATCGCCGAGGCGGTTGCCACGCTGCGGCGCAACCATGTCGTGGAGGCGGTCGGGCTGGGCGCCGCCGGGTTCATCGGGGCGGACCGGTCGACCGTGCTGTTCTCGGCGAACGTGGGCGCGTGGGTCGGCGAGCCGTTGCGGGACCGGATGGAGGGCCTGATCGGCCTCCCGGTCGTGGTCGAGAACGACGCCAACGCCGCGGCCTGGGCCGAGGTCCGGTTCGGTGCCGCCGCAGGGCAGACCAATGTGATGTGCGTGACCGTGGGCACGGGTATCGGTGGAGCGATCGTGTTCGGCGGGGAGCTGTACCGGGGCGGCGGCGGGATCGCGGGCGAACCGGGGCACATGCGGGTCGTCCCGGACGGCATCGCGTGTCCGTGCGGCAACTACGGCTGCTGGGAGCAGTACGCGAGCGGCAGCGCGCTCACGCGCTTCGCGCGGGACCGGGCGGCGGGGTTGCCGGAGGCGGCGGAGAAGCTGCTCGCGCTCGGCGACGGTACGCCCGCGGGTATCCAGGGGCCGCACGTGACGCAGGCGGCGCTGTTGGGCGATCCCGTGTCGGTGGCGGCGTTTCGGGAGGTCGGGGCGTGGCTCGGGCAGGGGCTCGCCGATTTGTCGGCCGTGCTTGATCCGGCGGCGTTCGTCATCGGTGGCGGGGTCTCGGATGCGGGGGACCTGTTGCTCGTTCCCGCGTTGGAGACCTACCGCAGTGTGCTGCGGCGGGGGCATCGGCCCGGGGCGGAGGTCTTCGTGGCGACGTTGGGTAGTGCGGCGGGGTTGGTCGGCGCGGCGGACCTCGCGCGGCGGTAGTCGTTGGGCGGGTGGTGGCCTCACGCGCCGGCTGGGCTTGGTTGCCCTCAAGCGCCGGGCGGGCTGGTGGCCTCAAACGCCGGCCGGGCTTGGTTGTCCTCAAGCGCCGGACGGGCTGATGGGTGCCGAGTGGGCAGCGTAGGTCGGGGCTGAAAAGCTTGTCCTCAAACGCCGGACGGGCTGGATGAGTTCGGCTTCGGGCTTCGGGCGGGTGGTGGGAGGCTTTGTCCTCAAACGCCGGACGGGCTGGATGGGTTCGTCTTCGGGCTTCGGACGTCCTCAAGCGCCGGACGGGCTGGATGGGTTGTTTGCGAGGGGGCTTTGGTGGCGGTTGGTGTGCGGGTCATGTCGTACAACGTTCGGGCGTTGCGGGATGATCGGGAAGCCCTCGTTCGGATCGTTCGGCACTGTGCGCCCGATGTGTTGTGTGTGCAGGAGGCGCCGCGGTTTCTGCGGTGGCGGTTCGCGGTGGCTCGGTTCGCGCGGGAGTGCGGGCTGGTCGTGATCACCGGGGGCGGGACCGCCTCGGGGCCGCTGTTGCTCGGTGGGTTGCGGGTGACGGTGCGTCGGGCGGCCGATGCGCGAGGGATGGCCGCGGCCGTCGTGGACGTCGGCGGGGCCGAATTCGCGGTGGCGAGCACGCACTTGGGCCTGAATGCCGCCGAGCGCCGCGGGCAGGCCGATCTCGTACTGCGCCGGTTGAACGCGCTCGGCGCCGAACACCGGGTCCTGGCCGGGGACTTCAACGAGTCGGCCGGCCGCCCGGCGTGGGATCGACTCGCCGACGAGTTCCAGGACGGGTACGCGACCGCGCCGTGGGGCGAGGAGTACACGGCGCCGCGCCGCGACCCCGGCCGACGGCTCGACGGCGTGTTCGCGTCCGCGGGCATAGAGGTGCTCTCGTGCGGCGTCCCCGACGACGTCACGGACGCCGACTACACGGCCGCGTCCGACCACCGCCCGGTCCTCGCGACCCTTCGGGTGCCCACCGCTTGACGGTGCGTCAGGGCTGGAAACTGGCCTTGAAGTCGGCCAGCAACTGTTGGGTCGCCGGGTCGTTCCAGACCGCCTCGGGCACATCCATGTACAGCGCGTAGCCCCGGTTCTTGTCGGTGGCGAAGCCGAGGTTGAACACGTGCCGCTTGACGCTGGTGCCGTAGGTGAACTGCCAGGCCGCCGCGTCGTAGTTGCGGTACTCGGCCTTCTCGATGCTCACGCGCGCGTAGTTCGGGAAGGCGCCCCGGGCGTGGGGCTCCTGGTTCTTCCAGTCCTCGACCGGGTCGCCCTGTGCCGAGTCGCCCGTGTCCACGTTGAACTTGAGGGTCCGCTCCTCGTTCGTGAAGAACTCCTGCGTGCCCTCGGTCTTGGCCTTGGTCCACCCGGGCGGCAGACCGAGCCGGTATTTCGTCGTGCTACCGACGTACGGGGTCCACCCGGCCGGGAGCCCGGCGGCGTCGTTCGGCGGCGCGGACGTCTGCTGTGCGGGCGTGGTCTGCTCGGGCGTGCCGGCGGGTGTGGTCTGCGCGGGGGTGTTGCCCGCCGGGGGCTGCGGCAGTTCGCCGGCGACCCCGGAGCTCGTCTGCGAGGCCGAGGGGGTGTGCGGACTCGTCTGCGGGAGGGGGCCGCCGGAAGTGCCCGACGCACCCTTCGCCTTCTTGTCGTCGTCGTTGGGGACGACAAGGAACAGGATCAGGCCCACCACGACGCCGAACACCACCAGGGCCGCGATCGCGGCGGGCAGCGGCAGCCACGGGAAGGCCCGGCCCGGTCGGCGCTCTCTGGGCGGCTTGGGGGGCTTCGTGGGCGGGGCGACGAGGGGGGACACGGTCTCCACATCGCCCCCCTCGCCCCGGGGTATCTCGTCCGAGTCCGGTTCGGTGCGCCGCGGCTCCGGCGCGGATGCGGAGCCGGCCGCCGACGGTGCGGGCAGCGTCGGCAGCACCCGCGTCCGCGCGTTCTCGGCCTGGATCTCGCGCAGCGCGCCGCGCAGCATCGACTCGGCCTCGGCCGCGTCCGGCCGCGCGGCCGGCTCACGGTCGAGCAGCGCGCGCAGGACCGGATCGAGCGGGCCCGCGTGCTTGGCCGGCGCCGGATCCTCGCTCACGATCGCGGTCAGCGTCGCGAGCGGCGTCGAGCGCTCGAACGGGGAATTGCCCTCGACCGCCGCGTACAGCGTCGCGCCCAGCGACCACAGGTCGGACGCCGCCGTCGGATCCAGGCCGCGGGCCCGCTCCGGCGGGATGTACGCCGGCGCGCCCAGCACGACGCCCGACTGGGTGACCGACGAGTCGCCCTCGACGATCGCGATGCCGAAGTCGCTGAGCACCGCCCGGCCGTCCGGGGTGATCAGCACGTTGCCGGGCTTGACGTCCCGGTGCAGGATGCCCGCCGCGTGCGCGGTCCGCAGCGCGTCGACCATCGCGATGCCGATCTCGGCGACCCGGTCGGCGGGTATCGGTCCGTTCTCGCGGATCAGCTCCGCGAGCGAGCGCGAGGGGACCAACTCCATGACGATCCACGGCCGATCGTCCTCTTCGACCACGTCGTAGACGCGCACCACCGAGGGATGACTGAGCCGCGCGGCGGCCCGTGCCTCGCGCGCCGCGCGCTCGCGCAACCTGGCCCGATCGGCCTCGTCGGCGCCCGGTTGCGGCAACATCTCCTTGACCGCGACCTCGCGACCCAGGACCTCGTCCCGAGCTCGCCAGACCGCACCCATGCCCCCGCGCCCGAGTTGCTCCGCGAGCAGGTAGCGCCCGCCGATCAGGCGTCCCTCGTTATCCGCGTCCACGCAAGGAAGGTACCCGGCCGGAGACCCCCAATGCGGGGTGACATCCCATCAGAACCGGTCACGATCATGCCAAGTGACGTCGGGTCAGACCACGGCACCGTCGTCGGGGTCGTCATCGTCCCGATCTCGACGCATCCGTGCCACCAACGCGACGAATCCACCGGTGAACGCGGTGAACGCGGCGAAGGAGGTCCACGGCCCGACCGGGCGGCCGATCAGCACCGACACCAGCAGGTACAGCGGGCCGCCGATCAGCGCGATCCACGCGATCTTGGTGGCCGCGTCGGTCTTGGGCAGCGGGGGCGGCGGAGGCGGCACGAAATGCGCCTCCGGGTCCTCGTCCAGCTCGTTGATGGCCGGCGGCCCCGGCGGCGCGAGCGAGTAGTCGCGCGGCCCGGCGGCCGCGGGCAGCCCGACCTTGAACGACCCGTCGGTGGGCGGGTCGCCGCCCGGGCGGTCACCGCCCAGGTCCTCGGCGACCGGCCAGCGCGGGACCGGATCGGTCACCTCGTTGTCGAAGGACGCGACGATCTGCGCCCACACCTCGTCGTCACCCGGCCGCTCGGCGGGCGCGGCCGGGTCGGCGGGCTCGGCCCGTTCCGCCGGTTCGGTCCGGGACGACTCGACCTGCGGGATGTCGGCGGGTCCGGCCGCGGCCTCCTTGCCCCGCGCCCGGGGCGAGGACGGCTCGGTCAACGAGCGCAGGATCGCCCGGGCCCGCGCCGTCGCCGTCGCGTCCACCCACAGGCGCTCGATCTCCTCGGGTTCCTCGTCCGGATCCCGAGGCTCGAGCGTCGAGACGTAGGCCGCGACCCCCGCCTCGCGCAGGGCGTCCAGCATCACGTCGGCCGCCTCGGGGTCGAGGTCGGTCAACGGCTTGAAGGACTCCGCGTCGAGTCCGTTGCCACGTCCGCGCACCGTTCGTTCAGTCCCTCTCGGCCGTCTCCGGGGTCCGCGCGTCCGGCGCGAGCCGGCGTACGAATTCCAGGCTGGATGCGAAGATCCGTTCCGCGTCGTGGTCGAGCGTCGCCACGTGATAGCTGTCGTTGAGCAGGACGTCGGTGACGTCCGTGGAGGAGATCCGGGCCAGCACCGTCTCGGAGTTGGCGGGCGAGACCACGTGGTCGTGCGGACTGTGCAGGAGCAGCACCGGCTGGGTGACCTGCGGCAGGTCGGCGGAGACCACGCGCCAGAACCGGGACAGCGAATAGGCCGCCTTGACCGGTGTGCGCGTGTACGCGAGCTCGACCGAGCCCTCAAGCCGGATGTCGGAGGCGATTCCGGGCGCCGACGATATGACATGGCGCAGCACCGGCAGCAGCTTGGCCCGCGGGTCGTCGGCCTGCACCGAGGGGTTGACCAGCACCAGGCCCGCCACCTCGTCGCCGTGCTGCTGGGCGAGCCGCAACGCGAGCCCGGCGCCCATCGACAGGCCCATCACGAACACCGTGTCGCAGCGCTCGCGCAGCCGGTCGAGCGCGCGGTCCACGGTCGCGTACCAGTCCTGCCACGTGGTCAGGTTCATGTCCTGCCAGCACGTGCCGTGACCCGGCAGCAGTGGCAGCGACACCGTCAGGCCCGCCGCCGCGAGGTATTCGGCCCACGGCCGCAGCGACTGCGGAGTGCCCGTGAACCCGTGGCAGAGCAGGACCCCGACGGGGCCGCCATCGTGGTGCTGGGGTTCGGCACCGGGCAGGATCGACACCAACGGGCTCCTTCGGGTGACGGGCGGGCGGGGACGAGCGCCGGCTGTGCCGCCGAGCGCGGCGACCGGTGGACGACGAGGTGATACAGGTTCCATAACGGGGTCGGAAGGCGAGTGGTTCCGCCTCTTCCCCCCACAACACCCCGGCGCTCCGGAATCGTCCCACGGTCGTGCGCGATGCGTACAGCGGCGCGACCCCGGTGCCGGCGGTGCCCGGACAAGCGGATCCGCGAGTCCGCGCACGGGGGGATGCTCTAGGGTCGTGCTGTCCCGAGCTGGAGGTCAGGGTTGTTCTACCGGCTGATGAAGATGATCGTCGGTCCCGTCTTGAGGCTCTTCTTCCGCCCGTGGGTGGAAGGCCAGGAGCACATCCCGGAACGGGGCCCGGCCATTTTGGCGAGCAACCACCTCTCGTTCTCGGACTCGTTCTTCCTCCCCACCGTCGTCCCGCGCCGGATCACGTTCCTGGCGAAGTCGGACTACTTCACCGGGCGCGGGGTCAAGGGTCGGCTCACCGCCGCGTTCTTCAAGGGCGTCGGCCAACTCCCCGTGGACCGCAGCGGCGGCCGCGCGAGCGAGGCGGCGCTGAACGCCGGGCTCAAGGTGCTGCGCGAGGAGCAGCTGTTCGGCATCTACCCCGAGGGCACCCGCTCGCCGGACGGCCGGCTCTACCGCGGCAAGACCGGCATCGCGCGGCTCGCCCTGGAGTCCCGCGCGCCGGTGATCCCGGTCGCGATGATCGACACCGAGAAGATCCAGCCGCCCGGCAAGGTGGTGCCGAAGATCATGCGGGTGGGGATCAAGGTCGGCGAGCCGCTGGACTTCTCCCGCTACGAGGGCATGGAGGACGACCGCTTCATCCTGCGCGCGATCACCGACGAGATCATGTACGCGCTGATGGAGCTGTCGGGCCAGGAGTACGTCGACACGTACGCGGCGGACGCCAAGAAGCAGCTCGACGAGGCCCGCAAGCAGGCGGCAGCGGCCAAGGCGGCCGAGAAGGGCGCCGACGCCGCGGCCCACGAGGACGCCGAGCCGGCGGCCGGGCGGGGCGACGCGGACGGTTCCGACCGGCCCGCCGCCTGACCGGGCCGAGCCGGCGCAGTCAGGGGAGTCCACGTGGGTGTCGAGCAGTCGCTGTGGCGGGCGCTCACGGTCTTTCGGGTGCTCGCCCTCTCCTACGCGATCGTGCGGTTCGCGCAGGTCGCGGGCGATTACCGGTATCCGGTCGGCGGGTGGGCCATCATGGCGCTGCTCACGGTGTGGACCGCCGCGACCGCGTACGGCTTCCGCGACCCGAGGTTGCGCGAGCCGCCGCTGCTGATCATCGACGTGTGCGTGGCCGTGAGCTGTTTGCTCGCGACCCGGTGGCTGGACGATCCCGAGCGGGTCGCGCAGGGCACGATGACGCTGCCCACCGTGTGGGTCTCGGCGCCGGTGCTCGCGTGCGCGCTCAAGGGCGGCTGGAAGACCGGCTCGGTGGCGGCTCTGGTGATAGGCGCCTCCAGCGTGGTGGAGCGCGGCGCGATCACGCCGGACAACCAGCACAACATCGTGCTGTTGCTGCTCGCCGGCGGCGCGGTCGGCTACGTCGTCGAGATCGCCCGGGTCAGTGAGCGGGCGCTCGCCCGGGCGCTGCAACTGGAGGCGGCCACGCGCGAACGCGAGCGGCTCGCGCGCGACATCCACGACGGCGTGCTCCAGGTGCTCGCGTTGGTCCAGCGACGCGGCGCGGAGTTGGGCGGCGAGGCCGCGGGGCTCGGAAAGCTGGCGGGCGAGCAGGAGGTGGCGCTGCGCCAGCTGATCTCCGCGACGCCCGCCCGGGTCGAGTCGGCGGACCTGCCGGGCTCGGGCACGAACGGCGAGCCGGCTCGTCAGGACCTGCGCGTGCTGCTCGGCGGCTTCGCCGGCGCCCGCGTCACGGTGTCCTCGCCGGGCACGCCGGTACTGCTGCCCACCCCGACGGCGCGCGAGGTCACCGCCGCCGTGTCGGCGGCCCTGGACAACGTGCGCCGGCACGCGGGCGAGGGCGCCAACGCGTGGATCCTGCTGGAGGACGAGACGGACGAGATCGTGGTCAGTGTCCGCGACGACGGCCCGGGCATGGCCCCGGGCCGGCTCGAAGCGGCCCGCGCGCAGGGCCGGTTGGGCGTGGCCCAGTCGATCGAGGGCCGGGTGCGCGACCTCGGCGGGAGTGTGGTGTGGTCGTCGGTGACGGGAGAAGGCACCGAGCTGGAGCTCCGGGTGCCGAGGCAGGGGAGCGGATGAGCGAGACCGGTGGGACGAGCGGGGCGAGCGGGACGAGTGGGGCGAGCGGAACCGGCGACCCGAGTGGCGGCGGCGAGCCGGCCGCGCCGCTCAAGGTCCTGGTCGTGGACGACCACCCGATGTGGCGCGAGGCGGTCGCGCGCGACCTCGCGGAGGCCGGCTACGACGTGGTCGCCACGGCCGGCGACGGGCCCGAGGCGGTCCGCCGGGCCCGGGCGACCTCGCCGAACGTGGTGATCCTGGACCTGCACCTGCCCAAGCTGCCCGGCGTCGAGGTCGCCCGCGAACTGGTTCGGCACGACCCGTCGGTGCGGATCCTGGTGCTGTCGGCGAGCGGCGAGCAGGAGGACGTGCTGGAGGCGGTCAAGGCGGGGGCGACGGGCTACCTGGTCAAGTCGGCGAGCCGCGAGGAACTGGTGGACGCGGTCGGGCGCACGGCGATCGGCGACCCGGTGTTCACGCCGGGGCTGGCGGGCCTGGTGCTGGGCGAGTTTCGCCGGATGGCCACGGACCCGCCGGCGAAGGACGCGGGCAAGGGCCCGGCGGCACCGCGCCTGACCGACCGGGAGACCGAGGTCCTGCGGATGGTCGCGAAGGGGCTGTCGTACAAGCAGATCGCGGAACGGCTGTTCCTGTCCCATCGGACCGTGCAGAACCACGTGCAGAACACCCTGAACAAGCTGCAACTGCACAACCGGGTCGAGCTGGTCCGGTACGCGATCGAGAAGGGCCTGGACGACTGAGACGACCGCGGGCCGAGCGAACGGCCGAGCGTCAGTCTGCCCAGCCCTTCGCGCGTTCGACCGCTCGGCGCCAGCGGGCGTGGGCCCGGTCGTCGCGCGGGCCCGGGTCGTAACGGGCGTCCAGACGCCACGTGCCGGCGAGTTCGGCGGTGGAGGCCCACACCCCCGTGCCGAGGCCGGCCAGGAACGCGGCGCCCAAAGCGGTGGTCTCGCTGATCCGGGGGCGTTCGACGGGGACGCCGAGCTGGGCCGCCTGGAGTTCGCACAGCAGACCGTTCTCGGAGGCGCCGCCGTCCACCTTGAGGAGCGGCAGGGACAGGCCCGCCTCGCTGGTCATCGCGTCGATCACGTCGCGGACCTCGAAGGCGATGGCCTCCAGCGTGGCGCGGACCAGGTGTGCGCGAGTCGTGCCGCGGGTCAGACCCAGGATCGTGCCGCGCGCGGTCGGATCCCAGTCGGGCGCGCCCAGGCCGGTCAGCGCGGGGACGAAGACCACGCCGCCGGAGTCGGGGACGGTGCGGGCGATCGGCTCGCTTTCCCCGGCCGCGCCGATGATGCCGAGGCCGTCGCGCAGCCACTGGACGGCCGCGCCGGTGACGAAGATCGAGCCTTCGAGCGCGTAGGTCAGCGAGCCGTCGGGGGCGCCCCACGCGACGGTGGTGAGCAGGCCGGCCTCCGAGCGGACGGGTTCGTCGCCGGTGTTGATCAGTACGAAGGAGCCGGTGCCGTACGTGCACTTCACGTCGCCGGGGGCGTGGCAGGTCTGGCCGAACAGCGCCGCCTGCTGGTCGCCGGCGATGCCGGCGATCGGGATGTCCAGGCCGAGGAAGGTCGCGGGATCGGTGCGGTCGATCACGCCGTAGGAGGGGACCACCTCGGGCAGTGCCGCCTCGGGGACGCCGAACAGCTCGCACAGTTGTGGCGACCACCGCCCGGTGGTGATGTCGAAGAGCAGCGTGCGGGACGCGTTCGACGCGTCGGTGACGTGCCGGCGGCCGGCGGTGAGTCGGGCGACGAGGTAGGAGTCCACCGTGCCCAGGGCGATCCGGCCCTCCTCGACGCCGTGCCAGGCGCGCTCGTCGTGCCGGGCGAGCCAGGCGTACTTGGTCGCGGTGAAGTAGGGGTCGAGCCGAAGGCCGGTCAGCTCGCTCACGCGGGGTCCGTGGCCCGCCTCGGCGAGTTCGGTACAGATCGCCGCCGAGCGGCGGTCCTGCCAGACGATCGCGCGGCGCGGTGACGCGAGCGAGCGGCGGTCCCACAGGCACGCGGTCTCGCGCTGGTTGGTGATGCCCAGGCAGGTCGGTCGCTCGGGCGCGCCGTCCAGCGCCTCGCGGCACGCCTGGAGGGTGGCCTGCCAGATCTCCTCGGGCGCGTGCTCGACCCACCCGGGCTGTGGGAAGTGCTGCTGGAACTCCTGGTAGCCACGCGCGAGCACGTCCCCGTTCCGACCGACGACGAGGGCGGTCACCCCGGTGGTCCCGGCATCGATCGCAAGCACGCTCATGGCGCCCGACTCTATTGCGTCACGTCCGATATGTGGACCCGGATCGGGCCCGCGTGCAATGCAGCAGAACTCGATCAACTCGGGTACCTCGAACGGGTGGTGGGAAGAGTCGAGGTGGCTTCTCGCACCGGTAGCGTGGGCCGCGAATCGTACCGGACGGAAGAAATCGGAGATTTCGATGCGTGTCGGAGTACTGACCGGCGGCGGCGACTGCCCCGGCCTCAACGCGGTGATCCGGGCTGTCGTGCGCAAGGGCGTCCAGGACTACGGGTACGACTTCATCGGCTTTCGGGACGGCTGGCGCGGGCCGCTCGAAGGCGACACCATGCCGCTCGACGTCAAGGCCGTCCGAGGGATCCTGCCGCGCGGTGGGACCATTCTGGGGTCGTCGCGGACCAACCCGATCAAGGTGGATCGCGGCATCGAGCGGATCCGCGAGAACCTCCAGAAGCTCGAAGTGGACGCGCTCGTGGCGATCGGCGGCGAGGACACCCTCGGGGTCGCGACCCGGCTGCACGAGCACGAGGTCAAGGTCGTCGGGGTGCCGAAGACGATCGACAACGACCTGGGCGCGACGGACTACACGTTCGGCTTCGACACCGCGGTGAACATCGCGACCGAGGCGATCGATCGCCTGCACACCACCGCCGAGTCGCACCGGCGCGTGCTGATCGTCGAGGTGATGGGCCGGCACGCGGGCTGGATCGCGATCCACTCCGGCATGGCCGGCGGCGCGAACGTGATCCTGATCCCCGAGCAGAACTTCGACGTGGAGGAGGTCTGCGGCTGGGTGGACAGCCGCTTCCGGACCAACTACGCGCCGATCATCGTGGTGGCGGAAGGCGCGATTCCGCTGGCGGGACAGATGGTGACGAAGGATCAGACGCTGGACGCGTTCGGCCACGTCAAGCTGTCCGGCATCGGCGACTGGCTCGCCTCGGAGATCGAGAAGCGCACCGGTCACGAGGCCCGCACGACCGTGCTCGGGCACGTGCAGCGCGGTGGCACGCCCACCGCGTTCGACCGGTGGCTGGCCACCCGGTTCGGCTTCCACGCGATCGACGCGGTCAACGCGGGCGACTGGGGGAAGATGGTCGCGCTGCACGGCACGGACGTGGTGACGGTGCCGTTGGAGGCCGCCACCCGCGAGCTCAAGACCGTGCCGCCGGCCCTGTACGACGAGGCGAAGGTGCTGTTCGGGTAGGCGGCGGCAGCAGCCGTCGACGGCGCGTCGGGCGTCAGGCGTCGGGTCCGTAGGGGTCCGGGTCCTCGGGGGCCCGGCCGCGATTCCTGCGGGCGAAGTACACGACGGCCACGACGACTCCTCCAAGGGCGAGCCAGATCGCGATCGTGGCGAACGTGAACGGGTCGCCGTCGTCGGTGTCGGCGGCGCCGGACTTGGTGGGGGCCTCGCCCGGGGCGACGGGACGCAGCCTCGGGGGGCCGTCCGGGGCGCCGGCGGCGGTCACCCGGAACACCCGGAAGTCGCTGCGCGACAGCGGTAGGCCGCCGGCCGGGTTCAGGAAGTCGGTCCCGGCCAGGACGGCGACATCGTGCCCCGTCGCCGGTGACTCGGCCGGAAACCACACGCGCACTTTGATGGTGGTGAACTCGCCCGCCGGCAGATGGCGTTCGGTCTCCCACACCGGTGAGTCCAACGCGCCGAGCAGGTGCCCGGGGCGCCCGGTCTCGACATCGATCAGGTGGGACAGGGGCACCGGCGTCCAGTGGCCGAGCGGCGTGAACGCCTCCACCTTCAGGTGTTCGGCGGCCAATCCGGAACCGCCCGAGGTGAACAGGAGTTGTGGGCGCAGCGCGTCGATCGTGCGACCGGTGTCGTTGGAGATCGCGATGTGGAACTCGAACGCGCCGGCCCCGGCCCGGATCCAACCGGGCACGCCCGTCAGGTCGAACGCCGGCCCGCCGTTCCGGGCGGCCACCCCCGCGACCCGCATCGCGGTGCCGCCGAAATCGGCCGGTCCCGCGTCCGGCGCGGATGGTGGGTCGGACGCGTCGGACGCGTCGGGCGGGGGCGGAAGGGCGGGTCTGGTGCCGTCGGCCCCGACCACGACGAACTCGATGTCGCTGAACGTGCCGAAGCGCTTGTCCTCGCCGGGGGCGGACGGCCCGGCCTCGCCGCCGATCTCGATCCCCGCGAGCTGCGGCGGCGCGCTCGCCGCGAGCGTGAAGCGCAATCGGTAGGCGAGGGTGCTGTTCGGAGCCAGCCGCCCGGATGTCCCCGACAGCTTCTCCGCTCCCCGGTAGGGCAGCATCACCCGGAGGTCCCGGGCCGGGTCGAGCACGAGCGTGCCCCACCGGTTGGTGGTCGGGTCCAAGAGCTCCAGGAGGATGTGTTCGGGACGGATGAAGTCGCCGAAGACGGTGACGTACGGCTCCAGGAGCAACGGACTTCCGCCGGTGTTGCGCAGTGTCGCGGTGAACTCGACGGTCCCCGCGCCCGCTCGCAGTTCGTGGGGGACCTCGGACACTTCGATCCGTTCGGCCGCGACCTGCGGATCGTCGGGCCCGGGGGTGGCCCCCCGGGCGCCCTGGACGGTCGGTACGGCCAGGAGCAGCGCGAGCACGAGCGGGGAGACCCGGCGGAGCATACGCATGCTGGATGAGCCCGTCGTCGGAGGCAACCGGCGGCGAGCCTACCCGCCCACCGCGACCCGCCAGAAGGGTCGCACCCGGCCGAACTCCCGGACACGGCCCCGCGATCGGGCGACGGGCGATCGGGCGACGGGCCCAGGGCGTCTCCTAGTCGGCGGCGCGTCGCAGTCGGACCACCGGGATGTCCCGCTCGGTCTTCTGCTGGTAGCCCGCGTAGGGCGCGAACACCTCCACCAGGTGCGGCCACACCCGCGCCTTCTCCGCGGGGGAGAGCGTCTCGGCGGTGGCCGCGAAGCGCTCGGTCTCGACGCGAAGGCGCACCTGGGGGTTGGCGGTCAGGTTGAGGTACCAGAGCGGGTGGTGGTCCGAACCGCCGAGCGAGGCCACGACCAGGTAGTCCTCGCCGTCGCGTCCGTAGATCAGCACGGAGCGACGCCATTGGCCGCTCTTGCGTCCGAGGGTGTCGATCAGCAGGCACGGCGAGCCCTGCACGGTCAGCCCCTTGGTGCCGCCGGACTCCTCGTAGAGCTTGGCCTGATCGGCCACCCACTTGGTGGGACTGGTGGTCGCGCCGAGCTCGGACATCCGTGCCTCCGGGGGGTGAGAAGCTCCTACCCGGTCACCCTACGTCGGCGGCCCGATCGTCCGCGGGTGCGAGCGCGGCGGACACGCCCGCCGATGTGCCCGGCCCGCGCGGGCCTCGGCGAGCGCGGTCAACCGGGCGTTCCACGGCGCCGCGTCCGCGGCGCCGATCCCGCGCGAGCACTGGTTGGTGGCGGCGAACACGAATGCCTCCATCGCTTCCCGGGACACCGTGCGCCAGCATCCGAACCGGTCCGCCCACGAGGCCGCCTGCTCGGCGGTGTGCCCCTCGTCCATCAGCCGGCTCGCCACCAGGGCGACCTCGATCCACGCCGGGCCGCGCGCGGGCTGGGCCCAGTCGACGAGGTAGGCCCGCGGTCCCCGTTCGCCGATCAGCACGTTGTGCGGGTGCAGGTCGGTGTGCAACAGGCTCTCGCCGCGCAGCAGTTCCAGCTGGCGATTGCTCAGGAAGGCACGCCAGCGCTCCTCGATCCGCGGCAGCGGCAGATCGCGTACCGCGACCCGGCCCAGCCGCCGCAACGCGTCCGCCACCAGCGGCAGATCCGCCGTACCCGGCGCGAAGTCGGCGTGCCGGCCCACGATGTAATCGAACCCGAGCAGCAGCCAGTCGTCGAGCCGAACCTCCCACCGCAGCCTCGGCGACACCGCGCTCACATGCGGGGCGACCCGCGCTTCCACCCCTTGCTGCGGTACGGCCGGGTGGTCGCGCGGGACGCCCTTGACGAAATACCGGGCCCGCTCGGTCGTCACCGTCGCCGCGAACTCGCAGTTGAATCCGGCCCACACCGTGGCGACGGCCAGCACGCGCCCCGCACACCGTTCGACCGCGGCGCGCGCGTCCGTGGGCAACTCGTCCCAGCAGGTACGCGGCGCCGTGTGGAAGTTCGGCGGCGGGGGCGGCAGATCAGCCATCGGCATCCGGTGGCGAGGGCGGGAGCGGGCGGGGCCCGCCGAAGGTCACCCCGCACTTGCGGCAGCGCTTGCGGCCGCTCCAGTCGACGGGGTCGTGCGGCGGACAATCGGAGCCCACGGGAACCCCCTCCACTGGAATCGGTCGACGAACGGGTAGAGGATCCTCCGCCGCCACGTCCCGAGCAACGCGATTATGATTCCACGCCGCTCCCGCCTCCGCCGGGACGCGCCCCCGATCGCGGTGGATTCCCCCTCACGTCACAGCCCGGCGAGCAACTCCCGGACGATCGACAGGCCGTTGTGGGTCAGCACCGACTCCGGGTGGAACTGCACGCCCGCGAGCCGCATCCGGGGGGAGCGCAGCGCGTGCACCAGGCCGGACTCCGGGTCGGCGGCGAACTCGACATTGGGCACCCCGTTCGCGGGGCGTACCGCGGCGAACGCGTTGTAGAAGCCGACCTTCTCCGGACGGCCGAACAGGTCGATCTCGACCTGCTTGCCCTGATACGGCCGCGCCTTGCGAACCAGGTCCAGGCCCAGCTCGCGGGCCAGCAGCTGATGCCCCAGGCACACCGCGAGCAGCGGCCCGCTCGCGTCCAGGCGGGTCCGCAGCAACGCGCCCATGAGCCGGATCTTGCGGTGCGAGGCGTCCCGCGGGTCGCCGGGGCCGGGGCCCACCACGACCAGCTCGGCCGTGCGCACCCGACGCGAGGTCACATCGTCGTACGACCTGACCTCCACCCGGAGGCCGAGCGTGCGCAGCACGTGCGCGAGCATCGCGGTGAAGGTGTCCTCGCCGTCCACCACCAGGACCTGACGGCCCGCCAACTCCGGTGCGCGCAGCGCGGTCTCGTCACGGGGGCGCATCCAGAACGGCGCGAGCGCGGCGTTGCGCGAGGCCAACACGGCACTCACCTCGGGATCGGCCGCGAGCGTCGCGGACGCGGCCGGCGCCGCCGCCGGGACCACCCCGAGCGCGGCCAGCACGCCGGCCGCCTTGGCGTGCGTCTCGGCGACCTCGTCCTCGGCCTTCGAATGCCGCACCAGGGTCGCGCCGGCGGGGACCCGCAGGCCGCCGTCGGGGGTGATGTACGCCGTCCGGATCAGGATCGGCGCGTCCAGCGTGCGCCGCCCGTCCGCGTCGCGCCCGATCAGCGCGACCACGCCGGAGTAGTAGCCGCGGCCGGTCGGCTCGTGCCGGTGGATCACCCGGCACGCGTTCTCCAGCGGGCTCCCGGTCACCGTCGGCGCGAACATCGTGCCGCGCAGCACCGCGCCGACGTCCCGCGAGGTGACTCCGCGCAGCAGGTACTCGGTGTGCGCGAGATGGCCCATCGGCTTCAGGAACGGGCCCTCCACCGCGCCGCCGAGGTCGCACACCTCGCTCATCATCTTGAGTTCCTCGTCGACGACCATGAACAGCTCGTCGATCTCCTTCGGGTCGTTCAGGAACGCCAGCAGGCCCTCGCGCGAGGGGCCCTGCGCCGGATACCGGTACGTCCCGCTGATCGGGTTCATCACCACCTCGCCGCCCACCGAGCTCACGTGCCGCTCCGGACTCGCGCCCACCAGCGTCAGGTCGCCGGTGTGGATCAGGTAGGTCCAGTAGGCGCCGCTCTCGCGGGTCAGCAGCCGGTGCAGCAGCGTGCCCGCCGAGGCCGGCGTGTACCCCTCGATGTGGTCGCGGAAATCGCGCCGGATGACGAAGTTCGCGCCCTCGCCGTGGCCGATCTCGTCCTCGATGACCCGCTTGACGATCGTGGCGTAGGTCTCGTCGTCGACGTCGAAGCCGCCCCCGCGCAAGGCGACCGGCACCCGGGGCAGCGCCGCGAGCACCTCGTCCACCGGCAGCTCCAGCTGCCCGGTCACCTTCAGGCAGCGCAGCGGCGTGCCGTCCTCGTGGCACGCGAAGCCGCGCTCGCGGATCTGCGCGTACGGCACGAGCGCGAGCAGTTCGTGACCCGGCCCGCCCTCGGCCGGCAGCGGCAGGTCGTCGAGCGTGGCGACATCGACGATCTCGCCGGTCAGCAGCTCGACCACGGCGGAGTGCTCGCGCCGGATCAGCGCGAAGGGCGGTGGGGTGGCACTGAACAGCGGGGACAGGGCGTCGGCGGTGCGCATGGGTGCTCCTCGGTGGGAAGAGACGCCCTCCCGACCGGGCGATCCGCCGTTCGTTCACCCGCTCCCGGGAAACTCCCCGGGGTGAGCAAGACAAAGGCCGCCCTGCCGGGCGGCCGTCGGATCGTGGGGTGATCGCGAAGTCAGTGGGCCGCCGCAGGGACGGGCCACCAGGAACTCCGATGGGAACTGATCGCGATCACGCGCTCACCCTAGCGCACGGGGCCGGACACCGAGGCCCATCCGGCAAGGGCACCCGGGGCCCGCGTCGCCGGTCGGTGGAGCCGATCGTCTCGCTCTCCGGGCGGTGGGTCCAAATAGGTTGCCTCTCCGCTTAGGCTTGGCTGGTGACCGTGAACGACAACGAATCCTGGCGAGCCCTCCCGGCAGCGCAACAGCCCGAGTGGCCGGACAACGAGGCCCTGGGCACCGCCCTCGCGGACCTCCGCTCCTATCCGCCGCTCGTCTTTGCCGGCGAGTGCGACCAGCTCCGTGGTCGGCTGGCCTCGGTGGCCCAGGGCGAAGCGTTCCTTCTGCAGGGCGGCGACTGCGCCGAGACCTTCGTCGGCAACACCGCCGACGCGATCAAGAACAAGCTCAAGACCCTGCTGCAGATGGCGGTCGTGCTGACCTACGCGGCGTCCGTGCCGGTGGTCAAGGTCGGCCGGATGGCCGGACAGTACTCCAAGCCGCGCTCCAGCGGCATGGAGACCCGCGACGGCGTGACCCTGCCGTCCTACCGGGGCGACGCGGTCAACGAGCTGGCCTTCACCGAGGCCGCCCGCACGCCGGACCCCGAGCGGCTCAAGCGGATGTACCACTCGTCGTCCGCGACGCTGAACCTCGTCCGCGCCTTCACCACCGGTGGCTACGCCGACCTGCGCCAGGTGCACGCCTGGAACCAGGACTTCGTCGCGCTCTCGCCCTCGGGCGAGCGCTACGAGCGGCTCGCGGCCGAGATCGACGGCGCGATGCGGTTCATGCACGCGTGTGGGACCGACCCCGAGGAATTCCGCACGGTCGAGTTCTACGCCAGCCACGAGGCGCTGATCCTGGACTACGAGGCCGCCCTCACCCGGGTGGACTCGCGCACCGGCGACCTCTACGACGTGTCCGGCCACATGGTGTGGATCGGCGAGCGCACCCGTCAGCTCGACGGCGCGCACGTCGAGTTCGCGTCGCGCATCCGCAACCCGATCGGCGTCAAGCTCGGCCCGACCACGTCCCCGGAGGACGCGCTCGCGCTGATCGACAAGCTCGACCCGAACCGCGAGCCGGGCCGGCTCACCTTCATCGTCCGGATGGGCGCGGGCAAGGTCCGGGACAACCTCCCGGCCCTGGTCGAGAAGGTCTCGGCGGCCGGCGCGCAGCCCGTGTGGGTGTCCGACCCGATGCACGGCAACACGTTCGAGGCCTCCAGCGGGCACAAGACCCGTCGCTTCGACGACGTCCTCGACGAGGTCAAGGGCTTCTTCGAGGTGCACCGCGAGCTGGGCACGCACCCCGGCGGCATCCACGTCGAGCTCACCGGTGACGACGTCACCGAGTGCGTCGGCGGCGGCGACGAGATCTTCGTCGACGACCTGCACCAGCGCTACGAGACGGCGTGCGACCCGCGGCTCAACCGCAGCCAGTCGCTCGACCTCGCGTTCCTGGTCGCGGAGATGTACCGAAAGAGCTGACGCCGCGCCGGATCGCCGGATCGCTGCCTCGCCGAAGGGCGGACCTGCTCGGGTCCGCCCTTCGACGCGTCTGGAATGCTGCCGGTATGACCTTCACCGATCTGCGCAGTGACACCGTCACCAAGCCCGGCCCCGCCATGCGCGCGGCGATGGCGAACGCCGAGGTCGGCGACGACGTGTACGCCGAGGACCCGACCGTCCGCGCCCTGGAGGAACGGGTCGCCGACCTGTTCGGGCAGCCGTTCGCGTTGTTCGCGCCGACGGGGGTGATGGCCAACCAGATCGCGATCCGGCTGTCCGTGCCGGCCGGCGGCGAGCTGGTCCTGGACGCCGACGCGCACATCGTCGCGCACGAGGACGCCGCGGCCGCCTGGCACGGCGGCATCCAGACGCGGACCACGCTGAGCCCGCGCGGCCTGCTCGACCCCGCCGACCTGGCCCGGTTGATCCGCGTCGGCAACCCGCACACGGTCGGCACCGACATGGTCGCGGTCGAGCAGACCCACAACCGCGGCGGCGGCTCGGTGTACCCGCGGGAGCGGTTGACCGCGATCCGCGACCTGGTGCGCGGGCACGACATGCGGCTGCACTGCGACGGCGCCCGGATCTGGAACGCGCACGTCGCGACGGGCACGCCGCTGCGCGCCTACGGCGAGCTGTTCGACACGCTCAGCGTGTGCCTGTCCAAGGGCCTGGGCGCGCCGGCCGGTTCGGTGGTGATGCTGCCGGCCGAGTACGAGGCGGAGGCGCGCCGGATGCGGCACCGGATGGGCGGCGGGATGCGCCAGGCCGGCATCCTCGCGGCGGGCGGGCTGTACGCGATCGAGCACCATGTCGAGCGGCTGGCCGAGGACCACGAGCGCGCGCGGGAGCTGGCCGCGCTGCTGCGCGACGCGGACTTCGACGTGGTCGAGCCGGAGACCAACATCGTGCTGGTCGAACTGGGCGAGCAGCGACCGGACGCGGCCACGGTCGCGGAGCGCTGCCGCACGGAGGGCGTCCTGGTCTCGGCCTTCGGCCCACGACTGCTCCGCCTGGTCACCCACATGGACGTGGACACCACCGCCTGCACCCGCGCGGCCAACGCCATCACCCAGGCAGCAAAGCCATAGCCCAAACGCGAAGCGCCGGAGATCCGGCCCGTCCGGCGCTTGGCAAGCGGGCCGCAGGCCGCTGAAGGACACCTCGACGGGCGTACAAGGGCGAATCCAGCCGGTCCGGCGTTTGAGAGGGCGTTTACATATGTCTGTTCCGGAAAGCGGCTTTCGCCGCTGACTGTTTTGCTGTTGTTCGAGCGGTATACGAGTTTCGCGTCCTCTCACCACTCGGAGCCCGATATCCGTTTCGCTCGCGTCTACCGCTTGAAGTCCGTCCGGTTTGAGGATGCGACGGAATTTCCCGGTGACCAGCGGAACGGCGCCTTCCGGCCCTCCCGCGCCGACGCCACGGCGTGAGCCGGCGGAAGCCGTACCCCGGCGACCTGTCCGACGCCCGACGGGCCCTGATCAAGCCGACTCGCGCGATCAGGGAATCTTCGCTCGGCTCAATTACGACCTGACCGCACCGGCCCGTGTGAAGGAGGGCCGCAAGCCCGAACCCACAGGCTCCGTCATCGACACCCAGAGCGTGAAGACCTCTACCAAGAAGGCCGTCATCGAGCACGGCGCGCAGCTCGGAATCGACGTCGAAGTCGTCGACGGAAACCCCGGAGTTCGCGGCTTTCACGTCGTGAAAAGACGCTGGGTGGTGGAGCGGAGCATCGGTTGGATCGTGATGCACCGCCGACTCGCCCGCGACTACGAGACCCTCACCGCCGGCTCCGAAGCCATGATCCACGTCGCCTCTTCGGTGCAGGGCGCCGTCGCCGCATCGGGGTGTGGTCTGCGGGGTCCGTTTCCGCAGCTTGACACCGGTGTGCGTGGGGTCGCGCGGACGGCGCGACGGGGCGGCGCACGATGATCATCGAGTAGGTATTGTGGCGTGCCGCCGCAGAAGAGGGGAACCATGGAGTTGTCGGACGCCGCCGATCCGCGGTGGGTCGGACCGTACGCCGTGCTCGGCCGGCTTGGCGCCGGCGGCATGGGCAAGGTGTACCTGGGTCGTTCGGCCGGCGGCCACACCGTCGCGGTCAAGGTCGTCCGTCCCGAACTCGCCGACGATCCGGTGTTCCGGGCCCGCTTCGGCCAAGAGGTCGCGGCCGCCCGACGGGTCGCTGGTGCCTTCACCGCCCCGGTCGTGAACGCCGACCCTGATGCTCCGGTCCCCTGGATGGCGACGGCGTTCGTGCCCGGCGTACCCCTCTCCGTGGCGGTCGCCCGGCATGGGGCGCTGCCCGAGGCGTCGCTGCGCATGCTGGTCGCCGGGCTGGCGGAGGCGCTCAGGAACGTGCACGCCGCCGGCCTGATCCACCGCGATCTCAAGCCGGCGAACGTCCTGCTGGCGCTCGACGGACCGCACGTGATCGACTTCGGGATCTCGCGGGCGGTGGAGGGAACCTCGCACACCCGCAGCGGCGCGGTGGTCGGCTCGCCCGGGTACATGTCGCCCGAGCAGGCCCTGGACCAGCCGCTCACGCCGATCAGCGATGTCTTCTCGCTGGGCGCCACCGCGTATTTCGCCGCGACAGGGCTGCCGCCGTTCGGGAGTGGCAACGCCGCCGTGCTGATGTTCCGCGTCGCCGGCACCGAGCCGGACCGCGCGCCACTGGCCGGGCTCGGCGAGCCGCTTCGCGCGCTGATCCTGCGATGCCTGGCCAAGGATCCCGCGGCGCGGCCCGATCCGGTTCAGGTGGTCGCGGACGTCGAAGAGCAGGGCGTCGACGTGGCCGCCGGGAGTTGGCTGCCCGCGCCGCTGACCACCGACATCATGGCGGTCCGCGCGTCGATCCTCACCGCTCCCGCGCCCCTGCCCGCGCCCCCGCAAATACCTCCGGCCCCGTGGGCCCTGCCCGCGCTGCCGCCGCAGCCCCCCGCTCGGGGCACCCGTACGATCAGTCGCCGCACCCTGCTCGTCGGCGCTGCGGGCGCCGTCGCAGTGGGCGGGGGCGTCGCGGCGACCGTGCTGTCGGCGCCGGGCGGCGGCGCCGAGAACACCGGGCGGAACACCCGGTCCAGTCCCGGTCCGACAGCCGCCTCGGTCGCCCTCCCGACGACGCCCCTCACCGCGCCCGACGCCGTCGTCCGCACGATGCCGAACCTCGGTACGGCGTGCACCGGCCTCGTCCTGAGCGGCGACGTCCTGGTCAGCTTCGGCCTGCTGAACGCAACCGGTCTGGACCTGAACGCCAAAGTCCGCTGGGCGCCGATCACAGTGATACCCGCCGTCGGGGCCAAGCATCGGCCCGCCGTCGTCCGCAACGGCATCCTCTACTTCTACGGGGGCGCCGGATCCTCCAACGTCATGGGCCTGCACGCCGTGGACATCGCGACCGGGAAACTCCTGTGGACGGTGGGGGCCCCGGCCGCCGGCTGGTCCCCGTGGGCCGTCGCCGGACTCCTCGGCGACACCGTGATCGTCTCTGGCAGCATCGACGCCACCAGTGGGTCGCCCCGAGGTTTCGTGTGGGCCGTCGACACGCGCACACGCCGCACGCTGTGGCAGCAATCCGGCGAGGACGTGATGGCGGTGCTGCTGGTACCACCGCCCACGACCGAGGCGATGATTCTTGCGGGTGGCACCGGCAGCGCCGGCAGCCGCGCCGGCGAGGTGGTCGTGCTCGACCCTGCGACCGGCAGGCGTGGCTGGCGGAACCCGGTGCCCGGCGGCTCCTTCGGCCCCTATGCGAACACGACGGCGTGCTTCGCAGGCGGCGCCTACGTGTACGCGGGAACCTCGGTCACCGCGGTCGACCCGCTCAGCGGCAGGACGCGGTGGACCTTCAAGGTCACCCGCAACGGGTACGACGCCTTCGGCGAACCGGTTGCGAGCCCGGACGAGAAGACGGTGTACGTCACCTGCGTCGTCGGCCTTGTCGCCCTCGACGCGGCGACCGGCAAACCGAAGTGGGCCACCGCGCCGCAGGGCGGTTCGCTCACGGAGAGCAACTGGGCCTCGGCCGGGATCCGGGTCGCGGACGGCAACGTGTACGTGGCGGACGACAGGACGAACCTCTGGGCCGTGGACGCCGAGACGGGCAGAGGCCGGTGGAAGTACAGCGACCCTGTCCAGAACTCGGTCAACGTCCCGCTCACGGCGGTCGGGGGCGGCCGGTTGTGGAGTGCCAACGGCACCTCGCTGGTCGTCGTCGCCGCTAGCGGGGCGTAGCCGCCGACCCCACCCGCGCGACCGGTGCGACCGACGTGGCCGGCACGACCGGCGCGATTGGCACGACCGGCCTGGGCGATCCGCGATCGATACCCGAACCCCCGCCACTGCCTGGGTGTTCACGAACAAGAAGGTGGTGACAGTCGTCCATGGAACAGCTCGACGCCTCGGACCCGCAGCGGGTCGGCCCGTATGTCCTGCTCCTCCCGCTCGGTTCGGGCGGCATGGGCAAGGTCTACCTGGGCCGCTCCGCCGCCGGACGCGCCGTCGCGGTGAAGGTCATCCGCGCCGACTTCGCCGCCGACGAGCACTTCCGGAACCGGTTCCGCGCCGAAGTGGCGGCCGCGCGACGGGTGTCCGGCGCCTTCACCGCGCCGGTCGTGGACGCCGACCCGGACGGCGACCCGCCGTGGATGGCGACGGCGTTCGTCTCGGGCCTGTCGCTGTACGACGCCGTCCAGCGTCACGGCCCGCTGCCCGAGCAGTCGCTGCGCATGCTGCTGGCCGGGCTGTCCGAGGCCCTGGTCCGCATCCACGCGGCGGGCGTGGTCCACCGCGACCTCAAGCCGGGCAACGTCCTGCTGGCGCTGGACGGCCCCCATGTCATCGACTTCGGCATCGCCCGCGCACTGGACGGCACCTCATTCACCCGGGAGGGCATCACCGTGGGGTCGCCGGGCTACATGTCGCCCGAACAGTCCCTGGGCCGGCCGATAACCGCGGCGAGCGACCTGTTCGCGCTGGGCTCGACGATGTTGTACGCGGCCTCCGGGCAGCGGCCGTTCGGCGACGGCCCGCCCGCCGCCGTACTCAGGCGCGTCGTCGGTGATCCGGCCGACACCGCCCGGCTGCCGGCCTCCATCCGGGCTGTGGTGGCCGCCTGCCTGGACAAGGACCCCACGCGGCGCCCGACGCCGCACGAGCTCATCGACTTCATCAGCCGGGAAGGGGCCCACCCGGATACCCGGAGCTGGCTGCCAGAGGCGGTGACGCGCGACGTCAGCCGTGCGGCCGACGTCCTGACGGGACTGCCGGCTTCCTACGGCGTGGCGAGCGAGCGGGTGAGCGGGCAGGCGGGCGAAGCGGCGAATGGGTCGGCGGGTGAGCCGGTGACCGCGCCGGCGACCGAGTACTTGGCCGTGCACACGGCCACGCAGGCGGCTGAAGAGCTCACATCGTCCGCTCCCGCACCGCCCGGGATGCCCATGCCGCAGAGCCCGCCGGCACCGGTCCGCCGGCAGCCCTCGCGCAGACGGCTGATCCTCGGCCTCGTCGGGGGCGCGGGCGTGGCGGTCTCCGGCGGCGCAGCGGCCATATTGCTGTCGGAGAACGACGGTTCGGGCAAGGGTGCGGCCGCGACGCCGTCCGACACCGGCCCAGGGTCCGCATCGCCGCCTGCCGTTCCGGCACCGCCCCCGGTCGTCCCGCACCCGCCGCTGCCCGCGCCGACCGGCAAGAAGGGCGTCCTCGACGCACCCGCGGCCGCGACGAAGTGGACGGCCAAGGCGGGCGGCCCGATCTCCGACTTGGCCGTGTACGGCGGTTCGGTCATCGCCACCAGCACGAACGGCCGGGACGCGTTCGACACGGGCGCGGGCAGATCGCGGTGGACGCTGCCCCTGGGGGCGGATTCGAACGGCACCGGCTTCGCTGCCGGGGACGACCACACGATCTACCTCACCGGCACCAGGACCGGGACCGCCTCCCGGAAGTCTGTGCTGACCGCTGTCCAACCCGGTACCGGGACAGAGCTGTGGACGCTCCCGATCCCGCGTCACGAGTGGATCCCCCACGGCGTGTCCGGCATCGTCGACGACACCGCCTTCGTCACCGGCCGGGTAGCCGGCGGTTCCGCGGCGTCCTTCCCCAAGTTCGTGTGGGCCATCGACCTCAAGACCCGGGCCGGTGTGTGGGAGGCCGTGGGCGAGGACATCGCCGGGTTGTTCGTCTCCCCACGCAGCCCGGACCTGCTGCTGCACGGCGACGGCGAGCAGGGCCCGGACGGGCAGCTCATGACGCTCGACTCCACGCGCCGGGGCGCGCGCGGCTGGAACAAGACCCTGCCGCCGCCGTCGACGCCGGCGTACGCCACCCCGATCCACCGGCGTGTCCCCGTCTGTTGGGCGGGCGGCGGCTTCGTCTACTGCGCGGACAAGGTCTACCTCGTCGAGCCGGGCAGCGGAAAGCAGGTGTGGGCCTTCCCGGCCGGCGCGGCCGGCGAGAGCTTCACGGACTGCGCCTCGGACGCCGACGGCGGCTCGGTCTTCGCCGCCACGCAGACCACGCTCTACTGCCTCGACGGAAAGTCGGGCGCACTGCGCTGGCGCAGCTCGATACCCGGCGGGTCCGCGAGGCAGCCGGGGTTCGTGACGGGAAGCGTCTGGGTTCGCTACGACTTCGGCAACGTGTACGTCGCGGACACCACCGGAACACTGTGGGCGGTTGACGCGACCACCGGGACGACTCGGTGGAAGCACCCGTTCCCGGTCCCGTCCACCGGAGCCGGCGCCGATATCGACCCGGTCCTGGCGGCCAGCGCGGGCACGGTGTTGGTAGGACACGGATTCCAGATCACCGCGATCGACGCGGGCGGGTAGCCGGCGGCATCACGTCTTCGGCCACCCCGTCCCGTTGGGGGATGCCGAGATCTCGATGCCCGACGCCGAGGTCGTCGATGTCACGCCCGCCGGAGGACACGGACATGTCGTCACGCTGCGTCCCTTGGAGTCTCCGGCTCGCAGAGCGGTCCGACTGGTCGACGGGTGAATGTTCGCCGACTTCCCGGACCGACCCGCGACGGCCCTGGCCCTGGCCCGAGCCGGGGCCGACCCTGTGGAAGAAAGCCCAACGGCCCAGGCGGCTGTGGGACTTTGGCGGCACCGTCACCCCGCGCGGGACCACCTATTGACTCGGCGACGCCGATCGACCCTTCGCCGAGGACCCGATCCGACACGTCGGGTAGACCACCGAACCGAATCGTCGGCCTCGACGGCGAACGAGGGCGAAATCCAGCCCGTCCGGCGTTTGAGGACAAGCGGGCCGCAGGCCGCTCGCCGCGCGACTCAGGCCGCGTCGGACCTGTGCAACGGAACCACATTGTCGGGAACCGACCCCGCCGCGACCACCGGCATCGGCAACGCAACCGGCTCGCCCTCGGCCCCCGTCCCACAGGCCCCGGCGGAACATGGGTCGGAGCTTCCGCACAGCGAACGCCGACGCCGCTTCGACTCGTCGCGGGGAAGCATCGCGGTGATGCTCTTGACGCACCGCCCGCAATCGGTGCCGGCGCCGCCACACGACTGGGCTATCTCACGCATCGTGCGTGCGCCATCGGCTATCCGGTCGTTCACCTGTTTGTCGGTGACACCGAAACACATGCAGACGTACACGGAGAATTCCCCCCAGCGGGCGAGGCTACTTAGGTAAGGGTAACCTCAGCCTTCGCCGGGGGGAATACCGGGTGACAGGTGACACAGCCGGCAAGTCCACCATCCGCGGATTCGCCGCCGCGGCTCAGCTCTCGTTCGGCTGCTTGAGCAGGCCCGCGATGTAGAGCTGCTCGCCGACCTCGGTCAGCAGGGCGAGCTGCGTCTCCAGGTAGTCGACGTGCTCTTCCTCGTCGGCGAGGATCTCCTCGAAGATGTTGGCCGACGTCACGTCACCCTTCTCGCGCATGAGCGGGATGCCGCGCCGCAGCCGCTCGACGGCCTCCATCTCGACCGCGAGGTCGGCGCGGAACATCTCCTCAAGGTTCTGGCCGATCCGCAGCGCGTTGAGCCGCTGGTAGTTCGGCAGTCCCTCCAGCATGAGGATGCGGTCGGTCAGACGCTCCGCGTGCTTCATCTCGTCGAACGACTCGTGACGCGTCCACGCCGCGAGCTTGATGTAGCCCCGGTGCTCCTGCATCTTCGCGTGCAGGAAGTACTGGTTGATGGCCGTGAGCTCCGCTGTGAGCTGTTCGTTCAGGAGCTCGATGATCTGCGGGTCACTGTGCATCGCGACGCACCTTCCGGTGTTGATGGGACACGGGGTCGCCCTGAATGCTCAAGGGGCAGGGGTTACCCCTGGGATCCTGTCACTTTTGGTAGTGCATTCGCCACGAAGGGCAGCCTTGCCTTGCAATGTCGAACATGTCCCGTCGTGCCCCGCTCGCGACGCACGGTCACCTGGCCTTGGCCCGGCGTCCCTTCGGGCGTTTGCCGGTGATCGTCCAGCCGTGGTGGTAGGCCCGGCGGACGAAACGGGTGGTCAGGAACTGGCCGATGGCGAAGCAGAACGCGCCGATCCCGACCACGACCGGGTTCTTGATCACCACGCCCGCGGCCACGGCCAGGAAGCCGAGGAACGCGAGCACGCGGTAGCGAAACGGCGCGCCGTGTTGCCACAGCACCTCGGTCAGCAACCACAACCCGATGGGCACGAAGAGGATGTAGAGCACCACCAGGCCGAACTGCACGGTCGATCCCTTCCGTTACCGGTTCGTTGCCTCACCCTAAAGGGTCAACCGTCCGGCAGGGCCGGCCTGCTCGGGCCGGATTCGGGAAGTCGTGCGACTCGCTGGCGAAGTTGCCCGGTAGTGCTCAGGCGCGTTCGTCGAGGCCCAGGTTCTGGTAGATCTCGGTGGTCGCCGTCGACTTGTTCAAGGTGATGAAGTGCAGGCCCGGCGCGCCTTCGGCGAGGAGGCGCTCCGACATCCGGGTGGCGAACTCGACGCCGATCGCGCGGACCGCCGCCGTGTCGTCCTTGACCGCCTCGACCGCCGCCGCCAGCTCGGCCGGCACCGCGCACCCGCTCAGCTCGTCCATCCGCACCAGGTTGCCGGCGCTGGTGACCGGCATCACCTCGGGGATGATCGGGATGTCGCAGCCGGCCGCCGTGACCCGGTCGCGCAACCGCAGGTAGTCCTCCACCTTGAAGAACATCTGGGTGATCGCGTAGTCGGCGCCCGCGCGGCACTTGGCCACGAAGTGCCGGATGTCCTCGTCCCAGTCGGTCGAGCGCGGGTGCATCTCCGGGAACGCGGCGATGCCCACGCAGAAATCGCCGGACTCGCGCAGCAGCTCGACCAGCTCGATCGCGTACGTGAAGCCGTCCGGGTGCGCGATCCACTCGCCGTTGGGGTCGCCGGGCGGGTCGCCGCGCAGCGCGAGCACGTTGCGCACGCCCGCGTTCGCGAACTGTCCGATGATGTGTCGCAGCTCCGCGCGCGAGTGGCCGACCGCCGTGAGGTGGCCGACGGGGGTGAGCGTCGTCTCGGCGGCGATCCGTTCGATCGTCTCGACGGTGTGCGCGCGGTTGGAGCCGCCCGCGCCGTAGGTGACCGACACGAAGGTCGGCGCCAGCGATTCGACCCGGCGGATCGCGTCCCACAGGGTGCGGGTGCCCTTCTCGGTCCTCGGCGGCATGAACTCGAACGAGAAGGACCGGTTGCCGTCCGCGAGGAGATCGCGGATGGCAGGGGTTCGACCGCTTCGAGTGGACGTCGCACCGAGAGACATGCGTGCAGGTTATCCGCCGGACACGGGTCCGGGCGTCGACTTCCACTCTGCGAGACGACACGAAGCCGGCGGAACCGTTACCTCGGCCGCCGGGCCGACCCCGGTGCCGGCACCGTGTGCAAGTTAGGCTGCCCCGTATCCCTCCTCGCCTCCGACGGAAGACTCCATGGCTGCCGATTCCTTCCCCGTACACCCCCTGGACCGGGGCGGCCTCCGGCAGCGCGTCAATGCCGCGTTGGGTGAGTTCATGGACCGGCAGGGCGCCGTGCTCGCCGAGGTGGGCGAGGGCATGGCCCCGGTCGCCGCGGCGCTGAACGACTTCGTGCTCGACGGCGGGAAGCGGCTGCGGCCCGGCTTTTGCTACTGGGGTTGGCGCGGTATCGCGGGTCCCGACCGGGACGACACCGCGATCGTGCGCGCGGCCACCGCGCTCGAACTGCTCCAGGCCAGCGCGCTCATCCACGACGACCTGATGGACAGCAGCGACACCCGGCGTGGCAAGCCGGCGGTGCATCGCCGCTTCGAGGGGCTGCACGGCGCGAGCGGCTGGGTCGGCTCGGGCGAGTCCTTCGGGTCGGCGGCGGCGATCCTGCTCGGCGACCTGTGTCTGTCCTGGTGCGACGAGATGTTCGGCGCGAGCGGCGTGGACGACACGGCGCTGCGGGCGGCGAAGCCGCTGTTCGACGTCATGCGTACCGAGGTGATGGCGGGCCAGTACCTCGACGTGCTGGAGCAGGCGATGGGCGGCGGCTCGGTCGAGCGGTCACGGCGCGTGATGCGGTTCAAGTCCGCCAAGTACACGATCGAGCGCCCACTGCACGTCGGGGCCGCGCTGGCCGGTGCCGACGAGGCCGCCTTGGCCGCCTACTCCGCGTACGGGCTGCCGCTCGGCGAGGCGTTCCAGCTCCGGGACGACGTGCTCGGCGTCTTCGGCGATCCGGAGCGGACCGGGAAGCCGGCCGGGGACGACCTGCGGGAGGGCAAGCGGACCGTGCTGCTCGCGCTGGCCGGCGAACGCGCCCGCCCCGCCCAGGCCGAGATCCTGGCCGCGCTGCTCGGCGACCCCGAGCTGAGCGACGCCGGCGTGAAGGAACTGCGCGCGGTGATCGAGGACACCGGGGCGCTCGCCGACGTCGAGTCGATGATCACCGATCTGACCGAGCGGGCCCTCGCGGCGCTCGCCGTCGCGCCGATCGCCGAGGACGCGCGCGAAGTCCTGCGCGAGCTCGCCGACGCGGCCACCGTTCGGAGCGTCTAGCCCCGGATCGCCCGGTGCGGGGGCGTCGACCGTGAACGGCAGGCCGTGCGGTGCGAGGCGGGGCCGTTCGGGCGCGGCGACCCCCGTACGGCCGGTGTGCTCGGCGTGTTCGGCGTCGGTCGCGAGCAGCGCCTGCGGCGGGTAGCGGCCGACCAGGTAGATCCCGCCGATCATCGCGGCCAGCACGACCAGCGGGAACAGCAGCGCGCTCCCGTTGTCCGGCGCCGCCCCGGCGCGTGCCGTCGCCGGCACGGGATGGTCGGCGTGTCGGTGTCGCGGTCGGGGGATCCACGACCGCGCATCGGCCGCCGCGGTCGAGGTCGCGGGGTGCGGCAGGTCGTGGTCTCGGCCATCCTCTGCGGACCCCGGACGGAAGCGAACGTCGGGTGTGTCCATCTCGGCAGTCTGACCGGTTGTTCGGTCCGGCTCGGCCGGAATGCGCCATCTGCGAAGGCGACCACCCGATCGGCTCAGGGGTGAAAGGCGGCCGGATCGCATCGAACCGGTTCACACCGCTCCGGTGGGCGCGGAGCCGGTGGACGCGGTGTGCGGGGCGCGCGGAATCGGTGCGCGCGGAGCTGCTGCACGCCGATTCGGTGCGGGCCCGTCCGGTCACGGCAGGACGGCGGCGAAGCTCGCGTAGTGGTCGTCGCTGTAGTAGCGCTCGGCGTCCTCGCCGGCCACGATCCGGCGCGCGCCGCGGTCGGCCGAGCCGGGGGTGGGGACGGTGTACTCGCGATAGTGGCCGGTCGGCTCGGCCGGGAGCAGTCGCTCGCGGTTGCCGAACACGATGCCGTCGCGCGCGTACGGGAACGGGCCGCCGGCCGCGATCAGCCGGAGCGTCTCGCGGGCCTCGGCCGGCAGCGCCGCGGCGGACACGGTGCGCATGCCGGTGGGCACCCAGTCGGGGCGGGCCGCCGGGTGGGCGGTTCGGCCGGGAGGGGTGGCCGCGCCGGTCGTCGGGCCGCCGGTGCCGATGGTCGAGGCGACGGGCGCGCGGGTCGACGCGGTGCCGGCGCCCTTGCCGTCGCTGTCGCCGTCGCCGCGCGTGAGCGCGAACACCAGCGCGAGCGCCGCGACGAGCGCGAGCAGCGTGACGATGACGAGGTTCCGCCGCTGGGCACCGGACATATCCCGCATGTTGCCACGCCGCTTCGCGCGCCTCGGGTCAGCGCGTGGCGAGTCGCTTGACGAATTCCGCCGTCGCCGCGGCCGGGTCGACGGCCTCGGTGATCGCGCGCACGACCACGACGCGGGTCGCGCCGGCGGTCAGCACCTCGTCGAGGTTGGCCAGGTCGATGCCGCCGATCGCGAACCACGGCCGGGTCGGCCGCAGCGCGGCGGTGTACCGGACGAGGTCGAGGCCGGGGGCGTGCCGGCCGGGCTTGGTCGGGGTGGGCCAGACCGGGCCCGTGCAGAAGTAGTCCACGCCGGGCTCGACGATCGCCGCGTCCACCTCGGCCTCGGCGTGCGTGGACCGCCCGATCAGCGCGTCGCCGCCGATGATCGCGCGGGCCGCCGGGACCGGCAGGTCGTCCTGGCCCAGGTGCAGCACATCGGGCCCGGCCGCGTGCGCGACGTCGGCGCGGTCGTTGACCGCGAGCAGCCTTCCGTGTCGGCGGCACGCGTCCGCGAACACCTCGAGGTGTTCGAGTTCCTGCCGGGCCTCCAGGCCCTTCTGCCGCAACTGCACGATGTCCACGCCGGCGCCGAGCACCGCGTCCAGGAACGCGGGCAGGTCGCCCTGCCGCTCCCGCGCGTCGGTGCACAGGTACAGCCGGGCGGCGGCCAACCGTTCCTGACGGGTCGTCATCTGTCCCGGCCTCAGATCGCCAGCGCCTGGGCGCGGCGACGCACCTCGGTCATCCGGTTCTCCTGCAGCGCCTGGACCGGCGTGCCCGGCAGGGTGTCGTCCGGAGTGAACAGCCACTCCAGCGCTTCCTCGTCGGTGAAGTTGGAGTCGGAGAGCAGGGTCAGCGTGCCGACCAGGCCCTTGACGATGTTGCCGTCCTGGAAGAAGTCGGCGGGCACCTGGAGGGCGCTGTGCTCGCCGCGGCGCACGGCCAGGAACTTGCGCTCCTTCAGCTGCTGCCGGACCTTCAGGATGTCCACGCCGAGGATCTCGGCGATGTCGGGGAGTGTCACCCAGGCGGGGACGAGGGCTTCTGTTTTGGCGTCGATCTCGCTCACCCGGCCCATTTTAGGTTCCGCGCCGGCCGCGGCCCGCCGGCGCGGTCGACAACAGCGCCGGCCGCGGCCTCCGAGACCGCGGACCGCGGGCTACAGGGCCACGGACTTGAGCGCGTTCTCGGGGTCGGCGAACCTCGCCCGGTCCACCGGCGTGCCCAACTGGACGAGCTTGCGGCCCTGGGCCAGGTCGCGCGGCCTGGCCACGGCGAGCAGCGCGACGAGCCGGTCGCCGGCGAACCAGCCCGCGGTCCACTTGGCCTCCTCGGCCGAGCCGCGGAAGACCAACTCGTCGGTCGCCGCGTGCCGGCCGACGTACTGCACCATCCGGCCGAACTGGTCGGACCAGAAGTAGGGGACCGGGTCGTACGCCAGGTCGCCGCCGAGCAGGTTGGTCACCAGCACGCGCGGGGCCTGGAGCGCGTTGTCCCAGTGCTCGACGTTCATCCGGGTGCCGTACCGGGCGGACGGGAAATCGACGCAGTCGCCGACCGCGTACACCCCGGGCAGTGAGGTCGCGAGGTGGTCGTCCACCTCGACGAAGCCGCGCGCGTTGCGGGCCACCGCGTCGGCCAGCCATTCCGTGTCCGGGCGCACGCCGATGCCCACCACGATCGCGTCGGCGGGCAGTCGGCGACCGTCGGTCAGGTGTACCGCGCCCGCCTCCAGGCGGTCCACGCGCGCGTTCACCAGGAGTTCGACGCCGGCCTCGGCGTACCACGGCACGAACCGCTCGCCGATGGCGTCCGGGAACGGCCCGGCGAGCGGCGTGTGCAGGGCCTCGACGACGGTGGTCCGGCAGCCGGCGGCGGCCGCGGTGGTCGCCACCTCGGCGCCGACCCAGCCCGCACCGACGATCACGACGTGCGCGCCGGGCACGAGCGCGGTGCGCAGCGCGCGCGCGTCGTCGATCGTGCGCAGGACGTGCACGCCGGGCATCCCGGCCGCGCCGGGCAGGTTGACCACCCGCGAGCCGGTCGCGATCACGAGCCGGTCGTAGTCGACCGGACCGGCGTCGGTGTCCACGACGCCCGCGCGCAGGCCCGTCGCGGTCCGGCCGAACAGGCAGCGCACGCCGAGCGCGTCCCAGTCCGCCTCGAACGAGGTGTCGTCGGTCTTGCCGGCGAGCACCTCCTTCGACAGCGGCGGGCGGTCGTACGGCGGGTGCGGCTCGGCCCCGAGCAGGGTGACGCGCCCGGCGTACCCCTGGTCCCGCAGCGCCACCACGGTTTGCAGGCCGGCCATGCCGGCACCCACGACGAGCACGTTGTCCATGCAGGGCACCCTACGACGCGCCCCGTCGTCCTCGACCACCAGGGTCTTGACTCAGTCAAGGACATCTCGGGTCGGCCATTCGGGCGCCCCGGGCGGCGCCGGGGCGGTGTCGTAGTGTGGAGAGGTCACGGGAGCCCGGTGAGACCGGGCTGAGAGGGGGGCTGCGAGCCCCCGACCGTCCGAACCTGATCCGGGTCATACCGGCGAAGGGAGTTCCCCTCACCATGTCCACCATCACGACCACCGACGTCGTGGTCGTCGGCGCGGGCGTCGCCGGACTGTCCGTCGCGTGGCGCGCGAGCACCCGGTACGGGCTGACCGTCACCGTCGTGGACCCGAGCCCCGGGCGCGGTGCCTCGCACGCGGCCGCGGGCATGCTCACGCCCGTCTCCGAACTGCAGTACGGCGAGGAGAGCCTGCTCCGGCTGAGCATCGAATCGGCCCGGCGCTACGCCGATTTCGCGGCCGAGCTGGCCGACGCGGCCGGCCTGCCGTCGGGCTACCGCGCCTGCGGCACGATCGCGGTCGCGCTGGACGCCGACGACCGGGCCGTCCTCAAGGACCTGCACGCCCACCAGACCCGCCTCGGCCTGGACTCGTCCTGGCTGACCAGCCGCGAGTGCCGCCGACTCGAACCGATGCTCGCTCCCGCGATCACCGGCGGCCTGCACGTCGCGGACGACCACCAGATCGACAACCGCCTGCTGGTCGCGGCGCTGCTGGCCGCCTGCGAACGGGCCGGCGTGCGGTTCGTCCGCGAGAGCGTCGAGCGGATCCTGGTCGCGAACGACCGCGCGTACGGCGTGTGCCTGGTCGACGGGCGCGAGCTGACGGCCGATCAGGTGCTCCTCGCGGCCGGCTGCCGCTCCGGCCTGATCCCGGGCCTGCCGCCCGAGGTGGTCCCGCCGGTACGACCGGTCAAGGGCGAGATCCTGCGCCTGCGGGTGCCGCCTGAGATGCTGCCGTTCCTGTCCCGCAACATCCGCGGCGTGGTCAAGGGCGGCAGCATGTACCTCGTGCCGCGCGCGGACGGCGAGCTGGTGATCGGCGCGACCGAGCACGAGCTCGGGCACGACACCCGGGTCACCGCCGGCGGCGTGTACGAACTCCTGCGCGACGCGCACGAACTGGTCCCCGGCATCACCGAGCTGCCGCTGGTCGAGACGCTCGCCGGGCTGCGCCCCGGCAGCCCGGACAACGCGCCGATCCTGGGCCGCTCGGCGCTCGCCGGCCTCGTCGTGGCGACCGGCCACTACCGGCACGGCATCCTGCTCACCCCGATCACCGCCGACACCGTCGCCCAAGTGCTCGCCGAGGGCGGCACACCCGAGCTCATCCGGCCCTTCGGGCCCGACCGCTTCGAGACCGCCGACCGGAAGGTCATGGCATGAACGACGCACCGGAAGGTCACGGCATGAACGCCATAGAGGTCTCGGTCAACGGCGCCCGGCGCAGCGTCGCGCCCGGAACCACCGTCGCCGAGCTGGTCGGCACGCTGACCACCGCGGCCAAGGGCGTCGCGGTCGCGGTCGACGAGGCAGTGGTCCCGCGCGGCGCGTGGGCCGACACCGTGCTCGACGCGGGCAGCCGCGTCGAGGTGCTGACCGCTGTCCAGGGAGGGTGACCGCATGGCCGACGACAAGCTGGTGATCGCGGGCGAGTCCTTCGCGTCGCGACTGATCACGGGGACCGGCGGCGCGCCGAGCCTGGAGATCCTGGAGCGGGCGCTGATCGCCTCGGGCACCGAGATCACCACGGTCGCGATGCGCCGGGTCGATCCGGGCACCGCGGGCTCGGTCCTGGACGTGCTGCGTCGACTGGGGATCCGGGTGCTGCCGAACACCGCCGGGTGCTTCACCTCGGGGGAGGCCGTGTTGACCGCGCGCCTCGCGCGCGAGGCGCTGGAGACCGACTGGGTCAAGCTGGAGGTGGTGGCCGACGAGCGCACGCTGCTGCCCGACGGGGTCGAGCTCGTGGACGCCGCCGAGCGGTTGGTCGACGACGGCTTCCGGGTGCTGGCGTACACCAACGACGACCCGGTGCTCGCGCGCCGACTGGAGCAGGTGGGCTGCGCGGCGGTGATGCCGCTGGGTTCGCCGATCGGTTCGGGCCTGGGCATCCGCAACCCGCACAACATCCGGCTGATCACCGAGCACGCGAAGGTCCCGGTCGTGCTCGACGCGGGGCTCGGCACCGCCTCCGACGCGGCGCTGGCGATGGAGCTCGGGTGCGACGCGGTGATGCTCGCGTCGGCGGTCACCCGCGCGCAGTCGCCGGTGCTGATGGCCGAGGCGATGCGGCACGCGGTGGACGGCGGCCGGCTCGCGTTCCGGGCCGGGCGGATCCCGATGCGGCACCACGCGCACGCGTCGTCACCGATGGCCGGCATGCTGGAGAGCAGCCCCGAACACCCGGCGTTCTAGTAGCGTGTCGCTGCTTAGATATGGCGTGTCTGGTTGGGAGGTTGGTGTCTGGCAGATTCCTTCCCCTTTGCCAGACGGGACTGTTGTCATGGGTTCGCAGAAAAAGCGGCCGGTCAGGTTGACCGCGCAGGATCGCGAGGAGTTGGTCCGGGTGACCACGACGGGTGTTCGTGGGGCCTCGATGATCATGCGCGCGCGGGTGCTGCTTGCGCTGGATGCCTCGGTGGGTGAGGCGGATCCCAAGGAGGTGATCGCGGCCCGGCTCGGCGTCTCCGGTGAGACATTGCGGCTGGTCGCCAAGCGTTTCGCCGAGACCGGTGGCGATGTTCACGCCACGATCGCGCGGAAGAAGCGCGACCTCCCGCCGGTGCCCTCGCCGGTGACCGGTGAGGTCGAAGCCCGGCTGATCGCGATGGCGTGCTCACAGCCACCCCAGGGCCATGCCCGGTGGTCGCTGCGGCTGCTGGAGAAGCACGTCGCGCTGGTCGAGGACATCCCCGATCTGGACCACTCCACCATCGGACGGGTCTTAAAAAAACGGAACTGCGTCCTCATCTGAAGAAGTGCTGGACCATCCCACCACGAGCGAACGCGGAGTTCGCGGCCCGGATGGAAGACGTACTGGCCGTCTACGCCCGGCCCTATGACCCGGCACGTCCGGTGGTGTGCATGGACGAGAAGCCCTACCAGCTCCTCGACCATGCCCGCGACCCGCTTCCGGCCCGCCCGGGTCACGACGCCCGCCAGGACAGCGAGTACATCCGCCGCGGCACGTGCTCGATCTTCATGTGGGTCGAACCCCTGCGCGGGTGGCGCCGAGTTCAGGCACTGTCCCAGCGGACCCGGATCGACTGGGCCGGCCAGGTCAAGCACCTGCTGAGCGTGGATTACCCCGACGCCGAGGCCGTGGTGCTGGTGATGGACAACCTCAACACCCACGGCATCGCCTCACTGTACGAGGCATTCGACCCGGAAGAGGCCTTCGCACTGGCCCAACGCCTCAAGATCCACCACACACCCAAACACGGGTCATGGCTCAACATCGCCGAGATCGAACTCTCCGCGCTGACCCGGCAATGTCTCGACCGCCGGATCGGCGACCTCGACATCCTCAACACCGAACTCTCCGCCTGGCAGAACGCCACCAACACCGACCAACGTCAGGTGGACTGGCAGTTCACCACCCACGACGCACGCATCAAACTGCGCCACCTCTATCCCAAGAATTAGCTGCGACGGACTACTAGTGCCGTGACCGCCGTGCCGCGTCGCGTCCTGCGACCGAGCGCGTCGTGTCATACACCAGGCGGGGAACCGTGGGGAAGACCGTCGGCGTCCACAAGGCAGTGGACCCTACACTCCTGAACATGGACACGACCTTGAACGATCCGCTCGTCGGGCGGCTGCTCGACGGTCGATACCGGGTCGATGCCCGAGTTGCCGCGGGTGGCATGGCCACGGTGTATCGGGCTCTCGACACCCGTCTCGACCGCACCGTCGCCCTCAAGGTGATGCACGCCGGCCTCGCGCAGGATCCCGAGTTCACCCGGCGCTTCATCCTGGAGGCGAAGGCCGCGGCGCGGCTGTCGCACCCGAACGTGGTCAACGTCTTCGACCAGGGCACCGACGGCGCCGTCGCCTATCTCGCGATGGAATACGTCGAGGGCCGCACGCTGCGCGAGCTCCTCACGGACCTGGGCAACATGACGCCGCGCGAGGCGTTCGGCGTACTCGAACCGATGCTGGCCGCGCTCGCCGCCGCACACCGGGCGGGCTTCGTACACCGCGACGTCAAGCCGGAGAACGTGCTGATCTCCGACGACGGCGGGATCAAGCTCGGCGACTTCGGCCTGGCCCGCGCGACCACCACGACCGCGACCGCCGCGACCGGCAAGGTCCTGGTCGGCACCGTCGCCTACCTCGCGCCCGAACAGGTCGAGCGGGGCGAGTCCACGCCGCGCTCGGACGTGTACGCGGCGGGCGTGGTGCTGTACGAGATGCTGACCGGCCGGCAGCCGCACCACGGCGCGACCGCCGTCGAGGTGATCTACAAGCACGTGCACTCCGACGTACCCGCGCCCTCGCTCGCGGTGCCGGGCCTGTCGCACGCGCTCGACACGCTCGTGCGCGCGGCGACCGTGCGCGACCCCGAGCAGCGGCCGAGTGACGCCGAGGCGCTGCTCACCTTCGTCCGCCGGATCCGGCACGGGATGCCGGAGGCGGAGCTCGACTTCGGCGCGGCGCTGCGCCTGCCGCCTGCGCCCGAGCCGATCAACGACAACGCCACGAGCGTGTTCCGCGTCAACGAGGTGCTGCTGCCGCCGCACCTGGCTCCGCTCGGGTTGAGCGTCGACTCGATGGAGGACGAGCACGCGCGCTACGGCGGGCCAGGGTACGACGATCGGTACGCGGAGCACCACGAGTACGCGCCGGTCGAGGAGTCCGCTCCGGCCGCGGCGGCGTCGGACGGCGGCTACCCGAAGCAGCCCGCGCTGCCGGGGCGGCGACGCAAGCGCGGTCCCTCGCGCGGGGTGATCGTGCTCGCGGTGATCCTGCTCGTCGCCGCGGCGATCGGCGGCGGCGCGTGGTGGTACGGCTCCGGGCGCTACTCCGACGTCCCGGGCGTGCTGAACATGGCCCAGGCCGAGGCCGAGAAGCGACTCAAGTCGGCCGACCTGAAGGTGAAGTACGACGAAGGGGCGTTCAGCGAGATCACCCCCAAGGGCGCCGTGCTGTCCACCGACCCGGCTCCCGGCAAGAAGGTGCTGAGCGGTTCGACGGTCACGATCAGACTCTCCAAGGGCCCCGAGCGCTACGTGGTGCCCGCGCTCGCGAACCTGAGCCTGGAGGACGCCAAGAAGGCGCTCGCCGCGGCGAACCTCAAGGTGGGCACGGAGACCAAGACCGCGAGCGAGAAGCCGCCGGGCACCGTGGTGGCCAGCCACCCGGCCGCCGGCGAGCAACTCCAGCGGGACACCGCGATCGCGCTCGTGGTCAGCCGCGGCCCGGACACCGTCGTGCCGGATCTGACGGCGCTGACCGTCGACGAGGCGAAGGCCAGGTTCCAGCCCAATCAGGGCATCACCGTCGAGGCGGATCCGACCCAGCAGTTCTCGGACACCGTCCCGGTCGGCCGGATCATGTCGTTCGCCCCGGGCGTCAACGCGACCGTCCCCTTCGGCACCAAGATCACGGTCGTCGTCTCCAAGGGTCCCGACCTGGTCCAGGTCCCGCCGGTGACCGGAATGAGCGCGGACGACGCGGGCCGGACACTGCAGGCCGCGGGCCTGCGGGTCAACAACCGGATGATCCCGCTGATCCCGGCGAACGTCGGCAAGCAGGAGCCGGCCGCGGGCTCGATGGTCAAGCGCAACAGCGAGGTCTTCATCTCGAACTTCTAGTGCCGGGCGCGGCACTGGTGCCGTGACCCACGGCATCGGCGCGCGACGCACGAAGGCCCCGCCCCGACTTCTCGTCGGAGCGGGGCCTTCGTGCGTGGTTCGTGGTCGTGCGTGGTCCGCGCGGCTCGGGACGGATCAGGTCAGGGCGGGGCCCTGTCCGCTCTCCTCCTGGTACGAGTAGCGCTGCTCCTGCCACGGGTCACCGATGTTGTGGTAGCCCCGCTCCTCCCAGAAGCCGCGCTTGTCGGCCACCATGTACTCGATCCCGCGCACCCACTTGGGGCCCTTCCACGCGTACAGGTGCGGCACGATCAGCCGGACGGGGAACCCGTGCTCGGCCGTCAGCGGCTCGCCGTTGTGGTGCGTGGCCAGGATCGTCTGGTCGTTCGCGAAGTCGAACATCCGCAGGTTGGAACTGAAGCCGTACTCCGCCCACACCATCGCGTGGGTGACCTCCGGGGCGGGCGGGGCGATCTCGAGCAGTTTCGCGATCGTGAGCCCGGTCCACTCGTTGCCGAGCATGCTGAACTTGGTCACGCAGTGGAAGTCGGCGATCACGGTCTCGTGCGGCAGCGCGGAGAACTCGTCGTGGTTCCAGCAGTGCTTGTCCCCCGAGGCGGTCGCGCCGAAGACGCGAAAGTCCCACATCTCGGGCTTGAACCGCGGGACCGGTCCGTAATGCAGAACGGGCCAGCCGCGCTGGATCCGTTGGCCCGGCGGAAGTCGCGGATCGCGATCCGGAGCCTCGGTCCCACCTTGTGCCGCTCCCGTATGCCCCATACCCCTCATGGTCCCAGACGCCCCGGGTAGGTCTCGACCGCCCCCGTCGGGCAGGGACGGTCACGCTCGGTCATTCCCGGCCGCGGCAAGGGAGCGTGACGGCCCTTGCGGCGCCGGCACAGACCGTCATCATCAAGTCGGTGTGGTCCCGAGTTGGCGATGACCGAGGAAACGCGCCGGGGTGAGGGGTGGCGGGACACGATTTCGGGATATCGGGACGCGCTCTTCGCGCGGGTGGCCTCCGCCTGAGCGGGGTCAGGGGCGGCCGATGAGGTCGGCCACCGAGGCCGCGGACATGCCGACCCTGGTCAGGCCGCCGCCGGGGTGGGCGCTCGCGCCGACCGCGAACAGGCCCGGGATCCCGGACTTGTTCGGGGTGCGGCGCCGGGCGTCGCGCGGGCCGTCGGCCGTCGCGCCGGGGACCTCGCCGCCCGGGGCGCCCGTCTGCCGCTCCAGGTCGGCGGGGGTGCGCAGGTCCGACCACAGGACCCGGTCGCGGACGTCGAGGCCGCGCCGGGCCAGCAGGTCGAGCACCGTGCCGGGGTAGGCGTCGCGGACGGCGGGCGAGGCCCAGTCGACGGCGCCCTGCCGCGGCACGCGCACCTGTACCGTCCACGCGCTGTGCCCCTCGGGGGCCAGCGTCGTGTCGTCGGGGGCGAGCACGCACAGCGTCGGGTCGGTCGGCGGCGTCGGCCGGTCGGCGAACAGCGCGTCCGGCTCGTGCGCGGGGTCGTCCGCGAACAGGTAGCTGCGATGCGGCATGTCGGGGGTACGGCCGCGCAGCGCGAGGTGCAGTTCGAGCACCGACGACGCGGCCGGCACCCGGTGTGCCCTGGCCGGTTCGGCCGGGCCCGGCAGCAGCCCGGCGTGCAGCGCGCCCGCCGGCACGTCGGTGATCACGATGTCGGCGTCGAGCCGGCCGCCGTCGGCGAGCAGCACGCCGGACACCCGGCCGCCCGCGACCTCGATCGAGGCGACCGCGGTGTCGGTGCGTACCCGCACCTTCCGCTGCACGCAGCGCGCGTGCAGGGCCTCGGTCATCCGATGCAGGCCGCCGCGGACCCACCACACCCCGAAGGTCTCCTCCAGGTACGGCAGCACCGCCAAGGTCGCGGGCGCCTTGCGCGGGTCGCAGCCCGCCTCGACGGCGAACCGCTCCAGGTGGGCGCGCAGTCGGGGGTCGCTCAGATGGGTGCGGCCGAGCGAGCGCAGCGAGCGCCAGGGGGCGGTCGTGCGCAGGTCGCCGCGCCCGCCCGCGCTGCGCAGCCGCTCGGCGCGCTGCTCGGGGTTCGCCAGCAGCGGCGCCTCGATGAACGACTTGCGGGTGACGCCCCAGATCTCGCCGGCCCGGTGCAGCAGCCGCTGCCAGTCGGCGCCCGCGCCGCGGCCGAAGCCGGCCTCGAACGCGTCGTGGATCCCGGATCGGGAGGCGTTGGGGACGTCGACGATCGTGCGCGGCCCGCCCGCGGAGGCGAACGACTCGCGGGTCGGCGTCTCCACCGGGACCAGGTCCACGACGTCCTCGATCGCGGCACCGGTCTTGAGGAACAGGTCGCGGTAGACGGCCGGCAGCGTGAGCAGCCCGGGGCCGGTCGTGAAGGTGAATCCGTCCCGGACGATCGACCCCGACATCCCGCCGGTCGACGCCGACCGTTCGCAGATCGTCACCTCGTGTCGAAGCGTGGCCAGTCGAGCGGCCACCGCCAGTCCACCGATACCTGCGCCGACAACCACAATGCGAGCCACGTCGACCCAGCGTATATGCGGGTGAGGGGGACTAGGCCCGCCCCCCGGGCCTAGTCCCCCTCACCGTCCCCGCGACCGCTCCCCACGGTCTACGGGCCCACCCCCCAGCGGGTCACGATTGGTAAGACTCGCGACCCGCCCGGAGGGTTGTACGCGCGGGGAAAATTTCTTGGCCGCATATACAACCGGCTCCCGAAATCATGATCAAAACGGATATAGCCGGTGGTACTCAGTCCTGTTTCTGAGTACCTGTACGGATGTCCCGCCCCCGGCACGACCGGCAGAGTTGTCCGCACGGGGAGAAGCCCGGGGGAACGCCGCTCGGGGGGAGCGGCGGGGCGACGAACGACATCGGGACCGGCGACACGGGGCGACGGTACGGATGGGGACGACCGTCGGCACGGGGCGACGGGCGTCCGAAGCGGTGGCTCCGCCGACGGGGACGGCGGAGCCGCTGTGCGTGCCGCGAGACGGCCGCCGCGCGACGCGCGTCAGCCGGTGACCACCGCGACGATCCCGGTGCCCGGTGCGAACGCGCCGCGCCCGATCAGTTCGAACAGACCGAACAGCATCTTGCCGACGTAGATCGGCTCGGGCGCGAACCCGTGCCGGGCCGCGAAGTCGGCGACGAACGCGTCCAGCTCCGCCGTGCGCCGCGCGTAGCCGCCGTGATGGAACCCGGTCTCCACCCGCCAGTTGTCGGTCGGGGCGCCGTACGTGCGCCGCTGGAGCTCCGCCACCTCGCGCGCGGGGAAGTCGCCTCTGAGCGCCGAGAAGCCGATCGCGCGCCGCCCCGGGGGCAGGCCCGCCGCGATCCCCGCGAGGGTGCCGCCCGTGCCCACCGCGACGCATACGACGTCGAACGCGACGTCGAGTTCCGCGGGCAGCTCCGCGCAGCCCCGCACGGCGGCCTCGTTGCTGCCGCCCTCGGGGAGGACGTACGCGGGCCCGTGTGCCGCGAGCAGGCGTTCGAGCACCTCGGGTGTGTGCTTGGCGCGGTAGGTGACGCGGTCCACGAACACCAGGCGCATGCCGCGTTCGACCGCGAAGGCCAGCGACGGGTTGAGGGGTCGGTCCGCGAGCTCGTCGCCGCGCACGACCCCGACGGTCGCGAGGCCGAGCGCGTGCCCCGCGGCCGCGGTGGCCCGGATGTGGTTCGAGTACGCCCCGCCGAACGTCAACAGCGTGCCGTGACCCCGCTCGTGGGCGGCCTCGAGGTTGTACTTCAGCTTGCGCCACTTGTTGCCGGGCACCTCGGGATGGATCAGGTCGTCCCGCATGAGCCACAGCCGCAGGCCGGATGCCGCGAGGCGGGGATCGGACAGCTCGCGCAGCGGCGAGGGCAGACGTGGTTGCACCCGGGCAGGGTCGCACGCCGGCCGCGGCGCGGTGTCGGTGCCGCCTGTCACGGTGGATCGCGTGCACGACCCCGTGCCCCAAGGTGCTCGAACACTTATCGAACACGACGGTTCGCCCGGTACTGCGGCAATGGCGTTGACGTGGGTGGGGGAGCGAGCTTTACTGGCAAACGAGATCGAACTTTTGTTCGAGAAAAGAGTTCGACTCTCGAACGGCACGGGGCACCCGGATGGACGGCCCGGACCGGCGGTGCGTGGGGAAGCGCATCGCCGGCCCCCGGCAGAGGAGGAGCTGTATGACGCGTCTGCACACCGATCCGGTGGAGGTGCTGCGCAGTGGTGGGGACCCCGCGCGGTTCCTTTGGCACGACCGGCTCTACGTGGTCCGGGAGGTGCTCGGCCACTGGGTCGAGACCGGTGAGTGGTGGCAGCACGCCCGCTCGCGGACCGCCGTCGTGGCGACGGGAGAGCGTGAGGTGTGGCGGGTGGAGGCCGGTGCCGGCCGCAGCGCGCCCCTGGGTGTGTACGACCTCAGCCTGGACGCCGGCTCCGGCACCTGGACGCTGGCGCGGACCGCCGATTGAGGAGGCGACTCCCGTGAGTGCAAGCCCGATCGCACGCCTGAACCAGTCCGCCCACATACCCGAGCCGCCGCCGGTGCGGCGGGCGCCCGTGCGTTGGTCGTCCGCCCCGCGCGGCGCGCTCGATCTGCTGGCCCAGGCCCGGCGCGGGCTCACCGAGGCCGCCGTCAGCCGGGACGCCGCCGAGCGGTACGCCACCGCCCATCTGGCCGCACTGCGGGTGGCCGCGGCCGTGCTCGCCGCCCGGGCCCGGGCCGACGACGAGCGCCCGGGCCGCCGTCGGCGGGCGCCGCGCAGCGCGTGGGAGCTGCTGCCGAGGGTGGCCCCCGAGCTGACCGAGTGGGCGGCCTTCTTCGCGGCGGGCGCCCGCAAGCGCGCCGCCGCCGAGGCGGGCCTGCCCGGCGCGGTCACCGGCCGCGAGGCCGACGACCTGATCCGCGACGTCGAGACCTTCTTCCGGTTGGTGGTGAAGCTCCTGGCGCTGCCCCCGATCCCGGCCCCACCCGCTCCTAGCGATTGAACGCACCACCCATGAACCGACCGAGCCGGCCGAACCGATCGTTCGCCCACCTGCACGTCGCCTCCGGGCACTCGATGCGCTACGGCGTCTCGCACCCGCGCACCCTGATCGAGCGCGCGGTCGAACACGGCCTGGACACGCTCGCGCTGACCGACCGGGACGGGGTGTACGGAGCCGTCGTGTTCGCGCGCGGGTGCGTCGCGGCGGGCATCCGGCCGATCCTCGGTGCCGAGCTGGCCGTCCTGCCCACCGAACCGCCCGCCGCGCCGGGCGGGGGCCGCCGCACCCCGCGCGCGGCGGCGCCTTCACCGACCCCGGCACCCCCGCGTCACCGTGCTCGCCCGGGGCAAGGCCGGGTGGGCCGCGTTGTGCCGGCTGATCAGCGACGCGCACCGGCGCGACCGCGGCACCCCGTGACCACGTGGGACATGCTCGCCGGGGCCGGCGCCGACGTCGTCGTGCTGGCCGGCCCCGACTCGGAGATCGGCCGGGCCGTCGCCGCCGACGAGCCCGCGCGCGCCGAGCGGCTGATCGCCCGGGCGAAGGCGGCGCTGGCGAACGACGCTTTTTTCATCGAACTGGTGTGCCATCTCGCGCCGCTGGGCCGGGCCCGCTCCGCGGCCCACGCGGCCCGCATGCTGACCCTCGCCGACACCCACCGCGTGCCCGCCGTGCTCACCAACGCCGTGCGCTACGCCGACCGCGAGGACGCCGTGATGGCCGACGTGCTCGACTCGGCCCGCCGACTGGTCCCCCTGGGCCACCACCACCTGGAGCGCACCGGCTCCGAGGAATACCTCAAGCCCACCCTCGACATGGTCGCCGTCGCCGCCGAGATCACCTGCCTGGCCGGCCGCGGCACCGCCGCCGCGCTGCTCGGCGCCACCCGCGCGCTCGCCGACGGCCTCGTCCTGGACCCCGCCGAGGACCTGGGCATCGGCAGCGTGTTCCACCCCGAGCCGGAGGTGCTGGGTGTCCCCGCGAGCCGGGCCGCCGCCGAACTGCGCGCGCGCTGCGAGGCCGGGCTGGGCCTGCGCGGCATCGCCCCCACGGCCGAGGCCCGCACCCGCCTCGACGACGAACTCGCGCTGATCGGCCGGCTCGGCCTGCCCTCCTACTTCCTGACCGTCGCGGGCGTCGTCGACCTGATCCGGGACATGGGCGTGCGCTGCGCGGCCCGCGGCTCCGGCGCCGGCAGCCTGGTCAACCACCTGCTCGGGATCTCCGGCGTCGACCCGCTGCGGCACGGCCTGCTGATGGAGCGCTTCGTCTCCGACCGGCGCACCGCGCTGCCCGACATCGACGTGGACGTCGAATCCGCCCGCCGCACCGACGTCTACGAGCGGATCATGGCGGTCTTCGGCCCCGAGCGCTGCGCGTGCGTGTCGATGACCGAGACGTACCGCGCCCGGCACGCCATCCGCGACGTCGGCGCGGCGCTCGGGCTGGCCGCCGGCGAGATCGACGAGCTCGCCAAGGCGTTCCCGCACATCCGCGCCCGCGACCTCGGCCCCGCCCTGCGCGACCTGCCCGAACTGCGCGCGAACCGGCTCGCCCAGGACGGCGGCTTCGACGGCCTGTTCGAACTCGCCGCCCGGCTGGACGGCCTGCCCCGACACCTCGCGCTGCACCCGTGCGGCGTGCTGCTGTCCGACCTCACGCTGCTCGACCGCACCCCGGTCGAGATCTCCGCCCAGGGCTTCCCGATGAGCCAGTTCGACAAGGAGGACGTCGAACACCTGGGCCTGCTCAAGCTCGACGTGCTCGGCGTCCGCATGCAGTCCGCGATGGCGCACGCGATCGCCGAGGTCGAACGGGTCGACGGCGCCGCCCCCGACCTGGACGCGATCCCGCACGACGACCCCGCGACGTTCGACCTGATCCGGTCCAAGCGCACCCTCGGCTGCTTCCAGATCGAGTCGCCCGGCCAGCGCGAGCTGATCGGCAAGTTCGCCCCGGAGACGTTCGAGGACATCATCGTGGACATCTCGCTGTTCCGGCCCGGCCCGGTCAAGAGCGACATGGTCACCCCGTTCCTGAAGGCCAGGCAGGGCTGGACCCGGCCGTACTACATCCACGAGAGCTTCCGCGAGGCCCTCGCCGAGACCTGCGGCGTCGTGGTCTTCCACGAACAGGTCATCAGGATCATCGCCATCGCGACCGGCTGCGACCTCGCGCGCGCCGACGTGGCCCGGCGCGCCCTCGGCAGCCACGAGCGAAAACCCGCCATCCGCGACTGGCTGTACGCGCGTGCCGCGAAACGCGACTACGACCCGCCCACGATCGACCGGATCTGGGAGGTCCTCGAAGCCTTCGCGTCGTTCGGTTTCTGCAAGGCGCACGCCGCCGCGTTCGCGGTGCCCACCTACCAGTCGGCGTGGCTCAAGACCCACCACACTGCCGCGTTCCTGGCCGGCGTGCTCACCCACGACCCCGGGATGTACCCCAAACGGCTGATCCTCGAGGACGCCCGCCAATTCGGCGTGCCGATCCTCGGCGTCGACGTCAACCGCTCGGACGACGTGTACCGGGTCGAACCCGCCGCCGACGGCACGCCCGGCATCCGCATCCCGCTGGCCGAGATCAAGGGCATCGGCGCCGACGAGGTCGCGCACGTCCTGGCGAACCGCCCCTACACGTCCCTCGTCGACTTCAAGGCCCGCGGCGGCGCGTCCCGCCCGACCACCGAGCGTCTCGTGACGATCGGCGCGTTCGACGCCGTACACCCGCCCCCGACCACCCGCCGCGACCTGCTGCTCCACCTGGGCGACCTGGACCGGCTCGGCCGCGCTGCCCGACACCGCGCCGGCGGCGGCGCCGAACTCGACCTCGGCCTCGCCCCGGACACCCCGCCGCCCACCGGACTGCCCGAGCTCACCGACGTCGAACGCGTCCGCGCCGAGCTCGACATCCTCGGCCTCGACGCCGGCCAGCACGTGCTCGACTTCTACGCGCCCTTCCTGGCCGACCTCGGCATCACCCGCGCCCGCGACCTGCTGAACCGGCGCAACCGCGCCGAACTGCTCGTCGCCGGGGTCAAGGTGGCCACTCAGACCCCGCCGATCCGAACCGGCCGCCGGGTGATCTTCCTGACCCTGGACGACGCCACCGGACCGGTCGACACGACCTTCTTCGAGGACGCCCAGGACCCGTACGCGGCCACCCTGTTCCACTCCTGGCTGCTCGTCGTACGCGGCGTCCTGCGCCGCACCGGACCGCGCGGCGTATCGCTGCGGGCCACCGGCTGCTGGGAGCTGGGCGCGCTGTACGACGCGTGGAGCACCGGCGGCGTCCGCGCCGTGCACGACCTGATGGCCGCCGTCGAACCCACCGCGACCGCGCCCGCGCGGCGCCGGGTCCTGGTGCACGCGAGCGGCTTCAAGATCTCCCCGTACGCCGACCTGCGCCCGGCCGGCGGCCCCACCAAGCAGGCACCGCGCAAGCTGTGGCACTCGAGCCCCGGGAGCGCCGGATGAACGCCGTACACGTCATAGGGTGGAAGCCGACCAGTTCCGGAGGAGGGTGTCCGTGTCCGACCAGACGCGCAGGCGCAGCTCGATGCGCACCGCCGTCGTGTGGCAGGTGCTGCGCGAGGCGTTGGACCGACGGGCCGAGGCGGCCGGACGGGACGTCCTCGACGTGCTCGACACCGGCGGCGGCACCGGCAACCTCGCCGTTCCCATCGCCCGGCTCGGACACCGGGTCACCGTCGTCGACCCCAGCCCCGACGCGCTCGCCGCGTTCGAGCGCCGCGCCGCCGAAGCCGGCGTCACCGCCCTCGTCCGGGCCTTCCAGGGCGACACGAACGGCCTGTTCGACGTGGTCGAGCCGGACGCCGCCGACGTGGTGCTGTGCCACGGCGTCCTGGAGGTCGTCGACGACCCGGCCGCCGACCTCGCGCACATCGTCCGCGCCCTGCGCGCCGGCGGCACGCTCAGCCTGCTCGCGGCCAACCGCACCGGCGCGGTGCTGGCCCGCGCCCTCGCGGGGCACTTCGACCAGGCCCGTGACCTGCTCGCCGACCCCGAGGGCCGCTACGGCCCGGCCGACCCGATGCCGCGCCGGTTCACCGTCGCCGACCTCACCGGCCTGGTCGCCAAGGCCGGTCTCGAAGCCGGCCCCGTGCACGCGATCCGGGTCTTCGCCGACCTGGTCCCGGGCGTCCTGGTCGACGACCCGGCCTCGTTCGACGCGCTCCTGGACCTCGAACGCGCCGCGGCCGAGCAGCCGGAGTATCGCGCCCTGGCCACCCAACTGCACCTGCTCGCGACCAAGCCCGCCTAGGTCCTGTCCGGCGAGGCCCCGTCCGGGGCCCGGGCCCCGTCCGGGTCCCGGGTCCCGGGCAGCGGCCCGCCGCGGCGTCCGGCCGGGTGGTGCCCCGTGAGCACCGCCCGAGCCGTGCCGCAGGCGATCATGCACGTCGACATGGACGCCTTCTACGCGTCCGTCGAGATCCGCCGCAACCCCGCCCTGCGGAACACGCCCCTCGTCGTGGCCGGCCAGGGCCCGCGCGGGGTGGTGCTGTCCGCCACCTACGACGTGCGCGCGCTCGGTGTGCACGCCGGCCAGGCCACCTCCCGCGCCCGCAGGCTCGCGCCGCACGCGGTGTTCCTCTCACCCGACCACGAGGACTACAGCCGGGTGTCCGGCGGCGTCATGGAGGTGCTGCGCTCGATCACCCCGCGGGTGGAGCCGCTGTCCCTGGACGAGGCGTTCCTCGACCTCGCGGGCGCCACCCGCCGGCTCGGCCCGCCCGAGACGATCGGCGAGACGATCCGCGCCCGGGTCTTCGACGAACAGGGCATCACCTGCTCGGTCGGGATCGCCGACAACAAGTTCACCGCCAAACTGGCCGGCGCGCTCGCCAAGCCCGACGGCCTGAGCGTGGTCCGCCCCGAACAGGTCGTGGATTTCCTGCACCCGCTCCCGGTGGACCGGTTGTGGGGCGTCGGCGAGCGCACGGGCGCGCTGTTGGCCGGTCTCGGGCTCGGCACCATCGGTGACGTCGCACACACTTCGGTCGAGACCCTGAGCCGCGCGCTCGGCCCGGCGGCCGGCCGCAACCTCTACGAACTCGCGTGGGGCCGGGACCGGCGACCGGTGATCCCGTGGGAACCCGAACGCAGTATCGGGGCCGAGGAGACTTTTCCGACCGACGTCGACGACCCGGTCGCGATCCGCCGCACCCTGCTCGCCCTCGCGCACCGCACCGCGACCCGGCTGCGCCGCGCGAAGGCGGCCGGTCGGACGGTGACGATCAAGATCCGGTTTGCCGACTTCACCACACTCACCCGGGCCAAGACCCTGCGCGAGGCCACCGACGTGGGCCACGAGATCTACGCCGTGGCGTGCGTGCTGCACGGCGGGCTGGGTCTGGAACGGGCCCGCCTGCGCCTGGTGGGCATCCGGGTGGACGGCCTGGTCAGTGGCGCCTATCCGCGCCAACTGGCGCTCGGGGAACGGGTTCTGGGCCACCGTGACGCCGAGCGCGCGGCCGACGCCGTGCGCGGCCGGTTCGGCGACTCGGCGCTCACCGCGGCCGCGCTGCTCGGCCGCGGCGCCGCGGCCGGCGGCCGATCGAGGCGCTGAATCCGCGCCGGAACGCGCTCGGGCACGAACGCGCGGTGCCCGCCGGCCCCTTCCCTCAGCGCGAACCCGCCCCGGCCGCATATCATCAAAGCCCTGACCGGGGCACATGAGCGTGCGTCGGGCAGGGCAGGAGTGTCGAAAGGGGCGGGAATCGACGTGGTGACCCACCATCCGGAAGCGGGTCTGGAGCCCGTGCCGAGGGTGGCTTTCACGACAGCGATTACCTGCCTATCCTGAAAGGGCCGCAAGGTCGCGTCGCGGCCGACGAAGGAGGACGCCGTGCCGCTCTCAGAGCACGAGCAGCGCATGCTTGAGCAAATGGAGCGAGCGCTCTACGCCGAAGATCCCAAATTCGCGACAGCGCTCGAAGCCGCCGGCATGCGCCGGCACACCCGGCGACGCACCGTCCAGGCAATCCTCGGATTCCTGCTCGGTATCGTCCTGTTGATGACCGGCATGATGGTCCAGCAGATCTGGGTGAGCGTCATCGGGTTCCTGGCGATGCTCGGTGGGGCGCTCCTGGCGGTCACCGGTTGGCGCCGGGGACCGGCGACGGCAGCAGCGGGAGAGGGCGGCGGCGCTTCGGGCCGCGGCGCAACCCCGCGCCGGCGCAAGGCGAAGGTGATGAACCGCATCGAGGACCGCTGGCGCCGTAGGCGCGAAGAGAACAACTGACGTTCGGCGCGACGCCGACGACTCGCCGGTGGTGGCCCTGCCACCGCCGGCCGAGTCGGTTCTGTGGACCGGGTCGGTGATCCGACGCGGTCCGATCGACATACGCCGTACGAAAACGCCGATGGCGGTGCCCCCGAGTCCTCGGGGGCACCGCCATCGGCGTTTTCGTCGGATCCGGTCCTAGGGGGCCCGGCGGGCGAAGTCAGCCCGTGTCCGCCGGCTTCGCCTCGGGGCCGTTGCCCCGGCGGCCGCGTGGCAGCCGGATCCGGTCGGTCAGCGCGTACCGGCGCTCCGCGAGGCTCGGTCGGCCCCGGCGGCGCAGCGACGGCGGGAGCAGCTTGGCCCGGATCCGCCGGCCGCGACCGGCCTGTGCGAGCAGGCCCTTGCGGACCGCCCGCACGTCCTCGCCCAGACCCGGTTCACGGGCGGGCGGGCTCGCCGCGTAGAGCTGCCGCTCGGCCGCGAGCGCGACCCAGCGGCAGCGCCTCGCGGGCGGCGTCGACGACGGGCCGGGCCGCGGTGTCCGGATCGGCCTCCGCGTCCTGGCCGGGTGCCAACACCACGAGCAGGCGCTCGGCCGCCTGGCGCGGTGTCTCCGCCTCCGGCGCGGCATGGCCCAGGTCGCGGGCGGTGTCGAGGACCTCGGCCCAGCCGCCCAGGACCGGTCCGCGCGAGTCGGCCGGATTATCCGGTTCGGGAGGATCCGCGCCCTTCGCGAGGTCCCGGCTCAGGGCCGCGAGCCGACGCCTGCGGACCCGTGCGCGGGTCAGCATCGGCGCCGCCGCGAGCAGGACGACCAGGGCGATCCCGGCGCCGATCAGCAGCACCCGACCCGAGACGTGCGGACCGTCCGAGCCGCCGGCGGTGACCGGTGCGGTCGTCGCGGAGGCCGACGGGGCCGCGCTCTGCGACGTCTGCGGGCGGTTCTCGGGGAGGCTCTCCGCGGTGCCGGGCGACGTGGTCGGCTGGGTCGGGGCGACGTCCTGCCGGGCGTAGGTCGGCGAGTTGCCGCGCGAGGGGGTCGGCTCGAACCGGATCCAACCCGCGCCGGCGAAGTACAGCTCGGGCCACGCGTGCGCGTCGTGACTGCTGACCTTGTACGACAGGTCGGTCTGCAGGGTGCCCGGGATGAAGCCGACGGCGACCCGGGCCGGGATGCCGAGGGTGCGGGCCATCACGGCCATCGTCGACGAGAACTGTTCGCAGTAGCCGACCTTCTGCTCCAGGAAGTTCTCGATCGCCGACGCGCCGTTGCCCGGCGGGACCTTGGTGTCGTAGCGGAACTGGCTGGAGCGGGCGAACCACTCCTCCAGGTTGCGGGCCTGGTCGTAGGCCGTACCCGTGCCGCCGATCCGGCGGGCCTGGTCCTGGATCCGGCGCACGGCGTCGGCCCGCAGCGGTACCGCCAGGTAGGGCGCGAGGTCGGGCGGCGGCGGTGCGGCGGCCTTGAGCTGGGCGGGGGTCGGCTCGACCTCGAGGCTGTTGACGGTCCAGCTCAGGCCGCGGGTGTCCTGCTTGTCGTCGCCGAGCAGCAGCCGCCCCTCGGGCTCGAACCGCCAGTTGCCCTTCACCTGGACCCGCGTCGCCGGGTAGGGCATCGGCAGCGAGCCCTGCTTGTAGGCGTCGCTCGCGTCGATCCGGGTGACCACCTCGGCGGTCTTCACGTTCGGGTCCAGGCCGGGCGGCTTCGGGAAGTCCTTGGGCACGTCGGCCAGTTGGCGCTCGGAGGGCTGCCAGGTGCGGCCGTCGAACCGGTCGAGCGAGGAGATCCGAAGGTAGACCGAGCCCGGCGCGGCCGCGTTGGTGCGGTAGCGCATCAGCTCGACGTTCTCCGCCCGGTTCAGCTCGTCGGACAGCTTGACGACGGGGTTGATCGTGGTCAGCCGGTGCGAGTTGGGGCCGCTCTTGTTGTCGTCGAGCAGCCGGTTGGCGCTGAGCGGGACCAGCGCGGGCACCACCACGGCCACCGCGAGCGCGGCCAGGCCGATCCGGCCGCCGCCGCGCGCGGGGGGACGGTACTGCCGCATCGCCGGGTGGCCGGGCGGCGCGGCGGGCGTCAGGGGGCGGCCCCAGCGCAGCAGCCGTTCGCGGCCCTCCGCCAGCAGCAGCAGGACGTAGGCGAGGGCCGCGATCAGGAAGATCGCCCAGCCGAGCCCGGAGCGGGACAGCGCCGCCGGGACGCTGTAGAGCGCGAGCAGCGGCAGGCCGGCCGGAGCCGCCTGGCCGTAGGTGACCGCGATCATGTCCACCACGACGGCCACGCCGCCCATCACGCACAACAGGATCGCGGCGATCCCGTTCGAGGCGGGCGCGGGGGTGGTGAACTCCTGGATGTCGTTCCCGCCGACCCTCAGCAGGTCGACGAACGCGTTGACGCTGTCCGGGGTCGGGATCGGCCCGCTCGCGTCCGGGACGCAGACCACGAGCAGGTAGGGCACCAGCGCGGCGACCTGGGTCAGGCCCACCACGGGACGCGGCACCCGGATCCGCCGGGAGCCCTCGCCGACCAGAACCACGAGCAGGATCGCGCCCAGTCCCAGGGCGATCCACCGGCCCGCGTCGACCAGCGGGAGCAGCGAGGACGATGTCAGTGCGGTCGCGAGGCCCGCGACCAGGGCCAGGCGTAGACGACCCGTCACGGCCTTCCCCCTCCCTCGACTGTGCTGCCGCCGACCGTCGGCGCCGCGTGCGGGCGCGGCGGCGGGGTCGGGGCGCCGGCATCGGGCGCGGGGGCCGCGGGGGCGCTCGCGCGGGAGGTACCGGCGAAGGACATCGAACCGGCGGCCGGATCACCCACACGGCCCGCCGAGCGCCACAGTTCCGACAGCCGCGAACCGGCCCGGGCGGACAGCACCCGCCAGCCGGCCTGGCGGAGCAGGGCCACTGCGGCGTCGTGCGGCAGCGCGCCGGGCACCCGGCCCCACGCGCTCACGTCCAGGACGACGGCGATGCCGCGGCCGGAGCGGTGCCTGGCCCGGCCGAGCCGCTTGACGTCGTCCTCGGTCAGCGCTCCGAGCACGGCGACGGTCAGGCCGCCGCCGTTCGGGTCGCGCAGCGCGGGTTCGGCCTGGTCCAGCGCCTGTACCGGCACGGTCTCGACCACGGCCAACGCGTCCAGCAGGAAGCCCTCCAGATCGCCCGGCGCGGCGCGGACGTCCTCCAGGTCCCCGGCGAGCGCGTCGCCCTCCGCGTCGAGCAGCCGGGTGGTGTACCCGCGCCGGCACAGGTGGACCCCCACCGACGCGGAGGCCGAGACGACCCACTCGAACGACGAGGCCGGGCCGTCGCCGACGTGCGCGCCCTCGCGGGTGTCGATCAGCACGGTGGCCCGGTTCTGCCAGGCCTGTTCCTCGCGGCGCACCATCAGTTCGCCGCGTCGGGCGGTCGAGCGCCAGTGCACGCGGCGCACGTCGTCGCCGTGTCGGTACTCGCGCGGGACCACGTCCTCCTCGCCGGACGCGGACACGTTGCGCGCGTGGCTGTCGCCGTACCCGGTCCACTCGCCGCCCAGGTCGACCGCCGGCAGGCGCTGTACCGCCGGCGTGACCACGAGCGTGTCGCGGGCGGCGAAGGAGCGGGTCAGTTCGCACATCCCGAACGGATCGGCCATCCGCAGGCGCAGCGGCCCGACCGGGAAACGGCCGCGCAGGTCCGAGCGCACCCGGTAGGACACGTGCCGGTTGCCGTGCGGCTCTATCCGGTCGAGCACGAACCTGGGCCGCGAGCCGAGCACGTACGGCACGTGGTCCTCGAGCATCAGCAGCCCGGTGGGTATCCGCGAGACGTTGTCCACGCGCAGCCGCACCTGTGACTCGTGGCCGGCCGCGACCCGGGCCGGTTCCAGCGCACGCGCGCTGGTGACCAGGTGCCGGGTCCGGGCGACGATCAGGACCGCGACGAGCGGTAGCGCGGTGAGCAGGAAACCGACCCGCAGCAGGTCGCGTTGGCCCAGGATCACCGCGCAGATGCTCGCGGCGACCCCCGCCGCGAGGAAGGACCGCCCCCGCGTCGTCAGGCCGGACAGGGCGGTACGCACGTCAGCGCGCCGCCCCGGAACCCGTGCCGCCGAGGCGGCCGTCGTATGTCACCGGGACGTAGCCCTGGTGCGCGGTCGGCGCCTGGGCCGGGTAGGGCGCGGTGCCGTTGTGGTGCGGGACGGCGCCCGGGTAGGGCACGTGGGCCGGCGGCGCGGGGACCGTCTGCGGCACCGCGGCCCGGTCCGGGGCCGGCGGGGTCCGGTCGCCCGGGGCACCGGGGACCGGGACCTGGCGGACGATGTCGGCGACGATCTGCTCGGGCGTACGGCGGGCCATCTGCGCGTCGGCGGTCGGCAGCAGCCGGTGCGCGAGCACCGCCACCGCCAGCGTCTGGAGGTCGTCCGGGAGGACGTAGTCGCGGTTGTCGAGGGCGGCCGCCGCGCGCGAGGCGCGCACCAGGTGCAGCGTCGCGCGCGGGGACGCGCCGAGCCGCAGTTCGGGGGAGCGGCGGGTCGCGTTGACGAGGTCGACGGCGTAGCGCGCGACGGCGGGCGAGACGTGCACCTTACGCACCGCGTCGGCGAGCCGGACCAGGTCGTCGGCGTCCGCGACGGGGGTGAGGTCGGCGAGCGGCGAGCCGGCGCTGTGGCCGCCGATCATCCGCAGTTCGGCGTCGGCCGCGGGGTAGCCCATCGACACCCGGGCCATGAACCGGTCACGCTGGGCCTCGGGGAGAGGATACGTTCCCTCCATCTCCACCGGGTTCTGCGTGGCGATCACCATGAACGGCGGCTGCAGCTCGTAGGTCGTGCCGTCGACGGTGACCTGACGCTCCGCCATGCACTCCAGGAGCGCGGACTGGGTCTTGGGCGAGGCGCGGTTGATCTCGTCGCCGACGACGATGTTCGCGAAGATCGCGCCCGGCTTGAACTCGAACTCGCGCTTCTCCTGGTCGAAGACGCTGACCCCGGTGATGTCCGACGGCAGCAGGTCCGGAGTGAACTGCACCCGGCGCATCCTGCAGTCGACCGAGCGCGCGAGGGCCTTGGCCAGCATCGTCTTGCCGACACCCGGAACATCCTCGACGAGCAGGTGGCCCTCGGCCAGAAGCACGGTCAAGGCGAGGCGGACGACCTCGGGCTTGCCCTCGATCACGGTCTCCATGGCCCCGCGGATCCGATCGGTGGTGGCCGTCAGATCCCCCAGACCGGCCTGATCGTTGAACGTCGACACCCGTGCCCTCCCTGGAACCGCGTTGTGCTCGCCCTGGGTCAGGGCCACAGGCCGATTCTCCAGGTAGCGTGCGCTGCCGTCACCCCGTTGGGCGACCCCGACGGCGAGCGGTGCGACTCCGGACAGTAGTCGACGCTTGGTAGGGGTCGGTCCACGGCGGCCGAATATCTTCGGCCAGGCCCTATGACTTCCCCGGAGTGCCTTCCGGTTGCACTTCGGAGGCCGGGAAAACCTCGCGCAGCAGCCCGGTGGTGACGTCGTAGACGAATCCACGCACCGTGTTGCCGTGCAGCAGGAAGGGTGACCGACGCACGCGGTTCATCGACTGGCGGACGTCGCCGTCCAGATCCACGAAGGCCTCGACCGCCCACTGCGGGCGCAGACCGGTGTCGGCCTCGAGTTCGCGGCGGAAGTCCTCGGTCACGGTGAGCATGCCGCACTGGGTGTGGTGGATCAGGACGACCTGGGTGGTGCCCAGGTGGCGCTGACTGATCGTGAGCGAACGCACGACGTCGTCGGTGACCACGCCGCCCGCGTTGCGGATGACGTGCGTGTCGCCGAGCTCGAGACCGAGCATGGCGTGTACGTCCAGGCGGGCGTCCATGCACGTGACGACTGCGGTGTGGCGGACCGGCATTGCGGACATTCCGGGGTCGCGATACCCCTCCGCGTAGTGACGGTTGGCGGCAACAAGGCGATCGACCATGGTCAGGACGGTAGCGACCGACGGCCGGCTTCGCCTCGTGGGGGGAGTCACACTGCCGTCGACCCGGAGGACTCGTCACTATTTCGGCTCTATGAGTACTTCTCCCGGAATGGTGAGGTACGTACAGCGAGCCCAATGCCGATGTGGCGGAAACCCGCGCCCGATGTACGGGAGTGGCGTGCGGGGGGCGCGCAATCGGGTGGTTCTGTCGAGCCACCCCTTCTGACCTGCACTTTTGTCGCGGATGGGAACAGAGTGACGCGCCCGAAAAGGGTTGACCGTGGGGTTTGGTGGAGTAGAGTGGCGGGAAATGGAGCTGAGAAGCTCCAGACGGCGGCCGGAGGTGCCCGTGTTCCTGGGCACGTACGAGCCCCGATTGGACGACAAGAGCCGGCTGATTCTGCCGGCCCGGTTCCGGGACGAGCTGGCGGAGGGCCTTGTGATCACAAAGGGGCAGGAACGCTGCCTCTATGTGTGGCCCATCGCGGAATTCGCCCGGATCGCCGAACAACTCGGGCGCGCGCCCGTGACGTCCAAGGCCGCCCGGGACTACATGCGCGTGTTCTACGCGGGTGCCTCCGACGCGGTGCCCGACAAGCAGGGGCGCGTCCTGGTGCCCCAGCCCCTTCGGGACTACGCCGGGCTCGACGGGGACAATCGCGACTGCGTCGTCATCGGTACGAACACGCGCGTCGAGCTGTGGGCGGCGCAGACCTGGCACGACTACCTCGCGGAGCAGGAGCAGTCCTTCGCGGAGTTGTCCGAGGAGGTGCTGCCCGGCCTCCTGTGACCGCGGCGGCGACGCCCCGTGCTTTCGTGTACTCCCGAACGCGATCTCGCCCGTGACGCACATGCGGCGAGGTCTCCACCCGCTCCGAGCTTTCTGGCACTCCTTCCCCGGTGCCAGAGGTCACTTCCCCAGACGAGCGGGCGGGGACCTGGCGGCATGTTCCCCGGGTCGATCGCGACCGAGCCTCGTCTCGGCGGGTCCGCGACGCCTGGCACCGCACCTCACCGCACCGGAGAAACGGCCGAATGGAACCACTATGCGGCTGCTTCTCCGGCGCGCCGAGGCACGGCACCAGACGCCGCGGCCTATCCACCAAGATCCCCCGGGCAGGACCTAGACTGCGGGTTTCCGCACGACGAAGGGCCCGGAGTGAACGCGACGATGGTGGAGGGGCCGTGACGGCGCCCGCCCACATTCCGGTCCTGCTCGAACGGTGTGTCGAATTGCTCGCCCCGGCGCTGCGGGCGCCCGGAGCGGTGGTGGTGGACGCGACGCTCGGGATGGGCGGACACAGCGAAGCCCTCCTGAAGACCTTCCCCGAGGTCCGGCTGATCGGGCTCGACCGCGACCCCGAGGCGCTGGAGCGCTCCGGCGCGCGGCTCGCGGGCTTCGGCGAGCGCGCGACCCTGGTCCACGCGGTGTACGACGAACTGCCCGAGGTACTCGGCCGGCTCGGGATCGACCGGATCGACGGCATCCTGTTCGACCTCGGGGTCTCCTCGCTCCAGCTCGACCGCGCCGACCGCGGCTTCGCGTACGCGCAGGACGCGCCGCTCGACATGCGGATGGACCCGACCGTGGGCATCACCGCCGCGGACGTCCTGAACACCTACACCGCCGGCGAACTCGCGCGCATCCTGCGCGACTTCGGCGAGGAGCGGTTCGCCCGCCGGGTCGCGGACGCGATCGTGCGCGAGCGGGAGAAGGAGCCGTTCACCAACAGCGCGCGCCTGGTCGACATCGTCCGCACCGCGATCCCGGCCGCGACCCGGCGCACCGGCGGCAACCCGTCCAAGCGCACGTTCCAGGCGCTGCGGATCGAGGTCAACGGCGAACTCGCGGTCCTGGAGCGCGCGTTGCCCGCGGCCGTCAAGGCGCTGGCGCTGCACGGGCGGATCGCGGTGATGTCGTACCACTCGCTGGAGGACCGGATGACCAAGCGCGTGCTCGCGGCGGGTGCCGAGAGCAAGGCGCCGCCGGACCTGCCGATCGTGCCCGAGGACCTCCAGCCCCGGCTGAAGCTGCTCACGCGCGGGTCGGAGAAGGCGAGCGAGCGGGAGAACGCGGAGAACCCGCGCGCGGCCTCGGTACGGCTGCGGGCGGCGGAACGGGTGCGGGAAGACCTGTGACCCCGGTGCCTGTCCGGCCGATCCCGGCGGGTCCGCGTCGCCTGGCGCCGCGCCTCGCCGCACCGCGGTCACACCCGCGTGGAACCACCATGCGGCTGCGCCCGCGGCACGCCGAGACACGACACCGGACGACACGGCCCGATCCACCGGGATCGGCCGGACAGGCACCAGGCGGACGGGGGAGCCGGCGGTGAGTGGTGGCGCGTCCAGGACGATGACGCGGATCCGACTGGCGGCACACCAGGCGAAGGGTTCGTCGCGAACACCCTTCGTGGTGCTCGTGGTCGGACTGCTCGGCGGTGGCCTGCTGTCCCTGCTGCTGTTGAACACCGCGCTCAACCAGGGCTCGTTCGAGCTGGGCAAGCTGCAAAAGCGCGAGGACCAGCTCACCGACGACAAGGAAGCGTTGCAGCGCGAGCTGGACGCGAAGGCGGCACCGGGCGAACTCGCGCGGCGCGCGCAGGAGATGGGCATGGTCCCGGGTGGGAGCCTGGTCTTCGTCGACCCGGTGACCGGCCAGGTCCTGGGCGTCCCCAAGCCCGCGACCAGCAAGCCGCCGCTGGTGCCCGAGCCGCGTACGACCCCCACCGCGCCGGTGCCCCCCACCACCCCGGCGACCGTGCCGCCGGCTGCGGGCGGAGGCCCGGGCGCACCGGCCCAGGCCGGGCCCGAGCCGGCGGCAGCGCGCTGCGCCGCCGGCGGCCGAACCGGCTCCGACCGCGTCCGCCGCCCCGGTCGCGTCGAGCGCGGCCCCGCCGAGCACCGCCGCGCCGAGCGCCGCGCCACCGGTCGCGGCCACGCCGGAAGCGACCCGTTGACGAATGCCGGGGTCGTCTCGTTCGTCTCGTTCGTCTCGTTGTACGTGTGCGTCGCCTCGGGCGACACGATGCCGAATCCAGGTGAAGGGACCCCGCGTTGACCGACGGACGCCGTGACCCCCGCGATCCGCGTGACCCCGACGAGCCGCGTTCGGCCGGCCGGCCGCGCCGTGAGCCGGGCGCGGACCCGGCCGCGTCCTCGGAGCGACGGTCCCGACCCCGACCCGGGTCGGCCGGCCCGGACGGAACGCGGTCGGCGGACGGCCGGCGGTCCCGGTCGGACGAGCGGGACGGACCGGCCGCCCCGCGCTCGCGCGCCGGCGGGGCCGAACCCGCGGATCCGGCCCGGAACCCGCGCGCGCCCCGGCCCGGACCCCCGGGCGACCGCGCCGGGCGAGCGACGAGGCCCCCGCCGAGCAGCGCCGCCGCGGCCCGCGCCCCGGCGACCCACAGACCCCCCGAGCCCCACGCCCACGCCCGCGCGAGCGGGAGGAGCCGACCGCCGCCCGCCCCGAGCGTCCCGCCCGCCCCGAGCGTCCCGCCCGCCCCGAGCGTTCCGCGCGCCCGGCCCGGCCCGCGAGCCGGTCCGGCGACGGATCCCGGACCGAGCGCCCGGCTCCGCGCCGCCCACGCCCCGCCGACGCGCCCGCCGAGAATCGCGAGACCCGCCCCTCCCGCGACGCCCGGCCCGCGAGCCGCGTGGGCGACGGACCGCGCCCGCGCCCGGACGCGCACGGCGCCGACGCCTCGGCCGCCGGCCGCGCCGAGCGCACCCGCCGGCCGCACCCCGCGCCCGGCGAGGCCACGAGGCGCGCCGAGCGTGCCGACCACGCCGGCCCCGCCGCCCGCCCGCGCCCGGGAACCGCCCGCCCGGGCCGGACCCGCGACGCGCACCCCGCCGGGCGGCCCAAGCCGTCCCGCCCGCCCCGCCCGACCAGGACCGCGCGGATGGGCGACCCGAGCAAGCGGCTGCGGGTCGTGCTGATCGTGCTCGGCGTGGTGCTGACCCTGTTCGCCGGCCGCCTGCTCCAGCTCCAGGCCCTGGACGCCCCCGCGTACGCCGCGCAGGCCGCCGCCAAGCGGGTCCAGACCATAAACGTCCCCGCCGAGCGCGGCACACTCACCGACGCCTCCGGCGTGAGCCTGGCCAAGTCGGTCGACGCGTACGACGTCACCGCCGACCCCACCCAGGTGCAGAAGTACGACCCGCACGCGACCGCCCTCGCGCTGGCCCCGCTGGTGGGCGGCGACCCCCTCGCCATCGAGGAGAAGCTGCGCACCCCCAAGTCCCGCTACGTGGTCCTGGCCCAGCAGGTCGAGCCCGCGGTGTGGGACCACATCCGCCAGGTCCAGAAGGACCTCGGCAAGCAGCGCCGCGACGACCTGGTCGGGATCTACTCGACCAAGCACAGCAAGCGGGTCTACCCGGCCGGACCGGTCGGCGCGAACCTGGTCGGCTTCGTCAACGCGACCGGCCACGGCGGCGGCGGCCTGGAGATGACGCTGGACGCCCAGCTCGCCGGAAAGGACGGGCGCACCACGCAGGAGATGGTCTACGGCCGCCGGGTGCCCACGTCGGACCTGACCGGCAAGCAGGCCGTGCCCGGCTCGGACGTCCAGCTCACCGTCTCGCGCGACCTCCAGTGGTACGCCGAACAGCTGATCGCCGCGAAGGTCGCCGAGACCCGCTCCGAATCCGGCACCGTCGTGGTGCAGGACGTGCGCACCGGACAGATCCTCGCGATGTCCACCGCCCCGGGCTACGACCCCAACCGCATCGGCGCCGGCGACGTGCCCAACCTCGGCAACCGAGCCGTCGAGGAGGCCTACGAGCCGGGCAGCACCGGCAAGGTCATGACGATGGCCGCGGTCATCCAGGAGGGCCGGGCGACCCCGGGCACACACGTCACCGTGCCCAACCGGCTCGCCCGGGCCGACCAGTTGTTCAAGGACGAGAACGACCACCCCACGCAGCAGCTGACCCTCGCCGGCGTGCTCGCCAAGTCCAGCAACATCGGCACGATCCTGGCCTCCGAGCAGCTCTCGCCGAACCGCGCCGAGGCCAACGCCAAGCTGCACGACTACCTCACCCGCTTCGGGGTGGGACAGCCGTCCGGCCTGAAGTTCCCCGGCGAGACGCCCGGCATCCTGGCCCAGCCACAGAAGTGGAACGGTTCGCAGCAGTACACGATCCCGTTCGGGCAGGGCCTGTCGGTCAACTCGGTCCAGGCCACCTCCGTGTTCCAGACCATCGCCAACGGCGGCGTTCGGATCGAGCCGAGCCTGGTCAAGGGCAGCACCGGCCCGGACGGCGGATTCAAGCCCGCCGCCGCGCCCAGGACGAACGTCGTGGTCAGCCCGGAGACCGCCCGCCAGGTGGCCGACATGCTGGAGACGGTCGTCTCCGACGACGGCGGCACCGGCAAGGCCGGTCGGATCCCCGGCTACCGGGTCGCGGGCAAGACCGGCACCGCCAACCGCGTCGACCCCAAGACCGGCCGCTACAACGGCTACACCACGTCCTTCATCGGCTTCGCGCCCGCCGACAACCCTCAGGTCGTGGTGTCGGTCACGCTCCAGGCGCCCGGCATCGACGGCGGCGGCGGAAGCCTGTGCGCGCCGGTGTTCCAGCAGGTGATGACGTTCGCCCTGCAGAGTCGCAAGATCGCCCCCAGCGGTACCCCGCCGCTCGATCTCCCGATCCAGTGGTGAGGACCCGGGCGGACGAGCCGAAGACCCAAAGCGCGGTAGCCTGCCCGCCGTGCCCAACCGTGATCTGCGCCGCCCAGCCGAGGTGCGCCCCCAACCGCTGACCGCCCTGGCCGGGATCGTTTCCGTCCCCCTCGCGGGGGCCCCGAGCGATCCCGAGGCGACGTTGACGGGGGTCACCCACGACTCCCGGGCGGTGCGCCCGGGGGACCTGTACGCGGGCCTGCCCGGCGAGAACTTCCACGGCGCCGCGTTCGCCGCGCAGGCCGCCGCGGCGGGCGCGGTGGCCCTGCTCACCGACCCGGCCGGCGCCGGGATGGCCGCCGCGAGCGGTCTGCCCATACTGGTGGTCGAGGATCCGCGCGGCCGACTGGGTGAGATCGCCGCGTGGGTGTACGGCGGACCCGGCGCGCACATGACGATGTTCGGGATCACCGGCACCAACGGCAAGACCACCACCGCCTATCTGCTCGACGGCGGGCTGCGCGCGGCCGGCCGCACCACCGGCGTGATCGGCACCGTGGAGACCCGGATCGGCGAGGACGTGGTGCCCAGCGTGCGCACCACCCCGGAGGCCACCGACCTGCAGGCGCTGCTCGCCTCGATGCGCGAGTACGGCGTCACCGCCGCCGTGATGGAGGTCTCCAGCCACGCGCTCGCGCTCGGCCGGGTCGACGGGACCGTGTACGACGTCGCGATGTTCACCAACCTCTCGCAGGACCACCTGGACTTCCACGCGTCCATGGAGGACTACTTCCTGACCAAGGCCGAACTCTTCACCCCGGCCCGCTCGCGCGCCGGCGTGATCGACATCGACGACGCGTACGGCCGCAGGCTGGCGAACCTGGCGAGCGTGCCGGTGTCCACCGTGTCCGCCGCGGGCTCGGCGCACGCCGACTGGCGCGCCGAGGACGTCGAACCCGGCCCGGACGGCAGCCGGTTCCGCGTGGTGGGCCCGAACGGGCAGAAGGCGGACGCGCGGGTGCGCCTGGCCGGCCCCTTCAACGTCGCCAACGCCCTGCTGGCGATCGTGGCCCTGGTGGTCGGCGGCATCCCGCTCGCCGACGCGGTCGAGGGCGTCGGCGCGACACCCGGCGTGCCCGGGCGGATGGAACGCGTCGACGCGGGCCAGCCCTTCCTGGCCGTGGTCGACTTCGCGCACACCCCGGACGCGGTCGAGATCCTGCTCGAGGCGCTGCGCCCGGTCACCGCGGGCGCGTTGACCTGTGTGCTGGGCGCGGGTGGCGACCGGGACCGGGCCAAGCGCCCGCTGATGGCCGCCGCCGCGGCCCGGCTCGCCGACGTCGTCGTGCTCACCAGTGACAACCCGCGCTCGGAGGATCCGCTCGCGATCCTCGACGAGATGCTCGTCGGCACCCGCGAACTCGCCGCCCCGCACGGCACGGTGCTGGTCGAGCCGGACCGGGTCGCGGCGATCGCGCTCGCGGTCGAGCGGGCGGGTGCCGGCGACACGGTCGTGATCGCGGGCAAGGGCCACGAGCAGGGCCAGGAATTCGCAAACGGCGTCAAACACCCCTTCGACGACCGCGTCGAACTGCGCGCGGCGCTCGACAGAACCATGCGAGGCGGCCCCGCGTCCCCGAAGCAGTCCGACGATGCGAGGATCGTGACCCCCGCACCATCAACGCACACCCCGACGTCCGAGACCCCGACCCCAGGCGTCCCGGCGACCGGCACCTTGCGTGCCGAGGAGACGAACCAGTGATTTCCACCACTCTTGCCGAGATCGCGAAAGCTCTCGGAGGGCGGCTCGCGGGCGACGCGGACCCGAACGCGCGGATCACCGGCGAGGTGGTCGTGGACTCCCGCAAGGTCGGCCCCGGCTCGCTGTTCGCGGCCGTGCGCGGCGGCCGGGTCGACGGGCACGACTACGCGCACACCGCGATCGCGGCCGGCGCGGTCGCCGTCCTCGCGGAGCGCGAGACCGGTACCCCGGCCGTCGTCGTCGAGGACGTGGTCAAGGCGTTGGGCCCACTCGCCCGCCTGGTCACCGACCGGCTGACCGACACCACGGTGATCGCGCTGACCGGCTCGTCCGGAAAGACCAGCACGAAGGACCTGATCGGCCAGGTTCTCGCGCGGGTCGGGCCCACGATCGCCCCGAGCGGCAACCTCAACAACGAGATCGGCCTGCCGCTGACCGCGCTCGGCGCCGACGAGAAGACCCGGCACCTGGTCCTGGAGATGGGCGCGCGGCACATCGGCGACATCACCTACCTGTGCGGGGTGACCCCGCCGCGCATCGGCCTGGTGCTGAACGTGGGCTCCGCGCACGTGGGCGAGTTCGGCAGCCGCGAGGGCATCGCGCTCGCCAAGGGCGAACTCGTCGAGGCGCTGCCCGCCGACGGCGTGGCCGTGCTCAACCACGACGACCCGCTCGTGCGCGCGATGGCGGCGCGTACCAAGGCGCGCGTGGTCACCTTCGGTGAGAGCGCCAACGCGGACGTACGGGCCGAGAACGTGACACTCGACGAGCGGGGCCGGGCCTCCTTCACGCTGTGCGTGCCGGAGGGCAGTGCGCCCGTGATCTTGCGCCTGTACGGTGAGCACCACGTGGCGAACGCACTCGCGTGTGCCGCCGTGGCACGCGAAGTGGGCATGACCGTCGAGGACCTCGCGGCAGCCCTCAACGCGGCCGGTACGCTCTCCCGCTGGCGCATGGAAGTGACCCACCGGGACGACGGGGTGACCGTCGTGAACGACGCGTACAACGCCAACCCCGAATCGATGCGAGCCGCGCTCAAGGCCCTCGCCGCGATGGCGGGTGGGAATCGTACGTTCGCCGTGCTGGGTGAGATGCGGGAACTGGGCGAGGCGTCGCTTGTCGAGCACGACGCGATCGGGCGGCTCGCGGTACGCCTCAACATCCACCGGCTGGTGGCCGTGGGCGGCAGGGAGGCCGCCTGGATCGACATGGGCGCGAAGAACGAGGGTTCGTGGGGTGAGGAGTCGGTGCTGGTGCCCGACGTAGAGGCGGCCGTCGAACTACTCCGGGGCGAATTGGCCCCGGGCGACGTCGTACTGGTGAAGGCTTCACGCGGAGCGGCCCTGGAACGGGTCGCGGACGCGCTCTTGGCGGACGACGCCAATGACGAGGACGCGAACAACCGGGAGGTGCACGGGTGAGGGCCATCCTCATCGCCGGCGGCATCGCCCTGGTGCTGTCGCTGATCGGTACCCCGCTCGCGATCCGGATCCTGGTCAAGCGTGGCTACGGCCAGCTGATCCGGGACGACGGTCCGGCCGGACACCACAGCAAGCGCGGTACGCCCACCATGGGCGGCGCGGTGATCATTCTGGCGGCGCTCGCGGGCTACGGCGGCGCCAAGGCGATCACCCTGGAGGCACCGAGCGCGTCCGCGCTGCTCGTGCTGTACCTGATGGCGGGCCTGGGCCTGGTCGGCTTCGTCGACGACTTCATCAAGATCGTCAAGCAGCGCAGCCTGGGCCTGCGGGCCAAGGCCAAGCTGGCGGGACAGTCCTTCGTGGGCATCTCGTTCGCGCTGCTGGCGATCCAGTTCAAGGACGCGCGCGGGTTCACCCCCGCGTCCACACACCTGTCGTTCGTGCAGGACACCGCGCTCGACCTGACGCCGGTGTTCTTCGTGATCTGGGCGTACATCCTGATCGCGGGGCACTCCAACGGCGTGAACCTCACCGACGGCCTGGACGGTCTGGCGACCGGTGCCTCGGTGATCGTCTTCGGCGCGTACACCTTCATCGGCGTCTGGCAGTACGGCCAGTCGTGCCTGAACGCCCCCGGCGTCGGCTGCTACGACGTGCGCGATCCGCTCGACCTCGCGATCGTCTCGGCCGCGATGATGGGCTCGTGTTTCGGCTTCCTGTGGTGGAACACGTCGCCGGCGAAGATCTTCATGGGCGACACCGGTTCGCTCGCGCTCGGCGGCGCGCTCGCCGGGCTCGCGATCCTGACCCGCACCGAGCTGCTGTCCGCGCTCATCGGCGGCCTGTTCCTGATCATCTCGCTCTCGGTGATCATCCAGGTCGGCTACTTCAAGATGACCGGCAAACGTGTGTTCAAGATGGCGCCACTCCAGCACCATTTCGAACTGAAGGGGTGGACCGAGGTACTGATCGTGGTTCGGTTCTGGATCATCGCCGGTCTGTGCGCCATTCTCGGGATCGGCATCTTCTACGCGGGCTGGGTTACGGGACAGTAAGAGACGTGAGTACGAAAGACCTGAGCACCTTCACTCATCACGGTGCGCCGTGGGCCGAACTGTCGTTCTGCGTCGCGGGCACCGGGGTCACCGGCGCGTCCGCGGCCAGGGCGCTGGCCGGCCTCGGCGCGCGCGTCGTGGCGATCGACGGCGCCGCCGACGACAACGCGCGGCGGCGGGCCGAGGAACTGGGCGCGCTGGGCGTACCCGTGCGGCTGGGCGACGACGAGACGCTGCCCGAGGGCGTCGACGTGCTGATCGCGTCGCCCGGACTGCGGCCCACCAAGCCGCTGTTCGCCGCGGCACGCGCGGCCGGCGTGCCGGTGTGGGGCGACGTCGAGCTCGCGTGGCGACTGCGTCCGCGCGAGAACCCGGCGCCGTGGCTGGCGATCACCGGCACCAACGGCAAGACCACGACCGTGCGCATGCTCGCCTCGATCCTGGAGGCGTCCGGCAAGCGGGTCGCGGCGGCCGGCAACGTCGGTACACCCGTGGTCGACGCGGTGCTCGCCCGGGACGGCGACGGCGAACCCGCCTACGACGTCCTGGCGTTGGAGCTGTCCAGCTTCCAGCTGCACTGGCTGCCGACGTGGGAGGAAAGCCCCAAGGACGACGCCGGCGCGCCCCGGATGCTCGCCGCGGCGGTGCTCAACATCGCGCCGGACCACCTCGACTGGCACGGCTCGCCCGAGGCGTACGCGGCCGACAAGGGCCGGATCTACGGCGGTTGCCAGATCGCGTGCGTGTACAACCTGGCCGACCCGCAGACCGAGCAGCTCGTGCACGAGGCCGAGGTCGAGGAGGGCTGCCGCGCGGTCGGCTTCGGGCTCGGCCCGCCGGGCCTGTCCAATTTCGGGGTGGTCGACGACCTGCTCGCCGACCGGGCCTTCGTGCCCGACCGGCACAGCACGGCCGCCGAACTGGCCACCGTGGCCGACGTGAACCCGCCCGCCCCGCACAACGTCGCGAACGCGCTCGCCGCCGCCGCGCTGGCCCGCGCCTACGGCGTGTCGCCGGTCGCGGTCCGCGACGGGCTGCGCGCGTTCCGGCCGGACGCGCACCGCATCGCGCACGTCGCGACCGTGGGCGGCGTCGACTACGTGGACGACTCCAAGGCCACCAACGGGCACGCCGCGGCGGCCTCGCTCGCCGCCTACCGGGACATCGTGTGGATCGCCGGCGGCCTCGCCAAGGGCGCGTCCTTCGACGACCTGGTCTCCGGCGCGCGGAGCCGGCTGCGCGCGGTCGTCCTGATGGGCACCGACCGGGCCGTGTTCCGCGACGCGCTCGCGCGACACGCCCCGGATGTCCCCGTGGTGGAGGTCGCCGCGACCGACACTGGGGCCATGGAACTGGTCGTGGGCGAGGCGGCGGCGCTGGCGCGGCCCGGGGACACCGTGCTGCTCGCGCCCGCGTGCGCGTCGATGGACATGTTCGCCAACTACGGAAAGCGTGGCGACGCGTTCGCCGACGCGGTCCGCGGACTCGACACAGACGCCGGCTGACCGGGCCGTCGCCATGGCCGCCGGTCCGGACACCCGCGAAGCACACCCGACGGCCTCCGCCGACACGCGGAAGCCGTCGGGCACCTCGGGCCTGCCCAAACCGCGTGCCGGCGCCGCGCAGCGCCGCCCCGGGCCGCTGCGCCGGGAACTGCGCCGGGCCCTGGACAGCCCCCTGACGGCCTACTACCTCCTGCTCGGCTCGGGTCTGCTCCTCACCGTCCTGGGCCTGGTCATGGTGTTGTCCGCGTCGCAGATCACGTCCCGGACGATCTACGGCTCGTTCGACGAGATCTTCACCAAGCAGCTGATCGCGGTGGCCATGGGCTTCCCGCTGATGTGGATCGCGTCACGCCTGCCGCTGCGCTGGTACCGCCGGCTGTCGTACCCGTTCCTGCTCGGCTGCGTCGGCGCGCTGTGCCTGGTGCTCGTGCCCGGCCTCGGCATCGAGGTCAACGGCAACCGGAACTGGATCGGGTTCGGGTCCTTCCAGCTCCAGCCCTCGGAATTCGCCAAGCTCGGCCTGGTGCTGTGGGGGGCCGACGTGCTCACCCGCAAGCGCCGGCTGCTCGGCCAGTGGCGGCACATGTTCGTCCCGCTGCTGCCCGGTGCGATGGTCATCCTGTTCCTGGTGATGCTCGGCGGCGACATGGGCACCGCGATGATCCTCACGGTGCTCGTGCTCGCGCTGCTGTGGATCGCCGGGGCCCCGGGCCGCTTCTTCGCGACGGCCCTCGCGGTGGTGACCGTGGCCGCCACCGTGTTGATCGTGCTGAAACCACACCGCGCGGCCCGGTTCGGAAGTTTCCTGCACCCGTTCTCCGACCCGGACGACACGACGTTGCAGGCGGCCCAGGGCATCTATTCGCTGGCCACGGGCGGCTGGTTCGGCAGCGGAATCGGTACAAGCTACGGAAAATGGGGCACATTGCCCGAGGCGCACACAGACTTCATCTTCGCCGTGATCGGCGAGGAATTGGGTCTGGTGGGGACGCTGTCCGTACTCACCCTCTTCGCGGCCCTAGGCTATGCAGGTATCCGCGTCGCGAGTCGCACGAAAGACCAGTTCGTGAGGCTCGCCGCGGGAGGTGCGACCGCGTGGATCATGGCCCAGGTCATGATCAACGTCGGGGCGGTGCTCGGCCTGCTGCCGATCGCCGGAGTGCCGTTGCCATTGGTGTCCTACGGAGGTTCCGCCCTGCTTCCGACCATGTTCGCCGTGGGCATGCTGTTGTCCTTCGCCCGAGGTGAACCAAGGGCCGAGGCCGCGCTCGCCGCACGCGGGCCCGGGGCGGTTCGTCGAGCGTTCGCGCGGATCCTGCCGCGCAGGGATGGGTGAATCAGGTGCATGTCGTCCTTGCCGGCGGAGGAACCGCCGGGCACATCGAGCCCGCTCTGGCATTGGCGGACGCGCTGCGCCGCCAGAACCCCAATGTGGGTATCACGGCGCTCGGCACGGCCAAGGGCCTGGAGACCAAGCTCGTTCCCGCTCGCGGCTACGAACTCGCGTTGATCCCGGCCGTGCCGTTGCCGCGCAAGCCCACGCCCGAGCTGATGACCGTCCCCGGTCGACTGCGCGGCACCATCCGCGAGGCCGCGGCCGTCCTGGAGCGCACCAACGCGTCCTGCCTGGTCGGCTTCGGCGGCTACGTGGCGCTGCCGGGCTACCTCGCGGCCAAGCGCCAGGGCGTGCCCACGGTGGTCCACGAGGCCAACGCGCGACCCGGGCTCGCGAACAAGATCGGCGCCCGGTACACCCGGTTCGTCGCGGTCAGCACCCCCGACAGCAAGCTGCGCGGGGCCCGCTACATCGGCATCCCGCTGCGCCGCGCGATCGCCACGCTCGACCGCAACGCGCTGCGCGACGAGGCCCGTGCCATGTTCGGGCTCGACCCGATGCGGCCCACGCTGCTCGTGTTCGGCGGCTCGCAGGGGGCCCGGCGGCTCAACGAGACGCTCGCGGCCACCGCGCAGCAGCTGCTCGCCGAGGGCGTCCAGGTGCTGCACGCGGCCGGCCCCAACAACGAGTTGAAGATCACCTCGCCGCCCGGCGGCCCGGCCTACGTCGTGGTGCCCTACCTCGACCGGATGGACCTGGCCTACGCGGCGGCCGACATGGTCCTGTGCCGGGCCGGCGCGATGACCTGCGCCGAGCTGGCCGCGGTCGGCCTGCCGGCCGCCTACGTACCGCTGCCCATCGGCAACGGCGAGCAGCGGCTGAACGCGCAGCCCGTGGTCAAGGCGGGCGGCGGCCTCCTGGTCGACGACGCCGACCTGACCCCCGACTGGATCCGCTCGACCGTGCTGCCGGTGCTGACCGACGCGCGGCGGCTGCACGACATGGGCAAGGCCGCGTCGGAGTTCGGTCGGCGCGACGCCGACGAGGAACTGGTCCGGATGGTCCACGAGGCGATCGCCGCCGCGCGATTGCCGCAGTAGGCACGGGACGAGGAGCGTTCTTGCCCAAGACGAAGGAGCGCGCGCCGGTGCGTTCGGCGGGGCCCGGGCGCGGCCCGCGGCGGCGCTGGACCAACCTGCGCCCGCTCCTCGTCCTGGTGCTCCTCGTCGTACTCGCGGGCGCCGGGTGGGGGATCGTCTACCACTCGCCGCTGCTGGACGCCCGCAAGGTCGCCATCGGCGGCCTGACCGTGCTCCAGCGCGACCAGATCGCCGCGGTCGCCGCGGTACCGGTCGGCGAACCCCTCGCGGGGATCGACCTCGACGCGATCCGGGCCAGGGTGGCCGCGGTGCCGCGGGTGGCCTCGGTGCGGGTCGAACGGGAGTGGCCGCATACCGTACGGATCTCGGTCCGCGAACGCACGACCGCGCTGGTGGTGCCGGACGCGGGCCGCTACGCGGAGATCGACAAGGACGGCGTACGGTTCGGTACGGTGGACGCCGCGCCCTCGGGGGTGCCGGTCGTCAAGGCCGATGCCAACACGGTGAGCCGCGAAACGCTACGGGGGGTGGTCCAGGTGGTATCGGCATTGCCGCCACCGGTCGCCCAACGTGTCCGCGACATCACCGCACGAACGCGCGACGACATCGTGCTCACGCTCGACAAGGGCGAGAGCGTGTCGTGGGGCGGGGCCGACGCGTCCGACCGCAAGGCCCTGATCCTCACCGTCCTGCTGCAACGGCCGGCCAAGTTCTATGACGTCGGCGCGCCCGACGCGCCCGTGACGCGCACCCAACCGTTGCCGGCGCAGGCGGAGCCGGCCGCCGCGCAGTCGTTACCTCCGGCCCCACCCGTCACGGCGGTTCCGACACCTTCCACTCCCTGACGGGGAACGGAAGGGCCCCGCCACTGCGATAAAACAATAGGGACAGGTTCGGCGTGTTCGTTGAACCGTGTCCGATGGGGACCTAGTGTCGGCCTAGCCCCAGGTTGACAAAGCTGTTATCCGCACCGTTTCGATCGGCGACGTTCGATGGAATTCGGTGTAACTCTATACCTGAGGGTGAGGGTTTTGGTGGCTCGCGGAAATCGCGTCCCGACCTCCCCAAGTCGGCAAATGTCGGCATGCCGGAACCACGGCACGCCGACCGGAACTCGAGGCGAGAGGCCTTCGACGTGGCAGCACCCCAGAACTACCTCGCAGTCATCAAGGTGGTCGGTATCGGCGGTGGCGGTGTCAACGCCATCAACCGGATGATCGAGGTCGGTCTCAAGGGCGTCGAGTTCATCGCGATCAACACCGACGCCCAAGCCCTCCTCATGAGCGATGCCGACGTCAAGCTCGACGTCGGCCGTGAACTGACGCGCGGCCTCGGCGCCGGCGCGAACCCCGACGTCGGCCGCAAGGCCGCCGAAGACCACCGTGAGGAGATCGAAGAGGTCCTCAAGGGGGCCGACATGGTCTTCGTCACGGCGGGCGAGGGCGGTGGCACCGGAACCGGTGGCGCCCCCGTGGTGGCGAACATCGCCCGCTCGCTCGGCGCGCTCACCATCGGCGTGGTCACGCGCCCGTTCACCTTCGAGGGACGGCGTCGCGCGAACCAGGCCGAGGATGGCATCGCGCAACTGCGCGACGAGGTCGACACCCTGATCGTCATCCCCAACGACCGCCTGCTCTCGATCTCCGACCGGCAGGTCAGCGTCCTGGACGCGTTCCGCTCGGCCGACCAGGTCCTGCTGTCCGGCGTGCAGGGCATCACCGATCTCATCACCACGCCCGGCCTGATCAACCTCGACTTCGCCGACGTCAAGTCGGTCATGTCCGAGGCGGGCTCGGCGTTGATGGGCATCGGCTCGGCGCGCGGCGACGACCGCGCGGTGGCCGCCGCCGAGATGGCGATCTCCAGCCCGCTCCTGGAGGCGTCGATCGACGGCGCCCGGGGCGTACTGCTCTCCATCTCCGGTGGCTCCGACCTCGGCCTGTTCGAGATCAACGAGGCGGCGCAGCTGGTCAGCGAGGCCGCGCACCCCGAGGCGAACATCATCTTCGGCGCGGTCATCGACGACGCGCTCGGTGACGAGGTCCGCGTCACGGTGATCGCCGCCGGCTTCGACGGCGGCCAGCCGCCGTCCAAGAGCGAGCTCGGCAAGCCCGCTGCGGTGGGCGGCGGTCGGCCGCCGGTCGAGCAGCCCTCCCGTCCGGCCTCGAACCAGGGGCAGAGCGTGCTGCACGATCCCGCCCCGAGCCCGGCGCCCTACTCGATGCCGACCACTCCGGGCCCGCGCACGCCGCTGGTCCCGGAGCCGATCAAGGACGACCTGGATCTCGACATCCCGCCGTTCATGAAGGACTGACGTCCGGGGCTACCCAGTCGGGTCGCACGAAAAGTCACAAAGCGTATAAAAAGCACAAAGAATACAAAGAATATTGGGGGAGCCCCACGTGTTCACGCGCAGGGCCGCCGCCGGCGGCGCCCGTTTCGCCTTCACCGACCGGTGGGGCGGGGCGGGCGCCGCGCCGTTCGACGAACTGAACCTCGGCGGCCACGTGGGCGACGACCCGCGCGCCGTCGCCGAGAACCGCGCGCGCACCGCCGCGGCCCTGGGGCTGCCGGTCGAGCGCGTGGTGTGGATGGACCAGGTGCACGGCGCCGGCGTCACCGTCGTGGACGGCCCGAGCACCGAGCCGCTCCCCGCCACCGACGCCGCGGTCACCGCGACCCCGGGCCTGGCGCTGGCGGTCCTGGTCGCCGACTGCACCCCCGTACTGCTCGCCGATCCGCTCGCCCGCGTGGTCGCCGCCGCACACGCCGGCCGGCCCGGGCTGGCCGCGGGCGTCGTCCCCGCCGCGATCGAGGCGATGTGCAAGCTCGGCGCCGACCGTTCACGGATCGTCGCCACCACCGGACCCGCCGTGTGCGGCCCGTGCTACGAGGTCCCCGAGGCGATGTGCGACGAGGTCTCGGCGCTCGTCCCGGCCGCTCGATCGCGCACCCCGGAAGGCACCCACGCGCTCGACATCACGGCCGGCGTATGGGCCCAACTGGCCCTGGAAGGCGTCGTTCCGGGTGAGAAATCGCACATCTGCACCCGCGAGTCCGCCGACCACTTCTCCTACCGCCGCGACCGCACGACGGGCCGGATCGCCGGCTACGTGTGGCTCGCCGAGGACTGACCCCGCCCCGGCGGTCGTGGCGCCCGTCGGCGACGATGGAGGCATGGAAACGCACGCTTCAGCCGCCGAAGAGACCGCGCGTCGGCGCGGCGAGCTCGCCGCGAACCTGGCCGCCGTCCAGGCCCGGATCGCCGCCGCGTGCACGGCCGCCGGCCGCCCGCGCGAGGACGTCACCCTCGTCGTGGTCACCAAGACCCACCCGGCGGGCGACGTACGGCTGCTCGCCGAACTCGGCGTCCGCGACGTCGGCGAGAACCGCGACCAAGAGGCCGCGCCGAAGGCGGCGGCCACCGCCGACCTCGACCTGACTTGGCACTATGTCGGCCGGTTGCAGACGAACAAGGCGAAATCGGTGGCCGGTTACGCCGACGTCGTGCACTCGCTCGACCGGGTGCGACTGGCCGCCGCCCTGTCCTCGGCGGCCGAACGGGAACAGCGCACGATCACGGCCCTGTTGCAGGTCAGCCTGGATGGGGACCCCTCACGCGGTGGGGTGTTGCCCGCCGATGTGGCCGAACTCGCCGACGCGGTGGCCGACTCCCCGCACCTGACCCTCGGCGGCGTGATGGCCGTTGCACCGCTGGGGGTCGAACCCGCCGGCCCATTCGCCACGCTGCGAGAAATCGCAAGCCGCCTGCGCGAAGCCCATCCGGCTGCCACGATGGTTTCCGCGGGGATGAGCAACGACCTCGAAGCGGCCATCGAGGCTGGGGCGACACATGTACGCATCGGTACTGCGGTGCTCGGAGTCCGGCCTTCCCTCCGGTAGCGTCGCCGTGAAGTGGATCGCACGACCCACGGTGACCTCAGCCGATCCACCGTGAGACCGGAGGAAGCGGAACATGGCCGGCGCAATGCGCAAGATGGCGGTCTACCTCGGCCTCGTGGAGGACGATGTCTACGAGTATGACGATTACGATGAGGACGACATCGGCCAGGACGGCCGCGACCGGGTCGAGCGCACCGATCGTCGCGAGGAGCGGCGGGAAGAGCGTCGTGAGGAGCCACGTGAAGTACGCGAGCCGCGTGGCGAGTCGCGGGAACGTCGCGAGGACCTCGTTCGTGGAGCAACCGCCCTGCGTGAAGCGGGGGCGCTCCGCGACGAAGGCCGCCTTGAAGAACACCGCGCAACAGTGTCCGCCATGCCCGAACGCCGTCCCGAGAGCAGCACACCGGTGACCGTACACAAAGTCGTCAGCGAACGTGAGCCCTACCGCATCACGACGCTGCACCCGCGTACCTACAACGAAGCCCGCACGATCGGCGAGCACTTTCGCGAGAGCACGCCCGTGATCATGAACCTGACGGAAATGGAGGACACGGACGCCAAGCGGCTCGTGGACTTCGCCGCGGGTCTCGTGTTCGGCCTGCACGGCAGCATCGAGCGGGTCACCCAAAAAGTGTTCCTCCTGTCGCCTGCTAACGTCGATGTGACAGCCGAGGACAAGGCCCGCATCGCCGAGGGTGGGTTCTTCAATCAGAGCTGAGGTGTGCGAAAACTGAGGCTAGGTGCGGTCCTGACCCGAAGGACGGCACGCGAGGGGGCAGGTAAATGAGCATTGCGCTGGAGATCATCCGCATCGTGCTCTACTGCTTTTTGATCGTGTTGTTCTTCCGCTTGGTGATGGACTACGTGTTCCAGTTCGCGCGGTCGTACGAACCGCGCGGGGCCATGGTGGTACTGCTGGAGGCGACGTACTCCATCACCGATCCACCGTTGAAGTTGCTGCGCAGGTTCATTCCTCCGCTGCGCCTCGGGGGTGTAGCACTCGACCTGTCCTTCTTCGTACTGATGATCATCGTCTACATCCTGATCTCCGTCGTGGGCAGGCTGTAAGCGGTACCGTCTGTCCGATGCCGACGATCACGCTGAGGTGAAGAGATGCCGTTGACCCCCGAAGACGTGCGTAACAAGCAGTTCACGACCGTCCGTCTCCGTGAGGGCTATGACGAGGACGAGGTCGATGCGTTCCTCGATGAGGTCGAGGGCGAACTGACCCGACTTCTCCGGGAAAACGAGGATCTGCGAGCGAAACTCGCGGCGGCGACCCGTGCCGCCGCGCAGAGCCAGCAGCAGGCCCAGCAGCGCAAGGAGCGCGAGCGCCCCGACGCACCCGTCCCGGCAGCCATATCCGGGCCGACCCCGGTTCCCCCGCCGCCCCAGATGGGTGGACCCCAGGGGATGCAGGGCGGCCAGCACCAGATGCAGGGCGGCCCGCAGCAGCTCGGTCCCGGTGGACCGCAGCAGCACCCCATGGGGGGACCGCAGCAGCTGGGTCCCGGCATGAGCGGCCAGCACCAGCTCCAGGGCCCGCCGCAGCACCAGCTCCAGGGCGGCCCCGGCATGCCGAGCGGGCAGCACCAGGTGCCCGGTCAGCAGCAGCACCAGCTCCAGAGCGGTCAGCACCAGCTTCAGGGTGGCCCGCAGCACCAGCTCCAGGGTCCGCCGCAGCACCAGCAGCAGCTCCAGCAGCACCAGCTCCAGGGCGGCCCGCCGCAGCTCGGTCCCGGTGGACCGCAGCAGCAGCAGCAGCAGATGGGCAACCCCGGTGGCGACAGTGCCGCCCGGGTGCTCGCGCTCGCGCAGCAGACGGCTGACCAGGCGATCGCCGAGGCCCGCTCCGAGGCGAACAAGATAGTGGGCGAGGCGCGCACCCGCGCCGACGGCATGGAGCGCGACGCGCGTTCCAAGGCCGACGCCCTCGAGCGGGACGCGCAGGAGAAGCACCGCGTCGCGATGGGCTCTCTGGAGAGCGCCCGCGCCACGCTCGAGCGCAAGGTCGACGACCTGCGCGCGTTCGAGCGCGAGTACCGCACGCGCCTGAAGTCGTACCTCGAGAGCCAGTTGCGTCAACTGGAGTCGCAGGCCGACGACTCGCTCGCACCGCCGCGTACACCGGCCACGGCCTCGCTGCCGCCGGCCATGTCGTCCGCACCGGTGCCGATGTCGCAGCCGTCCTCGATGTCTCCGGCGATGACGCCGTCGATCGGGCAGCAGATGAGCCCGGCCATGACGCAGCAGATGTCGCCGGTGCGTCCGCAGGCTCCGCAGCCGCAGCAGATGCAGCAGCCCTCGCCGATGCGTGGGTTCCTGATCGACGAGGACCCCGAGAACTGACCGGCCACTGAGCGTCGGTCGTCTCATCCGAGAAGCGCCCGCCCCCTCCGGGGGGACGGGCGCTTCTCGTGTTCCGGAACGGCTCGTGCGCTCCGGAAGGGCAGGGGGCGGCCGAGGCCGCCCCCGCCCGATCAGACCTTGCGCAGCCAGAAGCGCAGGCCCAGCGCGGCGTCGCCGTGCTCGGGCAGCTCCTCGTCCTCCGGGGAGCCCTGGGCGAACTGTGTCGCGAGCACCTCGTCGGCGACCTGGACGCCGTGCGCGAGCAGCGCCGACGTGGTCTCCTCCGACTCGTCCGCGGCCCACCACACCAGGATCCGGTCCGACACGTCCAGGCCGCTGTTCTTGCGCGCCTCCTGGATCAGCCGGACCACGTCGCGGGCCAGGCCCGCGAGTCGCAGCTCGGGGGTGATGGTCAGGTCGAGCGCGACCGTGGCGCCGGATTGACTGGCCACCGTCCAGCCCTCGCGCGGGGTCTCGGTGACGATGACCTCGTCGGCCACCACCTCGACCTCCTCGCCCTCGACCACGACGACCGCCGTGCCGGATTCGCGCAGCGCCGCCGACAGGGCCGCCGCGTCGGCCGCGGCGATCGCGCCCGCCACGATCGGGGTGCGCTTGGCGAAACGCTTGCCCAGCGCGCGGAAGTTGCCCTTCGCGCTGTATTCGACCAGGTCGCCGCCGGCGTCGGAGAGCGCCGCGACCGAGACCACGTTGAGCTCCTCGGCGATCTGCTCGCGCAGCTCCGCCGACAGCTCGTCCCAGCCGGCCGCCCCGATCAGCGCGCGACCCAGCGGCTGCCTGGTCTTGACGCCGGAGTCCGCGCGGGTGGCCCGGCCCAGCTCCACCAGGCGCCGAACCAGCACCATGTGCCTGCCGAGTTCGGGCCGCACCAGCGCCGCGTCTGCGGTCGGCCACGACGCCATGTGCACCGACTCGGGCGCGTCGGCGGTGACCGGACGGACCAGGTCCTGCCAGACCCGCTCGGTGATGAACGGCACGAGCGGCGCCATCAACCGGGTCACCGTCTCCAGCGCCTCGTGCAGCGTCGCGAGCGCGGCCGGGTCCGCGTTCCAGAACCGCCGCCGAGAACGGCGCACGTACCAGTTCGAGAGGTCGTCCACGAACGCGGTGAGCGCCTTGCCCGCGCGCTGTGTGTCGAACGCCTCCATCGCCGTGTCGACGTCGCCGATCAGCGTGTTCAGCTCGGACAGCAACCACCGGTCGAGCAGCGGGCGCTCGGCCGGCGCCGGATCGCTCGCGCTCGGCGTCCAGCCGCCGGTGCGCGCGTACAGCGCCTGGAAGCTCACCGTGTTCCAGTAGGTCAGGAGCGTCTTGCGGACGACCTCCTGGATCGTGCCGTGCCCGACCCGGCGCGCCGACCACGGCGAACCGCCCGCGGCCATGAACCAGCGCACCGCGTCCGCGCCGTGCCGGTCCATCAGCGGGATCGGCTCCAGGGTGTTGCCCAGGTGCTTGGACATCTTCCGGCCGTCCTCGGCCAGGATGTGCCCCAGGCACACGACGTTCTCGTAGGACGACTTGTCGAACACGAGCGTGCCGACCGCCATCAGCGTGTAGAACCACCCGCGCGTCTGGTCGATCGCCTCGGAGATGAACTGCGCCGGGTAGGACTTCTCGAACAGCTCGCGGTTCTTGTACGGGTAGCCGAACTGCGCGAACGGCATCGAACCCGAGTCGTACCAGGCGTCGATGACCTCGGGCACGCGTGTCGCCCGCGCGCCGCAGACCGCGTCCGTGGTCTTGGCCGGGCAGCCGAAGGCGACCTCGTCGATGTACGGCCGGTGGGGGTCCAGGTCGGACAGGTCGCGGCCGGTCAGCTCGGACAGCTCGGCGAGCGAGCCGGCGCAGGTGAGGTGACCCTCGTCGCAGCGCCAGATCGGCAGCGGCGTACCCCAGTAGCGGTTGCGCGACAGGGCCCAGTCGATGTTGTTGTTGAGCCAGTCGCCGTAGCGGCCCCACTTGACCGTGTCCGGGTGCCAGTTGGTGCGCTCGTTCTCGCGCAGCAGCGCGTCCTTGACCGCAGTGGTGCGGATGTACCAGGACGGCTGCGCGTAGTAGAGCAGCGCGGTGTGGCAGCGCCAGCAGTGCGGGTAGCTGTGCTCGTACTCCAGGTGCCGGAACAGCAGGCCGCGCTCGCGCAGGTCGGCGACCAGGGCCTCGTCGGCCTTCTTGAAGAACTGCCCGCCGACCAGTGCCAGATCGGCCTCGAACGTGCCGTCCGGGCGGACCGGGTTGACCACCGGCAGGTCGTACGCCCGGCAGGTCTTGAGGTCGTCCTCACCGAAGGCGGGCGCTTGGTGCACGACACCCGAGCCGTCCTCGGTGGTGACGTAGTCGGCGAGCACGACGAAGTTCGCGTCCTCGAGCGGCAGCAGCTCGAACGGGCGCCGGTAGGCCCAGCGCTCCATCTCGCGGCCGGTGAAGCGCTCGCCGGTGAGCACCCAGCCCTCGCCCAGCGACTTCTCCACCAGCGGCTCGGCGACCACCAGGCGCTCGTCGCCGTCGGTGGCCACCACGTAGGTCACGTCGGGGTGCACAGCGGCGGCGGTGTTGGACACCAGCGTCCACGGCGTCGTCGTCCACACCAACAGCGCGGCCGTGCCGGCCAGCGGCCCCGAGGTGAGCGGGAAGCGCACGTACACCGACGGGTCGACGACCGTCTCGTAGCCCTGCGCGAGCTCGTGGTCGGACAGGCCGGTGCCACAGCGCGGACACCACGGCGAGACCCGGTAGTCCTGGGTCAGCAGGCCCTTGTCGAAGATCTGCTTGAGCGACCACCACACCGACTCGACGTACTCGGGGTCCATCGTGCGATAGGCCTGGGAGATGTCGACCCAGTAGCCCATCCGCTCGGTGAGCTCCTCGAAGGCGCCCACGTGGGTCATCACCGATTCGCGGCACCTGGCGTTGAACTCGGCGATCCCGTAGCGCTCGATGTCGGGCTTGCCGGAGAAGCCGAGCTGCTTCTCGACGGCCAGTTCGACGGGCAGGCCGTGGCAGTCCCATCCGGCCTTGCGCGGCACGTTGTACCCGCGCATCGTGCGGTAGCGCGGGAACACGTCCTTGAAGACGCGCGCCTCGATGTGGTGCGCTCCCGGCATGCCGTTGGCCGTCGGCGGGCCCTCGTAGAAGACCCAGCGCGGTCCGTCGGCGTTCTGCTCCAGGGAGCGCTCGAAGATGTCGTTGTCCCGCCAGAACGCGAGGACCTCGTGCTCCATGGCGGGCAGGTCGACCTGCGCCGGTACCGGGCGGTACATGTGGCTTCCTTCCGCGGGCTGTGATGCGTGCCTACCGAAGGGACGAGGCGACTTGCTCGAGTCCCGAGCCGCCCCGCGGTACCACCCTTCTTGGCCGCGCCGCCGGTGGCGGGCACAACCCTCTCGTCTGCGCGAGGGCCGGTTCTACGGGTCGATCCGGGGGATCGGCCCTTCTTCCGGCAGCTCCGGGGTGATCTTCACGTCGCGCACACCTCCGGGCTCACACCGTCCCCGGATCGCTGGTGGCTGCGTGCGGCGCTACTCGTCCCCATCGACACCGTCTCGCTCTGCGGATTGTACGACCCGAAGGGGCCCGGGCGCTGCCGGCTTTCCCGGGCGGCGATGGATAACGATCCGTTCGGGAACCGGTAACGAACGGGACACGTAGAAGAGGGATAAGCGTGGTTGCGTCTGGGCACAACCGATTTACGTCGTCGCCCCGGCGCACTCAGTGACGGGACGGCGCGTCCGGTTGTCCGGGGCGACCCATCCCTAGCGAGCAAGGGGGCCGTGACCATGACGGATACAGAGAAGGCGAGTGGCGGACGGACGCGTCGTGCGACGACGACGACGCCGCGAGCCGCGGTACGGGGAGGAACCGGGCGCATCGTGAAGGCAGCACACGCGAGTACGGCGATGACCACGTTGGCGCCGCCGCCGAACGGATTCCACGACCCGACGGTCTATGTGGTCCGAACGGGTGAGGACCCCTGGGACGACGTCGAGCTGCGCGAGGTGCGCGACGGGCTCAAGGAGACCGTCAACGAGCTGCGGGCCGAGATCGCGGTCTCCGAGAACGGGATCGCCGACCTCCTGCGCGACTCGGGCGAGGGCGCGGGCGACGACCAGGCCGACACGGGGACCAAGAATTTCGAGCGCGAGCACGAGATGTCCCTCACCAACAACGCGCGTGGCATGCTGCTCCAGTCGGAGAAGGCGCTGCGTCGTCTCGCCGACGGCACGTACGGGGCCTGCGAGTCGTGTGGTTCGGCCATCGGCAAGGCACGCCTCCAGGCATTCCCGCGTGCGACCCTGTGTGTGACCTGCAAACAGCGCGAGGAACGCCGGTAACCGTCCAGGCAGCCGGCGGCGCGTCCGAGGACTGGAGCGAGCCATCGGCACCGGAGCGGAACGACGGGATGACGCGGAGTCGCAGGCCCCCGCAGGGGAGCTCGACACCGGGGCGACCGAGAGCGGGGCGGACGGCCACGAGCCGACCGCGCCCGCCGGTTCGCGCACCCGTCGATACATCGCCGTCCTGCTCGGCGTCGCGACCTTCGCGTACGGCCTCGACCTGGTCAGCAAGCTGATCGTCGTCGCCAAGCTCGAATACCACGCGCCGATCGACATCCTCGGCGACTGGCTGCAGTTCCGGGCCACCCGCAACGCGGGGGCGGCGTTCGGCATGGGCCAGGGCCTGACCATCGTGCTGACGGTGATCGCCACGGCCGTGGTCGTGGTCATCCTGCGGCTCGCGCGGCGGTTGAACAGCCTCCCGTGGGCGATCGCGCTCGGTCTGCTCCTGGGCGGTGCCTTCGGCAACCTCACCGACCGGATCTTCCGGTCGCCGAGCGTGTTCGAGGGCCATGTCGTCGACTTCATCGCGCCCAAGCACTTCGCGATCTTCAACCTGGCCGACTCGGCCATCGTGATCGGCGGGTGCCTGATCGTGCTGCTGTCGTTCCTGGGCCTGCAGCCCGACGGGACCCGCGACGGCGAGGACGCGGAGGACGACGAGGCGACGAGCGAGGCGCCGGACGCGACCGACGAGCCGGCCGCGGCGACCGACCCGGCGACCGACCGGGTCGCGGACGAGCCGACCGATCGGGCCGCGGGCCGCACGGGCGCCACGGCCGCGAAGACCGGCGCGAAGCCGGCCGCCCAGACCCCGGCCGAGCCGGTCGAGCGGGCCGCCGAGCCGGCCCCCGAGCAGGTCGGCGAAGACCGTGTCGTCGAGTCCGGCCCCGAGGCCGGGCATACTCGTATCTCGTGACTGTCAATCCCGGCTCGCCCGAAATCCGTACTCTTCCCGTTCCCGATGGCCTCGAAGGCGAGCGGGTCGATGCCGCGCTCTCGCGGATGTTCGGCTTCTCGCGCACCAAGGCGGCCGAACTGGCCGGCTCCGGGAAGGTGCAGCTCGACGGCAAGCCGGCCGGGAAGTCCGACCGGGTCAACGGCGGGGCCTGGATCGAGGTCGAGATGCCCGGCGCGCCCCGCCCGGTGCAGCTCGTGGCCGAACCGGTGCCCGGTCTGCGGATCGTGCACGACGACGACCACATCGTGGTCGTCGACAAGCCGGTCGGCGTGGCCGCGCACCCCAGCCCCGGCTGGACCGGCCCGACCGTGGTCGGCGGCCTCGCGGCGGCCGGCTACCGCATCTCCACCTCCGGCGCGGCCGAGCGCCAGGGCGTGGTGCACCGCCTCGACGTGGGCACCTCCGGCCTGATGGTGGTCGCCAAGTCCGAGCGCGCCTACACCCTGCTCAAGCAGCAGTTCCGGGACCGCACCGTGGACAAGCGCTACCACGCGCTGGTCCAGGGCCACCCGGACCCGCACACCGGCACGATCGACGCGCCGATCGACCGGCACCCCACCCACGACTACAAGTGGGCCGTGGTGATGGGCGGCAAGCCCAGCGTCACGCACTACGACACGATCGAGGCGTTCCGCGCCGCGAGCCTGCTGTCGATCAAGCTGGAGACCGGGCGCACACACCAGATCCGGGTGCACATGGCGGCCCTGCGGCACCCGTGCGTCGGCGACCTGACCTACGGCGCCGACCCCACGCTGTCCAAGCGGCTGGGCCTGGACCGGCAGTGGCTGCACGCGGTGAGCCTGAGCTTCGAACACCCCGGCGACGGCTCCTGGGTCCGGTACGAGAGCACCTACCCGGCCGACCTCGCCGCGACCCTGGAGCGGGTCACCGACAAGTGACACCGATGCCCCGCGATCGGTGATCGGGGACCGATTCGGGGAACCCTCCCAGATCGAATCGGGCTCGATCGGTCGGAAGGCGATGCTCGCCGAGCTGAACCCGGAGGGCGCGGTCGAGGACCTGGCCGACGCCGTGGTCGCGCGGTCCAAGCGGATCGGGCTGCTGCACGAGGTCGAGGCCGAGATGACCGCCGCCGCGCGCCGCGAGGTGATCGCGGCCCGGAGCCGGCGCGGCGTCGACCCGGCCGCCGCCGATCGCGTCCTGCGCCGCCTGGACCTGCGCAGCGTGCGCTGAGGCCGGCCCGCCCCGGGTACGGTTGGATGCTCTGTCCGTCGGGTTTCCCCGACCGCCGTGTTCCCCCGAAAGGACCCTCGTGGCCCGCATCGTGCTGTTCCACTCGGCCTACGGGCTGCGCCCCGCCGTTCACGCCGCGGCGGAGCGGCTGCGCGCGGACGGGCACGAGGTGACCGTGCCCGACCTGTACGACGGGCGCACCACCGAATCGGTCGAGGAGGGCATGGACATCAAGGACGAGATCGGCGCCGACGTGCTGATCGGACGCGCCGTGGCGGTGTCCGCGAAGCTCGGCCCCGGACTCGTGTACGCGGGGTTCTCACTGGGCGCCTCGATCGCACAGAACGCCGCGCTGGCCGACCGCTCGGCCGCCGGGCTGCTGATGTTCCACGGCACCTCCGACCTGCGCGAGGACGCCGCCACCGAGGTGCCGGTGCAGCTGCACGTGGCCGAGCCCGACCCGTTCGAGACCGAGGACTGGCTCGGCACCTGGTACCTGGGCATGCGCCGGGCCGGGGCGGAGGTGGAGATCCACCGCTACCGCGGCGCCGGTCACCTGTTCACCGACCCGGACCTGCCGGACTACGACCGCGAGGCCGCCTCGCGTGCCTGGGCGATCGCCTCGGACTTCTTGAGCGAGATCGACGCGGCCGCGGCCGCGGCGGACTCCAGCGTCTGAGGCTTCTTGGCCAGGTCCACGTACCGGCGGGGGCCGGTCTGCGCCGGGACCGGGGCCGGCAGGGCCTTCGCGAAGCGCCCGGTCCCGCTGTACGGGCCCACCGACTCGTTGCCCAACGGCGCGGGCGCGGTGGCGATCCGCGGCAGCGCGTACGGGTGCTCGCGGCGCAGGAAGTCGAGCAGCTTCTCGCGCACCTCGCAGCGCAGCGTCCACAGGTCGTCCGAGTCGCGCGCGGTCAGCACCGCGCGGACCAGGATCGTGGTCGGCGTGGTGTCGGTGACGTACAGGCTCCAGCCCTGGCCGTCCCACAGACCGGTGTCCTTGAGGATGCGGTGCAGTTCCTCGCGCAGTTCGGCCACCGGCGCCGAGTGGTCCAGGTGCAGGAAGACCGTCCCGGTCATCCTGGTGTCGGTGCGCGACCAGTTCTCGAACGGCCGGGACGTGAAGTAGGAGACCGGCATCACGATGCGGCGCTGGTCCCAGGTGTTCACCACCAGGTAGGTCAGGGTGATCTCCTCGATCGTGCCCATCTCCTGGTTGACCACGACCGAGTCGCCGATCCGGACCATGTCGCTGAACGCGATCTGCAGACCCGCGAACAGGTTCGCGAGCGCGCTCTGCGCGGCCAGACCGGCGACGACGCCGATCAGACCGGCGGACGCGAGCAGGCTGGTGCCGATCGTCTTCATGCCGGGGAAGGTCATGATCATCGCGGCGAACGTGATGATCCCGACGATCACGACCGCGGTGCGCCGGATCAGCGCGATCTGGGTCTGGATCCGGCGCACGCGCGCGTTGTCCGTCGCGTTCGCGGCGTAGCGCTCGAACGAGGTGTTCACCAAGAGCGTGACCGCGTGCACGATCAGCCACGAGCACGCGGCGATCACCAGCAGCACCAGGATGTGCCGGATCATCCCGCGGCTGCGTTCGGGCAGGGCGGCCGCGGGTTCGGCGAGCAACAGCGCGGACGTGGCCAGGGTCGCCACGATCGAGGCCCGGCCCCGCCGCATCATCGACCACAGGGGTCCCGTCAGCGGTTTGCGGGTCTGTACTTCGCGGGCCAGGCGAGCCATTCCCCAGGTCACCACACCCGTGAAGGCGATCACCGAGACGAGCACGATCAACGGGCGAAGTATGTTCCACACATCCACGTCGAGAGCCTCCTAGGGGGCTTGTGGTCAAACACGTACGCTACCCGAGCACGCAGAAGTTACCGTCGCGTCCGGTGCCGGGCGACCGCCCCCGCAGGCGTCGGAAGGCGCTAACGTGCGGGTCAGGCACCGAACCGTACAAGGGATCTGCGATGTCCAAGTGGACCAGGATCGGCAAGGCCGGATTCGGCGCGGTCCGACAGGGACGGCGGTTCCGGTCCGCCTCCCGCGGCGCGGCGGAACGTTCCGCCGCGGGCGGCGCGATCCCCGTCGATCCGGACGTCGACACCCGGCTGACCCCGCGCCAGGCGGCCCTGCTGATCCGCTATCTCACCGGCAAGGTGGTGCTGGGCCGGCTGGAATTCGTGTTCCTGCTCAAGTACCTGCTGTTCGTGGCCGGCGTGCTGCTGTTGATCGTGTTCGCGCCGCTGGGCATCGCGCTGCTGGTGCTGTTCGGCATCGCGGCGCTCGTGCAGTGGGTGATCTCCAGGGCGGTCGGCCGACTGGCCGGGTTCCACCGCCTGGACGCCGCGGGGAACGAGCTGACGGACGCCGCGACCGTGTGGTGGCCCAACCTCAAGCGCGAGAGCGCTCGGGTGGGCCTGCCCACGAGACCGATAGCGCTGCTGCGCGTGGCCGCCGCCCGCGTGACCCGGCGCCTGGATCCGCAGCGCGAGGCCGCGTTCGCGGCCATCGACTGGCGCGCGGTGCTGCCCCGGGAGCAGTGGCAGCGCGCCCGGGTGCTGCTCGCCCGGGAGGCGGGCGGTCGGGCGGCCGAGGAGACCGCGTAGAGTCGTCCCGTCGTGTGCCGGCCCACACGCGCCCGGGGCACGACTCGGACGCGGGGTGCGGGGCGCACGCCTCTCGACAATCCTCAGGACGACGGACGACGCGCGGGGTCGGATGTACAAGCTGCCCGGAACGGACGAGCGGAGCGTGACCATCCCCGGCGAGCCCACGGCGGTCGATCCGTGTTTCACGGTTCGCGGTCTGACCAGGACCTATCGCACCGGACGCCGGCGGGATCGACGTGTGGTCACCGCGAACGAGGCCATCGACCTCGATGTGCGCCGAGGCGAGATCTTCGGCCTGCTGGGCCCCAACGGCGCCGGCAAGTCCACCCTCGTGCGCCAGCTCACCGGCCTGCTGCGGCCCGACACCGGCTCGATCGACCTGCTCGGCCACGACCTGGTGCGCCGGCCGGACATCGCCGCGCGGCTGGTCGCCTACCTCGGCCAAGAGTCCGGCGCGCTCGACGAGTTGACCGTGGCGCTCGCGATCGAGACCACCGCGCGACTGCGCGCCCTCGACGGCGTGCGGGCCCGGGCCGAACGCGACGCGGTGATCGAGGAACTCGACCTCGGTGCGATCGCGGACCGTCCGCTCAAGAAGCTCTCCGGCGGCCAGCGCCGGCTCGCGTGTGTGGCGACCGCGCTGGTGGGTGCCCGCCCCGTGCTCGTCCTGGACGAGCCCACCACCGGCATGGACCCCGTCGCGCGCCGCGCGGTGTGGGCCGCGGTGGATCGCCGGCGCGCCGAACAGGGCGCGACCGTCATGCTCGTGACGCACAACGTGATCGAGGCCGAGACGGTGCTCGACCGCGTCGCCGTGCTCGACGAGGGCCGGGTCATCGCCTGCGACACGCCGGGCGGGCTCAAGGCCATGGTCGGCGACGAGGTCCGGCTCGACCTGGTGTGGCGGGCCGACCCGCCGATGGACGACCCGGCGGTGAACATGCTCGCGCAGAGCGCGATCCGCACCGGGCGGCGCTGGAGCGCGCACATGGAACCGGGGGTGGCCCGGGAACTGCTCGCCGGCGTCACGTCCGGGCCCGCGTTCGAGGCGCTCGACGACTTCACGTTGTCGACGCCGACCCTGGAGGACGTCTACCTCGCCCTCGGCGGACGCCATCAGGGACTGGTCAAGGGATGAAGGTGCCGACCCGAGTGAGTGCAGCGAGCATCGAGACCGCGCCGGCCCGTACGGCCGAGCCGGTCGAACCCGCCCCGGCCACATCGCTGGGGGCCGGACTGCTGACCGTGTACCGCGCGCAGCTTTCGCGCGTGCGGGTGTCCCGGGTCCCGCTGCTGTTCGTCGCGGTGTTCCAGTCGGTCGGGATCATGATCCTGATGCGCGGCGTCGTGGACACCGGCAGCGACACCGCGCGCGAGGCGGTCGTGGCCGGATCCAGCGTGCTGGTGGTCGCGTTCGTCGCGCTCAACCTGCTCGCCCAGCACTTCGGCACGCTGCGCGCGGCCAACGCGCTCGACTACTACCTGACGCTGCCGGTGCGGCCGGCCGCCGTCGTGCTCGGGATCGCCGGCGCGTACGCGTCGTTCACGCTGCCCGGCACGGTGGTCACGGCGGTGATCGGCGCGCTGATGTTCCAACTGCCGCTGGCCAACCTGTGGATGCTGCTCCTGGTCGTCCCGCTCTCCGGCGCGGCTCTGGCGGGCATCGGCGCGGTGTTCGGCCTGCTCGCGCCGCGCCCCGAACTGGCCACACTGCTCGGTCAGTTGGGCATGTCGGCGGCGCTCCTGCTCGGTGTCCTGCCGGAGGACCGCATGCCGGGCGTGATCGTGCTGGCCCGCGACCTGCTGCCGTCCTCGTACGGCGTGGACGCGTTCATCGCCGGCTACGGCGACCCGGATTGGGCGGCGGTGGGCGGCAACCTCGCGGTGTGCGCGGCCGTCGGAGTGGTCATGCTCTCCTTGGCCACCTGGTCCTTCCGCCGCAGCACCCGTTCCTAGTGCCGCGCCCGGCACTGGCGCCGCGCACCAGACCTGCCCCGGACACGCCGCCGCACGCGGGGTCGTCCCGCCGGCCCGATCCACACATGGGATTCTGACCAGATGACGTCTGCTGGGGATTTCGCCCCCTACCCGTCGCCCGAGGGCGCGCACGTGGGCTTCGCGCCCGGGTCGAGTCCGCAACCGGGGCTGTGGCGGCGCTACCGCGCGGACGTGGTCGCGTTCGCCGCGGTGGTCGCGGCCTGCCTGGCCGTGGGCGTGCTGGTCGGCCTGGTCTGGGAGCAGATCACGCCGCGCGTGCCGCTCCTGGCCACGGAGGAGGGCGTCTTCCAGACCTCGCCCGAGACCGAGACCTCGATCGCGCTCGACGGCTGGTTCGCGGTGTGCGGCGTGGTCGCCGGCATCGTGCTCGCGCCGCTCGCGTTCTGGCGGTTCCGCCGGCAGGGCGTGGCCACCGCGCTCGCGCTCACGGTCGGCGGGCTCGCCGGCGGCTACCTCGCGTTCAAGATCGGCGTGTGGCTGGGCCCGGACGAGATCATGGACCAGGTCCGCCGGATCGGCCTCGGCAAGCGCTTCGACCAGCCGCTCGAACTCAAGGCCAAGGGCGTGCTTTTGCTGTGGCCGATCGCGTCCATGGTGATCTTCCTGGGCCTGTGCGCGGGCTTCGCCCCTGCGGATCGCGACGAGGCGCCGAGTGCGGGGCCCTACGGGTGGCCGCCCGCGCAGCAGCCTGGCGGGCAGGGCTACCCGTGGTCGTCGTCCGGTGCGTCTTCGGCTTCGCCGTCGGGTTCGTCTTCGGCTTCGCCGGTCGACCTGGCCAAGCCGGATGCGGAGTCGCCTTCGGCGGTGGACCTGACCAAGCGGGACTCGGACGAGCGGTGACGCCGTCGGGGTGGCCGGCCTGCGGCCCGCTGTCCTCAAGCGCCGGACGGGCTGAGGTTCTCAAGCGCCGGACGGGCTGGGGTGGCTGGGTTGTCCTCAAGCGCCGGACGGGCTGAGGTTCTCAAGTGCTGGGCGGGCTGAGGTTCTCAAGCGCTGGATGGGCTGGGGTGGCAGGGGCTAGGTTCGGGCGATCGGGGCTGTTGTTGCGTTGGTGAGGTTGATCAGGTCGGTGGGGGACAGTTCGATTTCGAGGCCGCGGCGGCCGGCTGAGATGTACATGGTCGGGTGGGTGAGTGCCGATGTGTCCACGATCGTGGTGTGCTTGCGCTTTTGGCCCAGTGGGCTGATTCCGCCCAGCACGTAGCCCGTCGCGCGCTCGGCCGCCGCGGGATCGGCCATCGCCGCGCGCTTGCCGCCGACCGCCGCCGCCAGGGCCTTGAGGTCGAGCTTGCCCGCGACCGGCACGACCGCGACCGTAAGCGCGCCGTCCACGTCCGCCAGCAACGTCTTGAACACCCGCTCGGCGGAGACCCCGAGCACGGCCGCCGCCTCCTCGCCGTACGAGGCCGCGTCCGGGTCGTGCTGATACGCGTGCACCGTGAACGCGACGTCCGCCCGGGTCAGCGCGACCGTCGCCGGCGTGCCCCCACCGCCCTTGGCCTTGCTCTTCGCCATGCCCCGAGACCTTCGCCTAGTTGGGTTCGATGCTCTGTCGCAGCAGTTCCACCGCGGGCAGCGACGGCAGATGGTCGAGCAACGCCGCCTCCCGACGCAGCAGCTCGACCTCCGCGGTCAGTCGCGTGCTCGCGTCCTCGGCCTCCAGGAGGCGCTGCTTGTCGTGCGGGTCGAGCACCACCGCGGCGGCCACCAGGTAGGAGAGCACGACCGGATCGTCCGGCAGCTCGGGCAGGCTCATCGGAGTGCGCTGCTGCGCCGAGAGCAACCGCCGCTGGTACTCGCCGAACGCGCGCGTCGCGGCCAGCCCGAGCACGTCGGCCCGCTCCCCGACCGGGTCCTCCAGGTATTCGACCTCGGCGTACAGGTACGGACCCGTGTCGTCGACCGACAGCAGGCGGAACCGGGTCGCCCCGGTGGCCACCAGGTCGTAGCGCCCGTCCTCGTGCGTCTTGATGGTGGCGATCTCGGCGGTACACCCCACCGGGTGCAGGACCTCCAGCGGATCGCCGACGATGTCGCCGACCTCACGACCGGTCCGCAGCGCGACCACGCCGAAGCGCTGCTCCGCCTGGGGCAGCTCCTCCAGGTCGCGGACCAGCGTGCGATACCGCTCCTCGAAGATGTGCAGGGGCAGCACCAGACCCGGATAGAGCACCGAGTTGAGTGGGAAGAGTGGAAGCCGGTCGGTCACGGTGACCAAGAGTAGGGCCTGACCGCTCCACCGCGTCGATCATTGAGCCCGCCCGGATCTCACGCCCGATTGAGCACCCGCGTGGCCCCGGCCGCGGCGGCGCCGGCGAGCACCCAGCCGAGCAGGATCAGCGTGTACGCGAGCCACTGGGTGGCTCCGGCGGGCTTCCACGCGTTGTCCTGACCGAGGGTCACCACCGGCAGCAACAGGTCGAGCGTGTACCAGAACGGGTTCCAGTGGGGTGACTCGTCCGGCTTGAGCGGCGCGGGCCGATTGGCGGCGAACACCACCGTGCCGACCGCGATCAGCGCGACCAGCCAGCCGAACGCGCGCGCGGGGCGGTAGCCGTACCCGATCGCGACGTCCTGCACGCGGCCCCACAGCCGGCCCGGGATGCTCAGCGTCTCGCGGCGACGGCGCTGCTTGGCGAGCAGGACGGCGCGGGCCTCGTCGTCCTCGCCGGCCGAGCGGTAGACGCTCGCGAGCTGGTCGTAGGGCTGCGGGGCGTATTCGGCGGTACCGCGTTCGACCCAGGCGATGCGGTCGGCCACGCCGGCCGGGGCCGCCGCGCGCCGCGTCGTGTAGGTCAACTCGGCGATCTCCAGGTTGCCGGGCGGCGGCCATGTGTCGGGTGTGTCCGTGAGGATGCCGACCGACGCGCCGTTGAGCACGATCCGGCCCAGGGGAGGGGTCGTGAGGGCGAGATGCAATCCACGGGCCGTGACCCGCCACAGCGTGAGCTGCTCGTCGGGGTTCGTGCACGCGGTCCCGCCCGCCAGCACGATCGCGTCGCCCACGCGCGCGTCGTTGATCCTGATCGAACCGCTCACGTGGAAGCCCTGGGTCAGGAACAGCGAATGTTCGACGTACACCCGCCCGAGGTCGAGCGCGGCCTCACCCGGTCGACCGATCCGGGTGCCGGAGAATCGCGCGTTCCCGCCGAAACGGGCACCGTGCAGGCTCACCTGGCCGGTGAACACCGAGCGATCGAACGTCGCGTCCGCGCCCACCTGGAGGCCGTTCGCGTACACCGCTCGGTCGTGCCCGCCCGGGCCCACCACGCAGTCGTGGACGCGCAGATCGTTGTCGATCCGCGCGTCGAGTATCAGGATGCCGCCGGGTATCTCGCAGCGCTGGAGGGACAGGTCACCGTCGATGCGCAGGTTGCGTCCCTGAAAGGCCGGGATCACGCATTCGTTCGCGAAGATCGTCGTCGAGGACGCAACGTTGAGGATGATCGGATTTTCGAAGCGGCAGCGGATCACCGAGATGTAGACGTCCATGCGCCCGCCGCCCAATTCCAGCCGGCCGGTGACCAACGCGCCGGTCAGCCGCAATGCCGTCATGTGTCCCGGCTCGGCTTCCGGCGGCTGGAGCAGGAGCCGCGCGAGCACACTCGCCCGGATCGTGCGGTCGGCACCCCACGGCACGCCGGTGCGTGGATCGTCGTCCGCCGCCGTTCCCGTGCTCAGATCCAGCCGTTCCCCCCGCCGGTACGCCTCCCACAGGCGTACTTCGAGCGCGGTCAGATGCGGTGGTGGTGTGCTCATCCGTGGTCCCCCGACACTGGAAGGCTGTTGAGGACCCCCATGATCGCGTGTCTCATCCTCCGACACGCGAGAACGTCCGCGCCGGCGCCGTCTCTACACTGGGGCAGGTGATCTCCCGTATCGACCTGCGCGGTCCCGCCTCGCGGGCTGTCCTGGACAGCCCCGCCGCACTGCGCGACGTGTTGCCCCGTGCCGAACTCGACGTCGAGGCGGCCCTGGAGAAGGTGCGCCCGATCTGCGAGGACGTGCGTCATCGCGGCGTCGAGGCGCTGGTCGAGATCACGGAGCGCTTCGACGGGGTACGGCTGAGTGACATCCGGGTGCCCGCCGAGGCGATCACCGCGGCCCTGGACACGCTGGCGCCCAAGGTGCGCGCGGCCCTGGAGGAGTCGATCCGCCGGGCCCGCATCGTGCACCGCGAGCAGCGCCGCGAGGACGTCACCGTGCAGGTCGTGCCGGGTGGCACGGTCACCGAGCGGTGGGTCCCCGTCGAGCGGGTCGGGCTGTACGTCCCGGGCGGCAACGCCGTCTACCCGTCCTCGGTGATCATGAACGTGGTCCCCGCGCAGGAGGCCGGCGTCGCGTCGATGGCGATCGCCTCGCCGCCGCAGGCCGACTTCGGCGGACTCCCGCACCCGACCATCCTCGCGGCGTGCGCACTGCTGGGCGTGGACGAGGTGTACGCGGTCGGCGGCGCCCAGGCGATCGCGATGTTCGCGTACGGTGCCGGCTCGTGCGCGCCGGTGGCCCTGGTCACCGGCCCCGGCAACATCTACGTCGCCGCCGCCAAGCGGCTGCTCAAGGGCCGGATCGGGATCGACTCCGAGGCCGGGCCGACCGAGATCGCCGTGCTCGCCGACGCAGGTGCCGACGCCGCGCACGTCGCGGCCGACCTGATCAGCCAGGCCGAGCACGACACGCTGGCCGCGTCGATCCTGGTCACCGATTCCGCGGCGCTCGCCGACGCGGTCGTCGAACAGCTCAAGGTCCAGGTCGACGCGACCAAGCACCGCGAGCGGGTCACCGAGGCGCTCGCGGGCCGCCAGTCCGGCATCGTGCTGGTCGACTCGGTCGACGACGGCCTGCGGGTCGTCGACGCGTACGCCGCCGAGCACCTGGAGATCCAGACCGCCGACGCGGCCGCGGTCGCCGCGCGGGTGCGCAACGCCGGCGCGGTGTTCGTCGGCGCCTTCGCGCCGGTCTCGCTCGGCGACTACTGCGCCGGGTCCAACCACGTGCTGCCCACCGGCGGCTGCGCGTGCCACTCGTCGGGCCTGTCCGTGCAGACCTTCCTGCGCGGCATCCACGTCGTGGACTACTCGCGCGCGGCCCTGGCCGACGTCGCCGAGCACGTCAGCGTGCTGGCCGACGCCGAGGACCTGCCCGCGCACGGCGCGGCCGTACGGGTGCGCTTCGCCGCCGGCGAGCTGGCCGGCCTCGCGGCGTGGGAGGAGGGCGCGTGACCGACCTCGACAGTCTGCCGATCCGTGACGAGCTGCGCGGCCAGTCGCCCTACGGCGCCCCGCAGCTGGACGTCCCGGTCCGGCTCAACACGAACGAGAACCCCTACCCGCTCCCCGACGCGCTGGTGGCCCGGATCGCCGAGCGGGTCGCCGTCGCGGCCCGCGACCTCAACCGCTACCCCGACCGGGACGCGGTCGAGCTGCGCACCGCGCTCGCGTCGTATCTGACCCGCACCGGCGGCTACCCGCTGGACATGGGCGGAGTGTGGGCGGCCAACGGCTCCAACGAGGTGCTCCAGCAGCTCCTCCAGGCGTTCGGCGGCCCCGGTCGCACCGCGCTGGGCTTCGACCCGTCCTACTCGATGCACGCGCTGATCGCGCGCGGCACCGGCACCGGCTGGATCTCCGGCGCGCGCCGCGACGACTACACGATCGACCTGGACCGAGCCCTCGCGCAGATCGCCGAACACCGCCCCAACGTGGTGTTCCTGTGCTCGCCCAACAACCCGACCGGCACCGCGCTGCCCGGCGAGGTCGTCGAGCGGGTCTACGACGCCGCCCAGGCCGCCCGGCCCGCGCTGGTGATCGTGGACGAGGCGTACGTCGAGTTCGCGCACACCTCGTCGCTGCTGCCGCTGCTGGCGGGTCGACCCAACCTGGTCGTCTCGCGCACGATGTCCAAGGCGTTCGGCGCGGCCGGCCTGCGGCTGGGCTACCTCGCCGCGGACCCCGCGGTCGTGGACGCCGTACAGCTCGTGCGCCTGCCGTACCACCTCTCGGCGGTCAATCAGGCCACCGCGCTCGCCTGCCTGGAACACGAGGACACCCTGCTCGGCTACGTCCGCGAGCTCAAGGTCCAGCGCGACCGGATCGTGGCCGAACTGCGCGGCCTGGGCTGCGAGGTGACCGACTCGGACGCCAACTTCGTCCAGTTCGGCCGCTTCGAGGACCCGCACGCGGTCTGGGCGAAGATCCTCGACCACGGGGTCCTGGTCCGCGACAACGGTGTCCCCGGCATGCTGCGGGTGACCGCGGGGACCGACGCCGAGAACACGGCCTTCCTGGACGCGATGCGCCACGTCCTGAAGAGCTCGGGTCCGAAGGACTGAGAGAGAGTCGGAATCACCGTCATGGCAAGAATCGGTCGCGTCGAACGCGCCACCAAGGAAACCTCCGTCGAGGTCTCGATCGACCTCGACGGGACCGGGAAGGTCGACGTCGCGACCGGCGTCGGGTTCTTCGACCACATGCTCGACCAGCTCGGCAAGCACGGCCTGTTCGACCTGAGCGTCAAGACCCGCGGCGACCTGCACATCGACGCCCACCACACGATCGAGGACACCTCCCTCGCGCTCGGCGCCGCGTTTCGCCAGGCGCTCGGGGACAAGAAGGGCATCCGCCGCTTCGCGGACGCGTCCGTGCCGCTGGACGAGGCGCTCGCGCAGGTCACCGTCGACCTGTCCGGCCGGCCCTACCTCGTGCACTCCGAGCCGACGAACATCGCGCCGATGATCGGTCCGGACTACGACACGACGATGACCCGGCACATCCTGGAGTCGTTCGTCGCGCAGGCGCAGATCTGCCTGCACGTGCACGTGCCGTACGGCCGCAACGCGCACCACATCGTCGAGGCGCAGTTCAAGGCGCTCGCCCGCGCGCTGTCCGACGCGTGCGTGCTCGACCCGCGCCGGGCCGGCGTGATCCCCTCCACGAAGGGCGCGCTGTGAGCACCGGTGCGATGGTCCTGATCGTCTTCGGGCTCTTCCTGGTCGGCGGGTGCATCTCCTTCTACAAGCAGGACCTGCCCAAGAGCGTGATCGCGCTGCTCGCCATCGGCGCGTTCTTCTCGATCGCGGCCGGCGTCCTGAAGATCGGATAGGCGGCGTGAGTCAGGTGCGCAAGAAGGTCATCGTCCTGGACTACGGCTTCGGGAACGTGCGCTCCGCCGAGCGCGCGCTCGCGCACGCCGGCGCCGACGTCGAGATCAGCTCCGACCGCAAGGCCGCGCTGGACGCCGACGGGCTGCTGGTGCCCGGCGTCGGCGCGTTCGCGGCGTGCATGGAGGGGCTCAGGAAGGTCCGCGGCGACACGATCGTGGACAAGCGGCTCGCGGGCGGCCGACCGGTGCTGGGCATCTGCGTCGGGATGCAGATCCTGTTCGCGCGCGGCGTCGAGCACGGCACCGTGACCGAGGGCTGCGCGCAGTGGCCCGGCACGGTCGAGCGGCTCGACGCGCCGGTGGTGCCGCACATGGGCTGGAACACCGTCGACGCGCCCGCCGACACGGTGCTGTTCAAGGGCATCGCCGACGACACGCGCTACTACTTCGTGCATTCGTACGCGGTGCGCTCGTGGGAGATGCCGATCGTCCAGGACGGTCCGCACATCCCGCCGAGCGTCACGTGGAGCACGCACGGTTCGCCGTTCGTGGCCGCCGTCGAGAACGGCGCGCTCAGCGCCACCCAGTTCCACCCGGAGAAGTCCGGCGACGCCGGCGCGGAACTGCTGCGCAACTGGCTCGCCACCCTGTAGTCGTCGTCCCGCCCGTCGTCCCCGCCCGTAATCCCGTCGTCCTTTCCGAACGAACTGTTGAGGATCCGAAGCGTCATGACCCAGAGCCACCGCCTCGAACTGCTCCCCGCCGTCGACGTCGCCGACGGGCAGGCCGTCCGCCTGGTCAAGGGCGAGGCCGGGTCGGAGACCTCCTACGGCGACCCGTGGACCGCCGCCCTGGCGTGGCAGAACGCCGGCGCCGAGTGGATCCACCTCGTCGACCTGGACGCCGCCTTCGGCAAGGGCAGCAACCGCGAGCTGCTCGCCGAGGTGGTCGGCAAGCTCGACGTCAAGGTCGAGCTGTCCGGCGGAATCCGCGACGACGCGTCCCTGGAGGCCGCGCTCTCCACCGGCTGCCGCCGGGTCAACCTCGGCACCGCGGCCCTGGAGACGCCCGACTGGGTGCGCTCGGCGATCGCCCGGCACGGGGACCGGATCGCGGTCGGCCTGGACGTGCGCGGCACGACCCTGGCCGGGCGCGGCTGGACCCGCGAGGGCGGCGAACTGTTCGAGACGCTGGCCCGCCTGGACGCCGACGGCTGCGCGCGCTACGTGGTCACCGACGTCAACAAGGACGGCACGCTCACCGGCCCCAACCTCCAGCTCCTGCGGGACGTGTGCGCGGCCACCGACCGCCCGGTCGTGGCCTCGGGCGGGGTCTCCTCGCTGGCGGACCTGCGCGCGATCGCCGAACTCGTGCCCCTGGGTGTGGAAGGCTCGATCGTCGGCAAGGCGCTGTACGCCCAGGCGTTCACCCTCGAAGAGGCGTTGGAGGCGGTGTCCCGGTGACGGGAAGCGGCAATTCGGGCAAGATCGAACGGTATTCGTCCGGCGGTCCGTGGGAGGCCGCGTTCGGCTACTCGCGCGCCGTCGCGGTGGGCGAGTACGTGCACGTGTCGGGCTGCACCGCGATCGTCGAGGGCAACCTCGCGCACGAGGGCGACCCGCACCACCAGACACTCGCGGCGTTCCGGATCGCGTTGGACGCGATCGCGCACTTCGGGCTCGGCCCGGCGGACGTGGTGCGGACCCGGATGTTCATCACGCACTCCCGCGACTCGGACGACGTGGGCCGCGCGCACGGCGAGCTCTTCGGCGACACCCGGCCGGCCGCGACCATGGTCGTGGTCGCGAGCCTGATCGACTCGCGCATGCTGGTCGAGGTCGAGGTGGACGCGTACCGGGGGAGGGCCGAGTCGTGACCCTCGCCGTACGGGTGATCCCGTGCCTGGACGTGGACGCGGGCCGGGTGGTCAAGGGCGTCAACTTCCAGAACCTGCGGGACGCGGGCGACCCGGTCGAGATGGCCCGGGTGTACGACGCCGAGGGCGCGGACGAACTGGTCTTCCTCGACATCACCGCGTCCTCCGGCAATCGCGAGACGACGTACGACGTCGTGCGGCGGACCGCCGAGCAGGTGTTCATCCCGCTCACCGTCGGCGGCGGCGTACGCGCGGTCGACGACGTCGACAAGCTGCTGCGCGCGGGCGCGGACAAGGTGGGCGTGAACACCGCGGCCATCACCCGGCCCGAGCTGATCGCCGAGATCGCGGACCGCTTCGGCTCGCAGGTGCTCGTGCTCTCGGTGGACGCGCGCCGCCGGCAGGACGGTACGCCGGGCTTCGAGGTGACCACGCACGGCGGGCGCACCGGCACCGGTATCGACGCGATCGCCTGGGCCGCCAAGGCCGCCGAGCTGGGCGCGGGCGAGATCCTGCTCAACTCGATGGACGCCGACGGCACCAAGGACGGCTACGACCTGGAGCTGATCCGGCTGGTCCGTGCCGAGGTGGCGATCCCGGTGATCGCCTCCGGCGGCGCGGGCGCGTTGGCGCACTTCGCGCCGGCGGTCGACGCGGGCGCGGACGCGGTGCTCGCGGCCAGCGTGTTCCACTTCGGCATGCTGCGGATCCCGCAGGTCAAGGACACGTTGCGGGCGGCGGGACACCCGATCCGCTGAGCCGGGCGACCGCCGGCGACGGGATCGACCCCGATCGACCCCGATCGACCACGATCGACCGAGAAGAAGCCGACCGCGGGTGCGGTCGGCTTCTTCTTCCGTCGAATGCGAAGGATTTCTTTCGAAAGAAATATTGCGAAAGACTTCTTTCGAATCTACGGTGAGGCCATGGTGCGTCCTGAAAGCTCCATCAGACCAGCGGGTGCAAGTCCCGCCCGGGTAGGCACCGGAGCGCCCGGTAGCAGGCCCCAGTTCGTCGGAGAGATCCGGCGGGCCGAGCGGGGTGTCAAGAGCCTCTTCGGAGGGAGCAAGAACGCGGGCCGCAGCATCAAGCGAATCTTGCAGCCTCGTCACACTTACGACGGAGAAGCCGAGCCGCTCATGTCACGGCGAAGGCCACGTCCGGCGGGCTCCGTTCCGGGGTCGGCTCGTCGGGTTCTCCCGGGGTATGGAGAGTGGCACGCGTTCACGGCCTGGTGGGGAACAGGAGAGACCCGTCCGCGCACGCCCTTCGTCGGGGCAGAGACCGGGGATATAAGCCGATGGTGAAGTTCTCCGGAGCGCGGCGGGAGTCCGAGGGGGTCGTAGTACCGCCGATCGGCGTGCAACACAACGCGCCGGGAGGGAAGGGCCCTCACTTTGATCACGCCTGTGAAGAAGGTAAGCGCAAGGGCATGACCGGGACCGCCCGGTCCAACCACCCCGACGACGGGCACCCGCATTCTGCACGAGGGCCCGTCCGAGACAACGTGCGAGAACTTCAACGCGGGCTATGGGCTGCGGCCAAGCAGTCGCCGGGCAGGCGCTTCCATGCCTTGTACGACCGTATCGGCAGGCGTGACGTCCTGCTGAGGGCGTGGGTGCGCGTGCGTGAGAACCGTGGTGCCGCCGGGGTGGATCGGGTCACCCTGGAGGAGGTGGAGCGGTACGGAGTGGACCGGTTTCTCGATGAGCTCCGTGTGGTTTTGCTGGACGGCACGTATCGTCCCGCGCCGGCCAGGCGCGTGGAGATTCCCAAATCCGATGGTGGCAGGCGCCCTCTTTCGATTCCTGCTGTTCGGGATCGGGTGGCTCAGCAGGCGGCTCGTTTGGTGATCGAGCCCATTTTCGAGGCGGATTTTCTGGATGTCTCGTATGGGTTCCGGCCGAAGCGGTCCGCGACGCAGGCGATGGAGTGTGTCCGCGTGCATTTTCCGCGTGGGTACACGCATGTCGCCGAGGCCGATATCCGTGATTTCTTCGGGCAGATCGATCACGCGCTGTTGATGCGCGAGGTCGAGCGGAGGATTTCGGACCGGCGGGTGCTCAAGTTGATCCGTAAGTGGTTGCGGGCCGGGGTGTTGGACGGAGGGGAGTTCCGTCGCACGCTGGCCGGGACGCCCCAGGGCGGGGTGATCTCGCCCTTGCTGGCCAACATCTATCTGCACGCTTTCGACCGCGAGATGGTCGCGCGAGATGTCGGGGTACTGGTGAGGTACTGCGACGACTTCGTGGTGCTGTGCCGCTCCGCGCGGCAGGCCGAGGCGGCGCTGGAGACGAGTCGGCGGATCCTGGGCGGGCTCGGGTTGCAACTGCATCCGGGCAAGACCCGGGTGATCGACCTCGGGGACGGCCGGGAGGGTTTCGACTTTCTCGGGTGCCACTTCCGCGCTCGCATGTCGGGAAAGCTGTGGGAGCAGAAGCGTATTAGGCGCTATTACCTGCACCGATGGCCGTCCCAGCGGGCGATGAAGCGGATACGCGAGAAAGTGCGGGAGCGGACCGGTCGTAATCGTGCGGGAGCGGATATTCGCGATGTGATCGCGAGTGTGAATCCGATCCTGCGCGGCTGGGGTGGCTACTTTCGGACCGGCAATGCCGCGATCAAGTTCCGCCAGATCGACCATTACGTGGAGCGTCGGCTTTGTGGCCTGATGGTCAAGAAACGGGGCCGCAATCTACGTGCCGGTCAGGTCGATCGGTGGGATGGGGACTGGTTCCACGGGCACGGGCTGTACCGCCTTCGCGGCACGGTCCGGTACCCGAAGACTGCGTAATCCAGCAAAGAAGATCATCGGTAAGCCGTGTGCGGGAAAACCGCACGCACGGATTGAAAGGGGACGGAGGAAACGGGCCCGCAAGGAGCACCGCGCCTCCAACTACCAATGACCGAGCAGACCCCACCGCGCCGGATGATCACGGACGTACAGACCCTCAAGGTGTTCACCCACCCGCTGCGGATCACCATCCTGCGGATGCTGCACGCCGGCGGCCCGGCCACCGCCTCGGTGCTCGCCAAGCGGGTCGACGCGACCCCGGCCCTGGTCAGCTACCACGTGCGCACGCTGGCCGCGCACGGCTTCGTCGTCGAGGACCCCGAGCACACCGCGGACGGGCGCGAGCGCTGGTGGAAGGTGGTCGAGGACCTGACCTTCTCGTTCCGCGACTTCGCCGAGGACCGGGTCGGGCGGGACGTCTCGGCAGGCATCGCGCGCGTGCTCGGCACGCAGTCCGAGGACCGCTACCGGCGCTTCCTCGACGAACTCGAGTCGTGGGGGCCCGACTGGGCCGGCGCGGCCTTCAGCGGCGCGCCCTCGCTGCGGCTGACCCACGCCGAGACCCGCGAGCTGGGCGAGGCGATCGCGGCCCTCGTGGACGGCTACCGCGGCCGCGAGAGCCCCGGGGCCGAGCATGTCGAGATCCACTACCGCGGCTTTCCGTACCACCTCTGACACCGCGACGCCTCGCCCGAGGCGCCGTCCCGAACGTCGTCGACCACCACCGCCGCCGGAACGGGGAGCAGATCATGCCCGGTACGAAGACCGCCGACCCCGCGATCACCCGGTCGCGGCCCGCCCACCGCGACCCGCGCGTCCTGGCCTGGCTCGCCGCCTACACCGCGTCCCTGATCGGGGATCAGATCTGGTTCCTGGCCCTGTCGTGGACGGCGGTGCGCAACGGCGACGCGACCCGGGCCGGCCTCGTGCTCGCCGCCGGGTCGCTGCCGCGGGCCCTGTTGATGCTCCCGGGCGGGGCGATCGCCGACCGGTACGGGCCGCGCCGCGTGGTCATCGGCAGCGACCTCGTGCGCTGCGCCGTGATGCTGGTCGCCGCCTTCGCGATGCTCTCGAGCAGCCCGGAGGTGTGGCTGCTCGTGCCGATCGCGCTGGTATTCGGCGCGGTGGACGCCCTGTTCATGCCGGCGGTCGGCGCGCTGCCGGTGCGGCTGACCACGCGCGATCAGCTCGTCCGGGTCCAGGGGATGCGCTCGCTGGCGCAGCGGACGGCCACCGTGGTGTCCGCGCCGCTCGGCGGCGCGGTGCTCGCGTGGGGCGACGCCGAACTGGCCTTCGTGCTGAACGCGGCGCTGTTCGCGCTTTCCCTCGCGCTGCTGTGGCGGCTTCGTCCCGGCCCCGTACCCGCGGCCGAATCGGGCTCCGAGGAACCGGAGTTGGGGATGCGCGCGGGCCTGCGATACGCCGCCCGGCACCGCGTCCTGCTGCCGCTGCTCGTGGTGACCGCGCTGATGGAGCTGGGCTTCACGATCCCGATGAACATCGGCATCGTGCTGCTCGCCGACGACGCGGGCTGGGGGCCGGGCGGCCTGGGTCTGGTCCTGGGGGCGTGGGGGATGGGCGCGGCGGTCGGCGCCCTCGTGCTGACCGTCGCGGGCCGGGTCCCGCGCCCGGCGGTCGTGCTGCCGGTGGGGATGACGGCGATGGCGGCGAGCCTGGTCGGCCTCGGGTACGCGCCGAGTCTTCGGGTCGGGATCTGCTGCGCGGTGGCACTGGGCATCTCCACCGGTGTCGTGGGCGGTTCGTCCGGGGCCCTGGTGCAGACCACGTGCGCGCCGAGCGCGCTCGGCCGGGTGACCGCGCTGCAGATGCTGTTGGGCGTCGGCCTGATCCCGCTGCTGTATCCGGTCGGCGGGATGGTCGCCTCGGCGTTCGGCCCCGCGAGCGTGTTCGCCGGCGGTGGGGTCTCGATGCTCGTGGGCGTCGCCGTGGCGCTCGTGAGCGGACCGTTTCGGCGGATGGGCGCGACATCGGGGTCACGGAAGGATTCCGGTCCCACAACGATCATCTGATGCCTAGTCACGTAGTTGGACCCACACGAGCGGCGGGTTCACCCGATCGGGCAGGCTAGGCACATGACGACGCCGCCATCACCCGGACAGGGGGGCTACCCGGGCTACGGGCAGCAGCCGGGCCAGGGTTACCCCAGCAATCAGCCTTACCCCGGGCAGCAGTACCCGCAGGGTGGGCAACAGTATCCGCCGCCGCAGAGCCCGTACGGCGGCACTCCGCAGCCCCCGCAGTATCCGGGCGGCGGCGGAGGCCCGCAGTACCCCGGCAACTACGGCGGCTACGGCGGCGGGAACTACGGCGGCGGCATGCCGCCGGGCCCGAACCAGGGCGGCTCCGGCAAGGGCCCGCTGATCGCCGTCGTGATCGCCGCGATCGTCGTGGTCGGCGGCATCATCGCGACCCTCGTGGTCGTCCTCGGCGGTGACGACGACAAGAAGACCAAGGCGAGCCCCACCACCAGTGGATCCTCGTCCGCGTCCGCCTCGGCCGACCCGAGCCGGAGCGCGAGCCCGACGAGCCGACCCAGCACGTCCCGGCCCGCCCCGCCGACCCGCAGCAGCCGCCCGACCAGCTCGGCCGGCGAGATGCCGTCCGAGGTCGAGTACGTGGACCTCTCCAAGGGCGAGTGCGTCAACCTCGGCGCGACCGGCGACATCGACAAGACCTCGTGCAGCTCCTCGCACGACGGCGAGGTCGTGCACACCTACAACCTGACCGGCAGCACCTACCCCGGTGAGGACGCGATCTCGACCCAGACCGAGAGCAAGTGCGGGCCGGTGTTCGACTCGGCGGTCAGCGGTCGTTCCGACGCCTCGCAGCTCACCTTCAACTTCACGTTCCCCAAGCAGCCGGGGTGGGACCTGGGTCGCCGCAAGGTGACCTGCATCGCGCAGTACAAGTCGGGGCAGAAACTCACCAAGCCGCTGCGCTGACCCGAAGCGCTCGGCCCTTGGGGGAGGGATCGTCGCGATGAGCACTCCCGGTGGGTATCCCGGTGGAGGCTACGGTTCGGGCGGGTACGGCGGAGGAGGGTACGGCGGCGCCGGCGGCTACCCCGGTGGGCCGGGCGGACCGGCCGGCCCACCACCGGCGAACCCGCCGCCGTACGACGGGCCGACGATCGGGGGGCCGCCCTACGGCGGCGGCCCCCCGTACGGCGGCGGCGGTCCGCCCTACGGCCCGAACGGCCCCGGCGGCCCGGCGGGCGGTCGTGGCGGTGGCCGCGTGGTCGCGATCGTGGTGGTCGTCGCGCTCGTGATCGCCGGCGGCGTGATCGCGCTCGTGCTCAGCCTGGGCGGCGACGACAAGGACGACGAGGCCGGCCCCGCGACGCCGACGGTCGGGCACACCTCGCCGCCGCCCGTCACGGAGAGCACGATCGCTCCGCCGACGACCGAGCCGCCGACCACCGACGAGCCCACGACCGCGGAGCCCTCCAGCTCCACCGGCAGCGTCCCGGTCAAGAAGGTCCCGCTGAGCCCCGGCGACTGCATCACCTTCGAGACCGGCGGCACCGGCATCGACAAGGTCGCGTGCACGACGCCGCACGACGGCCAGCACGTACGCAACGTCAACCTGCCCGACCAGACCTGGCCCGGCGAATCGGCCATGGACGCCAAGGCATCGGCCGCCTGCAAGCCGGTCGCCGAGCCGGTGATCGCCCGCCAGCCCCAGGCCGACCAACTCACCTGGCTGTACATCTACCCCAAGGAATCAGGCTGGACCGGCGGCGACCGCGAAGTCCAATGCCTGATCTCCTACACCGACGAATCCAAAAAACTCGAAGCCCCCCTGAACTGACCACCCCAACACCCACACCAGCCCGGCCGGCGTTCGAGGCCACCCGACCCGACCGACCGCTCAACCGCAGCCCACATCAGCCCGGCCGGTGCTCGAGGCCACCCAACCCCACCGATCACCAAACCGCGGCCCGAAACGAATCAGCCCGTCCGGCGCCTGAGGACAAAGCCCACGGCCGCAGGCCGGGGCCGCCCGCCGCCCGGCTCTACCGCGGAGAACGCTGCTGCGCCGACCACGACGCGTGCAGCCGCGAGTAGACCCCGCCCGCCCCCACGAGCACCCGATGCGGACCACGCTCGACCAACTTCCCCGCATCGAACACCAGCACCTCGTCGGCCGATTCGGCCGTGGACATCCGGTGCGCGATGAACACCGCCGTACGCCCCCGGGTCAGCCCGTCCAGCGCCCGATTGATCCGCACCTCGGTGGCCGGGTCGACCGCCGACGTCGCCTCGTCCAGCACCAGCAGGTCCGGGTCGGCGATGTACGCCCGTACCAGCGCGACCAACTGCCGCTCGCCCGCCGACAACGACTCGCCGCGCTGCCCCACCGCCGTGTCCAGGCCGGCGGACAGGCCCGCGAGCCAGTCGGCGAGCCCCAGGTCGGTGAACGCCGCGCGGATCGCCGCGTCGTCCGCCTCGGGCCGGCCGTACCGGACGTTCTCGCGCAGTGTCGCGTCGAACAGGAAGCCCTCCTGCGGCACCATCACCACCCGTGCGCGCAGCGACGAGAAGCGCACCCGGGGGAGTTCGACGCCGTCGAGCAGCACCCGGCCGTCGTCCGGGTCCACCAGCCGGGTGAGCAGCTTCGCGAACGTCGTCTTGCCCGAGCCGGTCTCGCCCACGACCGCCACCCGGCTCTTGGGCGCGAGCGTGAGGTCCACGTCGTGCAGGATCCGCGGCCCGCCCGGGTAGCCGTACGAGACGTGCTCGAACGCGACCTCGACCGGGCCGCGCGCGAGTTCCTCGCCCGCGTCGCCGGGGTCGGCGATGTCCGGCTCCGCGTCCAGCACCTCGAGCACCCGGCGCCAGCCCGCGAGCGCGTTCTGCGCCTCGTTGAGGATCTCGACGCCCATCTGCACCGGGCCCACGAACAGCGTGACCAGGAACAGGAACGCGACCAGCTCGCCGACGCTGAGCTGCCCGTCGATGCCCAGCCACACGCCCACGACCACCACGAGCGCGTTCGCGAGGCCGACCACGAACTCGCCCATCGGGAAGGTCAGCGCGACGAACATCTGCGCGCGCGTCTGCGCGTCCCGGTGTCCGTTCACCGACTCGTCGATCCGGCGCGCGGTGCGCTCCTCGATCCCGTGCGCGCGCACGATCGACGCGCCCACGACCGGCTCCGCGATCGCGCCGAGCATCCGGCCCATCGCGACCCGCACGTGCGAGTAGGCGGCGGCGATCCGCTTCTGGACGGCGCGCATGAAGAAGTACAGCGGCGCGAAGCACGCCCACACCAGCAGCGTGAGCTGCCACGAGTAGACGAACATCAGCACCGTCACCAGCGCGATCTGCCCGACGCTGACGATCAGCAGCAGCCCGCCGAACTGGATGAACCGGCTGATCGTGTCCACGTCGCCGGTCACCCGCGAGACCAGCGAACCGCGCTTCTCGGACTGCTGGTGCAGCGTGGACAGGTCGTGGATGTGCCGGAACGCGGCGACCCGCAGTGTGGACAGGCCGCGTTCGCTGGTGCGGTACAGCCGTACGTTCATCGCGTACGCGGACACCGCGGTGATCACGACCGCCAGCGCGGCCAGCGCGGCCATCGTGCGCACGACGGTCAGGTCCGGGCCCGCGTCGGCGCGCAGGCCGCGGTCGATCGTCTGTTGGACGGCGAGCGGCACCACGATGCGGCCGGCGGTGCCCACCACGGCCAGCAGCAGCGTGACGATCAGGCCCTCGGTGAACTCCGGTGTCATCCGCAGGCCGCGCCGCAGCACGCTCAGGCCGGACTCGTCCGGCGCGCCGCCCGCGGGGTCGGCGCCGATCCGCGAACCCGCTCTCGGTTCCTTGTCGGGGGTCGTCTTCTCGACGGTGGCGGTACTCATGAAGCCGTGGCCTCCTCGGCCTCGCTGACGTCGATGTCGAGGTCCTCGCCGGCGCCTTCGCGCGCGGCCCGCTCGTAGGCGTTGACGAGCCGGCGGTAGCCCACCGAGCGCTCCAGCAGGTCGTGGTGCGAGCCGCGGTCGACCACCCGGCCGCCTTCCACGTAGACCACCTCGTCCGCGAGCGCGATGGTGGCCTTTCGGTAGGCGACCACCACCACCGTCGCCGGTCCCGCGTCGCGCAGCCCGTGCAGGATCGCCGCCTCCACGCGCGGGTCCACCGCCGACGTCGCGTCGTCCAGGACCAACAGGCGCGGGCGGCGCACCAGGGCCCGGGCGAGCGCGATCCGCTGGCGCTGGCCTCCGGACAGGGTGGTGCCGCGCTCGCCGACCTGGGTGTCCAGGCCGTCGGGAAGCGCGTTCACGAAGTCGGCCTGCGCGATCCGCAGCGCCTCGTGCACCGCCGCGTCGTCGAGGTCCAGGCCGAGCGTGATGTTGTCGCGCACACTGTCGTCGAACAGGAACGCCTGCTGCGGGACCAGCGCGGCCGTGGCCGCGATCCCGCCGCGCCGGTAGTCGCGCAGGTCGGTGCCGTCGAGCAGGATGTCGCCGTCGACGGGATCGACCAGGCGCACCAGCAGCGACACGAGCGTGGACTTGCCGGAGCCGGTGGGCCCCACGATCGCGACCGTGCGTCCGGGCTCGACGTCGAACTCCACGTCGCGCAGCACGTCGGTGTCGTCGGTGTAGCCGAACCGCACCGCGCGGGCCTCCAGACGCGCGGGACCGGCCGCGGCGTCGCCGCCCTCGGTGGCGCCGTAGGCGTGCTCGCCCTCGGCGTCCAGGACGCCCCGGACCCGGTTGTAGCCCACCACCGAGCGCGGCATGTCGCCGAGCAGCCAACCGATCGCCCGGACCGGGAACGCCAGCAGCGTGAACAGGTACGCGACCTGGACCAGGTCGCCCGGCGCCAGGTCCCCGTTCGAGACCCGGACCGTGCCGACCACCAGGACGAGCAGCACGCCGAAGCTCGGCAGCGCCTCCAGGATCGGGTCGAACAGCGCGCGGACGCGCCCCACCGCGATGTTCGCGTCGGCCAGCTCGCGCGACGCGGCGGCGAAGCGGGTGGTCTCCTCGGTCTCGCGGCCCAGCGTCTTGACGACGAGCGCGCCGTCGAAGCTCTCGTGCGCGATCTCCGCCACGTCCGCGCGCAATTCCTGCGCGCGCATCGCCAGCGGGCCCTGTTTGCGTTGGTAGACCACGTTGAGCAGGGCGATCGCCGGGAAGATCACGAAGCCGACCATCGCGAGCGCCCAGTCGGTGAGCACCATCGAGATCGCCGCGACGAACAGCATCACCACCACGCCGGTCGCCATCGGCAGCGGCGCGACCGGGTTCCACGCGGCCTCGACGTCGGCGTTCGCGTTCGAGAGCAGTGTCCCGGTGGGGTGCCGGTGGTGCCACGCCAGCGGCAGGCGCAGGTATTGCCGGGTGACCCGGCGCCGGTAGGTGGCCTGGAGGCGGTACTGCATCACGCCCGCCCACAGCCGTCGACCGATCACGCCGAGCGCCTTGAGCAGCGCGATCCCGAAGACCGCGGCGAACGCGCCGATCAGCGCACCCGCGGTGGTCCTTCCGTCGCGGAAGGCCGGGATGATCACGTCGTCGGTGACCCGGCCCAGGACCAGCGCCGATCCCACCGTCATGACGCCGTACAGCGCGCTCGCGCCCACCGCGGCCGCGAAGATCCGCGGCTCCTCGCGGATCGCGACACCGAGGACGCGCAGTCCTTGTCGCAGAACGACCTTGTCCGCCACGGGGCTCACTTTCGGGAATCCGGCCGCCGAGAACGGGGCTGGCGTCGTTGGTTGTCCAATGAAAGTACAAGGCACCCAGGACGGTCCCGATTCCCGCCCGGGGCCGTGATCGAAGCGGGATCCGGGCCCCGGGACTCCGAATGGAGCAGACCTTTTCCGCATGCCGCACCTATTCGGGCACGATCGATCGCTCCAGCCGGACCCGTCCCGGCGCCCGCAACCAAACCCGGGCGGGTCTCGTCTCCAACGGCGTGCCCTGACCAAGATCGACCACTTAGGACGCCGCGTGGGCCTCACCAGCCTGAAACTGATCATCCTGCTCGGCGTCGCCGCCTTCGCCTCGATCGCCGCCGTCGTCGTCTTCTGGCCCAAGCTCTCCCGCCAGGGCGTGCTGCCGATCCTGGGCCGCGTCGGGATCCTGGTGACGACCCAGGTGCTGCTGATGGCGACGGTGGCGCTGATCGGGAACCGCTACTTCGTCTTCTACACGACGTGGGACGACCTGCTCGGGCACACCGGGAAGCCGATAGTCAACTTCGGCGAACCCACCGGCCCCAACGGCGTGCCCAAGCTGGTCAAGCAGAACGGCACCGAGACCATAGACGTCCGCGAGGGGAGCAATCCCCAGGTCGCGGGCCAGATCATGCAGGTCGAGGTGGCCGGCCGGCGCAGCGGGATGGGCACCCCGGCACTGGTGTACCTGCCGCCGCAGTACTTCCAGCCCCAGTACAAGGACCGGCAATTCCCGGTCGTGGTCGTGCTCACCGGCTACCCCGGCAACGAGCGCAACCTGGTCACCCGCCTGGAACTGCCCAAGTTCGCCGCCACCGAGATCGCCGCCGGCCGGGTCCAGCCCACGATCTACGTGATGATGCGACCGAGCGTCAACCAGAACCGCGACACCGAGTGCACCGACGTGCCCGGCGGCCCGCAGGTCGGCGTGTTCTTCAGCCAGGACCTGCCCGAGGCCATCCGCCAGGCGTACCGGGTCGCGCCCGGGCCCCAGGGCTGGGCCATGCTCGGCGACTCCACCGGCGGCTACTGCGCGGCCAAACTCGCGATGCTCAACTCGGATCGGATCGGCGCGGGCGTCGCGCTGTCCGCCGACTACGGCGCGCCCATGGACGGCGACACCGGCGACCTGTACGGCGACAGCAAGGCCTACCGCAACCAGAACGACCTGATGTGGCGGCTCAAGAACATGCCGATGCCACCGGTGAACCTGCTGCTCACCAGCAGCGAGAGCGGCGAGCCGAACCTGGCGGACACCAAGGAGTTCGACCGGCTCGCCAAGCCGCCGCTCGTGGTGGACACGCTGTTCCTGCCCACCGGCGGCCACAACTTCAAGACCTGGCAGGCCGTACTCCCCGACGCGCTGCGCTGGTTGAGCGCGAAGCAGAACACGGGTCAGCCCAAGGATTCCGCCCCGGTGGCCGCTTCCTCCCCTTGACCGGACCCCGGCCGGGCCGAAGGATCGGCACATGCCGACTTCCTTCGCCCGCGCCGAACGTGCCGCGCTCGCCGACCTGCTGCGCGAGCTGGGGCCGGACGCGCCGACCCTGTGCGAGGGCTGGACCACCCGCGACCTCGCGGCCCACCTCGTGGTCCGCGAGCATCGCCCCGACTCGGCCCCGGGCATCATGATCGCGGCCCTCGCCGGGTGGACCGAGAAGGTCCGCCTGAAGCAGGCCGCCAAGCCCTACGAGCAGACCGTGCGGCTGGTCGCGGACGGCCCGCCGCGCCTGTCCGTGTTCGGCATCCCCGGCGTGGACGCGGCGGCCAACACGATGGAGTACTTCGTCCACCTGGAGGACGTGCGCCGCGCGCAGCCCGCCGGCGCCGAGCCGCGCGACCTGGACCCCGCGCTCACCGAGATCCTGTGGAAGCGGGCCCGCGGCGCGTCCCGGACAGCGCTGCGCGGCGTCCCGGTCGGGGTCGCGCTGCGCCGCACGGACGGCCCGTACGACGAGCCGCCGGTGACCATCCACAAGGGCAGCCAGAGCACCAAGGGTGCCCAGGGCACCCCGGTGGTGACGCTGGCCGGCCACCCGGCCGAGCTGCTCCTGTACCTGTTCGGCCGCAAGGAGCAGGCACAGGTCGCGATCGAGGGCGACGAGGACGCGATCCGTCGACTGCGCGAGGCCCGTACCGGCCTGTGAACACGCGCGCGATCGAACGGTGGCGGTCTGCGACAATGCGCGCATGACCGGTGCCACCCACCCGCCCGCGCGGCCGTCCGACCTCGACCCGACCATCGCCGCCCGCCTCAAGCGCGACCCCGACGGCCTGATCGCCGCCGTCGCGCAGGCGAGCGACACGGGCGAGGTGCTCATGGTCGGCTGGATGGACGACGAGGCGCTGCATCGCACGCTGACCACCGGCCGGTGTACCTACTGGAGCCGCAGCCGGCAGGAATACTGGGTCAAGGGCGACACGTCCGGCCACATCCAGAAGGTCGTCTCGGCCGCGCTCGACTGCGACGGCGACGCCGTGCTCGTGCGGGTCGAACAGACCGGCGCCGCGTGCCACACCGGCGACCGCACCTGCTTCGACGCGGACGTCCTGCCCGTCACCGCCTGACCCGCCGCCCGATTCGTCCCGCCCGACCTCGTTGCCCGGGAGATTGCGCACGCCATGACCACCGGAACCGTCACCCCCGACCTCGACACGTTCCGGGCGCTCGCTCGCGACCGGCGCGTCATCCCCGTCACCCGGCGCTTCCTGGCCGACGGCGACACCCCCGTGGGGCTCTACCGCAAGCTCGCCGACGAGCGGCCCGGCACGTTCCTGCTCGAATCCGCCGAGAACGGCCGCTCGTGGTCGCGCTATTCGTTCGTGGGCGTGCGCAGCGCGGCGGTCCTGACCGAGGTGGACGGGCAGGCCCGATGGCTGGGCACGCCGCCGGTGGGGGTGCCGGTCGACGGCGACCCGCTGGAGGTGCTGCGGGCGACCGTGGCCGCGCTGCACACCCCGCGCGGGATCCCCGGCCTGGAACTGCCGCCGCTGACCGGCGGCATGGTCGGCTACCTCGGCTACGACGTGGTGCGCCGGCTGGAGCGGCTGCCCGACTCGGCCGTGGACGACCTGCGGGTGCCCGAGCTGATGATGTTCCTGGCGACCGACCTCGCGGTGCTCGACCACGTGGACGGCAGCGTGCTGCTGATCGCGAACGCGATCAACCACGACAACCGCGAGTCCGGCGTCGACGAGGCGTACCACGCGGCCGTGGCGCGCCTGGACGCGATGACCGCCGACCTCGCCCGCCCGACCGGGCTGTCGGCGGCCGCCTTCGAGCGCGGCGCCACGCCCGACGCGGTCGGCCCGTGGGGCTCGGCCGCCTACCGCAAGGCGGTGGACGCGGCCAAGGAGGAGATCCGGGCCGGCGAGGCGTTCCAGATCGTGCTGTCGCAGCGCTTCGAGATGCCCACGACGGCCGGCGCGCTCGACGTGTACCGGATCCTGCGCGCGACCAACCCCAGCCCGTACATGTACCTGTTCCGGCTGCCCGGCCCCGACGGCGGCACCGAGGGCGGCTTCGACGTGGTCGGCTCCAGCCCCGAGGCGCTGGTCACCGTGGACGACGGGCGCGCGATGCTGCACCCGATCGCGGGCACCCGCCCGCGCGGTGCGACCCCCGAGGCGGACGCGGCGCTGGCCGAGGAACTGCTCGCCGACCCCAAGGAACGCGCCGAGCACCTGATGCTCGTCGACCTGGGCCGCAACGACCTGGGCCGGGTGTGCGCGCCGGGCACGGTCGAGGTCGTCGACTTCATGTCGGTCGAGCGGTACAGCCACGTCATGCACATCGTGTCCACCGTGGTGGGCGAGCCGGCCCCCGGCCGGAGCGCGCTGGACGTGTTCGCGGCCTGCTTCCCCGCCGGCACCCTCTCGGGCGCGCCCAAGCCGCGCGCGATGGAGATCATCGAGAACTTCGAGCCCACCCGGCGCGGCCTGTACGGCGGTTGCGTGGGCTACGTCGACTTCGCCGGCGACCTGGACACCGCGATCGCGATCCGCACCGCGCTGATCCGCGACGGGGTCGCGTACGTGCAGGCGGGCGCGGGCGTGGTGGCCGACTCCTCGCCCGAGGGCGAGGACATCGAGTGCCGCAACAAGGCGGCGGCGGTGCTGCGCGCGGTGGCGATCGCCGCGACGCTCACGCCGGCGCACGACATCTGAGCCCGTCCGGCGATCCCCGCCCGGCATGCCGGTGTCCCGCAGGCCCCGGCCCGCGAGCCCTGTCCCGGCGCACGGCACCGGGGTCGGCCCGCCCCGTGTCAAGGGCGCGCGCGGCGTCGGTCATGCTGGAGACATGACCGCCGCGACCCCAGACGCGAACACCGAGGCCGGCTCCGCCCGCGGCGGCACCGAGACGGACGAGCGGCCGGCCCCCGAGACCGCGGCTCCCGAGACCGCAGCCTCCGAGACCGCGGCCGAGGCGACCGCGCCCAGTGCCGCGGGGGAGGACGCGCAGGCGCTGCGCGCGCGCAAGGCCGCGCGGCGCGAGATGACCGTCGCGGTACTGCTCGCGCTCGCCGGCGCGGCCCTGGTGCTCTCGGTCGCCGGTCGCACGTGGGCGAAGGGCACGGCCCTCGTGCACGGCTCGCACATCGCGGTCCACGCGAGCGGCACCTCGATCAACAAGGGGATCACCGCGCTCGCGCTGCTCGGCCTCGCCGGCGGCCTCGCGGTGTTGGCGACCCGCACGATCGGCCGCACCGTGATCGGTGTGCTCGTGCTGCTCGCCGGGCTCGGCGTCACGGTCCTGGCGGTCCAGGGGGGCGGGGACACGTCCGCGGTGAACTCCGAGGCGGCGGCCAAGGCGGCCGTCGAGGGCGTGCGCGCGGTGGACGTGAGCCACTCGATCTGGCCGTGGTTCGCGGCCGTCGGCGGCGTGGTGATCCTGCTCGCGGGCCTGCTCGTGGTGGTCCGCGGCCGGCGCTGGCCGGGCATGTCCAACCGCTACGAGGCCCCCGAGGGTCGAACCGCCGCGGCCCGCCGCGGCACGGCCACCAACGCCGATCTGTGGAACGCGCTCGACCGCGGCGAGGACCCCACGCGCTGAGCACTGCTCCCGGCGGGTGACAATAGGTTTCGCGCGGTTGTGATCGCGGCGCCGAAGGCGGTGTCGCAGTGGCCGCGCACACGCTTGTGGAGTCGAAGGAGTAGGCATGTCGTCGCAAGGCGGAAATCACGGCAGCACCCCGGCGGCCTGGACCGTGACCATACTGGCGCTGATCGGCTGCACGATCTCCGGCGTCGCGATGATCGCGGCGAGCGTCATGGTGTTCTGGGCCGGCGCGGCCGTGGTCCTCGTCGGCTGCGTCGCGGGTCTCGCGATGCGGATGAGCGGTATGGGCGCCGCGCCCGCGCGCAACTGACCTCGGCACCTTGCGTCCTCAAGCGCCGGACGGGCTGAAGGCAGGCCGGCCTGCGGCCGATTCGGCCTCGAACGCCGGCCGGGCTGAAACAGCCTGCCCGGCGCTTGAAATCAGCCTGCCCGGTGCTTGAGGGCAACCCGCCCGGCGTTCGAGGGCGGGCGTCAGGGTGCGTGGCTCTGCCCCGGGCCCCGCTGCTGTTCTAGGGTGAGTCTGCCGCGCGGGCCCGGTCGCCCCCGGCGTACATGCGCACACGCGCAAACACCGTACGAAGCCCAGGGGGGAAATGTGGCCTACGGCTATCCGGGATCCCCCGGTGGCGGTGAGGACCGCACGCGGGACTGGCGACAGCCTCGACCGTTCGGGCACACGGTGCCCTACGGCCCGCCGACCACACCCCCGCCCGGCGGCCCGCCGCCGAGGCCGCCGGACAACTACCTCGCGTGGGCGGTCGTGGCGACCGTGTTCTGTTGCTTCCTCGCCGGTGTCCCCGCGCTGCTCGCCGCCACCAGCGTCAACGAGCGTTGGCAGCGCGGCGATCTCGACGGCGCCCGACTCGCGTCGCTTCGGGCCCGCAACTGGACCATCGGGACCGTCCTGCTCGGCGTGATCTTCTGGACCACGTGGATGGTCGGCGTATTCCTGCTCGGCTGGAAAGACACGCTGGGTGACCTCTGATGGCCACGCCCGAGCCGCGCGACGAGCCGGTGGACATGTCCGCGGGACCCCTCGCGCCGACCCCCGGCTTCCGACTGCGCAATCTCGGGCTGCCGGCCGCGACCCTGGCCCTGCTGACCGCCGCCACCGGCTATGTCGCGCTGGTGGACCCCCGCGAGTCGGGCCACTATCCGCCGTGCCCCTATCTGGTGCTCACCGGGGTCGCCTGTCCCGGCTGCGGTGGTCTGCGCTGTGTGCACGCGCTCACCCACCTGGACCTGTCGGCGGCGATCGGCTACAACGCGCTCGCCGTCGCGCTGTTCCCGCTGATCGGCTGGCTGTGGCTGCGTTGGACGGTGCGCAGCGCCCGCGGCGAGCCGCGCCGCTCGCTCGCGGATCCGCGATGGCTGTGGGCCCTGCTCGCGGTCGTCGTGCTGTTCTGGATCGTGCGCGACCTGCCCTTCGGCGCGGCGCTCGCCCCCTGACGCACAGTGACGGCCCGCTCTTCCGTCTGCCGGACCGTGCGTACGAACCGACCGTGCGACGCCGTATGCTGCCCCCACCTCTTCGGCGGTGCGGCGTGGACGGGTCTGTTCGAATCGGCCTATACCATCGAAGGGCCGGGGGAGCAGGTTCTCCGGATAAACGAGGGGATGTACGGCGTGACTGTTCTCGACGAGATCATCGACGGTGTCAACGCCGACCTCGCCGAACGACAGGCCCGCGTATCCCTTGACGAGATCAAGGAACTCGCGGCCCAGGCGCCGGCGCCCCGCGACGCGGAAGCCGTCCTGCGTGCCGACGGCATCGCGGTCATCGCGGAGGTCAAGCGCTCCAGCCCCTCCAAGGGCGCGCTCGCCGCGATCGCCGACCCGGCCGGCCTGGCCGCCGACTACGAGTCCGGCGGCGCCTCGATCATCAGCGTGCTCACCGAGCAGCGCCGCTTCGGCGGCTCGCTCGAGGACCTCGACGCGGTGCGCGCCGCCGTGGACATCCCGGTGCTGCGCAAGGACTTCATGGTCACCAGCTACCAGCTGTGGGAGGCCCGCGCGCACGGCGCCGACGTCGCCCTGCTGATCGTCGCGGCCCTGGAGCAGAACGCCCTGATCTCGCTGATCGAGCGCTCGCGCTCGATCGGTCTCACCACGATCGTGGAGGTCCACGACGAGGAGGAGACCGCCCGCGCGCTCGACGCCGGCGCGACCGTGATCGGGGTCAACGCGCGCAACCTCAAGACCCTCGAGGTCGACCGCAACAACTTCGCCCGGATCGCCCCGCTGATCCCGGACACCTGCGTGCGCATCGCCGAGTCCGGCGTGCGCGGCCCGCACGACCTCATCGCCTACGCCAACAACGGCGCCGACGCCGTCCTGGTGGGCGAGTCCCTGGTGACCGGTCGCGACCCGCGCAGCTCGGTCGCCGACCTCGTCGCCGCGGGCGCCCACCCGGCGATCCGGCACGGACGCGGCTGAGAGCGCGACGACGATGAGCATGGACCCGCGACTGGCCCGAGGCTGCAAGCCTCGCGGCTGTCGCGCGCCCGCGCGCAGGGCACGCGGCCGCCGCGTGCGCTACGTGATCGGTTGCGAGCCCGGTCAGGTCCAGGGCAGCCGATGGCGCCGACACGTTTCCTGACCCACCGTCAGCAACGTGCCGTCCGCACGGCATGCCACACCGACAAGGACCCAGCATGTCCAGTACCGAACAACAACCGACCGCCCAACAGCCGGACCCGTCCGGCCACTTCGGGGTCTTCGGCGGGCGCTTCCTGCCCGAGGCCCTGATCGCGGCCCTCGACGAGCTCACCGCCGCCTACGACAAGGCCAAGGACGACCCACAGTTCCAGGCCGAGTTCACCGGTCTGCTGCGCGACTACGCCGGGCGCCCCAGCATCATCACCGAGGCCCCGCGATTCGCCGAACACGCCGGCGGCGCGCGGATCATCCTCAAGCGCGAGGACCTCAACCACACCGGCTCGCACAAGATCAACAACGTGCTCGGCCAGGCCATCCTGACCAAGCGCATGGGCAAGACCCGGGTGATCGCCGAGACCGGCGCCGGCCAGCACGGCGTCGCCACCGCGACCGCGTGCGCGCTGCTGGGCCTGGAATGCGTCATCTACATGGGCGAGCTCGACACCCAGCGCCAGGCCCTGAACGTGGCCCGCATGCGCGTGCTCGGCGCCGAGGTCGTCCCCGTCTCGATCGGCTCGCGCACCCTCAAGGACGCGATCAACGAGGCGCTGCGCGACTGGGTCGCCAACGTCGACAACACCCACTACCTGCTTGGCACCGCCGCCGGACCGCACCCGTTCCCGGCCATGGTCCGCGACTTCGCCAAGATCATCTCGGTCGAGGCCCGGCAGCAGGTCCTCGACCTCACCGGCCGGCTCCCCGACGCGGTCTGCGCGTGCGTGGGCGGCGGCTCCAACGCGATCGGCGCCTTCCACGCCTTCATCCCCGACGCGAGCGTGCGCCTGTACGGCTTCGAGGCCGGCGGCGACGGCGTCGAGACCGGCCGGCACGCCGCCTCGATCACCGGCGGCTCGATCGGCGTCCTGCACGGCGCGCGCACCTACCTGCTCCAGGACGAGTACGGGCAGACCCGGGAGAGCCACTCGATCTCCGCCGGCCTGGACTACCCGGCCGTCGGCCCCGAGCACGCGTGGCTGCACCAGACCGGCCGGGCCACCTACCGGCCGATCAACGACGCCCCCGCGATGGAGGCGTTCCGGCTGCTGTGCCGCACCGAGGGCATCATCCCGGCCATCGAATCGGCACACGCCCTCGCCGGCGCGATGGAGGTCGGGCGCGAGCTCGGCCCCGACGCGACCATCCTGGTGAACCTCTCCGGCCGCGGCGACAAGGACATGCACACCGCCGCCACGTACTTCGATCTCCTCGACGCCGAAGCGGAGCAGTCGTGACCAGCACCCGTACACCCAGCAGGCTGACCCGGGTCCTGGCCGCCGCCCGCGCCGAGAACCGGGCCGCCCTCGTCGGCTACCTCCCCGCCGGCTACCCCTCCGCCGAGGGCTCCGCCGCCGCCATGCGGGCGATGGTCGAGGGCGGGTGCGACATCATCGAGGTCGGCCTGCCCTACAGCGACCCGCAGATGGACGGCCCCGTCATCCAGCGCGCGGTCGAACACGCCCTCGCGCACGGCATCAACACCCACCACGTCATCGACAACGTGCGCGCGGTCGCCGAGACCGGCGCCGCCACGCTGGTGATGTCCTACTGGAACCCCATCGAGCGCTACGGCGTCGAGCGGTTCGCGAGCGAACTCGCCGAGGCCGGCGGCAGCGGCGTGATCACCCCCGACCTGATCCCCGACGAGGCGCACGACTGGATCGCCGCCACCGACCGCCACGGCCTGGACCGGATCTTCCTGGTCGCGCTGTCCTCCACCGACGAACGCATCGCCTACACGACCCGCCACTGCGGCGGCTTCGTCTACGCCGCCTCCGTCATGGGCGTCACCGGCACCCGCGCCTCGGTCGGGGACCGCGCCGGCGAACTGGTCGCGCGCACCCGCGCGAGCACCGACCTGCCGGTCTGCGTCGGCCTGGGCGTCTCCAACGCCCGCCAGGCCGCCGAGGTCGCCGCCTACGCCGACGGCGTCATCGTCGGCTCCGCGTTCGTGCGCGCCCTCCTGGACGCCCCGAACGAGCAGGCCGGGCTCGACGCGGTCCGCGCCCTCGCCGAGGAACTCGCCGAAGGCGTCCGCAAGCGGTAGCGCCGACGCGACGACACCGGGCGGGTGCGCCCGAATATCGCGTATCCGGAGCAACAAAAGCAGCAAAATGTACTTCGGCAGACCACGGCCGCTGCGGCACCCCCGCGGCGGCCGTTCCCATGCCACGCGCCAAAGCGCACCACCGCACCTACCCCATCGGAGGAACCCGCGTTGAGCACCAAGACCAAGACCGATCGAACACCCGTCATCCTGGCCGTCGTCGGAGTGATCGTGGTCGCGGTGCTCGCCGCCGTCCTGGGCGTCGTGCTCACCATCGACGACGACAAGAAGAACGACTCGGGCGCCGCCGAGGCCGCCGTCCCCAAGGCCGCCGTCCCCAGGGCCGCCGTCCGCGACATCGACCCGAACACGCTCCCCGCCGCCGTCCGGCCCGACGGCACCATCCGCGTCGGCCGCGCCGACGCCCCCGTCACGGTCACCGTGTACGAGGACTTCCGCTGCCCGTTCTGCAAGCGCTTCGAGACCAACTTCGGCCCGCTCCTGGCCGACTACACCGAGGCCGGGAAGATCAGGGTCGACTACCACATCGCCTCCTTCCTGGACGGCAAGCTCGGCGGCACCGGCTCGGTCAAGTCCGCGAACGCCGCGCGCTGCTCGGTCGACGCCGGCAAGTTCGCCGCCTACCACGCGGTGCTCTTCGACAACCAGCCCGAGGAGTCCGAGGACGGCTACACCACCGCCCGGCTGCTCGACCTCGCCGGCCAGGTCCCGGGCCTGCGCGGCGAGACGTTCGATCAATGCGTCAACACCGACGCCAACGCCGCGTGGGTCGCCGCGTCCCAGACCGCGTTCGACAACTCCGGCGTCTCCGCCACCCCCAGCGTCGCCGTCGACGGAAATATCCTGGACAGCGGGAACTCGGCGATGCGTTCGCCCGACAACCTTCGTGAACTGCTCGACCAGCGCCTGGAGAACCCCGGGAGTGGTAAGGCGGCACTCGGACAGGAACCTCAGGCACCTTCCGCCGGTTAGACAGGACATGTGCCGGTCCGGGCACGGGGGACCACCGGGCCGGCTGTCCCTGTACCTCACCCGCCGTGACGGAGGTCAGACCGTGGGAAGCAAGACCATCGAGCCGGCGGCCGAGTGGTGACCGCCACGGCCACCCCGAACGGCACCGCCGCGGCAGGCCCGCGCGCGGGCCTGCGCCGCGCCGCGCCGTGGATCGGCCTCGCCGCCCGCCTGGGCCTGGCCTTCGTCTGGGCCTACGCCGGGTGGGAGAAGGCGCTCGATCCCGACCAGGCCGCGTACGCGGTCCGCGGCTACGACGTGCTGCCCGACAACCTCGTCGAGCCCGTCGGCTACGCCCTGCCCTACCTGGAGCTGGGCCTGGCGCTGCTCCTGGTGGTCGGACTGGGCACCCGCCTGGTCGCCTCGATCTCCGCACTGCTCCTGCTCGTGTTCATCGCGGGCATCGCCCAGGCCTGGGCGCGCGGACTGGCGATCGACTGCGGCTGCTTCGGCGGCGGCGGCCCGGTCGAGCCGGACAAGACCGCGTACCTCGAGGAGATCCTGCGGGACTGCGGCTTCATGCTGCTCGCGATCTGGCTGATCGTCTTCCCCAGGACCCGCCTGTCCGTCGACGCGTGGCTGTTCCGCGAGGAACAGCCCCACGTCTACGACGACGAGTACGACGAGGACGACGAGTACGACGAGTCGGACCCGGCCGAGCAGGACACAGGTGACAACCGCGGGGACGCGAACCGGAACCCCGGAACCCGGGAACTGAAAGGCCCTGAGATCCAGTGAGCTCGAAGAACTCCGAAGGCAAGCGCACCGCGCGCGAACGCATGGCGCAGGAACGCGCGCGCCAACAGGCGATCGACAAGCGCAAGCGCGTGATGGTCATCGCGGGCGCCGTCGTGGCGGTCCTCGCGGTCGTGGCCATCATCGGCGTGATCGTCGGCATGTCCAAGACCAACAAGAAGAAGGGCCCCTGGAAGGACGCGCTGGCCGAGCCCGCGAGCGCCCCCGCCAACCTGTCCCCGGACGGGCTCGGCGTCACGGTCGGCAGCAACCCGAACGCCCCCTCGCTGATCATGTACGAGGACTTCCGCTGCCCGATCTGCCACGAGGTGGAGAAGGCCCTCGGCCCGACCATGCGCGCGCTGGCCGACGAGGGCAAGATCAAGATCGACTACCACATCGCGTCCTTCCTGGACGGCAAGCTCGGCGGCAACGGCTCCAAGTACGCCGCCAACGCCGCCGGGTGCGCGCAGAACGCCGGCAAGTTCGCGGAGTACCACGACACCCTGTTCGCGAACCAGCCCGACGAGCTGGACGACAAGTTCGCCAGCCGCTCCTACCTGCTCGAACTCGCCGGCAAGGTCGAGGGCCTGCGCTCGCCCGCCTTCGACCAGTGCGTCAACGACCTGGCGGTCGCGAGCTGGGTCGACCGGGTCAACACCGAGTTCCAGGACGCCAAGATCGGCGACACCCCGGTCACCGGCACCCCGACGGCGGGCATCAACGGCAAGATGATCGACCTGATCGTCAAGGGTCGCGGCCTGGCCACCCCGGAAGAACTGCGAGCGCAGATCGAAGCGGCGACCAAGTCCTAGTGCCGCGGGACTAGCCCGACCGGACACACCCCGACACAGGCGCGGGCGCGGCACCGAATCCCGGGTGCCGCGCCCGTTCGTGTGTGCCCGGCGGCACACACCCGCCCCCGCACCAGGTAGCGTCGTACCCGCCATGGACCTCGCATTCATTCCCAGCCCCTCCCGCGGCCAGATCGACCTCGGTCCGATCCCGCTGCGCGGCTACGCGCTGTGCATCATCATCGGTGTCGTCCTCGCGATCTGGCTCGGCGAGCGACGTTGGGTCGCCCGAGGCGGTCGCGCGGGCACGGTCGGCGACCTCGCCGTGTGGATGGTGCCCTTCGGCCTCGTCGGCGGCCGCCTCTACCACGTCATCACCACGCCGGGGCCGTACTTCGGCGACGGCGGCGACCCCATGCAGGCGTTCGCCGTCTGGAAGGGCGGCCTCGGCATCTGGGGCGCGATCGCGCTCGGCGGGGTGGGCGCGTGGATCGCGTGCCGCCGCCGGGGCATCCCGCTGCCCGCGATGGCCGACGCGCTCGCCCCGGGCATCGTCCTCGCCCAGGCCGTGGGCCGCTGGGGCAACTGGTTCAACCAGGAGCTCTACGGCCGCGAGACCGACGTGGCGTGGGCGGTGAAGATCGACGGCGACCACAACGTGATCGACCCCGGTCAGGCCGGCACCTTCCACCCGACGTTCCTGTACGAGTCGCTGTGGTGCGTCGGCGTCGCGGCCCTGGTGATCTGGGCCGACCGCCGATTCAAGCTCGGCCACGGCCGCGCCTTCGCGCTCTACGTCGCGGGCTACACGGTCGGCCGGTTCTGGATCGAGTACATGCGCGTGGACGACGCCGAACAGGTCCTGGGCATGCGGCTCAACAACTGGACCTCGATCGTCGTGTTCGTCGGCGCGATCGCCTACATCTGGATCTCGGCGCGCAAGCACCCCGGCCGCGAGGCCCCCGCCACGCTGCAGGGCCACGACCCGGAGACCGGTGCGGCCGCGGCCGCCGACGCGGACCCGGACACCGATGCCGATGCCGATGCCGACGCCGACGCCGTCCCGGACGCGACGGAGGACGTGCCCGCGAAGGCCGATGGACTCGCGAAGGACGACGAGCCCGCCGACGACGCGGACATCCACGCGGACGCCGACGAGGACGCCGAAGCCGAGCGCACCCCGTCACTGGCGAAGAAACCCGCCCAGAAGGACTGACACCACCTCGTTCAAGGCTGCCCGAACCCGCTTCCACCCGCGGGTACGGGCAGCCTTTCCTTGCCGGCGGCACCCGGTGCCAAAACGGTAGCGTCGGCCCCCTGAGCGCGACGAGAGGGTGCACGACGTTGAAGACCACCGACAGCCCGATATCCCCCGAGGTCCCCGCCGCCGACCCGGCGCTCGGGCACCGGGACGGTATCGACCACACCCACCGCGACATCGGCGGCGGCTGGCTGCGCCCGGCCGTGTTCGGCGCGATGGACGGCCTGGTCTCCAACTTCGCCCTGATCGCCGGCGTCGTCGGCAGCGACGCCGCACCCAGGACCGTCGTGATCACCGGCCTCGCCGGCCTCGCCGGCGGCGCCTTCTCGATGGCCGCGGGGGAGTACACCTCCGTCGCCTCGCAATCCGAGCTCGCCCGTGCCGAGGTCGAGATCGAACGCCGCGAACTGGTCCGCAGCCCCGAGGCCGAACAGCGCGAACTCGCCGAGCTCTACATCGCCCGCGGCCTCGACGAGGACCTCGCCGTCGAGGTCGCCCGACAGCTCTCCCGCGACCCCGAGCTCGCCCTGGAGATCCACGCCCGCGAGGAACTGGGCGTCGACCCGCACGACCTGCCCTCGCCGTGGCTGGCCGCCGGCTCCTCGTTCGGCTTCTTCGCCATCGGCGCGCTGCTCCCGCTGCTGCCCTACCTGCTCGGCGCCACGACGCTCGCCCCGGCCCTGGTGCTGACCGCGCTCGGCCTGTTCGGCGCCGGCGCCGCCGTCTCGCGCGTGACCGCCCGGCCGTGGTGGTTCAGCGGGACCCGACAGTTGGTCCTGGGCGCCGCGGCGGGCGGGCTCACCTACCTGCTCGGCCTGCTGATCGGGCAAGGGCTGTGACGGGTGAGGCATACGTAACACGCCCGTAGTCCCGCGACTCCGCCGGGAAACGATCACTTCGGGTGGTCTGACATGCAGTTTCGGTGGTGGAATGGTCGGGAATGAGCCAGCTGATATGCCAAGGCGACCGGCACGGCACAGCGGTCGGCGGCCCGGCTGTTCACATGCCGAGACGAGATGTCCCGGGTTCCGGATGGCCGTACTGATCGTGTAACCTGCAAGAAATCGCATAGGGCCAACGTCGTCCCTGTTGCGCACCACACGCCACGACGACGACGGGAGCGCCCATGCCTCCTGCCATGCCCGCAACTCCGGGCCCCCTCTTCTCCGCGATTCCCGCGGCACAGGGGTTGTACGACCCCCGTAACGAGCACGACGCCTGCGGTGTCGGATTCGTGGCCACGCTCACCGGCGAGCCCAGCCACGACATCGTCGACCAGGCCCTCACCGTCCTGCGGAACATGGAACACCGCGGCGCCACCGGCGCCGAACCCGACACCGGCGACGGCGCGGGCATCCTCATCCAGGTCCCCGACGCGTTCCTGCGCGAGACCACGGGCTTCGACCTGCCCGCCGCCGGCGCCTACGCCGTCGGCATCGCCTTCCTGCCCGACGACGACGTGCACGCCGGCCGCGCCAAGTCCTCCATCGAGCGGATCGCCGCCGAGGAGAACCTGCGCGTCCTGGGCTGGCGCGAGGTGCCCACCACACCCGGCCTCGTCGGCAACATGGCCCGCGAGACCATGCCGCGCTTCAGCCAACTCTTCGTGGCCGGCGTCGACGACAGCGTCACCGGCATCGCGCTCGACCGGCTCGCGTTCGCGCTGCGCAAGCGCGCCGAGCGTGAGGTCGAGGTGTACTTCGCCTCCCTCTCCGCGCGCACCCTCGTCTACAAGGGCATGCTCACCACCGGGCAACTGGAGCCGTTCTTCCCCGACCTGTCCGACCGGCGCCTCGCGTCCGCGATCGGCCTCGTCCACTCCCGGTTCTCCACCAACACCTTCCCGGCCTGGCCGCTCGCCCACCCGTACCGCTTCATCGCGCACAACGGCGAGATCAACACGGTCAAGGGCAACCGCAACTGGATGGCCGCCCGCGAGTCCATGCTCGCCACCGACCTCATCCCCGGCGACCTCACCAGGCTCTACCCGATCTGCACGCCCGAGGCATCCGACTCGGCGTCCTTCGACGAGGTCCTGGAACTGCTCCACCTCGGCGGCCGGCCGCTCCCGCACGCCGTGCTCATGATGATCCCCGAGGCGTGGGAGAACCACGCCACCATGGACGCCGCCCGCCGCGCGTTCTACAAGTTCCACGCCACCGTCATGGAACCCTGGGACGGCCCCGCCTGCGTCACCTTCACCGACGGCACCCTCATCGGCGCCGTCCTGGACCGCAACGGCCTGCGCCCCTCCCGCTACTGGGTCACCGACGACGGCCTCGTCGTGCTCTCCTCCGAGGTCGGCGTCCTCGACATCGACCCAGCCAGGATCGTCCGCAAGGGCCGACTCCAGCCCGGCCGCATGTTCCTCGTCGACACCGAGGCCCGCCGCATCGTCGAAGACGACGAGATCAAGACCGCGCTCGCCGCCGAGCACCCCTACCAGGATTGGCTGCACGCCGGCCTGATCAACCTCGAGGACCTCCCCGAGCGCGAACACGTCGTGCACACCCACGCCTCCGTCTCCCGGCGCCAGCAGACCTTCGGCTACACCGAGGAAGAACTCCGCGTCATCCTCGCGCCGATGGCCCGCGCCGGCGGCGAACCACTCGGCTCCATGGGCACCGACAGCCCCATCGCCGCGCTCTCCAGCAAGCCGCGACTGCTGTTCGACTACTTCGTCCAACTGTTCGCGCAGGTCACCAACCCGCCGCTGGACGCCATCCGCGAAGAGCTCGTCACCTCGCTCGGCAGCTTCGTCGGCCCCGAGGGCAACCTCCTCGACGCCCAGCCCGCCGACTGCCGCAACGTCGTCCTGCCCTTCCCGGTGCTCGACAACGACGAACTCGCCAAGCTCATCCACATCAACCTCGACGGCGACCAGCCCGGCCTCAAGGCCGTCACCATCTCCGGGCTCTACCCCGTCGACGGCGGCGGCGCCGCACTGGCCAAGCGCCTGGAGGAGATCCGCGTCGAGACCACCGGCGCGATCGCCGACGGCGCCCGCATCGTGGTCCTCTCCGACCGGCACTCCGACGCCGAACACGCGCCGATCCCCTCGCTGCTGCTCACCTCAGCCGTGCACCACCACCTGATCCGGACCAAGACCCGGACCCAGGTCGGCCTCATCGTCGAAGCCGGCGACGTGCGCGAGGTACACCACATCGCGCTGCTCATCGGCTACGGCGCCGCCGCCGTCAACCCCTACCTCGCGATGGAATCCGTCGAGGACCTCGTCCGCGAAGGCGTCTTCCTCGGCGGCATCGAATCCGACCAGGCCATCCGCAACCTGATCAAGGCGCTCGGCAAGGGCGTCCTGAAGGTCATGTCCAAGATGGGCATCTCCACCGTCGCCTCCTACCGCGGCGCCCAGGTGTTCGAAGCCGTCGGCCTCGCCGAAGACTTCGTCGCCGAATACTTCACCGGCACCACCAGCAAGCTCGGCGGCATCGGCCTCGAAGTCGTCGCCGAGGAAGTCGCCCGCCGGCACGCCAAGGCCTACCCGCCCACCGGCATCGCCCCCTCGCACCGCCGGCTCGAAATAGGCGGCGAGTACCAGTGGCGCCGCGAAGGCGAACCGCACCTGTTCGACCCGGAGACCGTCTTCCGGCTCCAACACTCCACGCGGACCCGCCGCTACGACATCTTCAAGAAGTACACCCAGCGCGTCGACGAACAGTCCCGACGCCTGATGACCCTGCGCGGCCTCTTCGCCTTCAAGGACGGCGCCCGCGAACCCATCGCCATCGACGAGGTCGAACCGGTCTCCGAGATCGTCAAGCGGTTCTCCACCGGCGCCATGTCCTACGGCTCCATCTCCATGGAAGCCCACCAGACCCTCGCCATCGCGATGAACCGCCTCGGCGGCAAGTCCAACACCGGCGAAGGCGGCGAAGACCCCGAGCGCCTGCACGACCCCGAGCGCCGCTCGGCGATCAAGCAGGTCGCCTCCGGCCGCTTCGGCGTCACCAGCGAATACCTCGTCAACGCCGACGACATCCAGATCAAGATGGCCCAGGGCGCCAAGCCCGGCGAAGGCGGCCAACTCCCCGGCCACAAGGTCTACCCCTGGGTCGCCCGCACCCGACACTCCACCCCCGGCGTCGGCCTCATCTCGCCGCCCCCGCACCACGACATCTACTCCATCGAAGACCTCGCCCAGCTCATCCACGACCTCAAGAACGCCAACCCGGCGGCCCGAGTGCACGTGAAGCTGGTCGCCGAGGTCGGCGTCGGAACCGTCGCGGCAGGCGTGTCCAAGGCACACGCCGACGTCGTACTCATCTCCGGCCACGACGGCGGCACCGGCGCGTCCCCGCTCACCTCGCTCAAGCACGCCGGCGGACCCTGGGAACTCGGCCTCGCCGAAACCCAGCAGACGCTGCTGCTCAACGGCCTGCGCGACCGCATCGTCGTGCAGACCGACGGCCAGCTCAAGACCGGCCGCGACGTCGTCATCGCCGCCCTCCTGGGCGCCGAGGAATACGGCTTCGCCACCGCGCCGCTCGTCGTCTCCGGCTGCGTCATGATGCGGGTCTGCCACCTCGACACCTGCCCCGTGGGCGTCGCCACCCAGAACCCCGTCCTGCGCGAACGCTTCACCGGCCAGGCCGACCACGTCGTCAACTTCTTCGAGTTCGTCGCCGAGGAAGTCCGCGAACTGCTCGCCGAACTCGGCTTCCGCACCCTCGAAGAGGCCGTCGGCCACGCCGAACTCCTCGACACCGGCGCGGCGGTCCGACACTGGAAGACCGTCGGAATCGACCTCGCACCGCTGTTCCACGTGCCCGCCCTGGCCGAGGGCGCCGTCCTGCACCACACCAGCCCGCAGGACCACGGCCTCGCCAAGGCACTCGACAACCAACTCATCCAACTCAGCGCCGACGCGCTCGAGAACGGCGAGAAGGTCGTCATCAACCTCCCCGTGCAGAACATCAACCGCACCGTCGGCACGATGCTCGGCCACGAGGTCACCAAGCGCTACCGCGGTGCCGGCCTGCCCGACGACACCATCGACATCACCCTCACCGGGTCGGCCGGACAGTCTTTCGGCGCCTTCGTGCCCAAGGGCATCACCCTGCGCCTCGAAGGCGACGGCAACGACTACGTCGGCAAGGGCCTCTCCGGCGGCCGGATCATCGTCCGCCCCGACCGCACCGCGACCTTCCCGGCCGAAGACAACATCATCGCCGGCAACGTCATCGGCTACGGTGCCACCAGCGGCGAGATCTACCTCCGCGGCCTCGTCGGCGAACGCTTCTGCGTCCGCAACTCCGGCGCCACCGCCGTCGTCGAAGGCGTCGGCGACCACGGCTGCGAATACATGACCGGAGGCCGCGCCGTCGTGCTCGGCCGCACCGGCCGCAACTTCGCCGCCGGCATGTCGGGCGGAGTCGCGTACCTCCTCGACGCCGACCCGAACAACATCAACACCGAACTCGTCGGCGTCGAGGAACTCGACGCCGCGGACCGCGCCGAACTGCACGACGTTGTGCGCCGGCACCACGAGGAGACCGACTCGGCCGTCGCCGGGCAACTGCTCTCCGACTGGGACGCCGCCTCCCGGCGCTTCACCAAGATCCTGCCCAGGGACTACAAGGCAGTGCTCGCCGCCAAGGACGCCGCCGAGCGAGCCGGTCTCACCGAGACCGAGATCGTCCAGAAGATGATGGAGGCGGTTCATGGCTGACCCGAAGGGCTTTTTGACCACGCCCCAAGAGCTCGGCAAGCGTCGCCCCGTCGACGTGCGCATCCGGGACTGGAAGGAGGTGTACGAGGAGCGCACACTGCTCCCGATCATCACCGAACAGGCCGGCCGCTGCATGGACTGCGGCATCCCGTTCTGCCACAACGGCTGCCCGCTCGGAAACATCATCCCCGAGTGGAACGACCTGGTCTGGCGCGACGACTGGCAGGCCGCGAGCGAGCGCCTGCACGCGACCAACAACTTCCCGGAGTTCACCGGGCGGCTGTGCCCCGCCCCGTGCGAGGCCGCGTGCGTGCTCGGCATCAACCAGGCGCCGGTCACCATCAAGAACGTCGAGGTCTCGATCATCGACCGGGCCTGGGACGACAACAACGTCGCCCCGCAGCCGCCCGAGCGCCTCTCCGGCAAGACCATCGCCGTGATCGGCTCCGGCCCCGCCGGCCTCGCCGTCGCCCAGCAGCTCACCCGCGCCGGCCACACGGTCGCCGTGTACGAACGCGCGGACCGGATCGGCGGGCTGCTCCGCTACGGCATCCCCGAGTTCAAGATGGAGAAGCGACACATCAACCGCCGCATCGAGCAGATGCGCGCGGAAGGCACCAAGTTCTACACCGGCATGCAGATCGGCACCGACCTCGACGCGGCCAAGCTCCGCCGGCGCTACGACTCCGTCGTGATCGCCGCCGGCGCCACCGCGGCGCGCGACCTGCCGATCCCCGGCCGCGAGTTCGGCGGCGTGCACCAGGCGATGGAATACCTCCCCTTCGCCAACAAGGTGCAGGAGGGCGACCTCGTCGCCTCGCCGATCGACGTGGCCGGCAAGCACGTGGTGATCATCGGCGGCGGGGACACCGGCGCCGACTGCCTCGGCACCGCGCACCGCCAGGGCGCGGCCTCGGTCACCCAGCTGGAGATCATGCCCCGGCCGTCCGAGGAGCGGATCGCCACGCAGCCGTGGCCGACGTACCCGATGACGTACCGGGTCGCCAGCGCGCACGAAGAGGGCGGCGAGCGCGTGTACGCGGTCAACACCCAGGAATTCGTGGGCGGCGAGGACGGGCGGGTCAAGGCCCTCAAGCTGGTCGAGGTCGAGTTCAAGGACGGCCGCTTCGTGCCGGTGCCCGGCAGCGAGCGGGAGATCCCGGCCGACTTCGTCTTCCTCGCGATGGGCTTCACCGGCACCGACCGGTCCAACGGGCTGGTCGAACAGCTCGGGCTCGACCTCGACGAGCGCGGCAACGTCGCGCGCGACGAGTCGTTCGCGACGAACGTCGACGGCGTCTTCGTGGCCGGCGACGCCGGTCGCGGGCAGTCGCTCATCGTCTGGGCGATCGCCGAGGGTCGCGCCTGCGCGGCCGCCGTCGACTCGTGGCTGACCGGTGGCACGAACCTGCCATCGCCCATTCGGCCGACGGACCGACCGCTCACCGTGTGAGAAATCGGGACGAGTTCGAATACCCACGGAAACTTGTGTGAACGGGAAAGGGCGTCGCCATGGCGGCGCTCTTTCCGCATCCTGGAAAAGCGCCATATACCGGACGCGGGTACGGCTTACTCGGCGGTAGGAACTAGGCTCTTGACCATGCGTCGAGCCAAAATTGTCTGCACCCTGGGTCCTGCCACCAACTCGTACGAACAGATCCGCACGCTGGTCGACGCAGGCATGGATGTAGCCCGCTTCAACCTCAGCCACGGCGCGTACGCCGAGCACGAGGAGCGTTATCACCGCGTTCGCCGGGCATCCGACGAATCCGGTCGCAGCGTCGGCATTCTCGTCGACCTCCAAGGCCCCAAGATCCGCCTGGAGACCTTCGCCGAAGGCCCCGTGCTCCTGGAGCGCGGCGACGAGTTCACGATCACGACCGAGGACGTCCCCGGCGACAAGCACGAGGTCGGCACCACGTACAAGGGCCTCACCGCCGACGTGACCAAGGGCGAGCGGATCCTGATCGACGACGGTCGGGTCACCCTCGAGGTCGTCGACGTCGAGGGCCCGCGCGTGCACACGATCGTCATCGAGGGCGGGATGGTCTCCGACCACAAGGGGCTCAACCTCCCCGGCGTGGCCGTGAGTGTTCCCGCGCTGTCCGAGAAGGACATCGAGGACCTCAAGTGGGGCCTCAACCTCGGTGCCGACATGATCGCGCTGTCCTTCGTGCGTGCCGCGAGGGACATCGAGGACGTCCACAAGATCATGGACGAGGTCGGTATCCGGCTCCCGGTGATCGCGAAGATCGAGAAGCCGCAGGCGGTGGACAACCTCGAGGAGATCGTCCACGCCTTCGACGCCATCATGGTCGCCCGCGGCGACCTGGGCGTCGAGATGCCGCTGGAGGCCGTGCCGATCGTGCAGAAGCGCGCGATCACGCTGGCCCGGGCCAACGCCAAGCCCGTCATCGTCGCCACCCAGATGCTCGACTCGATGATCAGCGCCTCGCGCCCCACGCGCGCCGAGGCGTCCGACGTCGCCAACGCCGTCCTGGACGGCGCGGACGCGGTCATGCTTTCGGGTGAGACCTCGGTCGGCAAGTATCCGATCGAGACCGTCAAGACCATGGCACGGATCGTCGTCGCGGCCGAGGACTCCTCGGCGATGCGCGAGGAGATCCGCGGCCTCGCCGGCCCGCGTACGCAGGGCGGCGTGATCGCGAAGGCCGCGATCGAGATCGCCGAGCGGTTGGACGCCAAGTATCTGGTGGCGTTCACGCAGAGCGGCGACACGGGCCGCAGGTTGTCCCGTTACCGCTCGATGATCCCGATGCTGGCCTTCACCCCCGAGCCCTCCGTGCGCAGCCGCCTGGCGCTCACGTGGGGCCTGGAGACGTTCCTCGGCCCGCTGTGCGACCACACCGACGAGATGGTTCGTCAGGTCGACGCGGCGCTGCTGGCGATCGGCCGCTGCAAGAAGGGCGACCTGGTCGTCATCACGGCCGGCTCCCCGCCCGGCGTCCCGGGTTCCACGAACCTGATCCGCCTGCACCACATAGGAGACATCCCGAACGCGTAACACCCCGCACCACTACCGATGGCCCGTCACCCCCGCGGTGGCGGGCCGTCAGTATTTGGGCCCGATGTGCTCGTCCATGAGCGCGACGGAGGCCCGGCGGGCGACGGAGAGGACATTTCGGCGCGCGAATTTCCACTCGACACCGAGCTGGTCGAGGGTGGTCGTGAGGATGCGCATGATGTCCATGGACTCGTTGCTGAAGAGGTAGCGCGGGTATTCGTAGCGCTTGCGTTCACCGCCGACCGTACGGGTGGTCCAGTTCACATTCCGGCAGCCGTCGGAGTGGATGAGCCCGCGAACGAGGGCCCATGGTTCGGCTCGGACGATCTCGTTTTGCCAGGGCTCCAGGACGATCGACCGCTCGTGCTTGCGGCCGGGGCCGTGTTGCGGAAAGAGGCAAGTCCAGTGTCGGGAGTACGACTTCACGTCAGTGCAACCCGTCCGCTGTACACGGGAGGTGGAGGCTTGGGGCAGGACCACTCGCATCGCAGCTTCAGCCTCGTCGATGAGGCCGGGCCAAGCGTCGCAACATGAGACGGTCAGGTGATGCTGGCGTGGTTTGCTGATGATGTGGCCGTCGCCCAGATAGATGCCCAACAAGTATGCATAGGCGTTCGGCGTGATCTTAGGGTGATCATGTTGGCACGCTACGTATGCGCGTTCTGTGTTCGGCTTGCGTCGAGTGCCCCAGCGCCAATGGCGTACCGATCGCACGGAAACGCCACAGGCCTCTGCGACTGCCGCGTCTGTCAGTCCTTGTTCGTGGAGGCGCAGTGCCAGATCCACGGTCTCTTGCGGGTACATGCGTACGAGAATTCACGCAAGAGTACGAACAAGCAGTCGAACGAGTTGGATTCACTCGAACGGACTAGCTAGTGCCCCGGGTCGGTTTCGAACCGACACTGGATGGGTTTTGAATCCATGGCCTCTACCGTTGGGCTACCGGGGCGGCAAAGCTGGGCACTTCGTCGTCTGCGCGAGACCCAACCCCTGCACGAGGAACACCATACCGCCTCTCGGTACCCTCGTGTCCGCACCATTTCGACGATCGAGGAGCCACGTGACCGCCGCCACGCAGCCGCCCGCCGCGGCGCAGGACAGCCAGCGCGCCCGTGTCGTCATCGCCGAGGACGAGGCGCTGATCCGGCTCGATCTCAAAGAGATGCTGGAAGAAGAGGGGTACCACGTCGTCGGCGAGGCCGGCGACGGGCAGCGGGCCGTGGAGCTCGTTCAGGAGTTTCGCCCCGACCTGGTCATCCTCGACGTGAAGATGCCGATCCTCGACGGCATCTCGGCCGCCGAGCAGATCGCCCAGGCGCGCCTCGCGCCGGTGCTGATGCTGACCGCGTTCTCGCAGCGCGAGCTGGTCGAGCGGGCCCGGGACGCCGGTGCGATGGCCTATCTGGTCAAGCCGTTCACGAAGGGCGACCTCGTTCCGGCGATCGAGATGGCCGTCTCGCGGTACACCGAACTGGCCGCCTTGGAGCGCGAGGTCGGCGATCTGACCCAGCGGCTGGAAACGCGCAAGCTGGTGGATCGCGCCAAGAGCGTGCTCCAGGAGAAGTACGGAATGTCCGAGCCGGACGCGTTCCGCTGGATCCAGAAGGCCTCGATGGACCGGCGGATGTCGATGCGCACGGTAGCCGAGGTCGTGGTGTCCGGAGGCGACGTCGCCGACTGACCCAGCCCTACCGATACTCCTACGAACCCGCCCGAGTGTGGTCAAACCGGGCGGGTTCGGTGTTTTTCGGGCATCAGATGATCAGATTTGATCACTTTGCTTCGAACATTTTCATTCAGTGTTTCTTTTGGATTACATCTGGTTACGGGCGCATCACATCTCGGCCGGCGCACTGCCGCTGCCGTTCCTGCCGGACTACATTCCGGGCACCGCATGTTCATCGCGGTTTGTGGAGGCGCCCCGTGCGGGCTCCCTAGGCTTTTTTCTACAAGGGGTTGGGGTTTGCTGTGCTCAAGCGACGCGTAGTCAATATCGCGCTGCCCATCGCGGCAGCCGCGCTCGTGCTTTCCGCGTGCGGCAGTGATGATGACGACAAGGACAAGAAGGCCGGTGACACCGGCGGCAACTCCGCGGACAGCGGTAAGCCGACCTGGACGATCGGTTTCCAAGCAGGGCTCTCGGGGGAGAACGCCCAGCTTGGTATCAACGAAGAGAACGGCGCGCGTCTCGCCGTCGAGCAGGCCAACGCGAAGGGTGATCTTCCCTTCACGCTCAAGTTCAAGACCTCGGACGACGAGGCGTCGGAGACCAAGTCGGTCTCCGCGGCTCAGAAGCTGATCGACGACAAGAACGTCATTGCCGTCGTCGGTCCCGCCTTCTCCGGCCCCACGAAGGCCGCGTCGCCGAACTATGCAAAGGCGAAGCTCGCCACGGTTTCCCCGTCGGCGACGAACCCGTCCCTGACGAACGAGGCGAACAATTTCACCGCGTTCCTGCGGGGCACGCCGAACGACAACGCCCAGGGCAGCGGGATGGCGAAGTACCTCGCCAAGAAGCTCCAGGCCAAGAAGGTCTTCGTCGTCGACGACAAGACCGAGTACGGCGTGGGCCTGTCGAAGGTGGCCAAGAGCGAGCTGGAGAAGGCCGGTGTCCAGGTCGTCTCGGACAGCGTGCCGAAGGCCACCCCGGACTACGGTCCGATCTCCACGAAGATCAAGAACTCCGGCGCGGACGCCATGATCTACGCGGGCTACTACCAGGACGGCGCGCCGTTCGCGAAGAAGCTCAAGGAGGCGGGGTTCACCGGTCCCAAGTTCTCCGGTGACGGCACCAACGACTCGCAGTTCGTCTCCCTCGCCGGGGACGCCTCGAACGACTGGTACCTGACCTGCCCGTGCTCGGACGCGAACGTCGAGGCGGCCACGAAGACGTTCACGGACGACTACAAGAAGCGCTTCAGCACGAACCCGAGCACCTACTCGGCGGAGTCGTTCGACATCGCCAACCTGGTGATCGACCAGATGAAGACCTTCGGCAAGGAGAGCATCACCCGCGAGGCGATGCTCAACAAGCTCAAGGGTGCTTCGTACAAGGGTCTGACCAAGACCTTCAAGTTCCTGCCGAACGGCGAGTACGACGGCGCCACGACCTTCATCTACCAGGTCAAGGGCGGCAAGATCGGCTACATGGGCAACATCGACCAGCTCGTGGGCGGCTGACCCCTTCGTTAGGGGCGGCACAACCAGACGATCGGGCCCGGGTCTTCCCGGAGTTTCGGGAAGACCCGGGCCCGTCCGGTTTTCTTGAGGAAGCTTTCCTTATGCGACCTGATGAAATCCTGGATTATCTTATTCCAGGAATCATGCTCGGTGCGTTGTACGCGGTGATCGCCATCGGCTATACCCTCGTCTATGGCGTGCTGCAGCTCATCAACTTCGCGCACAGCGAGGTTTTCATGGTGGGCGCCTACGCGGCGCTCCTGGCTTTGACCGCAATCGACCCCAGTAATCCGACGACTCTCATGTCGGTATTCCTGGTGGCGATCGGTCTGGCCGTCTCCGGTACCGCCGGTGCGGCCACGGCCTTTACGCTCGAAAAAGTGGCGTACAGACCGCTCAGACGCAGGAACGCGCCACGATTGGCGTTCCTGATCAGCGCGATCGGCGCCTCCTACTTCCTCCAGAACCTTGCGGGGAAGTTGTTCGGCCGCGACGCGCGTGCCCTGCCGACGCTCTTCGAGAACAAGAAGGTCTTCTCGGTCTTCGGCACCCAGGTCACCATCCTTCAGCTGCTGATCGTTTGTGCGGCTGTGCTCATGATGATCGGCCTGGACTACCTGGTGAACCGCACCAAGCTCGGCTCGGGTATCCGCGCCGTCGCGCAGGACGCCGAGACGGCGGGCCTGATGGGTGTGGACATCGACAAGGTGATCTCGCGGACGTTCATCATCGGCGGGTTCATGGGCGGTATCGCCGGCTTCCTGTTCGGCCTGCACCTCCAGCTGTCGTTCACGATGGGCTTCCTGCCCGGTATCACGGCGTTCGCCGCGGCGGTCGTCGGCGGTATCGGCAACATTCGCGGCGCGATGATGGGCGGCATGCTGCTCGGCATCGTCGAGAGCTTCTCGTCGCCGATCTTCGGTGAGTCGTGGCGTTACGTCAGTGCCTTCGTGGTGCTGGTCCTGGTGCTGATGTTCCGGCCGACCGGCATCCTGGGCGAACGTCTGGGGAGGTCGGCGTGACCACGACGACGACGGACAAGGAATTCGCGCCGACCGCGTCGGCGCTGGCCAAGTTGCGCCGCAAGCGCTGGTATCAGCACCCGATGGTCGGGCGCTTGGTGGGCATCGTGTCGGCGGCCGTGCTGCTCGATGTGATGAGCGGGCCGCAGGGCAGCCGTGACGACATCTTCTTCTCGCTGGACGAGACCCTCGGGTCGCTGCGTCTGCTGTGGTGGATCCTCGGCGCGGTCGTGCTGTGGGCGATTCTCGAATTCACCCAGCCGCTCTACGCCCGGTATGTGGCCCCTTCGGTCGGGCCGCTGGATCGCTTCTACCGGCCGGTGACCGATGTGCTCCAGAGCGCGAAGGACACGACCCGGAGCACGACGGCCCAGTGGCGCAGGATCATCTGGGTCCGCCTGGGTGTCTCGCTGTTGGTGATCGGGCTGCTGATCCTGCTGCCGAACCTGTTGTCCACGTTCTGGAACCAGGTCCTGGTGAACGAGGTGGCGATCTACGTCCTCCTCGCGATCGGTCTGAACGTCGTGATCGGTTGGGCGGGTCTGCTCGACCTGGGCTTCATCGCGTTCTTCGCGATCGGCGCGTACAGCACGGCGTACTGGACGGGCGCGATGCCCGTGCAGCCGCCGATCACGCTGAACGCGTTCCTGGTGATCCCGGTCGCGGTGGTGACGTGTCTGCTGGCGGGCCTGCTGCTCGGTGCGCCGACGCTGCGGTTGCGCGGTGACTACCTGGCGATCGTGACGCTCGGGTTCCACGAGATCATCTACCTGATCGCGAAGAACTCCGACGGGTTCACCAACGGTCCGCGTGGTGTGCAGGGCATCTCGAACTTCGCCGTGCACATCGGCCCGATCGACTACGACTGGGAGCTCGACCCGGTGCCGTACTGGTACCTGTTGATCGCGATCGCGACGATTTTGATCATCGCGTTCCTGCGGTTGGAGCACTCGCGCGTGGGTCGGGCCTGGACGGCGATCCGCGAGGACGAGGTGGCCGCTTCGGCGACCGGCGTCGCGACGGTGAAGTTCAAGCTGATGGCGTTCGCGATCGGTGCGTCGACGTCCGGCATCGCCGGTGTGGCGTACGCGAGCAAGGCGGCGTTCATCTCTCCGGAGAGCTTCCTGCTGCTGTTCTCGGTGCTCGTGGTGGCGTACGTGATCTTCGGCGGCATGGGTTCGCTGTGGGGCGTCATCATCGGTACGGCGTTCCTGGCCTGGCTGCCCCAGTACATGAAGGACTGGGTCAACCCGAACGACCGCTTCATGTACCTCGGCGCGCTGCTGATCGTCATGATGATCTACCGGCCGCAGGGGCTCATTCCCTCGGTCCGGCGAAAGCGTGAGCTGACGATGGCCAAGCAGGGTCTCGGCGACGCGGACGCGATGACGGAGCCGGCCGGCGGGAGGATGACGTGAGCACCACGAAGACCCAGGCGGGCGAGACGCCGCGGGTGAACGCGGACGACCAGGTCCTGTCGGCGCGTGGCGTCACGCTGCGCTTCGGCGGCCTGGTGGGTCTGTCCGATGTGGCGTTCGATCTGCACCGGGGCGAGGTCCTGGCGGTGATCGGCCCCAACGGCGCGGGCAAGACGTCGCTGTTCAACTCGCTGACCGGGATGTACGTCCCGCAGGAAGGCAGCATCGTGCTGCGCGACCGGGAGGGGCGCGAGCATTCCCTCAAGGGCCGCAAGCCGCACTTGGTCAACCGGCTCGGGGTGGCCCGGACGTTCCAGAACATTCGCCTCTTCGGTGCCTTGACGGCGCTGGAGAACGTGAAGATCGCGGCGGAGACCCGGCAGAAGTCGGGCCCGGTCTCGATCATGCTGGGGCTGCCGAACGCCCGGCGCGAGGACCGCGCGAGCGACCGGCGTGCGCTGGAGCTGCTGCACTTCGTCGGCATGGACCACCTGCTCAACGAGCTGGCCGCGTCCCTGTCGTACGGCCAGCAGCGCAGTCTGGAGATCGCCCGCGCGTTGGCGACCGATCCCCAGGTGCTGCTCCTGGACGAGCCCGCGGCGGGGACGAACCCGACCGAGAAGCTCGAACTGGAGGTGCTGATCCGGCGGATCAACCGCGAGTTGGGGATCAGCGTGCTGCTGATCGAGCACGACATGCGGTTGGTGATGTCGGTGGCGGACCGGGTGACGGTGCTCAACTTCGGCAAGGTGATCGCGCAGGGGTCGCCGTCCGAGGTGCAGCGCAACCCCGCCGTCGTGGAGGCCTATCTGGGCGCCGAGATGGCCGCGGAGATGGTGGCCGCGGGCGAGAACGCCGCGGCCGAGGTCGCGGATGGCACGGTCCCCGCGCAGCGGGATGGGGAGGACGAGCAATGAGCGGCGCCGAGTCCACGGGTACGGGCGCGGACGCGGTCGGGCTGGCCAAGCCGGCCGGGACGACGGCCGTCGCACCCCGCAAGAAGATGCTCGAACTCGACAATCTGCACGTGTTCTACGGCGCCATCCAGGCGCTCAAGGGCGTGCACATCGAGGTGAACGAGGGCGAGATCGTGGCCCTGCTCGGCGCGAACGGCGCGGGCAAGACCACGACGCTGCGGACGATCTCCGGTCTCCTGACGCCCCGTGAGGGCGAGGTCAGGTGGCGCGGTGAGCGGATCGACGGCGTGCCGGCGCACCACGTGGTGGGTCTGGGTATCGGCCATTCTCCCGAGGGTCGCCGGGTGTTCCCGGCGATGACCGTCGTGGAGAACCTGAACATGGGCGCGTACCGGTTCAAGTCGGTGTCCAAGTCCGAGCTGGACCGGGTGTTCGAGTTGTTCCCGCGGCTGCACGAGCGGCGCTCGCAGTTGGCGGGCACGTTGTCGGGTGGCGAGCAGCAGATGCTCGCGATCGGGCGCGCGCTGATGGGGCAGCCGAAGCTGCTGCTCCTGGACGAGCCGTCGATGGGTCTGGCGCCGCTGATCGTGGCGCAGATCTTCGAGATCATCCGGGAGATCAACGAGCAGGGCACCACGGTGCTCCTGGTGGAGCAGAACGCGGCGCAGGCGTTGCGGTTGGCGCACCGGGGCTATGCCTTGGAGACGGGCTCCGTGGTGCTGTCGGGTCCGGCCGATCAGCTGTTGTCGGATCCGAAGGTGCGCGAGGCGTATCTGGGTGAGGGCGCCTAGCCACGGCGTCGGGCATCGGTCCGTGTGGGCATCCGCGCGGCGGAGGGGGTCGGCCCCTCCGCCGCGCGGTGGCGTTTGCGGGCTCGGTCAGCCGCGCTTGATCATGCAGCTGAGGCGGGCGGTGCAGATGCGCTTGTCGTCCTCGTCGGTGATGACGATCTCGTAGGTGGCGAGGCTGCGGCCGAGGTGGATGGCGGTGGCGACGCCGGTGACCAGGCCGGCCTTGGCGGAGCGGTGGTGGGTGGCGCTGATCTCGATGCCCAGGGCGATGCCGTCGCGGCCGGCGTGCAGTGCGGAGCCGACGGAGCCGAGGGTTTCGGCGAGGACGCAGGACGCGCCGCCGTGCAGCAGTCCGTAGGGCTGGGTGTTGCCCTTGACGGGCATGGTGGCGACGACGCGTTGGGCGGAGGCTTCCACGTATTCGATCCCCATGCGCTCGGCCAGGGTGTCCTGGGCGCCGAGGTTCATGAACGCCAGGACCTCTTCGAGGGTGGGCGGCGGGGTCTGGTCGTGCATGGGGTGCTCCTCCGGAAACGTGGTTGTGTCGGCCTGACAGCCTAGGATCGCGGTCGTGGCAGCGACTCAGACCCCCCAGACCTCCGTTCCCGCCGGTTCCCGGCCGCGACTTCTGCTGCTCGACGGGCACTCCCTGGCCTATCGGGCGTTCTACGCGCTCAAGGAAGCGTCGATGAGTACCGCGACGGGTCAACCGACCCAGGCGGTCTATGGGTTCACGTCGATGTTGGTGAACGTCTTGCGGGACGAGGCGCCGACCCATCTCGGGGTGGCGTTCGACGTGTCCCGGCGTTCGTTCCGGACCGAGGAGTTTCCGGATTACAAGGCGAACCGGTCGGAGACTCCGGAGGAGTTCAAGGGCCAGATCGAGCTGATCGTCGAGGCGTTGCACGCGATGGGTGTGCCGACGATGCGGGTCGCGGGCTTCGAGGCCGACGACGTGATCGCGACGATCGCGACGCGGGCGGCGGCCGAGGGTTTCGAGGTGTTGATCCTCACCGGCGACCGTGACTCGTTGCAGTTGGTGACGCCGGACGTGACGGTGCTGTATCCGATGATGGGCGTGAGCAAGCTGCACCGGTTCACGCCGGCGGCGGTGGAGGAGAAGTACGGCCTGACGCCGGCTCAGTATCCGGATTTCGCGGCGCTGCGCGGCGACCCGAGCGACAACCTGCCGGGCATTCCGGGGGTGGGCGAGAAGACTGCCGCGAAGTGGATTCGCGAGTTCGGTTCGTTCACGGACCTGATGGAGCGGGCGGACGAGGTCAAGGGCAAGGCCGGGCAGAATCTGCGCGATCACCTGGACAACGTGAAGCTGAATCGCCGGTTGACCGAGCTGGTGCGCGATGTCGAGCTGGAGGTGACGCCGACCGAGCTGGAGCGCATGCCGTTCGATCGGGAGGCGATCGAGGTCGTGCTGGACGCGTTGGAGTTCCGCAACGCGAGTTTCCGGGATCGGCTGTGGGCGGTGGATCCGGGTCTGGTGATCGCTGCGGCGCAGGCGAAGGCGGAGCCGGGCTTCGAGATGCACACGACGGTGGTGGAGCCGGGTGGTCTGACGGCGTGGCTGGAGGAGCACGCGTCGGGCGCGGAGCGTACGGGTCTTGCCGTGGAGGGTGTGTGGGGTCGGGGGACGGGCGCCGTGAAGGGGCTGGCGTTCGCCGGCGCGGACGGCACGGCGGCGTTCGTGGACCCGTTGACGATGGACGAGGGCGACGACGCGGCGCTGTCGGCGTGGTTGGCGGATCCGCAGCGGCCGAAGGCGGTGCACGACGCGAAGGGTCCGATCCTGGCCCTGGCGGCGCACGGCTGGGCGTTGTGGGGGGTGACCAGCGATACCGCGCTCGGTGCGTATCTGGTGTTGCCGGGTCAGCGTTCGTTCGCGTTGGACACGCTCGTGGAGCGGTTCCTGGGCCGTGAGTTGAAGGCGGACCAGTCCGACGCCGCCCATGGGCAGTTGTCGCTGGACATGTCGGGTGAGGACGACGCCGGGCAGGGCGAGGTGCTGATGCTGGCGGCGCGCGCGGTGGTGGATCTGGCCGCCGCGTTGGATGTGGAGTTGGCCGCGAAGGGTGGCCTGGAGCTGCTCCAGGACATGGAGTTGCCGTTGCTTCCGGTGCTCGCGCACATGGAGCAGTTGGGCATCGCGGCCGATCTGCCGTATCTGGAGGAGCTGCAGGAGCAGTTCGCGGCGGCGGTGAAGCAGGCGACGGAGGAGGCGCATGCCGCCGTCGGGCACGAGTTCAACCTGGGTTCGCCCAAGCAGTTGCAGGAGATCCTGTTCAACGAGTTGAACCTGCCGAAGACGAAGAAGATCAAGACCGGGTTCACCACCGACGCCGACGCGCTCACGTGGCTGGCGACGCAGACCACGAATGAGTTGCCGGTCATCCTGTTGCGCCACCGCGACCAGACCCGGCTGCGCACCACGGTCGAGGGTCTGATCAAGACGGTCGGCGACGACGGGCGTATCCACACCACGTTCAATCAGACCGTGGCGGCGACGGGCCGGTTGTCCTCGCAGGACCCGAACCTGCAGAACATTCCGATCCGTACCGAGGAGGGGCGGCTGATCCGGCGCTCGTTCGTGGTGGGCGAGGGCTTCGAGGGTCTGCTGACGGCGGACTACAGCCAGATCGAGCTGCGCATCATGGCGCACCTGTCGGAGGACGCCGCGTTGATCGAGGCGTTCACGACGGGGGAGGACCTGCACACGACGATGGCCGCGCAGGTCTTCGGGGTGGCGCCCGACGCGGTGGACCACCAACTGCGCAGCAAGATCAAGGCGATGTCGTACGGATTGGCGTACGGGCTCTCGGCGTTCGGTCTGTCGCAGCAGTTGGACATCGAGCCGGGCGAGGCGCGCGGTCTGATGGAGAACTACTTCGAGCGGTTCGGCGGGGTGCGCGACTACCTGCAGAAGGTGGTCGAGGAGGCGCGGCAGACCGGTTACACCGAGACGGTGTTCGGCCGGCGTCGTTACCTGCCGGACCTGACCAGCGACAATCGCCAGCGCCGCGAGATGGCCGAGCGGATGGCGCTCAACGCGCCGATCCAGGGTTCCGCGGCGGACATCGTCAAGGTCGCGATGTTGGGTGTGGATCGCGCGATGCGGGACGAGAAGCTGGCGTCGCGGGTACTGCTCCAGGTCCACGACGAACTCGTTCTCGAGGTCGCGCCGGGCGAGCGTGAGCGGCTGGAGGCGCTGGTGCGTCGGGAGATGGCGAGCGCGTATCCGCTGCGGGCTCCGCTGGACGTCTCGGTCGGTTTCGGGCCGAACTGGGAGGACGCGGGGCACTGATCGTGAATGAGTGTGCCGTGGGGGTGGAGAGCCGGCCGAAGCTGTCATAGGTTCGCACGGTCACCGGTGGTAGAGGCCGACCGGTTGGCGGTCGAATCAGCGCACAGAGGGGGGAGCTTCGTGGAAGAGGCCGAGTCGAGGCCCGATCCGCAGAAGCCGGGTGTGTCGGACGAGGGCGCGGTGGAGCCGGCGGCGGAGCGAATATCCGCTCCGGCTCCCGCGTCCGAGCCCGTGTCCAAGCCCGAGCCCGTGTCCAAGCCCGTGGCGACGTCGATGTCCGACGGGCAGGACGCGCCGCGCCCGCGCAGACGCGTGCTGAACCCGTGGATCGGCAGCGCGGCGGCGATCTTGGTGGTGCTGGCCTGCGGCGCGGCGGTGCAGTCGCCGTTCTCGATGGTGACCGCGCACCGCGTGCCGACGTCGGACCTGCCGCGGCTCTCGGATCCCGCGCCGGCGAACGGTACCTCGGTCAACGGCGGCGGGCCGGGCCACTTCGAACTCCCGCCGGTGGTGCCGGCGGCCGTGGCCGGGGCGCCGACGACGGCTCCCGCCACGACGGCCTCGCCCGGCGGCGCCACGGCCCCGGCCGGCACTCGCGGTACGTCGGCGACCGGCACGGGCGGCATTCCGCAGACGGTGCTGGCGGCGTATCAGCAGGCCGCGTCCAACCTGGCTCGGATGGATCCGGGCTGCAAGCTGCCGTGGACGCTGTTGGCCGGGATCGGCCGGGTGGAGTCGGAGCACGCGTACGGCGGCAACGTGACCGCGGACGGCACGGCGGTGACGCCGATCCTGGGCCCGCGCCTGGACGGCCGGCAGTTCGCCCGGATCACCGACACCGACGGCGGTCGCTACGACTTCGACACCGAGTTCGACCGCGCGGTGGGTCCGATGCAGTTCATCCCCTCCACCTGGAAGGGCTGGGGCATGGACGGCAACCGGGACGGTCAGGTCAATCCGCAGAACGTCTTCGACGCCACCCTGGCCGCGGGGCGCTACCTGTGCGCGGGCGACCGGGACCTGTCCAAGGAGGCGGGCCTGAACGCGGCGATCTACAGCTACAACCACTCGGACGAGTACCTGCGCACGGTCAAGTCGTGGATGACGTACTACGCGACGGGTGCGCGGGCGGTGCCGGACGTGCGGCAGTCCACGTCCAAGCCGCCGACATCCAAGCCGCCGGTGAGCAAGCTGCCCACGAGCAAGCCGCCGACCACGAAGCCCGCTTCGAGCGACCCGGCGACGACTCCGCCGGCGAGCGCGTCGGGTTCGGGCTCGCCGTCGGCGTCGCGCACGACGGGCGGGGAGAGCGCGTCGTCCTCGGCCACGGACACCGCGCCCGCGTCCTGACCGAGGGCACCGAAGCCCGAACCTCCAATCCCCAACCCCCAGCGCCAAGCCCCGAATCGACGGACCCCGATCCGCCGGCCGACCAGATCCGACCCGATCCGATCCGCGAATAACGGGAACCTGTTCTCGTTTCTTGCTACGGTGCCCCATCGTCGGCGGTCGGGACGGCGGCCAAGGCAGGAAAGGTGGGACCGCCACACATGCGTTCCTTCGCAGCGGTCGTGATCGGGGTGGTCCTGGCCGTGGGGGCCGCGTTCGCGGTGACCGCGGTCGCCGCCTCCGAGCCCTCGACGGTGCACAAGCCGCTCCAGGTCACGAGCCCGCCCGCGCGGCCCTAGTACCGCGCCCTCGGCGGCGCGAATCCGTACCCGGTTCCATCGTCAAGGGGTCCACCTCGATGCGTCGTAAGTCCAGTTTGATCCTGCTGGTCGCGGCAGTGTTCTGCGTGGCCCTCGCGCCCCTGCTGCGCGAGTTCGTCTTCCCGCGCCTGGTCGCCGCGTCGCTCGCGGGCGAGGACGCGTACCGGGTCGTGGTGCTGGACGCGACCGATGCCACCCTGCTCGGCTCCCCCGAGGGCCCGGGCAAGGCGAAGATCACCGCCATCCAGACGATCCGGCCGAACGCGAAGGACAGCAAGGACGGCACGATCGTCTGGGACCTGAACCTCGCCGTCCTGGACAGCACGGGCAAGGTCGTCACCCAGCTCCCGGAGCGCTACGCGTTCGACGCGGCGACGCAGATCCCGAAGAACTGCTGCGGCGAGTCGATCGACGGCGCCCCGGCCGCGCACACCGGCCTCGCGTACAAGTGGCCGTTCTTCACCGGGAAGCGCGACTACAACTACTACGACTCGCAGGCGCACAGCGCGAACGTGATCGCGTACAAGGGCACCGAGAAGCGCGGCGGCCTGCAGACGTACCGGTTCGAGCAGCAGGTGCCGTGGATGAAGATCCCGATGCCCAAGCAGCTCCCGGGCGGCCTCGATCCGGTGGCGATCGAGAAGGACGGCATGCAGCTCTGGTACACCGCGACCCGCAAGATGTGGGTCGAGCCGGTCACGGGCATGCCGGTGTACGTGGAGGAGACCCGCACCGAGGAACTGCGGACCTCGCCGCCGGCCGACGACCCCACCGCGAAGCCGGTGGTCACCCGGGTCTTCGACGGCACGTTCAAGCCGCGGCCGGCGTGGTCGGCCAAGCTGATCGCCGACGCCAAGGAGCGCGGCGCGGACCTGCGCCTGGTGCACGACACCATCCCGATCGGCCTGGTGGTGCTCGGCGTCGTGCTGTTCCTGGCCGCGCTGGGCATGCAGTTCCTCGCGGACCGGGTGTGGCGTCCCAGGCCGGCCGGCCCCGCGCCCGCGGCGACCGACGTCACGCGGCCGGAGGCCGAGACCAAGGCCGAGACCAAGGCCGAAAGCAACGCCGAGGCCGTGCCGTCCGCGCGCGAGTTCGTCCCCGAGCCGGCGCACGCGCTCAACGGCAAGGACGCCGACGCGGCCTCCGATCACGCGGAGTCACCGCCCGCCTAGTGTCGGGCGGGCCGGGCCGGTGCGCGGGCTCGCCCGGCCCGCGCGGCGACCCGCTCAGTCCCGGTCGCACACGAAGATCGCCGTGCCCGGGAACAGTCGTCCGCGCAGCGGGCTCCAGCCGCCCCACACCGAGTCGAGGTCCTCGGGCCATTCCGGCTCGACGATGTCGACCAGCCGGAACCCGGCGCCGACCACCTCGCGCACCCGGTCGCCGAGGGTGCGGTGCTGCTCGACGTAGGTGGCCCGCCCGGTGTGGTCCTGCTCGACGTAGGGGGTCGTGTCGAAGTACGAGGTCACCGCGGTCAGCCCCTCGGGCCCCGGCTCGTCCGGAAACGCCCAGCGGATCGGGTGCGTGATCGAGAAGACCCACCGCCCGCCCGGCCGCAGCACCCGGTACACCTCGCGCATGATGCCCGCCCCGTCCGGGCTGAACGGCAGCGCGCCGTACGCGGAGAACGCGAGGTCGAACGCGGCGTCGGCGAACGGCAGCCGGGCCGCGTCGCCCTGCACGACCGGCACGCTCGTGCCGTGCTCCTCGTCCAGTCGCCGCGAGTGCTGGAGCTGACGCAGCGACAGGTCGAGCGCGATCGGGTGCGCGCCGCGCGCGAGCAGCCGCCGCGAGCACTGGGCCGCGCCCGCGCCGACCTCCAGGACGGTGCGCCCCTCGACCGGGCCGAGCAGCCCCACGCGGTCCTCGTCCAGCCCCTCGGGGCACCAGGTGAACCGCGCGTCGCCGAGGAAGTCGCCGTGCTCGATCTGGTAGTCGTCGGCGTTCGCGTCCCACCAGTGCCGCCCGGCGCGCACACTCTCCACGAGGCCGACCTTGCGGCGCACCGCGTCGTCGTCGGCGTCGTCGAGCTCGTCGGGGTCCACGTATTGCGCGGCGAGTGACGCGTGCGGCTCGTGGGAAATGGGGCGGTTCACGGGACTCCAGGGACTGCAATTGGCTCGGACGCGCGTAGGGTACTCCCTTCGAGTCGTCCCCCTTGACCCCATGCATCCCGTGCGCGTTGACCGCACCCGGTCGGCCCCGTATGCTGCAAGTTGCGCCGCGGGCCTGCGTGAACTCAGACGTAGCAGGTCGCGCTCACCTTTGTCGATCCCACGCCATCCTCTTGCATGGTCGCGGGCGTCGGGGGCGAAACCGGGTCCTGAAGCGTGTTTGAAAACGACTTCTGTCCGTACCCGGAGCCCTTACCCACATGACGAGCAGCACCGAGGCCACGCCCAGCACCACCCCGCAGGTGGCGGTCAACGACATCGGCTCCGAGGAAGACTTCCTCGCAGCGATCGATGAGACGATCAAGTACTTCAACGACGGCGACATCGTGGATGGCGTGATCGTCAAGGTCGACCGGGACGAGGTCCTGCTCGACATCGGTTACAAGACCGAAGGCGTCATCCCGTCCCGCGAGCTTTCCATCAAGCACGACGTGGACCCCCACGAGGTTGTCACTGTCGGTGACCACATCGAGGCCCTGGTTCTCCAGAAGGAGGACAAGGAAGGTCGCCTGATCCTCTCGAAGAAGCGGGCTCAGTACGAGCGCGCTTGGGGCACGATCGAGAAGATCAAGGAAGAAGACGGCATCGTCACCGGTACCGTCATCGAGGTCGTCAAGGGTGGTCTCATCCTCGACATCGGCCTCCGCGGCTTCCTCCCGGCCTCGCTGGTCGAGATGCGTCGTGTGCGTGACCTCCAGCCGTACGTGGGCAAGGAGCTCGAAGCCAAGATCATCGAGCTGGACAAGAACCGCAACAACGTGGTCCTGTCCCGCCGTGCCTGGCTCGAGCAGACCCAGTCCGAGGTGCGCCAGACCTTCCTCACGACCCTGCAGAAGGGTCAGGTCCGCACGGGCGTCGTGTCCTCGATCGTCAACTTCGGTGCGTTCGTCGACCTCGGCGGCGTCGACGGTCTCGTGCACGTCTCCGAGCTGTCCTGGAAGCACATCGACCACCCGTCCGAGGTTGTCGAGGTCGGCCAGGAAGTCACCGTCGAGGTCCTCGACGTGGACATGGACCGCGAGCGCGTCTCCCTGTCGCTGAAGGCGACCCAGGAAGACCCGTGGCAGCAGTTCGCCCGTACGCACCAGATCGGCCAGGTCGTTCCCGGCAAGGTCACCAAGCTGGTTCCGTTCGGTGCGTTCGTCCGTGTGGACGAGGGGATCGAGGGTCTGGTCCACATCTCCGAGCTGGCCGAGCGCCACGTGGAGATCCCGGAGCAGGTCGTCCAGGTCGGCGACGAGATCTTCGTCAAGGTCATCGACATCGACCTCGAGCGTCGCCGCATCAGCCTCTCGCTGAAGCAGGCCAACGAGGCGTTCGGCGCGGACCCGGCCACGGCCGAGTTCGACCCGACCCTCTACGGCATGGCCGCGACGTACGACGACGCGGGCAACTACATCTACCCCGATGGCTTCGACCCGGAGACCAACGACTGGCTCGAGGGCTTCGACAAGCAGCGCGAGGAGTGGGAGAAGCAGTACGCCGACGCCCAGACGCGCTTCGAGTCGCACCAGCAGCAGGTCGTCAAGGCTCGCGAGGCCGAGGCCGAGGCCGTGGCCGGCGAAGCCGCCGGCGCGTACTCCTCGGGCGGTGACGACGAGGTCGAGGCCGACACCACCGGTGGCGCCCTGGCGTCCGACGAGGCGCTCGCCGCGCTGCGTGAGAAGCTGGCCGGCGGCCAGAGCTGACCTCGTGTCGGGCTGCTTGATCCACTCCGCCGGTAGCTGACGGCGGATCGAAGGCCCCACCTCCTTTCCCGGGAGGTGGGGCTTTCGGCTGTTCCGGTGCGGGCGCGCGGGACACGCGCTAGCGTCGTGGCGATCGCGCGAGCCGGGGGAGGGTGCGGCGTGTACGTCTCGTCCGGACGTCCGGAACTCATCGGCGAGCGGCCCGCGACCGCGCCCGCGCCCGGGGCCGGAGTCGGGGCCGGCGCGGTCGTCACGGGCAACGTGATCGCGCTCGGCATGGTGAGCCTGGTGACCGACGTCTCCTCGGAGATGGTCACGGCGGTGATGCCGGTCTACCTGGTCACCGGGCTCGGGCTGACGATGCTTCAGTTCGGCTTCCTGGACGGCCTGTACTCCGGCGTCACGGTCTTCCTGCGGCTCGTCGGCGGGCACCTCGCCGACCGGTTCGCCGCGCGTAAGAAGGTCGCGGTGGTGGGGTACGGGATGTCGGCCGTGGCCAAGCTCGGGCTGCCGCTCGCGGGGGCCTCGGTGCCGGGGATCGGCGCGGTGCTCGCGGCCGACCGGGCCGGCAAGGGGCTGCGGACCGCGCCGCGCGACGCGCTCATCTCGCTCTCCAGCACGCCCGAGGCGCAGGGGCGCGCGTTCGGCGTGCACCGGGCCCTGGACACCGCCGGGGCCTTCATGGGGCCGCTCGTGGCGTTCACGATCCTGGCCGCGGTGGGCACGGCCTACGACGCGGTGTTCGTGGTGAGCTTCTGCGTGGGCCTGGTCGGCGTCGCGATGCTGGTGCTGTTCGTGCGCGATCACCGCGATCCGGTCGAGCACGGGCCGATCCCCCGGACAGGGCGCACGTGGCGGGACGGGCTGCGGCTGCTGCGGGATCGGCCGTATCGGCGGTTGTGCGCGGTGGCGGCGCTGCTGGGGCTGGTCACGGTCGGCGACGCCTTCGTGTACCTGCTGCTCCAGCATCGGCTGGACATCGAGCCGCACTGGTTCCCGCTGCTGCCGCTGGGCACGGCCGGGGTCTACCTGGTGCTCGCGGTGCCGTTGGGGCGGATCGCGGACCGGGTCGGGCGGCGGCGGGTGTTCCTGGCCGGGCACGGCGTGCTGCTGGGGGCGTACCTGTTGCTCGGCGGCCCGCTCGGCGGGGTCGGGCTGCTGGTCGCGGTCCTGGCGCTGCACGGCGTGTTCTACGCGGCGACCGATGGCGTGCTGTCGGCGGCGGTGGGGGCGCGGCTGCCGGCGGGCGGGCGCGCGGGCGGGCTCGCGGTGGTGCAGACGGGGCAGGCGGCGGGGCGGTTCGGGTCCTCGATGATCTTCGGCGCGCTGTGGACGGCGTGGGGACCCGAGGCCGCGGTCCGGATGCTGGCGATCGCGCTCGCGGTGGCCCTGCTCGGGTCGGCCGCGGCGTTGTCCGGGCGGCGCGGGCTCCGGCGGCGCGAGGGGGTGTCCGGTGTCCGCTGACGCGCCGGTGCGGCCGGTCGTCACCAAGGGCCGACTGCTCGTGTTCGGGCTGGTCCTGGCGCTGCTCGCGGGGATCGCGATCGCGTACACCGTGTACGCGGTCCGGCGCGAGGACGAGAAGCTGCACGGCGGGTCCGGCACCGCGCCGGGCGGTGCGCCGCTCACCTTGGGCGGCGCGCCCCGGCTGCTGTTTCGCAGCACCGAGTCGGGGCCCGGGTACGGCCGGCTCGCGACGGTGGCGGCGGCCGATCCGGGCGGGCCGCGATCGGTGGGCGAGCGCGCGTGCGAGCGGGTGTACGCGGCGGCGGGCACCGCGCTGTGCCTGACCACCGAGGGCGGCCTCGCCAGGCGCAATGTCGCGCTGATCCTGGACGCGGAGCTGCGTCAGGTGCGGCGGATCGAGCTGGAGGGCACGCCCAATCGGGCCCGGGTGTCGGCCTCGGGGCGGATGGCCTCGTGGACCGTGTTCGTCTACGGCGACTCCTACGCGTCGATGACGTTCTCCACCCGGACCTCGATCCTGGACACCCACACGGGCGCGCTGACCGCGAACCTGGAGGACTTCACCACGACCCGGGACGGCAAGGAACTCAAGTCCCCGGACCGGAACTTCTGGGGCGTCACGTTCACGGCCGACGACAACGCGTTCTACGCCACGCTGTCGACGAACAGTTCGGGGCGGACGTACCTGGTGCGCGGTGATCTGCGGGCCCGGACGATGACCGTGCTGCGGGAGAACGTGGAGTGCCCGTCGTTGTCCCCGGACGGTACGCGCCTGGTGTTCAAGAAGAAGGTGTCGCAGAGCACCCGTAACCCTTGGCGGCTGCACGTGTTGGACCTCGCGACGATGCGGGAGACGCCGTTGGCGGAGGCGCGGAGTGTGGACGACCAGGCGGTGTGGCTCGACGACGGCACGGTCGCGTACGGACTGCCGACGGGGGTCGGGGCGGCGACGGATGTGTGGTCGGTGCGGTCCGATGGGGCGGGGGTTCCTTTGCGCGTCCTTGCCGGGGGCTTCTCGCCTGTTCCGTTGCGGTAGGGCTCGGCCTGCGGCCATCGCCGGCCTCAAGCGCCGGCCGGGCTGCTTGTCCTCAAGCGCCGGACGGGCTGGGTTTGGTCGGGTGTTCGGTCGAGGTGGCCTTGAGCGCCGGCCGGGCTGCTTGTCCTCAAGCGCCGGACGGGCTGGGTTTGGTCGGGTGTTCGGTCGAGGTGGCCTTGAGTGTTGATTGGGTTGTTTGTCCTTAAATGCCGGACAGGCTGGGTTTGGTTGGGCGTTCGGTCGAGGTGGCCTTGAGCGCCGGTCGGGCTGCTTGTCCTCAAGCGCCGGACGGGCTGGGTTCGAGCCGGTGTTCGGTCGAGGTGGTCTCGAGCGTCGATTGGGCTATTTGTCCTCAAATGCCGGACGGGCTGGGTTTGAACCGGCGTTCGAGGTGGGTCCGGTTCGGTCTCGGGTCGGCGTCGGGGAGGCTTCGTGGAGGATGCGGGTCTGGCACAGTTCCGTTACGAAAGGGGTCTGGCGAGACGGGAGAACCGGGGCTTTGGCAGCGTCGGTTCGGGGCGCGGGTTCGGCGGAGGCCGATGCGCGGCGAGGGCGGCTTGCCCGCTTCGCGTACCCTGATCCATTGGTGCCAGGCGCCGGGCGCATGGAAGTGGCCCGTGTGGCGGTCGGGACGACCGCCGTGCACGTTGGCCCCCGAGCCCGGGGCAGGCGCCCACTCGACTTGCGGTAAGGAATGAGGATTTCGATGGCCTTTGGTGGATCTTTCGCCACCGGGCAGGTGTTCAAGGCGGTCGGCACGACCGATGTCGCCTTGTACCGCGGAGTACGTGGACGGACCGCGCATCCGGTCGTCCAGAACACGAGCAAGGCGCTGTCCTTCGCCGGCGAGCACGCCGGCGTGTGGCTGGCCGCCGGGCTCGTGGGTGCCGCGGTGGACGGCGATCGGCGCGGCGAATGGCTGCGTGCGACCGCCACGGTCGCCGGCGCGCACGTCGCGAGCATGGTCGTCAAGCGCGTCGTGCGCCGTCCCCGCCCCGCGATAGCGGGACTGGAGCCGATCGTGCGCACCGCGGGCCGACACAGCTTTCCGTCCTCCCACTCGGTCTCCTCGGCCGCCGCCGCCGTGGCGTTCCACGGCCTGCTGCCCACCGCCGTCACCGGTACGGCCGCCGCTGCGACGTGTTTCTCGCGGCTCGTCGTGGGCGTCCACTATCCGTCCGACGTCGTCGCCGGGGCGACCATGGGCGTCGCCGCCGGTGGCCTGGGTCGAGCCTGGGCCCGCCGCGCGCTGCGCCCCGAAAGGGTCTGAGTTTTGAGTACATCCGAGATCGAATCGACGCTCGAAGAACCGCTGGAAGCACCGCTCGAATCGCGCGCACCGACCGCGACCGCCGTGGTCGAGGCGCCGCCGAGCCCGCCGCGTGGCGGACTCGCCGGCGGGCTGCTCAAGCTCGCCCGACCCAAGCAGTGGGTCAAGAACGTGCTCGTGTTCGCGGCGCCGCTCGCGTCGGGACGCCTGGACGAGTGGTATGTGATCAAGCAGTCGGCGATCATGTTCCTGCTGTTCTGCCTCGCCGCGTCGGCGATCTACTACGTCAACGACGCGTTCGACGTCGAGGCCGACCGCGAGCACCCGACCAAGCGCAACCGGCCGATCGCGTCGGGCGTGGTCCCGGTCAAGCTCGCGTGGGTGCTGGGGCCGATCCTGGGGATCGGCGCGGTCACGCTCGGAGTGCTGCTGTGCAACGCCGGGACGGCGCTGGTCCTGGGCCTGTACGTGGCGCTGAACATCGCCTACTGCTTCTCCTTCAAGCACGTGGTCGTGCTCGACCTGGCGATGGTCGCGTCCGGCTTCCTGTTCCGGGCGATGGCCGGCGGTACCGCGTCCGAGCTGCCGCTGTCGCGCTGGTTCCTGCTCACCGCGGGCTTCGGGTCGCTGTTCATGGTGGCCGGCAAGCGCTACTCGGAGATGGTCCTGATGGGCGAGGAGGCCGCCAAGACGCGTGCCTCGCTGGCCAACTACTCGATCACCTACCTGCGGTTCGTGTGGCAGATGGCGGTCTCGGTGACGCTGCTCACGTACTCCCTGTGGGCATTCCAGATTCCCGAGGGCGATTCGACGCTCGCGTGGCACCAGCTGTCCCTGATTCCGTTCGGCTTCGCGTTCCTGCGCTACGCCGTGTACGTGGATGCCGGAACCGCGGGGTCCCCCGAGGACGTTCTTCTCAAGGACAAGGTCCTCGTCGGCCTTGGCTTCGCCTGGCTTCTCACCTTTGTTCTGGGAGTTTTCCATGTCTGACGGCCCGTCGGCCGACGCACGTCCAACCGCTCGGCGGGTCAGCCTGAACGGGTGGGGCCGCACCGCCCCCACGTTCGCCGATGTCGTGCGCCCCACCAGTCGCGACGAGGTCGCGACCGCGTTGGGGCGGCGCACCTCGCGCGGTGTGATCGCCCGCGGCCTCGGCCGCTCGTACGGCGATCCCGCGCAGAACGGCGGCGGCACCGTCCTGGACATGACCGGGCTCGACCGCATCCTCGCGGTGGACCTGGAGCGCGGCCTGGTCACCTGCGAGGCCGGGGTCAGCCTCGACCGGCTGATCGAACTGTTCGTTCCCTTCGGGTTCTTCGTGCCGGTCACGCCGGGGACCCGGCAGGTGACCGTGGGCGGCGCGATCGGCGCCGACGTGCACGGCAAGAATCACCACGCGGACGGCAGCTTCTGCAACCACGTGCTGTCCTTCGACATGCTGATGGCCGACGGCACCGTGCGCACGGTCACCCCCGAGGCCGACCCCGAGCTGTTCTGGGCCACCGCGGGCGGCATGGGGCTCACCGGCCTCATCCTGTCGGCGACGATCCGGATGACGCCGATCGAGACCTCGCTGGCGTCGGTGGACACCGACCGGACGAAGAACCTCGACGAGGCCATGGCGCTCATGGCCGAGACGGACGAGAAGTACACGTACACGGTCGCGTGGCTGGACTGCCTCGCCAAGGGCGCCAACCTCGGGCGCTGCGTGCTCACCTGCGGCGAGTTCGCCACGCTCGACGAGCTGCCCGCGAAGAAGCGCCGCGACCCGCTGCGGTTCCGGACCGGTTCGCTGCTGACCGTGCCGGACCTGGTCCCGGGCCGGCTGCCGAACAAGCTCACGATGGGCCTGTTCAACGAGCTGTGGTACCGCAAGGCGCCGCAGCACAAGGTCGGCCAACTGCAGTCGATCACCGGGTTCTTCCACCCGCTCGACCTGGTCCAGGAGTGGAACCGGGTCTACGGGCGCACCGGCTTCCTGCAGTACCAGTTCGTGGTGCCGTTCGGCCGTGAGGACGGGCTGGTCAAGGCCGTCGAGACGATCAGCGCGCACGGCGCGCCGTCTTCGCTGACCGTGCTCAAGCGCTTCGGTCCGGGCAACGCGGGCTTCCTGTCCTTCCCCAAGCCGGGGTGGACGCTGACGCTCGACTTCCCGACCAACACGCCGGGCCTGGCCCGGCTGCTCAAGCAGCTCGACGAGATCGTGCTCACCAACGAGGGCCGGTTCTACCTCGCGAAGGACTCGCGGATGGACCCCGCCGACCTGGCGCGGATGTACCCGCGGCTCGAGCAGTTCCGCGAGGTGCGCGCCAAGGTGGACCCGGACGGGATCTTCGTCTCCGACCAGGCCCGCCGGCTCGGTCTCTGAGTCCCCGATCCATTCGTTTTCTTTTGTGAAGGACGCACTGTGAAAGACGCCCTGGGCGCACCGCAGTCCCTGCTCGTTCTCGGCGGCACCTCCGAGATCGCGCTGACCACGGCCCGCGCGATGGTCGCCGAGCGGGTTCGGCGCGTCGTGCTCGCCGGCCGCCCCTCCGCCGCGCTGGACACGGCCGCCGACGACCTGCGGGGCCGCGGTGCCACGGTCGAGGTGGTCGCGTTCGACGCGGCCGAGACCGACGACCACGAGAAGACCATCGACGAGGTCTTCGCGGCGGGCGACATCGACGTCGTGCTGCTCGCGTTCGGTGTGCTCGGCGACCAGGACGCGGACGAGAAGTCCCCGTCGGCCGCCGCGCGGGTCGCGCAGGTCAACTACGTGGGCGGCGTCTCGGCCGGCCTCGCGGCGGCGAACGCGCTGTCGCGGCAGGGGCACGGCGCGCTCGCGGTGATCTCGTCGGTGGCGGGCGAGCGGGCCCGCAAGTCGAACTTCATCTACGGCTCGACCAAGGCCGGGCTGGACGCGTTCGCGCAGGGCCTGGGCGACAAGCTGCACGGCACGGGCGTGCACGTGATGGTCGTGCGGCCGGGCTTCGTGAAGACCAAGATGACCGAGGGCCTGCCGGACGCGCCGTTGGCGACCACGCCGGAGATCGTCGCCGAGGCGATCGTCAAGGGCCTGCGCAGGAAGTCCTCGGTCGTGTGGGTACCGGGCCAGTTCCGCTTCGTGATGTCGGCCCTGCGGCACGTCCCGCGGCCGATCTTCCGGAAGCTGAACATCTGACGAAGTCGCGGCCCTCGCGGCCCGCGGTGTCGGGTTGCGTCGCGTTGTGATCGGGAGCCTGCCTCGGTGCGTCCGGGGCGGGCTCCCGGCGCGTTCGGGGGCCGGTGAACGCTCCCGGTCACGGCACCAGTGCGCGGGACTAGGCTGGCCCGGTCTTGGTCCGGCGGAGGGTACGAGGGGCGCGGCATGGGCAGCAGGGGCAACGTCGGGCTGACCGGTGGGATCGGGGCCGGCAAGAGCGAGGTGGCGCGCCGGCTCGCGGAGCTGGGGGCCGTGGTCATCGACTCGGACCGGATCGCGCGCGAGGTCGTGGAGCCGGGTACGCCGGGGCTCGCGGCGGTGGTGGCCGAGTTCGGCGAGGGGATCCTGCTGCCGGACGGGTCACTGGATCGGCCGGGGCTGGGACGGATCGTGTTCGGGTCGACGGAGCGGTTGGCCGCGCTGAACGCGATCGTGCACCCCTTGGTGGGGGCACGGGCGGCCGCGTTGACCGAGGCCGCGGGCGAGGACGCGGTGCTGATCAACGACGTGCCGCTGCTGGCGGAGAACAACCTGGCGAAGCTGTACGACCTGGTCGTGGTCGTGGACGCCGCGGAGGCGACGCAGCTGGATCGGCTGGTCCGGCTGCGGGGGATGCCGGAGGCCGACGCCCGGGCGCGGATGGCCGCGCAGGCCACGCGTGCGCAGCGGCTCGCGGTGGCGGACGTGGTGATCGACAACGACGGTCCGCTGGAGGCGCTGGAGCCGCAGCTGCTGGCGCTGTGGGAGCGGTTGACGGGCGGCTGAGCCTCGTTTGTCGGTGCGGACCCGTAACGTGTATGCCGTGCGACCCATTACCGATCTCGAACGCAAAGTGGCGCCCTTCGAGGTCGTCAGTCCCTTCCAGCCGTCCGGTGATCAGCCGCAGGCGATCGATCTTCTCGAACAGCGGGTCCGGGCGGACGACAAGAACGTGGTGTTGCTCGGCGCGACCGGCACCGGCAAGTCGGCGACGACCGCGTGGATGATCGAGCGGCTCCAGCGGCCGACGCTCGTCATGGCGCCCAACAAGACGCTCGCGGCCCAGCTCGCCAACGAATTCCGTGAGCTGCTGCCCAACAACGCCGTCGAATACTTCGTCTCGTACTACGACTACTACCAGCCCGAGGCGTACGTCCCCACCACGGACACCTACATCGAGAAGGACTCCTCGATCAACGAGGAGGTCGAGCGGCTCCGGCACTCGACCACCAACTCGCTGCTGACCCGGCGCGACGTCGTCGTGGTCGCGTCCGTGTCGTGCATCTACGGCCTGGGCACGCCACAGGAGTACGTCGACCGGATGGTCCGCCTGCGGGTCGGCGAGGAGATCGAGCGCGACGCGCTGCTGCGCCGTTTCGTCGGCAACCAGTACACCCGCAACGACGTCGCGTTCACGCGCGGGACCTTCCGGGTGCGCGGCGACACGATCGAGATCTTCCCGGTCTACGAAGAGCTGGCCGTGCGGATCGAGATGTTCGGCGACGAGATCGAGTCGCTGATGACGCTGCACCCGCTCACCGGCGAGGTGGTCAGCGAGGACACCGAGCTGTACGTCTTCCCCGCCACCCACTACGTGGCCGGTCCCGAGCGGATGGAGCGCGCGGTCGCCGGGATCGAGAAGGAGCTCGAGGAGACGCTCGCGCTGATGGATCGCCAGGGCAAGGTCCTGGAGGCCCAGCGCCTGCGGATGCGCACGACGTACGACATCGAGATGCTCCGCCAGATCGGCACCTGCTCGGGCATCGAGAACTACTCGCGGCACATGGACGGCCGCGAGTCCGGCACCGCGCCGAACACGCTGCTCGACTACTTCCCCGAGGACTTCCTCCTCGTGCTCGACGAGTCGCACGTCACCGTGCCGCAGATCGGCGCGATGTACGAGGGCGACGCGTCGCGCAAGCGCACACTCGTCGAGCACGGCTTCCGGCTCCCGTCCGCGATGGACAACCGCCCGCTCAAGTGGGAGGAGTTCCTGGAGCGGATCGGCCAGACGGTGTATCTGTCCGCGACCCCCGGCAAGTACGAGCTGGCCAAGGCGGACACCGTCGTCGAGCAGATCATCCGGCCGACCGGTCTGATCGACCCCGAGGTCGTGGTCAAGCCGACCGAGGGCCAGATCGACGACCTGCTGCACGAGATCCGCACGCGCGCCGAGCGGAACGAGCGGGTCCTGGTGACCACGCTCACCAAGAAGATGTCCGAGGACCTCACGGACTACTTCCTGGAGCAGGGTGTGCGGGTGCGCTATCTGCACAGCGACATCGACACGCTGCGCCGGGTCGAGCTGCTGCGCGAGTTGCGGCTGGGCGAGTACGACGTGCTGGTGGGCATCAACCTGCTGCGCGAGGGCCTGGACCTGCCCGAGGTGTCGCTCGTGTCGATCCTGGACGCGGACAAGGAGGGCTTCCTGCGCTCGGGCACCGCGCTGATCCAGACGATCGGCCGTGCCGCCCGCAACGTCTCGGGGCAGGTCCACATGTACGCGGACAAGATCACGCCGTCGATGGCCAAGGCGATCGACGAGACCAACCGGCGGCGCGAGAAGCAGGTCGCGTACAACACCGAGAACGGCATCGACCCGCAGCCGCTGCGCAAGAAGATCGTGGACATCCTCGACTCGATCTCGCGCGAGGACGCGGACACCGCCGACCTGCTCGCGGGCAACAAGGGCCGGCAGAAGGCGCCGACGCCGACGCTCGGCCGCAGGACCGGGACCGACAATGTGCCGGCGACCGATCTCGCGGACATGATCCGGGTGATGACCGAGCAGATGCACGCCGCCGCCTCCGAACTGCAATTCGAGCTGGCCGCGCGGTTGCGCGACGAGGTCGGGGAGCTGAAGAAGGAGCTGCGGGGGATGAAGGCCGCGGGCATTGCCTAGTGCCGCGCCCGGGCGCGGCACCAGTGCCGCGCCCGCTACGAATCACCGGCTGAGGGAACGGCCTGTGGGGCCCGGACGTCTTGAGCGGTAGGTTCGTGATCCGAGAACGCGACCGAGGGGGCTCGCCGGGACACCGGCGGCACCCGAGGACTACTCTGCGGCCAGTGTGGGTCCGCCCCGCCTGTCGGGGCGACGCCCACGAGCCGCGTGACCAAATCTGTGAGGGGAGACGTCGCCAGTGGCCGTCAACATGTCCAAGGGCCAGAGGATTTCACTCGACAAGCCGGGTGGTGGCGAGCTGACCATGGTCCGGATGGGCCTTGGTTGGGACGCCATCAAGCGCCGCGGCCTGTTCGGCAGCCGGGAGAAGGAAGTCGACCTCGACGCGTCGTGCGTGCTGTTCGCCGACAACCAGCCGGTCGACGTCTGCTACTTCGGCCAGCTCACCAGCAAGGACGGGTCCGTTCGCCACACCGGCGACAACCTGACCGGGCACGGTGACGGGGACGACGAGTCGATTCTCGTGGACCTGTCCCGCGTGCCGGTGCACGTGGACCAGATCATCTTCACGGTCAGCTCCTTCCAGGGGCAGACCTTCCAGGAGATCGAGAACGCGTTCTGCCGGATCGTGGACGAGACCACGGGCACCGAGCTCGCGCGCTACACGCTGTCGGGCGGTGGCAACTACACCGGCCAGATCATGGCCAAGCTCTACCGGCACGGCACCGCGTGGAAGATGGCCGCGATCGGTGAGCCGGCGCACGGGCAGACCCTGCGGGACCTGCTGCCGGCCCTGGTCGCGCACCTGTAGAACGCACAACCAAAAAAGGTGAGCGGGCCGGGATGGGCGACAACGCCTCCCGGCCCGCTCGCGCGGGGTCCGTCCCGGCGGGGCGGGGAGGGGACGAACGCACGTGAGCACCGAACTTGTACGGGGTCAGAACCTGTCACTGCCCGACACCCGGGTGGAGGTCGAATTCTCGGCACAGTGCCCGGTCGAGCTGGTGGTGGCCCTCGTGGGGGCCGACGAACGAGTCCGCGACGACGACGACGTGATTCAGCGCGGCGGCGGTGACGTCACCGGGGTGACGATCCGTCAGGCCGGCGCGACGTTCGAGCTGGAGAAGCTGCCCGCCGAGGTCGAGCGGGTACTCGTCGCCGCCTCGCTCGAGGGCGGCGGCGTGGACCGCTTCGGCGTGGTCGCGGCGCCGGTGGTCACCGTGCGCGCGGCCGGCGAGGACGTGGCCGCGTTCCGGATCACCGATCTCGGCAGCGAACGGGCCCTGCAGGCCGTCGAGCTGTACCGGCGCCAGGGCGCGTGGAAGGTGCGCGCGGTCGGGCAGGGCTACGAGGCCGGCCTGGAGGCGCTGCTCAAGGACATCGGCGTACAAAACCGCGCCCGTGCCGTGGACCGGGCGCGCACGGCGCTCGCCGGGCCCGCCGCCGCGCCGTTCAGCGCCGCCAACGCGCCCACCGAGCCGCGTGAGCCGGGGACCCCGCCGCGGATCGACCCGAACGGCGGCATGGCCTGGGCCGCGGCCCCGCCGGACGTCGAGCGCGAGGCCGCGCAGCGGGCCGCGCGGCGCGAGGTGGAGAAGCTGTACGAACAGGTCTGGGGCGTGTTCGAGGACGCCGCGCGATCGGCCGCCGCCTACCGGTCGGCGATCGAGTACGCCGACGGCCGGCTCGACAAGGAACTCGAAGGTGTACTGAACGACCCCGCCGCGCGGTTCTCGCCGGCCGGGCTGGCCGCGCAGGACACCGCGCGCGACCGGCACCGCGCGCTGGCCGAGCAGGCCAAGGCGGTGCTGGACCGGGACACCGCGCAGCTGGTCGCCGAGGTCGAGCAGCTGGAGCCGAACCTGCCGCCGGTGATGGCGCGCTGGGACAGCACGTCGTGGGCCGGCTGGCAGGCGCCGGAGGACGGTGCGCCGGCGATGCGGCTCGGCGATCTGTACCTGCCCGAGCGGCCCGAGTTGCGGGTGCCGATGGTGTTGCGGCTGCCGATGGACCGCGGCCTGTGGATCGACACGTCGGCGACCGGCCTCGACGGCGAGAGCGGCAACGGCGCGGAGCGGGCGAACGAGCTCGCGGTGTCGTTGGCGGCGCGGATGTTCGCGGCGTTCCCGGTGGGCGAGTTCAAGGTGCACGTGATCGACCCCGCGGGCAAGGGCACGGCCGCGGCGCCGTTGCAGCCGCTCGCGGCGACCGGGCTGCTCGTGGGGCCCGTGGCCACCGGCGCGGCCGACGTGTCCGCGTTGCTCGGGCGGGTGCTGGATCGGATCGAACTGGTGCGGATGGCCGTGGCCAACGACGCCGTGGACTCGCTGCCGCCGGACCTGGACCTGGCTCGGCAGCTGCTGCTCGTGCACGATTTCCCGTTCGGGTTCGACGATCGCAGTGCGGCCCAGTTGCGGCACATCGTGGAGGAGGGGCCGCGGGTCGGCGTGCATGTGATCGTGATCGGCAGCCGGGGCGATGCCGAGTCGTTCGGGCCGTTGCTCGATCCGTTGTGGCGGTCGTTGCTTCGGCTCACCGCGATTCCGGAGGACCACATCATGGATCCGTGGATCGGGTTGCCGTGGGTGTACACGGCGGATCTGCCGGCGGGTGGGTCCGATGCGACTCGTCGGCTGTTGTCTTGGGTTGCGGCCGGGACGACCGAGCGCTGAGCGCGCGGGTTGGGCCTCCGGCCGGGTTGTCCTCAAACGCCGGACGGGCTGGAATCGTGGGCTGAGTTGTCCGGCTGCGGTTCGGGTTTGGCGGGTCTTGGGTGTCCTCAAGCGCCGGACGGGCTGGGGTTGTGGGCTTGAAGTGTCGGGCTGGGGTTCGTGTTTGGTCGGCCTGGGGGGTGTTCTCAGGTGTCGGATCGGCTTTGGTGGGGTTGGAAGTGGGTTGCCGGGAATGGGTGGTTCGGGGGATTGTGGTGTGAGTGGTGGGGCGAGGGTCATAGACTCTCGCCCCGTCGGTCGTGACCAGGCGGCCGGGGGAGAGGGAAGCCGCCTTGTTCGCCTATGCCGATCCCGTGCGCCTGCTCGGGGTGCCCGCCGAGGTTGCTCGGACCGAGTTCGCAGTCGTCGACTTGGAGACCACCGGCTTCTCGCCCGCGCGGGGTGACCGGATCGTGGAGATCGGCGTGGTGCGCATGCTCGGCACCGGGCAGGTGCTGCGCGAGTGGACCACGCTGCTCGACCCCGGGCGCTCGGTCGGCGCCGGCCACGTGCACCGGATCACCGCGTCCGACGTCGTGGGTGCGCCGCGCTTCGAGCAGGTCGCGACCGAGTTGGCCGGGCTGCTCGCGGGCGCCGTGGTCGTCGCGCACAACGCCTCGTTCGAGCAGCGCTTCCTGGAGGCCGAGTTCGTCGAGGCCGGGATGTCGCCGCCCATGCTGCCCGCGCTGTGCACGATGAAGTTGGCGAAGGCGTCCGGCCTGCCGCTCGCCGACCACAAGCTCGGCACGTGCTGCGCGCACTTCGGGCTGACCTTCCCCGACGCGCACGCGGCACTGGCCGACGCCCGGGTGACCGCGCGCCTGCTGCCGCTGCTGCTCGCGAGCATGGGCACCGGCCGGCTCGGGCTGCCCGTACCGCCCGCTCGCGCACCCGAGCCGCTCCCGGCCCCGACCCTCAAGCCGCGCCAGGGGTTCGCGCCGGTGGGCTGACGCGTATCCGACCGGCCTGACCGCACCGGCCTCGCAGCAGGTCGCCTGAAGCCCTGTCACCCGGATTTGGCAAAGGACTCCTTGGTGTTTCCTTTACCTTCTGGCATGCTTGAGGCAATCGGAGGGGTGCATCCCCCCTCCGGCGATGACGCGACCGCCCACGTCTGCCGGAGGCGCAGTGGACGTTTCACCCGTTGCCTGGATCCTGACCATCGTCGTGCTGCTGGCACTGGTGGCAGTGGATCTCTTCCTCAACCGCAAACCACACGAGGTCACGCTCAAGGAGGCGTCCCTATGGGGCGTCTTCTGGGTCGGCCTCGCCGTCCTGTTCGGCATCGGCCTCTGGGTCGTCGCCGGGGCGGAACCCGGTGGTGAGTTCTTTGCCGGATTCATCACCGAGAAATCACTGAGCGTCGACAACCTGTTCGTGTTCGTGCTGATCATGGGCAAGTTCGCGGTGCCGCCGCAGTACCAGCAGCGCGTGTTGCTGGTCGGCGTGCTGCTCGCACTCGTCCTGCGCGGCATCTTCATCGCCGCGGGCGCCGCGGTCGTCGCCACGTTCTCCTGGGTCTTCTTCATCTTCGGCGCGTTCCTGATCTGGACCGCGTGGAAGCTGATCAAGGAGGCGCAGTCGGACGAGGAGGAGGAGTTCGAGGAGAACGCCCTCCTGCGCAAGGTCGAGAAGGTCCTGCCGACCACCGACGGCTACCGCGACATGAAGCTCGTGGTGAAGGAGAACGGCAAGCGCTTCGTGACGCCGATGCTGATCGTGATGATCGCCGTCGGCACCACGGACGTGCTGTTCGCGCTCGACTCGATCCCGGCGATCTTCGGCCTCACCAAGGAGCCGTACATCGTCTTCACCGCGAACGCGTTCGCGCTGATGGGTCTGCGCCAGTTGTACTTCCTGATCGGCGGACTGCTCAAGAAGCTGGTCTACCTGTCGTACGGCCTGTCGGTGATCCTGGGCTTCATCGGGGTCAAGCTGATCTTCGAGGCGCTGCACGGTCAGGGTGTGCACGTGCCGACGATCGGCATCCCGCTCTCGCTCGGTGTCATCGTGGCGACCCTCGCGGTCACCACGATCCTGAGCCTGCGCAAGACGAAGAAGGACGAGCGCGAGGCGGCTGCCGTGGCGGCGGTCGAGAAGGACGCGAACGTCTAACGCGGTACCGGAACGGCCGGCGGCCCCTGGGCGAGGAGTACCTCGTTCGGGGGCCGTTCCGTTTCGGTGGACCGCGGCCGCAGGCGGACCCCGACGCTGCCGCACAGGCAGCGGGTGTAGACGACTTCGCCCTGGGAGGTGAGGTGGCGGGACAGTACCGTCATCCGCGGATCCTCGATCCGTCCGCAGGCGTCGCATCGGGAAGACATCGAGTTGCCTCCGTGTTGCCGAGGGTGATACTGGGTAATGAGTGTGACGGCGTAGCTCCTTACATACCCTCGCAGCCTAGGTAAGGGTTCAATGGAAGTCAACGGTTACCGCAGTGATGGGGTCGGTGCTGCCGTGGCGATGGTCAACGCGTGGACCGGCGAGCAGGGGGCCGCGCCCGACGTGGCCTCCGCGCGGGGGGTGCTGGCGCCGTTCTCGTTCCTGGTGGACGACCTGGACGAGAGCGCGCTGGAGCCGCTCGTGGAGTGGTCGGGGCAGTTGCGCGCGTTCTTCGAGATCACCGATCTGGAGGCGGCCGTCGCGCACGTGAACGTTCTGCTGGCGCGCGTCGAGGTGCGGCCTCGGCTGGTGGACCACGGCCATGGGCTGCACCTGCACCACGCGCCGTCGGGCGTGCCGTTCGTGCAGCGCATTCGGATCAACACGGCGATGGGGTTGGCGAACCTGGTGGCCGACTACGGCGTGGGGCGGTCGGGGGTGTGTGCGGCTGTGGGCTGTGCGCGGGTGTTTGCCGATACGTCTCGTAATGGGCGGAAGCGGTATTGCTCCGACGCGTGTGCGAATCGGGCCAATGTGGCGGCGCATCGGGCGCGGCGGAGGGCCTCTGCGCCTGGGGGGTAGGGGTGGGGTGGCCTCAATCGCCGGCCGGGCTTGTCCTCAAGCGCCGGACGGGCTGGATCTGGCGGCCCGCGGCCAGGCGGCCTCAAGCGCCGGCCCGGCTGGGTGGCCTCAAGCGCCGGCCGGGCTGGGTGGCCTCAAGCGCCGGCCGGGCTATTTGGCCTCAAGCGCCGGCCGGGCTGGGGTGGCCTCGAGTGTCGGCTGGGGTGATTGGGCTCGATGCCGGCCGTGCTGGGGTGGCTCGGTCGGCGGTTGGGGTTGTTACCAGCGTCGGGTGTGCCATTCGGGGAGGTTGGGGCGTTCGTTGCCGAGGGTGGTGTCGGTGCCGTGGCCCGGGTAGATCCAGGTCTCGTCGGGGAGGGTGTCGAAGAGTTTGTGTTCTACGTCGTCGATCAGGCGGTCGAACGCGGCCGGGTCGCCGAATGTGTTGCCGACACCGCCGGGGAACAGGCAGTCGCCGGTGAACAGGTGCGGGTGGCCCTTGGGGTCGTCGTACAGCAGGGCGATGCTGCCCTCGGTGTGGCCCACCAGGTGGATGGCCCGCAGCTCGATCGCGCCGAAGGCGATCGTGTCGCCGTCGTCCACGAGCACGTCCGTGGGCACCGGGACGGCCGCGGCGTCCTCGCGCCCGGCGAGCGTGGTCGCGCCGGTGTGCGCGACCACCTCGGCGAGCGCCTGCCAGTGGTCCTGGTGGCGGTGCGTGGTGACGACCCGGGCGAGGCCGCCGTCGCCGACGAGGGTGATCAACGTGTGCGCGTCGTTGGCCGCGTCGATCAGCAGCTGCCGGTCCGTGGCGCGACAGCGCAGCAGGTAGGCGTTGTTGTCGTAGGGCCCGACCGCGACCTTCGTGATCATCAGGTTGGCCAGTTCGCGCACCGCCGGGGCGCCGCCGACCTTCACCGATCCGTGATACGTCATGTCTGCCATCCTCCTCGCCCGACCGCCATGTCGGCCACCGACCGCTACATCCAGGCGGGCAGCGGCGGCAGCTGCCCGAACGGCTCGACGGTCAGCCCGTCGCCGTTGGTGCGGCCGATCAGCCACGCGAGCAGCGACTGGCGGCGCCCCGACACGACCGCGGCGGGCTGCACGCCTTCGGGGCCGATCCGCAGTTCGCGGTGGGTTATGTCGTCGCGCAGCAGCAGCGGCGGGCAGTCCGGCCGGCCGCGGAAGGAGGCCGCGACCTCGTTCAGCTCGCGCTCGGTGTAGTCGGTCGGCCAGTGCGCCGGCGTCCAGCCCGCGTCCAGGTCGACGTGGTGGATGTACAGCTCCCGCAGCCGCATCGTCGGCAGCAGCGTCGCCGCGACGTCGCCACCCCCGCGCCGGGAGACCTTGGCCCCCCACGCGGTCGGCGTCATCACCGCGAACGCCTGCGCGAACCGCGCGGACGCGTCGTACAGGTCGGTGAGCTGCTCGGGCAGCGGGCGCGGCGAGCCCTCCTCGATCGCCCGGTCGCGCGCGTCGCCGGGCGCGTACATCGGGGTCGGGATCCCGGTGCGGGCCCAGTTCAGCAGATTGGTGAGCGCGTCCGCGTTGCGTGCGAGATGGGTCAGGACGTGGCCGCGGCTCCAGCCGGGCAGCAGCGATGGACCGGCCAGGCGCTCGGGGGTCAGTCGCTCCGCGGTCGCCAGTACCTGCGCGGTCGCGTCGTTGATCTCCTCGAGCAGTGCGGCGGGGTCGAACCCGTCCGTCGTCACGCTTACCTCCCCAAGTCGCCCACGCCACCGAACTGCGGGACGAGACGGGTCCCGGTGCGACGTGGTCTTGGGACTTCACCTTAGTGGCGCGAACGCCTGTGCCAGACCTTCACACGATCGGGTGAAGAACGGTCTCTTGAAGTTTTGTTCGAATGAATGTGCGATAGCCTGGCTGCTCAAAGGGGAACAAACACCTGCCCGCGGCTGCTTACGATGGCGCGAGGCCTTGTCGATCCGGTGCCGCTCGGCACTTTGTTCGTAGCCTCGATCCGCACTGTCGACGCGTACCGATCAGCTCGACACACCATCAGCCGTAGCGGCATGCCGTCGAAGGGTTTCGATTCTCAAGTGGCCGACCGTCTCATCGTCCGTGGCGCGCGCGAGCACAACCTCAAGGACGTCTCCCTCGACCTTCCGCGCGACGCGCTCATCGTCTTCACCGGCCTGTCCGGTTCGGGTAAGTCCTCGCTCGCGTTCGACACCATCTTCGCGGAGGGACAGCGCCGCTACGTCGAGTCGCTGTCCTCGTACGCGCGGCAGTTCCTCGGGCAGATGGACAAGCCCGACGTCGACTTCATCGAGGGCCTGTCGCCGGCCGTCTCGATCGACCAGAAGTCGACCAACCGCAACCCGCGCTCGACGGTCGGCACGATCACCGAGGTCTACGACTACCTCCGCCTGCTCTATGCCCGGATCGGGCACCCGCACTGTCCGGTCTGCAGCCGCCCGATCGCGCGGCAGAGCCCGCAGCAGGTGGTCGACCGCGTGCTCGAACTCGAGGAGGGCACCCGCTTCCAGGTGCTCTCGCCCATCGTGCGCGAGCGCAAGGGCGAGTTCGTCGACCTGTTCGCCGAACTCCAGTCCAAGGGCTACAGCCGGGCCCGGGTGGACGGCGCGGTGATCCAGCTGACCGACCCGCCCAAGCTCAAGAAGCAGGAGAAGCACTCGATCGAGGTGGTCATCGACCGCCTGACCGTGAAGTCCTCCGCCAAGCGCCGGCTCACCGACTCGGTCGAGACCGCGCTCTCGCTCGGTTCCGGCATGGTCATCCTCGACTTCGTCGACCTGCCCGAGGACGACCCGAACCGCGAGCGGATGTTCTCCGAGCACCTCTACTGCCCCTACGACGACCTGTCGTTCGAGGAGCTGGAGCCGCGCTCGTTCTCGTTCAACTCGCCGTTCGGCGCGTGTCCCGACTGCACCGGCATCGGCACCCGCATGGAGGTCGACCCCGAGCTCGTGGTCCCGGACGGGCAGAAGTCCCTCGACGAGGGCGCGCTCGCGCCGTGGTCGAGCGGGCACGCCGCCGAGTACTTCGGCCGACTGGTGTCCGCGCTCGCGGACGAGATGGGCTTTCGCACCGACATCGCCTGGGACGGGCTGCCGCAGCGGGCCAAGAAGGCACTGCTCAACGGCCACAAGACGCAGATCCACGTCAAGTACAAGAACCGCTACGGGCGCGAGCGCTCCTACTACACATCGTTCGAGGGCGCGCTGCCCTACATCGTGCGCCGGCACTCCGAGGCGGAGACCGACACCAGTCGCGAGCGCTTCGAGGGCTACATGCGCGAGGTGCCGTGCGCGACCTGCCAGGGCGCCCGGCTCAAGCCGATCGTGCTCGCGGTCACCATCGCGGACAAGTCGATCGCCGACGTCGCGTCGATGTCGATCAGCGACTGCGCCGAGTTCCTCGGCCGGATCAAGCTGGTCGCCCGCGAGAAGAAGATCGCCGAGCGGGTCCTCAAGGAGGTCAACGAGCGGCTGAAGTTCCTGGTCGACGTCGGCCTGGACTACCTCTCGCTCGGCCGCCCGGCCGGCACCCTCTCCGGCGGCGAGGCGCAGCGCATCCGGCTCGCCACGCAGATCGGCTCCGGCCTGGTCGGCGTGCTGTACGTGCTGGACGAGCCCTCCATCGGGCTGCACCAGCGCGACAACCACCGGCTGATCGAGACCCTGGTCCGGCTGCGCGACATGGGCAACACGCTGATCGTGGTCGAGCACGACGAGGACACCATCCGGATCGCCGACTGGGTCGTGGACATCGGTCCCGGCGCCGGCGAGCACGGCGGCGAGGTCGTGCACTCGGGCAGCTACAAGGAGCTGCTCAAGAACAAGCGGTCCGCGACCGGCGACTACCTCTCCGGCCGCAAGTCGATCCCGACCCCGACCGAGCGCCGGGTCCCGGACAAGCGCCGCCTGGTCGTGCACGGCGCCCGCGAGAACAACCTGCAGGACGTCAGCGTCGCCTTCCCGCTCGGCGTCTTCACGGCCGTCACGGGCGTGTCCGGATCGGGCAAGTCGACCCTGGTCAACGACATCCTGTACACCCACCTGGCCCGCGAGCTCAACGGCGCGCGGATCGTCCCCGGCCGGCACACCCGGATCACCGGGACCGACCTGGTGGACAAGGTCGTGCACGTGGACCAGGGGCCGATCGGGCGCACCCCGCGCTCGAACCCGGCCACCTACACCGGCGTGTTCGACCACGTGCGCAAGCTCTTCGCCGAGACCACCGAGGCCAAGGTGCGCGGCTACCTGCCGGGCCGGTTCTCGTTCAACGTCAAGGGCGGGCGCTGCGAGAACTGCTCGGGCGACGGCACGATCAAGATCGAGATGAACTTCCTCCCGGACGTCTACGTGCCGTGCGAGGTGTGTCACGGCGCGCGCTACAACCGGGAGACCCTGGAGGTCCACTTCAAGGGCAAGAACATCTCCGAGGTGCTCGACATGCCGATCGAGGAGGGGCTCGCCTTCTTCGAGGCCGTCCCCGCGATCGCCCGACACCTGCGCACGCTCAACGACGTCGGCCTGGGCTACGTGCGCCTGGGTCAGCCCGCGACCACGCTCTCCGGCGGCGAGGCGCAGCGCGTCAAGCTCGCGTCCGAGCTGCAGCGCCGCTCGACCGGCAAGACGGTCTACGTCCTGGACGAGCCGACCACCGGCCTGCACTTCGAGGACATCCGGCGCCTGCTCGGCGTGCTGACCAGCCTGGTCGACAAGGGCAACACGGTGATCGTGATCGAGCACAACCTCGACGTGATCAAGACCGCCGACTGGGTCGTCGACCTGGGCCCCGAGGGTGGCAGCGGCGGCGGCCTGATAGTCGCCGAGGGCACGCCGGAGGAGGTCGCCGAGGTGGCCGGCAGCCACACCGGCAAGTTCCTGCAGGGCGTGCTGCAGGACCGACGGTGACGTAGGGGGCATCCGAGGCGGGTGCGAGGATTGGGCACCCCAGCGTCATCGTTCGCAAGGAGACACCGCATGACCCCGCAGCAGCCGCCCCTGTCCGAGTCCGGCTCCGACCACACGGCGGAACACGGGACCGACCGGCGCGCGCTGCTGCGGGGCGCGGCCGTCGTGGGCGCGGTCGGGGCCGCCGGGATCGCGCTGACCGCGTGCGCCACGGAGAACCAGCCGGCGTCGCCGCACGAGAAGCCGCTCCTGAACGGGCCGGTCACCGTGGGCCGGTCCCAGGACGTGGTGGTCGGCAAGGGCAAGGTCTACACCGACACCTCGATCGTGGTCACCCAGCCCGCCAAGGACGATTACAAAGCGTTCGACGCCCGTTGTCCGCACCAGGGTTGTCTGGTCACCAAGGTCGACCAGGGTGTCATCCAGTGCCAGTGCCACGGCAGCCAGTTCTCGATGAACGACGGCTCCGTGGTCCGCCGCCCCGCGAAGCGCGGCCTGACGGCCCTTCCGGTCAAGGTCGCGAACGGCGAGATCATCGTGGGCTGACCGCAAAAATCTGTTGGAGCCAGCACATAGGGTGGAGAAATGGACCCGTCGTCGTACCGGCCCGCACCCGGCCAGATCCCGACGTCGCCCGGCGTATACCGGTTCAGCGACGAGCACGGCCGTGTGGTCTACGTCGGCAAGGCGAAGAACCTGCGCGCCCGGCTCTCGTCCTACTTCCAGGACCTGGCCAACCTGCACCCGCGGACCCAGACCATGGTCACCACGGCGGCGGGCGTGGACTGGACCGTGGTCGGCACCGAGGTCGAGGCGCTCCAGCTCGAATACTCCTGGATCAAGGAGTTCGACCCGCGCTTCAACGTCAAGTACCGCGACGACAAGAGCTACCCCTCGCTCGCGGTGACGCTCAACGAGGAGTTCCCGCGCGCGCAGGTCATGCGCGGCCCGCACCGCAAGGGCGTGCGCTACTTCGGGCCGTACGGGCACGCGTGGGCCATCCGCGAGACGCTCGACCTGCTGCTGCGGGTCTTTCCGCTGCGCACCTGCTCGGCGGGCGTGTTCAAGAACGCCCGCCGGGTCGGCCGGCCGTGCCTGCTCGGCTACATCGGCAAGTGCGCGGCGCCGTGCACCGGCAAGATCTCCGCCGAGGACCACCGTGCGCTCGCCGAGGACTTCTGCGAGTTCATGGCCGGCCGCACCGGTCCCTACATCAAGCGCCTGGAGCGCGAGATGAAGGTCGCCGCGCAGGAGATGGAGTACGAGAAGGCGGCCCGCCTGCGCGACGACATAACCGCGCTCACCCGGGCCCTGGAGAAGAACGCGATCGTGTTCGGCGACGGCACCGACGCCGACGTCATCGCGCTCGCCGAGGACGAACTGGAGGTCGCCGTCCAGATCTTCCACGTGCGCGGCGGCCGGGTGCGCGGACAGCGCGGCTGGGTCACCGAGCGGGTCGAGGACGTGGACACGGGCGACCTGGTCGAGCACTTCCTGCAGCAGCTGTACGGCGAACAGCGCGGCGAGGCGGTGCCGCGCGAGGTGCTGGTGCCCGCGCTGCCCAAGGACGCCGACGCGCTGTCCGAGTGGCTGTGCGCGCTGCGCGGCGCCAGGGTCGAACTGCGGGTCCCGCAGCGCGGCGACAAGAAGTCGCTCCAGGAGACCGTGCAGCGCAACGCCGCGCAGGCGCTCAACCTGCACAAGCTGCGCCGCGCCGGCGACCTCACCGCGCGCTCGCTGGCGCTCCAGCAGCTCGCCGAGGCGCTGGAGATGGACACCGCGCCGCTGCGCGTCGAGTGCTACGACATCTCGCACCTGCAGGGCACCGAGGTGGTCGCCTCGATGGTCGTGTTCGAGGACGGCCTGCCGCGCAAGAGCGAGTACCGACGCTTCGCGATCAAGTCGTTCGAGGGCCAGGACGACACCCGCGCGATGCACGAGGTGCTCACCCGACGGTTCAAGCGGTACAAGGCCGACCTCGCGCGCGACGCGGCCGGTGACGCCGCCGACGCGGAGGGGCTGGAGAACACCGGCCCGATCGACCCCGAGACCGGCCGACCCAAACGGTTCGCCTACCCGCCGCAGCTGGTCGTGGTCGACGGCGGCCAACCGCAGGTCGCCGCCGCGGTGCGGGCCCTGGAGGAGGCCGGCGTCGTCGACGTGACGGTGTGCGGCCTGGCCAAGCGGCTCGAAGAGGTGTGGCTGCCCGGCGAGGACGACCCGGTCGTGCTCCCGCGCAGCAGCGGCGAGGCGCTGCTGATGCTGCAGCGGATTCGCGACGAGGCGCACCGCTTCGCGATCACCTACCACCGCTCCAAGCGGTCCAAGGCGATGACGGCGAGCGTGCTCGACGACGTCCCGGGACTGGGTGCCACCCGCCGCAAGGCGGTGCTCGCGCACTTCGGCTCGCTCAAGCGGTTGCGCGCGGCGAGCGTCGACCGGATCACCGAGGTGCCGGGCATCGGCCGGGCCACCGCGGAGGCGATCGTGGCGGCGCTCGCCACCCGGGCTCCCGCGGCTCCGGCCGTGAATACCGCGACGGGCGAGATCATTGAAGAAGACGACGGCACCGAACACGACGGCACCGAAGAAGACGGCACCGTGAGACGGCACCAAGGAAGCCATCCCGTCGCACCCCCGAGGCAGGAACCAGCAGGAGGAAGCGTTGAACTCGCCCAGCCGTAGGCACGACACGCAGCGGGGGGACGCATGAGCACCGAGATCGCGAGCGGAGAGGTCGAGGGGACCCCGGAGCTGGTGATCATCTCCGGCATGTCCGGCGCCGGTCGCAGCACCGCCGCCAAGGGTATGGAGGACCTCGGCTGGTTCGTCGTCGACAACCTGCCGCCGTCGCTCATCCCGGCCATGGTCGACCTCGGTGCCCGGACCCAGGGGGCGGTGGCGCGGATAGCGGTCGTGGTCGACGTCCGCGGCCGGACCTTCTTCGACGACCTGCGTTCCGCGCTCGGTGAGCTGGACGCCGCCGGCGTGGTGCGTCGGATCGTGTTCCTGGAGGCATCCGACGACGTCCTGGTGCGTCGCTTCGAGGGCGTGCGCCGCCCGCACCCGCTGCAGGGCGACGGGCGGATCCCGGACGGCATCGCGCGCGAGCGCGAACTGCTGCGCGAGCTGCGCGGCGAGGCCGACCTGGTGATCGACACCTCCGACATCAACGTGCACCAGCTGCGCGCCAGGATGGACGACCGGTTCGCCGGCTCCGGCGAGCCGCAGCTGCGCGCGACGGTGATGTCGTTCGGCTTCAAGTACGGCCTGCCGGTGGACGCCGACCTGGTCGTCGACTGCCGCTTCCTGCCCAACCCGCACTGGATCCCCGAGCTGCGCCCGCACACCGGGAAGGACGAGGCGGTCAGCCGCTACGTGTTCGACCAGCCCGGCGCCAAGGAGTTCCTGGACCGGTACGCCGAGCTGCTGCACATCGTCACCGAGGGCTACCGCCGCGAGGGCAAGCGCTACGTGACGCTGGCGGTGGGCTGCACCGGTGGCAAGCACCGCAGCGTCGCGATGGCCGAACGGCTGGCCCGCCGGCTCACCGAGGACGGCCTGGACACCGTGCTCGTGCACCGCGACATGGGCAGGGAATGAGCGGCCCCAAGGTGGTCGCGTTGGGCGGCGGACACGGGCTCTCGGCGTCGCTGGCGGCACTGCGCCGGCTCACCGACGACCTGACGGCGATCGTCACGGTCGCCGACGACGGCGGCTCCAGCGGCCGGCTGCGCAAGGACCTGGGCGTGCTGCCGCCGGGCGATCTGCGGATGGCGCTCGCGGCGCTGTGCGGGGACGACGAGTGGGGCGTGACCTGGAGCCGGGTGATCCAGCACCGGTTCCGCTGCGAGGGCGACCTGAACGGGCACGCGGTCGGCAACCTGCTGCTCGTGGGCCTGTGGGAACTGATGGACGACCCGATCGCGGCGCTCGACTGGATGGGCCGGCTGCTCGGCGCGCACGGGCGGGTGCTGCCGATGTCGGCGGTTCCGCTCGACATCGAGGCCGACGTCGCCGGACACGACCCGAGCCGGCCGCACGAGGTGCTGACCGTGCGCGGGCAGGCCCAGGTCGCGGTGACTCCCGGGGACGTGCGCGGGATCCGGCTGCTGCCGGCCGATCCGCCCGCCGTGCCCGAGGCGGTCGAGGCGGTTCGTGACGCCGATTGGGTGGTTGTCGGACCTGGTTCCTGGTTCACCTCGGTGCTGCCCCACCTGCTCGTTCCCGAGTTGGCGACGGCGCTGGTGGAGACCAAGGCCAGGCGGTTGCTGGCGCTCAATCTGGCTCCACAGCCGGGCGAGACGGCCGGTTTCTCGCCGCAGCAGCACCTGGAGGTGCTGGCGGCGCACGCCCCCGGGCTGACCTTTGACATCGTCCTCGGCGACCGCGACCGTGTGGAGGACGTACCGGGCCTGGAACGGGCCACGGCGGCGCTCGGTGGACAGGTCCACCTCGCCCCCGTTTCGGCGGTCGACGGCACACCGCGACACGACCCCGAACGGTTGGCCGCGGCCTACGGCCGGATCTTCGTCGATCGTGAAAGGATCGCTCCATGGCGATGACGGCAGCAGTCAAGGACGAGCTCAGCCGCCTCCCGGTCACCCGGTCGTGCTGTCGCAAGGCGGAGGTCTCCGCGCTCTTGCGCTTCGCGGGCGGACTGCACATCGTGGGCGGGCGAATCGTCATCGAGGCGGAACTCGACACGGCCATGGCCGCGAGGCGCCTGCGCAAGGACATCCTGGAGGTCTACGGGCACAGCTCGGACCTGGTCGTGGTGGCCCCCGGCGGCCTGCGGCGCGGCAGCCGCTACGTCGTGCGGGTCGCCGTCGGCGGCGATCAACTGGCCCGGCAGACCGGTCTGCTCGACGCCCGCGGGCGTCCGGTGCGGGGTCTCCCGCCCCAGGTCGTCTCGGGCGCGACGTGCGACGCGGAGGCCGCCTGGCGCGGCGCGTTCCTCGCGCACGGCTCGCTCACCGAGCCCGGCCGTTCCTCCGCCCTGGAGGTGACCTGCCCCGGTTCCGAGGCGGCGCTCGCGCTGGTCGGCGCGGCCCGCCGGTTGGGCCTGGCGGCCAAGTCGCGCGAGGTGCGCGGCGTGGACCGCGTGGTGGTGCGCGACGGCGACGCGATCGGCGCGCTGCTCACCCGGCTCGGCGCGCACGAGAGCGTGCTGGCCTGGGAGGAGCGGCGGATGCGCCGCGAGGTGCGGGCCACGGCGAACCGGCTCGCGAACTTCGACGACGCCAACCTGCGCCGCTCGGCCCGCGCGGCCGTCGCGGCGGGCGCGCGCGTGCAGCGGGCCCTGGAGATCCTCGGCGAGGAGGTCCCGGAGCACCTGGCCGCGGCCGGCAAGCTGCGGCTCGACCACAAGCAGGCATCCCTGGAGGAGCTGGGCGGGCTCGCCGAGCCGCCGCTGACCAAGGACGCGGTCGCCGGCCGGATCCGCCGGCTCCTGGCGATGGCCGACAAGCGAGCCGGCGAGCAGGGAATGCCCGGCACCGACGCCGGCCTGTCCATGGACATACTCGTGTCCTGAGCAGGGCCGGGGCCGCGAAAAACCACTCGAAGGCGCCGAACCCCGAGACATAGGGTCTCGGGGTCGGCGCCTTCGCCCATGCCCGTGGAGGGAAGGCCGCACCGCGAGGAAGGAACCACCGCAGTGGACATCCGAACGATCGGCGAGGGCGATGTCATCGCCTGGACCGATGCCATGGCCATCGGTTTTCAGCGCGTCCCGGACAACTCCAAGGACAACCGCGAGAAGCGGGTCGACCACTGGGTTCGGCGTGTCCACAACGACTTCACTCGCGCCCGCGGGGCCTTCGACGGCGACCGCTGCGTGGGCACCTTCCGCAGCTTCGCGACCGGTCTGACCCTTCCGGGCGGGGCGATCCTGCCGGTGTCGGCGATCACCAACGTCACCGTCACCCCGACCCATCGCCGGCGCGGCCTGCTCACCTCGATGATGCGCGCGGACCTGGCCGACTCGGTCGCGCGCGGCGAGGCGATGGCGATCCTGATCGGGGCCGAGTACCGGATCTACGGCCGGTTCGGCTTCGGGGTCGCCACCGACTTCCAGAAGCTGACCCTGGACACGCTGCGCACCGACTTCGTCGCCGACGCGCCGGTCGAGGCCGGCGGTCGGGTCGAGTTCGTCACCCCCGAGCAGGTGGTCGAGCTCGGCCCGGCCGTGTACGAGGAGTTCCGCCGGCTGCGCCCGGGGGCGATCGGTCGCAGCCCGTTGTGGTGGGACATGTACGCCGGCCTGGAGGCGCCGCCGAGCGGTCCGACTCCGGGCCGCTTCCACGCCGTGTACCGCGACCCGTCCGGGCGGATAACCGGTCTGCTCGGCTACCGCGTGAACGACCACTGGGTCGAGTTCGCTCCCCGGGTCACGCTCACCGTCGACGCGCTGATCGCGCTCACCCCCGAGGCCGAGATCGCGCTGTGGCGGTTCTGCGCGAACGTGGACTACGTCCACCTCGTCGAGGCCGAGGACCGCAGCCCGGACGAGTTGCTGACGCACTGGGTCGAGGACCCCCGGGCGATCACCACCGGGTCCCGCCGGGACTTCGTCTGGGCCCGTGTCCTGGACGTGCCCGCCGCGTTCTCGGCGCGCACCTACGGCGCCCGCGACAAGGTCGTGGTCGACGTGCGTGACGACCTCGGCTACGCCGCGGGCCGGTTCGCGATCGACAACCGGTCGGGGGAGGCGGTCTGCGCGCCGACCGGGGATCCGGCGGATCTCGCGCTGGACATCGCCGAGTTGAGCGCTTTCGTCCTGGGTTCGGGATCACCGGTACGGCGGGCCGACGCCGGACGGATCACCGAACTCGTGCCGGGCGCGGCCGAGCGGGCCGAAGCGCTCCTGCGCACGCCGCGCGAGCCATGGTGTCCCGACTGGTTCTGACCACATGGTGGAATCTTTGCGCGTAGCTTCGATCGAATATGACCGTCCGTCAAGTCTCGTGTATCACACGGTAGTTGCCGTAGCATGCGCAACACCCGGGCGCTGGAGTCTCGTTCCGTCCCTACAGGCCGAGTGATTCCGCGCCGTCCCGCATGCACGCCGACCACACGACTGGGGGGTCGATGAGGCGTCATCGTTCCAGGGGCACCACCAAGCGAGTACGGATCGCAACGACGGGGGTGGCGGCGTTGTCGCTGGCGCTCGGTCTGTTGACCGCGGCGCCGGCCACGACGGCCGCACCGAACGAGTCCCCGTCCTTTCCCGAGGTGACCACCGCGCCGCCGGAAGCGAAACTGCCTCCGGCCGGCGACAACGGCCTGCGGACCTATTCGGTCACGGCCGACGCCGCACAGCTGAAGCAGATCTTCGAACTCGGTATCGATCGGCATGAGACCGAGGTCCGCAAGGCGGCCGAGGGCAAGGCCAATCTCGAGGTCGTGCTCGATCAGGGTCAGGCCGCGAAATTGCGGGCTGCCGGGATCGCGCTGGACGTCAAGGCCGAGGCCGCGCAGGACCGTTCGCTTGCTCCGGCCGCGGCCGGGGTCTTCCGCAAGTACAGCGGCGAGGGTGGGCTCGGCGCCGAGATGGTCCAGCTCGCCAAGGACCACCCGGACATCGCGAAGACCGTCAGCATCGGCAAGACCGTGCTGGGGCAGGACATCCTGGCGGTCAAGGTCACCAAGAACGTGCGCACCAGCCCGGACGGGTCCAAGCCGGGCGTGGTCTACATGTCCAACCAGCACGCCCGCGAGTGGATCACGCCGGAGATGACCCGCCGGCTGATGCACAAGTACGTGGAGGGCTACGGCACCGACGACGTGGCCACCAAGCTGGTCTCGGACAACGAGCTGTGGTTCGTGCTCTCCGCCAACCCCGACGGCCTCGACTGGACCTTCCAGCCCGGCCAGCGGCTGTGGCGCAAGAACCTGCGGGACAACAACGGCGACGGGGTCATCACCGCCGGCGACGGCGTGGACCTCAACCGCAACTTCGACTACAAGTGGGGCTACGACAACGAGGGTTCCTCGCCCGACCCGGCGAACGAGACCTACCGGGGCACCGGTCCGTCCTCGGAGCCGGAGACCAAGGCGATGCAGAACTTCGCCAAGCGGGTCAAGGCCGAGTTCGTGGTCAACTACCACTCCGCCGCGCAGCTCCTGCTGTACGGCGTGGGATGGCAGGTCGAGACGCCCACCCCGGACGACCAGATCATGGTCGCGCTCGCGGGCGACGACGCGCATCCGGCGGTGCCGGACTTCGACCCCGACCTGTCCGCGGAGCTCTACACCACCAACGGTGACACCGACGGGCAGATGAACGAGGCGTACAAGACGCTGTCGTTCACCCCGGAGATGTCCACGTGCGTGACGGCCGCGAACTACCTGCCGGACGACCCGTACACCCCGGCGAACTGCGGCAGCATCTTCAGCTTCCCGAACGACGAGACGCTGGTCGCGATGGAGTTCGCGAAGAACATCCCGTTCGCGCTGTCGATCGCCAAGTCGGCCGCCGACCCGGACGACCCGGTCTCGGCGGTCGGCTGGAAGGCGCCGGACCTGGTCGCCGACAAGTTCGAGCACTCCTACGCCGAGGACCACGACGACCAGACCGTCGCGGTGATCGCCAAGCGGAGCCTGAGCGACCGCAAGCTCAACTACCGCGTCAACGGTGGCAAGACCAAGACCGCGGGCGTCAAGGAGTGGAAGGGCGGCGAGCGCTACGGCGGCGAGGGCACGCGCTACCTCGCCGAGTACCGCGGTGACGTCAAGAACGTCCGTACGGGCGACAAGGTCGAGGTGTGGTTCACCGGCGACAAGCCCGGGACCGGCAAGGTCGAGAGCGAGCACTTCACCTTCACCGTGGAGTCCGGGATCCAGGAGAAGACCGAGACCCTGGTCGTCGCCAACGAGGACTACAAGGGCGTCAACCCGACCTACCCGGCGGGCACCGTCGGGCCCAAGTACGCGCAGCAGTACGTCGACGCCCTGCAGGCCAACGGCATCCGTGCCGCGGTGTGGGACGTGGACAAGCTGGGCGTGCCGCACCCGTTGGGCGTGCTCTCGCACTTCAAGGGCGTGTTCTGGTACCTCGGTGACAACCGACTGACCCAGAACCCGTCCGACGAGTACACCGACGTCTTCGGGCAACCGGTCGCCGACGCCCAGGTCGCCGACTCGGTCCAGTGGCTCACCATGGCGGTTCGCGACTTCATCAACGAGGGCGGCAAGGTCGCCCACCTCGGTGAGACCGCGGGCTACTTCGGTCCGCTGCGGGGCGCCGCGGGCGGTGGCATCTACTACGGCCTCAACGGCGCGCCGGACAAGCCGTGTGTGATCACGGCGGACCCGGCGGGCGACTGCCTGATCGTGTCGGACGACTTCACCCAGTACTACCTGGGCGCGTACGACCGGTCCGCCACGAACGGAGCCACCGGGTTCACCGGGACCGGGGCACCGCTGATCGGCCTGGACAAGGCGCTTCCGGGCACCGCGTCCAACCCGCTGAACGAGGCGGGCGGCTATCTGCCCACCGGCGCGGTCCTGCCGGACCACCCGCTGTTCGACAGCCGTCCGGCGGCGACGTACCAGGGGAACACCTCGGGTCCGTTCTCGCCGGCGGAGGGCAAGTGGTACATCAACGGTCTGCACACCGACAACGCCTACAAGCGGTTGATGCGCACGATCGACCTGAGCACGGTGTCCGCAGCGGACGCGGCGAAGCTGACCGCGCAGATGTCCTACAACGCGGAGGACGGCTGGGACCACGTCATCGTCGAGGCCCACACGGTCGGCGCCGACGACTGGACCACGCTGCCCGACCTGAACGGTCGGACCACCACGACGCCGTCCACGCAGTGCGAGGCCGGCGACTACGTCAACGGTCACCCGCAGCTGCGGCACTACCTGACGGTGGCCACCCCGACCTGCAAGAACACCGGGACCACCGGGGCGTGGAACGCGTTCACCGGCGACTCCGGCGGCTGGCAGCCGGTCGCGTTCGACCTGTCCGCGTACGCGGGCAAGAAGGTCGAGGTCTCGATCGCCTACGTGAGCGACTCGTCGGCGAACGGGACGGGCGTGTTCATCGACGACACCAAGGTCGTCACGAACGCGGGCGTCGTGGACGCCGAGGGCTTCGAGACCGGCCTGGGCCCGTGGGTCCTGGCCGGACCGCCGCCCGGTGACCAGTCGATCAAGGGTTACGACCGCAGCGAGGCCGTCTTCGGCACCGCGGTGGTCGTCACCGACGACACCATGCTCTTCGGCTTCGGCCTGGAGCAGCTGGCGAACCCGGCCGACCGCAAGGCGGTCGTGGACCGGATCCTGCGGGAGCTCTACAAGTAGCGCGCACCATCGGTAGGGCAACGAGAGGGAAGTCCCGACTGTGATCACGCGGGCCCCCGACGGAAGATGCTTCCGTCGGGGGCCACGCGCGTTCGTACCGCGGCACACCGCGTTCGCGCGCACCGGAATCACCCGGTCGCTGGGGCGCCGGTTCCCTCGTTGGTAGCGACGCGGCGGTCGCGTGCGCGGGCCCGCGCGAAAATCGGTGGCGGGAACGACGCCCCCGGCGGAGACTCCTCGGCCGGGGGCCACTAACGTTCGTGCGCACATTCGAGTTCCCATTTGCAGCAAGCCTTCGGGGGAGATTCACCTTGAGCAACAACATGCCGGGTCAATGGGGGCAGCAGCCGGGGCAGCCCGGGCAGGGACAGTGGGGGCAGCAGCAGCCCGGCCAGGGACAGTGGGGGCAGCAGCCCGGTCCGTACGGCTCGGGCCCCTACGGCGGTCCGCCGCCGCAGCCGCCGCGCCGGGAGGGCAACCCCGGTCTCGGCATCGTGGCCGGCGTCGTGGCGATGCTGGTGGCGGCCGGGCTGTACGGCTTCATCGTCAAGTCGCTGGAGATTCAGAGCACGTACTTCGGCCTGGGGGTCGCGGCGCTGATCGCGTTCGCGATCGGCAAGATCGGCGGGTCGCACCCGGCGCTGCCGATCGTCGCCGTGCTGCTCGCCCTCGTGGGCGTCATGCTCGGCCAGCTCACCGCGATCACGCTGGACGGCGCCGACGAACTGAACATGTCGGTGCTCGATGTGCTGTCCGAATACAGCAGCGAGATCTTCAAGGCGTGGAAGGAGGACCTCGGCTTCGTCGACATCCTCGTCTACGCCTTCGCCGGGTTCGGGGCCTTCGGGATCACCAAGTCGGTCGGCGAGAAGTAGGCGCCGTCCTACCCCGCATTGGTCCGCTTTTCTGATGGTTCATCACGCCCTGGGTGCCTTCCGCAGCAAGCCTGCGTGAAGGTGCCCGGGGCGTCACGGTAGGGTCGGACATGGCCGGGGATATCGCGGATTCCACTGACCATCTCCTCGGTCACATCACCATCAGGGCATTCGGCGTTCGACAGAGGAGATCGGTTCGTGACGATCCGGGTAGGCATCAACGGATTCGGCCGTATCGGCCGCAACTTCTTCCGCGCGGCGCTGGCCTCGGGCGCGGACTTCGAGATCGTCGGGGTCAACGACCTCACGAACATTGCGACCCTGGCCCACCTGCTCAAGTACGACAGCATCCTCGGCCGCATCGGCGCCGAGGTCACCTACACCGACGACGCGATCACCGTCGGCGACAAGACCTTCAAGGTCATCGCCGAGCGTGACCCCGCCGCGCTGCCGTGGGCCGCGCTCGGTGTGGACATCGTGATCGAGTCCACGGGCATCTTCACGGACGCCGAGAAGGCCAAGAAGCACATCGAGGCCGGCGCGAAGAAGGTCATCATCTCGGCTCCGGCCAAGAATGAGGACGTCACCATCGTGATGGGCGTCAACCACGAGAAGTACGACGCCGCCGCGCACACGATCATCTCCAACGCCTCCTGCACGACCAACTGCGTCGCGCCGATGGCCAAGGTTCTCCTGGAGAACTTCGGCCTGGTCAAGGGCATGATGACGACGGTCCACGCGTACACGAACGACCAGGTCATCCTGGACTTCCCGCACTCGGACCTGCGCCGCGCCCGGGGTGCCGCGACCAACATCATCCCGACCTCGACGGGTGCCGCCAAGGCCACCGCGCTGGTCATCCCCGAGCTCAAGGGCAAGCTGGACGGCATCGCCATGCGCGTCCCGGTCCCGACCGGCTCGGTCACCGACCTGGTCGTCGAGCTGGAGCGCGAGGTGACCCGCGACGAGGTCAACGCCGCCTTCCAGAAGGCCGCCGAGGGCTCGCTCAAGGGCTACCTCACGTACACCGAGGACCCGATCGTGTCCTCGGACATCGTGACCGACCCGTCCTCGTGCACCTTCGACTCGGGCCTGACCATGGCCCAGGGCAAGCAGGTCAAGGTCGTCGGCTGGTACGACAACGAGTGGGGCTACAGCAACCGCCTGGTCGACCTCGTCGGCTACATCGGTGGTCAGCTCTGACGGTGCGTCACACGCGCTGAGATTGCTTGACGATGCGGGCCCGGGTGACACGTCGTCGCCCGGGCCCGTTCGCTACCCCCACCCGTTTCTTCGACATCCGAGGACGAGTCGAACTTGAAGACCATCGACGACATCGACGTATCCGGTAAGCGCGTCCTGGTACGCGCCGACCTCAACGTCCCGCTCGACGGCGGACGCATCACCGACGACGGCCGGATCCGGGCGAGCGTCCCGACCATCGAGGCACTGCTCGCCCGCGGTGCCAAGGTGATCGTGTGCTCGCACCTGGGCCGGCCCAAGGGCGCCCCCGAGCCGCAGTTCTCGCTGGCGCCGATCGCCGCCCGCCTGGGTGAACTCCTGGGAGCCCCCGTCGCGTTCGCGACCGACACGGTCGGCGAGAGCGCCGCGGCCGTGGTCGCGGGGCTCGCCGACGGCGAGGTCGCGCTGCTGGAGAACCTGCGCTTCAACGCGGGCGAGACCAGCAAGGACGACGCCGAGCGCGGCGCGTTCGCCGACCGGCTGGCCGCCCTCGCCGACGTGTACGTGGGCGACGGCTTCGGCGCGGTGCACCGCAAGCACGCGTCGGTGTACGACGTGCCGGCCCGTCTGCCGCACGCGGTCGGCGGCCTGATCGCCACCGAGCTGGACGTGCTCGAGCGACTGACCGCGAACGTGCAGCGCCCGTACGCGGTCATCCTCGGCGGCTCGAAGGTCTCCGACAAGCTCGGCGTCATCGACAGCCTGCTCGACAAGGCCGACCGGATCCTGGTCGGCGGCGGCATGGTGTTCACCTTCCTGGCCGCGCAGGGCCACGAGGTGGGCAAGTCGCTGCTGGAGAAGGACCAGATCGACCGGGTCCGCGACTACCTCGCGCGTGCCGAGGCCAACGGCGTCGAGTTCGTGCTGCCCGTCGACGTGATCGCGGCCACCGCGTTCGCCGCCGACGCCGACCACGCGGTGGTTTCGGCCGACGCGATCCCCGCCGACCGGCTCGGCCTGGACATCGGCCCCGCGTCCGGCGAGCTGTTCGCCGACAAGATCGCCGACGCGCAGACCGTCTTCTGGAACGGCCCGATGGGCGTGTTCGAGATGGAGCCGTACAGCCACGGCACCCGCGCGGTCGCGCAGGGCCTGATCGACTCCGACGCGTTCACCGTGGTCGGCGGCGGCGACTCGGCCGCGGCCGTGCGCACGCTCGGCTTCGACGAGAACGCCTTCGGTCACATCTCGACCGGGGGCGGCGCGAGCCTGGAGTACCTCGAAGGCAAGTCCCTGCCCGGCCTCGAAGCCCTGGAGGGCTGAACGATGTCCGCTGCCGCCAAGGCGCAGAACACCCCCGGTCGCATCCCGCTGATGGCGGGCAACTGGAAGATGAACCTCAACCACCTCGAGGCCATCTCGCTGGTGCAAAAGCTCGCGTTCACGCTGAACGACAAGGACTTCGACCAGGTCGAGGTCGCGGTGCTGCCGCCGTTCACGGACCTGCGCTCGGTACAGACCATGGTCGACGCCGACAAGCTGCGGTTCACCTACGGCTCGCAGGACATCTCGCAGCACAAGGGCGGGGCGTACACCGGCGAGATCTCCGGCTCGATGCTGGCCAAGCTCAAGTGCACGTACGCCACGGTCGGGCACTCCGAGCGCCGGCAGTACCACGCCGAGGACGACACCGTCGTCAACGCCAAGGTGCACGCGGCCTACGCGAGCGGCCTCGTGCCGATCGTGTGCGTCGGCGAGGGCCTGGACGTGCGCAAGGCCGGTGAGCAGGTCGCGTACACGCTCGCGCAGGTCGACGGCGCACTCAAGGGGATCACGGCCGAGCAGGCCGAGTCCGTGGTGATCGCGTACGAGCCGGTGTGGGCCATCGGCACCGGCGAGGTCGCCACCCCCGAGGACGCGCAGGAGGTGTGCGCGGCGATTCGCGGGCGGCTCGCGGAGCTCTACAGCGCCGACCTCGCGGACCGCGTGCGGGTGCTGTACGGCGGTTCGATGAAGCCGTCCAACGTGGCCGGCCTGATGGCGCAGCCGGATGTGGACGGCGGCCTGATCGGCGGCGCGAGCCTGGTCGCCGAGGACTTCGTCAAGCTCGTGCGCTACCGCGACCAGGCGGTCGCGCAGTAGTCGAGTCGAACGTGTGCGACGGGCCCGGGGCGGGAACGCTCCGGGCCCGTTCGCGTTCGCGTTCGCGTTCGCGTTCGCGTTCGCGTTCGCGTTCGCGTTCGAGCTCGCGTGCGCGGCGCCGGTCCGGCGCGTGCGCGTCGCGTCCCCGGCGCGCGTCGGGCGCGGGCGGGTGGGCGCGTGTCCGGGCGAGAGCCCCCGAGTGGCCGGAATCACTCGTTCCTCATAAACCCGTCCCAAGAGGTTCCATTCCTCTTGCCCCTCCCGTAACGGATACCTGACGATAAGTCATCGCCAAGTGGCCGGTAGTCGCCCCTCGCGGGTACCTGTACCGGCCGACCCCAGGGGGTCCAGGTGTCATTTCAAGACATGTCGGGAGCGGGAGGCGCCGGGGACACCGGAGCCACGAGGTATCTGTGTACGGGCGCGGAGATCGACGAGCGGTTCGGCGCCCGGGTGATCGAGGAACTGTGGGAGAACGCGCACCGCGATCGCGCGCCGTCCTACGGATACAACGAACAGGCGGTCCTGGAGCACGCGTTGTCCGCACGGCGCCGGCGGATCCTGCGCGACGTGGTCGCGTTCCTGGTCCCGGCGGTGCTGTTCATGGTCGGATTCGGCTTCGCGGCCGGGCTGTTCTGGCTCGCGATCGTGGTCGTCTTCGGGTTGATGACGGTGCGGAGCGGGGTCGCGGGCGGTGGCGGCGTACGCGACTTCCGCACCCGCGCCGCCGCGCACGTGTCGTGGATCGCGGCGCTGCTGTTCGGGATGATGCTGTATCTGGCGGGCGACGGGAGCGGCCTGCCCGACGGCGGCACGATCGCGGTGACGGTGTTGCCGGCGTTCTTCGTCGTGGTGTTCGTGGTGTGGATCGAGCGGATGCAGCAGCGCGCCACCGTGGTCGGCGACCTGGGACCGGGACGGACGTGGGTGCCCACCCCGCCGCCCGGGCCGCTCGGGGCGCCGGGAACGCTCCAGGGGGCGATGAACGAGGTGTTGCCGCCGCGGCCGACGCACGCGCCGATCGGCGCGGAGGGACCGACCCGGCTCGCGCCGCCGATACCGTCCGGGGTGCGCTACAGCGGATACCTGCCGTTCGTCGGCGCGGGCGAGCTGGTGGAGAGCTGGACGTTTCCCGTCGAGCTGCGCGGGGCCGGGCCCTCCGTGCTCGAAGCGCCGCGCAAGAGCGGGTTCAGACCCTTCAGTGTGGAGGAACTGACCACCGCCGTCTGCGAGTCCTTCGACGCGCTGGCCCGTTCCGAGGAGGGCAAGCACCGGCTGTCCGGGCTGAGCGTACAGATGCACGAGTTCAGCAGCGGGGTGACCGGCGGCGCGGTGCCGCCGCCGGTGGAGGCGACCCGACGCTACCTGTGCGTGCGGGTGGGCACGTGGTCGCAGGAGGTCGTGGTCTCGGTCCTGATCCGCTTCACGATGGACGGGCGGCTGCTGTACACCGAGCTGCACGAGCTGGTGCTGCCGCCGATCCGGCCCGAGTACCACGTCGCCGACGAGTGGCTGCACTCGGTCGACGCGGGGGCGGTGTGGGGTGCGGTCGGCCGCGCGCTCGTGGAGGCGCCCGCCCTGATGGTCTCCTCGGCCGGGCGGCTGATGCGGGTGTGGTCCTCGTGGTGGCGCCGGGCCGGCAATCTGCGCGCGGCGGAGGAGCGGGCGATCCGCAATCTGCCGGTGGACCGGGGCGCCCGGGCGTCGGTGCGCGAACTGGGCGCCTCGGCGACCTACGCGACGTTCTTCCAGAACTCGGACGCCGAGAAGTACCTGAAGCTGATCGAGCGCAAGTTCACCGCCTTCGTCCTGGATTTCCTCCAGCAGCGGAACGTGGACGTGACCGAGTATCGGCAGCGCAACGAGCTGGTTCTCAACAACGGGATCATCCAGCACGTCTCGGGTGATCTCAACAACAGTGGCGCGATCGTCGCGGGCCGCGGGAACCAGGCCTCGGTACGTGGCTCCGGCGGCGCCGGAACGGGCGCCGCACGATCGACGGCGGGAGGGACGACGTGAGCGACACGGAACCGAACGAGGACGACGCGGGCGGCAACGACGGGATCAGCCTGTCCGGCGGCCCGGTGACCAACACCGGGGCGATCGTCGCGGGCGGCGAGAACCGGGTCACGGTGCGGCGTACGGGAGCCGTACGGGGCCCCCGGGACCCGGGACGGGGGCATCCGCTGGCCAACACGGGTGGCCTGGTCAGCGGCGCGGGCCAGGAGGTGGAGATCGAGGACACCGGCGACGTCGACCCGGACGGGCCGGCCGAGCGGGCCGAGGAGGGCGAGGGGACCGAGCGGGCCGCGGGGGACGAGCGGGCCGTGGGAGACGAGGGGGAGCGGTCCGGGCCGGGCCGGCCGTAATAGGATGATCCGCCGGATTAGCCGAAGGGCCGTACGGCTCCCACCTGCGGGGCGCGACAGCGTACGCTGTCCGATGGCCGGGAACCCCCGGCCCCCGCGTTCCGCCAGAAGGAGTTGGGCCCGGCCGTGGTCACCGGTTTCTCGATCGCCCTGATCGTCTTCAGCCTGCTCATGGTGCTGTTGGTGCTGCTGCACAAGGGCAAGGGCGGCGGCCTCTCCGACCTGTTCGGCGGCGGCATGTCATCTTCGCTCGGCGGTTCGTCCGTCGTGGAGAAGAACCTCGACCGCATGACCATCATCGTGGGCGTGTGCTGGTTCGTGACGATCGTCGTGCTCGGTCTGCTGCTCAAGAACACGTACTGACAGCGCCGGTTCGGCCGCTGTTTCCACCCGCGCGGTGGCCTTTCTGACGGACTGTCGGAAAAGGCCCACCGCTCGGTTCAACCTTGCGCGAGGCGCACGTACACTGGACGCCAAGCCGCGCAACGGGGGCGCGACCTCAAGGACCAAGGGGAGTTTTTACCGTGGCAAGTGGCAACGCCATCCGTGGGAGTCGGGTCGGCGCCGGCCCGATGGGGGAGGCAGAGCGCGGCGAAGCAGCCCCACGTCTCCGTATTTCTTTCTGGTGCGCGAACAAGCACGAGACGCAGCCGAGCTTCGCTACCGACGCTCAGGTCCCCGAGACGTGGGACTGCCCCCGTTGCGGTCTGCCCGCCGGGCAGGACCAGCACAACCCGCCGGACGCCCCGCGTACCGAGCCCTACAAGACGCACCTCGCCTATGTGCGCGAGCGTCGCAGCGACGCCGACGGCGAGGCGATCCTTGCCGAGGCGCTCGCGAAGCTGCGCGGCGAGCTCTGACACCTCGGCCTCCGGGCCGGCGGACCCGTGATCCGGGTCCCATCGCCTGACAGCCTTGGAGCCGTCGGGAGTCACGGCACACCTTCGGGTGGTTCCGTTGCTCCCGACGGCTCTTTTCGGTGTGCGACTTCGCGTGTGATTTCGTGCGTGATTTCGTGCGTGCGACGTGGCTTCCCCGAGGCGATGCCGGGTCGGGCCCCTCGCTTTCAGTCGCGGCTCTGGAGGGCCTCCTGGGGGATCGGCCGGCGGCCCGTCTGACGCGGGAGCGGGAGTTGGCCGCGCTCGATCCAGGCCGGCAGTTCCTCGCCGGTGGCCGCGAGCCAGCGGTTGCGGACCGCGTCCGGGTCGGCGCGGTGGGCCCGGACCAGGGTGTCGCCGGCGAGGTCGGAGACCCGTTCGAGATTGAGCGCGGTGCCCACGCCGAGGGCCGCGGCGAGCGGCGGGACCGCGTCGGCGGGTCGGCCCGCGGCGACCAGGACTATGCCGTAGAGCGCGTAGGTGACGGGGACCTCGGGGAGGCGGGCCAACACCGGGTCGGCCCGCACCCGTCTCGCGCGCAGGCGGACCGCCTCCTCCAGGGCGTCGACGGCCTCGTCGTGCGCGCCGCCGGCACTGTGCAGCAGGCCCAGGCTCTGCAGCGACGCGGCGAGTTCGTCCTCGCGGCGGCCGGCGGGCGCGTGGTCGGCGCCCGCGTAGGTGCGGCGGACCTCGACCGCGTCGGCGGCCAGCGCGACCGCCTCGGGCCCGCGGCCGAGGCGGGCGAGGAGGGTGGCGTGGCGCAGCAGCACCGCGGCCTGGCGGGCGTCGGGCGGGCCGATCCCGAGCAGGCGTTCGGCCTCGGTGAACGCGGCAAGGGCGGCCTCGGCAGCGCCGGTCGCGGCGAGGCGGCCCGCGAGTTCGTCCAGGGACAGCGCGAGTTCGGCACGGTGTCGCTCGGGTGCCTGCGCGGCGAGCGTGCGGAAGAGCTGTACGGACTCGCGCAGCGCGGCGAGCGCGGCCTGTTCGTCGCCGTTGTCGCCGAGTCGGGCGCCGAGTTCGCGCAGCGACGCCGCGAGCAGCGGACGGTGCGTGCGGTGGTCGATCGCGCCGAGTCGGCGGGCGTGCTCGACGGCGCTGGTCGCCACCTTGACCGCGTCCGCGGCCCGTCCGTCGGCGGCGAGCACGGCCGCGAACGCGCGCAGGCCGCCGACCAGGGCGGGTCCGTGCCGGCGGTGGTCCTTGCCGGCGAGCACGCCCTGCATCCGGACCGCGGCGCGGGCGGGGGCCGCCGCGTCGGCGTGCCGGCCGGCCCGGGTCAGTTGCCGGGCCTTCTCGGTGAGCATCTCGGCCCGGGTCGCCTCGGCGTCGTCGGACTCGGCCGGCACCCCGCCACCCGGCGGAACGGATTCCGGTTCGGCCGGATTGCGCCCCTCGTACCGGTGCGGATTTGCGAGGTGCATCGGCGCGGGCGGGGGTTCGGGCACGGCGCGGCCCGGGCACGGCGATTGTTCCTCACGCCGGCGCCGGTATTCCTCCAGGTGACGCTCATGGCGTCGCAGCCATCCGAACCGCACGGGTCCCACCTCGCCTCTGGTCCCGAAGACCTCCGCGTGACGCTATCGCGAGCCGGCGTCCGCCGGGGCCGAACGGGTACGGATCCGGCCACGACCGGGCGACGTCCGTCGTGACGAGCGGCGCACCGAGCGCTACTTTGCCCAGCCCGTTCCACACCTTGATTTTGTCTTTGCTGTATTCGTGAACATCGACCGGCGGCCGATTTCCAAGATCGCTAATGTGTGCGAGTTCCATCGGAGTGCGGGCGCATGGCGCCCGGCGTACAGGGGGTTCGATGTATCCGATTACTCGCAGGACGTTGGGCGGGGTGACCGCCGTGACGGTCGGCGCGCTCATGTTGGTCGCGTGCAACGCGGACGGCAAGGACGACAAGAAGGACTCGCCGAAGGCGGCCGGCACCCCGGCCTCCACGGCGCCGGTGGTGGCGCCCGATCCCACCGGCAGCCCGGCCGCCTCCGGCTCGGGGCAGCCCAAGGCGCCGAAGTCGGCCAAGCCGTCGGCGGGTCGGTCGTCGGCGGCCGCGCCGGGCGACGACTGCGGCGCCGGGCCGACGATCAAGACCGGTCACAAGATCGTCTATCCGGTCAGGCAGCCCACCAAGGACTCGCTGTACTACAAGAACACCAAGTTCGTCTGCGACCCCAACGACGGCCACTTCGAGGCGGTCGGCGCCGAGCAGACGCCGCTGCACTTCGCGCCGAAGGCCACCGGAACGCTGAACGGCCCGACGCCGTGGAAGGCCGAGTACCTCGCCCAGGTGTGGGACCACATCGGCAAGTGCCTGGCGAACCAGACCGACGGTGAGTACATGTGCTCCTCGAACGGGGCCTACGACATCACCCTGAACGCCGCGAACGAGATCACCGACATCACGGAGATCTTCCACTCCTGATCCAGGGGGCCGCGCGCCCGGGCTGGACCCTCCCACGGTGGGAGGGTCCAGCATGGCCGCATGCGGGAAGAGGAACCTCTGCTCACGATCGGCCGCTTGGCGGCTGTGTCGGTTGAGCGTCAGGCAACCACGGCACTACGACGACGTCGGGCTGTCGCGGTCCGAGGGCTGCGGGTCATGAGGATGCGATCTTCCCGTCCGGGTATGCGGAAAGGAGCCGGTGGACGAGGTCCGGATCGGCGGACTCGATCTCCCATTCCGAGCTGTCGATCGCCAAGATGGAGACTGTCGGGTCCCGGGTTTCGGGTGGCATCCCGTCAAAACGGCCGTCGATGATCTGCTTGTTCGGAGTGACCAGCCGCAGCAGCTCCGTCGTCGAGATCCGGTCGCGATGTGTCAAGGACTCAAGCGCCGGATCGTGAGGCTCCGGCGCGAGTTCGTCGATCTCGCACGACCATTCCAGATCCACGCCGTGGGTTCCGAGGTGCCCGAGTATCTCGGCGAGGCCGATATAACCGTCGTAGGTCGAGTCGCGCCATGCGGAGAACGTGATGACCACGTGTCTGTTCACTTCCTTGTGGAACGCTCTGTGGGATCGGTCAGGCGGAGGCGGGGTAATGCGCGTCGCCGCCTACTGGGTCGGCGAGGGCAGCCCGGCCTTTGCCCGCCAGAAGGACGGATCGCTCGGTCCGTCGATCCAGGCGCCCACCTACTCTGCCGCTCGCTCGAACGCTCGTGCAGTCCTCATACTTCGATCATGGCCAGAGCGCGGAGCCCTGACAACCATGATTCCGAACAAGACGATGTTCGCGAGGCGCGGTGATCATGTGTCAGACACGTCCCAGCCCTGAGGCGGGAGTTCCGGGGCTGGCCGGGCCTCTGGTTCTGCGTGGCCTGAGGCCGGGTGACAACCCGAGGTTGTCGCCCGGCCGCTTCACGCTCGCGCGGCAACCTTGACGGCCTGTTTCTGCCCCACGTTCCGTGACGTCGGCGGGGTTGGGCTTTCGTCGGGTGGACAACTCGTCGGGCCGTCGGCCCCGCGTGATCGCGGTGGGTCCGCGTGGCATGGGTGGCTCGTCACCCTGCCGGCGGCAGGGCTACGACACGCCCACGACGACATCCAGCGGGTCGTCCAACCACACCCGCTGCCCGCGCGCATCGACCGAGATCCCGAAGCGGGACCGTTCCGGCTTGCCGAGTTCGTGCCACCGCAGAAAGGCGCTCTCGGTCTCGTCCCACAACGTCCGCGGGCCGAACTGCTCGACCCCATAGGCGTCTTGGTCGGGGGCATACCGCACGGAGGCCCACGATTTCCCGTCGTCGGCGAAGAGCCAGAGCGTGGCTCCGCCGCTGCCATCGTCCGCTTCCGCCCAGCGATACCACGCGTCGGTGAGGTGGAGCCCGACGAAGAAGGCCGGATCGTCCTGTAGGACGTTCTGCGGTGGAACATCGGTCGAGCGCCGCCGACCCCTCTCCTCACGGTGGTGATCTCGGATCCGCCCGGCCCCTGCTCGATGCTTCCGGTCCCACATGAAGGCGGGGTCGCCGGAGAACGAGCCCCGGGCCCGGCCGGCTTCCACCGCCAGGGTGACGAAAGAGCCGTTGAAGAAGCTGCTGCCCCATGGGGTCACGATGCGACCGTCGAGGCATTGCTCCAACCAGGCCCGTGGGATCTCGCGCATGCTGAACGTGCAGATGATCCGCTGGTAAGGCGCTCCGCGACGGAATCCGTCGCGGCCATCGCCCACGGTCGCGGTCGGGCAATACCCGGCCGCCTTCAGGTTGTTCACCGCGGTGGCCAGGATCACTGGATCCAGCTCCACCGTCGCCACGTTCGCATCGCCGAGACGGTGCGACAACCAGGCCGCGTTGTACCCGGTGCCGGTGCCCAGTTCCAACACCCGATCCCCCGCGCGCGCATCGAGCAGGTCGAGCATCTCCAGCATGATCGATGGCATCGACGAGGAAGAGGTGGCAAGCCGGAACGCCCCTTCGTCGATCGGCATCCCGTCGTTGACCTGAGTCACGACGGGCACATCGTCGTACACGAGCCGCCGCCATTCCTCGGACTCCGCGGTGCCGCCGCACCCCTCTACGGCACTCGGGATGAACAGTCCCCGGTCCACCGACATGACGGCATCACGCCACTCGGGCGACAAGGCGCCCTTGCCGTCGAGCAGTTGAACGAGTCGCTCTTGCGTGGTCATGGAACCAACCTCACTTCTTCGGCGGCTCGTATGGCTTCATCGGCCCCGGAGGCTTGTCGCGATGCCCATCACTGTCGGATGTGTCGGGCTTTCCGGAGTGGTCGCCACCCTGGGTTCCCATAATTTTTCTCGCTTTCCGTCAGGTCGGTCATCGATCGACCGACTGTTTTCGCAGTGCGATCGAGGTGGAGGACGTCGGTCGCGGGGCGTTCCCCGCGTGGTCGGTCCGGGCGGGCCACCGGAACGCGGGGAGGGGTTCTAGGAGTTGCCGTGTTTCAGCGGGCAGGTGGTCGGACACGCGCAGGGTGGTTCGACCTGCGGCCAGGCGCGGGTGAACCCCTTGTGGTCTTCGGGCTCCTTGACCACGTGGACACCGGCCGCGTCGACCCGGTAGACGGCGATCCTGATGCCGCTGCCCGGGGGTTGGGGAGCCGGGTCGGGTCCGTAGTCGGCCGCTCGGAGATACCAAAGAGGGTCGTGCATGTCGACGCGCTCCTCATCTTTCGTATTCGCGTCATCACGATCTGTGTCCGATGATGCGCCGACATGGCTAGCCTGACGATGGGGCGAATGTTGTCAATTGGGTAGCAACAGGAGAGTGAACCCGATGGTGTTTCGTGGCCGGTCGCTGGATCCGGGAGCAGGACCAAGGCACGCGTATGGGGCGGGGATTCGAGCTCTGCGCGAGGGCGCCGGGATGTCACTCGCCGACCTCGCGGCGAAGGTCGGCTACGACCGAACAATCTTGTCCCGCTTCGAGACCGCAGAACGACCGATCCCGGAGGAACTGGCGCCGCTACTGGACGCGGCCTTCGGGACGCACGGGCTCTTCGTGGCGATGTACGAGACGATTCGCGACGACGTTTTCCCTGACTGGGTACGGGAGTTCGTGAACCGTGAGGCACAGGCGATCCGGATGCGGAAGTACAGCTCTGCCATGGTCCCTGGGCTATTGCAGACGAGGGCATACGCCTTGGCTGTGATTCGGGCGGGTCGCCCACGAGATGCAGCGGAAGAGGTGGAGGCGGCGGTCGATGCACGGATGAGTCGCCAGTCGTTGCTCGACAAGCAGGACCCACCGCACCTTTGGGCGGTCTTGGACGAGGCGGTTCTGCGTCGGACTGTCGGGTCACGCACCATCACGTGTGAGCAGTTGAAGCAGCTACTGGCCGTGGCCGAGCGGCCGAATGTGGTGCTTGAAGTGCTGCCGTTCAACAGTGGTGCGCACGCCTTTATCGGCGGGTCGTTGACCCTGCTGACCCAGGCTGACGGAGCACGCTGCGCGTACATGGAGAGCAGTCATACCGGGCAACTATTCGAAGAACCGAACGTCGTCGATGCCTACGAGCTGTCATACGATCACCTGCGTACGCACGCCCTTTCGCCTCGGGAGTCAGCAGCGATGATCGCGGCGGCGATGAAGGAGTACCAGAAATGCGAACTGCCTCCGAGCTGACCGCCGCCCAGTGGCGCAAGAGCAGCTACAGCAACGGCCAAGGCGGTGACTGCGTCGAGGTTGCAGCAGGCTTCACGATCGTCCCGGTCCGTGACTCGAAGGATCTGGATGCCGGGCACCTCCTGGTGAGCCCGGGTGCATGGTCTGCGCTGGTGGCTGCGCTGCGTATCGCCTGACAATCGTCGTGCCAGGGATGGAGCACTGAAATGCGAATGGCCATCAAGGCGACCGCCGTTCGGTGGCGCAAGAGTAGCTACAGCAACAACGCCGGGGGTGACTGTGTGGAAGTCGCCGCCGGCCTTGCGGTGGTTCCGGTCCGTGATTCAAGAGACCCAAGGATCGGCTACGTCACCGTTCCCCCGGCCTCTTGGTCGGCCCTGACGACTGCGCTTCGGACGATCTGACCGTGGCCAAGGCGACTGTCGTTCGGTGACCCGCCCCGGTGACCGCACGCCGCACACCCTGACGCCGTGTGGATATGCGGAAGGCGGGGCGGGAAATCGATACGGCTCCCGCCGCGACCTGCCGCCGCAGTCACGATGTCACGTTCTTTTCGGTTCCTACCGGAGCGTGAGCGGATTCGCTCGGCACACAGGGGGTTCGATGTATCGGGCGAGGCGAAGGGTGGTCGCCGTCGGCGTGGCCGTGGCCGTCGGTGCCGTCGTGCTGGTCGGGTGTGGCGGGGACGAGGGTGCGCCGGAGGTGGGTCGTACGGGTTCCTCGGTGCCGGTGGTGCCGAGTGTCGGTGGCACTGCCGAGTCCACGGGCGGCGCGCCCACCTCGGCGTCGGCCGAGCCGGTGGGCGATTGTGGGCCCGCGCCGAGCCTCGCGCCGGGGCACCGGATCGTCCAGCCCATCCGGCAGCCGAACAAGGACCAGCTCTACTTCAAGAAGACCAGGTTCGTCTGCGATGCCAACGGCGGCCACTACGAGGCGGTCGGCGAGGAGCAGACCCCGCTCGTCTTCGTGGTCGAGGTCGACGCCACGCTGAGCGGGCCGACGCCCTGGAAGGCCCGATACCTCGGACAGGTGTGGGTGCACATCGGCAAGTGCCTGGCGGGCGGGCAGGACGGCGAGCACATGTGTTCGCCGTTCCCGGTCTACGAGATCACCGTGGACGACAAGAAGCAGATCACGAGCATCACGGAGATCTTCCACCCCTGACACCGATAGGGCGGCGAACGTACGAACGGCCCCGCTCGCGTCGCGCGCGTGGGGCCGTTCGATCGGTCGTGGGGTGGGGTTCGCTACTGCGAACCGCCGCCGAGTTGCTTGTTCGCCATCCGGGACCACTCGTAGTTCGACGTACGCACCTTCGCCGCGAGTTCGTTCGGGAACTCCTCGTGCAGCGTGACGCCGGCCTGTTCGATGGCGCGACGGGCGAGCTCGGGGGAGCGGGCCACCTGGTCGCCCCACGCGCCGTCCGTGCCCACGAGCACGATCCGGGTCGCGTCGCGCCCCATGTACTCCACCACCGCGTCGCCGCCACCGCCGTGCGCGCCGGTGAAGCGTCGGATGTTCTTGGCGATCCTGCGGACCTGTCGCTCGGTGCGCGCGTCCGGGGAACCCGGCGTCTCCGGCGTGGCCGTCGTGGTCTCGGTGTCCGTCATGGAACCCACATTACCGACGGGTCACCACGGCCCTCGGCCCGGCCGGCGTTCGCCGCGTACCGGTCGCGGGCCACCGGTCCCGACCGGCAGCGTCAGAACAGCAGCGGGTCGACCGCCACCGCGACGAACAGCAGCGTCAGGTACGTGATCGACCAGTGGAACAGCCGCATCTCCTTGAGCCTGGCACCGGTGAGCCCGGCCTTCGCCCGGCGCTGGAGCCCGTGCGCCTCCCACACCCACGCGACGCCCAGGACCGCCGCGGCGATCGGGTACAGCGGGCCGGTGTCGGCGGCCGGCCACAGCAGCATCGACACCGCGACCATGACCCAGCTGTAGACCACGATCTGGTTCGCGACGACCTTGTTGCCCGCCACCACCGGCAGCATCGGCACACCGGCGTTGGTGTAGTCGTCGGAGAACTTCATCGACAGCGGCCAATAGTGCGGCGGCGTCCAGAAGAAGATCACCATGAAGAGTACGAACGGTGCCCAATCGAGCGAATTCGTGACCGCGGTCCAGCCGATCAGCACCTGCATGCAGCCCGCGATGCCGCCCCACACGATGTTCTGCGGCGTGCGCCGCTTGAGCAGCATCGTGTACACGACGACGTAGTAGAAGATCGCGAAGACCGAGAGCGCCGCCGACAGCGGATTGACCAGGAACCAGAACCACGCGGTCGAGACGACCCCGAGCGCGCTCGCGAACACGATGCTCTCGCGCGGCGACACCATTCCGGTGACCAGCGGTCGCCGTTCGGTGCGGTGCATCAACCGGTCGATGTCGCGGTCGATGTACATGTTGAAGGCGTTGGCACTGCCGGCCGAGAGATAGCCGCCGAAGACGACGAGGAGTACGAGGCCGAGGTCCGGCAGACCGTCGGCCGCGAGGAACATCACCGGAATCGTGCTGATGAGCAGCAGCTCGATGATGCGCGGCTTGGTGAGGGCCACGAAAGCGAGAACCCGGGCCATCGGCGGACGCGCGCCGGCCGGCGCACTTCCCACCAGGCCGGCCGGTCGGGATTCGACGGCTGTCACGAACACCCCATCAGCAGCGTTTTCGGCCGGGACCGGGTGCCGCCCGGATGCCGGTTGCTCGTCAATATGTAGGGGACGTCGGGTTGTCGAGGCCCGGACCCACTAGCAGGAAACTGTAGTCCCTCACCAGGGGCACAAACCGTCGGGGGCATGTCGGCCGCACTCCCGGGTAGCCGCGACGGGAGCGAGTTCCGTCCGAGTACGGTCCACGCCGAGGCGCGGTTTCGGCCATGCCGCGAACGTCACCACCCGGCCGGCCGTCCTCCGAGCAAGGCAGCGTCGGGCCCCCGGTAGGCTCGGGGCGTGTTTGAGGCGCCGGGGCGAAGGTCCCGAGCCGGCCGAATTTTTTCGGCCCAACCCGGAATACCCCGGAAGGAGCCCTGACCAGGGTGAGCACCATGCCGACCCCCGACAACAGCTCTCTCGAGTGGAGCGACCTGGACAAGCGTGCGGTGGACACCGCTCGCGTCCTGGCGATGGACGCCGTTCAGAAGGTCGGTAACGGCCACCCCGGAACGGCCATGAGCCTGGCCCCCGCGGCCTACCTCATCTGGCAGAAGTTCCTGCGCCACGACCCGACCGACCCGGACTGGACCGGCCGCGACCGCTTCGTGCTGTCCCCGGGTCACACCAGCCTGACCCTCTACACCCAGCTCTACCTGTCGGGCTACGGCCTGACGCTGGACGACCTCAAGTCGTTCCGCACGTGGGGCAGCCGCACCCCGGGCCACCCGGAGCACGGCCACACCGCCGGCGTCGAGACCACGACCGGGCCGCTCGGCCAGGGCGTGGGCAACGCGGTCGGCATGGCGATGGCGGCCCGCTACGAGCGCGGCCTGTTCGACCCGGAGGCGGCCCCCGGCACCTCCCCGTTCGATCACACCATCTGGGTGATCGCCTCCGACGGCGACCTCGAGGAGGGCATCTCCTCCGAGGCCAGCTCGCTCGCGGGCCACCAGAAGCTCGGCAACCTCGTGGTGGTCTACGACGACAACCACATCTCGATCGAGGGCGACACCGAGACCGCGTTCAGCGAGGACGTCCTCGCGCGCTACGCGGCCTACGGCTGGCACACGATCCGGGTCGAGCCGCACGCCAACGGCGACATCGACGTCGAGGCGCTGAACGCGGCGCTCGAGGCGGGCAAGGCCGAGACCGGCCGCCCGACGATGATCGGGATGCGCACGATCATCGCGTGGCCCGCGCCGAACCTGCAGAACACCGGCAAGTCGCACGGCTCGGCGCTGGGCGCCGCGGAGGTCGCGGCCACCAAGAAGATCCTCGGCTTCGACCCGGAGCAGCACTTCGAGGTCGCCGACGAGGTCCTGAACCACGCCCACAAGGTGGTCGACCGCGGCCGCGCCGCGCACGACGCGTGGAAGAACACCTACGCCAAGTGGGCCGAGGCCAACCCCGAGCGCGCCGCCGAGCACGCCCGCATCTCCGCGCGCCGGCTGCCCGACGGCTGGGAGAAGGCGCTGCCGGACTTCGAGGCCGGCAAGCCGGTCGCGACCCGCAAGGCGTCCGGCAAGGTGCTCGCCGCGCTCGGCGCGGTCATCCCGGAGCTGTGGGGCGGCTCGGCCGACCTCGCGGAGTCGAACAACACCACGATCGACGAGGGCAGCTCGTTCCTGCCCGAGGGCAACCCGCTCAAGGGCGCGAACCCGTACGGCCGCACCATCCACTGGGGCATCCGCGAGCACGCCATGGGCTCGACCATGAACGGCATCGCGCTGCACGGCGGGACCCGCGTGTACGGCGGCACGTTCCTCGTGTTCAGCGACTACATGCGCCCGGCCGTCCGGCTCGCCGCGCTGATGAAGCTGCCCACCACGTACGTGTGGACGCACGACTCGATCGGCCTCGGCGAGGACGGTCCGACCCACCAGCCGATCGAGCACATCGCCGCCCTGCGCGCGATCCCCGGCCTCGACGTGGTCCGCCCCGCCGACGCCAACGAGGTCGCGGTGGCGTGGCGCAAGATCCTGGAGACCACGGACCGCCCTGCGGGCATCCTGCTCACCCGCCAGGACGTACCGACCTGGGACCGCAACGAGTTCGCCTCCGCCGAGGGCACCGCGCGCGGTGGATACGTACTCGCCGAGGCCTCCAGCGGCATCCCGCAGCTGATCCTGATGGGCACCGGCTCCGAGGTGCAGATCGCCGTCGCGGCGCGCGAGGTCCTCGAGGCCGACGGCATCCCGACCCGGGTGGTCTCGCTGCCGTGCGTCGAGTGGTTCAACGAGCAGGACCAGGCGTACCGCGAGCAGGTGCTGCCGCCGTCGGTCAAGGCGCGCGTGTCGGTCGAGGCCGGCATCGCGCAGGGCTGGCGCGAGCTGGTCGGCGACGCGGGCCGGATCGTCTCGCTGGAGCACTTCGGCGCGTCGGCGGACTACAAGAAGCTGTTCGCCGAGTTCGGGCTGACCCACGAGGCCGTCGTTTCGGCCGCGCGGGAATCCCTGGCGCACCTCGCTAGCTGAACGTTACGTACCCCCTGTGGGGGGTGTCGGCCGGGAAACCCGGCCGGCACCCCCCACGACGGGCGCCGGTCCCGCACCCATCAGGTCGCCGGACCCGGCCGCCGACTCGAGAAGGAGCAAAGTGTCATGACGGAACCCCTGCGTCGCCTGTCCGCCGAGGGCGTGGCCGTGTGGCTCGACGACCTGAGCCGGACGCGGCTGGAATCCGGCAACCTGCATGACCTGGTGCGCGACCGCGGGGTCGTCGGCGTCACCACGAACCCGGCGATCTTCCAGAAGGCGATCACCGGCAACGACGTCTACGACGCGCAGCTGCGCGACCTCGCGGTGCGCGGCGTGACCGTGGACGAGGCCGTCCGGATGATCACCTCGGCCGACGTGCGCGACGCGTGCGACGTGCTGCGCCCGGTGTACGACGCGACCGAGGGTCTCGACGGCCGAGTGTCGATCGAGGTCGACCCGCGCCTCGCGCACAAGACCGAGCCGACCATCGCCGAGGCCCGCCAGCTGTGGTGGCTCGTCGACCGGCCGAACCTGTTCGTCAAGATCCCCGCGACCAAGGCCGGGCTGCCCGCGATCTCGCAGGCACTCGCCGAGGGCATCAGCGTCAACGTCACGCTGATCTTCTCGCTGGAGCGCTACCGCGAGGTCATGGAGGCGTACCTGGAGGGTCTGGAGCGCGCCCGCGTGGCCGGTCTGGACATCTCCAAGATCGAGTCGGTCGCGTCGTTCTTCGTGTCCCGCGTGGACACCGAGATCGACAAGCGGCTCAAGGCGCTGGGCACCCCCGAGGCCAAGGCCGCCGCCGGCAAGGCCGCCGTCGCCAACGCGCGGCTCGCCTACCAGGCGTACGAAGAGGTCTTCGGCACCGACCGGTGGGCGGCCCTCGCCGCCGCCGGCGCCCGTCCGCAGCGCCCGCTGTGGGCCTCGACCGGCGTCAAGGACCCCGAGTACCGCGCCACGATGTACGTCGACGACCTGGTCGTCGCGGGCACCGTGAACACGATGCCCGAGGCCACCATGAACGCCGTCGCCGAGCAGGGCGAGATCACCGGCGACACCGTCCACGGCACGTACGAGTCGGCCCGTGCCGACCTCGACACGATCGCCAAGCTCGGCATCTCCTACGACGAGGTCGTCGACCTCCTGGAGGAGGAGGGCGTCGAGAAGTTCGACACCTCCTGGAACGAGCTGCTCGCGTCGGTGCAGGCCGAGCTGGACCGGCTCGCCAAGGGCTGAACCCCCCTTCGAACCGGGCTCACGACCGGGCCCGACCGGGCTCACGACCGGGCCCACGACCGTGATCTCGGCCGGGATTCCGGCCGTGGTTCGCACCCGTCGCCCTCCCTCGGGCGGTGGTCGCAGCACCCTTCGTTCCGTCGTCGCCGAATGTGACCCGTTCGGCGGCGACGGGGCGGGTACTCCACGTAATCAGGGCATGATTTCAGCACACTCCCACCCCATTAATAGGAGGGCTGACCGCCCGTGGTACACGCAAACGACGAACGCGTGACCGCCGGCGGCGTGGATGTCACCGTTTCCGGTGATCTCTCGCACGCTGCCGCAGTCGCCGAAGTCATCACCGCCTGCGTCGTGGACAAGGTGCCCGCGCGCCTGGTCGCCTCCGACGCCACCCTGTGGGGTCCGGAGGCCGAGTCGCTGGCCGCGATCCGTCTGGGTTGGGTGGACCTGCCCGCTTCCTCGCGCGCCCTGCTGCCCCAGCTCGCCGAGTTGCGCGAGCAACTGCGCGCCGAGGGCCTGGACCACGTCGTCCTGGCCGGCATGGGCGGCTCCTCGCTCGCGCCCGAGGTGATCACCTCGACCTACGGCATGCCGCTCACCGTGCTCGACACGACCGACCCCGCCCAGGTCCGCCGCGCGCTCGGCGACGACCTGGAGCGCACCGTCGTGGTCGTCTCCAGCAAGAGCGGCGGCACCGTCGAGACCGACAGCCACCGGCGCGCCTTCGAACAGGCCTTCCTGGACGAGGGGTTGACGAACGATCAGCTCTCCCGGCGGATCGTGGTCGTGACCGACCCGGGCTCCCCGCTGGAGAACACCGCGCGCAACGCCGGCTACACCGTCGTGCTCGCCGACCCCAACGTCGGCGGCCGCTACTCGGCGCTGACCGCGTTCGGCCTGGTGCCCAGCGCGCTGGCCGGCGTCGACGTGGAGAAGCTGCTCGACGACGCCGCGGCGCTCGCGCCCGCGCTCGCCGAGGACAAGGACAACCCGGGCCTGCTGCTCGGCGCCGTGCTCGGCGCCGCCGCCAACCACGGCCGGGACAAGCTCGTGCTCGCCAACACCGGCGACATCGTGGGCTTCGGCGACTGGGCCGAGCAGCTCATCGCCGAGTCCACCGGCAAGCAGGGCCGCGGCATCCTGCCCGTCGTCGTCGAGGGAGTCGACGCGCCGGGCTTCGCGCGCAAGGTCGGCGCCGACACCGTCCGCACGGTGATCGGTGACGAGGACGTCGTGCGGCCCGAGGCCGACCTGCGCGTCTCCGGCCCGCTGGGCGCCCAGTTGCTGCTGTGGGAGTACGCGACGGCGGTCGCCGGGCGCGTCATCGGCATCGACCCGTTCGACCAGCCGAACGTGCAGGAGTCCAAGGACAACACCGGTGCGCTCCTGGAGCGTGCGGGCGACGGTCCGCTGCCCGAGGGCGAGCCGGCCTTCTCCGACGGCGCGGTCCGGGTGTACGGCGACGCCGAGTTGCTCGCCGGCGCGAGCGACCTGAGCGGCGCGTTGCGCGCGCTGCTGGAGACCGTGCCGGACACCGGCTACCTGGCCGTGATGGCCTACCTCGACCGCGTCGGCGACAGCGCCGCCGCCGAGTTGCGGCCGCTCCTGGCCGACGCGCTCGACGGCGATCAGGTCACCTTCGGCTGGGCGCCGCGCTTCCTGCACTCGACCGGTCAGTTCCACAAGGGCGGCCCCTCGGTCGGGGCGTTCCTCCAGATCACCGGCGCCAGTGCCGAGGACCTGGACGTGCCGGCCAAGCCGTACAGCTTCGGTCGGCTCCAGCTGGCCCAGGCCCTCGGCGACCTCGGTGCGATCACCTCGCGCCGGCGGCCCGTACTGCGCCTGCACCTGACGGATCGCGCGGCCGGACTCGGGCAGCTGCTCGACGCCGTCCGCGCCCTTGTGGACGGAGCGGCTCGATGAGCCCCAAGGCCACCAAGTCCAAGCCGGCCGTCTGGCCGGACAACCCGCTGCGCGACCCGCAGGACCGCCGACTCCCGCGCATCGCGGGCCCGTCCGGCCTGGTGATCTTCGGCGTCACGGGCGACCTGTCCCGCAAGAAGCTGATGCCGGCGATCTACGACCTCGCCAACCGCGGGCTGCTGCCGCCGGGCTTCGCGCTCACCGGCTTCGCCCGCCGCGACTGGGAGAACCAGGACTTCGCGCAGGTCGTGTACGAGGCGGTCAAGGAACACGCGCGCACGCCCTTCCGTGAAGAGGTGTGGCAGCAGCTGTCCGAGGGCTTCCGGTTCGTCCAGGGCGAGTTCGACGACGGCAAGGCGTTCGACCAGCTGCGTCAGACGATCGACGACCTCGACGCGCAGCAGGGCACCCAGGGCAACCACGCGTTCTACCTGTCGGTTCCGCCGAAGGCATTCCCCGAGGTGGTCCGCCAGCTCAAGGAGCACGGGCTCGCCGACCCCAAGGCCGACTCGTGGCGCCGCGTCGTCATCGAGAAGCCGTTCGGGCACGACCTCAAGAGCGCGCGCGCACTGAACAAGGTGGTCGACGAGGTCTTCCCGCCCGAGTCGGTCTTCCGCATCGACCACTACCTCGGCAAGGAAACCGTCCAGAACATCATGGCGCTGCGCTTCGCCAACACGATGTTCGAGCCGCTGTGGAACCGGTCGTACGTGGACCACGTGCAGATCACCATGGCCGAGGACATCGGCATCGGCGGCCGGGCCGGGTACTACGACGGCATCGGCGCCGCGCGCGACGTGATCCAGAACCACCTGCTCCAGCTGCTCGCGCTGACCGCGATGGAGGAGCCGGTCTCCTTCGACGCCGACTCGCTGGTGGCCGAGAAGCTCAAGGTGCTCAGCTCGGTCAAGCTGCCCGACGACCTGTCGCGCGGCACCGTGCGCGCGCAGTACACGCGCGGCTGGCAGGGCGGCGAGCTGGTCCCGGGCTACCTCGAAGAGGACGGCATCCCGCCGGACTCGCGGACCGACACGTACGCCGCGATCAAGCTGGAGATCGCCAACCGCCGCTGGGCGGGCGTCCCGTTCTACCTGCGCGCGGGCAAGCGGCTCGGCCGCCGGGTGACGGAGATCGCGGTGGTCTTCCAGCGCGCCCCGCACCTGCCCTTCGACGCGACCGCCACGGAGGAGCTGGGCCAGAACGCCCTGGTCATCCGGGTGCAGCCGGACGAGGGCATGACGGTGCGGTTCGGCTCCAAGGTGCCGGGCACCGCGATGGAGGTGCGCGACGTCAACATGGACTTCGCGTACGGCGAGTCCTTCACCGAGTCGAGCCCGGAGGCGTACGAGCGACTGCTGCTCGACGTCCTGCTCGGCGACGCGCCGCTGTTCCCGCGGCACGAGGAGGTCGAGCTGTCCTGGAAGATCCTCGACCCGATCGAGGCGCACTGGGCGCAGCACGGCAAGCCCGAGCCCTACGTGTCCGGGACCTGGGGTCCCGACGCGGCCGAAGAGATGCTCGCACGTGACGGACGGAGCTGGCGCCGCCCATGATGATCGATCTGACGGACACCAAGTCGAGCAAGATCAATGCCGCCCTGGTCGAGGCCCGTCGAGGGATGGGCAGCCCCACCCTCGGCATGGTGCTGACGCTGGTCATCGTCACCGACGAGGCCAACCAGTACGACGCGATGAAGGCCGCGGGCGAGGCCGCCCGCGAGCACCCGTCGCGGATCCTGGTGGTGATCGGCCGCCCCGGCCAGGAGATCAGTCCGCGGCTCGACGCCGAGGTCCGGGTCGGCGACTCGGGCGTCGGCGAGACCGTACTGCTGCGCATGCACGGCGAGTTGGCGAACCACGCCGAGTCGGTCGTGCTGCCGCTGCTGCTGCCGGACGCGCCCGTGGTGGTGTGGTGGCCGGGGCGCGCGCCGGAGGTGCCGAGCAAGGACCTGCTGGGTGCGCTGGCGACCCGTCGGGTCACCGACGCGGCCGCACCGCCGCGCCGGGCCGATGTGCTGCGGCTGCGCGCGAGCGCGTACACGCCGGGCGACACCGACCTGGCCTGGACCCGGACCACGCCGTGGCGCAGCCTGTTGGCCGCGGCGCTCGACCAGAAGTACAGCAGGATCCTGAGCGCGAAGGTCGGCGCGAAGGCGGGCAACCCGAGCGCGGAACTGCTCGCGCTGTGGCTCACCGACCGCCTCGGCGTCGACGTGGAGCGGGTGGAGACCGGCGGCCCGGGCATCACCTCGGTGACGCTGGTGACCAAGGACGGCGAGATCGTCATCGACCGTCCGGACGGGATGATGGCGTCGCTGTCCTCGCCCGGCCAGCCGGACCGGGTGGTGGCGCTCAAGCGCCGCGAGGCGTCCGACCTGGTCGCGGAGGAGCTGCGGCGGCTCGACCCGGACGACGTGTACGCGGCGACGCTCGCGCGTGCGGCGCTCGAAGCGGCGCGCGACCCCTCGCCGGGCTCGTTCACCGAGACGCCGGTGTCGCAGACCCCGGTCGCCGACGTGCAGAAGGCCGAGGAGGGCGAGGCGCCGAAGGCGCGCGTGACCAAGGACCTCGGTACGGCGCCGGTGGTCAAGCGCACGTCGAGCGCGGCGGCGACCAAGCCGGCGTCGACGCGCGAGGCGGTCGCCAAGAAGGCCGCGCCGCGCGCCCCTCGCAAGAAGAAGGGCGACAACGCGTGACGGCGCACGGCCTCGTACGGGTACACGCCGACACCGCGCTGATGGCCAAGGCGGCCGCGACCGGGCTGATCCAGCGGGTCGCGGACGCGCAGGCCGAGTTCGGCGTCGCGCACATCGTGCTGACGGGTGGGCGCAACGGCAACGCGCTGCTGTACGAGCTGTCGCTCACCCCGACGTTGAACGCGATCGACTTCGACCGGCTGCACATCTGGTGGGGCGACGAGCGGTTCCTGCCGGCGGGCCACGCCGACCGGAACGAGACGCAGGCGCGCGAGGCGTTGTTGGACACGGTTCCGGTGCTGCCGGAGCTGGTGCACGCGATGCCGGCGAGCGACGGCCCGGACGGCGACGACGTCGAGGCGGCCGCGGCGCGGTACGCGGCCGAGCTGGCCGCGGCGGCGCCGGCGGGCGCGTCGGTGCCCGCGTTCACCCTGGCGATGTTCGGGGTCGGCCCCGACACGCACGTGGCGTCGCTCTTCCCGGGCTTCGCCGCGACGCGGGAGACGGAGCGGACGGTGGTCGCCGTGCGCGAGGCCCCCAAGCCCCCGCCGACGCGAATCACCTTGACCTTCCCGGCGATCCGGGCGGCGCACGAGGTGTGGCTGCTGGCGGCGGGCGAGGACAAGGCGCAGGCGGTGGCATCGGCCCGGGCCTCAGCCGACCCGACCGCGACCCCGGCCGCCGGCGCCCACGGCACGGCCGCGACCCTGTGGCTCCTGGACCGCAAAGCGGCGGCAAAGCTGCCGGAGTAGGCAGATCGAAGCCGCCTGATACGAGGCGAGTCGAGTCGTGAAGGGCGGGGCGAGAGCCGAGTGGCTCCCGCCCCGCCCTTCACGTACCGCGGCAGTCGGCAATCGCGGCCTCGGCGGATCGCCTCTACGTCAGGCCCGCGCGGTGGCGCATTGTGGTTTCGGGGGGCAGGGAGGTCGGGCGGACCCGGTTTTCCTTGGCCACGTACTGCTCGTACAGGGGGCCGCCGCCGGCCGGGAAGGGGTGTCGGTCCAGGAGCACGAGCAGGTTCGATCGGGCGCACCCGTACGCCCGGACCGCCGGCGCGGCCCCGGCGCGTGCGGTCGGGTCGTCCTCGGCCGGCCGCAGCGCCTGCTCCGCCCGCTCCGCCGCCGCCCTGGCCCGGTGAAACGCGGGCGCGACCTCGGCGTGCCAACAGGCCAGGCCGAAGAGCAGCCTGTCGCGCCTGATGAGGTCCCACTGCCGGTCGAGGTCCGCGTCCGTGGCGTCGTCGGGCAGCGGCTCGAACAGGGCGTGTCCGCGCTCACGGTGCAGCGCGTGGTCGCGGGCGTGGTCTCCGGTGTAGCCGTCCAGGTCGATCGGCGGCCGCGCGATGGTCATCCCGCCATGACAGGCCACCCGGCGCCGGTTGTCCAGACTCCCGGGGCGGGTACGGCCGCCGCGGATCCGTCCCCTCGCGAACCGCGGACGCGCGCGCCGGCCGGCGCGGTCAAGCACCCTCGGCCCGTGCCGCCCTCGCTCTCACGGGACCCGTGCGGCCGCAACTCGGGGCGCTCGCAGGCGAAGAGGGGCGCGGCGGGCATCGAGCAGCGCGGAGACGGCGGGGCGACGGAGCGGGGCCGCGCGCCGGGATCCCGGCGCCACAAGGCCCGAACCTCGACCCCCACGACAACCTCGCAACGAGCCCACGACGACCCCCGCGGCACCCCGACGATGACCCGAACGGGGAACACGCCCCCGGTCCCCGTGGTTGCCCTCGTGTGTCTCCTGTAGGCCATGTGGGTGTGGCTCGGGGTTCACGAGTGCGCTGGTGTTCCCGTCCCGTCCGCCGGGTACAGCAGTTCAGGAAAGTTGCTCGAGAGACAAGGAGTGAGTGCGATGGATGTCGCTCTCAAGGAGGACGACGCGCAGGCCCACGTACATGGCGTGTGCTTCAAGACGGGCCCACCCGCGCGGGTCGGCATAGAGCTGGAATGGATCGTGCACGACGGCGTCGACGCCCGCCGCGAAGTGACGCCGGAGCGGCTGGACGAGGCCCTGGCCCCCTTGACGGGACCCGGCGGGCTGCCGTTCGGCAGCAGGTTGACCCGGGAGCCGGGTGGGCAGGTCGAACTGAGTTCGCTGCCCGCGACGACGCTCGCCGGCTGTGTCGCGGAGCTGCGGGCCGACACCGAGGCGCTGCGACGGGCACTGGCCGCGAGCGGACTCGTGCTCGCCGGCCACGGATTGGAGCCGTACCAAGACCCCCCGCGGATCGTGGACCATCCCCGCTACCGCGCCATGGAGACCTACTTCGACCGGGATGGCACCTGGGGCCGGATGATGATGCGCGGCACCGCGTCCGTGCAGGTCAACCTGGACGCCGGTGACGAGACGGCGGGCCTTCAGGGATACCGCTCCCGCTGGGAGCTGACCCACCGGCTCGGCCCGGTCCTGATCGCCGCGTTCGCCAACTCCCCGCTGTGGCACGGCAAACCGACCGGCTGGCGCTCGACCCGGCAATTCGTCTGGGAACGGATGGACCCCGGCCGAACCCGACCCCCGGGATCCGGACCGGACCCGCGCGCCGTCTGGGCGAGCTACGCGCTGGACGCCGCGCTGCTGTGCGTGCGCGGCATCTCGTCGGAGAGCTGGACCGCGCCCGAAGGGCTGACCTTCCGCTCCTGGTTGCGCGGCGCGCCCGGCGTGCGACCACCCACCTTGGAGGATCTGGACTACCACCTGACCACGCTCTTCCCGCCGGTCCGCCCGCGCGGCTGGCTGGAGTTGCGGATGATCGACGCCCAACGCGGCGACGACTGGGTGGTCCCGGCCACGATGGCCGCCACCCTGCTCGACGACCCGGCCGCGGCCGAGGCCGCCTGGGCGGCGACCGAGCCGCTGTGCCCGAACGGGTCGGCGGTACCGGCCGACTCGGTGTGGACACGTGCCGCCAGGCTCGGCCCCGCCGACCCGGAGCTCGGCAAGGCCGTCCGCGCGTGCTTCGCCGCCACCGAGAACGCACTCGCCGACTCCGGTGCGCCGGACCGGATCCGCTGTGCCGTGGCCGAGTTCGGCCGACGCTACGCCGAACGGGGCCGATGTCCCGCGGACGACCTCCTGGAAAGGGTCCGTTGATGAAGTCGACGACGTCGATAACCGAGCGCCCTCCTTCCGCACGCGCGCGGGCCGCGGCCGCGCTGGCGAGGGCCCGGCGCCGGACACTGGCACTGACCGACTGCCTGGGCGAGGACGAACTCTCGGCCCAGCACTCCCCGCTGATGTCCCCACTGGTCTGGGACCTGGCACACATCGGCAACCAGGAAGAACTGTGGCTGGTCCGCCGAGCCGGCAACCGCCCCGCGCTGCGCCCCGACCTGGACCCGCTCTACGACGCCTTCCGGCACCCGCGTGCCGACCGTCCCGCACTTCCCCTGCTGGGGCCCGAAGCGGCCCGCCGCTACCTCGGGGAGGTGCGCGAGCAGGCCCTTGCCGTGCTGGACACCGCCGATTTCGACGCCACGGGCGACCCGCTCCCGGCGAACGGATTCGTCTTCGGCATGCTCGCCCAGCACGAGCAACAGCACGACGAGACCATGCTCGCCACCCACCAACTGCGCAGCGGGCCGGCCGTCCTGGACGCCCCCGCCCCGCCGGCCGCCCCGCCCGACGCGGCCGGGCTGCCCCGCGAGGTGCTGGTGGCCGCCGGACCCTTCGAGATGGGCACGTCCACCGAGCCGTGGGCGCTCGACAACGAACGGCCCGCGCACACCGTCGACGTGCCGGCGTTCTGGCTGGACACCGTGCCCGTCACCAACGCGGCCTACCTGGACTTCATCGCCGACGGCGGCTACGAAGACGCGCGCTGGTGGACCCCGGAGGGCCTGCGGCACCGGCGGCAGGCCCAGCTGACCGCCCCGCTGTTCTGGCGACGCGACGGCGGGACCTGGCTGCGCCGCCGCTTCGGCCGGACCGAACCCGTACCGCTCGACGAGCCGGTGCTGCACGTGTGCTGGTACGAGGCCGACGCCTACGCCCGCTGGGCGGGGCGGCGCCTGCCGACCGAGGCCGAGTGGGAGAAGGCGGCCCGGCACGATCCGGACGCCGGCCGCTCCCGCCGGTACCCGTGGGGGGACGCCGACCCCACGCCCGAGCACGCCAACCTCGGTCAGCGACACCTCCAACCCGCCCCCGCCGGCGGCTATCCGGCGGGTGCCGCCCCGTCCGGGGCCCGCCAGCTGATCGGCGACGTCTGGGAGTGGACGTCCTCCGACTTCACGCCCCATCCGGGCTTCGCGGCCTTCCCCTACCGGGAGTACTCCGAGGTGTTCTTCGGCCCCGGGCACAAGGTGCTGCGCGGCGGCTCCTTCGCGGTGGACGAGGTCGCCTGCCGCGGTACCTTCCGCAACTGGGACCTGCCGATCCGCCGACAGATCTTCGCCGGCTTCCGCACCGCGCGCGACGCGGGCCCCGGGGAGGCCCGCTGATGTGCCGTCATCTGGCCTACCTGGGACCGGAGATCACGCTCGCCGAGCTGCTTGTCGAACCGCCGCACGGGCTGTACGAGCAGTCCTGGGCGCCGCGCCGGCAGCGGTACGGCACGGTCAACGTCGACGGCTTCGGCTTCGGCTGGTACCCCGGCGGGCCGGCGGCAGCCGACCCGGAACTCGACCCGGACGCGGAGCCCGACCGGGCGGCGGCGTCCGGCCACCCGCCGGAGCCCGCCCGCTACCGTCGCGCGCTGCCGATCTGGGCCGACCCCAACCTGCCCGACCTGGCTCGCACGATCCGCAGCGGCGCGATCCTGGCCGCCGTCCGCAGCGCCACCGCCGGCACCAGTCAGGACGAGGCCGCCGCGGCACCGTTTCGCGACGGCCACTGGCTGTTCAGCCACAACGGCGCGATCCCGGACTGGACCAGGTTGCCCATCGAGGCCACCGGCCTGGAGCCGGCCGACCTGCTCGCCCTGGAGGCCCGCTGCGACTCGGCCCTGCTCTGGGCCATGCTCGCGCGCCGGCTCCGCCGCGGGGAGCCCGCCGGCGGGGCGACCGCCGCGCTGATCCGGCAGGTCGCCGCCGCCCGCCCGGACGCGCGGCTGAACCTGCTGCTCACCGACGGCCACACCATCGTGGCCGGCCGGCACGGGGACACCCTGTGGTACCGCACCGCCCCCGACCGGGTACTCGTCGCCTCCGAACCCGACGACACCGTCGACGCGCGTTGGGGCGAGTGGCGCGAGGTGCCCGAACACTCCCTGCTCCTGGCCACCCGAAGCGGCGTGCGCGTCGCCCCGATCCGCCCCGTGCGCCCCACCGCCGCACGCCCGTCCACCGACCCACAGGAACGGCGCACCATGACCAGCCGCTTCACCCTCGACCACCGGCTGCCCGACGACTACTTCACCACCACCCTGCGTGCCGACGTGCTCCAGGGCCTCACGGCGCCGACCAGGTCGCTGCCGCCCAAGTGGTTCTACGACGCCCGGGGAAGCGAACTCTTCGAGCAGATCACCCACCTGCCCGAGTACTACCCCACCCGGGCCGAGCAGGAGATCCTCACCCGCTACGCCCCCGAGATCGCCGCCGCCACCCGGGCCCGCTCGCTGATCGAGCTCGGCTCGGGCTCCTCCCGCAAGACCCGGCTGCTCCTGGACGCGCTCACCGCCGCCGGCACGCTGGAGCGCTACGTTCCGCTCGACGTCAGCGACTCCGCGCTCGTCCAGGCCGGGGAGGCGCTCTGCCGCGACTACCCGAGCCTGCGGGTCGCGGCCACGGTCACCGACTTCGAGCACGAACTCCCCGTGACCGACGAGCCGGGTCCGCGCCTGCTCAGCTTCCTGGGCAGCACCCTCGGCAACCTCGACACCGCCCAGCGCGCGGCCTTCTACGGCATCCTGCGCCGCGCCCTGAGCGCCGACGACACCCTTTTGTTGGGCGTGGACCTGGTCAAGGATCCCGAGGTCCTGGTGGCGGCGTACGACGACAGCCAGGGCGTCACCGCCGAGTTCAACAAGAACGTGCTGCAGGTGCTCGATCGCGAACTGGACGCCGACTTCGATCCCGACGCCTTCGACCACGTGGCGCTGTGGAACGCCGAGGCGGAGCGGATCGAGATGCACCTGCGTTCCCGCACCGACCAGACCGTCAAGATCCCCCCGCTCGACCTGTCCGTGGACTTCGCCGAGGGCGAGCACCTGCGCACCGAGATCTCGGTCAAGTTCCGCCGGGAGGCGCTGGAGGCCGAGCTGGCCGGGGCGGGCTTCACGATCCGCCGGTGGTGGACCGACAGCCGCGAGCGCTTCGCCCTGCTCCTGGCCGTGCCGAGCCGCTGACGCGTCGAGGCGCTCCGAACCGCCGAAGCGGGTCGCGATCCCATGGATCCGACCCGCTTCGGCGGCGGTGTCAGTAGCGCGTGGCCACCGGCTCGCGGTCCTCGACCGCCGGCCGCGGCTCCTCGGCCTCGGTCGCCGCGTCCGCGCGGACCCGCAGGCCGAACAGCACGCGCGTCGCCGTCACCACGGTCAGCGTCGCGCCCCACATGTGGACCAGGACCATCCACTCGGGCAGGCCGTTGAAGTATTGGACGTAGCCGAGCAGGCCCTGGGGGACCAGGACGCCGAGCAGCCACCAGACGCGGTGCTGGGCGGCGAGGGGGGCGTCGGTGACGCGCAGGGCCAGGGCCAGGGCGATGGCCGCGCCGAGCAGGAGGAACGCCAGGTCGGCGTGCAGCCAGGCGATCTGGTCGATGTCCAGGTCGAAGCGCTTGGCCTTGAGGTCGCCCGCGTGCGGCCCGGTGCCGGTGACCAGGGTGCCGACCACGATCAGCGCGCCCGCGAGGGCCACCGTGCCGTAGCCGAACCAGCGGATCTCCGGCCGGACCAGCAGCCGCGCGGGCGCGTCGCCCTCGCCCGCGCGCTCGTACAGCATGACCGCCGAGCCGATCAGCAGCATCGACAGCAGCAGGTGGCTCGCGACCGCCATCGGGTGCAGGTCGGTGAGCACGGTGATGCCGCCGAGCCCGGCCTGGCCGGCGACCGTGCCGATCTGCACCCAGGCCAGCGTGGTGATGTCCCTGCGGCGCGGGAGCTGCCGGTACGCGAACACCACGCACGCCACCGCGATCGCGCCGACGACGTAGGTCAGCATCCGGTTGCCGAACTCGATGTACGCGTGGTGGCTGACCGCCTCGTGCGGCGTCCAGTCGGTGTTGTTGCACTGCGGCCAGGTGTCGCACCCCAGGCCGGAGTCGGTGAGTCGGACGAGACCGCCCGTGACGACGATGCCGATCTGCGCCACCAGGTTCGCGAGGAACACACGGCGGGCGAGCGGGGAGACGGCCTGCAAACTCATGCGCGACATGCTACGTCGTGAATCAATTCACAAGCGCACCAGGGTGCCCGGCCGACCGTCACTCCCACCGAAAGAAGCGCGCCGCCGCGCCCAGGCCCAGCACCGCCCAGACCGCCAGGATCGCCAGATCGCCCAGCGGCAGCCCCGAGCCGTCCCGCAGCACGTCGCGCAGGCCGTCCGACAGCGCCGAGATCGGCAGCAGCGCCAGGGTGTGCTCGACCCCGGAGGGGAACTTGTCCAGCGGCACGATCACCCCGCCGCCGAGCAGCAGCAGGATGAACACCAGGTTCGCCGCCGCCAGCGTGGCCTCGGCCCGCAGCGTCCCGGCCATCAGCAGTCCGAGCCCCGAGAACGCCGCCGTGCCCAGCAGGAGCAGCAGGATCACCCACACGGGGTTCCCGTGCGGCGACCACCCGAGCGCGAGCGCGATCACCGCGAGCAGGGCCACCTGGAGCACCTCGACCACGAGCACGCACGCCGTCTTGGCCACCATCAGCCCCCAGCGCGGCAGCGGCGTCGAACCGAGCAGCTTGAGCACGCCGTACCGCCGCTCGAACCCGGTCGCGATCGCCTGCCCGGTGAAGGCCGTCGACAGCACCGCGAGCGCGAGCAGCCCGGGCGCCAGGAAGTCGACCCGCTCGCCGTCGCCGGTGTCGACGATGTCCGCCGAGCTGAAGACGACGAGCAGCAGGGTCGGGATGATCACCGTCAGCAGCAGTTGCTCGCCGTTGCGCAGCAGCATCCGCGTCTCCAGGACGGCCTGCGCCACGATCATCCGGGTCGGCGAGGCCGCGCCGGGCGCGGGCGCGAAGGTCCCCCGCGGCGCGATCGTCCCTTCCTCCACCGCGCTCAACTCCGCAGCTCCCGTCCGGTCAGCTCCATGAACACGTCCTCCAGGCTGCGTCGTTCCACGGTCAGCCGCTCCGGCATCACCCCGTGCTGCGCGCACCACGAGGTGACGGTCGCCAGGAGTTGCGGGTCGATGTGGCCCTCGATCCGGTACGCCCCGCGGGACACCTCCAGCGCCTTCGCGCCTTCCGGCAGCGCGTTCAGCAGCGAGCCCAGGTCGAGCCCGGGCGGTCCGGAGAAGCGCAGCGAGTTCTCCGCGCCGTCGTGGCACAGCGCCTCCGGCGACCCGAACGCGATCACCCGCCCGCGGTCCACGATCGCGACGTCGTCGGCGAGCTTCTCGGCCTCGTCCATCAGATGCGTGGTCAGCACGACGCTCACCCCGTCCGTACGCAGCTCGCGCACCAGCTCCCAGGTCGCGTGCCGCGCGTGCGGGTCGAGCCCGGCGGTCGGCTCGTCCAGGAACACCAGCTCGGGGCGGCCGACCACGGCGAGCGCGAGCGCGAGGCGCTGCTGCTGCCCGCCGGACAGGCGTCGGTACGTGGTCCGACCGCACGAGCCCAACCCGAGCCGCTCGATCAGCATCGCGACGTCCAGCGGATGCGCGTGCAGCCGCGCGACGTGCCGCAGCATCTCCTCGGCGCGCGCTCCCGAGTACACGCCCCCCGACTGCAACATCACCCCGATCCGCGGCCGCAACGCGCTCGCGTCGCGGGCCGGGTCCAGGCCGAGCACCCGGACCTCGCCCGCGTCGGCGCGCCGGTAGCCTTCGCAGATCTCGATCGTGCTGGTCTTCCCGGCGCCGTTCGGACCGAGCACGGCGGTCACCGTGCCGCGTTCGACGGTGAGCGAGAGCCCGTCCACGGCGGTCTTCGCGCCGTAGCGCTTGACCAGGCCCGTGATGGCGACTGCTGGGGGCGGGGAGTCCATGACGAGTCAGTCTAGAAAGCTCTCGGCGCCTCTCGTGCCGGGGTCGCCGACATCACGCACACCTGACGGGGCGTCAGGAAAATCCGCAGGTCAGCCCGCGTGTACTCACCGGTGTGATGTTAGGTACACCTAAGTGATGGACTCCACGTGGACGGAGTTTGGCCTGGGGGTCGATTAACGCAACAATGGTGTTGTGGAATACATGCGGACGGGTGAAGAGGCGTCGAGGCGGACAACCGCCCCGGGTGTCGGCACGTCCGAGCATGACGGCCACGAGGGCACCCGGCACCGGGTCACGCGCTCGATCGTCGACCACGGCCCGTCCACCGCGGCGGACCTGGCCGAGCGACTGGAGCTGACCCCGGCGGGAGTGCGTCGCCATTTGGACGCACTCGTGGCCGAGGGCGTCGTCGAGGCCACCGAGCAGCGCGTCTACGGGCGCCGAAGCCGGGGTCGCCCGGCCAAGGTGTTCGCGCTCACCGACGCCGGTCGCTCCGGTTTCCACCAGGAGTACGACGAGCTGGCGGCCGAGGCCCTCGGCTTCGTCGCCGAACATCTCGGCGACGAGGCCGTGACGAAATTTGCCCGCGAGCGGCTTGCCGCCCGCGAGGAGAGGTATCGTCCCTCGGTCGAGTCCGCGCCCCCCGGGGAGCGGGCCCGAGCGCTGGCCGAGGCGCTGTCCGCCGATGGGTATGCCGCGAGTGCGCGGCCTGCACCCGGCGGAGAGCAGCTTTGCCAGCACCACTGTCCGGTGGCACACGTCGCCGAGCGGTTTCCGCAGCTCTGCGAGGCCGAGGCCGAGGTGTTCGCGCGCCTTCTCGGCACGCACGTGCAACGGCTGGCGACCATCGCCCACGGCGACGGCGTCTGCACGACGCACGTTCCTGCTGTACAGGCTGAACCGGCCGGCTCGTCCGGCCGGACGAACACCGAAGACAAGAATCCGCCGCGCCGGGGCCCTTCCCGTCCGCGGGAATCGACCGACGCCACCCCGGCTTCCGGGAGGACTACTTCATGACCACCGACGCTCGCCCAGAGCTTGAGGGTCTGGGCACCTACGAGTACGGCTGGGCCGACTCGGACACCGCCGGCACGAACGCGCGCCGCGGAATCTCCGAGGAGGTCGTCGCGGACATCTCGGCGAAGAAGTCCGAGCCCGAGTGGATGTTGAAGCAGCGCATGAAGGGCCTTCGGCTCTTCGGCAAGAAGCCGATGCCGACCTGGGGCTCCGACCTCTCGGGCATCGACTTCGACAACATCAAGTACTTCGTGCGCTCGACCGAGAAGCAGGCCGCCTCGTGGGAGGACCTGCCCGAGGACATCAAGAACACGTACGACCGGCTCGGCATCCCGGAGGCGGAGAAGCAGCGCCTCGTCGCGGGCGTCGCCGCGCAGTACGAGTCGGAGGTCGTCTACCACCAGATCCGCGAGGACCTGGCGGAGCAGGGCGTCATCTTCCTCGACACGGACACCGGGCTGCGCGAGCACCCGGAGCTGTTCAAGGAATACTTCGGGTCGGTCATCCCGACCGGCGACAACAAGTTCTCCGCGCTGAACACCGCCGTGTGGTCGGGTGGCTCGTTCATCTACGTCCCGCCGGGCGTGCACGTGGAGATCCCGCTCCAGGCCTACTTCCGGATCAACACGGAAAACATGGGTCAGTTCGAGCGGACGCTGATCATCGCCGACGAGGGCAGCCACGTGCACTACGTCGAGGGCTGCACCGCGCCGATCTACAAGTCGGACTCGCTGCACTCGGCCGTCGTCGAGATCGTCGTCAAGAAGAACGCCCGGGTGCGCTACACGACCATCCAAAACTGGTCGAACAACGTGTACAACCTGGTGACCAAGCGCGCCGTGGCCCACGAGGGCGCGACGATGGAGTGGATCGACGGCAACATCGGTTCCAAGGTCACCATGAAGTACCCGGCCGTGTGGCTGCTCGGCGAGCACGCCAAGGGCGAGACGCTGTCGATCGCCTTCGCGGGCGAGGGCCAGCACCAGGACGCCGGTTCGAAGATGGTGCACTGCGCCCCGAACACGTCGTCCAACATCGTGTCCAAGTCGGTCGCGCGCGGCGGTGGCCGCACGTCCTACCGCGGTCTGGTCCAGATCGAGGAAGGCGCGCACGGCTCGACCTCGTCGGTCAAGTGCGACGCGCTCCTGGTCGACACGATCAGCCGCTCGGACACCTACCCGTACGTCGACGTCCGCGAGGACGACGTGTCGATGGGCCACGAGGCGACCGTCTCGAAGGTCTCCGAAGACCAGATGTTCTACCTCATGAGCCGCGGCATGACCGAGGACGAGGCCATGGCGATGATCGTGCGCGGGTTCGTCGAGCCCATCGCGCGCGAACTCCCCATGGAGTACGCCCTCGAACTGAACCGCCTGATCGAGCTTCAGATGGAAGGGGCTGTGGGCTAGTCCATGGCTGCGAACACCAACAACCCCGGTAGCACGACCGCCGGCTCGATCGCCGTGCGCGAGTCCGGGGCCGCGAACGAACTCGCCGGCCCCGGCACCGGGCGCTCGGTCGCCCAGCCGGCTGACGCCCGACAGGTCGCCGCCGCGTCGTACGACGTGGCCGACTTCGCGGTGCCCACCGGCCGTGAGGAGGACTGGCGGTTCACCCCGCTGGCCCGCCTCCGCGGCCTGCACGACGGCACCGCCGGCGCCGGCGACCTGGGCGAGGTCACCGTCTCGGTGACCGCGCCCGAGGGCGTGGCCGTCGAGACCGTCGACCGCACGGACCCGCGCATCGGCACGGCCGGCCCGCCGGTCGACCGCGTCGCCGCGCAGGCGTACAGCGCGTTCGAGAAGGCGACGCTGATCACCGTCGCCAAGGACACGCAGCTCGCCGAGCCGGTCGTGGTCGCCCTGCACGGAGCCGGCGGCACCGCGTTCGGGCACGTCACGATCTCGGTCGAGCGGTTCGCCGAGGCCACGGTCGTGCTCGACCACAGCGGTTCCGCGACCTACGCGCAGAACGTCGAGTTCATCGTCGCCGAAGGCGCCAAGCTCAAGGTCGTCTCGATCCAGGACTGGGACGCCGAGTCCGTGCACGTGGGGTCGCATCTGACCCGCGTGGGCCGCGACGCGTCCTTCACCTCCGTGGTGGTCACGCTCGGCGGCGACCTCGTTCGGCTGTTCCCGCGCGTGGTCTACGACGGCCCGGGCGGCGACGCCGAGCTGTACGGCGTGTACTTCGCCGACGCCGGCCAGCACCTCGAACACCGGTTGTTCATCGACCACGACGTGCCGCAGTGCCGCAGCCTGGTGACCTACAAGGGCGCGCTCCAGGGTGCCGACGCGCACACGGTGTGGATCGGCGACGTGCTCATCCGCGCGGCCGCGCAGGGCACCGACACCTACGAACTCAACCGCAACCTCGTGCTCACCGACGGCGCGCGCGCCGACTCGGTCCCCAACCTGGAGATCGAGACCGGCGAGATCGCCGGCGCCGGGCACGCGAGCGCGACCGGGCGCTTCGACGACGAGCAGCTCTTCTACCTGCAGTCGCGCGGCATCCCGGCCGACGAGGCCCGCCGCCTGGTGGTGCGCGGCTTCTTCGCCGAGATCATCGCCCGGGTCGGTATCGCCGAACTGGAAGAGCGCCTGATGACGCAGATCGAGGCCCGCCTCGAAGGCGGCGCCCGATGAGTTATCTCAAGGCCTGCGCCGAGACGGATCTGCACGAGGACACGCCCCTGCGCGTCGTGCTCGACGAGATTCCGGTGACTCTCGTGCGCACCGAGGGCGATGTGTACGCGATCAACGACGTGTGCTCGCACGCCAACGTGTCGCTCTCCGAGGGCGAGGTCGAGGACTGCGCCATCGAGTGCTGGCTGCACGGCTCGCGCTTCGATCTGCGCACCGGCCGCCCTTCGGGTCCCCCGGCAAATCTGCCGGTCCCCGTGTACCCCGTGAAGATCGACGGCGGAGCCGTCTTTGTCGATGTGAACCAGGAGTCCTGAGTCCGTTATGGCAACGCTTGAGATCCGCGACCTGCACGTCAGTGTGGACGCCGAGAACGGTCCGCGCGAGATCCTGCGCGGCGTCGACCTGACCGTGAAGCAGGGCGAGACCCACGCCATCATGGGCCCGAACGGCTCGGGCAAGTCGACGCTGGCGTACTCGGTCGCGGGTCACCCGAAGTACAAGGTCACCGGCGGCAGCGTGCTGCTCGACGGCGAGGACGTGCTGTCGATGTCCGTCGACGAGCGGGCCCGCGCCGGCCTGTTCCTCGCGATGCAGTACCCCGTCGAGGTCGCCGGCGTCTCGGTGTCCAACTTCCTGCGCACCGCGGCCACCGCCACCCGTGGCGAGGCCCCCAAGCTGCGGCTGTGGATCAAGGAAGTCAAGGAGGCCATGCAGCGCCTCCAGATGGACCCCGCGTTCGCCGAGCGCAACGTCAACGAGGGTTTCTCCGGGGGTGAGAAGAAGCGCCACGAGATCCTCCAGCTGGAGCTGCTTCGCCCGAAGATCGCGATCCTCGACGAGACCGACTCGGGTCTGGACGTCGACGCGCTGCGCGTGGTGTCCGAGGGCGTCAACCGCGTGCAGGCCACCGGCGAGATCGGCACCCTGCTGATCACCCACTACACGCGCATCCTGAAGTACATCAAGCCCGACCACGTGCACGTCTTCAACGGCGGCCGGATCGTCGAGTCCGGCGGCGCCGAGCTCGCCGACAAGCTGGAGGACGAGGGCTACGAGGCCTACACGGGCGTCAGTGCCAAGGGAGAGTCTGCATGACAGTGCACCTGCCGGGGCTGCTCGACACCGACGCGATCCGCAAGGATTTCCCGATCCTCGAACGGCTCCTGCACAGCGACAAGCCGCTTGTCTACCTGGACAACGCGGCGACGTCGCAGACCCCGCGTCAGGTGATCGACGCCATGACGCACTACTACGCCAACAGCAACGCGAACGTGCACCGCGGCGTGCACGTGCTGGCCGAAGAGGCCACCGCGCTGTACGAGGGCGCCCGGGACAAGGTCGCGACGTTCATCAACGCGCCCAGCCGGGACGAGGTCATCTTCACGAAGAACTCCTCCGAGGCGATCAACCTCGTCGCGAACATGCTGACCTGGGCGGACGAGCCGTTCCGGGTCGGCGCGGGCGCCGACGTGGTGATCACCGAGATGGAGCACCACTCGAACATCGTCCCGTGGCAGCTGCTCGCGCAGCGCACCGGCGCGAAGCTCAAGTGGTTCGGTCTGACCGACGACGGCCGGCTCGACCTGTCGAACATCGAGCAGGTGATCACCGAGGACACCAAGGTCGTCTCGGTCGTGCACACCTCGAACATCCTCGGCACGGTCAACGACCTGGAGCCGATCGTGCGCCGCGCGCACGACGTCGGCGCGCTCGTGGTGGTCGACGCGTCGCAGGCCGCGCCGCACGTCGTGCTCGACGTGCAGGCCCTGGAGGCCGACTTCGTCGCCTTCACCGGGCACAAGATGTGCGGCCCGACCGGCATCGGCGTGCTGTGGGGCCGGCTCGGCCTGCTGGAGGAGCTGCCGCCGTTCCTGGGCGGCGGCGAGATGATCGAGACCGTGACGATGAGCGCGTCCACGTACGCGCCCGCGCCGCACAAGTTCGAGGCCGGCACCCCGCCGATCGCGGAAGCGGTCGGGCTCGGTGCGGCGATCGACTACCTGTCGGCGATCGGCATGGACAAGGTCGCGGCCCACGAGCACGCGCTCACCGGGTACGCGATCGACGCCCTCGCCGGTGTCGAGGGCCTGAAGATCATCGGTCCGGCGAACAACATCGCCCGCGGTGCGGCCATCTCGTTCACCTTCGGCGACATCCACCCGCACGACGTGGGTCAGGTGCTCGACGAGCAGGGCATCGCGGTCCGCGTGGGTCACCACTGCGCGCGACCGGTGTGCCTGCGCTACGAGGTGCCGGCGACCACGCGTGCCTCGTTCTACCTCTACTCCACGCCGGGTGAGGTCGACGCGCTCGTGGCCGGTCTGGAACATGTCCGTCGGTTCTTCGGCTGACACGGGTGGGAGGCGAAGATGAAGCTTGACGGCATGTACCAGGAGATCATCCTGGACCACTACCGCCACCCCCATAACAAGGGGCTGCGGGACCCGTTCGACACCGAGGTGCACCACGTCAACCCGACGTGTGGCGACGAGGTCACCCTGCGTGTGAAGCTGGACGGCGAGAAGGTTCTCGACGTCAGCTACGAGGGCCAGGGCTGTTCGATCAGCCAGGCCAGCACGTCGGTGATGACCGACCTGGTGATCGGGCACACGATCGAGGACGCTCTGCACGCGGGCGACGAGTTTCTCGCGCTCATGCAGTCCAAGGGGCAGGGCGAGCCGGACGAGGACGTCCTGGAGGACGCCGTGGCGTTCGTCGGCGTCAGCAAGTACCCGGCACGTGTGAAGTGCGCGCTGCTGGGCTGGATGGCCTTCAAGGACGCGACCGCGCAGGCGCTGGAGACGGAAGGGCAGAAATGACCGACACCAAGGCGCAGGCCACGCCCGAGGACGTCACCGAGGCGATGTACGACGTCGTCGACCCCGAGCTCGGGATCAACGTCGTCGACCTCGGCCTGGTGTACGGCGTCCACGTGGACGACGCGAACATCGCGACGATCGACATGACGCTCACGAGTGCGGCGTGTCCGTTGACCGATGTCATCGAGGACCAGACCCGTACGGCGACGGAGGGGATTGTCGCGGACATGCGGATCAACTGGGTGTGGATGCCGCCGTGGGGGCCGGACAAGATCACCGATGACGGGCGTGAGCAGTTGCGGGCGCTTGGGTTCAACCTGTAGGGCCTCAGTCGCCGGCCGGGCTTTTGGCCTCAAGCGCCGGCCGGGCTTGATTGACCCGGCCTTCGGCCGAGGTGGCCTCAAGCGCCGGCCGGGCTTTTGGCCTCAAACGCCGGCCGGGCTTGATCGACCCGGCCTTCGGCCGAGGTGGCCTCAAGCGCCGGCCGGGCTTTTGGCCTCAAACGCCGGCCGGGCTTGATCGACCCGGCCTTCGGCCGAGGTGGCCTCAAGCGCCGGCCGGGCTGATTGGGCTCGTGCGTTGGGCGGTGCGGCTTGGGTCGTGCGTTGGTTGGCCTCAAGCGTCGGTTGGGCTGATTGGGGTCAAGCGTTGGTCGGGCTGGTGTTGACAGCCCGGCCGGCGCTTTTTTCTATGGGCGGGGTTGGGTGACGCCCAGGAGTTCCAGGACGTCGGTGTCGCCGCGTTGTTGGAGGCGGTGGAGGACGGCCTTGAGGTCGATGCCGGGGTCGAGGCCGATGCGGGCGCCGAGGAGTTCCGGGAGGTTGACCTGCTCGGGGACCGGGTCGACGCCGGTGTGGCGTAGTGCGCGGGCCCAGCGGGGGAGGCGGACGGTCGCGTCGCCGCGGACCAGGCGTGCCTCCAGGCGGCCCTGGTGGATGGACGAGATGAAGACCATGTCGCCGTCGTGCGCGGCCAGGCCCGCCAGGATGGCCCGCAGCGATACCAGGTAGGGCGTGTCGGCCCAGCGCAGGGCGGCGGGGCCGTGCCCGTGGTGCAGCCGCACCTGGCCGCCCGGGGTGATGCCCAGGGACTGCGCGAACGCCGCCGGCAGCTTGACCGGCTCCCCTTCGAGCATCCCGGTGGAGACGTCCACTCGGAACGCCCACGCGCCGCTCTCCTCGCGGAAGCACCCCGCGGTCCAGGACGGGTCGCCGATCGGCGCGGCCGGCTGCTGCTTCTGGGCGGGTCGCTCCAGCGTGTCCGCCGAGCGGGAGAGCACGTGGCCGTTCTCGATCTGGAAGCCTTCGAGCCGGGCGATCCACGCGGCCTGGAGCGGCTCGCGGATGCCCATCGCGGCGAGGTCGCGCTCCAGCGCCCGGAGCGGGACCGGGCCGTGCGCGCACGCCGCGTCGAGGGTGTTCTGGGTCCGGTCCGACAGCTCGCCCAGCGGCGCGGCGGAGAGCCAGCCGTCCACCGACGCGTGCAGGCCGAGCAGGCCGCGCAGGACCTGCCAGACCTGGATGTCCAGGCCCCGCACGATCGCCGTGTGCCGCTCGTGCAGCGCGCGCAGCTCGGCCACCGTGGTCAGCACGCCGAGCCGGTCGCGGACGAAGCTCAGGTGCACCCGCACCGGCGCGCCCTCGGAGCGCGCGATCCGCTCGTCGAGGGTGCGCCGCAGGTCCCGCTCCATGATCTTGACCTCGGCCGGAGTGGTGCCGAACTCCGCGGCCAGCGACTCCAGTTCGCGTGGCGCGTCGGTGAACAGCCGATCGCGCGCGAGCACCTTGCGGCGCGGCTCGGCGGTCACGAACCACGAGGACAGCACCACTTCCAGGTCCCCGCCGCCGGGTTCGCCGGAGCGCGGCACCGGCCGGTCGACCAGCATCGTGACGTCCTCGGGCGCCGCCAGCGTGCCCGGGACCATCTCGACGGTGGCCTCGGGGTCGGCGGCCGCCGCCTTGGTGCCGCGGTTGGTGCGCGGGACGGCCGAGTGCTCCGGCGGCGCGGGCACCGACGGTACGTCCGCGTCGGCCGACGCGGTGCGCGGCGGGTGGCTCGGCCGCGGCGGGATGGCCAGACCCTGCGGCGTGCGCGGCGTGTTCGACTCGGCGACCGCCCGGACCTCGCCGACCGTGGCGGGCGGCACCTCGCCGAACGCGTCCAGGCCGGGCTCTTCGGCGCCCCGCTCGGCCGGCTTCGCCGACCGGTCGGCCGCGGCGGCCTCCTTTTTCCTGTCCTTGAGCTTGGGGATCGGCACGTCCGCGACGGTCAACGGCGGCGTCTCGCCGAACGCGTCCAGGCCGGGCAGATCGCCCTCGGTCGCGGGCTCGGCGGACACGACGGGCCTCGCCTCGGGCTTGTCTTCCGAGGTGTCCTCGGTGCGGATCCGCGGCGCGCGCTTGACGTCCGGCTTCGGCTCGGGTTCGGACGTCGGCGGCGGGACCGTCCGGACGCTCGCCTGCGTGGTCGGCGGGATCTCGCCGTACGCGTCCACGCCGGGCCCGGTCGAGCCGTGCGGTGTCGGCGGCGCCTCGCCGAACACGTCGGCCGGCTCGGGGGCGGGCGTCGACTCCGGGGCGTCGGCCGGCTCCGGGGCGGCGAGCGGGGCCGACGGCATGGTCAGCGACGCGCGCAGCCCGGACGGGACCTGCGTGAGCAGCGCCGTGAGGGCCGCGCGGACCTCCTCGTCGGCCTCCTCCAGGCCGACGACCGCGGCGGTCTCCAGGGTGACCTGCGCGAGCTGTGCCATCAGCGGTACGTCGGGCGCCTGCTCGGCCAACCACCGCACCACCGTGCCGAGTTCGGCGGTCAGCGGTTCGGGCAGCTTGACGGTGCGCAACTCGTTCTCGTCGAGGTCGCCCCAGTCGTGCGGGTCGTCGGCGTCGGCGTCGGGGGCGGTCGCCTCGGCGTCGGTCGGCGGCTCGGTCGGCGTCGCCGCGGTCGCGGCCGGTTCGGGTTCCGGGGCCGGCTCGGGCTCGGCCGCGACCTCGGGCTCGGGTGCGGCCGGCGCGACCGGCGGTACGTCCAGGACGGCGTCCACGTCCAGCGACTCGTCGTCGGCGGGGAGCAGCCCGAGCACCTCCTCGAACAGCCGGGCCACCAGCGGCCGGACCGTCGAGGTGCCGATCTGCGTCCAGTCGCCGACCTCGCGCACCGTCGTGGTCAGCAGGTCCGCCCAGTCCGGCGTGCGGACCATGACGTTCGTCCGCGCGCCGTCGGGCCACTGGGACAACCGGAAGCCGTTGCGGGCGAGCCACGCGCCCGGCAGCAGGTCGCCGAGCCGCAGATGCCGCAGCTCCGTGTACGCGAGGTCGGCGAGCCGACCGGGCAACTCGTCCCGGCCGAAGGTCTCCGCGGCGCGCACGACGGGAACGCTCAGCCACCACGCCGCGGGCAGATCGTCGTGTTCGAGGTAGTCGGCGACGAGTTCGGGTGCGACGAAGCGCAGAGCGGGGACGAAATCGGCCAGAGTGGCCTGAAGCCGGGGCTGCATGCAGGTCCTCCGTGACGCGGTCGGTAACCCCGACGTTAGCGGCCGGGCGGCGAACCGGCACCGGTTGTCCGGGCCGTTGCCGTCTGCTTGCGGGACGAAGCGGCGGATCGGTTGGTTCCCCGAGAGCCGCCGAGTGGGGTGTGAGCCGTGTCCCCTTGCGGCTCGCCCGGTCTTCGGTGGAGGTCGTCTTTGTCGGAAATCGCTACCCCGCCGAGCAGGCACGGAACCGCTTCCCGGGCGCTCGACGGCTCATTTCGCACACGCGTGCGCCGGTCGAGCGCCGTCGTGCGTCCGTCGCCGGCCCGCGCCAGGTTTCACCAGGGGTAAAGAAGTCGATCTCACCAACAGGGGCGACAAGGGCGGCTAGTTTGGGCAAAGGTCACCGAAGCCTCCGGCCGCCTCATGTGGGGTCAGCAGGGGAGACAGGGGGAGACGTGGGCGAAATCGCCTCATCGCCGCGACCCGGGGAGTCCCCGGCCGGTCCGCTGCTCATGTCGTTGCGTCTTGCGGCCACCGTGGAGGCGGTTCCCCGGGCCCGCCACGCGCTGCGCCGCGTGCTCGCGGAGCGCGTCCCCGACGGGCCGCTCGACACGCTCGAACTGCTGCTGTCGGAGCTGGTGACCAACGCGGTCCAGCACTCGGTGGTGGGTCGCACGGTGGCGATCGCCGTGCTGCGCCGGGAGAACTCGATTCGGATAGCGGTCGTCGACAACGAGTCCGCGCCCCCCGAGCCGGGCGACGCGGTGGATCTGCTGGACGAGCACGGCCGCGGACTGTTGCTCGTGGAGGCGATGGCCGAGGAATGGGGCAGCTATCCCGTTCCGGACGGCAAGGTCGTCTGGTGCGACGTCAAGACCGTCGAATGACGGCGGTCCGGACCCGTTCAAACCAAGTGCCGCAATAAATGGCGCAATTCGGTGGAGCCGGGCAACCTGGCAGGGACAGTTCGTTTCGTTCGTCCTTGGCGAGGAGGGTCCGTTGCGCGAACAGACCATCGGGGAACATCTCGACCGGTTGGCCAGTCCCGACGTCCGGGTGCGTGGTTCGGCCGCCGCTGTGCAAGCCGGCCAGTCCGCCGCGCTGATCGAGCGGTCGGCCGCGTTGGCGCTGCACACCACCGACGCCGAGGAGACGATGCGGGCGGCGCGTGCGGAGGCGGGGCGGATGCGGGAGCGCGCCATGCGCGTTGCCGATGCGGAGGGGGCCGGGGTCAACGGGCACGCGTCTGCCGGGGCGGAGGTGGAGGTGCCGCTGCGGATTGCTGCGCTGGCCGCGGATTTGATTCGGCTCGCCTGTACGGTGCGGGATGGGGCGGACGATGACGTGTTGCCCTATCTGGTGGCGGCTGCGGCCAGTGCGCGGGCTTCGTTGGAAGCGGCGGGGGCTTGGGCGGACTTGCTTGTCGCCGATGGCGGGGGGCGGGAGGCTCGGGCTCGGATGGCTCGTCATCTCGCCGCGGTTCCCTATGCCGAAGACTTGGTCGACCGTGCGCGTCTAGTCGTCGGCTGATCGGGCGGCCTCAAGCGCCGGCCGGGCTGCGTGGCCTCAAACGCCGGCCGGGCTGACTTGGCCTGGTCTTCAGGGTGGCCTTGAGCGTGGGCTGGCTCTTGGCCTCAAGCGCCGGCCGGGCTGATTCGACCCGGCCTTCGGCCGAGGTGGCCTCAAGCGCCGGCCGGGCTGATTTGGCCTGGTCTTCAGGGTGGCCTTGAGCGTGGGTTGGCTCTTGGCCTCAAGCGCCGGCCGGGCTGATTTGGCTTGGTCTTCAAAGTGGGGGCTCAAACGCCGGCCGGGCTATTCGTAGCCCGGCCGGCGTTTGAGGACGCTCGATCAGTCCGGCCGGGGGCGAGAAGGTGGGGTGACCGATATCCCATTTCCGGGTTTTTATGGCCGACGTCGGCTTTGTGACCTGTGACGCCCGGAAATGCGGGCGGAGGGCTCCCGTAGACTGGGCGCCATGGTCGGTTTCTCTGGATATCCCCGCGAGCGGCCCTAGAGCGGTGCGGCTTCCCTGCGAGCCCCGCGCGACCGTCCGTCTTCGTCAGTCCCCGACCGGGAGTCCAGTCCTTCATGATCAATGCAACCAACGTCGAACTACGTGCCGGCGCCCGCATCCTGCTCGAGCCGGTTTCCTTTCGGGTGGCCGCCGGCGACCGGATCGGTCTGGTCGGCCGCAACGGCGCGGGCAAGACCACGTTGACCAAGACCCTCGCCGGCGAGACCCAGCCCGCGTCCGGCACGATCACCCGCACCGGTGAGGTCGGCTACCTGCCGCAGGACCCGCGTACCGGCGACCTCGACGTGCTGGCCCGCGACCGGATCCTGTCCGCCCGCGGCCTGGACGTGGCGTTGACCGGCATGCGTGAGGCCGAGGGCCTGATGGCCAGCGCGAGCGGTGACACCGCCGCGAAGGCGATGCGCAAGTATTCGCGCCTGGAGACCGAGTTCCTGACCAAGGGCGGCTACGCGGCCGAGGCCGAGGCGGCCACCATCGCCGCGAGCCTGGGCCTGCCGGACCGGATCCTGGGCCAGGAGCTGAACACCCTCTCCGGTGGCCAGCGCCGCCGCGTCGAACTGGCCCGGATCCTGTTCTCCGACGCCGACACGCTCCTGCTCGACGAGCCCACCAACCACCTCGACGCCGACTCGATCGGGTGGCTGCGCGAGTTCCTCAAGACGTACAAGGGCGGCTTCATCGTGATCAGCCACGATGTCGGCCTGATGGAGGCGTGCGTCAACAAGGTCTTCTACCTCGACGGCAACCGCACCACGATCGACCTCTACAACGTCGGCTGGAACGCCTACAAGCTCCAGCGCGAGACCGACGAGCGGCGCCGCAAGCGCGAGCGCTCCAACGCCGAGAAGAAGGCCGGCCAGCTCTTCTCGCAGGCCGACAAGATGCGCGCGAAGGCCACCAAGACCGTCGCCGCGCAGAACATGGCCAAGCGCGCCGAGAAGCTCCTCGCCGGACTGGAGAGCGAGCGCAAGTCGGACAAGGTCGCCAAGCTGCGCTTCCCGAAGCCGGCCCCGTGCGGCAAGACCCCGCTGATGGCGACCGGCCTGTCCAAGTCGTACGGCTCGCTGGAGATCTTCACCGACGTCGACCTGGCGATCGACAAGGGCTCGCGGGTGGTCATCCTCGGCCTCAACGGCGCGGGCAAGACCACGCTCCTTCGCCTGCTCGGCGGCGTCGAGGACGCGGACACCGGCAAGATCGAGCCTGGCCACGGCCTCCAGCTCGGCTACTACGCGCAGGAGCACGAGACGCTCGACCCCGAGCGCTCGGTCCTGGAGAACATGCGCTCGTCCGCGCCCGACCTCGACCTGGTCGAGGTGCGCAAGGTGCTCGGCTCGTTCCTGTTCTCCGGCGACGACGTGGACAAGCCCGCCGGTGTGCTCTCCGGCGGCGAGAAGACCCGCCTGGCGCTGGCGACCCTGGTGGTCTCGGCGGCCAACGTGCTGCTGCTGGACGAGCCGACCAACAACCTCGACCCCGCGAGCCGCGCCGAGGTGCTGGACGCGCTGCGCACGTACGAGGGCGCGGTCGTGCTCGTCACGCACGACGAGGGCGCGGTGGAGGCGCTTCAGCCGGAGCGGATCATCCTGCTCCCGGACGGCGTCGAGGACCTGTGGAACGAGGACTACGCCGACCTGGTCGCGCTCGCGTAACACCCCGAACGACCGACACCCCGTCGGGTTGCCTTGGATGGCAACCCGGCGGGGTGTTCGCTTTCGTCCCTCGTCGCCTTTTCGCCACGAAACCCTCACAAGGGGAAGCCATCGTTCCGGTACGTGGGTGATTCCGGTCATGAGAACCGACGGCGACGCAGAGCAAGGTCGCGAATCTCATGGGTGACCAGGGGCTTTGCGGACGGACATCGGATTCGGTCAAGCATTCGGCAGGGGAAGGCGCGATTCCGGTCGGGTGATCTTTGTGTGCGCGAGGCCACGCGCCGCGACGATCAAGCCATCGGGCCTGGTCGAATCACTGGCCATGGCATGGCCCAGGGGTGATCATGGGATTCCAGAGCGCACTTCCTACGAGGAGGCACGTGTGGCCGAGACTCTGAAGAAGGGCAGCCGGGTTACCGGTGCCGCGCGCGAGCAGCTCGCGGCTGACCTCAAGAAGAAGTACGACTCCGGTGCCAGCATCCGCGCCCTCGCGGAGGAGACGGGCCGTTCCTACGGCTTCGTGCACCGGATGCTCAGTGAGTCCGGAGTGACCCTCCGTGGCAGGGGTGGGGCAACGCGGGGCAAGGCAAAGACCGCCGCGTCCGCCTCGGCCTGAGGCCGCGCTCCGGAGGAACGGCTCCACGGTACAGACCGTCGAACGACCATGTGACCGACCGGTAACGTCGGGCGCGTGGTCGTTTGCCGGAAGCGACCCGAACACGGGAGGGACCGTGGACGCGGTGGCGGATCTCAATGGCGGTACTGGCGGAAATTTCGACAATGTGGAAAAGCAGGGCCTCTCGGTCGTGACCGAGGGCTCGCTCGCGGTGGTGACCCTCACCAATCCCGATCGGCGCAACGCGCAGACTCCCGCGCTCTGGCGCGCGCTTGCCGCCGTCGGTCGCGACCTGCCCGGTGACATTCGGGCCGTGCTGCTGTGCGCGGAGGGAGCCTCCTTCTCCGCGGGTCTGGACAGGCGGATGTTCCCCGGCGGCGGGGGCATCCCGGGGGAACAGGACCTCGCCGGCCTGGCCGGCGCGGGGGACGAGGAGCTCGACGGGGCGATCGCCTCGTTCCAGGAGGCGTTCACGTGGTGGCGCCGCCCGGACCTGATCACGGTTGCCGCGGTGCAGGGGCACGCCGTGGGCGCCGGGTTCCAGTTGGCGCTGGCCTGCGATCTGCGGGTCTGCGCCGACGACGCGCAGTTCTCGATGCGCGAGACCGCCCTCGGCCTGGTCCCCGACCTGGCCGGGACCAAGCCGTTGACCGAACTCGTGGGCTACGCCCGCGCGCTGGAGATCTGTGTGACCGGCCGCTGGGTGGGTGCCCAGGAGGCCGTAGCGATGGGCCTGGCCACGCTCGCGGTGCCGCGCGAGGATCTCGACGGCGCCGCGCGCGACCTCGTGGCCGCGCTCCTCGCCGCGCCGCGCGACGCGGTGATCGAGACCAAGGCGCTGCTCGCGGGTGCCGCGGCGCGGACGTACGACGAACAGCGTGCCGCCGAACGCGCCGCGCAGGCCCGCCGGCTTCGTGACCTCGCGGGGCTCGGCGAGTAGGGGCCGAGGGGTGATTCGCGTCACACCGGGCCGCCGCCGGCGGCCGCGGCCCGGTGCGTGCCCGGGAGTAACCGAGCCCGTGCCGGTGTTCCTGTACACGAAGTGCTGAGGTTGGCTCAGGATTTCGTCTTATCACTTGTATGTACGGGAGCGAGGCATCATGAGCGGCGGCGGCCCGATGGGGGTGAACCTGCGGTCCTACACCCGCGACGCGTCGGTGACCGAGCGAAAGCTCGCGCCGGGCACCGTGCGGCGGGTGGGGGAATTCGCCAAACCGTTCGCCCGGCAGATCACCGTGTATCTGATCCTCGTCGTGATCGGCGCGGTGCTGACCATCGTGCCCCCGCTGCTCGCGCAGCGGATCGTCGACGACGGGGTGCTCAAGGGCGACAGCGGTCTGGTGACCGTGCTCGCGATGGTGGTCGCGGGGATCGCGCTGCTCGCGGCCGGCTTCGGGCTCGCCGAGCGGTGGTACTCGGCGCGGATCGGCGAGGGCTCGATCTATCAGTTGCGCAGCCAGGTGTTCGCGCACGTGCAGCGCCAGCCGATCGCGTTCTTCACCCGGACCCAGACCGGCGCGCTGATCTCGCGCCTGAACAACGACGTACTGTCCGCGCAACGCGCGTTCACCTCGACCCTCGCGGGGGTCGTCGCCAACCTGGTGAGCCTGGTCCTGGTCGCCGGCACGATGTTCTACCTCGCCTGGCAGATCACCCTGATCTCGCTCGTGCTGCTGCCGTTGTTCCTGCTGCCGGCGAAGTGGATCGGCCGCCGGTTGCAGGCCATGACGCGTGAGCAGATGCAGCTCAACGCCGAGATGTCGACGGTGATGACCGAGCGGTTCAACGTCTCCGGCGCGATGCTCGCCAAGATCTTCGGCCGGCCCGACGAGGAGGACGCGCTGTTCTCCGGGCGGGCCGCGCACGTGCGCGACATCGGGGTCCGGATCGCGCTGGTGAACCGGGTCTTCGCGACCGCGCTCACCCTGGTCGCGTCGCTGGCGACCGCTCTCGTGTACCTGATCGGCGGTCACCTGGCGGTGGACGGCAGGCTCACCGTCGGCACGCTCGTCGCGCTCACCGTGCTGCTCGGCCGGTTGTACGGGCCGCTCACCGCGCTCGCGAACGTGCGGGTGGACGTGATGACCGCGCTGGTCAGCTTCGAGCGGGTCTTCGAGGTGTTCGACCTGCCGGCGATGATCGCCGACAAGCCGGACGCCAAGCCGCTGCCCAAGGACGCGGCGGCGGTCGAGTTCGACGCGGTCGGGTTCGCCTACCCGGGTGCCGACGAGGTGTCGCTCGCCTCCCTGGAGAGCGTCGCGGTGCTCGATCGGCGGCGCCCCGAGCAGGTGTTGCGCGACGTGTCCTTCCGGGCCGAGCCCGGCCAGGTGATCGCGCTCGTCGGCCCCTCGGGCGCGGGCAAGACCACGATCACCTCGCTCGTGGGCCGGCTCTACGACGCGACCGAGGGCGCGGTGCGGATCGGTGGCCACGACGTGCGCGATGTGACACTCGCCTCGTTGCGGGACACCGTCGGCGTGGTGACCCAGGACTCGCACATGTTCCACGACACGATCCGAGGCAACCTGCTGTACGCCAAGCCGGACGCGACCGACGACGAACTGTGGGCGGCCCTGCGCGCGGCCAACATCGGGGACCTGGTGTCGGCGCTGCCGGATCGGCTGGAGACCGTGGTCGGTGAGCGCGGGCACCGGCTCTCCGGCGGGGAGAAGCAGCGCCTGGCGATCGCCCGGCTGCTGCTCAAGTCGCCGCGCGTGGTCGTGCTCGACGAGGCGACCGCGCACCTGGACTCCGAGTCGGAGGCGGCGGTGCAGCGCGCGCTGACCACCGCGCTGGAAGGGCGCACGGCGCTGGTCATCGCGCACCGGCTCTCCACCGTGCGCGACGCCGACCAGATCCTCGTCGTGGACGACGGCGGGATCGTCGAGCGTGGCACACACGCCGAGTTGCTCGCCCGGAACGGGCTGTACGCGGATCTGTACCACCGTCAGTTCCGGGACCAGGAAGACGAGTCGATCGAGCCCGAGGTGCTCGCGAGTTGACCGGCCGCAGACCGGACCGACGGGTAGTGTTGTCGATATTCCCAAACGGTTGGCAAGAGGGGCTTTCTACGTGCGTGTTCTCGTCGCCGGTGGCGGCATAGGCGGATTGGCTGCGGCACTGAGCCTGTACGACGCGGGCATCACCGATGTGACGGTGGTCGACGCGGCACTGAGAATCCGGCCCCTCGGGCTCGGGATCAGCCTCCTGCCACACGCGGTTCGCGAACTCGCCGAACTCGACCTCTACCACCCGATCGCGAACCTGGGCGTGCCGCTGTCGGCGGTGGCCTATCCCAACGCCGCGGCGACGCGCGTGGTGCTCGAACCGCGGGGGCAGCGGGCCGGATTCCTGTGGCCGCATCTGTCGGTGCCGCGCGGTGAGTTGCAGGTCGCGCTGCTGCGCGCGGTCTACCAGCGGCTCGGCCGGGTCGCGGTGCGCACCGGTTCGCGGCTGACCGGGTTCGACCAGGACGGCGGCGGGGTGCGGGCCCGCTTCGTCGATGCCGACGGCCGGGTCTGGGACGAGAGTGCCGACGTGCTGATCGGCGCCGACGGGATCAACTCGGCGACGCGCGCGACGCTGTTGCCGGACGAGGGCGTGCCGGTCGCGCAGCCGCGAATACTCATGCGCGGCACCACGCGCTGCGCGCCGTTCGCGGACGGGCACACGATGATCATGACCGCGCACGGCGAGGCGCGTTTCATGGCGCACCCGATCAAGCCGATCGATCCGCGCGACGGGTACACGCTCACCAACTGGCTCGCCGAGCTGCCCGATCGCCAATCCGCGGGCGAACTCGGCGACAGCGGCTGGAACGGCCCCGCGGACCTGCGCCGGCTGCACCGGGTCTTCCGCGGCTGGAGCATCGCGGGCGCCGACATCGGCGCGATGGTCAAGTCGCCGACCGAGGCGTCCGGCTACCCGCTGGTGACCCGCCCACCGCTGGACCAGTGGTCGTACGGCCGGGTCACCCTGCTCGGCGACGCGGCGCACCCGATGTACCCCTACGTGCTCGGCGGCGCGTCCGAGTCGATCGTCGACGCGCGGGTGCTCGCGCGGGCGTTGGCCTCGCACGACGATCCGGTCGAGGGCCTGGCGATGTACGAGCGGGCCCGGCTGCCGTTGAACAAGTGGCTCCAGTTGATCGGCCACGGGCGGGTCCCGCGGGCCGCCGACGCGACCGGTCCGCTCACCGCGGCCGAGGAGATCGGCGGCGTCCTGGGCGCGTACGGCCACCTGCCCGGACACGACCCGGCGGCGCTCAACGCGCGGCCGTCGTACAGCCTCGCGAAGGTCTGACGGCGGCCCGACACGCCCCGGGGCGCGTCCTCACGACCCCGCGTCGGTGACCAGGATGTGTACGACCACGTTCTTGTGCCCGGTCCGGGCGGAGACCTCGGCGGCGACCGCCGCACGGACCTCGCGGGCCACGTCCAGGACCCGGCGGCTCGCCGCCGCGCGGAACTGGACGTCGACGTGCAGGACCCCGTCCACCACGCGCGTGGTCACGCCCGGGACCCGGCCCTGGATCAGGCCGCCCGAGACCTGGGCCACCGCGTCCAGCAGCCCCGGTTGCAGGCCGACCACGCCCGGCACGGCCAGTGCCGCGCCGCCCGCGGTGGTCCGGGCCAGGACGGACAGTTCGCGCGATGAGCGCGTCGCCGGCTGCGTCATCGGTCCGCCTTCCGATCCCGGGCGGCCGGTTCCAGGCCCACCACGTCCACGTCCACCTTCGCCACTTCCAACCCCAGTCGTTCCGTCGCGGCCCGGGTGACCCGCTCGCGCAGCCGGTCGGCCAGCGGGTGGATCGGTTCGCCGTACGGCACACCGACCGACAGCCGCACCGTGACCGGGCCCGGTACGGCCGCGCCCGCCCGGTTCTCGTGCGGTCGGATCCGGCAACTGCGCGCCTGGACCCCGGGCTCGGCGTCCGCCGCCGCGCGCAACGTGCGCGCCGCGGCCGTCTCGGTCAGCGTCAACTGCTCGTCGGGCTCGCCCAACGGGAGCAGCCGCCCGGTGTGCAACTCGGCCCGGACCAGCCGCATCACGCGCGAACCCAGGTCGTCCGGCACCGGCACCGGCAACTCGGCCCACTCGCGTGTGACCTGGTCGAGCACCGAGTGGTCGCGGATCACCGCCTGGCACTCCGGGCACGAGCGCTCGTGCTCGTCGAGCAGGCCCGCGCCGGCGTGTTCCAGGACGGTCTCGGGCTCCCGCCCGCACGGCAGCAGTTCCTCGTCCGAGCCCGGGCGCACCGAGGTCGCCGCGGGCGCATCCGCGGCCGGCTCGGGCCGGGTCGTCGCGAGCAGTTCGGCCGCGGACGGCAGCCGCACGGCGTCCGGCGCGTCCCCGGACTCGTTCGTCGCGGCGTCCGGCGCGTTCCCCGTCTCGTTCGTCACGTCCACGGCCGCATCGCCTCCGCCAGGGTCTGTCGTGCTCGGAAGATCCTGCCCCGGACCGCGCTCGGCCCGATCCCCACGGCGGCCGCGATCTCGTCGTAGCTCTGCCCGTGCAGCTCGCGCAGTACCCAGCAGGCGCGTTGCTCCTCGGTGAGCGTGGTCATCGCCTCCTGGAGTGCCTTGAGCGCCGCCGACCCCTCGGCCCTTCGTTCCGGGTTGTCCGCCATCTGCTCCATCGCCCGGTCGGGCACCTGGTCGAGCCCGACCGTGGGCCGTCTGGTGCGCGCGATGTTCAACGCGCGGTTGGTGACGATGCGGTACATCCAGGTCAGGAAGGACGAATCGGCGCGGAAGCCGGGCAGGCGCCGCCACGCGCTGATGAACGCCTCCTGGACCGCGTCCTCGGCGTCGGTGGGGCGGCCGAGGATGCGCAACGCCAGTGTGTAGAGGGATCGTCCGTGCCGACGCATCAGCACCTCGAACGCCTCGGCGTCGCCCTCTTGAGCCCGCACCACCAGGGTGCCCTCGTCGAGCTCGGCCTCGTCGGCCATCCGATTCCCTCCTCGTCCCAACCCGGCGACGGTACTGCGCTCCGCGCGCCAACACGAGAACCGCCACCCCCCGGCGGGGCGTGGGGGCGGTTCCGTGCCCGCGGGCGCTCGGCGAGATAGCGTCGGATTCCTCGAAACATCCTCCGATCGACGCGTGACGTTCGCCCGGTGTGTGTGTCGTACAGGTGTGGTGAACCCGGCAACGGGCACCGATGTCAGCGGGACCGAGGGGTTCCGGTCGCAGGTTTTGGCAGTCGAGGAAGGAAGTGCGCCGATGGCGGACACAACGACGCAGGGCAAGACCGGCACGCAGGCGCTCCAGAAGGACGAAGAGCGCTCCGCGGTGGGCGGGGCTCGATCGACCGAGGTCGTCAAGCTGGCCACGGAGAAGGGGCGCACGTCCATCGCGGACGGCGTCGTCGCGAAGATCGCGGGCATCGCGGCCCGCGAGATCCCGGGCGTGTACGCGCTCGGCGGCGGTGCGGCGCGTGCGTTCGGCGCGGTGCGCCAGCGCATTCCGGGTGGCAAGCCGAACGTGGCCCAGGGTGTCAGCGTCGAGGTGGGCGAGCGGCAGTGCGCGGTCGACCTCAACATCGTGGTGGATTACGGCGTGCCCATCGCGGAATTGGCGCAGGCCGTCCGCGAGAATGTCATCGACTCCGTCGAGCGGATGACCGCGCTCGAGGTGGTCGAAGTCAACATCGCGGTGGACGACATCCACATCGAGTACGACGGCGACGACTCCACCAAGGAACGCCAGCTTCAGTGACGCGAGGGCCCGGCGACGACGAGCGGCGTCAACTGCTGCGCGAATACCGGGAGTTCATTCGCACGAGTCATCCCGATCGTGGAGGTGACCCCGATGAATTCGTCGCCGGGCTCGAACGTTTCAGGGCGCTCATCGACGCGGCGGGCCCGCCCGCACCCAGGCTTTCCGGCGCCGCGGCGGAGACCACGGCCTACCGCCGCGGTCGCCTCCCGGCCCAACTCTGGCGCCACCTGACCGAACGCCACCGTCGTCGCAACAACCCACGAGTCGAGTAGCCCCCGGGCCGCCCCAGGCTCACGACCAGTCCGTCCCCCCGCCCGAACCCCGACGAGCCGCCCCCGACCCTCACGACACGACCATGGCCCCCACGGCCGCCGACCCCGACGCTTCGACGAGCGCAGCGAGGAGAGCGGCCGGAGGCCGCAAGCTTTTCGACAACGTCGCCGGCCCGGAACGAAGTGGAGGGACGGCGACGTGCGAGCGGAGTGCCGCTTTTGTGGAGCGCGAGCGGAGCAAAAGTGGTGCTTCGGGAGCCGGCGGCTCTGCCGCCTAAAAAAGAGTGGTGCTTCGGGAGCCGGCGGCTCTGCCGCCCAAATAAGAGCCGTGCTTCGGGAGCCGGCGGCTCCGCCGCCCAAAAAGAAGGAGTCCAATGACTACACCCATGGTCGGCCTGTTGGTCGGCATGGCGCTCGGTCTGGCCGCCGCACTCGGCGGGTTCGGGGCCTTTCTCCTGGTCGCCGCGCTCGGGGTGGTCGGCTTCCTGGTCGGTCGTTTCCTGGACGGCGATCTGGACCTCGGCGAGCTGTTCAGCTCGCGCAACCGGCGGCGCTGATGCGCGCGGTACCGGCGGAGGGCCTCGCGCCGGCCGCGCATCGAGGGGTACTCCAGATCGGCGGGCGGGTGGTCGAGAAGATCGCCGCCCGCGCGGCGCGTGAGGCCACCGCGGAGGCCGCGCCGGACACCGTCCTGCGCGCGCCCCGAGCCGGCGCGACCATGCACCACGACCACGCGACGGTCAACCTCGACGTCGACGTGCCCTACCCCGGGCCCGTGGTCGCGATCGCCCGCACGATTCGGCAACGGGTGCGGGCCGACGTCGAGTACCTGACCGGCATGCCGGTCGTGCGCGTGGACGTGACCGTCGCCCGATTGACCCGTGGGGGGCACGGCAAGAGGAGAGTGCAGTGAGTCTGGACGCCGCGTCCGAGGCGCCCGCGGGCAGCTCGGCGGACGAGCCCGCCTCGGAGGACGCCGGCGACTGGGGCGACGGCGCGAGGGTTCGCCGGGCCTGGTCGCCCCGTGGTTTCCCGGCCGGCCTGGTGGCCCTGGTCGCGGCCGGCGTCGCGGGCACCGCGCTGTACATCGGCGTGACGGCCCGGATCGACCGCGCTCCGCGCTGGTCGCGCGACCTGCTGGAGCGCGCGCAGACGCACGAATGGCGTGACTCCGCGGTGGTCGCCGCGGGCCTGGTCACGGCGGTGGTCGGGCTGTGGCTGATCGTGCTCGCGGTCACCCCGGGTCGGCGCAGCCTGCTGCGGCTTCGTTCGCCCGGCGACGGGATGACCGTGTACATGACCCGGCGCACCGCGGCCTCGTTCCTGCGGCACACCGCGCTGGCCTCCTCGGGCGTGCTGGACGCGCGGGTGCGGATGGGCCGGCGCAAGGCGGTACTGCGGGTGGACTACCACTTCCGCGACCCCGACGAATTGCACGACGAGCTGACGGAGCGGCTGGAGGAACGTGCGCACGCCCTCACCCTCGCCCGAGTGCCGCGCGTGGATCTGCGCCTGCAGCCCGTGAGCGGGAGGTGAGGCGGGCATGCGTACGGTTTGCAACCGGATCCTGTTGTTCGTCGTCGGTCTGATCCTGATCGCCGGCGGCCTGGCCGTCGCCGCGCGCGGACGGGGCTGGTATCCCGACCTGGTGCGCACCGCGGACAAGCCGTTCATCACGGCGAGTCAGGCCGAGCGGCTCACCGACGAGAGCTGGTGGTGGTGGGCCGCGTTCGGCGTGCCCGGTCTGCTCCTGGTGCTCGCACTGTGGTGGCTGTTCGCGCAGTTCGGCCGGCGCCCGGTGCGCTCGCTGCACGTCCACGACGAGTCCGCGAACGCCGGCACCGGCCCGTCGGGTCTGGGCACCGGCTTCGGGATGGTCGGCGACGAGGCGGACACCCTGACGGTCACGGGCCACGCGCTCGCCGACGCGATCGAGGACGACCTGTCCTCGGTCGACGGCGTCGAGCACGTCTCGGCGCACCTGGTCCGCCGACGCAAGGGCCCGACGCTGCGCGCCCTGGTCCGCGCCGAGCCCGGCGCCGAGCCGCGCACGCTGCTCACCGCCGTGCGCGACCGGGTGCTGCCGAACGCGCGCGACGCGGTGGGCCTGCCCACGCTGCCCACGGTGCTGACGCTGCGCACGAGCCGCGGGCTGCCGAAGCGCCACCTGGAGTGAGCCGAGCACGCGCGCGGGGCCCGGGACACGCGTCCCGGGCCCCGCGCGTTCGACCCACGGTCAGCGCGGCGATCTACAGCGAGCGCATCAGGCCGCCGTCGACGGGGATCATGAGACCTGTGAGGTAGGAGGCGGCCGGCGACAGCGTGAAGGCGGCGACCCGGCCGAACTCCTCCGGGGTGCCGTAGCGGGCCAGCGGGATGGACTCGGCGTGGCGGGCCCTGGTGTCGTCGGGGTCGGCGGTCAGGCCGTCCAGATCGCGGATGCGGTCGGTGTCGATCCGGCCCGGGAGCAGGCCGAACACCCGGATGCCGTGCGGGCCCAGCTCGTCGGCGAGGGTCTTGGCGACCATCGCCAGGCCGGGGCGCAGGCCGTTGGAGATGCCCAGGCCGCCGATCGGCTGGCGCACCGACGAGGACAGGACGAACCCGATCGAGCCGCCGCCGGCCAGCGCCGCCGCGGTCGCCCGGGCCAGTCGTACCGCTCCCAGGAACACCGACTCGAACGCGTCCCGCCACTGGTCGTCATCGACCGCGGTGATCGCGCCGGCGGGCGGGCCGCCCACGCTCACCAACGCGCCGTCGAGCCGCCCGAAACGCGCGAGCGCCGACGCGACCAGGCGTTCGGCCGTACCGCTGTCGCTGTTGTCGGCCCCCACCCCCAGCGCGTGGTCGTGCCCACCCAGCGCGGCGGCGGCCTCCTCCGCGCGCTTTTCGTCCCGCCCGGTGACGACCACCTTGGCGCCGTCCTCCACCAGCGCGGTGGCGGTGGCGAAGCCGAGGCCGCGAGTGCCGCCGGTGACCAGATACACGCGATCGCGCAGTCCAAGATCCATGCCTCCCATCCTGCCTCGTCGGGGCCCCGGCACGGGGTAAATGACAGGCCGTCAGGTCGGCCCGGTCGCTACCCTCGGTGCCATGACCGAACTGATCGACGTCGTGCGGGAGTGGATTCGCCGGGCCGACGACGGCGTGACCGTACTGACCGGAGCCGGCATCTCCACCGACTCGGGGATTCCCGACTATCGGGGCCCCCGGGGCGTGTGGACCACGGATCCCGACGCCGAGAAGCTGGTCACCTACGGTTACTACATGGGCGACGAGGACATCCGCCGCCGCTCGTGGCTGCTGCGCCGGGACAACCCCGCGCGGCTGGCCGGACCCAACGCCGGGCACGGCGCGCTCGTCGAGCTGGAACGGGCCGGACTGCTCAACGCGCTGATCACGCAGAACGTCGACGGGTTGCACCGGCGGGCGGGGAACAGCCCGGAGAAGATCATCGAACTGCACGGGACGATGTTCTTCGTGGTGTGCACGGACTGCGACGGCCGCACGACCCTGGACGCCGCCCTGGAGCGGATCGAGATGGGCGAGGACGATCCGCGCTGCCTCACCTGCGGCGGGATCCAGAAGACCGCGACCATCATGTTCGGGCAGGGGCTGGACCACGGGGTCCTGGAGCGCGCCGCCATGGCCGCGCAGATCGGCGACGTGTTCCTGGCGATCGGCACCACGCTCCAGGTGGAGCCGGCCGCGTCGCTGTGCCGGGTGGCCCAGGAGTCCGGGGCCAAGCTGGTGATCGTGAACGCGGGGGAGACGCCCTACGACGAGGTCGCCGACGCGGTCATCCGGGAACCCATCGGCGAGGTCCTGCCGGAGCTGGTGAAGGGGCTCGAACCCGCGCCCTAGGAGCGGGCCGTCACGGACGGTCGTCAGACCTTGGCCGGTTCCTCGTGTTCGTCCTCGGCCGCGGCGGCGTCGAGTGCGGCGAGCTCGGATTCGAGGTCTCGGGCCTCGGTGCGGATCAGCCTGACGTACATCGCGAGCAGCGCGAAGGCGAAGATCCACCACTGGACCGCGTAGGCCAGGTGGGGGCCGAGGTCCTCGTCGTCCGGGGCCGGGACCGCCGCCGGAACCTTGGCGGGCGCCGGGGTCTGCTCGGTCAGTTCGATGTAGCCGCCGAAGACGGGGTAGGGCAGCTTCAGTTTCGGGGCCAGCTCGAAGCCGGAGATCCGCAGGACCTGGCCCTGGGGCACCGGGCGGTCGCCGATGCCGGAATTCTCGCGGGTCTCGTCCGGGCGCAGCCGCCCCGTCACCGTTACCTGGCCGGTGGGCGTCGCGGGTACGTCCGGGACGTCCTCGGCCGTGGCCGCGTTCGCCACCCAGCCGCGGTTCACCAGGAGCGCGCGGCCGTCGGTGGTGATCAGTGGGACGACGACGTAGTAGCCGACCACGTCGTTCTGCGACCGCTGGCGCACGAGCACCTGGTGCTCGCTGTCGTATCTGCCGGTCGCGGTGACCTGGCGCCACTGCGACTTCGCGGACAGCTTCGCGCCGACGGTGAGGATCTCGGCCGCGGGCGCGGGCTCGCGCTTTCTGTTGTCGCTGATCAGGTCGTTGTGCGCGACCTTGTTCTCGTGACGGTGGAACTGCCAGAAGCCGAGCCTGACCATGATCGGGATCAACACCACCACGAGCAGGGCCATGGCGATCCAGCGCGGCGTCAGCAGGAAGCGGTACACCCGAGCACGGTACCCCTCGCGGTGTCCGGTCCGTCCCGCCGGGGCTGTGTTCTTTGGGCGGCGAAGCCGCCGGCTCCCGAAGCACCACTTTTGCTCCGCTCGCGCTCCACAAAAGTGGCACTCCGCTCGCACGTCGCCGTCCCTCCACTTCGTTCCGGGCCGGCGACGTTGTGGAAAAGCCTGCGGCCTCCGGCCGCTCTCCTCGCTTCGCTCGTCGAACGGCGAAGCCGCCGGCTCCCGGAGCACCACTTTTGCTCCGCTCGCGCTCCACAAAAGTGGCACTCCGCTCGCACGTCGCCGTCCCTCCACTTCGTTCCGGGCCGGCGACGTTGTGGAAAAGCCTGCGGCCTCCGGCCGCTCTCCTCGCTTCGCTCGTCGAACCCGTCGGAGTGGGCATTCGCAGGTGGGCAGCCGGACGGCGGGTCCCGCCGATAGGCTTTCGGCACGCCGTCTCCCGGCCTTCGCCCGCAGCCCCCGGCAGGCCACGGTGCGGACGCGGCATCGATCCGCCATTCCCCGGGAGACACACAGCATGGAAGGTCCCTCGCCCGATCCCGTGCCCGGCCGACGCGGAAGCGCCGGTCACTGGGTCGGGCTCATCGGCCTGGCCCTCGTCGCGTTCCTGTCGATCGGGCTGCTCTCCTGGATCACCCCCCTCGTCGCGGCGGTACGCACCCGCAAGCGCGCGGACTGGGCGGCCCTGGTGCTCACTTCGGCGGTCGTGGTCGTCGCGTTCGTGTTCGTGATCGTGGGCAGCGAGTCGACCGCCGAGGAGGCGAGCCGCAAGGCGCTGGGCGAGCCCGAGCGGAAGTCGGTCCTGGACGACATCGGGATGATCATGCTGATCGTGCTGATGGTCGCGGTGCCGATCTGGTGGTGCGTGGTGTCCTCTCGGTGGGCGCGCGCGGCCGGCGCCGGGCCGCAGCCGGCCGGATACGCGCCGTGGCACCCGCAGCAGCCGGTGCACGGGCACCCCGGGGGGCAGCGGCAGCCCGTCCAGCCGCGGCAGCCCGTCCCACCGCACGCCGTGCATCCGCAACAGTCCGGCCCGCGGCCGCCGGTGCCGCCGCCGGCCCCGCCGACGTATCTCCCGGCCGGCGGGCACGCGTCGCCCCACGTGCCGCCGTCGGCCGCCGCGGCCCCGCCGCCCGCTCCCGACGATCCCGCCGCCCGGGCCCGGGCCCGGCTGCAAGGGCTCAGCGATCGGCTGCGCGAACAGGACGGCGGCAACTCCGGAGGTTCCCGATGAGCGTCCCGGGGCGGGTCATCGCGGGCCGCTACGAGCTGTCCGCGGCGATCGGCCGCGGCGGCATGGGCCAGGTCTGGAAGGCGTACGACCAGACCCTCCAGCGCCGGGTCGCGGTCAAACTGCTGCGCACCGACCTCTTCGACACCTCCGGCGACCGCGGCGCGATGGAACTGCGCTTCCTGCGCGAGTGCCGGGTCACCGCCGGTATCGACCACCCCGGCCTGGTCACCGTGTTCGACGGCGGTACCGACGACGGCGATCTCTACCTGGTCATGCAACTCCTCGACGGCTGCGACCTCGCCGACCTGATCGCCGAGAACCAACCCGTGCCGTGGGACTGGGCGGTCGCGGTGGCCGCGCAGATCTGCTCGGTGCTCGCCGCCGTGCACGCGGTGCCCGTCGTGCACCGCGACCTCAAGCCGCGCAACGTCATGGTCCGCCGGGACGGCACGGTCAAGGTGCTCGACCTGGGCGTGGCCGCGGTCCTGGACCCGGAGTCGACCAAGCTCACCACCACCGGCGCGATGCCGGGCTCGCCCGCGTACATGGCGCCCGAGCAGATGAACGGCATCGTCGAGCCGCGCACCGACCTGTACGCGCTCGGCTGCCTGATGTACGAAATGCTCTCCGGGCGCGCGCCGTTCGCCGGGCCGACGATGGCCTCGGTGATGCTCGGGCACCTCAACGGCACCCCGGAGCCGCTGGCCGCGCGGCGCCCCGACATCCCGGCCGGGCTCGAACTCCTGATCATGCAACTGCTCGGCAAGCAGCCCGACCAGCGGCCCGCGAACGCGCAGGAGGTCTACCGACGGCTCGTGCCGCTGCTGCCGACGGCGGGCGCCGACGCCGCCGCGGCGCTCGCGCCCACCGCGCCGATGGACCCGACCCGGCCGCTGCGCTTCCCCGCCGCGCCGCAGCCGCTGCCGGGCGTGCCCGCCCCGGTCCGGGCGCCCGCGCCGACCCCGGCGCCGTGGACGATGAGCGCGGGGCCCCCGGCGCCGCCGCGCCCCAACACCGACTGGGCGGCCGTGCCGTCCGCCGCGCCGCCCACCCTCGACGTGGGCAGTGCGCTCGACGAGGCCAACCGGCTGCTCGGCGAGGGCGCCCTCACCCAGGCCGTGGACGTGCTCGGTGCGGCCCTGCCGGTCGCGATCGCGCGTCACGGCGAGCGCGACCCGCTCGTGCTCGGCCTGCGTCAGGCGCTCGCCGACACGCTGCTGGCGGACCGTCAGTTCCGGCGCGCGCTCCCCGAGTTGCAGTACATCGCCGGGGTGTTCGCGGCCGAGGGCGGGCCGACCGACCCCGAGGCGATGGAGTACGGCCGTCAGGTGGGTGCGTGCCTGGAGGAGCTGGGCGACCTGCCCGCGGCGCTCGGCGAGTACCGGCGCCTGCTCGACCTGCACCGGCGGATCCCCGACGGCGACGTGTACCAGGGCTTCGACCTGCGTGAGCGGATCGGCCTGCTGCTCGCGGCACTCGGCGATCCGTACCAGGCGGAGAGCGTGCTCGTACCGCTGCTCGCCGAGGAGGAGCACCGCCTGGGACCGCAGCACCCACGGGTGCTGACGCTGCGTCAGCACGTCGGGCGGATGCACGGCGCGACCGGATTCCGCCGGCGCTGAGCGGCGCGCCGAACGGAGCGCCGAACGGACCCGAAAGGGTGTTACGGGCCGGGGGAGTCGTGGCGTCATGCGCACGACACCAGGCGCGATGGCGCCTCGACGGAACCGGGTCACCGGGGCTGAGCCCGGCCCGACCGTCGAACGGTTGCCGGCGATCGCCGGCTCGCCCGCCTGGGACGGACCGATGACCACGGACCGATGACCGCCCTGCCGTAGGCGACCTTCCGGCTCCACTCGCAAGGCTCATCCCCAAGGGTCACCCCCCAGGCTCACCCCCAAGGCCCACCCCCAAGGCCCATTCCGACAAAGCCCCCGCGCGTCGTTCGAGATCACCGGCGCGCGGCGGGCATTCTCGGCCTGCCCGGAAATATCACCACCAGACGTAAGGAACAGATTCGTGGGCCTGGCGCTCGAACCCGACCTCGAAGAAACGGAAGACGACCTTCCGGTCGATCGCGCGCTCCGCCGCGTCGTCCTCTGGAACGGGGCCGCGGTGCTGCTCCCCACCCTCGCGATCGCCGTCCTGGTGTGGCGGCACCGCGCGCTCACCGACGACGGCACGATCTTCCTGCGCACGGTGCGCCAGATCCTGGCCGGCAACGGGCCCGTGCTGAACGCGAGCGAACGGGTGGAGGCGAACACGAGCACGCTGTGGCAGTGGCTGCTGGTGCTGTTCGGCGCGGTCGTGCCGGGGGACCTCGGCTTCACCGCGGTCGTCGCCGGCCTCGTGCTGACCACGGCCGGCGTCGCGATCGCGCTCGATGCCACCCGGCGGCTGTACACCGCGGGCGGGCCGTGCCGACTGGTGCCCGCGGCCGTCCTCGTGCTCCTGGCGGTGCCGGTCTTCTGGGACTTCGCCACCGGTGGCCTGGACACCGGCCTGGGCACCTTGTGGCTCGGCGGGTGCTGGTGGCTGCTGGTCCGCCTGTACACCCGGCCGGGTGCGCGGGGCCGGGCCGGGTGCGCGGTCTGGTACGGCCTGGGCGTGCTGGTCCGGCCGGACTTCGCGATCGTGACGGTGGTGTTCCTGGTAGGCGCGTGGATGGTGCTGCGGCCGAGTCCGCGGCGCGCGGCGCTGTATTTGGCGATCGGCGGCGCGCTGCCGATCGGGTACGAGATCTTCCGGGCCGGCTACTACGGCCTGGTGGTCCCGTTGCCGGCGCTGACCAAGGAGGCCGGCGACAGCGAGACCGGGCGCGGAGTGCGCTACCTGTGGGACTTCACCGAGCCGGTCGCGCTGTACGTCCCGGCGGTGCTGTTCGGCGGGCTGCTCGCGGCCTGGCTGGTCCACTCGCGCCCGAACACGCGCCGGCCGGTGGTGGTGCTCACACCGGTCGTGGCGGCACTGCTGACGTGCGCGTACGTGGTGCGGCTCGGTGGCGACTACATGCACGGGCGGATGCTGCTGCCGGCGGTGTTCCTGGCCCTGCTGCCCGGCCTGCTCGTGCCGGCGACCCGGTGGATGGGGCTGCTCGCGGCGGCAACGGCGGTGTGGGCACTGGCGGTTGCCGGCCCGTGGCATGCGGCGGCCTACCACGACAACGACGCCTCCCTCACCGTGCGGGTGCGCGACAGCGACATCGGGATCACCGGCTCCGCGCACGCCGACCGGATCGGCGACTGGACCATCGCCTTCCCGGGACTGCGCGCCGCAGTCGCCGCGGGCCTGGCCGCCGATCGACCGGTGCTGGTGCGGCTGCGCCCCGACGGGTGGCCCTCGATGCTGCTCCCGCTGGGCCCCGGCCACGGCCGCAGCCGGGTCTCGGTTCCGGGCGGATTCCTCGGCGTCACCGGAGAGTTGGTGCCGCTGGACCAATACATCGTGGAGGTGTGGGGGCTGGCGAACACGGTCGGGGCGCACCTGGAGTACACCCCCGGTGCCGACCGGAAATGGCCGGGTCATCGCAAACTGATCGACGACGTCTGGCTGTTGGCCCTGGAACTCGACCCCGCCGTCACCACCGTCTCGGCCGAATTCCCGGGCGTCACACCCCAGGCGCTGGCCGCCGCGCGACACACGCTCGGCTGCGGTGATCTCAGGGAACTCCTCGACTCCACCCGCGCACCGCTCACCGTCTCGCGCTTCGTCCGCAACCTGGTCGGCGCCCTCGACCGCACCACGCTGCGCATCCCCCGCGATCCGTTCGCGGCCGAGCGGAAGTTCTGCGACATGCGCTGACGGCGTCACAACCGAGCATTTTCTGCCACTTGTTCCGCCGTGCTCTTCCGTCCGGGCCCGTCATGGGCGACCGTGGAGACATCGACGCGCGGAGGGGTGACGTGGCGATGGAGATGTCCGAGGTGTCCCTGCCCTGGTTCGTACTCGGTGTCGCCGGCGCGGTGCTGTCCCTGGTGTTGCCGTGGTTCCAGACGCGGACGCATCGTCGGGCACGCGCGCTCGGCTTCGACGAGACGCGTTACGCGACGACGCCCGACACCGTCTTCCGGGTCCCGATCACACCGCTCAAGGTGTACGCGGAACCGGTCGCGGCGCGGGCCGTGGGCCTGCCCCTCGGCGTCGTCGGCGCGGTGCTCTTCCTGGTGTTCGGGCTGTGGCCGTCGATCGTGACGTGGTCGGTGTGCGGGGGTGTGACGATCGTGCTCACGCCGGTGCGGCGCGCCCTGGGCCTGCGCGTCGTGCACCGGACCGCGCGGGAGGTGCACTTTCGCAACGGGCCGCTGCGCGACCGCGACGGCACGGCGATCGCGGATCAGTCGTGGCCGCAGGTCGTGCGCACCTGGTATCGGCACGAGTATCGCGACCGGCCGCCCGGCGAGGACGACCTGTCGGTCGCCGTGCTGTCCAAATTCTGGTGGCTGGCCGGTCATCTGCTGTGCTGGCCGGTGACCCTGCCCGGCACCCAGATCGTGCAGACCGCGATGTGCCAGAACCCCGCGTGGGCGCTCGGCCACGTGGGCGACGACGCGGGTGCGCCGTGGCTGGCCGACCTCGGCGACGCCCGAACCCCTGTACAACGCGACTTGGACGCGAAGGCACGCCAGACCGCCCCGGACGGGTGACGCCCGCTCGGGTGACCACACCCCGACCCGGTCGTTGGGCGAGACGTGACTCGAAATGTCTCCATGGCCCGGATCGCGGCGGCGTCCTTCGCCGGCACGTCGATCGAGTTCTACGACTTCTTCGTCTACGGCACGGCCGCGGCCCTGGTTCTGGGCCCCCTCTTCTTCCCCGGCATCTCGCCGATCGCCGGCACCCTCGCGGCGTTCGCGACCTACGCGGTCGGGTTCGTCGCGCGCCCGCTGGGCTCGGTGCTGTTCGGCCGACTGGGTGATCGGCGCGGCCGGCGTCCCGTGCTGGTCGTGTCGCTGCTGATGACCGGCGTCGCGACCGTCCTGGTCGGCCTGCTGCCCACCTACGACCACATCGGCCCGGCCGCGCCGATCCTGCTCGTGCTGCTGCGCTTCCTCCAGGGGCTCGGGGTCGGCGGCGAGTGGGGCGGCGCGGTACTGCTCGCGGCCGAGCACGCGCCGCCGGGCCGACGCGCGCTGTGGGCGAGCTTTCCGCAGGCCGGGCCCGCCATCGGGTTCCTGCTCGCCAACGGCATCATGCTGACCCTGTCCGGAACGCTGACGGACGGGCAGTTCCACTCCTGGGGCTGGCGGGTGCCGTTCGTCTTCGCCGGCGTACTCGCGGCGGTCGGCCTGATGCTCCGCGCCTCGATCGAGGAGACCCCGCAGTTTCGCGAACTGGTCGCCGCGGACGAGATCTCGCCGAGCCCGTTCAAGGACGTCGTGCGCGAGCAGTGGCGGCTGATCCTGCTCGTCGCGGGGGCGCTCACGTGCGGGTACGTCGCCTTCTACCTCACCACCACGTGGTCGCTGCACTACGCCACCACCCGCCTGGACGTGGGCCGCACCACGATGCTCGGGTGCATCATGTTCGCGGTCGTCTGCAAGGCCGCGGCCACGCCGCTGTTCGCGCTCCTGGGCGACCGCTACGGGCGCAGACCGCTGTGCGTCGCCGGGTGCGCGGCGATCGGTGTGTGGGCCTTCCCGATGCTCGGGCTGCTCGCGACCGGCGAGCCGGCGTGGATCACGCTCGCGTGCGTGGGCACGCTGATCGCGTTCATCGCGATGTTCTCGGTGGTGGGGGCGTACCTGTGCGAGCTGTTCGAGCCGCGCGTGCGGTGCACCGGCGCGTCGACCGCCTACAACCTGGGCGGGGTCCTCGGCGGCGCGCTGACCCCGATCGTGGCCACCGAACTCGCGCGCGGCGACGGGACGCCGTGGGGCGTGGCGGCGTATCTCGCGGGCGCGGCGGCGTTGAGCGTGGCGTGCTTCACCGCGCTGCCCGAGACCCGCGCGGTGTTCGCGAACGAGGGCAAGCCCGTGCCGGCGTGAACTTTCATTGTCGGGCGTTGTGCGCCAGGCTGCGGCCATGGAACCAGGTGTGCCGGCAGAGGCCCAGGCGCGACGCGCGCACAACGTCCGAATCGCCGAGCGGCTGCTCGCGGCGGTGAGCGCGGGCGACCGGGCCGCCCAGATGGCCTGCTACGACCCCGGGATCGTGCTGGAGTTCCCGTACGCCGCGCCGCCCGTGCGGGTCGAGGGCAAGGGCGCGGTGAACGCCTATCTGGAGGTCGCGCTGACCTTCTTCGAACTGCGTCTGACGGTGACCCGGGTCCACGACTGCGTGGACCCGGACACCCTGATCGTGGAGTTCACGAGCGAGGGCCGGGCCGTCACGACCGACCGCCCCTACGCGAACACCTACATCGCGGTGCTGACCTTCCGGGCCGGACTGGTGGTCGGTCAGCGCGAGTTCTACAACCCGATTCCGGCCGCTCAGGCCTTGACCGCGACGCCCGCGAGCTGAGGCAGCTTGACCTCGGGGTCGCCGAGCGGCCCCTCGGGACCCCACACGTCCACCGGGACCAGGCGGGCCGGGAGCAGTTCCAGGTCGCCGAAGATCGCCAGGATCCCGTCGTGCGTACGGGCGTGCATCTTCTGCACGTTGGACGAGTACTCGCTGAGGGCGCGATCCATCCCGGCGGGGCGCTCCTCGCCGCGGTGCGCGTGCGAGAGCGCGAGGTGGCTGCCGGGCACGGTCGCGTCCATGTACTGGCGCACCACGCCGATCGGGTTCGCCTCGTCCGGCAGGAAGTGCAGCACCGACACGATCAGCACGCCGACCGGCTGGGAGAAGTCGATCAGCTCCTGCACCTCGGGCGACCCGATCACCTTCGCGGGATCGGTCAGGTCCGCGCCCACCACGGTCGCGTTCGGGTGGTCCGCGAGCAGCGCCTGGCTGTGCGCGACCGCCACCGGGTCGTTGTCGACGTAGACCACGCGGGCGTCCGGAGCGGCCTTGTGCGCGATCTCGTGCACGTTGCCCACGGTCGGGATGCCGGAGCCCAGGTCGAGGAACTGGCGGATGCCCAGCTTGAGCAGATGGTGCACGGCACGGGTCAGGAACACCCGGTTCCCGCGCAGCACCTCCCGCAGCTCGGGCATCGCCTGGGTGACCAACTCGGCGGCCTCGCGGTCGACCGCGAAGTTGTGCGCGCCGCCCAGCGCGTAGTCGTAGACGCGGGCCACGCTGGCCCGCGTGATGTCGATGTGCTCTGGAGCCCAGTCCGGTCGAGTCATGGCTCGGACTCTAAAGCGTGCCGGTTCGATCCACCGGGTGAATCGAGGAGCCGTCGGTGGGAAACCGTGTGCAAGGGGTCACACGTGCGCGACACGCAGAAACGATCTCGATGTCGAAAGGGGCGGACCGCCGGGCTCGACCCGCCGGTTCGCCCCCTCGACTCCGAGATCGTCCGCGCGTGGCGCGGTTACGGCTTCACGTTGGTCATGCCCACGAACGCCGGGCACTTGTCCGCGCCCACCGGGATGTCCTCGGGCGCCAGCGGCGCCCACACCTGGTCGACCCGGGGGCCCACCTTCGCCGCGATCGGGGCGAGCGCGTCGAGGTCGAAGCCGTACAGCTTCGCGGCGTTGCCGCCGACCATGGCCGCGACCTCGACGGGGTCGATGCCGTTGTAGGTCAGCTGGAGCGCCTCGCGGCTGAACGGGTGGCTGGCCTCCTTGTGCGGGTAGTCGCTGCCCCACATGATCCGGTCGACGCCCACCTGGTAGCGCAGCTTGGCCTCGGCGGGGCGCTGGAAGCTCGCCCCGACGTGGCACTGGCGGGCCCAGTACTCGCTCGGCTTGAGGTCCATCCGGCCGACGAGCGCACTGCCCCACTCGTACTCCTGGGAGCCCACCGCCGTGCTCATCCGGTGCCAGTAGTAGTCCAGCCGCCGGGTCTCCTCCGGGATCCAGGCTGTGCCCTGTTCGGTGAACACGAACTGGAGCTCGGGGTGGCGGTCCATTGCGCCGGAGACGATCAGGTGCGTGAACGCGCGGTGCGCCCACCACGACACCTCGGTCAGGAACACCACCTTGTCCACGTCGGTGTCCCCGGCCGGCGGCGCGGCCGAGCCGGTGTGGTGGTTGACCGGCATGCCCAACTCCTCGCACACGCGCCACAGGGGCTCGTAGTGCGCGTAGTCGAACATCGGCACCAGACCGGATCCGGGCGGCGTGCCCGGCAGCAGCACGCCCCCGGTCAGGCCGGCCTCCTTGGCCCAGCGGATCTCCTCCACCGCGGCCGGGATGTCGTGCAGCATGATCTGCACGATGCCGGCTCGGCGCCCGGGCGTGGCCGCGCAGAAGTCGACCATCCAGCGGTTGTGCGCCTTCAGGCCCTCCCAACGCAGCGCCAGGTCGCCTGCGTTGGCGGCGGGCGGCTGGTCGGTCAGCGAGGGCTTGGGGAAGAACGGCGGCACCGTGTTGGGGAAGATGACTTCCGCCACCACCCCGTCCGCCTCCAGATCCCGCATTCGGCGTTCGGAGTCCCAGTTGCGCGGCCCGAGGTCGCCCTTGAGGTCCGCGTACGGGATCTCGTAGCCCCGCACCCACGTGTCGAACTCGGCGTGCAGGCGCGTGGGCAGGTAGTCGCGGTACTCGTGGACCTCGCCGCCGCCATGGCAGTCGGCGGAGATCACCGTGTACCGCTCGGGGACGTCGGTCACGGGCGGGGTGGTGCGCTCACTCATGGGGGATCAGACCTCCAGGGCTTCCGCGTTGGGGTTGACCGCGGCACCCGTGTCGTGTCCGGTGAGCCAGTGCCGGCCGATCTCGGCGGCCGCGGCCCACTTGGTCGTCAGGTCCTTCGCCGAGCCGTCCTCGTTCAGCTGGCCCAGCGTCGCGGGGGTGACCCCGACCCGCTCGGCGTGCGGCGCCAGGGCTGCCAGGTCGAAACCGTACACGTCCGCGACCGCTTCGCCGAGCATCACGCGGGTCTCGTCGATCGGTACGTCCGAGAATGTCTTGCGCAGGATATTGAGGGTTTCCGGCCAGGTGCCCTCGGGGTGCGGGAAGTCGTTGCCCCAGCAGATGTTGCCGACACCGATCTCGTAGCGCATGCCGATCTCGCGCCGCTTGGTGTTGGACGCGCCGATGAAGCAGTTGCGGTCGAAGTACTCGCTCGGGAGCAGCTTGATCTCCTCGAACCCGGCCAGTTTGGCCGCGCCGCGCGAGCCGAGCAGCAGCCGGTCGGTGAACCAGAGCAGGTTGCCCACCCACCAGCAACCCGCCTCGGTGACCCCGAACCGCAGCCGCGGGAAGCGCTCGAAGACGCCCGACCACAGCAGGAACCACAGCGGCCGGGACGGCCACCAGGTGACCTCGGTGACGTAGATGCCCAGGTGGTTGCCGTACGACTCGCGGTCGGCCGGACCCGAGTGCGTGACGACGGGCAGTTCGAGGTCCTGGCACAGCGCCCACACCGGGTCGTACTTGCGGTCGTGGTAGGGCGTCTGGTTCATCCACATCGCCGGGATCATCACCGCGCCCAGACCGTCCGCCTTGATCCGGCGGATCTCCTTGAGCACGTCCTCGATGGCCGCGGTGATCGGGATCAGCGCGACCCCGCGCCGCCGCTCGGGGCTGGTCTTGCACAGCTCGGCCAGCCACCGGTTGTGCGCCTGCGCGCCGGCCAGGCCCAGCTCGGGGTCCATGTCGCCGGACAGGCCCAGGCCCGCGCCGAAGGGCACGCACGTGCGCGACTCGACCGCGTCCGCGTCGGGGAAGATGACCTCGCCGACCACGCCGTCCTTGTCCAGTTCGAGGTCGCGCCGGTCCACCTCCCAGCCGCTGCGCAGCACCTCCTCGTTGGTCTCGAACCAGTTCGCCGCGAAGTCCTCGTTGCGCACGCCCAGGTCGGTGATCGCCTTGAGTTGCGCCTCGCGCTCGGACATGAATTGGTCGAACGCCGCGTGGTGCCTGGTCGCGAGGTAGTCGCGGTACAGCTCGGTCGGCAGCCCGGCGTGGGTGTCCGAGGAGATGATCGTGTAGGGGGTGGTGAGTTCGTTCCGCGGCGTCGCCGCGTTCTGCTCGGTCATCTCGCTCACTTGTCCAGAACGAAGGTTTCGAGGTACCCGGGGTTGCTCCGGGCGAGCATGCTCTGCGAGCGCGCGGTGATCTGGCTGTCGCTGTGCTCGCTGGCCGGCATGATCCAGAAGCGGTTCTCGCGGATGCCGTCGAACACGTCGGCGGCCACCGACTCGACCGGCGTGAACTCGATCTCCTGGCCGGCGTCGCGCATCGCCTTCTCCCACGCGTCGAGCGTGTTGTAGGGCGTCTTGCGCGGGACGGACTTGGCGTAGCGCTCGGGCCGGTTGCGGTACGACTCCCACAGGCCCGTGCGCAGCATCTTGGGGCCGGGGAAGAGCACGGAGGCGCCCAACTGCGCCTTGACCTGGCCCAGTTGCGCGTAGAGCGCCTCGGTCATCGTCACCACGGCGGCCTTGGTGGTCGCGTACACCGACGCGTTCGGCAGCGGCGCGATGCCGCCGTCGCCGGAGGAGGTGTTCACGATGTGGCCGGGGGTGTTCTGCGCGAGCATCCGCGGTACGAACGCCTGGATGCCGTTGAAGACGCCGAACACGTTGACGGCGAAGCACCAGTCCCAGTCCTTGGGGTCGTGCTCCCACATCTTTCCCTCGGAGCCCGAGCCGATCCCGGCGTTGTTGCACAGCACGTGCACGGCGCCGAAGTGCTCGAAGGCCCGGTCGGCGAGTGCGAACACCGAGTCCCGCTCGGACACGTCGGTGACGTGCCCGATCGCGTCCCCGCCCGCGTCGGCGAGCTGCGCCACGGCCTTGTCGAGCGCGCCCTGTTCGATGTCCGCGAGGACGACCTTCATGCCCTCGGCGCTGAACCGCTGGGCCATCGCGAAGCCGATACCGCTCGCGGCACCGGTGACGACGGCGACCTTGCCGTCGAATTCCTGCAGCATGTGTCTCGATTCCTTGCTGTCGTCGCTGCCGTGGTTCGCCGTGCGTTACTTCGCCGGCGGCGGGTCGTCGGTGATCTGCTGCACGTCGTCGTAGCGCTGGTGGATGTACGGCAGCACCAGATCGGCCTTGACGTGCTCGGCGACGAAGCCCTGCTGGTCGGAGGTGCGCTCGCTGAGGGTGATCGAGATCAGCTTGCGGACCGGGAGGTCGGCGACCGGGTCGAAGTCCGAGTCGCGCAGGATCACCTCGCCGTCGATGCGGTGCGCGGAACGAGTGCGCTCGTTGCGGGTGACGTGTACGAGCATCGGGTCGGCGTCGAAGCCGTCGCCGTCCACGGCGGGCAGGAACTTGTAGTAGAAGCTCAGCGTCTGCCGGGGCTCGGGCGTGGCCAGCTCCTCGACCACGGTGCCGCGCACCTCGACGTACGTGACGCCCATCCGGTTCACCGTGGCCACGACCGCGTCGCCGTCCCGCTCGACCTTGACGTCGGCGAGCTTCTTCGGCTCGCCGAACACCTCGCGGCCGCCGATCACGGCGCGCTCGGTGGTCATCGGCATGGTGAGCGTGTAGTCGCCCTCGATGTCGCCGTGCTTGCAGCGGACGGCGACCGCGCCGGCGCCGAGCGGGTAGCCGTTGATGTCGCAGGACGAGATGTTCACCCGGACCAGCGGCCGGTCGGCGGGGACCAGCGGCGGCGGCAGGATCGCCGCGATCACCTCGGGGTCGGTCTCCCAGATCGCCATGACGCCCGTGGACCAGATCTCCGGGAGGCTGGAGCGTTCCTTCGAAGACTTCCTGAGTGTCTCCGCCGGTCGGGCTCCGTACCGAATGCGTGCCACGTCCCTCACCTCTTCCGCTCGTGCGCGCGGGGCACGCGTCGTTGCGTGCCGCCTTGCGGGTCGTGCGAGTGCTGCGCGCGCGGCCCGGAATCCCGGGTTCCGCGTGCGGTGCTGCCAGGTGCTCTGTAACACTGTTACACCGCCGACGCGAAGAGGTAAAGACTTCCGGCCCGGTTGCCCCTGTATCGGGTGGTCGCGGTTGGACGCGAGAATGGGACGTGATGGACAGAATCACGCGAGACACCGTGCTCGACACCGCCATGCGTCTGGTCATGGAATCCGGTATCGAGAACCTCAGCATGCGCAAACTGGCCGCCGAGTTGGGCGTCGCCGTCACCTCGATCTACTGGCACGTGGGCAACCGCGACGTGCTCGTGGACCAACTGGTGGACCGGGTGATCGCGGACATGGGCGCGATCTCGGTGGACGGGAGCACGCCGGTCGAGCGAGTGGTGTCGATCGCGCGATCGTGCCGGCGGCTGATTCTGGAGCGCCCGCACCTGGTCGGCCTGGTGCGTGAGCGCGGGCTGGAGTCGCTGATGATGCTCCCGGCCCGCAAGGCGCTGGTGGCCGAGATGCGGGCGGCGGGCCTGCGCGGTGCCCGGGCCGGCGAGGCGGTCCAGGCGGTGCAGTACCAGATCGCCGGGTTCGTGATGCTCGAGCGGGCCCTGGAGAACAGCGCGGCCGAGCCGCCGGCCGTGGACGAGTGGCGGGCCGAGCTCGCGACCGAGGACCCGGAGCTGGCGGAGAGCCTGGCCAACGTCGCGGACGGGGATCGGCTGTTCGTGCTGTCGGTGCGCGCGCTGGTGGAGTCGTTGCTGGGGTGATGCGGGGGGTTCGGGTGGCTCAGGGGACGTGCGGTGGGGCGCCGGCCACGATGCGGCGCCACGCGGCGGGGGAGAGCGCGCCTTGGGTGTCCTTGTGGTCGGCGCGGGTGAGTGTGCCGGCGGGGGCGGCCAGCAGGGCGGTGGTCAGCAGCGCCATCGCGCCGATCCGGCGCGGCTCCGCGCGCAGGCTCAGGGTCTCCTCGACGCTGTCGCGGTACGGGCCGGCGCGGACCGCCAGGCGGGCCAGCTCGCGCACGACGCTCCACCGGCCGGCGCGGGCCGCGGTCAGCAGCGCGCCGGCGCCCTGCCGGGTGCGCACGCCCGCGCGGCCCCACGGGATCGAGGCCGGCGCGTCGCCCCGGGACACCGCGATCAGTGCCGCGACCAGGTCGGTGCCGCTTGCCGCGGCGTTCGCGGGCTCGGCCAGGTAGGGGCGCACGTCCAGCCAGGCCGGGCCGGTCCGCGCGGTGAGCACCGCGTCGAGCGAGAGGCCGCCGTGCCAGCCGAGGTGGCCGCCGAGCATCGCGACGTGCTCGCGGACCTCGGGCACCACGAGGCTGCGCTTGACCGCCGTGCCGTGGAGGTGTTCGTACGCGTGCACAGCGACCAGGCGGCCGTGCTCGAACACCGCCTGGGCGGACAGGACCGGACCCTCCGCGGGCTCCTGGACCAGCACGCCCGCGCCGTCCACGAACGCACCGGCCTGCTCCAACTCGTCTGCCAGACGCAGCAGTTGCTCGCGCCGCTCGACCCGATGCGAGCCGAGCAGGCTCTTCACGTAAAGCGGGGGATCGGCGACCTGGCGCAGTTCCTCGGCGCCGAACACGACCACGGTCCCCGCCGGTTGCGGCATCGCGATCTCGGTGAGCGTGGCGGCCGCCGCGGCTCGGTCCGCGACCCGGCGCAGCGCCGCGAACGGCGGTACGGCCAGCGCCGCGCCGTGCGCGGTGATCCGCGCCGGTTCCCGGGCCAGCACCGCGACGTGGTCGTGGGTCGGGAGCAGCACGTCGTACGGCTCGGCCCGGACCACCGCCTCGGCTCGGTCGAGCCACGCCCACGGGTCCGCGCCGAAGGCGGGTACCTCGTGGACTTCCGCGATCGACCGCGGATGGCGCAGCACGGGCCGACCCGGCGGCGCGAGCACCGCCACGTCATGCCCCGCCCGTCCGACCGCCACCGCGATCTGACGTGACGTCACCCCGAAGCCGTCCCCTAGCAGCACGCGCACGGGGTCATCCTGGCACGAACGCGGGTTCGGACTCGCCCCCGGTGTTCGGTTGGCGACGCTCGCCGACGGTTGGCGACACCCGCCGGCGGGCGCGCGGGCACGCGATAGGCTTTCGGGCATGGACCGCCGAACCACCACCACCGCGTCGACGTCGCTGTTCGCGACGCTGCTCGCACTGGTCGGCTTCGGCCTGTTCGTGGACGGGGCGCTGCCGGGCCTGGTCGCCGTCGCGGTGACCGTGGTCCTCGCGGTGGCCTTCGGGGCCCCGTCGTGGACGCCCTCCGCGGCGCGCGCGCACGTGCGCGGCACGACGTTGCGCAGGCGGGCCGCACGGCTGGCGTTCCTCCCCTCGCGCGATCCCGACGGGCCGGGCCGATCGCGCCCGAGAGCACCGGGAGCGGGCCCGGCGGCCTGCTGACCCCGCACGCCCCACTGCCGGTCACAGCCGCCTGACGCATCCTCATCTCCCGCGTCACGGAAGGCCCTTGCCCCATGTTCGGCATCCCTGTTCTCGGTATCGCGCACGACTTCCTGCTCACCCTCGCCGACGCGCTCGCGCCGCTGCTCGGCACCGGCTCGGTGGCGGGCGCGGTCGTGCTGTTCACGGCCTGCGTCCGGCTCGCTATCGTCCCGCTCGGGTACGCCCAGGCCCGCGCCGAGGTGGTCCGCGCCCGGCTCGCCCCGCAGGCCCGGCGGATCCAGGACAAGCACAAGAAGGACCCGCAACGCGCCGCGCGCGAGCTGTCCGCGCTCTACAAGCAGGCCGGCACCTCGATGTTCGCCGGCATCCTCCCGGCCCTGGCCGGCATGCCGTTCCTGTTCCTGACGTACCGCCTGTTCAGCGGCGACCGGACGCTGTTGGCGAACACGCTGTTCGGTGCGCCGCTGGGGCTGCACCCCCTCGACGGGCTCGCGGGGCCGCACGCGCTCGTCCTGGTCGGGCTGTTGGCGTCGCTCGCGGCGGTGGCGTTCGTGCAGTACCGCAAGGCCGCCGCGACCCCGGACGCGCCCGCCCTGGTCCGGTGGTTGCCGTTCGGCACCGTCGTGACGGCGCTCTTCGTTCCGCTCGCGGCCGGCGTGTACCTGCTCACGAGCACCGCGTGGACCACAGCCGAACGTCCGCTGCTGCGCCGCCTGGCCGGCAGTCGGGATGGGCGCGTCGTACCCGGGCACTAGCGTTTCGGGCAGTGACGACGTGAATGTGATCCGCAATGAGATCTGCGATGTGGTCCGCGATGGAATCCGCATCGGGATCCGCGATCGGAAAAGGGCACTCCCATGGCTACGAACAAGTTCGGCGCGACCTGTGCCACGTGCACCACCTATGTCAAGGCCGGCGACGGCCTGTTGGCCCGAATCGACGGCAAGTGGGTCACGTACTGCGCCACTTGCGGGGAACCAAAACCGGCCGCCCCCGCGCGCGGCGACCACGACGGCTGGCATCGCGGCCCGATGGCCGCGTTCGACGTCGAGACGTCCGGTCTGGATCCGCACACGGACTTCATCGTCACGGCCGCGCTCGTGGACTCCGCGGGCACCCGCCGGTCGTGGCTGATCGACCCCGGGGAGCGGGAGATCCCCGCCGACGCGACGGCGATCCACGGCATCGGCACCGAGCGGGCCCGGGCCGAGGGTCGGCAGGCGGCCCTGTGCCTGGCCGAGATCGCCGACGAGATGGCGCGATACCTCACGTCCGGCACGCCGATCGCGATCTACAACGCGCCGTTCGACCTGAGCATCCTGCAGACCGAGCTGCACCGGCACAACCTGCCGCAACTCCCGTACACGGCACCGATCATCGACCCGCTCGTGATCGACAAGCAGCTCGACCGCTGGCGCAAGGGCAAGCGCACGCTCGCCGCCACGAGCGCGTTCTACGAGGTCGTGCTCACCGACGCGCACACCGCCGAGGGCGACGCGCTCGCGTGCCTGTTGCTGGCGCGGGATCTGGGCGCGCGTTTCCCGGAGTTGGCCGCCCATTCGCTGCGCGAACTGCACGAGAAGCAGGTGGGGTGGTACGCGGAGCAGGCCGCCTCGCTACAGAGCTACTTCGACCGCAGGAATCCGGACGGCGGCGAGGTCGTGGACGCGAACTGGCCGGTGATTCCCGGCGGCCCGGACGGGCCGGGGACCCCGGACATCACCGCCGCGCCGAGTGGTTCGACCGCGTGGCGGCCGGCCACGGGTTCGACGGCGTGGCGGCCCGGGGAGGGGGCGTAGGGCCTGGTGGGTTCGGGACCGGGCGGCCGATCGCACGAGCCCGCCCGGTCGCGGTGATCGCGAACCCGGCCGGGCCGCGGCGGTGCCCGGCATCGGCGGCCCGCGCGTGCCGCCGGCCCCGGTCGGCGGCCGTCGACGCCGCCTCGGCCGGCCGGTGCGGCGCCCGGGCCCGGGCTGCGCGCGAACGCATTTCGCGGTGGTGGTCACCGCCGGGGCGCGGCGCTGCCCGTAGGGTCTCGGCATGACCGTGCTCCATGTGAAGGGCCGAGTGTTGGTCGGCCCGGACGATGTCCGTGACGAGATGTGGGTGGTCGGTGGGCGGATCACGTTCGAGCGGCCGACGTCGCTCGCCGTGGACGCGACACTGGAGGGCTGGGTACTGCCCGGCCTGGTCGACGCGCACTGCCACGTCGGGATCGACGCGCACGGGGCCGTCGACGCGGCGACCTCCGAGCGGCAGGCGCTGACCGACCGGGACGCGGGCGCACTGCTCCTGCGCGACGCCGGCTCGGCCGCGGACACCCGCTGGATCGACGGCCGCGAGGACCTGCCGCGGCTGATCCGCGCGGGCCGCCACCTCGCCCGGCCGCGGCGCTACATCCGCAACTACGCCCACGAGATCGAGCCGGGCGACCTGACCGCCTTCGTCACCCGGGAGGCCCGGCGCGGCGACGGCTGGGTCAAGCTGGTCGGCGACTGGATCGACCGCGACACCGGCGACCTGGCCCCGCTGTGGCCCCTGGACGCGCTCAAGGAGGCCATCGCCGCCGCGCACGCGGAAGGCGCCCGGGTCACCGCGCACTGCTTCGCCGAGAACTCGCTGCCGGATCTGGTCGAGGCCGGCATCGACTGCGTCGAGCACGCCACCGGCCTGACCGAGGAGCTGATCCCGCTGTTCGCCGAGCGCGGGGTGGCCATCGTCCCGACGCTCGTCAACATCGCCACCTTCCCCGGCATCGCCGATCAGGCCGCCGCGAAGTTCCCGACCTACGCCGCGCACATGCGCGCGCTGCACGAGACCCGCTACGCCACGGTGCGCGCCGCCTACGACGCGGGCGTGCCGATCTACGTGGGCACCGACGCCGGCGGCTCGCTGCCGCACGGCCTGGTCGCCGACGAGGTCGCGGAGCTGGTGCGCGCGGGCATTCCGGCGCCCGACGCGCTGGCCGCCGCGTGCTGGTCGGCCCGCGCGTGGCTCGGCCGGGACGCGATCGCGGAAGGCGCCTCGGCCGACGTGGTCGTGTACGCGGCGGATCCGCGCGCGGACGTCGCGGTGCTGGGCCACCCCCGGGCGATCGTGCTGCGCGGCAGGGTGGTCGGCGGCTGACCGACCGGAGCCGGCCGGGCGCAACTCGACTCCGCGGGGCGGTCGTACGCCTCGATCCCTCGGATGGGGGAGGGGGGTACCTCCGGCGCCCGCGTGGAGTCGGGGCCGGGCGGGTGGTGGTGCGCCTGGGCGGGAAAATCGCTGGGCCGGGGGCGGGGCTCGTGGTTTCGTTGGGGGTCATCATGAACACTGTCAAAATCTCGAAGTATCTTTCCCGGCACCTGCGGCATCAGCCGGAGCGGCTCGGGATCACCCTCGACGACGCCGGATGGGTCGACGTCGACGTGTTGTTGGCGGCCTGCGACGCGCGCGGATTCGCGCTCACTCGGGCCACGCTCGACCGGGTCGTCGCGGAGAACGACAAGAAGCGGTTCGCGTTCTCGGCGGACGGGACCCGGATCCGGGCCAGCCAGGGGCACACCGTCGCGGTGGATCTGGACCTGGTCGAAGTGCCGCCGCCCGCCGTGCTCTACCACGGGACGAATCCCGCGAGCGTGGCCGCGATCCTCGCCGAGGGGCTCAAGCCGATGAGCCGGCACGACGTGCACCTGTCCGCGGACACCGAGACGGCGCGCCGGGTGGGTGCGCGGCGTGGTCGGCCGGTCGTGTTCGTCGTGCGGGCCGAGCGGATGGCCGCGGCCGGGTTCGTGTTCCGTCGCTCGGACAACGGAGTGTGGCTGATCCCGGCCGTTCCGCCGGAGTACCTGGAGCCGTTGGGCTGAGCGCGGCGCCGTCCCCCACTCGGGTCAGTTCGCGGCAAAGGTCACGGGACCGGTCTCGGTGTGCCCCACGCGCGGGCGTACCGTGAAAGGGACGAGTGTGCTCACCTGGTCGGAGACGGTGGAGTCGTGAAGAACGCCAAGAGCGCGGTGTACCAGATCAGCGGTGCGCGCAAGGGGCTCACGGAGGACGTGGCCGGGCGCCAGCGCCGCTACGTCATCTCGATGTCGATCCGCACCGTGTGCTTCATCGGCGCGGTGTTCACGCCGTCGCCCTGGCGCTGGATCCTGGTCGCGGGCGCGCTGTTCCTGCCGTACATCGCGGTGGTCGTCGCCAACGCCGGGCGCGAGCCCACCTCGAACGCGCCGGTCCAGGCGCAGATTGTGCCGCCGCTCCCGCCGAAGGCGCTGGAGCCGCCGCCCGGAGCGGTGCTGACCAGCGCCGAGCGGGAGACGTTGCACGCGCATTCGGAGGACTCGTGGACGATGCCCTCCACGCCCACTTCCGCAACCCCTCCCGCATCGCCCACCGCAACCTCTTCCGCATCGCCGACCACACCCTCCTCCGCGACCCGCGCGAACCCCACCGACCTTTCGTCGCACACGAATTCGGATACACACGGTGACGCCGGGGGTGCCGACCGGGGCCACACCGAAGACCCGACGGCCGCGCCTTCGCACACCGTCAAAAATTAGCGGGAAGCGCTACGCGGGTTGGTGCTTCAACCGCAAGCGGGACGTGCCATACTTCGAAACGTGCTCCGTATCCCCCGTCGGAGCGACCGACGCGATGCCGGGCGGCTCCCCCCGTGGCTGCCCGGCATCGCCCGTGTCCGGGGTCGTTTCGCCACTGGCATGTCGACACGTGACCGGGTACTACACCAGCGGGTTGCTTACTGAGAGCAGCGCTCCGGTTGGCCGCTGACGCCGGGTCAGCTCGCCGGCGGGTCGAGTGGACCACCTCTTCTGCGACACTGGTGGGCATGCTGCCGACCCCCGCCGACCCCGTCCGTCCGATCTGTTCGGCCAAGGGTTGCCGTGCCGACGCGCGCTGGGTCCTGGCGTGGAACAACCCGAAATTGCACACACCCGAGCGGCGCAAGACATGGCTCGCGTGCGACGAGCACCGTGAGCACCTGTCGCAGTTCCTGGCGATCCGCGGATTCCTCAAGGACACCGTCGCGTTCGCCGACTGGCACGAGCCGCAGACGCCCGCCGGTCCGCCCGGCGAGAGTTCCTGACCCTCGACCGCACGGCCCCGCCCGCGAACTCGGCCTCGGAGTCGGAGTCCGGCCTCGGAATCCGGTCTCCGAACCCGGCTTCCGAACCCGGCTTCCGAACCCGGCTTCCGAACCCGGCTTCCGAAGTGGGCTCGATCCGGTGCCGCGACCGCCCGACTCAGCCGCCGATGGCCGACATCGGCCGATCCGGCTGGAGGAACGTGGGGTCGTCGATCCCCGCGCCGGCCTTCTTCGTGCGCATCGCCGCCCGCCACCGCTCGGCGATCTCGGCGTCGTCCGCACCGCCGCGCAGGGCGGCCCGCAGATCGGATTCCTCGCGGGCGAAGAGGCAGTTCCGGATCTGTCCGTCCGCGGTGAGCCGGGTCCGGTCGCACGCGCCGCAGAACGGGCGCGTCACCGAGCCGATCACACCGACCGTCGCCGGGCCGCCGTCCACCAGCCACCGCTCGGCGGGGTTGCTGCCGCGGGCGTCCTCCGGGTCGAGCCGGAACACCGAGCGCAGCGATTCCAGGATCTCCCCGGCCGTGATCATCTCCGAGCGCTTCCAGCCGTGCTGCGCGTCCAGCGGCATCTGCTCGATGAACCGCAGCTCGTAGCCGCGCTCGACGCACCACGCGAGCAGCGCGGGCGCCTCGTCGTCGTTCACGCCGCGCATCAGCACGGTGTTGACCTTGACCGGTCCCAGCCCCGCGTCCACCGCCGCCGCGAGCCCCGCGAGCACGTCCGCGTGCCGATCGCGCCGGGTCATCGCCTTGAACCGGACGGGGTCCAGCGTGTCGAGCGAGACGTTGACCCGGTCGAGGCCGACCTCCTTCAACGTCCCGGCCAGGCGGGCGAGGCCGATTCCGTTCGTGGTCACGGACAACGTCGGCCGTGGTTCCAGGGCCGCGGCGGCGCGCACGATGTCGACCAGCTCGCGGCGCAGCAGCGGCTCGCCGCCGGTGAAGCGCACCTCGTTCACGCCGAGCAGGGTCACCGCGATCCGCACGAGCCGAGATATCTCGTCGCCGGTCAGCAGCTCGGGCTTGGCCAGCCAGTCGAGCCCCTCCTCGGGCATGCAGTACGTGCAGCGCAGGTTGCAGCGGTCGGTCAGCGACACGCGCAGGTCGGTCGCCACCCGGCCGAAACCGTCGACGAGTCCTGCTGTGACGTACTGCGTGTTCACCTTTGACCCCTTTCTGCGTCCGGCAAGCTTCCCAGGTTACGCGCGTCGGTCGTACAGGCGGGTCCCCGGGCTACGTATGACGCCCCGTCGGGGTTGCAGTGGCGTATCCCACACGGGGATCGGTAACCGCAGCTCGCTAGGTGTGCGTGATCCGCGAGAGGATCCAGGCCCACCCCGAGGAGGCTTCACCGGTGAGACACGCAGCGGGCAGTGGTGCACAGCCCGACGAAGGGGGTACACCCGACGGAGCGCACTTTCTGGACACCTCATGGGAACGGCACACCGTCGTCCCGCCCGGCCCACCCACTCCACCCAATCAACCCAATCAACCCAATCAACCCAATCAACCCGGCACGCCCGGCACGTTCGACGCGCCGACCACGCCGGTGCCGGTCGACTGGTCGCATCAGCAATCGGCCGCCCCCACCCCGCCCGACGAGCCCGCCGCGGCGGAGCCCCGGTCCCGGCGCAACGCGCAGGAGCCGCCCCGGCGCAAGCGCGGCGCGCTGGTGGTCTGGGGTCTGGCGGGTGCCCTCGTGATCGGCGCGACCGGCGTCGCCGCGGCGGTGTTCGTCGGAGGCGGGGACGACGACAAGAAGAACCGCGCGGGCACGGTCGGCGCGGAACTGTCCCCCGGGCCCACACCCGCCCCGTCCACGCAGCAGCCGGCCACCACCACGCCGCCGCCGTCGTCGAGCGCTCCGTCGTCGAGCCGGCGCCCGTCCTCGTCGGCATCCGCGTCGAAGTCCGCCGGCGCGAAGCCGCCGGCCAACGACGTGGACGCCCCGAAGGACCCGAGCGCGCTCACGCCCGCCGCCTACAGCGCGTGGCAGAAGATCAAGACGGCGATGGCCGCCGAGGGCGTCACCCTGAACCTGAACTCGGGCAAGCGGGGGTGGGCCCACCAGCAGAGGTTGCTGGACAACAAGATCGCCGAGGTCGGCTCCCGCGAGGAGGCGCTGCGCTGGGTCCTGCCGCCGGAGAAGTCGATGCACGTCCAGGGCGTCGCTGTCGACATCTACCCGGCGAACGCCCAGGCGTGGCTCCAGGCCAAGGGCGCCAAGTACGGCTGGTGCCGGATGTACGACAACGAGGAATGGCACTTCGAGTACAAGGCCTCGTACACCTCGGGTTGCCCGGCTCGGCTGCCCAGCGCGCTGGATTCGTAGCACCGCGCGCGGGGCCATGGGAGTGACCTCCCGACACTCCGCGTCCGCCCGATCGTTGTACGCCGTGCCCGCCGAGGAGTCTCGCCGGGTACGGCGTCGGGACATGGGGTCTCGGGGCCGGCATAGCGGAGAGGCGCGCCTGTGCGAGGTTCGGCCCTGATCGCCCCCAATCCCGATCCCAACCATCGCCGCCCGTTCGGCATGGTGCCGCTGCCCTATCCGGTCTCCACACCGGCCTGGCGCGGCCCCGACCGGTCGACCGAGGCGAAGCGCGGACTCGCCGAACCCGTGCCCTGGTACGGCCGCGACTGGCGTTAGCGCACGCCGGGGGCGGGTGCCGAGGACCAGGGCGGGGCAAAGTCGAGGCGCGGGTGGGCGGGTGGGCGGGGCGGGTTCAGGGCTTGTAGGGCACCGACGGCACGTCGAAGCAGTTCGCGGTCATGTCCGGTACCTGGTTCACCCACCCGCCCGGCGCGGCGTCCTGCCAGCGCACCACGTCGAAGCAGGTCCGGGTCGGCGCGGCCACCTGCGCGACCGGCTCGGCCTTGAAGTCCACCGGGATCAGCAACCCGTGCGCGTCGTAGCCCTCGGGTCGGGTGACGAACCGCTCGACACACGCCCGGGTCACGTCGGCCCCGCAGGACGCGATCGCGTCGGTGAGCCACATCGCGGAGGCCCAACCCTCCAGCTCCCACTGCGAGAGCCGGTCCTCGCGGTCGGGGAAGTACTTCTTCATCGCGGCCCGGAACTCGGCCACCGCCGGGTGCGCGGTGTCCGCGTAGCTGCGGCTGTTGCCGGTCGCGTAGATGCTGTTGCGGCAGGTCGGGGACGCCTTGAAGTCCTCGCCGACCCGCGCGTTCCAGTTCTGCACGTTCGTCACCTTGGCGGTCACCCGCAGCCCGGCACCGTCCATCGCCTTGCACAGCTCGGCGTTGCCGCGCGTGTCCACGGCGTCGAAGACGATGTCGACGCCCTTGCTGCGCATGTCCACCACGGCCGCGGCGAAGTTCGGCAGCGCGAAGTCGACCTGCTTGTCGAGCACGGTGTAGCCCTCGACCCGCAGGCCGTCGGCGACGGTCTGCGCGTAGCGCGCCGAGTCGGCCTGGTTGTACGACACGACGGCGGCCGTGCGCGCCCCGAGCTTCTCCTTGAAGTACCGGTACACCTCGGTGCTCGCGTAGAGACTGCCGTCCCACCCGACCCGGCCGTCGCGCGGAGCCCGCGAGCCGTAGATCGAGTAGAGGTGGGGGTAGGTCTCGTACGCGGTCCCCACCGGCTGGCCGCCGACGTCCGGGACGCCCTTGTCGCTCACGTACTTGGCCGCGTTGTAGCTGTAGATGCTGTTGCCGGCGAAGGCGAACACCTTGTCGTCCTCGACGAGTCTGCGCGCGCAGCGCTGGTTGGCGACGCCGTATCCGGTGTCGTCGCACGCGTCGACCTTGATCTTGCGCCCGTTGACGCCGCCTCGGTCGTTCAGCGCCTTGAAGTACGCCTGCGCGCCGTACATCGGACCGGAGAACGTCTCGTCGCCGAGGATGCCCTGGACGGTGTCGATCATTCCGACGGTGATCTCGGTGGGCGTGACCCCCACGTCGGACGCGGTGTTGGCGCTGGTACCGGCGGGCGCGCGCGTCGGCGCGGCGTCGCGGAAGTCGCGTTCGGGCAGGCGCGAGCCGCATCCGGCGAGCGCGCTCAGCGACGTACACAGCAACAGGGCCACCGAGGCGCACCGCACGCGCCGTCCGATCGAACGATGCATGGTGTGCTCCTCGGTGGCCCCGGTGCCGTGACCGGTTACGTGCCCGGGTTTCGGTCACGGCACGCGTCGCGATGGGGTGGATCAGGCCTTCGGGCAGCCCTCGACCACGGTGCCCGGCTTGAGCGCGCTCACGAGCGTGCAGACCGTGCTCAGGCTGACCTTCCAGGTGCCGTCCTGCTTCACGGCCTTGCCGTGCTGGCCCGGCAGCGCCGGGGTGCCCGCGAGCAGGATGTCGAACGTGACCTCCGCGTTGTCACCGCTGATCTTGACGGCGGTGGTCTTGGAGGTGACGGTCTTGGCCATCGGGTCGTTCGCGAGCTGGTCGACGAGACCGCCCATCTTGTCCGCGTTCTCCAGGACCGCCTTGCGGTCCGGGAGCGCCGCGGTGTTGTCGAAGAGCTTGTCCCAGTTGTCGGCGACCTTCTTCTCCTCGCCGGTCAGCGTCGTCGCACCGCCGGGGGCGGCGGTGGTGCCGCCCGCGGCCGGGGTCGTCGGCGTGGTCGCGGCGGGCGTCGTCTGCGCGGGGGCCGGAGCGGTCACCGACGGGGCCGACTTCTTGTCGTCCTTGTCGTCGTCGTCACCACAACCGGACAACACCAGCACCGCCGCGACCGGCAGCGCCAGCCACGCGCGTCGCATCCCCTTGCGACGACCGATGCCGTTGCCCGTCTTCGACTGCTCGTTGATCGTGTCCACGCTCACGTGCGTTCACCACCCGTTCCGCCGGTTCATCCGGCGTCCTGTTGCTGTTGATGTAGCCAGGAACTAGCTGGGTTACCGGCTAGTCATGTTGCCACGTGCGACTCGGTATCCAATCGTGTTCCGGGCCGTATGACCAGATCCCGGAGAACTACGCTGAGGCACGGATGCGCGATGAGGCGGACTCGACGGGTGGACCACATGGCAGGTGCGACGGATTCGGCGGCTTCCGCGGGTTCCGCAGGGACATCGAACTCCCCTGCGAACTCCCTTGCGAACGCCGATACGAACGCCGATACGAACGTCCATGCGAAACGACAGCGTACGGCCGACGCGGCCGCGACCAGGGACGGATTGCGCGAGTTGCTGCGCACGCGCGGCGGCTGGCTGGTCGGATTGTGCGGCGTGCTGTTGTGCGCGCTGGGGTGGTACGGAGTGTCCGGCGAGCGGTACGAGGCGCGCCAGCTGCCCTATCTGGCGTCGGCGACCATTCCGGGCGCGGCGCTGATCGTCGCGGGCGCGGTGCTCGTGGTCGGCACCCGGCGGGGCGCCGGCGGCGCGGACGGCTCGGGTGCGGTGGACGCGGAGCTGCGATCGATGGTGGGTCAGCTGTATCGGCTGCTGGTCGAGCCGGTGCCGGGTGACGCCGCGGGCGCGCCGGCGGGTCCGGCGGCCGACGCGCCGTGGGTCGCGGTGCCGGGTGGCGCGCGGTACCACCGGCGCGGGTGCTCGTTGGTGCAGGGCAAGAACGGGCTGTTCCCGGTGGACGCGACCACGGCGCTGAACAAGGACCTTCGGCCGTGCCGGCTGTGCGACCCGGGCCGGTCGGCGGCGGCGTCGGGGGCAGCTGCGGGTTCCGCGGATCCGGCCGAGCCGACCGCATCGGCCGAACCGACCGAACCGCGCTCGGACGGCTGAGCGCCGTGCTCACTCTGGATCTGGCGATCGCCGGGCTCGGCGTGGGCGCGATCGCCGCGCTCGCGGCGGTCGGCATGATCACCTCCTACCGGGCGACCGGCGTGTTCAACCTGTCCTTCGGCGCGCTCGCGATGATCGTCGCCTACCTGGTGTGGCAGCAGGTGCGAGTCTGGGGCTGGCCGTTGTGGGCCGCCGTGCTGCTGGACGTGGGCGTGGTCGCGCCGGCACTCGGGTTGCTCCTGGAACGGTTCGTCTTTCGCGGGCTGCATCGCGAAGGGGCCGGGCCGGCCCGGATGTTGGTCGCGTCGCTGGGCGTGTTCGTGCTGTTGGTGGGGATCGCGACCCTCACGTGGGGGACCCAGGCCCGACTCGACCCGCCGTCGATCGTGCCGGCCGGGACGGTCGGGCTGCCGGGCGACACGTCGGTGCCGACCGGCACCCTCGTCGAGCTGGGCGTGGTGATCGCGGTCGCGGTCCTGGTCGCGGTGGTCACCCGGTACACGCGGTTCGGGGTACGCCTGCGGGCGGTCGTGGACCGGCGCCCACTGGCCGAGTTGGCGGGCGTACCGGCGGATCGGGTCTCGGCGGTGGGCTGGGCGTTCGGGTCGATGCTGGCCGGGCTCACCGGCGTGTTGCTCGCGCCGCACCTGCGGCTCGATCCGTACGGGCTCACGCTGCTGGTGCTGGAGACGATCGGGGTCGTGGTGGTGGCCAGGCTGGCGAGTCTGCCGGTGGCGATCCTCGCGGCGCTCGCGATCGGGGTGGGGCAGAGCGAGCTGACCCGGCTCGAACTCGACTCGTGGGGGCTCGTGCAGGCCCTCCAGGCGAATCTGTTCGTGGTCGTGATGCTGGTCGCGCTGCTGGCGCTGCCCCGGATGGTCGAGGTGGGCGGTACGGACTTCGCGCGGGCGTCGGCGGTCCGGATGGGGACGGGCCGCGGGGAGAGCACGCCGGCCGGGTGGTGGCTGCCGTTCGCCGTGGTCGCGGTGGCGCCGCTCGCGTTCGGGGCCGAGCATCTGCGGGTCGCGCAGCAGGTGCCGGCGCTGGCGATCGTGTTCGTGTCACTGGTGATGCTGACCGGGTACGCCGGGCAGATCTCGCTCGGCCAGGCCGCGTTCGCGGGCCTCGGCGCGCTCTTCGCGGCGCAGTTGATGAGCCGTCAGGTCCCGGGCCTGGTCGCGCTGTTCCTGGCCGCGGCGCTGGTGGTGCCGGTCGGCCTGCTGACCGGGTGGCCGGCGATCCGGCGGCGCGGGTTGACGCTCGCGCTGACCACGTTCGCGGTGGCCGCGGTGGTGAGCCGGTTCGTGTTCGCGCAACCGCGCTTCACCACCGACCTGACGCTCGACCACCCGTGGCCGTTCGAGGACGAACGCGCCTTCTACGCACTGGAGTTGGTCTGCCTGGGGCTGGCCCTCCTGGTGGTCCGCCGGCTGCGCGTGAGCCGGCTCGGGCGGATGCTGGTCGCGGTCCGCGACAACGAGGACGGCGCGGCGGCGGCCGGCGTGGACGTGTCCTCGGCCAAGGTCTTCGTCTTCGCGGTCGGCGCGGGCGTCGCGGCCCTGGGCGGCGCGCTGCTGGGCATGGGCGGCCGGGCGTTCGACGCGGCGGCGTTCGACCCGGTGCTCGGCCTGGTGTGGTTCGCCGCGGTGGTCGTCTTCGGCGTCGACAGCGCGGCGGGCGCGGTGCTGGCGGCGGGCCTGGTGGTCGCCCTGGACGCGGCGACCACGGCGGGCATGTCGACGCTCGTGATCGGCGGCCTGGCGGTGCTGCTGTCCCGGATGCCGGGCGGCGTGCCGGCGACGGTGCTGCGCCTGGTGGCGGGTCGGCCCGCGGCCTCGCCGGTGCCCGAGGCGGTCCGGCTGACGCCGTGGGGGCGGGCATTGCGCGAACGGGTGCGGCCTTGAGACGGGCGGGGCGAGGTGTGGACGGATGAGCGCGTTGCGGGCCCAGGGGCTGGTGCGGCGGTTCGGCGGGCTGCGCGCCGTGGACGGGGTGGACCTGGTGGTGCCGGCGGGTGCGGTGACGGCGGTGATCGGGCCGAACGGGGCCGGGAAGAGCACCCTGTTCGACTGCCTCGCGGGCGGGCGGGTCGACGCCGGGCGGGTGTACCTGGGTGCCCGCGACGTCACGCGGTTGCCGGCGCACCGGCGGGCGCGGCTCGGGCTGGCCCGGACGTTCCAGGTGGTGTCGGTGTTCCCCAGCCTGACCGTGCTGGACAACCTCCGGGTGGGCGCGGAGAACCGGTCGGGATCGTCGGCCCTCGCGCGGCTGCTGGGCCTGCCGGAGCCGTCGCACGGGCGGACCGGGTTCGCGGTCGAGGCCGCGCTGCGCGGGCTCGCGCTGACCGAGCACGCGCACACGCCGGCGGGCGAACTCCCGGCCGGGATCCTGCGGATGGTCGAACTGGCCCGCGCCCTGGCCGCGTCCCCGTCCGTGCTCCTGCTGGACGAGCCGGCCAGCGGCCTCGACGACGCGCAGACCGACCGGCTGCGCCACGAACTGCGCGCGCTGGCCGCCGACGGCCTGGCGATCCTGCTGGTCGAACACGACATGGACCTGGTCTTCGGCGTCGCCGACACGGTGCACGTGATGGCGGCGGGCCGGATCGTCGCGTCGGGCACCCCCACCGAGATCCGACGCGACCCCCAGGCCAGGCAGGTGTACCTCTGATGCCCATCGCCCTCGCGGTCAAGGGACTCCGCGTCCGGCACGGCCCGATCGAGGCCCTGCACGGCGTCGACCTGGACTTCCCCGCCGGCGCCGTCACCGCCCTGGTCGGCCGCAACGGCTCGGGCCGCACCACGCTGCTCGACACGCTGGCGGGCCTGGTCCGCCCGACGGCCGGCCTGGTCACCTGGAACGGCGCCGACATGACCACGTGGCCGGCGGACCGGCGGGCCCGAGCCGGCCTGACGCTGATCCCGGAACGCGGCGGCGTCTTCGCGGGCCTGACGGTGGCCGACAACCTGCACCTGTTCGCCGACGGCGGGGACTTCGCGGCCGCCCTGACGGCCTTCCCGATCCTGGGATCGCGGCTCGGGCAACGGGCCGGCACCCTCTCCGGCGGCGAACAGCAGATGCTCGCCGTCAGCCGCGCCCTGCTGACCCCCTCGAAGCTGCTCCTCCTCGACGAGCTCAGCCAGGGCCTGGCCCCACGGGTCGTCGCCCAGTTGTACGAGGTCGTCACGAGCCTGGCCGGCACCGACCGCACGGTCGTCCTGGTCGAACAGCACACCGGCGAGGCCCTGCGCCGCGCCGAGGTCGTCTACGCCCTGAGCCGCGGCACGGTCACCTTCCGAGGCGACCCGACGGAGTTCCTCGCCCACCCGGACACGTCCCACCGCGGCTGACGCCGGAGGTCGGCTCGGGCGGGCGGGCGCTCGGGTGTCACGCCGCGCTCCCGGCGGGGGCGGGAACCGGCAGCGGGCCCGCGTCGTGACCACCCCCGATGGCGAACACGATCGCCGCCGCCCAGTCTCGGGGCCGGCCGTCCCCGAGGGCCGAGGACAGCCGGGCCATCCGGGCGCGTCGTTCCCCGGGCTTCATGGCCAGCGCGCGCCGCAGGGTGTCCGCGAGGTTCGCGGGCGACCTCGGATCGGTGAGCAGCGCGTCCGCGCCGAGTTCCACGGCGGCCCCGGTGTACCGGGACAGCACCAGGACCCCCGAGCGGCCGGCCGCGGACTGTACCGCGACGAACTCCTTCGCGGTCAGGTTCATCCCGTCCTGCAACGACGTCACCCAGAACACGTCCGCGGCGAGGTAGTGGTCCAGCACGTCGGCGAACGACAGGTTGTGCGGGAAGTAGTCGACGGGCTGCCAAGTCGCCGTGCCGAAGCGCCTGTTCACGTCGTCGATACGGCGTTCGAGGGCGGCGCGGGTCGAGTCGTAGGCGGTGATGCCCGGTTCCGGCGGCGGGCACACCAGTCGGAACCGGAGACGACCGCGCAGTTCCGGGCCGGCGGCGAGGAGGGCGGCGATGGTGTCCACCTTGCGGACGGGGGCCTTCGCGTAGTCCAGACGCTCGACGGACAGGACCAGGGGGCCGCCCGTGGAGGGCGGGTGGAGCTCGCGTGCCCGGGTCATCCGTTCGATCGCCTCGCGGTCGACGCCCAGCGGGTGCACGCCGACGCTCGGCCGTCCGCTCTCGCCCAGCGTCGCCCGGAAGTTCGCGGCGAATTCCTCGGTCTGGAAGCCGGCCCAGTCCAACGCGGCCAAGGAGGTGCGTACTTCGGCCGCCACCGGAAGGGCCTCGAACACCTCGGCGGGGGGAAACGGCGTGTGGTGGAACAACCCCACCCGCAGGTCGGGCCGTGCGGCCCGGAGCAGCCCCGGGACGAGCCACAGGTTGTAATCGTGGAGCCAGACCGTCGCCCGCAAGGCGGCGCGGTCGGCGATGTGTTCGGCGAACCTGCGGTTCACCGTCCGGTACTGAGCCCAGGCCGCCGTATCGAAGCGCATGCGTTCGGGCTCCGACATCAGCGCCGGCCACAGCGTCTCCTTGCAGGCGCGATGGAAGTACCCCGACCATTCGCCGGGACTGAACCGCTCCAGGGACAGGGGCAGTCCGGTCTCCTGCCCGCGCATCTCCGAGGACGCCACGTCCTCGTCGAACACCGCCCCCGCGACCCACAGCGCGGCCGCGTCGGTGCCGCCGACCGCCTGGCCGGCGCCGAACAGACCGCGCAGCGTCGGCAGGATCCCGTTCGGGCTTGTCGGAGCACGCCATCCCGCCGGCGTCCATACCGTCGGCGCGCGGTGATATCCCACGACGAACGCGTACTCCGACTCGACCCAGCCCAGCTTCTGCAGCGCCGCCAGGATCCCCGCCGCGCCGGCGCCTCCGGGCCGGTGCACCTTCTCGTCCGCGGCCACCGCGCGGAGCAGCGCGGGCTCGGCGTCGCCCACGACGACGCCATGCGCACCGATCCCGTACATCGACAGGTCGTTCAGCGAGTCGCCGGCCACCAACAGATCCGACGGCGCCCAGCCCTGGGCGCGGGCCAGGGCTTCCACCGCGGCGCCCTTGCTCGCCGACGGTGGCAGGACATCGAAGTACCGCCCGGCCGAGTACGACCAAGAGCACCCCAGCGCGGCGACCGCGGCGGTGAGTTCCTCGGTCAGGTCCCCCGGGCGCAGGTGAAAGGAACACCTCCCGTCCTGCGCCACACCGTCCTGATACGTCAGCGCGGGGAACCGCGACAGCGCCCGACGCACCCTGGTCGCCCCGGGCCAGCCGTCGCGCAGGCACGCCTGTAGATCCGCGACGGGGCTCAGGTCCGTTCCGTCGGCGACGGTCGCCCCCACGTCGGCGACGATCCACCGCGGCCTGGGCACCAGTGGGTCGCGGAGCACTTGACGCACGGAAGGCAGCCCCCGACCCGTCGAGAACACCACGGTGATCTCCGGATGGCGTGCCAGAACCCGGCGGAGCCGCCGGCGTTCGGCGTCCGTACCGCCCAGCAGAGTCCCATCCAAGTCGGTGACCAAGACCTTCACTGCCCGCCCCCGTCCGACCGCGCGGCGCGGACGCCAAGGGCGCCGTCGCGCCCGTGTCCCCCCGCGGTCAGCACATGAAAATGCCCTCCGCCCGGCGAGCAGGAGAGCATGATCGACCAAACGACACGGAACGCTAGCACGCGGGAATCACTGTAAGAAGTGCGACGGCAACCAATGGTGACGGTGCGAGCTCACGTCGAGGACGCGGGCGGCGGAACCCTCGCGAGCCAGGCGGACAACCCGGAGGCGCCCAACGCCGCGGTGGACCCGGGCGCCGTGGTCGCCGCCGCGCCGCAGGCCACAGCCGCCGCCAGGCATCCGGCCACGTCCCAACCGGCGAGAACGCCGTGCACGAATCCGGCGTTGAAGCAGTCGCCGGCGCCCGTGGTGTCCACGACGCGCACGGGCACCGCGGGCGCGACGAACCGCGTCCCGTCCCGGACGGCGAGCGCGCCGTCGCCACCACGCTTGACCAGGACCGTGCCCACCAGCCCGCCCAACACCGCCACGGCGCCGTCCAGTGTGGACGCACCCGTCAGCCGCAGCGCCTCGGCGGCGTTGGGCGCGAAGACGTCCACGTGCGCGAGGACCTCGCGCACGGTCGGCGTATCCAGCGTGACCGGCACGTCCTGGCAGTCCATGAACACCAGCGCACCCAGCTCCCGAACGGCGCGCAGCACCTCCGCCACCCCCGGTCCGTACCGCAGTTCCGGCAGCACCAGTACACGCGGCCGGTGCGCGCGCACCAGATCGTCCAACGGGCAGGGTTCCACCGGGTCCTGGAAACTGACCATCGCCCGGTCGGCGGGATACGACAGCGCGACGGTGACGCTGCGCACGGCCCTGGCGTGGTGGCGGAAGCCGGATTCGTCCAACCCCTCCGCGCGGGCGCCGGCCAAGACCTGCCGGCTGAACGCGTCGTCGCCGAAGTCGGTGGCCCACACCACGTCGTGCCCGAGCCGGTGCAGCGCCATCGCCGGGTTGAAGGCACCGCCGGGCATCATCTCGAACCCGCCGGCGAACGTCTCGCTTCCCGCGGACACCCGACGGGGCAGGTCGTGGAAGATCAGATCGGCGAAGTACGCCCCGGCGACCAGGACTTCCCGACCACCCGGCATGCCCACCGTCCGCACCGTCACCAATTCTTCTCCGCAGGGATCCCGGCCCGGGTCGCCGCGCCGCCCGGCAGAGATGGTCTGCCGGGCGGCGCGTCCACCAGCGGTCGCTCGGGTCAGGTCACATGGCCTGGCTCTGGGACGACATGTTGAAGTCCGCGATCCGCAGCGGCGGCATGGCCGCGCGGGTGAACCAGTCGCCCCACTCGCGCGGGTAGGTGCGTTCGGTGCGGCCCGCCTCGATCGCGCGGCCCAGGACGTCCACGGGCGACTCGTTGAAGCGGTAGTTGTTCACCGCGCCGACCACCTCGCCGCCCTCGACCAGGTACACGCCGTCCCGGGTCAGGCCGGTGAGCAGCAGCGTCTGCGGGTCCACCTCGCGGATGTACCACAGGCAGGTCAGCAGCAGGCCGCGCTCGGTCGAGGCGACCATGTCCCGCAGGCTCGGACCGTCGTCCGGCGCGGCCATGATCAGGTTGTCGATCTCCGGCGCGACCGGGAGCCCGGTCAGCTCGGCGGTGTGCCGGTTCGTCATCAGGGACGTGAGCACGCCGTCGGTGATCCAGTTCGTGCGCTTCAGCGGGAGCCCGTTGTCGAACACCGAGGACGCGTCGCTGGAGGCGTGCGCGATGGTGAACGGCGCGCTCTCCAGGCCCGCGTAGCCCGGGTCGCCGTACAGGGTCAACGGCAGGTCGGTGAGCCGCTCGCCGACCCGGGTGCCGCCGCCGTGCTTGCTGAAGACCGTGCGGCCCTCGTGCGCGTCCCGGGCGCCGCCCTGCCAGTACATGTAGACCATCAGGTCCGCGACTGCCGTGGGCGGCAGCAGGGTCTCGTAGCGGCCCGCCGGGAGGTCGATCGTGCGGGACGCCCAGGACAGCCGCTGTCCGAGGTCGGCGTCGACCGCGGCCAGGTCCACGTCGCGGAAGTCGCGGGTGGGCATGCCGGCCCACGCGGAGCGGGTCAGGTCGGTCGACTTCGCGTTCAACTCGACGTGCCCGGTGGGCTGGTCGTGCCGCAGGCGGAGGCCCGCGGACGTGCCCAGGTAGGTCGAGGTGAGCTCGTGCGAGGCGAACCCGTACAGCAGCCGGTCGCCCTCGCGGGCCCGCCCGAACGCGGCGCCGAGCGCGGGCGCGAAGTCCTCGAACACGCCGATCGAGGTCTGCGCCGGCACGTCCTCGAACCCGCCGTCGGGGCCGCCGGAGGGCCCGATCAGCGGCCGCGCGTCCTCGGCCGGACCGGCGTCGCGCGCGGCCGCCTCGGCGGCCCGTACCAGGCCCTCCAGCTGATCCACGGTCACGCCGGTGCGCGAGATCGTCCCCGACGCGGTGCCCTCGGTGCCCGCGACGGTCGCCACCACCGTGACCCGGCGCCCGCGCGTCTCGCCGTTGGTGGTCAGCGCGTTGCCGGCCCAGCGCAGGTTCGCGGCCGAGGTCTCCTCGGCGATCACCACGCAGCCGTCGGCCTTAGACAGCGCGAGCGCCCGCTCGACCGTCTCGTTCGGCCGCGTCACCACGGTCTGCCCGCTCATCGACCCGCCTCCTGAACCGTGTTGAGGACCTTCACGCCGCGGAACAGCGCCGACGGGCAGCCGTGGCTGACCGCCGCGACCTGCCCCGGCTGCGCCTTGCCGCAGTTGAAGGCGCCGCCCAGGACGTAGGTGCCCGGGCCGCCGACCGCCTCCATCGACCCCCAGAAGTCGGTCGTGGTGGCCTGGTAGGCGAAGTCCTTGACCTGGCCGACGATCCGACCGTCCTCGATCAGGTACGCGCGCTGGCCGGTGAACTGGAAGTTGTACCGCTGCATGTCGATCGACCACGACTTGTCGCCGACGATGTACAGGCCCCGGTGCACCCGGCCGATCAGCTCGGCCGTGGACAGGTCGTCGCCGCCCGGTTGCAGCGAGACGTTGGCCATCCGCTGCACCGGCACGTGCCCGGGGGAGTCCGCGTGCGCGCAGCCGTTGGACCGGCCCAGGCCCTGCATGAGCGCCATCCGCCGGTCCAGCTGGTAGCCCGTCAGGACGCCGTCCGTGACCAGGTCCCAGCTCTGCGTCGCGACACCCTCGTCGTCGAAGCCGATCGTGGCGAGCCCGTGCCGCACGGTGCGGTCGCCGGTGACGTGCATCACGGGCGAGCCGTACTGGAGCTTGTTCAGCTTGTCGAACGTCGCGAACGAGGTGCCCGCGTAGGCGGCCTCGTAGCCGAGCGCGCGGTCCAGCTCGGTCGCGTGCCCGATCGACTCGTGGATGGTCAGCCACAGGTTGCTCGGGTCGATCACCAGGTCGTACTCGCCGGGCTCGACGCTCGGCGCGGCCAGCCGCTCGCGGAGCAGCTCCGGCAGCGAGGCCAGCTCCGCGTCCCAGTCCCAGCCCTCGCCCTTGACGTACTCCCAGCCGCGGCCGACCGGCGGCGCTATGGTGCGCATCGTCTCGTACGCGCCGGACTCGCGGTCCACCGCCGTCACGGTCAGTGCCGGGTGGATGCGCACGCGCTGCTGCGTGGTGGTGGTGCCCGCGGAGTCCGCGTAGAACTTGTTCTCCTGGACCACCATGCAGGTCGCGTCCACGTGGTCGACGCCGTCGGCGGCGAGCAGCTCGCGGCTCCAGCGGGTCAGCAGGCCGATCCGCTCGGCCTCGGGGACGTCGAACGGGTTGATCTTGTACGCCGAGATCCACGTCTCGTCGGCGTGCACCGGCTCGTCGGCCAGTGCGACGGTCTCGCCCGCGCCGGCGGCCTCGCTCACCGAGCGGGACACCCGGGCGACCGCGACGGCCTGCTCGGCGACGTACGCGGCGGCCTCGGGGGTCAGGTCGACGCCGGCCGCGAATCCCCACGCGCCCTCGTGCACGACGCGGACCGCGAAGCCCACGTCGGTGGTGTCGACGGACGAATCGGTGCGCCCGTCGCGCAGCCGGAAGGACGCGTCTCGGACGCGCTCGAAGCGGAAGTCCGCGTGTTCGGCGCCCAATTCCCCGGCTCGGGACAGGGCCGCGGCGGCCAACTCCCGAAGCGGGTAGGCGAGGAACGTCGGATCGATCTCGTTGGGCACCCATTCCTCCATACGTTCGGCCTGTCGGCTCGCGGCGTTCAGTCAACCAGAGGCATGCCGACGGCATTCCGATCGGACGGGTCTTGCGCGCGGGCGGGCGGGCCGAAACCTGCGCCGAGGAGGCCGGCCGGTTTTCGTGGGTGGGCGGCGCGACGGGATCTCGACGCCGGCCCTTCGGGCGGTCTTGTCGGGTTCCCACAACGATCGATCCACGGACGCTGTCCCGGACCGGATTCCCCTTACCCCGGGGTAGCCCGATAGCGTCATCGTGACGCGAGCCGACGGCACGCACGGCATGCGCGAGCGCATCCGAGGACAACGAGGACACGAGGACAGAGGAGTGATCCGTTGAGCCGGTCCGTACTGGTCACGGGAGGAAACCGGGGCATCGGCCTGGCCATCGCGCGGGCCTTCGCCGCCGACGGCGACAAGGTCGCGATCACGTACCGCTCGGGTGAGCCCCCGGAGGGGCTGCTCGGAGTGCGGTGCGACATCACCGACGGCGAGCAGGTCGAGCAGGCGTTCAAGGAGGTCGAGGCCGCGCACGGCCCGGTCGAGGTGCTGATCGCCAACGCCGGCATCACCCGCGACACGCTCCTGCTGCGGATGAGCGAAGAGGACTTCACCAGCGTCCTCGACACCAACCTCACGGGCACGTTCCGGGTGGTCAAGCGCGCGAGCAAGGGCATGCTGCGGGCCCGCAAGGGTCGTATCGTGCTGATCTCGTCGGTGGTGGGGCTGCTCGGCTCGGCGGGCCAGGCCAACTACGCGGCCTCCAAGGCCGGCCTGGTCGGCTTCGCCCGCTCGATCGCGCGTGAGCTCGGCTCGCGCAACATCACCACGAACGTGGTCGCGCCCGGCTTCGTCGACACCGCGATGACCGAGGTGCTCGGCGAGGAGCGCAAGGCGCAGATCCTCAAGGAGATCCCGCTGGCTCGCTACGCGGACGTGGACGAGGTCGCCGGGGTCGTCAAGTTCCTGACCTCGGACGCCGCGTCGTACATCACCGGAGCCGTCATCCCTGTCGACGGCGGACTTGGAATGGGGCACTGAACTCATGGGCGACCTGCTTGCGGGCAAGCGCATTCTCGTCACCGGCGTCATCACCGACGCCTCGATCGGCTTCCACGTCGCGAAGCGGGCCCAGGAGGAGGGCGCCGAGGTCGTACTGACCGGATTCGGCCGGCTCTCCCTGGTCAACCGGATCGCGAACCGGCTGCCGAAGCCGGCCCCGGTGATCGAGCTCGACGTGCAGAACCCCGAACACCTCGCGTCGCTCGCCGGCAACGTGCTCAATCACGTCCCGGCGCTGGACGGCGTCGTGCACTCGATCGCGTTCGGCCCCAAGGACGCGCTCGGCGGCAACTTCCTGAACACCGAATGGGACGACGTGGCCACGGCCGTGCACGTCTCCGCCTACTCGCTGAAGTCGCTGACCATGGCGTGCCTGCCGATCATCGAGGAGTCCGGCGGCTCGGTCGTCGGCCTCGACTTCGACGCGCAGGTGGCGTGGCCGGGCTACGACTGGATGGGTGTCGCGAAGGGCGCCCTGGAGTCGACCTCGCGCTACCTGGCCAAGTACCTGGGCGAGAAGAACATCAGGGTCAACCTGATCTCCTCGGGCCCGGTCAAGACGATCGCCGCGAACAGCATCCCGGGCTTCGAGAAGTTCGAGGGCGTCTGGAACGAGAAGGCCCCCCTGGGCTGGGACCTCCGCGACGCCGACCCCGCCGCCCGCGGTGTCTGCGCGCTCCTGTCCGACTGGTTCCCCAAGACCACGGGCGAGGTCATCCACGTGGACGGCGGCCTGCACGCGATCGGCGCATAGCACCCCCACTCGCGCGCGCGGGCCTGCCCGCCCCGCGCCGTCGACGGCGTGGCCACCCGATTCCGGGTGGCCACGCCGTCGTTTTCGGGGCCGTGTCGGTGCCGAGCCGGTGCCGAGCCAGTGCCGTGTCGGGCCGTGTCGAGGCCCTGTCCACGGCCGGCCGAGGGTCTGCGAGACTCGTTGGCATGGCCGGTACATCAAGCGAGACCTCCAAGGAGCGGTACGAGCGGGCCAGGGCCGCTCGCAGGGCCCGGGAGGAGCGCACGCACGCGGAGGAAGTCGCGCGATCGAACGCGCGCAACGAGATCCTGGCCCGAAAGGCCGCCGAGTCGGGGGGCGCCGACGACGTGATCCGGCAGGCCGTGCTCGCGCCGCCGGATCCGACCAAGTCCTCCGCCAGGCAGCTCGGCAGGATCCTCGGCCTCATGCTGCTGATCACCGTCGTGATCGGCATCATCGCGACGATCGCGGCCGCCACGGGCTAGGGCTAGGCCCTCGGGGCAGGCCGGCCCCGAGGACACGCCCCGCCCCTCCCGGCTCCGCTTGCCCTCCCGCGCCCGACCGGCATCCTTTTCCGCCCCGGGCGCCCGTAGCCGGCCTCGGTGTTCGGCCGGACACGAGCGCCCGGGACATTTCGTGCGCACCGGGAACGTCCTTGCCGCGGTCGGTCGTTGGGCCGGTGTACGGAAACGCTTCGCGACCCACAGTGCACAGTCGGCCGCCCCGGCGCCTCCCCCGAGCGATCGAATCCACGTCGGCGCAGGTCAGCCCGAGGTGGCAGCAAGGTTCCCCTTACACGTATTCCGTCATGCCCTGACCCGAGTTCGTCGATCTCCTACGCAGGGGTGGGGCCAGCCCTACTACGCAGGGGTGCCTGCCCCCCTCAGAACACACCAGTTCGCAGGATGTGACCCCCCGCTGCCCGCGAATACCTTCGTGTCTGTCGAAGAAACACCTTCGATACGCGGAGAACATAGGAGCGGGGACCAATGGCATCCAGGCGTAATCTCGCCGCCTCGATCGGTGGCTGGAGTGCACAGCATCGCAAGACGGCGGTATTCGGGTGGCTGCTGTTCGTCGTCCTTGCCGTCGTCATCGGCAGCATGACCGGATCGAAAGAGATCAGCGACGGCGAGCGTGGTGTCGGGGAGTCCGGTCGCGCCGCGAAGATCATCGAGGACGCGGGCATCAAGGAACCCGCCGGCGAGATGGTGCTCGTGCGCAGCGACAAGCTCGTCTCGACGGACGCGAAGTTCCGGGCCGCGGTGGACGACGTGATCGCTCGGGTCAACGCCGCACAACTCAAGGGCGGCAAGGGCCCGGCGGCCACCAACATGCGCTCGCCGTACGCGGTCGAGGGCCAGGGCATCTCGTCGGACAAGCACTCGGCGCTGATCCAGTTCGACGTCGTCGGTGAAGAGGACGACGTCGTCGACAATGTCGAGCCCGTTCTCGACGCGGTCGGCGCGGCACGCAAGGCCAACCCCGACGTGGCCGTCGAGCAATTCGGCGACGCCAGCGGCGACAAGTGGTTCAACGACACGATCGCCAAGGACTTCGTGCGGGCCGAGTGGACCGCGGTCCCGCTGGCCCTCGGCATCCTGCTCGTCGCGTTCGGCGCCGTGGTCGCCGCGCTGCTCCCGGTGGCGCTGGCCATGACCGCGTTCATCGCCGCGGGCGGTCTGCTCGCGTTGAGCAGCCACCTGATGCCGGTCGGCGAAAACTCGCAGTCGATCATGCTGCTCATCGGCCTCGCCGTGGGCGTCGACTACTGCATGTTCTACCTGCGCCGCGAGCGTGAGGAGCGGGCCAAGGGACGCGACCCCGAGACGGCGCTGCGGATCGCCGCCGCCACGTCCGGCCGGTCCGTCCTGATCTCCGGCATCACCGTCATCGTCGCCATGGCAGGCATGCTCCTGTCCGGGCTCAGCGAGTTCAAGTCGATGGCGTCCGCGACCATCCTGGTCGTGCTGACCGCCGTCCTGGGGTCGCTCACCGTCCTGCCCGCGATCTTGTCGATGCTGGGCGACCGGGTGGACTTCGGCAAGATTCCGGGTCTGGCCAAGATGCGCCGGCCCACCGAGGGCAGCCGGGCCTGGGGCAAGATCCTGGGCGTCGTGCTGAACCGGCCCCGGGCCGCGGCGGTGCTCTCCGGTGGTCTGCTGATCGCGCTGACCATCCCCGCGCTCGGCATGAAGACCTCCGAGCTGCCGATCGACAAGGAACTGCCGACCGACCTGTCGATCGTGCAGACCTACCAGCACATCGAGAAGGCGTTCCCCGGTGGCCCGGCGCCCGCCGAGATCGTGGTGAAGGCGAAGAACCCCGACGACCCGAAGCTCACCGCGGCCTTCGATCAGCTGCGCAAGGACGCGATCGCCAGCGGCCGGATGCACGAACCCATCGAGGTCGAGCGGCAAGGCACCACCAACGTCTTCAAGATCGCGGTCCCGCTGGCCGGCAGCGGCAACGACAAGACCAGCGAGAAGGCGCTGAGCACGCTTCGGAACGACATCATCCCGAACACGCTCGGCAAGCTCGACGGGGTCGACGCCCCCGTCACCGGCAACACCGCCGGATCGAAGGACTTCAACGACAAGCTCGCCGACACCCGGCTGCCGATCTTCGCCTTCGTCCTCGGCTTCGCGTTCCTGCTCATGCTGGTGTCGTTCCGGTCGATCGCCATCGCGATCACCGCGATCCTGCTCAACCTGCTGTCGGTCGGCGCCGCATACGGCGTGATGACGCTGATCTTCCAGCACGGCTTCGGCGACGCGCTGGTGGGCACCGAGGCGCCGGGGGCGATCGTCTCCTGGATCCCGATGTTCCTGTTCGTGATCCTGTTCGGCCTCTCGATGGACTACCACGTGTTCGTGGTCTCGCGAATCCGTGAGGCGTACGACAAGGGCATGGACACCAAGTCGGCCGTGTCGCACGGCATCCGCACCACCGCCGGTGTGGTCACCAGCGCGGCGACGATCATGGTCGCGGTGTTCGCGGTCTTCGGCACCCTGTCGATGCAGTCGATGAAGCAGTTCGGTGTCGGCCTGGCCGTCGCGGTCCTGATCGACGCGACGATCATCCGCGGCCTGCTGCTGCCGGCCGTGATGAGCCTGCTCGGCGACCGCAACTGGTACCTGCCCCGCTGGCTCGGGTGGCTGCCGCAGATGGACCACGGCGACGAGGCGGCCCTCGCCCCGGTCGCGGAGCCGGTCCCGGCGTACGCCTCGGCGAACGGCTACCAGGACTCGGCGTACGAGCCGGCCCACTCCGGGACGGGCTACGGCGAGAACGGATACGGCGAGAGCGGATACGGCGAGAACGTGTCCGGTTCGCGCCGGATCCCGCGCCCGCCGGTCGGCTGACCCGACCGTAGGGCGACCGCACCACCGATGAACGAGCACCTCCGATAAAAGAGCGGGTCGGGACCGGATACTCGGTCCCGACCCGCCGTGCGTGTCGGCCGACCGCGCCCGATTCGGCCGGCGCGGGAAACCCACGACGCCGACCCGCAGTGCACAACGGCCGATGTCTGAGAGGCTGAACCCATGGCATCCCACCGACAGCGCAATCTCGTGGTGATGAGGCACGCGAAGGCCGAATGGCCCGACGGGCCGGACCACGAGCGACCCCTCGCCGAACGCGGACGCAAGGACGCCGCCGAATCCGGGCACCGGCTGCTCGATCAGGGCATCACCCCCGATCTGGTGGTGTGCTCACCGGCGGTACGCACCCGCGAGACCTGGCGCCTGGTAGGCAAGGTCTTCGACCACAAGCCGCACACGATCTACGACGAGCGGGTGTACGAGGCGAGTGCGCAGGCGCTCCTGTACCTCGTCCAGGAGACCCCCGACGAGGTCGACACACTGCTGCTCATCGGGCACAACCCGGGGGTGGCCACGCTCGTGAACGCGTTGGCGGGCAGCGGCGAGGACGGCACGCTGGTGCGGTTGCGGGAGAAGTACCCGACCTCGGCGGTGTCGGTGCTGAGTCTGCATACCGCGTGGGGGGAGCTGCGGGAGCGGTCGGCGCATTTGACCCGGTTCGACACGCCGGCCGGGTGAGAGCGGTCGCGAGGCCCGACGGGCCCACCCGTTGCCTGTGGCGCCGCGGCCATCGAGGCGAACGCAACGGGTGGAGCGGGTGGCCGCCCTCCCGCGCCGCGGGCGCTACGCGTCCCCGGCGTCCGCGCCTTCGATCTCGTCTCGGGTGATGCCGAGGAGGAAGAGCACGGTGTCCAGGAAGGGGACGTTGACCGCGGTGTCGGCGGCCTCGCGGACCACCGGCTTGGCGTTGAAGGCCACGCCCAGACCCGCGGCGTTGAGCATGTCCAGGTCGTTGGCGCCGTCGCCGATGGCGACCGTGGCGGTCAGCGGGACGCCCGCGTCCCGGGCGAAGCCGCGGAGCAGTCGGGCCTTGCCGGCCCGGTCCACGATCTCGCCGACCACGCGACCGGTGAGCTTGCCGTCGACGACCTCGAGGGTGTTGGCCGCGCTGTAGTCGAGCCCCAGGAGTTCCACGAGCGAGTCGGTGACCTGGGTGAAGCCGCCGGAGACGATGCCGACCTTGTAGCCGAGCCGCTTGAGGGTGCGCACCAGGGTGCGTGCCCCCGGGGTCAGCGCGACCTGCTCGCGGACCTTGTCGATCGCGTCCTCGTCGAGGCCCTCCAGCAGCGCCACGCGGGCCCGCAGCGACTCGGCGAAGTCCAGCTCGCCGCGCATCGCGGCCGCGGTGACCTCGGCCACCTCGTCGAGGCAGCCCGCGTGCTCGGCGAGCAGCTCGATCACCTCGCCCTGGATCAGGGTCGAGTCGACGTCCATCACGATCAGCCGCTTGGCACGGCGGCGCAGGCCGGACGGCTGGACCGCGACGTCCACGCGCCGCTCGGCGGCCTCGACGGCCAGCTCCAGGCGCAGCTTGTCCGTCTCCACACCGGAGACCTGGAGCTCGATCGCGGTCACGGGGTACTTGGCGAGGCGGAAGATCCGGTCGATGTTGGCGCCGGTGGCCGCGATCCGGTGCGCTATCCCCGCGAACGCCGCGGCGTCCAGCGGGTGGCCCAGGACCGTCACGTGCGAGCGGCCCTCGCCGCGCGGGCGGTTGTCGCCGACGCCGGAGAGGATCTCGGCCTCCAGGCGCTCGCCGTCCGCCCAGCGGTGTACGTCGGCCCGCAGGGGCCCGTCGTGGACGGGCGAGGTGATCAGGACGCACAGCGTGAGCCGGCCCCGGGTGACGGTCTGCTCGACGTCCACGACCTCGACGGAGTGGCCGGCCAGGATCGCGAAGAGGCTCGACGTCACCCCCGGCCGGTCCTTGCCGAAGATCTTGACGAGAAGAGTGCGCGGCGCATTCATGATGTGCCACGGTACCGGCCGTTCGAGTCCGTACGCGTCACCGGTCCACGGTACGAACACGGGACGAATCGGCGCGCGCGACCGATCTACCCAGGCCAGGGGCCTGCCTGGGTCGGGCCCCGCGGGTCGTGCGGCGGTGGCGGGCGGTGGGTGGGCCCCGGCCTGTTCGAGTGCGGAGGTGGGGCAGGTGGGCCGGGCGGGGCGGGTGGTGCCGGACGCGCGGGCGGGGCGTACGGCGCGTGCCGGGTCGGCGGGGGCGACGGTGGCGATGGTGGCGACGAGGTCATGTGGGTCGGGCGTGGCGGGCCGGCGCCGGCGGGGGTCGGCGGCAGGGCGCCGGTCTTGCGGTAGCGCACCCAGTCGGCGACGGCACCGCCGATGAAGCCCGCGCACGCGCCCCACAGCAGGCCGAGCAGCACGGTCCACAGGTAGTCCGCGTGCAGCGACAGGGACGCGCCCGGCGACATCACGCCGCCCAGCACGGTCACCGCGACCTTGAGCTGGAGCTGCATCAGATAGGCGACCACGAGCAGGCCGCCCGCGAGGGTGACCGCGAACCGCCACGCGTGTTGGTGCGGGCGCACCGACGGCGGCGCGCGCAGTGCCATCACGGTCGCGCCGAGCAGCAGGAGCAGGGCCGAGAACAGCGGGACGAACCACGCCCGCGAGTCGAGGTCGGCCAGCTTGTCGATCCGGATCGGCAGGCCCCGGCCACCCGACGCCTTGATCAGCTCGCCCAGCGGACCCGGCAGACCGAACGAGAAGTCGCCCCCTCCGGTGGTCTTCCACGGGATGCCCAGGCCCAGCGACGCGAGCAGCCACACCGCGTTCGGCAGCGCGAACAGCATGCCGCCGATCATCCGCTTGGGGGCGGGCGCGGAGGCGGCCACGAACGGCGTGCCCACCACCCCCACGACCACGGCCGCGATCAGCACCGCGAGCAGGCCCGCGACCGGCGCCCGCAGCACGGCGCGATGCCGCAGCCAGGCGAGCGGGAGCGGCCCGCGCGCCGACACCGCCACGGCGGCGACCAGCGTGATCAGCAGCCACAGCGCGCCGAACACCAACGTGCCGGTCACGTCGGTCTCGAACCTGGCCGCCGCGCCCAGGTTGAAGATGCCCATCAGGTCCTGCGCGCCGCCGATGTCCTTCACGAACCGCTCGATCGGCAGCGAGTGCTTGCCCATCGACACCACCACGCCGAGCGCGGCCATCGTGAACACCAGGACCCGCACCCCGTGCACGACCAGGTCGAGCGCGCCGATCACGACCCGGTGCCGCAGCGGGCGCAGGAACAGCCAGCCCAGGATCAGCGCGCCGATCAGGCCGATCCCGAGCAGCATGACGTCGACCTTGCCGCTGCCCTCGGCGAGCGAGATGTCGCCGGTGATCGCGCTCAGGATGTCGTTGTTCGCGCCGCCCTGTTCGGCGCCCTCGAGGTCGACCGTGCCGCCGACGGCGAGCGCGACCACGGCCGCCACGAGCGCGGGCATCGTGCCGCCGCCGAGGTCGTCCGCACCCAGCAGCCACAGCGCGACCCACGCGGCGACGGCCATCGCGACGAACGCGGCGAGGACCGCGCCGAGCGCGTGCAGCCATGGCGCCGCGCCGCCCCACGGGGCGGGTCCGGCCGGTGGTCGGGCTGCGGGCGGATCGTGTTGCGGTGTGTGGTGTTGCGGTTGGTTCCAGGACACGACCGCTCCTGTCACGTGCGACCCGGCTGACGGTTGTGCGGGACAAACTCGACTATCGAGTGCGCCGGCTCGCGCGTCAACGGATTCGGACCCGCTGCCACCCTTGTGAGGGGCGGAAGTTCGGGCGCGGGTGGGCGGCGTGCGGGCTGACGGTTCGTCATGATCCAAGCGGATATCCGGATCGACGCTATGAAAGCAAAGATCCGATCGACGGATGATCAGAGAGGATCGGGGAGGATCACGCATGATACGGACGATTCGGAGAAGTTGATGTCGTAATCGCCCTTCGGAGTGGTTCACGGCGCTTCCGTACGAGAAAAGCTGCCGGTGGGGCCCCCGCGTCCCTACACTCTCGAAGAGTGGGGGACAGCTATACGCCAGAAGGACCGGCAGTGCCGCACCTGACGGTCGGCACCAGCACCGGTGCGCCCGTGATCCTGGATCCCGGGCGCGATCACATCGTCGGTCGCGACCCGTCCTGTGCGATCGTCCTCGACGATCGTCGCGTGTCACGCCGGCACGCCGTCCTGCGCGTCGGTCCCGACGGCTGGGAATACGTCGACACCGACAGCGTCAACGGCTCGTGGGTGCGCGGCAATCGCGTGCACCGCGTGGTCGTCGGGCGCGGCTGCGAGGTGTTGCTCGGCGACCCGGACGACGGCGATCCGCTCAGGCTCGCGCCCGAGCTCACGGTCACCGAGGTGGTACCGCCGCGAGTGGCGCGCCACGACCACGTGCAGATCCCCGAGCCGCCGCGTCGGAGCGAGCCGCCGCCGCGCCGGGCGGAACCGCCACCCGGCCGCGCCGAGCCGCCACCGGGCCGCGCCGAGCCGCCGTACGTGCCCGAGCCGCCCCGCCAAGTCCCGGAGCCGGCCCGCCCGTTGGGCCGCGCGCACATCGGCGCCGGCCCGCCCGCCGACCCGCGCCCGAGCGTCGACCGGCAACCGAGCATGGTCATCCCGCTCCCGGTTCGGACCCTGCGGATCGGCCGCGCGCTCGACAACGACCTGGTGCTGACCGACCTGATGGTCTCGCGCCACCACGCCGAGCTGCGCACCACGCCCGGCGGCCGGCGCGAGATCGTCGACCTCGGCAGCCACAACGGCACGTTCCTCAACGGCCGGCCGATCGACCGCGCGATGCTCGGCGAGGACGACCTCGTCGGCATCGGGCACGCCACGTTCCGGCTCGACGGGCAGGAACTGCGCGAGTTCATCGACACCGGCGAGGTGTCCCTGGAGGTGCAGAACCTCACCGTCACGGCCGGCAAGCGGGTCCTGCTCGACAACGTGTCCTTCCCGCTCGCCGAGCGCAACCTGCTCGCCATCGTCGGTGGTTCCGGCGCGGGCAAGTCCACCCTGCTCGGCGCGCTCACCGGCAGCCGCCGCGCCGCCAGCGGCAAGATCCTGTACGACGGCCGCGACCTGTACGCGAACAACGCCGAACTGCGGCAACGGATCGGCCTGGTGCCGCAGGACGACATCCTGCACGCCCAGCTCACCGCGCGCACGGCGCTGCGCTACGCCGCGCAGCTGCGCTTCCCGGAGGACACCGAGGCGGCCGAGCGCGAGCGGCGCGTCGAGGAGGTCATCGGCGAGCTGAGCCTGGACAAGATGCCGCGCGGGGCCACCGCGCCGTACGCCGACACCAAGGTCAGCAGCCTCTCCGGCGGCCAGCGCAAACGCGTGAGCGTGGCGGTCGAGCTGTTGACCAAGCCGTCCGTGCTGTTCCTGGACGAGCCGACCTCGGGCCTGGACGAGGGCCTGGAACGCTCGGTGATGGAGAAGCTGCGCGAGCTGGCCGACGACGGCCGTACGGTCATCGTGGTCACCCACAGCACCCGCAGCCTCAACGTGTGCGACCGCGTCCTGGTGCTCGCCCCCGGCGGCCGGATCGCGTTCTTCGGGCCGCCCGACGAGGCGCTGCCGTTCTTCGGCAAGGGCGACTGGCCCGAAGTCTTCAAGATGTTCGACGACGAGCCCGACCGCGACTACGAGGGCCCGTTCCGGCGATCCGAGCTGTACGGCAGGTACATCGAGGTCGGCCGCGACCGCGCGCACGCCGTGCAGGGCGAGCGGCCGCGCGCGAAGCCGCCCAAGAGCCAGGGCTGGTTCGCGCAGCTGGCCACGCTGTCCCGCCGCTATCTCGCGGTGATCGCCTCCGACCGCAAATACCTGGCGCTGCTCGCGATAGCGCCGTTGTTCCTGGGGGTGCTGTGCCGGGTGATCCCCGGTCAGCTGGTGATGCCGGCCGGCGCGCAGCCGGGGTCGAACCCGGAGGCGTCCACCAAGCTGCTCGTGCTGTTCGTGATCAGCGGCCTGATGGGCACCGCCACCGCCGTCAACGAGCTGATCAAGGAACGCGCGATCTACCGCCGCGAGCGCAGCGCCGGGCTCTCGGCGTCCGCCTACCTGGGCTCGAAGATCATCGTGCTCGGGCTGATCTGCTGCGTCCAGGGCGTCGTGCTGACCGCGGTCGCCCTGGTCGGCCAGAAGCTGCCCGCCAAGGGCGTCGTGCTCGGTCCGCCGATCGTCGAGATCGGCATCGCGGTGGTGCTGTCCGCGATAGCGGCCATGGCGGTGGGCCTGGTGGTGTCCGCGTCGATCGGCAGCGCGGAACTGGCGATGCCGCTGCTCGTGGTGATCGCGATCGTCCAAGTCGTGCTCTGCGGCGGCCTGTTCCCGCTCAACGGCAAGGCCGGCATCGAGCAGGTCGCGTGGCTGGCCCCGGCCCGCTGGGCCTTCGCCGCGTCGGCGAGCACGATCGACCTGGCCACCCAACTACCGCGCAAGGAAGGCGAGTCCCCGGACCCGCTGTGGAAGCACGACCCGGCGACCTGGTACCGCAACATCGGCATCCTGATCGGCCAGATCGCGGTGTACGGCACGATCGCGTTGATCATGCTCCGCCGCCTCGACCCGAAGACGAAGCGGCGGCGGGGAGAGGGCTGACGGGTCCCGAGGCCCGGCTCCCGGGGCCGGGGCCCGCGGCGCCCCGGCCCGGTGCCCTCACGCCCGATCCGGCTCCAGGGCCGCGCTGTACGCCGCCACCATCGCCCGCCGGCAGGCCCGCTCCAACGGCGCCAGCGCGCTCAGCCGGGCCGAGATCTCGGCCGCGCTGACCGCCGCCCCGTCCTCGCCGGTCGCGACCGTCAGCACGGCGTGGATCCGCCGCGCCTGATCCAGCACCCGTCCGGCCCGCCCCGGGTGGCCCGGCGCGACCCGGGTGTCGGAGTCCTTGCGGTACAGACCGGCCAGGGCCCGCTGCGCGCCCGGCCCGCTGCCCGCGACGTCGAGCCGGGTCAGGTCGTCGATCGCGTCGCGCATCGCCTCGGCCAGCTCGCGCTCCGCCTCGGCCAGGAACGGCCCGGGGGCGGGCCGGTCCACCACCTCGGTCATCGTCCACGCGACCCGCACCGTCGCGTCCCCGGCGGGGCCGTGCGTGGTCACCGCGGGCACCAGGCCGTAGGCCGTCCCCGGTGCCCCGACGGTGATCACCGCCTCGCCCGCGACGAGCGCGAGGTCGTTGAAGGTCGGCGGTCCGGGCAGCGCGAGCGGATCGCCCGCGACCGGCAGCGCCAGCCGCAGGCCGGTCACGCCCAGTGCCCGCAGCCGACCGAGCGCGAGCGAGAGGCCGACGGGGATGCTCTCCCCGGGCACGCCGGTCACCCGGTGCGGCTCGTCCGCGCCGACGATCTCGGAGACCGCGTCGTCCGGCGGAACGCGTCCGGCCAACAGGGCATTGCCCCATGCGACGAGAAGTCCGGAGCGGGGTTCGACATGCATGCGGACAAGCGTAAGGGGCGTCACAGCGCTCCCGGACACGACCGATGGCCGCTCGGTGTCATAGGTTTCTCCCGGACCGGGTGCAACAACGCGGACCACTGAGCGAGGCGGCGATCCCACACAAAGGGGTGCCGCCCGGCGGCGTAGCGCACGATGGGGAGCTGGCAGGCGATGAGCGACGTACTCGAACTGGTTGACGTATCGGTGGTGCGAGACGGACGCGCCCTGGTGGACCAGGTCACCTGGTCCGTCGCGGAAGGCGAGCGCTGGATCGTCGTCGGACCCAACGGCGCGGGCAAGACCACCATGCTCCAACTGGCGTCGACGTACATGTTCCCCACGACCGGCGCGGTCGCCGTGCTCGGCGAGAAGCTCGGCACGGTGGACGTGTTCGAGCTGCGCCCGCGGGTGGGGATGGCCTCGGCCGCGCTGACCGACAAGCTGCCGCGCCGTGAGCGGGTCCTGGACATCGTGCTCACCGCCGCGTACGGCATGACCGCCAAGTGGCACGAGCGCTACGACACCGAGGACGAGGGCCGCGCCCGCCGACTGCTCGACCAGCTCGGCATGGCCGAATACATCGACCGCCGCTTCGGCACGCTGTCCGAGGGCGAGCGCAAGCGCGTCCAGATCGCCCGCGCCCTGATGACCGACCCCGAGCTGCTGCTGCTCGACGAGCCGGCCGCCGGGCTCGACCTGGGTGGGCGCGAGGACCTGGTGCGCCGGCTCGGCACGCTGGCCGCCGACCCGTACGCGCCGTCGATGATCCTGGTGAGCCACCACGTCGAGGAGATCCCGCCGGGCTTCACGCACATCCTGATGATCCGTCAGGGCCGGGTGCTCGCGGCGGGTCCGATCGCGGACACGCTCAACTCGCGCAACCTCTCCAAGTGCTTCGGCCTGCCGCTCATCGTCGAGCAGCAGTACGGCCGTTGGTCCGCGCGCGGGCTGCCGATGCCCGACACGCACGACACGCAGGACTGAGCCGAGGCCCGATCTCGGGCTGATCATTCGTCCGAGAACACCCTCCTGATCCGTGCGTCCACGATCTACGATGAGCACGTGGACGCATGGATGTGGTGGCTCATCGCGCTCGGGGCGTTCGGCATCTTCGGAGTGCTCACCTCCTTCGTGGAGATGGGCATGTTCGCGGTGGGCGCCGCGGCGGCCGCCGGCGCCGCCGGATTCGGCGGCAATTTCCTGATCCAGTGCATCGTCTTCGCGGTCGTGTCGATCGCGCTGCTCGTGTTCGTCCGGCCGATCGTCGTACGGCACGACAACTCGCCCGGAACGCGCACCGGCATCGAGGCCCTCAAGGGTTCGAGCGCGGTGGTCCTGGAGCGCGTCGACGAGCACGGCGGCCGGATCAAGCTGGCCGGCGAGGTGTGGTCGGCCCGCAGCCTCGACGTCACGGCCGTGTTCGAGCCCGGCCAGCGCGTGGACGTCGCCGACATCGTGGGTGCCACCGCGGTCGTGATGTGACGATCCGTTCGTTGACCCAACCGTGTTGACGTCCCACCCGGGGCCGCGAACCTCTAGTGTCGGAGAAGCCCTGGTTTTCAGAGGCAGCCTCAGGCAAGCAGGACCTCGGGAGAGATCGTGATGGACGCCGCCGTCATCGTCCTGGTCGTACTCGTACTGCTGGTGGTCGTCGCCCTGGTCAAGACGGTCAAGGTGATCCCCCAGGCGAGTGCCGCCATCGTCGAGCGTTTCGGGCGCTACACCCGCACACTGCACGCGGGACTCAACATCCTCGTGCCGTTCATCGACCGCATCCGGCAGATGATCGACCTGCGGGAACAGGTCGTCCCGTTCCCGCCGCAACCGGTCATCACGGAGGACAACCTCGTCGTCCAGATCGACACGGTCATCTACTTCCAGGTCACCGACCCGCGCGCGGCCACCTACGAGATCGCCAACTACATCCAGGCGATCGAGCAGCTGACCATCACCACGCTGCGCAACATCATCGGCGGGATGGACCTCGAACAGACGCTGACCTCGCGCGAGGAGATCAACGCGGGGCTGCGCGGCGTGCTCGACGAGGCCACCGGCCGCTGGGGCATCCGCGTCAACCGGGTCGAGCTCAAGGCGATCGAGCCGCCGCCCTCCATCCAGGACTCGATGGAGAAGCAGATGCGCGCCGAGCGGGACAAGCGCGCGGCGATCCTGACCGCCGAGGGCCACCAGCGCTCGCAGGTGCTCACCGCCGAAGGCGACAAGGAAGCCGCGGTGCTGCGCGCCGAGGGTGAGCGGCAGGCAGCGGTGATCCGCGCCGAGGGTGAGGCGCGCGCGATCGCGACCGTCTTCGAGGCGATCCACGCGGGCGAGGTCGACAACAAGCTGCTCGCCTACCAATACCTGCAGATGCTGCCGAAGATCGCCGAGGGCAGCTCGAACAAGCTGTGGATCCTGCCGAGCGAGGTCACCCGGGCCCTGGAGGGCATCGGCGACGCGGTCGGCAACCTGTCCCCGAACGGCCCCGGCCCCGCTCAGCGGGTACCGCGGGTGCCGATCGAGGAGGAGCCGGCCTGGCCCGGTTCGGGCACCACGCCGCCGCCCGCCCGCCGGTCGCCGGCCGGAAACGGTGTCTCGACGCCGACACGCCCGCCCCTGTCGCCCGGCGAGCCGCCGGTGGTCCCCGTGCCGCCGCCGGCCGCGCCCAGCGATCCCCCGCGCCGCGGCGCCCCGCCGGCCGGCGACGTCGAGCCCCCGCACGTCGAGCGCGGGCACCGACCACAGCGTTGATCGGTTCCGCCCTGCTGCGATGATCTTGCGGTCGCGGGCGCCTCCGGCGTCCGGGGCTCCGGGATCATCGCGGCGAAGCGGGTGGGCATGGGCTGGTTGGAAGCTTTGGCGATCTTCGCCGCGGGGATCGCGGCCGGCGGCATCAACGCCGTGGTCGGGTCCGGCACGCTGATCACGTTCCCGGTCCTGCTCGCCTTCGGATACTCACCGGTGACCGCGAACGTGTCGAACACGATCGGCCTGGTCCCGGGATCGATCAGCGGCGCGATCGGATATCGCCGCGAACTCGTGGGCCAGAAGGACCGGTTGCTGCGCCTGGGCCTGGCATCGCTGCTCGGCGGCATCACCGGCGCGATCCTGCTGCTCACCCTCCCGGCCGGCGCCTTCAACGCGATCGTGCCGGTGCTGATCGTGATCGCGCTCGTACTCGTGGTGCTCCAGCCGCGGTTGGCCCGGACGCTCGCGGCCCGCCGGGCCGAGAGCGGCTCGGTCGAGGGCGGCCCGCGCCACGGCGGCCCGCTGTTGTGGGTCGCGGTGTTCGGGACCGGTATCTACGGCGGCTACTTCGGCGCGGCCCAAGGCGTCCTGCTGCTCGCCCTGTTCGGCGTGTTCATCGCCGAAAACCTCCAGCGGATGAACGCGGTCAAGAACGTGCTCGCGGCGATCGTCAACGGCGTCGCGGCGATCCTGTTCATGATCGTGGCCGACGTCGCGTGGTGGGTCGTCCTGCTGATCGCCGTCGGCTCGGTGATCGGCGGCCAGATCGGCGCCAAGGTCGGCCGCAAGCTCTCGCCCACGGTCCTGCGCGCGGTGATCGTCGTGGTGGGCCTGATCGCTGTCGTTCGCCTGCTGCTGTGAGCGCGAATCCGGTTACGCTGATCTTCCCGATCGGCACTACCGGGGAGGTGGCCTGATGGCCCTGGAGATGCGCGAGCAGTGCGAACGCTGCGAGGTGGCGCTGAGCGCCCGGGGCCCGGCCCGGATCTGCTCGTACGAGTGCACCTTCTGCGAGCCGTGCAGCGCGACGATGGACGACACCTGCCCCAACTGCGGCGGCGAACTGGTGCCCAGGCCCAGGCGGGCGGAACCGGCGCTGGGCTGAGGACACGCCCCGGCGCGGGTCCTTCGAACCGCCGCAGGGGGTGCCGGGGGGCTGTGAAACGATGCCGGGGACCCCGACCGTCGGCTCCGGCAGGAGAATCGTGGCTGCGCGTACCACCGCCCTCGGCATGGCCGCCGGGGTAGCTCTCGACGCCGTGTTCGGGGACCCCCGCAGGGGCCACCCCGTGGCCGGGTTCGGCCGTGCCGCCGGCCGGCTGGAACAGGCGATGTACGCCGACGGCAGAGGGCGCGGCATCGCCTACACCGCGCTGTGCGTGGGGGCCACGACCGCGCTCGGTGTCGGCATCCGCCGGGCGGTCGCCGATCGGCCGACGGCCGACTTCGCGGCGACGGCCGTCTGTACCTGGGCCGTCCTCGGCGGCACCACGCTGCGCCGCGAGGCCCGCGCGATCGCCGCGCCGCTGGTCGCCGGCGACCTGGCCGCGGCGCGCACGGCCCTTCCGCGCCTGGTCGGACGCGACCCCTCCCGCCTCGACGACAAGGGCATCGCGCGCGCCGTCGTCGAATCGGTCGCCGAGAACACCTCCGACGCGGTCGTGGCCCCGCTGTTCTGGGGCGCGGTGGCCGGTATCCCGGGCCTGCTCGGCTACCGCGCGATCAACACCCTCGACGCGATGGTGGGCCACCACAACCCGCGCCACGAGAACTTCGGCTGGGCCTCCGCCCGGCTCGACGACGCCGCCAACTGGATCCCGGCCCGGCTCACCGGCCTGCTCACGGTCGCCGCGGCCCCGGTCGTCGGCGGCGACCCGGCCCGCGCCCTGGCCATCCTGCGCCGCGACGGGGCCAGTCATCCCAGCCCGAACGCCGGCCGCTGCGAGGCCTCCGCCGCCGGCGCCCTGGACATCACCCTCGGCGGCCGCAACAACTACGCCGGCCGCACCGAGGACCGCCCCCGGCTCGGCGACGGCCCACCGCCGGGCCCGAGCGACATCGAACGCGCGAACCGGCTCTCCAAGACCGTCGGCCTGGCCGCGGCGGCCCTCGCCGTCGCGGCGGTCGCCACCCGAGCCGCCCGAGCCACCGGAGCCGCCCGGCCCGCCGACTCGTCCCGCGCCTCCCGTACCGCCCGGCCCGCGCGCCGCAACCGAAGGGCATCTCGATGAACGGCGCCATCCTCGTCGCCGGCACCACCTCCGACGCCGGCAAGAGCGTCGTGGTCGCCGGACTGTGCCGCCGGCTCGCGCGCGACGGTGTCAAGGTGGCGCCGTTCAAGGCGCAGAACATGTCGCTCAACTCGATGGTGACCAACGACGGCGCCGAGATCGGCCGTGCGCAGGCCATGCAGGCCGCCGCCGCGCGGATCGAGCCCGAGGCCGTGATGAACCCCGTGCTGCTCAAGCCCGGGGGCCTGATGAGCAGTCAGGTCGTGCTGCTCGGCAAGCCGATCGCCGAGGTCGGCGCGCTGAACTACCGCGACCTCAAGCCGCGCCTGTTCGAGGCCGTCCTGGACTCGCTCGCCGACCTGCGCTCGCGCTACGACGTCGTGGTGTGCGAGGGAGCCGGCAGCCCGACCGAGATCAACCTGCGCGACCGCGACATCACCAACATGGGCCTGGCCCGCGCGGCGAACCTGCCCGTCCTGGTCGTCGGCGACATCGACCGCGGCGGCATCTTCGCGTCCTTCTTCGGCACCCTCGCCCTGCTCTCGCGCGCGGACCAGGAACTGGTCTGCGGCTTCGTGATCAACAAGTTCCGCGGCGACGCGCGCCTGCTCGACCCGGCGCTGACCCGGATGCGCGAACTCACCGGCCGCCCCGTCATGGGCGTGCTGCCGTTCCTCGGCGGCCTGTGGCTGGACGTCGAGGACTCGCTCGCGCTCGACGCCGACCGCGGCACCCCCGAACCGCCGCTGGGCGCGGACATCCTGCGGGTCGCGGTGGTCCGGTTGCCGAGGATCAGCAACTTCACCGACATCGACGCCCTGTCCGTCGAACCCGGCGTGGTGCTGCGCTTCGTGAGCACGCCCGGCGAGATCGCCGACGCCGACCTGGTGGTGCTGCCCGGTACCCGGGCGACCGTCGCCGACCTCGCGTGGTTGCGCGAACGCGGCCTGGACACCGCGCTCGCCAGGCGCGCCGCCGAGGGCCGGCCCGTACTCGGCATCTGCGGCGGCTACCAGATGCTCGGACACGAGATCCACGACGACGTGGAGAGCCGCGAGGGCACCGTGCCGGGTCTGGGCCTGCTCCCGATCCGGATACGCTTCGCCGCCGACAAGACGCTCGCCCGCCCCCGAGGCTGGGCCGGCGGCGAGCCGGTCGGCGCCTACGAGATCCACCACGGCGTCGTCGACGTCGAGGCCGGCGAGCCGATGTTCACCGCCGCGGACGGCAGCGCGCTCGACGGCTGCCGGGTGGGCGCGGTGGCGGGCACGCTGTGGCACGGCGCGCTGGAGAACGACGGCTTCCGGCGCGCGTTCCTGGCCCGTACCGCCGAACTGACGGGTCGTCGATTCGTCGTCTCGCCCGACACCTCCTTCGAGGCGGCCCGCCAGCGCCGGCTCGACGCGCTGGGCGATCTGGTCGCCGACCACCTCGACAACGAGGCCGTCGACCGGCTCATCACACGGGGCGCGCCCCCCGGCATGCCGTTCGTGCCCCCGGGCGCCTGAAGTCCTGGGGAAATACCCCAACCCGCGAACCCCGCGATCGCGGATGATGGGTCCGGGGGCGTACGCGAACGCGAACGACGGGGTACAGGGGCGGGGGCTCACGATGCGGATCCTGCTGGCCGGAGACACACACGGGAACACCGGACACGTCCGACGACTGCTGGACGCCGCCGCCGCGGCGGACGTCGATGCGATCTTCCAACTCGGCGACTTCGGCTACTGGGAGCACGAGGCCTCGGGCATCCGCTATCTGGACGCGGTCAACCGCTCCGCCCGCTCGCGCGGCGTCGACGTGTACTTCCTGGACGGGAACCACGACAAGACCTCGCTGCTGACCGAGTGCTACGGCGACAGCCGCGACGAACAGGGCTTCCTGATCGTGCGACCCCGCGTGCGGTACGCGCCGCGCGGGCACCGCTGGTCGTGGCGCGGCATCCGCTTCCTCGCGTTCGGCGGCGCGCTGTCGCTCGACCGCGACCAGCGGCTGGCCGAGGAGCGCCGGCGCTACGAGAAGGCGCTGCGCAAGGAGGGCTTCCGGCTCGGCGCGGGGCGTCCGCCCGGCGAGGTGCCGGACTTCGCGGGGAGCTTGTGGTTCCCCGAGGAGCAGGCCGACGACGCCGACGTGGACGCGATCCTGACCGATCGGGCGCCGGTCGACGTGTTGCTCACGCACGACAAGCCGCTGCGCACCGCGCCCGCGTTCAACCGCAAGGGCGACCCGCGCTGCCTGCCGAACCAGGAGCGTGTGCAGCGCCTCGTGGACGCCTACCGCCCGACCCTGGCCGCGCACGGGCACCTGCATTTTCGCTACACCGAGGAACTCGCCCACCCGGACGGCTCGTCGACGCGCGTCGAGGGCCTGGCCGCCGACCCGATGGCGTCGTACGACGTGCCCGGCTACCACGTGCCCGAATCCTGGCTCGTGGTCGACCTCGCGGACCTCGTACCGGCTCTCGGTGCGGGGCCGGTCGAGGCGGAGACCGGTTCCTGACGAACTGTCAGGACGATCGGCGGCCTCTGTATCCCACCCGGCGCGTCCGGACCGAACCCGGCGGCTGACCAGCGGCCGGTACGGGGCGTAACGCTCGTGACACCCCCGTGCCGGCGGCCTTCGGGCACGTGGATAACCTCGGCGAACACATGATCGGATCGTCGATCCGGGGCCGGGGGCGGAATCACCGGATCGGTGGTCCAGGGGAGGGATGGCATGTCCGACATGCCCACTGCCGCCGACGGCGCCACAGCGCCCGACGGCGCATCGACCACCGGGCCGGCGAAGCCCGAAACCGAGCAACGGGCCGAGGCCGACCGGCGATCCGAGGGCGAGTCGACGGAGGCAGCCGAGCCGGCCTCCGCGCCCCTCGTGAAGCCCGAGCCGGCCGGGCCGGTCGAGCCGGCCGAGCCCGAGCCGGTTACGAGCGCCGCCGCGACCGACACCGACACGACGCCGCCCGCTGCGCCTGCGGAGCCCGCCGCGCCCGCTGCGCCTGCCGAGCCCACCGAGTCGGCGGAGTCCCCGGAACCCGCCGAGCCCGCCGATCACCCGGAACTCGGCCCCGAGGCCCCCGACTTGCCCCGGACGCCGGAGATGCCCGCGACCCCACCGTGGTTCCCGCCGCCGCCCACCGCCGCGATACCCACAGGGGTCGGCGCGTACGGCCCCCTTCCGTACTTCCCCTCGCCCGACGGGCAGCGCCGCGCCGAGCGCCGCCGGATCCGGGCCGTGGTCGGCGGCATCATCGCGATCGTCGCGCTGCTGGCCGCCCTCGGCGGCGCCGGCGTCTTCGACGGATCCTCCGCCCGAGATCTGGCCGGCTCGGAGGCCGGCCGGGACGAACCGGACCCCGGCGAGAAGACCGCGGACAAGCCGCCGGTCACCCGGATCGCGGTGGCCGACGTGGCCTTCATGACGGACAACCGCACCCAGGCCCTCAAGTCCGGCGACGCCGACGCGTTCGTCGCCGGGATCGATCCGGCGGCCGAGGAACTCGTCGCCGCGCAGCGCCGCCTGTTCGCGAACCTGCGGCTCTTCCCGTTCACCAGCGCCGAGTTCCGGCCCCCGACCACGTTCATCGACCCCGCCGAGGACGGCGGCCCGCTCACCCGCGACGTGAACGTCGTCTTCGCGCACCAGGTGGCCGGCGTCGACAGCGAACCGGTCTCCGAGCGGTACACGTGGACCCTCTCCCGCGCGTCCGTCGACGCCCCGCTGCTGATCACCAAGATCGTCGGCGGCTCGACCCGCGGCGGCGGCAACGCCTACCCCGCCTCCTGGGACGAGGGCGAACTGGCCCTGATCGAGCGCCCGCACGTACTCCTGGCCGTCCCGGTCAAGAACAAGGCCAAGGCCGCCGCGTGGGCCGACCGCGCCGAGTCCGCGCTCAAGAAGAACCTCGCGGTCTGGAAGGGCCCGGCCATCACGCCACAGCGCTACGTCATCTATGTGACGCCCGACCGCGAGACGTTCACGCGCGCGCTGTCCGGCAGCGACCTGCCCAACGTCACCGGCGTCTGCCGCACACTGCCGCCCGCCCGACCGAGCGGCCCCGACCAGCCGATGGCCGGCAGCCGGATCACCCTGGACGGCTCGGACACCATGTTCACCCGGGGCGACAGCGAGCAGCAGACGCACCTGATCCGGCACGAACTCGGCCACGCCATGGTCGCCGAGTTCGAGCGCGGCAACGACGGCGCGCCACTGTGGGTCTCGGAGGGCTTCGCCGAATACCTCGCGTGGACCGACTTCTCGCTGGCCCAGTGGTACCAGCCCGACGCCCGCAAGCAGGTCAACGCCGGCAAGTTCGGCGGCAAGCTGCCCACCGACGCGGACATCAACTCCGCCGACGGCAAGACATCGAGCATCAACTACCACTACAGCATGCTGACGATCCGCTACATCGCGGAGAAGTACAGCGTCGCCAAGGCCGACAACTTCGTGGTCGCGGTGTACAAGGACTCCAGCCCCACCGCGGTCGACGCGGCCATCAAGGAGGCGACCGGCCTGGACCGGGACACCTTCGAGGCGAACTGGGCCAAGTACGTCAAGGCCAAGGTGGGCGGCTGAGGTGCGCGCCGACGACCCGTACGGCCTGTGGCCGGACGCCGTCGAGCCCGCGAACGGCCCGGCGCGCGCGGTCCTGGTGTCGATCCTGTCCGGACTGCTCGCGCTCGCGCTCCTGGTGGCCGGGCTCGCCGCCACGAACGGGTTCGGGGGCGGGGCCACGGCCGACCGGTTGCTCGGCGACCGCACCCCCATCGGGGGCGCCGGAACCGACCGCGACCCGGCCGCGAGGCCGGGACCGAACACCTCGCCCGAGGGCCTGCCCGGGGGATCGACCGACCCGCGATCGATTCGGAACACCGTCTTCGCGCGGGTGAACGCGATCCTCCCGACCCAGACCGCCGCCCTGGAACAGAACGACGAGGCGGCCTTCGCCCGCCGGTTCGAGCACAGCGACACAACCCTCGTCGACGAGCACCGCCGACTCTTTCGGAACCTGCGCAGGATCCCCTTCGACGTCGCCCGCTGGAGCTACTCGGGCAACCTCGAGGTCGTCACCGCGGACGGCTCCAGCCCCGACCGGGCCGGCACCGCCGCGTCGTGGCCGGTGACCGTGTCCATGGACGTCGCATTCGAGCACGCGATCAAGGGCATAGACGTGGACACCGTCCTCGAGAAGTACACGTGGAAGGCCCGCTGTGCCGACCCCGTCGACCCGTGCGCGATCACCGCCGTGAGCGGCGCGGCCGACAAGGACACCGAGTTGGGGATGGCCGGCTATCCCGCCGCGTGGGACCTGTGGGAGCTGCACGTCGAACGGCGCCCGCACGTCGTCCTGATGGGACCCGAACGGGACGCGGCGCTGATCCGCGCCCAGGCGGACACCGCCGAGCGGGCCGCCGAGTACACGATCGGCACCTGGAAGGGCGGCCCCGGTACGTCACCCGGGTTCGCGCTGGTGCTGACCTCCTCGCGGACGTCCTTCGGCAAGCTGTACCGGAGCGAGTCCGTCCAGGAATGGGTGGCGGGCTACGCGCTCGCCCTGGCGGGCCGGGACCGGCCGGTCGGCGGTGTGCGGATGGTCGTGGACAACGACGAACTGGTTGCCGACCCCACCTTCGCGCCGATCCTGCTCCGGCACGAGATGACCCACGCGCTGGTCGCCCCGCTGTACACGTACGGCTTCGGCCTGGAGGTGCCGACTTGGTTCCACGAGGGGTTCGCCGACTGGCAGGCCGGCGCCGACGCCCGGATCGCGCCCGAGGTCGCGGGCAACATCCGGGCGTTGATCACCGCCCGGCGGTTCACCGGCGAGCTGCCCGCGGACGCCGACTTCGACACCGCCGACGAGGCCCGCGTCGAGCACGCCTACAACCTGGCCCACCTGGTGTTCCGCTACCTCGGCGAGACCTACGGCACGGAGCGGGTCTGCGCGTTCTACGCGAACACCTACGCCGGGAAGTACCGCACCATGGACGCCGCCCTGAGGGCCGACTTCGGCGTCGGCCTCGACGAGGTGCGGACCGGCTGGGCCGCCTGGGTCCGCAAGGCCGTCTGACCGACCGCACCTGCCCGACCCGGCACGAAGCCGCCGGGGGATCGCATCCCCCGGCGGCTTCGCCGGTGCCGTCGTACATCTCGGCGCACCTGTGACGGCCCGTCAGGCCCCGATCGCGAGCTCCTGCGACCGCACCTGCGGCCGGAGCGGCTCGGCGAGCCACTGCGCACCCTCGACGCCCGCCACGCCGAACGCGAGCACGAGCGCCCGGGTCGCCGACGGCTCGTACGGCTGGAACAGCAACCGCATCCCGGCCTCCGCGGGCGTCCGCGCCGCCTTGCGCTGGTTGTCGCTCCCACACGCCGCGACCGTGTTCAGCCACGAGTCCGCACCACCGCGCGAACGCGGCAGCACGTGGTCCACCGTGGTCGCCCGCCCACCGCAGTAGGCACAGCGCCGATTGTCCCGGAGCAGTACGCCTCGGCGCGACCAAGCCGCCTGTTGTCGGAACGGCACCCGGACGAACTTGAGCAACCGGATCACCCTCGGCAGCGGAAACTCCAGCGTCGCCGCCCGCACCACTCGGCCGGGATCGACGTGCTCGACGACCGCCTTCTCCTGCAACACCAACACGAGCGCGCGCTTGAACGACACCGTCGCCAGCGGCTGATACGTCGCGTTCAGCACCAACGTCTCCCGCATGCGACCTCCCCTCACCTGGTCGACGAGGGGACGAGCGAGCACCCGGACGCGCACCGACCCGACCGGGCGCGTGTCACGCGCTCAGCTGTGCGGCGGTACTGCGACGCTCATGCGCACCCTTCGACTCGACGATCCGTCAGTACGGACAACCCGACCACTGTGCCTTCGGATCGATCACCGGGACAACGCAATTACCGGCCGGGAATCAGCCGCGCGCCGGCCGATTGTGATCATCGCGCGGCCGAGCGTCGGTGCCCACCACGCGCGCGAGGCCGCTCAGCGCGCGTACGACGACACCACGACCGCGCGCGCGAGCGTGTGGAAGAACAGGTTGAACCCGACATACGCCGGCGTCGCGGTGTCGTCCACGCCGAGCTTCTCGACGTCCAGCGCGTGCACGGTGAACGTGTACCGGTGCGGGTAGTGCCCCTCCGGCGGCGCCGCGCCCACGTAGCCCGGGCCACCGGTGTCGTTGCGGACGTGGAACGCGCCCGCCGGCAGCCCCTTGCCGTCGGTCGCGCCCGCACCGCTCGCGAGCTCCGTCACATCCGCCGGGATGTCGACCACGAGCCAGTGCCAGAAACCGCTGTGCGTGGGCGCGTCCGGGTCGAAGCAGGTCACCACGAAACTCTTGGTCCCGGCCGGGAACCCGGACCACGACAGCTGCGGTGAGAGGTCCTCGCCGCCCGCGCCCATGACTCCGCTGACCTGGGCGGTGGGCAGCGTCCCACCATCCGTCAGATCCCGGCTGGTGACCGTGAAGGAGGGCTTCTCGGGCAGGTAGTCGTACGGCATCGAGGGCTTGTTGGGCTCGGTCACGCGACGCTCCGATCGTGCTCGCGGGCATCCGGCCGCGTGCCGGGCGCCTCCGTCCGACGAGCCTATTCTCACCGTCCCCCGAACCGGCGAAGATCACGTAGGTATCCTCGCGCCAACAAGGGGGAGGCATCCGGGGTGACCGAGCCGACACACGATCCGGGCGATGCCGACGGCGACGCCTCGTCCGGCATACCCGGCGAGCTCGCCGCCGGGGACGACGCCGGCGCCGCGATACCCGAGGAGATCCCGTCGGCGGCACGACCGGGGTCCACCGTCCGTCGACTCGCCGCGCCCGTCGCGGCGCTGCTCCTGGCCCTCGCCGCGCTGATCGCCTTCGGCGTCACGCTCAGCGGCCCCGGCAGCGCCAAGCCCCGGACCCCCGAGAGCGCGTTCGGCGGACCGTACCCCGGCACCGCGACCCCCGTGCCCCCCGCGCACGGCCCGGCCATCACCAACGCCGACCTCCAGGCACTGGCCGACCGGCGCACGCTCGCCCTCACCGCGCGCGACGTGCAGGGGTTCACCGCCGACCTGGATCCCGACTCCCACGACCTGATCGCGGGACAGCTCAGGCTGTTCCGCAACCTCATGCTCGTACCGTTCGACCAGGTCGACTACCGGGTCGAGACGATCCAGACGATGCCCACGGCCGACGACCGGATCACCGCCTACGTGGACGTGTCCTTCGACCACCGGATCACCGGCGCCGACACCGCGACGGTCGGCGAGGGCTATCGCTGGACGGTGGTCCGCGCCGGGCCCGGCGCACCGCTCGTGGTCACCGCCGTCGACGGCACCCCCTACGACGGCGCCGGCTACGCGTACGCCCGCGACTATCCCGCGCCGTGGGACCACGCCGACCTGACCGTCGTCCGCCGCGACCACGTCGTCGTGCTCGCCGACCCGAGCACCGCCGCCGGCGCCGAGCGGCTCGCCGACGCCGCCGAGGACGCGGCCATCGCCGACATCGAGACCTGGGCCGACGGCGGCCCGTCCGGCACGGCTCCCGGATTCGTGATCGTCCCGGTCGCCGACCGCGAGACGTTCTACCGCCTGTACGGCGGACGCACCGGCGAGCACGGCGAGGAATCCGGCCTCACCTACGCGCTGCGCACCATCGGCCCGGCCGGCAAGGGCCGCTTCGGCGGCGCGCGGATCGTGCTCGACACCACATCCGGCTGGTTCACCTCGCCCAACCCGCGCCGGATCGGCGAACTGTTGCGCCACGAGATGGCGCACGCCCTGGTCACCCCGCTGCGCAACGAGGTGCCCAACCAGGACCAACCGGTGTGGGTCGTCGAGGGCTTCGCCGACTGGCTCGCGCTGCACGGGCGAACCCTGCTCGGCACCGACGAGCTGTACGAGGCCCGGACCTACCTCGCCACGAACCGCTTCACCGGCCGGTTGCCCACGGACGACGAGCTGTATCAGGCCGACACCGTGGGCAACGCGGCCGCGTACGAGTTCGCGCACCTGGCGATGCGCCGGATCGAGGAGATCGGCGGCAGCACCGCCGTGTACGACTTCGTCACCGCCGTCTACGCCGACCCCGCACCCGCGGCCGTGGACGCCGCGCTCCGGCAGGCGACCGGCCGCTCACGCGAGGAATTCGAGAAGGATTGGGCCCGCCGCGTCCATGAGCTGTTGGCCGCATAGCGCACAGCGGACGGGCCGCCCTTGTTCGTCCCGCTCGGCTCCTAGAACCAGCCGCGGCGCTGCCCCAGTTCCTGGAACCAGCCGTGCAGGTAGGCGTTCCAGTCGGTCTGCGGCGCCGAGGCGTGGTCGACGGTGAACTGCCGAATCGAGTCGCTGCCCCCGGAGAACGCGCCACCCTTCTTGTCGATCTCCAGGATCACCTCGGTCGAGTGCTCACCGGACACGAAGGTCAGTTCGACCTCGTTGATGCCGCGCGCGTACGCCTGCGGCGGGGTGAACTCGATCTCCTGGTAGAACGGCAGCCGCTGGCTCGTCCCGCGAATGTGCCCCTGCTCCAGGTCGGCGCCCTTGAAGTGGAAGCCCAGGTTCCCGAACGCGTCGAGGATCAGCGCCTGCGCGGGGAACGCGCTCACCTGGATCGGGTCGAGGTCGCCCTTGTCGATCGCGCGGTCGATCGCGAGCTCGGTCCGCACCCCGATCGTCGTCCCACGCAGCTGCACGCCGCGGAACGTGGTCAACGGCGTTTCCCACGGCACCGGCAGTTGGAACGGCACATCGTGCGTCGAACCCTCGCGCAACGCGAACGCGCCACCGACCTGCTGCCGCCCGAACTCCACGTTCGTACGGCGCTCGCCGTCCTGCGTCTCGACCTCCACGACGGCCTGGAACTCGACGAACAGCCCCTCGATGTTCTGGTCGACCTTGCCGCCCTGAACCCGGATCCGCCCCTCGACCACACCGCCCGGCGTCGTCTCGGGCCGGAACAGCTCCGTCTCGACCGAGGCGCTGCCCGCACCCATGCTCGCCATGAACTTCTTGAAAACCATGATGTCCTCCCCGCCGATCGTCCGTTCCGCCACATTCCATCACGCGCGCCTAAGCTGGCTCGTCATGCGTGCATTTCCCGGGGCCCCGACCGATCCGCTGCCGCGCTCGTTCTTCGACCGCCCGGTCCTGACCGTCGCCGCCGACCTGCTCGGCCGAACCCTCGTCCACGACACCGAGGCCGGCCCGGTCGAACTGCGGCTGACCGAGGTCGAGGCATACGACGGCGCCAACGACCCCGGCTCGCACGCCTTCCGAGGCAGGACCGCCCGTAACGCGACGATGTTCGGCCCGCCCGGACACCTGTACGTCTACTTCACCTACGGCATGCACTACTGCGCGAACCTGGTCTGCGGCCCGGAGGGCACCGCGTCCGGCTGCCTGCTCCGCGCCGGCGAGATCACCGGCGGCACGGCCCTGGCCCGAGCCCGCCGCCCGACCACCCGCAAGGACACCGACCTCGCGAGCGGCCCCGCCCGGCTCGCGATGGCCCTGGGCCTGGAACGCGCCCACGACGGCCTCGACGCATGCGACCCGACCGGCCCGATCCGGATCCTGCACGGCGCCCCTCCCGCCCGGACCGCGATCCGCTCCGGCCCGCGCACCGGCGTCGGCGGCGGGGGCGCGACCCAGCCCTGGCGCTTCCACGTCGAGGGCGATCCGACGGTCAGCCCGTACCGGCCCCACCAGCCGCGCAAGCGCACGGTGAAAGCGGTTCGCGCCGAGGGCGGAGTGTCGGGCACCCTGTAACCGCTGCAATCGCTGTAACCCCCACTTCGTGTACGCGGTCGCCGACGCGGTCGTCGGACATATAGGTATCGATCTAGGAGACCAGGCACTGTGACGGACATCGTCGACGAGTTGCGGTGGCGGGGCCTGCTGGCCCAGACCACCGACGAGGACGCGCTCAAGAAGGCGTTCACGGACGGTCCCGTCACGGCCTATTGCGGCTTCGACCCGACAGCGGCCAGCCTGCACGTCGGCCACCTCATGCAGGTCCTGACGCTGCGCCGGCTCCAGCTCTTCGGCAACCGCCCGATCGCCCTGGTCGGCGGCGCCACCGGACTGATCGGCGACCCGAAGCCCTCGGCCGAGCGCTCGATGAACGAGGTCTCGACGGTCCAGGGCTGGACCGACCGGATCCGCGGCCAGCTGTCGGCGTTCCTCGACTTCGAGGGCGACGCCCCGACCACGGCGGTCATGGCGAACAACCACGACTGGATCGCGCAGCTGAGCATCGTCGACTACCTGCGCGACGTCGGCAAGCACTTCAGCGTCAACCAGATGCTCGCGCGCGAGACGGTGAAGTCGCGGCTCGCCGGCGAGGGCATGAGCTACACCGAGTTCAGCTACGTCCTGCTCCAGTCGTACGACTTCGTCGAGCTGTACAAGCGCCACGGCTGCACGCTGCAGATCGGCGGCAGCGACCAATGGGGCAACATCACCGCCGGTCTCGACCTGATCCGACGGATCACCGCCAACGAGCCGCACGGTTCGGCGCACGCGCTGACCACGCATCTCCTGACGAAGGCCGACGGCACCAAGTTCGGCAAGACGGAGGGCGGCACGGTCTGGCTCGACCCCGAGCTGACCACGCCCTACGCCTTCTACCAGTTCTGGCTCGGCGCGGACGACCGTGACGTGCCCCGCTACCTGCGTACGTTCAGCTTCCGATCGCGCGAGGAGATCGAGACGCTGGAGCGGGACAGCGAGGAGCGCCCGGCCGCGCGCATCGGCCAGCGCGCCCTGGCCGAGGAACTGACCACGCTGGTGCACGGCGCCGAACAGTGCGCCGCGGTCGTCGAGGCGAGCAAGGCGTTGTTCGGCCAGGGCGACCTGACCGCACTCGACAACGCGACGCTCCTCGCCGCGGTGGCGGAACTCCCGAGCGCACAGCTCGCCGAGGGCCCGACGGTGGTCGACGCCCTGGTCGCGACGGGCCTCGCACCCAGCAAGAGCGGAGCGCGCCGCACGATCAAGGAGGGCGGCGCCTACCTCAACAACGCCAAGGTGACCGACGAGGACGCGGTGATCACGGCGGCAGACCTGCTGCACGGCCGCTGGGCGCTGCTCCGACGCGGCAAGCGCAACCTCGCGGCGGCGGAGATTGCCGTGTGAGGCAAGGCAGTTGATGGATCGTCAAGCCGGTTCCCGACCCGTTTCACTGGGTATAGGGGATCGGCTTGACCCGTCCAAGAGGGTGGTTTAAGCTCGGGAGAGTCGCAACTTCGGGAGATCCGGACAGGCGCGCCCTCAACACCGGCGCGATGGCCGATCCCACCGCGACTCACACCCCAAGATCCATCCTGAACCGGACGGCCGTCGGCCGCTCCGGGCTCGTGGTGTCTTCGTGGGTGCGACCCAGTGATCACACAGCCCTTGTGAACGCGCGGAATTTGATCATTCAAATTCCGGGGGTTTTATTTGTGCTGCCATTTTATTACTGGGAATCGTTTTCCTGGAAAGCGATTCGGCATTATCGCAGAAACCTGCTAAGGTTGAAGCATCGAGCACCGGAGTGATCCGGGGCAGGACGCGCGGCTCGCAGGCCGCCGGCACCGCACGAGTGATCATGTGGAGTCGGGGGAGGCGGGAAAACGGGTCTGCTAGGCTCGGCCAGCCGAAAGTCGGAAGTCGGAGAAACGAGAGTTTCGAGGACCGAAGATAGAAAGCAAAGGGCGAAAAGCGGGTCGCAAGATCTGCTAGAGTCTGAAAGGCGGAAAGCGCGGAAACGCGCCGGACGCCGAAAGCGAGGAAAGCGAAGCGGCCGAAACGGTGTGCTAAGCTGGAGACGCGAAAGAGAAACAAAAGCAACACAAACTGAAACAAACTGAACGTTAAACGCCCGGAGGGCGCGGTTGATTCCGCACCGAAGGAAGCGTCCGTTCCTTGAGAACTCAACAGCGTGCCAAAAGTCAACGCCAAAGATACACCCCCGGCGCTGGAAGCCTCATCACAAGGTGGGTCGGACAGTGTTGGTGGTTCCTTTGAAGAAAATCCTGGGTTCCGTCAGTGGGCCCAGGTCACAGCAAGGACGCCGGCGACATACCCGGACTATTCCTCTGGGAGAGTCGCCGCTCACTTATTGTGTTCCACCGGATTACCGGTGAACATCAATGGAGAGTTTGATCCTGGCTCAGGACGAACGCTGGCGGCGTGCTTAACACATGCAAGTCGAACGCTGAAGCCCTTCGGGGTGGATGAGTGGCGAACGGGTGAGTAACACGTGGGCAACCTGCCCTGCACTCTGGGATAACTTCGGGAAACCGGAGCTAATACCGGATAACATCCTCCTCCGCATGGTGGGGGGTTGAAAGTTCCGGCGGTGCAGGATGGGCCCGCGGCCTATCAGCTTGTTGGTGGGGTAGTGGCCTACCAAGGCGACGACGGGTAGCCGGCCTGAGAGGGCGACCGGCCACACTGGGACTGAGACACGGCCCAGACTCCTACGGGAGGCAGCAGTGGGGAATATTGCGCAATGGGCGAAAGCCTGACGCAGCGACGCCGCGTGAGGGATGACGGCCTTCGGGTTGTAAACCTCTTTCAGCAGGGAAGAAGCGAAAGTGACGGTACCTGCAGAAGAAGCACCGGCTAACTACGTGCCAGCAGCCGCGGTAATACGTAGGGTGCGAGCGTTGTCCGGAATTATTGGGCGTAAAGAGCTCGTAGGCGGCCTGTCGCGTCGGATGTGAAAACTCGGGGCTTAACCCCGAGCCTGCATTCGATACGGGCAGGCTAGAGTTCGGCAGGGGAGACTGGAATTCCTGGTGTAGCGGTGAAATGCGCAGATATCAGGAGGAACACCGGTGGCGAAGGCGGGTCTCTGGGCCGATACTGACGCTGAGGAGCGAAAGCGTGGGGAGCGAACAGGATTAGATACCCTGGTAGTCCACGCCGTAAACGTTGGGAACTAGGTGTGGGCGACATTCCACGTCGTCCGTGCCGCAGCTAACGCATTAAGTTCCCCGCCTGGGGAGTACGGCCGCAAGGCTAAAACTCAAAGGAATTGACGGGGGCCCGCACAAGAGGCGGAGCATGTGGCTTAATTCGACGCAACGCGAAGAACCTTACCAAGGCTTGACATACACCGGAAACACCTGGAGACAGGTGCCCCTTTTGGTCGGTGTACAGGTGGTGCATGGCTGTCGTCAGCTCGTGTCGTGAGATGTTGGGTTAAGTCCCGCAACGAGCGCAACCCTCGTTCTGTGTTGCCAGCATGCCCTTCGGGGTGATGGGGACTCACAGGAGACTGCCGGGGTCAACTCGGAGGAAGGTGGGGACGACGTCAAGTCATCATGCCCCTTATGTCTTGGGCTGCACACGTGCTACAATGGCCGGTACAATGAGCTGCGATACCGCGAGGTGGAGCGAATCTCAAAAAGCCGGTCTCAGTTCGGATCGGGGTCTGCAACTCGACCCCGTGAAGTCGGAGTCTCTAGTAATCGCAGATCAGCATTGCTGCGGTGAATACGTTCCCGGGCCTTGTACACACCGCCCGTCACGTCACGAAAGTCGGTAACACCCGAAGCCGGTGGCCCAACTCGCAAGAGGGGGAGCCGTCGAAGGTGGGACCAGCGATTGGGACGAAGTCGTAACAAGGTAGCCGTACCGGAAGGTGCGGCTGGATCACCTCCTTTCTAAGGAGCACATAGCCGAATGTGACCATCTGTGTCACACGGTTGCTCATGGGTGGAACGTTGACTATTCGGTCCGTGACTGGACTCGAACCTGCAAGTACTGCTCTTCGGAGCGTGGAAACACAGGGTCGGGAAAGGGAGCGGGTCGGGCACGTTGTTGGGTCCTGAGGGAACGGGCCCGGCCCCACAGTCGTATGGCTGTTGGGGCTGGTCTGTTGTCTCGGGAAGGTTCCGATCCTCGGATGAATGGTGAACCACCGGACGGTTTGTTCCGGTAGGCCTGTTCGGATATTCGGTGGAATCGGTTGTTGTTTGAGAACTGCACAGTGGACGCGAGCATCTGTGGCCAAGTTGTTAAGGGCGCACGGTGGATGCCTAGGTACCAGGAACCGATGAAGGACGTGGGAGGCCGCGATAGGCCCCGGGGAGCTGTCAACCGAGCTGTGATCCGGGGGTGTCCGAATGGGGAAACCCGGCAGTCGTCATGGGCTGTCACCCGCACCTGAATATATAGGGTGTGTGGAGGGAACGCGGGGAAGTGAAACATCTCAGTACCCGCAGGAAGAGAAAACAACCGTGATTCCGAGAGTAGTGGCGAGCGAAATCGGATGAGGCTAAACCAGTCACGTGTGATACCCGGCAGGGGTTGCGTGGTTGGGGTCGTGGGAGTGTGCTTGATCGGTCTGCCGGCCGGTCGGCGAGTCAGAAACCGTATGTGTAGTCGAAGGACATGCGAAAGGTCCGGCGTAGAGGGTAAGACCCCCGTAGACGAAACATGTACGGCTTGCTTGCGCATTTCCCAAGTAGCACGGGGCCCGAGAAATCCCGTGTGAATCTGGCGGGACCACCCGCTAAGCCTAAATATTCCCTGGTGACCGATAGCGGACTAGTACCGTGAGGGAAAGGTGAAAAGTACCCCGGGAGGGGAGTGAAATAGTACCTGAAACCGTGTGCCTACAAGCCGTGGGAGCGTCGTCATCCGTGTTTACACGGGTGGCCGTGACTGCGTGCCTTTTGAAGAATGAGCCTGCGAGTTTGCGGTGTGTGGCGAGGTTAACCCGTGTGGGGAAGCCGTAGCGAAAGCGAGTCCGAACAGGGCGATTGAGTCGCGCGCCCAAGACCCGAAGCGGAGTGATCTAGCCATGGGCAGGGTGAAGCGCGGGTAAGACCGTGTGGAGGCCCGAACCCACCAGGGTTGAAAACCTGGGGGATGACCTGTGGTTAGGGGTGAAAGGCCAATCAAACTCCGTGATAGCTGGTTCTCCCCGAAATGCATTTAGGTGCAGCGTCGTGTGTTTCTTGCCGGAGGTAGAGCACTGGATTGTTGATGGGCCTCACCAGGTTACTGAGATAAGCCAAACTCCGAATGCCGGTAAGTGAGAGCGCGGCAGTGAGACTGCGGGGGATAAGCTCCGTGGTCGAGAGGGAAACAGCCCAGAGCACCGACTAAGGCCCCCAAGCGTGCGCTAAGTGGGAAAGGATGTGGAGTCGCACAGACAACCAGGAGGTTGGCTTAGAAGCAGCCACCCTTGAAAGAGTGCGTAATAGCTCACTGGTCAAGTGATTCCGCGCCGATAATGTAGCGGGGCTCAAGCGCACCGCCGAAGTCGTGTCATTCGTGCATACAGCCAAGCCTTCGTGGTTCAGGCGTACGGATGGGTAGGGGAGCGTCGTGCAGCGAGTGAAGTCGCGGTGGAAACCAGCGGTGGACGCTGCACGAGTGAGAATGCAGGCATGAGTAGCGAATCACACGTGAGAAACGTGTGCGCCGGATGACCAAGGGTTCCTGGGGCAGGCTAATCCGCCCAGGGTAAGTCGGGACCTAAGGCGAGGCCGACAGGCGTAGTCGATGGACAACGGGTTGATATTCCCGTACCCGCTACGATGCGCCAGCGCTGAACCTCGTGATGTTAAGGCCGTGAAGCCGCAGGGATCCTTCGGGTGAACTGTTTTGGTGGAGCCGCCGAACCAATCGGGTAGTAGGTGAGCGATGGGGTGACGCAGGAAGGTAGTCCAGCCCGGGCGGTGGTAGTCCCGGGGTAAGGGTGTAGGGCGAGAGATAGGCAAATCCGTCTCTCACATAGCCTGAGACCTGATGCCGACCCGATTGTGGGGAAGTGGATGATCCTATGCTGCCGAGAAAAGCCTCTAGCGAGTGTCGTGGCGGCCCGTACCCCAAACCGACTCAGGTGGTCAGGTAGAGAATACTAAGGCGTTCGGGTGAACTGTGGTTAAGGAACTCGGCAAAATGCCCCCGTAACTTCGGGAGAAGGGGGCCATTGTTGGTGAGGAGACTTGCTCTCCGAGCTGGTGGTGGCCGCAGAGACCAGCGAGAAGCGACTGTTTACTAAAAACACAGGTCCGTGCGAAGTCGTAAGACGATGTATACGGACTGACGCCTGCCCGGTGCTGGAACGTTAAGGGGACCGGTTAGCTCTTCGGGGCGAGGCTGAGAACTTAAGCGCCAGTAAACGGCGGTGGTAACTATAACCATCCTAAGGTAGCGAAATTCCTTGTCGGGTAAGTTCCGACCTGCACGAATGGCGTAACGACTTCTCGACTGTCTCAACCACAGGCCCGGTGAAATTGCACTACGAGTAAAGATGCTCGTTTCGCGCAGCAGGACGGAAAGACCCCGGGACCTTTACTATAGTTTGATATTGGTGTTCGGTTCGGCTTGTGTAGGATAGGTGGGAGACTGTGAAGCGGACACGCCAGTGTCTGTGGAGTCGTCGTTGAAATACCACTCTGGTCGTGCTGGATGTCTAACCTGGGTCCGTGATCCGGATCAGGGACAGTGTCTGATGGGTAGTTTAACTGGGGCGGTTGCCTCCTAAAGGGTAACGGAGGCGCCCAAAGGTTCCCTCATCCTGGTTGGCAATCAGGTGTCGAGTGTAAGTGCACAAGGGAGCTTGACTGTGAGACCGACAGGTCGAGCAGGTGCGAAAGCAGGGACTAGTGATCCGGCGGTGGCTTGTGGAAGCGCCGTCGCTCAACGGATAAAAGGTACCCCGGGGATAACAGGCTGATCTTCCCCAAGAGTCCATATCGACGGGATGGTTTGGCACCTCGATGTCGGCTCGTCGCATCCTGGGGCTGGAGTAGGTCCCAAGGGTTGGGCTGTTCGCCCATTAAAGCGGTACGCGAGCTGGGTTTAGAACGTCGTGAGACAGTTCGGTCCCTATCCGCTGTGCGCGTAGGAGTCTTGAGAAGGGCTGTCCCTAGTACGAGAGGACCGGGACGGACGAACCTCTGGTGTGCCAGTTGTTCTGCCAAGGGCATGGCTGGTTGGCTACGTTCGGGAGGGATAACCGCTGAAAGCATCTAAGCGGGAAGCTTGCTTCGAGATGAGGACTCCCACCAACTTCGGTTGGGTAAGGCCCCCGAGAGACGATCGGGTTGATAGGCCGGGTGTGGAAGCCCTGTAAGGGGTGGAGCTGACCGGTACTAATAGGCCGAGGACTTGTCCTCAGTTGCTACGCGTCCACTGTGTGGTTCCCGAACCGCAATCGGTTTCGGGGAACCCGTTTGATAATTGAATCACCGCTTTTTGATTCATCTGGTTCACCGTAACGACCCGTTGCAATGGGTTCGATGGTTTTCCGGTGGTCTTGGCGGAGAGGAAACGCCCGGTCTCATTCCGAACCCGGAAGCTAAGCTCTCCAGCGCCGATGGTACTGCACTCGAAGGGGTGTGGGAGAGTAGGACGCCGCCGGAATCAACGTGAGTAAGGGGCCCCACCCCGGTGGGGCCCCTTATTTTTTTATCCGATTCTTTTAACCGTGGCGACCCCTCTCAGCAGGGGTTCATGGCCACTGTCGGGTGCGCCGACTTCGTTCGTCATACGGGACAATGGTGGTCGCGCCACAGGCGACTGCGTACCCGTACGACGATCACGAGGAGCAAACCCCATGTCCAATCCCCCCTCCGAGGGACGGCCGAGTCGCCGTCCCAGTGGATCGCAGTACTCGGGGGGCGGTGCCGGCGGTGACCGCCGACCGTTCAACCGTGACGATCGTGGTGGCCGCCCGGCTTCCGGCGATCGTGACCGGGGCGGTCGTGACGACCGCGGTGGTTCGCGTCCGCCGTTCAACCGTGACGATCGCGGTGGCAGCGGTGGCGGCAACCGTGGCGCGGGACGCCCGCAGTCCGGTGGTGCTGGCGGTTCCACCGGTCGTCCGCAGTCCGGTGGCCGGGACAACCGTGGTGGCGCTTCGCGCCCCTCCTTCAATCGCGACGACCGCAGCGGTGGCGCCTCGCGTCCGCCGTACCGGTCGGACCGTCCGGAGCGCTCGGACCGCCCGGCTCGTGACGACCGTGGTGGCGGTGCCTCGCGTCCGGCGTTCAACCGTGACGACCGCGGTGGTTCGCGTTCCTCGTTCAGTCGTGACGACCGTGGTGGTAGCCGCCCGTCGTTCGGCAACCGTGACGACCGTGGCGGTTCGCGTCCCCCCTATAACCGTGACGACCGTGGCGCCGGGCGCCCGCAGTCCGGTGGCCGCGACGACCGCGGCGGCGCTTCGCGCCCCTCGTTCAACCGTGACGACCGCAGCGGCGGCGGCGCGCGTCCGCCGTACCGGTCGGACCGTCCGGAGCGCTCGGACCGCCCGGCCCGTGACGACCGACCCGCCCGCGACGACCGCGGCGGCTCGCGTCCCCCCTTCCGGTCGGACGCTCCCGAGCGTGACCGCGGTGGTTCGCGGACCTCTTACGGTGCCCGTGGGGACCACGCGATCGCGCGGCCCAACCGCGAGGACCGCGAGGGTGGTTCGCGTCCGCCGTTCAACCGTGACGACCGTGGTGGCAGCCGTCCGTCGTTCGGCAACCGTGACGACCGTGGTGGCTCGCGCCCCTCGTTCAACCGCGACGACCGCGGCGGGGACCGTCGGCCCCCGGCCGGCCGTGACGACCGTCCCGGGTTCCGTGAGGAGCGTGGCGGGGACCGTCGTCCCTCGTTCAACCGTGACGACCGCGGCGGCAGCGGCGCGCGTCCGCCGTACCGGTCGGACCGTCCCGAGCGCTCGGACCGTCCGGCCCGTGACGATCGTGGTGGCTCGCGCCCCTCGTTCGGCGACCGCGGTGGCGCCGGTGGGCGTCTGCCGTACCGCTCGGAGCGTCCGGCTCGGGACGACCGTCCCGCCCGTGACGACCGTGGTGGCAGCCGTCCGTCGTTCGGCAACCGCGACGACCGCGGCGGCGACCGTCGTCCCTCCTTCAACCGTGACGACCGCGGCGGCAGCGGCGCGCGTCCGCCGTACCGGTCGGACCGTCCCGAGCGTTCGGACCGCCCGGCTCGTGAGGAGCGGGAGTTCGGCGACCGCGACCACAAGGACGGCGCGAGCAGCCGGCCGACCTACAACGGTCAGCCCGGTGCGCGTCAGCCGTTCCACGAGCGTCGTCCGGCCCAGCGTCGGGACGACCGGGGTGCCGGCCGTCCGCAGTCCGGTGGCCGTGACGACCGTGGTGGTTCGTCGCGTCCTTCGTTCAACCGTGACGACCGTAGCGGTGGCGCTTCGCGTCCGCCGTACCGTTCCGACCGCCCCGAGCGTTCGGACCGCCCGGCCCGCGACGACCGCGGCGGCTCGCGTCCTCCCTTCCGGTCGGACCGGCCGGAGCGTTCGGACCGTCCCGCGCGGGACGATCGTGGTGGCAGCCGTCCGTCGTTCGGCAACCGTGACGACCGTGGTGGCTCGCGCCCCTCGTTCAACCGCGACGACCGCGGCGGGGACCGTCGTCCCCCGGCCGGCCGTGACGACCGTGGCGGGCGTCCCTCCTTCGGGGACCGCGACCGTGGCAGCCGTCCGTCCTATGGCAACCGTGACGACCGTGGCGGCAGCCGTCCGTCGTTCGACCGTCGGGACGAGCCGGGCTATGTGCCCGTCGAGCGGATGTTCATCCCCGAGGACGTGCAGGCCGAGGAGCTCGGTGCGGAAGCGCGCCAGGAGCTGCGTGGGCTGCCCAAGACCCTCGCGGACGAGGTTGCCCGCAACCTGGTGATGATCGGCCGTACGGTCGACGAGGACCCCGAGCTGGCGTACAAGTACGCGAAGGTCGCGCTGCGGCTCGCCTCGCGGGTCGCCGCCGTGCGGGAGGCCGCCGGCATCGCCGCGTACATGGCCGGTGCGTACGCCGAGGCGCTGTCCGAGCTGCGTGCGGCTCGTCGGATGACCGGTTCGAGCGAGCACTGGGCCGTCATGGCCGACTGCGAGCGCGGCCTGGGCCGTCCGGAGCGTGCGCTGCAGATGGCGGGCGCGGACGAGGTCAAGGAGTTGGACAAGGCCGCGCAGATCGAGCTGCGGATCGTCGCCGCCGGTGCGCGTCGCGACCTGGACCAGCTCGACGCGGCCGTGGTCACGCTTCAGGTGCCGGAGCTCAACTCGGCTTCGACCAATCCGTGGGTGGCGCGGCTTCGGTTCGCGTACGCCGACGCGTTGGCGGCCGTGGGTCGGGACGACGAGGCGCGCGACTGGTTCGGTCGGGCCGCCGAGGCGGACACGACCGGCGAGACCGGTGCGGCCGAGCGGGTCGCGGAGATCGACGGGCTCGACTTCACGGACGCGCTCGACCCCGACGCGGACGACGATGACGACGCCTACATCGAGGACTCGGCCTCCGACGCGGTCGAGGAGGACGAGGACGACGCGGTCGACATCGACGAGTCGGACGACGAGTTCGACGACGAAGACGACGACGAAGACGACGAAGACCACGACGCCGACGACCTCGACGAGGGCGACGATGTCGAGGCGGCCGACGCGGACGAGGCTCAGGCTTCCGACGCGGACGCGGTCGAGGACGACGAGCCCGTCGCGGACAAGCAGGACTGATTCGGTACCGCCTCCGGCGGTGGCATGGCAATGAATGGCCATGAGAAGGGCCCGGCACACTCGTGCCGGGCCCTTCTCGCGTTGGGGCATGGTCGATGGGCCTAGTCGATGTCGAGGCTGCGCAGAACCAGGCCGGTGGCGGGCTTGGGGCCGAAGGACGTGGACTTGCGGGGCATGCGGATGTCCTGCTCGGCCAGGCTTCGGACCACGCGTTCGTTGGTGGGGCGCATCAGGATCGCGGTGCCGCCGGTGTGGGCGGCCTGGCGGACGGCGGCGGTCGCGTCGTGGACGTACGTGATGTTGTCCCAGTTGTCCGGGACATGCCATACGTGTTCGAGCAGGGCCGCGTGCAGGACCGTGGCGTCGAGGCCGCGCCACACCGCCGGGCGGTCGGGGCGGATCGTGGTTTCGAGCAGGTCCGGGTCGGGGCCGGTGAGCAGGTGGAAGTGGCGGTCGCCGGCGAGCAGGAAGGCCGGACCCGTGGCCTGGTCGAGCGCCCACAGGGCGGCGGGGAGGGTGCCGTCGAGCGGGCGGGCCAGGAACGCGCCCGCGCCGGCGTCGCCGTAGGTGGCCAGCGCGTTCAGGGCGTCGGCCGGGCGCAGGTTCGGCAGGACGCGATGGATCGCGCCGACCCGCAGCGGGTGCCGGATGGTGTCCACGAGCAGTACCAGGCCGCGGTCCCACGGGCCGGGGCCGCGGCCGTCCGCGTGCGCGCGCTCGCGCATCCTGGCGTAGGCGGCCCAGCGGTGGTGGCCGTCGGCGATCAGCGCGCGGCGGTGGGCGAGGTCCTCGCGAATCGTGGTGAGCGCGTTCCTGTCGGTGACCGCCCACAGGCGGTGCCGGATGCCGTCGGGGGTGCGCAGGCCGAGGAGCGGCGGCTGGTGCGTGGTTTGCTCGACCACGTCGGAGGCGCGGCCGCCGCCGGTGTACACGAGCAGGATCGGCTCGGGGTTGGCCGAGAGTTCGGTCATGATCGCGGCGCGGTCGGCGACCGGGCCGGGCATCACGTCCTCGTGCGGCAGGACCGCGGAGTCGAGGGACAGCGCGCCTATGAGGCCGCGCTGGATCGAGTTGTGGTCGCGCTGCTCGTACACGTACAGCCCGGGCGTCGGATCGGGGCGCAGCGCGCCCTCGGCCAGCCACGTGCGCAGCGTGCTGCCCGCGTGGCTGGCGCTGCGGGGGAGGACGAGCCGCACGATGTTGTGCGGATCGGCGCCCTCCAGCGCGGGCACGCCGCCGGGCTCGACCACGTCGTACGGTGGCGAGGTCACCGATGCGACGTCCCCCACGTGTTCCGGGTCGTAGCGGAGCCCACGGAAAGGGGCCAGGTCGAGGCCGCTCGGCACTGCGTCGTCCATGGCCGAATGTTACGGGCCCGGACCCGGGCAAGATCAGGACATCCGATGTCGGGGGATGCCGGGTTGTCGAGTTGCGGGAGGGCATCATGGCGATGGCACAGGGAGCGGATGGGGCGAACGGGGCGAATGGTGTGCCCGCGGGTGACGTGTACGACTGGTATCGGCGCGGGGTGGAGTTGCTCGCCTCGGGGAATCCCGCCGCTGCGGCGCAGTTGCTGGCGCGGGCGGCGGATGTGGCGCCGGAGTCGCGCAGTGTCCGGGAGGCGTTGGCGCGGGCCTGGTTCGACTCGGGCAGACACGGTGAGGCGCTGCGGCATTTTCGTGCGGTGGCCGAGTCGGATCCGGCGGACGACTACGCCCAGTTCGGCTGGGGGTTGTCCGCCGCGCGGATCGGGGACTTCGAGACGGCCGTCGAGCACTTGGCGCTCGCGGTCGCGATGCGGCCCGACACGAAGCACTATCGGACCGCCCTCGCCCAGGCGCGGGCGACGTTGCGCGCGCGGGCCGGCGCGTACGGGAAGATCGGGCAGGACGGCGGGGACGGGAACGACGGGAGCGACGACGCGTGAGCGGCAAGGACACCTCGGCAGATTCGGGTGACTCGACGGGATTCGGCGGGGGCGGGGCGGCGGTGGAGTTGGCGCGGGCGTACGACGTCGCGCTGCTCGATCTCGACGGCGTCGTGTACACGGGGGCGCGGGCGGTTCCGCACGCGGTGGAGGCGCTGACCGAGGCGCGGAAGCGGGGGATGGGGCTCGCGTTCGTGACGAACAACGCGGCCCGCACTCCCAAGACGGTGGCCGGGCACCTGGTCGAGTTGGGCGTCCCGGCCGAGCCCGAGGACGTGGTGACGTCGGCTCAGGCGGCGGCGCGGGTGGTCGCGGAGCGAGTCCCCGCGGGGGCGTCGGTGCTCGTCGTCGGCGGCGAGGGCCTCGAGGTGGCGCTGCTGGAGCGCGGGCTTGTGCCGGTGCGGTCGGCGGACGACGAGCCGGCGGCGGTGGTCCAGGGGTTCGCGCCGGACGTGGACTGGAAGGTGCTCGCGGAGGCGTCGTACGCGGTCGGGCGCGGGGTGTTCTGGGTGGCCTCCAACGCGGACCTGACGATTCCGACCGAGCGCGGGATCGCTCCGGGCAACGGGGCACTGGTGGGCGTGGTGCGCGCGGCGACCGGCGCGGAGCCGGTGGTCGCGGGCAAGCCGGAGTTGCCGCTGCACCGGGAGACGATCCTGCGCACCGGCGCGAAGCGGCCCCTGGTGGTCGGCGACCGCCTCGACACCGACATCGAGGGCGCGCGCAACGCGGGCGTGGACAGCCTCCTGGTACTCACCGGTGTCACCACGCCGGAGGGCCTGCTGGCGGCCGAGGAGGGCCGTCGTCCCACCTTCGTCGCCGAGGATCTGAGGGCCCTGCTGACCGCCCCGGTGACGGCGACCCGTGACGGCGACACCTGGACCTGCGGCGGCTGGTCGGCGCGGGTCGCGGACGAGACCCTGACCATCGAGGGCGCGGGCTCGCGCGTCGACGGCCTGCGCGCGGCGTGCGCGGCGACTTGGGCCGCGGACTCGCCGGTGGACACCACCGGCGTCACAACCCGCTTGGGTTTTCCGGCCACGGCACTGGCGCCCGGGCTCACACCAGCTTCCGCAACACCAACAAATCCCTGAACGAAGCCTCCAACTTCACCCGCCCCTTCGCCCAGGCCGCCGCGAAGTTCAGGTCTCCCGCGACCAAAGCGACCAGGTCGTCACCCGACATGGTGAGCCGGATCTGGGCCTTCTCGGCCCGCGGTTCGGTGTCGATGTCGTGCAGTGCGCCGTCGCGCAGCTGTCCGGCGAAGGTGACCCGCAGGTCCGTCACGTGGCAGCTCAGGCTGCGGTTGAGCTGGGTGGCCTTGCGGGTGTCGCCCTCCGCTCGGCCCATCTTGGCGGACAGTTCCTCGAGGGCCGTGCGGCACTCTTCGACGGTGGCCATGCGGGCGTGTCCCTTCCTTCGGATCCGGTTGGCGACCGTACCCCACGCGGAGTGACGGAATTCGGTGGCGGGTCGGGGCCGGGTGCGGATCGCGTGGCCGGTGGGGGTTCGGTTGATCCGTCCGGCGCTTCGTTGTGCGGGGATGTCGTTGCTTCCGGTCCCGCGCCGGTCGAGACGGTAGCGTCGGGGCAGACCGATCATCGCCGTTCGTACCGCCGCGCAGGCACGGTACGGCGGCCGGAGCAGGAAGGCAGGCGCCGGTTCATGCGAGACGTCGTTCGCAGTTACCTTCAGATCGCCAGTGGCTTGACCGAGATGACGAAGCAGCGCGTCACGGAGGTCGCCAAGGTCCTTGTGGAGCGCAGCGGGATCGACCTGGACCAGGTCCCCAATCAGGCGCAGGAGCTGCCGCAGTACGTGCAGCAGGTCGCCGAGGAGCTGTACGAGACCGGCAAGGCCAACCGTGACCTGCTCGTCGGCATCGTGCGCGGCGAGGTGGACAAGGCGCTGTCGCGGTCGAAGCCGTGGACCAAGGACCTGATCCGGGCCGAGGAGGAGATCACCCGGCTCAAGGGGCGGGTGACCGACCTGGAGCACCGGCTCGCCCGGGCGTCCACGCCGCGCGTGCCGCGTACGCCGGTTCCCGTCGCCGCCGAGGAGGCGCCGGCGCCCGTCGCCAAGCCCGCTGCCAAGCCCGTCGCCAAGAAGGCCGCGGCGAAGAAGACCGCGGCGAAGAAGACCGCCGACAAGCCGCCGGTCCCGAGCGCGACCGTGGCCGACAACGCCGCGGCGCCGCCGGCCGGGCCGCGCAAGCCGGCGCGCAAGACGAACGGCACCGCCGCGAAGAAGTCCACGCCGGCGAAGAAGGCCACCCACAAGCCGGCTGCCGAGCCGGACGACGCGTCGTGAGCGAGTACGCGGACCTGGTGGCATCGGTCACGGGACCCGTCGCCGCCGAGCCCACGGCCGCCGTGATCGAGCCGTTGGACGTCGACCCGCCGCGGCCCACCGGGGACGCGCGGGTGGACGGCGCGTTGTCCATCCTGAGCCGTGTGGGTGACCTGCCCACCGACGCGCACGGACCGGTGTACGAGGATGTCCACCGAGGACTCCGGGACACCCTGGCGGAACTGGACCGATAGGTCCCGAAGCGAGCGAGCCGACCGAATCGGCCGCGCGGGGTCCGGGCAGTCCTTGATGGAGCTTTGATCCACGCGTGTAGTACGCCAGTTGTACACACCCGGTACTCGTCGACGACCGACGACTTCGGGCAACCCTTCGGCACAACCCAGGAACGGCAGGCACGACCGGTGGCACGACGCAGGCTCGACGCCGAGCTGGTGCGCAGGGGACTCGCGCGGTCCCGCGACCACGCGAGCGAACTGATCGCGGCGGGGCGGGTGACGGTGGGCGGCCAGGCCGCGACGAAGGCCGCCACCCAGGTCGACGCGGGGGCGGCCGTCGTGGTCGCCGCCGACGACGGCGATCCCGACTACGTCTCGCGCGGCGGGCACAAACTCGCGGGCGCGCTCGCCGCGTTCACGCCGCTCGGCCTGGTGGTCGAGGGGCGGCGCTGCATCGACGCGGGCGCGTCCACGGGCGGGTTCACCGATGTGCTCCTTCGGGCGGGCGCGGCGCACGTGGTCGCGGTCGACGTCGGGTACGGGCAGCTCGCGTGGGTGCTGCGCAGCGACGATCGGGTGACCGTGCGGGACCGCACCAACGTGCGCGAGCTGACGCCCGATCAGGTGGGTCCGGCGGCCGATCTGGTGGTGGGCGACCTGTCGTTCATCTCGCTCGGGCTGGTGCTGCCCGCCCTGGTGCGCTGCTCCGCGCCGGACGCGGACCTGGTCATGATGGTGAAGCCGCAGTTCGAGGTGGGTCGCGAACGGCTCGGCGCGGGCGGGGTGGTGCGCGATCCGGCGTTGCGGGCCGAGGCGGTGCGCACGGTCGCGGACCAGGCCGCGAAGACCGGCCTCGGGGTGCTCGGGGTGACCGCGTCGCCGCTGCCGGGGCCGTCGGGGAACGTCGAGTACTTCTTGTGGATGCGGGCCGGTGCGCCCGAGTTGGACCCGGCGGACGTCGATCGGGCGGTTGCCGAGGGTCCGCGGTGAACGGCGCGCACGATAACGTCACGGCGTACGGGTACGGCTGCGGTCGATTCGATGCGGACGAGGGGATACGGGCATGAACGATCGCACGGTGTTGGTGGTGACGCACACCGGCCGACCTGCGGCGCTGCGGAGCGCGCGACTGGTCGTGGAACGGTTGGTCGCGGCGGGTCTGGACGTGCGGGTGCTCGAACCGGAGGCGGACGACCTGGCCCTGCCGGGTGCGATCGTCGTGCCCGTCGAGCCGGACGCCGCGAAGGGTTGTGAGCTCGCGATCGTGCTCGGCGGCGACGGCACGCTGCTGCGCGGGGCGGAGCTGGTGCGGGACGCCCAGGTGCCGATGCTCGGGGTCAACCTGGGCCGGGTCGGCTTCCTGGCCGAGGCCGAGCGCGAGGACCTGAACGACGTCGTGGAGCGGGTCGTGGCGCGCGACTACGACGTCGAGGAGCGGATGACGCTCGACGTGGTGGTGCGGGTCAACGGCGAGATCGTGCACACGAACTGGGCGCTGAACGAGGCCGCGATCGAGAAGGCCTCGCGCGAGCGGATGCTGGAGCTGGTCGCCGAGGTCGACGGCCGGCCGCTGTCGCGCTGGGGCTGTGACGGGGTCGTGTGCGCGACGCCGACGGGTTCGACCGCGTACGCGTTCTCCGGTGGCGGGCCGATCGTGTGGCCCGAGGTCGAGGCGTTGATCATGGTGCCGATCAGCGCGCACGCGTTGTTCGCGCGACCGGTGGTCGTCTCGCCGAATTCGGTGCTCGCGCTCGAGCTCGCGGCGGAGACGCCGCCCGGCGCGTTGTGGTGCGACGGCAGGCGCACGGTACACCTGCCGGCGGGGGCGCGGGTGGAGGTGCGTCGGGGTACGCAGCCGATTCGGCTCGCGCGCCTGCATCGGGCGCCGTTCACGGATCGCCTGGTGGCCAAGTTCGCGCTGCCGGTGAAGGGCTGGCGCGGGCGGGCGTGAGGCGGTTGTCGCGGCGGAGCGCGGCTTGTCGCGCCGGGGCTGATCCGATGTGGCTGCCGTAGGGCGTCGCCGGCTCGTGTGGTGGTCGGTTCGTGGGATGAACGCACGCCGATGAACCGCAGTCGTCGCGTGTAGTCCCCGCGACCTCGTAGTGTCGTCTCGTGCTCGAAGAGATGCGGATACAGGGTCTGGGCGTCATCGAAGACGCCGTCGTCGAGCTCGCGCCGGGCTTCACCGTGGTCACGGGCGAGACCGGCGCCGGCAAGACCATGGTGGTCACCGGCCTCGGGTTGTTGTTCGGCGGGCGGGCCGATCCCGGGTTGGTGCGCAACGGCACCGGCAAAGCCCTCGTGGAGGGGCGACTGAGCGTGCCGGCGGACTCGCCGGCGGGCCGGCGGGCGGCCGATGCCGGTGCCGAGGTGGAGGACGGCGAGTTGTTGCTCGCGCGTACCGTCTCGGCCGAGGGGCGTTCACGCGCGCACGTCGGCGGCCGGGCCGCGCCGATCGGATTGTTGACGGATCTCGCCGACGATCTGATCGCCGTGCACGGCCAGACCGACCAGCAGCGGCTGCTGCGTCCGGCTCGGCAGCGCGGCGCGCTCGACCGCTACGCCGGCGAGGCGGTGTCGGTCCCGCTGAAGGCGTACGGCGGCGTGTATCGGCGGTTGCGCGAGGTGAGCGCCGAGCTGGAGGAGATCACCACACTGGCGCGGGAGCGCGCGCAGGAGGCCGACCTCTTGCGGTTCGGCCTGACCGAGATCGAACAGGTGGCGCCGCAACCCGGCGAGGACACCGCCCTGGCTGCGGAGACCGAGCGGCTCGGCCACGCCGACGCGTTGCGGACGGCGGCGACGACGGCGCACGAGGCGCTGCTCGGCGACCCGGAGACCGGCTCCGACGCCGTGGACGCCTCGACGCTGCTGGGCGCCGCGCAGCGGGTCGTGGAGGCCGTGCGCACGCACGACGCGACGCTCGGGGCGTTGGCCGATCGGCTCGGCGAGGTCGGGTATCTGGTGTCGGACGTCGCGACGGAGCTGGCCTCGTACGCGGCCGGCGTGGACGCGGATCCGGTCCGGCTCGAGGTGGCGGAGGAGCGGCGGGCGGCGCTGACCGGGCTGACCCGCAAGTACGGCGCGAGCATCGACGAGGTGTTGGCCTGGGCCGAGCGCTCGGCCGCGCGGCTCGCCGAGCTGGACGGCGACGACGACCGCACCGAGGAGCTGACCGCCGAACGCGACGCGTTGCGGGCGGAGTTGGCGGTGCTGGCCGGCGAGGTGTCGGCGGGGCGGCACGACGCGGCGGAGCGGTTCGCGGGCGCGGTCACGGGCGAGTTGACGGCGTTGGCGATGCCGTACGCGCGGGTGAGCGTGGCCATCGGCGGGGTCGACGCGCCGGACGGGCTGGAGGTCGGCGGACGGACGCTGGCCTATGGCCCGATGGGCGTCGACGAGGTCGAGTTGCAGCTGTCCCCGCATCCGGGTGCGCCGCCGCGGGCGTTGGCCAAGGGCGCGTCGGGCGGTGAGCTGTCCCGGGTGATGCTCGCGGTCGAGGTGGTGTTCGCGGGCGCCGACCCGGTGCCGACGTTCGTCTTCGACGAGGTAGACCAGGGCGTCGGCGGCAAGGCCGCGGTCGAGGTGGGCCGGCGACTGGCCCGGTTGGCGCGGGTGGCCCAGGTGATCGTGGTGACGCACCTGCCCCAGGTGGCGGCGTTCGCCGATCGACACCTGGTGGTGGAGAAGTCGAGCGACGGCACGGTCACCCGGTCGGGCGTGGTGACCTTGGACGACGCGGCCCGGGTGCGGGAACTGTCCCGGATGCTGGCCGGGTTGGAGGACTCGGAACTGGGCCGCGCGCACGCGGAGGAGCTGCTGGCCACCGCGGCGGGGGCCAAGCGGGAGGACTGAGAACCGGCGTCGGCCGGCGGGACGGGTGTTCGGGGCCGCCGCCACCCCTCCCGCGTTCTACCGCTGCGCGCCGCGCGGCGCTGCTCGTCCTCGCGCTGGCGGCGGCAACTCCCCTCCTGCCACGACGCTTTCGCACCGAGGACGAATTGGTCTCGGAGTTCGGAACGGGGGAGACCGTCGACGAGCCGGAGTCGGCGGGGTACCCGGAGTCGGCGGGGTACTGAACAGGGTGGGCCGTGGCCCTCGGTGGGGTCGACCGTCGCGACGGCCGACCCCACCGGCGGCCTCACCGCCGACCCGCGAGGTCGCGGCTACGCCGTGCTGATCCGCCAGTCGGCGACGTGGTCGGCGCGGTTGTAGTAGGCGTTGGTGCACACGTCGTACTTGTCACCGGCCGGGCCGACGTTGTTGGTCTCCAGGAAGCCGCCGTTGTCGCCGTACGTGTTCCACAGGTGGACCACGTCACCCGCGCGGACGTAGCGGTCCTGCGGGGAGGACGTCTGGGCGAAGATCCGCCACCGTCCGGTCCCCGGGGCGCGGTCCTTGGTCTGCGAGGTGGACACGTCGTACTTGGCGCCGGCCGACTGCTGGAGGGTGCTCGCGTGGTTGTTGGTGTCGAGGTACCCGCCGTCGCCGCCGTAGAGGTTGCGCAGGTAGATCAGGTCGCCGCTCTCCACCGGCTGGCCGACGGCCTTGCCCGACGCGGACTGGACCTCCCACGTGCCGGTGCCGATCCCGCGGTCGGGGGAGTCGGAGGTGGCCACGCCGTACTTGGCGCCGACCAGGGGGCTGGGGTTGATGCTGTCGAGGTATCCGCCGTTGAAGCTCTTGTAGCCGTTCAGCAGATGGATCCGGGTGCCGTACGTGATCTCGTTCGCCATCGGGCTTCCCCTTTGTTGATGACATCGACGTTGTGGTTGCCGTGCTCCTCGCGCCGAACGAACGCCCTTTGTTGCCGCTGCGCCCTGTTGCCGCTGCGTCTTGTCGGCACCGCGTCTTGTCGGCACTGCGTTCCGCCCGGCGGACCCGTCCCGGACGCACCCCTCATCGCGACGTGACTTTCCGCGATCGAGAAAGTGCGGAACGTGACGACTCTCTGCGAACGTAGCCCACTCACCGCGACCCTCCGAGGGGTCACGGGAAGGTTGGCCGGATCGGTTCGCCGTGGCCGAAAGTCGCGTTACGGGCTTGGCAGCAGCGTGGTGAGGGGGAACGCGGTGGTGTCCGCCGCGGGGCGGGAGAGATGCAGGGCGGTGTGGAAGTGGCCGTCGGTCTCCTTGCCGGTCGGGTCGTCGCCGGCCGCGGTGACCGCGTCGATGGCGTATCGCTGCTCCTGGACGCTGGTGAAGCGGCGTTGCCGGAAGGTGCGCGGAGTGTCCTTCTCGGTGACCAGACCGTGGGCGGTGAGGCCGTCGGCGATGGTGCGGTAGGAGCCGGTGCGCAGGACGAACGCGGCCACCCACACGCCGTCTCGGGCGCCGTCCAGGAGCGGGCGGAAGCTGCGGGGGGACAGGAAGCTGGCTCCGCCGGTGATGGTGATCAGGCGGGTGTGTCGGGCGGCACGGAGCAGCTCCGCACTGGCCGGGGCGGTCTCCAGGTTCTCGCCGAAGCCCTCGTCCAGCAGGCCGACGGCGCGCGCGTAGGCGACGGCGTTGCCGGCCACGTCGAGGCCGATGGTTCGGACCGCGTCGGGGCGGCGGTGGGCCGCGTACCAGGCGCGATCCCATGCGATCAGCTCGGCGGTGGTGAGGGCGGCCGCGTGGGCGGAGGTGTAGTGGGCGTAGAGGTCGTCCAGCGTCAGGTCGTGGTTGAGCAGCGCGGCGTTGACGCCGTACGAGCAGCAGATGTCGAGCACGGTGATCGGCGGCGCGTCGGGTCGGGCGTCGGGCGGCCGGGCCGCGACCAGGCGCCGGAAGATCTCCTGGGCGTGGTGCGGCGTTTGGTAGTCCCACGCCCCCAACGCTCGGAAGAAGGCCCGCGGATCCGGCTGGTCGTAGATGTCGTCGAACCGGGTCATCGCCTCCTGGCGGGGGCCGGGGGTCGATTCGCCATCCGTGCTCTCCGAACGAGCCATCACACGCACCTCTCCTGCTTGAAGTGTTGCCGTCTGTGGTCTTTCGACCGAACGCCATCGAGCAAACCAGCAGCGGCCGCCGCATGCGATGGGAACGGCCGGAGCGAATCGACCGCGGTCACCGTGCGTCGAGGCTTTCGTAGACCCTCAGGATCTGGTCGACGGTGTCGGATTCGTCGGGCCAGGCCTGTGCCCGGGCTCGGCCGGCCTCGCCGAGGGCCGCGCGGCGGCCGTCGTCGGCGAGCAGTGCGGAGACCGCGTCGGCGAGGGCGTCCGCGTCGCCGTGGGGCACGAGCACCGCGGCGTCGCCCAGGAGTTCGGGCAGACCGCCGACCGCGGTCGCGACGAGCGGTACGCCCGCCCGCAGTGCCTCCTGCGCGGCCAGTGAGCGGGCTTCCCATTGGGAGGGGAGTACCGCGACGTCCGCCGCGGACAGCAGGTCGGCGATGTCGTCGCGGTGCCCGAGCAGCCGCACCGGCAGGTGCTCGGCGTCGATGCGGGCCTGTAGGTCCTCGCGCAGCGGACCGTCGCCGGCGATGGCGACCAGCGGCACCGGATCGAGCGCGGTCCACCGCCGGGCGGCGTCCAGCAGCAGCGGGTACGACTTCTGCGGCGCTAGGCGACCGACGGCCACGAGAATCGGGCGTTCGGTGCCGCCCAGTTCGGCGCGGACCGCGGCTCGGTCGCGACGGGGCGCGGGCAACAGCGGTGCGCCGACGGGGCCGAGTCGGGCGTCACCGGCGCCCAGGTGCCGCGCCCGGTCGACCAGGTCGTCGGACGCGCCCAGCACGACGTCGGCCGCGCGCACCGCGCGTTTCTCCATCAGATGCGCGGGTATCGCCCGCAGCCCGGTGGCCAGCACCGCGTTGTGCAGGGTCAGCACCAGCGGCGTACGGCCCGGACGGCGGCGCCCCAACGCCCCGGCGGCGGCGAGAGCGGCGCGCAGATTGTGGGCGTGCACGACGTGCGCGCCCGTGGCTGCCTCGCGCAGCGCCCGCGCGGTCGCCTCATCGAAGGGGTGGGGCGAGGACCCGATCTCGACCGGCACGAACCGCGCCCCGGCCGCGCCGAAGGCGAACTGTGCCTTGGTCTCGGCGGGCGCGGCGACGGTCACCGCGACGCCGTGCGCGGACAGCCCGCGAACGAGGGAGGCTACGTGGACACCGACTCCGCCGGCGGCGCTGCCGAGCAGCAGGACCACACGCAGCCGGGCCGACCCGGCGGACAACGCGGTTCCTCCCGGTTCCGGGCTGGTTCCACCGCGCGTCCGCTTCGGTGCGTGGGCGGACGGCGCCCCGGGCCCGGCAGGGCCGATCGGATCCGCGTCGGCCGTCAATCCGTCGATCTCGCTCATGCCGAAACCCTCGCGGATGACCAGCGTCCCCGCTATCCACTCTGGGCATGCGTTTGGCGAGTCGGCACGGCCGGACACCCGGCGCGGTGGAGCCGCGGTGGCGTCGTGAGACGCCGTTGGAGTGGGCGGTGGTCAGCCGATGTAGCCCAGGGCGCCGAGGGCGCCCACGCCGCCGGCGCCCATGAAGAGGGGCATCAGGAACTTGATCTCGACGCGGCTGCCGGCTCGGAAGCGCATGGCCTTGGGCGGGCCCAGCGGGTACCAGCGCTTGCGGCCTATCGGGATGGGCCACAGGATCGGGCAGCCCGAGATGGTGAGGGCGTCGCCCACGCAGTGGGTGAGCGCGCCGAGGGCGATGGGGAGGCCGACCCACCAATACTCCTGGCCGGGTTCGGTGAAGAACCAATTCGAGCCGTTGCCGGGCTTGTTCAGGACCTCGACGAGCATCCAGGCGCTGGTGGCGCCGAGGAGCCAGACCAGTACGTCACTGGACAGCCGGGCCTGCCGCCACAACAGGCCCTCGATCGCGAGCACCATGTGCACGAACAGGACGCCGAGGACACCCCAGCGCCCGCCGAACGCGCAGATCGCGGACGCGCCGGCGCCGCAGAGCAGGGCCCAGACCCACGTGTGGGTGAGCGTGCGGTGGCCGCCGTTGCGGCGGGGATCGCCCTTCTTGCGGGTGGCCTTGTAGGTGGCGCTGGAGAGGGCGTCGACGATGCCGCAGAGCACCATCGATATCGGGCCGAACGCGCGGGAGACGGTCGCGGCCTTGTGGTCCAGGTCCGGCGCGAGGGCCGCACCCGCGCAGATCAGCGCGCCGACGACGAGGACCGGCCAGGGCATCGGCCGGTCGTAGGCGTACGCGGCCGCGCCGGCCCCCATCCACGCGCTCGCTCCGGACAGTGAATGGGCCGGTCCCATCATGCGGTCGCACTCCTTTGCCGCCCGGGCGAACCCCGAGCCCGCACAGTGGGTGCAGCCTAGCGGTGGCGATCTTGCCGACGGCCGGCGTTGCGCGTGTACACGCAAGCCGGGACGAACTTGCGGACGATGACGAGGCGTTCCGAGCACGCGCCCAAGCCCACCGCACAGCCGCGGACTGGTGGCCTAGGGAAGTGTGGTCCTCCTGGTGGTGTCGCGGTGGATGTACATGGCGACGGTCAGGGCCGCCGTCAGGTCACGCGCGAAGGGCCACACCTGGGCGAACCACTCATCTCGTCACCCGAGAACGCAGCGGCCTGGACCGCTACGCGCCCGGCGCCCGGTACCGGACTTGTTCGGCTTTGCGCAGGGCATCCATGGTTTCATCGACGGTCAGGAGAACTGTCGTCTCGAACGAGCCGAGCGCGCCGCCGCCACTGATCGCCAGCGCAACCGCGGCCATGGACACGTTGTCGGGGGCCTCCCACAGGTTGTAGCCGTCGTGCGTGCCGAACGCGTACCAGAAGCCATGGAGCTTCCCACCGACGGACTCGATGTACGCCTGAGCGGCCTTTGCGCGGTCCTCGGGGTGGACGATCAGCCTCGCCCAAGTCTCCGGTGTGTAGCTGAACCTCGATAGATAGAGCGGCATCATGTCTCCCTTTCGTTCCGCCAAGGGATGCCCCGGCGGGGCGGGAAACGCACCGGATGCGGCCGCGTATCCCCCGAACGGCTCCGGCCCTGCACTGCCCACGCGTGCGAGCTACTCCATCCCACAACCCGAGAACGCATCAGCCCTGGTCTGCGGCGCGAACGCTTCCACCTCCACGACTCGCGAACGCCCAGCGGACACGACAGTGGCCCACCTCGAACCGAAGGCGGGCCACGTGCGTTGGCGATGGGTGTCAGACCTGCTTGAGGGATCGGATGAAGGTTTCCCAGGTGTTGGCGGCGAAGTGGAAGGCACCTCGGGCAGGGTCCTTCGAGTCACGTATCGCCATCGAGGTGCCCTCGAAGTAGGCGCCCTCAACGCATTGTCCGCCCGAGTTGTTGCTGTAGCTGGACTTGAACCAGGTGGTGCCGGGCGTGGAGGTCATCGATCAAAGCTCCTTGATTGCCGTGTGGATCAGGCTCAGAGACTCCTGGGGGCCCGGAGCGAGCGCTTGGAGATCACTGAACGCCTCCTCATACTTGTCGACATCGGTCTCCCGGCGGGTGACCCATGCGTCAGCCAGATTCTCCAGGTAGACGATCGGCTTCAGCGCAGCTCCCTTGGCGAACTTGAGGATGACAAACGGGCCTCCCATTCCGGGATGGACGCCCAGCCGGTAGGGGACCACCTGCACTCGCACGTTCGGGAGCGTGGAAATCTCTGCAATGTGGCTGAGTTGGCCACGGATTAGAGCCGCGCTGCCTACTTGACGACGAAGCACAGCCTCGTTGACGACGGCGATGAACTTGAGGGGTGTCTGAGTCCGGAGCAGTACCTCTTGGCGTGTCATGCGGATCGAGACGAGCCGATCGACCTCGTCGGGGGTGAGCGCCGCGTGGGAGATTTGGTGGATCGCTCGTACGTACGCTTCGGTCTGCAGCAGTCCTGGTACGAACTCCGACTCGTAGTTGTGCAAGGCACTCGCGGTTGCTTCCAATCCGAGAAATGCCTTGAGGCCGGGACGGATGATCTGCCGGTACTGCTGTGATTGCCACCAGTCGCGCTTTGTCTTGGTCACTGCGGCGTATTCGTTCAGGAGCGCACGCGTTTCCGGATCCGCGCCGTAGATTTCACACAGGGCCATGACGTCGGACGGCTCGACGACGTAGTTCTCGCCTGCCTCCAGCCGCGTGAGCTTGGATGGGCTCCACAGCAATCTCTTGACGACCTGGGCAGACTTCAGGCCTGCCTTGAGTCGTAGACGACGCAGCTCGCCGCCGAGTTGAAGGCGGCACAGGGCCGGTGATGCAGACTCGCTGTCGCCGATCATCTGCAGTCCTCCCCGTATGCGAATCCAGTGTGTTGGCGAAGGCTCCGCCGAAGCAAGAAACGTTCTGCGCCACAGCGGGAGACTTCGCGCCTGCGCGGACCTGCCTCTTGGCGCAGGAAAGCTCTCGCGGAATTTGAGAAGCGGAATTCTGCCCTGTCCATACTCTTTGTCGGGCTCATGCCGGCATGCTAATCCCAGATGCTCACACGTTGCATTCGTTTCCATGCAATCCGTGACGGCGAACGTGCGCGTGCGTGCCCACCGTTCGCGCGGCGACAGCTCCTCACGGGATCGAAGGCAAGGACCCGCGATGTCTCCAACTCCGCATAGGTCGTCATCGAACGACCCGCTCTGGTATCTCCGTCCGGCCGACTACGGGCCCGACCCGTACCCCGAACCACCGGGCAGTTGCATCACATTGGCCGTCTATCGGGTCGGGCCGGCCGGCTCGCGCGTCGTCGTGCCGCTCGAGCGGCACAAGCGGTTCGCCAAGGATCCCTGGTGGCACCAACGCGAGCCGCCTTGCCAATGCCCGCTCGCCGGCTGCCCGTTGAAGCAAGGCGGGTAAAACTCCTCCCCGCGTTCCGGCGGTCTCACCCGGACCGGCCGTGTGGGGTGCCCCGTGATGGTCGTTCTACGTGAGACGCGAGGTAGGAAGCCGCATGGAGCAGGACTGGACTCTTCGATTCACTGCCCCCGCCGATGGACCGGCCGGGCAGACCGTTGCACCGGCCACCCCGCACGAACAAGTCTCCTCAGCCCCGGTGTTCGCGGTCGGTGACTGTGTGCGCCGTGAGCAGACGCGGTGGCGCGACGGCGGCAAGGTCATCGGCATGCGGATCACCGAGGTGGGCCACCTGTACACGATCCGCCGCTGGTCCGACAAAGCCCTCTACGACGCGACCACGGCAGAACTGGTCCCGGACCCGATCATGTACCCCATCCGACCGGTCTGACCGACGGGCGCGGACCCGGCACTGCCGCACCGTCCGGTGGAATTCGGCCGGCAGGGTTCGGGCCAGGTGCGTCGGGGGAGTTCCCGGGCCCGTGCGGCGTCGTGTCCCTGACAGGCGCGGTGCGCGAGAGTCCGGCTTTGTGGCACAGGTCGAGGGGATTCGCCTGGGGGGATGGCGAGTTCGGCTACCTCCTCAGGCAGCCATGCATCTTGATATCGGCAGTAGCCTGCTTCACCACGCTAGTTGACCAACCCAGGCGGGAGCACTTCGACCGGCGCCCGTCGATCCACACCATCAGTGCGGGGGCAGCATGGCAGAGACCGGACCCGAGCCGAGTGCGTCAGCGTCAGCGCTGGCTGCCGAACGGGGTTTGGGTAGTTGGGCGCAGGCGACATACCTCCCGAAGAAGGCCGTGTTCTCCAGGCGGTGGGAAGACGCGAGGCTGTACCTCTTCCACGGGGGCGTGATAGTCACAGGCCCCAAGGGCTTTCAGGCCGCCTACGACTGGGACTCTTCGAGCGTTCTGCAGAGCCTGCGCACAGTCAACGGAACGGTGACGGACGCGAGGTACACCCTGTTCGACCGGAGCGGCGACGCGGTGGCGATAGGGCGCGGCATCGACAGTCTCTTCGGGCGCCAGCGCGAGCGGCTTGGCATCAAGTCCCTGGTGAACGGCGCCCCGTTCGTCCATGAGGGCAACTGGGGCCCGTTCATACAGCAGAGCATCGCCAGTGCGCAGATGCCGGGAGCGCTCGCGCGCATCGAGCGGGGCGAGACCCTGGAGTTCGGTGCCATCAGGGTCGGCCGCGAGGGTGTGTCGATCAAGGATCGTTCAGCTGCCTGGGGCGATATCGGTAACATCCACGCCGGCAACGGCCTGATCAACTTCCCCGATGCCCATCGCCATCGGCAAGCCCTGTCTTCGGTGCCGGCCCATGAAGTCGTCAACCTGGATCTGTTCTTCGGCCTCTGCCGACACCTCGACAACTGAACGAGTGTTCTGGGCGATCGACAAGGACACGGATCGCCGGGAGGCGGCGGTGGCCGGCGACGTGAGTCGCGGAGATGAGCCCGGTGACGGCGGCGCCGGCGGTCAGGGGCCTTGGGTTCTCCCGGCGAGACCGGGGTGTTGCTCGGCGGAAAAGCGGCGTAGGTGAAAGTGTTTGCCGATCTGGATGTCGCGTGGGTAGCGTCGCCGGCTATGACTCCGACTCTGCGCACCGAGCGGCTGCTCCTGGAGCCGTACATTCCCGAGGACGAAGAGGGCTTCGTTGCTCTGTTCCAGGACGCCAAAGTGTCGCAGTGGATGGGTGACGGCCCTGCTTCCGAAGCAGCGGACCGGGCTCTGTTCGGGCGGATCTTCTCGAAGGTCTATGCCCAGGGCCTGTTCGACGTCTGGGCCGTTCGTCGCAATGGACTCCTGATCGGGCACGCGGAGATCAAGCCGACCGACGTCGTCGGAGGCCACGAGATCATCTACGCTCTGGCGCCGACGGCATGGGGGTCCGGCCTGGGGACCGAGCTGGCGGAGGCGATCGTCGCCTATGGCTTCGACACCCTCGGGTTGACCAAGGTGCATGCCACTGTTGCTGCGTCAAACGAGGCATCACTGGCCCTGCTGGACAGAATCGGTTTCGAGCACGTCCGGGACATCAAGGAGGAAGACGGCAGCATCACCCGCGTGTTGGCCCGCCGTCCGACTGCGCCCGACGAGTCGCCCCTCGACCGATAGGGGCGAGCAAACCGCTCTTCCCGGGCTTCCGGGTGGCCGTCGGGCAGCGAGGGTGGGCCGATCGTGGACTTCGGTTCGGCGCGAAGCAGGGCGGCGAACTCCGGTTCGACCGGGTGCGCCACCGCGCTACGGACGCTGCACGAGAGCCGAACTCGGGTGCGGTTACTCGTTTCTGGCGGTTTCGGGGCCGGTGACGTGTTTGAGGAAGGGGAGGGTGCAGGCGATGACGCCGAGGGAGGCGGCGAGGCCGGCGAGGACCGTGATGTAGTACTGGGCTCCCGGGGCCCTGAGCGTGTAGTCCAGCTGTGATTCCAGGAACAGTTCGGCGGCCAGGAAGCCGCTTCCCGTCGCCACCACCGCGATGACCAGGAGCGGGACCGCGCTCTCCAGGATCACGACCCGGCGCAGCGTGCCGAGCTGTACGCCGGCCAGCCGCAACAGGCTGAACGGACGCTTGCGGTCGTTCAGGCCGGCGACCACGCTCACCGCCAGGCTGCAGCCGGCGATGCACAGGCTGACCACGATCACCACGTCCACCAGCTGCCGGTATCCGGTGAGCAGCCTCGCGGTCTCCGAGAACCCGTCCTGTTCCACGGGGGTGACGGCCGGCTTCCGGTCGGGGAAGGCGAGCGCGATGGCCGTTCGCGCCCGCTCGATCGCCGCCTTCGACCCGTCGGTGTCGATGACGAGCAACTGAACGGGCAGGCCCCGGAGTTGCTCGGAGGAGATGGCGGCGGCGGGCCAGTCGGAGGTGTCCCGGAAGGACTCGCTCGTCGAGTTGTAGACGTGGAACGGTGTAATCGACGCGACATCCGCACCGGCGGCGCAGCGGCCGAGCGCCGGCACGCCCGCTGTCTGTCGGCACGACATCAGTCCGGCCACGATCGGCCTGCGACCGCCGTTCGAGACCTCGGTACCGAGCGGATTCGTGTGGATCGTCGCCACGCCCTCGACGCCCGGGATCGCCCGCAGCCCGGCCAGGACCACGTCCGGGATCGGGGCGACGGACGCCTTCGGCACGCCCAGGACGCTCGTCCAGCCCTCGGAGAAGTCGGCCACCAGCGTCTCCTTGGCGATCGCCGGGGCATTCGGAGCATCGCGTTCGGCGACGAACGTGGTGATCACCCCGACCGCCGTGCTGGTGACGAAGAGGGCCAGGACGAGCCCGCTGATGGCGCGGAAGCCGGCTTGCGGATTGTCCGAGAGCCGCCGCCCGGCGATCAGCGTCGCGGGCCGGTCGGTGTACCGGGCCATGATCCGGGAGCCGACCATGGTCAGCCACGGGCCGGCGATCAGCAGGCCGATCATCATCAGGAGGATGCCGCCGAGATACGCCTGGATCTGCCCGTTGGTGGATTCGGGGCGCCGGCCGAGGAAGTAGGAGAGTTCGCCGATGCCGACGGCGAGCGGGATCGCCCGGTAGGCCCGGGGAGCACGCGGGGTCACCCGCCGGCTCACCCCCAGCGGGGAGATCCGGACCCGCCGCAGCGCGATCCGGGCCGCGACCGCCGCCGCCAGGGGGACGCCGAAGGCGACCGACAGGGCTTCGCGCGGCCCGAGCGACAGGTCGCTCGCATAGAACGGTTCGACGGTGAAGGGCAGCGCCGCCAGCGGTACGCGCAGGGCGAAGAACAGCGCGAAGCCGACGGCCGTGCCCGCGACGGCCGCCACCGTCGACTCGACGGCGGAGACCACCGAGACCTGCCGGGGCGTCGCGCCGACCAGCCGCATCGCGGCGAAGCGCTGCTCCCGGCGCGCGGCGGAGAGCCGGGTCGCGGTGCCGATGAAGATGAGTACCGGGAAGAGCAGCGCGGCCGAGGTGACGGAGAGGACGAGCTTGATGCCGTCGGTGTTGGTGCCGACCCGGCAGTCGGAGCAACTGCCGGGCGACTTGGTCGCGATGGTGGTGAGCGGTACGGCGCCGGGCGCGCGCGAGAGTTCGTCGGCGGTGTGGCCGACGATGACGACCAGGGAGTTCGGGGCCGGGAGCGCCGACGCGCCGATCGTGCCGATCCGGGTTCCCGGGAAGCGGGCGCCGAGTTCGGCGACCGGGGCCGAGCGGAGCAGCTTGTCGAGCGCGGGTGAGGCGTAGTACTGCCCGGGGCCCGGCAGTCCAGGGATGCCCGGCGGTACCGGTGATCGGGGTCCGGTGCCGGCGACGTCGACTCGGACGATCTCCCTGGTGCCGTAGAGGTCGGTGTGCAGCATTGCCCACAACGGGTCCGGCGAGGGCACGACGCCGGCCGAGGTGGCCCCGGGTTGTCCCGAGTTGAGCCAGGCGTAGCGGGCGTTCTGCGCGTTGACCCCGTTGACGGCCGCGAGCGTGACCAGCAGCAGGCCGACTCCCAGCGCCACGGAGCAGGCGGTGACGATCAGGCGGATGGCGGCCTCCCTGCCACCGCGCAGGGTCAGCCGCAGACCGAAGCCGATCATGAACGCGCCCGAGCGGCCGCGAACGAACTCACCTTGCCGTCGCGGACGATGACCTCGCGGTCTGCGTACACGGCCACCCGAGGCTCGTGGGTGACCACGATGACGGTGGTGCCCTGTTCACGGGCGGCGGTGGTCAGCAGGTCCATGACGTGCTCACCGGTGAGCGAGTCGAGCGACCCGGTCGGCTCGTCCGCGAACAGGATCTCCGGGCGCGCCACCAGGCCGCGGGCGAGCGCGACCCGCTGGGCCTGGCCGCCGGACAGTTCGCCGGATCGGCGCCGCTCCAGCCCGTCCAGGCCGAGCCGCTCGAACCAGGTGCCGGCTTCCTTGAGCGCGGCGGCCCGGCGCGTACCGCCCAGCAGCAGCGGCAGCGCGACGTTCTCCTCGGCGGTCAATTCGGGGACGAGCTGACCGAATTGGAAGACGAACCCGAAGCGGTCCCGCCGCAGGACGCTGCGCTGGGTCTCGTTCATGGTGTCGACCCGGCGGCCGGCGAAGTGGATCTCCCCGGTCTCGGGGGTGAGGATGCCGGCCAGGCAGTGCAGCAGGGTGGTCTTGCCGGATCCGCTGGGACCCATGATGGCCAGGACCTCGCCGGCGGCTGCCGTGAGACTGGCACCCCGGAGTGCGGGGGTGTGGCCGAAGGACAGGACGACGTCGCGCGCTTCGATGATGTGGTCGGGCGCGACGGCGGGTTCGGTGCGCGGGCCGGCGACGCTCATGAGCGCACCGCCTCCGCGAGGGCGTCGAGACGGGCGGCCGTCAGGTCGATCCACCGCAGGTCGGATTCGAGGTGGAACAGGCCGTGGTCGGCCAGGAGCGCGTCGACCAGGCCGCCGGCCCGCTTGATCTCCAGCAGCTCGCGCATCCGCCGCATGTGCGCGGCGCGCTGGGCGTCGAGGTAGCCCTCCGCGTCGCGGCCCAGCATCAGCGCCAGCACGACCTTGGCGAACAGCACCGTCTGCAGGTGCGGTTCGGCCTCGACCGGCTCGGCGAGCCAGTCCTCGAACTCGGTCGCCCCTTCGTCGGTGATCACGTAGCGCTTGCGGTCGGGTCCGGCGCCGGCCTCCGACTCGCCCACCACGACCTTGCCGTCGCGGGCCAGTCGACCGAGGGTCGCGTAGACCTGGCCGAACGAGAGCGGCTTGCCGCGCCCGAAGAAGGCGTCGTAGTCACGCTTGAGGTCGTAGCCGTGGCTGGGCTCGCGTTCGAGCAGGCCGAGGAGGGTGAGGGGAACGCTCATGGGGCGAATATACTCTCAGCGTATACGCGGAGGCTATACATGCGGAGGATGCAAGAATTCGCCGGTGCGCGGTGCGCGGACCTTTGGGTTTCGGTTCTTGCCTACGGGGCTTCGGGGCGCCCGGCCGTCGCGAATCCGCTTTCGTAGGCGGCGATCACGGCCTGTGTGCGGTCGCGGACGCCCAGCTTGGTGAGGATGCGGGCGACGTGGGTCTTCACGGTTTCCTGGCCCAGGGCGATGCGTTCGGCGATCTCGGTGTTGGACAGGCCCGTCGTCATCAGGCGCAGTACGTCCTGCTCGCGCGCGGTCAGCCGGGTGATCCGCGCGCGCAGGTCCCGGTCGTGGCCCCGAACCGACGCCTGGCTCAGCGCCAGGTCGCGGATGCCGGCCGGGAACAGCAGTGAATCGCCGCGAGCCACCGTGCGGATCGCGTGGATCATCTCGTCGGCGCGGGCGCGCTTGAGCAGGAAACCGTGGGCCCCGGCGCGCAGCGCGTCGTACACGTACTCGTCGTTCTCGAACGTGGTCACCACGAGCACCTTGGGCGGGTTCGGCACCTCGCGCAGCAGTCGCGCGGTCGCGTCGATGCCGTTGAGGCCCGGCATCCGGACGTCCATGAGCACGATGTCCGGCCGGAGTTCGGGCACGGCCGCGACCGCCTCGGCGCCGGTCGCGGCCTCGCCGACCACCACCAGGTCGGGCTCGGCGGCGATGATCGCGTGCAGGCCGGTGCGGACCAGGCGCTCGTCGTCGGCGATCAGGACCCGGATCGGCTCGCTCATGGGTGTCCCTCCAAGGGGATTCGGGCCGTCAACCGCCAACAACCCTCGTGTGGACCGGCGGTGAAGGTGCCGCGCAGTACCGCCACGCGTTCGGCGGCGCCGCGCAGGCCGCGGCCGCCGCCCTGGCGCGGTGCGCGGGGCGCGGTGGCCGCGTTGCTCATGTGGATCGCCAACTCCCGGTCGGCGACCGCGATGTGCAGGCGGATCGGGACCGCGCCCGCGTGCTTCAGCGCGTTCGCGAAGCCCTCCTGGACGATGCGGTACGCCTCGCGCGACACCAGGCTCGGCAGCGCGTCGTCGGGGGATGTCGGGTCGAGGTCGAGGTCCACCTCGGCGCCGGCCGCTCGGGTGCGGGCGACCAGGTCGGAGAGATTGGCCAGCGAGGGTATGGGGGCGGTCGTCGCGTCCGACTCCTCGCGCAACAGGCCCAGTACGTGGTCGAGTTCGGCCACCGCGTCGCGCGCGGTGTCCTCGATGGCGACGAGTGCGCAGGCGGCGAACTCCGGGTCGCGCTCCAGCAGGCGGCCCGCCGCGGCGGCCTGGATGCCGACGGCGCTCAGCGCGTGGCCGACCGAGTCGTGCAGGTCGCGGGCGATCCGGGCGCGTTCGGCGAGGCGTTCGGCGCGGTGTTCGGCCAGTGCGAGGCGGTCGGCCGGGGTCGGCCCGAGCAGGATCGGGGCGAGTCGGGCGAGCCGGGCGCCGGCGACGGCGGACACCGGGAGCGGGAGGGCGATCAGGGCGAGGCCGACGAACGTCCCCACGATCGGGCGGGTCTGGGCCGGGCCGAGCCAGGCGAGGCTGTCGGCGGCGTCCGGGAGGAGCGGCAGCGCCAGCAGGGCGACGCCCCCGGGTGGCGCGGCGAGCGAGACGCCGCTGACGATGCCGCCCAGTACCGCGTGCAGGGTGAACCACATGGATGCCCGGCGCCGGGCCGCCGCACTGGTCGCCGGGGCGCTGAGGACCTCGCCGTCCGGGGCGCACAGGACGCGCGCGGCGCTGCCCTCGAGGGTGCGCACCAGTGGGACCAGCCCGGCCACGGCGACGAACGGCATGGCCAGGAGCAGGCCGAGGAACTGCGTGGTGACGATCGAGCCGGGGGTGCCGCGCAGGATCCCGCCGGTCTCGATCGCGGTGGTCGCGACGAACTGGAACGGCATCAGCAGGGCACCGCCGAGGACGAGGTGCACCCAGCGCAGCCGGGCCCGGCGGCCGAGCAGGAGGCGGGCGGTACGCCGGATCATCCGACAGTCGACCGCGTCGGGTGGTCGCGACCTGCGGTACGGGTCAGAGATTTGCCGAACTCGGACAGGACGAACCATCCCACGGTCAAGGCCAGTACCCCGGCGATCAGTTCCGCATTGTAGACAAGGCGCAGAAGCTCGGATGTGCGCCGGCCCGCAGTGGTGTCGGGCCCCGAGGTCGTGATGGACACGCCGATCAGGCCGCTCCAGGCGAACGCGGTGCCGGTGCCGAACCAGGCCATCACGAGGGGCGTGCGGACGAGGGTGCGGGGGCCGCCGACCCGGTGGACGAGCATGAGCAGGCCCGCCGCGCCGGCCAGGGAGAGGCCGCCCAGGCTGCCGTCGAGCCACTGTCCGATCGCGTCGCGGTCGGCGATCCACTGCCGGCTCATCCCGAAGTCGGCACCGAGCGCCCACGCGAGGCGCAGCGCGCCCGTGACGGCCAGGAGCACGGCGGCGGCGGTACCGAGGAAGCGCTGGACGTCGCGGGTGCCGGCGGGGTCGGGGAGGGCGCGGACCCGGGTACGGAGGAGGGTGGCCCAGCGCTCGTGGGCGTACAGGCCGAACGCGCCGAGCAGGACGGCGCCCTCGGCGATGAAGCCGCCGTAGACCACGGCGAACACCCATGGGCGCAGGAACTCGTCGCCCGCGAACGGGTTGCCGGTACCGGTGAAGGCCACGCCCATCAGGCTGAGCGGTACGGCGAGCATGATCACCGCGAGCAGCCCCGACGCGACCCAGAGCGGCACCGTGATCAACCAGGCCCGGGCCCGAACCTCGCGCGGCCGGGTGAGGGCGTGCGCGATCAGCGCGGCGACGGCGTCCATGCCGAAGGTGAGCACGTTCGCCGTGACCCACTGGGCCCGGTCGAGCTCACCGGGGTCGACGACGCCCACGTCGATGCCGACGATCCAGAGCAGCTTGAGGGTGAGGTAGGGCGAGCACGCGATGACGGCGAGCCAGGCCAGGCGGCGGCGAAGGGTGGGGTCGGAAGGCCGGCTGGACTCGGTGGACTCGGGGAGGTCGGGGAGGTCGGGGAGGTCGGGGAGGGGGCGGTGCCTGGGGTGCGTGGGGTCGAGCGCGTCGGTGTGTGCGTCGAGCGTGTTCGTCGTGGGGTCCGACGGTGCTGGTGGGGTGTGCGGGGTCTGCATGGGGATCAGCTTTTCGCCGAGCCCCCTTGGCGCGCGTCGGGCCGGCTGCCGATCCCGATCCCTCGGACGGGGGACGGGCGATCATCCGGGCTGACGAGTCCCCCGGTGATCCGGGGTCGACGGCGGCCCGTCACCGGTCGCGCGCCGCGCCGAACCCGGCCCGACCCCGCCTTCCGTCCCCACCACACCTCTTTGCATGTAACAGCCATGCATCGGTTTCGCCGTGGTGTCGGATCCACGATCGGCCCGGAGCGCGGCACGGTGGCCGTCCGTCGACCACCCCGATGCGCCGCACCGCCCGGCCACCGGCGTTCGGCCCCCGATCGACGCCTGCCGTCGGGGCAGGGGTCGGCCGATCGTATTGGGTGGCCGCGGATCCGCCGGAGAATACGGCCCATGGCAGGATTGCGCTGGTGAGGATTCCCGCGCTTCGTCGTCGACGGCACACCGAGGTCACCGGTTCGTTTGCCCGGGTCGATCGGCGTACCAAGGACCTCACCAAGCGGCTTCGGCCCGGGGACGTCGCCATCATCAACCACGGCGACCTCGACCGGGTCGCCGCCGAGGCGCTGGTCAAGTGTCGGCCGGCCGCCGTGGTCAACGCCGCCGAGAGCATCAGCGGGCGCTACCCCAACATCGGGCCGCAACTGCTCGTCGAGGCCGGCGTACCGCTCCTCGACGCCGTCGGCGGGAGCGTGCTCGACCGGATCCGCGAGGGTGAGCTGGTCCGGGTCGAGGACAACGTCCTCTACCGCGGCGACGACCCGATCGCCGTCGGCACGCTGCTGGACGCGGAATCGGTCGCCGCCGCCATGGAGAAGGCCCGCGCGGGGCTCTCCGAGCAGATCGAGGCGTTCGCCGAGAATACCCTCAAGTACATCCGCGAGGAGCGCGAACTGCTCCTCGACGGCGTCGGCGTACCCGAGATCCGCACCCGGATCGACGGCCGACAGGTGCTCATCGTCGTCCGCGGCTACCACTACCGCGAGGACATCGCCGCGCTCCGGCCCTACATCCGCGAATACCGCCCGGTGATGATCGGCGTCGACGGCGGCGCGGACGCGCTGCTTCAGGCCGGCTACAAGCCGGACATGATCGTCGGCGACATGGACTCGGTCTCCGACCAGGCGCTGCGCTGCGGCGCGGAGATCATCGTGCACGCGTACCGCGACGGCCGCGCGCCCGGCATGGAACGCCTCGACGAACTCGGGGTCGACGGCATCGCGTTTCCCGCCACCGGCACCAGCGAGGACATCGCGATGCTGCTCGCCGACGACGGCGGCGCGAGTCTGATCGTCGCGGTCGGCACGCACCTCACGCTCGTCGAGTTCCTGGACAAGGGCCGGGCCGGCATGGCGAGTACATTCCTCACGCGGTTGCGGGTCGGCGGCAAGCTCGTGGACGCCAAGGGCGTCAGCCGCCTGTACCGCAGCCGCATCTCCACGACTTCGCTGCTCATGCTGTGCCTCGCCGCGCTGGTCACCATCGCGGTCACCGTGCGGGTCACCCCGCTCGGGCGCGCGTACTTCCACGTGTTCGGGGCACAGTGGGACGCCTTCGTCTACTGGCTCCAGGGACTGTTCAGTTGATCGACTTCAGATATCACGTCGTCTCCATCATCGCGGTCTTCCTGGCCCTTTCGGTCGGGCTCGTGCTCGGCGCGTCCTTCCTCAAGGAGGCGGCCGTGTCGGGGCTCGACACACAGGTCCAGGACCTGGCGCGGAACAACGAGGGGCTGCGGCGCGAACTCGACCGGGCAAACGCCGGCCAGAAGTACCTGAACGGCGTCATAAACACGGTCTCCCCCGCGCTGGTCGACCGCCGGCTCGCGGGCCACAAGGCCGTCGTGGTCGCGCTGCCCGGCGCCGACACCAAGCTGACCGACAGCATGGTCAAGCTGCTCGACTCCGCCGACGCCACGGTCACCGGACAGGTCACGATCAAGGGCGCGTGGACCGACCCCAAGCGCGACGCGGAGCTGGTCACCGCGCTCGGCCCCACGGGTGCGGCCGGCACGAGTGGCTCCGCCACCGATCGGGCCGCGCGCGTGCTCGCGGGCGCGATCACCGAGAAGACCCCGCCGCCCGGCACGCCCGGCACCCCCGGCACCGGCACGTCGGGTACGCCAGGCACGCCCGCCACGCAGCCGCCCGCGAGTGGCGCGCCCGCCACGGGGACGTCCGGCGCGTCCACGCCGAGCACGCCCCAGAACGGCGGCGGATCCTCCACCCCGCCCGGCGGACAGACCCCCGGCGGGCAGAACACCACCGGCACGAACACGTCGTCCACGCACAACACGCAGGCCGCGGCCGAGGCGCTGACCAGGCTCAAGGAAGCCGGGTTCATCGACGTCAAGGACAATCCCGCGACCGGCGCCGACCTGGTCCTGATCGTCGCGCCGTCGGGGGCCCCCAGCGGCGACGACCCCGGGCGGATCAACAACATCCACCTGTCGCTCGTGCGCGCCCTCGACAGCGGCGGCGACGGTACGGTCATGGTCGGCACCGCGTCCGCCGCGCAGGAGAACGGCGTGATCTGGGCGCTGCGCCGTAACGATCAGACCGCCAAGAGCGTTTCCACCGTGGACACCGCCGACAGCCCCACCGGTACGGTCGCGATCGTGTGGGCGCTGGTCATCGAGGACCGACAGGGCAGTTCGGGCCAGTACGGCCTCACGGGCAGCACGAGCGGCCCGCTGCCGGAGGAACCGCCGCTGAAGGAGACGCCGTGACGAAGGCCGCCGCCGTATCCCGTCGAGGCCGGGCCGGCCGGCTCGTGACCGCACTGGCCGCGACCGGCGCGGCGCGGGCCGCGTACGCCGCGTTGACCCGCCGGCCGCCGGGCGAGGCCGCGCTGTGGGAGCGGCGCAACCACCGCGGCGACGTGCTGACCCTGCTCGAGGGTCCGGCGGCGGCGGTCGGTGCGGCCGTCGCGGTCGCGTGCGCGCCGGGGGTGCCGGGCCGGTGGCGGGCCGCGGGCGTGTTGGCCGCCACCGCGGGAGCCTCGGTCGGGACGTACGACGACATGGCCGGGTCGGCCGACCGACGCGGGTTCAAGGGCCACCTGGGCGCGCTCGCCAAGGGCGAGGTGACCAGCGGCGGCGTCAAGATCGTCGGGATGGGCGTGGCGGGCCTCGCGGCAGGCGCGCTCGTGCAGCGGCGGCCGGCGGACAAGCTGCTCGCGGGCCTGGTGATCGCGGGTACGGCCAACCTGATCAACCTGTTCGACCTGCGGCCGGGCCGCGCCGCCAAGGCGGTCCTGATCGCGGGCACGCCCGGGCTGCTCCGCGGCGGCCCCGCGGGGGCACTCGCGGCGGCGCCGATGGGCGCGGCGGCGGCGCTGCTGCCCGAGGACCTGGGCGAGCAGGCGATGCTCGGCGACGCGGGCGCCAACGCGCTGGGCGCGGCCCTGGGGGTGGCCTTCGCGGCGCGCTCCTCGCGGAAGGGCCTGGTGGCCAAGGCGCTGCTGATCGCCGGCCTGACGGCGGCCAGCGAGAAGGTCAGCTTCACGAAGGTCATCGCCGGCAACCGGGCCCTGAACGCGGTCGACATGTTCGGCCGCCGCCCGGCGCCGACACCCCCGCCGAAGCAGTCGGCCGCCACGGCCGAGGGTGCCGAGGGGGCCGTCGCGCCGGCATGACCAGGGACGGAGCGCATCGGGCGCATCGGTCGCGCGGCGCGCGGGACGGGGACCCGCGAGAAGGGGACCCGCGAGACGGGGCGGCCGAGGTGTCGGGCGCTCGGGATTCGGATCTGGATTCGGATCCGGTGGCCGGGGTCGCCGGGACGGCCGACGCGGATTCGCCGGTGGGCGGTAGGTACCTCGGCGGGTCCGGTGGTGGACGCGCACGCGCACGGCTTGCGGCGGGCGGGGACGGCGAGTCCGGTGGCGTGAGCGCGGACGACGTGGCCGCCGCGTCCGACGCGGCTTCGGGGCCGCTCGCCGACGGCGCCCCGGGCGCGGGCGCCACGCGCTCCCGTCACGTCATGCGCGGTCTCGCCGGCGCCGCCGTGCTGATGGGGATCGTCACCGTGTTCGCCCGCCTGGCCGGGTTCGGTCGGCAGATGGTGTTCTCCGGGACCATCGGCGACACCGTCCTGGGCACCGCGTACAGCACGGTCAACTCCGTGCCCAACATCGTCTTCGAGATCGTCGCCGGTGGGGCGCTGGCGAGCGTGGTCGTGCCGGTCCTGGCCGGGCCGGTGGCCAAGGGCGCCCGTGCGGACGCCGACCGGATCGCGTCGGCGCTGCTGACCTGGGTGGTCCTGGTGCTCACCCCGATCGTGCTGCTCGGCGCGGTGCTCGCGCGGCCGATCACCGAACTGCTGCTCGCCGGCAAGGCGGACGGGCCCGGGGTCGCGGACGTCGCGACGCGGATGCTGCTCGTGTTCCTGCCGCAGATCCTCCTGTACGGGATCGCGGTGGTCGCCGGCGGCATCCTCCAAGCGCATCACCGCTTCCTGGCCGGGACGCTCGCGCCGCTCGTCTCCAGCCTGGTCGTGGCCGGGACGTACCTGCTGTTCGCCAACCTGTACGACGTCGACCTCGACAACCTCGCCGACATCCCGCGCGGGGCCGAGCTGACGTTGTCGCTCGGCACCACGGCGGGCGTGCTCGCGCTCGCGCTGGTCACCGTCGTACCGCTGCGCGCGACCGGTCTGCGACTTCGGCCCACGCTGCGGTTCCCGGACGGGGTCGCCCGGCGGGCACGCACCCTCGCGCTGGCCGGCGTCGCGACACTGATCGCGCAGCAGGCGGCGGCGATCGCGGTCATCCTGTTGGCCAACGGGCGCGGCGCGCACGGGTCGTTGGTGGTCTACCAGACCACGTGGATGGTCTACCTGCTGCCGTACGCGGTGCTGGCCGTGCCGATCGCCACGGCCGCGTTCCCACGGCTCAGCGCGCACGCGCACGACGGTGACCGGGACGGGTTCGCGGACGCGGTGGCCGCGACCACGCGTACGGTCCTGCTGGTCGGCGCGGCCGGCACCGCGCTCGTGCTCGCGACCGCCGCGCCGCTCGGGCGCTTCTTCGCGCTGTTCATGACGGGCGCCACGGAGCCGGCGCAGATGGCCTGGGCGCTGGCGGCGTTCGCCCCGGGGCTGATCGGCTACGCGCTGATCGCCCACCTCGGGCGCGCCCTCAACGCCTCCGGCAACGGCCGCGCCGCCGCGGGCTGCGTGGTCACCGGCTGGTGTGTGGTCGTCCTCGCGGACGTGGCCCTCGCCTACGCCCTCCCCGCCCGCTGGACGGTGGCCGCGTTGGGCCTGGGCAACTCGATCGGCATGACGGTGGCGGGCCTGCTCCTGCTCTTCGCGATCGGGAGAACGGCCGGCCCCCGAGCACTGGGCTCGCGGCCACATGGCCCGGCGCCGCGGAAGGCGAGCGGGGCGGGACGGGGCCCCGATGGGGGCGCGGGCGCGGCGGCGGCCGAGCCGGTCGGCGGTGGGGGCCGTGGCCGGGTTGTTGCCGTCGGGTCGGTTGGGCTGCCTCGGGTGGCGGGCGGCGCGGTCGTGGCGGCGGGGGTCGGCGGGGCGGTCGGATTCGTGGTGTCGCGGGCATTTGGTACGGGCGGCATCGTCTTCACATTGATCATCGCGGCGGTTGCCGCCATCGTGGGCACCCTGGTGTTCGCGGGAGTCGTATTCGCGACCGTCGGCGAGGCCGCCAAGGCCGTGCTGCGCGGGCGGCGTGCGGCCGATACGGAAGGGGAGCAGCGACGTGGACACGACGACTGAGTCGCGAGAGCGCGCCGAACCGGCCCGGCTGCGGGCGGTCCTGGTGCTGGCCACGTCCACCGGCGGGATCGGCGCCCACGTGCGTTCGCTCGCGGCCGGGCTGGTGCGGAGCGGGGTCGCGGTGACCGTGTGCGGACCGGCGGCGACCGAGGAGCACTTCGACTTCGCCGGCACCGGGGCCCGGTTCCGGGCGGTCGAGATCGGCGTGGCGCCGCGGCCGGCGGATCGGGCGGCGGCGCGCGAACTCCGCGAGGCGTGCGCGCACGCGCACGTGGTGCACGCGCACGGGCTGCGGGCGGGCCTGGTCGCGGGCTCCGCGCTCGGCCGGCACCGGGTGCGCCGTACGCCGCTGGTGCTGACGCTGCACAACGCCGTGTTGGCCGGCGGGGCCAAGGGCATGTTGACCCGGGCCATGGAAGGCCGGGCGGTCCGGGCCGCGGACGTCGTGCTGGGCGCGTCGGCCGACCTCGTCGATCGGGCCAGGGCGCTCGGCGCCAGGGACGCGCGGCTCGGTCCGGTGTCGGCGCCGCCGCTGCCGCCGGCCGGGCGGGATCGGGCGGCCGTACGCACCGAGTTCGCGGCGGGCGACCGGCCGCTGCTCGTGGCCGTCGGCAGGTTGGCCCCGCAGAAGGCGTACCCGGTGCTCCTGGACGCCGTGGGGCGGTGGAAGGACCGGGAACCCGTGCCGCTGCTCGTCGTCGCCGGAGACGGCCCCCTGCGTGACGAGCTCCAGGCCCGGATCGACGCCGAGTCGCTCCCGGTCCGGCTGCTCGGCCATCGCACGGACGTCGCCGACCTGCTGGGTGCGGCCGACGTGGTCGTGCTGCCGAGCCGCTGGGAGGCCCGCGCACTGGTGGCCCAGGAGGCGTTGCGGACGGGCGTCCCGTTGGTGGCCACCGCGGTCGGCGGAGTCCCCGAGCTCGTCGGCGACGCGGCCGTGCTGGTCTCGTACGACGACGCCGAGGCCTTTGCGGGGGCCGTCACGGACCTGCTCGGGGACGCGGACCGCCGCACGTTCCTGTCCGAAGCGGGGCCGGCCCAGGCCGGCACATGGCCGGACGAGAACGAAACCATCGCCCAAGTCCTGAGCATCTACGAAGAACTCGGCCCGGTGTAGTTCGGCGCCGTCCCGCGTGTCCTCAAGCGCCGGACGGGCTGGGGTTGGTCGGCTCGGGTGGGTTGGCCTGGCCGGGCGCCTTACCCGCTGCCCGGGCGGTCGCGGCGCCGGCCTGCGGCCTGCTTGTCCTCAATCGCCGGACGGGCTGGGGGTAGGTCGGCTCGGCGGGTGCCTGGTCCGATGTACGCGGCAGGAACGGCCGGAACCCGTACGCACTCCCGGCCGCTCCGCGGTCGGCCCCGCTAGTCCTCCGCCCGCATTGTCGCCGTCAGCCGCAGCGCGGTGTCGATCAGGGGCACGTGGCTGAACGCCTGTGGGAAGTTGCCCACCTGGCGTTGCAGGCGCGGGTCCCACTCCTCGGCGAGCAGGCCGAGGTCGTTGCGCAGTGCGAGCAGGCGCTCGAAGAGTTCGCGCGCCTCCTCGACGCGGCCGATCATCGCGAGGTCGTCGGCGAGCCAGAAGGAGCAGGCCAGGAACGCGCCCTCGTCGCCCGGGAGGCCGTCCAGGCCCACGCTCGTCCCGTTGGTCGGGTAGCGCCGGACGAAGCCGTCCTCGGTCAGTTCGCGCTGGATCGCCTCTATCGTGCCGATCACCCGCTTGTCCTCCGGCGGCAGGAAGCCCACCTGCGGGATCAGCAGCAGCGACGCGTCCAGCTCGGTGGAGCCGTAGTACTGGGTGAACGTGTTGCGGTCCGCGTCGTACCCGTACGCGCACACCTCGCGGTGGATCTCCTCGCGCACGCCCCTGAGGTGCTCCAGCATCTTCTCGGTGTCGGACTCCATCGCGTCGTCCACGAGCATCCGGATCGTGCGGTCGACCGCGACCCACGCCATGACCTTCGAGTGCACGAAGTGCCGGCGCGGCCCGCGGACCTCCCAGATGCCCTCGTCCGGGTCGCGCCAGTGCTGCTCCATGTAGTCCATCAGCTTGAGCTGGAGCGCGTGCGCGTGGTCGTTGCCCTCCATGCCGGAGACCCGGCCCAGGTGCAGCGCGTCGACGACCTCGCCGTACACGTCGAGCTGGAATTGCTCGGCGGCGGCGTTGCCGATCCGGACCGGATGCGAGCCCTCGTAGCCCGGCAGCCAGGTCGCCTCGTACTCGGTGAGCCGACGTTCACCCGCGATTCCGTACATGATCTGGAGGTTTTCCGGATCGCCCGCGACCGCCCGGAGCAGCCAGTCCCGCCACGCCTTGGCCTCGTCCACGAAGCCGGTCTTCAGCAGCGCGCCCAGCGTCATCGCCGCGTCGCGCAGCCATGTGTAGCGGTAGTCCCAGTTGCGCACGCCGCCGATGTCCTCGGGCAGCGACGTGGTCGGGGCCGCGACGATCCCGCCGGTCGGCGCGTACGTGAGCGCCTTGAGCGTGATCAGCGAGCGCACCACCGCCTCGCGCCACGGGCCGGTGTACGAGCACCGCGTCACCCAGTCGGCCCAGAACGCCTCGGTGTCCACAAGCGCCGCGAGCGCGTCCGTGCGCAGCGGCGGTTCCACGTGCGAGGGGTGCCAGGTGAGGCTGAACGTGACCCGGTCGCCCTCGCCGAGGGTGATGTCGGAGTACGTGGTCAGGCCGCGGCCGTAGGTCTCCGCGTCGCTGTCGAACCAGACCGCGTCCGGCCCGGCGATCGCGACCGTGCGCCCGTCCTCCTCACGGCGCACCCACGGCACGACCTTGCCGTAGTGGAAGCGCATCCGCAGTTCCGAGCGGACCGGGACCCGCCCCGACACGCCCTCCACGACACGCACCACCACCGGCGCGCCGACCAGCGCGTCGGCGGGCGGCATGAAGTCGATCACCCGAATGGTGCCGCGCGGGGTCTCCCATTCCGATTCGAGGATGAGCGAATCGTCGCGATACCGGCGCCGGGTCGCGGGCCCGCCGGAGAGCGGCGCGACCCGCCACGAACCGTGTTCCTCGGTGCCGAGCAGGCCGGCGAACACGGCGGGGGAATCGAAGCGGGGGAGGCAGAGCCAATCCATGGAGCCGTCGCGGCCCACGAGAGCGGCGGTCTGCATGTCCCCGATGAGGGCGTAGTCCTCGATGCGGCTGGTCACGGGCAACGCTTTCCGTTCCTGGTCGTCCTGATGGTGCCGGTCGTCCTGGTTGTGCGTACTGCTGGGAGGTGCGTGCTTGGGGCGGTGCGTCCTGCGGATCGTGCGATGTGCGGATTCGTACGTCCTGCGGACTCGTGCGTACTGCGGGCGCGGACCGCCATGGTGTGATCAGCGGTTGATCGGTTCATTCCAGAGTGCACCAAGCGCGCGTGAACGACCGCCGGGAGCGATACCCGGTTCGGCCGGTTCTGCTGGAATTGCTCCTGCTGTGTCGCCCCGTCGGGTGTGTCGTCTCGTCGGGGACGCGCGCCCGTCGCGGGCGTGTGGTTCCGCTGTGCGAAGGCGGCGACGAACGGAGACCATGGCTCGCGCGTCGCATGCGTAGCATAGTGCGCCGTCGGCGCTGAAACGTGCCTGCGATGGTCGATCGGTTCGTTGACTCTGCGTGGAATCCGACTCGGCCGATCCGTCGACAAGTGCCCGGAATCTCCCGTGCGTTGTCACTCTGGGCAATCGCCGTATGGTGTCGCAGTTGTTCCGCACCGGGTGCGAGACCTCGAACCCGGACGCTGTTAGGCTGGTATCCCGTGGACTTGGTGGGACTGTTCCGGGCCCGCATCGGCCCAGCAGCGTCCCCTTCGAAATCCCCTCGATCGCAACCACGGGAGCCCCTCCTTGGCAGTGCCTCAGACGCCCAGTCGCACCCGGCAGGCGAAGCACCTCTTCGTCACCGGAGGCGTCGCCTCCTCGCTCGGCAAGGGGCTCACCGCGTCGAGCCTCGGAGCGCTCCTCAAGGCGCGCGGCCTGCGGGTCACGATGCAAAAGCTCGACCCGTACCTCAACGTCGACCCCGGGACGATGAACCCGTTCCAGCACGGCGAGGTGTTCGTCACCAACGACGGCGCCGAGACCGACCTGGATGTCGGCCACTACGAGCGCTTCCTCGACGTCGACCTGCACGGTTCGGCCAACGTGACGACCGGACAGGTCTACTCGACGGTCATCGCCAAGGAGCGGCGCGGCGAGTACCTCGGTGACACCGTGCAGGTCATCCCGCACATCACCAACGAGATCAAGTCGCGGATCCGGGCCATGGCCGTGGAAGACGTGGACATCGTCATCACCGAGGTCGGCGGGACCGTCGGCGACATCGAGTCGCTGCCGTTCCTCGAGTCGATCCGCCAGGTCCGCCACGAGGTCGGCCGCGACAACGTCTTCTTCCTGCACGTCTCCCTGCTGCCGTACATCGGCCCGTCGGGCGAGCTGAAGACCAAGCCGACCCAGCACTCGGTCGCGGCCCTGCGCAGCATCGGCATCCAGCCGGACGCGATCGTGCTGCGCGCCGACCGCGCGGTGCCGCAGGACATCAAACGCAAGATCTCGCTCATGTGCGACGTGGACGAGGAGGCCGTGGTCGCGGCCATCGACGCCCCGTCGATCTACGACATCCCCAAGGTCCTGCACTCCGAGGGCCTGGACGCGTACGTGGTGCGCCGGCTCGGCCTGAACTTCCGGGACGTGGACTGGACCCAGTGGGACGACCTGCTGCGCCGGGTGCATCAGCCCGAGCGCGAGGTCACGGTCGCCCTGGTCGGCAAGTACATCGACCTGCCGGACGCGTACCTGTCGGTCACCGAGGCCATCCGCGCGGGCGGCTTCGCGAACAACGTGCGCACCAAGATCAAGTGGGTGACCTCGGACAACACCGCCACGCCCGAGGGCGCGGCGCGCGAGCTCGCCGACTGCGACGCGGTGCTGATTCCCGGTGGGTTCGGCGATCGCGGGGTCGAGGGCAAGGTGCAGGCGATCGCGTACGCCCGCGAGCACCGGATCCCGACCCTGGGCATCTGTCTGGGCCTGCAGTGCATGGTGATCGAGGCGGCGCGCAACCTGGCCGGGCTCGACGGCGCGAACTCGCTGGAGTTCGACCCCGAGGCCGCGCACCCGGTGGTGGCGACCATGGCCGACCAGCTCGACATCGTCGCGGGGCAGGGCGACCTGGGCGGCACGATGCGGCTGGGCCTGTACACGGCCGAGCTGGCCGAGGGTTCGATCGCGCGCGAGGTGTACGGCGCGGCGCAGTCCGAGGAGCGGCACCGGCATCGCTACGAGGTCAACAACGCCTACCGGGGCAAGCTCGAGGAGACCGGGCTGGTCTTCTCGGGCCTGTCGCCCGACGGGCGGCTGGTGGAGTACGTGGAGCTGCCGCGTGAGCAGCACCCGTACTTCATCGCGACTCAGGCACACCCGGAGCTGAAGTCGCGTCCGACGCGGCCGCATCCGCTCTTCGCGGGCCTGGTCGCGGCAGCGGTACGGCGGATCAAGGGCGAGGACCGCGTCGCGGAGACCAGGTCCTGACCACCCGCTAGCGCCCGACCAACGACACAAGGAAGCCACCCGCCCGGATGCTCGGGCGGGTGGCTTTCTTGCCGCAGGCGGCCGGCCAACCGCGACCGACCCTCACCCGCACACGGCGGTGTCCAGGAGGCTGCGAGGTGGGCGGGACCCGTTGCGACGGGCGGCATGTCGGTGGTGACGGCGATCGCGGCGGCGCGGCCGTCGTCGGTGGCGCCGGTGCGGGTGGTATGGCCGAGCGTGTCACCGCCGTGGCCCACATCAGGCCGCCGCAGCTCAGCGGCATGCTGGGTGCGCTCCGAGCCGAAGTCGGCCACCCGCTCGAACGTCGGGCGGGTGGCTTCTCGGCGTCGGAACGGCTGCTACTTCAGCGCACTCACAAAGCGCGCCCACGGCATCTTGCCGAACCCCAGGACGGGGCTCGAAGCCACCTTGGAGTCGCGCGCTTGAACGGCTTCCCGGTTGGGCGCGATTTCGACGCAGTCGGTGTCCTGCGTGCTGTAGCGGCTCTTCCTCCACCTCAGGCGAGCTTCAGAACTCACGGTTCACCCCGCCATCTCCATGGGACCGGTTTCACCTTCACTCGGTCAGGCAATCCACCATGGCAGCCCAGGACTTCTCGGGAAAGACAAGTTCCGGACTCATCGGTACTCGCGAGTCACGTGCCATCACCGCATACGCCGCCAGCGCTACCGCGACGCAGCCGCCGTCATTTTGGCTGTACGACGAAGTACGCCACGCGAGCTTCTCGATCTTGTTAGTCACGTTCTCCCCAAAAAGATTCGTACTGCTGGATGACTTCGACGGACTGGTCCGGGTCGAGCCCTGCTTGCCGCAGGTGATTGATCACGTTCCTCGCGCGCTCCACGTACGTGCGGTCCCAGGTGATCGCCCGCATCAGAATGGCGCCTTCTTCGGAAAGAGCGGTCTTGGTGGGCTGGTCGTCCGATTGCCACCTGCCTACCTCTTCGAAGAGCGTGAAGGTCGAGGCGAGTCCTGCTCCCGCCGCACTCGCAAACGGGATGACGATGATTTCGACGTTCTCTCGACGAGCGAGTTCCACCAGGTGTTTCATCTGGTCCCGCATCAAGTATGGGCCGCCGACCTCCGTCCTCAGACAAGCCTCGGTGATGATTCCGGTGAAGCTGAGAGGCGGATCGTCCGTCAGGCGTTTCTGTCGCTCCAGTCTCGCGAAGATCACTTCCTGCGCAGACGGTCCGACGTACGTGCGATTCGTGATCTCTCGCGCGTACTTCTCGGTCTGTAGAAGCCCGGGAAGTACGGTCGTCTGCGCCTCGGTCGAACGCTTCGCGAAGTTCTCCAACCTGATGTACTCCAGGTATCCCGCCGGGAGAACGTCCGCGAACCGCATCCACCAGACCCCCTCTGCTGTGGCGCTACCCGCCTTGGCCGCTTCCAACAGCCGCAGAACCTGTGCCCGCTGATCGGCCGACGCCTGGTAGGTGGCCAAAAGGTTCTCGATCTCGTCGTCGGAGCAGGGGCGTTGCCCGTTCTCGATGCGACTGATCGACGCACCCGACACTCCGACCAGCGGTGCCGCGCTCCGGACCGTGTGCCCTGCACCCGTGCGCAGCCGTCGGAGTTCCACTCCGAGATTGAACTGGTCTTCCGTCGTGATGGTCATGGTCCTCCTCGGCGAACAGTGTCCTACGCGGGCACGTTCGCGCGCGAGCAACAGGCGCTTTGTTTCAGAGACTTGACGTGTTTCATGAATCGGAGGATGGTGATTCATGCCACATAATGCATGCGTGTGGATGCGGTGGGTGATGCCCGAATACTCCTCTTTGGCGTCATGTCTCGGGAGCTGCCATGCAGCCGTGTGCCCAGAAGTTCGATCTTCCGTTGTCTACTCGCTCCGTCGGGACGGCTCGTCGTCTCGCCGGGGAGTTCTGCATACGGCACGGCTTCTCGGAGCAGGTCAGGGAGGTTGCGTTCCTGATCGTGTCCGAGCTCGTCACCAACTCGGTCGTGCATGTGAAGCCGCAGGCGGGCGCACCGCAGGAGTGTCGGCTGATTCTCACGTGGCAGCGGCGGGAGTTCGAGATGGCGGTCTGGGACGACGACCCGCTGCCGTGTCCGGTGATTCGGCCGGCCGACCCCGATGTCGAGTGTGGGCGGGGGCTGGCGATCGTGCTCGGTCTTGCCGAGGGGTTCACGTGGATGCGGGCCGCCGGTGGAAAGTTGGTCGCGGCGCGGCTTCGGGTGCAGTCGGCTGCGGAAGGCGTGGGCGTGGGTGGGTTGTTCGGTGGCGGGTTCGACTCTCGGTCGGTGGTGCTTGATCGGCCTTCGGAGGCGTCATGACGATCACTGATGGCGCCGGGGAGTGTTCGGCTCGTCGGTGGTGATCCCACGCGACTTCGGTGCTTGCTTCATGTCGGGGTGTCGGTCGAGGTGTGCACGGACTACGGGGTGGTTCGGGAGAGCCAGGCGTCGAAGGAGCAGGCCGAGGTGCCGACCTTCTTGACGGTGAAGTGGAGCTCGCGCTCACCGGGTCGCCAAGGTCGAACAGGTCGGTGTTCCAGACTCGGGTGACGTCGTACTGGCGGAGCACGCCGGGGGACGTGGCCACCGGGGTGACGTCGACCGCGCAGAGGGTGTCCTTGAGCGCGTTGTTCCAGGTCCAGCTGCCCAACGCGCCCGGGTTCAGCGTGCCGGTGACGACGTTGAAGGCGTTCACCGTGTTACGACAGCGGCGTGCGCGAGGACTTGCTTTTCCTGGTCATGGAGAAGGTGGAGGGTGGCCCCCCTCCCGAACACATCCGCAGCGAGGGTCCGATGGGGCGACTGATGTCGATGGCGTCCGGGTCACGCAGCGGGCGCATCCCGCCGGGCAGCTTCGGAGGCTGGAAGGAGTACCGGCCCAGCATGTCCTTATCTGGACACATTCGGGTGACTGAGGCGGCTACCTCGTGGACCCACGGTTTGGGCTTACCGTCCGAACCGGCTGTCGTGTGTCGGTCGTCGGTGTGGCGTGGTCGGTTCGGGGCGCAGGCGGATGTCGAAGGTGGTTTCCACGTCGGTCACCAGGTCGGCCAGTGCGCCGGCGAATGCGGTCGCGGTGGCGTGCTCGCGGGCGACGAGGGTCAGTGCGCGGTGGGTCGAGCACCAGATGCCGGGGCGCAGGGGCGAGTCGGGTTGGTGGCGGAGTTGTTGGATCAGCCGGCCCGCGCTGGCGCGTTGGGTTCCGTCCGAGGTGCGGTGGACGGGTCCTCCGGCCGCGCGTACCGCTGCGGCTTGGCTCGCGGTGACGGGTGGGTTGAGGAAGACGGAGCCGACCTGGCGGGCGTCGGGGCCGTCGGCGGGCAGCAGGAGTCCGCGCGCTCCGCGGTCGGCCGATACGCCGGCGGCGGCTTCGGCCAGGGGTGGGGTGGTCCCGAGGGCGACGTCGAGGGCTTGGGCCAGGTGTCGGTAGGTGATCGGTGCGGCGTGGGTGCTCGGGGTCAGCCGCAGGGTGGTGTCGAGGATGGTGAATCGGCCGGGTTGGGTCTTGAATCGGCTGGTGCGGTAGCCGAATCGGCATTGCTCGCGGGTCAGGCGCACGGTTCGGCCGGTGTGGTGGTCGTGGGCGGTGAGCATGGTGAGGGTGTCGGCGATCTCTTGTCCGTAGGCGCCGGCGTTCTGGACGGGTGCGGCGCCTGTGGTACCGGGGATGCCGGTCAGGTATTCGATCCCGGAGAGGCCGTGGGCGACGGAGTGAGCGACGAGGTCCGCCAAGGGTTCACCGGCTTGGGCGGTCACCTCGACGGTGCCGTGGGGGCCGTGGGTGGTGGTGATGCCGCGGGTGGCCATGACCACGACGGTGCCCCGGTGGCCGGTGTCGGGTGCCAGGACGTTGCTGCCGCCGCCCAACACCCACGGGCGGGAGGGCAGTTCCGCGACGAGGTCGGGCCAGGTGGTGGAGTCGGTGTGGGTCAGGAGTCGGTCGCCGGGTCCGCCGAGGCGCAGGGTGGTGTGGTCGGCGAGAAGGTCACCCATGGTGAGCCTCCGAGGTGGTGGGGTGTCAGGTGGCGGTGAGGGTCTTGCGGGCGAGGGTGCGCAGCGGGAAGAGGCGGGGGCCGGGTGGGCCGTGATAGACGGCGTTGGTGCAGATGGCGATGTAGCGGCCGGTGGTGGGGGCGAGGTACAGGCTGGTGCCGGTCCAGCCGTGGTGGTATACGGCTTGGCCGTCGTCGGCGACCAGCCAGGCGAGTCCTCGATCGAGGCCGGGTTCGATGGGGGCCTGTGCTGTGTGGGAGGCGGTGAGCCAGGTGTGCAGGGGTTGTTGGGGGGCGAGGAGGTGTTCGGCGTAGGTGGCGAGGTCGGCCGCTGTGGTGAAGGTGCCGGCGTGGCCGGCGATGCCGCCGAGGAGGGCGGCGTTGTCGTCGTGGACGGCGCCCCAGATCCGGGGCGCTCCGGTGAGGCGTTGTTCGGTGGGGGCTACGTGCGGGCTCCGGGTGACAGGGCCGTAGGTGGTTTCGGTCATCCCGAGGTCGGTCCACAGTTCGGCGGCGAGTTCGTGCAGGGATCGTTGGTGAACGTGGGCCAGGGCCAGGCCGAGGAGGATGAAGCCCCGATTGAGGTAGCGGTGCCGGCCCGGGGGCTCTTCGAGGGGTTCGCGGCATAGGAGTTCGGCCAGCGGGGTGGGGTTGCCGCGGTAGCGGTCCAGGCGGGTTTCGGCGCGCAGTCCGCTGGTGTGGGTGAGGAGTTGACGGATGGTGGCGTCGGTTCCGGGCGCGTCGCCGGCGATCGGGGCTAGGTAAGCGCCGACGGGGGTGTCGAGGTCGAGGAGCCCAGTGTCGAGGGCGCGGCCGATCAGCGGCCAGGTGGCGATCACCTTGGTCAGGGACGCGGCGTCGTAGACGGTGTGTTCGGTGGGCGGGGCGTCGCCGCACTCGGGTGCGACGACGCCCGCCGAGATCACGTGCCGCTCCCCCGCCTGTGTGCCGCAGATGACGATGCCGCCGGGGCTGCCCCCACTGGTGACGAGGGTGTCGAGGGCTTCGTCCAGGGCTTGAACGTCGGTGCGGGTGAACGGTGTGGGGCTCATGGGGGCTGGTTCTCCGGGGCGGTGAGGGCGGCGTGGGCTCCGAGGGCGGCAAGGGTCGGGAGAAGCCGTTGGTAGCCGCGTCGGAGGTGGTACATGCCGCGGATCGTAGACGTCCCGTCCGCCGCGAGGGCGGCGATGACGTAGGCAGTGGCGGCGCGGATGTCGTTGCCGCGCACGTCGGCGGGGTTGAGTCGAACGGGTCCGCGAACGCGGATGTGGGGGCCGTCGGTGGTGACGTCGGCGCCGAACGCGCGCAGCCCGGTCACGTGGCTGTCGCGCCGGGGGTAGATCGCCTCGGTGATCGTGGAGGTGCCGTGGGCTTGGGTGAGCATGGTGGTGAGTTGAGGTTGGGTGTCGGTGGGCAGGCCCGGGTGCGGGCCGGTGCTCGCGGTGACCGGGAGGAGTCGGTCGGGGGCCAGGACAACGACGGCGTGGTCCAGGGCGGTGAGGGTCACGCCGGCCTCGACAAGGGGTGTGATCAGTCCAGTTGGCAGGTCGGTCAGGGTGATGCCGTCGAGGAGAACGTGGCCGCCGGTTGCGGCGCAGGCCATTGCCCAGGTCGCGGCCTCGATCCGGTCGCCGGGGATCGTGTGGACTCCGCTGGTGAGACGATCGGTGCCGGTGACGTGGAGGCCGTCGTCGGCCCAGTCGATGCGCGCGCCCGCCCCGGCGAGGAACGCGGCGCTGTGGACGACTTCGGGTTCGACGCTCGGGTGGGTGATCAGGCTGCTTCCGGGCGCGCGTGCGGCGAGCAGCAGGGCGGTGACGGTCGCGCCCATGCTCGGGCCGTAGGCGGTGTTCACATCCACGCGGAACGGGCGCGGCCCGTGCGGGTCGAGGAAGGCCCGGATGGTGTGGCCGTCGTCGGTGACGGTGGCGCCGGCCTCGGTCATCGCCGCGAGATGGCGGTCGATCAGGCGCGGGCAGAACGCGTCCCCACCCGGCCGGGGCATGCTCACTCGGCCGGCGCGGGCCAGGACGGCGGCGCCCAGGATGGTGGTGATGCGCACCCGTCCGCCCAGCTCCGGGTGGATCTCGGGGATCGGGCGGCCGGTCGGGACGACGCGGAACTCGCCTTCGGTGTAGGCGGCTTCGGCGCCGGTGTGGCGCAGGATCGCGGCGCACACGTCGGTGTCGATGATGCCCGGGGCGTTGTGCAGCAGGACCGGGCCGTCGCAGGCGAGGGCTGCGGCGTACAGGTGGAGGGCGATGTTCTTGCTGCCCTGGATGGCGGCGGTGCCGGTGAGTGGGGTTCCGCCGGTGATCCGCAGGACGTCCGGCGTCTCGGTCGTCGTGGTGGCGGGGTGGGCTGTGGTCATGGGGGTCACCTGATTCGGGTGCCGCGTGGCAGGACGCCGCCGATGTGGTTGCGGGGGAAGATCACCGTGCCGGGGCCGATGAGGGTGGCGGGGCTGAGGACGGTGCCGGCGGGGAGGGCGACGTCGTCGCCGATCACCGCGCCGAACTTCGTCTGGCCGGTGGTGATGCGCTCGTCGTCGAGGACGAGGGTGATCTCGGTGGTGGCGGGTTCGGTGACCGGGCCGGTGACGCGCATGCCGGTGGTGGTGCAGAACGCGCCGACGTTGATGCCGTGGCCCAGGATCGAGTCGCCGACGAATGCCTGGTGCACCATGAGCACTCGGCCGGCCAGGAGGCTGCGGGTGATCTCCGCGCCGCCGGCGATGCGGCAGTCGGGGCCGATGACGGTGTGGTCGCGGATCACCGCGCCGGCCCCGATCACGGCACCGGCGCAGATCAGCACGGGTCCCGCGATCGTGGCGCCGGCCTCGACCCTTGCCCCGTTCTCGACGCGGACGGCTCCGGTCAGCCGCGCGTCGGGGTGGACGTCGGCGGTGTCGGCGATGTCGGTGGTGAGGTGGTCCAGGTCGGCGGCGATGGCCGGCTTGACGTCGAACACACGGGCGCAGCGGGCCAGGACGTCGGTGACGTAGCGGTGCGTGGCCCGGTTGGGGTCGATGTAGTAGGTGGTGGTGAGGCGTTCGTCGGGGGGCGGGGGCGTGGAAAGGGTGCGCACGGTCGCTCCTCGTGCGGTGGGGCCGGGCGGCTGTGACCGCCTCGGGCGCGGATCAAAAAGTGCGGTACCGCGCGGTCCCATCACGCCTCGAACCGGGCCCCGGCGTCCCGGTCGGGAACGCATGCCGCAAACCATTTGCATGTTGTGCAAAGCGGTTCATCGTGGGGGTGTGCGGGTGCTATCACTGGGAGTTCCTGTACCGGCAGGCGAGGAGGTCGTCGTGGCTACAGCCAGGCAACAGCGGCAGCGTCCGGGTTCGGGCACGCGGGTGCGCCAGGCCCGCCTGGCGCGGGCGTGGACGCTCGCCGAACTCGGTCGGCGTGCCGGATACTCCGCCGCGCAGGTCTCCCGGTACGAACGGGGCCTGGCCCCCTTGACGGACGTCACGGTCATCCGGCGGTTCGCCCACGCGCTGGAGTTGTCCGTCGAGGACTTCGGGCTCGCGCCGATGCCGGCGTTACCGGGACCGCATGCGGCAACGACGGGATCGTTTCCGGGATTGCCGGGTCCTACTGTGGTGCGCGAGGAACCACGAGAGGGTGAGAACGTGCGCAGACGACGCCTGTTGGCGAACCTGGCGGCCACCGCCTCCCTCCCGCTCGTCGGCGCCGGCTCCGCCGGAGCGCGGACACCCGCCTCGGGGGAACTCCTGGTCGCGCGGGTGCGTGACGCGATGCTCGGCCTGGACGACGTACCGGCAGCAACCACCACCGCGCGGGTGCGCGCCGCGTTGGCGGTGGCCATGGGCGACTACCACGCCGGCCGCTACAACGCGCTCACGGAACGCCTGCCGCGCCTGCTCGCGGCAGGCCACGCCCTGGCCGACGACACCGCCGGCGCCGAGCACCAGGCGCTGCTGGCCGAGGTCTACGTGCTGACCACCCGCATGCTGATCAAACTCGACGACACACAACTCGGCTGGATGGCCGCCGACCGTGCCCGCACCACAGCCCACGCCGGCAACAGCCCCCTCGTCGCGGCCGAGGCGGCCCGCAACCTCGCCGTCCTGGCGCGCAGGGCCGGATGGCACGAACAGGCCATGCGCATCGCCCTCGACGCCGCCGACCACCCCACCCTCCGAGGCCCCTCCCCGCGCTTCGCCGCCGAACGCGGACTGCTCCTGCAGTCCGCCGCGTACACCGCCGCACGGGCCGGCGACCGCGACGGGATGCGCGAACTCACCGACGAGGCCGCCGCCATCGCCGCCCGCCTGGGCGGGGTGATGCTCCGCGACCACGGCGGCGGCTTCGGAACCGCCACCGTAACCCTCCACCGGATCTCCGCCGAGAACGCCGCCGGCGACCCCGGCGCGGCCGTCACCGCAGCCCGCACCATCGCACCGGCGACCCTGCCCACCGTCGAGCGCCGCTGCCGCTACTTCACCGACGTCGCCACCGCCTACGCCCACTGGGGGCGCCGCGACCAGAGCCTGCACGCACTCCTGAACGCCGAACGCTGCTCCCCCGAGGAAACCCACACCCGCCCCGCCGTCCGCGCCCTCGTCACCGGACTCCTCGTCGGCGCACGCACCACGCCCGAACTCCGCGCACTCGCCGCACGCTGCGCCATCGCCTGACCGAGGCCACCGACCCAGTGGGTGGGGCGCCCCGAGCCTCCGGGTGCGCCCGAGCGCGGTTGTCGCCTGCGCAGGCCTCGGCGGAATCGGGTGTGGCGGCCTCGGCCGGCCGCGTGGAAGTGGCGGTTGCGGCGTCCCCCTTCGAGGCGAACGTCGCGCCGCCGAACCAGTAGGACACGGCGATCGCGATCGCGACGAGCGGCCAGTTGGGTACGGGCAGGGGAATCCCGGAGCATTAGGCTGACCGGTCGGACGGCGGTATTCGGCCGGCGGCTGCTGAAGGGGAGCGCATCGTGAACGACCCGGGCACTCGGGCGAGGATCGTCGACACCGCCGAGGCGTGGCCCGTCGCGGAGAGCGAGACGCCGTTCAAGGGGCGGGTCTGGTCGATGCGCAGTGAAGTGGTCGAGATGCCGGACGGCAGCAGTGCGCGTCGCGACTATCTGGCGCACCCCGGGGCCGTGGGGATCGTCGCGTTGGACGAGCAGGGGCGGCTGCTGGTGTTGCGCCAGTATCGGCATCCGGTGCGGCACAAGCTGTGGGAGATTCCGGCGGGGTTGCTCGACGTGCCCGGCGAGAATCCGTTGCACGCCGCGCAGCGCGAGCTGTTCGAGGAGGCCCACTACGAGGCCCGTGTGTGGAACGTGCTCCTCGACATCTACACGACACCCGGCTCCTCCGACGAGGCGATCCGGGTGTTTCTCGCCCGGGGGCTGTCCGAATCGCGGGCGGAGCGGTTCGCGGTGGAGCACGAGGAGGTCGGTATGGAACTGGCCTGGCTGCCGCTGGCCGAAGCGGTCGAACTGGTCCTCGCGGGCGAACTGCACAACCCGATACTGACCTCCGGCGCGTTGGCCCTGGCGGCGGCACAGGCGTCGGCCGAGGGGCTCGACGGTCTGCGCGACGCCCAGGCGCCGTGGCCCGCGCGACCGTACAGCTGATCCTTCGCACCACCTCCTTTCACACTTCTTTCGACCCCCCTTTCTGCCGCCGCCGGCGTTGCTCCGCACGAATCGGGTGAGCCTGCGGCGGAGCCGGCCGCGCGTTCGTTAGCCTGCGGGCTGTGTGCGGCTGAGACAGGGGGCGTCTGGGGTGGGTGTGGCCGGGGAGTCCGGGGCCGTATGCGATACGGCCGAGGGGCGTGTTCCCGGTATGCGCACGCCGGTCGATGCGCTGCCCGCGATCGTGGACCAACTGCCGCCCGGCGGGCTCGACTTCGTCGGACGCGCGGACGAGCTCGACACCCTGTACACCTGGGTGACCGGCCCCGGGGCGGCGATTCCCGCCCAGCTCGCGCCGAACGATCCCGAACATCCGGGCACCACCCGGACCGTGTGGCTGCCGCGCGACCGGGTCGTCGCGATCACCGGACCCGTGGGCGTGGGGCGGACCGAGTTCGCCGTGCGGCTCGCGCACCGGCTCGCGCCGCACTTTCCGGACGGTCGGCTGTACGCGCGGCTGACCGGGCCGCGCGGTGAACTGATCCCGCCCGGCGACGTGCTCGAGTCCCTGTTGTACGCGCTCGGCACCGCGACCATCCCGTCCGCGCACGAGGAGCGGATCCGGCTCTTTCGCGAGCACCTCGACGGCAAGCGGTTCCTGTTGCTCCTGGAGGACGTGACCGGGACCGCGCAGCTGCGGCCGCTGCTGCCGCAGAGTCCGACCGCGCTGGTGGTGATCACCTCCGTGTCGCCGCTGACCGGGCTGGGCCGGGCCGCCGCGGTGCGGACCTGCGCGCTCGACATGCTCGACGTGCGGGCGTCCGCCGAGCTGCTCGGCAATCTGGCCGGGCACACCCGGGTCGCGTGCGATCCGCGCGCCGCGGACGAGCTCGCCGCGCTGTGCGACTTCCACCCGGCCGCGCTGCGGATGGCCGGCGCGTGGTTGCGGGCCCGGCCGCGCTACGCGATGGCCGATGTCGGGCGGCGGCTGCGGGCCGAGCGGTTGCGGCTGCACGAGCAGGCCGGCGACGACCTCGCGGTGCGCGCGTGCTTCTCGCTGATCCACCGCGAACTGGTGCCCTCCGCCGCGCGGCTGCTGCGGCTGCTCGCGCTGGTGCCCGGGCGCGAGTTCGGCGCGGACGCCGCCGCGGCGCTCGCCGACTGCGGGCCGGACGCGGCGACCCGGTCGTTGACCGAGCTGCGTGAGCTGCACCTGTTGGAGCAGGGGTCGGTGCCCGGGCGGTTCCGCTTCCACGACCTGGTCCGCGGCTATGTCCAGGAGCGGCTCGACGCCGAGGAGCGGCCCGGCGAGCGGCGCAACGCGCGGGTTCGGCTGCTCGACCGGTACGTCCGGCTCGCCCGCTCGGCCGAGCGGATCATCGTCGGCACGGACGGTCCGGACCCCGGCGCCGACGTGCGCTTCGAGTCCGCCGACGAGGCCCGCGCGTGGCTGCGCGACGAGCGGCCCGAATTGCTCGCCGCGGCCCGGGTCGCCGCCGCGGCCGGGCTCGACGCCGCGACCCGCCGGCTGGTGGCGGTGCTCACCCGCCTCCTGGATCGCCGCGCGCACTGGAGCGACGTGCGCGAGCTGCACGAACTCGCGCTGACCACCGCGCGCCGCGCGGGATCGGGCCGGCAGGAGGCCGTCGCCCTGCTCAACCTGGGCAACCTGCACGTCGCGCGGGACGAACTGGAGGAGGCGCTGTCCTGCTACCGGGCGGCCCTGGAGGTCTCGCGCGGGCTCGGCGACCCGGCGGGGGAGGGCCGGGCGATGGTCAACCTCGGCAACGCCTACGCCGACCTCGGCGACCTGCAGCGGGCCGCCGACTGGTACGACCGCTCACTCCTGCTGCGTCGCACGATCGGTGACGCCGCCGGGCAGGCCCGCGTGCTGTCGCACCTCGGCCGGCTGCACGCGCGGATGGGCCGGTTCGAACAATCCGTCCGCGACCACCGCGCGGCCCTGGGCGTACGCCGCCGGATCGGCGACCCCGCCGACATCGGCCGAGTGCTGACCGACATCGCCGCCGTGCTCGGCGAGGCGGGCCGCACCCACGAGGCGCTCGCCGTGTACCGGGACGCGATGGAGGCGTTCCGGGCCGCCGGCGACGAGCGCCTGGAGGCACTCGCGCTGTTGCAGAGCGCCGAACTGGTGCTCGACGCGGGCGACGTCCGGGACGCGCGATCGCGTCGCCGGGAGGCATTGGCCCTGCTCGTGGACGCGGGCGCGCCCGAAGCCGCCGAGGTTCGTCGATACCTGGGTGACGAATAGTCCCCCGGGGTACCGGCTCTCATCGGTCGTCACGGGTGCAACCTACGAAATAGACAAGCGGTCGACCCATCACTGCCACTTTGTAAGGTTGGCGGGGCGTTCCAACCGCACTAAGCTAGGGACACCGCGAGGTACGGCGTGCATTCGCATGCCGGGGCTCGTCGGTGCCCAACCCTCTGTCGACAGGACTTGATAGCCGTGAAGGTCGGTATCCCCCGCGAGGTCAAGAACCACGAGTACCGCGTGGCGATCACGCCCGCCGGCGTGCACGAGCTCGTGCGCAACGGTCACGAGGTCTACATCGAGAACGATGCGGGCGTCGGTTCCTCCATCCCGAACGAGGAGTACGTGGCCGCGGGGGCGACCATCCTCGCCACCGCAGACGACGTCTGGGCGACCGGCGACCTGATCCTCAAGGTCAAGGAGCCCATCGCGTCCGAGTTCGGGCGCCTGCGCAAGGACCAGACGCTGTTCACGTACCTGCACCTCGCCGCGGGTCGTGAGTGCACGGAGGCGCTGCTCAACGCCGGGACCACGTCCATCGCGTACGAGACGGTGCAGACGCCCAACGGCGCGCTGCCCCTGCTCGCCCCGATGTCCGAGGTGGCCGGTCGGCTCGCCCCGCAGGTCGGCTCGTACCACCTGATGGCGCAGGGCGGCGGCCGCGGCACCCTCATGGGTGGCGTGTCCGGCGTCTACGCCGCGAAGGTCGTCGTCATCGGCGCCGGTGTCTCCGGCATGAACGCCGCGGTGATCGCCCTCGGCATGCAGGCCGAGGTGCTGCTCCTGGACCGCAACATCCAGGCGCTGCGCGACGCCGACCGGATCTACCAGGGTCACCTCCAGACCGTCGCCTCGAACTCGTACGAGATCGAGAAGGCCGTCCTGGACGCCGACCTGGTCATCGGCGCGGTGCTGATCCCGGGCGCCAAGGCCCCGAAGCTGATCACCAACGAGCTCGTGTCGCGGATGAAGCCGGGCTCCGTGCTCGTCGACATCGCGATCGACCAGGGTGGCTGCTTCGAGGACTCGCACGCGACCACGCACGACGACCCGGTGTACAAGGTCCACAACTCGATCTTCTACTGCGTCGCCAACATGCCGGGTGCGGTGCCGCACACGTCGACGTACGCGCTGACGAACGCGACGCTTCCCTACATCGTGCAGCTTGCGAACCGTGGGTGGCGGGATGCGGCCAAGGCTGATCGGGCGCTTGCGCTTGGTCTGTCGACGCATGAGGGGCAGCTCACGAATGTTGCCGTTGGCGAGGCGCTTGGCCTTCCGGCGGTTTCGCTGGAGGACATCCTCGGTTAGTCGGCGGGCTCGGGCGGCCTCAAGCGCCGGCCGGGCTCTTTGGCCTCAAGCGCCGGCCGGGCTGGTTTTACCCAGCCTTCGGCCGAGGTGGCCTCAAGCGCCGGCCGGGCTGGAGTTGGCTCGGTCGGGGTTGAAGGTGGCCTTGGGCGTTGGTCGACTGAGGTGGCCTCAAACGCCGGCCGGGCTGGAGTTGGCTTGGTCGGGCTGGTTGTTGCATTGCGTGCCGTACATCCCCAATGGCGTGGGTGTGCGGCATGTGGTGTTTTTCGGGTCGGAATGGGCTTGTGGATGCGTTGATCCGTGCCTATGTGGCGTACCTGGGCGGCGAGTGTGGGGTGGCTCGGAACACGTTGCTTGGGTATCGGCGGGATCTTCGGCGGTACCTCTCTTATTTGGAGGGGCTCGGGCGGCATGTGCCGGGGGATGTGACCGTTGGCGATGTGTCGGCTTTTCCGGGCGTGTTGCGTGTGTCCGGGTTGGCGGAGGCGTCGGTCGCGCGGGCCGTGGTCGCGGTGCGGGGGGTGCATCGGTTCGCGGTGCGCGAGGGCTTGGTCGCGGTCGACGTCGCGCGCGATGTCGCGCCGCCCGCGCCGCCGTTGCCGCCGTCTTCCTCAACGCGCGAGGCGGGAGATTGTCACGGCAGAGCAGGTGGACCGTCCTCAAGGCCGCGGCCGCGCGAGCCGAACTGCCGGGCGACATCTCGCCGCACTCGCTGCGACATTCGTTCGCCACGCATTTGCTCGACAGTGGTGCGGATGTCCGGGTCGTCCGGGAACTTCTGGGTCATGCCTCGGTGACCGCGACGCAGGTCTACACGTTGATAACCATCGACGGAGTCCGTCAGGTGTACGCAGGATCCCACCCTCGGGCGCTTGACTAGATCGCCTCACATGTTGCATACGTCGGGCGGTTCGCCTTGCTGCGACCGTCCGGAACGCCATAGAGTCGCGATCCGTCGGCAAGGATTCAGGCTGACGAAGCAAGAAATGACCTGGTCGGCAAGGAGGTAAGACGACTTGTGAACGAGTCGACATTTGCTCCCGGGGGTGCCCAGCCAGGGGCGGCGCCGGGCCGTGCAGCGCCGACTACCTCTTCCTACGGGCCCGCCGACGGCTCGCAGGACCAGCAGGTGACGCGCACGGACAGCGCCGTTCAGGCGGGCCCCACCGCCCAGGCCGGCAAGGCCGGGCAGGACGGGCTCGATGGTCCGGACGCGCACGAGTACGCCTACGATATGTACTACTACGACGACGAGTTGCGCTACGCCGAGGAACTGCGTGGCGGACCGTTCGACCCCGACGCGGACTACGAACCGGATCCGGAGTACGCCGCGACCCTCGCCCCCGACGCCGCCACGCAGCGGCGCGAGCGCGTCGGCCCCACGGGCCGCGCCCTCCCGTACTTCCCCATTCCGGCGCCGGTGAGCGAACACGGCCCGGCGAAGATCATCGCGATGTGCAACCAGAAGGGCGGCGTCGGCAAGACCACGTCGACCATCAACCTGGGAGCCGCGCTCGCCGAGTACGGCCGCAGGGTCCTGCTCGTGGACTTCGACCCGCAGGGCGCCCTTTCGGTGGGCCTGGGTGTCAACCCCATGGAGCTCGAACTCACGGTCTACAACCTGCTGATGGAGAGCCATCTCAGCGCGGACGACGTCCTGCTGAAGACGATCATCCCCGGCATGGACCTGTTGCCCAGCAACATCGACTTGTCGGCGGCGGAGGTCCAGCTCGTCACCGAGGTGGCACGTGAGACCACGCTCTCGCGGGCGATCCGGCCGCTGGTCAACGACTACGACTACATCATCATCGACTGCCAGCCCTCGCTCGGTCTGCTCACGGTCAACGCCCTCACCGCGGCGAACAGCGTCATCGTGCCGCTGGAATGCGAGTTCTTCGCACTGCGCGGGGTGGCGCTGCTCACCGAGACGATCGAGAAGGTGCACGAGCGGCTCAACCCCGACCTCGTGCTGGACGGCATCCTCGCCACGATGTACGACGTGCGCACCGTGCACGGTCGTGAGGTGCTGGCACGAGTCACCGAGGCGTTCGGCGATCAGGTCTTCCACACCGTGATCGGACGGACCGTCAGGTTCCCCGAGACCACGGTCGCGGGCGAGCCGATCACCACCTACGCGTCCAACTCGGTCGGCGCGGCCGCCTATCGTCAGCTCGCCAGGGAGGTGCTCGCCCGGTGTCGCGCCGAGTGAGTCTCCCGGGTGCCGACGAGTTGTTCCGGACCACCGGTGGCGCGATGCTGCGACAGCAGCAGCAGCAGAGCGCCGGCGGGGACTCGGGAGAGCCGCACCGCACCGTGCCCGCGCAGGTTCCGCCGGTCGGGGCCACCCCCGACAGCACCGAGCGGCACGAGCCGTCCGGTGACGGCGGCTCCGGCGAGGCCGAGCAGCATCCCGTACCCGGACGCCGCGAGGCGCCCACGCCGTCGGGGACGTCGTCGATGTCCGCCGCCGCCGCGGGTGTCGACCCGAACGCGCGTCCGGCGCACCGTCGCACCCGTGCGCAGCGCCGCCCGAGCGGACGCGAGCGACACGACGAGAAGATCACGGTCTACGTGTCGGCCGAGGAACTGATGGACCTCGAGCACGCCCGCCTCAGCCTGCGCGGCGACTACGGCCTGGCCGTGGACCGCGGTCGGATAGTGCGTGAGGCGGTCGCCGTGGTCCTGGCCGACCTGGAGGCGCGCGGCGAGGCGAGCATTCTCGTCCGTCGGCTGCGCGGTTCCTAGAAAAGCCCTGGCGGTAGCCCCGTACCGCGAAAATCTCGACGGACCCGCCGGTCCCCTGAGTGGCCCAATTCGGACCACGGACCGGCGGGTCCGTGCCGTTTCCCGCAGCCGCGGCCAGCACCATTGAGCACGATGTCCAACAGCAACGGCCCCGTTCCCGCCCGCCGCGCCCTCGGGCGCGGCCCGAACGCGCCCGCCGGCCGGGTCGCACCGGGCCCGTCGACCTCCCCGGACGAGCCCGCCGCGCGGCCCGTCCCCGGAGCCGCCCCGGAGCCCGTCCCCGGCCCGGGCGCGGCGGACGACGACACCGGCTTCCGGGTCAACCTGCACAACTTCGAGGGCCCGTTCGACCTGCTCCTGGGCCTGATCTCGAAGCACAAGCTCGACGTCACCGAGGTCGCGCTGTCCAAGGTCACCGACGAGTTCATCGCCCACATCCGGACCCAGGGCCCGGACTGGGACCTGGGACAGGCCACCGAGTTCCTGCTGATCGCGGCGACCCTGCTCGACCTCAAGGCCGCGCGGTTGCTCCCGGCCGCCGAGGTGGAGGACGAGGAGGACCTGGCCCTCCTGGAGGCCCGCGACCTGTTGTTCGCGCGCCTGCTGCAATATCGGGCGTACAAGCAGATCGCCGGAATCCTGGAGGACCGCTGGGCCGAGGAGTCCCGCCGCTACCCGCGCGACGTCGCCCTGGAGCCGCGCTACCAGGGCCTGCTCCCCGAGGTGGTGATCACCACCGGTCTGGAGCGGTTCGCCAGGCTCGCGGCGAAGGCGATGACGCCCAAGGCGCCGCGGATCGTGTCGATCGACCACATCCACGTCCAACGGGTGAGCGTGCGCGAGCAGGCGGCGGTGGTGGTGGAGCGGCTCAAGCGGCTCGGTACCGCGACCTTCGCCGACCTGGCCGACGACGCGCCGGACACCCTGCACGTGATCGCGCGGTTCCTGGTCCTGCTCGAACTCTTCCGCGAGCTCGCGGTCGCGTTCGACCAGACCGAGGCGCTCGGCGAGCTGAGCGTGAAGTGGACCGCGGGCGAGGGCGAGGAGCCCGTGGTCGGCGACGAATTCGACGAGTTCGACACGGTGGTGCGCGAGAGCGACGAGGAGGGCGCGTGAACGACGACGGATTCTGGGTCGAGCCGGAGGACGAGGACCGGGACGAGGACCGGGCCGAGGCCGTACCGGAGTCCCGACACGTCGCCGACCCGGCCGTGCCCGCCCCCCGGGCCGCGCGCGGCAAGACCCCGCCCCCCGCCGCGCCGATCTCCGCCAGCCCGCTCCCGGCCGCCCTGGAGGCCATCCTGATGGTCGTCCAGGAACCGGTGGACGAACACCTGCTCGCCCACGTGCTCGAACGCCCGGTCGTCGAGGTCGCCGCCACGCTGCGCACGCTGTCCCTGGAGTACACGGCCCAGGGGCGCGGCTTCGACCTGCGCGAGGTCGCCGGCGGCTGGCGCTTCTACACCCGGCCCGAGCACGCCGCGGCCGTCGAGCGCTTCGTCCTGGACGGACAGCAGTCCAGGCTCACCCAGGCCGCCCTGGAGACGCTCGCGGTGGTCGCCTACCGCCAGCCGGTCAGCCGCGGCCGGATCTCCTCGGTACGCGGGGTCAACTGCGACGGCGTGATGCGCACGCTGCTCGCGCGCGGTCTGGTCGAGGAGTACGGCGTCGAGTACGAGACCCAGGCCACGCTGTACCGCACGACCGAGTTCTTCCTGGAGCGGATGGGTCTGCGCTCGCTCGACGAGTTGCCCGAGTTGGCCCCTTTCCTGCCCGAGATCGAGGCTCTGGAGGCGGAGACGGAGGGGGGTCTGGAGGGCTTCCCCCTACGCGCGGCGTCAGGGCTTGCGCGGAGCGGGGATACTGGGAGGGATACCGGGGCGGTGCACGCCGACCCCGACGACGGCGAGACGACTACGGAAGTTTGATGGCACCCACCAACAGGCAAGGCTCCGGCGGCAACGACCGAGGCAACGAACGCTCGGTGAACAAGCGCGGGGGCACCGGGCGCGGCAGCAACACGCCGCAGCCCCGGCGCGTCGCCGACGACAACCGTCGGGGCGGAGCGGGTGGGCAGCCGAAGTCGGGAGCCGCCAACGGCAAGGACCGTCGCCCGTCCGCGAGCACGGGTCGTCCGGACCGCCGCCCGACGACCATGCGCTCGACCGAGCGCAACGAGCGCGAGCAGCAGGAGGGCGTCCGCCTCCAGAAGGTGATGGCGGACGCGGGCATCGGCAGCCGCCGGCACTGCGAGAACCTGATCGAGGCCGGCCGGGTCCAGGTCGACGGCGAGCGCGTGAGCGAGCAGGGCAAGCGGGTGAACCCGGAGACCGTCGAGATCAAGGTCGACGGGATGCGCATCCCGACCCGCCCCGCCGAGACGTACATCGCGTTCAACAAGCCGACCGGTGTCGTGTCGACCATGTTCGACCCGGACGGCCGCTTCACGATCGCCGACTACATCACCGAGTTCGAGCAGCGCCTGTTCCACGTCGGCCGGCTCGACACGGAGACCGAGGGCCTGATCCTGCTCACCAACCACGGTGAGCTGTCGAACCGGCTGACGCATCCGCGGTACGAGGTGCGCAAGACCTACCTCGCCTCGATCCAGGGCCCGATCCCGCGCGACCTGGGCAAGAAGCTCAAGGCCGGCGTCGAACTGGAGGACGGTGTCGCGCGCGCGGACAGCTTCCGCATCGTCGACAGCGTCGGGCACAACTACCTCGTCGAGGTCGTGCTGCACGAGGGCCGCAAGCACATCGTCCGGCGGATGCTCGCCGAGCTGGGCTTCCCCGTCGAGCGGCTGGTGCGCACCCAGTTCGGACCGATCCAGCTGGGCGACCAGAAGCCGGGCCGCACCCGTCGACTGTCCAACGACGAGATCGGGCTGCTGTTCCGTCAGGTCGACCTGTAGACGACTGTTTTCGGTGTGACGGCGTAGGCGGTTCAACTGCCTTGACGGCCGCAGCAGTTCCACTTGCGAGTGGAACTGCTGCGGCCGTTGTTCGTATCTGGCCGATTCGGTTCCACCAGACTCCGACATGGTGCATCGTGGAAGCCCGCACGGGGGTGCAGCGGAACCTGGCCGAATAACGGTTGGGAACCGAGCGTGTTGCAGTGATCGCGAACGGTGCCCGCGACCCCCCACGCGACTGCTAGAACGTTGCCGGATACCCGAGGGGTGCCCCGTACCCGCGGGGCCGACAGCAGGGGGAACGCCACATTGGTGCTGCCTGTCCGCCGGGGAGCGCCGAGGCCGGCGCCCTCCACACGGCGTCCACACCGGCTGGCCACCGGATTATTGGCCGCTGTCCTGGGCCTGGCACTGGCCCCCGGTTCGGCCCGCGCGGCGGATCCGCCGGTCGGTGATCCGAGCCTGAAGGTCGCGCCGATCTCGTACGCGGTCCTGGTCGACGAGTCGGGCAGCCTCCAGGGGCCCGACCTGGACCGGGAGAAGGACGCCGCAGCGCTGGCCGCGATCGGCGAGCTCTCGCCCGAGTCGCGGGTCGGCGTGGTCGGCTTCGGCAGCGGCGCCGGCGCGAAGTCGCCCGTCGACGTGGTGTGCCCGATGACCGTCGTGTCCGACCCGGCCGTGACCACCTGCGCGGGCAAGTTGCACGCGCGCACCGACCAGGAGGGCAACAACACCGACATCCCCGCCGCGATCAAGCAGGGCGTGAGCATGCTGCGGTCGGCCCCGGCCGGGCAGCCCAAGGTGCTCTTCGTGCTGACCGACGGCGCGATGGCGGTGGGGCCCGACGAGGGCTACGGCAACGACCAGGCGCGGATCCAGGGCGAGCTGGACAAGGGACTCACCGCCGCGCTGGCCGAGGCCAAGGGCGCGGGGGTACAGATCTGGCCGCTCGGCTTCGGCACCGGGATCGACGCCGCCCAGCTGACCAGGATGGCCGACGGCGGCGCGCCGTCGATTTGCTCGGAACGGCCCGAGGACAAGCCGAAGGCCAAGACCGTCAAGGACTCCGGCGAAGTCGTCGACACGCTGCGCAAGGCCTTCGCGACCGCGCGCTGCGCCGGGGTGACCCAGACCGACGCCACCAACGTCGACGGCGAGGCCGACCTGCACGTGACCATCCCGGCGATCGCCACCGACGTGGTCATCCAGGTGCAGAAGGCCAACGAACAGATCGAGACGACCTTCTTCGACCCGGAGGGCAAGCAGGTCGCGAACGGGCCGGGCTTCGAGCGGCGCGGGCAGGGCTCGCGGACCGAGACGCTGCGGATCTCCGATCCCGCGGCCGGCCGCTGGCGGATCCACCTCAAGGCACCGTCGGGCGTGTCCGGCCCGGTCAGCGCGGCCGCGCTGTGGCAGGGCGTGGTCAAGTCCTACGTCCAGCTCAACCCGCCGCAGCCCGCCGTGGGCGAACCGGTCCGGTTCAGCGTCTTCCTCCAGACCCGCGAGGGCAATCTCACCACCAAGGACGCCCTGGAGGGCGTCAAGGTGGCCGGGCACATCGAGGGCGCCGGCATCAAGGCCGACATCCCGCTCAAGGCCGGCGACAAGGGCGAGTTCTTCAGCGAGTACAAGATCCCCGGCGGGACGTCGGGGCAGGTCAGCTTCACCGGCACGATCACCGCGCCGGGGGTCGCCGGCAACCGCGACGTCAAGACGGTCAGCGTCGGCGGGGCCCCGAGCCCGGTCGGGGTCGAGGTGAACTGGGGCGACAGCACGATCGAGCCCGGCGGCGGCGTCACCGGCACGGTCGCCTGGAAGGTCAACGACGGCAAGTCGCACACCCTGCGCGTGCTCGCCGACTTCGACCCCGCCCTCGGCCTGCGGATCACCGGCGCCGAGAAGCAGGTCTCGGCCGGCGCCGACGAGTTCGACTTCAAGCTCGTCTTCCGCGACGACATCGCCAAGGGCGACCACACCGGCCGGATCCGGGTCGTGGACACCACCGACGGCGACCGGGTGCTCTACGACAGCCCGCGCACCGTCACGGTCGAACCGCCGCCCGGGTTCTGGGACCGCTACCTGTGGCTCGTGATCGGGGCTGTCGTGCTGCTCGCACTGCTCGCCGCACTGTTCGACTTCCTGAGGAGGCGGCGCAGGCGCAGCCGGCTGATCGGGCCGATCGCGCTGAGCCTGTACCGCGACGGGCAGCCGATAGGGGTCGAGACCCGGCCGCTGGACGACCGCGCCGAGGCGATGTGGTTCCGCCTCGACACGACCGGCTACCCACCCCAGCTGGTCCCGCTCTACCAGCAGGAACCCGGCAACTCGTGGACCGTCCGGCGGATCGCCGCGACCGGGAACCTGGACGTGGAGACGCCGCTCGGGTCGCACCTCCAACTGGACATGGGTCGCCCGATCGAAATCGAACCGGGGCTCGCGCTGGGCTTCCGGGACGACCGGGTGGCGCCGGGCGGGCCGAGCGGTCCCCCGAGCTCCGGGGATTCGTACGGTCCCTACGGCAACACCGCGACCGCGACCCCGACGGCGCGGCCGTACGCCGAGAGCGCGTACGGACCGGAACAGCCCTACAACCCCTACGGCCCGTACGGCTCGGGCCCCGGGGCGGATCCCGGGCCCGGCTCGGGTCCCGACGACACCACGTTCGGCTACGGGCCGCCGCGCACCTAGTTCCGAGGAGACCCCTCCCGACCCGGTGGTTCACGGCACGACCGCACTCGCACGGCACGTACTTTTTCGAGGAGGGCCCGTGGCAAGGGGCATGTCCATCCACCAGTCCATGCTTTTCGTGGGCCTGGGCGGCACCGGATGTCTGATCGGAGCCGAACTCGAGCGCCGGCTGCGCGAGGAACTGTGCGGCGCCGACGGGACCGGGCTGATGCAGCTGCTCGGTGGCCAGTTGGCCCCGTACCAGCTGCCCAACTGCGTCCAGTTCGTCTACGCCGATCTCAACGAGGCCGAGTTGCAGCGCCAGCGGCTGCGCGCGGCGCCGCCCGCGCACCGGGCCGCCGCCGACCGCAACGCGCACCTGACGACGCAGCTGGTGCCGCCGCTGAACACCTACCCCGAGGTGGCCCGCTCGCTGCGGATCAACGCCGCGGCGGAGATCAAACCGTGGCTGCCCTCGCGCGAGGGCGAGCCGCGGGTGACGCCGCTGCGGCTCGGCGCGGGCCAACTGCCCACCGTCGGGCGCGCGGCCCTGTTCGAGACCTTCCGGCACGGGCTCAGCCCCGCGATGGACCCGCTGCGCCGCGCGGTGGGCCTGATCAGCAACGGCAACGACCACCTGATGGCGCTCAGCGGCAGCCAGAACAACCGCAACACGTGCGACGTGTTCGTCGCGTTCTCGATCGCCGGCGGCACCGGATGCGGGATCTACTACGACTACCTGCACCTGATCGGCGAGGCGTTTTCCCAGGGCTACGACGGGATCAAGATCTACCCGCTCGTGCTGATGCCCTCCGCGTTCGACGAGGATCGCGGTGGCGGCCGACCGGCCGTGCTCAACGCGGGTCGCGCGCTGCTGGACCTGTTCCAGCTCGTCGACGACCAGAACGGTCAGTTCGCGCAGGAGGAACTCGACACCGGGCTCGGCGTGCCTGTCGGAAACCTGGCGGTGCGCTATCCCGGCCTGGAGCCGATCCGGCTCCAGGCCGGCACCGTGCAGACCGGCTTCCTGTTCAGCCGCACCAGCGGGATCGAACGCGAGGACCTGCACCGCTCGGTGGTGTCGCTGGTGATGTCGCTGATCGGGACCGGGCTCAACCCGGGCGGCGCGGAGCTGGACAACGCGGTCATCCAGGGCGACCTGTACCAGTCCTTCGCGGACAGCTTCATCAACGAGGGGGTCCGCCGCGAGATCCCCGCGCCCAGCGGCATCGGCGCGTGCGGGGTGTCCACCAGCCTGGTCGCGTCGATGACCGTGCCGGTGGACGAGCTGGCCGACATCGTCGCGGGCCGACTGCTCGCACAGGCCGTGCGCGACCTGACCTCGGACGCGCGGGTGGCCTCCGAGGCCAACCTCGAGCAGGTCAAGTCGTTCATGTCGGTGTCCGGACTCGGCGAACTGTGGCTGTGCGCACCGCCGCACGTCGCCGACCCCTCGCCCGCCAAGGGCGCGGCGGGCATCATGCAGGCGCTCAACGCCCGGACCCGCGCGATGGAACAGGCGCTGCAGCAGCAGGAGGCGCGGCTGCGCGCACACACCGCGCAGCTCGCCGAGGACTTCAATCACGTCCGCGGCATCCGCCAACTGCTCACCGACGGCGACCTGTTCCGGGCCGCCCGGGTGCTGTTCGGCGACCGGCGGCTGTACAGCGAGGTCGACCGGCCGGGCGTGGCGGGACTGCTCGCGCACTGCAGCACCGAGCCCACGCCGCCGCCGGGGATCACCGTCAACGCGCCGCACATCCCGGCGATCAAGGACCGCGCCGGCGGGGTGGTCAAGGCCAAGTGGGGCGACCCCGAGGTGCAGCGCGCGCTCGGCGCGCAGCAGCAGTGGTTCGAGTGGCGCTCACGGCGCAACTGGCATGCCCAGTGGGGCGGTCAGGCCGAGGTGTGGGACCGCAAGATGACCTACCTGCGGCACGTCGTGGACAGCCTCGGCCAGGCCTTCAACGACCACCGCGACCAGGAGGAGGCGAACTTCGGGCGGGCCACCCGGGAGCTGTACCGGCAGCGCTCCGGGGTGTCCTACCTGCTGCCGCCGCAGGGCAACCTGGAGTCGTTCTACCGCCAGGTCGTCCGCCGCTTCGTGGACCGCGAGCGACTGCCCGAGACGGCCGGGGCCGCGCAGGTGGTCGGCAAGCTGCTCGGCTCGGGGATCTGGCAGAAGGCGTACGAGATGGGCGAGGAGCGCGAGGGCGTGCCGGCCGCCGTCACCTACGTCAGGGACCAGATCAAGCAGCAGGTCAAGACCCTGTTCGTACAGGCCGGCGAGCTCAACGCGCAGCCGCTGCTGCCGCCGGTGCGCGATCTGCTCACCCGCGCGGCGACCCGGCGCGGCGCCGCGGTGGGCGAGGAGGACCTCGAACAGTTCGTGCAAAAGCTCGCGGGCATGCTGCCCAACGGCTTCTCGCCCGAGGGCAGCGGCGAGCTCAAGGTGCTGATCGCGCACCCCGGCACGGCCGCCGACTCCGATGTGCGGCAGTACCTCGAACGCATGCTGAACATCCCCAACGAGCCGTCCCGCAAGATCGAGTTCCGCGCGGTGGAGCAGGAGTCGATCGTCGTCGTGCTGTTCCGCAGCGCGATGAGCCTGACCGAGGTCCCCGAGGTCCGCCGGGTGCTCGCGCACTGGTCGCGCTCGCTCGACCGGCAGGACCCGGTGGACTTCCTGAAGTGGCGGCAGCGGCTCGGCTTCACCTACGACTGGCTCGCGACCACCGAGGGGCACCGGGCGTACATCCTGCACCGGCTGCTGTGCGCGATGTGGAACGGCCAGGTCGGGGTCGTGCGCGGGGAGCGGTCCTCGCCCGAGGTGATCAGCATCCGGCTGCCGGACGGGCCGACCGTGATGAAGCTGCCGCTGCGTCCGTTCGACCGGGCCTCGTCGTGGGGCAGCCTGCTGCGCGCGTACGAGGAGTGGACGCTGACCGACGACGCGTCCGTGCGGCGGGAGTTCGCCAAGCAGCTGATGCTCACCTATCCCGAGGGACTGGGCTCGCGGGTCAGGGAACCGTCGTCGCTGTACCGGCACTTCGTGCACGAGGTCGCGCCCCGCCAGATCAAGGTGCTGAAGGAGCTGCGGGATCGGCTGCCCGAGCGGAGCCGAGGGTGGGCCGAGGAACTGCTGCGGCTGTGGGAGGTCACCCTGCCGACCGCGCTCGACCTGTCGTTCCCGCACCAGGGCGGCACTCGGGACTCGCTGCGGGAGCTGGAACTCGACGACGTGTCCGGGGACATGGACGGGTTCGGGCCTCGGGGCGAGGAGGCGGGGGACTGGGAACGGGATCGGGATCGAGACCGGGATTGGGAGAGCCACCGGGATCGCGACCGAGGGCGCGACCGGGACCGGGATTCGGATCGGGACCGGGAGCAGGACCGGGATCGTGGGGAGCGCGGGTGGCCGGACTCGCGGGAGCGGCGTGACGCGCGGGATCCGGTCCGGCCGGGGTCGGAGCGGGTGGACCGGGACCGGCGGGACCCGGAGGACGTGCGCGGGCGGGACGAGTGGCGTGATCAGCGCGACGCCCGTGAGCCCCGGGGCTCCCGTGATGCGCGGGACTCTCATGAACCCCGGGACTCTCATGAACCCCGGGACTCCCGTGACGCGCGGGATCCCCGCGAACCCCGTGCCCCCCGCGACCCCCGTGACCGCCGCGATGGGCGGCCGAACCTCGACAAGCCCGATCACGACCGGCCGGCCGTGGAGCGGCGGGTGCGGCGGGAGCCGTACGACCCCTACGACCCGTACGCCCCGGACGACGCGGACGACCCGCGTGAGCCGAAGGATCCGCGCGATCCCCGCGATCCCCGGGACCGGTTCGACCCCCGCGACCCCGATCGCGCCGACCGCACCCTGCGGCTCGACGGCACCGATCGCACGCTTCGCCTCGACAATCCCGACGACTACGACGAGCCCGAGACGCCCGGGGGTGGCTGGTGACCGACACCACCGACCAGGGCGCGCCGCGCCCGCTCGTGATCGTGGTGGACCTGCGCACCGAGTACGACACCGTGATGGCGGCTCGGCAGTTCGCCGACGTGCAGACCGCGTACGCGCGAACGCGAGTGCCGGCCGGGACCCGGAACGTGGACGCCGACCGGATCCTTGTGGTCGACGCCGTCGACGATCTGGTCGCGCACCGGCAGGCGTACGAGCGGATCTTCGCCGGCATGTACAGCAAGGTCGTGTGCGTCGCGGTCGGTTCGCCCGTGGACGGCTCGATCGTGCTGCGCCGCCCCGGCCAACTCGTCGGGAGCGACGCGGCGACGCTGTGGGTCGGCGACGTGCGCGGCACCGAGTGGGCCCCGGGGCGGGCCCCCGGTGTCACCCTCACCCCGGACGACGCCGACGCGCTCGGGCCGCTGCTCGACGTGCTCACCCAGCCCGAGGTGTTCGACCAGGTGTTGGTCGGGGTCACCGAGTTGCCGCGCTCGATCGCGGCTCCCGGGATGAGCGTGTTCGTGCACCGGATCCGCGACGACGCCGTCCAGCGGGCCAGGATCCGTGCCGCGCAGAAGTTGGCCGGGGCCGACGGCGGGATGAACGAGCCGTGGCCCGAGCCGCTCGCCGCGCTCGCCGACGGCACCGGCACGGCGCTCGCCGCGACGGCCGGCGGAAGCGGCGAGTGCGTGCGCCCGGACGGGATGCTCGGCGGCATGTGGGGACACGCCAACCACGGCTTCACCCGGGCCAGGGAGCGTCTCGCGCTGTTCGCGAGCCCGCTCGCGCTGTACGGCTCGGCGGGTCGGGCCGGGCGGCCGATCGGTGACGAGATCGCCGACGCGGCCAGGGTGTTGCGGGACTATCGCGACCAGGTCCGGGAGACCGTGGGGCGCGGCGCGGGCGGCTTCGACGCGGACGGGAAGGCGTGGCGCGAGCATGTCGGCGTGGTGATCCCGGAGCCGCAGGGGCTGGCCACGGCGTCCGTCGCCGGCGCGCTGTACGAGCGCACCACCGCCGCGTTCGAACGGCCCGAGGGGCTGCGCGGGTTCGCCGAGCGGCTGCGCGAACTCGCCGAACGGATCGCGCCGGGCGCGGGTACCTCGCGTGCCGACGAGGTCGACCGGACCTGCTCGGACGGCTTCCTCGCGCGCTACACGCGGCCGGCCGACTTTCCGCTCGGGCCGGTCGACATCAAGATCGCGGGCAGCCTGCTGCTCGGGTCCTTCCTGGCCGCGCTGTGGCCCGCGTTCGGGGTGGTCGGCGCGGGGCTCGCGGTACTGCTCGCGATCCTGGGACCGACCCTGATCACGCTGCGCCGACCCGACCGCAAGGGCCGTGCCGCGCTGCCCGCCGAGGCGCTGCCGATGATCGTGGTGGCCGGCCTGATCGCGGTCGTCGGCGTGGTGGGCGGATGGCTCACCGGCCGGGCCTGGGATCCGCCCGTCGGGGTGGGTCCGCTCGCGCTCGTGCTCGGCTTGGCCGTGCTCCTGCTGCTGCCCGGCGTGGACTGGATGCTGCGGGTGCGGCACTGGGAGCACACACTCGCCCTCGGCGGGGCGCTCCAGGCCCTGGTCGCGCTGCACGCTGTGCTCGTGCGGACGATCTGGAACGACTGGGCGCTCGCCGGGCCGCGCCGTGAGGCCGTGGACCGGGCGACCGTGCTCGCCGCCCTCCTGGAGGAGACCGCGAAGACCCTGACGGAGGACGCGGCGGGGATCGAGAACCGGTTCGCCGGCGACGTGTCCGAGCCCGATCCGGTGACCGCCACGTTCGGGACCGGCGGCTACTCGACCCCGGGCCGGCCCGCGCCGCCGTCGACGCCGCCGCCGCAGGGCGCGGGCGCGAGCCTGTACGACACCGTCCTGAGCGACGTCGTGGACGGGCTGCACGCCGCGTTCGAACCACTGTGGCCGCTCCTGGAGCGCGACCCCGCGGAAGCCTCCCGGCACGGCGTGGAGTCGGAGCTGCGGCCGATCCTGCACGCGTACGCCGACCACCTCGCGCACAACGGCGTCCAGGCCGCGCCGCCGTTCGCGCGCCGGCGTCAGGACCGCCCGCACGTCGGGGACGCGGTCGGCGGCGACGCCGAGCGGATCGCCGAGCTGCTCGCACACCCCCCCGACCGGCCGATGCTCCAGCTGTGCGCGGCCGACCAGTTGATCCTGCTCGACCACGCGCCGACGAACGCGCGCAGCGTCCGATTCGCCCCGCGCGGGGTGCGCCCGGCCGTGCGCGAGGCGCTGCGCGAGCGCCGCGCGGACCACGTGATCGACCACGAACTCGTGTGGACCGGCGGCGGTCGGCTGGCCGGCGTGCTGCGCCTGATGCCGCTGCTGCCGGGCTCCGTGGACGACGCGCGGATGTGGGAGGAGAGCGCCGGCGGCGAGGCCGCGGAGCCGGACCGGTTCGGCGGTTTCGGCGGATACGAGGACGGTGGCAGGGCGTCATGAGCGAGACGGGGGAGAAGCCGGTGGAGGACACGATCCTCTACACCGACCCCGAGGGCACCCCGATCGAGCGCCGCGTCGAGTTCGGCCCGGACCGACCGGCCGCCGCGGGGCAGCCCTTCCGGGTCCGCGACGTGCGCGACCGCGAGGACGGCACCACGTTCGTACAAAAGCGTCTGGGCACGCTCGACGGGCGCCGCCGGGTCGGCGCCGAGGCGAGCCTGGAGACCGAGATCCGGGTGCTGCTCCGGCTGGTCCGCACCTTCGGCCCGGACGGCTATCCGCCGGAGCTGGCGCGCGTCGTGGGCCACGACTTCGACGGCGACGAGCCGTTCCTGCTGCTCGAATCCGCGCCCTGCCCGCCCGCCGAGGACGTCGTGGGCAAGCTCGTGACCGAGGAACAGGAGGACTTCCGGCGGGCCATCTTCCGCGCCACCCGCTACCTGGAGGTGGCCGGCGTCGTGCACGGCGACCTCACCCCGACCAGCGTGTGCTGGCAGCGCGAGCAACGCCGGATGTACATCACCGACTTCGGGCACGCCGCGCTCGCCGGCGAACCCAGGAGCAGCCTGGGTGCCGCCCAGTGGGCCGCGCCGGGGCCGCTGAGGGGGCCGGGGGCCGCCGACCCGCGCGACGACGTGTGGTCGGCCGCGCAGGTCGCCTACCACGTCTCCACCGGCCGCGCCGTTCGCCAGGGCCGGGTTCCGGTCGGCGTGGAGACCCAGGGCGTGCTGCTCGACCTGCTCCAGGGCGTGTTCGAGGCGGACGCGCGGCGCCGGCCCGGACCCGCCGAGATGTTGCGCCGACTCGGCGAACCGGACCCGTGGGTGGGCGGCCGAGCCCAGTACGACCCGCTCGCCGACGGCCGCCGCCGCTACGAACTCGTGCTCGCCCAGAAGCGGCAGCGGATGCCGCTCGCGGCCCAACCGCTGCCGCCGCCCGCCGCGCCGCTCGACCCGCCGCGCGCGACCCCGGCCCCGCCCCCGGACCTGCCGCCACGCGGGCCGGTCGAGGCCCCGGATCGTCGGCGCCGGCTCTGGGGAAGGAGCCAATCGAGTTGAACGCGACGGCAGGGAAGGCCGGCTGATGCTGCATCAGATCGTGTATCGCTGGGACCCCGACGGCTTGCTCGGACGCCGCGGCGTCGTGCCGGTCGCGACATCGCTGGGCCGGGACGAGCTCTTCGGCTGGCACACGCGCACCCGGTTGTCCGAAGCCGTCACGATGGACCACGGCGACCCCGCCTGCCCGGGCTCCAGCGTGTGCCTGCTCGACACCCCGTTGGGCGTCGCGCTGATCCGCCGCGAGGTCACCGCGGACGCGCGCCGGCCGTGGCTCAACAACTCCGCGCACGTCCTGGTCGGCCCGCGCGACAGCGTCGCGCCGTTCGACGCGATCGCCTGGGGCGCGCTCGGCCGACGCGCGCCCGGGGCCGTGCGGCTGGACCGGGTCGAGCCCGGCTACGGCCTCAAGCCGCTCGCCGACGAGCGCCTCGCCGAGGCGTTCGAACTCGCCGCCAACGACCTGCACGACCGGGCCCACCGGCTCGGCGACCCGCTGGAGGTGCTCACCGCCGCCGTGCTGCGCCACCCGAGCGCGCGGATGTCGATCCTGCCGATGACGGCCGAGGACGGCACGGCCCTGCTGTGGGGCCTGCAACATCTGCTCAGCGCGCTGCTCCCGGGGCCGTGGACGTTCTCCACGTTCGAGATCGACGACGAGGACGGCGACCCGAAGTCGGCCCCGTGCTTCGTCGTCCTGCCGCGCCGGCCGACCACCGGGCCCGGGGGGCGGGTGCGGGTGGACGTGACCGGGCGCGGCGAGCCGTACGACGCGCATCGCGAGCTGGCCCGGCGGCTGGTGAAGCACTACGTGAGCGGCGGCTGGGCCGGCTATCACCAACTGCTCAACGTGCCCATCGAGTTGCACACGCTGCCCGAGCCCACGCGCGTGGACGCGATGCGGGATCGGCTGGACGCGCTCGGCACGAACCAGGCCGGGGGCCGGACCAGGCCGAAGCCGACCCGTGAGCCGGCCGCCGAGCCCACCCAGCCGCTCCCGCCACGCGAACCGTCACCCGCCCACGGGGCAACGCCGGAACCCGCCCACGAAGCACCGTCCGAGCCGATCCACGTGGTGGGCAAGCCGCGTCCGGCCCCCGGCACGGGCGGGGCGCCGCGGAAGGTCCCGGCCCAATCGACCCCGACTCCGACTCCGGGGCCCGGCCCCGCCGACCCGAATCGACCCGAGGTGCGCTGCCCCTACTGCCTGGACCTTGTGCGCTGGAACGCGAACGAACTCTACGAACGCGACGCCCGCCTGCGCTTCGAACACGTCGACCTGGGCCGGATCACCGACCCGGTCAAGCTCCACGACCGGCGGCGCGGCACGTTCATGCGCTGTCCGAACCCCACCGGCGACGAGCAGCGCGAACACTACCTGCCGACGAACTACATGATCCACGAGCCACCCCTGGTGATCGGCCTGATCGGCGACGGCCTGTCCGGCAAGACGCACCTGCTCGCCGCGATGATCGCCGAGATCGACGCCGGCGGCCTGCGCGCGTACGGGGTGACCCACTCGCCGGTGGACCCCGACCAGCACCAGGACTACCGGCGCAACCGGGTCGATCCGCTCCAGCAGGGCCAGATGCTCGCGACCACGGTCAACAACCAGGGCAACCTGGTCCAGTTCGCGGACGCGCTGCTGCTGCGGGCGGGCGGGCGGACCCGGCCGATCGCGTTCTTCGACGTCAGTGGCGAGGACCTGGCCAGGGGCGGGCGCGAGATGCAGTTCCTGGCCGCCGCGGACGCGTTCGTGTTCGTGGTGGACCCGGTCGTCGCGGTCGACCTGCCCGAGCTGCGCCGGCTGACCGAGGACGGCGACGAGGCGTCGGGGGCGCGGCGCGGCGACCGGACGTTCTCCGCCGTGATGGACCGGCTGCCGCGTGCGGGCGAGCTGCTCGAGCAGCCGGTCGCGGTCGCGGTCACCAAGGCCGACCTGATCCGGTTCGAGCCGCCGGTGGACGCGTGGCTGGGCTCGCGGCCGCAGGTGGCCGGCGTGGTGGACCCCGCGCGTGTGGACGCGGAGAGTCGGGACGTGTACTCGTTCCTGCACGCCCACGACGCGGCCGCGTGGCTCGGCCCGTTCGAGGAGTTCCGGCGCTGCACGATGCACTTCGTGTCGGCCACCGGCGCGCGCGATCGCGACGGCCGGTTCCCCGGCGGGATCCGGCCGCGACGGGTTCTCGAACCCATCGTGTCGATCCTCGCGATGTGCGACATGCTCGATCAGGCCGGCATCGAGCGGGTGGGGGTGTGACATGGCGTCGGACACCGGGGTGGATCGGCCGCTCGACCAGGTCGTGTACCGCTGGAGCTACAGCAGCCTGCTCGGCCGCAAGGGTATGGGCCCGGTCGCGACGTCCCTGACGTACGAGGAACTTCGGGACTGGCACGGCGAGTTGGACAACCACGTCTCGATGGACCGGTCGCTGCCCGAGACGCCGGCCTGGAGCATGTGCCGGGTGCGGTTGGAGGAGCGGTACGCGCTGATTCTGCGCGAGGCCGCGATACACGGCACCAACCGGCCCGGCAACAACGCGCACATCCTGCTCGACCCGGCGCGGACCGTCGAGTGGCACAGGATGCTCGCGACGGCGTGGCTGCACGGCCGGCGCGGGGGCGGACTGACCGGGTCGGAGGTGCCGCTCGCCGACGTGGCCGACGGGGCGCCGATGCGCGCCGCGCCGCTCCGCCGGGACGCGCTGGACGGGCACGTGTACGAAGAGATCCGCAGAACGGCGCGGGACAAGGCGGAGCTCCTGGAGGTCGTGCTCGCGGCCGTGCTGCGCGACCCCACCAAGGCGTTCACGCTGCACGTGGACGACGTCGGCGCCGACATCGTGCCGCTGCTGTGGGGCGTGTTCGAACTCGCCCAGCGGATCGCACCGGGCACCTGGACGTTCTCGACCTACGAGACCAGCGACGCATCGGTGAAGCCGCGCTTCGTGCTGGTGCCGCGCTGGCCCCACACGCCGGAACCGGCGAACCGGCTCCGGATCGACCCGGCGAGCGAACCGCAGCCCGGCCTGGACCAGTTCCGCAACGCGGCCGGCGTCCTGGTGCAACTGTTCTGCACCCTTCCGTGGCCGGAGGTGGACGCCAAGCTCGTGAAGGTCGCCGCGGCGGCGCGGGCGATGAACGCGTCGAACCGCGAGCGGGCGGTCCTGGTGCTCGAACTGGATCCGGACGCGACCGGGTTCGTTCAGGCTTTCGTGCCGCCGCTGCCGGTCGACGACCCGCCTCGGGGGTACCCGGCGCGGCCGGAACAGGGGCACGGGCGCGGGGACGGGCGCGGGGACGGGGCGTGGTTGGGATCGGGGCTGGAGCCGGGGCGGGGGGCGGGGGCGGAGTCGGGGGAGTCGGACGAGGGGGAGGCGTCCGGTTATTCCGATACCTGGTCCCGTCGGGACGAATCCGAAGAGTCGGGTGAATCCGACGAGTTCGGTGAGGTCGGCGAATTCGACGCGTCCGATGGGTTCGGCGAATCGGGTCGGTCGAGTCGGTCGAGTCGGTCGGGTCGGTCGGGTCGGTCGGGTCGGTCGAGTCGGTCGGGCGTCTTCGACGAGCGGGACGGGCGCGAGGACTGGGGCCGGCGGGACGAGCGGGACGAGCGGGATGTACGCGATGGGCGCGGCGAGTCGGACCGGCGGGATTCGGTCGGGTGGGCGCCTCGCCGTGAGCGGGACGAGTGCTATGAGCCGGATGACCGGGCCGCGCTGGGAGACCGGGCCGATCGGGTCGACTCGGGTGACCGGAGCGAACCGTTCTTCCGGGTGGGCGGGGGCGTGTCGATGGGCGACGCGGATCGGCCGGCCCGGCCCGTGCCACCGCGGCCGGAGCAACTCGCGCCCGCCCGGCCCGGGGTCGCCGCGGCCGGGAGCCGGCCGGCGCTGCCCTCGACCGGGGCCGACGGGCGGCCCTGCGCGGGGCGCCCGACTGGCCCGCGTGGGAGCGGCTGGAGGCGACCCGGGCCGGCTACGAAACGCTGGGGACGGCCGCGGCGGCGCTGGCCAGGGCCGGCGGGAGCGAGTCGCGCGAGTTCCGCGCCGCGCTCGAACAGGCGGACACCGCCTCGCTCACGGTGGCCCTGCTGCTGGCCGAGCCGCCGTTCCTGACCCACGTCGTGTACCGCCTCGACGAACTCGTCGGCCGGGCGTACGAGCAGAAGCGGCGCCCCGAACGGCACACCAGGGCCGCCTACGTGGCCGTGTTGACCCGGCTGCACGAGGACATCCGAACCCTGGACGAATGCGGGATACCGCGTGCCCTGCTGGGGCGGCTGATCTACCGGCTGACCCGGCTCACCATCGACCGAGTTCGGGATCACTCGAAGTTCGGCGCCAGGGTGGCGGGCACGGTCTGGGGTCTCAATACGTCATACCGGTTGTACGCCGAATACCAGCGGGCCTTCGTATGGGCGCTCTGGGGCACCGGCTACCAGGAACCGTTCCTGGCCGAGTACGGCCGGCTGGCCGTGGACCACCTCGACCTCACGCCCCAAGGGACGGATCGGGAGCAATGACGCTACGGACGGCGCAGCCGGGAGGGAACGACATGGTGGTCGATGCCGGCACGACCGGGTTTCGGCAGATCGTCTACCGGCGCCAGGACGACAGTCTGCTCGGCGGGCGCGGCCTGGGACCGATCGCGACCTCCGTGACCCGGGACGAACTGCTGCGCTGGCACGACGAGGTGCGCGAGCACGTGGCGATCGACGCGGACGACCGCGGCGCGCCGGTGACCAGCGTCGCGCTCGTGCACACCGGCCGCGGCGCCGCGGTGATCCGGCGCGAGTACGTGGTCGACGGCAACAACGCGCGCGTCCTGCTCGATCCCGGGCGCGACCTCGGCCCGCACGCGGCCCTGGTGCTGACCCAGGACGCGGTGTGGGCGGGGGAGCCGGCCCTGGAGGACATCCCGCGCGGCTACGGCCTGGCGCCGCTCGCCCCGGACTTCGTCGCCCACGCGCTGGACGGGCACGCCGAACGGCTGCGCGGGCGGGCCCGCGACCAGGCGTACCTGCTCGAGGTCGCGGTCGCGGCCGTGCTGCGGCACCCGGGCCGGTTCTTCTCGTTCCGGCAGGCGGACGTCGGGATCGATCCGGTGCCGATGTTGTGGGGCCTGTCCGACCTGTTGCTGTGGCTGGTGCCGGTCTCGTTCACGTTCTCCACGTTCGAGACGCTCGACCACTCCGGCAAACCGAGGTTCGTCGTGCTGCCGCGTCGGCCGCGCGAGGCACAGCCGTGGGCGGGCCGCTACCGGCTGGCGGTGCCGGAGGAGCCCAAGGCCGGCTCGGACGTGCACGGGCACGCGGCGGCGCTGCTGGTCAGCCGGTACACGGATACCGACTGGCCGGGCATCCACCGGCTCCTGGAGGGCATGCGCGACCTGCGCCGGTTCCCGCACGAGCGGGCCGAGGAGCGGTCGCGGGAGATCTGCGCGCGGCTGGGCAAGCCGACGTCCGCGTCGCGGGTACCGGTTGCGAAGGTCGTCGAGCGCGAGCCGGAGCGCGCCCGCGAGCCGGAGCGCACCCGCGAGCCGGAGCGCGCCCGCGAGCCCGAGCCGGAGCTGGTCGCGGCGGTGGCGCCGGTGCGGGTGGAGCGGGAGCCGCGCGTGGTCACGGTGTCGGCGGCCGAGGAGGAGCCGGCGTTCCCGTACACGGCGGAATCGGCGCGGCCGAAGCCGGAACCGCGGCCCGAGCCGCGGCCCGAGCCCGAGGACGTGACGTGGTACGCCGACGACGGCGCGGTGTTCGAGGAGATCGAGGACGCGTTCGCCGGGCCGTGGCCGGGCTTCGAGGAGGAGCGCGGCGAGTTGCCGATACCGGCACTGCCGCTTCCGGACGAGCCGGAGGACGACGACCTCGACGCCGACTTCGACGCGTCGGCGCCGGAGAGTCCGCCGACCCCGGGCGCGCTGCCCACGAGTGCCGGGAACGCGCCGTGGAGCATGTGGGCGGGCTACGGGATCCCGGACACCGAGGTCGACAAGATCCGGCGGGCCGTCAAACGCCTCCCGGAGAAGCCGACCCTGCGCGAACGCGCGTTGGGTGGCGGGGCGGCGAAGACCGCGGTGGCCGGCATCGACAACATCGTCACGCTCGCGGTCGCGTTGCGGTTGGCCGACCTGCGGGTGCTTCCGGTCCTCGCGGACCGGTTGACCACGCGGCTGGAGCAGCGGCGCCGTCAGCTCGCCCCGGAGGCATGGAACCCGGACGACCTGGTCGCGATGCGCGAAACGCTTCTGGACGCCGAGCAGTTCGGCGATCGCCTCGAGGCATCCGGCGCGGGCGAGAAGCGCACCCGCAAACTCCTCGAACAACTCCTCGTTGTCGTTCTGGCGCCCAAGACCGACACCAAGGGCGTCCTCCGCCAAATCGCGATCTGCGTTCTCTCCGACCGCCGAGACCGTTCCCCGAACCCCCTGATCGAGGAGATCCTCCTCAACTCCCAATGGTCCGAAGACTTCCGCACCGAACTCGGCCGCCGCTGGTCCGAACAAAACCCCCCACGCTGAGCGCCGTGCGGCACCTGGGTTGGCCTCAAGCGCATAGCGCCGTGCGGCACCTGGGTTGGCCTCAAACGCATAGCGCCGTGCGGCACCTGGGTTGGCCTCAAACGCATAGCGCCGTGCGGCACCTGGGTTGGCCTCAAACGCATAGCGCCGTGCGGCACCTGGGTTGGCCTCAAACGCCGGCCGGGCTGATCGACCCGGCCTTCGGCCGAGGTGGCCTCAAGCGCCGGCCGGGCTGATTCGGCCTCAAGCCTATTCACAGCCCGTCCGGCGTTTGAGGACAGCGGGCCGCAGGCCGGTCCGGGAGGAGGCGGGGCTTTCAAGCCGGTTCGGCGATTGAGGACGCCCGAGCCCGGCCGGCGATTGAGGCCGCCCCGTCAGCGTTGGACCGTCCAGCCGCCGGTTCGCAGGGCCACCGTGAGGGCCTCGGCGCGCGTCGGATCCACCTGCAATTCGACCAACCCGGCCGGGCGGCCCTGAGCATGGTCGATGCGGATGTCCTCGATGTTGACCTCCGCCCGCCCCACGTCCGCGAACAAGCGCGCCAACTCCCCCGGCTTGTCCCCCACGACCACCGGCACCGCCTCATACCGCGCCGCCGGCTGCCCATGCTTGCCCGGAATCCGCGCGTGCCCGGCATTGCCACGCCGCAGCACCCCCTCGATCCCACGCGCGCCCACGTCCCGCTTGGCCTCGTCGTCCGCGGCCAGCGACCGCAGCGAGCCGACGACCGTGTCCAGGTCCGCCGCGAGGCCGGCGAGCACGTCCGCGACCGCGTTCGCGTTGGCGCCGAGGATGTCGATCCACAGCTGCGGGTCCGACCCCGCGATCCGGGTCACGTCCCGCACGCCCTGGCCCGCGAGCCGGGTGTCGGTGTCCCGCGCGTACTCCAGCCGCGCGGCCATCAGCGCCGACACCAGGTGCGGCGCGTGCGACACCAGCGCCACCGCGTGATCGTGGTCGCGCGGCGCCATCACCACCGGCACCGCGCGGCACAGCGACACCATCTCCAGGGCCCGGTTCAGCGTCTCGGTGTCGGTGTTGCGCGACGGCGTGAGCACCCACGGCCGACCCTCGAACAGGTCGGCCCGCCCCGCGAGCGGCCCGGAGCGCTCGCGCCCGGCGAGCGGATGGCCGCCGATGTACCGCGAGACGTCGCACCCGAGCGCCTCGATCTCGTGCAGCGGCTGCTCCTTGACGCTCGCGACGTCGGTGTAGCTCAGTGCGAGGTTCTCCGCCTGCACCACCTTGAGCGTCTCGCCGATCCGACCCGGCGGGACCGCGAGCACCGCCAACTCCACCGGCTCCGGCGGCACCGCGTCGAGCCCGGCGCCCATGGCCGCGGCCGTCTGTACCGCGGTGCTGTCGTGGTCCCGGAGATACACCGTGACCCCACGCGAGGTCAGCGCGAGCGCGACGGATGTACCGATCAGTCCGGTGCCGACCACGGCGGCGGTACGCATGACGGGAACTCCAGGGGGCGGGTGACGGGATAATGGGGTAACCGATGAAGGCTATCCGTGACGGTACCCTCGGGCGGTGTCCTATCGCCTTTCGGTATCCGCCCCGCCGCCGCCCGGCTCGGCGATACCTTCGGCAACACCCATGCCGGCAACACCCGTGCCGGCAACAATCGAAAGGTCCGCGACCGTGGAAGCCCGTACGCCGCTCGCGACAGCCGTGGTCGCCATCGACGGCCCGTCAGGGTCCGGCAAGTCCAGCGTCTCCCGTGCGGTCGCCGCCCGGCTCGGACTGCGTTACCTCGACACGGGCGCGATGTACCGGGCGATGACCTGGTGGATGCTGGCCAACGGCGTCGACGTGCACGACCCGGTCGCCGTGGCCGCCGCCGCCGACAAGCCGCAGATCCTCTCCGGGACCGCCCCCGAAGCGCCCACCATCACGGTGGACGGCCAGGACGCGGCCGGCCCGATCCGCACCGACGCGGTGACCAAGGCGGTCAGCCCGGTCAGCGCCGTCCCCGAGGTGCGCACGCGCCTGGTCGACCTCCAGCGCGCGGTGATCGGCGAGGGCGGGATCGTCGTCGAGGGCCGCGACATCGCGAGCGTGGTCGCGCCCGACGCGCCGCTCAAGGTGTACCTGACCGCGTCCGAGGCGGCCCGCGCGGCCCGCCGCAACGCCGAGCTGGCCGGCGCCCAGGCCATGAGCGTCGAGGACACCCGCGCCGACCTCGCGCGCCGCGACGCGCTCGACTCGGGCCGGGCGGTCGCGCCCGCCGGGATGGCCCCGGGCGCGATCCTGGTGGACACCACCGAGCTGAACCGCGAGCAGGTCGTCGACCACCTGCTGGCCCTGGTCGCGGAACACGTGCGGTGACGGCGGCCGTCGGGACCACCTCGAAGCCCCCGCTGGCCGGGGCCGCGCACTTCATCGGCGAACCGCTGCTCCGCAGCTTCTGGCGGATCCGCGCGCTCGGCTCGTGGCACGTGCCGATGGCCGGCTCGGTGATCCTGGCCGGCAACCACGCCAACTTCGTCGACGGGCCGATGCTGTTCGCCTTCGCGCCGCGGCCCACCCAGGTGCTGGTCAAGCGCGAGATGTTCGCCGGCGCGCTCGGTCCGATACTGCGCGGGATCGGCCACATCCCGGTCCAGCGCGGGGTCGCCGACCGCAAGATGATCACCGATTCGCTCGCCGTTCTGGCAGGCGGCGGCGCGCTCGGGGTGTTCCCGGAGGGCACGCGGGGACAGGCCGACTTCTCGGCAGTGCACAATGGACTTGCATATCTGGCATTGCGCTCCGGGGCACCCATCGTCCCCGTGGCCTGCCTCGGCACCGGTGCGCGGGGATCCTCGATCGGTGCATTGCCGGGTCTGCGCTCCCGGATCGACGTGGTCTACGGCAAGCCGTTCCAGGCGGTCGAGAACGCCGACCGCCGGGCCACCCGCAAGGCCGTCCAGGCCGCGTCGGACCGCATCGTCGAACGGCTCACCGCGCACCTGCGCGAGGCCGAGCGGATGACCGGCCGCGCCGGCTGACCGATTTTTGACCCGTACAGCTACCCGAACGAGGAACACCCCCATGGAGCAGCACGCCGACGCCACCACCGAGGGCGCCTTCGACCCGGAGGCGTGGGAGGCGGGCTACGACCCCGAAGAGTGGGTGGACCTCGACGGGGACGCCCCCAACCGCTCCGACGGCGACGGGGAGTCCGGCGGCCCGCTGCCGGTCCTGGCCGTCGTGGGGCGGCCCAACGTGGGCAAGTCCACGCTGGTCAACCGCATCATCGGGCGCCGCGAGGCGGTCGTGGAGGACACCCCCGGGGTGACCCGCGACCGCGTGCACTACGAGGCCAACTGGAACGGCCGACGGTTCACCGTCGTCGACACCGGCGGCTGGGAGCGCGACGTCGTCGGGATCGACCTGTCGGTCGCGGTCCAGGCGGAGTACGCGATCGAACAGGCCGACGCGGTCATGTTCGTGGTCGACGCGATCGTCGGCCCGACGGACAGCGACGAGGCCGTGGTCCGGGTGCTGCGCAAGGCCGGCAAGCCGGTCGTGCTCGCCGCCAACAAGGTCGACAACATGGCCCAGGAGGCCGACGCGGCCGCGCTGTGGTCGCTCGGCCTGGGCCAGCCCTGGCCGGTCTCGGCCGTGCACGGCCGCGGCAGCGGCGACCTGCTCGACGCCGCGCTGGCGATTCTCCCCGAGGCCCCCGCGCAGCGCTTCGGCCTGCAGGAGGGCGGCCCGCGCCGGGTCGCGCTGCTCGGCCGCCCGAACGTGGGCAAGTCCAGCATGCTGAACAAGGTCGCCAACGAGGACCGCGTCGTCGTCGACAAGGTCGCCGGCACCACGCGCGACCCGGTCGACGAGCTGATCCAGCTCGGCGGCAAGACCTGGAAGTTCATCGACACCGCGGGCATCCGCCGCCGTGTGCACCTGACCCAGGGCGCCGACTTCTACGCGTCGCTGCGCACCACCTCGGCGCTGGAGAAGGCCGAGGTCGGGGTCATCCTGATCGACGCCAGTGAGCGGCTCACCGAGCAGGACACGCGGATCATCACGCTCGCGGTCGAGGCCGGCCGCGCGATCGTGATCGCGTACAACAAGTGGGACCTCATGGACGAGGAGCGCCGCTACTACCTCGAACGCGAGATCGAGCAGGACCTCGTGCAGGTCACCTGGGCACCGCGGGTGAACGTCTCGGCGCTCACCGGCCGGCACATGGAGAAGCTCGTCCCGGCGATCGAGACCGCGCTGGCGAGCTGGGAGAAGCGGATCCCCACGGGTCAGCTGAACGCGTTCCTGGGTCAGCTGGTGGCCGCCCACCCGCACCCGGTCCGCGGTGGCAAGCAGCCGCGCATCATGTTCGCGACCCAGGCCGGCACCAAGCCGCCGCGCTTCGTGCTGTTCACCAGCGGCTTCCTGGAGGCCGGCTACCGCCGCTTCATCGAGCGCCGGCTGCGCGAGGAGTTCGGCTTCCCGGGCACGCCGATCGAGATCCGGATGAAGGTCAGGGAGAAGCGCGGCCGCAACAAGCCGACCCGCTGACCCGACCGCACCACGCACGACCGCACCACGACGAGGGCCCGGACGCACCACGCGTCCGGGCCCTCGGGCATGGCCGTCCCACCTCCCGCGCTACAACGGAAGGTGGCCCTGCGGCGGGACGCGCGGGGGCTGGGCGGGGACCAGGGAGGTGCCGCGGTGGCGCCCGTAGGCGGTGTAGCCGCCAAGGTCGCCGGTGGCCTGGACCGGCAGGGTCAGGCTCGGGTACGGGAGGTCCTGCGCGTACGTGTTGGTGATCGCCGGAGGCGCGCCGTACGAGGGGCGGCTCGCCGCGTAGTCCTCGTTCGAGCGCTCGTGCGGAATGGCGCGGAACATCCGCCGCCACTCGCTCTCCAGCGAGTTGTAGATCGGGGTCAGTAGGTCGTGGGTCGGCGCCGCGGGGACATCCACGGCGACGACGGGGTGGCCGAGGGCCCGGCTGCTGATGGAGTCATCGAAGCTGAACACACCAAGCCCAACGAACGTGACGCGCAGGCGTTGCGGTCTCGACCCCGAACCGTCACCAAAGCCACACGCGACGCGAGCGCGTCGATGGGTGTCCGGGCCCGCCCGGGCCCTGTCCGGGGGACCTCGGCCGGTCCGACGACCACCTCGCTACGCGAGCCCGCGGACCACGTCCACCATCGCGCCGGTCACGGTCGCCAGATCGTCCGGGCCCATCACGTACGGCGGCATCGTGTAGACGAGCCGCCCGAACGGCCGGATCCACACGCCCCGTTCGACGAACGCGGGCTGGACGACCGTCATGTCCACCGGCTCGGCCAGCTCGATCACGCCGATCGCGCCCAGGACCCGGACGTCGGTCACGGCCGGCAGGTCGCGGGCCGGGGCCAGGCCCTCGCGCAGGCCCGCCGACAGGGTTCCGACGGTTTCCCGCCACGGCCCGGACAGCAGCAGGTCCACGCTCGCGCCCGCGATGGCCGCCGCGAGCGGATTGGCCATGAAGGTCGGGCCGTGCATGAACGCGCCGCCCTCGCCGCGCGAGATGACCTCGGCCACCTCGTCCGTGCACAGCGTCGCGGCCATCGTCAGATAGCCGCCGGTCAGCGCCTTGCCCAGGCACATGATGTCCGGCGCGATCCCGGCGTGGTCGCACGCGAACAGCTCGCCGGTCCGCCCGAAGCCGGTGGCGATCTCGTCCGCGATCAGCAGCACGCCGTGCAGGTCGCACAGTTCGCGCACGCGGCGCAGGTAGGCGGGGGAGTGGAAGCGCATGCCGCCCGCGCCCTGCACGATCGGCTCCAGGACCACCGCCGCCACGGTCGAGCCGTGCCGGTCGAGCAGGTCCTCGATCGCGGCGGTGTCCTCGGCGCGCGGGTCGGTGTCGAAGCCCGCCGGCGGAATCGGCGCGAACAGGTGCGCCGGCAGCACGCCGGAGAACAGGTGGTGCATCCCGCCGACCGGGTCGCACACCGCCATCGCGCCGAAGGTGTCGCCGTGATAGCCGCCGCGCACGGTCAACAGCCGGGTGCGCTCGGGCCGGCCGCGACCGCGCTGGTATTGGAGCGCCATCTTGAGCGCGACCTCGACCGCGACCGAGCCGGAGTCGGCGAAGAAGACCTTGTTCAACGGCTCGGGAGTGATCTCGACCAGGCGCCGCGCGAGCCGCACGGCCGGCGGGTGGGTGAGCCCGCCGAACATCACGTGCGCCATCGCGTCCACCTGGGCGTGCGCGGCCGCGTTCAGGACGGGGTGGTTGTACCCGTGGATCGCCGCCCACCACGACGACATCCCGTCGACGAGCTCGCGCCCGTCGGCGAGCCGGAGCCGGACACCCTCGGCGCCCACCACGGGAAACAGCGGCGAGCTGCCGTCCGTACTCGCGTACGGGTGCCAGATGTGCCGCCGGTCGTAGGAAACCAGTTCGTCGCCGTAGGCCGCGTCGTAGTGCTCCATAGGCCCGGCACGCTATCGGAACTCGGGAGGCGGCCCGGAATCGGCCGCCTCCCGATCACGCGCGGGGCGACGACCGTCGGGTCCTCGCCCAAGGTGATGGCTCGTCAGATCCCGCTGACCGGCACCGATCCGGCCGCGAGCAGGTTGCGCCGGCCGGCCTCGTCGAGCGCGGCGGCGAGCTCGTCGTTGCCGGTGTGGATGCCGATCGTGCCGACCGGGGCCGCGAACAGGAGCACGACGCCGTGCGTCTTCGCGGCGTTCAGCCACGCCTCCGGCACCTCGGCCGGGGTCTGCGCCTGCCACCACGCCTCGGTCCGGCCGCCCGCGCCCGGGAACAGGACCGCGGTCAGGTAGCCGTCGCTCATCTGTACCGACCAGCCGCCGAGCAGCGGCGGCAGCGTCTCGTCGGGGGTGGCGATCGGGGCGAACCCACGCTCGCCCAGCAGCGACAGGAACTCGTCCTGTGCCCCGGGCGTGCCCGGGCGGGCCACCGCCGCGCCGGGCTCGACCACGAGCGCCGCGTAGGTCACGCCCGCGCACACGACCATGCTGCCGGTGATCGAGATCGGCACCGGGCCGCCCGGCACCACCGTCTGCACCGCGAGCCCGGGGTTGGCCTGCGCCGCGAGCAGCGGTTCGACCGCGGCCTCGGACACCGGGATCACCTGCGAGGGGATGCAGCGGGTGTGCGCGAACGCGAGCACGGCCGTCTCCTCGGCGAGGTACAGCAGCGCGCTGGTCTCCACGGAGGTGGTGTCGCCCTCGCCGCGGCAGGAGGCGCACGCGTAGGTCTGGGGGCCGGTCTCCCCCGCCACCAGGCGGGCGGCCTCGTCGTCGCCGATCTCGGCGCGGACCTCGGGGCTGACGTCGAGCAAGCGTGACACGGAAGGCTCCATCGGTAGGGGGGTGCGCGGGGAACGTGGGGGATCTCCGTCTGCGTTGTCGCGCCGGGACGTTACCGCCTGGTGACGTTGTGTCACCTGGTGATTGGGAGAACGTCACCCCTATGGGGCATGCGCGCCCTGAAAGCGCCTGGGCCATTCGGGGCACGGCGCCGGAGTGCGCGCCCGGGCACGAGCGAGTGCGGCACGAGGGGTTCGATCTTTGCTTCACGTGCGCGAATAATCACGCAGAGTTGATTTGATATCGAATCGGTTGCTTATTGATCACCGGAGAGTCACGGGAAAAACGATAGGCAAAGTGCGGCGATATACCCATGAAACCGGACATAAAACCACCTATTTATGCGATGAGAGCCTCGGTATGTTTCCCTGAAGAGACCCCCGGGCAAGTCACGCCCGGTAACAAGTGCGGGATACAACCTTCCCTCGGGACAGCCTGAGGGAGAGGGCGTTCCACCCCGGACGTAACGCCGCTGCCGTGACGTTTTTGCGGCGGCCGTATCCCGCACCCGTAGCCCGCGACGCCGGTGTCCTCATCACGGCGGCACACCGGCCCGGAACCGAAATTTTCGGTTCCGTCCCGTCGCGGCCCTAATGACGAGGTGCATGTGTCCAGACTCCGGGCCGAAGGCCTGTACAAGATTTTCGGCCGACGGGCCGACGACGCGGTCAAGCGGCTTCGGGCCGGCGAGAGCCGCGACGATGTCCGCAAGAACAACGTCACGCCCGCCGTCATCGACGTCTCCTTCGAGGTCGCCGAGGGCGAGATCTTCGTCGTGATGGGCCTGTCCGGCTCCGGCAAGTCGACACTCCTGCGGATGCTCAACGGCCTCCTGGATGCCACCGCCGGCGCCGTCTACATCGACGACCGGGATCTGACCTCGCTGCCCGGCAAGGAACTGCGCGACGTGCGCGCCCGGCGCATCAGCATGGTCTTCCAGCACTTCGCGCTCTTCCCGCACCGCACGGTCCTGGAGAACGCCGGCTACGGCCTCTCCGTCCAGGGCGTCCCGGCGGCCGAACGCGACCGGCGCGCCCGTGAGGCGCTCGCGCTGGTGGGTCTCGAAGGCTGGGAGGACTCCGCGCCCGGTCAGCTCTCCGGCGGCATGAAGCAGCGGGTGGGCCTGGCCCGCGCGCTCGCCACCGACGCCGACATCCTGCTGATGGACGAGTCGTTCAGCGCGCTCGACCCGCTGATCCGCCGCGAGATGCAGGACCAGCTCCTGGAACTCCAGGAGAAGCTGCACAAGACCATCGTGTTCATCACGCACGACCTCAACGAGGCGATGCGCCTGGGCGACCGGATCGCGATGATGCGCGACGGTCGCGTCGTCCAGATCGGCACCGCCGAGGACATCCTGACCGACCCCGCGAACGACTACGTGGCGTCCTTCGTCGCCGACGTGGACCGCACCCGGGTGCTGACCGCCGGATCGATCATGGAGGACTCGCGCGCCACGGTGACGTGCGGCGAGGGGCCCCGGGTCGCGATGCGCACGATGCGCGAGGCGCAGACCACGGCGGCCTTCGTGGTGGACACCCGCGAGAACGGCCGCCGCCTCCTCGGCGCCGTCACCGACGCGGCGGTCACCGAGGCCGCGCGGGTGGGGGACCGGACGATCCAGCCCGAGCCGGGCCTGGACGTGGTCACCGTGACCCCGCAGACGCCGGTCGCCGAGCTGTTCACGCCCTGCGCCGAGAGCCGGCTGCCGCTCGCGGTGGTCGACGAGGCGATGCGCCTGGTCGGGGTGATCCCGAGGGTGAGCCTGCTGGCCGCGCTCGGCAACGCGGCGCAGACGATGTCGACCGACTCCGACGGCACACTCGGGGTGACCGACACCGGCAGCGTCAAGATGCTCGTGCCCGTGGGCGCGGGGGAGAAGCTGCTCCCGGTCGGCGCCGAGACCGCGGACGGCGAGGTGCGTCACGATGCCTAGGATCCATCTCGGAGACTGGGCCGAGAGCCTCGTCGACTTCATGCGTGACAACTTCGGGTGGCTGTTCGACTTCATCACCGACGTCGTCGGCGGTGCGGTCACCCACCTGGCCGACTGGCTGACCGACTCGCCGCTGCCCGCGGTGGTCGTGCTGTTCGCGGCGATCGGCTGGGCCGTGCGCGGCCCGGTGTTCGGGCTGATCGCGGTGGCCGGGTTCCTGCTGATCGACGGCCTGGACATGTGGGCACCGGCGATGGCCACGCTGGCCCTGGTGCTCGTGTCGGCGGTCGCCGCGCTGATCATCGCGATCCCGCTGGGCATCCTGACCGCCCGCAGCCGCGCGGTCGGCACGGTGGTCAAGCCCGTGCTCGACTTCATGCAGACCATGCCGGCCTTCGTGTACCTGATCCCGGCGATCACGTTCTTCGGTATCGGTGAGGTACCGGGCGTCGTGGCCACCGTGATCTTCGCGCTCCCGCCGGGCGTGCGGATGACCGAGCTGGGCATCCGCAGCGTCGACGCGGAGATGGTCGAGGCCGGCGAGGCGTTCGGCACCAGCGAGTGGAGGATCCTCAAGGACATCCAGTTCCCGCTCGCGCTGCCGACCGTCATGGCCGGCGTCAACCAGGTCATCATGCTGTCGCTGTCGATGGTGGTCACCGCCGGAATCGTCGGCGCGGGCGGCCTGGGCAGCGAGGTGTTCGGCGCGTTGTCGAACAACAACGTGGGCCTGGGCGTCGAGGCCGGTGTCGCGGTGGTCGTGCTCGCGATCTACCTCGACCGCACGGTCAGCGCGGCCGGAGAGCGGGTCGAGGCCCGCGCCCGGCGCGCCGCCACCGCGCGCTCCTCGGCGGCCTTCACCCCGCAGTGGTTGCTCGACTGGCGTCCGCGCCCGGTCGTCGCGGTCGGCGGCGTGGTCACGATCGCGCTGATCGCGGGGCTGATGGGCGGTTTCGGGCTCGGCGCCGCGGACGACGGCAAGAAGAAGATCACGATCGGCTGGATCCCGTGGGAGGAGGACGTCGTCGTCACCCACGTGTACAAGCAGCTCCTGGAGAAGCGCGGCTACGACGTCACGCTCAAGCAGCTCGACGTGGGACCGCTGTTCCAGGGCCTGGCGCGCGGCGACATCGACCTGTTCATGGACGCGTGGCTGCCGACGCTGCACAAGAAGTACATGGACGAGTACGGCGCCAAGCTCGAAGAGATCGGGCAGTGGTACCAGAACGTCGACGTCCAGCTCGCGATCCCGAAGAACCTGCCGTACAACACGGTCGAGGAACTCAAGGGCCACGAGAAGGAGTTCGGCAACCGCATCGTCGGCATCGAGCCGGGCGCGAACATCATGGACCTGACCGAGAAGAAGCTGATCCCGGACTACGGGCTCGACTTCGACCTGGTCAAGAGCAGCACGCCCGCGATGATCGCCGAGCTGGACCGCGACATGGCGGCCAAGAAGCCGATCGTGGTGACGATGTGGCGTCCGCACTGGGCGTACACGAAGTACGACATCAAGCCGCTGGCGGACCCGAAGAAGTCCTATGGCGAGGCGGGCTGGATCAGCTCGATCGGCCGCAAGGGGTTCGCGAAGGACTTCCCGGAGCTCAACGGGTGGATCAAGAACCTGAAGATCGACGACACGATCCTCGGGCCGCTGGAGAAGAAGGTCTTCGTCGACTTCGACGGGAAGCCGAACGCGTCGGAGGAGGGCGTCCGGGCGTACCTGAAGGAGAACCCGGAGGTCGAGGCGAAGTTCCTGTCCCAGCTGCCGCCGGCGAACGGCGAGCAGCCGAAGAAGGACGGGGACCCGGCCAAGGACGCGCAGCCGCAGTCGCTGCCGGCGCTGACGCGCGAGACGGCGGGGGTCTCCTGACCCTCGGACCGCCCGCGGGCGGGTGAGTACGCGAAGGGCGCCACACGGAATCCGGAATCCGTGTGGCGCCCTTCGCGTGTTTCGTCGGTGCGGTTCGCGGTTGCGGACGCGCGCCTCACGCCTTGCGCCTCACGCCTTGCGCCTCGCGCTCGCGCCTCGCGTCAGTCGAGGATCCGCCAGTCGGCGTTCGGGGCGATCGGCACGCAGTTGAAGCCCCACTTGGAGGCGCCGTTCGCGAACGCCTTGAAGAACGTCTCGGCCGGCTGACCGAGGATCTGCCCCCGCGAGTCCTCGCCGTTGTGCCGGCTGAGTTGGTAGGCGACCGTGTGCCCGTCGCAGCCGCTCATGACGGTGACCTTGCCCACGACGGTGCCCGCGAGCGCGGCGTCGTTGGGGACGCCGATCGCCGGCAGGCGCTCGCTCAGCGTGCCGCGCTCGCCGGGATACTCGGTGCCGGGCGCGAGGTAGCCGTGCACGATCGCGAAGGACAACACGCGGGTGCCGTCCAGGAACAGGTCGCAGCCCTGGATCGCGCCGGGGCCCTCGGGCGTCGCGGACGCGGTCCACCGACCGCGCTGATCGCCGGCGGCCTGTGGGCCGAGCGCGGCGGGGTCGAGCATGCCGCACACGGGCGCGTCGGTGATCGGCTTCGGCTCGCTCGCGGGTGGGATCGTGCCGGGGCGGGGCGTCTCGGGCTCGCCGCAGCCGGCCGCCTTGGAGACCCCGTTGGCGATCGCGACCGTCAGCTCGGCGAGCTGTTGGCGCTGGTCCGGCGGGGGTGTGCCGCCCGCGGGCCCGACCGTCCGGGCCCGGATCAGTATCGGCACCGGGTCGGCGACGTTCTGCACCCGGCACTCGCGGACCAGCCACGCGTCGTCGGCGCCGGCCATCCCGTAGAGCCGGTTCTGCCCATTGCCGATCGGCGCGGACCTGGTGGTGGTCAGGCCGGGGAGTTGTACGCGCTCGGCGCCGGCCATGTTGAACAGGAAGGCCGAGCCGATGAACGTCCGGCCGCCGGCGGTGACCTGGCAGCGCAGCACCGGGTAGTGGGGGAGGGGCGGTTGGTCGGTGCTCGTGGTGGCGTCGCCCGCCGGGAGCAGGCCGGTGATCGCGGTGGTCGGCAGCAGGTCGCCGCACACGGTGGCGCCGGCGGGTTGCAGCCCGGACCCGGTGGGTGTGCCGGCGGAGGGCTCGGCGGTGGTCCGTGAGGGGGAATCCGAACAGCCGGCCGCGAGCAAGCAGGCGGTCACCAGGCTCGCCACGTGCAAGGCCGGACGCAGCCTGGAGCGAAGCATGGGGTCAGGGTATCGGGCCGCTCAGCGCCGGTTGCCCTTCACCCACCAGCCGGTCAGCGCCCCGGCCGCGAACGCCCCGATCAGCACGATCCACATCGGTGCGGCCAGCGTGGGGATCCAGAACCGGATGGTCGCCGACTTGGTGTTGGCCAGCACGAACCAGACGCTCAACACGACGATCGCCGCGATGCAGAGCGTGCGATAGGAGACGCCGCCTACGTTGCCGCCTCCGGCGCCCGATTTCGAGGTCTTTGCCATATTTCAGATTGTATTACGCAATCGATCGATCACGCTCGGGCATGCCGGCTTGACCATCTCTTGAAAGTTGCTTGCAGCAACAAAGCACGCTATGGTTGTACCAAGCAACGAGTGTCGGGGGTGGGGAAGCCGCGTCCGGGCGCAGAGCATCCGAAGCAAGAGGGGCACGCATGACCAACGCACCGGCCGCGGAGGCATCGGCGGAACCGATGTCGCACCGGCAGATCATGGAGGCCCTCTCGGGGCTTCTGCTCGGGCTGTTCGTGGCGATCCTGTCGTCCACGGTGGTCTCGAACGCACTGCCGCGGATCATTTCCGACCTGCACGGCAGCCAGACCTCGTACACGTGGGTGGTCACCGCGACGCTGCTCGCGATGACCGCGACCACGCCGATCTGGGGCAAGCTCGCCGACCTCACCAGCAAGAAGCTACTGGTCCAGCTCGCGCTGGTGATCTACGTCGCGGGCTCCGCGCTGGCCGGTCTGTCGCAGAACACGAGCATGCTGATCGGGTGCCGGGTCATCCAGGGCGTCGGCGTCGGCGGGCTGACCGCGCTCGCGCAGGTCATCATGGCCGCGATGATCTCGCCGCGGGAGCGCGGCCGGTACAGCGGCTACCTCGGCGCCACGTTCGCGCTCGCGACCGTCGGCGGGCCGCTGATCGGCGGCGTGATCGTGGACACCCCGTGGCTGGGCTGGCGCTGGTGCTTCTACGTCGGCGTGCCGTTCGCGGTGGCCGCGATCGTGATCCTGCAGAAGACCCTCAAGCTTCCGGTGGTCAAGCGGAAGGTCACGATCGACTACCTGGGCGCGACGCTGATCAGCGCGGGTGTCTCGCTGCTGCTCGTGTGGGTCTCGCTCGCGGGCAAGAACTACGACTGGGTCTCCTGGCAGACCGCGGTGATGGTGTTGGGCTCGCTGGCCCTGCTCGGCTTGGCCGTTCGGGTCGAGGGTCGGGCGGCCGAGCCGATCATCCCGCTGTGGCTGTTCAAGGAGCGCACGATCGTGCTCGCCGTGATCGGCAGCCTCGCGGTGGGTCTGGCGATGATGGGCGCGTCGGTCTTCCTGAGCCAGTACTTCCAGATCGCGCGGGGCAAGTCGCCGACCCTGTCCGGCCTGATGACGCTGCCGATGATCGGCGGCCTGGTGATCGCGTCGACCATCGTCGGCAAGCTGATCACCGCGACCGGCCTGTGGAAGCGCTACCTGGTGATGGGCGGCGTCTCGCTGACCATCGGCCTGAGCCTGATGGGCACCGTCCGCGCGGACACCGACCTACGGGTGCTCGCGGTGTACATGTTCCTGGTCGGCGTGGGCGTCGGCGCGCTCCAGCAGAACCTGGTGCTGGCCGTGCAGAACGCGGTGCCGATCCACCAGTTGGGCGCGGCCAGTTCGGTCGTGGCGTTCTTCCGCAGCCTCGGCGGCGCGGTCGGCGTCTCGGCGCTGGGCGCGGTGATGGCGAGCAAGGTCACCGGCTACCTCGCCGACGGCGGGCTCAAGGCGGGTGCCGGCGGCGGCGCGGGTATCCCGAACGTGCGGGAGCTGCCGGAACCGGCCCGCGGCATCGTCGAGGGCGCGTACGGCCACTCGGTCGGCGACATCTTCCTGTTCGCGGCCCCGTTCGGGCTGATCGCGCTGATCGCGGTGCTGCTGATCAAGGAGGTCCCGCTGCAGAGCTCGCAGGCGGTGGTGGTGGCGAAGGCCGAGCCGCAGACGCCGACGGCGGACGTCGCGGCGGAGATCGAGAAGCACGCCCCGGTGGACGTCCCGGCGGACGGGGACGAGGGCGCCGTGCGCTTCGACAAGGTCGAGGCGCGAACGCGATAGCCCTTCCGGGCAGAGACGACGTCAGGGCGGCCCCTCGCTTCGGGGCCGCCCTGAGGTGTGCTCGGATCAGTACTGGTAGAAGCCGCGCCCGCTCTTCTTGCCGAGCAGGCCGGCGTCGACCATGCGCAGCAGCAGCGGCGGCGAGCTGTACAGCTGCTCCTTGAACTCGTCGTAGAGGCTGTCGGCGACGGCCTTGATCGTGTCCAGGCCGATCAGGTCGGTCAGCCGCAGCGGGCCCATCGGGTGCGCGCAGCCCAGCACCATGCCGTTGTCGATGTCCTCGGCCGAGGCGAAGCCGGACTCGAACATGCGGATCGCGGACAGCAGATAGGGCACCAGCAGCGAGTTGACCACGAAGCCCGCGCGGTCCTGGGAACGGATCACGGTCTTGCCGAGCACGTCGGCCGCGAACGCCTCCGCACGGGCGGCCGTCGCCTCGTCGGTGAGCAGCGAGGGCACCAGCTCGACCAGCTTCTGCACCGGCACCGGGTTGAAGAAGTGGATCCCGACGACCTGTTGCGGGCGGGCCGTGGCCATGCCGAGCTTCATGATCGGGATCGAGGACGTGTTCGACGCCAGGATCGCGTCCTCGCGCAGCACCACCTTGTCCAGCGTCGCGAAGACCTGCGTCTTGACCTCTTCGATCTCGGCCACGGCCTCGATCACCATGTCGCGGTCGGCGAACTCGCCGAGATCGGTGGTGTAGGTGATCCGCGCCAGCGCCGCGTCCCGATCGGCCTCGGCGAGCTTGCCCGCCTTGACCCCGCGGTCGATCGACTTGGCCACCCGGGCCCGCCCGGCCTCCGCCGCGGCCTGACTCGTCTCCGCCACCAACACGTCGAGCCCGGCCTTCGCACACACCTCGACGATCCCGGACCCCATGAGCCCGGCCCCTACCACCCCTACACGTCGTACATCGGACACCGTGCACACCTCGTTCCACTTGCTGCCGTCGGCCTCCCCGGCATCCTCTCAGGTGGTGGTCAGCGGGCGTCGATGCGCTTGACGGGTTGGCCGGTGAGCTTGGCGATCACCTCGAAGTCGCGGTCCGCGTGGAGCAGCACAAGGTTGTGTCGGGCCGCCGTGATCGCGGCCACGAGATCCACGACGCTTGCGCATTCGTGTTGCGACTTCTCCCAGAGGCGGTGCTGTAGCGCTGCAGCTTCGGTCCATACGGATTCCGGCACGTGGAAGTAGGGCAGCATGTCGTTCGTGAGCGTGTCGAGCGCTTCGTACGCTGCCTGTGGACCCACACCACGCAGAAACTCGAGCCGGATCGGCTCGCACAGGCCGACCCGTCCGGCCGCGAACGGCTCATGCCATGCTTCGCTGGTCTGCCTGCGGAAGAACCGTACGAGCGCCGAGGTGTCCGCGAGGTAGAGATCCTGGGTCACCGCGAGTCCTGCGGGGGCTCGTACTCCTCGGGCAATCCGAGCACTTCCATGTTCAGAGCACCCTCTGCGACCAGCTCTCTTATCCGGTCGATGGCTACCGTTCGACGCTCGATCTCGGCGGCGGCGATCCGTCGTAGGGCTGTGTTGATCGTGTCGCGCGTCGTCGTGGTGCCCAGCATCCGAGCGACTATGCCCAACGCTTCGTCGTCGACGTCGATCAATGTCTCGGACATGGTGGCTCCTCAGGTGGATTCCGCCGCTGAAGAGAGCATATTCCCACCTTTCGGAGCCCTACCGTTGAGCTGAACGGCCCAGTTCCCGTGTATGCCCTCTGACCAGTGCGAAGTCACCTTTGGGCGTCCTTTTGGTTCACCCGAAGGAGCGAGTCTCGTCCACCGATCTCAGTGCGGTGCCGCGTCCATGTCCGGCAAGGGGTACGGGAACTTGGCGCTTACCGCGCCGTCGACCGTGAGGATTTGGCCGCTGATGTAGCGGGCCAGGTCGCCGGTGAGGAAGAGCAGGGGGCCGGCGATGTCGGCGGGGAGGGCCACGTCGTTCAACGGGGCGTTGGCGGCGTTGGCGTTGCGGCCGGGTTCGCCGAGGTAGGCCGAGACGCGTGGGGTCCACACGACGCCGGGGGCCACCGCGTTGACCCGTACGCCGCTCGGGCCCAGTTCCACCGCGGCCGAGCGGACCAGCGAGATCAGGCCCGCCTTGGCCGCGCCGTAGGCCGCGTGCATCGGGGCGCCGGTCAGGCCGGAGACCGAGGCGACGAAGGTGATCGCGCCGCCGCCGCGCGCGGCCATGTGCGCGCCGCCGAGCTGGAGGGCGAGCAGGGCGTGTCGCAGCACGATGTCCTGGTGCCAGGTCCAGTCCTCGTCGGTGGTCGAGAGCAGGTCGGCGTACTTGCTCATGCCGATGATGTCCACCACGGCGTGCGCCCGGCCGAGTTTGTCCTCGACGTCGGACCACAGCCGCGTCACGTCCGCGCGCGAGGTCGCGTCGCCGGACCACGCGATGCCGTCGACCTCCTTGGCGATGTCCCGTGCGAGGTCCGGTTCGCGGTCCACCGCGAACACCCGGGCGCCGGCCTGGGCGAGGGCGTGGGTGGCCTGGCGGCCGATGCCCTGGCCCGCGCCGAGGACGACCACGCTGCGGCCGTCGAGTCGCAGGCGGGTGGGGTAGTCGGGGACCTCGGAGTCGTCGGTTCGGGTCATGGCGCCGACGCTAGGCAGGACCTGACGCACTGTCAATCGTTGTTCGGGGCGGATGGGTCAGCCGAACTGACGGACTGTCAATCGTTCTCCCGGCGTGGCAATGTTTGACCCAGGCAATCAAAATTTCGGCGTTAGGGAGTCCGTCATGGGCGAGCACATGGGACATGGCGTCAAGCAGCGCGACCGGGTCCGGATGACCGAGGAGGAGGTCGCCGCGTTCCTCGCCGAGCGGCACTCGATGACGATGTCGACGCTCGCTGCCGACGGCAGCATCCACTCGGTCGGCATGTGGTACGGGTTCCTGGAGGGCGAGATCGGCCTGGAGAGCAAGGCCCGCGCGCAGAAGGTGCTCAACGTGCGCCGCAACCCGACCATCACGTGCCTGGTCGAGGCGGGCGACTACTACGAGGAGCTGCGCGGCGTGTCCATCGTCGGCCAGGCCGAGGTGGTCGAGGAGCCGGAGCGGATCTGGGAGCTGGGGGTGAGCGTGTTCAGCCGCTACGCCGCGCCGTACATCGAGGAGATGCGCCCGGCCGTCGAGATGATGCTGAACAAGCGTGTGGTGATCAAGGTCGTCCCCGACCGCATCGTGTCGTGGGACCACCGCAAGCTCGGTCTGCCCTCCACGCGCCCCAGTTGACCGGCGCGTACCCGTTGGCCGGTGGATCTGGCGACGCCGGATCCAGTCAGGTAGCCTGTCCGCTTACTTGATCGAGACAAGTATTGGTGAGGGAGTACACAGTGCCGATCGGATTCGCCCCAGAGCATCAGGCGTTCGCGGAATCGGTCGCCGGTTTCGTCGCTCGCCACGCCTCGATCGAGGACACCCGCCGGGCCGTCGACGACCTGTCCGCCGGCGCGCCCCCCGCGTGCTGGGACGCCCTGGTCGGCCAGGGCCTGACGGCCGTACACCTGCCGGAGGAGCACGGCGGCGCCGGCGCGGGCGTGCTCGAACTGGCCGTCGCCCTGGAGGAGGCGGGCCGCGGCCTGCTGCCCGGCCCGTACCTGCCGACCGTGCTGATGAGCGCGATCCTGGACCGGTACGCGGGCGTCGACGCCGGCAAGGTGCTGCTGCCGCTGTTCGCCGAGGGAGCCACCGGCGCGGTCGCCGTCGCGCCGAGCCTGACGGCCCATCAGACCCAGGTCGGCTGGGAGATCAACGGCGTCGTCGAGCCGGTCCTGGGCGCCGTCGGCGCGAAGTACCTGCTGCTCGGCGCGAACACCGACACCAACCCCGGCCGTGACGAGCAGATCTGGTTCGTGGTCAAGCCCGGCACCAAGCGCACCATCGAGGTCGACCCGCTCGACCCGGTCGACCTGGCCCGCGGCGTCGCCCGGGTCACCGCGCGCGGCCTGGAGATCACCGCGTCCCAGGTGCTCACCGGCATCACCACGGCGCGCGTGCGCGAGCTGGCCGCGATCCTGGCCGCCGCCGAGGCGGTCGGCGTGGCCCGCTGGTGCTTCGATACCGCGCTCGCCTACGTCAAGATCCGCGAGCAGTTCGGCGTCGCCGTCGGCTCGTTCCAGGCGATCAAGCACAAGGCGGCGAACCTCTTCACCCGGATCCAGCTGGCCACCGCGGCCGCGTGGGACGGCGCCCGCGCCGCCGACGACACCGCCGAGGACGCCGCCGAGCAACTGCGCCTGGCCGCCGCCGAGTCCGCCGTGGTGTGCCTGCCGCTGGCCCGCGAGATCGCGCTGGACTGCATCACGATGCTCGGCGGCATCGGCTTCACGTGGGAACACGACATCCACTTCTACTGGCGTCGCGCGGTCTTCCTCGCCCAGTGGCTCGGCCCCTCGGGGGAGTGGACCGCGCGGCTGGGCCGGGCCGCCCTGGAGAGCATCGGCGGCGGCCCGACCCGCCGCTTCGACCTCGAACTCGACGAGGGCGACATCGCGAACTTCCGGGCCGAGGTGGCCGCGAACCTCGCCGCGGCCCGCGACCTCGAGGAGCCCGCCCGCCGGCAGCGCCTGGCCGAGTTCGGATATGTGTCGCCGCACTACCCCAAGCCCTACGGGATCGCCGCCACCCCGGCCCAACAGGTGGTCGTCCAACAGGAGTTCGCCCGGATCGGACTGACCCAGCCGAGCACCGTCATCGGCGAGTTCGCGCTGCCGACGATCATGTCGCACGGCACCGACGCGCAACGCGACGCGTACGTCCCGGCCGCGCTCCGCGGCGACATCATCTGGTGCCAGCTCTTCAGCGAACCCGGTGCCGGCTCCGACCTCGCGTCGCTGACCACCCGCGCGACCAGGGTCGAGGGCGGCTGGCGGCTCAACGGCCAGAAGGTGTGGAACTCCAAGGCGCACGAGGCGCAGTTCGGCATCTGCCTGGCCCGCACCGACCAGGACGCGCCCAAGCACAAGGGCATCACGTACTTCATCGTGGACATGTCCACGCCCGGTATCGACGTGCGCCCGCTCAAGCAGTCCAACGGCCAGTCGGAGTTCAACGAGGTCTACCTCGACGACGTGTTCGTGGCCGACGACCAGGTCGTCGGCGACGTCAACGCCGGGTGGCGGATCGCCCGCACCACGCTCGCCAACGAGCGGGTGATGATCGCGGGCGGGCCCGGCATGCAGGCGTTCGGCAAGCTGCTCGCCGACCTCGGCGAGACCGGCGCCGCGTGGGCGGACACCGCGCTCGCGAGCAGCCTGGGCGGCTTCGCGGCGGAGAACTTCGCGCTGCGCGCGCTGACCCTGCGCTCGACCCTGCAGCAGTTGTCCGGGCTCAACCCCGGCGCCGCCTCCAGCGTGCTCAAGCTCGCGGTCACCGAACACCAGCGGGCGGTCGTCACCGCGCGGCTGGACCGGATCGGCGCGGGCGGTACGCACAACGACGCTCTCGGCGGCGAACTGCTCACCGCCTACCTCTCCCTCCCATCGGTCCTGCTCGGCGGCGGTACCCGGGAGATCCAGCTCAACGTCGTCGCCGAACGCATCCTGGGCCTGCCCAGGGGCTGACCCGACGTCACTTCGCCTGCGCCACCGCATTTCCCGGCTACCACCGCAGTCCACGGCTATCAGGGAGACCACGTGCACATCGCCTACACACCCGAGCAGGAGGACCTGCGGCGGGAGCTGCGCGAGTACTTCGCGCGGATCATGACGCCCGAGATCCGGGCCGAGCAGGCCGCGGGCGAGACCAGCCTGATGGGCAAGGAGGGCGCGTACTGCCGCGTCGTCAAGCGGATGGGTGAGGACGGCTGGCTGGGCATCGGCTGGCCCAAGGAGTACGGCGGCCAGGACCGCTCGATGCTGGAGCAGTTGATCTTCACCGACGAGGCCACCCTCGCCGGCGCGGCCGTACCGTTCCTGACCATCAACACCGTCGGCCCGACGCTGATGGAGTACGGCACGCAGGAGCAGCGCGACTTCTTCCTGCCGAAGATCCTCGCCGGCGACATGCACTTCTCGATCGGCTACTCGGAGCCCGGCGCCGGTACCGACCTGGCCGCCTTGACCACCAAGGCGGTTCGGGACGGCGACGACTGGATCATCAACGGCCAGAAGATGTGGACGTCGCTGATCCACGTGGCCGACTACGTGTGGCTCGCCGCGCGCACCGACCCGGAAGCGCCCCGGCACAAGGGCCTGACGATGTTCCTCGTGCCGACGAACGCCGAGGGCTTCTCCTGGACCCCGATCAAGACCATGGGCGGCCAGACCACGTCGCAGACGTTCTACGAGAACGTGCGGGTGCCCGCCTCGGCGATGGTCGGCGAGCTCAACGGCGGCTGGAAGCTGATCACCGGCCAGCTCAACCGCGAGCGGGTCGCGCTGTGTTCGGCCGCGGCCATCCAGCTCGCGCTGCACGAGACCCGCCGCTGGGCCGAGCGGGCCGTGCTCGCCGACGGCTCGCGGGTGATCGACCGCGAGCACGTGCAGGCCAACCTCGGCCGCGTGCACGCCAAGGTCGAGTTCCTCAAGCTGGTCAACTGGAAGATCGCCTGGTCGGTCGACCACGGCACCAAGGTCGGGCCGGCCGACGCGTCGGCGACGAAGATCTTCGGCACCGAATTCGCCACCGAGGCATACCGGTTGCTCATGGAGTGCATGGGCGAGGACGCGTACGTCCAGCAGGACTCGCCGGGCGCGGTACTGCGCGGCCGGCTGGAGAAGATGCACCGCACCGCGCTCATCCTCACCTTCGGTGGCGGCACCAACGAGGTGCAGCGCGACATGATCGCGATGCTGGGCCTGGGCCTGCCGCGACCGCCCCGCTGACTGACCCGCCGTCACCACGCTGACAAGGACAGGTGAAATGGACTTCGGTTACACGGAAGAACAGCAGGACCTGGTGGGCCTGGCGGGGCAGATCCTCGGCGAGCGGGTCACCCACGAGGCGCTCACCGCGCTGGACAGGAAGGTCGAGGGCGACGGCGCGCCGCGCCTGGACCGCGACCTGTGGGCGGAGTTGGCCAAGGCCAACCTGCTCGGGATCGGGCTGCCCGAGGAGTTCGGCGGTTCGGGCTACGGCGTCTTCGAGCAGTGCCTGATCCTGGAGCAGGTCGGACGCACGCTCGCGCCGGTCCCGTTCGGGCCCTCGATCGCGGTCGCCGCGTCGACCCTGAACCGGCTGGGTACGCAGGAGCAGAAGCAGACCTGGCTGCCCGACGCCATCGCCGGGACGAAGATCCTGACCTACGCGCTCGCCGAGCCGTTCGGTCGGGACGGTGCCGCGCCGGACACCAAGGCGGTGCAAACGGACGGCACTTGGCGCCTGGACGGGGTCAAGACCGGCGTGCCCGCGGCGACCGTCGCGGACCTGCTGCTGGTGTCGGCCCGCATCGAGGCCGGCGCGGGCGTGTTCCTGGTCGACCCGACGGCCGCGGGGGTGCGGATCGAGCCGCAGCTCACCACCGCCAAGGAGATCGCCGGCCTGGTCACCCTGGAGGGCGTGGTCGGCGTGCCGCTGGGCGGCCCCGACGCGGCGATCGAGCTGCGTGACCGGGCCACCCTGGCGCTGTGCGCGACCCAGCTCGGGGTGACCGAGAAGGCGATGCGCGAGACCGCGAAGTACGCGAGCGAGCGGATCCAGTTCAAGCGCCCGATCGGCTCGTTCCAGGCGGTGGGACACCGGCTCGCCGACGCCTACATCGACGTCGAGGGCATTCGGCTGACCACGTGGCAGGCCGCGTGGCAGGAGGCCGAGGGGCTGGACGCGGCGGAGGCGATCGCGACCGCGAAGTTCTGGGCGGCCGACGGCGGTCACCGTGTCGCGCACGCGGCCGTGCACGTGCACGGCGGGATGGGCGTGGCGGAGGAGCACTTCATCCACCGCTACTTCAACCACGCCAAGCAGATCGAGCTCTCCCTCGGCGGCGCGACCGAGCAGGCCCTGCGGATCGGCGCGGGCTTCGCGGCCACGCCGGCGGGCGAGTTCGCCTGATCGGGCTCGGGGTTCTCGGACCCGAGCCCCGACCTTGCATGGTGCAGGCGCACTCCCGTGATGCCTGCGATTTCTGCGATGCCCGCAATTTCCGTGCTTCCCGTGCTTCCCGTGATTCCTGGAGACGAAGAACATGAGCGAACCCCACGCCCTCGTCGAGCGGGACGGCCACGTCCTGATCGTCACGATGAACCGCCCGGAGGCCCGTAACGCGGTCACCGGCGAGATGATCGAGATCCTCGAAGCCGCCTGGGACGAGGTCAACGAAAACCCGGACATCCGGGTCGCCATCCTCACCGGCGCCGGCGGCGCGTTCTGCGCGGGCGCCGACCTCAAGGCGATGAGCAAGCGCGCCCCGGGCGACGCGTTCAAGGGCAGCGGCGACGGCAGCAAGCCCGCGATGGACATGTCCGTCATGAAGTGGTGCCTCAAGGGCTTCACCCTCACCAAGCCCCTGATCGCCGCCATCGAGGGCCCCGCCATCGCGGGCGGTACCGAGATCCTCCAGGCCACCGACATCCGGGTCGCCGGCGAATCGGCCCGGTTCGGCGTTTCGGAGGTGCGTTGGGGCCTGTTCCCGCTCGGCGGCTCCGCTGTGCGCCTGCGCCGACAGATTCCGTACACTGTCGCCGCCGACCTGCTGCTGACGGGCCGCCACATCAAGGCGCCCGAAGCAAAGGAGCTCGGCCTGATCGGTCATCTCGTACCGGACGGAAGCGCGCTGGAGAAGGCGAAGGAGATCGCCCACCAGATCGCCGCCAACGGTCCGATCGCCGTTCAGGCGGTACTGCGCGTTCTGCGTGAAACCGACCAGTTGACCGAGGAAGATGCGTTCAAGCTGGAATCGCAGATCGGAATGCGGGTATTCATGAGCGCCGACGCGAAGATCGGCCCGCGAGCCTTCGCGGAGAAGAAGACCCCGGAGTTCAAGGGCACCTGATGTGCCATCGGAAGACTTCGGCTTGAAACGGGCCCGCCGGGTCAGGGACGGCAATCCCCCGGCGGGTCCTCTCATGTTCACGCCCGAGCGGTTACGCGGGTTGCGTCGTTCCGTGCGGAATTTGCGTCGGTGCCGCCGCGGGCACACTGCGTGCCTGTACCTCCTGGGCGAGCACGACCACCGCGAGCAGGCCCAGCGCGACCCCGAGACCGATCACGTTCGTGCCGTTGCCGACGGATCGGCACGACCAGCCGATCAGGGTCGCGAACAGCCAGAACGCCGCGATGTACAGGCCCGGCGCGTCCCGACGGCGCAGGAACGCCACCAGGAAGAGCACGGCGAGCAGGATGAACGGCGCGATGGCGGCGAACTCCTGGCTCTTGAGGTCGCTCGCCGTCCAGCCGTCCGCGTCGCCGAAGGCGGAGAACGCCTGGTGTCGGTGGACCCTGTGGCTGGACGGCGCGAACGGCGCGGAGACCAGGCCCGCGAGCGGGCCCCACACCAGCAGAACGGCCAGCCGGGCGGACCACAGCAGCGCGACGGCCGCGGCCAGGCCCGCCCCGAGCGCGTCGGCGACGTCGCGCGCGATCGCCACCGTGCGACCGATCGGCAGCGGGCCCTCTTGCAGGGCCTCGGCGAGGGTGCGGCCGTCGACGAACTCCATCACCAGGAAGGGCGTCGGCTCGTCGCCGGTGAGGTCCTCGCCGACGTCGTACAGCGTCGCGACGCCGGGGTGCGACAGCGCGGCCACGGTCCGGGCCTCGCGGCGGAAGCGGTCGCGGAACTCCTGTTGCCTGGTCAGCTCGGCGGGCAGCACCTTGACCGCGACGGTGCGGCCGAGTTCGCGGTCGACGCTGCGCCAGACCGCGCCCATCCCGCCGCGCCCGACCGCCTGGCCCAGTTCGTACCGTCCCCCCAGAACGCGCATGTCTCCCCCGGAGCATCGTGAAGCGGGCTTGCGTGGATCGCGCGAGGCGCGGTTTCGAGCCGCGGTATTGCGAAGCGTGGTTTCAGGCCGTGGTTTCGAGGCTGGTTTCGGAGCGTGATTTCGGGGCTTTCGTGGCGAGAAAGTACCGCCGGACGCCGGGGTCTCGGGAGTGCTTTGCCGGATCGTGTCCGAAGACCGTCGGGTAAAGTGACTCAGTCAAGGAATTTGGGGGGTGGGCGTGGACGCGGACGTCATCGTGGTCGGCGGCGGGACCAGCGGCGCGGTGCTCGCCGCGCGGCTCTCCGAGGACCCCGGCCGGCGGGTGCTGCTGCTCGAACAGGGGCCCGACGACAGCGCGTACGACGACTCGGTGTTGCGCCCCGAGCGGGCCGGCGCGGTGTGGGGCGGGACGCCGTTCACCACGTCGTACGCGATGCGCGGCGCGGATCGCACGGTCGACATGGTGCGCGGGCGGGTGCTCGGCGGGACGTCCGCGATCAACTACATGGCCACCGTGCGCGGCCAACCCGGCGACTACGACGCGTGGGCCGCGCGCGGGCTGCCCGGGTGGGGCTGGGACGACATCCTGGCGACCTTCCGGGCGATGGAGACCGACCTGGATCACGGGTCCACCGAACTGCACGGCCGCGCCGGTCCGTTGCGGGTGCGGCGGTGGCGCCGCGAGCAGTTCGCGCCGTGCCACGCGGCGCTCGTGGACGGGCTGCGCGAACTCGGCGTCGGGTGGACCGAGGACGTCAACGACCCCGCGTCGCTGCCCGCGGTCGGCGCGTTTCCGGCGACGGTCGATCCGGTCACGGGCGAACGACTCACGGTGAGTCGGGCCTACCTGACACGTGCCGTGCGGGAGCGCGGGAACCTCACCGTGAGGGTGGGCGTGACGGTCGATCGGGTGCTGTTCGACGGCGCGGTGGTCCGGGGCGTGCGTACGGCGGACGGTGGTGGGTTCACCGCGCGCGAGGTGGTGGTGTGCTGCGGCGCGATCGAGTCGCCGGCGCTGCTGTTGCGCTCGGGCGTCGGGCCGGGCGGCGCGGTCGCGGAGCTGCCGGGCGTGGGGGCGAACCTCCAGGACCACGTGGGTCCTTCGCTGCTGTACCGCCAGGCCGAACCGGTTCCGCTCGTGGGCAGCCCGGCGCAGACGTTGTGGTTCGGGCGCACGCCGGGCGCGCCGCGGATCGACTTCCACGTGCTCGCGATCCCGGTGGACGACGTGCACTTCGCGATCGTGCCGTTCCTGCTCGACATCGCCGGGCGCGGCGCGGTGACGCTGGACGACGCGGGGGCGGCGGTCGTGACGATGCCCGAGCCGGACGCGGCCGACCGCGAGCGGCTGCGCTGGGTCGTGGGCGAGCTGGCGAAATGGGAGCGGACGAGCGCGTACCGGGCGCTCGGGGCGACCCGGCTGCTGCCGGCGGGCGAGTTGACGGTCCCCGAGGGCGTGATCAGTTACGGCCACCTGGGTGGCTCGTGCGCGATGGGTCCGGACGGGGATCCCGGCGCCGTGCTCGATCGGGACTGCCGGGTCAGGGGGGTCGAGGGGTTGCGGGTCGTGGACGCGTCGGCGATGCCGGTGCTGCCGGCGGGGAACACGTATCTGGGCTGCGTGATGATGGCGGAGCGGGTGGCCCGGTCGGTGGGGTGAGGGTGCGGTCGGCGGAGCTATTCTTTTGACCAAGTCAAGGGTAAGTTGACCGTCCCTGCTTCGATCCGGACCGGATCCGCGCCTCGGCTTGGTCCTTCGACACCCGGGTCCCGAAGCGTCCGTTCATCCGCCGTGGGAGCCGACCATGACGCCCGTCAGCCCGTCGTTCAACCTCGCAGACCTCTTCGAGATCGTGGTCGACGCGATTCCCGACCGGACCGCGTTGGTCGCGGGCGAGGTACGACTGACCTACCGTCAGCTCGACGAGCGCGCCAACCGGGTCGCACACCACCTGCTCGGTGCCGGGGTCGAGCCCGGCGACTTCGTCGGCATCCACGCGTGGAACCGCGCGGAGTGGGTCGAGGCGATGATCGGCTGTTACAAGGCGCGCGCGGTGCCGATCAACATCAACTACCGCTACGTCGAGGCGGAGCTGCGCTACCTGTACGAGAACTCCGGGATGGTCGCGGTCGTCGCCGAGCGCTCGTTCGCCCCGCTCACCGCCGCGATCCGGGCCGACTTCCCGGCGCTGAGGCACGTGCTGATCCTGGAGGACGGCTCGACCGAGCCCGCCGAGGACACCGTCGGCTACGAGGACGCGCTCGCGGCGGCCTCGCCCGCCCGCGACTTCGGCGCGCGCAGCGGCGACGACGTGTACGGCCTGTACACGGGCGGCACGACCGGGATGCCCAAGTGCGTGCTCTGGCGTGGCGAGGACATCTTCTTCGCGGCCCTGCAGGCCGGTCGCGGCGCCCGGCCGAAGTTGGCGACGCCGGACGAACTCGCGGAGACGGTCCGCGAATCGGCCGGGCTGACCATGCTCGGCCTCGCGCCGATGATGCACGGCGGCGGGCAGTGGTCGATGTGGAACACCTTCTACATGGGCAACACCTTCCTGATGTGGACCGGGCGCAGCTTCGAGGCCGACACCGTGATGGCGCTCACGGCGCGGGAGAAGGCGCTGTCGATGGCGGTGGTCGGGGACGGCATGGGCCGCCCCATCGCGGACTGGCTCGCGGCCAACCCCGACACGTACGACCTGTCCGCGCTCGCGGCGATCAGCAACGGCGGCGCGCCGATGAGCACGGCGGTGCGGCAGGCGCTGGAGAAGGCCGGCCTGTTCGTCATCGACAGCTTCGGCGCGTCCGAGACCGGCGCGGCCGCGCGACAGACCGGCACGCTCGGCGCGGCCACCCGGTTCGCGTCCTCGGAGACCACGACCGTCCTCGACGATCGGCTCGTCCCGGTCGAGCCGGGCTCGGGTGTCGTGGGCCGACTGGCCGTCAGCGGGCACATCCCGCTCGGGTACCACGGCGACGAGGAGAAGACGAAGGCGACGTTCGTGCTCGACCCCGACGGGCGCCGCTGGGTGCTGCCCGGCGACTTCGCGCTGATGGAGCAGGACGGCAGCATCATCCTGCTCGGGCGCGGCAGTTCGACCATCAACACCGGCGGCGAGAAGGTCTACCCCGACGAGGTCGAGGGCGCGCTCAAGACGCACGCCGACGTGTTCGACGCGGTCGTGGTCGGCGTCCCGGACCCGCGCTTCGGCCAGGCGGTGACGGCGCTCGTCGTGGTCCGCGAGGGCACCTCCCCGGCGCCGGAGGCGATCACCGCGCACGCGCGCACCCAGATCGCCGGGTACAAGGCGCCCAAGCGGATCCACTTCGTCGAGTCGATCCCGCGCACGGCGGCGGGGAAGGTGGACCTGCGCGCGGCCAAGGCGCGGGCGGAGGAGTTGTCGGAGGAGCCGGCGCGGTAGGGCGGGCTTTTCGGGGCCGGGCGGGTGGGGCGGCGGGGCGGGGCGGGTCCGCCCCCGGCTCGCTCCGGCCCGGCCTGCTTGGTCGGTTCGGCCTGCTCGGCCTGCCCGGTGAGCCGGGTCGGCCCGGTCAGCTCAGGATCCGGGTCAGCGTGTGGATGAGCAGTCCCACCAGCGCGCCCACGACGGTGCCGTTGATGCGGATGAACTGGAGATCGCGCCCGACGTTGATCTCGATCTTGCGGCTGGTCTCCTTGGGGTCCCACGCGCCGACGGTGTCGGTGATCAGGGCGGTGATCTCGTCGCGGTAGGTGGTCACGATGTAGGCGGCGGCCTGCTCGATCCAGCGGTCCGCCTTGCCGCGCATGCGGGGGTCCTCGGCGAGCCGGACGGCCAGTGAGCGGACGGCGTCGGTGACCCGGCTGCGCAGTTCGCTGTCCGGGTCCTCGGTGGCCTCGACAAGCATCGCGCGGGCGGCGCCCCACACCGACGCGATCAGCTCCTGGACCGCCGGGTGCGCGATGGTGCGGTCCCGCAGACCCTCTATCTGCGCGATCATCCGGGGATCGCTCTGTAGGTCCCGGGCCACCTCGGCGAGGAAGTTGTCGATCGCGAGCCGGGCCGGGTGCTCCGGGTCGTCGCGCACCGCGGCCGCGAAGCGGACCAGTTCGCGGTGCACCTTGTTGGCGATCTGCTTGTCCAGGAAGCGCGGGGACCAGCCGGGGGATTCCTCGTTGACCACGCGCAGGACGGCGTCGCGGTGCAGGTCCAGCCAATCGTGCGCCTTGCCCGCGACCAGGTCGACGAGGCCGTGGTGCGCGCCGTCGCGGACCAGGCGGTCGAGCAGCTCGCCGATCGGCTGCGCCACCGCGTGCGCGGAGACGCGCCGGGTGATCGCCTGCCCGAACACGGTCTGCACGTCCTCGTCGCGCAGCACGGTCAGCGCGGCGCGGGCGAGCGCGCCGAGTTGCTCGGTGACCCGCTCGGCGTGGCCGGGCGCGGCGAGCCAGGCACCGGCCCGCCGCGAGACCTCCATCCGGGTCAGCCGCTGTCGGACCACCGAGTCGGAGAGGAAGTTCTCCCCGACGAAGTCGCCGAGATTGCGGCCGAGAGCGTCCTTGCGGGTGGGAATGATCGCGGTGTGCGGAATCGGCAGACCGAGCGGGCGCCGGAACAACGCGGTCACCGCGAACCAGTCGGCCATCGCACCGACCATCCCGGCCTCCGCCGCCGCCTGCACATATCCGGCCCAGGCTCCGGCCCCCCGCGACTCCGCCCACCGCGCGAGTATGTACAAAACGGTCGCGAACACCAAGAACCCGGTCGCGATCACCTTCATCCGCCGCACGCCCCGAAGCTTCTCCTCCTCGGAGGCCGTGCGAACCGCCCCACCGGACACGGAACGCGAAGGAGCGGGTGGCGGAGACTCGGCCGGATCAACCATGACGCCCATTCTGATCATCTGCCCACACGAGAGCCCGCACGACACCGCCACATCGACGTGGCCACCCCGACATGTGTGCTCGCACGTCGGGGTGGGTATGAGTCAGGCGTTATATTTGATAGGTGCCATGGGAAATCTGCCTTCTGGAACCGGTCGAGAGCTGGTTCCTGAAGCTATGCGAGACCGAACCGGATTCGGCGGCCCTCATTGCGGAGGCCATCGACCTACTGGCCGAACGGGGACCGGCGATAGGCCGGCCGTTGGTGGACACCCTTCAAGGGAGCCGACTGCCGAATCTCAAGGAACTGCGTCCGGCTTCACGGCGGCGAACCGAGATTCGCATACTGTTTGTTTTCGATCCGGACCGACAAGCGATCTTCCTCGTGGCCGGTGACAAAGCCGGCCGGTGGTCGCGGTGGTACGAAGAAGCGATCCCGCTCGCGGAAGCTCGCTATGACGAGTACCGCACGGAGCAAAAGGAGCAAGGATCATGAGTCCCGCGCGGCGCTGGCAGGATGTGAAGGCCGAGGCCCATCGAGTCGACCCGACGTTGGCGGACCCGGCGGTGCAGTCGCGGGCTCGTGCGGAAATGGACGCCTATGTCGTCGGTTTTCACCTGAAGGAACTTCGCAAGTCGTTGGGAAGGACCCAGGCGGAGGTCGCGGCGGTGCTCGGAGTCTCCCAGTCCCGGGTCTCGCAGATCGAGACCGGGGACCTGGAAGCGATGGAGTTGGAGACTCTGCGTTCGTATGCGGCCGCGTTGGGGGGCCGCCTCGATGTGACGGTGAGCATCGGTGACCTGTCGTTTCGGGTGGCGTGAGGCGATCGGCGTCACAGCGTCCACAGGCCCTTGGCCAGGGTGACGGTGCCGCCGGCCAGGGCCAGCCACAGAACGGTGGTCTTGGCGCGGTGTTCGGGGGTGCGGGCGGCGAGGAAGCGGCCGATGCCGGCGCCGGCCACGAGGGCCGCGGTGGTGGTGGTCCAGGCCGGGGTGGTCAGGTGCGGTGGGGTCTTGCTCGCGACCGAGAGGATGTTGACCACGACGCCGTAGAACTGGGCGTTCGGGAGGAACTCGGCGGCGGTCCAGCCCGCGTCGAGGGCGTACAGGGATACCGCCGGGCCGCCGACGCCGGCCGAGGAGTTCATGAAGCCGCTCGCGGCGCCGGCCGCCACCGCGCCGCGGCGGGCCCGTAGGGCCGGTACCTGTACACCGCGCATCACGAACAGGACGGCGACGCACACCGCGGCGCCGACACCGGAGAGCAGCCATGGTTCGGGGAGGCGCTCGGCCACCCACGACCCGAGCGGCACGGTGCACCCGGCCGCGATCACCAGGGGCAGCATCGAGGCCAGGCGCACTCGGCGCCAGGAGCCGGCCAGGCCGATCGCGCTGATCGTGCCGGCGGCGAAATTGGACAGGACGACCCCCTGGGCCGGCCCGAGCAGCAGGACCAGGCCGGGGGCGGACACGAGGGCGAATCCCATGCCGGTGAGTCGTTGCACCGACGCGCCCAGGAGGACGATTCCGCCGAGGAGGAGAGCCACGGACCAGACATCGGACACGGAACATCCTCGGGCCGGCGGATTCTGACGACCCGACAGCTATACCGGACGTGGCGTGGCGGGTGGGCCGCGGGCCGGCCTCGCCGGATGGCTGTACCCCCTGGCTGATCCGGCGACGTGACCGGAAGGTTTGCCCGTTCTAGGTGATCCGGCTGCGGAAGCCTCGGCCCGTGGCGCGGAGTTGGCGGATCTCCAGGGCACTCAGGACGCTGACGCCGACGAGGGCCGCGATCGAGACGAGGTTCCCGAGCTGTTCGGGGGTTGCGATGACGCCGTCGGCGAAGCGGTCCACCACGATCGCCGCGATCACCAGGAACGGGGCCGCGAGGGGCGGCAGGATCGGGTGGGCGTTGCCCGCGTTGAACACCGAGCCGACCGCGAACACCGGCACGATCAGCAGGAACGCGATGGTCGGCACGATCAGGATCAGCACGACCGGGATCTGGATCAACTCGTTCCCGCGCAGATCGACGACCACGTGCGTCCACGCGAACATCACGCCTGCGGCGGCCAGGGCCAGGGCCAGGATCGTGGCCACCGGCCCGATCCCGTCGTCGCTCCAGGCCAGTCGCCGCGCGCGGTTCCACCGATCTCCCGGTTGGCCGAGCGAGATCATCACAATGCCGAGCAGCGGTACCAGGGACGCGGCCACGAGCGCCATCGCCGCGTACTTGTTCAGCAGGAGCACCGTGAACTTGCCCATCCCGTGCGGCCCGAAGCCGTAGCGCCAGGCCAGGAACAGCGTCACGCCGGTGGTCACGGCCGAGCGAACCATGCCGTACGAGGTCCACCCGGCCGCACGCGCCGTCAGCGTCAGCAGGATGCCGACGAACGCGAACACCCAGACGAACACGATCTGCGTCAGACCCCACCCGAAGCCCAACAGCCAACCCAGCATGGATTACCAGCTCCCCCCGAATCCGCGGAGACCGGGTCGGCGTCCGCACGAGCGGGGTTCAGTGAAGCGCAACGGCCGCCCCGCGCGCGGGGATTTCCGGACGCCGACCGGAACCCGGCCCGAACGCGCCCCGACTTCGCCCGGGTTCGGTCCGCACCCGCCCGTTCGACCCTGGCAGGCTGCTCGTATGGGCCATGTGTACTCGTTCCTCGTCGGCATCGACACGTATCCGGTGACACCACTCAAGGGCTGCGTCAACGACGTGGACGCCGTGGAACGCCGGCTCGATCGCATGGGTCTGCGAGCGCCCGCGGTTCGGGTCCTGCGCAACCGCGAGGCGACTCACGCGGCGGTGCTGGCCGGCCTGCGCACGCACCTCGGGCAGGCCGGGGCCGGTGACACCGCGCTGTTCTGGTTCTCCGGGCACGGCATCGACGGGCGGACGGACGATCCCACCGAGGGGACCGGCCGCGGTCAGGCCCTGGTCTGCGCGGACAGCCTCGACCCGGGCGGATTCTGCCTGCCCGACAAGGAGTTGGGCGCGCTGCTGGACGACATCGCGCGAAAGGGGGTGCATGTCGTCGCGGTGCTCGACTGTTGCTACTCGGGCGGCGCCACCCGGAGGGGGGCGACCGTGCGGGGTCTTTCGGGGACGTGGACGGGTGGGCCCGCGGGTGGCCGTGGACGCGGAAACGGACATGGGCGCGAAAGTGGCTATGGGCCGGGCAGTTGGCGCGGGCCGGGCAGTGGTAACGGGTCCGAAAGCGCCGACGGGGTGGCGAGGTTCGCGCTCGATCGGGGCGCCGGGACGCCCGGTCCCGAGCTGCCGCGTCATGTCGCGATCGCCGCCGCGCGGGTCGATCAGCCGGCACACGAGGGGGTGATCAAGGACGTCGTGCGCGGATACCTCAGTCACACGCTCCTGCGTGTCCTCGACGAGGCCGGTCCCGGCTCGTCCATCCGTGAGCTGCACGCGCTGACGGACGCCGGGGTACGGAGGTTGCGCCCCGATCAGAACCCCACGCTCGTCGGCTCCGGCGATCTGCCGCTGCTCGGCGGATCGGCCCGGGTGCCCGCTGTTCGCGGTACTTCGTCGTTCCTGCTTCGACGGGTGGGTGGGGAGTGGGAGATCGATTGCGGTAGCGCACACGGACTGCGCGGCGTGGGTGGGGAGTTCGTCGTGAGGGCCGACCAGCGCGCGTCGGGTGTGGCCGCACCCGACGCGCCCACCGACACCCTTGACGTCGTCGAGGTCGTCGAGGTCCGTCCGGAGGCGTGCCATGTGCGGCCTCTCGACTGGCGGCCCGATCCGGCCCGGGTGTATCCGGTCACCCCGTCCGCGCTCGCGCTGCCCGGGCCGACCGTCACCGTCTCGGGGGAGCGGTACGGCGCGGGTCTCGTCCAGGACGCGCTCGCCGTGTCGGGCTTCGAGGCGCCGACCGGCTCGGGCGGACTCGACCTGCGCGTGGTCGCGCATCGTCGGGTCGCGGAGATCCTCGGCGCGGGCGGCGGGCGCCTGGTCGAACCGCTCCCGTTGACCTCACCCGCGGACGCGGAGCGCGTCGTCGCCTGCCTGGCCCACGTGGCCCGCTGGCACCGCATCCGCGACCTGGCCAACCCCGATCCCTCGTTGTCCGCTCTCGTGGAGATCGAGATCGAGCCGCTGGTGGGCGGCCTGACCTTGGGCCCGGGCGGCGAGTTCGTGTGCTCGTACCTGCCCGACGGCGGCAGCCCGCCGCAGGTCCGGGTCCGCCTGCACAACCACTCCGATCGCAAGCTGTGGTTCGTGCTTCTGGACCTGACCGACAGCTACGCGTCGCAGCCCACGCTGTACCCGGGCGACTTCGTCGGACCGGGCCGCGCGGGGTTGGCCCGCGAGGGCAAACCGGTGTGGCTCTACCTCCCGAAAGGGCGCGCGGTACGACCGGGCGCGAGCGTACGGGACTGGCTGCGGCTGGTGGTCGCCGAGAACGAGCTCAACATCGAGCCGTTCCTGGTGCCGGCGTGGGATCCGCACACGGCGGCGGCGCGGGGAGCGGGCGGGGGAGTCGATCCGGAGGGAGTCGCCGGCGTGCTGCGTCTGACCGTGCCCGAGTCCGTGAGTGGGCCCCGCGACATGGGAGCCGCGCCGCGCCCGGTCGCACGCTGGGGGACCACCATGGTCGAGGTGCGCACCGTCGTGCCGTGACACGAGGGTGCGCGCCGCCGTGCCCCGAGTCACCAGCCCAGGTGCGTGAAGCCCGCCCAGCCCGCGAGATCCTCGCCGTCGATGCCGCGTACCCGCGCCGCGAGATCGGCCGGCATCCCCGGCGGGGCCGTGCGCCCGTCGTTGATCATCCACAACTGCGCGCTGCGCAGCGCCTGGCCGGGTGTCTGCCGTTGCTCCTTCAGGTAGTGGTGCGTCATGTACATCAACAACGACGTCGCGTCGTCGGGCACCGGCCACAGCGAGCCGAGGACCGAGCGGGCGCCGGCCACCAGGAACGCGGTGGCGAGGCTGTACGCCTCGTCGTAGCCGCGCCCGGAGACGTTCGTCAGGCACGCGGCCAGCACCACGAGATCGGGGCCGCCGTGGGTCCCCGGACGCTCCGTCAGATCCTCGGCGGCCAAATCCCCTCGGGCGAGGCTCAGCCACGCGGTGCGCGGTCCGTCGGGGTCGACCGTGCCGTGGCAGGCGAGGTGCAGCGTGCCGCCGGCGGTTCGGGCGAGCCAGGCCAGGACCTCGGCCGGCGTGCCGTCGCGATGGTCCAGGAAGCGGGCGCGCGGGTGCAGCACGGAGTGGATCGCCCGGGCCTCCTCGCCCGCGTGCCGCAGGTTGCGGGTCGGGTCGCCCACGATCAGCACGTCGTCGGCTCGGCCGGCCGTCCCGGTCCCCGTCTCGCGACCGGCGACCTCGCACAGCAGTCGCGCGGAGGGGATCGAGGAGAACTGCGCGTCATGTGTCGCGTAGCGCCGCTTCCCGTTCGCGAGCGTGTACGCCGCGTGCCAGGGCACCAGGCCGAGCTGCCCCATCGGCACCAGCACGACGGACGGCACCCGCCCGAGGGGCCGGGGCAGCGCGGGCAACAGCTCGGCCATGACGCTCTCTCCGGCCCACGCGCACAGCCGGTCCAGCGCGGCGCGCGCCTGGCGGGACGTATGCGGGGGCGGCGCGGCGGGTGGCGGGGTCGGTTCGTCGATCGGGCCGCCGGCGTCGCGGCCCGGTGACCCGGCGGCCTGATACGCGGTCAGAGCCGGTGCGACCGTGCGCAGTTCGGACAGTTCCAGGACGTGCGGAGAGCCCTTCGCCGGGACGATCAGCGCGGCGCCGTGGGTGATGCCGAGACTGTCGGAGCCGTCCCCACCGTGCTCGTCCGCCGGGATCAGGTACACGAGCGCGTCCGCGTGGATGCGGTCCAGCGCCGCGGTGATCTCCGCGAGCGGCGGCACCTCCAGCAGTCGGCGTGCGTACGGGGTGCCGTTCAACGCGGCCAGGACTCGACGCCGCAGTTCGCTCGGTACGCCCGTCGACGGGGCGGAGAACCCGTCCGCGATGGGCTGTTCGACGGCGCCGACGCGGCGCCACTCGGCGGCGAGCGCATCGTGCCCCGCCGCGTCGAGCAGCGTCGGTACGGTGCGCGACACGGTGGCCGCGTGCAGCACCAGGCCCCGCCCGGCGTCCAGGGCGCGCACGGCGTCCTCGTACGCCTCGTCGGCCACGCACCAGCGGGCGATCGCGATCGCCTCGCCGGCGGCCTGGGCGCCCGACGCCGTCGCGTGCGCGGTTCCGGACTGGAGCAGCACGGACCACGTGAATGCCTGGAGGGCCTGCAACCCGACGCGGCGCGAGGCCGCGAGGTTCGCCAGCCCGTATCGCGAATCGGCGCCGGCCGCGTCGCCGCGCGAGCGGTACGCCCGGCCCAGGGCCGCGGCGGCCTGCGCCCACGCGGGATCCTGCGGCCCGTCGAGCAACCGGACCGCGCGGGCCAGGCAGGAAACGCTCTGGTCGAGCAGCGCCGCGTCCTCCTTCAGGACGGCCAGGAAGTGTTGGATCCCGCCGAGCAGGCACAGGAAGTGCAGCCGGGTCGCGCCCTCTTCGGACGCTTCCAGGGTCTCCTCCAGGAGTTCGACGGCCTCGGCGAGCATGAGCGCGTCCCGGCGGCCGACCCCGTGCATGGCCCGTGCGTAGGCGGCGTGTACGAGAATGACCGCCTGCGCGCCGGGCAGTTCCCGAGCCGCCCGCCTGCGCACCTCGGCGATGGGTTCCGGGACGAAGTCCGTCGCATCGTCGAGGTATTCGGTGGCGGGTCGGGCCACGCTCGCCAGCAGCGGTCGGTTGGCGGCCAGGAATCCGTTCATGTCCTCACGACCCACCTCCGCGCCGTCCACCAGCGTCATCGCGGACGACAGCCGCTCGGTCGCGGCGGCGAGCGCCGCGGGGTCGTGTCGGGCCTGGGCCTGTTGTGCCTCGCAGATCGCGATCCGGACGTCCAGCAGCCGCCGTGACTGGTCCGGCAGTTCCGGGAGTGCGCGCAGGCGCTTGAGTTCGACCACCGAGCGGTCGAAGTCGTCCCCGGCGTTGTCCAGTTGGGCCAGGTACGACACGAGCGTCGCGTATCCCACCTCGAACGTGGCGTGCCGTGCCGTTCCGGGCGGCCCGGCGGCGGCCCGGTTGCGTTCCATGTCCAGGCGGGCGGCCTCCAGTTGGGCCCGGTCGACGGTCGCGGTGCCGAAGCCGTCGCCGGCTCCCTGGTTGGCGAGGGAGATCAGGTCCCACATCGGGGAGGGGGTGGTGTCCGCGGTGGCGACCTCGGGGCCGGTCTCGGGTTCGGACGCCGCGGCGGCCCGGAGCCTGCGGTCCTGTTCCGGGGTCACCCGAGCGCCCTGCATCCGCATGAGCGGGACCAGTTGGGCGATGTTCGTCGCCTGCACGCGGCGATGTGCCGATCCCTGCGGTAGTTCGAGCCAGTCCTCGTACAACCGATGGAAGGCGTCGTCGATCGTCGCGCACTCCATGTGCGCGCGGATCAACGCGGCCAGTCTCGAGAGTCGCTCCGGATCCATCAGGCCGGTCAAGCCGGACTCGTGGATCTTGAGCATCAGTTCATCGACGCGGTTCGGTCGACCCGGCATCCCGTCACATCCCCGTTACCGTCTCCGCGGCCGAAACCGGCCTGCTGGGTAAGGGTTCCGACCGTAGTTCACGGATGCGCCCGGGGTACCGCGCCGACCGACCGACCCCCGGGCGAATCGTGGGCGGATAGCGGTCGGCCGAGGTCCGATCACTCCTCGGCGGGGGCGGGGGTGCCCACGATGCCGTTGAGCAGTACGTCGATCGACCACGCGTCGCGGACGTCGCCGGAGCCCCGGGTGAGCGCGTCGCGCATCGACACCATGTGCGGGTGGTCCGCGGCCGACAACTTCGCGAACTCCTCGTCCATCGCCGCGACCGCGCTCTCCTCGGTCAAGCCCTCGGCGCCCTTGTCGAAGTACGCGGACTGCTCGGCCGCGGCGGCCGTGATGTACAGGTTGATCAGATCGAGGGCGAGCGAGCGGGCGAAGTCGTCGATGCCCGAACCGGCGAGCAGGCCCAGGATCGTCTCGGCGACCGCGAGCGCGTTCGGGCTGGTGGGTACGTCGCCCAGGGCCACGGTCGCGATGCCGCGATGGCCGCCGAGGATGGTGATCGCGGCCTGGATCAGCTCGACCAGCTCCTCGCGCCACCGCGGGTTGGGCGCGCCGACCGGGCCGACGGCCGGCAGCGGGATCTCGCCGAGCACGCGGTCGTAGACCAGCGCGAGCAGCTCGTTGCGGTTGGCGACGTACACGTACAGCGAGGCGGGGCCGGTATCCAGGGCCTGTGCGACCCGGCGCATGGTCACCGCGTCGAGCCCGTCGGCGTCCAGGATCGCGAGCGCGGCGGACACGAGCGCGTCCGCGCTCAGCGCGGCCTTGGCCGGTCGGGTACGCCGGCTGACCGGCTCGGAGGTGGGCGGTCGGGATCCGCTGGGTGATTTCGGCATGCCCTGAGTATACGCCTTGACGGAACAGCGTTCGCGACGTACGTTGTTCGTAACGAACGGTGTTCTTCGAGAAAACGACTTCCGAAACCGAAGAGCGCGGACACCACTACGAAGGAGTACCGATGACCATCGCCACCGCATCCGAAGGGGCCGCTCCGTTGGCCGCGTCCCCCGCCGGGTCCCCGGCCGCGACCATCGAGCCCGTTCGGTCCTCCGCGCATGCCTGGCGCTGGCGGATCCTCGCGATCATCCTGGTCGCCGAGGTCATGGACCTGCTCGACGCCACCGTCACGAACGTCGCCGGCCCGTCCGTCCGCGACGACCTCGGCGGCGGCGCGTCGCTGCTCCAGTGGCTCGCCTCCGGCTACACGCTCGCGTTCGGCGTCCTGCTCGTGATCGGCGGCAGACTCGGCGACCGCTGGGGCAGGCGACGATTGTTCCTGCTCGGCGCCGGCGGCTTCGCCGTCGCCTCCCTCCTCTGTGCGCTGGCCCCGTCACCCGAACTGCTGGTGGCCGCCCGCGTCGCCCAGGGTGCCTTCGGCGCCCTGCTCATCCCGCAGGGCCTGGGCATCCTCAAGTCCGTCTTCCCGCCCGGCGAGACCGGCAAGGCGTTCGCCGCGTTCGGCCCCGTGCTCGGCCTCTCCGCCGTCGGCGGACCCATCCTCGCCGGCGCGCTGATCCACCTCGACCCGTTCGGCACCGGCTGGCGCTCGATCTTCCTGATGAACGTCCCGCTCGGCCTCGCCGCGGTCCTCGGTGGCATCCGCTACATCCCCAAGGACGACCCCAACCCCGGCGTCCGGATCGACCTCGTCGCCGCCGCGCTGCTCACCGTCGCCTCCACGCTGGTGATCTTCCCGCTCATCCAGGGCCCCGAGGCCGACTGGCCCGCCTGGACGTTCGGGTGCCTCGTCGCAGGCGTCCTCGCCTTCGCGGGCTTCATCCTTCGCGAACGCCGCAGCACCCACTCGCTGATCGAGTCCTCGCTGCTGCGCAACCGGGCCTACAAGACCGGCATGCTGTTCGGCCTCGCGTTCTTCGCCGGCACCGCCGGCTTCATGCTCATCACGTCGCTGTTCGTCCAGCTCCACCTGCACTACGGCCCGCTCAAGGCCGGTCTCACCCTCGCCCCGATCGCGGTCGGCATCGTCGTCGCCTCGATCGCGAGCTTCGTACTCATGGCCAAGCTCGGCCGCTACCTGCTGCTGATCGGTGTCGCGATCAACATGGCCGGATTGATCGGTCTCGCCGTGGTGGTCACCCACTACGGTCAGGACACGGCGAGCGTCGACCTGATCGCGCCGCTGTTCGTCGCCGGCCTCGGCATGGGCGCCGTGTTCGCCCCCCTGTTCGATGTGATCCTCGCGGGTGTCGCCGACCACGAACTCGGCAGCGCCTCCGGCTCGTTGTCCGCGATGCAGCAGCTCGCCGGCGCCCTCGGCGTCGCCGGGATCACCACCTTGTTCTTCCAGCTCGCCGAACACCACTCCGCCGCCTACGCGATGGCCGCCGGCTCGCTCGCCGTCGCCGGCCTCGGCCTCCTCGCCGCAGCCCTGGTCTTCCTCCTGCCGCGCCACGCCCGGCCGCACGAGGGCTGAGTAGCCTGCGTCTTCGGCGCTTCGGCTCCTTGCCCCTCGGCTCGTTCGCTCACCGACTCGAAGACTTACCAATCCTGATTTACCGACTCACAAAGGATATTCACTGTCATGACCACTCTCGTCACCGGAGCCCGCGGCAGTGTCGCTCGTGGCGTCATCGCCCGCCTCGTCGCCGCCGGTCACAGCGTCCGGATCGCGAGCAGTGACCCGGCCGAGCTCGAACCGGTCGCCGGCGTCGAAGCCGTGCGACTCTCGCTGCGCGAACCCACCACCGCCGCCGAGGCGTTGCGCGGCATCGACAGCGTCTTCCTCTACGCCGAGGCCTCCGGCATCGCCGACTTCGTCAAGGCCGCCCAGGCCGCCGAGGTCCGCCACATCGTGCTGCTGTCGTCGTCGTCCGTGGCCGTGGCCGACCCCGAGAGCAACCCGCTCGCGGCGAGCCACCACGCGGTCGAGGTCGCGGTCGTCGAGTCCGGAATCCCGTACACGGTGCTGCGCCCCGGCGCCTTCGCCGCCAACGCGATCGGCTGGAAGTACCAGCTGATGGGTGGCGGCCCGATCCAACTCCCGTACCCCGAGGCCCAGGTGGCCTCGATCCACGAGGACGACATCGCCGACGTCGCCACCGCCGTGCTGGTGGCGGGCGACCACCTCGGCGAGACGCTCGACCTGACCGGTCCCGAGTCGCTGTCCTTCGTCGAGCAGATCGCGATCCTGACCGAAGTACTCGGCCGCGACCTGCCGTTCGTCGCCGTCACCCGCGAGGAGGCGCTCGCGCAGCTCACCAACTTCATGGCGGACGGCTACGCGAACGCCCTGCTCGACCTGTGGCAGGCGGCCGTCGACCCCGAGCCCGTCTCCGGCACGACCGAGGCGATCACCGGCAAGCCCGGCCGTACGTTCCGCGAGTGGGCACAGGCTCGCCGCGCGGACTTCGCGATCGCATAGTGCGGTGACCGGTACTTTCGCCGGTCCGCCCACGCACGCCGGACGGGCGGTTCGAGCCCGTCCGGCGTGCCAAAACCGTACAGACATGACGACTTCGTACCGTCCGGCCAGGCGTGATCCGCCTGGTCGGACCATGCTTTGGTGGGGTTCTCGGTCCCTCCCGCCCCACGAGGTTGTCGCTCTGTCTACCCTGCTGTCCAGACCGGCCGATCTCCGAACTCTGGATGCACATGACCGTCGCGCTTCACACCGGCGCGGGTGCCGCAATCGAGGTACGCCGCGCGCTCCAGGCTGATGAAGCCAGGGACGTCCCCGAGCACACGTGGGTCGGGCCGATCGTCCGGATCCGTCCGCAGGGCGAGCGGCACTACGAGGACATCGCGTACATCGAGGCGGCCCCCACCGACGGTATGGGCAGTTCCCCCTCGCGCCGACTGACCCTGTGGGCCGACCGCGCCCGCCGGCAGCGGATCGCCGCAGTGGGCACGGACTCGGCCGCCGCGGACTACGCGGTGTACAGCATCACGGGCGCGAACGGCGAGCACTTGGCCACGGTGTACCGCGAACAGGGCAGCGTCCGGCGGCTGCGACGGACCTCCTGGACGGTCCGGCCGGCACACGGGCCCACGCTGCACGCGGCGAAGGGGACGACGTTCGGGTGGATCGCGTGGTGGGCGCTGTCGCCGCTGTGGGGTCTGATGATGGCCGTGGCGGTCCTGGGCGGGAAGGCGCCGCGGCTGCCGATGCACACGATCTGGCGGCACAGCGGCACCCGCGTATTCGAGTACACGGGGAGCGTGGGCACGACGGACTCGTACGACCTCCCGCCGGGACAGGCGGACCCCCGAGTCCTGCTCGCCCTGGCCGCCCTCCACAACAGCCATCCGGGCTGGTACGACCGCCTGTAGGGCTGTGGCCGTGCCCTGCTCCGGAGTGCGGGCTCCCGGAAGCCGGTGAGGGCGGTCGCGACTAGTTCAGCCCGGTGATGAACTCGCTGAACAGACGGTTCGCCGATTCGGACTCGAACAGGCGCTCCAGGTCCGCCCGGGCGATCTGGCGCCGGAACTCACCTTGATACGAAGCGTCCCCGGAGTTGTGCACCAATTCGGTCCACCACGCCGCGAACGCCTGATAGTTCCATACATGACGAAGACACGTCGACGAGTAGCTGTCCAGCAGGCTCGAATCGTGATCCTTGTTCTGGTAATGGAGTACGGCGTTCGCGAACACCTCGGCGTCGTGCAGGGCGAGATTCATTCCCTTCGCGCTCATCGGAGGAACAATGTGAGCGGCGTCCCCGAGCAGATACAGCCGGCCGTAGCTCATCGGGCTGTTCACCACACTTCGAAGCGGCACCAGCTGTGTACTGGTGATCCGACCCCTGGTGGCGACGGGTTCACCGAAGCGAGTCTCGATCTCGTCCCAGATTTGCTCGTCCGTCCATTGCGACGTGGAGCTGTCGAGCGGGCACTGCAGATAGAAGCGACTTGCTTGCGGACCGCGAGCGAACTGCCCCGCGAATCCACGATGGTGTAGCGCCATCATGGATTGATGATTGGCGGGAACCTCCGCCAAGATGGTCAGCCACGCGTATCCGTACTCGTGGGAGTAACGCGTGAGAGAGTCGCTGGGGATGGCTGCCCTGCTGACGCCGCGGTCGCCGTCACAGCCGGCGACGAACTCGCAGCCGACCACCCTCGTCGAGCCGGCGCTGTCTCGATACCGAACGAGTGGGCGTTCGTCGCCGACGATGTTCTCCAATGAGACGTCGGCGTCGAAGCGAAGGTCTCCGCCGTCGCTGACGAAGACGTCGATGAGATTCCTGACAAGTACCTGCTGAGGGCAGAAACGCCCGTCGCCGTGATCCTCCGCTCCGAATTCGAGGGGACGCGTCTCGCCGTCGATCCGGAAGTTCATCACCAGCTCGAAGGGGACACCCCCGATCACCCTGTCTTCGAGTCCCCATTCACGGAACATGCGTACCGCCCGGGTGTCGATGACCCCGGCTCGCTGTCGTTGCTCGACGTACTCACGGCTGCGCTTCTCCAGGATTACGCAACCGATCCCACTGCGCAGCAGGAAGTTGCCAAGGGTAAGTCCGGCGACTCCCGCTCCTACGATTACTACGGTGGTGTTCTCGTCCGCTTCGGACATTGATTGAAACACTCCCTGGAAAAGGTGGTTGCAGGCCGACCGCGGCATGACTGCCCCACACTCGGGCATCGCCTTCTGCCCGGCGATTCGGGGAGCCGGGTCGGCCGTGGTGTGGAAATGACTTCAGGGCTTGGGCTGCCACCACTCGTTCGGTGTCCGAGCGGTCTCGCGTGTGCCCAGCTCGTTCGCACAGCGAAACCGGTGGGCCCGGCGTGGGGCTTCCGCGCCCCGTGAACGGGGCTGTGAAGCACCTCGTTCGTGGCTACTGCCGGCCCTGACGCCGGTTCGGTTGACTCGTTCAGGCGGATGCGCTCGGCGCGCAGGGCCGTGATGACGCCGACAGGCGGCGCCGCAACGAAGGTTGAGTGCGCGCGGGGCGCATCCACGGGGTCGCTGGGCTCTAGGGCCTGTCTTCAATCCCACGCCGAGCACCGCGACGCCCGGCACCGCACCTCGCCGCCCCGGTGAACCGCCCGAATAGAACCACTATGCGAGCGCTTCCCCGGCACGCCGATGCACGGCACCGGACGCCGCGGAGCCCGACGCGGGATTGAAGACAGGCCCTAGTGCCGGGCGCGGCACCAGGCCCAGGAATCAATGGGACGGCGACGAGCTTCGCGACACGGTTGGTCAGCTTCTGGAGGGTGGCGCCGGTGCGCGCGGCATGGGTGCTCCTCTACCATGAAACGAAGTTTGCACTCCGGATCATACGGAGTCATCACTCCGGATAGCAAGGGATGCTCGTACATGCGTCGAGACGGTGCGGCGAACCGAGAGCGCATCCTGCTCGCCGCCGAGCACGTGTTCGGGACGGGGGGCGCGGCCGCCTCCACCGAGGAGATCGCCCGCCAAGCCCAGGTTGGCATCGCCACCGTGTTCCGGCACTTCCCCACCAAGCAGGACCTGATCGAGGCCACCGCCGTGCGCTACCTCGAGAAGCTGGAGAACGAGACACGGCGACTCGCCGACGAGGCCGACCCCGGGCAGGCGTTCGCGTCGTTGGTGCGCGTCCTGGTGTCGACCGGACCCACCAAATTGACTCTGCTGAGCCTGTTGCCCGCCGACGGCCACGGGCCGACCGAGCCGGTCGACGCGGCGGCTCAAAGCTTCCTCGCCGCGATCCGGCTGGTGCTCGAACGCGCCCAGGCCGCCGGGGCCGCCCGCCCGGACGCCACGGTCGAAGACGTGTCCATGCTGGTCCGAGCCCTCGCCCACGTGGCGACACCCGGCGAGGGCGAGGCCGTCGACCGGGCCGTGGGGATCGTCCTCGACGGCCTCGGCGTACACCGCTGACCTGCTTGCAGCTCCACTGGCCGTGACCACCGGCGACCCCTGATCACGCCGACCATGCGGAGAAGTCGACCCTGCGTCAGGGTCAACCGTCGCGGCGACACCGTGGGCATACGCGTGCGGGGCCGGGTCGATCGCTATGCCGGTGTTCGGGCGCGCAGTGCCCGGACGAACCAGTCGAGCGCCGGGGTCAGGCTCTCCGGGGCCGGCCAACCGTTGATGACCGAGAGTCGTTCGAGGTATTGCTCCCGGCGAGGGTCGTTCACGGTCTCCAGCCAGGTCGAGAGTCGGCGCCGGATTTCGGCGTCGTCGGGGAGGCCGAAGACGTGCGCGTATCGGGCCGTGACCTCCGCGACAACCGGATCGGCCTGGGCCGAGGCCGGGTCCAGGCCGGCCACCAGGGCCGGCCGCACCCGATCACGGACCATCGCGGCGATGTCGCGGCGCGGGCCCGTGGGGTCGCCCTGGGCGCGCTCGGCCGTGTACTGCTCGGCCATCCGCCGCATGGCGGCGCGGAAGTCCGGATCCCGGGACAGTTCGGCCAACTCGGCCCATGCCTGGACCTGTTCGGCCTCGGGGTGGTCGGGCAACTCGGGGGTCAGCGAGCGAAGGATGCCCACGAATTCGGGGTGGGCATCCGGGTCGCCGAAGACGGTTTCGAGGAAGTCGCCGATCAGACGCCGACGTTCCTCCTCGGAGAGCTTGGCCAGTTTGTGCATGAGCTCCATCTCCTCGGGGGTCGACCCGCGCTCGGCCACTGCCGTCAGCACCGCGTGCCGCAGGCGCAGCGTGCGGATCCGCACCGCGAGCGCGTCGGCGTGCGCCGCGGCGACCTCGGGAAGCGAGACCTCCCGGTCCACGACCTTGCGGATCGTGGGCAGGTCCAGTCCCAGGTCGCGCAGCGTTCGTACGAGGTCCAAGCGGGCTACGGCATCGACGCCGTAGCGGCGGTAGCCGGCCGGGCTGCGGTCGGTCGGCGGCACGATTCCGCGGTCGGAGTAGAACCGAATGGCCTTGACCGTCAGCCCGGTCCGTCGGGCCAGGTCACCGATCGAGTAACGCGTGTGGCCGTCCATGTCCTCACCCTCGTGTCTCCCCTGGGCGGAGACTCAAGCCCATCGGCCCGGAGCGGGCAAGTCCGAGCCCGGGCAGGGGGCTTGGTGCGGCGTCGAAGGGGCCGAGGGAACCGGCCCGGGTCTCGTTCCGTCACACGGCCATGCGAAACGACGACCGCTCGAAACGCGGACTTTCGACCCTCTGGACGCCCTCGCCGGTCGCGGGCCCGCCGGCGCGGTCCGGTGGTGCCGGTGTCCTGCCGGGCGGTGGCGCGTGAACATCGAGCCGATGAGCCCCGCGGCCCCGCCCGACCCGCCCGCGCCCTCGGATCGCGCGCGTTACTGGTGGGCGCTCCCGACCGTCGTCACCCTGCTGCTCATCCCCGTCACGGGCTTTCTGGGCTTGATGTACATCTTCGTACCCAGTAGCTGCACCGAGGAGAGCGGGTGCCGGGCCACGTGGCAGCAGTCCGGCGGGTTGATCCTGCTGTCCGTGGGCGTGGCGCTGGTCTCGTGGGCGTGGCCCCACACCCGCCGCGGCAATCTCTGGCGATGGTTGACCCTGGCCGCCTACGTGGTTGCCGTGGCGGCCTCCGTCTACATGCTCCGCCGGCTCCCGCAGTTGGAGAGCGATTGAGCCCTCGCGAAGCCTCGGGGCCAAACCGAGCGGTGCACCAACTTGCGCGATTGGTCGGGCAGTTGGCGATATCGGGCAATGTGGGTGGCGCGCGGGAGAGCCGGTTCGTCCCAGTCGATCGCGGTGACCTCGGGCCAGTCGAGCCACGTGCTGCCGAAGGCGACATCGCACCGGTCAGCGAGTTCGGCGCGGGTGGTGGTCGATGCGTCGGATGGCAGGCCGCGGTCGGCGGCGACGGGCCGCCAATGGCCCGAGGCGCGGACGCCGAACAGGCAGTCGAAGACCTCGTATTCCCGGTTCAGGCCAAGGAGCGACAGGTCGATGGCGGCGCACCACTCAACTTCTCCGACGGCGCGGCCCGGGCGCCACGTACGGCACTCCACGAAGCCGTGGATGTCTGTTCCCATGCCGGGCATTGTTTCCGTTCTGTGTAAAGGGAGTCTGTGACATGTCGAGCAGTCCGGGAAAGCGATTGGGCGGGACGTTGGCCGTGGTGCTGGTCACCGCCGCGCTGAGTGTCGGTTGCGGGCGGGAGGACGGGCGGACGGATTCGGGATCGGCCGGATCGGCCGAATCGGCCGCACCGAACCGATCGGCGGGGCCGGGGCCGTCGACCGCGCCGAACCTGCCTGCCGGCGGGGGGCCGTCGGGTATGCCGTCGGGTGATGTGCCCGGGTCCGGTGAGGTACGGGCCGCTGCCGATCGGGTGCGGGGGAGCGGGGAGCAGTTGGGGCCCAAGGTCTATTCGGGTATATCCCTGGAGTCGGACGGCTTCACCGTGTACCGCGTGCCCGATGCCGGATTCGACGCCAAGGTGCGGGAGTTGGCGGCGGGCACGACCGTCCGGTTCCGCGACACGCGGTACTCGCACCAGGACGCGGAGCGGATCCGGCAGGACGTGATGGGGATGACCACGACCGGCTTCGATGTCTCCTCGGTGTCGATTCCGCAGGACTGCGAGGTGCTGAAGGTCGGGGTGCGTGGCGACCTCGCGACGGCCAAGCGGACGCTCGAAGCACGATTCGGCGCGCGGGTGCGGGTCGAGGCGCGGACGGTCGTGCCGGTGGCGGGCTGAGTTTCGGCGGTCAGGTCGGCGACGTACGCAGGATGCCGGCCAACCGGGCGCCGTCGACCAGCCGTTCGCCCACGGGTGGACGGCGCCAGTGCAGGGGCCAGGTCTCGCCGTAGAGGCCGGGGATGCCGATGTAGGCGTCCTGGGTCCTGCCGGTGCGGCTGGTCAGGCAGGTGACGCCGGCCGGCCAGGTGTGGGCTTCGGCGGAGCCGGGGGCGATCAGGAAGTACATCCAGCGGTTGCGGTCGCGGATGATCGGGCCCTGGTCGCCTTTGGCGGCGGCGATCAGGCGGGCCGCGATGTCCTCGCCGAGGGGGAGTGGGACGCGAACGGCGTCGAAGAACACGCCGACCTTGCGCAGCGAGTGGCCGGTGGGCGGTACCCAGATCGGGGGAGGGGCCCATACGCGATCGGGCCGCAACCAATCAATGTTGCACGTGGCCGGGGTCGACGTTTCGCAATCTTGTTCGGATTCCTCATTTGGAGTCCGGTTTTCGAGATTCATGAGAAAAGCGTCGGCATTCCTCCCTAACGTGCGAAGTGCATTCGCGGGCACAGCAGGACGCTGTGCGATCGCAGGGGCGGCGGTGTGGGCGGATGTGGGCCCTGGATGGTGTTGTGATGTCAGCGGCGGATCGATCGGGTGGTGACCCCGCCCCCGAACTGCGCTTCTTCGGCGAGGTCGTGAGGAAGTTGCGGGTCGCGAAGGCGTGGAGCCAGGCGCAGTTGGGCGAGGCGGTCGGCTACTCCGAGTCCCAGGTGGGGATGGTGGAGCGCGCGGAACGGATCGCGAGCGCGGAGTTCGTCCGGCAGGCGGACAAGGCGTTGGTCGCGAAGGGGGTGATCTTGGCGGGGTTGCCGATGCTGGAGGCGGCTCGGTATCCGGCGTTCTTCGCGAAGTTCGCGTTGCTGGAGGCCGGGGTCATCAGCATGTACAAGTACGAGTCCTTGGTCGTCCCGGGGATTCTGCAAACGGAGGAGTACGCGCGGGCGATCTTCGGGGCACGGTGTCCGCCTCTGGACGACGATGAGATCGAACGCCGAGTACAGGGCCGACTGGACCGCCAGAGGCTTCTCACGCGGAAGCCCGCGCCCATTTTGGGCTTCGTGATCGAAGAATGGGTGCTGCGCCGCCCAATCGGCGGAAAAGCCGTACGGCATGAGCAGCTGTCCCGGTTGCTGGAGGCATCGCGGATGCGCAACGTAACGATTCAGATCATGCCGCTGGACCGTGAGGAGCATGCCGGCTTTGACGGCCCGATGACGTTGATCGAAACGAAGGACCGTAAGTCTCTTGCGTACGTTGAGGGGCAGGGGCGCAGTCAGCTGATGTCGGACCCGGAGACGGTAAGCATTCTGACACAGCGATATGGGATCCTGCGCGCGCAGGCACTCCCGACCGGAGAATCTGCGCGCCTCATCGAGCAGCTGCTAGGAGACTCATGAGCATTGATCAATACGCGCGTTCCAGTACTGGGCTGCTGTGGATCAAGAGCAGCTACAGCGGCAGTGAGGGCGGAGACTGCGTCGAAGTCGCGTGGCGCAAAAGCTCCCACAGCGGCAATGAAGGCGGCCAATGTGTCGAGGTCGCCTGGCGCAAGAGCTGCTACAGCGGAAACGAAGGCGGAGACTGCGTCGAGGTCGCTTGGCGTAAGAGCCCCCACAGCGGCAGCGAAGGCGGCCAATGCGTCGAGGTAGCCGCCTGCACCTGTGTCCACGTCCGTGACTCCAAGGTCGCCGCCGGCCCGATTCTCGACTTCGGCCACGACCAATGGCACACCTTCCTGGCCCGCGCCGAAGCCTGACGCGTCCCCAAGAGCCGGAGCCCGCCCACGGGTTCCGGCTCTTGGCGTGTCAGGACCCCTCACCATCGCCACCGTCAACGTCTGGAACCGCGTCAACGCCGCCACCCGCCAGGTCGCCGGCGCCGCCTGGTGAACCGACCACGATGCGCGCATGAGGGCTGCGCACGGGCGTTGTCCGCATCTTGACCGCGACGCTCCGGAGTTCATAGGCTCCACCGGGTAACCACTGCGCGAGGGGGCGGCCATGGCCGGCGATCACCTGGCCCCAACGCAAGCCCGGACGCCGCCCCGGCCGGACGACCTCGCCCGCTCGTCGTGCACTCCACGCCCGTGCACGCCGAACTGGTCCGCCTCGCGCCGGATCTCCTGACGCGCCATCACGCACGGCACTACCGGGGCTTCGCGAACACGCAATGGCGGCTGTTCGAGCGGACCGGCGAACTCAAGCCGCTGCTTTACACGTTGCGAGTGCTCCTGACCGGCATTCATCTGATGCGCAGTCACGAGGTGGTCGCCGACCTGCCCATGTTGACCGGACTCGTGCCGGCGCCCGCGTACGTCGACGATCTCGTACGGGCGAAGTCGGCCGCCGAGCACGGGCTGTTGAGCGCGGTATCCGGCGCCCCGGACCATGACCGGATCGCCGAGGACGTTGCCGCTCTCCACGCCGAGCTGGATGTCGCCGAAGGGCTCACGGCGTTGCCCGAGGCGCCGCAAGTCCGCTCCGAGATGAACGAGTTGGTGGTTTCGGTGCGGCTCGGGACGGTGGGGTGAGGCGGTCGATGCTCTTCGATGTGGACCGCGACACGCTCTTGGAGGTCTTCCCCGAGGCGCAGGTGATCCGGGCGTCGCGTGATGCGTTGGACGGGATCGAGGTGCGGGCCGAGGATCTCGATTTTCTGTGCGAAGTCGGCATCCCCCAAGGGCTGTTTCAGATCTGCCCGCCGATCGCCGCCGATGGCGGGCTACAACGATCGCGCATGTTGGATCTCGGTGACGAGGACGACGCGGTTCCGTTCGTGGACCTCGACGGGGTCGGGCCGGTCGTGCTGCTCGGGGGGATCCAGTACTGGTACGTCTTCCTGTGCGTGGCCGACGGAGTGATCCACTCCTTCGCGGAGGACGGCGACGAGTACTACCCGATCAACGGGGACCTCTCCGCCCTGTGCCGCATGCTCCACCTCCTCGAACGGGAGCACCCGCGCACCCATCGGACCCCCGGCGTCCCGTACACCGGGCCGTCCCACGAGGAGTACCGGCGCGCCGCCGAACTGATCCGGGCGGAGATCGAGCCGCGCGATCCGACCGCATATGCGGACGGCAGTCTCTGGCCGCACTACTTCGACTCCTTCACCGACGGGCTGTATCCGAAGTACACGTGACAGCTCGCCCGTTGCTGCGCCGCCGGAGTCGGTTCGAGGTGTATTCACGAACAGGCCGATCAGGGCCAGCCGGGGTACGCCCGCCGCGACGAGGTCGGACAGCAGGACGTCGTTCGTCTCGGCGAAGAAATTCGGGATCCAGCCGAGACCCTGCGCGCGATGGAGCGCGACGGCCTCGTCACCCGAACGGCGTACGACGAGAACCCGCCGAGGATCGAGTACGAACCGACCACGCTCGGCCGCCGCCCGCTGCGCCTGGTCGAGGTGGCGCGCGCCTGGAGCCGCGACCATCTCCCGACACTGCTTGCCGCCCGCGCGGCGTACGACGATTCGCCGGCCGGTAACCGGCCGGACCCGCACGGCACCTGACGGCGGGGCCGGCGATCCGCGATTCCCGTCGGCGCGAACCCGTGCCCCGGTCGTCTTGACTTCGGCCCCCGGCGTCGGGACCCTGCCGGCGGGCGGCAGGGTTACATAGCGGCCCTACGGGACTACCGGGAGGAACCGCGCGTGAGCCACAACACCGACGGAGCGTACGAGTCGGCCTATCGGCGAAGCCTCGACGACCCGGACGGGTTCTGGCTCGACGCGGCCGCGGCTATCGACTGGGTCACGCCGCCCACCCGGGCGCTGGACGACTCGCGGGCGCCGCTGTACCGCTGGTTCCCGGACGGCGAGCTGAACACCTGCTTCAACGCGCTCGACCGGCATGTGGCGGGCGGGCGCGCCGACCAGGCCGCACTCGTGTACGACTCGCCCGTGACCGGCACCCGACGGACCTACTCCTACCGGGAGTTGCTCGACCTCACCGCCCGCTTCGCGGGCGTCCTGCGCGATCTGGGCGTCGGCAAGGGCGACCGGGTCGTGCTCTACATGCCCATGGTGCCCGAGGCCGTCGTCGCGATGCTCGCGTGCGCGCGACTGGGCGCCGTGCACTCCGTCGTGTTCGGCGGCTTCGCCGCGCACGAACTGGCCGTGCGGATCGACGACGCCCGACCCAGGGTGATCGTGGCCGCGTCCTGCGGGATCGAGCCGACCCGGACGATCGCCTACAAGCCGCTCGTGGACGCGGCGCTGGCGGAGGCCGCACACACGCCCGAGCGCTGCGTGATCCTGCAACGCCCGCAGCTGCGGGCCGAGCTGACGGACCATGACCTGGACTGGGACGCGGCGATGGCCGACGCCGAACCCGCCGGATGCGTGCCCGTCGCGGCCACCGATCCGCTCTACATCCTCTACACGTCCGGCACCACCGGCCCGCCCAAGGGCATCGTGCGCGACAACGGCGGACACGCGGTCGCGCTGCGCTGGTCCATGGAGAACGTGTACGGCGTGCGGCCCGGCGACGTGAGCTGGACCGCGTCCGACGTGGGTTGGGTGGTCGGGCACTCCTACATCGTCTACGCACCGCTGCTGACCGGCGCCACGTCGGTGCTGTACGAGGGCAAGCCGGTCGGCACCCCGGACGCGGGCGCGTTCTGGCGGGTGCTCGCCGAGCACCGGGCGAACATGCTGTTCACCGCGCCGACCGCGTTCCGGGCGATCAAGAAGGAGGACCCGGACGGGAAACTGCTCGCCGGGCACGATCTCTCCGCGCTGCGCGCGCTGTTCCTCGCGGGCGAGCGGCTGGACCCCGAGACCTACCGCTGGGCCGGCGACCTGCTCGGCATCCCCATCGTGGACAACTGGTGGCAGACCGAGACCGGTTGGCCGATCGTGGCCTGCCCGATGGGCCTGGAACCGCATCCGACCAAGCCCGGCTCGCCGACGCTGCCCGTGCCGGGCTACGACGTCCGCGTGCTGGACCCGATGGGGGCCGAAGTCCCGCCCGGAGTGGACGGATCCGTGGTGATCAAGCTGCCGATGCCGCCCGGCACGCTGGCCACGCTGTGGGGCGACGACGAGCGCTACATCGCCTCCTACCTGACCGCCTTCCCCGGCTACTACCTCAGCGGCGACGGCGGCCGCAAGGACGAGGACGGCTACGTGTACGTCATGGGCCGCACCGACGACGTGATCAACGTCGCCGGACACCGGCTGTCCACCGGTTCGATGGAGGAGGTCCTCGCCGCGCATCCGGACGTCGCCGAATGCGCGGTGATCGGGGTGGCCGACGAGCTCAAGGGCCAGGTGCCGCGTGGCCTCGTCGTGCTCAAGGCCGGCGTCGACCGCGAACCGGGCGAGGTGGCAGGCGAGTTGGTCGAGCTGGTGCGGGACAGGATCGGCGCGGTGGCCGCGCTGCGCCGGGTGGACGTGGTGTCGGCGCTGCCCAAGACCCGATCGGGCAAGATCCTGCGCCGCACGATGCGCGAGATCGCGGACGGCAAGCGGCCCGAACTGCCCTCCACCATCGAGGATCCGGCGGTGATCGAGACGCTGCGGCCGACCCTGGCGGGCGATCAGTCGGCGTAGGAGGCGGCCGGCGGGGGCTGCGCGCCCAGCGGCCCGGCGAGCCATCGGTCGTACAGCGCCTGCCAGGAGCCGTCCCGCTTCATCCGCTCCAGGAGCCCGTTGGCGAATCGGACGAAGTCCTGGTTCGCCAACGGGAAGGCCATGCCGTGTGGTTCGTCGGTGAAGGGCCGGCCGACCACCTCGGTGTCGGGGTCCTGGGCTCGAAGTCCGGCCAGCAGCGCGGACGTCGTCGAGATCGCGTCCACCTCGCCCTGCTGCAACGCGACCAGGCAGTCGGTCCAGTTGTCCACGGCGTAGGGCAGGACGCCCGCCGGATCGTCGCGCAGGAAGGCGATCGACGTGGTCGCGCGCACCGTGCATACGCGCTTGCCGCGCAGCTGTGCGAGCCCGGTGACGCCCGAGTCGTAGCGGACCAGGACCCGCTGGCCGTCGGTGTAGTAGTCGCTGCTGAAGGCCACCTGCTGCTTGCGAGCACAGGTGATCGTCATCGTGTCGATCACCACGTCCACCTGGCCGGTCGTGAGCACGGCGATGCGCTGCGCCTGGGTGACGACCTTGTACCGGATGCGCTCGTCGCCGTCGGGGCCCGTGCCGAAGATCGCCTTCGCGAGGGCCTTGGCCATGTCGATGTCGAAGCCCTCGATCTCGTGGCTGCGCCGGTTCAACTCCGCGAAGAAGCGGGTGTTCTGGTCGACTCCGACGATCAGGTATCCGCGCGTCCGGATCGTCTCCATGGTCGAACCCGCCGGCATCCGACCGGGGGCCGGGAGCGTGGCCGGCGGCGTGAGGCTCCGGCGCGGGTCGCACGCCGGGGCGGTCGAGAGCCGGGGATAGTCCTCCGGAGTCGCCGGACGCGCCCCGGACACGGGCGGCTCGGGGCCGCGAGGGCCGCCCACCTCGGCCGGGCGGCCCGTGGCCGAACCGGAGCACGCCGCGAGCGTCGTGGCCAGTACGCCGGCGGAGGCCGCGACCACGATGCGACGAATCCGCGAATGCATGCCGCCCCCTGAGTCCGGATCGGGATCGCCACGACCAGACGAGCTGTCGGCGTGCTCCGATTATTGACCCGGGCGGGCGGAAATTTCGGCGGGTTCGGCAAACTATGGGGGGTTCCCTCAACCGTGCCACGACGACTGGAGCACGCGTGACGAGCTATGGCATCACGGGGCATATCAACATCTCGGCCGAGACCGTACCGCTGATCGACAAGGCGCTCCGTGGTCTGCTGGCGGATATCGCCCCGCACGAACTCACCGGCTACAGCTGCCTCGCGGCCGGCGCCGACGCGATCTTCGCGCGCGCCGTACTCGACCTCGGGGGCCGACTCGTGGTGCTGCTGCCGTCGGCCGACTACGGCGTGGCGAAGGTCGGGCCCGAGTACCGCGAGAGCTTCGACCACCTGATCGCGCACGCGGCGGAGGTCCGGGTGATGCCGTTTCGGGTGGCCTCGGAGGACGCGTACGCGGCGGCCAACGACGCCTTGATCGCGGCGGCCGACGTCGTGTTCGCGGTCTGGGACGGGATTGCGACCCCCTCCCGCGGCGGCACGGCCCAGGTGGTCGCCAAGGCCCGTGCGGTGGGCACACCTGTGCGCGTGATTTGGCCGCAGGGGGCGGAGCGGGGCTGACGCGGCCGGGCTGCGGTTGCGGCTTGATCGGGAGGTGTGCCCAACCGCTCCGCCCGTTGCGTGGGTGCTGATGGCTGCGGTTTTACGGGCGACCGGTGGGCTCGGTCGGGCCCGGCTGCCTGGTGCGGGGCGCGCCCGGCACTCGCCGTGTCGGTGGCGGGTGCCGGGCGGGCGTATGGCTACCGCGCCGAGTCCGCCGAGGTTGGGAGCTGCTCGGGGGCGCGGCCCGCGTCGAACGGGCTCGGCGGAGGCGCGTTGTCGGTGCTGCCGCGCGCGGCGAGTACGGCGAGCGCGAGCGCGGCCAGGCCGGCCAGGCCGAACACCACCGAGATGCCCGGCAGTACGACGCCCATGACGGTGTTTTGCGCGTCGCGCCAAGCCGAGTCGGTGAGCCGGAACAGGCCGAGCCCGGCGGCGGTCAGCCCGAGCAGCGCTATCACGGCGTACCAGACGACCGGGTTGGCCTCCCGCGGCTCGTGCGTCGTCGGTAGCGAGCCGGCGGCGGCGGGCGGGGCACCCAGCGGGAAGGCCGCGGCCGGGGCGGCCTCGGGGCGCAGGAACTCGGTCGGGGCACCACCCGGGCCGGCCGCCGGCGCACCGGCTTCGAACGGCGCGGGCCGGGGCGGCACGACCTCGGTCGGCGTGTCGGCGTCACGGGCCACCTTCACCGTCTCGGCGTCGGTGCCACGCCGGATGGCGGGTACGACGACGGGGGCGCCGCCGTCGTAGGGATCCTTGGCGGCCGGCTTGTCGGCCTTGGGGGTGGCGGGGGCGGGAGCGGGGGAGGCGGGAACAGGGGAGGCCACGGCGGTGGCGTCCTCGTCCGCGTCCTCCTCCTCGTCCTTCTCCTTGGGCTTGGCCTTGCCCTTGGTCACGCGCGCGGCAGGGGTGGCCACGGGCGTCGAGTCGTCGTCGGGTGCGGCCTCGGCCGACTCGTCGGACTCGGCCTCGTCGGGCTCCGCCTTGGCGGCCTTTGTCTTGGCCTTTGCCTTGGCCTTCGGCTTCGCCTTTGCCTTGGTCGTGTCGACGGCAGGTGCCGGGACCGGGGTCGTGGCGTCGGCGTCCGGCTCGGCCTCGTCGGGCGCCTCGTCCGCTTCGGCGTCGTCCTTGGCCTTGGCTTTGGTCTTGCCCTTGCCCTTGCCCTTGGTCACCTGCACGGCCGGCGTGGCCACGGGCGTCGCGTTGTCGTCGGCCTCGTCGGCCTCGTCGGCCTCGTCGGCCTTGGCATCGGCGTCGCCATCGCCCTTGTCATCCGCGCCCTGCTTGGCCACGAGCCCGGCCAACGCCGGCACCTCGGTGGTCTCCGGCTCCTCGTCGTCATCCGACTCCGACTCCGCCGCCGCGACCTCCGGGGCCGCCGCCGTTCCGTCCGCGTCCTCGTCTGCGTCCGCGTCGGCCTCGGCCGCGGGCTCGTCATGCTCCGCGACCAGCACCGCGAGTTCGGCCGGCAGCCAGTCGTCGGCCGCGTCCGCCGCCGCGAAGCGCGCCACCAGTTCGGCCGCCGTGGGCCGGGCGGTCGGGCGCTTCTTCAGGCAGTCGGTGACGATCTCGCGAAGCCAGTCCGGGAGTTCGGCCAGGTCCGGCATCTCGCGCACGACCTTCTGCGCGATCTCGGCGACCGAGCCCTCGCCGAACGGCGCGACGCCGGCCGCGTGGCACAGCACCCCGCCGAGCGCGAACACGTCGATCGCCGAGCCTATCGACCCACCCGTCACCTGCTCCGGCGCGGGCAACCCCGGTACGTCCACGACGCCGGTACGGGTCATCCCCGCCGAGCCGAGCGCGCGGGCGAGCGCGTAGTCCGCGATCCGCGGGCCGTCCGCCGCGAGCAGTACGTTCGCCGGCTTCAGGTCACGGTGCGTCAGACCGGCTTCGTGTACGGCCGCCAAGCCCTCGGCCAGCCCCGCGCCGAGTGCCCGCAGCGTGTGCTCGGGGAGTGGTCCGTGGGTCGCGACCGCCGCTTCCAGGGACGGGCCCGCGATGTGCTCGACGACCATCCACGGTGGGGTGCCGTCGGCGTCGGCGTCCAGGACGTGCGCCACGTGCGTACCGCCGACCTCGCGCGCTGTCGCGACATCCTTGCGGAAGCGTTCCAGGAACGTCTTGTCGGACGCGAGGTCGGGCCGAACGAGCTTGACCGTGACGCGGTCACCCCCGGGCGCGCGGCCGAGGAACACTGTTCCCATGCCGCCCTGACCCAGTCGCGCCGACAGCCGGTACCGGCCGACAACTCCGGGATCGCCCGGCTTCAGCGGATCCATGACTGCCGCCCCCTCTACCTATGTGCTGCGCCAAGGCAGGGAGTGGCGCCAGGGCATCCGACCACCCCTGTCTGCCTCGCCTCCCCGCGGACATTGCCGCAGCCTACCGTCCGGGTCGAGACCCCACCGAGGGCCCGGACACCCTCGTCAACCTCTCGTTACGGACCCCGCACGGACGGTGGATCGCCGGGACATGTCCGGATTCGAGTCTTTGACCACACTCCGTGTGCGCCGCTAGCTTCGCGGCAACATCACCCCGCACGGCGAGGGAGCTGAACCGATGGCGATCGTTCTGGGGCCGAATCGATACGGCAAGGCCGAGGTCCGGCTCGTCCGGGTCACGCGGACCACGGCGTCCGAGCACGAACTGTGCGATCTGAACGTGTCCGTGTCACTGTCCGGCGACCTCGCGCGGACCCACCTGGTCGGGGACAACGCGAACGTCGTTCCCACGGACACGATGCGCTCCGTGGTGTTCGCGTTCGCGCAGGACGAACCACTGCCCGCGATCGAGGAGTTCGGCCTGCGGCTGGCCCGGCACTTCGTCGGCGCCTACCGGTCGATCGACACCGCACGGGTGCGGATCCTCGAGTATCCGTGGGTCCGGATCCCCGCGACGAACGGTCCCCATCCGCACGCGTGGACCCGTGCGTCGGGCGCGCGTTACGCGGGCGTGGTGCACGGTCCGACGGGCACCGAGGTCTGTGCGGGCCTCGAGGACGTCACCGTGCTCAAGTCCACGGGGTCGGAATTCCACGGCTTCATGACGGACCGTTATACGACGCTGCGGCCGACCGACGATCGGATCCTGGCGACGAGCGTGTGGGCGCGGTGGCGGCACAGGGGCGTCGCGGCGGACTGGGACGAGTCGTTCGCGGCGGCGCGGGACACGATGCTGCGAACCTTCGCCGAGACGCACAGCCTCGCCCTCCAACAAACCCTGTACGCGATGGGGGAGGCGGTGTTGGCCGAGCAGGAGGGGCTCGTGGAGGTACGGATGGTGCTGCCCAACAAGCACCACTTCCTCGTCGACCTGAGCCCGTTCGGCCAGGAGAACGAGGGGGAGGTCTACCACGCCGCGGATCGGCCGTACGGGGTGATCGAGGGAACCGTGCTCCGGGATTCCGCGCCCGCGGCCTCGGCGGAGTTGCCCTGGGGCTAGTGCCGCACCAGGTCCGCGACGAACGCCGTAGAGGCGGCGCGCCCCCCGGCGCACCGCCCCCACCCTTCTGTCCCCCCGGGATGGAAGTTCGTCAGCCGAGGTTCTCGATGCCGGCCATGCCCTTCTCGACGTCGAGGACCTCGACGGAGGACACCTTCACCTTGGTGTTGGACTCGGCCCACTGCTTGGCCTCGGCGGCGAGCTTGCCCCCCTTGTCCATGCGGGCGTTCGCGGCGGTGACGTTCTCGCTGTCGGCGGGCAGCGTCGTGTTGATCGCGACTTCGTAGCCGGAGTACGTCTTCGCCAGCCGGACCTTGGTGACCAGGTTGCCGTAGGTGGTCGTCTTGAGCTTCGCGAGCATGTCGGCGGCGTACTTGTCGGATCCGGCCTTGTCGCCGTCCTTCTCCGGGCCGTTCTCGATGCCCGCCGTGCCCTTCTCCTTGTCGAGCACCGAGATCGAGCTGATCGCGAGGCTCGACTTGTCCTGCGTCCACTGCATGGCCTCGGTGGCGAGCTTGCTGCCCTGGTCCATCCGGGCGGTCTCGGCCTTGAGGTTCTCGGTGAGCGAGCCCTCGGCGGGCAGCGAGGAGTTGATCGTGACCTCGTACTTGTCGTACTGCTTCGCGATCCGGACCTCGGTCACCACGCCGCCGTGCTTGGTGGTCTTGAGGTAGGCCAGCAGGTCCTGGGCGACCTTGTCGGTGCTGCCGCCCTTGGCGTCGCCCTTCTCGTCGGCCTTGGGGGCGTCGCCCTTGGGCGCCGCGCTCTTGTCGGCCGCGTCGGTCGACACCGACTCGGCCTTGGCGCTGGACGCCTTGCCCTCGTCCTTGGAGGAGTCACAGGCGGCGAGCGAGCCCATCAGGGCGATCGTGGCGGCGACACCCACGGTGGTGATCAGGCCCCTGCGGCGTCCCCGCGGGGCGGCGGTCGGAGCGGACTGCTGCTGAACGGTCGGCCGGGGAGCGAGCGGGGACATGAGGTTTCCCTTCGGAGGCACTTCGGTTGGCGCGATGACGGGGTGTGCGCGGTGTGCTGGGTCTGCTGGGTGTGCGGGTGTTTCCGGGGTTCGTGCCAAGCTTTCTGTGCTGCTGGGGTCAATAGAAGCAGTAGCTGTGAACGCTGTCAACACGGGTTTTGCGTGCTCGTTAAGCCTTTCCTGTGTGGTTAACTCCGAGAGGTTCACAACCCCTGCACGAGGAGGAGACGGTGTCCACCAGCCCCCAGGTCACCGCTGCCGAGATCGCCCGCATCGCGGGCGTCGGGCGCGCCGCCGTCAGCAACTGGCGTCGACGCTTCGGCGACTTCCCGCAGCCCGTGGGCGGGAGCGACGCGAGCCCCACGTTCGCCCTGTCCGACGTGGAGAGGTGGCTGCGGGCGCAGGGCAAGATCGCCGAGGTCGCGCCCGAGGAACACCTGTGGCGCCTGGTGGTCTCCGCCGCCGACACCGCCGAGCGGCTGGCCGACATCGGGGAGCACCTGCTCGCCGGCTCGCCCGCGCCGACCGGCCCGCACACCGAGCTCTTGCGTGCCGCGAGCGAACTCGCCGCGACGCGCGGGTCCGGCGCCGTCTTCGCCGACCTGTACACGCGCTTCGCCGAATCGGCGGCCAGTCCGGGCGGCGTGACACCTGCGGCCACCATCGCGCTGATTGCCGAACTCGCGGGCGTGGGACGGGAATCCGGGGGTACCGTGCTCAATCCCGCGACCACGCACGGCGACCTGCTCATGGGCTTCGTGGGCACTGCGGCCACGTTGCGGGGGCAGATCGAGGCGCCCGCGCTCGCGCGCCTGGTCCGGGTCCGACTCGCGTTGCAGGTGGGTGCGGGGGCAGACACCGACATCGCGATCGCCGAGGGGGACGCGCTGCGCGCCGACGCGTGGCCGGGCGAGCTGTTCGACACGGTGGTGGGCAACCCGCCGTTCAACGACCGCAATTGGGGTCATGACGAGCTGGCCTACGACCAGCGCTGGGAGTACGGGCTGCCGCCGCGCACCGAGTCCGAACTCGCGTGGGTCCAGCACGCGCTCGCGCACACCGCGCCGGGCGGGCGGGTGGTCCTGCTGATGCCGCCGGCCGTCGCCGCGCGCGGGTCGGGGCGGCGGATCCGGGCCGAACTGCTGCGACGCGGGGCGCTGCGCGCGGTGATCGGGCTGCCGGCGGGGCGGCGCCGCCGTACGGGGTGGCGCTGCACGCGTGGGTGCTCGAACGGCCCGGCGGCGCCGTGATGCCCTCGCACGTGCTGTTCGCCGCGATCGACGACCTCGGGGCACCCGGGACGGCCGGTGCGGCGTGGCGCGACTTCCGGGCGGATCCGGCGGGGCTGGCCGAGGCGCCGGGGCGGCACCGGGCCGTACCGCTGATCGAACTCCTCGACGACAGCGTGGACTTGACGCCGTCGCACAACCTGCCGGCGCAGACCGATCTGAACGTGGCCGAACGCGTGGACGAGACGCGCGAGCGGCTCCTGGGGCTGCTGGCTCGGCTCCCGCACCTGATGCCGGCGGTTCGGGCCGCGGACGAGGCGACCGGGACGTGGCGGTCGGTCGCGCTGGCCGATCTGGCGCGGACCGGGGCGGTCGCGCTGTACCGCAGTGCCTCGCGGTCGACGCGCGGGGGCGCCGAGACGCCGGTGGGGCCGACGGTGGCCATGCTCACCACCGCCGACCTGGCCGCGGTGGCTGCGCCGAGTGGGCGGTTGGCGGCGGCGGAGGTGGACGAGGCGCAGCATCCGCGGATCCGGGTGGGGGACGTGATCGTGCCCACGCTGTTGGGCGGCGGCGGCGGGGAGGGAGGGGGGTGGGCCGGGGCGGTGCGGGTGGCCGGGCACGCGGAGCGGGATGCGGTGTTGGGGCCGAATCTGCATTTGTTGCGGCCGGATGTGGGGACGCTTGATCCGTGGTTTCTGGCCGGGTTCCTGACGGATCCCGCGCATGTGAAGCAGGCGAGTTATGGGTCGAGCATCGTGCGGGTGGATGTGCGGCGGATCGAGATTCCGTTGTTGCCGTTGGAGCGGCAGCGGGCGTATGGGGAGACGTTTCGGGCGTTGCGCATGTTCGTCACCGATCTTCGGGGGGCTGCGGCGTTGGGGGAGTCGCTTGGGCGTGGCATCGTCGCGGGGCTGACGGCCGGGCTCCTGGCGCCATCCTCAGGCGCCGGGGGGGCTTGACGGGTCCTCAAGCGCCGGACGGGCTTCGTTGGGCCATTGGGCGGGCCGGCGCCGGGCTGCGCCGGCCTGCGGCCTGCCTGGCCTCAAGCGCCGGCGGGCTGGTTTTGGTTGCCTTGTGCGTCCGTCGGGCGTGTTGGGTCTCGCGTACCCCGTCGGGCTGGGTGTCCCCATGGCGGGCAGCCGGCCTGCGGCCCGCCGGCCTCAAGCGCCGGCCGGGCTGGTTTTGGTTGCCTTGCGCGTCCGTCGGACGTGTTGGGTCTCGCGTACCCGTCGGGCTGGGTGTCCCCATGGCGGGCAGCCGGCCTGCGGCCCGCCGGCCTCAAGCGCCGGCCGGGCTGGTTTTGGTTGCCTGATGCGTTCGTCGGGCCGGGTGTCCCCTTGGCAGCCCGCCGGCCCGCCGGCCTGCGGCCCCCGCTTGCCTCAGTGCCGGCCCGGGCCGGTTTGGCTTGCCTCGAGTGTGTGGCCGACCTTGGGTGTCGGTTGGGCTTGAGAGGCCTCGAGCGCGGTTTGGGTTGGTTATGGGTTTGTCTCGCGCGTGCATCGGGTCGGGGCGCGGGTCGGCCGTCTCGAGATTTGGTCGGGTCGATCGAGTGGGCGGGTCTCGTGTGGTCGTTGGGCTGCCTCGGTTGTTCTCCCGTTTGCGGGGCGGTTGCCCTTGGTGGTGGGGGCGTTAGAGGTGTTTCAAGGTGTGGAGGATTGATTCCGAGCGGGTTGTGGGGGAGGTGGGGTGGGTGGGGGGTGTCAGGTGGGGGGCTGTGGTGGGCCAGGTGGTTGGGGTGTAGTGGTGGATCAGGGCTTGGGCTGCCGTGTGGTGTAGGTCGGTCATGGAGTAGAGCTCTTCGCCGGGGATGATTCGGTGGCGTTTGTCCTGGGTGGTTTCCGGCCATTCGCGGTGGATGACCAGGCGGGGTTCGTGGTCGGGTTCCGGGGCGGTCAGGGTCGAGAAGGACAGCGTGTACGGGAGGAGTGGGCCGATCAGGTCGCACAGGCCCCACAGCACCGCCTCCGGATCCGCGACCCCGTCCGCCGCGGAGAGGGCGAAGGTCTCGTCCGGCCGGGTGAGCATCGCCGTGAGCACGTCGACGAGCACGTCCGGGTACTGCTGCGCGCGCCGCCGCAGGGCCGCTTCGCGGCGGGCCAACTCGGCGTCCAGGACGGCCGTGTCGAGCTGGGGCAGGTGCCGGCCGGTCGGGTGCTCGAGGCCGGGCACGTCCTCGGTCGCCGCGCCCAGCGCGAGCGTGTGCCGAGGCCCGGCGAGGGACACCGGCCCGGAGCCCGGGGTGCGCCGGCCGGGGGCGATCAGCACGAGCGCGTGTGCCGCCGTGCGGCGGATCAACGTCGGCCGGCCGCCCAGCATCCCGAACCGCACGGCGCAGGACCGCGCCCGGTCGTACGCGGGCCCGAGCGCGGGCCCCACCACCGGCTCCAGGATCGCGTGCCAGCGTTGCAGGCCCGGCTCCGCCAGCGAGGACGCCAGCACGGTCGCCGGACCACGCCCGCTCGCCGCGTAGACGATCCGGTCCAGCCCGGACGCCTGCGGCCGCTGCGGCATCCGCGACACCCGCGGCGCCTCCGAATGGCGCTTGGTCGGCCCCGGCACGGCCCGCACCGGCCCCGGCACGGGCCTGGGCACCGACGTGGGCGCCGCGGGCCCCACTGCGGGCCGGATCCGCCGCTCGTGCTCGTACAGCAGTTCCAGGACGGGCCGCGGCAGCCACGCCGCCGCCTCGTGCGGGCGCCGCCGGCCGGTGAGCACGTCGGCGAAGTCCGCGACGACCCGGTCCGGAGCGGGGCGCTGCTCCGCCCTGCGCCGCAGGCACGACTCGACCAGCGGGAGCAGTTCGGCCGGCAGCCCGGTCAGATCCGGATCCCGGCCGCGGATCGCGTTCATGATCCGCATCGCATTGCCCTCGTACGGAGCGTGACCGGTCCCGGCGAACAGCAGCGTCGCGCCCAGCGCGTACATGTCCGACTCGCGCGTGCCGTAGTCGCCCGCGACCTGCTCCGGCGCCATGTAGGCCACCGTGCCCACCAGGTTGACCGTGTGCTGGCCCTCGGCGAGCGCGAGGCCGAAGTCGATCACCTTCGGGCCGTCCAGGGTGACCAGGATGTTGCCCGGCGACAGGTCGCGGTGGACCAGCCCGGCGCCGTGGATGGCGGCCAGCGCCTCGGCGACCCCCGCGCCCAGCCAACGCACCGCGTCGGCGGGCAGCGGACCGCACTCGTCGACCACCTCGCGCAGCGACGGCGCGGGCACGTACGCGGTGGCCAGCCACGGCCGCGCGGCGTGCGGGTCCGCCGCCACCACGGCGGCCGTGAACACGCCGCTGACCAGGCGCGCCGCGTACACCTCGCGAGCGAACCTGCGCCGGAAGTCCTCGTCGTGGTCCAGCTCCGCGAGGATCGTCTTGACCGCGACCAACCGACCCGCGGGGGACAGACCCAGGAACACCCGGGCCATGCCGCCCTGGCCGAGCCGCGAGAGCACGCGGTAGGGCCCGATCCGGCGCGGATCGTACGCTTCCAGGGGCGCCGGGCCCCGTCGCCTGCCACCGGTCACGCAACGTCCCCCCGAGCCACCCGATCGTGTGCCCCATCATGACGCCGCATGGGTGACACTCGGAACGGGAAGCCGAAACACGTGCGCCGTTGCGCCGTAAGGCAGTGATGACTCTGGGCATCTCGACCCGCCACCCTGGGTCAGGTGACGCGGCTCACGGTTTGTCGCTCAGGTGGGAGGTGGCTGCGAGGCCGGCTCGCGCGCCTGCTATTCGTACTGATGCACACATGTCACAAAGACCGGAACCGCACGGACACGATCCGGGTGGCTGCCGGAGCCTGAGCCGAGAAGTAGGGGACCCCCATGAGCGAGGACTCGGTAGTACTGCGCCACCAAGGAAACGAGCACACCTTCCCGCTGGTCGAGGGGACGATCGGCGACACCGCCGTGGACATCTCGACACTGCGCGCCAAGACGGGGCTGGTGACCTACGACGGAGGGTTCGTCAACACCGCCGCGTGTAAATCGGCGATCACCTTCATCGACGGCGAGGAGGGCATCCTCCGCTACCGCGGCTATCCGATCGAGCAGATCGCCGAGCAGGGCACCTTCCTCGAGACCGCCTACCTGCTGATCTACGGCGAGCTGCCGTCCGCGAGCTCGCTGGACAACTTCCGCGACGAGATCACCCAGCACACGCTGCTGCACGAGGACGTCAAGCGGTTCTACGACGGCTTCCCGCGCGACGCGCACCCGATGGCGATGCTCTCGTCCGTGGTGTCCGCGCTGTCGACGTTCTACCAGGACAGCCACAACCCGTTCGATGAGGAGCAGGTCCGGCTCTCGGCCATAAGGCTGCTCGCGAAGCTGCCGACGATCGCGGCCTACGCGTACAAGAAGTCGGTCGGCCAGCCGCTGCTCTACCCGGACAACTCGCTCGGTTACGTCGAGAACTTCCTGCGGATGACCTTCGCGGTCCCGGCGGAGTCGTACAAGGCCGACCCGGTCGTCGTCGACGCGCTCGACAAGCTGCTGATCCTGCACGGCGACCACGAGCAGAACTGCTCGACCTCCACGGTCCGCCTCGTCGGCTCCAGCCAGGCGAACATGTTCGCCTCCATCTCGGCCGGCATCAACGCGCTGTGGGGCCCGCTGCACGGCGGCGCCAACCAGCAGGTGCTCGAGATGCTCGAGGAGATCAAGAAGGACGGCGGCGACATCGACGCCTTCGTCAACAAGGTCAAGAACAAGGAAGACGGCGTCCGCCTGATGGGCTTCGGCCACCGGGTGTACAAGAGCCGCGACCCGCGCGCGACGATCATCAAGAAGGCCGCCGACGACGTCCTGTCGCGGATGGGCAAGAAGGACGAACTGCTCGACCTCGCGATGCAGCTCGAAGAGCGGGCTCTCGCGGACGACTACTTCGTCGAGCGCAAGCTCTACCCCAACGTGGACTTCTACACGGGCCTGATCTACCGCGCGATGGGCTTCCCCACCGAGATGTTCACGGTGCTGTTCGCGATCGGCCGGCTCCCGGGCTGGATCGCGCACTGGCAGGAGATGATCGCCGACCCGAAGGCGAAGATCGGCCGCCCGCGCCAGGTGTACACGGGCATCGCGGAGCGCGACTACACGCCGCTCGGCGCGCGCTGACCACAGGCGAACGCAAACGCGAACGCGACACGAACGCGAACGCGAACGCGAGCACGAACACGCAGAAACGATCTTGGAGTCAGGTGCCCCGAATCGGTTCGGATCGAAGGAATCGCATCGATCCGAACCGAGGTTCGAGGTTCTTGTCTCCGAGATCGTTTCTGTTTTCGTGCGGGTGCTCGTGCGGGTGGTGCTCGCGAGGGTGCTCGCGCGGGTGCCTCGTGCGGATGCCTACTTCTTCGGCTCCAGGCGGGTCGCCACCAGGACCGAGGTCGGGCCGGTCGGCGAGCCGATCGTGTACGGGTTCTCGGCGGACGGCCAGCCGGTCACCCGCTTGGTGCTGTACTCCGCCCAGGCGACGAAGTTGAACAGCGGTATCGCCGGGGCCTGTTCGACCATGATCTGTTGCAGGCCCTCCAGGGCCGCCTTGCGCTGTGCCGGGTCCTTGGTGGAGGCGTACTGCATGAGCAGCCGGTCCGTGGTCCCGTCGTCCTTCCAGCGCTGTGTGTTGCCGAACGCGAGTTGGCCGACCGGCTTGGTCAGGTAGCCGGCGAGCAGGTTCTGGTAGTAGTCGAACGGGCTCGTGTTGGTCCCCGACAGGCGCGCGCACATGCTCATGTCGTACTTGCCGGTGAAGCCGTCGGCGATCCACTGCTGGGTCGTCATGCCCTGCACCTTGGCCGCGATGCCGACCGCCTTGAGCTGCTCGGTGACCACCTGCCACATGGTCATGATGTCGGTGAACCCGGACGGCGCGGTCAGCGTGACCTCGAACCTCTTTCCGTCGGGGCCGACCAGGATGCCGTCGCCACCGGGCTTCCAGCCCGCCTCCGCCAGGAGTTGCCTGGCCTTCGGGATGTCCTGCTTCAGACCCAGGCTCTTGTACCTGTCGGCGATGTGCTGCTCGTGCTGCGGCAGGATCGCGGTCGGCGACTTCGCGGCCGGCTGCTCGTTCTGCTCGGCGATCGCGACCAGCTTGTCGCGGTCGAGCGCGGCGCTGATGCCCAGTCGGGTCTTGGGGTTCTGATACTTGGGGTCGCTCAGCTGCCCGCACATGAAGACCGGTGTGACGGGCGGGAACCAGTACTTGTTGTTCGCCTTGTCGGCGTTGACGTACTCCTTCTCGATGTCGTTGACGAAGTTGCCCGCCCAGTCCAACTCGCCCTTCTTCAGGGCCAGATTGGCGCTCGTGTTGGAGTTGTACGAGATGTAGCGGATGCCGTCGATCTTCGGCTTGTCCGGCTGCCAGTACTTGGGGTTCTTGCGCAGCAGGTAGCCCTGCGGCGTGAAGGTCTTGCCGTCGAGCACGAACGGGCCGGTGCCGACCGGATTGTCGAACGTGAAGGTGGCCGGGTCCTTACCCTCCCAAAGATGCTTGGGGACGATGTAGACGTGACCGATCGTCGCCTCCTGGGCGAAACCGGGTGCGGGAAAATCGATCTGCACCTTGTCCGGCGCGATCGCCTTGGCCTCCTTGAGCTGGAGGCCGGTCGTGTTGATCCCGGGGTTGTCCCGGATCAGGTTGAACGTGAACGCGACGTCGTCCGCCGTGAAGGGGCGACCGTCGGTCCAGCTCACCCCGGTCTGCAGGGTCATCGTCATGGACAGGCCGTCGGGGCCGAACTCCCAGCTCTTGGCGAGCCACGGCGTGACGTCGTTCTCCTTGACCGGGTTGGTGATGAACAGCGGCTCGTTGATCATCGACCAGCCGCCGAGCAGCGCGAGCGGACCCTGCGTGTTGAACGGGTTGAAGTTGCGGGTGATCTGCCCCGCGGGGGATGCCTCGGCCCGCAGGATGATCTCGCCCGACTTCCCCCCGCTGTTGCCGCTGTCGCTGCACGCCGTGGCCACCAGGGCCAGGCTCGTCAGGCCGATCGCGGTCTTCAGCAGGCGGGTGCCGAATCTCTTACTCTGCACGTGCGTTCACCACCGTCTGGTCGGAGGAATCGGGCCGTTCGCCGGCGGCGGGCCGGTCCGCGGAGGGTGTCTCGGGTGTGGTCCGGTGCAGCCAGCAGGCCGCCCACCGGCCGTCCCCCGTGGGGAACGCGGGTGGTACGTCCGTCCTGCAGATGTCCATCACGTGCGGGCAGCGCGGGTTGAACCGGCAACCCGGCGGCGGGTCCGCGAGGTTGGGCGGTTCGCCGAGCCGTTCCCGGTCCCGGGTCAGCGCGCCGCGCCGGTCCGGGTCGGGCGCCGAGTCGATCAACAGCCGTGTGTAGGGGTGCGCGGGTTCCTGGGTGACCTCCTCGGCCGGCCCGCCCTCGACGATCCGGCCCGCGTACATCACCTGGATCGTGTCGGCGAAGTAGCGCGCGGAAGCGATGTCGTGGGTGATGTACAGCAGGGCCAAGTCGTCGTCGTGGCCCAGCTTCCGCAGCAGGTTCAGCACGCCGAGTCGGATCGACACGTCCAGCATCGACACCGGTTCGTCCGCGAGCAGCACCTCCGGCTCGACCGCGAGCGCCCGGGCGATCGACACGCGTTGGCGCTGTCCGCCGGAGAGTTCGTGCGGGCGCTTGCGGGCGAACTGCTCGGCGGGGGTCAGACTGACCCGCTCCAGCAGGCGCAGCACCTCGGCCCGGGTCTGCGCCCGGGTCCGGCTCGGCCCGTGCAGCTTGAGCGGTCGGACGAGGTGGTGCTCGACCGTGTGGATCGGATTGAGCGAGGCGAACGGATCCTGGAAGATCATCTGCACCCGGGTCAGGTACGACCGCGCCACCTGGTGCCTGCGCAGCGGTACGTCCTCGCCGGCCAGGGTCAGCGTGCCCGCGGTCGCCGGCTCCAGGCGGGCGAGCAGGCGCGCGATGGTCGACTTGCCCGAGCCGGACTCGCCCACGACGGCGGTGATCCGGCCGCGGAACAGCTCCACGGTGACATCGTCGACCGCGTGTACGACCCGGCGCGGCCCGCCGAGGTCGCGCGCGCCGCGGCGGCGGACCGGGAAGTGCTTGGTCAGGCCGCGGGCCGCGAGGATCGGCTCCGGGGCCGCCTCGTCCGGCACCGGCTCGGCGACCTTCGTGGGCTCGGTGTCACCCGCCATCACGCCTCCCCGTTCATGGAAGTCCCGCTCGGATAGCGGAAGTCGTGCAGATGGCACGCCGTCTGCCGGCTGCCGTCGGTGTCGCCGCGCGGGGTGCGCAGCCGCGGGTCCACGCTCGGGCACGGCGCGAACGCCTCGGCGCAGCGCGGTGCGAACGAACACCCCGGCGGCAGCGCCCGCAGGTCCGGCGGCGAACCCGGGATGCCCACCAACTCCCGGCGCGGCCCGCGCAGCGGCGGGAAGGAGCCGACCAGGCCCCGTGTGTAGGGGTGGGTCGGATCGTGGTAGATCCGGTCGGCGGGCGCCGACTCGACCACGCGACCCGCGTACATGATCGCGACCCGGTCGGCGATCTCCAGGAGCAGCGACAGGTCGTGCGTGATGAACACCACCGAGAAGCCGAACTCCTCCCGCAGACGCACCAGTTCGGCCAGCACCTCGCGCTGCACGACCACGTCGAGCGCGGTCGTGGGCTCGTCCAGGACGAGGATCTCCGGGTCCAGCGCGAGCGCCATCGCGATCATCACGCGCTGACGCATGCCGCCGGACAACTCGTGCGCGAAGCTGCGCATCCGGTCGGCGGGCACGCCGACCGTGGTGAGCAGGTGCGCGGCCCGCTCGCGACACTCCTTGCGGGTGATCCCGGCCCGGTGCGCGCGCAACGTGTCCGCGATCTGCGACTCGACGTCGCGGACCGGGTTGAGCGCGTTCATCGCGCTCTGGAAGACGATCGCGATCTCCTCCCAGCGGAACGCGCGCAGCTCCTCGCGGTTCATCGCGAGCACGTCGACGGGCCCGTCGGTGTCGCGAATCGCCTTGGCCCGCTTGCCGGTCGCCGAGGTGTCGGTGCGCTCGCGCGAGCGCGGGTGGTAGAGCACCTCGCCCTTGGTGATGTGGCCCGGCGCGCGCAACAGGCGGGTGACCGCGTGCGCGAGCGTGGACTTGCCGGAGCCGGACTCGCCGGCCAGGCCCAGGGTCTCCGAGCGGTGCAGCACGAGGTCGACGTCGTCGACCGCGTGCACCGCGCCGGGGCCGTCGCCGTAGTCCACGGTCAGGCCGCGGATCTCCAGCAGCTTCTCGCGCTCGGTCACGACGCCTCCTTGCGGCGCGGGCCGCGCCCGGCCTCGTTCCGTCGCTTCTTCTTGGGCGTGGAGCCCGCCAGTCGCGGGTTCATCAGCTCGTCGGCGCCGAAGTTGATCAGGGACAGGCTCGCTCCCACGAGCGCGACGCACAGCCCCGGCGGGATGTACCACCACCACGAACCGGTGGTGAACGCGGCCGAGTTCTGCGCCCAGTACAAGGTGGTGCCCCAGGTCCAGGTCTCCAGCGAGCCCAGGCCGAGGAAGGAGAGACTGGCTTCGGTGAGGATCGCGAACACGAACGTGAGCAGGAAGCCGGCGGTGATGATCGCGCCGAGGTTGGGCACGATCTCCACCGACACGATCCGCCACGGCTTCTCGCCGATCGCCCGTGCGGCCTTGACGTAGTCGCGGGCCCGGAGCGAGAGCGTCTGCGCGCGCAGGATCCGCGCGCCGAACGCCCAGCCGGTGAAGCTGATCACCGCCGCGATCGGGAACCAGCCGCCGCCCTCCAGGTATCCGGTCAGCACGATCGTCAGCGGCAGCGCCGGGATGACGATGAAGATGTTGGTGAACATCGACAGGAAGTCGTCGACGACCCCGCCGACGAAGCCCGCGGTGACGCCGATCAGCACCGCGAGGCCGGTCGCGAACGTGGCCGCGAACAGGCCCACGAGCATCGAGGACCGGGCTCCGGTGAGCACCTGCGAGAAGACGTCCTGGCCGCTTTGCGTGGTGCCGAACCAGTGCGCGCCGGAGGGGCTTCGCAGGATGGCTTCGGCGTCGGTCGCGGACGGGTCGTGCGGGGCGATCCACGGGCCGATCACGGCGATCAGCGCGAAGAACCCCAGGATGAGCAGGCCGGTGACGGCCTTGCCCGAGCGCAGCAGCGGAAGGCCGCGGCGCGTCCTGACGGGTGTCTCGTCCCCGGTGGCCGCGGCCGCGGCGAGGGTGGTGGTGGCTGCCATCGGTCAGCCCTCCTGCCGGATGCGCGGGTCCAGGAGCACGTAGCACATGTCCACGACGAAGTTGGCGAGCAGCACGATCAGCGTGATGATCAGGAAGATCCCCTGCATCAACGGGTAGTCGTTCGCGAGTACGGCCCGGAACAGGAGTTGGCCGATGCCGGGGTAGGAGAAGACGGTCTCGGTGACGATCGAGCCGCTGATCACGAAGCCGAGCGACATCGCGAAGCCGGAGATGTTCGGCAGGATCGCGTTGCGCGCGGCGTAGGCGAGCATGACCCGGCGCTCGCGCAGGCCCTTGGCCTCGGCCACGAGCACGTAGTCCTCGGAGATCGTGGTCATCATCATGTTGCGCATGCCGAGCAGCCAGCCCGCGAGCGAGCTGACGATGATGGTGACCGCGGGCAGCACCGAGTGGCTGAGCGCGCTGGAGATGAACTCGCCGGACAGGCCGGGCACCAACTCGGTCCGGTAGCCGCCGCTTTCGGGGAACATCCCCAGTTCGGTGCCGAACACGGTGAGCGCGACGAGCGCGATGAAGAAGTAGGGCACGGCCGAGAAGAACGTGGTGACGGGCAGCAGCGCGTCCAGCCGCGACCCGCGCCGCCACGCGATGAGGATGCCGAGCCCGGTGCCGAGCAGGAAGCTGATCAGCGTCGCGACGCCGACCAGGATCACCGTCCACCAGATGCCCTGCCCGATCACCTCGCTCACGGGTGCCGGGAACCGGTCGATGGAGATGCCCAGGTCGCCCTTGAAGAGGTTCTTCCAGTAGGTGCCGTATTGGGAGATCAGACTCGCGTCGCTCAGGCCGAACTGCGCCTTCACGGCCTCGATCTGAGCGGGTGTCACCTGGCCCTGGAACTTCTGCAGGACCGCGTTCTCCGGGCTGCCCGGCATCAGTCTCGGGATCAGGAAGTTCATGGTGATCGCGGCCCACGCGGTCACCAGGTAGAAGGCGATACGCCTGAGGATGAAGCGCACCTGGGTCACCACCGACCTTCGTCGAGGTACGGCTCCGGACCCGGCGGCGCCCGATGGGCGACACGCGGGGCGGAGGGACGGGAAGAACCGGCTCGGCGGTCCACGGGTACGGGCCCGGGCCGTGCGGGATCACCGCGCGGCGGACGGGTTCGCCGTGCCGATGCGAACCGTGCGGTCACGTGTCGAGCTGTGGGATGTGTGCCAGATCGGGGAACTACGGCGATGTGGAGCGCGAGGTACGGGTGTTGCCACGTACGGGCAGAGCGAGGCAGAGCAGGCCGTCGCGAAGGCCCCGAGGAGCGGGTCGCCGGACGGTGTCGTGCGGTCGTGCCGATGTCGCGCCGGGGTCGCGCGGGCCGTGGAACGCGCCCGATCGAGCCCAGTGCCGGGAACTGTACGGCGACTCCCGATTGATCGGTAGTTTTGTGACCTGAACGTGATCTATGGCTCGGACCCGTTCCAGGGGTCAAGAGTTGAACGAAGTCAGGCCACGATCAGCCGGCGGGGGTCGCGACCGAAGGGCCCTTTCCGGTGGCCGCGTCGAGCACGTACAGGCTCCGGTCCGCGCTACCCACGAAAAGCAGTCCGTCGGCCACGATCGGCGAGGTCACCCGGCCTCCGGTGGTGAAGCGCCAGCGGGGTTCGCCCCCCATGCCGACCGCTATCACCGCCCCGTTGCTGCTGCCCGCGTAGACGGTGTCGCCCGCCACCACCGGCGAGGTCACCCAGCCTTCGGCCCCGAAGCGCCAGACGCAGCGGGTGGTGTTCACGTCGACCGCGTACAGGCCGCCGTCGCCGCTGCCGAAGAAGGACAGATTGCCGGACGCGGCCGGCTGCGCGACCGGACCGCCCGCGCCGAACCACCCGCGCATCGCGCCGTCGGTGGCGTTGAGCAGGTAGAGGTATTGGTCGGTGCTGCCGACGTGCACGATGCCGTTGGCGACGGTCGGCGAGGACACCCAGCCGCCGGTCGCGAACCGCCACCGGCACCAGCCGGTCGCGGCGTCCAGGGCGTACACGCAGCGGTCGCTGGAGCCGAAGTAGACCGTGCCGTCCACCACGGTCGGCGAGGTGGCCCAGCCGCCCGTGGGGAAGCGCCAGCGACATCGCCCGGTCGCCGCGTCCACCGCGTACAGCGCGTTGTCGCTGGACCCGAAGTAGACCGTGCCGTCGGCGACCACGGGGGCGGCCACGACCTCGCCGCCGGTGGGGAAGCTCCACCGCCACTGACGCGAGGTCAGTTCCAGCGCGTAGACGTGGTTGTCCTGGCTGCTGAGGTACATCAGCTCGCCGTCCACGGCCGGCGGGTGCGACCAACCGGACGAGTCGAACCGCCACTCGCGCGTCGCGAGGTGGAGGGTGTGCAGACCGTTGTCGTTGCTGTGCACGTGCACCCGGGCGGTCCGGCCGGAGCCCGCGCGCACCGGCGGCGTGAGGATCTCGCCGGTCGCGGTGAACCGCCAGACCGGCGAGGTCTCCAGGCCGCCCGTGGGTGTGCGCGGCGGCGTGGGGTGCTGACGCGGCACGTCGGGCCCGGTCTCCGGCCAGGTGACCGGAGAGTTGGGTATGGGCGCCGGCGGCCGGGCCACCCGCTCGGTCGGCAGCGCCGGCGACGGGTGCGACGTGGAGACCTGGCGACCCGCGACCGGGCGCGACTCGCCCGGCCGTCCGGTCGGCGGCGTGTTCGTCGGCGGCACCGGCGGCCGGGGCGGCGGCTTGCGGGTCGGGTTCGACGGCGGGCGCGGCGGCTGCGGCGGAGCGGACCGGTGCGGATCGGCCTGGTGCGGCTCCGGGCGCGGGAGGGGGCGCGGCTCCTCGCGCACCTGGTTGGGGAGCTTGCCCATGTTGTTCGGGTCGGGCCGCTCGTTGCTCGGCGCGTCGACCGGCTCGGGTTCGACCAGTTCGCGCACCGGGGGCGTACGCGGACCCATCGTGGGCCGGTACTGGCTCTCGAAGCGCTGCACCATCGCCGACGCGTTGTCGGGCAGCTGACTGTCCGCGTCGCTGTCGTCGAGCAGTGGCGCGAGCTGGTTGAGCAACTGGGTCGGGCTCGGCCGGTGTTCGGCCGCGCGCTGCATGCACAGGTTGACCAGGCCGTTGAGCTCGGGCGGCAGGCCGTTGAGGTCGGGCGAGCCGGTGACCAGGCGCAGCAGTGCCTCGGCCGGCTTGCGGTCGGGGTAGGGCGAGTGCCCGGTCGCCGCGTACACGAGGGTCGCGCCGAGCGAGAACATGTCGCTGGCCGGGGTGATGTCCCGCACGCCCTGTGCCTGTTCGGGCGACATGTAGGCGGGGGTGCCAACCGCGACGCCGGTCATCGTGAGCGAGCCGAAGTCGGCCGCGCGCGAGATGCCGAAGTCGATCACCTTGGGGCCGTCGCTGGCCACGAGCACGTTGGACGGCTTCAGGTCGCGGTGCACCAGCCCCGCGGCGTGCACGGATTCGAGCGCCTCGGCGATGCCGGCGGCCATCCAGCGCACCGCGCGCGGCGGCAGCGGCCCGCACGCGCGGACCAGCGATTCGAGCGAGGGCGCGGGCACGTAGGCGGTCGCCAGCCACGGCACCGCGGCGTCGGGATCGGCGTTGACCACGGCGGCGGTGAACACGCCGCTGACCCTGCGGGCCGCGGCCACCTCCTGCGCGAAGCGCGCGCGGAAGCCGGGATCGCCGCCCAGCTCGGAACGGATCGTCTTGATGGCGACGAGCCGCCCGAAAGGCGAACGCCCCAGATAGATCCGGCCCATGCCGCCGGCGCCGAGTCGGCCGAGCACGACATAGGGGCCGATCCGTTCCGGATCCCCCTTGGCCGGTGGCTCACCCGGCCATCCGTGTTCCGTCACAATCCCCCCGAAGTCGCCCCACCGCCCATCATCCCCGCCGAGCGGCTGTTTCGACAGGAACAGGCGGGAGGAGTGCCACGGCGCCGGTCGGCCCGGCGTCGCGATCTAGGTGCCCCGGGGTGGAGCACCCGCTGCCTGTCGCAGGGTACCCGCCTGCTCGCTCTGCCGCCCACGCCGCGTCCCGCTTCGATCGAAACACAGGGGATTCCCCCAGGTGTTGATCACGAAGAGTGGTCATGGAAGTGGATAATCATGCCTTGATCAGTCCGAATCGGACGCAATCCGGTTCGGCGCCAAAAGCACCCGGGCTCGGTTCGAAGTGAACCGGGCCCGGGTGTCGGGTTGCCGACCGAGGGTCGGCGCGTCTGCCCGGTGCCGCCTAGTGCAGGCCGCCGGGAGCATCCGTGGGTAGGTCCGACTTGCCGACCCGGAGCACCGCCACCGCGATGATCGCGGCCACGCCGAGCAGGATCGTGGCGACCACGAAGCCGGCCGTGTAGCCCTCGGTGAGCGCGAGCTTGACCGACTCCACGTCGAACCGGGCCTTCTCGCCCAGCTTGGCGATCTGGTCGTCCATCTTGGAGTCGCGCGAGGTGGAGTAGACCGTGGTCAGCACCGCGATCGCGACCGCGCCGCCGACCTGCTGCGTCACGTTGAGCATCGCGGAACCGATACCCGCGTCCTCCGGCGCGATGCCGGCCACCGCGGTGGCCATGATCGCGACGAAGATCAGGCCCATGCCCAGACCGAACACCACCATCGCGGGCAGCAGGCCCACGACGTAGGTGGAGTCGACCTCGAGCAGGGACAGGTAGAAGAGCCCCGCGGCGGCCAGGACCGGGCCCACGGTCAGCAGTACGCGCGGACCGATCTTCGGCAGCATCACGCTGGTGAACTGGGCCGAGATCATCACGCCCGCGCACAGCGGGAGATAGGCCAGGCCCGCCTTGATCGGCGAGTAGCCCGCGACGATCTGCATGTAGAGCGTGATGAAGAAGAACGCGCCCATCATGCCGCCGGCCGCGAGGGCCATGACGACGTAGCTCGCGGAGCGGTTGCGGTTGCGGAACAGCCGCATCGGCATGAGCGGCCGCTGCACCTTGAGCTCGATCGCGATGAAGCCGGCGATCAGAACCGCCGACAGGACGAGCGAACCGATGGTCAGCCCGTCGGTCCAGCTCTTGTCGGCCGCCCGGATCACGCCGTAGACCAACGCGGTCACACCGAGCGTGGAGGTCACCGCGCCGGGGATGTCCAACCGGCCGCGCCAGATCGCCTTCTCGCCGGTCTTGGCATCGTCGGGAATCGCGAGCGGGAGGGCCGCCACGAGTGCGATGCCGATCGGCACGTTGACGAACATGACCCAGCGCCAGGACAGGTACTCGACGAGGACGCCGCCGAGGAGCAGGCCGACCGCCGAGCCCATACCCGAGACCGCCGCGTAGACGCCGAACGCCTTGTTGCGTTCCGGGCCTTCCGCGAAGGTCGTCGTCACCAACGACAGGACCGCCGGGGCCACCATCGCCCCGCCGACGCCCTGGAGGGCACGCGCGGCCAGCAGGAGCCCCTCGGAGGTCGCGAACCCGCCCAACAGGCTCGCGACGGTGAACACGATCAGGCCGAGCGCCAGGAGGCGGCGTCGGCCGAAGAGGTCACCGAGCCGACCGCCCAGCAGCAACAGGCCGCCGAAGGTCAGCATGTAGGCGTTCATCACCCACGAGAGTGATGTTTCGCTTATGTCGAGTGCCTTGCCCATGTCGGGCAAGGCGATGTTCACGATGGTCGCGTCGAGCACGATCATCAACTGGGCGCCTGCGAGCAGGGCCAAGGCCAATCCGCGACGCGCGTGGGGCGCGTCGTCGGCTGGGGATCCGGTCGAGCCGGCGACCTCGGAAGGTGCCGTCGTCATGGATTGCCTCGCATTGCTAGTGGACGTGAGCGTTCTCTCTGCGTGAATCTAGAGGTTATCCCTTAGAGAACGCAAACGTTTTCTGTACCATGGTTGGCGGAGGCGACAGTGAGCACAGGAGCACGCGCGGGTCACGTCGAGACGGCCCTGTTGGTCACCGACTACAGGCAGCGTCCGCGCAAGCGCGGGGTCACGTTGGAGCGGGCGATCAGCGAAGCGGTGATCGCCGAGCTCGGCGAGCGCGGATACGGCGCGCTGACCTTCGAGGGCGTCGCGGCTCGGGCCGGGACCGGCAAGTCGGCGCTGTATCGACGCTGGCCCGACAAGATGAGCATGACCGCCGACGCACTCTCGGCCACCCTGCCGAACGCGGAAACGGTTCCTCTCGTCGGGGAGTTGCGCGCCGACCTGATCACCTATCTGGAAACCATCTCACACGCCATGTCGGGCACCCTGGGCCTGGGGATCCGGTTGCTGTGCGGGGAGATCAGCCGGCACGTCGAGTTCGCCGACATGTGGCAGAAGCGGGTGATCGATCCGTGGCAGGAGCTCCTCACGGAGGTCCTGACGGACGCGGTCGCGCGCGGCGAGGCGCGCCCGGGCGCGGTGGCCCCCGAATGCGTGTCCGCAGGCCCCTCGGTGCTGTGCCACCGCTTCTCGCTGACCAGTGTGCCGATGTCGCGCGAAGAGATCGAGTCGCTGGTGGACAACGCGCTCATTCCGATGATGGCGGTCCGTAACTGAAGTCCCGGGCCGGGGCGGCCGATCGGCCGCCCCGGCGTCGGGCTCAGTGGTGCGCGGGCGCGGGCGCGGCCGTCGCGGCGCCGCCCTTGCCGGCGAGCAGCGCCTTCATCCGGGTGACCTCGTCGGCCTGCGAGGTGACGATCGCCTGGGCGAGCCGGCGGGCCTCGGGGTCGGTGCCCTTGGCGAGTTCGTCCTTCGCCATCGTGATCGCGCCCTCGTGGTGGACGATCATCAGCTCCAGGAAGCGCCGGTCGAACTCGGTGCCGGAGGACTGCCCGAAGGCGGTCATCTCGGCGGCCGACATCATGCCGCTCATGTCGTGACCCGCGGGCGCCGCGAGCGGCTTGCCCCACGCGGTCAACCAACCCCTCAGCAACGCGATCTCGGGCGCCTGGGCCGCCTCGATCGCCGCGGCGAGCCGCTTGACCTCGGGGTCGGCCGACTTGGCCGGGGCCTGCTCGGCCATCTCCACGGCCTGTTCGTGGTGCGGGATCATCATCTGCGCGAACATCACGTCGGCGTCGCCGAACGCCGCCGAGGCGGCGCCGCCGGCGGGTGTGTTCGTGGCGGGCGCGCTCGCGGTGGGGCGCGCGGACGGTGCGCCGGCGCCCTTGGCGTTCCCGTCCTTCGTGTCGTCCCCGCACGCGGCGAGGACGAGGGTGCCCGCGAGGGCGAACGAGGCCGGTACCAGGGCGCGCCGAAGGCGCGAGTGGGTCTGCATGGGTGTCTCTCCCGATCGTGACTGCGGTTCGGCGACCCGTGGGGCCGCCGAGAGGTGACGTGACGTCACGGGCCGTGGCCCGTGTCGGGCGTCGGCCTATATGCGCAGCACCGAGAGGTGCGTCGGATCGGGTGGGCGCGCCGGTGGCAGCGCGGCGGTGAGCCGGCGCCCGAGGCCGCGCGCGACCGCGAGGTGCCGGCCGCGGACGAGCCGACCGCGCCGCCACGCGAGCGCGACCAGGCCCACGGCGAGGCCGCCGAGCAGGACCGCGACGCACATTGACGCGGGGTCGGTGCCGGAGTGGCCGGAGCCGCCGCCGTGGTCGTCGACCGGCACGGGTGCCGGCGCCGTCGACGGGTGCTCCCGGTATTCCTGGTGTCCCTGGTGCCCCGACATCGCCGCCGGCGCGGCCTCCTGCGGATGGCCGAGGGTGTGCATGCCGGCCGTGCCGAGCAGGAGCAGCACCAGGAACAGCAGGCGCGCGAGCGAGGACGTGCCGGGTGTCGTGCCGAGCACTCCCGCCGCACCCCCCCGCCGATCCCGTCGCTTCCGTGGGCTTCGCCGATTCCGCCGATTCCGCCGCCGTACCGATTCGACATGCTACCCGTACGGGGTATCCGCATCACGCACGAACCGCTCGGCGCGCGGAAACTGAACACGTGTCAGATCACACCGCCGAGCACTTGAATGACTCGATCAAGGAGTTCTAGGGTCCGGGCCATGGCCACCACCAGTTCCTCCGAGCCCGACAAGGCGCCCGACGCGGCACCCGTCGACGCGCTCGTCGCCCTGACCGCTCCCGGCGGGCCGTTCGCCCTCGTCGAGGAGGACGTGCTCGGCGTGCCGCTGCGCGTCCTGGCCGATCGCCCCCGGTCGCTCACCGCGTTCGTCGAGCGCGCGCGCCGCTTCGGCGACCGCGAGTACCTCGTGTACGAGGGCCGCCGGGTCGGCTTCGCCGAGCACGCGCGGGCCGTCGCGTCGACCGCGATCGCGCTGCGCGAGAGGTACGGGATCGGCCCCGGCGACCGGGTCGCGATCCTGGCCGCGAACCGGCCCGAGTGGCTGACGGCCTTTCAGGCCACCGCCGCGCTCGGCGCGATCGCGGTCGGCATGAACGGCTGGTGGGCCGCCGACGAGATCCGCTACGGCATCGCCGACTGCGAACCCAAGCTGCTCGTCGCCGACCGACGCCGCCTGGAGCGCCTGGGCGGGGCCGTAGCGGCCGCGGCGAGCCTGGGTGTGCCCGTGGTCGAGATCGAGACCGACTTCGCCGCCCTGGAGGCGTACGCGCCCGACACGGAGCTGCCCCCGGGCGCCGCCGACGAGGACGACCCCGCGCTGATCCTGTACACGTCCGGCACCACCGGCCGGCCCAAGGGCGCCGTCCTCACCCATCGCAACATCGTCGCGATGCAGAACCTCCAGGCCCTGCTCGCCGCCCGGGCCTCCGCGCACGTGCCCGCCGAGGTCCTCGCCGCGGCACCCGCCGGGCGCTGGCTGGTCAACAGCCCGTTCTTCCACGTCTCCGGCCTGCTCGCGGGCGCCGTGGCCGCGCTCGCCGGCGGGCAGACGATGGTGCTGTACAGCGGCCGGTTCGAGGTGACCCGCGCGCTCGAACTGATCGAGCGCGAGCGCTGCACGACGTGGGCGCTGGTCCCCACGCTCGCGTGGCGGGTGGTCGACCACCCCGACACACCCTCGTACGACCTGTCCTCGATCGCCCGCCTCGGCGGCGGCAGCGCGGCGTTCGCCCCCGAACTGGTGCGCCGGCTGCAGGAGGTGTTCCCGAACGCGAAGGGCGCGGTGGGCGTCGGATACGGGCTGACCGAGTCCGGGGGAGTGGCCACCACCGCGGGTGCCGCGCAGCTCGAAGGCGAGCCCGGCGCGATCGGCACGGCCGTGCCCACGGTGGAGGTGACGGTCCATCACGAGGACGGCACCGAGCTGCCCGAGGGGGCCGAGGGCGAGCTGTGGATCCGCAGCCCGCTGGTCATGCGCGGCTACTGGCGCAACGAGGAGGCCACCGCGAAGGCGCTCACGCCGGATCGCCGGCTGCGCACCGGCGACCTCGGCTACACCCGCGGCGGCCGGTTCTTCCTGGCCACCCGGCGCAGCGACCTGATCCTGCGCGGCGGCGAGAACGTGTACCCCGCCGAGATCGAGCACTGCCTGGACGCGCACCCGGCCGTCGCGGAGTCGGTCGTGGTCGGCGTGCCGCACAAGGAGTGGGGCGAGGAGGTCAAGGCGATCGTGGTGCCGGCCGCGGGCGGCGCGATCACCGCCGAGGAGCTGGCCGGTTACGTGGCCGAGCGCCTGGCGCACTTCAAGGTCCCGGCGCTGTGGGAGCTGCGCGCCGAGCCACTGCCGCGCACGCCCACCGGCAAGGTCATCCGGGCGGTGGCGACCGGGGCCAAGGCCGCCGACCTGGTCGAGGAGTAGCGCACCGAAGCCAGTGCCGCGACCGGCAACGTTTGCCCCGTCGCGGCACTGGACCGGACGCGGAGCGGGGCCGGAGGTGTTGCGCCGGCCCCGCCCCGCGTCGTCGTGTCCGGGTGACGCGTCAGTCGTTCTTGTGCAGGTCCTCGTTCAGCGCGCCCCACGACTTGGTGCGGGCGATCGCCTCGATCGCGCCGGACACCGAGTTGCGGCGGAAGAGCAGGCCGTCGCGGCCGGAGAGCTCGGCCGCCTTGACCACGTTGCCGTCCGGGGTGGTCACGCGGGTGCCGGCCGTGACGTAGCAGCCCGCCTCGACGACGCAGTCGTCGCCCAGCGAGATGCCGATGCCCGAGTTCGCGCCGAGCAGGCAGCGCTCGCCGACCGAGATGGTCTCCTTGCCACCGCCGGACAGGGTGCCCATGATCGACGAGCCGCCGCCGACGTCGCTGTGGTCGCCGACCACGACGCCCGCGCTGATCCGGCCCTCGACCATCGACGCGCCGAGCGTGCCGGCGTTGAAGTTGCAGAAGCCCTCGTGCATCACGGTCGTACCGGACGCGAGGTGCGCGCCCAGGCGCACGCGCGTGGTGTCGGCGATCCGCACCCCGCTCGGCACGACGAACTCGGTCATCCGCGGGAACTTGTCGACGCCGGCGACCTCGAACGGCACCCGCGCGGCGCGGGCCCGCAGCCGGGCGGCATTCACCTCGTCGACCGGGACCGCGCCCAGGTTGGTCCACGCGACGTTGGCGAGCAGGCCGAACAGCCCGTCCAGGTTCGCGCCGTGCGGGCGGACCAGGCGGTGGCTCAGCAGGTGCAGGCGCAGGTAGGCGTCGTGCGCGTCCACCGGGGCGGCGGCGAGCGACGCGATCACCGTGCGCACGGCGACGACCTCGACCCCGCGCACCGCGTCGGCGCCGAGGCCGGCGGCCGCGTCGCCACCGAGGGCCGCGATCGCTTCGTCGGCGCCCAGGCGCACGGTCTCGGCCTTGCCGTCGGGGTCACCCGACGTCAGCTCGGGCGCGGGGTACCAGGTGTCCAGGACGGTGCCGTCTGCGGCGATCGTCGCGAGACCGGCGGCGACGGCACCAACGGGGGAAGAGATAGCAGTGTCGATCACGTCCCTACCGTACCCGGGGCCGGCCCACTCCCATCGCGCCGGCCGGCCCGTGCCGCCGTCCCGCTCACTCCATGTCGGGCCGCCGCGCGGGCACCTCGCGGAACGGCCACGTCTCGGCCCGGTCGGACTCCGCGTCGTGCCGCGGCTCGTCGCGGTGCGGGATGCCGAACGGGCTGTAGCCTCCGCTGTACTCGTCGACCCAGGCGTCGGACTCGGCGTGCCCGTGGTCCAGCGGGGCCGCCGCGGTGATCCCCATCAGGGCGTCGACCATCTCGGCGGCGCGAGTCTGCAGCGGGATCGCGCCGCACGCCATCGCGGTGTCCCGGGCCCGCTCCAACTCGCCGATCGCGTCCGGCTTGTGGCCGTCCTTGCGCAGTCGGTCGCCGTAGGCGAGCAGCGCCTTCGCGTACTCGTAGTTGGCGCCGACCCCCTCCAACGCCACGGCCGCGTCCCACAGCGCCTGTTGCGCGTTGACGTTGTCCTCGACCTCACCGGCCACGCGCTTGGCCTGTCCGGCGGCGACCGGGGCGTAGAACGTGTCCGCGCGGGCGACCGCGGCCTTGGCCACCTTCCGGGCCTGCTCCTTGTCGTGCTGCGGCCCCTCCGCGTTCAACGCCTCGGCGAGCAGCAGCCCCCACGGACACCACGCCGGGTTGTCCATGCCGCGCGCCCGCAACCGCTCGCCGAGCTCGGTCAGCGGGGTGATCACCTCGGCGTGCCGGCCCTGGGCGATCCGCAGTTCGGCGAGCACGATCTCGGGCACCGGGAGCACGCGCGCGCCGCCCCTCGGGCGCTCCGGATCGTCGAAGCCGATCCGCTGCGCCTGGAGCTCGGCCTCCTCGAGGTCGCCCTGGGCGATCAGGGTCTGGATCAGCACGCCCGCCGCGTACCACTGCGACGGCGTCTCGGGCCCGAGTTCGAGCGCCATCTCCAGGCCGATCTCGGCCTGCTCGCGGGCCTCCTTGAGCCGCCCCATGCGATACAGCAGCATGGCCCGGAAGGCGTGGCCGTAGGACAGGTGCGCGCGTTGGCGGCCGTTCGCCTTGAGTTCGGCCATCCCGCGTTCCAGGAGTTCGCGGGCCTCCTTGAACAGGTCGCAGTAGATGAAGGTGAGGGTCAGCACCATCGGGATCTCGAAGCCCCAGCCGTCCTCGACCCAGCTGAACCCGGGACGCTCCTTGTTGGGTCCCTCGGGCCCGAGCGCGGCGCGGGCGAACTTGGTCGTGGTCTGCAGGCGCCGACCGGTGAGCACGCCGTACCAGGCGACCAGCGCGAAGAGCGAGTAGTTCGTCCGGCTGGTGATGCCCTCGGTGTTCAGCCGCACGGTCAGCCGTTGCAGGTCGTGGGCGCGCGACGCGAAGCTGGTGTCGTCCTCCCAGAAGGCGGCCCACATGAACAGGTCGGCGTACAGCCGCTGGCGGATCGGCCCGGGCGGGGTGAGTCGGATCTCCGTGTCCAGGAGTTCGATGCCCGCGTGCAGGCGGCCGCTGAAACACAGCGAACGGGCCAGCTCGACGACGATGTTGGTGCGCAGGTCGCGGTCCGGTTCGCAGTCCTCCAGCGCCTTGGTCAGCGGTTCGATGCTCTTCGGCGGGTTGTTCACGAAGTAGGCGCGGCCGATGTTGTATTGGATCCGCGCGCGCATGTCGGGCGGCGCGAGCTCGGCGAAGGCGTGCCGGAGATAGGTGACGCCCGCCTCCGGGACGCCGGACGCCAGACACTCGCGGGCCGCGTCCACCGCGACGTCCACGGCCCAGCGGTCGGTGATCCCGACCATGTGCACCACATGGGTGGCGGCGGTCTGCGCGGAGTAGCCGTCTTCGCGCAGCAGCCGGGCCGCCTTGGCGTGCAGCTTGCAGCGCGCGTTCGGCTCGATGCAGTGTTGGTACACCGCGTTGCGCACCAGGGGGTGGGTGAAGCCCAGGTTCGAGGGCTCCTCGGTGAGGATCTCCTGCTTCCACAGGTATTCGGCGGCGTCGACGGTCGCCCGGCGGCTCAACCGGGCCAGGCTCGCGGCGCGTTCGATGGTGACGTGCGGCGTCAGGATCGCGACGGCGAGGGCGAGCTTGCGCGCATCGGGCTTGAGCCGGGCGAAGCGCTCCTTGAAGTGCCCTTCGTGGTACGCCCGGGTCGCGTTCCGCTCCATCGCGTCGCCGTGCTCGGGCAGCGCCGCCGCGGTCGGCTCGATACCGCTCTGCTCGACGAAGCGCAGGAGTTCGCGCAGCGTCTGCGGTTGACCGCCGCTGTAGCGGTGACAACGCTCGACGAACTCGGCATCGACGCGTTCGTCGGGGAACCGGCGCCGGATCACCGTCCCGGTGCCCTCGACGCTCAGCCCCGACAGGGACGCGAACCTCGACTCGGCGACGGTGTCGAGGGCTCGGAGCGGTGCGACGAGCTCCTCGTCGTACTCCCCGGGGCGATACGAGACCACGATGAGGATCGGGAACTCACGCACCTCCAGCGCGAATTGCGCGAGCCAGTGCATCGAGGACGGATCGGCCCAGTGCGCGTCGTCGACGATCACCACGAGCGGCCCGCGCTCCAGCAGGTATCCGTGCACGACGGCGTCGAGGGCGTGCAGCACGTCATCGGTGTCCGGAGACTCCTCGGGTTGCCGCCGGCTCATGCCGAAGATCGGCCCGAGGATCCCGTACCACTCGCCGAGTCGTTCCTTCCGGCCCTCGTCGTCCAGGTGGTAGAGATCCCTGAACAGCCGCTTCACCAGGCCGTAGACGCGGACCTTGTCCAGCTCGTAGCCGACCACCTGCAACGCCGAGAAGCCCTCGTCCTCGGCTGTTCGACGAACCCATTCGAGCACCGCCGACTTGCCCATGCCCGCCCCGCCGGACACGACCGCGACCCGGCCCTCGCCGGTGTCACGGACGGCCTCGATCTGGTCGCGCAGGCCACGCTGCAGGAACTCGCGTTCGACGAGCGGCATGGGCTCCGTTCCGGAAACGTCGGATGTGGCCCCGCGCCCCAAGTCACGCGGGCGCGGTGCCATGCGTGGTGCCGTCATCGCGCAACCTCTCTGCCGTGCGTCCCCACCCCGAGCCCGCGCGGATCGATTACGCGCCGTGGCGGATCACTTGCGCTACCTATCCTGCGCCAAGTACGCAAGCCCTGTCTGTGACTTGGCCGAGAAGTCCTGTCGGTGTCCTCTCCCGGCCGAACTCGCGATCGACCGGAGCGGATGTGCGACATTTTTCGTGGGCGGGTCCGATTCCGGATGCCCCCGTACGGGTGTGCGGCGGCGGGCTGGTTCCCTCCGGGTGTTTCGGCAACCATACGTGTGGTGCGCGAGCATGCGCACAGCTTCACTCGGCAGTGAACGTCGCAGAGCACGTTCGAAACGGAAAGGCCGTGACACCCGTGTTGGGACCGCAGATCGGTGTACCCGTCACTCCTACCGCGTCGGTGCGGGTCCCCGCGGAACCGGGGGAACTGCGCTACCAGCGCTGCGGAGCGTGCGATGCGGCGAACTTCACCCCCACCGAGACGTGCCGCGGCTGCTCGTCGCGGGCGCTGCACTGGGCGGCGAGCGCCGGGCGCGGGAGCGTGTACAGCTGGACCGTGGTGCGTCGGCCCGCCGCACGCGAGTTCGGCGGCGCCTACGCGGTGGCGATCGTGGACCTCGACGAGGGCTACCGCATGCTCACCAATCTCGTCGAGGTCGAGCCGGCCGACATCCATTCCGGGATGCGGGTGCGGGTCGACCTGCGACCGACCGGCGGGGAACCGGTGTTGCCGCTCTTCACGCCCGATCGGGACTGAGCGCCGGATCGGGACCGGGTGCCGGGTCCGGATCGGGCGCGGGATTGCCGCCGAGCGTCGCCAGCGGTGCGCGCGGGCGCGGCGAGCGGGCCCGCGCGGTGAACCGGTCGGGGCGGAAGTCGGTGCCGGGGATGTCGGGCCGGCCGCTCGCGCCGTCGCACAGCAGGTCGGCCACCAGCATCCCGACCGCGGGCACGATCCCGAGCCCGTGCTCGCCGCATCCGGCCGCGACGAACAGCCCGTCGGGGCCCACCGATCCGATCACCGGGAGGCGGTCGGAGCCGGCGTCGCCGCGGATGCCGAACGACGCGATCGGCGCGACGTCGCGAAAGCCGGGGAAACGGGCCGCGAAGTACGCCGTGGCCCGCGCGGCGAGTTCGTCGTCGAACGCGTCCGCGGCCGGGTCGAGCGCGCCGAGCAGCAACCGCCCGGCGCCGTCGGGACGCAGGTGGCGCCGGCTCACCAGGTCGACCAGGACCGGCCGTTCCTCCACCGTGCGGCCCACGTCCACGCGGACCGCGAACTCGCGTGTGCCGCGGACCGGCAGGTCGACGCCGAGCGGCGCGACCAACGCGGGCGAGTCGGCGCCCGCCGCCACCACGACCGTGCCGCCGGCCACCTCGCGGCCGTCGCTCAGCCGGACGCCGGTGACCCGGTCCCGGCCGGCCGAGATCGCCGCGACCGGCGCGCAGGGCAGGATCGCCGCGCCGCCGCGCCGCGCGGCCCGGGCGAACGCGCGCGCGGTGCGCCGGGTGTCGGCGTACCCGCCGCGCGGCTCGTACGCGAAGCCGGCGAAGTCCCGCGTGACGGCCTCCGGCCACACCGCGGCCACCGCGCACGCGTCGACCCGCTCGACGTCGACGCCGAGCGCGCGGCGCATCGCGATGCCGGCGTCGAGCGCCGCGGCGTCGGGCCCGTCCACGCCCACCAGCCGACCGCATCGGCGATATCCGACGTCCTCGCCGAGCACGTCGAACGCGTTCTCGAACAACTGTGTGCCCGCCCACGCCATCGCCGCCAGCGCGGGCACGTCGGGGTCGCAGTGCACGCCGCCGCCGGCCGGGCCGGGGTCGCCGGGCGGGCCGGACCCGTCGGTGTCGCACACGATCACGTCCCGGACCCCGCGCTGGGTGAACGCGTACGCGATCGCCATGCCCTCCGGCCCGGCCCCGACGATCACCACGTCGGCCACGAGCGTGTCCGGCGTCACCGGGGCAGCCCCGGGGTCGCGCGCCGGCCGGTGTACCCGGGCGCCGTCGTGCGGGCCGCCCGTCGGTCCTGTGTCGTCATGTCCTGCCGTCACCCGAGTCCCATTGCCGCCGGCCGCTGCCGGAACCGATGTCGCCCCGGAGTGAACTCCTCGACGGTTTCGGGATTTCGACGCGAACGTAACGAGAGTGTTACGCAGCGTGGCGAGCGCAGGCGCGGCGGCAGCGCTCGATCACGAGCGTCACCCGGATGGTCGCGGAATCCAGGCGTCGGATCAGTCGAAGGTGCGCGGCCCCGCCGCATGGAGGCGTGAGAGGTGTCATGTCGAAACGTTATACCCCCATGGGGTAATCGCCGGTTAGGATTCGATTCCGGTGGCCTCGGCGCATCATCGCGATCGCCTCGGGTAGCAGGCCGGACAGGGCCCGGTCGGGCCGCGGGATCGGGCCGCGGGCAGGGATGACGAGGACGAGGACGAGGAGGCGCGATGACCACCACCGCCATCGCCGCATTGGTCACGTTGGGCGTCGGCCTGGTCGGCTGTCTGTGGCTGCTCACCCGCGGGCGCCGCGCCGAGCGGATGACCGCGATCGTGCTGCTGTGCGTGTTCGGGTGCCTCGCGCTGGTCTTCTACTCGATCGGCCAGGGCGGCATGGGGGCGCTCGACGCGGCGCTCCTGGTCGGGGTCACGGCCCCGATGGGCACGCTGGTGGTCGCGGCACGTGGGCGCGGCCTGAGCCGGGCGACGGGCAGCCGCAACCATCGGGCGCGTTGACGTCGAGCCCGCCGATCGGGGAGCCCGCGGCGTCGAGCCCGCCGGTCGATCCGGTGGTCAGGTCTTGTCGTCGCCGCTTCGGCGGAGCAGGAACGTGACGCACAGCCACACCAGCGCCGTCGTGCACCCCATGATGATCAACGCGAACGCGATCACCACCAGGTAGACCCCGGACGTGGTGACCAGCGCCGCGAACACCGCAGCGAACAGCACGACCAGCAACAACACGTGCCAGGTCCCGGTGAGTGTCGGCCGGGAGAACCTGCGACGGGCGCGCTTCGAGGCCGGCATCGAGCCCGCGCCCGGGACGACACGACCACGGGCGCCGGAGCGTCGCTGAGTGCGGGAGGGCCGCATCGTACGCAGCGCGAGGTCCAATTCCTCGTCCTTGCGCAGCTCGTACTCGATCTCCTCCAGCATCCGCCGCTCGCTAGGCGTCAGACGCACTTCCTCCATCATGTCGATCGCCCCCTGTTGCATCCCCGGCATCTTTGACGCACTGCCGCACGGTCGCACGACGCGGCAGGGACAGCCGACGGCGCGGACCGTACTCAGAGGGTCCCCCGCAGGTGGCCATGTGACACCTGGCAGAACGAGAGATGACAGGTAGTGATATTTCCCCTGATGGCTCCTCATGGCAAGGGCTGCGGGCCCGGTTCACCGCATCGCGTGGTGCCCCCCGACGCCATGGGCTCACCCGTGCGACGCGGCCGGGTAGGGTCACCCGTTATGGCCAACGGAACCACTGACGACAGGTCGGGCGAGGCGCCCGACAAGCCCGCCGAACTGCTCGACCTGCGGGACAGCATCGACAACATCGACGCCGCCCTGATCCACCTGCTGGCCGAGCGGTTCAAGTGCACCAAGCGGGTGGGCGTACTCAAGGCCGAGCACAGGCTGCCGCCGGCCGATCCCGCCCGCGAGGCGGTACAGATCCGCCGGCTGCGCGCCCTCGCCGAGAGCGCCAAGCTCGACCCCGACTTCGCCGAGAAGTTCCTCAACTTCCTCGTCGCCGAAGTGATTCATCATCACGAGGCCATCGCCCGCGCGTGATCATTCGCCGCCCGGCTCGCTGAACAAACTGCCCAAAAGTCGCCGATTCCCCCGTATGTGGCACCGCCTGACGTCGCGTCACCTGGCTGGTTGCTACTAACGGGGGAAGTTGGCGCGCACCCCGTCACCGGATCACCCCTCGTGCGTTGGACGTCCCGGAACCCCCGGTTCCACCGTCTATCCGATCGATGGGAAGAACTAACCAGTGAACAAGCTCACCAAGGGTGCGGTCGTCACCGCCGCCATTCTCGGCGGTTCGGTTGCGATGGGTGGCCAGGCCTTCGCGTCGGCTGAGGCGGACGGCGCCGCCGTGGACTCGCCCGGCGTGCTCTCCGGCAACAACGTCCAGGTTCCGGTTCACATCCCGGTCAACATCTGCGGCAACACCGTCAACATCATCGCCGCGCTCAACCCCACGTTCGGCAACACCTGCGTGAACGCCGAAGGCTCGGAGCACCACGGCACCCCGCCCGGCCACCCCGGCGGTCACGAGGAGCACCCCGGCAAGCCGGACGAGCACCCCGGCAAGCCGGACGACTGTCCCCCGCCGGCCCCGCCGGTCGAGGAATGCCCGCCGGAGGTCCCCGCGCCGCCGCCGCACAACCACCCGAGCGACGACTGCTAGGACCCGGCCGAGTTCACCTCCATGGCGAGCGACCCGGCCGGTTCGCTGAAGGGCTGAACGCCCATCCCCATGCGGTAACCACGCTCGAAGCGTGCTGCGGCCCCGGAACACGGCCCACCTGTTCCGGGGCCGCAGCCGTGCCGCGGGTGGGCGTTCCCGAACCGCTCAGGACGCGTTCACGAACGCTCAGGACGCCTTCACACGATCGCGCAGTCGACGCGGTGCGGGCTTCTCCTTCTTCGGGTCCCCGCCGAGCGCCTCGAAGCCGCCCACCACGGACACGACCAACGAGATCGCCGTGATCGCCCCCAGCGTCGCGTAGAAGCCGCTCAGCGCCTTCGTGCGGTCCGCGTCGCCGGTGATCAGGATCAGCCCCGCGAGCAGGCCGCCCGCGATCGCCATCGCGCCCACCGTGCGGGCGAACTCGGCCGCCTCGTACCGGACTCGGTCCATCCCGCGAGCCGGCGGCCGCCACGGCAGCGGGCCGTCGAGGAAGTGGTAGGTCACCCGCTGGTCCACCCAACGGATCGCGCGGTGGCCGAACATCACGGTCAGGCCGATGTACAGCGCGGCGATCCCGTGTCGGGCCCCGGCCGTCGCGCCCCCGCGCAGATCGATCACGGCGACCACGAGCAGGATCACCTCGAGCAGCGGCGTGGCGTACAGGAACAGGTTGCTCAAGCGGCGACGGTGCAGCACGTAGCGGCTGAGCAGGCCCAGGGCGATCAGCACCCAGAAGCCGACCTCGCAGGCCACGATCATGGCGACGACCATGACGATCTCCTCCTCCGGGCGATGAGGCGCGGTGTGGCGGTGTGTGGGTGTGGGTGTGGTGTGCGGTGTGCGATCGGCGCGGTGCGATCCGCGCCGATCGCGATCGGACGTGACCACCCTCTCGCGCGTGCGGCGTCCGCGGATCGTCGACAGGACGGACCCCGGGCTACAGACAACGATGTACGGGGCGTCGTCGCGGTATCGGCTGTGCGTGACTCCCGCGGCGGATACTGTGCCAGGACAGGCCGGAGAGCAGGGAGAGCACATGGCGCAGGAGCAGCCGGACGGTCGGGTCATGGTCGAACTGGTGGACCCGCAAGGGAACACGATCGGCCTCGCGGAGAAGCTGGAGGCGCACCAGCCGCCGGGTTTGCTGCACCGCGCGTTCTCGGTCTTCCTCCTGGACGACGAGGGCAGAGTGCTGATGCAGCGCCGAGCGTTGACGAAATACCACTCACCGGGCCGCTGGTCCAACACGTGTTGCAGCCACCCGTTCCCGGGTGAGGACCCGCGCGACGCGGTGCTGCGCCGGTTGCACGAGGAGTTGGGCGTCAAGCCCACCACGCTCGAACCGGCGGGGCTGGTCACCTACGACGTCACCGACGTGGTCTCGGGGCTGGTCGAGAAGGAGTTCAACCACCTCTTCGTCGGCGTGGTCGGCAGCGAACTCGGGCTCAACGCCGAGGAGGTCGACGAGGTCGCGTTCGTGCCGCTGGCCGAACTCGACGCGTGGCTGGGCGAACACGAGCACACGGCGTGGCTGAGCGCGGTGCTCGGCCCGGTGCGGGAACCACTCGCGGCACTCGCCGCACGCTGAGCGAAACGCCGACGGGCGGGTCCGGTGCCTCGGCATCGGACCCGCCCGTCGCGCGTCACCTCACACCGGTCACGCCTGGGGTGGCTTGGTCCCCTGCTCCGGCCAGGTCGGCGCGGGCGGCGGGACCAGTTGGGTGCGGTCCGCCTTCGGGGCCGGGCCGCCGAAGATGTACTCGGTGCGCAACAGCCGTACCGCGCCGGTGGGTACGCCCTTGTCCACCACGGTCGTGCTCAGTTCCGAGTACGCGGGCAGGTGGGTCGTGGGGTCGAGCCAGAACACCGCCCGCACCGGCGACGCGCTCTGCTTCGAGAGGTTCTCCACCAGGTAGGGCGACTTGGTGTAGTCCGGGTTCGCGGTGCGGATCGCGTGCACCAGGTATCCGGTGTTCTCCGCCGAACCACCCTGGCTCTGCTGGGCCTTGAGGTCCACGGTCAGCCGCAGATAGGACTTGCCGCCCTGTTGCGCGGGTTCGACCGCCGCCGGCGTGATCCAGCCGGGCACGGCGGCGATCGCGTCCGCGAACCGCTTCGCCTGCTCCGGGCTCAGCCCGGGCGGCAGCAGGCCGTCGCCGACGAACATGCCCTCGCGGGCCATGTCCACGACGCAAGGCCGTTGCGTGTCGGACCACTTCGCGAGTTGGTTGTTGTAGCTCCACTCCTTGCCGGCGTCGCAGGAGATCCGCCGCGGCTTCGCGGTCGCGGTGGGCTGGGCCGAGTGCTCGGTGAACGCGGCCTTGCCGGCCGCGTCGTACCAGGACCACAGCTCGTCCTTGACCGACGGCTCCTTCGACGTCTCACCGGTCGCCGTGCGGACCCCGTGGTACTCGACCACCTTCTGCGTGGTCGCCGCCGTGACCAGCGCCGCCCACACCGCCTGCGGGTCCTTGTCGCCCTTCCCGCCCGGCGCACCGCTGTTGCCCCCGGTCGAGCCCGCGGTGCTCGCCGCCGGATCCTTCTTGCCCTTGTCGTCCTTGTCGTCGGAGTCGGACGAGCACCCCGTCAGCAGGACGGCGGCGGTCAGGCCCGCCGCCGTCCACCTGCTCCACCGTCGTCCCATGCCCCCGTGTCGCATGCACAGCTCCTCGAATCGTCGGACGCTCCGTCAGCAGCCATACCGTACGCGTGACCGAAACGATCACGCCCGGCGCCCGGGAGGGGCGGTGCGGGCGCGCGCGACTACGCGAGCGAGAGCGCGGCCAGCGCCGCGTTGACGATCGAGCCGGGCAGTAGGTCGTGCAGTTCGTAGAGGTCCTCGATGCGGCCGGTCTGGCCGAATTGGTCGACGCCCAGGGGTACGCACGGCACGCCGAGCGCCGAGCCGACCCAGGCGAGGGTGTGTGAGGACGAGTCGTGCACGGTGACCACCGGGAACCGGTCCGGGAACGCGGTCCGCAGCGCGCCCGGGGCGGACGGCGTGGTCGCGGTGCGGACGCCCTGGCGCAGGGTGCGTTGCCACGCGCCGTACAGCCGGTCGGCCGAGGTGATGTCCACGACGTGCGCGGCGATGCCCTCCTCGCGCAGCTCGTGCGCGGCGGTGAGGACCTCCGGCAGTACCGCGCCGGACGCCGCGAGGTACACACTCGGCGCGCCCGGGAGGTCGGGTGCCTCCAGGAGGCGGTACGCGCCGGCGAGGACCTGGCGGCGCAGCACCGCGTCGCCGAGCCGGATCCGGGCGGCCTCGAACGGCGCCTGGTCGATCGGACGGGTCGTCAGGCGGAAGTAGTAGGCGCCGTTGTCGGGGTCGACGCCGTTGTCCGGGCCGGTCGCGATCCGGCCCACCGCGTCGCACAAGAGCCAGTCGAGGGCGGTCCCGTAGGCGGGCTCGATCAGGGTGGTGCCGGGGAGTTCCAGGCCGATGGAGGCGGTGATGGTGGACTGGTGTGCGCCGCCTTCGGGGGCGAGGGTGACGCCGGAGGGGGTGCCGGCGACGATGAACCGCGAGCCGGAGTAGACGGCGTGGATGAACGCGTCGAGGCCGCGGCACACGAACGGGTCGTACACCGTGCCGATGGGGATGAGTGGTTGGCCGGACAGGTCGCCCGCCAGGCCGAGTTGTTCGAGCAGCAGGAACAGGTTCATCTCGGAGATGCCCAGCTCGATGTGCTGCCCGCTCGGCCCCTCGACCCACTTGACGGCGCTTCCGCCGGACCATGCGCGGCGGTCGGTGGGCGTGAACACGCCGGTGCGGTTGATGAAGCCCGCGAGGTTGGTGGAGGTGGCCACGTCGGGGGCGGTGGTGACCAGGTACGGCGCGAGTGCGGGGTCGCGGGAGAGGTCGACCAGGACCCGGCCGAAGGTCTCCTGGGTGGAGACCGGCTTGGTCATCCGCTGTCCGGTGGCGGGGGTGACGGGGACGCCGAGGGGGCCGGGCTTGGGGTGGCGGGCGAGGTGTTCGCGGCGCTGCCCGGCGAGGATGCCCTCGGGGGTCGCGGCGTCGAAGCGGTCCCACTCGGTGCGCTCGGTCAGGCCGCTCGCGGTGCGCAGGTCGGCGACCTGGTCGGTGGTCAGGAGCGCGGAGTGGTTGCGTGGGTTGCCTGCGAGGGGCAGGCCCCAGCCTTTGACGGTGTAGGCGAAGACGACGCTGGGGCGGTCGGTGACCGCGTCGCAGCGTTGGTAGGCGTCGAGGAGGGCGGCCATGTCGTGGCCGCCGAGGTCGGTGACGAGCGTGTGCAGTTCGGCGTCGGGCACGTCCGCGACGGTGTCGGCGACCTCGGCCGGGGCGCCGTCCAGGAAGTGCGCGCGCACGTCGGTGTCGGCGAGGCCGAAGAGGGCCTGGTACTGCTCGTTGGGCATCGCGTCGATCCACGCCTTGAGCGACTCGCCGCCGGGCCGGTCGAACGCGGCCTGCAACCGGCGCCCGTACTTGACCTCGACCACGTGCCACCCTGCGGCCTCGAACTGGCCGCGCCACTGGTTGATCCGGATGCCCGGGACGACCCGGTCGAGGGACTGCCGGTTGAAGTCGACCAGCCACATCACATTGCCCAGGCCCTGGGTGGCCGGGTCGGCGATGGCCTCCCAGATGTTGCCCTCGTCCAGTTCGGCGTCGCCGAGCAGCGCGACGAACCGCGACGCGGGGCGCGGCCCGAAGTGCGCGTCCACGTAGCGGCGGGTGGCGGCGCCGAACAGCGGGGCGGCGGCGCCCAGTCCGACGGAGCCGGTGGAGAAGTCGACCCATTCGCGGTCGGGGTCCTTGGTCCGGGACGGGTACGACTGGAGCCCGCCCTTGGCCCGGAGGGTGGTCAGGTAGGCGCGGTCCAGGTTGCCGAGCAGGTACTGGATCGCGTGGAAGACGGGGGAGGCGTGCGGTTTGACGCTGATCCGGTCCGGGCCGTCGAGATGGGCGAACCACAGCGCGGTCATCGCGGACACCAGCGACGCCGACGACGCCTGGTGGCCGCCGACCTTGAGCCCGTCGGCGTTCGGCCGGTCGTGGTTGGCCGAGTCGACGATGCGCGTCGCGAGCCAGAGGATCCGGCGTTGGACGGCTTCCAGGACGGGCAGGTCGATGCCGAGCGCGGAGGCGGCGTGGTCCGTGTCGCTGCGATGCATGCTTCACCTCAAGATCGATGCAAGTGGCCGAAGCATACGGCGATCGTCTCACCATTCGATACGCGCGAGAATCGCCCGCATTGCCGTCCGCGCCAGGGTGCCGGGCCCCGGGGCGCGGCGGGGTGCGGACCCGCCCCGGGGCGCCCGGCGTCGTACGGGCTACGCGAAGCGCTCCTGGAGGGCGGTCAGGCCCGCGCCGTAGGTGCCTTCGGCGAAGACCGCCTCGACCGTCTCCACGACGCTGTCGTCGCTCTCGTAGGTGGCCGACCACACGACCTCGCTGCCGTCCGGGTGCGGGTTCACCGCGAGCGTCCCGACGTAGTCGGTGACCGGCAACGGCACCTGGAGCAGGCTGTACGTCATGCGATGCCCGGCCGCGTCGTGGCTGAGCAGCTCCTCGCGCGAGAGCACGTCGCCGTCGATCGCGAACGCCCGGATCGCGCCGGGGGTGTTGGCGTCGCCGCCGCCCTCGATGCTGCTCGGCGGCACGACCGGGTGCCAATCGGCGAGGCCGCCGAAGTCGCCGACGACCGCCCAGACCTTCTCGGGTGTGGCGGCGATCACAGCGGAACGGGAAAACTCGTGCATGACGGAACTCCTGTGGGTTCGAAAATACCGGCGCGGAGATGGGACGATGCAATTCGATTCGGTTTCGACGCCGATTCGATCCGGGTCCGACTGGGGACCGCAATACCAACGGGTGGTTGGTATCCGCCGAATAAATCACCCGTCCGATGTGGGCTGTCTCCTGGACGCGGAAACCACCGGGAGCCTAGAACCGTTGCAGGGCCGAGGGTCGCATGGCGGCGAGCGCCGAGCAGAGCAGAGCAGAAGGGGGCGGCGAGGACGTGTTGTACGGACTTGTGCTGACGGCTTTCGCGGCGGCCATTCTCGTGACCGCCCCCCGAGTCCTGCGCCGCGCCGAACACAGCGGCTTCAGTCCGCGCCATGTCCAACGCGCGTGGCGGGCGGCCGCCGGCGGTGTGCTCGCGTCGTGCGCCCTCGCGATTCCCGTGTACACCCCCGACCTGTGGATCGCCCCGGTGCGGGCGGCCGGCTTCGACCCGCACATCGGGATGCCGCACGTGCCGGTCGCCGCGCAGGTCACGGTCGCCGTGCTCGCGCTGGTCCTGGTCGTGCTCGGGTGGCGCCGGGGCGCGCCGGCCACCCGCGACTACCGGCGGGCGCTGCGGGTCCAGCTCGACCGCCTGGAGAACTCGGCCCCGCTGCTCGACGAGGAGGACGCGGGGCACCCGCGCCTGGTGATCGTCGAGGACGAGGCGCCGCGCCTGGTCCTGCTGCCGTCCCGGCCGCCCCGGGTCGAGGCCACCACGCGCGCGCTCGACCTGCTGCGCCCCGCGGAGCTGAACGCGGTCCTGACGCACATGGCGGGGCACCTGCGCCGGCGGGACGCGCAGTGGATGGTGGTGGCGGACACGCTGGCCGACGCGTACCCGGCGGTGCGGTTCTTCGGCGACTGGGCCGACCACGCGGCCGAGCTGTCGGAGAAGGCCGCGGACGCCGACGTCCAGGGGTCGATCGCGCGGGTCAACCTGCGCCGCGCGATCGTCAAGCTGTCCGGCCCCGGGCAGGCCGGCGGGCCGTTCTGCCCGTGCTTCGCGTGGCCGCAGCAGCGCCAGGAGGAGCTGACGGTGCACCAGGCACACGCCACCGCGCACCCCGAGGTGGCGGTCGCGGGGGTCAAGGTGGGCGCGCCGGTCGCCTCGGCCGGACTGCGGGTGCTGACGGCGGCGGCGCTCCTGGTGCCCTCGGTGATCGTGTTGTCACCGCACTTCCTGTACATCTGAGCGGTCCCGCGCGCCGCCGCGGCCGACGGGCGTGCCCTGTTCGGTCGCGAACGTTCCTGATAGGTATTCGGGACGACCCGGCGAGGAGGGCACGACTGTGACACACACGAGCCTGTGGGCGGCCATCGAGTCGCGGGCGGCCGCGTCGCCCGACGGAGAGCTGATGGTCGACGAGCGCGGTCGGCGGATGACCTACGCGCGGTTCCGGGACGCGGCGGAGGCCACCGCGGCCTTCCTGTACACGCACGGGCTCGGCGAGGGCGACACCGTCACGTGGCAGCTGCCGACCTGGATCGAGTCCGTCGTGCTGGTCGGCGCGCTCGCCCGGCTCGGCGTCGTACAGAACCCGGTGATGCCGATCTACCGCGAACGCGAACTCGCCTTCGTGACCAAGCAGACCGGCGCCTCGCTGCTGGTGGTCCCACCGCAGTGGCGCGGATTCGACTATCCGGAGCTGGCCCGACGCGTGCGCGATCGTGTGCACGGCCTCGAAGTCCTGGTCGTCGACGGTCGGCTGCCCACGGGCGATCCCGCCGTGCTCCCGCCCCCGCCGGCCGTTCCCGCGACGCCCGCCGACGCCCCCGTGCGCTGGTACTTCTACACCTCCGGCACCACCGCCGACCCCAAGGGCGCCCGGCACACCGACGCGAGCATCATGGCCGCCGGGGTCGGCATGGCGGACCGGATCGGCGCCGTCGCCGGGGACCGGGTCGCGCTGGTCTTCCCGTTCGCGCACATCGGCGGCTGCACGACCTGGCTGACCGCGGCACTCACGCACGGCGTCACGCTGATCCTGACCGAGGCGTTCCACCCCGAGGAGACGCCCGCACTGCTGCGCCGCGAACGGGTCACGCTGGCCGGCGCGGGCACGGTCTTCCACCAGACCTGGCTGGCCGCGCAGCGCCGCAGACCGGCCGGCGACCCGCTGTTCCCGGAGCTGCGCAGCTGCCCCGGCGGCGGCGCGCCCAAGCCGCCCGGGCTGCACCACGACGTCAAGAAGGAGCTGGGCGGCGCCGGGATCCTGGCCGGTTGGGGCCTGACCGAGGCGCCGATCCTGACCATGGCCGGCCCGGGGGACTCCGACGACGCGCTCGCGCACGCGGAGGGGCGGCCCACGCACGGCGTCGAGCTGTCCGTGGTCGGGCCGGACGACGCGGTCCTGCCGCTCGGCGCGGAAGGCGAACTTCGGGCCACCGGTCCACAGTTGATGCGCGGCTATGTGGACGCCGCGCTCGACGCCGACGCCTTCGACGCGGCCGGGCGGTTGCGGACCGGCGATCTGGGCCGGGTCGACGCGGCCGGCAACGTGTACATCACCGGCCGGCTCAAGGACGTCATCCTGCGCAAGGGCGAGACGATCAGCGCCAAGGAGGTCGAGGACCTGCTCAGCGCGCACCCCGCGATCGCCGAGGTCACGGTGATCGGATTGCCCGACCCCGAACGCGGTGAAATGGTGTGCGCGGTGATCGTGCCGGCGGATCCCTCGATTCCGCCGAATCTGCGTGATATCGGGGATTACCTGTCCGGACGGGAACTCATGCGGCAGAAGTTCCCGGAACGCGTCGAGATCGTTCCGGTGCTGCCTCGGAATCCGGCCGGAAAGGTCCTCAAGAACAAGCTCAAGGAACGCTACGCGTAATCTGCCGAGCATGATCGACGGCGAAGTGTGGTTGCGTTCCGAAGGCGCCGAGGCGCTGATCCTGCCGGCGGCCGGCTGCCGGCTGGGCTCCCTGCGCGCGCACGGGCTCGAACTGTTGCGGACGGGGGGCGAGCACCCGGCCGAGTGGGGCAGCTATCCGATGGCGCCGTGGGTGGGTCGGATGGGCGGGGCGCGGTTCGAATTCGACGGCTCCGTGCACGAGTTCCCCGCCGACGCGCCGCCGCACGCGCTGCATGGCCTGGGCTATCGGGCCGGTTGGAAGCACATGGGCGGCGACGCGGAATCGGCCGTCTTCGAGCTGGTGCTGGACCACCCGTGGCCGTTCGCGGGCCGGATCGAGCAGACCTTCACGGTGCTGCCGGACGGGCTGGTGACGACGCTCCGGATCGAGTCCGACGAGGCGACGTTCCCCGCGCAGGCCGGCTGGCATCCGTGGTTCCGCCGGGACCTGGGCGTCGGCGGGCCGCTGCGGCTGTCCTTCGAGCCGGCCTGGCAGGAGGAGCGGGGCGCCGACTACCTGCCCACCGGACGGCGGATCCCGCCGGTCCCCGGGCCCCGGGACGACTGCTACGGAACGCCCGGCGGGCTGGACGCGACGCTGGAATGGCCGGGTGCGCTGCGGCTGCGGATGACGTCGGACTGCGACTACACCGTGGTGTACGACCTGCCCGCCGACCACGTGTGCGTGGAGCCGGAGACCGGCCCGCCGAACGGCCTGGTCGGCCCCACGGCCCACCTGGTCCGCCCCGGCGACCCGCTGACGGCGACGACGACTTGGACGTGGAAGGACACTCGCTAGGGCGTGCCCCCGTGCCGTGCCGTGCCCGCGCGGCGCCCCGGGCTTCAGAGGCCCGCTCGGGACAGGGCGTGGAGTTGTTCGGTGGTCGGGCACCAGTTGGAGCGCAGTTCTTCGGTGGGCCAGCCGGCCGAGGTCGCGCTCGCGGCGAAGTTGGACTGGAGGTAGCCCAGGAGGGTGCGGCGCGGGTCGTCGGCGGTGCGGACCACGTCGTAGGCCAGCGTCGAGCGGGAGCCGTCCGGGAGCCAGGCCGCCTCGGGCGGGGACAGCGGCTGCTTCTCGACCCCGTCGGGCTTGGGCGCGGCGTACGAGTAGTAGGCCGGGTAGGGGAGGCTCGGATCGCCGGCCCAGAAGCCGAACGAGATCACCTCGTGCGAGTACGCCTCGGCGGTGACCGGGTCCACCCCGCTCATCGGCGGCTCGATCCGCTTGCCGGAGAAGCGGGTCAGCGCGAGGTCGAACGAGTGCCAGAACAGCTGCACGGGCGTGGTCTTGCCGTCGAACCAGCCCATGAACTCCTCGAACACGTCCGCCGACCAGTTCAGGATCCGCCAGAACCGCTGCGCGTACTCGGCCCGATAGCTCGCGTGCTCGGTGTCCTCGCGGAACGGCGTGGTCAGATGCGCGATGCCGAACGGCCGCTCCAGGAGCGGTACGTCGATCCCCAGCTCCTCCAGCACCCCGTGCACGTCGATGTCGAACTCGGTCACGCTCAGCCCGTCCACGAGCGCGATCTCGCGCACGTCGCCGCGGTCGGTGCGAAAGACCACGCGGTGGTCGACGAAGTCGAACGCGATGTCGAACGTGACCCCGTCCACGCTCATCCGCCGAGTCGTGAAGCCGCGCGCGTCCACCGTGAAGGTGACGTTCCACCAGTGGTTCTGCGGGTGGGTGGCGGCGAGCTTGACCTTGCCGACGATCTGCGCGAACAGGTGCAGCGTGTCGAGGGTGTCGACCCACGCCTCGTAGGGAAGCTCCGGGAGGTCCACGCGGTTGCTGGAAGGGGTGCCCATGAGCCGATTCTGGCCGCCGGCCGCCCGTCCGTCCCGTTATGCTCCGCCGTCCGAGCCGATCGGGTCGATTCCGAGCCACCCCCCGAACGGGTGACCTCGGCCGGCGCGTAGCCTGCGTGCGACAACATCCCAACCACCCATACAGGGGCACTCGTGCGCGTTGTCGTCGCCGGAGCCGGCATAGGCGGGCTGACCACAGCCCTGAGTCTGCACGCGGCGGGTATCACCGACGTGACCGTGTACGAGGCGGTGGAGGAGATCCGCCCGCTCGGGGTCGGGATCAACCTGCTTCCGCCCGCGGTTCGCGCGTTGACCGAACTGGGCCTGTACGACGACCTCGCCGAGATCTCGGTGGCCACCGCCGAACTGGTCCGCTTCGATCGCCGCGGCAGCCGCGTCCGGAGCGAGCCGTGCGGGCTCGACGCCGGCTACGACTGGCCGCAGTTCGCGGTCCACCGGGGCGAGTTGCAGATGCTGCTGTTGCGCGCGCAACTCGCCTGGCTCGGCGCCGAGTCGCTGCGCACGGGCTTGCGGCTGACCGGGTACGCGCAGACCGCCGACGGCGTCACCGTCGAGTTCACCGACCCCGCGGGCGACACGGTCACCGACGAGGCCGACGTGCTGATCGCGGCCGACGGGATCAACTCGGCCGGCCGCGCGCTGATGTACCCGAACGAGGGCCCCGCGGGCCGGAACGGCCTGGTCCTGTGGCGTGGGACGTCGCCCGCGCCGGCGTTCCTGACCGGGTCTTCGATGATCATGGCGGGCGACGGCGAGCAGAGGTTCGTCGCCTACCCGATCCGCGCGGCCGAGGGCGAGCGGCCGGCGCTGCTGACCTGGATCGCCGAACGCCCGCTGGAGGGCGAACCGCCCGAGCGTGGCGACTGGGACCGGCCGGTCGAACTGGACACGATCACGCGGCACTTCGAGGAGTGGGACTTCGACTGGCTCGACGTCCCGTCGGTGATCGCGAACGCGGACATCGCCTACGAGTACCCGATGCTCGACCGCGAGCCGCTGCCGAGCTGGTCCGACGGGCGCGTGACGCTGCTCGGCGACGCCGCGCACGCGACCTTCCCGATCGGCTCCGACGGCGCGTCGCAGGCGATCCTGGACGCGCGCGTCGTCGCCCGCGAACTCGCCGCGCGCACCGATCCGGTCGAGGCGCTCGAGGCCTACGAGGACCTGCGCCGGTCGGCCTGACGGGGCCGCGCTCGCCCGGCCCCGTCCCGGCCCGCTACGGCGTCAGGACGACCTTGCCCACGGTCTTGCGGGCGAGCAGGGCGGTGTGTGCGTCCGCCGCGTCGGCGAGCGCGAACGTGGTCACCGACGGGGTGAGTTCGCCGGCCGCAGCGGCCGCGAGGGCGGCCTCGGCGAGGGCCTTGATGCCGCCCGGGCGGTTCGTCATCCGCGGGCCCAGCGGGTTCTCCGCGGCCACTCCGACGGCCGCCGCGGCCTCGTCCAGGCCCGGGACCGGCGCGCCCGAGGACCAGCCGTACGTCACGATCCGGCCGCCGCGCGCGAGCAGGTCGAAGGCGTCCCGGCCGATCGCGCCGCCGACGCTCTCCAGGACCACCGTCACCGGCCGCCCGGCCAGCTCGCGGCGGACCGTCCCGGCCCAGTCGTCGGCGGTGTAGTCCACCGCGACGTCGGCCCCGAGCGCGGCCACCGCGGCCACCTTCGCCGCCCCGCCCGCGACCCCCACCACGACCGCGCCGACGTTGCGCGCGGCCTGGACGAGCAGGGTGCCCAACCCGCCGGCGGCGGCCGTGACCAGGACCACGTCGTCGGCCTTGATCGCCGCGACCTCCAGGATGCCCAGCGCGGTCCGCCCGGTGCCGACCATCGCCACCGCGATCTCGGCCGGTACGTGCTCGGGCAGCGCCAGCAGCGCCTGGTCGTCGGTGATCGCGAACTCCGCGTAGCCGCCGTTCGCGTTGCCCAGGTGGGCCACCACGCGAGTGCCGACCAGGGCCGGGTCCACCCCGGGGCCGATCGCGTCCACGGTGCCCGCCACCTCGCGGCCGAGCGTGACCGGCAGCGTGGGCAGCGGGAAGGGGCCCTGGGCCTCGCCCGTGCGCAGCATCGTGTCGACGAGGTGGACGCCCGCCGCGGCGACCGCGATGCGGACCTGGCCCGGCCCCGGCTCGGGCGTCGCGACCTCTTCGTACCGCAGGTTCTCGGCGGGGCCGAACTCGTTCAGACGGATCGCGCGCATCGGGGGCTCCCGGGACTCGACGGACAATGTGCGATCAGTCTCGAACCTCAAGTCCCCTTGATGTCAAGGAACTCGTCCGGCGACCCGCCGAACAGGCACGGGATGGACCCCGGATCCGCCGTCCGTGCCCCGGCCGAGGGTCGGCGGGTCGGCGGTGCTCTCGCGGCGCGGCAGGACCCGCGCGCCCGTCCCGGACGGTTCTGGTCCGAAACATCCCCCGATCGGCCCCGCGCCGGGTCAGCCGGCCAACAGGTCGATCACCCCGGTACCGCCTTCGTCGCCGTGTCCGTCGGCGAGCCGGCGCCGCAGCAGCGCCAGGTAGGGGGTCAACAACTCGGTGCCGACGCCCTGTTCCTCGGCCGTGCGCAGCAGCGTCGCGCCGCCCGCGACCTGCATCGCCAGGGTGGACACCACGCCCGTGGTGTAGTCGCCGCTGTGCAGCTGCTCGGCGACCCCGTGCGCGGAGCGGGCCATCGCGGTGAGCCACCGCCGCGCGCGCCGAGCCGCTCGCCGCCCAGGGCGCGACGGTCGCCCGCACGGCCGCCGAGGCGGCCTCGGCTTCGGCATAGGTTTCGGCTTCACAGTTTCGGCTTCCTGGCACCGCCCCGCACCGCACCGGGCGCCCGGCGGGGCCGCGTCACTGTTCGGTCGTCATCGAACAGGCTGAAGCCGGTGCGTTCCGCGACGTCGCCCGGCGAGAGGTAGTCGGCCATGACCGGGATCCTCACATCCCGGGGGTGCTCCGGCTCAACGGGGGTGGGCCGTGGCCCGGTTCAAAACCGTGCCCGCGCCCGTTTGCGCAGCCCGCGCCTGCGGCCCTCGCGGACCAGCGCGAAGGCAAGTACGACGGCCACCACGACCACCGAGGAGAGCAACTGCGGGCGAGCGTCCGCGTCGAACAGCATCAGGATCGAGACCGCGGCGAGCGCGATCATCACGAACCAGGTCAGGTACGGGAACGCCCACATCCGCACGATCAGCCGGTCCGGGTCCTCACGCTCGATTCGCCGGCGCAGGACGAGCTGCGACGCGGCGATGGCGAACCACACGAACAGCAGCATCGCGCCGACCGAGTTCAACAGGTGCTTGAACACCTGCTCGGGCCACCACACGTTGAGCAGCGCGGCGATGAAGCCGAACGCCGAGGACGCCAGCACGGCGACTCGCGGGACGCCGTTGCCGGCCACCCGGGACAGCCGGCGCGGGCCCTCGCCGCGCTTGGACAGGGAGAAGGCCATCCGCGACGCGCCGTACAGCATCGAGTTCAGCGCGGAGAGCAGCGCCGTGAAGACGACGATGTCCATCACGTTCGCGGCACCCGGGATGCCGATGTCCTCCAGGACCGACACGTACGGGCTGCCGAGCCGGTCGGAGTCCCACGGCAGCAGCGTCGCGATGATCGCGACCGAGCCGATGTAGAAGAGCAGGATGCGCCACACGGCCGCGCGCACCGCGCGGGCCACGTTGCGCGCGGGGTTGTCCGACTCGGCGGCGGCGATCGTGACGATCTCCAGGCCGCCGAACGAGAACGCGACCGCCAGCAGCCCGGCGATCACGCCGTCCCAGCCGTTCGGCAGGAAGCCGCCCTTGCCGGTGAGGTTGTCCAGACCGGGTGCGTCGGCGTCGGGCAGCCAACCCATGATCGCGAGCGCGCCGAGGATCAGGAACCCGACGATCGCCAGGATCTTGATCGTCGCGAACCAGAACTCGGACTCGCCGAACGACCGCACCGCGAGCAGGTTCGCGCCGGTGAAGACCAGCATGATCACCAGCGAGAACACCCAGATCGGTACGCCCGGAAGCCATCCGTGCGCGATCGCGGCCGCCCCCGAGGCCTCGACCGCGAGCACGATCGTGACCATCCACCAGTACAGCCAGCCCACCGTGAAGCCGGCCCATCGGCCGAACGCGGCGCCCGCGTACTCGGAGAACGAGCCGCTGCGCGGTACGGCCGCCGCCATCTCGCCGAGCATCCGCATCACGAGCAGCACGAGCACGGACGCGAGCGCGTACGAGATCAGGATGCCGGGCCCGGCGGTGTGGATGCCGGCGCCGGTACTGACGAACAGCCCGGCCCCGATCGCGCCGCCGAGGGCGAGCATCGTCATGTGCCGGGGCTTGAGCGTGTGGCCGAGGTGGTGCGCTTCCTCGGTGTGGGCGACGGGCGGGTGGGCTACAGCCGTGCTGCCGGCCGTACCGCCGACCGGGTCGGGGGTATCCGAACTGCTCATGGGTGGCGCTGATCCTGAGGAAGGGAACGGAGGTGCGAGCAGTCAGTATCCTGTAAGCCTCGGCAAACCATGACAAGCCGTCGCTGTTCGCCCGCTACCGCCCCGGATCACCCCCTGACGCACGGCTCCCGCCGCCTCGCGCCGCCTCGTCCCGCGCCGCGCCGGGTTTCAGCCGCCGAGCGCGTCGATCGCCGCGAAGTCGGGCTCGCGGCGCTCGGCGAAGGCGGTCAGCGCCTCGATGTTGGCCGGCTTGCCGAGCAGGCGGCCGAACGCCGCGTCCTCGCGCCGGCGGGCCAGGACCGCCTGGTCGCCCAGCGCGTCCAGGACGGCCCGCTTGCTCTCGATCAGCGACGGGATCGATTTGGCGGCCAGTACGCGGGCGTGCCGCATCGTCACGTCGAGCAGCTCGTCGGCCGGACACACCTTGAACACCAAACCCATGTCGAGGCACTCCTCGGCGCTGAGCCACTCGCTGCTCAGCAGCGCCCACATCGCGTTCTGCCGGCCGATCAGCTGCGGGAAGGTCACGCTGCTGGCCGCCTCCGGCGCGACCGCGAGCGAGGTGAACGGGCACTTCAACCGCGCGGTGTCGGCCATGAACGCGAGGTCGGCGAAGCCGAGGATGGTCGCCCCGATCCCGAGGCCGAGCCCGTTCACCGCCACGAGCAGCGGCTTGGGGAAGGCCTGGACCCGGTCGATCATGCCGCCGAAGCCGTGCTTGCCCTTGATCTTGGTCCCGCTGTTGTGCTGGGCCATCTCGATCAGGTCGGTGCCGGCGGAGAACGCCCGCCCGGCGCCGGTCAGCACCACCACGGCCACGGTGGGATCGGCGGCGGCGTCGATCAGCGCCTCGGTGGTCGCGTCGTACAGCGCCTCGTTGAACGCGTTGAGCGCTTCGGGGCGGTCGAGCGTGATGGTCCTGACGCGGTCGGCGTCCTCGATCCGGATCACGGCTGCTCCTGGTGGGTCTGGGGGGAGTGCTGAGGCGTGCGGCTGGGCCGATGGACAGGAAACCTTACTTAGTTGACCGAGTCAAGAGTCGACGCGTTCGGGTGATGGCGAGGAATTGGTCGCTCGGTTGTCCCGTGCTTCACGTGCGTAACGGCACGGCGGCGTGGGAAGGTCCACGACGGTACGTCAGGAATGCGGAATGCCGCGTATATCGGGTCTTGATCCATAGGCCGTTAAGGAGCCGTCGTGGAGTTCGACGTCGTCGTGGAAATTCCCGCGGGCAGTCGGAACAAGTACGAGATGGACCGCCGCACGGGACGCATCAGGCTCGACCGCATGTTGTTCACATCCACCGCCTATCCCGCCGACTACGGCTTCGTGAACCGCACCCTGGGCGGCGACGGCGGACCGCTCGACGTCCTGGTCCTGCTGGACGAGCCGACGTTCCCGGGGTGTCTGATCCGCTGTCGCACCGTCGGCATGTTCGTGATGAGCGACGAGAAGGGCCCCGACGAGAAGGTCCTGTGCGTCCCGGCCCGCGACCCGAGGCGCGGTCCGATGCAGGACATCGCCGACGTTCCGGCGTTCCAGCTGAACGAGATCGCGCACTTCTTCGAGGTCTACAAGGACCTGGAGCGCGGCAAGTCCGTCGAGGGCTCGCACTGGGAAGGGCGCGACGCGGCCGAGAAGGAGATCGTGGCCGCCTACGAACGGCGCGAACTCGACCCGGGGCATTGGCCGTTCGAGGGTCGCTGAGGTTCCGGACCGGACCGGGCTCGCGGATTCTCATCGGGCGGTCGGATCACCCGCGGCACGGGTGATCCGACCGCCCAGCGCGCGGAGGTGGTCCCTCAGCTCGGGCGGGCCGTGCACCTCGAACTCGCAGCCGAGCATCGACAGCCGGAACGCGAGCCATTCGAGCGTGTCGACGTAGTCGCTCAGCCGGCAGCTGTTCGCGTCGATCGCCTCCAGCCGCGCGGCGGAGTCGCCGGTGCCGAGGGCGTCGCCGAGGCGGACGGCGACCTGCTCGGCGGGCGCGTGGAGCGTGACGTCGGCCCGGTGGATCGGCGCGGCGGCGAGCGTGGTGCGCTCGATGTAGGCCGCGGCGTCCGCGTCGGGCAGCTCGCGCTCGGGGCTGCGGGCGCCGGTGGCGTTCAGGTCGCGCATCCGGTCCACCCGGAACGTCCGCCAGTCGGCGCGGTCGCCGTCGTACGCCACGAAGTACCAGCGGCGTCCGGCCGACACCAGCCGGTTCGGCTCGACGAAGCGCCTGCTCTCGGTGCCGGCGGCGGTGCGGTAGACGAAGCGCAGCTTCTCGTGGTTGGCGATCACACCGGCCAGGACCGCGAGGGACTCCGGGTCGACGGTCGGCCCGGACCCCACCAGCGGGAGAGTGGCGCCGCCGATCGCGCGCACCCGGGCGCGCAGCCGCGACGGCAGTACCTGTTCGAGCTTGGCGAGCGCGCGGACGGACGCCTCCTCGATGCCCGCCACGGCGTTCCCGGCCGCCGCGCGCAGGCCGACCGCGATCGCCACGGTCTCCTCGTCGTCGAGCAGCAGCGGCGGCATCGCCGTGCCCGCGACCAGGCGGTAGCCGCCGTCCGCGCCGCGCGTGGCCTCGACCGGGTAGCCGAGCTCGCGCAGCCGCTCGATGTCGCGGCGGATGGTGCGCGGGCTCACCTCGAGGCGGGCGGACAGCTCGCTGCCCGGCCATTCGCGCGGGGTCTGGAGCAGGGACAGCAGGTTCAGCAGCCGTGCGGGAGTCGCGGTCATGGATTCGAGGATGCCGGCCCTTCAGGACAGGATCCGACCTATATGGCGAATAGCGTGAGGTCACGAGGTCGACGGCGGATCGGCCTCCCGGTTTCGCGCTTTGGAGGCAGCTGCATGAACGCCATGAACGACAAGAAGGACACGAGCGTCAAGGCCACCCCCGACGGCTACACCACCGTGACGCCGTGGATCCTGTCGCACGACACGGCCGGGCTGATCGAGTACCTGACGGCCACGTTCGGCGCCGTGGAGGTGCCGGGCTCCCGGTTCGTCGGCGAGAACGGGCTGATCGGGCACGCCGAGGTGCGGATCGGCGACGCGATCGTGATGATGTTCGACATCGGCCCGGACGCCCCCGCGTCGCCCGCGTACCTGCGCCTGTACGTCGAGGACGCCGACGAGGCGCACCGGCGCGCGGTCGCGGCCGGCGGTACCTCGGTCACGGAGGTGACGCACCTCTTCTTCGGTGACCGGGTCGGCCGGGTCCGGGACCCGTTCGGGAACCTGTGGTGGATCCAGACGCACGTGGAGGACGTCGCCCCGGAGGAACTCGAACGCCGGCTGGGCGACCCGGAGTTCATCGCGGCGATGGAGTACGTCCAGGGCGCCGAGTTCTTCCCGAAGGGGGCGCCGGCGCGGGGGTGAGCGGGCCGTCGGCGGTTGCCCGCGCCGTGCGATGGCCTCAATCGCCGGCCGGGCTATCGAAGCCGGCCTCCGGCCAGGCGGCCTCAAACGCCGGCCGGGCTGGGTTGGCGGCCTCGTTCCGTTGTCCTCAAGCGCCGGACGGGCTGGGTGGGCCTCGTTCCGTTGTCCTCAAGCGCCGGACGGGCTGGGTTGGCCTCGTCGCGTTGTCCTCAAGCGCCGGCCGGGCTGGAGTTTGGCGTTATTTGGGTGGTGGGTCAGGGCGTCCGGTGTTTGGGGATGGCCTGGTTGGGGGGTTGGGGTGGGGCGTTGACAGGGGTGTATTGAATGGCGTTCAATGCCGATTGAACGCCATTCAATACGGAGGTGCGCATGCGGCTGACGCCCACAGAGCGGGACCGGCTGCTGATCTTCACGGCTGCGGAGTTGGCTCGCGCGCGCCGTTCGCGGGGTTTGCTGTTGAACGTTCCCGAGGCGGCCGCGCTGATCGCGGACACCGTGTGCGAGGCGGCGCGGGACGGGGCGAGGTTGGCCGACGCGATCGAGGCGGGGCGGTCCGTGCTCGGCGTCGCCGATGTGCTGCCGGGGGTCGTGGACGTGGTGGCCGACGTCAAGGTCGAGGCGGTGTTCGAGGACGCGACCCGGCTGGCGGTCGTGACCGACCCGTTCCGGTCCGCCGAGCGGGCGCCGGTGGGCGCGACCGAGGTGCACTGCCACGGGCACGGTTCCCGCACCGGCGCGGCGGCAGCGCCGACGGGCGGCGTCGGCTCGCTGGGCGACGACGCGCCGGGCGCGGTCATCCCGGGCGGCCCGGCGATCGACCCGTACACGGACGCCGACATCGCGTTGGTCCCGGTGACCAACATGTCGGAGGTGCCGATCAGCGTCACGTCGCACTTCCACTTCTTCGAGACCAACCCGCGCCTGCGCTTCGACCGGGCGAGGGGCTACGGGCGCCGGCTCGCCATCCCGGCCGGCTCCACCGTGCGGTTCGACCCGGGGGCCACGGTCGAGGTCCGGCTCGTCCCGATCGGCGGCGCGCGCGTCGCGATCGGCTTCGCGGGCCTGGTGGACGGGCCGTTGGACGCGCCGGGCGCTCGGGAAGAGGCGCTGCGCAAGGCACACGCGTGCGGGTATCTGGGTGCGGAGCCGGTCGACGGGTCGCCGGCCTCCGATGGCTCGTCAGGTTCCGACGGGCCGTCGGGTTCCGTGTATCGCAAGGAAGGTGACGCCTCGTGAGCGGCGGCAGTGGTGATGTGATGGACCCCCGCGACTACGCGTCCACGTACGGCCCGCGGGCCGGCGACCTGATGCGGCTGGGCGACTCGGGCCTGGTGATCGAGATCGAGCACGACTCGGCGCTGCCGGGTGACGAGTTCCTCGCGGGCTTCGGCAAGACCGCCCGCGACGGGCTGCACCTCAAGGCGATCCCGGTCCGCGACACGTGCGACGTGGTGATCTCCAACGTCGTGGTGATCGACGCGATCCAGGGCATCCGCAAGGTCTCGATCGGCATCCGCGAGGGCCGGATCGCGTCGATCGGCCGCGCGGGCAACCCGGACACGCAGGACGGCGTCGAGGTCGTGGTCGGGACCGGCACCACGATCGTCAGCGGCGAGGGGCTGATCGCCACCGCCGGCGCCATCGACACGCACGTGCACCTGCTGTCGCCGCGGATCATGGAGGCGTCGCTCGCCTCCGGCGTGACGACCATCGTGGGCCAGGAGTTCGGCCCGGTGTGGGGCGTCGGCGTGAACTCGCCGTGGGCGCTGCGGCACGCGTTCTCCGCGTTCGACGCGTGGCCGGTCAACATCGCGTTCCTGGCCCGGGGTTCGTCCTCCGGTCGGGGTCCGTTGGACGAGGCGCTGATCGAGGGCGGCGCGTCGGGCTTCAAGGTGCACGAGGACATGGGTGCGCACGCGCGGGCCCTGGACACCGCGCTGCGGGTCGCCGAAGACCACGACGTGCAGGTCGCGTTGCACACCGACGGGCTCAACGAGTGCCTGTCGGTGGAGGACACCCTGTCGGTGCTCGACGGCCGGACCATCCACGCGTACCACATCGAGGGCTGCGGCGGCGGCCACGTGCCGAACGTGATGCGGATGGCCGGGGTGGCCAACGTGATCGGCTCCTCCACCAACCCCACGCTGCCGTTCGGGCGCGACGCGCTCGGCGAGCACTTCGGCATGATCGTGTCCGCGCACGGGCTCAAGACCGACCTGCCGGGCGACGCCGCGATGGCCCGCGACCGGATCCGGGCCGGGACGATGGGCGCCGAGGACGTGCTGCACGACCTCGGGGTCATTCCGATCACCTCCTCCGACGCGCAGGGCATGGGTCGCGCGGGGGAGACCGTGCGGCGCACGTTCGCGATGGCCGGGAAGATGAAGTTCGAGCGCGGCGCCGAGCACGAACGGCACGACAACGAGCGGGTCAAGCGGTACATCGCGAAGCTCACCATCAACGCCGCGATCGCGCACGGCCTCGCGCACGAGGTCGGTTCGATCGAGGTCGGCAAGATGGCCGACATCGTGCTGTGGCATCCACAGTGGTTCGGCGCCAAGCCACAACTCGTGCTCAAGAGCGGCTTCCCGGCGTACGGCGTCGTCGGCGATCCGAACGCGTCCACCGACAACTGCGAACCGCTGGTCCTGGGCCCGCAGTTCGGCGCGCACGGAGCGGCGCCGGCCGAGTTGTCGGTGGCGTTCACCTCACAGGCGGCGGCCGAGACCGGCGGCGACCTGATGCCGACCCGGCGTCGCCGCGTGGGCGTGCGCGGGACCCGGGGCATCGGTCCCGCGCAGATGGTGCACAACAACCGCCTGGCCGAGATCCGGGTCGCCGCCGACACGGGGGCGGTGACGATGGACGGGGAGCTCGTCACCTCGGAGGCCGCCGAGTCGGTGTCGTTGAACCGCTTGTACTTCCTGTAGATCCGAGTTCGAAGGATTGCTGACATGACGAACACCCCGGCAGCAGACGGCTTCTCGATGCCGGCGGAGTGGGTTCCGCACGAGCGCACGTGGATGGCGTGGCCCAGCCGCAACGAGACCTTCGGCGAGGAGGACCTGCACACCGCGCGGGCCGCGTGGGGCAAGGTCGCCGAGACGATCGCGCGCTACGAGCCGGTCACCCTCGTCACCGACCTGGGTGAGTCGGACACGGTGCGGGACTACGTCGGGCGCCCGCTCACGATCATCGAGAAGCCGCTCGACGACGCGTGGATGCGCGACATCGGCCCGACCTTCCTGACCGACGGGAAGGGCGGACTCGCGGCCGCCGACTGGGTCTTCAACGGCTGGGGCGCGCAGGAGTGGGCCTCCTGGGAGCACGACCAACACATCGCCGAGCACGTGATCGAGGCCGCCGGCGTGCGTCGCTACGCGTCGCGGATGGTCAACGAGGGTGGCGGCATCCACGTCGACGGCGAGGGCACGGTGCTCGTGACCGAGACCGTCCAGCTCGACGAGGGCCGCAACCCCGGGTGGACCAAGGAGCAGGTGGAGGCCGAGCTCAAGGCGTTCCTCGGGGTGGACAAGGTGATCTGGCTGCCGCGCGGGCTGACCCGCGACTACGGCCTGTACGGCACGCGCGGCCACATCGACATCGTCGCGTCCTTCGCGCGTCCGGGCCTGGTCCTGGCGCACGTGCAGCCCGATCCGGCGCACCCGGACCACGAGGTCGGCAAGGAGAATGTGGCGCTGCTGCGCGCGTCCACCGACGCCCGGGGCCGTCCGTTGGAGGTCGTCGAGATCCCGGCGCCGACCGTGCTCGAAGCGCACGACGACTGGGTCGACTTCAGCTACATCAATCACTACGTCGCCAACGACGCGGTGATCCTTTGCGGCTTCGACGACCCGCGCGACGAGGAGAACGCGGCGACGTTCGGCAAGCTCTTCCCGGGCCGCACGATCGAACTCGTGGACGCGCGCGAGATCTTCGCGAACGGCGGCGGCATCCACTGCATCACGCAGCAGCAGCCGAAGGTGTGACGGTCGGCGGGGCGGGGTTGGCTCCCGCCCCGCCGTGCTTCGCCGCGCTTCGTCCTGCCCCGGCTCACCTTGCCGTGCTTCGCTTCGGCTCACCCCGCCGTGCTCCGGCCAGGCGCTTCGCGCCGCGTTGCCGTCCTGTTCCGCCGCGTGGTGACGGCGCGTCAGGCCCGGTACGGCTGCGCGTGGGGCTCGGTGGCGGTGGACGCGTCGTCGGTGAGCGCGTCGCCGGCGGGCGTGGGGATGCCCTGCGGCGCGGCGGTGTTCGGTCGGCCGCGTTCGCCGGCGCCGAAGGCCGCGAGGGCGGCGAGCAGCACGATCAGGGCCAGCGCGGTCGCGGTCGGGATGTACCAGCCCGCGTCCGACGCGGGTTCGGTGCGGGCGGCCAGGATCGCCACCGCGCTCGCGTACAGCAGGGTCGCGCCGAACGCCGGGATCCGGCGGCGCGCGACCCCGGACACGACCGCGGCGGCGATCAGGCCGAGGAGCAGCACCAGGCCCGCCAGACCGATCAGGGACGGACCGAAGTCGTCGCCGGTGCAGCCGCGTTGCCCGAAGTCGTCGCACGAGCCCTGCGCGGCCGCGCGGACCGCGTAGGTGCCGATCAACCACCCGGCCGCGGTCACGCCGACGAATGGCATGAGCCACCCGAGTGGGGTGGCCGGAAAGCGGGGGGACGCCGGTGCGTCGGTGCTCATGCCCGGAGGCTATGCGCCGGTGTGGTCGTTTCGATGAACGGCCGGGAAGCTCCCGATGAAGGGTGGGCGGACGCGCACCGCGACCGGGTCAGGGCTGGACGGTGGCTCCGTGCTCGGCGGCCAGCGCCGTGATGCGTTCGGCCATGTCCACGTCCTTGGCGGTGATCGCGCCACCGGCGTCGTGGGTGTTGAGGGCGAAGGAGAGCGTGCCGTACAGGATGGTGATCCGGGCGTGGTGGTCCGCGGCGTCCTCGGCGGCGGCGACCGCGGTGTAGAAGGCGACGACGTTCGGGCGGGGCGACTTGTACGTCGCGGCCAGGTCGCCGTCGGCGACCTGCCAGCCGGGGAGGTCGGCGAGGGCCTTGGTCAGCTCGGCGTCGGTGAGCGGCTGGGATGCCATGGTGGGTCCTTTCGCGGGGCGGGCGGTACGTCCGGCCAGTATGGCCTCGCCGACTCGCCGGGCGTGGTATTGAACGACGTTCTAACATGGGGCGAGGCGAGGTCCGCCGTCGAACGAACCAGGGGTGTTGAGCATGGCGGGGACACGGCGCAAGCGGCTGGAACAGCCCAGGGAAGTGGTCTTGCAGGCCGCGATGGAAGCGATAGCCGAGCACGGCCTCGCCCGGCTCACGATGGCCGGCCTCGGCAAGCGGATCGGGATCAGCGGCGGGCATGTCGCGTACTACTTCGGCTCCAAGGAACAACTGCTCGTCGAGACGCTCCGGTGGAGCGAACAGCGCCTGGGGGAGCGGCGGCGGGCGCTGCTGGCCGAGTCGGCCGGGCCGATCGCGGAGCGGCTGGCCGGGTACATCGACCTGTACCTGCCGGACGGGCGCGGGGACTCCCGCTGGACGCTGTGGCTGGAGGTCTGGACGCGCGCGCTCGGCGACCCGGAGGTGCTCGCGGCGAGCGCGGAGATCGAGGGGCCGTGGATCGAGGACCTGCGGGCGGTGATCGCGCCGCATCCGGATCCGGACGGGTACGTGCTGCGCCTGCACTCGCTCCTGGACGGGTTGGCGACGCGGATCGTGACGGGGGTGCCGGGGCCCGCGCGGGCGGAGATGGTGCGGCAGGCAACCGAGTTCGCGGTGCGGGAGGCGGCTCGGGAGGTGCGGCCGGACGCGTTTCCGGAATCGGGCGCAGACCACACGAAGAGGTGATCGGAGTGCCGATCGCTCCCGTTTCGGGGCCGGTGGACGCATCGTTGAGGGATGAAGTGGTGGCATGAACCGCAGCAACGACTCGGGGTGATCTGTGCGGCCGTCGCCGTTCTCGTGATCGTGGGGCTCATCAACAAGGCGAGCGGGGACGACACGAAGTCGGCGGCGGCCGAGGGCACTCCGACCGCCCAGCCCAACCCGCCGGCGGTGCCGTCGGCCCCGGCCGCAAAGGTGGGCGGGGCGACGACCACCCCGCCGGCGAAGCCCTCGCAGGTGCCCAAGAACGTGCTGCCGGACGTGGTCGGCGCCGACCTGCAGAAGGCGTGGGACGGCGCCCGCGCGGCCGGCTATCGGTTCGTCACCTCGCACGACGCGAGTGGGCGTGGGCGGCGGCAGTTCCTCTACAGCAGTTGGAAGGTGTGCGACCAGAAGCCCGCGGCGGGGCCGCTGGCCAAGGAGCTCCCGGTCGAACTGGGTGTGGTCCGGCACGACGAGAAGTGCCCGGGCGCGGTCCCGACCACCGAGCCCAAGGTCGTCGGCGGCCGGATGCCCGCCGTGGTGGGCCGCAGCGTCAACATCGTCCGCGCGGCGCTGCGCGGCGACGCGCACGTCAAGGCGACGGACCTGGGCGGGAATCGGGCCGTGTTCATCGAGACGCACTGGATGGTGTGCACCCAGCAACCGGCCGCGGGTGAGCCGCTGTCCGCCACGGTGGAGGTGGGTGTCGTGAAGTACGGCGAGCCCTGTCCGTAGGGCCCGGGGCGGGGTTTCGGCTCGAAGTTGGGCAGCTCGAAGTTGGGCGGCTCGAAGTTGGGCGGCTCGAAGTTGGGCGGCTCGGGGTTTGGCGGCTCGGGTTCGATGGCTCAGAGACCGAGGGCCTCGCGGGCCGGGTCCACGAGCTTGCGCACCGTGCGGCCGTCGGCGAAGCGGCCCAGGGCGGTCATCGTCCAGATCGGGCCCTCGCGGACCAGCTTGCACATCAACACGGCTGTCCGCGGCTCGGTGTTCGACAACTCGAAATGGACCAGCTCGGCGTCGGTGGTGTCGTCGACCAGGCGGCAGAAGGCACGGGAGACCTCGGTGAACTTCTGCCCGAGGAACGAGTTGACGGTGAAGACGAGGCCCGTGACGTTGTGCGGGAGCCTGTCGAGGCGGACCACGATCGACTCGTCGTCGCCGTCCCCCGCGCCGGTGAGGTTGTCGCCGGAGTGCTCGATCGCGCCGTCCAGGCCGGACAACTTCATGAACCACACGGTCGCGACCTTCTTGCCCTGCGCGTCGAACGCGATGCAGGACGCGTCGAGGTCGATGCTGCCGCCGGTCTTGGCCGGATCCCAGCCCAGGCCCATCCTGACCCGGGTCAGTGGAGCGGCGCCGGTCTTGACCAGGGACACCGACTGGTCCTTGCGGAGGCTGACCCGGCCCTTGTCGAGGTTGACGGGGGCGGTGCCGGTGTCGGCTCCGGCCGCGTTGAAGGCGGGCGTTGCCGCGACGGGGGTCGGTGGCGGAGTCGGGGTCGGGGCCGGCTGCGGGAGGGGTTGAGGGGTCACCGGGCGGCGGGGGACCGGCGGCGGGATCGAGGTGGTGGGCGGGGTCGGGGCCGGCGGCGGCTGCGGGGCGGCCGGGGTCGGCGGCGTGGGCGGCGGGCCGGCGTGGGTCGGGGCCGGTTGCGGGCGGGTCGGGGCGGGCGTGGGCGCGGGGTCGTCGTCGACCGAGACGCCGAAGTCGGTCGCTATGCCGGCGAGGCCGTTGGCGTAGCCCTGCCCGACCGCGCGCACCTTCCACGCGCCCCCGCGCCGGTACAGCTCGAGCAGTACGAGCGCGGTCTCGCGGCCGAGCCCGTGCGGCGTGAAGATCACCAGCGCCTCGCCGGACGCGTCGCGCACGGTCGCGGTGGGCGGTGTGGTGCCGCCGAACGTGGCCGGCGCTGCCGGGCCGTCGAGGCTCACGGCCACCACCACGGTCTGCACGTCGGCCGGCACCGCCGCGGTGTCCACGAGGACCGCCGCCGCACGGCCCGGGCCACCCGCCTGGAACCGGACGCCGGGGCCGGTCGGCTGGTTGTAGAACACGAAGTCGGCGTCCGAGCGCACCTTTCCGGACGCGGCGAGCAACAGCGCCGAAACGTCCACGGGCGCCGCGGAGGCCACCTCCACCACCACGGAAGCCACCGCCAAGGGGCAGTTGCCCCCCTTCGTGAGCGTCACCGACATCGATACTCCTCCGCTTCACGGATCCCCCGGGACCCCGGCCCAACCCGTTCCGAGGTTACCGAGCACAAGCCCCCACCGCGCCCCTTCACCCCCGCCACCCTGCACCGGCCCCACCCCAAACCCCACCCAACCAGCAACCGACCCCACCCACACCGCCCAACCCACGAGCCCAAACAGCCCGGCCGGCGCCTGAGCCCAAGCAGCCCGGGCGGCGTTTGAGCCCAAGTAGCCCGGGCGGCGCTTGAGCCCAAACAGCCCGGCCGGCGCTTGAGGCCAACAGAGCCCGCCCGGCGTTTGAGGGCAAACAGGCCGCGCCCCTGGACCCGGCGCCGCGGGGCCATCCTCACCCTTCCGACGCCAGTCGAGCCAGCACCAGCCCGCCCACGATCAGCACGAGCGCCGCGATCCGCCCCACGCTCACCGCATCATTCTGGACCGTGATCCCCAGCGTGATCGCCCCGACCGTGCCGATCCCGGTGAACGCCGCATATGCGGTGCCCACCGGCAGATCGCGCATCGCCACCGACAGCAGATACACAGCCGTGGCGCCGAGTACGAAGCAGATCACGGTCGGCAGCGGCCGGGTGAACCCCTCCGTCGGTTTGATGCTCTGGGACCACACGACCTCCACGAGGCCCGCCCCGAGCAGGATCAGCCAGGCCATCAGTACCCCTCCACAAGTGAGCGCCCCAGCTCCGCGGCGCGCGCGAGCGCCTCCGCGTGTGAGGTCCGGTGCAGGTCCAGGCGCTCGGCGAGCCCCGGATCCACGAGCGAATTGGTCAGTTCGGTACCGAGCACGATCGCGTCCGAGATCGCGTAGTGACCGGTGAAGAAGTCCACGAGGTAGCGCGTCTGGTGGTCGAAGGGCGCCCGCGGCGTGCCCGGCAGATACGAGCCGCCGCGCGCCGACGCGACCACGAACCGGCGCGGCGCGAGCGACATCTTCGGGAACGTGACCTGGTCGATCCAGCTCTTGAGCTGGGCCGGAACCCCGAAGTTGTACATCGGCGCGCCGATCAACACGACGTCGGCCGCGACCAGTTCGGCCAGCAGCGGCTCGACCACGTCCCACGCCTTGCGCTGCGCCGGCGTGCGCACCGCGCTCGGGTAGTCCTCGATCGCGGTGATGCCCTCGCGCAGCATCGTGTCGCAGATCTCCGTCCAGGCCTGGTCGATCGGCGGCACGGGGCGCGCGGTGAGGTCGCGGTGGGTGTACTCGGCGTCCGGCCGCGCGCGCCACGCGTCGGCGAAGCGGGCGCCGAGCGTGCGCGAGAACGAGTCGGCGCGGGCGCTGGAGTCGAGGTGCAGAAGGTGGGGCATGGCAACTCCCAACGATTAAGTGGACGGACTGTCCACTTGTTGGGCTCGAACGTAACAGCAAAGTGGACGCGGCGTCCACTTACTGGTTAGGGTAGGGATCATGACGAAACGCACCGACTTGATCACCGGTCTCCCGGTCGCCGAGGACGGTGCGGCGCCCCCGCGCGAACGTGCGGACGCCGCCCGCAATCGCGCCCGGGTCCTGGCCGCCGCCGAGGAGCTGTTCGCGGCCGGCGATCCGGCCGCGGTCACGATGGAGGACATCGCGAAGGCCGCCGGCATCGGCCGCGGCACGCTGTACCGCCGCTATCCCGACCGGGCATCCATCGCGCGGGCGCTACTGGACGAGCACGAACGCGCGCTGCAACACGAAATCCTGCGCGGCGCACCCCCGCTGGGCCCGGACGAGGTCGATCCGGCGGAGCGCCTCGCGGCGTTCTACGCGGCGATGGTCGACCTCCTCGAGCGGCACGTGCACCTGCTCCTGGGGGCCGAGACCGGCAGTGCCCGCTACGAGACCGGGGCGTACGCGTTCTGGCACGCCCACGTCCGGCTGCTGGCGAAGGCCACTCCCGACCCCGAGACGCTCGCCGACGTCCTGCTCGCCCCACTGGCCCCGGAGCTGTACCGCCGACAACGCGAACAGGGCATCCCACCCACCCGCATCAAGGCCGCCCTGGCCCACTTGGCCCGCACGACCCTGCCCGCCATCGCCTGACCCCGCCGCACCCGAAAACCCAGCGAACCCCGACCCGCCCCGCGGTTACGCTCCCGACCGTGACCGAACCCGGCGCACTGGCCGCCCTGTTCCGCCCCGACGAACTCGCCGCCGCACTGACCGAGGGCCTGGTCGCCCGCAGGCGACATCCCGAACTCCCGCTGTCCATCTACACATACACGCGAAGATGCGCCTTCGAGAACCTGTGGACGCCGGTGACCACGCGCTGTCGCGGTCTGATCGTGGACGACGCCACCGGCCGGATCGTCGCGCACTGCCTACCCAAGTTCTTCGCGGCGCCGCCCGGGGTCGCGGTACCGATCGCCGAGGCGCATGTGGGGTATCAGCGGGGGTTGTGTTTGTTGGTGGGGTGATGGGTGGGGTTACTTGTCTGTGGGGGTGCCGATTCTGAGGCGGTTGCCGTCGGGGTCGGTGAGGTGGAGTTCTCGGGCCCAGGGGGGATCTTGCACGGGGGTGGCGAATTCCTGGGCCACCTCGTCGACGTTGTGGACGCGGAGGTAGATCAGGGTGTTCGGGGTGGCGTCGCCGGTGTGTTCCGAGAGGAAGAGCCGGACGTCGCCTCGGGCCACCTCGACGAAGGCCGGGAAGTCGGGTTCGAAGCGGTGTTCCCACTGCTTCTCGAAGCCCAGGCGCTCGTACCACGTGACGGCCTTCGCGGCGTCGGCCACGCGCAGGATCGGGATGGCTTGTTCGTTCATTTCGGCATGATTACAGGTCGCTGTGTCATCCGGCGTGGGGTGGGTAACGGGTCGGCGTAGGACCCGCCGATCGATTTCGTCACCCTGGTTATCTGGAGGGCCCATGGCCATCGCGTCCGTCAATCCGGCGACCGGTGAGACGCTCAAGGAGTTCACGGAGCTCACCGAGCGTGAGATCGACGCGTGCGTCACTCGGTCCGCCGAGGTGTTCCGAGCGCACCGGCGGGACCCGTACGACGTGCGCGCAGCGGCAATGCGGCGGGCCGCCGACCTGCTGGACGCGGAGCGGGCGGAGGTCGCGGCGGTGATGACGGCCGAGATGGGCAAGACGCTCGTCGCCGCCGAGGCCGAGGTGGCCAAGTGCGCGAGGCTGTGTCGGTTCTACGCCGATCGGGCCGCCGGGTTCCTCGCCGACGAGCCGGCCGACGCCGACGCGGTCGGGGCGCGGCGGGCGTATGTGCGGTACGAGCCGCTCGGGCCGGTGCTGGCCGTGATGCCGTGGAACTTCCCGCTGTGGCAGGCCATGCGGTTCGCCGCGCCGGCGCTCATGGCGGGCAACACCGGGCTGCTCAAGCACGCCTCGAACGTGCCGCAGACCGCGCTGTACATGGGGGAGCTGTTCACCCGGGCCGGATTCCCCGAGGGCGCGTTCCAGACGCTGCTGATCGGGGCCCGGCTGGTCGAGCACGTGCTGTCCGACCCGCGCGTGGTGGCCGCGACGCTGACCGGCAGCGAGGCCGCCGGCCGCTCGATCGCGGCGATCGCCGGGCGCGAGCTCAAGAAGACCGTCCTGGAGCTCGGCGGCTCGGACCCGTTCCTGGTGCTGCCCTCCGCCGACATCGAGGCCGCCGCCAAGACCGCGACCACGGCCCGCACCCAGAACAACGGCCAGAGCTGCATCGCGGCCAAGCGGTTCATCGTGCACACCGACGTCTACGACGCGTTCGCGCGGGCGTTCACCGCGAACATGGCCGCGCTCAAGGTCGGCGACCCCACCGTCGAGGGCACCGACGTTGGCCCGCTCGCCCAGGAGCAGGGCGTCCGCGACGTCACCGAGCAGGTCGAGGACGCCAGGGCCAAGGGAGCCCGTGTGCTGTGCGGCGGCGAGCGGCCGGCCGGGCCCGGCTGGTACTACCCGCCCACGGTGGTCACCGACCTCACCCCGGACATGCGGATGTACGCCGAGGAGGTCTTCGGCCCGGTCGCGGGGCTGTACCGGGTCGCCGACCTCGACGAGGCGATCGGGCTCGCGAACGCGACGCCGTTCGGCCTCGGCGCCAACGCCTGGACCACCGACGAGGCCGAACAGGAGCGCTGCGCCGCCGAGTTGGACGCCGGCGCGGTGTTCGTCAACGGCATGGTCACCTCGCACCCCGAGCTGCCCTTCGGCGGGATCAAGACCAGCGGCTACGGCCGCGAGCTCGCGCAGCACGGGATCCGCGAGTTCTGCAACGCCAAGACGGTCTGGGTGGGCGGCGCCTGACGGGGCAGAAGCCTCACGTGGACACCTGGGTTCTCATCCTGCTCGGCATCGCGGCCGTCGCCGTCGTCGCGATGCTCGTGGTCGTCGTGGTGCTGGTCCGCAGGCTGCTGCGGACCTGGCGCCTCGTTCGCGGCCCGGAGGCGACCAGGCGCGACAGGTTGTTGTTCTACGGCGCGCTGATCTACGCGATCAGCCCGGTCGACCTGCTGCCCGACCCGATCCTGATCGACGACATCGCCGTCCTGATGTTCGCCCTGCGCGAGCTGGGCTCCCACGGCCCCCGCCCGGCCCTGCGCGCCGGCATGGAGGCACTCACCCCGCCGAAGGCCCGCTGACCCGACGCCGGGCCCGCGGCGCGCGGACGGCCCACCCGCTCAGGGGTTCGGATCCGGCTCTGCCCGCGCCTCGCCCCGACCGATGCGCACCTCGGAACGGGCCACGGTCCACGCGAAGTACGGCAGCGCGGCCGTGAGCGCGGCCCGGCGGGCGGCTCGCTCGGCCCGGCCCAGGCCGACGCGTTCGCGGAGCACGAGGGTCCCGATCCGCCCGTCGGTCCGCACGGACATGTAGCCGGCGGGCGAAGCGCCGGGCCGGGCGCCGCGTGGATAGGCCACCAGGTCGGGGGCGATGAACTCGACGTCGGTCAGTTCGCCCCACGGCAGGTGCGCGACCTTGCCCCGCACCGAGGTCCTGGTGATGCCGGTCGTGTCGATCCGTACCTCCGGCACGGTCAAGGGGATGAACGCGAACACGACCGCCAGGAGCCCGTACAGCATCGGAAGCATCCCGTAGCTCCAGGCGACCGAGGAACCGTCGCCGGCGACCCTGGTGAGGGCGCCGACGATCGCGAGCACCGCCAGCACGGCCAGGTTGTACACGATGATCCGGACCAGGCGCACACCCCGTCGCGCCGGCAGCACGAGCCCGGCCGGATCGACCCCGGCCGGCACCCCGGCGTGCGGATCGTGCCCGGCCCGGGCGGCGGTCAAGGCCCGACTCGGCAGGGCGTCCGGCGTGTACACGAAGGCGTGCGCGGCGCCCGGCAGCGCGATCACCGCGCCGGTCTCCGGATCACCCGCGCACCACAGCCGCGACACCGGCGACTCGCGTACCAGCTGCCGGAGTTCACTCGACCACGGCGTCCGCACGTCGATCAGGGTGCTGCCGTCCGCCCGGAACAACCGCAGGCCCTCCAGCGGGTATCCGTCCGGGTGTTCGAGCTCCTCGAAGCGGAAGCGCACCTGCACCCAGGGATACGTCCGCAGCAACTCGCGCACGCGCCTGCCCTCCTGCCGGTACAGCGAGAGCCGAGCCGGGATCACCACCAGGAAGACGATCACGAAGACGATGCCGACGGCCACCGCGAATCCTGCCGCCGGCCCGTCCGGCCTGCCGTAGCCGTACCCGAGCAGTGCGCCGGAGATCACCAGGCCGTAGAGCACCCCGCGGATCCGCTTGCGTCGTTCGCCGGCCCGCGCCCGTCGAATCTCCGCCGCCACCCCCGGCGACGCGAAGGCCGGTCCGGCCGCAGGCGTCTGATCGAACATCCCGGACATGACAGCCCCCCGAGCCTTGCATCCGAATTCGGGGAGCCTAGCCGCCCACGCTCGAACTGCCGAGCCCTGAAGCGGCAATTCCGGTTCCAGGAACGGAAGTTCAGCACATGCCGGGCGAGTCCGCAGAGCCTGTCGATGCTTCCCGACACCGCTCGCCGCTCGCCGCCCGACGCGGTTCAGCGCTGCCGGATCACGGCCTCCTGCACCACCGACGCCACCAGCACGCCGTCGTGGTTGTAGAACTCGCCCATCGCCAGACCGCGCGCGTCCTGCGCCGAGGGCGACGCCTGCGCGAACAGCAGCCACTCGTCCGCGCGGAACGGCCGCAGGAACCACACCGCGTGGTCCAACGACGCCATCTGAAGCTTCGCCGGGTTCGTGATGTACGGCCTCGCCGCGGTGCCGGCCAGCGTCAGGTCGGACATGTACGTCAGGCCGCACACGTGCAGCAGCGGGTCGTCCGGGAGCTGCTTCGCGGCCCGCATCCACACCCTCTGGTGCGGGATGCCGTCGACGATGTGGGTCTCCGGCGACTTGTCCGCCGGGACGAAACGCAGGTCCATGAGCAGCCGGGTCTGCGACTCCTCGTAGTGCGCGCGCTCTTCGGGGGTCAGCTTCTCGTACGGGTCCGGCAGTTCTTCCGGCAGCGGGACGTCGGGCATCGCGCGGCGGTGCTCCGGGGTCGCCTCCGGCACCTTGAACGACGCCGAAAGCGTGAAGATCACCGCGCCGTGCTGCACGCCGGTGACCCGCCGGGTCGCGAACGAGCGCCCGTCGCGGACTCGGTCGACCTGGTACACGATCGGCGCCGTGGTGCTGCCCGGGCGCAGGAAGTAGCTGTGCAGCGAGTGCACGTGGCGGTCGGGGACCACCGTGCGGCCCGCCGCCACCAGGGCCTGCGCGGCGACCTGGCCGCCGAAGGCGCGCAGCGGGGCGCCCGCGTGGCACCAGCCCCGGAAGATGTTCTCCTCGATCTGCTCCAAGCTCAGCAGGTCGAGGAAGGTCTCGGCCCGGCCAGGGCCCTCGTCGGCAAGATCGCGTTCCGTCACGCTGCCCATGATGGACTACCGCTCGTCAGCCTGCCGCGCCCAGGAACGACTTCACGATCGGACCGGCCGATTGGCCGCCGGTGATACCGCCCTCGACCCACACGGCGACCGCGATGTCACCGCGATAGGCGACCATCCAGCCGTTGTTGGGCTTGCCGCCGCCGACCTCGGCCGTACCGGTCTTCGCGCCGACGTCGCCGCTCAGCCCGGCGAGTGCGCCGCGCGCCGTGCCCTCGGTGACGACCGCCTTCATCAGCGTGCGCAGTTGGCCGCTCACGGTGGGTGACAGGGTGCGGGGGGCTCGCCACAGCCCGGCCTGGTCGGGGGCCAGGTGCGGTTGGCGGAAGGTGCCGGACTTCGCCGTCGCGACCACCGACGCCATCGTGAGGGGGTTCATCTGGACCTCCCCCTGGCCGATCATGTCCGCGGCCTTCATCGTGTCGGTCGACGCGCTCGGCACCCGGCCGTCGAACGAGACGATGCCGGTCTTCCAGTCGCCGCCGATGCCGAAGTAGTCGTGCGCGAAGGTGGACAGGTCGCCGCCGCCGAGCTTGGCCTGCAGGTTGGCCATCGTCGTGTTGCACGACTGGGCGAACGCGAGCTTGAACGTGCCGTCGGGGAACGAGCGGCCCTCGGAGTTGGTGAACGTCATTCCGCCCGCGTTCGCCGACTCGGGGCAGCCGACCTTGTCGTCCAGCCGGACCGCGCCCTTGTCGAGCAGCGTCGCGGCCGTGACGATCTTGAACGTCGAACCCGGCTGGGTCTTGCCCTGGAACGCGGTGTTGAACCCGCCCGCGGGGTTGTTCGCGACGGCGACGATCTCGCCCGTGCTGATCCGGACCGCCGCGAGCGCGGACGTCCGGGACTCGCCCTTGATCGCGCGCTCGGCCGCCGTCTGCAGGTCGGCGTCGAGCGTGGTCCGGATCCCCCCGTCCTCGGGGGCGGCCGTCTGCACCTCGCCGATCGTCGCGATCTCCTTGACCGGGGCGCCCGTGCCGGCGCTGACGAGGGTGATCACACCGCCGTCCTTGGCCGCCTCGCCGGGCTTGGCCTTGCTCAGCAGGCCCGCCTGGATCTCGCGCAGCGCCGGGTGCTCGGTCACGGACAGCTCCGTGCCGTCCTTCGCGCGCAACACCGAGCCGTCGGCGCCGCCCTGATTGGGCGTCAGCTTCAGCCGGGTGTCCGCGGCCAGCTCCGGATGCAGCACGGAGGGGGCCCAGGTGACGAGGTAGCCCTCGGTCAACTGTGCGCCGGCCTTGCCCTTCGCGACGAGGAGCGCGCCGGCGTAGCTCCACTCACCGGCCGAGCCGACCGTCATCCGCGCCTCGAACGGCACCGGTACGCCGCCGCCGCCGGGAAGTTCGGGTCCGGGTTGGCCCACGGTGAGTGCGCGCCTCGTGATGTGCAGGCCCTCGTTGAAGCTCACCAAAGCGTCGGACGCCCGGGTCGCGTCGTCGGTGAGCCCGCCCGCGCCCTTCCAGTTGCCCGCCGCCCACTCCTCCAGGAAGCGCCGCGCGGCGTTGCGCGGGGTCTGTTCGAGGGGCGTCCCCGTCGCGGAACCGCTGGGCTTCGCGGATGCGGTGGAGGACGGATCGTCCTCGTTCAGAAAGGAGTAGGCCCCATAGCCCACACCGCCGATCAGCGACAGCACAACCACCAGGGTGATCAGCCCGATTAACCTGCGGTTGTCGCGCCCGTACTCGTCGTCGTGCATTTCGACCCCCACCCTCGCGCCGAACCCCTCGGCGGGCCGCGAGCCTACGGGGCAGCCAAAGGGTCGGTGTGCTCGGGGGCCGCTGTTCCCCGGAGGGAAAGATCATTTGTTCGAGTGATTCCGCGCGGGATGGTTCGACGCCCGAGCGTCGCCCGAGCAACGTCCGAGCAACGCCGGACCGACTCTGGGTCAGCCGGCGAGCAACGCCACCAGGCGCGTGGTCAGATCGTCGGCCCGCGCGCCCATCACCCGGTACGACTCGATCGGCTCGCCCATCGGGTCGTCGAGCTCGTCGGCGGGCCGGGCCAGCCGGTTCGCCGGCCGCGACCGGTCGACCTCGGCCAGCCACGCGGCGAGCGACAGCTCGCCGCGCGGACCGAACTTCTCGCCCAGGCGCACGAGTTCGCCGAGCAGGAAGGTGTACGGCAGGGTGTCCGCGGCGAGCGTGTCGATGGCCCACTGGTGTTCGCGCGACATGCCGATGACCAGATCGGCCGAGCGCAGCAGGTCGGCCGTGAGCTTGCGGCTCCGGTGCACGGGCGGTTCGATGCCGTACTCGATCAGCACCTGCACGCTGTTGTCCGCCATCGGTTTGGCGTTCCAGTCGATCGTGCCCGCCGAGGAAACGTCGGCCGACAGCCCGGACCCGGCGAGCCGATGGCGCAGCATTGCCCCGACCAAGGGGGAACGGCAGGTGTTGCCACTGCAGACGACCAGCACCGAAACCGAAGCAGTCATGTCAGGGATCCTAGGCCCGCCCTTTACTCGGTCCCGAACGGGGGTGACGGGCCATCAGTAGGCTGGCCCGTCTGTGGTGGGGACCCAGATCAGCGCAGCGAAAGTGGGGCGAGGGGTTGTTCGGGATCATCCGGCCGTGCCGGCATCGACTGTCGGAGAAGCTGCAGAGCGAGTGGATGGCGCACCTGTGCGGCATGTGCCTCGCGCTGCGCGACGACCACGGACAGGCGGCCCGCGCCGCCACCAACTACGACGGGCTGATCATCTCGGTCCTGGTCGAGGCGCAGTCCGCGCGGCCCACGGCCGAGGGGCGGCGCAAGGCCGGCCCCTGTCCGCTGCGCGCGATGCGCAGGGCCGAGGTCGCGATGGGCGAGGGCGCGCGGCTGGCGGGCGCGGTGTCGCTCGTGCTCGCGTCGGCCAAGATGCGCGACCACATCGACGACGGTGACGGCGTGTACAAGCGCCGGGCGGTCGCCGGGGGCGCGCGCCGGGTCGCCGAGCGCTGGGCCAGGCAGGGCGCCGGCACCGCGCTCGACGTCGGCTTCGACACCGCTGTCATGGTCGAGGCCGTGGACCGTCAGGTCGAGGTCGAGGCGCTGGCCGGCCCCGGGGTGTCCGTGCTCACCGTGACCGAGCCGACCGAGACCGCGACCGGCGCGGCGTTCGCGCACACCGCGCTGCTCGCCGAGCGGCCCGAGAACGCCGAATCGCTCGCCGAGGCGGGTCGGCTGTTTGGCCGGCTCGCGCATCTGCTCGACGCGGTCGAGGACATCCACGCCGACCGCGCGGCCGGGGCCTGGAACCCGCTGCTCGCGACCGGGACCGGGCCGGACGAGGCGCACCGGCTGTGCCGCGACGCCGCGACCGGGATCCGGCTCGCGCTCGACGAGGTGGGCTTCGAGAACGGCGTGCTCGCGCACCGGCTGCTCGTGCACGAGGTCGACGAGGCGATCGGCCGGTCGTTCCGGCACGCCGGCTTCCCGCTCGAATCCCCGTCCTGTTCGACCGGTGCCAAGCACGGCAAGGGCTGCGCCAAGCACGCCGAACCCCGGCTCGCCGCGCGGCCGGACGGGTCGTGGCCCAACCAGCAGTCGCCGTACCAGCAACCCCCGTACCAGCAGCCGCCCCACCAGCAGCCGCCCGGCAACCCCTACGACCCGAACAGCCCGTGGGGTCCGCCCGGTGGCCCGACCCCGCCGCCTCCGCCGCCCGGCGGGCACAACGTGTTCGTGGCGTGTGCGATCTGGGCGGGACTGTGCTGCACCTGCCAGTGGTGCTTCCGCGAGTCGTTCGAGGACCCGTGCACCGGTCAGCAGCGGGAGGGCTGCTGCCACAAGTGCGACTGCGACTGCGGTGGCTGTGGGGACGTCTGCGAGGGGTGTGGCAGCTGTTGTGATTGTTGCGAATGTTGCTCGTGTGACTGCTGACGGGCTCGAAGACGACCGCGGAGAAGGGCTCGAAGAAAGCCCGGAAAAGGCCCGGAAAAAGCCCTGAAAAGCGAAGAAAGTCACCGAACTGGCATTCGACCGGAAAAACGCCCAACCGTAACGTCTTGGTAAAGCATCTTCGGTCCGATTGACCCTGCTTTCGCCGCCCAACCACGATCAGCGATGACCGGGTGTCGTCCCATCGATACCTGGTGTCACCGATCTCGGGCCGGTACCCCGGCCCGATACCGCACACCCCCCGGGGATCGCGGTAGACGGGAGGGGGCCGTTCATGCACGACACGACGCACACGGCACACGCGAAGATCCCACTGCCCCGGATCGCCGGGCCGGCCGGCACCGCTTCACTGCGGGCCGGCCAGCCCGTGCCGGACGCCGCGCCGCGCGACCGGGTCACCCTGGTCGTCCCGGCTCGCAACGAGGCCCGCAACCTGCCCTGGGTGCTTCAGCAGATACCCGAAGGCATCGACGAAGTCCTGCTGATCGACGGGGACTCCACCGACGCCACGTCGCTGATCACCAGCCGCTACCTGCCGGCGGCCCGGGTCATCCCGCAGTCGGGTCCCGGCAAGGGCAGCGCGTTGCGCACCGGATTCCGACACGCGACCGGCGACATCATCGTCACGATCGACGCCGACGGCAGCATGTCGCCGCAGGAGATCCCGCACTACGTGCACTTCCTGGAGAACGGCTACGACTTCGTCAAGGGCTCGCGCTTCGTCGGCGGCGGCGGATCGCTGGACCTCACCCGCCTGCGCAGCCTCGGCAACCACGCCCTGATGCGGCTGGTCAGCGGGCTGTACGGCTACCGGCTCACCGACCTGTGCTACGGATTCTGCGCGTTCCGGCGCTGCTTCCTCGAACACCTCGACCTGCGCTCGACCGGGTTCGAGATCGAGGCCGAGATGACCGTACGCGCGCTCCGCGCCGGCCTGCGGATCGCCGAGGTACCCAGCCTCGAACTCCCGCGCCGCAGCGGCCGATCGAACCTGAACGCGCTGCGCGACGGCCACCGCGTCCTGCGCACCGTGCTGCGCGAGCACGGCGGCGTCCGCCCACCGACCCGGGGTGAGGACGCTTGAGCGCCGACCCCACCGCCCTCGTCCACGTCCGCGTCCTCGATCTGTCCGCCGGCGCCGCCGCACCGCGCCTGACCACCCCCGACGGCGCCCCGACCGAGTGCCCCACCGGCGCCGTGCTCGCGCTCGTGCGGCACGACGCCACCCCCGTGGGCCTGCTCGACGTCGAGCCGGCCGACGCCGACCTCGACCGGCTCGTCGAAGCGGCCCGAACCCGATTCGGCCCGCCTCCCACACCCGATCCCGAGCCCGAACCGCCGAAGCACCGCCCACGCGTCAGCGTCATCGTCGCCACCCGCGAACGGCCCGAACTCCTCACCGCCTGCCTGCACACGCTGCTGTGGCAGACCTACCCCGACATCGAACTGATCGTCGTCGACAACGCCCCCACCACCGCCCGCACCGCGAGCGTGGTCCGCGGCGGCTGCGCGGGCCTGGTGCGCTACGTCCGCGAACCACGACCCGGCCTGGCCGTCGCGCACAACCGCGGCATCGCCGCCGCCACCGGCGAACTGCTCGCCTTCACCGACGACGACGTGCTGGCCGACCCCGGCTGGGTGGCGTCCCTGGTCGCCGGCTTCGCCCGCGCCGATCGGCCCGCGTGCGTCACCGGGCTGATCCTGCCCGCCGAACTGCGCACACCCGCGCAGCTGATGCTGCATCACCACGGCGGCTACGCCAAGGGTTTCGAACCCGTCGTGTACGGCGCCGACGCGCCCCCCGACGACCCGCTGTTCCCGTTCACCGCCGGCCGGTTCGGCTCGGGCGCCAACATGGCCTTCCGGGCCGACGTGCTGCGCGACATGGGCGGCTTCGACCCCGCGACCGGCGTCGGCACCCCCGCGCGCGGCGGCGACGACCTGCTCGCGTTCTTCCGCACCATCGTGCGCGGGCACCGGATCGCCTACCGCCCCGACGCGCTCGTCTGGCACCGGCACCGCGCCGACCACGACGCCGTGGCCCGGCAGGTCCGCGGGTACGGCACCGGTCTGGGCGCCTATCTGACCGCCGCCGTGCTGCGCGAACCCCGCGCGCTGGGCCCGCTGGTGCGCCGCGTGCCGGGCGGGATCCGGTACGCGCTGGCCCGGACCCGGGCCCCGGGCCGGCCCGAAGTGCCCTGGCCCGCCCGGCTCGCCGGGCTCGAACGCCGCGCGATCGCCGCCGGACCGCTGGCCTACCTGCGCTCGCGTGTACGCATGCACGGCGTGCACACGCCCTGGGAGCACGCCCGGTGACGCAGGATCAGCTCCGCCGGCCGGTCGCCCGGCGCGCCGACCCGCTGCTGCGCAACGGCCATGTGCTGACCGTCGGTTCGCTGGTGACCTCGGCCCTCGGCGCGGGCTACTGGGCGTTGGCCACGCGCTGGTACGGCGACGCGACGGTCGGCCGCACCTACGCGGCCGTGTCCGCGATGATGCTGCTCTCCGGGCTCGGCCAACTCGGGCTCGCCAACGTGCTCGTGCGCTTCCTGCCGCAGCCGGGGGCGGACCGGCGCGCGCTGGTGCGGGCCGGGTACGCGGCCGCGTTCGGCGCCACGCTCGTCGCCTCGCTCGGCTTCGTCGCGCTCGTTCCGCTGCTCGCGCCCGGCCTGGGGTTCCTGTACGAACCCGCCACCGGCTGCTGCTTCGTGGCGACCACCGTCGCGTACGCGCTGTTCGCGCTCCAGGACGGCGCGCTCACCGGCCTGCGCCGACCCGGCCTGGTCGTGGCCAAGAACAGCTGCTTCGCACTCGCCAAGATCGGCTTCGTCGCGGCACTCGCCGTCGCGCTGCCCACCATCGGCATCCTGCTGTCCTGGACGCTCGCGCTGCTGCTGACCCTGGCCGGGGTCGACGGCTTTCTGTTCGCCCGCATGCTGCCCCGCCGGCCCGCACCCGCCGGCACGACCCGCAGCACGGCCCGCTCGATCGCGCGCTACGCGGGCGCCGACTACCTCGGCACGCTGTGCTGGCTGGCCGCCACCACGCTGCCGCCGATCATCGTCCTCGAGTCCGCCGGTCCCGCCGAGAGCGCCTACTTCTCGCTCGCGTGGGTGGTCGCCAACACGCTGTACCTGATCAGCCTCAACATGGGCGCGTCCCTCCTGGTCGAGGCGGCGGGGGAGAGCGCGGGGCTCGCCTCGCACTGTCGCCGCGTGCTGCTGCACACCGGCGCACTGCTCGCGCTCGCCATCGCCGTGCTCGTCGTCGGCGCGCCGCTGGTCCTACGGGTCTTCGGCCCCGACTACGCCCGCAACGGCTCGACCCTGCTGCAACTCCTGGCGCTGTCCGCGCTGCCGCACCTGGTCGTGACGACCGCGCTCAGCGCGTGCCGCGTGCTCGGCCGGATGCGCGTCGTGGTCGCGATCCAGGCCGGGCTCGCGACGGCCGTGCTGACCCTGACCACCGTTCTGCTGCCCGTCCTCGGCGTGCTCGGCGCCGGCGTCGCGTGGCTCGGCGCCCAGACCGGAGCCGCCCTCGCCCTCGTCGCGGCCCGCCGGGTCTGGCTGCCCACCACCCTCGGGAGGTCCGCGTGACGGAGACCCCACCCCGCACCAGACGCCTGGCCTGGGTCGCCCTCAAGACCGACGCGATCAACGAGGGCCGGCCGTACGGCGCCGCCGGAGCGACCCCGACCGTGCCCGCCCGACGCGCCGCCCCACCCGTCGCCCGCACCCCGCCCAGACCCACCCTCACGGTGATCGTCTGCGCCTACACGATGGACCGCTGGGACGACCTCACCGCCGCCCTCGCGTCGGTCCGCGCACAGGACGAGCCGCCCACCGAGACCATCCTGGTCGCCGACCACTGCCACGAACTCGCCGCCCGCGCGGCCCGCGAGTTCACCGGCGTCACCGTGCTGCGCAACCGCGGCCGGCGCGGGCTCTCCGGCGCCCGCAACACCGGCGTCGAGGGCGCCCGCGGCGACATCGTCGCGTTCCTGGACGACGACGCGGTCGCCGAACCCGACTGGACCATGCGCCTGCTCGACGGCTACGCCGATCCGAACGTGCTCGGTGTCGGCGGCCGGATCCGGCCGAACTGGGACACCGCGCGCCCCGCGTGGTTCCCGGCCGAGTTCGACTGGGTGGTCGGCTGCACCTACCGGGGGATGCCCGAACACGCCGCCCCGGTGCGCAACCTGATCGGCGCGAACATGTCCTTCCGACGCAGCGTGCTGGTCGAGATCGGCGGCTTCCGCACCGACCTCGGCCGGGTCGGCACCCGCCCGCTCGGCTGCGAGGAGACCGAGCTGTGCATCCGCGCGGCGGCCCGCTACCGCGGCGGCACGCTCGCCTACGAACCGGCCGCCGCGGTCGGGCACCGAGTCCCCGCCGCCCGCACCACCCGGCGCTACTTCCGGGCCCGCTGCTGGGCCGAGGGCCTGTCCAAGGCCGCGGTCAGCCGGCACGCCGGCACCGACAGCGCGCTCGCGTCCGAGCGTTCCTACCTGGCCTCGACCATCCCGCGCGCCCTCGTGCGGCCGTTCGCACCCGGTGGCACCCAACCCAAGGCCACCGTCCCCACCCTCGTCCTGGGCGTGCTCACGACCGCCCTCGGATACGCGGCCGGCCGCGCGCGCGGACTCGGCCGCGACCCGCTGCCGACGCCGCCGGCCATCGCGTTCCGCGCGTTCGGCGTGCTCGCGCTGCCGATCGCGGCCCTGCTGTGGATCCTCGCGGTCCGCATGCCGGTCGCGGTCGACCGAATGCGCGGACTCGGCCTGCTCGACGTGCTCCCCACCCTGTACTGGTGCGCGCTCGGTCTGCTCGTCGCCGGATTCGCCGCGACCCTGCTCGACCGCACCGCCCGCACGTGGCGCCACGCGCTGTACACCGTCGCACTGGTGACGATGCTGCACGCGACGCCCGCCGTGCTCTACGAGCACCTGCGCTACGCGTGGGCGTGGAAGCACGTCGAGGTCGTCGACCAGTTCCTGCGCAACGGCCGAACCCTGAGCGACGCGGGCGAGTTGACGCCCTATCACGAATGGCCCGGCTTCTTCTCGGCGGCCGCGACCCTGGTCCGCGCCTGCGGCGTACCCGACGCGCTCGCGATCGCCGCGTGGTCGCCGCTCGCCTTCGACCTGGTGCTGATCGGCCCGCTCGTCCTGCTCTACCGCACTCTCACCCGCAACCGGCGGATCGTCTGGGCCGCGGTGTGGATCTACTTCTGCACCGCCTGGGTCGGCCAGGACTACTTCGCGCCGCAGACCTTCGCGTTCGTGCTCTACGTGAGCATTCTCGCGCTCGCCCTCGACCGGACCCGCCGCCCGCTCGCCACCCTCGGCCTGTGCACACCGCTCGTGCTCGCGGTGGTGACGTCGCATCAGCTCACCCCGGTCATGGTCGCCGTCGCCGCGCTGGCCCTGACCTGTTCGCGCGCGCATCGACGGGTCGCGCTGCCGCTGCTCGCACTCACCGCGGCGGCCGCGGTGGGCTGGGACCTCACCGTCGCCAGGCCCTTCGTGTTCGATCAACTCGGGCTCGCCGTACGCCAGTTCGGCGACTTCGAGGCGAACGCCAACGCCGGCATGGTCGACCTCGGCGCGGCCGAACCCGGCCAGGTGCTGGTCGCGCGGGTGGACCGCGCGCTCACCGCCGCCGTGGTGGTGCTCGCCGCCGCCGCGCTCGTGCGGCGCCCACGCCTGCGCCGCTCGCCCGCGACACTCCTGGCGATCGCGCCGCTTCCGCTGCTCGCGGCCGGCGCGTACGGCGGCGAGATCATCTTCCGGGTCTACCTGTTCGCGCTCCCGGCGGTCGCGTTCCTGATCGCCTCGTGGCTCGCGCCGCTGCTCGCGAGCCGCGGCCGGCCGCATCCGCGCGCGCTCGCCCTGCCCGTCGTGTTCGCGCTCCTGCTCACCGGGCTCGTGTTCGGCTACTACGGCAAGGAGCGGCAGAACCACTTCGGCGACGCCGAGATCGCCGCCCGGCAGCGGCTCGCCGCCGTGTCCGGACCCGGCGACCTGATCGTCGCGGCCACCAACAACTTCCCCGGCGCCTACGCCGAGTACGAGACGCAGCGACACCGCTGGTTCGCGATGGAGACGCCGGCCCTGCGCGAGCGCGTCCTGCGCGACCCCGCCACGAGCCTGACCACGCTCGCCGACGAATACGACGGTGCCACCGCCTACCTGTTCCTGACCGCCGGTCAGCGGGCCGAGTGCGACCAGACCGGGCTGCTCCCCGCCGGCGCACTGGACCGGATGGACCGGGCACTGGTCGGCGCGCGCCGGTTCACGCTCGTGCTGCGCGATCGGGGCGCGGTGATCTACCGGATCGAGCCGGCCCGATGAACGCCCCGACGAGGGCCCCGACGAACGACCCGGTCCGATACCTTCTCCCCGCCGCGACCGGCTGGCTCGCCTTCGCCGCGCTCGAACTGCCCGCGGGGCACCCGCTGCGCGTGCTCGTGGTCGTCGCGTTCCTGGCCGTCGGGCCCGGATTCGCGGTCGCGGGGGCGGGCCCGAACCGGCTGTCCACCGCCGTGACCGCGGTCGTCACCAGCGCCGCCCTGGGCGCGCTGACCGCCGAGGCGTACCTGCTCGCCGGCACCTTCTCGGGCCCCCGCGTGCTCGGCACGCTCGCGGGGCTCACCACCACCGCGGCGCTGATCCGAACCGCCGCGCACAGTCTCGCCACCCGAGGGGAAATTCGATGAGATCCGAACACGCCGTCCCGATCCTGCTGTACCACTCGGTGCGGGACGACCCGCCGTCGTGGATCGCGCCCTACACGATCGACCCGACCATGTTCGGCCGACACCTCGACCGGATCCTGGCCAGCGGCCGAGTCCCGATCGGCCCCGACCGGCTCGCCGAGGCCCTGCACGGCGGTCGCGACCTGCCGCGCGAGAGCGTGCTGATCACCTTCGACGACGGCTACGCCGACTTCGCCCGGTACGCGCTGCCCCAACTGGTCGAGCGCGGCCTGCCCGCGACCCTCTACGTGACCACCGACGCGCTCTCGCCCACCACCCGCCCACCGCTGCCGCCCGCCGCGATGCTCACCTGGCGCGGCCTGCGTTCGATCGCCGACGCGCCGGGACTGAGCATCGGCGCGCACGGCTGTACACACCGCGAACTCGACACCCTGCCCATCGAGGCGATGCACCGCGAGATCACCGACTCACGACAGCGCTTGGAGGACGAACTCGACCGCGCGATCACCTCGTTCGCCTATCCGTACGGCTACAACAACGGCGCCGTTCGGGAAGCGGTCCGCAACGCCGGCTACACCACCGCGATGGCCGTCCGCGACGCGCACAGCTCCCGCGCGGACGACCCCTGGCGGATCTCGCGGCTGATGGTCCGCGCGGACACCGGCGTCGAGCGGCTGGACGGCTGGCTCGCCGGCGACGGTCCACGCGTCGCGCCGTTCCGCGACCGGCCGCAGACGTTCGGCTGGCGGGCCTGGCGGCAGACCCGGGCCCGGCTGCGCGGCCACCGGCTGCTCGGCGACCCGGAGCCGATCGCCACGCGGGCCGGCTGACCCGATGCGGTACGCACCCGGGGGCGGGCCGTTCGGATCAGCGTGCCCACACGCGCACCGAGCGGATCCGCAGCTCGGCGCCGAGCACGTGCTCCGGGACCGGCCCCGGGTAGCCCATCGCGAGCGTGAACAGCACCTCCATCGGCTCGTGCGGGATCAGCGCGCGGTCGGTCACGGCGAACACCTCCTCGCCGTCGATCGACCACGCCACCCGGTCGGGCTCCCAGTCGAGCGCGAAGCGGTGGAACCGGGCGGACCAGTCGCGCGGCGGCGACGCGTGCGTCCACGCCCGCGGGGCGCCGTCGGGCCCGCGCCAGTGCACCGTGGCCTCCGCCTCGCCGTCCGGGCCGATCAGTTCGACCACGTCCAGCTCGGGCGGCGTGTACCGGGAGACCGGCATCAACCAGAACGCCGGGAACGAGTGCGGCTCGCTCGGCAGCAGCAACTCCGCCTCGACCCGCCCGTACCGGAACGTGAAGCGTGGCCGGCCCGACCAGCTCGCCCGCCCCGTCGAGAGCATCCCCGAGACCCACGGGTACAGCACGCCGTCCGAACCGCGCGTCGGCCGGCGGGCCGCGGTCAGGATCGCCTGACCGTCCGCCACCCGCACCTGCTCCGGCCGGTACCACTGCTGTTCGCGGTTGCCCGCGTTGGTACAACCGTCGACGTTCCAGTCGTAGCAGGTCACCCACCGCCCGTCGGCGGGCGCCGAACCGGTGAAGTCCTCGCGCAGGACCAGGCGCCGTCCGCCGCGCCGCCCCTCGGTCGTACAGGCCGCGAGCAGCGCGACCACGACCAGCAGCACCGTCCACCGCCGCACCCGGCCCCCTCAGCGCCCGAGTCGACGCGCGGCCAGGCCGAACGCCCGCACGGCCGTCACCGCGGCGGGCAGCGGATCGTCGAACGCCAGCCACGCGGGCTCGACCCCGCCGCGCCCGGGCGCGTGCCCGGCCGGTGGGCGGCGCCCGCCCGGCCGCGGTAGGCCGCGAACGCCGCGACGTCGAGGTGCTCGGCGACGTAGCGCCGACCCTCGCGCTGCGCCCCCGCCGGGATCGGCCGGCCGGTCAGGTCCAGGTGCAGCGCGCGGACCACGTCGAGCCCGCACCCGGTCTCGAACATGCGGAACTGCGCGCCGAGGCGCGGATTGAAGTCGACCAGCTTGTACCGCCCGTCGCGCAGATCGAGTCGCCAGTCCAGATCGGCCGGGCCGCGGTAGCCGATCGCCCGGCACAGGCGGGCCGACTCACGTGCGAGACCGGGGTTGGCCAGCGCCCGGGCGTACGTGGTCACGCCCGCATGCGGCGGCCACGAGCGGAGCTTGAGCCCGGTGAACACGGGCGCGCACCGGCCGTCCGGGGCGGCGTACAGGTGCACGATCCAGTCCTGGGCCCACTCGCGCGGGACGTACGCCTGCAACAGCACGCCGTGCGGTGCGCCGACCAGGTCGACCAGCCGCCGCTCGTCGCGCACGAGCGTGGTGCCCGCGACCACCGGTGCCCGCAGCCGATCCCACGGATCCAGGTTCTTGACCACGACCGGATAGCCCAACTCACGAGCGAACAACACGAGTTGCTCCCGATCGACGGGGAACCGGGTGGCCGGCGTCGGGACGTCGTGCGCGACGCAGTGCCGGTACAGGCCGCGCTTGCCGGCCAGCCCGGCCGGCAGGTCCGGCTCGATCTTCGGCAACAGGAAGCACGCCGCGAGCCGGTCCTGGTTCGCGGCGACGAGCACCGCGGCCTCGTCGTCGGTGGGCACCAGGACCGCGCGGGCGGGCAGCCGGCCGCCGATCCGCAACAGTCCGGCGACGAGCGTGGCGGGGTTCTCCAGGCCGCTCGTGGGCCACACGTGCCGTCGGCGCAGGTGCCGCGACAGCGCGGTCGGCGTGAACGCGTCCTCGACCACCGCGTGCACCGCGACCCCGGCGCGTCCGAGCGAGCGCACCGCGCCGACCGCGCCCTGGTGCAGCGGATAGCGGCCGACCTTGAACAACAGCGCCGGCACCGATCGATCCAGCTCGACTCGTCGCACGCCCATGCGGCCGCCTCCCCATCCGGACCTTTCTAGCAGCGCATAGCGATCTTTCACCAGATAAGCCAACAATCCATGACAAAGGAAGAGTCAATGACCGTTGCCATCGTCGGAGCCGGCCCCTACGGGCTCTCGCTCGCCGCGCACCTGCGCCAATTGGGAGTCACCACCCGGGTGTTCGGTGAACCCATGGAGAGCTGGCGGCGCAACATGCCCGCCGGGATGCTGCTGAAATCGCGGCCCGACGCCTCCTCGATCAGCGCGCCGCGGCCGGGATTCACCCTGGCCGCGTTCCAACGCGAAAGGGGCGACGCGGTGCTGACGGGGGATCAGCCGGTGCCGCGCGAGACCTTCCTGGAGTACGGCCGCTGGTTCGCCGACCGGCTCGTGCCGGACGTCGAGCGGACCCGGATCACCGACATCCGGCCCGAGGGCCACGGCTTCGTGCTGGCCCGGGAGGACGGCGCGGACCTCGTGGTCGACTCGGTCGTGCTCGCCACCGGGCTGGCCGCGCACCGGTACATCCCGCCCGTGCTGGAGCGGCTGGGCGGCGATCTGGTCTCACACTCGGCCGAGCACGCGGATCTGGCCGAACTCGGCGCGGACCGCGACGTCGTGGTGATCGGGTCGGGGCAATCGGCGCTGGAGAGCGCGGCCCTGCTGCACGAGGGCGGGGCCGCGCGGGTGCGGGTGTTCGGTCGGGCCGACCGGGTGCGGTTCGCCGCGGCGCCGACGGTGGGGCGGGCGCGGCGGCTCACCCCGGACTCGCCGCTCGGGGCCGGGTGGTCGGTGGCCGCAGCGGCGCGGGGGCCGGCGGCGTTCCGGCTGCTGCCGGCGTGCGTGCGGGTCGATCTGGCTCGGCGGATCCTCGGGCCGTCCGCCGCGTGGTGGTTGCGGGATCGGCTCGACGGGCGGGTCGCGGTGCGGGACGCGCAGACGATCACCCGGGCGCATCGGGAGGGGGACGGGCGCGTGCGGATGCTGGTGCGGGACGGGCACGGGTATCAGCGCGAGGTGCGGACCGACCACGTGCTTGCCGCCACCGGGTATCGGGTCGATCTCGGGGCGCTGGGGTTCCTGGGGGCGGACGTGCGGGGGCGGATCGCGACGGTGGGCGGGTTGCCGGGGCTGGACGCGTCGTTCGGGACGACGGTGCCGGGGCTGTATGTGACCGGGCCGCCGGCCGCGGCGACTTTTGGGCCGGTGGTTCGGTTCGTGCATGGCACTGCGTTTGCCTCTCGGCGGCTGGCGGCGGTGCTTGCGGTGCGGTTCCAGGGGTAGGCGGTTTTGGCGGCCTGATGCCGTTGTCCTCAAGCGCCGGACGGGCTGGGTGTGGCCTCGTCACGTTGTCCTCAAACGCCGGACGGGCTGGGGTTGGCCTGGTCGCGTTGTCCTCAAGCGCCGGACGGGCTGGATTTGGTGGGCTTGTTGAGCCCGTCCGGCGTTTGAGGACGGCTGGTTAGTGGGTGTGGGGGTGGAGGCGGATGGTGATCGACTTGGAGGTGGGGGTGTTGCTTTCGTCTGCGGTGCTGTCCAAGGGGATCAGGACGTTGGTTTCCGGGAAGTAGGCTGCGCAGCAGCCTTTCGCGGTGTCGTAGGAGACGACGCGGAACGCGTCCGCGCGGCGTTCCGTGCCGTCGTGCCATTCGCTGATCAGGTCGACGAGCGAGCCGTCGGCGATGCCGAGTTCGGCGAGGTCGGTCGGGTTGACGAAGATCACGCGGCGGCCCTGCTTTATGCCGCGGTAGCGGTCGTCCAGGCCGTAGATCGTGGTGTTGTACTGGTCGTGGGACCGCACCGTCTGCAGGATCAGCCGACCCGCCGGCACCCGCAGCACCGCGAGGTCGTTGCGGGAGAAGTTGGCTTTGCCGGTCGTGGTCGGGAACCGGCGTTCGTCGCGCGGCCCGTGCGGCAGCACGAACCCGCCGGGCTCGCGCACGCGCCGGTTGAAGTCGGTGAACCCCGGGATCACCCGCTCGATCCGGTCCCGGATCAGGTCGTAATCGCGCGCGAACTCGCCCCACGGCACCGAGACCCGCTCGCCCAGCACGCGCTCGGCGAGGCCGCACACGATCGCGACCTCGGACCGCAGCCGCGGCGACGCCGGCGGCAGCTTGCCGCGCGACATGTGGACCGCGCTCATCGAGTCCTCGACCGTGACGAACTGGTCCTTCTCGGTCCGGCCGAGCGTCGGCAGGATCAGCGCGCGCCGACCGGTGACCGCATGCGAGCGGTTGAGCTTGGTGGACACCTGCACCGTCAACCGGGTGGCCCGCATGGCCGCCTCGGTCGCGGCCGTGTCCGGCGTCGCGGACACGAAGTTGCCGCCCATCGCGACGAACACCTTGACCGCGTCGTCGCGCATCGCCCGGATCGCGTCCACCACGTCGTGCCCGTGCTCCCGCGGCGGCGCGAAGCCGAACTCCTGTTCCAGCGCGTCCAGGAACTCCTTGGAGGGCTTCTCGTAGATGCCCATCGTCCGGTCGCCCTGCACGTTGCTGTGCCCGCGCACCGGACACACGCCGGCTCCGGGCCGGCCCACGTTGCCGCGCAGGAGCAGGAAGTTGACCACCTCGCGGATGGTCGGCACCGAGTTCTTGTGCTGGGTCAGGCCCATCGCCCAGCACACGACGATCCGCTTCGCGCCGAGCACGCGCCCGTGGATCCGCTCGATCTGCTCGCGCGCCAGACCGGTCGCCTCCAGCACGTCGTCCCACGACGTGGTCCGCACGTCCGCGGCGAACTCGTCGAAGCCGTGCGCGTGTTCGTCGATGAACGCGCGATCGAGCACCGTGCCCGGTGCCGCGTCCTCGGCTTCGAGCAGCAGCCGGTTGAGCGCCCGGAACAGGGCCAGGTCGCCATTGACCCGGATCTGCGCGAACTCGTCGGTCAGCTCCGTCCCGGCGCCGAGCATGCCCGACACCTTCTGCGGATTCTTGAACCGCAGCAGCCCGGCCTCCGGCAGCGGGTTGACCGACACGATCGCCGCACCGGCCTGCTTGGCCTTCTCCAGCGCGGACAACATGCGCGGGTGGTTCGTGCCCGGGTTCTGACCCACCACGAAGATCAGGTCGGCCTTGTACAGGTCCTGCAGCGACACGCTGCCCTTGCCCACCCCGAGGGTTTGGGTCAGTGCCGAACCGCTCGACTCGTGGCACATGTTGGAGCAGTCCGGCAGGTTGTTCGTACCGAACGCCCGGACGAACAGCTGGTACACGAACGCGGCCTCGTTGCTGGTCCGGCCGGACGTGTAGAACGCCGCCTCGTCCGGCGAGTCCAGCGCCGCCAACTCCTCGGCGACCACGTCGAACGCGTCCTCCCACGAGATCGGCGCGTAGTGCGAGGCGCCCTCGGCGAGGTACATCGGCTCGGTCAACCGGCCCTGCTGGCCCAACCAGTAGTCGGACTTGTCGGCCAGCTCGGCGACCGGGTGCGCCGCGAAGAAGTCGGCGCCCACCCGGCGGACCGTGGCCTCCTCGGCGACCGCCTTCGCGCCGTTCTCGCAGAACTCGGCCGCACTGCGGTGGTCCGGCTCGGGCCACGCGCAGCCGGGGCAGTCGAAGCCCTTCTTCTGGTTCACCTGCACGAGCGTCAGCAGGCTGCGCCGCACGCCCATCTGGCGGCCGGCGTGCCGAAGCGACCACGCCACCGCCGGGAGCCCGGCCGCGTACTCCTTGGGCGGCCCGACCACGAGTGCCTCGTCGCCTACGTCGTCCACGGGCGCCTTGCTGACCATGCGGGTGCTCCTGCTGCTCGAACCGGTCGTCCGACACGACCCTGTTGGTCCGTACGTTACGCCCCCGCCATCAGCCGGCCGCAGGTCAGCAGCCCTGGAGCAGCCCCGGGGAACCCTGTGCGATCGCGTCCGGACTCTCGGTGTGCAGCCGCTGCGGGGCAACACCCAGCTCGCCGGTGAGCCGGTGCGTGGTCGCCCGGACCATCGCGGCCGAGCCGCTGACGAAGACGTCGTGGTCGTGCCAGAAGCCGTATCTCGCCAGCACATCCGGTAACGCGCCCTGATCGCCCGCGAACGAGCGGTCGTGGGTCACCGCCGGTATGACCTTCAACCACGGGTACACGTCGGCCATCGCCGACAGCGCGTGCAGGTCGTACAGGTCCGCCCCGTACTTGGCACCGATGAAGACGTAGGCCCGGTTGGCCAGCTGACGCTGCGCCATGTGCTGGACCAGCGCCTTGATCGGCGCGAGCCCGGTACCCGAGGCCACGCACAGGGCGCGGCGCAGCGTCTCGCCGCGCAGCACCAGGCCGCCGCGCGCGGGACCGAGCCGGATGTGGTCGCCGACCCGGGCCCGGTACACGAGCGCGTTGCTCACCCAGCCCGCCGGCACCGCCCGGACGTGCAGTTCGAGCCTGCCGTCCACGCGCGGGGCGTTCGCGATCGAGTACTGCCGCCAGACCCGCGGCCACCACGGCGTCTCGATCGTGACGTGTTGGCCCGGGTGATAGGGCAGCGGCCGGTCCGGTTCGACGGTGAGCACCGCGATGTTCTGGGCGCGCCGCTCGTGCCCGGTGATCACCGCGTCCCACCAGGGTGGCGCCTCCTCGGCGTCGTCGGCGGCGGCCTCGATCATCACGTCCGAGGCCCACGTGTACACCTCCACCCAGGCGGCCTGCAGCTCGGCTGTCCAGCGCGGGCCGAGGTAGCGGGCGAGCGCGCCGATCAGTGCGGTGCCCACGGCCGGGTAGTGGTCGTCCAGGACGCCGTACTTGCGGTGGTCGCGGCCCAGCTGACGGAGGAATCGGCGCAGCTCGTGCGGCTCGTCGCTGCCGGTGCCGAGCCGCAGCAGCGCGGTCAGCAGCCGGTCGCGCTGCAGGTCCATCGCCGGCGGAAACAGCGCGCGCAGATCGGGCCGTTGGAGGAACAGCAGGGCGTAGAAGTGCGAGACCAGATCGTTCGCGGCGCCGGCGACGGCCGTGAGGCTGTCGCGGAGCAGATCGGCCCGCGAGGGATCGGGACTTCCGGACATGGCGGACCGCATCCTCGTGTGCTCGGAGCGAGGGACACGGCACCGACCGGCACGGGGACATTCGGGGCAGAGTCGTCTGCCGACATGTACCGCCATCGCCGGAAACCGCCGGTCACCCGAAGGGGGAGGGGTTAGACGGTAAGCGGCGGCCCGAACGCGGAGGGTGGGGAATGCGTGAAGCCCGCCACGGCGAACCGCGGCGGGCTTACGCTTGAGGATTTCTTGGCCCGTGTGGGTGACATGGGCGTTACGTGCGGGTCTGCGACGGACGGTCGGTCAGCGCGGGATCTCTCTGTCGAAGTTGCCCGCGATCAGGGCGTCCGCGCGCCGCCCGGCGCTGCTCGGATCGATGCCCTTCGCCAGCACGTTCACGGCGAACTCCTTGAGCGGGTTCGACGTCCAACCGGGCGCCTGTGGGTAGGGCCGGCCCTGCTTGAGGGCCTCCAGCGTGGCGGCAAGCATCGCGTTGCCACTGCCGGTGACGGTGGTGACGCCGGTCAGCGCCGGCACCGTCTCGTTCTCGTCCGCCCAGCGCTGCTGCCACGTCGCCGAGCCCAGCACGCGGAGCAGGTTCACCGCCCCCGCCGGATGCGCGGTCTTCGCCGACACCGCGACCACCGAGCTCCACACGGCGACGGCCGACGGCTTGTCCGCGGACCGCCCCGGGATCGGGAAGGCCGCCGTGTTGCGCGCCGTCTCCGGCGACGTGCGGACCAAGTCCGGGAACATCCAGGCCGGCTGGATCACCATCGCCGCCTTGCCGCCCGCGAGCACCTTGGCGATCGAACCGGCCGGGTCCATGCCCTCGTCCACGTCCTTCGGTGCGGCGGAGTACGCCTGGAGCCGTTGGAAGAAGGAGATGCCGGCCTTGCCCTGCGCGGTGCCCAGCCGCCCGACCCAGCGCCCGTTCTCCCGCTCGGCTATCGCGCAGTCGTCCTCGTACAGGCAGGACGTGATCTGCGTCCACGCCTTGCCGGTCATGTGCAGGGCCTCGAACTTCGGGTCGCTCGCGTAGTGCTTCTTGAGGTTGTCGAGCTGGGCGATCCACTCGTCCCGGGTGCGCGGTACGACGAATCCGGCCGGGTCGCAGAGCCGCTTGTCGTACAGCACGACCGGCGCGTACACGTCCATCGGCAGCGCGTACAGCTTGCCGTCCACCGTGCACGCGGCCCGGGCCGCCGGATGCCACGCGTCGATGTTCAGCCGGCTCGCGTACGGCGTCAGGTCGAGCAGTTCCTCGCGCAGCACGTGCCGGGCCAGGCTGAAGGTCTGGGTCTGGAACAGGTCGGGACCCTGGCCCGCGGCGAACACGGCGTCCAGCTTCTGGTTGTCGGCGAACTCCTGGACCTCCGGCTTGAGGGTGCCGTACGGATCCGCCTTGAGCAGCGCGGCGGTCAGATCCGTGTTCGACTTTGTCTGGTCGATTCCCGGGGTGATCTGCGCGTCGAGCCACATCGTGAGGGTGTACGGGCCACTCTCGGCCGTGGGCACATCCGGCACGGGCGGCGGTGGTGACGCCGTGTTCGTCGTGGGACCCGGCCCGGGCTTGCCGGCCGCCTTGTCGTCGCCGCGGGTGAGCAGCCACGCGGCGACCCCACCACCGGCCGCCACGACGGCCGCGACCGAGCCGGCCGCGATCACCTTGCGCCGGGAAGAGCCTGCGGCCGATGCTGCCGGAGGCGGTTGCGGGGCCCACCCGGGGGGCGGCGGGGCCCACCCGGGCGGCGGCGGCATGTTCGGGTGTTGTGGATGCTGCGGGTACTGCTGCTGTGGCGGTGGCGGGGCGGCCGTCGGCGCGTACGTCGGGGGCGGCGGCGGAGGCGGATAGGACTGCCCGTACGGCAGACCGGAGGCCGGTCCGCCGGGCGGTGCGGTCGGCGGCTGGGGCGGGTGGACCGGCGAGTCGTCCGACGACGGCTCCGGGTCGTCGTTCCACGACGGCACTGTGTTGCTCCTCCGGGGCAAAACTACGAATACGAGGGACTGCGGGTGAGGGGCGGTGTCGCCGGGTCAGGTCGCGACGGCACCGAACTCGCGAGCCACGATGGCATTCGCCGCCGCGGCCGCCGCGAGCGGGTCGGCTCCGGCCAGGGTCTGCCGGGACAGTTCGGCCAGCGGACGGTCCGACCAGCCCGGGGCGACGGGGTAGGCCCGCCCGCCCACCGGCAGCGCGGCCATCGCGGCCGGGATCATCGGGTTGTCCGACGGCACGGCCCGATCGAGCCCGGTGCGGATCGGCACGAGCCGGCCGTCGGCGGCGATCCGGGACCGCCAGCGATCGGTGGCCACCAGCGCGAGCAGGTCGATCGCGGCCTCCTTGAACAGGCTGGCCGCCGACACCGCCAGCACGGTGCCGCGCACGCCGACCGCCGACGGCTTGCCCGCGGTCCGGCCCGGGATCGGGAACGCGCCCAGGACGGCCCGCATCGCCGGGTTGGCCGCGACCACCCTGTCGTACAGCGACGAGTCGGCGATCACCGACGCGACGCCGCCCCGGGTGACCCGGGTGACGATCGCGGGGTCGTCGGTGCCGACGGCGGCGGCGTCCGGGGCGTACGACTGAAGGTGCCGGAAGAACCTGGCGCCCTCGACCGAGCCGGGCAGGTCGAGGGTGCCGCGCCACGCGTCGCCCTCCTGCACCGCGATCGTGCCGTCGTCCTCCCACACGCACGATGCCAGGATCGGCCACGCGCCGCCGGGCACGTACACCGCGCGGTGATCGGGATTGGCCGCGTTGGCCAGCCGCAGCTTCTCCAGGTCGGCGACCCAGGTCGGCCGGTCGATGGGCACGCCCACCTGCGCGGTCTGGAACAGGCCCTTGTCGTAGAGCACCACCGGCACGTTCGCGGACAGCGGCAGCGCCATGATCCGGCTGCCGGACGTGCACGCGGCGCGCACGGCGGGGAACCACGTGTCGCCGTCGAAGCGCTCCTGATACGGGGTCAGGTCCATGACCAGGTCGGCCGCCTTGAACCGGGCCAGGGTCAGCAGGTCGAGTTCGAACACGTCCGGGCCGCGGCCCGCGCGCAACGCCTGCTCCAGGGCCCGGGTGTAGCCGGACTTCGGCTGCACCCGGCTGCCGAGCCGGAGACCGGGCGAACTCCCACCCTTGCCGAACTCCAGGCCCAGGTCGCCGAGCAGGCCGGCGGGTACCAGGCCCTCGGTCGTCCAGACGGTCAGTTCCTGGACGGTGGCGGGGGCGACCGGGCCGCTCACGCCGGTCTTGCCCGCCGGCGGTGCGGACTTCGTCGAGGCGGCCTTGGACGAGCCGTCGTTGCCCCGGGTCAGGGCCCAGGCCGCGGCGCCGCCGCCGACCACGGCCGCGCCGGCCGCGACCGCGAGGAAGCCGCGGCGGGACTTGACGCGGGACCTGCGGGAGGCGGCCCGGGGCTCGGCGCGGCGTGCGCGTGGGGGGGTTCGTCGGGGGTGGGCGCCGTGGTCGGTGCGGGTGTGGGTGTGGGCGCGGTCTTCGGGGCGGGCGCCTCGGGTGCGGGCTCGGCTCCCGGCGGCGGGGCCGGGACGGTGCCGGCCGCGTACGGCTCGCTGCCCGGCATCGGCTGCGGCGGCTCCCACGGGTTGGCCACCCGTGCGGCCACCCACTCGGCGAAGGGAGAGGGGAGCCAGCCCGGGCCCGGGGTGCCGGCCGCGACGCGGACGATCTCGTCGGGGGCGGGCCGCCGGGCCGGGTCCTTGATCAGGCAGGCCGCGATCAGGTTGCGCAAGGAAGCCGGCACATCGCCGAGTTCGGGCTCGCCGTCGCTGACCCGGTCGGCGGCGGAGCCCTCACCGCCGCGGTCGAACGGGCCGACGCCGGTCGCGGCGAACGCGAGCACGGATCCGAGCGAGAACACGTCGGTCTCCGGACCGACCGTCAGATCCCGTATCTGCTCCGGCGACCGGAACCCGGGGGAGTCCAGCACGGTGCCGATCACGACGCCGTCGGCGGTCACGGAGGAGCCGGCCGACACGTGTGCGATCCCGAGCTGCGGCAGGTGCGGGCCGTCCGGGCCGAGCAGGATCGCGCCGGGGTCGAGCCGGCCGTGCCACAGTCCGGACGCGTGCAATTGCCCCAGTATGTGTGCGAGTTCGGCGGCGAGTACGCGCAGCGTGTGGCCGGGCAGGGGGCCGAGCCGGCGCACGGTCTCGTCCAGCGTCGGGCCGGGGACGTGCGTGGTCGCGTACCAGAGCGATGGGCCCGTCGTATCCGCGTCCACCAGGATCGCCGTGCCCGGTCCGGACAGCCGCCGGGCGGCGTCGACCTCTTCGGCGAACCGCGCGCGGAACGCGGGGTCGCGACCGAGGTCGGCCCGGATCACCCGCACCACGACGGGTTCGTCGTCGGGCGCGGCGGCGAGGTAGGTCCGAGCCGTGGTCCCTTCACCGAGCCGGCCCACCAGTCGGTAGGGGCCTACGCCCGAAGGGTCCTCGTCGTGCAGGGGCCGCATGGCAGAAACTCCGTTCGCTCACCGGTGTGAACGGTGCCGAAGTCTGCCATGAAGCAGGCTGCTGCCCGGCCACGCGTTCGGTGGGCCATGCGGATGGTGTCCTGTTTGTCCTCAAACGCCGGACGGGCTGGGGTGGCCGGCCTGCGGCCCGCTTTGGCCTCAAACGCCGGCCGGGCTGGATGTGTCGGGTGGTTTTGGGGTCGGGCTGCGGTTGGTTGGCCTCAAGCGCCGGCCGGGGTGGATGTGTGGGGTGGTTTTGGGGTCGGGCTGCGGTTGGTTGGCCTCAAGCGCCGGCCGGGGTGGATGTGTCGGGTGGTTTTGGGGTCGGGCTGCGGTTGGTTGGCCTCAAGCGCCGGTCGGGGTGAAATCAGCCCGTCCGGCGTTTGAGGACACAGCCTGGCCGGCGATTGAGGCCGCCGGGGGGTGGGTCAGCGTGCGCGGGGGAGGCCGAGTCTGTGTTCGGCGATGTTGTTGCGTTGGATTTCGCTGGTACCGCCGTAGATGGTGGTGACCGGGGCGTCCCGCGCGGCGTGGTCGACGAACCAGGCGTCGCCCGGTTCGGCGAGCAGGCCCTCGGGGCCGGCCATGTCCAGGCAGGCCTCCGCGGCGCGGTTGTAGGACTCGCTGGCGTACAGCTTCGCGATCGAGCCCTCCGTCGTCGGGAGCCCGCCGCCGCTGGCGATCAGCGCCGGTCGCAGGGCCAGCAGGCCGGTGATCTCGTTGTCGATCGCGATCCTGGCCAGCCGCTTGCGGACCGAGGCGTCGTCCAGGCTGCCGGTCTCGGCCGCCCACCGGGTGAACCGGCGCAGCAGCGACACGCCCTGGTTCATGTTGCCGAACACGCCGCGCTCGTACGCCAGGGCCACCTTCATCACGCCCCACCCGCCGTCGACCTCACCGAGTCGCCAGCGGTCGGGCACCTCCACGTCGGTGAAGTAGGTGATGTTGGTGCGGTCCCCGCCCATCGTCTCGACCGGCTGGAACGAGATGCCCGGCAGGTCCATCGGCACCAGGAACATGGTCAGGCCGCGATGTTTGGGCAGGTCCGTGTCGGTGCGGGTCAGCAGGATCACGTAGCCGGCCTCGTGCACGAGCGTGGTGAACATCTTCTGCCCGTTCACCAGCCACACCGGCTCGTCCTCCGGATGGCCCAGTATCCGCTCCGCGCGGGTGGCCGCCGCCGCGACGTCCGACCCGGAGCCCGGTTCGCTGTACCCGAGCGCCGCGATCGCCTCGCCCCGGTGGAACCTCGGCAGCACCTCCGCCAAGTGGAACGCGCTGCCGATCTGCTCGACGATCCCGGCCACCAGCATCGTGTTGGCGAGCCCGAAGAACGGCGCGTCGGCCAGACCGAGTTCGTCGAAGAGGACGTACAGCTCCAACGGGTCGCGCCCGGCGGTCCGGCCCGGTCCCGCCATGCCCTCGGCGATCACCCCGGTCGCGGCCAGCGCGCGGTGGAAGTCCCAGTCGTGGAACGTGCCGGTGCGGCGGGCCCGTTCGACCATGTCCTCGGTCAGGTGCTCCGCGACGAACGCCCGGATCCAGCGGCGAAACTCCTCGACCGATTCCTTCGGCTCGAAGTCCATCAGATGCTCCCCACGGGTCCGAAGAGGTCGTTTGCCAAGCGCTGGTACTCCTCGTCCGGGTCACCGAGCACGAGGGGCCACCCCCGCGCGCGCCGGAAGTAGAGCTGGATGTCGTATTCGAGGGTCACGCCGTAACCCCCGTGAAAGTGCACCGCGCGATACGTCGCCGTCCGCGCGACGTCGGTCGCGGCCAGGAACGCCATCACCGCGAGCCGCGCGGCCTCGGCCGGATCGCCCTCGTCACCGCACCACGCGGCGCGCGCCGCGAGCAGCCTGATCCCGTCCAACGGCCCGACCAGGTCGGCCAGCCCCTGCTGTACCGCCTGGAACGCCCCGATCGGCTTGCCGAACTGCTCCCGCTCCAGCGTGTACGCGACGGCGATCTCCAACGCGCGCTCGGCCAGTCCCGCGAGCGTGGCCGCCGTATACAACTGCCACTCGCGCCGCAGCGCCGCGTACCGCCGCGCGGCGTCGTCGCCCCGGGCCAGCACCACCCGCTCCGCGTCGGGGTCGCGCACGTCCCGATCGGCCAGCGGCGCCGCCGCGTGGTTGGCCGGCCCCGTCATCGGCGGTTCGCTCCGGACCGCCACCAACTCGTCCTCGTCCAGGGCCACCACGACGTGCGCGACCGCGCCGCCGGGGACCAGCCGGGCCAGACCGTCCAGGGCCGGGCGCAGCGCCGGCGCCGCGATCAGCGTGCCCTCGGCCGCGTCCGCGCACCACGGCGTGTCGAGCAGCAGCCGCGACGCGGCCAGATGCCCGCTCAGCGGCACCGGCGCGAGCACCCGGCCCGCCTCGTGCAGCAGCAGCCCCAGATCCAGGCGGGTCGCGCCGCCGCCGCCGGCCTTCTCGGGCAGCGCCATGCCGGGCGCGCCCATCGCGGCGAGGCGGTGCCACAGATCCGGATCGAATCCGAGCGGCTCGGCGGCGCGCACCACGGAAATCGGGCACCTGTCCGCGAAGAACTCCGAAAAGGCGTCTTGCACCGCCTTTTGATCCGCCGTCAGTTCAAGATCCACGGGCGACCTCCGTTCGCGATCAAGCTCGACCGAGCCTGCCGGCGCACGCTAGCGCCTGGTGCGACACCCCTCCATGGCGGAAGCGACCGATGTGCCGGAGATCTCGATCCCATGACATTACTTGCCAGTAGCTGACTGGCGGGTTGCTCTTTGCGAAGATCGGCTGCCCGAGTGACAAACAACGAGAACAGGTGCTTTCCGTCGACCGGATCCACGGCGATCGGCACGATCACCCATACGATCCGAGAGATAACGGAAAGCGAAGGGAGAACCCGCTGTGCGTGCATACCGCCACGTGGCGCTGGTGCTGATCGCCCTGCTGGGTGCGGCCCTGATCATCTTCCCGCTGGCCGCCGGCCTGCCGAAGAAGACGCAGGCTGTGGACGATCTGACCAATGACTTCCGCCCGGCCTTCACGAAGACGGCGCTCGCGGAGAGCAAGACCGACCTCGTCACGATGAACGAGATGCTGGCGCAGCTGCAGAAGGAGACGCTGCCCGGCCTCGCCCAGCAGGCCAACCTCACCACGCCGCAGCTGATCAGCCTGATGGGTGCGACGGCCCCCGAGGTCGGCAAGGGGCTCGCGCAGGTCAACGAGATCATGCCGCGCTTCAACAAGCTCGCGGGAACGATGGACGCGCAGGCCGAGAACTTCCGGCAGGCCGACGAGATCCCGACGGCCGACGACCCGAACACGGTGGTCACCTATCTCTACCTGGTCCCGGGCATCATCCTGCTCGTGGTCGGTGTGGGCGGTCTGCTGTTCTCCTTCGTCGGCACCAAGGCGGTGCTGAGCACGGTGTGCCTGACGCTCGCGGCGGTGGTCGGCCTCGGCATGGTGGTGGGCGTGTTCGCCACGGGTGTGATCGGCAAGACCAAGGCATCCGAGAAGATGTTCACCGCGTTCCAGCCCACTTTTACCGACGCCGGATACAAGCAGGCGCGCACCGACCTCGACACCCTGGGCGCGATGGCCACCGGGATGAAGACCAAGTCGATTCCGTCGATGGCCGCGTTGTTGAGGAAGCCCGCTCCGCAGTTCACCGCGGAACTCGCCACGCAGTACCCGAAGGTCGGCAAGGGCCTCCTGGAAACCGACCGCATCCTCGCGAAGTTCAGCGCACTGGTGGACAACATCGGCGCGAACATCGACACCTTCAAGGACGCGGACAGCATCCCGGACGAGAAGACCGAGGTGTCGGTCATGCCGTGGCTGCTCTTCGGCCCCGGTCTCGCCGTGTTCCTGCTTTCGGGTGTCGCGCTGGTGCTCCAGTACACCGGCCGCGCCGCCGGCTCGCCGGAGCCGGTCGCGACGCCCACCCCCTCGGACGTGTCGGTCTGACGCTCTCGCCGGTCGGGAGTCGGCGGATGCTCGAATTGTCCGGACTCTTCCCGATGTAAAGCCAAAAGAAAGAAATGACCGGTTCCCGGATTTGTCCGGGAACCGGTCGTAAAGCGGCCTCTGTTCGATCGTAATGCACGTGCATCGGCGTGGTGCAGACGCAGAAATCGTCGATGCACGTGCATCCGGTCTTGCAGTTGGGGTCGGCATCCTCATAATGAAGTGTGTGCATGTGCACGCGCATGTGCATGGACGCTCTGTGAGGCGAGTCCTCTGGCGGCGTTCCCAACAGGCCGGGGACCAGTACCCGCTCGGAGGCACGGATGACCGTCGCGAGTCCCGCAGGGTTCCGGACGTCGACGTTTCAGTGGATGGAGCCTCTGGCCGGGGATATGGGACCAACCTCCGATATCGCGATCCAAGCCCTCGCCGCACGGCGGGAGTCGGTCAAGGCCGCTCGTGACTTCACGCAGACGGTGCTCGCCGGCTGGGGCGCCGCAGGGCTGGAGGACGACCTCGCCCTGGTCGTCTCCGAGCTCGTCACCAACGCGCTGTGCCACGGACTCGGGGCCGGCCGCGACGACGCGACGGATGTCGCGCACAACATCCAACTCGCGCTCCTGCGCAAGGGTGAGCGCGTCATGTGCGCGGTCCAGGATCCCGGCGAGAGTCTGCCGGAGACCCAGGCGGGCGGCGACGACGAGGAATCCGGCCGCGGTCTCTATCTCGTCGGCTGTTTCAGTGATTCATGGGGCTGGTTCCCCCTGAACGGGATGGGCCGACGTACCGGAAAGGTCGTCTGGGCGATGTTCGAGATACCCGCCTGACGAAACACGGTCCGCAGCCCGCGGATCGCATTGCGTTGCACCTTTGTGAGGAGTCTTAATTCACATCGGGAACAGGCAACCGAATTAAGGCGCCAAGCGTTTACCCGTCGATCCTTCGACGGGTTTTCTGCATTCTTGCGTCCGTTTCGTCCCCCGGTTCTTAAGGAGCTTTTACGCTTCCTTTGAAACCCTGAGGAATGCCTGAGCCCTCCCGTGTGAGTGAAGTCGGGCTGCGCTATCATCGCCGTTGTACGCTGCATATGCATGGTCAGATGCACGTGCACGCGTAAGTCGAACCGGTGCTGGAATAAATTGCGACGGACCGGGACGAAGGAACGACACGTGCCGCAACCGGGGGCGGGCGACCGCCGCTCCGTCGGGTTGCTCGGCGAGAGGTCCAGGAGAAGCGTCATGCAGGCAACGCACAACGGGGTATCGGCCACCGCGCTCGACGGGGTCACGTGGCAGAAGAGTCGCCGCAGCAACTCGCAGGGCAATTGCGTCGAAATGGCGGCGCTGCCGGGCGGCGACGTCGCGGTCCGCAATTCGCGGCACCCCGACGGGCCGGCGCTGATCTATACCCGCGCCGAGATAGAGGCGCTCATCCTCGGGGTCAAGGACGGGGATTTCGACAACCTGCTCGCGTGAGCGCCCACCCGGGGCGCTCCGCCCGGGTGGTCGCGCTCACCGGCCGGCTCAGTTCTCCTTGAGGATGCGCTGCAGCAGGTCCACGCTCTTGTCGGGCGGCATGCCGTCCACGCTCAACCGGTCCATGACCTCGGTGTACGCGTCGACCTCGTCGCGTTTGTCCAGGTAGAGCGCGCTGGTGAGCTGTTCGAGGTACACCACGTCGGGTAGGTCGCTCTCGGGGAAGCGCAGCAGCAGGAACGGCCCGCCCTCGGCCGCGTGCGCGCCGAAGCGGAACGGCATGATCTGGATGGTGACGTTCGGCAGGGCCGCCATCTCGATCAGGTGCCGGACCTGGTCCCGCATCACGTCCCGGCCGCCGATCGGTCGGCGCAGGGCCGCCTCGTCCAGCACGACCCACAGGCGCGGCGGCTTGTCGCGGTACAGGATCGACTGGCGCTGCATGCGCAGGCCCACTCGTCGGTCGACCTCGGCCACCGACGCGGAGGGCTGACCGGCGACGACCACCGCACGCGCGTACTCGGGGGTCTGCAGCAGCCCGGGCACGAACTGCACCTCGTAGGTGCGGATGACCGAGGCGGCCTCCTCCAGGCCCACGTAGACCTGGAACCAACTCGGCAGGATGTCGTTGTAGTTGTGCCACCAGCCCTGGGCGTTCGCCTCCGCGGCGAGGCCCAACAGGGCGGCTCGCTCGGTCTCGTCGCCCACTCCGTACATCGTCAGCAGATCAGCCACGTCGCGCTCCTTGAAGCTGACGCGCCCCAGTTCCATTCTGCTGATCTTCGATTCGGAGGCTCGGATCTCGTAACCGGCCTCCTCCCGCGAAATCCCCTTCGCTTCGCGCAGACGGCGAAGCTGGGAACCGAGGAGAATACGGCGAACCGTCGAGCCGCTCCCCGGCTGCGTTGCGGGCATCTGCTACCTCCGGCTGAATGGACCAGCGCATAGTATGCCGGCGCGTTGCCACGCGTCCTCGGATCATGGTTACAACGACACTCTCTTGACGATGTGCCACCACCCACCCGGACGAGCACGTGAAGCCAACCGGCTTCTCGCGAGCGGGCCCGGGCCCCAGCCGCCCATGCTCGCACAGGTGATACCACCTAATCGATGCCGTGGCACGGCGAATCCCCCTCTACCAGCGGGTAATCCGGATGTTTCCGGCGAACATACAAGCGATTGAACACGCTGCGCTCGCAATGGGTGACACGTGACGCATCGGCGGGTTCGCGGCCGCCTGCGATCGGGGTTCGCGGCGGACCACGCCGCCGGTGCGGAAGCGGTGTCGATGCGATGTCGATGCGATGTCGAAGCGGTGTCGAAGCCGCCGTGCGGAGCACGAGCGGAAGTCGCCGTCGCGGCCGGCGCCGACCCGATCAGGAGCCGAAGTTCCGCTGTCGGACGGGCTGTCTACGGTTTTCCACATGTCCTCCTCGGTGCAGTCCTTCACCTATCTGCGGTCGTCCGCGCTCGATGCCGTCGACGGCAAACAGTCCCTGGGCCTCCAGACCTGCGGTGGTTTGAGTTCGCACGGCCTGACCCCCTTCCCGCGCTTCTTCGCCGGCTTCCTGACCGCGCCCGAGGCGGCGGCGGGCGGACTGCTCGCGGTCGCCGACGTCGCGGCGGCCCGCTACTACCAGCCGCTGCGGCCCGGTTCGCTCGATCCGGTGGTCACCGGCAACGGGGATCGGCTGCGCTTCGAGTCCTTCTCGGCCTGTTGCGGCGTGCACGCGCGGCTCGACGTGCTCCCGGCCGGCATCGACGGCGAGATGTTCGGCACCGGCACCACCAACGTGGACGTCAACGCGCCGCTGCGCGAGGCGCTCGCGAAGGTCGGCGGCGCCGACCCGCTGCACCTGGCGGTGGGACCCGACGACGTGACGGTCACCACCTTCGACGGGCCGGTCGTGGAGAAGAAGGTCCCGCTGCCCGAGCGGTGGCTGCGCGGCTTCGCCGAAGTCCAGGTGATCTCGGGCGCGTTCGACCTGCGCGCGGAGCTCGCGGCGGCGGAGGCGGTCCGCTTCCTGCGCACGCTGCCGCGCGGCGCCAGGCAGGCGCTGTGGGCGGTCCCGGCCGGGCGCTCGCTCCGACTGACCGCGCGCCCGCTGCCGGGGGCGGTGTGCCTGCCCGGGCCGGACCGGTTGCAGGCGATGACCCGGCTGCTTCGGCACGCGGTCGCGCTGCGCGTGTACGGCCCGGCGGTGAACGCCCGCAGCACGGCGGTGTCCTCCGCGTGGGAGATCGAACTGCCGGGCATGCGGCTCACCCTGACGCTGTCCCCGGACCCGGCCCGCGGCTTCTCCGGCGAGGGCGCCGTGCTCACCGGACTCGCCGGCGACACCGGCGCCGAGGACGCCGACCTGATCTCGGCCCTGCTCGCGTGGGAACCCCGGGTCGAGATCGGCGAGTTGGTCGCCCAGTCCGGACTGACCGCCGAGCGGGTGCGGGCCGCCCTGGTGCGACTGGGCACCGGCGGGCGGATCGGATACGACGTCGCGGAGGCGGCCTACTACCACCGCGAACTCCCCTACGACACCGGCAGCGTCGAGCGGATGAACCCGCGCCTGCGGGACGCGCACAAGCTCGTGGCGGCGGACGCGGTGACGCTCTCCGGCGAGACCGCGACCGTGCGCAGCGGCGACCGTACCTACGGCCTGCGCCTCGTCGGGGACGGCAGCTGCACGTGCCAGTGGTGGGCCGAGTACCGCGGCGGGCGCGGGCCCTGCAAGCATCTGCTGGCGACCCAGATCGTGCGCGGCCGGGCGACCGCCGGGGCGACCGCGACCGCGACGGCGGAGCAGGAGGCGAACCGATGACGGCGACCGAGCTGACCTGGGAGCGGGTCCGGGCGGCGATGCCGACGCACGGGAATCCGGCGCCGATCATCGCCCTGTTCAAGGGCCGCACCGAGCCCGAGCGTCGGGCGGTGCTGCCGGAGTTCAAGGCGGTTGCCAAGGCGTTGGGGGAGCGGCACGGCCGCAGATCCCTGCGCTATGTAGGGGTCGCGTGCCTGGGCGGACCGGCCGCGGTCGCGCAGTGGTTGCTGCGCGGCGACATGACCTGGCCGTCCAAGTTCGACGAGAAGGCCATCCACACGCTGCTCGCCGACCGCAATCCGGCCTGGATCCCGGATGTCGCCCGACGGATGGCCGCGAAGATCCCGCTCGACGGCTGGGGCAACCAATGGGACGTCGTGGACGCGCTGGTGCGCGGGAGCGCCCTGCCCACGCCCACCACGCCCGGCTTCGTCCTGGGCTGGGTGGGACGGGTCACCGGCGGCGCACGCCCGACCGAATCGACGTTGACCGAACGGCTGGCCGCCGACCCCTACTTCATCGACCTCCTGCCGGCCCTGTTCGAGGTCGCGGGCGTCGGGCAGCTCCTGGCCGACCACGACCGTTGGAAAGGCCCCGGCCAGGCCGGCTGGGGCGAGGCGCTCGCCGAGCTCGCCGAGGCGAAGCGGATCGAACGCGACGCCGTCCTCGACGGCTGCGTCTCGCGCCTGCTGCGCGGCGAACGCCCCGCGGCCCTGGGCGCCTTCGTGGTCGTGCACGACGCGATGGCCCCCACCGACGACGAACTCGCCGTCCGCGCCGACTCCTACCTGCGGCTGCTCCCCGACGCCCCCTCGCCCGTCGCCGGCATGGCCCAGGACGTGCTGCGCCGCCTGGACACCGCCGGCCGCCTCAGCGCCGAGCAGGTCGCCGAGGCGAGCCGGGCCGTGCTGTTCCGGACCGAGAAGAAGCTCGTCCGGACCCAGTTCACCTGGTTGACCCAGGCGCTCAAGCGACACCCGGAGCACGCGGGCGACCTGCTCGCCGGCGCCTGCACCGCGTTCGGCTCGACGGCCCTGGACCTCCAGGAGCGCGCGATCGCGCTGATCGCCAAGCACCTCCCCAAGCTGGGCGCCGATCAGGCCGCCCTCGTGCGCGACGAGATGCGGGCGCAGCTGCCGCTCCTGGGCGACGCGGTGCGCCCCGAGGCGGCGGCGCTCCTGGGCGAGCGCGTCGAGCCGGAAGAGCACCTCGACCTCCCGCTCGTGCCGCCGCCCGCGCGCGAGCTGCCGCCGCCGATCGCATCCCTCGACGAACTGGTCGAGGAGATCGCGGTGTTGTTCGCGGGCACCGCCAACCCGTGGGCGAGCACGCGCGGCCGGGTCACCGATCCGATCGCGGTCGAGCGGATCGTCTCCGCGTTCCTGCGCGAGCACGTCCGCGACCGCGAGGCGCTGCGCGCCGCGCTCACGCCGCTCACCGAACGGCACGGGCACGTCATCGAGCAGAACTGGTTCCAACACCAGGTGCAGGGCGCGGTCGGCGCGATGGTCGCCGCGTCCACCGGCCTGGCCGGTGGCAGCCGGACGGGCTGGTTCCGCAGCTTGTTCGGCAAGGGCGACGCGGCCGGCGATCACGACCTGATCCCCGGCTCCGACGTCGAGGTCGACCGGATCGACGCTCCGCAGCGGTTCCTGCTCGCCCGGCTGTACGAGGTCGCCCAGCGGCTGCGCGTGCCGCAGACGGGGCCCTACCTCGCCGAGATCGCCACCGCGACCGGCTTCGTGGACCCCGCGGCCCTGGTGGCGGGCCTAGAGGAGTGGGAGCGATCCGGACGCACCCCGTGGCGCCGCGACGTCCACCAGGCGCTGCTGCGGCTGCCGGCCGACCTCGAACCGGAGCTGGTCGCGCGCGCCGGCCGGCTCACCTCGCCCGCCGGACTCCTGGCCGCGCGCACGTTCGCGGCGGGCGGGCCGGCGGCCGGGATCGTCGAGCGCGGTCGCCACGCGCGCGTGCACCGCGAGTACGTCTACAAGACGCGGGACTGGGTGTACTTCGACGCGCCGCTCGCGTCGGTCGCCCCGGGCGACGCGGACACCCTGCCCGAGAGCGCGCGGCTCCTGTACGGCCTGTCCGACCCGGGCGCGGTCGCGCGGGTCCCGGGCTGGTCGCAGAACACCGAACCGGACATGCACTGCTGGCCGCTCATCCTGCCGCGGGACCGGGACGTGCTCGCCGCGCACGTCGTGATCCGCGGCGAGCGGGGGATCGACGGGAACTGCCGCGGCGCCGAGATCCTCCCGGCCCTGGCCGAGTCGCACGGCCCGCTCGGCCCCGGCACCTCGCTCGCGCTCGCGTACGCCCTCGGCGCGCAAACGCCCGAGGACCGCACCGCCGCGGTGGACGCGATCGTGACCCTGTCCGCCCGCTCCGACCCGTGGGACCCCACCGCGCTGGGCCGCGACGTCGGCGAGGCGGTACGGACGCGTGGCCTCAAGACGACCCGGGTCGCCACCACCCTGCACGACGCCGCCCGCGCGGGCGCGCACGAGGCCGTGTGGGGCGTCCTGAGCGGCTTCCTGCCCGACCTGCTCTCCGGGACCAAGGCGACCGGTCTCGCCGACATCCTGGCGCTCGCCGCCGAGACCGCCGCGAAGGCGGGCGCGCGGGACGTCCCCATCCGCGGCCTGGACGACCTCGCCGACAAGAAGGGCGCCTCTCGCGCGGTCACCGAGGCCAAGCGGCTCAGGAAGGTGCTCGGCGGCCTTTAGGCCGCGGTCGGGGTCGGGGTCGGGGTTGAAAGACTCGGCCGCAAGCCCGGCCGGGCCGATTTCGGCCCGGCCGGCGCTGCGGCCGAGGGCGTCGGCCGAGGGCGTCGGCCGAGGGCGTCGGCCGAGGGCGTCGGCCGAGGGCGTCGGCCGAGGGTGTGCGGCGGAGGACCGCGTCAGCGTTCGTCGAGCGACTTGACGCGGGCCAGCGTGATGCCGTCCGCGACCGGGAGCACGACCTGCTCGATCCTCCGGTCCGCCTTGACGTGTTCGTTGAACGCGTGGACCGCCTCGGGGGTCGGCTCGCCCTGCGGCTTCACGACGCGGCCGTCGTAGAGCACGTTGTCGGCGATCAGCAGTCCGTTCGGGCGCATCCGCGGGACCAGGGCCTCCCAGTAGGAGATGTAGCCGACCTTGTCGGCGTCGATGAACGCGAGGTCGATGTGCGGCTGCGAGGGAAGCGCGTCCAGCGTCTCCAGGGCCGGCGCGATCCGCAGGTCGATCCGGTCCGCCACGCCCGCCTCGCGCCACGCCTCGACCGCGATCTCGGTCCACTCCTCCGAGATGTCGCAGCACAGCAGCCGGCCGCCCTCGGCCAGGCCCTTGGCGATGCACAACGCCGAGTAGCCGGTGAACGTGCCGACCTCGACCGCGACCTTCGGCCGCACCACGCCGGCCAGCAGGGTCAGCAGCGCGCCCTGTTCGGCCGGCACCTGCAACTGCGCGAACCGGCCCATCGCGCGGGTCCGTTCGATCACCCCGCGCTGGACCGGGTCCGGCGCGAGCGAGTGGTCGAGCATGTAGTCGTACAGCTCCCGGGTGACCTGTACCTGCTTGTCGAACGACATCCGTCAGCTCTCCTCGGGGCGCGCGGGCGGTTCGGGAAATGCGGTGTCCCACGGGAGCAGCAACCCGAAGTCGCGCACCAGGAGCCGCAACACCTCGTGGTCGTCCTTCAGTTCACGCTCCTCTCGGGACCCGTCGCAGCGCACCACCGTCAGCAGCCGGTCCTCGACGAAGGCGCGCTCGTGCGGGCCGCTGCGCTGGACGCGCAGGGTGTTCCGGAAGGGAGACCGCGGATGCGTCGCGACGAACCAGTTCGCGACCTCGTAGTCGACCGGTTCCCGGCGCTCCAGGGTGAACGCGTACACCGTGAACCAGCCGTCGCCGCCGTACACGGTCTGGAGCAGCCACAGGTCGCCCTCGCGCACGAGCCGGTACCGCCACGCACCCTGCGGGCTCGCGACGCCGGGCAGCAGCGGCAGCGGTTCGATCAGCCCGCCGCTGCCGAAGCCGACGTCGGCGATGTACGGATGCTTCTCGCCGGGCACATCCACCGCGAGCAGTATGTGGGTCAGCGGGCGGACCGCGTCGCTCCCCATGCGCACCCGCGCCGACAGCCGGGTGACGCCGAAGCCCAGGGACTCCAGGACGGCGGCGAAGAGCAGGTTGTGCTCGAAGCAGTAACCGCCGCGCCCCTGCCGGACGAGCTTGTCCTCCAGATCGGCCGGTTCGAGCGAGGGCACCCCGCCCAGCAGCACCTCGATGTTCTCGAACGGGATGGTCACCACGTGTGCCAGATGCAGCGAGCGCAGCGTCGCCCACGTCGGCGCGCGCTCGCCCGTCCAGCCGACACGCGCGAAGTAGGCGTCGAGGTCCAGATGGTGCTGATGGCGCAAGAGCCGTCTCCTTCGGATCCGGGGCCGCAACTGCACCGATTCTCACACGCACGCCCGCACGGACGGGTCCGCTGCCGCGGCGCGCCACCCGATAGGTTCTGATCCGGTCGAACAGACCCGTATACAGCTCCATCCACAGCTACATCCGTACGTCGTCGCGTTGTCGGAGGTCGGTCATGAGCGAGCAGCAGCCGGAGCGGTCGGGGCAGTCGGAACAGCCGTCCGAGCAGGACGAGCAGGCGATCCGGGAGTTGGCCGGGCGCGTGTTCGAGGCCGCGCGCACGGGCGACGCCGAGACGCTCGGCGGCTACGTCGACGCCGGCCTGTCGGCGAACCTGGCCAACGACCGCGGCGACACCCTGCTCATGCTCGCGGCGTACCACGGGCACGCCGACGCGGTGCGCGCGCTGCTCGCCCGCGGCGCCGACCCGGACCGGGCCAACGACCGCGGCCAGACCCCGCTCGCGGGCGCGATCTTCAAGAACGAGCGGGACGTCGTCGCGGCCCTGGTGGCGGCCGGCGCGGACGCCGACGCGGGCACCCCCAGCGCGCGCGAGACGGCCGCGATGTTCGGCAAAGCGGACATGCTTTCGTGAACCGGTGGGTAACACCGGAATGACCCTCCGTCAGTTCCCGCTTGCGCCAGGGACAACCAAGCGTGAGGGCACTGGGGGAGGCGCAAACCATGTTCGGCCACAGTGCGATCTCGCGGCTCGATCTCGACGGCTTTCCCACGGGTGCCGGGTTGCTGCACCTGCGGTCGGACGTGCCCGAAGCCCTCGACGGATCGTTCTCCCCGTGGTGCGACCGACACCACGACGACCTGCTGCGGGTGCCCGGGATTCGGCGCGCACGGCGCTTCGTGCTGAGTGGGGCGTACGCGAACGGTGAGGCCGAGCCGGGGCCGCCGGCCTCGCGCTACCTGACCGTGTACGACCTCAAGCACATCGGCGTGCTCAGCGGCGAGCGCGGCGACGTGCACGACAACGCCGGCACGCCGCTGCCGCCCGAACTGATCGGCGCGGTCACGTCCTCGCGCCTGGACTGCCGGGAGATCCGGCGCTGGCCCAACGTGTCCGCGGGCCGGCTGTTCCCGGCCGGCGACAAGGTGCTGCACCTGACCGCGCACGGCTCGGGCACGGCGATGGGGCGCTGGCTGCACGAGGAGGCCGTCGCCGACCTGTTGCGCACCCCGGGCGCGCTGGGGCTGCGCTGGTTCGACGCCGGCGAGGGGCTGCACGTCCTGCTGTGCGAGGTGAGCGGGCCGATGTGGCCGCTCCCACCGCACGTGCCCCAGGATCTGGGGCCGGCGGTGTGGAGCGGCTACCGGCAGGTGTACCTGTCCGACACCCCGGGCTGACCCCTCGTCAGAGCGGCGACGACACCACGTCGAAGCCCGCCGCGCGCAGGTCCGGGACGATCCGCTCGGCGTCGCCCTCGACCACCACCGCGAGCTCGTCGGGCCGCAGGTGGGTCGCCGCCGCGCGGTTGACCGCGGCGAGGTCGGTGCCCAGTATCTCCGCGTACTCGTGCGTGACGTGATCGGTCGGCAACCCGTGCACGATCGCCTCGATCAGGCGGCCGCCGATGCCGCCCGGAGTCTGCAACTGGATCGGCATGCTGCCCAGCGAGTGCGCGCGGGTCGCGGCCAGTTCGTCCGCCGTGACGCCGTCGGCGCGCATCCGGCGCACCTCGGCGATCGCGTCGGTGATCGCGGCGGCGGTCACCTCGGTGTGCACCGACGCGGACACCGTGAACGAGCCGCTGCGCCGCCCGTGTCCGAAGCTCGCGTGCGCGCCGTACGTGTAGCCCTTGACCTCGCGCAGCAGGTGGTTGAGCCGCGAACCGAAGCTGCCGCCGAGCACGTCGGCGAACAGCTCGATCGCGATCAGGTCCGGCGTCGAGCGCGGCGGCGCGGTGTGCCCGATCCGCAGCACCGACTGGACCGCGCCCGGCCGGTCCACGACGATCGCGCGCTCGGTCGAGGGCGCGGTGTCGACCACGGTCGTCTCCGCTCGTGGGGCCGTACCGCCGGCGCCGGCGAACGCGACCCGGCCCAGCTCGGCGAGATCGATGGTGTCGAGATCGCCGACCACCGCCAGCGTGCCGGGCGCGGTCATCCGACTCGCGTGGAACGCCCGGATCGCGTCCGCGTCCAGCCGCGCCGCGGTCTCCGGCGTGCCGCCGAGCAGGCCGCCCAGGCGGCTGTCCGCGCCGAACAGGGCCTGCCGGAAGGCGAGTCCGGCCCGGGTGCCGGGCTGCGCCCAGGAGGTCTTGAGCGAGCGCGCGTGGTCGGCGAGGAAGCGCTCGACATCGGCGTCGGTGAACGCGGGCCGCCGAACGGCCTCCGCGATCAGGTCGAGGCCGGCGCCGAGCCGGTCGGCCGGCAGGTCGAGGCCGACCTCCTGGGTCTCCCATCCGCACGCGAGCCGCCAGTTGGCGCCCAGGCTCTCGATCGCGAGCCCGAACGCGTCCGCGTCGCGGTCCAGGCTGCCCTCGTCGAGCAGCGAGCAGGTGATCCGGGCGAGCCCGTCCAGGCCCGCCGGTTCGTGCAGCGCGCCGCTCTCCATGACCAGCTTGGTCCAGACGAGGGCGGGCCCCGGCAGGTGGGCGCCGATCACCTCGCCGCCGGCCACCGGGATCCGGCGGACCTCGGGGAAGCGGTAGGGGCGCGGGTCGGCGCCGGTGGGCCGCTCGGCGATCAGGGTGTGCGGGTGCGCGACGTGCTCGCTCATGCGGCGGCCTCCGGCTCGTTCGTGTCGAGCGACTCGGTCGTCTCGGCGGCCTCGGCGACCGCGGGCAGGTATTCCAGGACGATGCGGTTGTCGGCGTGCAGGATGTCGACCGCGACCCGCTGCACGTCCTCGGCGGTGACCGCGAGCAGTTCGTCGAGGTGGCCCCGGATCGACTCGGCGTCGCCGAAGCGGGTGGTGAAGCGGCCGATCGCGTCGGCCCGGCCGCCGGCGGTGGCCACCTCGCGCAGCCAGTCGCCGGACAGCATGGCCCGGACCCGGTCCAACTCGGCCTCGGTCACCCCGCCGCGCACGACGTCGTCGCACACCGCCACGTACGCGTCGAGCAGTTCGCCCGGTTCGACCCCCTCGCTCGGCGCGCACGAGCCCATCAGGACCGAGTCGAAGTGCAGGAAGCCCCACGCCGACAGGAACGCGCCGGACGCCTGGGCGAGTTGGCGCGCGCTCACCAGCTCGCGGTACAGCCGGCTGCCGCGACCGCGGCCGACGATCGCCGCGAGCACGGCCGCCGCGGGCGCGTCCGCGCTGCCGAACCGGGGCGCGCGGTGGCACAGGAACAGGCGCGGCGTCGGCACGTCCTGACGCAGGGTCACGTGCCGGCCGGCGCCGAACCGGCGCGGCAGCGGGGCGGGGGAGGGTTGCGGGAACGAGCCGCGCGGCGCGATCCCGCCGAAGTACTTCTCGGCCAGCGCGACGACGTGCTCGGGCTCGACGTCGCCGACCACGGTCAGCACCGCGTTGTCCGGCGCGTAGTAGGTCTCGTGGAACGCGGTGAAGTCGGCCAGTACCGCGCTGTCCAGCTCGGCCATCGAGCCGATCGTGGAGCTCGCGTACGGATGGCCCGCCGGGTAGGCGAGGGCCATCATCTCCTCGGTCCAGCTCCCGTACGGCACGTTGTCGTAGCGCTGGCGGCGCTCGTTCTTGACCACCTCGCGCTGGTTGTCCAGGGTCTCCTGGGTCAGCGCGAGCGAGCCCATCCGGTCGGCCTCCAGCCACAGCGCGAGTTCGAGCTGCCCGGAAGGGACCGTCTGGTAGTAGTTCGTGCGGTCGGCGCTCGTCGAGGCGTTGATGCCGTCGCCGCCGCAGCCCTCGATCGCCGCGAAGTGACCGCCCTTGTCGACGTGCGCCGAGCCCTCGAACATCAGGTGCTCGAAGAGGTGGGCGAAGCCGTGCTTGCCCTCGACCTCGTGCCGCGAGCCCACGTCGTACCAGAGGTTGACCGCGGCCAGCGGCACGGTGGAGTCGGGACAGACCACCACGCGCAGGCCGTTGTCCAGACTCGTCCGGTGCAGGGTCCACGGGAAGTGGGCGGAAGTTGACGGCACGTCAGATCCCTCCAGGGGGTCGCGGCGCTCGACGATGGATCACCATTCTTCCAGTCGACCGGCGCGGGCGGGTGGGCCCGAACGCGAAACGACCATCCACACGGGTGCGGACACCGTGTGGATGGTCGAAGCGAACGTGCCGCGACGCCGCCGGAGGGGCTACTTGACCAGCTCGGCGAACTTCGCCAGCGACTCGATCAGCGCTTCCTGGGTGGCCTTGGTGACCTTGCCGGCCATCATCTGCACCGCGCCGCCCTTGACCTCGGACTCGATCCGCAGGACCGAACCCTCGCCCGCGGCCTCGACGATGAACTGCTCGGTCATGATGACGCCCATCGGGCCCTTGCCGTCCAGCGCGAACGACTTGCCCGCCTCGACGTCCTTGATGGTCCACTTGATGTCCGCCGGGAAGCCCATGAGCTTCATCTTCTCGTCGTACGCGACGCCGGCCTCGAGCTTCTCCGGGGCGCCGTTCGGGAACTCGACGTGGGGCACCATCCAGGAACCGAAGACGCTGAAGTCGGTCAGCTTCGCCCACACGGCCTCGGGGCTGGCGGCGACCTCGACCTGCTCGTTGATGACGGGCATGCGTGTGTCCTAACGGTTTTTGAGCTGCGAAGAGCTTGCGGCTCGGAGCATGAAGTCCCCGGAACGTACCGCCGATATGTGACACAGTCAATGGTGTCGTCGTGCAAAATGAGAACATGTTCTAGTTATCGTGTCACCCCCGTTGACTACGCTCGGGCGGCATGACAGGCACGCTGCCGGGGATGCCGCCCGGCGCCGAAACCGGGGCCGGGGGAGGCGCCGTTCTGGACGCCGTCCTGGAACGGATCACCTACCAGAACGACGAGAACGGCTGGACCGTCGCGCGCGTGGACACCGGCCGCCACGGCACCGAACTGCTCACCGTCGTGGGCGCGCTGCTCGGCGCGCAGCCCGGCGAGTCGATCCGGATGCGTGGCAAGTGGGGCAGCCACCCGCAGTTCGGGAAGCAGTTCATGGTCGAGGCGTTCACGACCGTGCTGCCCGCCACCGTGCAGGGCATCCGGCGCTATCTCGGCTCGGGATTGATCAAGGGCATCGGACCCAAGACCGCCGACCGGATCGTGGAGCACTTCGGCGTCCGCTCGCTCGACGTCATCGACGAGGACGCGACCCGACTGATCCAGGTCCCCGGCCTCGGTCCCAAGCGGACGAAGCTGATCGCCGCCGCGTGGGAGGAGCAGAAGGCGATCAAGGAGGTGATGGTCTTCCTCCAGGGCATCGGCATCTCGACCTCCCCGGCGGTGCGGATCTTCAAGGAGTACGGCGACGCGTCGATCACCGTCGTGCGCACCGAGCCCTACCGGCTCGCCGCCGACGTGTGGGGGATCGGCTTCAAGACCGCCGACGCGATCGCCAAGGCGGTGGGGATACCGCACGACGCGCCGCAGCGGGTCAAGGCCGGGATCCAGTACACGCTGTCCGAGGGCACCGAAAGCGGGCACTGCTACCTCCCGGCCGATGTCCTGGTCGCCGAGGCGGTCAAGATCCTGGACGTGTCGTCCGACCTCGTCGTGCGCTGCCTGAACGACCTGGTCGGCGAGGAGGGCGTGGTGTGCGAGGAGCTGCCGGGCCCGGTGACCGTGTCGGGCACCCAGGGCGACCCCGTACAGGCCGTCTACCTCGTCCCCTTCCACCGCGCCGAGATCTCCTTGGCGAGCAGGCTGCGTACACTCCTGGGCGCCCGTGAGGACCGCCTGGCGGCCTTCGCCGACCTCGACTGGGAGCCCGCGCTGGGTTGGCTGCGCGCGCGGACCGGCACCGCGCTGGCACCCGAGCAGGAACAGGCCGTACGGCTGGCGCTGACCGCCAAGGTCGCGGTGCTCACCGGCGGGCCCGGGTGCGGCAAGAGCTTCACCGTGCGTTCGGTGGTGGAACTGGCCCGCGCTCGCGGCGCGACGGTGGTCCTGGCCGCGCCGACCGGGCGCGCCGCCAAGCGGCTCGCGGAGTTGACGGGGTGTGAGGCGGCCACCGTGCACCGCCTGTTGCAGCTCCAGCCGGGCGGGCAGGCCGCGTACGACCAGGACCGGCCGCTGGACGCGGACCTGGTGGTGGTGGACGAGGCGTCGATGCTCGACCTGCTGCTCGCCAACAAGCTGGTGAAGGCGGTGCCGCCCGGCGCGCACGTGTTGTTCGTCGGCGACGTCGACCAGCTGCCCAGCGTCGGCGCGGGCGAGGTGCTGCGCGACCTGCTCGCGGCCGAGCGGCTGCCCCGGGTGCGGCTGACCCGGATCTTCCGCCAGGCCCAGCAGTCCGGCGTGGTGACCAACGCGCACCGGATCAACGCGGGCCGCCCGCCGATCACCGACGGCCTGACCGACTTCTTCCTGTTCCCCGCCGAGGAGACCGAGGACGCGGCGGCCCTGACCGTCGACGTGGTCGCGCGCCGGATCCCGCGCAAGTTCGGCCTCGACCCGCGTCGCGACATCCAGGTGCTCGCCCCGATGCACCGCGGCCCCGCCGGCGCCGGCGCGCTCAACCTGCTGCTCCAGCAGGCGCTGACGCCGTCCCGCGAGGGCCTGCCGGAGAAGCGCTTCGGCGGCCGGACCTTCCGGGTCGGCGACAAGGTCACCCAGATCCGGAACAACTACGACAAGGGCGCGAACGGCGTCTTCAACGGCACCGGCGGCGTGGTGATCGCGCTGTCCCCGGAGGAGCAGAAGCTCGTGGTGCGCACGGAGGAGGACGAGGAGGTCGACTACGACTTCGCCGAACTCGACGAGCTGTCGCACGCGTACGCCGTCACGATCCACCGCTCGCAGGGCAGCGAGTATCCGGCCGTGGTCGTCCCGGTCACCGCGAGTGCGTGGATGATGCTCCAGCGCAACCTGTTGTACACGGCGATCACGCGGGCGAAGCAGCTCGTGGTCCTGGTCGGTTCGCGGCGGGCGCTGGCTCAGGCGGTGCGGACGGTCTCGGCGGGGAAGCGGTTCACGGGGTTGGCGCACCGGCTCGCGTAGGGGCGTGGGAGGGGCGTGCGGGCGTGCGGGCGACCCGGTCCGGGGATATGGCACCGGAAAACGCGGAACGCCGCCACCCTGGTGGGTGACGGCGTTCCGGAGTGCTCGCGGTGCCAGGTGCTCGGTGCTCGCGGCGCGTGTGGTGCGTGCGGCGCGTCGCCTGCGACTAGCGGATCATCCGAAGACCGATGCGCTCGACGCCCTTGCGGGCCATCGCCATCGCGGGGACGAGCAGCGCCAGGGTGACCTGGACGGTGGCGCCCATGTCGAGCATCCAGTCGCTGCCGGGCGCGTCGGCGGCCCAGGCGATCAGGCAGCTCATGCTCAGGCCGATCCCGGCCATGACCAGGATCGCCATGTTGCCCTGCGGCTTGGGGTATTCGACCCGGCTCACCATGAGTGCGGCGACGGCCACGATCAGCACGGCGGCCGGCGTGAACGGCAGGTCGAGCAACACGATCGACACGACCGTCATCGCGCCCATCGGAATCGGCATTCCCTGGAAGACCCCTGGTCGTCCCGGTGTGGTCGCGAATCTCGCGAGGCGCAGGACGCCGGCGATCAGGATCGCCAGCGCGACCACGACGGCCGCGGAGGCCTGGCCGGTCCCCATCGGGATGGCCGCCCAGGTGACCACGAAGAACGCCGGTGCGACGCCGAACGTGATCACGTCCGCGAGGTTGTCCAGCTGCGCGCCGAGCGAGGACATCCGCAGCTTGCGCGCGACCATGCCGTCACACAGGTCGCACAGCGCGCCGATCAGCATCAGCACCACGGCGGCGGCCGCGCTGCGGCGGTCGGCCGGTACCCCGTTGTTGCCGTTGACCTCCACCGCCGCGCAGGCGAGGAAGTAGATCGAGAGGAAGCCGCACGCCGCGTTGCCGAGCGTGAGGACGTCCGCGACGGAGATCCGCGAGGACAGGCAGGCCTGCGGATCATCCTCGACCGGGGTGCCCAGGATGTTCAGTTCCGGGCCTTCCAGGTCGGTCGTATCGTCGTAATCAGTCCCGGTCAAGACGCGTCTCTCCCGCCGTTGTCCGTTGTCCCACGGTAACCGCGGGCTCGATGCCCGGCGGCAGGTACACGTCCACGCGCGAGCCGAAACGAATCAGCCCGATCCGGTCGCCGCAGGCGACCTCGGTGCCGGGCTCGATGTACGGCACGATACGCCGTGCGACCGTGCCGGCGATCTGGATCAACTCGACATCGCCGATCGCGGTGTCGAAGATCCACACAACGCGCTCGTTGTGCTCGCTCTCCTTGTTGAACGCCGGGACGAACCCGCCGGCCTTGTGCTCCACGGACTTCACGACGCCGTCGAGCGGCGCGCGGTTCACGTGCACATTGAGCGGGCTCATGAAGGTGGCGATCCGGGTGCGGCCGTCCGGCCAGGCGTCGATGCTCTGCACCACGCCGTCGGCCGAGGCGATCACGCCCTCGGTGCCGATCGTGCGCTCCGGGTCACGGAAGAACCACAACATGCCACCGGTCAGCGCCAGCGTCGGCACGGCCGCGAAGGCCCAGCGCCGGTTGCGCAGTGCTGCCAGACCGGTCAACGCGCCGGTCAGAGCCGTCGGCACCAGCCAGGGAGAGGCTCCCTTGGCGAGGCGCGGCTTCTGCGTCAGCGCGGACCCCGCCGATGCCGGCGAGGGGAAATCGTCACTCATCGAGAACCTTTGTCGGGGGGCGTGCCCGTCGGTAACGGGCGGCACTCGGCGGATGCTACCTAGGTGGAGGGCACTCGCGCTTCCGGCGGTGATTGCTCACGACCTGCCAGTCTCGCCCAAATCGGCGCATTCCGGACGCTACTTGGGTGTTTCTTGGCCTCGGAACCGGTTGCCCGTGTCCACAAGGTTGCCCTCCGCACATGCCTGCTGTGAAGGGGCCGCAGGTCCGCTCCCCGTACGCGGTCCGTGGCGTCGATCACGTTGGCCGTAGCGTCCCGTCGGCCCGTACCGGTTGGCACGGCCTATGGCGGATCGTCACAAAAACGTGACACGGCGGCGGACTGGGATCCACCGCCGTACCCACAAGGGTAATCGCGCTTATGTGACGTTCCGTCAGTTGTGCGACGAAACAAGTCCCACCATCGTGCCCGGACGCTCCCCGGTCGGCTCGGTGTCCAGCACCGTGGGCACGCCGCGCACGATCGTGGCCCGGACGCCGGCGGGTCCGCGGGTGAAGCGCCACGAGCCGTCCGGGTTGTCGTAGCGCTTCTCCTCGGGCCGCACCTCGATCTCGTCGAGCGCGAACACCACCAGGTCGCCGGCCCGGCCCGGGGCGATCACGCCGCGGTCGTTCAGGCCGAAGAAGCCGGCGAGCTTGCCGGTGAGGTTGTGCACCGCCTCCTCGACCTTCATCAGGCCGGTGTCGCGCACGTAGCGGGTCAGCAGGTACACGTTCTCGCCCGAGCCGCAGAACAGCTGCAGGTGCGCGCCGGAGTCGTTGATGTTGGTCAGCGTGTGCGGCTCGTTGAACAGGCCGGCCACGACCGGCTCGTCGAACTCGTCCGGGATGCCGCGCAGGCAGGACAGGATCCCGTTGTTGCCGATCCAGGTCGCCAGCGCGTCGGAGATGTGCAGCCCCTCGCGGTCCGCGTAGGCCTTGAGCGAGATGTCCAGTGGGCCGTGGCCGGTCTCGGAGATGGCGAGGATCAACGACTCGGGGCGATCGAGTCGAGATGTCGACGACGAGACCCGGTTGTCCCAGTCCTCGCGGGCCTGCGCCCGCCACGCGGGGTCGGCGAGGGTGGCGAGCTTGGTGTCGGCCGGACCGTTGATCCAGTGGTTCCAGGCGGCGACCCGCTGAAAGGTCAGCGCGCGCTCGAAGTTGAAGAACGGTTCGAGCGGCTTATGCGGCACGTTCGGCCAGAAGTCGACGCCGTCCGCGCGCAGGCGACGGTGCAGCGCGATGGTCTGTTCGCGCAGGTAGTCCTCGCGCACGGTGGAGGGGATGGCGGTCCACTGGGCGCGGATCCCGCGCGGCTTGCAGATCCGGGCGAAGCGCTCGACGTCGGCGTCGATGCTCTCCGGCTCGTTGAAGCGGGTGATCATCTGGAGGGTCGCGCCCGGGTGCCGAGCGAGCACGTCGGCGAGCGCCTCGAACTCGGCGTCCTCGGCGAGCCGGGTCGGCACGGGCTTGAGGTAGCGGTCCTTGTCGAACACATTGGTCGACAAACCGATTGCTCCATGAGTCAACGACTCGTTGAGCAGCGCGGCCATCTCGGCGATCTCCTCGGCTGTCGCCGCGCGCGACCACGACGCCTCGGCGCCCATCACGGTGGTGCGCAGGGTCAGGTGTCCGACGAAGCCGGCCACGTTGACCGAGACGGCCTGACCCTTGACCGCCTTGCTGTACTCGGGCCAGCGCTCCCACGTCCACGGCACCCGGTCCTGGAAGGCGGTGAGCGGAAGGTCCTCCAGGAAGCAGAACAGGTCGAGCACGGGGCCGCGGGCGCTCTCTCGGAGCGGCGCGACCGACATCCCGCAGTTGCCGAAGACGACCGTGGTCGTGCCGTAGGCGGGCAGCGGGTCGAGGTCGGGGTTCCACCACATCGCGCCGTCGACGTGGGTGTGGGCCTCGATGAAGCCGGGGGCCACGTAGGCGCCGGCGGCGTCGATGACGCGCTCGGCGGTGTCGGTGTCGGACGCGCTCGTCGGGGTCAGGTCGGGGCCGACTTCGACGATCACGCCGTCCCTGATCCGTACATCGGCTCGGACGGGGGCTGCGCCCGTCCCGTCCACGACGATCCCGCCGCGTACCAGCAGATCGGCCATCGGCTGTGCTCCCTATTACTCGTGGGTGCTCGCTCCTCGGATTTACGTTACGTGTTGTAACTTAACTTGGTGAACTATTCAAGGGTCGGGACGCGGCCCGGCCCGATCCCGCCGCGGGGCGGTGGCGGCGGGATCGGGTGGGGATCGGCCGGGGGCCGGGTGGGTGCCGGTCAGGCGGTCGGGGCCGGGCGGCGGATGCCCTCGAAGACGCGGGCGAAGCTGTCCTTGCCGTGTCCGGCGGCGACCTGGCGGTCGATCAGGGTCTGGACCGCCGCGATCACGTCGGTGCCCACGCCCTGGTCGCGGCTCGCCTCGGCGATGGTGTCGACGGCCGCCTTGTTGAAGTCCAGGCTCTGCACGTCGGTGGTGTAGTCGCCCTGGTCGAAGAACTCGGCGTGATGGGGCAGGCCGATGGTCATCGCGCTGATCCACGGCGCGGCCATCTCGACGAACTCGGTCGCCGGGACGCCCTCGCTCGCCATCATCGCGGCGCCGTGCGCGAAGCCGGCGAACATCGAGTACATGGAACCGAGCAGCGCGAGGTCGTAGAGCGACGCGATGCCGGGGTCGGTGCCGAACCAGCGCGCGCCGCCGAGCAGCTCGAGGAGCTCGCGATGGGTCTCGAAGGCCGCCCTGGAGCCGCTGTACAGCAGTGACGCGACCGGAAGGCCGATCATCTCGGGGACGGCCATGATCGCGCCGTCGAGGTATTCGACGCCGTGCTCGGCGGCCCAGGCCGCGGTGTCGCGGGCCTGCTTCGGGGTCACCGTGGTCACGTTGATCACGAGCCGCCCGGTGAGCAGCGGGGCCAGGGGGGTCAGGGTGGCCCGTACGGACTCGTCGTCGAGCAGGCAGACGACGATGACGGGGGAGACCTCCACGGCGGAGGTCGGGCTCGGGGCGAGCGTCGCGCCCTTGGCGACGAGGGCGTCGGCCCGGCCGGCGGTGCGGTTCCACACGGTCGTGGCGTGCCCGCCGCGGTGGATCGCGTCGGCGATCGCGCGTCCCATGGCGCCGAGACCGAGGACCGTCACGGGGGTGTTGCTGCGCTCGTTCACGGTATTTCTCCGGGGTGTAGGGGCCGTTTCGTGCTTCCTTCGGCGCGTGGCACCCATGCTCGATCGATGCTGTCCGAGTAACAAGTACCTACTAATAAGTCAGGTACTGACGAATTGGTAAGCATCGAGGTCGGCGCGCATGTACGGACTCGGCGGTACGCCCCCGAGGGGCCGCCGGGGTTTACTTCCGCGGCGTACGGACACTCGGGCTGTCTGTGCGCGGGCACGAACGGACCCGCGGCGTCACGCGAGGAGCGACGAAGATGGCGAACACGTACGGCCGTGTTGCGGGAGCGTTTTCGATCGCAGCCGCACTGGTCCTGACCGGGACGGCGTGCAGTGACGACAACGACGACGGGGGCAAGGACACGTCGGTCCCCACCGCGATCGCGTCCGCGCTGAACTCGGCCGGCGAAGCCGCGAAGGACGCCCTCGCGTCCGCGAGCGCGGCCGCGGCCTCGAAGCTCGACGACATCAAGGACGGCCTCGACGCCAAGGGGGACGTGTCCGTAGGCCCGACGAAGACGGACGGCGACCGCACCACCGCCGAGGTCACCGCCGACAACCGGACCACGAGCACCGCCGACTACACCCTGACGGTCGATTTCCGCGACCCCGGCGGCAACCTCCTCGACACGATCGTGATGAACATCGACAACGTCGAGGCGGGCACCCAGGCAAAGGGCACAGCCAAGAGCAACCGCACCCTCAAGGGCGAAACGGTGGCAGAGGTGGGCCGAGCCGTCCGCCACTGACGGGCGCGGCCGCCGCAGCCGCTGTGGCCGCCCAATCCCGGCGGACGCGCGGGCGACCACGGACTGCGATGCTCGTCATCCGCCGGCCGCGACACTTCGCGACGGTCCGCCGGGGCACGAGTCACCTCCCGGACAGCGCGAGCAGGTCCCCGCTGCCGTAGCCGCTGCCGTAGCCCGGGATCACCTGCTCGTACGTCTCGTACTCGTTCGTGATGTCGAAGATCCGCGGGTTGTCGAACTGCACGTACAGCGTGCGCCGGCGCGGCGCGCCGGTCGTCGCGGGGCCGGCGTGCATTCCGCAGCCCATGTGCACGGTCACGTCGCCCGGCTCGGTGGTGATCCCGACCACCGGCAGCGCGTCCCACTCGGCCGGGGTGAACCGTTCGTGCGCGACCGTGCCCCACGACCCGGCGAGCGCGTACAACTGCGAACTGTCCTGGCTCAGCGCGTCGAGCCGGATGCCCACGTGCACGCGCGGACACGTGACCGGACAGCCGCCGAGGCCACAGTCCTTGTGCCAGGGCAGGTCCGGGATCGAGAGCGGCTCGGGCGCGGTGCCGAACTCCTTGAGCACGGCGATCTGTCCGGAGTCGCGGTCGGTCACCGCGACCACGTCCTGTCCGGCCAACCCGCACAGCATGCGCACCGTCGGGTCGTCGGCGAGCGCGGCGATCCGCGGCGACCGCATGCCCAGGTAGGTCAGCCGGTACGGCGACCGCATGCCGTTGGGGTCCTCGTTCCACAGCGAGCCGCGGTCGCCGTCGCGGCACAGCCCGCGGATCCGGTCCACCTCGCCGGCCAACTCCTCGACCCGGTCCGCGTCGAAGACCTGACGCACCACCAGGTAGCCGGTGGCACGCAGGAAGTGGGCCATCTCGTCGGGCTCGTCGCGAATGGTGAACTCGCGGTGCAGGTCGATCGGGCGATCCGCGAGATCCCGCAGGTCCAGGGCGGCGGGGTGGTAGATCGGGGTGCCCGAGTACATGCAGCGGATCGCGGGCTCCCAGACGTCCCAGTCCGCGAACTCGCCGCGCACGAACCGCACCGCGCGCGACTCGCGCAGACCGTGGCTGGTCCGCAGCTCGTACAGGTAGTCCTGCCAGGCGCCGGACTCGAGTTCGACGACCAGCTCGGCGTCCGGGCTCACGCCGGGCACGATCCGCACCTCGCCGCGGTCCTCGACATAGCTGTACGCCGCACCGTCCGGCATGCACAGCGCGATCGGGGCCCGGCCGGCCACGTCCCACGCGATCCGCTCGCCGAGGCCGCCCTCCAGGCGGCGCGGCAACTCGACCCGGTGGAACAAGTCGAAGCACACCGCGGGCCACCCCAACACGCTGAACGTGCCGCGGTCGGCGTCGTGGCCCACCCCCGATCCGGCTCCCGTCATCCCCATCGCCCGTCCTCCCCGTTGGCGCCCGGCCAACAGGCCGGGCAGTCACCAACGGTAGGCAAACAGCGTCAGAACAGCGTCAGAGCAGCGCGAAAGCACGAGGTGACAGCCAGTCAACGGCCAACCGGAGCGGCGACGTCCAGCGGATCGCCGAGCAATCGCAGGGCGTCCCCGAGCGTACGCTCAGCGTGTCGAGGCAGCCCCAACTCCACGCAACGGGCGTATGACGCACCGAAGTGCTCGCGCGCCGCGTCCCCGTCGCCGACGATCGCCGCGAGCCCGCCGAGCACCCGGCGCACCGGCCCGAGCGACATGCCGGTCCAGTCCAGGTGATCCGCGTACGGCGTCAGCGCGTCGCGCACGAGCGTGCCCCGCTCGGTGTCGCCCAGCTCGATCGCCACCTCGCCGAGCCGCAGCAACGACCCGGTCCACAGCAGGTCCACCGGAATCGTGGCGAAGCCCGGCACGCACAGCGCTTCGAACTCCTCACGCGCGGTCTTCGGATCCGCGGACGCGGCCGCCGCCCAACACGCCTGCACCCGCCACCACGACACGTCCCGCGACCACTCCGCGGCCACCCCGGCCCGGCGCGCCATCATCCCGAGCCGGCCCTGCTCCCACCGCACCGCCAGGATCTGCGACAGGTTGAACGAGCGCACCGCCTCGCGCGGCAGGCCCGACCGCCGGGCCAGCCGCAACGCGTCCGCCAACACGTCGTTCGCGCGCCCGACCCGCCCGCGCAGCAGTTCCAGGCCGCAGCGGTAGATCAGCACCTCCCAGGTGAACCACGGGTGCCGCAGCCGCCGCGCGACCCGCTGGGCCTGCGCGTACTCGCGTTCGGCGGCCGATATCGAGCCGCACACCACGAGGTCGTACGCCTGGTTCAAGTGGCTGCGGAACAGCGACTCCTGATCACACGTCAGGCCGGCGAGCACGGTCAGTTCGCTGCTCATCCGCAGCCGCTCGTCGACCAGGTCGGGGCCGGACGCGGCGAGGTGGTGCGCCTCCAGGCCCTGTGCCAGCGCGTCGTGCGAGCCCGACGCGCGGGCCGCGTCCAACGCCTCGTAGAGCATGGCAAGGCGCGCCTCGCGATCGTGCCCGAACGTGAGTGCCACCGCGAGCGCGGCCAACAGCAGCGCGCGCAGGGCGATGTCGGCGGGCAGCGCGGACGCGATCGGCAGCGCCGCCAACGCCTCGCGCAGCAGCGCGACCAATTCCAGGTCCACGCCCACCTGGTAGACCTGACCGAGCCGCACCATCGCGAGCGCGACCCGGCCCAGCCGGCGCGAGTCCTCCAGCGCGCGGGCCTCCTCGGCGGCCCGGCGCAACACCTCGCGACAGCGCCGATCCCCGCACCGATCCAGCGCGGCGCCGCGCGAGAGCAGCAGGTCGCAGCGCGTCTCGGGGGCGGGATCGGTCACCATCGGCAGTACCTCCAGGGCCTGCCGGTAGTGCTCGGCCGCGACCTCGAACGCCCCGCCGTCACGGGCCTCGTCGCCGGCCCGCCACGCGTAGTCCAACGCCCGCCGGGCCTCGCCGAACCGGCACGCGAGCCGGAAGTGGTTGGCCAGTTCCGGCAGATGGGCGGTCCGGTCGCCGCGCGCCTCCAGGGCGAGCCCGACCTTGCGGTGCAGTTGCAGGCGCCGCGCGGTGGGCAACTCCTGGTACAGCGTGGAGCGCACCAGCGCGTGCACGAACGTGAAGCGCCCGGGGCGCTCGGGCTCCTCCGCGCGCACCACGTGCGCGCGTTCGGCGTCGTCCAGCGCGTCCACGACGGTGTCGAAGCCGCCCGGATGCACCGCCGCGACCAGGTCGATGTCGAACGACGGGCCCACCACGGCGGCGACGGTGAGCGCCTCCAGGGTCGACTGCGGCAGCCCCAGGAGCCGCTGGCGCAGCACGTTGCGCACGCGGCGCGGGACGTCCGCCGGCACGCTCTTGCCAAGCGCCGACCAATCCGAGACGTCCGCCCACTGGCGCAGCAACTCGGTCGCCAGCAGCGGATTCCCGTCGCTGAGGTCGCGCAACACGTGCGCCCGGACGCCCTCCGCGCGCGGTGGCAGCGGCCCGGCGAGCACGTGCGCGAGCTCGACCAGGGCCGCCACGTCCAGGCCGCCGAGTGGTACGTGCAGGGGATGCAGGTCGCGGTAGAGGTCGGCGATCAGCCGGGTCATCGCGTGCGTCGAGCCCAGGGCGGTGTCCCGGTAGGCGACGACCACCAGCGCGCGGGTGCCGACCAGGGCGCGGGCGACGTGCCGCAGCATCAGCATCGTGGACATCGACGACCAGTGCACGTCGTCGAACAGCAGCACCAGGTCGCGCTCGGCCGCCGCGTGCCGGAACACCCCGGCCACCGCCTCGAACAGCCGGTAGCGCTCGGTGTCCGAGTCGGGCGGGCCCTGAGGCTGGATCAGGCCGGCGGGCTCCAGCGGCAGTTCGGGCAGCAGCCGGTGCAACTCGCCGCCCAGGTCGCCGACCCGTTCGCGCAGGCCCTCCGCCGCGACGTCGGAGAGATGCGCGCGCAGCATGGTCACGAACGGCTGGAACGGCGCCGCGACGCCCTCGTCGCTGCGCCCGGACAGCACCAGCGCGTCGCGCCCGGCCCGGGTGGCGAACTCGCTCAGCAGGTACGACTTGCCGATGCCGGCGTCGCCGCTGACCAGCACCACGCGCGAGCCGCTCTCGGCGCGGGTCGTCTCCTCCAGGACGCGCAGCTCGGCGGAGCGGCCCACGATCGGGCCGACCGGGCCGGACGCGGCGTGGGCCGGGCCGGTGTGCGCGGCGCGCGTCTGCGCGGGGTCGGGGGCGGCGTGTGGGCGGGGGCCGGGGAGGCGAAGCGCGCCGCGGGGGCGGGGACGGGCAGCGGTTGCGGGGACGCGTCGCCGAGCAGGCGCAGGAAGGCCGACTCGGTCTCGGGGGACGGGCCCACGCCCAGTTCGCTGTTGAGCAGCCGCCGGCACCGCTCGTACGCGCGCAGCGCCGCGGCGCGGTCGCCGCCGGCGGCGTGCGCGGTCATCAGGAGGCGGTGGCTGCTCTCGCGGAACGGGTCGAGGTCGACGAGTTGGGCGGCGCGGGTGACGGCGGCGTCGGCGCGGCCCAGGTGCAGTTCGGTGGTCACGGACACGGCGAGGGCGCGCAGGCGGGCCGAGCGCCAGCGGGTCCGCCGCTCGTTGACCCAGTCGCCGTCCAGGCCGGGCAGGAAGGGCAGGGCGAGGATCTCGTGCGCGTCGTGCGCCCGTGTACGAGCCTGCGCGAACGCGCCGTGTACGGCGAGTGCCTCGGCCTCGATCAGCGCGCCCTCGGCCGCCTCCACGTCCACCTCGGTGCCCTCGGGCAGCGACAGCACGTAGCAGCCGGCCCGGTGTCGCAGCACCGCCGACGCGTCGTAGCCGGCGTGGCCCAGGAAGCCGCGGACCCGGCTGAGCACGCCGCGCAACGCGCCCTCCCACGACTTGGGCGCCTGCTCGGGCCACAGCAGCGCGGCCAACTCCTCGCGCGGGACGGGATGCCGGCGGCCGAGCGCGAGGGCGGCGAACACGAGCTGGGCCTGTGGGCCGCCCAGGAGATCCTCCGCCGCGCGGCCCGCGGGACCGTCGACGCAGACATGGCCGAGAACACGCACCCGGACCACCATGCGACGGACCCCCCTCCTGCTGTCGTCTTCACGACAACCGATTCCCCGGCGCCGGTCCGGGAGCGGTTCGAAGGACCCCGCGGGCCACATGGTACGAACCGAAGGGTGCACCCGGCGGCTAATTGCGTCGCCCCCATGTCACAACCCGGCCAATCGCCATACCAATCCCCGGATCCGGCCCTTGATCCGGCATCGGAATTACCCGAAGCTTCCAGCGCCGCAGGACTGAGCCGGGCGGGACGGGGCACATGATCGGCGGGCCCGGTGTGGCATTCGGCGTTCGGCATGGCGACACGGGGACATGGGGAGGGGCACGGATGATGAGCCTGGACGGTTGGAATCTGCCGCCGGTACGCGAGGGGCGCGGCGCGTCCGAGGAGTTGGCGGCGCGGCGGCGCGGCACGGCGGCCTATCGCGAGGACCCGGAACCGGGCGTGACGGTACGTCAGGAGTTGTTGGGCGGCGTGCCGTGCACGTTCCTGGAGGTACCGGAGCCGGCGTTGACGCTGCTCTACCTGCACGGCGGCGGCTACCGGATGGGTGACGCCGACGGTTGGCTCGGCCTCGGGTCTCGGATCGCCCTGGCGGCGCGCGCGAGGGTGGTCCTGGCCGACTACCGGCTCGCGCCCGAGGGTCCGTTCCCGGCCGCGCTGCACGACGTGGCGAGCGTGTACAGCGCGCTCGTGGAGGAGACACGGGAGCAGGACGGCTTCCCCCCGTTCGTCGGCGGCGACTCGGCGGGCGGCGGTCTGGCCACCTCGCTCGCGGTGGCGGCGCGGGGGGCGCAGGTGCCGATGCCGGCCGGGTTGGTGCTGCTGTCGCCGTGGGTGGACCTGACGGTCACGAAACCGACATACGACTCGAACGCGGCGACGGACCAGCTGATCTCGAAGAAGTCGCTCCAGGAGGCGGCCGAGCTCTACCTGCAACTCCACGACCCCGGCGACCCGTTGGCCTCCCCGCTCTTCGCCGACCTGACCGGCCTGCCCCCGATGCTCGTGCTGGCGTCCTGCCACGAGGCCCTGCTGGGCGACAGCACGGCCCTCGCGTCCCGAGCCGCCGCCGCGGGAGTACCGGTCGAAGCACACCTGGTCCCGGACGTCCCCCACGCCTGGCCCGCCATCGAACCGACAATCCCGGAATCAACCAACGCCATAGGCACCATCACCCGCTTCCTGACCGCAACCCGAGCGGGCGCATAGGCCCGACGTGGCCCCACCGAGGGCCCCTGAAACCGCAGCCACCACACAAATCGCAACGGACGGGTGGGCGCGAACATCCCACCCAACCAAGACGCACCCGCAGCCCCGGCCCCATCAGGGCCAAGCGGCCACGAACAAGGCATGATCGTTGCGTGAGCACCGTCGAATACGTCCTGCCCCTCGTCGCCCACATCGAGAAGGACGAGCCGCCCGCCCGTACCGACGCCCTGGAGGCCGCGGCGCGAGCCGTCCTCGTCCTGTTGGCCGACGATCGGTCCGCCGATCCCGAAGGCGAGTGGCACGCCGCCGTCGAGGCGTGGCAGGGGTATCGGATCCGCAAGGTCGTGCGCCGGGCCCGGGGCGGCGAATGGCGCCGGGCGAACACGCTGCCCGGGATCACGGTCGCGCACGGCACGGCGGAGGTCCGGGTCTATCCGCCGATCCCGCTCGACGGATGGCCCAAGGATCTCGCCAAATTGCAGGTCTCGGGCACGGACCTGGACGAGCCGGCCGCGCCGCCGGCGCCCGCCCCCGGGCAGCCGGTGCTGTGGCTCAACCCCACGCTGGAGATGACCGCGGGCAAGGCCATGGCGCAGGTCGGACACGGTGCCCACATCGCGTGGATGCAGCTGGGCGCGGCGGCGCGCAAGGAGTGGGCCGCACGCGACTTCGACCTCGCGGTACGGTCGCCCGCCCCCGCCGCGTGGCCGGCGTTGGCGACGAGCGGGCGGCCGGTGGTGCGGGACGCGGGCTTCACCGAGGTCGCGCCGGGCTCGTGCACGGTGGTCGCGGACGTCCCGTGGCCGTGCTCGTGAGGGACGGCTGCTGACGGATCGTCCGATGTGACGGTCTGTCATCGAGGGTGCGCACAAAGCGGAAAACCGTACTCCGCGATGGCCGCAGAGGATCCGTGTACCCTGCAAACGAGACGTGTACGTGACCGGATCGTCACTGCCTCGGTCTCTGCGGCCCACTACGGTAGGTCACAGGCCGGGCCGACAACCCGGCTCCCGAGCCACGTATCCAGGTGTAGTCCCGGATCCGTCGGCGCATCCGATGGGAGACGGGTCGCCGATCGTTCCGTGCTTCCTGCCTCGCGGCCGAGGACACGATGGGCGAGGGGACTGCCGAAGCGTGACTCTTCAGGTGATCAAGGACGATCTCCAAGACTGGACCGTGCTGCACGTGCTCGGGGAGGTCGACTACGCCGTCGTCCCCGAACTTCGCGAACACGTCAGACGCGCGGTCGCCGACGGCCACCATCGGATCGTCCTCGAACTCACCGAAGTCGAATTCCTCGACTCCACCGGCATCGGCACCCTGGTCGCCGCGAGACGCCTGCTGCGCTCCACGGGCGGCACCCTGCGCCTGGTCATGCCCAGCAACAACGACCACCACGTCAACCGCGTCTTCACCGCCCTGGGCCTGCGCCGCCTGTTCGACGTCCACCCGGACCTCCCGGAAGCCCTCTCCGCGGACGACGAAACCGACGACGACCTGACCGCGACGGGCTAGCCCGACCACCCTTGCTACAGGACCGCCCCCGCTACAGGACCGCCCCCGCCGCCGTCAGGGTGTCCCGTGCTCGCGGGACGTGGGTCAGGCGGGTCGCGAAGGCGCGGTAGGCGGCGGGCAGGGCCTCCGGCGGGACGCGGCGGTGGGTCAGCACGTCGGCGAACCAGCGGGTGAAGTCGACGAACACCGAGTCGTCGTCGAGGTAGAGCGCGACCGCCAGGGCGTCGACCGCGGTGACCAGGCCGTCCCGCATCGTGCTGTCGGAGCACTCGCCCTCGATCGGGACCATCGCCGAGATCCCCGCCGCGACCAGCGGCGCCCGCAGCAGGCCGACCCCGTCGTGCGCCGCGTCCGGGAGATGGCGCAGCCGCGGGGCCGGGGTGGTGACCACCGGCCAGTCCGGGGCGGCCAGCGCGTCCGCGGCCCGCGTGGCGTCGGGGGCCCAGGCGTTCGCGCCGATCACGCCCGCCCACCGGCCGTCCGGGCCGAAGCCCGGGCCGCCGACCAGGACCGGCAGGCCGACCCGCCGGGCCACCTCGACCATGCCGCGGGCCCCCGGCAACGCGGTCGAGACCGTACAGCTCAGCGCGACCGAACCGGCCCCCGAATCGGGCAGTATCCGGGCCAGTTCGCCCGCGCTCGTGCCGGGCGGCAGCACCGTCGTGTCGATCCCGCGCGTGCGCAACAGCGCGGCCAGGATCGTGGACGCGAGCCCGTGCCAGTCGCCCTGCGCGCAGCACACCACGACCCGTACCTCGGACCGCGGCCGCGGCGTCGCGTCGGCGATCAGCCGCACCACCCGCCCGGTGACGTGCGAGGCGCCGTGCTCGCGGGCCACCGACCACTCGCCGGTCGCCCACCGGTCGCCGACCGCGCGCAGCGCCGGGATCACCAGTTCGGTGAGCAACTGCCCGCCCGGCACCCCCTTGCCCAGCAGGTTCCGGACCAGGGTCAGCGCCTCGACCTCGTCCGCGCGCCCGATGTGCGCCAGGAACAGGTCGAGTTCGTCGGAGACCACGTGCGTCATACGCCGTCCGGATCGTCGTCGGGGGCCGGGTAATCGGGGGCCGGGTAGTCGAGTTCGACCAGCAACGGCAGGGCCTTGTCGCCGTCCCGGTAGGGGAGGTGAATGGCCATCAGGACCACGTCGTCCACCACCGGGGCATCGGCCAGGTGCAGCATCAGCCGGTGTTCCAGCCGCTCGACGAGCGCGTCGACCGGCATGCCCGCGCAGGACGCGAGATCGTGGCGCAGCGTCTCCACGCCGTAGGCCGTTCCGTCCGCGTCGCGCGCCTCGGTGACGCCGTCGCTGTACAGCAGCAGGGTCGAGCCGGGCGGCAGGAGCAACTCGCGCTCGGTGAACACGGTGCCCGGGATGCCGGCCACGAGCGGATCGGTGAACTCCATCGCCCGCACCCGACCGGCCGGATCCATCCACAGCGGTGGCGGATGTCCCGCGCAGGTCAGCCGGATCAGCGCCGAACCGTCCGCGCGCACCGAGCAGTCGCCGGTGATCGCGGTCAGCACGAGCGATGGGTCGCCGCGGGTCAACTCCCCGTCCAGGATGCCCATGCGGCGGGCCGGACCGCATCCCGCGCTCGCGGCCGTGCGCAGTATCAGCAGCGAGCGCGAGCTGAACATGCCCACCGGCGTGCCGCGTCCGCACACGTCGCCGACCGAGAACGCCCATGCGCCCGCGTCGGCGGTGGGGTGTACGGCGTAGAAGTCGCCGCCGAGGCCGTTGGTCAGCGAGACCGGTCGGTAGCGCGCGGCGATCCGGGCACCCGGCACCTCCGGCAGCGGGCCCGGCACCAGCGCCTCGGCGAGGAGCAGCGTGCGCCGGTCCTGCTCGACGTACAGGCGCGACGTGCGCAGCGCGACACCCACCCGCTCGGCGTAGTCGACGGCGAGCGCGATCTCCTCCTCGGCGAACGGATCCGACGTCGCCGCGCGCACGAACGTCAGTACGGAGGGCGCGTCGTCGTCGGTGGGCACCGGGACCACCAGCGCGCACCGGGCGTCCACCGCCATCAGGTCGGCGACCGCCTCGATCGGCACCAACCGGCTGAGCAGCGCGTGGTCCATCAGCGGGTGCAGTTCCTGTCGCCCGGTCCGCAGCACCCGGCCGACGCCGGCGGGCGCGGTCCAGGCGGCGCCGAGGCCGGTCGTCACGCGGGCTATCGGCGAACCGGTCGCCGGCGCGTAGGTCGTGCGCAGCCGGCCGTCCTCCATGCTGGGCACCGACAGCGCGACCCAGTCGGCGAGTTCGCGGGCCGGCAGCGTCGTCACCAGGTCGGTCAACCGGCGCGGGTTGGTCGTCGCGGCCAGCACTCGGCCCGCCTCGGCGAGGAAGACCTTGCGCCTGCGCTCGGCCAACAGCGCGTCCTCGCGTCGCCGTTCGGCGGTGGTGTCCTGGACGTACCACGCGTAGTGTCCGCCGCCCAGCACGGCCCGCCGACCGCGCACGCGCCGATCGTCGACCTCGCCGTTCCAGGTCGCGCCGGTCGCGGGCAGGGTCGGATAGCCGCCGCCGGCCACGCAGTCCGGCAGCAGCCGCCGCGCCGCCGGGTTGAGGTAGCGCACGGTGCCCCCGGGCGTGAACACGACCACGCCGGTGTCGCTTTCGTCGAGCACCTCGGCGGGTGACCACAGGGCGGCCTCGGGCTCGTCCGGGGCGTGCGGTGGCTTGAAGCCGTTGGTCCGCCGATGGGCGGCCGGCTCCTGCGTGTTGCGGCCCCGCTCGTCGCTCGAGGGGCGTTGTCCGGTCATGGCTACGGAATCCCTTGCGTCCGTGCGTTTCGAGCCGGCTCGCGCCGGCAGTCGCGCAACCTTCACGGTACGACCGGGAGGGTCGCCGGCGTGGCGGTTCGCGGGGAATCACACCTATAGGGGAAGACGGTCCACTTGGGGCCGATGCGGCGAGTAGGGTGCCGATGCGAGCGTGCATTCCGGGATGGATGAGATGGTTCGTCCCGGAGCCCGTCTCCCCGATCCGGCCGGATCAGGGCCCGTGCGCCCGATCCTGCCGGGCGGCGCGGACCCGGCGCGATCGGGGCGACGGATCCTGGACGCTCGGACCGGACCAGCGGTCGCGACGCGCGCGGCCGAGCCGACACTTGATCAGGTGGAGTGCTCCCCATGAGCCTTGACGATCTCCCACCGGACGATGTCGATCACACATCGTTCTCCGCCCGCCCGTGCGTGGTGCACACCGCGTTGGCTGCCGACCTGGGTGGCACCGTGTCGGTCCACGGCGACATGGACATGACGGCGGCGCCGGTGTTCCGCCAGGCCGTCGACCGCCTCGTCGACGACGGCGCGCGCAGCCTGCGCATCGACCTCTCGGGTGTCCCCTTCATCGACTCCTCGGGCCTGGGCAGCCTGGTGTACGGCTTCCGCAGGTTGCGCGACCGCGACGGCGACGTCGTGGTGTGCGGCGTCGGCCCGCAGCCCGCGCGGGTCCTGCGCATCACCCACCTGGACCGCATCCTCAGCGTCGAGCCCGCGATGTCGGGTGTCGAGCCGGGGATCCCGGGCGCCGAGCCCGCGATCGCCGCCGCCGCGAGCCCGCGGGCCGCCCAGCGCGGCTGACCGGGTCCGGGCGTTCCCCGGCCGCGGCCGCGGAGCGTCCGACCCGGGGCGCCGCGAAGGCGTCGAACTCACAATCCCAGACCGGCCTCCACCTCGACCGCGGTACGGCTGCGGATGAGATCGTTGACGGCTTCGCCCGGTCCGACGTGTTCGAACAGCGAGGGTGGCTGGAACGTCACGTACATCGTGCGCCGTCCGCCCTCCCCGGCGGGCGCGGGCGACGCGTGCAGGACGTCGGCGATGTGCACGGTCACGTCGCCGGGGTCGGTGGGGACCGTGAGGTAGGGCAGGTTCGCATGATCGTTCGGCGAGGGCTGCGGACAGGTCCGCCCGTGCGAGCCGGCGATCGCCTCCAGGTAGCCGGTGGCCGCGGACGAGCCGGTCAGCTGGATCCCGATCGCGACCGACGGGCACATGATGTGGTGTCCGCCGAGTCCGCAGTCGGTGTGCCACGGGATGTTCGCCAGTCCCTTGAGCCGGCCCGGCGGCTTGAGCAGGACCGAGATCCCCTCCATCCGATCCGTGGTCGCCGCGAGGTCGTCGTGCAGCAGCGTCGCGAGCCGGACCAGGCGCGGGTCGCGCGCGAGCGAGGCGATCAGCTCCGAGCGCTCGCTCGCGTACACGATCCGGCACAGCACGTCCTCGCCGGCCTCGTCCACCGCCCACCACGAACGGTCGTCGCCGGGCGCGGCCTCGGCCGCGAGCCGGGCCACCTCGGCCTCGAACGCGGCGACCTCGGCGGCGGAGAACACCCCGCGCACCCGCATCACGCCGGTCGCGTCGAAGTGGTCGGCGAGCTCCCGGTCCGAGTGATCGAGCGTCAGTTCGGCGCCCAGGTCCACCGATCGGCCGTGCCGGTCGCGCACCTCGGGGCCGTGCGGCAGGTAGATCTCGATGCCCTGGTACAGCGCCCGCAGCACCGGCTCCCACCCGAACAGGTCCAGCACGCTGCCGCGTTCCGCGTGCACGTCGCCCGCGATCGCGAGCGCCGCGGCGGTGCGCATGAGCGTGACCAGGTCGGTCCACGCGTCGGGGGAGAGCCGCACGACACACGTCGCGTCGTCGTCGATCCCCTCCACGATCCGCAGCCGGGAGGCGTCCGGGCGATAGGTCCAGGCGGCGTCCCCGATCCGCATGCCGAGCGGGGCGAGCCCGGCGAGGCCGACCGCGGCGCGTTCGCCGGGCTCGCCGATGAGCAGCCCGGGAACGATGTCCCGGTGGTACGTTTCCGCGTCGATCCGGTCGTGCCCGAGCATTCTCGCGACCTCCTGCGCTGTACGTTGCCGCGCAGTATGCCGGGCGAACGCGGTGAGTTACCAGAGCGTTCGACGGTTTGCCCGATTCGGGGCGAACGCGCTGTCGAACCTCGGTGGTGACGGTGCGTCAGTCCTGTACGCGGGCCACGTTCGGGTAGGCGCGGCGCAGGTGCGTGGCGAGCGCGTCGGCCGCCGCGCGCGGATCGCGGGCCTCGATCGCGGCCAGGATGGCCCGGTGGTCCGCGCGCAACGCGCCGATGTCCGGGCCCAGTTCGGCCAGTGCGCGCTGCTGGTGCCGGCGCACGGTGTCGCGCAGCGCCCGCATGAACGTGGCCACCAGGGCGTTGCCCGACAGTTCGGCGATCGCGGTGTGGAACTCGGTGTCCTGCTCGTTGAACCGCTCCGCCGACACGTCCGGCGCCTCCATCGCCTCCACGATCGCGCGCAGTCGGGCCAGGTCGGCCTCGCTCGCGTGCCGCGCCGCCGCCTCGACCGCCCACGACTCGATCAGCAGTCGGGTCTCGACGACGTCGTCCACGGCGAAGTTGGCCAGGCCCAGATGCAGCCCGAGCACGCCGGTCAACGCCGGACCCGCCGAGCCGGCCAGGATCGCGCCGGCCTCCGGACCGCTGCCGGTGTTGGCGACCAGCACGCCCATCGCCTCCAGGACGCGCATGGCCTCGCGGACCGACGGGCGGCTGACCCCGAGCGCGGCGGCGAGCGCGCGCTCGCCGGGGAGCTTGTCGCCCGCGCGCAGGCGGCCGGTCGCGATCTGCTCCTCGATCTGCGCGACGACCTCCTCGAACGCGCGCACGCGCTTGACCGGGCGCCAGTCCGGGCCGTCTGTCACCGGGTCTCCCTTCCCCTTCGCGTCGGGGCGCGGGCCCGCCGCCCGCGTCCGCCCCACCCACGTCTCGTGGACGCGCCGCCACCGACCCGTCTTGTGGCACAGCATGACATGCCCTTAGCGTGTGCACACCACAGTGTGGTCAGACCACACGTTCGAATCTCGATTCGGACCCACCGACCTGCGAGGAGGCCGCCCGCATGCGCGTCGGGCTGTTCATCACCTGCGTGAACGACACGCTCTACCCCCGCACGGGGCAGGCCGTCGTGCGCCTCCTGGAGCGGCTCGGCTGCGACGTGGACTTTCCCGCCGCGCAGACGTGCTGCGGACAGATGCACTGGAACACCGGCTACGGCAGGCGGATCGAGCCCATGGTCCGCCGGTTCGCGGACACCTTCGCGGGCTACGACGCGGTGGTCACGCCGTCCGGGTCGTGCGGCGCGATGATCCGCGACAACCACCCGCGCGCCGCCGCACGGGCCGAGGACCACACCCTCGCGGACGCGGTCGCGGCGGTGGTGCCGAAGGTGTACGACCTCACCGAGTTCATCGTCGACGTGCTCGGGGTGACCGACGTCGGCGCCTACTTCCCGCACAAGGTCGCCTACCACCCCACCTGCCACTCGCGGCGGCTGATGAGGCTCGGCGACCGGCCCACCGCGCTGTTGCGCGAGGTGCGCGGCCTCGAACTGCTGGGCCTGCCCGGCGAGGAGGAGTGCTGCGGCTTCGGTGGCACGTTCGCGGTCAAGAACCCCGACGTGTCCACCGCGATGGGCACCGACAAGGTCCGGCACGCGGCCGGCACCGGCGCCGAGGTGTTGTGCGCCGCGGACAACTCGTGCCTGATGCACATCGGCGGCCTGATGGATCGGCAGCGCACCGGCATGCGGGTGCTGCACCTCGCGGAAATCCTCGCCTCCACCGAGAAGGAGCCCGCATGACCCGCATGAGCGGCACCGGTCCACCCACGGGCGCCACGTTCGTGGGAATGCCCCCGTTCCCGGAGGCCGCGCGGGCCGCCGTCGGCGACGCCCAGTTGCGGCACAACCTGCGCAAGGCCACCCACACGATCCGCGACAAGCGGGCCCTGGTGGTCGACGAACTCGACGACTGGGCCGAACTGCGCGCGGCCGGTGCCGCGATCAAGGACCGGACGCTGCGCCGGCTCGACGAGCACCTGCTCGCCGTCGAGGCGGCGGTCACCGCCGCGGGCGGCACGGTGCACTGGGCCGCCGACGCGGCCGAGGCGAACCGGATCGTCGCCGACCTGGTCAAGGCCACCGGCGAGACCGAGGTGGTCAAGGTCAAATCGATGGTGACCCAGGAGATCGGGCTGAACGAGGCGCTCGCGGCCGAGGGGATCCGGGCCTACGAGACCGACCTGGCCGAGCTGATCGTGCAGTTGGGCGACGACCTGCCCTCGCACATCCTGGTGCCCGCGATCCACCGCAACCGCGCGGAGATCCGGGAGATCTTCGTGCGCGAGATGGGGGAGTGGGGCATCCCGGCCCCGGAGGGCCTGACCGACGAGCCCGCCGCGCTCGCCGAGGCCGCGCGCCGTCACCTGCGCGAGCGCTTCCTGAGCGCGAGGGTCGCGGTGTCGGGCGCGAACTTCATCGTGGCCGAGACCGGCACGCTCGTGGTGGTCGAGTCGGAGGGCAACGGGCGGATGTGCCTGACCCTGCCGGACACGCTGATCTCGGTGGTGGGGATCGAGAAGGTCGTCCCCACGTGGGCCGACCTGGAGGTCTTCCTCCAGTTGTTGCCGCGCAGCTCGACCGGGGAGCGGATGAACCCGTACACGTCGATGTGGACGGGGGTCACGCCCGGCGACGGCCCGCAGGACTTCCACCTGGTGTTGCTCGACAACGGCCGCACGGACGTGCTGGCGGACCGGACCGGTCGGCAGGCGCTGCGCTGCATCCGGTGTTCGGCCTGCCTGAACGTGTGCCCGGTGTACGAGCGCACCGGCGGGCACGCGTACGGCTCGGTGTATCCGGGCCCGATCGGCGCGATCCTGGTGCCGCAGCTCAAGGGCGTCGCGACGGGGAAGGTCGACGCGCAGACCGCGTCGCTGCCGTACGCGTCCTCGCTGTGCGGCGCCTGCTACGAGGTGTGCCCGGTCGCGATCGACATCCCGGAGGTGCTGGTGCACCTGCGCGAACAGGTCGTCGAGGGTGGCGGGCACCGGGCCGAGAAGGCCGCGATGAAGGCGGCGGAGTGGGTGCTCGACGACCCGAAGCGGTTGCGGAGGGTACAGCGCGTCGCGGCGCGCTCGCGCAAGCTGATCCCCAAGCGGGCGCCGGGCCCCGGCGCGGCGTGGACCGACAGCCGGTCGATCCCGGAGGTGCCGGCCGAGTCGTTCCGGGACTGGTGGGTGCGCGAGCGGAGCGGGCCCGGGAGCGGGGCCGCCGGCGCGCCGAGGAAGACCGAGGAGGACGGCCGATGAGTGCGCGTGACGTGATCCTGGCCCGGGTGCGCGCGGCCCTTGTGGACGTGCCGCGCGACGAGGTGTTCGCGGTGCCGCGCGAGTACGCGCGGGAGCACGTGGGCGAAGGCGTGCTCGAACTGCTCGTCGAGCACCTGCGCGACTATCGGGCGCTCGTGCACGAGGTCGCCGAGGACGACCTCGCGGACGCGATCGCGCGGGCGGTGCAGCGGCGCGGGGCCCGGCGGGTGGTGATCCCGGCGGGGCTGCCGGACGGGTGGACGGCCGGGCTGGGGGAGGGGGTGTGCGTACCGGACGGATGGTTGTACGACAGTCCTATTAATAACGGGCCCATGTTGTCGGTCGCCGATCTCGACGGCACCGACGGGGTGCTCACCGCGTCCGCCGTCGCGATCGCCGAGACCGGCACCATCGTGCTCGACGCCGGGCCGGGGCAGGGGCGGCGCGCGCTGAGCCTGGTGCCGGACTGGCACCTGTGCGTCGTGCGGGCCGCGGACGTCGTCGCGTCGGTCCCGCGGGCGCTGGAACGACTGGCCCCGGGACGGCCGCAGACCTGGATCTCCGGGCCCTCCGCGACCAGCGACATCGAGCTCGACCGGGTCGAGGGGGTACACGGGCCCAGGACCCTCGAAGTCCTGATCGTGCGGTGATGTCCCGCCGATCATTTACAGTCCATAGGCGTGGCACCTGATACGAAGGCACTCGTCCGCTCGACCAAGAACCTGATGGAGATGGTCGACCTCCTGGGCAACACCAGCCCGCCCGAGGCGTACGACGCGATCGCCGAGCAACTGGCGAACACGCGTCGGCTGCTCGGACAACTGGTCGCGCCCGTCCCGACCACGTTGTGCAACGAGCATCCGTACGGCCCGGTCGACGAGGACGCGCGGGACAAGTGCCTGTTCTGCGAGAACCGGCGGCGGCGCGGGCGGGCCCGGGACGCCGCCGACGCGCGGCCGCGCTCCGCCCCGTGTCCGCGGCATCCCGAGCGCGGGCTGCTCGCGCTCGGCGAGACGTGCCCGCTGTGCGGCGGCCCCGAGGGCGTGCCGATGCCGCGGCAGGGCGTCCCGTCGGTGCGCGACCCGAGGCCGGCCCCGCTCTCGGGCGCGCGCGGCGTGGACATGCGCCTGACGGTGCTCACCCAGCAGCTGGCGGGGATGGCCGGGGAGGCGGGCCAGGACCCGCGCGGCGAGGCGTTGCTGGCGGCGGCGGTCGACGTGCTCAAGGGCGCGCAGGGCCTGATCCAGGCGGCGAACGCGTTCTCCGACGGCCGCGGCGACGAGGCGTACAACACCGCCACGCGCTCGGCCCGGGGGTTGCGGACGACGGCGGCCGGGGTGCTGGAGGACCTCTAGGGCGGCCCCAGCGGCACCGATCGCGCCCGGTGTTTGGCCCCGTGGGTGACGGGCAGGCGAAGGCACGTAGCCGTCACCGTTTGGGAGGGATGCATGGCATCCGAGCTTCAGGGCCTCACCGTCGCGTTTCTCGTCGCCCCCGAGGGCGTCGAGCAGGTAGAGCTGACCGAGCCGTGGACGGCCGTCGAACGGGCGGGGGGTACCCCGAAACTGATCTCCACGAAGGCCGGCGAGGTGCAGGGCTTCGACCACTTCGACCGGGCCGACACGTTCCACGTGAACGCGGGCATCGACGCGGTCGGCTCGGGCGACTTCGACGCGCTGGTGCTGCCCGGCGGGGTCGGCAATCCGGATTTCCTGCGGACCCAGCCCAAGGCGGTCGAGTTCATCCGGCGGTTCTTCGAGGAGGGCAAGCCGGTCGCGGCGATCTGTCACGCGATGTGGACGCTGATCGAGGCGGATGTCGTTCGCGGCCGGCAGCTCACGTCGTGGCCGAGTCTGCGCACCGACCTCGAGAACGCCGGCGCGACCTGGCTCGACGAGGCCGTGGTGGTGTGTACCGCCGGGACGAACACGCTGGTCACCAGCCGCAAGCCGGAGGATCTGCCGGCGTTCGACAAGGCGCTCGTGGCGGAGTTCGCGGTGGCGGGGAAGCGTCGATAGCGAGGGCGGCTTCGGTCGAGCCCCGGGCCCGGCGCCGTCAGCCCTCGTAGGTCGAGGCGGTCGGGTCGTGGCCGTTCCACACGACGAACACCGATGAGGTGCGTCCGTTGTTGGTGAAGTCCACCCGGATCCACGTGGTGCTGGGCCACACCTTGACCGACCACCCCGTGTTCGGGGTCGCCGCGACCAGCGTCGCGGACGTCGCCTGGTATTTGAACGACGCCCGCCCGCCGCGCACCTCGAAGCTCTGTACCGCGCTCGCGAGCTGATCGGCGCGCTTTTGCGTGGGCGGCGGGGCCGACGTCGTCGGGGGCTTGGTGGACGGCGGGGCGGACGAGGACGCGGGGGTGCGGTTGGTCGCGGAGATCAGGTCCGGCGCGGCGCTGGTCGTGACCGCGTCGGGTACCGGTGGCGAGGCCGTCACGGGCGGCGGCGGCTCGTCCCCGGCGGTGAACGTGGGGGCCTGCGGCGCCTCGAACACGGTGTTGCGCAGCACGCTTCGGACACCCCACCAGGACAGCGCGACGGCGACCGCGGTCACCGCGAGCCAGACCGAGATCGACGTGATGGTTCTCCGCACGAGCCCTATCCTTCCGCCACGGTGTTCCCCCTCCGAGGCGGGGTGGACCGGGGAGTACGAGTACGGTTCCGAACCATGGCACAGGTGCTCGTGGTCGAGGACGACCAATTCGTTCGTTCCGCGTTGATCCGATATCTCACCTCGGCCTCTCACACGGTTCGGAGCGTCGGAACAGCTCTCGAAGCATTGCGCGAAGTGGCTCAATATCCCTTCGACGTGGTCATTCTGGACCTCGGATTGCCTGATCTGGACGGCTCCGAGGCATTGAAGATGTTGCGCGGCATATCGGATGTGCCCGTGATCATCGCGACCGCGCGCGACGACGAGGCCGAGGTGGTGCGACTGCTCAACGCCGGCGCCGACGACTACGTGACGAAGCCGTTCTCGGGCGAACACCTGGGCGCCCGGCTGTCCGCGGTGCTGCGTCGCGCGCGTGGCCGGACCGCGGGAGACGTGCTCACCACCGGCGGACTGCGGATCGACATCCGCCGCCGGGAGGCCGAACTCGACGGTCGGACGCTGGAGCTGACGCGGCGTGAGTTCGACCTGCTGGCCTTCCTCGCGGCTCGGGCCGGGACCGTGGTGCCGCGGCGGGAGATCCTGGCCGAGGTGTGGGGCCAGTCGTACGGCGACGACCAGACGATCGACGTACACCTGTCGTGGCTGCGCCGAAAGCTCGGCGAGAAGGCCCGGCAGCCGAGATACCTGCATACCGTGCGTGGTGTCGGGGTGAAGCTGGAGCCGCCGGCGTGAGGGCCGACCCGGGCGGGACGGCCGCGACCGAGGACGGGCCGGCCGGGAAGCCCCCGCGACCGCCGAGGGGCCTGCGCGGGACGCTCGTTCGGGTCTCGCTCGCGGTCACCACGATGGTCGCCCTGGCGTTCCTGATCCCGCTGGTGCTGGTGATTCGCGAGATCGCCGCGGACCGCACGTTCACCGACGCGGAGCGGCAGGCCGCGGCGCTGCAACCGGCGTTGGTGATCACGACCGATCGGGCGGCGCTGGAGCCGGCGGTGGCGAGTGTGCCGGCCGGTTCGAGCGGGCGGATCGCGATCCACCTGCCGGACGGATCCGTACTCGGCCGCCCGCGCGCGAGCGAGCGCAGCATCGCCACGGCCCGTGAGTCGGCCCGCGCGTTCCGGGTCCGGGCGGGCAGCGGGTGGGCGCTGCTGCAACCGCTGGTGCTGGACCAGGGGCGGATCACGGTGATCGAGGTGTACGTCCCGGACGGCGACCTGGACCACGGCGTGACCACGGCGTGGTTGGTCCTGACCGGCGTCGCCGTCGTGCTCGTCGGCGGCTCGGTGGTGGTCGCGGACCGGCTCGGCGCGCAGGTCGTGCGGTCGGCGCGGGGCCTCGCCTCGGCGGCCCGGTCGCTGGGTACGGGGGACTTGGAGGCGCGGATCACGCCACAGGGGCCGTCCGAACTCCAGGAGGCCGCCACGTCGTTCAACACGATGGCGGATCGGGTCGAGCAACTGCTGGCCAACGAGCGGGAGATGGCCGCCGACCTGTCGCACCGGCTGCGCACCCCGCTGACCGCGTTGCGGCTGAACGCGGCGGCGCTGGGCGAGGATCCGGTCGCCGAGCAGACCCGGAACGCGGTCGCGCAGTTGGAACGCGAGGTGGACGAGCTGATCCGCACGGCCCGGCGGCAGAGCGCGAGCGTCGAACTCGTGGGCTGCGACGCGGCCGAGGTGGTCCGCGACCGGATGGACTTCTGGTCCGCGCTCGCCGAGGACGAGGACCGGCCGTGGCAACTGGTGGGCGCGGACGTGCCGGTGCGGGTTCCGGTGCCCCGGGGCGAACTGGCGGCCGGGATCGACGCGATGCTCGGGAACGTGTTCCGGCACACCGAGGAGGGCGTGCCGTTCTCGGTCACGCTGCATTCGGGCAAGGACGCGGTGATCCTGCTCGTGGCCGACGGCGGCCCGGGCATCGCCGACGCGGAGGCCGCGCTGCGGCGCGGGCACGGCGAGGGCGGGGAGGGCTCGACGGGTCTGGGACTGGACATCGTGCGGCGGCTCGCCGAGGCCACCGGCGGAGAGGTCGAGGTGGGGCGGTCGATGCTCGGCGGGACGGAGATCAGTGTTCGGCTCGGGGCAGGCCGTGCGACCTCGGTCACACGCAGGAGTCGCCGCGCCGTGAAGGGTCGGCGCGGACGGCGACGAACCCCGATTTCCTGACTCTGTGTGGTGGCTCGTGTGCCGCCCGGCACATCGGGCGGAGTCGACCCTTAAGTGGGCCTTAAACCCTCGTCCGAGACCAAATCCGGGCGGGTCGACAGGTGTTCTTCGGCCACGGTTTTTACTAGCCTTCTGAACGACGGTCCATCCGGAAACCAACGGGACTCCCCCCTTTCCGGGTGGCCCAGGCGCAGCCCAATCCCCCCCAGGGTCTGTAGCCGTTCGGGGATCTCGCATCCCCGGCCGCTCGTGTCCCCACCCCCACCCGGGGCGCGACCGGCAGGCCCGACCCGAGAGCCTTGCTCTCGGGTCGGGCTCTTTTTTATGGGCGGCTTTGCCGCCGGCTCCCGAAGCACCGCTTTTTCTCTCCCCCGCTACGCTCCTCCGAGAAAAAGCGGCACTCCGCTCGCACGTCGCCGTCCCTCCGCAAGCTCCGGGCCGTCGACGTCAGTGAAAACCTGCGGCCTCCGGCCGCTCTCCTCGCTGCGCTCGTCGATCACGAGCGTGACCCGGTCGGTGGGCGCTGACGCGCCGAACCGCACCGACCCGGCTCCCTCGATCCGGTGGACCTCACCCCGAAACCGATCGGCGCCCCGCCCGCCCCGCCGTGGCTCAACCCCCTACAGCGCCCCCACCTTCGCCAGGAACGCCTTGGTCTTCTCCGGGTCGTACATGAACTCCTCGAACTCCACCGGGTTGTCGAAGGCGCTCATGATCGCGTCGCAGACCGCCGGGTTCTCGTTCCCGGCGCCCATCAGCATCTGGACATGCGCCGGCGGCGCGCCCAGCAGGGATGTGGAGAACTTCACGCCGTGTCGGGCACGGTCCCAGAAGGCGTCGAAGAGGGTCTGCATCCACTCGGCGTCGAACGGCCGGTCGCCGTGGGCCAGGATCGCCCGCAGGTACAGGTCGGCCGCGCGGGCCGCGTTGTTGGAGCCCTGTCCGCTCAGCGGGTCGTTGGTGACCAGGACGTCGCCGATGCCCAGGGCCAGGCCGCCGGAGGGGAGTTCGGCGATCGGCTTGCGCACGATCGGGGAGAATCCGCCGCTGAGCACGCACATCGGGTCGGTCAGCTCGGCCCGGCTGATCCGGTCGTGGTCCCACGGCGCGAACCGCCGGACCAGCTCGCGCATCAGGGCCCAGTGCTCGTCGGGGTCGCGGACGCCGCCGAACACGTCGAGCGGGCCGCCCGGGACCGCCTCGAGCAGGATGATGTCGCAGGGGCCGGACAGCGTCAGGCCCGGGAACATGATGATCTCGCCGGCCTCGGGGATGCCGTTCACGTGCAGCGCGTCGTATCCGACCTCGGGCCGGGGGGTGGCGCCGTGGAAGTACGCGACCGCCAACTGGCGCTGTGGCGTGGTGAACTCGGACTTGTCGTGATCCCGGTCGAACATCGACACCAGTTCGCCCTTGCCGGCGGCCACCACCACGAGGTCGTAGTTGCGGGTGTACCAGTCGATGTCGGAGACCGCGACGGGGTGCACGACGAGGTTGCCGCCGCGCTCCACGAACAGCTCCATCCACGCGGGCATCTTCATCCGCTGGTCCACCGACTGTGCGCCGCCCATCTCGCCGAGCCAGTTCACCACCGGAGTGCCGTCCGGGCCCGGGATGGTGAACCCCGCGCGCGGGATCGGTGGCACCTGGTCGGCCCACAGGTCGAGCCCGTACGGCTTCTCCAGTTCGATCGTCGACGGCATCATGATCTGCGTCGAGGTCACCCGGGCCGCGCGGATCTCGTCCGGGGTCCGCTCGGTCATGATGGTCACGTTGTAGCCGTGGGCCAGCAGTCCGAGGCCGAGTTGAAGCCCGGACTGCCCGGCACCGACTATGAGGATCCTGCGCATCGATGGAGTCCCTTCCCCTGATCAAGGTCGCCAGCATCGTATGGCTCGCGCTGCGTGTTCACCGGAACACATGCCGGGCAGGGATCCCGATCACGGTCGTCGCGCTCCGGCGGTCCGCGCGCAGCGGCGCCGGCGACACGCTCGCCGATGCCGTCGTTCGTCCGGTCGGCGGACCCCTACACTGCGACGGCTCGTCGGGCCCCGCGCGGTCTGCCGCCGGCCGACGACGGTGACGTCCGGGGGACCGGAGGATCCGAATCAATGGAGGGAGAAGGCCGTGTGGCGTGCCACGAAGGGTGATCGGGGCGGCGTGTCCGCCCCGCCGCAGGCGGCCGCCCGCCTCTACGTCCTGGACGGGCTTCGCCTGGTCGCCGCGCTCACCGTGGTGCTCTACCACTACGTCTCCCTGCCCGGCGGCTGGGGCAGCGATCCGAACGCGATCTTCCCCACCCTGCACAAGTTCGCCCAGTACGGCTGGCTGGGCGTCGACCTCTTCTTCCTGATCAGCGGGTTCGTCATCTGCATGAGCGCCTGGGGGCGTTCGCTCGGCGACTTCGTGGTCTCCCGGGCCTCTCGGCTCTATCCCGCCTACTGGGCCGGGATCCTGCTGACCACCGGTGTCCTGACGGTCTGGCCCCAGGTGTACAAGGCGGATGATCTGGACATCATCCTGTCCAACTTTTCCATGTTGCAGACGGGGCTGAACGTCCCGGACGTCGATGGCGCCTACTGGACGCTGTTCACCGAACTGCGCTTCTACATCGTCTTCGCGATCGTCGTGGCCACCGGCGTGACGTACCGCAAATGTGTGCTGTTCTGCGGCATTTGGACCGTCGGCGCGATGATCACCCCCAAGGTCGGGAACGACCTGCTCGCGACCTGGACGATGCCGGCCTACTCGCCCTACTTCGTCGCGGGCATCGCGTTCTTCCTGATGTACCGGTTCAAGCCCAACGCGGTGCTCTGGGGCATCGTCGGTATCTCGTTCGTGCTGGCCCAGCACTACGTCGAGCTGCGGATGAAGATCAACCTGGGCGATCCGCACTACACGTCGGTGCCGGGCTGGCCGGTGCGGTTCACCATCCTGCTGTGCTTCGCGGTGATGGCCGGCGCCGCGCTCGGCCGGTTCGATCGCGTGCAGTGGAAGTGGCTGACCACGGCCGGCGCGCTGACCTACCCGCTCTACGTCATCCACATGTACATCGGGATGACGATCATCCGGCAGTTCCGGGACCGGGTTCCGGCCGCCACGCTCCTGGTCGGTGTGGTCGCGCTGATGGTGCCGGTGGCCTGGGCGATCCACCGCTTCGTCGAACGTCCGACGGGCAAGCTGCTGCGCGACTCGCTCAAGCGCGGGATGGCCGAGATCCGGCGCGACTCCGCGTCCGCCACGCCGAAACCCGCTCCGCCGGCGCCCGCCGCCGACGTGCGGCACGCCTTCGACGGCCACGGCACCGAGCACGCGGGCACCGAGCACGCGTACGACCCGCAGTCCTCGGCGACGATCATCGGGCAGGCCACCCCGCCGTCCTGACGACGCGGGGTCGGGCGGGCCGCCCACCCGACCCCGTGCTGCGCCTGGCTACATGAACGACGACTCCGCGGTCAGCCCCAGGGTCTCGTCCGCGCCCGTCACGATCGGCTGGCAGTTGCCCCAACCGACGCCGCCGCCGACCGGGTCGGTGACCTTGACGACGGTGTCCCGGATCTGGTGCAGCCGGCGCGCCTGCTCGGGGGTCGAGCAGTCGGCGACACGCTCGCCGTCCACGTGCAGGTCGCCGCGCCACTCGCCGTGGTGGCGTCCGTCCAGCCCGAAGTACAGGCCCGCGCCCAGGTGGAAGCCGGTGTCCGAGACCACCTCGATCCGCAACGGGCGCGCCGACCCGTCGGCCATCGTGGCGTGCAATGTGCCGCCGCGCAGTCGACGGTTGACCGGGTCGTAGCTCAGGTCCGGCACCAGGTCGGCCCATTCCTCCACCCGGCCGTCGGGGTGCTCGACCCCGCCCATCACCCGCTTCTGCGCGAAGCCCGGCGCGCTGGTGATCTGGTAGTGCAGGAACAGCGCGTACCGGCTGCCGTCCGGACGCTCCATCAGGATCGGCGCCCAGATCATCCGGAACGACATCGACGCGGGCATCCCGGCCGGTTCGAGGTCGGCTGCGGGCGAGCCGACGTCGTAGCGCGTGCCCCACGAGTGGTCACGTGTCGACACCCACGTGTCGGGAGTGATCTCGGTGCGTTCGCCGGCCACCTCGACCCAGCCCGACGCGACCCCCGTCTGGTGGTAGCGGACCAGGTCGGCCGTCGTGCGGTAGGCGCGCCGGTTGTGCGTGCGGTCCTCGCACACCGCCGGGACGACCGACTCGAAGGTCCAGTCGAACGCGATCGGCTGGGCCTCGTTGGGCTCCAACACGAAGCGGACCACCTTGAGCGGCTCGATCACCTCGTACCGGATCGGCCCCACCACCGTGGTGTGCGGCTCGGGCGACAGGCGGCGCGACGCGCGCACGGTGAGCTGCTCGACGCCGCGGGAGACACCCGCGTAGCAGTCCATCACGTTGCGGTTCGTGTACTTGCCGAGCCCGAAGCCCAGTTGCAGGCTGCCGTCCCGGGCCGCGGCCATCGCGCACACCTTCTCGGTCCACGACGGGTCGGTCGTGGCCACGGTCGCGAAGGTCTCGGCGACCTGGTGATGGAAGCCCTCGTCGGCCGCGGTGAGCGGCCCGATCGGGTTGGTCACGAATCCTCCGTAGCTGTGTGCCGCGTTCCCACACCGGAACGCCGGCGAATCCCGCCATCGGGACGCTGCCGGATTCTCCGCCGGACCTCGTGAAGAGGCCAGAGCCTTGACCTGTGAGAGAGAACCTGTTTTCGTCATGCCGTCGGATCGACCGGCCGCGCCGTCGGGTCGAGGCCCGGGTCAAGGGGGAACGTAGTGGAACGTGTTCCGATCGACGGGCCGCTCGCCGGCGTGCGCGTCGTGGACCTGTCCGCCGCCGCCACCGGCCCGTACGCGGTGGCCCTGCTCGCCGACCAGGGCGCCGACGTGATCAAGGTCGAGCGCCCGGGCATCGGCGACATCTCGCGCTGGATCGGCACCGCGACCGGCGGCATCAGCGCGCTCTATCAAATGTGCAACCGCGGCAAGCGCTGCGTCGCGGTCGACCTGCGCACCGACGAGGGCCGCGAGATCGTCCGGGCGCTGATCGCCGAGGCCGACATCGTCGTGCAGAACTGGCGGCCCGGGGTGGCCGAACGGCTCGGCCTCGGCTACGCCGACGTGCGCCGCGACGACCTCGTGTACTGCTCGATCTCCGGCTTCGGCGCCGAGGGACCCTACGCCGGCAAGGGCGCGTACGACACGGTGATCCAGGCGTACAGCGGGATCGCCGAGAACCAGAAGGACCCCGAGACCGGTCGTCCCCGCTTTTCCAACCAGGCCCTGGCCGACAAGGTCACCGCGCTCACCGCCGCCCAGGCGATCACCGCGGCGCTGTTCGCCCGCGAGCGCGGACGCGGCGGTCAGCACCTGGAACTGTCCATGCTCGACGCGGTGATCTCGTTCCTGTGGGTCGACTCGGCCGGCAACGACGTGCTGCGCGACGGCGACGGCAGCCAGCCCGGCAGCTTCGTCGCGGACGTGCGCCCGTACGCGTTCCTCGACGGCTGGGGGATCGCCACCCCGACCGGTGACGCCGACTTCGCGGGCATGTGCCGGGCGTTCGGGGTCGAGGGGTACGACGACCCGCGCGTCGCCACGATCGCCGAGCGCCGCCGCCACCGCGAGCTCGGGCACGCGCTGGTCACCCGCTGCCACGAGGCCGCGACCAAGCTCACCGTCGCCGAGGGCATCGCGCGCCTGGAGGCCGAGAACGTGCCGTGCGGCGTGGTCCTGGGCCCGGGCGAGCTGGCGACCGACCCGCACGTCGCGGCCGTGGGGCTGCTGGAGGACGACGTACACCCGACCGCGGGCCGCCTGCGCCAGCCGCGCCACCCGGCCCGATTCGGCGGCACGCCCGCGCGGTTGGGCCGACCGGCTCCCACGCTCGGCGCCGACACCGACGAGATCCTCGCCGAACTGGGGTTCGCCGACCGGATCGGCGCACTGCGCGCGGCGAAGGTGGTGTGCTGAACGGCCGGTCAGCGCCGCGGCGCCGTCCACTGGTCGCGCGCGCTCCAGTCGGAGTCGCGGCCCTGCTCGTCCCGGACCCGCACGCTCCAGTAGTAGGTCGTGCCCGGCTCGTAGCGGAAGCCCGACGGTCGCAGGTCGTTGTACTGCGCCGAGTGCACGACCCCGCTGTCCCAGGCGTTGGGGTCCACGCCGCCGGAGGTGATCGTGTCGATCGCGTACGGGTCGTTCGAGATGATCAGGCGGTAGCTGCTCTGCTGGTGCCGGTCGCCGTTCAACCGCACCGTCCAGCCGAACCAGGCCGAGCCCTGTTCGGGGTCGTGCGGTAACGACACCACCGTCAACGTGGCCCGCGGGCTCCGCGCACCGTCCGTCGTGCACGCGAGCGTCGCGCCGGACAGGGCCAGCCCCGCGAGCACCATCGACACCGTGCGTCCCACTCGTCGTACCAACCCCACGAGCACCCCTGTTCCCAGTGGTCGTTGATCACGGTGACCGTACGGATGCGACACGTGTCAACGGAAGGCTCACGGCGCCCGAGCGAAGGGCGAATCCGGGTTGCGTCCGGGTGCGCGCCCGCGAGCAGGCAAGATAGAGCGTGTGACTCTCATCGATCTGCTCCCTGCCGAGGCCGACCCCGACGCCCTGTACGAAGCCTTCGCGTCGTACGCGGAGGAGCGCGGCCTCACCCTGTATCCCGCGCAGGAAGAGGCGCTGATCGAGCTGGTCTCGGGCAACAACGTCATCCTCAACACGCCGACCGGCTCCGGTAAGAGCCTGGTCGCCGCCGGCGGGCACTTCGCGGCGATGGCCCGCAAGGAGCGCAGCTTCTACACCGCGCCGATCAAGGCCCTCGTGTCGGAGAAGTTCTTCGACCTGGTGGCCCAGTTCGGCACCGAGAACGTCGGCATGATGACCGGCGACGCGTCGGTCAACGCGACCGCGCCGATCATCTGCTGTACCGCCGAGGTGCTCGCCAACATCGCGCTGCGCGACGGCGCGGACGCCGACGTGGGCTTCGTCGTGATGGACGAGTTCCACTACTACGGCGACCCCGACCGCGGCTGGGCCTGGCAGATCCCGTTGATCGAGCTGCCCAAGGCGCAGTTTCTGCTGATGTCCGCGACGCTCGGCGACATGGACCGCTTCCAGACCGATCTGCGGCGGCGCACCGGCCGGGCCACCGCGATCGTCAAGTCGGCCGTGCGCCCGGTCCCGCTGTACTTCGCCTATCGGGTCACGCCGCTGCACGAGACCATCGAAGAGCTGCTGACCACGCGTGAGGCGCCGGTCTACATCGTGCACTTCACCCAGGCTTCGGCGGTCGAGCGGGCCCAGTCGCTGATGAGCATCAACATGTGCACGCGCGCCGAGAAGGACGAGATCGCGAGCGTGATCGGGCGCTTCCGGTTCACCACCAAGTTCGGTCGCCAGCTCTCGCGGTGGGTCCGGCACGGGATCGGCGTGCACCACGCGGGCATGCTGCCCAAGTACCGGCGTCTGGTCGAGCGGCTCGCCCAGGCCGGGCTGCTGAAGGTGATCTGCGGCACCGACACGCTCGGGGTCGGCGTCAACGTGCCGATCCGCACGGTGCTGTTCACCGCGCTGTCCAAGTACGACGGCCAGCGGGTGCGCCGGCTGCGGGCGCGCGAGTTCCACCAGATCGCCGGGCGCGCGGGCCGGGCCGGCTTCGACACGGTGGGCAACGTGGTGGCGCAGGCCCCCGAGTACGAGATCGAGAACCTCAAGGCGCTCGCCAAGGCCGGCGACGACCCCAAGAAGCGCCGCAAGGTGGTCCGCAAGAAGGCCCCCGAGGGCTTCGTCGGCTGGAACGACGAGACCTACACCAGGCTCCAGGAGGCCGAGCCCGAGCCGCTGGCCTCGCGCTTCCGGGTCACCCACGCGATGCTGCTCGCGGTGATCAACCGTCCCGGCGACGCCTTCGAGGCGATGCGGCACCTGCTCACCGACAACGACGAGCCGCGTGCGCAGCAGTTGCGGCACATCCGGCAGGCGATCGCGATCTACCGCTCGCTGCTGGACGGCGGCGTGGTCGAGAAGCTCGCCGAGCCGGACGAGGAGGGCCGCACGGTGCGGCTGACCGTCGACCTCCAGGCCGACTTCGCGCTCAACCAGCCGCTGTCCACGTTCGCGCTCGCCGCGTTCGACCTGCTCGACCCCGAGGCCCCGACGTACGCGCTCGACGTGCTCTCGGTGGTCGAGGCCACGCTGGACGACCCGCGCCAGATCCTCGCCGCGCAGCTGAACAAGGCCAAGGGCGAGGCGGTCGGGCAGATGAAGGCCGACGGCATCGAGTACGAGGAGCGGATGGAGCGGCTCGCCGACATCCAATACCCGCGCCCGCTCGAAGAGTTGCTCGAACACGCGTACGCGATCTACATGCGCAGCCACCCGTGGGTGGGCGACCACCCGCTGTCGCCCAAGTCGATCGTGCGCGACATGTACGAGCGCGCGATGACCTTCGGCGACTACGTCGGCTGGTACGAACTCGCGCGCACCGAGGGCATCGTGCTGCGCTACCTGGCGAGCGCGTACAAGGCGCTCAACCAGACCGTTCCGGACGACGCCAAGAACGAGGACCTGCACGACCTGATCGCGTGGCTGGGCGAGCTCGTCCGCCAGGTCGACTCCAGCCTGCTCGACGAGTGGGAGAAGCTGGCCAACCCGGACGCGACGCAGGAGGAGCTCGACGACATCGAGGGCCGCACCACGCCGGTCACCGCCAACGAGCGGGCGTTTCGGGTGCTGGTCCGCAACGCGTTGTTCCGCCGGGTCGAACTCGCGGCGATGCGGCGCTACTTCCAGCTCGGCGAGCTGTCCGAGCAGGAGGGCGACTCCGGGTGGGACTCCGAGCGCTGGCAGGACGCCCTGGAGGACTACTGGGACGAGCACGACTCGATCGGCACCGGCCCCGACGCGCGCGGGCCCAAGCTCATGCAGATCACCAAGGAGGACTCCGCGTGGCGGGTCCGCCAGGTGTTCGACGACCCGGCCGAGGACCACGACTGGGGGATCACCGCCGAGGTGGACCTCACCGAGTCGGACGAGACCGGCCGAGCGGTCCTGCGGGTGGTGGCGGTCGACCGGATGTAACCGCTGTGACAGGACGGGCCGCTGGGGCAGACTGACGGCATGACGAAGAAGATGTGGGACGCCGCGCACGGGTCGACGCTGTCGTGGCGTTCGCACAACTCGGTGCTGTCGATCGCCTCCGAGGGCTCGGTGCTCTCGATCGGGTCGGTGGGGTCGGTGCTTTCGGTCGGCTCGGTCGGCTCCGCGCTGTCCTTCGGGTCGATCGGCTCGGCACTGTCGTCCGCGTCGGTCGGCTCGTGGCTCAGCGCCGGCTCGCTGTTCTCGGCCCAGTCGGCGTGGTCGGTGTTCTCCTGGCAGTCCTCCGGCAGCGCCTTCGACCACGGCAACACCAAACACGCGGCCCGAAAGGCAGCCCTCCCAGCCACCGCCCTGGCCTGCCTGGCAACCGCAGCCCTCCTCACCCGCAAATCCCGCTGACCCCACACGTCCGGCGCTTGAGGCCGAAGCCTCGCGGGGCGCCCAAGCCCACTCCCATCAGCCCGGCCGGCGTTTGAGGCCACCTCGGCCGAAGGCCGGGTCAACCCGGCCCGTCCGGCGCTTGAGGACGAAGCCTCGTGGGGCGCGCAAGCCCACTCCGATCAGCCCGGCCGGCGTTTGAGGCCACCTCGGCCGAAGGTCGGGTCAACCCAGCCCGTCCGGCGCTTGAGGACACCACAGTGACGAGGCCGAACCCAGCCCGTCCGGCGCTTGAGGACCCCCGGGATCACTCCGCGTGCTCGTCACCCGCCCGAGGCGCAGGCCGAAACCCATGCCCGCCAACCCGCTTCGTACCGCCGACGGCGGTGAGGTCATACGCCGTCTCCGCATGTACCGCGAGGTCGAGCCCGACCTGCTCATGGTCCGCATGGGCCCGGAACCCGATCGTGCGGTCGATCGCCTTGGCGATCACGTACGTGACCCCGAAGGAGAACGCGGACACCACGAGGATCGCGACGAGCTGCTTGCCCAGCAGCGCCGCGCCACCACCGTGGACCAGTCCCTCGGGCCCGCCGGTGACGTCCTTGCTCGCGAACAGGCCGATCAGCAGGGTGCCGACCACCCCGCCGACATAGTGCACGCCCACCACGTCGAGCGAGTCGTCGTACCCGAAGCGGTGCTTCCAGCCGACGGCGTAGCTGCACAGGACACCCGCGACGAGGCCGATCACCATCGCCCCCGGCAGGTCCACCACGCCGCACGCCGGCGTGATCGCGACCAGCCCGGCGACCGCGCCCGAGGCCGCGCCGAGCGTGGTGGCGTGGCCGTCGCGGCGCTTCTCCACCGCGAGCCAACCGATCAGCGCGGTGCACCCGGCGGCCTGCGTGTTGACCAGGGCCTGCGCGGCGAGCCCGTTCGCGCCCAGCGCCGAGCCGCCGTTGAAGCCGAACCAGCCGAACCACAGCAGCCCCGCGCCCAGCACCACGAGCGGCAGGTTGTGCGGCCGCATCGGGTCGCGCTTGAAGCCGATCCGCGGGCCCAGGACCAGGGCCACCGCCATGCCGGCCGCGCCGCAGTTGATCTCGACGACCAGGCCGCCGGCGAAGTCGAGCGCGCCGAGCTCGTTCGCGATCCAGCCGTCCGGCCCCCACACCCAGTGCGCGAGCGGCACGTACACGCAGGTGACCCACACCGCGCAGAAGATCACCCACGCCCTGAACCGGGTGCGGTCGGCGATCGCGCCGGAGATGAGCGCCACCGTCAGGATCGCGAACGTCAACTGGAAGGCCATGAACAACAGTTCGGGCACGGTGCCGTGCAGGTCGGTCGGTTTGGTGCCGGCCATGAACACCTGTCCGAGGTCGCCGAGCATCCCGCCGCCGAGGTCGTCGCCGAAGGCGAGGCTGTACCCGAAGGCGATCCACACGACGGTCACGACGGCGATCGCCACGAAGCTCATCATCAGCATGTTCAGGACGCTCTTGGCCCGGACCATGCCGCCGTAGAAGATCGCGAGCGCCGGTGTCATCAGCAGCACGAGCGCCGTGGCGACGAGCAGCCACGCGGTGTCTCCGGCGTTCAGGGCGTCGGTCGCGACGGTCATGCTGCTCCCTCGTGGGCCTGATGGGGTCTCAGGTCAGGGTGGGCAGCTCGGGTTTCCCCGGGTATACCTCGGTGTTACACGCCGGTTAAGGAACCCCGTCCCGTGTTACGCCGGCGTTGCCTTGTGGTGAGCGAGTGCTCACGGGGTGAACGGCTCGACATGTCGGCGAAACACGTGACACCCGCGCGGCACGCCACGCGACGCACCGCGTCCGGAGGCGCCCGCACGCCCCGTCAGTCCGGCAGTCGGCCGCCCGACCGCCGGGTCACCAGGCGGGCGACCGAGCCCAGCCGCTCGCCGTGGTCGGTGACCCGCCGACCGGTCACCCCCTTGAGCCCGTTGAGCGTCAGCGCGACCGCGACGTGCCCCGCGGCGTCGAACACCGGTGCCACCAGGGTCGAGATGTCGTAGACGGTGTCCGGGTCCACCGCGATCAGCTCGTAGTCCTCCTCGCCGAGGGCGGCGGCCAATTCGGCCAGCCGGTCGCGCAGCGGCGCGGCCTCGCGCGGGTGCTCGGCCATCCGTTCCATGGTCACGCCGATCCGGGTGCGGGTCGGGCTCTCCAGCGTGATCGAGTACCCGCGCTCGCGTACCGCCGCGAGGGTGGCCGGCAGGTGTACCCGCGCGGTGCCGCGGACGCGCTCGTCGAGCCGGTCCAGCCATGCCTCCACCTCCTCCGGCGCCGACCACGCGTGGAACACCTGGCCCAGCGGCGGCACCATGCGCAGCCGCTGGCCCACCCGCACGTCGGCGGACGCGAGCTGCGGGCGACCCTCGACGGCCAGGATCACGATCTCCTCGCCCACGGCGACGCTCGCGATCAGCTCGGTGGCGAACTCGCCCGCCAGCTCGCGCATCTCGGCGCGCGCCAGGTCCACGGCCCGATTGCTGCGCAGCGCCGCGTCGCCGAGCGCGATCAGGGCCGGGCCCAGTTCGTAGGTCTTGCGTCGCGGGTGCCGGACCAGGTAGCCGGCGTCCTCCAGGGCCTGGAGCACGGACAGCGCCGACGCGAGATTGATGCCGAGCGCCGCGTGCAGCTCGGAGAGCGTGTACGCGCCGCCGGGGTGGGCGGCGAAGAAGTTCAGGATGTCGACCGCGCGACCGGCGGCGAGGGCGGGACGAACCATGTGCGCACTCCTCTTGCCTCTGGTGACTTGCCTCTTGTGACCGGCACCCCGTCGGGTGACACTCGTGCGACGGAATACGGGATACGGAAACACTTTTCAATATATCGAAATATCGCCAGGCAGCTCCGCAACCACCGCAACCACCGCAACAACCGCAACCCCCTGGGAGTCGCTCGATGAAGCTCGACGTGCTCTACGAAGTGGACGTGCCGCGCCCGTGGCACGGCGAACACCCGCACGGCCAGCGGCGCGAGGAGCAGCGCGCCTACCGCGAGGCGGTCGAGCAGATCCGGCTGGCCGACCGGATGGGCTTCAACACGATCTGGGCGGTCGAGCACCACTTCCGCGAGGGCCGCTCGCACATGCCGGCGTCGGAGGTCTTCCTCGGCCACCTCGCGGGCATCACCGAGCGGATCCGGATGGGCTTCGGCGTCACGCTGACCCCCTTCGGGTTCACCCCGCCGCAGCGGATCGCGGAGAAGGTCGCCACCGTCGACATCCTGTCCGGCGGCCGGGTCGAATGGGGCACGGGCCGATCGACGCCGATGGAGCAGACCGCGTTCGGCGTGGACATCGCGAAGTCGCGGGACGACTGGCGCGAGGCGATCGAGATCGTCACCGGCATGTGGCGGGAGGAGTACTTCGAGTACGAGTCGGAACGCTTCTCCTTCCCGCGCCGCATGGTCACCCCGAAGCCCTTCCAGGACCCGCACCCACCGTGCTGGATGGCCGCGACCTCGCAGGGCTCGGCGGAGATCGCCGGCCGCAACGGGCTCGGCATGCTGTCCTTCTCGATCATGCAGCCGCTGGAGACGATGGCCGCCCAGGTCGCCGCCTACCGCGCGGCGGCGGCGAACCCGACCCCGCTCACCGACGTGACCACGAACAAGGTCGCGGCCTACACGCTCGTGCACACGACGGGGAAGAAGCGGGTCGACCAAAAAGTCTGGGACTCGGTGGCGTGGTGGTACAAGAACCTCGCGATGTTCACCCTCGAATGGGAATTGCCGCACCTGACCCCGGAAGAGCAGGACCGGACCTTCCCGCTGCTCAAGCCGATGTTCGAGGGCACCGTCCCCGTCGACACGTTCGACGCCGCGGACATGATCGTGATCGGCGACGTGGAGACGTGCGTCCGCAAGATGAAGCGTTACGCGGACCTGGGCGTGGACGAACTGATCTGTTACGTCCAATGGGGCTTCCTGGACCACCAGGACATCCTGCGGACGATCGAAATCCTCGGCAAAGAGGTCATTCCGGAATTGGAGAAATACCAACCGAACCAATAGCAGTACCGACCCGCCGTACGGTCCGTGAGTGACCGTCACAGCCATTGCGCCGTGGCCCGCGGTCGGCCGGTTGGAAGTTCCGCACCGAGGGCCGGGGATACGAGTTCGACCTGGCCGCGCTCGCCGGATCCTACGGCGTCGACATCGCCTGGTCCCCTGCCCGGAGAACCGGTGAACCCTTCCGGTCACGGCACTGGTGACCGGTGGGTAGGGGACCGCGATTCGGTGCCCGGGCGGTGGAGTGGTTTGCTTGACCCGGCCGACAGCAACCGAGGGCAAGGAGTGGTCATGGCGCAGGTCAGGGCAACCGCACAGACGACCGTGACGGCGGGGCCGGAAGCGGTTTTCGCGGCGATCACGGACTACGCGGACGTGCGGCCCAAGCTGCTCACCGAGCACTACTCGGAGTACGACGTGCGCGAAGGCGGCAAGGGTGCCGGGACGGTGGCGCACTGGCGGTTGCAGGCCACGAGCAAGCGGTCGCGTGACTGCCTGGTGACGGCGACCGAGCCGGCCGCCCTGACGTTGGTGGAGACCGACGCGAACTCGTCGATGGTCACCACGTGGACCGTGTCGTCGGCCGGCACGGGTAGCAAGGTCGAGATCGTCACGGTGTGGAACGGGGCCGGCGGCATCGGCGGCTTCTTCGAGAAGACCTTCGCGCCGGCGGGACTCAAGCGGATCTACGACGGCGTGCTCGCGAAGCTGCCGGACGCGCTCTGAGTCAGGTCGAACGCGTCGGCCGGCGCCCACCGAGAGGTGGACGCCGGCCGGGTCGTGCCGATCCTCACGCGGTCGCGGTCGCCGTGGCCGCGGCGACCGCGCTCACGTGAGCAGCGAGCCCGCGCCGATCCCGAGCGCCCCGGCCGAGACCAGGCCGAAGAAGCCGACCCACACCATGCCCGGCACCCGGGTCAGGTCGGCGAGTTGGTCGGCGTCCGACCACGGGGCGCGGCCCCGGCTGCGCATCTGCTGCAACTCGAACACCGGGCGCGCGCCGGACACCAGCAGGAACCACACCAGCAGATACGCGAAGGCCGCCTGGATCCGCGCGCTCGCGAGCCACGAGATCGCGAAGATCACCCCGCCGGTCACCAACAGCACCAGCGCGCCGAACCAGTTGCGTATCGCGATGAACATCAGCGCGAGCAGCACGAGCGCCACCCACAGCACCATCGTGATGTGCGCGCCCGCCAGCAGCGCGGCCCCGCCCGCGCCGAGCAGCGACGGCGTGATGTAGCCGGCCAGTGCCGTCAGCACCATCCCGAGCCCGGTCGGCTTGCCCACCGAGACGGTCACTCCGGAGGTGTCCGAATGCAGCCTGATTCCGGACAATCGGCGCCCGCTCAACAGTGCGACCATCGCGTGCCCGCCCTCGTGGGCGATCGTCACGACCGTCCGCAAGGGACGCCAGGTCGGGCGGTACAGCACCACCGCGACGGCGATCGCGCCCGTCACGAGTGCGAGCCAACTCGGCGGATCCGGCTGGGTCCCCGTCACCCGATCCCACAGATCCTGCAACGACACCGTGTCGACGCTGCTCACGCCGCCCCTCTCGTCCTGCTCCCGGCCCCTGATCCCCGGCCTCGAACGCTACCGTCCGGGGCACGCCGGGTGTCGCCCTCGTACCGACCCGTGACCCGACTGTCGAATAGCGCCGGCCATGTCGGGTGTGGGGGAGATCATCTCTTTCGCGTCCTTCGTGCGACCGGCCGGAAACCGGTTCGACGGGCGAGCCGGGCGCGCACCCGGCAGCGCCGCACCGGAAACCCGCTCGCGCCGCGGCCATCGACGCGCCTAGCGTGCGACCCGTGTCCACGACCCTCGCCCTGTCGCCGCAGACCTCCACGACCGCCGACTGCTTGGCCCGCGCCGCCCGTGCGCGGGGCCTGGCGGTGGCCGTGCTCACCGGGCCGCGCGCCGACCTGCGCGGCACCGCGGCCTACTACGGCGGTCCGCGCTTCGCGGAGACGGTGGTCGACTCGCTGGACGTGGCCCTCCTGGAGCCCGCCGACGACTGGCTTCCCACGCTGCCCGAGCGCTACACCCGGCGGACGATCACGCCGATGACGATGGCCGAGGCGCGGCGCGGCAGCACGCCGATGTTCGTGAAGCCGCCGAGCGACAAGTCGTTCGAGGCGGCCGTGTACGCGGACGGTTCCCGGCTGCCGTCGGCGGTTTCGGGCGAGACGCCGGTGCTGGTCAGCGAGATCCGCACGTTCGTCGCCGAGTACCGCCTGTTCGTCCTGGCCGGCGAGGTGCACACCGGCTCGCGCTACGCGAGGTTCGGCCGGCTCGACCCGTTGCCCCTGGACGCCGACCCGCGGGCTCCCGAAGTCGCCGAGTTCGCCGCCGACTTGCTCGGCGCGCAGGCCGCGCGGCTGCCCGGCGCGGTGGTCGTCGACGTCGGCCTGTCCACGACGGCCGACACCGCCGAGGAGCACTGGGCGGTCGTCGAACCCAACATGGCCTGGTTCAGCAACATCTACGCCGCCGACCCCGCCCGCTGCCTGGACGTCGTCCTGGCGTCGGCGGGTCCCGCGGCCCGGGTGTCGCGGCGGGACAGGGCATTCGTCCGGGCCCCGATCAGGGCACGGGTCTGAGTCTGCAGGCGGGGCAGGGCCACCTGGCCTCCGGTGCGCAGTGTCTCGGGCGCCGGGCCTCCGCGGCGAGGAAGGAGCCGGCCAGCGAGGTGACGCAGGTGAGGTTGGTGCCCAGGCCGGGGCGGACGATCCAGGTCATCGACGAGCCGGGGTGGGGACGCGGGCCCGGGAGGGTGAGGCAGCCGCCGTGGCCGACGTAGTGGTAGCGGGTCCCCGCGGGCGGGCCGACCGCGTGCAGCCACGCGTCGGCGCTGCCGGGGCCGACCAGGTACGCCCACTTGCCCGCGTGCCCCTCGGCGATCACCGCGCCCGTCGGCTCGGCCGCGGCGGTGAGCAGTTCGAGCACGGCGGCGCCGAGGTCGGCGCGCAGCACCACGGCGTCGAACAGGCGGCCGGTGTCCGCCGCGCGCCGGGCGCCGGGGTTCGTCAGCCAGGTGTACCGCGTGTCGCGCGGATCGCGGGTGGCGGCACTGATCCACGCGATCCCTGCCTGGTTCACGCCGGCGTCGTGCTCCTGCAGCATGTTCCCTCGCCTCCCAAAGGTCGGGAAAAGGCGCGACCTGTCACTCGCGGCGCGCTCGACGGGTGGTCGAGGACTCGCTGTAAGTAGCGTCCTCGGAAGTCGCAATAAGTGCAAGTCAAACAACTCACTCGACTTGCAGTGTGTCGGACATGAGTAACATGACGGCGACTCGTGCCGGCCGAATCCTCGGAATAGGGAGGAAGAATGGGCGCTGAGCAGTATCCGACGGTACGCAGACGAGTTCTCGGCGCGAATCTGCGCCGCCTGCGCGAGGACAAGTCCCTGCTGCTCGAGGACGCCGCCGGGGCGCTGTCGTGCCATCCCGCCAAGGTGAGCCGGATCGAGTCGGGCCGCAGCGGAATCCGCCCGCTCGACCTCAAGGCCCTCCTCGACCTGTACGCGGTGGCCGATTCGGCCGCCCGGGACGGCTGGCTCGCGCTCGCCCGGGAGGGCCGCCGGCAGCGCTGGTGGCGCGACCTCGCGGACCGACTTCCGCAGGACTTCCTGGACTTGATCGGGCTCGAAGCCGAGGTGGCGTCGTGTCGGGGTTTCCAGCCGAGCATCATTCCGGGGCTCTTCCAGACGGAGGAGTACGCGACCGCCGTCATCCAGGGCGGCACGGTCGGACCGGTCGACGAGCAGTGCCGCACGCGGGTCCGGGTGCGGCTCGATCGACAGCGTGTGCTCACCCGCGGGGAACCCGCCCCGCTCCAGGCGTTCATGGTCATCGGCGAGGCCGCATTACGCCAGGAGATAGGTGGTCATCGGGTACTTCGCGAGCAACTCGGGCACTTGATCGAAATTGCACAACTATCGAACGTGACCGTGCAAGTACTACCCTTTTCGGCAGGCGCCTATCCGGGCGGCCCCACGCCGTTCTCGATCTACGGATTCCCTCCCCCGTCGGGGATGGAAGTGGTCTCGCTGGAGAACATCACCAGCCACGCGTATCTGGAAAGAGCCCAGGACACCGCTCACTACAGCAAGGTCTTCGCGGACTTACGGGGAATCGCACTGAGTCCCCTCGAGTCGGAAGCCTTCATCGCGGCCCGTGCCGATCAACTCGCACATCAGTAGGAGAACGCCGATGCCTGAGAACTCACCCCGCTGGGTCAAGAGCACCTACAGCATGCAGAACGGCGACTGCACCGAGATTCGCCCCCACGTGAACGGTTCGACCGACGTGCGCGACAGCAAGGACCCGGCCGTCGGGCACCTGACCATCGCCCGGGCCCCGTGGGCCGCCTTCGTGGCCACGCTGCGCGTCGACAGCTGATCCGCTCGTTCCCGCCCACCCCGACCGAGGCCCGGAGGACGCGCCGCCCCCGCGGGCGGCCTCCGGGCCTCGGTGCCGGCCGGCCCCGAAAGCATGGTCCGTCATGACCGACCCGAGTCCGCGGCGCCTGCTCGACCTCCTGCGCGGCGACCCCCGGACCTGGACCGCCGTGGCTTTCGTCCCGGCCGACGACGACACCTGCGCCAACGCCGCGACGCGCGCCGCCGTGCTGCGGGCGATCCTGCACGACCCGCGGCCCGGCGACCACGCGTTGCTGCGCCGGCTGGTCGAGCAGGAGGCCCTCGCGCACGAGTACGGCTGGGGACTGGCGCCCGCGCTGTACCTGGCCACGTTCCTGCTCGCCGAGCACCGCCGCGTCGACGACGCGGCGCTCCAATGGGCCGCCAGGACCGCCAACTTCGACACCCATTCGGGCCTGGACCTGTGGCCCCTGCTCGCGGGCGGCGTCACCGCCACCCGGGCGTCGATCGCCGCGAGCGCGGATCCGCACCGGGAGGAGATCCTCGACGACTTGGCACGACCTCCGTACGCCGAGGCCCACGACGCGGACGTGGAGCGTTGGCTCACCTACCAGCGGGACGAGTACTACAAGGTCCCGCGCCCGGACGCCCCGCGGTCCGACGGCGCGCACCCCGCCGACGCCCGGCGGTCCGACGCGTCGGCGGGCGACTGACCCGCGGGCACGCCCTCGGGCGCGGCGAGCGCGCAATCGGTTCGAGTCGCGCCGCGTCGGCCGGTACGCTCCGGGGGCATGGTTGCCGAGTCTGGTCTCTCCCGTATGCCCGACAAGCCCTCCCTCGACGGGCTCGAAGCGAAGTGGTCGCGCGTCTGGGAAGAGACGGGCGTATACCGGTTCGATCGGACCAGGACCCGCGAGGACGTCTACTCGATCGACACGCCGCCGCCGACCGTCAGCGGGTCGCTGCACGTGGGGCACGTGTTCTCGTACACGCACACCGACGCGATCGCGCGCTATCGACGGATGTGCGGGCGCGCGGTCTTCTACCCGATGGGCTGGGACGACAACGGGCTGCCGACCGAGCGGCGGGTGCAGAACCACTTCGGCGTGCGGTGTGACCCCGCGCTGCCCCACGACGCCGCGTTCGTGCCGCCGGAGCGGCCCGGAAAGCAGCAGATCCCGGTCTCCCGGCGGAACTTCATCGAGTTGTGCGAGGAGCTCACGCGCGAGGACGAGCGGGCCTTCGAGGAGCTGTGGCGGCTGCTCGGGCTCTCGGTCGACTGGTCGATGACCTACCAGACCATCGACGCGGTCTCGCGCACCGCGTCCCAGCGGGCCTTCCTGCGCAACCTCGATCGCGGCGAGGCATACCTCGCCGAGGCGCCCACCCTGTGGGACGTCACCTTCCGAACCGCCGTCGCGCAGGCCGAACTGGAGGACCGCGAGCGGCCCGGGGCCTACCACCGGCTGGTGTTCCGGGCCCCGACCGGCGACGCCGTCGAGATCGACACCACCCGGCCCGAGTTGCTGCCCGCGTGTGTCGCGCTGGTGGCGCACCCCGACGACACGCGGTACACCCACCTGTTCGGCGCCAAGGTCCGCACCCCGCTGTTCCGCGTGGACGTGCCGGTGTACGCGCACCCGCTGGCCGACCCGGACAAGGGCTCCGGAATCGCCATGGTGTGCACGTTCGGCGACACCACCGACGTCACCTGGTGGCGCGAACTGCGCCTGGACACCCGGGCGGTGCTGGGTTGGGACGGCCGGCTGCTGGCCGAGCCGCCGACCGGGATCGACTCGCCCGAGGGGCGCGCGGCGTACGCGGAACTGGCCGGCGCGACGGTGTTCACCGCGCGCGAGCGGATCGTGGCGATGCTGCGCGAGAACGGCGAACTGATGGGCGAGCCACGGGCGATCACGCACGCGGTCAAGTTCTACGAGAAGGGCGACAAGCCGCTCGAGATCGTCACGACCCGGCAGTGGTACCTGCGCAACGGCGGGCGCGACGCCGCACTGCGCGGCGAACTGCTGGCGCGTGGCGCCGAGTTGGTGTGGCATCCCGCACACATGAAGGTTCGCTACGACAACTGGGTCGAAGGGCTCAACGGCGACTGGCTGATCAGTCGGCAGCGCTTCTTCGGCGTGCCGGTGCCGGTGTGGTATCCGCTGGACGACGCCGGGCAGCCGCGCCACGACGCGCCGATCCGGCCGGACGAGGCGGATCTGCCGATCGATCCGTACACCGACACGCCGGCCGGCTACACACCCGAACAGCGCGGCGTGCCGGGCGGGTTCGTCGGCGATGCCGACGTGATGGACACCTGGGCGACGTCCTCGCTCACGCCGCAGATCGCCGGCGGGTGGTGCCGCGACGAGGACCTGTTCGCCCGGGTCTTCCCGATGGACCTGCGTCCGCAGGCACACGAGATCATCCGCACCTGGTTGTTCTCCTCCGTGGTGCGCGCGAACAGCGAGAACCACAGCCTGCCGTTCGCGCACGCGGCCATCTCCGGCTGGATCCTGGACCCGGACCGCAAGAAGATGTCCAAGTCCAAGGGGAACGCGCTCACCCCGGTCGATCTGCTCGCGCAGCACGGCTCGGACGCGGTGCGCTACTGGGCGGCGAGCGGCCGGCCCGGCGTGGACACCGCGTTCGACGTCGGGCAGATGAAGGTCGGCCGGCGGCTCGCGATCAAGCTGCTCAACGTGGGCCGGTTCGTGCTCTCGATCGGCGCGGCCGACGAGCGCGGCGGCGTGAGCGAGCCGCTCGACCTGGCGCTGCTGGCCGAGCTGGCCGAGGTCGCGCGCGCGGCGACCGAGGCGTTCGAGGGCTACGACTACGCGCGGGCGCTGGAGCGTACCGAGCGGTTCTTCTGGTACTTCTGCGACGACTACGTCGAGCTGGTCAAGGCCCGTGCGTACGGCGAGGCGGGCACCGCGACGGGCGCCGCGTCCGCGCGGGCCGCGCTCGCGAGCGCGCTGTCCGTACTGCTGCGGCTGTTCGCGCCGTTCCTGCCGTTCGCGACCGAGGAGGTGTGGTCGTGGTGGCAGGAGGGTTCGGTGCATCGGGCGACCTGGCCCGCGCCGGAGCCGGCCGCCGCCGAGGCGCCGGCGGCCGACCGCGCGCTGCTGGACACCGCGTCCGAGCTGATCGCCGGCGTGCGCAAGGCCAAGTCCGCCGCGCGGGTGTCGATGCGGGCCGAGGTCCCGAGAGTCACCGTGACCGGCGACGCGGGTGCGCTGGCGCGGCTCGCCCTGGTGGAGGCGGACCTGCGGGCGGCCGGGCACATCGTCCGGATAGAGCGGGCCGAGAGCGAGGGGCCGCTCGTCGTGGATGTCACCCTCGACTAATCATTGACTCGGGCAAGTACTCGTAGTACCCGTTGGCCATGACCACTCACCACCCCGACGACATGTTCCATCCGCCGACCAGTGACGACCCCTACTGGTCCGAGACCTCCTGGTTCACCTTCACGGTTCCGGATCGACGGCTGTCCGGGCAGTTGTACCCGTTCTTCCGGGCGAACCAGGGGGTCGCGGCGGGCGGCGCCTACTTCTGGGACGACAGCGGGCAGCACCCGCACGAGGCGGTGTACGCCAAGAACTTCTGGCATCTGCCGATCCCCGACCAGGATCTGACCGACCTGCGGCTGCCGAACGGCTTCCGGGTGCGGTGCGTGGAACCGCAGAGCGTGTACGAGGTCGGCTACGACGACCCCGACGGCGGTGACGAGATCCATGTCGACCTCACCTTCACCGGGGTGCTGCCGCCGCACTACCTGGGCGAGAAGCACGTCGACCAGCCCGGCCGGTACACCGGCACGATCGTGCTGCGCGGCGAGGAGATCCCGGTCGACTCGTACGGCTTCCGGGATCGCTCGTGGGGGCCGCGCTCGCAGTTCGGGCCGGGGCTGATGCAGTCGCCCGCCAAGCGCGGCGGGTACAGCTACGCGACCGCGTCCGAGCGCGACGGGTTCCACAGCATCACGATGGACTTCGGCTCGGGCTGCGTGTCGATCCACGGCTACCTGCTGCGCGACGGCGAGTGGGCCAAGCTCGCCAAGGGTCGCCGCGAGGTGGTCGAGCGAGACGACGCCACCGGATGGGCGACCCGGATCGTGTTGACCGGAGTGGACGAGCTCGGCCGCGAGCTGCACGCCGAGGGGCGCACGCACAACCGGCTCGGCTTCTTCCTCAATCCCAACCTGTTCACCGTCAACGCGCTCACCGAGTGGACCTTCGACGGCGTCACCGCGTGGGGCGAGGACCACGAGAACTTCTCGGCCGCCGAGATCCGCCGACACAGCCGGGCCTGGCGAGCGCGCTGATCTGGTCTTTTCCGGCAATTAGCGGCAAAGGTCCCAGCGTGGGAGGCCCGCGAGCTGCACGCTGCTGCGGATCGACCCCGCGACGGGGGAGTGCGCGGTGGCCCGGGCCGGACACGTACCGATGATCGTGCTGGACCCGGACGGGAGTTCGCACGTGATCGAGACGCCCGGCGGTCCGGTGCTCGGGATCATGGAGGGGGCCGTGTACCCGACCCACCAGACCCGGCTCGCGCCGGGCTCGATCATCGTGCTGGTGACCGACGGGGTCGTGGAGTCGCGGGAGTTGCCGATCGACGTCGGCCTGGAGCAGGCGGCGGCGTGGGCCCGGTCGCGGGCCGCCGAGGGCGTGGACGAGATCGCCGACGCGGTGCTCGCGGCGGCGGAGGGGACGGGCAACGTCGACGACGCGGCGGTGCTGGTGCTGCGCCTGCCGCTGCCGGACGAACGGACCGACTCCCGCGTGTGACGTTGTGCACGCGACCCGGGCTTGAGTTAGGACAGCCTTACCTTTAAGTTGCGCAGTGGGACAAGGCAAGGCTTGCCTAACCGGCGACGCCGTGTCCGACCCACTCCACAGCTCGAAAGGCCGCCGGATGCGCTTGCGTCGAACAACCTTGAAGGTGGCCGCGGCCGTCCTCGCCGTCACCGCGTTCGCCGCGGCGTGCGGCGACGACGACAAGAAGTCCGACACCGGGACCGCCAAGGCCGCCTCCTCCGCGGCGCTGCCGGTGACCGTGGACACCACGCGCGGCAAGGTCACCGTGAAGGACGCGAGCCGAATCGTTCCGCTGGGCGGCGACATCGCGCAGAGCATCTACGCGCTCGGCCTCGCCGAGAACGTGGTCGGGGTGGACGCCTCCGGCGCGGTCCTGCCGGAGAGCAAGGGCAAGCCGACGTTCGGCAATTCGCGCGCGCTCAACCCCGAGGGCATCCTCGCGCAGCGGCCCACGGTCGCCATCGGCAGCGCCTCGGTCGGCCCGCGCACCGCGATCGACCAGCTCAAGGCCGCCGGTGTCGCGGTCGTGCTGATCCCGGACAGCAGCAAGCCCGAGGACGCGGTCACCCGCATCCAGGCGATCGCCACCGCGCTCGGCGTGCCCGAGAAGGGCAAGACGATGGCCGATCGGACGGCCGGCGAGATCGCCGCCGCCAAGGCCAAGGGCGCGCAGGCCGCCACCAAGCCGCGGGTGGCGTTCCTGTACATCCGCGGGCAGGCCAACCTGTACCACCTCGGCGGCAAGGGCCTGGGCCCGGACAGCATGATCACCGCCGCCGGCGGCATCGACACCGGCACCGAACTGGGCATCGAGATGTCCGCCGCGATGACCCCCGAGTCGATGGTCGCGGCCAAGCCCGACGTGATCCTGGTCTTCCGGAAGGGTCTCGACTCGGTCGGCGGCGTCGACGGCGTCCTGAAGCTCCCCGGCGTCGCGCAGACCCCCGCCGGCCAGAACAAGAAGGTCGTCGCGATGGACGACCTCGAACTCGGCGGCGGCGGCCCGACCGCGGGCATCGCGCTGGACCAGCTCGTCACCCTCTTGCACAGCTGATCCCACGCAGGCGCACGACATGTGATGCCCCGTCACCAGGTCGGCCGAATCGGCCGCGCGGTGACGGGGTTTCGAACCGAGGGGAGAGGTGGGGAGAGCGTGGCCACGGTGACGGGTTGTCAGGAACCCACGGGCGAGGCGGAACCGGCCGCTGCCGAAACGGCCGAACGGGCCGAACGGGCCGAACGGGCCGAACGGGCCGAACCGGCCGAACCTGCCGAACCTTTCGGGCCGTCGGACAGGGTCGGGCGGGCGGACCCCGTCGTCCCCGCCCCGGCCCCGCCCGTGATCACCGCCGCGCCGCGAAGGCATGGCCGGTGGCTGATGCCCGTGCTCGTGCTGCTGCTGCTCGGCACCTGCGTCGCGTCGGCCGGCATGGGCGCCTTCGAGATTCCCTCGGACCAGGTGCTCTCCTCGATCCTGCACCACCTCGGCCTGGACATCGGGCACGTGTCGCAGGCCAACGAGGCCGTGCTGTGGAACATCCGATTCCCGCGGATCGTGCTCGGCGTCATGGTCGGCGCGTGCCTGGGCTGCGCCGGTGCCGCGATGCAGGGCGTGTTCGGCAACCCGCTGGCCGAACCCGGCGTGATCGGGGTGTCCTCCGGGGCCGCGCTCGGCGCGGTCGGCGCGATCGTGCTCGGCGTCTCCACGTTCGGGTCCTGGACGGTGACCGCGTTCGCCTTCGCCGGCGGCCTGATCACCACCTTCGGCGTGTACCTGCTCTCGCGCGCCAACGGCCGCACCGAGGTCGTCACGCTCGTGCTGACCGGCATCGCGATCAACGCGCTCGCGGGCGCCGCGATCGGCCTGTTCACCTTCGTCGCCGACGACGCCGAACTGCGCAGCATCACCTTCTGGAACCTCGGCAGCGTCGGCGGCGCGAGCTGGAAGATCATCGGCGCCCTCGCGCCGTTCGCGATCGTCGGCCTGCTGATCCTGCCCCGGTACGCACGGGCCCTGGACATCATGGCGCTCGGCGAGCGCGGCGCCCGGCACCTGGGCGTGGACACCGAGCGGGTGCGGATCGTCGTGGTCGTGTCGAGCGCGACGCTGGTCGGCGCGGCCGTCGCCGCCGCCGGCGTGATCACCTTCGTCGGCCTGGTCGTGCCGCACATCATCCGGCTGATCGCCGGGCCCCGGCACCGCCTGCTGCTGCCCGCGAGCGCCGTCATGGGCGCGCTGGTCACCGTCGGCGCCGACCTCGCGGCCCGCACCATCGCGGTGCCCAAGGAGGTCCCGCTCGGCGTGCTCACCGCGCTGATCGGCGCGCCGTTCTTCCTGTGGCTGCTGCGCAGGACCCGTTCTCGGCAGGGAGGCTGGGCGTGATGAGGCTGCTCGCGCGGACCAGGACCGTCGCGGTGGACACCGCCCGGGAGATCGGCTCCGTCGGCGTCGAGGCCGAGGACGTCGGCTACGCGATCGACGGCCGCAACCTGGTCGACGGGGTGTCGCTGACCGTCCGGCACGGCGAGATCGTCGCCGTGCTCGGCCCCAACGGCGCCGGCAAGTCGACCCTGCTCGGCCTGCTCACCGGCGACCTGACCCCGCGTCAGGGCACCGTGCGGATCGCCGACCGGCCACTGTCCGCCTACTCGCAGCGCGAACTGGCGTTGCGCCGCGGGGTGTTGCCGCAGTCGGTCATGCTGTCCTTCCCGTTCACCGTCGACGAGGTGGTGCGGATGGGCCGCGCCCCGCACGCGGGCCTGCCGGGCGGCGAGTCCGAGGACGCGGTCGTGGCCCGCTGCCTGGCCGAGACCGACGTGGCGCACCTGGCCGACCGGGTCTATCCGTCGCTGTCCGGCGGCGAGCGGGCCCGGGTCTCGCTCGCGCGCGTGCTCGCCCAGGGCGCGCCGGTACTGTTCCTCGACGAGCCCACCGCCGCGCTCGACCTCAAGCACACCGAGGACGTGCTGCGACTGGCCCGCGAACGCGCGCGCCGGGGCGACGCGGTCGTGATCGTGCTGCACGACCTCAACCTCGCCGCCGCCTACGCGGACCGGATCGCGCTGCTGGCCAAGGGCCGCCTCCTCGCGTGCGGCGCACCCGCCGAGGTCTGCACGGCACCGGTGTTGTCCGAGCTGTACGGCCACCCCGTGGACGTCATGCGGCGGCCGGGCGGCGACGAACTGCTGATCCTGCCGTCACGCTGACCCGTGCCGCGTGTGCGGTGCGGGCCGGGCGTGCGGCCGGGGCCTAAGGGTGCCTAAGGGTGCAACGCCTTGTGCAGCGAAGCGAACGAGCCCGTCGCGCACTCGGCGCAGCGCGGCACCAGGTCCACGAAGCTCATGAAGCCGTGGACCATGTCGTCGAACAGCTCGAACTCGACCTCGTTGCCCGCCGCGCGCAACCGCTCGGCGTAGTCGGCGCCCTCGTCCCGCAGCGGGTCGTATCCGGCGACCACGACATGCGCCGGCGCGAGCCCGGACAGGTCCTCGATGGTGCCGATCGAGGCGTACGGGCCGAGTTCGGCGCGCTCTCGCCCGCCGAAGTAGTGGCCGAGGAACCAGGTGAGCGAATCGGCGCCGAGCAGCGGCGCGTGCGCGTTCTCGACCTGGGACGGGGTGCCCTCGACGCCGGTCCCCGGATACCAGAGCATCTGCAACACCGGTTGCGGGACGCCGTGTTCGCGAGCCAGCAGGCACGCGGTCGCGGACAGCGTCGCGCCCGCGCTGTCGCCGGCGAGGGCGATTCTGGTGGGGTCGCCGCCGAGTTCGGCGGCGTGCTCGCGCACCCAGCGGTAGGCCGCGAACGCGTCCTCGGTCGCGGCCGGGAACGGGAACTCGGGGGCGAGGCGGTAGTCCACCGAGATCACGACGCACTCGGCGTGCCGCGCGATCCGTCGGGCGAGCGCGTCGTGGCTGTCCAGGCCGCCGATCACGAAGCCGCCGCCGTGGAAGAACACCGTCACCGGCAGGTCCGACTCCTCCGACGGCCGATACACCCGCACGGGCAACTCCCCGGCCGCGCCCGGGATCGTGCGGTCCTCGACCCGAGCGAGCTCGGTCATCACCGGCATGAGCCCGACACCGGCGTCGATGGTCGCGCGGGCGGTCGCGGCGTCGCCGACGAACAGGTTCTCGGGCATGACGCTCAGCAGTTCCACGAGCTGTGGGTTGATCGGCACCGCGTTCCCCCTCCGTAGGGTCCGGCCGACGACGACATACCGGCCGGTACGGAATCTACGACGCATGGCCCGCACTTCATAGCCCGGCCGGCGTTCGAGGCCACCTCGAACCAAGCCCGGCCCGAACCAACCCCGGCCTCGAACCAAGCCCGGCCCGAATCAAGCTCGGCCCGAATCAAGCCCGGCCCGAATCAAGCTCGGCCTCGAATCTAGCCCGGCCCCGAATCAAGCCCGGCCGGCGTTTGAGGCCACCTCGGCCGAAGGCCGGGTCACTTCGAGCCCGGCCGGCGTCAGAGGCCCCCGCACCGGCGGCCGCCATGAGAGCACATCGTCCAGCGAACGCAGCGCCGCGTCCGGCGCGAAGCGACCCGCGGCGCGCAGGAGCGTGTCGCGGACCGCCACCGCCACCGGCGTATCCCACTGCGCCATGGCGCCCAACCTGCGCGACTTGCGGACGATCGCCGTGGTGCGGGCCAAGCGCCGCCCGGTGTAGCCCGGCACCGCGTCGACCACGCCGTCCGCGCCGACGCCGACCAGTACATCCGCCAGCTCGACCGCGTCCTCCAGGGCCTGGTTGCCGCCCTGTCCCAGGTTGGGCGTCATCGCATGCGCGGCGTCGCCGATCAGCACCACCCGGCCGCGGTGGTGGGCGGGCAGCGGCTCGGCCATCTCGTGCACGTCCAGGTGCAGGATCTGCTCGGGCGTCGCGGACGCGATCAGCCGCGGGATCGGCGCGTGCCAGTCGCCGAACAGGCGCAGCAGCTCGGCGCGTTCGTCACCGTGCTCGGCGCCGGCCTCGCGATTGGCGGTCGCGTACCAGTACACCCGGCCGTCGGACAGCGGCATCGCGCCGAACACCAGGCCGCGGCCCCAGGTTTCGCCGGGGGTGAGGTCCATCCCCGGGACGATCGCGCGCCACGTGGTGAACCCCGCGTAGCGCGGACCCGGGTGCTCGGGGAACAGCGTGCGTCGGATCACCGAGCGGATTCCGTCGGCCGCGACCACCAGGTCGGCGGTGAACGTCCCCGCCTCGGTGACCACCGACGCCCGCCGGTGCGCGTCGCCCGGGTCCACGTCCAGGACCGCCGCGCCCGTGCGCAGCGTGCCCTCGGGCAGACCCGCGAGCAGTACCCGCATCACCTCGGCGCGCGGTGCGAGCACCATCGGCGCGCCGAACCGCGCGGCGAACGCCTCGCCGCTGGTGGGCGCGAGCACCCGGCCGTCCGGTCGGCGCAGCGCCGCCGCGCCCTGGATCGCGGCGAGGGCCCGGATCGGCGCACCCGCGTCGATCGTGTCGAGGGCGCGCAGGCCGTTGGGGGCCATCGCGATCCCCGCGCCGATCGGTTCGAGCACGGCCGCGCGTTCCAGGACGACGACCGACCAGCCCTGCCGGTGCAGCGCGGTAGCGGCGGCGAGTCCACCGGGGCCGGCGCCGACGACGATCGCTTCGGGTTTGGTGACGGACATGGTTTCCCCCGGCGAGAAGTATGCGGATGACCACTACAGGTGTAGAGGCGATGTCATTGACTCTACATCTGTAGTGACACTTTTCTCTACGGCTGTAGTGACTTTTCCTCTACAGCTGTAGCGGGATCGCTAGGCTGATCCGTGTGACCACCGCGAAGCGCAGCAGCCCCGAGCGCCCCGACCGCCTCGTCCTGATCGGCGACACCGCGATCCGCCTGCTCGTCGAACGCGGCATGCGGGGGCTGACCCACCGCGCCGTCGACGAGAGCGCCGGTCTGCCGCCGGGGTCCACCTCCTACTACGCGCGCACGCGCGCGGCCCTCCTGGAGTTGGCGCTCGCGCGGATGACGGTCCTGGAGGCGGGCGAGTTCGCGTCCGTGAGGGGCGACGGCGACCTCGTGGCCGCGCTGCCCGCCGACCTCGCCGGGATCGCCGACCTGGTCGCGGTGATCGTGGGCGGCGCGATCCGCGACGGGCGGGACCAGAAGATCGCCCGCTACGAGTTGGCCCTGGAGGCGACCCGCCGCCCCGAGCTGCGCGGTGTGTACGACGAAGCGGGCGCCGCCTTCCGCGGTGCGGCGGTGGGCATGCTGGCCGCGCTCGGCTCGCGCGACCCCGAGCGGCACGGGCGGTTCCTGGTCGCCTGGTGCGAGGGTGTGATGTTCGACGCGATTGCAGGAGCGGGCTGGGCGACGCCCCCTTCGCGCGAGGACATCCGGGTGGGCGTCACCGAGTTGCTCACCGGAATGTTGACCTGAACCGGCCCAGAGAGTGACATGACCGACGCACTCGATCGTTCCCGACCCCTTTGGTCAAAAGTTGTTTCATCCTGACTTAGTCTGTTCGATTGTGAGTAATGAGCACGTGCGCCAAAGGGGCGATAAGCACCACGGGGTAGGGAAGTCGCACTACCTGCCCGAGCCCGATCTCAAGGACAAGGGGCTGAGTCGAAACTCGATCGGTCTCCTGGGGAGCGTGGTCGTCGCCATCTCCACGGTGGCGCCCGTCTACACCCTCACCGGTGCGCTCGGGCCGACGGTCAACGAGGTCGGCACCCACATGCCGGCGATCTTCCTGGTCGGCTTCGTTCCGATGCTGCTCGTCGCCTTCGCGTACCGCGAGCTCAGCAAGGCGGTCCCGGACGCCGGCTCCTCCTTCACCTGGACGGTCAAGGCGTTCGGCCCGCGGGTGGGCTGGATGTGCGGCTGGGGTCTGGTGATGGCCACGATCATCGTGCTGTCCAACCTCGCCGGCATCGGCACGTCGTTCTTCTACCTCGCGGTCGGCGAGGCGTTCAACAGCGACTGGCTCAAGGAACTCGACGACAACAAGTGGGTGCACGTGCCCACGTGCCTCACGTTCATCGCGGTCGCCACCGCGATCAGCTACCGCGGGATGACGGTGACCAAGCGCGTCCAGTACGTGCTCGTCGCGTTCCAGCTCGCGGTGCTCGCGCTGTTCATCGTGCTGGCCATCGGCAAGGCGACCGCGGGGGACGTGCCCACGTCGATCTCGTTCTCGCTGGACTGGTTCAACCCGTTCAGCATCGGGAGCTTCGCCGCGCTGACGGCGGGTCTGTCGCTGTCGATCTTCATGTACTGGGGTTGGGACACGGCCCTTAGCATCAACGAGGAGACCGCCGGCGGCCCCAAGGTCCCCGGTCGGGCAGCGATCATCTCGGTGCTGTGCATCGTGGTGGCCTACCTGATGACCGGCGTCGCCACGCTGATGTACGCGGGCACCGGGACCACCGGACTGGGCCTGAACAACACGGACGACACCAACATCTTCGCCAAGCTCGCCGACCCGGTGCTGGGTTCGGGGCTGGGCATCCTGATGTTCGTCGCCGTCCTCGCCAGTTCGGTCGCGAGCCTGCAGACCACGTTCATCCCGGTCGCGCGCACCCTGCTGGCGATGAGTACCTACCAGGCGGTCCCGAAGGTGTTCTCGCGCGTCCACCCGCGCTTCAAGACACCGGGCTTCGCCACCGTCTCGGCGGGTGTCGCCACCGGCGCGTTCTACACGATCATGACGATCCTGAGCGAGAACGTGCTCACCGACACGATCTACGCGCTCGGCCTGATGATCTGCTTCTACTACTCGCTGACGGCCTTCGCCTGCGTGTGGTACTTCCGCAAGGACCTCTCGCGCAGCCTGAACGAGCTCTTCGTCAAGGGCGTCATGCCGATGCTCGGCGGGATCATGCTCGCGGCGATCTTCATAAAGACACTCGTGGACGTGTCCGACCCGAACTACGGTGACGGGCACCGCGTGGCCGGTGTGGGCACGGTGTTCATCATCGGCGTCGGGCTGCTTGTGCTTGGGGCGGTGCTGATGGAGGTGTCGCGGGTGGTGAGTCCTGCGTTCTTTCGGGGCGAGGTGCTCAAGCGCGATACGCCGGTTCTGGTGCCGGACGAGGACTAGCCGGGGGTGGCCTCAAACGCCGGCCGGCTGGTGGCCTCAAACGTCGGCCGGGCTTGATCGACCCGGCCTTCGGCCGAGGTGGCCTCAAGCGCCGGCCGGGCTATTTGGCCTCAAACGCCGGCCGGGCTGGGTTGGCTCGGTCTTCGGTCGAGGTGGCTTCAAGTGCCGGCCGGGCTGGGTTGGCTCGGTCTTCGGTCGAGGTGGCCTCAAACGCCGGCCGGGCTGGGTTGGCCGGCGTTTGAGGTGGGTGGGTCAGCGGTTTTGGATGGCGTCCATGGCGACGGCTACGCAGATCGCCAGGCGGCGGTCCATCGTGGGGTCGGGCAGGGAGACCAGGTACTGGTCGCGGAGCTTCATCTGGCGTTCGACCGAGAGCATCGGCTGCCCGTCCTCGGCGACGAAGTCGAAGTGGTACGTCGGGGCCGGCAGGTACGCGCCGACGTACGGTATGAAGCCCCAGAGTCGACGCAGGATCGCGCCGAACAGGCTGCGCTCCTGGCCCACGGCCTTCGGCGCGTCCGGGCGCTCCAGGTTCCAGGTCGAGCGGAGCAGGGACTTCTTGAAGTCCTTCGAGAACATGCCGAGGTTCGTGCCCTCGACGCCCGTGACATCGTGCTGCGCTTTGATGTCGAGCATCTGCCGCGCCTTGAAGCGGGCGAGCTCGGTGGTCTTGGTGTCATCCGTGTAGAGGATGACCTCTTCCTTGAGCTTGCCGCGCTTTTGCTGGGCGAACGCGATCACCGGTCCGTGCTGTCCGTCGGGACCGACGAGGTGGACCACGTACTGGTTCACCAGCGGACGGAAGTTCTGACGGATGATCAACTGCTTTTCGTTCTGGAACGGCATGGTCATGGCGTGCGGGATCCCCCCAGGGACATTGTGTAGTGGAGCGCACAACCTACCGTTGTTCCAACGAGCCGGCAGTATCGATTTCGCAACCCCGACCGCGACCACTCGCCGATCGTGATCGGCCGGTGACACAAAGGGGGTTCGGCCCGCCGGGCCGGTCAGGCCGAGTGCGCCGCAGCGGCTCGGCGGTACTCGTCGATCAACAGGCGCTTGTACAACTTGCCCGTCGGGTGCCTGGGCAACTCGGCGCGGAAGTCCAGCGAGCGCGGGCACTTGTAGTGCGCGAGGCGGGCCCGGCAGTAGTCGATCAGCTCGCGCGCCAACTCCGGCCCCGCCACCGCGCCTTCGGCCGGTTGGACGACCGCCTTGACCTGCTCGCCCATCTCCTCGTCCGGGACGCCGAACACCGCGACGTCGGCGATCGCGGGATGCAGCGCGAGCAGGTTCTCGACCTCCTGCGGGTAGATGTTCACGCCGCCGCTGATGATCATGTGTGCTTGACGATCCGTCAGGTACAGGTAGCCGTCGGCGTCCAGGTGCCCGATGTCGCCCAGCGTGGTCCAGCCCCGGCCCTTCGGATCGCGCCCGGCCTCGGTCTTGGCCGGATCGCCGTGGTACGAGAACTCGGGCCCGTCCGCGAAGTAGACGATGCCGTCCTCGCCCACCGGCAGCTCCCGGCCCTCGCCGTCGCAGATGTGCGGCGTGCCCAGGATCGCCCGCCCCACCGTGCCGCGATGCGCGATCCACTCCTGGGGCGTGCAGTTGACGTAGCCGTTGCCCTCGGTGCCCGCGTAGTACTCGTGCAGCACCGGCCCCCACCACGCCAGCATCCGCTCCTTGACCTCGGGCGGGCACGGCGCGGCGGCGTGCACCGCGTAGCGCAGCGAGGACACGTCGTACCGGGCGCGCACGTCGTCCGGCAGCTTGAGCATCCGCACGAACATCGTCGGCACCCACTGGCTGTGCGTCACCCGGTAGCGCTCGATCGCCGCGAGCGCGTCCTCGGGGTCGAAGTGGTCGAGCACCACGACCGTGTGCCCGCCGCGCAGGAACTGCACGCAGTAGCGCAGCGGCGCCGCGTGGTACAGCGGCGCGGGGCACAGGTACACGTCGCCGCCCTCGCCCGAGGTGTTCATCCCGTACAGCGCCCCGATGATCCCGAACAGCGTCAGGCTCGGTCCGCTGCCCAGCGGATGCTGCTCGCGGCTGGGCAGCACGCCCTTGGGCCGGCCCGTGGTGCCCGACGAGTACAGCATGTCGGCGCCCTCGAACTCGGCCGCGATCGGCGTCGTGGGCAGCATCCGCACCGCCTCGCCGTACGCCTCGAAGCCGGGTGCCGCGCCGTCCAGCATGAGCCAACGCTCGACGCCGGGCGCGCGCTCGCGGATCGCGCCCGCGAGGTCGGCGAGCGCGGCCGAGGCCACGAACACCCGCGCCCCGCAGTTCTCCACCACGTACGCGAGTTCGTCCGGTTGCAGCCGACAGCTCACCGGCGTGTAGATCAGCCCGGAGCGCTGCGCGGCCCACACGATCGCCAGGTACAGCGGGTGGTTCTCCAGCACGAACGCGATGTGGTCCCCGGGCCGCAGCCCCGCGTCGTGGAGCAGGTGCGCGAAACGATTCGACTCGGAATCCAACTCGGCGTACGTGACGACCCGGCCGGAGCCGGCCATGATCACGGCGGGGCGGTCGGGGTGCGCGGCGGCGATGACACCAGGATGCATGGGCGATCCTCGTCTCGATGCGAGGGCCCTCCCGGGCGGGAAAGGGGCCCCAGTGCTTCCGTGCTTCCGTGCTTCCGTGGAGTTTTCGCTGAGCTTCCGTTCGGGTGGCGCCGGTGAAGTCTCGCATCGGGCACAGCCGTTATGAAGGGCCCGTCGGGTGGTCCTTTGCATGCGAACGAGTCGATGGGGGCGGGCCGTTCGGCCGACGACGGATCAGTGTCGGGGCGGCTCGGCCACCGGCGACGGGTCGGGTGCCCGACCGCCCGGTCGGACCGCGATCTCGCCCGCGAGCCACTCGAACGCCTCCGGCAGACCCTTGGCCCAGGTCCCGAAGTTGTGGCCGCCCGACGGCGCGATCCGCACCTTCACGGTGTCGGTCGGCTTGAACCTCTTCGCGAACTCGCGGGCCTCGCCCGCCGCCTTGCCCTCGCCCTTGGCCGCGAACAGGTACATCCGCGCGGGAGCGGTCCGCGGGTCGTCGATCGTGTACAGCGGGCTGTTCGCCCGGCGCAGCGCCTCGTCGCCCTTGTACAGGTCGCCGGTCGTCATGTCGGTGATCGCCTTGAAGTAGCCCGACAGGCTCGCCGCCGCCGCGTAGCGGTCCGGGTGGCGCAGGGCCAGGTTCGCCGCGCAGAAGCCGCCCGTCGAGTAGCCCATGACACCCCAGTTCGTCGGCGCGGGCGCGGTCCGGAAGTTGGCCGCGATCGCGTCCGGCACGTCGAGCCCGAGGTAGGTGTCGGCGCGGGCGCCGCTCGACGCGTCCACACATTCGCTGTCGCGACCCTCGATCGGGTTCTGCGCCGCGATCACCACGATCGTCGGCGGCATCCGACCGGACTCCATCAGCCCGGAGAGCATCTGGTGCACCTTCATCCGGCGCAGCCACGTGTCGGGAGTGCCCGGGAACCCGGACGCGAGTTGGATCACCGGAAAGCGGGTCCGGGCGTGTTCCGGCGCGAAGTAGGCGGCCGGCAAGTAGACGAACGTGTCGAGCCTGTAGCCGGTGCGCGGACCCTGGATGCTGGTGTGGACCAGCACGCCGTGCTTGGGGTCGGCGCCGTGCCGGCGGTTGTGCGGGGGCCGCGGCTGATCGGTGAGCGTCGGTTTGGTGACCATGAACGGCAGGCCCTTGCCGTCGTCGTCGGAGAACGGCACGGCCGGCCTCGGGTCGAGGTGCTTGACCTTGACGGTGGAGACCGGGACGTCGGGGACCGGGGGGCCGTCGGCGATGTGCATCAGGTCGGACAGCGTCGAGTAGAAGTACATCTGCGCGTTGACCGCGGCCAGGATCGTGAAGGTCACCATGAGTTGGGTGAACAGCAGCGTGCAGACCCGGCGGGTGCGTTGCAGCGTGGGGCGGTTCCAGAACCAGACGGTGGCGAAGGCGGTGCCCGCGGTGGCCACCGCCATGCCTATGACGAACCATCCGCTCGTGATGTCCACGTCCCAGGCGGGACGCCCCGCCAGCACTTGATTCAATGCTCCCACTGCCTTCTGACCGAGACCGACCGATGGCGCCGGCACCCGGACAGCCCTCCGCACAGTCGCGCCGGGAGCGGTGCAGCCTGCGTCTCCATCCTGAGCCCGGCCCCGTCCCGGCACGTCCGCCCGGAGTCCCGAGCCGAATCATTCACAAGTCGCACACAGGCGGAACAGACTCCTCCGTGGACGCCCCGGGATCAGTACGAACGCGGCAAACCCAGTGTGTGCTGGGCCACATGATTGAGGATCATCTCCCGGCTGACCGGCGCGATCCGCAGCGTCCGGGCCATGCCCCACAGCGGGACGAGCCCGAAGTCGCGGCTCATGCCGTTGCCGCCGTGGGTCTGGATCGCGGCGTCCACGGCGTGGATCGCGGCCTCGGCGGCGGCGTACTTCGCCATGTTGGCCGCCTCGCCCGCCGGCTCGCCCGCGTCGTGCAGCCAGGCTGCCCTGTACGTCATCAGCGCGGCCAACTCGACCTCGATCGCGGCCTGCGCGAGCGGGTGCGCGATCGCCTGGTGGGTGCCGATCGGGCGATCCCACACCTCCCGGGTGCGGGCGTACTCCGTGGCCCGCGCCAACGCCTGCCGGGCGATGCCGACGCCGAGCGCCGCGCCGGTCACCCGCTCGGGGTTGAGGCCGTGGAAGACCTGGCGCAGGCCGTCGCCCTCGGTGCCGATCAGCCGATCGGCGGACACCGCGACGTCGTCGAAGAACAGCGTGAACTGCTGCTCGGGGGCGGCCCCCTCGACCGGCAGCGGGGTCGCGGTCAGGCGCGGATCGTCGGTGTCGACCAGGAACAGCGCCAGCCGACCGCGGCCGGAACCGGGGTCGGTGCCGGTGCGGGCCACGACCAGGATCGCGTCGGCCTCGTTGACGCCGGAGATGTAGTGCTTGGTGCCGCGCAGCAGCCAGCGCTCGCCGTCCCGGGTCGCGGTCGTGGCCAGGCGGTGGGTGTTGGAGCCCGCGTCGGGCTCGGTGATCGCGAACACGATCTTGCCGGTGCCGGCCGCCAGGCGCGGCAGCCACGCGCCCTTCTGCCCGGCCGTGCCGAAGCGGGTCAGCACCTCGCCCGCGATCGCGCCGGAGACCAGGAGCAGCAGCAGCGGACAGCCGTGCGCGGCCACCTCCTCGCACACGATGGCCAGTTCGACGAGCCCGCCCCCGCCGCCGCCGTACTCCTCGGGCAGGTTCACCCCGATGTAGCCGTGTCTGCCCAGGGCCTGCCACAGCTCGGTCGTGGGCTGCCGGTCGCGGCTGTGCTCGGCGAAGTAGGTGGCGCCGAACCCGTCGGTGATCGCGCCCACCGCCGCGCGCAGTGCCCGGTGTTCGTCACTCTCGCCGATCTCGTGGAACCGCATGTCACCCTTCCAACAGTGTCGTGGGGATGTCGGTGTGCCGGGACCTGACGTACTCGGCGAGGCCCTTCGCCTGTGGGTCCGGGCGGGTCGAGGACGCGACGCCCTCGCCGAGCAGGCCGGTGATCACGAAGTTGAGCGCGCGCAGGTTGGCCAGCACGTACCGCTCGATCGGCAGGTCGGCTGCCTCCGGGAGCAGTTCGCGCAGCCGATCCACCGTCAGATGGCCGCGCAGCCAGGCGAATCCGGCGTCGTCGCGGGCCCACAGGCCGAGGTTGGCGTCGCCGCCCTTGTCGCCGGAGCGGGCGCCGACGACGAGCCCTAGCGGGGCCCGGCGGGTGTGGAGGTGGGGACGCGGTGGGGGATCCGGTGGTCGGCAGGCCGGTGGGGCGAGCGGCGCGGTGTGCTCGGGCGGGGCGATCACACGCGTCCCGCCGTCCGGCAGGACCACGGTGTGCTCGACCTCGCCGGCCGGGATCCAGGCGGCGCGGTAGACGCCGTACGCGGTCTCGGCGGTCGGCGGGGTCGTGGTGTGGAAGCCCGGGTAGCCGGCGAGCGCGAGTTCGACGACCGCGCCGGAGAAGGCCCGGCCGACCTTGGTGGGGTCGGGGTCCTTGACGGTGATCCGCAGGTGCGCGGTGGCCTGTTCGTTGGTCGGCGCGTCGGGGCGGTCGTAGCGGATCAGCCGCACGTCGACCTCGGCGAACCGGTCCCGGCCGCCGAGCGCGGCGAACAGCATGTGTTCGGCGTGCGCGGCCTTGGTCTCGATGTCGAGGCCGGTCAGGACCAAGGTCATCGTGTTGCGGTAGCCGCCGAGTTCGTTGACGGCGACCTTGAGGGTGGGCGGCGGCGGGAGCCCTCGGACGCCGCGGATCCGGACCCGGTCGGGGCCGGCCCCGCCGAGGCGGATCGTGTCGAAGCGGGCCACCGCGTCGGGGTTGGCGTAGGCGGGTCCGGCGATCTCGTACAGCAGTTGCGCGGTGACGGTGCCGATCGAGACCAGGCCGCCGGTGCCGCGGTGCTTGGTGATCACCGACGAGCCGTCGGCGGCGACCTCGGCGATCGGGAAGCCGGGGCGGCGGGGGTCGGGCAGGGCGAAGTCGGCGGTTCGGCCCGGGCGTTGCAGTGTCGGCAGTTCACCGAGGAAGGGGTAGTTGCCGCCGGTGGCCTGTGGGCCGCACTCGATCACATGGCCCGCGACGATCGCGCCGGCGAGCCGGTCGTGCTCCTCGCGCCCCCAGCCGTGCCACCACGCGGCCGGGCCGACCACGAGGGACGCGTCGGTCACGCGCGGACAGATCACGATGTCGGCGTCCTCGGCGAGCGCCTCGGCGATGCCCCAGCCGCCGAGGTAGGCGTTGGCGGTCACGGTGCGTGGGCCGTGCTCGACCTTGGCGAGCACGTCGTCGCCGGTGATGTACGCGATCCGCGGTGCCAGGCCCAGGCGTCGCGCGCTCTCGTGCAGGCGCTCGGCGAGACCGGCCGGGTTGAGGCCGCCGGCGTTGGACACGACGCGGATGCCGCGGTCCAGGCAGCTGCCCATGACCTGTTCCAGCTGGGTCACGAAGGTGCGGGCGTAGCCGGCCGCGGGGTCCTTGCGGCGGGCCTTCCACAGGATCGACATGGTCAGTTCGGCCAGGTAGTCGCCGGTGAGCACGTCGATCGGGCCGTCCTCGACCATCTCGCGGGCGGCGGAGAGCCGGTCGCCGTAGAAGCCGGAGCAGTTGGCGATCCGGACCGGGCGGCGGGCAGTGCCGGCGGGGCCGTCGGCGCCGGTGTCGGGCTCGGTGCGGGTGGTGATCGTCGGGCGGGCCGCGGTGGGGCGGGACCGCGTCCCCCGCTCGCTCATTCGGCGACCGTCTCCGCCGCCACGACCGCCAACACCGCGCCGGTGTCCACCACTTCGCCCGGGCCGACCGGCAGGTGCGTGACCGTGCCCCCGTGCGGTGCGGTGACCTCGTGCTCCATCTTCATCGCCTCCACGGCCAACACGAGTTGCCCCGCGTGGACGTGGTCGCCCTCGGCGACCGCGACCCGGACCACCGTCCCGGGCATGGCGGCCAGCAGTGATCCGGCGGGTTCGGGCTCGGGCTCGGCGGGTTCGGGCAGGCGCGGCAGTTCGGTCAGCACGCTCGCGCCCAGGGGGCTGTCCACGTACACGGTCTCGCCCACGCGGTGCACGGCGATCGTGCGGCGGACGCCGTGGACCGTCAGATCGACCCGGTCGGCGCACGCGGCGTGAACGACCAGGCCGGGGAGGGGCTTTCCGTCGATCGCCACGTGGTCGGGGAGCCGGTAGGTCACGGTCGTGCGGCCGGCGGTGTCGTGCGTGTAGGTCACCTCCTGGTCGGCGCCGCGGACGTTGCGCCAGCCCGAGGGGAGGGTCGCGAGTACGCCGGCCGCCGCGCGGCGTTCGGCCTGGCGGGCGAGTGCCGCGGCGGCGGCGTGGACGGGAAGCGCCGCCGGGTCGGCCGCGCACAGGTCGGTCGGGGCGTGCCGGTCCAGGTAGCCGGTGTCCGCGTCGCCGGCCGTGAACTCCGGCTCGCGCAGGATGCCCACGAGCAGGTCGCGGTTGGTGCGTACACCGTGGATGCGGGCCCGGGAGAGCGCGTACGCGAGCTTGCGGCGGGCCTCGTCGCGGGTCGGCGCGTACGCGATCACCTTGGCCAGCAGCGAGTCGTAGTACGGGCCGACGCTCGTGCCGGTGACGACGCCCGAGTCCACCCGGATGCCGTCCTGCTCGGGAATCTCGAACCGGTGCAGGGTCCCGACCGTGGGGGTGAAGTCGCGGATCGGGTCCTCCGCGTACAGCCGGGCCTCGATCGCGTGGCCGGTCGCGGTGATCCCGGTGGGCAGCGGATGACCCTCGGCGACCAGGAGTTGCAGTCGGACCAGGTCGAGTCCGGTGGTCAGCTCGGTGACGGGGTGCTCGACCTGGAGCCTGGTGTTGACCTCCAGGAGGTGGAACGCGCCGGCCCGGTCCACGACGAACTCCACGGTGCCGGCGCCGAGATAGCCGATCGCCCGACCCGCGGCGACGGCCGCCGCGCACAGTTCGGCGCGCAGCGCGGCGTCGACCGCGGGGGAGGGGGTCTCCTCGATCAGCTTCTGGTGTCTGCGCTGGATCGAGCAGTCCCGCTCGAAGAGCGCGACGACCCGGCCGTGCGCGTCGCCGAAGATCTGCACCTCGACGTGCCGGGGACGCTCGACCAGGCGTTCCAGGAACACCGTGTCGTCACCGAAGGCGGCGGCTGCCTCGCGCCGGGCCGCCGCGACCGCGTCGGCCAGGTCGCCCTTGTCGCGCACCGCGCGCATGCCCCGACCACCACCGCCGAACGCGGCCTTGACCAGCAGCGGGAAGCCCACGTGCGCGGCCAGATCGGCGAGGGCGTCGAGGTCGTCGGCGTCGCGGACGAGCCCGCCGGGCAGCACGGGGACCCCGGCACGGCCGAGCAGGTCCTTGGCCGCGACCTTGTCGCCCATCGCGGCGATCGTCCGTGCCGAGGGGCCGACGAAGCTCAGGCCGGCCGCGTCGGTCGCGCGCGCGAAGTCGGCGTTCTCGGACAGGAATCCGTATCCGGGATGGATCGCGTCGGCGCCGGTCGCGCGGGCCGCCGCGATCAACAGGTCGGCGCGCAGGTAGGTGTCGGCGGGAGTTCGGCCTGGGAGCCGGACCGCCTCGTCGGCCGCCGCGACGTGCGGCGAGTCGGCGTCCGGATCGGCGAACACGGCCACGGTCGCGATGCCCATGGCGCGCGCGGTGCGGGCGATCCGGACCGCGATCTCGCCTCGGTTGGCGATCAACAGCCTGCGGATGAGCGGCATATGGTCCCCTCGGTGGGCGGTGCTGGGCACCTCGCGGTGGTCGGCGCCGCGGGCGCGACGGCGCAGCGCGGCGGTCACATGCGGAAGACCCCGTACCCGGTGGTGCCCGCGACCGGCGCCGAATGCGCGGCGGAGAGCGCGATGCCGAGCACGGTGCGGGTGTCGCGCGGATCGATCACGCCGTCGTCGTACAGCCGGGCGGTGACGAAGAACGCGTGCGACTCGCGCTCGATCTGCGCCTCGATCGCGGCCCGGCGCAGCTCGTCGATCTCCTCGTCGAAGGCGATCCCGCGCGCGGCGGCGGCCTGTCGGCCGACGATCGAGAGCACGCCGGCCAGTTGCGCCGCGCCCATCACCGCGAGCTTGGCGGTCGGCCACGCGAACAGCAGCCGCGGGTCGAAGGCCCGACCCGACATCCCGTAGTTGCCCGCGCCGAAGGACGCGCCGATGTTGAGGGTGATGTGCGGGACGGTCGAATTGGTCACCGCGTTGATCATCTTGGCGCCGTCCTTGACGATGCCGCCCTGTTCGTAGGCGGTGCCCACCATGTAGCCGGTGGTGTTCTGCAGGAACAGCAGCGGGGTGTCCGAGCGGTTCGCGAGCTGGATGAACTCGGCGGCCTTCTTGGACTCCTCGCCGAACAACACGCCGCGCGCGTTGGCCAGCACGCCGACCGGGAAGCCGTGCACGGACGCCCAGCCGGTGACCAGGCTGGTCCCGTACGCGGGCTTGTACTCGCCGAACCGCGAACCGTCCACGATCCGTGCGAGCACCTCGCGCGGATCGAACGGCACGCGCAGGTCCGCCGAGACGAGGCCGAGCAACTCGTCGGCGTCGTAGAGCGGTTCGTCGGCGGCCCGGCTGGGCCCGGGCCCGCGCTTGCGCCAGTTCAGCTCGGACACGATCCGCCGGCCGATCCGCAGGCAGTCGTACTCGTCCACCGCGAAGTGGTCGGCGAGCCCGGACACGCGCGCGTGCATCGCGGCGCCGCCCAACTCCTCGTCGTCGGCCTCCTCACCGGTGGCCATCCGCACCAGCGGCGGCCCGCCGAGGAACACCTTGGCCTGGCCCGCCACGAGCACCGCGTGGTCGCACAGGCCGGGGATGTACGCGCCGCCCGCGGTCGAGTTGCCGAAGACGAGCGCGATGGTGGGGATCCCGAGCGCGGACAGCTCGGTCAGGTCGTGGAAGACCCGGCCGCCGGGCACGAACAGCTCGGCCTGGGTGGGCAGATCGGCGCCGCCGGACTCGACCAGGTTGACCACCGGGAGGCGATTGCGCCGGGCGATCTCCAGCGCGCGCAGGTTCTTGCGCAGCGAGTACGGGTTGATCGAACCCCCACGCACGGTCGGGTCGTTCGCGATCAGCACGCATTCGACGCCGGACACGACCCCGATTCCGGTGACGATGCCGGCCCCGACCGTGAAGTCGGTGCCCCACGCGGCCAACGAGGACAGTTCCAGCAACGGCGAGTCCGGGTCGACCAGCAACTCGACGCGCTGACGGGCGGTCAGCCGACCGCGGGCCCGGTGCCGTTCGACATACCGCCCGCCACCGCCGGCCCGCGCGAGATCGAGCTGCTTGTCGAGCGCCGCGAGGGCGGCGAGTTGCGCCGCGCGGTTGTTCCGATAGGTATCCGACCGGGCATCGAGGCGGGAACGAAGAACGGACACGACCGGGCCTCCCTCGACAGTCGAAGGGAACCCCCGGATGTTAACGGCCGGTCACTTGGCAGCGGAAGAGCCGGCCGGCGCGACCTCGCCCGCTCGCCGGTCCGCGGTCCGCCATGGGTGAGCCGCGGCGCGCACGACACCGGCGCGGCCCGGGGGAAGTCGTGGGCCGCGCCGGTGTCGGTCGGTGGGGTGTCACCCCTGGTGGTGCCCGTGCTGCCCGTGCTGCCCGTGGGGGCCGTGGTGACCGGCGTGCGGGTCGGCGGGCTGTTCGGCGTGCCGGTCGACCGGGTGTTCGGTGGCGGCCGGGGCGGCGGGCTTGGCGGCGTGCACGGTGAACTCGGCGGTGCGGACCACGCCGCCGTGTTGGAAGTCGAGGAAGAACCGGTACGTCCCGACGCTGGGCAGTTCGGTGTGGAAGGCGATCTCCGGGCCGGCCGGGGTGACGCCGTCGCCGGGCGCGCCGCCGGGGTGCACGTGCAGGTAGGCGAGGTCGCCGTCGCGCAGCACGACGAGGTGGCCGAAGGCGGCGAGGTAGGGCTCCAGATCGGTGACGGGGCGACCGTCGCGGGCGATCGACAGGGTGAGGTGCGCGCCCTGCCCGGCGGCGGGTTCACCGGCGAGGGTCACGGTGTAGCCGTCCACCTCGGCGGTCGCGGCCGGCTCGGGCAGCGGCACGGGCCGGAAGTCGCCGGCGACGTGTACGTCGATCCCCAGCGTGAGCGGGGTACCGGTCGCCGCCGGCGCGAAGTCCGCGAAGACGCGGTACGTACCGGCCTGATCGAGGGTCAGGTCCTGGGTCCAGACGCCGTCCTCGCCGAGGACGGGGTGCACGTGCCGGAAGCCGCTCAGATCGCGGCGGACCACGATCAGGTGCAGGTCCTTGTCGTGCTGCGGTAGGTACTCGCGCACCGGGGCGCCGTCGGGACCGTCGATCCGAAACGCGAACGTGCCCGTGGGGGCGGCGACGGGGACCAGGGTGTAGCCGTCGCGGGAAACCTGCAGGCCCTCGGGGGCGGTGGGGGCGGCGGCGTGGTGGGCGTGGACGGTCATGACGAACTCCCCTGTGTGGGCTTGCTTCCGTGGTTCCTCGGCTTCTCGGTGACCTCCGGCGTCGGCCACACGGGAAATTTATACCCCAGGGGGGTATATGACAAGAGCAGAGATCCGGCCGGTCGCCCTCGGCCGTGCGCCGACCCGGCGGGCCTGAAGTCGCGGAGCGCTCGAACGCGCGTCCGGCGGAAAATCGTGCCCATGGCGGAGCCCGGGTATCGGATACTTCGGCGCAACGGTGACGGGGAATCGAGGGGCGAGCGGCATGCGTACGTTGTTGATGGGGGTGGTCGGTTCGACCGCCTATGGATTGGCCACCGCGGCGTCCGACGAGGATCTGCTCGGCGTCTACCTCGCCGACTCCCGGGACGTGTTGGGCCTGGACGGACCGACGGTCGTGAGTGGTTCGCAGGTGACCACGAAGCCGGACGTCACCATGCACGAGCTCGGCAAGTACTGCTCGCTCGCGCTCAAGTGCAACCCCACGGTCACCGAACTGCTCTGGCTCCCCGAGTACCGGGTCGAGACCGAGGCCGGCCGCCGACTCCGGGCGCTGCGCGACTCGTTCCTGTCGACCGAGTACGTGCGCGGCGCGTACGGCGGCTACGCGCTGCAACAGGCCAGGCGCCTGTCGGGGCGGCACGAGGCGGGCAAGGCCGGCTTCTCGTCCGACACCGCCAAGCGCACGGCCAAACACGGTCGGCACTGCATGCGATTGCTGTTGCAGGCACAGCAGTTGTTGCGTACGGGCGTCCTCGTCCTCGACATGAGCGACCGCCGCGACGAACTCTTCGCGGCGGGCGACCTGGCCGCGAACGACCCGACCGCCTTCGCGGCCCTCTTCGAGCGCGAGAAGGCCACCCTGGACGCGATCGACTCGGTCCTCCCGACCCGCCCGGACCGCGAAGCGGTCAACAACCTGCTGGTGACCCTACGGGTGGCAGCCCTGACGGGCTGAGGGACGGGCCCGCCACGGCGCGTCGCACGGATCGACGGGTCTACTTCCTCCGGATCGACGGGTCTACTTCCTCTACTTCTTTATTTCCTTTCCTCTACTTCCTTTATTTCCTTGACCTTCGCGGTGATCGCCTTGGTACGGTCCGGCCGTGTTCACGCTGGCCGAACCCCCGCTCTTCGCCCGACTTCGAGATGCCCGCACCGTGTTGATCGCCGGTGCGGGCGGTGGCTTCGACGTGTTCGCCGGGCTGCCGTTGGCCATCGCCCTGATGGACATGGGCAAGCGGGTGCACTTCGCGAACCTGTCGTTCGTGACGGTGGATCGTCTCCCGTCCGCGAGCAGGCTGTTGCCGGGACTCGCGGCGGTCCGGCCGGACACGCCCGGGAACGACGACTACTTTCCCGAGCGGGTGCTCGCGTCGTGGCTGCGGCGAAACGGCTTTCCGGACACGGTGTACGCGTTCGCGAAGACCGGGGTCGTGCCGCTGCGGACGTCGTATCGCAGGCTCGTCAAGGACCTGGACGTCGACGCGATCGTGCTCGTGGACGGTGGCACGGATATCCTGATGCGCGGCGACGAGGCATCCCTGGGCACGCCCGAGGAGGACATGACGAGCCTGGCCGCGGTGGCCGCCGTCTCGGTGCCGACCCGGCTCGTGGTGTCGCTCGGCTTCGGGATCGACGCCTACCACGGCATCTGTCACGCGCAGGTGCTGGAGAATCTGGCCGCCCTCACGCGCGCGGGCCACTACCTCGGCGCGTTGTCGATTCCGCACGAGTCGCGCGAGGGCGCGCTGTACATGGACGCCGTCGCGTACGCGACCCGACGGACGCCGCTGCGCCCGAGCATCGTGCACGGATCAGTCGCCGCGGCCCTGCACGGCCGGTTCGGTGACGCGCACTTCACCGAACGGACGGGCAACAGCGAGCTGTTCATCAACCCGCTGATGAGCGTGTACTTCACCGTCGACCTCCTCGGGCTGGCCGAACGCTCGCTCTATCTCGACCGCTTGACGGACACCCGGACGATCTGGGAGGTCGCGTTGCGGATCGACACCTTCCGCGACGAACTCGAGCGGACGCGGCCGAGGTAGCCGATCCCGCACTGATCGGCGGGTGGGTACCGGCGACTGTGTGCGGCGGCCGCCGGGTATCAGAGCCGCATGGCAACCATCAGCACGGAGGCCACCCGTGCGCGTGCCGCCTTTCGCGGCGGGCTCGTGGTACCGACGGCCGGGCGGGCGAGCGGGTACGTGCAGGCGAACCTGGTCGCGGTGCCCGCCGATCGGGCCTACGACATGCTGCTGTTCGCGCAGCGCAATCCGCGCTCCTGCCCGATCCTGGAGGTGGTCGACGCCGGCTGCGTACACAGCGCGCTCGCGCCCGAAGCCGATCTGCGGACCGACCTGCCGCGCTATCGGGTGTGGCGGTACGGGGCCGTGACGGACGAGCCGACGGATGTCGTGGACGTGTGGCGGGACGACCTCGTCACGTTCGTGATCGGGTGCAGTTTCACGTTCGACGCCGGCCTGGCCCGGGCCGGGATCCCGGTGCGGCACGTCGAGTTGGGGCGGAACGTGCCGATGTACGTGACGAATCGGCGCTGCCGTTCCGCGGGTCGGCTGGACGGGCCGCTCGTGGTGTCGATGCGGCCGATCCCGGCGGCGCTGGTGGCCCGCGCGGTCACGGTGAGCGCGGCGCTGCCCGCGATGCACGGCGCGCCGGTACACGTGGGCGCGCCCTCGGAGCTGGGCGTGGCCGACCTGGCGCGGCCCGACTACGGCGACGCGGTGCCGGTCGGGCCGGGAGAGGTACCGGTCTTCTGGGCCTGCGGAGTCACGCCGCAGGCCGCGTTGGCCGCGTCGCGCCTACCGTTCGCGATCACGCACGCGCCGGGACACATGTTCGTCACCGACGCGCGCGTGGAGGAGTACCTGTGAGCGCGGTGCCGTGCGGCCCCGCGGCGGCGCCGCCGACGGGTCGGTCGGCGGCTCGCCCGACGGCTCGTCAGGTCTCGCGCAGCGGGCGGTAGTCCGCGGCGCTGACGCCGAACGTCCAGGCCACGCCCTCGCGGGCGGTCTCGGTGTCCGGCGGTACGCGCAGCCAGTAGGTGCGGGTCGTGCCGTCGGGCTCGGGTGTGGAGTTGAGCACTTCGACCATCACGATCGGTTCGTCGTCGTCGAGTTCGATCTCCCACAGCACGCCGGTCTCGTCGCGGTCCAGCGGCTGGGCGCCGACGTCGCGCAAGTAGCGGTCGTAGCCGTAGATTTCCAGCATCACCCGGCGCAGTTCGGCGTTCTCCTCGTTGTTGATGCCGCGCACGGTCAGCCGACTGCCGCCCGGGCCGAGGCCGCCCACGAAGTCGGCCGGAACGGGCATGCCGCGCCACGCGTGCAGCGCGAAGCCGTCGGCGTAGGTCAGTGCGGGGCCGTCGCCGTTGTGCAGCCGCGAATGATCGTCGCGGTGCATCGCGGTGGGTCGTTCGCTGACCAGGACGACCCGCTCGTACGGCCACCACCAGCCGACCTGGCGGGCGACCTCGCCCAGCTCGGCGAGCACGGGGAAGGCGAACTCGGGGAAGCGCTCCCGGAGTCCGTCGAACACCGCGAGCCATGCGGCGTCGTGCTGACCGCCGAGCGCGCTGTGGGTGGTCGCGCGGACCTTGTCGGCGAAGTCCCCGCGCCCGCCGGCGGCGGGGGTGCGCACGGAGGGGTCCCAGGCGCCGGCGCCGGCGTGCACGGCGTCCCGGATCCGCTCGGTCAGCTCACGGGTGGGCTCCCACAACCGCGACGCCCCCTCGTCCCAGGCGAGATTCCACCCGGCAACGCCGAGCGCCGCGGTCGCCTCCGCCTTGGCCGCCGCCCACGGCCCGCTCCACAACCGCTCCTGAACGGGCCGCCCGGGCCGCCCGGGCACCTTGACGGACAGGCGCGTCGCGGCGAGATCGGCGGGCTTGCACGTCCCCGACGCGACGGCGGCGGCCACGGCCGCCCCGAGCGGCGAGTCGTACCAGACCACCCGCTCGGGCTCGGCAAGCCCCGCGGCGCGATAGACGGCCCGAATGGCCGCCTCGGCAACGGGCCGATCAGCGGGCCCGGTCGCAGCCCCGACGCCCGCCCAGCGGGTGATGGCCTCGCCGAGGGCGAGCCGGTCGGGGAGGGAGAGGGGGCTTTGGGACGTGCGGCCGACTTGGTGGGTCGGGCGGGCTCGGCGCGTGCGGGAAGCCGGGGGCGTGGAGGCGTCGCGACCGGCGACCGGCGGCGATTGACGCTCGGCTGCCCGATCCGCGGACGTGGTGTGCGCGGTCGCTCCGCGACGGGCGAGGACAGCGGGGTTCGTGGGCACGGTGGCCGCGGTGTCCGCGTTGGCCGCGTTGGCCGCGTTCGCGGGCGAGCCGGCGTCCCGAGCAGCAGCCCGCTCCCGCCGCGCGGCCCACGCGGCCGCCGCGGGATTGGCAGGCGGCGGTGCCGGTGCCGGTGCCGGGGCCGGCGGCACCGCGGTCGGAGGCCGTCGGCCGATGCCTGAGACGGGCAGCGCGATGCCGGGTGATTTGCGGACCGGGGCCATCGGCTCTCTCCTGTGGGCTGCGGTTGCGTTTTGGTCGGGTCGAGTTGGTGGTCCCACCCGCTCCACCCGTTGCGTTGTGCGTCTCGGGCTGCGGTTCTTCAGGCGACCGGTGGGCCCGGTCGGGCCTGGCTGCGTGGTGCGTGGTGTGCGGTGTGTGGGTCGCTGGGGTTGCGTCTTGGTTGGGTTGGGATGGTTGCGCCCACCCGCTCCGCCCGTTGCGTATGTGTCTCTGGCTGCGGTTTTAGAGGCGGCCGGTGGGTCCGGTCGGGCCTGGTGGCCACCGGTGTGGCTGCGCGAGTTCGGGTGGGTTGGCTGCGGTTCTACGGTGTGGGCCGGCCCTGGGTCGCCGGGTTTGGCTGCGGTCCTGGCGCGTCAGCGCCCACCGGTCGGGTCGGGGTCGTGATCGACGAGCGCAGCGAGGAGAGCGGCCGGAGGCCGCTGCTTGTGCTTTTCACGACGTCGATGGCCCGGAGCTTGCGGAGGGACAGCGACGTGCGAGCGGAGTGCCGCTTTTGTGGAGCGCCAGCGGAACAAAAGTGGTGCTTCGGGAGCCGGCGGCCCCGCCGCCCAAAAAGAAGGTCCGCCGCACCCGCGACACCGGCTTCGCCGTCCCGCCGCACCCGCGACACCGGCTTCGCCGTCCCGCCGCACCCGCGACACCGGCTTCGCCGTCCCGCCGCACCCGCGACACGGGCCTCCCACTCCCGCCGCACCCGCGACACCGGCTTCGCCGTCCCGCCGCACCCACGACCCGGGCCTCCCACTCCCGCCGCACCCACGCCCCTCCCCTAGTCCGCCACCATGCGCACCGCGCCCGGGATGTACTCCCGCTGCCTGATCACCCGGTACCAGCCCTTGGGCAGGTCGATGGTCGCGTGTTCCTCGTGGACGATCCGGGTCGCCTCGTCCAGCCGCAGGTGGCCGATCAACATCGGCTCCGGGGCCAGGTACAGCGTGCCCTCGCCGACGACCGCGTGCGCGTGGCCGGTGGCTTCCCCCAGCGCGAGGACCAGCCGGCCACGAGCGTCGCGCGGCTTGGCCGGCAGCGCCTCGACGCCCTTCGGCACGGTGGTCTCGGTGACCGGCAGCAGCAGGATGTCGCCTTGGCGGAACATGGCTAACCTCCATCGGAATCGGGGTCTTGACGGTGGGTCGGTTCCACTCAGGAACACGTTAGGGCCGGGGACCGACAGGCGGCCGGCGACGCGGGGGAGGCACCGCAGAGGCGGCGGGAACGGGATGCCGGGGACGCAGGCGCGGCGGCACGGGGCCCGCATCGCGGGTGTGGCGGGGCGGGGAGGCCGGGGTCGTGGGTGCGGCGGGGGCGGCGGCCCGTGACGGTGGCGCAGCGGGGGTGGGAGGGCCCGTGTTGCGGGTGCGGCGGGACGGCGAAGCCCGGGGCGCCGGTGCGGCGGAGCAGGGAAGCCGGTGTCGCGGGTGCGGCGGACCTTCTTTTTGGGCGGCGGGGCCGCCGGCTCCCGAAGCACCACTTTTGTTCCGCTGGCGCTCCACAAAAGCGGCACTCCGCTCGCACGTCGCTGTCCCTCCGCAAGCTCCGGGCCATCGACGTCGTGAAAAGCACAAGCAGCGGCCTCCGGCCGCTCTCCTCGCTGCGCTCGTCGATCACGACCCCGACCCGACCGGTGGGCGCTGACGCGCCAGGACCGCAGCCAAACCCGGCGACCCAGGGCCGGCCCACACCGTAGAACCGCAGCCAACCCACCCGAACTCGCGCAGCCACACCGGTGGCCACCAGGCCCGACCGGACCCACCGGCCGCCTCTAAAACCGCAGCCAGAGACACATACGCAACGGGCGGAGCGGGTGGGCGCAACCATCCCAACCCAACCAAGACGCAACCCCAGCGACCCACACACCGCACACCAGGCAGCCAGGCCCGACCGGGCCCACCGGTCGCCTCTAAAACCGCAGCCCGAGACACACAACGCAACGGGCGGAGCGGGTGGGCGCAACAGCCCAACCCAACCAAGACGCAACCGCAGCGACCCGCACACCACCCACCACCCACCACGCACCAGGCAGCCAGGCCCGACCCGGCCCACCGGTCGCCTGAAGAACCGCAGCCCGCGACGTATACGCAACGGGCGGAGCGGGTGGGCGCAACAGCCCGCCGTGGCGCTACCGCAGCCGGCTCCCGGGTTACCCAGGCTCCTTGACCCCCGTCAGCATGCCCTCGATGCGGTCCGGCGGCCCCGGACGGGAGAAGTACCAGCCCTGACCGGCATCGCAGCCGATGGCGCGGAGGCGTTCGGCCTGGACCGCGGTTTCGATGCCTTCCGCGGTGACCGTGAGGCCGATGGCGTGGGCCAACTCGACCAGGGAGGCGACGATGCGGCCGTCGACCGGGTCCGAGTCGCCGGGTTGGCGGAGGCCCTCGACGAAGGAGCCGGCGATCTTGAGTTCGCAGACCGGCAGGCGCCGCAGGTAGGCCAGGTTCGAGTAGCCCGTGCCGAAGTCGTCGATCGCGATCCGGATGCCCATCGCGGCCAGTTCGCGCAGGCGTTCCAGCGGGCCGCCGTCGGTGGACATGATCTGACTCTCGGTCAGCTCGAATTGCAGGCGGCCGGGGTCCAGGCCCGTCTCGGACAGTACGCGTTCGACCTGGCGGACCAACCCCGGTTCGCGGCACTGGCGTTCCGCGAGGTTGACGCTGATGAAGGGTGCGCCGTCGGGTTCCAGGTCCTGCCAGCGGCGCGCCTCGCGGCAGGCCTGTTCGAGCACGTGCATGCCCAGCGGGACGATCAGGCCGGTCTCCTCGGCGAGGCCGATGAAGCGGTCCGGGCCGACCAGGCCGTTGCGCGGATGGCGCCAGCGGACGAGGGCCTCGACGCCCAGTACGCCGCCGTCGGCGAGCGAGACCAGCGGCTGGTAGTCGACGTAGAACTCGCCGTGGTGCAGGGCCGCGGGCATCTCGGCGGACAGCGTGTAGCGGGCCACCTCGCGGTCGTTGCGGTCGGTGTCGAACACCGTCCAGCGGCCCCGGCCGTCGGACTTGGCCCAGTAGAGCGTTATGTCGGCCGCGCGCAGGGTGTCGGCGGGGCTGGTGCCGGCCACCGGGCGTTCGACGATGCCGATGCTCGCGGTTACCGTCAGATCGTGGCCGCGGATCCGGAACGGCTCGCGCAACGCGGCGAACACGCCGTCGGCGAGCGCGACCACCTGGCCCGTGCCGGTCGAGTGCTCGACCAGGATCACGAACTCGTCGCCGCCCATGCGCGCCATCAAATGGCCCGCCTGGCCCGCGTACCGGCTCAGCCGCCGCGCCACCGCGACCAGCAACTGGTCGCCCACGTCGTGCCCGAGGCTGTCGTTGACCACCTTGAACCCGTCCAGGTCCAGGTAGCACAGGCCGACCCGATCACCGGGGCCCGGCCGTTCGAACGCCGCCGTCAGGCGCTCGACGAAGAGCGCGCGGTTGGGCAGGCCGGTGAGCTGGTCGTGCATCGCCTGGTGGCGGAGCCGGGTGTGCAGGCGGTGCCGGTCGGTGACGTCCTCCAGCATGCACACCTGGTACTCGGGGTTGCCCTTGGAGTCGCGGACCAGGGAGAGCGACAGGTGCGTCCACAGGGTCTCGCCGTCGGCGTTCTCGAACTGCTTCTCGAGCGCGAAGTGGTCGCGCTCGCCGGTCACGAGGTCGTCGTACAGCTTCCACATGTGGTCGGTGTCGCCGTCGTGCATGAAGTCGCGGACCTGCCGCTTGCACATCTCCTCGACACTGGCCGCGAACATCGTCGTCATCGCCTGGTTGACGTCGATCACGTTGCCGTCGACGTCGCCGATCCCGATGCCGATCGCGGCCTGGTCGAACACCGCGCGAAAACGCGCCTCGCTCGTGTGCAGCGCGTGCTCGGCGTTGTCGCGCGCGACCAGGACGGCCGCGTGGATGGCCTCCTGCTCGTCCAGGGTCCGCCGGCGCAGGGCCTCGGCGTAACCCGCGGCGAGGGCGCCCACGAGCGTGGAGAGGCGTTCCAGGTACTCGTTGGGGTCCTGGCCGCGCGAGACCGCGTCGTTGCGCAGGATCGGCCACCACGGGCCGACCAGGCCCAGGGTGCGCTCCAGCGTCGCGCTGCTGGTGAAGTGTTGGCCCACGAGCGACGCGCCGACCTCGCGTGCGGCGGCCGGGTCGAACGGCTCGGTGCGCAGTGCCGTGGCCAACCGCACGGCCTGTTGACGCAGGTACTGTTCGATTTCGTTGCCGCTCAACGGGACGAAGCTGGTGCCCTCGACGGTGCGGGCCCAGTCGCGGGCGAATCGGCTCAGCGACGCCTTGACCCCATCGGCCCGCGCGTCGTCCGTCGTACCGCTCACCCTGCGCTCCCCACGGTGGTCCGGGCGCACATTCCGGCCCCCCGGCACGCCTGGACCCACGCTGTGCCCGGCGCCCACGATGGTCGATCCACCGCCCCACCTTTCCTCCTCGGGGGCGATCCGTCACCGCGCAATGTCGGTGCGGTCGCCTCTCGGACGAGCCGGCCACAATCCCCAGCAGCCGTGTGAACGAGCCACATCACCCGTTATCACCCGTTCGGACGAGCCGAATGGTACGTCCGGTACGTCCCGACGATCGCGTGATCATCGTTGACGGTATCCGCCGCGGCGCGGAAACGTCTTGCAGTTGGACACGGCGCGAGGAGCATCACTCCGGAGAGGGACAGGTGGTGCGCGCGGGTCCATACCGATTTGTGGCGTACGCCCCTGCACTCCGGCGCACGCATGGCTCCTGACATTACGACTGACGGACCATCAGGTTGCCGCCCCGGGCCACGGTACGCTCTACCGGCTTGCGTCGGGGAGGTGGGGCGCTGCTGCATTCGGCGGATGGCGGGCCACCCGGGTGGGGGATGTGGTTCATCGTGTTGGTCGAACTGGCTGTCGGAGACGCTTATGGAGCCGGCTTCGAGTATGCGGATCGCCCGTTCGTGGCGCGAGGCAACACGCTGGCCGGTTACGTGCAACATCCTCGTCATCGTGACGTGCTGCCCGGTCGATACACCGACGACACGCAGATGAGCATCGCGGTCGCCGAATGGCTGCTCGGCGACGATCACGGAATCCCGGTGCTCGCGGACCTGTTCGTACGGGCGTACAAGCGGGACGCGCGCGCCGGTTACGCGCGGGGGTTCCGGGGCGTACTCGAAGACGTGGTCGACGGGGCGCAGTTGCTCGAGGTGCTGCGTCCCGAGAGCGACAAGAGCGGCGCGGCCATGCGGGCGGGCGTGATCGGACTGCTGCCCGACATCGCGGACGTGCGGCGCACGGCGGCGCTCCAGGCGCGGATCACGCACCGGACGCTCGGCGGGATGACCTCGGCCACGGCGGCGGCCCTCGCGGTGCACTACTGCCGCTACGGCCTGGGCCCGGTCGCGGCGCTGCCGGACTGGCTGGCCGCGACCCTGCCGGCGTCGACGGACCCGGCCGTGTGGGCGCGGCCGTGGCGCGGCAAGGTCGGCTCGGCGGGCATGGACAGCACCCGCGCGGCGGTCACCGCGCTCGCCGCGCACACGAGCGTGGCGGCCCTGCTGAAGGCCTGTGTGGCGTACAACGGCGACGTGGACACGGTGGCCACGATCGCGCTGGCGGCGGCGAGTTGCTCGGCCGAGTACGCGCAGGACCTGCCGGAGGAACTTCTGGCGGGCCTGGAAAACGGCCGCTACGGCCGCGACTTCCTCGCCGAGTTGGACGCGAGGCTGGTCGCGCGGTTCGGCTGAGCCGAGGCGGCGTCCCTCGATGGGCGCCGGAAGCGCGACGGTCGACGATTGCCGACCGACGATTGCCGCCCGACGGCAGGCGACAGGCTACGGACGACAGACGTGCGAGAGGCCCCCCGGTGAACCGGGGGGCCTCTCGTCTGCCTGGAGCCCCAATACGGAATCGAACCGTAGACCTTCTCCTTACCATGGAGACGCTCTACCGACTGAGCTATTGGGGCCTGCGCGGCGAAAACTTACCGGATCCGCGTTCGGACTGCCAACTTGATCCCCGCGGCCGGGCCGACGCCGTTCGCGTGTCCATGCTCAGGCGCTCCGCGGACCCGCGCTCACCACTCGCCGGGACTCATCGTGAAGTGCGCGTACGGGACCGTCCAGACCACCTCGTGGGCGACGTTGTGGCCGGTGTGGCCGTCCTCGCCGTAGGCCGTGCCGTGGTCGCTGGTGACGATCGCGAAGCACGGGCGGCGGAAGCTCATCGCCCGAAAGAGTCGGCCGATGTGCCGGTCGACGTACTCCAGGGCGGCCGCGTGCGTCTCGCGGCTGTCGCCGCCGGCGGCGGTGGCGCCCGGGGTGTGGAACCAGTTCGGCTGGTGGATCGCCGCGACGTCGACCAGCAGGAACAGCCGACGGTCCGGGTCGAGGCCGCCGACGACCAACTCGGCGCGCGCGACCTGGGCCTCGAACGAGATCGGCGACGTGACGCCGAGCTCGGGGTCCCAGTGGCTCTCGGCGAACATGCCCGGCAGCACCGAGTCGAGCGCGCCCTGCTTGTCGAAGCAGCCGACGCCGCCGATGCACGCGGTGTGATAGCCGGCCTTCGTCAGCGCGCCGGCCAGGTCCGGGGTGTCGAACAGCCAGGTGTGCGCGTCGGTCGACTCGTTGTCGCCCTGCCGGGCCGCGAACAGGCGCGGGTGCGGCCCCGGGGCCGTCGGCGTGGGCAGATGGCCCGCCAGGAACGCGGTGTGCGCGGCGAACGCGAGGATGGCCGGCGTGTGCCGGCGCTCCCAGCCGCCCTCGGGCAGCACACGGGCCAGGTTGGGCAGCCGTCCGGCCGCGGCGAGTTCCACGGCCACGTCGTACCGCAGCGCGTCGAGCGTGACGAGCAGTAGGTCCTGCTCGCCCACGACGGCGTTCATGTCGGGACCGGTCATATCGGACATGCCACCTTCTCCGCTCCTGCTCGGGTGTTCCGGGCGCCGCCGGTGGCCCGCACGCGGGCGGCGATGGATCGCCCATGCCTACCAGAGGGAGCCGACCCCGCGAGGGATAACCCCCTCGCCCGTGTCGGTCGAAGCGTGTATGTTGTTCTCAGGTTCAGAAAATCTCATATGGAGAATAACTTGCGAGAGGGCGTCGGGAACGTGAACCGACGGGGGTGCGTCGGACGTGCATCGCACTGAGCACATCAACTGGGCACATCGGAAGGAAGCACGACATGGTCGACACCGTCACCACCGAACGCGACTGGCTCGCGTCGTACGACCCGCGTGCCTACGAACCGATCGCGGTGACCGTCGACATCGTCGCCCTGACCATTCGCCGACTCGCGGGCGAGCCGGCCTCGGACCACACCGCGGACGGCGCCGCCGAAAGCGCCGCGAAGGCGCTGCACGTCCTGCTGGTGCGGCGTGGCGAGATGCCCTTCGCGGGCCGGCTCGCGCTGCCCGGCGGGTTCGTCCGGCCGGTCGTGGACCCCGACGGCACGCGCCGCGAGGAGGACCTCGACGAGGCCGCCGAGCGCGAACTGGCCGAGGAGACCGGGCTCGCCGCCGGCGCCCGGCTCGACCGCGTCCACCTCGAACAGCTCGGCACGTACGGAACCCCCGGGCGCGACCCGCGGATGCGGATCGTCTCGGTCGCGCACCTCGCGTTCGCGCCGGACCTGCCCGATCCGACCGCCGGTGGCGACGCCGCCCACGCGCTGTGGGTGCCGGTCGCCGGCATCGATCCGCGCACGCTGGCCTTCGACCACGCGCGCATCCTCGCCGACGGCCTCGAACGGGCCCGCGCCAAGCTCGAGTACACGCCGCTCGCCACCGCGTTCGCGGGTGAGGAGTTCACGATCACCGAGCTCCGCGAGGTCTACCAGGCGGTATGGGGCGAGCCCATGCACGCCGGCAATTTCCACCGCAAGGTGCTGTCCGTGCCCGGCTTCGTCGAGGACACCGGCGCCACCACCGCCCGCGGCGGAGCCAGGGGCGGACGGCGCGCCCGGCTCTATCGCGCGGGCCCCGCACGTCTGCTGCACCCGGCGCTGCTGCGCCCGTCCCCGGAGGAGGACTCCCGATGACAAGGACGCCAGGCACCACCTCGACCGCTCCCGTGACCCTCGAAGACGCCCTCGACCTGCTCACGAACGCCCTCGATCCGCAAGCCGTCTTCGGGCCCTACGACGGCACCCCCGAGGCGTGCCTGCGCGCGGGCAGCCGCACCTATCGACTGCTCGCCCGGCTGCTCCACCCGGACACCGCGCCCGAGGCCCGACGTACCGAGGCCGCCGCCGCGTTCACCCGGCTGGGCGAGCTGTGGAACCGCTACCAGCAGGACATCACCGGAGTGACGGGCCGTCAGGTCGTGATCACCACCAAGCGCCGGGTCTACTCGGTCGGCGAGGAGCGTGCGCGCGGCGACATCGCGACGCTGTACAAGGTCGCCTACCGGGCCGAGGACGACGGCGAGTCGCGCGCGCTGCTCAAGCTGCCGCGCTCGGTCACCGACAACGACCTGATGGAGCGTGAGGCGACCGCCCTGGAGCGGATCGCCCGCGAGGGCGACCCCGAATACGCGGCCTACGTACCGAGGTTGATCGAGACCTTCCGCTACCGCGACGCGAAGTCCGGCACCGAGCGGCGCGCCAACGTGATCGAGCGGGTCCGCGGCTTCCGCTCGCTGACCGAGGTGCGCGAGGCGTACCCCGACGGCCTGGACGCGCGCGACGTGGCGTGGATGTGGCGCCGGCTCCTGGTCGCCATCGGCTACGCGCACCGGGCCGGCGTGGTGCACGGCGCGATCACCCCCGACCACGTGCTGATCCACCCGCGCGAGCACGGCCTGGTCCTGGTCGACTGGTGCTACTCGGTGCTGCTGGCCGGGCCCGACGACGCCGATCGGCCGGACGCGGTGCTGCGGGCCAAGGCCGTCGAGCACGTCCCGGCGATGATCGACCGGCACGCCGCCCTGTACCCGCCGGAGATCCCCGGCAAGCAGCCGCCGGAGACGGCCGCGGACGTGTACATGGCGACGAAGTGCGTCACCGACCTGCTCGCCGCGGACGCGCCCAAGGCGCTGCTCCGGTTCGCCCGCGGCTGCTCGCTGCCGGCGCCCGCGCGTCGTCCACACGACGCGTGGAAGCTGCTCGGCGAGTTGGACGAACTGCTCGGCAAGCTCTACGGCCCGCGCCGCTTCCGGCCGTTCGCGATGCCGTCCCGGCGCGAGCCCAAGGCCGCGGCCGACCCCAGGACCGCCGACAAGGCCGCCGACAGGGCCACCAGGTCCGCCAGGTCCGCGAGGTCCGACACGGCCGACGGGTGAGCCGACAAGACCGACAAGACCGGCGACCGGCCGGTCGATTCCGCCCCGGCCCCCGAAGGCCAATCAGCAGCAATCCCATCGTCCCGATCGGGGAGTGAGCACCATGGGCAGTGGCAACTGGTCCACCAACGTCTACGACGCGGCGCAGAGCTACAACGCGGCCAAGGGCCGCAGTGCGTTCCACTACAGCCACGTCACCCAGAACAGCACGCCGCGCAGCGCGTGGAAGGCGCACGCCGACCTCGACCCGCGCTCGGCGGGGATCCGCGAGAGCCGCGACAGCGACGAGCACCCGACGTCGCTCGCGATCTCGGTGCTGTTCGACGTGACGGGGTCGATGCTGCAGGTCCCGCAGACCCTGCAGACCAAGCTGCCCGAGCTGTTCGGGCTGCTGCTGCGCAAGGGCTACGTCAGCGACCCGCAGATCATGTTCGGCGCGATCGGCGACGCCACCTGCGACCGAGTGCCGTTGCAGATCGGCCAGTTCGAGTCCGACAACCGGATGGACGACCAGCTCGGCAACATCCTCCTCGAGGGTGGCGGCGGCGGGCAGAAGCGCGAATCGTACGAGCTGGCCCTGTACTTCATGGCCCGGCACACCTCGATCGACTGCCACGAGAAGCGCGGCAAGCGCGGCTACCTGTTCGTCATCGGCGACGAGATGCCCTACCGCAAGGTGCGGCGGGCCGAGGTGAAGGAGTTCATCGGCGACGACATCGGCGAGGACATCCCGATCGAGCGGATCCTGGCCGAGTTGCAGCGGATGTACGAGGTCTACTACATCCTCCCCGCCGGATCGTCCTACGTGGGCGACAAGGAGGTCCTGGGGGAGTGGAAGGGCCTGCTGCGGCAGAACGTCATCGAACTCGACGACGCGGACGGCGTGTGCGAGACGATCGCGCTGACCATCGGGCTCGCCGAGGACGCGATCGATCTCGACGAGGGCCTGGACCACCTGCGCGAGGTGGGTGCCACCGGCCAGGTCGCGAACGTGTCGAAGGCGCTCGCGTCGTACGCGCGCACGAACGGCGCGGTCGCGGTGTCCGGCGCGCTGCCGGGTCCGGACGGCGACGACGCGGGCACCACGCGTCTGTGATCCATCGTCACATCGCGGTCGTGGACCTCGGGTTCGGCGACGCGGGCAAGGGCACCACGGTGGACCGGCTGTGCGCGCGAGCGCGGGACGAGGGGCGGCCGGTCCACGCCGTGGTGCGGTTCAACGGCGGCGCGCAGGCCGCGCACAACGTGGTCACCGACGACGGGCGGCACCACACCTTCGCCCAGTTCGGCTCGGGCACGTTCACGCCGGGCACGCGCACGCACCTGTCCCGGTTCATGCTCGTCGATCCGCTCGCGCTGGCCGCCGAGGCCGGACACCTGCGGACGCTGGGGGTGCCCGACCCGTTCGCGCTGCTGACGGTGGACCGGGACGCGCTGCTGACCACGCCCTACCACGCGGCGGCCAACCGGGCCCGGGAGCTGGCGCGCGGCGCGGCGCGGCACGGCTCGTGCGGGATGGGGGTGGGCGAGACCGCGGCCTTCGCGCTCGCCCACCCCGCGCTCGCGCCCCGGGCCGGCGACTGCGGCTCGCCCGCGCTGCTGCGCCGCCGACTGGCGGCCGTGCGGGACGTGCTGAGCGTCGAGTTCGGGACACCGCTGGGGCCGGACGTGGACGCGTGCGTGGCGGCGTTCCTGGCGTTCGGCCGGGCGGTGCGGGTGGTGGACGACGCGTACACGCGCGAGCTGCTGCGCGGCGGCCCGGTCGTCTTCGAGGGGGCCCAGGGCGTCCTACTCGACGAGTGGCACGGGTTCCATCCGTACACGACCTGGTCGACCACGACGTTCGCGAACGCCGAGACGCTCGCGGCCGAGGCGGGGGTGGGGCTGTACCGGCTCGGCGTGCTCCGCACGTACACGACCCGGCACGGCGCGGGCCCGCTGCCCACCGAGGACGCGGCCCTCGCGGCGGCTCTGCCGGACGCGCACAACGGGACGGGGCGCTGGCAGGGCGCGTTCCGGGTGGGGCACTTCGACGCGGTCGCGCATCGGTACGCGGTCGCGGCGTGCGGGGGAGTGGACGGGGTCGCGCTCACCCACCTGGACGTACGCCGGCCCGAGCTGGGGGTCGCGCGCGCGTACGCGAGGGTGGAGGAGGGGGCGGCGGGGACGGCGCCGGTGGTGGGTCCGGCGCGGGACCTCGCGCACGCCGAGCGGATGACCGGGCACATGTTCGCCGCGCGGCCGATCGTGGAACCCGCGCCGGCCCCCGCCGCGTGGCCGGAATTCGTCGCCGCCGAGCTGGGCGCGCCGGTGACGTTGCTCTCGTTCGGACCACGCACCGGTGACAAGCGCGAGGAGCGGGTACTAAGCTCCTATTACTCTCCAGTAACATAGCCGTTCGGGGGGCGCTGGAGAAGTGCTGAGGGGTCGGACGAGGGTCGATGGTCGGCGGCTTTGCCAGGACCGCGTACTCTCGATTCCAGAAGTTGACGGACCGTCAGAACTGAATGTGCCCTGTGTCACGCGTGCGCCCCCGCGCGGGCGTGGCATCGTGGCGCGGAGATTGATGGATCTTGGGGCCGGAACCGCGGGCCCGTCGCGGACCTCGTCGACGGGCATGACACCCTCGGAACGGCACCTGGGTGACCGGACGACCACAGGAGAACTGTTGTGAAAATCGTTGTCTGCGTGAAGTACGTACCCGACGCGACCGGGGACCGGGGCTTCAACGACGATGGCACCACCGATCGCGAGTCGGTCGACTCCCTGCTGTCGGAGCTGGACGAGTACGCGATCGAGCAGGCTCTCAAGATCGTGGAGTCCGGCGTCGAGGCCGAGATCACGTACCTGACGGTCGGTCCGGACGATGCCAAGGACGCACTGCGCAAGGCCCTGGCGATGGGCGGCGACAAGGCCATCCACGTCAACGACGACGACATCGCGGGCACCGACGCGCTCGGTACCTCGCTGATCCTCGCGAAGGCCATCGAGCGCGCGGGCTTCGACCTCGTCGTGTGCGGCATGGCCTCCACCGACGCCTCGATGGGTGTCGTCCCGGCCATGCTCGCCGAGCGCCTGGGCGTTCCGCAGGTCACCTACCTGGACGAGGTCGCCGTCGAGAAGGGCGTCGTCAAGGGCCGTCGCGAGGGTGACGTCGCCACCGAGCGCATCGAGGCATCGCTGCCCGCCGTCGTGTCCGTCACCGACCGCACCGGCGAAGCCCGTTACCCGTCCTTCAAGGGCATCATGGCGGCCAAGAAGAAGCCGCTGGAGTCCCTGGACCTGGACGACCTGGGCATCGAGTCGGACCAGGTCGGCCTGTCCGCCGCGTGGTCCACCGTCGACACCGCCACCAAGCGCCCGCCGCGCGCCAAGGGCGAGGTCGTCGAGGACGAGGGCGAAGGCGGCGTGCAGCTCGCCGCGTTCCTCGCCGCCAAGAAGTTCATCTGAGTCGGTCAGCAGCACCGGACTGTTTCAACAAACAAACCCCCGGCCGGAGCAATCCGGGCTGTACCGGACAAGGAGAGAACCCACATGGCTGAGATCCTCGTTCTCGTCGACCACGCCGACGGCGCGGTCCGCAAGCCGACCCTGGAGCTGCTGACGCTGGCCCGCCGCCTCGGCGAGCCGTCCGCGGTCTTCCTGGGCAAGGGCGCCGACGGCGCCACCGAGACGCTGGGCAAGTACGGCGCGCAGAAGGTCTACGTCGTGGACGCCCCGGAGGTCGGCGACTACCTCGTCGCCCCGGCCGTCGACGCGCTCACCCAGATCGCCGGCGGCATCGAGCCGGGCGCGATCCTGGTCGCCTCCTCGGCCGACGGCCGCGAGATCGCGGCGCGCGTCGCGGTCCGCCTGGAGTCGGGCCTGATCACCGACGCCGTCGACATCGAGGCCGGCCCCGACGGCCCGGTCACCGAGCAGTCGGTGTTCGCCGCGACCTACCAGGTCAAGGCGCACGTCACCAAGGGCACGCCGATCATCACGGTCAAGCCCAACGCCGCCACCCCGGTGGAGGCCCCGGCCACCCCGGCCGTGGAGGCCGTGACGGTGGACTTCACCGCCGTCGCGACCGGCACCAGGGTCGTCTCGCGCGCCCCGCGCGAGAAGTCCGACCGCCCCGAGCTGACCGAGGCCGACATCGTCGTCTCGGGTGGCCGCGGCGTCAACGGCGCCGAGAACTTCCACGTGATCGAGTCGGTCGCGGACGCGCTCGGCGCGGCCGTGGGCGCCTCGCGCGCGGCGGTCGACGCCGGCTGGTACCCGCACAGCCACCAGGTCGGCCAGACCGGCACGCAGGTCTCGCCGCAGCTGTACGTCGCGGTGGGCATCTCCGGCGCGATCCAGCACCGCGCGGGCATGCAGACCTCGAAGACCATCGTCGCGATCAACAAGGACGAGGACGCCCCGATCTTCGACCTGGTCGACTACGGCGTCGTCGGCGACCTGTTCAAGGTCATGCCGCAGCTCGAGGCCGAGATCAACAAGCGCAAGTAACCGCCCCCAGGGCGACTTCGTGAACGACCCCGCACCGGCTCGCCCGGTGACGGGGTCGTTCCGTGTCCGGGCGCCGAATCTCCGCCGGGGATTGCAGACACGCCCTGGTCAGTCGTCGCCGAGGCACAGGACCGGGACGCGTTGGACCAGGTTGTTGGCGAAGCCGCCGCGGTTCCAGGGTTGGCTGAGGGGTTGGGTGTTGCCCTCGGCGTCGGTGGCGCGGGCGCTGAGCACGTGGGTGCCGGGCGTGGCCGACCAGGACGCCTGCCAACGGCGCCAGGCCCAGGGGTGTTCGTCCGCCGGCGCGAGCGCGGCCGCGTGCCATGTGCGGTCGTCGTCCGTGCTCACCTCGACCCCGATGACCGGGCCGTGTCCGGACCAGGCCCGGCCCTCCAGGAGCACCCGGCCGGGGCGGACGACGCGGGCCCTGGACATGAAGTCCGGGAACCCGGGCGGGATCATCAGCGCCCGCGGCGCGATCCGGGTGACCGGCCGGCCCGGGTCGTCGGCCCGCTGCCGGTAGCGGTAGGCCACTTCCTGTTGGAAGCCGGTGAACGGGCGGTCGGTGACCGTGATTTCGCGCAGCCACTTCACGTGCGCCATGCCGTACCAGCCGGGCACCACCAGCCGCAGCGGATGGCCGTGCTGCGGGGGTAGGGGCAGGCCGTTCATGGCGTACGCCACCAGCACCTCGGGATCGTCGCCGGCGGCCACCGCCAACGGCAGACTCCGCTGGTAGTCCTGCTCGACGCCGCGCTCGACACCGTGGTCGGCGCCGGTGAACACGACCTCGACGGCAGCCGGCTCCGACCCCGGCTCCACCCCGGCTTCGGCGAGCAGCACGCGCAGCGGCACCCCGGTCCACTCGGCCGTGCCGACCGCCTCGACCAGCCACGGCTGGCTCACCGGCCGCGGCGCGAGCCGGGCCCGGCCGTTGCCCGCGCACTCCATCGTCACGCGGTGGGTGACGGCCGGGAGGGACCGCAGCGTCGCCAGGTCCAGCATCAACGGGGCCCGTACCCGACCGCTCACGGTGAGCCACCAGTCGTCGGCCGGGGCGGTGGGGATGTCGTAGTGGATCAGCACATAGTGCAGGCCGGGCGGCGTCACGTCGTAGCGCAGGGCCTCCAACGGAAGGCCGTGGTTCCGGGCCGCGAGCGCGAGTTCCGCCATCCCGATGCCCTCGGTGGGCTCCGCGAGGCGACCCGGCGGGCTGATGTCGCCGATACGTCCGTCCATGACCTCATGGTCCTCTCCGCGCCGCGTCCGGGCACCTCGCGCGCGGCGCGCCTGTAGCCCGGCGCGGCTGAATTGCGCCGCCCGTCGCCCGGCGGGAGGCTGGAGGGGTCAGCCCTTCGGTGTCGGGTCGGGCTGCGGCCCGTGACGGCGCCGAGGCACCGGCGCACGACCGCTTGCCGAGGGCCGTTCGGGGGCGGGCCTGGCGGGTTCGCGATCCGCGCCTCGTCAGGGAGATGCCATGGACGGCCACACACTGGAAGCGATGCGGACCACGTTGCGCGGTCCGATCATCGGCCCGGACGATCCGGACTACCACCAGGCTCGCAAGATCTACAACGCGATGATCGACAAACGCCCGGCGGCCATCGTGCGCTGTACGGACACGGCGGATGTCATGGCCGCGGTCGACTTCATCCGCGACCGGGGTCTCGAACTCGCGGTCCGGGGCGGCGGACACAGCGGCGGCGGCCTATGTCTGGTCGACGACGGCGTCACCATCGACCTGTCGCCCATGCGCTGGGCGCGCGTCGACCCCACCGCGCGAAGGGCCCGGGTCGGCGGCGGGAGTCAGCTCGGCGACCTCGACCACGCCGCCCACGCCTTCGGGTTGGCCACCCCCGCCGGCATCGTGTCCACGACGGGCGTCGGGGGCCTCACCCTCGGCGGCGGGCACGGCCACCTGACCCGCAAGTACGGTCTGACGGTGGACAATCTGCTGTCCGCGGACGTGGTGCTCGCCGACGGCAGCTGCGTCGTCGCGAGCGAGGCCACGAACGCCGACCTGTTCTGGGCGCTGCGCGGTGGCGGCGGGAACTTCGGCGTCGTCACCTCGTTCGAGTTCCGGCTGCACCCGGTGCACACCGTGGGAGTCGCGGTCACCCTGTGGCCGGTCGATCGCACCCCGGATGTGCTGCGCTGGTACCGCGACTTCCTGCCGCAGGCACCCGAGGACCTGAACGGCTTCTTCGCGGCCCTCGCGGTGCCGCCGGCCCCGCCGTTCCCGGAGGAGATCCACGGCCACAAGATGTGCGGCGTCGTGTGGTGCTGGACCGGCGACCCCGACCAACTGGAGCGGACCCTCGCGGTGGTGGGCGAACCGGCCCCGCCGGCCTTCCACTTCACCACCCCGATGCCCTACCCCGTGCTGCAGGGCATGTTCGACGAACTGATGCCCACCGGCCTTCAGTGGTACTGGCGCGGGGACTTCTTCGACACGATCACGGACGAGGCCGTCGACGTGCACGCCAAGTACGCCGAGAACCTCCCCACCAACCTGTCGCTCATGCACCTGTACCCCGTCGACGGAGCCGCCGGCCGAGTCGGCCACGACGACACCGCGTGGAGCTACCGGGACGCGGTCTGGTCCGGCGTCTTCGGCGGCATCGACCCCGACCCGGCCAACGCCGAGGCCATCAAGCGGTGGGCCGTCGGCTACTGGGAGGACCTGCACCCGTACTCCATGGGCGGCGCCTACGTGAACTTCCTCGGCGCGGACGAGCGCGCCGACCGGGTGAAGGCCACCTACCGCGGTCACTACGACCGGCTCGCGGAGGTCAAGGCCGCCTACGACCCGAACAACCTCTTCCACGCCAACCAGAACATCGAGCCGGCCGGCCGGTCCTGACCCACCCGTGCGACCACCGCGCCGCACGGCACGACGCGGGCAACGGGCCCGGACCCGCGGATCGCGGCTCGGCCCGTTGCCCCGGCGTGCTCGGGTCGGTCAGTGGCGGGTGCCGCTCATGTCCGCGTTGCCGGCCGCCTTGGCGACCAGGTCCGGGATCACGTCGGTGAGTTCGGCCGGGCTCCAGCGGGCGCCCTTGTCGACGGTGGGGCCGTTGGACCAGCCCTCGGCGACGCTGATGGAGCTGCCGGTGACCGAGAAGACGCGGCCGGTGACGTCGGCCGAGGCGGTGCTGCCGAGCCAGACCACGAGCGGTGAGATGTGCTCCGGGGCGAGCTGTTCGGCGATCTTCGCGGCGGCCTCCGCGTCGTCGGCGAAGCCGGCCAGGTCCTCGGTCAGGCGGGTGAGGGCGGTGGGGGCGATCGCGTTGACCGTGACGCCGTACCGGCCCAGTTCCTGGGCCGCGATGATCGTGAAGCCGGCGATGCCGGCCTTGGCGGCGCCGTAGTTGGTCTGGCCGATGTTGCCGAAGATGCCCGACGGCGAACTCGTGTTGATGATCCGGCCGGTCACCTCCTCGCCCGCCTTGGCCAGGCCGCGCCAGTAGGCGGCGGCGTGGTGCGCCGGGGCGAACGTGCCCTTGAGGTGCACCTTGATGACCGCGTCCCACTCGGCCTCGGACATATTGGTCAGCATGCGGTCGCGCAGGATGCCCGCGTTGTTGACGAGCACGTCGAGCCGGCCGAACGTCTCGATCGCCTGGTCGATCAGTGCCTTCGCGCCCGCGAAGTCGGAGATGTCGGACGTGTTGGCGACCGCCTCGCCGCCCGCCGCGACGATCTCGGCCACCACGGCCTCCGCCGGACCCGCGGACGCGCCGGTGCCGTCGCGCGCGCCGCCGAGGTCGTTCACGACGACCTTGGCGCCCTCGGCCGCGAACGCGAGCGCGTGCGCCCGTCCGATGCCGTTGCCCGCACCCGTCACGATGACGACGCGTCCCTCGCAGATCCCGCTCATGGGGCTCCTCCGTTGCTTCTCGACCGCTTCCGACGACCTGTACGAACGTCACAGTATGGCGAGACCGTTGCCACGTACATCCTTTGTGCGGCCGGGGCGCGGGGCGGGCGGGCGGGGCGCGAGTACGGCACGCGGGTCGCGCTGGAGTCACTCGGTGGTGCACATAGGTGTGGCCCCCGATCCCTTACGGGACCGAGGGCCACATGTGGTCGGTGGGTCAGTGGGTCAGTGGGTCAGCTCTGCGCGTTGGCTCGCCCACGTGCGCGGAACCAGAGCAGCAGGGCCGCGCCGATCCCGAGGGCGAGGGCTCCGCCGCCGAGCGTCAGCACGATGTTGCTCGACAGGCCGCTGTGCGCCAGGTGCTGCGCTCCACCGGACGAGCCGCCGGGGGAACCGCCGCCCGTCCCGTGGTCGGGATGCGCGCCGCCGCCCTTGTGGCCGTCATGCGCGACCGGGGGCACCGGGCGGCTCGACGACGAGGTCGAGGTCGACGGGGTCACCGAGGGCGAGGCCGTGGGGTGCCCGGACTTGGTCGGCCAGGAGGTGTGGTGCCAGGACTTGGTCGGCGAAGCCGACGGGGTCACCGAGGGCGAGGCCGTGGGGTGCCCGGACTTGGTCGGCCAGGAGGTGTGGTGCCAGGACTTGGTCGGCGAAGCCGACTGGGTCACCGAGGGCGAGGCCGTGGGGTGCCCGGACTTCGTCGGCCAGGAGGTGTGGTGCCCGGACCTGGTCGGCGACGCCGAAGGCCGCATGGTCGTGGGTGTGACCGAGGGCGAGGCGGTGGTGACGCAGTCCGGCAGATCACCGTCGAACGGGTACCGGTGGAACTCGGAGTCCGACCTCGACTGGTGGACCAGCGAACCGGTGGTGAAGAACCGGCCGTTCATGCCGGGCACCGAAACGGTCGTGGTACTGGCCCGGTTGCCGACCAGCACGCTGCCCTGGAACTGGGCACTGCCCTTGATCGTCACCGAGGTGGCGTCCGGGAAGTTCCACAGCAGCCGCTCTCGCAGTCCGGCGGGGATGTCCGCGCTGCCGATGTAGGTGCTGATGGTCCGGGCCGACCCGGTCAGGTTGACCAGCACCGTGGCGCCGCGAGGGATCCCCACGAACGAGATGTCCTGGTCCCCGTTGCCGGCGCCGACCATGTCGAAGTCGACGTTGAAGACCTGCAGCATGGATGTTCCGTCACCGGTGAACACCGTGGCGTTGGTCGTGTACACGGCCGTTCCGGTGGCCGGGCGCAGCCTCCCGTTCGGGAACGCGTAGAACGCGGAATAGTCGGTCAACCGGCTCCGCAGACCCCTGTAGGCGGCGGCGGCTTTCCGGTCCCGGACGGCCGTGGGCTCCACGGTGCCGGAGAGCGTACCGCCGTAGCGGACGACGCCCTTGGCGTTCGTGCCCTCCTCGGCGATCAGTCGCTGCGTCGGCGCGATGGTGATGTTGCCGCCGACGGTGAGGAAGTCGGTGTTGTTTACCGGGGGGACCCGGCTGCCGAAGCCGACGACTCCCACGTTGTAGACGGAGGACCCGCCGGTCTTGTTCATGTCGAAGTTGCCGAGGGCGACCAATTTGCCCTCCGCCTCGGCAGCGGATCCGCCCACCGACCAGTCACCGCCGACGAACATGTTGATGCCGTTGTCCCGACCTGCGATCGGGCCGTCGTTGGGTTCCGCGTTTATCGCCGGGCAGTTGCCCGGCACACAGGGCCCCAGCCCACCGGGCAAGGGCTTCGCGAAGCCCAGCACGGCGAATACGCAAACGAGGATCACACCGCCGAGGGTGACGGCGCCGGAGATCGCGAGACCTGCCGTGCGCGTCCGATTAGTTGAGTACCTGTGCATTTCTGAAGCATCGGACAAAACGTAGGAAAGTATGACAAGACACGCACATGATCCCTCGAATGCCCTCGTCGACCTGCCTTGTGCCATGTCGTCAACCGAGATGCGTACGGCCCTGGTACGCCGCAGGTATGGGATGCGACGACGCGGCGGAATTGGGAAACCGCAGGCGGGCCACGATCGTTGGCGAGGCGGTGCGAGAGTGGTCGGCTGGTCCGCCGTGCGGCCGGCAGGGTGTGTGTTGCCGTTCGCGATGGTCGTCTTCGGTGTCGACGCGTGATCGTTCTCGGCGGCCGTTCGCGGCGGCCGTTCTCGGTACGTGTGAAATGGAGTCTTTTGTGATCGTCGGACTTGTCACCGCTGTCGCGGCTTCCGCGTGTTACGGCGTGGGGTCGGTTCTACAAGCGGTGGGGTCTCGTCGATCCGCGCGCGAGGAGGCGGCCAAGCAGGCCGAGTCGGGCGGTGGCAGCGCCGCGGTGACGGGGTACGGCGGCCCGAGCCTGTCCTCCACCGCGAAGGCGGCGGTCACGTGGGAGTTCATCCTCGGGACCATCCTCGACTTCGTCGGGTTCGGCCTCGGGGCGCTGGCCGCGCGGTTGCTCCCGTTGTTCCTGTCGCAGACCATCATCAGCGCGAACCTGGTGGTCACGGCCGTGCTCGGGATCAGGCTGTTGGGGATCAAGCTGCACCGAGCCGACTGGACCTCGATCGGCGTCGTGTGCGGCGCGCTGGTGCTGCTGGGTATCGCGGCCGGGCCGGAGGGTGACGGGCACAGTCCCCGGGCCACGCACTGGTGGGTGTTGATCGTCACGTTCGTGGTGATCGTGGGCGGGACGCTGCTGGTCCGGTTCCTGGGCGCCAACGGGGCGATCGTCGCGGGCCTGCTGTCCGGGCTCGGTTTCGGCGGGCTCGGCATCGGCGTGCGAATCCTGGACGGGATCGACCCGTTCGACCTCGGCGAGCTGCTCGCGGACCCCGCGTTGTACGCGGTGTTGATCGGTGGCATCGGCGGGATGTATCTGCACACGATCGCCTTGCAGATCGGGTCGGTGAACGGCGCGACGGCGGCGCTGGTGGTCGGCGAGACGGTGGTGCCGGGCGCGGTCGGTGTGTTGTGGCTGGGCGATACGTCGCGGGACGGGCTCGGGTGGATGGCGGGGCTCGGCTTCGTACTCGCGGTGTCCGGTGCGGTCGCGGTCGCGTACTTCGGCAAGCACGCTCCGGAGGAACCTTCCGCCTCGGCCGAACCGGATCCCGCCGCGGCGGTCGCGCGGGGGTGAGTGGGGCCGGTCTCGGTCCGGCCCGTGGTCAGGACCCCGGCCCCTTCCGGGCGGCCAGCTCCGCGCCGACCTCGCGCAGGGCGGTCAGCAGCGGCGACGGGCCGTGCCCGCGGCGGACCGCCGCCATCAGGTGACGACGCGGCGCGGGTGCGGTGAGCGGGCGCAGGACCACCCCGGCGGGCAGCGTCGGCTGGGCGAGCCGCGGAATGATCGTCACGCCCAGGCCCGCCGCCACGAGCGCGAGCTGGGCACCGAAGTCGGTCGAGGTGTGCATCAGGCGAGGTTGGAATCCGGCGTGGTGACATGCCGTCAGCAGCAGCCCGTGGCACGCCGTTCCGGGCGCCGTGATGATCCAGTCGGCGTCGGCGAGGTCGGCCGCGAGGTCGACCTCGGCCCGGCCGGCGAGCGGGTGGTCGGTCGGCAGCGCGATCTCGAAGGGCTCGTCGAGGAGCGGATGCAGCTCGATCCGCGGGTGGTCGGGTGTGGGCAGATCCGGGTGCGTCATCACCAGCGCCATGTCCAACTCCCGGGCGGGCAGCAGCGGGAGCGCCTCCTCGGTCTCGTGCTGGACCACTTCGAACCGCCAGCCCGGATGGGTCACCTTGAGCCGCGCCAGCGCCGGCGCCACCAGGCCCGAGATCCCGGACGGGAAGCTGGAGACCCGGGCCCGACCGATTCGCCCGTCGCGCTGCGCCGCGAGGTCGGCGCGAGCCCGCTCCAGGCGGGTCGCGATCGCGTCGGCGTGGCCGAGCAGCACGTGCGCCGCGGCGGTCAGTCGTACCCCGCGCCCGTTCTTCTCCAACAGCACGGCGTCGGCCTCGCGCGCGAGCACCGCGAGCTGTTGCGACACCGCGGACGGGGTGAGGTGCAGCGATTGCGCGGCGGCGGCGACCGTGCCGTGCTCGTCGAGTGCGCGGAGGATGTTCAGCCGCTTGAGTTCCATGTAGCAAAACTACCGGTTGAGGTGCGGAAAAATTAGCTGGACCAGATGGATGGTCCCACCACAGACTGCGTGGCATGACCCGTACCGATTCCATGTGGGCCGCGCTCGTCAGCGTCATCTGGGGCGTCAACTTCGTCGCGATCGACGCGAGCCTCGACGACTTCCCGCCGTTCCTGCTCGCCGCGCTGCGCTTCACGCTGGTCGCGTTTCCGGCGGTGCTGTTCATCAAGCGGCCGCAGACGAGCTGGTGGCTGATCATCGGGGTCGGGCTCACGGTCAACGCGGGCCAGTTCGCGTTCCTGTTCAGCGCGATGCACGCGGGCATGCCGGCCGGCCTGTCGTCGGTGGTGATCCAGTGCCAGGCGATGTTCACCGTGCTGTTCGCGGTGCTGATGCTGCGTGAGATCCCGGGCCGTACCCGGCTGATCTCGCTCGGCGTGGCCGCCGTCGGGATGGGCGTGATCGCGTTCGGGCGCGGTCAGGGCGCGTCGCTGTGGCCGTTCCTGCTCGTCGTGGGCGCGGGCGCGTCGTGGGGCTTCGGCAACATGCTGACCCGCAAGGCCGGTATTCCGGGCGGCGTGGGGCTGGTGGTGTGGTCCGCGCTCGCGGCGCCGCTGCCGCTGCTCGGCCTGTCGTTCGCGGTCGAGGGACCCAGCCGGGACTGGGACGCGCTGACCTCGGCGTCCTGGGCCGGCGTCGGCGGCCTCGCCTTCACCGTCGTGCTGTCCTCGTGGCTCGGCTACGGCCTGTGGTTCGCCCTCCTGGGCCGCCGCTCGGCGTCGGCGGTCGCCCCCTACGGCCTGCTCGTCCCGATCGTCGGCATCTTCGCGGCCTGGGTCGTCCTGAACGAACGCCCGGGCTGGATCGAAGCGGCGGGCGCGGCCATCGTCCTGGCGGGCATCGCCCTGACCAACCTGCCGCTCCGCTCCGCGACCGCCGCGCCGAAGCCGCCCACCGTCACGCCGCCGGCCCCGACCACCTCCCAGGCCCCCGTCCCGGCCACGGGCATCCGGCCCTGACGCGGTTCGGTCGTGGCATGGAGACGCCGGCCGTGCCCGGGGTGAGCGGGCGCGGCCGGCGCGTGTGGGGGTGGGGCTACTTCGTGATGCCGAAGCGTTCCAGGCCGAAGGCCTTGATGGCGTTGCCGCGGAAGAGCTTGTCGCACTCCTCCTGGGTGAGGCCGGCGTTGGTCGCGATGTCGAGGGCGACCTTGTGCGTGTGCGGGAACGTCGAGTCGGCGTGCGGGTAGTCGACCTCGAAGCAGATCTGGTCGATGCCGATCACGTCGCGGTTTCGCAGGCCGATCTCGTCGTCGAAGATGCAGCCGTAGATCCGGTCGGCGATGTACAGGCTGGGCTTCTGCTTGAGCGAGGAACCGAACGCGTTGTCGTCGCGCTCCGCCCACAGCTTGTCCGCGCGCTCCATGACGTACGGCATCCAGCCGACCTGGCCCTCGGCGTAGGCGATCTTCATCTTCGGGAAGCGGTCGAAGACGCCCGAGAAGATGTAGTCGACCATCGAGCCCATGGCGTTCTGGAAGGTCAGCACGGAGGAGACGATGAACGGCGCGTCCGGCGACGTCGACGGCATCTTCGAGGACGAGCCGATGTGCATGCAGACGATGGTGTTCGTCTCCTCGCACGCCTGGAAGAACGGGTCCCAGAAGCGGTCCTTGTCGTGCACCGACGGCAGGCCCAGCGGGACCGGGTTCTCCGAGAACGCGACCGCGAAGGAGCCCTTCGAGGCGCAGCGGCGGACCTCGGCGGCGGCCAGGTGCGCGTCCCACAGCGGGATGATCGTCATCGGCAGCAGGCGACCCTTGCCGTCGCCGGCGCACCACTCGTCGATCATCCAGTCGTTGTACGCCTGGACGCACAGGAGGGCGAGCTCCTTGTCCTCACGCTCGTAGAACGCCTGGCCGCAAAAGCGCGGCAGGATGTTCGGGAAGCACAGCGACGCGTCGACGTGGTTCGCGTCCATGTCCTTGAGCCGCTCGGACTGGATCCACGCGCCCGGACGGATGTCGTCGAACGTGACCGGGGTCACGTCGAGCGTGTCGAAGCCGACCGCGGCCGAGAGCTTCGGGAAGGGGTAGACCAGGTCGTCGTAGAGCCACCAGTCGCACCACTCGCCGTCCTCGACACCGCGCTCGTACGAGAAGACGCCGCCGATGAAGTTGAACTTGGCCTTGTCGCGCACGACGCGCGGGCCGCGGTCCTTGTACTTGGCGGGCAGTCGCGAGGTCCACAGGTCCGGGGGCTCGACCACGTGGTCGTCCACGGAGATGATGCGCGGGATCTCAAGCGTCATGGCCTGCTCCTCGTTGGCTCGGTGCTGCGGGGCGGCGGTGGCCCCGCTTGCGACGCGTGGACCCTGCGCTATCCAGGAAACCTCCTGACGGGTCGTCAGCCAAGCCCCTGTTCTTGCTAACGTTATGCCGACACGGCATAGGTGGGAATCCATGGAACTGCGCGACCTGAGATGTTTCCTGGCGGTTGCCGAGGAACGGCACTTCGGCCGGGCCGCGGCACGCCTGTATCTGTCCCAACCGATGGTCAGCAAGGCGGTCCGACGGCTGGAGCAGCAGCTCGGCGCCCGACTCGTGGACCGCTCGTCGCTCCCGGTCGCGCTCACGCCGCTGGGCGAGGTGTTCCGCAGCCGGCTCGACGAGTCGTTGCGGCTGCTCGACGACGCCTGCGCGGAGGTACGCCGGCGCGCGACGTGGGACGCCGGGCAGGTGCGTGTCGGGTATACCTCGGGCCTGGGGCCCTCGCTCGTGTCGGCGGCGATCTCGGCCCTGCACATCCGGCATCCGGCCCTGCGCGTGCAGTGGACCAGCGAGCCGACGGCCCGTCAGGTGGCCGATGTCCGCGAGGGAGTGCTCGACGCCGGGCTCGGCTGGCTGCCCGACCTGGGCCCGGGCTTCGAGTCCGCGCGGGTCGGTACATTCGCCTTCGTGGCGCTGCTCCCGCAGGAACACGCGCTCGCCGGGCGGCGGTCGGTGGACCTGGCCGAGCTCGTCGGGTGCGGCGAGCCGATCGTGGTGTGGCCGCGGCAACCGCATCCCCGGCTCTACACCCGTGTCACCGACGCGCTGCGGCGATCCGGCGCGACCGACATCGTCGAGGCGTACGGCAGCGTGGACGACGTGATCGCGCGCGTCGTGGACCGGCAGGGGGTCGGCCTGTCGCCGCGAGGGTGGGCCCGACAGCGGCCCGTGCGCGGCGTCGTACAGGTGCCGCTGACCGGCGCCCCGGATGTCGCGGTGACGGCGTTCTGGCGGGCCGACCAGGGCCACGAGGGCGTCGACGTGCTCGTCCAGCTGTTGCGCGAGGTGGCGGCGGACAGCGATTTGGCCGACCAGTTGTGAACGCGCCGGCCGCGAGCGCTCGGCGTTCCCGCCGGCCGTGTGGCGACCTTGCCGGAGCAGGTGTCCGTACTCGAGCCCGTACTCGAGCCCAAGTCCGAGTCCGTGCCCGAGCGTCGGCGAGCCGGGCATTGGCGAGGCCCTCCACCGTCCCCAGTGAAGGGCCTCGTCTGGTCAACGGCACCGGTCCGTGCGCAGTTCCCGGTTCCGCCGGTTCGTTTTACCGACGCTTTGCCCAACCGGCGCTTTTCCGAACCGGGTTCCGCCCGACCCGCTCCTCCGCTACCGCAGCCCGCGCAACCCCGGGATGTTCGGCAGCCCCGGGATCCCGAGCACGCCGCCCGGCGCCGGCTGGTTGGCACCGGTCGCCTGGGCGGGCACCGTGGGCGCGGCGATCGAGATCTCCGACGACTGCATGAGCACCGTGCCGGTGCCGACGAAGTCGTACTGGTGCTCCTCGCCGGACGCGCCGCCGAGCCCGGTCAGCCGGCGCGCCGCGCCGTACACCCCGCGCATGTACTTGGTGTCGAAGTGGTGGCACGGCGTCGGACAGTCCGCCCAGCCGAGCAGCGCCTCCGGGTCGACCCGGATCGGCGGCTCGACGAAGTGCACCGCGCCGTTCGAGGCGGCCACGAACTTGCCGGTCCCGATCAGCGTCACGAAGCCCGGCACGATCGACTGCTTGAGGTCGAGGCCCGGTTCGAACGCGAGCAGGTTTGCGGCCCGGATGGTCAGGTTGCCCTGCTCCAGGTCGAACGAGTTGACGTCGAAGCCGCGGTCGGCGAGCAGCAGCTGCCCCTTGCCCTGCGCGACGATCCAGTCCTGTACGTACAGCGGCGAGTGGAAGTTCGCGGTGACCAGCCGGTCGAGGGCACCCACACCGAGCCCCTCGAACTTGATCCGCCCGTAGTAGGCGATCATCTTGCCCTTCTGCACGAACCACTGTCCGTCCAGAGCCACGCAGAAGGTGTACGGATTGACGTTGTCGTCCTGCGGCAGCGTGCGCGCGTCGAGCACGGCAGGACCGGAGCCCGGGGTCGTCACAGCTTCTCCTCGCTCGCCTGGACGTACACCGTGCCGGTGCCGGAGAGTTCCAGCTGGAACGCCTCTCCGGAGCCGCGCCCGATCACGTCGCGCCAACCCACCGAGGCGCCGATCTTGTTCTCCAACTGCCCTCGATGCGCTATGTACGCCTGCGGGTCCACGTGGATCGGCCGCCCGGGCGTGACCGGCAGTTCGATCACGCCGCCGTGGGCGAGCACCGCGCACCAGCCGCGCCCGGTCAGCGTGGTGGTGAACAGCCCCTGACCGGTCACCTGGCCGCGGATCATCCCGCGCACGCCGCCCTGCGAACCCATGAACATCGTGCCCTGCTGCAGGGTGTCCTCGAACACGAGTAGTCGGTCCGCCTCGACGTGCAGCATGTCGCCGGTGATCTCGATCAGGTGCACGTGCCGGCCCGCGTGGCCGAACATCACCGTGCCGTCGCCCTCGGCCTTCATCAGCGGTACGGACTCGCCCGCCAGGCGCCGCCCGATCATCCCGCCGACGCTCTGCCCCCCGGTGGTGCTCGGCGTGAACGACACCTCGCCGCGATAGGCCAGCATCGCGCCGCGCAGGCAGTACAGCGTCTGCCCCGGCCGCACGGCCGCCTCGATCATCTTGGAGTTGAGCTGGGTGAACGTCACGTCTGCCCCCCGATCGTCTGCCGCTCGGCGGGCTGTACGTACACGAGCCCGTCCCCTTCGAAGCGCAGCTGCACGCTCTCGCCGGAGCCCTCGCCGATGAAGGTGCGCCAGTTCACGTCCTTGACGAACTCCTTGCGGAGCTGACCGGTGTGCGCGACGTACGCCCCCGGGTCGACGGACAGCGGCTCGCCCTGCGACACCCGCAGCACGATGGCCGGCCCGTCCGACGTGACGGCGACCGTGCCCGTGCCCGCGACGGTCGTCGTGAACAGACCCTGACCGCTGGTCGCGCCGTGCAGACCGGTGAACTCGGTGCCCGTGCGCAGGCCCTGGTCGACGGCGAGCAGGTTGCTCGATTCGACGTGCAGCGTCTCGCCGGTCAACTGGACGAGATTGATCTCGGTGGCCCGGTCCGCGAACCAGCACGTACCGTCGCCGCTCACCTCCATGAGGGTCATGCCCTCACCCGTGAGCCGGCGGGTCACCATTCCGCGCAGCCCCTCACCCCCACCGGACAGCCGTTTGAACGACATCCGTCCGTCATAGGCGATCATCGTCCCGTTTCGGGCCTTGACCGCATCTCCGCTCATGCCCACCGCGAGAACTCGCGTGCCATGCATCCGAAAGGTCGCCACGAATCGCGAAGCTAGCAGCGCACTACCGGTCCATGGAGGGTGGAAGCCCCTCATCTTGCCGGGGCTTTACCAGCGCGGACGTACACGTGGCTCTGCACCCCGACGATGGCCCGGGCCGGGTCGTGCACCGTTGGTCATGTGACAGTGCGTCAGGCCGTCCGGTGCGGGCGGCGACGCGTCTTGTAGCTTGGGTTGGTCGACGGCAGCAAGCAAGCAGGCAAGCAAACAGGCAATGGCCCCGCGAGGAGTGCACCACCATGACGATGTTCGCCTCGCCCGAGGACGCCCGGGTCCGACTCTCCGCCGTCGACTACCTGACCGACCCCGGCATCGCCACCGCCGTCTTCCTGGCCGACGCGCTCGGCAAGCCGCTGCTGATCGAGGGACCGGCGGGGGTCGGCAAGACCGAGCTGGCCAAGGCCGTCGCGGCGGCCGGGTCCGCCGAGCTGATCCGGCTCCAGTGCTACGAGGGGCTGGACGAGTCCCGGGCGCTGTACGAGTGGGACTACCGAAAGCAGTTGCTGCGCATCCAGGCGGGTGTGGACGGGTGGGACGAGGCACGCGCCGGCATCTTCGCCGAGGAGTTCCTGCTCGCCCGCCCGCTGCTGACGGCGATCCGGCGGACCGAGCCGACCGTGTTGCTGATCGACGAGACGGACAAGGCGGACGTCGAGGTCGAGGGGCTACTGCTGGAGGTGCTCTCCGACTTCCAGGTCACCATTCCCGAACTCGGCACGATCACCGCGGCACGGCGGCCGTTCGTCGTGCTCACGTCGAACGCCACGCGCGAACTCAGCGAGGCCCTCAAGCGCAGGTGTCTGTACCTCTACATCGACTACCCGACGCCCGAGCGCGAGCGCGACATCGTGCTCACGCGCGTGCCGGGGATCCGGGAGCAGCTCGCTGAGCAGGTGGTCCGCACGGTCGCGTCGCTGCGCGCCCTCGAACTCAAGAAGGCCCCGTCGATCGCGGAAACCCTGGACTGGGCACGGACCCTGATCGCCCTTCAGGCCGACGAGCTCGACGAGGAGGCGATCGCGCGGACCCTCGGGGTCGTGCTCAAGCATGCCTCCGACCACACCCGGGCGGCGAAGGAACTCGGCCTGCCCGGCATCGGCGGCTGACCCCGATGTCCCTCCTCGATCGGCACACCGGCTTCGTCCGGGCGCTGCGACACGGCGGGCTGCCGGTGTCGCTCGCCGAGGGCCTCGACGCGGCGCGCGCGTTGACCGTGCTCGACCTCGCGGATCGCGAGACGCTGCGGGCGGCGTACGCGGCCTCGTTGGTCAAGCGGCACACGCATCGACCGGTCTTCGACACGTTGTTCGAGCTGTGGTTTCCGCTGGGGGTGACGGCGGGCACGGGAGTCGGGGACGCGGATGCCGAGGGCGATGCGGACGCTGCGGAGAGTGCGGATGCCTCGGCAGCTGCGGATGCCTCGGACGCCTCCGACGCGGAGGTCTTTCGGGACCGGCTGCGTGAACTCCTGCTCGGTGACGACGACATCGCGCTGCGCGCGCTCGCGCGGGAGGCGGTCGGGCGGTTCGGCGAGGTGGAGGGACCGTCAGGGGGATCGTGGTCCGCGCATCTGGTCGGCCGGGCGCTGGATCCGCGGACGCTGATGGCGGGACTGCTCCGCGCGGTGCTCGGCGGGCAACTCCCGGGCGGGGTCGCCGAACGCAACGCGCGGCGGATGATCCAGACCCGGGTGGACCGGCTCGACCAGCACATCCTCTCGGACGTGCGCCGGCGGCTCGCCGAGGAGCGCGGCGTCGAGCGGGTCGCCGAGACGGCGGTCAAACCCGCGGTCGAGAACCTCGACATCCTGCGCGCGAACCGGGCCGACCTGGTGGCCCTGCGCCGGGAGATCCAGCCGCTCGCGCAGCGGCTGGCCACTCGACTGACGATCCGTCAACGGGCGGGCCGGAACGGCCGGTTGGACTTCCGCCGAACGGTACGGGCCTCGCTGTCCACGGGCGGCGTCCCGCTGGCGACCCATCACCGCCCGCGCCGGCCGCACAAACCGGAGTTGGTGGTGCTGTGCGACGCGAGCGAGTCGGTGGCGTCCTTCGCGCACTTCACCCTGATGCTCGCCTATGCGTTGCGCGAACAGTTCGCCCGGGTGCGGGCGTTCGCGTTCATCGACACCGTCGACGAGGTGACGAGGTTCTTCGAGCGTCCGGGCGGCGACATCACGGAGGCGATGCGCCGATTGACCGCGGAGGCGAACCTGGTACGGATCAGTGGGCACAGCGACTACGGGCACTCGTTCAAGGTGTTCGTGGAGCGGTACGGCGACGTGATCGGCCCGAAGTCCTCGCTGTTGATCCTGGGCGACGCGCGCAACAACTACCAGGACCCGGCACTCGCCGCGCTGGCGGCCATGGTGACACCGGCCCGACACGCGTGGTGGCTCAACCCCGAGCCGGAGCGCGATTGGGACACGGGGGATTCCATCGCGGGCGTGTACGCGCGACACATTTCGATGATCGAGTGCCGCAATTTGACGCAGCTGGGTCAATTTGTGGGCGAGCTGGCGTAAGGGTGAGGGCCCGCTTGACTTGCCCTCACGGATCTCGAGATCGTACGTTGCCGTGATCACGGCCTAAGGGCAGTGCTCTGTCCTCTAGCAGGCAAAATGTGTACTTTCGTACAGATTACCGTGAATGGGTGAGAATGACAAAGTTTGGTCAGGTCGATGCTCCGAAGTGGCGCAAGAGTTCGTGGAGCAACGACGTCGCCTGCGTCGAAGCCGCCGTCGTCAATGGTGTACTTGTGCGCGATTCGAAGCAGGCATCGGGCCCTCGCCTGCGTTTCTCGGGTACAGAGTGGCGGCATTTCATCCTGGCGGCGGGCGCCGAGGGTGTGAGGTAGCGGTTCTCGTGGGAAGCGGATGAAGCGTCGACTGTGACCCGGATGCGAAATTCGGGTCCGGTTCTCGATCGAAGTACGCGATGGCTCTGCGTAGGAGATCGGCCGCTTGACCGATGTGGGCGATCTGTTCCAAGCGCCAGAAATCCTCAAGGTAATTCAGCGGTGCCGAGACATCCAAATTCTCGCGAATGATGTTGTACTCCGGGCCTTCGAGGGTGAGCACCACACCGTCTTCGGGATCGTGGAATTCGAAGATTGTGTAGCCGACGTTGACGATGGAATTCAGACCGGCGCTGAGCGGTGCGATCCGCAGGACGACCTGTGGATGGTCCGTGATGGCCAAGAGATGGCGCAACTGCCGTCGCATCGCGGTGATCCCGCCGATCGGTCGATAGAGCGCGCACTCGTCGATCACGAAGTTCAGCCGCGGCCCGTTCGTGCCTGTGTCGAGGATGCGCTGGCGATCCATACGCATACGCACCCGTTCCTCGACCGTATTGTCCTGGAACAGGTGATCGAGGAGCGCTCGCGCGTAGTCCTCCGTCTGAAGCAGTCCGGGGATGCGAATGGGTTCGAAGTTCCGGATCGTCGCCGCGGAGGACTCGAAACCCAGGAACGCGAGCATGGTGGGCGTGGTGATGGTCCGATAGGAACTCCACTGCGTCCGCTCCCGCGCGGCTCGCGCCAGCGCGAGGAGTTCGTCCATGCGAGTGCGGTCGCTGATGCCGTACTTGTGGATCAACGCGCGCAGGTCGGTGATCGTCACGCCGACACTGCCGGATTCAATACGTATCACCTTCGAGAGTGACCACTCCAGTTCGGTCGCCACATCGCGCTGGGTCAGTCCGGCCGATTCACGGAGCCGCCGGAGCGTGTCGCGTAGTCGCCTGCGGCAAATCATCGGATCTTGGCTCGTCGGCATTCATGCCTCCCCCGTGGTGGTCGAAAAGATCACCCATCGGCTTTCGTATGCGGCCATCTCGCGCCTGGCGAGGTGGCAGAAAGCCAACGCACAACCGACATATTGAGCTGTACTGCATGGAGATACCCCTCGACAAGAGGTGTGGCACCCGCGTCGTCGGCGAGATGCGGCGCGAGCGGATGTATTCGGCCAGGTGCAAAGAGACGCCGCGCGGGTGAATCCCGCGGCAGGTCTGTGACCGGCGGGGCGTACGGGTATGCGTGGGACGGGGGTCAGGCCCTCGGCGGGGCGGACGCGTGGTCGCGTCGGAGCAGGGCCCGCACCAGGTGACCGTGTGCCATGGCCGGCAGTCGGCGAAGGCGCTCCCGGGTCGGCCCGTACGCGCGACCGATCTCGTCGAACGTGGCCGATTTTTCGCAGGTGAATCCTTCGCGCGGAGCCGCGCTCGTGTTCCGGCGGCGGGTCGTGGGCCCGGTCTGAGACGCTCGACGACATGGACGCGAACGGGATCGAAGTCGATTACTGGGACAACGCCTACGCGGACGGCATGTACGCGGACGCCGAGCCCGACCCGCTGGTGGGGGAGATCCTGGCCACGGCCGCGCCCGGCACGTCCGGTGTCGAGATCGGCTGCGGGAACGGGCGCAACCTCGTCCCGTTGATCCGCGGCGGCCTGGACCTGATCGGCGTCGACCCGTCCCGCACGGCGCTGGCCCAACTGGCGGCCAGGGCACCGGACGTGGCGCTGGTCCACGGCACCCAGGACGACCTCCCGGCGGGGCGCCGCTACGACCTGGTGATCGGCATCCAGGTCCATCAACACGGCACCCGCGCCGCCGCCCGTGCCCTCCTGCGCGGCTCGCTCGCGCGCGTCGCCCCCGGCGGCCTGTTCGTGCTGCGCACCGCCTCCGCCGACACGGAGGCGGTCGAGGCCCACGAGGTCCTGGACGTCACGAAGGACGGCGGCCATACCTTCCGCTACCTGGAGGGCTTCAAGGCCGGCCTGATCGTCCACTACTACGGCCGTCTCGAACTGGAGAACCTGCTCCGCGACTTCGAGCCGGTCGTCCCACTGCGCGTGCACCACACGCCGCGCCTGGACCCGCCGCCGGGCGTCTGGGCGCACTGGGAGACGATCGTGCGCAGGCCCGGCTGAGACCGCCGGGAGCGTGGGCCGATGTGGCCGCGCTGTCGCTTCCGGCGTCGGACCCTTGCGGGTGCGCGCTCCCTGGGCTAGAGATCGTCGGGACCCGATCGCGACAACGTACGGAGACCCCATGAGCGTGACCAGCCTGCGGCGCGGACGGGTGCTGGTGGTGTCGATCGAACGCGAGGCCAAGCGCAACGCGATCGATCAGGAGGTCGCGGACGGGATCGAGGCCGCGCTCAATCTGCTGGAGGACGATCCGGAGTTGTGGATCGGGGTGTTGACCGGGACCTCGACCGTGTTCTCGGCCGGGACCGACCTGTCCGCCGGGATGAGCCCCAAGGGGGAGCGCGGAGGGGAATACGGCCTGATTCGACGGCAGCGGAGCAAGCCGTTGATCGCGGCGGTCGAGGGGTTCGCGCTGGGTGGCGGCTTCGAGGTCGTGCTCGCGTGTGACCTGGTGGTGGCGTCGAGCGCGGCCCGGTTCGGGTTGCCGGAGGTCAAGCGCGGGCTGATGGCGATCTGCGGCGGTACCTTCCGGGCGCCGCGGGCGCTGCCGCTCAACGTGGCCAAGGAGATGCTGCTCGTCGGCGACCCGATGCCCGCCGAGCGGCTGTACGGGGTCGGCGTGGTCAACCGCGTCACCGAGCCCGGCCGGGCCCTGGCCGGCGCCCTCGAACTGGCCGAGCGAATCTGCGCGAACGGCCCCGTCGCGGTCCGCGCCACCCTCAAGGCCGTCGACGACGTGGTCACGGCCGACGACGAACTCGGCTGGACCGCCACGGACGAGGGCTTCGCCACGATCAGCGCCTCCGAGGACATGAAGGAGGGTGTCACCGCCTTCCTGACCAAGCGCCCACCGGAGTGGACCGGCCGCTGACGGTCCGTCGAGCGGCGGCCGGCGCGTGCGGCGCGAGCGCCGTCAGGGGCCGACGTCGGCTGCCTGGCCGCCCGTCATGCGGAGGAGCTCCTCGTAGGTGGTCGGGTACATGTGCGTGTGGTCGCCCGCGCCCGCCCAGACCACCTCGTGCTTGGAGAGCCAGGTGTCGATCAGGGTGCGGACGCGGTACGGGTGGCCGACCGGGGCCACGCCGCCGACCTCCTGGCCCGTGGCCGACAGCACGAACGCCGGGTCGGCGCGCCGGAGCTTGCGGATGCCCAGAAGCTTGGACACCAGCCTGGTGTCGACCCGGTGGGCACCGCTGGTGACCACCAGCAGCGGTTGGCCGTCGGCGGAGAAGATCAGGCTGTTCGCGATCGCGCCGACGTCGCAGCCCAATTGTTCCGCGGCGGCCGCCGCGGTCGGGACCGTCTCGGCGAATTCGCGAATCTCGCCGGTGGCGTTCAGCGCACGCAGCGCGGCGGCGACCTTTTCGACCGGGGTGCTCATGGGACGAGCTTAGGGCGTGTCGTCAATCGCCCGACGGGGGATCGACGACACGGCCCTTGGGCCTGGTGCGCGGTGGGCGGCGAACCGGGTGAGATCCGTCAGACGGGTTCCGGCCGCGCCGGTGCTACCGGGTCTATGCGCAGTGCACCGGGCTTCAGCCCGGTGGTGAAGCGAATCTGAGAACTGCTCTGACCTCGGATGTCGGTATGGATCCGCAGTGTTGATCTCGGCCATGTCAGAGCGGCCGGTGTTGCTGCTGGATGTACTGCTTCACGATGCTGAGCGGCGCACCGCCGACGGACCCGGCGAAGTAGGAGCCGGACCACAGGCGCTGCGCCCGCCAGTAGTGGCGGACGAGGTCGGGGAACTCCTGGCGGAGCCTGCGCGAGGACACGCCCTTGAGGGAGTTCACCAGCTTGGACAGGGCGACCTTGGGCGGGAAGTTCACGAGCAGGTGGACGTGGTCGTTCTCGCCGTTGAACTCGACCAGTTCGCATTCGAAGTCGGCGCACACCGCGCGCATGATCTCTTCCATCCGCGTGAGGTGCGCATCGTTGAAGACCCGATGCCGGTACTTCGTCACGAAGACCAAGTGCGCGTGAAGGGCGAAAACACAGTGTCTACCAGTGCGGATGTTCTGTATGTCGGCCATGGACCAAGCGTAGTACGATCACGGTGTGCAGCTTCGGTACGGCTTCCGCTTGTATCCGAGCGCCGGTCAGCGCACCGCGCTGGCTAGGGCGTTCGGGTGTGCGCGGGTGGTCTACAACGACGCCCTCGAGGCTCGGGAGACCGCCCGCTCCCAGGGGCTGCCGTTCCCGAGGACCGGCGACCTGTCGAAGCTGCTGATCACCGAGGCCAAGCGCACCCCGGAACGGGAATGGCTGGGCGAGGTGTCCGCTGTCCTCCTCCAGCAGTCCCTCCGGGACCTGGATGCCGCCTACCGGAACTTCTTCGACGGCCTGAAGGGCAAGCGCCCGCGCATGGGCGCGCCCCGGTACAAGTCGAAGAGGGACACCCGGCAGGCGGTGCGGTTCACGGCGAACGCCCGCTGGTCGATCACCCCGGGGCGGAAGCTGCGTCTGCCGAAGATCGGCGATGTGAAGGTCAAATGGTCCCGGAGACTGCCGTCCACCCCGTCCACGGTGACGGTGGTCAAGGACTCGTCGGGCCGGTACTTCGCAAGCTTCGTCGTCGACACCGACGACACGGAGATCCCGCCGGAGGCCACGGGAGCGATCGGGATCGACCTTGGGCTGACGCACTTCGCGGTCCTCTCCGACGGCCGGAAGATCGACAGCCCACGCTTCCTGCGCCGGGCGGAGAAGAAACTCAAGCGGGAACAACAACGCCTGAGCCGCAAGGCCAAGGGCAGCAACAACCGGACCAAGGCCCGCATCAAGGTCGCCCGCGCACACGCGCGGGTGGCCGACGCGCGGCGCGAGTTCCACCACCGGCTCTCCACGGAGCTGATCCGCGGGAACCAAGCGGTCGCCGTGGAGGACCTGGCGGTCGCGGGACTCGCCCGCACACGCCTGGCCAAGTCCGTCCACGACGCCGGATGGTCCGCGTTCGTGAGGATGCTGGAGTACAAGGCCGCCCGGTACGGGCGCACCTTCACCCGGATCGGCCGCTTCGAGCCCACATCCCAGGTGTGCTCACGGTGCGGCATGAAGGACGGCCCCAAGCCCCTCGACGTCCGTACGTGGACGTGCTCGGCGTGCGGGGCCGTCCTGGACCGGGACATCAACGCGGCGGTCAACGTCGCCAAGGCCGCCGGACTGGCGGTATCAGCCTGTGGAGCGCAGGCAAGACCGGGAGTGATCCCGGCACCGCGCAGCGAAACAGGAACCCACCCGAAGCCACCCACCACCCTGCGGTGGGACCAGGCGGGAATCCCCGGCCCTTAGGCCGGGGAGGATGTCAACTTGACCGGCCATGACAGCCAGCCAATCGTCGGGTGCTCCTGATCAGTGGGTCGCTCCGGGCCGAGTCCACGAATTCCGCGCTGGTCCGCACCGCGCGGGCGGTGGCCCCGGACGGGATCGAAGCCGTCGTGTTCGACGGGATCGGCCGCCTTCCGCACTTCAACCCGGACGACGACCGGGAGCCGCTGCCGCCGGCCGTCGTCGAGTTGCGGGCCGCGATCGACGCCGCCGACGCCGTGGAACGCCGGTAAGGCGGAACACCAGTGGGACGGAACACCGGTAGGAGAGAACACCGGTACGACGGAAGGTCGGTAAGGCAGATGCGGATGTTCGTGGTGGCCGGGGTCGCCGGTTCCGGGAAGTCGACCGTCGGCGCCGCGCTCGCGGCCCGCCTCGGCTGCGCGTTCGTCGACGGCGACGACCTGCATCCCGCCGCGAACGTGGCCAAGATGCGGGCCGGCCGTCCGCTCGACGACGCGGACCGCGCGGCGTGGTTGGCCGCGATCGGTGCTTGGCTCGATCGGCGGATCGCGGCCGGCGAGGACGCGGTGGTCGCGTGCTCGGCGCTGCGGCGCGCCCACCGCGACCGCCTGGCCGCCGGGCGGGCCGGCCTGTGCTTCGTATACCTGGACGCCCCACCGGAGTTGATCCGGACCCGTCTCTCCCACCGAGCCGGCCACTTCTTCCCGGCCGACCTGATGGGCAGTCAATTCGCGGCCCTGGAACGGCCCGAAGCCGACGAGCGCGCGGTGATCGTCCCCGCCGACCGGCCGATCGAGGAGATCGTCACGCGCGCGCTCGCCGGGCCGACACCCTCGCGCGATTGACCGTCGAAAGCCCCCTCCCGAACCCCGATTCGCCGCTCTATGCTGGCCCCCGCCATCGAGACGGGGGTTACGCGTGCCTGTGATCGTGATCGCTCTGGGGATCGTCTTCCTGGTCGACATCCTGCGCGTGTGGTTGCCCTCGCTGATCACCGTGTACGGGGACGCCGGGGCCACGCCCGCCGAGCAGCTCGGGCTGTTCGCGATCGTGTGGTTCGTGGCGGCCTTCGCCGCCGTACCGCTGTGCCGACGCGTCACCGGCCGGCCGGTCGCGGTCCTGGCCGGGATCGCGATGGTGATGCTCCGGCTGTGGCTCCAGTTCACCGACGGCGGCGACGCGCAGCTCTACCTCGCCTGCGTCGCGCTGATCGCGGCGCTGTGCTGGCTGGTCGCGGTCGCGCACACCGGCTGGCCGGCGGGTGTCGGCGTGGTGACCGGCCTCGCGATCGCGACGTCGCTGCACACCGGCCTGGGCACGCTCGACCCCATGTGGCTGGAAGCGTGGCGCGGCTGGGCCGTGCTCGGCACGCTCGCCGTGGTGTTCGTCGGCGCGCAGGTGTGGATCCAGGCGCCGGCGGTGCCCGAGCCGAGGCCGGTCCTGTGGGCCGCGCTCGGCCCGGTGCTGTTCCTGACCGGTGTGCTGTTCGGCAACGCAGGCGTCGCGTACGCGGCGGCCGGCGAACCGCGCTGGGGCATACCCGTGCTCGTCGCCGCGTGGGCGCTCGCGGTGCCCGTGTCGCGGCTGCGCGGTGTGTGGGTGCTGCCGCTGGGCCTTGTGCTGCTGGTGGCCGGCGTGCTGGGCGCGGGGTACATCCAGGCGAGCGCGCACGAGGGGATCGTGGGCCTGGCGCCGGCCGGTACGCCCGGGTGGCAGGCGCTCGGTGCGCTCGGCGTGGGCCTGGTGCTGGGTGACGCCGCGAGTCGGCCCCGAGCGGCCGTGCGGTGGGCGCCCGCGTGCACCATGGTCGGGTTCTTCGTGCTGACCTTCCTGCACTACGCCCGCTACGACATGGAGATCGGCGTACTGGCCCGCGGCCGGGTGCTGCTCCTGGGCGTCGTCGCGCTCGCGGTGGTGGTCGGCACGGCCGCGGTCCGCGACCGGCGTGCCTCTGCCCCGGCCGAACCCGAGGCCGCGGCGGTCCCCGCCCGTACGCCCGCCCGCAACGCCGCCCGCAATCCCGGCCGGACCGTGGCGCATGCCGGCGGCCGTACCGGCGCCCGGGCGGACGTCCCGTTGGGCGGGCGCCGCGCCGGCCGTACCGGGCAGCGCCCCGCCCACCGGCCCGGCACCCGCCCCGGCGCCAAGCCCGCGACCAACCGGGCCGGCAGCCGTCCGGGCGCGCCCGCCGTGCCGCGCAAGGGCGACAAGGCGGCCCGTGACGTCCCGCCGCCGCCGTCCCTGGCCGAGCGGGTGCACGCGCCGCTCGCGCTCGCGACCGTGGTACCGGTGCTGATCGCGCTCGCCGCGTTCGGATTGCGGCCGCCGACCGGGTCGGCGCCGAAGCCGGACGGGGCCGCCGGGACGCTGCGGGTGGTCACGTACAACATCCGGATGGGCTACGGCATGGACGGCCGGTTCGACCTCGACCGGACGGCGACCACGATCCGGGCGCTCAAGCCCGACGTGCTGCTGCTCAACGAGGTGGATCGGGCCTGGTTCCTCAACGGCGGGCACGACGTGATGACGCTGCTCGCGCGCCGGCTCGACCTTCCGTACACCTTTGCGCCGGCCGCCGATCCGCAATGGGGTGACGCGGTGCTGACCCGCAAGCCGATCCGGCACCTGGAGTCGATCAAGCTGCCCTCGGGCGGTGCGCCGACGGGGGCGCAGGCGCTCGGGGTGGTGGTCGAGGCCGAGCCCGGCAAGCGGGTCGCGCTCGTGGCCACCCATCTCCAGGACGTCGACGACGAGGTCCCGCAGGTCCAGGCGGACCGGGCCGCGGCGTTCGCGGCGGAGCTGGGGGCGGACGGCGTGCCGGTCGCGGTGCTCGGGGACATGAACGCCGCGGTCGACAGCCGGCAGCTGGGCGCGTTCGCTGCGCGGGGCTTCGTGGACGGGCTCGCGGGTGTGCGGCCGGTGCGGACGTATCCGGCGGACAAGCCGACTTTGGAGATCGACCATGTGTTCGTCGGGGCGGGGCTGCGCGTGTTGGGGGCGGATTCTTCGTCGTCGCGGGCGTCGGATCATCGGCCGGTTGCGGTAACGCTCTCGTTTTAGCGCCGCGGGGGTCCTCAAGCGCCGGACGGGCTGGATTGGCCGGCTTTGGGTGTTGGGTTGGCTTTGCAGGCTTGTCCTCAAACGCCGGACGGGCTGGGGTTGGCCGGCCTTGGGTGTTGCGGGCTTGTCCTCAAGCGCCGGACGGGCTGGGTTGGCTGGGTTGGCTGGGGGTGGTCACCCGGGCGGCGGCCTTGGGGGTGGGGGAAATGGGCATCGTTCTTCGGATGGTCGGTGTTCGGGTGGCTTCAGGGAGGGTGGGTCATGGGCGACGGGAGTCCCTTGCCCGACCCGAACCGTTGGAAGGCGTTGGCGGTCTGTCTGATCGCCGGGTTCATCACGCTGCTCGACGTGTCGATCGTCAACGTCGCGTTGCCCTCGATCCGCGAGGGGCTCGGCGCGTCCGAGAGTGAGATCCAGTGGGTGCTGTCCGGCTACGCGCTGACCTTCGGGCTCGTGCTGGTGCCGGCCGGGCGGATCGGGGACGCGCGCGGGCGCCGGATGATGTTCATGACCGGCCTCGCCCTGTTCACCGGCGCCAGCGCGCTGTGCGGGGCCGCCCAGACCTCGATATGGCTCGTGCTGGCCCGCCTGCTCCAGGGCATCGCCGGCGGCATCCTCACGCCCCAGATCTCCGCACTGATCCAACAGATGTTCTCGGGCCGTGAACGCGGTCGCGCGTTCGGCATGTTCGGCACCGTGATCGGCATCTCGACGGCGGTGGGTCCGCTGCTCGGTGGCGTGATCATCAAGCTGTTCGGCGCCGAGGAGGGTTGGCGCTGGGTCTTCTACGTCAACCTGCCCATCGGCATCGTCGCGTTCGTGCTCGCGTCGCGGCTGCTGCCCGGTCCCGATCACGAGAACCGCGCGTGCCTTCGCGACCTGGATCCGATCGGGGTGCTCCTGCTCGGCTCCGGCGTCGTGTTGTTGCTGCTGCCGCTGGTCGAGCAACGCCAGTGGAACGGCGGGACCAAGTGGTTGCTCGTGCCGCTCGCGGCGGCCCTGCTCGTGGTCTTCGTGCTGTGGGAGCGGCGGCAGACCCGGCGCGGCCGCATGCCGGTCGTGGACCTGGCCCTGTTCAGGTTTCACTCGTACACGCTCGGCCTGTTCGTGATGCTGTTCTACTTCGCCGGGTTCACCTCGATCTTCTTCGTCCTCACCCTCTACCTCCAGTCCGGGCTCGGGTACAGCGCGCTGCTCGCGGGCCTGACCATCACGCCGTTCGCGGTCGGCGCGTCGGTCGGCGCGTCGATCGGCGGACACCTGGTGCACCGGTTCGGGCACGCGCTCGTGGCCACAGGCCTGTTGATGGTCGTGATCGGGTTGTGCGGCTCGATCCTGGCGGTGTACGAGGTGCCCGGGCACCGGGTCGGCTGGGCGCTGGTGGCGCCGCTGCTGTTCGCGGGCCTGGGCAGTGGGCTGGTGATCTCCCCGAACCAGACGCTGACCCTGGCCGAGGTACCGCCCGCCCAGGGCGGCAGCGCGGCCGGCGTGTTGCAGACCGCGCAGCGGATCGGCTCGGCGATGGGCATCGCGGTGGTCGGCTCGATCTTCTTCTCGCGGCTGGCCGAGGACCAGGGCCAGGACTGGGCCGGACCGCTGCGGCACGGTCTGGTCGCCTCGGTCGCGTTCGTGCTCGTGGCCTTCGTGGTGGCGTTCGCGGATCTGCGCAAGGGACGTGTCCTACGGTCCCGGTAGCGTCCCGGTATGACTTTCGACATCCACGCGGCGCTGCCCGCCGCGCTCGCGGACCGGTCCGGGGCCTGGGCGTTCATTCGCGCGTTCGCGGCCGACCGGGGCGCCTCGATCGAGGCCGGGGACGGGTACGACGCGGCGGATCTGGACGCGAGCGCGGCGCGGCTCGGGATCACGCTGCCGGCGGCGCTCCGCGAGTTGTACGAACTCGTGGGCCGACGCGGGGACCTGACCAGCAACCACGACGTGTTGCTGCCGCCGGACAAGCTCTACGTCGAGGACGGCGTGCTGGTGTTCCGCGAGGAGAACCAGGGTGTCGCGTGGTGGGGCGTGCGGCCCGGGGGTGACGATCCCGCGGTGATCTTCATGTACAGCATGGCCGATCCCACCGCCGAGGAGTGGGCGGCGTGGCTGCCGCGGTTGTCCCACGCGGCGATCGAGATGGTGCTGTCGGAGACCGTGCTGTTCGACGACGAACTCGTGGACGTGATCGACTTCGTGCCGGAGGAGATCGCGGAACTGCCGGAGAATCTGCCGGAACTGGCCTTCCCCGGCTACCCCGAGAGCGAGGACCCCGGAAACCGGGTGCGCTGGTTCGCCGGTCCCGACCTGATCGCCCGCTTCGATGGCGGGGTGCTGATGGTCCGGGCGCGTACGGAGGAGGATCTGGAGACCTTCTACGACGCGATCTCCGGTGACGAGGCGGAGATGAACGAGGCGGACGGGACGGACGGGACAGGCAAGGCGGACGAGACGGACGGGTGACCCGGCGTCGAACGCGCCGAGGCCCGGCGCCCATGGCAGTGGGCACACCGGGCCTCGGCTCCGTTCACGGCCTGTTCGGGATCAGAACCGGCTGTTGCGGAACGGCTCCTTGGGCTTGCCGAGGTTCGGCTTGCCCAGCACGTCCTTCGACGACACCGCGTAGATGCCGTGGTTGGTCAGCACCCAGACGATGTTGCGGTCCCACTCGACGTACACGCCGTGCGTCTGGTTGCCCTTGGCCCAGTCCGGGAACGCGCCGTCCTCGGTCGGCCAGTCCTGTGTCCTGGTGCCGAACGCCTTGGGCACGAAGTACGCCTCGATCTCCGGCCGGGCCGGGTTCTTGACGTCGAAGACCTGGGCGCCCGCGTTGTAGAAGCCGTACACGAGCGTGCCGTCGTCGTGCTTGCCCGGGTTGGTGTAGTAACCCGTGCGCTTGGGGCCGAAGCTGCCCCGGCGCTGGCAGTAGTCGGTGATCCCGGCCGACTTCGGCGGGGTCGGCCGAGGCAATTGGCCGACGATCCGCGGGTTCGCGACATCGCGCGCGTCGATCTGGTAGATCGGCTTGTACGGCTCGTAGCAGTCCTCGGTCAGCGGGTAGCCCGAGACGTAGATCATCCCGGTCTTCTCGTACTGCGACACGTCGATGTTGTCGCCCTCGGTGCCCGCGACCGACGGCGGCAGGTCCACGTGGCCGACCTGGCGCATCCGCGACGGGTCGGAGATGTCCAGGATGGTGATGCCCAGGCCGCCCTGCACGGCGAAGCCGTACCTGCCGCCCTGCTCGACCGGCTTGGGCACGAACAGCGACATCCGCGCGCCCAGCCAGCTGGTCCGGTTGCCGCAGCGCGGGTTCTTCGCGTACGCGTCCTCCTCGCCGGTGACCTGGCCGGGCAGGTGCCAGGTGTCGAGCAGCTTGGGCGCGGTCGGGTCGGACATGTCGTACGACTGGTAGCCGGCCGAGTGCAGGTTCGTCGGGTACTCGGTGTTGGCGAACGTGTTGTTCGGCGCGACCGCGATGAACATGTACTTGCCGCCGTCCCAATACGGCACGTCCAGCGACCCCGAGCCCTGCTGGGCCTTGGTCGGGTCGCTGTTCGACGGGTTCGGCTGGGTCGAGTCGGTGCTGACGGTCGAGATCAGCTTCCAGTCGGCCTTCCGGGGCCCGTCCAGGCGGTAGACCTTGAAGCCCTTGAGCCCGGGCTTGGTGCGCAACTTCTCGACGCCCTCGGGGTTGCCGTACTTGTCGTGGCCCGGCTCGTCGGTCAGCTCGCTGATCTGCCGCTTGTCCTCGAAGGACTGCACCATCACGTACGCGCCGAGCCGCCGGTTCCACTGGATGGTGGACGCGCCCCAGTAGTCGCCCGCCGCCCACGTGCCGTTGGCCCGGAGCTCGTCGCCGCCGACGTCGTTGCGACTCATCTTCTCGATCACCTTGACGTGCTTGACGTCGGTGATGTCGTAGACGCGGCCCTCGGAGCGGTCGTACTGGAACATGTATCGGCGACCGTCGAAGTCGACGATGTTCTGCCAGGTGTGGAAGAAGTCAGGCGTGAAGTCGTAGCCCTCGTAGGCGGCTTCGACCTCCATGTTCTGCACGTACTGCTTGCCGTCGTAGTCGTCCCTGCGCCCCGGGAAGGGGTGCGGGTTCTCCTCGTCGAGCGGGGTCGACGCGGGCGCCAGGAACGAGCCGTCCAGCTGCATGCCGTACGCGTTCGGGTCGGCCTGCCCCGGTCGGCGCTCCTGGCACACGAACGGGATGTCGGGGTCCTGCTTGGCGCCCGCGGCGGTCGCGGCATTCGGTGAAGAACCGCGCGCCGTACGGCCGTTGCCGCTCGGACCGCCCGCGTAGGTGCTGCCGGTGATCGCCACGAGGGCGGCCAGCGCGACGGCCGAGGATCTGCTGTATCTGTTGCCGAGCAGGGGTTTGAGGCGCATCTGACGAACCTTCCGACACGGGACGATGACGGGGGAGTGCGCTTGCGGGGTGGTGCCACCCGCGGTTCGCGCGGCCGAGCGGGTGCGGGAATCCGCCCCGATCGGGCGCGAACGGCGGGCGAGGGTCGGGCGGCAGCTTCTCGAACGGGCCGGTGCGGACGAGCCGCCGGATGGACAGGTGCGTCCGCGCGGTACCGGTACCTGCCACCGCGTAGTGGGCGACACGTCGTATCAAGGTGCAAATGCCCCGAACGTTCGCGCGCAGCCAAGACGATTCCTGGTCGCGCAGAATGCGCGACCGATCGCGGGAGATGCGTGGGAAGGCGGGTGCGTGCACGTCGATCACGGGTGAAGCCGCTGTCATGGGGGAGTCCCGATGGCTCGTCAAGAAGCTGTCGCCACGTGCATGATGGCTGCGCCGGTACATGTCCATCCAATGCCGATCCGGCGCCACTTCATCTCCGAACAGGTATGGGAGCTCGCGTGGACCTACTCGACGGACGTCTGAAGTTCCGGCACTTGACCCTGATCACGGCGATCGCGGAGCACGGGGGCGTCAGCCGGGCCGCCGAGGCCCTGCACCTGACCCAGCCCGCCGCGACCCGCACGCTGCGCGAGCTGGAGACGATGGTGGGCGTCCCGCTGTTCGAGCGCGGCCCGCACGGGATGTCCCCCACGCTCTACGGCGACGCGCTGGTCGCGCACGCCCGGGTGATCCTCGCCGAGGTGCGCCGGGCCGGCGATCACATCGCGGGCCTGCGCGAGGGTCAGACGGGCACGGTCACCGTCGGCACGCTGCTCGCGGGCACCAGTGTGCTCCTGCCGCGCGCGGTGTCGGCGCTCAAGCGGGACCGGCCCGGGATCACCGTCATCGTGCGCGAGGCGACGTACGACGTGCTGTACCCGCAGCTGCTCGCGGGCGAGATCGACGTCGTGATCGGTCGGCTCGGGCGGGCCGAGGACGCCGGCCGGGTCCGCCGGACCGCGCTCTACCACGAACCGATCCGCCTGGTCGTGCGCCGCGACCATCCACTCCTGGACACCGCGCGCGTGCTCGCCGACACGATCGCGCACCCGTGGATCCTGCCGCTGGAGCAGACCGCGCTGCGCAGCGAACTGGCCCGGTTGTTCACCCGCAACGGGCTCCCGCTGCCCGCCGATCGGGTCGAGTGCACGTCCATCCTGACCGTGCGCGCGCTGCTGCTCGGGACCGACATGATCGCCGCGCTGCCCGAGTTGGTGGTCACCGGCGACGAGCGGCTCGCGGTGTTGCCCGTACCGCTGGAGTCGGTGCGCCGCACGGTCGGCACCACGCTGATGGCCGACCGTACGCCGACGCCCGCGGTGAGCGCGTTCCTCGCCTGTATCGGGGATCAGGCGACCGCGTTGCGAGCGGCGCTCGGCGAGGAAGCGGCGCTCGATCTCGATTGAGCGCCCTGCGCGCACTCTCGCGCGCCCTGTTCAAGCGGTTTCGGCGGGGAGCACCATGCCACCTTGACGACCGCGCGCGGCATCGCGCACAGGGGGGCACCGTGTCGAACGATTCGCTCAGCCATGCTCCGAAACGACATCTGTTGCTGGTGATCAACGGGCCGTTCGGGGTGGGCAAGAGCACGGTCGCCGCCGCACTCACCCGGCACGTTCGGGGCGCGCTCGTCTTCGACGCCGAGTCGGTCGGCGGCCCCGACTACGAATCGCCCGGTGCCGGTGCCGGTGCCGTTGCCGCTCTCCGGGACTCGGCCGCCTGGCGGGCCCTGGTCGCCGAGGCCGCGGGCGCGCTGCGCGGCCGGCACCGCGGGCCGATCCTGATGCCGGTCACGCTCCTGGACCGGGCGCACTGCGACGACGTCCTCGGTCGCCTCGTGGATCTGGGCTTCGACGTCCGGCACGTGACGCTGCATACGGACAAGCACCGGCTGCGGGCCCGGGTCGGCGACGACGAGGCGGTCCGGGACGGCCGGCAGTCCCGCCGCCACCGAGTCGAGCACGAGCAGCGCTACGAGGCCGCCAGGCCGTGGCTGCACGCGACCACCCTGGTCGTCGACACCACCGCGACGTCCCCGGACACGATCGCGGTCGGACTCGCGGACGCGCTGCTGACGGGGGCGCTGCCCGTACACCGGTCGGCGACGGAACCCGAGGAACCCGAAGCGGCGACCGAACCCGAACTCGCCCCGGAACCCGAAATCGGAGCCCGAACCGAAATCGGATCCGAGCCCGCCCCGGCCGCCGTATATCGCGCCCCACAGCGGAACTCGACGCTTCCCATCAGCCGATTCTCGGATGTCCGCAGGCGGAACGGGTAGCCAGGTCCGTGATCCGGGTGCGACAGTTCGTCTATCACGCCGACGGTGCCCAGACCCCGTGCCGGCCATACCGGATCGAACGGCGTGTGTCCATGGTGCTCGACCCCTCAGCGGGGGAGGACAGCCTCCCCTACGTTGGGGGGCTTGTCGGGTCGTCCTCTGGACGGTCGGTCAATAGCGTCGAGATGGCGCCGCACAGCCCACCGCGCCCACACGATCGCCTCCACCGAATACAGGGACGCCCATATGACCATGACCGCGCCGATCCTGGACACACCGGATCTGTCGCCACCGCGCCGCGGCAGCGACTTCGCGCCGCTGCTCGCCGACCTCAAGGACGCGGGCCTGCTCGAACGCCGCACCGGATGGTACGCCCGGATGATCGGGCTCAACCTGATCCTGCTGCTCGGATCGTGGGCCGCGGTCTGGTGGGCGGGAAACACGTGGTGGCAGCTCGCGCTGGCGGTGCCGGTCGCACTGTTCACCGCCCGCGCTTCCTTCGTCGGCCACGACGCCGGGCACCAGCAGATCGCCCGCAAGGCACGCACCCACCGCGCGCTCTCCCTGCTGCACGGCAACGTGCTGATGGGGATGAGCTGCGGGTGGTGGAACGCGAAGCACAACAAGCACCACGCCAACCCCAACCACCTCGAGAAGGACCCGGACGTCTCGGTGGGCGTGCTGGTGTGGGACGTCGACCAGACGGCCGACCGGACCGGGTTCATGGGCTGGCTGACGCGTCACCAGGCCCGGCTGTTCTTCCCGCTGTTGCTGCTCGAAGGGCTCAACCTCAAGGTCAACGGGCTGATGGCGCTCAAGGACCGCACCCCGCGCGAGCGGCTCGAGGAGGGCGCGGCGCTCGCCGTGCACTACGCCGCGTACCTGTCGGTGCTGCTGCTGACGATGTCCCCGCTCAAGGCGCTGGCCTTCGTGTTCGTCTCGCACGCGCTCCTCGGTCTGCACCTGGGCATGGCGTTCGCGCCCAACCACAAGGGCATGCCGATGCCCGAGCCGGGCGTCAAGTGGGATCACCTGCGTCGCCAGGTGCTGACCTCGCGCAACGTCAAGGGCGGCGCGATCACCGACTGGATGCTCGGCGGCCTGAACTACCAGATAGAGCACCACCTCGTGCCGAACCTGCCCCGCGTGAACCTGCGCGAGGCGCAGCCGATCGTGCGCGCGCACTGCGAACGGCTCGGGGTCGCGTACCTGGAGACCAGCCTGGTCGACTCGTATCGGCAGGCACTGGGGCACATGCACGCGGTGGGCGCACCGCTGCGGGCCCGGCGCGGCGGAGAATCCGTGCCGACAAAGGATTGATGCGTCGTACATCTATCTCTATGGTGGGGGCGACCATCCCCCTCCCCACCCTGGAGCGCGTCCCTTGGCCGGCCCCGCCACCTCCGCTCCGGACGTCCGGCAACGCTTCCTCGTCCCCGTGCTCGGCGCATGCGGCATCGTCTCCGCGCTCATGCAGACCGTCGTCGTACCACTCCTGCCGGACCTGCCCGAACTGACCGGGAGCACGGCCTCGACGGTCAGCTGGATGGTCACCGCGACGCTGCTCAGCGGTGCGGTGTGCACACCGCTGCTGGGCCGCGCCGGCGACATGTTCGGCAAGAAGCGCATGTTGATGGTCGCGATGGTCGTGCTCTCGATCGGCTCCCTGATGTGCGCGCTGACCTCGGACATCGGCGTGCTGATCGTGGGCCGCGCGCTGCAGGGCATGGCCACGGCCGTCGTCCCGTTGGGGATCAGCATCCTGCGCGACGAACTGCCGCCGGCCAGGGTCGGCGCCGGCGTCGCGATGATGAGCTCGACGCTCGGCATCGGTGCCGCCGTCGGGCTCCCGGTCGCGGGCCTGGTCGTCGACCACGCCGACTGGCACGTGATGTTCTGGGGTGCCACCGGGCTCGCGCTCGTGGTGCTGACCCTGGTCGCCGTGGTCGTCCGCGAATCGCCGGTGCGCAACCCCGGCCGGTTCGACGTGGTCGGCTCGCTCGGCCTCGCCGCGTTCCTGGTGTGCCTGCTGCTCGCGGTGTCCAAGGGCACCGCGTGGGGCTGGGGGAGCGCCCACACGCTCGGGCTGCTCGCGGCCGCGATCGTGATCGTGTTCGGCTGGGGAGCGCACCAACTGCGGGTGTCCACACCGCTCGTGGACCTGCGGGTGACCGCGCGACCGGCCGTATTGCTGCCCAACATCGCGGCGCTGTTCATCGGATTCTCGTTCTACGCCAACAGCCTGTCGACGGCTCAGCTGGTGCAGACGCCGAAGGAGAGCGGGTACGGGCTCGGCGTCTCGGTGGCGGTCGGCGGCCTGTGTCTGCTGCCCGGCGGGGTGATGATGGTCGTGCTCTCGCCGATCTCCACCCGGCTGACCGCGACCCGAGGGCCCAGATTCTGTCTCGGGATCGGCTCGGTGCTGCTCGGTCTGGGCTACATCGTGCGGATCTTCACCAGTCACGAGCTGTGGACCATCATCCTGGGCGCGACGGTCGTCGCCTCGGGGACCGCGATGTGCTACTCGGCGCTGCCGATGCTGGTCATCCGGGCCATCCCCGCCGCACAGACGGCGGCCGCCAACGGCATCAACGCGCTCATGCGCACGATCGGCCAGGCCGTGTGCAGCGCGGTGGTCGCGGCGGTGCTCACGGCGTACACGATGTCGGTCGGCGGGCGGGTGCTGCCGGCGCTGCACGCGTACATGGTCGTGTTCGTGATCGCCGGGGTGGTCGCCGGCTGCGCGCTCGTCGCGTGCCTGTGCATCCCCGACGCCGCGGGCCCGACGGCGGTGGCGATCCCCGCCCCCGCCGCCGAGCCGCGGCCGGCGCCGGCTAAGCCAGGCCCAGGCGGTCGAACATGATCAGGCCGTCCTCGAAGACGGTCAGCCCGGTGACCTTCGCGTCCTTCGCCTGGATCGCCGCCGTGAACGCCTGCTCGTAGGCGAACAGCGGGACGTCCTTGGCCAGTTCGCGCTGGACCAGCGCGTAGGCGGCCTTGCGCGCCTGTGCGTCGGTGCCGGCCCGGGCCTGGTCCAACGCCTGGTCCACCGCCGGGCTCTTCCACTGCATGTGGTTGTCCTGGCCCTTGGAGTGCAGGAAGTTGTAGAGCACCGGCTCCGGGTCGTCGAAGGACAGCACGAACTCACCGGCCTCGAACTGCCGTTGGATCTGCACCTTCTGGAGGTACTGGGTACCCTCCAGGAACTCGGTCTTCATGGTGATGTTCTTCATCGTCGCGACCTGCGCGAGCCAGTACTCGGCGGTCAGATGCGAACCGGGGCTGTTGTACGTGCTGTACGTGAACGACAGCGGCTTGCCCTCGGCGGCGAGCTGGTCGAGCAGCCGCTGCGCCTCGGCCCGGTTGTTCGCCGGCAGCACCGCGTCGGCGGCGGTGAACTCCGTGCCGGGGCGCAGGAAGGTGCTCAGCGGCTTGCCGGCGTTGGCGGTGACCACCTTCGCCCGGTCGACCGGGTCCATGATCAGCGCGTACGCGCGGCGTGCGCGGGGGTCGTCGAAGGGCGGCCGGCTGGTGTTGAACAGCGTCATGAAGCCGCCGTTCTTGCCCTCGGTGGCGACCGGCAGGCCGGCTTTCTGCGCGTCGCCCATCAGCTTGGCCTGGGCCGTCGTCAGCACGTGTGCCTGGTTGGCGTTGAGCATCGCCAGCCGCTGCGACTGGTCGACCACCGGCTTGAGGATCAGCTCCTTGAGCGGCGGCCGCCCACCCGGCTGCCAGTACCGCGGATTGCGCTCGAGCACGAGCTGCTGGTCGCGCACCCAGCTCTTGACCTTGTACGGCCCGGCGCCCACCGGCTTGTTGCCGAAGCCCTTGGGGTCGGCCTTGATCGCGGTGGGCGAGCCGATGAACGCGAGGTTGTGCGCGATCACCTTGTCGAAGTGCGCGTTCGGTGCGGGCAGCGTGATCGCGAGCGTCCGGTTGTCGGTCACCGCCACGTCCAACCCCGCCACCACGCGGGCCTGCATCGACCTGTTCGCCGGGTCGGCGTGCCGGGCCCAGTTGAACTTGACCGCCTCGGCGTCCAGGGGCGTGCCGTCCGAGAACTTCAGGTCGGGCTTGAGCCGCAGCGTCCACACCCGGCCGCCCTCCGCGGCGGTCGCGCGCTCGGCGAGCTGCGGTTCGGCGCGTCCGGTCTTGGGGTCGATCCACAGCAGGACATCGAACACGGCGGCGGCCTGGGTGCCGCCCGTGATCTGCGACAGGCTCGCCACGGTCGGGTCCAGGCTGCGCGCCTCCTGGGTGACCAGGACGGTCATCGAGCCGTGCCCGGAGCTGCCGGCCGCCGAGTCGGAGCCGCAGGCGACGGTGGTGAGGGTGAGTCCGGTCATCGCGGCCACCAGGGCCGCCTGCCGGGGGAGCACGGATCGCACGTGGTCTCTCCTTGCGTGGCACACCCCGGGCGGACCGGGCAGGCCTGAATCTCCGTCGGTGAGGGGGCTCAACCTAGAGTCACTTCTGACACTCCGTCAACAGTCGTTCCATCCAGAGTGATCACCCGACTCGGCGGGGGCGGTGGGGCGGGGCGGGCCCGAGTGTCGTCCGCGGACCGGACGGTCGATCACGGCCGGTCGGGTGATTCGTGCGATTTCCCCGGCAAATCGGGCATAGGACGGTGTGTTTGTCGATGCCGACATGCCCGAGACACCCGAGACGCCGAACGCACGCCAGGAGACCGCATGACGACCGCCGACCTGTCGCCGGAGCTGCTCGCCGAGCTGCGCCGGCCCCGCGCGCACCCCGCCGTGTCCGCGACGCTGCCCACGCACCGGCACCGGCCGGAGAACCAGCAGGACCACATTCGGCTGCGGAACGTGTTGGCGGAGGCCGAGAAGCGGCTCGCGGCGGATCCCGAGGTCAGCCGGGAGGCTCGGATCAAGACGGCGGACCACCTCAAGGCCGCCGCGGCCGAGCTGGACCCCGAGCACTTCCTGGACGGCCTGGTCCTGTACGCGTCGGCGGACGAGCACTACGCCTTCACCATCGAGGCACCGGTGAGCGAGCGCGTGGTCTTCGCGACCACCTACCTCACCCGCAACCTGGTCTCCGCGGCCGAACGGCTGACCCCGTACTGGGCGCTCGTGCTCAGCGACCACGAGGTGCACCTGTGGCACGGCCGGGGCGAGGAGGTGCACGAGGTCCGGGACGGGGGCTTCCCGGTCACCTCCGGTGGGCCGGAGCCGGATGGACCGCTCAGGCGCGAGGGCGGCGGCATGGGCGTGAGCGAGGAGGTCCGGCGGCTGCTGCACGAGGCCGACGAGCAGTTGGCGCACGCGCTGGCGGGTCGCGACGACAAGGTCGTACTCGTGGGGCTGCGGCCGCAGGTCAAGGCGTTCCGGGAGACCACCCGCAACGGTGTGCACCTGGCCGAGACCGAGCTGGAGGTCGGCGGCCTGGCCGACGCGACGCCCGGGCAGTTCGCGGCCATCCTGGCACCCGCGCGCACCGCGCTGGCGGCCGAGGCGACCGCCGCCGCGCTGTCGACGCTCGACGACGCGCGCAGCGCCAAGCGCTACGCCGGCGGGATCCAGGAGGTGTGGGCTCCGGCGCGGGCCGGTCGCGGCGCGCTCCTCGTGGTCGAGGAAGGGTTGCGGGTGACGGGCAGGCTGGTCACGGTCGACAAGACCGAGGAGATCGTGTTGCAGGTGCTCACCGGCCCGCGGGCCGAGGACGCGGTGTTGGCCGGAAGGGCGGAGGACGACATCGTGGACACCGTGGTCGAGGCGGTCCTGGAGGCGGACGGCAAGGTCGTCTTCGTGCCCGACGGCACGCTCGCGGACGCGGGCGGCATCGCGATGTGGCTGCGCTACTGAGCCGGCGCCCCCGGGCGGCCCGGCGCCGCGGAGTATGCCGGCGCTCCTGAGTGTGAACATGCGTGCGGCGGCGATCCCCGAGGGGGTCGCCGCCGCGGTCGCGTGACACGTGTCACAGCGGGTCGGATCGGGGTTCAGCGCAGATCGCGTTCCAGCGCCTCGAGGTCGTCCTCGTACGCGGTGCTGGTCTCGAACCGGTAGATGATGCTGCGCGGATCCGCGTCGTCGAACGGCGCGTCCAGCCACTCGCCCGGTTCGGTCGGCTCGATCGCCGAGACCCACAGGGTGGAATCGCCGGGTTCCAGGCCGAGTTCGTCGGCGCGCTGGGCGATCTCGTCGGGGTCGTACACGTCGAACAGGACCGCGACCGCGCTGGACGCGTTGTCCGTCCCGGCGTCGCGGGGGGACGTCGGCGGTTCGGACTCGCCGGCCTCCGCGTCGGCCCGGCGCGCGTGGTCGACGAGCGCCATGAGGTCCTTGATGACGTAGTCCCGGCGGATCAGCACGGTGACCGCCTCGGGGTTGGTCGGCCCCTCGTACTCGGTCTCCTCGCCACTGCTCGGCACCTCGAACGGGGTGACCTCGTCGTAGGCGTCGTACAACAACTCGTCGTACGCCTCGGCGGCGGCCGCGAGCGCGTCATACGCGGTGAACACGGCCGGGTCGCTCTCGCCTTCGCGAGCCTCGACGGCCGCCAAGTGGTCGTCGATCGCCGATTTGAGAACGTCCGCGGCGGCACGGACCTGCTCTGGCGTGGGCTGCGCAACACCGGTCATGGGGTGACGTTATCCGCAAGACCCCTACCGGCGCACAATGGTTCACTGATGGCGGAGTCGGAGAGTTACCAAAAGGCCGGTCACCGTGCCGTCGCGCGGACGCCGGGGAACGGAAACATGGCGGACTACGAGTTTCGGCAACTGGACATTCCGCGCGGTACATCCCGCACCGACGCGTGCCGGATCCTGACCGAGCACGCGGAGTACGGCTATTGGGAGCTGGACCGACTGCTGCTGCGGGGCGACGGCAGCCGCCGGGTGGTGCTGCGGCGCCGGATCATCCGACAGGTGCGGACCATGTGACCGATCGTCACGTCGAACGAGCGGCGCCGGCGAAAGCACTGCCGACGAAGCACTTCCGACGAAGCAGTGCCGACGCACAGCGGGGACGAACCAGCGCCGACGAAACGGCACCGACGAAAACTGCCCGCCCCTGTCCTCCCAGGGGCGGGCGGTCTATGTGATCGTCGATCGCGTGCGCCGGGCTCAGTCCTGCGTGGTACGCGCGCGGCGGTACAGCACGAAACCGCCGAGCAGCAGCGCGGCGCCGAACGGCGCCACCGTCAGCGCGCTCGAACCGGTCTGCGCGAGCGACGTGCCGCCGTGCTTCGCGGTGTCACCGGTCGTGTCGCCACCGGTCGAGCCATTGCCGGTCGTGCCGTTGCCGTTCGTGTCGCCACCGGTCGAGCCATTACCGGACGTGCCGTTGCCGTTCGTGCCGCCACCGGTCGTGCCGTTGCCGTTCGTGCCGCCACCCGTCGACGTCTCGCCGGTGGTGCCGCCGTTGCTGCCATTCGTCGGCGGCTTCGTGGTCGGCGGCTTGGTCGTCGGCGGCTTCGTGGTGGGCGGCTTGGTGGTGGGCGGGTGCGTGTGCGTCGGCGGCTTCGTGCACGGGGGGCACGAAGTCGGCGGCTTCGTGGTCGGCGGCTTCGTCGTCGGCGGCTCGTGCGTCGGCGGCTTGTGCGGCGAGGCGTTCACGCAGTTGTTGCCGAACGCCGGGTTCAGGGCACCGATGACGTTCACGGTGTTCCCGCACACATTCACCGGGATGTGGATCGGGACCTGGATGTTGTTGCCCGACGCCACGCCGGGTGATCCGGCGGCGGCGCCCTGCGCGCCGCTACTGGCGTTGGCCATGCCGACTGCCGCGGACGCGAGTGCGCCCGTGGTGGCGACGACGACCAACAGCCCCTTCTTGGTGAGCTGGTGCATGTAGTTCCCCTGTGTCTTCTGGCGAGGGGCGGGGGACGTTGACCCCGCACGGACGTCAACGAGGGGGGATACGCGAGGTCACCGAAGCTGCGCCGATTCGCTCTTACGGCTGAGCTTTTGGATTTCTTGGAACCGGCTTCAGATCGTTTATGACCGCTTTGTCTTCCAGGCGGGCGCTTGGCTGAGCGATGACGATCGACGATTTCGACGGCCGGACGGCCCGACAGCGGGATGGCCCCGAGACCGGAAGGGTCTCGGGGCCATCCTCACGCCAGAGAGCGCGGGTCTGTATCAGGCGTTGATGCAGGTGTTGCCGAACGTCGGGTTCAGCGCAGCGATGACGTTGACGGTGTTGCCGCACAGGTTGATCGGGATGTGGATCGGAACCTGGATGTTGTTGCCCGAGAGCACACCGGGGGAACCGACGGCCGCACCCTGCGCCTCGGAGTCCGCCATGGCGCCGCCGGCGCCGGCGAGCACAAGACCACCGCCGGCCGCGACGATGAACGCGACCTTGCCCATCTTCTTCATAATTCTTCCGTCCTCCTTGTCGACACCACGACGCGCTTGCGCGCCGCACAAGGGGAAACGACGGGATCGGGGGGAGGCTACGTGCTGAGTCGGGTATTCACTCATTCGGGCCCGAGAGCAGTTTTGGCAGGCATGTGGACGGGGCGCGCGGCCCCGGCCACACGCCCCCACGTCACGCGTTGTCGAGGAAATGATCCAGGACGCGCACGCCGAACTTCAGGCCGTCCACCGGGACGCGCTCGTCGACGCCGTGGAACATTCCGGCGAAGTCGAGGTCGGCCGGCAGCTTGAGCGGAGCGAACCCGAAGCAGCGAATCCCCAGGTCGGCGAAGGACTTCGCGTCGGTGCCGCCGGACAGGCAATACGGCACCGCGCGCGCACCCGGGTCGTGCGCGCGCAGCGCGGCCGACATGGCCTCGACCAGCGAGCCGTCGAAGCCGGTCTCCAGGGCCTGGTCGGTGTGTACCGTCTCGCGGCGCACCCGCGGACCGAGCACGGCGTCCAGCTCGGCGTGGAACTCGTCCTCGAAGCCCGGCAGGAACCGGCCGTCGAGGTGTGCGGTGGCCTGGCCGGGGATCACGTTGACCTTGTACCCGGCGCTGAGCATCGTCGGCTCCGCCGTATTGCGGATGGTCGCGCCGATGATGCTCGCGATCGGACCGAGCCGCTCGATCGTCGACTCGATGTCGTCCGGGTCGAGCTCGATGCCCAGCGCGTCGGAGACCTCGTCCAGGAACGCGCGCACGGTCTTGGTGACCCGGATCGGGAACTTGTGCCGACCCACGCGCGCGACGGCCTCGGCCAGCTCGGTGATCGCGTTGTCCTTCGCGATCATCGAGCCGTGGCCGGCGGTGCCGTCCACGATCAGCCGCATCCAGTCCATGCCCTTCTGGGCGGTCTCGATCAGGTACAGGCGCAGGTCGTCGTTGACCGTGAAGGAGAAGCCGCCGACCTCGCCGATGCCCTCGGTGACGCCCTCGAACAGGTCGCGGTGGTTGTCGACCAGGTGCCGGGCGCCGTATACGCCGCCGGCCTCCTCGTCGGCCACGAACGCCAGCACGATGTCGCGCGAGGGCAGCCGGCCGGTGCGGACCCGGTCGCGCAGCACCGCGAGCACCATCGCGTCCATGTCCTTCATGTCGACCGCGCCGCGGCCCCAGAGGCAGCCGTCGGCGACCTCGCCCGCGAACGGGTCGTACGTCCAGTCCGCCGCGTTCGCGGGGACGACGTCGGTGTGGCCGTGGATCAGCAGGCCGGGGCGCGAGGGGTCGGTGCCCTGGATCCGGACGACGGTGCTCGCGCGACCGCGGTCCGATTCGTAGATCTTCGGTTCGAGCCCGACCTCGGCGAGTTTCTCCGCGACGTACTCGGCGGCAGCCCGCTCGCCCGGCCCCGAGCCGTCCCCATAGTTGCTCGTGTCGATCCGGATCAGGTCGCGACACAGGTCGACGACCTCGTCCTCCGCGGTCGTGGTGGGCTGGGGACGGACAGCCTCCGTCATGACGGGCTCCTCGGGAAAGGCGGAACGGCACGTGTGTACGGGTGTATCACCATCCTGCACCCGCGTGCGGAGTCGGAGCGGGCGGGGCCGGTATCCGACCACCACCGATCGAGGGTGGGTCCGCGGTCGTCGCCGGGCGCGAACGTAGGGAGATGCCTCTGACGGGCCGGATCGAGCCGGGCTACCGTCCCCATCACGGGTCGAACACGAACAAGCAGGCGAGTCGGACAATCGGGAGGGGTGGCACATGAACGGCACCGCGTGGGGTCTCACCGGACCCGAGTTCCTCAGGCTGTACGGCGGCGTCATCGTGGGCCTGTTCCTGCTCGCGCTGGTCCTGCGGGTCGTGATGGCGTGGGCGGTGCGCGGTTATCCGAACCGGTCCGAGCTCGGCGCCTACGACGCCGCGTTCCTGGCCGGCGGAGCGATGCGGGTCGCCGACACCGCGCTCGCGTCGCTGATCACCGACGGGTACGTGCACGTCCAGCGCAAGGGTCGGGTCGGCGCCGCCACGGGCGCGCGCCCGGCCGATCCCGTCGCGGCGGCCGTGTTCGACGTGGTGCGCACGTCGAGCGGATCGCGCCCCGCGATGATGCGGGCGTGGTCGCGCAGCCCCGCGCTCGCGCAGATCGAGGGCGGCCTGGTCGAGCAGGGCCTGGTGCACTCCAAGTCGGCCCGGCGGATCGGCAAGCTGCCGGTGCGGCTCATGATGCTCCTCGCGTGGGTCGCCATCGCCCGCGTGATCAACGCGATCGTGGTCGGGCGGCCGGTCGGCATCCTGATCGTGTTCGTCGTCGTCACGTTCTTGCTCATCGGTCTCGCCGACAGCCCCTTCCGGGCCACCCGAGCCGGCCGCAAGGCGCTGGCCGAGCTGACCTCGCGGGTGCGTGCCGACTCCCAAACGGTCTCCTCGGACCTGTTGTCGGGTTCCTCGGTCGCCACCGGGGCGATCGTGGGCCTGTTCGCGGTGGCGTGCCTGGGCCTGGCCGCGCACCCGGACCCGGAGGCGCGCGAGTCGTTGGTGGCCTACGGCGGCACCTCCGGCAGCGGTGGCGGTGACGGTGGTGGTGACGGCGGGGGTTGTGGCGGCGGTGGTGGCTGCGGCGGTGGCTGCGGTGGTTGCGGCGGCTGACGGATCACACCGATCCGAACACGCGCCGGTCGAGGTGGGGCGAATCCCCCCTCGGCCGGCGCGTGTTCGTGGTTCGAACCCTTGAGCGGGGAAGAGTCCGGCCGGGGAATGAGTTCTACGTGTCGCCGCTCCTCCTGAGTGCCCGTGGTGCGGCACGACCGGAGGGAGTCTGCGTTGAGTGTGATCGAGGTTGCCCCGGCTCGGATCGACCCTGTGCGGTGGCCCGACGTGGCCGCCGTGCCGCGGCGACCGATGCGTGCGGCGGTGGCCCGTTTTCTGTTCGAGCGGGCGGTGGCACGCCTGCCGCTGCGGGTGTGGATCGACGGGGCGGTTTTCGGCGCCGGCGGCTCGGCGGCGCCCCGGATGCGGATCGTGCGGCCGGACGCGTTCTTCCATCGGGTGGGCGCGGGCGGGCTGATCGGCTTCGGCGAGGCGTACCAGGCGGGTGACTGGGAGGCCGACGATCTGACCGCCCTGCTCACCGTGTTCGCGTCGCGGGTGAGCACGCTGATCCCGCCCGCGTTGCAGCGGCTGAGACCGATCGTGGTGCCGCGCATGCCGCGTTCACAGCGCAACACGGTGGCGGGCGCGCGGCGCAACATACACCGGCACTACGACCTGTCGAACGAGCTGTTCGCGACCTTCCTGGACGAGACGATGGCCTACTCGTCCGCCGTGTTCGAGCCGGGCTCCGACGGCGGCCCGGCGGCGGGCGAGGACGCGCTGACCGCGGCCCAGCACCGCAAGATCGACCGCCTGCTCGACCTCGCGGCCGTCGGACCGGGCACTCGGGTGCTCGAAATCGGGACCGGGTGGGGCGAGTTGGCCCTGCGCGCGGCCGAACGCGGCGCGCACGTGCACACCATCACGATCTCGGCCGAACAGCGCGACCTCGCGATCGCGCGGATCGCCAGGGCGGGCCACGCGGACCGGGTCGAGGTCGAGCTGTGCGACTACCCCCAGGTGCACGGCAGTTACGACGCCATCGTCAGCGTCGAGATGATCGAGGCGGTGGGGGAGGAGTACTGGCCGATCTACTTCGGGGTGCTCGACCGGCGGCTCGCGCCGGGCGGGCGGGTCGCCCTGCAATCGATCACGATGCCGCACGATCGGATGGTCGCCAGCCGGTCCACGTACACGTGGATCCACAAGTACATCTTCCCGGGCGGCCTGATCCCCTCCGACGACGCGGTTCGCAAGGCGACGAGCGCGACCCGGCTGCGGGTGGCGGACAGCAGGTCGTACGGCCTGCACTACGCCGAGACGCTGCGCCTGTGGCGCGAGCGGTTCAACCGACGTGCGGACGAGGTCGAGTCGTTGGGCTTCGACCGGGTCTTCCGGCGGATGTGGAACCTCTACCTGGCGTGGTCCGAGGCGGGCTTCCGCTCGGGCTACCTGGACGTCCGGCAGTACCTGCTGATGGAGGCGTGATCCGGTGCCGCTCCGACGGCCTCCGGCCCGACCGGCGGAGTGGGGGAGCGGGGGAGCGGCTCCCGGTTCACCGAAACTCCCTCACGACCGGGCCGGAATTCGAGGGCTTCCCCTGCATCGCCACCGATACCCCGCGTGATCTGCTGAGAACTCGGAGGAGGCAAGGGACGGCAAGCCGCGTCTCCATCGACCTGGTCGTACCGGTGGGACCGGTCGACGAGGGTGTGTTCCGGTCGGCCGTCGCGGGGGTGCGGCCGGCCGGAGCCACACCGATCACCTACCTGTCGCGCAACACCGCCGCAACGACGAAGCCCCGGGCGCCGCCCGGGGCTTCGTCGTGTCGCGGTCTTGCGAGCGTCGAGGGCCCGGCCCCAGGGGGCCGCGACTCGACGGCTCAGAGCGCCACGCCGAGGATGGCGTCCAGTGCTCGCGAGGCCACGCCCGGGGCGGACATGTCCTCGCCGCCCTCGGCGATTTGCTTCGCCGCCCAGGCGTCCATCGCGGCCAGTGCGCCCGGGGCGTCCAGGTCGTCGGACATCCGCTCGCGGATCGTGGCGAGGAGTTCGGTGGTGTCGGGGCCGTCGGGGCGGCCGACCGCCGCGCGCCACAGCGCCAGTCGGGTGTGCGCGTCGGCCAGGACCCCCTCGGTCCACTCCCAGTCGCTGCGGTAGTGGTGGGCCAGCAGGACCAGGCGGATCGCCATCGGGTCCACGCCCTCGCGGCGCAGCTTGGACACGAACACCAGGTTGCCGCGCGACTTGGACATCTTCTCGCCGTCGAGCGCGACCATGCCGGCGTGTACGTACGCCTTCGCGTACGGCACCTCGCCCGTGTAGACGTGCGCGTGCGAGGCGCCCATCTCGTGGTGCGGGAAGATCAGGTCGCTGCCGCCGCCCTGGACGTCGAAGCCCATGCCCAGGTACTTGAGCGCGATCGCGACGCACTCGATGTGCCAGCCGGGCCGCCCGGCGCCGAAGGACGCTTCCCACGACGGCTCACCGGGCCGCGCCGCGCGCCACAGGAGCGGGTCGAGCGGGTCCTTCTTGCCCTCGCGGTCCGGATCGCCACCGCGCTCGCCGAAGATCTCGAGCATCTCGCCGGCGCTGTAGCCGGACACCCCGCCGAACCGCTCGTCCGAGGCGATCGAGAAGTAGATGTCGCCGTCGACCGAGTAGGCCGCGTCCTTCGCCAGCAGGTCCTCGATCAGTGGCACGATCAGCGATATCGCCTCGACCACGCCGATGTAGTTGGCCGGCGGGAGCACCCGCAGCGACGCCATGTCCTCGCGGAACAGCGTGGTCTCGCGCTGCGCCAGCTCGACCCAGTCGATGCCGTCGCGGTCGGCGCGCTCCAAAAGCGGGTCGTCGACGTCGGTCACGTTCTGCACGTAGTCGACCTCGTGCCCGGCGTCCCGCCAGACCCGCTGGAGCAGGTCGAACGCGACATAGGTGGCCGCGTGGCCGATGTGGGTCGCGTCGTACGGGGTGATGCCGCACACATACAGCCGTGCAACCGGTCCCGGGGTGATCGTCACGAGATCGTGCACGGAACTGTCGTACACGCGCAGGGACGCACCCTGACCAGGGAGGACGGGGAGCTCGGGAGCAGGCCAGGCATACATACGTATGAGCCTAACGTCAGTGGACCCGGAAGATCTTCCAGGGTTGACGGACGAGTTTCGCGCGCCTTTCGCGGACAGGCCCACCGGCCCGCGCTCGGCGGCGCTTCCGGACCCGCTCTCGGACCCGTTCCCGGGTCGAACTCACGAACCGTCAGATCGGCGGCCACGGGATGACATGTCGCCGGCCGCTCGGCTCCGGCAGCTTGTCGAGCTCCAGCAGAACTCTCACCCGTTCGCGCGTGGCGGCCACCTCGTCCGGCGTAATCAGCTCGCCGAGGCGGGCCCCGAGGGCGCCGTCCAGCTCGGTCGCCAACGAGGTCAGCGCCGCCCGAGCGGTGGCCGGCAGCGGTTCGCCCGCCCAGCCCCACAGCAGCGTGCGCAGCTTGTCCTCGACGTGGAAGCAGATTCCGTGATCGATCCCGTACACGTGCCCGTCCGGGCCGGGCAGCAGGTGGCCGCCCTTGCGGTCGGCATTGTTGATCACCGCGTCGAATACCGCGATCCGGCGCAGCGTGTCGGCGGCGGCGTGGACGAGCAGGGCCGGCTGCTCCTTGCCGTTCCCGTCCGGGACGACCACGTGCGCGATCGGCTTCCAGGCCGGCCCCGGGTCGACCGCGGGCAGGATCGCGACCGGCTCGGGCTCGTCGTCGGCCCGGGTGTGATCGATCCACATCTGGCACATGCCCGAGCCGTACGGCCCCTCGCGGAACACGGTCGTGGGCACGATGTCCCAGCCGAGCGCCTCGGACACCTCGTACGCCGCGACCTCGCGCCCCGCGAGCGTGCCGTCGGGGAAGTCCCACAGTGGACGCTCGCCGGCCACGGGCTTCCACACGCACGGGAGCGACACCCCCTCGAGTGTCGCGACGCAGTACAACGTCGCGTTGGAGGCGTCCTCCAGGCGCGCCTGCACGGTCAACTCGCCCCGGAGCAGCAGCTCACGGACGGCGTCGGAGTCGAGGACCGTGTCGATCAACGTCGGTATCCGTTGGCGCGCGGGCAGATGTGCCCCTCGGGATCCATCGGCAGCCCGCAGAACGGGCACGCGGGTCGGCCGGCCGCGACCACGAGCAGCGCGCGCTTGGCGAACGCACGGGCCTGACCGCCGGTGAGCCGGACCCGCAGCAGCGGCGGGCCGTCCTCGTCGTCGTCATCGCCGAGCAGGGTGTCCTCGGGGGTGTCGTCGTCGGGCACCTGTGCCTGCGCCTCGACCACGAGCCGCTCGTCGTCGGCGTCCCACGCGAGCGCCATCGTGCCGACCCGGAACTCCTCCAGGATCGGCGGCAACAGCGGCCCGGAGTCCTCGAGTTCGGTCGGCGTCACGGCCGGCACCGCGGTCTCGCCGCCGGTGCGGCGAACCAGCTCGTCGAGCAGTTCGTCGACGCGTTCGGCCAGTACCGACACCTGGGTCTTCTCCAGGGCCACGCTGGTGACGCGTCCGCCGGCGGACGCCTGGAGGAAGAAGGTTCGCTGGCCGGGCTCACCTACGGTGCCGGCGACGAACCGCTCCGGGGGGTCGTACAGGAAGACCTGGCGGGGCACGAGCTGCTCCGTGTTTCTGTCGAGAGCGAGGGACGGGGGAGTGGGACGGGCGGGACGGGACAGGCGGACCCGGGGTCCGGTGCGCGTTCGGGCGTTCACGCACGTGCTCTCGTGCGTACGCGCCGTCCCGCGCGGGCGCGTGGGGGGAGCGCGCCTTTCGAGCACCCTACGGCGCGCCGGCTCCGCCGCCCACCACCGCGTCGTCCGACGCGGAGGCGTGCCGTCCGTCGGGCGGCGGCAGCAGGCCGGCGACGGAACCGCCGGTGTCGTTGAGCCGGCCGACGCTCGGGCGCTGCCCACCGTAGGAGACCACCGTGAGCGAGCACGGGTCGACCTGGATCCGCTGGAACAGGTCCAGGTGCATCCCGAGCGCGTCGGCGACGAGCGCCTTGATCACGTCGCCGTGCGAGCAGACCAGGTACATCGCGTCCGGGCCGTGCTCGGCGGTGATCCGCTCGTTCCACTCGCGGACCGCGTCCACGGCGCGGGCCTGGGTGGTGCGCAGGGCCTCGCCGCCCGGGCCGGGGAAGGTCACCGCGCTCGGGTGGTTCTGCACGGTCTTCCAGAGGCTCTCCCCGGCGAGCTCCTTGAGCTCTCGGCCGGTCCAGTCGCCGTAGCGGCACTCGCCGACCCGCTCGTCGACCTGCGCGCCGGCGTCCAGCGCGAGCTTGGTGCCCAGGCGCGCGGCCAGGATCGCCTCGGACGTCTGCCGACAGCGCTCCAGCGGGCTGGTCACCACGGCCGCGAGCGGCACCTCGGCGATTCTCGCGGCGAGTGCCGCCGCCTGTTCCTCGCCGCGGTCGTCCAGGAGCACACCGGGCGCCCAACCGGCGAGGATCCCGGAGGAGTTGGCCGTCGTGCGTCCGTGCCGAACAAAGAGCACCGTCGTCATGGTGGTCACCCTACGTGGGTGATTCCCGGGCGCGGAGGCGTGTCGGGAGCGGAGGCGGGAGCGGGAGTGTGGGCGGTCCGGGTTCGGGGGCCGGATCGCGAGTGTCCCCGCCGCGCCGGAAAAGGCATAAGAATGTCCGTGTGATCGTGGACTGTGCCATCTACACCAACGGCCGGCGGACCGAAGGTCCCGCCGACTTCTCCGATGCCCTCGACGAGGCCCGGCGGGTCGGCGACTCGTTCCTGTGGATCGGCCTGCACGAGCCGACACCGAGCGAGTTCGAGCTTGTGACCAGCGAATTCGGGCTGCACCCGCTCGCGGTCGAGGACGCGCTGCACGCGCATCAGCGGCCCAAGCTGGAGACCTACGACGACTCGGTCTTCTTCGTCCTCAAGACGCTGCACTACTACGACGAGACGTCGTCGGTGGAGACCGGCGAGCTGATGATGTTCATCGGCGACTCGTTCGTGGTGACGGTGCGTCATGGGCCGGGTGCGGAGCTGAAGTCGGTCCGCCGTCGGGTGGAGAAGCAGCCCGAGCTGCTCAAGCACGGCCCCGGCGCGGTGTTGTACGCGGTCGCGGACGCCGTCGTGGACACCTACCTCGCGATCGCGGGCGAGCTGGAGACCGACCTCGAGGAGCTCGAGGCGCGCGTGTTCTCGCCGAGCCGGGACAACGACGCCGAGCGGATCTACCTGCTCAAGCGCGAGGTCCTGGAGTGCCGGCGGGCCGCACTGCCGTTGATCGAGCCGATACGGAAGCTGGCCACGACGGAGGTCGCGTTCGTACCGTCCGACACCCGGCCGTTCTTCCGCGACGTCGCCGACCATGTGACCAGGGTCACCGAACAGATCGAGTCCTTCGATCGGCTGTTGTCCGACGTGCTCGGGGCGCACCTGGCCCAGGTCGGCGTGCGGCAGAACGAGGACATGCGCAAGATCTCGGCCTGGGCGGCGATCTTCGCCGTGCCGACGATGATCGCGGGCGTGTACGGCATGAACTTCGACCACATGCCGGAACTCCGGCAGGTGTGGGGCTATCCCGCGGCGCTCGCGCTGATGGTGTGCGCGTGCCTGGGCCTGCATCGGATGTTCCGCAAGAGCGGGTGGCTGTAGGCCGGCGGGGGGTCGGTACCGCGCGACGCCGTGTCTTTCGCGGGGTGGGGTCGTTGACCTGGATACCGGCCGTGGCGGGGATGTACTGGACTCCCCCGCCGCGGCCTGATTCCGTTCCGTGAGCGATCAAGCGGTGGACCCTGGCACCGCTCACGCCGGACTCTCGTAGGCTTCTGCTTGTACAGACGCGGCGGAAGCAGGTGGGGATGTTCGGCAAGTCGGGCAAGCAGCGCACATCGGGGACGCGCCCGGCCCAGATTCCGGGCGCCGGGGCCGCCGGGGCCGACTGGTCCTCGCACACCCATCTGGAGGACGCCGTACGGTCCTACCTGCTGCACCCCGACGTGGCGATGGAGGCCCTGGGCTCGGTGCTCGGTCGGCGTCCGGTGCGCGGCTTCACGCTGGAGCGGGTCGTGGACATCAACGCGAACGGCACATCGGTGTGGCAGGAGGCCGCGGTCTGTGACGATCGGCGGCTCGTGTTGTGGCACAGCGAGGACATGACCGACCCGTCGGCCCCCGGCGGCACGGTGTTGGACTCCTCCGTGCAGGTGATTCCGCTCGGTTCCGTCTCGCATGTCGGGATACGCACGCTGGTCGGCACCGACACCGACGGCCGGCGGCAACTGCGGGGCGCGTTCGTGTTCCTGGCGACGCCGACCCTGCAGGAGGTGGCGACGGTGCGCGGCGAGGACGGCACGTCCACCGGCCGGTTCCGGCAGGAGGCGTACCGGTTCAGCAAGTCCCTGGAGGACGGCGGGCCGGGGCAGATTCGCCGACTGCTCGAATTCGCCGAGGTGATCGCGGCACGGGTGCCCGGGCCGCGCTGAGGCGTGGCGAACGCGGCGGCGGGCCCGGAATCCGTGGGTCCCGCCGCCGGTCTCGCGCACGGGCTGTGCGCGGTGTCGTCTCCCGCCGCGTCCGCTCCGGCTACGCGCAGCCGGAAAGCTCCAGCGCCTCGGCCGCGATCCGCAGTGCCGCGACACGTTCGTCGAGAGTGGTGCCGTTCGGGGCGATCGTGAGGGTCGTGACGCCGGTGGCGGCGTACGCCTGCATGCGCTCGGCGATCCGCTCCTTGCTGCCGAGCAGGCTGGTCTTGTCGATGAAGTCGTACGGCACGGCCGCGCCGGCGCCCGGGTAGTCCTTCGCCAGGAATTTGTCCTGGATCTCCTTGGCCTCGGCCTCGTAGCCCATCCGGCACGCGAGCCGGTTGTAGAAGTTCTGGTCGCGGCTGCCCATGCCGCCCACGTACAGCGCGGCATACCCGCGGACCTGGTCGGCCGCCGCCTTCGGGTCGTCGCCGACGACGAGCGGAACGGTCGGCACGACGTCGAAGTCGGTCATCGACAGGCCGGCCTTCTCGCGGCCCGCGCGGATGTTCAGCAGCGAGTCCTCGGCGTGCTCGGGCGCGTAGAAGACGCCGAGCCAGCCGTCGGCGATCTCGCCGGTGAGTTCGAGGTTCTTCGGGCCGACGGCCGCGATGTACAGCGGGATGTGCTCGCGCACGGGATGCACGGTGAGCTTGAGCGGCTTGCCCGGCCCGCCGGGGAGCGGCAGCGTCCAGTTGGCGCCCTGGTGGTCGACCCGCTCGCGGCGCATCGCCATCCGGATGACCTCGACGTACTCGCGGGTGCGGGCCAGCGGCTTGTCGAACTTGACCCCGTACCAGCCCTCGGACACCTGCGGCCCGGACACGCCCAGGCCGAGCCGGAACCGGCCGCCGGAGAGCACGTCGAGCGTCGCGGCGGTCATCGCGGTCATCGTGGGCGTCCGGGCCGGGATCTGGAAGATCGCCGAGCCGACGTCGATGCGCGTGGTCTGCGCGGCGACCCAGGACAGCACGGTGGCCGCGTCCGAGCCGTACGCCTCAGCGGCCCAACAGACCGCGTAACCGAGTCGGTCGGCCTCCTGGGCCACCGCCAGGTTGTCGGCGTCGTTGCCGGCGCCGAAGTAGCCGAGGTTGATACCGAGTCGCATATCCGCGGACCCCCTGTTCGATGTCCGTCCGACGTCTTTGGCACGTCCGACCGACGTTGGAATGGTTGACGATGGACGACGTTTGGCGTGGGACGATCCGGACCGGCACCAGTACGCCGGCTCGGGCGACCATACCGTGATACCTACCCATGGGTAACCTGTCTGGGCGGTATACCGCCGAACGGCCCCGCCAACGCCGGCGCGGGTGGGCGAGCGGCTAGTCTCCGGTGCCATGGAGCAGCGACATCTCGGCCGCACCGGCCTGCGGGTCTCCCGCATGGGGCTGGGCACCATGACGTGGGGACGAGACACCGACGAGCACGACGCGGCCGACCAGATGAAGGCGTATCTGGACGCCGGCGGCAACCTCGTGGACACCGCCGACGTGTACGCGGACGGCGAGGCCGAGTACATGATCGGGCGCCTCCTCGACGGGTACATCCCGCGCTCGGACGTGGTCATCGCGACCAAGGCCGCGAGCGTGCCGTACAGCGAACGCCGTTTCGACGGCTCGCGGGGCCACCTGCTCCAGGCCCTCGACCACTCGCTCGCCCGGCTCGGCACCGACCACGTCGACCTGTGGCAGTTGCACGCGTACGACCCGTCGACGCCGCTGGAGGAGACCCTGCACGCGCTCGATCTCGCGGTCACCAGCGGGCGGGCCAGGTACGTGGGGGTCTCCAACTTCTCGGGCTGGCAGTTGGCGAAGGCCGCGACGTGGCAATCGGCGGCCCCCGGTCGGGTGGTCGTGGCCAGCGCGCAGATGGAGTACTCGCTGCTGGAGCGGGGCATCGAACGCGAAGTGCTGCCCGCCGCGCTGGACATGGGGGTCGGCCTGCTGCCGTGGTCCCCGCTCGGTCGCGGCGTGCTGACCGGCAAGTACCGCCACGGCATGCCGGCCGACTCGCGCGGCGCGTCGGCGCACATGGGCCCCTTCGTGGCGCCCTATCTGGACGACCACTCACGGCGGATCGTGGACGCCTTGGCCACCGCCGCCGACGGCCTGGGCGCGGCCCCGATCGAGGTCGCCCTGTCCTGGGTCCGCGACCGCCCGGGCGTGGTGGCCCCGATCGTCGGCGCCCGCAACGCGGCCCAGCTCCGGGCCTCGCTGGCGGCGGAGGCGGTGGTGCTGCCGGGGGAGATCAGGGCGGCGCTGGAGGACGTGTCGCAGCCGATGACCGGCTATCCGGATCACGAGTGGGGGCTGGTCTAGGGAGTGGGGCGGGCGTACGGGTGGGCGTGTGGAGAGGGGCGGGGCGGGGCTTCGGGCTCCTGGCTTTGGGCTCCTGCCTTGGGCTCCGGGCTTCGCTTCGGCGGGCTTCGGCGGGCTTCGGGGGGCTTCGGGGGGCTGTCGGTGACGTGGAGGGTGAAGAGGGTCGCGGGACGGAAGTTTGGGAGCATCGGTCGCGGCAGGTGTCGGTGACGCCGGCGTGACCGGTGCTTCGGGGCGTTGAAGCGGACGAGTTCGGTTCGGATATGGGTGACGTGAGCGTGGGCGACGTGGGCATGGACGCGGGTACGGGTGCGGGCGGGAACGGCGAGGACGGTCCGAAGCCCGACCCGGTGGCACTGTTGCGCGATCAACTCGCCAGGCTGGCACGCGGCGAGGCCCCGGAGGTGGTCGGGGGCACGGCCCATGTCGCCCCCCAGCGCTCGACCGGCTCCGAGCCCGCCCGCAGGCGCACGACCGTGGCCGCCGAGGCCGTCGAGGCGGTGGCCGCGGCCGACCCGGAAACACCGGAAGCCGGAGCCTTGGAACCCGGAGCCTTGGAACCCGGAGTCCCGGAATCCCACGACGACGCGACAGACGACGCGACAGACGAAGACCACGCCGTCACGGCGGAGGTCACGCCCTTCCGCGAAGCAACGCAGGAGGGCGAACCGGAGGCCGACGACGACTCGGCGCCGACGACTGCCACGACATCCACGCCGGACGCTGGGCCCGAAGGACAAGGGGACGCCGACAACGGCGCCCCTGACCTCGCAGAGCCGGAGCCGGAACCGGGGCACGAACCGGGGCCCGAGCCGGAATCCGAACCCGAGCCGGAACCCGAACCCGAAGGCGTCACTCTCCAAACCCCCGCCGCCGCTCCGGAGCCGGATGCCGACGCCGCGGCGGCCCCGAACCCGGACGGTGAGGGCGGCGCCCTCGAAGGCTTGCCCGAGACCGGCACCGCGACGACGGATCCGGGCCGCGAGAGTCGTGCCCGCGGCGGTGAGCGCGGGCCGGAGCGGCCGGACGACCGCACGGACGCGCACTCGGGGCGGGACGCGGTGGGTGCCGCCGGCGCTGGTTGGGCGGGGCCCGGCACGAGGTCCGTGCCCCCTGAGCCGCCGGTGGTGGTGGAGCCGGAGGAGAAGCGGCCGTTCGCCGCCGTGGTCGCGGATGTGGCTCGGCTGCTCGTCGCGGCCGGGGCACCCGAGCGGGTCGCTCCGCAAGTGGTGACCGCACTCGGGAGCGAGGCGGCGGAATTGTTGGCGGGCGATCCTTGGGCGCTGCTCGCGGTGTCCGGGTTCGCGCCGCAGCAGGCCGACCTGTTCGCGCGTGGGGCGCTCGGCGACGCGTGGGCGGCGGCGGATCCCCGACGGGTGCGGGCCATCGTCCTGTGGTTGCTGCGCCGGGCCGCGCGGCAGGGCGATACCGCGATCGAGGCCGATGCCGCGCGGGCCGCGCTCGCGCACTTCGAGGTGGCCGACCCGGACACCGCATTGCGGGCCATACTCGCCGAAGGCCGGGTGATGGCCTTTGCCGCCGCGCCGGTCGAGGAGCCGCAGGACACCGGCGATCCGGGCGACCTCGACGATCTCGACGATCTCGACGGCGACTTCGAGGCGGAGTTCGAGGAGCCCGACGAACTCGCCGCCGTCGGCGGTGTGTTGCTCGCGCTCGACGACTACGCGCTGGCCGAGGAGGCGATCGCCGAGGCGGTCGTCCGGCTGATGTCGACCGTCGAACCCTGGCCGGACACCGGCGACGCCAAGCTCGACCGCGCCCTGCGTGCGGCGGGTGTGGTCCTGTACGCCGCGGGCCCCGGCGAGGAACCGCCGCCGGCCGTCCTGGCCGCCGCCGCGAACGCGCGCGCGGCGGGGCTGCGGGTGGCCCTCGTCGCCCCGACCACCGACGCGCGCGACCGGCTCGGCGACGGAGCGGTCGGGCTGCGGGAACTGGCCGCGATGGACCGCGGCCCCGACGGCACCCTCGAAATCGACCTCCTCGTCGTCACCGACGCGACCCTGCTCGACGTCACGGCCGCCGCCGCGATCTTCGAGGCGGTACCGGACGGCGCCCGACTGCTCCTCGCCGGCGACCCGGCCGGCCTCGAATCGACGGGCCCGGGACGGGTGTTCACCGACCTGGCCGCCACGGGCACGATCCGCGCGCTGGTCGCGCCGACCGTTCCGGAGGGGCCGCTCGAAGCCCTCGCCGACGGCATCCGCGACGGCCGGCTGCCCCCGATCGACGACCCCGAACGTCGCGTCGTCCTCATTCCGGCCCGCACCGGCGAGGAGGCCGCGCACCGCTGCGCCCAGCTCGTCGTCGACTCGATCCCGCGCGCGATCGGCATCGCGGCGCGGGACGTACTCGTCGTCGCCCCGCTCGCGACCGGCCCCGCCGGCGCCACCGCGCTCAACGCGGCGCTCAAGGCGAGGCTCAACCCGGGCACCGGCGGCGCGAACGGCGTCGCCATCGACGTCGGCGATCGGGTCATCAGGGCCACCCCCGGCCCGAGTGGCGGCGTCGTCCAGGGAACCGTCCGCGAAGCCCTCCCCGACGGCCGAGTCGTGGTGGCCTTCGGCAACGCCGCCCCGGAGCCCGTCCACCGCGCCGAGCTGCGGCACGGCTGGGCCCTGACGGCCCGTCAATCCCTGGGCGTCCGCCGCCCGGGCGCCGTGGTCGTACTCCCCTCGGAAGGGGCCGACGCCTACACCCGGGCCCTCATGTACACCCTCGTCACCCGAGGCGAACAGCACGTCTCGATCGTCCACGCCGCCGGCCCGGCCCTGGCCGCCGCGGTCGCCACCGACCCCACCCACCAGCGCACCACGCACCTGCGACAAGCCCTGCGCGAAGCCACGAACTGACCCACGCCCACCGGCACGTGTCCCGGAATCCCGGACCCGCGCCGGCCCGGCCGCTCTCTTCGGGGCGGGGCGGGGTGGGGTCAGTCGGTCAGGCGTTCGCCCGTGGATTTCGAGAACTTGTGGATCTCGTCCGGGCGGGGGGTGACGTACAGGGTCTCGCCCTTGCGCGGGACGCTGTCGCCGGGGACGCGGACCACCAGGGTGACCGGGGTGCCTTTGACCTGGGCGGTGCCGTATACGTAGGCGTCGGAGCCGAGTTCCTCGACCACGTCGACCGCGATCGACAGGCCGCGGGCGCCCTCGCCGGAGGTGACGTCGAGGTGCTCCGGGCGAACGCCCACGGTGATCTGCCGGGCCTCCTCGGCGCGGGCGGTCGCGTGCGCCTCGCGGGTCAGCGGGACCAGGACGTCGCCGAAGCGGATGCCGTCCTCGGTCAGGTCGGTGTCGATCAGGTTCATCGAGGGGGAGCCGATGAAGCCGGCCACGAAGACGTTGATCGGGCGTTCGTACATCCGGCGGGGCGTCGCGACCTGCTGGAGGATGCCGTCCCTGAGCACGGCGACGCGGTCGCCCATCGTCATCGCCTCGACCTGGTCGTGCGTGACGTAGACCGTGGTCGTGCCCAATCGCCTTTGCAAGCCCGCGATTTGGATGCGGGTCTGGACGCGGAGCTTGGCGTCGAGGTTGGACAGCGGCTCGTCCATCAGGAATACGCGCGGCTCGCGGACGATCGCGCGGCCCATCGCGACGCGTTGGCGTTGGCCGCCGGACAGGGCCTTGGGCTTGCGGTCCAGATAGCCCTCGAGGTCGAGGATCTTCGCGGCCTCGGCGACCCGGCGGGCGATCTCGTCCTTGGACTTGTGCGCGATCTTGAGGGCGAACGCCATGTTCTCGGCGACCGTCATGTGCGGGTAGAGCGCGTAGTTCTGGAACACCATCGCGATGTCGCGCTCTTTGGGTTCGAGGTTGGTGACGTCGCGGTCGCCGATGCGGATGGTGCCCGCGTTCACGTCCTCCAAGCCGGCGAGCATGCGCAGGGCCGTGCTCTTGCCGGAGCCGGACGGGCCGACGAGGACGAGGAATTCGCCGTCGCCGATGTCGAGGGAGAGTCGGTCGACGGCCGGTTTGTCGCCCTTCGTGTACTGGCGGGTGGCCCGGTCGAACGAAACGGTGGCCATGAAGACGTGTCCCCTCACCGGCAGGAACGTGCCGGACGGTCCGAAGTGGTGGGGGGAACAGCGTGCCCGCGCCGGCGACGCGTGTGTTCGGGCCACGCGGAGGGGGTCACCCGCGCGGGTGACCGGGAGTGCGCCACATGGTCGGCGCGGGCGCCGGGCGCGGGCGAGGTGGGGCGCGGCCGGGCCTACGTCGTTTCCAGGACCTCGAACTCGTCGCCCACCCTGAGCACATGCGGCCCGTCCGGCCGCAGGTCCGGGACCAGGTTCTGGCCGAACACCAGGCTCTTGCCGAAGCGGTGGTGCTTGCCGAGCGCCCTCAGCGGCTCGTGGCCGCGTTCGCCGGTCAGCTGGTCGGTCGTGGTGATCACGCATCGCGAGCACGGCTTGACGACCCGGAAGGTGATGTCCCCGATGCGGATTCGCCGCCAGTGGTCCTCGGCCCAGCCGATCGGCTCGTCGACGACGACGTTGGGCCGAAAACGATTCATGGGGAGCGGGGAATCCATCACGCCGTTGAGCGCGTCGAGCGAACCCGTCGTCGTCAAGAGCAAGGGAAATCCGTCCGCGAAACTCACCCGATCGGCAATGTCCGCGTAAGTCTGATCGGGCCTTCGCCGGGTCGGATCGTCGAGATACACGAGCCGGACGTCGATGCCCAACAACTTTCCGAACCAGGTGTGCGTGTCGTCGACGCCGACGGCTGCTTCCAGTTCGTCGTTCCACACGGTCACCGTGGTGAGCCGGACCTCGGCAGGCGGCTCGATCCGCAGTTCGTCCATCGAAGGAGCGCGTACGACCAGTGTGCCGCCCGGCTCCTGACGTACCGTCACGGTCGCGAGCCGAGGCTGCTTGCGCTGGCTGACGAACCGTCCGGTCGCGTCGACCAGCATCCAACGCCGGTCGCCGACAAGGCCCCACGGTTCGACGACGGCCTCCGCCAGGTCGATGCCGCGTGCGGACTTGATCGGATACACGTGCAGGGAGACGAGGTTGTGCATACGTTCACTGTTTCACGCCGGTCCGGGGAAACCGGCGGGGGATCGATGCGGACCGATTCTCGGCGAATCCGCAGTTCATACGGGTGGTGCGGGCGGTGCGAGTGGCGGGAACTACAGGCGGTGGTGCGATGCGCGGCCGGTGGCCGTGCGGGCGTGGCGGGTTCGGGTCCGGAATCAGTAGCGGGGCGGGAACTGGCCCGGCTCACCCATGTTCGGCACCCGCGGCGTCGGTACCTGCGGGGGCTGGACGTACTGCGCCGCGTACTGACCGGCGCCCGGCTGCGGAGCCTGGTGCACGGACTGCTGGGGCGGCTGCGGCGCGGCCGGGGCCATCGACGCGTAGCCCGACATGTGCGCGTTGTTGTACTGGCCGCTGTTGTACTGCGGAGCGCTGTACTGCGCGGGTGCCGGAACCGGCAGCGAGGCGGGCAACGCCTGCATGGGGGCAGGTGAGTTGTAGCCGTAGCCGGGGGCCGACGCGCCGTACGAGGCCCCGTACGCCGGTGCGGGCGACGAGTACGAGGACGGGAGCGCCGGGAGGGCGGGAAGGGCCGGTCGTTCGCCGAAAAGCGGATGCATGGCGAAGTCCGGCACCGGCAGGTTGAAGGGGCCGATCTCCGGCCGGCCCCGTTCGGCCACCAGACGGTCGTAGATCGGGGTCTCCGAATACGGCGAGTAGATGCCGCCGTCATAGGCGCGAGCCGAGGTCATGGCCGATAAGGTACGCGATTCGCGGCGGTTGCGAACCCCCTGGGTACTGACGAATTTCAGCGGGATGTGCCAGAACTTCGTCAAGGCCTGCCAATACCCTACGTCGGGGCGGTTCCGTAGCCTGCGCACGGCATGTGATAGGGCGTCACATTTCGGTCGAATCACCTCGACGGGCGTCTGGCCTTTCCCCGACCGGCCGAGCATGATGCGGTACGAGCAGGCTTCGTCACCTCGCGTCGTGATCGGGTCCCGGGTCGGGTCCGGGGCGATCCGCGTCGCGGATCGGGACGAAGCCGCCAACGTCCAGGGCAGCGTCGCTCGCCGGTCGGTGTCGGCCTGCCCTTCCGGCCGGGGAGGACCACGTGCGGCAGGACACGCAAAAGGCGCAGGACGCGCGCGCCGACGGGCAGGCACGAACACAGGCACAGGCGCGCACTCGGGCACGCGATCGCGCCGGCACCCGACGGGATCCGCAGAACACGCAGAACGCGCAGAACGCGCAGAACACGCAGAACACGCAGGACGCGCAGAGCACGCAGAACGCCCAGGGCGCGCGGAACCTTCGAGACCCTCGGGAAGCCGACGGGGACGCGATCGACCTCGCCATGGACGACGCACTGCCGCCCGCAGGCCCCGCCGACGCGCCACCTCCCGGAGCCGCGTTGCTCGACCGCATCCACGGCGGCTGGATCGGCCGTTCCCTGGGCGCGTACGAGGCGGCCCGGATCCCCGACGGCTCGGGCGTACCGGACGCCGGCCGGGCCGAGGACCGCAGCGACGCGATGGACCGCGCGGTGCTGAGTCTGCGCGTCCTGGAGCTGTACGGACCGGGCTTCACCAGTGCGCAGGTGGGCGCGTTGTGGCTGCTCACGCTGCCGTTCCTGCGCACACGCGCGGCCGAGCAGGCCGCGTACCGGAACCTGCTCGGCGGGATGTTGCCGCCCGCGACCGCGGCGAACGGGAACACGCACGGCGGCACCGACGAGGCGATCGCGCGGGGGGACCTGTACGGGTACGTCGCGCCCGGCGACCCGCGCCGCGCGGCCCGGTTGGCCCGCAAGGACGCCTGCGTGTCGCACACCGACGAGGGTCTGTACGCGGCGATGTGGAGCGCGGCCCTCGCGGCGGCGGCGTTCACCGCGCGCGACGCCGCGCAGGCGATCGGGGTGTCGCTGCGGCACATTCCGGTCGAGTCGCGGCTGTCCCACGCCTTACGGGACGTTCTGGTCGCCCACGCCCGCGGCCGGACCTGGGAGCAGACGGCGGCCGAGGTGCACCAGCGGCACGGCACCGGGACCCGGCGGGACGCGCTCGGGAACGCGTGTCTGATCGCGGCCGGACTGCTGTGGGGCGAGGGCGATCCGTGCCGGCGGATCGGTCTGACCGTGCGCGGCGGTTGGGACATCCACACGACGGCTCCGGTGGCGGGCTCGATCGCGGGCATCCTGCACGGCGCGGCGGCGAACTGGCCGTCGTCGGCGGCGGCCGAGGTCCGGACCGCGCTGCCCGGTCAGGAAGTGTGCGTCCTGGACGACCTGGCCCGGCGGACGCTCGCCGTGAGCCGCGCGGAGCCGCCGCTGCGGTGACGACGGGCGGCGGTACACCGGCCTCGACCGGGCGTATCGCGGCCCCCCACATCGGGATGAACGGGTCGGAATCCGGCCGGCGAAGTGGCCCGTGGGCCACCGCCGGCCCGGCCCGTCGCCCGCCCGTGACGGCGATTTCGGGCCGGCCCGGCCGATGACACACCGTCACGTATGCGGGTCACGCCATCCACGGCGGTGAGACCCGGGCGGCCTCCTTCGGGGCGATGTCGCACGCGTCCGGCGGGGTGATGTCGTTCGGGTTGTACGCCAGGGCGCTCGCGGACGCGGTGACGATCGCGGTGAAGCCGGTCTCGGCGTCGGCGTACACCTGCCGGGGGAGGTCGGCCGGCACGACCACGGTGTCGCCCGCGCCGACGGTCAGCTTCTCCCCGGCCAGGTCGATGACGAAGGCGCCGGTGAGGACGGTCCAGATCTGCTCGGCGTCGAACGCGTGGTACGGGCCGACCGCCGCCGCGCCCATGTCCGCCCGCCACAGGGCCGCGACGGATCCGCCCTGGGTGGGCGAGGCGTAGGTGGTCATGACGGCGTTGGGGGTGGTGGTGACGCGGACGTCGGCGCTGCGGATGACAGGCATGGTGCGATCTCCTAAACTCGACAATGTCGTTGTCGAAATAGTGAACCAGGTTGTCTATTCATGTCAAGAAGAGATCCCGCCGCGAGCGCCCCCGCGAACGATCCGACGGACAACCCCACCGCCGACCCCGCGAACGATCCCCCCGGTTTCGAGCTCCCGCTGCGCCTGTTGATGGCCTTCCGGACGCTGATCGACGAGGTGCACGCGGAACTCGCCCGCCAGGGCCACCCCGACATGCGCCCCATGCACGGCTTCGTGTTCCAGGCGATCGGCCCGTACGGCACCACCGCCGCCGACCTCGGCCGCGTGCTCGGGGTCTCCAAGCAGGCCGCGGGCAAGACGATCGACGCTCTGGAGCGGATGGGCTACGTCGAACGCGCCGCGGATCCCGCCGACGCGCGGCGCAAGGTGGTCCGGCTCACCGCGCGCGGCTTCGACTCGCTCGCCAAGTCGGCCGCGATCTTCGAGCGATTGCGCGCCGAGTGGGCCGCGACGCTCGGCGCGGACCGGCTGCGCGCACTGGAGCGGGACCTGCGGACGATGACCCCGGGGGACGTGTTCCACTTGGACATGCCCGCCTGGTTCGGCGGCGGCTGACCGCCCGGGGGAGTCCTGTTCGAGGCCCGTCGGCCGCGTTCCAGGCCCAACCGGATGGCGACGAGTCGATCAAGTACTTATTCGTGACTGATTCCAGCTCGGGGTGAACCGCGTAGGTTTTCGAACGAGGGGAGTGAGCGCCTCGGTCCGGCGGTCGAGACGCTCCCTCCCCTCGCCCCACCCCGGTGGCTCCGACGACCGGCGCTCACGGGGGCGCCGGTCGGCGGGGGAGTCCACCCGGCTTCGTCGCACCTCCCGCCCTCGCACCTCCCGCCCTCGTACTCCCGCCTCGTACTCCCCCGGGATTAGCCCGTCCCCCCGGACATCGCGCGGAGTAACCCGGACGTCCGTCGTGGGCCCGACGAACGCGGCTCGCCGCCACGGAAGCCTTGAGGTCATGAGGACACCGTCGAAACAACCGCCCACGACCGACGGACGGTCGGGCCGCCGGCGCGGCCCCGGGCCGGGGGACCGCTCTGTCGGGGTCGAGGCGGTGTCGCGGAGGATGGCGGTGTGACGAAACGATCGGATGGCGGTGGGGTGTCCCTCGTGGACGTCCTGCTCGCCGTCGTCCTGGGCGCGGGTGCGATCTGGTCCGCGTGGATGTGGCCGGACCGGCGCGAACTGGACCCCCTGGGGGTGGCGTTCCTGTGCGCCGCGTCGCTCACGCTGGCCTGGCGGCGGGTCCGGCCCGGGGCGGTGTTGCTCGCGTCCTTCGTGCTCACGGTGCCCTACCACGCCCGGGAGTACCTGCACGAGAGCGCGGCCACGCTCGCCCTGGTCGCGCTGGGTACGTACGCGGCGTACATCCGGCGCGCGCAGGCGATCGTGGTCGGTGGCCTGACCCTGATCGTCGTGCTCGTGGCGATGACGCTCGGCGGCGAGGATCCGCCCACCTGGCGGGAGCGCGGCGGGATGGCCGGCTGGGTCGTCGCCGCCCTGATCGCGGGGCAGGCGTGGCGCAGTCATCGGGACTACGTGGGCGCCATCATCGACCGGGCCGAACGCGCCGAGCGCACGCGCGACGAGGTGGCCCGGCGTCGGGTCGCCGAGGAACGCCTGCGGATCGCGCGCGACCTGCACGACCTGCTCGCGCACAGCATCACCCTGATCGGCGTGCAGGCGGGCGTGGCCGCGCACCTCGCGGCCCAGGAGCCGCCGCCGGAACGCACGGTGCTGGAAGGCGCGTTGGACACGATCGCCGAGACGTGTCGCAGCGCCCGGCACGAACTGCGGGCCACCCTCTCGGTGTTGCGGGACACGGAGGAGAGCGCGCCGTACGAGGCGGTGCCGGGCCTGGCCGGTCTGGACGGCCTCGTGCCGCTCACGAGCGCGGCCCGCTCCGCCGGCATCGCCGTCACGCTGACCGGCCACGACGGACCGCCGCCCGCGCCCGAGGTCGGCGTGGCCGTGTACCGGATCGTGCAGGAGGCGCTGACGAACGTGGTCAAGCACGCGCGGGCCCGCGTGGTCGAGGTCGAACTCCGCCGGGCGGCGGGAGAATTGTGGCTCACGGTGATCGACGACGGACGGGGAACGATGAACACGGAGGGACCCGGCTTCGGCATCCTGGGGATGGCCGAACGGGCACGCAGCGTCGGCGGGACGCTGAAGGCGGGCCCGGGTGCCAGTGGCGGCTTCACGGTCACGGCCGTGCTGCCGATGACGCGACGGGGGACCGAATGACGGCGGCCGGCGTGCTGCGCGTCCTGCTCGCGGACGACCAGCACCTGGTGCGGTCCGCGTTCGCGATGCTGGTGGGATCGGCCCCGGACATGGAGGTCGTGGGCGAGGCGGCGGACGGCCGGGCGGCCCTCGAACTCGCGCGCGCGATCAAGCCGGACGTCGTGGTGATGGACATCCGGATGCCGACCCTCGACGGGATCGAGGCGACGCGCCTGATCGCGTCGGATCCCGAACTGGCCCGGGTCCGGGTATTGGTGCTGACCACCTACGAGGACGACGACAGTGTGCTGGCCGCGTTGCGCGCGGGCGCCGGCGGCTTCCTGGTCAAGGACACCCGCCCGGCCGAACTCCTGGCCGCGATCCGCACGATCGGCGCCGGCGAGGCCCTCCTGTCCCCGGGCCCCACGGCCCGACTGATCTCCCGCGTGCTGCGGCTGCCCGCACGGGCGGAGACCGAATCGGGATCGGCCCGGGTCGCCGACCTCTCCGCCCGCGAACGCGAGGTCCTGACCCTGGTGGGCCGCGGCCTGACCAACGCCGAGATCGGCACGCTCCTGGGCCTGAGCCCGCTCACCGCCAAGACCCACGTGAGCCGCATCATGTCGAAGCTGAACGCGCGGGACCGACCCCAACTGGTGGTGACCGCCTACGAGTCCGGGCTGGTCGTCCCGGGCGACGAGACGTCCCCGATGTCCTGAGGCGTGTCTTCGATCCCGGCCCTCAGTCCGCATAGACCGCCTGCGGCACCACCCGGTCGTCCGCCGGCAGGAACCTCGCCAAGTGCGTGTCGTACAAGCGCGTCCAGGTCCCGTCCGCGCGGACGCGTTGGAGGGACGCGTTGACGAAGCGGACCAGATCCGGGTGCTCCTTGGCGATCTCCAGGCCGTAGGGCTCGTGGCTGAGCTTCGGGCCCACGAGGCGGAGGTAGCGGTCCTGGGCCTGGAGGCCGACCATGATCGTGTCGTCGCCGACCGCGGCGTCGGCGGCGCCCTGTTGGATCCGCACGAGGCAGTCGGCCCAGGTGTCGCCGGACACGTCGACCAATCCCCGCGTCGCGCGCACGTTCTCGGCGGCCGTCGTGCCGCCGACCGTGCACATCCGCGTTCCGGGCGGCAGCCCGGCCAGCCCCCGGGTGTGGTCCGCGGCGTCCGCGGGGGTGCCGCGGAGGACGAGTACGCGTTGGCCCGCCGCGTAGTAGGTCGAGCTGAAGTCGACCACGGCGCGCCGTCGGCAGTTGATGGTGACCGACTTCGCGACGATGTCGACGACGCCATTGGCGACGGACTGTTCGCGGACCGCGTTGGGCACGACGCGGAACCGCAGCCGGCTCGAATCGGCGCTGCCGAACAGGTCCTTGGCGATCTCGCGGACCAGGTCGATGTCGAAGCCCTGGAGGCTGTTGTCGACGGCGTCGGCGTAGCTGAACGGATACGCGCTCTGGTCGATGCCGATGGTCAGGTAGCCCCGAGCGAGGATCCGCGCGAGCGAGCCGTCGGCCGTGTAGTCGGCGGCGTCGGGCGGGCCCGGCCGGGGGCGCAGGCTCGCGGTCGGCTCGCCGCAGGACGCGACGGGCGAGGTGGTGGGCGCGGCCGCGGCGGTGCCCTGGGCGCCCGGAGCGGCCGCGGGATCGGTCGGGCCGGCGGCCGACCGGTGCGTGGGCGTACACGACACGAGCACCACGCTCAGCGCGGCCAGAACGGCCACGGCCGAACCGGGGGCCCGGCGCCGATTCCCGTGCTTGGAACGGACTGCGTGCGAGGACATGACGTGGCACACCTCCCGGGGCGGCGCGAGGGACACCGCTCGGCTCGTCCGGCTGCTGCCGTATCGCGACGCTAGCCGAGCGGAGCCGCCCGCCACCCGGGGAATTCCCCAGCTTTCGTGCCGGCCCACTCGACCGCCGGCCCGGCGACCCGGAATTCCATCCGATCCCCTTGCCGGCCGGGAGCGGCCAAGACGCTCACCGACCCACAGCAGCCAGGCCCACCGGCGGATCGCCCTCCCCAGCGGATACCCTGCCTGCCTGCCGGCGCGTCGGCGCCGGGAGATGTGTGCGGCCCTGGGGAGGGTCTGCCGGGGGAGGGGCGATGAACATCGACGAGGCCACCACGGGGCAGACACAGCCATGTCCGGACTGCGGTACGGACGTTCAGTGCCGAGTACCTCGCGGACCGGACCGCCGCCCGGGCGGGCTCCACCGCGTCCGCCGTGGAACTCATGGACCGGCTCTTGGTCATCGACTCCATCACCGCCGAACTGCGCCGACAGACCGTCGCTGCGCACACCCGGATCGGGCGGAGCAAGCCGCGCGGCGAGGTCGGGCCGGGCCTGTGGGAAGGTCTCGCGGCGCACGTCGCGAGCCTCCCGGAGCGCGAGTACGAACGGCTGCGCCGGGTCGGCGCGTTGCGTGGCCACAGCTTGGACGCGACGCACCCGCCCACCCACCTGCGTCGGCACGGTCTGGCGGCGGGTGGGCGGCATGGCGCAGGGGTTCGGCTCGATGAGAAGACCGGCGCCGCGATCGCGGTCGAGCCGGCCGGGGCCCGGGCTCGGGTGGCTCGTGAGGTGATTCGTGATCACGCGGTCTGAACCGTGGCCACCCGAGCCGAACCCGGTACATCCGAGCCCTGGGGCTCAAACGCCGGCCGGGACCCGTGTTCGGCTGGGTGTCGACGTGTGGTTCAGGGCGGTCGACAGGTCCGACCACAGGTCGTCCTCGTTTTCCAGGCCGACCGACAGTCGCAGCAGGTTCGGGCCGATCGCGCCCTCGGCTCGGGCCGTGTCGTCGATGACGCGGTGGGTCAGCGAGGCCGGGTGCTGGATCAGGGTGTCGGTGCCGCCCAGGCTCACGGCCGGCGTGATCAGGCGCAGTGCCGACACCATCGCCATCGGGTCGTTCGCGACCTCGAAGGCCACGAGCGCGCCGCCGATGCTCGGGTAGTGCACCCGCTCGACCGCCGGGTGGGCGGCCAGCCGGCGGGCGAGCGTGGCGGCCGACGCGGACGCCTTGGCCACTCGGATCGGCAGCGTCGCGAGGCCGCGCAGCAGCAGGTAGCCGGCCAGCGGATGCAGCAACGCCCCGGTGGCGAACCGGATTTGGCGCAGCACGCGCGCCGACTCCTCGTCGCACGCGACCACGCCGCCCATCACGTCGCCGTGCCCGCCGAGGAACTTGGTCGCGCTGTGCAGCACCATCCGCGCGCCCAGTGTCGCGGGTCGTTGCAGGACCGGCGTCGCGAAGGTGTTGTCCACGAGCAGCGGCACCTCCCCGGCCTGCGCGGCGAGGTCGACCAGATCCAGCTCGGCCAGCGTCGGGTTGGCCGGCGTCTCGACCATCACCAGACCGGTGTCGGGCCGCACCGCCGCGGCCACGCCGCCCGGTTCGGCCCAGGTGACCTCGGTGCCGAGCAGCCCGCTGGTGAGCAGGTGGTCGGTCGTGCCGTACAGCGGCCGTACCGCGACGACGTGTCGCCGCCCGCGAGCGGCCGCCGCGAGCAGGCACGCGGTGACCGCCGCCATGCCGCTCGCGAACGCGACCGCGGCCTCGCAGCCCTCCAGCTCCGCGAGCGCGTCCTCGAACCGGCGCACGGTCGGATTGGTCAGGCGGCCGTAGATCGGCGATCCTTCGGGCAGCTCCCCCTCGGCGTAGGCGTCGAGGGCGAGGGCCGCGCCGGGCAGGTCCGGCAGGGGATAGGTGGTCGACAGGTCGATCGGCACGGCGTGCGTGCCCAGGGCGGCGAGGTCGTCACGGCCCGCGTGTACCGCACGGGTTTCGAACGCGTGGCCGGCGCCGGGCACGGCCGGGGGTCGGTGCTCCATGGCCGTCAGGGTGCGCCGATCACCGGAGGAGTGGTTGACAGGCCGAATTATCATCGCCCAATGAGCCAATCCATCGCCCTCGATCCGATCGACCTCGGCATCCTCCGCGCTCTCCAGAACGATGCCCGGATCAGCAACAAGGCGCTCGCCGCCGAGGTCGGGATCGCCCCCTCGACCTGCCTCGACCGGGTGGCCCGGCTGCGCTCGGCCGGCGTGGTCAAGGGCTCGGTGACGGTCGTCGACGCGGCCGCGCTCGGCCGCCCGTTGCAGGCGATGCTCGCGGTCCGGGTCCGCCCGCACCACCGCGCGGTGCTCAACCCGTTCGTTGGCCACGTGCTGAAGCTGCCGGAGACCCGCGCGCTGTACCACCTCGCCGGCCCGGACGACTTCCTCGTCCACGTCGCCGTCGCCGACGCGACCGGACTCCAGCGGCTGGTCGTGGACGGCTTCACGTCCCGTACCGAGGTCACCCAGGTGCACACGATGCTGATATTCCAACAGTGGCAGGGCGGTCCGCTCCTCCCGCCCGACCTACAGGGCCCGCCGCGGCGTCTGACGGCGGGTTGACCGGCCGAGGACGCCCTCTCGGCGCTCGGCCTCAGCCCCGACGGGCACCCGGCCGCACGCCCTAGCCCTGCCGCGCGGACAGCACGACGCCGACCGCGACCGTCGACGCGGCCACCACCCCGGCCAGCGGCACTGCGGCCTTGCCCGCGAACGTGCACAGCAGGACCAGCAGGGTCGCGGTCGGCAGCACCATCTGCTGTACCCGCCCGCGCTTGTGGTGCCGCGAGTGCAGCGCCCACGTGGTGAGCATGAACAGCGCGGCCGGGACGGTGACACACGCCGACGCCGCGACCGTGGAGATGTGCGCCTCGCCGACCGCCTGCTCGATCGCCACCTCCAGGCCCGCGCCGATCGCCGCCGCGGACCCGAAGATCACGTAGTGGCCGTACCCCCACAGGAAGGCCTGCCGGTTGGAGCCCAGGTAGCCGTGGATCGGCACCGCGAAGTAGATCCAATAGGCCGCGAAGACGATCAGCAGACCACCCGCCGCGATCGGCAGCAGCTTGCCGAGCGCGGCCGAGTCGTCCACCGCGGTCTGGATCGCGATGGTCGCCGCGGACACGCTCTCGCCCAGCATGATCAGCGTGAACAGCCCGTACCGCTCGGCGATGTGATGCGGGTGCCAGCTCGTCGGGCGATCGCGCTCGGCGATCGCCGGCACCGCCATCTCGGCGATCGCGAGCGGCACGAAGCCCCACTTCCAGGCCGCGTCCGGGAGCAGCAGGAGCACGACCCAGCCGATCTGGACGAGCACCAGGCCCGCCGCGTAGCGCAGCGCGGTCCGGCGCGCGGCCGGGTCGGTCTCGTCGTGCGCCGCCCGCAGCCACTGGAACGTCAGCGCGACGCGCATGATCAGGTACCCGACGATGGCGACCGCGTAGTCGCCGTCGAACGCGCGCGGCACGCCGGCCGCCAGCACCAGGACCCCGGTGATCTGGCAGAGCGTGGCGACCCGGTACAGCGGGTCGTCGCAGTCGTACGCCGACGCGAACCACGTGAAGTTGACCCACGCCCACCAGATCGCGAAGAACACGAACATGTACCCGGTGATCCCGTGCCCGGGATGCCCCTCGGCCAGCGAGTGCACGAGCCGACCGCCGGCCTGGGCGACCGCGACCACGAAGGTCAGGTCGAAGAACAACTCCAGCGGCGTGGCGGCGCGGTGCGGCTCGTCGCTGCTGCGGGACGTCATCCGCCGCAGAATCGCGTGCGGTCGCCGCGCGTGCGGGACACCGGCGGCATCGCTCACAGGGCAGGTCCTCTCGATCCGGGCGTGATCATGCGCGGAGATTATCCGAGCGGCTTCCGCAAACCCGGCAGATCCGGCAAGGCATTCGCGCCAACCCGCCTCGACCCGACCGAGCCGGGACCCGCCTCGACCCGTCCGGGACCGACGGTCCGCCCCTCCCGGCCCCTCCGCTACCCCGCCGACAGCACCGAGGGATCCAACCCGTCGACCCGGGTGTGCCCGGACAGCGCCATCGACAGGTCGAACTCGGCCAGCAGGCACCGGAGTACGTGCCGAACCCCGTCCTCGCCGCCGAGCGCGAGCCCGTACACGTACGGCCGCCCCACCAACACCGCACGCGCCCCGAGCGCGAGCGCCTTCAGCAGGTCGGACCCGGTGCGTACGCCGCTGTCGAAGAGCACCGCCAGATCCGCGCCGACCGCCTCCACGACTCCCGGCAGCGCGTCCAACGCGCCGATGGCGCCGTCGAGTTGGCGCCCGCCGTGGTTGCTCACCACGACCCCGTCCATGCCCGCGTCGCGGGCCCGGCGCGCGTCGTCCGGGTGCAGGATGCCCTTGAGCACGATCGGCCCGGTCCAGTTCTCGCGCACGAACGCCAGGTCGTCCCACGTCTTGCCGGGATCGGCGAACATGGTCGCCCAGTGCGCGATCGCCGCGAAGGGATCCTCGGCGATCGGCTTGCTCAGCCCGGCCAGGAAGGCCGGATCGCTCAGGTAGTTCGCGATCCCGATCTGTCGCAGGAACGGCAGGTACGCCTGATCGAGGTCGCGCGGCCGCCACCCGAGCAGCCACGTGTCCAACGTGACCACGAGCGTGTCGTACCCCGCCGCCCGGGCCCGGGCCAGCAGGCTCACCGTCACGTCGGGATCGCGCGGCCAGTAGAGCTGGAACCAGCGCGGACCCGTGCCGGACGCGGCGGCGACCTCCTCCAGCGTGAACGACGACGCGGTGCTGAGCACCATCGGCAGGCCCAACCCCGCCGCCGCCCGCGCGGTGGCCCGCTCCCCCTCGGGGTGCACGATCGACTGCACGCCGACCGGCCCGAGCAGCACCGGCGCGGGCAGGTGGGTACCGAGCACCGAGCACGACAGGTCGCGGGTCCCCACGTCGCGCAGCATCCGCGGCACGATCCGCCGCCGGTCGAACGCCTCGCGGTTGGCCCGCATCGTCGCGCCGGTCCCCGCGCCGCCCGCGACGTAGCCCCGCGGTCCCGGGTCGAGTCGCTCGACGGCGGCCTCCTCCAGGGCGGTCGCGTCGACGGGGTAGGCGGGCGTCTCTCCGGTCAGCAGTGCGTTCAGATAGATCGAGTCCTGGAACGCGGAGTAGGGACCATCGGCCACGGCTGCACCCTTTCACCGAGTGGGAGTCCGACGATCCCGCACCGGGCCGGTCGCGGGAAGGGCCGAACGAGCGAGAACGGTCGAACGGACATCGGGGCAGACTCACCCGTATGGCACCGCGACTCCGCACCCGGCCGCGATCGACGCGACGCCGGTGCGACGCCGGCGCTGTATCGGCGCGATATTGCCTCGGCGGAAGCGAGACAGCAGGCCCTTGTCTCCTGTGAAATGTCACACGACACAGAAGCGGCCCGGGGACGGCCCGGGAATGACGACCCGGGGACGGCCCGGGAATGATTTGGGGAGGAATCCGCATGACCCGCACCACCCGGATCCCGGGGATGGCACTCACGGATCACACGTTCGTCGTACCGCTCGACCACTCCCGCCCCGACGGGCCGACCATCGAGGTCTTCGCGCGCGAGGTCGTCGATCCCACCGCCGTCGACAAGGACCGGCCGTGGTTGTGCTTTCTCCAGGGCGGCCCGGGCGGCAAGTCGCCGCGGCCTAACCGGGCGACCGGCTGGCTCCAGCGCGCGCTGCGGACGCACCGCGTGCTGCTGCTCGACCAGCGTGGCACCGGCCGCAGCACACCGGTCACCCCGAGCCTGGCCGCGCGCACCGCGCCCGAGGAACTCGCCCACCTGCTGCGGCACATGCGCGCCGACGCGATCGTCGCCGACGCGGAACTGATCCGCCGTCAGTTGTGCGGCGACGAACCGTGGGAGACGCTCGGGCAGAGCTACGGCGGGTTCATCACGCTCGCCTACCTCTCGCAGGCACCCGAGGGGCTGAAGTCGTGTTACGTCACCGGTGGCCTGATCGGGCTCGACGCGAGCGCGGAGGACGTCTACCACCGCACGTACCCGCGCGTGCGGGCCAAGAACGCCGAGTACTACGCGCGCTACCCGGGCGACGTCGAGCGGGTCCGGCGGCTCGCCGATCACCTGGCCGCCAACGATGTCCGACTGCCCGACGGGGACCGGCTCACCGTGCGCCGGCTCCAGTTCCTCGGGACACCGTTCGGGATGGGCGACGGCTACGAGCGCGTGCACTGGATGCTCGACGAGGCGTGGGACGGCGACCGGGTCTCCGACACCTTCCGCACCGCGGTCATGCACGCCACCGCGCTGACCGACCAGCCGCTGTGGGCGGTGCTCCAGGAGCCGATCTACGCCCAGGGCAAGGTCGCCACCGGCTGGGCGGCGGAGAAGGTGCGGAGCGGGCTGCCCGAGTTCGCCGAGAGCGCCGACCCGCTGCTGTTCACCGGCGAGATGATGTACCCCTGGATGTTCGAGGAGTTCGGGTCGCTGCGCCCGTTCCGCGAGGCGGCCGACCTGCTCGCGCGCCACGACGACTGGCCGGTCCTGTACGACGTCGAACGGCTGCGCGAAAACACCGTCCCGGTGGCCGCGGCGATCTACTTCGACGACATGTACGTGGACGCCGACCTGTCCCTGGAGACCGCCAAGCGGGTCGGCAACCTGCGCACGTGGGTCACCAACGAGTGGGAGCACGACGGCTCGAACGTCTCCGGCGGCGCGATCCTGGACCGCCTGATCGACATGGTCGCGGGCAAGCTCTGACGGTCCGGTCCGGTCCGGTCCGGTCCGGTCCGGACCGGACTCGTGGGCGAGGGGACCGGGCCCAGGCTCGTGGGCGAGGAGCCCGGGCACTGCCCGGGCTCCTCGCCCACGAGATCACTCCGGCTGGTTCGGGTCCGCCCACAGATTGCGGACGTGGCCGATGTGCCGCGCCATCACGGCCTCGGCCCGGGCCGAGTCGCCGGTCGCGAGCGCGTCGAGCAGTTCGAGGTGCTCGAGCGCCGACGCGGTGAGCCGGCCGTTCTGCGCGAGGCGGGACAGGCCGTACAGGCGCGAACGCTTGCGCAGGTCGCCGACCACCCTGACGAGGTGTTCGTTGCCCGCCAGGGAGAGCAGCGACAGATGGAAGCGGCGGTCCGCCTCCACATACCTGATCAGGTCGCCCGCCTCGGCCGCCGTGACGATCTCCTCGGCGACCGGGCGCAGCAGGGCCAGCTGTTCGGGCGTGACCACGCTCGCCAGGCGGGCCACGACCGGCACCTCGATCAGCGCGCGCACCTCGGTGAACTCGTCCAACTCGCGGTCGGACAACTCGGTGACCCGAAACCCCTTGTTGCGGACGGCCTCGACCAGACCCTCGTTCGCGAGGTCCAGCATCGCCTCGCGGACCGGGGTCGGCGACACGCCGAACTGCGCGGCGAGTGCGGGCGCCGAATAGACCACACCGGGTCGCATCTCGCCCGCGATCAACGCCGCGCGCAATTCTCGTGCCACCCGATCCCGCAGGATCGGCCGATCGTCGAAGGACGGCAGCGCGAGCGCTCCGTGTCCCGTGTCCATGGTGCCTCCTACCGCCATGCTACTGACGGTCGATCACCTCGGGGGGCCGGATCGGGACCGAACCGTGGGCAATCGCGGAGTGTGACGCACGCGCGGCCTCGGTCACAGCCGGAATCCGGCCGGGAACGGGTCCTCGGGATCGAGCAGGTACTGCGCCGTCGCGGTGATCCAGGCCCGCCCGGTGACCATCGGGATCACTGCCTCGCGCCCGCCGACCGAGGCCCGCTCCACCAGCCGGCCGTGGAACCGGGTCCCGATGAACGACTCGTTCACGAACAGCTGACCGATCGTCAACTCCCCGCGCGCGTACAACTGCGCCATCCGCGCGCTGGTCCCGGTGCCGCACGGTGAGCGGTCGAACCAGCCGGGGTGGATCGCCATCGCGTGGCGCGACAGCGCGGCGTCCGAGCCCGGGGCGAGGAACTGCACGTGGTGACAACCCGAGACGTTCGGGTCCTCGGGATGCACCGGCCGGGCCTGTTCGTTGATCGCCGCCATGATGGACAGGCCCGCGTCCAGGATCCGCGTCCCCTCGGCCCGGTCGAAGGCCAGGCCGACCTTATCGAGCGGCAGGATCGCGTAGAAGTTGCCGCCGTAGGCCATGTCGTACGTGATCGCGCCGAGCCCGGGCACGTCCACCGTGGCGTCCAACTCGTGCGTGTAGGAGGCCACGTTGCGGATCGTGACCGAGCGCGCGGCGCCGTCGGCGACCTCGACCTCGGCGATCACCAGGCCCGCCGGGGTGTCCAGGCGCACGGTCGTGACCGGCTCCACCACCTCGACCATGCCGGTCTCGACCAGGACGGTCGCGACGCCGATCGTGCCGTGTCCGCACATCGGCAGGCACCCCGACACCTCGATGAACAGCACGCCGTAGTCGGCGTCCGGACGGGTCGGCGGTTGCAGGATCGCGCCGCTCATCGCGCCGTGCCCGCGCGGCTCGTACATCAGCAGTGTGCGGATGTGGTCCAGGTGGGCCATGAAGTGCACCCGTCGTTCGGCCATGGTCGCGCCCGGGATCACTCCGATGCCGCCGGTGATCACCCGGGTCGGCATGCCCTCGGTGTGCGAGTCGACCGCGTGGTAGACGTGTCGTGAGCGCATCAGCCCAGCCCCTCCGCAAGTGCCTTCTCGGTGAACTCTCGTACGGACGCCGCCTGTTCCGGCAGCAGCGGCAGTCGCGGCGCCCGGCACGGACCGCCTCGGCGTCCCGCGAGGTCCATCGACAGCTTGATCGACTGCACGAACTCGGTGCGCGAGTCGAGCCGGAGCAGCGGATGCAGCAGGCGGTACAGCGGCTGCACCGCGCGCACGTCGCCGCTCGTGGCGGCCCGGTACAGCTCGGCGCTCGCCTGCGGGAAGGCGTTGGCGTAGCCCGCGATCCAGCCGACCGCGCCGGCCAGGCCGAGCTCGAGCGCGACATCGTCGCTGCCGATCAACACGTCCAGGCCGGGCGCGAGTTCGGCCACCTCGTAGGCCCGGCGCACATCGCCGGAGAACTCCTTGACCCCGACGATCAGACCCTCCTCGTACAGGTCCGCGAGGAGCCGGGGGGTCAGGTCGACCTTGGTGTCGAACGGGTTGTTGTAGGCGACGATCGGCAGGCCGGCTCGCGCGACGGTGCGGTAGTGGTCCACGACCGTACGGTCGTCCGCGCGGTAGGCGTTGGGGGGCAGCAGCATGACCGCCTGCACGCCGGCCTCCGCCGCCTGCTCGGTCCAGCGCAGCGCCTCGGCCGCGCCGTACGCCGCGACGCCCGGCAGGACCCGGTCGCCGCCGACCGCCTCGACCGCGACCCGTACCACGCGGGCTCGTTCCTCTGGGGTGAGCGACTGGTACTCGCCGAGCGAACCGTTGGGGCAGACCCCGTCGCAGCCGGAGTCGACGAGCCAGCGCACGTGTTCGGCGTACGCGTCGAAGTCCACGGACAGGTCCGCGCGCAGCGGCAGCGCGGTGGCCACCACGACGCCGTGCCACGGCTTGCGCTGCTCGGGGGTCGGTGGTGCCGAGCCGGTATCGGTGCTCGTGCCGGTCATGGCGCTCCTTGGGCTAGGTCTCCGAGACGGATGGGCTGGGCGATCGGTCGGGACGGGGGAGCGGGGGTGATCGGGCGGTCCAGCGCATCGGCCAGTACGCACGCGGTCGCCTCGGCGCACATCCGCCCCTGGCACCAGCCCATGCCGGCGCGGGTGAGGAGCTTGACCGCCCGCACGTCGTCGGCGCCGCTGCGCACCGCGTGCGTGATCCGGTCGCGGGTGACCTCCTCGCACCGGCACACGAGGGTGTCCGCGCCGAGCCAGGTCAGCCACCCGGGCCGGACCGGGTACAGCTCGCGCAACCCGGCCGCGAACCGCGTCAGCCTGGCGCGCCGCCGGAGCAGCCCGCGCGGCGGTGTCCGCCCGGCGATCGCGTAGGCGCTCAACTCGCCTTCCACGGCCGAGAGTTGGGCCCCACCGATGCCGGTCGTCTCGCCGGCGGCGTACAGCCCCGGCACGCTCGTCGCCTGCCGCGCGTCGACCGTGACGAAGCCGTCCGGCGTGTTCGCGCAGCCGAGCTGCGTCGCGAGTTCGAGCTGTGGTGTGAAGCCGTAGCCCACCGCGAGCGTGTCGCAGGCGAGTTCGTACCCGGTCCCGGGCCGGGGCCGCCAGTCGGCGTCGAGCCGGGCCACGGTGACCGCCCGGAGCCCGGCGTCGTCGCCGCGCGCGGCGATCACGGCCCGGCCGGTGAGGTAGGGGATGCGCCGACGGGCCAGCGCGGCCGCGTATCCGGCCGCCTCCACGACGCGCGCGGGACTGTGCGGTGCGAGCGCGGCGGCGCGCGGGGTGGGCCGGGCGGCCTCCAGGACGCCGAGCACCTCGACGCCGGCGTCGGCGAGCCCGACGGCGACCGGCAGCAGGAACGGCCCGGTGCCGGCCACCAGCGCCCGGCGGCCGGGCGCGACGCCGTTGCCCTTGAGCAGGGCCTGCGCGCCGCCGGCCGTGAAGACGCCGGGCAGGTCCCACCCGGGGAAGGGCAGTTGGCGATCGTAGGCGCCGGTGGCCAGCAGCAGTCGGCGCCCGCGCACGGTGACCGGGCGGGTGTCCCGCTCGCCCGCCGCGGCGTGCACCGCGAAGTGGTCGTCCGCGCGTTCGAGCGCCCATACGCGGTGGCCGGCCAGGTGCTCGACGGTGTGCAGCCGGGCGAGCGCGGGCCAGTCGGGTGCGTGGCCCGCGCGGTGGCGGTGATACTGCCCGCCCGCCCGGGAGTTCGCGTCGACCACGGCCACCCGCAGGCCGAATCGGGCGGCGGTCACGGCGGCGGTGAGGCCGGCCGGGCCGGCGCCGATCACGACGAGGTCGTGGGTCATGTCGTGGTCACCTCGTCGCCGGGGCGTGCGGTCACGAGGCAGGCCCGCAGCGACGGCGTGCCGTCCACCGTGACCAGGCAGTCGAAGCACACCCCGATGCCGCAGAACAGCCCGCGCGGCTTACCCGCGAACCGGGTCGTGCGCCACGACCGGATCCCGGCGGCGATCAACGCGGCGCCCACGGTCTGGCCTGGTTCGACGGGTACGCGGCGCCCGTCCACGGTGATGTCGAACGGCGGACCGGACGGCGGCCCGGACGGACGGGATGAAGCGGATGAACCAGACGGCCCGGACGGCCCGGACGGACCGAAGAGCCGATCGGCCGGCGGGCCGGACGACGGCTCGAAAGGTGGCTCGAAAGGCGGTTCGAGCGGGGCGGGGTCGTGCGCACCGGTCACGCGGGCACCTCCGCGAAGCGGGTCGGGGCGAATGGGGTGGGGTCGAGCTCGTAGCCGTCCCCGGTCAGCGCCTGTGCGATCAGCAGGCCCGTCGCGGGCGCCAGACCCACGCCGGCACCCTCGTGGCCGCACGCGTGCAGGAGGCCGGGCACGCGGGGATCCCGGCCGATCACCGGCAGATGGTCCGGGCAGTACGGACGAAAGCCCTGGTAGGCGCGGAGCACCGACGCGCCGGCCAGGATCGGGAACAACTCGATCGCCTGCGCGGCCAGGCGGCGCAACACCGACACCGGGAACGACCGGTCGAAACCGACCCGTTCGCGACTGGCGCCGATCAGGATCGGCCCGGCGGGGGTGCCCTCGACTACGCCCGAGGAAGCCAGGTCCGCGTCGTCGCTCGCGACGTCGGCGGAATAGGCCGCCGCGTACACCTTGTGCCGCACGATCGGCGGCAGCGGCTCGGTCACGAGCACGAACCCGCGCCGCGGCAGCACCGGCAGGGTGACCCCGGCCAGCGCGGCCACCTCGCCCGACCAGGTGCCGGCCGCGTTCACGACCGCGCCTGCCGTGAGGTCGCCGCGCGAGGTGCGCACGCCGGTCACCCGCCCGTCCCGCCCGCGCAGGAAGCCGGTCACGGCCACTCCGGTGTGCAGCCGGACTCCCGTGCGCAGCAGCGCGGCGGCGGCCAGCGCGGGCTGGACCTGGGAGTCCTGCGGATAGTGCGTGCCGCCGGCCAGGCCGCGGGCCAGGTGCGGTTCATAGGAGGGGAGTCGGTCGGTCGGGACGGGATGCGCGGTGACCCCGCACGCGCGTTGGGCGGCGGCCGTCGCGGTCATCGCGGCTTCCTCCGCCGCGGTCCGGGCGACGATCAGGCCGCCCTTGGCCTCGTACTCGAAGTCATCGAGTTCCCGGGCGAGTTCGCCCCAAAGGCGCAGCGAGAGCAGGGCCATGGACAGCTCCGGGCCCGGCTGCTTGTCCGAGACGAGCAGGTTTCCCTCACCCGCGCCGGTGGTTCCGCCCGCGACCGACCCGCGATCGAGGACGGTGACCGACAACCCGGCTCGCGCCGCGAAGTGGGCACACGCGGCACCCACGACCCCGGCGCCGATGACGACGACATCACTGGAACGGAGTTCGCTCACCCCGGTAAAATGTCACATTGCCCTCACGAGGTAAAGGGTTTACCGGCTTCGGTTCGTCCGGTTTCGGCTCCTCGGGGAGCATTCCGCCGTCATGGAGCCCCGAAAAGGTACCCCACCACCTGTGATGACTACACAGTGTCATGGTCGAAGTGCGAACGGTGTCGGATGATGTGAGAGTGGTCGGTGACCGCTCATCGGTTCTCCGTAGGAGGAGATGGCCATGCCCAAGCAGAAGCCGAAACCGCACCTGCAGGACAAGAGCACGTTGTTCGTCGAGGCCGAGAGTGCGCACTCCGCACCGGCACCGTCAGCGGAGACTGCCGCGACCCACGAACCCCGCACCCCCAAGACCGAACGGCGTGCCAAGGGCAGCCGCCCGAAGGGCCGTTCACGGCACTGAGACAGATGTCGGCGTCCGCTGACGCCGGCCCGGACACTTCGCGGATGCCCGGGGGAGGGGCGTGCGTCCCACACCGCCCCGCCCGGTACGCGCCTGGAGGCCCTGCCGATCTCGCATCGGCAGGGCCTTCGGCGTGGGCCGGCCCCGGCGCGCTCGCGGTTCGGCTGAAGACACGCCCTACGGGCGGGTCGGGCCGTACGTGCGCCCGGTCTTCGTGGACACCCGGCCGAACAGGGCGCGCGGGGTGATCCTCGCGAGGCCCACGACCGCCTTGTAGCGGATGTCCGGCACGCTCACCGTCCGGCCCAGGGCGAGGTCGCGCACGGCCGCCGCGACCACGCGATCGGCGTCCAGCCACATCCAGTTCGGGATGTTCGACGTGCCCATGCCGGCGCGCAGGTGGAACTCGGTCCGCACGAAGCCCGGGCACAACGCCATCAACCGCACGCCGCTGCCCGCGAGTTCGTGCGCCGCGCCCTCGGTGAAGCTGACCACCCACGCCTTGCTCGCGCCGTACGTGCCGCGCGGCAGGAAGGCCGCGACCGACGCGACGTTGACAATCCAGCCGCGACCGCGCTCGCGCATCGCCGCGCTCGCGGCGGTGGTCAGCCGCAGCACCGCCTCGCAGTGCACCTTGAGCATCCGCAACTCGTCCGCCGTCGACGCGTCGAGGAAGCCGCCCCTGTTGCCGAAGCCGGCGTTGTTGATCAGCACGTCCACCGGCGCGGATCGATCCGCCAGCCGGGCCTCGACGGCCGCGATCCCCGTGTCCAGGGACAGATCGGCGGCCAGCACCTCCACCCGCACGCCGTGCTCGTCGCGCAGATCGCGGGCGTGCTCCGCCAGTCGCTTCTCGTCGCGGGCCACCAGGACGAGGGCGTGCCCCTCGTGGGCGAGTCGCCGGGCGAACGCGGCACCGATGCCCGCCGTCGCGCCTGTGATCAGTGAGGTCGTCATGCGGTCAGCGTAGTAAGGGGGAACGGGCCCGCCGGTCGGGCACGGGGCCGGCTCCGGGTGCGGCCTCCTGGAACAATGGGCGCAGGGGCGGATCCCGGAAGGAAGTACGCGATGGCGGCTGCGGCGCGCAAGGTCGGCGGACTCGTTCCGCCCGCGCGGGGGACCCGACCGCACAATCGCCGCGAGTTGATCCTCCTGGCGGCGGCCGACCTGTTCTACCGCCGGGGCTACGCCGACGTCGCGATGAGCGACATCGCGGAGGCGGTGGGCATGGGCCCTTCCGCGCTGTATCGGCACTTCCGGAGCAAGCAGCAACTGCTCATGCAGGTCGTGCTCGATGGTGTCGCACCCGTTCGGGAGGCGCTGGCCCGGAGCGACGTCGACGATCCGGACACCGTGCTGCGCGCGGTCGTCGCGGTCACGCTCGACCATCGCGAGGTGGGGGTGCTGTGGCAGCGCGAGGGCCGGCTGCTGCCGCCGGAGGAACGGGCCGAGGTTCGCCGCGAGGTGCGCGCGATCACGGCCGTGGTCGCCGGACTGATCCGGGACGCCCGGCCGGAACTCGACGCCGCGCAGTGCGAATTGCTCGCGTGGTGCGGCCTGGGCGTACTGCTCAGTCCGTCCTTTCACCGGGTCGAGCTACCGCGGCCGGAGTACGTCCGGCTGCTCGTGGAACTGGGCCGGGCCGCGGTCACCGCGCCGCCGGCGGTCGTGGGACCGCTAGCGGCCGGCCCGGTCGGGGCCGGCCGCATCGTGCTGCGGTCCCGGCGCGAGGCGCTGCTGACCGCCGCCGCACGGTTGTTCGCCGAGCAGGGCTACGCCGGCGTGGCCATCGAGGACATCGGCGCGGCGGCGGGCATCGCGGGCCCCAGCGTGTACAACCACTTCGAGAGCAAGGCCGAGTTGTTGTCGGCGGCGGTGACCCGGGGCATCGAGTGGCTGCTCATGGACATGACGCGCGCGCTCGCCGGTGCCCAGGACCACGCGGCCGCGCTGCGCGTACTGCTGCGGTCGTACATCCGCTTCGCGGCCGGGCACAGCGATCTGGTCTGCCTGCTCCTCGCGGAGGTGTCGCACCTGCCCACGCAGGCCCGACACCGGGCCCGGCAGGCGCAGTTGGAGTACCTGACGGAGTGGACCCACCTGCTGTGCGCCGTGCACCCGGAGTACGGCGCCGCGGTCGCGCGGATCCGGGTGCACGCGGCCCTGACCGCGATCAACGACGTCGCGCGGACCCGGCAACTGCGGGACACGGCGGGCGTGGCACAGACGTTGGAGGCGGTCGCGTCGGCGGTGCTCGGGTTGGCGCCGCGACCCGCCTCCGCGTAGCTCAGTGGTCGCAGTCGACCCAGCCCCGGTCGCCGTCGGTGTAGGTCTGGTGCTTCCAGATCGGCACCCCGTGCTTGATTCGTTCGACCAGTTCGCGGCAGGCCGCGAAGGCCTCGGCGCGGTGGGCGGTGGCGATCGCGACGGCGATCGCGGTGTCGCCCACCAGGAGGTCGCCCACCCGGTGCAGCGCGGCGATCGCGAGCACGTGCGGATCGTCGGCCGCGAGCCGTTCGGCGATCTCGCGCATGCGCTCCGCGGCCTGCGGATGGGCCGAGTAGGACAGCGCGGTCACCCCGCGGCCCGCGTCGTGGTCGCGTACGGTCCCGACGAACACGGACGTGCCGCCGGCGGCCGGGTGGGTGACGGCGGCGAGCACCTCGTCGACGCGCAAGGGGGTGTCGCGGACGGCGGTCAGGCGTACGACCGGGGAGGTCACGGCTCAGCCTCCGATCGCGGACATCGGCCGGTCCGGTCGGACGAATTCGGGGGTGCCGATGCCGTGGCCGGCGCCCTTGCCCAGCAGGGCGATCCGCCAGGCCGCCGCGATCGCCGCGTCGTCCGCGTCGGAGCGCAGCAGCGCGCGCAGGTCGGACTCGTCGCGGGCGAACAGGCAGGTGCGCAACTGCCCGTCGGCGGTGAGCCGGACCCGATCGCACGCGCCGCAGAACGGCCGGGTCACGCTCGCGATCACGCCGACGGTCGCGGCCGTGCCGTCGACGTACCACTCCTCGGCGGGCGCCGACGCGCCCTCGCGCGGCACGGGCACCAGGGTGAATCGCGCGGCCAGGCGCGCCAGCACCTCGTCGGCGGTGACCATCAGGTCGCGATCCCACGCGCCCTGCGCGTCCAGCGGCATCTGCTCGATGAAGCGCAGCCGGTAGCCGTGCTCGATCGCCCATTCGAGCATCGGCACGATCTCGTCGTCGTTGACCCCGCGCACCGGCACCGCGTTGATCTTGACCGGCGCGAGCCCGGCGGCGTGCGCCGCGCGCAGGCCCTCGAACACGTCCTCGATCCGGTCGCGGCGGGTCAGCAGCGCGAACCGCTCCGGCCGCAGCGTGTCGAGGCTGACGTTGACCCGGCGAAGGCCCGCGGCGCGGAGCGCGGGGGCCAGTCTCGCGAGCCGGATCCCGTTCGTGGTGAGCGACAGCTCGGGCGCGCGGTCCAGGCCCGCCAGGTCCGCGATCAACGCGGTCAGGTCCGGCCGCAGCAGCGGCTCGCCGCCGGTCAGCCGGACCGTCCGGATCCCGAGGTGGTCCACCGCGATCCGGACCAGGCGGGTGGTCTCCGCGCGCGAGAGCAGGTCGTCGGCGGGCAGCCACGGCAGGCCCTCCGCGGGCATGCAGTAGGTGCAGCGCAGATTGCACCGGTCGGTCAGGGACACACGCAGATCGGTGTGCACCCGACCGAACCGGTCGGTGAGCGGGATCGGGATGGGGTGGGACATGCCCGTCAGTAGAGCCGTCCGCGCCGCGTACGGTCCACGGGCGGAACGTACGAGAGCCGTGGGCGCGGGTCGCGCGGGTCATGGTGGCATCGTCCGAACGCACGCCCCGTGCCGGAGCCGCGTGGAGGCGCGCTGGGCCGGGCGGAGCAGGGTGGAGCAGGGCGGGCCGCTTCGCGGCCGGCCCTCAGCTCACGGTCACCGTGGTCGGATCGGGCTCGGTGCCGCCCAGTCGTTGGCCCAGGCGGGCGGCGATCTCCTGCATCCTCGCGGTCATCCAGCCCTCCTCCATCGCCCGGATCCGGCCCTCGGGCCCGGACACCGACAGGGCGGTCGCGGTCGGCGCGCCCGGCACCACGACGGCGACGCAGCGCACGCCCAGCTCCTGCTCCTGGTCGTCGATCGCGTAGCCCTGCGCCTTGATCACCGGGAACTGCGCGAGCAGCGCGGCCGGGTCGGTGAGGGTGTGCTCGGTGTGCGCGGCGAGCGGGCGGCCACCGAGCACGCGCGCGGCGTCGGCCTCGGGCAGCTGGGCGAGCAGGACCTTGCCGACGGCGGTGCAGTGCGGCTGGACGCGCCGGCCGACCTCGGTGAACATCCGCATCGAGTGCCGGCTGGGCACCTGGCCGACGTACACCACCTCGCCGGCCTCCAGGACCGCGAGATTCGCGGTCTCGCCGGTGGCCTCCATGAGTTCGGCCAGGTACGGTCGCGCCCAACTGCCGAGCAGCCGACCGGCGGTCTCACCGAGTCGGATCAGGCGCGGGCCGAGCGTGTAGCGCCGGGACGCGTCCTGGCGCAGATAACCGAGTGCCACCAACGTGCGTACGAGACGGTGGATTGTGGGCATGGGCAATCCGGAACGCGCGGCGAGTTCGCTGAGCGTCAGGACCCCGCCGGCGTCGGCGAGCAGCTCGAGGAGGTCGAACGCGCGCTCCAAGGACTGGACGCCGCCGCTCGTGGGGTTGCTACCTGAGTCGAGTGCGGCCACCGCACGATCCTCTCGTTGGGTTCGACGGCGTCGGCTTCCACGGCCGGCGCAGCCTCGTTCGGTCCCGTGTCCGGAATATTTGTTCAACAAGTTGTTGAACTTCCGTTTCCCGGAAACTAATGTCCACTCTACAAAAGCCCGGACGGGCTGAACGTCGACGGCGAAGGAGGGTCACATGAGTGCACCGGCCATTGTGGTGAAGCACAGCACGGCGACCGGCGGCTCCGTGCCGCGGGCGGACGAGGTGCTCACCACCGAGGCACTGCGCTTCGTGGCCAGTCTGCAGCGGAGGTTCGGCGGTCGTCGCAACGCCCTGCTGAACCGTCGCCAGGCTCGCCGTGCGGAGATCGCCCGCACGGGCAGGCTCGACTTCCTTCCCGAGACCGCGGACGTGCGGGCCGGCGACTGGCGGGTCGCCGAGGCGCCGCCCGCGCTGCGGGACCGGCGGGTCGAGATCACCGGCCCGGCGGATCGCAAGATGACGATCAACGCGCTCAACTCGGGCGCGAAGGTCTGGCTGGCGGACTTCGAGGACGCTTCGGCGCCCACGTGGCAAAACGTCGTCGCGCACCAGCTCAACCTGATCGACGCGTACGACCGACGGATCGACTTCGCCACCGCCGAGGGCAAGACGTACAAGCTGCGCCCGGACGAGGAACTGGCCACCGTCGTGATGCGCCCGCGCGGGTGGCACCTGGACGAGCGGCACATCCTGGTCGACGGGGTGCCGGCGGCCGGTGCGCTGGTGGACTTCGGGCTGTACTTCTTCCACAACGCGGCACGGCTGCTCGATCGTGGTCTCGGCCCGTACTTCTATCTGCCGAAGATCGAGAGCCACCTCGAGGCGCAGCTGTGGAACGACGTGTTCCGGCACGCGCAGGACCTGCTCGACATCCCGCGCGGGACGATCCGGGCGACGGTCCTGATCGAGACGGTCACGGCCGCGTTCGAGATGGACGAGATCCTGTACGAGCTGCGCGAGCACGCGTCCGGCCTGAACGCGGGCCGCTGGGACTACCTGTTCAGCATCGTCAAGAACTTCCGCGACGCGGGCGACGCGTTCGTGCTGCCGGACCGGAACGCGGTCACGATGACCGCGCCGTTCATGCGGGCGTACACCGAACTCCTGGTACGCACGTGTCACCGGCGCGGCGCGCACGCCATAGGCGGGATGGCCGCGGTCATCCCGTCCCGACGCGACGCGGCGGCCAACGCGGCGGCGCTCGCGAAGGTCCGCGACGACAAGGACCGCGAGGCGGGCGACGGCTTCGACGGTTCGTGGGTGGCCCACCCGGACCTGGTCCCGGTCTGCCGCGAGGCGTTCGACGCGGTGCTAGGCGATCGGCCCAACCAGCTCGATCGCACGCGTGAGGACGTCGAGGTGACGGCGGATCAGCTCCTGGACGTCGCGTCCGCGGGCGGCTCGCCGACCGGCGCGGGTCTGCACGGCGCGGTCGGCGTCGGGCTGCGCTACATCGAGGCGTGGCTGCGCGGCTACGGCGCGGTCGGCGTGTTCGGCCTGATGGAGGACGTCGCGACGGCCGAGATCTCACGCTCCCAAGTGTGGCAGTGGATCAACAACGGCGTCGTGCTCGCGGATACCGGCGAGAAGGTGACCGCGGACCTGGTCCGCCGCCTGGTCGTCGAGGAACTGGGGGCACTGCGCGAGGAGTTGGGCGACAACGGCTTCGAGTCCGGCCGTTGGACGGACGCGCGCGACCTGTTCCTGAAGGTCGCCCTCGCCGACGAGTTCGTCGACTTCCTCACCCTGCCGGGATACGAACTCCTCGACTGAGTCGAGCCGTTCGCACATCCCCCACATACGCGGAACGGCCGGGCCCACCCCGGCGGTCGTGGGGCGCGTCCAATCGGGCGGGCCCGGTCGTTCCGCACATTCTCGCAGCGCGCGGAAAGCCTCGCGGTACACCTCGCGGTACGTCGCAAGCCTCGAACAGGAGACACCACATGGCACGCATGTTCCTCAACGGCCAGGCGATGGAGGGTGGCCCGTTCCACCACCACCTGAAGGGCGCGCCGCTGGTCGCTCGGACCCGCACGGCCCCGGGGCACCGCTTCTTCTCGATCGGCGACCGCTGCCCGGGCCTGCTGCCCGATCCGTCGAGCGAGATACGGATCGAGGGCGAGGTGTACGAGGTCCCCGACGAGGTGCTGCGCGACAACCTGCTGCCGACCGAGCCGCCGGAGCTGGAGTTCGGCATCATCAAGCTGGAGGACGGCTCGGCCTGCTTCTCGATGATCCTGCGCCGCGGCGAGCTGGAGTCGGGCCGGCACAAGGAGATCACCGAGTTCGGCGGTTGGCGCGCCTACCTCAAGACGCTGGGCCGCGAGGCGTAGCCGCCCCCGATGTGCCGCGGGCGGGTCCGACGAGGTGTCGGGCCCGCCCTTCGGGTTCCCGGGCAGCGGGTCCGAATCCGGGACAATCGCGGCCCCTATGATCACGTCATGACTGCCGCGAACCCGACCCTGGCCGCCCTGCTCGACGGCCCCGACGCCGAGCCCGCCGACCTTCTCGCCGCGATCGTCGAGTCCGGTGTGGTCATCCCGATCGACGACACCGAGTCGGTGGTCTTCATCCGCGGCCAGGACGGCCTGCCGTGGCTGCCCGCCTTCGTCGACGAGGCCACGTGCGCCCGCGACGTCCCGCACGCGCAGCCGTACCTGTGCGACGCGCCGCGCCTGCTCGACATCGCGGCGCGGACCGGCGTCCGGACCCTGACGGTGGCCTCGGCCACGCAGTGCGCGACGGTACCGATGGCCCTGATCGCCAAGGCGTCATCGACCCTCGACCGACCGCTCCCGCCGGACGGCACGGACTAGGGCGTGTCCGACCGGGTGCCACGCGTCGCGTTCGCTGCCGTGTCGGATCTGCGTTCGGCGTCCGGCATCCGGTTTGCAGGATTTCCGGCCTGGTGGCGCCCGCGCTGGCCCGGCTGCGCCGCGAACACCCGGGCGTACAGGTCGATCTCAAGCTGGTCGACCCCGAGGACCCGCTGCCGGAGGTGAAGCAGGGCCGCGCCGATCTGGCCATCGTGGTCCGGCCGCGCGACCCGATCCGCGAGGGCGTCCGGCTCGTGCACCTGCTGGACGATCCGTACCGTGCGGTGCTGCCCAAGGGCCACCGGCTCGCCGCGAAGCGGGTGCTCGACCTGACCGACCTCGCCGACGAACCGTGGGTGGGCAGCCACGGACCACCGGGCCCGTGCCTGGACGCCGTCCTCGACGCGTGTGCCGCCGCCGGCTTCACCCCGAACTTCGTGGTGGAGACCGAGGACTACGCCACGGCACAGGGCTTCGTCGCCGCCGGCCTCGGCATCGGCCTGATCCCGAGCCTGGGCCTGGGACTCGGCCTGGGCCAGGGAACCCCACACCCCGCCGTCGCCGTCCGCAAGGTCCGCAACCCGGAACCCTCCCGCGCCATCTTCGCCGCCCTCCGGGAACCCTCCCTCACCCAACCCGCCCTACGCAGCCTCCTCGACGCGCTACGCGACGCGGCGACTCGCTGACGCGGCGGGGCGATCCACGGCGGACCGGCGCGGAGCGCGCCGTCACGCGATCGGATTCCCAAGCGGACCCGGTCACGTGACGGCGCGTCGGACAGTGTTCGGGCAGGGCTACTTGTTGCGCAGGCGGGATGCCGCTCGGCTTACGTTGCGGGCGATTCGGTCTTCGTCGACTCGGGACAGGTGGCCCTGTTCGACGACCTCGCGGCCGTCGACGAGGAGCAGGGTCAGCGGGGCCGCCGCGCCGAGGACCAGGGCTGCGACCGGGTCGGCGATGCCCGCGTGCAGGACGCCGTCCACCCGCCACATCGCCAGGTCGGCGAGCTTGCCCGGTTCGAGCGAGCCGATCTCGCGCTCGCGGCCCAGCACCTTCGCGCCGCCCATCGTGCCCAGGCGCAGCGACTGGCGGGCCGTCATCGCCGCCGGGCCGCCGCGCAGGCGGGCGATCAGCAGCGCGTTGCGCAGTTCCGTACCCAGCTCGCCCGACTCGTTCGAGGCGGTGCCGTCGACGCCCAAGCCCACCGGGACGCCCGCGGCCACCATGTCCGGCACACGCGCGATGCCCGCCGCGAGCCGCGCGTTGGAGGACGGGCAGTGCGCGACACCCGTACCCGTGGCCGCGAACTTCGCGATGTCCGAGTCGCTCATGTGCACGCAGTGCGCCATCCAGACGTCGTCGCCCAGCCAGCCCAGGCTCTCCATGTAGTCGGTGGGCCCCATGCCGAACTTCTCGTGGCAGAAGGCTTCCTCCTCCACCGTCTCCGAGCCGTGGGTGTGCAGCCGGACACCCTTCGCGCGCGCCAACTCGGCCGCACCGCGCAGCAGTTCGGGCGACACCGAGAACGGCGAGCAGGGCGCCGCGGTGACCCGCACCATGGAGTCGAAGGACGCGTCGTGCCAGCGGTCGATCGCCTCGGCGGTCGCGGCCAGCGCCGCGTCGGTGTCCTCGACGCACGCGTCCGGCGGCAGTCCGCCCTGCGACCGGCCCAGGTCCATCGAGCCGCGGGTCGGCTGGAAGCGCATCCCCAACTCGGCCAGCGCGCGGATCTCCGCGCCCAGGATGTCGCCGCCGTCCTTGGGGAACACGTACGCGTGGTCGGTCGAGGTGGTACAGCCCGAGCGCAGCAGCGCCGCCGCCGAACCCTGGGCCGCGGCGTAACACATCTCGTCGTCGATCCTGGCCCAGGTGGGGTACAGCGTCACGAGCCAGTCGAAGAGGTTGCACTCCTGCGCGAGGCCGCGCGTGATCCACTGGTAGAAGTGGTGGTGCGTGTTGACCAGACCCGGTGTGACCAGGTGGCCCGTCCCGTCGATCCGACGGGCGACGTGCTCGAGCCCGGCCGGGGCCGCCCCGGCGCCGACCGATTCGATGCGGTTGCCCGCGACGACTACGTGGCCGAAGTCGTACTCGGTGTCCCGCGCGTCGACGGTCGCGATCGCGCAGTTCTCGATGACGATGCGCCCGGAATCGGCTGAGGTATCAACTGCTGAGCTATCAACTGACATGGCAGTCCCTTTGCGGCAGCGGTCCAACGTACGAACGTACCGCCGTCTGGTCCTGCGCGAGGGCCCCGGAGGCGGGACGGCGGATCGAGAATCCTCCGGGGGTGTGCGCCGTTCGTCAGCACATGACGAAAGGCGTCAGTCCACGGGAATCAGTGGAGTGACACCCTCACGGTGCACCGTGCCCTCGATCAAACCGTACGGCCGATCGGCGGCGTAGTACACCTCCTTGTCATTCTTGATGCCGATCTGCTCCATGTCGACCAGGAAGTTGTGCTTGTTCGGCAGCGACAGCCGAACCTCGTCCACCTCGTGGCGATTCGTCAGTACCCGGTTCGCCATCGCGTACAGGGTCTGCTGGAGCGAGTAGGAGTAGGTCTCGGAGAACGCCTCCAACAGGTGCCGGCGCACCTGGGCGTACGAGCGCTCCCAATTCGGCTCGGCGCCCTCGTCGCTCGCGTCGAAGCCGAACCGCCAGCGGGCGGTGACCTGGGTGGCGAGGATCCGGTCGTACGCCTCCGGGAGTGTGGTGTACCGGTCCTTGATGTAGCCCCAGAACTCGGACGACGTCGTGTTCATCACGACCAGGTCCTTGAGTCCGGAGATCACCTGCACGCGGCCGTGCTCCCAGACGATCTCGCTGGTCCGGGTCTCGCCACCGTCCCGGACGAACGAGTGCTGGATCTCGTCCGCGCCGACGAACCGGTTGCGCGATTCGGCGGCGGTGATCCGGTTCCAGGGGTATTCCTCGATTCGGATCCGGGCCCGGGTGATCGAGGGCTGCGACTCGACGAAGTGCCGGGCCAGGCGCACCCCGTAGGCCTCGGCCGAGTCGATGCCGTGCTCCTGCGCGAAGGCGAACACGGTGTTCTTCATCGTGTCCGTCGGCAGGACGTTCTCGTTGCCGCCGGTGATGTGGGTGTCGGAGAGGTCCCCCGACAGTGCGACGCTGACGTTGAGGTCCTTGACCTCGTGCCGTTCGGTGTCGCGGCGGACCCGGACGACGCGGGTCTCCGCCTTTCCGTACTGGTTCTGGCCGAGCACCATCGGCATGCCTGTCAGCTCCCTCGATAAACGGAGTATCCGTACGGGTTGAGCAAGAGCGGTACGTGGTAATGCGTGCCGGGGTCCGCGGTGAAGACCACCTGGACCTCCGGGAAGAACGGCGTCTCGCCGCGGGCGCGGCGGTACGCGGCGATGTCGAAGACGAGGCGTACGTCGACCGGGCCGGCGTCCGGCCCGTCGCCGAGCGGCGGCAGGTCGGGGCAGCGGCCGTCGGCGTTCGTCGCGGACGCGCCGAGGACGGTCCACGTCCCGTCGGCCTCGCGCCGGGACAACTCGACCGGGACATCCGTCGCCGGCCGGCCCTCGCTCGTGTCGAGGATGTGGGTGGAGATCACGCGGAGATCAGCCCTTCGAGGCGCAGGCGGTTGATCTTCCGCAACTCCTCACGGGTGACCTCCCACTCGGTCGCCGGGTCGTTGTCGAGTCGGTCGTGCAGTTCGGCGAGCATCTCCACCGCGCTGCGACCGCTCGCGCAGATCAGGAAGACCCGTCCGAACCGGTTCTCGTACGCGATGTTCCCGGCCCGCAGGTCGGCCAACACGACGTCACCCGCGTGGTGGACCCCCGACTGTTCGCGCGCCGACTGCGGGTCGTCGTGACGCGGGCGGCCGATCACGGCGTGGCCGTCGATGGCCTCCTGGAGATCGTCGGCGGTCAGGGCCGCGATCGCCTCGTCGGAGTTCGTGTAGAGCTTGTCCGGGTCGCCGTAGGGACGGGCGGCGACCACCGCGCCGATCCAGGCGCGACTCGCGCAGACCTCACCGAGCAGTCGGATCGCCTCGTCGGCGGACGCATCGTTGAGCCTGTCGAGTCCTGGCGCTGATGACATGTCAGGACCTCCTCGCTCGGAGGGCGCACCCATCCAGAGGTAAACGCCGCACCCGAGCGGGTACCCCGATGCGGCGATGCCCGGAACGCTAAGCGCTCCGAATCGCCGGCGTCAACAGTTTGTTGAAGTCGATCAACGCAACGAACGACAGCCGACCTTCCGGAAACGCACCAAGGCGACGGATGGCCCACCGGTTCCGCGTGACGCCCTGTGCCGACGTCCGCGCATCCGGGTCAGGGGCGGGATTCGCGGTTGAGGTAGTTGTAGACGGTGAAGCGGCTTACGCCCAGGGCGGCGGCGACGGTTTCGACGCCGTGGCGGATGGTGAAGGCGCCGCGTTGCTCCAGGGTGCGGACGACGCGTTGTTTGTCTTCGCGGTCCAGGTCGGCCAGCGGGCCGTAGGTGCGTTCGGCGTCGCCCAGGAGGCGGTCCAGGGCGGTGCCCAGGCCGGGGAGGCGGACGGCGACGACCGGTTCGCCCTCCCACTCCAGGGTGACGTCGTCGGGCTCGGTCCGGTCGACGGGGACGAACGTCGCGCCCATCGCGGCCACGAGTGGTTTGATCGCCGCGGCCAGGGGGTGTTCGGCGGGGCTCATGTGGCGGTTCCCGGGGTGTCGAGGCCGGTCTCGGCGCCCGCCTCGCGGTCGGCCGGGGGCTCCGGCACGGTCGTGACCTGGACCGAGATCCGGGACGCGCCGACGCCGAGCGCGCCGCGGAAGACTCGGTCCAATGCCGTCAGCACGGTCTCCGCCTCGCCCTCCGCGGTCGTGCCGAACGGGCCGACCTCGACGTCGAGGCCCGCTTCGTCGATGACCCGCCGCGCCTCCAGGGCGTGGGGCGGTACGCCGTCCAGGTCGAACGGCTCTGTCGAGAATTCCATCCGCAATCGCACGCCCGAACCCTAGCGCCCGGCCCCGAGCCCGCGCCCGGTCGCCGACCCCGGTCGCCACGGCTCGCCGGCGCCGGGCCCTAGCCGGCAGCGCCGACGCCGGTCAGACTGCCGTCATCCTCGGCCCTTGACAAACTGTTGAAGCGACGTGGCATGATTCCGGTGAGCAGAATCTTACTTCCGCATTGTGGAACCGACGTGGAAGAGGTGGTCACGTGAGCGCTGACGCTCTGCGCTTCGACATCAATCTCTCGATCCTCTTCACCGAACTGCCGCTCCTCGAACGACCGGCCGCCGCCGCCGCGGCCGGCTTCACGGGGATCGAGCTTTGGTGGCCCTTCGAGGGCCCGACGCCCGCCGACTCCGAACTGGACGCGCTCGCCCGAGCGATTCGGGACGCCGGTGTCGACCTGGTCGGCCTCAACTTCGACGCCGGCCACATGCCCGGCGGCGACCGCGGCCTGTTGTCCAGGCCGAGCGAGTCGGCGCGCTTTCGCGCCAACATCGACGTCGCGACGGGCTTCGCCGAGAGCCTGGGCTGCCGCGCGCTGAACGCGCTGTACGGCAACCGGGAGGACGGCGTGGACCCGCGCGCCCAGGACGAACTCGCGCTGGAGAACCTGGCGGCGGCCGCTGCCGCCGCCGACCGGATCGGCGCGATCGTGCTGATCGAGGCGCTCAACACGCCCGAGAACCCGCGCTATCCGCTGGTGACCGCGGCCGGTGCCGTGGCCGTCGCGGACAAGGTCAACGCCGAGACCGGCCTCGGCAACGCGACCTTCCTGTGCGACCTGTACCACCTCGCCCGCAACGGCGAGGACCTGCCCGCCGTGATCGACACGTACGCCGACAGGTTCGGCCACGTGCAGATCGCCGACACCCCCGGACGGGGGCAACCCGGTACCGGCGAGCTGGACTTCGAAGACCTGTTCCGCCGACTCGTCGCCGCCGGTTACACCGGGCGCGTCGGTCTCGAGTACAAGCCCGTCGGCGCGAGCGCGGACAGCTTCGGCTGGCTCCCGCGCGCGCTGCGTGGCACCAAGGGAGGGGCCGGATGACCGGCGCAGTCACCGTCAAGAAGATCGGCTTCATCGGCCTCGGCATCATGGGCGGGCCGATGGCCGCGCACCTGGTCGCGGCCGGCCACGAGGTCACCGGGTTCAACCTGGAACGCGCCGCCGTCGACCGGCTGATCGCGGCCGGCGGCAAGGGCGCCGAGAGTGTCCACGAGGCCGTGCGCGACGCGGACGTCGTGATCACGATGGTCCCGGCCGACCCGCACGTCGAGAAGGTCATGTACGGCGACGGCGGCGTGCTGGGCAGCGTCAAGCCCGGCACGCTCGTGATCGACATGAGCTCGATCAAGCCCAGCACGTCGATCGCGGTCGCCCAGGCCGGCGCCGAGCACAAGCTGCGCGTCCTGGACGCGCCGGTGAGCGGTGGCGAGGCCGGCGCGATCGAGGCGGTGCTGTCGATCATGGTCGGCGGCGAGGCGGCCGACTTCGCCGCCGCGCTGCCGCTGTTCGAGGCGCTGGGCAAGACGATCGTGCACGTCGGCCCGCACGGCGCCGGCCAGACCGTCAAGGCCGCGAACCAGCTGATCGTCGCGGGCAACATCCAACTCGTCGCCGAGGCACTGCTGTTCCTGGAGCGCGCGGGCGTGGACACCGAGGCGGGCCTGACGGTCCTCGCCGGCGGTCTCGCCGGCAGCACGGTCATGGACCGCAAGGGCCGGGTCATGCGCGACCGCGACTTCAAGCCCGGGTTCCGGATCGACCTGCACCACAAGGACATGGGCATCGTCACCGAGTCGGCCCGCGAGTTCGACCTCGTGCTGCCGCTCGCCGGCCTCACCGCCCAGCTGGTCGCGTCGCTGCGGGCCCAGGGCGGCGGCGGTCTCGACCACTCCGGCCTGCTGCTCGGCCTCGAACGGCTCAACGGCGGCCCCCAGGACAGTAGTTCGAAGCAGGGAGACAACTGATGGCACCCCGTCGAGTTCCGGTCATGAACGCCGTCGTGGAGGTGCTCAGGTCCGAAGGCGTCGACACCGCGTTCGGCTGCCCCGGCGCGGCGATCCTCCCGCTGTACCAGGCCATGGAGGACGTCGGCGGCATCGAGCACCTGATCGTCCGTCACGAAGAGGGCGCGACCCACATGGCCGACGGCTGGGCGCGCACGAACGGCGGTGTCGGCGTCGCGATCGGCACGTCCGGTCCGGCCGGCACCAACATGATCACCGGCCTGTACACCGCCCTCGCCGACTCGATCCCGATCGTCTGCGTCACCGGCCAGGCCGTCTCCAGCAAGCTGCACCAGGAGGCGTTCCAGGCGGTCGACATCGTCGAGATCTCCAAGCCGGTGACCAAGTGGTCCGTGCAGGTCAAGGAGGCCGCGCAGGCCCCCTGGATCTTCCGTGAGGCGTTCCGCCTGGCCCGCTCGGGCCGGCCCGGCCCGGTCCTGATCGACCTGCCGCTGGACGTCCAGAAGCAGGAGATCTGGTGGGACTCCGAGGTGGACGCCCCGCTGCCGGTCAACGAGGTGTTCCCGCACCAGCCGCGGGTGGACGCGGCCCTGGAGCTGCTGCTGGCCGCCGAGCGCCCGCTGCTGCTCTCCGGCGGCGGCGTGATCATCGGCGAGGCGCACGAGGAACTCGTCGAACTCGCCGAACTGCTCCAGATCCCGGTGCAGGTCACCCTCATGGGCAAGGGCTCGATCGACGAGAACCACGCGCTGTACAGCGGCATGACCGGCGTGCAGACCTCGCAGCGCTACGGCAACGCGTCGTTCCTGGAGTCCGACCTGGTGCTCGCGCTCGGCGCGCGCTTCGGCGACCGGCACACCGGCACGCTCGACGTGTACCGCGGCACCCGCAAGTTCATCCACGTGGACATCGAGCCGACCCAGATCGGCAAGGTCTTCGAGCCGGACCTGGGCATCGTCTCGGACACCCGGCACTTCCTCCAGGCGATCCTGGCCACCGCGAAGGCCCGCGGCATCCGCCGCGAGGCGGGCGAGTGGGTCGCGCGGATCCAGGAGCTGCGCGCGACGCTGACCCGGCGCGAGGACTTCGACACCGTGCCGATCAAGGCGCCGCGCGTGTACAAGGAGATCAACGAGGTCTTCGACGCGGACACCTACTTCGTCACCGCGATCGGCCTCTACCAGATCTGGGGCGGCCAGCACCAGAAGGCGTACAAGCCCCGCCACTACCAGGTCTGCGGCCAGGCCGGCCCGCTCGGCTGGGAGATCCCGGCGGCCATCGGGGTCAAGAAGGCGCTCAAGCACAGCGACCCGAACGCCGAGGTGGTCGGCATCGTCGGCGACTACGGCTTCCAATACCTGGTCGAGGAACTCGCGGTCGCGGCGCAGTACAACGTGCCGTTCGTGATCATCATGATCAACAACGAGTACCTGGGCCTGATCCGCCAGGCGTCGATCCCGTACGACATGAACTTCCAGGTGGACATCCACTACGACGAGTTCGGTACGGACAACGTCAAACTGATGGAGGCGTACGGCTGCTCGGGCAAGCGTGTCGTCGAGCCCGACGACATCCGGTCCACGCTCGAATGGGCCCGCAAGGAGGCGCAGCGCACGTCGCGGCCCGTCCTCGTGGAGATCATGATCGAGCGCGAGGCCAACACGCCGCACGGGCCCGCGATCGACGCGGTCAAGGAGTTCGAGCCGGTCCCGGTGCCGTAGCCGGCGGGCCGTGCGAACCGCGCCCGCACAGACCGGAGCGGGGCGTGCCGGGTCATCCGGACCGTCTCCCAGGGCCTGCCCCGCTCCCACGATCCCGCCCGGTGACGCTGATCCCATCCCTGGTGTCGCGCCCGCGTCACCGGGCGGCTTCCACCCCTGTCGGTCTCCCCGAGATCGGCATCCACGTAGTTGACTGTGCCTCGGCACGGTGCTCGATCGGCGGGCCCGGTACCGCCGAAGCTCCGCCCACGCCCCTTGGACCGAAGGAGAACGCGCATGGGACCAGTGGTCGTCCTGGCCCCCGACAAGTTCAAGGGGACCCTGACCGCCGTGGAGGCCGCGGCCCGGATCGGTGCCGGGATCCGGCGCGTGTTCCCGGACGCGGACGTGCGCGTGCTGCCGATCGCCGACGGCGGCGAGGGCACCGTGGACGCGGCGGTGGCGGCCGGTTTCGCGCGGATTCCGGCCCGGGTCACGGGCCCGACCGGTCGGCCCGTGGACGCGGCGCTCGCGGTGCGCGGGCACACCGCCGTGGTCGAACTGGCCGAGGCGTCCGGGCTCGCGCTGCTGCCGGAGGGGCCGGCGCCGCTGACGGCCGACACCACCGGGGTGGGCGAACTGATCGCCCGCGCGCTCGAACTGGGCTGCACCCGGATCGTGCTCGGGCTCGGCGGCAGCGCGTCCACGGACGGCGGCTCGGGGATGGCCCGGGCGCTGGGCGTGCGGCTGCTCGACGCGGCGGGGCACGACCTGCCGCGGGGCGGGGCCGCGCTGAACCGGCTCGACCGGATCGAACCGGGCGACCTGGCGGCGCGCCTGGCCGGTGTCGAGGTGGTGATCGCGTCCGACGTGGACAACCCGCTGCTCGGCCCGAAGGGGGCCGCGGAGGTGTACGGGCCGCAGAAGGGCGCGACGCACGACGACGTGCGCGTGCTCGACGCGGCACTCGCGCGCTGGGCCGAGGTGGTCGCGCCGGACGTCGCCGACGTACCGGGTGCGGGCGCGGCCGGGGGCGCCGGGTTCGGCGCGCTCGCGCTGCTCGGGGCGACCATCCGGCCCGGCATCGGACTTCTGCTGGAACTCCTCGGTTTCGACGAACTGCTGGACGGCGCGCGGCTCGTGGTGACGGGAGAGGGCAGCCTGGACCGACAGACCCTGCACGGCAAAGCGCCCGCGGGGGTGGCGGCGGCCGCCCGGGAACGGGGTGTACCCGTGGCGGTGGTGTGCGGCCGCGTCGAGCTGAGCGGGGTTCAGCTCGACGCGGCCGGCATCGTGGCGGCATACGCGCTGGAGGACCTCGGTGCGGACAGCATGACCCGCGCGGGCGAACTCGCCGAGGTCGCGGGGGAGCGGTTGGCCCGGGACCTGCTCACCGGAGACTCGGAGGACGCATCGTGACCCATGCCCCCACGCTCGTGCTGCGCTCGCGCCGGGTGTTCACGCCGGACGGGGAGCGCCCCGCCGACGTGGTCCTGGCCGGCGACCGGATCGCGGACGTGCTGCCCTACGGGAGCGCCGCCGGCGTGCCCGTCGAGGACCTGGGCGAACTCGCCCTGCTGCCCGGCCTGGTGGACACCCACGTTCACATCAACGAGCCCGGCCGCACCGCGTGGGAGGGCTTCACCAGCGCGACCCGAGCGGCCGCCGCGGGCGGCGTCACGACGCTGATCGACATGCCGCTGAACTCGATCCCGGCGACCGTGACGGTGGACGCGTTGCGGGCCAAGCAGGAGGTCGCGCGCGGGCGGGTGTACGTGGACGTGGGCTTCTGGGGCGGCGCGATCCCGGGCAACACCGGCGACCTGGAGCCGATGCACCGGGCCGGCGTGTACGGGTTCAAGAGCTTCCTGGCGCCGTCCGGCATCGACGAGTTCCCGCACGTGGACGCGACCGAACTGGAGCGGGCACTGACCGAACAGGCCCGGATCGGCGCCCTGGCGATCATTCACGCCGAGGCGCCGAACGTCCTGGACGCCGCGCCGCAGCAGGCCGGGCGGGTGTACGCGGACTTCCTCGCGTCCCGCCCGGACGCGGCCGAGACGGTCGCGGTCGAGCAGCTCCTGGACACCGCCAAGCGCACCGGCGCGCGCGTGCACGTCCTGCACGTGTCCTCGGCCGAGGTGCTGCCGCTGCTCGACGCCGCGCGCGCGGACGGGATCGCGGTGACCGCGGAGACCTGCCCGCACTACCTGACGCTGGTGGCCGAGGGCGTGCCGGAGGGCGACACGGCGTTCAAGTGTTGTCCGCCGATCCGCTCCGAGGACAACCGCGACCGGCTGTGGCGCGGCATCGAGGCGGGCTCCTTCGCCGCCGTGGTGTCCGACCACTCGCCGTGTACCGCGGACCTCAAGCGGCTGGACGTCGGCGACTTCGCGGCCGCGTGGGGCGGCATCGCCTCGCTGCAACTGGGCCTGTCCACCGTCTGGACCGAGGCCCGCGCCCGCGGATTCGCGCTCGCCGACGTGGTCGCGCTGATGTCGGCCGGCCCGGCGCGGCTGGTCGGCCTGGCCCGCAAGGGCGCGATCGCGCCCGGATACGACGCCGACCTGGTCGCGTTCGACCCGGACGCGGTGTTCACCGTGGACCCGACGGGGCTGCACCACCGCAACCCGGTCACCCCGTACGCCGGCCGCGCGCTCACCGGCGAGGTCCGCACGACCTGGCTCGCGGGCGCGCCCGTGGACGTGCACGGCAGCCCGCGCGGGCGCCTGCTCGACCGGACGGAGACCGCCTAGTGCTCACCGCCCGCATGCGCCGCCGACGCGGCCACGGCCCCCCTTCCCGTCCTTGTCGCTGAGTCGTCGCCGATTCCCGCTCACCACAAGGAGATCCACGCATGACCACCGATTTCACCGAATACGTCAACCTCGCCGCTCGCGCCCTCGGCGCGGGTGTGGTCGCGGCCAACGACGAGTGGTTCGCCGAGAAGGAGAACCTGCTCAAGGCCGAGGCGCCGACCTTCGCGCCGCACACGTTCGGCCCCAAGGGCCAGATCATGGACGGCTGGGAGACCCGCCGGCGGCGCGGCGACTCCGCCGAGCGGCCGCACCCCGAACCGGACGCGCACGACTGGGCGATCGTCCGACTCGGCGTGCCCGGCGTGATCCGCGGCGTCGTGGTCGACACCGCGTTCTTCACCGGCAACTACCCGCCGACCGGCTCGGTCGAGGCCGCCTCCGTGCCCGGTGTCCCGTCGGTCGAGGAGTTGCTCGACCCGGCGGTCGAGTGGACCACGATCGTCGCGCGCACCGACCTCAAGGGCGACACGGCGCACCCGTTCGCGGTGTCGACCGAGCAGCGCTTCACGCACGTGCGGCTGAACATCTTCCCCGACGGCGGGGTCGCCCGCCTGCGCGTGTACGGCGAGGCCGTACCCGACCCGGCCTGGCTCGCGGGGCTCACCGTCGACCTCGCGGCGCAGGAGTACGGCGCGGTGGCCGAGGCCGCCAGCGACCGCTACTTCTCCTCGCCGCACAACCTGAACGCGCCCGGCCGCTCGCGGGTGATGGGCGAGGGCTGGGAGACCCGGCGGCGGCGCGACGACGGCAACGACTGGGTGCGGGTGCGCCTGGTCGGGCAGGCCGAGGTCCTGGCCGCCGAGATCGACATCGACAACTACCTGGGGAACGCGCCGGGTTGGGTCGCGCTGGTCGGCAGCGACGCGACGGCGGACCCGGACGCGTGGTTCGAACTCCTGCCGCGCACGCGGGTGCAGCCGGACACCCGGCACCGCTTCCGGCTCGCCGACGCACCGCCCGTCACGCACGTGCGGATCGAGGTCTTCCCGGACGGCGGGATCGCCCGCCTGCGGCTCCCGGGCCGGCTGACCGAGTCGGGCCTGACCGCCCTTCGAAACCGCTTCAACACCGCCGGATAGCCGAGTCGAGGAGCCGACGGGATCCGGCCGGATCCCGTCGCAGGCCTGGCCGGATTAGCTGACAGGGAGTCAACTCCGTTATGAGCAAGCCGATACTGACGACGGAGGCCGGTGCGCCGGTCTCCGACAACCAGAACAGCGCGGCGGCCGGGGCCGGCGGTCCGCTGCTGATCCAGGACCAGTACCTGATCGAGAAGCTGGCCCGGTTCAATCGCGAACGGATCCCGGAGCGCGTCGTGCACGCGCGCGGTTCGGGCGCGTACGGCGTGTTCGAGGTCACCGAGGACGTCACCCGTTACACACGGGCGCACTTCCTGGGCGCGGTGGGCCGTCGGACCGAGGTGTTCCAGCGCTTCTCCACGGTCGCGGGCAACCTCGGTGCCGGCGACGCGGTGCGCGACCCGCGCGGCTTCGCGCTGAAGTTCTACACCGAGGAGGGCAACTACGACCTCGTCGGCAACAACACCCCGGTGTTCTTCATCAAGGACCCGCTGAAGTTCCCGGACTTCATCCACTCGCAAAAGCGCGACCCGTACACGGGCGTCACCGAGCCCGAGAACGTGTGGGACTTCTGGTCGCACTCGCCCGAGGCGACGCACCAGATCACCTGGCTGTTCGGCGACCGCGGCATCCCCGCCTCCTACCGGCACATGAACGGCTTCGGCTCGCACACCTACCAGTGGGTCAACGCCGAGGGCGAGGTGTTCTGGGTCAAGTACCACTTCAGGACCAACCAGGGGGTGCGCTGCCTCACCGGCACCGAGGGCGCCGAACTCGCGGGCGAGGACCCGGATTCGCACCAGCGCGACCTGCACCAGGCGATCGATCGCGGGGTGTTCCCGTCGTGGACGCTGCACGTCCAGGTGATGCCCGCCGCGGAGGCGCCGCGCTACCGGTTCAACCCGTTCGACCTCACGAAGGTGTGGCCGCACGCGGACTACCCGCTGATCAAGGTCGGTCGGCTCACCCTCGACCGCAACCCGGAGAACGTCTTCGCCGACGTCGAGCAGGCCGCGTTCAGCCCGAACAACTTCGTGCCGGGGATCGGGCCGAGCCCCGACAAGATGCTCCAGGGACGGCTGTTCGCGTACGCCGACGCGCACCGCTACCGGCTGGGCGTCAACCACACGCAGCTCGCGGTGAACGCGCCCAAGGCGACGACGGCGAACAACCACGGCCGCGACGGCGCGATGTCGAGCAACGTCGGCGGGCGGGCCAGGAACTACGAGCCGAACAGCTTCGGCGGCCCGCTCCAGAGCGGCGAGCCGCTGTTCGCCCCGCTCGTGGTGAGTGGACACACCGGCACGCACGAGGCGCCGGCGCACCCGAAGGACGACGACTTCTTCCAGGCGGGCCGGTTGTACCGGCTGATGTCCGGCGAGGAGCGGGCGCGGCTGGTGGAGAACATCGCGGGCAGCCTGGGCCAGGTCACCCGCGACGACATCGTGGACCGCATGGTGCGGCACTTCCACGCCGCGGACCCGGAGTACGGGGACCGCGTGGCGAAGGCGGTCTCGGCGATCCGGGACGCCTGACAGCCGGGCCGCGCCGTCCGGGACGGCCCGAACTCGCCCGAGAACCTCCCGAAGCCCGATCGGGTCGGGGCCGGCGCGCGCTTCGACGTCCGCGGATGTCGAAGCGCGCGTTCGGCCGTTTGGCCCCCTCCCGCGGGGTGCCTCACCCCCCCCGACCTCACAGACCTCCGTAGCTACTTGCCCCTCCCGCGTCCCTCCAGTCTCACTCGATCGGGGAATGGCGGGCAGCCCTCGGACCCGTGACGATTGACCGCGAAGGCCGGTTCATCCAAGGGGAGGCGGAATCGTTGTCGATCGATGCTGGGGTGGGGACCGAAAGCGAAGCTCAGGACACGCAGGCTCGGTCGAGTCTCGCGACGGCGGCGGCGCGAAACCTCGCGACGACCACCAAGACCGTCCCGCAGATGCAGGACATCACGTCGCGTTGGCTGCTGAAGATGCTGCCGTGGGTCCAGGTGTCCGGTGGCACCTACCGGGTCAACCGACGGCTGAGCTACCGGGTGGGCGACGGACGCGTGCAGTTCGTGCAGACCGGCGCCGAGGTTCGGGTGATCCCGGCGGAGTTGGGGGAGTTGGCCCCGCTGCGCGGGTTCGAGGACGAAGAGGTGCTGCGCGCGCTCGCGGACCGCTTCGTCCGGCGCGAGTTCGCCGCAGGGGAGACCCTCGCGCAGGCGGGGGCGCCGAACGACCGGGTCTTCCTGGTCGTGCACGGCAAGATCAGCAAGTTCGGCGAGGGCCCCTACGGCGACCGGACGACGCTCGGACTGCTGGGCGACGGTGACCACTTCGGTGAGCGGATGCTCGTCGACGAGGCGTCGGCGTGGGAGTACACGGCCACCGCGGCCACCGCGGTGATCGTCCTGGAGATGCCCAGAGAGGCATTCGACGGAGTGCACGCCGACGCGTTGCGTGCGCACCTCGCGGAGTACGCGCAGGGCAGCAGCCGGCCGCAGAACGCCAAAGGCGAGGCGGAGATCCCGATGTCCGCCGGCCACCACGGCGAGGCGGTGCTGCCGGGCAGCTTCGTGGACTACGAACTCAAGCCGCGCGAGTACGAGTTGAGCGCGGCGCAGACGGTGCTGCGGGTGCACAGCCGGGTCGCCGACCTGTACAACCAGCCGATGGACCAGATCGAGCAACAGCTGCGACTGACCATCGAGGCGCTGCGCGAGCGGCAGGAACACGAGCTGATCAACAACCGCGAGTTCGGGCTGCTGCACAACGCGGACTACGACCAGCGGATCCAGGCCCAGGCGGGCCCGCCGACGCCCGACGACATGGACGAGCTGCTCAGCCGCCGGCGCGGCTCCAGGATGTTCCTGGCCCATCCGCGCACGATCGCCGCGTTCGGCCGCGAGTGCAGCCGCTTGGGCCTGTACCCGGGCACGGTCGACGTCGCGGGCAACCAGGTGCCGTCCTGGCGCGGCGTGCCGATCTTCCCGTGCAACAAGATCCCGATCTCCGACGCGCGCACGAGCTCGATCCTGGTGCTGCGTACGGGTGAGGACGATCAGGGCGTCGTCGGCCTGCACCAGACCGGCCTGCCGGACGAATACCAGCCGGGCCTCTCGGTGCGCTTCATGGGCATCAACGAGCAGGCGCTGATCTCGTATCTGGTCACCGCCTACTACTCGGCAGCGGTCCTGGTGCCCGACGCGTTGGGCGTCCTGGAGAACGTCGAGATCTCCCGGGCCCGGTGAGGAAGGTCACGAAAGTCACGAAAGTGTGTCAAAGGGGTCGTCGGCGGTAATAGGCCCGGCTGGAGATCGCGCGATCACCCGACGCGCGCGGTCGCAGCGACAGGAGGCTCGAACCATGGGCACCGACGACAACATCCGCAACAAGGCCGAGAAAGCCACCGGCCGGGCCAAGGAGAAGGTCGGCGACGTGACCGGCGACGAGGACCTGCGCGCGGAAGGCCAGGAGCAGCAGGGCGCCGCGAAGGCCCGGGAGGTCGCCGACGAGGCCAAGGACAAGGCCACCGAGGCGATCAACAAGATCAAGGGCGCCTCCAAGCGCGACTGATCACACGCGACGTGTCCGTGCGGCTCCCGTTTTCGAACGGGGGCCGCGCGGCTGTGTGATCGCCGGCGGGGAATTTCCGAAATCGCCCGGCCGGTCAGCGCAGTCTGAGGGCCAGAAAGAAGTCCACCTTGTCTTCCAGGCGGGCCAGTTGACGCCCCGTCAGCTCCTCGATGCGGCCGATCCTGTAGCGCAGCGTATTGACGTGCACGTGCAACCGGGCCGCGCAGCGCGTCCACGATCCGTCGCAGTCGAGGAAGACCTCCAGCGTGGTGACCAGGTCGGCCTGATGGCTCTCGTCGTACGCGCGCAGCGGCTCCAGGAGCCGGCCGCGGAAGGCACGGCGGACGTCCTCGGGCACGGCCGCGAGCAGCGCGACGTGGGAGGCCAGCTCGGCGTGCCCGACCACCTCGACCCGCCCGCTCCTGGTGCCCGCGATCCGGCCCGCGTGCCACGCCTCCTCCAGCGCGCCGCGCAGACCGTCGGCACGGGCCACCCGCGCGCTCACGCCGATGTGCACGCGCACGCCGCCCGCCGTCGGGCCGTCGAACGCGGCCAGCCGCTCGCGCAGCAGGCGCGTGGTGGGGTCCGGCTCGGTGCCGTCCGGGTCGCCCGGGCCCTCGCACGGGATCAGCGCGACCGCGCCGGGCCCGGTCGCGGACACCAGGGCCGGGATGGGCTGATCCGCCAACGCCTCCTCGAGCAGGACCCGGGCCAGCCGCTGCGCGTCGCCCGAGGGCAGGTCCGGCAGCGCGGCCGTGGCGAACTGCCAGCGGGTCCCGCCGGCCCCCTCCTCGGCCACCCGAAGCCGCGCGGCCACCTCGACCGGGTCGGCGCCGGACGCCAGCAGGTTCAGCACGTCCTCGGACAGCCGCCGGGTGCGTCGGCGCTGGTCCTCGACCCGGTCGCGCCCCACCGACACCAGCCGGACCAGCTCGCCGAGCAGCGCCTGGTGCCGGTCGGGCCAGTCGGTGACGTCGTCCTCGACCGCCAGGAACCAGTCGCCCCACGCGTCCGGGTCGACCGACCCGCCCGCCTCGGACACCGGCAGCAGCGAGAACGAGCGCCCGTCCACGCGGTAGCGGAACGGCACCCGGGCCTTGCGCTCGCGGGCGCCGAGGTGCGCGCGGGCCATCTTGACGCGCAGCCCCGGCGGGAGATCGGGCCCGCCCGCCGCGGCCTGGCGACCGGTCAGCGAGAGCACCCAGCAGTGGATGTCGATGTCGGCCGCGACCAGGCCGAGCACCCCGTCCAGTCCGGCCCCGCCGGCGGCGGCCTGGACCAGGCGCCGGTGCCGGTCGACCACCGCGGTCAGGTCGGTGGCCCGCTCGGCGGAGATCCGCCGGACCACGAACTCGGTCAGGTGCGCGAAGGACAGTTCCTCCTCGACCGCGAACAGCGGCAGATGGTGCCGTTCACACGCGGTGACCAGATCGGGGGGAATGTCCCCGATCTCGGCCTGCCCGGCGGCCAGCGCCGTGGCGCCGCCCTTGGTCAGCACCCGGACGAAGCGATCGGAGTCCTCCGGGCCCGAGCGCCAGCCCATGCCGGTGAGCACGAGGGCACCGGCGGTGAGGTAGCGGCTGGGGTCGTGCAGGTCGGTGGTCATCACCGCCCGCACCGTGCGATCGAGCTCCCCCTCGCCCACCAACAGTCGAATGCCCGATATTCCGCTACCGGTTATTCCATCGCCGAGAAGCGCGCGCAATCGCATCGACGGCCCCCTCTCGATCGAGCAGTGCACCGGCCCGGCGCACGGCGGATCCGTCATACCGGTTCGACGACCGGGCGAACACTTGGAGAAAAGTACGGGAACAACCCCCGCTTGACACGCCTGGGTCATGTCTTCCGTGGGTACTCACAGTGACCCTCGTCTCGGTGTACTGGTGCGCACCCTCCGAACCACTTCACCCCGAGCGAAGCGCCCCCCGCGACGGGTACAAGGACGGTAGGGCCACACGCAAGGCAGAAGGAGACACCCGTCATGGAATTCCTGCGGCCCGCGACGTGGGAGGAGGCGCTCGCCGTCAAGGCGCAGCACCCGTCCGCGGTCCCGATCGCCGGTGGCACCGACGTGATGGTCGAACTGAACTTCGACCGGCATCGTCCGGACGCCCTGCTGGATCTCAACCGTATCCGCGAGTTGCACGAGTGGCAGATCGAGGACGACGGAACGGTACGCCTCGGCGCCTCCGTCCCGTACTCGCAGATCATCGACTCGCTGCACGACCGGCTTCCGGGCCTGTCGCTCGGTGCGCACACCGTGGGCTCGCCGCAGATCCGCAACCGCGGTTCGGTCGGCGGCAACCTCGGAGCCGCGTCGCCCGCCGGCGACGCGCACCCGCCGCTGCTGGCATCCGGTGCCACCGTCGAGGCGGCCTCGGCGCGCGGCACCCGGCTGATCCCGATCGACGACTTCTACCTCGGGGTCAAGCGGAACGCGCTGGAGCCCGACGAGCTGATCCGGGCGATCCACATCCCCTCGGCGACCGGGCCGCAGCAGTTCGCCAAGATCGGCACCCGCAACGCGATGGTGATCGCGGTGTGCTCGTTCGCGGTCGCGCTGCACCCGGACGCCCGGGACGTGCGGACCGGGATCGGCTCCGCCGCCCCGACGCCGCGCCGGGCGAGCGAGGCCGAGGCGTTCATCCGCGCCGAGCTCGCCGACACGGGGCTGTGGACCAGCGGCGCCGAACTGCCGATCGCGACCGCGAAGCGCTTCGGCGAGCTGGTCGCCCGGGCGGCCTCGCCGATCGACGACGTGCGCGGCTCGGCCGCGTACCGGCGACACGCGCTCGCCGTCATGGCGCGCCGCACCCTGCTTTGGACCTGGAACGACCACCGCGACACCGGGAGGGCCGCCGCATGAGGGTCACATTCACCGTGAACGGCCGCCCGACCGAGGCGGACGACGTATGGGAGGGCGAGAGCCTGCTCTACGTCCTGCGCGAGCGGGTCGGGCTGCCCGGTTCCAAGAACGCGTGCGAGCAGGGCGAGTGCGGTTCCTGCACGGTCTATCTCGACGGCGACCCGGTGTGCGCGTGTCTGGTCGCGGCCGGCCAGGTGCAGGACCGCGAGGTCGGCACCGTCGAGGGGCTCGCCGACGGCGACACGCTGGACGCGGTCCAGCAGGCGTTCGTGGACGCGGGCGCCGTGCAGTGCGGGTTCTGTACGCCGGGCCTGCTGGTCCAGACGCACGACCTGCTCAACAAGGCGCACCACCCGTCCGACGCGGAGATCCGCGAGGCGCTCTCGGGCAACCTGTGCCGCTGCACGGGCTACGAGAAGATCATGGACGCGGTCCGACTCGCCGCCGCCCGCAAGGCGGACGCTCGCGATGTGGCCGCGGCCGGACGGGAAGGCTGAGTCATGGCCGGTCTGACCAAGCCCAAGAACCTCCAGCACGTGATCGCGCCCGGCCGCGACGGCATCGGTGCCTCGCCGCTGCGCCCGGACGGGATCCTCAAGGTCAAGGGCGACTTCGCGTACTCCTCGGACCTGTGGCACGAGGACATGCTGTGGGGGATGGCGCTGCGCAGCCCGCACGCCCGGGCCCGGATCCTGTCCGTGGACGTCGCTCAGGCGCTCGCCCAGCCGGGCGTGTACGCGGTGCTCACCCACGAGGACATCCCCGGCGCGAAGTACTACGGCCTGGAGATCCAGGACCAGCCGGTGCTGGCGATCGACGAGGTCCGCTTCCACGGCGAGCCGATCGTGATCGTCGCGGCCGACCACCCGGAGACCGCGCGGCGCGCGATCGCCAAGATCGTGGTCGAGTACGACGTGCTGCCCTCGATCGGTCCGGTCGAGGCGCTCGACCCACAGACGTACGGCTACGTGCACCAGCCGGCGGACTACAAGGCGCACGCCTCCGCCAACATCGTGCACAGCCAGCACATCCACCACGGCGACGGGGATTCGGCGCGGGTGCGGGCGCTCGCCGACGTGATCGTGCGCGGCGAGTACGAGGTCGGCATGCAGGACCAGGCGTTCCTGGGTCCCGAGTCCGGCCTCGCGGTGCCCGCCGAGGACGGCGGCATCGACCTGTACATCGCGACCCAGTGGCTGCACGTGGACCAGCAGCAGATGTGCCCGGTGCTCGGCCTGCCGCCGGAGAAGGTCCGGCTCACCCTGGCCGGGGTCGGCGGCGCGTTCGGCGGTCGCGAGGACATCTCGATGCAGGTGCACGCGTGCCTGCTCGCGCAGCACACCGGCAAGCCGGTCAAGATCGTCTACAACCGCGAGGAGTCGTTCTTCGGGCACGTGCACCGACACCCGGCGACGATGGTGTTCGAGCACGGCGCGACCCGCGACGGCAAGCTCGTGTTCGTCAAGGCCGAGATCGTGCTCGACGGCGGCGCGTACGCGTCGGCCTCGCCCGCGGTGGTCGGCAACGCGGCCTCGCTGGGCATCGGCCCGTACGTGATCCCGAACGCGGTGGTCGACTCGACGGCGGTGTACACGAACAACCCGCCGTGCGGCGCGATGCGCGGGTTCGGGGCGGTCCAGATGTGCTTCGGCTACGAGACCCAGATGGACCGGCTGGCCGCGGAACTGGGCATGGACCCGGTCGAGTTGCGGCAGCTCAACGCGATGGAGCAGGGGTCGGTGCTGCCCACCGGGCAGGCCGTGGACGCCCCCGCGCCAGTCGCGGACCTGCTCCGGCGGGTCAAGGAGATGCCGCTCCCGCAGTCGGAGAACTGGCGGACCGCGGACGGTGCGGACGTGCGCGAGCTGCCCGGCGGGCTGTCCAACACCACGCACGGCGAGGGTGTCGTGCGTGGGATCGGCTACGCGGTCGGCATCAAGAACGTCGGCTTCTCCGAGGGCTTCGACGACTACTCGACCGCCCGGGTGCGCCTGGAGGTCATCAACGGCGAGCCGGTCGCGCTCGTGCACACCGCGATGGCCGAGGTGGGCCAGGGCGGGGTCACCGTGCACGCGCAGATCGTGCGCACCGAGCTGGGCGTGGACCAGGTGACGATCGCGCCCGCGGACACGCAGGTGGGTTCGGCCGGTTCCACGTCCGCGTCGCGGCAGACGTACATGACCGGCGGTGCGGTCAAGATGGCCGCCGAGGCGGTCCGCACGACGGTGCTCGGCCGCGGTCGGGACCGGTACGGGTGGGCGCCGGCGTTCACGGCGGGCCTGCTGCTCGCGGGCGGCAAGGTGGCCGACCCCGGCGGCGAGGTCGTCGCGGACCTGGTCGAGCTGCTCGGCGACGAGCCGGTGGAGGAGACGACCCAGTTCCACCACCGCCCGACCGAGGCGTTCGACAAGGTCACCGGACAGGGCTTCGGCCACGTCCAGTACACGTTCTGCGCGCACCGCGCGGTCGTGGACGTCGACGTCGAGCTCGGCCTGATCAAGGTGATCGAGCTGGCCGCCGCGCAGGACGTCGGCAAGGCGATGAACCCGCTCGCGGTGGTCGGTCAGATCCACGGCGGCAGCACGCAGGGCCTGGGCCTGGCGGTGATGGAGGAGATCATCGTCAAGGACGGCAAGGTCCGGAACCCGTCGTTCACGGACTACCTGATTCCCACCATTCTCGACACGCCGCCGATGCCGGTGGACGTGCTCGAACTGGCCGACCCCAACGCCCCGTACGGGCTGCGCGGGGCCGGCGAGGCACCCACCCTCTCCTCGACACCGGCGATCGTCGCGGCGATCCGCGCGGCGACCGGACTGGCCCTGACCCGGGTACCGGTCCGGCCGGAACATCTCACTGGGACCTGAGACACCGTCAGTTCCGGAATCCACACCGCAGTACGGGCCCGGCGGCGGCGCAGACGTCGCCCCCGGGACCGGACCGGTCCGACTCCGCACGGCCGATCGCCGTGTCGTCGAACGGACGCGCCCCCACGCAGGAAGGTCGCCGTCGTCGCCTGCCCGAAACCGAATTCGGGCCGCCCCGCGACCCGGCGGCCGGCTCCACCCCAACAACACCTAAGACACTTGGGAGTGGGAAGTGGCTCAGACCTCGGTTCCGACGGAACCCGGCGAGAATCCCCCGAATCCGCCACGCGACTCGGGGGCGATGATCGCGCCCGACCCGCCGCCGACCGGCAACGCGTCGGCCGGCTCCGGCGCGCTCGACACGTACTTCAGGATCAGCGCGCGCGGCAGCTCGGTGGGCCGCGAACTGCGCGGCGGCCTCACCACCTTCATGGCGATGGCGTACATCCTGCTGCTCAACCCGATCCTGCTCGGTGGCAAGGACGTCGACGGGGCGCAGCTCGACCCCGCGCAGATCACCACGATGACCGCGCTGGCCGCGTTCATCACCACGGTCGCGATGGGCCTGATCGGCAACGTGCCGCTCGCGCTCGCCGCGGGCCTTTCGGTGGCCGGCGTGGTCGGCAACCAGGTCGCCGCGGAGATGACCTGGCCGCAGGCGATGGGCCTGTGCGTCATCTACGGCCTGATCATCATGCTGATGGTCGTCTCGGGTCTGCGCGAGCGGATCATGAACGCCATCCCGATGGCGCTCAAGCACGCCATCACGATCGGGATCGGCCTGTTCATCGCGATGATCGGCCTCAACAAGGCCGGCGTCGTGACCGAGAACGCCGCTCCGGGCGGGCCGCCGGTCACGCTCGGCCCGGCCGGCGAGCTCGCCGGCTGGCCGGTCCTGATCTTCGCGGTCACGGTCGTCTCGATCTTCCTGTTGATGGCCCGCAACATCCGCGGCGCGATCCTGATCGGGTTGGTCTTCGGCACCCTGCTGGCGATGGTGGTCAACGCCGTCGTCGACATATCCGACCAGACCTGGGGCGGTGGCGTCCCGAACCTGCCGGACAAGGTGGTCGACTCGCCCGACTTCGGGTTGTTCGGTGACGTGAGCGTGTTCGGCGGCTTCGCCGAGGCCGGCGGCATCACCGCCTCGGTGCTGGTGTTCACCCTGGTGTTCGCGGGCTTCTTCGACGCCATGGCGACGATCATCGGCATCGGCAACGAGGCCAAGCTCGTGGACGACAAGGGGCGCATGCCCGGTCTGTCCAAGGCCCTGGCGATCGACGGCGCGGGGGGCATCATCGGTGGCGTGACCAGCTCTTCGGGGCAGACGGTCTTCATCGAGTCGGCGACCGGCGTCGGCGACGGCGCGCGGACGGGTCTGTCCAGCGTGGTCACCGGCGGCATCTTCGGCCTGATGCTGTTCTTCACCCCGATCGCGGGCGTGGTCCCGGACCAGGTCGCGGCGGCCGCCCTCGTGGTGATCGGCTCGATGATGATCACCCAGGTCAAGCACATCGACTGGGACGACAAGGCGGCGGCGATCCCCGCGTTCCTGACCATCGTGCTGATGCCGTTCACCTACTCGATCACCGCGGGCGTCGGGGCCGGCGTGATCGTCTACACCCTGATCAAGGCCGCGCAGGGCAAGTGGCGGGACATCGGCCCGCTGATGTGGATCCTCACCCTCGCGTTCCTCGTGTTCTTCGCGCTCCACCCGATCAAGGAGTGGTTGGGCGTCAGCTGACGTGCCCGACCGCCCCCCCACAGCCCAAGGAGACGTCGATGCTCGACCTCGGGACCGAACTCGCGGCATGGCGACGTGCGGGAACGCCATACGCCCTGGCCACCGTCGTCGGCGTCAGCGGGAGCGCACCCCGCCCCCCGGGTGCGGCGCTCGCGGTGGGCGCCGACGGCACGGTCGTCGGAAGCGTCTCGGGCGGGTGTGTGGAGGGTGCGGTGTACGCGTTGTGTCAGGAGGCGCTGGAGAGCGGTACCCCGGTGCTCCAGCGCTTCGGCTACAGCGACGAGGACGCCTTCGCCGTGGGTCTGACCTGCGGCGGAGTGATCGACGTGTTCGTACAGCGCGGCGGCGACGCCGCCGTGGAGGCGGCATTGGCCGCGGCCGAACGGGACATCCCCGTGGCCGCGGCCCGGGTCGTCGCCGGACCGGCCGAGCTGCTCGGCAGGGTCGTCACGGTCGTCGCCGACCAGGGCGTGATCTCCACCACCGGTACATACGGCGCCGATCCCGCGCTCGACGCGTCGGTGATCGGCGAGACGCGCGCGCTGCTCGACATGGGCCGCTCCGGCCTGTTGACGCTGCGGCAGGACGGCCGGCCGTGCCCGGAGGCAGCGCCGGAGGACGTCACGATCTTCGTGGAGAGCCGCACCCCGGCGCCGCGCCTGCTGGTGTACGGCGCGATCGACTTCGCGGCGGCGGTCACCCGGATGGGCAAGCTGTTGGGCTACCGGGTCACCGTCTGCGACGCGCGGGAGGTCTTCGCGACCCGGCGGCGCTTCCCCGACGCGGACGAGGTCGTGGTCGACTGGCCGCACCGGCACCTGGCCTCGGTCGCGGACACGCTGGACGGCCGCACGGTCGTCGCGGTGCTCACCCACGACCCGAAGTTCGACGTGCCCCTGCTCGAACTCGCCCTTCGCCTCGGGGTCGGCTACGTCGGCGCGATGGGCTCCCGCCGCACGCACGACACGCGCATGGAGCGGCTGCGTGAAATCGGGCTCACCGAGCGCGAGTTGACCGCCCTGCACTCGCCGATCGGCCTCGATCTGGGGGCTCGCACCCCGGAGGAGACGGCCCTGTCCGTGTTCGCCGAGGTGGTCGCCGGCCGCACCGGCGCGACGGGCCTGCCCCTGCGCGTGGCGGGCGGGCCGATCCACCGGGCGGCGTGAGCGGTCGGTCCCCGGAGCCGTGATCGGGCTCAGCCGCCGATCGACACCCCCGACGTGACCGGCGTGATGGTGCCGGTGATCGCCCGTGCCTGTGCCGAGGCCAGGAACGCCACGACGTCCGCGATGTCCTCGGGCCGGGTGAGCCTGCGCAGCGCCGACGACTTGGTCATCTCGTCGCGCACCGTCGTCACCGGCACGCCCCGGCGGTCCGCGATGTCCGCCATGTACGCGGCGAGTTTGGCGTTGTCGGTGTAGCCCGCGACGACCACGTTGACCCGCACGCCGTCGGGGCCGACCTCCTTGGCCAGCACGCCGGAGGCGACTTCCATCGCGCCCTTGGTCGCCGCGTACGCGCCCAGGTTCACCAACTTCGCGCGCGGCGCCTCCGAGCTGATCTGCACGATCGACCCGCCGCCGACCGCGCGCATGTACGGCAGCGCCGCACGCGAGACCGCGAGCACGCCGAGCACGTTGATCTCGAACGCGCGCCGGAACTCCGCGGGATCCAGGTCCTCCAGGCGCCCCGCCGGGTTGTACGTCGCGACGTTCACGACCACGTCGACCCGGCCCAGTTCCTTCGCCGCGGTGTCCACGAGCGCGCGACACGCGTCCTGGTCGGCGAGATCGGTCGGCACGTCGAGCACCCGACGGCCGGTCAGGTCGGCGATGTCGGCCGCGAGTCGCCGCAGCGGCTCGGGACGGCGCGCGGCGACCACGACATCGGCGCCGGATCGCGCGAGCGCGATCGCACACGCCCGCCCGATGCCGTCCCCCGCCCCCGCGACGATTGCGACGCGTCCGTCCGGTTCCTCCGCCATGGCACCTCCGTGTGACCGTGCGAATACCTCGAGAATCGGTACCCGTCCTATCGCACGGTGCTTTCAATCGCCATGATCATCCGGTTGGGTTACTGTGCGCGGCCGTTCGCCGCCGAAGCGTCAACCCGGCAAGCCGTACCGACACCACCGGAGGCACCGATGCCCACCGTCGTACTGATCGGAACGCTCGACACCAAGGGATCCGAATACGCGTGGCTGGCCTACCGCCTGCGCGCCCGGGGCGCGGAAGTCGTCCTGATGAACGTGGGCGTGCTCGGCGACGCGCTCGCCCAGGCGGATGTCCAGGCGTCCGATGTCGCCGCCGCGGCCGGCACCGATCTGGCCGACCTGCGCACCCGCGCCGACCGCGGCGCGGCCACCACCGCGATGGCCGAGGGCGCCGCGACCATCCTGCGTGACCTGTACGAGCAGGGCCGGGTCGACGGCGTGCTCGCGGTCGGCGGCTCGGGCGGATCGGCGATCGCGTCGCACGCGATGCGCGCGCTCCCGGTCGGGGTGCCCAAGCTGCTCGTGTCCACGATGGCGGCGGGCGACGTGTCGCCGTACGTCGGCGCCGTGGACGTCACGATGATGTACAGCGTGGTCGACATAGCCGGGATCAACCGGCTCTCCGAGCGCATCCTGGGCAACGCGGCCGACGCGATCGCCGGGATGGCCGGCGGCTTCGCCGAGGACCGCGCGGCGGTCGCGGGGGTGACCGGCGAGGGGCGTCCGCTGATCGCCGCGTCGATGTTCGGGGTGACCACCCCGGCGGTGGACGCGGCGCGCGAGCGGCTCACCGAGCTGGGCTACGAGGTCCTGGTCTTCCACGCCACCGGCGCGGGCGGCACCTCGATGGAGAACCTGGCCGAGGCCGGTTTCCTGGCCGGGATCCTCGACCTGACCACCACCGAGCTGGCCGACGACCTGGTCGGCGGCGTGCTGACCGCGGGCCCGGAGCGGCTCGGCGCCGCCGGGCGGATGGGGCTGCCGCAGGTGGTCAGCGTCGGGGCCCTGGACATGGTCAACTTCGGCCCGCGCGACACCGTGCCCGAGCGGTTCGAGCAGCGGAAGCTGTACGTGCACAACCCGACGGTGACGCTGATGCGCACCACGCCGGAGGAGAACGCCGAACTGGGCCGGCGGATCGCGGCCAAGCTGGTCGCCGCGACCGGCCCGACCGCGCTGTACCTGCCGCTGCGCGGGGTCTCGGCGATCGACGTCGAGGGCGCGCCCTTCCACGACCCCGCCGCCGACGCCGCGTTGTTCGACGCGCTGCGGGTGGGACTCGCCGGCAGCTCCGTCGAGCTGTACGAGTCGGACACCGACATCAACGACCCGGCGTTCGCCACGGCGGCGGCGGATCGGTTGCACCACCTGATCATCAAGGGGAGCGAGGACTGACATGAACGGACGCGAGGCGCGCGGTCGGCTGCGCACGACGGTCGAGCGGGGCGGGGTGGTGGTCGGCGCGGGGGCGGGCACCGGCCTGTCGGCCAAGTGCGCCGAGGCCGGCGGCGTGGATCTGATCATCATCTACAACTCCGGCCGCTACCGGATGGCCGGCCGCGGCTCGCTCGCCGGCCTGCTGCCGTACGGCGACGCCAACGCGATCGTGGTCGACATGGCCGGCGAGGTGCTGCCGGTGGTCCGCGACACCCCGGTACTCGCGGGGGTGTGCGGCACGGACCCGTTCCGGATCATGCCGCACTTCCTGGACCAGCTCGCCGCGATGGGCTTCGCGGGGGTCCAGAACTTCCCCACGGTCGGGCTGTACGACGGCGTCTTCCGGCAGAACCTGGAGGAGACGGGCATGGGCTACGACCTCGAGGTGGAGATGATCCGGCTCGCCGCCGAGCGCGGCCTGCTCACCGCGCCCTACGTCTTCGACCCCGAGCAGGCCCGCGCGATGGCCGCGGCCGGGGCCGACGTGCTGGTCCCGCACATGGGGCTGACCACCAAGGGCAGTATCGGCGCGACCACCGCGCTCACCCTCGACCAGGCGGTCGAGCGGGTCCAGGCGATGCGCGACGCGGCGGCCGAGGTCGATCCCGACGTGCTGGTGCTGTGTCACGGCGGTCCCATCGCCGAGCCCGAGGACGCCGCGTACGTGCTCGCCAACACCATCGGCGTGGTCGGGTTTTTCGGCGCCTCCAGCATGGAGAGGCTCCCGACCGAGCTGGCCATCACCGCCCAGGCGAGGGCCTTCAAGCAGATCGGCGGCAAGAGCGTCACCGACGACCGGGACGCCTGGGAAGCCCGGGACCTCCCGGAAGCACCGGACACCTACCGAGACAGCGAGGACTGAGACATGTACAAGCTCACCGTCTTATACGGCCACCCCACCGATCCGGCGGCGTTCGACTCCTATTACTGGGAGAAGCACGTCCCGCTCGCCCGCACGATGCCGGGCCTGACCGGCTGGACCATCGGCACCTGCGAGCCCGACCCCGCCGGGGGGAAGCCGCCCTATTACATGGTGGTCGCGCTGTACGCGGAATCCCGCGCGGGGATCGAAGCGGTCCTGGATTCGCCCGAGGGCCGGGCCACGGTGGCCGACGTGCCCAATTTCGCGACCGGCGGCGCGACGTTCCTTTGGGACGAAGAACGGGTAGTCGTACCTGTGGAGCTGCCCGCGACGGAATAGCCCCGTGTTGACGCACGGGTGATCACGCGGCTGCGCACCGTGGACGCCGGAACGGTGACCTGCGAAGATCCCGACAATTCGGGCAAAGTGGTGTTATTCCAGCCTGTCGGGCACGTCACAAAGCGGTCGAAATGTTTGCCAACCGGGCGAACCGGTGCGTAGTTTCGTGGTTGTTCGCACAAGCGGACTCCCCGGGCGGTACGCCGAATCCTGCCGCCGCTCGAGGGACGCAGTCGATATCGACTGGCGGCAGGAGCGGGGGAACCAAGTGGTGCGACATCGGCACTGTCGATGTCTTTGGGGTGAAGCCATGCCTGAATCAGGCGAGGCCGGGCCATTCGTCCGAACCCGACAGCTAACTTCGTAGGCGCCCGACGAGGTAATCAATGACGTTCCGTGCCATCACCGCTCCCGTTCGCTCGCTCTCTCGTGGCCGTCGCGCCGGCATCGCCGTCGCCGCCGGTGCGGGTCTCGTCCTTCCCCTCGTGGGCATGACGGGCAGCGCGAGCGCCGCGACCTCGTCCGAGTGGGACAAGGTCGCCCAGTGCGAGAGCACCGGTAACTGGGGCATCAACACTGGCAACGGTTTCTCCGGCGGTCTGCAGTTCACCCCGAGCACCTGGAAGGCGTTCGGCGGCACCGAGTACGCGGCCAACGCCGAGAACGCCACCAAGACGCAGCAGATCGCTGTCGCCGAGCGCGTTCTCGCCGGCCAGGGCCCCGGCGCGTGGCCGGTCTGCTCGCAGAAGGCCAACCTGGGCAAGGGCAACGCGTCCGCCCAGGCCGAGTCCTCGACGGCGACGACCGGCAAGACCAAGACCAAGGTCGAGCAGAAGGCCGCGCCGAAGAAGTCCACGGAGCAGTCCGTGAGCGAGGCCGCGCCGAAGAAGTCCACGGAGCAGTCCGTGACCGAGGCCGCCCCGAAGGTCCGGGTGCAGCACAAGCAGAGTGACACCGCGACCAAGGCCGGGCCGAAGTCCGCCGCCTCCAAGCAGGCGTCGACCTCCGGCCGCTACACGGTCAAGGCCGGCGACACGCTGTCCGACATCGCGTCGAAGAACGGCGTCAAGGGTGGCTGGAAGGCCCTCTACAACGCCAACAAGAGCGCCATCGGCGACAACCCGAACCTGATCAACATCGGTGCCAAGCTGGCGTTCTCCGCCTGACGCACCATCACGACGTAGGCCCCGCCGAATACTTCGGCGGGGCCTACGCCCATTTTCCGGGCCGTCGGCCCGGCTTGCCGCTCAGGTCGCCTCGTCGGGCCCCTCGCGCAGCCACAGCAGGGCGAGTTGGGTGCGGTTCGCGCAGCCGACCGTCTGCATCGCGTACGTCAGATGCTTCTTGACCGTGTCCCCGGTGATCGACAGCACCGCGGCGATGTCGCGGTTGGTCAGCCCGCGCGCGACGAGCGCGGCGATCTCGGCCTGACGCGGCGTCAAACGGGTGATCAGGCTCGGCGGTCGGGTGGGCCGATCGATGAAGAGGGCGAACAGATTGCCCAGGTGCCGGGACAACAGCGTGGCCACCGCGACGTCGCGCGCGCCGAACGCGCCGGATTCGGTGCCCAACAGGCCGATCCCGCCGCATCGGGTCGGCCCCGGGAGCGGCACCACGATCTTCGCGTGGATGCCCATCGGGTACAGGAACGACTCCAGGTAGCGCACGTGTGCCGCCCGCACCGGCTTGGGCAGCGATTCGAGCGTGAGCGGCACGGCCTTGCGCCCGGGCGCGGCACGCAGCGCGATCAGGTGGAACGGGTCGTCGCGATGGAAGGTCTCCATGTACGGCACCAGGCCGCGGAGTCCGATCCCGGTCGCGAGCGGGTCGCGGTCCTCGAAGATCGCGGGCAGATTCGAGCCGGTGAAGAACGTCGTGTCGCGATAACCGAAGTACCGCGCGAGCGCGTCGAGCACGCTCTCCCGGAACGTCGCGACGTCGGCCGCTCGCGCGCACTCGTCGAGTAATCGCAACAGCCGCTCCAGGTCCCGACGTTCGACCAGGTCGAAGTCACCCGCGAGGTCTGGCTCGAACCGGGCTGCGACACTCAACGCGACCTCCGACAAAGCGACCTCCGGCCGGCGACCTCCGACAAAGCGACCTCCGAAAGCGCCGGGGGGAGGGCCGATTATGCCGAAGGAACTCCACCTTTGGGCCATGTCGCCGGCGCCCCCGACCCCACAGGATGGAACACGAGGGTCACGCTCCGAGACCGAGGGGGGAACGCGTGCGGCTCAGGCCGCGCGGGTCACGGGCGTGACGTTGGGGGAACGGCAGCCGGGCGGCCTGCCGTCGGGTTGTGCTCGAACGCCGGACGGGCTTGAAGAAGCCCCTCCGGCGTTCGAGGACGGTCCCCATGGCGGTCTTTACGGCGGTCCCTGTGGCGGTCTCCGGGACGGCACCGACGGTCAGGCCCGTGCGGCCTTGGCCAGGGCGTCGATCGGCTCCGGCGGGACCGGATTCGCGTGCTGTCGCGCCTCGGCGTCGTCGGGGCCGCGGCCGGTGTGGTTGAGCAGCAGGTTGAGCACGACGGCGATGATCGAGCCGGCCGAGATGCCGGACTCGGCGATCATGCCGAACTTCTCCGGGAACGCGTGGTAGAAGTCCGGGAACGCGATCGGGAAGACGCCGAAGGCCAGCGCGACCGCCACGATCAGCGCGTTCGACCCGGCGTTCAGATCGGCCTTGCCGAGCGTGCGGATGCCCGCGACCGCGACGGTGCCGAACAGGACCACGCCGGCGCCGCCGAGGACCGGTTGCGGGACGAGCGCCACCAGCCCGCCGACGATCGGCATCAGGCCCATCAGGACCAGGAATCCGCCGCACACCGCGACCACGAACCGGCTGCGGATCCGGGTCAGCGCGACCAGACCGATGTTCTGCGCGAAGGCCGTGCACGCGAAGCCGTTGAAGACGCCGCCGAGCGCGGTGGCCAGGCCGTCCGCGCGCAGGCCGCCCGCGATCGTCCTGTCGTCGGCGGGTTTGTCCACCACCTCGCTCAGCGCGATGATGTCGGCCGTCGACTCGGTCATGCACACGATCATGACGACGACCATGGAGATGGTCACCGACACGTCGAACTGCGGTGCGCCGAACGCGAACGGCTCGGGGACCTCGAAGATCGCCAGTTTGCCCAGCGCGTCGCCGTCGACCTTGTCGAACGGGATCGCGAGCAGCGTGCCGAAGAGCAGACCGAGCAGGATCGCGATGCGCTGGAGGAATCCGGTCAGGACGCGGTGCAGGACCAGGATCGCCACCAGCGTCGCGGCGGCGAGGCCGAGGTTGGTCGGCGAGCCGTAGTCGGACGCCTTCGCGTCGCCGCCCTGCGACCAGTTGCCCGCGACGGGCAGCAGGGACACCCCGATCAGGGTGATCACCGTGCCGCTGACCACCGGCGGGAAGAACCTGACGAGTCGGCAGAACACCGGCGCGAGCAGGAAGCAGAACACCCCCGCGACGATCGTCGAACCGAAGATGATCGGCAGCGTCGCGTCCTGCTTGGACGCCGCGACCGCCAGGATCGGGGACACCACGGCGAACGTGACGCCGTTGACGAACGGCAGCCGCGAACCGATCCGCCAGAACCCGAGCGTCTGCAACAGCGTCGCGAGGCCGGCGATCAGCAGGCTCGCGCCGAGCAGCGTGGTCATCTCGGCGGCGGAGAGGCCGAGCGCGCCGCCGATGATCAGCGGCGGGGCCGCGACTCCGGCGTACATCGTGGCCACGTGCTGCAGGGCGCCGACGAGCATGCGCCCGGGCGGCAGGAGCTCGTCCACGGGGTGTACGGCCCCGGATCCGGCCGTGCTCTCGGCCTCGGCCCCGGTCCCGGCTCCGGCCCCGGCCCCGGCCCCGGTCCCGGCCTCAGCCACGGATCCGGCTCCGCTCTCGGCCACGGATGCGGCTGCGGTCCCGGCCGGGTCGGCCCCGGTATCCGGGTCCGCCGCGCCTGCGGTCTTCCTGGTGGTTCTCCAGCCCATGATCGGTGCCTCCACATCGGGTGCCGCCTCGCGACGGCCCGGCCCATTGGACGTACTGGATCGCAGGATCGGCCGGGGGGAGTGGATGCAGATCCGGGGCGATCCCCTCGCCGACTATTTCGCCATACGGAATCAACATTCCGTTGAGCAGAACGAGACTGTAGGGACGGGCCGGATCGCCGGTCAATAGCTACAGCCGTCGCGGCCGCGGCCGGCGAAATCTTGTGTCTTCCTCCAAGCGGGTACTCGCTCCCCAGCGGACTCCCGGTCGACGCCGACCTCGGGGTGGGCCGCGAAGATCGAAGGAGCGTATGGCCAATCTCAGGTAATTCGGGCAAATGGCCCCACTGACGATAAGATTGCGTTTGGAATGCCCTTGCGGCGTTAAAATCTTCTGACATAGGTTCTTCAAACCGTGGTTCCTGCTTTCTCCTGTGAGGGGTCCATGCCGAACATGACCCGCGTAGCCGTCCGTACCGCCGTCGACCACCCGCTGTGGCCGGTGCTGAAGGAATCCGTCGCCAACCTGCGTCCGCTGCAGGCCAAGGACGGTTCGATCGAGCCGGCCGGGCACGCGTCCGCGCGCACGCTGGTCGACGACATCACGTCGTCGATCACCGGGCTCGCGCCGCTGTTCCCCCACGACGAGGCCTACCTCGACGCCGTGGTGACCGACTTCCGGCGGTGGGCGGTGGAGGGTTTCGGCCGCCCCGACTTCCTGGACTCGCTCGTCGCCTTCCGGCCCGAGCAGGCCCGGTACGACGGGCTCGAACACCTCGTGGTGTTCCCGATGACCACGCAGAACGGCAATCCGAACCGCAACGTCGAGGCCGTGCTGCTGCGCGTGGTGTGGCCCGAGTGGCTCGCCGCGCTGGAGGCCGAGCGCTACGACAACGCGATGTTCGTGCCGATCACGTTCGTCGACTTCACCGCGGGATACGACACCGACTCGGCCGTGCTCTTCCCCGAGACGGTGGCCGTGCGCGAGGTGCCGCGGTTCACCTGGGGCGGCATCTTCTGCGACCGCGAGGCGGCCCGCTTCCGCCGGGTCGGGGCGGCCGCGTCGGTCAGCCTCGGCCTGGACCTGCCGCCGGCCGCCGCCGAGGTGGTGGCCAGTCAGGAGCTCGCGCAGGACGCGTTCGTGCTGTGGGACCTGATCCACGACCGCAGCCACATGCGCGGCCACATGCCGTTCGACCCGTTCATGATCAAGCAGCGGATGCCCTTCTGGATGTACGCGCTGGAAGAGCTGCGCTGTGACCTGACGGCGTTCCGCGAGGCCGTCACGCTCGCCGCCGAGGGCGTGGCCACCGCCCGCTCGGTGCAGTACGCGATCGTGTTCGACCGGCTCTTCCGCTTCCCGGTGACCGGCGGGCGGGTGCGCAACTACGACGGGCTCGGCGGCCAGCTGCTCTTCGCCCACCTGCACCGCGACGGCGTGCTGAACTGGGCCGACAACCGGCTCACCGTCGACTGGGACCGGATCGAGGGCTCCGTGCTGGGGCTGTTCGACGAGGTGGACCGGCTCTACCGCGAGGGCGTGGACCGCTCGCGGGTCGGGCACTGGCTCGCGGCCTACGAGCTGGTCGCCAAGTACGTTCCGCCGCACCCCGGTTCGGTGTGGGCGCGTGGGCCCGCCGCACTGCCGATGGACGGGCCGCCCAAGGCGCTCGTGGACGCGGTGCTGCCGGACGAGTTCCCGCTGAGCATGTTCTACGAGGCGCTCAACCGGCGCCTGCGCGATGTCATCGCGTCGACCCGCGGCATCACGGCGGGCAGCGACGCGGAGGGCATGGACGACCGCACGATGAACGAGGAGTCGGCGTGATGAACGGTTTGGACGGTGCGGTGATCGCGGTCGCCGGAGCGGGTGGACCGGCCGGGCGGGCGGTCGCCGCGCGGCTCGCGCGTGCCGGGGCCCAGGTGTACGGCGCGGACGCGGACGGCGGGCGGCTGCGGGAGAGCATGGCGGCCGCACCCGGCGCGCGCGGCGCCGTGGTCGACCTGTTGGACCCGGAGGCGACCCGCCGTTGGGCCGGCGAGATCGAGCACGAGCACGGTCGCGTGGACGGGCTCGTGCACCTGGTCGGCGGGTGGCGCGGCGGCAAGGAGTTCGGCGACAACTCGCTCGACGACTGGGCCTTCCTGCACGACCTGCTGGTGCGTACCGTCCAGCACACCAGCCTCGCCTTCCACGAAGCGCTCGCGCGCAGCCCGCGCGGGCGGTTCGTGCTGGTGTCCGCCGAGGCGGCCGGGAAGCCGACGGCGGGCAACGCCGGCTACGCGGCGGCGAAATCCGCCGCCGAGACCTGGACGCTCGCGCTCGCGGACGCCCTCAAGGAAACGGACGCCGCCGCCGTGGTGCTGGTGGTCAAGGCGCTCGTCAACGACGCGATGCGGGAAGCTCGACCCAACGCCAAGTTCGCCGGCTTCACCGATGTCGCCGATCTCGCCGACGAGATCGCCGGCCTGTGGAGCACCGATGCAACCGACCTGAACGGGAAAAGACTGTGCCTGAACGTCCCCTGACCCCGCGTCACGACCCCAACGCGCGCGGCTTCGCGAGTGACAACTACGCGGGTATCCACCCCGAGGTGCTCGCCGCGATCGGCACCGCGAACGGCGGACACCAGGTCTCGTACGGCGAGGACGTGTACACCGAGCACCTCACCGACGTCTTCCGCGCCCACTTCGGCGATCGCGCGCAGGTGTTCCCGGTGTTCAACGGCACGGGCGCGAACGTGGTCGGTCTCCAGGCGATGACCGACCGATGGGAATCGGTGATCTGCGCCGAGACCGCGCACATCAACGTGGACGAGTGCGGCGCGCCGGAGAAGGTCGCCGGGCTCAAGCTGCTCACGGTGGCCGCCCCCGACGGCAAGCTCACGCCCGAGCTGGTCGACGCACACGCGTGGGGCTGGGGCGACCAGCACCGCGCGCAGCCCCGGGTCGTGTCGTTCGCCGAGAGCACCGAGCTGGGCAGCGTGTACACGCGGGACGAGATCGCGGCGCTCGTCGCGCACGCGCACGACCACGGGATGCTCGCGCACCTGGACGGCTCGCGGCTCGCGAACGCGGCCGCCGCGCTGGACGTGCCGCTGCGCGCGCTGAGCACGGACGTCGGGGTCGACGTGCTGTCGTTCGGCGGTACCAAGAGCGGCCTGATGTTCGGCGAGGCCGTCGTCGTGCTCAACCCCGAGGCCGTGCGTGGTGTGGCCTACCTGCGCAAGGCCGCGATGCAGCTCGCGTCGAAGATGCGGTTCGTGTCGGTCCAGTTCGAGGCGCTGCTCGCGGGCGATCTGTGGCTGCGCAACGCGCGGCACGCGAACGCGATGGCGACCCTGCTCGCCGAGCGGGTCGGCGGGCTCGACGGGGTGACGCTGTCCCGGATGCCGCAGGCGAACGCGGTGTTCGCGGTACTGCCGGCGGACGTGACCGAGCGGATGCAGAAGCGGTTCCGGTTCTACACCTGGAACGAGTCGATCGGCGAGGTCCGCTGGATGACGGCGTTCGACACGACCGAGGCCGACGTCGAGGCGTTCGCGACGGCGCTCGCAGAGGAGCTCGGCGCGCGGTAGCGAGCTGGTTGGTATCGAGTAGGTCGTAGGCCGGAAGCGGGCCGGGGCATGATGCCCCGGCCCGCTTTCGCGTGTTCCGGATCGGGATGGTCGCGCCCTGCCTCCGGGTGGTCCGACGGGTGGTCCCAGGGGTGCGCTCAGGCCAACCCGAAGCCGTCCGCGAGCGTGTCGAGCGCGCTCGCGAGCAGGATCGGGGCGGTGTGGCCCATGCCGGTGAACTGGCCGGCCACCTCCAGGCCCACGATCCCGTGCAGCTGCGTCCAGGTGAGTACGGCGCCCGCGAGGGCCGGCCCCGCGTTGTCCGGGTCGCCGGCCGCGCCGCCCGCGCCCTCCAGCCAGGCGCGGACCGCCGGCTCGTCCCGGGCCCAGGTCTGCATCTGGCCCACCACGGGGGCGATCGAGGGGCTCGGGACGCCCTCGGCGTACACGGTGAGGAACGGCGCGAGGGCCGCCCGCGCGCGCAGCAGCGTGTCCGGGGGTGCGGTGTACCCGGGCAGCGGGGTGCCCGCGATCAGCAGGTAGCGGTGCGGCTGCTCGACGGCCCAGCCCCGGTGGGCCGCGCCGAGCGCGTGCAGCCGGGCTCGCGGCCGCTTGCGCGCGGCGGCGGTCGCGGCGGCCTCGATGGCGCTCGCCAGGTCGTCGTACGCGTCCCGGATGAGGGCGCTGAGCAGGTCGTCGCGGCTCGCGAAGTAGCGGTAGAGGGCGGGCCCCGACATGCCCAACTGCTTGGCGATCCGGGTCAGCGCGACGCCCTCCATGCCGCCGTCGGCGAGTTGGCGCAGGGCGATCTCCTTGATCTCGGCGCGGGTCTGCTCCCTGAAGCGGGCCCGGGGGCCCTCGATGGTCGGTGTCACGAGTGCGTCCTAACGTCGAGCGTGCGATCAACGATAGCAAGTCTTATTGATCGTAACCAAAGCGACTGACTATAACCTGCGTGGCGTCGATTCCGACTGGAGAGACCGAGGACGACGGCTACCTGTTGACGGCCGTGAGCGATCTGGCTCGGGACGCCTCGGAGACCACGGCCGAGACCGATCGCCCGGGAGCCGCGGGCGCGGACGGACGGGTGTCCTTCGGGAGGTGTGTCCTACCGCGTAGCGTCGCGTCGCTGGTGGGGCGGGCGCGCGTCTCGGTGTTCGTCGCGGTGCACAAGGGGCGCGAGCTGCCCGCGGTCCTGACGGACGCGGTGCTCGCCTCGGGCGACGAGCGCCTGCTGCTGCTCGAACTCCTCGACACGGCGGCGGCCGTCGCGAGCCCGCGAAAGGTCTGAGGCACATGGGAGGGCAGCGCGCGGTGACGGTCGCGACCGCCGCGGTCGCGGCGTTCCGGCTCGCCGATCGGGCGTGGGCCGGGGAGTTGCCGGGGCGACTGCGCGGCCCGTACCTGTTCGGACGGCTGCCGCGGCATCCGGGGACGTTCATTGCCCTCGTGGCCGACGCGCGGGCCGGTCGCCCACCGCTCCCGGGAGTGCCGGAGGCTCTGTCTCCGCAGGACTTCGAGAGGCCCGCCAAGCGGCCACGGTGGGTGCGGGCGAGTCGGATACACCTTCTGCGGTGCGCGGCCCCGTCCGTGCGCGGGGAACTCGTGTCGCTGCTGGATCCGCGCGGCGTGCAGCACCTCCTGGCCGACCCGCGGACCGAACCCGAGGTACGGGCCCGGGCCTTCGCCGTGCACGGCCGGGTCGCGGCCCTCGCCCTCGCCGCGGTCGAGGACCAACCGGCCGCCACGGTCGCGGAGTTGCTGGACCTGGACGATCCCGACGTGAACGCCCTGCTCTACCGGTACGCGCCCCTCGACCCGCGCCGACGGGCACGGATCCTCGCGGGCGAGGATCGGGACGGGCGACTCGGTGCGGTGCGGCCGTCGGACGATCTGCTCGCCGCGCTCCGCAGGCCGGGCCGGGACGAGCGACTGCGCGCGCTCACCGGGCTGACCTCGGGCAACCCCGACGTGCTGCGCGCCATGTTGTCGTCGCCGGTGTTGCGGACGGAGGCCGGCCGGCTGCGCCTGCTCCTCGCGTTGTGGGAGCGGCACGGGCCGGACGAAGTGCGCGCACTGCTCGACGAGCGACACTTCCCCGGTCGCAAGCACGCCATGCATCCGCTGCCGGCCGGGATCCGCGGGTTCACGCGCACGTTGCTCGAAGAGCCCGACGGACTCGACCGGTTGCGCGCTCGATGGGCCGAGGAGACCGCGCCCACACGGGTGATCGCGCGGATCCGGGTCCGGAAGCGGGCGATCGGTGACCTGGTCGATGAGGGCGTCGCCCTGCCCTGGCCCGAGCTGTTCGCCGCGCACACCGCGGATCCGCTACCGCACGACCGCGTAGTGGAGCTGTTGGAACGCCCCGACTGCCCCCGCGAGTTCCTGCTGCTGGGGCTGCGCTTCGGGCCCATGCGGGAGGGCCGACCCGCGGCCTGGCTGCGGAACGCGCTCGACCAGGGCCGGATCACTCCGCGGGACGTGCGCACGCGCTGCCGCCCGGCGGGGCGCACCGTGCGGATCCTGGCGGGCGCGGTCGCCCCGACGCCCGACCGGGAGCACCGGATGCGGATGTTCCGGGACTGGGCCAACGAGAAGCCGGAGGCGGTGGATCCGTGGCGGCTGCGCCGGGACGCTCGCGGCGACTTCGTGCGCGAGCGGCTGGGCGACTCGATCGACGCCTGGGTGGTGGCGATGCAACTGTTCCCGCGCTTTCCCGGCACGCTGCTCGAACTCCTCGACACCGCCGCGGCCGTCGCGGGCGTCGGTTCGCCGGAGGCGGCGCCGGGCCGGGGGTGAGCGGGGCGGCAGGCGTCGGCGTGCCGGTCCGGATGCGTGGCGTGACCCCCGCGGTGTGATCGCAACGGCCGTACGCGGCTTGCCCTAAAGTCCGAACACGCCGTTCGAGCGCGGGCGGCGTGCGATCGCTTCGTGGGGGAGTGGAATTCGTGGCTGCGGCCAAGGTCTTTGCGGTGCTGCTGTTCATCGGCACGACGATTCTCGGAATCGTGCTGTACTTCGTCAACGACGTCTCGTTGGCCGACCTTCTGTCGCTCGGCGGGGGAGCGCTGTGTCTGTTCTGGGCTCTCGTCGTGCTCACCGTGCCGTGGAATCTGTACTTCCAGGCCCGGCGGCTGATCCAGGAGATCGGGATCAGCCGGGAGAGGGGCATCGCGGTTCCGGAGGCGCGTGAGCCCGAGGCCCGCAGGATCGCCCGCCGGCTGCTGTGGGGCGCGCTCGGCGCGCATGTGATCTCGGCCGGGCTGATCGCGATGATCACGTGGATTTCCGGTGGAGTGGTGGGCTACTGGTTCGCCGCGTTCTACGTCGTCAGCACCCTGTTCCGGCCCGGCCAGGCCTACTTGGCCCATCTGAGCCAGCGCTTGACGAGCATGCTGCGCGAGGTCAAGTACCCCCGCGAGGACGTACTGGCACTGATCGACCGGGTCACCGCCTTGGAGAACGCGAACAAGAGCATCGTCGAATCGATCAACGGCCTGACGACCAGGACGGCCGCCGACGCCGACAGCACGACCACCCGGTTCCAGGAAGGCGATCGCAAGGTCGAGGCGCTGGGCAGGCGTTTCGAGGACGCCATCAGCCAACTGACGGACAACCAGGAAGTGATCTCCGGTATCAAGGCGTTCCTGCGTCTGCTGCGCACCGAGCAGAGCTGACCGGCGCGGTGGCGCGGCGGGAAGCCGGACTGCCGTCCGCCCGTTGATTCCCTTTGCGTGACCGACCCTCCCACCTGGGAAGATGGGGTCGTGCACGTGCCGACCGAAACCTCCGATCGCTTCCCCGCCCACATGGCCGGGGTTTTCGAGACGCACGTCACCGTGCGCACCGACGACGTCGACGGGCTCGCCCGCCGGGCCGGTGCGTACGGGGTGGGTCTGACCCACATCGTGCTCGCGCGCGGCCGCACGGTGTCGCAGCCGATGCTGACCGAGCGCGCGACCACGACCCTGCACCGGGCCCGGGAGCGGGCCGCCGAGCTCCGTGTCGCGTTGCACGGGGACGGGTTCACGGTCACCCGCACCAAGATCGAGGCCGCGCCGTGGCATCCGGGTGTGCCGCGGACGGACGCCGAGGCGCACGCGCTCGGTCCCGAGCTGTACTTCGAGCATCACGTCAAGCTGATCCTGGCGCCGGACATCGACCTCGACGCGCTGGCCGCCGAGGTCGCTCCGCACGGCGCGCACCTCTCGCGCAACGCCCGGCGTCTGCGGGCCGACGGGCGGACCGAGCGGTACGTGACCCAACGCTGCCACCGGGTGGGGGACCGGGCCGCGGCGCAGGCGTCGGCGCTTCTGGTGGACGCTCTAGGGAAACACGAAATCGCGTCCATAGAGCGGGAGTTCGTCGTCTTCGACGACAACGGCACGCTGGACGACGGTTGGATCGAGGGCGAGACGGACCGATGACGGCGTCGCGAACGCGACGTGGGCTGGGTCCGGTACGGGTCGTGGTCCTTCGCCGGGTCGGTATGCCACCGCCGGTACGGCCCCTGAGTGCGGGGCCGCACCGGCGGTAGTCGGGTCGGGTCGAGTCGGGTCGGGTCGTCGGATCGGTCAGGGCAGTAATACGTCCAGGAACGGGTTGCCGAAGATCCGGCTCGGGTCGTACTTGTTGAACGTCGCGCGGGCCGCGTCGAAGTTGCTCGCCGCGGGCAGGCCGGTGCGGAAGGAGTCGGGGATCCGCCCGGTCACCGCCGCCGTGTCGGTCCACGCGCCGCCGAGCCCGTACGCCCAGCCCTTGGACCACTCGGGGCGCACACACGCGTAGTTGCCGGTGTAGTTGCCCCAGATCCAGGAGTCCATCTGTCGGTAGAAGTCGTGGTTGGTCGGCGTGCCGGGCAGCGTCGCGACGTCGAGCCAGACGACGGTGTCCCACTCGGGGTGGTCCGGGCGCGGGCGCGCGGCGGACAGCGTCGGCTCGACCGCGCCCGGGGTCGCGACCTCGCTCGCCCTGTCGACCCCGGTCACCCGCAATTCGATCGGACTGTTGCACGGATACTGGCCGTTGGCCTTGTACGCGTTCAGGAGACCGGTGTACTTGACGAAGAACTCGTTGAGCACGCGCTGCACGTTCGCGCGGGTGGTCAGCACGGCCCAGCCGCCCTCGTGGATGCGCAGCGTGGTCGGTTCGACGAACAGTTGGGTGTTCTTCGACCAACCCCAGACGTCCCAGGTCCAGGTCACGATCAGACCCGAACCGACCACCGCCATCTCGGCGTTCGTGAACACCTCGGTGCCCCCGACGTTGCCGGTCTGGATGTCGGCGAGGAACTGCGCCTGGTCCTCAGTGACGAAGTTGGCGAAGGTGTACGGGTAGGGGCTGTTGATCTGGCTGGACGTCCACGGCTTGCTCGGCGCGACGCTCCACACCTTGAGCCAGGGCACCGTGGTGAACGGGAACCAGATCACCTCGACCCGGCCCGAGTCGCGGATGTAGTCGGCGAGTTTCTTGCCGCTGCCGCCGGGCGGGCCGAGCAGCGTGCCGATCTGGTCGTGGTAGAAGTTCTGGCAGCGCAGCCTCTGGTTCGCGTTGGTCTGCAGGGTGACCTCGGTGACGAACGCGCGGCCGAGGTGGACCAGGAACGGGCCGATCTCCGGGTCGTTGCGCTGGAACGTCTTGAGCACGTAGGCGTTGGCGCTCGTGCTCCACACCACGGCGGTCAGCGAGAGCACCAGGTTGCTGAGCGTGCCGTAGCTGCCGCCGAGCGGCCGGGTCTCGTTCGCGGTGGGGATTCCGCTGCCGTGCGCGCCGATGGCCAGCACGCCGCCCACGCTCAGCTTGCCGGGCGCGGTGGTCGCGATCATGCCGCGACCGGCTTCCTCCAACTTGGTCAGCAGTCGTTCCACGCTGCAACCGGCCTCGACGGTCACCGTCGTGGGCGAGCCCGCGTTGATCACGAGCGAGGTCAGATGCCGGGTGGTATCGACCATGAGGGTGCGCGAGGTGTCCGCGCCGTTGGGGATCAGGATCGGTGACCAGTTGTGGCTCATCCCACGCGGGCGGAGCCGATAGCCGTTGGCGCGCGCCCAGTTCGCCAGCACCACCACGTCGGCGGGGCGCGCGGGCACCGCCGTCCAGACGTCGTCGGCGCGCATCTCGCCGGACCAATTCTTGTACTGCTGGACGCCGAGGGTGATGCCGGCCGGGAAGTTCGGCGGCGTCGGCGACGCGACGGCCGCGTCGGCGGGCAGGAGGCCGGCCGGTGTCCATTGCGCCGCGGCGATCGCGGCGGCACCGGCCAGGCCGCCGAGGAGCGCCCGGCGGGAGAGGCCGCCGCCGGCGGGTTCGGTGGGCGGGATGGTCGCGGAGGTGGGTCGTTCGGGATTCGAGTCGCTGGGTGTGCTCGTTCGCGGCATCAGGATGCCTTTCGGGGCGTCCCGAGGGCCTGCAGCCCGGGGGATTCGACATGCGGAAACGGAGGCTCCGGTTCCGGAAGATCGATATGCTGCGGTGCCGAATTGCGTGGTGGATCAGGTGCGGATCACGCGCCCGTCGGGCGCGGATCGATGGTTGATCCGGGAAGGGTCACGAGCCGACGGCGGGCATGGGAACGGTGCGGTGCCGAGAGCCGGTGTACGGGTTCCGGACCCGCGAAGCGGCTGGCCCGAGGGTCCATCCGGGGGCTGTCCAAGTCAACACCCAAGCGCCGGTGACACGTGTCGAGGATGCGACCGATTCACGCCGGGAAGCGCCGAGTATCGGGTGGTTTCGGGGTGTGACCCACAGAGGGCTCCGAGTGTCGGTTTTGCGACTGCTTTCGATCGGTTCGCGCGGGTTCGCTCTGTATCGGCCGGGAATGGTGCGGCGGGCGGTCGGGCGGTGTGTCCGAGGTCGCGGCCGGGCAGCGGGCGCCCGCGGGGAACGCGCGGCCGGTCGATGCGATGCGGTGGTGCGGGCCGGGCAAACCCGTTTCCCCGGTGCCCGGTTCGCAGCGGCCGAGCCGCGGCCGGGGCGACGCCGAGCCGAGTGACGTGCCGCCGCGCCGCCGCGCCGCGTGGAGTGATGCCACATCAGGTGACCCGGGGTCAGGTGCCCCCGGGTCATTCGGCGTTCCCGGACCCGCGTCGGGTCACCCGGGTAGTCCTGGAGAGCTACCCGCCAAGTGCACCCCGTGGTGCGACGCAGGCTACGGACCCTGATTTCTAGCTTCGTGTCCTGAACCTCGAGGACGGGAGCGGGACATGCACGGTCGGCTGCGGATGGGCCTGGTCGCGGCGTTGATCGCCGGGGCGTTGGTCGGACCGGGAGCGGGGGTCGCCGAAGCCGCGGCGCCGGTGCCGCCGACCCTGCCGGCGATGTCGGCCGCGACGCTCGATGCGCGATACGACGCCAACCAGCGCGCGATCGCCGAGGCGGCGGGCATGGCCCGGGACAACGGACACGAGGGGCGCGCCGACAAGCTCGCCCGGATGGCCGATCCGGCCCGGAAGTTCCTCTCCTTCGACGGCCGCGCCCGCCGGGTCCGCGCGGTCGAGGTGGTCGGCGACCTCGCCGGGGCCGACCGGATCGCCGTCCTGGTCCCGGGCACCGGCTCCGACCTCGACCACTTCGACACCCGCGGCGACAAGCCGTATTCGACCCCGGGCGGCGGCGCCCGCGCGCTGTACGCCGAGATCCGCGCCCAGGACCCGACGGCGCGCGTGGCGGTGATCGCCTGGCTGGGCTACTCGCCGCCGGCCACGATCGGCGTCGACGTGCTGACCTCCGGCCGAGCCGAGACCGGCGCCCGCGAACTGCGGCGCTTCATCGCCGAGTTGTACGCGGTCGCGCCCGCCGCGCAGGTGTCCCTGCTGTGCCACTCGTACGGCTCGACCGTGTGCGGGCGGGCGGTCTCCGAGATCGACGTCGCCGACCTGGCCGTGTTCGGCAGCCCCGGGCTCGGTGTGGACGACGCGGACGACCTCGGCACCGGCGCCCGGGTGTGGGCCGGACGCGGCGGCTCGGACTGGATCGACTGGGTCCCGAACGTGCGCATCCCGTTCTTCGGCACCACCATCGGCTTCGGCGCCGACCCGTCCGAGGACGGCTTCGGCGCGCGCGACTTCGCGGTCGGCGGCGGCGGTCACTCGGACTACCTGCGGCCCGGCGGGCCGTCCCTGCACAACCTCGCGCTGATCGCGCGCGGCCGCGCCACGGAGGTGACCCATGGCTGATCTCGGCACGCTGGTCCGCAGGATCGAGGCCGGCACACCCACAGGCCGCGAACGGGAGGTGGACGGCCTGCGGGCGTTCGCGATCCTCGGCGTCGTGTTCGGGCACTGGATCGTCACCGCGGTGTACGCGGGCACCGCCCACTGGCAGACCGACAGCCCCCTGCGGCACCTGCCCGAGTACGCGCCGGTGACCTGGCTGCTCCAGCCGCTCGCGGTGTTCTTCCTGGTCGGCGGGTACGTGGCCGCGCAGTCCTACGCGCGGGCGGACGGATACCGGTCGTGGGCCCGGCACCGGATGATCCGGCTCGGCCGGCCGATCGCGGTGCTGCTCGCGGTGTGGACCGCGCTCGGCGCCGTGCTCTACGACTTCGTGGGCGGCGAGAGCCTGTACACGCTCGGCAAGCTCGTCCTGTCCCCCCTGTGGTTCGTGCTGGTCTTCGCGGGCCTGACCGCGCTCACCCCGCTGGTGGTCCGGCTCGGCCGGGCCGGACCGGTGCTCGCGATCGCGGCGGTCGCGGTGGTGGACCTCACCCGGTTCGCCGCCGACGGGCCGGCCGCGCTCGGCTGGGTCAACGTGCTCGCCGGCTGGCTCGTCCCGTACAGCCTCGGCGCGCTGTGGGCCGGCCCCGACCGCGCGCGGATCGAGCGCGGCGGCGCCGCGCTGCTCGCGGGCGGCGCGCTCGCGTGTGCCGGGCTGATGCTCTGGTGCGGCTACCCGGTGAGCATGGTCGGCATACCGGGCGAGGCGATCTCCAACCTCAACCCGCCCACGCTCGCCGCGGTCGCGTTCGGGATCGCGCAGTGCGGGCTCGCGCTGCTGCTCAGGGCACCGTTGCGGCGGGCGCTCACCCGGCACCCCGGCGTCTGGGCAGCGGTCGCGATGGTCAACCTGTCCGCGATGACGGTGTTCCTGTGGCACCAGAGCGCGATGCTCGCGGTCACCGCCGGCGGGATCGGCGCGGGCGGAGTGGTCGGCCTGGGCACCGTGCCGGACGGACCGCTGTGGGTGCTCGCCCGGATCGGCTGGATGCCGGTGTTCGCGGCCGTCCTGCTCGCCCTGTGGGGGCTGTTCCACCGGTGGGAGACCGGCGCCCGGCGGGCCCGGCCGGCCCGGTCGTAGCTCCTGAGAGTGACTCGCGGTTTCACTCGGGGTGGGGACGTCGGGCGTCGTCACCGGCCGTAGCGTGTTCGGGGTGAGCTCGAAAGCAAGTCGAGGTCTGGCCGCCCTGCGCGAGGACCTCTTCGACGTCCGGATCCGGACCGACCGACCACCGGCCCCCTTCGACGGCCGCGTGGTCGCGCGCGGCCTGCTCTTCCTGACGGCGGTCATCGTCGTGGGCACCCACGGGGGGGTCCTGGCCGGCTACCCCGGGGTCTCCGGCGGCCTGGCCGCGGCCTTGGGGTTCGCCGTGGGGGTGCCGATCCTGCTCGCGCCGCAGCGCCCGCTGCTCGCGTGGTGGATGTCGCTGGGCGCGACCCTGGCGAGCGCCTTCGCCGGCGAGCAGATCGGCCACGACCACGTGCAGTGGCCGTGGACCGCGTCGGGCGTCGTCGCGCAGGTGGTCGTGATGGCCTACGTCGCCTTCCACACCCCCGTGCGCGTGGTCGCGGAGACGTGGGCGATCACCGCGCTGCTCGGCGTGGTGCTGGTGCGCAACGCCCGGCAAGACCCCTCCGGTTGGGGCACCATGCCGGTGGTCGCGCTGCTGACCGCGACGGTGATGATCGTCGTGGTCGCGCTGCGCGGCCGTACCGACGCGCGCCGCGAGCTGGCCGTACAGTCCGACCTGACCTCGGTGGAACGCGAACGGCGGGCCCTCCTGGAGGAACGCGCCCGGATCGCCCGCGAGCTGCACGACGTGGTCGCGCACCACATGTCGGTGATCGCGATCCAGGCCGAGGCCGCGCCCTATCGGGTCGCCGACCCGCCGCCCGAACTGGTCAAGAGCTTCGGCACCATCCGCACCAACGCGGTCGACGCGCTGGCCGAACTCCGGCGCGTACTCGGTCTGTTGCGCGCCGAGGGGGAGAGCGGCGCCGAGCTGGACGGCCAGGGCCGACCCGCTCCGCAGCCCACCCTGGACCGGCTCCCCGAGCTGATCGAGAACGTCCGCGCGGCCGGCATGACGGTCGAGAGCGTCCTCGTCGGCACCCCGCGCCGACTGTCCCAGGGCGTCGACCTGTCCGCGTACCGGATCGCCCAGGAAGCCCTGAGCAACGCGCTGCGACACGCGTCCGGCGCGCTCGTGCGGGTCGAGGTCGAGTACGCGCCCACCGGCGTCGGACTGCGCGTGCGCAACGAGCCGCCGCCCAACCCGGTGCCGCCGGCGCGCGACGGTTCGGGCCACGGGGTGCTGGGCATGCGCGAACGCGCGACCATGATCGGCGGCACCCTCGAAGCCGGGCATACTCCTCAAGGGGGCTATCACGTGGCCGTCTTCCTGCCGACCGAGGAGCTGTGACGGGGATGGCCATCCGGGTGTTGATCGCCGACGACCAGATGATGGTGCGCGAGGGCTTCTCGGTCCTGCTCGGCGCCCAGCCCGGGATCGAGGTCGTGGGCGAGGCGGTGGACGGGCGGGACGCGGTCGAGCAGGTCGCGGCGCTGCGCCCGGACGTGGTCCTGATGGACGTGCGGATGCCGGTCCTGGACGGGCTCGCGGCGACCCGGCAGATCACCGCCGACGCGGGCGCCACGACGCGGGTCCTGGTGCTGACCACGTTCGACCTGGACGAGTACGTGTACGAGGCGCTGCGGGCGGGTGCGAGCGGCTTCCTGCTCAAGGACGCCTCCGCGATCCAGCTCGCGCACGCGGTACGGGTGGTGGCCGCCGGCGAGGCGCTCCTCGCGCCGACCGTGACGCGCCGGCTGATCGCCGAGTTCGCCCGCCTCGGCGGCCCGAGCGGGGCGCCGCACGGGCGCGTGGACCGGCTCACGGAGCGGGAGACCGAGGTCCTGACGCTGATCGCGCAGGGGCTGTCCAACGCCGAGATCGCCACGCACCTGGTGCTCAGCGAGCAGACGGTCAAGACGCACGTGAGCCGATTGCTGACCAAGCTCAACCTGCGCGACCGCACGCAGGCGGCGGTCTTCGCGTACGAGAACGGCGTGCGGCGGGTGGGCGACTGAGGTCGCGGGACGGGCAAGCCGGGACGGGACGAGGGAGGGGGCCGGATGTTACCGAAGTGTCATCCGGCGCCGGCTGTCGGCCGTTGACACCCGCCGTGACGGGCGTGTGGGGTGGTACACATGGCGACGCTATTCGAGCACGCCGGCGGACACGAGGGTCTCCGCCGATTCATCGAGGTCTTCTATGCCAAATTCACGAACGACCCACTGATCAAACCGCTGCTGGGTCATGAACGCCCCGAACACATCGAGCACTTGACCGCCTTCACCGCCGAGACCTTCGGCGGTCCGGACGATTTCTCCCGCAGCATGGGCGGGTTCATGCATCTGATCTCGGTGCACCGCGGCCTGCGCATCTCCGAGGACCAGCGACAGCGCTTCGTCGACCTGTACATGGAGGCCGCCGACGAAGCCGGCCTGCCCGACGACGGCCCCTTTCGCGAAGCCCTGCGCTCCCACGTCGAGTTCGGCTCACACGTGGCCGTACAGAACTCGCACGCCACGACCGACGCCGAGCTGCACCCCCTCCGCGAGGTCCCCATGTGGAACTGGCCGACCGCGACGGAGTAGCCCGACGAGTGGCGGGGAGCGGCGCGCCGGCTCGACGGATCGGCAGGACCGACGCCTTCGCCGGGTGGGGGTGCGCCGCCCGCGATCCACCCCCACCCGGCTCGTCGTCAGGGGCGTACCGCGATCGCGTCCACCTCGAAGAGCATCCCGGGCAGGGCCAGCGACGCCACCCCGCTGAGTGTCTGCGTCGGCGGCCGGGCGCCCCAGATCTCGCCGATCGCCTTGCCGAGAATCGACAGCTTGTCGGAGTCGTGGTCGACGATGTGGGTGCGCAACTGCACGATGTGCTCCAACCCGAGCCCCACCGCGTCCAACGCGATCCGCAGATTCCCGAACGACTCCTCCACCTGTTCGGCGAAGTCGTCGGTCGTGACATGTCCGTCGGCATCCGACGCGTACTGTCCGGCGACGAAGACGAGCTCCCCGGACGCCACGGCCACGTGGCTGTACCCGAAATGCACCGGATCGTGCAGGCCGGCGGGGTTGATGATGCGATGCGACATGGTCGGCGTCCCTCCGAAGCGGTTGGTCGTGAGGTACAGGGACGAAGCGCACCGGATCATTCCCGGCGGTGCCATTCGTCCGAACGGTGGGACGGCCGGCCCGTGTCCTCTCGTGGCGGGGTGCCCGGCCGGGTCGACGAAGCGTGTCGGCGCGGCCGGGACCGGGTGCTCAGGCCGCCGGGCCACCGGTGCCCGGGATGCCGGCCGGGGCGTCCATCACCGCGTCGATCAGTCCGTACTCCTTCGCCTCGGTCGCGGTGAACCACCGGTCGCGGTCGGAGTCGCGGGTGATGGTCTCGATGGACTGGCCGGAGTGTCGGGCGATCAGGTCCGCCATCTCGTGCTTGGTGCGCAGGAGCTGCTCGGCGTAGATCCGGATGTCGGTCGCGGAGCCCGCCAGGCCCGCCGAGGGCTGGTGCATCAGGATCTTGGTGTGCGGGAGCGCGAACCGCTTGCCGGCGGTGCCCGCCGTGAGCAGGAACTGGCCCATGGAGGCGCAGAATCCCATGGCGATCGTGACGACGTCGTTGCGGATGTACTGCATGGTGTCGTAGACGGCCATGCCCGCGGTGATCGAGCCGCCGGGTGAGTTGATGTACAGGTATATGTCCTCGTCGGACGCGGCGGCCAGCATCAGGAGCTGGGCCGTGATCCGGTTGGCGATGTCGTCGTCGACCTCCTTGCCGAGGAAGATGATTCGTTCGCCCAACAGTCTGTTGTACACCTGGTCGCCGAATCCGCCGGGGATGTCGGCCGCGGCCTCCGGCGTGAGTGGCGCGGGGGTGGTGAGCATCGCTGCCTGCATGTCGCTTCCCTTCGGTGAGACCTCCGGTGCGCGCCTTCGTCGTCGTTCGTCCGTCGAGCCTCGACGCCTGATTTTCGATGTGCTTTTCGAAGTGCAGGTCGATGTGCGGTTCGTTGCCTGGTCCGACCGGGAGTTCGAGGTGGACTCGGACTCGGGGCGCGGCCCTCGGGGCGGCTCGATCGTCGATGTTCGATCCGCGACCGTCGGCTGACGGCGAAGGTGATCACGTGTGGAGGGGTCCTGCTCGGCCCAGGCCGAACGGGTGTTGTCGAAAGCCTGATCGATGAGATCGGCGAGGGGTTCGGCGCCGTCGCCGTCCACCCACGCCTCGGTCGCGGAACCGGCCGTGCCGACGCAGACGGCGGTCAGCGTGCGGACCCGCAGGTCGGTGTCGGGGAGCCCGAGCCGGCCGGCGAGCCACGGGATGAGGGCGGCCATCACCCGGGTGTGCCATTCCCAGGTGGCGGCGCGCAGTTCGGGTGTCCGGTAGACGAGTCGCAACCGGTCGAGCAGCAGCCCCTGGTTCGAGAACTGCGCGTAGCCCTCGCGGTAGCCGCGCCGGACCGCCTCCAGTAGCGGCAGGTCGGCGGGCTGGCGGTGGAAGCACTCGGCCATCCGGGCGTCGTCCTCGTCGTCGCAGAACACGATGTCTTCCTTCGTGGCGCAGTGCCGGAAGAACGTGCTGGACGAGATACCGGCCGCCTCGGCGACCTGCTGGACGGTGACGTCGGCGTAGCCCTGCTCGGTGAACAGGCGAATCCCCGCGGCCTGGATCTCGGCACGGGTCTCGCGCCGCCTGCGGGCCCGCAGTTCCTCACCGCTCACGGTGTCGTGCTCCCCGGTCGGGTCGATCCCCGAATGGGATCGACTGTCATGATGAAAGTCTGTGTCATTCCATCAACTCCTCACAAGCGGGAGGGATAAGCCCTCAGCGGAATCGCCTCGCGGTCAGTCGGTGTCGGTGGTGTCCGTCCGTTCGGGCCCCGACCGGTGTGCGCTCGGTGCGGGCGGCGTCGTCGGGATTCATGGTGTCGGCCTATCTTCTTGCCGAGACCGGGAGTCTCGACAATGGCCTCCGCGGGCCCCGCGCAACGGGGTTGCCCCAGGGCCGTGCCGCCCGCCGAAAAAAGATGGCCGAGATCGGGAACCCGGGGAGGACTCGCGCGTCTGGATGTCCGTCACCGAATGGTGGCGACCGCCGTCTTCGGACGGTGGTCCGTTCGACGTCCCGCAAGGAGAACGGTGTTCATTCCTCCCCAGCGCAGCACGTCCGCTTCCCCCACGGCCGGTCGCGCCCGCGTTCGGGCCGGTCGCGTGATCGGTGCCGGCTTCGTGCTGGCCGCCTCGCTCGCGCTGCTGCCCCAGACCGCGGCCGTCGCCGCCGACGGGCCGGCGCCGTCGAATCCGACGCCCGTCTCGGCCGACCGGGTCCCCTCGACCGCCCCGACGCCCCCGACGCCCAGGGCACCGCAGCCCACGCCCCCCACCGCGGAGCGGAACGCGTCGGTAACTCCGACCAACCCTCCGCAGCCCGCGGATTCGGCCCGCAAGCCGGGTGACCCGGCTCGGCCGAACGCCGGGTCGGTCACCCCGACCCCGGCGCCGGAGGGCCGACTGGCCGAGACCGGCGGTAGCGACAAGACCGCGATGCTGATCGGCGGCGGCGCGGTGCTGCTCGTCCTCGGTGCCGGAACGGTTGTCTTCGCCCGGCGCCGCGGTCGCGTCGCGGCCTGACGCCGGAACCGGCCGGCGGGCCCGGGACGTGACTGTTCCGGGCCCGCCGGCCGGTCCCGCGATCGCCCCACCGGTACGGGTCCGAGGAGTTCATGACCATCCAGGAGTCACACGTCCGGGGTCGGCACGAGCCGAGCCCGGCCTTCGCCGCGCCGTCCGGCGAGGCCGCCCCGCCCCGACGGCGCGTCTTCGGCCTGTTCCGCCGCCGGACCCGGGAGGTCGGCGAGCCGCCGCCGACCATGACGCAGCTCTACCACGCGCACCGGATGCGGCTGGTGCGGCTGGCCACGCTCCTGGTCGACGACCAGGAGACCGCGGAGGACGTCGTCCAGGAGGCGTTCACGGCGGCGTTCCGGCGGCACGGCGCGCGGCTGGGGGAGTTGGACGACCCGCCCGCGTACCTGCGGCGCTGCGTCGTCAACGGCGCGCGGTCGGTGCTGCGCCGGCGGCGGACCGCCCGCGCGTGGGTGCCGCCCGTGGCCCCACCGGTGGCCTCGCCCGAGGACGACGCGTTGCGCGCCGAACGCGACCGGCGACTACGGCACGCCCTGGGCCTGCTGACGAGGCGTCAACGCGAGGTGCTGGTGCTGCGCTACTGGGAGAACCTCAGCGAGGTCGAGATCGCCGGCACGCTGGGCATCCCGTCCGGCACCGTGAAATCCACCGCGAGTCGCGGGCTGACCGCGCTGCACAAGTTGTTGGAGGACGACGCGTGACCCGACACGGCGGTGCGCCCGAGCGGTCGGGGACCGACGACCACTCGGCCCTCGAGGCCGAACTGCGCGACTGGCTGGGTCGACGGGCCGAAGCGGTGACCCCGGCGACACTGCGAGCCCGCGAGGTACCGCTGCCCGACCCGCCCGTACGCCGGCGCCGCGTCCCGTTGCGTCTGGCCGTTCCGGCGGCGGCACTCGCCTTGGCGGCGGTCGGCTGGGCGCTGACGACCACGACCGCGGACGAGCCCCGTCCGGTGACCGTACCGCCGGCCGGCCCGGCTCCCGCGGCCACGGCGACGACCGCGCCCCCGTCAACGGCCGCGGCCACGCCCACCACGCCCACCACGCCCCCCACGCCCCCCGCACCTCCGGCTTCGCCGGCGGCGACGGAACGCCCGACCGCCCCGACCGATTCGAGCGCCACCTCGGCCACCCCCGCAACCCTGCCGACCGGCCGCCGGATCACCCCCGACCCGCCATCACGAAGTGCGCCACCGCGCTCGGTCCGCTGAGGACCGCCCCCGACACCGACGCCTGTGGCGATCGCGGGCGAGCCCACGGCGGGTGGGGCAGAGGGACGACGGCTTCCGGTGGGCCGCCGCGTCTACCTACCGGTTCGGCCGTCGGTGAGTTCGCGGATCACGTCGAGGTGGCCGTTGTGGCGGGCGGTCTCCTCGATCAGGTGCAGGAGGACCCAGCGGAGGTTGGGGTGGCGGCCGTCGCGGAACGGGCGCTTCGCCGGGGTATCCAGGTCGGTGTCGGCCACCAGTTCGCGGTAGCGCGCGCTTTGCGCCTCGTACTCGGCGAGCAGGTCCGCCAGGGGGACGTCGAGCGCGATCCGCATTTCGCGGTCGGGGTCCTCGTCCGTCCACGGGCCCTCGTCCTCCCGGCCGAGGAACATCACCTCGAACCAGTAGTACTCGACCCAGCGGAGGTGGCCGATCAACCCGCACAGGGTCATCAGCGGGGAGCCGGGGAGCGGTGCGTTGCGAGCGTCGTCGGCGGAAACGCTCTCGCACTTGGACCGGGCCGTGCTCCGGACGTAGTCGAGGAACGTGGTCAGCGAGGCGCGCTCGTCGCCGGTGGGCGGTGTATCGGTTCGTGTCATCGGGGACGATGATCTGCGATCTTCCCGCGGAAGTCGAACACGGCCGGACCAACCCCGGCGACGTCGAGGCGGACGTGCTCCGGTGGATCGCGCCGGCCCTGCCGCGCCATGTGACGAAGCCGCGGCCGAGCCGCTGAGCCGCGTCGATCCATGGTCGACTCCACAGCGCCGGCTTTGGTTTCTATGCTTGCGGCGTGACCGACCCCAATGACCTCGATGTCCGACCGGCGTTCTCGCCGTCCGCAGCCGCCACCGCCCGGGGGGTGATGGCGCTTACCTGCGAGCGTGTGGCCGCGACATTGGCTTCGTACGAGCTGCGGGTCCTGCCGTCGACCGTGGCCCAGTGGGAAGCCGGGACCGAACGACCGAACGAAGCCGAACTGCGCGCCCTCGCCAAATCCCTGGTCGTCCCCATCGGCCAACTCATGGGTGGGCGACCGACGAACCTCCAGGACCACCGGATCGCGGCCGGGTTTACCCGCCCCGAACTCGCCAACCGCGTGCGGATGAAGGAAGTCGGCTACGCCCGGCTCGAACGCGCCAACAAGTGGCGCGCCGACGAGGAGCGCACCGGATTCCTGGTCCGCGCCCTCGGCCTGTCGATGCGCGACCTCGCCGAAGTCTCCGGCGTGGGTCCGGAGTTGGAGGGCCTGCTGGCCGAGGCCGTGGTCGGCCGCTGGAAGACCCGGCTGCCGGACATCACCCGGCTGACCGGCCTGCGACGCAAGCGGATCGGCGACGTGCTCGAGGCGCTGAGCTCGGTCTTCCCCGAGGGCATGGACGTCGCCGACGTGCCGCGAGCCGCCGTGGTCGAGCGCTTCTGGGGCCTGCTCGGCGATCCGGTCGCGGACCCGGGGGCGCCGGGCGTATGGCTGTTGCAGGGACGCTTCGCGTAATCCGTACGAGAGCACCCGGTCCCGGTGTCCGGCACGGCATTCGGTCCGAGGCCCGTACGCAACCCGGTCCTGATGCCCCGTCGGACAGTCGACGGGGCATCGGGACCCTTTCCCGGCCCGATGCTTCCGGTTCCCGGACCGCCGCGGCCGGGACGATCGGGCTACACCGGAACGCTGACCAGCGTCGCGCCGTCCGTCGTGCGTACCTCGAAGCGCGCGAGCTGGTCCTTGGGTGTCCACGTGCCGGTGTGCACGACCAGGGGCGCCTCCGACCCCGGCACGCCGTAGCCCTTGGCCGGGACCATCCAGGTCGAGACCTGCTGTTCCTTGCCGTCCTTGCCGACCGCGACCAGCGAACACCGCAGCGGGCCGCGCACGTTGGACAACTCCAGGGCGAGGTTGGTGCCCCACCCCTTGCTCTCCAGGCCCAGATGCGCGACCGCACCCGTCGTGGGACTGGTCACCCGGATGTTCTGGCCGGTCGCGAAGATGGCCTCCGTCGCGCTCGGTGCGGTCGAGGAGGAGTCGTCCTCGAACCACGCCTTGCCCGCGAGCAGACCCCCGCCGAGACCGACCACGAGCAGCGCGACGCACGCGGCGGCGACCAGGAACATCCGTGGCGTCCGCCGGGCGGCCCGCCGCGCGGCGAGATCGGTCACCGGGGCGGACCCGGTCTCCGAAGGCGATCGCGCCGGCGGAGCGGCCTCCACCACCGGAGCGGCCTCCACCACCGGAGCGGCCTCGACCACCGGGGCGGTCGCGATCGGCCGGACCGGCCCGGCCGACCGCTCGGGTTCCCCGACCGGCGGAGGCAGCTCGTACAGGTCTTCGGAACGCAACTCGGTCAGCAGCGTGGCCATGCCGGAAAAGTCGGCCAACTCCTCGATGCACCGATCGCACGTCGCGAGGTGCTCCTCGAACGCGTCCCGATCGGCCGCCTCCAGCAGGCCGAGCGCGTACGCGCCGACATCGGCGTGCTCGGGTTGGACGGTCATGCCGAAACACCCCTCTCCTCCAGGACGACCCGCAACGCGCGAAGTGCGTAGTACACCCGCGACTTCGCAGTACCCGCGGGGATGCCGAGTACGTCGGCCGCCTGATTGACAGTACGGTCGCGGAAGAACGTTTCGATCAAAATTTCCCGGTGCGATGCCGACAGCGCGTCGAGCGCGTCGCCGACCACGACCGAGCGCAGCAGCCGATCGACCTCGTCGCCGGTCGGCAGCGCCGCCAACGGCTCGTCGCCGACCTCCGGCGGCCGGGCCGAACGGGCCCGCTGCTCGTCGATGACGAGCCGGCGGGCGACCGTGACCAGCCACGGCAGCAGCGGCGCCGACGGGTCGAGCCGCTCGCGGTTTCGCCAGGCCCTGACCAGGACCTCCTGCACGCTGTCCTCGGCTCGTTGACGGTCCCCGCCGTTCAGGCGCGAGACGACGGCCAACAGGGGTCGCGAGTATTCGCGATAGAGCATCGTGACGAACTTCGTCTCGTCATCCGATGTCCCGCCCTCCGACCCCGGTGCGTCCACATCGGTCATCTCCGTTCGGCCTCCTCGCCCGGTAGCCGTGATCCGAGATCCCGGAACAGGCAACACCATATGGGCTAAGCGGGCCGCGCCCGACGCCGTCCACGGCTCGGCTCCACGCCGGGTGCGCGTCGCCCGCCACGACGCCGACTCGGGCGCCGACCCCGGCGCCGACTCAGGCGCCGGCCGGGTCCGGCTCCTCGTCCGGCTCGTTCCCCGGTTCGCCGGACAGCAGTGGACGTTCGAAGACGGTGCGGAGCACGATCGTGGTGCCGGTGCCGCGGATCACCGGGATCGCGCGGATCCGGTCCAACGCCTCGGCGAGGGCGGTGGTCGAGGCCACTCGGACCTTGATCCAGTAGCAGTCCTGGCCCGCGACCTCGTGTACCTCCAGCACGCACGGCTCGCGGCGCAGCGCCGCGTCGACCTGATCGCGCGCCTCCCGGCCGCCGGCGTCGAACCGGAGCGCGACGAACGCGGCGGTGCCGGCGTCCACGCTCTCGGGGGCGAAGTCGGCGTGGTAGCCCCGAATCACGCCGTCGCGCTCCAACCGCTGGAGTCGATCACGGACCGCGGGCTCGGACAGGTCCACGGACTTCGCGAGCGCGCGGACCGTTCGCCGTCCGTCGTTGCTGAGTGCCCGAAGCAGGGCGTGGTCGATGTCGTCGAGCTGCCTGGACACCCGTACTCCTTGTTTTCGCCAACGTCGTGGACCTAATCTACAGAGGTATTCAGCAAATCCACCTCACTTAAGAAGGTTCGAGGGCTACTTTGGCTCTTCAAGAGAGGAATCGATGGCTGCCCTGGATCGCCCTTGGCATCGTCTGGATCGTCTGGGGCTCGACCTACCTGGGCATTCGGTACACCGTCGAGACGATCCCGCCGATGCTCGCCGCCGGCGTCAGGTTCCTGGTCGCGGGGCTGCTGATGTTCGCGTTCGTCGCCCCGCGCCACGCGCGCGGCGCGGACCGCCCGACGTGGCCGCATCTGCGGTCCGCCGCGATCATCGGCTGCCTGCTCCTGGTCGGCGGCAACGGCCTGGTCAGCGTCGCCGAACAGCACCTCGACTCGGGGCTCGCGGCGCTGATCGTGGCGACCGTGCCGGTCTGGATGGTGCTGATCAACGCGATCGTGACGCGCACCCGGATCTCCGCCTCGGTGGTGTTCGCGCTGCTTCTGGGCACGATCGGGATCGCCGTCCTGGTCGGCGGGCCCGGCGGTGACGTGCACGTGGGCTCGGTGGTGCTGATCCTGATCGCGTCGGTGTTGTGGGCGGCCGGCTCGGTGTACGCGCGCGGCGCACCGCTGCCGAGGCATCCGTTGCTGACGACGTCGATCGAGATGATCGCGGCGGGCGTGGTCCTGCTCGTGATCGCGACGGTGCGCGGCGAACCGGGGCGCGTGGTGGTCGCCGACATCTCCACGGCTTCCTGGCTCGGCCTGACCTGGTTGATCCTCGCCGGCTCGATGGTCGCCTTCAGCGCGTACGTGTACGCCAACGCCACACTCCCGAACGACACGGTCGCCACCTACGCGTACGTCAACCCGGTGATCGCGGTCCTGCTCGGCGCGCTGATCGGCCGCGAGTCGATCGGCCCGAACGTCTACCTCGGCGGCGCGGTGATCGTGGTCTCGGTCGTGCTCATCGTGGGCGGCCGCTTCCGCAAACGGCCTGCGGCGCCGGCCCCGGTGCCACCCGACCCGAAGAGCGCGCCGGGAGAGCGCGGGTCGCTCGCCCCGGAGCGCGCGACCACGCCGACCGAACCCGCCCGCTGACCGGTCCCTCCCATACCGACACCCGCCCACCCGGCCCACGGAGCCCGAGTCGTCGAGCCGAGCGTGATGGGCGGGGTGTCGGTCGGGCGCGGGTCAGGGTTTGATGCCGACGGCTCCATAGCCCCAGACGTTCTCGACCGCGTCCAGCGGCTCTTCCGGCTCGGCGTCCGGGTTCCAGTGCGTCCGCAGGCCGGGCTCGACCAGGTCGAAGCCGTCGAACATGGCCAGGATGTCGTCGTAGCTGCGCATGTTCATCTCGGCGGAGGCGTTCTTCCAGCCGTCGGCGCCCGCGCGGCCCTGGTTCGGGTTGGCGTCGAACGAGGCGTGCGACATCAGCAGCATGCTGCCGGAGGGCAGCGCGGCCCGGAGCTCGGCGATGATCTCCCGCGGGTTCTCGTCGTCCTTGATGAAATGCAGGATCGCCACCAGCATCAGCGCGACGGGCTCGCCGAAGTCGATGACCTCCAGCACCTGGGGCGAGGACAGGATGTCCTTGGGCGAGCGCAGATCGGCCTGGGTGAAGGTGGTCCTGCCCGGGCCGCCGTCGGTCATCAGCGCGCGCCCGTGCACGAGCACGATCGGGTCGTTGTCGACGTAGGCCACTCGCGCGTCGGGGGCGATCTCGTGTGCCGCCTCGTGCGTGTTGCCGGCGGTCGGGATGCCCGTACCGATGTCCAGGAACTGCCGGATGCCCCGACGCGCGGCGTACCGGACGGAGCGGCGCAGGAAGAGTCGATTGAGCTGGAGGGTGACCGGCAGATCGGGGATCGTGGCGACGATCGCGTCCGCCGCCGCGCGGTCGACCGCGAAGTTGTTCTTGCCGCCGAGCAGGTAGTCGTAGATCCGTGCGGTGTGCGGGATGCTCGTGTCGATTCGGGTGGGAGCGTGGTTCTCCACCTCGTCGAGACGGGGCAGGCGCCAAGCCTTCCCGTCGCCGTCGCCCGCGTCCTCCGCTGGTATGGGTGTCACGTTCGTACCCTCCACACAACCGATTCCGTACTCCTGCCGAGACTACTGTGTCCATCCGCCGTTCAGGTGAACCCTGTGGCGCTGTCGCAGAATTGCCTCGACCGGTGGCCGCGGACGAACCGCGGGCCGGTGGCGACCGAATGTCGCCGCCGGCCCGCCCCCGATCGGCGCTATGCCGGATTGCCCTCGGCGATCCAGCGGGCGAAGGCGTCGACGCGCTCGGCCGGCCAGGCGCCGTCGCACGGCATCGTGCCCTGGCGCAGGCGGGCCAGGATCGCCTCGGCGTGCGTGGTCACGTCGTCGTGCGACCACAGGTCGAACATGAAGCTCATCGACTTGCGGTCCATCTCGCGAAACAGCGGTTGGATGTGCGCCGCGAAGCCGATCGGCTCGTTCTCGGCGGGCAGTTCGGTCACGGGTTGCTCCGGGGTGGGGGCGAGGGCGGAGACGCGGGCGCCGGGCGTGGCACCGCACACCCACCACCAGCGGGGGACGGGCATGTGCGGCGGCGGGGTGGCGCCCGGCTGGGAGTTCTCCACCGCGATCCGCGAGCCCCACTCGACGTAGCCGGCGAAGGCCGCCCGGAACTCGGCGTCGGTGGGCAGCCCCGCGTCGTCGGCCGCGCGGCTGATCAACTGGGCCCAGCGGGCCCGCCACTCCTCCTTCAGCGCCTTGCCCGCGTGCTCGGCGACCATGTGGTCGTAGCCGCCGTACTGCTCGGTGTAGAGCTTGGGGCCGCCGAACGTCTCGACCAGCCAGGCCGCGACGCGCTCGGGGTGATCGGGCGCCATTCGGGCGAACAGCGGTGCCAGCAACGGGTCTTGCGGGACGTACTTGTCGTAGAAGATGTGCGTCATGCGGGTCAGCGCGGGCAGCCCGCCGGCCCATTCGTACAGGGTCGGTTCGGCGGACGGCGGCGGATCGGCGAAGCCGACGTACCAGTGCATCCCGCTACAGAACGGCTTGTTCCGCGAATGGCCGCACCGACACAGGCTGTAGTGCTCGGTCGACGCGCCGGCGTCGCGCGGTTCGGGCGCGCCGTCCGCGTCCACCAGCGGGATGCCGCCGGTGATCCGGTACGGACCGTCCAGGGACACCTCGATCGCCGGTTCGCGCTGTTGCGGCGGGGGTTGTTGCCCGTCGAGCAGGTGGCCCAGCGCGCCGGAGGGGCAGGCCCGTACGGTCCGGACGATCTCGTCCATCCGGCCGCCGGAGGGCGCCACGAACGGCTCCTCCTTCTGCCGGAACACCGACGAGAGCCGGTCCGTACACAGTCCCGAGTGCGCGCAGAGCCCGCGGTTGTCGGTGACGGTGACCGGGTTGCCCGGGTATTCCTGGCGGTCGTCGGGGACCCGACCGTCCTCCTTGGCGCCGCTGAAGCCGATCCGGGCGTGGCTGCCGTCGCACAGCGGCTTCGTGTCGGACTCGCCGCACCGGCACAGGGCGGTCTGCGGGAGGACATGGATCGTCTCGCCGAGTCGGTCGGTGACCCGGCTCGCGTTGGTGACCAGGTACGGTCCGTTCGGCGCCACCTGGATCCGCGGGGGCAACCCGGCCTGGATCTCGGCCAGCTCGGCGACCCGGGCGGTTCGGGCGTCGTCGTCCTCGGTGAACAGCCAGGCCAGGTGCTGGAGTGCGGCGGCGGCCTCGTGGACGCCGAGCGGCAGGTCGGGCTCGACGCGCAGGCGGGTGACGTCCTTTGCGAGATCCCACACCCGGTCCGCCGGATCCCCGGTCTCGGCCGGTTCGTCCGAACCGGTCTCGGCGTTGCCGCCGACCGTCACCAGGGCCTCGGTCAGCGGGCGGAGCACCGAGTCGCGCAGTGGCTCGGCGGCGGTCACATCGGTCATCAGGCCGGTGAGATCCCGGTCCAGGACGCGCGCGCGAGTCAGGACATCCCGCAAACGCGCCTCGATCGGCGTGCCGGTCACGGGGTGCCGCCCGTGGGTCCGACCGGCGGGATGATGGAACGGTTGAACACGATTGTCACGCTCGATACCCCTGTCTCGGTGCGTTGCTGATCCGAAACAATACAGGAGTGTATTGAAATGGAAAGAGTCAATCGCGGCTCCGGTCGGGCCCGGGACAGTGCGATCGACGCCCGGATCCTGGCGGCCGCGCGCCGCCACCTGTCCCGGGACGGCTACGCCGCGATGTCGATCGCGGCCGTCGCCCAGGAGGCGGGCACCACCCGGCAGGCCCTGTACCGCCGCTGGGCCGGCAAGGCCGAACTCGCCGCGGCGGTGGTCGCGGAGCTAGGGGCGGAGGACGGCGTCGACGTCACCGCCGAGGACCCGTTCTCGACGCTGGTGGCCGAACTCGTCGACTTCGAACGCGGCGTCTCCCGGCCCGGCCGACTCTCGCTGGTCGGCACGATGTTGCAGGACACCACCGACCCCGACCTGCGCGCCCGCTATCGCGCCCGGGTGATCGCGCCGCGCCGGGCCCGCCTCCTGGCCGCCTTCGAGGCCGCCCGGCTCCTGGGGCACATCGACCCCGACGCCGATCTGGAGATCGCCCTCACCATGTGCACGGGGGCCTGGTACGGCCGTGAACTCGCCGGCGCCCCGGCCCCGGCGGACTGGCCTCGGCGCACGGCGGCGCTGGTGTGGCGCGCGATGGGCGGCACGGTCCCGGCTCGGAGCGGCGCCGGTGGCGCCGACGGCAAGCCGCCGCATCCGGATCGGCCCGCCGACCAGGTCTGACGCAAGCGTGGCGCCACGAGACGAGGACCTCGTCGGTCACCGGGCGGCCGACGAGGTCCTCGTCTCGTGGCGCGCCCGCGGGATCGCTCCGATCACCGCGCGCTGCGGCGCTCACGCCTTTTCCGCACCATTCATGATTCGTTTCCCAGCGGATTCACTTCCCGATCCGGTGCGGATTCGCCCGGTTCACGGGTCCCGGCAGTACGACACCCGAAAAAAGATCGTCGGTCCATTCGACGGTCATCCTCCGGGGCGGAAATCACCGGCAGACGCGTGAGAGCGGGTCATCCTGGGAACTGCCGTTGTACCTGGAGTGCCAATGGATTACCGCGGATCGGATCGGCCATTCACGAACTGTCGGGTTCGCGCAGTGGGAGGGAACGAGCATCGGGAACCCACCCTTTCGGCGACCCGGCTCACGGCAGGGCTCCGAGCCGCCGACGCCATCGGTGCCTCGGCTGGGCGCGGTCGGCTCCGGAGCGATCCGGGCGCTGTCCTGTCGGCAGGACGGCGGTCGGCGTCCGGGCGGCGCGCGTACCGCGCCTCTTGTAAAGCTCTCCCCGAGCCCTCTACGTTGATGCTGCGGTGCTCTCCAGGGCAATACCGAATGCGTTTCTCCCGGACTTCCGGTCGAGATGTGCGCACCATGCGAGATCATCGGCAGCGTGCCTGACGAGAGTTATCTCGATTCCCGATCAGGATCCTCTTCGGTTTTCGTGACCGACCCGTCGAATATACGGAAGTCCCTGTCGCCGCCACGCTAGCGGGAGAGTTTTCTATGGGTATCAGTGAACGTGAGATCTACGACGTGGTGGGCATCGGATTCGGCCCGTCCAATCTGTCGCTCGCCATCGCTCTGGACGAGCATCGGGCCGATTCGGCGGACCCGGTCGGGGTCCGGGCCGCGTTCTTCGAGCGGCAGCCCTCGTTCGGCTGGCACCGCAACATGCTGCTGCCGTCGGCGACCATGCAGATCTCCTTCCTGAAGGATCTGGCCACCTTCCGCAACCCGGTCTCGCGGTTCAGCTTCGTCTCGTATCTGCACGCATCGGGCCGACTGCCGCAATTCGTCAACAACCAGGACTTCTTTCCGACCCGCCAGGAATTCCACCAGTACCTGGAATGGGCCGGAGCGTGCTTCACCGACCGCGTCGCCTACGACTCGCAGGTCACCGCGATCCGACTGCCGGCGGAGGCCGGGGCCGGCTCTCCGGAGTGTCTGCGGCTCGAGATCCGAACCGGGTCCGGCACCAGGCGGGTCGACGCGCGCAACGTGGCCATCTCGACGGGCCTGGTCCCGCGCATGCCGAAGGGCGTGTCGCGCGATGAACGCGTCTGGCACAGCTCGGAGTTCCTGGAGAAGTACAGCAGGATGAACCCCCACGACCTCAAGAGTGTGGCGGTGGTCGGGGCCGGTCAGAGCGCGGCCGAGATCACCCGGTTCCTGTACGACTCGCTCCCGGACGCACGGGTCTCCGCGATCATCCCGTCCTACGGCTACTCCGTCGCGGACGACACCCCCTTCGCGAACCAGGTGTTCGATCCCGGTGCGGTCGACGACTACTACTTCGGGACCGACCGGACGCGCGAGGCGTTCTGGCGCTACCACAGCAACACGAACTACTCGGTCGTCGACGACGAGGTCATCCGGGACCTCTACCGGCGCTCGTACGAGGAAGAGGTGCGCAACACCAAGCGTCTGCACTTCCTCAACCTGACCAGGGTCGAGGACGTCAAGCGGGCCGGCAACGAGACGCGGGTCCTGCTGCGTTCGCTGCTCGACGACGATTCGCCGGAACTGGACGTGGACGCACTGGTCTTCGCCACCGGGTACGACGTCATGGAGCCGACCGGCCTGCTCGGCGAGCTCGATCGGTACTGCCTGCGCGACGCCGCCGGCCGGCACCGGTTGACCCGCGACTATCGCCTGGTGACCACGCCCGAACTGCCCTGCGGCATCTACCTTCAGGGCGGCAGCGAACACACCCACGGGCTGACCTCGTCCCTGCTGTCGAACCTCGCGGTCCGCAGCGGCGAGATCGCCGAGTCCATCGTCCGGCGGCGCGCGGAGCACGAGCGTGAGCGGGCCTCGGCCCGCCCGATGGAGGACGTCGGCGAAACGGTGTGACCGCGCACCCGGGAGCGGCCCGTCGGCGATGCCGACGGGCCGCTCCCGGTGACATGCCCTACAGGAACGGCGACATCGGGTCGCCGCCGAGGCGCAGTTCGCCGACCGTCTCCAGGACGCGGTCCTGGACCGCGATGTGTTGGCAGGCGGCGTTGATGTCGCGCGAACGGGTGCTGGCCATGCGGGAGTTGTGGACGAAGGGGGTCGCCTCCTACGCGGGCGAGTTCGTCCGGTTCCAGCCGAGCCGGATGTGGCCGAAACCGGTCGCGCCGGGCGGCCCCCCGATCCTGCTCGGCGGATTCGGTGGGCCGGTCCTGTGCCGGCACATCGCGGAGTACGCCGACGGCTGGCTGCCGGTGGGCGGCCCGGCCGTGGCCCAGGGCCTGCCGCGTGTGCGGGCGGCGGTCGAACGGGCCGGCCGCGACCCGGGCGCGTTGCGGGTGATTCCGTGCGGCGGCTTCCCCCTTCGTCCCGGGAGATCGACGACTACCGGGACTCGGGCATCGACGAGGTGCTGTTGACCGTCCCGCACACCACCCGGGACGAGGTGCTGACCACCCTGGACCACTACGCCAAGAGCTACGGGATCCGCTGAACCGGCTCAGCCCGTGCGGTGGCCCCGGTGGGTGTGGTGATGCCGGCGGAAGCGGACGGCGGCCGCGACGACGAGCAGTACGGCGAGGATCTGCACGGCGTGCGCGTCGACGCGCAGGCACAGCGCGATCAGGACGAGCAGCAGTACGGCCTGCTTGTAACGGCCGCCGCGGCCGTGGTGCCGGCCGCGGCCGTGCTCGTGCCGATCCGTCCGCGAGTGGCGTTCCCGCCGCTCCTCGCGACCCTGTCGGTCGTGGCGGGCGTGCCGCTCCGACCGGCTTGTGCCGCGTCGCCGCTCGGCGGGCTCGGCCGGCCGGTCCGGGTCGTTCGGCAGCTTGGCCAGCCCGGCTGTCGCGGCGGCCAGTTCCGCGCCGGTCTCGGCGGTGAAGACGCCGGCCAGGCGGCTGTCCAGGTCGGCGATCTCCAGGGTGCCGAGGGCGTAGTGCTCGGCGAGGAACGCCGCCGCCGCGTCGCGCTCGGCCTCGTGGACCGCGATCTCGATGTCGTTCGTCATCGAACTGCCCCCATCTGCTTCGTGGCCGGCGAAGCGGCCGAATCCCGCGGTGTGGACGGCGCTTCGCCCACGGGTCCGGCCGCCGCGTCCGGCGCGACCGGGTCCGTCGTCGGTACCGGCTCCTCGTCCCGCGGCCGACGCGGCAGCAGGAACGCGACCAGGACCACGAGCAGGAGCCCACCCACGACCACCCACAACGTCCGCTCCATCGCGTCGGCGTACGCGCCCGCGTGGTTCGTGCTGCCCGAGTCGCCCACCGCGTCGAAGAACAGCGTGCCCAGGATCGCCACCCCCAGCGTGGCGCCGAGCTGCTGGTTGGCGTTGAGCACGCCCGAGGCGGAGCCGGTCTCGTGGTCCTCGACGCTCGCCAGCGCGATGTCGAAGAACGGGGCCAGCAGCAGGCCCATCCCGATGCCGGTGACCACCAGGGACGGCATCAGCTGCCACGCGCCGACGTCGGCACCGACCGAATGCAGTGTCAACGACATCGCCGCGACCCCCGCGGCCATCACCACGGCGCCCGCGTGCAGCACGGTGCGCCCGAAGCGCGGGACCAGCACGGCGCCGGCCGACAGCGCGCCGATCACCACGCCCACGGCGATCGGCGTCGAGGCGAGGCCGGCGTGGATCGCCGTCCAGCCGAGCCCGATCTGTAGGAACAGGCCGAAGACCAGCAGCAAACCGTTCATCGCGGCGAAGAACACGATGCCCACCGCGAGGCTGCCGCTGAAGGCGCGCTTGGCGATCAGGCTCGGCACCACGAGCGGGGACCCGCCCGCGCCGGCCACCCGCTTCTCCCACCACGCGAAGACGAGGAGCACCGGCAGCGCCGCGCCCATCGACACGAACGTCCAGGCGGGCCAGTCGGATTCGCGGCCCTGGACCAGCGGGTAGATCAGCAGCAGGGCGGCGACCGAGACCAGGACCATGCCCACCGGGTCCAGTCGGGGCCGCTGCTCGGCGCGCGATTCGGGCACGTAGCGCAGCGCGCCCCAGATCGCGATCAGCCCGAGCGGCACGTTGATCAGGAAGATCGCCCGCCAGCCGGTGCCCGCGAGGTCCGCCTTGATCAGCGCGCCCGCGACGATCGGGCCGCCGACCGAGGCCAGCGCCATCACCGGACCGAACGCGCCGAACGCCTTGCCCCGCTCGGCCGGTGCGAACACCGACACCACCACGGAGTAGGTCTGCGGGATGGTCAGCGCGGCGAACAGGCCCTGAATCGCGCGGACGGCGATCAGGAACCCGATCGACGGCGCGAGGGCGCACAGCGCCGACGTGAGGGTGAATCCGCCGAGGCCGATCAGGAACATCCGGCGCCGGCCCACGATGTCGCCGAGCCGACCGCCGGTGATCAGGCCGACCGCGAACGCGAGCGTGTACGCGGCGGCGATCCACTGGAGCGCGGTCGAGCCGCCGCCGAGGTCCGCCCGGACCGACGGGGCGGCCACCCCGATGATCGTCGAGTCGAGCAGATCCATGGTCTCGGCCAGCAATACGACCGCGAGTGCCGCCCATCGCCACCGATACGGCGACGGGTCCTCCACCGGTGGCGATGCCGTCGGCTTGGCGAGTGCGTCCATTTCAACTCCTTACGAATGTCGTTCGTTCCAACGATCGCTGTTCTTTCATCTGTCAGTGTTCGTGTCAACTACGCTGTTCGCAACCCTCGATCGACACAGGACGGCTACAGATGGCGAAAACGTCGCGGACCCGGCCCAGAGCCGCCGCCGGCCAGCCGCCGGCGAGCGCCGGCACCGGTGTGCCGGAACTCCCCACCCCACCGTGGCGACGCCGCCGCGCCAGGCCCGTGCGGCCGCCGCTGAGTCAGGCGTCGATCGTGGAGGCCGCGCTGGCCGTGCTCGACGACGGAGGGCTCGAGGCGGTGAGCATGCGCAGGGTCGCCGACGAGTTGGACACCGGCCCCGCGTCGCTCTACGTGCATGTATCGAGCAAGGAGGAGCTGCTCGAACTGGTGCTCGACCACGTGCTCGGCGAGGTGCGGATCCCGACGCCGGACCCCGAGCGCTGGCAGGCCCAGCTCAAGGAGGTGGTGCTGGAGTTCCGCGAGGTCCTGGCCTCGCACGCGGACCTCGGGCGGGCGGTGTTGGCCGCGATTCCCTCGGGGCCGAACGCGCTGCGGATCAGCGAGGGGCTGCTGGCCATCATGCGCGGCGGCGGCGTGCCCGAACAGGCGTGCGCGTGGGTGCTCGACGTGCTCCAGCTCTACATCTCGGCCGACGTCTACGAGGCGGCGCTGTACCTGTCCCGGGCCGAGGAGGGCGAGGACCCGATGGCGATGGCGCAGGCGTATCTGGGCGAGGTGATCGGTTCGCTGCCCAAGGAGCGGTTCCCGACCCTGATCGCGCTGATGCCGCACATGATCAGCGGCGACCGCAAGGCCAGGATCGAGTTCGGCCTGGACATCTTCGTCCGGGGCCTGGCCGGGATTCCTCGACCGTGACGTGCCGGTGCGCCGGGCCCGGACGCACTCGCGTCCCGGCCCGGCGCACCGCGTTCATCGGGGTCAGGCCACCCGCACGCAATACTCCACGCCGTCCCCGAGGGTCAGCGCCACGGTCGCGTACCCGTTGCGCGGGTCGCGCACGTACGCGTAGAACTCGCGCAGCGGCTCCGGCGGTACGGGCCCGCCCTGCGGCAGGTCGTCGGCGAGCACCACGGCGCCCGGCCGAAGGTGGGGTTCGAGCAGCTTGAGCACCGGCAGGTAGACGTTCGGCCAGCCGTCGAGCAGCACCAGGTCGATCGGCCCGTCGACGTCGCGCAGGGTTTCGAGCGCGTCCCCGACCCGGATGTCCACCAGATCGCCGAGGCCGGCCGCGTCCAGGTGGTTCCTGGCCGCTTCGGCCTTGTTCTGCTGGATCTCGGCGGTGACCAGCCGGCCGCCGCCGTTGTCGCGCAGGCCGGCCGCCAGGTGCAGCGCCGACACGCCGAACGAGGTGCCGAACTCGACCACGTTGACGGCCTTGTGGCTGCGCACGAGCGTGTACAGGAACCGCCCGACGTTGCGGTCCACCGCGAGCAGGACGTCGGTGAGCGCCTCGCACAGATCATGGTCGAAGGTGAGCTGGGCGCCCGCCAACTCCGAGACCCGCTCCTCGAGTTCCTCGTTCTGCGCCTCCTCGGTGGCGAAGAGCTTGTCGATCACGCCGGCGACGGCGGGGGAGTCGATGGTCAGCGTCACGGTTGTTTCCTTTTCTCGTGGTTCGGTGCGAAGTGGTGCCGATGGTGGTGCGATCGTGGCGTCACCGGGCGAGCGCGGCGGCCGCCTCGGGGACGGTCCGGAAGCCGTTCTCGACGCTGATGAACGACTCCAGCACGCGTACGTGGCCCTCGGTGAGCAGCGGGCAGTCCCGCAGCTCCTCGGCGAGCAGGAAGTAGTACTCCAGATGCTCGGTCTCCAGCAGGATGGAGTCCGAGAAATCGGCGTGGAAGGACTCGTTGTCGAACAGTCGCGCACCGACCCGGTCGGCGTACTTGCCGAAGATCGGCAGCACGTGCGCGCCCCGGTAGCTCTTGCGCTCGTCGCGGCTGAGCGCCAGCCAGGACGGCGCGAACTCCAGCGTGAGCAGGATCGTGTAGGTCATGCCGGCACCCCCGCTCCGGCGCGCGCGTCCTCGGCCGCGTCGAACTGCGGGTAGCCGTCCTCGTAGCCGAGGATGATCCGCTCGATCGTCACGAATCCCTGCGCGAGCAGGTGGTTGTCCCGGAACTCCTCGATGAAGAAGTAGTAGTCCCGGAGATCGGCGGCCTCGATCACGACCATGTGCGAGAAGCGCGGGTCGAAGCCGAGGCTGTTGAAGAAGCGGATCGAGAGCCGGTCCGCGTAGCGGCCGACGAGGGGCTGCAGATGCTCCTCCTCGATCTTGCGGCGGTCGGCCGGGTCCAGCGCGTGCCACGTGCGGGAGAAGCTGGTGAGCAGGACGATCGTGGTCTTCATCGGTCCTCCGGGAGCTACCGTCGTGGTGACTCGGGGTGGTGGGCGGGACTGTTCAGATGTCGGTGCGCGGCGCCGGCAGATCGCCTCGGCGCGGGGTGTGCACGTGCTCGGCGCCGGAGAAGTCGTGGATCAGCTGCCGCAGTTCGTCGTTCAGCAGTTCGTCGGCCGTGCGCGGATTGCCGTCGTCGTCGAACAGCCGCTCCGCGAAGCTCCGGGTGATCGCCATCTGCATCCGGTAGGCCGGCACCTCGGCGATGTCCACCCCGGTGAGCTTGCCGATCAAGGTGGTGAAGTCGTCGGCGAGCCGGGAGTTGAGCGTCTCGATGGCGGTCAGGAGTTCGCGGGTGCGGGCCCGCTGTTCGGTGCTGAGCCGGGAGTACAGCTCGCGCATGACGATGTGGTCGACCTTGATGTGCCGGGCCTCGTCCAGCCCGTGCAGGTGCAGCAGTCGGGTGACGAAGTAGCGCCGGTCGGGGTCGAGCCGGTCGGTCCGCCGCTCGAACACGGTGATCACCGATTCGCCGACGTAGGCCGAGGCGCACAGCGCGATCAGCTTGACCCACGGGTGGTCGTCCTGCTGGAAGACGCTCAACCGCTCGCCGAATCGGCTGTCCGGCAGCCGCGGTTCGAAGCCGGAGATCTCTCGGACGTAGCGGAAGAAGGTGTTGGCGTGGTGCAGTTCCTCGGCCGCGAAGCACGAGAGCGCGTGGTGCAGTTCGTAGCCCTCGGACAACTCGCCGAGCCCCGGGTGGAGCGGCATCTCGCTGAGGATGAGCGCCATCGTGGCGCTCACGTGCCGTTCGATCTCGGCGAGTTGGGCCAGCTCCTTGACGACGTAGGCGATCGCCTCGCGTTCGTGCCCGGGGTCGCCGTAAGCGACGACCGACAGGTACTCCAGGTTCTCCGGGGTCACCGCCTGGGGCCACACGAAGGCGTTCGGGTGGAAGGTGTTGACGTGCGCGAGCGCCATGATCCCGCCGAGCCGGTCGCGTAGTTCGCGGTCGCCGTGCACATCCGTTCCGGATATCGGGGCAGTAGACATGAACACCTCTGATCGCTGGTGATCGGGATGGTGCGGGTGCGCACGGCGCCGGTGCCGCCGCCGTGCGCGGGGAGCGCTCAGTTCGCCGGGGCGAAGCTCTGCGCGTTGACGATCGTGCGCCGGGGGTCGGTGATCGCCCGACGCCCGTGCATGACCCGGGAGTTGTCGATCAGCAGGACGTCGCCGCTCTGCCAGAGCACCTCCTCGGTCACCCGCTCGGCGACCTCGGCGATCTCGGCCAGGACGTCCTTCGGGATCGGCGACCCGTCCTCGAAGCGGATGTCCGGGGTCTCGTAGTTGTACGAGGGGCCGAACAGGCTGTTGGCCCAGGCGATCTCGGTCGACCACCGCGAGGGATGCGCCCCGTATGTCGCGTGGGCGTAGGTGATCGAGTCGTCGGGGTGGACGGTGATCTCCACGTCGTGCGCGCCGGTCAGCGCGTGCAGGTCGGCGGCGCCGATCTCGTCCGGCGACCGGCCGTCGTCGAGACCGAAGGCGACGAAGCGGCGCCACAGCTCCGCGGGCACGCGGCGGGAGAACACGATCCGCTGCCGCCGGAACAGGTCGAGCGTTTCCACGTCGAGGGCCTCCGCGAGGAGTTGCCCGTCGCACACCGTCGTCTGCGAGCCCGAGTCGGCCGCGGTGACGCAGTGGAACCACAGCAGGTCCGGCGGGTACGGCGTGGCGCCGTTCTCGATGTGCAGGCCGATCGGGTCGTGGCCCGAGTCGACCATCTGGGCCGCGTCGCCGTAGAACGCGCGGGCCGGGTCCAGGGTGATCCGCGCGCTGCAGGTGCGGACCAGGGCGTTGAAGTCGTCCAGGGTCGGTGCGAAGTCGCGCAGCAGCACGTACCCGGTGCGGGCCAGCAGCGGCACCAGGTGGGCCGCCGTGTCGAGGATCCCGACGCTCGGTGCCTCGGGGGTGAGCAGGGCCGCGGTGCCGGCGCCCAGGGGGCGGAGGGACGCGGGAAGCCCGGTGGTCATCGGCGCTCTCCTGAGTTGTCGGCGCTTGCCAGGGCGAGAAGTTCGGGTGCGACCAGTTCGGTGAACAGCAGGTCGCGGCGCGGCCGTCCGGTCACGGTGAAATAGCGGGCCCGCAATGCCGCGTCGTCGGCGACGACGAGCACCCGTTCGGGCCGGTCGGTCTCGGCCAGCGCGCGGGCGGCGAAGTCGGACACCTCGTCGCGGACGGCATCCGCCCAACGCGCGTCCGGCGTCGCGCCGGGATCGGCGAGCACCACGACCACGAGGTGTTCGAGGCCGTCCCCGAAGACCACGCAGTCGCGGACCCGGGGGCACGATCGCAACCGGCCCTCGACCCACTCCGGCGAGACGTTGCGGCCGTGACTGGTGATGATCATGTTCTTCAGCCGGCCGAGGATCCTGATCCGACCGTGCTCGTCGATCGAGGCCCGGTCGCCGGTGTGCAGCCAACCGTCCTCGTCCAACGGCCGACTGGTCGGGTCCTCGACCGTGTAACCCGCGAACAACGACGCGGAACGGACCAGCAGTTCGTCCTCCGGGCCGATCCGCACCTCGCAGTGCGGCAGCGGCCGGCCCACCGTTCCGGGGGCGTTCTCGCTCGGCCGGTTCCAGGACACGACCGAGCTGTTCTCGCTGAGCCCGTATCCCTCGTACACGTCGATGCCCAGCGCGCCGAGCCGCTCCAGGGCGCTCGGGTCCACCGGCGCCCCGCCCGCGAGCAGGAACGGCGGGGTGGTGGCGGCGAAGAGCGTTCGCACCGGGTCGTCCCCGGCGTTCGCGGCGGCCTTGTCCAGGACCGAGACCACGGCCGGGGGCAGCACGGCGGCGGTGGCCCGGGTGCCGCGCAGCCACTCCAACGCCTCCTCCGCGCGCGAACCGGCGGTGCCGAGCAACGCGGCGTCCCGGGGCAGCAGCACGAGCGTGCCGCCGACCCGGATCGGCTGGTAGACGGCGGCTATCTGCTCGATGAGCAGACTGAACGGCACCAGCGAGAGGTAGCGGTCGAAGATGCCGGTCGGCAACACCTCCGCGAGCGCGTCCAGCAGCGCCTCGATGCCGGCCCGGCGGATGCGAACGCCCTTGGGCACTCCCGTGGTGCCGGATGTGTGGATCACCTTCACCACGTCGTCGGCCGCCCCTGCCCGGTCGACGACGGGATCGGCGCGGTGCGCCGGCGGCGCGGCCTCACCGGTGAAGTCCTGGGCGATCCGCACCAGTTCGCGACCCTCGGCCAGGCCCCACGCGCGCACGCGCGCCTCGCCCTGCTCGTCCACCAGGCATACCGCCGTGCCGCGCAACAGCGACTCGGCCTGCTCGGCGGAGAACGCGAGCGGGACGGGGACCTCGACGAGATCCCGAGCCAGCAGCGCGAGGTCGGCGACCACCCAGTCGGGGGTGTTGCCGGCGACCAGGCCGACCACGGTGCCCGGCGGATGGTCCAGCCGCTCGGCGAGTCGATTGCGCAGATCGCGGATCTGCCCGTAGGTGTACGTGCATTCGGCGCGGCCGGCCCGGTCGACGACCTCGATCAGCGCACGGTCTCGGTACTCGGGCCGGTTCAGCCCTTGTTCGACGCTCAGCACGGGCTACACCCCCGCCTGTACTGGGGTGTTCGACCGGCGTCCGGACAGCGACATCAGCGAGTCGCCGACATGCCTGAGGTCGACGTAGCCGACGACCGGCTTCTTGTCGTAGTAGGTTCCCCAGCCGCCCTTGAGGCGAGCCGGCAGGGCGGCCTCGGTGGCCGCGACCAGCGGCCGGAAGTCGATCCCGTAGCGCGGCAGGGTGCCCGCGAGCCGGCCGGTGGCGGTGAAGATCGCCGCCTTGGCCCCGTTGCACCACGCCAACGTGGGCATCATGCCCAGGAGTTGCGCCCCCGAGCCCCGGCTGGTGGAGGCGAGCGAGTTGATCTCGCAGATCTCCGAGCGCTGCAACTGCTCACCGATCAGCGGGACGAGCAGCGACTCCAGGCTGTCGTCCAGGTAGTACTCGGACACCAGGGTGTCCGTGCCCGCGAAGGTCAGGCCGGCGACCGCGCCGTGCAATCCGATCGGATCACGGGGGTCGTGCACGTCCTCACGCAGGATCGCGAACAGGTCCGGTGAGGGGTCGATGTACGCCCCGTACTGCTCGCGGAAGGTCGTTCGGGCCAGTCGGGCCGCGGCCCGCCACAGTGGATGTTCTCTCCGTGCGATGACTCCAGGCGACATGGCTCCCCCTTCGGGAGAAACGCTTCGAATGGATCCGCTGCGTCCAGCGGGTCGGCGCGCCGTACGGGGCACGGAAGGACGGCCCGAGCGTGGGTGCGTTCGTCGATGTCGTGCCGACGCCCACCCCCGCCGAGCCAACCCCCCCGGAGCGACGTTCGTTCGAAGTTGCGCCTTTGAACGATCGCCGTTCGTGTTCTTCGGTGCCTCGCTGCACTCGCGTGCCTCGCTGCTCCCCCGATCCCAACCGCCCCGATGTCAGTACTGAATCACGAACTGAGCGTTGCCGTGGGTCACCGGTCCGAAAATAAGACCAAGAAGAAACAAAGAAACCTGCACGCATAGGTCAATAAGATGATCAGGATTCGGGATGGTCACGGGTCGGAAGATCCGCGCCGGGATTGACACCGAACAACGATCGAACATGAACCGATCGCGAACGGCATTCTGTGGCTAGGCTGGGGCGACCACATACGCCTCCGAGGGGGACTGTCATGGCTCGTGCCGGCGACACGCTGCGGATGGGAAACGATCGGCTCACGTTCCACAAGACCTCGGCGGATACCGGGGGTTCCTACGTGGAGGTCGAGGTGGACTACGGGCCCGTGGTCAACCGGCCGCCCGTGCACACGCATCCGAAGCAGCGCGAGCACATGCGGATCCTGTCCGGTGAACTCCTGGTGGTGATGGACGGCGAGGAGAGCGTCTACGCGCCGGGGGAGATCGTGGATATACCGCCCGGCGTCAAGCACACGCTGTGGAACCCGGGCACCGAACGCACCGTCGTACGTTGGCGGACCAGTCCCGCGCTGCGCACGGAGCGGGTCTTCGAGACCCTGTGGAGCCTGTCCGAGGAGGGCAAGCTCACCCCGGACGGCCGGCCGACGCTCCAAGTCGCCCTGCTCGCCCTCGCGTTCCGCAACGAGTACCGCGTCTCCGGCCCACGCCCGTTCGCCGTCGACATGGCCCTGTGCACCCTACTGGCGCCACTCGGCCTGGCCTGCGGCTACCGCTTCACCCACCGCCGAGCGGCGAACGCGGACCGAGTCGCCGGGTCGTGAATCGGCCGAACTACCCATGACACGTCGTTCGTCATGGGCGGGGCCGCCTCACGCGGGGCTCACGCGGGGCCTCATGCGGGGCGGCCTCATGTGATGCCGAACCAGTGCTCGGCGAGTGCGTCCAGGGTGTCGGTGCCGGGCGGGGGTGGGGTCTCGCGGAGGAACCAGGGCAGGTTCGCCTGGACGTGCAGGAGCGCGTACGCCATCACGATCCGCGGCAGCGCAGGGAGTTCGTGCGGGTGGTACCCGTAGGCGGTCACGAACGCGCGCATCAGGCGCGGGTCGCCGCGGGTGATGAACAGGCCGACCGCGACCAGGTCGTATTCGCGCGGGCCGCGCATCGCGGGTTCGAAGTCGAACAGGCCGGTGGGCGTCCAGCCGCCGGAGTGCTCGCGGACCAGGACGTGTACGGGCATGAACTCGGTGTGCAGGAGCACGCTCGGGGACGGCGGCAGGTCGACCCCGTCGAGGAAGTCGGGGATCTGCGTGAGCCAGGACTCGGCCAGGCCGTGCGCGCGCTGCGCCTCGACGCAGCCGCCGCGCCGCTCGGTCAGGAACGTCGACCAGTGCGGCGGGTCGAGCTCCGGTGGCGGCACGGCGTGCAACCGCGCGAGGGCCGTTCCCAGCCGCGACATCAGTCGGACCCGCTCGGCGGTCGGGACGCGCGGCCACGCGTCGAGCAGGCTCTCGCCGTGCAGGCGGTCCATGAGGAGGTAGCCCCAACCCCGGTGGACACCGGTGGCGCGCACGCCCGGGGTGGGGATCGGCAGCCGGCCCGCGACGGCGCCGAGCGCGGTGCTCTCGATGGTCAGCTCGTGCGCGTAGACCGGTGGGTACAGCTTGAGGACGTGGTCGTCCCCGACGGCGTACACGGGCAGCGACCCGGTCTCGAAGGCCACGACCGACGCGGTGGACAGCCCGAGCCGCGCGCACAACGCGAGCACGGCCGGTCGCAACAGGTCCTTGTCGATCGCCCTGTACCGGTCCTCGGTCTCGGCGGCGGGGAAGTCGTTCACGGGAGGAGCCTGGCCGGTGTCCGCTCGGTGCCGCAACCGCCTTTCCGCGCGGCGCTCAGCTGTGCGGGGCCTCCATGGCCGGGCGGAGCCGCTGTAGGAGGGCGTACAGGCCCGCGCGCTCCTCCAGGGTCAGGCCGTCCAGGGCGTCGCGGGTGGTCTGCATCTCCTCGCGGATCCGGCGGATCGTGGCGTGGCCCTCCTCCGTGGCCACCACGTTCTTGACCCGGCGGTCGGTGGGGTTGGGCTCGCGTCGGACCAGGCCGCGCGATTCCAGCCGGTCGACGATGCCGGTGACGTTGGACGCGTCGCAGACCAGCCGATCGGCGAGGCCGCGCATCGGGAGTGGGCGGCGGAGCAGGGACAGGGTCTTGGCCTGTACCGAGGTCAGGCCGTGCCGGCTGACGACCGCGGCGAAGTCGTGGAAGTAGGCGGTGCCCACCGCGGCCATGGAGTCCATGATCTGGGCGGTGCTCGGCGCGGCGGGGTCGGCGCCGATGGCGCCCGGGGTCGAGTCCGTACCCGTGGTGCTGCTCATGTCCCCAAGTTAACGCAAAAAGGTTGAGGACTTCAACCTTTGAACTTGACGTAGCAATTTTCGAGTGTCTACGGTCGTCTCCCGTCGTATTGCTTGAAGACTTCAACCATCGTGCACATCAAGCATTGCGAAACCCGCCCGAGCCGTACCGCGGACACGTTCCCCGCCGCCCCGAAGGAAGTGCACCTCCGTGAGCCCCACCCCGCCCGGCGCCGTCGCCGACACGCGACGATCCGGCGCCCCGCTGATCCTCGCCCTCGGCCTGGCCGCCATGGTCGTCGCGATGGCGCAGACCCAGGTCATCCCGATCCTCGGCCTGCTCCAGCAAGAGCTGGGCACCACGCCCGCCGGTGTCGGCTGGGTGACCACCGCCACGCTGCTGTCCGCCGCCGTCTTCACGCCGCTGCTCGGCCGCTTCGGTGACCAGCACGGCAAGAAGCCGACCCTGGTCGGCGTGCTGATCGTGATGATCGCCGGGTCCGTGCTGGCCGCGGCGACGTCCTCGCTGCCGCTGCTGATCCTGGGCCGGGTGCTCCAGGGCGCCGCGACCGCGATCTTCCCGCTGGCGCTGTCGATCATCCGCGAGGAACTGCCGGTCGAGAAGCTGCCCGGCGCGATGTCGCTGATCAGCGGCACGCTCGCGTTCGGCAGCGGGCTCTCGCTGGTGGCCACCGGGCTGCTGACCCGCGGCGACGACCCGAACTACCACCTCGTCTTCTGGTTCTCCGCGATCCTGTCCGCGGTCGCCCTGGCCGCGGTGCTCTTCCGCGTCCCCGCGAGCCGGGCCAAGGCCGGCGGCCGGATCGACCTCCTCGGCGCGGCCACCCTGGGCGCGTTCCTGGTGCTGCTGCTCCTGGGCATCTCGCAGGGGCACGAGTGGGGTTGGGCCTCCGGCCGGACCATCGGCGCCTTCGTCGGCGCCGTCGTGATGGGCTTCGTGTGGACCATGGTCGAGCGCCGGGTCACCGACCCGCTGGTGGACCTGCGGATGTTCGTGCACCGCCCGGTCCTGCTGACCAACCTGGCCGGCCTGTTCGTCGGCTTCGCGGCGTTCAGCCAGTTCATCGGCATCTCCTACCTCGTCCAGATGCCCGAGCGGGTGGCCGGGTACGGCTTCGGCGCGTCCGTCCTGCGGGCCTCGGTCGAGTACCTCCTCCCCGGCGCGCTGATCTCGCTGCTCGCGGCCCCCGGCGGCGGCGTCCTGGTGGGCAGGATCGGCGCGCGCGTGACGCTCGCCATCGGTTCCGTGGTCGGCGTGGCCGGCTTCGCGTGGCTCGCGTTCGGGCACGGCGCGACCGCGTCGGTGATCCTGGCGGGCATGCTCACCGGCATCTCGATCTCGTTCGGGTACGCGGCGATGCCCGCGCTGATCGTGGCCAACGTGCCGCACCATCAGACCGGCATCGCGAACGGCATCAACTCCATTTCGCGCAGCGTCGGCAGCTCCATCGCGAGCGCGGTGATCACCACGCTGCTCGCGTCCAAGTCGGTCGCCGGGCTGCCCGCGGGCCTCCCGCCGATCCCGGCCGAGAGCCAGTTCACGCTGAGCTTCGTGATCGCCGGCGGGATGCTCGTCCTGGTCGTCGCGGTGGCGTTGCTCGGCCTCAAGCGGGTACCCGCAAGGGCCGAACCGGTGGCGGTGTCCATCCCGGACCGGCAGCAGCCCGTGAACGCCTGACGAACGACCCGCCCCGCCGGACCCGCCCTGCCCGAGCCGCACCAGCCCGGCCACACCGCCCGAGCCGCACACCAGTCGAGAAAGGCGCACCACACATGCTCCCCACCACCAGCCGCGAATGGCACCTGCTCGCCCGCCCCAAGGGCTGGCCGAAGCCGGAGGACTTCGCGCTGCGCGAGGTCGAGATCCCCGAACTCGGCCCCGGGCAGATCCTGGTCCGCAACCTGTTCCTGTCCGTCGACCCCGCGATGCGCGGCCGGATGAACGACGTCAAGTCGTACACCCCGCCGTTCAAGCTGAACGAGCCGATGGAGGGCGGCGCGGTCGGTCGCGTCGTGGCGTCCGAGGCGGACGGGTTCGCCGAGGGCGACCACGTGCTGCACTGGCTCGGATGGCGTGAGTACACCGTCCTGGACGCCCGGGGCGCGACCAGGGTCGACCCGGACGCCGCGCCGCTGTCCGCCTATCTCGGCGTACTCGGGATGACCGGCCTGACCGCGTGGGCCGGCCTGCTCGACGTCGCCTCCTTCAAGCCGGGCGATGCCGTGTTCGTCTCCGGCGCGGCCGGTGCGGTGGGCAACCAGGTGGGCCAGATCGCCAGGCTCAAGGGCGCGTCGCGGGTGATCGGCAGCGCCGGATCGGCCGAGAAGGTCAAGCTCCTCGTCGAGGAGTACGGCTTCGACGCCGCGTTCAACTACAAGGACGGACCGGTCGCCGAGCAGCTCGCCAAGGCCGCCCCCGACGGCATCGACGTGTACTTCGACAACGTCGGCGGCGAGCACCTCGAGGCCGCGATCGGCGCGCTGCACACGCACGGCCGGGTCGCGATGTGCGGCGCGATCGCGCAGTACAACGCCACCGAGCCGACCCCCGCGCCGCGCAACCTCGCGCTGTCGATCGGCAAGCGGCTGCGCCTGCAGGGCTTCATCGTGATCGACCACTTCGGCAAGCGCGACGAGTTCTTCGCCGAGGTCGGCGGGTGGCTGCGGGACGGGAAGCTCAAGTACCGCGAGACGTTCGTCGAGGGCATCGAGCACAACCTCGACGCCCTCCTCGGCATGCTGCGCGGGGAGAACACCGGGAAGATGGTCGTCGCGCTGCCGGAGTGACGCGCGGACCGAACATCGCGACCGGGACCCGTCGGGGGACGGTGCCCCGACCGGGTCCGGACGTGCCGAAGGGCCGGGCGTGGGGGTGGTCCGCGCGGCCCTTCGGGCTCAGGGGGATCGGCGGCGGCCGATCTCGGGGGATCGGTGTCAGCCGATGAACAGGTAGTCCGCCTGGTACGGCACCTCGGCCGTGGGCCGCGTCGCCGGGTCGCACGTGCCGGCCGGTGCCACGCCGCCCTGCGTGTTCAGCCGCAGGATCTGGGTGGTGGCCGAGAACAGCCCGGTCTTGCCGGTCTGGGTCGCGTTCAGGACCAGCTCGGGGATGTTCGCGTCACCGTTGGGGAGCTTGGTCGCCACCGCGCCGGTCACCGAGCTGCCGTCCGGCGCGATCCACTGCGGCGGGCCGGCGCTCGGGTTCACGAAGCTGTGCTTGATGTCGCCCTGGAGCTTGGCGGCGACGTCGAACTGGGTGAACGCGGTCACGCCGTCCTTGGTCGTGCACTGGTAGATCTGCTTGCCGGTCAGCACCGAGTAGTTCAGCGCCGGCGGCTTCGGGGTGACCTTCTGCGCGAGCTGACCGCGCACCGCGCCGCCCGGGAACTCGCCGGTGTGCAGGTTGGTGTAGTAGTTCGCCGGCGTCGCGTTGATCCGCTCGACCAGTGCCGGGTCGATCCCCTCGACGGTGCCGGCCAGGCCGGTCACCGACTGCGGCAGGCCGGCCTTGGCGTCGAACAGCGGCGCGACCACGTCACCGTTCGCGCCCGCGGGCGCCTTGTGCAGGTGGCCGAGCGTGGGCGGGGCGATCCCGGTCCAACTGAACGACCAGTCGATGCAGTTGCCCCACGGGCGGACCGACGTGCTCGCCCGGCCGTCCGGGTCGCCGGTCTTCTTGCCCTCGGCGTTGGGCACTTCCTGCTTCGCGTCCGCCTCGGCGGGCAGCGTGCCGTTCTTGAGGACGCTCTTGACGTCCGCCGGCGCGGCGAGCTTGACCAACTGGCCGCGGACCGCGCCGCCGGGGAACTCGCCGGTGTGCACGTTGAAGTACAGGCTCGCCGGATCGGCCTTGATCTTGTCGAGCAGCGCGGCGTCGGTGACCTTGACGCTGCCGGTGACGGCCTGTGCCGAGTCCGGCAGCGGGGACGCGAAGAACGGGACCTTGACCTCGCCGTTCTTGCCCTTGCCGCCCAGGTGCAGGTGGGCCGCGGTCGGTGCGCCGATGCCTTCCCAGCGGATCCCGAACGACACCTGGTCGCCCTTGATCCGCACCAGCGCGGTGCCCTTGCCGTCCTTGTCGCCGACCGCCGCGCCGCCGCCGGGCACCTCGTTCGCGCCGGACAGGCCCGCCGCGAAGAACGTCTCCTCGCCGTTCGCGGGCTCGACCGCGCCGGTCGTGGTCTGGTTGGAGGCCGGCACGGCCGCGCCGTGCTCGCCGCCGTGTTCGGCGCCGGCACCCGTCGCACCGGGGTCGTTGGAGCCCTGGCCGACGTTCACCGTCTCGGTGTTCGCGGCACCGGACTTGTCCGACTTGTCATCCGAGGACGAGCAGCCGGTGACGGCGAACGCGAGCGTCGTGGCGAGGGCGAGCGTGGGCAGCGTGAACCTGCGTGCGGACATGGCGAAGTCTCCCCGAGGACAAGTGTGTTGACGCGATGTGTGTCGACCGGCGGCGGCCGCGTCCGCATCCGTGCTGCGGGGGCCTGGCGGGCCGGTGATGGGTGATGTGTGCTGTTCGAGGTGGTGCCGGGCGTGCCGTGTGGTGCGCGGTGTGGCAACGTGCGGTGTCGCGCCGCGTGGTGCGGGGTCGATCAGTAGCTGTAACCGCCGCTACCCGTCGCGGGCTTGCCGGTCTCCGGCGCCGGAGTGGTGGCCGCGCCGGCCTTCTTGCCGTCGGGCGTCACGGCGAACCACACGCCGCCCACGCCTTGGCCCTTGGTCTCGCCGGGCTTGGCGTCGGCCGCGAAGCGGTACACGGGCCAGCCGCCGATCGTGACCTGCGTCGTGCCGTCGCTGCGCTTGACGCTGCCGACGGCGGACTTGTCGATGCCGTTGAGCTGGACGTTCCCGTCGGTGGTGGTCACCGCGGGCCACTTCACGGCGCATTCGCCGTCGCAGTTCGACTTGGACGGCTTCGCGGTGTCCTTGTCGAAGCGGTACAGCGTGAAGCCCGTGCCGTCGGACACGATCGTGCCGAGCGTGGCGTCCTTGCCGGCCTTGAGCTCGACGTTGCGCGCCGCGCCGCCGGTGCCGGCGGAACCGCCGGGCGTGGTGGGCGACTGCTCTGACTGCCTGGCGGCGGGCTGCTGCTGCGACGGCGTGGTCGACCCGGCCTTCTTGTCGTCGTCGGATCCGCTGTCGCACGCGGTGAGGCCGAGCCCCAGGGCTCCGGCGATGGCAACGGCGGCGAGGCTGCGGGTGCTGAAAACAGACATGGGTGTCCCCCGGAACAGGTCGATGGATTTGTCGAACGACGGTACGAGGTCCGGTTGTTGGCCCGGCCCCGCGGCTTCGACCGGTTCTCGTTCCGGTCGTTGCGCGTCGACATCCAGCAGTACGGGGGCGAGGGGTCGGAGGGTTCAACGTCTTCGAAATCTTTTTTCGCGGACTTGATCCGACCGTCGTGACCCGGTCCGACGACGCCGGCCCGCCCACCCTTCGAGGGGGTGGACGGGCCGTCGCGAGAGGTGCGCGTCGCTGCCGCGCGGGCGGGTCGGTCAGGTACGGAAGGGGCCGGTCACGCAGTAGGTGATGCCACCCGACGAGGACCCGGAAGTGCCGCGCTGGGACGAGAAGTAGAGGCGGTTGCCGGCGGGCGTGAAGGCCGGTCCGGTGATCTCCGACGAACCCTGGTTGTCGACGCGCAGGAACACCGACACCTTGTCGTCCGGCGTGATCATGCAGATCTCCAGGTTGCCGCCGTCCTCGGCGACGTAGAGGTCACCGAAGGTGGAACCGGTGACGTTGTCGACGCCGGTGAGCGGCGCCGGACCCGGGTTCACCAGGTTGTCGTCGTAGGCGAGTTCGTAGGTGTTCGCGACCAGGTCGAGTTGCCAGACCCGGTTGTCGCCCTTGGTGGTGAACCACACGGTGTCGTTCGCGTAGTGGCACCCCTCGCCGCCGTTGAACGCCTTCGACCCCGATACCTGGGACCGCGTGGGAGTGGGTGATCCGTCCGGGTCCGGCACGGTGGCCCAGGTGAACGCGCCGGACGTGGCGGTGCCGGCCTTGAGGACCTGGAGGGTGCCGGCGGAGAGGTCGCCCCACGTGGTGGGCACGAAGCGGTAGAAGCGGCCGTCGGACTTGTCCTCGGTCAGGTAGACGACCCTGCGGATCGGGTCGGCCGCGGCGGCCTCGTGGTTGAAGCGCCCCATCGCCGGGCGGGCGACCGCCGTCCCGCCGAACGGATAGGTCTCCCAGACCCGCCCGTTGTCGACCTCCTCGCAGGACAACCACGTGTTCCACGGGGTCTTGCCGCCCGCGCAGTTGTTGTTGGTGCCGGACAGGATCCGGGACGCGGCGGTGACCACGCCGCTCGCGTCGAAGCGCAGCATCGAGGCGCCTCCGCCGGAGGAGCTGCTCGTCTCGGAGTTGGACACGTAGATCCAGCCGGTGCCGTCGGCGAAACACGCCCCGCCGTCCGGTGCGTTGTGCCACCGGTAGGACGTGCCCGGAACGATCTGGCCGGAGCGCGCGACGACCCGGCTGGTGAACCCGGCCGGCAGCCGGATGCCGTCCGCGTTCGGCGCCTGGAGCGCGCCGTAGGGGCCGGGCGCGTTCTGGGCGGGAGCGGCGACCGCCGCGCCCTGCCACAGGCTGCCGCTGAACGCGGCGGCCCCGATCACGGAGGTACGGAGAAGGAAGGAGCGACGTTCCACGGCGATGTCTCCCTGGCATGAGGTGAAGACGATCCGTTCATGGCGCGCCACCGACCGTAGCGGGGCCGGGCAAAGTGCGTCGGGCCGCGCCGTGAACGCGTCGCGGACGCGGGATGGACAAATCGACCCCGCCGTCGGCGGGCCCCGGAGCCCTGCTCCGCGGGCCGGCCGTGCGGGTGGATCACCTACCAGGCGGCCGGCGCGTAGTCCTTGAGGAAGCAGCCGTACAGGTCCTCGCCGGCCTCGCCGCGCACGATCGGGTCGTACACCCGGGCCGCGCCGTCGACCAGGTCCAGCGGCGCGTGGAAGCCCTCGTCGGCGAGCCGCATCTTCTGCGGGTGCGGCCGCTCGTCGGTGATCCAGCCGGTGTCCACGGCCGTCATCAGGATGCCGTCGGAGAGCATCTCCTCGGCGCTCGTGCGGGTCAGCATGTTCAGCGCGGCCTTGGCCATGTTCGTGTGCGGGTGGCCGGGGCCCTTGTAGCCGCGGGCGAACTGGCCCTCCATCGCGGACACGTTGACCACGTACTTGCGCCGGGCCTTGGCCGCGGCCATCGCCGGCCGCAGCCGGCTGACCAGCACGAACGGCGCGGTCACGTTGCAGAGCTGGACTTCGAGCAGCTCGACCGGGTCCACCTCGTGGACGCGCTGGGTCCAGCTGTTGATCGGGTCCAGGTCCGGGACCAGGCCGCCCGCGTCGATCGCGGTGCCGGTCTCGATCCGGGCCGGCGAGGCCGAACCGCTGGTCAGCGCGAGCGCGGTGAGCGCCTGCGGGGTCAGCGCCTGGTCCTCCGAGCGGGACTGGCCGGGCAGCAGCACGTGGCCGCTGCCGCCGATGTGGCCGAACGACACCATCTCGGGCAGCTCGCCGGCCGGCAGCGGCGCGTCCTCGGCGGCGGCCAGGGCGGCGTACGCCTGCGGGGTCCGGCGGACCGTCTGCGCGGCGTTGTTGATCAGGATGTCCAGCGGCCCGGCCTCCGCGACCGAGTCGGCGAGCGCGACCACCTGGGCCGGGTCGCGCAGGTCTATCCCGGCGATCTTGAGCCGGTGCAGCCAGTCGGCGCTGTCCGGCATCGCGGCGAACCGGCGGATCGCGTCGTTGGGGAAGCGCGTGGTGATCGTGGTGTGCGCGCCGTCGCGGAGCAGTCGCAGCGCGATGTACATCCCGATCTTGGCGCGGCCACCGGTGAGCAGCGCCCGCCGACCGGTCAGGTCGGTGCGCTGGTCGCGCCGGGCCCGGTTCTCGGCGGCGCACTCGGGACACAGCTGGTGGTAGAACGCGTCCACCTCGCGGTAGCGCTTCTTGCAGACGTAGCAGGCCCGGGCGCGCTCCAGGATGCCGGCGATCTCGGCCTTGGTGACCGTGGTCAGCGCGATGCCGAGCGTCTCGTCGTCGATCCGCCCCGGCGCGCCGGTCGCCGTCGCGGCGGTCACGGCCTCGTCGTTGGCGATCACCCGGTCGCGGCGCTCCTTGCGGCGGCGCTCCTTGACACTCTTGTAGATCGCGGCGGTGGCCCGGCGGATCGCGACCGCGTCCGGGTGCTCGACGTCCAGCTCCTCGACCTCGGCGAGCACGCTCAGGCACAGCTCCATGCGCGCGGGGTCGATGCCCTCCGCCACGCCCGTGTCCGCCTGAATCTCGCTACTCGCTGTCATCGCCGCTGCCGTTTCCTGAATCGCTCGTGCCACAAAACCCCGGCGAAACTCTACGTCGTGCCGAGACCTGAACCAATTCTCGCGTTCCCGGGCGTGGAGTGCGCCGCGCACGGTCGGCCGATGTCACACACGGCCACTCGGCCGACCGGGAAAAGGGGATCCCGGATGCCCGGGAAGACGCACGCCTCGCGGACCGGATGGCACTCGCCCCGGCGCGCGTCGAGGGCCGAACGTGCCGCCCGGCGCTGCCGGCCCCACCCCCGTGGGGGCCGGGAGCGCGGGGGTTCATGGGCGGGTGATCGTGGTGGTCAGGCGCGGGACCAGCCGTAGGTTCGGCTGATCGCGACGCGGATCACCACGCGGTGCTCCTTGGCCATGACGTCGCGGTACTCGTCCCAGTCCGGGTGTTCGCCGACGATCAGGCGGTACACCTCGACCAGTTCGTCGGCGATCGCGTCGTGGGGGTCCAGGCAGGGGGCGCTGATCTCGGCGAGACCTTCGGCGACGAGGTAGGCGCTGTACTCCGGCGCGGTGACCAGGAAGCTCGCGCGCGGATCGCGGCGGAGGTTGCGGGTCTTGGCCCGGTCGTCGGTGGCCGAGATCCGGATCAGCCGCTTGTCGGGCTCCCACAGGTAGGAGACGGGCGAGAGCTGCGGACGACCGTCCCGCTTGAGGGTGGTGAGGACGCCGCGCCGGTCGGTGCCGAGGAGGTGCGTGTCCATGTCCGCCGCGTTCGGGTCCTTCGCGTCGGCGTCTTGCCCGTTCGGCTCTGTCGATCCCATGTCTTGGTACTCGCTTCCGCTTTGGGCCTCAGCGCGAGCCGAGGCAGGAACCAGTGGGCCAGCGGGCCGATGGCGAACGTGAACACGACCGTGCCGACCCCGACGGTCCCGCCGAGCAGCACGCCCACCACCAAGACGGTTACCTCGATGGCGGTACGGGTCAACCGGATCGAGTGGCCGCGAGCGGCCCAACCCGTCATCAGCCCGTCGCGCGGCCCCGGGCCCAGGCCCGCGCCGATGTAGAGCCCGGTCGCGATCGCGGTCAGCACGACCGCGCCCACCAGGAGGGTCACCCGCAGCGGCAGCCCCGCCGGAGCCGGCAGCAGCCGCAGCGACCCGTCCACCGCGAGGCCCACCACGGCGATGTTGGCGATCGTGCCGATCCCGGGCCGCAGCCGCAGCGGTATCCACAGCAGCAGGGCCAGCGCGGCCGTGCCGATCACGATCGTCCCGAAGGACAGCCCGGTCCGGTCCGCGATGCCCTCGTGCAGCACGTTCCACGCGTCCAGGCCCAGCCGGGCCCGGATCATCAGGGCGATCGCGAAACCGAACAGGACGAGCCCGAGGGCCAGCCGAAGCAGTCGATTCGGCAGGCGATCGATCGCTCGCATGGGACCCCCTCGGCAGGTAGTTGATGTGTCATGTAGATCTTGAAGGCAAGTACATGACATGTCAAGTAGCTGGTAGATTGGCCGCCATGGCCCGCATCGAAGAGACGCCCTGGCTCGACGCACGGGAGCAGCGCGCGTGGCGCGGCTATCGCCGGCTGCGGTTGCTCGTGGATACCCGGATCGCGCGGGACCTGGGGCTCGACTCGGGTCTGTCCGACCCCGACTACGACGTGTTGTCCGAGCTCTCCGAGGCGGAGGGCCACCGGCGCAGGCTCGGCGAACTGGCCGAGCGCATGCTGTGGTCGCAGAGCCGGATGTCACACCACGTCAAGCGGATGCAGCAACGCGGCCTCGTCCGGCGCGCGGAGTGCGCGGGGGACGGGCGCGGCGCCGAGATCGTGCTCACCGAGACCGGCCTGCGGACGATCGAGGAGGCCGCGCCGCGGCACGTGGCCTCGGTCCGGCGCAATCTGATCGACCTGCTCACCGACGAGCAGATCGCGATGCTGGAGGAGATCGCCGACACCGTGGTGCGGCGGATCGACGAGCCGCGCTGACCGGCGAATCCCCTTGCGGGGACCGGCAACGCACACTACCCACGACCGAAGTCGTGGGCAGTACACAGGGTGTGACGCGATGTCGGACGGCCTTGACCTCGACGTCGATGCTGCCGCGGGGCGCTCGTCAGTCGGTCTGCGCATAGCCCTTCGCGACGTGCTCCAGCCACCACTGCGGCGCGGCGTTCATGAGCGTGCCGAAGTCCCAATAGTCGTGCCAGCGCACGAGCTTGCCGGCGCGGAACTCGTGGATCGACACGAACGGCAGGACGACCTGCTCGCCGCTCTCCCAGTGCCATTCCTCGGCGTGCTCGGTGACCACCAGGTCGCCTTGGGCGACGGTGTTCTTGTGGTGGTGGATGTACCCCGAGAGCATCTCCAGGCCGAGCCGCAGCCGGGCCTCGATCGCGACCGGGCCGGTGGCGCCGGGGCCGGGGGCGGCGACGTCCGTGTAGTGGCCGTCCTCGGCGAAGTAGGCGGCGACCTTGGCGAAGTCGCGGGCGTACAGGTCTTTCCAGAACTGGTCGATCAGGCGGGTGTTCGCGGTCGCGTCGTCACTCATGGCGCGAACCATATGCACGCGCGCGAAAACTGAACAGAGCCAAGCATTCCTTGGCGGGGCCGGTTCGTGGCCGGCGCTGGCCTCAAGCGCCTGCCGGGCTACTTGGCCTCAAGCGCCGGCCGGGCTGATTTGGTTCGGTCTTCGGGTGAGGCGGCGTCAGGCGTTGGGCGGCACGCCGGACCGAACCTCGCGCAGGAGTGACATGGACCCGGTACGGGAGCGCGTGGTCGCCATCCCCGGCGAGACCACCTCACTCGACCTCAAGTGCCGAGCTTGATCGCCAACGGGTTGTCCCCGGGGCTCACGGCGCTCGAACTGGTCGACACTGTCCGGGTCGACGGCCTCGAGGGATTGCCGGCGACCTACCCCGAGTTGCGAGAGCTCACCCTGCGCTGGGCCCGCGCACCGCAGGACCGGCCGTGGACCTCTCCAGCTTCCCGAAGGACACCGGCCTCGTCGTCCACGTGGTCAAGGCCGGAGCCGTGACGGGCACAGAAGGTTTCGAGCCGGAATCACTCACGGTCATGCGCGACGAAACCGTCGTGCCATACCCGTAGCCCCACGCGGCGATCACTCCCGATCCAACAGCAACACCGTGAACACCGGCGCGTCCACCCACGCGGGCCGCAGGTCGCTCAGCACGCGGTACCCCCAACGCTCGTACAGAGCCAGCACCTTCGGGTGCGTCGGGTCGACCAGCAGGGTCACCCGCTCCTCGCCACGCGACGCCACCAACGCGTCGTGGATCGTGCGCGCGGTGGTCGTGCCGCGCCACGGGGCGCGGACCATCAGCTCGTTGAGGGCGAAGGTGCGCCGGCCGGTCTCCTCGATCTCGGCGGCCGGGACCGGGTCGGTCAGGCCGATCCACCAGCGGGCCCCCGCCTGCAAGGTGTACCCGAACGCGTAGCCGACGGGCACGCCCTCGTCCCACCCGAGGACGCACGCGAAGCCCGGCGCCGCCGCGTAGGCGTCCAGCCGGTGCGCGAAGGTGTCGACCGAGTGGAACGGCTTGGTCAGGTCCGCTGCGTACACCTCGGCGTAGACGTCCAGAAGGATCGTGCGGATGTCGGCGAGGTCGCCGCCGCGATGGCGGGTCAGGTCGATGTTCGACACGGTTGCTCCCGTTCGAGGTCGTGAGCCCCCCCGCAGGAGCTTCCCCACCCCCGAGCGCTGCCACGCGGGGGAGTCTGATGATCCGTCAAGAAGACTGCCCGGCAGGCGGATACTCGACGGGGCCACCGCTCCCGTGGTCCCCTGCAGGAATGGCTGACCCCCTCCACGAACGCGACCTCGCCCCTGCCGCCCTCGACCTCGTGGCCAAGGCCGCGGGTCCCTACCTGGAGACGCTGCCCGGCCGGCTCGTCCGCGATCCGGCCGCCGACGTGCTGTTCGACCGACTGGGCGGGCCGTTGCCCGAGCGCGGCGACGGAACGCTGGCCAGTGTCGAGGAACTGATCGAGGTCGGTACCCGCGCCGCGACGGCGTCCAGTGGGCCGCGCTTCTTCCACTTCGTCGTCGGCGGCGCGACGCCCGCCGCGCAGGCCGCCGACTGGGTCACGTCGCTGCTCGACCAGGTCTCCGGCATCTGGGCCGCGTCGCCGTTCGCGACCGAGGCCGAGACGGTCGTACTCGGGTGGCTCAAGGACCTGTTCGGGCTGCCGGACTCGTACGGCGCCGTGCTCACGCCGAGCGCGACCTTCGCCAACCTCACCGCGCTCGCGTGTGCCCGCCACTGGTGGGCGCAGCAGCACGGCGTGGACGTCGCGGCCGACGGGCTCGTCGGCCTGCCGCAGCTGCCGGTGCTCGCGAGCGGATACGTGCATCCCAGCAACCGCAAGGCACTTCAGATCCTCGGCTGTGGTCGGGACACGATCCGGGTGTGCGCGCGGGACGACGCCGGACGGGTGGACATCGACGCGATGGAGCGCGCGTTGATCGAGATCGACGGGCCCGCGGTGATCATCGCGAGCGCCGGCGAGGTCGACAGCGGCGACTTCGACCCGATCGACGCGCTCGCGGATCTGGCCGAACGGTACGGCGCGTGGCTGCACGTGGACGGCGCGTTCGGCCTGTTCGCCGCCGCGTCACCGCGGCTGAGGCATCTCGTCGGCGGGATCGAACGGGCGGACTCGGTGACCGGAGACGGGCACAAGTGGCTGAACGTCCCGTACGAGAGCGGCTTCGTGTTCGTCCGGGACGCGGCGATCATGGGCCGCGCGTTCGGCGCCTGGAACGCCCCGTACCTGCCGGGCGCCGGCGACACGCACCTCAACTACGGCGCGCTCGGCCCGGAATCCTCGCGCCGCGCACGGGCGTTGCCGATCTGGGCGACGCTGCGCGCGTACGGCCGGTCCGGTTACCGCGCCATGATCGAGCGGCACAACGATCTCGCGCTGCGCCTGAGCGTGCTGGTCGAGGAGGCCGCCGACCTCGAACTGCTCGCCCCTGTACGGCTGTGCGTGGTGTGTTTTCGCTACTGCCCGCGGCCCGCGCCGACCGGCCAGGACATCGACGTCGACGTCGACGAGCTCAACCGGCGGATCGGCGCCGAGATCCTGGAGGACGGTCGCGTCTACCTCGGCACCACCGTGTACCGCGGCCGGGTCGCGCTTCGCCCCGCGATCGTGAACTGGCGTACCACCGAAGCCGACATCGAGTTCCTGGCCGCCGTGGTCCGGGAGATCGGCGCGCGGATCGAGGCGGAGATGCGCGGGAACACGGGCCCGGCGACGGACCGTCCGGTCGAATGAGTCGTCGACGTCCGAGGGGTCTCGATCCCTTTGCTTGAAGCCGAAATTGCGGGGCAGACGTCCGAGCGGAGGTGGTTGAAGATGATTCCGCTGCTTATAGTGCTTCTGCTCGCATTGATCCTGTTCGGTGCAGGATTCGCCCTCAAGATCCTTTGGTGGCTCGCCGTCATCGTGCTCGTGGTCTGGGCCCTCGGCTTCGTGTTCCGCGGTGCCGGGGCGGGTGGCCGTCGCGGGCGCTGGTATCGCTGGTGACCCGACGTCACACCGAAGCACCGGAAGCGGGGCCCGCCGATTCGGCGGGCCCCGCCGCCGTGCCCGGATCCCGCACCGACGGCACGGCCCGCGGCCCGACCCGATCTCCCGTGGAAACGATTCCGCGGGCGGGTTTGGGTCGACGGTGTTAGGAGTACTTTGGGGAGACCGAGGGCACCTCGTATGCCGCCAGCCATGGGCGGTGTCGTCTGCGGCGATCCGGCCATCCGCGCACCAGACCGACCAGAGGATTCGAACCCATGTACTCACAGCACTCGATCGCGGGACATCGCCGAAGCTCACGACCGGAGACGACGGTCGAGATGACCTACGGCCTGGCCTGCACGATGTGTGGCCGCGACCTGCGGGTCGCCGAGGGCAAGCCCACCCCCGACGCGGTGCCGATCGGGCGCGTGGAAGAGCGACAGACCTTCGCCTGCCGGGGCGTGTGCGCGCGGCTCGCGAGCGGATCGGCGGACGGCAACGCCGAGGAGCCGGTGCCGCTGGACGAGCGGATCAGGGCGTTCGCCGCCGCGCCGCCGGACGCACCGCAGGCAACCCCCCAGGACACGCAGCAGGACGCGCAGCAGGACGCGCAGAACGCAGGGAACGGATAGCGGCACGGGTCGCCGGACCGCGTACCGCCAACCCTGTCCACCCCACCTCGCCCCACCTCGCCCCGCCCTGCCCCGCACACGCGTGCCGCGGCGGCGCCGGACCACGTCGGCCGTCAGGCGCTGGCCCGCCGCCCGGCCGTCTTCTTGGCGGGACCACTCTTCTTCGCCGCGCCCTTCGCCCCGCCCTTCGTCCCACCCTTGGCCGCGGATTTGCTCGCGGTCCCGGTCGCACCCTTCGCGGCCGATTTCGTCGCGGTCTTCTTGGCCGCCGTCTTGCGGGCGCCGGCCTTCTTGGCGGGGCCCGCGGCATGACCCCTGTTCGCCGCCTCGACGCTCGCGGTCAGCGCCGCCATCAGGTCGACCACGTTGTCGGGGGTCTCGGCTTCCTCGCCCGGCTCCGGCGGCGCGATCCCGTCCAAGCGCGCGGTGACCAGCGAGTCGAGCGCCTCCTTGTACTCGTCGTGCAGCGCCTGGAAGTCGAAGTCCTCACTCAGCGTGTCCATGAGCGAGGTCGCCATCTTCAGCTCCTGCGGCCGGATCTCGAACTTGCCCTCGGGCGCGAGACCGGCGGGAGTACGTACCTCGTCCGGCCAGAGCATGGTCTGGAGGATGAGGATGTCGTCGTGCACCCGCAGCAGGGCCAGGCTCTCCCGCGTACGCAGCGTGATCTTGGTGACCGCCGCCTTGCCGGACTTGGTCAGCGCCTCGCGCAGCAGCACGTACGGCTTCGCGGCGCCGGCCGTCGCGGTCTGGAGGTAGTACGCCTTCGAGAGCATGAGCGGATCGATCTCGTCGGCGTCCACGAACGCCAGCACGTCGATGACCTTCTTGCTCGGCAGCGGCAGCTCCGCCATGTCCTCGTCGGTGAGCACGGCCTGCCGACCGTCCGGGGCCTCGTACGCCTTTGCGATCTCCTTGTACGGGACCTCGCGCTCCTCCAGCTCGCAGTAGCGCTTGAGCCGGATCCGGCCGCCGTCGGTCTCGTGCACCTGGTGCAGGGGCACGTTGTGCTCCTCCGTGGCGGGGAAGAGTTGGACCGGGATGCTCACCAGTCCGAACGTGATCGCGCCTTTCCAACTGCTGCGCATCGGCTCTCCACTTTCGAGGACTATGCATCGAATTTGCACCGGGCGGGGACTTTTACGGTATGCCGGACCGCATCGCCACGACAGTCGACGGACGTTCGCTGACGCTCACCCATCTCGACAAGGTGTGGTGGCCCGAGACCGGATACACCAAGGGTCAGGCGCTGGACTACTACGCGAAGGTCGCCCCGGTACTGCTTCCGCACGTCGCCGGGCGGGCGGCCACGTTCATCCGCTTTCCGGACGGGGTCGACGGCGGTACCCGGTTCTACGGCAAGCACGTGCCGCCCGGTGCGCCCGACTGGGTGAGCACCATCGAGGTCACCGGCCGGGACGAGAGCCGCCGGCAGGTCGACGTCGACTCGCTCGCGGCGCTGATGTGGGCGGCCAACCTCGCCGCGATCGAGATCCACGTGCCGCAGTGGAGCAGCGACCCCGACGGCCACGACCGACTCGTGCTCGACCTGGACCCGGGGCCCGGCGCGGGGATGACGCAGTGCCGGGAGGTCGCCCTCCAGGCCCGCGATCTGCTCGCCGCCGACGGCCTGACCTGCCTGGCCAAGACCTCCGGCAGCAAGGGCCTGCACCTGTACGCGGCGATCGAACCGACGCCCGAGAGGGACATCGTGGCCTACGCGAAGGCGCTCGCCGTACGCCTGGAGACCGAACACCCGGATCTGGTCGTGCACAAGATGGCCAAGAGCCTGCGCGCCGACCACGTGTTCGTGGACTGGAGCCAGAACTCGAGCGCGAAGACCACCGCCGCGCCGTACACGCTGCGCGCGCAGTCGACGCCGACCGTGTCCACGCCGGTCGGCTGGGACGAGATCGACTCGGACGCCGAGCTGTCGTTCGGCCCGGACGACGTACTGGCCCGGGTCGAGCGGGACGGTGATCTGCTCGCGCCGCTACTGAAGAAGAAGACCACCGGCCGCCTGCCGTGACCGGTGCCGCCGGGCAGCCGCTCGATCACCCGATGTCGTCGCCCGCGAGGTCGGGTCGCAGCCGGTGCCAGGCCGGGTGCCGCAGGAGCCCCACCCGGGTGCGCGTCGCGTAGCGGACCTCGCCGACCAGACGTGGCAGGACCCAGTGCGCGTCCGCGATCCGCGGCTCCTGCGCGAACGGGCACTCGTCGATCGCGGCCACCCGCAACAGCTCACCCATCCGCTCCCGCTCGTGGTCGCTGAAGCCGGTTCCGACCGCGCCGACATAGCGCAGCGCGCCGCCCTCCGGCACGCCCACGAGCAGCGCGCCGGGCACCCCCGCGAGCCGGCCGCGACCGGGGACCCACCCGCCCACGATCACGTCGAGCGTGTGCGCGTGCCGGATCTTGATCCAGTCCGACGAGCGCTCGCCGGGTCGGTAGGGCGAGTCGAGGCGCTTGCAGACCAGCCCCTCCAGGCCCGCGGCCCGGGTCGCCGCGAGCGCGTCCTCGCCGTGCCCGACGATGGCGGCCGGCGTCGACCAGTGCGCCCCGCGCAGGTCCAGCCCCTCCAGGGCGGCCCGGCGCTCCCGGTACGGCCGGCCGATCGTCGCCTCGCGGCCCAGGAACAGCAGGTCGAACAGCATCAGGCGGGCGGGCACCTCGCCGCGCATCCGGGCTGCCTCGGCGGGGCGGTCGACCAGGCCCATCCGCGACTGCAGGCGCTCGAAATTGCTGTGCCCGTGCTTGTCCAGCGCGACGATCTCGCCGTCCAGGACGGCCGGTACCGCGCCCAGCGCGGCGCCCAGGTCGCGCAACTCGGGATAGGCACCGGTGATGTCCGCCCCCGAGCGGGACCGCAGCAGGACGGTCCCGTCCCCGGGCAGGTACGCGACGCACCGCTGACCGTCCAGCTTCGTCTCGTACGCCCACCGCGCGTCCTCGCCGGCCCGCGGCAACACGCCCGGTGTCGCGAGCATGGGAGCGTACACGGGCAGATCGGGCATGGGGTGAACGTGGTCGCGGGGACACCGACGTACACGCGCCATCACCCGAACGGCGCAACCGCGCAACGGCTCCGGCGGGGCGCATCCGGGCCCGTCGCCGGTGGATCCCGCGCTCCGCCATCTGCCGACCCGCATCCACCGATCGGGGGTGGTCAGGGGCGCTTTCCCTCCCGTACGACCCGGAAGGTGAGGCCGGCGGCGATCAGGCGGGTGGTGAGGGCGTCGCCCATCGCGGCGGCCGGGGTGGTCTGGCCGGCGGTCTTGGGGAGGTCGTCGTGGGCCAGGGACAGGGCCGATTCGGCGAGCATCTTCGCGGTCTCGCCGTAGCCCGGGTCGCCGCCCGCGACCTCGGTGATCACTCGGTGGTCGGCCGCGTCGGCGACGAACAGGACGCGGAACCACGCCTTTTCGCGGGCGGTCGCGGACGGGCCGGTGCCGGCCGCGCGACGGGCCAGGAGGCGTTCGCGCGCCGGGCGGACCTGCGCGAGGGCGAACAGGGCGCCCAGGCCGACGGCGCCGGCGAGGGCGACCGGGAGGTGCTTGACGGCCGCGTAGTGCCGGTAGGTGAAGTCGGGGCCGTACCGCTCCAGCGCCGCCGCCGAGCGGACCACGACCTGCGGGTCGATCGTCGGCAGCGGAACCGCCCACATCTTGGTGGTGGCGTCCAGCCGTGGCGGGCCCGCGCCGACGCGCACCCGGCGGCCCACCGGCGCGGGCTCGATCGCGCGGCGGGCCCGATGCGCGCGCTCGCCCTCGCGGACGCGGGAGAACGCGGTGAGTGCGGACTCGAACGTGCCGCCCGAGAGCGTTCCGCTCGCGCGGACGAATCCGTCCACCCGGATCGGCACGTCGCGAGGCAACAGGCCGACCGTGTACAGCACGCCCAGGTCGTACGGGATCGAGTCGAAGCCGCACGCGTGCACGAGCCGGGCCCCGGTCTCGACCGCGCGGGCGTGGTGGTCGACGTACACCCGGTCCACGAACTCCGGCTCGCCGCACAGGTCGACGTAGTCCGTACCGGCCGCCGCGCAGGCCGCGACGAGCGGGTCGCCGTAGCGGATGTAGGGCCCCACGGTGCTTGCCACCACGCGGGTGGCGGCGGCCACCTCGGCGAGCGCTTCCGGGTCCCCGGCGTCCACGCACAGCAGGGGGAGCCGGGCGCAGGCCGGATCGATGGCCGTCAGGCGCGTGCGCAATGCCTTCAGCTTCGCGAGGTTGCGGCCGGCCAGTGCCCAGCGGGTGTCGGCATCGGCGTTGGCGGCCAGGTACGCGGCGGTCAGTTCGCCGGTGAAGCCGGTCGCGCCGAACAGGACGATGTCGTAGAGGCGGGTGTCGGGCGGCATCCTTCGAGGCTTCCGCACCATGCTCGTGACCGCAAGGTCCTGTCGGGTCTGTGGCCGGCCTGCGGCCTGCTTGTCCTCAAGCGCCGGACGGGCTGGATTGGGGTGGGTCGGTGGGTGGCTTGCGGTCTGTTTGTCCTCAAACGCCGGACGGCTGGAGTGGCGCCGGACGGGCTTGTTCAGCCCGTCCGGCGTTTGAGGACAATGCAGGCCGCAGGCCGGCCGTTCTCGGGGTGCTAGCGGGTCAGCAAGGCTGCGATGGTTGAGCCTGGGGTTTCTTGGGGCCAGGTGTTGTCGGTGCCTGTGAGGGCGGCGAAGACGGGGTTCCACTTGGCCTGGTCGTGGCCCAGGTGGGTTTCTATGAGGTGGGCGATCTCGGCTTTGGCTTCGGTGCCGGCTGTGCGGATGGGGGCCGGGACGTCGATCCGGATCAGGGCCTCGGCTATGTAGCGCAGGATCGGGGCCGCCCCGCGCGCCGTGTGGACCAGGTCGTGGCCGGTCACCAGGCCGTCCTCGACGAGTTGGTCCAGATGGGTGTACCAGGCCGAATCACCCATCACGCCGGAGCCGTTCGCGATCGAGGCCCGCGCGTGCGCGGCGCTGAGGCGCCCCGCCTTGCGAGCCGACCGGTACGGCAGCATCGAGTCCGTTTCGAGCAGCCGCGCGGGCGCGTCCGGCAGCCCGACGAGCTGGTTCAGGACGTACCTCGGGAACGCCTCACGCGCCTGCTCCGCCACGATCAGATCCCAGTCGCGCAGGTACGGCAGGTCGAGCACCTCGTCGGTCTCGGCCCCGCCCGGGCACCGCCGCAACCTGGCCACCAGCTTGTCGCCCGTCAGTTCGCGGTCGATCCGCTCGGTCAGCGCCGCCTCCGGATCGGCCGACGCCAGTGCCTTCACCACCAGCTTGCCGGCCGCCGCGCCCAGGACGCCCTCCTCGACCAGCCCGCCGATCCGATCCGCGCCGCCGTACCGCAACAGCCCGCGCACCGCGAGCAGTTGGTCGAGCATCGACAGCTTCTTGGCCAGCTGCCGCAGGCCGTGCTCGATGATCTGCGGATCCGCCGCTTCGACCTTGAGCCGCAGCGCCGGCAGTGAGGCCGAGGAGGGCCGGTACTCGTGCAGCAGTTGTTCGCGCAGCCCGGGGTCGAGCGGCAGCAGGTCCTCGGGACCGCTCGCGGGCCGGCCCTGCGGCACCCGGGACAGGATCGCCCGGCGCTGTTCCGTGTTCGTGCGCAGGACGACGTTGCCGTACAGGTCCGCGTTCAGCACCGGATCGTCGAAGCGCAGGATCCGGTCCCGGACCTGGGAGTTCGTGCTTCGCGTCGCCAGGATCCGAAGCGCCTCGCGGTCGTTCGCGAGGAACGGGTACTCGTTCAGCGCGGCCGACACGTACTCCGTGTGCCGCGCGTGGGACCACAGCGTCGCGAACGCGTCCGGGCCCAGCTCGGGCAGCACCACGGCCAACGCCTCGGGGGAGGCGTGCAGGAGCAACCGACCCGCGGGCCACCACCAGCCGTGCGGCGGGCGCGCCCGCGACGTGCGGACGGTGTGCGCGTCGAACGTGACGGGCGACGCCACGTGCTGCCACTCGATGTCGATCCCGTCGAGCGATTCCGGGTCGAGCGCGAGCAGTTCCGGCAGCGGCCGGTCCGCGATGGAGGTGCCCATCGCGGTCAGCGCCCGCAACCACCGGTCCGGGTCGGTGCCGAGCCGATCGGCCACGAGCGCGTCCACCGCGCGGTATATCGGCCCGGCGACGACCCTGGCCTGCCACTTCCTGGGCAGCGGCGTGAGCACCCCGGCCGGCAGCACGCCGATCAGCTCGGCCGGGCCGACGATGCCCTGCCGGTAGGCCGCGACCGCGAGGCCGTCGCCGCCGCCCCTGGTCTCGTCGTAGTACTCGCGCACCCAGCGCAGGTACGAACTCGCCGTTGAGGGCTGGGGCCACGTGTTCGACGACGGGTACTGCTCGGGGCGCTCGGTGGGCGTGCCGGCCAGGATCGCGGCGACCCGCGCCGCGGTCGGCTCCTCCAGGTCCTTGTTCTTCGTGAGCGCCGCCAACACCTCGGGCTCGCCCAGATCGATCAGGTCGTTCGCGACCGCCTCGTCGAACACCCGCCGCCCGAGCGCCGCCCTCGGTTCGACCGACTCGCTCGCGAAGCACGCCTCGTAGAGCCAGCCCGGGTACTCGAAGTCCGGCGCGTGGCCGACCCACATGTCCACCAGCGACGCCAGCACGGCCGGCTGCTCCGGCACCGGGACGTGCGCCTGCCCCTCCGGGTCGGCCGCGATCGTGCGGAGCAGATGCACCGCGCTGACCTTGGCGGTCTTGTCCGGATCGACCATCTTGCGGGCGGTGTTGCGGGTCACCGGCGCGGGCTTCGCCACCGGCTCGACGTTCGCCGTCTCGGACGCCGCACGCTGCGCCGCGGCCAGTGTCGCGGCGTCGTCGCGGGCGAGCACCTCGGCGTCCGGGCGCGGCCCGGCGGCCTGGGCGGCGACCGTGACCAGGTCGGCCAGGGAGGCCGCGAAGCCGTCGATCATGCCCACCGCGATCGCGAACGCCTCGCTGTGGCCCGCGAGATGATCCCGGGTCAGCTCGGCGAGCCGGGCCCGCATCGGGGCCAGCACCGCGTCCGGCGCGAGGTGTCGAGCGGACAGTACGACCGGCTGCGCGGGGTAGGCGACGTCCACGAGCAGCGCGGGATCGAGCAGGCCGTGCTCCACCGCCGCGTTCACCCAGGCGTCGGCATTGACGTACCGGTCGGTCCGCAGCCATTCGGCGGGCTCGATGTCGACGGCCTTGCGGTCCCAGCCGCGGCACGCGTTGACCATCACCAGGCGCAGGGCGGCGCGGTCCTCGTCGGTGGCGTCCTCGTGCCGGATCAGATCGTCGATCGCCTCGGACGCGAACGGCTCCTCGCGGTTGGCGGCCATCAGCCGCGGAAAGTCGTGCGCGTAGGGCTCGTGTACGAGGTCGCGCACGGTGGTCCGGCTGGTCCGGGTCTGGAAGAGCTCGGGCAGCGTCTCGGGGTCGTCGTACGCCTCGCCGCTCGCGCGCAGGTCGGCGAGGCCGTCGGCGGCCTTGAGCGCGCTCTGTACCCGCGTGCGGATCGGGGCGGCGGTATTGGTGCCGGCGCGCTCCAGGAGATCGCGCACGCCGTCGGGGCCGTGCCGCTCCCACACCTTGATGTACGCGTACTGCTGGGCCACCTTGCGGCAGCCGAACCCCAGCGCGCGCGCCGCGAGTTCGGGCTCGCCGCTGACCACGAGCGGAAGCAGCGTGCGGCGGTCGCCGTGCGCGAGCACCTCGGCCCGCAGGGCCGGGTCCAGCGGCGCGCGGCGGGCGATCGTGCGGCGCAGCGACGGCGTCGCGCGCATGCTCAGGTAGGCGGCCGCGTCCACGGCCGGCACCTCCTTGGCGACCAGGCGCGCGAGATCGCGGATGTCCAGGCCGACGTTGCGGGCGACGGCCTCCCACGCGCGGGGGTCGGTCGAGGTGATCGCGGCCTCGTGCACGTGCGGGGGCAGGGTGCCGCTGGAGAGCAGGTCGCGCACGAGCGCGTCGGGCAGGCGCGGCAGCAGCTCGCGCAGGTCGTCGGGGTCGGCCGTGACGAGCAGGTGGCGGTAGGGCTTGGTCAGGGTCGGCGGCGGACCGCCGGGCTGCTCCGGTGGCGCGGTGACGGTGCCGGCCTCGATGCCGGCGAGCAGCGCGGGGAGCGGGTCGCGGTGTCGGGGCAGCACGATGCGCAGGGTGGCCCAGCGGTCGGCGTGGGTGCCCAGGTGCCGGTGCAGCAGCTCGCGCAGCGCGGGGCAGTCCGGGAGTTCGGCCAGCGTGGCCACGGCGGTCCGGGCGGGCGCGACCTCGTACGGGATGCGGGCGATGTCCGCGGGCTCGGCCATGTCGCGGGTGGCCGTGGCGATCCGGGCCAGCCCGGGGTGCTTGGGGGTGGTGAGCGCGGCGCGCAGCAGCAGGACGGTCGGGCGGGCCACCGGGCCCACCGCCGCGGGTGCGCGGCGTACAGCGCGACCAGCAGCTCGTCGGGGCAGGCCGGGTCGGCGGCGAGCCGCGCGGCGGTCTCCTCCGGCAGCGGATCGGCCCGGTGCGCCGTCAGCAGGGCGTCCCAGTCGATGTCCTGGCGCCACGACCGCGGCGGCAGCCCGGCCCGGAGCTCGGCGACCAGACCCGCGGCACCCTCGGCCTCGACCACGGCGGCGGCCAGGATCTCGTGCGCGGCGGCGACTTCGGCGAGCCGGCCCGGCCGCCGCGGCCACCTCGGGCCGCACGTGTGGCAGCGCGTCGGGGATCAGCGCGGTGCCGCCGTGCCGGCTCAGCGACAGCAGGCCGCGCAGTTCCTCGGCGGCGGTCAGGGTGCCGGCGCACACCCGCAGCGCGTGCGCGACCAGCTCGGGCACGTCGCTGACGACGGCCGCACCGAGGTAGCGCGGCAGGTCGGGCTCGACGGTCGTGGCGAGCAGTTCGGCGTGCAACTCGGCGAGCGGGTGCGGCGTCTGCGGGTACCGCCCGGGTGTGAGCACGGCGCGGCGCAGCCACGCCGGGGCCTCGGAGTGCGCGTACATGATCCGGTCGACGATCGGATCCGGCTGCTTCACGAGTTCGGCGAGGTCGGTCGCGGTCAGCACCTTGTCGTTGTGCGTGAGGACGCGCCGCACCCACGGGTCGGGATCCCGCGCCGCGAGCGAGCGCACCGAGGGGCTCAGCTGCTTGTCGCCGAGCATCGCGCCGACGATGTCGTTCCCGATCCGATGCCGGACCCGCCCGATGTCGCCGACGGCACCACCTTCGAACAACATTCCGACCAAAAGTGCCTTGTCCGCGACCTGTACCCGTGCCACCACATGCCCCCGCACTCACCCGTTCGGTTACCGGGATCCACCCCATCACAGCGTCCGGACATCGGGTGCGCCGGCCCCGGCCGACTGGGCCATACGTGTCGAGTCGCAGTGATTACGGGTACAACCGATCGAGTCCTCCTGAGTAATACAGGCTGTCCGGATCTTGGTCGATACCGATCGAACACGCCGTGGATCGCGTTGCCGCGCCTTGTGGGTCGGGGTCATTCGCGAGGTTACGGGGTATTGGGGCACGGGGTCGTTGCGTGTGCCGATCACGGACGGTCACTTCGAGGTGGAGGCCCTGCCCGGCGGGTTCGCCCGCTCGAAAGGACGGATCGGTGATGACCACCCTGGGTGTCGAGGAGGAGTACCTGCTCGTGGACCCGGTCAGCGGCCTTCCGGTTCCGGAGGCCGAACGGGTCCGGGCCGAGGCCAGGCTGCGGCCCGGACTCGACGTCGGCGACGTGCAGCCCGAATTACTGAAGGCGCAACTGGAGGTCGCGACGCCGGTGTGCTCGTCGCTCGACGAGATCGGCGGACACCTCTACCGGATGCGGCACGAACTGTCGGCGGCGGCCGAGCGGATCGGCTGCCGGATGGTCGCGTGCGGGACGGCGCCGGTCAGTGACGGCTCGATGATGGAGATCGCCGAGCACCCGCGCTACCTCGCGATCCGGGCCAACGCGCGGCGTCTGGCGGACGTCCAGTTGATCCACGGCATGCACGTGCATGTGGCGGTGCCGGATCGGGAGACGGGCGTGCAGATCGTCAACCGGATCCGGCCGTGGCTGCCGGTGCTGGTCGCGATGGGCGCGAACTCGCCGATCTGGCAGGGGCGCGACACCGGGTTCGCCAGTTGGCGCACGATCCACTACGCCCGCTGGCCGGTCGAGGGGCAGCCGCCGGTGTTCACGGACCTGGAGGAGTACGAGCGGCGGATAGACGCGCTCCTGGCGGTCGGGGTGATGCTCGATCGCGGGCAGGTGTACTGGCAGGTGCGGCTGTCCGAGCGCTTTCCGACCATCGAGATCCGTTGTCCCGACGTGCAGTTGCGGGCGGACGACGCGGTGATGATCGCGGGGCTGATCCGGGCGTTGGTGGTCACCGCGCTCCGGGGCCACGACGACAAGACCCCGTACGCGGCGCCCGATCAGGAACTGCTGCGCGCGGCCTGCTGGCTGGCGGCGCGGGACGGTCTGGACGGGGACCTGTTCGGGCCGGTGGGACCGGGCGGGGCCGCGCGGCGGATCAAGGCGGGTGACCTGGTCTGTGAGTTGCTTGAGCATGTGACCCCGGTGCTTGATGAGTTGGGGGACACGGCTCAGGTCTTCGGGCTGGTGGACCGGTTGATACTGCAGGGGACGGGGGCGGATCGTCAGCGTGAGGCATTTGTCGCGGGTGGGTTGCCGGGGGTCATGGACCTGCTGATCTCGGACACCATCGCGACGTAGTCGCGGGGGGTGGGGGTGGCGCCGTCCCGGATGTCCTCAAGCGCCGGACGGGCTGGGATCGGCCCGGACGGGCCGGGGTGGCGCCGTCCCAGGTGTCCTCAAACGCCGGACGGGCTGAGTTTGGCCCGGATGGGCTGGAGTTGGCTTGGTTGTGGGGGGAGTTGGCGCGCCCGGTTCCGGGTGTCCTCAAGCGCCGGACGGGCTGGGGTTGGCCGGGGCGGGCTGGAGTTGGGTTGGTTGTGGGGGAGTTGGCCCGGTTCCGGGTGTCCTCAAGCGCTGGTCTCCCGTCACGCGGTGGCCGGCTCGGCTCGCAGCAGTTCGATCCCCAGCACGGTGACGAGGTGCAGGACCGCGCTGCCGTGCCTGCGGGCACCCTGCTGCTGCTCGGCGACAACGCCGCGTGGAGCCTGGACTCCCGCCATTTCGGCTGCGTCCCCGCCGACCGGGTCCTGGGACGCGTCGTCCGGTATCTGCGCGCGGTGCGACCCGCCGGTGGGCCGGTCGCGGGCGGGGGATCGTAGGGTGGCGGGGTGGAACTGCGCCAGTTGCGGTACTTTCGGGCCGTTGCCGAGGAGGAGCACCTCACCCGGGCGGCCGAGCGGCTCGGGATCCGTGGGCCCTCGCTGAGTCAGCAGATCATCGCGCTCGAACGCGACCTGGGCATCCCGCTGTTCCGTCGGACGCCGGGCGGGATGATCCCCACGGCGGCCGGGCGGGCGCTGCTGCCGCGAGCCGTATCGCTGCTTGCGGCGGCCGAGGACGCGGTGCGCGTCGTGCGCGAGGTCGCGGGCGCGGACCGGCCGGTGCGGATCGCGGTGACGCCCGGTGCGCCGCCGGATCTCGTGCCCCGGCTGTGGGCGGCGGCGCGGCGGGTCGACGTGCGGATCGAGGTGGTCGACGCCCCGACCGCGGACCAGCCGGCGCTGTTGCGCGGCGGTGGCCTCGACGTGGGCGTGGCGGTGCTCCCGGTCGATCTCGCGGGCCTGGAGTCGTGGCCGGTCGGCGACGCGCCGCTGGGGGTCCTGCTGGCCACGACGCATGTGCTCGCCGAGCGCGCCGTGCTCACCTGGGCGGAGCTGGCGGGACAGGACCTGCTCTGGTTCGACCGCGCGCTCGCGCCGGGTTACCACGACGAGGTGTTGCGGGTCTGCCGCGCGGCCGGCTGGGACCCGGTCCGGGTTCGCGAAGGGCCGCCCCGTGAGGCGCTGTTCACGGGGGAACTACGCCACGGCGGGGACGTCGTGGCGCTGCGTCCCGCGTGGGCGGTCGGCGACGGGCTGGTCTGGATCCCGCTCGCCGCCGGGGCGCCGCGGCTGCGGCACGTGGTGGCGTATCGGGATTCGGTCGTGGATTCCGTGCGTGACCTGGTGCGTGAGGCGCTGCCTCCGGTCCGATAGTCGGGGCCTCGTGGACGCGACGGGCCGGGCCGGGGTTGGCTGACCACTCCCGGCGGCCGACGGTCGGCGGCCGGGCGTACACCGGGAGTGTGTTCACATGGCGCTTGTGCATTGGGGCTTCATCTACACCGCGACCGACGCGGACCCCGACCGCGACACCTCGATCGTGGACACCGGCGCCTGCCGGACCGTCCTGGTCGGCGCGGCCACGCCGGATCAGGCGGTGGCGGCGGCGCGGCGGATGGTCGAGGACGGCGTGCAACTGATCGAACTCTGCGGTGGGTTCGGGCCGGTCGGGACCGCGCGGGTGATCGAGGCGATCGGGGACGCGGTCCCGGTCGGCGCGGTGGGGTACGGCCCGGAGGCCGTGAGCCGGGTGCATGCGATCTTCGCGTGACGGTGGGCCGGCCGGTTGCCGGGTTGTCGTCGACCGCCCCGCCGAGGAGTCCCGGCGAGCACTGATCCCACCGGCCCGCCGCGCGGCGGACCGGCTTGCTTGGGCCGGACGGGTGAACCGAAGGGAAAGCAACCGTTCAGTCCGGTGGACGGCTCCATGCTGGGCCTGCGGCCGTACTCGGCGGCCCGTGCGAGAGGGGCAAGTGTGCCGAAGAGGCTCGGAGTTGTGGTCGCGGCGGCGTTGTTGGTGGTGACGGCGGCGGCCCCGGCGTATGCCCGGCCGGCCATGCCGGACACCACGGACGACGCCTTCCTCCACGAGATGCTGACCGCGATCAACACGTACCGGTCCCGGCACGGCGCACCGGCCGTGACCCTGGACCCGACGCTGACCACCTACGCCAAGAGCCGGGCCAACGTGGTCTCGACGTACGAGGCGCTCGAAGAGGGCCACCGCGGCCTGGATCGCGGCAAGGGCGAGACGCTCTACTGGGGCGGCAGCAGCCAGGCGGAGCGGATGCCGGCGCAACGAGCCGTCAAGGCCTGGTACGACGAGGGGAAGTCGTACGACTTCCCGAACGCCGACTACGACCCGGCGGCCTCGAACTTCACCCAGCTCGTCTGGAAGGGCAGCAGGCGGATCGGCGCCGCCCGCGCCACGGGCAAGGGGTCGAAGTGGTACGAGAACTACATCGTCGTCAACTGGCAGAGCCCCGGGAACGTGCTGGGCCGATTCCCACAGAACGTATTGCCCAAGCGCTGATCCCGGGTGCCTAACCGTCCACCATCGCCCGCGCGTCGGCCGCCCATCGCTTCGCGCCCCAGGTGTCGGCGATGTCGGCCGCGAGGGCGAAGTGGGTGGTGGCTTCCGCCTCGTGGCCCAGGAAGCGGGCGAGCTCGCCCAGGGTGTGCGCCGGCGGGCGGATGGCCAGGGACAGGCCCGCGCACGTGGGGGACGCGTCGCGCAACGGGAGCAGGGTCGGGTACAGGGCCGCCGCCTCGTCGCGTTCGCCCAGCGCGACCACGGCCGCCGCACGGAACATCGACATCGGGGTCTGGAAGAAGTCCGGCGGGATCGGCATGATCGACGCCCGCGTGCGACGAGCCTCCTCGATCCGACCGTCGGCGGCCAGCGCGAGCGCCAACAGGTCGGCCAGGAACGGACCGTAGGCCGCAAGGACGCCCGCGGCCTCGGGGGCGAGCTCGCCGATCCGCCCCTGGCTGAGCCGAATCGTCGAGATACCGATCCAGCGCAGCCCGACCGCGTGCGGCGAACCCTGCGCGATCATCGGCGCGGTGGCCTCGACATAGGCGTGTTCGGCGTCGTCCCAGCGACCCTCGATGTGCGCCAGAACCGCGAGCGCGCAGCCGCCGACGCCGATCGCCTCGGGCATCCGATAGGTGTCCGCGATCTCCACACTCTCGGCCACCAGCCGACGAACCGTCTCCGGATCGCTCCGATCGGCCGCGGCCGTCGCGAGGCTGAACCGGCCGTACCAGCGGTACGCCGGCAGGTCGTGCTCGTCGGCGATCCGGACCAGCTCCGCGGCCGCCACCGCGCGCGCGTCCGCTTGGGGCGCGGTGGCCAGATTCCCGGTCAGTGCGGCGAGCGTGAGCGCGCGCAGTTCGGGGTCGCCGACACCGGCGGCGAGCGCGTCGGCCTCCTCGGCGAGGGCGCGCGGGTCGGCGGTGCCGTCGGCGGCCTCACCGGAGATCTCGGTCGCGTACACCTGGAGCAGCCGACCACGGGTCGCCGGGTCGAGGTCGGGCCGGGCCAGGAGCCGGACCAGGGCGGCCACGACGACCTCGTCCACCGTCCCGTACGGGCGGCCCTGCCACGGCGTCGGCACCGTCCACGCGGTGAAGGCGGCGATCGCCAGGTCGTCGCGCCGCGCGGCCTCGGCGGCGTCCAGCGCCTGTTGCCGGACGGCCCGCGCGGCGCCGACGTCGCCGGCGCGAAGGTGGGCGCGCAGCAACCGGCCGTACAGGTCCGCGCGTTCGGCGTCGCGGTCGCCCGGGGCGTCGGCGGGGATCCGGGCCGCGCACTCCAGCGCGCGGGTGAGCAGGTCGACGGCGGTGCCGTGGGCGAAGCGCCGCTCGGCGAGCTCGGTCGCGCGCACGCACATCTCGACCGCCCGGACGGCCGTCGCCGCGGTCGCGGCCCGGCTGTAGTGGTAGGCCAGCGCCGAGACGTCGCCGATACCGAGCCGTTCCAGCGCGGCGGCGAGCCGGACGTGCATCCGGGTCCGGCGCAGCCCGCTCAGGTCCGCGCACATCGTGTCCCGCACGAGTGCGTGCACGAACCGCACGCGGCCGGGCGCCGGTTCGGTGAGGAGACCGGCGATCAGGCCGGCGTCCAACGCGTCGAGTACGCCGACCTCGTCCACCTCGGCGGCGTCCACGAGCACGTCCACCTCCACCTCGCGGCCCGCGACCGCCGCCAGGCGCAGCACCGCGACGGCGGGCTCCGGCAGCCGGGCGAGCCGGCGGCGCAACACGTCGCGCACGCCCTCGGGTACCTCGGACAGCGCGACGAGGGCGCCTTCGCTGTCCAGCAGGCGCGCGCTCTCGCGGACGTAGAACGGATTGCCACCGGTGCGCTCGGCGAGCGCCGCCATGGTCGTGGCGTCGACCGGGGTCTCGGACACGGCGGCCACGAGCCGGGCCACGGCGGACGCCGGCAGCCCGGTCAGGCCCAGCCGCACGGGGGACCTGCGGGCGAGGCCGGCCAGCGTCTCGGTGAGCCGGCCGTCCACGTCGTCGGGGCGGTAGGCGGCGACCACCAGCAGGGGTGGGCCCGGCAGTTCGCCGTCGGCACCGGACGCGAGCAGGGCCAGCGTCTCGGCGTCGGCCCGGTGCAGATCGTCGAGCAGAATCGCCAGCGGCCGGTGCCGGGCGGCCGCGCCGAGCCAGGACCACACCGCCCGGTGCAGCCGGAACCGCCCCTCGGAGGTGTCCTGTTCGCTCCCGCCGGCCGCGTCGTCGTCCAGCAGCGGCGCGAGCGCGGCGGCCGATTCGGCCGGCGGCGGTACGACGGCGGCCACCGCGCGCAGCGCCTCCACCCAGGCCCACGCGGGCGGTGCGCCGTCGGCTTCGGGGCAGCGGCCGGTGACCACGAGCAGGCCGGCCCGGTCGAGTTCGGCACCGAGTCGGGTCAGCAGCGCGGACTTGCCCAGGCCCGCCTCGCCGGTCACCAGCGCGATCCGGATGCCGCCCGCGGCGATCTCGCCGGCGGTGGCGGTGAGCGTGGCGAGTTCGGCGTCGCGACCGACGAACAGGTCCGCGATCGGCGGGGCCGCGATGGCGACCGCGACCGGGGCGGGCGCGGGGGCGGGCATGGCGGCGGGCGCCGGCGCGACGGCGGTGACCGGCGAGCGGGTCGCGGCCCACAGCACGTCCATCCGCTGCGCCAGGATCGCCTCCTCGACCTCGGTCAGCGCGGGCCCCGGATCCAGGCCGACATCCGCGGCCAGCACGGCGCGGGCGCGCCGCAGCGTGCCGAGCGCGTCGGCCTGTCGATTCCCGGCCCACAGCGCGAGGGCGTGCAGTCGCCACCCCTCCTCGCGCAGCGGCGCGTCCCGGGTGAGCCGCTCGGCGTCGGCCGCGGCACCCGGGGTGTCGCCGCAGCGGAGTCCCGCGGTGATGTGGAACTCGCGGGCGGTCAGGTGCAGTTCATCGAGCCGCGCGGCCTCGGCGAAGGCCCACGGCTCGTCCGCGGCGGCGGCGAAGGCCGGTCCCCGCCACAGCGCCAGCGCCTGCGCGACCTGCGCCCTGGCCTCGGCCGGATCGGCGCCGGCCCGATCCCGCGCGGCCTGGAAGAGCCCTTCGAAGCGCCAGGCGTCCACGGCCTCGTCGGGCAGCCGCAGGGCGTATCCGGGCGACGCGCTGACCAGGATCGTGGCCGGCGTCCGGCGCGGCCGACCCGGTTCGAGCAGGCGGCGCAGGTTCGACACGTACGCCTGGAGCGAGGTGACGGCCTGCGCGGGCGGCTCCCCGCGCCACAGGTCCTCGATCATCCGGTCGACGGACACGACCCGGCCTCGGGCGGCCACCAGGAGAGCGAGCACGGCACGCTGACGCGGGCCGCCCAGGGGGACGGTCACGTCGTTCACATCGGCCTCGAACGAACCGAGCACGCGTAGGTACACCATGTCGCCCGCCAGCGTAGTAGCCGGTCCGCGCGGTGTCGGGGCGGCCCCTTGGAGGATGCGGTCCACGGCCGCTCGCGGGCTCCATGTTGCTTCCAGGATTCCTCCAAGACGCCCGGTCCAAGCTCTGTACATGCCCGGCGACGCAGAGAGTCGGGGGCCTTCGGAAGGGACCGGGAACATGACCGCCTCGCACACCCCCACCACGCCGGCCGCGATCGACACCCACGGGATGGTGGTCGTTCACCGCGGCCTCCGCCGCGAGTCGCGGCTGCTGGCCGAGCTGATCGCCGCGGTCGAGCCGGGCGACACCGCCCGCGCCAAGGTCCTCGCCGAACACTTCGCCCTGTACCGGACCGGCCTGGACGGCCACCACCACGGCGAGGACGAGCTGCTGTGGCCGCCGCTGCTGAGCCGGGTCGACCTGGAGGCCGAGATCGTGCTGCGGATGGAGGCGCAGCACGAGCGGGTCGCGGGCAGTCTCGCCGCCGCCGAGGCGGGCGTCGCGGCGTGGGCGAAGGCCGCGGGCGTCGCGGAGCGGGACGCCCTGGTGGCCGCGCTCGTCGAGCACCGCGCGGCCCTGATCGAGCACCTCGACGACGAGGAGGCCGAGCTGCTGCCGCTCGCCGCACGGCTGTTGACCGCCGAGGAGTGGCAGAAGCTCGGCGACCACTTCGTGGAGAGCACGCCCGACAAGCCCACGCTCTTGATGCTGCTTGGCGTCGTCCTGGAGGAGGCCGACGCCGACGAGCGAGCGACGATCTTCGCCGGTCTCCCGCTCCAGGGCCGGATCGCGTGGCGACTCCTCGGCCGCCCGATGTACGCCCGCATGATCCGCCGCGTCCGCGGCTGACTTGTGGCGCCGGCTTGTGGCCCGTCCTCGACCTCCCGCCCCCGTACGCGCTCTGCCGCGGACGCAACCTCCGGGGTCGCCGCGTACCCGACGACGGAGCCGCCCGGCTGCTCGCGGCTGCGTATGATCGTCGGCGCGTGCGCAGTTGTGCGTCGTGTACGCCCACCCGCTTTGGAGGTCGACGTGGCCGACACGCCCCAGGTCGCGGAACTTCGTATCGTGGTCACCGCGAAGGACTACGACGCGGCCATCGCCTTCTACCGAGACGCCCTCGGTCTGCCGGAGCGGGGCGCCTTGTCCTCGCCGGGCGGGCGGGTGACGATTCTGGAGGCCGGGCGGGCGACCCTGGAGATCGCCGATCCGCCGCACGCCTCGTACATCGACGAGGTCGAAGTCGGCCGCACGGGCGTCGCCGGCCACATCCGCGTGGCCTTCCAGGTCACCGACGCGGAGGGCGCCACGCGCCGGCTGGAAGCCGCCGGCGCCCGGGTCATCGCCGAGCCCACCCGCACACCCTGGAACTCCGCGAACGCACGGCTCGACGCGCCCGCGGGCCTGCAACTCACGCTGTTCGAAGAGCTCGGCGGCGAATAGCCGTCCCTCGCCCCGCGGAAGGCACGGGCCTGCGGGGCCACGGACCGGGCGGCGGTCGGTCCCGGCCGTCGGGCCGGGCTCGGCCTCGCGCGGAGGACAGCCGGTCGAGCCGCCTCCCCGCGCCGCCCGCCGCGACCTTGTGTGGCTCGTGACGCAGGTGGTCACCGGTCGCGCTGATGGCCGAGGGCCACGACAACGCGACCATCGCCCAACGGCTCGTCATCACCGACAACGCCGTCCACGAACACATCGGCAACGTCTTCCTCAAACTCGGCCCGTCGGTCGGCGACAGCGGCCACCGCCGCGTCCGCGCCGTCCTGGCCCACCTCCGCCGCCATGCCGGTACCGCGCTCGACCCGACGACATCGCCCCCACCGGGCGGCCGTTCCACCATGCGTCGAGGCGGATGAGGTCGAGCGCGGCTGCGAAGGATCAGTGCCGCGGCCGGCGGGCTCCGGCCTTCCGTTTCGAGGAGGCAAACAAGATCGAAAGGAGGCTGGTCACGAACAGGCTCCCGATCATGACCATGCCCACGCCGATCACGAAGAGCCCGCTCGAGTCGTCCGACCAGTCGTAGTAGGCGGCGACGGTCAGCCCGGTGGTGGTGCCGAGCGTTGCGGCCGCGACGTGCCCCCGGGAAGCCGCCCAGTACACCGGCGCCGGCAGAGTCAGCCCGAGTCCGATCACCTGCCATGCCTCGTAGGGGCCGGTCGTCGACCCGTCGGGGTACACGTCACGTTGCTGGTCCCAGCCCAGCCAGGCAGCCCACAACGCCATCGCCACCGCAGCCGGCACCAGGGTCGCCAACAGTTGGAGAACAGGTTTCCGCAGTCCTGTGCGCATGGCCCCAGTGTTCCCGCTCACCCGAATGCCCATCAGAGCGCAGGTACTCGACTCCATCCGAGTAGAAACGCCTCTCGCGGGAGCCGGCGTGGGGTGTTCACGAGCGGATACCTCGGCGATACATCCGGGTCCGGGCGGCGTGTCCACACGCCCATCCCCCTCACGCGGGTGTGAGGGGGACGGGCGCGGTCGGTCGCGCCGTAGCGCGGGGCGTTAATCCGTTGACCGGGTGGCACCGGCTGGGCAGGCTCCAGCACGACCCGCCTGCCCCTACCGGGAGACCTACGGATGACTTCTCACCTGCACGCGCTCTGCTTCGATGCGCACGACCCGCTCCGTCTCGCGCGCTTCTGGGCGGACTTTCTCTGCTGGGAGACGTCCGAAGACTCCTCCGACGGCATCACGCTGCTGCCCAGCGATGACACCGGGTTCCGGCTCCGCTTCCTCCTGACCCAGTCGCGGAGGACAGGCCGGAACCACATGCACTTCGATCTGACGAGCACGTCCCTCGACGACCAGAAGCAGGTGGTGGAGAGGGCGCTCGAACTCGGCGCCCGGCACATCGACATCGGTCAACGCCCGGAGGAGGGGCATGTGGTGCTCGCCGACCCGGAGGGCAATGAGTTCTGTGTCATCGAGCCGGGCAACAGCTTCCTCGCCGAGTGCGGATTCATCGGAGCGCTGGCGGGCGATGGTTCGCAGGAGGCCGGGTACTTCTGGAGCCGAGCGCTGGGCTGGCCGTTGGTCTGGGACCGGGACCAGGAGACCGCGATCCGCTCACCGCACGGCGGTCCGAAGGTCACGTGGGGTGGTCCGCCCCTGATGCCCAAGGCGGGGAAGGAACGGTTGCACTTCGACCTCGCTCCACCTGCCGGCAGCGACCAGCAGGCGGAGGTCGACCGGCTCGTCTCCCTCGGGGCGACGCGCATCGACATCGGCCAAGGGGACGTCGACTGGGTGGTGATGGCCGACCCCGACGGTCACGAGTTCTGTGTGCTGACCCCCCGATAAGCCGCGGTCTTCGGTGTTGGTGGCTCGTCGTACCCGAAGTCCGAGTTCGCTGATCCAGTCTGCGGACGCGACCCGGCGTCGGCCGGGTACGCAGCGATCCCCGACGGCCGATGTCACGAGGCCGACGTGCAAAGCCGTTCAGTCGGGGGGCGGTTCGGCGGGTCGGACCTGGGTGATCGGCAGCGTCCACGGGTCGCCCCAGCGGGGGAGCACGGTGACCTCGGGGCTGCCGTCGGCGGCTCGGGTGCGGGCGATGACGTAGCCCGAGCCCAAACGTCTGCCGGTCGCATCGAACGTGCGCACGAAGTCGCCTTCCTCGACGGAGGCCGGATTTCTCATGTCGTCGTCCTTTCCGGTCTCTCGGTCAAGACGGGCGACGGTCGTCGGCCGGAAACGTCACGCGGGTCAACGGGGTCTCCCATTCGATCCCGCCCATGGGCGGACGCAGGAACGCGTTGCCGTTGATGATGTCCATCAACTCGCCGTGCCGGCCGGATAGTTCGTCCTTGCCGATCCGGCCGCGCAATTGCTGCGCCCTGAGGTTTTCCGGTGTCTTCGCGTCTGCCATGCCGTGCTCCCGAATGGCTCGATCGGCCTAAGTTGTCTGGTCTTGCCACCAGTCAACGTCCGAGTGATTACGGTTGGCTACGGGCTGATTCTCGCCAGTTGGCATTGGCGAAGAGTCGAGGAGGGACCGGGAGAAAATTCTCCAGCAGCTTTCGTGAACGGGAGGCGTTGTGGCACAACGTCGCGAGTCCGAACCGCAGCCACCGTCGTGGATCCACGCACATCTGGGACGCGAGATCCGGCGCTTGCGGGAGGAGTCGGGTTTGACCCAGGAGACCCTTGCGGAGCAGGTCCATGTCTCGTATCAGCACTTGAGCGCGATCGAGGCCGCAACACGTGTACCGCCCCGAGATTTGGTCGCCGTCGTCGACGAGGTCCTGCTGGCGCGGGGAACGTTGGTCAGCCTGCGCGAGGAGATGGTGCGATCGCCGCTCTCCGACTGGCTGCGCAAGTTCCTGCTGACCGAGGCGCAGGCTCGGACCATCTGCGGGTACGCCGTCCAGGCGATTCCGGGTCTACTACAGACGGAGGACTACTTCCGGGCTCAGTTCGAAGCGTTTCAGCCTTTCGCATCGAAAGAGCGCATGGAAGCCACCATTGAGGCGCGCATGGGTCGTAAGCAGTTGTTCTACAAGGAAGATCCGCCCGAGGTCTGGGAGATCCTCGACGAGGCGGCCCTTCGTCGTGCTCCCAGGAACTCTGATGTGATGCGCCGCCAGTTTGCTCACGTCATCGAACTCAGTGAGCTGCCGCACGTGACCATTCAGGTGCTCCCGTTCAGTCGGGGGTTTCACGCCATGCTCGACGGCCCGGTCAGCATCCTGACTTTCGCCGAGGGCGACGACTTCGTGTACGTCGAGGCGTTCGTGGAGGGACTAGTCATCTCCGATCCCGTCACGGTTACTTCTGCGAAGCGTCGGTACGATCGACTGCGAGCAGAGGCGTTGCCACCGACCGATTCCATCGAGATGATCCGCTCTATCCTGGAGAGCACATGATCAAAGCCGTACGCCCCGTTCCCCAGTGGCGCAAGTCGTCCTACAGCGCTGTCGAGAACCAGTGCGTCGAGACGGCTCCGATCGCGAGTTCGGTCGGCGTCCGCGACTCCAAGGACCCGGCCCGTGGCCACTTGGAACTGCACCCCGCCGCCTGGTCCACCCTGATCGGCGCCATCAAGCACGCCTGACAGCCCCATTCAGCCCGGCCGGCGCTTGAGGCCACCCCAGCCCGACCAACGCCTGACCCTTAGTCAGGACCCAACCGGGCGGCCCGGAACGCGCGTTCACGTGTTCCGGGCCGCCCAGCGGGACTACGGCAGCCAATCCGGCAGCGGCTCGCGCCGTGCGAGCCACTGCGTCGGTATGCAGGAGGTGCCGTGGTGCGCGGCCAGGATGCCGCCGACGATCGCCGCCATCGTGTCCTGGTCGCCCCCGGCGTTCACGCACGTGCGGACCGCCGTCTCGTAGTCGGCGAAGTGTGTCGCGACCACCCACAGCGCGAACGGCACGGTGTCCTGGGCGCTGATCCGGGTGCCGTTGCCCAGCGTTCGCGCGGCATGGCCGGCGTTCGCCCCGAGCAGCCCGCGGGCCCGGTCGATGCCCATGCGCACCAGCGGCGCGTCGTCCGGCACGTACCCGAGCACGATCTCCAGCACCTCGGCCGGATCCTCGACCACCCGACCGCGCCGCCCCGCCGCCCACGCCGCGGCCACTCCCGCGGCGATCCCGCCCGCGATGCCCTCGGGGTGGGCGTGTGTCACCTCGGCCGACGCCGCGGCCTCGGTCGCCGCGCGGTCCAGGTCGTCGGCGAACCACGCGCCCAGCGGGGTCACCCGCATCGCGCCGCCGTTGCCCCAGGACCCGATCCCGTCGAACAGGCCCACACTGGCCTCGCGCCAGTCGCCGCCCCGACGAATCGCCTCCATGAACCGTAACGCGCCCCTGCCGTAGTCCCGGAACCGCTCCCCACGCGCGGCGAACGCCCGGGCCAGCTCCGCCTGTTCCACCCGTCCGTGTCGCACCAACACCTCAACCAGCGAACACGCCATCTGCGTGTCGTCCGTCCACGGCCAAACGCCTTCCGGCGCCCCCGGCAACACGACCACGGTGCGCGGCGTGAAGTTCTCGTTCCCGAAGGCGTCCCCGACGGACAAGCCGGCCAGGGACTCGTGAGCCATGTCGTGTCGATCCTGCGTTGTCATCCCCATCCGGCGATCCTGTACCGCAACGGGCCGTACGAACAAGGCAATTGCCACCATCCGCCCGGGACCCACCCGGCACCCGCCCGCCGTCACTCCTCGCGCGGACCCTGCCGCACCGACACGATCGGCAGCAGCAGCGCCGCCGGCGCGTCCGCCGGGACCACCGGCGCGTTCGGCGCGGTGTACGGGACCCGCTCGTACCCGCCGCCCAACTCCGGCCGCAGGTCCGCCTCGCCCTTGTTCGGCCACATCGCGGTGGCCCGCTCCGCCTGGGCCGTAATCGTCAACGACGGGTTCACGCCCAGGTTCGCGCTGACCGCCGAGCCGTCCAGGACGTGCAGGCCCGCGTGGCCGTACACCCGCTGGTACGGGTCGACCACGCCGGTCTCGGCCGAGTCGCCGATCACGCAACCACCCAGGATGTGCGCGGTCATCGGGACGTTGGCCAGGTCGCCCCACGAGCCGCCGGCCACGCCGCCGAGGCGGGTCGCGATCCGGCGGACGGCCTCGTTGCCGGCCGGGATCCAGTTCGGGTTCGGCTCGCCGTGTCCCTGGCGGGTGGTGATCCGGGTGCGGCCGAACAGGCCGCGTTTGCGGTACACCGTCAGCGAGTTGTCGCGCGACTGCATCACCAGCGCGATGATCGCCCGCTCGGACCAGTTCCGGACGTTGAGCAGCCGCAGCAGGGCGGGGTCCCGCACCAGCGCGCTCAGGAGCTGGCGTACCCGCGGCCGATCGCCGTCCGTCAGCAGTGTCTGCAACAGGCCCATCGCGTTCGAACCCTTGCCGTATCGCACCGGCTCGATGTGGGTGTCCGCGTCCGGATGCCACGACGACGTGATGGCCACCCCGCGCGTCGCGTCGATCACGCCCACCGTCGGGGCGACCGCGCCGACCAGCGCCTCGGAGTTGGTCCGGGTCAGCCGGCCGAGCGTGCGGGACAGGCGCGGCAGCGTACGTTCGCCCGCCATCCGATGCAGCAGCCGCTGGGTGCCGAGCGTGCCGGCGGCGAACACGACGTGCTCGGCGGTCCAGGTACGCGGCGCCCGGGCAACCGTCGCGGGCCCGCTGCGCACGGTCTCGACCGCGTAGCCGGCGGCCAGCGGCCGGACCCGGCGCACGGTGTGCTCGGCGTGCACGACGGCGCCGGCCTGTTCGGCCAGGTAGAGGTAGTTCTTGAGCAGCGTGTTCTTGGCCCCGACCCGGCACCCCGTCATGCACGAGCCGCACTCGGTACAGGTGGTCCGGCGTGGTCCGACGCCGCCGAAGAACGGGTCGGCCACGTCCTCGCCGGGCCGCTGCCCGTCCTCGGGGAAGAGCACGCCGACCGGTGCGAGGTGGAACGTGTCGCCCACGCCCATGTCCTCGGCGACGGCCTTCATGTGCTCGTCGGCGGGGGTCATGTGCGGGTTCTGCACCACCCCCAGCATCCGCTTGGCCTGGGCGTAGAACGGCGCGAGTTCGGCGCGCCAGTCGGTGATGTGGCCCCACTGCGGGTCGTCGAAGAACGGCTGCGGCGGCTCGTACAGGGTGTTCGCGTAGTTCAGCGAACCGCCGCCCACGCCGGCCCCCGCGAGCACCACGACGTCCTTGAGCACGTGGATGCGCTGAATGCCGGTCAGGCCGAGCGCGGGCGCCCACAGGAAGTCGCGCAATTGCCACGAGGTCTTGGGGAGGTCGGCGTCGGCGAACCGTCGGCCCGCCTCCAGCACGCCGACCCGGTAGCCCTTCTCGGTCAGCCGCAAGGCCGCGACCGAACCGCCGAACCCCGAACCGATGACCAGGACGTCGTAGTCGAACACGGGGCAACCCTTCGCCGGGCGGGCAGGAATCGCGAGTCACGAGAGATCGCGACCCCGGCGATCCTACTGCCCGGTAACCCGGCGAAGGCAGTCCCTCAGCGGTTCGGCTCAGCCACTCTTGCGGCGGAACGAGCGCTGCTGTGCGGCGGGCCCGTGCGCCCCGTGGATCTTCGACGCGTCGCCGCCCGGACCCTCGCCGGTGCCGTCGGTCTTGGTGCCGCGCTTGCGCGCGAGCGCCTCGCGGAACTTGCGCTTGGTCTCGTCCTCGGCCGTTTCGGGCTCGGCGGCCTCGGTGGCCGTCTCCTCGGGTGCTTCGTTCGCGGGTGTCTCGTCAGCCATGGTGCGTTCCTGCTCTCGAACTGGATTCGATCCGTACGCACACCCTTCCATGCCGAACCCCTCCGAAGCACGCGCCGAGGCCGCACAGCCGGGTACCTTCCGTCACTGTCGGGTGTGCTCGGTCGGGGTCGGCCCGGGTCGAGGGCGGCGTGGGCGATGTCGAACAGGTTCGGCAGGGGGTGTGGGAAGCGCCGATGTCGTCGAACTGTTGTCCATCGCACCGGAGTGGTGTGGGATTCGCGCGTCACCTGGTCAGGCGGGCCGTGCGGGTGACCAGGGTGTCGACGAATTCGGGCAGGTCGGGCCAGCCGAAGTTCGCGATGCTCATGCGCAGCAGGACGGCGCCGTGCATGGCGGCCCAGACGGCCAGGGCGTCCTCGTACGGGTCCTCGCTCACCGAGAGGCCGGCGGTCGCGGTGGCCTCGACCGCGTCGACGAGGGCCTGGAAGACGTCCGCACGCCGCGGTGGCACGGGGAGCTCCGGCCGGTCCGGGTCGGTGTTCGCCGGTGAGCGCATCCGGTTGAACAGTGCGCGATAGCGGCCCGGGCGCTCCATCGCGAACCGGGCATAGGCCCGGCAGCCCGCGAGCAGCGCGCGGTCCGGTTCGGTGTCGGAGCCGGTGGCCGCGGCGATCGTGTCCCGCAGGTCGTCGAAGTAGCCGTTGAGGACCGTGTCGAGGATGTCGGCGAGATCGTTGAAGTGCGCGTAGATGGACGGCGCGGTGATCTCGGCCTCGCGCGCGATCCGGCGCAGGGTCAGCTCGCCCGCGTGTCCGTCGTGTTCGATCAGCGCCGTCGCCGCGGCGAGGATGTCTTCGCGCAGCAGCGCGCCCTGGCCTCGGCGGTTGCGCCGGCGGTTCGAACCGTGGTCGTCCATGGCGGTCAGCGTACGAGGCACGGGGTCGGGGTTTGCGGCCATGGTGGCTACTCCGAGGTGTCGGCGGCGGGCCGCCGAACGGCCGGTGCGCGGCGACCGGGGGGAGTCGGCCGCCGCGCTTTGTGGTGACGATGCGTCAGGCGGTTTGTACCGCTTGGGCGTTGGCTGATTCGGCGACGGCGACCTGGGTGGTCGCGCGGCGGGGGAGGGCGACGGCGACGATGATCGCGCCGAGCGCGGCGACCACTGCGGCGACCAGGGCGCCGTTGGTCATCGCGGTGGTGAAGGCGTGGTTGGCGGCCGAGGTGAGGTGGCCGGCGGACTCCGGCGAGAGCTGCGCGGCGACCCCGTGTGCGCTGGGCAGGTCGTGGGCGGCGACGGACGCGGGACCGGTGAGGTTCTGGTCGGCCATCTCGGCGCGGTAGTGCGACGAGACCAGGGTGCCGATCACGGCGATGCCCAGGACGCCGCCGAGTTCGCGGACGACGCTGTTGAGCGCGCCGGCCATGGCCGAGAACTGCACCGGCACGGACGCGGTGATCTCCATGCTCGCGGGGGCCATCATCATGCCCATCCCCGCGCCGACCACGGCCATCTCGGCGCCGAGCATCGCGAACGGGGTGGCGGTGTCGGTGGTCAGGCCCATCACCCCGAGGCCGAGTGCGATCGTGCCCAGGCCGACGGTCAGCGTGCCGCGAATGCCCAGGCGGGCGGTGACCAGCGGGGACATGGCGGACATCGCGGCCATGGCGATCGCGAACGGCATCGCGCCCATGCCGGCCTTGAGCGGGCTGTACCCGTGCACCAGCTGGAAGTACTGCGACAGCACGAACAGCGTGCCGAACAGCGCGAAGAACGTGACGGCGAGCGTGGAGGCGGCGATCACGAAGCCGCGGTTGGTGAACAGGCGCACCTGGACCATGGGTTCGTCGGTGCGCAGCTCCCACGCCACGAACAGGGCGGTCAGCAGCACGAACGCGGCCAGTTCGACAAGCGTGACCGGTGCGGTCCAGCCGCGCTCGGGGGCCTCGATGATCGCGTCGACCAGAATCCCCAGGCCGACGATGGACAGCGCGGCGGCGGGCAGGTCGAGCCGACCGGTGCCCTGGCGCGGGACGGTCGGGACGATCCGCATGATGCCGATGAACGCGGCGATCACGAGCGGGACGTTGATCCAGAACGCGCTCGACCAGGAGAAGTGCGCGAGCAGTGCGCCACCGGTGACCGGGCCGACCAGCACGCCGACGCCGGCGGCGGCGGACCAGACGGCGAACGCCTTGGGCCGTTCGACGGGCGGGAACATCCGGATGATGATCGCGAGCGTCGCGGGCATCACGAACGCGGCGCCCAGTCCCATCACGGCCCGCCAGGCGATCAGCTCGGTGGCCGTCGTGGACAGTGCGGCTATCGCCGACCCGCCGCCGAACACGGCGAGGCCGCCGAGCAGTGCGCGCCGGGCACCGAACCGGGCGCCGAGGCTGCCGGCGAGCAGGAGCAGCGCGGCGAAGACGAGGGTGTAGGCGTCGGTGATCCACTGGAGATCCGACGTCGACGCGTGCAACCCCTTGGCCAGGGCCGGCAGCGCGGTGTTGAGCACCGAGTTGTCCAGCGTGACGGCCACGAGCGTCGAACTGAGCACGATCAACGCGGCCCACCGACGGGGGTGACCCGCGGGGTCGGGGACTTCGGCGGTGGTGGTGGTGGCGGTGGCGGCTGATCGGGTCTCGGCGTTGGTGCCGCTCATGGTGTCCCCCTCGACTAACGCTTGTTAGCTTACGCCTGTAAACATAAGCCGTCGCTATACGGCTGTAAAGTCAAGCCTTGGCAAAGTGAAGGAGAGGGCTCCGGGGGCGGGTCTTCGGGCTCTATTCCCCGGGCGGCCCAGGTGCGCCGCGTCACCGCGATCGAGGCGGCCCGCCGGGTGGACTGGATCGAAGCGAACCGACCGGCCCCGCACGGGACTTCCCGGGGAGCCCGCTGTATGGGGTGTCGGGCCCACCCCCTAAGGTGCGGTGCTCATGACCAACCAATGGCGCAAGCCTGTTGTCGTGGTGCTTGCCGCCATCGTGTCCTGTGGTGGCGTGGTCGGCTGCGGGACCGTGCGGGCCGGTACCGATGCCGCGCATGCCTCGGACATGGGGCCCGAGTTGCACCCCCGAACCGGTGCGTCGATGAGTCTCGCGGAAGCCGCGATGACCTATGAGCGCATCGTCGGTCCGCGCAACGCCGCGATGAATCGACTGACCGACGCCTTGGACGAGTGGGAGGACCTGGACGAGATCCGCAAGCGGATCCGCGAACTCGTCGCCGCCGACGACAACGAGGCCCAGCGACTCGCCGAGGCGTGGTGGCCGCGTGATGTCGCCCCGCTCGTGGACGAGTTGATCCGCCAGACCCGGGAGGCGCGGCGGGCGTGGCTCGCGGCCGCCGCGTCGGAAACCGAGGAAGAGCTCGAACTCGCGCTCGACCGGGTCGACACGGTGCTGGCCCGGCAGTCGAGCCCCGCTGGTCGCATACGCGCGAAGCTCGGGCTGCCGGGCGGCGATTAGCGCCGTGGCTTTTCCGGCCACGGCCACGGCGCCGGCGCCGTCGGTGGGTGTCCGCGAAGACTTGTCTCAACGGCCGAAGGCTCGGGGGCTTGAGCGCTCAAGCCTTCAAGCTCAAGCCCCGGACGGCCCGTTCATGGCCCGCCGGATGCCCATCGGCGGGCAGGACAACGTCGCCCGTGCCCCCACCGCCGGCACGTAGCTGTCCACGCTGACGAAGTCCCGCCCCCGCTGGTGTGCTTCCCGTGCCTGCGGCGCCGCCGCGTTCGCGTCGTTCGTGTCCTCGTAGGTCACCGCCAGCGGCTCGTGCTCCACGTCCCACTTCGCGCCCCCGAGCGCGCGGTCGTCGTCGGCGGTCGCCTCGACGTGGGTGAGCAGACCCGTGTCGGTGCGGAGCACGCCGGCGTGCCACAGGGTCACGCCGCCCTCCGTGCGGACCGTCGCGGGCGGGGTGATCAAGGCCGGGCCGGTGCCGTCGTGGCGGTCCGAGTCGAAACGCAGGACCAGGCGGCGCGGGATGGTCGGCAGCACCACGTCGAGCACCAGGTCGCCGTCCGGCACGTGGCCGAACAGGCAGGACGTGAACCGGATCGGCCCGGCGGACAGCGTCGTGGCCAGCGCCGAGTACGCGAACCGGTCACCCGAGCGGGTCACCGACACCCCGTACTGCCCGAACAGCGGCGGCGCCGGCGGCCGCGGTCCGGCGGGCCGGGCCAACGTCTCCATGCCGATCGTCGTGTACAGGCCGGCCGGCGTGCGCAGGATCCCGCCGTGGAAGACCCGGATCTCGTCGTGCGCGAGCAGGATCTCGGGCGGCCTGACCAACTCGATGTCCACCGGGGCGGTGCTGTCGCTCATAGCGCCCGATCCTATGGCCGCGCCCACGAGGAGCCGGGGCGGGAACATCGGCCCCGAACCCGGTGGCAACACCACCGCGGCGACCGACTTCGCACCCCACTCATCACGCTATGGAGTGATGCCTCCGACCCTCGGCGATCCGTTCGGGTTTCGCCCGATCGGCCCAACAGGGTTTACTTCGAGCGGTGCGCGGGGGCGGTGTGGCGGGCGGTCACGGCTCGATCGCGGGTGACCTGCGGGGGAGTTCCGAGCCGGGCATTTCGGTCGGGTTCGGCGCGCGCATAGGGGATTCGAGCCGCCATATCGTGGGGACACTTTCCGGTTACGGCTTCGCCTATACCGCCCCCGAACGCCCCGCGCGTCACCCGAGAGGCGCATACTGGTGGTGATGACGACGTCAGCCGTGACCCGGCGCATTCTGCCCACCAGTCCCTTCAATGTCCCGGTCGCTCCCATCATCGAGGATTTCGAACTCGGTGCGCGAGTGACGCACGATCAGTACGGACTCGGTCGGATCGTCGGTGTCGAAGAGGACATCGCGGTCACTGTCGATTTCGGGTCGCGTCAGGAGCGGATCTGCCGTCCCTACGCGAAGCTGAGCAATCTCTGAACATCCCGACTCCACGCGGTCGGTACAGGGAGGCGCCCCCGGATAGCCGGGTCGGCGCCTCCTCCTGTTTTTCCCGCTGTTTTTCTCCCGTTTTCCGGGCCTGCCCCGACGTTCACGGCGCTGCTTCAGGTTCGAAGACATCAGGTTGTCAGACAACTTGTGCTAGCGTCCCTGGCGTGAACATGAAGCTGCGTGGTCTCCTTCTCGGCCGCCGCGGCGGGGCCTGACGCGACCGGCACCCCGCCGCGGGGTTCGGTGCTGCCGGTCGCCCCCTTCGACGGCGAGGACGACCCCACCGTGAGCAGCGCGAACATCCCTGCCTCCGCAACCTCCGTGACCTTCCCCACCCTGCGCACCCCGAGCGGCCCGGTCCCGTCCGGGCAGCCGCGCTGGAACCGGCAACGCGCCGGCAGCATGCCCCACCACCGCTACCGCCCCGCGCACGAGCGCGTGCGGGTCGCGGAGCCCGCCGCGAGCACCGGGCCGGCCGCGAGCACCGGGCCCGCCGGGCCGGCCCGGACCTGGCCCGCCAACCGGATCGAGCACGCACCGCTGTGGGTCCCGGTCGACCTGCGCGACGGCAACCAGGCGCTGGCCGAGCCGATGGACCCCGCGCGCAAGCGCCGCATGTTCGACCTGCTGGTGGCCATGGGCTTCAAGGAGATCGAGGTCGGCTACCCCTCCGCGAGTCGCGCCGACTTCGACTTCGTTCGGCACCTGGCCGAGAGCGACGCGGTGCCGGACGACGTCACGATCGTGGTCTTCACGGCCGCCCGCACCGACCTGATCGAGCGTACGTACGCGTCGATCGAGGGCCTCCCGCACGCGGTCGTGCACATGTACACCGCCACCGCGCCGACCTGGCGCGACGTGGTACTCGGGCACGACCGGGACGCGCTGCACGCGCTGATCCTGGCCGGCGCCAAGGACGTGGCGCGCGGCGCGGACGCCCGGCCGGGCGCGGACATCCGCTTCGAGTTCTCGCCCGAGGTGTTCAACCTGACCGAGCCGGACTACGTCCTCGCCGTGTGCGACAGCATCACCGAACTGTGGGACGCGAGCCCGGACCGGCCGGTGATCCACAACCTGCCGGCGACCGTCGAGATCGCGACGCCGAACGTGTACGCGGACCAGATCGAGTACATGCACCGCAACCTGGCCCGTCGGGACGCGGTGATCCTGTCCGTACACCCGCACAACGACCGCGGCACCGGCGTCGCCTGCGCCGAGCTGGCCGTGCTGGCGGGCGCGCAGCGGATCGAGGGCTGCCTGTTCGGCAACGGCGAGCGGACCGGCAACGTCGACCTGGTCACGCTCGCGCTGAACCTGTACACGCAGGGCGTGGACCCGATGATCGACTTCTCCGACATCGACGAGATCCGCCGCACCGTCGAGTACGCGAACCGGATCGACGTGCACGCCCGCCACCCCTATGGCGGCGACCTCGTGTACACCGCGTTCTCCGGGACGCACCAGGACGCGATCAAGAAGGGCTTCGCGCATCACGCGCGGCAGGCGGACGCGCTGGGTGTGGCGGTGGATCAGGCGCCGTGGGACGTGCCGTACCTGCCGATCGACCCGGCCGACGTGGGCCGCGACTACGAGGCGGTGATCCGGGTCAACAGCCAGTCCGGCAAGGGCGGCATCGCCTATCTGATGCAGAGCGCGCACGGCCTGGACCTGCCGCGCCGGCTCCAGATCGAGTTCTCCCGGGTCGTCCAGGAGGCCACCGACGACAGCGGCGAGGAGATCACGGCGGTCGAGCTGGGCGAGTTGTTCCGCCGCGAGTACCTGGACCGGCGTGCGCCGCTGGACGTGGTCGGGTGGCGGGCCGAGGAGGTCGAACCGGGGCGGCACCGGTTCACCGGCACGCTGGACGGGCGCGCCGTGACGGGGGAGGGCAACGGGCCGCTGTCCGCGCTGACCGCCGCGCTCGGGTCGGCGGGGGTCGGGCCCGATGGCACCGGCGTCGAGGTCGAGATCCTGGACTACGTCGAGCACTCGATCGGGGTGGGCGGCGACCGGCATGCCGCGTCGTACGTGGAGTGCCGCGTGGACGGGGTGACCCGGTGGGGCGTCGGGATCGACACCTCGATCCTCGCGGCGTCCGTGCACGCGACGCTGGCGGCGGTGAATCGCGCCCGGGCGGAATCCCGGGGTTTCGCAGGCTAACATTCGTCAGACAACCTGAGAGGTGACGCGATGACGTTCGGCCCCCTGCGCCGCAGCCCGTTGGCCGGCCAGGCGGCCGAGCGCCTTCGCGCCCAGATCGCCGCGGGGCGCTGGCCCGTCGGCACGAAGCTGCCCGGCGAGATCGCGCTGGGCAAGGAACTGGGCATCGGCCGGTCGACCGTGCGCGAGGCGGTACGCGACCTCGCGGGGGCGGGGCTGGTCGAGTCGCGGCAGGGGTCCGGCGTCTTCGTGATCGCCACCGAGCCGGTCGAGGACCTGACCACGCGGCTGCGGCGGGCGTCCGCGGCCGAGGTGTACGAGGTGCGGAACCTGATCGAGGTGCGCGCCGCGATGTTGGCCGCGGAGCGGCGCACGGACGAGGACCTGGCGGCGCTGGACGCGGGGCTCGCCGTGCGGGCCGCTGCGCTTGGCGATGACGCGGCCTATATCGATGCGGACATCGCGTTTCACGGGGCCATCGTGGCGGCGGCGCACAATGACGTGCTGACGGACTTGTTCTCGGTGTTTCAGGTGACGATGCGGCCGGGGTTGTTCGACTTGCTCGCCGTCATGGACAGCAGGGGGATGCGGGTTGCTGTCGCGGATCCTGGGGCCGATGCGCATGCCGCTATGGTCGCGGCGATTCGGGCTGGGGATGCGGTTGAGGCTGGGCGGGTTACCGAGGCGGAGCTGGCGGTGAGCATGCGCATCCTCCGGGGTGGGGCGGGTTGAGGGTGTCCTCAAGCGCCGGACGGGCTGAGGAGTCTCGGTGGCCTGATGCCTTTGTCCTCAAACGCCGGACGGGCTGAGTTGGCCTGGTGCCTTTGTCCTCAAACGCCGGACGGGCTGGGGTTGGTTGGCGTGGTGCCGGTGTCCTCAAGCGCCGGACGGGCTGGGGTTGGTTGGCGTGGTGCCGGTGTCCTCAAGCGCCGGACGGGCTGGGGTTGGTTGGCGTGGTGCCGGTGTCCTCAAGCGCCGGACGGGCTGGGGTTGGTTGGCGTGGTGCCTTTGTCCTCAAGCGCCGGACGGGCTGAGTTACCAGCGCCAGCTCTTCCTGATGGATCACGCCGGACTGCCGCTGAAGACCGTCCTCGAACAGCTCGACCTGCTCGGCGAGGAGGTCGTCCCGGTGCTGCGCAAGGAGTTCGCGGCCAAGCGCGGGGCCGACGTACCCGAGGGCCCCACGCACGCGGCGCTCGTCGCCCGTCGAGACGCGGAGACGGCGACCCCCGTCGCGCAGTCCGCCTGACCCGCCACCGATCTCGAAGGGAGAAGCCGCCATGCAACCGCTCAAGCTCGTGGTCGTCTCGGCCGGACTGGGCAAGCCCTCGTCCACCCGCCTGCTCGGCGACCGGCTCGCCGAGGCCACCCGGCGGGGACTGGCGGGCCGTGACGTCGCGGCCGACGTCCAGGTGGTCGAACTCCGCGACGTCGCCGTGGACATCGCGAACAACCTGCTGACCGGCTTCCCCGCGCCCGGACTGCGCGCCGCGATCGAGGCGGTCACCGAGGCCGATGCCCTGATCGCGGTCACGCCGATCTTCACCGCGTCGTACAGCGGCCTGTTCAAGTCGTTCTTCGACGTGCTGGACAACACCGCGCTGGTCGGCAAGCCGGTCCTGATCGCGGCGACCGGCGGGACGGCCCGTCATTCGCTCGCCCTGGAGCACGCGCTGCGCCCGCTGTTCGCCTACCTGCGCGCGACGGTCGCGCCGACCGCGGTCTACGCGGCCACCGACGACTGGGGCTCCGGCGCCGCCGCGGGGACCGACGGCCTGGGCGCGCGGATCACCCGCGCGGGCGGCGAACTCGCCGACCTCGCAGGGCGTGTACCGCGAACCGCGCCGCGCCGCGCGCCGATCGACGAAGTCGTCCCGTTCGCCGAGCAGTTGGCCGCGCTGCGGCGCGGCTGAGCGAACGAGCGAACGAGCGAACGAGCCTCCGCGGTCGAGCGAGCAGAGAGGGCCGCCCGCACGGGGACATGACCCCCCGCGCGGGCGCCCCTCTTCCGGCAAGCCCGGCAGACGCCCGGCTCAGGTCCGTTCGAACCACCGCCGCGGATTCTCGACCAGCATCGCGGTGACGTCCCGCTTCGCCACGCCGGCCGCGCGCAGCGCCGGTACCACGTCGCTCAGCACGTGCTGGTAGTGCCAATCCGGCAGCAGTGGCATCAGGTCGGGCGCGATCCAGTCGATGTGGCACGCCGCGTCCTGGGACAGCACCATGCTCGACGCGTAGCCGCGCCGGCACATCTCCACCACGATCGCGACCCGCTCCTCGAACGGCATCATCGTGTCGAGCCCGAACCGATCCATGCCCAACAGGTAGCCCGCGTCCGCCAGTTCGGTCAGGTGGTCGGCGTCGCTCGTGTCGCCGCTGTGCGCGAGCTGGACCCGAGCCGCGGCCACCCCCTCCTCGTCCAGGACCCGCCGGACGTCGAGCCCGGTCCGGGTGCCCGGATGCGTGTGCACCATCACCGGCGCGTTCGTCTCCAGATGCGCCCGCGCCACCGCGCGCAACACCCGTTCGACGCCCGGCGTCAGCCCCTGCGCGTCGATCGCGCACTTGAGCAGCGCCGCCTTGACGTCGGTGCCCTGGATGCCCTCACGGATGTCCCGGACGAACAGGTCGACCATCGGATCCGGCAGGCCCGGCAGCGCACCGGGGCCGCGATGCCTGAAGTAGGCCGGGACGTCGGTGTACGTGTACACGCCGGTCGCGACCACGATGTTGAGGTCCGGGACCTGCTCGGCGATCCGCAGCACGCGCGGAATGTTCCGCCCGATTCCGTCCACCGTGGGGTCCACGATCGTGGTCACGCCGGTCGCGCGCAACGCCCGCAACCGCGTGACCGCGTCGGCTACGCGCGCCTCCTCGTCCCAGTCGCGCTCCCAGTTGGCCTGGCTGTCCGCGGTCAGCACGAAGATGTGCTCGTGCATCAGGGTCGTGCCCAGGGCGGCGGTCGACACCGGCCCGAGCACCGTCTCGACCTCGACCACAGTGTCGTTCTCGTTCGCGTGCACTCGCGGCTCCCTCGTCCCATGAGATCGGTGCTCGGCCGAAGTGGTGCGAAAACGTGCCGCGGTGACGGTCGGTCAGCTCTCCGGCACCGCTTCCAAGCGGGCCTGAAGCTTACGCATGCCGGTCAGCCAGCGGTCCGGGTCGGCGGCTCGCCCCGCGTACATCCGGGCCACCTCCGGGTGCGGGAGGACCAGGAACGGCGAGCCGGCCGCGACCGCGGCGACCACCACCTCGGCCACCTCCTCCGGCTCGATCGCGCCGTCGTCCAGGACCAGCCGGGCGGCCGCGCCAGTGGCGCCGAGCAGCGCGGTCCGCACGCCGAGCGGGCAGACCGCCTGGACCGTGACGCCCTTCGCGCCGTACGTGACGGCCATCCACTCCGCGAACGCGTACGCCGCGTGCTTGGTGACCGAGTACGCCGCCGCGTCCAGCATCGTGAGCAGGCCGGCCGCCGAGACCGTGGTGACCAGGTGGCCGCGACCGCGCTCGACCCACGCGGGGGTCAGCAGGCGCGCGGCCCGTACGTGCGCCATCACGTTGACGTCCCACGAGCGCTCCCAGGACTCCTCCGAGGCGTCCAGGCCCGCGCCCTCGCCGATGCCGGCGTTGGCGCAGTAGATGTCGATCTCGCCGCCGAGCGCCTCGCGGGCCCCCGCGATCAGCGCCGCGACACCCTCCTCGGACGCCGCGTCGCCGGGCAGCGCGATCCCGCCGAGCTCGGCCGCGACCTTGCGACACGCCTCCGCGTTCAGGTCGTTGACCACCACGCGCGCGCCGTCGGCGGCGAACCGCCGGGCCAGGGCCGCGCCGATGCCGCCGCCCGCGCCGGTGATCACCACACCGGCGCCCAGCGAGGCGGTCATCCCACGCCGCCCGACAGGCTCACGCCGCCGTCGATCAGCAGCGTCTGCCCGGTGATCCACCCCGCCTGCTCGGACAACAGGAACGCCACCGCGCCGGCCACGTCCTCGGGCACGCCGAGCCGGCCCATCGGATAGGCCGCCGCGACCTCGGCCTCGCGGCCCTCGTACAGCGCGGTCGCGAACGTCGTCTTGACCACGGCCGGCGCGACCGCGTTGACCCGTACCCGCGGGCCCAGTTCGCTCGCGAGTTGCGCGGTCAGGTGGGTCAGCGCGGCCTTGCTCACGCCGTAGAAACCGATCCCCTGCGCGGGGCGGGCGCCGGCGAGCGAGGACACGTTGACGATCGCGCCACCGTGCTCGCCCATCCACGCCTTGTGCACGCGCTGGGTCCAGGCGAGCGCCGCGAGCAGGTTGACCTCCAGGATCTTGCGCCCGGCGTCCAGGTCGAGTTCGAGCAGCGGGCCGTACACCGGGTTGATCCCGGCGTTGTTGACCAGCATGTCGACCCGGCCGAACGCCTCCAGGGTCGCGGTGACCGCGGCGTCCTGGTGGACCGGGTCGTGCGCCTTGCCCGCGACGCCGATCGCGTGCTCGGGGCCGCCGAGCGAGGCGACCACCTCGGCCAGGGTGTCCGCGCCGCGCGCGGTCACGCAGACCCGGTCGCCGCGCGCGACGAGCGCCTGCGCGATGCCCAGGCCGATACCGCGGCTCGCGCCGGTGACGATGGCTACGGGACGGGACGAGTCGCTCACTTGGCGGCCGCCTCTCGGTAGGACTTGAGCTCGCGGTGCGCGAGCGAACGACGATGTACCTCGTCCGGACCGTCGGCGAGCCGCAGCGTGCGCGCCTGCGTCCACAGCGACGCGAGGACGAAGTCCTGGGACAGGCCGCCCGCGCCGTGCGCCTGGATGGCCTTGTCGAGGATCCACTCCACGGTGAGCGGGGTGGCGATCTTGATCGACTGGATTTCGCGGTGCGCGCCGCGGTTGCCGACGGTGTCCATCAGCCACGCGGTCTTGAGCACGAGCAGCCGCAACTGCTCGATCCGCACCCGCGACTCGGCGATCCACTCCTGGATCACGCCCCGGTCGGCGAGCGGGCCGCCGAACGCCTCGCGGGCCACGACCCGACGGCACATCAGTTCCAGGCCGCGCTCGGCCATCCCGATCAGCCGCATGCAGTGGTGGATCCGGCCGGGCCCGAGCCGGGCCTGCGCGATCGCGAAGCCGTCGCCGACGTTGCCGACCAGGTTCGTGGCGGGCACGCGCACGTTGTCGAAGACGACCTCGGCGTGCCCGCCGTGCGGTCCGTCGGTGTAGCCGAACACGTTCATGCCGCGTCGGATGTCCACCCCCGGGGTGTCACGCGGCACGAGCACCATGCTCTGCCGGCGGTGCCGCTCGGCCTCCGGGTCGGTCTTGCCCATCACGACCAGGATCTCGCAGTTCGGCGCCATCGCCCCGGACGACCACCACTTGCGGCCGTTGATCACGTATTCGTCGCCGTCGCGGACGATGCGCGTGGTGATGTTCGTGGCGTCGGAGGAGGCGACGTCGGGCTCGGTCATGCAGAACGCCGAGCGGATCGTGCCTTCGAGCAGCGGCTTGAGCCAGCGGTCCTGCTGCTCGGGCGTGCCGAAGTCGTGCAGCAGCTCCATGTTGCCGGTGTCGGGCGCGGCGCAGTTGAGCGCCTCGGGGCCCAGGTGCGGGCTGCGGCCGGCGATCTCGGCGAGCGGCGCGTACTGGAGGTTGGTCAGGCCCGCGCCCTCGGCGCCGGGCAGGAACAGATTCCACAGGCCGCGCTTGCGGGCCTCGGTCTTGAGCTCCTCGACCACCGGCGGCCGGCCCCACGGGTCGGCGGCCGGGTCGGCCACCTGCTCGGTGAACACGGCCTCGGCGGGGTACACGTGCTCGGCCATGAACGCGAGCAACCGCTCGCGCAGTTCCTCGGTCCGTGCGTCGTAGCTGAAGTCCACCGGGCGCCTTCCTCTCCGTCTGCGCAGACGTTTTCGCGGCCGTAGGGTGCGCGAAACGTGACGTGCGCGATTCACGGTACCGACCGGTCGGTATCTTGGCTAGGGTAGCGTCGAACGCTCCCGCGAAAGGTTGAACAACATGGCGGCACGAACCCGCGGCAACGCGGCGCCCGAAGTGTCACTGTCGGACGTCGACGAGACGCCCCTGCCGCAGCGGCTCCTGCGGATCGCGTCCCGGATGTTCGCCGAGCGCGGCTTCGAGAGCACCTCGGTCCAGGAGATCGTGGGCGCTGCGGGGGTCACCAAGGGCGCGATGTACCACTACTACGCGTCCAAGGACGACCTGCTCGTCGAGATCTACCACCGCATGCTCGCGATGCAGACCGAGCGGCTGAACACGATCGCGGACGGGCCCGAGCCGGTGCTCGATCGGCTGCGGGAGGCCGCGGCCGACGTGGTGGTGACGACGCTGGGCAACATCGACGACGCGGTGGTGTACTTCCGCTCGATGCATTTGCTCGCGCCGGACAAGCGGGGGGAGATCCGGGCCGAGCGGCGGCGGTATCACGAGCGGTTTCGGGCCATGATCGAACAGGGGCAGCGGGAAGGGTTGCTGCGGAGTGATGTGTCGGCGGACATCGCTACGCACAACTTCTTTGGTGGGGTGCATCACCTCAACAGCTGGTATCAGCTTGATGGGCCGATGTCGCCGCGTGAGGTTGGCGAGGTGTTTGCGGATTTGCTGCTGCATGGGCTGGCGCCGGGAGCCGAGTGAAGTGTCCTCAAGCGCCGGACGGGCTGGGGTTGGTTGGCCTGGTGCCGTTGTCCTCAAACGCCGGACGGGCTGAGGTGGGCCGGACGGGCTGGGTTGGGGGAAAAATTGGTCGCGTGTGGGGGGTGGGGTTTCGGAGGATTGGGGGATGTTGACTGATTATTGGCCGTTGTTCGGGCTGCGGGTGACCACGCCTCGGCTCGAGTTGCGGGTGGCGGGGCAGGATGAGCTTTTTGCGTTGGTCGAGCTTGCGGGGCGGGGGGTGCATGATCCCGACTACATGCCGTTCACTACGCCCTGGACGCGGGCCCCGCAGCCGGCCATGGCTCGGAACGCGCTGAAGTACTTCTGGTCGCTCTGGGCGAACTGGTCCCCGGAGGAATGGCAGCTGATGTTCGCCGTCGTGCACGACGGCGAGGTCGTCGGCGTCCAGGAGTGTGGGGCCAAGGACTTCGCGCACCGGTACGAGATCGGGTCCGGGTCCTGGCTCGGTCTGGCCCACCAGGGCAAGGGGTTCGGTACCGAGATGCGCGCGGCGATGCTGGAGCTGGCCTTCGCCGGCCTCGGTGCCCGGTGGGCGGTCTCCAGCGCACTGCTGGACAACGCGCCCTCGCTCGCGGTGTCCCGACGGCTCGGCTACGTGGACGACGGTGTGCAGATCCTCGCCTACGAAGACGGCACCCCCAGGCCGCTGCAACGTTTGCGGCTGACCCGCGAGGCGTGGCTCGAACACCGTACGATCCCGGCCGAGATCCACGGCCTGGACGCGTGCCGGGACATGTTCGGCCTCGCCGACGAGCCGTCGCGGGACGCGGTCACGACAACGCGTTGACGATCGTGCCGAACACCCCCGGCAGCCGGTGCGCCGCCGGGACGATCAGCCGGGCGGTTCCCGGGTGGCCGCGCGCGATCAGCAGGGCCTCGGTCAGTACGCGGTGCCGGCGGGACAATCGGCGCCAGGCCGCCTCGTAGCGTTCGGGGCGGCCGGCGACGCGCGCCTCGACCAGGGCCCGGGCCGAGGCCAGGGCCAGCGCGATGCCCTCGCCGGTCAGGGCGTCGGTGTACCCGGCGGCGTCGCCCACGAGCAGCACCCGGCCCGCGACGCGCGTACGCACCCGTTGGCGCAGCGGCCCCGCGCCGCGGACCGGGCCGGCGGGCGCGTCGACGAGCCGCGCGCGCAGGGCCGGGAACGCGGCCAGGTGCTCGTCGTACGGCCGCCCGCGCGGGCCCAGGACCGCCACGCCGACCAGGTCCGGCCCCACCGGCGTCACGTACGCCTCGCCGCGCGGCGACCAGTGCACCTCGACGAAGTCGGTCCACGGCGCGATCGCGTAGTGCCGGCGCAGCCCGTACCGCCGCTCGCGCCGATCGGTCCGGGCCGCCGGCCCCAACGCCGCCCGGACCGGCGAGTGCAGCCCGTCCGCCGCGACCAGCCACCGTGCCCGCAACCCCGCCGCCGACACCGCGTCCGCGTCCTGCCGGACCTCCGCGACCCGCCCGACGACCTGCTCCACCCCGAGCCCGAGCGCACGCTCGTACAGCGCGCCGTGCAGCGTGGTCCGGCGCACGCCGAGCCCCGGCCCGGCCCGAAACCGCGCGTCGACCGCGTGCCGCGCGTCCACGTACCGGATCCCGGCCAACGGATGCCCCGCGGGCGCGATCCCCAGTCCGCCCAGCGCCGCAACGCCCGCCGGCATCAACCCCTCCCCGCACGCCTTGTCCACCGGCGCCGACCGCGGCTCGACCACCACCACCCGCAGCCCCGCGAGCGCGCCGTGGATCGCGGTCGCCAACCCGGCCGGCCCGCCGCCCGCCACGAGCAGATCGATCACGCGGTCGCCGCCGACAGCGCGGCCGACTCGCAGCGGATCCGGACCACCATCAGCGCCGCGTTGAGCCCGGTGAACGCGAGCGCGGTGACCCACGCGCCGTGTACAAGGGGGAGCGCGAGCCCCTCCACCGCGACCGCGACGTAGTTGGGGTGCCGAAGCCAGTCCAGCCGATACGGCCCGCGCCGCACCAGCGGCAGCCCCGGCACGACCACCACCTGCGTGTTCCAGCGCGGCCCGAGCGCGGTGATGCACCACCAGCGCAGCCCCTGCGCCGCGACCACCAGGGCGACCATCGTCCACCCGAACCACGGCACGAACGGTGGATCGCCCAGTGCCACTTCGAACACGCACGCGGCCAACAGCCCGACGTGCAGGACGACCATCGGCAGGTAGTGCCCCTGCCCGCTCACCACGCCACCCCGCTCCAGGCTCCAGGCGAGGTTGCGCCGCGAGACCACCAACTCCGCGACCCGTTCGAGCGCGACCAGGCCCACCAGCGCGAAATACCAGTACATCCCCGACCTACCACTCCAACAGGACGAGCTCGGAGCAGAACCCCGGTCCCATCGCGATCATCAGGCCCGGCGAGCCGGGTTCGGGCCGAGCGGCCATCGTGTCGCGCAGCACGTGCAGGACCGACGTCGACGACAGGTTTCCGGTCGCGGCGAGCGAACGCCACGTCAGGTCGAGTGCGCCGGGCCGGAGTTCGAGCGTCTCGGCGACCGCTTCGAGCACCCTGGGGCCACCCGGGTGGCATACCCACGCGGTGATGTCGTCCAGGGTGAGGTCGTGTTCCGCCAGGAAACCGCGGACGTCCTCGCGCAGGTACTCGCGCACCACGTCCGGCACGTTCGCGCCGAGCACGATCCGGAAGCCGGACCCGCGCACGTCCCAGCCCATCACCCGCTCCGAGTCCGGGTACAGCCGGCTGCGACTGGACACCACGCGCGGCCCGTGCCCCGGCCCGGTCCGCGCGTCGCCGCACGCGACGACCGCCGCCGCGCCGTCGCCGAACAGCGCGCCCGCGACGATGTTCGCGGTCGACGCGTCGTCGCGCTGGAGGGTGAGCGAGCACAACTCGACCGACACGAGCACCGCGACGTGCTCCGGCCAGCCGCGCAGGTAGTCGTGCACACGCGCGATCCCGGCCGCGCCGGCGACACAGCCCAGGCCGAACAGCGGTACCCGCTTGACGTCGGCGCGCAGCCCGAGCCGGCCGACCAGGCGCGCGTCGATCGAGGGCACCGCGAGCCCGGTCACCGTGGTGAACACGATCAGGTCCACGTCGCGCGTGCTCAGCCCGGCCGCCCCGAGCGCGGCCTCGACCGCTTCGGCCGCGAGGTCGACCGCGACCGCGACGAAGACGTCGTTGGCCGCGCCGAAGTCGTCGAGCTTGGGGTAGTGGTCCAGGGGCAGCGCGAGGTGGCGGGTTTCCACCCCGGCGCTCGCGTGCATGCGATCGAGCAGGGCCCGACCGGTGCCCTCCGGCAGGCACATGGTCGCGAGCGCTTCGGTGATCTCGGCTTGGCGGTACCGGTGCGGCGGCAGTGCGCCACGGACGGCGGCGATGCGAGTCATGGCGAATCCCCGGCTGGATGGGCAGAACGGACGCGAACGGGAACACGGAACGGGAACACGGCACAGGAGCACGGCACAGGAGCACGGACGGAGCACGGACGGAGCAGGAGTGCGGACGGAGCAGGAGTACGGAACGGGACACTGCGGAACCAGGCAGCAGAACCACGAAACAGGACCAAGCGGCAACACGGGACCCACCTCGTTTGCCCGCGTCCGCCCCCCGCATGCGTGGCACCGCCCCGACCACCCCGAGAGGACGCACCGGTGAACGGTCCCGATCGCGCGCCGACCGTCGGTCTGCTGCTCGCGTGCCACCCCGGTCCGACCGTGGCCGTCACCGCCTTGGTGACCGCGCTGGCGGCCGCGGCCGGGCGGGACGCGAAGGGGTGCGCGTTGGTGGGCGCGGCGGTGCTGAGCGGGCAGCTGTCGGTGGGGTGGTGCAACGACGCGGTGGACGCGGCGCGTGACCGGGCCGGCGGGCGGACCGGCAAGCCCGTGGTCGCGGGCCTGGTGGGGGCCGAGCGGGTCGCGCGGGCGGCGCGGTACGCGCTGGTGGCGTGTGTCCCGCTGTCGTACGCCCACGGGCCCGCGGCCGGCACCGTGCACGTGGTGGGGGTGGGCGCCGCGTGGGCCTACGACCTGGGGGTCAAGGGCACGCTCGCGTCGTGGGTGCCCTACGCGGTGGGCTTCGGCAGCCTGCCGGCGTTCGTGGCGTTCGGGCTGCCAGGGCGTCCGTCACCCACGTGGTGGATCGTCGCCGCCGCCGCGCTGCTGGGCTGCGGCGCGCACCTGGCCGACGCGCTGCCGGACCTGGCCGACGACCTGGCCGCCGGTGTGCGGGGGCTGCCGCACCGGCTCGGGCCGACCGGGATCCGCACGCTGACCCCGCTGCCCCTGGTCGGTGCGACCGCGCTGCTGGCGTACGGCCGCCCCGACCGTGCGGGCCGGCTCGCGCTCGGCGCCGCCGGCCTGGTCGGCGCGGCCGGTGCGCTGCTCGGCGGGCGGCGGCCCCGGGTCCCGTTCGCGGCGGCCGTCGCGGTCGCCGCGATCGACGTCGCGCTGCTGCTGAGGCGCGGAACGGGCATCGCGCGACAAAGATCACGTCAGACCCCGAGATCGTCACGCCAATGCGCGTAGATCGAGTGGACCAGAACCGATTGGGTATGCCCCGGAATGTCGCCCAATCGGATGAAATAAAGGGATCACCGCTTGACATCTTGTCAAATTGGATCTTCGTATTTAACAATCTGTCCCATTGTTCAGGTCAGAGCATCAGGAAATCATTCATGCCCAAAGCTCGATCCCGGATTCGTCCAAAGTGTGTCCAGAACGGGCACCGTGGGCGATCTCGTGCCGTGCCGGCAACACTGTCCCCTCATACCTGGAGGAACCCGCACATGAGCGGACGCCTTACCCACCGCCGTCTGATCGCCATCACCGCGGCCATCGTCTCGGGGGCCATGCTGATGACCGCCTGCGGTGACGACAAGGACAGCGCGCTGGGCAAGAAGGACGAGAACGCCCCGTTCTTCAAGATGCTGCCGCCCGACGTCCAGAAGTCCGGCAAGATCGAGATCGGCTCCGAGATCGCGTACGCGCCCATCGAGTTCATGGAGAAGGGCAAGGCCGTCGGTGTCGACCCCGACCTCGCCGCCGCCCTCAGCAAGCAGCTCGGCGTCAAGTACGACTACAAGAACTCGCCGTTCGACGCCCTGATCACGGGCGTCACGTCCAACCGCTTCGACATCGTCATGTCCGCCATGACGGACAAGAAGGAGCGCCAGAACCAGGGCCTCTCGTTCGTCGACTACTTCAAGGCCGGGACCTCGATCCTGGTCAAGAAGGGCAACCCGGAGAACATCAAGTCCCTCGACGACCTGTGCGGCAAGACGGTCGCCCTCCAGGAGGCGACGGTCAACGAGGACGTCGCCGTCGCGCAGTCGGCCAAGTGCAAGGAAAACGGCAAGGGCGAGATCACCATCCAGAAGTACGCCAACGACGGCGAGGCGCTGCTCAAGATCAAGGGCGGAGGGGCCGTCGCCGACCTCAACGACTTCCCGGTCGCGGCCTACAACGCGCAGACGTCGGGCGGCGGCAACGACTTCGAGGTCACCGGCGACCAGATCAACGCCGGCCTCTACGGCATCGGCGTGGGCAAGGACAACACCCAGCTCCAGCAGGCCCTGAAGTCGGCGCTCGAGGCCCTGATCAAGAACGGCGAGTACGGCAAGATCATGGACAAGTGGAAGGTCCAGGCCGGCGCGGTCACGGAGGTCACGATCAACGGCGCCACCTCCTGATCCCGCGGTCCGGTCCCGCCACGGCGGGACCGGACCGGCAAGCCCCCCTGTCCCGCCCCTGGTTCGTGTTCCAAGAGGAGGTCACCCACCAGTGACCACGCCCCCCGAAGCCGGCGCCGACAAACAGTCGGTCAAGCGGCAACCCATCAAAGCGATCCCCGTGCCGCACTACGGCCGTTGGGCCGCGGCCGTCGTAGTCCTGATCGGACTCGGGTTCCTGGTCAAAGCGTTCATGGACGCGAAGATCCAATGGAGCATGACGGGCGACTACCTGTTCGACGAACAGATCGTCAAGGGCGCCGGCAACACGCTGCTGATCAGCTTGGTGGCCATGCTGCTGGGCCTGGTGCTCGGCGTCGTGCTCGCGGTCATGCGACTGTCCGGCAACCCGGTCACCTCGACCGTCGCGTCGCTCTACATCTGGTTCTTCCGGGGTACGCCGGTCCTGGTCCAGCTGCTCATCTGGGGCAACCTCGCGCTGGTCTTCCCGACCCTGTTCGGTCAGAACACCAACGACCTGATCACGCCGTTCATGGCGGCGCTGCTCGGCCTGGGCCTCAACGAGGCCGCGTACATGGCCGAGATCGTCCGGTCCGGCATCCAGTCCGTCGACGATGGCCAGACCGAGGCCGCGCACGCGCTCGGCATGTCCAAGGGCCGTACGCTCCGCCGGATCGTGCTGCCGCAGGCGATGCGCGTGATCGTGCCGCCGACCGGCAACGAGTTCATCAACATGCTCAAGACGTCCTCGCTCGCCAGCCTGGTGGTCTACCCCGAGCTGCTGCAGAAGGCCAAGGACGTCTACACGAACAACCTCGCGGTCATGGAACTGCTGTTCGCGGCCTGTTTCTGGTACCTGCTGCTGACCACCGTCTTCAGCATCGGCCAGTACTACCTGGAACGGCGCTTCGCCCGCGGGTCCAGCCGTGCGCTGCCGCCCACGCCGCTACAGCGGATCAAGACCAACCTGACTGCCGTACGGCGCCCGAAGGGCCAGGTCTGATGACGACCAATTTCGCCAAGTCCAGCGGTCGGGACGCCGCGCCCACTCGCCCCATGGTCAAGGCCGAGGACGTCTGCAAGTCGTTCGGCCTGGTCGAGGTGCTCAAGGGCATCGACATGGAGATCGCCGTCGGCGAGGTCGCGTGTGTGGTCGGCCCCTCCGGGTCCGGCAAGTCCACCTTCCTGCGCTGCATCAACCACCTGGAGAAGGTCAACGCCGGGCGGCTGTGGGTGGACGGGGAACTCGTCGGCTACCGCGAGGCCAAAGGCAAGCTGTACGAGCTCAAGGACAGCGAGGTCGCGCTCAAGCGACGCGACATCGGCATGGTGTTCCAGCGCTTCAACCTGTTCCCGCACATGACCGCCGCGGGCAACATCATGGAGGCCCCGACCCAGGTCAAGGGGCAGAGCAAGGCCGCCGCGCGCGACCGTGCGCAGCAACTCCTGGAGCGGGTCGGCCTGGGCGACAAGGCGAACTCCTACCCCGCCCAGCTCTCCGGCGGCCAGCAGCAGCGTGTGGCGATCGCCCGCGCGCTCGCGATGGACCCCAAGCTGATGCTGTTCGACGAGCCGACCTCGGCGCTCGACCCCGAACTGGTCGGCGAGGTCCTCGACGTCATGCGCGGCCTCGCCGAAGAGGGCATGACGATGATCGTGGTCACCCACGAGATGGGCTTCGCCCGCGAGGTGGGCGACTCGCTGGTGTTCATGGACGACGGACTCGTCGTCGAGGCCGGCGTGCCGCGCGAGGTGCTCACCAACCCGCAGCACGAACGCACCAAGGCGTTCCTGTCCAAGGTGCTGTAGGCACGGTTGCCCAGAGGTGGCCCGGCCGGAGCAATTCGACTGCTCCGGACGGGCCATCTTCGGTCGTGCCGCGGGCGTGACGGGGTAGGAAAGTGGTGCAATCCGGATCGGTAGTCCGGAGTTCCACACCGCGGAGGAATCCGTCATGGCGCATACCGCCGTTCGCCTGGCCGCGCTGTCCCAGCAGGTCCTGGGCCGCCCGCTGCCGATCCGCGTCCGGGCCTGGGACGGCAGCGAGGCCGGCCCGCCGGACGGCCCGGCACTGGTCATCCGCAACCGGCGCGCGCTGCGCCGACTGCTGTGGAAGCCGGGCGAACTCGGCTTCGCCCGCGGCTGGGTGTCCGGCGACCTCGACATCGACGGCGACCTCTACGAGGCGCTGGAACGCCTGTCCGGCGTCGCCCTGCACCGCGAGCAGAACCCGCTCCCGGCGTCCCCCCGTGCCGCGCTCGACGCGCTGCGCCCGATCCGCGAAGTGCTCGCGCTCACCGGACCGCCCGTGCCGCCGCCGCCTCCCGTCGAGGAGGTCCGGCGTCGCCGCGGCGTCATGCACAGCCTGCGCCGCGACCGCGAGGCGATCCGCCACCACTACGACGTCGGCAACGACTTCTACGGGCTCATCCTCGGCCCGTCGATGGTCTACTCGTGCGCCTACTGGGATCGCCCCGACGCGACGCTGGAGGAGGCCCAGCGGGCCAAGCTCGACCTGATCTGCCGCAAGCTCGCGCTCGGCCCCGGAATGCGCCTCCTGGACGTGGGCTGCGGGTGGGGCTCGATGGCGCTGCACGCGGCCGAGCAGTACGGCGCGCAGGTCGTCGGCATCACGATCTCGAACGAACAGGCGGACCTGGCCCGCAAACGCGTCTCCGACGCGGGACTCTCCGGCCGGATCGAGATCAGGATCCAGGACTACCGCGAACTCGCCGACGGCCCTTACGACGCGATCTCCTCGATCGGCATGGCCGAACACGTGGGCCGCGTCCAGTTCCGCGCGTACGCCGACACCCTGTACGGACTCCTGCGCCCCGGCGGCCGGTTGCTCAACCACCAGATCGCCCGCCGCCCCGCGCCGGACGAAGCGCACTACCACGTCGACGAGTTCATCGACCGCTACGTCTTCCCCGACGGCGAACTCACGCCGGTGGGCACGACCGTGTCGCTCCTGGAGGAGGCCGGCTTCGAGGTCCGCGACGTGCACGCGCTGCGCGAGCACTACGCGTCCACCCTGCGGGCGTGGGTGGCCAACCTGGAGGCGAACCGGGAGCGGGCGATCCAACTCGGCACCCCCGGCCGCGTCCGAGTCTGGCGGCTGTACATGGCCGCCTCGGCCCTGGCCTTCGAGCAGAACCGCATCGGGGTCAACCAGGTACTGGCCCTGCGCACACCGGAATCGGGCCTGTCGGGGATGCCGCCGACGCGGGTGGTGTGAGCGCCTCCTGAGGCTCCTGGGCGTCCTGAGTCTCCCGGGCGTCCCGGGCATCCCGCCTGCCGCCTACTCGCCCGGCGCCGGCGGCAGGGAGCGGCACAGGGCCTCCAGGGCGGCCCCGTAGGCGTGGTCGGGCGGGGTCGCGTAGCCCACGACCAAGCCGTCCGGGGCGGGGCCGCCGGCGTCCGGGTGGCGGAAGGCGGACAGGCCGTCCAGGGCCAGGCCCTGCCAGGTCGCGGCCTTGACGGTGGAGGGCTCGGTGCCCTCGGGGAGCCGTAGGACCGCGTGCAGGCCCGCCGCGATGCCCGTCGCGCTCACGTGCGGGGCGTGTTCGGCCAGGGCGGCGACGAGCTGATCGCGGCGGCCCCGATAGCGCTGGCGCATCCGGCGGATGTGCCGGTCGTAGTGGCCGCCCTCGATGAAGTCGGCCAGCGTGAGCTGGTCGGTGACCCCCGCCCACGCCTCGCGCAGACCCTTCGCGGCCAGCACGTCGTCGACGAGGTGATCGGGCAGCACCATCCAGCCCAGCCGGATCGCGGGCGACAGGCTCTTGCTGACCGAGCCGATATACACGACGCGGTCCGGGTCCATCCCCTGTACCGCCCCGACCGGGCGCCGGTCGTAGCGGAACTCGCCGTCGTAGTCGTCCTCCAGCACGATCCCGCCGCCGGCCCGGGCCCAGTCGAGCGCGGCCACCCGCCGCTCGGGCAGCAGCGGGCCGCCGGTGGGGAACTGGTGGGCGGGAGTCAGTACGGCCACCCGCGCGTTCGGCAGCCCGGCCAACGCGTCCGTGTCGGCGCCGTGTTCGTCGATGGCGAGTGGCAGCGTACGCACCGAGGCGGCCGCGAAGATCGAGCGGTGGAACGCGAGGCCGTACGCCTCCACGGCGACCGGCCCGCGCAGGACCCCGCCGAACAGCAGCCGCAGTCCGTGCGCGAAGCCCGAGCAGACCACGATCCGGTCGGGATGGGTACGCACTCCGCGAGCGCGGGCGAGGTAGTCGGCCAGCGCGGCGCGCAGTTCCGGGCGGCCCTGCGGATCGCCCGGCCCGAAGGCCTCGTTCGGCGCGGCGTTCAGCGCCCGGCGCGTCGACGCCACCCACGGCGCGCGTGGGAAGGACGCGGCGTCCGGCTGGCCCTGGCGCAGGTTGTAGGTCGGACCGGCCGAGCGGGTGGGCGTCTTCGGGCGGGCCCGGCGGCGCGCGGCGGCGAGCGGCTCGGCCCGCCGCGCGACCCGCGTCCCGGAGCCCTGACGGGCCGTCAGCCAGCCCTCCGCGACCAGTTCCGTGTACGCGTCGGCGACCGTGTTGCGAGCGATGCCCAGGTCGGCCGCGAGCGAGCGGTAGGGCGGCAGCGGGGTGTCCGGCGCGAGCCTGCCGGTCCGGATCGCCTCGCGGATCGCACGGATCAGGACGGCCCGGCGACTGCCCGTACCGGACAGTTCGAGGTGCAGATCGCGACCGATCCACTGCGCGGAATTGACCTGTGTTTCCGACATGAAAGTGAACCCTATACCGGGTCGCTTACGGACCTAGATTCATGGTCATGAGCAACGCGAGCAGCACTTTGAACAGCACGTTGAGCAGGACCGAGAACAGGACCGAGAACAGGACCGGAGGTATGGCCGAGGACGGCGGCCGCCCCGGCCCGGGGACGGGGACGGCCCCCCGCGTGAACTTCGCGCAGGCCGCGCCCAAGGCGTTCAAGGCCCTGATCGGCTTCGACGCCGCCGCCCGCGAGGGTCTGGACCCGGCGCTCGTCGAACTCGTCCAGATCCGCGCGTCGCAGCTCAACGGCTGCGCGTACTGCCTGCACATGCACTGGTCGGACGCGCACACGGCGGGGGAGAGCGCCGAACGCCTGGCCATGATCGCCGTGTGGCGCGACGCCCCGCACTTCTTCACCGAACGCGAGCGGGGCGCGCTGGCGCTGACCGAGGCGCTGACCCTGGTGTCCGTCGGCGGTGTCCCGGACCACGTCTACGAGCACGCGGCCGCGCGGTTCGACGAGGCCGAACTGGCCCGCCTGATGGCCCTGATCCTCACCATCAACACCTGGAACCGGATCGCGATCGGCACCGCCAAGGTCGCCGGCACGGACGAGCGGGGGAAGCACTGATGTCCGACCCGACCACCACGACGACCACGACCACGACCACGGGCACGGGCACGGGCACGGGCACGGGCACGAGCACGGGCACGGGCACGAGCACGAGTACGAGCGCGACCGGGGCCGGGTCCCGCCGGGCCGGCCTGATCCTGGCCCTGCTGGCCTTCGCGCAACTGATCATTTCCGTCGACTACAACATCGTCTACGTCGCCCTCCCCGAGATCGGCAGCGGCCTCGGCTTCACCGCGCAGAGTCTGCAATGGGTGATCAGCGCCTACGCCGTCGCGTTCGGCGGACTGCTGCTCCTCGGTGGCCGGGCCTGCGATCTGTACGGGCCGCGCCGGATGTTCGTCCTCGGGCTCGCCCTGTACGCCGGATCCTCGCTCGCCGGCGGCCTCGCCGACGACCCCGGGCTGCTGATCGCGGCCCGCGCGGTGCAGGGGGTGGGCGGGGCCTTCCTGTTCCCCGCGACGCTGACCCTGGTCGGCACCCTGTTCGCCGAGGGCAGGGAGCGCAATCGGGCCTTCGCGGTGTGGGGCGCGGCGGGTGGCAGCGGGATGATCGTGGGCTCGCTGCTCGGCGGTGTATTGACCCAATTCCTGGGTTGGCAGGCGGTCTTCTACGTCAACGTCCCGCTCGCCGGCATCGCGGCGCTGACCGCGCTCCGGCTGATCCCCGCGGACGTCGCCCGGCGCGGTGACCGCAGGTTCGACGTCGCCGGCGCGCTCACCTCGACGCTCGGCACCATCGCGATCGTGTTCGCGTTCGTCCAGGCCCCGGAATCGGGCTGGGCCTCCGCACCGATCCTCGCGAGTGTCGGCATCGGCGTGCTCCTGATCGCCGCGTTCCTGACCATCGAACGCCGCAGCCGCGACCCGCTCATGCCGCTGCGCCTGCTGCGTGCCCGCAACCTGAACACCGGCATGGCCGTCACGTTCCTGTACATGGCGACGATCGGCACGCTCGCCTACTTCCTCACCGTCTACTTCCAGGACGTCCAGGGCTACAACGCCCTGGAGACCGGCCTCGCCTACCTCGTCCCGATGCTGGCGATCACCGCCGGCTCGCTGCTCGGCGGCCGGGCGGCGACCCGCTTCGGGATCCGCGTGGCGATGATCGGGAGCCTGCTGGTGGGCGCGGTGGGCACGGTCGTGGTGGGCCTGTCCATGTCGGCCGACGGCTCGTACCTCGCGATGGTCCCGGGCTTCCTGATCCTGGGCCTGGGCCAGGGCGCGGGATACACGCTGATGTTCGGCGCCGCGGCGATCGGGGTCGACGGCCACGAGCAGGGCATCGCGTCCGGGATGGCCTCGACCGCACAGCAGATCGGCGGCGCGGTGGGCCTGGCGATCCTGGTCGCGGTGGCCAACGCCGACTCGTCGTCGGTGGCCGGCCTGCGCACCGCGGTGCTGATCGCCGGCGCGGGGATCGGCGCGACCGCACTGGTCGCGCTGCGGTTCGCCCGGAGCACGGCGGCGGACGAACCGATCGCCGTCGGGGCGGCGACGACGGAGTCGATGCCGGCGACGCTGCCGGCGGCGGTGTGACGGGGCCGCGCGAGCAGCCCGTTTCGGCCCGAAGGTGGTTCGCGACTCGCGGACCGCCTTCGGGCCTTCGGCGACCGGCCGACCGACCTGGCGTCCCGGCTACGCCCTATGCCCTATGCCCTACGCCCTACGGCTTCCGGGCGATCGCGCCGAGGACCAGGCGTTGGGACACCGACAGCGTCGCCTCGTCGATGGGCTGCTCCGGACGCCACAGGTCCAGGTACACCAGGCCCGGCTCGACCGTCTCCAGGCCGTCGAGGTAGGCGGCGATCTCGGCGCGCTCGCGGAAGCGGCCGCTCTTGTGCGATCCCTGCATGACCCGTTCGAGCTGCTCCGACTCGGGTCCGATGTGCAGGAAGTGGGTCAGGAACAGCCAACTCCCGGACGGCAGCGCCTCCAGGTAGGTGCGCAGCAGCCCGCCCGGATCCTCGTCGTCGTTGATGTGGTGGATCACCCCGAGCAGCATCAGCGCGACCGGCCGGTCGAAGTCGATCAGCCGCAGCACGTCCGGGTTCTTCAGGATCGACGCGGGTTCGCGCAGGTCGGCCGTGATCACCGTGGTCCGGTCGTTCTCGGCGAGCAGGGCTCGGCCGTGCGCGAGCACGATCGGGTCGTTGTCGACGTAGACGACGTGCGTCTCCGGGGCGAGCGCCTGGGCGACCTGGTGCGTGTTCTGCGCGGTGGGCAGCCCCGAGCCGATGTCGACGAACTGCCGGATGCCCTGCTCGACCAGGAACCGGACCCCGCGATGCAGGATCGCCCGGTGCGAACCGGCGTCGTGTTCGAGGTCGGGCGCCACGGCGATCAACTTCCGGGCCACCTCGCGGTCGGCGGCGTAGTTGTCCTTGCCGCCGATCAGGTAGTCGTAGATGCGCGCGACGCTCGGCACGTTCACGTCGATGCCCGGCGGTGGTCGCTCACCCGCCGGCTCGGTCGACGCGGCTCGGATCTCGTCGTTCTCGGACATCGTGTCAACACCTCGGGGTCGCCGGTGGGGCCGTGCGGTCACCAGCGATGGTAACCGCCAGTGATCGACTACCGTCACCAATTCCCGTGTGCCGCAAGGGAGTTGATGGCGGCAATGGTCATGACATGTCAGCTGTTGTGGCGTCCTGCCGGACATGCCTAGGACCTACCTCGGTCATCCGCCGGATCGAGCGCGGATTTATCCGGAGGACACCCGCCCGGCGAGCCGGCTACGCTGACGAACCCCGCGGGCGGCCGTCTACCGCTCGCCGTACCCGGCGCGACCAACGCGCCCGCAACCAAGGGAGTTGCCGCGATGACGCGCACCCTGATCCGGGACCTGTCCGACCGGCTCGACGGCACGGTCACCGTGTACGGCTGGATCGACACCCTTCGGCTCCAACGCCGCATGCAGTTCGTCGTGGTCCGCGACCACACCGGTCACGTACAGGTCACCCATCCGCGCGGCGGCGCCGGCGATGTGATCGAGGCCGCGTTCGAGCACGTGACGGTCGAATCGGCCGTGCGGATCACCGGCAAGGTGATCGCCAACGACGTCGTCAAGCTCGGCGGCCTGGAGCTCGTCCCCGAGCGGGTCGAGATCGTCTCGCGCGCCGAGCCCGGTCTGCCGATCGACGCGCACACCGGCCCCGACGGCCGCCTCGACTGGCGCTTCCTCGACCTGCGCCGCCCGGAGCGGCGGCTGTTCCTCGACGTACAGACCACGGTCGAACACGCGATGCGCCGGGTCACCGCGGCCGAGGGCTTCACCGAGCTGCACACGCCCAAGCTGATGGGAACGGCGTCCGAATCCGGCGCCGAGGTGTTCACCGTCGACTACTTCGGCCGCCCGGCCTACCTGGCCCAATCCCCGCAGTTCTACAAGCAGATGGCGATCGCCGGCGGCATCGACAAGGTCTTCGAGATCGGCCCGGTCTTCCGCGCCGAACCGTCGTACACGTCCCGGCACGCCACCGAGTTCACCGGCGTCGACGCCGAGATCGGCTGGATCGACGGGGTCGAGGACGTGATGGCCTTCGAGGAGCGCCTGCTGGGGACCGTCCTCGCCGACGTCCGGAGCGCACACGGCGCGACGATCCGGCGGCTCCTGGGTGTGGAGGTCGCGGTACCCACCACGCCGTTCCCGCGGATCACGATGGCCGACGCACTGGCCCGGCTGCGCGCGGGCGGTTGGGACCCGGCCGGTACCAAGGCCGACCTCGACCCCGAGGGCGAACGCGCGCTGTCCGCGCTGATCGCCGCGGAGACCGGGCACGAGTTCGTCTTCGTGACCCGCTTCCCGGCCGCGGTCCGGCCGTTCTACCACCTGCGCCCGGACGACGACCCCACGGTCACGGAGAGCTTCGACCTGCTGTGGAAGGGCGTCGAGATCACCACGGGCGCGCAGCGCGAGCACCGGTACGACCGCCTGCTCGCGCAGCTGCGGGAAAAGGGCATGGACGCGGCACCGCTCGCGTCGTACCTGGACTGCTTCCGCTACGGAACCCCGCCGCATGGCGGCCTCGGGCTCGGCCTGGGGCGGCTGCTGATGCTGCTGCTCGGCCTGCCGTCGATCCGGGAGGCGACCTTCCTCTTCCGCGGCCCCAACCGGCTGGAGCCGTAGGGGCGTGGCGCCGGGTACGGACGGAGAGCGCCGATGGCGTGGCGCGTCCGTCCGTACCCGGGATCCTGCCTAGTCCAGGTAGTCGCGCAGGACCTGGGAGCGGGACGGGTGGCGCAGCTTCGACATGGTCTTCGACTCGATCTGGCGGATGCGCTCACGGGTGACCCCGTACACCTTGCCGATCTCGTCGAGGGTCTTGGGCTGGCCGTCGGTGAGACCGAAGCGCATCGAGATCACGCCGGCCTCGCGCTCGGCAAGGGTGTCCAGGACCGAGTGCAGCTGCTCCTGGAGAAGCGTGAAGCTGACCGCGTCGGCCGGCCGGATCGCCTCGGTGTCCTCGATGAGGTCGCCGAACTCGCTGTCGCCCTCCTCGCCGAGGGGGGTGTGCAGGGAGATCGGCTCGCGGCCGTACTTCTGCACCTCGACGACCTTCTCGGGGGTCATGTCGAGTTCCTTGGCCAGCTCCTCCGGGGTGGGCTCGCGGCCCAGGTCCTGGAGCATCTGGCGCTGGACGCGGGCGAGCTTGTTGATCACCTCGACCATGTGGACCGGGATGCGGATGGTCCGCGCCTGGTCGGCCATGGCCCGGGTGATCGCCTGCCGGATCCACCACGTCGCGTACGTGGAGAACTTGAAGCCCTTGGTGTAGTCGAACTTCTCGACCGCACGAATGAGACCGACGTTGCCCTCCTGGATCAGGTCCAGGAAGAGCATGCCGCGGCCCGTGTAGCGCTTGGCGAGCGAGACCACGAGGCGGAGGTTGGCCTCCAGCAGGTGGTTCTTCGCGCGCTTGCCGTCCTCGGCGACGAGTTCGAGCTCACGGCGGAATTCCGGCGTGAGACCCGGCTCGGAGTCGAGCTTCTCGAGCGCGAACAGGCCGGCCTCGATCCGCTTGGCGATCGACACCTCCTGCTCGGCGTTGAGCAGCGAGACCTTGCCGATCAGTCGCAGGTAGTCCTTGACCGGGTCCGCGGTGGCACCCGGCGTGGTGACCTGCTGCTGCGGAGCGTCGTCCTCATCGGTCGTGAGCACGAATCCGCTCGGACCGACCTCGGGCGCCGCCACCTCGGCGGGCTCGTCGAACAGGTCCTCCTCGACCAATGCCTCGTCGCCGGCCTTGGCGGCCGTCGTCTCGGTGCTGGTCGTCTCGGTGGTGGTGGTGGTCTTCTTGGCCGCGGTCTTCTTCTTGGCTGCGGCCTTCTTCGGCTTCGAGGCAGATTCCACGACGGACTCTCCCGATTCCGTTGCCGCGGGCGTGACTTGCGCGGGCAAGGTCTCTGTGTTCTTGACACGGGTTGAGCGCGTGGATAGCGTCTTCTTGACAGATCGCCGGGTTGTCGCTACGTCCCTCCGCTGGGTCTCTTTGACCGGGTTGACGGTCAACGTCACACCGGCCTCATCGAGAACCTCGTTGAGGCTACGGAGGATGCTCTTCCACTGCGTCGCAGGGATGGCATCGGTTTCGAAGGCTCGGCGTATGTCCTCGCCGGTAATCGATCCTTCGGCACGGCCACGCTCGATGAGCGCCACCAGAGATTCCGATTCGGCGATTCTGTTGGGAAGCGTGCTGGACGAGCTCGGGGTCACAAATAACCTCTCGGTTCACGCGGGCATGCTGCGGCGCCGCAACTACACCGAATCGATGACGCATCCGCGGGACCGGATCCGTCGGCGCTGCCGGCGCCACTCAAGGCATCGCTCCGATCGGCAAAAGTGTTACGCCTCCGCGAGGGTGACCTGGGTCACGTCGGTCCGCGGGGGCTTCACACGGGTGGTTCCCCAGTGTGCGGGATGTCCTCGCGATGGTGCGCTGTCACGCCGGTGGGCCCGGGTTTCCGGGCCTGACGGGCCGACTGCGACCAAGGACCGACGATATCCGAGCGCTGCCGACGAGGGGTCGGATTTTTTCGCGATGGGTTCGGATCGGGGTCGGGCATCGGGTCGGTTGCGCGTTCCGGGGCCTGTCTAGAGAGTGCCCGCCCTCCGACGTGTTACGCACGGGGCGGGTGACCGGTGTGGCCCGAGGGTGCCGACGGGCCGCCGCCGGCGGTGGGTGGGCGGCCGGGCGGGGCGGGCGATCCGCGGGCCGGTGCTCGGCGGGCGGGTGATCGTAAAACGATCGGTGGCATTACCGGGCCGGCGCCGGGCGGTAATACGAGCGACATCGGACACGCCCGGGGAACGGCCGGATTCGGATTCCCTCATTTGCCGGATACCGGCCGCGTTTTCGGATCGTCGGCCGGCTGGTTTATGTGCCCGCGGGTTGTCTTCGACGAGATCGTTTCGAGGGTGGACTCGAAGTCGATTCGGAGTGAACCCGGGGTGAGTTCGGGGTGCGGCGCGGGTGTATTTCGTTAATCCATTCGGCGGGCGAAGAGCGGAGCGCCGAGATCGATTAGCCGGACCCGATCGAGAGGCCGCACGGATTCCCGGGGCCCGGGGTCCGGGGCGGATATTCGGCGGGCGAATCGAGGCGGGACCGGTCGGCCGGGTGGTCACGGGGAGTGTGGGCCGGGCGCGCTCGGGTCGAGGGGATCGACTGCGGGGTGGGCGACGGCCTCGCAGACGGGGCGGGCGAGCGCTTCGGGGCCTCGCCGGTCGAACAACGCTCCGTCGGCCCTGATCCCGCGCAGCAGGTCACCCAAACCATCCATGTGGCGAACCTAGGGCAGGTATCCCGCGTGCCGGTGCGGGCGGGCCGGGCCGGTCAGCCGGCCGCGGGCGCGGGTCAGGCCGCCGAGCAGCGCGTCGCGCAGTTCGGGCGGGGCGATCACGTCGTCGTACGAGAGCGCGTTCGCCGAGCGCCATGGGCCGCTCGCCTCGTTCGCGGTCAGTCGGCGCGTGGTGTCCTCGTCCTGCTTGGCGGTGGCCGCGCCGGCGGCGGCCGGGATGCCGCCGAGGGTGACACCGGGGAGGGCGTACGACACGGTCTGCGCGTCGAACGGGTTCATCGCCATCACGGAACTGCCGAAGCCGAACGCCTTGCGCAGGGTCACGTGCAACTTCGGTACGCGCAGCCGGTGCTGGGCCGCGAACAGGCGGGCGGCCGCGCGCAGGATGCCGGCCTGTTCGGACGCGGTGCCGGCCATGACGCCGGGGTTGTCGGCGAGGAAGACCACGGGCAGGTGGAAGGCGCCCGCGATCTGGACGAACCGGGCGGCCTTGTCGGCGGCGTCCGCGTCGATGGTGCCGGCGCGGACGGCGGGTTGATTCGCGAGTACCGCGACGGCGTGGCCGCCGAGACGGGCCAGCGCGGTGACGATCGACGCGCCGTGCGCGGGTTGTAGCTCCATGACCGTGTGGGCGTCGAAGACCTCGTCGAGTACGGCCCGAATGTCGTAGGGGCGGCGGGCGTCGGGCGGGATCAGGTCTAGGAGCGCGTCGGTGCGGCGTGGCGCGGTGTCCGGGTTTCCGGACTCGGGGCCCGCGTATGGCGGCGACTGCCAGGCGTGGGAGGGGAGGTAGGAGAGGTAGCGGCGGGCCAGGCGGAGCGCGGCCGCGTCGTCGGGGGCGGTGTTGTGGGCGACGCCGCTGAGTACGCAGTGCACCTGGCTGCCGCCGAGGGTGTGCTTGTCGACGCGCTCGCCGGTCGCGGCGGCGACCAGGGGTGGGCCCGCCGTGAAGAGCGCTCCGGTGCCTTCCACCATGATCACGAAATCGGACAGCGGGGCGGTGAGGGCGCCGTGTCCGGCGGATGGGCCGTGCACGATCGCGACGGTGGGGACCAGGCCGGCGAGGTCGGCGAGGGCCTGGAGGTCGTTCGGTGAAGCGGTGTGTGCCGAGAGGGCGTTGGTGGCTCGGTGGCCCGCGCCTTCGAGCATGGTGACGAGTGGTGCGCGTTCCTGGCGGGCGAGGCGGGCGAGCCGGGATCGCTTGGCGGCGGCGCCGGGGCCGATGGAGCCGCCCTGGACGGTGAAGTCCTCGGCGCCGACGAATACGGGGCGGGCGTCGATCAGGCCGGAGCCGGCGACGAACGCGTCGGCGGGGGTGTCCGGGCCTCCGGCGAGGGTGCCCAGTTCGGTGAAGGAGCCGGGGTCGAGGAGGGCGGCGACTCGGTTGCGCGCGTGCAGTCGGCCCTTTGGGCCGGATTGGTGGTGGGCGAGTTTCTTGGGGCCGCCCATGGCTTGGGAGGTGGATCGGCGTTGGTGCAGGTCGTCGAGGAATGGTTGCCATGCGGTGCGGTTGTCGTTGGGGGGCATGGGGGTCCTTGGGGCTTGGGGGTGCGCCATGCGTACCGTGCGCGGCGCGCAAGATCCATAGCGGGAGCCGGGTTGTCCTCAAGCGCCGGACGGGCTGGGTGTCCTCAAGCGCCGGACGGGCTGGGTTGGCCTGATGCGGTTGTCCTCAAGCGCCGGACGGGCTGGGTTGGCCTGATGCGGTTGTCCTCAAGCGCCGGACGGGCTGGGTTGGCCTGATGCGGTTGTCCTCAAGCGCCGGACGGGCTGGGTTGGCCTGATGCGGTTGTCCTCAAGCGCCGGACGGGCTGGGTTGGCCTGGTGCCGTTGTCCTCAAGCGCCGGACGGGCTGAGGGGTTGCGGCTGGGGGTTTGGACTTGGGTGGCTGGTGGGTTGGGGGGCGAGTGTGGGTGGGGTTTTTGGGGTGAATGTGGGTGGATCGGGCGTGGGGGTGGTGGTGGTATTGCTCATTCATGCTTGAAACTGCTATCAAATGAATAGTTTCAAGCATGCGAGCGCAGCAACGCGCATCGTCGGACGAGCCGGGAGTGCCATGGGGACTGTGAGTCACACCTCTGTCGAGATCGCCACTCAGCCCGAGTCGTGGGTCCGGGCCGCCGCGATGGCGGACGGCGCTGTGGGGTTGCCCAAGGAAGGGGAGCGGGTCGCGATCGTCGGGTGTGGGACGTCGTGGTTCATCGGGCAGGCCTACGCGGTGTTGCGCGAGCGGGCCGGCCTCGGGATCACCGACGCGTTCGCGGCGTCGGAGTTCCCCGGCGTACGCGACTACGACCGGGTGGTCGCGCTGACCCGGTCCGGCACCACCACCGAGGTACTGCGGCTGCTGGCGGACATCCGCGGCACGGTCGCGACGACCGCGATCACCGGTGCGCCGGGCACGCCGATCGTGGACGCGGCGGACGAGATCGTGATGCTCGACTTCGCGGACGAGCAGTCGGTCGTGCAGACCCGGTTCGCGACGTCGGCGCTCGCCCTGCTGCGCGCGCACCTCGGCGAGGACCTGGCCGCGGCCGTGCGGGACGCCGAGACGGCGGTCGCGTGGGTGCCCGAGCCGGCGCTGGTCGGTGCCGAGCAGTTCACCTTCCTGGGGTCCGGGTGGTCGGCCGGTCTCGCCGCGGAGGCCGCGCTGAAGATGCGCGAGGCCGCGTGCGCGTGGACCGAGAGCTACCCGGCGATGGAGTACCGGCACGGGCCGATCAGCATCGCCGCGCCGAACCGGATCACGTGGTTGTTCGGGCCGGTACCGGAGGGCCTCGCCGACCAGGTCGGCGCCACCGGCGGGACGTTCGTGGCCGGTGCGCTGGATCCGATGGCCGAGTTGATCCGGGTCCAGAAGCTCGCGGTCGCGATCGCGGAGAGCCGCGGGCTCAACCCGGACGAGCCGCGGCACCTCACCAGGTCCGTGGTGCTGGACGCGTCGTGATCGTGACGGTGACGCCGAATCCGGCGTGGGATCTCACCTACCACGTCGAGCGGGTGGCATGGCACGGCGCGAACCGGCCGGTGTCGGTCGCCGGGCGGGCCGGCGGCAAAGGGATCAACGTCGCGCGCGTGCTGCGCTCGCTCGGCGTCCCCGTCGCGGCGGTGGCTCCGCTCGGGGGCGCCACCGGGGAGCGGCTGCGGGCCGACCTCGCGGCGGCGGACATCGCGCTGACGGTGGTGCCGGTGGCGGGCGAGACGCGCAGCACCACGACGATCGTGGAGAGCACGTCGGGCGGCGCGACCTCGTTCAACGAGCAGGGGGCCGCGCGGACCGCCGACGAATGGGCCGCGCTGGTCGCGGCGGTGCGCGAACTGCTCCCGCACGCCTCGGTGTTGGTGCTCTCGGGCAGCCTCCCGCCGGGAGTGCCGGCGGCCGGCTGCGCGGAGCTGGTGACCCTCGCGCGGGGTGCCGGCGTACCGGTCCTGCTGGACGCCTCGGGACCGGCGCTGGTGGCCGGTGTCGCGGCCGGGCCCGACGTGATCAAGCCGAACGCGGACGAGTTGCTCGCGGCGACGGGTGAGGCCGATCCGCTGCGCGCGGTGGCCCGACTGGTACGGGACGCGCGCGGTGGGACGGTGGTCGCCTCGTTCGGCCCGGACGGCATGCTGGCCGGCACCGACGGTGTTTGGTGGCGAGCCCGGCCGCCGGGCTCCGTACACGGCAACGCCACGGGCGCGGGCGACGCGGCGGTCGCGGCGCTGGCCCGGGGGCTCGCCGAGGGCACCCCTGGCCGGACCGGCTGCGCGACGCGGTCGCCCTGTCGGCGGCGGCGGTGGCGGCGCCGGCCGCGGGTGACGTGGACGGCGCGTTGTACCGGGAGTGGGCGCCGCGCGTGGCCGTGGAGCGGGTGGCGGCGCCCGCGCCCACAGACCCCAGGCTTTCTTGATCGCCCTTGATCGCCCTTGATCGTCCAGGAGGAGATTCGACATGTCCTTGACCACGACCGGGAAACTGACCGACGCCGCGCGCGCGGACGGGGTCGGTACGGCCGCCTTCAACGTGATCACGCTCGAACACGCCGAGGCCGTGATCATCGCGGCGGAGCGAGCCGGATCGCCGGTCGTGGTGGCGATCAGTGAGAACGCGGTGAAGTTCCGGCGCGGCCGGCTCGGGCCGCTCGCGGCCGCGTGTCGGGCGCTGGCCGAGGAGGCGACCGTACCGGTGGCGCTGCACCTCGACCACGTCGAGTCGGTCGACCTGTTGGTGGCGGCCGAGGGGACCGGGATCAGCTCGGTCATGTTCGACGCGTCGCGGTTGGCGTACGCGGAGAACGTGGCGGCCACGGCCGACGCCGTCGCGTGGGCGCACGAGCGCGGCATCACGCTGGAGGCCGAATTGGGCGAGGTCGGCGGCAAGCCCGGCCACCCCGCGCTCGACGCGCACGCGCCGGGTGCGCGGACCGATCCGGACGAGGCCGCCGCGTACGTCCGCGCCACCGGGGTCGACGCGCTGGCGGTCGCCGTCGGCAGCAGCCACGCCATGCTCGACCGGACGGCCACGCTCGACCACGACCTGATCGCCCGGCTGCGCGCGGCCGTCGATGTGCCGCTGGTGCTGCACGGCTCGTCGGGCGTACCCGACGACGAGCTGCGCCGCGCGGTCGCCGCCGGAATGACGAAGATCAACGTCGGCACCGCGCTGAACATCGCCTACACGGGAACGCTGCGCGAACGTCTGACCGCCACCCCCGACAAGGCCGACCCGCGCCCCGCGCTGACCCTCGCTCGCGAGGCGACGGCGCAGGCGATCGGCGAACTCCTGCGGGTGATCACCGCCAAGGGCTGAGCGGCGGGCGGACACGTCGGCCGAGCGGTGGTACCGCCCGGCCGACGCGCGGTCCCGGAAGATCACCGCGGAAACCCACGCCCCCGAGTCATCGGACCCGAACCGCCTTCTCCGGCACGGGACTCGACCCCGGCACGGCATGCGACACCGGATCGAACCCGACCAGGATCGAGCGCGACCCAGATCGAACCCGACCCCGCCCGGTCCGGCAGGACCGGGTCGAAGGTCAGCCGAACAGCCAGGTCGCGAAGCGCGACCACCAGCCGACGGGCAGCGGCTCGACGGGTTCCTCGCGTGACACCGGGCGCTCGGGGCGCGCGGGGCGGACCCACTCGGTGGGGTGGACGAGCGGTACCGGGGTGAACTCGACCGGCAGCGAGGTCAGATACCGGGCCCAGCTCGCCGCATGCCAGGCCGGCGGCCGGTCCGGATGCGCGAGGCGGATGTCCGGCAGTCGGCTGTTCAGCGTGTCGATCGCGGTGTCGGTGATCGCCCGGCCGATGTCCTGGCCCGGGCACAGATGCGCGCCGCCGCTGAAGGCCAGGTGCGCGCGGTTGTTGTGGACCGGCACGGTGAGGTCGGTCCGGATCTGCGGGTCGACGTTGCCGGCCATGACGCCCAGGACCAGCAGGTCGCCGGCCTTGATCCGGCGTCCACCCAACTCGGTGTCGACCAGCGCCCATCGACCCGGAATGACCCACAACGGTGGTTCGTCCCACAGTACTTGCTCGACCGCGTCCGGGAGGCTCAGTCGCGCGCCGGCCAGCGAGGCCGCGAAGCGGTCGTCGGTCAGGACCACCCGCAGCGTGTTCGAGATCAGCGCGATCGTCAGCTCGTTCGCCGCGATCATGACCAACCGCAAGTGGTGCAGGACCTCGTCCTCGGTCAGCTTGTTCGGGTGCTCGATCAGCCAGGACGGGAAGTCGGCGGCCGGCTCGACGCGCTTGCGGTCGGCCAGGTCGCGCAGCGTCTGGAGGATGAACTCGTTGGATTCCAGGGCGCGTTCGCTCATCGTCATAATCTCGGCGCTGGCCTCGACCAGGCGTGAGCCCATCTCGTCGGGCAGACCGTACAGCTGGGCGATCACGAGCATCGGCAGTTGCTGCGCGAACTGCGCCACCAGGTCGGCGTGGCCGTCCGCCGCGATCTTGTCGATCAGTTCGTGCGCGAGCCGCTGGACGTGCTTGCGGATGCCGCGTCGGTCGAAGCGGTCCAGGCTCTCGGTGACCACCGAGCGCAGCCGCTGGTGTTCGGCGCCGTCGGTGGAGACGCAGTCCGGGCGGTACTCCAGGATCGGCAGGATGGCGGCGTCCGGCGGGATCCGGCCCTCGCGCCAGTCGCGCCAGTTGCGCGCGTCCCGGGAGAACCGGCTCGGGGTGCGCATGACCTCGAGGTTCTCCCGGTAACCCAGAACCAGCCAGCCCGGGAAGTCGCCGTCGACCAGGATCGGCGCGACCGAGCCGTACTCGGCGCGCAGTCGCTCGTAGGTGGCCGACGGGTCGGCGATGGTCTCCGGGCCGTACAACCTCGTGATGCCCTCGGTTGCCGTGGCGCCCGCGTGCGCGGGGCAACCGGGCGGCGGAACGGGGGGAGGAGCGGTCATTGCGTCTCCCGGTTCGTGGTCAGCGTGTAGAGGTATTGCGTGAGCGCCATCAGCACGTCCCGGCAGGAGCCGCGGTTGCGGGCATCGCAGTGGACCATGGGCACGGTGTCGTCGAGGTCGAGCGCGGCGCGCAGTTCGTCCATGGAGTGGACCGGCGACTCGGGGAAGGTGTTGACCGCGACGACGAACGGCACACCGCGGTCCTCCAGGCGGCCCATGACGTCGAAGCACACTTCGAGCCGGCGGGTGTCGACCAGGACCACGGCGCCGAGCGCGCCGTCGAACAGCCCGTTCCACAGGAACCAGAAGCGTTCCTGGCCGGGGGTGCCGAACATGTAGAGCACGAGGCGCTCGTTGAGGCTGATCCGGCCGAAGTCCATCGCCACGGTCGTGGTGGTCTTGGCCTCGATGCCCGCGAGGTCGTCGATGCCGACGCTCGCCTGGGTCATCGTCTCCTCGGTGGTGAGCGGCCGGATCTCGCTGACCGCGCCGACCAGGGTGGTCTTGCCGACCCCGAAGCCGCCGACGATCACGACCTTGACCGCGGCGGCGGCCGTCGCGGGCAGCATGTCCTCGGTGCGGGGCCCGGGGAGGGCCTCAGAGCTTCTGTAGTCCATGCATCACCGCCTTGAGAAGATCGATGTCGGGCAACGACGCGGCCGGGATCGGCGCGCGGTCCTCGAGGTGGCCGGCGGCCACCATGTCGGCCAGCACCATCGTCAGCACGCTGGACGGCAGGCGCATGTGCGCCGAGATCTCCGCCATCGACAACGGCTGTTCGCACATCCGCAGAATCGAGGCCGTCTCGGGGGCCATACCGCGCATCGGTTCGTGACGTGCGACGAACAGGGTGACCAGGTCCAACCGCCGCCCGCCGTCCGGATTCTCCCCGACCATGTACAGCCGCTCGGGGTGCGGATCGCGCCGTGCGCGCCTTGGCACACTCACGGAAAGGCCCCGTCGCGGCGGGGCGGACTGGTTAGATGTTCGCCGATCCGGATCACCAGATCGCGCATGCGGTGGCCGAGCAGGCCGGTGTCGACCTCGCCGTCGGCGAGCACCGCGAGGTAGGCGCCGGCGCCGGCGGCCATCATGTAGAAGTAGCCGCCGTTCACCTCGATCACGACCAGGCGCATCCGCCCGTCGCCCTTGGGGAATTCCGACGCGATGGCCGCCGCGAGGCTCTGCAGGCCCGCGCACGCGGCGGCGAGTCGGTCGGCGGTGTCGGCCGCCGTGTTGTGCTGTGCCATCCGCAGACCGTCCGCGGACAGCAGCACGATGTAGCGCGTGAAAGGCACGCTCTTGGCCAGGTCGGCGAGCATCCAGTCCATGTTCGGTCGGTACCCCGTCGTCATCGATATCCCCCGTTGTCCCACGAATCGTCACCGGTGCCGGATCGCCGTTCGTTGGGAGGTGGTTCGCCGTTGATCCCACTCAGGAACGCGTCCAGGCCGAGCCCCGGCGGCGGGTCGTCGAATCCCGAGGAGACCGGGGGCTTCGGGGCGGGCGCGCGGTGTTCGCCGCGCGGCGCCGCGGCTCGGGGGATGGTGCCGAGGCTGCGCCGGCGGCGCTGCGGCAGCCCGTTCGCGCCGTGCTCGGTCACGATGGGGGCGTCCGTCATCATGTCGTGCAGGGACGGGAGTTCGTCCAGATGTTGCAGGTGCTCCGGCATCGGGTACATCGGCGGCACGTTCGGGGTGATCTGGTTCTGCGGGATGACCACGACGGCGCGCACGCCCGAGTACGCCGAGGGGCGGAGCATGACCTTGAAGCCGTTCGCCTGGGCCAGCCGGGCCACGACGGTCAGGCCCAGGCGCGGGGTCTCGCCGAGGTCGTCGAGGTTGAGCGCGTCGCCCTCCAGGGACAGGATGCGCTCGGCGCGGCGGCGGGCCTCCTCGCTGAGGCCGACGCCGGCGTCCTCGATCTCGACCGCGATGCCGGTCTGTACCTCGGTCGTGCTCAGGTGCACGGTGGTCGACGGCGGCGAGTAGCGGGTGGCGTTGTCGAGGAGCTCGGCGATCGCGTGGATCAGCGGTTCGACGTGCTGGGAAATGACCGCGACCTCGACGACGGAGTGCAGCTTGACCCGGCGGTAGTCCAGGATCCGCGACATCGCGCCGCGCAGCACGCTGTACATGCCGATGTCGGTTTCCCACTGCCGGCCGGGGCGAGAGCCGCCGAGCACGGCGATGCTGTCGGCCATCCGGCCGATCAGGGCGTTGCCGTGGTCCAGGTGCAGGAGGTCGCGGAAGACGACGGGGTCGTCGCCGTGGCGGTCCTCCATGTCCCGCATGTCCTGGGCCTGTTGGTGGATCGTGGCCTGGACGCGGCGGGCGATGTTGACGAACGCGCGCTGGGTGGACTCGCGCATGTCCTCTTCGGCGCTGACGGTCTCGATGACCGAGCGGATCACATTGCGGTGGGCGACCGCGAACTCGGTGGGGTCGTCGGGGTGCGGGGCGACCTTGCGCATGACCTCCGGTACGGGCTCGCCGTGTTGCAGGCGGCCGACCGCTTCCGGCAGCAGCTCCTCGGCCAGCCGGATCGTCTCCGCTTCCTGCGCGGCGAGCCGGCGCTTGAGGCCGATCTGCTGTTGCTGGAGTTGCGCGTGCAGTTGGGCGATCGTGCGCCCGCGTCGGCCTGCCTCGGCGGCGCACACGGCGACGGCGACGGTCGCGAGTCCACCGCACAGGGCGACCGCCGGGCGGGCCTGATCGGAGACCGCGGCCACGGCCGCGACCGCGCATGCGGCGGTCACCAGGAGAGGGAGGACCCACACGAGGGCCAGCCGTCGGCCTCCGGGGGACGATCCAGCGAGAACCATCGGCATCCTCGGAATTGTCGGAATGAATCGAACGGGTGTTTTTTGCGGTGGTCGTGCGGTTGTCCTGCGGACTCGGCCGCGGTGGTGTGATCGTCGGCCGGGGTGCTCGGGTGGCCCTCGTGGGGTGGGGGCGAGCGCCCTCGTGGAGTAGCGGGAACCACCGTCGCGGGCGCCAGGCTACGCGGATGAATGGGCCGGATCGGGCGTCCGGAGCACATGCCCCTCGAACGGGTGAATCGACGGAGATCGGGCCATCGCGCGACGCAAAAGAGGTAGGGCTTGGCGGTGGTGTGTCGCGAACGCGGACGGCCCCGCCGGATCCCGTGAGGGATCGCGGCGGGGCCGGTGGTGGACTGCCCGGCGCCGTTGCCGGCGCGGCTCTAGGGCACGCCCTAGTGGTACAGGCGCCCTGCGAAGCGGCGGGCGAAGCCGTCGCCGGTGTCGGCGGTGACCGTGACGTCGTAGTGCCCGGTCGACTGGGCGTCCACGGTCTCCCGGCTGTTCGCGCCGGGGGCGACGGTGACCGTGCGGTCGGCGCCCGCGCCGCGCACCGTGAACGTCGCCGGCGCGCCGCCGGCGTTGCCGAGGGTGATCTCGAGTCGGCGACCGGGCAGGTCGACGGAGGCCGCCTCGGGGTGTGCCTTGGCGGCGTTCGTCCAGGTGCGTACGTCGCCCTTGAAGCCGCGCAGGTAGCCGTCCGGCCCGTGCACGTCGATGTCGTACGGGCCGCCGCTGACGCCCTGCGCGCTGAAGAAGTCCTCGACGGTGCCGCCGGCCGGCACGGTGTACTGCCAGGCGCCGAATTGGCGGTGGTTGACGGTGTACATCGAGAAGCCCGCGCCCAGGCGGCCGGTGTTCGCCACCTCGATCCACAGCAGGCCCTTGTCGGCCTCGGTGCGCGAGGTGGTGGCGAAGCGGTAGTCGATCGGCAGCGCGGGCCGCTCGCCGCTCTCCTGGACCGGCTGCTGCTGGGCCAGCGGCGGGATCAGCGGCGGCAACTTCCACTTCTGCCGGGCCAGTTCGTCCAGCAGCACGCGGGTGTCGGGCAGCGTGGGGAAGGAGACGTCCTTGTCGGTGAACGCGAACGCGCTCATCAGGTCCCCGCAGACGGTGCGCCGCCACGCGGAGATGTTCTCCTCGCGCACGCCGGTCCAGTTCTCCAGGAAGCGCAGCACGGAGGTGTGGTCGAAGACCTCCGAGCAGACCCGGCCGCCGCGGCTCCACGGGGAGATCACGATCATCGGTACGCGCGGGCCGAGGCCGATCGGGGCGCCGTTCACGAACTCGTCGGGCGTGCCGGTGGGGGCGGTGGGCGGTACGACGTGGTCGTAGAAGCCGTCGTTCTCGTCGTAGTTGAGCAGCACGACGGTCTTGGCCCACACCTCGGGGTGCGCCGCGAGCGCGTCGAGGACGTAGGACGCGGTGAAGTGCGCGCCCTTGGCGGGCGCGTAGTTCGGGTGCTCGGATTCCTCCGTCGGCGCCACGATCCAGCTCACTGCGGGCAGCGCGCCGGCCGCGACGTCGTCGGCGAACGCCTTGGGGCCGCGGCGTGCCATGCCGTTCACGTACAGCGGTGAACTCTGGGGCGCGGTGCGGAAGTTGTCGAACCACGCGAGCGCGTTGTCGTCGTAGTTGTCCTCCTGCTGGTACACCCGCCACGAGACGCCGGCGGCTTCGAGCCGTTCGGGGTAGGTGGTCCAGCGGAAGCCCGGCTCGCTGTTGTCCACGACCGGGCCGCCGGCGCTGCCCGCGGGGTCGACGGTGCCGGTCCACAGGTAGAGCCGGTTCGGGTTGGTCGAGGCCATCGCGGACGAGAAGTACTGGTCGCAGACGGTGAACGCGTCGGCCAGTGCGAACTGGTAAGGGATGTCGCGGCGCTTGTAGTAGCCCATGGTCAGCCACGACTTGGCCGGGACCCAGTTGCTGTACTGGCCGTTGGCCCAGGCGCTGTGCCCGCCGCCCCACGAGTGGTCCAGGCCGGGGACCTGCTGTGCGTTGCTGGTCGCGGTGTCCAGGTGCCACGGCAGCAGCGTGCTCCCGCCGGCCGTGCCCAGGAGTCGCTGGTGCAGCACGTCACCGCTGCCGGCGAAGCGCACGAGCGACCGGTCCCCGTAGCCGCGCACGCCGCGCAGCGTCCCGAAGTAGTGGTCGAACGACCGGTTCTCCTGCATCAGGATCACCACGTGCTCGACGTCGTCGAGCGTGCCGGACGCACCGGCGGTGGCCGCCGCCGCCTCCCGGACGGCGGGCGAGAGGCCCGAGGCGACGGCGAGCCCGGCACCGGACGCGGCGGCCGCACCGAGAAAGCCGCGACGGGAGAGAGGAGACATGCGGTGGGTCCTCCAGGACGGATCGGGCGATCGGGAGGGATCGAGCGGCGCGAATGCCAAGCGCCCATCCTGACGGTCCGTCAGCCCCGATGGGAGACCCTGGGGTTAACCCGGGGGTAACTTTTTTCGCCCGAGTGCGTCCGGTGCGTTCGGCGAGTGGATTTCGGTGACTTCGGCGCGTCCGGCGAGTTCGGCCCTACTTGAGCGGCGCCGTCAGCGGAACCTTGTCCACGCGCGTGAGCAGGCAGGTCAGTTCCCGGTCGTTCTCGTCGATCCAACTGCCGGGCGTGGGCCGGTAGGTGAGTTTGGAGAGCGGGAGGGCGCTGTTGCGGGCGGCCGTGGGGGTGATCAGCTCGGTGCACTTCTTGCCGGTGTCGTCCTGGAAGGTCATGCTCGTCGGGGACATCGTGTTCGGAAGCACGAACACGTCGATGACCTCGGCCTTGTGCGGGGTCGTGCACGAGACGATGTCGACCTCCACGCCGTCCTCGTTGATGCAGTCGCCCTTCTTGAGCTTGACCAGCTTGACCTGGCCCTTGCGGGGGGTCGACGCGCCCGACGGGGTGGCGGCGCCGCCACCGGGGGCGTTCGACGCGGACGGGTCGACCTTGGCCGGGAGCGTCGGCGCCGGCGGCATCGTGATCACGGGTGACTTCGACGCGGGGGCGTCCGACGACTTGTCGTCCTTCTTGTCGCCGAGACACCCGGTGAGCAGTGTCGAGGCGACCAGGGCGGAGACGACCGCCGCGGACGATCGCGCGAGGGCACGGCGACGGCCGGCGCGGGCAGGGGAGACGACGCCGGAAGACCGGGAAACGCGCATGGGAAATGGAGCCTCTCGCTGGGATTCGGCCCGATTCTGCCGGAGGCACGGATTCCGGTCTTCAGGGGCTTCCCTTATCTCCGGTCCTCCCGCGCTTGCGCGTCCTCGTCCGGCCTAAGCCTCCGCGGGGTTCTTCGTGCGCTGGTAGTGGCGGGCCACTCGGGCGCGGTTGCCGCAGGCCGCGGAGCACCATTCGCGGCGGGGGTTGTTCTTGACGAAGTGCAGGATGCAGCCGGGGCCCTGACAGGGCCTCAGGTCACCGCGGTCGGGGCCGGTGAGCAGGTCGATCGTGGCGGTCGCGAGCTCGGCCAGGACCGCGGCGATCGGCGCGGCCGTGCTGTGGGTGGTGGCCGCGGCGGGCCAGTGGAGTTCGCGCCATCGCGGCGCCGCCCGGGTGTGCGCGTTGAGGCGGTCGATCGTCTCCGTCGCCGGAGTGGTGTCGGTCATCGCGGCGGTCAGCAGCGCGCGGACGCACTCGCGCAGGTCCAGGGCCGCGGCCAGATCCTCGGCGTGCACCGCGAGGAGGGCGGCCTCCGGCGGCGGAGCCGTCAGGCGGGGCGCGACGTCGCGCAGCCAGGCCGCGAGGTGCTCGGGCTCGGCGAGCCCCTCGTGCGGCACGCCGCGTACGGCGTAGCGCGTGTTGGCCAGCTCCACCGGGAGCGGCTCGCCCAGGAGCGGGGCGCCGCCGTCTTCGAGGTCCACGATCCGTCCGTTCACGACCTTGTTCACCGCCTGATGCTACCGATGGCTCGCGGCCATGTGGACATGCGTACCAAGATTCTAATGGAATAGAGACTGTATGTTCATTAGTACCAGAGAGTCACCATGTGTGATCGTGGTGATACGTGATGTGTGGTGTGACGGAGCAGACAGGAGGGTCGAACGCGACGTCGTGAGGGTGGTCGAGGCCGCTGATTCAACGATTTCACCGCCGGATTTCGGCTGACTCATCCCTTTGGGGTGGGCCTCTCGTGCCACCCGTGGTCGACAGGGCCAAGGAGTCGCCCCCACCACCGGGGGTGGGGCCAGCCCTACCCAGAGAGGGAAGTGGGCCCCATGGGGAATGGGTTGCCGGATCTCTAGGTTTGAACCAGACGGACCGGCAGGGTCCGCAGGGGGCCAAGGAGAGTCACGTGAACAACCGCAGCCGGGTCGCAGAGCAGGTCACCACCCAGTCGACGACTCCCGGCACGGTCGCCTCCTTCGCCCGCTTCGTGGTCTTCGGCGGAGGTACCGGGCTGGCCTCCAGCGGCGCGCTCGTCGCCCTCTCGGGGCACCTGTCGATCGCCGCCGCGAACGCGATCGTGACCGTCGCCGGCACCCTGCTCGCGACCGAGCTGCACAGCCGCTTCGCCTTCCGCGCCGGACGCGCCGGCCTCAAGGCGCACACCCAGGCCGGTGGCTCGGCGGTGGTCGCCTACCTGTTCACCACGGCGGCCATGCTCGGCCTGCACGCGGTCCAGGCCGCGCCGAGCATCATGGTCGAGCAGGGCACCTACCTCGCCGCCTCCGGCGTGGCCGGTCTCGCCCGGTTCGCGTTCCTGCGCCTGGCGGTCTTCGCCGGTCCCAAGGCCGCGACCGCCCCCAAGGCGACGGTCGGCGTCACTCGGACCCGCGTCTTCGCCCGCGACACGCTCGTCGTCGCGGCCTGACCGCCCCGACCACCCCACGGGCCCGCCCCGTGCTTCCCGCCAAGGCCCGGCGGGAAGCACGGGGCGGGCCTTCGTCACCTCAAGGGCGGCACGGTCGTCCGCGGCACGGTCGTGCTGAGCATCGGCTCGTGGCAGACCCACGCGAGGGCCCCTGCCCGTGGGAGCCGGCCGGTGCCCGGTGGATCCGGCCCACCTTCGGCAACTCGCGGGCGCCGTGGACCGGTTGGGTTTCAGCGGCGCGGGTCACACCGTCTTGATCGCGCCGCCGTCCACGATGTGGTCCGTGCCGGTGACGCTGCCCGCGAGCGGGGAGGCCAGGTAGGCGACCGCGCTCGCGATCTCGGCGGGCTCGACGAAGCGGCCCGTGGTCATGCCGGCCGTGCCGGGCAGCGCCGCCAGGAGTTGCTCCTGGGTCAGGCACGATGCTGTTGACCGGCTGCCTGGGCGAGGACAAGGAGCCCAAGGCGTCGGGCACCGTCACTACGCCCGGCGCGAGCACCGGGTCCGCCGACCCGGCGTCGGGCCCGCCGACGAGCCCGTCCACGGCCCAGGCCCCCGGTGCGGGGACGCCGTCGGCGGCGTCGTCGCTGAAGACGATCAAGATGATCACCCTGGTCACCGGTGACTGCATCAACCAGAACGGCGACGAGATCGACAAGGTGCCGTGCACGGTCCCGCACCGGGCCCAGGTCGTGGGGGAGTTCACCCTGCCGGAAACGATGTCGCCGACGACCCTCACCTTCCGCGACGACGTCCTGAAGAAGTGCACCGAACTGAGCACGCCCGCGCTCGACCGCAACGAGGGCATCGAGTTCACGCAGCAGATGTTCCGGCCGACTCCGGACAGCTGGCTGAACCAGAAGGACCGAGCGTTGGACTGCCTGCTCCGGCGTACCGACGACGCCCCGCTCACGGCACCGCTCAAGTAGCGCCCGACCGAGCGCCCGACCGCGCCGCGCGCCGCCCGAACGGCGGCGGCGGTGCGGGAGGGTCCGGGCCGGCGTGGGGCCGTGTACCGTGTCCGCGCCGGTTCCCGAGCGAGAGGGTTGTCGTGACACTGGCCGTGGCCCACCGAGGCGATCCCCGGCGTCTTCGGGAGAACACCCTGCCGTCGCTGGCGAGCGCGCTCGAACAGGGTGCGGACCTGGTCGAGATCGACCTGGAGGTCACCCGCGACGGGCACCTCGTACTCCTGCACGACGCGACGCTGCGCCGGCTGTGGTGGCGCAACGCCCACGTACGGAACCTGACGTTGGCTCAGGTCAAGGAGATAGGCGGGCGCGGGAAGTACCGCGTACCGAGCTTCGACGAGGCGCTCGAACTCGCGTGGGACACCAAGGGCCGGCTGATGGTCGACTTCGGCGAGGTCGAGATCGCCGGCCCCGCGGTCGAGGCGGTCGCGCGGCACGCGGTGGGCGAGCAGATCCTGTACGTCGGCGGCCCGGCCGCGATGCGCGCGGTGCGCGAACACGCCCCGGACGCGCACATCGGGCTCAGCGCCGGCGCGTTTCGCGAGCTGCCCCCGGAGGCGGTGCTGCGCGAGATCCGCCCGGAGTACATCAACCTGCGCTGGCGCGCGTACGACGCGGCCCTGGTCGAGCGCTGCCACGCGGACGGGTACGGCGTGAGCGCGTGGACGGTGGACTCGCCGCGGGTGATGGCGCGGCTCGCCGACATGGGTGTGGACATGATCATCAGCAACCGGATCGGGCGTCTGCTCGATGTGCTCGCGGGTCGGCGGGGCTGAGCGGTTACCGTGGCGGTACGTCCGCCCGCCCAGCCCTGCCCAGCCCCGTCCAGCCCGAGGAATGTGATGACCGAGCCAGACCCGGAGCCGGTTCCGCCCACGGCGGCACCTGTACCCCAGCGGCCCCGGGAGACCCAGAAGCAGACCGAGAAGGGCATCCTGATCTGGCTCTGCTTCTTCCTGTTCGTGACGCACATCATCGGCGGCGTGTTCTGGCTCGCGTTCCACTACCTGGGCGAGAAGTAGCGCCAGGCGAGAGGTGGCGCCGAGCGCGAAGTGGCGCCGAGCGAATGTAGTGCCGGACCACGAGCGGCGCCGAGCGGATGCCGGCGGGCCCGACGCGCTCAATGCTGCGCCGGGTCGGGCCGCTCGCCGTGGACGAGGGTGCGCGCGTGGGCGATCGCGCCGCGCGTGTCGGGGAAGACCGCGTGGTCGCGGCGCAGGTGCTCGGCGATCCCGAGCGCGTCCAACACCTGGTCGTGCTCCGGCTTGACACCCGAGAGCAGCACGGTGATACCGCGCGTCTCCAGCTCCGTGATCGCCTCGCCCAGCACCCCGGCTCCGGTCGCGTCGATCGCGGTCACCCGCGACATCCGCAGCACGACCACCTGCACGTCCGCCACGGCGGACAGCTCGCCGAGCGTGGCCAGATCGGTCAGGTCGGTCAACAGCCGGTGGGCGGCCGGGAAGAACAGCGGCCCGTCGAGCCGGAGCACCGCGATGTGCTCGGCGGCGTGCGGTACCGATTCGAGCCGGGCCGACCGGGTCACCTGACGCAGTGCCAGCACGACCGCGAGGCCGATGCCGATCACCACGGCGGTGACCAGGTCCACCGCGACGGTCACCACGAACGTCACCACGAGCACGGCGGCGTCCGCCCGGGTCGAACGCGCGAGCGCGGTCAGCGCGGAGAGTTGGACCATCCGTACGCAGGTCGCGAGCAGCACGCCCGCGAGCGCCGGCAGCGGGATCCGCGACACCAGGCCCGCCGCGCTGAAGACGATCGCCGCGAGGACCAGGGCGTGCGTGAACGCCGCGAGCCGCGAGCCCGCCCCCGCCCGTACGTTCACCGCGGTCCGCGCGATCGCCGCGGTCGCGGGCACGCCGCCGAACAGCGGGGTGGCCAGGTTGGCCAGGCCCTGACCGAAGAGCTCGCGGTCGGGGTCGTGCCGCTGCCCGGTCGTCATGCCGTCGGCCACGCTCGCGCACAGCAGCGATTCGAGCGCCGCGAGCGCGGCCACGGCCAGCGCCGACGGCAGCAGCACGAGCAGCGCCGAGGCGTCGAAGAAGCCCAACGACGGCGCGGGCAGACCGCTCGGCAGCGCGCCGATCCGGGCGACGTCGAGGGTGGGCAGCACCTCCGCGAGCACGGTCGCGCCTGCCACCGCGAGCAGCGAGAACGGTACGCCGGGCCGCCACCGGGCGCCCACCAACAGCACCGCGGCCACGCCGAGCGCCAACGCGGGCGCGTCCGCGTCGGGGTGCGCGACGAAGCGCGCGACGGCGTGCGCGGCCACCTGCCACACCTTCTCGCCCTCGCCGGCCGCGCCCAACGCCGACGGCACCTGCTGCAACGCGATCACGACCGCGATCCCGGCGGTGAATCCCTCGATCACGGGGATCGGCAGATACTTGGCGGCCCGGCCCATCCGCAGCACCGCGACCACGACCAGCAGCGCCCCGGCCAGCAGGCCGACCATCAGCACACCGTCGGTGCCGTGTCGCTGGACCACCGGCACCAGGACCACCGTCATCGCCCCGGTCGGCCCGGAGACCTGGAGGTTCGACCCGCCGAACACGGCCGCCAGCGCCCCCGCGACCACCGCCGTCACCAGGCCGGCCTGCGCCCCCACCCCGGACGCGACCCCGAACGCCAACGCGAGCGGCAACGCGACGACCGCGACGGTGAGTCCGGCGAGCAGATCCCGCCCCGGCGCCCGCCGCATCGCGTCCAGATCCGACCGCCGCGGCAACAACCCGGCGACCCGACCCCATCCCTCGACCGATATCCCCATCGACGCCCCCTGGCCCTCGTCGTCCCGGCGCGACCCGCGCCCGCCGGAAGCGGTCCACATCCGGCGGACGCGCGAATCGGGGCTCATGCCCCAAAGGGGGCGATCACCTGGTTGCCGACCCTAGCAAGAAATGATGATCGAAATAACCGACAGTGCCTACTCGCCTACGGTCCGCATGGGGTCGACGGAATCGCGGGGGGTCACGGGGGCGCGCGGGGGATCGACGCGGATCGAAGCGGGCGAACGCGGATCGACGCCGCGCCCCCGGCGCCGGCGGGGGTCGCCCTCGGGGGCGCGTGTCCGGGCCGAAGGCGCTGTCACGCGTGGACGGTCGGCGGTGCGGTGGGGTCGGGGGTGCGGGCGCCCGGGCGGAAGAGGAGGGCGGTGGCGACGAGGCCGACGGCGAAGAAGGCGGCGGACCACCGGTAGGACGTGGCGTAGCTCCTCAGGGCCGCCTGGGCGAGGGCGTCGGGGGTCGGTTGGCGGTCGGCCAGGTAGTTCGACCCGGCGGTCGCGGACAGGGTGCTCAGCAGGGCGACGCCGATCGAACCGCCCACCTGCTGGACGGTGTTGACGGCCGCGGAGGCCACGCCCGCGTCGTCGGCGCGGACGCCGAGGGTCGCCGCGCTCATGCAGGGCGCGATGATCAGGCCCGCGCCGGCGCCGAACAGGATCAGGCCGGGCATCAGGTCGGTCGCGTACGCGCTGTCCAGGTCGAGGCGGGTGAGCAGGAGCAGGCCGAGGGCGGCCAGGGCCATGCCGCCGGGCACGATCGGCTTGGGGCCGAAGCGGGGGACCAGGAGGACGGTCGCGCTCGTGGCGGCGGCCATGATGCCGAACACCATGGGCAGGAAGGCCAATCCGGTCTCGACCGGGTCGTAGCGCAAGGTCTGCTGCATGTAGTAGGTGAGGAACAGGAACACCCCGAACATGCCGGCCCCGGTGATCAGCATGCCCAGCAGCGACGCGCCCCGGTCGCGGTCCAGCACGACGCGCAGCGGCAGCAGCGGGTTGGCGACGACGCTCTGGATCCGGACGAACGCGGCTAGCAGGACGATGCCGGCGATCAGACAGCCGTAGGTGATCGGGTCGCTCCAGCCGTCGCTCTCGGCGTGCGAGAAGCCGTAGACCAGGGCGAAGAGTCCGGCCGAGACGGCGAGCGTGCCCGGGAGGTCGAGGCGGGGGCGTGCGGCGGAGCGTTCGTGTCGGCCGAGCAGGAGCAGGCCGCCGAGGATCGCGGCGCCGGCCAGGATCAGGTTGACGTACAGGCACCAGCGCCAGTCGAGGTGCTCGGTCAGCACGCCGCCGAGCAGCAGCCCGACCCCGCCGCCCGCGCCCGCGACCGCGCCGAAGACGCCGAACGCCTTGTCGCGTTCGGCCGGGTCGGTGAACGTCGTGGTCAGCAACGACAGTGCGGCCGGCGCGAGCAGCGCGCCGAACACGCCCTGGAGGGCCCGGGCCGCGACCAGGACCTCGAAGTTCGGCGCGGCGCCGCCCGTGGCCGAGGCCACCGCGAAGCCGAACAGGCCGATCAGGAAGGTGTTTCGGCGGCCGAAGAGATCGGCGATCCGCCCACCGAGCAACAGCAGGCTGCCGAACGCGAGCGCGTACGCGGTCACCACCCACTGGCGGTTGCCGTCGGAGAAGCCCAAGTTCCGCTGGGCGGAGGGTAATGCGATGTTGACGATGGTGGCATCCAGAACGACGGTGACCTGCGCGAGCGCGATCACGGCCAGGATCCACCAGCGATGGGGCGCGCGGGGTGGGTCGGTCGGGTCCGGGGATGTGGTGATCGTCGCGGCGGTGGTGCTCCGGGGCATGGGTCGCTCCTGTCGGGGGCGGGGCCGGCCGGTGGCGGCGCGGCCGGGGTCAGCGGGCGCGCAGCGCCGGGAGCACGACGGCGTCGACGTAGCGGGACAGGTAGTCCTCGTCGACCACGCAGCCCTCGACGAGCGGGCGGGCCGTCACCGCGCCGACCATCAGCTGCGGCAGGAAGGCCGCCGCCGGGCTGTCCGGGGGGAGTTCGCCGCGGGCGACGGCACGCGCGATCAGCGTGTCCATGTGGGCGGACTCGGGGGCGACGACGGTTTCGCGCAGGGCCAGGCCGAGTTCGGGATCGGCGAGGATCGCGTGCGCCAGGCTCGCGAGCAGCGCGGTCTCCGGGGCCGCGCCGAGGGCGACCCGGCGGGCGGTCTCGTGCAGGTCGCCGCGCAGCGAGCCGGTGTCGACACCGAACAGGGACAGCGGCTTGGTGTGCCGCAGTGCCGCCGCGACCAGGCGCGGTTTGGTCTGCCACTGGCGGTACAGGGTCGCCTTGCTCGCTCGGGCGCGCGCGGCGATGGCCTCCATGGTGAGCGCGGCGTAGCCGGACTTGCGCAGCAGATCGAGCGTCGCGGCGTAGATCTCGGCCTCGCGTTCCGGGGTCAGCCGTGAACGGCGGTTCGGGGCCCCGGTGTTCGTGATCCCGGGCGGTTCGGTCCGCATGCGCACCTCGGTTATCGAAACGATAGCGTTTCGATGAGACTAGGGACCTGCCGAGCGAAACGCAAGCGTTTCGATAAGGAGTGGGGTGGGGTGGGAATCCGGATGGGACGGGACGGGTGAGCGGCCGGGTCCGGACACGGCGTCGCCCCCGGACCCGAGCGCGCGGGTGCGGGGGCGAGGACAGGACGTCGTCGGCCGGTCAGGCGTCGTGGTCGGGATGCGCGGCGCGCGACAGCGGGCGGAACAGCAGCGCCATCGCGACCAGTCCGAGGAAGAGCAGAACGACCGCCCACGTGAACACCGCGTCGAGGCTTCGGGCCAAGCCGCGGCGTACCGCTTGCGACGGTGTGGGTGACTCGGTGGTTCCGGTGAGGGATCTGCCCACGATGCGGTGGTCGATCGGCTCGATGGGAGTCCGCATTTGTAGGGTGTGCCGCATGAACGCGGGTATACCTGGCAAGCGCGTGATCGATGGCCGTTTCGAGTTGCTGGAGCGGCTCGGTGGTGGCGGCATGGGCTTGGTCTGGCGTGCCCGCGACCTCGCGCTGGAACGCGAGGTCGCGCTCAAGGAGGTTCGGCCGCCGGACCCGGCGCTGTTGGAGGACGATCCGACGGCCGCGCGGATGCTGCGCGAGCGGGTCTTGCGCGAGGCCAGGTCGCTGGCCCGGCTGAATCACCCGCATGTGGTGACGATCCATCACATCGTGGACGCCGCCGAGGTTCCGCACCCGTGGCTGGTGATGGAGCTGGTCCCCGGCGGCTCGCTGCACGACCGGCTCGCGAACGGGCCGATCACGCCCGCCGAGGCCGCCCGGATCGGCCGCGGCGTACTGTCCGCGCTGAGCGCCGCGCACGCCGCGGGGATCCACCACCGCGACGTGAAGCCGGGGAACGTGCTGCTGCGCGCCGACGGCAGCCCGGTGCTGACCGACTTCGGCATCGCCGCGCTGCGCGAGTCGACGAGTCTGACCGCGACGGGGGACCTGATCGGATCGCCCGAGTACATCGCGCCGGAGCGGATCCGCGGCGTGGAGGACGACGCCGCGTCCGACCTGTGGTCGCTCGGGATGATGCTGTACGTGGCGGTCGAGGGGCAGCACCCGCTGCGCCGGGCGACCAGTCTGGCCACGCTCGCCGCGGTGCTCACCGAGACGATGCCGCCGCCGGTGCGCGCCGGCGCGCTGGCTCCGGTGCTGGACGCGCTGCTCGTTCGCGACCCCGCGGCGCGGCCGGGCGCGGTCGAGTTGGATCGGATGCTGGCCGAGGCCGCGGCCGGCGCCGCCGCGCACAACACGACGTCGGCGCTGTCGGTCGCGGACGCCCTGGCCTGGCAGCCGGCGGACCTCGGCGGCGGGCGGGCGGCGGATTCGGGACCCGCGTGGGCGGGCGCGGACCGGTTCGAGCCGGTTCCGGACGATCGGCCGCCGACGGGCGAGCGGGCGCACGGTGTGCGGGCCGAGAGCGGGCCGCGGTACGGCGCGTCGAACCCGCCGGCGATGCCCGAGCCGGTGAACCGGCAGCGGGTCCGCAACGCCAGGATCATCGGGGGTTCGATCGTCGGAACGGCCCTGGTCGGCGTTCTGGTCTCGGTGCTCCTCGTGTCGAACCTCCGCGACACGGACTCGGACTCGGACTCGGGCGCGAAGTCGGGCGCGAAGTCGGATGGCCGGTCCGCCTCGGGCGGCCCGACGGGCTCGGGGACGACGACCTCCCCGGACCCGAAGGCGATCACGGACGAGCGGACCCCGAACCCGACCCGGCCCTCCAGGGTCGCCACCGAGGTGGTGAACCTGCTGACGCCGGCCGCGATCCGCGGCGTGATCGAGTCGGCGAAGCCGGTGATCGGGGGGACGAAGGTCAAGAACTTCACCATCTACGACAAGTACGCCTCGATCTCCGCGCCGACCGAGAACGACCGTCGCCTCTACAGTGATTTCTCCTACCGAGACGGTGTCACCAAGAAGGACGAGCGTCCCGGGCGGACCGACCGCGACGACAAGACGATCGACCTGGCGAAGGTCAACTGGGACGCGCTGCCGGCCCTGATCGCCAAGGCCGACAAGGACCTGGGCATCGAGAACCCGAAGAGCCGCTACGTGATCGTCGACCTGGGGCTGATCGACCGGATCCCGTCGCTCAAGGTGTACGTGAGCGACACCTACGGCGGGGCGTACCTGCGCGCCGACCTGGACGGCAAGGTGGTCAAGATGTACCCGCGCTGAACGGCCGCCTCGGGAAGGGTCGTTCGACGTGTCGGGGGCCCGCCGCGACCGCGATCGGCTCCCGCCGGCCGGTCACGCCGAGTTCGCGGGGTGAACGCGGGCGTCGGACCGGCCATGGACGGCCGGTCCGACGCCCGCTGCGGGACCGGGTTCGGGGACCCGTCCGACGCCCGCGGTCGGTCAGCGGTCGTAGCAGAGCACCCGCGCCTGGCCGGCGCCGAGATGGGCGTAGGTCTTCGTGGTGCCCACCCAGTCGAGGCCGCGGTTGACCATGCGCAGGACCACCTTGCCGTTGTTGACCGGCAGGCTCACGCCCTGGATCCAGGTGCCGCGGTGGGCGGTCTGGTCGACGGTGAAGGTCTGGCGGACCGGGGCGGAGCCGCTGTCGGTGTCGAGCACCTGGTAGAACGCCGGCTTGCCCGCCGCGTCGCGCCAGGTGGAGCCGCCCGGCACGTGGACCTGGACCGAACAGCTCTTGGCCGCGCCGACGTTCCACGCCCACACCGCCGCGACGCTCGAGTCGTCCTTGGTCGCGGAGCCGGACATCGGGATGGCCCAGAAGTCGTCGCCGCACCCGGTCGAGCCGAGGCCGCCGCTGCCGACCTTGTACCAACCCTCCTTGCCGTCGCTGTACTCGCCCTGCACGCGAAACGACGCGCCCGAGTTGGCGCAGCCCAGACCGCCGTAGCCGTTGTAGACGAGCTTGGGTCCGGCGGCCGGCGCGACGGGCGGCTTCGAGGCGGGCGCGGTGCTGCTTGGCGGCTGCGCCGGGCGGGTCGGGGACGTCGTGCCGCCCGAGCCGGGCGCGCTGCCGCCGGCGCCACCCGCGGCGGGCCCGCCGCCGGTGTTGGTGGAGCCGCCTGCGGGCGTACCGGCCCCGACCCCGCCGGCTCCACCGGCGGCGCCCGCGCCGCCGCCCCCGCCGCTCCCGGGGTAGGGCGCGCCGCCGCCCGGCACGGCGCCGATCGGCGGCCCACCCGGCTGGCCCTGCGGCACGGGCGTGCCGTCCGCGGTGACCGGGACGCCCTCGACGGGAGGCGGCTCGGTGCTGCCCGGCGTACCCCAGCCGGTGGGCGCGCCCGGCAGCGCCGCGTTCGCCGCGACGTGCGCGACGTCGCGCCGCGGCTGCGAGTTCGCGGCGGGGGCCGCGAGCAGCGGCAGGAGCAGGACGGCGCCGGTGGTCAGCGCCGTGGCGCCGCCCATCGTGCCCCACACCCGCAGACCGGGTATGGGGCCGCGGGTGGTCGGAGCGGGCCGGCGGGCGAAGGTCTCGGCGAAGCCTGCCTGGCCGGTGGCGGAACTGCCGTCGTGGTCACGGTCGTCGGCGGACACGGGGACTCCAGGGGTCGGGGGAGGGAGGGGTGCGCGGGAGGAACGGAGTGCGGAATGAGGGGCGGCGCGCGGAACGAGCGGTCACGTCGTCGAGCCGGCCAGGGACGCGGGCAGGTCCGCGACCTCCAGCGCGATCAGTTGCGCGGCGTCGGGGTTGTCCAGCTCGGCCACCCGGCCGGCCTGACGTTCCGTCATCTCCTGGAACGCCTGCCGGGCCAGCCGGCCGTTGCCGAAGCCGCCACCCCGGGTCATCCCGGCGAACAGGTCCAGCAGGTCGGTACGGGCTGCGGTGGTCAGTTCGTAGCGGTGTTGCTCGGCGTGGTGCTCGACGATCCCCACGAGCTGTTCGGCGTCGTAGTCCTCGAACAGCAGGGTCCGGGTGAACCGCGATGCCAGCCCCGGGTTGGAGGCGACGAAGCGGTCCATGTCACCCGGGTAGCCGGCGGCGATCACCACGACGTCGTCGCGGTGGTCCTCCATCAACTTCACCAGCGTCGCCACCGCCTCGGCGCCGAAGTCGTTGCCGCCCGCGAGCGGCGCCAGCGAGTACGCCTCGTCGATGAACAGCACCCCGCCGATCGCCCGGTTGAACGCGGCGGCGGTCTTGGGCCCGGTGTGCCCGACGTACTCGCCGACCAGCGCGCTGCGATCGACCTCGACCAGGTGCCCGTGACCGAGCAGGCCGAGTGCCTTGAGCAGTCGGCCGTACAGCCGGGCCACCGTGGTCTTGCCGGTGCCCGGGTTGCCCGCGAAGACCAGGTGCCGGCTCAGCGGCGGCGCGGGCAGCCCGGCCTCGACCCGGAGCCGGACCGTCTGCATCAGCTTGGCCATCGACGCGACGTCGCGCTTGACCCCTTCCAGGCCCACGAGTTCGCCCAGTTCGGCGAGCAGGTCCGCCAGGCTCTCCTCGGGTACGTCCGGCGGCGCGACCCGATCGGGGACCGGGGCCGCACTCGTGGCGGGCTGCGCCACGGGCCGTCCGCCGAGCGCGGGATCGCAGTCGTCGAACACCGGCGCGGCCTCCGGGTCCGTGCTCAGGTCGTCGGTGCAGTCGCGCAGCCGGCAGCCGCGGAACACCGGATCGGCGCCGCCGCCCACGTGCAGCGCGGCGTAGCCGGCCCCGACCACGTCGCACGCGGTGAACGTGCCGCCGGCCCGCTCGGCGACGTACAGGCCGTTCTTGCCGGGCCGTTCGATCCGCAGCCCGCGCACGGTCGGCCGCGCGCCGGTCCACACCACCAGGCCCGAACCCGCGCAGTCCGCCACGAACCCGCCGTCCACCTCGGCCCGCGACCCCTCGTCGAGCACGATGCCGGCCGCGCCCGCGCCGGTGACCCGGTTGCCGGTCAGCTCGGCGACGCCCTCGCCGCCGATCTCGATGCCGGTGCGCCCGGCGGCGCGTACCGTGCAGTCCGCGACCAGCGAACCGGTCGGCGAGGCGACCCCGATCCCGGTCGCGGTGTCGGCCACCAGGCAGCCGGTCAGTTCGGCCGAGGAGCGCCCGGCGACCGCGACGCCGGTCATCGCCGCGCCGGACACCGTGCAGTCGACGAGCTCGGCGCGTGCGGTGTCCACGGTGTGCACGCCGTGTTCGGGCGTGCCCCGCACCCGGCAGTCGGCGAGCCGGAGCACCGAGCTGCCGGCCGCGTGGATCGCGCCGAAGCCCGAGTCGAGGATCCGACAGTCGGTCAGATCGGCGCCCGCGCCCTCGGTCAGCAGCACGCCGTTGGTCGCCGAGCCCCGGACCGCGCAGCCCTGGGCGACCACCCGGGCCGTGCCGTCGAGCACGATGCCGGCCGCGGCGGCGTCCAGGATCCGACAGTCCGTCAGCTCCGCCCGGGCGCTGCCGCCGAGCCGGATGCCGGCCGCGCCCGGCGCGCTGACCCGGCTCTCGCTCGCGGCGGCCGAGGCCGCGTCCTCCAGGAGCAGCCCCACCCGCCCGCAGCCGTGCAGCACCGAGTCGGCCAAACGCAGCACCGCCCGCCCCCGGAGCCGGATCCCGGAGCCGGACGTGGCCTCCAGCCGCAGCCGCGAGACGCCCACCCGCGCGCTGCCCGACACCACGATCCCGGTGCCGTCGATCGCGCTCACCTCGACGTCCTCCACCCGGGCCCGCGCGTCCCCGGACACATGCAGGCCCGCGAGCCGCGCGCCGGTCACGCGCGTGCCGGTGAGCAGCAGCGCCGAGCTGGTGCCGCCGGCCGTCGGCGGCGCGTCCAGGTCCGGATCGACGCCCTCGTCCTCGACCCGATCGGGGCCGCCGCGCACCTCGACCCGACCGCCCAGGACCGCGCAGTCCGCCAGGATCAGGCCCGCGCCGGGACCCACGCTGACCGCCGGCGCGTCGGCGCCCGTACCGTGCACGGTCAGCCCGCGCACCGCGCAGTCCGCCGCGTCGACGGTGATCGCCGGACCCTCGCCGGTCGCGGTCAGCACCACATCGCCGCCGCCCGGTTCCGGACGCAGCGTCACCGACCGTGCCAGGACCAGCGATTCGGTGTAGTGGCCGGCCGCGATCAGCACGGTCGCGCCGGGGGCGGCGGCCCGCACGGCGTCCGCGATCCGGCGGTGCGTGCCCCGGCCCTTGGCGGCGACCCGGACGTTCGGCGGGCCGGTCGTGGTGCCTCGATGATCGATGCTGGACACCTGTGCGCTACGCACCTCTCTAGTACCAGTACGGATTGATCAGGCCGCGCAAACGCGGCAACAGCCAACTGTTGAACAGCTTCTCGCCGATCTTGAAGGCGATGTTGAGCCCGAAATCGGCCAGGCCCTGCCGGTGGAAGAACCGGCCGCCTCCGCCGCCCAACAAGAGGTTGCGGCCCATCGCGACGCTGCCGTTGCTGATCGCGCCGGACAGCGCCGCGATGCCGCCGTCCCACAGCGCGTCCACGCCGGTCAGCTTGTGGTTGAGGCCGTCGGCGCCGGTGATCCCCCACACCGCGGCGTTCATGCTGCCGTTGACCCAGCCGGTGACCGCGCCGATGCCGGTGTTGAAGGTGAAGTCGTAGGTGCCGCTGCGCCAGCGGATCGGCGTCTCGTTGCCCGCCCACTCGTTGGCCCAGGTCTTGTCGTGGTTGCCGGGGCGCCGGCTCCAGTGCTTGCCGCCGTCGATGTTGGCCAGGCCGCTCTTGGTGTCGCCGGTCCAGCGGGTGGACGCGAACTTGTTCTCGTGCACGAAGGTGCCCACGCCGGTCTTGATCCCGGCCCCCACCGCCGCGTTCGAGAACGCCTTGAGCGCGTCCTTGCCGGTGAACTCCTTGTTGTTGATCGCGGCGTTGATGCCGTTGACGGCCAGGTTCGCGGCGAACTCGATGGCGAACTCCTGGGCGAACTCCAGCGCGGCCTTCTTCACGATCACCGACGCGTAGGGCTGATAGGCGGCTTCGGCCAGGTGGATCGCGCCGGTGGGCGGGATGTTCGGCAGGCCGTTCAGCGCGGTGCGGAACCCCGTGACGTCGATGCCCAGCCGACTGTCGGTCCAGGGCATTCGCTGACCCTCACGGATCCGCCGCACCCAACCGCGCACTTCGGTCACCTGGCCGCGGAAGTCGTACTCGCTGCCGATCACCCGCCACCGGTTGAGCGAGTCGTTGATGATCACCGCTCCGCCCTCGGTGCGCCGAGCCACCAGGTGGCCGTTCACGTCGTAGCGCCGCCACTGGCCGCGCCACGCGTCCGTCTCCAGGAAGTAGAGCCGCCCCTCGGGCGTGCGCATGGCCGCCCGAGTGCGGACGACGGTGCCGTGGTCGAACTCCTTCCAGGTGGCGGTGTTCGCCGAAGTGCCCTCGTTCGGTCCGTACTCCCGCACCCGAGCCGGTGCGCCGGTGATGTGCGGTGGAGTCTCGCGGATCACCAACGTCGCGCCCGCGGTGGGCACCACCGTGTCGCGGAAGAGCAGGTTCTTGCCGTCGAGCGGGGTCGCCTGCCACGCGCCGGCGCCGTCGTCCGCCTTCGGATTCCACCAACTCCGCACCCGGTCACCGTCGTTCGCCTGCGGGACGATCTGCCCGGCCCGGTCGTACTTCTGCCACGTCCAGGTGTCGGTGCCGGGCACCCTCCACGAATCGACGTACCGGCCGTCGTCGAGCATGCGTCGCTCGCGCACCAGGTTCTTGGTGCCGTCGAAGTCCCGGAACGAGTCGTCGAACGGCAGGTTGGGATCGTCCGAACCGCGGAAGAGCACGCGCGTGCCGGACTCCTGCACGACACCGTTGGCGTCGACCCGCTCCCACGTCCAGGTCTTCGCCGTCGAGGCGCCGCGCGCGATGATCGTGACCGAGGTGTTGTCGTCGAGCAGCCAGGTGTCCCGGCGGCCGGTCACGTAGCCGTGGGCGTCGTACTCGACCCAGTCGCTGTGCGGGTTGGCGGGGTGGTGGCCGGTGGCTCCGGGAACGCTCGGCGCCGGCGTGGTGTAGTGGCGGACATTGCCGTTCGGGAAGCCCTCGCGCACCACCGCCCATTGAGTGGTGCCGTCCGCGCCCACCACCGGACGCAGGTCCTGCCAGATCGCCCCGTCCGGCCCATTGTTGGGGGTCTCCAACCGGTAGCCGACCACGTTGCCCTCGCTCCACGCGGTCGCCCCGGGCGGGGCCGAGGGGTGCGGCGTCACCGAGTCGCCGACCTTGAGCGTCGAACCATTGGGCAACTTGGTCTGCGAGCGGGCGAAACCGCCGTCGGCCAGGATGTCGAACGAGCTGCCGTCGTCGCCGACGAACCGAATGCCGCTGCTGTGCGGGACCAGGTTTCCGTCCGCGTCGAGGACCGACTTCTCCCAGGTGAACACCTGGTAGCGGGTGTCGGAGGCGAGGAAGGAGTGGGTGCCGGTGGGTTCGACCCTGTGGTTGCTCAGCCACTTGCGCGCCCACTGGGGCGGACGCTGCTCGGAGATCCGGTTCGTGGTGAACGTCGAGCCGTCCGGCTTGACCTCGTGCTTGCCGGTCTCCTTGCCCTGCGGCGAATGCTCGTCCCAGGACTCCTTGCGGATGCCGGCGTTGTCCAGCGGGTGTTCGAGGTAGTGCCGGGCGTGGTCGGTCCGGTGCATCGGACCCCACTGCTTCTGGACCACTTCCCCGGCGTGCTCGCCGGCCGTCGGCCCGTGCCGGTCGCTCCAGCCGCCGTCGCGGTGCGGGGTACGCGGACCGCTCGCCAGTTCCTGGCCCGCGCCGTCGTAGCGATGCCAGGTCCAGCCGTCGGCGCCCTTGACGCCCAGCGTGTGTCCGGCCTTGCCGCCGAACTTCTGGAGCGTGTCCCGGAATTCGCGCACCGTGATGAAATGCTCGTTGACGTCCGTGTAGCCGAAGCCGGACGTGTCGAACTTGCGCGAACCCTTGTCGACCGGGACACCGTCCGTGCCCCACTCGACCCACTTGGTGCGTTGGCTGAACGAGCCGAAGCCGTTGAGGTCGGTACGGCGGAACGCGTCGAGCGTGTTCCCGTTCGGCAGCAGTCGGCGTTCGAAGACGACGGCCTTCCCGGGGGTGTTCGACTTGAGTTGGATCCGACCGTTGGCGGCGCCGTGCAGGTCCACCGTGCCGTGTTGGAAGTCGTTCGGGGTGAAGCCCTTGCCGGGGGACTGGCCGGGGCGGAACTCCTGGCGCCAGGTGGGCGTCGGCGTGGTGTGGTCGACGATGTACCGGTGCTTGGTCAGCCGACCGTCGTCGAGCACGTTGAAGCCCTCGCGGGTGACCGTTCCGTCCAGCCGGAACTCGTGGAACTCGCCGTGGCGCGCGGTGTTCGGGTGCACGACCTCGACCCGGTAGCCGGTGTGCGCGCCGTCGGCATCCGTGAGCCGGGTGAGCTGTTGCTCCGGGGGGAGCGGGGCGCCGTGCAGGTCGGTGAGGGTATCGCCCACCACGAACCGGGTCTGGCCGGTACCGCCCAGCGCGGTGCCGCGTTCGAAGGCGCCGGTCGTGGTGTCGTACCGGACCGAGTGACCGGTGGCGGGGTCGGTGACGCGGAAGCCGTTGTCGACGGTGGTGAGGTTGCGGTCGGTGACCCGGGTGCCGTGCACGTCGGTGAGGACACGGCCGGCGTCGTCGCCGACCACGAAGCGGGCTTCGCCGGGACCGCCGACGGCGATGCCGTGTTCGGCGATCGAACCGTCGGCGAGGTAGCGGGTGCTGTGGCCGCTGATGGGTTCGGTGACCCGGAAGCCGCCGCCGGCAGGCGCGGTGACCTCGACGTCGGTGACGCGGGTGCCGTGCACGTCGGTGAGGATGTGATCGGTGTCGCCGCGGGCGACGACGAAGTGCGCCTCGCCCTCGCCGCCGAGCAGTGTGCCGCGTTCGAACGTGCCGTTGGTGGTGTCGTAGCGGACCGAGTGGCCGGTGGCGGGGTCGGTGACTCGGAAGCCGTTGTCGACGGTGGTCAGCGTGCGGTCGCCGGCCGGGGCGCCGTGCATGTCGGTGACGCCGCGCTGCGTGCCCTCGCCGACCACGAAGCGGGGTTCGCCGGGGCCGCCGAGTGCGATGCCGTGCTCGGCGACCCAGCCGTCCGCGGTGTAGCGGGTGCTGTGGCCGCCGATGGGTTCGGTGACCCGGTAGCCGCCGCCGGTGAGGGGGGTGACCTCGACGCCGGCGACGGGATTGCCGTGCGCGTCGGTGAGCACGTGGCCGGTGTCGCCGCCGACGATGAAGCGGGGCTCGCCGAGTTCGTTCAGGGCCAACCCCCGGTCGACCATGCCGCCGTTGCCGTCGTAGCGGATGGAGTGGCCGGTGGCGGGGTCGGTGACTCGGTAGCCGTTGTCGAGCTCGGTCAGGGTGTGGTTGGTGATGGGCTTGCCGTGCATGTCGGTGAGTACCGGGGGGCGGCCTTCGCGGAAGACTACGAAGTGTGCTTCGCCGGGGCCGCCGAGGGCGATGCCGTGTTCGGCGATGCTGCCGTTGCCGCGGTAGCGGGTGGTGTGGCCGCTGAGTGGTTCGGTGATGCGGTGGCCGCCGCCGTTGACGGGGGTGAGGTCGACGCCGGTGATGGGCTTGCCGTGTACGTCGGTGAGTACCGGGGGGCGGCCTTCGCGGAAGACTACGAAGTGTGCTTCGCCGGGGCCGCCGAGGGCGATGCCGTGTTCGGCGATGCTGCCGTTGCCGCGGTAGCGGGTGGTGTGGCCGCTGAGTGGTTCGGTGATGCGGTGGCCGCCGCCGTTGACGGGGGTGAGGTCGACGCCGGTGATGGGCTTGCCGTGCATGTCCGTGAGTACCGGGGGGCGGCCTTCGCGGAAGACTACGAAGTGTGCTTCGCCGGGGCCGCCGAGGGCGATGCCGTGTTCGGCGATGCTGCCGTTGCCGCGGTAGCGGGTGGTCTGGCCGCTCAGCGGTTCGGTGATGCGGTGGCCGCCGCCGTTGACCGGGGTGACGTCGACGCCGGCGACCGGATTGCCGTGTACATCGGTCAGCACGGGGCCGTGGTCGCCGGGGACGACGAAGTGGGCCTCGCCGGCGCCGCCGAGCGCGGTGCCGTGCTCGACGATGCGGCCGTCGGCGCCGTACCGGATGGACCGGCCGGTGGCCGGATCGGTGACCCGGTAGCCGTTGTCGATCGTGGCGAGGGTGTGGTCGGGGATCGCCCCGCCGTGGGCGTCGGTCAGGCCCGGAGGCCGGGCGTCGCTGTGCACCACGAAGCGGGGCGCGCCGGTGCCACGGAGCGCGATGCCCTGCTCGGCGACGGCCCCGTTGGTGTGGTAGCGGATGCTTTGGCCCGCGGCGGGGTCGGTGATCCGGTAGCCGCCCCGCACCACGGTGACGTCGACGCCGGCGACGGGGTTGCCGTGTACGTCGGTGAGGACGGGGCCGGTGCCGTTGTCGACGACGAACCGGGGCGCACCCGGCGAATGGAGCGCGACGCCTTCGTCGACGACGGTGCCGTCGTTGCCGTACCGGATGGAATGCCCGGTCGCGGGGTCGGTGACCCGGTAGCCGTCGTTCACCGTCGTGTGGATGGGCGCACCGTCGAGCCCGGTCGAGCCGGGGCCGACATGCGGGGTGATGTTCGCGGTCGGCGTCGGGACGCTCCCGGCGACCGGCGTCGTCGGCAGCGCGTGTGACCCGCCGCCGCCCATACCGTGCCCGCTGCCCCCGACCAGCCTCGGGCGCTCCACCAGGCTCTCCGCCTGCGCCTGGGCCAAGCCGCGATCGATCCGGGCCGGGTCCACGCCCAGTTGGTCCAGCCGGGTGAGCGCGGTTTCCACCTTGGTCGAGGCGTGGTCCACCGCGATCCGGGCGTCGCGCTCGAACGGGGACGGCTTGGAGGACCCGCCGGGGTGGATCTCCAGGTTGTGCAATACCTGCTGGGCCCGGCCCAGTTCGTTTCGTGCCGAGGCCAGGTCGCGCCAGGCCTCGACCCGGCCCGCCCGCAGCGGATCGTCGGCGGTGCCGAACAGCGTGCCGACTCGATCCGCGTCGCGCTTCCACAGCTGTTCCAGCTGGGTCGGGGACAGCCGGTTGGCCGGGCCGGCCAGGCCGCTGCCGGGCGGCGGGGGCGTCGGCGCGACGGCGACCGGGTTCGCGGTCGGCGTGCCGGGGCGCAGCTCGGTGCCGCCGCCCGGGCCGTGCGGCGGCGGGACCGGGGGCAGCGCGCCCGCGTCGGCGGGCGAGTCGAGGCGCAGCGGCGTCCTCGGGCCGTGGTCCAGCAGGTTGAGCGCGCTCCCGGCATGGTCCGGGACCAGCGCGGCCGGCGGCGGGCCGCCCGCGAGGGCCGTCGGGGACGGCGCGGACAGGCTCGCCGGCGTGCCGAATTCGGTCGGCCGCAGCTCGACGTGCGGGCCGGGGGTGCCGTGGCCGGGCAGACCCGGGCCGGACAGGCCGTGGTTGGTCAGGCCGGAGGTGGGCAGGCTCGGCGCGCTCAGGCCGTGGTTGGTCCCGCTCGGGTGTCCGATGCCGGTACCGCCGCCCGGGCCGCCGCCGGTGAGCAGACTCGGGGTGTTCGGGCGGTGGGTGGTACCGGTCTGCACCAGGTCCAGGGCGGACAGCGAGGTCAGGCTCGGGGTGTGGGTGACCGACGGCAGCGCGCCGGTCGTGGGCAGCCCGTGCAGCGCGGTCGCCGGCGCGTTGTTCGGGGTGAACCGGCCGATCGAGCCGACCCCCGCCACGTGCTCCACCTTGCCGGCCATCGCGGGCGTCGGCAGCTTGGCCCAGTCGCCGATCTGCATCAGCTTCATCTCGCGCATGCCGATGTCCACGAGCGCGTCCATCCGGCGCACCGCGTCCGGCGCGAACTGCATCACCTCGCCGAAGGAGGTGGGGATGTGCAGGCCGCCCGGGGAGGTGACGGTCAGATTCGTCGTCGGCAGGTCCAGGGCGTTCAACCGGAGTTCGTTCGCGCCGAACCCGGACCAGTCGCCGGCCCGGATCCGGGCCAGATCGCCCACCGGCATCTCGGGCAGCGCGCCCACCCCGTGCAGCGGCGGCGTCGGGATCTGGCTCAGGCCGCGCCCGCCCGCGGCCATCAGCGGCGCGCCATAGCGGAACTTGCCCAGCACGCCGCGCTCGTAGAAGCCGAGCTGCAACGCGCGCTTGAGGCCGAACCGGCTGATCTCGGCCGCGTCCACCGGCAGGATCAGCCGCAGCCACTTGGTGCCGCCCAGCTGGTCCTTGGCGAACTTCCAGGTGCCGACCGCGGCTCCCTTGAGCGCGCCGGGGATGCCGCGGAACAGGGCGGGCACCGCCTTGAAGCCGTTGATCACGGCCAGCCCGCCCTTGCCCAGCGTGGAGCCGACCCAGGACGGCAACTTCAGCGCCGCCGCCCCCACCCACAGGGCGCCCGACTTGATCCAGCCGCCCGCGAGCCGGGCGAAGTCCTTCAGGCCCGGGATGAACGCGAACGAGCGGAACGCGCCCGCGCCGAAGGTGCCCTTGAGGGCGCCCCACGCGGTCTTGCCGAAGCTCTTGAAGCCGTTCCAGAGGAACTTCGCGCCGTCCTTGAACAGCTTGAGCAGGTTGAGGCCCTTGGTGGTCGGCGCGATTATCCCCAGGCCGGCCAGGAACAGGTCGAGCAGCCCGGCCTTGCCGTGCGCGACGTCCACCGCGGTCTTGACGAACAGGACCAGGTTGATGCCGATCGCGAGCAGCGCGAGCGGGCCGCCCAACAGCAGCGCCGGCAGGATCAGGATGATCGCCAGCCAGTTGAACGCCTCCCAGAACAGGTCGCAGTTCGTCACCGGCTGCTTGATCCCGGTCGCCGAGCTGTTGAGCACCTTCGCGGCGGTCTCGGCCTGGGTGCGCTGGGTCGTGCCCGCGGTGCGTGCGGTCGTTCCGTATTCGGCGCGCCGCGGATCCTCCGGGGCCAGGCCCCGCCCGTTGGACAACGCGGTGTCGGCGACCCGCTGTTGGGTCTCCATCACGTCCACGTACGCGTTCAGCGCCTTGGCCGAGTTCTCGAACGCGTCGGCGATGCTCGTGACGAACTCCCGGAGCGGGCCGCTGATCTTGTCCCGCAGCGCGTCGGCGGTCTGCCCGACGAAGGCGCCCTGGCCGGTCTTGTCCAGGACCGAGCCCAACGCGTCGTCGATCTCGCGGGCGACCCGGCCCAGGCCCCCCATCGAGATGACCAGCGCGCGCAGCCGGACGGGGTCACCCGGGGTGGGATCGGTGCTCAGGCCGATCGCGTTCCAGTCAGTAGGGCGATTGCCCATGACCCGTCGTCTCCTCGCCGTACTCGCCGGACCTCGCCCGGACCACGCCGTGACCACGCCCGGGCCACCCGGTCGGTTCATCGCACCGCCGAGAAATCCATCGATGAACCGACCGGGTGGCCCGGGCGTGGTCACGGCGACGGATCCGGTCGGTGGATCCGCGATGCCCGACGGGAGCGGACGTGGTCGACTTCGCGCTGGACTACAGCACGCTGGCCGAGGCCAAGAAGGACATGTACGACCTCGCCGCCCGGATCTCGCCCACGCTCAAGTCCAGCGACTACGCGACCCTGGGCCAGGGCGGCTACAGCGACGCCCAGGCGGTGTTCGGCGACCCGACGCTGGCCGGCGCGTTCCGCAGCCTGTTCCGGCTGTCCGCGGGCCCGATGACCCGCGCCGAGGACCTGCTCAAGAAGCTCGGCGACTGCTTCGGCAAGGTCGGCGACGCGTACTTCAACGCCGACGCGCAGATCACCGAGGGCCTGGGCGTGATGGGCGCGACGATGGGCCTGGCGGAGTGGCGGAACAAGGTCGCCGCCTGGAAGTACAAGCAGGAGCACCTGGACGAGTGCAACAAGCCCGGCCCGGACGGCAGCCTGCCGGAGTTCTGCAAGGCCACCGACCCCGGCGACAAGCCGCCGCTGGACCAGGTGATCACCACGCCCGACGGCGGGCGGATCGAGACCCATCTGACCCTGGACGCGGACGGGAACGTGATCAAGGAGGAGACCAAGGTGGTCAGCAACGGCCAGACCTACACCTCGGTCACCACCTACGACTCCAGCCGGCTGAACTACACCACCGTGTCCACCGGGCCCGACGGCGGCGTGACCACCACCGAGACGCATCTGAACCCGAACGGCGGCGGCACGCAGACGGTGGTCGACTCCGAGGGCAAGAAGCACACCTACGCGCGCGCCGACGGCAAGCACGAGTGGGTGGACACCACGCCCCCGCCGCCGGAGACGCCGGCTCCGCCCGGTGGCGGCGGTGGCGGTGGTGGCCGCGGCCCCCGACGCGAGTGAGCCCGCTCGACTCCCGCTCCCATCGAGCCCCCGACTGCCCGACCCCCGCATCACCCGACCCGGTTCGCCGCGCCCCCGCGGTGAGCCCGATCTCCACTGGAGGAACCCATGGCCGCCGATATCGCACTCGACTTCACCCGGATCGACGAGGTCGCCGGCAAGCTCACGAAGGCACGTGAGACGATCACGCCGATGATCAAGACCCTGCTCACCGACGTGAACGGTCTGCTCGACAACGGCATGGTCTTCAAGGAGTCGAGCCCGGCCATGCGCGACGCGTACGCGAAGTTCGACACCAGCCTGACCGCCGCCATCGACGGCATCCAGATCTTCTCCGACATGTTCGCCAAGATCCGTACGCAGATGCACGAGATGGACGTCGAGATGGCGAAGAACCTGAAGAAGAACTGAGCCTTCGCCCGGCACGGTTCGGGCCGCTTCCCCACCGGGGAAAGCGGCCCGAACTCGTTTGTCCGACAGGGGAGTCGGCCCGCTATTCGGCCGGCCGCAACACCGTCAGCGGCACCTGCACCGCCATCGGCACACTGCCCGGGCCGGCGGTCCACCCCCGGCCGGGTACGGGCGGCGCCGAGCGCACCACGTTCGTCGGCAGTCGCACGCCGACCATGTCGCCCTCCTGCATGTTCTTCGGTGCGAGCAGGATGCCGTTCCGGCTGCCGCGCCGGGCCGCGGTGAGCCAACTGCCCATCGCCACCTGGAGGGCGTCGTACGAACCCGCGTACAGCAGTCCCTGTCCGCGGTCGCGACCCGCGATCGCCAGGTCGCGCAGGACCCGGTCGGCGGCGGGCATCCCGAGCAGTTCGGCGTCGTCGACGACCACCACGCGCGGGCCGGACAACGCCTCCAGGGCACGTTCGACGTCCTCGGCGGAAGGGTCCTCGTCGGTCAACAGGCGCACCTGCGGATGTTGCGCCAGCCCGCGCAGCGGCGATTCGCGCGGGGTCAGCACGACCAGCGAGGTGCCGCCCGCGAGCAGCGACACCGACAACGACGCGAGGGTGGTGCTGCGTCCGGTCCCGGAGGGCCCGATCACGCAGAACACCGACCTGGCGGCGAAGTCCACCCCGAGCGGCTCCGCGCTGTCGCCGCCGATGCCGAGCAGCCCCCACATCGGGCGACGTACCTCGGCCGGCACCCGCTCGTACGCGGCGGCGAACTCGACCACGCGCGGCAGCGTCGGGATCCGTACCGGCATCCGGTCGCGCGGCACCCCGGCGTCGCGGCGGCTCGCCTCGACGCCGATCCGGCGCAGCGCCTCGGCCTGTTCCTGCCCGCTCGGGTCGGCCGCGAGCAACGCGACCTGGCTCTCCGTCTGGGACAACACATGCCAGCCGCGCCCGGGCGAGATCACCGCCGGCACCTTGCGCAGCGGCATGCCCACCATCTGGTAGTCGGTCCGGTCGGCTTGGCGCAGCAGCAGTTTGTGGTCGTTGTGCGCGGCCAACCGACCGCTGAGCAGCGCCCGTTCGGAAGTCGCCACGATGTGGATGCCGGCCGCCGCGCCCTCGCGCAGCAGGCGCATCACGTCGTCCACGAGCCGGCCGCCGTCGTGGTCGTCGAGCAGTCCGACCAGCGCGTCCCAGCCATCGAGCAGGACCACGATGTGCGCGGGCCGCTCGGCCGCCGGAAGCATCCGGCGCAACTCCACCAGTCCGGCGGCGTTGTGCGTACTGCACCGTTCCTGACGCTCGGTCAACTCGCGCACCAGGCGGCCCAGCAGCCGCCCCATGCGTTCCATGTCGTGCCGCGAGACCACCGCGCCGCAGTGCGGCAGCGTCTCCAGGGCGGCCAGTCCGCCGCCGCCCGCGTCGATCCCGTACAGGTGCACGTCGGCGCAACTCGCCGTGGCCGCAGCGGCGCCCGCGAGGGTGCGCAGCACCTGGGTGCGGCCCGAACGCGGCGAGCCGATCACGTACAGGTGGCCGAACGTGGCCAGGTCCATCGTGGTCACCCGCTGCTCCTGGAGTTGCGGGACGTCCTCCAGGGCGTAGGGGATGGGCGGCGGGCTGGTGTCGGGCGCGCCGGTGTCGGCCCGCTCCACCGGCGGCAGGTCGTCCAGCAGCACCCGTTCGGCCAGTGCCGGCAACCAGGGGCTGGGCTGCGGGGTGTAGTCCGGCAGCGTCTCGGCGGCCTCGCGCAGGGCCAGGACCAGGGCGTTGAGGTCGGTGGGGTTGGGCGCGTCCACGGTGTCCGGACCGTCGTCGGCCACCGGCAGCGACGCGGGACGTCCGAGGCCGGTCAGGGTCAGCTCGGTGGCGCGGACCGTGCGGGTCGCGCCGGGCTTGGGCCCGGCGCCGGGTATCGGTCGTTCGGCGCCCACCCACGCGGCCTGGAACGGGACCGCCGCGTTCGGGCCGGTGCGGATCAGCGCCCGGCCCGGGGTGCCGGCCGAGATGTGCACGGCCTCGGCGGTGTCGATGATGTCCTGGCTCTCGCCCGCGTCGGTCACTCGCAGGGCGATCCGCAGGTTGGTGTTCGCGCGGATGTCGCCGGTGACCACCCCGGCCGGTCGCTGGGTGGCCAGCACCAGGTGGATGCCGAGCGAGCGGCCGCGCTGGGCGATGTTGATCAGCCCCGCGACGAACTCGGGCACCTCGCGGACCAGGGTGGCGAACTCGTCGATCACCAGGATCAGTCGGGGTAGTGGGGTCAGCGTGGGGTCGGCGGTGCGCTTGCCCCGGTACTCGGGGTGGTCCTTGGCCCCGACCTCGGCCAACAGGTGTTCGCGGCGCCGCAGTTCCGCGCCGAGCGAGTCGAGCGCCCGGGCGGCGAGGTGTTCGTCCAGGTCGGTGACCATGCCGAGGGTGTGCGGAAGTTCGGCGCATTCGCTGAACGCGCTGCCGCCCTTGTAGTCGACCAGGACGAAGGTCAGCTCGTCGGGTCGGTTGGCCACCGCGAGCGCCGCGACGAAGCTTTGCAGCAACTCGGACTTGCCGGAGCCGGTGGTGCCGGCGATCAGGCCGTGCGGGCCGTCGCGCACCAGGTCGATCCGCAGCGGTCCGTCGTATCCGGCGCCCAGGGTGAACGTGGTCGAGGCCGGCCGCCGGGCCCAACGGGCCAGGAACGTCTCCGCGTTCGGCGGTTCGGCGTCGACCAGGCCGAGCAGTTTGACGGTCTGCGGCAGGCCGCTGTCGTGCTCCGGGCTGACGTCGCGCAGCGGCGCGAGCGCGCGGGCGACCTGTTCGCACCACTGCGCGTCCACGTGGTCGGCCCGGACGTCCACGAGGTCGGGCAGACCGGTCTGGCGGACCGTCAGATGGTGTTTGCCGGCCAGGACGACGGCCGCGCACTCCTCGGGCAGCAGGCGCTCGCGCTCGTCCAGACAGACGCTGAACACCCGGGCCGCGGGGCCGTCGGTGAGCACCTGGATCATGCCGGGCACCTCGCGCAACTGCCGGGCGCCGTCCGCGATCACCAGGATGTCGGGGCCGCTGAACATGGCCTGCCCCATCGACGAGCTCATGCTGCGCTGCCGGCTCTGGATCTGCGCGACCAGTTCGGAGATCCGATTGCCGGTGGATTCCGGGTCGCCGCCCAGGAGGGCGACGGGCGCGGCCGAACGCGACTGTGGGCGCAGGTGCGGCAACCACCGTACCCAGGCCCAGTCGGCGACCCGGTCGGGGTCGGTGAGCACCACGACGCGCAGGTCGCGGGGGCTGTGCAGGACGGCGGCCTGGATCACCAGCCACCGAGCCAGTGCCTGGATCGGTTCGATCGGGCCGGCCACGCCGAGCACGCCGTGGTCGGCGATCTCGATGCCGATCGGGGTGTCGGGCAGGGTCCAGCGGGCCATCCGGTGATGCTCGTCCCGGGCCGGATCCTCGACCTCCTTGACGGAGGGCTGATCGACCGTGCCGATGCGCAGGACCAGGTGGTCGGCGTCGCGCCGGCGCCGCTCCCACAGCCGGCTGCCCGGGCCGGTCGCGATCAGCGCGATCGCGGCCGGGTCGGGGCCGACCTCGCCCCGGACGATCCGTTCGCGCCGCACGGCGGTGCGGATGTCGGCGTGCAGGACGCGCAACCGGCGTCGGTAGTGGACCCCGTCGAGTCGGTGCTTGGCCCGGTTGCCTCGGCGACCGGAGATCCAGTTCGCGATCGCCATGAACGGGCTCATGATGCAGAAGACGAGATAGAAGTACGACTGGAAGAACCCGACCATCGCCAGGCCCATGACCAGCGGGGCGATCATCACCAGCAGGGGGAACGGCAACCGGGGCGGCTCGGTCGGCGGCGAGGGCAGTCGGATCTTCTCCGCGTCCAGGTGCGGGGCGATCCGGGGCGGCCGGTTGTAGTCGAGGCCGATGCCGTCCTCGGAGGGGGTGATGTCGGCGTCCGCCTCGACCGGGCGGGACAGCCGGAGCAGCGACGGGCCGACGACCAGGTCGCCGTCGTGCGGCCAGGCCGTGCCCGGCGGCGCGGGGGCCCGGAGCACGGGCCGGTCGGGCGGGGCGATCCGGGCGCTCTCGCGCTCGACCCTGCGGTCCGCCTCGCGCTCGTCCTCCAGGACGCGTTCCTCGTGCTTGCGGGGCATTGCCGCGGCGGCGGTGATCGCGTCGGTGGGCGGCGGCGCGACCTCCCGGCCGTGCACCGCGCCGTCGTCGGGAACGGTGCGATGCCAGTACGCGGTGCCGTCCTGACAGACCGTCACCCACAGGCCCCGGGGCGGTACGCCGGGGACGGGCAGTCGGATCGCGCAGCCGTCGTCGGCGCCGATCTCGTGGCTGCCGGGGCCCAGCGGCCAGATTCGGCCGGTGGTCGGGCCCGATACGGCGTGCACCTCGACCAGGACCTGGGGGTCGAGGGCGAACGGTGGGGCGCGGACCAGGTCGGGCTCGGCGGGGGCGGCGCCGAGGCCGAGGACACTGCCTTCGCGGATGCCGGAGACGCTCAGGGGGGCCTGGGGGTCGAGCGGGGCCGCGTCGGTGTACAGCGTGGGGGTAGTCGGCGGGGCGGTGCCGTCGAGGAACGCGGCGAGGTCGGCGGGGGCGGCCGGGTCCGTGGGGGCGGCGCGGGTTCGTGCGGGGCGTTGGACGGCGGTGGCGAGGTCGGCCACGGTGCTGCCTGGCGGCAGGTCCAGGAGGTGGTCGCGGCGGAGGCCGTCGGTGGTGTCCACGGTGGTGACGGTGAGTCTCACGCTGTCGTTGCTCCTGGGGGGCGGGGGGTTGGGGTGACCTGCCGTCGGCTTTGTCCTCAAACGCCGGACGGGCTTGGGGGGTTGTCCTCAAGCGCCGGACGGGCTTGGTCGGTTGGGTTCTTGGGCTTGCGGGGTGCGTTGGTGGGCTTGGGGTGTCCTCAAGCGCCGGACGGGCTAGGGGGGTGGGTGGGGTGTTAGGCGTCTACCGAGATGCCGGTTGGGGTGTTGGTGGGGGCGGGTTCGGTGAGGTCGTCGGTTGTGGGGGGTGGGGTGAGGTCTGGGTCTTCGTTGGGGGGTGGGGTGGGGCGGGTGGCGGTTTCGGTGGGCCAGGCAGGGAGGTGGCGCAGGGTTGTGGCGGTGGCGCGGGGGAGGGGGCGGGAGTCGGTGCGGATCGGGGTGCCGTGGATGAGCAGGGCGCCCGAGTCGTCGACGGCCAGGAGCCTTGCCCGGCCCCGGGGGCGGCCCAGTGTCAGGACCGAGACGGGTGAGGCGGCCGGCACGTCGGGGACGTCCTCGCACACCACGACCTGCGGGTAGCGGCGGGTCGCGGCGGCCGTCGTGGCCCGCGCGAACGCCTCCGCGGACGGCGGCCCGGCGTAGCGTGGGTGCACCCCGGCCGCGACCGCCACCGCGCCGGCCGGCAGCCGCGCGTCGAGCTGGGCCGCGAGGGCCTGGAGGGTGGCTCTGGCCCCGCGCCGCTCTCCGGACACCGCCCATACCCGCGGTCCGGTCAGCAGGTCGAGGAACACCACGGCCTCGCCGCGGGTCCCGACCGCGACCAGGAGCGGTGCCTGCCCGGATTCCGCCTCCAGGTCGTCCCGCCCGATCCACCACAGCCGCGGGTCGACCTCGTCCACCGCCCACGGCTCGGCGGGCTCGGGCACGTCCGGGCCACAGCCGACCAGCACCCCGACGACGTCGCGCTCGACCAGCACGCCGTACGGCCGCGCCGTCGCCGACACGGTCGCCGCGCACATCACCGCGCGCTCGGCGTCCACCCACGTGGCCTGCTCGCGCAGCGACCGCACCAGTAGCCGGCGGCGCCGCCGAAACCGGGTGAAGGCGGTCACCGGCTCGGCGAACGCGGCCACGGTCAAGGCCAGTTCGCGGCGCAGCCGCCGCCACACGAACCGCCAGCCGCCGCGCCGCATCGCGGCCCAATGGGCGAGCGAGAGCACCAGGATCAGGATGCCCGCGTACCCCAGCAGCGACATCATGTCGTATCCCGCGACCCGCATTGCCAGGTCTCCGGAGCCGGTCATCAGCTCTCCTCGATCGCGGCGAGTTCGCGGCGCAGGGCCGCGATGCCGTGGTGGGTACGGGACTTGACCGTCCCGCGCGGTATCCCCAGGCTCCGCGCGGCGTCCGCGCCGCTGCGGTCGAGCAGGTGGACCTGCGCGAGTGCCTCCCGATGCGGCGGCGCCAGCGCGCGCAACGCGCCCACCAGGACGCAGCGGTCGACCGCGCTCACGGCGGGGTCGGGCACGGTCGGCAACCCGGCGAACTGGCTCGGGTCGATGCCCACCGGCAGCGATCGGTTGCGTCGGCAGGTGTCCACGGCCAGGTTGCGCGCGACCCGGAACAGCCACATCCGGATCGGCCTGCCGTCCCAGTCCAGGCGATCCGCCGACTCCCACGCGCGTAACAGGGTTTCCTGTACGACGTCTTCGACCGTGTGCAGGTCCGCCCCCAGGATCCCGCTCACGTACCGACGCAGCGACGCGCTCTCCGCCATCAGGAGTTCGATCCGCCGTTCCCGCTCGTGGGTCTCACGGCCAGGCGCTGCCACAGGGCTCCCTCGAGGTTCGGCCGGTGACGGTTCCGCCGGCCGAGATCACGATATGGAGCGCGAAACACCCCCGGCGGACCAGCAAATGAACACTTGGCGATCTTCAGGAGGACCCCCGGTGCACTGGTTGGTCGGCGGACCTGGAGCACGCGAAGAGGCGGTGCCGACGGAGGGGGGATCTCCGTCGACACCGCCTCGGTGACGGGGTGTCGGATGACACCCCGTCAAGGAGCCCTCGGGTCAGCCGTGTTCGAGCGCGACCTTCGGGAGCTTGCGGTCGAGCCACTTCGGCAGCCACCACGCGCGGCGGCCGAACAGCTGCATCACGGCCGGGACGATCAGGCAGCGGATCACCACCGCGTCGAGCAGGATCGCGACGGCGAGGCCGAGGCCGAACTGCTGGAGCATCCGGTCCTCGCTGAGCATGAAGGCACCGAAGACCACGATCATGATGGCCGCCGCGGCGGTGATCACCTTGCCGGTGGTGGCCAGCCCCTCGCGGACCGCGTGCGGCGCGTCCTGCGAGCGCTGCCAGTCCTCGTGCATGCGGGCCAGCAGGAACACCTCGTAGTCCATCGAGAGGCCGAACACGATCGCGAAGATCATCACCGGGATGAACGCCTCGATCGGGCCGGGCTCCACCCCGAACATGCCGTGCTGGAAGACCATCGTGATCACGCCCATCGCCGCCCCGATGCTGAGCAGGTTCAGCAGCGCGGCCTTGAGCGGGACCAGGATCGACCGGAACACGAGCAGCAACAGGACGAACGACAGGCCGACCACGATCGCGACGAACAGCGGCAGCCGGTCGGCGACCTTGGCCGCGAAGTCCTCGACGGCGGCCGTACCGCCACCGACCAGGACGGTCGCCCCGCTGTCCCGCTCGACCCCCGGCATGACGTCCTCGCGCAGATGCTTGACGAGCTTGCTGGTGGCCTCGGCCTGCGGCGCGGACTTCGGGTACGCGATCACCGTGGACACGGTCGCGTCCCCGGACGGCAGCACCGGGCTCACCGCGACGATCCCAGGCGTCTTCTCCAGCGTGCTCCGGGTCGTCTCGGCTGCCGCCGCGTCGCCTTGGACCACCACGAACAGCGGCCCGTTGAAGCCGGGGCCGAAGCCGTCGGCGAGCAGGTCGTACGCCTGCCGACTGGTCTTGGCCGCGGGGTCGTTGCCCGCGTCGGCGAAGCCGAGCCGCATGTCCGCGGCCGGTGCGGCCAGCGCGATCAGCGCGATCACCGGGACGATCAGCGCGAGCCACGGCCGGCGCTGCACGGCGCCCGCCCACTTGCGCCACCGGGTGCCCTCGACGACCTTGGCCTTGGCCGCCTTGCGCTCCACGTTGCGCCCGATGCGCTTGCCGAACAGGCCCAGCAGCGCGGGCAACAGCGTCAACGACGCGATCATGGTCATCAGCACGGTCAGCGCGACCGCGAGGGCGACGCCCTGGAGCGAGCCCAGGCCCAGGGTGACCAGGCCGAGGAGCGCGACCACGACCGTGCAGGCGGCGAAGAAGACCGTCCGGCCCGCGGTGTCCAGGGCCCGACGGGTGGCCTCCTCGGCGTCCGCGCCGCGCAGCAGCTCGCTGCGGTACCGAGAGAAGATCAGCAGCGCGTAGTCCACGCCGACGCCCAGCCCGACCAGCATCATCACCGGCGGGGTGAAGTCGGCGATGTTCGCGACCCGCGAGGCCAGCATGACCAGACCCAGCGTGCTGCCGACCGCGAAGATCGCGGTCACCAGCGGCACCGCGGCGGCCACCAGCGAGCCGAACAGGAACACCAGGATCACCAGGGCACCGAGCATGCCCGCACCCTCGGCGGCTCCGCCGCCGCCCTCCTGCGCGTTGCGAATCTGGTCGCCGCCCAGCTCGACCCGCAGCGTCGAGTCCGGGGTCTCGGCGGCCTGCGCGGTGTCGATGATCTTGCGGACCGCGTCCTTGGGCACGTCGGTGCCGACGCCGTCGAGGGTGACCGTCGCGTAGGCGGTGAGCCCGTCCTGCGCCACGGCCGCGGCGTCGACGTAGGGGCTGCGCACGTCCGCGACGTGCGGGAGGCCGCCGACCGCGCCGAGCATCCGTTCGATCCGCTCCCGGGTGGGCGGCGCGGCGACCGCCGTCTTGTCGTGTACGACGATCTGGATGCTGTCGCCGGCCTGCGTGGCGCCGTGCTTCTTCAGCGTGTCGGACGCCCGCTGCGACTCGGTGCCCGGCAGTGAGAAGTCGTTGTGGTAGTCGCTGCCGACCAGCGCCGCGACGCCGGTCACGACGATCAGGACGGCGACCCACGAGAGCAGGGCCACCTTGCGGCGGCGATGCGCCCACACCGCGATGCGCTCGAACACGCTCGGGCGGCGGGTGCGTTCGACGGGGGCGGTCGTTCGTGGGGGTGCGAGCGGTGTCTCGGACATCGTTTCCTCGTTCCGGAGGAGGGACTGGGGGACGTGTTCTGCTTGTCCCCAAGCCTTCCGTCGCCCCGGCCTCCGGACGTCCTGCCCAGGCACGGTACGGCCGGACAACCCCGGTCACGCGCCGGCGGGAGCGCGTACTCCCGCAGTTGCGCGAGCCCGCGTCCCGCGTACACCCCCGGTTGTGGGCACCGGGATCGGGTGGGCGATCCCGGCGCCGTGATCAGGGGTGCGGCGGTCAGGCCAGCCAGCCCGGCGCCACCAGGCCGGACTCGTACGCGAGCACGACGAGTTGCGCGCGGTCGCGGACCGCGGACTTGGTCATGATCCGACTCACGTGCGTCTTGGCGGTCGCCGGGCTGAGGTGCAGCCGGGTGGCGATCTCGTCGTTGGACAGGCCGCTCGCCACGAGCGTCATCACCTCGCGCTCGCGGTCGGTCAACACCTCGACGCGCGCGTCCGGTTCGGGCCGTGCGACGCGGCCCGCGAACTCGGCGATCAGCCGGCGGGTGATCGCGGGCGCGATCAGCGCGTCGCCGCGCGCGACCACGCGCACCCCGTGGATCAGCTCGACCGGCTCGGTGTCCTTGACCAGGAAGCCGCTCGCGCCGGCGCGCAGCGCTCCGTACACGTAGTCGTCCAGGTCGAAGGTGGTCAGGATGACCACGCGCACGGCCGCGAAGCGAGGGTCGGCGACGATCCGCCGGGTCGCCTCCAGACCGTCGAGGCGCGGCATCCGGATGTCCATCAGCACGATGTCGGGTTGCAGTTCGCCGGCGAGCCGGATCGCTTCCTCGCCGTCGGACGCCTCGCCGACCACCGAGATGTCGTCCTCGTTGTCCAGGATCCAGCGGAACCCGGCCCGCACGAGCGTCTGATCGTCCGCGAGCAGCACCCGGATCATTTGGCACCCCCGCGGCGCAGCGGCAGCATCGCGCTGACCCGGAAACCGCCGTCCGGCCGTGCGCCCGCGTCGAACGTGCCGCCGAGGGCTCTCGCCCGTTCGCCCATACCCAGTACCCCGTTGCCCGGTTGCACGTCCCCGCCTCTGCCGTTGTCGTCCACGCGTATTCGGATGCGCCGCTCCTCGAAGGCGATCCGCACCACCGCCTCGGCGGCTCCCGAATGCCGGGTCACGTTCGTCAGCGCCTCCTGCACGATCCGGTACGCGGCCAAGTCGACCGCCGGTGGCAACGGCCGAATTCCGTGCGGGAGTTCCAGCCGTACCTCGACCCCGCCCCGGTGGACGTGCTGGATCAGCTCCTCGATCCGGGCCAGACCGGGCGCGGGCGCCGTCGGCGCCTCCTCGTCGACCTGGCGCAACACGCCGAGCGTGCCGCGCAGTTCGCGCAGCGCGTCCCGGCTGGTCGTCTTGATCGCCGCGAGCGCCTCCTCGGCCTGTTCGGGAGCGTGCGCGAAGCCGTGCAGGGCGGCGCCCGACTGGACGTTGATCAGCGACAAGTGGTGGCCGAGCACGTCGTGCAGTTCGCGCGCGATCCGCAGCCGTTCCTCGACCGCGCGGCGGCGGGCCTCCTCCTCCAGGATCCGCTCCGCCTCGGCCGCACGCTGCTCCGCCTCGCGCAGGAACGCGTTGCGGTTGTGCAGCATCCCGCCGATCGCGATCACCGCGACGATCCACCCGCACAGCAGGAACAGCGCGGCGTCGGCGAGGTGGTTCTCCCCGGAACTCAACTCCCAGCTCACGATCGCGGCCGCGATGCCGGCGCCCAGGAGCGAGGAGACGAGCAGGTGTCCGGCGGCGGCGGCGGTGTACAGCGCGATCGCGAAGGTCAGGAACAGCGGTCCGTCCGCGTACACGAGCGGGTAGTACAGCGCCGAGGCCAGCAGGGTCAGGAACGCCACCGCCAGCGGGTGGGTCCGGCGCAGGAACAACGCAGTACAGGAGCCGAAGACGATCGACAGCCCGAGCACGTCGTTCGTGTCCAGCGGTCGCATGTCCACCATCGTGAACCCGAGCACGGCGATACCGACCAGGACGGTGATCGCGAATTCCATCGAATGCTCGCGGGCCGGACGTGCGGAGATCCGGGGGAGGGTGCCCATGATCGGCAGCATAGGGCTACGGTCGGCGCGAGGTCAGGCCCCGTGGCGGGGAGCGCAATCGCGCGTGGGGAACGGGCCGGCGCGCATCGGGGCCCGGAACCGCGCCCCGGGCGCCGGGAATCGGCGCCTGCCTCGGTCAGCGCACGTCGAGGGTGTCGGTGTCGAACGCGCCTTGGACCACCTGCCGGGCCAGGTCGGCGAGCCGGATCCGATGTGCCCGGGCGTGCCCGCGCAGGATGTCGAACGCCTCGTCCAGGCCGATCTGCCGGCGCTCGGCGAGCACGCCCTTGGCCTGCTCGATGACCACCCGGCTGTGCAGCGCGGCCTGGAGCTGCGCCTTGTCGACGTACGCCTGCTCGATCGTGCGCTGCTGGAGGATGGCGATCGTGGCGACGTCGGCGAGCGCCTGCGCGACCTGGGTGTCGGACTCGGTCAGCCGGCCCTTGGTCGCCTGGAACAGGTTCATCGCGCCGATCACCTGATGGCGCAGTCGCATCGGCAGCGCGTGCGTCGTGGTGAATCCGGCCGCGCGGGCGCGGGCCGCGAACGGGCCGAAGGTCTGTACGGCGCGCGGCGACCCGAGATCGACGTCCAGTTGGGGTCGACCGGTGCGGTAGCACTCGACGCACGGGCCCTGCTCGTGTTGCAGCGCGAACAGTTCGAGCAACCGGGTGTGTTCGTCGGACGCGGCGATCACCTGGAGCTCGCCGTGCTGGTCGGCGATCATCAGACCGACCGCGGCGACGTCGAGCAGCTCGACGCAGCGCGTGGAGAGCCGTTGCAGGAAGTCGATCAGGTCGAAGTCGTCGATCAGCGAGTCCACGGCCTCCACGAAGATCTCCAGCACCCGTTGGCGGCTAGCCATTGCCATCATCCCCTTGTTCCCGCGGGCCGGACCCGCCGCCATTGTCTCGAATGCTCGGGCGCCGCCGAACCACATCCCCGGGAAGAGGCGAAGAGTGGCGGTCGTGGTGGTGGATCCGTGCGTCCGTGTGCGGAAACAAGAGCGGCGCCGGCTCGGCGGGACCGGTGCGACGGGCATGGCCGCCACCGGCCACGTTCGCGCAAGCTGTCCCGAGGGACCCTATCCCCGTCGTGGGGTGATTCCCGGTGCGCAACTCACGATCGGATGACGCCGGAGCCCTCGACGTCGATGCCGAGTTCCGCCTGCGAGGCGACCGGCCGGAACACGTACAGGAGTCCGACCACCTGCATGATCCGGCGCGGCCACGTGCCCGGGCAGATCAGGTGGAAGGTGCCGCCGAGCGCGAGCACGCGGGATCGGGTCCGGCTCAACATGTGCAAGGCGGCGCAGTCGAGGAAGGTCACCTCGGACAGGTCCACGACGACGGCCGCACCGGCGTGCATGGGCAGCCGCAGGAGCACGGCCTCGGCGTCGAAGACGGTGGCGCAGTCCAGCTCGCCCACCAGTTCGACCACGTTCCAGTGGCCGTGGACACGCACTCGGCTGTCGATTCCAGGATCCGTCACGGAGTCCGCCCCAGGTCGTATCGCGTTTGCGTCGCGTCGGGGAGTGCGGCGTCGATGCCGCTCATCCGGCCGCCGTGCGACCGGGGACTCGGGCAGCGGTGCCACGTTACGGCCGCCACCCGAGAAACACTCGACATCGGGAAGCCGCGTAACCCGATCAGGTGGAAGAGCTCGAAAGGCGCTCCGGCGCCGGGTGATTACTGCGATCCTGCCGGATCACCCGCTGGTACCGCCCGCGGAGTTCGCCGTGTCGTAGCGGTCGCGGGCCGCGTCGACCTCGGGGATGTGCTCCTCCGCCCACGCCTTGATGGCCCGCATCAAGGGCAGCAGGCTCTCGCCGAGCGGGGTGAGCGCGTAGTCGACCCGGACCGGGACGGACGGGGTCACCGTGCGGGTGGCCAGGCCGTCGCGTTCGAGGTTGCGCAGGGTCTGGGTGAGCATCTTCTGGCTGACCCCGGCGACCCGCCGGGACAGGTCGCTGTAGCGCTGCGGGCCGTCGGCCAGCGCGTTCACGAGCAGGCTCACCCACTTGTCGCTGATGCCGTCGAGCAGTCGGCGGGCCGGGCAGGCCGCGCGGGTCGCGGACACCGTGCCGTTCGAGGACGTGGCGCGGGCATACGCCCGAGTGGCGGCGGGCGGGCTGCGCGGCCGGCTGGTCCTGGTGCCCTGAGCGGCGTCGGGCGCCCGGACCCCGATGAGGCGGGGCGCCCGACGGCGGTGGGCGCTTCGGCGCGCGCCGCGTGTACGTGCTCCTCCGCGGCCGGCGTGGCGTGGCGCGGCGCTCAGCGCCGGTCGTCGCTCGCGAGGACGGCATCCAGGCTCGCCGCCCACTGGCGGACGATCGCCCGGCGGCGGGTGCCGTCCTGGGTGAGCAGGCCGCTGACCCCCAGGCCGCGGGCCAGGTCGAGGGTCGCCTCGATCGCCTCGGGAACGCCCGGGCGCGATTCGTCGGCGCGGAACAGGTCGACCGCCATCTCGTGCATCGCGACCGATAGCCGGCGATCCAGCGGCATCACCTTGGCACGCAGCGAGGCGTCCTCGACGGCGGCCACCCACAGGTTGAGCGCGGCGCGGTAGAGCGAACCGCGGAACATCGACACCAGCGCCTCGACCACCGCCTCGGTGCGACGGGGGCCGGCCGGGATCCGGGCGCCGTCCAGGCGGGTACGGGCGAACAGGTCGCCGGCCATGTGGTCGATCGCCGCGGTGAACAGGTCCTCGCGGGTGGGGAAATGGTGCTGCACCGCGCCGCGCGAGACGCCGACGCGCTCCGCGACGACGGTGACGGTCCCGCCGAGCCAGCCGAGTTCGGCCAGCACCTCCACGGCGGTGTCGAGGAGTCTGGCCCGGGTGGCGCGGCTGCGGTGCTGACGCGGTTCGCGGACGGCGGCGCTGGTCACGTGATCACCCTAGAGCCTGTTCTGGGTTCGGATCATGTGGTGGGTCGGAGGCTGCGGAGCCAGAGGATTGCGCCGCGGAGGTGGAGTCCGGCGAGGTAGCTGTCGGGCGTCTTGTCGTATCGGGTGGCCAGGCCTCGCCATGCCTTGATCTTGTGGATGCAGCGCTCGACGGTGTTGCGGTCCTTGTAGAGCGTGGCGTCGTGGCCGATCGGTCGACCTCCGCGTGAGCCCTTCTTCTTGCGGTTGGCGGCCTGGTCGACCTTCTCGGGGATGACCGCCTTGATCCGGCGTCTGCGCAGGTAGAGGCGGGTGGCGCGACTGGAGTAGGCCTTGTCGGCGGCGACGGCGCCGGGTCGGGTGCGAGGTCGGCCGACGGGGCCCCGGACCCGGATCCCCTCGACGACGGCGACGAAGCGCGGGTTGTCGGCGGCTTGTCCGGGAGTGACCACGAAGGACAGCGGCCGGCAGCGGCGGTCGGCCGACAGGTGGATCTTCGCGGAGAGTCCGCCGCGCGAACGGCCCAATGCGGCCGTCCTCAGCCTGGCCCGGTGTCGGCGCCGCACCCGCCGACGCTCCGCGCGCGCCGCCTCGTCCCCCGCTGCGGGCACCCCTCCGTCACCGGCCCCTTTGCCCCTTTCGAGAATCCCCTTTTCCTCGTCGACGGCCTTCTCCACCTCCCGCAGGAGTTCGGCGTCGACGACCATCCCGGCCGCGTCCTGATGCGCACGAACGACGGTGGAGTCCACGCTCACCAGGCCGAGTTCGACCTGCCCGCGGGCGGCGGCCTCGGCGATCATCGCCTCCATCAGGGCCCGGAACGTCCCCGCCAGGGCCCACGCGTGGAACCGCTGGTAGACGGTCTGCCAGGGCCCGTACCGCTCGGGAACGTCCCGCCACGGACTGCCCGTGCGAAAACGCCACATCACCCCGTCGAAGCAGTCCCGCAACCGCCCCGGATACGGGCCGCGCTCCCCGATCGGGAGGAACGGCTCGACCAACTCCCACTCGCCATCGGCCAGATCACCACGCGTCATCCCGACCTTGTATCAAGCAACCGCCCTCCCGCGCAGGAAAACCAGTCCGAAGATTGGAACCCAGAACAGGCTCTAGTGCCGTGTCCGGCAAGGTTTGCCGGTTCTCGGTGTTCGGTGGTCGGCCCCGGCGGTTCGTCGGGTCGCGGCGGTTGCCGGGCGGGGTGCGGGTGCCGGACGGGCCGCGAAGAGTCTGCTCGGCGCGCGCGGGCATGCTTGACAGTGGTTGATTTGGTCGGTCAAATGAGTTTAGCGAACGTTCAGTAACTTATTGGGGGCGGCATGGCGAGGGCCCTGGTCGGGCTTGGGATCACCGCGCCGCAACGAGCCCACCGCCGCCGTTCAAGGAGACGAATCCGAATGACCACAGCCGTCATCGTCGACGCCGTCCGCACCGCCTCCGGCAAGGGCAAGCCCGGGGGCGCGCTGTCGGCCACCCACCCGGTCGACCTGTTCGCCGGCACGCTGCGCGCCCTGGTCGAGCGCAACGACCTGGACCCGGCCCTGGTGGAGGACGTGATCGCGGGCTGTGTGTCGCAGGCCGGCGACCAGTCGCTCAACATCGCGCGCAACGCCGTGCTCGCCGCCGGGTTCCCCGAGGGGGTGCCCGCGACGACCGTGGACCGGCAGTGCGGATCCAGCCAGCAGGCCGCGCACTTCGCCGCGCAGGGCGTGATCGCCGGCGCGTACGACATCGTGATCGCGGGCGGTGTCGAGTCGATGAGCCGGGTGCCGATGGGCTTCGCCGCGCGCGGCGGCAACCCGTTCGGCGACCTGCTCGGCAAGCGCTACCCGGAGGGGCTGATCCCGCAGGGCTACTCGGCCGAGCTGATCGCGGCCCGCTGGAACCTGGACCGCGAGGCGCTCGACCGGTTCTCGGCCCGCTCGCACCGGCTCGCCGCGCAGGCCGCCGCGGACGGCGCGTTCGATCGCGAGATCGTGCCGATCGCGATCGAGGGCGGCGAGCACCGGGTCGACGAGACGGTCCGCCCGTCCACCACCGAGGAAGGGCTCGCCGGGCTCAAGCCCGCCTTCGTCGACGAGGGCATGGGCGCGCGCTTCCCGGAGATCGACTGGCGGATCACGCCCGGCAATTCGTCCCCCCTCACCGACGGCGCGTCCGCCGCGCTGATCATGAGCGAGGAGCGGGCGAGCGCGCTCGGCCTCACGCCGCGGGCCCGCTTCCACGCGTTCGCGGTCACCGGCGACGACCCGCTGCTGATGCTGACCGGCGTCATCCCGGCCACCCGCAAGGTTCTGGAGCGGGCCGGCCTCGGCATCGACGACATCGACGCGTTCGAGGTCAACGAGGCGTTCGCGCCGGTGCCGCTGGCGTGGGCGGCGGACGTGGGCGCCGACCTCGACAAGGTCAACCGGCGCGGCGGCGCGATCGCGATCGGGCACCCGCTCGGGGCGTCCGGCGGGCGACTGCTGAGCACGCTGCTCGGGGTCCTGGAGTCGACGGGCGGTCGGTACGGGCTCCAGACGATGTGCGAAGGCGGCGGGATGGCCAACGCGATGATCATCGAACGCCTCTGACGCCGCCGCCGGTTCCCCGGGAATCCGCTCACTCACCCACCACTTGCCTGCTTGCTCCCGCACTCACCACCCGTCACAGGAGACACACACATGCGCATCGACGGCACCACCGCCCTGATCACGGGCGGCGCCTCGGGCCTGGGTCTGGCGACCGCCGAACTGCTGGTCGAGAAGGGCGCGTCGGTCGTCCTGTTCGACCTGCCCTCGTCGCAGGGCAAGGAGGTCGCCGAACGGCTGGGCGAGCGGGCCACGTTCGTGGCCGGCGACGTCACCCGCGAGGAGGATGTGCGGGCGGCCGTGGACACCGCCGACGAGAGCGGTCGGCTCGCGATCACGGTCAACTGCGCGGGTATCGGCCCTGCGGCCAGGACGGTGGGTCGCCAGGGCGTGTTCCCGCTCGACACCTTCGCGCGCGTGATCAACGTCAACCTGATCGGCAGCTTCAACGTGCTGCGATTGGCCGCGGAGCGGATGGTCGCGCACGAGGCGGTCGACGGTGAGCGCGGCGTGATCGTGAACACCGCGTCGGTGGCGGCGTACGACGGCCAGATCGGGCAGGCCGCCTACAGCGCGTCCAAGGGCGGCATCGTGTCCATGACGCTGCCCATCGCGCGCGATCTGGCCAGTCTGGCGGTGCGGGTGATGACGATCGCACCGGGGCTCTTCGAGACGCCGCTGCTCGGATCGCTCCCGGAGGCCGCGAAGGCCTCGCTCGGCGCCCAGGTCCCACACCCGAGCCGCCTCGGCCGCCCCGCGGAGTACGCGTCGCTGGTAGCGCACATCGTCGAGAACCAGATGCTCAACGGCGAGGTCATCCGCCTCGACGGCGCAATCCGCATGGCCCCGAAGTAGACAACGGAACCACCCCGAACGCGGGGCGGGCCATTCATCAGGCGGCCCCGCGGTCGGTTCCTTTTCAAGCGCGGGGCGGGCTATTCATCGGGCGGCCCCGCGGTCGGTTCCCTTTCAAGCGCGGACCGGGCTATTCATCGGCGGTCCCGCGCTCGGTTCGTCTTCAAGCGCGGGGCGGGCCATTTATAGCCCGTCCGGCGTTTGAGGACGTCTTTTCAAGCCTGCCCGGCGTTTGAGGGCGGACGATGGCCCACCGTGGCCAAGGAGATGTCGACGTACCGCTCGGCGATAGCCTGCGGTGACAGCGGCCCCGTGGCGCGGTACCAATTGGCCACCGCCTGGCAACAGGTAAGCACCGCCCGACCCGCGTCCACGGGATACGGCGTGGTAAACCGCCCGAGCGCGACCCCGTCGCGCACCGCGTCCTGCATCAGCGCTTCCAACTCGTCGCGCATCGCGACATAGCGGGCCCGGTTCTCGGGTTCCAGGCTGCGCATCTCGGTGTCCAGAAACGCGAGCGGCGCACGATTGGCCATGTACAGCACGATGCACTCGACCAGCGCGGAGAACCGCGCGGTGGGTGTGTCGTCGGCCTCTTCGAGCGCGCCGCGACAGCGACCCAGTGCGGCGCTCATCGACCCCAGCAGCAGCTCGACCAGCAGTGCCTGCTTGTTCCGGTAGTGGTAGTACAGCGCCGGTACCGTGACACCCACCCGGTGCGCGATGTCTCGCACCGTCGTGCCGTGGTAGCCGTGCTCGTCGAACGCGGCGAGCGAGGCGGACAGGATCGGCGGCAGCCGCAGCGGCTCGTACCCGCGCCAGTCGGTGTGGCCGTCGGCGCGCAGGTCCGCCGCGAGTGGCTCCGCCATGGGTCCGCCTCCTGTCCGCCGGCGGGATCCGGGGCCGGGGTGGTCCGGGGCGCATCGTCGTGGTTGTCGGCATTCTAACGATCGCTCGCTCGGCGCCCCGCGCCGGCTCGTGCCGCCTCCCGCTCCCTCTCGCCCCCTCTCGCCCCTCCCATCCCTTCGCCCTCGCACCGCCTCGTTTCGTGACCGCGGTCCCGGAACCGTACGCGGCACAGCGCCGAAGCGGCCGGCCCGGGCGCGCGCTCAGCCGCCGATCTCCTGAAGGGTCTTGACCAGTTCGGCGAAGCCGATGCCCACGTCGTCGAGCACCCGCAGGAGCGCCGGCGGCGGGTCGCCGATCTGCCGGTTGAGCGGTCCGACCCGGCCCGGGACACTCGCCAGGTCGCCGCCGCGGAAGCGCGACTCCGGGTCGGCCGGGGGGCGTATCTGGTAGCTGCGCCAGTTGCGCGCGGGCCAGTTGAGCAGGGTGAGATCCGGCGCGTTCCACGCCATGAAGGCCCAGCGCCGCTCGTTGCCGGCCTGGATCAGCACCGGCTCGTCGTACTGCGCCAGGCGCGTCGCGGCGACGGCCGCGATCGGGACGGGGTTGCCGAACGAGCCGGTGATCCGCCAGATGCCGTCCACGATGCCGGCGACCCAGCCGTTCGCGGCGAACTCCTCGATCGCGTCGGCGTAGGGGCCCGCGTCCTGGCCGCCCCGGAGGGCGGAGTCTGCATCGATGTCGGCGTCGACGTCGACGTGGAGGTCGACCCGGGACGGGACGTGCAGCGGGGGTCGCACCGGCGCGGGTGCGGGCGCCGGCGTCGAGGCGGCGGGCCGGACCGGCGGCGTCGGGGCCGGTGCGGGTGCCGGAGCGGGCGTCTGCCGGGGCGCGACGGGTTCGTGCCGGGCCGGCGTGTACGCGGTCTGCGGCTTCGGGGTGTCCTCGAGCCGCGGGCGCGCCGGGGCCGCGGGGGCAGCGGCTGCGCGGCGGGCTTGGGCTCCGGTCGCGGGGCGATCCGCTCCCGGCTCGGCCGCGCGGCGGCGGCCGGGCTGTACGCGAACACCACCGCGGACTCGACGACCGAGCCGTCGGCGCGGGTGACGCCGGCGCGGACGGCCGCGCCGAGACCGGCGGCGGGCGGGAAGACCGCGCTGGAGGCGCCGCTCGGGATCGTGCCCAACTCGCGCCAGGAGCCCGGGGATCCGTCGCCGGACGTGCTGACCGTGACGGTTTCCCGCTCGGGGCCGGCGAGCACCACGTGCAGCCCGTCGATGTCCGCCCGCGCGCCGAGCAGGACGAGTTCGGCGCCGGCCGCGGTGCCGCGCAGGGCGTCCAGGCCGGCGGGCGCGATCGTGCGGGCGCCTTCCGGGAGCGGCACGGGGCCGTCGACGGTGCGTACGGCGAGTTCGAGGTTGCCGCCGGTGGCGGTGGAGGTGCCGAAGGCCGCCCGGGTGAGGTCCGCGTTGCCGGTCAGCGCGAACCAGCGCTCGCCGATCCGCCACTGCGCGAACCGACCGTGTGTGAGCGGCTGTTCGGGCAGCACGCGCAACTGCGCGGGCCGGCCCGCGAGGACCGAGCGGAGCAGGGTGGAGTCGTAGCCGGACCAGTTCTCGTGCAGCCCGAGGACCACCCGCGCGGGAGCCAGGTGTGCGACCAGTTCGCGCAGGGTCTCGCCCGTCGGGTCGATCGCCGGTGCGTACACGTGCAGTTCGTCCACCGGGCCGGCCGGTACCTGGGCCAGCAGCGGGCGTTCGAGGTTGTCGAGCAGCCGGGCCTCGGGACCCGGGTTGTCCGGCGCCATGATGTGCCGCTCGGTCAGCAGCCCGGCGATCTCGCGCAGGTACTCGCCGGCCCACGGGGCCATCGCGACCGCGTCCAGGTCGGGCAGCTTCTCCAGCCAGTCGGCCACGTCGGCGAGCAGCGCGTGGGAGTTGTCGTCCTCGGTCTCCACGACCGTCCACAGCCGGTCGTCGCCGGCCCAGCCGGGCAGCGCGGCGGTCCCGCCGCCGATCGCGATCCGGGCGGCGTGCTCGCCGATCAGCACGGCCAGCTTCGGGCGGAAGGCGCCGCGACACACGGTGGGCGCGTACAGGTAGTCACGTCCCGCGCCGCGTACGTCGACCGGGTCGTGGGCCTCCTGCGCGGCGTCCCCGAAGATCGCGACCCGGGCGGAGAGCCCGCGGGCGAGGGGTACGGCGGCTTGCTCCAGGAACGGCAGGTCGACGCCCAGGCCCATGAGCAGGACCTCGTGCAGGGCGGCCCCGTCGGCGCGCTCGTTCCATTCCTGGAGGAGCGTGAGGGGGGATGCGGATCGGGTGTGCTGCGACGCGGTCATATGTCGATGTCCAAGGTCGTTCGTCCCGAGGGGGTGGCGTACGGCTCGCGGCCGGTGCCGGCGCGGATGGTGCCTTCGACGCGGTTCCGATGGTAGGCCCGGTCGCGTAACGAACGAGGCAGGCCGACAACCGATCGGGCGTGCCGAGGCGGAGCGCCTCTCGGCGTCGAGACCGCGACCGTCATCCGAAACCACCTTCCTCGTCGCGAGGATCATCGCAGGAACTCGGGTCGACGATGGCAAAGCCCCCACGTCAACGCCATTCCGACGGTCCGAGCCGACACCGGATCGGCGGCGGGTCGCCGTCGACGAGATTGCTTTCGGTGACCCCGGGGTCGCGCACCGCGATGATTCGGGTGGTGTTCGGTCGGGATGATCGCCCGGTTCGCGGTGAGCGGCGAGGGGTCGATCGTCGATCGGCCCGCGCCTCTGCTTCCCTGGTCCCCGACGTCGACTCGTACGTGTTCAGGGACCGGACCGAGGGGACACCGCCATGACAGCGAATCCGACCGCGCGGGCGGAGAGCCGGACGAGCACGGCCCGGCGGGAGATCCGGGACCGGATCCTGTGTCTGGAGATGCCGCCGGGGGAGAGCTTCAGCGAGGGTGGGCTGGCCGCGTCCCTCGACATGGGCAGGACGCCGGTGCGCGAGGCGCTCAACCTGCTGGCCCACGAGGGCCTCGTCGCGGTCGCGCCGCACTCCGGCTACCGGGTCGTGCCGGTGACCCTGCGCGACGTCCGCGAACTGCTCGAACTGCGACTGCCAGTGGAGGCCTTGGCGGCCCGGCTGGTGGCGCGGCGGCGGGACGCGGCGGGGCTGCGCGAGCTCGTCGAGACGGCCGGCGCGGAGGCGCCCGGGACCGACCCGCTGCCGCTGGGCCACATCGCGTTCAGCGCGGCGCTGGCCGCGCGGGCCGGCAACGCGCGGGCGGCCGAGGTGGGCGAGTACGCCTTGCACCACCAGGTGCGGCACCTGCACCTGGCCGCCGCGCTCGGTGAACCCGGCTGGCCGACGCCCGATCGGCGCGCGCTGCTCGCCGCGATCGAGGCCGGCGACCAGGACGCCGCCGCGGCCGCCGTCGAAACCGAACTCCGCGCACTCGGCGCGGCGGTCTTCACGGCCCTCGTACCGGTGGTCGCCGCCCACCTCGACAAGGACCCCTCCACCACCACCCAGCCGGACGACCTCCTAGACACCGACCTCGGCCCACTACTCCCGCCCCGCCCGTGAGGCAACCTGTCAGCCCGGCCGGCGTTTGAGGCCGCCCGTAAGCCCGGCCGGCGTTTGAGGCCACCCAGCCGTCCGGCGTTTGAGGACGCTCCGGCCGAAGGCCGCCACGAACCAGCCCGGCCGGCGTTTGAGGCCACCCCTAAGCCCGGCCGGCGCTTGAGGCCACCTTCAAGCCCGGCCGGCGTTTGAGGCCACCCAGCCCGTCCGGCGCCTGAGGACCCCCGTCGCGATCACCCCCACCCCGGCGACCCCGCAACATTCGCATCGAGCACCGCGTCGTCCGACAACAGCGCCGCCAATACCCGCTCCCGACACCCCGTGAGCCGCGCGGCGACCGCGACCCGCGCGCCGATCTCATCGCCGGCCCCGAGCGCGGCCAGCAGTGGAGCGTCGTCGCCCGCGAGTGGGCGCAGGTCCCACACGTCCGCGGTTGCGCACAGCCGCAGCAGACGGTGGTGCGCGTACAGGACCCCGCCCAGCACCCGCCGCAGGTGTCGATTGCCCGCGAGGTCGGCGATCGTCAGGTGCAGCCGGGTGTACCGGTCGAGCCACGCGTTCGGCCCGGCCACCGGCGCCGGCCCGGGTACCCACGCGCCCGCGCGGGCCAGGGCCGGCCGGATCGCGGGTGCGCGCCGCGCGACCGCCGCCGCGGCGGCCTGTTCCAGCACGCAGTGCAGGTCGAAAAGTTCGCGCGTCGAGCGCAGCGTCACCCGCGAGACGCGATAGCCGCTGCGCGGGATGACCTCGACCAGGCCGTCCTCGGCGAGCAGCGCGAGGGCCTCGTGTACGGGCGTCTTGCTCACACCCAGTTCCTCGGCCACGGCCTTCTCGGTGAACCGCGCGCCGGGCACGAGCTCCAGGTGCAGCACCCGTCGTCGGATCTCGCGGTACGCCGAACCGGTCAACGATCCGGGCCGACGCTCGCCACCGGTGCGGTACCCGGGCGGACTCGCATACGCCATGACTCTCCTCGGTTCCGCCGCATCCTAACGGCGCGGCTCGCGGCCGGGCCGACCGTCGAGGACGCACCCGCGACGCACCCGCACCGGGCGCGCGGTCGGGAACGTGGCGAGAGTGGCCCGGTCAGTAGAAGTGCCGCAGCTTCGGCCACAGGCGCGACCACGGTTCGGCCGGGCCGGCGCACAGTTCGACGATCGCGTGCTGCTCCTCGTTGTCGACGTCCCGGCCGTGGTCGACCCGGGTGACCAGCCGGCAGTCGAGGAAGTTGCGTGCACGGGCGGCGACTTCGCCCTCGCGGACGACCACGACGGGGCCGTCGGCGCGGTCCGCCGCGCCCCGCGCCGAGTTCGCGCGCGATCACCGCCACCACGTACACCGTCGCGGCGCACACGAGCGCGGACACCATCCGCAGTCCCCACGGGTCGTCGCCGAACACCTCGGTCGACAGGCGCGCGATCAGCGGGGTCAGCGGCGGCTGGTCGACGTAGCCCCAGTCGAGGTGCCGGCCCGCGACGACGAAGTACAGCTCGTCGCGGTGGAAGCCGTAGCGCGAGGACACCAGCGCCTGCACGGTGAAGACCGCCAGTGCGACGGCGGCGACCGGGCGTTTGGCCAACGCGGGGAGGGCGCCCGGGGAGGGGGCGGGGAGGGCAGGTTCGGTCGACGTGCCTTTCTCCACACGGCTCATTCCGTCATGGTGCCGGATCGGTGGGCGGTACGGCAGTGACTGGGGCGTTCGTCCGCATAACGCGTCGGACGCGTTCCGGTGTCGGCCCTGTGGCGCGCGGGCGGCGTGCCCGGGGTGTTCGGGAAGGATTCGGGTGGAACTCGTGGCGCCGTTATTCCTCCGACATGACCGAGATTGGCCCACACTGTTCAATCGGGGGGTGGCGTGGGATGGACACGCAGGGATCGGGTCGTCTCGTCGCCGCGCGGTACCGGCTGCTCGAACAGCTCGGAGCCGGCGGCATGGGAGTGGTGTGGCGGGCGACCGACGAGCTGTTGCACGTCGAGGTGGCCGTCAAGCAGGTCGGTATCGGTGAGTGGCTGCCGGACGCCGAGCGCGATCAACGCGTCCTCCGGGCCATGCGCGAGGCACGCAACGCGGCGCGGCTGCGCGAGCATCCGCACATCGTCACCGTGCACGACGTCGTGGTCGAGAACGGCGTGCCGTGGATCGTGATGGAGTACGTGCCGTCCCGAACGCTGGCCGAAGTGGTGGGTGAGGACGGGCCACTGACGGTGGATCAGGCCCGCGTCGTCGGCCTGGCCCTGGTGGACGCGTTGGCCACGGCGCACGAGCTGGGCATCGTGCACCGGGACGTCAAGCCCGCGAACGTGCTGCTCTCGCCGACCGGGCGGATCGCGCTGGTCGACTTCGGCATCGCGGTGCACGAGGACGACGCGGGGCTGACCGCGTCGGGGGTGATCGGCACGCTGGAGTACATCGCGCCCGAGCGGCTGCGCGGGGATGCCGCGACGGCGGCCGGCGACCTGTTCTCGCTGGGCTGCACGCTGTACCAGGCGATGGAGGGGATCTCACCGTTCCGCCGCGAGCAGGCGTACGCGAGCATGGCCGCGGTGCTCGGCGAACCGCCGCCGCCACCGCACCGGACGGGGCCGCTCACCGAGCTGATCCTGGCCCTGCTGGGCAAGGACCCGGCGCGCCGGCCGACCTCGGACGAGGTCCGGCGGTCGCTGGGGGCGGCGGACGTGTCGAACAGCCAAGCACGCGATGTGGCACGGCAGTTGGCGGCGCCGACGGTGACCGCCCCGGTGCCCGCGCCGGCTCCGACCACGCCATTGCCGGCGGAGCCGCCCGCCGCGCATCCGCCGCCGGTGGCGCCCACGTCGGTCGCGCACTCGCCCGGCGAGCCCGGCGAGCCCGCCGAGCCCGCCGCGCCCACCGAGCCGCGCGTCCCGCATCGGCCGCCGGCGCCGAGCTCGCCGTCGCCCACCCCGTCGCCCGCTTCGCTGCCACCGGCCCGACTCCAGTCGCCGACGGTGCCGCCGCCCGACGAGCCGCAGGGCGCACCGCGGCGGCGTCGGCGCAGGCCGCTCGTGTACATCCTGAGCGCGGTCGGCGCGGTGATCGCGCTGATCGTCGTGCTGAGCCTGCTGCCGCAGGACGGCAAGGACGGCAAGCACAAAGACGAGGGAAGCTCCGGCGCGGCACAACCGGGCGGAACCGCCACGTCGGCGTCGGAGACCTCCGATTCCGCCTCCCCGTCCGGGGCGTCGTCGGAAGGGGGCGCCGCGCAACCCGCGTTGGCCCCCGGTGTCGCCCCGAACGGATACACGGTGCACGAGTTCGCGCCGGCGAAGGTGGCGGCACCGGCCGGGTGGCAGGTCGACTTCTGCGATTCGGAGCAGGGTTGTCACCTGTACCCGGGCACCGACAAGGACTACGGGATCTGGATCGGCGCGCCGGATCCGCCCGGGCAGCGCGCGGAGCAACTCATCCGGACCAACGCCACCGCGCTGAGGAACGACAACCCCGGCCTGAAGATCCTGTCCCAGGGACCGGGCACCTACCGGACCTACTCGGACGTCGCCGAGGTGCGGGCGACCTGCGCGTGCCCGCAGGGGACGGTGACGGTGCACGAGCTCGCCTTTGGTCCGGTGGGCGAGTACACGGTCCTGATCACCGTCGTCGCGCTCGCCGACACGTCACCGAGCGCCGACGAGGTGTTCCGGGTGGCCACCGGAACGTTGCTGATCGCCAACTCGACCGGCTCCTGACCCCACCGGAGGCCGAACTCCCTTTGTTGTTGCGGTAGATCGACCCCGTCGCCGGCTCACATCGGCGGTGATCTCCTGCTACCGTGACCCCCGACCGTCCGGACGGTCCGGGCGAATTCCGAGGGAGAACAGGGGGGCGCGCCGATGCGCGATCAAATTCTCGACGCGGTCGAACGATTGCTGGTGCGCGACGGTGTCGACGCGGTCCGGTTGGACGCGGTGGCCCGCGAGGCCGGCGTCAGCAAGGGCGGCCTGCTGCACCACTTCCCGAGCAAACGCGCCCTGGTCCAGGGCGTCGTCGTGCGGCTCGCCGACCGATTCGACGCGGTGCTGCCCGAACCCGGCTCGCCGCCGGGCGCGTTCACGCTCGCGTGGCTGGACGCGAGCATCCCCGAGGAGTCGCCGACCGGCGACCGCAGCGGCGCCGACCACGTCCCCCTCGCGCTTCTCGCCGCGGCCGGGGGTCCGGACGTGCTCGACGTGCTGCGCGCGCGGTACGCGATATGGCGCGAGCGGCTCGGTGCGGACGGCATCGATCCGGCGGTCGCCGACCTGGTCCGGATGGCCGTGGACGGCTGGTGGACGGCCCGACTGCTCGACCTGGGCGCGCCCCACGACCAGGCGCACATACGCCTGCGCGCGCTGTTGACGAACATGGTCGGCGAGCTCGGCGGCGCGGCATGATTCCGATCACCCTCGTTGGCGCGGCGATCCTCGCCGAGGTCACCGCGACGCTCGCGCTGCGCGCGTCCGACGGGCTGAGCCGGCTCGTCCCGAGCATCGCGGTCGCGGTCGGCTACCTCGTCGCGTTCGTTCTCCTGGGGCAGGCGTTGAAATCGCTGAACGTCGGCCCGGTGTACGCGATCTGGTCCGGTTTGGGCACCGTCGGCGCGGTGGCCGGCGGCGTGGTGCTCTTCGACGAACCGCTCGAACCGGCCACCGTGCTCGGGGCGGCGCTCGTCGTGGTCGGCATCGCGGTGCTGTACCTGGGCGGCGGGGCGGCGCATGAGTGACGTGCGCACGGTCGACGTCATGTGCTTCACCCGAGTCTCGATGACCGTCGTCGACGTGGGCTTCGTGCTCTATTGGGCGGTCACGCTGCTCGCGCTGATCCCCGCCGAGTACGCGTACAAGGACTACACCGATCCCGTACTGAGCGACTGGAACTACTCCTTCCTGCTCCTGGACCTCGCGGCGAGCGCGACCGGAATCGCGGCCCTGCGCGCGAGCCGGGGCACGGTCGCGCCGACGGCCGGTCCGCTGATGCTGATCTCGCTGGTCCTGACCAGTACGGCGGGCCTCCAGGCGGTCGCCTTCTGGGCGCTGCGCGGCGACTTCGCCATCGAGTGGTGGCTGCCGAACCTGTTCCTGCTGCTGTTCCCACTGCCCGCGATCGCGGTCCTGGTCAGGCGGACGGGCATCGCCGCCCGCTGACACCCACCGGTAACGTCACGGACCCGAACCCCGCGTATCGCCCGCCAAGGAGACCACCAAGTGTCCAAGACCCCCGAAATCGGGTCCCCCGCCCCGGACTTCACCCTCGACTCGGTGCACCTGACCGACGGCGAGGCCAAGCGCGAACCGCTGACCCTGTCCGCCCAACACGGCCGCCCGGTCGTCCTCGCCTTCTACCCGGGCGACGACACCACGGTGTGCACGAAGCAACTGTGCTCGTACTCGTCGGGCTTCGAACAATTCACCGACCTCGACGCCACGGTCTGGGGCATCAGCCCCCAGGACCTGGACAGCCACGAGCGCTTCGCCCGCAAGTACACCCTGCGGATGCCGCTGCTCGCGGACACCGACCACAAGGTCGTCGAGTCCTACGGCATCGGCCTGGGCAGCAACGCCCTGCGCCGCGCCGTCTTCATCATCGACGCCGAGGGCATCCTCCGCTGGAAGCACGTCGCCTTGGTCGGCCTCACCTACCGGGGCCTGGACACCTTGACCAAACAACTCGAACTCCTGCGCGGCTGAGCACCGTCAACGGCAATCCGCCCGCTGGTGCCGCGCCCGGCACCAGCTCCTCGTCAAGGCGCGTGCGGCTCAGAAGTTCAGGGGCTGGATGAACGTGGGGGTGCCGTTTCGGGGGCCGCCGCTGATCAGGGCCACCGCGGTCCGGTTCCTGTGGACCGGGCCGCCGGAGTCGCCGGCGGCGCCGGATTGGGTGCTGCGGGCGAGGCCGGTGACGGCGCCGTTGGGGTAGTTCACCGTGACGTCGGTGGCGTCGATCCGGCCGCATTGGGTGCCGCTGGTGGCGCCGGTGCCGCAGACCCGGTCGTCGAGGCGGGGTTGGCCGAAGGCGGTGATGGGGGTGTACGCGTTGCCGTCGGCGATGTCGGGGGCCAGGGTGACGCCCGCGGCCTTGGGGACCACCGCCCAGTCGGCGCCCGGGAAGCGGGACGTGCCCACCGTGCCGATCGCGGTGCCGTCGGCGTCGTACCACGTGGGGGCGTCCCGGGCGCAGTGGCCGGCGGTGGTCGTGGTGTCCGGGCGGTAGCCGTTGAAGCCGGCGGTGCAGACGAAGACCGTGCCGGTCAGGCCGCTGTAGATGGTGCTGCCGCCGTGGAAGTCGACCGCGGGCGTGGTCGGGGACGCCGGGGTCGGCCCCAGGCCCACACGCGGTTCGATCGGCGCGTCGACCTCGACGACCTCGACCAGGGCCGGGACCAGCCGGGCGGTGTCGAGGAAGGCCGAGGTGGCCGGGTCGGCGGTGCCGCGCAGGATCGCGAGCGTGAGCGTGCAGCGGGCCGCGTCCACGTACCAGTATTGGCTCTTCCCGGCCAGGCCGTCGAGCGCCAGGCCGTCCAACCGGTCCTGTAGCGCGCGCAGTTGGTTCATCCGTACCGGAAGGCAGTTCCCGGACGGCGCCGCGGCCGCCGCCGCCGGCGCCGTGAGGGTGGTGAGGACGAGTACGGCCGCCGCAGCCAGGGTCGGCAGGGTATTCGTCAGGGGGGTCCGGGTCACCCCGAAACCGTACGGGCCCCCGACCGGGAAGACCCACCGAAACCGGCCGCGGTCACCCGATCGGGGGCGATCGGTCACGGCACTAGACTTCGACGACCGTGGACGTGCACACCCGAAGGCTCCGCTACTTCCTCGCCGTGGCCGAGGAACTGCACTTCAGTCGCGCCGCCGCGCGCCTGCACATCAGCCAGCAGGCGCTCAGCAAGCAGATCCACGAGCTCGAACAGGAAGTCGGCGTGCGGCTGCTCGACCGCACCACTCGGCACGTCCGGCTGAGCGCCGCCGGTGTGATCTTCCTCGACGCGACCCGCGAGGCACTTGCAGTACTCGACCGCGCGGCGACCGAGGCCGGGCTCGCCGATCGCGGCGAACTCGGCACGCTGCGGCTCGGCGCGACCGTGGGCGCGGCGCTCGAACTGACCTCGCCGATCCTCGCCGAGTTCGCCCGGGTGGCCCCCGGCGTCCGGGTCGAACTGCGCGAGTTCTCCTACGAGGACCGCTCCGCCGGGCTCGACGACGGCGGTATGGACGCGGCGTTCCTGCGGCTGCCGATCGGCGGCTCCGGGATCGAGTTCCACCCGCTGTTCGTCGAGCCGCTCGTGGTCGCCGTACACCGTGGACACCGGCTCGCCGACCGCACGCACGTATCGGTGGACGAGCTCGCCGACGAGATCATCGCGGTCGGCCACTCCGACGACCCGGCCGAGCGGTTCTGGTCGCTCGGCGAACACCGCGAACCGGGCGCCCGCGTGGTGTTCGCGCGCTCGGTGACCGAGGAGATGCTGCTCGTCGCGGCCGGCCAGGCCTGCATGATCACCGGTGCCGCGTCGGCCCGCTGGACCCCGCATCCCGACGTCCGCTATCTCGCCATCGACGACGTACCCGGCTCGGAACTCGTGCTGGGCCGCCGCCTCGACCGGCCCAACGCCCTGGTCGACCGTTTCGTGGCGGCGGCACTGCGCGTGCGTGACCGCGAAGTGGAGCTGGTCCGCCGGATCGAGCACCCGGAAGGGTTCTGAACGGGCCCGGGGCGCGGCGGCCGGGCGACCGGGGCAGCCGACGGCCGGAGGACCCGGCCGACGGGCGGCGACCCCGAGATGCCGGAACGGTTGTCAATCGCGGCCGACATCGCTGTTTCTCTTCGGCGCGCGCGGCCACGACACTTCGAGACATGACCCTCATCGGCGCGCCCCCGCAGGTCACGACCGACCAACACGCCCGCCTGGAACGGGCCACCGCGGCCCTCACCGCGCCGTTCGCGTGCGTGGACGTGGACGCGTTCGACGCCAACGCGACCGACCTCGCCCGCCGCGCCGCCGGCATGCCGATCCGGGTCGCGAGCAAGTCGATCCGGGTCCGCGCGCTCGTCGCCCGGGCCCTGGACCACTCGCCGGCGTTCCGCGGCATCCTCGCGCTGACCCTGCCCGAGGCCCTGTGGCTGGCCGAGTCGGGGAGCACCGACATCGTCGTCGGATACCCCTCCGCCGACCTGCCCGCGCTCGCCCGCCTCGTCCGCACCGGCGCCGACGTGACCGTCATGGTCGACGACGTCGAGCAGCTCGACCTGATCGCCCGGGCCGGCGCGACCCGGCGGAACCCGGTCCGGGTCTGCCTCGAACTCGACGTGTCGCTACGCCTGTTCGGCGGCCGAGTCCACCTCGGCGTGCGCCGCTCACCGCTGCACACCCCCGCCCAGGTGGTCGCGCTGGCCGAGGAGGTGCTGCGCCGGCCCGAGCTGCGCCTGGTCGGACTGATGGGCTACGAGGCCCAGATCGCCGGCCTCGGCAACCGGATCGCCGGCCGGCCGATCTTCAGCGCCCTGATCCGCGGCATGCAGCGCGTCTCCGCTCCCGAACTGGAGGAACGCCGCACCGAGACGGTCGACCGGGTCCGCGCGCTGACCCCGCTCGAATTCGTCAACGGCGGCGGCACGGGCTCGATCGAGACCACCCGCAAGGCTCCCAACGTCACCGAGGTCTCCGCGGGGTCCGGCCTGTTCGCTCCCGGCCTGTTCGACGCGTACACGGCCTTCCGGCCCACGCCCGCCGCGTTCTTCGCGCTGCCGGTGGTCCGCCGACCCGCGCCGGGCATGGTCACCGCGCTCGGCGGTGGCTATACCGCGTCGGGGCCGCTGCGGCCCGATCGGCTGCCGATCCCGACGTACCCGCGCGGCCTGCGATTCGATCCGCTGGAGGGCCCGGGGGAGGCACAGACGCCGCTGCGCGGGAGGGCGGCCGACGCGCTCCGGATCGGCGACCGGGTGTGGCTGCGGCACGCCAAGGCCGGCGAACTGTGCGAACGCTTCGAGCGCGTGCACCTGGTGTCCGGGGACCGCGTCGTGGACGAGGTCCCCACGTATCGCGGCGAGGGGCAATGCTTCTTGTGAGCCGTTGAGCCGTTGAGCCGTTGAGCCGTTGAGGTTGAGCCGTCCCGCGCATCGAACGTCGAGCGGGCCGTCGAGCCGTTCGCCGGGTCGCCGTGCGGGCCGTCCTCAACCGCCCGACGGGCTCGCGGGGGTGCGTCGGTCGGCCCCGAGGGTCGCGTCGGTCGGGGTGTCGTCCTCGAACGCCGGACGGGCCGTGGAGCGACGCCGCAGGATCAACAGGGCGATGTCGTCGCGCTTGTCGCCGCCCAGCGCGGCGAGCAGGTGGTCGGCCAGCTGCTCGGGGTCGGTGTGGGCGGCCCAGGCGAGGGTGGTCTCCGTGCGCAGCCGTGCCATCCCCGTGTCGAGGTCGCTGTGCCGTTCCTCGATCAGGCCGTCGGTGTACAGCACCAACGTATCGCCCGCCGCCAGGCGCACGTGGGTGGTGTCCGGGCGGGGCAGGCCCAGGCCGAGCAGCGGCCCGTGTACCGCGAGGTAGCGCGTCGCACCGTCCTCGGTGAGCACCAGCGGCGGCAGGTGGCCCGCGTTCGCGATCTCGATGTCGCCGTGGACCGGGTCGAACACGAGCACGCACACCGTGGCCGCCTCGTACGGCTGAAACCGCAGCATCATCGCGTTCATCCGGTCGAGGATCGCGTGCGGCGGATGGCCCTCGCTCGCGAACGCGCGCAGTGAGTGCCGCACTTCGCCCATGATCGTCGCGGCCCGCAGCGAGTGGCCCGCGACGTCGCCGATCGCGATCAGGATCCGGTGCTCGTCCAGCGCGACCGCCTCGTAAAAGTCGCCGCCGATCGCCGCCTGATCGGACGCCGGCAGATAGCGCACCGCGATGTCCGCGTCCGGGATGTCCGGCAGGGTCGCGGGCAGGAAGCTGCGCTGCAGGGTCAGCGCGAGCGCGTGTTCCTCGGCGTACGAGCGCAGCGCCTCGGCCGCGAGGGCTCCTGTACGGGTCAACTCGTGCAGCGCCTCGGCCGTCTCGGTGTCGCGTACCGAATGGGCCGGGACGGCGAGCGCGGTCGGCGGCCGGGTGACCTGCGTGCGGCAGACCACCAGGTGGACGGGCGTCTCCAGCAGCGCGTCCGGCATCCGGCGGACCCAATCGGCGCCGGGGACGACCACCGATGTGCTGCCGGCGCCCTCGCCGAGCCCGCCGAACCGCAGCAGGGTGTCGAACATGCTCGGCGGCACGCTCCCCTGGGCCGGCTCGGCGCCGTGCGCGGTCACCACCGTCCGCCGGGCGCGGCCGTCGAAGTCGCGGACGTACGCCGCCGCGGGGCCGCGGGTGATCCGGGCCGCGCCGGTGGACATCGCGTTGCCGAGTTGCTCGACCGTGCGGGCCGCGTTGATCAGCATCGTCGCGCGCGCGAGCGCGGTCAGCACGGTCGCGGTGTGCTCGGCCCTGCGCCGGGCCTGCGAATAGCGCAGCGCCGCCTGGACCGTGGCCAGCAGCACGGCGGGATCGATCGGCTCGATCAAGTACGCGTCGGCGCCGCGGTACAGGCCCTGCGTCCGACCCCCCACGGTGACCGCGCCGGCCGACACGTGGATCACCGGCACGCTCGACGTGAGCGGATCGTCCTTGATCTGCTCGCACACCTCGAAGCCGCTCATGTCCGGCAACCGCACGTCCACGATCGCGACGCCCATCCCGTCGCCCTCTTCGGCCGCCGCCCGGGCGATCGCCAGCCCCTCGGCACCGGTGGCCGCCTCGATCACGGTGTGTCCGGCCCGGCGCAGCCAACTGCCGATCAGGTGCAGGCTGCTGGGGGTGTCGTCGACCACCAGCACGGTCGCGTCGATGTGGCCGCGGCTGCCTTCACGGGCCGACGCGCGGGTCGGCGACTCGACCGCGCACCCCCGTCGCGGTGTGTCGGTTTCGCCTTGCGTTCCCATGCACCCCGCTCCGCGTCGCTTCCGACTCGCATCCGTCGTGCATCCGGCTTCGGGTTCGTTGTCGGCAGCGTATGTCATCGACGCGAGCCGGCCGAGGGCCGGGCGGTGGACCATTCGGACCAGTGTCAATAAGGTAAGCCTTACCTAAGAAATCACAGGGGTGGTGGATCGATCGTGCCCGCCGACCCCTGCCCTTCCACGCCCGGAGTTCGTCATGTCCTCTTCTCTTCGCTCGCTCGTGCCCACCCGGCGGCGCGTGGTTCGGCTCTTCGCCGTGGCGGGGGCGGCCGGCCTGCTCCTGACCGGGTGCGGGTCCGACTCCGACTCGAAGTCGTCCGACAAGAAGGGCTCGTCGTCCGCCCCGAGCGCGCCCGCCGGCGACTCGGCGAGCGGCACCCGCACGGTCAAGGACGCGACCGGCACGGCGGTACAGGTGCCGGCCAACCCCAAGCGGATCGTGGTGCTCACCCAGGAAGACCTCGACGCCGTGCTCGCGCTCGACGTCAAGCCGGTCGGCATCACCAACGGCCAGGGCCTGGACAAGCCGCCGGCCTACCTCGCCGAGAAGGTCAAGGGCATAGACGTGGTGGGGAACCTGCTGCAACCCGTGATGGACAAGGTGATCGCGGCCAAGCCGGACCTGATCCTCGCCGGTGACATGCAGGACGAGCAGGTGCTCAAGCAGCTGCGCAAGATCACCCCCGCGACGCTGGTGACGATGGCCCCCACCGACGACTGGAAGCTGTCCTTCCGCGGCGTCGGCAACGCCGTCAACAAGCTCGACCAGGCCAACAAGGTGATCACCGACTACGAGGCCAAGGCCAAGAAGACCGGCGAGGAGCTGACCGCGAACAAGGCCGCCGCGGTCAGCATCGTGCGCTGGAACCCGAACGGCCCGAGCTGGATGGAGAAGCGCCAGTTCGCCTCCGGCGTCGCGCTCGACATGGGGCTGACCCGCCCGAAGGCCCAGGACAAGGACGGCAACGCGCACACCCCGGCGTTGAGCCTGGAGAAGATCAACGAGATCGACGGCGACTGGCTGTTCCTGGGCACGCTCACCGCGGACGGCGCGAGTGCGCTCAAGGAGGTCCAGAACAAGCCGGCGTACAAGGAGCTGAACGCGGTCAAGAGCAACCACGTCGTCACCGTCGACGGCTCGGTGTGGTCCACGCGCGGTGGGCCGCTCGCGGCGGACGTCGTGCTGAACGTCATCAGCAAGGCGCTGTCCGCCAAGTCCTGACGGACCGACACACGGCCGGCCCCGGGGGAGCGTCACGCGCCTCCGGGGCCGCGCCGGTTCTCGGGGCTGTTGTAGCCGTTGCCGCCGCCGCCGTAGCTGCTGTATCCGCCGTATTCGCCTTATCCGCCGTATTCGCGCGGATGGTTCGCCTAGAAAGCGACTCGCACCATGGACAGTCCGATCCTGCAAGCGCTGACCGAGGCGGTCGCCGCCGGTCGGCCGGATGCCGGCGCCGAGTTCTGGGCCTTGGTCGAGTCCGGCGGAGCCCCGTTGGTCGAGCCGGATCCCACCGATCCCGCCCGGCGCCTGGTCACCTTCGTCTGGCGGGACGATCCGGCCGCGCCCGCCGCCGACGTACTCGCGCTGCTGCACACGTTCACCGACCGGGACCGGCACGCGGGCGACCTGACGCCGCATCTGATGCGCAGGCTGCCCGGCGCCGACGGCTGGGCGATCACCCATCGGCTGCCCGCCGACCTGCGCGCGTCGTACCAGTTCTTCGTCGGCACCGGCCCGCGTGCCGAGACGCTGCGCACCGACCGGAAGGCGTGGCTGAGTGTGCTGGACGCCGCGGTACCCGATCCGTTCAACGCCGCGCCGGTGTTGGCCGCCCGGGACGGCCGCAACCCGTCGTCCGTACTGGAGTTGCCGGACGCGCCCGCGCAGCCGTGGGCGCACCGCAGGCCCGGCGTACCGCGCGGCTCGCGTGAGGACACCACGGTGGACGGCCGCCGGGTGAGCGTCCTGCTGCCCGCCGGGCACGCGTTCGGGCAAGGGCCCTACCGGGTCGCGGTGTTGCTCGACGGCGAGGTGTGGGGATCGGTCCTGGCGATCGGCGACACGCTCGACAACCTGCACGCCGAGGGCCGGATCCCGCCCACGGTCGCGCTGCTCGTGGACACGATGGGCCGCGATCGGCGGATGGTCGACCTCACCTGTAGCGAGCCGTTCGTGGACTGGCTCGCGGACGTCCTGCTGCCGTGGGCGGGCAAGCGGTACGGGGTGGGCGAGGACCCCGCGCACACCGTCGTCGCCGGGCAGAGCGCGGGCGGCCTCACGGCGGCGTTCGCGGCCTTCCACCGGCCGACCCGGTTCGGGAACGCGCTGTCCCAGTCGGGGTCGTTCTGGTGGCCGGACCCGGACGAGAGCAACGACGGCGCGGAATGGCTGACCCGCCGGTTCGCCGTGACCAAGCGGCTGCCGATCCGGTTCCACCTCGAGGTCGGCCTGCTGGAGTGGATGCTCCTGGCGGAGAACCGGCGACTGCGGGACGTGCTGGTCGAGCGCGGCTACGAGGTCGCCTACGACGAGTTCGACGGCGGCCACGACTACGCCTGTTGGCGTGGCGGGCTCGCCGGCGGACTCGTCGGGCTGCTGTCGGCCGAGGGTTCGTGGTCAGACGGGCGTTGACGCGCCTGCCGGAGCGCCCTTGTCGCCGGTTCGGGTACGCCCGGCGGCCACGCCGACGCGGTCGCCGGTCGCGCTCTCGCGGTCCGCACTCCGGTCGCCCGGGTCGCCGTGCCCGGCGGCGTCGGCACCGTCGTCGTCGAACGGCGGTGGGGCCGGCGCCTCGCGTGGCAGTCGGAGGGCGAACAGGGCGCCGAGCGCGACCAGTCCGGCGGTCAGCAGGATGGCCGCGCGGTACGGGCCGGGCTCGGCCGCGTCGTGCCCGTCCGAACCGCCGAATGCCTCGATCACGGCGGCGCCGGCCGCGATGCCGAGTGAGCCGCCGAGCGTACGCACGATCGTGAACAGGGCCATCGCGTGGCCCATGTCGGGCGGCTCGATCCCGCCGAAGCCGGCGATCTGAACGGTGAGCACGGCCGTGCCGAGCACGAGCCCGACGCAGAACATCAACACCCGTACCGCCCAGGCGTGGTCGGCCACGCCGGGCACCGCCAGCGCCGCGAACACCAGCGCGGCCAGCACCAGCGCGGGCGTGGTCAACAGCCGAGGGCCCAGTCGCGGCAGCAGCCGGTCCACGACCTGCGACGCGAACATCAGCCCGACCGCCTCGGGGAAGACCCCGAGGCCCGCGTCCAGCGCCGACGCGCCCAGCGCCGCCTGGTAGAGCAGCGGGAACACGAACAACACGCCCATCAGCCCCGCCGACGTCAGCAGCGCCAGCGCGGTGGCCGACCCGAAGGCCCGGTCGGTGAGCAAGCTCAGCCGCAACAGCGGTCCGGTGGCACGTAGTTGATGGCCGATCGAGGCGACGAGCAGGCCGAGACCCAATACCCCGCTGATCGCGATGGCCGGCGAGGTCCAACCCTGCGACGGGCCGAATCCGAGCGCGTACGTGAGCAGCCCGAGCGTCGGCGTGGTGAGCAGGAACCCGGTCCGGTCGAACGGCCCGACCACGCCCTCGCGGTGTTCGCGCAGGCCGTACAGGCCGAGCAGCACGGCGGCGATCCCGATCGGCACGTTGACCAGGAACAGCCAGTGCCAGGAGAGGTGTTCGGTCAGAAGGCCGCCGAGCGGCGGACCCAGCGCGGGCATCAGCGCGGTCGGCACGATCAGCCATTTCGCGAGCCTGGCCCGCTCGTGCGGCGCGAACGCCCGGAACAGGATGGTCATCCCGACCGGGGTGAGCAGCCCGCCCGCGAGACCCTGGACGACGCGGGCGAGGACGAGCGATTCGAGGTTTTGCGAGAGCCCGCACGCGGCGGACGCGGCCGTGAAGACCGCGAGCGAGCCGAGGAAGATCCGCTTCGTGCCGAACCGATCGCTCAGCCGACCCGCGACCGGCAGCGCCGCCACGAGCGCGACCAGGAACGCGATCTCGACCGTGTTCGCCGCCACCGCGGGCTGATCGAAGTCGTCCGCGATGGTGAGCAGGGCCGGATTGACGATCGTCGAGTCGAGCCCGTTCATGCACATCGCGGCCGTGTAGACGAGCACGACGATCAGCGTGGAGACGCGGGCGGTGGCAGCGGTGGCAGCGGTGGAGGTGGTGGAAGTCGTGGCGGTGGGGGCGCCCGGCGGGGTCGGCGCCGGCGGGTCCGGCCGGCTCGGCTCGTTCGGGAGCGCTTCGGTGCGTTCCCCGCTCACCGCGCGACCGGGCTCAGGTCGGTCCAGTGCGCGGTGATCCAGTCCAACGCGACCGAGCGCGCGCACGGGCCGTGCGCGACAGTCCACCCCGCGGGCACGGCGGCGAACCCGGGCCACAGCGAGTGCTGCCCGAGCTCGTTCACGAGCACGCGGAACTCGTCGCCGCCTTCGCCGCCGTGATCGCCGTCGAAGGGGTTGGTGGGCGTGTCACTCATGGGTGTCGTTCTCCAGCTCGGTCAGGCGGTCGACGACGACGCGCGCGATGTGCGCGATCGGGCCGGGCAGGGTCATGTCCTTGTGCGAGCAGGCCACGTTCGTGTTGTCGATCCGACCGGTCACGTACGGGGCCCAGGTCTCGGGAGTGAGCGTGTCGTCGATGGTGTCGACGGTCGCCCGGAAGAAGAGCACGTCGCCGCGGAAGACCCGGTGGTCGAAGGCGCGTACCAGGTGGTTCGTGTTCAGGTAGATGTCGTTGAGCGCCTCGATCGTCGCCGCGTCGAGGCCGGCCAGCGGGCTGCCCTTGCGGCGCAACACCGCGATCACCTCGGCGAGTTCGAGCGGCCTGCCGGCCAGGCTCTCCGGCCCGTAGCCGCCCATCGTGAGCAGCGCCTCCAACGCCTCGGCCCGGTCCGGGACGGGCAGTTCGCGAAAGCCCTCGGCGGGATACGCGTCCAGGATCGCGAGCAGCTCGACCTCGTGGCCCAGGTCCTGCAACCGGGTCGCCATGGCGTGCGCGATGATGCCGCCCGTCGACCATCCGAGCAGCCGGTACGGGCCGGTGCCCCGGACCTCGCGCAGCCGGTCCACATAGTGCGCGGCCAGCTCCTCCAACGTCTTCGGCAGCGGCTCGCCGGCGGTCACCGGGCCGACCCCCTGCGCCTGGAGGCCGTGGATCGGCACATCGGTCGGCAGGTGCCGGATCAGGCCCGCGTAGCACCACGACAGGCCACCCGCCGGGTGCACGCAGAACACCGGGGCGCGGTCGCCCTCGCCCGCCGGGCGCAGCGGCAGCAGTACGTCCAGCGCGTCGGTTCGGTCGGTCGCGTCCAACGCGGCGTCGAGGCCGGCGGCGGTGGGTGCCTGGAAGATCGTGCCGATCCCGACGTCCGCGCCGAGAACCGCCCTGATCCGCCCGGCGAGCCGGACCGCGAGCAGCGAATGCCCGCCCAGGTCGAAGAAGTTGTCGTCCACGCCGACCCGAGGGATCCCGAGCACGTCGGCGATCAGCGCGCACAGCTGCTCCTCGCGGGGCCCGCGCGGGGCGCGTCCGGCGGTCACGGCCGCGGTGCGGTCCGGGCGCGGCAGGGCCTTGCGGTCGAGCTTGCCGTTGGCGGTCAGCGGCAGCCGGTCCACCACGACCACGGCCGAGGGCACCATGTGCACGGGCAGCGTCTCGGCGGTGTGTGCACGCAGCGCGGTACCGGACGCGTCGGGCGCCGCCACCACATAGCCGACGAGCCGCTTGTCCCCGGGGGTGTCCTCGCGCAGCACCACCGCCGCGTCCGCGACGGCGGGATGCCCGGCCAACACCGCCTCGATCTCGCCGAGTTCGACCCGGAAGCCGCGGATCTTGACCTGCTGGTCGGCCCGGCCGAGGTACTCCAGAGTGCCGTCCGCGCGCCGCCGGGCGAGGTCGCCGGAGCGGTACATCCGCGAGCCGCGCTCACCGAACCGGGCCGCGTGCGGGTCGGCCACGAACCGCTCGGCGGTCAGCGCGTGCCGGCCGAGGTAGCCGCGCGCGAGGCCCTCGCCGGCCACGTACATCTCGCCCGTCACCCCGGCCGGCACCGGTTCGAGGTATCGGTCCAGCACGTATACGCGCAGGTCGGGGATGTTGACGCCGATCGTGCTCGCGGCCCCGGCGGCGGCCGAGGCGCGGTCGAGCGGATGGTACGAGACGTGCACCGTCGTCTCGGTGATCCCGTACATGTTGACCAGCCTGGGCGCGTCGTCGGCGTGCCGCTCGTACCAGTCGGCGAGCCGGGCCGGTTCCAGCGCCTCGCCGCCGAACACCACGTAGCGCAGCGCGAGTTCGCGCCCGGGGCGCTCGCGGTCGGCGGCGACCAGCTGGTGGAAGGCGGACGGGGTCTGGTTGAGCACGGTGACCCGTTCGCGGGCCAGCAGGTCGAGGAACTCGGCCGGGTCGCGACTGACCAGGTGCGGTACCACGACCAGCCGGCCACCGAAGAGGAGCGCGCCCCACAGCTCCCAGACCGAGAAGTCGAACGCGTAGGAGTGGAACAGGGTCCACACGTCCGTGGGTCCGAAGCCGAACCAGTGGTCGGTGGCGGTGAACAGGCGGGCGACGTTGTGGTGCGTGACCGGAACGCCCTTGGGCCGACCGGTCGAACCGGACGTGTAGATCACGTAGGCCGGGTCGCTCGCGCGCAACGGGCGCTTGCGCTGCTCCTGGCCCAGGTCGGAGCTCGCGTAGGCGTCGGCGTCGCGGCCGTCCACGTGGATCCGCGGCAACTCGTGGGCGGGCAGCCGGCGCGCGGTCGTCGAGTCGGTGAGCAGTACGACCGGCGCGGCGTCGTCGAGCATGTAGGCGAGCCGGTCGGCCGGGTAGTCCGGGTCGAGCGGGAGGTAGGCGGCGCCGGCCTTGGCGACCGCGAGCAGGGCGACGACCAGTTCGGGGGAACGCGGCAGCGCGAGCGCGACGATGTCCCCCGGGCCGATGTCGCGCGCGGCGAGGAGCCGGGCCAGTCGATTGGCGCGCGCGGACAACTCGGCGTAGCTCAGCGCCATGCCCGCGCACGTCACCGCGATCCGGTCCGGGTGTGCCCGGGCGGTCAGTTCGTAGCGGGTGACCAGGGTGGACGAGGCGGTCGCCGTCGCGGTCGGGCCGACGTTCCACTCGACGAGCGCGCGGTGCCGCTCGTGCTCGTCGATCAGCGGGAGCCGGCCGATGGGGGCGTCGGGTTCGGCGACGGCGGCGGTGAGCAGTGCGGCGAGCCGGCGGGACAGGCCGAGTGCGGTGGCCCGGTCGAACAGGTCGGTGCGGAACTCCAGGAAGCCGCCGATGCCGTGGCCGTGCAATTCGCCCACATTGAGCGTGAGATCGAATTTGGCGGTCCCGGACGGTACGGCCACCATGCGGGCGGTGAGCGGGCCGAGCGCGAACTCGGCGTCGGGCAGCGACTGCCACGCGATCATCACCTGGAACAGCGGGTGCCGGGCGAGCGAGCGAGGCGGGTTGAGCTCGTCCACGACGCGGTCGAACGGCACGTCGGCGTTTTCGTACGCGGCGAGCGTCGCGCCGCGGACGCGGTCGAGCAGGGTCCGGAAGGTCGGCGCCCCCGAGGTGTCGGTGCGCAGCACGAGGGTGTTGACGAAGAACCCGACGAGGTCGGCCGTCGCGTCGTCGTCGCGGCCCGCGACGGGTGTGCCGAGCGGGATGTCGGTGCCGCATCCGTGCCGGGTCAGCAGCGCGGCGAGGCCGGCTTGCACGGCCATGAACACGCTTGCGCCGCTCGTGCGGGCGAGGTCCGCCAAACGGGCGTGCGTGGTCGCGTCGAGGCGGAACGGGACGGTGTCGCCGGTGTACGACGCGACTATCGGGCGGGGGCGGTCGGTGGGCAGGTCGAGCTCGTCGGGCAGGCCGGCGAGCGCGTGCTTCCAGTGTGCGAGCTGCCGGGTGGCGAGCGGGCTCGGGTCCTCGGCGGCGCCGAGCAGCCGGGCCTGCCACGCGACGTGGTCGAGATACTGCACGGGCAGCGGGGCGAGTTCGGGGGCGCGGCCGGCCACGCGCGCGGCGTAGGCGGCGGCGAGGTCGCGGGCGAGCGGGGTGGTGGACGCGCCGTCGCCCGCTATGTGGTGCAGGAGCAGGACGAGGGTGTGTTCGTGCGGGTCGTGCCGGGCGCCGAACAGGGTGGCGCGCAGCGGGGGTTCGATCGCGAGGTCGAAGCAGTGCCGTACGGCGTCCGTGATCGCGGCGTCGGTGGCCGAAGTCGTGGCGTGGTGCAACGCGGGCCGGGCCTGATCCGCCGTCAGGACCCGTTGGTACGGCTCGTCGTCGATCACCGGGTAGACCGTGCGCAGCGTCTCGTGCCGGGCGACCAGGTCGGCGAGGGCGAGTTCGAGCGCGTCCCGGTCGAGCGGGCCGGTGAGGGTGAGCACGAGTGGGATGTTGTAGGTGGGGCTCGGGCCTTCGAGGCGGTACATGAACCACAGGCGCTGCTGCGCGGGTGACAGCGGGAGCCGGTCGATGCCGCGCGGTACGGGTGCGAGCGCGGGGCGCGGCTCGGGGCCGCCGGCCGCGCGGACCAGCTCGGCCAGTCCCGCGGCGGTGGGGCGACGGAACACGTCGGCCAGGCCGAGCGGCGCGTCGAATGCCTCGCGGACGCGGGCGGCGAGTCGCGCCGCGAGCAGCGAGTGGCCGCCCAGATCGAAGAAGTCGGCGTGCTGAGAGGGGACTTCGGGGAGTTCGAGGACGGCCGCGAAGAGCCCGCAGAGGATCTCCTCGTGCAGCCCGCGCGGACCGTCCTGCGTGCCGGGCGCGATCGGCTCGGGGTCGGGCAGGGCGCGGTGGTCGATCTTGTCGTTGTGGGTCCGCGGCAGCGCGGGCAGCACGAGCACGGCGGCCGGGACCATGTGGTCGGGGAGCTCGGCGGCGAGGTAGGCGCGCAGTGCCTCGGGGTCGGGGCCGTCGCCCGCGGTGCGGCCGACGATGGTCGCGCCCTCGGTGGTCCGCGCCTCGGCGGGTACGACGTAGCCGAGCAGCCGCTTGCCGTGCGCGGTGTCGCGGGCGATGACGACCGCTTGGGCGACATCGGGGTGAGCGGCCAACACGGCCTGGATCTCGCCGGGTTCGATTCGGAAGCCGCGGATCTTGACCTGCTCGTCCGCGCGGCCGAGCAGTTCGAGTGTGCCGTCCGCGCGGCGCCGGGCCAGGTCTCCGGTGCGGTACATCCGGCCACCGGGGTCGTCGTGCAACGCGCCGAACGGGTCGGCGACGAAACGTTCGGCGGTCAGGTCGGGCCGGTTCAGGTAGCCGCGCGCCAGGCACGCGCCGGCGATGTGCAGTTCGCCGGTGACGCCGACCGGGGTCGGGCGCAGCGAGCCGTCGAGCACATACGCGCGCGACCCGCGCACGGGGCCGCCGGTGCCGTCCGGGCCCCAGAAGTAGGCGTCGACGGTGGTCTCGGTCGGACCGTACAGGTTGATCGGGCGGCTGCCGGGAGTGGCCGACAGCCGTTGCCACAGCGGCTCGGGGACGCTCTCGCCGCCGACGACGAGCACAGCCGGGTGGTGTCTGCCGGGCGCCAACAGGCCCTCGGCGATCAGGGCTTCGCAGTAGGTGGGGGTGACGTCGAGGTAGTCGACGCGGTGTTCGTGCACGTAGGCGACGAGTGCGGTGGGGTCGCGGTAGGTCGCGTCGTCCAGGAGGTGCAGTTCGTGGCCGTGCACCATCCACAGGACCGGGTCCCACGACGCGTCGAACGCGAACGACGCGCTGTGCGAGATGCGCAGGCGCGCGCGGCCGGTGCGTTCGACGGCGGGCGCGATGTGGTCGGTGCCGTGGCTCGCGCACAGGTTGGCGAGGGAGGCGTGGCCGATCGCGACACCCTTGGGGCGCCCGGTCGAGCCGGACGTGTGGATGACGTACGCGGTCTGGTCCGGGCGGGGCGGGTGCGGGGCCCGGTCGGGGTGCGCGGCGAGCCGGAGCCGGGTGCCGGGGTCGTCGAGCAGCAGCGTGCGGATGTCGTGCGGGGGCAGGCCGCGGACCGCGTCGGTGCTGCCGATCAGGCACGCGGGCCGGGTGTCGTCGAGCACGGCGGCGGTGCGCCGGCCGGGGTGGCCGAGGTCGAGGAACTGGCAGACGCCGCCCGCCTTGAGCACCGCGAGCAGGGTGACGACGGTGTCCACGCCGCGGTGCAGGGCGATCGCGACGGGGACCTCCGCGGCCACGCCGGCGGCGATCAGCTCGTGTGCGAGGCGGTTGGCGGCGGTCTCGACCTCCGCGAACGTGCGGGTGTCGGCGCCGGCGCGGATCGCGATCGCGTCGGGGGTGGCGGCGGCCCGGCGGGTGTACAGCTCGGGGAGCGTGGTGGTGACGCGGGGTTCGGCGCGGCCGGCGGTGGCCCGGTGGAGGTCGGCGGGGGTGAGGAGGTCGATGCGGGCGATGGGCGTGGTGGACGCGGTGGGGTTGATTGCGGTGGGTGCCGCGGGGGAGTCCTGTTCGAGAAGGGTGGCGAGGCCGTCGAGGTAGCGCAGCAGGCCGTGTTCGTGGCCGGCGAGGGTCGTCGCGTCGTAGCGGGCCGGGTGTGCGTCGAGGTCGATCCGCAGGCCGCCGGCGGCGGTCGGTACGACAGCGACGGCGAGGTCGTCCACCGGGCCGGCGGCGAGGTTGTGCACGGTGCCGGTCGACTCGCCGAAGCGCAGGTCGCCTTCGAAGGTCTTGATGTTGACCATCGGTCCGTAGAGCGGTTGTTCGCGTCCGGCGGCGCCGAGTTCGCGGCGCAGGTCCTCTTGGCGGAAGCGCTGGTGGCGGCGGACGGCGCGGAGTTCGAGCACGACGCGGCGCAGGAGTTCGGGCGCGGTGTCCGCCGGCCGCACGGCGATGCGCAGCGGCAGGATGTTGACGGTCATGGCGGGCGTGCGCAGCGCTGTGGGGCTGCGGCGGTTGAGCAGCGGCAGCCCGAGCACGATGTCACGGGCACCGGTGAGGCGGTGCACGTAGCCCGCGGTGGCGGCGATCAGGAGCTCGGCCCAGGTGGCCTTGGCCCGCTCGGCGGCCGCGGTGAGACGGGCCGTCTCGGCGGCGCCGAGTTCGATGCTGCGACGGTGGATTCCATTGCCGGGGAGGGGAGTGGCGGGTTGGGCGGACAGTGTGACCGGCTCGGGGCGGTCGGCGAGGCGGTCGAGCCAGAAGGCGCGGTCGGTGTCGTACGCGTCGCCGCTTCGGTAGTCGGCCTCCTCGGCGACCAGCTCTCGCAGCGTGCCGAAGGGGTTCGGGGCGGGCTCCGCGTGCGCGGCGAGCGCGGTGTGGAGGTCGGCGACGCGGCGGCCGATCAGGGTCAGCGCGTAGGCGTCCACGGCGATGTGGTGGACGCGCTGGTACCACCAGTGGCAGTCGTCGGCGATCCGGATCAGCGCGTGCGTGACGAGGGGGCCGGCGGCGAGGTCGACGGGGCGCGCGAGGTCGGCGCGCATCCACGCCTCGGCCTCGGCGCGCGGATCGGCGGCGGCGCGCAGGTCGAGGCGGTGCAGTGGGTACGGCGTGCCCGGGGAGTGCTCGCGGTCGGCCGGGACGCGTTGTACGGGCGTGCCGTCGGGGCTGGTGGCGACGAGCAGGCGGAGCGTCTCGGCCTCGCCGACGGCTTGGCGCAGCGCGCGCTCGAACAGGTCGGGGTCGAGCGGGCCGCGGATCTCGACGCGGTCGCCCGTGTTGTAGCCGGGGTCGGCCGGGGCGAGGGCCTGGGCGTAGAGAATGCCGGCCTGGGCGGCGAGCAGGGGGAGTTGGAGGTTCGTTGCGTCGGTGGCCTTGTCGGTGCTCATGGCAACGGTCTCGGCGTGAAGGTGACGCATGGTTGGGGACTCCCGGGGCGCGACGGCAGGCAACACGCACCGGATTCCCCATGCGTGAAGTTAGGTAAGCCTAAGCTATCTTCTGATTGGATATCAGGGTGCCCCTGAGGGAAGAAAACTCGATGAACCGGAGCAAAGTATGAGCGCGGCCGAGCAAGCGGATCGCGGCGCGGAAGCCGTGGGTGGGGGCGCCGATCGCGCCGCGATCCGGGGGCGTGTCGAGGGTGCCCGCGACGAACTGCTCGCGCTGAGCCGGCGGATCCACGCCCACCCGGAGACTGCGTTCGCCGAGCACCGGGCCGCCGCGTGGTGCGCGGATGTGCTGCGCGCACACGGCTTCGCGGTCACCGCGCCGGCGTACGGCCTGGACACGGCGTTCGTCGCGAGCATCGGCTCGGGCCCGGTGACGGTGGCGATCGTGTGCGAGTACGACGCGTTGCCGGGCCTCGGTCACGCGTGCGGCCACAACCTGATCGCGGCGGCCGGCGTGGGCGCGGCGATCGCCCTCGGGTCGGACGCGGACCGCCTGGGCCTGACGGTGCGGGTCGTGGGCACCCCGGCCGAGGAGCGCGGCGCGGGCAAGGCGCTGCTCTTGGACGCGGGCGCGTTCGACGGCGTGGACGCGGCGATGATGGTGCACCCTTGCCCGTTCGAGGTGGCCGAGTTCCGCTCGTTCGCCCTCGGCACGCTGTCGGTCGAGTACATCGGCACGGGCGCGCACCCGAGCCTGAACCCCGAGGACGGTCGCAGCGCGGCCGACGCGCTGACGGTGGCTCAGGTCGCACTGGGCCTGCTGGGCAAGCAGTTGCCGTCGCACTGGAAGGTGCACGGCATCACGACGGCCGCCGGCATGTCCCCGAACGCGGTCCCGGAGCGTGCCACCGCGGAGTACGAACTCCGCACCTCCGACGCGGTCGACCTGGCCGAACTGCGCTCGCGCGTCGAGGCGTGCTTCCGAGCCGGCGCCCTGGCGATCGGCTGCGAGGTGCGGCTGACCCGCCCCGAACCGGACTACCTGGACTTCCGCACCGACCCGACCCTGATCGCCCTGTGGCGCGCCAACGCCCGCGAACTGGGCCGCCCCGAACCGATTCGACGCGACCCCTTCGCCTGCACGGACATGGGCAACGTGTCCCACGTGATCCCCTCGATCCACCCGGTCCTGGACATCACGGCCGGCGCCTGCGGCCCGCACGAGCCGGCCTTCGCCGAAGCCGCGATCTCCCCGGCCGCCGAACAGGCCCTGACGGACGGCGCAATCGCGATGGCCTGGACGGCGGCGGACTACGCGACCCTGCGCCAGGACGCCCTCACGAACAGGACACCGGGCGCGAAGTAGCCGCGCCGCCGCTCGATCGGCGGTCGGGGCTTCGGATTCTCGGCGAGACGCGGGTGTTGCTCGCAGCCGGGGGCGCGGCCGGCAACCACCGGCAACAACAGGCGGGGTGGGGGAGTGATCCGCTCCTTGACGATTTGATCTCTGCATAGATAATCTCTGTGCAGGTTAATCGGGCATGATGAGCAGAGAGAAGAAGCAGCATGTGGGTTCACGAGCACGTGATCGAGACCGATGTGGCCGTCGAGGCGATCTGGCGGGTGCTACGGGATCTCGACAACTGGGCGCGTTGGGACACCTCGATGGAGGCGGTGTCGATCGAGGGGCCGTTCGAGGTCGGAACGCGGGTGTCGATGACGCCGACGGGGCAGGAGACCGTCCGCTCGGTCATCGTCGAGATCAAGGAGAACGAGGTCTACGCCGACGAGATCGACATGGCCGGTGTGAACTTGCGCTTCAGTCATACCCTCACGCGGCTGCCGCATGGGGGCGCACGCGTCGTTCACCGGCTCGAGATCACCGGCTCCGCCGCCGATGAGGTGGGCCCCGAGCTGGGAGCCGCCATCACCGAGGACTTCCCCGAAGCCATGGACGCGCTCCTGGCCTACGCCGCGTCGTGACCCGACCCGCTCCCACGGTGACGTGAGAGTCTCCCGGGGTTGAGCTCTCGCGACGAGGCCGGCTCGGCCGCGCGATCACCGCGCTGTGTGTGACGAGAGGAGCGTTCCGCGGGGCACGGTGCCCTCGGGGATATCGCCCCGAAGGAGTAGGCCGATGCCCTCCCCGTCGTCGACTCGATCGCCGAAGCATCGGCGGAGTCTCTCGATGCCGCGGACGGTCACCTCGCGTGGGCCGTCCGCCGTGCACAGCCAAAACCGGTCGCCCACGGTGACCGCGGCCCCGTCCAGGCGACCCGTCACGACCAAGCCTCGACCCGGGATCGCGAACGAGTCCTCAACGCGCAGCTCGACCATGGGCGACGATGCTACCTCTCGGCCGGTCCGATGCGGCGTCGGCGTCCGTGGGCCGACGGTTGTCCGTCGAAGCCGGATCAACGGCTGCGGCGTCTGTGTGCATACGCCAGTCAACGGGCCTGTGCCGCACAGACGTTGCTCGTCCGGTGCGGGTCATTCGGCGAGGAGTTCCGTGCGGAGCCTGGTCAGGATGCGGTTGAGCAGGCGGGATACGTGCATCTGTGAGATGCCCAGGCGTTCGCCGATCTGAGCCTGGGTCAGTTCCTGGCCGAAGCGCATCGACACGATGTCGCGGTCGCGTTGCGGGAGGGCCGCGATGAGGGGCTTGAGCACATGCAGGTTCTCGGCGGTCTCGAAGCCGGGATCGACGAACGAGGCGCGGGCCGCGTAGATCTCGCCCGGCCCGTCGGCGCCCGCGGGAGCGTCGAGCGAGGACGCGGCGTAGCCGGCCGACGCGGTGAGGCCCTCGGTGACCTGCTCGGTGGTCAGGCCGAGGCGCTCGGCCAGTTCGCCGGCGGTGGGCTCGCGGTCGAACTCGGCGGCGAACGCGTCGCGGGCCTTGGCCAGTTCCAGCCGCAGTTCCTGGAGGCGACGCGGGACGTGTACGGCCCAGCTGGTGTCCCGGAAGAAGCGTTTGATCTCGCCCGAGATGGTCGGGATCGCGAACGTGGGGAACTCGGTCCCGAACGACGAGTCGAAGCGGTCGATGGCCTTGATCAGCCCGATCGTGCCGACCTGCACCATCTCCTCGGTCGACTCGTGGCGCGAGCGATAGCGGGCGGCCACGAACCGGACCAGGGGGATGTTGAGTTCGATCAGCGTGTTGCGCACGTACTGGTACTCGTGGGTGCCTTCCTCCAGCACCTTGAGCCGATCGAAGAGCACCTTGGACATCGCCCGCGCGTCGCCGGCCGTCACCTCGGCCGGGTCGTCGATTACCGGCAGCGCGGCGGGAGAAGCGGCGAGCGAAACCTCCGACGCGGTGTCGGCGTCGGTGTCGCTGCCGGCGTGCGCGTGGATGCCGGTGGTTGTGGACACGGTCGCGGTCGCGGTACTCGGGTTCATCTCGGCGTCCCCTCTGTGTACATGGCGTCGGGTGCGCGCATAGTGCCCGGCCAAGTCTCTCGTACACCCGTTCCCCGCAGGAAGTTGTCTCTCGGTGCCGACTCGGACCGACTGTTGGATCGGGCGGAAGCGGGCACAGTCATCCTTCGACACCCCGCCGTCGAGGACGCTTGGGAGGAACCGTGGCTGAGGGTTCCCGGTACGCATCGTCCGGTGTGCGATGGCAGGTCCCGCGCCGGCACGGTGCGCTCGCGCAGGCGCGGGCCGCACTGCACGGCACGTTGGCCGGCTGGGGCTGGCCGAGTGAGCGGATCGACGTCGTCGTCCTGGTCGCGTGCGAGCTGCTGACCAACGCGCATCGGCACGCCGGCGGCGACGCGGGGCTCGCGGTGCGGGCCACCAAGCGCGGGATCTGGTTGGCGGTCGACGACGGCGAACGCGCTGTGCCGGTGCGCAGGGACACCGGGCCCGAGGTCGAGGGTGGGTTCGGGCTGCACATCCTCGACACCGTCGCCGATCGGTGGGGCGTGGCGGCTCGCGCGGACGGCAAGGCGGTCTGGGCCGAGATCGATCGTGTGGTCGCGTGAGGCAGCGGCCGGGATGCTTCTCAGGCCCGCGTCGCACTCGATCGACCGAGGAGGACCCACAGGAGGAACGGCCCGCCCAGCACGGTGCTGACCACGCCGACCGGGATCTCGGTGCCGTCGAGGAGTGTGCGGCCGAGAGTGTCCGCCAGCACGATCAGGATGGCGCCGACCAGCATCGAGCCGAGGATCGGCACCCGAAGCGGGCCGGCCAGCCGACCCGCTATGACCGGCGCGGCCAGGGCGATGAAGCCGACCGGCCCGCAGATACCGACCGCCAGGCCGGCGAGGCACACCGCGGCGACCAGGCAGATCATCCGGATCCGGGCCGGATCCACGCCCAGCGACGCGGCCGTCGAGTCGTCGAAGCGCAGCACGTCGAGTTTCCGGCCGAGCACCAGCGCGAGCGGTACGAGCGCGGCGAGGCCGATCAGGACCGGCACCGCGACGTCGTAGCCGCGCCCGTTCAGGCTGCCCGAGGTCCATACGTACAGCGCGCTCGCCGAGTTGAGTGAGCGGCGGGACAGGACCACCTGCGTGATCGCGGACGCGAGCGCGGACAGCGCGAGCCCCACCACCAGGACCCGGTAGCCGCGTCGGCCCAGCCCGCCCGCGACCGCCGTGACCACCACGACGGCGACCATCGCGCCGATCGGCCCCGCCCACCACGCGCCGAAGGTACCGCTCGCGCTGAACGTCACGGACAGCAGTACGGCCGCCGTCGCGCCGTCGTTGACGCCGAGCAACTCCGGTGTCGCCAGCCGGTTTCGGGCCAGCGTCTGGGTCAGGCAGCCCGCCACGCCCAGGGCCGCGCCGGCCGCGACGCCGGCGATGATCCGGCCGAGCCGGAACTCCTGGACGAGCAACACGTCGAAGCGGTCGCCGGTGCCGAAGACCGCGTTGAACGTACGGGTCAGGCCCATCTCGCGCTGGCCCGCGTACACCGACAGCACGACCGCGGCCACGAGCACGACGCCGAGCACGATCGTGGTCAGCACGGCCCGGCTCGGCAGCAGCAGGGACAGGCCGCCGCGACGGATCACCACGTGCTCGGGCAGCGTGCGCAGCCGCCGCGGCAGCCGGGCCGCGACCCGCTTGGCGAGCGACAGCCGGGTGGTCCGGGTCGCGACCTCGGCCACCGCGGGGTCGGTCATGCCCAGCGCGCCGAGTCGCCGCGACCGGACCACGCCGATCAGCAACGGCGCGCCGATCAGCGCCACGATCACCGAGACCGGGGCCTCGAACGGCCGCGACACCACCCGTGCCGCGATGTCGGACGCGGTCAGCACGGCGGCGCCGATCAGTGCCGCGAAGCAGATCTGCGCGACGATCCGCGGCCCCGCCAGCGTGCGCGCCAGGAAGCCCGCGAGCAGGCCCAGGAAGGAGATCGGCCCGACCAGCGCCACCGCGGAGGCGGTGAGCAGCGTCACCGCCAACGCGACGAGTACCCGGGTCGTGGACGGCCGATGGCCGAGCCCGCGCGCGAGGTCGTCGCCGAGCACCAGGGCGGACAGCGACCGCGACACGAACAGCGCGACCACGAACCCGACCGCGAGCACCGGGGCCAGACCGCCGAGCGACTCGTAGCCCTGGATGCCCGCGAGCGAACCGAGCACCCAGAACCGGAAGTTGTCGTACGCCTCCGCCGAGTTGACGATCAGCACATTGGTGATGCCGCCGAACGTCGCGCTCAGCGCCGCACCCGCGAGCACCAGGCGCATCGGCGAACCACCGCCGCGCTGCCCGGATATCGACAGCACCAGGACGCCCGCGACGGCCGCGCCCGCGAACGCCCAGACCAGATAGCCGAATCCGGTCTGCACCCCGACCAGGGTGATCCCGAGCACGACGCCGAGCGAGGCACCCGCGTTGACGCCGAGCAGACCGGTCTCCGCGAGCGGGTTGCGGGTGACGGTCTGGAGCAGGCAGCCGGCCGTGCCCAGTGCGGCGCCCGCGAGCAGCGCGGTCAGCGTGCGGGGGATCCGCAGATCGCGGATGACCAGCGTCAACCGCGTGTCGTCGCGCGCGTCGTCGCGGTTGAACAGGTAGTCGAACGCGCCGTCCGCGCCCACCTCGCCCGCGCCCACCGACAGCGATACCCCGGTGAGCGCCAGCACGAGCGCGACCAATGCGATGGCGGAGATCAGGACCGTGCGCCGACCGTGCGGACGCCTCGACAAGGCGTCGGGGCGATCGTCCGAGGGCTGATCGGACGTCGCGTCCGAAAGGTCGTCAGGAAGACCTTCCGACTTTTGCAGGATCGGCTGATGCACAGTCATAAGGTGAGGCTAACCTAAGATTCGAGTGCTCTCCGAGGTGCTCTCGGGTGCGCATCGACCGGGTTCGATGGCGGGTCCGGTGGCGGTCCGACGTCGGAGTCGGCGGCGGGATCGACGGCGGAGATCGCCTCCGGATGGACGGGGAAAACCGGCCATGCACGGGGTTTCAGCTGATTTGGGTACATCTCCCGCAGGCGTCGACCATGAGTACGAAGTTAGGTTAGGCTCACCTAAGTTCCGATCAGGGTTGTGCTTGTCGAGGGGAATTTCGTGCAGCCATCAGACCTCGCCGGCCGCGTAGCGGTGGTCACCGGCGCCGCCCGGGGCATCGGCGCCGCCGTCGTCCGCGGGCTCGTCGAACACGGGGCGATCGTCGCCGCCACCGACCGCGATCCGGTCGGCGTCAAGAGCCTCATGGCCGACGACGACACCGGCTCCGTGATCGCCTACCCGCTCGACGTCACCGACGCCGCCGCGGTCACCGCGACCTTCGCCGCGATCGAACGCCATCTCGGCCCGATCGCGATCCTGGTCAACGTGGCCGGCGTCCTGCACACGTCGCCCGTGCCCGAACTCACCGACCGCGCCTGGGCCGACACGTTCGCCGTGAACTCGACCGGCGTCTTCCACACCAGCCGCGCGGTGGCCGGCCCGATGGCCGAGCGGGGCGCGGGCAGCATCGTCACCGTCGGCTCCAACGCGGCCGGCACCCCGCGCACCGGGATGGCGGCCTACGCGGCCTCCAAGGCCGCCGCGACCATGTTCACGATGTGTCTGGGCCTCGAACTCGCCCGCAGCGGCGTGCGTTGCAACGTCGTGTCGCCCGGCTCCACCGACACGCCCATGCAGCGGAACCTGTGGACCGACGCCGACGCCGACGCGCCCGCCCGCGTCGTCGACGGCGACCTCGCGACCTACCGCACCGGGATCCCACTGGGCCGGATCGCCGACCCCGCCGACATCGCCGATGCCGTCGTGTTCCTGGCCTCCGACCGGGCCCGGCACATCACGATGCACAACATGTACGTCGACGGCGGCGCCACCCTGCACGTCTGACCGGCCGTCAGGACCGGTGCCACGGCCCGCTCGCGACCCCCCACCGGTACCGCCACGACGCCCCACCGATCGACCGAGCGCACCCGAAGCCCAGCCGAAGCCCGAGTCGAAGCCCGAGTCAAGCCGAGTCGAAGCCCAGCCGAAGCCGAGCCGAGCGCCCACCGGCCCGGCCGAGCGCCCTTCGACTCGGGCCGGCACCCCCGGCCCAATCCGGTGCGTGCACCCGGCCCAACCCACCCACTCCGCACCGCCCACCCGGCACCGTCCTGCCGGTGAACCAAAAGGAGCCCCAGGTGACGACCCCAGAAGCCACCGGCCTCGCCACAGTGGGCGCGGCCACCGCGCTGCTCGACGCCTATCGGCCCGGCAGCGCGCGCTTCTTCGCCTCACCCACGCGCACGCTGCTCGCGCACGGGGCACAGGCCGAAGTCGCGCACGACGCCCGGCCGCTGGCGATCCGGGTCGCCGAGACGCTGGACGCGGCGAGCCCGGTCGGCGGCCGGGCCCCGATCGTGCTCGGCGCGGTCCCGTTCGACCAGAGCGCCCCGGCCGCGCTGGTCGTTCCCGACGCCGCCACCTGGGGCCCGCCGCTGTCCGCCGACCCGCTGATCGCGCTGGCCGCCCCCGCGCCGGCCGCGACCGCCTGGGACATCCGTCCCGTGCCCGCGCCGGACGTGTACCGCGCGGGCGTCGCCGAGGCGGTCCGCCGAATGCGCGCCGGCGCCTTCGACAAGGTGGTCCTGGCCCGCACGCTCGAACTGCGCTCGCCCGACCCGCTCGACATACCCGTGATGCTGCAACGCCTGGCCCGCCGCGACCCGCAGGGCTACACCTTCGCGGTCCCGGGCGTGACCCCCGGCCGCACGCTGCTCGGCGCGAGCCCCGAACTCCTGGTCTCCAGGGACGGCGACCGCGTCGTCGCGAACCCGCTGGCCGGCTCCGCCAAGCGCAGCACCGACCTCGCAGAGGACGTCCGACGTGCGATGGCCCTGCTCGAATCCGAGAAGGACCTGCACGAGCACGCCGTCGTGGTCGCGGCCGTGCGCGCCGCGCTCGCGCCGTACTGCGACACGCTGGAGGTGCCCGACCGCCCGACCCTGGTCTGCACCGCCGCGATGTGGCACCTGTCGACCACCGTGACCGGGACCATCCGGGGCAACGAAAGCCCGGCCTCCGCACTGGAGTTGGCGTGCACGCTGCACCCCACGCCGGCCGTGTGCGGGACGCCGACCGCGATCGCGCGGGACACGATCGCCGACCTGGAACCGTTCGACCGAGGGTTGTACACCGGCATGGTCGGCTGGGGGGACGCGAACGGTGACGGCGAATGGGTCGTCACGATCCGCTGCGCCGAGGCGGACGCGGACACGCTGCGCCTGTACGCGGGTGCGGGCATAGTCGAGGCGTCCTCGCCGGACGCCGAAACCGCGGAGACCGAGGCCAAGTTCCGCACGTTCCTGCACGCCGTGGCGGACGAGCGATGAGCGCGCCCCGCATCTCGACCGGGAAGACCCCCACCATGAACGTCCCGACCGCGAACGTCCCGGCAGCGAAGATCCCGGCCCCGACCTGGCCCGCCGAGTTCGCCGAGCGCTACCGCGCCGCGGGCTGGTGGCGCGGCGAGACCTTCGGCGGCATGCTGCGCGAGCGCGCCGCCGCGCACCCCGACCGGATCGCGATCGTCGACGGCGACCGCCGCTGGACCTACCGCGACCTGGACGAGCGGGCCGACCGACTCGCCGCCGGACTGCTCGCGTGCGGGATCGGCAAGGGCGACCGCGTCGTCCTGCAACTCCCCAACGTGGCCGAGTTCTTCGGGATCGCCTTCGCGCTCTTCCGGATCGGCGCGCTGCCGGTCTTCGCGCTGCCCGCGCACCGCGAGACCGAGATCACCTACTTCTGCGCGTTCTCCGAGGCCGTCGCCTACGTGATCCCCGACGTGTCCGAGGGCTTCGACCACCGCGCGCTCGCCGCCAAGGTGCGCGCGGGCGTGCCCACCCTCAAGCACGTCCTCGTCGTGGGCGACCCCGGCGAGCACACCGCGCTCGCCGACATCGAGTGCGACCCGGTCGATGTCGCCGACCCGCCCCGCCCGGACGAACTCGCCTTCCTGCAACTGTCCGGCGGCAGCACCGGCGTGCCCAAGCTGATCCCGCGCACGCACGACGACTACATCTACTCGCTGCGCGGCTCCAACGAGCTCTGTGCGGTCGACGCGGACAGCGTGTACCTGTGCGCGCTGCCCGCCGCGCACAACTTCCCACTCAGCTCACCCGGCACGCTCGGCGCGTTGTACGCCGGCGCCCGGGTCGTGCTGTGCCCGCGCCCGACCCCCGACGTCGCGTTCGCCCTGATCGAGCGCGAACGGGTCACGATCACCGGCGTCGTGCCGCCACTCGCGCTCGCCTGGACCGAGGCCGCGCAGCGCGGCGGCTTCGACCTGAGCAGCCTGCGCGTGCTCCTCGTCGGCGGCGCGAAGTTCAGCGAGGAGGCCGCACGGCGGATCACCCCGGCCCTGGGGTGCACCCTCCAGCAGGTCTTCGGGATGGCCGAGGGACTGGTCAACTACACCCGGCTCGACGACCCGGACGAGATCATCGTCACCTCGCAGGGCCGGCCGATCTCTCCGGACGACGAGATCCGGATCGTCGACGACGCCGACGTCGAGCTTCCGGCGGGGGAGACCGGTCACCTGCTCACGCGCGGCCCGTACACCATCCGCGGCTACTGGAACGCACCCGAGCACAACGCGAAGTCCTTTACCGAGGACGGGTTCTACCGCACCGGCGACGTCGTGCGGATGCTGCCGTCCGGGCACCTCGTGGTCGAGGGCCGGGCCAAGGACCAGATCAACCGCGGCGGCGAGAAGGTCGCGGCCGAGGAGGTCGAGAACCACATCCTCGCGCACCCGTCCGTGCACGACGCGGCGGTCGTCGCGGTGCCGGACGAGTACCTGGGCGAGCGCACCTGCGCGTACGTGATCCTGCGCGCCGGCGCCGAGCCGCTCAAGCCGGTCGCGATCCGCCGCTTCGTGCGCGAACGCGGCCTCGCCGGCTACAAGGTCCCCGACCACGTCGAGTTCGTCGACACCTTCCCGTATACGGGCGTCGGCAAGGTCAGCAAGAAGGACCTGCGCGCGGCGATCGCCACGGGCCTGGCCCGGCACAGCGACTGACACCGGATCGGGGGCCACCCCGGAATACGAAACCGGCACCCACCGCACTCCACGCCCCGCACCCGCACTCCGCCCCGCCCCGCCCCTCACCCGACATCCGAAAGGCCGCACACCCTCATGGCCCTGCCGAAGATCGCCCCCTACCCGATGCCCGACGCATCGGACCTGCCGACGAACCGGGTCGAGTGGAGCGTCGACCCGGGGCGTGCCGTGCTGCTCGTGCACGACCTGCAGAACTACTTCCTGTCGGCCTTCGAGCCGGACGCGTCGCCCGTCACCGAGCTGCTCGCCAACGTCGCGCGGATCAAGAGCGAGTGCGACCGGCTCGGCGTACCGGTCGTCTACTCGGCGCAGCCCGGCGGCCAGACCGCCGAACAGCGGGGGCTGCAACAGGACTTCTGGGGTCCGGGCCTGCCGGACGACCCGCACGCGGCGGCGATCGCCGCACCCGTCGCGCCGGGGCCGGCCGACATCGTGCTGACCAAGTGGAAGTACAGCGCGTTCGCGCGCACCGACCTGCGCGAGCGGATGCGCGAACTCGGCCGCGACCAGCTCGTGATCGTCGGCGTGTACGCGCACATCGGGGTGATGACCACGGCGTGCGACGCGTGGATGCAGGACATCCGGACGTTCATGGTCGCGGACGCGGTGGCCGACTTCACCGAGGACAACCACCGCATGGCACTGCGCTGGGCGGCCGCGAACTGCGCGGTCGTCACCGATACCGAGTCGCTCTTCGCGGGGAAGTAGACAGACCCATGGCCCTGACCCTCGACCTCATCCGCGCCGACGTCGCCGACATCCTCGGCGAGGACCCGGCGGACATCCCGGTCGACGAGAACCTCGTCGACTACGGCCTCGACTCGGTCCGCGTGATGGCCCTGGTGGAGCGCTGGACGCGCGCCCACGGCGTCACCGTCGACTTCGCCGACCTGGCGGAGCGGCCCACGCTGGAGGGATGGACCGAACTCCTGGCACCGGCAGCGTAGATTGCGGCCGATCTCGATCCGGGGGGCGCCACCACGCGGGACGGACCGTCCGGTCTCCGGTCCCGATTCGCCCCGGGGGGTTCTAGAGTCGGGGGATGGGAACGACAGACGAGGGCACCGTACGGGTCGACAGTTGGATTTGGTCCGTGCGGATGACCAAGACGCGGTCGCTTGCCGCCGCGGCCTGCAAGGCCGGGCATGTGCGGGTCAACGGGGACCGGGTCAAGCCGGCTCAGTCGATCAAGATCGGCGACGAGGTGCGGCTGCGTCAGGACGGCTTCGAGCGGATCGTCGTGGTCAAGCGGATCGTGCGGAAGCGGGTCGGCCCGCCCGTGGCCGCCGAATGCATGACCGACAACAGCCCGCCCAGGCCCCCGCGCGAAGAGATCGTGGTGGTCGCCCGGCGCGACCGCGGCGCGGGCCGCCCGACCAAGCGCGACCGACGCGAGCTGGAGCAGTTCCGGGAGCGCTGACCCGAGCGCTACGCCGAGCGCCCACCCCCTGAGCGCCCACCCCCTGAGCGGCCACCCGCTGAGCACGGAACCGGGCGCCGGACCGGACGCGCACCCGTGCGCGGCACCGAGCGCCGACCCGTGGTGGGCCCGCCGACGCGGGCCCACCACCGGCGGTCACGGCTCGGTCGGTTCGACCGGCTTCGGTGCCGGCTCGCGCACCGCCGCCGAGCGCGGCAGCGTCTCGCCGCGGAAGAAGGCCGGCCGGGTGAACCGGCACACCAGCATCAGCACGATGCCCAGGAGCAGCGCGCCGATCCCGGTCAGGAACACCCCGCCCAGCGCCCAGTGCGGCGGGAACGGCAGGGTCCAGTAGGTCGTGCCGTAGTCCTTGTCCGCGTACACCCGGGACGCCTCGATGAAGAAGTAGGTCAGCAGCGCGCCACCGAGGCCCGGCATGATCCCCTTGGTCCACAGGTCGCGCGGGCTGCGCGTGAGCACGTGCCGGTAGTACCAGACACACGCGAACCCGGTCAGCGCGTAGTAGAACGCGATCGCCAGCCCGATCGAGCCGATCGAGTCGGTGAGCACGTTGGTACTGACTCGGGTGATCACGACGTAGAACGCCACCGACGCGATCCCCATCCCAACCGTCGACCACGTCGGCACCATGTTGCGGCTGTGCATGCGCGCGAACTTCTCCGGGATGGCCCGGTGCGCCGCCATGGACAGCGCGGTGCGCGCGGTGGGCAGGATCGTGGTCTGCGTGGACGCGGCCGAGGACGTCAGCACCATGAACACGAGCAGCTTGGCCATGAACCAGCCGACGCCCTCGGTGCCGAACACGCTGTCGCCGAGCCCGGACAGCACGTCCCCGGAGTTGTCCGGGTTGGCCAACCCGCCGCCCGTTTCGCCGGCGCCCGCGAAGGCCAGCGCGGAGGTGCTGCTCAGTACGTAGATCAGCAAAAGGAGCACGGTCGAGATGATCGCCGCCCGGCCGGGGGTGCGTCGGGTGTCCGCGGTTTCCTCGTTGATCGCGACGGCAGTGTCCCAGCCCCAGTAGATGAAGACACCGGCGAGTACGCCCTTGGTCAGCGCGTCGATCGAGTCGATCTCGAACGGGTTGAACCACGACCAGGCGACGTGCTGCGACCCGTCGGGGGCGTTGCCCAGGTACACCTTCCACAGCGCCGTGAGGCCGAGGGCCACGAGTACGACGACCTCGATCGTCAGCAGCACCTTCTGCAGATTGGCCGACAGTTCGATGCCGACGTAGCAGATCCACGTCATCAGGATGATCCACGCGACACCCGCGACGGTGGTCCAGAAGGTGTCCTCCGCGAGGCCGTACGCGCCGATCAGTTGGAAGCCGTACTGTCCCGCGATCTGGGCCAGATTGGCCATCACGATGACATCGGCGACGATGATCCCCCAGCCGCCCATCCAGCCGCTCATCGGGCCGAACGCGCGCGTGCCCCAAGTGAATGTGGTGCCGCAGTCAGGGTCGGCCTCGTTGAGTTCCTTGTAGCCGTAGGCGATCAGGAACATCGGGATGAAGGCCAGCACCATCACGATCGGCGCCTGTAGGCCGACGCCCGCCACGATGATGCCGAGCGTCGCGGCGATGCTGTAGGCGGGTGCGGTGGAGGCGAGACCGATCACGACGCTGGACGCCAGCCCCAGCGCGCCGGTCTTGAGACCCTTCTCACCGGCTCCGCGACCCAGCGGGCCAGGGTCGGCGGGTCTTGCGGGGTCGATTGTGGCCATGGCTAACCGTCCTGTCCTAGCGGGCAGTTTATTCGGGTTTGACCGAAAACGGACCATCGGAAACGGACCATCAGGTTAGACCCGCCACAGACCCGACCGGGAGTCCTGGAGGCCAGGAAAATCAAGGGAACTGATGACATGTCAGCCTGCCGCGAAGGCCCCGTCGCGGGAGGCGACGGGGCGGTTGCGTCGAGACGTCGCAGGGTGCCGGTCAGACGGACAGGCCGGCCGGTTCCTTCGTGGCCTCGGCCGGCCGCGGGTCGGCGACCGCGCCCGCGCCCGCGGAGGTCGGGCGCGCGTGCGAGTCGGCCCACGCGGTGGCGAGTGCGGCCAGGCCCAGGACCACGCCGACCCAGGCGACCGCCGCGTAGTCGAAGCCCGCCGCGATGACCCGCCCGCCCAGGAGCGGGCCGATCGTGATGCCGACGTTGAACGACGCCGTGTTGGTCGCGCCCGCGAGCGTGGGCGCGTCGGACGCGATCGCGAACACCCGGGCGTTGACGGCCGGATTGGCGGCGAAACCGCTCACGCCGAGGATGAAGATCAGGACCAGGGTGATGGGCAGGTTCTCGGCGGTCAGCGCGAGCAGCAGGGACGAGCCGACGATCCCGCCGATGCTCGCGTACAGCGTGCCGAACGGGTGTTCGTCGGCCACGCGCCCGCCCACGGTGATGCCGACCACCGCGCCCACGCCGTACCAGGACAGCACCAGCGGCACCCACGCCTCGCCGACGTCGGTCGTGTTGGTCAGGATCGTGCCCAGGTAGCTGAAGGTGGCGACGAGCGCGCCGAAGCTGAGGGCGGTCGTCGCGTACGCCAGCCACAGCCGCGGTCGGCGCAGCGCCCGCAGTTCGGTGCGGACCGAGCGCGGCGCCTCGTGGGTGGCGTGCCCGCCGGGCAGGACGGCGTACACGGCGATCGTGCTCAGCGCGGTGAGCACGGCGACCGCCCAGAACGCGGCCCGCCAGCCGGCCCAGTTGCCGATCATCGTGCCGAGCGGGAGGCCGACCACGGTGGCCAGCGAGAGTCCGCCGGCGACCACGGCCATCGCCTTGGCCTTGGCGTTCGGCGCGACCAGCCCCAGTGCCGTGACGGCGGCCACGGCCCAGAACCCGGCGTACGCGACGGCGCTCACGAAGCGGGTGACCAGCACGAGCCAGTAGCCGGGCGCGAGCGCGCCGACCACGTGGCCGAGGATGAACACGGCCTGGAACGCGATGAGTGCGGTGCGGCGCGGCCATTGCAGCGTCGCGACCGCCAGTAGCGGCGCGCCGACGACCATCCCGATCGCGAATGCCGAGATCAGCAGGCCGGCGTCGGGGATGGACACGCCGAGGTCCTTCGCCATCGTCTCGAGCAGGCCGGAGAGCATGAACTCCGAGGTGCCTTGCGCGAATATGCCTAGTCCGAGGATGTAGACGGCCAGGGGCATGGTGGAACTCCCGAGTTTTAGAACGGTCAGTACAAAATGCGGGCGTGCGTGATGAGCGGACCCGAGGTGTCGGGACCGGGTTGTGCGACCGGATGGTGTCGGGCAGGCGTTCTCCGGCCGGGCGTTCTCCGACCGGGCGTCGCCGGGTGTCGCCGAGTCGGGCGTCGCCGGTCCGGGGCGGATTCCCGCGGATTCCCGCGGATTCCTACAGGGCGGTCAGGGTCGTGTTCGCGATCGCCTGTAGTCCGGCGCGGTCCACGCCGCTGCGGGAGGCGAGGCGGATGGCCGACACCGTGCCGATGACCGCGTGCGCGAGCGCCCCGGCGTCCTTGTCCCGGGCCACGTCGCCGTCGAGGCGGCCGGCGTCGATCGCGGCCTTGATCGCCGCGAAGCGCCGCTCGTAGTCGTGCTTGAGGAGTGCGGCCACCTCCGCGTCGCGGCCCGCGAGTTCGATCGCGGTGTTCACGACGAGACAGCCGCGCCGGTCGTCGGTCTTGTCCACCTCGTCGGTGATGATCGCCTCCAGCAGGTCGCGGATCTTGTCCCGCACCGGCCGATCGGCCTCCAGGTCCGCGATCTGCGTGGTCGACATGTGATCGGCGTAGCGGGCGAGGGCGAGCAGGAACAGGTCGCGCTTGCTCTTGAAAGTGTTGTAGATGCTGCTGCGGCCGAGACCGGTCGCGTCGCACAGGTCCTGGGTCGACGTCGCCTCGTAGCCGGCGGTCCAGAACGCCTGGAGGGCGGCTTCCACCGCCTGCTCCTCGTCGAACTTCCTCGGTCGGGCCATGCGAAGACGCTAACAGGTTTTGTACAAGCCAGTCCAATACTCGGTTTCGACGACCGATTCCCGCTCGCCCCGGATCCGCCGGGCGCTGCGTCGGGTCGGGGTCGAGTGTGTGGTCAGGGGGTGAGCTCGGCCGCCAGCGTGGTCGGGTCGGTGGACGCGGACAGCAGGCGGGAGCGGACGGCGGTGGCGGCGCGCTCGTAGACGAGGGTGTCGTCGTGCAGGACGCTGACGCCGTTGGCGGTTTCCAGGAACGCGATGATCTCGAAGACGAGTTGGGCCGAGTCGAGGTCGGCGGGCGCGGCGCCGGCCCGCTTGGCCGCCTCGATCTCCCGGGTCAGGGTCGCGCGCCACAGCCGCCACGCTTCGGCCAGCGAGTCGCGCACCCGGCCGGGGCGCCCGTCGAATTCGGCGGACGCGTGGAAGAAGAAACAGCCGCCGGGGAAGACCCGGTCGCGCGAGTAGGCGATCCACCGGTCGACCAGCTGCCACAGTCGGATCAGGCCGGGGGGTGTGGCCCGCACGGGGGTCAGCACGTGCTCGACGAAGACGTCGCTCGCCGCGGCGATCGCCGCGAGCTGGAGTTCCTCCTTCGAGCCGAAATGCGCGAACACGCCGCTCTTGCTGATCTCCAGGTCTCCCGCGAGACGGCCGATCGACAGCCCTTCGAGCCCTTCGAGCGAGGCGATGTCAGCGGCCCGGCGCACGATCGTGAGCCGAGTGCGATCGCCCTTCCGGACCCGCCCATCGGTCGGCGACGCACTCACCACTGCCTCCACCTCCACGGGTTCGACGTATGACGCGACGGCGCCCGAGGTGCGGCGACGCGGATGACGCGACACAACGAAGGACGCGACACAACGAAGGACGCGACGAAACGGTCGGGCGACCGATCGTGGTCGATTATCTCCCGGCCTTGACAGTCCCTTCGTACTCGATAAATAGTACGACCGTTCGTGCAATTTCGCTCATCGTCCACGGTGCCCGCCGTACGACGTGGCCCATCGGCTCAAGGGGGACACCCATGACCGTTTCGAACGCCCGCGCACGGGACACCCGCGCCTTCGACATCCACGGCTTCGACATCCACAGTTTCGACATCGGCACCCTCGACATCCGGGCGCTCGACCGCCACGCGACCGTCGTCGCGCTGGACGTGCTCCGGCTCGTCCGGCGTGAGCACCTGGAGCTGTTCACCCCCTGCGCGGGATGGACGCTGCGCGACCTGCTCGGCCACCTGGTCGCGGAGAATCGCGGTTTCACCGCGGCGGCGGCCGGCTCCACCGATCCCGCCGCGTGGCACGACGACTCGCTCGGTGCCGAACCGTGGACGGACTTCGCCACCTCGGCGATCGTCCTCACCGCCGTGTTCGCGGCCGAGGACCTCCTCGAACGCAAGCTTCGGATCCGGGAGCTCGGATTCCTCCCGGGGACTCTCGCGATGGCGATCCACTTCGTCGACATCGTCGTGCACACGTGGGACATCGCACGCACGATCGGCTCCCACCGGGCGATCGAACCCGAACTCGCGCTGGCCGCGCTGGAGTTCGCCCGGCAATGGGAATCGGTCCGGCCTCCCGGCGCGTTCGGCGTCGCGGTCGAGGTGCCGGCGGACGCGTCCCCGGGCGATCGCCTCGTGGCGTTCCTCGGCCGCACACCGTTCGGGCGGACGGCGTGAGCGCGGGCGAGGCCGCCGCGCGGACCACGCTGCGGGCGGCGACCGCGCTGTCCCCGAAGGCGGCCGGCGCGCTCGCCTACCGGCTGTTCAACCGCCCGTTCGGGCGCGGCCGGGTCCGCCCCGCCGAGCGCTCGGCGCACATGTTCGCGACCGTCGACACGCTCGACGTCGGCGGCAGACGGGTCGTCACCTACCGCTGGGGCGACGGCACCGATCCGGTCCTGCTGCTGCACGGCTGGCAGTCGCGGGCGTCGCGCTTCGCGCTGTTCGTCGAGGAGCTACGGGCCCGCGGGATGACCCCGATCGGCTTCGACGCGCCCGGGCACGGGGATTCCGGCGGCAAGCGCACGACGGTCCTCGACTACGCCGAGATCGCCGGTCGAATCCAGGACCGGCACGGGGACTTCCGCGCGATCCTGGCCCATTCGTTCGGCGTGCTCGGCGCGTTCCAGGCGTTGCGCTCGGGGGTGCGGGCCGACCGCGTGGTGGCCGTCGGCGGGGTGTGCGACATGGAATACCTGCTCGACCGGTTCAGTGCCGGGCTCGGCCTCGATTCGCGGGTCAAGGCGGCGTTGCGGGCGCGGGCCGACGCGCGGTTGCTCGCGCCGGAGTCGGACATCTGGCAGCGCTTCTCCGCGTCGCACGGACCCGAGACGATCCGCGTGCCGATCCTGGTCGTGCACGACGAGGACGACGACATGGTGGTGGCGGACCAGGCGCATCGGCTCGTCGCGGCATACCGGGACCGGGCTCGGCTGTTCGGTACCAAGGGCCTCGGCCATCACCGCGTGCTGGGCGACGCCGCCGTGGTCGCCGAGGTGTTGCGCTTCCTCGAACCGGCGCCGCGACCCGAGCCGGTGTGGGGGTGCGCGGCCTGAGATCGGCGCGGGTTTCGCCCGCGGCGCGGGGGCCGCGGGTCGCGGGCCGCGGGAGCGTCGGCAGCCCGCGATGTGGGGCTCGCGACGTGCGGCTCGCGATCTACGAGCTGCGCAGTGCGTACGCCCGGTCGATGGTCTGGGTCAGCGTGTTCCCGGCGGCGTCGCGTGCCGTCGTGCGCAGGGCGATGAAGCCGTCACCGCCCGGTCCGCCCGGGGGCAGTACGGCGACGAACCGTCCGCCGCCGACCGGCAGGGCCGGCAGTCGCCGCCACCCGAGGTCGCCGCCGAACGACGCTTCGATGGTGAACGCCCGTACGTCGGGGGCGTTTTGGCCGGCGCCCTCGACGGCGATCCGCAGCACGGCCGGCCGGTGTGCCGGTACGCGGTCGTCCAGGCCGAAGTCCCCCTCGACGCGGGTCGCGAGGAGCGGCACGACATGCCGTGCGCACTCTCCCTCGTCGGCGGGTCGGGCGGACGAGAAGGTCCACTCGGCCCGCACCCTCGTCGAGGTCGCCGCGTCCCCGCGGTCCGCGTCGAGCCGCATCGTGTACTTCGCGCCGCCCTCGCTCAGGCCGCCGAGCTCCGCCCACGACGGGTTGTAGCTGGTGGACAGCTCCTGACCGCCGCTGAGCAGCGTGACCTGTCCGCTCCACGGTTCGGCGGTCGCCGTTCCCGCGTGCCCCCGGGCCGAGGCCGCGAACGGCGAGACGGCCGCGTACAGCAGATCGCCGCAGCGGACGGTGTCGTTGGCGGGCGCGAGCACCGCGCCGTTCCACGCCTCGACCGTGCGCCGGCCTGCCGTGTACCGCGTGCTCGGCCCGGTCTCGCTCGCGCCGTCGACGCCGAAGACCCCGTACCAGGACAGTCGCGGACCCGCCGAGAAGTACTCCGTCGTGGTCGCGGGCATCGGTACGTCGTGGAACCAGCCCGAGGCGTGGGTGGAGCCGTCCAACGCCGAGAGCCGGGACATCGAGGCGTCCCGGGTGCCGTTGCGGCCGTGTGTCCGCACCTCCACCTCGGCCAGGTCGCGGGTGCGGACGCGGAAGGCCGGATCCGGCGGGACTCGGCCGTCGTGACTGAGTGTCAGGTTGTAGGTCGTCGTGGCGTTGCCGAGGAACTCACGCATGACCAGTGCGTACGGACGTGACGTGACCTTCGGGGTCGGCACCGCGTACAGCGGCGTGTCCGGATTGGTGGCCATCACGTCGCCGCCGTGTTCCTGTCCCGCGATCCGTTGGACCAGGGACAGTCGCCGTACGTCGACGCGCACCGACGGGTCGTCGAGCGCGACCGTCACCGGCTTTCCGGCGCGGGCGTCCAGGGTGAGCGTGGTGTCGCGGGCGACGGTGACCTCCGGTCGGCCGGCGATCGTCCAACTGGCCGCGCCCGCACCGGCCGGAGTGCGGATCATCGAGTCGGCGGAGAACCGGCCCTTCGGCACCCGGACCACCAACGCGCCCCCGTTGTACGAGGGTTCGTAGCCGATACCGGTCTCGAGGTCGGTGAGATGCACTACCCCGGACTCGAACGGCGCGCCGGCGCGGTCGCGCAGGTCGAGCGTCACGTCGTACATCTCGGCCTCGGCGTACGCGCCGACCGCGACCCGAACGGCCGAGCCGCCCGGGCCGGTCGCGAGCACCGTCGCGCCGAACGGGCCCGCGCCCGGGGCATCCGGAGTGAAGGTCAGCGTGGCGTCGGCGGTCCCGTGCGCCGGCACCGTGACGCGGGTGGTGTCCAAGGCGATCGAGGCGGGACCGTCCACGCGCAGGTCGAGCGCGATCGGGGCGGTGCCGTCGTTGCGGTAGGTCACGGTGTCGGTGACGGGCCGGGTGAACGGCCACTTCGCGAACAGCGAGACGGTGCCCTTGCTCGGGTACACGTTCTGACTCACCGCGCGGGCCACGTCGACCAGGCCGGTGCCCTGCGCGAAGACGCCGAGGTCGGAACTGGGGGTCGCGGTCCCGATCAGCGCGGCCTTGAGCCGATCCGCGCGCCAGTCCGGGTGTCGCTGCGCGAGCAGCGCGGCGGCGCCGGCGACGTGTGGGGCGGCCATCGACGTGCCGTCGACGCGCGTGTAGTGCTCGTCCAGCGGCTCGCCGAGTTCGGTGTCGGCCGCGCGGGCGGCCGCGATGCCGACGCCGGGCGCGGTGAGTTCGGGCTTGACCGCGTTGTCGCCCAGTCGGGGGCCTTGGCTGGAGAAGGGGGCCAGGGAGCCGTCGCGGTCGATCGCGCCCACGGTCAGCGCCGCGTCGGCCGCACCGGGGTTGCTCACCTTGCCGCCGGTGCGGCCGTCGTTGCCGGCCGCGACCACGAACAGGGCGCCGGTGGAGGCGGTGAGGTTGTTCAGCGCGAGCGAGGTCGGATCCCGGCCGTCGCCCGGGCCGCTGCCGAAGCTCATGTTGACCACGCGGGCACCCTGATCGGTCGCCCACTGCATGCCGGCGATGGTGGTGGATTCGGTGCCGAAGCCGGCGTCGTCCAGGACCTTGCCGATCAGCAGCCTGGTGTCGGGGGCAACGCCCTTGTACGCGCCGCCGGACGCGGTGCCGGCTCCGGTGATGATCGAGGCGACGTGGGTGCCGTGACCGTTTCCGTCGCGGGGTCCGGCCGGGTTGTCGGTGAAGTCGGCCGCCTGCTCGACGGCGTCGAGCAGATCGGGGTGGCCGGCGTCGATTCCCGAGTCCAGCACCGCTGTGCGCACGCCCAGGCCGGTGTGGCCGGCCTGCCACGCGGCGGGCGCGCCGATGCGCGGGACGCTCCGGTCGAGGTCGGCCGCCACCTTGCCGTCCAACCAGATCCTGGTCACCCCGGGCGCCGCCGTACGCGCCTGCGCCGAGCCGGCGGTGACGGACTGCCAGAACTCCCCGGCGGTGGCCTTGGGTTCGGCCACCGCCCGGGCGCCGATGCTCGGTAAGTCCAGGCCGCGCCCCCGCGCGAGCGTGGCCGGGCCGCCGGTGGACTGCACGATGAGCGGGAGGGTCGACCGTGACCGGTCGTCGTATCCCGCCCGGACCAGGCCGGTCACGTCGAAGAGCCGGCCGTCCAGCACGCCCCGGCCGAGCAGGGCCAAGGCATCGGCGGGCACCACCGAGACCGCGGCACCCTTGCGCTGCTGGGTGAACGACATCCCGGCGCGGCCCGGGCCGGGCGTGACGGACACCGCGTCGCCGCCGTCCGGGAGATGGTCGAGCCGAACCCGGTCACCCGTCAGCAGCGTGACGGTGTCGTGCGTGCCGCCCGGCCGCGCGGTGTTCGGCGGCGCGCTCGGGGGTCCGTTCGGGGGTTGGGCGGCCGCGGCTCCGCCGCTCGCGCCCAGCGTCATCGCGATGGCGAACGCGGCGAATCGGGCGCCGGTTCCGCGCCGACGGATCTGCTTCGGGTTCTGGTGCACGGCATCCTTTCGTCGCCCCCGGACGGCGGATGCGCGTTGCCCGACCGCGGACTCGGTGAGAGCTTCGGCGTGCGTGGGCGGTCACGGCGCGAGATACCGGACCGTTCGCAGCGTCGCCGGATCGACGGTCGAAGAGAAGCCACCGCGCCAAGACGCGACCGATCCGTTGCACAGCGGGACCGTTGCACAGCGGGACCCGAAGGGGCGAGCCGGTGCCGTGGCCGGAAAGGTTCACCGCTTCTCGGCGCCCGACCCGGCCACTGGCATCTTCGGGACGGCCGTGTCAGCATCCGCCGATGGACACTTCCGGTGGCGTGCCCACCACTACGTCGACACCTTTGGGGGAGTTGCGGGTCCGGCCCACCGCCCACGGCTTCGTCGCGGACCTGCCCGAGTACTTCTGCATCAACGGCCGCGGCTTCGGCGGGTACACCGCCGCGATCGCCGCGCTGGCCGCCGCGCGATACGCCGATGGCAAGCAGCTGCGCAGCCTGCGGACGGTCTTCACGCGCAGCGCCGAGACGGGCGAACTGGACCTGGAAGTACTGCCGTTGATGCGTGGGCGCACGGCGTGCGGAGTCCAGGTGACGGCCCGTCAGGACGGCGAACCCGTCGTCGCGGCGCTGGCATGGTTCGCGAGCCCGGGGCTGTTGCCCGCGGTCGGTGCGCGCCGTTCGCCGCGGCACGTGCCCCGGCCCGAGGACTGTCCCCGGCTGCCGTGGTTGGAGAAGGTCGTGCCGTTCCTGGCCGGTTTCGACGCCCGGGCGGTGGATTTCCCGCTCACGGCCGAGGAGTTCGCGGATTCGTATCACGACGGCGGCACCTCGATCGCGCTGTGGGCAGTGCCGCGATGGCCGGATTCACCGGGGGACGGGCTCGCCGAGCGGCTCGCCGACGTCATGCTGTTCGATGCCCACCTGATGGACGCGGCGCATCGCGATCAGCCCCGCGGGACGGTCATGACCAGCCTGGACCTGGACGTCACCTGGCACGTCCCCGCCGGAGTCGGATCGCCCGATGCCACGCTCCTCGAGGCGGAGGCGGACGCCGACGGCCTGTTCGCCAACACGCGGGGAACGCTGAGCGATCCCGACGGCACCATCCGCGCCACCGGGACCAGCCAGTGCCGGATGTACCCGCCCACCCGATCGGCCGGTTGACCCGAAGCGGACGACCCGGCGTTCGAATTTCCGTGCTCGGAGGGGCCGCATCGGACCGGAGCGGGTTCGGAGCGGGTACGCAGCGGGACCGGAGCGGGTCAGTCGGCGAGCGCGGCGCGCGCGGCGGCGAGTGTGGGTGGGTCGAGCAGCGGCGGTGGGGTGCGACCGGCGGCCAGGTGTCGGTGCACCGCGGCGTACGGGATGTCGACGAGGGCGAAGGTGACCCGCTCCAGCGCGGCGGGGGAGGCGCGGCCGAAGCGGGCCGCGGTGTAGGCGCGCAGCGCGGCGGCCACGGCGTCGTTGAGGACCGCGAGGTCGGGGCCGAGGTCGGCGGGCCATTGCGCGACCAGGTCGTCGCGCCGATGCAGGAGCAGCACCGCGGCCTCGTCCGGGTTCCCGCGCACCCAGGCGAGCACGGCAAGGACCGTGCGGTCGGCGCCCCGGACCGGATCCTCGTCCGCGAGTGCCGCCAGGACCGGTTCCTGAAAGCGCCGGACCGTGCGCACCCACAGCCGCGCGAGCAGCAGGTCACGCGACGCGAACCGGTGGTACACCGACCCGACCGGCGCCCCGGCCTCGGCCGCCACGGCGGCGATGGTCACGGCACCGGCACCGGTGCGCGCGGTGACCCGGAGCGCGGCGTCGAGGAAGTCGTCCTCGCTGAACCTCGGTTTGCGACCCATGCCCACATCCTCTTGACGTTTTCTTGAAGAGGGATTCTAGTATGGCCTCACTAATAAATCGAACGATGGGCGGCGGAACATGACGACCTCCTCGACCTCCTCTACTCACGCCGATGGCGACACCGACACCGACACCGGCACCGGTACCGACCGCGGTGCCCTGCTCGAGGTGTCCCTGCGCATCCTGCGCTCGCACCCGCTCGGCTTCCTCGCCACGACCGGTCCCGACGGCGGGCCGCGTGTGCGCCTGGTGCAACACCTGGCCGTCGAGGACGACGCGACGGTATGGATCAGCGCGAGCCCGAACTCGCGCAAGGTCGCCGACGCGACGGCGCGACCGGAGGTGTCCTACGCGGTGGAGGACCGGGCCGCCTTCGGATACGCGACGCTGTACGCCCGCGCCGAACTGCTCACCACCGGCCCCGAACTCGAGGTCCACTGGACCGAGTCGCTGCGCCCGTTCTTCCCCACCGGCCCGACCGCCGGCGATTTCGCGCTGCTGCGCCTGACCCCGCACCGGATCGAGGTCGTCGACTTCGCCGCCCGGGTCCACCCCGATCCGTACGGCCTCGCCGCGGCGGTGCTGGAGTGCGGTTCGGCCGGTTCGGCCGACTCGGCCGGGAAGCCGAAGGTGTAGCCCTGCCGGACCGGCCGGGGGAGGAGTCGCCTGCGGGCGGCCACGGTCTGCGGGCGCTCGCCGCCGCCGGGGATCCGGGGATCCGCGAATCCCCGGATCCGGGGATCAGTGTCGGTCGAGGGCGGTGAGGGTGGTGGCGAGGTCCGGAGTGGTCGGGGCGGGGCGGTTGTGCGGGAGCTTGGCGAGGGCGGTGGCCATGCCGCAGGTGTTGCTGACCGCGGAGAAGATCAGGCCGGAGCCGATGGCGGCGGACAGGAGGCGGGCCTTGGGGGAGCGGCGGCCGACGGCGAGACCGAGGACGACCAGGCTGCCGGCGGCCAGGCGGACCTGACGTTCCATCGGCCAGACGTTGCGGGCGCCCGTGGGGCCGTCGAGGGCGTGGCCGTCGGCGACCCAGGCGGAGGTGCCGCCGGTGAGGTGCGCGGCGTCGATGCCGGCGGCGGTCAGATCGGTGCGGGCGCGCTCGGAGCGGGCGCCGGACGCGCAGACGATCAGCAGGTTCGGATGGCCGGCCCGCTTGAGCACGGGCACCGCTTCGCGCAGGCGGTCCAGCGGGACGTTGTGCGCGCCGGGGATGTGGCCGGTCGCGTACTCGCCGGGGGTGCGCACGTCGAGCACGGTGAATTCGGTCAGACGCGGGCGGACCTGCGCGGGGGCCAGGGCGGTCATGGTGTTCGGACCTTTCGACGGGGGCGTAATGGAAGGCTACCTACCGGTAACGGTGCGATCGAGCGCCGTGTTCCGGGTCCGCGCGAGCAGCTCGGCGAGCAGCGGCGCCACCTGGGCGAGCTCGATCAGGAAACCGTCGTGGCCGTACGAGGATTCGACCACGCGTAGTGGCCCCGCCCCGGGGATGCCGTCGGCGAGGACGCGCTGCTGGCTCGGCGGGTACAGCCGGTCGCTGTCCACCGCCGCGACCACCGTCGGCGCGGTGACCCGGGCCAGCGCGGCGGCGACGCCGCCCCGGCCCCGGCCCACGTCGTGGCTGTTCATCGCCTCGGTCAGGCTCACGTAGCTGCCCGCGTCGAACCGCGCGGTCAGCTTGGCGGCGTGGTGGTCGAGGTACGACTCGACCGCGTACCGCCCGTCGGGCCCCTCGCCGGGCTGCCGGTCGCGGCCGAAGCGGGCCGCCAGCTCCGCCTCGCTCCGATACGTGACGTGCGCGATCCGCCGGGCCAGGCCCAGGCCGCGCCACGGTCCGGACTCGGCCGGCAGCTCGTGGTAGTCGCCGCCGGCCCAGCCCGGATCGGCCCGGATCGCGTGCAGCTGCGTCGCGCACCACGCGATCTGCTCCGCGCTCGCCGCCGCCGTGGTGGCGACCAGGAACAGCGCGCCGACCCGGGCCGGATGGGTCACCGCCCACTCGACCGCCCGCATGCCGCCCATCGACCCGCCCACCACCGCTGCCCAGCGGCCGATCCCGAGCGCGTCGGCGGTGGCCACCTCGGCCGCGACCTGATCGCGAATCGTCAAGCGCGGGAAGCGACTTCCCCACACCCGACCATCCGGCCCCGGCGAAGCCGGCCCGGTCGTCCCCCGGCAGCCGCCGAGCGCGTTCGGCGCGACCACGAACCAGCGGTCGGTGTCCAGCGCCCGGCCCGGCCCGATCAGGCCGTCCCACCACCCCGGACTGGGAAACCCCGGACCGGCGGGCCCGGCGACATGGCTGTCCCCGGTGAGCGCGTGCAGGATCAGCACCGCGTTGGACCGGTCCGGCGCGAGCCGCCCCCACGTCTCGTAGCCGACGCGAACCTCGGGCAGCACCTCCCCGGACTCGGTCCACAGCGGCTGAGGCAGGGTCAGGGACCGTGGCCCCGTGGTGGTTTGCGTGTCGTGCGGCATGGTGTCGTCCGTCCGGAACACGCCCTAGTTCACCCGCGCGGCGCGGAATCCGGCTTCCAGGTCGGCCCGCAGGTCGGCCAGGCCCTCGATGCCGACCGACAGCCGGACCAGACCCGGGGTGACCCCGGTCGCGAGCCGCTCGGCGTCGGAGAGTTGCGCGTGCGTCGTGCTCGCCGGGTGGATCACCAGGCTGCGCACGTCGCCGATGTTGGCCAGGTGGCTGAACAGCGAGAGGCCGTCCACGAACCGGCGGCCCGCCTCGATTCCGCCCTTCAGCTCGAACGCGACGATCGCGCCCGCGCCCAGCGGCAGATAGCGCTTGCCCGCGTCGTACCACCGGCTCTCCGGCAGGCCCGCGTAGTGCACGGTCTCCACCTCGTCCCGCGCCCGCAACCAGCCGGCCAGCGCGCTCGCGTTGGCCACGTGCCGCTCGATCCGCAGCGACAGCGTCTCCAGGCCCTGCAGGATCAGGAAGCTGGTCAGCGGCGCGATCGACGCGCCCACGTCGCGCAACAGCTGTACGCGCAGCTTCGCCGCGTAGGCGCCCGGGCCCAGGTCGGGCCAGTAGCGCAGGCCGTTGTAGCTCGCGTCGGGCTCGACGAAGCCGGGGTAGCGGTCGGCGTGCGCGCCGAAGTCGAACGTGCCGCCGTCCACCACGATCCCGCCGATCGCGGTGCCGTGCCCGCCCAGGAACTTGGTCGCCGAGTGCACCACGATGTCCGCGCCGTGCTCCAACGGCCGCAGCAGGTAGGGCGTCGGGACGGTGTTGTCGACCACGAGCGGCAGGCCCGCCGTGTGCGCGACGTCCGCGACCGCCGCCAGGTCGAGCACGTTGCTGCGCGGATTGCCGAGCGTCTCGGCGAACAGCAGCTTGGTCTCCGGCCGGATCGCGGCCCGCCACGCGTCGAGGTCGTCCGGGTCGTCCACGAACGACACCTCGATGCCGAGCTTGGGCAACGTCCAGTGGAACAGGTTATAGGTGCCGCCGTACAACGACGAACTCGACACGATGTGGTCGCCGGCCCCCGCCAGGTTGAGCACCGCGAGCGTCGTCGCGGCCTGCCCCGACGCGGTCGCGACCGCCGCGACGCCACCTTCGAGCGCGGCCACACGTTGTTCCAGGGCGTCCGTCGTGGGGTTGTGGATGCGGGTGTAGATGTGGCCTTCCTCGGACAGGTCGAACAACCCGGCGGCGTGCTCGGTGTCGCGGAAGACGAACGACGTGGTCTGGTAGATCGGCACCGCGCGGGCTCCGGTGGTCGGGTCGGGCGAGGTGCCGGCGTGGATCTGCCGGGTCTCGAAGGACCACGCCGAGGGCTCGGCGGCAAGCTCTTCGGCGATCGTGGGCGGCGCGTCGGTTGCTTCGAGGGTCATTGGAAACTCCTTGCGGGGTAAGGGAATCGACCAAGGCACAGAGGTACGGAGGTACGGAGGTACGGAGGTACGGCTGTGCGGCCGTACAGGCACGGGTACGCGAACGGACACCACCGACCCGTCGGGACGGCGGCGAGCGGGGGCGCACGGGGGGTACCGGGGGTGCGTGGAAGGCGCCCGCGTACGGGAAATCGACCGCGGTCACGCCGAACAGGGTTCGGCGCACGCGGAGTTCACGCGAGCGAGGGCCTTGCGGAGCGGCGGGAGCACCGGATCGCGGCGAGTCGGCGCCTCAGCGCCGGGACTCCTGGGCCGCGGGAACCTCGGGGACCGGAAGGGTCACACGGGTTCAGTAGGACATTCGACACGCCATGCTGGTCACGCGCACGAGATCCACGTGGCGGCGACTGACGAGCATGGGGCTGGGCATGGCCGCGAGTCTAGGCGGCCCGACCGGGTCCGCGCCACGGGGTTCCCCGAGGCGAGCGCGCAGGGATGCCACCGGGCCGCACGAGCGAGGTATCGCCGGGCCGCGGGATCGGTGCGCCGCAGGCCCACAGGATCGGTGCGCTCTCCGCCCGGAGGGTCGGTCCGCCGCCCACGACACAAAATGCCGGCTGGACCGGAGCGCCTTCTTCGTGCTTTCATCACCGCCATGACACCGAGTCAGGTCGCTTGCGCGCTGCTCGACCCCTTCTGGGCGGGTCGACGAGCCGACCACTTCGACCAGATCTGTCGCTGAACCCTGCGCCCGTGCGGCCTTCTCGCCGCCGGGTGATGCGCCGTCCCCGCCCTGCGTGACCCCTGCCGGTCCGCCGCGCCACCGGACGGCTCCCGCGTCGCCGGCTTCCACGCCCGCGCCGCGCCCTGTACGCGACTTCGCCCCACCCGCCGCATGACCGCCGCCGCACCGTGCCCGGCCCACCCGGGCCGCCCCGGCGCGGCCGTGTGCGCGGCTGTACCGAGGACCCAGCCATGCCTGCCACCACCGCACCACCCACGCTGCCCGTGATCGACATCTCCCGGTTCCGCGACCCCGCCGCCGACCGAGCCGCCCTGTTGGCCGAACTCCGGTACGCCGCCCGGGAGGTCGGCTTCTTCTACGTCGTCGGCCACGGCGTGGACCCGGAGCTGCGAGCCCGTGCCCTGGACGTATCCCGGCGCTTCTTCGCGCTGCCCGAGGCCGACCGGCTCGCGGTCGAGAACGTCAACTCGCCGCAGTTCCGGGGCTACACACGCACCGGCACCGAGTACACCCAGGGCGGCCCCGACTGGCGCGAGCAACTCGACATCGGCCCCGAACGCGACGCGCTCACGCTCGGCCCGGCCGACCCCGCCTACCTGCGCCTGGTCGGCCCGAACCAGTGGCCCGCCGCGCTCCCCGAGCTGCGCGAGATCGTGCTCGCGTGGCAGGCCGAGGCACTGCGGGTGAGCCGCGAGGTGCTGCGCGCGCTCGCCGCCGCGCTCGGCCAGGACACCGGCTACTTCGACGAGTGGTTCGACGACGAGGCCGCCGTGCACGTCAAGGTCGTGCACTATCCCGGCCGGCCCAGTGCCGAGGTCGACCAGGGGGTGGGCGCGCACAAGGACTACGGCTACCTCGCGCTGCTCCAGCAGGACGAGGTCGGCGGCCTCCAGGTGCAGGCCCGGGACGGCTCGTGGATCGACGCGACACCGCTGCCGGACGCGTTCGTGTTCAACATCGGCGAGATGCTGGAGATCGCCACCCGCGGCTACCTGCGGGCCACCCGGCACCGGGTGATCGCCCCACAGCCCGGCGTCGACCGCTACTCGCTCCCGTTCTTCCTCGGCCCGCGCCTGGACGCCGTGGTCGAACCGCTCACCCTGCCCCCGGAGTTGGCCGCGGTGGCCGACGGCGTCACCGAGGACCCGACCAATCCGCTCAAGCCCGCGTACGGCGAGAACGCGCTGATCGGGTGGCTGCGCTCGCACCCGCGCGTGGTCGAGCGCTGGTGGTCCGACCTCGTGCCGAGCACCGAGCCCGCCTTCGAGACCCGCCAGGTGCACGCCGGCGCCCGACCGGACCCGACCACCGGCGCCCGGGCCGTGCCGATCTACCTGACCAGCAGCTACGTCTTCCGCGACGCCGCCCACGCGGCCGAAACGTTCGCGCTCACCGACCTGGAGACGCACGCCTACACGCGCCTGTCCAACCCCACCACCGCCGTGGTGGAGGAGCGGATCGCCGCGCTCGAAGGCGGCACCGCCGCCGTCGCGGTGGGCAGCGGACAGGCCGCGACCACCCTCGCGCTGCTCAACCTGGCCCGGGCCGGCGACCACCTCGTCGCGGCCGCGTCGCTGTACGGCGGCACCCGCACGCTGCTCGAACACACCTTCGCCGACCTGGGGATCGGCGTGTCGTTCGTGGACGACCCGGACGACCTCGACGCGTGGCGGGCCGTCATCCGGCCGGAGACCAAGGCGCTGTTCGGCGAGAGCGTCGGCAATCCGCGCGGCAACGTGCTCGACCTGGCCGGCGTCGCCGAGATCGCGCATGCCGCGGGCGTGCCGTTCGTGGTCGACAACACCGTCCCGACGCCCTACCTGCTGCGGCCCTTCGAGCACGGCGCGGACATCGTCGTGCACTCCACCACCAAATTCCTGGGCGGGCACGGCGCCGCGATCGGCGGGATCGTGGTGGACGGCGGCACGTTCGACTTCGGCGCGCACGCCGACCGCTACCCCGGTCTGGTCGCCCCCGACCCGACCTACCACGGGCTCTCGTTCTGGGAGCGCTTCGGCGCCGACCGGATCGCGTACGCCCTTCGCCTGCGGGTCCGCCTGCTGCGCGACCTTGGCCCGGCGGTGTCGCCGCTGAACAGCTTCCTGCTCCTGCAGGGCATCGAGACGCTCTCGCTGCGCCTGGACCGGCACACCGCGAACGCCGAACGGGTCGCGGCCTGGCTGCACGAGCGGCCCGAAGTCCTGCGGGTGGACCACCCGAGCGTGCCGACCAGCCCGTGGCACCAGGCCGCCAAGCGCTACCTGCCGCGCGGCGCCGGAGCCGTGCTCTCCGTCGACCTCGCCGGCGGTCTCGACGCGGGGCGGCGATTCGTCGAAGGGCTGCGGCTGTTCAGCCACCTCGCCAACATCGGCGACGTGCGCAGCCTCGCGATCCACCCCGCGTCCACGACCCACGCCCAACTCGACCCGCGTCAACAGGCGCTTGCCGGGGTAACACCCGGCCTGGTCCGCCTGTCCGTCGGCCTGGAGGGCATCGACGACCTGCTCGCCGACCTGCGGCTCGGGCTGGCCGCCGCCCATCCCGCCCACTCCACCCGTCCAGCCCGTCCAGCCCATTCCGCTTCTCGCGCCGATTCCGCAGCCGTTGCCAATGCCGTTACGGAGAGCACCCGATGACGACTCGTCAGGCCGTCCATGAAAGCCGGGTCCGCGGTGAACGCGGCGAGTTCCACCTGCGGGTGTGGCCCACCGAGGGCGCCCCGGTCGCCGTCGTACTGCTCCTGCACGGCCTGGGCGAACACGCCGGCCTGCACGCCCCGCTCGCCGAACGGCTGAACGCCGACGGCATCGAGGTCTGGGCCCCCGACCACATCGGCCACGGTCTCAGCGACGGCACCCGCGTCCTGGTGGAGAGCCTCGACGCGCTCACCGACGACGCCGAACTCGTCCTGGACCTGATCGCCGCCGGACGCCCCGACGTACCGCTCGTGCTGGCCGGCCACTCGCTCGGCGCGGCGATCACGCTGCTCCTGGCCGGCACCCGTCCCGCCGCCGCACACGCCCGGGCCCTGGTCCTGGCGGGCGCGAGCGTGGGCCTGTCACCGGGCGAGAGCGGCCTGCGCAAGCTCCTGGAGGAACACGGCATCGACCCGATGTCGCTGCGCAAGGACCCGGCCGAGCTGTGCGGAAACGCCGAGTACGCCGAGCAGTTGCGCAACGACCCGCTGGTCTGGTCGGGCGGCCTGCGCCCCGAGACCCTGGACGCACTCGAAGCCGGCGGTCGGCGGATCGCCGAACTCGTCACCGGCGGCACGCTCACCCGCCCGGTGCTGTTCGTGCACGGCGAGGCCGACGACCTCGCCCCCGCGAGCGCGGTGCTGGCCGCAGCCGAGATCCTGCCCAACGCCCGGGCCCGAATCTTCCCCGGTGACCTGCACAACGTGCTCGCCGAAAACGACCGGGAGCAAGTACACGCCGAGATAGTCGAGTTCGTCCTGGCACACGCGAACGACTGAGCCACGCGCCGCACCACGCGGCCGAATATCACGGGTCTAGGGCCTGTCTTCAATCCCACGCCGAGCACCGCGACGCCCGGCATCCGCCCTTCGGGCTCCTCGCTGCGCTCACCTCGCCGCCCCGGTGAACCGCCCGAATAGAACCACTATGCAAGCGCTTCCCCGGCACGCCGATGCACGGCACCGGACGCCGCGGAGCCCGACGCGGGATCGAAGACAGGCCCTAGCCACGCCACAACCCACGGCCGGCCGCGCCGGCGACACCGCCGAGGCGCGACGCGCGGCCCCGACGCGCGTGCCCGCGCGCGGCCGCGCGGCATCACGCCCGGCGACTGAAACCACATCACCCAGCAAGGAGATCGATCCACCATGCGCCGCTCCGCGCTCCGCATAGCCGCCGTCCTCGCCCTGGCCGGACCGGTCCTCGCCGCGTGCGGCTCCGGCGGCACCCCCACCCCCGGGGCCACCGGCGCGAACACCCAGGCCCCCGCGCCCGCCGACAGCGCACTCGACCCGAACGCCACGGCCAGGGTCCGCCTCGTGCTGGAACCGACCAGCCTCAACCTGACCACCACCGCCGGCGTGGCCCTCGAACAGGTGCTGCTCGACAACGTGTACCAGGGCCTGTTGAGCGTCGACACCAACGCCGACAACAAGATCGTGCCCGCGCTCGCGACCGCCTTCGAGACCTCGCCCGACGGCCTGACCTACACGTTCCACCTCACGCCCGGCGCGACCTTCCACGACGGCTCGCCGGTCACCGCCGAGGACGCGGTCTGGTCGCTCCAGCAGGTGATCGCACCCGGCTCCAAGCAGCCGAACGCCAAGACCCTGGCCACGATCGCGGCCGTCGCCGCGCCCGACCCGGCCACCGTCGTGATCACCCTCAAGCAGCGCGACACCAACCTGACCTGGGCACTCACCCAGCGCGCCGGCGTCGTGTACAAGAAGGGTACCGACTTCAGCCGGCTCGACACCACCGAGAACGGCACCGGCCCGTTCAAGCTGGACGGCTGGCAGCGCGGCTCGGCGATCACCCTGGTGCGCAACGACGCGTACAAGGGCGCCAAGGCCAAGGTCGCCAAGGTCGTACTCAGCTACATTCCCGACCGCAACGCCGCCAACAACGCTCAGGCCACCGGCCAGACCGACATCGAGACGGCCGCCGAGGCCACCCTGCTCCAGCCGTTCACCGGCAACGACCGGTTCGCCGTCCTGCGCGGCACCACCACCGACAAGTACACGCTCGCGATCAACAACGCCAAGCCGCCGCTGAACAACCCGGCCGTGCGGCACGCGATCCGCCGGGCGATCGACAAGGACGCGCTGATCAAGACGCTCGGCGGGGCCGGTGTCCGACTCGGCGGCCCGATCCCCACCTCCGACCCGGGCTACCAGGACCTCACCGCGCTCGACCCGCACGACGCCGCCGCCGCGAAGCGGGCACTCGCCGACGCCGGTGTCGGCAACCTCAAGCTGACCCTGAAGATCCCCAACATCTACCCCGCCGCGATCGGCGACGTGCTGGTCTCCAACCTCAAGGAGGCCGGCATCGAACTGACGGTCAAGCAGCAGGAGTTCACCGCCTGGCTGAGTGAGGTCTACACGGCGAGGGACTACGACCTGAGTCTGGTCGACCACGCCGAACCGCGCGACATCGGCAACTACGCGACGGCCGGCTACTACTTCGGCTACGACAACCCGCAGGTGCGCGAGTGGTACGGCCAGGCCGTCGCCGCGGCCGACGAGCGCACCCGCGCCGATCTGCTCGCGAGGATCGGCCGCCAGGCGAGCGAGGACGCCGCCGCCGACTGGCTGTTCCAGGCCCAGACGCTGACCGTGGTCCGCAAGGGCGTCAGCGGCGCCCCGCAGCACCACACCAGCAGCCGGCTCAACCTCGCGACCATCGGGATCACCAAGTGACACCGCGTCACCAGGCGCTCCGAACAAGGGCGATCCGCGCATGACGGTGTTCGTCGCGCGCCGACTCGGGCTGCTCGCGCTGTCCCTGCTCGGCGCGAGCATCGTGACCTTCGCGCTGCTTCGACTGCTGCCCGGTGATGCCGCCGCCTCGGTCGGCGGCATCACCGCGGACCCCGCGCAGCTCCGCGCGATCCGGCACGAACTGGGCCTGGACCGGTCGTTGCCCGCCCAGTATTGGACCTGGCTGACCCGGGTGCCGACCGGCGACCTCGGCCACTCGCAGCTCAACGGCTCCTCGGTGACCGCCGAACTCGGTGCCAAGCTCCGGGTCACCGGCCCGCTCGTGCTCGGCTCGCTCGTACTCGCGCTCGCCTTCGCGGTACCGCTGGGGATGCTCGCGGCCGTCCGCCGCGACCGCCGCGGCGGCACCGCGATCAGCGTGGCGAGCCAGCTCGGGATCGCGCTGCCGACGCTGTGGGTGGGCCTGCTGCTGATCGTGGTCTGCGCGGTGCAGACCCCACTGCTGCCCGCGCAGGGCTTCCCCGTCGACGGCTGGGCCGACCCCGGGGAGGCGACCCGCAGCCTGGTCCTGCCGGTCCTGACGCTCGCGCTGTCCGAGGGCGCGGTACTGCTCCGGTTCGTCCGCTCGGCCACCCTCGACGTGCTGCACCGCGACTACCTGCGCACCGCGCGGGCGGCGGGCCGCACCCGGACCGGCGCGCTGCTGCGACACGGCGTGCGCAACGCGGCCGGTCCCGTCCTGTCCATGCTCGGCGTCCAGGTCGCAGCCCTCCTGGTCGGAGCCATCGTGGTGGAAAAGGTCTTCACCCTGCCGGGGGTCGGCTCGATGCTGGTCACCGACGTCGGCAATCGGGACCTGGTCAAGGTGCAGGGCGAGGTCATGCTTTTGGTCGCGATCGTGCTGTTCGTGGGCTTCCTCGTGGACCTCGCCCAGCGGCTGATCGACCCGCGGCTGGTGGACGCGTGAGCGCCGGCCCCGCGGTCCTGCGCGCCCTGGTCCGCGACCGCAACGGCCTGATCGGCGGCGCCCTCGTGGCGATCCTGGTCGGCGCCGCGCTGCTCTCGCTCGTGTGGACGCCGTACGACCCCACCGCCGTCGACCCCAACGCGCCCTGGCTGCTGCCGTTCCGGGACGGCCACCTGCTCGGCACCGACATGCTCGGGCGCGACCAGTTCAGCCTGCTCCTGGCGGGCTCCCGGGAGACCCTCGCGATCGCGCTCGGGTCGGCCGCGATCGCCGCCGCGCTCGGCGTACCGCTCGCGCTGGTCGCCGCGCTCGGGCCGCGCCGGGTGGCCGCCGTCGTCGTGCAACTGATCGACGTCGCGATCGCGTTCCCCGCGCTGCTCACCGCGATGATCCTGGCCGCCGTGTTCGGCGGCTCGCTGTGGACCGCGGCCGGTGCGATCGGGGTCGCCTACGGCGTGCACGTCGCGCGGGTCGCGCGGGCCGAGATCGAGCGCGTGCACGGCAGCGACTACGTACTGGCCGCCACCGCGAGCGGATCGAGCACGTGGCGCACGGTGCGCCGGCACATCCTGCCGAACATCGCGCCGACCCTGCTCGTGCAACTCTCCCTGATCCTGGCCGTCGCCTCGCTGACCGAGGCCGCGCTGTCCTACCTCGGCTACGGCAGCCCGGCGCCCGCCGTGTCGTGGGGGCGCATCCTGCACGACCAACAGCCCTACATCGCCGCCCGACCGCTCCTGGTGGTCTGGCCGGGACTCGCCGTCGCGCTGTCCGTGCTCGGCTTCAACCTGCTCGGCGACGCGTTGCGGGACGCGACCGATCCGCGCCTGCGACACCGACCGGCCGAGCCGGCCGGCGGTGCCGAACCGCCCACGCCACGCCCGCCGTCGACTGCGCCGGACGCGTTGCTCCAGGTCACCGACCTGACCGTACGAATCGCCGGCCGCATCGTCGTCGACCACGTCGACCTCACCCTCGCGCCCGGCGAACGGCTCGGCCTGATCGGCGAATCCGGCTCCGGCAAGTCGCTTACCGCGCTCGCCGTGCTCGGCCTGCTCCCCGAAGGGGCCGAGGTCACCGGCAGCATCCGCCTCGACGGCGTCGAACTCCTGGGCCGCACCGAACGCGAACTCGCGCGCGTGCGCGGCGATCGGGTCGCGATGGTGTTCCAGGAGCCGCTCACCGCGCTCGACCCGACCATGCGCGTGGGCCGGCAGATCGCCGAACCGCTGCGCCTGCACCGGGGCATGACCCGTCGTCAGGCGGATCTGGAGGCCATCGAGCTGGCCAAGCGGGTCGGCCTGCCCGACCCGGCCGATCTGGTCCGCGCCTGGCCGCATCAACTCTCCGGCGGCCAGCGCCAACGCGTCGGCATCGCGATCGCGCTCGCGTGTCGACCCGCCGTGCTGATCGCCGACGAACCGACCACCGCCCTCGACGTCACCGTGCAGAAGGACATCCTCGCCCTGCTCGACGACCTCGCCCGCGAACAGGGCACCGCGCTGCTGTTCATCACCCACGACCTTGCGGTGGTATCCCAGGTGAGCCACCGGGTCGCGGTCATGCGTACGGGCCGGGTGATCGAGCACGGCCCGCTCGCGCGGATCCTGCACGACCCCGGCGAGGAGTACACGCGGGCGCTGCTCGCCGCCGCCCGCGCCACCGCGTTCGACGCGGCGGCCCTGCCCGCACCCGTGGAGGTCCACCCGTGACCGAGCCCGCTGTCCTCCTGCGCGCCGAGGCGCTGACCCGCACCTACCGGCTGCCGCGCCGTTCGCTGTTCGGCCCCGCCGGGCAGCGGTACGCGCTGCGCGGCGTCGACCTCGAACTGGTCGAGGGCGGTGCGCTCGGCGTGGTCGGCGAATCCGGCGCGGGCAAGTCCACGCTGATCCGCCTGCTGCTCGGCCTCGACCGGGCCGACGGGGGAGTGGTCCGCTACCGCGACCGCGAGGTCCGCCCCGGCCCGGCCCGCTCGCTGACCTGGTTCCGCCGCGAGGTGCAGATCGTCCTCCAGGACCCGATGAGCTCGCTCGACCCGCGTGCCCGCGTGCGCGACATCGTGGCCGAACCGCTGGCGTGCCTGGCCGTGGACGGCGACCACGACGCCCGCGTCGACGAGGTGCTCACCGCCGTCGGGCTCGACCCCGAGGTCCGCACCCGCTACCCCCACGAGTTCTCCGGCGGCCAGCGGCAACGCATCGCGATCGCCCGCGCACTCGCCCCGAACCCACGCGTCCTGGTCGCGGACGAGCCGGTCAGCGCGCTCGACGTATCCGTCCGGGCACAAATCCTCGACCTGCTCCGCGACCTCACCGACCGCCTCGGCCTGGCCCTGATCCTGGTCTCGCACGACCTAGGCGTGATCCAACACCTATGCACCCACGTCCTGGTCCTCAAGGCCGGCGAGCCAATCGAATCCGGCCCAACCCCAGAAGTCCTGGGCACCCCACGCCACCCCTACACAAAATCCCTACTCACCGCCATCCCACACCTACCACCGGCATAACCCAAACACCCAACCGACCCAGCCGACCGAAGTCAGCCCGTCCGGCGCTTGAGGACGCCTCGGCCGCGGGCCGGCCCAAGCCAGCCCGTCCGGCGTTTGAGGACACCGGGCCGCAGGCCGTCGGCGTCGGCGCTCGGGCCGCTTCTCGGCCGTAGGCCGGCTCGAACCAGCCCGTCCGGCGCTTGAGGACGCCTCGGCCGCAGGCCGGCCCGAAGTCAGCCCGTCCGGCGTTTGAGGACGGCCGGCCGCAGGCCGCCCACCCCGGACATGCCCCCACGCGCGCCTCCACGAGACCGTGTACCGCTCCGCGAGACGGGTACCAGCGCTCATCCGGGCCGGCCACGGTTCGGACACGTCCGCCACCCGGAGGGTCACCACCATGCCCGAACCGATCGACCCCGGCCCCGCCCACGAGCACGAGGTCGACGTCGACCTGCACGTGAACGGCGCCGTGCGACGGCTCCGGGTCGACCCACGCGTCACCCTCCTGGACGCACTGCGCGAGCACCTCGGGCTGACCGGCCCCAAGAAGGGCTGCGACCTCGGCCAGTGCGGCACCTGCACGGTGCTGCTGGACGGGCGCCGGATCACGTCCTGCCTGACCTTCGCGGTCATGCACGACGGGCGCGACGTGACCACGATCGAGGGCCTGGACGGCAATCCCGAAGGCGAGCTGCACCCGGTCCAGCAGGCGTTCGTCGACCACGACGCGTTCCAGTGCGGGTTCTGTACGCCGGGCCAGATCATGTCCACGGTGGCGCTGCTCGCCGAGGACCACGCGGGCGACGACGACGAGATCCGCGAGTGGATGAGCGGCAACCTGTGCCGGTGTGCCGCGTACCCCAACATCGTCGCCGCGATCGCCGCGGCGGCGGGACGGTAGGCCCCGATGCGCCCCTTCACGTACACCCGACCGGACCAACCCGCGCAGGCCTGGGCCGAACTCGGCCCCGACGCGATGTACATCGCCGGCGGCACCAACCTCGTCGACCTGATGAAGTCCGGCGTCACGACGCCCGGGCGACTCGTGGACATCGGCCGACTCCCGCTCGCGGAGATCGAGACCGACGGCGACACGCTGCGAGTCGGCGCGCTCGTGCCCAACAGCGACCTCGCCGCGCACCCCGTCGTGCGCGAGCGGCTGCCCGTGCTGTCCCAGGCGCTGCTCGCGGGCGCGTCGCCGCAATTGCGCAACCTCGCCACGATCGGCGGCAACCTGATGCAGCGCACCCGGTGCGGATACTTCCGGGACACCGCGATGCCCTGCAACAAGCGCGAACCCGGCACGGGGTGCGCGGCACTCGACGGCGACCACCGCGGCCACGCGGTCCTGGGCACCAGCCCGCAATGCATCGCGACGCACCCCTCCGACCTCGCGGTCGCGCTCGTCGCGCTGGACGCGCTGGTGCGGATCGATGGGCCGAACGGGCCCCGCGTGCTGCCGCTGGGCGCGTTCCACCTGCCGCCCGCGGACACGCCGGAACGGGAAACCGCGCTGGTCCACGGCGAGTTGATCACCGGCGTGGAGGTACCGATGACCGCGGTCGGCGCGCACTCGCACTACCTCAAGGTGCGCGAGCGGGCCGCGTTCGCGTTCGCGATGTGCTCGGCGGCCGTCGCGCTGGACGTGCACGAGGGGACGGTACGGTCCGCCCGGATCGCGCTCGGCGGCGTGGCGACCACGCCGTGGCGGGCGCACACCGCCGAACAGGCCCTGATCGGCGTCCCGCCCGGCACCGCCGCCTTCGCACGCGCGGCCGACGCCGCGACCGAGGGCGCCGCACCGCGCCGGGACAACGCCTACAAGGTCGAGCTGATCCGCCGCGTCGTCGCCCGTGCCCTGACCACCCTGGCCCCGCTGATCCTGGACGAGGAGCCCGCATGAGCTCGCCGGCCCCCTGGATCGGCGCGGCCCGCCCGCGCGTGGACGGCCCGGTCAAGGTCACCGGCACCGCGGTCTACACGGGGGACGTCGCGCTGCCCGGCCTCGCGCACGCCGTGCTGTTGCAGAGCACGATCGCCAAGGGTCGGATCACCGGCCTGGACATCGCCGCGGCCGAGGCCGCGCCGGGCGTACTCGCGGTGGCGACCCCGGACGGCCCGCTGCGGATCGGCCGCGTCGCGTCGTACTACTCGGCCGACAACGGGCCGATGGGCGACGGCCGCACGCCGCTCTCCGACCACTGGGTGCACCACCACGGGCAGCACATCGCGATGGTCGTGGCCGAGACCCCGGAACAGGCGCTGGCCGCGGCCGAGTCGATCCGGGTGCGCTACCACGAGGAACCGCCGCTGGTCCGGATCGAGGACGCGATCCCGCAGACCCCGCCGGGCCGCGAGGACATCGTGCGCGGCGACCTGACCACCGGGCTCGCGGTGGCGGACGTACGGGTCGAGGCGTACTACGAGACGCCACCGCAGCACATGAACGCGATGGAGCCGTGCACGACCACCGCGCGGTGGGCCGGCGACCGGCTCACCGTGTACGACTCGACCCAGACCCTGACCCAGGTACGGATCGCGCTCGCGACCGCCTTCGGGCTGCCTGCCGAGCACGTGCGGGTGCTGTCCGGGTTCGTCGGCGGCGGATTCGGCAGCAAGGGCACGGTGTGGCCGCACGTCCTGCTGGTCGCGGCGGCCGCGCGGCACGTCGGCCGGCCGGTCCGGCTCGCGCTCACCCGCGCGCAGATGTTCACCTCCTGCGGCATCCGGCCCGCGACCCGGCAACGGATCGTGCTCGGTGCGCACCGCGACGGACGGCTGACCGCGATCGGACACGACGGCACCACGTCCACGTCGCCCGGCGAGAACGTGGTCGAGTCGACCGGCGGGGTGACCTCGACGCTGTACGCCTGCCCGAACGTGACGATCCGTCAGCGGATCGTCCGGCTCGACATGCAGGCGCCGACCTTCCAACGCGCGCCGGGCCGCGCGCCCGGCTCGTTCGCGCTGGAGTCGGCGCTCGACGAACTCGCGCACGAACTGGGCCTGGACCCGGTCGAGTTGCGGCTGCGCAACCACGCCGACACCGATCCCGCGACCGGCCGGCCGTGGTCGAGCAAGCACCTGAAGGACTGCTACCGCCTGGGCGCCGAGCGGTTCGGCTGGGATCCCGCCGACCGTACCCCCGGTACGCGTCGCGAGGGCGACGTACTGATCGGCAGCGGAATGGCGTCCGCGACCCACGAGATGGACCCGGGGCAGGCCGCGGCCAGTGCCGAACTGCGGGTCGACGGCACCGCCGTGGTGGGCGTCGGGTCCCATGACATCGGCACCGGGACCTACACGGTGCTCGGCCAGATCGCCGCCGACGTGCTCGGTCTGGACCCCGACCGGATCATCGTCAGCCTGGGCGACACCGACCTGCCCGAGGCGCCGCCCTCGATCGCCTCGCAGACCGTCGCCAACGTCGGCCCGGCGGTCCGCCGCGCGTGCGAGGCGGTCCGGGACGATCTGCTCGCGACCGCCGTCGCCGACCCCGAATCGCCGCTGTACCGGCAGGAGATCGGCGCGATCGTGTTCGGCGCCGACACGTTCACGGCCGAACTCGCACGCACCGGCACACCGTCGATCTCGGCGATCGGACACCACCACCCGGACGTGAACTCCCCGTACACGGTGCACTCGTTCGGCGCCCAGTTCGCCGAGGTCGCGGTGGACGCGCTCACCGGCACGGTCCGGGTCCGGCGGATGGTCGGCGCGTTCGACATCGGACGGGTCGTCAATCCCCGCACCGCGCGCAGCCAAGCGATCGGCGGGATGACCTTCGGCCTGGCGCAGGCGCTGATGGAGGCCACCGCGATCGACCCGCGGCGCGGCCACGTGGTCGAGCCGCACTTCGCGGGCTACCACCTGCCCGTCAACGCCGACATCGGCACGCTGGACGTGCTGTTCGTCGGCGGCCCCGACCCGCACGTCAACGACCTCGGCGCGCGCGGTGCGGGCGAGATCGGCGTGGTCGGCGCGGCGGCGGCGATCGCCAACGCGGTCTTCCACGCGACGGGTGTCCGGATCCGGCGGTTGCCGATCACCCCGGATCGCGTCCTGCGCGTCGGCTGAACACCGCGGCCGAACGACGCGGCCGAACATCGCGGCCCCGGCGATCCCGGCACCCGACCCGGGCAGGACGCCCTGGGCAGGACGGCCCGGGCAGGGCACCCTGGACAGGGTGGTCGGGGTCGGCCGCGGCGGTCGCGACGAGAGGTTCGGTCCATGGCACTCGATGGTTCCCGGGTCGAGGACGACGCGTGGTGGAAGTCCGCCGTCGTCTACCAGATATATCCGCGCAGCTTCGCCGACACCGACGGCGACGGGATCGGCGACCTGGCCGGGATCACCGCGCGGCTCGACCACCTGGTCGGACTCGGCGTGGACGTGATCTGGCTGTCGCCGGTCTACCCCTCGCCACAGGACGACAACGGCTACGACATCAGCGACTACCGGGACATCGAGCCGATGTTCGGCGATCTGGCCGCCTTCGACCGGCTGCTCGCGGCCGTGCACGACCGCGGCATGCGGCTGGTGATGGACCTGGTGGTCAATCACACCTCGGACGAACACGCATGGTTCCGGGAATCGCGCGAGGGCCCGAACAGCCCGAAACGGGACTGGTATTGGTGGCGACCGGCACGCAAGGACGTAGGCCGGGAGGAGGCCGCGACGCCGAACAACTGGGGGTCGTTCTTCTCCGGTCCGGCCTGGGAGTTCGACGCCGCGAGCGGCGAGTACTACCTGCACCTGTTCTCGCCCAAGCAGCCGGACCTCAACTGGGAGAACCCCGAGGTCCGACAGGCCGTCCACGCGATGATGCGCTGGTGGCTCGACCGCGGCGTCGACGGCTTCCGGATGGACGTGATCAACCTCGTCTCGAAGGACCCCGACCTTCCGGACGGCCCGCTGCTCGGCGACGGCCTGTACGGCGACGGATCGCCGCACTACATCTGCGGACCGCGGATCCACGAATACCTCCGGGAGATGCACCGCGAGGTCTTCGCCGGCCGGCCCGAGCGGCTGCTCACGGTCGGCGAGATGCCGGGGGTGACGCTGGAGCACGCGCGGCTGTTCACCGACCCCGCGCGCGGCGAAGTGGACATGGTCTTCCAGTTCGAGCACGTCGGACTCGACTTCGGCCGGCACCGGTTCGACCCGCGCCCGCTGCGCCTGACCGCGCTCAAGGAATCGCTCGGCCGCTGGCAGGCCGGCCTCGCCGAGGTCGGCTGGAACAGCCTGTACTGGAACAACCACGACCAGCCGCGGATCGTCTCGCGGTTCGGCGACGACGGCCTCGAACACCGGGTCCGTTCGGCGAAGATGCTGGCCACCGTGCTGCACCTGCACCGCGGCACGCCGTACATCTACCAGGGCGAGGAACTGGGCATGACCAACGCGCCGTTCGCGTCGGTCGAGGACATCCGGGACATCGAGGCGCTGAGCCACTACGCGCAGGCGGTACGCGCGGGAGAGGACCCCGACGAGGTGCTGCGCGGGCTGCGCGCGAGGGGCCGCGACAACGCGCGCACGCCCATGCAGTGGGACGCGTCCGAGCACGCCGGCTTCACCACCGGCACGCCGTGGCTGCCGGTCAACCCCAACCACACCACGATCAACGCCGAGGCGGCGGTCGGCGATCCGGACTCGGTGTACCACCACTACCGCCGATTGATAGCCCTGCGGCACACCGAACCGGCGGTCGTACACGGCGACTTCGCGATGCTGCTGCCGGACGACGAACGCCTGTACGCGTTCACCCGGCGGCACGGCGACACCACGCTCCTGGTCCTGGCCAACTTCACCGGCGAGGCCGTACCCGTGCCCGCGGGGATCCCGGCCGAATGGCTCGACGCCGACCTCGTGCTCGGCAACGTCGCGCCGGTCGATCCCGAGGTGCTCGGTCCGTGGGAGGCACGGATCGTCCGGCGACACCACGATCACCACACGACCGGGTGATCCGCGGGTGGGCAGGCTTGCCCAACCGTTCGGGCGGATATGACAGGCACATGCGATCTCTCGGTACCCTCGGCGCCCTCGCCCTCGCGTCCGCCCTCGTCTGTGCCACCGCCATCGCGCCCGCGGTCGGCGCCGAATCCACCCACGCCCTCCCGCCGCCGTGCGCCGCGCAATCGCTCGGTTACGACGCGGTCGCGCTGCCGCCGATCGCGAGCAGTGTCGTGCTGGTGACGGTCACCAACGGCGCGGCGACGTGTACGGTCGACCGCTTTCCGACGGTGACGTTCGGTGACCTGGACGGCACGGCGCGTCCGGTGCCGGAGGTGGGCAGCGGCGCACGGGTCATCGGGGCCGGGAAACGGCTGTACGCGGCCCTGCGTACCGATGACCGGAGCGGTCTCGCGCGATACGTGCCGACCCTCACCGTCGCGGCGAATCCGGCCCACTCGGGTGCCGTGTTCACCGCGTCCGAGATCGGTGCGCCCACGCCCGGGATCGCGGTCGACGACCCGATCACGACGCTGTGGCAGAAGAGTGTGGACGACGCGGTGGCGGCGCTGCCGAGCTGATCGAAGGGCGGTCCGCGCCGACCCCTCGCGGGCCCGTCGCGGGCCGTCGAATCGGGCGACTCGGACGCGGACCGGTGACCCACCCGGTGTCGAGGGTCGATACTTGGGGCCTACCTAAGGAATCTCATGATTCGCAGGACCCGCATGACCCTCGGCATCCTCGGCTCGTCGCTGAAGGAAAACGAGCACAGGTTGCCGGTCCACCCGCTGCACCTGGAGCGGATCGCCCCGGACGTGCGCGAGCACCTCTTCCTCGAAGAGGGGTACGGCGAACGCTTCGGCGTCGCCGACGCGGAACTCGTCCGCCACGTCGCCGGACTGCTGCCGCGTAAACGGTTGCTCGCCGAGACCGACATCGTGCTGCTCCCCAAACCGACCCATGAGGACGTCGCCGCGCTGCGCGACGGGCAGGTCCTCTGGGGTTGGCCGCATTGTGTGCAGGATCCGACGATGACCCAGTTGGGGATCGACCGGAAGCTGACGATGATCGCGTGGGAGGCGATGAACCACTGGACCGCGGCCGGCGCGTTCAGCGTGCACGTGTTCCACAAGAACAACGAACTCGCGGGCTACTGCTCGGTGTTGCACGCGCTCGCGCTCGGCGGGGTGACCGGCAGCTACGGCCGGCGGATGCGCGCGGCGGTGCTCAGCTTCGGCGCGACGGCTCGCGGCGCGGTCATAGCACTCGAGGCGATGGGCGTCTCGGACGTCACGGTCCTGACCGCGCGGGACGCGGTCGCGGTCGCGTCGCCGATGCCGTCGGTCGTGATGGGCCACTTCCAGTTCGGCGAGGACGACCCGACGCGGTTGGACGCGCTCACGGAGGAAGGTCCGGTGCCCCTCGGGTCCCACCTCGCCGGCTACGACATCGTCGTCAACTGCATCCGGCAGGACACCGACGCGCCCCTGACGTTCGTGCTGGAGCGCGACCTGCCGCAGTACCGCCCGGGGTCGTTCTTCATCGACGTCTCCTGCGACGACGGGATGGGCTTCGAGTGGGCCCGCCCGACCACGTTCGAGGAGCCGACCTTCACGGTCGGCGACAACTGCCACTACTACGGCGTCGACCACAGCCCGTCCTACCTGTGGGACTCGGCCACGTGGGAGATCAGCGAGGCCCTGATCCCCTACCTCGGCACGGTCATGGACGGCCCGGAGTCATGGGACGCGGACGCGACCATCGCCCAGGCGATCGAAATCCGTGACGGGGTCGTCCAGAACCCCAAGATCCTGTCCTTCCAAAACCGCCCGGCCGCATACCCGCACGCGATCACCGGCCCGGGAGCCTAGCCCGCGACCGCGCTCGAACCGCGCGGGCTGACGCCTGACGTCCATGGGTCCTGGTGCTCATGGACGTCAGGCGGCGGGGCCGGCGTCGCCGAGACGTGGGAGGCGCGAGATGTGCGAGGTGGTGGGTCGGGTCAACCGTGGGTTCGGGTGCTCCTGATCAGGATCGGGATCGACGCGACGAGCAGGATCGGCAGCAGCAGGAACGCGGCCCGGACCGGCATCAGGTCGGTGGCCAGGCCCAACAGGAACGGCGCGCCGCCCGCCGCGATCGTGGTCGCCACCGCGAGGCGGGACACCGCGAGGTCGGCCCGCCCGCCCGCCGCGCGGATCGCCGCCGCCGTCGCGAGCGGGAACTGCACCGACATGCCCAGGCCGGACACGAACAGCCCGAGGTAGGCGAGCCAGGGAACGGTGGCCGACCAGAACATCGTGAAGCCGACCAGGTTCAGCGCGACGGCCGAGATGTACAGCCGGTGCAGGGCCAGCCGCAGAGCGAGCCGCCCGCCGACCAGCCGGCCCAGGCAAAGGCCGGCGACCACGGCGGTCATCCCGGTGGCGGCGGCGCTCTCGGACATCCCGGTGCGATCGCGCAGCAGCGTGGACGCCCACAGCGACAGCGAGAACTCGACCGCCACCGAGCACACCGTGAGCAGCCAGGCCCACCAGTACGCGGCGGGCAGCGGGCCGCCGGGTGCGGCTGCCTCGGGCGTCACGGGCGCGGGCGCGAGAGCGGGCAGGTCCGGGATCCGGGTACGACCGAGGCCGAGCGCGAGCGCGCCGAACAGCAGCGGCACCGCGTACATCGCCCAGCGCCAGCCGGGCCCGGACGAGTCCATTACCCCGATCAGCAGCGGCGCGGCCATTCCGACCCCGGCCGCGAGCCCGTTCGCCTCGTTCAGCGCGCTCGGCCCGGCGGTCGTGCCGTGGTGGTCGGCGAGCGCCGTACCGGCCACGTTGACCACCAGGAACGCGCCGAAGCCGGATAGCAGGGCCGCGCTCAGGGACACCGCGGGCGTCTCGGCCGCGCAGTACGCCAGGACGCCGAGGCTGAGCAGCCCGCACCCCGCCCACAGCGTCGGCCCGCGGCCGAACCGGCGCATGGGGCGGTCGCCGAGCAAGGCGATCAGCACGCCGGCCGCGGCGTACGCGGTGCTGTGCAGCGCGGCCACGGCGTTGCCGACGCCCAGGTCGTCGCCGAGCAGCGTGACGGAGGGGCCGAAGCAGTACAGGAAGTAGCCGAACGCGGCCATGTGCAGGTAGAGCAGCCAGGTCGCGCGGTCGCGGACCAGGGCTGGGGCGGCGGTGTCGATCACGTGGGGTCGACCGCGCCGAGTCGGGGCCGGGCGTGGTCCTGTGGGTGGTTCTGGGCGTGGTCCTGGGCGCGGGATGCGAACGCGGGCGCGTGCGGTCCGGGCTCGGCCGTGGTCGGATCGCCGATGGTTCGTGTCATGGAGCGGGGTGCGGCTGCGCCCCATCCGAGGTTGCCCACTTGGTGTTCCTCTCGCATTGCGCGGGCCCTGATGCGGATGGTCCGCCCCGCGGGGATCGTATGCGATCGAGGTGAACGTGCGGTCTCGGCGTCCTCCTGATGCCGTTGTCCTCAAACGCCGGACGGGCTGGGTTTGGTGGCTGGGCGGCCTGGTGTCGGTGTCCTCAAGCGCCGGACGGGCTGGTGTCCTCAAACGCCGGACGGGCTGGGTTTGGTGGGCTGGGTGGGGTGCTGCGGTTGTCTTCGAACGCCGGACGGGCTGAGCGGCCCGGTGGGCGGGCTCAGGCTGGTTGGGGGGTTGGGGAATGGGGCCAGTGGGTGCGTAGGTGGTGTTCTGCGGTGGCGGTTGGGTCGGCGGGGGCTCGGCCGTTGGTGCGTAGGTGGTCCAGGCCCAGTAGGGCCGCGCCGACTATCGGGGGGTCCACCGCGACGCGGAAGATCGCCCTCGGGGCGGAGCGTAGGACGCGGTGTTCGACGGCTGCCATCAGGCGTGGTTCTCGGGCGGCGAGGACCCCGCCGCCCAGCACGACGTCGGCCTCCTCGTCCAGCAGGTCGAGTCGGCCGAGCGCCGTCACCGCCATCAGCGCGATCTCCTCCGCCTGGCGGTCGATCACCGCCGCGGCCACCGCGTCACCGGCGTCGGCGACCCGGAACAGCACCGGGACCAGTTCGTGCAGCCGTTCCTGTTCCAGCTCGCCCAGGTGGACGGCCTCCGCGACCGCGGTCGCCGTCGCGCGGCCGAAGTGGCCGCTCGTCGCCGCGGCGAGGCCGGTTGCGGGGCCGCGCCCGTCCTCCGCGCGGACCGACCACCACATCACCTCCTCCATCAGCCCGAGCCCGCCGCCCCAGTCCCCGGTGATCCGGCCCAGCGCCGGAAACCGCGCGGTCCGCCCGTCGGGCAACAGCCCCACGCAGTTGATCCCCGCGCCGCACACCACCGCGACCCCGCGCGGCGCGCTCGTGCCCGAACGCAGCACCGCGAACGTGTCGTTGCCCACCGTGACCGTGCGGCCCCACCCGCGCGTCTCGAACTCCTTGCGCAGACGCAGCTCCTCGACCGGCAGGTCGACGTTCGCGAGGTAGGCCGCCACATGCTGCACCGGCCCGGCCGCGGCCGCCTCGCGCAGGACCTGCTCGACCAGGGCCGCCATCACCTCGACCGCCGCGTGCTCCCCGAGCACGTACGGCGTGTAGCCCGCACCGCGCCCCCTGGCCCACACCCGACCGTCCGCCGTCACCACCGCGACGTCGGTCTTCGAGTTGCCCGCGTCGATCGCGAGCACGGCCGGGGAGCGCGGATCCGGCCCGGTCACCGCGCCCACGGCAGGTACTCCTTGCCCGCGGCGAGCAGCCGATCGGTGAGCGCCTCGGCGATGTCGTACTGCCCGACCAGCGGATGCGCGAGCAACGCGGTGAACACCCGGTCGCGCCCACCGCGCAGCGCGGCGTCGAGCGCGAGCTCCTCGTACGCCGCGACATGCGCGATCAGCCCGGCCTGCAACGGCCCCACCGGAGCGAGCGGCAGCGGGGTCGCCCCCCGCGCGTCGACCAGCGCCGGCACTTCGATCACCGCGTCGTCCGGCAGGAACGGCAGCGTGCCGCGGTTGCGCACGTCGGCGACCTGGACGCGGTCGCCGGCGGCCACGTCGCCACCCACGAGTGCCGCGACCAGGGCGACCGCCGCCTCCGAGTAGTAGGCCCCGCCGCGCCGCTCCAACAGCGCGGGTTTGGTGTCCAGGGCCGGATCCGCGTACAGCGCGAGCAGTTCGCGCTCGATCGCCGCCACCTCCTCGGCCCGGGACGCGGTGTGCCGCTGCCCGGACACGACCGCGTCGTGCGCGTAGAAATACCGCAAGTAGTAGGACGGCACGGTGCCCTGACCACGCATCAGGTCCACCGGAAGCTCGACGTCCGCCGCGATCTCCGGCCCGTGCTCGGCGAGCAGCAGCGGGAGCAGGTCCGGACCCGGCACGCCCTTGTCGTCCAGGACGTGCACGCCGCGCTCCCACGTGAGGTGGTTGAGCCCGACGTGATCGAGCCGTACCCGCTCCGGCGCCACCCCGAGCAACCCCGCGAACCGCCGCTGGAAGCCGATCGCCACGTTGCACAGCCCGACCGCGCGATGCCCCGCGTCGAGCAGCGCGCGGGTGACGATCCCCACCGGGTTGGTGAAGTCGACGATCCACGCGTCCGGCGCGACCCGGCGCACCCGTTCGGCCGCGTCCAGCACCACCGGCACCGTGCGCAGCGCCTTCGCGAGCCCGCCCGCGCCGGTGGTCTCCTGGCCCACACAGCCGCAGTCCAGCGGCCACGCCTCGTCCTGCGCGCGGGCCTCCTGACCGCCCACCCGGAGCTGGAACAGCACCGCGCCGGCGCCCTCGGCGCCCGCGTCCAGATCACTTGTGAGCGTGACCCGCGCGGGATGGCCGTGCCGGGCCAGAATCCTGCGCACCACGGCCCCGACCGGTTCGAGCCGTTCGGCCGACGGGTCGACGAGCACCAGCTCGTCGATCGGCAACGTCTGGCTCAACCGGCCCAAGCCGTCCGCCAGTTCGGGCGTGTACGTGGACCCACCACCCACCACTGCGAGCTTCAACCCTTTACTCCCGTCAAAGTCACGCCCTCGATGAACGCCTTCTGGGCGAAGAAGAACACGAGGATCACCGGCGCCATCACGAGCAGCGTGGCGGCCATCATGAGATTCCAATTGACCTGATGTGCGCCCTTGAACGACTCCAGGCCGTAGGACAGCGTCCACGCGCCCGGATTCTCGGACGCGTACACCTGTGGACCGAAGTAGTCGTTCCAGCAGTAGAAGAACTGGAACAGCGCGACCGCCGCGATCGCGGGCCGGATCATCGGCACCACGACCGTGACGAGGATGCGCAGTTCGCCGCACCCGTCCACGCGGGCCGCGTCGAGGTATTCGGTCGGCACCGTCAGCAGGAACTGCCGGAGCAGGAAGATCGTGAACGCGTCGCCGAACGCCATCGGGATGATCAGCGGCCACAATGTCCCGGTCAGGTTCATCTGCTTGGCCCAGAAGATGTACATCGGGATCACGAGCACCTGCGGCGGCAGCATCATCGACGAGATCACCAGCATCAGCGCCACGCCCCGGAAGCGGAACCGGAACTTGGCCAGCGCGTAGGCCACCGGCAGGCTGGAGACCACGGTGAACAGGGTGCCGAGCCCGGCGTACATCAGCGTGTTGCGCCACCAGGTGCCGAAGCCCGGGGTCTTCATCACCTTGCTGTAGTTGCCCCACTCCCACGAGGTGGGCCACAGGTCGCTGGTCAGTGCCTGCTTGTTGCCCATCACCGAGGTCAGGAACAGGAACACGAACGGCAGGACGAAGAACAGTACGGCGGTGACGGCGAGCGTGTGCACGCCGATCCAGGTCAGTACGCGCTTGCGCCGCTGTGGGCGCGGCGGCGTCCGGACGGGCGCGAGCGGCGGCGGCGCGATGCCGGCGGCCTCGGCCGTGACGGTCTGGGCCATGGAATCGATCCCTTCTGGGCACGGTGGATCGGCGAACTCGGGTCTCCGGTCCGGCGGTTCCGCGACCGGTGTGGGCGGGGGTGGTGCGTGGCCCGGTGCTCAGTCGTCGTCCAGCAGACCCGAGCGGCGGCGGAGCAGCAGGAAGGTGAACGTCATCGCGATCGCGAACAGGAGCAGCGAGATCACACACGCGGCACCCGTGTTGAAGGTGGAGAACCCTTCCTCGTAGACCAGTTGCGGCAGGGTGAGCGTGGTGCCCTGCGGGTAGCCCGGTTCGAAGGACTGGCCGGAGTTGCCGATGATGCCGCTCGCGACCTTCCCGGCCACCATCGCCTGTGTGTAGTACTGCATCGTCTGGATCACGCCGGTGACCACGGCGAACAGCACCACCGGCGTGATCGCCGGCCAGGTCACGTAGCGGAAGCGCTGCCACGGCCCGACGCCGTCCAACTCGGCCGCCTCGTACTGCTCGCGCGGCACGTCGAGGAGCGACGCGGTGAAGATCACCAACAGGTCGCCGATCCCCCACAGGGCGAGCAGGGTCAGGGCCGGCTTGGACCAGTCCGGGTCGTTGAACCAACCCGGTTGCGGCAGGCCGACGTTGCCGAGCAGGTGGTTGACCGGCCCGGTACCGGGGTTGAGCAGGAACGCGAAGCCGATCGTGGCGGCCACCGGCGGGGCCAGGTAGGGCAGGTAGGACAGCGTGCGGAAGAGCCCGCCGCCGCGCTTGAGCCGAATCGCCAGCATGCCCAGGCCGAGGCCGAAGACCACCCGCAGCGTCACCATCACGACGACCAGCCACAGCGTGTTGCGCAACGCCTGCCACAGCGGCGGGTAGTCGTTCAACACGTAGGTCCAGTTGCGCAGGCCCACCCACTCGGGCGGGTTGATCAGGTCGTAGCGGGTGAACGAGTAGTACACCGTCATGCAGAGCGGGTAGACGAAGAAGACCGAGAACCCGATCAGCCACGGGGACAGGAACGCGAGCGTGCGCAGGTTCCGCCGGCGGCGCTGCGCACGCAGCGCCGCCGGGACCTTCGCCGCCGCGGGGGCGGTCGTGGTCATCGGGTCACTTGACCTGGGCCACGTCGGTGTCGATCTGCTTGTCCAGATCGGCCAGACTCCTGGTCAGGTCACCGCCCTGGCCGGCCTCCCACTTGTAGGCGTACTCGGACAGGCTGACCTGGTACTTGCCGCCGTTGGGGCTGGCCGGCGTGGTGTTGCTGGCGGGGTGCTTGAAGGCGTCGATGAACGGCTTGAAGTGCTCGTCGTTGGCCAGCGGCGACGCGGCCAGCGCGGCGTTGGTGCTGGGCACGTTGTGGATCGCCTGCGAGAACGCGTTCAGCGCCTCGGTGTCGGTGGTGACGAACTTGACGAACTCCCAAGCTGCGGCCTGGTGGTGGCTGGACTTGGCGATACCGACGGTGGTTCCGGTGAGGTAGCTGCGGCCGTACTTGTCGACCTGGTCGTCCGGGACCGGGAACGGCGCGGTGCCGTACTTCAGGTTCGGCGCGTCCTGGGCGATCATCGCGGTGCGCCACTCGCCGTCCATGGTCATCGCGAGCTTGCCGCTCATGAACGGGTTCTCGGCGGAGAACTCCTCACCGAACGTGGTGCGGAACCTCTCCAGCTTGTCGAACCCGCCCTGGCTCTCCACGAATTGCTTCTGCCAGTTGAAGAACTGCGGGACGACCGGGTCCTTGGACAGGTTCGACTTGCCGTCGGGCGTCTGGTAGGTCGGACCGAACTGGGCCAGGGTGTGCGCGGCGGAGAACTCGTAGGAGTGGAAGGTCGGCAGGAAGCCGGCGACCTTGAATGTCCCGTCACCATTGAACTGGTTGAGCTTCTTGGCGGCCTCGGTCAGCTCGGTGAACGTCTTCGGCGGCGCGGTGATGCCCGCGGCGGCGAACATGTCCTTGTTGTAGTACAGCCCGTAGGAGTCGGCGAGCAGCGGCAGCGCGCACCGCTTGCCCTGGAACTGGGTGTAGTCCAGGACCGGTTTGGGGAAGGTCGCGGCCGGGTCGATGCCGGACTTGGCCAGCCAGGGCGTCAGATCGGTCCACGAGCCCGACGTGCAGAACTGGCCGACGTTGTCGGTGGTGAACGAGGAGACCACGTCCGGGCCCTTGCCGGAGCGGATGCCCTGGGTGATCTTGTCGTCGGTCACGTTGGAGACGATCTTGACCTTGATGTTGGGGTGCTTCACGTTGAACTTGGCGACCAGGTCGTCGACCGCCTTGGTCTCGCTCTCGGCGCTCCAACCGTGCCAGAAGGTGATGGTGACCTTCTTGTCGGGCGCCTCGTCGGCACCGGTCCCCGATCCGCCGTCGTCACCGGCGCATGCGGAGGCCATCAGGGCAAGCGTGGCGGCGCACGCGATGGTCGTGATGGAACGACGGAGCCGTGGGAGTCTGTGCACTGGGTCCTCCTCCGGAGATGGCGGCGGCGCCATAGTGCGGCGAAGCGCGCGGGGTTGGCTTCGTGCGGTGGTCCTCTGACGCCGGACGGGCGCTGGGTGGCCTGATGCCGTTGTCCTCAAGCGCCGGACGGGCTGGGGGTGCCGGGTTGGGTGGCCTGATGCCGGTGTCCTCAAACGCCGGACGGGCTGGTTTTGGTTGGTTGGGCGGGGTGCTGCGGTTGTCCTCAAGCGCCGGACGGGCTGGGGTGCTTGGGTTGGGCGGGGTGCTGCGGTTGTCCTCAAGCGCCGGACGGGCTGGGGTGCTTGGGTTGGGCGGGGTGCTGCGGTTGTCCTCAAGCGCCGGACGGGCTGGTTTTGGTGGGCTGGGGTTGGTGGGTCAGGTTGTGGTGAAGACGGTGTCGCGGGCTACGTCCAGGGCTGCGTGTACGGCGCCGGCGAGTACGGGGTTGGTGGGGACGTTGCCGAGGACGACCTGGGGGCGGGGGATGGCGAGGCGGTGCAGTTCGTTGACCACGCGGGAGCGCAATGCCTCGCCGCCGGCCATCGGGATGGCCCCCGACAGCACGACGAGTCCCGGATCGAGCACCGAGACGATCACCGCGAGGCCGACCGCGAGCCGGTTCGCCAGCTCGTCGAGGAAGGCCCCTCCGCCCGTCTCGGTGGCGCGGACGGCGCGCGCCACCGCCTGCGGGGCGGTCCGGCTGCCCACCCCGTACGCGCGGGCCAGTGACAACACCGCCGGCGCGCCCGCGAGTTGCTGGAAGCCGCCGGTGTTGCGGCGGCTGACGTCGTGCGGCAGCGGTGCGCCGGGCATCGGCATGTAGCCGACCTCGCCCGCGCCACCGGTGGAACCACGGTGCAACCGGCCGCCGAGCACGATCGCGCAGCCGATCCCCTCGTCGACCCACAGCAGCACGAAGTCGCCGCCGTCGCGCGCCGATCCGTCCCGCTGCTCGGCGAGCGCGGCGAGGTTTACGTCGTTCTCGACGTCGACGGTGAGGCCCAACTCCTCGCGGATCGTGTCGAGCACGCCGGGGGAGTGCCAGCCCGCGAGGTGCCGGCCGTAGCGGAACTGCTCGGTGGTCGGGTCGAACGCGCCGGGGATGCCGATCACGATGTGCGCGAGATCGGCGAGCTCGAGCCCGGTCGGCTTCGCGGCGGCGCGCACGGCCTCCCGGATCCGGCCCGGGGTGTCCGCCGCTTCCCGACGCGGGGTGGGCAGTTCGTGTTCGCCCACCACGCGCCCGGTCAGGTCCGCGATGGCCACCCGGATCCGGGCCGGCGTCACGTCCAGACCCGCGACGTGCCCCGCCGCCGGGTTGATCTCGTACAACTGTGCGCCGGGCCCGCGACCGCCCTCGGAGGTGCCGACCCCGACGACCAGGCCGGCCGCCTCGAGGCGGGAGAGCAACTGCGAGGCGGTCGGCTTCGACAATCCGGTCATCGTGCCGATCTGACCACGCGACAGCCGTCCGTGCCGCAGCAGGAGTTCGAGCGCGGCCCGGTCGTTGATGGCTCGCAAGAGGCTCGGCCGGCCTGCCTGCTCCCGCCCGGACGCTCCCGCGCCGCGCTCGGTGCTCCCGGCCATCGGCGGCCACCCTTTCAACGACTGTTAGGAAACCTTCCTAAGAGTTGTAGAGGAAATTAGGCCCGCTCTCTCGGCACTGTCAAGGGTGTCCGTCAAGGTCGTTCTCCCCTACCGGGAAAGGGAATCCACGCCTCACCCCGGGCGGCGCCGGCGAACCGCGGGACGAGGCCACCGCTCGGGAGCGGTGACCTCGTCGGATGGACGCCGGGAACGGACGGGCGGGGGTCAGGGCGCGATCGCGTCATTCGGCTCGCGTGCGGGCACTCCGGCGGGCGACTGCGAGGGGTCCGGCAGGTCCGGGAGGTCCGGCAGGTCGGACAGGTTCGACAGCTGGGACAGGCTCGGCATCTTCGACAGCTTCGACAGGCTCGACAGGTCCGACAGCTTGGACAGGTCCGACAGGTCCGACAGGCCCGACAGGCCCGACAGGTCGAGCGGCGTCGACGGGTCGTCGACGATGCCCAGGTTTCGGACCGGTAGGAACGTGCCGTAGCCGGCGAAGTACGGGTACGGGACCTTCCGGTAATGCATTCCGGAGCCGCTGAACTCGTAACCCCAGTAGGAGCTCTGCGACCCGTCCACCCACGTGTCGAACAGCACGATGTGCCCGTAGGCGCCCGGGGCCTCGTTGAGCAGCGCGTCGCCGGGCCGCAGCATGCCCTTGCCGATGCCGATCGTCACCCCGGACGGACCGAAGCTGGTGGTGTCGAGACCGGGCTTGGCGAGCTTCCAGGCCATCGACGCGAAGCCCGAGCAGTCCGTCCGGTAGCCCTGGTAGGTGGTGGTCCAGCTGTACTCGAGCCCGATACCGACCCAGCTGTCGGCCCGGGCGATCACGTCGGCCCGGGTCATCTTGGTGGCGGCGCTCGGGCCGGCCAGGGCCCGGCCCTGGATGCTCGATGCGCCCTGCCCCGGACTGCCGCGGTCCGCATCCGGCACGTCCGTCCCGGTCGGGCCGGCGGTCGCGGCGGGCGGAGTGGGCTGATTGGGCTGAGTGGGCGGGGTGGTCGCGGTCCCCGGAGTCGCCGACGCGGTGCCGCCGGCGACGACGAGCCCGGCGGACATCGCGAAGGTGAGCAGAACGCCGACGGCCGAGCCGCGGGCGGTGGTGATCCTGGACATGGAATACCTCTTCGAGAAAGGGATTCGGGGAAGGGGATTCGGGCAGACGCCATCGCCGCGTGTAGGCGCGGGGCGCGATACCGCAGGGCCCACCGATGGGGCTGTCGACCGGGTACCCCGCCGACCACCCAAAGCATGTCCGCCGGTCGAGCGGCAGGTACGACTCGCCCGGTGCACCAAGATCCGCCGGACAGGGCCTGGCGTCAGTCGGCGCCAGTGCGGGCCGGTTTCGCGGCGGGTCGGCGCAGGCCGGACAGCACGGCCGCGGCGAGGGCCCCTGCGGTGTTCAGGAGCACGTCGTCCACCGACGAAACCCGGCCGATCGCGAGGACCCACTGCGCGAGTTCGATCGCCGTCGACGACAGCGCGGCGACGCCGGCCACGCGCCACCGCCCGGCGCGGCCGGCGAAGCGCGCCGAGTACACCGGGAGCAGGCATCCCAGGGCAGCGAAGACCAGCAGGTTGCCGCCCACCTGGACGACCGCCGTCGTCGGATCGGCGCGCAGCACGGTCAGCAGGTCGCGCAGCGGCACCACGCTCACCGCACGCGAGTCGCCGACCGGTGTCAGGACCATCCACACCCACGGCGCGGTCCCCACCACCAGGCCCGCCACCACCCCCGCCCGCGGACGCAATACCGCGAGCACCGCGACGATCGGCAGCGCGATCGCGCCCCCGACCAGGACCGTCCCCCACTGCGACCAGATCCCACCCATTCGGCGGACTGTACCGCCACCACGGCGTTGTGGGGGGGACGCGCGGGGCAGCGCCGAACGGGTGTATTCGGATGATTAGCCCCGCAAACTCCGGCAACAGTCAAGACCCGGGCACCGCAGCACGTGGGACCGGCGCGACAGAACAGCGGGAGGCGGCGTGGCCAACACGGGACCGGGACCGGCGACGGGGGGTCGGAGCGGGGGCGCCTACTCGGACAACCTTGCCCACGTCATCTTCATCACGGCCGCGGCCGCCATGGGCGGATTCCTCTTCGGCTACGACAGTTCGGTCATCAACGGCGCCGTCGAGGGCATCCGCGGCAAGTTCGACCCCGGGTCCAGCCTGCTCGCGCAGGTGGTCGCCGCCGCGCTGATCGGCTGTGCGTTCGGGGCCGCGCTCGCGGGGCGGATCGCCGACCGGATCGGCCGGATCCGGGTGATGCAGATCGCCGCGGTGCTGTTCGCGGTGAGCGCGGTCGGGTCCGCGCTGCCGTTCGCGCTGTGGGACCTGGCCATGTGGCGCGTGCTCGGCGGCACGGCCATCGGGATGGCGTCCGTGATCGGCCCGGCGTACATCGCCGAGGTCGCCCCGCCCGCCTATCGCGGCCGGCTCGGCTCGTTCCAGCAGGCCGCCATCGTGACCGGCATCGCGGTCTCGCAGCTGGTCAACTGGGGCATCCTCAACCTCGCCGACGGCGACCAGCGCGGCGAGCTGCTCTTCGGCCTCGAAGCGTGGCAGTGGATGCTCGGGGTGATGGTGGTGCCGGCCATCCTGTACGGGCTGTTCTCGTTCACGATCCCCGAGTCGCCGCGCTTCCTGCTCTCGGTCGGTCGGGTGGATCAGGCCAGGAAGGTGCTCGCCGAGGTGGAGAGCAACGACGTCGACCTCGACGCGCGCGTCGCCGAGATCGAGGAGGCGATGCACCGCGAGCACAAGTCCACGTTCAAGGACCTGCTCGGTCCCGGCTTCGGCTTCCTGCCGATCGTGTGGATCGGCATCGGGCTCTCGGTGTTCCAGCAGCTCGTCGGCATCAACGTGATCTTCTACTACTCGGCGTCGCTGTGGCAGTCGGTGGGCATCGACCCGAACAGCTCGTTCCTGTACTCGTTCACGACGTCGATCATCAACATCATCGGCACCGTCATCGCGATGTCCCTCGTCGACCGGGTCGGCCGCAGGCCACTCGCGCTGGTCGGCTCGGCCGGCATGGCGATCTCGCTCGGCACCGTCGCGTGGGCGTTCTCGGCCCGGAGCGGTGAGGGCAAGAACATCACGCTCCCCGACACCCAGGGCACCGTCGCACTGATCGCGGCCCACTCGTTCGTGTTGTTCTTCGCGCTGTCGTGGGGCGTGGTGGTGTGGGTCCTCCTCGGCGAGATGTTCCCGAACAAGATCCGCGCGGCGGCCCTCGGCGTGGCCGCGTCGGCGCAGTGGATCGCCAACTGGGTGATCACCGTGTCGTTCCCGACCCTGTCGGACTGGAACCTGTCGGCCACGTACGTGATCTACACGTGCTTCGCACTCCTGTCCATCCCGTTCGTGCTGATCTTCGTCAAGGAGACCAAGGGCAAGACACTGGAGCAAATGGGCTGAGGCGGGCCTGTCCGGCGCCGGTGCCGTGGCCGCGGGCCTGCCTCCCCCCCCCACCACGCGTCAGCCCATGTCCCGCCGGCGCAGCGACGCGAGGCCGATCGTCGGCAGTGCGAGCGCGATCGCGAGCAGCCACGCGTACGGGGCCGCGGTGACGTCCGCGCCCGGGAGCTTCGGCAGGTGGCCGAACGGCGACACGTCCAGGGCGGCTTGCGGCAGTTCCAGCGCCGGACCCAGCCAGCCGAGCGCGATCACCAGGCCGACCAGGCCCCACACCGCGACGGTGAGCCGGGGGAGCGCGCCGAAGATCAGCACCGCCACCCCGGTCAGGACCCACACGGCCGGCGCCTGGGCGAGTGCGGCGAGCACGAGTCGAGGCACCTGGCCGCCGACGTCGTCGGCCGCGATGCCGTACGAAAGGCCCATGGTGAGGCCGCCGGCGGCGAGTACGACGGCGCTGCCGAGGTAGGCGATCACCAGGTGCCCGCCCGCCCAGCGCAGCCGGCCGACCGCGTTGGCCAGGAGCGGCTCGGCGCGTTCCTCCGTCTCCTCGGCGCGCAGCCGCAGCACCGCGCCGGTCGCGAACAGCACGCAGACCAGGCCGAGCATGCCGACCAGGGTGGACAGGAACGCGTCGGTGAGCCCCTGGTGGCCGCCCATCCGCTCGAAGATGTCCCGGGTTCTGGCGTTCTCGCCGACGATGTCGTCGGCCCCGTCGGCGATGCCGCCGAAGACGGCGCCGGCGAACGCGAACCCGACCGTCCAGGCCAGCAGCGTGCCGCGCTGGAGGCGCCAGGCGAGTCCGTACGCGCCGCCGAGCGACGCGGGTGCCTCGGCGGGACCGGGGCGCGGCCGGATGAAGCCCGCGCCGAGGTCCCGCCGCCCCGCGAGTGTGTAGGCCGCCGCGACGCACACCGCGGCGAACCCGGCCGGGAGGCCGAGCACCCACCACCGGTCGCCCGCGAACGGCCGGACGCTCTCGGCCCAGCCCAGCGGCGACAGCCAGACCAGGAGGTGGCTGCCGTGGGCGGCGGCGTCCTCGGCCGCGTCGCCGGCGGCGCGCAGGACGAAGGCCACGCCCAGGACGGCGATGGCGATGCCCTTCGCGAGTCGGGCGTTCTCGGTCAGTTGCGCGGCGACCGCGGCGATCCCCGCGAACGCCATCCCGGACAGCGCCACCGCCGCGCCGAACACGAGCGAGCCGGTGGCGGGGCGGCCCGCCCCGATCAGGACGGCCGGATACAGCGCGAGCACGAGCGCGTTGGCCAGGCCGGCGGTCGCCAGCGCGGCGGTGAGCGGGGCGCGCCGGCCCACCATGGCGGCGGACAGCGCCTCCTGACGGCCCGTCTCCTCCTCCTCGCGGGTGTGCCGGATGACGATGATCACGCTCATGATCCCGGCGAGCAGCGCGCTGTACGCGCCGATCCGCCACACGGTGAGGCCGCCGTACGAGTCGGCGAAGACGGCCCCGTACAGGGCCCGGAGCGAGCCGTTGCCGTTCATGTCGCGGGCCAGGTCGGCGCGTTCGGCCGCCGTCGTGTAGACGTCTTCGAGCGAGCGATTGACGGAGGCCATCATCAAGACCAGGACCGTCACCCACACGGGAAGAAGGACGCGGTCGCGACGCAGCGCGAGGCGGATCAGGGTGCCGGTGCCGGTCAGGTGGTGGGCGGCCGAGGCGCGCGGAGGCGCGATGCGGCCGGGTGCGTCCAGCAGGGCGGTCATCGCGACACCGCCTCGCGGGCGTCGGTGTCGGCGGCGGCGTCGTCGCGGTAGTGCCGCAGGAACAGCTCCTCGAGGGTGGGCGGGCTGCTCGCGAGGCCGCGCACTCCGCACGCGGCGAGCCGGCGCAGGACCGCGTCGAGGTGGTCGTTGTCGACCTGGAGGGCGACCTGGTCGCCGCGCACGTCGAGGTCGTGGACGCCGGGGAGTTCGGCCAGGCCGGTGGGGTGTCCGACGAGGCGGGCGCGCACGGCGGTCCGGCTCAGGTGGCGCAGCTCCTCCAGCGAGCCCGACTCGACGGTGCGGCCCCGGCGGATGATGCTCACCCGATCGCACAGCGCCTCGACCTCGGCGAGGATGTGGCTGGAGAGCAGCACGGTACGGCCGCGCTCGCGCTCCTCGCGCACGCAGGCCCGGAAGACGTCCTCCATCAACGGGTCGAGCCCGGATGTCGGCTCGTCGAGGATCAGCACGTCCACGTCGGACGCGAACGCGGCGACCAGCGCGACCTTCTGCCGGTTGCCCTTGGAGTACGCGCGGCCCTTCTTGGTCGGATCGAGCTCGAACCGCTCCAGGAGTTCGGCGCGGCGGGTCGGGTCGAGGCCGCCGCGCAGCCGGCCGTACAGGTCGATGACCTCGCCGCCGCTGAGGTTGCGCCACAGGGTGACGTCGCCGGGCACGTAGGCGATCCGCCGGTGCAGTTCGACGGCGTCGCGCCACGGGTCCCGGTCGAGCAGGACGACGTCGCCGCGGTCGGCGCGGATCAAGCCGAGCAGGACTCGGATGGTCGTGGACTTGCCCGCGCCGTTGGGGCCGAGGAAGCCGTGTACCTCGCCGGTCGCGACGGTCAGGTCGAGCCCGTCGAGGGCATGGGTGGACCCGAAGGACTTGTGCAGACCGGAGATGCTGATCGCCGTTTTCATGTTTCTGAAGTTACGCTTATTTCAGGAACTTGTGAAGTTAGGGAATCCCAAGAATCATGACCGGAGGCGAGACCTGCGCAAACGCGCCCAACGGCGACCGGAAGCCGGTCCGGATGGAGATGATGAACCCGTGACCCGAAAGATGGACCGGCCGGACGAGCATGAGGCGACGGCCCGCGACGACGAGGCGGTCTCACGCTTCATCGAGCGCTTCGCCGGCGAACTGACCGACGCCGGCATGCAGCGGATGGGCGCCCGGGTGTTCGTCGCGTTGCTCGCGTCCGACTCCGGCACCCTGACGTCCGTCGAACTGGCCGAGCGACTGCGGATCAGCCCGGCGGCCGTCTCGGCGGCGATCGGCTACCTGAGCCAGATGCACATGGTCAACCGCGAGCGCGAACCTGGATCGCGGCGGGATCGATACCGCCTGCACAACGAACTCTGGTACGAGACCTACGGCGAACGCGACAAGTTCCTGTCCCGCTTCGAGACCACGCTGCGCGAAGGCGCTCGCGCGCTGGGCCCGGGCACACGGGCGGCGGTCCGAGTCGAGGAATCGGCGGAGTTCTTCGCCTTCCTCCAACACGAACTCATCGCCGTAATGGAACGCTGGCGAACCCGGAACGACTAGCGCGGAGCGCCGGGGCGCCGCCAATCCCGGCCTGCGACCGGTCGTCCTCGAACGCCGGACGGGCTGTTCATAGCCCGTCCGGCGTTCGAGGACAGGCTTTTCAAGCCCGTCCGGCGTTTGAGGACAAGCGGGCCGCAGGCCGGCCGCGCCGCCCCGGCCTCAACGCGGGGACGACTCCACCGGAACTGCTCTTCACCGTCACCCAGTCCGTCAGGTACGTACATTGCGGGAGCCGACCATGTCGAAGTTGTAGTAGCCCTTGATGGCGGAGCGTTGGGCGGAGCCGAGTTGGTTCACGTAGTAGGCGGAGCCCTGGAGGCCCTGTTCCTCGCCGGCCCACCAGCCGAAGCGTACGTGCTTGGTGAGGGTGGGGTTGGCCTGCGCGAGCGCGAGCGCGTTCTCCAGGAGGGTGGCGGAGCCGGAGCCGTTGTCGTTGATGCCCGGTCCGGCGCTGACGCCGTCGAGGTGGGCGCCGAACATGACGATCTGGTCGGCGGGGCCGCCGGATTGTGTGGTGTCGATCGTCAGCGGACTCGGGCCGTTCCACTGGCTGTTCGCGCTGCCGGCGCGGACGTCGTCGTACTTGTCGAGGACCTTGCCGGTGGTCGCGTCGACGAAGACGTGGAGTCGGCTGGGCGCGGTCGCGGTACGACCCGCCACCACCGTTTCCCAGGCCAGGTTGCTGCGGCCGTCCTTGACCCGGACCACCAGGCGGTGCGACTCGACCTTGTCCACGGTGGGCAGTTGGGCCCGGGACGCGGTCTCGGCGGCGCCGGCGTCGATGGTCGCCTGGGTGGGCACGGATATTCGGGCGTCGGTGGCGGACTGGGCGGCATGTACCCGGCCCTTGCCGTCGGCCATCACCACGGCGTCCCCGCCGACGACCGGGAGGCCGCGGTAGGTGCGCTGGTAGGCGACCGAGTACAGGTCGTCGACCCACGGGGTCACGGCCAGACGTTCGTACTGCTCGTCGGGGCCCTTGGCGAGGGCGTCCAGGCCGCTCGCGGCCGCCCGGTCGGCGGCGGACACGGCAAGTGCCTGCGGATTGGCGGGGGGAGGGGACGGGTCGGCGGCGGATTGTCCGGCCGCGCCGACCACCAAACCGGCGAGCATGGCCAGGACGGTCCCGGCCGTGGTCGTTCTGCGATTCATCGAGGCTCCTTGGGTGGAAGGCAGACCTCGACCACGTCACCGGCTCGTCCCGTGTGCGCCTCGTGAGCGCCGCGGACGACCGCAGCCGCCGGGTTCGTGCCCGAGCGAGCGAAACACTCACACGGGCACGGCCATCGGGTGAAGCGATCGGCAACGGTCGGCAAAATCTGGCAAACGTCGGCCACAGCCCGGGAGTTACGGAATCGCTCCGGGCGACCGGTCGGCCCTCAGGCGGCCGGCCAGTGACCGGGCATCTGCTCCAACAGGTTGCGAACCTCGGGCAGATCGCTCCACTGTCTGGTCAGACGGCGGCGCAGGCCCAGGAGTTCCCGGGTGGCGGCCGCGGTGCCGACGGTGCCGGCCTCGTGGATCACCGGGGTGGCCGCGACGACCGCGGCATCCGGCCGACCCGCGCACGCGAAGGCGTCGGCGAGCCGCACCGTGAGCAGCACGCGCGCGGGCCGCATCGCCATCGGCAACAGGTCGAGCGCGGCCTGGACGGCCCGCACCGCCGAATGCGCCGCGGACAGGTCACCCGTGCGCGCGGCCAGATCGCGCAGCGCGCCGCCGATGTTGGCTTCCATCCGCAGCCGGCCGCTCAGCCCGGTCAGCCACGGCGCCTCGGTCCGGTCGCGTTCGTCGAACCGGGTGACGTGTCGATGCGCGAGCGAGATGTGCCGCCGGCACTCGGCGGGGTCGCCGCCGAGCGCACGGGCCCGGGCCTGGTACAGCTGGGCGAGGGTGGCCACCCAGGCCCGGCCGGTGTCCACGCCCTCCAGGGCATGGGCGTACGCGAGCGCCGCCGTCGCGTCGCCGTCCAGGCGGGCCAGCGTGCACACGTCGGCGAGCAGCGAGGCCCGGGCCCCCGAGCTCTCGCACACGTCGGCCCAGTTGAGGCCGCGGTCGAACCACGCCATGCCGATCACGCTCTGGCCCTGCTGCATCCGGAACCGGCCGGCCAGTTGCGCGTAGTCGGCGGCCAGTCGCAGCTGGGTGTGCGGCGAGCGACCGTGCGCGTTGAGCGCCTCGGCCCAGCCCACGACGCGGCGCAGTACGTACTCGACCGAGCCGATCAAGCCGGTGGAGGCGCCCTCCAAGCCGGCCCGGGTGTACCCACCGAGCAGCGCGGTCAGCACGTGGACGACGTCGGGATCCACGCTGACCGGTTCGCGCCCGCCGATGTCGGCGAGGATCTTGAGCGCGTCGGCGTAGGTGGGCACGTCGCACCCGTCGTTGCCGTGCAGCGGACAGGGCAGCCCGTGATCGGGCAGCCGGGCGGGCCACAGGCGATCCGGCAGCGGCGCGAGACCGGCGGGGGTCTCGCCGCCCGGGATCACCGAGAAGTGCGTGCGGTGCAGGACCGGTGGCGGCGCGCTCCGGCTGGTGAGCAGCGCGGACAGGTCGCCGCCGGTGTCGAGGAGGTCGTCGAGTCGGCGCGGCAGGCCGGCGGGCGGTTCGCGCAGACCGGCTTCCAGCTTGCTGATCAGGCTGTGGTGGTAGCCGACCCGTAGACCGAGCTGCTGTTGAGTCATTCCGGCGAGGCGCCGCCGGGTCCGGAGCGTGCGGCCGAACTCCGCCCACAACGGGGCCGGTGCGACCTTTGCGATGACGGTGGCGTTCGGGAGCCTGTTCACGTTCGTCCTCCCCGAGGAAACTCCGGATGGTCGACGGTTCGTCACTGCCCGGAGCAGGGTGACAGACGGCGGTGCGGGTTGTCTGCGCTGGAACGTCGGATTCCGCTTTTGCCCGACGGACGATCACACCCCTACACAGTGTGACATTTCACCCCGCAATGCACGCCTCGACCCCGGACGGCGGTCGTGGACTGTGCTTGCGGCCGGGTCTGCGCAAGACTTGCCATACCGGTAGCACTCACACCTTCCTTTGCTGAGGCAATATGCGCTGCACGATCGCTGGTCAGTCCTTCCACCTGCAGATGAACGAGGTGGAGCGCGCCATGAGCGGGGTGAAGCCCGACCCGATCACCGGCGAATCGGTTCGTATCGGGCGTCGTACCTATCCGGTCAAGCAGGTGGGCTCGGTCATCACCGGGCAGCTTCCCCGCGACTTCAGCGCGGCGGAGGTTACGCGGGCGTTGACGAAGCTCGGGTTCACATGTATTCCGGCGGCGGGTCAGGGCGAGCCGACGCTCTGATCGTTGGGTCGGTTGGTTGGCCTCAAGCGCCGGCCGGGCTGCTTGGCCTCAAGCGCCGGCCGGGCTGGGTTGGCCTCAAGCGCCGGCCGGGCTGAAGGGTGGCCTCAAGCGCCGGCCGGGCTGTTCGTAGCCCGGCCGGCGTTATGCGCTTGGGGTGTGGTTCGGGGGGAGGCCGTCGAGTAGGCCGTCTCGGGCGCCCGGGCCCGGCTTTGCGCGTAGTTCGTGCGAGGTGAGTTGTTCGCCGCATTCCGAACAGATGTGTAGGGCCGTGGTCGGCCGGCCGCATGTCGTGTGGGTGACGATCAGTGGTGGTCCGTCCGGTGCGGCCCAGGTGTCGCCCCACTGGCGCATCGCGTTGAGCACCGGCCACAGAGCGCGACCCTTTTCGGTGAGCCGGTAGTCGTAGCGCACCGGCTTGTCCTGGTACGCCTGCCGCTCCAGCACGCCGTGCTCGATCAGGTGCTCCAGGCGCTGGGTGAGCACGTTGCGCGAGATGCCGAGCCGCTCGTGGAAGTCGTCGAAGCGGGTCACGCCCAGGAAGGCGTCCCGCACGATCAGCATCGTCCACCACTCGCCGCCCACTTCCAGGAACTGGGCGACCGAGCAGTGCATCTCCTCGAAACTCTTGCGACGCATGCCCCCATCCTAGTGGGTTGCGTCATGGAACTCGCTGCCCCTAGTTTGAGTTGCGTCATAGAACTCACTGGTGGGAGATCGTCATGGGCAGTACCGATCCGGATCATCCGCCGCGCGCCCTCGCCGCGGTCCTCGTCAGCGCGGGCGTCGTCCTCGTCAACCTGGACCTGTTCATCGTCAACGTCGCGATGCCCTCGTTCGGCGAAACGTGGCGGGACGCCTCGCTCGCCGACCTGTCCTGGGTGCTGAACGCCTACACCGTCGTGTTCGCCGCGCTGCTGGTCCCCGCGGGCCGACTGTCCGACCGGATCGGGCACCGCCGGGCCTTCGTCGGCGGTATCGCCCTGTTCACGCTCGCCTCCGCGCTGTGCGCCGCCGCGCCGACCCTGGCCGTGCTCGTGGTCGCCAGGCTCGTCCAGGCCGCCGGCGCGGCGGTGCTGATGCCCGCGTCCCTCGGCCTGCTGCTCACCTCGTATCCGCCCGAGCGCCGCGGCACGGTCATCCGCGCCTGGGCCGCGATCGGCGGCGTCGCCGCGGCGCTGGGACCCGTGCTCGGCGGCCTCCTGCTCGAACCGGGGTGGCGCTGGGTCTTCCTGATCAACCTGCCGATCGGCCTGCTGACCGTCGCGTTCGGCCCGCGCCTGCTGCCCGACCCCACGCCCACCGATCGCGGTCCGCTGCCCGACCTGCTCGGCGCCGCGCTGCTGAGCCTCGCGATCGGCGCGCTGTCCCTGGGCGTGGTCCAGGCCCCGGACTGGGGATGGGTGTCCGGCCGGTCGTCGATCGTGTGGGCCGTGACGCTCGTGTTCGGCGCCGGGTTCCTGGTCCGCAACGCGCGGCACCCGCGTCCGGTCGTCGAGGGCGCGCTGCTGCGCAACCGCACCTACGCCGTCTCGGGGATCGCCAACACCCTCTTCGGCATCGCGTTCGCGGGGATGCTGATCTCCGCCACGATGTGGATGCAGACGGTCTGGGGCTGGTCCGCGCTGCGCACCGGCTTCGGCACCGTGCCCGGGCCGCTCTGTGTGCCGTTCGTGGCGATCCTGGCCGGCCGGTACGCGGTCCGCTTCGGGCCCGGCCCGCTGGTCGTGTTCGGCGGGCTGTCGTTCAGCACCGGCCTCGGGTGGTGGATCGTCCGGCTCGAACCGCACGCCGACTACGTGGTCGACTATCTGCCCGGCGCGATCCTCGGCGGCGTCGGTGTCGGCCTGATCCTGCCGACCCTGATCGCCACCGCGACCGGCGCGCTGACCCCGGACCGGTTCGCGACCGGCTCGGGGGTGATCACGATGCTGCGCCAGGTCGGTTCGGCGCTCGGCGTCGCGGTGTTCGTCGCGGCCGTGGGCGCGCCGGCGACCCTCGCGGGCTACGACCGGTCCTGGTACATCCTCGGCTCCGCGACGCTGCTGACCGCGGTGGCGGCGCTGTTCCTGCCGCGCCCGGCCCGGACCGCGCCGGCGGCGGCGCCGGTCGCGTCGGCGGTCGTGGGCTGAGTCGCCTCAGGACGCCTTCGGCTTCGCGGCCTTCGTGGGCTTCGCGGTCGTCGTGCCCTTCGCGGCCTTCGCGGCGCGCTTGGCCTCCTGCTTGTGGGCGCGGACCTTGTCCAGCGACTCGGGCCCGGTGATGTCCGCGACCGACCGGTAGGACCCGACGTCGCCGTAGGCGCCGGCGGCCTCGCGCCACCCCTTCGGGGTCACGCCGTACTGCTTGCCGAGCAGGGCGAGGAAGATCTGCGCCTTCTGCTTCCCGAACCCGGGCAGCGTGTTCAGCCGCGCCAGCAGTTCCGCGCCGGTCTCCACGTCGGCCCACACCGCGCTCGCGACGCCGTCGTAGTGCTCGACGAGGAATAGGCACAGCTGCTGGACGCGGTTGGCCATCGAGCCGGGATAGCGGTGCACGGCGGGCTTCCGCGAGAACAGCTCGGCGAAGGCCTCCGGGTCGTACGCGGCGATCTCGTGCGTGTCGAGGTCGTCGTGGCCCATCCGCTGCGCGATCGTGTACGGGCCCGCGAAGGCCCACTCCATCGGGATCTGCTGGTCGAGCAGCATCCCGACCAGCGCCGCCAACGCACTGCGCCCGAGCAACTCGTCCGCCTCGGTCTGTTGCGCGAGATGCACTGTCGTCTTCATTCCTCGATGATCCCCCGGCGGGCCCCGGACTCGCACCCGGACTCGCCGACCCGCGCCCGGACCCGGACATCCCCGGTCCGGGTCGCGGATCGGTGATTCGGCCGCGTCCGGGTCCGCGACGGCGACGCGCCTCGGCCACGGGGTCACCGGACGTCCGAGCGTGGCACGACCAGCCCCGACTCGTACGCCACAACGACCGCCTGCACGCGATCACGCAGCCCGAGTCGGCGCAGCACTCGGCTGACATGGGTCTTGACCGTCTCCTCGCCGACCACCAGGCGCGCGGCGATCTCCGCGTTCGAGAGCCCCTCGGCGACGAGCCGCAGCACGTCGGTCTCACGCGGCGTCAGCTCGGCGAGTTCGGGCGCGGGCGGGCGCGGGCGCAGCCGGGTGAACTCGCCGATCAGCCGCCGGGTGACGCTCGGCGCCAGCAGCGCCTCGCCGGCGGCGACCACGCGCACCGCGTCGAACAGCCGCTCCGCCGTCACGTCCTTGATCAGGAAGCCGCCCGCGCCCGCGACCAGCGCGTCGTAGACGTGCTCGTCGAGGTCGAACGTGGTCAGCATCAGGATCCGCGGCGCCGCGTCGGCGTCGGCACCGGCGCGGATCCGCCGGGTCGCCTCGATGCCGTCCATGGTCGGCATCCGGACGTCCATCAGGACCACGTCGGGATGCTGCTCACGGCACCGCAGCACCGCCTCGCCGCCATCCGCCGCGGTGCCCACGACGGTGAAGTCGGGTTGGGTGTCCAGAAGCGCGGCGAACCCGGCCCTGACCACCTCCTGGTCGTCGACCACCACGATCCGCACCGCCGGCCGCGCGCTCACGCGACCATCCCCGTGCCAGCGAGCCGGGTCGCGGGCAGGGCGGCCTCGACGAGGAAGCCGCCGGCCGGGGTCGCGCCGGTACGCAGCTCGCCGCCGACGCTCGCGGCCCGCTCCCGCATGCCGAGCAGGCCGTGCCCGGCCGAACCGGTGCCGGCGGTCGGCCCCGGCCCGTTGTCGCGTATGCGCAGGTGCAGGACCTCGTCGGAATAGTCCAACTCCACGTCGACGGCGGCGCCGGGGGCGTGTCGGCGGGCGTTGGTCAACGACTCCTGGACGATGCGGTAGGCCGCGAGTTCGACGCCCGGGTCGAGCACCGCGATCCGGCCGTGCACGATCAGCCGCGTACTCGCCCCCGCGAAGTCTCGCGACTCGTCGATCAGTTCGAGCAGTTGCTGGAGGCCGGGCTGTGGTTTGCGGGTGGGCTCGGCGCCGGCGTCCTCACGCAGCACGCCGAGCAGCCGGCGCATCTCGGTCAACGCCGTCCTGGCCGTGTCGCCGATCGCGCGCAGCCGCTCGGCGCCCTCCTTCGGCATCCCGGGCGTGGTCAGGCGCGCGGTCTCCGCCTGGACCGAGATCATCGAGATGTGGTGCGCCACGACGTCGTGCAACTCCCGGGCGATCCTGGCCCGTTCGCCGCGCGCGGTGAACTCCAGGAGAGTGCTCTCGATCGCGTGCCGGGAGGCGTTCCGCTCGGCCGTGCGCGCCCGCGTGCTCCGGACCCGATCGATCACCAGCGTCGACCAGACCACGACCACGCAGATCGACCCGGCGATCGGCGGCCCGTGGTAGAGCACACCGGTCGCGGTCGCCGCCGCCGCGACCGTCGCCGCGACCGCGCCGGCGTGGCCGCGCACGAACACCGCCGGCAGTGTGGCGCACAGGCCCAGCAGCATCGCCACCGGCAGCACGCCGACGTCGTCGGTCCGCAGCGCCGTCTCCACCAGCGAGATCAGGCCCGCCACGACGCCCGCCCCGAGTGGCCACCGGGATCGGTCCAACCACACTCGGCCGGTTTCGATGCCGCGGCCGGGCACCGCGTCGCTGCGCTTCATGCCGTCATTGTCGCGGGCCGGCCGCGCACTCGGCTTCCCCCGTGGCGGGGAACGTCCCTCCCCCACGCCGGGGACCCCGCCGCCGGCGTTCCCCCCGCCCGGGGAATCGAAGTTGGCTCGCCCGCGTGACGACCCGGACCCGGTCGGATTCGTAGCCTCCTCGGCATGGAAGCAACCATCGAAGTTCGGGACCTGCGCAAGCGGTACGGACCCCACACCGCCGTCGACGGACTCTCCTTCACGGTCGAACCGGGACGGATCACCGGCTTCGTCGGCCCCAACGGCTCCGGCAAGTCCACCACCATGCGGGTCATCCTGGGCCTGGACCGGCCCGACGAGGGCACCGCGCTGGTCGGCGGCCGGCACTACCGCACGCTGCGTACCCCGCTGTGCGAGGTGGGCTCGCTGCTGGACGCGGCGGCCGTACACCCCGCCCGGTCCGCGCGCGACCACCTGCTGTGGATGGCGCACTCCAACGGCCTGCCGGCCCGCCGGGTCGACGCGGTGCTCGACCTGGTCGGGCTGGCGACGGTGGCCCGGCGCTCCGCGGGCGCCTTCTCGCTGGGCATGCGTCAGCGCCTGGGCATCGCCGGCGCGCTGCTCGGGGATCCGCCGATGTTGTTGCTCGACGAACCGGTCAACGGGCTCGACCCCGAGGGCGTGATGTGGATTCGCGGGCTGCTGCGCTCGCTGGCCGCCGAGGGCCGCGCGGTGCTGGTCTCCAGCCACCTGATGAGCGAACTCGAGGACAGCGCAGACCACCTCGTGGTGATCGGCCGGGGCCGGCTGATCGCCGACACGAGCATCGCCGAGCTGCTCGCCGCCGCGTCCGGCGACCGGATCGAACTGCGGACCGCGCAGCGGCGCGAGGCGATGACCGTGCTCACCCGAGACGGCGCCACCGTGGCGGCGACCGAACGCGACTCGGTGACCGTCTCCGGGTTGCCCGCCGAGCGGATCATCGCCCTGCTCACCGAGCACGGCGTGCCGTTCTCCGGGATCGCCGAGCATCGGGCGTCGCTGGAGGAGGCCTACATGGAACTCACTCGGGACGCGGTGGACTTCCGCGCCACGGCCGGGGCGGAGGAGGGGCGATGAGCACCACGAGGACGCCCTACCGCAGCACCGTCACCGGCGGCCGGGACACGTTCCGCGGGCTCTTGCGCGCCGAGTGGACCAAACTGCGCTCGGTACCGCGTTGGCTGCTCACGCTCACCGCAGCCGTCCTGCTCATCGTGCTGGTCGGCCTGTTGCTCGCGGCGGGCTCCCGCTCCGTCGCGCACGTCGGCGGGGGCACCGGCGAACGCCCCAAGATCAAGTCGGCCGAGCACTTCGACGACGGGGGCCACTTCGTCCGGCGTGAGCTGGCGGGGGACGGCGAACTGGTCGCGCGCGTGGTGGCCCAGGAGCGCGGCGGCGGGTGGGCCAAGGCGGGCCTGATGATCCGCGCGGGCGACGGGTGGGGCGCGGCGTTCGCGGCGATCATGATCACCCCCGACCACGGCGTCCGGCTGCAGAGCGGCTACGACTCGGACACGATCGGCCGCCGCGGCACCGTGCCGCGCTGGCTGAAGCTGGTCCGCGCGGGGCATGGCGTCACCACGTACGAATCCGCCGACGGCGTGGCTTGGAATCGGGTGGGCAAGGTCGACCTCGGTGCGCTGCCCGAGGTGGCCCAGGTCGGTCTGTTCGTCGCGGTGCCCGACAAGGTCGAGGTCGAGCGCCAGTTCGGCGGCGAGGGCATCTCGGGGCAAACCGCCGACACACAGGCCACGTTCGACCACGTGAGCCTGACCCCCGCCCGCCCGCAACCGGCCGCGCCGTGGAAGGACCGACCCCGATCGAGCCCACCCGGCACCTCCACCGAGACGGCCGGCACCTTCACGCTGACCGGATCCGGCGAGATCGGGCCGTCCCGGTACGGCGACGACGACATCCGCACCATCCTCAGCGGCGTGCTGGTCGGCCTGATGGCGATCGTCGCGCTCGCCGTCCTGTCCGTCACCTCCGAGTTCCACCGGGGCATGATCCGCACGACGTTCGCCACGAGTCCGCGACGCGGACGAGTGTTGGCCGCCAAGACGGTCGTGATCGGTTCGGTCACCTTCGTCGCCGGGCTGATCGCCGCCTTCGGCGCCTTCCTGGCGACTCGGCCGCTGTTGCGCTCGGGCAACCGCATACCGGCCGGCCTCTCCGATCCGAACGTGCTGCGCGCGGTCGTCGGCACGGCCGCGCTGCTCGCGCTCATCGCGGTGTTCGCGCTGGCCGTCGGTACGATCCTGCGCCGCGGCGCCCCGGCGATCACCATCGTGCTCGTGCTGCTGCTCGCCCCGCGGATCATCGCCACGGGCCTGCCGGTGTCCACCGCGGTCTGGCTGGAGCGACTCACTCCCGCCGCCGGGTTCGCCATCCAACAGACCTTCCGGCGCTACGACACCGCGATCGGCGCCTGGCCCGGTCTCGCGGTGCTGGCCGGCTACACCGCGCTCGCGCTGGCCGTTGCGCTGTGGCGGCTGCGGAGGCGGGACGCATGAGGCACGCCGCGCACGCCGAATGGACCAAGCTGCGCACCGTGCGCTCGACCGGATGGCTGCTGCTCGCGCTGATCGCGGCCACGGTGGTGGTGGGCGCACTGACCACGTCGGCGGTGGACACCGCGCACTGCCCGACGCCGGCGGAGTGCTTCGAGGACACCACCAAACTCAGCCTGACCGGGGTTCGGGTGGGCCAGATCGCGGTGGTCCTGCTCGCGGTGCTTGCGATCGGCAACGAATACGGCACGGGCATGGTCCGCACGACGCTGACCGCGTATCCGCGCCGGGCCGAGGTCCTGGGCGCCAAGGCGGCCGTCCTCGTGGCGCTCGTGGCCGTGGCCGGCACGGTCGGCGTGCTCGGCTCGCTGTACGCCGGCCGGGTCATCCTGCCGGGCAACGGGTTCACGGCCGCCAACGGCTATCCGGAGCTGTCCCTCACGGACGGGCCGACGCTGCGGGCGGCGGTGGGCACGGTGCTCTACCTCGTGCTGATCGCGCTGCTCGCGTTCGGCGTCGGCGTCGCCGTCCGGGACACGGCCGGCTCGGTCACCACGCTGCTGACGCTGTTGTACATCGTCCCGGTGATCACCCCGCTGGTCGGCGACACCGATTGGAGCGAGCGCCTGGAGAAGCTCGCGCCCATGTCGGCGGGGTTGGCCATCCAGGCCACGAGCCGGCTCGACAGCCTCCCGATCGGGCCCTGGGCCGGGCTCGGCGTGCTGGCCTGCTACGCGGTGGTTGCGCTGCTGCTCGGCGGTGCGCGCTTCGTGGGTCGGGACGTGTAGGTCGTCTTCGGGGCTGGGCGGGCCGGGCGGGTGACCCGCGGCCGGGAGTTCGCGGCGCAGTGCGCGAACCTGCGGCGCGCCGAGGGTGTGTCCCCGAGCCGGGGATACATGACTCGGACAAGGGTCTGGAGATTTGCGGCGTTGTGGCGCATGGTGCGGTCATCGGAATCGGTGTCGGAATCGGCGCCGAAACCGGAGTCGGAGTCGGCGTCGGCATCGACACCGACACCGGCATCGACCCCGCCACCGCCGCGATCGCAGAGGAAGTGCGCCATGACCGAGCTCGACGCGCGGTTGTTCCTCCCCGAGCCCACCCCAGCCGAGGTCCGCTACACGATCATCTCCGTGGACGATCACGTCGTCGAGCCGCCGCACCTGTTCGAGACCTACCTGCCGGCCGCCCTGCGCGAGCGTGGGCCGCGGATCGTCGAGGCCGCGAACGGCGCGCAGGTCTGGGAGTTCGACGGGACCGTGTACTCCCAGGTTGGGATGAACGCGGTGGCGGGTCGGCGCCCCGAGACCGCGTCGCTGGAGCCGGCCAGGTTCGAGGACATGCGCCCGGGCTGCTACGACGTGCACGCGCGCGTTCGGGACATGGACCTCGGCGGGATCCGGGCGATGCTCAACTTCCCGTCCCAGATCACCGGATTCTGCGGTCGGGTCTTCGCGTTCGCGAGCGACCCCGAGGTCGGCAAGGCGGCCGTGCGGGCCTGGAACGACTGGCTGTACGACGAGTGGTACCTGGCCTACCCCGAGCGGATCATCCCGTGCGGCATCGTCTACCTCGCCGACCCCGTGGAGGCCGTCCGCGAGATCGAGCGCAACGCCGCACGCGGCTTCACCTCGGTCACCCTGCCCGAACGCCCGCACGCGATCGGCCTGCCCTCGCTGTGGGACCGCGACCACTGGGACCCGATCATCCGCGCCTGCGTGGCGACCGGCACGGTGATCTCGCTGCACGTGGGCAGTTCGGGCCTGCACCCCACCCCGCCGGGCGGGCCCGCGCTGCAACTGGGCGCCACGATGTTCGGCCAACTCTCGCTCGGCGCGTGCAGCGAGTGGCTGTGGTCCGGCTACCCGCTCCAGTACCCCGACCTGAAGATCGCGATGAGCGAGGGCGGGATCGGCTGGGTGCCGATGCTGATCGACCGGCTGGACAACATCGTGGACCGCTCCGGGTACGGCCTCGGCTGGTCCGAGCGCCCCGCCGACGTGCTGCGCCGCAACTTCTGGTTCTGCACGCTCGACGACCCCTCGACCATCGCGCTGCGGCACGTGATCGGCGTCGACCACATCATGCTGGAGACCGACTACCCGCACGGCGACGGCACCTGGCCGCACACCCAGGACGTGATCGCGAAGCATTGGGGCGACATCCCGCCGGCCGAACTCCGGCGGATGTGCAGCGAGAACGCCGCCGAGCTGTACCGGCACCCGCTGCCCGCCGTGGTGCTGCCCCTCGACCGCCCACACGCGTGAGGACCCTACGCACGATGGACTTCGTACCGACGCCCGACAAGCTGATCCCCGATCTGACGCCCGCTCAGGAGATCGTGCTGCTCGCCCGCACGCTGTGGCGCGAGGGCTACCGCGACCACCTCGCCGGCCACATCACGTACAACCTCGGCGACGGCACCCTGCTGTGCAACCCGTGGTTGCTGACCTGGCGCGAGATCCGCCCGCGCGACATCCTGCGGATCACCCTGGACGGCGAGGTGGTCGAGGGGCAATGGCCGGTCCCGCTGGGCATCCCGCTGCACCTGGAGCTGCACCGGGCCCGCCCCGATGTGCGGGTCGCGGTGCACAATCACCCGGATTTCGGCACCATTTGGGCCGACATGCGGGAGATGCCCCCGGTCTACGACCAGAGTTCGAGCCTGGGTGGTGGCGGGGACCTGGTGCTGATCGACGAGTACGACGGCGCCGTCAACAACACCGAATCGGCGCGCAAGGCGGTCGAAGCGCTCGGGGCCGGGGAACTGGCGCTGCTCGCCGGGCACGGCGTGTTCATCCTGGGCACGACCATACGCGCCGCCCACCAACGGGCCGTCGCGCTCGAACAGCGTTGCCGCAACGCGTGGATGGTCCGGGCGGCCGGCGGGCGGCCCGATTCGGCGCTGCCGCAGTGGTGGCTGGAGCGGATGGCGCGCAGCGACGGCAACGGGTTCCACGGCTTCTGGGAGGCCGGCGTACGGGCCGAACTCGCCGCCGAACCAGACCTGTTGGACGACTGACCGGTCCGGCGGTCAGTTCAGGGCGTTCGTCACGGCCGGGGTGATTGTTTCGACGACGGACTCCAGTTGGGCCACGCCGGTGGGCATGGACCGCTGGTTGTCGGAGAGGATCGCGATCAGCAACGGGTGGCCGGCGTGGGTGATGCGGCCGATGCTGTTGATCACCCACAGGCCGGTGGCGTCGCGGGGGAGCCAGCCGTTCTTCAGGGCCGGGTTCGTGTCGGGGTCGGCGGCGGCCGATACACCCCAGGACTGGTCGCCGGCCACGGAGGTCATCAGGGTCGTGATGTAGGCACGCGCGGGGGCGTCGAGGGGTGAGGCGTCGGTGGTCAGCGCGGTCAACAGGCGGACCTGGTCGGCGGCGGTGGTCTCGGTCAAGCCCCAGGACGCGCCGGTGGGTTCGGTCTCTTCGACAGCTTGGCCGTAGACATGACTGAGCTACGGGCCACAGTCTTGGCTTCCATTCCGGACGCCTGCCGCAGCGCCCGCAACGCAGCGCCCAGCTTTGTCTTGTTCACTCGCCGTACTTCGCCCACCAATCGGGGAACGGCTCAGCCTGCTCTAGTGCCTTATCCCGCAACGCGACGAACTCCGCCCCTCGAAAATCCGGAAGCGTCTCCCGATTCACAACGGCACCCGCATCGTCGTAGCGCATCACGACAGCCGTAGCCTCATCAAAAGCCAGAAGTCTGACACTCCCTCAAGGGGATTCGGCCGGCCGGTGATATCGAGAATATGGAACTCCTCGCCACGTAGATCGTCGGGCAGTCCTTAACGTCGCACGTGCCCACAAGCTTGGTGACCTTCACGGCCTTGCCCCCTCCTCCGGTCTGCGTTCCGCTCTATGCTCCCGACTTGGCCGTCGGCACGGCACGGACTTGCGGTTTCCGTAACGGGAAACCTTCCCCAAGCGGCGCACGCTAGCAAGCCGGGAACGACAGAACCCGGGCGTCCAATGCGGATCACCAGGGCTCTGCCTTACGTTGGCCCTACTGCTCGTTGCGAGCCTCCTCGTCGGCGGCACGGTAGTCCTCAAGGACTATCTCCGAGTGCTTCCATTCGTAGGACACGTGGTCGTCCGGGGTCATGTTCCGCGCGTGTTTTCCGTTGGCTGGCAGCAGCGTTACGACGTTGCAGAAGTTCACCCACCCACGCCGGACCGACAGGGGAGTGGTCCCCCACCCCTCGATGAGCGCCGTGATCCCGCCTTCATAGTCGAGGGGCGGGAGGCCGGTGACCCCCGTCAGCTTGGACTCGACATCCTCCACCTTCGCCCGCAGTGCTTCGCTCCCTGCCGTCATTTGCGACAGGCTGATAGCCCCGTCGGCGTAGGCGAGGGCAAGACCATCGAGCCGTTCCCGAAGGCCCTTGGCCTCGGCGTGAAGGCGTGCGGCGTCGGTGTTGCCGCTCGTTGCATTCAGGGCGAGGACGCCCGGCAGGAAGTCGGGCATCGCCATGCGGACGAGGGTCGCACTCTCTGCCCTCTTATCGGCGATGTCCCGAGGCGTACGTGTGTGGCTGTGACGACATCCGTAGACCTTCGTTCCCCGGTATCCACGGGCGCTCACGGTCTCGCCGCACACGCCGCACACAGCAATGCCAGTGAGGAGCGTCGTCGCCGTCCTGCCAGTTCTCGGACCGCCGCTGAACCTGTCGGGGTTCGACAGGATGGAGACCACTCCGTAGTGAGTTGCTTCGTCGAGGATGGCGGGCCACTCGGCATCGCCCATGACCTCACCCCGGTAGGTGCGTTGGCCGATGTACCTCGGCGAGGTCAGGACGTTCTTCACCCCGCGCAGGGTCCAGCCCTTCGCTCCCGCCGCGAGCGATCGCGGCGACAGACGACCAGCCTCATTCCACTTCCGGGCAACCGCCGACAGGGATTCGCCCGCGAGGATCATCGAGGCGCCTTCGCGTATGGCCTCGGCCTCGGCCGGAATGATCGTCACGTGATCGTCGCCGTACCCGAACGGGCGGATGCCTGCCGTGTAGGGCTTGCCCGCCTTCGCCGCTTGCACGTTGGCGAGGGCCTGGCGCTCCGCCTTCTGTTCGCCTTCGTACGTCGCCCATGCTGTGACCGTGCGGGCGACAGCTCGACCGGCCGGAGTCGACAGGTCCAGGTGTCCGGCGCGCACTGCGTGCACGTTCACACCGAGCGCGATCACGCGCTCAAGATCCTTGGTCACCCTGACGAGTCGGTCTGTGTGCCAGCAGACGATCGCCTCCGGCTGGCTGGCCAACAAAGCTTCGAACCCGGGGCGGACCTTCGCCTTCGTGGCGCTGATGTCGTTGTCTGAGAACACCTCCGCTACCTCGAACCCGAGACGTGCGCAGAGTTCCCGACACTCCTCCTCTTGCCTTGCTACGCCGAGCTCTTCGCCCGTGAGGTCCTTGGATATGCGGACGTAGATGCAGGCCCGTACCGGGCTGCCCCCCTTGAGTTTCGCCATGGAGAGGAGGTTACTCCAAATGAGTACCACTCAGAGCAGTGGTAGAAGGGCACCAGCAGAGACCCGGTCGGCCGCCGTCCAGCCCTGCGTCTCGGCGACCAGGAAGCCGTTCCCGAGGATGTTGCGGTGCGAGAGCGTCGCGCCCTTCGGGAAGCCCGTCGTGCCGGACGTGTACTGGATGTTGACCGGATCCTCGGGGGACAGCGCCGCCTCGCGGGCGCGCAGCTCCGCGACGGTCACCGCGTCGCCCTCGCCGACCAGCGCCTGCCAGTCGCCGGTGCCGATGCGCACGACGCGTTCGAGGCTCGGGCAGGCCGCGCGCACCTCGTCGACCATGGCCGGATAGTCGCTGGTCTTCATGCGCGACGCGGTGACGAGCAGCTTGGTGCCGGACCGGGTCAGCGCGTACTCGATCTCGTGCACGCGATACGCCGGATTGAGGTTGACCAGGATCGCGCCGACCCGGGCGGCGGCGTACTGGACGAGCACCCACTCGGCGCAGTTCGGCGACCAGACGCCGACCCGGTCGCCCGCCTCGATCCCGACCCCGATCAGCGCGCGGGCCAGCTCGTCGACGGCGGCGTCGAACCCGGCGTAGGTCCAGCGCCGGCCGCTCGCGCACTCGACCAGGGCATCGCGGTCCGGGTGCTCGGCGGCGATCCGGGCGAGGTTCGCGCCGATCGTCTCCACGGGCAGCGGCGGCGTGGTCTCGCCGCGCCGATACGACCGCCCGTCCGGGGTCGAGGATCGGGACGGGTTCGATGCGGGTGCGGTCATCGCGGTCACCTGCCTGGTCGGGTCCGGCCCGAGCGTGCGGGACGCGGGCTTCGATGTGGTCGCGACCGTAGGCGTGCCGCCCCGACGCGGCCAATCGAGTACCCCCGAATGGGGGTGCTGCGGTGCGGCCCGCCGCAGTACGTTGCCGGTGCCGAACCGCGGCGGGTGCGGCCGGAGGCCGGAGGACGGAGGAGCCCGGGACGCCGGACACGAGATCGCCGTCGCCCGCGAGGTCGAGCGCCGCCTCGCGCAGGCCGCCGAACTGCCGGGCTGGGCGGCCCTGGAGATCCGCCGGGCGCACGCCGACCTGCTCGCCCTGGCCACCACCGCGACCGACCCGGCGCTGGGCGAGCGGCTGCGCGACGTCTGCGCCCGCCTGGCCCACACGGCCGCGACCTCGGCCGGCGGCGGACCGACCCCGCACCTGACCCGCCGCGAGACGGACGTCCTGGCCCACGTCGCCGTCGGCCGCACCAACGCGGAGGCCGGTCAGGCGCTGGGTCTCGGCCCCGAGACGGTCAAGAGCTACCTGCGCTCGGCGATGCGCAAACTGGGCGCCCACAACCGCGTCGAAGCCGCGGTCGCCGCCCGGGCGGCGGGCCTGCTGCCCTGAGCCGGCGGACGGGCCCAGGCCCCCGGACAGGGCGTCCCGCCGCGCTTACGCCTCGTCGAGCACGGACTTCAGGAACCGGCGGGTGCGGTCGTGTTGCGGGTCGCCGAAGAGTTGCTCCGGCGGGCCCGATTCGACGATGCCGCCGTCGCAGAACATCAGGACCCGGTCGGACACGTCCCGGGCGAAGCGCATCGCGTGCGTGACACACAGCATCGTCACGTCGGTACCGCGCGCGATCTCCCGCAGCACGTCCAGCACTTCCGCGGCGATCTCCGGGTCGAGCGCCGAAGTCACCTCGTCCAGCAGCAGGATGTCCGGCTCGACCGCCAACGCCCGGGCGATCGCCACCCGTTGCTGCTGGCCACCGGACAGCTGCGAGGGGTAGGCGTCCAGCTTGTCGCGCAGCCCGACCAGGTCGAGCAGGGTCGCGGCACGCTCCTCTGCCTCGTCCTTCGCGACGCCGTGCACCCGGATCGGTGCCTCGGTGACATTGCGCAGCACCCGCATGTTCGGGAACAGGTTGAACTGCTGGAACACCATGGTGATCCGGCCGCGCATGGCGCGGATGTGCCGTTCCGACGCCGGCACCAGCCGGTCGCCGCGCCGCTCGTGGAACAGCGGCTCCCCGCCCACGCTGATCACGCCGGTGTCCGGTCGGGCCAACGTCATCAGCATCCGCAGAATGGTGGTCTTGCCGGAACCGCTGGGTCCGATCAGGGTGACCCGCTCGCCGGCGGACACGCCGAAGGACAGGTCGTCCAGCACGACGTTGGCGCCGAACCGCTTGCCGACCTTGTCGAAGCCGACGAAGTCGGCCGGCGGCACGTTGTCGCCGGGACCGCGCGCCGAGGGCGCGTCGAGCTGCGTCACGGGGTCTCCTCCTGTATCGCTGTAGCGCTGTATCGCTTGTCGCTCCGGATCACTCGGATTACTTGGATCACTTGGATCACTCGAATCATTCGGAGCCCTCGGATCGCCGCCGGTCCGGTCCCACTGCCGCACCCGCCGGTCCCACTCCCGCCGCTCACATCGACCGCACCCGCCCGAACCGGCGCTCGACCAGGCGCAGCAGCCCGGACATCACGAGCGCGACCACGAGGTAGAAGACCCCGGCGACGGTGAACGGCTCCAGCGTGCGGAACGTCTCCGAGTTGAGCTCGCGGGCGGTGGAGAACACCTCCACGACGGTGATCGCGATCAACTGCGGGGTGTCCTTGAACATCGCCAACAGGTAGTTGCCGAGCGCGGGGATCACGCGCGGTACTGCCTGCGGCAGGATCAGCGACGTCCACACCCGCCGGCGCGGCAGATTGAGCGCCGTCGCCGCCTCCCACTGCCCGACCGGCACGCCGTCGATCCCCGAGCGGTACACCTCGGAGACGTACGTCGCGTAGTGGATGCCCAGGGTCAACGCGCCGACGGTCAGCGGTTCCCAGCTGATCCCGATGCTCGGCAGCAGGTAGAACATGACGAAGAGCTGGACCAACAGCGGAGTACAGCGGATCAGTTCGGAGACCAGCGTGACCGGCACGGTGACCCAGCGGGTGGGGCTGCGCCGCAGCAGCGCCAGGCCCAGGCCGAGCACCAGCGCCAGCACGTAGCCGTACAGGGTCGCCTGGAGCGCGACGAGCATCCCGTCCCACAGGTCCGGGACGATGTCCCACGCGTAGTCCCAGTCCCAGTTCACGAGCCCGCCTCCGCCCGGCGCAGGACCCGGCGCAGTGGCCCCGGGTCGGGAGTTCGGCCCAGCGACCGCGCGGCGTGCCGCTCCAGCGCGCGCATCAGCGTGGTCAGGACCAGTGCGATCAGGGCGTAGCCGAACAGCAGGCCGGTGAACACCAGGGTGGTCTCGCCCGAGGACATCCGGATCAGTTGGCCGTTGAAGGTCAGGTCGGGGATCGACACGATCGACACCACGGCGGACATCTTGAGCAACTCGATCAGGTTGTTGCCCAGCGGCGGCAGCATCGCGACGTACGCCTGCGGCAGCACCACCCGCCGGATCCGTTGCCCGCGGGTGAAGTCGAGTGCGATCGCGGCCTCGATCTGGGCGCGCGGAACGGCCTTGATCGCACCGCGCACGACCTCCGCGGCGTAGGCGCCGATGTTCAGCCCCAGGGCCAGCATGCCGGCCCACATCTGGTGCAACTGCCAACCCAGCGGCGGGAGTACGAACACGAACCAGAACGCGAGGACCAGCGTCGGCAGGCCGCGGAAGATCTCGACGTAGCACGCCCCGACGACGCGGAGCACCCGGCTGCCGGCGGTCCGCGCCAATCCGGCGGCCAGCGCGAAGGCCAGGCCGAGGGCGCCGCCGCCGAGGGTGAGGTAGACGGTGTTGAGCGCACCGTGCAGGAGGAGGTCGAACTGCCCGGAGGTCATCCGGTCACCTCCGCTCGTGCGCGCAACGGTCGGCGGGTCGTGGGGGTGCGGGGCGGTGGCGTCATGCCGCACACACCTTTCGCGCGGTCAGGTCGGGCGCGGGTACATCCGTCTCGGAGAAGCCGAAGGGCCTTTGGATTCGCAACAGTTCGCCGCTGTCGCGGAGCTTGTGCAGCTCGCGGTTGAAAGCCGCGACGAAGTCGGTCTGATCCGGCGTCACGGCGAACCCGCCTGCGGCGGAGGTGAATTCCTTGCCGTCGATCACCGGCCGGTACGGCGCGGTGACCTCGAGATTCGCGTGCGAACGCTGCTTCAGTCCCCAGCGCAGCGAGATCGAGGTGAGCGCGACGGCGTCCACGCGACCGCCGATCATTCCGTCGAAGGCGCTCGGCTGGTCGGCGAACCGGGTGATCCGCGAGTCGGCGACACCGCTCTTGGTGGCGACCTCCAGCTCGACCGCGCCCAGGAGTACGCCCAGGCGCAGGTCCGGCGCGGCGGCGACGTCGGCCATCGTGGCCAGCTTCCGGGGATTGCCCTTCGGTACCAGGAACGCCTCGGAGGCGTCGAACTCGGGGTCGCTGAAGAGCACTTGCTCGCAGCGTCGCGGCGTGATGGACATCCCCGCGCCCACGATGTCGAAGAGCCCCGAGCGCAGGCCCGGGATCAGCGCGCCGAAGTCGGAGGGGACGGGCTCGACCTTGCGCACGCCCAGCCGCTCGAAGACGACCTTGGCGAGCTCGGCGGCCTCGCCGGTGAGATCGGCGTTCTTGTCCAGGAAGCTGTACGGCGCCTCGTTGGCGAAGCCGATTCGCACCGAGCCGCGTTCGCGCAGCCGGTGCAGCAGGGTCCCGCCGTCGGGCTCGTCGTTCAGGTCCACCCGACTGCATCCGCTCGCGGCGGCGACGCCGCCCGCGAGGGCCACCGCCAGTCCGACACCACCGGCGCCGCGCAGGAGGCCGCGCCGGGATATTCCGGCCCCGGATGGGGGTCTCTCGTCGGCGGCACGCAAACGCGGTCAGCTCCTTCCGTCGGGGACAGGACCCGCTCCGCCCACCTCGGCGGCACGAGGTGGCGACCCTAGGCCGATCAAGCGGAAGGCCACAAAGAATCGGACAAACCCTGAAAACGGGATTCGTGACCTCCCCGTTGTGGAACGGCCGAATGATCACGCATCGGTAACGCCCGGTGTCCCGAGTTGTCGGAATCGCGAGGTGGGATCCGGGCTCGCGACGCTCAGGAGCCGCTCCGGTTCGTTATTCGGACGTGACGGCCGGCCGCCGCGCCGGGCCCGCGCGCCGGCCGATCGACACCGGCTCGCCGAGTGACCCGCGCCCTCGATCGGATCGGGGCAGGACGGTAGTTTTGGGGGTGGTCCGCAACAAGACCCACCGCACGGGGCGCCCACCCCGATTCAGTACACATGGAGGGACGCCATGTCCTTGCTGACCGTCTGGCCCGAGACCGACGCCGCCGAGCCGATCCTGCGCACCCCGGACCCGGCCGCCATCGCGAGCGCCCTGGAGCCGATCGGCGTGCGCTTCGAGCGCTGGACCGCCGACGCCGTCCTGCCCACCGGCGCCACGCAGGACGAGGTCATCGCGGCCTACCGGACCGAGGTGGACCGGATCACCGCCGCCGAGGGCTACATCCTGGTCGACGTGATCCGGCTACAGCCCTCCGACGACCCCGAGTGGCCGGCGAAGGCCGCGGGCGCGCGGGCGAAGTTCCTGACCGAGCACACCCACGACGACGACGAGGTCCGCTTCTTCGTCGAGGGCGCGGGCATCTTCTACCTGCACATCGCGGGCCGCGTGCACGCGGTGCTGTGCGAGGCGGGCGACCTGCTCTCGGTCCCGAAGGGCATCACGCACTGGTTCGACATGGGCGTCGAGCCGTCGGTCGCGGCGATCCGGTTCTTCCACGACGAGGACGGCTGGGTCGGCGACTTCACCGGCGACCCGATCGCCTCCCGCTTCCCGGACTTCGACGAGATCTGGGCCGGGTACGCCGCGTGAGCCCAAGCACCGACCCGAGCATCGACCCGAGCACAGACCCCAGCACCGAGCACGGCACCACCACCGACGACGCCGCCGACGCGCCGCTCACGGTCGTCGTCGACATCGAGGGCACCACCAGCGCGACCGGCTTCATCACCGAACAGCTCTACCCCTACTCCCGCGAGCACTTCGCGCGATGGCTCGACGAGCACGGCGACCACCCGGACGTCGCCCGCGCGGCCGCCGGAGTGCGCGAGCTGATCGGCGAGCCCGACGCGGACACCAAGCGGATCGTCGAGGCGCTGAACGGCTGGCTCGACCGGGACGAGAAGGCCACCCCGCTCAAGGCCCTCCAGGGCCTGATCTGGGCCGAGGGCTTCGCGTCCGGCGAGCTGACCTCGCACTTCTACCCGGACGCGATCCCGGCCCTGCGGGCCTGGCACGCGGCGGGCCACACGCTGTACGTCTTCTCGTCGGGCTCGGTCGCCGCGCAGCGCGCGTGGTTCGGCAGCTCGCCCGAGGGTTCGCTGCTGCCGCTGTTCTCCGGTCACTTCGACACCGAGAACGCCGGCCCCAAGAAGGTCGCCGACTCCTACCGCTCGATCGCCGCGCAGATCGGCGAGCCCCGCCCCGAGCGGCTGGTCTTCCTCTCCGACCTGGTCGAGGAACTGGACGCGGCCCGCGCGGCCGGGTGGTGGACGATCGGGGTGCGCAGGCCCGGTGAGCCGTACTACGACCGCGGCGTGGGCGACCACCCGGAGACGGCCACGTTCGAGCGGCTGGACCTGACGGGCGATCGGCCGGTCCTGGACTGAGCGCGATGATCGCGAGGACACACGCGAGGACAGGCGAGGACACGCGAGCCATCGCGAGGGATCGCGAGGACACGCGAAAAGCGGCCGACGGCACGGATCTCCGTGCCGCCGGCCGCTTTTCGTCTCGCCGGACACTCGGCCTCAGCCGAAGCGCTCCACCCGGATTCGCGAGGTCGGTACACCCGCCGCGGTCAGCAACCGCCCCGCGTGTTCCGCGAATCCGGTCGAGCCGCACACGAACACCTCGTACGCCTCGTCCGCGACCGCCGCGGCCGCGTGCGGCGCGATCGTGTCCGCGCTCAGCCGCCCGACCGGATGCGGATACCCGCTCGGCGCCGACCGGCTGTACAAGACCGTGTGGCTCTCGCCTGGCAACGGCGCCAACTCCCGTGCGTACAAAAGGTCTTCGGGCGTCCGCGCGCACGCGACGAGCCGCAGCGGCACCGCCAGGCCGCGCCGCCGCCGGTGGCGCACCATCGCCATCAACGGGACCAGACCCGACCCGCCGGCGACCAACAGCACCGGCCGATCGCCGGGCCACGCGAAGAATCCGCCGAGCGGGCCGCGTACCTCCAGCACGTCACCGGGTCGGGCCACGTTGTGCAGGAATCCCGACACCTCGCCGCCCGGCATCCGGTCGACGGTGAACTCGATGTGCCCCTCGTCGTCCGGCGCCGACCCGACCGAGTAGTGCCGCTGCGCGGTGTACCCGTCGGCCGCGGTCAGCCGCAACATGTAGTGCTGGCCCGCGACATGCGCGTTCCACACCGGCAGCGCGAGCCGTACGGTCACCGCGTTCGGGGTCTCGCGCCGGACCTCGACCACCGTCCCGCGCTGCCAGTCGACCCGGCCGCGCAGGCTCGGCGCGGCCCGCCCCGGAGCCGCGAACGCGGGCAGCGCGGGGTCGTTCGTCGGATCAGTCACCGGAGTAGCGCTCCTCTGCCCACGGGTCGCCGCGATGGTGGTAGCCGTTGACCTCCCAGAAGCCCGGCTCGTCGTGGTCGAGCAGGCGCAGGCCCGCGATCCACTTGACGCTCTTCCAGAAGTACAGGTGCGGCACGAGCAGCCGGGCCGGCCCGCCGTGCGCGGGGGTCAGCGGCGCGCCCTCGAAGTCGAACGCGATCCAGGCCCGGCCGTCGGTCAGGTCGGCGAGCGCGAGGTTGGTGGTGTAGCCGGTGTGCGAGTAGGCCACCGCGTGGGTGGCGGCCGGCGACGGGCCGGCGGCGGACAGCAGCGCGTCCAGGCCGATGCCGGTGAAGTCGGTGCGCAGCTTCGACCACGACGTGACGCAGTGGATCGGCCCGTCGTACCGCTCGCGGGGGAGTTCGCGGGCCTGCTCCCAGGTCCACGTCCGCGGCCGGTCGACCAGGCCGTCGATCCGGAACGACCAGTCGGCGGCCGCCAGTTCGGGGGTGACCTCGGCGGACAGCACGGGGAAGTCGTCGCGCGCGTCGTACTGGCCGGGGGGCAACCGGGGGTCGCGCTCGGCGGCGGTGTGGCGGCCGACGAAGCCGCGGGTGGGTGAGTTCATGTCGGGACACCGATTCGGCCGGACGGTTCGGGCAGCGTGGCGGCGAGGGCGGTCAGCTCCTCGATCGCCGCGCTTTCGTCGATCGTAAGCAGCCGGCGGTCGCGCATGACGACCCGGCCGCCGATAACGGTGTCGCGGACGTCGGCGGGGCCGGCGGCGTACGCGAGCATCGACCACGGGTCGTGCCGCGGCGTCAGGTGCGGCCGGTTCAGGTCGAGCACGACGAGGTCGGCCGCCTTGCCGACTTCGAGCGAGCCGGTCAGCGCGCCGATGCCGATCGCGCGGGCACCCTCGGCGGTGGCCATCCGGACGGCGGTGCGCGCCCCGATCGCCGTGGGGTCGGTCGCGCCGCCGGGCGTGGCCCGGTGCAGAACCGCGGCGGCCCGGATCGGCGCGAACAGGTCCAGGGCGTTGGAGCTGACCGCGCCATCGGTGCCCAGGCCCACCGGCACGCCGGCGGCGAGCAGTTCGGGCAGTCGGGCCACTCCCGAGGCGAGCTTGAGGTTCGAGACCGGACAGTGCGCGACCCCCGCGCCCGACGCCGCGATCAGCGCGATCTCCGCGTCGGTCAGGCAGACCGCGTGTGCGAGCAGCGTGCCGGGGCCGAGCAGGCCCAGGTGGTGCAGGAGTTCCACCGGTCGACAACCGTAGCGGCCGCGCACCGTCTCCACCTCGACGGCGTTCTCGGCCGCGTGGATGTGCAGCAACGCGCCGTGCTCGCGCGCGAGTTCGGCGACCGCGAGCAACTGCTCGGGGTCCAGGGTGTACGCGCTGTGCGGCGTCACGCAGCGCGTCGCCGAACCGCGCAGCAGCTCGGGCGCCCGGCGCAACCGCTCGGCGAAGTCGAGCCCGTCCGGTGGCCCCGGCACGTCCATGAAGGTCGGCCCGGTCACCAGGCGGAAGCCGGCCTGGTCGGCGGCGGCGAGTCCCGCCTCCGGGAACCAGTACATGTCCATCGCCGTGGTCACGCCGGCCCGGATCGACTCGGCGAGCGCGAGCCGCACCGCCGTCTCGACCGCCTCGGCGGTCAGCACCGCGCTCTCGGCGGCGACCAGCCGGGCCAGGAACACCTGGAGGTCGACGTCGTCGGCGCGGCCCCGGAAGAGCGTCATCGCCGAGTGCGCGTGCGCGTTGACCAGACCGGGCAGGACCAGGCAGCCGCGCGCGTCCACCGTGTCCCTCGCGGGATGGCTCGCGCCCAGCTCGGCCGCCGTCCCCACCGCCACGATCCGTCCGTCGTGCACCGCCACGGCGCCGTCCGGCACGTACGTGTCCTCGGCGTCGGCGGTCAGCACGGCGCCGCCGGTGACGAGCAGGTCGATCACGCGCGGCCCGCCGCCTCGGCCGCCTCGTCCGTCGCCAGCCGGTACAGCGCGTCCAGCGCCACCACCACGCCGCGCTCGACGCCGTCGGCGACGACCCGACGGTGCGGGTCGTACGTCGAGGCGCCGGCCTCGTCCACCAGGTCGTCCGCCGCGATGCCGTCCACGACCAGCACGCCGCCGGCCCGGTACCCGCCGAGCGCCGCGAAGACCAGCAGCGCGGACAGTTCCATCTCGATCGCGAGCACACCGGCCGCCTGGTAGGGCCGCATCGGCAGTTCGAGCACGCCCGGCATGAACGCCGCGCGGGTCCACACGGTGCCGCGGTGGTGCGGCGCCGCGTGCGCGCGGGCCGCGCCCTGGAGGGCGAGCACCACCTCGGGCGTGGAGAACGCCGGGAACTCGGCCGGCACGAGCTGCTGGGTCACGCCGTCGTCGCGCACCGCCCCGGTCGCCACGACCAGGTCGCCGTCGGCGATCCCGCGCGCCATCGCGCCCGCGGTGCCGAGCCGGACGAAGGTCCGCACGCCCGCCTCGGCCAGCTCGCCGAACAGGCAGGCCGCGCCCGGGCCGCCCACGCCGTGCGAGGACACCACGACCGGTACGCCGCGCCACGTGCCCGCGTAGCTCACGTACTCGCGGTTGGCGCCGATCCGCCGCGCGTCGTCCAGGCGTTCCGCGACCAGCGCCGCCCGCGCGGGATCGCCGACGACCAGGGCGTGCGCCGGGAGGCCGCTGCTGGGGATCTTGGTGATCGGCAACACGGCGGGACAGGTGGTGGGCGTGCTCATGACTGCGACTCCGAGGTGGTGCGGGTGAGGCGGCGGGGACGGGGGATGCGGCCGGTGAGGCGGCCCGGGGGCGCGCTGCCGCGACGTGCGCGGGACCGGGTGGAGAGGAAGAGCGCGACCAGGGTCATCACGTACGGCGCCGCGTCCGCGGCCTGCTGCGGCATGCCCTCGCCCTGGAGCCGGAAGCCGACCGCCTCGACCAGACCGAACAGGATCCCGGCGAGCAGTACCCCGATCGGCAGCGCGCGCCCGAGCATCACCGCGACGACCGCGATCCAGCCGCGGCCCGCGGTCATGTTCTCGGAGAACAGCGTGACATTGCCGAGCGCGAGTTGCGCGCCGGCCAGGCCGCACAGCGCGCCCGAGGTCAGGATCGCCGCGTAGCGGTAGCGGGCGACGCTGACGCCGAGCGACTGGGCCGCCTCGGGCGCCTCGCCGACGCCGCGCAGGCGAACGCCCCACGGGTGCCGGGCGAGCAGGACCGCGATCACGACCACGGCCACCCAGGACAGGTACACCAGCGGCGAGTGTCCGGACAGCGCGCGACCGAGGAACGGCACCGATTCCAGGCCGGGGATGTCCACCGGCTGTAGGCCCTTGAGGTCCGGGTCGCCGAACGTGCCCTGCTTGCCGAAGATCGTCCGCAGCAGGAAGCCGGTCAGCCCGACGGCGAGCAGGTTCAGCGCGATGCACAGCACCACGGCGTCCGCGCCCAGGGTGACCGCGCCGATCGCAAGCAGCAGCGAGAAGACCATCGCGGCGAGCACGGCGGAGATCACGCCGACCCAGACGCTGCCGCCGAACCAGCTGCCGGTGACGGCCGCGAAGCAGCCGATCAGCATGGTGCCTTCGAGCGACACGTTGAACACGCCGGCGCGCTCGCACAGGGCCCCGCCCAGCGCGGCGAACAGGATCGGAGTGAGCGCGCGGAGCGCGGAGAAGATCAGTTCCGCGTCGAAGGACATGGTCAGTTACCTCCGTCGCTGCTCGCGGGGGCGAGCGGTCCGGTCACGCCGGTTTCGAGGTGCGGCGGTGGATGGGGCGGTGGATGCGAGCCGGCGTCGGGCGACCTGCCGAGTCGGCGCAACCACCCGCCCTTGCGGAACACGCCACCGCGGACCGCCAGGAACAGGATCACCACGGCCTGGAGCACGGCGGTGAGCTGCTGCGGCACCGCGGTCTCCTGCTCCATGCCGAAGCCGCCGATGGTCAGCGCGCCGAAGAAGAACCCGGCGGCCACGGTGCCGATCGGCGACGCGGCGGCGAGCAGCGCGGCCAGCAGGCCGGTCCAGGTGTAGCCGGGGGAGGTCAGCGCGCCGTCGACCAGGCGGTACGGGAAGCCGAGCACGCCGATCGCGCCGACCAGGCCGGCCAGCGAGCCGGACGCGAACATCAGCCGCAGGGTCAGCCGCGACCGGTCCACCCCGGCGTACGCCGCGAAGCGCGCGCCCAGGCCGGTCATCCGCACCTCGTAGCCGGCCGCCGTGCGGTGGTCGACCACGAAGTAGATCACCGCGGCGAGCACGACCAACACGATCCCGACGCTGACCCCGGTGCCCGCGCCCGATCCGGCGGCGAACTCGGGCAGCTTGACGCCCTCGGGCAGCCGCTCGGTCTGCGGGATCCCGGACCCGTTCTGGAGCAGCGGGAAGCGCACCATGTAGGACACGAACGACATCGCCGGGTAGCTCAGCAGCAGGCTGCTGACCAGCAGCGGAACCCCGCAGCGGGTCTCCAGGAGGGCGGCCAGGCCGGCCCACAGGCCGCCCGCGAGCATGCCCGCGAGCAGCGCGAGGACGACGGTGATCGCGCTGGGGAACGGCGAGTACAGGCCGACCGCCGCGGCCGCGAGCGCGCCGAGCACGAGCTGGCCGTCACCGCCGAGGTTGACCAGACCCGCGCGCAGCGGGATGGCGAGCGCCAACGCCAGGCCCACGATGGGGATGCACTCGCCGAGCGTGTCGCCGAAGCCCTCGGAGCCGAAGGCACTGGTCAGCACCGAGGTGTACGCGGTGAGCGGGTCGGCGCCGGTCGCGGCGAGGATGATCGCGCCGAGCACGAGCGCGGCCACGATCGACACGGTGACCGGCGACAGCACGACGCCGCGCACGCGCAGGGCGACGCGGCGGGCCGGGCCCGGTGGGTTCGCGGTGGCCGTACCGGCCTTGATGGCAGTCATATCTGATAACCCGTCAGGCCTGGTGGGCGGTGGTCGTTTCGGCGGGGGGCTCGGGGTCGGCGCTGTCGAGCGGGTCGCCCGGGCCGCCGGAGTCGTCGGAGTCGCCCGAGCCGCCGGAGCGGCCGGAGTCGTCCGAGCCGCCGGAGTCGTCGGCGCGTGGGCTCGGCGTGCCGCCCGCCATCGCGAGCCCGATGCCGTACGCGTCGGCGTCGGCGCGGGGGATCTCGGCGACGATCCGGCCCTCGTACATGACCAGGACCCGGTCGGCCAGGGCGAGGATCTCGCTCAGCTCGGCGGACACGAGCAGCACGCCGTGGCCGGCGTCGCGGTATTCGACCAGCCGGGCGTGGATGTTCTCGATCGAGCCGATGTCCACGCCGCGGGTGGGCTGCTCGACCAGCAGCAGTGGCGCGTCATGGGTGATCTCGCGGCCGAGGATCGCCTTCTGCTGGTTGCCGCCGGACAGCGTGCCGATGGTCACCGCGGTCGACGCGGCCTTGACGCCGAAGCGCTCGATGACGCGCGTCGCGTGCTCGCGGATGGCAGCGCGGCGCAGGAACCCGCCCCGCCCGGCGAGCGGCGGCGCGCGGTGGAAGCCCATCGCGAGGTTGTCGGCGAGCGACGCGTCGCGGGCGGCGCCGACCGTGCCGCGGTCCTCGGGCACGTAGGCCAGGCCCGCGTGCCGGCGGCGGTCCACCGGGGCGCCGCTGACGTCGTGGCCGGCCACGACGACCCGCCCGGCGGTCGCGGGGCGCAACCCGGCGAGCGCCTCGACGAGTTCGCTCTGGCCGTTGCCCGCGACCCCGGCCACGCCGACGATCTCGCCCGCGCGCACGGTCAGTGAGACGTCGTCCACGAGCGGCTTGGCGTCGCGCCCCGCGGACACCGTCAGGCCGTGCACGGCCAGGACCTCGGCGGCGGGGGAGCCCGCGGGGTGGGTGCGTTCGAGGTCGATCCGGCGGCCGGTCATCGCCAGCGCGATCTCGGCCGGGCTGGTCTCCGCGGTGGCGAGTCGGGCGGTGACCCGGCCGTCGCGCAGCACGGTGACCCGGTCGCTGACCGCCATCACCTCGCCCAGCTTGTGGGTGACCAGCAGGACCGTGCGCCCGGATCGGGCCAGGCCGCGGATCACGTCGAGGAGTCGGCCGGCCTCGGCGGGCGTGAGCACGGCGGTGGGCTCGTCGAGGATCAGCACGCGGGCGTCGCGGTAGAGCAGCTTGAGGATCTCCACGCGCTGCTGCACGCCGACCGGCAGGTCCTCCACGCGCGCGTCGGGCGGCACGTGCAGGCCGTGCGTGTCGACCAGTTCGGCCACGCGCGCGCGAGCGCTCGTGCGATCGACCAGGCCGCGCCGGGTGGGTTCGCTGCCGTACACGACGTTCTCGGTGACGGTCAGCGAGGGGAACAGCTTGAAGCCCTGGTGGACCATGCCCAGTCCGGCGCCGATGGCCTGCACGGGGGACGCGAAGGAGTGTTCGCGGCCGCGCAGCAGGATGTGGCCGGCGTCGGGGCGCTGGAGGCCGTACAGGATCGACATGAGCGTCGACTTGCCCGCGCCGTTCTCGCCCATGACCGCGTGGATCTCGCCGGTGGCGACGGTCAGGTCCACGTGGTCGTTGGCGAGGACACCCGGGAACCGCCTGACGATGCCGCGCATCTCGACCTCGGCGAAGTCACCGGGAGCGGCGGCGTGCTGATCGGTCATCGGGCGACTCTCTGTGCGGCGGTCGGGAGCGGTGCGGGTGGGGCGGCGGTCGGTGCTGCGGCTACGCGGTTCGCCGGCGCCGGGTCCGTGGACCCGGCGCCGGCGTTGGTTCCGGCTACCGCGCCGTGGCCGCCACGGCTGCGGCGACTACTTCGCGGTGGCCGGGTCGGCGACCGTGATGCCGCCGGAGACGATCTGGTCCCGCAGGCCCAGGACCGTCTTGATCACGTCGGGGTGCTGGGCGATCAGGCACTGCGAGGTCTCCACGCCGGTCTCCAGGCCGGTGAGCGTGATGCCACCCTCCTTGAGGCCGTACGAGGTCACGCCGCCGGCCTTGCCCGCGGCGATCTGCTCGATGCCCTTCTCGACCGCGATGTCGGTGCGCTTGATCACGTTGTCGACGACGGTGCCGGGCGCGGCCGAGCACTGGTTGACATCGACGCCGAACGCTTGCACGCCGGCCGCCTTCGCGGCGTTGAAGACGCCGAGGTTGCCCGCGGCGGAGGCGGCGCCCATGATCTGGTCGACGTCCTTGGCCTTGAGCGACGCGGTCTGCTCGCCGGCGCGGGCCGGGTCGTTGAACGGCTTCTGGCCGCCGACGAACAGCTGGGTGAAGGCGCTCGCCGGGTTGGTCTGCTTGGCGCCCGCGCCGAACGGGTCGGAGAACCGGCGGATCTGCGGGCTGTCCAGCGCGACGACCGCGCCGACCTTGGCGGTCTTGGTCAACAGGCCCGCCTCGGCACCGGCGAGGAAGGTGCCCTCGTGCTCGCGGAACGTCGCGCAGGTGATGTTCGGGTACGGCTTGGCGGTGCACGAGTCCACGAAGAGGAACTGCTGCTTCGGGTTGGCCTCGGCCTGCTGGGCCAGCACGTCGGAGAACTCGAAGCCGACGGCCACCACGACCGACGGCTTCTGCCGCACGGCGGCCTCGACGTTCTGCTGGATCGCGCTGGTGTCCTTGCTCTCCAGGACCGTCGCGGCGCCACCCTGCTTCTTGGCGGCGTTCTGCGCGCCCGTGGCGGCGAGCTTGAGGAAGTCGTTGACCCCGATCGGCTCGGGCGTGACGAGCACGATGTTCTTCGCGGGGTCCGCGCCCCCGCCTCCGGCGGCGGGGGTCTTGTCCTTGTCGGCGGAGGCGTTGCATGCCGTCGCGGCGAGCGCGGTGCCGACGACGACGGCGGCCACGGCGAGGCGGTGGCGGGCGGTGATGCGGTACATGAGCGTCCTTGGGAGGAGTGTCGACACCGGCGGGCGACGCGGTGTCGGCGGCTTGGGGACGGGAGCCTCGCGGTCCCGGGCTTCTCGGCGCCCGACGGCGCCTCGGTCATGGGCGGCGGTGCTGCGCGGGTCTCGATCGGTGCGGGCCGAAACGGCCCCGGTTCGATCGGGTCAGTGCCGGCGACAGCGACAGCGGCCGTTGCGGCGGACGGATACGCCGCGTTTGTCGATCGGAAGCGGCGGACGTCCACACGCCATGGAGCAGCCGCAGCACTCGATACGTACGTCACAACGCCACGTGTCGGCCACAGCCACTCCTTTCGGATCGGACCAGTCCGGTGCCGATGCGAGGATCACATTCGAGTTTCGAGTGATGATCACATCCAACTGGTTGCGGGGGAGATTAGCACCCCCACCAGGCACTTCCCGTGCTTGTTCACGATGTGGACAGTTTGTCCACGATGTGAACATTCGGTTACCGCGGCAACACGCAGCCGTCCCGGATGCGGTCGCGGCCGGGGTCGCGGCTGGGGGTCGGTACGGGCGGCGACGTAGCATCCGTAGTGCCGTGACCGGGAAGGACGTCGGTCGCGGCAGTACGCCGGGCCGGTGTTTCCGCACGCTTTCGCTTGTCTCCACACGCTTTCGCTTGTTTCCGCTCCAGCGCCCGTCGCTCGACCATCCGCCCGGAAAGGTAGGACCTCCGATGGCCACCGACATACGCTCGCTCGCCTGGCACGAGGGCGGCCTGCGCCTGCTCGACCAGACCGCGCTGCCGCAGCGGATCGTGTACCTCGACATCACCGAGGTGGACGCGTTGATCGACGCGATCCGCCGGCTCGCGGTGCGCGGCGCCCCGGCGCTCGGCGCGGCCGGCGCGTATGGCGTCGCGGTGGCGCTGCTGCAGGGCGAGCGCGAGGGCTGGGACGCGGCCCGGTTGGCCGGCGAGGTCAAGCGGATCCGGGACGCCCGGCCGACCGCGGTCAACCTGGCCGGCGGCGTGGACCGGGTGCTCCCGCTGGTGCCCGCCGGGGTCGACGCCGTACTCGCCGAGGCCGCGGCCGTCGTGCGCGAGGACGTCGAGGCCAATCACGCGATCGGCCGCAACGGCGCCGACTGGATCATGTCCCGGGTCGAGCGCCGCCCGTTGCGCGTGCTGACCCACTGCAACACCGGCTCGCTGGCCACGGCGGGGTGGGGCACCGCGCTCGGGATCATCCGCGAACTGCACGCGCGCGGCGTCCTGGAGCTCGTGTACGTCGACGAGACCCGCCCGCTTCTCCAGGGATCGCGCCTGACCGCCTGGGAGTTGGAGCAGGAGGGCATCGTGCACCTGGTCCAGCCGGACGGCGCCGCGGCGAGCACGATCCTGCGCGGCCTGGCGGACGTCGCGGTGATCGGCGCGGACCGGATAGCCGTCAACGGCGACACCGCCAACAAGATCGGCTCGGTGGGCGTCGCGCTCGCGTGCGCCGACGCCGGCATCCCGTTCGTGGTCGCGGCCCCGCTGACCACGTTCGACGACGCGACGGCGCACGGTGACGACATCACCATCGAGGAGCGCCCCGAGTCCGAGGTCCTGGAGTGGGGCGGCGTCCGGGTCGCGCCCGCCGGCTCGCGCGCGTTCAACCCGGCGTTCGACGTCACGCCGGTGCGGCTGATCAGCGCGATCGTCAACGAGACGGGCGTGCGCGAGTACTGACCCGCCGGCGGCGCGGACCCGGCTCGCCACGTGAGGGCCCGCGCCGCCCGGCTCAGCCCTCGGCGATGCGGTACTCCAGGAGCCACTCGACGATCTCGACGTGGTGGCGCGCCTGTAGCGGGTCCGCGCCCCAGACGTACAGGCCGTGCGAGGCGACCACCACGGCTGGCACGCCCGGCACCAGGGCGGCCGCCAGGCGGTCGCCGAGCTCGGTCATGTCCTGGCTGTTGGCGATCACCGGGATGGTGACCGTCTCGTCGTGCGCGGACCGGCCGATGCCCTTGAGCATCTCCAGGTCGCGCAGCTCGATCCCGCCGGGCCAGCGCTTGCCCGCGCGTACGGCCGCCAGGGTGTGCACGTGGAAGACCGCGCCCGCACCGGTCAGCGCCACCACGCGCGCGTGCAGCCCGGCCTCGGCCGACGGCCTGCGCGGGGGCGTGCTCGCCTCCTCGGGCACCGGCACGCCTGCTGCGTCGACCACGACGAGGTCGTCGTGCGCCAACTCGCCCTTGTCCAGCCCCGAGGCCGTGACCGCGAGCCGCAGCGGCTCCCGGGACAACACGACGGACAGGTTCCCGGACGTACCGCGCATCCAGCCGAGCCCCGCGAATCGCGCGGCCTCCGCCGAGAGCGTGGCCCCGGCGGCATCACGCACGGAGCCCGGAACCACGGCAGGGGTACCGGCGTCGGGGGTGCTCATGAGAATTCCTCGCTGTCTGGTCGAACCAAAGGACAGCCATCATTCCACCCCCCGACCACCCCCTCGGGATCAGGCACCGACCCCCCACCCGCAACCCCGGTCGCCCCATTCACACCCGCCCGACATTCGACCCCACCCAGCCGCACCGCCCTTCGCCCCCAAAGAGCCCGTCGGACGCTCAACCCCAAACAGCCCACCCGGCACCCAAGCCCAAACAGCCCACCCGGCACCCAACCCCAAGCAGCCCGTCGGGCGCTCAACCCCAAGCAGTCCGCCCGACGCCCAAGCCCAAGCAGTCCGTTCGGCGTTTGAGCCCAAGCAGCCCGGCCGGCGTTTGAGGCCAATGAGCCGGGCCGGCGTTTGAGGCCAGACAGCCCGGCCGGCGTTTGAGGCCAAGCCTTTCAGCCCGTCCGGCGCTTGAGGACGTCCCGGCAACCGGACGGACCCGGCCCACCACCACCGCAAACCCCTACCGCAACAACGGGCTGTCCTCCCGCAACAGCCGCTGCCGATAGCCAACCGCAAGCCAGGCCGCCTCCCGATACGCGGCCTCCAACTCCCGATAGACCGCGTCGATGAGCCCGGGCGCCGGCCCGTTCTCGGTACGGAAGGCCAAGAACAACCGCACCGCGAGCGGGTCGTCGGACAACGGCCGCACCGCCATGTCCGGCCGCGGCCGGGAAGTCGGCTGGCACGGCGTCACCACTTCGCCGATCGCGACCAGGGACGCGGCGGTGAGGTAATCCCCGTGCAGGATCCGGGGGTTGATGCCGGCATCGGACAACACCTTGCGCAGGCCCTCCCATTCGCCGTCCACGCTCGGGTCGACCATCCACTGGTCCTCGGCCAGTTCGGCGAGCTTTATTTCGGGCTCGGCGGCGGCCGGATGGTCCGGGGGCAGCGCGATGAACTGCGGTTCCCGGTCCACCAGCACGCGCCGACGGACCCCGTCCGGAACACGCAGCGGGAAGCCCTCGACCTCGTGCACGAACGCGACGTCGAGCTGCCCCGCCGCGACCATGCCGAGGAGGCTGTTGGCGGAGACGTCCACGCGTAGATAGGTGTCGGTGCCGGGGAGCCGGACGCGCAGCCGGCGCAGCCAGTCGGCTATCACCCGATTGGCGGTACCGCCGATTCGCAACTGTGGCCCGGCGGTTCGGACCGCCTCGGCCTGGGTGTCGGTGACCAGTGCGCTCATCTCGGCCATGATGGGTCGGGCCCGGTGCAGCATCGTGAGCCCGAGCGGGGTGGGTCGACTGCCGGTCCGATCGCGGACGAACAGGGGTGCGCCCAAAGCGTTTTCGATCCGTCTGAGCTGCGCGGTCAGGGACGGCTGGGTCATGCCCAACAGGCGGGCGGCGGCGTGCAGGCTGCCGGTGTCGCCGATGGCACACAGTGCGCGGAGGTGCCTCACCTCGAGCTCCATGAGCGGAGGATAGGACGCTCCACCAAGGTCCTACCAGACACCTGCGCGCGCGAGATCCGGGCACGGTGTGTGAAATTGTCGTAACACTACGCGTGAATGGAGGGTTACGGGGCTCGAAAGGGGGTGATACGACCGTGCTATCGCCGGTTGTCATCATCCGGGGCGGACCGGGCTCCCGTGAGACTCATTGCGCACCGAACAGGTTCTCCGCCCCCCAAGGAGCCCTTCATGTCCCCTGCGCGTCCCCGCGTATCCCGTAAGACCCTGCTCTCGACCGCCCTCGGCCTCGGTCTCGCCGCCGGACTCGTCGCCGCCCCCGCCGCCGCGGCCGCCCCCGCCTCGGTCGCGGCCCCGACCCGCGTCACCGCCGCGTACTCCGGCCAGGAGGACCAGGCGCAGAACCAGGCGTTCCTCGACGCCGTGATGAAGTCCGTGGCGACCAAGCGCGCCGCCGCGCCCGACTCGACCGCGGCCGTCACCGTCGTGTACTCCACGGCCAACGCGCCCAGCTTCCGCACCCAGATAGCCCGTTCCACGCAGATCTGGAACAGCTCGGTCACCAACGTGCGCCTCCAGGAAGGCAGCAACGCCGACTTCTCCTACTACGAGGGCAACTCCTCGCGGGGCTCGTACGCGAGCACCGACGGCCACGGAAACGGCTACATCTTCCTCGACTACCGGCAGAACCAGCAGTACAACTCCACTCGTGTCACCGCCCACGAGACCGGCCACGTCCTCGGCCTGCCGGACCACTACTCGGGCCCGTGCAGCGAACTGATGTCCGGCGGCGGTCCGGGCACGTCCTGCCAGAACGCGAACCCGAACGCGGCCGAGCGCAGCCGCGTGAACACCCTGTGGCGCAACGGTCTCGCGGCCATCCCGTCGGCCTCCTGACCCCGGTACGCCGTCATGCCCGGCACCCGGTCGCCGCCCACCCGGCGGCCGGGTGCCGACAGGACCCCCGAACAGGGCTGGAAAACCCACCCGCCGGCCCGACGGGTGGGTTTTCGAGACGATGGCGACATGTCCGAGCACACGCGGCAGCACGACGGGGACGAGCCGCCCCCCTTGGTGATCGTGGACGCGGCCAACGTCGTCGGGTCGGTACCCGACGGTTGGTGGAAGGACCGCAAGGCGGCGACCGAACGGCTGCGCGACGCGCTCCTGCCCCTGGCCGCACACGGCCTGCCGGCCACGAGCGACGCGCCGGCCTGGGCCCGCCGCGGCCCGCTCGACCTGGTCCTGGTCGTGGAGGGCGCGGCAGGCGGCGTCGCCGAGTCGGCCGGTCTCCGAGTGGCGCGGGCCCCGGGCAGCGGCGACGACCTGATGGTGGAGCTGGTGCGGGCCGAACACGACGGCGGCTCCCGGCGGCCCTGCCTGGTGGTGACCGCCGACCGCGAACTGCGCTCGCGCGTGAGTGCCCTCGGCGCCGAGGTGGCCGGGCCCCGAACGGTGCGCCCGCGCTGAATTCACGCCGAATTACGGCCCACCGACGACTGCGGATATCGTGAACCGTGACGGCCGGCCCACGCGGGTCCCGAACCCGAGGACCCGTTCGCGCCGTCACCGCACCCGATCGTGGGCAACCGTCGGAGGAAGCATGACCACCAACCGAGTCCGCAAGGGCGTGATCCGCGGCCGCATGGCCGCCTCGGGCGAGTCGTACGTCGTCGCCGCCCGTCGCATGATCGTCCCACCGCTCGCCAAGGCACCGGGCACCAAGACCGCCGCGGCCCTGCGCACCCGCTACTGGGAGCCCGCCGCGAGCTTCGACGAGCCCTGCCCCTGCGGCAGCACCTGCGAGCCCGGCGAGCGCTGCGATCGTTGCCACGCCACCTACCGCCACGCGGCCCGCACCCCCGGCAACCCCACCGACGTCCACGAGTGGCACGACCGCTACGACTGCACCGGCTGCGCCAACACGTACGTCCTCACGGTCACCCTGGCCGACCGCCCCTGGGGCACCACCAAGACCATTCCCCAGCGCGCCGGCAAGCCCCCCATCGTCCGCGTCACCCCCTTCGAGGGCATCGACCACCCGGACCTCCGCCGCTGACCCATCCGGACCCGGCCCGATCACGGACCAGTCCGCAGGTCGCGTGACGGCCGGCGAACTCCCCGGCCCACACCGGGAGTTCCTCGCCGCGTGACGCTCCACCCCGCTCGGGACCGTGGCGGGCCGGTGCGCCCGCGCCGCGATCCCGAACCCATTCGGTCGATTGCCCGGCCGCGCCTCGCCACACCACCGCACGACGCCGGCCCGTCACCCACGTGGGTGACGGGCCGGCGTCGTGCGGTGGTGTGGCGGGGGCCGGGTCAGGCCGTCGGGGTCCGGTGGGTGCTCCAGATCTCGCGTTCCGCGGCCAGGGGGTCGGTCGCGGTGTGGGGGGTGGTGTCCCAGATCATCGTGTCGCGGTGTTCGCGGGTGTAGCGGGGCCACTGGGCGCCCGGGTCGAGGTCGCGGATGAAGGCGACCCAGGCGCCGTGCATGGCGTCGGCGAGCTTTTGCGGGGCCCCGGGTCCGGTGGCGGTCTCCGCGCCCTCGGCGGCGAGCAGGTCGAACGCGAAGGGCAGGTCGACGCAGTGGAAGGCCTTGCCGCCGAACATCGGGGAGGCCGAGAGCCACTCGAAGGCGTACAGCCAGGTGGGCAGGCCCCGGGCCGCGCGGGCCTCGGCGATGGCCACCGACGAGGCGCGGAAGAGGGAGTCGGTGAGCGCCTGGCCCATCACCTGGGCGGGGGTCGCGCCCTCGTGCAGGGCGAGGTACGCGTCGATGCCCTCGGGGGCCAGGCCGAGCGCGCCGAGCATGCCGCGGGCGGCCTCGATCGGGGCGTCCGGCATGGTGAACTCGGCGGCGGCGTTGAACTCGTGGTGGGTCGCGCCGAGCATCAGCGGGGCGGCGGTGGCGGAGCCGTTTCGGAACGCGGCGGGGACCTGCTCGGGGATCAGCCCGCCGTCCGCGAACGGGGCGAGCAGCAGCCCCGGGAGCGCCGCAGCGCCCGGCTCGGGGGCCATCACCAGGTCCTGGAGGCGCAGGATCTCGTCGTCCGGCAGGTCGCGCAGCGCCGCAGTGGTGGCGGGGACGCCGGTACGCGCGGTGAAGAGCTCGGCCACGGCGACGCCGTCCGCGCGGCTCTGCGGTTCCATGACCGCGCCGGATACCGAGATCGCGCCGCGGAACAGGTCGTGCGCGGACGGGGTGGCCATCAGGGTCTGCACCGCGCCGCCGCCCGCCGACTGGCCGGCGATGGTGACCTTGGCCGGGTCGCCGCCGAAGGCCGCGATGTTGTCCCGGACCCAGCGCAGCGCGGCGATCCAGTCGAGGACGCCGCGGTTGTCCGGGGCGCCGTCGAGGTGCAGGAAGCCCTCGATGCCGATCCGGTAGCCGAGCGAGACCACCACGACTCCGTCGCGGTTGAACGCGGTGCCGTCGTACCAGGGGCTGGCCGCGGAGCCGGCGATGAAGCCGCCGCCGTGGATCCAGACCAGGACCGGGAGCGCGGCGTCCGGGGTCGGGTTCGGGGTGAACACGTTGACGTTGAGCACGCCCTCGCCGGGGATCGACGGCTCGGGGATGATCGTCGGCCCGTCGCCGAACGTGCGGCGCTGGGCGGTGGGGCCGTACGCGCCGGCGTCCAGCGGCTCGATCCAGGACTCGGGGGCCTCGGGGGCGGCGAAGCGCAGGTCGCCGACCGGGGGCTTGGCGTACGGGATGCCCAGGAAGCGGGCGGAGTGGTCCTGCCACGTGCCCAGGACGGGGCCGAGGGTGGTGGTGACGAGGGGCTGCTGCTGGGGCACGGGGTGGTCCTTTGCGGGGTTGCCGAGGTCCTTCTACCGGCGAGTATCCGCCCCGGTCCGTAAATATTGCAAGAGTTGAAAAAATACTATGGCCGAGGTCTCCCACGTCTCCGGGGCCCGCCTCCTCGCCAGGGCAGAATTGATCTCGTGAAGAGCCCCGCAGGCAGCCCCACCCGCAGCTCCACCGGCGGTCTCGTCGGCGATGCCGCCGGCAGCCCCGCCGGCAGCCCGTCCGGCGGTTCGACCGACCGCCACGACGGCCGGCCGACCGACACCGCCGCCGTCCGCCGCCACAACATCGCGCTCGTGCTCCGGCACATCGCCGCGCACGGGCCCTGCGCGCGCACCGAGGTCGCGGCGGCCACCGGCCTGGTGCACGCCTCGGTCACCGCCCTGGCCGCCGACCTGATCGGGCGCGGCCTGGTGCACGAGGTCGGCTCGGCGTCGTCGGGCGGGCGGGGCCGGCCGCGCCGGCTGCTGCGCCTGGTACCGGGTCGCGTGGTCGCGATCGCGGTGCAGGTGAAACTGGAGCGCGTCGAGGTGTTGGCCGCGGACCTCGCCGGCACGGTCGTGCACCGGGCCTCGGTGGTGCATCACGCGCCCTTCGGCGATCCCGCGCCGCTGGTCGCGGTGATCGCGAGCGAGATCGCCCGGGCCGCGGCGGTCGTCCGCGAGGCGCCCGCCGTCCACCTCGCGCGGGTGGTGATCGCGATGGCCGGCCCGGTGACCGGCCCCGGGCACACCGTCGCCGCCGCGATCGACTTCGGCTGGCAACGCACCGACCTGCGCGCGCTGGTGCTGGCCCACCTGCCGCACCTCGGCTGCCCGGTCGACGTGGTCAACGACGCGAACGCCGCGGCCCTCGCCGAGTACCATGCGCGGGCCGCCGCGCTCGGCGGCGAACTGCCGTACGCCGTCGCCTACATCAAGGCCGACACCGGTGTCGGCGGCGGCCTGGTGATCGACGGCCGCATCCACACCGGTACGCACGGCATGGCCGGCGAGGTGGGCCACATCCCGCTCGCCCTCGACGGCCCCGACTGCCCGTGCGGCGCCCGCGGCTGCCTGGCGATGTACGTCGGCCCCGAACCGCTGACCGCCGCCGCCGGCCTCGCCGACCCGGCCACGACCACCGGCGTCGACGCCGCCCTCGCCGAACTCGACCACCGCCTGCGGGCCGGCGACCCCCGCGCGGCCACCGCCCTCGCCGACGCGGGCCGCGCGCTCGGTGCCGCCGTCCTGGCCATCTCGGGCCTGGTCGACGTCGGCGAGGTGATCCTGGGCGGCTACCTGGCCACGTGGCACCGGTGGCTGACGCCCGGCATCGACGCCGCCCTGTCCGGCCGCCGGCTGGCCACACCACACCTCGAACCCGCCATCGTGACCGGCGTGTTGGCCCAGGAGGCCACCTTGCGTGGCGCCCTTCGAGCCGGCCGGGAAGCCACCCTCGACGACCCGACCACCGTGCCGCCCCTCACCCCGGCGACCTGACCGCCCGCCCCGGCGCCGTGACCGCCGGATCCGCCCTGCGTCGTCCTGTGCCGAATCGCACGGGCGCCCCGCTCCCGGCGTGGGGTGCCGGGAGCGGGGCGGTCATCGGGTGTGCTGGGTCAGGGGATCACGAGGTCACGAGATGCTGATGTCGTCGACCAGGAAGGTGGTCCTGAGTGACGAGTCCTCGGCTCCGGCGAATTGCACGGTGACCGTTTGTCCCTTGTAGGCGGTGAGGTCGATGGTCTTCTCCACGTAGGTGCCGGTGGCGCCGACGTTGGAGTAGGTGGCCAGGGCGGTGTTGCCGATCTTGACCTTGAGGGTGTCGTAGACCGTGGAGCCGGTCTCCTGGGTGGTGGTCTTGATCCAGACGCGGAGTTTCGGTGCGGCCGTGTTCGGGATCGTGACGGCGGTCTGGGTCAGGGTTTCGGTGGCGGTCCTGCCGTAGCCCATCATCCAGGCGTACCAGGAGCCGCCGTGCGGGGTGTTCGTGGTGCTGTTGGAGATGATGTTGGCGTTCTGCGTCCAGTTGGCGGTGCCCTGTTCGAAGCCGCCGTTCCGGAGCGCGTTGCCCCCGGGTCCACCGGTGACGGTCAAGGTGTATTGGGCGGTGTGCGTGGTGGTGCCGGTTCCGGTCACCGTGATCACGTAGGTGCCGGGTGCGGCGGTCGCCGCCGCCGTCGCGGTCAGCGTCGAGGACGCCCCCGCCTGGACGGACGTGGGGTTGAAGGTCACCGCGACGCCGGTCGGCTGACCCGAGGCGGTCAGGTTCACGGTCTGCGCGGTACCCGAGGTCACGGCGGTGCCGACGGTCGACGTGGTCGTCCCGCCCGGCGCCACGCTGCCCGAGGTCGGGCTGACGCTGATCGAGAAGTCGGGGTCGCCGGGGCCGCCGACGCAGGTCGGGTCACCCGTCTGGGCCGGCACACTGATCGCGTCCCAGGCCGCCTTGGTCTTGTTGAACAGCACACAGCTCGCGTCGAGCGCCTTGGCCGAGTTCAGGGTCGCCGTCCGGTACTTCTTGTAGGTCATGCCGCTCGTCTTGAGCAGCATGCCGCCGTAGAAGACCTTGCCCGCGCTCTGGATGCCGACGCCGGTGAGGGAAGTGTTGTTGCAGGTGGGGCTGTTGGGCTTGCCGCCACCGGGGGCGGTGCCCTCGGCGAGGAGGTAGAACCAGTGGTTCATCGGTCCCGCAGCGGCGTGTTCCTCGGTGCCGGGGATCGCCGAGCTGTAGCAGTTCGGGTCGCCGTTGGTCGAGGGGTTGTACATGTAGCGGATCGGGCCCTGGCCGACCAGGTTCACGACCTCGCCCACCGTGTAGTCCGGAGTGTCGTACGGCGACGGCTCGTTCACGTACGCCTCGGTCAGCGCGCCCATGATGTCACCGGTGGACTCGCCCAGACCCGGCTCCGTGCCGGCGCCGCCGGGGGTGAACTGGTCGATGCCGTGCCCGAATTCGTGGCCCACGACGTCCATCGACGCGATCCACTGGTTCGCCTGGTTGTGGCCGATCGCGACGGACGAGCCGTCCCAGTAGGCGTTGATGTCGTTGAGGCCGACCTTGACCGGCCAGCTGCCGCCGTTGCCGTTGTGGCCGTTGCGACCGAGCCAGTCGCGGAGCATGTTCCATTGCTTCTGCGCGGCCCACATGACGTCGACGCAGCCGGTCTCCTTGCTGGACGCCTGGCCGTTGCCCCACGAGTCGGTGGACTTGGCGAAGACCTGGCCGTTGCTGTAGTCCGCGCAGCTCAGGCCGGAACGACCGGGGTCGCGCAGCGTGTACGTGCTGCCCGACTGCGTGGTGTCGATGGTGAGCGGATTCGGGCCGTTCCACTGGCTGTTGCCGGTGCCCGCCTTCACGTCGTCGACGGTGTCGAGCACCGTGCCCGTGCTCGCGTCGACGAAGACGTGGAGTCGGCTGGGCGCGGTCGCGGTACGACCCGCCAGCACGGTCTCCCACGCGAGCGCGCTGTTGCCGTCCTTGACCCGGACGACGAGGCGATGGGACTCGACCTTGTCGACCGACGCCAACTTGGCGCGCGAAGTGCTTTCCGCCGCCGCCGCGTCCACGGTCGGCTGGGTGGTCACCGATATTCGCGCGTCGGTGGCGGCCTGGGTCGCGCGCACGCGGCCCTTGCCGTCGGCCAGGACGACGGCGTCGCCGCCGACGACCGGGAGGCCGCGGTAGGTGCGCTCATAGGCGACGGAGTACAGATCGTCGACCCACGGCGTCACCGCCTGCCGCTGGTACTGCTCGTCAGGCCCCTTCGCGAGGCTGTCGAAGCCACTTGAGACGGCTCGGTCGGCGGCGGCTACCGCCAGTGCCTGCGAGCCGGGTGTGGGCGGCGGGTCGGCCGACGCCGACTGGGCGGTCGTGGAGACCGCCAAGCCGGCGAGCACGGCCAGGACAGTACCCGCCGTCACGGTTCTGCGATTCATCGAGGCTCCTTGGGTGGAAGGTAGACCTCGACCACGAATTCGGCTTTCGCGACGAGCCCGCATGGTGAGCGAACCGCCGGCGAGCGTGGCAGCCGAGTTCGTGCCCGATCGAGAAACGCTCACACGAGGGCATGGTCCCGTCCAACCCGGCCCGAGAGACCGGCAAATATTGTCAAACTCCGCGCCCCGTCCCGCTGATGGGGTCGGCCGACACCTGATAAGGCGCGGCTCAGCGGTCGGGGTGTGCCGGCTCGTCGGTCCCGGCCTCGCTCCCGGCCTCGCTCCCGGGCCCGGTGCCCTCCAGTTGCGCCAGGCTCCGGGTGATCCACTCGATCCAGAAGGTCTCCAGGCCGATTCCCGCACGCAGCACGATCTGCCGAAGCCGGTCCGCGTCCTCGACCTGTCCCTCGGGGAAGTCGCGTGCCTCGATCTCCACGTATTCGGCCAACTGGTCCCGATGGAGTCCGAGGTGGCGTCGCAACTCGTCCACCACATCGACCGACCCCAACACCGCCGCCGCGCGCAGCCGCAGCAGCAGCGGATCGCGCACCGGCCTCGGGTCCTGGGTCTCGGCGACCCAGCCGGTCAGTTCGGCCCGGCCCGCGGGCAGCACCTCGTACTCCTTGCGCTGCCCGCGAGACGGCTGTTGCGGAACCTCGCCGATGAGGCCGACCTGGGTCAGCTTGCCCAGTTCGCGATAGATCTGCTGGTGCGTGGCGGACCAGAAGTACCCGATCGATCGGTCGAACCTCCGGGTCAGCTCAAGGCCCGACGAGGGCTTCTCGAGCAGCGCGGTGAGGATGGCGTGCGGGAGCGACATGCGGGAACGGAGCCTCTCGGGTGGGGCGTCGACGGGGGCGCGTCGCACGCATCCTACGGAGGGGTTCGGCGCCCGGGGCCGAGCCGCGCGACCCGCGATCGACGCGGGCCGCGCGGCGGTGGGGCTCAGGCCGGGGCCACCTCGACCACCTCGACCATCCGGCGGAGTCGGGCCTCCACGCGGGCCGCGTCTCGCGCGAGTACCTCCACCTCGACCGTGGCCGTGCCGAACTCGGTGGACGTGTAGGTCAGTTGCCGCACGCCGTGGTTGTTCAAGGTGGTGGCGATCCGGGCCAGCAGCCCCCGGCCGTGTCGCATACTCGCCACCAGTCGGCACGTCTCGAACTCCTGGCGGCGGGCCGGGACGGGCCCGCCCGGGTCGCCGATCGTCGGTGCGGGGCCGTCGCGTCGCGGGGCTTCGAGGACCTGGGTGCCGTCGTCGACCATGGGTCGCTGTGCTCCTGTCGGGGGGTGGGGGCGAAAGAGGCGGGGGAGCGGCGGGTGCCGAGGGGGAGGGCCAAACAAAAAGACCCCTCGCGAAGTGCGAGAGGTCTGCGTGCGGATGGTGGGCCGCAGGGAAAGTGGTCGTCCTGGTCAGCCCGGTATCGGCACGCGGTCGGTAATAATCAGCCGACGCCGCATGACATCGAAACTCCCATACCCGGCACCGGCAGTCCACTCCGTCTCATCATGCGGATGCCGATTCGAGACACGCGTGGTGGACCCGACCCGCGGCATCAGCCGGTCGGCCCGTCGACGTCGTGCAGGCGCAACTGGAACATCGCGTCGAAGCGCGCGCTCGGATCGCCCAGGTCGATCCCGCCCACCTCGGAGAGCCTGCGGAGGCGGTAGCGAAAGGTGTTCGGGTGGACGTGGACGGTCGCCGCGGCGGCGTTGACGTCGCCGAAGGTGTCCAGCCACGCGGCCAGCGTCTCGGTGAAATGGGTGTCGTGTCGGTCGTCGTAGGCGCGGAGCCGGGCGACCGGGCCCACCGGTACGTCGTCGGCCGCCGCGACCCGGTCGGCCACGTCGACGAGCAACGACGACACGTACACGTCGGACAACCGCGCGACGGTGAGCGACGAGTGCCCGCCGCGCAGGACCCGCAGGGCGCGGTCCGCGTCGGCCCGGGACAGCGGCAGGTCGACGGCCCGGGCCGCCACCCGGCCGATCCCCACGACCGCGTCGACGCGGCCACCGATCCGGCCGAGGAACTCCTCGGCGAGCCGCACCGCCCGCGCGTCGGACTCGGTGGGCAGGATCGCGTAGGTGAAGCCACCGAGCCGCGCGGTCGCCGTCCTGGGATGTACCGCGGCCAGGTGCAGGGCCAGCGCGTCGACGATCCGGTGTTCCTCGGCGCTTCGTTCGGCCGCCGCCGACCCGCCGACGACCGCGAGCGCGAGGACGCACGCGGGCTGGTGGGCGAGACCGAGTCGGGCGGCCGCGTCGACGGCCGCGGGGCCGCCTTCCAGGACGGTCGCGAGCAGGTCGGTGCGCAGTCGGCGCTCCACGTCCGCGCCGGCCCGGCGCCGCAGCAGGTGCAGCGCGACGACCTTGGCCGCCTCGACGAGCGAGCGCTCGCGCCCGGGCGAGAGCGGCTCGCGCACCACGACCCAGATTGAGCCGAGGATCTCGTCGCCCGCGCGCACCGCGATGGCCATCCGCGGGAGCGACGACTCCGAGACGGCGGCCAGGAACAGCGGCCCCTCGCTGCGGTAGAGCTGGTGGAAGGTGCCGCGTTCCTCCAGGATCCGCAGCATCGCCGCGGGCACCTGGCGATCCAGGATGGTCGCGATCCGGGGCCCGTCCGCCTCGTCCTGACGGCTGGAGAAGGCCAGCACGCGCCCGCTGCGGTCCTCGACCGTGACCGGGCCGTCCATCAGCGCGGCGATCGCGTTGACCAGCGCGAACAGGTCTCCGGCCGGGGCGCCCGCGAGCGTTTCGCCCATCTGCGAGGGGCCGACCTCGTCGACCGCGAGCAGCGCTCGGAGCAGCGTGGCGACCTGGGACCAGGAGGCGCCCGGGGTGAGGCTCAGGAGCACGACGCCGGTCTCCGCGACCGCCGCCTCGACCTCCGCGTCCACCACGACGGGGCCGCGCACCACGACGGCCGGCGCGCCCAGCCCGGCGGCGCGATGCACCAGGGACGCGATCTGCGCCGTCCCGTAGACCGCCACGCCGAGCACCATCGCGCCCGGCTGATGGGCCGGTTCGTCGTGCGGGTCGTGGATGAGGACGCCGGTGACCTCGCGATCGGGATCGGGCTTGCCGGCGGCGACCTCGAACAGGGTCGAACCGAGGTCGTCGATGATGCGTCCCAGGACGCCGTGCGGCCGTGATGTCACCGGATGTCCGCCGGCATTCGATCGAGGTCGCTCACGCGGGGATCCATTCGGTCGACACCGTCACCTCGTCGAGCGCCTCGGGGATGGGCGCGATCCCGATGCCCGGCCCCCGGGGCACCGTGAGCCGGCCGTCGGTCAGCACGAACGGTTCGGTGAGGTCGGTGCGGTAGTAGCGTCCCGAGGCCGAGGTGTCGCCGGGAAGGACGAAGCCGGGCATGGCCGCCAGCGCGACGTTGGCGGCGCGGCCGAGGCCGCTTTCCAACATGCCGCCGCACCACACCGGCACGTCGTTCGCGACGCATACGTCGTGGATCCGCCGCGACTCCAGGTAGCCGCCGACCCGGCCGGGCTTGATGTTCACGATCGAGCAGGCGCCCAGCGCGATCGCGTCGGCCGCGGCGCGTGCCGACGTGATGGACTCGTCGAGGCAGATGGGGGTACGGATGAGCCGGGCGAGGCGGGCGTGGCCACGGATGTCCTCCTCCTCCAACGGCTGCTCGATCAACAACAGACCGAAGCGGTCAAGACGCGCCAAAATCGGTGCGTCCGCGAGAGTGTATGCGGTATTGGCATCCACTTGGAGAGGTATGTCGTCGCCGAACCGTTCCCGGACCGCGCGCACGGGCTCGAGATCCCACCCCGGTCGGATCTTGAGCTTGATCCGCTGATAGCCCTCGTCCAGGTATCCCTCGACCGCGTCGAGCAGTTCGGCGATCGAGTCCATGATCCCGACGGACACCCCGGCCGGGACCCGGTCGTGGACGGCCCCGAGCCAGCCCCCGAGGGAGAGGTCGCGCTCGCGCAGCCACGCGTCGAGGACGGCGGTCTCCAGCGCCGACTTGGCCATCCGATGTCCGCGCATCGGGGCCAGCGCGGGTGCGATCAGCCACGGATCGGGGACGGGCATGGCCAGCGCGGCGGGCACCAGGAAGCGCCGCAGGACCTCGATCGCGCCGTCGGTGTACTCCGAGGAGTAGAGCGGGGCGGGTATCGTGCCGCACTCGCCGTACCCCTCGGTCTCGGTGGTCTCGGCCCGCACCAGCAGGAGGTCGCGGGTCGTTTGGACCCCGAACGAGGTCCGGAAGGGCGAGACCAGGGGCATGGCGACCCGGCGCAGTTCGAAGCCGGTCAGTTTGGTGCTCACAGCGATTCCGTTCCTCGGTCGAGTACATACCAGCCGCGCCGGCTGAAGCCGCGCACGACGCGGCCCCGTGCCATCAGTCCGCCCAGTACCTCGCGCACCGCGAGGCGCCACGCGTGCGCCGACTCCGGGTCGCTTCGGCGCAGTGCCGCGATGTCGTGCGGCACCCGGACGAGCACGACGTCGCCGTCGAAGCGGCCGACGACCGGACGACCGTCGGGCCCCGCGTCGAGTCCCACGACCACGTCGCCGGTCGCGTCCTCGCCGTCGACCCGGTGCGGCACGCCCGCGCAGGCGAGCGCGACGCGTTCGGTGGCGAGGTCCCAGCGGATCAGCAGCCGGTCGGTGGCGCCGACGTTGTGCTCGTCGGACCTCGGCCCGTAGAAGTCCGGCAGGTATTCGGGGGCGGCGGCCGCGAGTTTGGACAGGTTGAAGTAGGCGTTGCGGCTGATCAGCGGGTCGAACGTCCAGGTGACCTCGGTGATCCCGCGGGCCAGGCACCACGCGCGCTGGTGCGCCTTGAGGGCGTAGCCCACGTCGCGCTCGCGCGCGTGTGCGTCCAGGCCCACGATGTGCGAGTGCAGGCCGCTCGTGGCGAGCAGACCCACACCCGCCCCGGTCAGCCGGCCGTCCTCGTAGGAGCCGGCCACGTAGCCGCCGGCGTGGGCCAGGACGACCATCAGCTCGGACGTCATCAAGGGGGTGGTCGGGTCCGGTGCCCACACGCGCTGGATCAGTCGGCACGCTTCGACCATCTCGTCCAGGCCGTGCAGTTCGCGGATCTGCACGCCCGCCGTCGCGGCGGCGCGGTCGGCCGCGGCCGCGGCCCGCACGCGGGGGTCACCCGGATCGGCGCCGGTCGCGGCTCCGGGCCGGGCGGTCGGCCGGTTCCTCGGTCGGCTCCTCGACCGGGACTCGGCCGGCGATCTCGGTTCGGTCCCGGGCTCGGATCCGGATCCGGTCCCGGCCCGGTGACCGGTCGTCTGCGGTCGGGCACCGTCGGGGCTCATCGCGGGCACGTCCTTTCTCGGGAGGGGCGCGCGGGCCCCCGGGCGGGTGTCGGCTCGGCGGTCGTCACGGCACGAGCGCCGATTCGGTCGAGCCGGCCGCCGCGGCGCCCGTCGCGGCCGAGGGCTCCGCCCGCAGTTCCGCCACGAGCGCGGCGAGGAGGGCGGTGCGCGCCGGGATCTCCTCGACCGACACGTGCTCGTGGTCGGCGTGCGCGCCGCCGCCCACCGCGCCGAGCCCGTCGAGGGTGGGGGTGCCGACCCCGGCGGTGATGTTCCCGTCCGAACCGCCGCCGACCGCGACTCCGCGCAACTCGCCGTCGTCGAGCCCGAGTTCCGCGTACAGCCGGCGGGCCCGGGCGAACAGCGCGGCGGAGGAGTGCTCTTCCAGCGGCGGCCGGTCCAGGCCGCCGTCGATCTCGAGCACCGCGCCGGGCAGCAGCGGGACGAAGGCGCGCAGGGCGGTGTCCACGCGCTGTTGCTCGGCGAGGGTGCGCGCCCGCACGTCCACCCGGACGCTCGCCGTCGCGGGCACGGTGTTGCGGGTGCTGCCCGACGTGGCCGTGGTGGGCGTGACGGTGGTGCCCAGAACCGGGTCGGCGAGCCGCACGAGCGCGCCGATCTGGTGGGCGAGTTCGACGGTGGCGTTGATGCCGCGCTCGGGTTCGAGGCCGGCGTGCGCCGCGCGGCCCGAGACCCGCAGCTCGTAGGCCGACACACCCTTGCGCGCGGTCTTGAGGGCGCCCCCCTCGCTCGCCTCCAGGACCAGGACGGCGGCGCAGCGGCGCGCCTCCGCCTCGATCAGGGCGCGCGAGGTGGGCGAGCCGATCTCCTCGTCGCAGGTGAGCAGGACGCTCACCCCGTCCAGGTCGTCCTGGGCGGCGAGGGCGTGGAAGAGCTGGACCACCCCGACCTTCATGTCGAAGCAGCCGGGGCCGGTGAGCCGGCCCGCCGTGATGCCGAACGGGTGGGTGGCGAGCGAGCCCAGCGGCCACACCGTGTCGTAGTGGCCGACCAGAAGCACCCGATCGCCGGCACCGAATCGCCAGCGCAGATGCGGGTGTTCGGGCACACCGGCCGGGTCCTCGGGGGCGATCCCGGTGAGTCGGACGCCGAGTTCGGTGACCAGCCGGGCACAGGTCGCGATCGCGGCGGCATCCCCGGTCGGCGACTCGGTGGTCACCAGCGCCTCGATGTCGGTGAGCATCTGCGGCAGGCGCGCGCGCATCGCGGCCACGGTGTGCGGGTGCATGTCATGCCTCCAGGGATGCGGCGGCCGCGGCGCGGGCGGGGTCGGTGTACCGCTCGACCCACTCGACGAGGCGATGCGCGTAATCGGCGCGGTGCGAGGGGAGCCCGTTGAGGATGAACAGGTGGGACTCGCCCGGGTAGAGCACCATCCGCACCGGGAGTCCCCGCTCGCGCAGGGCGTGGAACCACCCCTCGGCCTGGGACGCGGGGCAGGTGTGGTCACTCGCGCCGTGCAGGATCAGGGTGGGCGCGCGGACGCCGGCCACGTGGGTGATCGGGGACAGCGGGACGAGCCGGTCGCCGCCGATGAGTTCGGAGTCGACCATGATGTGGCCGGAGTCGGAGGTGCCGGGCATCGTACGCAGGTCGGTGACGACGCCGCCGGGTACCACCGCGGCGAAGACGTCGCTGCGCGCGGAGAGCCAGGTGCTGAGGTAGCCGCCGTAGCTGTACCCGGTGAGCGCGATCCGGGCCGGGTCGGCGAGCCCCTCGGCGACCAGGGTGGCGACCGGTTCGAGCACGTCGTGCTCGTCGGCCAGGCCCCACGCGCCGAGCGCGGCGTTGTGGAACTCCTCGCCGTACCCGTCGCTGCCGCGGATGTTGAGGGTCAGGATCGTCCAGCCGCGGGCGGCGAGTTCCTGGTGGTAGGGGTGGAACGGGTCGGCGTGCGGGGACCACGCGTTGTGCGGGCCGCCGTGCAGGTCGACCAGGAGCGGGCCGCCCACCGGCGCGTCGGGGTCGCGCAGCACGAATCCGTGCACGCGGGTCCCGTCGGAGATGGTGAACTCCCTTTCCTGCGCCACCTTCAGGCGCACGTCGGGCAGCGCGTCGACGGTGTGCGTGGTGCGCCCGGAGAGGGAGTCGTCGGCGAGGTCGACGATCGCGATCTCGCCGAAGGTCTCCGTCTCGGCGAGCACGATCGCGGCCCGACCCGTGCGCGCCGAGACCGAGCAGCCCGCGACCCCGGCGCGGGGCGGAAGCGGCAACTCCCGTGCCGTGCCGCCCGGTTGGATCCGGTACAGCCGGGAGGCACCGCGATCGCGGGCGCAGAACAGGATGTCGTCGCCGACGAAGACCGGGAGGGCTCCCGGGTATCCGCTCCCGCCGGGAATCACGCCGCGGTCGAGGTCGGCGGCGAGGTCGACGGTGGCGCCGTCGCCGAGCGGGATCCGCAGCAGGCGCAGCAGCCCCGCGCGCAGCGTCACGGTGCCCACCGCCAGCAGCGCGGTGCCGTCCGGGTACCAGCCGAGCGGCCCGATGCGACCGGTGTCCGACCCCACCAGGCGCGGCTCCCCGGGGGCGTCGCCCACACGCACGACGTAGGCGGCGGAGGCGGCGGACAGGTCGGCGTCGGGGCCGATCGCGGCGGGGAAGGCGATTTCGGTGCCGTCCGGCGACCACGCGGGTGGCCCGGCGTCGAACTCGCCGTGCGTGAGCCTGGTGACGGCGCCCGTGGTGACGTCGACGACGTGCAGGTGGACCCGGATGTCGCCGCGCGGTCCCAGACCGTCGATGGTGTGGTCCGCCCGGTCGATCACGCGCGGGGCGGTGGGGTCCGGGCGACCGTTGGGCGAGACCGGCGCGGCGAACGCGATCCGGGTGCCGTCCGGGCTCCAGACCGGGACGCCCGCGCCCAGCGGCAGGTCGGTCAGCGGCTTGGCCTCCGGGTCGCCGGGGTGCGCGAGGTGGATCTGCGCGGGGCCGTCGCCGCCGCGCAGGAAGGCCAGCACACTCCCGTGGGGCGACCAGCGCGGGGCGCTGTCGGCGGGGCCCTCGGTCAGGCGGCGGGGCTCGCCCGAGGCCACGCCCACCTCCCACAGGGCGTGCGTGGCCCGGTCGTTGTCGGCGTCCTGCGTGACGAGCGTGTACACGACGCGGTCGCCGTCGGGGTGCAGTGCCGGGTCGGCCGGGAGCGCCAGGCGGTACAGGTCGTCGATGGCCAACGAGCGGGTGGGAATGTACGTCATGCGGTCGGGGTCTCCGTCTCGGGCAGCGGTTCACCTATGCGGGGCACGCCGGAGAGCAGGGTGCGCGTGTAGGCGTGAGCGGGTTGTTCCAGGACCTGTGCGGCCGGGCCGTCCTCGACGATCACGCCGCGTTCCATCACGGCGATCCGGTCGGCCAGGTAGCGCACGACGGCGAGGTTGTGCGAGATGAACAGCAGCGCGAAGCCGAGTTCGCGGTGCAGTTCGCGGACCAGGTTCAAGACCGCGCCCTGCACGGAGACGTCGAGCGCGGAGGTGATCTCGTCGGCGACCAGGACCGCGGGCCGGGCGGCCAGCGCCCGGGCCAGGGCCACCCGCTGGCGCTGACCGCCGGAGAGCGCGCGCGGCAGGCGGGTGCGCATGCCGGGGTCGATGCCGACGAGGTCGAGGTAGCGGGCCACCTCCTCGTCCCGCTGCGCCCGATGGCTGCGGGGCACGGCCTCGGCGACCGAGGCGCCGATGCTCATCCGCGGATCCAGCGACGCGAAGGGGTCCTGGAACACCATCTGGACCGGCCCGCGTCGGGGCCGTCGGCCCATGTCGACGCCGTCCACGAGCACCTGCCCGGCGGTGATCGGCACCAGGCCGACCGCGGCCCGGCCCAGCGTGGACTTGCCCGACCCGGACCCGCCGACCAGTCCGACGATGGTGCCGGCGGGCACCTCAAGGCGGGCGTCGTCGACGGCGGTCACGGCGGAGCGGCCGTGGCCGTAACGCACGGTGATGTCGCGCAGTTCGAGGGATCCGGACGTCGGAGCCGACGCGGAACGCTCGGCGGCGGGTCGCAGCGCGTCCGCGGGGTGCACGGTTGTCATCGGGCCTCCTCCAGGTCGTGGGCGGGTGCGGTGACCGGGTCCCAGCACGCGACGCGGCGGCCGGGAGCGATGAGTTCGAGGACGGGTTCCTCGGTCCGACACCGGTCGGTGGCCCGGGCGCAGCGCGGCGCGAACGGACAACCGGGGCGGTCCTCCCCGGGCTCGGGCGGGCGGCCGGGAATGGTCGCCAGCGGAGCGTCCCGATCGGTGGTCATGTCGGGGACCGCGCCCATCAGCGCGACCGTGTACGGGTGTGCGACGCCCGCGCCGAGGTCGGCCACGGGGAGCTCCTCGACGACGCGTCCGGCGTACATCACCACGACCCGGTCGCAGACCTGGGAGACCACCGCGATGTCGTGCGAGATGAACAGCAGCGCGGCGCCCGATTCGGCCCGCACGTCCCGCAGCAGGCGCAGGACCTGGCTCTGCACGGTCACGTCCAGGGCGGTGGTCGGCTCGTCGGCGATGATCAGCCGGGGCTCGCCCATGAGTCCCATGGCGATCATCACGCGCTGGCGCATGCCGCCGGAGAACTCGTGCGGGCGCTTGCCGGCCCGCTGTTCGGGGTCGGGGATGTGTACGGCGGCCAACCGCTCGACGGCGCGTGCGGCGGCCGCGGAGCGTGAGGCACGGTGGTGCACCTCGGCGACCTCGGCGAGTTGCCGGCCCACGGCCAGCGCGGGGTTGAGCGAGGACATCGGGTCCTGGAACACCATGGCGAGCGAGGTGCCCTGCGGTGCCTGGGTGCGCAGGTCCCGGTCGGCGAAGCGCAGCGTGTGCGCGCTGACCCGGCCGGGGTGCGGGACGAGTCCGGCGGTGGCGAGCGCGGTCAGGCTCTTGCCGGAGCCGGACTCGCCGACGATGCCGACCGCTTCCCCGTCGGCGATGGTCAGGCTCACGTCGCGCACGGCGGTGTAGCCGGGGAAGCGCACCCGCAGCCGCTCCACGTGGAGCAGGCCATTGTCGGCGGCTTCGTCGGCGGACTCGCCGGCGGGGGAGTCGGCCGCGAGCGGTGCGACCGGCTTCGGCTCGACCTCGGCCCGCGGGGCGGTGCGGCCGCCGGCCTTGGCGACGAGTTCGCCGATCAGGCCGAAGGTGATGCCGGTCAGCACGATGGCGGCGCCGGGGCCCACGGCGGACATCGGGTCCACCATGACGCGGTCGAGCTGCTCGTTGAGCAGGCGCCCCCAGTCGTAGTCGGGCGGCTGTACACCCAGGCCCAGGAAGGACAGGCCGGCGAAGGCGACCAGCGCGCTCGCCGCGGTCTGCGCGACGAACAGCGAGACCGGTTCGGCGATGTTGGGCAGGACGTGCCGGAGGATGATCCGGGTCCGGCCGACGCCGAGGATGCGGGCCGCGGCCACGTAGTCGGTGCCGGCGACGGACGCGGTCAGGTTCTGCACGAGTCGGGCGGTGGAGGGAGCGATGCCCAGTCCGATGGCGAAGGCCGCGGAGTAGGTGCCCACGCCGAAGATGACCGCGAGGAAGAGCACGAACAGCACACCGGGGAAGGCGACGAGCAGGTTGACGGTGCCGGTGACCAGACGCCCGGCGCGCTTGCCCAGGACGGTGGGCAGCACGCCGAGGAGCAGGCCGCTGGTGGCGCCGATGAGGGTGGCGAGCAGGGTCAGTTCGAGGGTGAGCCGGGTGGCCACCACGACCCGGGACGCGATGTCGCGGCCGAGGGCGTCGGTGCCGAACCAGTGCTCGGCGCCGCTGTGTTGTCCGATCGCGTCGGTGTCGACCCGGTCGGCGGTGTCGCCGAGCAGCATCGGCCCGAAGACGGCCGTCAGGGCCAGCAGGAGGACGGCGATCGCGGTGGTCGCCCCGAGCGGGGTGCGCAGGACGCGGAGGTATCTGTGTGTCTGGGGCATCGTCAGCTCCCGCGGATCGTGGACTTGGGATCGGCGAGGGCCACGGCGCAGTCGACGGCGAAGTTGATCAGGAGCGCGGCGGCTCCGTAGACCAGCACGACGCCCTGGACGAGCGGGTAGTCCTTCTGGATGATCGCCTGGACGATGGTCATGCCCAGGCCGGGCCAGGCGAAGACGTTCTCGACCAGGACGGTCCCGGCGAGCAGGCCGCCGAGCAGCAGGCCGCCGAGGGTGAGCGAGGAGGTCAGCAGGTTCGGCAGGGCGTGTCGCAGGTAGACCAGGCGGGCCGGCAGCCGTTTGGCACGGGCGGTACGCATGTAGTCGGCCTCGAACACGCGCAGCGCCTCGACCCGGACGATCCGCGCCAGCGAGGCGATCGGGGCGATGGAGAGCGCGAGCACGGGCAGTACGTAGGAGTCGGGTCCGTCGCGCAGGGCCACGGGGAACCAGCCCAGGGACACGGCGAACACCGACGTCAGCCCGACGGCGAGGAGGAACTCGGGGATGGCCGAGATCGCCCCGGTGGTGCCGATGAAGGCGAGTTCGCCGCGCCGGCGCCGGCCGTTGCGGGTGTACACGGCCGCGGCCATGCCCAGCGGGATGGCGACCAGCATGACCAGGACGAACGCGGCCAGGGCGATCTCCATGGTGGCCGGCAGCCGTTCGCCGATCAGGTCGGACACGGGCATCCGGGTGGTGATCGACTCGCCTAGGTCGCCGTGGAACAGGCCGGTCACGAAGTGCCGGTACTGGGACGGCAGCGAGCGGTCCAGGCCGAGCGCGTGTTCGCGGGTGGCGACCGCCTCGGGGGTGGCGGCGATGCCGAGGGCGCCGCGGACGGGGTCGCCGGGCACGAAGTGGATCATCGCGAAGGACGCGGTGACCAGGGCGGCCAGGGACACCCCGAGTCGGCCGGTGCGGCGGAGCAGGAAGGCGGTCCAGGGACCGGGGCGGGCGCCCGCGATCCGGGCGGTGAGAGTGCTCGTGCTCATCGGCCACCGGTCCGGTGCAGTGAGGAGGGCCTGACGCCGTTGCCGTCGAGCTCGAACGAGTAGCCCTTGGTGTAGTAGGTGGTGGGGATGTTCACGAAGCTGATCACGTCGACCCGCTTGATCAACTCGGCCTCCGCAGCCGTCCATTCGGCGCAGCCGGCGGTGTCGGGCTTGGCCCGCGCGAGATCCAGGAGTCGTCGGTACTCGGGGTTGTCGGTGCTGCCGAAATTGAGCCCCTTCGGGAGCGCGGGCCCGTCGAAGAAGGGGACGTTCTGGTCGGGCAGTGCGACCGAGATCGGCAACCACGCGATGTCCCATTCGCCGGAGCCCAGGGTCGGGACCACCGTGGTCGGGGTCATCGGCTTGCGGGTGACCTTGACGCCGAACGAGCTCAGCTGCTTGGCCGCCAGTTCCACGGCTGCGGTGACCTGGGCGCCCGCGGTGCTCTGGTAGGGCAGAGTGATGGACAGCCGGTGGCCGTCCTTGGACCACTTTCCGCCGGACTTCGTCCAGCCGGCCGCCTTGAGCGTCTCGGCGGCGCGATCGAGGTCGTGCGGCGGCGTGTTGCCGGTGATCGAGTCGCCGGGGCAGGGCTTCACGGACGCTATGCCCAGGGTGGTCGACGGGATGCCTCGGCCGCCGGTGGCCACCGCCCCGATCTGCCGCAGGTCGAGTGCGGCGGTCAGGGCCCAACGCACGCGCGGGTCGGCGGTGGCGTGTCCGGGCGCCTCGTTGAACAGGAGTTGGCCGTGGGGGTCGTTCTGGGTGCGGTTCTTGATTCCCGCGGCCTCGAGCCGGCCGCGGTCGGAGCCGTTGACCCTCGCGATGTCGACCTGGCCGCCCAGGAGCAGGTTGGCGGCGGTGGTCTCGTTGGGGATGATCTTGAAGGTCACCTTGTCGGGGCCGTCCTCCACGCCGTCGCCGTTCGGGCCCCACGTATAGGCGGTGCGCTTCTTGGTGTACGTGTAGTGGTCGTTCGGGACGATGTCGGTGAGCTCGTACGGGCCGGAACCCTGGGACGAACGGTCCATCGAATCGGGCGACTTGAGGCCCTTGGCGCAGGTGAGCGGGAGCATGGAGGCCATCCGCAGCAGGAACGGGGTGGGCTCGCTCGTCTTGAGCGTCACCACCTCGGTGGTGTCGTCGCCGGTGGCGGTGAGACCCTCGGGCACGCTCAGACCCAGCAGCGGCGACTGGTTGGCCGGGTCGGAGATCCAGTTGTACTGGGCCGCGACATCGGACGCGTGCAGCGGGACGCCGTCCCCGCACAGCACGCCCGGCTTGAGGGTGAAGGTGGTGGAGTCGGCGTCGGTGGTCCACGTCTGCGCGACACCGGAGACCAGTTTGCCGTCGACCGTGGTGTGCACCAGCTGGTCGTAGGCGAACCTGTTCATCATGCCCGCGCTGCTGGTCAGGCCCGTGAGTGGGTTCATGTCCCCGGGGTCGGCCGTCAGGGCGATGGTGACGGTGTCGCCGCTTCCCCCGGCGCTGTCGCCCGTGCCGGCGCAGCCGGCGGCGAGCAGTCCGAATACCAGGACGGGCGCGGCCCCGCGTGCGCCCCGTCTCATCGAGCCGGTCCGGTCTCGACGAGATCCGCGGCGGCCTGCTCGGTCCCCGTGGGCGCGCTGCGGCGGGTCGCACGCCCCGCGTGCACGTAGCGGGCCCGGTCCTGGTCGCCGATGAAGGCGTAGACCGTGTGCACCCCGCCCTGCGGGGTGGTGGCGATCAGCGTGCGCTCGTCCAGGGCCACCACCGCGGTGGTGACGGCCGTGTCGTTTCCGACCATCGCGGCCACCGCGCCCCGGGGACGCGTGGTGATGGTGAACCCGTTCTCGGTCTCGGTCTCGACGATGTCGATCATCGCCGCCTCCGAGGAGTAGCGGCCGGTGAAGAAGCGCGGGTCGACCGCCGCGGGGTCGGCGGGCGGGGTGGGCGGTCGCGGCACCTCGATGTCGGCGAGGTCGGCGAACACCTCCCGGACCAGCGCTTGCAGGGCGTACAGGTCGCCGCCGTTGGTGAGGATCGCGATGGAGAGGCCGTGCTCGGGGGCGATCCGCAACATCGCGCGCTGGCCGATGGTGCCGCCGTCGTGGCCGATGACGGGGCCGCCGGGCCAGTCGTACAGGATCCAGCCCAGTCCCCACGACTTGCCCAGGAGGCCCCGGCCGGGCACCGGGATCTGCGGCTCGCACATCGCGCGGGCGGAGGCCTCCGAGAGCAGGCGGGTGCCGTCGGGGAGCAGCCCGAGGGCGGCATGTGCGGCGGCGAACGCGAGCAGCTCCGCGGCGGTGGTGGCCAGGGTCGAGCCGGCCGGCGCGTTGGAGCGGGGCATGGCCCAGGGAGTCTTGACGTGGCCCCCCTCGGGGTCGGGCGCGTGCCCCATCGCCACGCGGTGCAGGATCGCCTCGTCGGGGCTGGTGGCGACCTGTCCGAGGTCGAGCGCCGCGACGACGCGTTCGCGCAGCGCGGCCTCCCAGGTCTGGCCGGTCAAGACCTCGACGACGCGGCCGAGTACGACGTATCCGCTGTTGGCGTAGGAGAACATCTCGCCGGGCGCGTGGATCTGGGGCGCCACGGTGGCCAGGGCGGCGACCAATCGCTCCACGGCGTCGTCGCCGGGGCCGTGGTCCTCGAACACGTCCCCCTCGAAGCCCCCGGTGTGGCACAGCAGTTGACGGATCGTCACGCTCTTCGTGGCGGCCTCGTCGACGACCCGGAACTCGGGCAGGTAGGTGCGCACCGGAGCGTCGAGCTCGATCACGCCCTCGTCGACCAGCTGCATGATCAGGGTCGCGGTCCACACCTTGGTGATGGAGCCGATCTGGAAGATCGAGTCGGTGGTCGCCGGGTACCCGGTCACCGCGTCGAGCACGCCCGTCGCGGCCGTGACGGTCTTGTCCCCCAACCGCACGGCGATGCTCGCGCCGGGGATGTTCGCCTGAGCGGCCAGCTCACCAAGCCGGGCGGTGAGGTGCTCGGAGGTCGGCAGGACGCGGGGCGGGGTCGTTGCGCGCGGGCCGGAACCGGATGGTGCGGCCGTGGTCACATTGGGTAGTCCCATGTGGCACCTCCTCGAAGGGGCGGCGGGGTGTGCCGCAGTGATCGATCACGGTAGGCAGGGCCCGACCGGCCCGAATCGTCGTCGCCGACGAAGAACCGCCACCGAAGCTGTCGGATTCACCGACGCCGTGTCGGGGCGCAGCGGGCGATGCTCTGCGGGTGCTGCGGCCGGGGAGAAGCCCCCGAGTCCTCGGCCGCAGCACCGGGGTCGCCGCGGGCCTCGTCCGGTGGCACCGCGCGGCCCCGGCACGCGAGGGCCGACGCCGACGGCGGACCGTGGGCCGATCCGGCGGCCGGGGCCCTCGCCGCCGATCCCGGCACCCCGATTCCCGCACCTGTACCCGCACTTGTACCTGCGCCCGCGCCCGCGCCTGTTTGTGCCTGGGTCCGCACCTGTTTGTGCCTGCGCCGGCACCTGTACCCGCGCCCGTATCCCGGCGCGGCCGGGGCGAGCCCCACCCGAGCGTGGCTCCAGAGCCGGTCGAGCCGGCACGTCGACTCTGTTGACGGTCCCGGGGACCGGCTCGGCCGGGAAACCCGGTCACGCCCGGGCTTGGCACAGGCGAAGGGAATCACCGTGGGAAAGCGGCGCGTAGTGATCACCGGCATCGGGGTGCGCGCCCCGGGCGGAAACGGCACGAAGGACTTCTGGGAGCTGTTGACCAACGGCCGAACGGCCACGCGCGGAATCTCGTTCTTCGACGCGTCGCCCTTTCGCTCGCGCGTGGCCGGCGAGGTCGACTTCGACGCGCGGGCCGAGGGCTTCGGTCCGCGCGAGATCCGGCGGATGGACCGGGCCACGCAGTTCGCCGTCGCCTGCGCCCGGGACGCGCTCGCCGACAGCGGCCTGCCCCGGGAAGCCCTGCCTCCGGAGCGCGTCGCGGTCGTGCTGGGCTCCGCGGTCGCCTCGGCGACCAGCCTCGAACGCGAATACCTCGTGATGTCGGACAGCGGGCGGGAGTGGCTGGTCGACCACGACCACCTGTCCCCGTACATGTTCGACTACCTCAGCCCCGGGGCGATGCCCGCCGAGGTCGCCTGGGCGGTCGGGGCGGAGGGGCCGGTCACGATGGTGTCCGACGGCTGCACCTCCGGCCTGGACGCGGTCGGGCACGCGGTCCGACTCATCCGCGAGGGCACCGTCGACGCGGCCGTCGCCGGGGCCACCGACACCCCCATCACGCCGATCGTCGTCGCGTGCTTCGACGCCATCAAGGCGACCACCCCGCGCGACGACGACCCGGCCGGGGCGTCCCGGCCCTTCGACGGATCCCGCAACGGCTTCGTGATCGCCGAGGGCGCCGCCATGTTCGTCCTGGAGGAGTACGAGGCGGCACGGGCCCGTCGGGCGCCGATCTACGCGGAGGTCGGCGGGTACGCCTCCCGCTGCAACGCCTACCACATGACCGGACTCAAGACCGACGGCCGCGAGATGGCCGAGGCGATCCGGGTCGCCCTCGACGAGGCCCGCCTGGACCGCACCGCCGTGGACTACGTCAACGCGCACGGCTCCGGCACCAAACAGAACGACCGGCACGAGACGGCCGCGTACAAGCTCAGCCTCGGCGAGCACGCGTACCGGGTCCCGGTCAGTTCGATCAAGTCGATGGTCGGGCACTCGCTCGGCGCGATCGGCTCCATCGAGATCGCGGCCTGCGCCCTGGCGATCAGGCACGGCGTCGTACCCCCCACGGCGAACCTGCACACGCCCGACCCCGAGTGCGACCTCGACTATGTGCCGTTGACCGCCCGGGAGCAGCGGGTGGACACCGTGCTGTCGGTGGGCAGCGGGTTCGGCGGCTTCCAGACCGCGATGGTCCTGCACGAGGCGGAGGTGCGCACCGGATGACCGGGACGGTGATCACCGGCATGTCGGTGGCCGCGCCCATCGGGCTCGGCACGGAGGGCTTCTGGCGGTCCGTCGTCGCCGGCCGCGCCGGCATCGACGCCTTGGACCGCTTCGACGCCTCCGGTTATCCGGCCCGCTTCGCCGGCCAGATCCGCGACTTCGACGCGGCGGAGCACCTCTCCGGCCGGTTGCTGCCGCAGACCGACGTGTCCACGCGGTACGCCCTGGCCGTGGCCGAGTGGGCCCTGGCGGACGCCGAGGTGGGCCCGGACACCCTGCCCGACTACGACATGGGCGTGGTGGTCTCCAGCGCCCAGGGCGGCTTCGACTTCACCCACCGGGAGTTCCACAAGCTCTGGAGCCAGGGCCCCGAGTACGTGAGCGTCTACGAGTCCTTCGCCTGGTTCTACGCCGTCAACACCGGCCAGATCTCGATCCGACACAAGATGCGCGGGCCCAGCGCCGCCCTGGTGGCCGAACAGGCGGGCGGCCTGGACGCGATCGGGCACGCCCGCCGGACCGTGCGCCTGGGCACCAAGCTGGTGCTCGGCGGCGGCGTCGACTCGGCGTTCGACCCGTGGGGCTGGGCCGCGCAACTGGCGGGCGGACGGGTCAGCACCGTGGCCGACCCGGCCCGCGCGTATCTGCCCTTCGACCGGGACGCCTCCGGCCATGTGCCCGGCGAGGGCGGCGCGTTGCTGGTGATCGAGGACGCCGACTCGGCGCGCGAGCGCGGTGCGCGGCGGGTGTACGGCAGCGTCGCCGGCTACGCCTCGACCTTCGACCCCAAGCCGGGCTCGGATCGGCCCGCCGGGCTGCGCCGGGCCGCCGAACTGGCGCTCGCCGACGCCGGATTGGCCGCCTCGGACATCGACGTGGTGTTCGCCGACGGCGCCGGGATCGCGGACCTCGACCGGGTCGAGGCCGAGGCCCTCCGGGACCTGTTCGGCGCCTACGGCGTACCGGTCACCGCGCCGAAGTCGCTCACCGGCCGGATGGCCGCCGGGGGTGGTCCGGTGGATCTCGTCGCCGCGTTGCTGTCCATGCGGGACGGGCTCGTTCCGCACACCGCGCACACCAGGCACGTGCCCGAGGACTACGGCCTCGACCTCGTCCTGGACGAGCCGCGCGTCGCACAGGTGCGCTCGGCGTTGGTCCTCGCGCGCGGCCGCCGCGGTTTCAACTCGGCCGTCGTGCTGACCCATCCGGACTTCTGAGATCCGGTGCGGGCCGCCGCCCGGAACCCCCGGTCTTCCGAGACGCACCCTCTCACCGACCACCCACCCACCCACCCATCGGCAACAGCAGGAGGCACGGCACACCATGGCAGCAGTGATGGACATCGACGCACTCCGCGAGATCCTCGTGGCCTGTGCGGGTGAAGACGAAGCGGTCGACCTCGACGGCGATGTGCTCGACCGCTCCTTCGAGGAGTTGGCCTACGACTCGCTCGCGCTGATCGAGTGCGCGGCCAGGATCAAGCAGCTCTACGGCGTGGAGATTCCCGACGACGCGCTGGTGGACCTCAGGACCCCGCGAGCGCTGCTCGACCTCGTCAACGGGGCGGCGGCGGCCGGCCGGCAGTCATGAGCGGACGGGAGGGCACGAGCCCCGTGAAATCAGCCCGGAAATCACCGCGAACGGCACCCCTGACAGCACCCCCGGAAGCACCCTCGGCAGCACCTCGAATACATCGCACGGAACACTCGCTCGTCGTCGCGGCGCCCGCGAGGGCCGTCTACGACCTGATCGCGAACGTGGCGGCGTGGCCGGCCGTCTTCGGCCCGTGCGTCCATGTGCGACACCTCGACCGCAACCCGCGCGCCGAGCGCTTCGAGATTTGGGCGGATGTGAACGGCCGTGTGGCGCGGTGGACTTCGCGTCGCACCCTGGACCCCGAGCGGCGCTACGTCGCCTTTCGGCAGGAGCACGGCAGCCCGCCGATCGCCTCGATGGGCGGCGGCTGGCTGCTGCGCGAGCTGCCGGGCGGGCACACCGAGGTGGTGCTGCGGCACCGCTTCACCATCGTCGACGACGAACCGGCCGCGTCGGCCGAGGTGTCGCGGGCGCTCGACCGCAACAGCGCGGCCGAACTGGGCGCCCTGGCCCGGATCGCCGAAGCCGGGCCGGCGACCGGGGGGCTGGTCCTCACCTTCAGCGACACGATCGCGCTGGCCTGCTCGGCCGAGGACGCGTACGACTTCGTGAACCGAGCGGACCTGTGGGCCGAGCGCCTGCCGCACGTGGCCAGGACCGAGCTGACCGAGACCGTCCCCGGCATCCAGGAACTGGAGATGGACACCGTCACCGCCGACGGGTCCGCGCACACCACCCGCTCGGTCCGGGTGTGCTCGCGGCCCGGGTGGATCGCGTACAAGCAGCGGACACCCCCGAAGCTGCTGCTCGGCCACAGCGGCCTGTGGACGTTCGACGACGCCGACACCGGGGCCGTGGCCTCGGCCCGGCACACCGTCGTGATCGACCCCGCGGCGGTGCCCGCGGTGCTCGGCGCCGGGGCCGGCCTCGCCGACGCGCGGACCTACATCCGCACGGCGCTCGGGGACAACAGCCGGGCCACGCTGGCCCTGGCGGCCGGCCGACGGCCCGGGACGGTACCGCGCTGAGTCCGGACGAGGACGCGCGAAAGAGGCCCGCCGGGCGGAAACCCGGCGGGCCTCGCACGTGCCCGGCCGCGACGGCGGCACGGCCGGGCCCGTCGGGCGGCTCAGCCGCCGGCCAGTACCTGCCGCGCGTAGGACTCCGCGGCGGTGTCGAAACGCAGCACGATGTGACTGGTCGCCGAGTTGACGTCCCGCCAGTAGCGCTCGAACGGGCTGCCCGAGGTCTGACCGGAGGTCCCCATCGTGCGGAACATCCGGTTGACGGCGGTCGACAGCGTCTCGGACGCCAACGAGCAGTCCCGCGCGCCGCGTGCCGTCAACAGGTCGGTGAAAACACCCTCGTCGGCCACTGCGGCGGCGCGCCGCAGCAGCAGCTCCGCCGCGTCCACCTCGCCCGCGGTCCGGGCGAGCACGTCCCGGAAGGCGACGTCGTCCGCGGCCGAACCGCGGGCGCCCGTACCGGCCTTGGCCGCGTTCCACCGGGTCCACTCGGTGAGCATGCCGCGCGCCGCCCCCAGGACGGGGGTCACGAACGACAGGCCGTTGACCGCCCGCAGCGGCACCCGATGACAGGTCGCCGGCGAGGTGGACCCGGCGCCGTCGAGGACCTGTGCACGTGCGAACGACAGGTGTTCGGGCACGTACGCCCCGTCCAGCACGAGCGTGTTGCTGCCGGTCCCGCGCATCCCCACCGAGAACCAGGTGTCCAGCACGGTGTACGTGGCACGGGGGACCGCGAAGTACCGGGCCTGGGGGGATCCGTCGCCGTTGTGCTCGTCCGCCGGAGCCATCGCGCACAGCAGCGCCCACTGGGAGAAGTCCACCGCGCTGATGTACGACCACTTCCCGGACAACCGCCACCCGCCGGACACCTTCTCGGCCCGGCCGACCGGCATCAACGCCCCGACCAGCAGGGTGTCGGGGCCGTCCGCCCACAGTTCGCGCTGCCCCTCCTCGGGCAGGTGGGCCGCCATCCGGGCCACGGTGGCGCCGAGCGAGGCCACCCAGGCGGTGGCGGTGCACGCTCGGCCGACGGTCGCGACGGCGTCGAGGAGTTCGGTGAAGCCGGCGGCGGCTCCGCCGTAGCGGGTGGGGACGAAGTGGCGGGCGAATCCCGCGTCGACGACCTCGCGTACGACGTCGGGACGCAACCGCCGCTCCCGATCGGCGTCGACGGCGTGCCGGGCCGCCGTCCGCGCGACGTCCCGGGCCCGGGCGAGCAACGGGGTGACACTGTCGAGTTCTTCCACCGTCCGCGTCATGGCTACTCCCCACCGGCCCGCGTCGCGGCCCGGCCGGACGCACCGGTGGCGAACGCGTCGGCCGCGGCGATCGCCAACCCGCCGAGCAGGCTGAGGTTCTTGAAGAACTCGTTGCGCTGGGTGATCCGGCGCGCCGGATCCTGCTGGCGCCAGAAGTCGTGCACGGTCACGGTCGTCGGCACCAGGCACACCGCCAACAGGCCGATGCTGAGCGAGGGCCGAAACCCGGCACCCAGCGCGACGCCGCCGATGAGCATGCCCGCCGCCGTACCGCGGGTCGCCACCCGCGGCAGCGGAACCCCGTGCCGCTCGGCCAACGCGGGCAGCGGCCCGGGGTCGCGCAGCACGCTGTAGCCACCGGTGACGAACCCGGTGGCCAGCAGCGGCCTGGCCAGCCTCCGTAGGGTCTTGTGCGCGGTCTCCATGGATGTCCCATCTCCTGCCCATGCCTCGATGACGGATGCTTGCTCGGTCGCGGTCGCGGTCGCGGTTGCGGTCGCGGTCCCGGTGGGAGGGCGAGGAACTAGGGCGAACCGGGCGCCGGCGCCGTCGTGACGGTGACCCGGCGGACGGTCAGTCGCACGCCCTGGCCCCACAAGCGATGTGCGCGCAGCCCGAGTTCGTCGCGGAACCGCTGCGGCGTGGGGGCTCCGCGCGCGGGATCGAAATATCGCTCGGCGGAGAGCCGGACCAGACCGCGGCCGTCCGGCCCGGCGGCGTCCAGCAGGGTGAACAGGCCGAGACCGAAGGCGAGTTGCCTCGGAACGGCCGACTGCTCGGTGCCACCGTGGTCGATCACCAGGTGTTTCCGAGGGAGCGACAGGTGTCCCAACCGGCCGACGGAGAGCACCTGTTCGCCGTCCACGCTCCAGCGGACCGTGCCCGCGTCGCGATCGAGGCCGATCTCCAGCCGCCGAACCCGGTCGGGGGTGCGGTCGGCGACCGGCACCAGGTAGGAGAACGCGGCCCACCCGGTTCCCGGCCGGGGCAGCCGCTCGTACACCGCGTGGATCCGCCGATTGCTGACGAAGAAGTCGAAGACCAGGCCGGTTTCGCGGTCCAGCGCGAGCAGCGCGCCGGCGCCGAGTCGCGGGTCGGCCTGTGGCTCGGCGACCGCGTCGCCGAAGGGATGGCGCTCCGTGCCGAACACGCGCACGGCCAGTTCCGCCGCGCCCACCAGTTCCCCGCCGCGCGGCGCGTCGAAGCCCGGCAGGCCGGACGAGGCCGTGTGCGCCACCAGGGCACACCACTTCAGGTGGTCGTCCGCGCCGCCGGGCCCGGTCGCGTAGCCGAACGCCGGCGCACCGCCGGCGGTCGTGTCCGGGGGTTCGACCACCAACCCGGAGTCGGTGGCGCGGACCGTCGCATCGCCCAGCGGCAGCGTCCCGACCGGTCTGACCTGCCAATCGGGGCGGGGCCCGGTGGTGCGGAGACCGGCGGATCCGAGCCGGTCGAACAGCGGCCGGCGGACGGCCGTGCCCTGCTCCGTGCGGTGGCTGTCGGGCATGACGGCCGAGCTCCCTTCACCGTGACGGCTGCGGGAACCGAGCGTTTCGGCCCGGGCTCGAACGCGACTCGACACCGGCTAGTGCGTGACCGGGCGTGTCTCCCGGCTTGAGCCCGGTTCCAGCGGGATTCCAGCCGGGGCCGCGACTGTGATCCGCCGGACGACCGATTCGGGAGGGACAGTCCATGACAGGCGGAGAGAACGACGCCGAGCGCTGGGTGCTGGTCATCGGAGCCACCGGCAGGCAGGGCGGTACGGCCGCCCGGCACCTGCTCGATCGCGGCTGGGCGGTGCACGCGTTCGTCCGGGACCCGGACCATCCGCAGGCTCGCGAACTGGCGGCCGAGGGCGCCGAGTTGGTCCAGGGATCGCTCGACGACGCGGACTCCGTGTACGCCGCGACGGCCGGTGCGTACGGGGTCTTCAGCGTCTTCACACCGACGCACGGCAACGGCCTCGACGGCGAGGAACGGCACGCGGCCCTGATCGCCGAGGCGGTCCGCAAGGCCGGCGTGGCGCACGTGGTGCACAGCTCGGTCGGCGGGGTGGAGAATCCCGGCGGCGTCGGCTGGCGGGAGACCAAACTGCGGGTCGAACAGACCATGCGCACGTCCGGGCGGCCGACGACCTTCCTGCGCGCGGTCTACTACATGGAGAACTTCCTTGACCTGCCGCCGGTATCGGATGGCAACGGCGGCTTGGTGCTCAGCCGCGGTCTGCTGCCCGAGACCACCCTCCAGATGATCGCGTCACAGGACATCGGCTGGTTCGTCGCCGACGCCTTCGACGACCCGGAGCACTTCATCGGCCGCGACGTGGAGATCGCCGGCGAGGAGCTGACCGGACCGGAGATCGCCGCGGCCTTCGAACGGCACACCGGGGTGCCGACCCGATTCGAGTCGGTGCCCATCGAGGAGATCGCCCGACAGAACGAGTGGATGGCCAAGACCTTCGTGTGGTTCAACGAGGTCGGCTACACCGCGGACATTCCCGCGCATCGATCCACGCACCCGGAACTGCGCACCTTCGAGGCGTTCCTGCGCGATTCGGGATGGGTTCCGCCGCAGGGTCCCGGATGAGCCCGGACGATCCGGCCGGCCGCCGGAGGGCGCTGCCCTCGCTCACCGGCATGCGCTTCCTGGCCGCCGCCATGGTGTTCTTCTCGCACGCCTTCTTCCAGTTCGTGCCCACCAGTTGGGGATCCGCGGACAAGGGCGTCTCGTTCCTGTGGAGCAAGGCCGGCTCCACCGGGGTGTCGTTCTTCTTCATCCTGAGCGGTTTCGTGCTGACCTGGTCGGCCCGACCGGGTGAGCGCGCCCGGTCCTTCTGGCGCGCCCGAGCCTGCAAGATCTACCCGAACCACCTGGTCACCGCGGCCGCAGCGATCCTGCTCGCGCTGTCCCTGAACGAGACGATGACGACTCGTCAGGTGCTGCCGAACCTCGCGCTCGCGCACACCTGGCTGCCGCGCCTGGACATCCTGAACAGCGTCAACACGGTGAGCTGGTCGCTGGGTTGCGAGGCGTTCTTCTACCTGTCGTTCCCGTTCCTGCTGCGGCTGGTGCTGCGCGTCCCCGGGCGATGGTTGTGGTGGTGGGGTGTGGGCGTCGCGGCCGCCGTGTGGTGCGTGCCGCTGGTGTCCCACGTGTTCCTGGACTCGGGCACGCCGCTCTCCACGCGGATGCCCTATTCGGTGACCCAGCTGTGGTTCGTGTACTTCTTCCCGGTGACCCGGGCGCTGGAGTTCGTCCTGGGCATGTTCGTGGCGCAGTTGGTCGCCCAGGGCAGGTGGCCGCGGATCGGCCTGCTGCCGGCGGGGGCGCTGGTGGTGGGCGCGTACTTCGGGGCGCTGTACATCCCCGGGCAGTACGGCACGGTCGCGGTGACCGTGGTCCCGCTGGCCCTGCTGATCGGGGCCGGTGCCCGGGCCGACCTCGACCGGCGGCCGTCCGCGCTGCGCGGCCCGACGATGTTGTGGCTCGGCGAGGTCTCGTTCGCGCTGTACATGGTGCACGAACTGTTCATCGACCGAGTCGCGTACGAGCTGGACATCACCGCCGCGGACAGCCTGACCCCCTGGCAGGCCGCCGGCCTGGCGCTGCCCGTCCTGGGCGGCGCGCTCGTGTTGGCCTGGCTGCTGAACTCGCTCGTCGAGCGGCCGGTCATGCGCCGGTGGAGCCGCGCCCGCAGGCCGGTACCCGCCGGCCCGCCCGATCCCGGCGTGGTGCCGGGCAAGGGCGCCGCGGTGGCCGAGGACCCGCGGCGACCGGTGCACTGACCGGCGAGCACCCGAACACCCGGCACTGCCAACACCGAACCCCCGACACCGAACCCCCAACACCGAACACCCAACACCGAACACCCGGTACCGAACACCCGGTACCGAAAACCGAGCACAGGGGAGCCGACTGCCGTCGCATGGCGGTCGGCTCCCTCTCCCGTTCGCGGCGCTCCCGCCGGTCTCCTACACGGCGGGAGCGCCGCGGCTGTGCGTATCGGGGCCCGGTGCCGGATCCGCGTCCGCCGACTCGTCGGGGGCCGGCTTCGCCCCGCGCTCCATGGCGGTCATCAACACGGCGGGCAGGATGGCAAGCGCCGATGCCGCCAGCACCCACACGAAGGTCACGCCGAAGCCGGATGCCTGCTCGGAGGCCCGCCCGCCGGCGTCGTCGAGGTGCTGTTGGAGCACCACGACGAACAGGGCCGTCCCCATCGAACCGCCGATCCGTTGCAGCATGTTGAGCTGCGGGGTGGCGTCGTTGACCTGGGATGGGGCCAACGCCCGGAACGCCGCCGTCATGGCGGGCATGCCGGCCATCCCGATCCCGAATCCGCGGGCGACCATCGCCACTCCCAGCAGCCAGTAGGAACTCCCGGCCGAGATGAGCACGAACGGCAGGGTGGCCGCGACGCAGACGACCCCGCCGATGACGGCGGTCAGGCTGCCGATCCGCTCGAAGAGGCGCCCGGCCAGGAACATGCCCACCGCGGCACCGAGCCCCTGCGGAGCCAGCAGCATGCCGGTACGGACCGCGTCCTCGTGCCGGACCACCTGGAAGTACAGCGGCATCAGGATCATGCCGCCGAAGATGGCGGTGCCCATGACGAACGTCGCGAAGGACGCCGCGCCGAACATCCGGTTCCGGTACAGCCGCAGGTCCAGCAGCGGGTGTTCGACCCGCAGCGACCGCAGTACGAACACGGTGGTCAGGGCCAGACCCACCAGGAACGGCAGCAGCACCTCGGCGGAGATCAAGGTGCCCTCCATCCCGGCCCGGGCCAGACCGTAAGTGACGCCCACCACGCCCACCGAGACCAGGAGCAGCCCGGGCACATCGAGCGGCCCGGCCGCCTCGCCCGCGTCGTCACGTGGCAGCAGCCGCACGGCGAGGTACAGCGCCAGGACGCCCACCGGCACATTGATCCAGAAGATCCACTCCCAGCCCGCGTGGTCCAGGAGCAGCCCGCCGACGGTGGGGCCGAACACCGGGGTGAGCACCATCGGTACCCCGATCGCGCTCATCACCCGGGCCAGGCCCTGCGGTCCGGCCGCCCGCACCAGGATCATCTGGCCGACGGGCATCATCAGCCCGCCGCCCACGCCCTGGAGCGTGCGGAAGAGGATCAGCGTTTCGGCCGACGACGCGAACCCGCACAGCGCCGAGGCCACCGTGAAGATCGCGAGCGCCCACGCGTACAGCCGGCGCGGGCCGAAGCGTCGGGCGGCCCACGCGGACACCGGGGTCACCGCGGCGAGGGCCAGCAGGTAGCTCGTCACCACCCACTGGACGGTGTCGAGGGACGCGTCGAAGTCCACCGAGAGATGCCGCAGGGCGACGTTGACGACGGTCGAATCCAGGAAGGCGAGGATCGCGCCCATCAGCACGACCAGCACGGCTCGCCGCGCTTCGCGGGTGAGACCGGGGCGCTGCGGCGCGGCCGGCGCGGCCTCGGCCGGCGGGTCCGCGCGGTCATCGTGTGAAGTCATGCCTTCAGCTTCTCATCCAAAGGGATGGCACTGTCAAACAACTGGATGACTAGTTAGAATGACCGGATGACGGTCAACAAGATCAACCCCGGCGCGGGCACCGGTGCCGACGACCGCGGAGCCGATGCGACGCAGGCCGGCGACGGCCACGATCGCCCGCGGCCCCGGCGGGCGCCCAGGGCCGAGGAGCGCCAACGCGACGCGGAGCGCTCCCGGCGGCTGTTGTTGGACGCGGCGCTCGACGAGTTCGCGTCCCGCGGCCCGGCCGGCGCCCGAGTGCAGGAGATCGCCGAACGGGCGGGCGTCAACAAGCAGTTGATCAACTACTACTTCGGCGGGAAGGACGGCCTCTACCGCGAACTGCACCGCGGTTGGGCGGAGAGCGAGGCGCTCTTCGCGCAGGAGGACACACCCTTGGCCGAGGTCGCGGTCCGCTACCTGGAGCGGGGGCTCGCCGACCCGAGGCCCGCCCGGCTGATGCTCTGGCGCGGGCTCTCGGACGAGGTCCCGGAGGTTCCGGAGGTGGAGGCGGCGGCGATCGACGAGGACGTGGCCGGCCTGCGACGAGCCCGCGAGCGGGGCGAGATCGCCGACGACCTGGACCCGGCCTTCCTGCGGCTGGCCGTGATGGGGATGATCATGGCGCCGATCGTGATGCCGCAGATCGCCGGGCAGGCATCGGGGCTCGATCCGCGATCCGCCGAGTTCCGGGAACGGTACGGCGAGCAGATCCGCCGGCTGGTCCGGCATCTGGGCGGGCCGGTGCCGGAGCAGGATCCCCCGGACCGGGCCGAACCCTCGGCGACGTGAACCGGTCGGCGCGGCGCGGGCGCGGCGGACCCTCGACGGGTGCCGCCCCGCCCGCCCCGACTACCAGAGCCCGTCGGTCAACTCGCGGAAGCGGGCGAGGCGGGCGATCTCGGCGTCCGCGCCACCGGCCCCCCGCCGGTTGGAGAGGGTGAGATGCGTGGCGCCCGCCTGTCGCCAGGTATCCAGGCTCGTCACCCACGCGTCCTCCGGCAGCAGTTGGAGCGCGATCCGCGCCTCCACGCCGAAGGCGTCCACGTCCCGACCGTGCTCGACCACGAGCTCGCGCAACCGTCGAACGACGTCCACTCCCGCCCGCACGTCGCGCATCAGCGGGCCGAACATCTTGTAGCCGTCGGCGATCCGGGCCATCCGGTCCAGCACCACGGGCTTCGGCACACCGCCGCCCGCGAAGTCGCCGCCGCCCATCCACACCGGCACCCGCCGCTCCGGGCGCGGGTTCAGGGCCACGTCGACCAGTTGGATCAGCTTGCCTCGATAGGTGACCGACGGCTCGGTCCACAACAGGCGCAGCACCTCGACCTGCTCCTCGACGAGTTGCCCGCGAGTGGTCGGGTCGACACCGAACGCCTGTACCTCCTCCCGGTTCCAGCCCACGCTCACGCAGAGCCGAAGCCGCCCCTCCGAGAACAGATCGATCTCGGCCGCCTGCTTGGCCGCGAGGCCGGCGGAGCGCAGCGGGAGCAGAACCGAGGGGGCGATCTCGACCCGCGAGGTGAGCGCCGCGACGAACGCGGCCTGGGTGAACGCCTCGTGCCACGGCTCACACGGGGACATGCTCGACGGCCAGTTCGGCGCCCGGGCCGGCAGCACGTGCTCGCCGAAGCCCAGATGGTCGTAGCCGAGATCCTCGAACGCCTGGACGTAGTCCCGGAGTTCGTGCCGGGTGGCGAAGTAGGGCAGGTCGCCGCCGATCCGCAACCGGCGACGCGACCCGAGCCCGGAGACATCCGGTTCGGCGAACCCGACCGGACCGACCGGGCGTTCCTGAGAGCTGGTCACGCGCGAAACCTCCGTGAGTGTGCCGACCCGATTACGCACCGTCCACCCTGGCACCACTGCCTGGAGCCCGGCTACCGCATCCCTCGAACGCCGCCCGGATTCCCGCGTTCCAGCCGGCTTCGAGCCCCCCTCCACCCCCACCCACAACCCTGATCCGCGCCACGAAAGGAGCACGAATGAGCGAGCACGAGGCCCGGACACCCGCATCGGGCGAGGGACCGCTATTGCCTTCGGGCGTCAGCCTGACGGCGGTGGGCATCGCCGCCGGGCGGGCCGCGGAGAGCGAGCGCGAGGAGCGGCTGTTCCACGACCCGTACGCACGGGCCTTCGTCGAGGCGGTCGGCGCGAGCGCGGTGGACGGGATGCGGGACTTCGCGGGTTACGTCGCCGTGCGCACCCGCTTCTTCGACGACTGCCTGGGCGGCGCGGCGGACCGCGGCTGCCGCCAGGTGGTGATCCTGGCCGCGGGCCTGGACACCAGGGCGTTCCGCCTCGACTGGCCCGCCGGGACGAGGGTGTTCGAGCTGGACCTGCCGGACCTGCTGGCCTTCAAGGAGCGCGTGCTGGCCGACCGACAGGCGGTTCCCGCGTGCGCGCGCACGGTGCTGCCGGTCGACCTGCGGGACGACTGGCCCGCGGCGCTGCTGTCCGCCGGATTCGAGCCGGGGGAGCCGACCGCCTGGCTGGTCGAGGGACTGCTGCCCTACCTGGACCGAGCCGGCAACGACGAACTGCTCGACACCGTCGGGCGGTTGTCCGCGCCCGGCAGCGCGTTCGCGATGGACCACATCGACTCGGCCACCAAGCGGCACCGGCTGGCCCGGGTCTCCGACACCCTCGACGACCTGGGGGCGACCTGGAAGTCCACCCTCGACGACCCGGCGGGGTGGCTGAGCGGCCACGGCTGGCAGGTGGCGGACGCGCCCACCGTCGCCGGCCTGGCCGGCCGCTACGGGCGGGGTGCCGCGCTTGCCGCCGAAGCCGGGGGTCGGCCCAGCGGGCTGGCCGCCGCGGTCCGGAAGGGCTGAACCGTGGGCATCCGCACCTCGACGGTCGACCGTGCGCTGGCCTTGACCTGCCGGGTGCACACCGAGCCGCACGGCGACGACCACACCATCGCCTACACCCTGCACTTCGCCGTGTCCGCGCCCCGGACGGCTCGGGTGGGACGGGAGTTCGAGATCGTCCTCGCGCCCGCGCCGATCACCTTCTCCGCCAAGCTCAGCAGCGGCATCGACGACATCGCCCTGTGCTTCCGGATCCCCACGCACGCGCGGGTCGTGCGGCACACACTGACCGGCGGCGAGGCGCTCGGCGAAGCGCCCCCGTACACCGAAGTACTCCCCGGGGGCCGTCTGGTCCTGCGTGCCCCGGGCCCGTTCCGGCCCGAAGTGCAGTTCACGCTCCCGGCCTTGAGCTGGCGCGTGCGCGCCGGCGGGAGCGGCCCGGTGGAGACCGGCCTGGCCGGGACCGACTTCGCCGACCCGGCCTGGAGCTACCGCTGGGCCCGCGCCGCCGACGCGGTGGGCGGCGACGTCACGGGCTTCCCGGACCCCGTCGTGGATCCGTCCGGCACACTCGTCCGGACGGTCCCGACGCTGTGACCGCACCTGCGCTGTGAGACCGCCCCCGGGCCGTGACCGCACCGGGCCGTGACCGTCAGCGCGCGCCGGCGGCCAGGTCGCGGGCCCGGGCCGCGGCGCGCAGGATCCGTACCCGTCCCTCCAGGTCGGTGGCCGCCGCCGAGACCATCACGCCGAGCGTGGTGACGCCCGCGTCGGCGTACGCGCGCATCCGCTCGGCGAGCCGGGGCACGGGGCCCACCAGGGCGGTGCGGTCGATGAAGTCCACCGGGAGCGCGGCCGCCGCGCCGGCCCGATCGCCCGCCGCCAACCGCCGCCGCAGCAGCGCGACCTCGCGTTCGTAGCCCAGCTCCCGGGCCATCGAGCAGTAGAAGTTCCGGGCCGGGTCGCCGATGCCGAGCAGGTACACGTACTGCTCGCGCAGCGCGTCCGCCGCGGTCGGCACGTCGTCGGCCACCGACGTGGGCAGGCTCGGCAGCACCTCGAACCCGTCCATGCCGAGCCCCGCCCGGGTCCGACCCGCCCGGATCTCGACGACGGCCTTCGCGACCGACTCCGGCGAGGTGAAGACCCCGAGCCAGCCGTCGGCGATCTCCCCGGCCAGCCGCAGCGCGTGCGGGCCGACCGCCGCCAGATACACCGGCAGGCGGGTGCGCGGCCGTTCGGTGGTCAACCGCAGCGGCGCGTCGCCGCCGGCGCCGGGAGCGGGCAGCCGAAAGTGCTCGCCCGCGTACGTGACCGACTCCCCGGCCAACGCCCGCCGAACGATGTCCACGTACTCGCGGGTGCGGCCCAGCGGCCGGTCGAACGGCACGCCGTACCAGCCCCGCGACACATCGGGATTGGACACCCCCAGGCCGAGCCGGAACCGGCCGCCGCTGAGCGCGTCCAGCGTCGCCGCGGTGAGTGCGGCCGTGCCCGGCGGCCGGGCCGGGATCTGCATCACCGCCGAGACCAGGCCGATCCGCTCGGTCGCGCCGGCCACCAGGCCGAGCACGCTCGCCGCGTCCGACCGATATCCCTCGGGCGCCAACACCACGTCGTAGTCCAGCAGTTCCGCCGCACGGGCCAACTCGCCGGCCCCCTGGTACACCAGATTCGCGCCGAGTCGCACGGCCGTCTCCTCAGGTCGGTCGAAGGATCGGTCAGGTCAGGTCAGGTCAGCTCAGATCAGGTGGGCGCCGCCGTCCACGGACAGCACGTGGCCGGTCGTGTACGCCGCATTGGCCAGGCCGAGCACCGCCTCGGCGACGTCCTCCGGCAGGCCGACCCGGCGCAGCGGCGTGCTCTGGCGGACCTTCTCGGCGATCGGCGCGAAGAAGTCGCTGTCCTGCGTCCAGGGCGTGGCGATCAGCCCGGGAGCCACCGCGTTCACGCGCACGTGCGGGCCGACCGCGCCGGCGAGCAGCACGGTCATGTGCTCGATCGCCGCCTTGCTCACCGCGTACGGGATCGAACTGCCCACCGCCCGGCGGCCGGCGACGGAGGAGATGTTGATCACCGCCCCGTCGCCCGACGCGGTGAGGTGCGGCACGGCGGCCACGGTGGTCTGCCAGGTGCCGAGCACGTTGAGCCCGAGGATCTCGTGCCACACCTCGGGGGTCACCGCCGCCAGGTCGGCGTGCGGGATCACCCGGGTGACCCCGGCGTTGTTGACCAGCAGGTCGAGTCGGCCGAAGTGCGCCACCGACGCCTCCACCAACTCCCGGGCCTGCGCCGGGACGGACACGTCCGCCCGGATGTACACCGCGTCCGGCAGGGCGGCCGCGACCTTCTCGCCGGCCTCCACCGAACGCGCGGAGTTGACCACGACCCGGAAGCCCTCGGCGCCCAGCCGGAGCGCGATCGCCGCCCCGATCCCGGAGGAGGAACCCGTCACCAGCGCCACTCGCTTCTCGGCGGACATCAGTAGTTGCCCAACCCGCCGCAGACGTTCAGCGCCTGCGCGGTCACCGCGGCGGCGTCGTCGCCGACCAGGTACTCGACCATCGCGGCCACCTCGCGGGTCTCCACGTAGCGACCCATCGGCACCCGGGTGGTGATCCGGTCGTGCGCCTCCTGCTCGGTGACGCCCCAGATGGCCGCGTAGTGCTCGCGGACGCCCTGGGCCATCGGCGTCTCGACGAAGCCGGGGCACACCGCGTTGACCGTGATCCCGGACCGGGCGAGCTCCAGGCCCAGCGCCTTGGTGAAGCCCACCACGCCGTGCTTGGACGCGGAGTACGGCGCGGCGTGCACTACGCCCTGCTTGCCGCCGGTCGAGGCGATGTTGACGATCCGGCCGCGGTCCTTGGCCAGCATCCCGCCGGTGGTCAGCACCTCCTTGGTCATCAGGAAGACGCTGTTGAGGTTGGTGTCGATGACGTCGAACCACAACTCGTCCGGGATCTCCGCGGTGGCGCCGCCGCCGCTTCGGCCCGCGTTGTTGACCAGGATGTCGACCGGGCCGAAGCGCTCGACGGCCGCGCGCACGTACTCCCTGATCTGCACCGGCCGCGCGACGTCGCACACCGAGCCGTCCGCCTCGAAGCCCGCGCTCCGCAACTCCTCCAGCGTGGCGTCCAGTTCGTCCTTGCCCCGGGCGCAGAGGTAGACCCGCGCGCCGAGCGCGGCCAGCCGGTGCGCGACCTCCTTGCCGATTCCGCTCGTGGCGCCGGTCACCAGGGCCACGGGGCTGCCTGTCTCGCTCATGGGTCTCCGTTCCCGCTGTCGTAGGGGGACACGGCGCGTCCCGCCGTCGTGGGGAGAGCGTGGGACGGGCGACTTGAGGCGAGGTGGAAGCCGGCTGGAGCGCGGGACGGCCCGCTTTCCAGCCGATTTCGAGGCGGGCCGGTCAGGCTGGCCCGCGCCGGCCGTCGGCACCGCCCGGGACACCCTCGACGCACCGAAGACACCGAAGACATCGAAGACACACCCAAGACACACCCAAGACACGCCAAAGGAGAGCCCGATGACCCAAACCCCCGTCCGCACCGACCTCTACGCGCGGGTCCAGCACTTCTACGCGCATCAGATGCAGGCCCTCGACGCCGGCCGGTTCGAGGACTACGCCGCGACCTTCACCCCGGACGGCACCTTCCAGCACTCGCCGGCCGCCGAGCCGGCCCGCACGCGGGCCGGGATCGTCGCCGAACTGGTGGAATTCCACAAGCGGTTCGACGGCGACCCGGTGCAGCGCAGGCACTGGTTCAACCACATCGCGCTGGTCCCGCGGGCCGACGGCGGCATCGCCGCCACGGTGTACGCCCTGGTGGTCACCGTCCGCCCGGGCGGCAAGCCGGAGATCGCGCCGAGCTGCGTGGTGCACGACGTTTTGGAGGTGGGGGAGGACGGGGTGTACACCCGCTCCCGTCGGATCACCCACGACCAGCTCGGCTGATCCCGCGACGGCGAACCGTCAGTACACCGGTCGCAGGGCCGGCACGGCCGCCTCCCAGCGGTCGAGTTCGGGCGCGCCGGACAGCACGGCCTGGTGCAGCCGCTGGAGCCGTGCCGACGGCTCCACGCCGAGTTCCCGATACAGGCGTTCGCGGAGTTCGCGGAACTCCTGGAGCGCGCGCCAGGGACTCCCCGAACGGCAGAGCGCGATCATCAGTTGGGCGCACATGTTCTCGTTCAGCGGATACCGGACGATGAGCGTGCGCAACTCGCCGAGAAGGGCCGCGTGGTAGCCGAGTTGCATATCGGCCTCGATGCGTTCCTCCAGCACCTGCGTACGCGTTTCCTCCATGTGGATGATCTCCAGACCCAGCACCCGCCCCACCGGGACGTCGATCAGAGCCGGCCCCCGCCACAGTGCGAGGGCCTCGGTGAGAAGCGTCGACGCCGAGCGGGGATCACCGGCCGCCAACGCGATACCGCCCTCGGCCGCGGCGCGTCGGAATTTCGACCAGTCGCAGTTTTCCGCGGGCACCGTGATTCGGTAGCCGCCGAAGGAAGTCGCCAGGAAATCCTTCGGGGAGCGTTCGGGAAAAGTTTGTAACGCCTTTGAAATTCGGCGGCGCAGTTGCATGATGTACGTCTGCAGTGTCGTGGCCGAACTGCGCGGTACGGCATCTCCCCATAATTCCTCCATCAGTGTTGCCACGGGTACGATCCGACCCGCGTGCAATGCGAGCAGTGCGAGGATCTGTCGGGGTTTTCCCGCGCTCGGCACGATGGATTGCCCGTGCTCGCGGACCAGCAGTTCTCCCAACACCTCGACATCCATGGGCGTCCTCCGATCGGGTGGCTCGGCAACGTCGATCCGACCCTCGCATCGACCGGCGTCCGCCGCCCAGTGATGTGGTCACGTGCCCGGGGGTGAATTCGACACGGACCCGTGAGGAATTCACGCTTCCATTTCCGGAGGCCATCCGCGGAACCCGCCGGGCCTGCGCGATCGCGGCACCGTCGGCTTCCTCGGGGCCGGTCGCCCGTCGATTCGATCATGGCCCGATATCGGCGGACGCGCTGTGACCTGTACGACAACCGCATTCGACGTGATCGGTTTCCTGATTGACTGCGCCCCTCGGATCCATATTCGATCGGGCGGACGGTATGGTCGACTTACCGAAGGGTGAGCCACCCCCTTGGCTCGCGGCGTGCATCGTCCTGGCCGTGCAGTCCGCGGTCGGCCTCCTCGGCTTCCTGAACCTCCTCGCCGGACATCCGACGTCCGGCCGGATCGCGCTGTACGTCACCGCCTTCGTCGTGGTGTTCGCCCTGCAAAGCCTGCACTGCGCCCTGTGGGGCTCCCGACTCCGCGCCCGGTACGGCAGGTGGACCCTCGCCGCCCAGGCCCTGCTCACCTACGGCCCGCTGTGCGCGCTCGGACTCGCCTGGGCGGGCATGTCGGGCTTCCTCGCCGGCGCCGCGCTGCTCGTGCTCAATCCACCGTGGTCGATCACGGCCTTCGGCGGCGCCACCGCGCTCACCGGGGGCTGGGTGATGATGATCGACCACCGGCCGCTCGGGGTCTGCATCGGCGTGCTCTCGTGCGCCGTGAACGCGCTGATGGTGTACGGGGTCACCCGCATCGCCGCCTGGAGCGTGATGGTCCGGCGTGCCCGGGAGGAGTGCTCGCGGCTGGCCGTGGAGGGCGAACGACTACGGGTGGCACGGGACTTGCACGATCTGCTCGGCTACAACCTGGCCGCCATCACGCTCAAGTGCGAGTTGGTGACCCGGCTCGTCGACGACGAGGCCGAACGCGCGCAGGCGGAACTCCAGGAGGTGTTGGTGATCTCCCGCCAGGCCTTCGCCGACCTGCGCTGTGTCGCGCACGGCTATCGACAGTTGTCCCTGGCGGTGGAACTGTCCGCCGCCCGGCGGGTGTTGAGCGCCGCCGGCATCGATCTGGCCATCCACGACGAGCGCGTACCCCTGCACGAGGACACCGGCACCGTCCTGGCCACGGTGGTCCGCGAGGGGGTCACCAACGTGCTGCGGCACAGCCTGGCCCGGAGTTGCCGGATCACCATCTCCCGGACGGAGGGTCGGCTCGTGCTGGAGATGGCCAACGACGGCGTCCCCACGAACGGGGACGCCAGGGCGCCGCATCGCATAGGTGGCGGGTTGGACAATCTGGGCCGCCGGCTCGAGGAGGTCGGCGGCACGTTCCGCGCGGGCGCCGACGGCGACGGCTGGTTCCGACTCACCGCCGAACACCCGGTCGGGCCGCTGCGGGGCCTCAGCTTATCCAAGCCCGCGCTCTAGCGATCCGCACGGCGTCCACCCGATTGCGGGCGTTGAGCTTGGTGACGGTGGCGGTCAGATAGTTGCGTACGGTCCCCGTCGACAGGTGCATCGCACCCGCGATCTCCGTCGCGTTCATGCCCTCCGCGGCCATCTGCAGCACGTCGCTCTCCCGTGGGGTCAGCGGGCTGCCCCCGCCGCGCCGGCCGGCCGGGCGCTCCTCCGCCTCCCACGCGCCGGGCGGGATCCGGGAGTCGATCACCCGTTGTCCCGGGGCCACCAGGCGGATGGCGGCGGCGAGTTCGGTGGGTGGGGCGATCTTGGGAAGGAAGCCCCAGACGTGCGCGTCGATCGCCCTGCGCACGGTGCCCGGCTGGTCCAGCGCGGTCAGCACGATGGCCCGACAGGTCGGCACCATCTCGTGCAGCAGGCTCGCGGCGTCCAGTCCGTTGGCGCCGGGAAGGTTGATGTCGATGACCGCGACATCGGGTCGCAACTCGATCGCCGCCGGCAGAATCGCCCGACCGTCCGCGATCTCCGCGACGACGGACAGATCCGGCTCCAGCCCGAGCAGCGCCACCAACGCTCCTCGGATCATGTGCATGTCCTCGGCCAGTAAGATCCGGATCACCGGTCTCCCCCGTGTCGGCTCCTGCTCGATCTGCCGTGCCCCAACAGTTGGCACTATTACAGATCTGCTCCGCCGCCCATCCTTCGACACCTCCCGCGATCGCCGCCGCCCCGGCCGGTTTCGGCACGCTTTCGGCGCGCGTTTCTCCTGCATTCGGCCGCAGTCGGCCGCCGCTCCAGCAATCCTCGATCACCGGGCGCGAGCATGGCCGCCGTTCCCACCATCGGTCCAGGACCGCCAGGAGGCACGGTGTCCGAGACGACCCGGCAACAGCCGTCGACAGCCCGACTCACCGAGGTCGCCGACGGCGTCTTCGCCTATGTACAACCCCACGGCGGGTGGTGCGTCAACAACGCGGCCCTGGTGGTGTCCCGCGACGGGTCGGCGCTCGTGGACACCGCGGCCACCGAGGCCAGGGCCCGGCGGCTGCGGGCCGCGATCCTCGAAGTGGCCTCCACCGCGCCGCGGATCCTGGTGAACACGCACTTCCACGGCGACCACACGTTCGGCAACTTCGTGTTCCCCGAGGCCGTGGTCGTCGGGCACGCGGACGCCCGGACCGAGATGGCGGCGGCCGGCCTGCACCTGACCGGGCTGTGGCCCGACGTCGAATGGGGCGACCTCGACCTCGCGCTTCCGGTGATCACCTACCGGGACCGGATCACCCTGCATGTGGGCGACATCCGGGCCGAGTTGATCCACCTCGGCCCGGCGCACACCACGAACGACACCGTCGTGTGGCTGCCCGAGCGCGAGGTGCTGATCACCGGCGACCTGGTGATGTCCGGCGTAACGCCCTTCGTGCCGATGGGGTCGGTGTCCGGAACGCTGGCGGCCCTCGACCGGATGCGCGCCCTGGGCGCCCGGACGATCATCACCGGCCACGGTCCGCCGGCCGGCCCCGAAGTGTTCGACGTCACAGCGAACTACCTGCACTGGGTGCGGGATCTGGCGCGCGCGGGAATCGCCGCGGGACTCACCCCCCTCCAGGTCGCCCGGGAGAGCGACCGCACCGCCTTCGCGCACCTGCTCGACTCCGAACGGCTCGTCCCCAACCTGCATCGGGCCTTCGCCGAGGAGCGCGGCGCGGCCCCGGGCGCCGCACTCGACATCGGCGCGGTGTTCGCGGAGATGGTGGAATTCCACGGCCGGCTGCCCGCCTGCGACGCCTGAACGCGGCCCCCGTTCGGCGAGTTCGCGCCCCGGGCGCGGATCCGGCCCCGGTCGCTCAGTCGAATACGGCCGCCGCGGTCGCCGCCAACTCGGGCAGTGTGCCGGGGAAGTCGGGGGCCAGACGGACGGCCACCGCCCACGCGTCGGGATTGTCGCCGAGGGTGCGCGAGGTGTGCTCGGCGATCACGCGCCGGGCCTCGGCGTGCCCTTCCGGGAAGAACGGGGCGAGGCTCCGCACGGCTTGCAGCAGGTGCGGCGCGGGGTGGGCGAGTTCGACGAACTCCCGGATCGACAACAGCTCGTGGGCCAGGGCGTGCACGTACCAGCCGACGGGGAACACGGTCTGCCCCGCAGGGCCGGGCAGAGGCGGCACGGGCAGTGGATGGCGCAGCGTGGCCGACGCGTGCGCGGGCGAGCGATCGGCCAGGAAGGGCGCCAGAGTCGGATCCGTTCGGCACGCGGTCAGGCTCAGTTCGACCGGGCAGTCCCAGTGCAGCGCCAGCCTGGACAGCGCGGCGGCCGGCAGCGGGTCCCGCGCGTGCGCCAGGACCGCCGCGGGCCAAAACGCCCGAGGCAGCGGCTGCCCGGCCCGGCCGGGATCGGCGCGGATCGCCGCGATCAACGCGGCCGGACTCTCGTGCTGGGCCACCGCGGCGCGCAGCCGCTCCAGGCCGCGGGATCCGTGGCCGGCGAAGCGTAGGATCTCGGCCGAGGCCCGGTCCAGCCGGCGCCGCAGCTTCGGGTCGTACAGCGCGGCGCGTCCTCGGCATTCCCACAGGCCGAGCAGCCCGCGCAGTGTCCTCGCGGTGCCGAGGGAGTTCTTGCCCGTCTCCAAGGCGATCCGGATGAGATCCGGATGGTGGCCGTAGACCGCCTGGGCGCCCTGATACCGGTGTGGGTTCCCGTCGTAGCGCAGCCTGCGGCGGACCGCCGCGGACAGCGGCACCCGACGCGGCGCGTCCTGCCGGGTGGCGAGGTGGACCGCGTGGCCGATGTCGGCATGGGACGGCTCCAGGAACAGCAGCGCGCCGTTGACCTCCGGGTCGTGCAGCGCGAGCAACGCGCGCACGGACTCGCGGGTGCGGGGCGCGATGTGCACGAGCGACGTGGTGAGTTCCGGCGCACGGCGGATCGCGGGTACCACCACGCGCACGGCCACCTCCGCGGCGTCCAGGAACCCGCGGATCGCGTTCACCGGCAGCGCCGCGACCACCCGCGCGGCGATCGCGGGGTCGACCCGACCCAGCATGCCCGCCGGGGACAGCGCGGCCCAGGCGAGCTGCGTGGACCCGGAGACCACCGGCATCGCGGACTCGTCCCAACGGGTGGCCTGAGCCGCTTCGCGCAACCCCGGGGCATCCGTCCGGGCGGCCCGCACCGCGTCGGCGCACAGCTCGGGGAACGTCCCCGGGTGGGTCGGCGTGCGCCCGATCAACCACAACCACGCGAGCAGGTCGTCCCCGGGGAGCAGCGCGGCCGCTTCGTCGAGCAGTCTTTCGATCGGGGCGAGCCGCCTGCCGCCGACCGACCGCGAGTAGTGCTCCAGCGTGCGAATCGCCGACCAGCCCGGCGCCGCCTCCAGCGCGACCCGGCGCGGGGTGACCACGCCCCGGCGCAGCGCCGCGTCCAGCGCCCGGGTGTCGTGGACGGGCCGCCCGGCCGACAACGCGACGACGAGCGCGAGCACGACCTCGGCGGGACAGTCGTCGCGCGCCCCCAGGCGCGCGCGGACCGCACCGGAGAAGGGCGTACGACGGTGCTCGCGCACCACGAGGGGCCAGTCGATTCCCCCGGCGCCGTCGAGCACATCGCGAGCGTCCTCGACGTCGTCCGCCCGCAGCCGGGCGATCAGCGCGGCGCCGTCGAGCCCCGCCACGCGGGTCGGCGCCGCGGTCGCAGGAGTCGCCACACCGGGTGCGTCGCCGCCCTCGGCCGCCGTGCCGAGCCGCCCGCGAACCCGCGCGGCGACGGCCGCGTCCGCGTGCCCGAGCAGCAGCTCCGCCTCGAACACCCCAGCGCCCATGCCACCCCGCACTCTCGCCGGCACTCCTCACACACCCGCCACCGTGCCACCGCGCGACCGACCGCCACCCGCACGGCGACGAAAACGCCCGTTCACCATAACCACTCACGCCCACGCCGCAGCCGACCCCGCCGCGCGTGCGGCGCGCTCAGCGGGAGGCCGGCAGCGGCTGTTCCGCCCAGATCGTCTTGCCCTCCGCGGTGTAGCGCGTGCCCCAGCGCTGGGCGAACTGCGCGACCAGGAACAGGCCGCGTCCGCCCTCGTCGGAGGTCCGCGCGTGGCGCATCCGCGGGGTCGTGCTGGTGGCGTCGGACACCTCGCAGATCAGCGTGTCGTCTCGGATCAGCCGCAGCCGGATCGGCCCCGCGGCGTAGCGGATCGCGTTGGTGACCAGTTCGCTGACCACGAGTTCGGTGGTGAACGCGACGTCCTCCAGCCCCCACTCCGTGAGCTGCCGGCCGGTCAGGGCGCGGGCCTCGCCGACGAAGGCGGGGTCGGCGGGGAGATCCCACGACACCACCTGCGACGAGTCGAGCGTGCGGGTGCGGGCGACCAGGAGGGCGACGTCGTCCTCCGGGGGATCGTGGACCAGGGCGTCCAGGATCGACCGGCAGATGGCGTCCAACGGCCGGTCGGGGTCGGCGAGCGACGCGCACAGCCGGTCCATCCCGGAGTCGACGTCGTGGTCCCGGGCTCCGAGCAGGCCGTCGGTGTACAGGGCCAGCAGACTGCCCTCGGGCAGTTCGAACTCCGCCGCCTCGAACGGGAGACCGCCCAGCCCCAGCGGCGGCCCGGCGGGCAGGTCGAGGAACTCCACCACTCCGTCGGGTCGGACCACGGCCGGCGGCGGGTGCCCGGCACGCGCGACCGTGCACAGCCGGCTGACCGGGTCGTACACCGCGTACAGGCAGCTGGCGCCCAGCGCGGTGGTGTCGACGCCGCCCTCTCCGGCACCCTCCTCGTCGACGAACCGGATGACCAGGTCGTCGAGATGGGCCAGCAGCTCGTCGGGCGGCATGTCGAGATCGGCCAGCGTGTGCACCGACGCGCGCAGCCGGCCCATCGTCGCCGCGGCGTGCGTGCCGTGGCCCGCCACGTCGCCGACGACCAAGGCGACGCGCGCCCCGGACAGCGGGATCACGTCGAACCAGTCGCCGCCCACCCCGGTCCGGTCGTCGGCGGGCAGGTAGCGGCTGGCCACCTCGACGGCGGTCTGCCGGGGCAGTCCGTGCGGCAACAGGCTGCGCTGCAGGGCCAGCGCGGCGGCGTGCTCGTGGGTGAAGCGGCGCGCGTTGTCGATGCACACGGCGGCCCGGGACACGAACTCCTCGGCCAGGATCAGGTCGTCGCCCTCGAACGGGTCGGGGGTGCCGCGGCGGAAGAAGTGCGCCACGCCCAGGATCGTGCCGCGGGCCCGGATCGGGACGACCATCATCGAGTGCAGGCCGACCGTGCGGGCGCGATCCGTGGACACCGTGTCCTCGGCCAGCCACGGCAGGATCGCCGGGTCGAGGATGGGTTCCAGGACCGCCTTGCCGTCGATCAGGCAGCGCGCGCCGGGTGAACTGCGCACCACAGGGGCGCGCTCCCCGGTCTTGGCGATCGATTCGCGCAGCTCGCTGCGGTCGTCGCCGTGCAGGCCCTCCTGGACCGAGCGCTGCCCGACGCGGATCAGCACCGGGTTGTCCCGGACCGGGCCCGGCGCGGGCTCGACGCCGATCAGGACCGGATCCAACAGGTCGACCGCGACGAAGTCGGCCAGGTCGGGGACCGCGACGTCGGCGAGTTCCTGGGCGGTCCGCGCGACGTCCAGGGTGGTCCCGATCCGCGCCCCGATGTCGCTCAGCAACGCGAGTCGTTGGCGCGCCCGCCACCGGTCGGTGACGTCGATCACGATGTAGCACACCCCCGCGGCCATCCCGTCGTTGTCCTCGAGCCGGAAGAACGACGTCGAGTAGGCGTGCACATGCTCCGGGTCGCTCGCGGTGCGGCCCTGGTACTCGTGGTCGATCAGCGGCGTCCCGGTCTCCAGGACCTGCCGCATGCGCGCCTCGATGGACTCGGCCGGCAGCCCGGGCAACACCTCGCTGAGCCGGCGACCGATCCGCCGGGCACGCGGTATCCCGCCGGTGCGCTCCAGGTGGTCGTTGATCCACACACAGCGCATCTCGGTGTCGACCACGGCCATGCCGATGGGTGCCCGGTTGAGCATGTGGTCGAGCAGCGCCCGATCGGCGCCCCACGGCACGCCCGACGCCGCCTCGCGCGCGTCGTCGGCACCTGAGGTGTCCGGTGTGGCCATCGAGCCCTCCTGCCTTCTCCTTCTCCATGGTCGCGCGTCCACCGTCGGCGGGCGCGTGCCCGCCGGTCAGTGCGGACCGGTGGATGGTTCCGTCCCGGTCCAGCGGGTCAGCAGTACGGCGACGTCGTCGGCGCGTTCGTTCAGCCGACCCGCGTCGCGCAACATGCGGTGGGCGAGTTCGGCGACGGACGCGTCGCGGGTGTGGGACAGTGCCGCGCGCATCCGCTCGATGCCCAGGTCGATGTCCGCGCCGACGTCCTCCACCAGACCGTCGGTGTACAGCGCGAGCACCGATCCCGGCTCCAGGGACAGGCGCGTCACCGGGTATTCGGCGTTCCGGTCCACGCCGAGCAGGGTGCCGCCGGTGACCTCGACCACCCGCGCCTGCCGGTCGGCACCGCACATCAGCGGCGGCGGGTGGCCCGCGCGCACCACGTCGGCCACCCCGGTCAGCGGGTCCAGCTCGATGTAGCAGCAACTGGCGAACAGCTCGGAGTCCAGATCCGCGAGCAGCTGGTTCGTACACCGCACGACCCAGTCGGGCCCGTGCCCACCGGTGGCGAACGCCCGTACCGCGCTGCGTAGTTGTCCCATCGTGCCGGCCGCCGCGACGCTGTGTCCCTCGACGTCCCCGATGACCAGGGCCACCGCGCGCCCGGTGTCGATGACGTCGTACCAGTCACCGCCGATCTCCATGCCCTGGGTGCCCGGCAGGTACCGCGCCGCGACCTCCAGGTGCGGCAGGCTCGGCAGCCGGTGCGGAAGCAGCGCGTGCTGGAGGCCGCGCGCGAGGGTGAACTCCGCGTCGTACAGCCGCGCGCGCTCCAGGGCCTGCGCGATCAGGCCGCTCAGCGCGGTGAGCACCGAGCGCTCCTCGGGGGTGAACACGTGCCGCCGGTCGAAGCCGAGAATGCAACTGCCCACCGGCCGGTCGGAGGCGATCAGCGGCAGGAACCCCCACGCGCACATCTCGTCGATCGGGATCCCCGGGTACGCCGCGGCCAGCTCGGCCGCCGACTCGAAGAAGATCGGCGCCCCCTGCGTGAGCGCCTCGACGCCCGGCAGCGAGGCGTCCAACGGGACCCCCTCGAACCGGTCGAGGAACCCCTCGCGGTAACCGGTCTGCCGAGCCAGGAAGAAGCGCTTGTCGCGGACGATGTAGATGGCGATCTCCTGGCCGCCGAAGGCCGGCAGGATCTGGTCGGAGACGGCCTGGCACACCTCGTCGACCGACACCGCCTCGGTGAGCGCGCCGGCCATCTGGAGGACGTGGTAGATCGCGCCCAGGCGCGGCGGAGCGACCTCGGACTCGGGCTCGGCGAAGGTCCCCGCCTCGGTATCCGGCTGGTCCGCCCGGTCGGCGGCGCTCGGCGGCGCCTCCACCCGTACGACCTTGCCGGTCAGCCCGTACGGGTCCGGGTACAGCGCGAACGCCAGCCACCGGTCACGCGGGGTGCGGGCCAGGAACGAGCCGGGCTGCTGCGAGAGCATCGCCGCCCGATAGCGGTCCTCGTAGGACGGGTCGGCGAGCCACGGCATCGCCTCCCACGGGGTCTTGCCCAGGACGTCGTCGAGGCGGACCCCGAGCAGGCCCTCCAGGTTGCGGTTGGCGTAGGTGATCCGGCCCTCGGGGTCGAGCGAGAAGACGCCGTGGGGCAGCCGCTCCGCCGCTTCGGCGGCCGCGGCTCCGGTGCCCAGGTCCAGCACTGCGCCGACCAGGTGACGCGAACGGCCGCCGTAGTCGTTGTCGGCGACCCGGCCCCACACCTCCAGCGGCCGCCGAACCCCGTCCGCCCCCTGCACCTGGAGCCGCCAGGCCAGCACCCGGCCGGTCTCGACCGCGCTGTGCGCGGCGTCGCGGAACGCCCGCCCGCCGCCGGAGACCACCCGGGCGGCCAGCGTCGCCGGGCGCCGGTCGAAGTCGGCCGGATCGACGCCGAACAGAAGGCACATCTCGTCGTCCGCGTCGAACTCGTCGGTGGCCACGTTCCAGTCGAAGAGCCCCACCCGGATCAGCGGGAACGCCGAGGTGGGCAGCGGTGTCAGCGTCGGCGGGCCGTCGTACTCGATACCCGCACCGCGTTGCAGCCGCTCGGCGAGGACGGTCCCCAGGCGCTTGGCCGCCGCCCGCAGGCCGCGCCGCCGGGAGGACGGCAGCCCGTGCCCGGGCGAGACGGGCCACATCACGCAGACCACGCCGAAGGTCTCGGCCCCCGCGCGCACCGGCGCCGAGGCCGACGCGAACGCGTACGGCATGCCCAGCGCCAACTGGGGGAAGCGCCGCATGGTGTCGCCGTCGTCGGCCAGGAACACCGTCCGTCCGGTGCGGAACGCCTCCGGCGCGGGCAGCGCCCCGTTCACCGAGACCCGGCTCCACTGGTCCACCAGGGACAGCGCGAGCCCCGCGACCTTCGCCAGGACCAGCGAGCGCCGGTCCGGCGAGCGCAGGTAGACCACACCGGCGTACGCGCCCGTGGCCTGTACGGCGTCGCCGAGGCATTCGGAAAGGACCGCGTCGAACTCCTCGTCGAGTTCGACCGCGGTCTGCGCCTCACGAGGGCGCCCGTGCGCAGTTCCGGACCCGGGCGCGATCCCCGTCATGGGGGACACCCGCGTCCTCGTACCGTGCGGCACGGCGGCTGCTCCGCGGCTTGCTCGCACATAGTCTCAGAGGACGCCCGCGCGGAGCCGATGTCAAGCGGACGGCATTCCGGTTGTGGCTCCTCGGACCGGTCGGGCGGGCCGCGCCGCGACGGCATCCGCAGAGCCATTGGATATCCGATGTCCGACAGGGGTGAAGGTATTGGATGCGCCCGGGGGCCGGCGGCCTGTGTTCGACGGCGGTCGGGAGGGGCCGGAAGGTCGCGTGGGCCCTCGCGGGGATGGTTCGAACTGCTGCACCCGATCACGTTGACGGAGGTGGACCCCGCCGACTACGCGGCCCGTCTACCCCGGTGGGCACGGTCCGACGGCGGGTGTCTCGGGGGCGCGGGCGCTCACCAGGTGGGCGCGGCGCGCAGGAGCCGGTCGCGGACGGCCGTGACGTGCGGGTTGCCGGGCGTGCCCGGGCGTTGGACCAGGTAGCCGGTGTTGATCGGCGGGTCCTCGGGGTCCTGGAGGGCCACCAGTTCGCCGGAGGCGAGTTCGTCCAGGCACAGGTAGCGGGGCAGCACCGAGAAACCCGCGCCCGCGAGCACGGCGGCGAGCACCCCGCGCAGGTCCGGGACCGTGACCGCGGCCCGGCAGTTGAGCCGCCTGCCGAAGACGTGCCGCCAGTAGCGGCGGGCGATCGGCAGGTCCTGGGCGTACGTGATCAGGGGTACGCCGTGCAGCACACCGGGGCCCTCGGCGTCGATCCGCGCCGGGCCACCGATCCGCTCGGCCCACGCCGGGGCGGCGACGAGGACGAACTCCTCGTCGACCAGCGGCACCGCGATCAGGGTCCGGCCCGGCGGACGGACGGTGGCGACGACCAGGTCGTGGCGGCCGGAGCGCAGTTCGTTCAGCAGCGGATCGGTCGGCCCGGTGGTCACCGCCAGGCGTACGCCGCCGGCCACCAGGGGCGCGAGGGCCGGCAACACCCGGGCGCACAGGAACTCGGCGGGGCCCGCCAGGTGGACGGGCGCGGCGGGGGCGTCCTCCTGGGGCTCGCCGCGGCCGGTGACGTACGCCAGGGCGTCGAGGGGCCCGGCCACCCGCGCCGCGAGCTCGTCGGCGAACGGCACGGGAGCGACACCGCGCGGCAGCCGCTCGAACAGCTCGCGCCCGAGCCGGCGCTCCAGTGCACGGATCTGTGTGGTCACCGTCGGCTGCGACAACCCCACCAGGTGCGCGGCCGCGGTGAACGAACCGGACCGGTGCACGGCGAGGAAGGTGCGCAACAGGTTCAGGTCCGCGGGCCCGGCGTCGGGCAACGCCGCCGGCCCGGCCGACCCATTGGAATCCTTATTTCCCACGGCGGCAATCCTATTGGATTCCCGGGGGCAACGGGCGGACGGGCCGGCTGCCCGACCGGGCCGCTCCCTCGTCCCGGATCGCGTGTACGCCGAATTCGGCGGCGAAGTCGTCGGCGAAGTGGGGATGAAGTCGGGGAAGAAGTCCGGGGTGCGGGAGTCGTCGCCGTCGGCCGTCGCCGGGAAAGTCGGATCGTGGTTTCGTGGTCCGCGTCGGGCACACTGCGACGACGAGGAAATGCGTCGCCTTCTCGTCGCCGCGGGCAAAGGCGATCGATATTCGGTGCGAGTATTTCGACGATGCGTTCCGACGGACGGTCGAGGCAAGTATGCGCTCGAACCCGCAGGGTCGACGACCGACCGTCGGGCGCGGCCCGGATCGCGGTGGTGTGCCCGCCGGACCGGGTGCTCGGGGGCGTCGGGGCCGGTGATCGGGCCGGAGTACGGGCCGGACTCCGGGGGTGCGGGCGAGCGTTCGGCGAGGTTCAACCGACGCGGTGCCGCAGTTGAACACCCGCGCCCGGCGCCCCCGAAGGGAAGCCGGCGAGCGGGCATCCGGAATTGCGGCCCGAGCGCCACGCCTTTCGGCCAAGGCGCGTCGGCCGCGCGTTATCCGCGCGACGGGAGAGCATTGAACGCCGGCATCGGCACCCCCCATAGTTGTGCCCAGTCTGCCCACCGAGGGTTGTCGAATCTCCCGGATCTGCAAGGAGGGGAGTGCGCGGATGACGGATACTCCGGTATTTCTGCGATCGAAAGTCATAGTCGAACCACTGGTGGACAGGTTCTATGCCTGGCTGCACACGGTGGCGCCGATACAGGCGGCAATGAACCTGGCGTACCTTCAGGTGCCGATGCTCGAGTCCTATGTGCAGTCGCCGCAGGTACACATCGCGGCCAGTCACAACCCGGAGCTCCGGGGCGGCTACTTCGTCAACGTCGGCGCGGATCGCTCCGCCGAAGTGCGGGACCTGCTGGAGACGATCAAGCGGGACCGGGCCGACATGCTGCGGCTGGCCGCCGCCGTGGCCGAGGCGCAGGAGCTGGTGCGGGCGAACGCGACCGGCTTCGATCTCACGCCCCTGTACCCGAAGCTTCCGCCCGAGCTGGGCGGGCTCGTCGAGCTGGCCTACGACACCGACAACCAGGCGTCGATCCGCTTCATCGAGCCGTTGGCGTACGAGAGCCGGGCCTACGTCGAAGGCCGGCAGTCGGTCCAGCTGTCCCTGGAGCCGGGGACGGAGCGCCCGTTCATCCTGAGCACGCCCCGACTGCCCTCGCCGGATGTGCTCGAACTGCCGATCCCGTTCCGCCACGCGGGCCTGGAGGAGCTGTTCAAGGCCCGGGTGCAGCCGACCACGCTGAGCAGGCTGCGCGAGGCGCTCGAACTCGGCGACGCCGAAGCCGGACAACTCGCCGGGCTGCTGAGCGAGCGGCCGAGTGCGGCCGAGGACCGGCATATCGAGGCCGGCGGTCGGATCCGCTACTTCGGACACGCGTGTCTGGTCCTGCAGACGCCGGAAGCCGCCATCGTGACCGACCCGTTCATCAGCGCGGACAGCTCCGCCGGGGACCGGTACACCCTCGACGACCTCCCCGACCACATCGACCTGGTGGTGATCACGCACGGCCACCAGGACCACATCGTGCTCGAGACGTTGCTGCAACTGCGCGGACGGGTCGACGCGATCGTGGTCCCGCGCCCCTCGCGCGGCAACCTCGAGGACCCGTCGATGGCGCTGATGCTGCGGCACATGGGCTTCCCGGTGGTGGAGGTGGACGACTTCGACGAGGTGCCCTTCCCGGGCGGGAAGGTGGTCGCCACGCCGTTCCTGGGCGAGCACTGCGACCTCGACATCCGCGGCAAGTCGACCTACTGGGTCGAGCTCGCCGGGCGCACGGCGTTCGTGGGCGCGGACTCCTCCGGCATCGACCCGCAGCTCTACCGCCACGTCCGCAACCACCTGGGCACGGCGCACTACGCGTTCCTGGGCATGGAGTGCGACGGTGCCCCGCTCACCTGGCTCTATCAGGCGCTGTTCACCAAGCCGGTGACCCGGAAGATGAGCAAGTCCCGCAAGCTCTCGGGGTCGAACGCGGAGCAGGCCGCCGCGATCATGACCGAACTGGGCGCGGAGGAGGCGTACGTGTACGCCATGGGTGAGGAGAGCTGGCTCGGCCACGTCATGGCCACCACGTACAACGAGGACACCTACCAGCTCAAGCAGGTGGAGGAGTTCCTGACCTGGTGCGCCGACCACGGCATCAAGGCCGGGCACCTGTTCGGCCAACAGGAATGGCGCTGGTGACACCCGCCGGTGCCGTCCCGGGTCCGCGAGGTCTCGGAGCGGCACCGCGTTGATCGTCCGATCGGCCGGCCGCGTACGACGCGGCCGGCCGATCGTTCGTCGTCCCCGGGTCGGGGGTCAGGCCAGGCCGCGGGGGATCCGCCAGAGCGAGAAGCCCGTCAGCAACAGGGCGAGGCCGAGGAAGAGCCCGGTCTCGGTCGACTGGAAGGTCCAGTAGCGGTTGGCCGGTTGGTAGGTCACGTCGAAGTGGAGATTCTGCTTCGCCAGGCAGGCGCCGGACGAGGCGAGGTCGGGCTGGGCCGGCTCCAGGCAGCTCTGCACGGCCGCGTCGGTGCGGACCGGCTTGCCCTCGGCGGTGAGGATCCTGCTGCTCGACGTCAGCACCAGGGCGCCGGGCATGCCGTAGCTCTCGACGCGGATGGTCGACGAGGTCGGAATGGCGTCACCCGACTCGTCGCCGCCGCCTTCGAGGATGAAGCTGCTGACGCGCGGCAGCGAGGTCGCGTCGACCGCGATCGACGTCTCCTTGGGCGGGAGCAGGTACGGGCGGACGTACGGCATCACGACCTGGACGACCGCGAAGACCACCAGGGTGACCGCCATGGCCGGAACGGTGCGGCGAATCAGCAGCCCGACGGTGGTGCCCAGGGCGAAGGCGAAGACGGCGTAACCGAGCGGGGCGAGGTTGCGCGAGCCGAAGACGAGCGCGTCGAACCGGTTGCCCACGACCTGGTCGTAGGGGCGGGCCGCCCAGGTCAGCAGGGCGCTGAACAGCCCGGCGACGATTACGGTGGCCAGGGCGATGATCGCGACCTTGATCGCGAGCCAGCGCACGCGGGTGATGCTCTGGTTCCAGACCAGCCGATGCGTTCCGGTCTCCAGCTCGCGGGTGATCAGGGGCGCGCCCCAGAACGTCCCGATGATCGCGGGGACGATCAGGAGCAGGCCGCCGATCAGGGCCAGTTGCGCCTTGTAATCGGATTCGAACCGGTTCTCCGCGGCGGCGCAGGTCTTGCCCGGCACGCAGTCGGCGATCCGGGAGTCGTAGCCGTCGCGGATCGTCATCCCGAGGAAGACCAGATAGATCGCCAGCACGACCAGCGCGCCGAGCGTGACGAGCGCTTGGGTACGGAACTGTCGCCAGGTCAGCCAGATCATCGCTGTGCCTCCGAGGATCGCTCCGACGTACGGCTTCCGGGCACGCCCGCCGCCGCTCCGGCGGCCTGGGTCATGTAGGCGAGGACCATGTCCTCGAGGTCGACGTGCTCCGCGGCACTGACGCTGTGCGGCACGGACCCGGCGGTCTGCACCACCAGGGTGCTCTGGCGGGCGGTGTGCTCGGCGGTGACGACGTTGATGTTCGCCGGTAAGGAATCCAATTCGCCGCGAACCCCGGTCAGCCGGTAGTGCGTTGCCAGCAGGTCGTCGACCTCGCCGGCGAGCTGCACGCGACCCGCGGCCAGCACGATCAGGTAGTCGCTGACGCGCTCCAGATCGGAGAGCAGGTGGGAGGAGAGAATGATGCTGACATCGATCTCGACGACGACTTCCATCAGGTTCTGCAGGAACGCGCGCCGGGCCAGCGGGTCCAGCGCGGCGACCGGCTCGTCGAAGATCAGCAGTTCGGGCCGCTTGGCCGCGGCGATGGTCAGCGCCAGCTGGGCGCGCTGGCCGCCGGAGAGCCGGCCGGCCTTCTGCGCGGGGTCCAGGCCGAGCTGGCGGATCCGTCCCTCCGCCAACTGCCGGTCCCAGCGGGGGTTCAGCCGGGCGCCCAGCCGCAGATGATCGGCGACGGACAGGCCCGGGTAGATCGGGGTGTCCTGGGCGACGAAGCCCACCTTGGCCAACTGGGCCGCGCTCGCGGCGGGCCGGTTGTCGAGCACCTTGATGGTCCCCGATGTCGGCGCGATCAACCCGCACGTCAGGCCTAACAGGGTCGACTTGCCGGCCCCGTTCGGGCCGACCAGGCCGATGATCCGTCCGGACGGCACGTTCAGGGTGCAATCGGCCAGGGCCTCGTGGTGGCCGTATCGCTTGCCCAGGCCCTCGGTTTGTAGAACCGACGTCATTTCCTCACCTCTTCGGTCTTCTGCGCTTCTGCGGTGGTCCGCAATGTGCTCCGGAACGTGGTCGTGAAGAGAGCCTCGATGCTGTCCGCGTCCAACCCGGCGCGCCGGGCGTTCGCGAGCCACGTCTGCAATTCCCGGCGCAGTGGCTCATGCGCGGCGAGCGACCCGTCGGTGAGCGTGCGGGTCACGAAGGTGCCCACGCCCGGCCGGGCCGTGACGAGACCTTCGTGCTCCAGTTCCCGGTAGGCCTTGAGCACGGTGTTCGGGTTGATCGCGAGCTTGGAGACGACCTCCTTCACAGTCGGCAGTTGGTCGTCCTTGGAAAGCATTCCGAGACGCAGGGCCTGGCGGACCTGCTGGACCAGCTGCTGGTAGGGGGAGACGCCGGAGCGGGTGTCCAAGTGGAAATCGATCATCGTCGCTTCACTTTAACTAGGAGACTAGCACTTTAGCGTAATGGGTGCCTGACACTTCGTGTCGTACACCACCATCGCCGTAGGGCGGCACAGCGAAACGGCCGGGGTGCACCGCGTGGTCGCGGTGCGCCCCGGCCGTTTCGGCAGCCGGCGGATCGTCGGGATCAGGGCAGACTCGGTGAGGAGACCTCCGAGGTCAGGTCGACGTCGGGTCCGTCCCGGTCGGCGAACTGGGTGCGGTGGAGGTCGGCGTAGAGCCCACCGGCCGCCAACAGGCTCTGATGGGTGCCGCGTTCTCGGACGCGACCCTCGTCGACGACCAGGATCTGGTCGGCGTCGCGGATGGTGGACAACCGATGGGCGATCACCAGCGAGGTCCGCCCCGCGAGCGCGGTCTTGAGGGCCTGCTGGATCGCCGCCTCGGACTCCGAGTCCAGGTGCGCCGTCGCCTCGTCCAGCACGACGATCGGCGGCGACTTGAGCAACAGCCGTGCCAGGGCCACGCGTTGCTTCTCCCCGCCGGAGAACCGGTGGCCGCGGTCGCCGACCATGGTGTCGAGGCCGTCGGGGAGGGACGCGATCATCTCCCAGATCCGCGCCGCCTCGCACGCCTGGACCAACTCGGCCTCGGTGGCGTCCGGACGGGCGTACAGCAGGTTGGCCCGGATGGTGTCGTGGAACAGGTGCGCGTCCTGGGTGACCACACCGACCGTGTCGTGCAGCGATTCCAGGGTCAGCTCCCGAAGGTCCTGACCGCCCACGCGCACGGCGCCGCGGACGGGGTCGTAGAGCCGGGGCACCAGGTTCGTGATCGTGGTCTTGCCCGCACCCGACGGGCCGACCAGCGCCGTCATGCTCCCCTGCGGCACGCTGAAGCTCAACTGCCGTAACGTCCACGCGTCTTCGCCGCCCGATCGGTTGCGGGCGGCGGTCGACTCCAGCGAGGCCAGCGAGACCTCCTCGGCGCTCGGGTAGCGGAACCAGACCTCGTCGAACTCGATGTCGAACTCGATCTCGGTCGTGCTCTCCCCGTCGCCGGAGGCGGCGGCCAGGTCGTGCGCCCCGGGGCGTTCCACGATCAGCGGCTTGAGGTCCAGGATCTCGAAGACCCGGTCGAAACTCACCAGCGCGGTGATGAAACTGGACTGGATGCTGGAGAGCTGATTGATCGGCCCGTACAGCCGCAGCAGCAGCGCGACCATGGCGACCAGGGCCCCGAGTTCGAGGGCGCCGTCGATGGCGAGCTTGCCGCCCAGGCCGTACACCAGCGCGGTGGTCAGCGCGGTGAGCAGGGTGGCCAGAATGAAGAACAGCCGCCCGTAGACGGCCGAGAGCACCCCGACGTCGCGGACCCGGGCGGCCCGCCGGGCGAACACGTCCGACTCCTCGCGCGGGCGTCCGTACAGCTTGACGAGCATCGCCCCGGACACGTTGAACCGCTCGTTCATCATCGACCCCATCTCGGCGTCGAGTTGCATCTCCTCCCGGGCCAGGCGCTGCATCGCCCGCCCGAAGTACTTCGCGGGCAGCAGGAAGAGCGGAATCAGCACCAGCGCGGCCAGCGTGACCTGCCAGGAGAGGTAGAACATCGCGGCGAGTACGAGACCGACGGTCAGGAAGGTGGAGACCGCCTGGGTCAGCAGGGTCGTGACCGCCTGCTGCGCGCCGATGATGTCGGTGTTGAGCCGGCTGACCAGTGACCCGGTCTGCGCGCGGGTGAAGAAGGCGAGCGGTTGCCGCTGGACGTGCTCGAACACCTCGGTGCGCAGTTCGTAGACGAGCCCCTCGCCGACCCGCCCGGAGAACCACGCCTGTAGATAGATCGCCGCCGCGTCCACCACGGCCAGCGCTGCGATGGTGGCCGAGAGCGCCACCACGACGGAGAACTTCCCGGGACGGATGCCGTCGTCGATGACCATCTTCAGGATCAGCGGGCTCGCCGCCATGATGACGGCGTCGACGACCGTCGCCAACAGCGCCAGCGCCACCCACAGGCGGTGGCGGCCGGCATACGGGAGAAGGCGCCGAACCGTGCCTGGCGAGACCTTTTGCCGAGTGATCGAGTCGTCCAGGCGGAGAGTCGGCCCCATGCCCGGGGCGGACATCATGGTCACGGAACTTCCTCTCAGTACTTGTCGAGGAACTCGATGATCGCCGAGTTGACCTCTTCGGGCCGTTCCAGATGGCCGAGATGGCCCGCCGCGGGAATCTCGACGAGGTCGCAGTTCGGAATGCATTCCGCGAGCTCGGCGGCCAGATGCGGAGGGGCGATCAGATCGTCGGCGAACGAGACGACCCGGCACGGCGCGACGATCTTCCGCAACTCCGCGCGACGGTCTCCGGCGAGATCGACCCAGGCCTGACCGTCGGCCGTGTCGACGTCGCCGGACAGTTCCAGGATCTCCAGCCACATCGCGGCCGCGTCGTCGTCGTTCAGGGTGGTCGGCGACAACATCTGAATCGCGGTGTTGAGCGCGCGATAGGCGGGCGGCGACGAGCCGGCGCTTTCCTGCATCGCCCGGTCGGCTTCCGTTTGGGCACGCCGAATGGCATCCGATCGGGCCCGCGAGGCGATCAGGACCGCGCTGCGGACCATATGCGGATGGTGGGCCGCGATCTCCTGCGCGATCAGCGCACCCAGTGAGAGTCCGACGATTCGGCAGGGCCCCAGGTCCAGCGCCTCGATCAATCCCGTGGTATCGGCGACCATGTCTTCGAGCGAGTATTTCCCGGCCGGCGCGTCGGAAGGCGCAATGCCCCGGTTGTCGAAGGTGACCGTCTCGTATCCGGCCTGATTCAGTGCGGGTGTCTGGTGGAGGGTCCAGACCCGGCCGGCGGCCCCCGAACCCATGATGAGAAGAACGCTTTCTCCGCGACCGGTGCGCTCGTAGGAAAGTCGGATGCCGTTGGCGTGCAGGTAAGGCATGGCAGTTGAGTTCCATTCGCCGTGGGGAATGGGGCGCCCGCTGGTGCACTATGTCACCGGCCCGCCTTGTCGATCAATGCGACGACGTCGGCCGGCGTGTATGGCCGCGCCAAGGGTGTTCAACCGGGGCGCCGCCGCAGTTGAACGAGTGTGAATGAAGCACATCGGGGCCGCCGCCGGCCATGATCGAGACGACCGATGGTCCGGTTGACATCCCCCAGTGGCTGATTGAGGATGACGGCCGAGTGGGACAGAAGATCCGAAAAAGCTGCTGAATTGCTTTCCAATTCAGGTCTATTTCGCTCCACCGAGAGGGCGGCATCGTGACGAATCCGTTCGAGGATCCCGACGGCAGATTTCTGGTACTGGTAAACGACGAGGGTCAACATTCGCTCTGGCCGGTCTTTATCGAGGTGCCGGAGGGCTGGACGAGCGTCTTCGGGGAATCCGGGCGCCAGGAATGCCTGGACTACATCGACGAGTCCTGGACCGACCTGCGACCCAAGAGTCTGATCGAGGCCATGGAGAAGAACTGACCTTCTCCGGTCCGCGGCCGAAACCGATACGAATTGGGGGACGGCCGATGGCCGCAGCCGAGGCTGTGCTTTGGGAACTGACGGCCGGTCAGCTGGGCGTGTGGTACGCCCACGAGGTCGCACCCGAGAACGTGGTCTACAACGTCGGCGAGTACCTCGAACTCCACGGCGAGATCGACGTGGACCTCTTCGTCCGGGCCCTGCGGCACGTGCTCGCCGAGGCCGAGACCTACAGCCTGCGCTTCGTCAGCGTCGACGGGGCTCCCCGGCAGTACGTCGACGCCGCGGCCGACCACCTCGTCCGGGTGGTCGACCTCGGCGGCGAGGCGGATCCGCGCGCGGCCGCAGAACGGTGGATGCGACAGGACATCCGGCAGCGGGTGGATCCCGCCGACGGCCGGCTGTTCGCGTTCGTGGTGCTGACGTTGGGACCGGGCCGGCTGCTGTGGTACCAACGGGTCCACCACCTCGTCATGGACGGCCACGGTGGTTCGGTGGTCGCCGCCCGGGTGGCCCGGGTCTACACGGCGCTCGTGGAAGGCCGCGATCCGGCCGAGGGCGCGCTGGAGTCGGTCTCCGTCCTGGTCGAGGCGGACCGCTCCTACCGCGAGTCGGCCGACTTCGACACCGACCGCGACTTCTGGCTCGACGCCCTGTCGGGCCTGGCGGAATCCACCGAACGCGGCGGCCGATACGTGCGGCGACTGCCGAGCGCGCAGGCCCGACACACCGACGAACTCGGGATCGAGCACACCGCCGAGCTCAAGGCGGCCGCGCGCCGGCTCAAGACGAGCCTCGCCGGGTTGGCGATCGCGGCGGCGGCCGTCCACCAACACCGGGTCACCGGGGCGCGGGACGTCGTCCTGGGCGTCCCCGTCCTCGGCCGGATCGGGCGGCGCGAACTCGGGGTTCCCGGGATGACCGCCAACGTCATGCCGCTGCGATTTCGGATCGGCCCCCGGACGTCCGTCGCCGATCTCCTCCGACAGACCTCCACCGCGATCAGGTCCGGCCTGCGGCATCAGCGCTACCGCTACGAGGACATGCTCCGCGATCTGCGACTCGTCGACGGCGCATCGCTGTGCGGCCTGGTCGTCAACGTCATGAGCTTCGACTACTCGATGCGCTTCGGCGACTGCACCGCCACCGCCCGCAACGTCTCCTACGGGCCGATCGAGGATCAACAGATCAACGTCTACGACCGGTCGGGCGCGACCGGCGTCCAGATCGACGTCGACGTCAACTGTGACCTGCACGAACCGGCGGCGGCGGAAGACCTCTCGCGGCGCTTCCTCCGGGTGCTGCGGTGGATCGCGAGCGCCTCGACGACCGACCCGATCAGCCGGGCCGAACTCCTCGACGCGGACGAGCGCACCCGGCTGCTGACGCACTGGAACGACACCGCGGTCGAGGTACCGGCCCTGACCGCGGCGGAACTGTTCCAGCGGCAGGCCACGCGCACGCCGGAGGCGCCGGCCGTGCTGTTCGCCGACGGACAGCTGTCCTACGCGGACCTGGACGCGCGGGCGAACCGGTTGGCGCACCACCTGACCGGCCTCGGAGTGGGCCCGGAATCGGTGGTCGCGGTCGTCCTGGACCGCGGCGTCGACCTGGTCGCGGCCCTGCTGGCGGTGCTCAAGGCCGGCGCGGCCTACCTGCCCATCGATCCGCGACAACCCCTGGAACGCGTCGCGTTCATGCTCGCCGACAGCCGGGCCGCGGTGCTGCTCGGCGCCGACGACGTGCTCGACGAGCTGCCCGTGCGCGGCGTGCTGCCCGTGGCCCTGGACGACCCCCGGGTCCGGGCGACGATCGCCGCCCACCCCGCCACCTTGCCCGACCGCCACCCCGCCCTCGCGGGACTGGCGTATGTGATCTACACGTCCGGCTCGACCGGCCGACCCAAGGGCGTCGCCCTCACCCACGCCGGGGTGGCCGGCCTGGTGGCCACGCAGGCCGACCGGCTGGGCGTCGACGAGGGCAGCCGGGTACTGCAGTTCGCCTCGATCGGGTTCGACGCGGCGACCTGGGAAGTGGTGATGGCACTGTGCACCGGCGCCGCGCTGGTGGTGGCCCCGGCGAAGGAGCTGCTGCCGGGCACGGGCCTGGCCGACGTGGTCGCCCGGCACGCCGTGACCCATGCGACGCTGCCGCCGGCGGTCCTGGCCGTACTCGACCCCCACGACCTCGCGTCGGTACGCACCCTGGTCTCCGCGGGCGAGGCCCTCGGCCGCGAACTCGCGAGCCGGTGGGCGCCGCTGCGACACCTGATCAACGCCTACGGGCCGACCGAGACCACCGTCTGCGCCACCATGTCCGAGCCGCTGCGCGCCGGTGCGGATCCCGGCATCGGTACCCCCATCGCCAACACCCGCGTGTACGTCCTCGACGACTGCCTGGCCCCGGTGCCCGTCGGAACGACCGGTGAACTCTACGTCGCCGGCCCGAGTCTGGCGCGCGGATACGTGGGACGCGCCGCCTTGACCGCCGAACGATTCGTCGCCGATCCCTTCCGGGCCGGCGGCCGGATGTACCGCACCGGGGACCGGGTGCGATGGACACCGGACGGGGAACTGGCCTTCGCCGGCCGGGTCGACGAGCAGATCAAGATCCGCGGCTTCCGGATCGAGCCCGCCGAGATCGAGACCACGCTGCGCGCGCACCCCGCGGTCGCGCAGGCCGTCGTCATCGCCCGCGACACCGCCTCCGGCGACAAGCGCCTGCTCGCCTACATCGTCCCGACCGAGGCCGGCGACGACCGCGCCGACACCGGCGACGCCGCCGTCACCGGCGCCCGGTTCGCCGACACGGTGCCCGAGTTGCTGCGGGGGTTCCTCGCGCAGCGACTGCCGGAGTACATGGTGCCCTCGGCGATCCTCGCGCTGCCGGAGTTCCCGCTGACGGTCAGCGGCAAGATCGACCGCAGAGCCCTCCCCACGCCCGAACACACCGCCGGCACCGGCCGATCGACCACGCCGGAAGAGGAGATCCTGTGCGGGATCTTCGCCGAGGTGCTGGACCTGGACGCGGTGGGCGCCGACGCCAACTTCTTCGAACTCGGCGGGCACTCCCTCCTGGCCACCCGGCTGATCTCGCGCATCCGCGCGGTGCTCGGCGCCGACCTGGAGATCCGGGAACTGTTTCGCACCCCCACCCCGACCGGCCTGGCCGCCCACCTGGCCCGGCCCGCCTCCGGCGCCGCCCGCACCCGGACGCCGCTCACCGTGCGGGACCGCCCGGAACACGTCCCGCTGTCCTTCGCGCAACAGCGGCTCTGGTTCCTGGAACAGCTCGAAGGCCGCAGCACCACCTACAACGCGCCGATCATCCTGCGCCTGTCCGGCGAGCTGGATCCGCAGGCCCTCTCCCGCGCGCTGCGCGACGTGCTGGAGCGCCACGAGGCGCTGCGCACCGTGCTCCCCGCCGAGGACGGCCGGCCGCACCAGCGGATCCTGGACGTCGACGAACTGGGCCGGGAACTCCAGGTGGAGCACGTCTCCGGCGCGGAGCTGGCGGGTGCGGTGGACCGGGCCGCCGGTTACGCGTTCGACCTGGGGACGGAAGCGCCGCTCCGCGCCTGGCTGTTCGCGGCCGGCGCCGAGGAACACGTCCTGGTCGTGGTGGTGCACCACATCGCCGGCGACGGCTGGTCGATGGGCCCGCTCGGACGCGACCTCTCGACCGCGTACGCCGCCCGGGCCCGGGGACGGGCGCCGCGGTGGACGCCGTTGCCGGTCCAGTACGCGGACTACGCGCTGTGGCAACGCGAACTCCTGGGCGCCGAGGACGATCCGGACAGCCTGATGTCGGCCCAGGTCCGCTACTGGCGCGACGCCCTGGCCGGTGCCCCCGAGGAATTGGCCCTCCCGGCCGATCGCGCCCGACCGGCGGTCGCCGGGCACCGCGGACACAGCGTCCCGTTCGAACTCCCCGCCGACCTGCATCGGGCCGTCGTGGAGCTGGCCCGAGCCGGGGGCGTGACCGTGTACATGGTCCTCCAGGCGGCCCTCGCGGTGCTGCTGTCCCGGCTGGGAGCGGGCCCGGACATCCCGATCGGCTCGGCCGTGGCCGGCCGTACCGACGAGAGCCTCGACGAGCTGGTCGGATGCTTCGTCAACACGCTCGTCGTGCGCACCGACCTCACCGGCGACCCCGCGTTCACCGAACTGCTCGCCCGAGTCCGGGACACCAGCCTGGGCGCCTTCGCGCATCAGGACGTGCCCTTCGAGCGGCTGGTCGAAGAACTCGCCCCCACCCGCTCCCTGGCCCGCCACCCGCTGTTCCAGGTGGTCCTGACCATGCAGAACACCGTCGACACCGTGTTGGAACTGCCGGGCCTGGACGTCGAGTTGATGTCCGAGGCCCGGCCGGGCGTGAAGTTCGACCTCGACGTCATGGTCGCCGAGGTCTTCGACGACCAGGCCCGCCCGGCCGGACTGCGCGGTTCGGTCACCGCGGCGGCGGACCTGTTCGACCCCGAATCGGCGCGGGCGATCGCCGAGCGCTGGGTCCGGGTCCTGCGGACCGTCACCGCGACCCCCCACATCCGGCCGAGCGCGGTGGATCTCCTCGACGAGGCCGAGCGGGCCCTGGTACTCGCGCGATGGAACGACACCGCCGCCGACGTGCCGGACCCGACGGTCCCGGAGCTGTTCCGGGCCCAGGTCGCGCGGACCCCGGACGCCGTGGCGGTGGCCTGCGCCGGAACTCGGACCTCGTACGCGCACCTGCGGGAGCGGGCCGACCGACTGACCCGGTACCTGATCGGATCGGGGGTGGGCCCGGAGTCGGTGGTCGGGTTGTGCCTGCCCCAGGGCGTGGACATGATCGCGGCGATCCTGGGCGTGTGGCAGGCCGGCGCCGCGTACCTGCCGATCGACGCCCGGCAACCGGTGGAGCGGATCGCGTTCATGCTCGCCGACAGCCGGGCGGTGCTGCTGATCGCCACCGACGAGGTCGCCGACGACCTGCCGGCCGGCGGGGTGCGGGTGGTGTCGATCGACGACGTGCCGACCGCCGCCGGGCCGGCCACGGGCACGGACCCCGGCCCGCGACCGGCGGTCGGTCCCGCCGGGCTGGCCTACGTCATCTATACCTCGGGTTCGACCGGGCTGCCCAAGGGCGTCGCGGTCACCCACGGTTCGCTGACGAACTACGTGACGACGGTGCCCCGGCGGATCGGTCTCGGCACGCCGGGAGCGCGCTACGCACTGCTCCAACCCCAGGTGACGGACCTCGGCAACACGATGGTGTTCTGCAGTCTGGCCACCGGTGGGGAACTGCACATCCTGGACGCCGACACCGTCCTCGACCCGGCAGCCGTGGCCGGCTACCTGGCCGAGCAACGCATCGACCACGTCAAGGCCGTGCCCTCGCACCTGGCCGCCCTCGCCGGTCGGTCCGGCATGGCCGGTGTACTGCCGGCGGGATCACTGATCCTCGGCGGCGAGGCGGCGTCTCCCGCCTGGGCCCGTGACCTCGTGCACGCGGCCGGGGACCGAGGGGTGTTCAACCACTACGGCCCGACCGAGACCACCATCGGGGTCACCACCACCCGGCTGACCCCCCGGCTCCTCGCGAACGGCGCCGTCCCGATCGGCACCCCCATCGGGAACACCCGAACGTACGTGCTCGACGAGTCGCTGCGCCCGGTACCGATCGGAGTGGTCGGCGAGCTCTACATAGCCGGCGCGGGCCTGGCCCGCGGCTACGTCGGCCGGCCCGCCCTCACGGGCGAGCGGTTCGTGGCGTGCCCGTTCGGGTCCGGTGCGCGGATGTACCGCACCGGCGACCGCGCCCGGTGGACGGCGGAGGGACAACTCGTCTTCGCCGGCCGGGTCGACGACCAGGTCAAGATCCGCGGTCACCGGATCGAACCCGCCGAGATCCAGACCACGCTCGCCGGCCACCCCCTGGTCGCCCGGGCCGCCGTCATCGCCCGCGAGGACGTCCCGAACGACCCGCGCCTCACCGCGTACGTCGTCCCCACCGATCGCACGGACGACGACGGGCTGCCGGAACGGATCCGGACGTTCCTGGCCCAGCGGTTGCCCGAGCACATGGTCCCCTCCGCCGTCGTCGTCCTGGACACCCTGCCGCTCACCGGCAACGGCAAGCTCGACCGCAACGCCCTGCCGGCCCCGGAACACCTCGGCGCCGCGGACACCGGCCGAGGACCCGCCGGCCTGCCGGAGGAGATCCTCTGCGGGGTCTTCGCCGACGTCCTGGGCCTGGCGTCGGTGGGCGTGGACGACAACTTCTTCGAGCTGGGCGGCCACTCGCTGCTGGCGACGCGCCTGGTGTCCCGGGTGCGGTCGGTGCTGGGCGTGGAGTTGGAGGTCCGGGCCCTGTTCGAGACGCCGACGGTCGCGGGGCTCGCGGCCACGCTCGCCGGCGCCGATCGGGCCCGGACGGTGTTGGCGGTCCGCGAGCGCCCCGAGCGGGTGCCGCTGTCGTTCGCCCAGCAGCGGCTCTGGTTCCTCGGGCAACTGGACGGCCCGAACCCGACCTACAACATCCCGGTGGTGGCCCGACTGACGGGAGACCTGGACCGGGCCGCGCTGGGGGCGGCGCTGCGCGACGTCGTCGGCCGACACGAGGTGCTGCGCACGGTGTTCGCGGTCGCGGACGGCGAGCCGTACCAGGAGATCCTCGGCCCCGAGGAGCCGACCTGGGAACTGGAGGCGGTGGACCTGGCCGACCTCGCGGACCTGCCCGGAGCGGTGACACGGGCGGCCGAGCACGCCTTCGACCTGTCGTACGAACTGCCGATCAGGGCGTCGCTGCTCTCGACCGGACCCGGCGAACACGTCCTGGTCGTGGTGCTGCACCACATCGCCGGGGACGGTTGGTCGTGGGGGCCGCTGGGCCGGGACATCGCGCGGGCGTACGCGGCCCGGTGTCAGGGGCGGGCGCCGGAGTGGGAACCGTTGCCGGTGCAGTACGCGGACTACGCGTTGTGGCAGCGCGAACTGCTCGGCGGTGACGAGGATCCCGACAGCGTGTTGTCGACGCAGGTGGCCTATTGGCGCGACGCGCTGGCCGGTGCGCCGGAGGAGCTCGCCCTTCCCGTCGACCACCCGCGCCCGGTGGCGAGCGGCTATCGCGGACACAGCGTCCCCCTGGAGATCTCGGCCGAACTCCACACCCGGCTCGTGCAGTTGGCGCGGGCCGAGGGCGTGACCGTGTTCATGGTGTTGCAGGCCGGTCTCGCCGTGCTGTTGTCGAAGCTGGGCGCGGGTACGGATATTCCGGTCGGTGCCGCGGTGGCCGGTCGAACCGATGAGGGTCTGGACGAACTAGTCGGGTGTTTCGTCAACAGTCTGGTGATGCGCACGGACCTGTCCGGCGATCCGACGTTCGTGGAGGTGCTGGGCCGGGTCCGCGAGGCGGGCTTGAGTGCGTTCGGGCATCAGGACGTGCCGTTCGAGCGGTTGGTGGAGGAGCTCGCGCCCACTCGGTCCCTGGCGCGTCACCCGTTGTTCCAGGTGATGTTGACCCTGCGGAACACCGCTCGGGCTGAATTGGAACTCGCGGGGCTGGACGTCGAGTTGGTCTCCGGGATGAAGCCGGCGTCGAAGTTCGACCTGGAGATGTCGCTCGCGGAGGGCATCGACGAGCATGGCCGACCGGCCGGTCTGAGCGGTGGCCTGACCGGGTCGGCCGACCTGTTCGACGTCGAGTCGATCGAGGTGCTGGCCGGTCGTTGGCTGCGGACCTTGCGGGCGGTGGTCGACGACCCGACGTCCCGGCTCGGTGCGGTGGATGTGTTGGACGCCGATGAGCGGTCGCGGGTGTTGGTGGGGTGGAACGACACGGCTGTCGATGTGGCGGCGGTGACGGTGCCGGGGTTGTTCGAGGCTCGGGTGGTGGAAGCGCCGGATGCGGTGGCGGTTGTGTTCGAGGGTGTCGAGCTGACGTACGCGGAGTTGGATGCGCGGGCGAATCGGTTGGCTCGGTGTCTGGTGGGTGTGGGGGTGGGTCCGGAGTCGGTCGTCGCGGTGGTGATGGATCGTGGGATCGATCTGGTTGTTGCGTTGTTGGGTGTGTTGAAGGCCGGTGGGGCGTACTTGCCGATCGACCCGCAGTACCCGGCGGAGCGGATCGCGTTCATGCTCGCGGACGCCGGCGCGACGTGTGTGCTGGTCTCGGCGGCGTCGGCGGCCTCGATGCCGGATGCGTCGGGCGCGGTGCCGGTGATCGTGGTCGATGAACCGGGCACGGTCGCGGAGCTGGGTCGCCTCGACGGCGGGACGCCGAGTGATGCCGAACGCCGCGGTGGGCCGACGGGTTCGAGCCCGGCGTATGTGATCTACACCTCCGGTTCCACGGGGTTGCCGAAGGGCGTGCTGGTTTCGCACGCCGGGGTTGTGAACCGGTTGGTGTGGATGCGGGAGCAGCACCGGATCGGTGTCGGCGATCGGGTGATGCAGAAGACGCCGTTCGTGTTCGACGTGTCGGTGTGGGAGTTCTTCTGCACCCTGGCGGCGGGTGCGACATTGGTCGTGGCTCGTCCCGACGGACACCGGGATCCCCGCTATATCGCCGCCTTGGCGCGGGAACAGCGGGTGAGCGTCATGCACTTCGTACCGTCGATGCTGGCCGCGTTCCTGGACGAGCCGACCGTCACCGGGTGCACGGACCTGCGGCAGGTGATCTGTAGCGGTGAAGTGTTGCCGATCGAGACCCAGGCCCGGTTCTTCACCGTCTTCGACGGTGTCGAGCTGCACAACCTCTACGGTCCCACCGAAGCTTCAGTGGACGTCACGGCCTGGCTGTGCCGTCCGGGCAGGGGCGAGGGTGGCTCGGTGCCGATCGGTGCGCCGGTCCACAACACCCGTGTGTTCGTTCTGGACGAGCGTTTGGCTCCGGTGCCGCCGGGGGTCACGGGTGAGTTGTATCTGGCCGGGGTGCAGTTGGCCCGTGGCTACATCGGCCGGCCGGGGTTGACGGGTGAGCGGTTCGTGGCGTGCCCGTTCGGTTCCGGTGAGCGGATGTACCGGACCGGGGACCGGGCCCGGTGGACGGTCGATGGTCAGGTCGTGTTCGCGGGCCGGGTCGACGATCAGGTCAAGATCCGCGGGTTCCGGATCGAACCGGCCGAGATCGAGACCGCGCTCACCGCCCACCCCGACGTGGCTCGGGCGGTCGTGGTCGCACGTCGGGACGAGACCGAGGACACCCGGCTGATCGCCTACGTCGTCGGCACCGGCGGCGCCGATGCGGGGACCCGCGAACTGCCGGACGTGCTGAGGCAGTTCATTGGACAACGGTTGCCCGATTACATGATTCCGGCGGCCTTCGTCGTGCTGGACGCCCTCCCGCTGAGCACCAATGGCAAGCTCGACCGCAAGGCCCTTCCCGCGCCGCACTACGCCGCGACCACACATCGAGGACCCGCCACGGCGCAGGAGGAGATCCTCTGCACCGTGTTCGCGCAGATCCTCGGGCGCGACAGCGTCGGCGTCGACGACAACTTCTTCGAACTCGGTGGCCACTCGCTGCTCGCCACCCGACTCATCTCGCGGATCCGCACGGCGCTCGGCGTCGAACTCGAGATCCGCGCCCTCTTCCAAGCCCCCACGGTTGCCGGGCTCGCGAGTCGGATCGGCAATCAGACGTCAGTCCGGCCGGTCCTGCGGCCGATGCGTAGACCAGAGGAGTCCTGATGATTCCGTTGTCATTCGCGCAGCGCCGGTTGTGGTTCCTGGGGCAGCTGGATGGGCCGAACCCGGCACACAACATCCCCGCGGTGCTGCGGTTGACCGGAAAACCGGACACCCACGCGCTCTCGGCGGCGCTGCGGGACGTCATCGCCCGACACGAGGTGCTGCGCACCGTGTTCGCGGTCGCGGACGGCGAGCCGTATCAGAGGATCCTGGGCCCCGAGGAACCGGCCTGGGAGCTGGAGGTCGTGGACCTCGCCGACACCGAGGACCTGTCCGACGCGGTGACGCGGGCGACCGAATACGCCTTCGACCTCTCGTCCGAGATTCCGATCAGGGCCTGGCTGTTCGGATCGACCGCTGCCGTCGCGTCCGGCGAGCACGTGCTGGTCGTGGTGGTGCATCACATCGCGGGGGACGGTTGGTCGTGGGGCCCGCTGGGCCGGGACATCTCGACCGCCTACGCGGCGCGATGCGCGCAACGGGCCCCCGAGTGGCCGCCGTTGCCGGTGCAGTACGCGGACTACGCGCTGTGGCAGCGCGAACTCCTGGGCAGCGACGAGGATCCGGGCAGCGTGCTGTCGACCCAGGTCGCCTATTGGCGGGACGCCCTGGCCGGCGTTCCCGAGGAGCTGGAGCTGCCGGTCGATCGAACGCGTCCGGTGGTCGCGGGCCACCGCGGGCACCACGTCCCCGTGGAGATTCCCGCCGAACTCCATGCTCGACTGGAGGAGTTGGCGCGGGCCGAGAGCGTGACGTTGTTCATGGTCCTGCAGGCCGGTCTGGCGGTGATGTTGTCCCGCCTCGGCGCCGGTACGGATATTCCGGTCGGTGCCGCGGTGGCCGGTCGTACCGATGAGGGTCTGGACGACCTGGTCGGGTGCTTCGTCAACAGTCTGGTGATGCGTACGGACCTGTCCGGCGATCCGACGTTCCGGGAGCTGCTGGGTCGGGTTCGCGCCGCCGGGATCGGCGCCTTCGGGCATCAGGATGTGCCGTTCGAGCGGTTGGTCGAGGAGCTCGCGCCCGCCCGCTCCTTGGCGCGTCACCCGTTGTTCCAGGTGATGCTGACCCTGCAGAACACCGCCCGGGCGAGTCTGGAGCTGGTCGGGCTGGACGTCGAGCTGGTCTCCGAGATGAGGCCCGCGTCGAAGTTCGACCTGGAGCTGATTCTCGCGGAGGTCGTGGACGAGGATGGCCGCTCCATCGGTCTGCGCGGTGGCCTGAACGGGTCGGCCGACCTGTTCGACGTGGATTCGGTCACGGTCCTGGCCGACCGCTGGCTGCGGACCTTGCGGGCGGTGGTCGACGACCCGCGGACCCGCGTCGGCGCCATCGATGTGCTCGGCGAGGACGAGCGGTCGCGGGTGCTCGTCGAGTGGAACGACACCGCCGCCGAGGTGGCGGCGACGACCGTGCCGGAGTTGTTCGAGGCTCGGGTGGTGGAAGCGCCGGATGCGGTGGCGGTTGTGTTCGAGGGTGTCGAGCTGACGTACGCGGAGTTGGATGCGCGGGCGAATCGGTTGGCTCGGTGTCTGGTGGGTGTGGGGGTGGGTCCGGAGTCGGTTGTCGCGGTGGTGATGGATCGTGGGATCGATCTGGTTGTTGCGTTGTTGGGTGTGTTGAAGGCCGGTGGGGCGTATTTGCCGATCGACCCGCAGTACCCGGCGGAGCGAATCGCGTTCATGCTGCGTGACGCGGCTCCGGTGCAGGTCCTCACCGATGTCGGGTCGGCGTCGAGTGTGTCGGCGTCGAGTGAGTCGGTGTCGGCGCCGGTGCTGGTGGTCGACGAACCGGCCACGGCAGCGCGGCTGGGTCGTCTCGACGGCGGAGCCCTGAGCGATGCCGAGCGGTCCGGTCCGCCGACGGGCGCGAGTCCGGCGTATGTCATCTACACCTCGGGCTCGACCGGGGTACCGAAGGGCGTCGTCGTCCCGCACGCCGGCGTCGTGAACCGCTTGGTGTGGATGCGGGATCACCATCGGATCGGTGTCGGCGATCGGGTGATGCAGAAGACCCCGTTCGTCTTCGACGTGTCGGTCTGGGAGTTCTTCTGCACGCTCCTGTCCGGTGCGACCCTGGTCGTGGCCCGGCCCGACGGGCACAGGGATCCCCGCTACATCGCCTCCCTGGCGCGGGAACAGCGCGTGAGTGTGCTGCACTTCGTGCCCTCGATGCTGGACGCGTTCCTGCGGGAGCCGACCGCGGCCGGGTGCGCGAGCCTGCGGCAGGTGATCTGTAGCGGTGAAGCGTTGCCGGTCGAGACCCAGGCCCGGTTCTTCTCCGTCTTCGACGGTGTCGAGCTGCACAACCTCTACGGTCCCACCGAAGCGTCCGTGGACGTGACCGCCTGGCAATGCCGTCCCGGGGAGGCCGACGGTGGCTCGGTGTCGATCGGCGTGCCGGTCCACAACACTCGGACGTACGTCCTCGACGACCGGTTGATGCCGGTGCCTCCGGGCGTCACCGGCGAGTTGTATCTGGCCGGTGTACAGCTCGCCCGTGGCTACATCGGTCGGCCGGCGTTGACGGGCGACCGCTTCGTGGCCTGCCCGTTCGGTTCCGGTGAGCGGATGTACCGCACCGGCGACCGCGCCCGGTGGACGTCCGAGGGGCGACTCGTCTTCGCGGGCCGGGTCGACGACCAGGTCAAGATCCGCGGGTTCCGGATCGAACCGGCCGAGATCGAGACCGCGCTCACCGCCCACCCCGACGTGGCTCGGGCGGTCGTGGTCGCGCGCCGCGACGAGGCCACGGACACCCACCTGGTCGCGTATGTGGTCGCGGCCCGGAACGTCGGGTCCCGCGACGTCGGGACCCACGACGGCGGCCTGCCCGAGGCGCTGCGGCAGTTCATCGGACAGCGGCTGCCGGAGTACATGATCCCGACGGCCGTCGTGGTCCTCGACGTCCTCCCGCTGAGCACCAACGGCAAGCTCGACCGCAAAGCCCTTCCCGCCCCCGACTACACCACCGGCGCGGGGCGGGGACCGGTCACGGCGCGGGAGGAGATCCTCTGCGCCCTGTTCGCGCAGGTCCTCGGGTGCGACCGGGTCGGCGTCGACGACAACTTCTTCGAGCTCGGTGGCCACTCGCTGCTCGCCACCCGACTCATCTCGCGGATCCGCACGGCCCTCGGCGTCGAAGTCGAGATCCGCGCACTCTTCCAGGCACCCACGGTCGCAAGGCTGTCGGCGGTGCTGGGCGGCGCGGGTTCCGCGCAGGCGGCGTTGACGGCTCGCGAGCGACCGGAGCGGATTCCGCTGTCGTTCGCCCAGCACCGGCTCTGGTTCCTGGAGCAGCTCGAAGGCCGCAGCGCCACCTACAACGCCCCGAATGTGCTGCGGCTGAACGGAAGACTGGACACCGAGGCGCTCTCGGCGGCGCTGCGCGATGTCGTCGGTCGACACGAGGTGCTCCGCACGGTGTTCGCGGTCGCGGACGGCGAGCCGTACCAGGAGATCCTCCACCCCGAGGAACTCGCCTGGGACCTCCAGGTGTTGGGCCCGATCGACGCCGAGGAGCTGCCGGGCGCCGTGACGCGGGCGGCCGAGTACGCCTTCGACCTGTCGGTCGAGCTGCCGATCCGGGTCTCGTTGCTCTCGACCGGGCCCGAGCGGCACGTCCTGGTCGTGGTCGTGCACCACATCGCCGGGGACGGCTGGTCGATGGGCCCGCTGGCGCGGGACATCTCCACCGCGTACGCGGCCCGGTGCCGAGAACAAGCCCCGGAGTGGGAGCCGTTGCCGGTGCAGTACGCGGACTACGCGCTGTGGCAACGCGAACTCCTCGGCGGCGACGACGACCCGGACAGCGTGCTGCGCACCCAGTTGGCCTATTGGCGGGAAGCGCTGGCCGGCGTCCCGGAGGAACTCGGCCTTCCCCTCGACCGTCCGCGCCCTGCGGTCGCGAGCCACCGCGGCCACACCGTGCCGTTGGAGCTGTCGGCCGAACTGCACGCCCGGCTGGTGGAGTTGGCCAGGGACGAGGGCGTGACCGTCTTCATGGTCCTACAGGCCGGCCTCGCCGTGCTGCTGTCCAAGCTGGGCGCCGGCACGGACATCCCGATCGGGTCGGCCGTCGCCGGGCGGACGGACGAGAGCCTCGACGGCCAGATCGGCTGCTTCGTCAACACGCTCGTGATCCGCACCGACCTGTCCGCCGATCCGACCTTCACCGGGATTCTCGCCCGTGTTCGCGAGGCGGGGTTGGGCGCGCTGGGCCACCAGGACGTTCCGTTCGAGCGACTGGTGGAGGAACTCGCTCCGACCCGGTCCCTCGCCCGTCACCCGCTGTTCCAGGTCGTCCTGACCATGCAGAACACCGTGGACGCGGTCCTGGACCTGCCGGGTCTGGACGTCGAGTTGGTGCCCGGAACACGACCCGGCGTGAAGTTCGACCTCGACGTCATGGTCGCCCAGGTATTCGACGACCTCGGCCGGCCCGCCGGGTTGCGGGGTGGATTCACCGCCTCGGCCGACCTGTTCGACCGGGGTTCGGTCGAGGCGATGGCCGGGCGCTGGGCGCCCCTGCTGGAGGCGTTGATCGCCGATCCGGACGTCCGACTCGGTGCGGTGGACGTACTGGGCGCGGACGAGCGCGCGCGGGTGTTGGTGGAGTGGAACGACACCGCGCTCGACGACGCATCGGTGTCGATGGTGCCGGACTCGGTGGCCGCCCAGGTGGCGAGGACCCCGGACGCGGTCGCGGTGGTGTGCGCGGGCGAGCGGGTCTCCTACGCGGCCTTGGACGCGCGAGCCGCGGCGCTGGCACGGGAGTTGCGGGGGCGCGGGGTCGGACCCGGCTCGGTGGTCGGGCTGTGCCTGCCTCGCGGGGTGGACACCATCGCGGCGATCCTGGGTGTGTGGAAGGCGGGGGCCGCCTATCTGCCGATCGATCCGGAGTACCCGTCCGAGCGGATCGCCTTCATGCTCGCGGACAGCCGGGCCGTCACGCTGGTCGGCACCGAGGAGTTGCTCGAGGAGTTGCCCGCCGGTCGCCTGCCCACCGTCGCGATCGACGACCTCGTGTCCGCCACCGAACGTCCGGGACCCGCCGACGGTGCCGGGCCGATGTCGGTGAACCCGGCGGAACTCGCCTACGTGATCTACACATCCGGTTCTACGGGAAAGCCGAAGGGTGTCGCCGTCACCCACGGCGGACTCGCGAACTACGTGGCCTCGGCGCCCGCCCGGGTCGGCCTGGGCGCCGCGGGAGCCCGGTACGCGCTGCTCCAATCCCAGGTGACCGACCTGGGCAACACGCTGGTGTTCGCCAGTCTGGCCACCGGCGGGCAGCTGCACATCCTGGACGCCGACACCGTGATCGACCCCGCGGCCGTCGCGGAATACCTGTCCGAGCACCGGATCGACCACGTCAAGGCGGTGCCCTCCCACCTGGCCGCGCTGACCGGCGTGATCGGCGTGGGAGGCGTGCTGCCGGCCGGCTCGCTGGTGCTCGGCGGTGAGGCCGCGTCGCCCGGTTGGGTGCGCGACCTGCTGCGCGCCGCCGGGAACCGGGGCGTCTTCAACCACTACGGCCCGACCGAGACCACGATCGGCGTCACCACCACCCGCCTCACCCCGGACGCGCTCCGCCACGACTCGGTCCCGATCGGCACGCCCATCGGCAACACCCGCGTATACGTGCTGGACGACCACCTGGCCCCCGTGCCGACGGGCGTGACCGGCGAACTCTACATCGCCGGCGCCGGCCTGGCCCGCGGCTATCTCGGTCGACCCGCGCTCACCGGCGAGCGCTTCGTGGCCTGCCCGTTCGCCGCGGGCGTGCGGATGTACCGGACCGGCGACCGGGTCAAGTGGACGCCGGACGGCGCGCTGGTGTTCGCCGGCCGCGTCGACGACCAGATCAAGATCCACGGCTTCCGGATCGAGCCCGCGGAGATCCGAACCGCGCTGCTCGCCCATCCCCAGGTCGCCCAGGCGGCCGTGGTCGGCCGGGAAACCGCTCCCGGCGACACCCGCCTCGTCGGCTACATCGTCCCGACCGATCCGGACGCGGGCGATGACGGGGAACTGGCCGAGCTGGTCCGCAAGTTCATCGCCCAGCGGCTTCCGGAGCACATGGTCCCCGCCGCGATCGTCGTCCTCGACGCGCTGCCGCTGACGGCCAACGGGAAACTCGACCGCAACGCCCTCCCCGCCCCGCACTACACGGGCAGCGCGGGCCGCGGGCCGGCCACCGTGCGCGAAGAGATCCTGTGCGGAGTGTTCGCCGAAGTCCTCGGCCTGGACACGGTGGGAGTGGACGACAACTTCTTCGAGCTGGGCGGACACTCGCTGCTGGCCGTCACGCTGGTGGAACGGCTGCGGGTCCGGGGGGTCTCCGTCGAGATCCGCGCCCTGTTCGAGACGCCGACGGTGGCCGGCCTGGCCGATCTGGCCGGCCCGGAGCCGGTGCCGGTGCCGGCGAACCGGATCTCGGCCGACAGCACGGTGCTCACGGCCGACATGTTGCCGCTGGTGGATCTGTCGGACACCGAGGTCGAGCACATCGCCGCCACCGTCCGAGGCGGGGCCGCGAACATCGCCGACGTCTATCCGCTGGCGCCGCTCCAGGAGGGCATCCTCTTCCACCACCTGATCGCAGGTGAGCACGAACGGGACGTCTACATCACCCCCTTCGTCCTGGAGTTCGACAGCCGAGAGCGCCTGGACGCCTTCCTGCACGCGCTGCAACAGGTCGTCGACCGGCACGACATCTACCGCACCGCCATCGTCTGGGAAGGGGTCCACGACCCGGTCCAGGTCGTCCAGCGGCACGCGCCCCTGACCGTGCGCGAACTTCCGCCCGCCGCGCCCGGCACCGACCCGGCCGACGACCCGGTGGCCCGACTGCTCGCCGCCGGCGGCCCGCGCATGGACATCACGCACGCACCGCTCATCGACGCCCACGTCACCGTCGCGCCCGACGGGGACCGGTGGCTGGGCATGCTGCGGGTGCACCACATGGTGCAGGACCACACCGGCATGGACGTGCTGCTCCAAGAGGTACAGGCGTTCCTCGCCGGACGCGGCGACGACCTCGCCCCGGCCCTGCCGTTCCGCGACTTCGTCGTCCAGGCCCGGGAAAGTCTGCGCCGAGGCGGCCACGAACGATACTTCGCCGACCTGCTCGGCGATGTCACCGAACCCACCACCCCCTTCGGCCTGCTCGATGTACGCGGCGACGGATCCGGGGTCCGACGCGCCGACCTCCCCGTCCGGGAGGAGGTCGGCGGGCGCATCCGCGAGATCGCCCGCGGGCTCGGGGTCAGCCCCGCCACGCTGCTGCACGTGGCCTGGGCGCGGGTGCTGTCCGTGCTGTCCGGACGCGACGACGTGGTCTTCGGCACCGTCCTGTTCGGCCGCATGAACGCCGGCGCCGGCGCCGACCGGGCACTCGGCCTGTTCATGAACACGCTGCCCATCCGGGTCCGCCTCCGGAACACCGGTGCGCGCGCGGCGATCTCCGCCATGCGCACGCAGTTGGCCGCCCTCCTCGAACACGAACACGCCCCGCTCGCCCTGGCCCAGCGGGCCGCCGGCATCACCGGGGACGCGCCCCTGTTCACCGCCCTGTTCAACTACCGCCACAGCGGCGGCCGCCGGCCCGACGCGGCGCCCGACGACGTTCACGGCGGTGGCGGTCTGGCGGGGATTCGGTCCGTGCTGACCCGGGACCGCACCAACTTCCCGTTGGCCGTGTCGGTCGACGACCGGGGGGCGGAAGGCTTCGCGCTGAGCGTGGACGCGTTGGCGCCGGCCGATCCGCACCTGGTCACGCGCCTGATGCACACCACGATCGAGAACCTCCTCGCCGCCCTGGAAGCGACGCCGGCCGACGACCACGACACGGACGTCCCGCTCGACGCGGTGGGGGTGCTGGACGACGCCGAACGGGCGCGCGTGGTGCTGGGATGGAACGACACCTCCGCCGAAGTGACCGCGTCCACCCTGCCGGAGCTGTTCCGGGCGCACGTCCAGGCGACCCCGGACGCGGTCGCGGTGATCGCCGAGGGCGTCGCGTTGTCCTACGCGCAACTGGACACGCGCGTACGCCGATTGGCGGCGCATCTGCGCGGACTGGGCGTGGGCCCGGAGTCGGTGGTCGCGGTCGTGATGGACCGCGGAGTGGACCTGGTCGTGGCCCTGCTCGCGGTACTCGACGCGGGGGCGGCTTATCTGCCGATCGATCCGCAGTATCCGGCCGAGCGGATCGCCTTCATGCTCACCGACAGTCGAGCCGTCGCGCTGCTGGGCGCCGAAGAGGTACTGGACGACCTGCCGCCCGTGCGCGGCGTGCTGACCGTGGCCCTGGACGACGCGCGGGTCGAGGCGGACATCGCGGCCCGACCGAGCACCGCCTCGCCGGTGTCCGCGCCGCCGACCGCGCTGGCGTACGTGATCTACACGTCGGGTTCGACCGGTCGCCCCAAGGGCGTGGCGCTGACCCACGCCGGGGTGGCGAGTCTGGTCCGCACCCAGATCGCCCGGCTCGGCGTGGACCGGGACAGCCGGATCCTGCAATTCGCCTCGGTCGGGTTCGACGCCGCGTCCTGGGAACTGGTGATGGCGCTGGGCAGCGGCGCCGCACTCGTCGTCGCCCCGGCGGAGGAACTGCTCCCCGGGGCCGGACTGACGGAGGTGATCGCGCGCCACGGGGTCACCCACGCCACGCTGCCGCCGGCCGTCCTGCGGGTATTGGACGCCCAGGGCCTGCCTTCGGTGCGGACGCTGGTCTCCGCGGGCGAGGCCCTGAGCGCGGATCTGGCGGGCCGGTGGGCGGCGGGGCGGCGGTTGATCAATGCCTACGGGCCGACCGAGACGACCGTCTGCGCGACCATGTCCGCGCCGTTGGGATCCGGTCGGGAGCCGGATATCGGTGGTCCGATCCTCAACACCAGGGCCTATGTCCTGGACGACCGCCTGAGTCCGGTTCCGCCGGGGGTGACCGGTGAACTCTACGTCGCCGGCGCGAGTCTGGCGCGCGGCTATCTCGGCCGGGCGGCGCTGACCGGTGAGCGGTTCGTGGCCTGCCCGTTCGGTTCCGGTGAGCGGATGTACCGGACCGGGGACCGGGCCCGCTGGGAGTCGAGTGGTGAGCTTGTCTTCGCGGGTCGGGTGGATGATCAGGTCAAGGTTCGCGGCTTCCGGATCGAGCCCGGCGAGGTCGAGGCCGCACTGATCGCCCACCCGCAGGTCGCACAGGTCGCCGTGGTCGCGCGTGCGGACGGCCCCCTGGCCGCCACCGCTGCCACGGGTGCCACGGGTGACACGGCCCCGATGGACCAGGCCGGGGACAAGCGTCTGGTCGCCTACATCGTCCCGCCGGATGGCGGCACCGCCGACGCCGCGAGCCTGCCCGAGCAACTGCGCCAATTCGTGGGCCGGCGGTTGCCGGACCACATGGTCCCGTCGGCGATCGTCGTGCTGACCGCGCTGCCGATGACCGCCAACGGGAAGCTGGACCGCAGGGCGCTGCCGGCCCCGCACTACACCCCGGGTACGGGTCGAGGCCCGGCCACCGCGCGTGAGGAGATCCTCTGCGGGGCCTTCGCGCAGGTCCTGGGACTGGAGGGCGTCGGGGTCGACGACAACTTCTTCGAGTTGGGCGGCCATTCGCTCCTGGCGACCCGGTTGGTGTCGCGGGTCCGTGCGGTGCTGCGCGTGGAGCTGGATATCCGAACCCTGTTCGAGGCCCCCACGGTGGCCGGGTTGGCCGCCGCCCTGGCTCGGTCGGGTGAGGCCCGGACGGCGTTGTCGGCACGGGAGCGGCCGGAGCGCATTCCGTTGTCGTTCGCCCAGCGGCGTTTGTGGTTCCTGGGCGAGCTGGAAGGTCGAAGCTCCACGTACAACTCCCCGAACGTGGTGCGACTGTCCGGACGAGTGGACCGCGACGCGTTGTCGGCCGCTGTGCGGGATGTCATCGGTCGGCATGAGGTGTTGCGGACGGTTTTCGCGGTGGAGGACGGTGAGCCGTTCCAGCGGATTCTTGGTCTCGACGAACTTGCGTGGGAGCTGCGGGTCGATCGGGTGGCGCCGGCGGAGCTTGCGGATGCGGTTGCGCGGGCGGCGGGTCATGCCTTCGATCTGGCGGCGGAGGTGCCGATTCGGGCGTGGTTGTTCTCGACCGGGCCCGAGGATCATGTGCTGGTCGTGGTGGTGCATCACATCGCGGGCGACGGCTGGTCGATGGGACCGCTCGGCCGGGACATCTCCACCGCCTACGCGGCGCGGTGCGCGGGTGGTGCGCCGGGTTGGGAGCCGTTGCCGGTGCAGTACGCGGACTATGCGCTGTGGCAGCGGGAATTGCTCGGTGACGAGAACGACCCGGACAGTGTGCTGTCCAGGCAAGTCGCCTATTGGCACGCGGAGTTGGCTGGTGCTCCCGAGGAGTTGGAGCTTCCGGTGGATCGCACGCGTCCGGCGGTCGCGAGCCACCGCGGTCACAGCGTTCCGCTGGATATCCCCGCCGATGTGCATGCGCGGTTGGTGGAGTTGGCGCGGGCCGAGGGCGTGACCGTGTTCATGGTGTTGCAGGCGGGGTTGGCGGTGTTGTTGTCCCGGCTCGGTGCCGGTACGGACATTCCGATCGGTGCCGCGGTGGCCGGGCGCACTGACGAGGGTCTGGACGATCTGGTCGGGTTCTTCGTGAACACGTTGGTGCTGCGGACGGACCTGTCCGGGGATCCGAGCTTCCGGGAGGTGCTGGGTCGGGTCCGTGACACGGGGCTCGGCGCGTTCGGGAACCAGGATGTGCCGTTCGAGCGCCTGGTGGAGGAACTCGCGCCGGCCCGATCCTTGGCGCGGCACCCGCTGTTCCAGGTGATGCTCACCCTCCAGAACACGAGTCGGGCCGCGCTGGATCTGCCCGGTATAGGAAGCGGCGCGCCGGCGGCGGAGGTGGCGGCTGGTTTGTCGGCGGCGCAGGCGGCGAAGTTCGATGTGGATGTGTCGTTGGCCGAGGTCTTCGACGACGAGGGGCGGCCGGCCGGGCTTCGGGGTGGGTTGGTCGGGGCGGTGGATCTGTTCGATCACGGTTCGGTCGAAGCGATTGCCGGGCGTTGGATCCGGGTGCTGGAGGCGTTGGCCACTCGTCCCGAGACCCGCCTGAGCGCCGTCGACCTTCTCGACGAAGCCGAGCGGTCGCGCGTGCTGGTGGAGTGGAACGACACCGCCGTCGCGGATACGACGGCGCTGACCGTGCCGGGGCTGTTCGGCGCTCAGGCCATGCGGACACCGGATGCGGTGGCGGTCGTTCACGACGGCCTCGAGGTGTCCTACGCGGAGTTGGAGGCGCGCGCCAATCAGCTGGCTCGGTACCTGATCGGTACGGGGGTGGGGCCCGAGTCGCTGGTGGGGCTGTGCCTGCCGCGTGGGATCGAGATGGTCACCGCGATTCTGGGCGTGTGGAAGGCCGGCGCGGCCTATCTGCCGATCGACCCGGAATACCCGCGTGAGCGGGTCGAGTTCGTGCTCACGGACAGTCGGATCGTCGCACTGATCAGCACACGCGAGTTGCTGACGCGGCTGCCGGACGGGGGCGTGCCGACGATCGCGCTCGACGATCCCGCTGTCGCGGCCGAGCCGGCAGCGACTGTCCGGACGGCCCCGGTGGTGGAGCCGGCTCCGGATGGGCTCGCCTATGTGATCTATACGTCGGGTTCGACGGGGACGCCGAAGGCGGTGGCGGGGACTCGGGCGGGGTTGGCCAATCTGGTCTCGGTATTCGCGCCGATGATGGGCAGTGCGCCGGGGACGGCCGTTTTGCAGTTCGCGTCGTTCAGCTTCGACGCGTCGGTTCTGGACTTGGCCGTGACGTTGTCCTTCGGTAGCACCCTGGTGGTCGCGAGCGCCGAGGAACGGACTCAGCCGGAACTGCTGCGGCGACTGGTGAGCTCCACGGACGTACGGGCGGCCAGTCTGGTGCCCTCGCTGCTGGGCGTCCTGGAACCCAAGGATCTCGCCGGGGTCCAGACCCTCTTGGTCGGCGCGGAACCCATCAGTGAGCAGCTGGCCCAGGCATGGTCCGCGGGTCGGCGGCTGATCAACACGTACGGGCCGACCGAGGCCACCGTGATGGTCGCGTCCACGCCCCTCGACCCACCCGTGGACAGGCCGATTCCGTTCGGTGCCCCGATCGCCAACACCCGGCTCTATGTGCTGGACGATCACCTCGGTCCGGTACCGCCCGGCGTGCGCGGCGAGCTGTACATCGCCGGTGCGGGATTGGCCCGCGGCTATCTCGGCCGGCCGGCCCTGACCGGTGAGCGGTTCGTGGCCTGCCCGTTCGGTTCCGGTGAGCGGATGTACCGGACCGGGGACCGGGCCCGTTGGACGCTCGACGGGCAGTTGGTGTTCGCGGGGCGTGCGGACGACCAGGTCAAGATCCGCGGTTTCCGGATCGAGCCCGGCGAGATCCGGACCGTCCTGGAAGCCCACCCCGACGTGGCTCAGGCCGCCGTGGTGACCCGCGACGACGCCCCTGCGGCGGACACTGGCGGAGACAAGCGCCTGGTCGCGTACATCGTCCTGCCCGAGGGCAGCGCCGCCGATGGGGTGAGCCTGCCCGAACCGCTCAGGCGGTTCGTGGCGCAGCGACTGCCGGACCACATGGTTCCGTCGGCGATCGTCGTGCTGGACATGCTGCCGCTGACCGCCAACGGGAAGCTGGACCACGCTGCCCTTCCCGCTCCCGACTACGCCACCGGCACGGGTCGCGGTCCGGCCACCGCGCGGGAGGAGATCCTGTGCGGGGCGTTCGCGCAGGTTCTCGGGTTGGACAGGGTCGGGGTCGACGACAACTTCTTCGACCTTGGCGGCCACTCCCTTCTGGCTACTCGACTGGTCTCCCGCGTCCGCGCGTTGCTGGGCGTCGAGCTCCGGGTCCGCGCCCTGTTCGAGGCGCCGACGGTGGCGGGGTTGGCCGCTCGGCTGGCCGCGCCGGGCGCGGATGTCACCGGAACGCGGGACGCGTTGTCGGTGTGGGAGCGGCCGGAGCGCGTGCCGCTGTCCTTCGCACAGCGCCGGCTGTGGTTCCTGGAGCAGCTCGACGGTCTGAGCACGACGTACAACCTGCCGGTGGTGGTGCGGTTGTCCGGTGGAGTGGACCGGGCCGCGCTGTCGACCGCGCTGCGGGATGTCGTGGGCCGGCACGAGGTGTTGCGGACGGTGTTCGCGGCCGAGGGTGGTGAGCCGTTCCAGCGAGTGCTCGACCTGGACGATCTGGACTGGGAGCTTCAGGTCGATCAGGTTGCGCCTGGGGAGATGGCCGGTGCGGTGGCGCGGGCAACGGGCCACGTTTTCGACCTGGCTGCCGAAGTACCCGTCCGGGCTCGGCTGTTGTCGTGCGGGGCCGAGGACCATGTGTTGGTCGTGGTGGTGCATCACATCGCGGGTGATGGTTGGTCGATGGGTCCGTTGGGTCGGGACATCTCGGCCGCGTATGCGGCGCGGTGTGCGGGCGAGGCCCCCGACTGGGCGCCGTTGCCGGTGCAGTACGCGGATTACGCGCTGTGGCAACGGCAGTTGCTCGGTGACGAGGACGACCCGGCCAGTGTGCTGTCGACTCAGGTGGCTTATTGGCGCGATGCCTTGGCCGGTGCTCCCGAGGAGTTGGAGCTGCCGGTCGATCGCACGCGTCCGGTGGTCGCGAGTCACCGCGGTCATCGTGTGCCGCTGGAGATCCCTGCCGATGTGCATGCGCGGTTGGTGGAGGTTGCGCGGGCCGAGGGTGTGACGGTGTTCATGGTGTTGCAGACGGGGTTGGCGGTGTTGTTGTCCCGGCTTGGTGCCGGTAAGGACATTCCGATCGGTGCCGCGGTGGCCGGTCGTACCGATGAGGGTCTGGACGATCTGGTCGGGTTCTTCGTGAATACGTTGGTGATGCGGACCGATCTGTCCGGGGATCCGACGTTCCGGGAGGTGCTGGGTCGGGTTCGTGAGGCGGGCATGGGGGCCTTCGAGAACCAGGATGTGCCGTTCGAGCGCTTGGTGGAGGAGTTGGCTCCGGCTCGGTCCTTGGCGCGGCATCCGTTGTTCCAGGTGATGCTGACCGTGCAGAACACCGGTCGGGCGTTGCTGGATCTGCCCGGTGTCGAAGTCGGCGCGCCGGCGGCGGAGGTGGCGGCTGGTTTGTCGGCGGCGCAGGCGGCGAAGTTCGATGTGGATGTGTCGTTGGCCGAGGTCTTCGACGACGAGGGGCGGCCGGCCGGGCTTCGGGGTGGGTTGGTCGGGGCCGTGGATCTGTTCGACCATGGTTCGGTCGAAGCGATCGCGGGGCGTTGGATCCGGGTGCTGGAGGCGTTGGCCACTCGTCCCGAGACCCGCCTGAGCGCCGTCGACGTTCTCGACCGGGACGAGCGGTCGCGCGTGCTGGTGGAGTGGAACGACACCGCGGTCGACGTATCGGCCGCGACCGTAGCCGAGATGTTCGGCGCCCAGGCCGCCCGCACGCCGGATGCGGTGGCGGTCGTTCACGACGGCCTCAAGCTGTCCTACGCGGAGTTGGCGGCGCGTGCCGATCAACTGGCCCGCCATCTCCTGGAGTTGGGCGTCGGGCCGGAGTCGCTGGTCGGGGTGTGTCTGCCGCGGGGCGTCGAGATGGTGACCGCGATTCTCGGTGTGTGGAGGATCGGGGCGGCCTATGTACCGATCGATCCGGAGTATTCGCGTGAGCGGGTCGAGTTCATGCTCACCGACAGCCGAGCCGGCACCTTGATCGGTACGCGGGAAACCCTGTCCGAGTTGCCCGTCGAGGGCGTGTCGACGGTCGCGCTCGACGATCCGGCTGCGGCGGCGGGGTTCGCTGCGGTGGGGCGGACAATGCCGGTGGTGGAGCCGGCTCCGGATGGGCTCGCCTATGTGATCTATACGTCGGGTTCGACGGGGACGCCGAAGGCGGTGGCGGGGACTCGGGCGGGGTTGGCGAATCTGGTCTCGGTGTTCGCGCCGATGATGGGCAGTGCGCCGGGGACGGCCGTGTTGCAGTTCGCGTCGTTCAGCTTCGACGCGTCGGTCCTGGATCTGGCCGTGACGTTGTCCTTCGGTAGCACCCTGGTGGTCGCGAGCGCCGAGGAACGGACTCAGCCGGAACTGCTGCGGCGCCTGGTCGGCTCGACCGAGGTACGCGCCGCGAGCCTCGTGCCCTCGTTGTTGGGCGTCCTGGAGCCGGCCGACCTGGCCGGCATCCAAACCCTGCTGGTCGGGGCCGAGGCGATCAGCGAACAGCTGGCCCGGACCTGGTCCGCGGGTCGGCGGCTGATCAACACGTACGGGCCGACCGAGGCCACCGTGATGGTCGCGTCCACGCCCCTCGACCCACCGGTGCACGGCCCGATTCCGTTCGGAGCTCCGATCGCCAACACCCGGCTCTATGTGCTGGACGATCATCTCGGTCCGGTACCGCCCGGGGTGAGCGGTGAACTGTACATCGGCGGAGCCGGACTGGCCCGCGGCTATCTCGGTCGGCCCGCCCTTACGGGTGAGCGGTTCGTGGCCTGCCCGTTCGGTTCCGGTGAGCGGATGTACCGGACCGGGGACCGGGCCCGTTGGAATGCCGCCGGTGAGCTCGTGTTCGCCGGTCGTGTGGACGACCAGGTCAAGATCCGCGGGTTCCGGATCGAGCCCGGTGAGGTCCGGAGCGTCCTGGAGGCCCACCCCGACGTGGCTCAGGCGGCCGTCGTGGCACGGGACGACGCGCCTGCGGGGGATCAGGCAGGTGGTAAGCGGCTGGTGGCGTACGTCGTCACCTCCGAGGGCGGCTCGGCCGCGGGTGCGGGCGGTCTGGCCGAGCAGCTCAGGCAGTTCGCCGCTGGGCGGTTGCCGGAGTACATGGTGCCGTCTGCGGTGGTTGTGTTGGATGTGTTGCCGTTGACGGTGAATGGGAAGTTGGATCGGGGTGCTTTGCCGGCGCCCGATTTCGTGGCTGGTGTGGGTCGTGGGCCGTCGTCGGTGCGTGAGGAGGTGTTGTGCGCGGCTTTTGCCGATGTGTTGGGTCTGGTGTCGGTGGGGGTGGACGACAACTTCTTTGCTTTGGGTGGGCATTCGTTGCTGGCGGTGACGCTGGTGGAGCGGTTGCGTGCGCAAGGGGTTTCGGTGTCGGTGCGGGCGTTGTTCGAGTCGCCGACGGTGGCCGGTCTGGCGGTGGCGGCGGGTCCGGTGCAGGTGCAGGTTCCCGCGAATCGCATTCCGGTCGGCAGCACGGTGATCACGGCGGACATGTTGCCGCTGGTGGATCTGTCGGATGCCGAGGTTGAGAACGTCGTCGGGTCGGTTCAGGGTGGGGCCGCGAATATCGCCGACGTCTATCCGTTGGCGCCGTTGCAGGAGGGCATCCTCTTCCACCACCTGATGGCGGGCGATCAAGAGCTCAACGTGTATGTGACGCCGTTCGTGCTGGAGTTCGATTCACGTGAGCGTCTCGACGGCTTCCTGTGGGCCTTGCAGCAGGTCATCGATCGGCATGACGTGTATCGCACCGCCATCGTCTGGGAGGGCCTCCACGATCCGGTCCAGGTGGTCCAGCGGCACGCGCCGCTGACGGTCCGCGAGATCGTCCTCGGTCCCGACGACACCGATCCGGTGGCCGAGTTGCTCGCCGTCGGCGGGCTGACGATGGACATCACGCGCGCGCCTTTGCTCGACGCCCACATCACAGCCGCGTCCGACGGCGAGAAGTGGCTGGGCATGCTGCGGGTGCATCACATGGTTCAGGACCACATCGGCATGGAGGTGCTGCTCGAGGAGGTGCGGGCGTTCCTGGCCGGGCGGGGCGACGAGCTCGTGCCGGCGCTGCCGTTCCGCGATTTCGTGGTGCAGTCGCGGGAGAGCTTGCGCCGCGGGAAGCACGAAGAGTACTTCGCCGAGCTGCTCGGCGATGTCACCGAGTCCACGGCCCCGTTCGGTCTCCTCGACGTGCGCGGTGACGGAACCGGGGTGCGGCGCGCCGAGTTGCCGGTCGAGGACGCGGTCGGGGCGCGGATCCGTGAGGTCGCCCGCCGGCTCGGCGTCAGTCCCGCGACGCTCTTGCATGTGGCATGGGCCCGGGTCCTGTCGGTGCTTTCCGGTCGTGACGACGTGGTGTTCGGGACGGTGTTGTTCGGGCGGATGAACGCCGGGGCGGGCGCCGACCGGGCGTTGGGCCTGTTCATCAACACCCTGCCCGTGCGCGTGCGCACCGATCGGCTGGGCGCGTTGGAGGCCGTCGCGGCGATGCGGGCCCAGTTGGCCGCGCTCTTGGAACACGAACACGCCTCCCTGGCACTGGCTCAGCAGGCCAGTGCCATTACCGGGGACGCGCCGCTGTTCACCTCCTTCTTCAACTATCGCTACAGCGGCGAGGGTTCCAGCCCGGATCCCGACGACCTCCAGGGCAGCGGAGACATGGAGGGGATCCGAAGCGTCTTCATGCGGGACCTCACCAACTTCCCGTTGGCCGTATCCGTCGACGACCTGGGTTCCGACGGCTTCGTACTGACCGTGGACGCCGTCGCGCCGGGCGACCCGCACGTGGTCACGAGCCTCCTCCACACCACCATCGAGAACTTCCTCGCCGCAGTGGTGGAGGGGCTCGACCGCGCCGACGACATCGGCGTCCCGCTCGGCGCGGTGGATGTGTTGGGTGGGGATGAGCGTCGGCGGGTGTTGGTGGAGTGGAACGACACTGCGGTCGGGTTGCCGGCGGTGATGGTGCCGGAGTTGGTGGCGGCGCAGGTGGTGCGGGTGCCGGACGCGGTCGCGGTGGTGTGTGGCGGTGAGCGGGTTTCGTTTGCGGAGTTGGATGCGCGTGCGGAGCGGTTGGCTCGGGTGTTGTGTGGGTGTGGGGTTGGTGCGGGGTCTGTGGTGGGTTTGTGTCTGCCGCGTGGGGTGGATTCGGTCGCGGGGATTTTGGGTGTGTGGAAGGCGGGTGCGGCGTATCTGCCGATTGATTCGGAGTATCCGTCGGAGCGGATCGCTTTCATGTTGGCGGACAGTCGGGCCGTGGCGTTGGTGAGTACGGAGGAGTTGCTTGAGGAGTTGCCGGCTGGTCGTTTGCCCACGGTGGCGATCGACGACCTGGATGCGGCCTCCGAGTGGGTGGCCGGTGGCGGTGCCGATGGCGGCGCGGTGGCGTCGGTGGATCCGGCCGAGTTGGCCTATGTGATCTACACGTCGGGTTCGACGGGGAAGCCGAAGGGTGTCGCGGTTACCCATGGTGGGTTGGCGAACTATGTGGTGTGGGCGGCGGATGCGTATGACGTCGGCTCGCTGGGTGGTGCGCCGCTGCATTCGTCGTTGGCCTTCGATCTGACCGTGACGAGCGTGTTTTTGCCGCTGGTGTCGGGTTCGGCGGTGGTGGTCAGCCCCGAGGGTGGTGCCGAGGGCCTCGCGGAACTGTTGGGGACTGGGGGTGGTTTCGACCTGGTCAAGGTTGTGCCGGCGCATCTTCCGCTGCTGGGCGAAGTGTTGTCGGGGGATGAAGTCGCCGGTGCGGCACGGCGGTTGGTGGTCGGTGGTGAGGCGCTGTCCGGTGCCGATGTGGGTGCGTGGTTGGAGCGGGCGCCCGGGTCGGTGGTGGTCAACGAGTATGGGCCGACCGAGACGGTGGTCGGGTGCTGTGTGTTCGAGGTGCGGGCCGGGGAGGAGATCGTCGGGCCGGTGCCGATCGGTCGTCCGATCGCCAACACCCGGCTGTTCGTGCTGGGGGAGGATCTGGGTCCGGTGCCGGTCGGGGTGATCGGTGAGTTGTACATCGCCGGTGCCGGTCTGGCTCGTGGCTACATTGCCCGCCCGGCTCTGACCGGTGAGCGGTTCGTGGCCTGCCCGTTCGGTTCGGGTGAGCGGATGTACCGCACCGGAGACCGGGCCAGGTGGACCTCGGATGGGCAACTGGTCTTTGTCGGCCGGGTGGACGAGCAGGTCAAGGTGCGTGGGTTCCGGATCGAGCCGGCCGAGGTCGAGGCTGTGTTGGTGGCTCATCCCGGGGTGGACCGGGCGGTGGTGATCGCCCGTGAGGATTCCCCTGGTGATACGCGGCTGTTGGCGTATGTCGTGCCTGCCGAGGGTGACGACGGTGACGACGGCTTGCCGGGGGTGTTGCGGGACTTCGCCGGTCGACGTTTGCCGGAGTACATGGTGCCCAGCGCGATCGTGGTTTTGGAGGCGTTCCCGCTGACGGCCAACGGGAAGCTCGATCGCGCGGCGTTGCCGAGCCCTGGCGGGGCGGGATCGGCGGATGCGGATCGGATCGCTTCGACGCCGCAGGAGGAGATCCTGTGTGGCATGTTTGCTCAGGTCCTGGGTCTGGACTCGGTCGGGGTGAACGAGAGCTTCTTCGAACTGGGCGGGCATTCGCTGCTGGCGACCCGACTGGTGTCGCGGGTGCGTGCGGTGTTGGGGATGGAGCTGGAGATCCGCGCCCTGTTCGAGACGCCGACCGTGGCCGGGTTGGCCGCCGCGCTGGCTCGGTCGGGGGAGGCCCGGAGGGCGCTGTCGGTGTGGGAGCGGCCGGAGCGGATTCCGTTGTCGTTCGCGCAGCAGCGGCTGTGGTTCCTGGGGCAGCTCGAAGGCCGGAGCACCGTGCACAACACCCCGACAGTGGTGCGGCTGTCCGGGACGCTGGATTCGGATGCGCTGTCGGTTGCGCTGCGGGATGTCATCGGTCGGCATGAGGTGTTGCGGACGGTTATCGCGGTGGAGGACGGTGAGCCGTTCCAGCGGATCCTTGGTCTCGACGAACTGGCGTGGGAGCTGCGGGTCGATCGGGTGGCGCCGGCGGAGCTTGCGGATGCGGTTGCGCGGGCGGCGGGTCATGCCTTTGATCTGGCGGCGGAGGTGCCGATTCGGGCGTGGTTGTTCTCGACCGGGCCCGAGGATCATGTGTTGGTTGTGGTGGTGCATCACATCGCGGGCGACGGCTGGTCGATGGGACCGCTCGGCCGGGACATCTCCACCGCCTACGTGGCGCGGTGCGCGGATGAAGCACCGGAGTGGGCACCCCTGCCGGTCCAGTACGCGGACTACGCGCTGTGGCAGCGGGAGGTCCTGGGCGCCGAGGACGATCCGGAGAGTCTGCTGTCGACTCAGGTGGCCTATTGGCGCGATGCCTTGGCCGGTGCTCCCGAGGAGTTGGAGCTGCCGATCGATCGCACGCGTCCGGCGGTCGCGAGCCACCGCGGTCACAGCGTTCCGCTCGATATCCCCGCCGATGTGCATGCGCGGTTGGTGGAGGTTGCCCGGGCCGAGGGTGTGACGGTGTTCATGGTGTTGCAGGCGGGGTTGGCGGTGTTGTTGTCCCGGCTCGGTGCCGGTAAGGACATTCCGATCGGTGCCGCGGTGGCGGGTCGTACCGATGAGGGTCTGGACGATCTGGTCGGGTTCTTCGTGAACACGTTGGTGATGCGGACGGACCTGTCCGGGGATCCGAGCTTCCGGGAGGTGCTGGGTCGGGTCCGCGATACCGGGCTCGGCGCGTTCGGGAACCAGGATGTGCCGTTCGAGCGCCTGGTGGAGGAGCTGGCTCCCGCTCGGTCCTTGGCGCGGCATCCGTTGTTCCAGGTGATGCTGACCGTGCAGAACACCGCTCGGGCGGCCCTGGACCTGCCCGGCATCCAGGCCGGCGCACCGGTGGACGGCAGCACGGCCGGCCTCTCCCTGGCCGCGAGGCTGGACCTCGAAGTGACCGTTGGTGAGGTCTTCGACGACCACGCCCATCCGGCCGGGATGCGCGGCGTGGTCACCGCAGCGGCTGATCTGTTCGACCCGGGGTCGGTTCGGACGATGACCGACCGGCTGGTGCGGGTGCTGCGGATGATGACCGCCGACCCGACGTCCCGGCTCGGTGCGGTGGATGTGTTGGACGCCGATGAGCGGTCTCGGGTGTTGGTCGGGTGGAACGACACGGCTGTCGATGTGGCGGCGGTGACGGTGCCCGGGTTGTTCGAGGCGCGGGTGGTGCAAGCGCCGGATGCGGTCGCGGTTGTGTTCGAGGGTGTCGAGCTGACGTACGCGGAGTTGGACGCGCGGGCGAATCGGCTGGCTCGGTATCTGGTGGGCCTGGGGGTGGGTCCGGAGTCGGTTGTCGCGGTGGTGATGGATCGTGGGATCGATCTGGTTGTTGCGTTGTTGGGTGTGTTGAAGGCCGGTGGGGCGTATTTGCCGATCGACCCGCAGTACCCGGCGGAGCGGATCGCGTTCTTGGTGGGCGATGCGGCACCGGCCTTGGTGATCACCGATCTCGGGTCGGCGTCGAGTGTCTCGGTGCCGGTGCCGGTGCTGGTCGTTGATGAGCCGGGCGTTACGGCGGAACTGGGTCGTCTCGACGGTGGGGCGCTGAGTGATGCCGAGCGCCGTGGTGCGCTGACGGGTTCGAGCCCGGCATATGTCATCTACACCTCGGGCTCGACCGGGGTACCGAAGGGTGTCGTCGTCCCGCACGCGGGGGTCGTGAACCGACTGGTGTGGATGCAGGACCGTCATCGCATCGGTGTCGGCGATCGGGTGATGCAGAAGACGCCGTTCGTCTTCGACGTGTCGGTGTGGGAGTTCTTCTGCACCCTGGCGGCGGGCGCGACGTTGGTCGTCGCTTCTCCCGGGGACCACAGGGATCCGCGTTGCGTCGCGTCGCTGGCGCGGGAACAGCGGGTGAGCGTCATGCACTTCGTACCGTCGATGCTGGATGCGTTCCTGCAGGAGCCGACCGCCGCGGACTGTGTCGACCTGCGGCAGGTGATCTGCAGCGGCGAGGCGCTCTCACCGGAGACGCAGAGCCGGTTCCTTGCCACCTTTACCGGTGTCGAGCTGCACAACCTCTACGGTCCCACCGAAGCTTCGGTGGACGTCACGGCGTGGCTGTGCCGTCCGGGCGGGGGCGAGGGTGGTTCGGTGCCGATCGGTGCGCCGGTCCACAACACCCGTGTGTTCGTTCTGGACGAGCGTTTGGCTCCGGTGCCGCCGGGGGTCACGGGCGAGTTGTATCTGGCCGGGGTGCAGTTGGCCCGTGGCTACATCGGCCGGCCGGGGTTGACGGGTGAGCGGTTCGTGGCGTGCCCGTTCGGTTCCGGTGAGCGGATGTACCGCACCGGAGACCGGGCCCGGTGGACGGTCGATGGTCAGGTCGTGTTCGCGGGCCGGGTCGACGACCAGGTCAAGATCCGCGGGTTCCGGATCGAACCCGCGGAGATCCAAGCCGTGCTGAGCGCTCATCCCGACGTGGCTCAGGCGGTTGTGGTCGCGCGGCGGGACGAGGCCACGGACACTCACCTCGTCGCCTACGTTGTCGGCGCCGGTGGAACCGGCGTCAGTGCTGAAGAATTGCCGGACGCACTACGGCAGTTCGCCTCGCGCAGCCTGCCGGAGTACATGGTGCCTGCCGCAGTGGTCGTGCTGGAGCGGTTGCCCCTGACGGTCAACGGCAAGCTGGATCGCAAGGCGTTGCCCGCGCCGGACTACTCCGCGGCCGGAGGTTCGGGCCGGGGGCCGACCGATGCGCGGGAGGAGCTTCTTTGCGGGGCGTTCGCGCAGGTTCTCGGCGTGGACAGCGTTGGTGTCGACGACAGCTTCTTTGCTCTGGGCGGGCATTCGCTGTTGGCGACCCGGCTGGTGTCGCGGGTGCGTGCGGTGCTGGGCGTGGAACTCGCGATCCGAACCGTGTTCGAGGCGCCGACGGTGGCCGGGCTCGCGGCACGGCTCGCGGACGACGGTTTGCGGCAGGCACGGGCGCCGTTGTCGGTGTGGGAGCGGCCGGAGCGGATTCCCCTGTCGTTCGCGCAGCGGCGGTTGTGGTTCCTGGGACAGCTCGAAGACCGGAACGCGACGTACAACCTGCCGGTGGTGGTGCGGTTGTCCGGGACGCTGGATGCCGATGCGCTGTCGGCTGCCCTGCGGGATGTCGTGGGTCGGCACGAGGTGTTGCGGACGGTGTTCGCCGTCGAGGGTGGTGAGCCGTTCCAGCGGGTGCTCGGTCTCGACGAACTCGATTGGGAGCTTCAGGTTGCTCGGGTGGCGCCCGTGGAGATTCCGGGGGCGGTCGCGCGGGCGGCGGGCTACGCGTTCGATCTGGCGGCCGAGGCGCCGATTCGGGCGTGGTTGTTCTCGGACGGGGCCGAGGACCATGTGTTGGTCGTGGTGGTGCATCACATCGCGGGTGATGGTTGGTCGATGGGTCCGTTGGGTCGGGACATCTCGGCCGCGTATGCGGCGCGGTGTGCGGGCGAGGCCCCCGACTGGGCGCCGTTGCCGGTGCAGTACGCGGACTATGCGCTGTGGCAGCGCGATCTGCTCGGCGACGCGGACGACCCGGAGAGTGTGCTCTCGGCTCAGGTGGCGTACTGGCGCGATGCATTGGCCGGCGCTCCCGAGGAATTGGATCTGCCGGTGGATCGGACGCGTCCGGCGGTCGCGAGCAATCGTGGTCACAGCGTTCCGCTCGTGGTTCCCGCCGATGTGCATGCGCGGTTGGTGGAGGTCGCGCGGGCCGAGGGTGTGACGGTGTTCATGGTGTTGCAGGCGGGGTTGGCGGTGTTGTTGTCCCGGCTCGGTGCCGGTACGGATGTGCCGATCGGTGCCGCGGTGGCGGGTCGTACCGATGAGGGTCTGGACGATCTGGTCGGGTTCTTCGTGAATACGTTGGTGATGCGGACGGACCTGTCCGGGGATCCGACGTTCCGGGAGGTGCTGGGTCGGGTTCGTGAGGCGGGCCTGGGGGCTTTCGAGAACCAGGATGTGCCGTTCGAGCGCCTGGTGGAGGAGTTGGCTCCCGCTCGGTCCTTGGCGCGGCATCCGTTGTTCCAGGTGATGCTGACCGTGCAGAACACCGGTCGGGCGGCACTGGACCTGCCCGGTGTCGAAACCGGTGCGTCGGTGGCCGAGGTGACGGCGGGTGTGTCCGCGACCCAGCCGGCCAAGTTCGACCTGGACGTGGCCCTCACCGAGGTCTTCGACGAGCACGGGCGACCCGCCGGGATGCGTGGTGTGGTCACGGCTGCGGCTGATCTGTTCGATCAGGGTTCGGTTGAGGTGGTGGCTGCGCGGTGGGTGCGGGTGTTGGGGGCGGTGAGTGCTGATCCGGGGGTTCGGGTCGGTGTGGTGGATGTGTTGGACGCGGATGAGCGTTCGCGGGTGTTGGTGGAGTGGAACGACACGGCCGTGCCGGCGGGTGATGTGTCGGTGGTCGATGGGTTCGGTGCTCAGGTGGTGCGGGCGCCGGATGCGGTCGCTGTGGTGTGTGATGGCGTCGAGGTGTCGTATGGGGAGTTGGATGCTCGGGCGAATGGGCTGGCTCGGCATCTGATCGGGTTGGGTGTGGGTTCGGAGTCGGTGGTCGCGGTCGTGATGGACCGGGGTCCCGAGTTGATGACGGCCCTGTTGGGCGTGCTTACGGCGGGTGGTGCCTATTTGGCGGTGGATCCGCAACTGCCTGCCGAGCGGATCGCGTTCATGCTCGCGGATGCCGCTCCCGCGCTGATCATCACGGACGCGGCCTGCGTGCCGCTCGTGCCCGCGCCGTGGTCCGATTCCGCGGGTTCGGTGCTGGTTCTCGATTCGCCGGTGGTCGCGGCCGCGTTGGAGGGCATGGCTTCCGGGCGGGTCGAGGACGATGAACGCCTGATGGCCCCGTCGGGGCAGCATCCGGCGTACGTGGTCTACACCTCGGGGTCGACGGGGCGCCCCAAGGGTGTGTTGGTTTCGCAGGCCGGGTTCGCGAACACGGCGGCGGCGGGACGGGCTCGGTTCGGGACGGGGGCGGACTCCAGGGTCGCGCAGTTCATGTCGGTCGGGTTCGACGTCTTCTGCCTGGAGTGGGCGCTGGCGCTGCTGTCCGGGGCGGCTCTGGTGATCGTGCCCGCGGAGCAGCGCCTCGGTGAGGATCTCGCCGGGTTCCTCGTCGACCAGGCGATCACGCATGCGTCGCTGCCGCCGGCTGTACTGGCCGGTCTGCGGACCGAGCAGATTCCGGCGCACGTCGTCCTGGAGGTGGGTGGCGAGGCGTGCCCGCCGGAGTTGGTGGCACGTTGGGCGCCGGGTCGGGTCATGTTCAACACGTACGGCCCCACGGAAACGACGGTGGATGCCTCGGCTTGGCGTTGCCGACCCGGGCTGGACGAGACGCCGATCGGCACCCCGATCGCCAACACCCGCACCTACGTGTTGGACGAGTTCCTCAAGCCCGTCCCGCCCGGGGTGACCGGCGAACTGTACGTCGCCGGCGCGGGGTTGGCTCGCGGCTACCTGGGCCGGGCGGCCCTGACCGGTGAGCGGTTCGTGGCCTGCCCGTTCGGCTCCGGGGAGCGGATGTACCGCACCGGGGACCGGGCCCGTTGGACCCTCGACGGGCAGTTGATGTTCGCCGGACGTGCGGACGACCAGGTCAAGATTCGTGGGTTCCGCATCGAGCCGGGCGAGGTCGAGGCGGCGCTGGTTGCGCATCCCGGAGTGGGCTGGGCGGCGGTGATCGCCGACGAGCAAACCCCCGGCGATACCCGACTGTTGGCCTACGTCGTACCGGTCGACGCAGGCTCCGATGGCGTCCCGAAGGACGAACTTCCGAAGCTGTTGCGCGACTTCGCCGGTCATCGGCTGCCCGATTACATGCTCCCGGCCGCGATCGTCGTGCTGGACGCCATCCCGCTCACCGTCAACGGCAAGCTCGATCGCGCGGCCCTCCCCGCGCCGAAGTACATGGGACGCCCGAGCCGCGAGCCCGCCACCGAACGAGAAGAAACGCTCTGCGGAGTGTTTGCCGAAGTCCTCGGCCTGGACACCGTCGGCGTCGACGACAACTTCTTCCACCTCGGCGGGCACTCGCTGCTCGCCATCCAATTGGTCACCCGGATCCGGGAAGTCCTCGGCACCGAGATTCGGATCAGGGATGTGTTCGAGACGCCCACCGTGGCCGGGCTCGCCGAGCACGTGGGAGATCAACCTTCAGCTAGGCCGCCGCTGCGGCCGATGCGCGGATCTGAGGAGTACTGATGATTCCCTTGTCGTACGCGCAGCGGCGGCTCTGGTTCCTCGGCCAGTTGTCGGGCCCGAACCCGACCTACAACAGCCCGGTGGTGCTCCGCTTGTCGGGGGACTTGAACCGAGAGGCCCTGGGCGAGGCATTACGGGACGTCATCGGCCGCCATGAAGTGCTGCGCACCGTCTACGCCATGACGGACGGTGAGCCGTATCAGCAAATCCTCGATCCGGACGCCACGGCCTGGGAGCTTCGGTACGAGGAGATCGGCTCGGGGCAGCTGGTGCAGGCGGTCGCGACGGCCACGGAATACGCGTTCGACCTCGCCCGCGAGATACCCATCCGAGCCTGGCTCTTCCGGTCCGACGGGGAGCATGTGCTGGTCGTGGTGGTGCATCACATCGCGGGTGACGGCTGGTCGATGCGGCCGTTGGGCCGGGACATCTCGACCGCCTACGCGGCCCGGTGCGCGGGCCACGCACCGGACTGGCCGCCGTTGCCGGTCCAGTACGCCGATTACGCGTTGTGGCAACGGGAGTTGCTGGGCAGCGACGACGACCCGAACAGCGTGGTGCACACACAGCTCGCCTACTGGCGTGCCGCGCTCGCCGGGATTCCGGTGGAGCTGGAGTTGCCGATCGATCGTTCTCGGCCGGCGGTCACCACCCACCGCGGACACGTCGCCCCGGTCGAGCTTTCGGCCGAACTGCACAGCAAGTTGCTGGAGTTGGCCCGGGCCGAGCGGGTCACGGTGTTCATGGTCCTGCAGGCCGGGTTGGCGGTGCTGCTGTCCCGGCTCGGAGCCGGCAGGGACATCCCGATCGGGACCGCGGTCGCGGGGCGTACCGATACGGCTATGCACGACATGGTCGGGTTCTTCGTGAACACGTTGGTGATGCGGACCGACCTGTCCGGGGATCCGACGTTCCGGGAGCTGCTGGGTCGGGTTCGTGAGACGGGTCTGGAAGCCTTCGAGAACCAGGACGTGCCGTTCGAGCGGTTGGTGGAGGAGCTGGCCCCGGCCCGATCCTTGGCGCGTCACCCGTTGTTCCAGGTGATGTTGACCCTTCAGAACACCGCGCGCGCGGCGCTGGATCTGTCGGGTGTGCGGACCGGGGGTGCCGTCGACGGCGTCGCGGCGCAGCTGTCGGCCGCCGCGGCGGCGAAGTTCGATCTCGACGTGACCGCCGGGGAAGCCTTCGACGGCCAGGGTGAGCCGGCCGGGATCCGCGGCTCGATCACCGCGTCGGCCGACCTCTTCGATCGGGGTTCGGTCGAGGGGATGGCCGCACGATGGGTGCGGGTGTTGGAGGCGTTGATCGCCGATCCGGGTGTCCGACTCGGCGCGGTGGATGTGTTGGGTGGGGATGAGCGTCGGCGGGTGTTGGTGGAGTGGAACGACACTGCGGTGGGGCTGCCGGCGGTGATGGTGCCGGAGTTGGTGGCGGCGCAGGTGGTGCGGGCGCCGGACGCGGTGGCGGTGGTGTGTGGCGGTGAGCGGGTTTCGTTTGCGGAGTTGGATGCGCGTGCGGAGCGGTTGGCTCGGGTGTTGTGTGGGTGTGGGGTTGGTGCGGGGTCTGTGGTGGGTTTGTGTCTGCCGCGTGGGGTGGATTCGGTCGCGGGGATTTTGGGTGTGTGGAAGGCGGGTGCGGCGTATCTGCCGATTGATCCGGAGTATCCGTCGGAGCGGATCGCTTTCATGTTGGCGGACAGTCGGGCCGTGACGTTGGTGAGTACGGAGGAGTTGCTTGAGGAGTTGCCGGCTGGTCGTTTGCCCACGGTGGCGATCGACGACCTGGACACGAGCACCGAATGGGTGGCCGGCGGCGGCGCGATGACGTCGGTGGATCCAGCTGAAGTGGCGTATGTGATCTACACGTCGGGTTCGACGGGGAAGCCGAAGGGTGTCGCGGTTACCCATGGTGGGTTGGCGAACTATGTGGTGTGGGCGGCGGATGCGTATGACGTCGGCTCGCTGGGTGGTGCGCCGCTGCATTCGTCGTTGGCCTTCGATCTGACCGTGACGAGCGTGTTGTTGCCGCTGGTGTCGGGTTCGGCGGTGGTCGTCAGCCCCGAGGGAGGCGCCGAGGGTCTGGCGGGGTTGGTGCGTGACGGCGGTGGTTTCGACCTGGTCAAGGTCGTGCCGGCGCACCTTCCGCTGTTGGGTGAGGCGCTTGCGCCAAACGAAATCGCGGGTGCGGCACGGCGGTTGGTGGTCGGTGGTGAGGCGCTGTCCGGTGCCGATGTGGGTGCGTGGTTGGAGCGGGCGCCGGGGTCGGTGGTGGTCAACGAGTATGGGCCGACCGAGACGGTGGTCGGGTGCTGTGTGTTCGAGGTGCGGGCCGGGGAGGAGATTGCCGGGCCGGTGCCGATCGGTCGTCCGATCGCCAACACCCGGCTGTTCGTGCTGGGTGACGATCTGGGTCCGGTGCCGGTCGGAGTGATCGGTGAGTTGTACATCGCCGGGTCGAGTCTCGCCCGCGGATATCTCGGTCGGGCCGGTCTGACCGGTGAGCGGTTCGTGGCCTGCCCGTTCGCGGTGGGTGAGCGGATGTACCGCACCGGAGACCGCGCCCGATGGACCTTGGACGGGCAGCTCGTGTTCGTCGGTCGGGTCGATGATCAGGTCAAGGTGCGTGGGTTCCGGATCGAGCCCGCCGAGGTCGAGGCTGTGTTGGTGGCTCATCCCGGGGTGGACCGGGCGGTGGTGATCGCCCGTGAGGATTCCCCTGGTGATACGCGGCTGTTGGCGTATGTCGTGCCTGCCGACGGTGAAGACGTCGACGACGGCTTGCCCGAGTTGTTGCGCGATTTCGCCGGTCGACGTTTGCCGGAGTACATGGTGCCCAGCGCGATCGTGGTTTTGGAGGCGTTCCCGCTGACGGCCAACGGGAAGCTCGATCGCGCGGCGTTGCCGAGCCCTGGCGGGGCGGGATCGGCGGATGCGGGTCGGATCGCTTCGACGCCGCAGGAGGAGATCCTGTGTGGCATGTTTGCTCAGGTCCTGGGTCTGGACTCGGTCGGGGTGAACGAGAGCTTCTTCGAACTGGGCGGGCATTCGCTGCTGGCCACCCGGCTGGTGTCGCGGGTACGTGCCGTACTGGGGATAGAGCTGGAGATCCGGGCCCTGTTCGAGACGCCGACCGTGGCCGGGTTGGCGGCGAGTCTTGCGGATGTACGGGCGGGTGAGGTTCGGGCGCAGTTGGTGAGCGGGGTTCGTCCGGAACGGGTTCCGTTGTCGTTCGCGCAACGGCGGTTGTGGTTCCTCGGTCAGTTGGAGGGGCCGAGTCCGAGCTACAACATTCCGGTGGTTCTTCGTTTGTCGGGGGATCTGGATCGCGCCGCGTTGTCGGCCGCTCTTCGGGACGTCATCGGCCGGCACGAGGTGTTGCGGACCGTCTTCCCGATGATCGACGGCGAGCCGTATCAGCGGATCCTCGATCCGGACACCCTGGACTGGGACCTCCAACAGCAGGAGGTCGCGCCCGCGGAGTTGGCGCAGGCCGTGGTGCGGGCGACGGAGTATGCCGTTGATCTCGCGGTGGAGACGCCGATCAAGGCGTGGCTGCTCTCGGCCGGTGTCGGGGAGCACATCCTGGTCGTGGTGGTGCATCACATCGCGGGCGACGGTTGGTCGATGGGCCCGTTGGGTCGGGACATCTCCACCGCCTACGCGGCGCGGTGCGCGGGTGATGTGCCGGAGTGGGCGCCGTTGCCGGTGCAGTACGCGGACTACGCGTTGTGGCAGCGGGAGTTGCTTGGCAGTGGTGACGACCCGGACAGCATGTTGTCGGCGCAGGTCGCCTATTGGCGGAGCGCGCTCGCGGGTATTCCCGAGGAACTCGATCTGCCCGTCGACCGTCCGCGCACGGCGCTCGCGGGCGACCTGGGGCGGGCGGCTCCGCTGCGGACTTCCGCCGAGCTCCACGCTCATTTGGTGGAGTTGGCGCGCGCCGAGGGCGTCACGGTCTTCATGGTCCTCCAGGCGGCCTTGGGGGTGCTGTTGTCCCGGTTGGGTGCGGGCACCGACATTCCGATCGGCACCACGGTCGCCGGTCGTACCGACGAGGATCTGGACGATCTGGTCGGGTTCTTCGTGAATACGTTGGTGATGCGGACGGACCTGTCCGGGGATCCGATGTTCCGGGACATGCTCGGTCGAGTCCGTGACACCGGGCTCGGTGCGTTCGGAAACCAGGATGTGCCGTTCGAGCGGCTGGTCGAAGAGCTCGCTCCCACTCGGTCGCTGGCTCACCATCCGCTGTTCCAAGTCATGCTCACCGTTCAGAACACCGCGAGGGCGGCGCTCGATCTCCAGGCTGTGCACATCGGCGCACCGGCCGCGGACCTCATGGCGGGCCTGTCGACGGGGGCGAAGTTCGATCTGGATGTCACGGTCGAAGAGGTCTTCGACGACGAAGGGCACCCCGCGGGGTTGCTGGGCGGGTTCATCGGAGCCGCCGACCTGTTCGATGCCGGCTCGGTCGAGGCGATGGCCGACCGATGGATACGGGTGCTCGAACAGGTGGTCGCGGACCCGCAGATGCACGTCGGTGCTGTCGACGTCTTCGACGAGGATGAGCGTTCGCGGGTGTTGGTGGAGTGGAACGACACGGCCGTGCCGGCGGGTGATGTGTCGGTGGTCGATGGGTTCCGCGCCGGGGTGGTGCGGGCGCCGGATGCGGTCGCTGTGGTGTGTGACGGCGTCGAGGTGTCGTATGGGGAGTTGGATGCTCGGGCGAATGGGCTGGCTCGGCATCTGATCGGGTTGGGTGTGGGTCCGGAGTCGGTGGTCGCGGTCGTGATGGACCGGGGTCCCGAGTTGATGACGGCCTTGTTGGGCGTGCTTACGGCGGGTGGTGCCTATCTTGCGGTGGATCCCCAGCTGCCTGCCGAGCGGATCGCGTTCATGCTCGCGGATGCCGCTCCTGCGCTGATCATCACGGACGCGATCTGCGCGCCGCTCCTGCCCGATTCCGGGAGTCCGGTGCTGGTCCTTGATTCGCCGGCCGTCATTGCCGAGTTGGCGGGTTTGGCGTCGGCGAGTGTCGACGACGGCGACCGACGGGTGCCTTTGTCGGGGCAGCATCCGGCGTATGTGGTCTACACCTCGGGTTCGACGGGGCGTCCCAAGGGTGTGCTGGTTTCGCAGGCGGGGTTCGTGAACACGGCGGCGGCGGGGCGTGCGCGGTTCGGGACTGGGTCGGGGTCCAGGGTGGCGCAGTTCGCGTCGGTGGGGTTCGACAACTTCTGCCTGGAGTGGACGCTGGCCCTGCTGTCCGGGGCCGCCTTGGTGGTCGTGCCTGGGGAACGGCGGCTCGGCGAGGACTTCGCCCGGTTCGTGGTCGACCAGCGGATCACGCATGCGACGTTGCCGCCGGCGGTGTTGGCCGGTCTGCGGGCCGAGGAGATTCCGGCGCAGGTCGTTCTGGAGGTGGGTGGTGAGGCGTGCCCGCCGGAGTTGGTGGCTCGTTGGGCGCCGGGTCGGGTCATGTTCAACACGTATGGGCCCACGGAGACGACCGTCGACGCGGTCGCCTGGCGTTGCCGGCCCGGGCTGGACGAGACGCCGATCGGCACCCCTATCGCCAACACCCGCGCCTACGTCTTGGACGAGTTCCTCAAGCCCGTCCCGCCCGGTGTGACGGGTGAGCTGTACGTCGCCGGAGCGGGGTTGGCTCGCGGCTACCTCGGCCGGGCGGCCCTTACGGGTGAGCGGTTCGTGGCCTGCCCGTTCGGTTCCGGTGAGCGGATGTACCGGACCGGGGACCGCGCCCGCTGGAGTGCCGCAGGTGAGCTCGTGTTCGCCGGACGTGTGGACGACCAGGTCAAGATCCGCGGGTTCCGGATCGAGCCCGGCGAGATCCGGACCGTCCTGGTAGCCCACCCCGACGTGGCCCAGGCCGCCGTCGTGACCCGCGACGACACCACCACGGATCAGGCCGCTGACAAGCGTCTGGTCGCCTACATCGTCCCTGCCCATACGGATGGTGAGGACGACAGGATCCTCGCGGATACCCTGCGTCGGTTCGCCGCTGGGCGGTTGCCGGAGTACATGGTGCCGTCTGCGGTGGTTGTGTTGGATGTGTTGCCGTTGACGGTGAATGGGAAGTTGGATCGGGGTGCTTTGCCGGCGCCCGATTTCGTGGTCGGTGTGGGTCGTGGGCCGTCGTCGGTGCGTGAGGAGGTGTTGTGCGCGGCGTTTGCCGATGTGTTGGGTCTGGTGTCGGTGGGGGTGGACGACAACTTCTTTGCTTTGGGTGGGCATTCGTTGCTGGCGGTGACGCTGGTGGAGCGGTTGCGTGCGCAAGGGGTCTCGGTGTCGGTGCGGGCGTTGTTCGAGTCGCCGACGGTGGCCGGTCTGGCGGTGGCGGCGGGTCCGGTTCAGGTGCAGGTTCCCGCGAATCGGATTCCGGTCGGCAGCACGGTGATCACGGCGGACATGTTGCCGCTGGTGGATCTGTCGGATGCCGAGGTCGAGAACGTCGTCGGGTCGGTTCAGGGTGGGGCCGCGAATATCGCCGACGTCTATCCGTTGGCGCCGTTGCAGGAGGGCATCCTCTTCCACCACCTGGTGGCAGGTGAACGTGAACGCGACGTGTATGTCACGTCGTTCGTCCTGGAGTTCGATTCGCGAGAGCGCATCGACGGTTTCTTGCGCGCGCTGCAACAGGTCATCGATCGGCACGACATCTACCGCACCGCCATCGTCTGGGAGGGCGTGCGCGAGGCGGTCCAGGTCGTTCAGCGGGATGCACCCCTGAGCGTTCGGGAGATCACTCTCACCCCTGCCAACGGTGACCCGGCCGGCGAGCCGGTCGCGCAACTCCTTGCCGCCGGCGGGCTGAGTATGGACATCACGCGGGCGCCCTTGATCGATGCCCACATCGCGGCCGCCCCCGAAGAGGGCAGGTGGCTCGGGATGCTGCGCGTGCATCACATGATTCAGGACCACACCGGCATGGAGGTCCTGCTCCAGGAGGTCCAGTCCTTCCTGGCCGGACGTGGCGACGAACTCGCGCCAGCGCTGCCGTTCCGCGACTTCATGGTGCAGTCGCGCGAGAGCCTGCGTCATGGGCGGCACGAACAGTACTTCGCCGATCTGCTCGGCGATGTCACCGAGCCGACGACACCTTTCGGTCTGGTCGATGTGCGCGGTGACGGGACCGGTGTCCACCGAGCCGATCTGCCGATCCGGGAGGAGGTGGGAACGCGGATCCGTACGGTCGCTCGTGAGCTCGGCGTCAGCCCGGCCACCATCCTGCACGTGGCCTGGGCGCGGGTGTTGTCGGTGTTGTCCGGGCGTGACGACGTCGTGTTCGGGACGGTGCTGTCCGGGCGGATGAACGCCGGCGCCGGCGGGGACCGGGCCATGGGCCTGTTCATGAACACGCTGCCGGTGCGGGTGCGTCTCGAGAGCGCCGGCACCCGAGACGCGATCTCGGCCATGCGCGATCAGTTGGCCGCCCTCCTGGAACATGAACACGCACCCTTGGCGGTGGCCCAGCAGGCCGCCGGAATCGCCGGGGACGCACCGCTGTTCACCGCCCTGTTCAACTACCGCCACAACGGGGTTCAAGGGGCCGGCGGCCGGGCTTCCGACAACCTCCAGACCAGCGGAGGCATGGACGGGATCCGCACGGTCTTCATGCTGGATCTCACCAACTTCCCGTTGGCCGTATCCGTCGACGACCTGGGCACCGACGGGTTCGCCCTGACCGTGGACGCGGTCGCTCCGGGCGACCCGCACGTGGTCACGCGTCTGCTGCACACCACCATCGAGAACGTTCTCGTCGCTCTGGTGGAGAGCCTCGACCGCGATGGGAACTTCGACATTCCGCTTGGCACCGTTGAGGTGTTGGACGATGCCGAGCGGTCGCGGGTGTTGGTGGAGTGGAACGACACCGGGGCCGAGGTCCCGGCGTCGACCGTGGCGGGGTTGTTCGCCGAGCAGGTGGATCGGACCCCGGACGCGGTGGCGCTTGTCGCTGCCGGCGCGCAGGTGTCGTACGCGGATCTCGCCGCGCGTGCCGATCGGCTGGCCGGATATCTGAGCGGTCTCGGCGTGGGGCCCGGATCTGTGGTCGCGGTCGTGATGGAGCGCGGTGTCGATCTGGTCGTGACGTTGTTGGCGGTGTTGAAGGCGGGTGCGGCGTATCTTCCGATCGATCCGCAGCAGCCTGTCGATCGGATCGCGTTCATGCTGTCCGACAGTCGGGCGGTGGCGTTGGTGGGTACGGAGGACGTGCTCGACGAGCTGCCGGTGCGCGGCGTGCTGACGGTTGCTCTCGATGATCCTCGGGTCACGGATGTTGTCGCGACACACGCACCTGCCCCGGTGGGGGTCTTCGGGTCGTTGGATGCGTTGGCGTATGTGATCTATACGTCGGGTTCGACGGGTCGGCCCAAGGGTGTGGGGGTTTCGCATCGTGGGGTGTCGAGTCTGGTGGTGGCGCAGGCGGATCGGTTCGCGGTGGATGTGGACAGTCGGGTTTTGCAGTTCGCGTCGATCGGGTTCGATGCGGCGGGTGCCGAGACGTGGGTGACGTTGTGCAGTGGGGCGACTCTGGTTCTTGCTCCGGCGGGTGATCTGTTGCCCGGGGCGGGTCTGGCGGAGGTGATCGCCCGGCACGGGGTCACCCACGCGACGTTGCCGCCGGCGGTGCTGAGTGTCCTGGGCGATCGAGACCTCGACACGGTGCGGACGTTGGTCTCCGCGGGCGAGGCTCTGAGCGCGGACCTGGCCGAACGGTGGGGTGTGGGGCGGCGGTTGATCAACGCTTACGGGCCGACCGAGACGACGGTCTGCGCGACCATGTCGGGGCCGTTGGGTTCGGGTATGGAGCCGGTGATCGGTGGTCCGATCGTCAACACCAGGGCGTATGTTCTGGACGATCGGCTGAGTCCGGTTCCGCCGGGTGTGACCGGTGAACTCTACGTTGCGGGAGCGGGGTTGGCCCGGGGCTATCTCGGCCGGGCCGTCCTCACGGGTGAGCGGTTCGTGGCCTGTCCGTTCGGTGCCGGTGAGCGGATGTACCGGACCGGGGACCGCGCCCGCTGGACCCCCAACGGACAGTTGGTGTTCGTCGGTCGGGTGGACGACCAGGTCAAGGTGCGCGGTTTCCGGATCGAGCCGGCCGAGGTAGAGGCCGTCCTCGTGGCCCATCCCGAAGTGGGTCGCGCGGTGGTGATCGCCCGGGAGGAATCGCCGGGCGACACCCGGCTGTCGGCGTATGTGATCCCGGCCGACGGGAACGGCGTCGAGGACGATCTCCCCGAACAGTTGCGGCAGTTCGCCGGGGTACGTTTGCCGGAGTACATGCTGCCCAGCACGATCATGGTCCTGGAGGCGCTCCCGCTCACCGCGAATGGCAAGCTCGATCGCGCGGCTCTTCCCCGCCCGGACCGGGCCGCTCCCGCTGCGGCGGACGGCGTTGCCTCGACGCCTCAGGAGGAGATCCTGTGTGGCATGTTCGCTCAGATCCTGGGTCTGGACTCGGTCGGGGTGAACGAGAGCTTCTTCGAACTGGGCGGGCATTCGCTGTTGGCGACCCGGCTGGTGTCGCGGGTGCGTGCCGTACTGGGGATAGAGCTGGAGATCCGGGCCCTGTTCGAGACGCCGACCGTGGCCGGATTGGTCGCCCGACTCGCGGATGTGCGAGCGGGTGAGGTCCGGACACCCCTGGCCAGAGGGCTTCGTCCCGAGCGGCTTCCCCTGTCCTTCGCGCAGCAACGGCTTTGGTTTCTCGGTCAGTTGGAGGGGCCGAACCCGAGCTACAACATTCCGGTGGTTCTTCGTTTGTCGGGGGATCTGGATCGCGCCGCGCTGTCGGCCGCTCTCCGGGACGTCATCGGCCGGCATGAGGTGTTGCGGACCGTCTTCCCGATGATCGACGGCGAGCCCTACCAGCGGATCCTCGATCCGGACGCCCTGGACTGGGACCTCCAGCACGAGGAGATCGGGTCCGGGCAGCTGTCGCAGGCGATTGCGGCGGCGGCCGGATACGCGTTGGATCTGGCGCGGGAGATCCCGATCAAGGCATGGCTCTTCCCGGCTGACGGGGAAAGCATCCTGGTCGTGGTGGTGCATCACATCGCGAGTGATGGGTGGTCGATGGGTCCGTTGGGCCGGGACATCTCCACCGCCTACGCGGCGCGGCGTGGGGGTGAAGCCCCCGACTGGGCGCCGTTGCCGGTGCAGTACGCGGACTACGCGTTGTGGCAGCGGGAGTTGCTCGGCAACGGTGACGACCCGGACAGCGTGCTGTCCGCGCAGGTCGCCTATTGGCGGAGCGCGCTCGCGGGTATCCCCGAGGAACTCGATCTGCCCGTCGACCGCCCGCGCGCAGCGGTCGCGGGCCACCAGGGAGAGGCTGCCTCGCTCGTGGTCCCCGCCGATGTGCATGCGCGGTTGGTGGAGGTCGCGCGGGCCGAGGGCGTGACGGTGTTCATGGTGTTGCAGGCCGGACTGGCGGTGCTGTTGTCCCGGTTGGGTGCGGGCACCGACATTCCGATCGGCACCACGGTCGCCGGTCGTACCGACGAGGATCTGGACGATCTGGTCGGGTTCTTCGTGAATACGTTGGTGATGCGGACTGATCTGTCCGGGGATCCGACGTTCCGGGAGGTGCTGGGTCGGGTCCGCGATACCGGGCTCGGTGCGTTCGGGAACCAGGATGTGCCGTTCGAGCGCCTGGTGGAGGAGCTGGCTCCCGCTCGGTCCTTGGCGCGGCATCCGTTGTTCCAGGTGATGCTGACCCTGCAGAACACCGCGCGCGCGGCGCTGGATCTGTCGGGAGTGCAGGCGGGAGCACCGGTCCATGAGGGCGCGGCACAGCTGTCGCCCGCGGCGGCGGCGAATTTCGATCTCGACGTGACCGCCGAGGAGGTCTTCGACGAGCAGGGCAGGCCCGCGGGGATCCGCGGCTCGATCACCGCATCGGCCGACCTGTTCGATCAGGGTTCGGTTGAGGTGGTGGCTGCGCGGTGGGTGCGGGTGTTGGGGACGGTGAGTGCTGATCCGGGGGTTCGGGTCGGTGTGGTGGATGTGTTGGACGCGGATGAGCGTTCTCGGGTGTTGGTGGAGTGGAACGACACGGCCGTGCTGGTGGGTGATGTGTCGGTGGTCGATGGGTTCGGTGCTCAGGTGGTGCGGGCGCCGGATGCGGTTGCGGTGGTGTGTGATGGCGTCGAGGTGTCGTACGCGGAGTTGGACGCTGGGGCGAATCGGTTGGCTCGGCATCTGATCGGGTTGGGTGTGGGGCCGGAGTCGGTGGTCGCGGTCGTGATGGACCGGGGTCCCGAGTTGATGACGGCCCTGTTGGGCGTGCTCACGGCGGGTGGTGCCTATTTGGCGGTGGATCCCCAGCTGCCTGCCGAGCGGATCGCGTTCATGCTCGCGGACGCGGCGCCCGGCCTGATCATCACCGACACGGTCTGTGCGCTGCTCGTAGCCGACTCCGAGAGTTCCTCACTGATTCTCGATTCGCCGGCGGTGATCGCCGCCTTGGAGGGCTTCGCGTCGGCGAGTGTCGACGACCGTGACCGGCCGACGGCCCTTTCGGGGCAGCATCCGGCGTATGTGGTCTACACCTCGGGTTCGACGGGGCGTCCCAAGGGTGTGCTGGTTTCGCAGGCGGGGTTCGTGAACACGGCGGCGGCGGGGCGTGCGCGGTTCGGGACTGGGTCGGGGTCCAGGGTGGCGCAGTTCGCGTCGGTGGGGTTCGACAACTTCTGCCTGGAGTGGACGCTGGCCCTGTTGTCCGGGGCCGCCTTGGTGGTCGTGCCTGGGGAACGGCGACTCGGCGAGGACTTCGCCCGGTTCGTGGTCGACCAGGGGATCACGCATGCGACGTTGCCGCCGGCGGTGTTGGCCGGTCTGCGGGCCGAGGAGATTCCGGCGCAGGTCGTTCTGGAGGTGGGGGGCGAGGCGTGCCCGCCGGAGTTGGTGGCTCGTTGGGCGCCGGGTCGGGTCATGTTCAACACGTACGGGCCCACGGAGACGACCGTCGACGCGGTCGCCTGGCGTTGCCGGCCCGGGCTGGACGAGACGCCGATCGGCACCCCGATCGCCAACACACGCGCCTACGTCTTGGACGAGTTCCTCAAGCCCGTCCCGCCCGGTGTGACGGGTGAGCTGTACGTCGCCGGCGCCGGGTTGGCCCGCGGCTACCTCGGCCGGGCCGCCCTTACGGGTGAGCGCTTCGTGGCCTGCCCGTTCGGCTCCGGTGAGCGGATGTACCGGACCGGGGACCGGGCCCGCTGGAGTGCCGCAGGTGAGCTCGTGTTCGCCGGACGTACGGACGACCAGGTCAAGATCCGCGGGTTCCGGATCGAGCCCGGCGAGATCCGGACCGTCCTGGAGGCCCACCCCGACGTGGCCCAGGCCGCCGTCGTGACCCGCGACGACACCACCACGGTTGACCAGGCGGCCGACCGGCGTCTCGTGGCCTATGTCGTCACGTCCGAGGGCGGCACCGCCGACGGTGTGGGCCTGGCCGAGCAGCTCAGGCAGTTCGCCGCCGGGCGGTTGCCCGAGTACATGGTCCCGTCGGCGGTGGTCCTGTTGGACGCGCTGCCGCTGACGGTCAACGGCAAGCTCGACCACTCGGCCCTGCCGGCCCCCGACTATGCGACCGGTGTCGGCCGTGGCCCCTCGACGGTGCGTGAGGAGGTGCTGTGTGCCGCGTTCGCCGACGTGTTGGGTCTGGCGTCGGTGGGCGTGGACGACAACTTCTTCGCTCTGGGCGGGCATTCGCTGCTGGCGGTGACGCTGGTGGAGCGGTTGCGTGCGCAAGGGGTCTCGGTGTCGGTGCGGGCGTTGTTCGAGTCGCCGACGGTGGCCGGTCTGGCGGTGGCGGCGGGTCCGGTACAGGTGCAGGTCCCGGCGAATCGCATCCCGGCCGGCAGCACCGTGCTCACGGCCGACATGTTGCCCTTGGTGGATCTCTCGGATGCCGAGGTCGAGCACATCGTCGCATCCGTCGAGGGCGGCGCCGCGAACATCGCCGACGTGTATCCCCTGGCGCCGTTGCAGCAGGGCATTCTCTTCCACCACCTGATGGCGGGCGATGAAGAGCGTGATGTGTATGTGACGCCGTTCGTGCTGGAGTTCGATTCGCGTGAGCGTCTCGACGACTTCCTGTGGGCCTTGCAGCAGGTCATCGATCGGCACGACATCTACCGCACCGCCATCATGTGGCAGGGCGTGCGCGAGGCGGTCCAGATCGTCCAGCGGGATGCGCCCCTGACCGTCCGGGAGATCACTCTCACCCCTGCCAACGGTGACCCGGCCGGCGAGCCGGTCGCGCAACTCCTCGCCGCCGGCGGGCTGAGCATGGACATCACGCGCGCGCCGTTGTTCGACGCCCACATCACAGCCGCGTCCGACGGCGAGAAGTGGCTGGGCATGCTGCGCGTGCACCACATCGTCCAGGACCACACCGGCATGGAGGTCCTGCTCCAGGAGGTCCAGTCCTTCCTGGCCGGACGTGGCGACGAACTCGCGCCGGCGCTGCCCTTCCGCGACTTCATGGTGCAGTCGCGCGAGAGCCTGCGTCATGGGCGGCACGAACAGTACTTCGCCGAGCTGCTCGGGGACGTCACCGAGCCCACGGCTCCGTTCGGACTCCTGGACGTACGCGGTGACGGAACGGGCGTCAGGCGCGCCGAGTTGCCGGTCGAGGACACGCTCGGGGTTCGGATCCGCGAGGTCGCTCGCAGCCTCGGCGTCAGTCCGGCCACCGTTCTGCACGTGGCCTGGGCGCGGGTCCTGTCGGTCCTGTCCGATCGCGACGATGTCGTATTCGGGACCGTGCTGTTCGGGCGGATGAACGCCGGGGCAGGCGCCGACCGGGCGTCCGGCCTGTTCATGAACACGCTGCCGGTCCGCGTACGCACCGACCGGCTGGGCGCGCTGGAAGCGGTCGGCGCGATGCGGACCCAGTTGGCCGCCCTGATGGAGCACGAGCACGCCCCCTTGGTCGTGGCCCAGCAGGCCAGTGCCATCTCCGGGGACATGCCGCTGTTCACGTCGTTCTTCAACTACCGCTACGGCGGCGGCCAAGAGACCGGTCCGCATGCCGACAACCTCCAGGGCAGCGGAGACATAGAGGGGATCCGAACGGTCTTCGCGCTCGAACTCACCAACTTCCCGTTGGCCGTATCCGTCGACGACCTGGGCGCCGAGGGCTTCGCGCTGACCGTGGACGCCGCCACCCCCGGCGACCCGCACGCCGTGACGCGCCTGCTCCACACCACCATCGAGAACCTCCTCGCGATCCTGGAGGAGAGCTCCGAGCGCGATCTGGACCGCAACCCCGATGGCGACCGCAACCCCGACGTGCCGCTCAATACCGTGGAAGTCCTGGGCAGCGACGAGCGAACCCGCATATTGGTGGAGTGGAACGACACCGCGGCCGAGATTCCGGCGGTGATGGTGCCGCAGTTGTTCGCCGCGCAAGTCGCGCGGACTCCGGACGCGCCCGCGGTGGTGTGCGAAGGCGTCGAGGTGTCGTACGCGGCCTTGGACGCGCGTGCGGAGCGGTTGGCGCGGGTGTTGCGCGGTCGCGGGGTCGGCGCCGGCGCGGTCGTGGGATTGTGCCTGCCCCGCGGGGTGGACTCGATCTCGGCGATCCTGGGTGTGTGGAAGGCGGGGGCCGCCTATCTGCCGATCGACCCCCAGTACCCGTCCGAGCGGATCGCCTTCATGCTCGCGGACAGCCGGGCCGCCACGCTGATCAGCACCGGGAAACTGCTCGACGAACTGCTCGAAGGATTGCTCGCGGAGCTGCCTGCCGGCGGGCTGCCGACCCTCGCGGTCGACGACCTCACCCCGACCACCGAAGGCGAGACCACGGCCGACGACACCACGCGGGTGCCCGCCGACCCGGCCGAACTCGCCTATGTGATCTACACATCCGGCTCGACCGGTAGGCCGAAGGGTGTCGCCGTGACCCACGGCGGGTTGGCGAACTATGTGGTGTGGGCGGCGGACGCGTATGACGTCGGTGCGCGTGGCGGTGCGCCGCTGCATTCGTCGTTGGCTTTCGACCTGACCGTGACGAGCGTGTTGTTGCCGCTGGTGTCCGGTTCGGCGGTGGTGGTCAGCCCCGAGGGAGGCGCCGAGGGACTGGCGGCGTTGGTGCGCGCGGGAGGCGGGTTCGACCTGACCAAGGTCGTACCCGCGCATCTTCCGCTGCTGGGCGAGGCGTTGGCGCCGGACGAAATAGCGGGCGCGACACGGCGATTGGTCGTCGGTGGCGAGGCCCTGTCCGGTGCCGACGTGGGTGCGTGGTTGGAGCGGGCGCCCGGGTCGGTGGTGGTCAACGAGTATGGGCCGACCGAGACCGTCGTCGGGTGCTGTGTGTTCGAGGTGCGGGCCGGGCAGGAGATCGTCGGGCCGGTGCCGATCGGTCGTCCGATCGCCAACACCCGGCTGTTCGTGCTGGGGGAGGATCTGGGTCCGGTGCCGGTCGGGGTGATCGGTGAGTTGTACATCGCCGGCGCCGGTTTGGCACGCGGTTACATCGCCCGGCCCGCCCTGACCGGTGAGCGGTTCGTGGCCTGCCCGTTCGCGGTGGGTGAGCGGATGTACCGCACCGGAGACCGGGTGATGTGGAACGGTGAGGGACAGTTGGTGTTCCTCGGGCGCGGTGACGAGCAGGTCAAGATTCGCGGGTTCCGGGTCGAGCCGGGCGAGATCGAGAGCACGCTCGGTGCGCACCCGCTGGTCGCCAGGTCGGTCGTGGCCGTGCGTGAGGACACGCCGGGCGACAAGCGACTCGTCGCCTACGTCGTCCGCAGCGGCACCGCCGGCAGCGGCGACGCGGCTGACAACGGCGGTACGGACGGCGGGTACAGCGCGGACGACGTGGACGCCAAGCGCCTTCCGGAAACGCTGCGTCGGTTCACCGCCCGGCGGCTGCCGGACCACATGGTCCCCTCGGCGATCATCGTGCTGGACGCGTTTCCGCTGACCGCCAACGGCAAGTTGGATCGCAACGCCCTGCCGGCTCCCGAGTACGTGACGGGCGTGGGCCGTGGCCCCTCGTCGGTGCGCGAGGAGGTCCTGTGTACGGTGTTCGCCGAGGTCTTGGGCTTGGCGTCGGTGAGCGTGGACGACAACTTCTTTGCCCTGGGCGGCCATTCGTTGCTGGCGATCACGCTGGTGGAACGGCTGCGCGCACGGGGAGTGTCGGTGTCGGTGCGGGCGCTGTTCGAGTCGCCGACGGTGGCCGGCCTGGCGATGGCCGCCGGTCCGGTGCCGGTACAGGTCCCGGCGAACCGGATCCCGGCCGACGTCGAGGTGCTCACGGCCGACATGCTGCCGCTGGTGAACCTGTCCGATGCCGAGGTCGAGCACCTCGTCGCGTCCGTCGAGGGCGGGGCCGCGAATATCGCCGACGTCTATCCGTTGGCGCCGTTGCAGGAGGGCATCCTCTTCCACCACCTGATGGCGGGCGAGCACGAACGGGACGTCTATGTGGCGCCGTTCGTGCTGGAGTTCGATTCGCGTGAGCGTCTCGACGGCTTCCTGTGGGCCTTGCAACAGGTCATCGATCGGCACGACATCTACCGCACCGCGATCGTCTGGGAGGGAGTCGCCGATCCGGTCCAGGTCGTTCAGCGGCACGCGCCCCTCAGCGTCCGGGACATCATCCTCGACCCCGAAAGTACCGATCCGGTGGCGGAGTTGGTCGCCGCCGGTGGCCTGAGCATGGACATCGGTCGCGCGCCCCTCATCGACACCCACGTCACCGCGACGTCCGGCGAACACCGGTGGTTGGCCCTGCTGCGGGTGCATCACATGATTCAGGACCATGTCGGCATGGAGGTGCTGCTCCAGGAGGTGCGCGCCTTCCTGGCCGGGCGGGGCGACGAGCTCGCGCCGGCGCTGCCGTTCCGCGATTTCGTGGTGCAGTCGCGGGAGAGCCTGCGCCGCGGGGGGCACGAAGAGTACTTCGCCGAGCTGCTCGGCGATGTCACCGAAACCACCGCGCCCTTCGGGCTGCTCGATGTCCGCGGTGACGGATCGGGGGTCCGACGCGCCGAGTTGCCGGTCGAGGACGCGGTCGGGGCGCGGATCCGTGAGGTCGCCCGCCGACTCGGGGTCAGTCCCGCGACGCTCTTGCACGTGGCATGGGCCCGGGTGCTCTCGGTCCTGTCCGATCGTGACGACGTGGTGTTCGGGACCGTGCTCTTCGGGCGGATGAACGCCGGGGCCGGCGCCGACCGGGCGTTGGGCCTGTTCATGAACACCCTGCCGGTGCGGGTGCGCACCAATCGGATGGGCGCCCCGGCGGCGGTCCGCGCGATGCGGGCCCAGTTGGCCGCTCTTCTGGAGCACGAACACGCCCCGCTGGCCCTGGCTCAGCAGGCCAGTGGCATCGCCGGGGACGCGCCGCTGTTCACCTCCTTCTTCAACTACCGCTACAGCGGCGACCAAGAGGGCGAACCGGATCCCGCCGACCTGCCGGGCGATCAGGGAAGGGACGGGATCCGCACGCTCTTCATGCAGGACCTGACCAACTTCCCCTTGGTCGTATCCGTCGACGACCTGGGTTCCGACGGCTTCGGCCTGACGGTGGACGCCGTCGCACCGGGCGACCCGCACCAGGTCGCGCGCATGTTGCACACCGCCATCGAGAACTTCCTCACCGCCTTGCAGGAGAGTCTCGATCGCGACGACGACACCGAGGTCCCACTCGGTGCGGTGGACGTGTTGGCCGCCACCGAGCGCTCCCGGGTGCTGGTGGAGTGGAACGACACCGCCGTGGACGTGCCGTCGGCGACCGTGCCGGAACTGTTCGCGGCACAGGTGGCGCGGACGCCGCAGGCGGTGGCCGTGGCAGGCGACGGATTAGAGGTGTCCTACGCGGAGCTGGACGCACGGGCCGACCGGCTGGCGTGCCACCTGGCCGGGGCGGGGGTCGGGCCGGAGTCGGTGGTCGCCGTGCTGATGGAGCGTGGCGTGGAGCTGGTGGTGGCCCTGCTCGCCGTGTGGAAGGCCGGCGCGGCATATCTGCCGATCGACCCGAAGCAGCCGGTCGACCGGATCATGTTCATGCTCACCGACAGCCGGGCGGCGGCGCTGCTGGGCATGGAGGAGATGCTCGAGGACCTGCCGCTCGGGCGGATCCTGACGATCGCCCTGGACGATCCCCAGGTGCGTACCGCGTTGGCGGTGACTCCGGCCGGGCCGGCCGAGTCGGCGGTGGTGCCCGACGGGCTGGCGTACGTGATCTACACGTCGGGATCCACGGGCACGCCCAAGGCGGTGCTGGTATCGCATGCCGGCGCGGTGAACCTCGTCGCGGCACGAGGACTGTCCCTGGACGGGAGCAGCCGGGTACTGCAGTTCGCGTCGGTGGGATTCGACGCCGCGACCTGGGAACTGCTGATGGCCCTGTGCTCGGGTGCCCGCCTCGTGGTGGCGCCGGCCGACGAACTCCTGCCGGGGGCAGGGTTGATCGAGGTGATCAGGCGGCACCGGGTGACGCATGTGCTGCTGCCGCCCACCGTGCTCGGGCTGCTCGACCCCGACGATCTCGCGTCGGTCTCGACGCTGCTGTCCGGCGGTGAGGCCCTGAGTGGGGACCTGGTGGCGCGGTGGGCACCGGGCCGGCGGTTGGTGAACGCGTACGGGCCGACGGAGATGTCCGTGGTGGCGACGATGTCCGCTCCGCTGCGGCCGGGCGACGAGCCGGTGATCGGCACGCCGATCGTCAACACCCGTACGTACGTGCTCGACGAGTACCTGACCCCGGTGCCGCCGGGCATGGTCGGCGAGCTGTACGTGGCGGGGGCGGGCGTCGCGAGGGGATATCTGGGCCGCCCCGGGCTCAGCGCGCAGCGGTTCGTGGCGGACAGGTTCGCCGCGGACGGGTCGCGCATGTACCGGACCGGGGACCGGGTCAGGTGGACCGACGACGGCCGGTTGGAGTTCGCCGGCCGCACCGACGACCAGGTCAAGATCCGCGGCTTCCGGATCGAGCCGGGTGAGGTCGAGGCCCTACTGGTCGAACACCCGCGCGTGGCCCAGGCCGCGGTGATCGCGCGAGAGGACGCCCCGGGGGACAAGCGTCTGGTCGCCTATGTCGTTGCGGCAGCCGGCGCGGCCGATCACGACGACTCGGGCTCGGGTTCGGGCTCGGGCTTGGGCTCGGCTTCGGGCGGGGAAGCCCTGCCCGAGCTGCTCCGGGAGTTCGCGTCCGAGCGGTTGCCGGAGTATCTGGTGCCCTCCGCGATCGTCGTCCTGGCCGCCCTTCCCCTGACGACCAACCGGAAGCTGGACCGCAAGGCCCTGCCGGCCCCGGAGTACACCGGCACCGCCGGAGCGGGCCGGCCGGCGTCCGACATCCGGGAGGAGATCCTCTGCGGAGTCTTCGCCCAGGTCCTCGGCCTGGAGACGGTCGGGGTCGACGACGACTTCTTCGAGCTGGGCGGGCATTCCCTCCTGGCGACCCGGCTGGTGTCCCGGATCCGCGCGGTGCTGGGAGCGGAGATCGCCATCCGGGAGCTGTTCGAGGCACCCACGGTGGCCGGGCTCGCGGCGCGGATCGCGGACGCGGGGACGGGCGAGCTGCGGCCGGCGCTGACGGTGCGCGAGCGGCCGGAACGCCTGCCGCTGTCCTTCGCCCAGCGGCGCCTGTGGTTCATCGAGCAGTTGGAGGGACCGAACCCGACGTACAACATCCCGGTCGTGGTGGGCCTGACGGGAGACCTGGACGTCGAAGCGCTGTCCGCCGCGCTGCGGGACGTCATCGGTCGCCACGAAGTGTTGCGCACGGTGTTCCCGGTGGCCGACGGCGAGCCGTACCAGCAGGTCCTCGACCCGAGTGGGCTCGGCTGGGAGCTGGAGGTGTGCCGGGTCGCTCCCGCGCGGTTGGCGGAGGCGGTCGGGCACGCGTCCGAGCACGCCTTCGACCTGTCGTCCGACGTGCCCATTCGGGCCTGGCTCTTCGCGTCCGACGAGGAGTCCGTGCTGGTGGCGGTGGTGCATCACATCGCGGGAGACGGTTGGTCGTGGGAGCCGTTGGGGCGGGACATCGCCCAGGCGTACGCGGCGCGGCGAGAGGGGCGGGCACCGGATTGGGAGCCGCTGCCGGTGCAGTACGCGGACTACGCGCTGTGGCAGCGCGAACTCCTCGGCAGCGACGACGACCCGGGCAGCGTGCTGTCGAGCCAAGTGGCCTACTGGCGCGACGCGTTGGCCGGCGTCCCGGAGGAACTCGCGCTCCCCGTCGACCACCCGCGCCCGGCCATCGTGACGCACCGCGGCCACAGCGTGCCACTGGAGATCCCGGCCGACGTGCACACCCGACTCGTGGAGTTGGCGCGGGCCGAGGGGGTGACGGTGTTCATGGTCCTGCAGGCCGGCCTCGCCGTGCTGCTGTCCAAGCTGGGCGCCGGCACGGACATCCCGATCGGTGCCGCCGTCGCCGGTCGTACCGATGAGGGCCTGGACGACCTGGTCGGGTGCTTCGTCAACAGCCTGGTGATGCGGACCGACCTGTCCGGCGACCCCACCTTCGGGGAGCTGCTGGGTCGGGTTCGCGACGCGGGACTCGGCGCGTTCGGCCATCAGGACGTGCCGTTCGAGCGGTTGGTCGAGGAGCTCGCGCCCACTCGATCCCTGGCGCGACACCCGCTCTTCCAGGTCATGCTCACCCTGCAGAACAACGCGCGAGCGGCACTGGACCTGCCCGGAGTACGGACCGACGCGCCGACAGCCGATGCCTCCGCGAACCTGTCGTCGGTGGCCAAGTTCGACCTGGACGTGACGGTCGCCGAGGCATTCGACCGGGAAGGACACCGTGCGGGGCTGCTGGGTTGGGTGACCGGAACAGCCGACCTGTTCGACCCCGACACCGTCGAGGCGCTCACGCGTCGGTTCGTTCGGGCGCTCGACGCGGTCACCGCCGATCCGACCGCCCGCCTCGGCGCGATCGACGTGTTGGACGATGCCGAGCGGTCGCGGGTGTTGGTGGAGTGGAACGACACAGCGGCCGAGGTCCCGGCGTCGACCGTGGCGGGGTTGTTCGCCGAGCAGGTGGCTCGGACCCCGGACGCGGTGGCGCTGGTGTCCGCCGAGGCGCGGGTGTCGTATGCGGAGTTGGCCGTGCGTTCCGATCGGCTGGCCGGGTATTTGGGCGGGTTGGGGGTGGGGCCGGAGTCGGTGGTCGCAGTGGTGATGGAGCGCGGTGTCGATCTGGTCGTGACGTTGTTGGCGGTGTTGAAGGCGGGTGCGGCGTATCTTCCGATCGATCCGCAGCAGCCTGTCGATCGGATCGCGTTCATGCTGTCCGACAGTCGGGCGGTGGCGTTGGTGGGTACGGAGGACGTGCTCGACGAGCTGCCCGTGCGCGGCGTGCTGACCGTGGCCCTGGACGACTTGAGCGTCGAGGCCGCGATCGCGACGCAACCCGCCCTTCCGGTGCGGGACTTCGGGTCGTTGGATGCGTTGGCGTATGTGATCTATACGTCGGGTTCGACGGGTCGGCCCAAGGGTGTGGGGGTTTCGCATCGTGGGGTGTCGAGTCTGGTGGTGGCGCAGGCGGATCGGTTCGCGGTGGACGTGGACAGTCGGGTTTTGCAGTTCGCGTCGATCGGGTTCGATGCGGCGGGTGCCGAGACGTGGGTGACGTTGTGCAGTGGGGCGACCCTGGTGCTTGCTCCGGCCGGTGAGCTGTTGCCCGGGGCGGGTCTGGCGGAGGTGATCGCGGGGCACGGGGTCACCCACGCCACGTTGCCGCCGGCTGTGCTGAGCGTGCTGGGCGATCGAGACCTCGACACCGTGGAGACGATCGTCTGCGCGGGCGAGGCTCTCGGTGCGGACCTGGCCGAACGGTGGGGTGTGGGGCGGCGGTTGATCAACGCTTACGGGCCGACCGAGACGACGGTCTGCGCGACCATGTCGGGGCCGTTGGGTTCGGGTATGGAGCCGGTGATCGGTGGTCCGATCGTCAACACCAGGGCGTATGTTCTGGACGATCGGCTGAGTCCGGTTCCGCCGGGTGTGACCGGTGAACTCTACGTCGCGGGAGCGGGGTTGGCCCGCGGATACCTCGGGCGGGTCGCCCTGACCGGTGAGCGGTTCGTGGCCTGCCCGTTCGGTGCCGGCGAGCGGATGTACCGGACCGGGGACCGCGCCCGCTGGACCCCCGACGGACAACTGGCCTTCGCCGGTCGGGTGGACGACCAGGTCAAGATCCGCGGCTTCCGGATCGAACCCGGTGAGATCCGGAGCGCCCTCGAAGCCCACCCCGAGGTCGCCCGGGCCGCCGTCACCACTCGCGAGGACACTCCCGGCGACATCCGCCTCATCGCCTATGTCGTCCCGACGGCGGACATCGATCCGGCCGGCGCGATCGACGCCGACGACCACGGCACCGGCGACACCAAGGACGATCTGTCCGACCTGCTGCGCGGGTTCATCGGTCGGCAATTGCCCGCGTACATGGTCCCCTCGGCGATCGTCGTCCTCGACGCGCTTCCACTGACCGCCAACGGCAAGCTCGATCGCAACGCCCTTCCCGCACCGGGGTATGGGGGAGCGGCGGCGACCGGTTCGGGCGCCGGTCGCCACCCGGCCACCACGCTCGAAGGCCTCCTGTGCGAGGTGTTCGCCGAGACTCTCGGCCTGGAATCGGTGGGCGTGGACGACAACTTCTTCGAGTTTGGCGGACACTCGCTGCTGGCCGTGACGCTGGTGGCGCAGCTGGCGGCGCGCGGAGTGTCGGTGCCGGTGCGGAGCCTGTTCGCGGACCCGACCGTGGGTGGGCTCGTCCGGCGGATGAACCTGTCGTCCGTCCAGGACGCCCTGGGGGTTCTGCTGCCGATCAAGACCCAGGGCAGCGGATCGCCGTTCTTCGCGCTGCCGCCGGGCGCCGGACTGAGCTGGTGCTACACGCCGCTGGCGCGGTACGTCGCGGAGGGCACCCCGCTCTACGGGTTGCAGGCCCCCGGCCTCGACGGATCCGGCGAGATCTCCCGCTCGGTCGGGGAGATGGCGGCGACGTACATCGAACAGATCCGCAGCGTGCAGGCCACGGGTCCGTACCACCTCCTGGGCTGGTCCTTCGGCGGGACCCTCGGGCACGAGATCGCCGTCCGGCTGCAAGCCGCGGGCGAGGAGGTGGCGGCTCTGGTGATCATGGATACGTACCCGCCGAGCGCCCCGGACGACCCCGAGGACCTGCGGGACACCGGGGGACCCGGGGACGAGGTCGCCGACTTGGCCGAGCGGATGCGGACGGTTCGTCAGGAGGCGGGCTTCGAGGGAGTGATCTCCGACGACGAGCTCACGCTCCTGGCTCGGATCTACCAGAACAACGGGGCGATCGGCGACGAGCACGAGTTCGGGCGATTCGACGGGAACGTCCTGCTCGTCGTCGCGGAGAAGGGCAAATCCGCGGAGTTCGCGGGCGCGGAGAGCTGGCGGCCGCACGTGTCCGGGGAGGTTTCGGAGCTCCGTCTCCCGTACGAGCACGCCGAGTTGGTGCACCCCGAAGTACTGGCCCAGGTCTGGTCGGCGGTGTCCGCCTGGCTGGAGTCGGCGGCGGCGTCGGATTCGGCGTAGCGGTACGGGCGTCGGGCGGGCCGGGACGCCGGCCCGCCCGACGCCCGGGCCCGGCGACCTCGGATCACGTCACCGGGCCGACGCCACCGCCCACCCCGCACATGCCGAAGACGGGCGGGCCATCGGCCCGCCCGTCCGGTGTTGTGCTCAGAGCCCGTGCCACTCCGGTTCGCGATGCTCCGCGAACGCCCGCGGTCCCTCGACGGCGTCCCGGCTGTGCCGACGCCTCTGCTCCCACTCGAACGGTGTCGTGAACGCCTGATCGAGCGGCATGTCCAGCGATCGCAGTACCGACTCCTTGATCGCCCGCACCGCCAACGGGGCACTGCGCAGCAGGTCGTCGGTCCATTCGGCGACGCAGGCGTCGAGCTGTTCGAGCGGTACGACCTCGTTGACCAGCCCCAGCCGGAGCGCGGCGTCCGCACTCATGCGGCGGCCGGTCAGCAGATGGCCCATGGCGATCTTCAAGGGGATCTGCCGGGCCAGCCTGAAGGCGCCCCCGGCGCCGGGAATCAGGCCGAGCCGCGCTTCCGGCAGCGCGAAGACCGCCTGGTCGCAGGCGATGATCAGGTCGCAGGCCAGCGCGAGTTCGAACCCGCCGCCCAGGGCATACCCGTTGACGCGGGCGATCACGGGCTTGGACAGGCCGAATCGTTCGGTCAGCCGCGGATAGCCCGGCAGGCCGCGGCTGCCGAAGGTCGACGGCGGTACCGCCTGCCGGTCGAGCCGGGCCCGCTCGCGCAGATCCTGACCGACCGAGAAGGACCGGTCGCCGGCCCCGGTCAGCACCGCGACCCGTACCTCGTCGTCGGCCTCGACGTCGTCCCAGATCGCGGCCAACTCCTCGTGCGTACGCAGGTCCATCGCATTGAGCACGGCGGGCCGATTCAGCGTGATGCGCGCGACGTGGTCCTTCTTCTCGTACACCACCCGCGGCTCCTCGGCGTCGCTCACCGCGACTGCACCTCCTTCTCGGCGGAGAAGCGGCCGACCTTGTGGAGCACGTCTTCGCTGTACGTGCGAAGGGCCTGTTGCAGCGCGAACTCGGCCATGTAGCGCCGGAATTCGTCCGGCGACTCCTCCGCCAGGTTCAGCATTCCCCGGTTGGCCGCCACGGCCGGACCCCGAAGGCGTCGGAGGCTGTCCTCGACGGCCTCGTCCAGCCGATCGGGATCGTGGACCTCGTCGACGAGGAGCCGGGCCTCCGGTTCGGTCGCCAGGATCCGGCGCCCTTCGAGGATGACCTGCCGGGACAGGCGCGGGCCGCCGAACCGGGTCAGCCGGAAGTTGGCCGCTCCGGGAATGATGCCCTCGCGCGCGGCCGGCAGGCTGAAGTAGGCGTCCGACGCGGCCAGCACGTGATCGAACACGAGCAGCAGCTGGGCGCCGCCGCCGATGGCGAAGGCGTCCACCGCCGCGACCCAGGGCTTTTGCACGGTGGGGGACCGCCAGGCCGCGTCATCCTCGACGAGCACACCCCGCAACAGCTTGTGGATGTAACCGAGTTCGCGCCGCAGGAGGAAGTCGACCAGCGAGATGTCGCCGGCGTCGAGGGCCTTGAGATTGATGCCGGCGCTGAACACCCGCTTGCCGCGGTAGCGGGGATGGGTCATCTCGCCCCCGCGCAGCAGACCCACCTCCACGTCCGGGTCGAGCAGGGCGAGATCGACCGCGGTCTCCATGTCGTCGACCTGCCGATCGTCCTCCGCGTTCAGGCAGTCGTCACGACACATGGTCAGCCGTGCGGCGCCGTCCCGTCGCTCGACGCGTACGGAGCCCAGATCGATCCGGCCGGTCGCGGTGAACTCCGGCAGCAGGCGCAGCGCCCGAGGGGTGGGCCGCAGCATCGTGTCGAGCAGGTGCGCACCGGCCGTCGCCGAGCGCAGAACCCTGCCGAAGAAGATGCCCTGGTCGATCTCGTGGCCGTCCTTGTGCGCCTGCGGCCGGCCGCGGTCGACGGCGAGCTGTTCGACGGTGGGGACCAGGCCGGGGAACGCCGCCGCGGCCGCCAGGGACAGCTCCGCGAGCCGAAGGCCGCGCGTTCGGCCGTGGGTGAGTTCGTCGTAGACCGCGTCCGCGTGGGTGTCCATGAACGCGCAACGCAGCGCCCGCGCGGCGTCCTTCGCGGCCTCGGCGGCGGCGCGCTGCACCGACGTCCGATGCTCGGGTTCGGGCAGGATCGCCAGCAGGTCCTCGGTGTGCTCCGCGGCCTGGGCGAGCGCCGACCGGGCCGAGGCCAGGTCGGCGCGGACGTCCCGGAGGTCCTCGCGCCACTCGGCCCGGACGTCGCCGCCGATCATGACGCCGCCGCGGCGGACGCCCGGCGCAGCACCCGGTCGCAGGCGGCCAGGTGCACGCCCAGCGCGTCCTCGAAGCTGGCGGTGCCCGCGTCGAACAACAGTTGCCGCCGGATGGCCAGCTCGAAACCGGTCGGTCCGCCGGCCGGTTCGGCCGCCGCCAGCGCGCCCGCCACGTCGTCCGTCAGCTCGTCGATCAGGTGCAGGGCCAGTGCCTGGTCGGCTTCGAGGGGCGTACCGAAGAGCACCGCCCGGCGGATCGCCGCCGTGCCCGCGCCCTTGTGGGCGAGCCGGTACAGCGCCATGCCGGGCCAGGTGACCCCCGCCTCCACGGGCACCATCAGCCGCACGGACGGGGTGGCGATGCGGTAGTCGGTGGCCAGGAAAGCGTCCAAGGCCAGGCCCCCGCAGCCGCCCTCGGCGACCGCGACCGTGGCCGCGGGCAGGCGTTCGAGCCGGCGCAACGCGCGTTCCCACTTGCTGACCAGCGCCACGGTCAGCCCGTCCGGCCGCGGGCCCTCGGGGGCGCCCGAGACACGGACCACCACTCTGCTGCGCCCACCTCGGTCCTCGGCGCTGTCGCATACGGCGCCCACGGCCGCGACCGCGTCGGCCGTCAGGGGCCGCGTGCCGTCGATCCGAAGCACCAGGTCGTCGTTCATGTGTTCCCCCATCACCACTGGACCAGCGCGGTCTCGATGGCCGAGCCGGGTCCCATGGTCATCAGTACGCCGTAGTCGCCGGACTTGATGACCTCCTCCCGGAGCAGTCGCTCGTAGGAGAACAGGAACGAACCGCTCGACAGGTTGCCGTAGTCGCGCAGCACCCCGGTGGTGTGCCGCACGTCGTGTCGGGTGAGGCCGAGGTTCACCCGGACCGCGTCGATGACCTTCTTGCCCCCGGAGTGCACCAGCCAGTGCCCGATGTCGCTGCGGCGCAGGCCGGCACCGGACAGCAGACGGTCGATCACCGATTCCGCGTGCGCGCCGACCACGTAGGGGACCTCGGGATCGAGGAAGAAGCTGAACTTCCCCTGCTCGTCGTCCCAGTCGTAGCGCATCGCGTCGATCGCGTCGGTGATGATGTGGCTGGCGAAGGACAGCACGCGCGGACTGCCCGCCGCGGCCGCCATGTCGTCCAGGGCTCGCGGGGCGTCGGGCGGACCGGCGGCGTCGAGCGGGTCGGCGGCCAGTGCGACGGCCGCGGCGCCGTCGCCGAAGAGGCTGTTCACGACCGAGGTGCGCATCGTGGCGTCGATGACGTAGGCCGCCGAGCAGGCCTCGGCGCACACCATCACGGCGACCTGTCCCGGGTGCGCCACCGTCCAGCCGACGACCGCGTTGAGCGCGTTCAGGCCCGCGTTGCAGCCCATGCCGACGACGTCCACCCGGCTGCTGTTCGGATTGATCCCCATGTCGCGGATGAGCAGCGCGCTCAGGCCGGGTGTGAGCAGGCCGGTCGTGGTGACGCAGCACAGGTAGCCGATGTCGGACAGCTCGATCCCGGCGTTCTCCAGGCAGTTCCGCACCGCCCGGGCGCCCATGGCGAGGGCGAGCCGCTTGTGCTTGGCGAGCAGTTGGCCCTGCGTCTCCAGGGTGATGGTGCCCGCTTCGTCCCGGGGCGGTACGGAGAGGAAGCGCCTTTCGATCGCGCTGTTGAGGAAGACGGAGCGGACCTTGGGGTCGGTGATCTCGAAGACGTCGAGCAACTCGCGCTGCGAGTAGGAGTTCTCGGTGACGGCCGTGCCGACGCCCAGGATCCGTGAGACGCCGGGGATGTTCTTTCGCTCGGACGCCGGCGGCGCCAGGAGGTCGGTGGCCGGCAGGTTCATGCTGAGGGTCATTGGAATGTCCATCCCCACATGCGTGGCTTGCTTCGGATGCGATGCACTGCTGTCGACACTTCAGTCGGCCTTTCGGTGCGGGTGGGTCGGTTCGGTGGGTGTGTGCGTGGGCCGGCTCGGGGTGACGGAGCCGGGCACGGGCCGGGACTCGGCCTCGGGCACGGACTCGGGCACGGACTCGGGCACGGACTCGGACACGGGCCCGGACACGGACCGGGACACGGATTCGGACTCGACGAAGCGGGCCAGCCGGGCGATGCCCTCCGTGATCTCGGCTCGGGTGAGGTAGCTGACGGAGAGCCGGAGACTGTGCTCCCCACCGCCCTGCGGGTAGAAGTAGGACATCGGGGTCCAGATGACCCCGAACCCTTCGGCCGACCGGGTCAGCGCGGCGTCGTCCGCGCGGAAGGGGACGTGCACGGTCAGGAAGAAGCCGCCGTCGGGCCGGTTCCAACGCACGGCCGCCGGCTCACCCGATGGCGCGGGCGGGAAGCACTCGTCGAGCCGGTCGAGGGTGGCGCGCATTGCCTCGCCGTAGTACGCGGCCGTCTCGACGTTCAGGTCCGCGGTCCGCCCGCCGGACGCGAGCAGCATGCCCGCCACCGCCGCCTGGCTCAGCGGCGAGGTGTTGACCGTCACCATGCTCTTGATCTTGGTGAGTTCGTCCGCCAGCAGACCCGTGCCGCCGACCCGGTCGACGACGACCTGGTCCGCCACGGCGAAGCCCACGCGGGCGCCGGGGAAGAGGGTCTTGGAGAAGGAGCCCAGGTGGACCACCCGGCGTCGGCGGTCGAGGGACTTGAGGGTCGGCAACTGCCGCCCGGGACTGACCATCCGGTAGGGGCTGTCCTCCAGGATCAGGATGTCCTCGCGGGCCGCCAGTTCGAGGAGCGCGTGTCGTTCCGCCAGGGGCATGGTGGCCCCGGACGGGTTCGAGTGGTCGGGCACCGTGTAGAAGGCGCGACAGCGGCGCCCGCGCGCCCGCTCCGCCCGGATCGCCGCCGCCAGGTCGGCGCAGCGGAAGCCGTCCGGTCCCTCTTCGACCGCGGTGGGCTCGACGTCGAGCAGCCGGGCGACACCGGTGATCCCCACGTAGCAGGGACTGGAGACCAGGAGCACGTCGTCGGGACCGGAGATCAGCGCGCGCACCGCGAGCAGCATCGCCTCCTGGCAGCCCACGGTGACCACGATGGATTCGGGCGGCACGTCGATGTTCTCGTCCCGGCGCAGCGAGTCGGCGATCAGCTCGCGGATCCGGCCGCCGGTCGGGCCGTACTGGAACATCGCGTCACGGATTCGGGCGGGCGAGTACCCGCTCGTTTCCAGGTGTTCGAGATAGCGGCGGATGTGCGTGAAGATCTGCTCGGTGTCGAAGAAGCCGTCGTACGGGCGGCCCGGCGCGAACGAGATGGCCTCGGGATAGCGGTGGGTGATCTCGTTGAGGAAGTTCATCGTGTCCAGCACCGGATCCGAGACGCTGCTGTGCAGTTCCGCCTTCGCGAGCGTGGCGGGGCCCGACATCGCCCGCGGGCCGACCGGTGGCCGTGGGTCGGCCGGCGGCTGTGCGTCGGCCGCTTGCGCGGGACGGCCACGCGGGTACGCCAGTTCGGGGCCCGCGTCGGTGACCGACCGGATCCCGGTGAGCGCCATGGCGTCCGTCAGTTCGTCGGTCAGCAGGTCCAACACCTGTGCCACGCCGTCCTGTTGCTCCACCGCGAGACCGTGCAGGATCGGCCGCCCGACGAGCACCGCGTCGGCGCCCAGGGCCAGTGCGGCCAGCACGTCGGCGCCTCGGCGGATGCCCCCGTCGAGCAGGACGGGGCAGGATCCCCCGACCGCCGACGCCACTTCGGGCAGCACCTCCAGGGTGGCCGGGACGCCGTCCCGGTGCCGGCCGCCGTGGTTCGACACGACGATGCCGTCCACGCCCGCGTCGAGCGCCCGGCGGGCGTCGGCGGCGGTGAGGATGCCCTTGACGAGCAGCGGCAGTGCGCTGATCGAGCGCAGCCACGCGATCTCGGACCAGTCGGGGGCCGGATCGAAGTCCGCGAGGGCATGCCCACCGGCCGCGGCGATCCCGGCTCCCACTCCGGTTCCGGTTCCCGTTCCCATTCCGGCTCCGGCTCCGGGAAGGTTGACCGGCGTGATCCCCGGTGGCAGCCGGAAGTCGCCGCGCGGGTCGCGTGTTCGGCGGCCGGAGTGGGGAGCGTCCACGGTGAGGACCAGCGCCTCGAAACCGGCTCGTTCCGCGCGGGAGATCAGCGCCCGCGTCGTCGCGCGGTCGCGGAAGCAGTACGTCTGCAGCCAGAGCGGGGCGGTGGCGGCCAGGGCGATGTCCGCGAAGGAGCGGCCCGCGAAGGCGCTCACGACGAGGGGGATGCCGACCGACCCGGCGCCGCGGGCCGTGGCGACCTCGCCCTCCGGGTGGATCAGGGTCTGGTAGGCCATCGGCGCGACGGCGATGGGGGCCGCCCAGGTGCGCCCGAGGATCCGGGTCTCGATGCCCGCCCCGCCGACGCCGCCCCGGCCGACGCCGGCCAGCACGCGCGGGCGCAGGGCGGTCCGGTCGAAGACCTCCAGGTTGGCGCGAAGTGTGCGCTCCTCACCCGCGCCGCCGGCCACGAAGTCCCAGAGCTCCGCGGCCATGCCCGCCCGCGCCACGCGCGCGTATTCGGCCAGGGTGGGCAGACCGACCGAGGCGATACCGGCGCCGCCGCGGCTCATCCGGCGGCCGGCCGATCGTGCTTCGCCGCCGCGTGCCGAGCGCGGCCGGCCGCGCGGTCGCATCCCCGGAAATCCCGGCGCCGGACGAGTTCGTGGAACTCGCCGTACGCGATATCTCGAACGGCCATGGAGTACCTCCCGCAAGGCGGTTGGGCAATACGACAGTCGGTGCCGATGAAGACGTCGGGTGGTGGCGGCACCCGCTTCGGCGGGCGGCACGGCTCCGCGTTCCGACGGCGGGTGCCGCCGGACGATTGCCGGCGCTTTTTCCGTCGACCGAACGGCCGGCCCGTGTTCCGCCCGGCGATATCCACGAGCCGGCCGTCGTGTGATTTCGGATTATGGCACCGATAGCCGGCGCGGGATATGCGCGCGGAGGGGATCCGCCCGCACACCAGGAGCCGGCCCGGAGAAATGGCAATGGCCCGAGGTGCACGGCGCGACCACGAACACGTCCACCGTCGCCGAATGGGTTCGGGTCGATCTCCACACACTCTGCGGAAATCGATACGAGGGGATACCCGAGGCGGCGATGCCTGCCTCCGGGTAACCCCTCGCAGAGGTGGCTGCCCGGTGGTGGTCCGTGCGTCCACGGCCATCCGGTGCAGCGTATTTCGGTGTCGGTGGCCGGTATTCCCGGCGCCGCGGCAACCCCTGGTACCGTTTAATTGCGGTCGTTCACATGCCGACCGCGCCGGTGGTGACGGACCGAACCCGCTCGTCCAGCTCCTGGGCGAATCCCAGCCACGTTTCGGCGTATTGCCGCGCGAGATGCACGACCAGGGCCCCGCAATGCGGTGGTACCGCGGCGGTCAATTCCGACCACTCGTCCAGCCCGATCGCGTTCTGCCGCAGCAGGCGCAGCAGGTGTCGCCCCTCCTCTTTGTGTCGCAGCGACGGATCTCGCAGCAACTTCTCGACCACCGACCCCGGATCCGCCTGCCACGGCCGCACGTTCCGCTCGCTCCTGGATCCGCCGGCCCGGTCCGACGCTGGCGCGCCGTCGCGGATGTCGGCCGCACCGGCCGGCACGGTCACCGGCTCCTCGCCGGATTCGAGGCGCTTGCGGACATCGCTCGCGGTCGCCGGCGAGATCCCCGCGAGCCGCGCTATCTCGCGCAGGGAAGCCTCCGGATGCTCGGCGATGACCTCGGCGGCCCGCCGTCGACCCTCGACACTGTTCAACGGACGGACCCTGCCGTCGCGGCCGATCCGGGCGTTCAACTGCGGCACCGCGTCAGCTGAACGGCGCCGGATGCCCGCCACGGTCTTGGCCCCGAGGCCCGCGATCCGCGCGATCGCCCGGTCGGACATGTGCGGGTGGGACGCGATGATCTTCGTGGCCGCGGCTCGACGGTCGGCTTGCGACAGGGGGAGGCCATGCCCCACATTCGCTTTGACGGCACGCAGGAAAGCTTCCTCGGGAGTGCCGACGAAAAGCTCGACATCGATCACCTCCCGCCCCTTCGATAAAGCGGCGAGCAGGCGATGGAATCCATCGATCACCTGCATGGTGTTTCGGTTGACGAGGATGGGTGGAAGTGGTTCCTCGACCTCGGCCAGTCGGGAGATATGCTCTTTGTCCTGCCCCTCCGAGCGCGGAGATTCACCAGGCAGCAACGATGCGATCGGAACGGTCACGATCTCTACGATGTGCTGTCTGGTAAAGGGTTGCTCGCTGGCGAGATCGGGAGCCGCCTCGCTGCGCGATATCTCAAGTGGCCTGGCGTCCGAATGTTTCATCTCGATCTCCCCCGTTGGATGAATACCCAGGATCTGATTCTCGCGAGATTTGCAATGGATTGAGCCCACGATGATGATCGTGTATCACGTTCGCTGGTCGAAATCCCCGGCCGGGGGTTTCGTCCCGTTTCGCGTGTGGCGACAACCAGGACCCCGCATCCGTCGTTGCCACGCGCGTAGTTCGAAATCTCAAAGACAGCCTGGGCGCCCCGAAACACCGTCGCCTCCTACCGTCCCCGACGTCGCACCGTACCGATCGGACCGATCCTGTCGGTGATGCGGTGGCGATCGCAGCGGAATCGGCTCGGCCGTCGCAATGAGCAGCCGTGAAGACAGTTGGGCAGCCGAATAGTTGCGCTCCCTTCAGTCGCCGCACCCACACTCATGGTTACTGTTCGGGAGGGTGCTGTCGAGACTCGCGCCCGGGTCATCGAGAGCGAGGCAACGTGTCGTACACGCCGTCGCCCTTGGTAGCGTCGGCTGCGTCCGGTTCGCAGGTTCGTTCGACCCGAGGTTCCTCGAATTGCGCATCTTTCGCTGTTGCGCCGCCGTCCGGGAACGGGTAAAGGCGCCGAGCCGGGCTCTGCCCGGATCAGCGCCTTCGACATCGTCGGGACGACGGGATCTCGTCCGCCGTCCCTCTACTCACCGGTTGGCTTGCGGCCCATCCGGGCCGGGCCCGGGAACGGCAAGCGTTCCCGGGCCCGGCGCCGGCGTCAGCCCAGGGTCGCCAGGGCCTCGTTGAAGGTCGTCGAGGGGCGCATGACGGCCGACGCCTTGGCGGCGTCGGGCCGGTAGTACCCGCCGATGTCGACCGGCGAGCCCTGCACCGCGATCAGTTCGCCGACGATCGTCTCCTGCTGCTCGGACAGCGTCCGGGCGAGTCCGGCGAACGCCTCGGCCAGACCCGCGTCCTCGGTCTGCTCGGCCAGCTCCTGCGCCCAGTACAGGGCCAGGAAGAAGTGGCTGCCGCGGTTGTCGATGCCGCCGAGGCGGCGGCTCGGCGACTTGTCCTCGTCGAGGAACGTGCCCGTCGCGCGGTCGAGCGTGTCGGCGAGGATCTGGGCGCGCGCGTTGCCCGTGCGCTGCGCGAGGTGCTCGAAGCTCACCGCGAGCGCGAGGAACTCGCCGAGGCTGTCCCAGCGCAGGTAGTTCTCCTTGACGAGCTGCTGGACGTGCTTGGGCGCGGAGCCGCCCGCGCCGGTCTCGAACAGGCCGCCGCCGTTGATGAGCGGGACGACGGAGAGCATCTTCGCGCTCGTGCCCAGCTCGAGGATCGGGAAGAGGTCGGTCAGGTAGTCGCGCAGCACGTTGCCGGTGACCGAGATGGTGTCCTCACCGCGGCGGATGCGCTCCAGGGAGAACGCGGTCGCCTCGACCGGCGACATGATCTCGATCCGCAGACCGTCGGTGTCGTGCTCGGGCAGGTACGCCCGGACCTTCGCGATCAGGTTCGCGTCGTGCGCGCGAGCCGGGTCCAGCCAGAACACCGCCGGGGCGCCGGTCGCGCGGGCGCGGGTGACGGCGAGCTTGACCCAGTCCTTGATCGGCAGGTCCTTGGTCTGGCACATCCGGAAGATGTCGCCGGCCGCGACGACCTGCTCCAGCACGACGTCGCCGGCGCCGTCGACGACCCGCACGGTGCCCGTGGTCGCGATCTCGAAGGTCTTGTCGTGGCTGCCGTACTCCTCGGCCTTCTGCGCCATCAGGCCGACGTTGGGCACCGAGCCCATCGTGGCCGGGTCGTAGGCGCCGTTCGCCCGGCAGTCGTCGATGACGACCTGGTAGACGCCGGCGTAGCTGCTGTCCGGGAGGACGGCGAGGGTGTCGGCCTCCTTGCCGTCCGGACCCCACATGTGACCGGAGGTGCGGATCATCGCCGGCATGGAGGCGTCGACGATGACATCGCTCGGTACGTGCAGGTTGGTGATGCCGCGATCGGAGTCGACCATCGCCAGCGCCGGGCCCTTGGCCAGCTCGGCCTCGAAGGACTCCTTGATCTTCGCGCCCTCGGGCAGCGACTCCAGGCCCTTCAGGATGCCGCCGAGGCCGTCGTTCGGGCTCAGGCCGGCCGCCGCGAGCGCCGCGCCGTGCTCGGCGAAGGTCTCCGGGAAGAAGGCGCGGACCGCGTGGCCGAAGATGATCGGGTCGGAGACCTTCATCATCGTGGCCTTCAGGTGCACCGAGAACAGCACGCCCTCGGCCTTGGCCCGGGCGACCTGCGCGGCGAGGAACTCGCGCAGCGGCGCCGCGCGCATCACGGAGGCGTCCACGACCTCGCCCTCGAGCACGGGGACCGCCTCGCGCAGGACGGTGGTGCTGCCGTCGTCGCCCGCCAGCTCGATGCGGAGCGAGCCCGCCTCGGAGATCACGGCGGACTTCTCGGTGGAGCAGAAGTCGTCGGCGCTCATGTGCGCGACGTTGGTCTTCGACTCGGGCGTCCAGGTGCCCATGCGGTGCGGGTGCGCCCGGACGTAGTTCTTGACCGACGCGGGCGCGCGGCGGTCGGAGTTGCCCTCGCGCAGGACCGGGTTGACCGCGCTGCCCAGGGCCTTGCCGTAGCGCGCCCGGACGTCCTTGTCCTCGTCGGTCTTCGGGTCGTCCGGGTAGTTCGGCAGTGCGTAGCCCTGCTGCTGCAGCTCGGCGATGGCCGCCTTGAGCTGCGGAATCGACGCCGATACGTTCGGCAGTTTGATGATGTTCGCCTCGGGCGTCCGGGCCAGCTCGCCGAGCTCGGCGAGCGCGTCGTCGATGCGCTGCTCCGCCGTGAGGCGCTCGGGGAACTGGGCGATGATGCGCCCGGCGAGGGAGATGTCGCGGGTCTCCACGCCGACCCCGGCCGTCGACGCGTACGCCTGGACCACCGGGAGGAGAGAGTAGGTCGCCAGCGCCGGCGCCTCGTCGGTGTGCGTATAGATGATGGTCGGGTCGGTCACAGGATGCTCCGTTCCATGTCCGCGAGATTGCTTGACATCAAGATATCCCGTGACGGATCCCATCTCGGCACGGCCCCGCCCGGCCGTGGCGTGGCCGTGCCCGTGCGTCCGGGCGGGTCGGGGGCGAGCGGGTCGGGGGCGAGCGGGCGGATCGGGAATGATGGGTGCGGACAAATGACCGAGAAGTGACCGAGTCGAGCCGAGGAGACCGTCGTGGGTGCCGAGAACGGGCAGTCCGAGCAGCAGGCGCAGCCGATCAAGCAGCGCAAGAACGGCCTGTACCGGGAAGTCTCGGAGGAGCTGGCGGCGAACATGCGTGCCGGCTGGGCCGACACCGAGCGGCGCGACCTCGCACCGATCGAGCAGGCCCCGAACGCGGCCCGGCGGCGGGCGGCGCTCTCGGCCCGGTTCCCCGGCGAGCGCCTGGTGATCCCCGCGGGCAACCTCAAGACCCGCTCCAACGACACCGAGTACCCCTTCCGGGCGTCGAGCGACTACGCCTACCTGACCGGCGATCTGACCCAGGACGGCGTGCTGGTCCTGGAACCCGCCGCCGACGGGCACGACGCGGCGCTGTACCTGCTCCCGCGCTCCGACCGGGAGAACGGCGAGTTCTGGCTGGACGGGCAGGGTGAGCTGTGGGTCGGCCGGCGACCGGGCCTGGCCGAGGGCGAGCTGCTGTACGGGCTGCCCTGTCGGGACGTGCGCACGGCCGCGGACGAGGTGTCACGGGCGACCGGGCCGGTGCGGATCGTGCGTGGACACGACGCGGGCCTGGAGGCCGCCCTCGGTGAACTCCTCGACGCCGAGCGGGACGAGGAGCTGCGGGTCTTCCTGGCCGACGAACGGCTGGTCAAGGACGAGTTCGAGATCCGCCAGCTGCAGGCCGCGGTGGACTCGACGGTGCGCGGCTTCGAGGACGTCGTGCGAGTCCTGGACCGGGCCGAGGCGACGTCGGAGCGCTACATCGAGGGCACCTTCTTCCTGCGGGCGCGGGTCGAGGGCAACGACGTCGGCTACGGCTCGATCTGCGCGGCGGGGCCGCACGCGACCAGCCTGCACTGGGTCCGCAACGACGGCCCGGTGCGCCCGGGCGACCTGCTGCTGCTCGACGCGGGAGTCGAGACGCACACCCTCTACACCGCCGACGTGACCCGCACGCTGCCCGTCACGGGCCGGTTCACGCCGTTCCAGCGCCGGATCTACGACGCCGTGTTCGCCGCGCAGGAGGCGGGCATCGCCGCCGTGCGTCCGGGCGCGAAGTACCGGGAGTTCCACGACGAGGCGCAGCGGGTGCTCGCCGAGCACCTCGTCGCGTGGGGGCTGGTCGAGGGACCGGTGGAGCGGGTGCTGGAGCTGGGGCTGCAGCGCCGATGGACGCTGCACGGCACGGGTCACATGCTCGGCCTGGACGTGCACGACTGCGCCGTGGCGCGCACCGAGTCGTACGTGGACGGTGTGCTGGAGCCGGGGATGTGCCTGACCGTCGAGCCCGGGTTGTACTTCCAGGCCGACGACCTCACGGTGCCCGAGGAGTATCGCGGCATCGGGGTGCGGATCGAGGACGACATCCTGGTGACGGAGGACGGCAACCGAAACCTGTCGGCCGGCCTGCCGCGCGGCGTGGACGAGATCGAGTCGTGGATGGCCCGACTCAAGGCCTGACGCGCCCCTCGGCGCAGGGGCCGGGCGCGGCCTCGGCCGTACCGCCCGGCCCCGCGGGCCACCATCTAATGCAACTTGTTGCATAATAATCTCATGAGCAACCACTACCCGCACCTGCTGAGCCCGCTCGACCTGGGCTTCACCACCCTGCCCAATCGGGTGGTGATGGGGTCGATGCACGTCGGTCTGGAAGAGGCCGCGAACGGCTTCGAGCGGATGGCGGCCTTCTACGCGGCCCGTGCCCGCGGCGGTGTCGGCCTGATCGTCACCGGCGGCATCGCGCCCAACGAGGCCGGGCGCCCCTGGGCGGGTGGCGCGGCCCTGACCACCGAGGCCGAGGCGGAGCGGCACAAGGTCGTGACCGACGCCGTGCACCGCGAGGGCGGCCGGATCGCGATGCAGATCCTGCACTTCGGCCGGTACGCGCACCACGCCGACCTGGTGGCCCCCAGCGCGTTGCAGGCCCCCATCTCGGCGCACGTACCGCGGGCCCTGACCGACGACGAGGTCGAACGGACCGTCGAGGACTTCGTGCGGGCCGCCGGGCTGGCTAGGCTCGCGGGCTACGACGGGGTCGAGATCATGGGCTCCGAGGGCTACCTGATCAACGAGTTCGTCGCCGCGGCCACCAACCGGCGCACCGACCGCTGGGGCGGTTCGTACGAGAACCGCATGCGCTTCCCCGTGGAGATCGTCCGGCGGGTGCGCGAGCGCGTGGGCGCGGACTTCATCCTGATCTACCGGCTGTCGATGCTCGACCTGGTGCCGGGCGGCTCCTCACTGACGGAAGTGGTCACGCTAGCCAAGGCGATCGAGGCGGCGGGCGCCGACATCATCAACACCGGCATCGGCTGGCACGAGGCCAGGATCCCGACCATCGCCACGTCGGTGCCCCGCGCGGCGTACACGTGGGTGACCAGGAAACTGATGGGATCGGTCACCGTCCCGCTGGTGACCACCAACCGCATCAACACCCCCGAGGTCGCCGAGCGGTTGCTCGCCGAGGGCTACGCGGACATGGTGTCGATGGCCCGTCCCTTCCTCGCCGACCCCGACTTCGTCGTGAAGGCGGGCGAGGGCCGGGGCGAGGCCATCAACACCTGCATCGGCTGCAACCAGGCGTGTCTGGATCACACCTTCAGCGGGAAGATCACCTCCTGCCTGGTCAATCCGCGGGCCTGCCACGAGACCGAGTTGGTGCTGACGCCGACCCGGCGGCGCAAGCGCGTCGGTGTGGTGGGGGCGGGGCCGGTGGGCCTGGCGTTCGCGGTGGCCGCGGCCGAACGCGGACACGCGGTGACCCTCTTCGACGCCGCGGACCGGATCGGCGGGCAGCTCAACGTCGCCAACAAGGTCCCCGGCAAGGAGGAGTTCGACGAGACCCTGCGCTACTTCCGGGTGCAGCTCGAACAGCGCGGCGTCGAGGTCAGGTTGAACACGCCCGTCACCAAGGACACCCTTGCGTCGGGCGGCTACGACGAGATCGTGGTGGCCACCGGAGTCACCCCCAGGGCCCCCGAGATCCCCGGGCTCGACCATCCGAGCGTGCGCACCTACCTCGACGTGCTGCGGGACGGCGCCCCGGTGGGGGAGCGCGTGGCGATCATCGGTGCCGGCGGCATCGGCTTCGACGTCGCCGAGTTCCTGACCGACGCCGGCGACTCGGCGAGCCGGGATCCCGAGACGTACTTCCGCGCCTGGGGCGTCGACACCGACTACCGCGCGCCGGGCGGGCTGCGGGTTCCCGAGCGCCCGAGGTCACCGCGCAGCGTCCACCTGTTGCAGCGCAAGGCGTCCAAGGTCGGTGCCGGTCTCGGCAAGACGACGGGCTGGATCCACCGCACCGAACTGAAGCAGCGCGGCGTCGTCATGGTGGCCGGGGTCGTGTACGACCGCATCGACGACGAGGGTCTGCACTTCACCGTGGACGGCACCGCCACGACCCTCGCGGTGGACACGATCGTGCTGTGCGCGGGACAGGAGCCCCGCCGCGACCTGTACGAGGAACTGCGCACCGGCGCACACCCGGTCCACCTCATCGGCGGCGCGGATGTCGCCGCCGAACTGGACGCCAAGCGGGCGATCCGCCAGGGCACCGAACTGGCCGCGGCCATCTGATCGCCCGCGGCCGGCGGGAAGACGTACAGCCCGCGACGTTCGCGACGCCGATGCCCCCGTGCGGGGGCGGCGCCGCGACGTCGCGGGCTGCGTCGCACTGCCTTGCCGGCTCGGCGAGACCGTGCGCGGGGCGCCGGGGCGTCGTCTAGGACGCGAGGCCGGCGCGGGCCGCGACCGCGGTGTCCGGCTGGTCGGCGAACAGGCCGTCGAGGCCGAGGCCGTAGAACAGTTCGTACTCGGCGGTGATGTCGCCGCGCGCGTTCGGGTCGGCGCCGAGGCGGAAGTCGGCCGGCAGGAACTGGTTCTCCGCGCGGAACGTCCAGGCGTGCACGATCAGTCCGGCGCGGTGCGCGTCCCGGATCAGCGTGGTGGGGGGCAGCAGCCTGCCCGCGGCGTCACGCGGGACGATCAGGTTCTTGTTGCTGCCGATCCCGTCCGCGTAGGTGCCGATCCACTTCAGGTTCTCGGGCCGGGTCAGATCCTGGTACGTGCGCGGGTCGTTCGCGACGGCGAAGTCGTACGGCCGGCCCGTCGCGTCGAGCAGCTGCACCAGCTTGACGTCGATCATCCGGTCGAGCTTGCGCAGGTTCGCGGTCTCGAAGGACTGGATGAACACCTTGTCCTTGCGGCCGGTGAGCCGGTTGTGCTTGAGGATCTGTACCAGCGGCTCCTCGAGCGGCAGCCCGATCGACTGGAAGTAGGTCGGGTGCTTGGTCTCCGGGTAGACGCCTATCGTCCGGTGCAGCCTGCGGCCCTCGGTCCGCGCCAGGTCGAGCACCTCCTGGAGGGTGGGCACCTCCAGCTTGCCGTCGAACGCGGTGTTGGTCGGACGGACCTGCGGCAGCCGCTCCTTCGCGCGCAGCGTCTTGAGCTCGGCGAGGGTGAAGTCCTCGGTGAACCAGCCGGTGACCGCGGTCCCGTCGATGGTCTTGGTCGCCTTGCGCGCGGCGAACTCCGGGCGCGTGGAGACGTCGGTCGTACCGGAGATCTCGTTCTCGTGCCGGGCGACGAGCGCGCCGTCCTTGGTGGCGACGAGGTCGGGCTCGATGTAGTCCGCGCCCATCCGGATCGCGAGGCGGTAGCTCTCCAGGGTGTGCTCGGGCCGGTAGCCGCTCGCCCCCCGGTGCGCGATCACGATGGGGTCGGCCGACGGCCGCGACGAACTGCGGGACGTGTCGTCCTGGGCCGCGGCCGCGGGGACCGCGATCACGGTCGCCAGCAGTACGCCGGCCACGCCGAGCGCGGGAAGGATACGTCGCAACGCCATCTCCTGTCGTCCTGACGCGGGGAAACCGCGCGCGAGCACGGAACGTGCACGTACGGCGAGTCAAGCGGCGGCAGGCGACGGGCCGTCAGGGCGGACCTGGCTCGGGGATGAACCTCTGGCGAATGTCCGGCGGTTCGGCGAGCGCTCGATGGGTCGGGGGAGCGGTCGGTCGGGCTGCCCGGTCCGGCGCGGACCGGGCAGCCGGGTCGATCAGCGCACCGGGATCTCCAGGTACGACGGGTCGTCGTCGGACGAGGAGACGGTGATGGTGGTGCCCGCTTCGGTGGCGTCGCCGTAGAACGGGTCCTTGGTGTCGAGGACGAGCATCAGCCGGTGCTTGTCCTTGATGTCGTAGCCGGTGGCCTGGAGTTCGATGTCCACGGTGACCGGCCGGCCGGCCTCGCCGCCGAGGTGGGTGAACGGCGCGTGCGTGATGATGCGCGCGAGGCCGAACACGTCGACGTCGAAGAGATGCGCGACGAGCGTCGAGTCCGCCGCGCCCGGGGTGTAGGTCAGCCGCAGCCGCGGCACGCCCCGCAGCCTCCGCCCGTCGGGCATCGGCGCGGTGACCCAGGCGCCGGCGTCGGATCGGTCGATCTGTCCGGTGCGATAGATCTTGGGCAGGCCGGCCATCTCCGCGTAACCGGACATGATGATCTTGTTCGCGACGGTGGCCGGGGTATCGGTCCCGGCCCGGAAGGTGAGCTCCCAGTCGCCGCCCGGCTTGTCGGCCAGCACGGCGCCGCCGCCGTTTTGCGCGCCGACCAGATAGAGCCGGTCGATGCGTTCGCCGATCGTGTCCCACGTGGGCCGGGATTCCAGCCCGCCGTCCCACATGACCTGACAGACGACCTGGTCCTCGGCGTCGATGCCGTTGTCGTCGCCGAGGAGGTGGTGGTCCAGCCAGCGGTGGGCGTCCGCCCAGATGCGGTTGGGCAGCCCGACGATGCCGGGCGATTCCGGGCCCGAGTGGTCGCCGATGGACATCAGCAGGCGCTTGGGACGGGTCAGCGCGTTGAACACCTTCAACATCTGATTGGTGGGGAACAGCGTCTCGTGCCAGGCGTTCGCGAACAGGATCGACACCGGGTTGCCGTTGAGGCGCTCGACGTGGGTGTACGGGGAGCGCGGCAGCGCCCAGGCGAGGGTGTCCTGGACGTTCCGGTTGGCCAGCACGTCCTCGAACGCCTGCCGGGTCCGCGCACTGAGCCGGGCCTTGGACGCGGCCCCCAACAGCGTCTGCACCGCGGCGACGTGCCGGGTGCTGTTCTCGAAGAACGCCTCGCCCAGGTCTCCCCACGTGCTGAGGGCGACGACCGCGTTCACCCGGTCGTCGTGTGCGGCGACCAACTGGCTGATGCCCGAGCCGTACGAGTCGCCGAGGAAGCCGACGCCCCTCACCTCGCCCTCGGTTCGGGCGGTGAGGAAGTTGAGAGCCAGGGACGCGTCCGCGACGTCCAGGGGACCGGCGACCTCGACCTCGCCGCCCGAATCCCCGAACCCGCGGGCCGTGTAGGCCAGGACGTTGTACCCCTTGAGCGCGAACAGGGTGGCCTGTGCCACGTACACGGCCCAGCCCAGGTCCACCCACGGCGACGGCATCACGATCACGGCGCGCGGCCCGCCGTCGGGGTGCCGCCACAGCGCCCCGTCCAGCTCGACCCCCTCCGCGCCGGGCACCTTGACCCTGCTGAACTCCACTTGGGCTCTGGCCTGTTCGACCTCTACGACCCTGGACGGGGCGAGCCGCGAGGTGTCTCCGGTCTCCAGTGCCCGGATGATCTGTACGAGCGTCGCCTCGTCCAGTTCCGGATACATGCTCACCGGCTGCGTCTGCTCTGAAGTCACGTCGGTTCCCTCCCACTTCGTCGCGGTTAACGAGTGGCGACCCGACTCCGATCGTGGCAGTCGGTATCGACATCAGAACAGACTGTCACCGCAGAACCTGTCGCGGTACCCTCCGGCGGTCGGGAATCGGAACCGGAATGTCTGCCTTTCGCTGACGACTACGCGTCGTGGAGTGGCGGTTCGTGGTGTGCCCGGGTCACCCGGCCGGCGCGGTGGCGGGCTTCGGGCAGTGCGCGGCGGCGACCAGCGCCTGCGCGATCCGCAGGTCCGTACCGGCCTCGGGGTGCCACTGCACGCCGAGGACGAACGCCGCGCCCGGCAGCTCGACGGCCTCGACGACGCCGTCCTCGGCCAGGGCGCCGGCCACCAGGCCGCGGCCGAGCCGATCCACGGCCTGGTGGTGATAGGTGGGCACCTCGGTCGGCTCGGCGCCGATCGCCGCGAGCAGTGTGCCCGGGACCGGCTCGACGACATGCCCGACGAGCCGGCCCGGCGGGCCGGTGTGGCCGCCGTGGCCGACCACGTCCGGCAGGTGCTGGATCAGGGTCCCGCCCAGGACCACGTTCAGGAGCTGCATGCCCCGGCAGATCGCCAGCAGCGGCGTGCCCGCCGCCAGCGCCGCCTCGATCAGCGCGGACTCCCAGACGTCCCGGGCCTCGTTCGGCGCCCCGGCCTCGGGGTGCGGCTCGGCTCCGTATCGGGAGGACCGCACGTCCGGACCGCCCGCGATCACCACCGCGTCCAGGCGCGCGACTGTCTCGGCCGCCGCTTCCGGCACGTCCGGCGGCAGCATGACCGCGAGGCCGCCCGCCCGCTGGACCAGGGTGGGATAGCCCATGGGGAGCAGGACCGCGGGCTGTTGCCAGACCCCCCAGTGGACGGATTCCTCGCTGTACGTGCTGATGCCGATCAGTGGCTTGTGCATGAAGTGCCGCTCGGTTCCTCTGGGTTCGGGTCGGATGGGCGCGGGACGGGCGGGACGGGCGGGACCGGTGGGTGGGGATGGGCCGGGGTGGACGGGGCGGCCGGCCGGGGAGTGGTGGATTCAGTCCCGGGCGAGTTCGGCCTCGGCCGCCGCGAGGGCCGCGAACTCCTCCTCCGGCGCGTTGGCCACCAGTCGGTGCCGGCTGTACAGCGCGAAGTAGGCGAGGGCGACGGCGTACACGCAGAGCGCGATGAGCGCCGCCTGCTTGTCCACCAGGAACGTCGCGACGAGCGCGGAGCAGGCGAGTACGAAGGCCACGGAGGATGTGGCTATGCCGCCGGGGGTCCGGTAGGGCCGGGGCAGTTCGGGCTCGCGGCGCCGCAGCACGATGTGCGACAGGGACATCAGGGCGTACGAGATGGTCGCGCCGAACACCGCGATGTTGAGCATCCGGGCACCGTCCCCGCTCCACGCGGCCAGCGCGAAACCGAGCGCGCCGGGCACGAGGAGGCCGAGGTAGGGAGCCTTGCGCCGGCTGGTCAGGGACAGGAAGCGGGGCAGGTAGCCGGCCCGGGACAGCGCGAACAGCTGTCGCGATCCGGCGTAGATGAGCGAGAAGAACGAGGCCACCAGGCCGGCCAGACCCGCGTAGTTCACGAAGCGGCTCAGCGGGGTCGGGTCGCCGTCGCCCTGGAGCGCGGTCACCAGCGGGTTGCCCGCGTCCACGATCGCGTTCGACCCGTGCGCCCCGGTCGCGGCCAGGAAGGTGAGCACGGCGAGCAGCAGCAGGATGCCGATCGACAGGCCCATCGCCCTGGGCAGGGTGCGCGCGGGGTCCTTGGTCTCCTCCGCCGCCAGAGGTACGCCCTCCACGCCCAGGAAGAACCACATGCCGAAGGGGAAGGCCGACCAGATGCCCAGCAGGCCGAACGGCAGCCACGAGTTGGAGCCCAGCGCGTCGTGGTCCACCGGTATGTCGTTGAGCCCACCGCCGTCGAACTCGGTGAACGCGCCGACCGCGAAGATCAGCAGCGCGGCGACGGCGATACCGGTGACGATGAAGCTGAAGCGCAGCGCCTCGCCGACGCCCCACAGGTGGATCCCGATGAAGATCACGAAGCACGCGAGGTAGACCGGCCACGAGGACTTCAGGCCGAACAGGTTGAGCGATTGGACGTAGTCGCCGATGAAGATGACGATGGCGGCCGGCGCCAGGACGTACTCGATCAGGATCGCGGTTCCGGTCAGGAAGCCGCCCCAGGTCCCGAGCGCGCGCCGGGCGAAGCCGTAGCCGCCGCCCGCGGCGGGCAGGATCGAGGACAGCTCGGCGAGCGAGAACACCATGCATGTGTACATCAGACCCATGAGCGCGGCGGCGATCGCCAGGCCGCCGAAACCGGCCTCGGCCAAGCCGAAGTTCCAGCCGGAGAAGTCTCCCGAGACCACATAGGCGACGCCCAGGCCGGTCAGCAACAGCCAACCGGCGCTGCCGCGGCGCAGTGCCCGCTTCTCCATGTAGGTCTCCGCCGCCTCGGCGGACGAGTCGCCGTCGCTCTTCGTCGTGCGCGCTTGGATGTCGTCGGCCACGAGCCGCTCCTGACGGGAGGGAGGGGAGGATTATTGGTTCGATCGCATACCTTTGCTCGTGTGTGGGCGTGGCGCAAGGCTTCGAGGTAAATCCGTTGTTACAACCGGACCCGGGCCGGGTTCGGCTTCGGGGCCGACTCGGGCGGTGTCGGGGTCGGGCCGGGCTCAGGACAGGAAGCCGCGCAACAGCGCCGCCGTGCCCGCGCAGTGTTCGCGCATGACCTCGGCCGCCGCGTCCGGATCGCCCTCGAGAATCGCCTCGACCAGGGCGGTGTGCTGATGCTGCGAGTGCTCCAGGTTGCGCACCAGCAGCGGGATGCAGTCCAGCAGATCGTTCACGGTGGCCCGGACCGCCGCGTACTGGGCGGCGAGCGACGGCGAGCCGCACAGCTGGGCGAGCGTCAGATGCAGCAGGGTGTCCCGTCGCCGGTACTCCGCGAGCGGCGCGTCCCGGGTGTCCGCGAGAGCCGCCCGCAGCCGCCCGGCCTGCTCGTCGTCCAGGCCCTGCGCCGCGCACAACCCCGCCGCGCCCACCTCCAGGACCTCGCGAAAGCGCAGCGTGTCCTCCACGTCCACCCTCGCGATCCGCCTGCGCAACTCGTCGCCGGCCCCGGCGCCGACCGGCCCCGGGCGCTCGCGCACGAACGTGCCGCCGTAGCGCCCCCGCCGGCTCTCCACGATGCCCTGGTCCGCCAGCACCTTGAGCACCTCGCGCAGCGTCACCCGACTGACCCCGAGTCGATCGGCCAGATCGCGCTCGGCGGGCAGTCGGCCGCCGTCGGACACCAGGCCCAGGCGGATCACCTGGAGGATCTGCTCCAGCGCCTCCTCGAAACCGTTGCCCGCGCGGACCGGGCGCAGCAGCGGTGACAGCCGATCCTTCGGGTCCAACTCGGATGACCCGTCCCGCCCGACGGACTCGGCTCGCCCGTCCGGCTCGACGCGCTCGTCTCGCTCGGCCACGATCTCTCCCTTCCAGCTCTTCCCAATCAATGGTTCGTGGTCATACCTTATGGCTTCCGGTTGGACCGACAGGAGGCTTTCCCTTGGTAGACCGAACGCCCCCGCTGTCCGTCGACGAGCTGCGCGCACACGTGGACACCGGGGAAATCGACACGGTAGTCCTGGCCTTCACCGACATGCAGGGCAGGTTGCAGGGCAAACGATTCGCCGCGCGCTTCTTCCTCGACGACGCGCTCGCCCACGGCACCGAGGGTTGCAACTACCTCCTCGCCGTGGACACCGACATGAATACCGTCGCCGGCTACACCATGTCGTCCTGGGAGCGCGGCTACGGCGACTTCGTCATGCGCCCCGATCTGGCCACGCTGCGCCGTACCCCGTGGAACCCCGGCACCGCAATGGTCAACGCGGACCTGCTGTGGCACGACGGCTCCCCGGTCGTGGCCTCGCCGCGACAGATCCTGCGCCGCCAGTTGGACCGGCTCGCCGACCGCGGGTGGACCGCCCACGCGGGCACCGAGCTCGAGTTCATCGTCTTCAAGGACACCTACGAGGCCGGCTGGGACCGCGCCTATCGCGGCATGACCCCGGCCAACCAGTACAACGTCGACTACTCGGTGCTCGGCACCGGGCGGGTCGAACCGCTGCTGCGCCGGATCCGCAACGAGATGGGCGCGGCCGGCATGACCGTGGAGTCGGCGAAGGGCGAGTGCAACCTCGGGCAGCACGAGATCGCCTTCCGCTACGACGAGGCGCTGACCACGTGCGACCAGCACGCCGTCTACAAGACGGGGGCCAAGGAGATCGCCGCGCAGGAGGGCATGTCGCTCACCTTCATGGCGAAGTACGACGAGCGCGAGGGCAACTCGTGCCACATCCACCTCTCGCTCCGGGACGCGGACGGCCGGCCGGTGCTTGCCGACGCGGACGGCCCGTACGGCATGTCCAAGACGATGCGGCACTTCATGGCCGGGCAGCTCGCCGCGATGCGCGAGTTCACCCTGCTGTACGCGCCGAACATCAACTCGTACAAGCGCTTCAGGCCCGGCTCCTTCGCGCCGACCGCCGTCGCGTGGGGCCCGGACAACCGCACGTGCGCCCTGCGCGTGATCGGGCACGGGCACTCCCACCGCTTCGAGAACCGCCTTCCCGGAGGCGACGTGAACCCCTACCTCGCGGTCGCGGGCATGGTCGCGGCCGGGCTGTACGGGATCGAGCACGAGCTCGAACCGGGCGAGGCGTGTACGGGCAACGCCTACACGGGCGACGCGCCGCATGTACCGGGCACGCTGCGCGAGGCCGCCGAGCTGTGGGAGCGGTCCTCGATCGCCCGGGACGCCTTCGGCGAAGAGGTGGTGGCCCACTACCTCAACATGGCGCGGGTCGAACAGGACGCGTACGACACGGCAGTCACCGATTGGGAGCGCTTCCGCTCCTTCGAGCGCATGTGAGGATCAGCCCGTTGTCCGAGCACCACGAACTGCACGAGCAGCACGAGCACGTCATTCTCGACCCGGCCACCGAGGAGGAGGTCGCGATCGTCGCGGCGACCTCGGCGCGCGAGGTCGACGCCGCCGTGGCGCGGGCCACCCGGGCCGCGGCGCACTGGGCGGCCCGCGCCCCGGGCGACCGGGCCCGTGTGCTGCGCCGGTTCGCCGTCGTCGTCGACGAGCACCTCGAGCAGCTGGCCCGCCTGGAGGTCCGCGAGGCCGGTCACCCGATCGGCAACGCCCGCTGGGAGGCGGGCAACGTCCGCGACCTGCTCGACTACGCCGCGGGCGGGGCCGAGCGACTGAACGGCCGGCAGATCCCGGTGGCCGGCGGCCTGGACGTGACCTTCCACGAGCCGCTCGGCGTGGTCGCGGTGATCGCGCCGTGGAACTTCCCGATGCCGATCGCCGCGTGGGGCCTGGCGCCCGCGCTCGCGGCCGGCAACGCGGTCCTGCTCAAGCCGGCCGAGACCACACCGCTGACCGCGCTGCGCCTGGCCGAACTGGGCCTGATGGCCGGCCTGCCCGAGGGCCTGTTCCAGGTGCTGCCGGGGGCCGGCCCGGTGACGGGCCGCGCCCTGGTGGAGCACCCGGGCGTGGCCAAGGTGGTCTTCACCGGCTCGACGGCGGTCGGCAAGGACATCATGGCCAGATGCGCGGCCGGCGTGAAACGGGTGACCCTCGAACTCGGCGGCAAGAGCCCGAACATCGTCTTCGCCGACGCGGACCTCGAGGCCGCCGCGGCCGCCGCCCCCGGCGCGTTCCTCGACAACACCGGGCAGGACTGCTGCGCCCGCACGCGCATCCTCGTGCAGCGCGACGTCTACCACCGATTCATGGACCTGCTCGAACCCGCGGTGCGGGCCTTCCGGGTCGGCGACCCGAACGATCCCGCCACGCAGATGGGGCCGCTGATCTCGGCCGCGCACCGCGAACGGGTGCGCTCGTACATACCCGAGGACGCCCCGGCCGCGATCCGCGGCGAGGCCCCGAGCGGCAAGGGCTTCTGGTATCCGGCGACCGTGCTGACCCCGGAGTCCGCCGACGACCGGGTCGCGGTCGAGGAGATCTTCGGCCCGGTCGCCGTCGTCCTGCCCTTCGACGACGAGGCCGACGCGATCCGGCTGGCCAACGGCACCGCGTACGGGCTGTCCGGGTCGCTGTGGACCCGCGACGTGGGCCGGGCGCTGCGCGTCTCGCGGGCCGTGCGCGCCGGGAACCTGTCCGTCAACTCGCACAGCAGCGTCCGCTACTCGACCCCCTTCGGCGGGTTCGGGCAGTCGGGCCTGGGCCGCGAACTGGGGCCCGACGCCCTCGCGGCCTTCACCGAGGTCAAGAACGTGTTCATCAGCACCGAGGAGAGTTAAGTGACCGAGCAGACCCCCGTGTGCCGCCGCCTCGTCGGCCGTACCGCCGTCGTCACCGGAGCGGGCAGCGGCATCGGCCTGGCCTCCGCGCGGCGCCTCGCCTCCGAGGGCGCGAACGTGGTGTGCGGCGACATCGACGAGGTCGCCGGCAAGGCCGCCGCGGCCGAGGTCGGCGGACTCTTCGTGGCCGTCGACGTCACCGACGCCGATCAGGTCGACGCCCTGTTCAAGGCCGCCTTCGACACATACGGATCGGTCGACATCGCGTTCAACAACGCCGGCATCTCGCCGCCCGACGACGACTCGATCCTGACCACCGGGCTCGACGCCTGGCGGCGGGTCCAGGAGGTCAACCTGACCTCGGTGTTCCTGTGCTGCAAGGCCGCGTTGCCCTACATGCAGCGCCAGGGCAGGGGCTCGATCATCAACACGGCTTCGTTCGTGGCCGTGATGGGCGCGGCGACCTCGCAGATCAGCTACACCGCGTCCAAGGGCGGTGTGCTGGCGATGTCGCGCGAGCTGGGCGTGCAGTTCGCCCGCGAGGGCATCCGGGTCAACGCGCTGTGCCCGGGCCCGGTGAACACCCCGCTGCTCAAGGAACTGTTCGCCAAGGACCCCGAGCGCGCGGCCCGCCGGCTCGTGCACATCCCCGTCGGCCGGTTCGCCGAGCCCGAGGAGCTGGCCGCCGCGGTCGCGTTCCTGGCCAGCGACGACTCGTCCTTCGTCAACGCCGCCGAGTTCCTCGTCGACGGCGGTATCGCGGGCGCCTACGTCACACCGATGTAGCTCTCCGACCTCCGCGGTTCGGCACACGCCGCCGGCCCGCGGATCCCACCGCCGCCGGTCCTTCGCGAATCCCCTACGCGAAGGGCCGGCGGCGGTCCGCGTTCACGGCCTCGACCGGATGTCCGGGGGCGCGCCGTCGACCAGACTGGGTCGGGTCGCGAGGCGGCCCGGACGAGCGCGGCGGCCCGAACGAGTCAGGAGAGCCGGATGAGCACGGACGTCGTGGTGGTCGGAGCAGGGGTGATCGGCTCGTCGATCGCGCTCGAACTCGCCCGGGCGGGTCGGCGGGTGACCGTGGTGGACAAGGCGGGCGGAGTCGGCCTCGGGTCGACCAGTGCGTCGAGCGCCATCGTGCGCTTCAACTTCTCCACCCACGCCGGAGTGGCGGCGTCGTGGGAGGCGCAGTTCTGCTGGCGGGCCTGGCGCGAGCACCTGGGCTGCGATGTCGCGGACCCGGTCCGCTTCGAACGCAGCGGTCTGGCCCTGCTCGACGTGGACGCGGCGCCGCGCACCGCCTACCTGCCGCTGTTCGACGCGGTCGGGGTGCCGTACGAGGAGTGGGACGCCGCCACCCTCGCGGCCAGGATCCCCGGCATCGACACCGGCCGCTACTGGCCGCCCAAGCGCCTCGACGACGACCGCTTCTGGGCGGACGCGCCCGACCGGCTCGGCGCGGTCCACACCCCGGACGCGGGCTACATCAGCGACCCGCAGCTGGCGGCGCAGAACCTGGCCGCCGCGGCGACCCGGTACGGGGCCGAGTTCCGGTTCCGGCGCACGGTCGTCGAGGTGCGGTCCACGGACAGCCGGGTGGCCGCCGTCGTGCTCGACGACGGCACCAGGCTGGCCTGCACGACCGTCGTCAACGCGGCCGGGCCCTGGTCCGGCCGGGTGAACGAACTCGCCGGAGTGGGCTCGGACTTCACCATCGGGGTGCGGCCGCTGCGACAGGAGGTCGCACACGTCCGCGCGCCCGCCGGCTTCAACCCGGGCGGGGCGGCGGGGATCACGGTGGCGGACCTGGACCTGGGCGTCTACGTCCGCGGTGAGGTCGGCGACGGGCTGCTCGTCGGCGGCACCGAGCCGGAATGCGACCCCCTCGAGTGGATCGACGACCCCGACGCGGCGAACCCGAACCCGACGCCGGCCGTCTTCGAGGCGCACGTGACCCGGGCGGCCCGGCGGCTGTCCGGCCTCGCGGTGCCCAACCGCGCGCGCGGCGTGGTCGGGGTCTACGACGTCGCCGACGACTGGACGCCGATCTACGATCGCACCGCCCTGGACGGCTTCTACGTGGCGATGGGCACCAGTGGCAATCAGTTCAAGAACGCCCCGCTGGTGGGGCAGTTGATGGCCACCCTGATCGACCGGGTCGAGAGCGGGGTCGACCACGACGCGCATCCGGTGCGGTTCGTCGGCAGGCACACCGGAGAGTCCATCGACCTGGGCGCCTTCTCCCGCCGACGCAGCGTGAACACCGCGAGCTCCGGGACGGTGTTCGGCTGACGACCCCGAAAGCCGCCGCGCCGTGTCGTGGCGGTCGCCCCTCGCGCGTGCGCACTCCTCACGCCGCCGACGGCGGGCGCGCAGGCTCGCCGCCCGCCCGCCGTCGGCGGATACCGGAGTTCCACCGGACCCTGGTGGCAGACCACCACGGCGCCGGAGCGCCGGATCGGCCTCAGATCTGGCAGGCGACCTCGTCCGCGGCGCGTTCGCCGGAGGCCACCGCCGCGTTCAGGGTGGAGTTGTCGACGTCGGTGTGTTCGCCCGCGAAGTGGATCCGACCCTCCTGGGCGCCCTCGTAGCCCGCGATCGAGGTGTACTGGCCGACCTTGTAGTAGTGGTAGGCACCCAGTGACCAGGGATCGAGCGACCAGTGGTCCTCGTACGCCTTGCCGTTGTAGGCGGCCGTGGTGCCGGGGTAGAGATGCTCGATCTGGCCGTGGAACCACTGCACGTCGGCGGTCGGGGCCGGGCCGTGGGCCGCTCCGGTGAGGGTGTTCCGGGCGGTGTTGCCGCCGGGGAAGTTGACCAGCAGCGCCGGTGCGCCGTTCGCGCCCAGGTGCACCGAGCCGTCCCAGGCGGTCTGGTAACCGTTGGGACCGGTGTTGGTGATGCCGTTGCCGCCGGCGGCGGGCCAGGTCTTGTGGGTGAGCTGGGTGACGATCTTCGCGTTCTGCCCCATGCCCTGCTCGCGAATCGCCTTCAGCTTGAGGGCGGACAACTGCGCCCCGGACAGGTCGACGTTGCGCAGCGTGCTGAACGGCAGGGCCAGCACGACGTGGTCGGCGCCGACGGAGACCGTGCTGCCCCCGTGGTCGAACGTGCAGGTGTAGCTGCCGTCGCCGTTGCGGCGCAGCGCGACGAGTTGGTAGCCCTGTTTGACGGTGCCGGCCGGGAGTTGCGCGGCCATGCCGCTGACGAGTTGGTCGTTCCCGCCCGCGAGGTGGTACTTCTCGTCGAAGCCGCCGCCGGCGAACACGTCGGAGGCGCCGAGGAAGCCGACCAGCCCCACCGCGGAGCACTCGCTCGGCTCGCCGCCGGACTGCAGTTGCAGCGACTGGATCAGTTGGCCGAGCCGGGAGCCGGCGGGCAGACCGATCTCGTCGAGGTAGTCCAGCGCGGACATCAGGTCGAGCCGGCGGGCCTCGGGCGTGAAGGCGTTGTAGCGCGGGGCGCCGACGGCGGCGTAGGAGGCGCTGAACGCGTCGTAGGCCTGCGCGATCCAGTCGTCCTGCTGCGCGACGCCGGTGTACACGGAGTTGTCGATCCAGGCGAGGTAGTCGCCGGTGGCCAGTGCGCCGCCGTAGGCGAACTCCTTCTGGATGTTCAGCTGGCGCGAGAGGCCGAGGATCGCGGTGTCGGTCGAGCTGATGAACGCGCCGCCGTGCTCGTGGACTTGGCCGCCGGAGAAGAATCCGCGCAGCGACCGGCAGCGGCCGCCGATGTGGGTGGTGGCGGCCTCGTACACGGTCGTCGCGACGGGGGTGCGCCCCGTCCACAATCGGTGCGCGCAGCGCAGTCCGGCCAGGCCCGCGCCGACCACGACCACGCGCGGCGCCGTGGCCGCCGACGCGCGGGACGGCGCGAGCGCTCCGCCGGGTATCGCGGCTGCGGCGACGGCGAGCGCGCCCGCCGCGCCGAGCAGCCGGCGGCGGCTGGGGCCGGAGGCGGCCTCGCGCTGCTCGGCCCGGCGGACCTGCTCGCGGCGGGCGGATTCGGCGCGCTCGCCGGCCACCTCGTCGACGGGCATGCCGCGGCGCCGGGCCTCGGCGTGGGTGGCGAACACGGCGCGCAGCGGGTGGGGGATACCCGCGCGGTCGATCGTCCTGGACGGGAAGGCGGGAGCGGAAGTACGTGGGCCGGAAGGTTCCTTGGGCATGAAATCCCTCGTCTCGGGATCGTGGCGACTGGGTCCCGGACCGGTCGGCGATCGAAGCGCGACCTGTGCGATGGGGGGAGTGAAGCGCCTGCGCATCACTGATGTCAACAGTGTTGCGCAGACGCTGCGCGAAGACCTTCGGACAGGGAGGGGGGTTCGGGTCGCGGTCGGGAGCCTTGGTCGTTCGCCGTATCAGGCCTCGCGAACGGCCGCCGCCCGCTGTTCGATCGCGGTGATCAGCGCCTCGACGCGGGTATCGAAGATCTCGTCGTGGGTGACCGCGGCCAGCTCGGCGCCCAGGCGGGTGATGTTCGGGAAGCCCCTGACGTCGACCAGGCGGTACTCGACGTTCCACGCGGACTCGTCCGACGCGCGAACCTCGGGATCGAACAGCAGGTAGGCGGCGCGCTGACCGACGAACGCCAGCAGCGAGTCACCGACCATCCGGTAGTGCAGCGCCGCGTCGGCGCCGACGAGCCCGGCCTCGGCGACCATGCCGAGGATGAGTTCGACGACCCGGAACTCGTTGGGGCGTCTGGTGGTTCGACTGGCCATGGTGGAGGCGACCACCGGGTACTTCAGGGCGACCGCGAGGGAGCCGGCGGCGAGCGCGCGCAGCCGCCCCTGCCAGTCGAGGCCGTCGGGGATGCTGTCGAGCACCTCCCCCAGGGTGCGGTCCGCGACGGACAGCAGGAGCTCGTCCTTGTCGCGGAAGTGTCGATAGATCGCGGTCGGGTCGGTGCCCAACTCCTCGCCGAGGCGGCGGATCGTGAACGCGTCGGCACTGCCTCGCGCCGCGATGCGCAGACTCGCGTCGATGATCGCCTCGGGCGTCAGCTGGGTGCCGGTGCGCTTGCTGCGGACTGGGGTTGCGGGTGGTTTCGGCATGGTGTGGCCAGTGTATCGATTGAGGAGCCAGTCAGCGCATCACTGTTGACAACGTTGTTGCGCTGCCGTTTCACTCCTCTTCAACACCACGCCATGCGGATCACCCCGCAGAACTTGAGGACGCGTTGATGGCGAGCACCATCCGGCCCAGGGCCGACACCGTTTTTGTGGGAGGCAGGGTCTTCACCGCGACCTCGCCGGCCCCGATCGACGCCGCCGTCGCCGTCCGCGACGGCCGCATCCTGGCCGTCGCCGACGACACCACGATCCGCGACCTCGTCGACGCGGACACGGAGGTCGTCGACCTCGCGGGCGGCCTGCTGATCCCCGGATTCCAGGACGCGCACGTGCACCCGGCCGTCGCGGGCGTACAGATGGGGCGCTGCGACCTGTCGGGGCAGCGCTCGGTCGAGGGCTACCTCGCGGTGGTCGCCGCGTACGCCGCCGCCCACCCCGAGGCGGAGTGGATCTGCGGCGGCGGCTGGTCGATGGACATCTTCCCGGGCGGCACGCCGACCCGGGGCATGCTCGACGCCGTGGTGGCCGACCGCCCCGTGCTGCTCACCAACCGGGACGGGCACGGCGCGTGGGTCAACAGCCTCGCGCTGGAACGCGCCGGCGTCGACCGCGACACCCCCGACCCCGTCGACGGCCGGATCGAGCGGGAGGCCGACGGCACCCCGGCCGGCACCCTCCAGGAGGGGGCCATGGACCTGGTCGGCGACCACGTGCCGGTCGCCACCCCCGACGAGGCGCTCGCGGGCCTGCTCGAAGCGCAGCGGCACCTGCACTCGCTCGGCGTCACCGCCTGGCAGGACGCCATGATCGGCGCCTTCCCCGGCAACCCCGACAACTACGACGTGTACCTGCGCGCGGCCGGCGACGGCTCGCTGACCGCCCGCGTGGTCGGCGCCCTGTGGTGGGACCGCGAACGCGGCCTGGAGCAGATACCCGACCTGGAGGAACGCCGCCGCACCGGCCGGGTCGGCCGCTTCCAGGCCACCACGGTGAAGATCATGCAGGACGGCATCGCGGAGAACTTCACCGCCGGAATGCTGGAGCCGTACCTGAACAAGTGCGGCTGCGCCACCGCCAACTCAGGGCTCAGCTTCGTCGATCCCGAGCTGCTCGCCGAGGCGGTGCGCGAGCTGGACCGGCTGGCCTTCCAGATCCACTTCCACGCGTTGGGCGACCGCGCGGTCCGCGAGGCCCTCGACGCGCTGGCCGCGGCGCGCGCCGCCAACGGCGCCAACGACAACCGCCACCACCTGGCCCACCTCCAGGTCGTCCACCCCGACGACGTCGCCCGCTTCGCGGACCTGGACGCGGCGGCGAACATCCAGGCGCTCTGGGCGGCACACGAACCCCAGATGGACGACCTGACGATCCCCTTCCTGGGACCGGAACGCGCCGCGCTGCAATACCCGTTCGGCGACCTGCTGCGCGCCGGCGCCCGCCTGGTCGCCGGCAGCGACTGGTCGGTGAGCAGCCCCAATCCGCTGTGGGGCATCCACGTCGCGGTCAACCGGATGGTGCCGCACGACGCGCCCAACGCGCCCGCCGACCGGGCGCCCCGCAAGCCGTTCTTCCCCGAACAGGCGCTCACGCTCGCGCAGGCCCTGACCGCCTACACCGCCGGCAGCGCGTGGATCAACCACCTCGACGAGGTCACCGGAACCGTCGAGACGGGCAAGTACGCCGACCTCGCCGTCCTGGACCGGGACCCGTTCGCGGGCCCGCCCGAGGAGATCGGCGCGACCCGGGTGCGGCGCACGTACGTCGAAGGCCGCCTCGTCTTCGCCGACACCGACTGAGCACGTTCCCAGCACGTTCCTCGCACGTCCCCCGCATGTCCCGAGCACCACCGCACGTCCCCGAAACCCTGGAGGAAGACGATGCCCGCAGCCCGCTCCAGACGACCCGGACGCCTTCGCCGCATCGCACTCGTCGGCGCCGTCACCGCGCTGTTCGCCGCGACCGCGTGCAACGGCGGCGGCAGCCCCGCCAAGTCCGGCGCCAACGCCTACGAGTTGACCGCCAAGACGCCGCCCGGCGCGCCGATCGACTCGTTCACCTGGTCGCTGTTCGCCGAACCCGCCTCGATCGACTACGCGTACGCCTTCGACTACCCGCCGAACCAGATCCTCGCCAACGTGTGCGAGAGCCTGCTGCGCTGGAACCCGGACCTGACCACGTCCCCGGGCCTGGCCAGCTCCTTCACCAACCCGACGCCGACGTCCTGGGTCTACGAGATCCGGGCCGGCGTGCGCTTCCACGACGGCACCGTGCTGACCGCGGACGACGTCGTCGCCTCGCTGCGCCGCAACCTCGACCCCGAGGTGGGCAGCTACTGGGCCCACCCGTACCGCAACGTCCAGTCGGTCGACAAGACCGGCCCGATGCAGGTCACGGTCACCCTGAAGACGCCGGACTCCACGTTCAACAAGTACCTCGCCGCGAGCCCGGGCACGGTCGAGTCCGCGGCCACCCTGGCCAAGGCCGGCAAGGACTACGGAAACCCGGCCAAGGGCGTCAACTGCACCGGCCCGTTCTCGTTCTCCTCCTGGACCGCCGGCCAGTCGCTCGTGCTCAAGCGCTTCGACGACTACTGGAACCCCGAGCTCAAGGCCAAGTCCGGACAGGTGAAGTTCGTCTTCCTGCCCGACGCCACCACCCGGGTCAACGCCTTCCAGACCGGCGAGGTCGACGGCGGCTGGATGGTCCCGGCCAACTCCTACGGGCAGTTGCGCAACACCCCGGCCGGCAAGCTCTACTTCGGCCAGAACACCACCGTCGCCGACGAGGTGGTCGGCAACCTCCAGGGCGCGCTCGGCGACGCCCGGGTGCGCCAGGCCCTGCTGATGGCCATCGACCGCAAGGGCATCGTCGACGCCGGCGTCGGCGGCGTCGGCGATGTCGCGAAGTCGCTGGTCACCGACAACACCTGGAACACCGCTCCGGGTTCGGTCCGGGAGGGCCTCGACAAGACGATCCCCGCCTACCCGTACGACGTGGCCAAGGCGAAGGCGCTCGCCACCGAGGCCGGAGTCAACGGCCAGAAGATCGTGATCGCCACCAGTCCGCTGGACTCGCAGACCACGATCATCACCCAGGCCGTCTCGCAGGCCGCCACCGCGATCGGCCTCAAGCCGGAGATCGAAACCCTCTCGCCGGAGAAGTACTCGACGCTGTTCACCGATCCCGCGGCGCGCAAGGGCATCGACCTGTTCCTGACCTTCTGGTACACGTCCATCACCGACCCGCTGGACATGTACGGCTCGCTGCAGACCGGCGCGTTCAGCAACTACGGCAGCTGGTCCAACCCGGAGTTCGACAACGTGGTGAACCAGGCCCTCGGCGCCCCCGACCCCGCGGGCCAGGCCGCCGCCGCGGCGCAGGCCCAGCAGATCGCGCTGCGCGAACTGCCCTGGCTACCCCTGTACACCTCACCGGTGAGCGTCTTCCTCGGCAAGCGGATCACCGGCGTCCAGCCCTCCATCGCCTACCTCTACTACCCGTGGGCCGCCGAGATCGGGGCGAAGAGTTGACCGTCGCATCCACGCCCGCCGCGGCGGTTCGCCGCGGCGGGCGCGCCCTGGCCGTCGCCACGGCCACGGTACGCAGGCTCGCCGGGATGACCCTGACCCTGTTGGTCACCTCCTTCCTGGTGTTCTCCTCGCTCTACCTGGCCCCGGGTGACCCGGTGAGCTTCCTGGTCAAGGGCCGCAGCGTGAGCCCGCAGGATCTCGCCGTGATCCGCGAGCAGTACGGCTTCGACGACCCCTTCCCAGTCCAGTACTGGCACTGGCTGGAGGGGGTGCTCCAGGGCGACTTCGGCCGCTCGTACCTCTTCCACCAGGGCGTCGGCGACGTCGTGTGGTCACGACTGCCGGCCTCGCTCCTGCTCATCGGCGTATCGATGCTGTTGATCGCCGTGTTCGGGGTCGGCGCCGGGATCGTCGCGGCGCTGCGCCGGGGCACCCGGGCGGACTCCACCGTCCTGCTCATGGTGACCGTGGGCGCCGCGGTGCCCTCGTTCGTCGCGGCGATCCTGCTGCGGTCGGTGTTCGGCGTCCAGCTCGGCTGGTTCCCGACGTTCGGGAACGGCGAAGGGGCGCTCGACCGGTTGCACCACGTCGTGCTGCCGGCGATCGCCCTCTCGGTGACGTTCACCGCCCTGGTCACGCGGGTGACGCGGACCGCGATGCTCGACGAACTGCGCCGCGAACACGTCGAGGTCGCGCTCAGCCGGGGGATTCCCCGGCGGAGCGTGATCCGGCGACACGTGTTGCGCAACGCCCTCGGGCCGATCGTGACCGTGTCGGCCCTGCTGGTGTCGGGGATGCTGGTCAGCACCGCGCTGGTGGAGACCGCGTTCGGAATGGCCGGGGTCGGCTCGCTGCTGGTCCAGGCGGTGAGCCAGCAGGACTTCCAGGTCGTCCAGGCCATCGTGCTGCTCGTGGTGGCCGCGTTCGTGGTGATCAACGCCCTGGTGGATCTGCTGTATCCGCTGATCGACCCGCGGGTCTCGGCACAAGGGAGCGCACGATGAGCGCCGTCACCGTTGGTTCTCCCGGTTCCGCCGGCTCTCCCGGATCCCGCGGTTCCGCCGATTCTCCCGGTTCCCCCGATTCCCCGCCGCGTCGCGACTTGCTGCGCGGGCTCCGCCGGGTCGGCGGTTCGTGGCTGGTGAACGCCTGCCTGGTGATCCTGGCCGGGTTCCTGCTCGTCGCGATCGCGGCACCGTGGCTCGCGCCGCAGGACCCCACCTTCGGGTCACTCTCGGAGTCCTTCGCCGACCCCGGTGCCGCGCACTGGCTCGGTACCGACCAGGGCGGACACGACACGTTCTCCGCGCTCATCGAGGGCACCCGCACCAGCCTGGTCGGGCCGCTCGCGGTGGTGGTCTTCTCCACCGTCGCGGGCATCGCCGTCGGACTGTTCAGCGCGTGGCGGGGCGGCTGGGTCGACGCCGCGATCGGGCGCGTGCTCGACATCCTGTTCGCCTTCCCGGCGCTGCTGTTGGCGATCCTCGCCGTCGCCCTGTTCGGCAAGGGGCTGACCGCGCCGGTGCTCGCGATGGCCGTCGCGTACATGCCGTACACCGCACGCCTGGTGCGCGGTCTGGCCACCGCCGAGAAGAGCCGGCCCTACGTGGCCGCCTACCGGGTCCAGGGTCACTCCCCGGTGTTCGTCGCCGTCCGCGGTCTGCTGCCGAACATCACGCCGACCATCCTGGCCCAGTCGACGGTGAACTTCGGCTACGCGCTGCTCGACCTCGCGGCGCTGTCCTTCCTGGGCCTGGGCGTGCAACCGCCGACACCCGATTGGGGCGCGATGATCAACCAGGGCCAGGCCGCCGTCCTCCAGGAGCGGCCGCTCTCCGCGATCGTGCCCGCCCTCGCGGTCGTGCTGGTCGTCGTCGCGTTCAACGTCGTCGGGGAACACCTCAGCGACCGCGTAGCGGGAAGGGACGCCTGATGGCACTGCTCGAAGTCGACGCCCTGAGCGTCGCACTGCCCGGGATGGCCCGCCCGATCCTGGACCACGTCGCGCTGACCGTCGCCGCCGGCGAGACCGTGGCCCTGGTCGGCGAGTCCGGCTCGGGGAAGTCGGTGACCGCCCGCAGCGCCCTGGGCCTGTTCCCGACCGGCGCCGACGTGAGCGGCCACATTCGCGTCGACGGGATCGACCTGGTCGGCGCGGACGCCGCGCAGTTGCGCACGGTACGCACCGGGGTCGCGGCGATGATCTTCCAGGACCCGCGCGCCGGCATCAGCCCGGTCCGGCGGATCGGTGACTTCCTCACCGAGGCGCTCCGCCTGGCCGGCGGTTGGTCCAAGGCGCGCGCGAACGCCCGGGCGGTGGAACTGCTCGCCGCTGTCGGGATGCCGGACCCGGCGCGGCACATGCGCCAATTCCCGCACGAGTTGTCCGGCGGGATGCTGCAACGCGTCATGATCGCCGCCGCGCTCGGCGGTGAACCCCGGCTGCTGCTCTGCGACGAACCGACCACCGCGCTCGACGTCGCGACGCAGGCCGAAATCCTGGCCCTGTTGGGGCAGTTGCGCCGCGAACGCGACCTGGGCCTGCTGATGATCACCCACGACATCGAGCTCGCGGCCGCCTCCTGCGACCGGATCTACGTGATGTACGCGGGGCGGATCGTCGAGACCGCCGGCGCCGGCGACCTGTTCGCCACGCCCCGGCACCCGTACACCGCCGGACTCCTCGGCTCGTCCCCGCCCCTGGACGGCCCGTTGGAGCGGCTCACCCCCATCCCCGGAGCGCCGATGAGCCTCATGGAGTCCGCGCCCGGTTGCGCGTTCGCGCCGCGCTGCCGCTTCGCCGAGCCGGGCCGCTGCGACCAGGCGCCGCCCGCGCTCGAACCGCACGGCTCCGGGCGGGTCGCCTGCCATCGTGTGGACGAACTCGCGCTCGCCCACTCCTCACCGGGTACGGAGGACCGTTGACCACCCACGCCACACCCCACGACGGACCGCTGATCGAGGTCAGCGGCCTGCGCAAGACCTACCGGACCGGGGCCACGCCGTTCGTCGCCGTCGAGGACCTGTCGTTCTCGCTGCCGGTCGGCGGGGCCCTGGGGCTCGTCGGGGAGTCCGGGTCCGGGAAGACCACCACGGCGCGGATGCTGGTCGGCATGGAACGTCCCGACGCGGGGCGGATCCTGGTGCAGGGCACGCCCCTCGCGGCCTCGGTCCGCGGCCGGGCGGCCCGGCTGGCCCGCGCCAAGGCGGTCCAGATCGTCTTCCAGGACCCCTACCTGTCCCTCGACGGCCGGCTCGGCATCGGCGCGATGCTCGACGGCGTGCTGCGGTTGCACGGGATGCGCGATCCCGCCGCGCGCGCCGAACGGATCGCCGAACTCCTGGCCCAGGTCGGCCTCGGCCCCCGCGAGGCGGCCGCCCGGCCCCGGCAGTTGTCCGGCGGACAGCGGCAACGAGCGGCCATCGCCCGGGCGTTGGCGGTCGAACCGGCCGTCCTGGTGCTGGACGAGGCGGTCTCGGCGCTGGACGTCTCCGTCCAGGCCCAGGTGCTCAACCTGCTCTCGGACATCCGCCGCGAGACCGGCATCGGGCTGATCTTCATCAGCCACGACCTGGCCGTGGTTCGCTACCTGTGCGACGAGGCGCTGGTCCTGCACCGCGGCCGCACGGTGGAACACCGCCCGGTCGCCGACCTGCTCACCGCACCCGAACACCCCTACACCCGCCTCCTCCTGTCCTCCATACCCCGCCCCGGCTGGGACCCGGCCCAAATCGCCGGCCAACGCCGCGCCCTCGCCGCCGCGATCACCAAGAGCGACGCGGAATCGATCGCGTAGCGGCCGGGGGAACGCCACGAGGGGCGAGCCGACCCGGACGTCGCTCGCCCCTCGCCCCTCGCCACCCCCACCGCGCGACGATTCGCGCATCGCCGACGACGCCCTTCCGCGGCCGACACCCGGGCCGGCACACGTGCCCGTTCGGCATCGTGATCACGCCGAGCCGCCGGTTGCGGGGTCAGATCTCCAGGCGGGTCAGGTGGTCGGGGGTGAGGGCGGTCAGGAAGCTTGTGGCGTCGAAGGTTTCGCCGGCCGCGACCGTGCCGGTTGTCGTGTAGCGCCCGGTGAGGATGCGTTCGGCCGCCTCCACGACGATCGGGGCCGTGATCGCGTAGATGTCGCGTCCGCCGGCCACCGCCCGGCGCTCTTGGCCGCCGTTGCGGACGATCGCCTCGACCACGAAGGTCTGCGCCGACCGGCCGCTGTCGTCGGCGGGGGTGGGTGCCGGAGTATCCGCGGAGCGGACGTCGTCGAGCGCCGCGACATTCATCACCGCGCGTACTTCCGGCGTGCGCACGTGGCGGGGGATGGTTACCTGGTCGGCCGTCGAGAATTCATTGACCTGCTGCTTTCCGAGCGGCGGCGCGAATTCCCACGCGGAGACCTCTTGTGAGTACGAGAAGGGGACCAGCCGACCCCCGGTGAAGACGAGATGCTGCCCCGCGTTGCTCGCACCGGTGAGCCGGGTGCCCTCGGTCGGCAACCAGCTGTCGAGTCCGAAGGCGAGGGTGATCTCGTCCGCGCTCGTCCAATCGCCGAGGGCCGCGGTGACCAGGAGATCACCCAGTCCGCCGTAGAAAGCCATGGCCGGTGCCACCACGAGACCCGCGTCCTTCGCGCGGTCGGTGTAGGTGTCGAAGAGGGTGATGGCGCTCGCCTGCTCGGCGGCGACGTCCAGGTAGTGCGCACCCGCACGGATCGCGGCGTCGGCGACCGGGAGCGTCGTCTCCAGGAAGGGACCGGCGCAGTTGATCACCGCGCCCACATCGACGAACGCCCGATCGAGCGACTCGGGGTCGTCGACGGAGGCGACCCGCACCGGCGAGTCCGGGTAACGGCGCCCGAATTCCCGGAGCTTGGCCTCATCCCGGCCGACGAGCACGACGGGGCGGCCTCTGCGGTGCAGCTCCGCGACCACGAAGCGCCCTGTGTGACCGTACGCCCCGTAGACGGCGATCGCGCCTTCCGGGCGTGCCGCAGCGGAATTCGGTGTGTTCGCGGTGGTGTCGGTCATCGTTTCCTCTTCCTGGAACCCTGCGCGGCCCTCGAACGGAGGGCCGCGTGGCTATCCTCCACGACGGTCGGACGCCTTGCCAGTGGCCGAAACGACAAGCCTCGTACACTTTCGGACACGGCAACCCGACCCGGCGCGCGATCGGCCGCGCCGCACCCACGCCCAGCCCGCCACGCCTCGCGGGGGGCACGCGTCAAGGGGCCAAGGCGGGGCTACCCCGGCAGGAGGCCGCGGGCGAGGGCGAAGGCGTAGGCCGACAGGGAGTAGGCGTCGGTGATCTCGCCCTTCAGGATCATGTCCCGGAACTCGTCGGGCGTGACGATCCGAATCCGGTCGATGCCTTCCTCGGCGCCACTGCCCGGGGGGTCGACCGGCAGGGTGGCGGCGTCGATGCGGGCGAGGTGGATGACGTCCCGGCCGCCGGACATGCCGCTGTCGGTGTTGATGGCGCCCAACCACAGCAACTCCGTGACGGTGCAGCCCACTTCCTCCCGCACCTCACGTGCGGCGGTAGCCTCGCCCGACGCGTCGCCCGGGTCGCCGAAGCCCCGGGGATCTCCCAGTGCCAACCGCGATCGGCGTGGCGGAAGTGGTTGATCAGCACGATGCGACCGTCGTCGAGGACCGGCAGCACCGCCGCCCCCGGGCCGGATCGGAAGCGCACGGCATCGCGGACCACCATGAGATACGGATCCCTGTAGACGATTCCGATGTCACCGCAGGATTCGCCGAACCCGGCGGCGACCGAGCGTTGCGCGACCTCGTCGGCGATGGCGTCCTGGGTGGGTCGGTCGAAGACGATCTCGAATGCGGCTCCGGGCGGATTGACGAAGAGTTCGGGTCGATCCGCCCCCAGTTCCTCATACGCGGTCAGTGCGGCCTCTCGGCGGCGTACGCGCAGGCCCGCGTGGGAGAGCGAACCGCCGTGCGGCGCCTGGTGGATCGCTGTGCCGACGAGCAGGGCTGGGTCCCGTACGACCTGGTGCTCCTGGCGGAGGACCGGCGCATCGCCGACCGCGTGCCGGTCACCCCCACCTACCCGCTGATGCGCGCCGGCTGGCAGACCTACGGCGCGACTGGTGGTCCGGCTCCGGACCATGATCTGGCGCACGGACTGCGCTGGGTCGCCTGGAGCACCGTCTCCTGTCGGGCCGCGCCGCCCGACGCGCCCGAATCCCTGTGGAGGATGACGCCATGACGCGATTGGTGTTCGTGCACGGACGCGCTCAGGAGGGGAAGGACCCCGACGCGTTGTGTCGGCTCTGGGTGGACGCGTTGACCGAGGGACTCGGCGTGCCGACGGCGCCGCCTGCCGTGGCTGCGGCGGCGATGCCCTTTTACGGGGACACTCTGGCGGAATGGGTCACCCGCGAGCCGCCGGCGCTCGTGGCGTACGGGGGCGGGGACGGACAGAGCCGCGAAATCTCGGCGTTCGCACAGGAGTTGGTCCTTGAGATGGCCACCGCCTACGACCTCACCGACCAAGCGGTGGCCGCCGAACTCCCCGCCGGCGCCCTCAAGGCATACGGCGTCAAGAACTGGGCTTGGGTACAGGCGGTGCTGGCCGCACTGGACCGAAAGGTTTCGTTCGCCGGTCGAGGAGTCCTGCGATTCGTCGCCGACGTGGAGGCGTATCTCCAGGCGCCTTACGTGGGCGAGGACATCCGCCAGATCGTCTCGGAGCCCTTGCGGCAAGCCGCGACGGACCATGAACCGGTCGTCGTGGTCGCGCACTCCTTGGGATCCGTGGTGGCGTACGAGATCCTGCGCGATCTGGTCCCGACCCTCGACGTTCCGCTGTTCGTCACAGTCGGCTCCGCCCTCGGCTTCGCCACCATCCAACGCCACCTCCGCCCACCCCCGCTCGCCCGCCCGGCCGGGGTCACCCATTGGCTGAACGTGTACGACCCGCGAGACCCGGTGTCCCTGCGCCGACCAGGTGCCAAGATCGCCGGTTTCCCCGGAGTCGACGACCACCTGGAAGTCCCGAACCCCCACAACGACGCACACGGCGTAGCGGGCTACCTGTCCCACCCCGGAGTCGCCGCCCGCATCGGGCACGAGGTGGACCGGTAGACCGACAGGGATGAGGGCCGCGGCGGCGGGTTGAACGCGTGGGGCCCTGTCCGGGTGTCCGGACAGGGCCCCACGCGTTCTTGTCTTGGGTCAGGAAGCGTCCGAGGTGGCGCCCGCGGGAACCAGGGGCACCGGGGTGGCCTCGGTCGTGGGGGCGTTCTTCGGGGCGCGCCTCTGGCGTACGAAGGCTGCGATCAGGACGATGGCGGCGGCCAGCAGGGAGAGCAGCATCTGCTTGCGTCCGGTGTCGTCGTACAGCATGTAGCCGATCACGAAGAGCAGGAACGCTGTGGTGCCGTACGTCAGGTACGGGAAGAGCCACATCTTCACGGTCAGCTTCTCGGGTGCCTCGCGCTCCTGGATGCGGCGCATGCGCAGCTGGGTGAGGCAGATCGACAGCCAGATGAACAGCGCGATGGCGCCGGACGAGTTCAGCAGGAAGTCGAAGACGGTTTCCGGCGAGGTGTAGTTGAAGAACACCGCGACGAAGCCGAAGACCACCGAGGCCAGGACGGCGTTGCGGGGGACACCGCTGCGGCTGACGGTGCCGAAGGCCCGCGGCGCGTCGCCGCGCTTGGCCAGCGAGAACGCCATGCGCGACGCGCTGTACAGGCCGGAGTTGAAGCACGAGAGCACCGCGGTGAGCACGATGACGTTCATGATCTGGCCGGCGGCCGGGATGTTCAGGTGGTCGAGCACCGCCACGTACGAGCTCTCGCCGACGGCACTGGAGTCCCACGGCATCAGGGTGACCACGATGAGGATGGAGCCCAGGTAGAACAGCGCGATCCGCCAGATCACGCTGTTGGTGGCGCGGGTGACCGCGCGGCGCGGGTCCTTGGACTCGCCCGCCGCGAGGGTGACGATCTCGCTGCCCATGAAGGAGAAGGCGACGAGCAGCATGCCGGAGAGGATCTGGCCCCAGCCGTTCGGCAGGAAGCCGCCGTGTCCGGTGAGGTTGGCCAGGCCGACGGGGTCGGTGTCCGGGAGCACGCCGAAGATCGCGAGGCCGCCGATCACCAGGAACGCGGCGATCGCGACCACCTTGATGCCCGCGAACCAGAACTCGAATTCACCGTACGAGCCCACCGAGATCAGGTTGGTCGCGGTCAGCAGCACCATCACCGCGAGGGTGAAGGCCCACTGCGGCACGGCGGTCACCCACCCGTGCAGGATCGCGCCGCCGGCGGTGGCCTCCACCGCGAGTACGACGACCCAGAAGAACCAGTACAGCCAGCCGACGGTGAAGCCCGCCCACCGGCCGAAGGCGCGGTCGGCGTAGGAGGAGAAAGAGCCACTCGTCGGGTTGGCCGCCGACATCTCGCCGAGCATGCGCATGACGAAGACGATCATCAGACCGGTGAGGGCGTAGGAGATCAGGATCCCCGGACCGACCTTGTTGACGCCCGAGCCGGAGCCCACGAAGAGGCCGGCGCCGATGACGCCGCCGATGGCGATCATCGACAGATGGCGGTTCTTCAGACCGCCACTGAGGCCCTGCCCGCCGGGAGACGTCGCCTCGACCTGGTCGGGCGGTGCGATCTTCCGTTCTGGGACATGGGTTGACATGCGGTAGCTCCTCGCGGTGGGGGCGTGCGACGTTCACCAATGCGAAACGAGACGCGGGGCCGAGCGGCGGCCCTGAGAGGGAGCAGCGACAGTGTGAGCTGCTCCTCACGAACTCGCAGGACGTTATGTCGCCTTTGACTACATGAGCAATACATTGATCGCTTGATGTGACTTATGCCATATTGCGATCCATGTTTCGATTCCGGATGGGCGCTTGCGCCGTCGCTGAACGTTAGGCCCGGGTGAACGCGAGGGGGCTTGTCCGTGCCGCCAACGTCGAGTGCGCAACGGTGTCCGCTCGGCCAGTGCGCCACGGACGCGAACGCGCGTCGAAACGCCGGAGCCGGGTTCGCGCGGTCCGGGTCCGCTCAGCCTCGGTTCGCTCGGTCCTGATCCGCTCGGTCCCGGTTCGCTCGGTCCCGGTCCGGCTCAGTCCCGGGTCGCGCGGCGCAGCAGCAGCATCGCGACCAGGCGGTGCTCCGGGTCCTCCAGGTCGAGGTCGACCAGGGACGATATGCGCCGCAGCCGGTGGCGCAACGTGTTCGGGTGCACGTGCAGCCGCTCGGCGACCGCCGCGACGTCGCCGAAGGCGTCCAGCCACATCAGCAGGGATCGGGCCAACTCGCTGCCGTGTTCGGCGTCGTACGCCACCAGTGCGTCCAGTGCCGGGTGCCGGATCTCGGGCCGGTCGGCGAGTGCCGCCAGGACTTCGGCCAGGACCATGCCCGCGCGTACGTCCGCGGAGACGGCCACCGCCCGCTCGGGCTCGCGGGTCATGGCGTCCAGGATCCGGTCGGCGCCGCGCCGGGCGGCCGGGACATCGGCGAGGCGTGGCGCGGCGTCCGCGACCGCGGCCTGTACGGGGGTGCCGAGCCGTCCGCGCAGTACCGACACCACGTCGGCCGTCCACCTGGACAGGGCGGCCGCCGGTTGTGGCCGGCTCGGCGGCCCGCCCGGCGTCGTGGATTCGGTCGTCGCGCCCGTCTCGGAGCCGAGCAGCAGGACGTAGATGCGGCCGTCGAGCTGGGTGACCAGCGCGTCCCGCCGGTAGGCGGCGGCGTGCACCGCCACCATCTCGGCGGCCTCGGCACGCCGCAGCTCTCGTTGGAGGCGCCCGCCGTCGCGAGGCGGCCCGTCGTCGCGCAGGTCCACCGCGATCACCTGGGCCGAACTGTCGGGGTCGACCCCGATGCTCCCGGCCAGGGAGCCGGCGGCGAGCCGCCCGTCGAGGAGGGCGGCGGCGCAGTCCTCACTCGGACCCGCGCTCCATCGGGCGTCGCCACGGTTGCGGATGAGGTGCGGCGCGGCCAGTCGGGCGGCGCCGCGCAGCGCCTCCACGGAGCAGTCGGCCAGCCGCTCGTGGCCCTCCTGGACCCAGATGCTGCCCAGGGTCCGGGTCCCGGCCTGTACCGCGCCGACGAGCCGGGCCCGGATGCCCAGCTCGGGGCGCGCATCGATCCGCACCACCTCGTCGCCTTGGCGCAGCCGCTGGAAGACGCCCCATTCGCGGAGCAGCGCGAGGTACTGCTCGGGACCGTTCCGGCCGAGGATGGTCAGCCTGCGCAGCTCGTCCACCTGGTCGTCGCAGCGGGAGTAGGCCAGGAGCCGGCTCGCGGAGTCCTCGATGCTGACGCAGCCACCGGTGAGGGTGGCGAGGGTCTGCGCGAGGGAGAACAGGTCGCCGCTCGCCGGATCCGCGTCCAGTTCGATCGCGGCGCTGTCCACGACGGCCCTGGCCAGCGCCTCGACCTGTTCCCATCGGGCCTGCGGGGACACCACCACCAGCGCCACGCCGGCGTCGGACGCGGCCTGTCGCAGCTGTTCGAAGCTTTGGTCGGGGGCGGCCTTGACGGCCACGGCGGCGGCGCCCTCGCGCCCTGCCGCGAGGACGGATCCGGTCGCGGCCGCGCCGCGCACGCCGATCACCAGCACCAGATCGCCGGTCTCGACCCCGGTGTCGCCGTCGGGCTCGGTGATCACCACGTCCCGCACCGGGACATCGTGTCCCCGAGGCGCCGCGACGAGTTCGGCGAGCGGCCCGCTGAGCACGGTGAGGACCTGCCGCAGCGGTGCCCCGATCATCGTCGACCCCGAAGGCGGCGCGGCAGTACCCGGGGCGTTCTCCATCCGGGCATATTAACCACGAAACGTCCACCCCAAAGCCGGCCCGCTCACCCAAACCACCCGATACACCCCCGTCGCGGCCCAAGCCCGACTCGGCGCCCGACGAAGGCGCAGCGGGCCTGCCGGGACAGCGATTCGCCCCGGTCATGGCCGAGCGCGGGTGGGGATGGTCCGTTGCCATACTGGGGGGATGGACGTGCGTGTGCGGTATGCGGATGTCCGGCCGTATGCGGTGCCGGAGACCTTCGCGGAGTTGGCCGGCCCGGCCGAGGGCGTCGTCGTGTTGCCCACGTCCTTGGATTGGACCCCTAAGCAGTCGTACGACCTGGCGGACGACGTCGATGTGCGTCTGCTGTACGAGACGGTGCTTCGTGAGGCGATGCATGCCGAGGAGCTCGGCCGCCACGTGAACGGGGACCTCTTGGCACGCGTGTGGTCACGGCTGTGGTTGCCCCTTCGCCTGCGGGCGATGTGGGAGTCGAAGTTCCCGGACCTGGCGTCCGTCGCCGCATAGCATTCCGGGCATGGATCCCCTGCACGCCAGGCTCGCCCGTGTCGGTCTCGCCGCCGCGGCCTCCTACGGTTTCGTCCTGGCGGGCGGCTACGCGGTCCAGGCCCACGGTTTCCTGGAACGCGGCTCGGACGATGTGGACCTGTTCACCGACATCACCGACCCCGTGGCGTTCGCCGAGGCGGTGAGCCGCGTGGCAGCGGCGTACCGAAGCGACGGATTCACGATCGACGTCGAACCCCTGGGGGACGTGTTCGCGCGCTTCGCGGTGATCGACGAGGCAGGACGCGAGACGAGGGTCGAGATGGGCTGCGACTGGCGATCCCGCCCGCCGGCCCAACTCGACATCGGCCCCGTTCTCCACCCCGACGACGCGGTCGCCAACAAGGTCACCACGTTGTTCGGTCGAGCCGCCCCGCGCGACTACCTCGATGTGGACGCCGCCCTCGCGTCCGGCCGCTACACCGCGGATCGCCTGCTCGAACTGGCCGAAGAACACGACGCCGGCTTCGACCGAGCCTATTTCGCGCAGGCTCTCCGGGCTGTGGACCGCTGGCCGGACCGCGAGTACGCGGTGTACGGAGTAAGCGAGCAACAGATCGCTCGGATGCGCGAGCGGTTGAAGAATTGGGCCTACCGGATCGACGGTTCCTGATCGTGGATCCGTCGACGTGGACCGTGATTCGTGATTACTCGTACGAGGGTGGATTCTTCGGCTTCGTGCGTGGCGTCGGACCGCAACAGGTCATCGATGCGGCAGGTGGTTCGGGGCGAGAAATATTCAGGACAACAGGCGACGAAGCCACGCAAATGGACGCGGATCTCTACGGTCGAGGACTGACGCTGCTTCGCGCAGGTGCGGTGGGGGAGTGGACGCTGTTCATGAACGCGCTCTCCGCCAACCTGTCATCCCGCTCGTTCTTTTCCGAGATCTCGCGAGACGGGGATGCTCTCGGGTTTTATTGGGACTCGATGGAATGGTTCACTTACGCCCGAAACGGATCGGTCGAGATACATTGTGATCCCCTATTCGGCATGCCCGAGTCCGGAAGTGATTCCGCACTGGCGCGAAAGCTGCGCCGGGCTGTTCCGGATCGATCCACGCTGGCGGAGTTCTTCGTCGTGTGCGAAGAACATTTCGGCATCTCGATCGGTCCCGAGGAAATTGCCGCGCCGATGATCTCGGTATGCCTCGATGTCTGACCGCTCCCAAATTTATCGGGTCACGCGTCCTGGGGCGGGACGAAAACCACGGGTGTGGTGCTGTGGCGTAGGCAGTAGACGCCGGTGGGGCCCGGGATGGTCGGGCAGTCGATGCCGCTGGTGCCGAGGACGAGGAGCCGGGCCTCGCGGGCGCGGGCGACCAGGACTTCGCCGGCGGGGCCGTGGAGCGGGGTGGCGACGATCCGTTCCGGCGGAATGGGAGCCCGGACGAGGGCGGCCAGGGCGTGTTCCAGGCGTTCGCGGGCCACCGACAGTGGGGCGTCGGGCCGGTCGAGGGTCGGGCGCGCGGGGTCGGCATCCATCCAGGCCGCGACGACGTCCAGGATCACGCCGAGTTCGGCCGCCTCACCCGCGGCCCAGCGCAGAGCTACCGCGGAACCGGACGAGCCGTCCAGGCCCACCACGATTCGGTCTCGCGACTGCGCCCTTGCGGTCTCGTCGGCGGGAACGGCCCCGGGCCCAGGGGACACGCCGGCCGTCTGCCGGTCGGAGTGGGTACCAAGGGTTTCCATGTCGAACTCCCTCTCGTTCGGTGTGGATTCGTGCCGAGGTGGTCCCGAGGGCGCGCCGAGCGTCGATGGCTCGGGCCCGTGATCCGATCAGGCCTCGCGGTTCGGCGGCAGCACCGGCTCCAGCCGGAAGAGCACCGGCCCGCGGTCCGTGAGGCCGTGCGGCGATGTGCGACCGGCCAACGCCGAGACCAGGTCGCGGGCGGTGACAAGGCCGATCAGGGCGCCGCTGTCGTCGGTGACCGCGAGCGCGTCGACCGCGTTGTCGGTCATCACGTCGGCGACGTCGGCGATTCGTGCGGAGAGCGGCACGTGTGGCTGGGAGCCTCCGGGCAGCAGGTCGCCCACGTAGCGCTCGGCGAGCGAGATCGCGGGGAGCGCGCAGGCCACCGCGAGTTCGCTGCGTTCGATCAGCCCCACACAGCGTCCCTCCTCGTCCACGACGGGGAGGTGGTGGAATCCGGTGCGCTGCATCAACTCCCAGGCCATCAAAAGGGATTCGTCGCCGGCGACGGTGAGCAACGCGGTGCTCATCACTTCGGCCACGTCCCGATCCTCCACCGACGCGTACTCATCCTTGGTCGTGCCGCCGGCCGGGGCGTGCTCGCCGGTCGTCCTCATCGCGCTCGCCTCCCGCGTGTTCGGGACCCGCCTCACGCGGATCGCCTCGCCTTCCACGATCGAGCTTGCGCAGACCTCGTCACAGGGCCGGTGGGGGTAGCGGGCCGGGACCTTCGGCCCGTCCCACCGGTACTGGGCGGCCCTGTGCCCGATGACGGAGCGCGCGCACGCTGAAGGTCACGGGCCGATCGGATCAGCGGTGCGGAAGTCGGTGTCACCACGACTCGGCAGTGCAGAAGTCACGACTCGGCGGTGCGGAAGTCGGTGGTCACCCCGACCGCTGTGACCGACGGTCGGTAAACGTCCGCCACCGCCGAGTCGGGCCGGCCGAGCGTCGCCGTTCGACGATTGGACAAGATCATGACTATCGGATCCCATTTCCCCGGCCTCGGTGTCCTGGTCGGCTACGACGGTTCGGCCGGCGGCGACCGCGCACTCACGTGGGGCGCTCGTGCGGCAGCCGAGGCGAAGGTGCCGTTGTACTTGGCGACGGCCGTCCCGCCCGGCGTTCTCGGCCGGCACGCACATTCGGTCGAGGTCCGCGAAGGTGCCCGCGTCATACTGGAACAGGCCGTCGACAAGACCCGCACGGCCCACCCGCACCTGGCGGTCGAGACGTCGCTGGTCGCGGGCCCGCCGGCGGACGTGCTCCTGGAGGCGAGCCGTCGAGCGGAGCTGGTCGTGGTCGGTACCCGAGGCCATGGCGGGTTCGCCGGGTTGCTGCTCGGATCGGTATCGCTGCGCGTGGCCGTCGTGCCCGTGCCCGCCACCGCGCCATGAACGAGTCGGGAAACAAGGCCGAGTCGAACGAGTCGGGAACCGAGGCCGAGTCGTACGCCCTCCATCCGACTACTCCGCGACGGCCCGGGGCCGACTCCTCCGCGACGGCCCGGGGCGACGATCGGGCCCGGTGCACCACCAAACGACGCGAGGGTCGTGCCCGTCCGGGAGACCGGCGCTAAGCGGAACCGCCTCCGGGCGCAGAGCCCGCCTCCGGCGGCGAAGTCGGAGGATCGGGCCTGTTTCGGTCGCGGGTCTTGCCCTCGTGGCGGGTTGTCGGCAGTGCGAGCAGGTTCGTCAGACGTTCGTGGTACTCCTCGGTGCCGATTTCCCCGCGGGCGTAGCGCTGAGCCAACACCTCGACGGCGGATGCGCCCGCTGCATCGGCGGAGCCGCGACCGGGTGCGGAATGCCGCAGGAGGAACCAGACGATGCCGATGATCAAAGCGACCATGAGCAACATCAGGATCGACCCCCACAACCATGTCCAGTCGTCGCCGTCGTCGTACATGTGTCCGCCGCGACGTGCCGGTGCCGCGGTCAGGACCGGAGAGAGTCTCATCGCCGTCACCTTCCTCCTGTCGCCCTTCAGTTGAACCCTGCTCGCTTCGAGGTGTGAGGAGACAGGGCCGTTCGGCCCGGGTCGCGGGTCCGGCCGGCCCTGCCTCGCGCTCGCGGTGGGCGACAGGCTGGCGGCGAGCGGCGCGGACGCGCCACGGCCGAAGGGGATGAGTCCATGACCGCCACCGGGACACCGCCCGAGATCTGGGCTCTTGCCGCCGACGGCGAGACGATCCTGCTGCGCCGCCCTCGTCCGGACGACGAAGGTCTGATCCTGGCGATGCACCACGGCATGTCCGCGGAGAACCTGCACCTGCGGTTCTTCGGGATATCGGACATCTCCGTGCGGGAGACCGCCAAGCGCGTCGGCACCCCGGACCGTCCGGGGTGTGGCGCGTTGCTCGCGCTCACACACGACGAGAAGACGGTGATCGGCGTCGCCGAGTACAACGCGGAAGACATGCCCGATGAGGCCGAGTTGGCGCTCGCCGTGGCAGACGCGTGGCACGGTCGCGGCGTCGGCACGCTCCTGATCGAGCATCTGATCGCGATGGCGCGCGCGGACGGTATCCGCACGCTGCTGGCGGACACCCTGCCGTGGAACCGGCCGATGCTCCGGGTGATCGAGGACATGGGGTTGCCCGGCCGCAACCGCTTGGTGTCCGGCGTGGTGAACTGTGCGATCGACCTGGACACCGACGACGTCTCGACCGAGCGGTACCTGACGGCCATGGCCGTCCGGGAGGCCCACGCCGATGTCGCCGCTCTCGTGCCCCTGTTCACGCCGCGCTCGATCGCGGTCGCCGGGGCCGGTCATCGCGCGGACTCCGTCGGCCGGGCACTGTTGCGCAACCTCAAGGCGGCGCACTACACCGGTTCCGTCGTGGCGCTGCACCCCACGGAGACCGAGGTGGACGGTGTACCGGCGTACGCCACTCCTTCGTTGCTGCCGGTCGTGCCGGATCTGGTCGTCGTGGCAGTGCCGGCGAGCGCGGTACCGGACCTGGTCGAGGAATGCGGGCGAGCAGGCGTGCGCGCGCTCCTGGTCGTCACCTCGGGCTTGACACCCGAGCAACGCCTCCGGGTACGGACCTCCTGCCGGCGGCACGGGATGCGCATGGTCGGCCCCAACTGCCTGGGCATTGCGCAGACCGATCCGGCGACGGCCCTGAACGCGACCTTCGGCTGGGTCGTGCCCGCTCCCGGCAGCGCCGGGGTGGCGGTGCAGTCCGGCGGGGTGGGGATCGCGTTGATGGAGCAGTTGAACCGGCTCGGGATCGGGGTGTCGACCTTCGCGTCGCTCGGTGACAAGTACGACGTCAGCGGCAACGACATGCTCCAGTGGTGGCAGGCCGACGCCCGCACCACGATGGCGATCCTGCACCTGGAGTCCTTCGGTAATCCGCGCAAGTTCTCCCGCATCGCGCGCACCGTCGGTCGCACCAAGCCGGTGCTGACCGTGGACGCGGGGCGCTCCGCCGCCGGACGCCGCGCCGCCGGATCGCACACGGCCGCCGCGGTCACCCCGACGGTGGCGCGCGGGGCCCTGTTCCGCCAGGCCGGGGTGACCGCCACGCACACACTGGGCGATCTGGTCGCGGTCGCGGCCCTGCTGCACGCGCAGCCGCTGCCGGACGGGGCCGCGGTCGCGGTGATCGGCAATGCGGGCGGCGCCGGTGTGCTCGCCGCGGACGCCTGTGTGGACGCGGGGTTGGTCGTACCGCGCTTCGGGGCGGATCTCGAAGGCGAGCTGCGTGCGTTGTTGCCCGCCGGCGCCGCTTGTGCCAATCCGGTGGACACGACCGCCACCGTCGACGGCGAGACGCTGCGGCGGTGCGTGGACCGGGTGTTGGCGGCCGGCCACGTGGACGCGGTGGTCTTGGCCCTCGCCCCGACCGCACTCGGCGACCCGCTGGGCGACCTCCTGACGGGCCCCGCCGTCCGCGAGCGGCCGGTCGTGGTGGTGGCCCCCGAACGCGCCGCCGCCGTCGAACTGTTGCCCGCGGTCGGCGGGGCGGTGCCGGTGTACTGCGACGCGCGCACCGCCGCCGTCGCGCTCGCCCACGCACACGAGCGCGCGATGTGGTTGACCCGACCTCGTGGCACCGTGCCGCCGCTGGTCGACGTCGACCGCGCCGGAGTGCGTTCACTCGTCGCCGAGTTCCTGGCTCGCGAGTCCGAGGGCGGCTGGTTGCCCCCGAAGGCGTGCGCGCGGATCCTGGCCGCGTACGGGATCACGGTCACTCCCTGGCGGCAGGCGTTCGACGCCGAGGAGGCGGTGGCGATGGGGCGCGAACTCGCCCCGCTGGGTGCGGAACGCGCGGTCGTACTCAAGGCATGCGGCCCCGAGATCGTGCACAAGAGCGATGTGGGCGGGGTGCGGCTGCGGCTGGTGGGCGACGACGCGGTGCGTGCGGCGTTCGCCGATCTGGCCCACCGCATAGGGGCGTTGATGGAGAGCGTGGTCGTGCAGCCGATGGCTCATTCCGGAGTCGAGTTGATCGCCGGGGTGACCCAGGACGAGGTGCTGGGGCCCCTGGTGGTGTTCGGACTCGGCGGAGTGGCCACCGACGTGCTCGGCGACCACGGCGCGCGGCTGACCCCGCTGACCGACCTGGACGCGCACGCGCTGCTTGCCGGCTCGCGGGGCGCGCCGCTGCTGTACGGCCACCGAGGCGCGCGTCCCACCGACACAGCCGGCATCGAGAACATCCTGCACCGGTTGTCGCGACTCGCCGACGACGTTCCGCAACTGGTCGAGGCCGACCTGAACCCACTGATCGCTCGCCCCGACGGCGTCACGGTCGTCGACGCCCGGATCCGGCTGGCACCGCGTACCGGTCACGACCCATACCTGCGCCGACTCCGCTGAGTGGAGGGCGGCGGGAGGTCATGGCCGCCGATGGGTGCGTTCACCCGACGGCAAGGTCATGGCGGGTCGGCGTCGACACCCCGCGTGCCTGTGCGGAGCAGCGACCGCGTCGTTTGTGGGCCGCAGGTTCGCCATGCCCGTGCTCAGGCACGCTGCGCGAGGTGGCCGGTGACGAAATCGGCGGTGACCCGGAACCACACCGGTTCCACGTCGACGTTGTCGATGTCGGGCAGCAGGCGATCCAGACGCGCGATGGTCGACGGGTCTCGCACGGCGGACGACTGGCCGGTGACGGTGCCGGTCCACCCGGTTCGGGCCGCCTGGTCGACGTCGTCTGCCTGGAACGCGACCACGGTGTCGTTCACGGCCTTGGCCAGGGGCGAGCCGACCGGCGCCCGAAAGACCACACACTCGCGGTCGAAAGCGAACGCCACCAGGTAGACGGCCGGAAGAGCACCCTCGCTCACGACGACGCGTCCCAGCGACGTACCCGCCATGAGCTTCAGCGTCTCGCGGCGGTCGAGGGGGCGTCTCGTCACGGTGTGGTCGCTCATTTCTTCACTTTCGAATCCCGGCGGGGCCTTGACCAGGGCCGAACGGCCCTGTGATCGTCGGGCACGCCGAAATCTCCCGTCCGGAGGAACCGATGCGCCGACTCAGTGGTGCGTGGCGGTGTCGATGTCGTAGTGGATGAACTCACCGGTGGCGTCCCAGCCGGCGTGGATCCCGGTGGGCAACAGGAACCCATCCCATGTCGCCTCGCCGTCGAACGAGGCGACGAAGCGGTGTTCGCGAAACGGTCCTCCGTCCGGATTTCCCCATCGAGGCAGGGAAACCGACGCCAGGGCACCCGAGGGAGTCACCGTCACGGTCACTTCCTGCGGATACCCCGCGACGGTGAAGCGGGCGGTGGCCCCCGTGTCGTCCAGGGGTTCCCAACGGACGTCGGGGCGCAGCGCGAAGGCCGGCATCAGCACGGCCTCGCCGGCCAGACGGCCCGCCGCGCTGCGGGTCACATCGGGCCCGGTCGCGCCGATGAAGGGCAGCACGCCGAACAGGCGCCACACCATCCGGCCGCCTTCCGGATCGAGTCGGTCGAAGCCGACGATCCGTACGCCGCCCGGCCCGCGCACGCGCGCGTCCCAGCGGAAGGCGGTGGGCGGGGTCAGGGTTTGGCGTGCCTCGAACGGGCACCACCATCGACGCACCCGGATCCGCCCGTGCATGCGCAGCTCCAGCGAATGCGGGGCGGGTACGCCGATGGGTACCGCGTGGGCGAGCCAACGCCGTACCGGTTCGGGCAGGTCAGCCGGTGGTTCACGAGTCGATTCCCGGTCGGAACCGGCTGGTTCGGGGGTTTCTTCCGAATGCCCGGTCACGTCGATCGACTCAGCGGGACGTGCCAGTCCAGTACCGCGCCGCCGTCGGGTGCCGCGGCCAAGGAGCAGGAGCCGCCGAGGGATTCGGCTCGCTCGCGCAGGTTGTCCAACCCGCTCCGCCGGGTGATCTCGGCAGGCGGGCCGACTCCGTTGTCGCGGACCCGCAGGCGCACCTGTTTCTCGTCCGTTTCCGCGTGCACCTCGACGCGACTCGCGTGTGCGTGTCGGGCCGTGTTCGCGAGTGCCTCGCGCAACACCGCCACGACGTGTTCGGCGATGGGCTCGGGAACGAGCGTGTCGAGGAGACCGTCCACCCGCAAGGTCGGTGCGAAGCCCAGGACTTCGGTCATCGCGTCCACCTCGTGCAGGCACCGCGAACGCAGACCGGTGTCGGTGCCGCGGCTGCGCGCCTTGAGCGAGAAGATCGTCGAGCGGATCACCTTGATCGTCTCGTCCAGCGCGTCGACCGCCGACTCGACCCGTTCCAAGGCTTCGGGGTGGTCGATGAAGCGGGTCGCGCTCTGCAGCGTCATGCCGGTGGCGAAGAGCCGCTGAATGGCCAGGTCGTGCAGATCGCGCGCGATCCGGTCACGGTCCTGAAGCACCGTCAGGAGTTCCGCGTCGCGCCGTCGTTCGGCGATTTCCAGGGCCAACGCCGCATGGTCGGCGAAGCCGGCGACCATCCGCACGACCGCGTCCGACAGCTGTGGCCGTCCGGAGACATTGGCGATCTGGAGCACTCCGCGGATGCGTTCGCGCGTACCCAGTGGCAGCAGGAAGGCCGAACCGAGTTCGATTCCCGCCGCGATCGCGACGACCGCCCGCGGGTCATTGCTCAGATCGGTGCTCGTGATCGTCTCGCCGGAACTGAAGACCTTGCCCATCAACGTGTTCTCGCCCGACAGCACCAGCCCGCGGACTCGATCCGCGAGTGAGCCGTCGGCGGCCTCGACGACCAGATCGCCGGTGTCCGCCACCGGCAGTGCCAAGGTCACCAGGTCGGCATCGCTCATCTCGCGGATCGTGGCGGTGAACGATCGTAGGACATCGGTGGGCGCGTCGCCGGAAAGCAGACTGCGGGTCAGGTCCGAACTCGCCGCCAGCCAATGCTCGCGGCGACGGACGTCGTCGTACAGGCGCGCGTTGTCGATGGCGACGCCGGCCGCGGCGGCGAGGGTGCGCAGGACCGCCTCGTCGTCCTCGTCGAAGTCGGCGCCGCCGCGTTTCTCGGTGAGATAGAGGTTGCCGAAGACCACCTCGCGGATCCGGATCGGTACACCCACGAAGGACTTCATCGGCGGATGACCGTCCGGAAAGCCGAACGAGTCGGGGTGCTCGGTCAGATCGTGGAGGCGCAGTGAATGGGGGTCCCGGATGATCAACCCCAGGATGCCGCGCCCGGTCGGGAACGGCCCGATCCGCAGGATCGTCTCCGGATCCATCCCCACCGGCAGGAAACGCGCGAGTTGATCCTCGTCGCCGATCACGCCGAGCGCGCCGTACTCGGCGTCCACCAGGCTCGTCGCCGACTCGACGATCCGGCGAAGCACGGTCTCCAGGTCCAGATCGCTGCCTACCGACAACACTGCTTCGAGGAGGCCGCTCACTCGGTCCCGAGTGGAGCGGACGACCTCCACATGCGCTTGGAGCTCGTCCAGGAGCTCGTCCAAGCGCATGCGCGGAATTGCCGGTCGGGCGTCCGGCGCCACGGGCCCCTCCAACGTTCGGTGACTCGTCGGGACGTTCCTTGGCTCCATCGTGCCAAATGTGGCGGCCGACGTCTCCTGCTCACCCGATCAAGGCAGCCGCGTTCCGTTTGTCGGGGACGCCCGAGGGCCGGCGGGCCGCCGGACGCCCGGATCGATCATCGGGGATCGACGGAGGACGACCAGACCCAGTCTCGGACCTCGGGCAGGTCCTCGCCGTGTTCGACGATCCAGGCACGGTGCCGGGTGCGGGCGTCGAGCATCGACTGACGGACGAGTGCGGCCTTGGGGCCGAGGCCCGGGACGCGGTCGATGACGTCGATCAAACCGCCAGATAATTCGCGGCTCGCCACCACGCGTCGACGGCACTCGGATCCATGCCACTCGGCCGACGTTCTCCTCGGGCCGCACCGTCCCACTCGGTGAGAGGCGCGGACGCCTCGAGCGTTCGACAATGGAGTCATGACTGACTCCGGAGGAGGGCCGTGTCGACATCACCCATTCGCGTGTTCCTGTTGGACGACCACGAGGTGGTCCGCAGGGGCTTGGCCGACCTGCTCGGCGGGGAGCCCGACATCGAGATCGTGGGCGAGTCGGGCTCCGCGGCCGAGGCCGCGCGGCGCATTCCGGCGCTGCGCCCGGACGTCGCCATCCTGGATGGGCGGCTGCCGGACGGCAGCGGCATCGACGTGTGTCGCGAGGTGCGTTCGCGCTTCCCGGAGATCAACGCGTTGATCCTGACCTCGTACGACGACGAGGACGCCCTGTTCGCGGCGATCATGGCGGGCGCGGCCGGTTACGTGCTCAAGCAGGTGCGCGGGCAGGACCTGATCGCGGCCGTGCGCGCGGTGGCCACCGGGCAGTCGCTGTTGGACCCGGCCGTGACCACGTGCGTGCTGGACCGGGTCCGCAACGGCCCCGCCGCCGAACCGGGCACCGCCGGACTCAGTGAACGCGAGAAGCAGGTCCTGGAGCACATCGCGCGGGGCCAAACCAATCGAGAGATCGCCGAGAGCCTGGGCCTGGCGGAGAAAACCGTCAAGAACTACGTCTCGGCGGTGCTGAACAAGCTCGGCCTGGAGCGCCGCGTGCAGGCGGCGGTCTACGCGACCGAACTCCACCGCGACAGCGAGCATCACCACCTCCTTTGATACGAGTGGAAGCGAGTGGACGGTGGACGCGAGTTGCTACGAGTGATCCACCACGCGCCGCGACCTCTGGTGGTTGTCCCCGAAAGGATGGCGCGTCATGAACGTGGACGCTTCGCCGAACGGGCGCGCGGGGCGCTCGTGGGCGGTGGTGCGTCCCGGGCCGATCGACACCCACCCCCTCGCACTTGTCGAACGCGAGCAGGCGGCGCCGGGCCCGGGCGAAATCCTGGTGCGGGTGGAGGCCTGTGGCGTCTGTCGCACCGACCTGCACCTTGCGGAGGGTGATCTGGCGCCACACAGAGCGAACGCCGTTCCCGGACACGAAGTGGTGGGCGAGGTCGAGATCGCCGGGTCGGGCTCGACGCGCTTCGCCCCCGGCGATCGGGTCGGCATCGCGTGGCTTCGCCACACCTGCGGGCAGTGCCGCCACTGCCGGGCCGGTGCGGAGAACCTGTGCCCTGGCTCGACGTACACCGGTTGGGACGCCGACGGCGGGTTCGCCGACCGGACTTTGGCGCCCGAGGACTACGCCTACGCACTGCCCGCCGATCGTGACGCCGAGTACCTGGCGCCGCTGCTGTGTGCCGGGATCATCGGCTACCGCGCGTTGCTGCGGGCCGATCTGCCGCCCGGCGGCAGGCTGGGCATCTACGGCTTCGGCGCGTCCGCCCACCTCGCCGCACAGGTCGCGCTCGCGCGAGGTGCGTCCGTCCACGTCATGACCCGGTCCGAACAGGCCCGCCGACTGGCCCTGGAACTCGGCGCCGCCTCCGCCGGCGACACCTACGACGCACCACCCGAACCACTGGACTCCGCCATTGTGTTCGCGCCGGTCGGCGAGGTCGTGCCGGCCGCCCTGGCCGCGCTCGATCGAGCCGGGACCGTGGCTGTCGCGGGCATCCACCTGACCGACATTCCGCCGCTGAACTACCAGCGGCACCTGTTCCACGAACGCAACCTGCGCAGCGTCACCGCCAACACCCGGCGCGACGGCGTCGAGTTTCTCCGCCTGGCGACGGAGATCGACCTCCGGGTGACGACGACGCGATACCCGATGAGCCGTGCCGACCGGGCGCTCGCGGATCTCGCCGCCGACCGCGTTCGCGGCGCGGCGGTCCTGATCGCCGATTGACCGGGCGAGCGGAGAAGCCGTCGTACCCGTCACTCCTCGGCGCCGTCGGGAACCGGTCGTCGATGTCGCGTTCCACCGGACAGGGCCGAACGGCCCTGCCGAATCGGGTCTCCGAGGGCTGATCGACTCTGGGCACCGCTCGCCCGACGACCGAACCTGGAGTCGTCGACAACCGAGAACACGTGATCAGAGCCGGTGAACCATGTCCACGACACGCACACACCCAGGGGAATCGACGCACATTCCGACGGCTCGCGAGGTGATGCACGGCCCGGTCGTCGCGGTCGCCGCCCGGGACACCTTGTGGCAGGCGATGGATTGCATGCTCACGGCCCACCTGCGCCACGTCGCCGTCGTCGAGGAGGGCCGTGCCGTGGGTCTGCTGAGCGACCGCGATCTCGCATCGGTCTGGGCCCTCGACCCACTGGGGCTGAAGCACCGCACACCGCGCGACGTGCTCGGATCCGAGCGTCCGTTCGTCGCCCCGGAAGTCGACGTGATCGGCGCGAGTGAGCGCCTTCTCGAGTTCGGGATCGACGCCCTCCTCGTCGTGGACGCGACGGATCGCGCCGTCGGGGTACTGACCGACCACGATCTGTTGGGAGTACTGGTGAACCTGTACCGGGATCGGGACGCCGACAGGAACCAAGGCGTCCGGCATTCGAAGATGGTGCCCGACTGATCTACGGGGAGGGACGTCGATGTCGACCGTTTCGGATGGGCAACGCACGTGCCGTTCGGCCCTGTTCGCGCCGCCCGGTCGCGCGGCACTGTCGGAGGCGACCGCGGCTGCGTACACCCGTCGGAGCGAGACCATCGCGAGGGAGCACACACCATGAGCCCGATGAGCCCGAATCGGATCCTCGTCGTCAACGCCGGATCGTCCACCGTGAAACTGTCCGTACTCGACCCGCACGACACCGTCGTGTGCGCGTCGACCATCGAGTGCGCGGACTTGATTCCCGAAGGCGCGGTCTCCGGGTTCCTGCGCGGCGCCGGGCCCGTCGATGCCGTCGGACATCGGGTCGTGCACGGCGGAGCGGAGTTCACCGGCCCGACCCGGCTCGATCCGGAGGTGTTCGCGCGGATCGCGGGCCTCGCCTCGCTGGCACCCTTGCACCAGAGCCGGGCCCTCGCGGGAATCGACGCCGTTCGTCAGGCACTGCCGGGCGTGCCCGCGGTCGCCTGCTTCGACACGGCCTTCCACCGCACACTGCCGGCGGAGGCGAGTACGTACGCCCTGCCCGAGGTGTGGCGCACGACATGGGGTCTGCGCCGCTACGGCTTCCACGGCCTGTCACACGCGTACGCGGCCCGCCGCGCCTGCGAACTGGCCGGCTTCGACCCGGCTTCGGCTCGCGTGGTCAGCTGCCACCTCGGCGCGGGGGCATCGCTGGCCGCCGTGCGCGCGGGCGAGTCCGTCGACACCACCATGGGCTTCACCCCGGCCGAAGGGCTCGTCATGGCGACCCGGGCGGGCGACGTGGATCCCGGCCTGATCCTGTGGCTCCAGCGCCAAGGTGTCACGGTCGACGAACTTGAAGAGGCACTGGAACACGGAGCCGGCCTCGTCGCACTCGCCGGCCATGGCGGCGACATGCGGGCCATTCGCGCGGCGGCCGACGCGGGCGATCGACACGCCCGGTCCGCCCGCCGCGTCTACGCCTACCGGCTCCGGACCAAGATCGCCTCCATGGCCGCCGCGATGGGTGGCCTGGACGTCCTCGCCTTCACCGGCGGAGTGGGTGAACACGACGACGCGATCCGGGCCGACGCCGTCCGCGAACTCGCCTTCCTGGGTGTGCGTCTCGACCCACGCGTCAACGCCGAGGCCCGCGGCGATGCCGACGTGAGCGCCGACGAAAGCCCCGTTCGCACCCTCGTCGTCACCGCGCGCGAGGACATCGAGATCGCCCGCGAAACGCGCGCACTGGTTGCCGCGAAGCAACGTCGGACGGTGGGCGCGACCGTGTCCGACGGCCCACTCGCCCGGGCCACTCGGCCCTACGGCGGCCCCCCACATCGGCGCGACGCTGATGACGCAGGCACTCTCCGCCCCCGCTCGACGAAAGGCAGGACGCCATGAAGGCCCTGACGGCGTCCGCAACGGGACGTACACCCCGGCGACACCGTCGTCGTCGTGGGAGCAGGCCCCATCGGACTGGCCGCCATCACCACCGCCCGCCTCTTCGATCCGCAACCTCACCATCACCACCGGCCTGGTCGACACCACCAGCACACCGCTGCTCCTGGACCTGCTCGCCGAGGGCCGACTCGGCACGGAGGGGATGATCACCCACCGGTTCGACCTCGACGACATGCTCGGCGCCTACGGCACCTTCTCCCGCGCGGCGGAGACAGGCGCGCTCAAGGTCGCCCTCTTCCGCCGGTGAATCGCCCCTACCCCAGCCGCGTTCCACGAGATCCGAGGAGGGCCCCGTCGCCGCCCGACTCCGATCGAGTCTTCACCCAGCGCGCAGGAAGGGCACGAGCATGGCCACCGCGTACGTGTACGAATTCACCGAGGGATCGCGTGAACAAGCGGGATTGCTCGGCGGCAAGGGCGCCAACCTGGCCGAGATGACCCGGCTCGGTCTGCCGGTTCCGCCGGGATTCACGGTCACCACGGACGCGTGTCGGGTGTTCCTGCGCACGGGGTCGACCCCGGAGGGGCTGGACCGGGAGATCGCCGGTCATCTGACCCGCCTGGAGCAGGTCACCGGGCGCCGCCTCGGCCAGGCCGACAACCCGTTGCTGGTGTCGGTGCGCTCGGGTGCCCGCTTCTCCATGCCCGGGATGATGGACACGATCCTCGACGTCGGACTCAACGACGCCTCGGTGATCGGCCTCGCCGAGAGCACCGGCCGCGAGCACTTCGCCTGGGACTCGTACCGGCGCCTGGTCCAGATGTACGGCGCCACCGTGCTCGGCATCGACGGCGCCCGTTTCGAGGAGGTCCTCACCCGGCGTCGACGCGAGCGGGGGGTCACCGACGACGTGTCCCTCGAAGCGCGGGAACTCGCGGAGATTGTGCGGGAGTTCAAGTCGATCATCCGTGCGGACACGGGCGAGGAGTTCCCGCAGGATCCGCGCGAGCAGCTCGACCGTGCCGTATCCGCGGTGTTCCACTCGTGGAACGGTGAACGGGCCCGCGTCTACCGCGGGCGCGAGCACATCCCGGATGACCTGGGCACCGCGGTGAATGTGCAGGCCATGGTGTTCGGCAACCTGGGACCGGACTCGGGTACCGGGGTCGCCTTCACCCGCGACCCCGGCACCGGCCGCGCCGGCGTCTACGGCGACTACCTCGCCGACGCGCAGGGCGAGGACGTCGTGTCCGGCGTCCGCGACGCACTTCCGCTCCAGGAACTGGAACGGCTGGATCCGGACTCGTACGCGCGGCTGGGCGAGTATCTGCGCACCCTGGAGACGCATTATCGGGACCTGTGCGACGTCGAGTTCACGATCGAGCGCGGCCGGCTGTGGGTCCTGCAGACCAGGGTCGGCAAGCGGACCGCCGAGGCCGCCTTCCGGATCGCCTGTGCGCTGGTGGACGAGGGTGTGATCACCTGGCCCGAGGCGTTGGCCCGGGTCGACGGGGAACAGCTCGACCAGTTGACGTTTCCGCGATTCGACGCGCACGCGGACACCATGCTCCTGGCACGCGGGATACCCGCGGCGCCGGGCGCGGCCGTCGGCGCCGTCGTGTTCGACGTGGCCGAGGCCGTGCGCCGGGCCGGGGCCGGCGAGCGCGTGGTCCTGGTCCGCCACGAGACCAGCCCGGACGACCTGCCCGGCATGATCGCCGCCGAGGCCGTGGTCACGGGCCGCGGCGGCAAGACGAGCCACGCCGCGGTGGTCGCGCGAGGCATGGGCAAGGTGTGCGTGTGCGGGGCGGCAGAGCTGGACATCGACACTCGCGGACGGCGCCTCACGGCCGCGGACGGCACCATCGTCGAGGAAGGCGCGGTCGTCTCCGTGGACGGCACGGCGGGCACGGTACATCTGGGCTCCCTGCCACTGGTGGCCTCGCCCGTCACGCGGTACCTGGAGACCGGAACGCGATCCCCCGGCGTCGTCGAAGCGGTCGCCCGCTGTCTGGAACAGGCCGACGAGATCCGCCGGATGGACGTCCTGGCGAACGCGGACACTCCCGAGGACGCGGCGCGGGCCCGTCGCTACGGAGCGGGCGGAATCGGCCTGTGCCGCACCGAACACATGTTCCTGGGCACACGACGCCACTTCGTCGAGGACATGATCCTGGCTCGCACGGATGCCGAACGGCGGCGCGCGTTGGACGCCCTCCTGCCGCTGCAACGCGAGGACTTCACCGGAATCCTCTCGGCCATGGACGGCCTGCCCGTGACCATCCGCCTGATCGACCCGCCCCTGCACGAGTTCCTCCCCGACGACACCGAGTCCGCGATCCGACTCGCCGTGGCGCGGGCCACCGGCAGGGAGCCCGACCGCCGGGAAGTACGCGTACACGAGGCCCTCGAAGTCCTCCGGGAGGAGAACCCGATGCTGGGTCTGCGTGGCGTGCGCCTGGCACTGACCGTGCCGGGGCTGATCGCGACCCAGGTGCGTGCCATCGGCGAGGCGGTCGTGGCCCGCATCCGTGCCGGCGGGGATCCGCGCGCGGAGATCATGATCCCGTTGGTCGCCACCGTCAAGGAACTGAGTCTCGTTCGAGCCGAAGTCGAGCGGGTTCTCGCGGACGTCGAAGCGGACACCGGGGTGCCCGTGCGCTGTCCGGTGGGCACCATGATCGAACTTCCCAGGGCCGCGCTGACCGCCGGGGCCATCGCGCCGGTGGCGGACTTCTTCTCGTTCGGTACCAACGATCTGACCCAGACCACCTGGGGCCTGTCCCGCGACGACGCGGAGGCATCGTTCCTCGCCGCCTACCTCGATCGGGGAATCATCGAGGTCTCACCTTTCGAGCGCATCGACCGCGCCGGCGTCGGCCGGCTGATCCGGATCGCGATCGACGAAGGCCGCCGGGGGAAGCCCGGCCTGCGGATCGGCGTCTGCGGCGAGCACGCCGGGGATCCCGACTCGATCCGCTTCTTCCACGACGCGGGCGTCGACTACCTCTCGTGTTCCCCGTACCGGCTGCCGAGCGCACGTCTGGAAGCAGGCCGGGCCGCGGCCTCGACCACGACCGATGCGGACACGCGTTGATCCGCGTGGCGGCCGGCCGTTGATCGGTCGGCCCGGGCGCGACGTACTCCTCAGCGGCCGGGCGGGCGGCGGGTGAAGTGCGCCGGGCCGGGCCTGATGTGACTGTCGTCGAAGTCCCACGCGAGGATGTGGGAGACGCTTTCGACGCCGTCGACGGCCCGACACAGCCGGAGCACGATGTCGATGAAGCTGCGGTTGTCGACCCGTCCGGACAACCGCACCACCGCGTCGCGGACGTCCACCTCGATCGTGCCGGGCTCCAGCCACAGCGTGGTGCCCAGTACGTCGTGCTCGATCTCGGTACGGATCTCCGTGTCCGGGCGCAGGAACGTACGCAACAGGTCGCAGCGACCGACGATGCCCACCAGGTGACCGGAGGTGTCCACCACCGGGAGGCGCTTGACGTGGTGGCGGTCCATCAGACGTGCGCCCCGCAGCGTGCTCGACGCGGGTTCCACGGTCACCACGGGTGAGGTCATCAGGTCGCGCGCGGTGTGCCCCTCGCCCCTGGTGTGCCCAGGCGTACGCCACCGCAGGCCGGACAGCAGGTGCTCGTCCTCGGCCGGCTCCACCCGGGCGGGCAGCAGGTCGGCCTCCGAGACGATGCCGAGTACGCGGTGCTCGTCGTCGACAACCGGCAGGGCGCTGATTCGTCGCGCGTCCAACGAGGCGACGATGTCGTCGAACCCGGTGCCGGAGCCGACGGTGGCGACGTCGCGGGTCATGACGTCCTCGATCTTCCGGTGCCACATGCGAACCCCCTGGGACCGTGCGACGCGTTGCCGATGGCGTCGAGGGGGACGCACCCGGCCGGACACCCTGAGTCTTTCGCCGATCCGGGCGATCCGGCAGGGCCGCACTGCCCGATACACCGGGCCGTTCGGCCCGGCGGCCCACGCGCCGGCCGCACAACGCCCCGGGGGATCCCGCCCGGGCCGGGTTTTGGTGTCGTGGCCGGGGGAGGGGGCGTTGTCGTGGCCTGCCTCAGCGTGAGCGGGAAGGCGTGTCGCAGTACTCGGCGTTCAGGATCGGGAGGATGGTCTCCGCTCCCCAGGTGCCGTTGTAGTTGAACGCGAGTTGGTGGCGGCCGTCTTCGGTGGTGGCGACCATGGAGATCCACCCCACGGCGCCTCCGTCGTGGTACCACAGGGTGATGCCGCAACCCAGGGTGAACCGTTCGATGCCGAGCCCGTAGGCCGCGCCCGGGAAATCGGGGTTGTCGACGGTCGTCAACATCGCCCTCAGCTGTCGCGGCGGCAGCAGTTCCCCGCGCATCAGGGCCCTGTAGAACCGGTTCAGATCGTCTGCGCTGGAGATGATGTCGCCGTTGCCCCAGCCCTGTGACCCGTTCATCTCGGTGACGTCGTCGATCCGGTCCGGTGCCGACGGGAACAGTTTCGAGTAGCCGCGGCTGCTCGGCTTGGGCAGGCGGATGCTGTGGCCGGGGTTGGACGTCGCCTTGAGCCCCAGGGGTTTGATGATGCGGTCGCGCACCTCGTCCTCGTACGGCCTGCCGCTGGTCTTCTCGATGATCAGCGCGGCCAGGACGTCGTTGGTGTTGGAGAACGCGTGCCTGGCGCCGGGCTTGAACAGCGGCTCGTGGGAGAGGGCCACCTTCACGCGCTTCTCGGGCGTCAGGGTGTCGTACCGGTGCCGGAGGTAGCCGTCGCCCTCCATGTACGTCTCGCTGTACTCCTTGTCGGCGAGGTAGTCGAACAGGCCGCTGGTGTGGTTGAGAAGCTGCCGAACGGTGATCTCGCGGCCGGCGTTGCCATTGCCCCTCACCAAGCCGGGCAGCCGGCGCTCCACGGTGTCGTCGAGACCGAGTCTCTTCTCCGCCTCCATCTGGAGGAGGACGGTCGCCACGAATGTATTGGTGATGCTGCCGACGCGGAACCGGTCGTTCCTGCCGCGCGGCGCACCCGTCTTCAGGTTGCCCGCGCCCGATGCCGACTTCCAGACGCCGTCGGCGTCTCGTGCCTGGGCGGTGATGCCGGGGACACCGGCCTGCACGGCCGCGTCCATCGCGCGCTGCGTCGCCCGGTGGTCGACCGCCGCGGGCGCCGTGTCCCGCGACGCCTGGGCGGGACCCGTGAAGGCGGTGGCCGCCATCGCGACCGCCGCCAAGCCGACCACGCAGGCCCGCCGGCTCTTCCGTATCGTCATTGCCCGCTCCTGGGAGTCGTCTGTACCGGGTGTCGACGGTGGTGTGGCTGATCGATGTCGTGTCTCATCCCCGCAGGGCCGGGCCGAACCAGGTGCCGAGGGCGGTCCGGAGCCCGGAGGTGTCGGGCGCGCCGCCGGCGGCCCACGCGACATGGCCGTCGGGGCGGATCAGGAGCGCGGCGGGAGCGGGGATCTCGCCGAGGGCCGGGACGGGCCAGTGGTCGTCCTCGCTCCGCGCCTCGACGAGGTCGACGCGATCGGCCCAGCCCTCGACGGCCGCCGCCACCTCGGCGCTGCCGCGCAGGTCGAGCAGGACGGGGCGGGCGGCGTGCAGCAGCTCGTAGACGCGGGTGACGCCGTCAGGCGTCTTGAGGTCGGCGTCGGGGACCCGGCGGCCCGCCAGCGGGTGGTTCCCGTCGACCGGGTACCGGATGTCCAGTGCGGAGATCATGCCGCGCAGATATTGGTTGACCTCGTCGAACACGATGAGCGAGCCGAACACCTCGCGCAGCGCGTCCATCTGGGCGCCGGGGCGGGCCAGGGCCGCCTGCGCCCGGGTGTTCTGCAGAACGCGCTCCCCGACGAGGTGGCGCTCGGTGTGGTAGCTGTCCAGCAGGCTCTCCGGCGCCCGGCCGCGCACCACCGAGGCGAGCTTCCAGCCGAGGTTGACCGCGTCCTGCACCCCCATGTTCAGCCCCTGTCCGCCGGCCGGGTAGTGGATGTGCGCCGCGTCGCCCGCGAGCATCACCCGGCCCTCCCGGTACCGGGCGGCCTGCCGTGCGGCGTCGCCGAACCGGGAGATCCACTTGGGGCTGCGCATGCCGAAGTCGGTGCCCGCGAGCCTGATCAGCGACTCCCGGAGCTGCTCGAACGTCGCGGGTTCGTCGCGGTCCGCGACGTGGTCGTACTCGGAGGTGATCACCCGGTGCCAGCCCGGCTCCAGGGCGAACGCCGAGAAGTGGCCGTCCGGACAGCGCCGCATGAAGATGAAGTCCTCGGGCAAGTCGGGGAGTTCGACGTCGCCGAGCAGCGCGGTCATGGTCGCCGGAGTGCCGGGGAAGGCGATGCCCGACAGCTTGCGCACCGTGCTGCGCCCGCCGTCGCAGCCCACGAGGTAGCGGGCGCGCAGCGTCGTGGGTGCCGCCTCGGCCGTACGCAGCTCGACCGTCACGCCCGCCTCGTCCTGGTGGATCCCGCTCACCTCGGACGACCAGCGCACCCGCACGCCGAGTTCGGCGGCCCACTCCTCCTGCACCCGCTCGAAGGTGGACTGCAGGAGCATCAGCGGGTGGGGGTGCCTGGACTCGAACCCGTCGAAGTCCAGCCAGATCCCGGAGAAGTGGCCCACCGGCGTCAGTTCGCCCACCGCCAGGAAGCGGTCCAGCACTCCGCGTTGGTCCAGCACCTCCAGGGTGCGGGAGTGCATCCCGCCGGCTCGCGACTCGCCGCTGCGCTCCGCGAGCCGCTCGACCACCACCACGTCGACGCCCGCCAGCCGCAGCTCGCAGGCGAGCATCAAGCCCGTCGGCCCGGCGCCCGCGATCACCACGTCCGTGTCCATGCCGGTGTGTCCCACGTCGCTTCCCCCTCATTCCACTGCGCCTGTGACGTCGTCAAATCACCTCCAAGTGCACGGAGGTGGATCAAAGCGAACCCGTCGTCCCGGTCGGGTACTCCTGCGGCGGGCGGACCGCCGACGCGGCGTGACCCGTCCGGCCGGTCAGAGCGGGTTCACGCGGTACATCGGGAAGTACGACCCGATCCTGGCGTTCGCGTAGTCGTCGGCCAGCTCCGGCACCCGGTCGAAGTCGTAGATCACGTCCGACCCCTTCGGCGCGATCCAGCCCTCGGCCTCCTGGAAGTCCCGGATGCCCGGTGAGTCCGGCAGCCGCCACACGTGCGTGTTCACGTGCAGGTGCCGGCTGATGGACTCGGCGCCGCGCAGATGCGACAGGCGCATCCCCGCCTTCCAGCCGCACGTGGTGACGACCCCCTCGCGGGCCAGGGCCGTCAGGGTGACGTCGTACAGGGGCTCGCCGATGTTGTCCACGAAGATCGCGACCCCGTGGCCGTCGCTGAGGTCCCGGACGACACCCAGGAAGTCCTCGACCGACGTCCGGCGCCGCTGGTGCCGGTCCCGGTCCGCCCGTTCCTGCCGGGTGGGCAGCGACAGGGCGGGGAACCGGCGGCGGTCCACCGCGGTGATGCCGTTCTCCCGCAGGAAGGCGACCCGCTCGTCCGAGCCCGCCGTCATCGCCACCCGGAACCCGGCCCGCTTGGCCAGCATCAACTCGGCGAAGGCCACGCCGCCGCCCCACCCGAACACCAGGTGGTTCGCCGGATCGTCGTCCGCGATCTGCGTCCGCCAACACCCGTACGCCTTCTGCCAGTTGTCCCAGGCGGTGAAGTACCGCCCGTACGTGGCCCACTGGGGCAGCGAGTACGCCGTGCCGTCCGGGATCGGCAGCAGCAGTCGGGCGTCCATCTTCGTCCGCTCGGCCAGCAGGCCGATGGTGCCGGGGGCGTCGTAGGCGTAGGCGAGTTCGGCGTAGTCGAAGCGGTCGAGCCTGCCGAACGGCAGAAGCAGACACAGGTCCCCTTCCCGGACCCGGACCTCCCGGCTCCCCGCGTTCACCTTGAGCACGCGCACCACGCCCAGGTTGCCGAGGACCACCGCGTCCTCGCCGCGGCTGCTGCACACGTCGATGGGTGAACGGGTCAGCGCGTGGTCCATGTTGGCCTCCCAGGAGCCGAGGATCGGCTCCACCAGCGCCTCACCCTCCTCCAGCGGGCCGAAGGCGAACCGATCGCGTCGCAGCGCACTCCCGGGTCCGCCGTCCTGTGGGCCGGCCACCGCACCGGAGCGCAGGACCCAGGCTTGTGGTGAATAGATGACAACCTCCTGTGATCGTCTGCGTTCCCGGGTTCCGAGCGCGGTCAGGGGGCCGTGACGGCCGGTACCCGGTAGTCCACCGAGACACCGCCCCACGCCTCACCGGCGCCGTAGGCCACGGCCCCGAGCCGTCCGGCGGCGGGGAGGGAGCCGGCGTCCAGCTCCTCGGCGAACGCCAGCGGGATCGAGGCGGACGACGTGTTCCCGGAGTTCTCGATCCGGTTCACGAGGGGCACGCCGAGATGGGCGGTGAAGCCGCGGACCTGTTCCAGGATGCGGCCGTTGGCCTGGTGGCCGACCAGGACGGTCGGCGCGGGGCCGTGGTCGAAGAGGTACTGCGCCGACTCCGACATCCGGCGCACGGCGCGGTCGTACACCTGCATCCCGTCGAGATGGATGCCGCCCGCGTCGGTCTCCCGCATCAGCGCCTCCTGGGCACCGTCGCAGCCGGCGACCTTGCAAAAGCCCGCGAACTCCGCGCGGTCCTCCAGCAGGACGGCCGCGGCGCCGTCGCCGAAGAGACACGCCGTCTGCCGGTCCGTGCGGTCCACCAGCCGGGACATGGCCTCAACCGAGCACACCAGGACCGACCGCGCCTGTCCGGCGTCGCAGAGCGAGAGCCCGGTGACCAGCCCGTAGACGAAGCCGCAGCAGGCCGCGTTCATGTCGAAGGTCAGCACCGAGGGCCCCAGCCCGGCGAGTTGTGCCACCTTCTGCGCGATGCCCGGGACGCGCTGCCGCACCGAGGTGCTGACGACGATCAGGGCGCCGATCGAGGAGGGGGCGTGCATCCTGGTCACGATCGGCGCGCAGGCCTCCGCCGCCACCTCCGCCAGCGGGGTCTCGTCCGGCAACCAGGAGCGGGCTCCGATGCCGCTGCGGCGCCGGATCCACTCGTCCGTGAGACCGATCGACGCGAAGTGGTCGTTGTCGATCGTCCGGCCCGGCTTCGCGGTGGCGATATCGACGATGCCGGCGCTCATCCCCGGCTCGCCAGCTTCACGAAATAGGTGCCGAAGTCGTCCAGGAAGGCGAAGCCCGCGGTCTCCTTCAGGTCGCCCTTGACCTGGAGCTCCGCCTCCAGCTGCTGGTGCAGCTCGACCAGGTCGAGGGAGTCGAGGTCGAGGTCGGCGACCGGTCGGGCGAGGTCGCCGGGGCCCAACGACGGGTCGCGCTCGCGGAGTTTGGCCAGCATGGTGTCCGCGATACGGCGTTCGATGTCGCTCATGTTCCTTCTCCGTTCAAGTGACCCGATCCGTGGAACTCGGGACGTGGGGACTAATCGGCCGCCAACTGGTACAGCACCTCACCGGACTTGAGGATCGTGCCGACCGTCGCGGAGTGGGCCGTGACCCGTCCGCCGCGCTCCGCCACGACCTCCGTGCTCGCCTTGTCGGTCTCGACGACCGCGATGACATCCCCCCGCTCGACCCGGTCGCCGACACCGGCGACCCACTCGATCAACAGGGCCTCGCCGAGGCCGTGCCCGAAGCCGGGAAGGTGCATGTCCACGAGAGAGTCGCTCACTTCGTCATCACCAGCACCTCGTCCTTGATCTCCTGCACACCGATCAGGTAGTCCTTCTCGAAGTTCGCCGGGGGATAGGTGCGGCGGTCGGGTGCCAGCCGGCGGACCGGGCCGCGGAGCATGTCGAAGCCGTGCTCGGCCACCGACGCGGCGATTTCGGCACCGATGCCGACGTCCTTGGACCCTTCATGCACGATCAGCAGCCGCCCGGTGCGGGCGACGGACTCCAGGACCGTGCCCATGTCGAGCGGGGCCACCCAGCGCAGGTCCACCACCTCGACGTCGACATCGGGGCCGAGCGCGTGCGCCGCCTCCAGCACGTCGTGGGTGATCGCGCCGAACGTGGCGATCGTCAGATCGGTGCCACGCCGCACGACCCGGGCCGCGGTCGGCGACCTCGCCGGCTCGGGGTCCCGGGCGGGCGTGCTCCGCTGCCAGTACAGGCGGATCGGCTCGTACATCACCACGGGCGAACCGAGCGTCACCGCGTACCGCAGGATCTGGTCGGCGTCCTCGCCCGTGGAGGGACACGCCACCGAGATTCCCGGGACGCGGGCGAAGAGCGCCTCGTTGGACTCGCTGTGGTGCTCGACGCCCCGGAGCCCGCCGCCGGTCGGGATCCGCACCACCAGGCTCGGGCTGACCTGCCCGTTCCACCGGTCGCCGATCCGGGCCGCCTGGGTCACCAGCTGATTCACCGCGGGATAGGTGAACCCGTCGAACTGGATCTCGCAGACCGGCACCAGCCCGCTCATCGCCATGCCGACGGCCTGGCCGACGATGGTGGACTCGGCCAGCAGCGAGTCGCGCACCCGGTCCGCGCCGAAGCGTTCCCGCAGACCCCGGGTCACCCGGAACACGCCCCCCAGGCGTCCGATGTCCTCGCCGAGCAGCAGCAGTCTCGGATCCTGTTCGAGCAGGTCGGCGAGGGTCGCGTTGATCGACTCCGCCAGGCCGGCGGACCGCACGGTGCTCATCACGCGTACTCCTTCATCAACCGCTCGCGCAGCTCCAGCACTTCCGCGTCGACGGCGTCGAGCCACGCGGTGTCCACCAGACCCAGGTCGCTCAGCCGGGCCGCGTAGGCGGTCACCGGATCCGCGGCCCTGGTCCGCGCGATGTCGTCGCGGCTGCGGTACACCTCCTGGGCGTCGGAGGTCGTGTGACCGTTGATGCGTCCCACCTGGATCTCGACGAGATAGGGCGCCCGCTCCCCGCGGACATGGGCGGCGGCCCGGGAGCAGGCCGAGAAGACGGTCTCCGGGTCCTGACCCGGGACCCGGACGGACTCGATCCCGAAACCGCGGGCGCGTTCGGCCAGCGAGGTGCGCATCTGCTCCTCGGCCGGTTTCGAGATGGCCCAGCCGTTGTTCTGGCAGACGAACAGCACGGACGCCGACTCGACGGCGGCGAGGTTCATCGCCTCCGACATGTCGCCCTCACTGGTGGCGCCGTCGCCTATGTACACGACGACGAAGTCCTCCAGCCCCTGGAACCGCTGTCCGATCGAGTAGCCGACCCCGTGCAGCGTCTGTGCGGCCAGGACCATCGTGTAGGGGAAGAACCGCACCCGACGCGGGTCCCATCCGCAGAACGTGCGGCCGGCCCACTGCGCGAACAACTCGTCCGGTGTCACGCCGCGCAGGAGGGCGACCGCGTGCTCGCGGTAGCTGGGAAAGACGGTCGGGGCCGGGCCCACGGCGAGCGCGGAGCCCACCTGCGCGGCCTCCTGCCCCTGGCAGGACGGCCAGAGCAGGAGCGCGCCCTGCTTCTGGAGCTGATGGGCCTCCTCGTCGACGCCTCTCGCCACCAGCATGTGGCGCAACAGCAACCGTCGTGTGTCGTCGTCTGGATCTGTTTCGTACTCGGATTCTGACTTCAAGACCATTGATCACCAGTCGCAGGTTCGTCGATGAGCTTTCTGTCGTCGTGCCGCACGGAACAGCCCGAGGGCCCGCTACGCGGCCGGGTACTCGCCCGGCACGTCCTCCCGGTCCGGTTCGTCGGGCGAAGCACCCGCGAGCACGGCTTCGGCCCATGCGTCCATCAGGAATTCCTTTGCCCTCGTTGCGGCGCAAGAGCAGGCGCCGCTGCGCGACGATGTTCGGCTGAGGTGGGGCTTTTCCGGCGTTTCTCCACTGGGGAGACCACGACTTGGCGAGCCGGCCGCGCAGGTCCGTAATCGACTGCGCGCTCTCGATCGCCGCGGCGGGAGGAGATTGGCTGAACCCGAATTCGAGCAGGCCCGTCCACGGGCCAATGCTCGGTCATGGTGGCACAGAACTCGGTGGGGAACAGGTCCGGGCGGATGACCGGGAGGTCGGCGATCCTGCCGCCATTGTGGCCTCGGCGGTCGAGTCCTACGGTGAGGCGTCGGCACTCCGGTGCGGCTGTGGATGCCGGGTGTCCTGTCGACAGGACGACGCCGAACGGCGAACCCGCGCCCGGCCCCGGCGATGTGCAATTCCGAGTTGCCTCGTGACGGTCAGGGGTCGCCCGGACCCCGGCGAATTGCAATCCTGAGTTGCCCCGTGAGGTCAGGGGTCGCTCAGTCCTGGCGTTTTTCAATCCCGAGTTGACGTCGTGACGATTAAGGACGGTGCCAGTGAGCACGAACCCCTTCGATGACGAGGACGGCCGATTCCACGTCGTGGTCAACGACGAGGAACAGCACTCCCTGTGGCCGGTGTTCGCCGAGGTGCCCGCAGGCTGGCGGGTGGTCTTCGGCGAGGCGGCCAGGGCCGAGTGCCTGGAGTACGTCGAGCGGAACTGGACCGACTTGCGCCCGCGGAGCCTGCGGGAGGCCATGGCGGCCGACTGAACGCTCGGCCACGGCACCAGCGAGACGCGGGACCGGGTGTGCGGCCACTTCGCCCAGGAGGGGTCCGGCAGGCAGCGGGAGACCGCGGAGTACACGAGCAGGCCGACCGAAGTGGAACGACAGTGATCGCCGCCCGGGTGCCCGGTCGAGCCATCGGTGCGCCCGGGCGAACACTCCGGCGGGGTGCCGAACCAGCCCGTTCCCCGTGGTGCGCCGGCGGCTCGCCCGACCGGACACCCGTCACATGGGAGTCAGTTGATGATCCTTCAGGGAAAGCGGGTCGCCCTGCCCTCGGCGCCCGTCGTCCACAGGCAGTTCGAGGCGCACGCGAGAGCCACCCCCGACGCCGTCGCCGTCTTCTGCGCCGGACGGCAGGTGACGTACGCGGAACTGAACGCGAAGGCCAACGGGTTCGCGCACTTCCTCACCGCGCGCGGACACGGCCGAGGCGCGAAGGTCGGCGTCTGCCTCGACTACTCGATCGACATGGTCGTCGCCATCCTCGGCACGCTGAAGGCGGGCGCGGCCTACGTACCGCTCGACCCGTCCTACCCGGCGGCGAGACTCCGGCTCCTGCTGGGGCAGGTCCCCGACCTCGCCCTGATCGTGGCCTCCCCGGCCACGGCCGGGCTGGTCGAGTCGGCGGCCGTCGAGGTCATCGACCTCGAGCAGCTGTCCGATCACCTGGCGGATCTGCCGGCGACCGATCCCGACGTCCCGGTCACCGGGGACGACGTGTGCTACGCGGTCTTCACGTCCGGGTCGACCGGTACGCCGAAGCTGACCGCGGTGCGGCACGAGGGCTGGTTCAACCTGTTGAACTGGCTGATGCTCGAGTACGGCCTGCATCCCGGGTCGAACAACCTGGTCGTCAGCGCGTTCGGGTTCGACCTCTCCCAGCGCAGCCTGATGATGCCGTTGTTCTGCGGTGCCGGCCAATTCCTGATGGCGAGTCGGAACTTCGACGCCGCGATGGCCTACCGCATGCTGACCCGGCACGAGATACGCACGGTGCACTGCGCCTCCAGCACGCTGTACCTGCTGGTGGACTGGGAGACCGCCCGCGGAGGTGAGGCGCTCACCCGGCTGGACTACGTGCTCTTCGGCGGGGAGCCGCTGCACATCGAACGGATCGCGAACTGGGCGCGGCGCGCGGGGAACACGTGCACCCTCCTGCACCAGTACGGCGTCGCCGAGTGCACGGATGTCGCGTCGTCGTACGACCTCGCCGAGTACCGGCCCGGCGAACACGACATCGCACCGGTCGGCAGGCCGGCCTACAACACCGACCTGCACATTCTCGACGAGCGGATGCGCGGTGTCGGGGCGGGGGAGTACGGCGAGATCTGCATCTCCGGGACCGGCGTCGGCGCCGGCTACCTCAACGGCACGGGCCCGGAATCCGAGCGGTTCACGACGATCGTGGTCGACGGCGAGCCGCGCAGGCTGTACCGCACGGGCGACCGCGGCCACGTGAACGAGGCCGGGGACCTCGTCGTCGCCGGCCGGATGGACGCGCAGGTGAAGGTCCGAGGCATGCGCATCGACCCCACCGACATCGAACGCGCGCTCGGCAGGCTGGCCGGGGTCAGGCAGGCCGCCGTGGTGACCGCGTACACCGACTCCGGCGACGCCGAGCTGATCGCGTTCATCGTCCCGAAGGGCGACGATCTCGCCGAGAACGACGTGCGCGCCCGCCTCCTGGAGACGCTGCCGCGGAACATGGTTCCGGCCCGGTTCATCGACATCCCGCACATTCCGTTGAGCCCGCACGGGAAAGTGGATCGGGCAGCGCTGGTCGACGCGTTCCGGAACAAGTACGCCGACAGCGGCGCATCGGCATAGTCGACGGACCTTGATGACAACCGAGAGGACTGTGATGATTGCCGAAAGCGTACGCACCATCTGGTGCCGGGAACTCCAGCGCGATGACATATCGGTCGACGACAACTTCTTCGCCCTGGGCGGCCAGTCCGTGATTATGGCCAGGATCCAGGGTGCTTTCATCGAGGAGTTGGACGTCGAGGTCCCGGCGGACCAGATGTTCCTCAATCCGACGGTGGCATCGATTTCTGCGTACATCGAATCCCTGGGCGCGGCAACCCCGTAGCGTCGGACGATTGACATCACCTTCGTATTCGGCAGTGATTGTTCCGTCCGCTGCATCGACGGTGCGCTCGACCCGGCGGAATTTCCGGCTGCGGCCGCTTTGTGATCCAAAAACCACCTGGTAGGAGAGGCGGCCATGTACGACGTAATTGTCATAGGTGCCCGTTGTGCGGGTTCGCCGACGGCCATGTTGTTTGCTCGGCAGGGATATCGCGTTTTGCTCCTGGAGAAAGCGCGGTTCCCGCAGGACACACTGTCCTCGCATTACATCCACCAGCCGGGCATGGCGCTGCTCGGTCGGTGGGGGCTGGTCGACGCGCTCCGCGACGCGGGCTGCCGGCCGATCGACCACGAGAGCTACGAGGGGCTCGGGGTCCGGCTGGACGGCTTCTCCCTGCCGGTCGACGGCTACCGGACGACCTATGCGCCGAGGCGGTTCGTGCTCGACCCGATCCTCGCGGGCGCCGCCGTGGCGTCCGGTGTGGAGTTCCGGGAGTCCTGCGCGGTCACCGATCTGGTGTTCGAGGACGACCGGGTCGTCGGGGTGCGGTACACGACGCCCGGCGGCGCCGAGGCGAGCGACCGGGCGCGGCTGGTCGTCGGCGCGGACGGCATGCGATCGCTGGTGGCCCGCAAGGTCGGTGCGCCGAACGTCGTCGAGCACCCGCGGATGACCTGCGTCTACTACAGCTACTGGGCCGAGGTTCCCTCGCACTTCGAGCTGTACGAGCGGCCGGGGCGCTGGATCGCCGCCGTCCCCACCAACGACGACCTCACGCTGATCATGACCTACTTCCCGCAGGACGAGTTCTCCGGCGTCCGCACCGCGGTGGAACCCGCCTACCTCGAAGCCGTCCGCACAACGACCCCCGACTTGTTCGAGCGGATGTCGGCGGGCAAGCGCGTCGAGCAGATGTACGGCACGGGGCACCAGGAGAACTACTTCCGCAAGGCATACGGGCCCGGGTGGGTGCTGCTCGGTGACGCGGTGCACCACAAGGACTCCATCACCGCCCGCGGTATCACCGACGCCTTCATCCAGGCTCAGTCGCTCACCGACCACATCGGCGAGCGACTGCACGACGACGCCGCGCTCAAGGCGGCGCTGAGGCGCTACGAGAAGGACCTGACCAACGACTTCCTCGACCTCTACCAGGGCGTGCTCAACGTGGCCGAGCTCAAGCCCGAGGGGCGGACGGAGATGCTGCGGAAACTGGTCGGGCACCAGGTGCTGATCGACCGGTACTTCTCGACGGTGTCGGGCGCGTGTTCCCTCGACGACTTCTACAACGCCGAACTCTTGACGGTACTCGATCAGAGCTGAGTGGCGGATTGCTCCGGTAGTTCTGCCGATTTGGAGACATGATGATCCCGTTGTCGTTCGCGCAGCGTCGGCTGTGGTTCGTGGACCGGTTCGAAGGCCCTTCGCCGACCTACAACGGCGCTTTCGCCCTGCGGCTGACCGGTGAGCTGAGCGTGGGTGCGCTGGAGTCGGCGCTCCGCGATGTCATCGACAGGCACGAGGTCCTGCGCACGGTGATCGTCGAGGACGACGACGGCGTCCCGCACCAGCAGGTGCTGCCATCCGCTCGGAAGCCGTTCGACCTGCCGGTCGTCGAGGTCGCGGAGGAGGGGCGGGCGGCGGCGGTCGACGAGGTGGCCACCGAGATCTTCGACCTGGCCGCCGACATGCCGATCCGCGCCAGGCTGGTGCGGTGCGGACCGCGCGAGCACACCCTGGTGCTGGTGGCGCACCACATCGCCGTGGACGGGGAGTCCTTCGGGCCGCTGTTCCGCGATCTCACCACGGCCTACGCGGCGCGCAGAGAGGGCAGGGCCCCGGCGTGGGAGCCGCTCCCGGTGCAGTACGCGGACTACACGCTGTGGCAGCGGGACGTGCTCGGTGACGAGTCCGATCCGGACAGCCTGGCAGCCAGGCAACTGGCGTACTGGCGCGAGACCTTGGCCGATCTGGCCCAGCCGCTGGCCATCCCCACCGATCGCCCGCGCCCGAAGGCGATGAGCCACTGCGGCGATCGGGTCCGGTTCTCGATCGACCCCGACCTGCTTCGGTCCGTGGAGAAGCTGGCGGCGCAAGCGGACACCACGGTCTCCATGGTCATGCACTCCGCGCTGTCGGTCCTCCTGCACCACCTCGGCTGCGGTGACGACGTGCCCATCGGCGCACCGATCGCGGGTCGCACCGACGAGGAACTGCGGGACCTCGTCGGGTTCTTCGTCAACACCTGGGTGCTGCGCGTCGACCTCTCCGGGAACCCGACCTTCCGCGGCCTGCTCCAGCGGGTGCGGGACCGGGCGCTCGCCGCGTACGACAACCAGGACATGCCGTTCGAGCGGTTGGTGGAGCTGCTGAACCCGGACCGGTCCACCGCCTACAACCCGTTCTTCCAGGTGATGCTCTCCTGGCAGCCGCCCGTGCCGGACATGAGACTCCCCGGCCTCGACGTCCGGGCCGAGCGGCTCGAGACCGGAACAGCCAAGTTCGACCTGTTCTTCGACATGCTCCCGAACGGCTCGGGCGGCGCGGACTGCCGTCTGGAGTACGTCACCGACCTGTTCGACCGGGACACGGTCGAGGGCATCGCGAACCGGTTCGTCCGCGTGCTGGGCCGGCTCGTGGCCGACTCGGAGCGCCGGATCGGCGGCATCGACGTGCTCGACGCAGCCGAGCGGGACCGGTTGCTCACCCGGTTCAACGACACCGCCACGGCGGTGTCCGAGCTGACGATCCCGGAGCTGTTCGAAAGCCAGGTGGCCAGGACGCCGGACGCCCCGGCGATCGTGTGCGACGACCGGACGCTGACCTACCGGGAGCTCGACGACCGGGCGAACAGCGTCGCGTGGCAGCTGGTCCGCCGTGGTGCCGGCCCGGAAGACCTGGTGGTGCTGGCCTTGCCGCGCACGGAGGACCTGGTCGTCGGCCTGCTCGGGATCCTCAAGTCCGGTGCCGGGTACCTGCCGATGGACCCGCAGTACCTCGGCGGACGAGCGGCGAGTGTGCTGTCCGAGGCGGCTCCGCGTTTCGCGGTCACCGACACCGAGACGTGGCGGGACCTGCCGAGGAACGACATCTCGACCGTCAACCTCGACCACCGCGCCGCATGGGACTCGCCCGAGGGGGCGCCGGACGACGCGGGCCGGATCTCGCCGTTGGGCCCGGACAACCTGGCGTACGTCATGTACACCTCCGGCTCCACGGGCACGCCGAAGGGTGCGGCGATCACCCACCGCAACGTCGTCAACGGGGTGCGGGAGCTGGTGCGCGTACTGGACGCGCCGCCCGGGTGGCGGATGCTGGCCGGCACCTCGGTGAACTTCGACGTCTCGGTCTTCGAGCTGCTGTCCACCCTGTCCACCGGCGGCACGGCCGAGGTGGTGCCGAACGCGCTGGCGCTCGGCGAGCGGGACACCTGGGACGGCCACGTGATCAGCGCGGTCCCCTCGGTGCTCGGGGAACTGGTCGGCCACCTGGAGAAGACGACCGGTGTGCGCACGGTCGTCTTCGCGGGTGACATGCTCCCGGCCCGACTGGTGCGGCAGGTGCGCGAGGCGCTGCCCGGCGTGCAGGTCGTGAACTCCTACGGGCAGAGCGAGAGCTTCTACGCCACCACGTTCTCCCTCGCGGCGTCCGAGGAATGGGCGGAGAGCGAGGTCGCGCCGATCGGTACCCCGCTGGGGAACATGCGCGCCTACGTGCTGGGCCCGGGACTCGCCCCGGTGCCGCAGGGCGTGATCGGTGAGCTGTACGTGGTCGGTACCTGCCTCGGCCGCGGCTACCACGGCCGCCCGGGCCTGACCGCCGAGCGGTTCGTGGCGAACCCGTTCGGCCCCGCGGGCGAGCGGATGTACCGCACGGGCGACCTGGCCCGCTGGAACGCGCGTGGTCGACTGGAGTGCGTCGGCAGGGCCGACGGCCAGGTGAAGGTGCGCGGCTTCCGCATCGAAACCGCCGAGGTCGAAGCGGCGTGCGCGCTGCACCCCGGGATCAGCCAGGCGGTGGTGATCAGCCGCGAGGTGCCCTCGGGCGGGCGGCGGCTCGTCGCGTACGTGGTGCACACCGGCGAGGGAGCCGTCGGCGACGACGGCGCCGGTGGGATCGGCGACGTGGACGTGCAGGCCGGTGCTTCGGCCGCCGAGCTGCGCAAGTTCGTCGCGGCACGGCTGCCCGACTACATGGTGCCGTCGGCCTTCGTGGTCCTCGGCCGGATGCCGCTCGGGCCGACCGGCAAGCTGGACCGCTCGGCGCTGCCCGAACCGGAGTTCCTGGGCGAGGCCTACCGGGAGCCGCGCACCGAGGCCGAGAAGATCATCACCGCGGCGTACGCGGACGTGCTCGGTGTGGAGCGGGTCGGTATCGACGACGACTTCTTCGCGGTGGGCGGGGACAGCCTGCGGTCGATCCAGGTGGTGGCCCGGGCCCGGACCCGGGGCCTGGAGGTCACCACACGGGAGATCTTCGAGTGCCGCACGGCGGCCCACCTCGCCGAGGTGGCCTCCACCCGCCGGGACCGGTTGCCCGCGCTCGCGGAGGACGAGGGCGGCGGCGTCGGCCCGATGCCGTTGCAGCCGGTGGCACGGCACGTGTTCGAGCACGGCGGCGGGATGAACCGCTTCGCCATGTCGATGGTGCTCGAACTGCCCGCGGGCATCGACGAGAGCGGGTTGGCCGCGACGCTGGACGCCGTGCTCGACCGGCACGATCTCCTGCGCGCGCAACTGGTGCGCGGCGACGAGTTCTCCCTCGTCGCGCATCCGCAGGGCTCCGTGCGGGCGGTGGACCTGATCCGCCGGGTTCCCTGCGACGGCCGGTGGGAGGAGCCGTCCTCGCTGAAGGCGGCGGCGACGGAGCTGGACGACGCGGTCGCACGACTCGACCCAGAGGCCGGGATCATGGCGGCCTTCGTCTGGTTCGCCGCGGAGGCGGGCGCGGGCCGGCTGCTGGTGGTGCTGCACCACCTGGTGGTGGACGGTGTCTCCTGGCGGATCCTCATGTCGGACCTCGCCGAGGCGTGGCAGCAGGTCCGGTCCGGCCGGACGCCCGAGTTGCCCGCGGTCGGGACGTCGGCCCGCCGCTGGGCGTCGGCGCTGCAGAGCGAGGCGCTCGCCCCCGAGCGGGAAGCGGAACTGGCGTACTGGCGGGACCTGCTCGCCGCGCCGAACCCACCGCTGGGCACGCGGGCGTTCGACCCGGCGGTGGATGTGATGTCCACGGTCGACAGTGTGCGGGTGCACCTGCCCGCCGAGGTCACCGAGGCGGTACTGACCACGCTTCCCGCGGCGTTCAAGGGCACCGGGACCGACGTGCTGCTCGCCGCGCTCGCCCTGGCGATCAACCGATGGCGCGGTGCGGACCGCTCGACCCTGGTCCGGTTGGAGGGGCACGGCCGGGAGGAGGACGTCGTCCCCGGGGCCGACCTCTCCCGGACCGTCGGGTGGTTCACCAGCATGCACCCGGCCCGGGTCGACGTGCGCGGGGTGGACCTGGCCGACGTGCTGGCCGGCGGCCCCGCGGCCGGGCAGGCGATCAAGCTGGTCAAGGAGCAGCTGCGCGGGATCCCGGACAAGGGCATGGGGTTCGGACTGCTGCGCTACCTGAACCCGGAGACCGCCGAGCAGCTCGCCGACCACCCGGTGCCGCAGGTCGGATTCAACTACCTCGGCCGGATCTCCGACGCCGACGTGCCCGAGCACCTGCGCTCGGACGGATGGGGACCGGCGCCCTGGTCCGCCGAGCTGATCCCGGCGCCCGACCCGGACCTGCCCGCGCTGTCCGCGCTGGAGGTCAACGCGGTCGCCACGGACACCGCCGACGGCACCCGGTTGCAGGCGGCCTTCATGTTCCCCACCGGGGTGCTGTCCCGCGAGCGGACCGCCGAACTGGCCGAGCTGTGGGTCGAGGTGCTGCGTGGCATGGCCGCGCACGCCGCACGCCCGGAGATCGGCGGGCTGACGCCCTCGGACACCCCGCTGGTCCCGGTGCGGCAGGACGAGATCGAGGCATGGGAGGCGCGCTACGGACGGCTGGCCGAGGTGTGGCCGATGCCCCCGGCGCAGTCCGGGATCCTGTTCCAGGCCGCGCTCGCCGACGGCTCCTTCGACGTCTACCACATGCAGTTCGTGCTGCACCTGTCCGGGCACGTGGATCCGGCGCGCATGCGGGCCGCCGGGCAGGCACTGCTGGAGCGGTACCCGAACCTGCGCTCGGCGTTCGTCACCGGAGCGGGCGGCGATCCGGTACAGGTCGTGGCGGAACACGTCGCCATGCCATGGCGGCACATCGATCTGACCGGTCACGGCGAAGCCGAGCAGGACGCGGCGCTCGACACATTCCTCGCCGAGGACCGGGCCGACCAACTCGATCCCACCCGGCCGCCGTTGATCCGCCTGGCTCTGCTCACCGTCGGGCCGCAGCGGGCGAAACTCGTCATCACGGCGCATCACGCCCTGTTCGACGGCTGGTCGTCGCCGTCGGTGATCACGGATCTGATCCGGCTGTACTCCGGGACCGGCGAGCTTGCCCCTGCCCGACGCTACGGTGACTATCTGGCCTGGCTGTCCGCGCAGGATCGAGAGGCGTCGGCCACCCGGTGGGCCGCCGAGCTCGCCGGATTCGACCAGCCCACCCTCGTGGCCCCGAGCACTCCCCTCAAGGAGGCGGCGTCCGCCCTCGGGCGCGTCGAGGTTCCGCTGTCGATCGACAAGGGACGTGAACTCGCCCGGCGCGCCGCGGAACTCGGGGTCACGCTGAACACGCTCCTGCAGGGCGCGTGGGCGATCCTGCTCTCGAAGCTGACCGGGCAGCAGGACGTGGTGTTCGGGGCCGCCGTCAACGGTCGCCCGCCGGACCTGCTCGGCTCGGACGAGATGGTCGGCCTGTTCATCAACACCCTGCCGATCAGGGTGTTCTGCCGACCGGACCACAGCGTGGCCGACGTCATCACCGCGCTGCAGCAGCGGCAGACCGCGCTGCTCGACCACAACTACTACGGGCTGGCCGACATCCAACGCGGCGTCGGGCTGCCCGCCCTGTTCGACACGATCGTCGTGTTCCAGTCCTACCCGATCGACCGCGAGGGCATGATCGACGCGAACACCTCGGCGGGGTTCACGATCGACGCCATCCGGCCGTTCGCGGGCTCGCACTACCCGCTCACCCTCAACGCCTCCGACCCCTACCTGCGGCTCTCCCTCGACTACCAGAACAACCTCTACGACCGCGACGCGGCGCAGGTGATCGCCGCCCGGCTCGTCCGGGTGCTGGAGCAGGTGCTCGACGACCCCACGGCGCCGGTCGGCACCTTCGAGGTGCTGTCGGCGCAGGAGCGGGACCGGTTGGTGCGAGGGGTGAACGACACCGGGCACCCGGTGGCCGCCGGCACCCTGCCCGACGCGTTCGAGGCGCAGGTGGAGCGCGACCCCGATCGTGTGGCACTGATCGGCGAGCAGGAGACGCTGACCTACCGGGAGTTCAACCGGCGTGCCAATCAGCTGGCGCATTGGCTGGTCCTCCAGGGTGCGGGCCCCGAACAGCCGGTCGCGGTGCGGATCCCGCGTTCCGTGGATCTGATGGTGGCGATCTACGCGGTGGTCAAGGCGGGCGCGGCGTATCTGCCGGTGGACACCGACCTGCCCGAGGATCGGGTGCGGCATGTGCTGGACAGTGCCGAGCCGCTGCTGGTGCTCGATGAGGCGCTTCCGGATGTGTCCGGGTACCCGGTGGTGAATCCGGAGCGGGCGCTGTCGCCGGACAACGCCGCGTACGTCATCTACACCTCCGGCTCCACCGGCGGTCCCAAGGGCGTGCAGGTGTCGCACCGGTCGATCATGAACCGGCTGGCCTGGGGCCTGGCGCACTTCGACGTCGGCGTCGAGGACCGGGTGCTGCTCAGCACGTCGGCGAGCTTCGACGTGTCGGTGCCGGAGCTGTTCGCGCCGCTGCAGGTCGGTGCGGCCGTGGTGATCGCGCGTCCGGACGGGCGCCGGGATCCGGCCTACCTGGCCGAGTCGATCCGCAGACACGGGGTGACCGGCGCGGACTTCGTGCCCTCCCTGCTGGAGGCGTTCGTCGCCGAGCCCTCGGCCAAGGAGTGCACGAGTCTGCGCTGGATCGAGGTCGCGGGCGAGGCGTTCCCGGCCGCGCTGGCCAACAAGGTCGTCGACCTGCTGCCCGACTGCGGGGTGCACAACCTCTACGGGCCCACCGAGGCGGCGGTGGAGGTCACCGCGTGGCAGCACGTACCGGGTGCGGACCGGGTGCCGATCGGCGCGCCGGTCTGGAACACCCAGGTGTACGTGCTGGACGCGACGCTGCGCCCGGTCGCGCCCGGGGTCGCCGGTGAGCTGTACCTGGCCGGCGCCGGGCTCGCCCGGGGCTATCTCGGGCAACCGGACCTGACCGCGCACCGATTTGTCGCCTGCCCCTACGGCGCACCGGGGACCCGGATGTACCGAACCGGGGACATGGTGCGGTGGAACCGGGACGGCCAGGTCGAATACATCGGCCGAACCGACTTCCAGGTCAAGGTCCGCGGCTTCCGCATCGAGCTGGGTGAGATCGAGTCGGCGCTGACCGCGCACCCGGATGTCGACGGCGCGGTGGTCGTGGTGCGCGAGGACCACGCCGACGACCAGCGGCTGGTCGCGTACGTGGTGCCGGGCGGCACGGCGGATACGACCGGGCCGGCCGTCGAGGCCCTGATGGATCTGGTGCGGGAGCGTCTGCCGGAGTACATGGTTCCTTCGGCGATCGTGCCGCTCGCCGAGTTCCCCACGACGCCGAGCGGGAAACTCGACCGCAACGCGCTCCCCGCGCCCGACCACGCCGAAGCCGCGGCCGGACGAGGGCCGCGCGACCACACCGAGGAAGTGCTCTGCCGGCTGTTCGCCGAGCTGCTCGGTGTGCAGGAGGTCGGCATCGACATCGGCTTCTTCGAGCACGGTGGGCATTCGCTGCTGGCCACCCGGCTGATCGGCCGCATCCGCAGCGAGCTCAACGTCGACGTGAAGGTCACGACGGTGTTCCGCAATCCGACCGTCGCTCAGCTGGCGGAGCAGATCGAGAAGCTGGCCACGTCGAAACGTCCTCAGCTGCGGCAGATGACCATAGAGGAGAAGCGTCGATGATCCCGTTGTCCTTTGCCCAGCGTCGGATGTGGTTTCTCCACCGCCTGGAAGGCCCGTCCGCGACCTACAACGTCCCGTTCGCGCTGCGCCTGGAAGGGCCGCTGGACACGGCGGCCATGGCCGCGGCGGTGACGGATGTGGCCACCCGGCACGAGAGCCTGCGCACCCTGGTCGGCGAGGACGCGGACGGCACGCCGGAGCAGCGGATCCTGCCTCCGGAGGCGGCGGCCCACCCCTTCCGGGTGGTCGACGTGGCCGCGGACGCGGTGGACGCCGCGCTGCACGAGGTCGCGTGCGAGACGTTCGACCTGGTCACGGAGCTTCCCCTGCGGACGACCGTGCTCCGGATCGCTCCGCGGGAACACGTCCTGGTGTTCGTGTTCCACCACATAGCCGCGGACGGGGCGTCGATCGCGCCGTTCCTGCGGGATCTGATGTCGGCGTATGCGGCTCGCCACCAGGGGAGGTCGCCGGAGTGGACGCCGCTCGCGGTGCAGTACAAGGACTACACGCTGTGGCAGCGGCAGCTGCTGGGCGACGAAGCCGACCCGGAGAGCGTCGCTGCGGCGCAACTCGCCTACTGGCGAGACGAGTTGGCTGCGGTGCCGCAGCCGCTGCAACTCCCGCTGGACAGGGCGCGGCCGACGGTGGCCGGCTACCGCGGCGGCGCCGTCTCCTTCGAGCTGGCACCCGAGCTGATGTCCGGGCTGCAGAAGCTGGCGGTGGACCGCGGCGCCACGGCACCGATGGTGGCCCAGGCCGCGCTGGCGGTGCTGCTGCACAAGCTGGGCGCGGGGGAGGACGTGACGATCGGCAGTCCGGTCGAGGGGCGCGCCGATGAGCAACTCGATGATCTGATCGGGTTCTTCGTCAATACCTGGGTGCTGCGCGCCGATCTGTCGCGGAACCCGTCGTTCGGCGATCTGCTGGAGCAGGTGCGGGACAAAGCCCTCGCCGCGTACGACAACCAGGACATACCGTTCGAGCGGCTGGTGGAGCTGCTCAACCCGGACCGCTCCACCGCGTACCAGCCGTTGTTCCAGACGGCGTTGGGCTGGCAGTTCGTGTGGCCGGAGATCGAGATGCCGGGCCTGCGGGTCACCTCCGTCCCGGCGGGCACCGGCACCGCGAAGTTCGACCTGTTCTTCAACGTCATCCCGAACGCGTCCGGGGGCGCGTACGGGCTGCTGGAGTACGCGACGGACCTGTTCGACCACACCACGGCCGTGCACATCGTCGACCGGTTCGTGCGCATCCTGGAGCAGGTGCTCGAGGACCCGACGGTGCCGGTCGGTGCCATCGAGGTGCTGTCGGCGCAGGAGCGGGACTGGTTGGTGCGGGGGGTCAACGACACGGCGGTGGCGGTGCCGGAGGGGACCGTCCACGCCCTCTTCGCCGAGCGGGCCGCGGCGACACCGGATGCGGTGGCGGTGGTGTGTGGGGATGTGGCGCTGACCTACCGGGAGGTGGAGGAGCGGGCGAATCGGCTGGCCCGGGTGTTGATCGAGCGGGGTGTGGCGCCGGAGTCGGTGGTGGCGGTCGCGGTGTCCCGCTCGGTGGAGTGGGTCGTGGCGATCCTGGCGGTGTTGAAGGCGGGCGGGGCGTATCTGCCGGTGGATCCAAGCTATCCGGCGGAGCGCGTGGCGTTCATGGTGGCGGATTCCGGGGCGGTGTCGGTGCTCGCGGACGCGGTCTCGGCGGGGCAGCTGCCGGAGCTGTCCGCGCCCGTGCTCCGCCTGGATGATCCGGACCTGGCCGCGGCGCGGGCCGACGCCGACCCGGGCCCCGTGACCGACGCCGACCGGCGCGGCCCGGTGGCGGTGGCGAATACGGCGTACGTGATCTACACCTCGGGTTCGACCGGGACGCCGAAGGGGGTGGCGGTCACCCACGTGGGGGTGGCCGCCATGGTCGCGTCGCAGGTGGAGCGGCTCGAAGTGACGCCGGCCAGCCGGGTGTTGCAGTTCGCCTCGCCGAGCTTCGACGCCTCGGTGTGGGAGTCGTGCATGGCGCTGTTGACCGGGGCGAGGCTGGTGCTGGCCGGCACGGACGAGCTGGCCGCGGGCGAGCCGCTCGCCGAGACGATCGCCGCGCATGGGGTGACGCATGCGACGTTGCCGCCGGCGGTGCTGCCGGCGATGCCGGCGGGGTCGTTGCCGAGCGTGGAGTCGTTGGTGGTCGCCGGTGAGGCCACCTCGCCCGAGTTGGTGGCGCAGTGGTCGGCCGGGCGGCGGATGATCAACGCCTACGGCCCGACCGAGACCACGGTGTGCGCCACCATGAGCACGGCCCTGGTGGGTGACGGCCGTACTCCGCCGATCGGGCGGCCGATCGCCAACGCCCAGGTGTACGTGCTGGACGCGGCGCTGCGCCCGGTCCCGCCCGGGGTCGCCGGCGAGCTGTACCTGGCCGGCGCCGGGCTCGCCCGGGGCTACCTCGGGCGGATGGGCCTGACCGCGAACCGGTTCGTCGCCTGCCCCCATGGCGCGCCGGGAACCCGGATGTACCGCACCGGGGACCTGGCGCGGTGGAACCGGGACGGCCAGGTCGAGTACCTCGGGCGAACCGACTTCCAGATCAAGATCCGGGGTTTCCGGATCGAGCTGGGTGAGATCGAGCACGCGCTGGCGGGGCATTCCGGTGTCGCGCAGGCGGCGGTCGTGGTGCGGGCGGATCAGCAGGGCGAAAAACGCCTTGTGGGGTATGTGGTGCCCAGGCCGGATGCCGCGGTGGCCGAGGCCGACGCTCAGGTGGACGAGTGGCGCCACCTCTACGACGACAGTTATGTCGCGCACGGCGACGAGGTGTTGGGCGAGGACTTCGAAGGCTGGAACTCCAGCTACACCGGTGAGCCGATCCCGCGTGAGCAGATGCTGGAGTGGCGGGACGCGGCGGTGGCGCAGGTGTTGCGGTTCGCGCCGCGGCGGGTGCTGGAGATCGGCGTGGGGTCCGGTCTGCTCCTGGCGAAGATCGTCGGCGAGGTCGAGGAGTACTGGGGCACCGACATCTCGGCCACGGTGGTGGACCGGGTCCGGGCGCAGGCCGAACAGGCCGGATACGGTGACCGGGTCCGGTTGAGCGCCCAAGCGGCCGACGACGTCTCCGGGCTCCCTCGTGGCCGGTTCGACACCGTGGTGCTCAACTCGGTGGCGCAGTACTTCCCGAGCGTCGAGTACCTGGACCAGGTGCTGCGCCAGGTGATGGAACTCCTCGTGCCGGACGGCCGGCTGATCCTCGGTGACGTGCGCAACGCCACCACGCTCCGGATCCTGCTCACCGCGGTGCAGCGCGCGGCGCACCCGCATGCGTCGCACGAGGAACTGCGGTCGCTCGTGGAGCGGGAACTGCTCGCCGAGCGGGAGTTGGCGGTCGCCCCGCAGTGGTTCACCGAGTGGGCGGCGGACCGCGCCGTCAGCGTCGACGTCCGGCTGAAGCCGGGGCGGGCGCACAACGAGCTGACCCGGCACCGCTACGAGGTGGTCCTGCACAAGGAGCCCACCGACGTGCTCGACCTCACCGACGTGCCGACGGTGTCGTGGGGTGGGCAGTTGTCCGACCCGGCCGACCTGAGCGGTCTCGACGACCGGGTGGGACACGACCCGGTGCGGGTGACCGGAATACCCAACGCGCGGCTGGTCAAGGAGGCTGCCGTCGCCGTTGCGGCGGGTCTTCTCGCCCCGACACCCCTGCCCGGCAAAGCGGTCGATCCGCAGGAACTGCTCGGGTGGGCGCGCGAGAACGGTCGGGACGCGGTCCTCACCTTGTCGGGCGAGGACGCGCGCTGCTTCGACGCGGTGCTGCTGCCCGAGCGGCGGACCCGGCAGCGGAACGTCGCGGGCTCGTTTGTTGCCGGCGGTGTGGGCGGGCGGGTCCTGGCGAACACCCCCGCGCTGGCCAGGTCGATCGGTGCGTTGCTCGTCGAGCTGCCCGAGTACCTGCGTGGGCGGCTACCCGACTACATGGTCCCTCCGGCGATCGTGCCGCTGTCGGAGCTGCCGCTGACTCCGAACGGGAAACTGAACCACCGGGCGCTGCCCGCGCCGGACTTCGCGCAGGCATCGACCGGTCGGGCACCGCGCAATCGGCACGAGGAGACCTTCAGCGCGCTGTTCGCCGAAGTGCTCGGCGTGGAGAGAGTCGGCATCGATACCGACTTTTTCGCCGGCGGCGGGGACAGCATTCGCTCCATCCAGGTCGTCGCGCGGGCCAGGACGCGTGGCATCGCGGTCAGCACCCGGGAGATCTTCGAGCACCGCACGGTCGCCCGGCTCGCGGAACTGGTCGAAGGACGCGAAGAGGAACGCCTCACCCTGGCGGAGCTGCCGGGTGGCGGCGTGGGCTGGGCTCCGCTGCTGCCGACGGCGGAGCACGTGCTCGCGCTCGGTGGCGGCATCGGCCGGCTCTGCATGTCCGGGATGCTGACCCTGCCCGAGGGCATCGACCGTGCGGGGCTGGTGGCGACGGTGCAGGCCGTGCTGGATCGGCACGATGTGTTGCGTTCCCGGCTCGATCGGGCGCAGCCGGGCTTGAGGATCGAGCCGCCCGGCAGCGTGGACGCCGGCACGCTGCTGCGGGAGGTGGCCGGCGGCGACACCGATCCGGACGCTGCCGTGGACCCGGTTCTCGCCGAGTTGGACGCGGCGGCGGGTCGGCTGGATCCGGACGCGGGTGTGATGGCGCAGTTCGTGTGGTTCACCCCGCACACGGATGCGGATGCGGATGCGGGCGCGGGCCGGTTGTTGATCGTGCTGCACCACCTGGTCGTCGACGGGGTGTCGTGGCGGATCCTGGTTCCGGACCTGGTCTCGGCCTGGCAGCGGGTCCGCGACGGCCGCCCCCGGGAACTCGCAGAGGCGGGTACCTCGTTGCGCCGGTGGGCGCACGCCCTGGTCGACGAGGCGGCCGACCCGGAGCGGGTGGCGGAACTGCCCGTGTGGCAGCAGATCCTGCGCGAGGACGAGCCGGTACTCGGAGCACGGGAGCTGGACCCGGCGCGGGATGTCGCCGCCACCGTGGACACGGTGCGCGTCCAGGTGCCGGCAGACGTCACCGAGACCGTGCTGACCACGCTGCCCGCCGTCTTCCGGGGCGGTGTCGACGACGGGCTGCTGGCCGCCCTGGCGCTGGCGCTGGCCCGTTGGCGGCAGACGCGGGGCGTGCCCGCCTCCTCGGCGCTGGTCCGGTTGGAAGGGCACGGCCGGGAAGAGCAGGTGGTGCCCGGCGCGGATCTGTCGCGCACGATCGGGTGGTTCACCGCGATGTTTCCGGTGCGGCTGGACCTGGCCGGGGTCGACGTGGCGGACGCGTTCGCCGGTGGTCCGGCCGCCGGCCGGGCGATCAAGGCGGTCAAGGAGCAGCTGCGGGCGGTTCCGGACAACGGCGTGGGCTACGGCCTGCTGCGCCATCTCAACCCGGAGACCGCCGCCGCGCTGGCCCGGGAGCGGGAACCGCAGATCGGGTTCAACTACCTCGGCCGGACTTCCGGCGCGGACATCCCCGAGGAGCTGCGTGGCCTGGGCTGGACACCGGACGCCACCCAGCGGGACCTGATCGCCGCGCCGGACGCGGACATGCCGGTGATGTCGGCGCTGGAGATCAACGCGGTGGCCGCCGGCACCCCCGGCGGTGACGAACTGACCGCCTGGTTCGCCTTCCCGACCGGTGTGCTCGCCCACCAGGAGGTGACCGAGCTGGCCGGGCTGTGGGTCGAGGCGCTGACCGCCCTGGCCCGGCACGCCGCGACACCCGACGCCGGCGGCATGACCCCGACGGACGCGCCCCTGGTCGACGTGGGCCAGGAGGAGATCGACGCCTGGGAGGCCCGGTTCGGCCGGCTGGCCGAGGTGTGGCCGGTGACCCCGGCGCAGTCCGGGATCCTCTTCCATTCGATGCTGGCCGATTCCTCGTTCGACCCCTACCTCGTGCAGCTGGCGTTCCACCTCTCCGGTGAGGTGGACCCGGAGCGGATGCGCCGGGCCGGACAGGCGCTGCTGGAGCGCCACGCGAGCCTCCGTGCGGCGTTCGTCAACCGGGCCGACGGCGACTTCGTGCAGGTGGTGCCGGCGGAGGGGGTGACCCTGCCGTGGCAGCACCTCGACCTGACCGGGCATGGCGAGGCGGAGCGAACCGAGACGTTCGAGCGGTTCCTCACCCAGGACCGGGCCGTCCGCTTCGACATGGACACCCCGCCACTGATGCGGCTGGCGCTCGTGGTTCCCGAGCCCGGTCGGGCCGAACTCGTGCTGACCGTCCACCACGTACTCGCCGACGGCTGGTCCACGCCCTTGCTGATGCGGGACCTGCTGCTGCTCTACGCATCCCACGGCGACGGGGCCGGTCTGGCCGGCACGCGGAGCTATGGTGAGTTCCTGGCCTGGCGGGCAAGGCAGGACCACGACGAGGCGGCACGGGCGTGGGCGGCCGAACTCGACGGGGTCGAGGAGCCGACCCTCCTGGCTCCGGGATCATCCGCGGGCGACGACGGCCTCGACCAGATCGAGGTCACCCTGCCGCTCGACGTGGCCGGCGAACTCAACCGGCGCGCATCCGAGTTGGGCGTCACCATCAACACCCTGGTCCAGGGCGCCTGGGCGCTGCTGCTCGGCCGGCTCACCGGCCGCCAGGACCTGGTGTTCGGCGCCACCGTATCCGGGCGCCCGCCCGAGGTGACGGGCGTCGAGTCGATGGTCGGGATGTTCATCAACACCCTGCCCGTACGCGTGGAGTACGCGCCCGGCGACACCCTCGCCGAGGTCGTCACCCGGCTTCAGCACCGCCAGACCGGCCTTCTGGAGCACCACCACCACAGCCTTACGCAGATCCAGCAGTCCGTCGGACTGCAGACCCTCTTCGACACGCTGGTCGTCTTCGAGTCCTACCCGGTCGACGAGGAGGGCATCGGCGCCGCCACCGAGGCCGCGGACGGAATCGCCTTCACCGGCCTGCGCCCGTCCAACGGCACCCACTACCCACTGGCGCTGATGGCGGCGGCCGAGCCGAACCTGGAGTTCCTCCTCCAGTACGCCCACGGTGTCTTCGACCGGGACACGGTGGAGGCGTACGCGGCCCGATTCGTGCGCGTCCTGGAACAGTTGGCGGCCACCCCCGAACTCAAGGTCGCGCAGCTCGATGTCCTGGAGCGGGCCGAACGCGACCGACTCCTCGTCGAGTTCAACGACACGGCCGTCCCGACCCCGGACGTCACGATCACCGGGCTCGTCGAGGCACAGGCGGCGCGGACCCCGGACGAGGTGGCCGTGGTCGCCGAGGGCGAGTCGCTCACGTACCGCGAGGTGAACGCCCGGGCCGACCGCCTGGCGCGCGAACTGGCCGGCCGTGGCGTGGGCCCGGAGTCGGTGGTCGCGGTGTCGCTGCCGCGGTCGGCGGACCTGGTGGTCGCACTGCTCGCGGTGCTGAAGGCGGGCGGCGCGTATCTGCCGGTCGACCCCAGGTACCCCAGCCACCGCCTCGAGGCCATCTTCGAGGAGGCGCGGCCGCGCCTGGTCCTGACGGACTCCGCGACGGTCGCGGTGCTGCCGGAGCACGACGCCCCGGATCTCTTCCTCGACGCGCTCGACCTGTCCGGCGACGATACCGGTTTTGAACTGCCGCTCCAGGCACAGCAGTTGGCGTACGTGATGTACACCTCCGGCTCCACGGGCAAGCCCAAGGGCGTCGCCATCACCCACGCGAACGTGGTCAACGGCGTGCTGCGGCTCGCCTCCCGCGTGGGCATGGAGTCGGGCAAGCGGCTCCTCGCGGGCACGTCGATCAACTTCGACGTCTCGGCGTTCGAGATCTTCACGACCCTCGCCACCGGCGGCGTCGTCGAAGTCGTCCAGGACGTCCTGGCCCTGGCCGACCGGAAGGGCTGGAGCGGCAGCGTCATCTCCACCGTGCCGTCCGCCTTCGCCGAACTCGTCGACGAGATCTCCGACCGCACCAGCGTGGAGACGGTCGTCTTCGCCGGCGAGGCCCTGCCCTCGTCCCTCGTCGACAAGACGCGGGACGCCTTCCCGGGGGTCCGGGTCGTCAACGCCTACGGGCAGAGCGAGTCCTTCTACGCCACCACCTTCACCGTCGACGGCGATACGCGGAGCCGGACGGGGAGCGCGCCCGTCGGTACCCCGCTCGGCAACATGCGGACCTACGTCCTGGGCCCCGACCTGACCCCGGTGCCGCCGGGCGCGGTCGGCGAGCTGTACGTCGGCGGGAACGTGGGCCGCGGCTACCACAGCCGCGCCGCACTGACCGCCGAGCGCTTCGTCGCCGACCCGTTCGGCCCGCCCGGCGCACGCGTGTACCGCACCGGTGACCTGGTCCGCGTCAACGGCGAGGGCCAACTGGAGTACGTGGGCCGCGGGGACACGCAGGTCAAGGTGCGCGGCTTCCGCATCGAGCCCGCCGAGGTCGAGGCCGCGCTCACCGCGCACCCCGACGTCGCGCAGGCCGCCGTCATCGCCCGCGACGCGCGCGGCGGCAGCACCGGCAGGCAACTGGTCGCGTATGTCGTGCCGGCCGCAACCGGCGACGGCACGACGACCGACGGTCCCTCCGGCCCGGAGACGAAGGAGCTGCACGCTTTCGTCTCGGCGCGGCTGCCGGACTTCATGGTGCCGTCCGCCTTCGTGGTCCTCGACCGGCTGCCACTTGCCCCGAACGGCAAGCTGGACCGGGCCGCGCTGCCCGAGCCGGAGTACACCGGCGCCGCCTACCGGGCCCCCCGCACCGCCCGCGAGGAGACCCTGGCCAAGCTGTTCGCCGAGGTGCTCGGCGTGGACCGGGTCGGCATCGACGACGGCTTCTTCGAGCTCGGCGGGCACTCGCTGCTCGCCACCCGGCTGATCGGCCGCGCTCGCGCCGAGATGGGGATAGAGATACCCATCCGCAAGATCTTCGACCTGCCGACAGTGGCCGCGCTCGCCGCATGGGCGGAGAAATCGGCTGCTCCGCGTCGCCCCAGTCTGCGCCGGATGACCGTAGAGGAGTGAGACTGTGATTCCGCTGTCATTTGCACAACGTCGTATGTGGTTTCTGCACCAGTTGGGGGGTGGGTCGGATACCTGGAACATTCCGGGGTCGTTCCGGCTGACAGGCCCCCTCGACCAGGCCGCCCTCGTCGCGGCGATCCGCGACGTGGTCGACCGGCACGAGATCCTGCGCACCACGTACATGACGGACGATGACGGTGAGCTCTACTCGCGGATCCTGCCGATGACGGAGGCGTTGCTGCAGGTGCCGGTGGTCGAGGTGGCGCCCGAAGACGTGTCCGGCGCAATCGACGAGGCCGTCGCGTACCGGTTCGATCTGGCGGCTGAAATCCCCTTGCGGGCGACCCTGTTGCGCTGCTCGGCCCAGGAACACGTCCTGGTCCTGGTCACCCACCACATCGCCACGGACGGCAGCTCGGGCGCGCCGCTGATACGGGACCTGATCGACGCCTACACCGCCCGCCGGGACGGCCGGGCTCCGCAGTGGGAGCCGCTGCCCGTGCAGTACAAGGACTACACGCTGTGGCAGCGCGAGGTGCTCGGCGACGTGGACGACCCGGACAGTCTCGCCGCGGCGCAGGTCGAGTACTGGCGCGAGGAACTGGCCGGGGTACCGCAGCCGCTGAACCTGCCGCTCGACCGGCCGCGGTCCGTGGAAGCGAGTTCGCGCGGCGACACGGTCGGCTTCGTTGTGGAACCGGAGGTGGCGGCCGGGCTGGAGAAGCTGGCCGCCGAGAGCGGAACGACCATGTCGATGGTCATGCACGCCGCGGTGGCGGTGCTGCTGCGCAAGCTCGGCAGTGGGGACGATGTGACGATCGGTACCCCGATCGCCGGGCGGACCGACGAAGCGCTGGCCGATCTGATCGGGCTCTTCGCCAACACCCTGGTGGTGCGCGTGGACCTCTCCGGCGACCCGTCGTTCACCGACGTGCTCAGGCAGGTGCGGAACAAGGCGCTGGCGGCCTACGAGCACCAGGACGTGCCGTTCGAGCTGCTGGTCGAGTTGATCAACCCCGACCGCTCCACGGCTTACCAGCCGCTGTTCCAGATGTTGTCCGCCTGGCAGAACTTCGAGAGGCAGACCCTCGAGCTGCCCGGGCTCGAGGTGGAGTTCCAGCAGGCGCTCACCTCGACCACCCAGGTCGACCTGTACTTCAGCATGATCACGGACGGCTCGGGGACGGTGCAGGGCGACATCCAGTACGCGACCCACCTGTTCGACCGGGACACGATCGAGGCCATGGCCGTTCGGTTCGCGAGCGTTCTGGAGCAGCTGGTCGCCGATCCGGGTGTGTGCGTCGGGGATGTCGACGTGCTGAGGGCGGGGGAGCGGGAGCGGCTGGTCGGGGAGGTGAACGACACTGTCGAGCCGACCCTGGAGCCGGGGCTGGAGGAGGCGCTGCGCAGGCAGGTGCAGGCGACACCGGAGGCACTCGCCCTCATCGGCGAGGAGGAGTCGCTCACCTACCAGGAGTTGGACGCGCGGTCGAACCGGCTGGCGCACTGGCTCGTCGACCGCGGTGTGCGGGCGGAGTCGCTGGTCGCCGTGTGCCTGCCCCGCTCCGTGGAGCTGGTGGTGGCGCTGCTGGCGGTACTGAAGGCCGGCGGGGCCTACGTTCCGGTTGATCCGGACTATCCGCGTTCCCGGATCGACTATGTCCTCGAGCATTCGGACCCGGTGCTGGTGCTCGACGCCGATGTGCTGGCCGGCGCGGACTGTTCGGGGTATCCGGGTTCGGCACCGGAGGTGGTCGTCCGGCCTGAGAATGCCGCGTACGTGATCTACACGTCGGGGTCGACGGGGACCCCGAAGGGGGTGGCGGTCCCGCGCGGCGCGTTGGCGAACTACCTGGCCACGACGCAGCGGCGGCTCCGGTTGTCGTCCGCGGATCGGATGCTGTTCAACACGACGGTGTCGTTCGACATCGCGGGCACCGAGTTGTACCTGCCGCTGATCTCCGGAGCGGCCATGGTCGTGGCGGGGAAGGACACCGTCACCGATCCGTCGGCTGTGGCGGCGTTGATGCGCCGCCACGAGGTCACCGTGGTGCAGGCCACGCCTGCGTTCTGGCAGATGCTGCTGACGAGCCGGCCGAACGCCGCGGAGGGCCTGCGGATCATGGTCGGCGGGGAGGCTCTGCCGGTACGGCTGGCCGAGATGCTGGCGGATCAGGCCGCCGAAGTGAGCAACTGGTACGGCCCGACCGAGACGACGATCTGGTCGACCATGGCGCCGGTGAAGGCTGGGGCGGGTGTGCCGGTGATCGGGACGCCGATCGGCAACACCCAGGTGTACGTGCTCGACTCGCGGTTGTGCCCGGTTCCGCGCGGGGTGCAGGGCGAGCTGTACATCGCCGGTGACGGGGTGGCCCGCGGGTACCAGAGCCGGCCGGAGCTGACCGCGGAGCGGTTCGTGGCGTGCCCGTTCGGCCCTGCCGGTGCGCGGATGTACCGCACCGGGGACTTGGTGCGGTGGGACAGGAACGGTCGGCTGGAGTACATCGCGCGAAGCGACTTCCAGGTGAAGATCCGGGGTTTCCGGATCGAGCTGGGCGAGATCGAGCATGCGCTGGCCGAGCATCCCGGTGTGGCACAGGCGGTGGTCGTGGTGCGCGAAGACCAGGAGGGCGAGAAGCGCATCCTGGGTTATGTGGTGCCTGCGGCCGATGCCGCGGTGGCCGACGAGTCGACCGGTCCGCTGCTCGCCGAGCTTTCCGAGTACCTGCGTGGGCGTCTCCCGGACTACATGGTGCCTTCCGCGGTGATACCGCTTTCGGAGATTCCGCTGACCCCGAACGGGAAGCTCGACCGACGAGCGCTGCCATCGGAGCACAGGAACACCGTGGGCAGCCGAGAGCCGCGCAACTCCCACGAAGAGAAGCTGTGTTCCCTCTTCGGCAAGTTGCTCGGCCTGGAGAGGGTCGGTATCGACGACAACTTCTTCGAACTCGGCGGGCACTCGCTCATGGCCACCCGGCTCAGCGCCGCCATCCGCAAGCAGTTCGACGTCGGGATGCCCATGACCACGATCATCAAGTACCCCACGGTGGCCGAACTGGCCGCGCTGGTACTCATCGGCGGCATTCCCGACGACGACGCCACCGACTCGTACGCGGTGGTGCTGCCGTTGCACAGCGATCCCGGTACGGGGAAGCCGCCGATGTGGTTCTTCCACGGCGGCGGCGGGCTGGGCTGGTCGTACTTCAGCTTCGCCCCCTACGTGCGTGACCGCCCGGCCTACGCCCTGCAGTCCCGCGGCTCCGACGGCACGGGTGCGCTGGCGGCGTCGGTGGAGGAGATGGTCGACGACTACGTCACCCAGATGCTCGAGATCCAGCCGGAAGGGCCCTTCCACCTGATCGGCTGGTCCTACGGCGGCCCGGTCGCACACGCCGTCGCGGCGGCGCTCGACGGGCGTGGGCACGAGGTCGACCTTGTGGCGATCCTGGACGGCCAACCGGGGAGCGGGTTCAAGCAACTGGCCGGCTGGAAGCAGGAGGCATACCGGGCGGAGGTCGAGGAACTCTTCGGCCAGTACCTGAACACCCGCAACATGGACCACTTCCTGGACAACATGTCGAGGGTGGGGGCCAACAACATGTGCGTCATGGCGGAGTTCGAATCGCCGGTCTACCGCGGTGATGTGCTGTTCTTCAACGCTGCGTTGGACGAGGACGAGTCGTGGGCGCCCCTGTGGCAGCCGCACGTCCTCGGTGCCATCGAGACGTACGACGTGCGCGCCACGCACAACGACTTCCACATGCCCGCACCCGTGGCCGAAATCTTTGAGGTCATCAACCGCAAGCTGGCGCAATGACCGGACATCGATTTCCCGGAGCCGGCTCAACGAACCGTCGATTGGATGATTGGGGTTGGTCGGGGTGACAGAACCCGGCATATCCGCAGAACACGGGGACCAGACCACGCTGCTGTGTGTGCCGTTCGCGGGAGCGGGTCCTTCGTTCTTCCACCCGTGGCGGGAGCTGTCCGCCGGTCGGTGGCGACTGGCCTCGGTCGAACTGCCCGGCAGGGAGCGGCGGATCCTGGAGACGCCGTACCGGAACGTGGTCGAAGCGGCCAAGAACGAGGTCGACGACATTGTCGCCGAGCTCGGAGCAGGAGCGCGGACCGTGCTGTTCGGGCACAGCCTGGGCGCGGTGCTCGCGTACGAGCTGGTGCATCTGCTGAGCACGCGCGATGTGCACGTCGAGCTGCTGGTCGTCAGTGGTTCGCCGGGGCCGTGGACACAACGGGAGAGGCGGGCGACGGGGCTCCCGGACGAGGAATTCCTGGCCCGGGTCGAGGAGTTCGCGGGGTTCAGGCACGAGGCCCTCGATCACCCGGAGATGCGTGAACTGATTCTCCCCGTACTGCAGGCCGACTGCGAGATGCACGAGAACTACGTTCCGAGCACCGACGAACCGGTGTCGGTGCCGATCTGCTCGCTGCGGGGCAGCTCCGACGGCCTGGTCACCGCGGAAGAGGCTCGGCAGTGGCGGGACGCGACCACGAGTGAATTCAGCTATGCGGAGTTCCCGGGCGATCACATGTACCTGGTCGATCTCGGCCGGGAGGTGCTGGACGCGATCGAGGCGGAAACCGCCGGCGGTCGCTAGCGCGGTGGCGGGCGGTCGCCCGCGCGCCGTGCGGCGCTCCGGCCGCGAGCGACGCGCCGGAACGCCGTGTCAGAGATGCGACAGACGGGTGACAGGCCCGGTGGAGACGGTGGGGGCATGAAGAGTTCGGCGATCGAAGTTTCAGGGCTGCGCAAGTCATATGGCGACAAGGTCGTGCTCGACGGCATCGACTTCGATGTTGCCGCGGGATCGGTTTTCTCCATGCTCGGCCCCAACGGCGCGGGCAAGACGACGACGGTGAACGTCCTGGCGACGTTGCTGAAAGCCGACGCCGGGACGGTGCGCGTCGCCGGGCACGACGTGGCGACCGCGACCAAAGCGGTGCGCGCGGCCATCGGCGTGACCGGTCAGTTCGCCGCGGTGGACGAACTGCTGTCGGGCCGGGAGAACCTGCAGCTGATGGCGGACCTGAAGCGTGTGCGCTCGGGTGACCGGGTGGTCACGCAGTTGCTGGAGCGGTTCGACCTGGTGGAGTCGGCGGACAAGAGGGCATCGACCTACTCCGGCGGTATGAGCCGGAAGCTGGACCTGGCGATGACGCTGGTCGGCAACCCGCGGATCATCTTCCTGGACGAGCCGACGACGGGCCTCGACCCGCGCAGCAGGCGCACGATGTGGGGAATCGTCCGCGAGTTGGTGGCCGACGGCACCACCATCTTCCTCACCACCCAATACCTCGAGGAGGCCGACCAACTCGCCGACCGGATCGTGGTGCTCGACCAGGGCCACCTGGTTGCCCAGGGCACCCCCGAGGAGCTCAAGCGCCAGGCCCCCGGTACCCACGTCCGGCTCCGGTTCGCCGACCTCGACGAACTCGACGCGGCGGCGCGGGTCCTGCCCGGGGCCACGAGGGACGACCAGGAGCTGACCCTGCGGGTGCCCAGCGACGGCGAGTCGAAGTCGCTGCGGGCCCTGTTGGACCGGCTCGACGAACACACGATCAGCGCCAGGGAGTTCTCCGTGCACACACCGGACCTCGACGACGTCTTCCTCGCCCTGACCGGGCGCACGAGCGCGGAGGCGATCGCACAGTGAGCAGTGTCTCGACGGCGTTGGCCGACTCGGCGATCATGTTGCGCCGCAACCTGAAGCACACCCTGCGGAACCCGCTCGTGCTGTTCAACGCGATCCTGTTCCCGATTGTGCTCCTGCTCATGTTCGTCAAGGTGCTCGGTGGCGGCTTCAGTGTCGGGGAGAACTACATCGACTACGCGACGCCGGGCATGCTCGTGATGGCCGTCAGCTACGGGTTGGGGTCCACCGCGACGGCCGTGAACGACGACATGACGAAGGGCATCATCAACCGGTTCAAGGCCATGGACATTTCCCGCGGCGCCGTGCTGACCGGGCAGGTCGTCGTCACCACGGCGCGCTGCCTGGTGGCCTGCACGGCCGTCATCGGGGTGGCCTTCGCGATGGGGTTCGACCCGGACGCGAGCCCCCTCGACTGGCTCGGCGTGCTGGGTCTCGTCGTGCTGCTCACCTTCGGGGCCAGTTGGCTCACCGTCGCCCTGGGGTTGGCCGCGAAAACCGCGGAGTCGGCGGGCTTGGCCACCGTGCCGCTGATCATGCTGCCGTTCCTGAGCAGCGCGATCGTGCCCGCGGACACGATGGGGGCCGGCATGCGGCAGTTCGCGGAGTACCAGCCCTTCACCCCGATCATCGAGACGCTGCGCGGGTTGCTGGCCGGCGACCCGTCGGGCGGCGACGCGCTCGCGGCCGTCGCCTGGTGCCTCGGGCTCGCCCTCCTCGGGTACGTGTGGGCGGTCTCCACGTTCAAAAAGCGAGCGTGACCGCGTCCAGCCGGTGAGGGCCAACGGCCGGTTTTGCCAGGACGGCAGGGCGCGCGCGGCGTGAAAGGGGAAATCCTGCCGGGGGCCAAGAGTTTCGCAGGCCGGTCGCACGTTTCGGGGAATACAGAGAGCGCAGGCATCCGCATTACTGTCCTGTCGGCAGGACAGTCGGTGCCTGGCATGGTCTCCGCACTGTCATCTCTTGCACTGGGTTTCCCCGGCCATTTACCGTGGCGTCGCGATGGCCCAGCTCCTGGGTGCACTGTCAGGCAGCCCGCCTTCGGCTGACAGCGCAATATGCCGCCGTCGACGACCACGCAGGTGTCCTTCCCGTACCTGGAGTGGTTGGCCTTCCGCCGGTTGTGGGCGGGACACGGCTGCTTTCCACCTCGGGATCGATGACACCGCGGCACGAGCCGACCGCCGGACGACAAGCACAGAGCGCTTGCGGGTGGCGTCGGCATGCAGACTCGCCGGCTCGCTCTCAACGCCGCCCGGCCGGCGAGTGCCGGACACCGCCGGCACGGTGTGAGCAGAAAAGAATCACGAGACACTCGTTCCGCCATTCAAAAAAGGATTTGTCTCGCCGGCGGGACAGCGGAAAGGGCTTCAGTGGCCGTGATGGCGGTGACGGTCCGGGAATGGGGCCGGCAATGGCGTGGGCGGGCATTCCCGTTCGGCGGAGAAAGGGAAGGCTGGCGATGGAGTCAGAATCACAAACCGCGCCTACGGGTGCGCCGGAGTCACTCGTGCAGGAGATCTCCGCGGTGTGGGGGGAATACCTGAACGGTCGCGAAGTCGGGCCGGACGACGACTTCTTCGCGATCGGTGGCAATTCGCTGATCGGGATCAAGATCATCGACCGGGTGACCCAGGACTACGGCGTCGAGCTGTCCGTGCGCGCCTTCTACCTGGCGCAGACCCCGGCCCGGGTCGCCGAGCTGATCGAGCAGGGGAGGGCACGGTCGTGAGGTTGACGCCGGGTGCCGGGCGCGACCTCGACCTCGACCTCGACCGCGTCGACCTGTTCGACTTGGACCTCTACACCTCGGGCGATCCGCACACCATCTGGGACGTGATGCGGGCGAAGGCGCCCCTGCACCACCAAGTGCTGCCGGACGGGCGGGAGTTCTGGTCGGTGACCCGCTACGACGACGTCTGCCGCGTGCTCGGCGACCACCGGGAATTCACCTCGGAGCGCGGCACGGTGGTCACCCATCTCGGGGAGGACGACGTCGCTGCGGGCAAGCTGATGACGTCCACCGACCCGCCGCGGCACACCCAGGTCCGCAGAGCGATCGGCGCCAAGCTCACCGCGCGGGCGGTGGCGTCCTGGCAGGACCGGATCCGGCAGTCGATCGTGCGCTTCCTCGAACCGGCGCTCGACGGCGGCACCTTCGACCTGGCCGAGAAGGCGCACCGCCTCCCGATGATCGTCGCCGGCCCGCTGCTTGGGATCCCGGAGCGGGACTGGGACGAACTCGTGCAGCTGACCGCGATGGTGACGGCCCCCTCGGATCCGCACTTCCAACACGGCAGCCAAGCCGCGACGCTGGCCATCTCCCACCACGAACTCGTCACCTACGTCACCGACTGGGTCAAACGGCGGCGGTCGGCCGGCGGCGAGGACGGGAGCCTGCTCGACCACCTGATGAGCGTCCACGCGGGAGACGCGCCGCTGACCGACGAGGAGATCGCCCTCGACGGCTACAGCATCCTGCTGGGTGCCAACGTGACGACGCCGCACACCGTCTCGGGCACCGTGCTCGCGCTCATCGAGCGGCCCGAGCAGTTCGCGAAGGCGCAGGCCGACCCGTCGCTGATCCCGTCCCTGGTCGAGGAGGGGCTGCGCTGGACATCGGCCGCGTGCAACTTCATGCGGTACGCGGTGCGCGACACCGAGATCGGCGGGGGCACGGTTCCGGCCGGCGGCGCGGTCGTCGCGTGGATCGGGTCGGCCAACCGGGACGAGTCCCGGTTCACCGATCCCCACGAGTTCGACATCACGCGGCGCGAGAACCGCCAGGTCGCGTTCGGCTTCGGGCCGCACTACTGCATCGGGGCACCGCTGGCCCGGATGACCCTGCGCATCTTCTTCGAAGAACTGCTCCAGCGGTTCGCATCGATCGAGCTCGACGGCGAACCGCAGCACCTGCGGTCGTACTTCATCGCCGGGATGACCCACCTCCCCATCGTCGCCCAGAAACGAATGACGCCATGACATCCGGCTCCACCACCGCCACGTCGCCATGGTTCGTCCGGCCGCAGTCCACCGACCACCCCGCCCGGATCTTCTGCTTCCCCTACTCCGGGACCGGGGCGTCGGCCTTCAGCGCCTGGCCGGCCGCGATCGACGACGTCGAGGTCTGCCCGCTGCAGTTCCCCGGCCGCGAGAACCGGTTGGCCGAACCCCACTACGGCACCTACGAGAACCTCGCCGCCGGCCTGATCGAACCACTCGTGCCGCGACTCGATCGGCCGTTCGCCTTCTTCGGGCACTGCGCGGGCGCGCTGCCCGCGTTCGAGACCGTGGTACGGCTCGCCGAACGGGGTCTGCCCGGGCCGGACTGCTTCTTCGTGTCCGGCCAGCCGGCACCGCACGACGCCTCGCGTGACCGGATGCTCACCATGACCGAGTCCGAACTGCGCGCCGAGGTGGAGTCGTTCGTCCGCGGCCGGGGGATCGAGCCGCGGCCGGACATGATCGACATGGGCTTGGCCGTGCTGCTCCAGGACCACGGCGCCGCGCGCGAGTATCGACGGGCGGAGCCGGTCACGGTCCGATGCCCCATCGTCGTACTGCACTGGCGGGACGACCCCGACGTGAGCCTCGACCAGCTCGAAGGGTGGCGTCGGTACTCGGATTCGGTCGACATCCGCGTTGTCGACGGCGGCCACTACGACTTCATGCACGCGCCGGACGAGCTGCGGAAGTTGTTGACCTCTTGGCGGTGAAGGCAGGGCAGCCCGCGAGAGCCGTACGCCGAGGGAACCGGAAGGGATTCGTATGAGTGGCGCAGCCACCGGTATTGCCGTCATCGGGATGTCGTGCCGCTTTCCCGGCGTGCACAACCCGGGGGAGTTCTGGCGCCTGCTGGTCGACGGCGAGTCGACCGTCGGAACGTTTCCCGAGCAGCGGGCGGTCGCCTCGAAGCACCCGCCCCACCCGGACGCCGCCACCCTGAACTCGGGTTCGTTCTTCGACTCCATCGAGGGGTTCGACGCGCGGTTCTTCGGTACGGGTTCCGCGGAGGCGGCCGCCATGGACCCCGTGCAGCGGCTGGGATTGGAACTCGCCTGGGAAGCCGTCGAAGACGCCCGTGTCCCGGCGACCGCGCTCGCGGGCCGCGAGATCGATGTCCTGGTCGGCGCCGCGCCCTCCGGGTACGAGCTGCTGCGCAGGCTGTCCGGCAGCGACCGGGACGACCACTACGCCGCGCTCGGGTCGAGCGGTGCGTTGATCGCGAACCGGATCTCGAACCTGTTCGACGTCCGCGGCATGAGTTTCTGCGCGGACTCGGGCCAATCCTCCTCCCTCGTGTCGTTGGCGCTGGCGTGCGACCGAATACGCGGCGGCGCGGTCGACATGTCGATCGTGGGCGGCGTGAACCTGATCGCCGACCCGGAAGCGGGACTCGGCCTGGCGAATCTGGGCGCCTTGTCGCCCGACGGCCGCTGCTTCACCTTCGACGAACGGGCCGGCGGATTCGTCCGGGGAGAGGGCGGGGCGTTCGTCCTGCTGAAGCGGCTCGACCTCGCCGTCGCCGATGGCGATCACATCTATGCGGTGGTGCGCGGCTGGGGCGTCGGCAGCGGTGGCGCGTCCTCCCGGATGCCCGATCCCAGCCCCGGTGCGCAGGCGGCAGCCGTGCTGTCCGCCCTCGAACGCTCGGGTGTCGCGTTCGACGCTGTCGACTACGTCGAGGCCCACGGCACCGGTACCCGAGTCGGCGATCCGGCCGAGATATCCGGTCTGCGCGAGGTGTTCCGGGAGACCGGGCGGAGCCGCCCCCTGGTGATCGGCTCGGTGAAGACGAATGTCGGGCACCTGGAGCCGGCCGCGGGAATCGTCGGCTTCGTGAAGGCGGCGTTGTGCGTGGATCGTGCTCACCTGGTTCCGCACCTGAACTTCCGATCTCCGAACCCCGCCATCCCGGACTTCCGGAAGGACTTCGACGTCCTCCGGACCGCGCGGCCCTGGCCGAGCGCGCCCGGTCGGCCGCGGCGGGCCGGGGTGTCGGCGTTCGGCCTGGGCGGCACGAACGCGCATGTGATCCTCGAACAGGCACCCGAGGAGCAGACGGAACCCCACGCCGCGGGTGAGGACTCGGCCGCCGCCGGCGTTTCCGGGGTGGTGCCGTGGGTGCTGTCGGCGCGGACGGAGCCGGCACTGCGGGAGCAGGCAGCGCGGTTGCGGGATCTCGTGGCCGCGGACGCGTCGCTGTCGGCGGCCGACGTGGGGCATTCGCTGGTGTCGACGCGGTCGTCGTTCGAGCACCGGGCGGTGGTGCTGAGCGCCGGCCGCGAGGAGGCGCTGGCCGGTCTCGACCTGGTGGCGGCGGGCGGTGATTCGGCGCGGGCGGTTCGCGGGGTGGCCGCGGGACCGGTGGGCCCGGTCGTCTTCGTGTTTCCCGGCCAGGGGTCGCAGTGGCCGGCCATGGGGCGGCGGCTGTACGCGGAGTCGGAGGTCTTCGCGCGCGGGATCGACGAGTGCGCGCGCGCCCTGGCGCCGTGGCTGGACTGGTCACTGGTGGACGTGGTGACCGGTGCGGAGTCGGCGGCGTCGCTGGAGCGCGGGGACGACGTGGTTCAGCCGGCGTTGTTCGCGATGATGGTGTCCCTGGCGCGGGTGTGGCGGTCGCTGGGAGTGGTCCCCGAGGCGGTGGTGGGGCACTCGCAGGGAGAGATCGCCGCGGCGTGCGTGTCGGGTGCGCTCTCCCTCGAGGACGCGGCGCGGGTTGTCGCCCTGCGCAGCAGGGCATTGACCGATCTGGCCGCCCTGGGCGGGATGAACGCGGTGTCCGCGCCGCTCGCATGGGTCGAGGATCGGTTGCGGCAGTGGTCCGGGCGGCTCTCCGTGGCTGCGGTCAACGGGCCGGCTTCCGTGGTGATCTCCGGGGACCTCGAGGCATTGGACCGGTTCGCCGCGATGGCGGCCGGTGACGGTGTCCGGGTGCGCCGGGTCAAAATCGACTACGCGTCGCACTCCCACCAGGTCGAACGCATCCGTGATCGGGTACTGGAGGCCGCCGCGGGTGTCTCGCCGAGGGAATCGGCGGTGGCGTTCCACTCCACGGTCACCGGGGGGTTGCTCGACACGCGCCTGCTGGACAGCTCGTACTGGTACGACAACCTGCGCTCGATGGTGCGCTTCGGCGAGGTCGTCGAACACCTGATGCGTGGCCGCGGTGGTGTGTTCGTGGAAGTCAGCCCGCATCCGGTGCTCGCGGTGGCGATGGCGGAGACCGCCGACGCGCTGACCGCCTCGCCGGTGGTGGTGGGCACCCTGCACAAGGACGACGGGAGTGCGAGCAAGGTCCTGGCGTCGCTGGCCGAGCTGCACGTGCGCGGTGTGCCGGTGAACTGGGAAGCGGTGTTCGCCGCCGACCGGCCGCGCCGGATCGGCCTGCCGACCTACGCGTTCCAGCGGCAGCGGTACTGGCTGACCGCGCCCGACGACACCGACACCACGAACACGGGTTCCCCCGCGCATGCGAGCGGACCGGGCACGAGCGGCAGGGCGGCGGACCTGGGTTCGGAACGGTCGGTCCTCAATCTCGTATGCGCCGAAACGGCAGCGGTGTTGAGCGCCAAGGACGCGGATGCGACGGGCGTCGATCTCGCGGCAAGGTCGACCGAGACCTTCAAGGACCTGGGCTTCGACTCCTCGATGGCCGTGCGGCTGCGCAACCGGCTCACCGCGGCGGCCGGTGTGCGGCTGTCGGCCACCGTCGCGTTCACCTACCCCACTCCGCGATCCCTCGGTCGCCACATCCTCTCCCTCCTCCAGCCGGAGGCGCCCCATGCTCCGGAGACGGTGGAGGCTGCGGAAACGGTGGAAAAAGGGAGTTCGGAAAGCCGCAGTGATGACGAATTGTACGAATTGATCGAGCGCGGCTACGCGTAGCACCGCCTGTTCGTCCAAGTAACTGTTGGGGGAGGCCCTGGTGGAGGATGTCGACAAGCTCCGGTCCTACCTGCGACGCGCCGTCGGCGATGCGCAGGCCCTGCGCGAGCGGGTGCGCGAACTGGAGGAGTCCGCTCGCGAGCCCATCGCGGTCGTGGGTGTGGGGTGTCGCTTCCCGGGTGGGGTGATCTCCCCCGAAGGGCTGTGGGACGTGGTGTCCGGCGGCGTGGACGCGATGGGCGACTTCCCGCCGGATCGCGGGTGGGACGTGGAGGCCCTGTACGACCCGGACCCCGAGGCGCGCGGGAAGACGTACACGCGCTCGGGTGGATTCCTGCCCGATCTCGCGGAGTTCGACGCGTCGTTCTTCGGAATCAGCCCGCGCGAGGCGCTGGCGATGGATCCCCAGCAGCGGTTGATGCTGGAGACGTCGTGGGAAGCGCTGGAACGGGCGGGTATCGACCCGACCGGGCTGCGGGGTTCGGCGACCGGGGTGTTCACCGGGATCTACGGGGTCGACTACGGCCCGCGGATGGGCGGCGGGGCAGCCGCCGACGTGGAGGGTTTCGCGATCGCGGGGACGTACACCAGCGTGGCCTCGGGCCGGGTGGCGTACGTGCTGGGTCTGGAAGGTCCCGCGGTGTCGCTGGACACCGCGTGCTCGGCGTCGCTGGTCGCCGTCCACCAGGCCGTGCGGTCCCTGCGTTCCGGGGAGTGCACGTTGGCGTTGGCCGGTGGGGTGTCGGCGCTGCCGACCCCGGGGATGTTCGTGGAGGTCGCCCGGCAGCGGGGTCTGTCGGCCGACGGGCGGTGCAAGTCGTTCTCGGAGGCGGCCGACGGAACCGGCTGGGGCGAGGGCGCGGGCGTGCTGGTCCTGGAGCGGTTGTCGGACGCGCGGCGCAACGGGCGCCGGATCCTGGCGGTGATCCGGGGCTCGGCGATCAACCAGGACGGGGCGTCCAACGGGTTGACCGCGCCGAGCGAACTGGCGCAGCAGAAGGTCATTCGAGCAGCCGTGGCCGATGCCGGGCTGTCGCTCGGCGAGGTGGACGCGGTGGAGGCGCACGGGACCGGCACGAAGCTGGGCGACCCCATCGAGGCGGAGGCGCTGCTGGCCACCTACGGGCAGGACCGGGACCCCGGCAGCCCGCTGTGGCTGGGCTCGCTGAAGTCGAACATCGGCCACACGCAGGCGGCCGCGGGCGTCGGCGGGATGATCAAGATGATCATGGCGATGCGCCACGGGGTGCTGCCCAAGACGTTGCACGTGGACCGCCCGACCCCGCACGTCGACTGGTCGGCCGGGGCGGTGGAGCTGCTGACCGAGGCCCGGGAGTGGGCCGGCGCGCCGGGGCGGCCCCGGCGCGCGGGCGTGTCGTCCTTCGGGGTCAGCGGCACGAACGCGCACCTCATCCTCGAGGAGGCACCCGAGGCACCCGAGGCACCCGAGGCACCCGAAGCGTCCGAGGCACCCGAGACGGCGGAGGCCGCGGCCCGTCCGGCCGCGGACTCCGCCACCGGTCGGGTGTCCACCGGTGTCTCCGGGGCGGTGCCGTGGGTGCTGTCGGGGCGGTCGGCGGAGGCGCTGCGGGAGCAGGCGCTGCGGCTGCGGGACAGCGTGGCCGCGGACCCGGACCTGCCGGTCGCGGGGGTGGGGTATTCGCTGGTGGCGACGCGATCGCTGTTCGAGCACCGCCGGGTGGTGATCGGTGCGGACCGGGACGAGCTGCTCGCCGGTCTGGCCACCGTGGCCGAGGGGGCCAGGAGCCCCGCCGGTGTGGTTTCCGGCGTCGCGAAGCCGGTGGGCCGGACGGTGTTCGTGTTCCCGGGCCAGGGGTCGCAATGGGTGGGGATGGGGCGGGAGTTGTGGGAGTCGAGCCCGGTCTTCGCCGAGCAGATGCGCGCATGCGCGGAAGCGCTGGAACCGTGGGTGTCCTGGTCGTTGATCGACACCGTGCGCGGGGGGCCGGAGGCGGCGGACCTGGATCGGATCGACGTCGTCCAGCCGGTGCTGTTCGCGGTGATGGTGTCGCTGGCGCGGGTGTGGCGTTCGCTGGGGGTGACACCCGACGCGGTGATCGGTCACTCCCAGGGTGAGATCGCCGCGGCCTGCGCCGCGGGCGCCCTGACACTGGCGGACGCGGCCAAGATCGTGGCCGTGCGGTCCCGAATGCTGGCCACGACCACCCAGAACGGCGGCATGGCCGGGATCGTGGCGCCCCAGGAGCGGGTGCGGAAGCTGCTGGAGCCGTGGGAGTCCCGGGTCGCGATCGCCGCGATCAACGGACCGTACTCGACGACCGTCTCGGGCGAGGCCTCGGCGGTCAGGGAACTGGTCGCGATCTGCGAATCCGAGGGCATTCGCGCGCGCTGGATCCCGGCGAGCGTTCCCGGGCACTCGCCGCTGATGGACCAGTTCGAGGACCGGCTCCGGGACGAGCTGGGCCGGATCACCCCCGTGTCCTCGCCGGTGGCGTTCCACTCGACGGTGACCGGTGGGCTGATCGACACCGCGGAACTGGACGCGGCCTACTGGTTCCGCAACATGCGGGAACCGGTCCGGTTCGAAGCCGCCATGAGGAGCCTGCTCGAACGGGAGCACGGCGCGTTCATCGAGGTCAGCGCGCACCCGCTGCTCACGATCAACATCCGGGACATGCTCGACAGCACCCCCGGTGCCGGCGGGGTGGTGGTGGGTTCGCTGCGCCGCGGCGACGGCAGTCCGGCGCGGTTGTACCGGTCGGCGGCCGAGGCCTTCGTGGCGGGCGTCCCGGTGTCGTGGGAGGCGGCGTTCCCGGGATGGGACGGCCGATGGGTCGAGTTGCCCACGTATGCCTTCCAGCGGCAGCGCTACTGGCTGAACACACCCAACGAGAGCACCACCGAGAGCACGTCGGACCACCCGCTCCTCGACGCCGTGATCGATCTGCCCGATGACGGAGAGCACGGTGGAGTGGTGGGCAGCGGGCGTTTGTCGCTGCGGCGCCACCCGTGGCTCGCCGACCACGTGGTCCACGGCGCCGTGCTGGTGCCGGGAACGGTGTTGGTGGAGCTGGCGGTGTGGGCGGCGCGCAAGGCGGGGTGCGACGTCGTCGACGAACTCACCCTGGAGACACCGTTGGTGCTGTCCCGTACGGCCGATCGCGAGATCCGCGTCGTGATCGACGGCAAGCGGGTGATCAGCGTGCACTCACGGAGTGAGGGCGAACCCGAGTGGACACGCAACGCCGTCGGGGTCGTCGGCTCCGACACCGGAGGAACCCGTCGGGAGGACGGCCTCGTCCCGTGGCCTCCCGCGGGCGCGGTCCGCGTGCCCTTCGAGGACGAGTACGCCAGGTTGTCCGCCCTCGGGTTCGGCCTCGGGCCCCTGTTCCGCGGTCTGAAGGAGGTGTGGCGCCGTGACGACGCCCTCTTCGCGGAGGTGGAGCTGCCCGCGCCCGACGGCGCGGAGCCGGGCCGGTTCCGGATCCATCCGGCGTTGCTCCACGCCGCGTTGCTCCCGATCGGCCTGGGGCGGATCGTCGACAACTCCCGGCCCGAGGGCTGGCTGCCGTTCCGCTGGACGGGGATCCGGCTGAACTCCGCCGAGCCGACCGTGCTGCGCGTCCGCCTCGCGCCCGCAGGGGAGAACACGCTGTCCGTGGCCATCGCGGATCACAACGGAGCACCTGTCGGCGGCGTCGATTCGCTGAGCCTGCGGCCCGCGGACATCGGGAAGCTCACCGAGCTGAGCTTCGACCACCAGGACTCGCTGTTCCGGGTGGACTGGGTTCCCCTCTCGGTCCCATCCGGGGAAGCCGCAGGTCGCTACGCGGTGCTGGGAGCGCCCGACGCGGTCACCGCATCCCCGGGACAGGGCGAAGCGGTCTACACCGACCTCGAAGAACTCGCTGCCTCCGGTCGGGCGATACCCCCTGTCGTCATCGCCGGCATCGATCGGGCGGGCGCGGACGTCGGCGACACCCCCGCCGTCGTCGAGCGGAACCTCCACCGTGTGCTGCGGTGGACACAGAGCTGGCTCTCCGACGACCGGTTCGCCGACTCACGCCTGGTCATCGTGACGCGGGAGGCGATGCTCGACGACCAGGTTCCCCACCCCGACCCCGCGGCGGCGGCGATCTGGGGATTCGTGCGCACCGCGCAGACCGAGAACCCGGGCCGGTTCACGCTCGTGGACACGGACGGCCGGCCCGCTTCGTGGGCGGGCATCCCGGCGGCGGCCGCAACCGGAGAACCCCAGCTCAAGATCCGCGCCGGCATCGTGACCACCCCGCAACTGGCCCACGCCCCCGGCGCGTCCGCCAATCGCGGGCCCCTCGGCGGGGCGGAGGACGGTCCCGGTCTCGGGTCCGGGACGGTGCTGATCACGGGCGGTACCAGCGGCCTGGGGGCGATGCTGGCCCGGCACCTCGTGGAGCGGCACGGGGTGCGTCGGTTGGTGCTGGCCGGCAGGCGCGGGCCGGCGGCTCCGGCGGCGGCAGGGCTGCGGGAGGAGTTGACCGCGGCGGGGGCGCAGGTCGAGGTCGTGGCCTGCGACGTCACCAGCCGCGCGTCCGTCGCCGAGCTGATCGCCGCGGTGCCGGACGAACACCCGCTGACGGCGGTGATCCACTGCGCGGCCGTGCTGGACGACGGGGTCGTCGAGGCGTTGACCGAGGACCGCGTGGACGCGGTACTGGCGCCGAAGGCGCACGGCGCCTGGCACTTGCACGAGCTGACCAAGCACCTGAATCTGTCCGCGTTCGTGTTGTTCTCCTCGATCGCGAGCGTGCTCGGGACCGCCGGGCAGGCCAACTACGCGGCGGCCAACGCGTTCCTCAACGGGCTGGCGGAAGCCCGTCGGGCCGCGGGGCTGGCCGCCGGCTCGCTGTGCTGGGGTTACTGGGCGGAACGCACCGAGGGCGGCGCCGACCTCGGCGAGGCGGACATCGTGCGCCTGCAACGGCAGGGCGTGCAGCCGATGTCGTCGCACGAGGGGCTCGCGCTCTTCGACGCGGCGATCTCGCGGGACGAGCCGGTGCTGGTGCCCGCGCGGCTGCATCTCCCGGCACCGGGCGCGCCCAGTGCCGGCCGGGTGGTCTCGCCGCTCCTGCGCGGTCTGATCGGGACACCTGCCGGACCCGGCGGCTCGGCGAGCCGGGAGGTCACCGACGTCGGAATCGCGCAGCAGGTGCGGTCGCTGCCGCGGGCCGACGCGGAGGTGCTGTTGCTCGACGCCGTTCGGGCGCAGACCGCGATCGTCCTCGGCCACGCCGACACCGGGAGAGTCGGTCCCGCCGTGGCCTTCCGGGACCTGGGGATCGATTCGCTCATGGCGCTGGAGCTGCGGAACAAGCTGGCGGCGCTGACCGGCTTGAAGTTGTCCGCCACGCTCGCGTTCGACCACCCGAACCCGAGCGCCCTCGCGCGGTTCCTGAACGCGGGTGTCAACCCCGACTCCGCCGCCGACCCGCAATCCCCGGCCGATCGCCTGACCAAGGAGATCGAAGGACTGGGCGCCCGGCTGGAGGACGCGTTCCTCGAACTCGCGGACCGGGACAAGGCCACCATTTCCACGCTGCTCGGCGAACTGCAGGGCCGCGTCCGTTCGATGGTGAGCGATGGATCACCGGTCGGCATCGTCGACCGGATCAGTTCGGCATCAGCCGGCGAGCTTCTCTCGCTGCTGGACAAAGAGCTCGGCTAGGGGAGCGCGATGACAAACGACAACAACGCCGATGTTCTCGACTACCTCAAGCGGACGTCGATCGAGCTGATCGAAACACGCCGGCGCCTGAACGAGCTGACGGAGGCCGCTGCCGAGCCCATCGCGATCGTGGGTCTCGCCTGCCGTTTCCCGGGTGGGGTGGCGTCCCCGGAGGCGTTGTGGGAGCTGTTGCGGGCGGGCGGGGACGCGGTGTCGGACTTCCCGGACGACCGCCACTGGGACCTGGAGGCCCTGTACGACCCGGACCCGGATCGGCCGGGTACCTGTAACACGCGCTCCGGTGGGTTCCTGCACGACGCGGGTGACTTCGACGCCGAGTTCTTCGGGATCAACCCGCGCGAGGCGCTGGCCGCCGACCCGCAACACCGGTTGCTGCTCGAAACCTCGTGGGAGTCCCTGGAACGGGCCGGTATCGACCCGCATACCCTGCGCGGCAGCGACACCGGCGTCTTCGCCGGTCTGGCGTACTTCGGGTACGGGAACCACTTCGTCACCCCCGAGACCATCTCGGGCTATGGGCAGACCGGTTCCCTGTTGAGTGTGGCGTCCGGTCGCGTGGCGTACGCGCTGGGCCTGGAGGGCCCGGCGGTGTCGACCGACACCGCGTGCTCGTCGTCGTTGGTGGCGGTGCACCAGGCGGTGCAGTCGCTGCGCCAGGGCGAATGCGCGCTGACCCTGGCCGGGGGCGTCACCGTCATGGGGACGACGCAGGTGTTCCGGGAGATGTCGCGGCAGCGGGGTCTGGCGGTGGACGGCCGATGCAAGGCGTTCGCCGACGCGGCGGACGGCACCGGCTTCGCCGAGGGCGTCGGGGTCCTGGTCCTCGAACGGTTGTCGGACGCGCGGCGCAACGGGCGTCGGATCTGGGCGGTGATCCGGGGCTCGGCGATCAACCAGGACGGGGCGTCCAACGGGATGACCGCGCCGAGCGGGCCGGCCCAGCAGCGGGTGATCCGGGCGGCGTTGGCGAACTCCCGGGTACAGGCGAGCGATGTGGACGTGATGGAGGCCCACGGGACCGGTACGACGCTGGGCGATCCGATCGAGGCGCAGGCGGTGCTGGCCACCTACGGGCAGGACCGGGACCCCGGTCGGCCGCTGTGGCTCGGGTCGTTGAAGTCGAACATCAGCCACGCGCAGGCCGCCGCGGGCGTCGGCGGGATGATCAAGATGATCATGGCGATGCGGCACGGAGTGATGCCCAAGACATTGCACGTGGACCGCCCGTCGACGCACGTGGACTGGTCGGCGGGGGCGGTGGAGCTGCTGACCGAGGCGAGGGAGTGGCCCGGCGCACCGGGACGGCCCCGGCGGGCGGGCGTGTCCGCCTTCGGGGCCAGCGGCACCAACGCGCACGTGATCCTGGAGGAGGCGCCCGAGGAAGAGACGGTGCCCGACGCCACCGATCAAGTGCCCGGCGGTGCCGGCGGGTTGGTGCCGTGGGTCGTGTCGGCGCGGTCGGCGGCGGCGCTGCGGGCGCAGGCGCAGAAGCTGCGCGATTTCGCCGCCGCCGACGCGGACCTGGATGTCGCCGACGTCGGGTGGTCGTTGGTGTCGAGCCGGTCGCGGTTCGAGCATCGTGCGGTGGTGCTGGGCCGTGACCGGGACGAGTTGCTGAGCGGCCTGGCGTCGCTGAGCGACGGCGCGGAGTCCGCCGGGCTCGTGCGTGGTGTCGCCGGGGAACTCGGCGGTGTCGTCTTCATGTTCCCGGGGCAGGGCTCGCAATGGGCCGGTGTGGCAAGGCAGTTGTACGACACCTTCCCCGTCTTCGCGCAGAGCCTCGACGAGACCTGTGCACGCTTCGACGCACACCTCCCCTTCGCCCTGAAGCCCCTGCTCCTCTCCGACGAGCCCGCGGCACGCCGAGCCGATCGCACGGACATCGCGCAGCCGGCGTTGTTCGCCCTACAGGTCGGCCTGTACCGGATCATGACGCGGTACCACCGGCAGCCGAACCACCTGATCGGTCACTCGGTCGGCGAGATCGCCGCCGCTCACGTGTCCGGAGTCCTCGACCTGGACAGCGCGACGCGGCTCGTGGCCGCTCGCGGACGGGTCATGCAGACGGTCGGCGAGCAGGGCGCCATGCTGGCGGTACGCGCCTCGGAAGAAGAAGTGAGCGCGCTGCTCGACCGGTACGACCGCGTCGGTATCGCCGCTGTCAACGGGCCGGAATCGGTGGTGGTCTCGGGCAGCCGCGACGAGGTACACGAACTCCGGGACCGGCTCGTCGCCGGCGGCACGTCGGCGAAACTGCTCGAAGTCGACCACGCGTTCCACTCCCCGCTCATGGAACCGATCCTGGACGAGTTCGCGGGATCGATCGGTGAGCTCCCCGCGGGCCGCATGTCGATCCCGGTCGTCTCGACCAGGTCGGGCCGCGAGGCCACGCCCGAGGAGTTGACGTCCGTCGCGCACTGGGTGAACCACGTCCGCGAACCCGTTCGCTTCTTCGACGCGGTGGAGTGCGCCCGTGCGGCCGGGGCGAACGTCTTCCTCGAAGTGGGGCCGGGAGCGACTCTCGCGAGCATCACCAAGGAGGCGTTCGCCGGCGAGGGCGTGGACGACGCGCTGGTCCTGTCGTCGTCGCGGCGAGGTCGCGGGGCGGTGGAGGCGCTGATCGGCTCGCTGGCCCAACTGCACGTCCGGGGCGGGATCGTGGACTGGGGTGCCCTGTTCGGGGCGCGGCGGCGGGTGGATCTGCCGACGTACGCGTTCCAGCGGCAGCGGTACTGGCTGGACTTCCTGGCCGGGATGGGGTCGGCGGACGTGGCCTCCGCCGGGCTTTCGGCTCCGGAACACCCGTTGCTGGGCGCCGTGGTGGACCACCCCGGCACCGACGAGGTGGTGTTCACCGACCTGTGGTCCCTGCGGACCCACGACTGGCTGGCCGACCACGCCGTGTTCGGCGCGGTGGTCGTACCGGCGACGGCCTACCTGGACCTGGCCCTGTCGGTGGGCGACTTCGTCGGCTGCGCCGCGATCGAGGAACTCTCCTTGGAGGTTCCGCTGATTCTTCCCGGCTCGGGCGACGTGCAGGTGCGGGTCGTCGTCGGTGCGGCGGACGAGACGGGACACCGCTCCCTGGACGTGTACTCGCGCCCCGGCGCAGACGGCCGAACGGTGGGCGGCTGGACCCGTCACGCGACGGGGAGTCTGGCACCGAGCGCACCGAGCGCACCGCGGACGACCGCGGAGACCGATGACGCGCCATCACTTGCCGTGTGGCCACCGGTCGGGGCGCGGCGGCTCGATGTCGACGGTCTCTACGACTCCTTCGCGGACGCGGGTTTCGTCTACGGTCCGACCTTCCGCGGGCTGCGGGAAGTGTGGCAGCGCGGTGACGACCTCTTCGCGCTGGCCACGCTGCCGGTGACCGCCGAGGGCTCGGCCGCCGGCGGGTTCGCACTGCACCCGGCGCTGATCGACTGCGCGCTGCACGCGGTGGTGGCCGGCGGGGTCATCGACGTGGCCGGCGGCCAGGGTTGGATGCCCTTCTCGTGGTCCGGGGTGAACCAGGTCGGGGAGTGCGGCCCGAGCGTGAAGGTCCGCATCTCCCCGGCCGGCGACGGCGTCGTGTCCGTGGCGATCGCCGACGAGCACGGCCGCGAGATCGCTCACGTCGAGGCGTTGACGTTCCGACCGGCGAGTGCCGAGCAACTGCGCTCGGTGCGCGGCGGGCACGAGCAGTCGTTGTTCGAACTGGAATGGCGACCGGTCCGGCAGAACAAGCGGGAAACCCACCGCGGGCCGTGGGGCGTGCTCGGTGCGAAGAACGGCCTGGCCTCTCGACTCTCCGAAGTGGGTGACGAGAGTGCCGTGTTCCACGAGTCCATGGACGAGGTCCTCGCGGGGGAGGCACCCCGACACATCGTCCTGTGCCTGGACGACTTCGTCGCCGCCGACCCCGATCTGTTCGCCGTGGTCGGCGGCGCGGACGCGCGCGTGCTGGACTGGATCCAGCGGTTCCTCGCCGAGGAGCGGCTCGCCGGATCCACGCTGGTGGTACTCACCCGCCTGGCCCTCGACACCGGTGGCGGGGAGAGCGTCGAAAGCCTCGCCGGCGCGTCCGTGTGGGGTCTGATCCGGTCCGCCCAGACAGAGCACCCCGGCAGGTTCCGGCTGGTGGACGTCGACGACGAGGAAACATCCTGGGCACGCTTCCCGGACGCGCTCGCCATCGGTGAAGCCCAACTGGCACTGCGCGGCGGCGCGTACCTCGCCCCCCGCATGACGCCGACCCCACCGGCGAACAACCGGATCGAGCCACCGGCGATCGGCGCGCACCGGCTGGGCATCCCGACCAAGGGGACGCTGGAGAACCTGACCTGGGTTCCCTGCCCCGAGGTGGAAGAGCCCCTCACGAGCGGGCAGGTTCGTATCTCCGTGCTCGCCGCGGGGCTCAACTTCCGCGACGTCACGATCGCCCTGGGACTGGTGGACAGAACAGCCATCGACGACGGCATCGGCAGCGAGGGCGCCGGAACCGTGCTGGAGGTGGCGGACGACGTGACAGGTCTTTCGCCGGGCGACCGGGTGACGGGCATCTTCACCGGCGCCTTCGGCCGCGTGGCCGTGGCGGATCACCGCATGCTCATGCCCATCCCCGACGGGTGGAGCTACGCCGAGGCGGCGTCCGTGCCGGGCGCCTACCTCACCGCCTACTACGCGCTCTTCCACCTGAGGAAGCTCGAGAAGGGGCAACGGATTCTCATCCACGCCGCGGCGGGCGGGGTCGGGATGGCCGCCGTTCAACTGGCGAAACACGTCGGCGCCGAGATATACGGCACCGCGAGCCCGGCCAAGTGGCCCACCCTGCGCGGTCTGGGACTGGACGACGAGCACCTGGCGTCGTCGCGCGATCTGGAGTTCGCGGAGAAGTTCCTGGACTCCTCGGGCGGTCGCGGCATGGATGTCGTGCTGAACTCCCTCGCGCACACCTTCGTCGACGCCTCGCTGACGCTGCTCCCCGAGGGCGGGAGCTTCATCGAGATGGGGAAGACGGACATCCGCGATCCCCGGCAGGTGGCGGCCGATCATCCCGGAGTCGACTACCAGGCCTTCGACCTCTACGAGGCAGGTCCGGACCTGATCAACGAGATGCTCCGGGCCGTCATGGAGCTGTTCGCCGACGGGCGGGTGCGCCCGAACCCGATCTCCGTTCGGAACATCCGCGACGCGCGCAAGGCATTCCGCGAGATGAGCCAGGGCCGGCACATCGGGAAGCTGGTCCTCGAGCTGGGCGACGGCTTCGGCGGTGGGACCGTGCTGGTCACCGGCGGGACCGGGGGAGTGGGTTCGCTGGTGGCTCGGCACCTCGTCGCCGAACACGGTGTGCGGAGTCTGGTGCTGGCGAGCCGTCGGGGAATGGCGGCCGACGGGGCCGCCGAACTGCTTTCGGATCTGGCGGGGGCAGGCGCGGTTGTCAGAGTCGTGGAGTGCGATGTCGCGGACCGGGCCGCCGTGGCGGACTTGATCGCGGACATGCCCCCCGAGTACCCGCTGACGGCGGTCGTGCACGCGGCGGGTGGGCTCGCGGACGGCACGGTCGAGTCGCTGACCGCGGACAGCCTCGACCACGTGTTGCGCGCCAAGGTCGGCGGTGCGGTCAACCTGCACGAGCTGACCAGGGAACACACCCTGACGGCGTTCATCCTGTTCTCCGCCCTCGCGGGCACGCTCGGCACCGGAGGACAGGCCAACTACGCCGCGGCGAACGGGTTCCTGGACGGCTTGGCGGCGCAGCGCAGGGCGTCCGGCCTGGTCGGCACCTCGCTGTGCTGGGGCTGGTGGGAGCAGCGCAGCGGCATGACCGAGGACCTGGACCAGGTCGACCTCTCCCGGATCCGGCGGATGGGCATCGCCGAGATGCCGACCCCCGAGGCACTGGCCCTGTTCGACTCGGCGTGCGCGATCGACAAGCCGGTCCTCATCCCGGCTCGGGTGGACGTCTCCGCGCTGCGGAACAAGACCGGTGACGAGCTGCCGCTCCTCCTGCGCGGCCTCGTCGACGGCGGTCGTCCACTGCGGAACAGGGCGAGCACGACCGGGGACGGCGGCCCCCTCGGCCTGCCCGCCCGGCTGGTCACCCTGTCGGAGGGCGAGGCGGAGGCGGCCGTGCTGGACTGGGTCCGCGACCAGGTCGCCATCGTGCTCGGACACCCGGCCGGCGCGGCCGTCGACGCCGACCAGGCGTTCACCCACCTCGGATTCGACTCGCTGACCTCGGTCGAACTCTGCAACCGCCTGGCTTCCTCGACCGGACTGCGCCTGCCGTCCACCCTGGTCTTCAGCTACCCGACACCGCGCGAGCTGGGTCGGCACGTATGCGGCCTGCTGCGTCCGGCGGCGCGGACAGGCTCGGCCGAGGACGCGGAGATCCGCGAAGTGCTGCGGAACGTCCCGATCGACAGGCTGCGGAGCGCGGGCATCTTGGAGCTCGTGCTGGCGTGCGCCGACCCGTCTCGGTCGGACGCCGACGGGCAGCCGCCGGACGCGGACGCGGGCGAACTGGCGGTCATGGACTTGGAAGCACTCGTCGACCTGGCTCTGCATGAGAGGGGCAAGTGACCATGGACAACTCCGCGGATCGCACAGCGGATGGCGCGGGCCGGGTCGAGCGGGCGCTCCGCACGCTGTTGGAGGAGCGCGACCGCCTCCGGCAGGAGAACGACGCCCTGAAGGCCGGCCGCGGCGAGCCGATCGCCGTGGTGGCCATGTCGTGCCGCTACCCGGGAGGAGTGTCCTCGCCCGAGGAGCTGTGGGACATGATCCGCGGCGGCGTGGACGCGGTGAACGAGTTCCCGGGAGACCGCGGGTGGCGGGATCTGTACGACCCGGACCCCGACACGGCCGGCAGCTCGTACGTGCGGCACGCGGGATTCCTGACGGACGTGGCCGATTTCGACGCGGATTTCTTCGGCATCAGTCCGCGTGAGGCGTTGGCGATCGATCCGCAGCAGCGCCTGTTGCTGCAGACGTCGTGGGAGGTCTTCGAGCGGGCAGGCATCGTTCCCGCCGATGTGCGCGGGGCCGACGTCGCCGTCTTCACCGGGGTGAGCTCGTCCGAGTACGGGTCGCGCTTCTTCGAGGGGAGCAAGCACGAACTGGAGGGCTACCTGATGCACGGGAGCGCGCTGAGCGTCGCGTCCGGCCGGGTGGCGTACGAACTGGGGTTGACCGGGCCGGCGGTGACCGTGGACACGGCGTGTTCGTCGTCGCTGGTGGCCCTGCACCTGGCGATGCAGTCACTGCGTTCGGGGGAATGCTCGCTCGCGCTGGCGGGCGGGGTGTCGGTGCTGTCGACGCCCGCGATCTTCGTGGAGTTCTCCCGGCAGCGCGGTCTGTCGGCCGATGGCCGGTGCAAGTCCTTCGCGGACGACGCGGACGGGACCGGCTGGGCCGAGGGGGTGGGTGTGCTGCTGCTGGAGCGGTTGTCCGACGCCCGCCGCAACGGCCACCCGGTGCTGGCCGTCGTTCGCGGTACCGCGGTGAACCAGGACGGGGCCAGCAACGGGTTGACCGCTCCCAACGGCCGAGCCCAGGAGAAGGTGATCCGGCAGGCACTGGCGAACGCGGGGGTCGTGGCCGCCGAGGTGGACGCGGTCGAAGCCCACGGCACCGGAACCGTGCTGGGGGACCCCATCGAGGCAGGTGCTCTGCTGGCGACCTACGGGCGGGACCGGGCCCAGGACAGGCCGCTTTGGCTGGGGTCCATGAAGTCGAACATCGGTCACGCCCAGGCCGCCGCCGGCGTCGCCGGGGTGATCAAGATGGTGATGGCCATGCGTCACGGCTTCCTGCCGAAGACCCTGCACGTGGATACGCCCTCACGGCACGTGGACTGGTCCTCCGGTGCGCTCGAACTGCTGGTGGAGGGGCGTGAGTGGACCCGGGCGGACGGTCCGCGGCGGGCCGGGGTGTCGTCGTTCGGAGTCAGCGGCACCAACGCGCACGTGATCCTGGAAGAGGAACCGCCGCCGCCGGCGCGGACGGACGAGCGCGGTCCGGACTCGGGCGTCGTCGGCGGGCTGGTGCCGTGGGTGGTGTCGGGCAAGAGCGCGGCGGCCGTGCGGCGGCAGGCGGGCAGGCTGCGCGATTTCGCCGCTGCCGAGCCGGACGCGGATGTCGCCGACATCGGTTGGTCGTTGCTGTCGAGCCGGTCGCGGTTCGAGCATCGTGCGGTGGTGCTGGGTCGCGGTCGGGACGAGTTGCTGAGCGGTTTGGCGTCGCTGAGCGACGGCGCGGAGTCCGCCGGGGTGGTGCGTGGTGTCGCCGGGAACCTTGGTGGTGTCGTGTTCATGTTCCCGGGGCAGGGGTCGCAGTGGGTCGGTATGGGCCGGCAACTGTACGACACCTTCCCGGTCTTCGCGCAGACCCTCGACGAGTGCGCGGCCGCTTTGGCCGAGTGGGTCGACTGGTCGCTGCTCGACGTGGTGCGCGGCGTGGAGGGGGCGCCGACGCCGGACCGGGTGGATGTGGTTCAGCCGGCGTTGTTCTCGGTGATGGTGTCCATGGCCGCCCTGTGGCGGTCCTGGGGTGTGGAACCGGCCGCGGTGGTGGGGCACAGCCAGGGCGAGATAGCCGCCGCCTACGTATGCGGTGCGTTGTCGTTGCGCGACGCCGCCAAAATCGTGGCGCTCCGCAGCAAGGCTCTGGTGGGGTTGATCGGTCACGGCGGGATGGCGTCGGTCACGGAGTCCGCGGATCTCGTGGCGGCACGTCTGACTCCGTGGAACGACCGGGTGAGCGTCGCCGTTGTCAACGGACCCCGCTCGGTGGTGGTGTCCGGGGAGCCGGACGCACTCGACGAATTCGTCGAGAAGATGACGGCCGAAGGCGTTCAGGCGCGGAGAATCTCGGTTGATTACGCCTCGCATTCACACCAGGTGACCCGGGTCCGCGACCAGGTGATCGGATCGTTGTCCGACGTGAGCCCGAAAACCTCGACACTTCCCTTCTACTCGACCCTGTACGGCGAAACAATCGATACCGCAGAGCTGAACGGCGATTACTGGTACAACAATCTGCGCGAGAAAGTTCTCTTCGAATCTTCCGTCCGGCGGTTGGTCGACGACGGTTTCCGGGCGTTCATCGAGATGAGCCCGCACCCCGTTCTGACCGTCCCGGTGCAGGAGATGGTCGAGGACGTGGACGACGCGCTGGTCCTGTCGTCGTCGCGGCGGGATCGGGGAGAGGTCGAGGCCGTGGTCGGCTCGCTGGCCCGGCTGCACGTCCACGGCGGGGCCGTGGACTGGGGTGCCCTGTTCGGGTCGCGGCGGCGGGTGGATCTGCCGACGTACGCGTTCCGGCGGCAGCGGTACTGGCTGAACTCCTCGCACGCCGCGGCGGCGGCGGAGGCGCCCTCGACGGAACCGCCCGCAGACGACGACCACGCCGTTCCCCTGTCGGACATGCTCGCCACCCTCCCCGACAGTGACGCGAAGGCACTCGTGCTGGACCACGTCCTCAAGAGGGTCGCCGTCGTGCTCGGACACCCCTCCACTGAGACGATCGACCCCGATCAGGAGTTCAAGGAGATCGGATTCGACTCGCTGCTGTCGGTGGAGCTGAGCAAACGCCTGGCCGCGATGACCGGACTCAAGCTGAGGGCGAACCTGGCGCTGCGGCACCCGACACCGAGACTGATCGCCGGGCACATCATGTCCGCCATGGCCGGCCGCGATCCGCAGTGATCCCACCGTGTTCCGGACGCTTCTTCGCCCCGCGGGACCGTCCCGTCGGCGGGACACCGCCAGTGCCGCGCCAGGCACTGGTTCGACAGCGGCGTGGCCCGTCCCGGCACCCGTTGTCTTGACCGGCTGATCCACTTCCGTGAATGTGGAGGTGATCCGCGAATTCCTGAGGGTCCCGGGCCTGTTTGCTGAGGGGATGTTCCCTGTGCGTTCGTTCGGTGCGTCGTCGGCGCATAAAGGATTGTGGCTGGCGCAGAAAATGTCTCCCGACACGCTGAACCATGCGCTGTCCATGTGGGACGTGGACGGTGAACTGGACGCGGCGGTCATGGAATCCGCATTCCGGCACGTGCTGGACGAGGCGGAAGTGCTGCGCGTCAACTTCGTCGACGACGGCAGCGGACTGCGGCTGGTGCCCCGGGAACTGGGGGACTGGCGACCGTTCTTCCTGGATCTCGGCGCCGAGGCCGATCCCGAGCAGGCGGCGCGCGAAGCGCTGGCCGACATGGTGAAGCAGCCGTTCGACCTGGAGCGCGATCTGCTGTTCCGGCTGGGTGTGGTCAAACTCGCGGCGGCCCGTTCGCTCGTGGTGATCGCCTACCACCACCTCATATCGGACGGGTACGGCGCGGGCGGCCTGCTCTCGCGCCGCCTCGCCGAGGTGTACACGGCGCTGGTGCGGGGGTCGAAGGTACCGGAGCTGCCGCACCCGTGGGATGCCGAGTCGTTCGCAACCGAGGCAGCGGAGTACGGTGCCTCCGCCAAGTTCACCGAGGACACGGAGTTCTGGCGCGACTACCTGACGGATGCGCCCGCGCCCGCGCAGGTTCCGCGCGTCGCCCTGTCCGACGCGACGCGGTCCGCGCTCGCCGAACCGATGGGCAGCGTCGACCGCTGGGGGCAGTTGGCCGACTCCATCGGCATGGTGAGCCGAACGCTGACCGTTCCGCGCGCCGAGGCGGACACGTGGATCGAGACCGCGAAGTCCATGGGTGTGTGGATGTCGTCGATGCTGACCGCGGCCGCGGCGGTGTTCTTCCGGCACCGCTGCGATCGTCCGGAGTTCCTGCTCTCGCTGGCCGTGGCCAATCGGGTCGGGGCGGCGAGCAGGACGCCCGGTCTGGCGGTGAACGTGGTGCCGGTGCGGGTGAGGATTCCGCTCGGCGCGACCTTCACCGAGATCGCCGACGCGGTGGTGGACGAGACGTACGAGATCTTCGGACAGACCACCTGCCACTACTCGGAGATCCAGCGCGCGAGCGGAACGGTCCTGAGCGGTCGCGGCAGTTTCGGTGCCGTCATGAACGTCGTCGAGTTCGCGGAGCAACTCCACTTCGCCGACCACCCGGCGAGCTACCTCGGCGGGACGACCGGGGCCTTCGACGAACTGGCGATCGGCGTCTACACCGACGGGAGCGCCGACAGCGACCTGTACGTCCGACTCGACGCCCCCGCGGGCCTGTACTCCGGCGCGGAGCTGCGCTTCATCGGCGCGGAGCTGATCGCGTACATCCGGGCCGTGATGGCCGCCGATCCGCAACTGCCGGTCGGTGCACTGGACGTGGTGAGCGGTGCCGAGCGGGACCGGGTGCTGCCGGCACCTCACGACACGGATGCGCCGGTGCCGGGGCTGACGGTTCCGGAGCTGTTCGCCCGCCAGGTGGAGCGGGCGCCCGATGCCGTCGCGGTGGTGTCCGGGGACTCGGCCGTCTCGTACCGGGAGCTGGACGAGCGGTCGAGCCGCCTGGCCGAGGCGTTGCGACGTCGACACGTCGGACCCGAGGCGGTCGTCGCGGTGGCGCTGCCTCGATCGGTGGACCTGGTCGTCGCCCTGCTGGGAGTGGTGAAGGCGGGCGGAGCCTACCTGCCGATCGACCCGACGTTCCCGGTGGAGCGGATCAGGTCGGTGGTGAGCGATTCCTCGGTGCGCGTACTGCTCACCGATGCGGCGACAGCCGAAGTACTCTCCGCCGATCTGGAGGTGCCGGCGATTGTGTTCGACGACATCCGGTCGGACACCGCCGACGATGCCGGCAACGGTGCGCGGGAGGTCCCGATCGCGTCGCATCCGGACAACCTGCTGGCCGTGATGTACGGCTCCGGATCGACCGGTGCGGCCACGGGAGTCGCTGTGACGCACCGGAACATGCAGCGGTTCGTCATGGATCGCCACTGGCGGGAAGGCGGTCACGGCACCGTGCTGTGGCATTCGCCGCACACCTCCGATGCGCTCCCCCTCGAATTGTGGGTGCCTCTGCTGAACGGCGGCCGGGTGGTGGTGGCTCCACAGGGGAAGCCGGCCGTCGATGCGCTCACCGAGTTGCGAGCGGCGCACCGGATCTCCACGGTGTGGCTGCCCGCGGGCCTGTTCTCGGCGATCGCGGCGGAACGCCCCGAGTGCATGGCCGGGTTGCGCGAGGTGTGGACCGGTGGTGACCGCGTACCCGCGGCCGCGGTGCGCCGGGTGCGGGAGGCCTGCCCCGAGCTGACGATCGTCAACGCTCACGGTCCGACGGAAACGACCGGGTTCGCCGCATGCCACCGCCTGACGGCGGACGAACCGGTGCCCCACGCAGGCGCGATCGGCCGCCCGATGGACGACACCGCCCTCTTTGTGTTGGGGCCGGGGCTGGCGCCGGTCCCCGCCGGCGTGACCGGAGAGCTGTACGTGGCCGGGCCCGGCGTGGCGCGTGGTTGGTCCGGGCGACCCGGGCAGACCGCGGAGCGGTTCGTGCCCTGTCCGTTCGGTCCGGCCGGCGGGCTCATGTACCGGACCGGAGACCGGGTGCGGTGGGGTACCGACGGCCGGCTCGAGTACGTGGGCCGGGCCGACGTCCAGGCCGAGGTACGGGGTCTCCGGGTCGAGCCGGCCGAGGCCGAAGAGGCGTTGTCCGAGCACCCCGGGCTCGCGCGGTCGGTGGTGGCCGTCAGGAAGGACGCCTCCGGGCAGCAGCGGCTGGTGGCCTACGTGGTCCCGGCGGGCGGCGGGGTCGACCTCTCGGGTGAGGAACTGCGCCGGTTCGCCGCGGGGCGGTTGCCGGAGTTTCTGGTGCCGTCGGTGTTCGTGGTGCTGGAACGCCTGCCGGTGACGGCGGGCGGGAGGGTGGACCGGGCGTCGCTACCGGAGCCCGAGTTCGGTGACGGGTCGTACCGCGCACCGCGCAACCGCACCGAGCGGGTGCTGGCCGAGGCGTTCGCCGACGTGCTCGAGCTGGACCGGGTGGTGGGCATCGACGAGGACTTCTTCGACCTCGGTGGGAACTCGCTGCGGGCGATCAGGCTGGTCGGCCTGATCCGGGCGGAGTTGAACCTCGAGGTGTCCATTCGCACGTTGTTCGCGGCGCGCACCATCATCGGTTTGTCGGACATGTCGGGGAACCTCGCCCGGTCGAGCAGGCCCGCTCTGCGCAAGAGGACCAAGGACGGCGAAGCCCTCTGAGCAACGTGTCTCGGGCGTGCGGAAGAGGGATCCTTGAATGAGAAGTCCGGTGGAAGAGCGGTGGGTACGCCGCTTCCGTGACGACGACGAGTGCGGGACGAAGCTCATCTGCTTCCCCCACGCCGGCGGCTGGGCGAGCGCATACCGCACCTGGCCTCTGGGGCTGCCTTCGGACGTCGGCGTGCTCGCTGTCCGGTACCCGGGCCGGGAGGACCGGCTCGGCGATCCGTTCCCGTCCGGGCTGGAAGCCCTCGCGGACGACATAGCCGATGCGCTCGGCGAGCTGACGCGGTATCGGCTGGTGCTGTTCGGCCACAGCATGGGGGCATCGGTGGCGCATGAGGTGGCGCTGCGCCTCCGGGAACGGGGGTGTTCGCCGGCCGCGTTGTGTGTGTCCGGCAGACGTCCGCCGCATGCGCTGGACGGACAGCGGCAGTTCTTCGGCACGGACGAGGAGATCATCGCGGACGTCGTGCGCTTCGACGAGAGCCGTGCCCCGGTCTTCGCGGACCCTGGCCTGCGGGAGGTGTTGCTCCCCGCGGTCCGCGCGGACTACCGATTGGTGGACGACTATCCCGGTGGCCACCGGCCTCCGCTCGACTGCCCGGTGTACGGCTACACCGGTGACAACGATTCCGAAGTGACCCCGGAGCAGATGCGTGGCTGGGCGGACACGACGAACGACGCCTTCCGGCTCCGGGTGCTGCCCGGTGGGCACTTCTACCTCAGAGCCGAGGAGGAGGCGCTGCTGGCGGACATGAGGGACGTACTGGGCCACATCAAGTACCGTACGGACGCCGCCTCATGACGCATGAATGCCAACGCCCGCCACCCGGACTCGCCGCATCACGGCACTAGAGACGGCGGGCCGCAACAACCGTTGAACTGACTGGTGTTGTGAGTATTTCGGTGGCGTCCAGGGCTGGATGGGTGAGGTAGAACAGGCGGAGCTCATCCACTTCGCCGCCGAAACGAGGCGGCCAATGAGGCGAGGGGGTGAAGTCGTCCAGGATGAGAAGGCCACCGGGAGCAAGCAACTCGACGACCCCCTCGGGGTCGTCACGCTTGCCTCCACCGTCGCAGAAGAAGACGTCGAAGGGGGCGTGCTGCTCAAGCAGCCGCCAGTCCCCGGTGAGAATGTTGACACGGTCGTCGTCCGCGAAGACACCGGCCGCTCGACGCGCCAGCTCCTCGTCACGCTCCACCGTAACCAGGCGGGCACCGGCGCCGAGGCCACTGTGCAGCCAGGCAGTGCCCACTCCTGAGCCGGTGCCGCTCTCCGCGATGACCCCGTGAGGCTTCGCGGCAGCGGCCACGCCGAGCAGCCTGCCCACTTCCGGGACACAACTCTTCTCGAATCCCGCCTCGACAGCGACACGCTCCGCGGCTACCACGCGGGGCGGAACCGCACGTTCTGTCATGGTCACGAATCCCCCTTCACCGTGAACATGACGCTATCCGCCGGCAGTGGCGTCCGCACGGAGTTCCGCCTGCCCGGCCCCGGCGAACCCGCGCCACAGTGACTTGAGATGGCGCATTCTATGCGCCATAATGGCGCCATGGATGTGAGTCCGTTCGGCAAACGAGGCCGGCAGCGCTCCACCGCCTGAGTATGTTGAACCAACCAGAAGGGACAGCCATGCCTGTTTTCGATACTCCCAAGCCGATCTCCGTCACGCTCGACATCTATGTCGGCGGCGTGCAGATCACCGCCGAGGACCGGACCGACACCGTTGTCGAGGTACGGCCGACCGACGAGACCGACGCCTCGGACGTGAAGGCGGCCGAGCAGACGAGCGTCGAATACGTCGACGGCGTACTGGTGGTCAAGTCCCCGAGGCCGAAGCTCCCGGCAATGGCCTTCTCCCGAAGCACCCGTTCGGTGGATGTGTCGATCGCGCTGCCTGTCGGCTCGCACGTGCGTGGGGAAGCGGCACTGGGAGACCTGTACTGCTCCGGCCGCCTCGGGGAGTTCACGTTCAAGACATCCGCCGCGAACGTTCGACTCGACCATGTCGGTCCGTTGAACCTGCACACGGCAGGCCACATCACCGTGGGTCGAGTCGACGGCGACGCCGAGGTCGGCACCGCCACCGGGCGGATCCGTATCGGAGAGATCGACGGTGCGGTCGGGGTCAAGAACTCCAACGGCAACACTGAAATCGGCAGGGTCACCGGCGACGTCCGTGCCCGCGCCTCCAACGGCGACATCTCCGTCGACCACGCCCTGGGTCTCATGACCGACGCCAAAACCTCCAACGGCAGCATCCGGGTCGGGGAAGTGACCCGCGGCGCGGTCGTGCTCAAGACCGCGTGCGGTGACCTGGAGATCGGCATCGGCGCGGACCGCCCGGCGAAGCTGGAACTGGCCACTGGATACGGGCGCGTGCACAACACGCTGGAGCAGGCCGCCAAGTCGTCCGAGGAATCGATCGAGGTGCGGGCGCACTCCTCCTACGGAGACATCACGATCCACCGCGCCTGACGAGGCTCTGTTCAAGTGGGATGCCGGAGGCGTGGCGAGGGTCGGCCGTTTCGGGACCCTCGTCGTGCTCGGTCGCGACGGCTACTGCACCCAGCCGTTGAACTGCTGCTTGCCCCGATGGGCTCGCCTGCTGTTGGCCAGCGCTGCGGCGGAGGCTCGGACCATCCACGTGTTGACCGAGATGCCCTGCCTGGACGCCGCCTTCTCGATCTCTTCCTTCATCTCCTGCGGGGGCCGGAAGTTGATCCGGGCCGTGGCGCCGCTCCGGGCGCCACCGGGTGCTCCGGCAAGCCAGTCGCTCGCAGCGTCGCCGGGTTCATCCGTGGCGTCCTCGGTGGGGCCGCCGTCGCCCGAGGGCGGAGTCACCACAAAACTGGGTTCCATCCCCCGCAGGCGCAGGTCCACCGAGCCGGGTGCCAGGTCCCGGGTGATCTCGTCGGCCGCGGCCGACAGAACCTTGAGCAACGTGAGCCGGACGGCCGACTCCAGCGGGGCGACGAGTCGCTCGGCAATCGCGCGGGTCTCGGCGTCTCCTGCTGCAGAGGCTGTCACCAGCTCGTCGCGCAGCGCCTCGACGTACTCCCGTAGTTCCATGGAATTATGATGGCACACTGATTGCGCCGCACGGCGCCTACCTGGCCCAACATTTATAGGTGACCTCTTTGTCCAGGTGAACGCGGGTTGTTTCGATAGGCCGGCTGTAGCTATTCGCATTTCGGCGGGCCGCTGGACACAGGTGAGTTCGAGTGGCCTTCGCCATGGAGGATCGGTACGGCGCCATAATGACGCCATAGCGTGTGCACACGCGAAGCGCAGCCGGTGAACAGCACCGCAGCGTACGTGAACTCCATGCGCGGGCCGGTCCGGACAGGCGTACCGCTCCGGGAATCCGTGTGGGGTGTCGGAATCCGGCCCGACAGGCAGGTTCGTGGGGATCCGGGCTCGCTCCGGGCTCGCTCCGGGCTCGCTCCGGGCTCACGATTGGCCCGGATGGCGGCTGGGCCGTGGTCACTTTCGGTAGAACGAGTCGGCCGCTCGCTCAGGCCGCCGCTGACAGCGCCCCTGACCGCGAGCTGCTCGAACTCGCAGCTCTGGCCGCCCTCGCCGGCGAACCGACCGACTCCGCCCGGCATAGGCCGGGGCCGGGGCACACCCGCAGCGCGGATGCTCGGCGGAATCGAGTGGCCGGCGGAATCGGGCGGGCCGTCCCACACTCGGATCATGGAGATCCACCAGGCCCACGGACACGTCACGATCCCCGGTCGCGACGACGCCAAGGTCACACTCGACCTGTTCGACTGGCCCGTCGACGGCGACACCCTCCCTCGCACTTGGAGCGCGATCATCGACAGCGGCCCGGTCCTGGAGGCCGGCACCGAGGGCGTCCTGCACCTCGACACCGAACCCACCACCCTGGGACACCCCTTCGTCGTCATCGCCGGCGGAAACCACGTTTCGCAGATCAGGGGGCACGAGAGGTGACGAGAAGGACCGCTTTCGGCTCCTGACCGTCGAGCGCCCGCGTGTCGTGTGTTGCAACCGGATCCATCCAGAGGGCGGATTCGGGTCGGCGCGTTTGATCACGACCTCACACATGCCCTGGCCGGGTGGGGCGGGCCCGATCATGCCGCCTCGGGTGGGCTCGGCCCAGCGGCAGACCGCGAGGCGGGGGCAGGCCACCCCTTGCGACATCGCGTGGCATTACATGACGTCGGGTGGCACGGCTTGGCGCCACCCGATGCGGCCCGTGTCGCCCGGTGTCGCCGGGTGTTGCCCGGCGCCATGCAACGCCCCCAAAGCACATGAGCACGCATGGCGCACCATCGCTCACCTAGGCGCCAGTGCGTTTCCGCAGGTCAGAGTGGTTGCGCCAGATATTGACCCAGAGATGTCACCGCACGGCTTGCGTATGGAGCCGTTATGGCGCCATGATGGCGTCATGCCCTTCCGGGCAGGTGCGCAACACGCTCGCCGCGTCCGAGACCCGGAGAAGACCGAGGACAGCATCGAGGTCTGCGCCCACACCCGGCGGCAATATCGACGCCCGCCGCGCCAAGGCCTGACCCCGTAAGAGCCGGCCTCGACTCACCCAGTCCCCCAGCCACTTCAGCCTTCGAACGGGAGGGCCCATGCCTTCTTCTGTCGTGCCCACATCCAGGCAGGGCGACGGTCACCCGTCGCCGGCCGCCGTCTCCGCCGTCGGTCTGCGCAAGTCGTACGGCGACAAGACCGTCCTCGACGGCATCGATCTGCACATCCCGGCCGGGTCCGTGTTCGCGCTGCTCGGGCCGAACGGCGCCGGCAAGACCACCGCCGTGAAGATCCTGTCCACGCTCATCGCCGCCGACGGCGGGCAGGCCCAGGTCGCGGGCCACGACGTCGCCACGTCGCCGGACGGGGTGCGTGCCGCGATCGGCGTCACGGGGCAGTTCTCCGCCGTCGACGGGCTGATCACCGGCGAGGAGAACATGCTCCTCATGGCGGACCTGCACCACCTGTCCAAGCGCGAGGGCCGCCGGGTCACGGCCGAGCTGCTGGAGCGGTTCGACCTCGTCGAGGCCGCCAAGAAGCCCGCGCAGGGCTACTCCGGCGGCATGAAGCGGCGCCTGGACATCGCCATGACCCTGGTGGGCAACCCGCGGATCATCTTCCTGGACGAGCCGACCACCGGTCTTGACCCGCGCAGCCGCCACAACATGTGGGGGGTCATCCGCGAGCTCGTCTCCGACGGCGTCACCGTCTTCCTCACCACCCAGTACCTCGACGAGGCCGACGAACTCGCGGATCGCATCGCCGTGCTCAACGACGGCAGGATCGCCGCCGAGGGGACCGCCGAAGAGCTGAAGCGGCTCATCCCCGGCGGACACGTGCGACTGCGCTTCTCCGACCCGTCCGCGTACCGGTCCGCCGCCTCCGCGCTGCGAGACGTCGGCCGGGACGACGAGGCGCTGGCGCTGCAGATCCCCAGCGACGGCAGCCAGCGCGAGCTGCGCTCCATCCTCGACCGGCTGGACTCGGCCGGCATCGAGGCGGACGAGCTGACCGTGCACACCCCCGACCTCGACGACGTGTTCTTCGCCCTGACCAGCAGCACCACCCAGGCCAAGGAGGCCGTCCGATGAGTTCCCTCTCCCTCGCTGTGCGCGACTCGTCCACGATGCTGCGGCGCAACCTGCTGCACGCGCGGCGCTACCCGTCCCTGACGCTGAATTTGCTGCTCACGCCGGTCATGCTGCTGCTGCTCTTCGTCTACATCTTCGGCGACGTGATGAGCGCCGGCATCGGGGACGGCGGGGCGGACCGGTCCGAGTACATCGCGTATCTCGTCCCGGGCATCCTGATGATGACCATCGGCGGCACCACGATCGGCAGCGCGGTGTCCGTCGCCACGGATATGAACGAGGGCATCATCGCCCGCTTCCGTACGATGTCGATCCACCGCGGGTCGGTGCTCATCGGGCACGTCCTCGGCAGCGTGCTGCAGTGCGTGATGAGCGTGGTCCTCGTCGGGGCCGTCGCGGTGGCCATCGGCTTCCGATCCACCGATGCCACGGTCCTGGAGTGGATCGCGGCGTTCGGGCTGCTCGCGCTGTTCGCCCTGGCGCTCACCTGGATCGCGGTCGGGATGGGCTTGGTCAGCCCGAACGCCGAGGCGGCCAGCAACAACGCGATGCCGCTGATCTTCCTGCCGCTCATCTCCACCACCTTCGTCCCGGTCGACGCGATGCCGGGGTGGTTCCAGCCGATCGCCGAGTACCAGCCGTTCACGCCGGCCATCGAGACCCTGCGCGGGCTGCTGCTCGGCACCGAGATCGGCCACAACGGGTGGCTCGTGATCGTCTGGTGCCTGGCGCTGACCGTGCTGGGCTACTTCTGGTCGAAGGCGTCGTTCAACCGCGACCCGGAGTAGGCGACGTGAGCGCGCGGGCTGCTCCCGCCGCTCGTCCCGTCCCAGGGCGACGTACTCCGAGGTCGCGGCGCTCCTGCACCCGGCGGCCGGGCCCTGGCCGACGGCATCCGGACGGCGGCCGCGCTGGTCCCGGCCGTCATGAAATGCCGGCCCGGAACGCGTTCGGCGCCGAAGAATGGGCCCCATGATCGGACATCTGGGCATCAACGTTCCCGACCTGCGCAGGGCCGTCGCGTACTACGACCGGATCCTGCCGCTACTGGGCTTCGAGACGTACCTCGACGACGCGACGCAGCACGCCTACCGGCCGACCGACGGCAAGCGCGGCACCTACCTGTTCCTGTACGAGACCGCGGACCCGTCGGGCGGGTACTCGCACCACCGCACCGGTCTGCAGCACATCGCCTTCATGGCCCCGACCCGGACCCGCGTCCGGGAGGTCGCCGCGGAGGCGGTCGCCCTGGGCGGCGAACTCGTCCACGCCCCCGGCGAATTCCCCCGATACCCACCGCCGTACTACGCGACCTTTTGGACCGACCCGCACGGATTCCTGCTCGAGGCCGTGTGCCATCACGACAGGGAATGACCGGGTACGACTACGTGATCGTCGGCGCCGGATCGGCCGGCTGTGTCCTGGCGAACCGGCTCGGTCGCGACCCGGCCGACCGGGCGGTGCCGAGACCGGGCGACCGCCCTGCCGCACCTGTCGCAACCGCCGCCACCGAGCGGAGGGAGCTCCCTCTGACCAGGCATCAGCTGGTTGAGATGCTTGCTGCGGACGGCAGAGAAGCCGCGGCATGGACGACCGCCAAGGAAGTGGCCCTGATGCCCCTGTTGAATGCCATCAGGCGGTGCCGGAGCCGGGCCCGGGCCGAGCGGCAAGCGAAGTTCGCCCGGCAGATCGCGAACCGCCCCGCCAGCCTCCATGGCTCGGCCGACGCGTACCGGGTCCCGTCGCGGCGGCGGCGCAGCCGGTCCGAAAGCGCGGACTCCGGTGGGGGAGCCCGCGGCAGCTCCGGCGAGGGGGGTGGGGGTACGTGAACAACGATCTTGCGCTGCTGGTGCCGGCGGGGTTGGTGGCGGGTTACTTCGTGCTGGGGTCGTTGTCCAAGCGGCCTGCTTCACCCGCGGAGTTCGCCGCGGCGAAGGCGGCTGCGGCGCTGCCGATCAACCTCTACCAGGCCGCGGAGTACGCGGTTCCCAAGGTGTCGCCGCGCGAGCTCGCCGTCGGCAGGCTCCACGAGGCGGGTCTGGTCTTCGTCTCGCGGCGACGCGTCGTCCGGGCCCTGGACCGGCACCGCAAGCCGACCGACGATCCGGTGCAAGTCGCGCTCTACGCGCTGCTTCTCGAAGACTTCCACGAGGGGCTCACCTTCGAGGAGATCGACCGCAGCGAAGCGTTCAAGGCCGCGCTGCACGAGCACGCGCCACCGCTGCTGGTCCGTCTCCCGCCGACGCACGGCGGCCGGCACAAGCGGATGCTGCGGCTCGCCATCACGTCCGCGGCGCTGCTGCCCGGACTGACGGCCTGGGCGGTCGCGGTGGCCTGCGGGCTCGGCGGCTGGCTGCCGTGGGCCATGGCGGGGATCCTCACGGTGGCCGTGTGGCCGCTGCCTCTCGCCGTTGCCGGGTTGGCCATTGGGAGCTTCCCCAAGCCCCGGACCGATCCCGACGCGGTCGCGCCGCTCGTCGCCCGGTGCAGCGCCATCGTCCAGGCCGCACTCGAACATCCCGAAGCGCCCGCGGATTCCGAACCCGAAGTCGCCTCGTCGGAAGGTGCGCACGGGTGCCTGGGCTAATGTGTGGCCGTGCAACCACCGGCGCGAGGGGACGGCATCAGCGTCGACTACGCGGACGATGTGCTCCGGGTGGAGCGGACCTCGCCGCTGCCGGGGGTTCGGTTGGCGGGTGAGGTCGATCTCGACAATTGCGCGCACGTGCGGTCTGCGTTGATCGCGCAGAGCGGTGTCGGCGGCGGCGATCTGCGGGTGGACGTGTCGTCGTTGTGCTTCATCGACGTCGCGGGAATGCGGACCCTGGTCGAGACGGCTCTGATGTTGGACGCCGGACGGCGTCTGGTGTTGAGCAGCGCCTCCGAGGATTTGTGCACGCTGGTGGAACTCGCCGGGTGGGACCGGGTCCCGGGCCTGGTTCTGGAAACGGTGACGACCCGATGACGACGACCACGACGTTCCGGCACGATGCCCTGCTCTACGCGGGGCCGGCGGACTTCGTCGAGCGCACCGCGGCGTTCGTGCGCGCGGGCCTGGCCGCCGACGAGGCCGTCGCGGTGGCGGTGATCGAACCGCGTGCGGGCGCGCTGCGCGAGGAACTCGCCGCGGACGCCGGGCACGTCACCTGGATCGACATGGAACGTGTCGGCCGCAACCCGGCGCGGATCATCCCCGCCTGGCAGCAGTGGACCCGCGAACAGGGCACGCGCGCCTTCCGCGGTATCGGCGAACCGATCTGGGCCGGCCGCAGCGACGCCGAACTCGTCGAGTGCCGTCACCACGAATCGCTGCTCAATCTCGCCTTCGACGGCATCCCGTGGCAGCTCCTGTGCCCGTACGACACCACCGCGCTCGCGCCCGAGGTGATCGACGCCGTCCACGCCTCCCACCCACGCGTCCTGGACGGGCCCACCGAGATCCCCGGCGCCCAACCACACACCCACGACTACGCCGCGACCCTGCTGGGACCGGCCCTGTCCCAGGCGCCCGCCCGGGCCGCACGCCTCGCGTTCCGCGCCGGGAAACTCGCCGGGGTCCGCGAGTTCGTCCGCCGCCACCTTCCCGCCACCACGCGTGCCCGGGGCAACGCCGCGGTCCTGGCCATCGGCGAGATCGCCGGCAACAGCATCGTCCACGGCGGTGGCCACGGCACGATCCTCCTGTGGACCGAAGACGAACACCTCGTCTGCGAGATCCACGACACAGGCCACATCGTCGACCCCCTCGCCGGCCGACACCGACCCACCCCCGACCAGCACGGCGCCCGGGGCTTGTGGATCGCGAACCAAGTCTGCGATCTCGCCCAGATCCGATCGACACCGGCGGGGACCACCGTGCGCCTGCACCTCACCCTCTAGCCGCGTGGCCGCGGCAACGTTCGGGCGACACAGGGCATGTGACCGGACGCCCCTCGTCTCGGGGCTCCGGACAGGAAGCGCCTGGCCCCGGAACCTCCCGATGCCCCGGTGGGAGTCGGCCAGGCGTACGGCGCGGGCGGTGGCAGCCGAGTCACGCTCTCGCCGAACCGAACATCCACACGCGCGCCAACGACCGGCTCGAACTCACCTGCGGCGGCGCCGTCTTCGACCTGGCGGGCGCCAACGGCCCGAGCGGGGAAGGCCGAGCACGACGGCCCCGACTTCATCACCAGAGGCGCCGGCTTCTGGGGCCATCGGTACGCGTCGGCGCGCCCCCGGAGGTCACGGTGGTCGAACTCCGCACCCGCTGACGCACCTTCGACGCGCCGCCGTGCCGCGATGCCGGAACCCGGCCGTCCACACGGCGCTGGTGATCGGCGTCTTCGTCGTCTCCGCCGGAGCACAGCCGAAAGCATGTGAGCGCCCCGCCCGGCGACACGAAGGAATGTGCGGGGCTGCCACCCGGACGCCGACACGCTTCCCGGCCCATCTCGCCGATACGTCGATCCCCTCTCGGCGAAGCCGAAAATCTATGGTGGCTGTAGTAGACATGCCGGAAGCCGTTGGGTATGTTTTCTTTCGTAGCCAAGCGAATCAGTGAGGCGCGACAGGGACGAACTGGCGCGCGTTGTTGAGGGTTCGACAGCAGAGTCCCGGGGCCGCTGGTTGTTCGGCGAGGGTTCCGGAGGCTGGTTGTCGGGCCGAGGAGAAACTGAGGACGGCCCGCGGGGCCGCCGTGATGGATGGTGTGGATTTCTTTCGGGACCCTGGCGCCGTACGGCGCCAGGGTCCCTCGACGCGTTCCCCGACAGCTTTGACGGATGTGAACTCAAGAGAGGCGCCGATGGCTCCCAAATCCGGCTCGACTCCAGCCAAGGCCGACAGGCTCGACGACGACGACTACCCCGCCTACACGATGGGCCGGGCGGCCGCGCTGATCGGCGCGTCCCAGGGTTTCCTGCGCGCGATCGGCGAGTACGGGCTGATCACCCCGCTGCGCTCCGAGGGCGGCCACCGCCGGTACTCCCGCTATCAGTTGCGGATCGCCCAGCGCGCCCGTGAACTCGTCGATCAGGGCACCGCAGTGGACGCCGCCTGCCGCATCGTGATCCTCGAGGATCAACTCGAAGAGGCGCTGCGCCTGAACGCCGAACTGCGCGACGCGGCCGGGACTCGGCCGGACGAGAACCCCTGACCCGACGAAGGCGCCGAGGCGCGGCGTCCTGATGGGCGCGCGCCACCGCGCGGCTCGACTTCGCCGCTGCCGAGACCGCTGCGGCTACCAGGGCCCCAACGAGACGCGCCCTCCGTGACCTTTCCGACGGACACGTCCGTCGGCGCTTGCCCGTCTCGGTCTGCCGGCACCGCGCCGAGAGCACGCGACCGCGCCCCGGCGTGCGACCTGCGTGGGGCCCGTGACGCACCCGTGCCCCGGCCGAAGGCGGCTTGCCGAGTCGGCCTTCTCGTGCCCGGTATGGGATCGGACAGGCGCTCTTCGGCCCACGCCCTGCCGGCCACCGCTTCGCCGCGGCGAGAACGCCGACGGGGCACGTGGCGGCACCGACATCGACGGACGGCGACACCTACGAAAATCTGTCACGTCGGTGATAGACATTCATGCACGCCATGACTAACGTTCTCAATGTCGGAACCGAAGGAAACGTCAAACGGACGTGGCAGATGACGAACTGCCCGTGAAGTGGAATGTGTCAGGAAATCGTCGGGGCCGGTGTGTGTGAAGGGCTCCGACGGCCGAAGGAGGCAGGGCCGTCGAGCGGGTCGGGACCGGGCAGTCGTAGGGGTTTCGGCCGACGGCGGAAGCAGAGGCAACGTACGCGCAGTACATCGGACAAGCAGTTGCAGGTCGGAGGAAGAAGGGAGGGGTCCAGGCGCCATCGGATCGCCCGCAGTCGGTCATTGGCCAAGCGGGCACCGCGGTCCATCCGAACGGAAGGTGGTCTTCGGTCACGCATAAGCGATCCCCGCACACCCCCCTGCCGCATGCGGCAGCCGTGCGGATACGAGACCGGGCTTCGTAGGCCGGTAGATGGTGAGACAACCCCAGCCCGGACCCCGGTGCCACGGCACCGGGGTCCTCGTCATGAGCGGCAGCCTCTACCCGGAATGCGGCGGCGTCCGGGACGAGGAAACCGCTCGGGCCGTGGGCCCGTGCGACGATCGGAGGCAGGCAATGGAGCGCGACCCGGGGGACATGGCCGCATTGGCGGGGCGGTTGACGGCAGCGGCGGAGCAGTTGCTCTTGGCCGTCAAGGGCATGGACGACCTCGGTTGGTCGACGGACTCGTACAGCAGGTCCCACCTGCGTGACGTCGCGAGCTGCCTCGCGAGCAGCGCCACGCGGATCGCCGCCCTCCATCGTGGGCGCGACCCCTGGAACGACGCGGCCGAGCAAGCGCCCTGACGGAGACGGCGAGACCCGCGCGGTAGGACTTGGCCCCGGGTCGAACCGCCCACGCTCGCCCCGGGACTGTCCCGCTCGTGCCACGGGTCAGGCCGCGGTGAAGGAGCCCACGAGCATCAGGCCCGAACCGCCTCGCCCTATCCGCCGTATCCGTCGTAGGCGCCGCACCAGCCGTCCCAGCCGTACCAACGGTGGTATGTCCTCCCGCGCCGACGACACGATCGCGCCGACCCGCAGCCACACCCACCCCACCGACCGACCCGGTCGGGTCCCTCGACGGCCCGCGGCCAGGCCCGCCCGCCGACCCGAGCCGATGGCCACTTGGGCGGAGGCGGCCCCCGACCGGGCGCGTACGGGCCGCGGGCGGTGTCGCGTGTCGGGGCGTGGGGCGTCGATGTCGGCCCAGACGGTCTTGCCGGCCCGGTGTGTCCGGACGCCCCAGCCGGTGGTGATCGTGTCGAGGATGTGTAGCCCGAAGCCGCCCTCGTGTTCGGGGCCGGTGTCGCGCCGGGTCGGCATCCCGAGGTCGGTGTCGGTGACGGACAACCGCGCCCCGCGTCTGGTCCGACGCAGGGCCAGGGCCACATCCCCGTCGGTGTGCAACTGTGCGTTGGTCAACAGCTCCGACAGGACCAGGACGGCGGGCGCGACGCGATCCTCGTCCCAGCCCCAGCCGGCGAGAGTGGTCCGTACCGCCTTCCGGGCCCGCCCGGAAGCGCCGGTCTGTCGTGGCACGCGCCACCGGACGAGGGAACGACGAAGCCGAGGCATGATCCTCCTCAGGGGCACGGGGCGGACGGCGGACGGTACTTCGGCTCGAAATCGGCGCATGGACCACCAGGACAAGGAATGCCTCGCGTGCGTTCTCGTCCGGACGGTCCCCGAGGCCGACGCCGTCCTGCCCGCACGCCTGCCCCCCAACCCACACCCCAAGCGTCACCCGTTCGAGTCGATCGGCTACATCGACGCGCCACGCACCACGCGCCACCCATCACACCGGCCCCGACGATCCGCCGAAGTTCGTCGGAAGCCCCCGTGAAGCAAGCACGCGATGCTCGGCTGCGTCGTCGACGTGTCCGGGACGGCGAACGGCCCTGAAGTACCGGGCCACGCTCACCCGGCGGGCGGGTGTGTGGCCGGCGCTTCAGGGCCGGATGTCGCGGGGTGCGGGTCAGGCGGTGGTGACCGCGTGGGGTGCGGGGCGGGTGACGGGGCCGGATCGGCGGGCCTGGGCGGAGCCGCTGCGGCGTCCGCGCGAGGAGGAACCGCTGCCGGTGCGGCGGGGGCGGTCCACCACCGGCGCGGTGATGACGACCGGGATTCCGGAGGGCGCCTGGGCGCCGGTGATCCGGGACAGTTCGGCTTCGCCGGAGCGGACCTGGGTGGTCTGCGGCGTGATGCCCGCGTCGGACATCAGGCGGACCATTTGGCGACGCTCGCCGGGCAGGACCAGGGTGACCACGCTGCCGGACTCGCCGGCACGGGCGGTCCGGCCGCCTCGGTGCAGGTAGTCCTTGTGGTCGCTCGGCGGGTCGACGTTGACGACCAGGTCGAGGTTGTCCACGTGGATGCCGCGGGCGGCGACGTTCGTGGCGACCAGGACCGTGACGTGGCCGGACTTGAACTGGGTCAGGGTGCGGGTGCGCTCGGGCTGGGACTTGCCGCCGTGCAGCGCGGCGGCGCGGACTCCGCTGTTGAGCAGGTGCGCGGTGAGGCGGTCGACCGCGTGCTTGGTGTCGAGGAACATGATCACCCGGCCGTCGCGGGCGGCGATGTGCGTGGTGGCGGCGTTCTTGTCCGATCCCTGCACGTGCAGCACGTGGTGTTCCATCGTGGTGACCGCGCCGGCCGAGGGATCGACCGAGTGCACGACCGGGTCGTGCAGGTACTTGCGCACCAGCAGGTCGACGTTGCGGTCCAGGGTGGCCGAGAACAGCATCCGCTGCCCGTCGGGGCGTACCTGGTCCAGGAGTTCGGTGACCTGGGGCATGAAGCCCATGTCGGCCATCTGGTCGGCCTCGTCCAGGACCGTGACATCGACGTCGGCCAGCACGCAGGCGCCGCGATCGAGGAGGTCCTTGAGCCGGCCCGGCGTGGCCACGACCACCTCGGCGCCGGCCCGCAGCGCGCTGATCTGGCGGCCGATCGGCATGCCGCCGGTCACCGTGGCCATCCGCAGCCGCAGCGAACGGGCGTACGGGGTAAGGGCGTCGGTGACCTGCTGGGCCAGCTCACGGGTGGGCACCAGCACCAGCGCGAGCGGGTGCTTGGGCTCGGCGCGCCGGCCGGCGGTACGGGCGAGCAATGCCAGGCCGAAGGCCAACGTCTTGCCCGATCCGGTCCGGCCCCGGCCCAGCACGTTGCGGCCGACCAGCGAGTTCGGCAGCGTCGCCGCCTGGATCGGGAACGGCTCGGTCATGCCCAGACCGGTCAACGTCGCCAGCAGCTCGGACGGCATGTCCAACTCGGCGAAGGAGGCCACCGCGGGCAGCGCCGGGGTGATGGTCACCGGAAGCGCGAACTCCCCCCGGACGCCGGAGGAGCGACGGCCGTAGCCGCCGGAACCGCCCGACCGGCCGTAGCCGCCGGAGCGACCCGAGGCGCCGGAACGGCCGTAGCCGCTGCCGCCGGCGGCCGAGCGGGTGTAGCCGCCGGTGCCGCCGCTACGGCCGCGGGAGGAGGAGCTGTACGAAGAACTGGTGGAGCGGGCGTTCGGGTTCACGGGGAACCTTCCTCGACACGGCACGTACCGCGGAGACCCGGCAGCCGAAAGCCGCGCAAGGCATCACGAGAACGAGCCGAAATGAAAAGTAGAAATGAAGTGGGGCGAAGGAATTCGCGCGAACACACTTCGAAAGGCGCGGCGCCGTCGGAAAAAGCGGCCGGCTCGAACGGACTACAAAGTCCGGGGGCGGTGGGCGGTGCGCGGTCGTAAGCCGTCGGCTGCCGCCTACCGGGCGGGGATACTGCGTCGCCTGCTGTCGCCACGACTTCGAGAAGAGGGACGAGCGGCCTGCGGTGGACATACGAACGCCGTGCGAGGGGCCCGCGACCTTACGGTGGCGGGCCCTTGCACGGAGGCGCCGAAAGGGCGTCAGGCGGGAACGATGTTCTCGGCCTGCGGGCCCTTCTGGCCCTGGGTGACGTCGAAGGAGACCTTCTGGCCTTCCTGGAGCTCACGGAAGCCCTGGGCGGCGATGTTCGAGTAGTGGGCGAAGACGTCGGGGCCGCCGCCGTCCTGCTCGATGAAGCCGAAGCCCTTTTCCGCGTTGAACCACTTCACGGTGCCAGTGGTGGCCATGTCGTTCTCCTTCGTTTGGGAAGCAGTACCGGAATCCACGATGTGCGATTCCGCGTCGCCGCAAGGAGCCCATCCGGAGATGACCGGCCAAACAAAAAATGCACCCACGGATCACGCCCGTCAGGTGCACACAAAGTTCATGGGTACCACAACTGCAACGGGATCAACGTAGCACGGATACCGACGACTTCACGGACTCCGACGCTCAACCGGCCCCGCTGATCGGGGATTCCGGAGGCCGGCGACCCGCCCACCCCCGACTCGTCCCGCCCTCCCACACCACCGACCCCGAGCGCCTCGGGTCCAACCGCCCGCGCCCGGAAACCCCGTGGCCGGGGTCGATTCCAGCACCCACCGGCGACCGCGAATTCACCCGAACGGGTCGGCAGCAGGTATAGGTGACTCCCCGAGGCGCGGACGGCCTCGCTTCTCTCGGGCTCAGCTTGCGGCCGGGCCGGGGAGGGCGAGTGTTCATCGGGAAAAATCCGGAACGCGGTACACGGCGGGTCCCCCGGCCGGAATTCTTCGGCCGAGGAACCTGCTTTGGGCTCGGCGTCGCGACGGGAATTCATGCCGCTTTCATGATGCCGCTTCGGGGGCCGTGGAATTCAGGGCGGCTAGTGGCTCAGCGCGGTGAGTACCGCCTTGGCCATGGCGCTTTCGCCGGCCGCGTTCGGGTGGAAGGGGACTGTGGGTGAACCTGGGATCAGGCCTTCGACCCACGGTTGGTCGGAGCACACGTCGTGGCCCTTGCTCGGGGTGGCCGTGTCGATGTACGTGGTGCCGTTCGCGGCCGCGGTGGTGGCCAGCATGCCGTTCAATTGGGTGAGGATGCCGCGCAGGTACGCGACGTCGCCGATCGCCAGCGGCTGGCGTCCGAAGCACGTCCACTCGTTGTCCGGAACGACCGACGGATAGCCGACGAGGACGATCTTCGCCCCCGGTGCCTTGGTGTGGATCGCCTGGAGGGCCGAGGCGAGTTGCGGTGCGGTCGCCGTGATGGCGGCGGCGAGGGCGTCGTTCTCGTACACCCATGACAAGGTGCCGAAGTCGAAGTGCCGGTCGGCGTATTGGTTGTGGCACGGAGCGCCGAGCGGGTCGGACCCCGACACCAGGATGCACTTGAGAATGACCTCGACGACACCGAGCGGGGAGGCGCTGAGGTCGTTGCCTCCGATGCCGAGCGTCACCAGGTCGGTGTCACTGTCGACGGCATTCAACTGTGGCTCCGCGGAGACCTGAGGCGCCGTCAGGTCGAGGACCTTCGCACCCGAGCAGGTCACGTCGCTGTAGTCGGTCACGCCGAGCGAGGCCGCGACGACACTCCCGAAGTTGTGGTTCGAACGCAGGCACGCACCGGCGGACACATCCGGTATGCCCGCGCCCGCGGCGTACGAGTCGCCGAGCGCCGCGTACTTCGAGTAGGACGGCGCACCCTGCGCGGTGGCCGGCCCGGTCAGGACCGTTGCCGCGAGTAGAGCGGCAGTACCGAGTAGCACGGAGGATTTTTTCAGGATCGTGTCGAGCACAATTCCTCCCGAGAGGGCCGTCATCGGAATTTGTTTGTGGTACCGGCCGGTAAGCTACTGCCGGGTCACTAACATGTCCAGAGGCGCGGAAAGTAAATCCCCGATTAATTCCCGGTGTTACTGCGGACCTTTTCCCGCACGCTGATCCGCGCGGAATGATTGGCGATTTACGGGCATGCCGAAATTGTTATTGCCGGACTCTGTCGTGCATTCGGTCCCCACCGTCGCGGCACGGCCCCCAGGTCCCGTGCCGCGACGGCTGCCCCGACGGCTGCCGCGATGCCTGCCCCGACGGCCGCCCCCGCGGCCGCCCCCACGGCATCTACGCCGGCGTGCGGTCGCCCTGCTCGCGCACGAGCCCCGCGCCCGCGCCGGTGGTGTACCGCCGCCGGAGCATCAGAGGGTGAATGTGGTGGTGATCCGCGGGTCGGCGGCGTGCCTGCCGATGGCCAGTCGGTAGGTGCCGGGCACCGTGGTCCAGGCGTTCGCCACGGTGTCCCAGCGCTTGAGGGTCTGCGGTGTGACGTCGACGCGGACGGTCTCGGTGGCACCGGCGGGGAGGTCGACGGCGGTGAAGCCGATCAGCCGGAGTGGTTCGGGTGCGCCGAACAGCGTGCCGTCCGCGGGTTCCAGGTACACCTGCACCACTTCGCGGCCGTCGCGCGTGCCGGTGTTGGTGAGTGTGACGTCGATGGTCAGGCCCTGGTCGGCGTCGCCCTCGACGTCGGCGTCGTCGTAGCGCCAGTCGGTGTAGCCGAGTCCGTAGCCGAAGGGGTAGGCGGGCTTGGCGCCGCGCTGCGCCCACAGGCGGTAGCCGATGGTGTGGCCTTCGGTGTAGTCGATTCCGCCGTCGACGACCTTCGTCGACAGCAGCGGGACGTGCTCCTCCTCGGCCGGGAACGTCGAGGGCAGCCGGCCGCCGGGTTCGACCCCGCCGGTCAGGACGTCGGCAAGTGATGCGCCGCCTTCCTGGCCGGGTAGCCATGCCCACAGCACCGCGGCCACCTGGTCGCGCCACGGCATGAGAACCGGTGCACCCGCGTTGACGACGACGATGGTGTTCGGGTTCGCCTCGGCGACGCGGGCCACGAGCTCGTCGGTACGGCCGGGCAGCGCCAGGTTCTTGCGATCGAAGGATTCGGATTCGATGTCGTCGGTGGTGCCCACGACGACGATGGCGACATCGGCCGCGGCGGCGTCGGCGATCGCCTCGATGAGCTCCTCGTCGTCGGACAACCGCGGGGTGCCCCAGCCCATGCCGATCTTGCCGAACAGGGTCTCGACCACGCTGTGGAAGACCAGTTCGATGTCGACGGGCACGCCAGCCCGCGCGTCGACTTCCAGGCGCCGCAGCGGCGGGCGCAGCAGCATCGCGCCCATGTCGGTGCTCTCGGCGGCCGAATGGACCTCGTGGGCCACGCCGTCGACCGTGAGCGTGAACGCGCCGGCGCCGACGACATCGATCAGGTGGGTGCCGTCCACGACCGGGGTGAGTCCGGTGCGCATCGCCACAGCGGTGGTGCCCTCGACCATGGTGCCCGGCCAGAAGACCATGCCGGGGTCGAGGCGCACGGCGGTGTCCAGCACGGTGCCGTCGGCGGCCCGGTACTCCAGGCCGACGCCCGGCTCGCCGGTGGCCGGGTCGACGATGGCGTCGCGGGGCAGTGCGGGGAGGTACCGGTGGGTGAACGCGCCGGACCGTACCGTCAGTTCGACGTCCGGACCGAGGGCGGCTCGCAGTCCCTCGGGGATCCCGACGATGTGCTCGGGGTTGACGTGCGCGGAGCCGCCGCCCTGGGCGGACAGGCGTACCGCGTTCGGGCCGATCAGGGCGACCCGGCGCAGCGCCGAGGCGTCCAGGGGGAGCGCCCGGGCACGGTTCTCCAGCAGCACCATGGCGCGGGCCGCAACCGAGCGGAGCTGCGCCGTGGCGTCCGCCGGAGTGCACGTGTGGCTCCGCGCGACTGCCTCGTCGAGCACACCGACACGGGCGGCGAGCCGCAGGACGCGCAGCACCTTGTCGTCCAGGACGGCCTCGTCGACCCGGCCGTCACGCACCGCCTCGACGAGCGGTTCGAGCCACTGCGCGGTGGGGCCCGGCATGGCGACGTCGGTGCCTCCGACGACGGCGGGCTCGGTGGAGCGGACCGCCGTCCAGTCGGAGACCACGACACCGTCGAAGCCCCACTCGTCCTTGAGGACGTCGTTCTGCAACCGGGAGTTCTCGGTCATCGACGCGCCGTTGACCGAGTTGTACGCCGACATCACGAGCCACACCCGGGCCTCGCGTACCGCCGCCTCGAACGGCGCGAGGTAGACCTCGCGCAGCGCGCGCTCGTGCACGCGGCTGTCGTAGGACATGCGTTCGTCCTCGGAGTCGTTCGCGACGAAGTGCTTGATCGTCGCGGCGACTCCGGTCGACTGGACGCCCTCGATGAACGCGACGGCGGTCCGCGCGGTGAGCAGCGGGTCCTCGGAGTAGCACTCGAAGTGCCGGCCGCCGAGCGGGGTGCGGTGCATGTTCACGGTCGGTGCCAGCAGGACGTGGACGTCCTTGTCCAAGGCCTGCGTGCCCATCAGCCGGCCCACCCGGCGTGCCGTCTCCGGATCCCAGGTGGCCGCGGTCGCGGTGGGGGAGGGGAACAGCAGCGAGGTCTCGTGCTCGCCCATGGCGACGCCGCGCACTCCTGCCGGGCCGTCGGACATGCGCAGCGCGCGCAGGCCGATCTGCGGCAGTTCGGCCAGCGACCACATGTCGTGGCCGGCGACCAGGCGCACCTTGTCTTCGAGGGTGAGCCGGCCCAGCAGGGCGGTCAGGTCGTGGGCGTCGGCCGGGTCCGGCGGGATGAGGTGGTTCATGTTCGACTCCATGGCTTGCGTGTCGGTGCTTTGCCCGGCTGGTGCGGACCAATCAGCGGAGCAATCAGCGGAGCAGTCAGCGGGGCAATCAGGACGGCACCGCGATGAAGCGGTTGGTGCCCGGCTCGTACGCTTGGACCCGGAAGGGGAGCGCGCCGTTCGGCGTCTGCTGCGAGTACGTCGCGTCGTCCCGGTAGTTGGGCAGGCGGTACTTCCCGAGGCCGAATCCGGCCTGCTGGAAGGTGTTGTAGTTCAGGTCCTTGCCGGTCTTCCCGGCGATCGCCTTGAACAGGGAGAGGTTGATGCAGGCCGTCTGGACGGATCCACCCAGGGTCGGCAGGCCGGGGGCAACGGTGGTGGGGTCGACGAGCTTGCCGGTGAGCGAGGGGTCGGCCTGTTCGACGGTGTGCACGCAGTCCACGATCTGCGGTTCCGTCCAGTCCAGCACGGGGTTGACCACCACCGAGCCGGTGAGCGTGCCGAAGTCGTGCCGGGCCTTGTCCTGCGTGTAGCCCGAGGGGTTGAGGCTGAACAGCAGGCGCGGGCGCCAGTCCGACTTCTCCAGCATCGCCGGTATCTGCGAGGCCGCGCCGCCGGTCAGCAGGATCGTGTCGGCGCCCGCGGTCCGGGCCTTCTGCAGGAGGACGGTGCCCTGCTGCAGGGTCGCGGCCGGGTCGCCGACGGTCGACCCGAGGTATCCGGTGGCGACGGGCGTGACGCCGTTGCGCTTGAGCGCCGGCAGAAGGATGTTCTCGGCGTCCGTCTGCCCCTGGGTATCGGCGACGACGGCGACCTTCCTGCCTGCCAGGTCACCGTGCGCCGCGAGCGCGTCGACGGCCTTGGCGGAGGCGTCGCCGTCGATGTCGGTGAACCAGGGGGCCCCGGCCTGCGCGTACAGCGCGGCCGGCATGGCCCCGCCGATCAGTGCGGTCTTGTGGGTCCGGACGTAGCACGAGGTCTGGTCGGCGATGGGCAGCATGCCCAGGACCGCGAAGACCTTCTCGTCCTCGGTGAGCTTCACACAGGTCTCCTGCGCGGAGGCCGGAGCCAGCAGGTTGACCTTCGCGAACACGGGGACGATCTTGCGGCCGTTGATCCCGCCCGCGGCGTTGAGCTTGGCGATCAGCGCCTTGTATGCGACCTCGAAGTCACCCGCGTCGAGGTTGACGAACGGCTTGAGTGCGGCGAAGTCGGGGTAGACGACGCCGATCCTGATGCTGTCCGCGGTGACTCCCGGCGCCGCCGCCGGGATGGCCGGAGGGTTCGAACCGGAGGGGGTGGTGGGCGACTTCTTGTCCTCGACGGTGCAGCCCGCTGCGGCTGCCGCCACGCACAGCGCGGCCAGTATCGAGGTGGCACGCCGGGCGGTCGGACGGATACGTCTGGTGGTGGTCATGCCGGTGGAGTCCTTTCGGAGGGCGGGGCGCAGTTGGAGGGCGGTGCGCAGCTGCGAGGGCGGGGCACAACTGGAGGGCGAAGCACAACCGAGTGGGGTGTGACAGGCGACGGAACCGGCTCAGGTGGGCACGCGGTCGCTGCGTTCGATGGCGCGTTCGTCGGTGCCGAGGTAACTCGCCACGACCTTCGGGTCGTTGCGTACGGCGGACGGTGTGCCGGCGGCGATGACGCGGCCGGTCTCCAGGCAGTACACGCGGTCGCTGATGCCCATGATCAGCGGCATGTCGTGCTCGATGATCAGCATGGACGCGCCGAGTTCGCGACGGATCTCCCGAATGAGCGGCCCGAATGCCTCCGTCTCGCGCTGTGCGACACCGGCGGTCGGCTCGTCCAGGCACAGGACGCGGGCGTCGAGCGCGAGCAGGCCGGCGAGCTCGACGATCCGCCGGGTACCCGTGGACAGGTCGCCGATGAACGCGCCGGCGTATCGGCCGAGGCCCAGGAAGTCGATGAGGTCGTGTGCCTCGGCCTTCTTGGCGCGCTCTCCCTTCAGGGATTTGGGCAGCCACAGCGCGGACGACAGCAGTCCGGTACGCCCGCGCGCCTCCAGGGCGATCTGCACGGTCTCGGTGACCGTGAGCTCGGGGAAGAGCGTCGCGGCCTGGAAGGTGCGACCCAGGCCGACGGACGCGCGGCGCGCGGGCGCCAGTGTGGACACGTCCCGGCCGAGGAGTTCGATGGTGCCGGTGGCGGGGACGAACCCGCCGATGGCGTTCATCAGCGTGGACTTGCCGGCGCCGTTGGTGCCGATCAGGCCGACGATCTCGTTCGGCATGACCTCGATCGCCACGCCGTCGACGGCGGTGACGCCGCCGAACCTGACGCGGATGTTCGAGGTCGCCAGCACCGGCTTCCCGTCGGGCAGCGGTGCGCGCTCCGTGGGGGTGAGCGACCTGGGGACGGCACCGACGGTCTTCGCGGGTGCCGGGCCCAGACGTTCTTCCGCCCAGGAGAGCACGGCATCGCGCATCGCGTAGCCGATCTGGACCAGACCGCCGGGGAAGTACAGCAGCAGCATCAGCAGGCCGAGGCTGGAGGCGAGCAGCGGCACGATGGAGTTGCCGGGGAAGACGGCGGGCAGGCCGATCACCCACAACGATCCCAATACCGGCCCCGAGGTGGCGCCGAGTCCACCGATGACGACGACGGATACCAGCATGAGGGAGTCCGCGCTGCGGAAGTACGCGTTGCTGTAGGGCACCGTCTGGAGCGCGCCCGCGAGCAGCGCTCCGCCGAGTCCGGCGACGCCTCCCGCCAGAGCGAACGCCCGCAGTTTCACGCGGGCCGCGGGGACGGTGTACGCGGACGCGGTCGCCGGGTTGTCGCGTACCCCGATCGTGGTCCGGCCCACGCCCGTGCGGCGCAGCCTGCCGGTCACCGTGAGCACCGCCACGAGCACGGCCAACACCACGTAGTAGTAGGAGCGTTGGGCGGTGACGTCGACCCCGAAGACGTCGGTGCGCGGGAAGGACGCGGCGGTCTGCGTCGGACTGTCGTGGAAGATGTCCTGGGTGTAGACCCACTGTTCGCAGCCGACCGCGAACGCGAGGGTGCTGACCGCGAGAAGCAGTCCCCGCACGCGCAGTGCGCCGGCGCCGATCACGGCGGCGAGCGCCGCGGTCAGCAGCGCGGCGACGAACACGGCGGTGGGGAACGTCAGGCGCTGGACCACGAGGACGTCGCCGCCGCCGATGTCCAGCCGCAGTCCGCGCGAGAGCGAGGCCGCGGTGAGCGCGCCGATCCCGGCGAACGCCATCTGCCCGAGGGAGAGTTGCCCGGCCCAGCCGGTGAGCACGGTGACCGAGGCGGCGCAGATCGCGTACGCCAGGATGGTCGTGTAGAGCAGCTGCTTGGACGGCTGGGTGACGAGCAGCGGCATGACGACCGCGATCAGCCCGAGGAACACCAGGCCGAACCGCTCCAGGTTGCGCACCCACCACAGCCCTTGCAGGCGTACCGGGATCGGACGGACCTTGGGTGCGAAGGAGAACGTCGACGCCTCGGTGTCCCGGCCGCGCCCCACGACGAACACCGCGACGAGGACGAGCGCGAAGACGACCATGTCGGTCAGGCCGGGCCGGTCGATCCAGTTGAACTGGACGACGGATTCGAGCAATCCGAGGAGCACCCCGGCGACCAGGGCGACCCGGAAGGAGACCATGCGGGCGATCACCGCGGCCGCCAGCGCCCTCATCAGTGTGGTCATGCCCAGTACCGCGGGGGAACCGACCGATCCGGTGCGGCCGGAGATGAGGATCAGGCAGATCGTCGTGACGAGCCCGGCGATCGCCCACACCGCGGTGGAGACGGCCTTGGGGCTGATGCCGTTGAGCCTGGCCAGGTCCGGGTTGTCCGCCGATGCCTTGACCGTCTTGCCGAGCACGGTACGGGCGAGGAACCAGCCGAGCGCGATGGCGACGAGCGGGACGACGACGAGCACGGCGAGCTGGGTCGCGGTGACCTCTATGCCGGCGGGACTCCACTTCGCCGTGGACCACACGGGATACGTGTTCGCGGCGTCGACCTCCGGATACGCCATGACGATCACCAGCGCCAGTTGGGCGACGCCGATCGTGGCGACCAGCAGGATCACGCGGGGCGCGGCGAACAGGCGTCGGATCACGACGAGGTCGACGACCGCGCCGAACGAGGTGCCGACGACGAGGGAGATGGCCAGCGCGATCCAGAACGGCACGTCGTAGCGGAGGTTCAGCAGGGCGAACAGCGCCGAGCCGACCAGGCCCATGTTGGCGACGGCGAAGTTGACGATGCGGGTGGAGCGGTGGATGAGAACGATGCCCATCGCGAGCAGGCCGATGACCATGCCGTTGACGACGCCGTCGAAGGCGAGCTGCCGGGTGAGTTCGATCATGCTCAGCCACCGTCCTTGCCGAGGAACACCGCGCGGGCGAGGTCGTCGCGTTCGGCGAGTTCGCGGGCGTCACCGGTGAACCGGACCTGCCCCTTCTCCAGGAAGACCGCCCGGTCGGCGATCGCCAGCGCCACGTTCAGGGACTGCTCGACGATGATCATTGTCATGCCGTCCGCCTTGAGGCGCTCGATCACCGCGAGGAGGTCCTGGACCACGACGGGGGCGAGGCCGAGGGAGAGTTCGTCGATGAGCAGCACCTCGGGGTCGTGCATCAGCACCATGGCGAGGGCGAGTTGCTGCTGCTGGCCGCCGGACATGCTGCCCGCCCGCTGGGCGAGGCGGGCGTTCATGTCGGGGAACACGTCCAGCACGTAGGCGAGCCTGGCGTCGCGGTGTGCCCGGTCCCGGTCGCGGAGCTGGAACGCGGCCATCTCCAGGTTTTCCGCCACGGTCATGCCGGGGAAGGTGCCCTTGCCGCCGGGCAGCAGGCGGATGCCGTACCGGCCGCGCTGCTCGGGCGAGACGTACGTGATGGTCTTCCCGTTGAGCCGGACCACGCCGCGCGAGGGGGTTCCGAGGCCGCAGATCGCCTTCAGGATGGTGGACTTGCCGGCGCCGTTCGTCCCCAGGAGCGCGAGGACCTCGCCGCGCCGGACTTCGAACCCGACGCCGAACAGCACCTGCACGTTGCCGTATTCGAAGTCGATGTCGTTGACCTGAAGCACCGGGACCTGCTCGGGGTCCCGGGCCTGGCGGTCCCTCTCCGCGAGCTCTTCCCGCAGCTCACGGACGACCAATGCCAGGTCGTTCTTGATGAACGAGGAGCTGCGGATCAGCATCAGGCTGCCCACCAGCGTCGCCGGGACGCCGATGACCAGTGCCGCCGCGCGCGCGTCGTACGAGTCCAGGATGAGCGCGGACAGCAGCGAGCCGCCGGTCGCGCCGATGAAGAAGATGTAGATCGCCGCGAGCGCCGTGCCCAACCCGCGTAGTTGGTACGGGGATACGGACTGCATGACCGGGCCGATCATCGCGAACGCCGCGGACAGGAGGATGAGCGGCAACATCTGTGCGATGACGAACGCGGGCGCGGTCGGCATGAACCACTGCACCGGCGTCAGCGCCGCCACCGGCAGGATCAGGTAGCCGACCAGCTTCAGGGCGCGCGCCGGGTCGGCGCGGTAGAGCCGGTCATAGCGGGGGCCGACGAACGGCAGGACGGCCAGCACGCCCAGTCCGCCGAGGGTGCCGTACACCCCGCGCTCGAAGGTGCCGAGCCCGAAGTGGTCCTCCATCCACAGGTTCGTCAGCACCGGTCCGGTGAACAGGCCGAAGCCCATCGCGGCGAACGCCACGATGACCGTTTTGGTGGTGCGGATGCGCATCAGCCGGGCGAACGCCGCCTCGATCGAGATCGGCATCGGCTTGTCGTGGGTGATGACCTCGCCGAGCACCGCCTTCATCTCGTGCTGTCCGCGCGGGGGTTCGGGCAGCCGGAAGGCGTACAGCGCCACGAGCGCGGTGGGGACGCCCAGGACGAAGAACGCCCAGCGCCAGCCGTCGTCGCCGCCGGCCACGGCGGCGATCGCGCCGACCACCAGCGGGCTCAGCACCCCCGCGAGGCGGCCCGCCATACCGGTCGCCGCGGCGATGCGGCCCCGTACCCCGATGGGGTAGGTGTCCGCGTTCAGCGAGCCGTGCACCGGCAAGGTACTGGCCTTGGCCACCCCGACGCCCAGCCGGGCGAGGAACATCAGGAATACGTTCGCCGCCATGCCGCACGCGAACACGAAGGCGGCGAAGGCCAGTCCGGCCCACCCCGCGACCCTGCCGCGCCGGTACCGGTCCGCCAGCCAGCCCATCGGCAGCGCACCGAGCACCAGGAACGCGCCCGACGCCGCCGACAGGAACACGATCGCGCCGTTGCTCATCCCGAACGAGTCGCGGATGTCCGGGGCGAGCACCCCCAGCGTCGCGGTCTCCAACTCGTCGAACGCGGACAGCGCCATCAGCGTCAGGAACGTCGCCGACCCGCCCGCGGCAAGACCCTGTCGGAGGGTCAGCTGCTCGCCGCCCACCCCGGGCAGCAGATCGTCGGCGAACAGCACCTCACGTTCGGCCTCGGCCGCCTGGGCACGTTCCGCCTCTGCGTCGACGAGTTCGGCCGCCAGGCCCGCGGCGGAGTGGCGCTGTTCGTCCCGAGGCGCGACCACCTTGGTGGCGTCGTCTCTGGTGGCATCGTCCACCGCGCCGCTCACCGGCAACGTCCGTAACGCGCGGGCCGGTTGCGCCCATGTGCTGCCTGCGGCCGCGCCGGATGGCGCGATCGCCTGCCGTGCCGCCCGTGGGACGGATCAGGCGCAGGGGGAAGGAAGGTCGTACACATCGGGCATCCTTCGCGGCTCGGAACGGTCACCACACAGACGAACCCGCAGGCGTGACACCCCGACCGCGCGCATGCGGCCGTGACGTCTCCCGGTGCGGAGCCCAATTGTTTATTCGAGATTAAATAAATGTCCAGACCCTGGAGGGGAGGACTTCTCGGGGCCGTTCAGGCGCTGCGCCGCTATCGGGGGCGGGCCGAACCCGATGCGCGGCGATGGGGAGGCAGGCCGAACGCGATGCGCGGCGATCGAGGGCATGCCGCACTCGATCGCGGCCGTACCCGAAACGCCCTGCAGACCCTTGGGGTCTGCAGGGCGTGCCGTCGACTGCGACGCGAGGCCACCGGGAGGCCGGGCATCCGGAGGATCGCCGGGCGGCGGGGTTCGGCGGGGGTCCGCCGCCGTGGGTGGCCGGGTGAGCCCTCTCAGTTCTCCACGTCCACCGAAATCCAGAAGTCCGCCAGCGCCTTCGCGGTCTCCTCCGGTCGTTCCTCGTTCGGCGTGTGCCCCGCGTCCGCGATCACCACGTGCCGCGCGTTCAGGTTCCGGGCCATCTTCGCCTGCGTCGCGGGCGTCCACGGCTGGTCGTTCTCGCCGCACATCACCAGGAAGCGCACATCCGTCCGCGCCAACGCCGCCACCCGCGACGGCTCTCCCAGCAGCGTGCGGATGATCCCGATCAGGTTTGCCTTGTGGGTGTGCACGAGCCGGTGCTTCAACCACACCTGCGAGCCGTGCGCGAGTCCGGCCTTCTTCAGCTGGCCGCGCATGAGCATCCACAGCAGCGACGTCCCGCCGATCCGCAGGATCCACACCAGCGGCCCGACCATCTTCGCGCCCGCGAACTCGGTGTTGCCCGGACCTGTGCCGAGCAGCGTCAGGCTCCGCACGCTCGACGGCGCGTCGGCCACGGCGCGCTGCGCCACGATCCCGCCGAAGCTGTGTCCCAGCAGGTGCACCGGCGCGGTGTCGACGGACGCGATGACCTCGGCCAGTTCGGCCGCGAAGGCGGTCACGTCGTACTCCCGCCACCGGGTCGGGCCGGGTGACTGGAACTGGCCGCGCTGGTCGTACGACACGACGCGATACCCCTCGGCGGCCAACGGCTCCAGCATCGGCAGGAAGTCTTCCTTCGAACCGCTGAACCCGGGCACCAGTACCGCGGTGCCCCGCGTCTCGACGCCTTCCGGCGGCGTGATCTCCAGGGCCGCGAGCGGCCCGCCGGTGGTGCGCAGTTCGATCCGCCGGGCGGACTCGGGCAGCGGGGTCGGGTAGAGCGACGGGTCGGCAACGGTGGCCATGACCACTCCTCGATCGGAAAGTGCGGCTCCGGAAACGGCGCTGAAACGAGTCAGCGGCCGGGAGGCGCCGAGTGTAGAACCACCGAAAGGGCAAGGGAAGACTCGGCCCGCACGTCGACGAGACTCGGGTCGCCGGGTGGGATCGCTCGGTGGGGCCGCCGGGTGGGGCCGCTCGGTGGGGCCGTGCGGTGGGGCCGCCGGGTGGGATCGCTCGGTGGCCGTGCAGTGGGGCCGCCCGGTGGGGTCGCTCGGTTCAGCCCTGGCCGGGGTCGGCAGGCGAGGGTGCCAGACCGGCGAGTGCCGCGTCCAGGTCGAAGGCGAACTGCGCGTCCGGGTCGTAGTCGGCGTGGCCCGCGGCGCGCAGGAGCGGCAGCGCGTCCGGCTCATCGCGCAGAATCTCGGCGATCGTCGCGCGATGCGGCTCCTGCCCTTGGGCGCGCAGCATGAAGACCGAGCGAACGTTGATGTGCACCAACTCGCCGATCAGCGTCACGCACCGCCCCGCGACCACCGGGTCGAAGCCCGCGTCCACCAGGACTTCGTGCAGCCGCTCGATCTGGTCCAACTGCCGCCGCCCGGCCGGCCCGCTGAACGCGAAGTACTCCGCATGCCCCGGCAAGGTCAACGACGCATCGCGGGTGGCGTAGGCGAACGCCCGCAGCCAGGTGCGCCAGTCCGCGTCCGGCGGAGGCATCCACGACTCGTCGAGTACGCGCTCGATCCGCGCCGCGGCCACCAGCGCCGCCAGCGAATCGCGGTCGCCCACGTGGTGGTAGAGATTCGGCGAGTGCACCCCCAGACGGGCGGCCACGGCCTTCATGCTCAAGGGCTCGCCGGTCGCGTCCAACTCCAAGGCCGCCTGCACGATGCGGTCGCGGTCGATCCGCGCCGGCCGTCCGCGTCCGCGTCGGCCGCCGCTCATGCTCCGACCTCCCGCAATGTGTTCTCCCGAAAATTTCCGGCGCAGCCGCCATCGGCGCACCGCAAGTGGGATTCGTCAGTGCGATTCTTCCACGGGCGTCTGTTCGGGCGCCGCGCGGCCGGGCGACCGACGCGGACCGACGTGGTTACCGGATCCGCTGGTCGGAGTGCCCCTCGAGGGATTTGTTGCGGCTGTCCGCGAGTTCGGCCCGGCTCCGTATGCCCCGTCGGCGGCGCGCGGACGATGCGGTCGGTTCGCGGGTATCGAAGAGCGGTCGCCGCCGGTGTGCATTGCTCCACCCGATTGGTTTCGCTTGCAGCCTTTGTTACCCGGTGGTAGAAGAAGCAGCGGAAGCTGACTCGATTCAGCCGTGCGGTCGCAGCGCTGCCGATGCGCCGATGACCCCTGTGCAGGGGCCGCTGGATCACCGGTTTCCGGTACACCGGCATGCGCCGGTTCGTTCGGCGCCTTACCGAAAGGCCCCCCATGTCACGAACCCGTACCGCCGCCAGACTCGCCGCCGTGGCAACCGCCGCGGTGATGGCGGCAGGCCCCCTCACCGTCACGTCCGGCACGGCCTCGGCCGCCGCCGGCTCGTGCGCCGACATCGACGTAACCTACGCCATGGGCACGCAGTTCGGCCCGTCCGACTCCGACCCCGTCTACGACGCCCTCGTCGCCGCAATGGACACCCGCCTCGGCGGCGCCAAAACGGTCTCGTACTACCGCGTGAACTACCCCGCCAGCCTTGAGCCCTGGTCCGCGTCCGTCGGCAATTGGGACCTCGTCCGGCACATCAAAGCCCAGGCCGCCGCCTGTCCGAACCAGATCTTCGCGGCGGTCGGCTACTCGCAGGGCGCCAACGTCGTGTCCAACTCCGTCGGCGTCAGCAGCCTCGGGTCCCTCACCGGCGCGCCCATCGTCGCCGTCGTCCCGGCGAACATCGAACCCCGAGTCGCAGCCCTCGTGCTCTACGGCAGCCCGCAGCGCGGAATGCCGCTGTACAAGCCGACCACGATCACCGGCACCTACCAGGCCCGTACCCTCGACGACTGCGCCACAGGCGACCCCGCCTGCGGCGGCGGCGTCGACCCGGCCGCCCACCTGTCCTACTCCCGACCCGAACACAGCGTCCCTGCCGCGGACTTCATCGCGGCACGTATCTGACCGACGCCAACCGCACCATCCGCCGGGCCTCCGCATCGCCGGGAGGCCCGGCCACCAGGCATGCCGCGATGGCCGCCGACCCCGCAGTCGTTCGACGCAGCAGATCCGCCCCTTTCGAGTGGTTGATCGCCGACGAGGCATACGGCCAGGTCAACGCCTCAGGTATCGACTCGAACACCACGGCGCAGGCGTGGAGACGCAGGTCGTGCCGGCCGGGGCGCGCACGGCGAGCGGGTCTACGACTGGGCCGGGGCCTCGATCCGGCCGTGACGCGAGGACGGCGTCGAGCACTGGGTCCTTGCCCGCCGCAGCCTCAAGGACGCGACCGAGATCGGCGATCACCGACGACGGCGCGGTGTTCAAGCCGGTCCGTGACCCGTGGACCGACATCGTCCTCCCGCTCGCTGCCCTCGCGGACGCCATCGCGCCCGGCATGATCCGCGCCCGGCCGAGGATCGCCATGGCGCTGCGGTCTGGGCGCTGACGCGGAGGCCGTCGCATTGGCGGCTTCTGCGGTGCGCGCGAGACTGGAGGTGAGCGGTGGGGCTCGCGTGCGACGGACGGAGTCGCCCGTGAGCGGCGGGGCCCGCACGTGCGACGGAAGGAGTCGCCATGAGCCGGCTGACACGCGACACCGAGCAGACACGGTTCTCGGGTACGTTCAGTGCGACCGTGCCCGCCCCCGCGGACGCCGTCTTCGCCCTGGTCACCGACGTGGCGCGGCTTCCCGAGTGGAACCCCGCAATCATCCGGGTACTGGAGGCCCCGCCGGTGCTGGCGCCGGGGGCCGAGTGGGTCGTGGTCGTCAAGCCCACCGGGTGGCCGTCGTGGCCGAGCCGGTCCCGGGTGCGCGAACTCCATCCGCAGAGCGGGGTCTTCGCGTACCGCTCCCGCACCGACGACGGCAACCCCAGCTACGCCGACTGGCGCTGGCACGTCACCCCCGAAGCCGGCGGGGCGCGGCTGGCCGTGAGCTGGGAGCTGCACCCGCAGACGTTCTGGCGCAAGCACCTGTTCGCGCGCCTGCGGCAGCACCGCCTGTCGAAGACGGAGGCCCCCGGCTCGGTGGCCGCCCTCAGCCGGCTCCTGTCCACCCCATGACGTCGCGGGGGCCACGTTCCCCTGATGCCCACCAGGGCCGTTGACTCGTACGCGCGGTAAGTGAAGGCTTACGGTTCGTGGGGACTTGCGAAGCAGCGTTGGACGCAACTCGGCCCCGGCGGGGCACGCACCGGTCTGGTCATCGAGCCAAAGGCAGGCGGCCGCTGGTACGCGACCACCAACGACGGCCCGGACCGCACCACGGTCACCCTCGTGCGCACCACGTCGCCGTTTCACTCGTCGTGGTGGTGGGGACCCGGTTCGGGTTGCGGTTCCGCGCCGCCCGGATCGAGTCGGAACGGCGGGTACGCGTCGGTCATGAGGGCCTCGTAGGCGACCACGCGAAGCACCCAGCGGTCGAGGCCGATCACCAACGCGTAGATGCCCCTGGGATAGCGCCCGGTGAACAGCAACGCGACGCCCGCGAACAGAACCAGCGCGGGAATGAGCCCGCCCCAACGCCACGCACCGGCGGTGAAGATACCGACCAGGATGAGCTGCGGAAGGACCAGCAGCCACCACTTGACCAACACCAGCCCGCGCGAAAGGCGTTCGGGGTAGACGATGTCGAATCGCGCCGGGTACTCGGGGTGTTCGGAGAGGGCGAAAGGCGGATAGCGATCGGTGCCCAGCCCGCCGTAGCCGTAGTACCAAACGCGCCAGGTCCAACGCAGGACACCGACGTTGAAGTCGAACAGCGGGCGCGGATATCGGGTGGTGAACAGGATCGCGAAGAACGCCACGATACTGACCACGAGAAAGGCGATCCACAGGAAGCACAGCACGATCGCGTGCGGGATCAGCAGGAACCACTTCACCACCCACAGCCAGCGGGACGGTTCCGCTTCGAGTCTGGCTTCCAGTCGGACGGGCTGGGTCGTTGCGGCGTACATGTGACCTCCTCGACGGCGGGACGGCTGACACGCTCCGTGCCCCTTGATCGCCGGCTCTCGCAACCTCCCCGCGCCGCCGCCTCGAACTCACGACGACCGGGAACCCCCGATCGCTTCCTCAGGCAGAAGGCCTCGCCGGCCTCGTAGACCTCGTCATGGTGGGCGAAACGGTAGGTCAGCCTGCCTTTGTGTGCGGTCGGCCTTCGAGACCTTGGGCATGGTCGTCACCTCCTGCGCCCCCGCCCTTCCATGATCCTGCGGGGTGGCACAGAGCGCAGGAGATGACTCTCCGGTCCACGGGCATGCGGACGGCCCCGGCAACCACTTGGCCTTCCAGGGCTCACGGACGGCGGCTCATCGGACCACTTCCGATCCCTGCATCGTCAACAAAGTCGCCACGCACAGTCTCGTGAAGTTCACCCCACTGCTGGTCGCGGAAGGTCTCGAGGGCCTCGAGGACCTCGCAGGGAGGACCTCGAGGGCCGGCGTCCCCGACGGCGTCGAGTGCTTGGAACGCGCGCGTGCCCGTGGTCACCGTCGACGACGCGGGTATTGCGGTCCTGCGCGAGTTCGTGACTTCGCGTGTCCGTGGGATCGCCAAACGGGAGCGGTTGCCGTGAAGGCCCCGTCGCCAAGGGGGAGCCGGCGGGGCGATCCGGCCGGGTCAGATTTGGCTGGTGATCTCGGTGGCGGCGCGTTCGCCGGAGACGACTGCGGAGTTCAGGGTGGCGACGTCGCCCATGGTGTGTTCGCCGGCGAAGTGGATGCGGCCTTCCTGGATCTCTTCGTAGCCGGCGAACGAGGTGTACTGGCCGGGCTTGTAGTAGTGGTACGCGCCGTAGTGCCACGGGTCCAGGGACCAGTGGTCCTCGTACGCGCGGCCGTTGTACGCCGCCCTCGTGCCGGGGAGGATCTGCTCGACCTGGGCCAGGAACCATTGCACGTCGGCCTGGGGGGCGGGGCCGTGGGCGGCTCCGGTAAGCGTGTTGCGGGCCACGTTGCCGCCGGGGAAGTTGACCAGCAGCGCCGGCGAACCGTTCGGGCCCGATTGGACCGAGCCGTCCCATGCGGTCTGGTAACCCGACGGGCCCGTGTTGGTGACGCCGTTCCCGCCGCGCGCGGGCCAGGTCTTCCTGGTGAGCTGCGTGACGAGCTTGGCGTTCTGGCCCATGCCCTGGCGACGGATCGCGGTCAACTTCCGTGCGGACAGCTGCGCGCGGCTCAGGTCGACACGGCGCAGCATGCTGAACGGCAGCGCGAGCACCACGTGGTCGGCGGGGACCGAGACGATGCGGCCCGCGTGGTTGAAGGTACAGGTGTAGCTGCCGTTGGAGTTCCGGCACAGCGCGATGAGTTCGTACCCCTGCTTGACGGATCCTGCGGGTAGTTGTGCGGCCATTCCTGTGACGACCTGGTCGTTTCCGCCGATGATGTGGTATTTCTCGTCGAAGCCGCCTTCCTCGCTCCCCTTTTTCCGTTCTTCCTCGCCGCCGCCCCCGAAGACGGACGACCCGCCGAGGAATCCGATGATGTTCAGTGCCGAGACCTCGGACGGCTCGCCGCCGCCCTGGAGTTGGAGGGTCTGGATCAGCTGGGCGATGCGGGAGTCCGCGGACAGGCCGATCTCGTCGAAGTAGTCCAGGCAGGAGAGTTGGTCGAGGCGGTAGGCCTCGGGGTTGTAGTGGTTGTAGCGCGCGTATCCGGCGGCCGTGTACGACGCGTTGAAGGCGTCGTAGGCCATCGAGACCCAGTCCTCCTGCTGTTCAAGGCCCGTGTACAAGCCGCCGTTGATCCACGCGAGGTAGTCGCCCGTGTCGAGCTGACCACCGTTCGCGAACTCCTTTTTCAGACCCAGACCGCGGGCCAGATTGAGGATGGCGGTGTCTCCGGAGCTGATGAACGATCCACCGTGCTCGTGGACTTGCCCGCCGGCGAAATAGTTGCGCAGTGACCAGCAGCGGCCGCCGATGTGGGTGGTGTCGGCCTCGTACACCGTGGCGGCGATCGGAGTGGGTCGCCTCCAGAGTCGGTGCGCGCAGCGCAGTCCTGCGAGGCCCGCGCCGACAATCACGACCCGAGGTGCGGTCGAAGCCGCGGCCGGCGAGCCGCCCAGGACCGCTGCCGCCCCCAACATGCCTGCGACACTGAAGAGTTGACGGCGGCTCAGACCGCGGTTCTCGGCTTCGCGCTCCTCGGCCTCGTCGTACGCGTTGATCTCGGACCGGGGCAGAGTGTCCCTGACGGCGTTGAGGTTGTCCGCATCGACGTACGTCATGAAGAAGTAGTCGGCTCGCACAGCTCATGGCTCTGATCGACGAAGTCGACCGCCGGCACTGGAACCTTCGTGTGCTCCCGGATCAGCCGCAGCGCCGCCAGTTCGGTTGCCATGGCGCCGCGTTCGTAGGTCATGACCTCGACGTCCGGCGGCGGCGCTATCTTGAGGACGACCTGCGCGCCGGATCGCAGCCGGATCCGATAGGCCACGTTGAAGCAGCCGTCGCTCAGTTCGCTGACCCAGTCCTCGCCCGCGTCGCACACCTGGTCCGGGCCGTAGGCGCGGGCGACCATCGCGCGAAGCGCCTCGACTGGCTGCCGATTCTTGGTGGTGCTCTCCATCAATCCTCCGCCCGAAGCATGATCGGAAAGTAGCACCGGGACCGCACTGTTCACTCGGGTCTCCCGCGATGCCTGGCCCGCCCCGGCCATTCAGCGTCATTGGACGAGTTGACGCCGTGACAGCAGACAGGTGTCGCTGAGCTGCAAGGATGCGAGTGTCGAGTTCGTATCCGGTGCAGAAGTCAGGGGAGCGTACTGAGCGGGATCTGGCACGCCACCGCCTCCCCGATCGTCGGCAAGCTCTCCGCGTCCTCCCGGCAGAACGCCCTCGCGGCCGCGCTTCGGGCAGGGCCGCGAGGGTGGGCCCCAGGACGTGCCGGTTCTCGACCATGCCGAAGCCGGGGTCCGCGAACGAGGACTGGGCGTTGAACGCGCGGGCGGGACCGTCGTCGCCCGCGGGGGGGCGTCCAGGGATGCTGCGGTGTAGCCGGCGGCGGTCAGCCCCTCGGTGACCCGTTCGTCACCGCCGCCCCTCGCCGTGCCCGCACGTCACCGGCGAACGAAGGGGCGGTCGCACAGGGGAGACGCGTGCGGGGATTTCGCCCCGCCCCGCCCCGCCTCGGCGCGGGCACGGGACCGCGCTCCAGGTCACGCCGACGCGGGGTGTCCCGCGGGGCCGGTTGGTGCAGGCGATCGGACGGGGGCAAGCTGGAATGGTGCACAGGTCACAGGGGCCCGGCCGTACGGAGGGAGTCGGGGATGATCGAGGCGGCGGACATCCGCGAGTGGCGCACCCACGACGTCGTCGACCCCGGTGGCCACAGGATTGGCACGCTCGAGGCGGTCTACGTGGACACGAGCACCGACGAACCGGCCATGGCCACTGTCCAGGTCGGGCTGCCGACCCGGCACCGACTGGTCTTCGTCCCCTTGGACGGCGCGGTCGTGGGGCCCGGCTACGTCAAGGTCGCCTATGACAAGGCCCTGGTGAAGAAGAGCCCGGCCATCGGCACCGACGACGTGCTGCCCGCCCAGGACGAGGAGGCCGTCTTCCACCACTACGACATCGCCTACTCCCCCGGGGCCCACGGCGAACGACAGCTCGCCCGCCGCTGAACCCCCGCACCGACCCGGGAGGCGCCCGCCGTGACTGTCTTCCTCGCCTTGGTCGTCGTCGCGATCGTGCTCGGCATCATCGGCGCCGTCGCCGACGGACTCGGCTACCTGCTGATCATCGGCATCGTGGTTTTCGTCGCCGCGCTGGTCCACCTCGTGGTGCGCTTGCGCCGCTCCGGCCGGCGCCCCGTTCGCTGACCGATCCGGACGCACCGGGCGCGGCGACGTGATCGCCGAGATCACCGTCTCCGGTCGCGAAGGCGCGAGGCGCGAGGCGTGTCAGCTTCTTTTGGACACATCCCGTTCCCGTTGATCGGGTCATGTGGCGTGCTGGGCGCGCGTGGAAGTGGCTTCGGCGATGAGGAGGGCGACGTCGTCGTGGTCGTCGGGGTGCCGCAGGGAGTGCAGGAGCCACCGGCAGGTTTCTTCCAGTGGCCGGCGTGGCCCGTCCAGGGTGCGCACCAACGTGTTCAGGCGCTCGTCGATGGAGTGGTGGCGGGTTTCGACGAGGCCGTCGGTGTAGAGGACGAGCCGGTCGCCCGGTTTCAGATCGAAGGCGGTGGTGTGGAAGGGGACGCCGCCGACGCCGAGGGGCGCACCGGTGGGCAAGTCGAGTAGTTCCGGTTTGCGTCCGGTTGCGGCGAGGACGGGCGGGAGGTGCCCGGCGTTGGCTATGCGGCAGTGGTGGTCGTGGGGGTCGTAGACCGCGTAGATGCAGGTGGCGATGTAGTGCTCGAGTCCCTGGGTGATCTTGTCGAGGTGCCGCAGGACCTCGTCGGGGGCCAGGTCGAGGTCGGCGAAGGCGCATGTGGCGGTGCGCAGCCGGCCCATGGTGGCGGCGGCGTCGATGCCGTTGCCCATGACGTCGCCTATCACCAGGGCGGTCTTGTCGCCGGCCAAGGGGATGATGTCGTACCAGTCGCCTCCGACCTCGCTGGTTGCCTGGGCGGGCTGATATCGGGAGGCGACGTCCAGGCCGATGAGCTGAGGCGGGCGGCCCGGCAGGAGGCTGCGTTGGAGAGTCTCGGCGGCGTTGCGCACGCTCTGGTGCCAGCGGGCGTTGTCGATGGCGACGGCGGCGCGGGCCGCCAGTTCCCCGGCCAGGAGCACGTCGTCCTCGTCGAACGGGAGCGGGTTGCGCGCGCGCAGGAGATCGAATGCGCCGATGACCTCGTTGCGGGCGATCAGCGGCACGGCCAGGTAGGAGTGCACGCCTGCGCGGGCGAACGCGGCCGCGCCGGCGGCGTCGCGGGCGATCCGCTGCAGGTCCTCGGCCCCGACGTTCCCGACGACGACAGGTTGCCCGGAGTGGACGCACTGGGTGATCAGACGGTCCGCGCCGTAGGCGGCAAGGTCCCCGGCCTTCAGGGCGGCGGTGGCAGGCGTCGGATACGCGGCGGCCACGGCGAGCGCGCGGAACAGCTCCGGGCCCGGGGCGTGCGAGGGGGCGGTGCGCCGGAACGCCAAGACGGCGTCGAGGACGTCGACCGCGGCCACGTCGGCCAGACCGGGCACGGCGACCTCGGCCAATTCCTGGGCGGTCTGGTCCACCTCCAAGGTGGTTCCGACGCGGGCCGAGGCGTCGGCGATCACCGCCAGGCGGCGCCGGGCCCGGTCCGCCTCGGTCGCTGCCCGGTGGCGTTCGCTGACGTCGACGACCGAGATGGCCACACCGATCACCCGCCCGCTGGGGCCTTCGAGCCGGTAATAGGACATCGACCACGCGTGATCGTGGTCCGCGTCGGCCGGGGTACGGCCGACGATGTACTGGTCGGTCAGAGGTGTGCCCGTGAGCTGTACCTGGAGCAGCGCGGACTCGATGGTGTCGATGTCGAGGGATGGCAGGATGTCGCGGGGGTGGCGGCCGATGTGGTCGGCGGCCGCGATGCCGTTGATGCGTTCGAGAGCCGGGTTGACCAGCAGGTATCGCAGGTCGTTGTCCAGCAAGGCGATGCCGATGGGAGCCTGCGACACCAGTCGGTCCGTCAGGGCCAAGTCCGTCTCCACACGTCGCAGCGTCGTCTGGTCGGCGGCGATGCCCAGGGCGTAGACGTCACCGAGGTCGTCCAGCAGCCGCATGTTGCGGAACTCCACCAGGCGCGTGCTGCCGTCCTTGTGCCGGATCGGGAATGCGCCGGCCCAACTCGCGCCGGTGCTCATCACCTCGGCGAACAGCTTGACCACCAGGTCCGCGTGTTCCTCGTGGACCAGCACGTGAGTCGCGTGCTGCCCCAGAGCTTCCTGGGCCGTGTAGCCGAACACCTCGTCGGCCTGCGGGCTCCAGAACACGATCCTTCCGTGCTGGTCCAGCACGATTGCGGCCACGTTGAGCAGGTCGAGCAGTCCTCCCGGCGGCGACGGCACCGCCCGATGGCCCCGCTCCTCCTCTGGGACCGGCTGGTGTGCATCCATCCTCGAAGGCTCCCTCCTGGTCGGAGCCGCTCGGCCCGCGCTCCGGTTGAGCACCTCCCTTCCATGCTGCACCCCGAACCGGTACCCCACGATCCGGGCCGCGGCCCGGCAACGCTTGAGCCGTGGGGTGGACCGGCATCCACCCATGTAGGGCTCGGCCCGCGCCGCGCCCGTTGGGCCGCCTTCGGCAGGGCCCGGGCGTACGGCGCAGCGCTGCAGACGGCTGGACTCGCGGTGGCGCGTTCCCTGGGCGGCGCGTCACAACAGGGAGGCGTCACAACAGGGAGGTGTAGTGGCCGTGGCGTCATCCGGCTTCGCGACGGGCTTGTGCTTTTCGCGGCGATCGGCGGCGGTTGTCGGTCACCGCCATGAATGGCGGAGCGTGCTGAACACCATCCCGGCGGCGATCCCGGTGAAGAAGACACCGAATACGATCGCCCCGATGGGAGCAGACTCGGTGTTCAGGCCGTAGGCCAAGGCGTCCGTCGCGATCTGTACCGGCACGGCGCTTGTGAACATCCAGCTCACGGTGCGAAAGCAGAGCATGAAGAATCCGTCCCACCAACCGAACAGCATTCCCCACAGCAGAACGCCGAGGCCGAAGTAGGCCAGATAGAGCCAAAAGACGAGCATGGTGGCGGACTTCGGCAGGAACCACTCCGCTGTACCCATCACCTCCACGCCGACGACTTCGTCCCGCCACAGCCGCAGCGTGACCGGTTCTCCCTCCTGCGCCTTCCTGTAGAAGTTCCCCGACACTTCGCGGCCCTGTCGGGAACCGTCGGCCCGTTGCCAGGTGACCTCGTAGTGCGTGGTCGTGGTCGTGTAGCCCTCGGAGTCGGTTGACGTCGTCGTGTACGTGCGTCGGCCGGCAATCGAGCCCGCCTCGCTGCCGAAACAGTCGTCGCCTCGCTCGCACTTGACAGTCGCGCGGAACTCCCGGGTCTGCCGGTACGGATCGGCCGCACCGACGAGCGCGACCACGAGCACGCCCAGCCCGAGGGCGACGGCGACCCACCGCCCGACGGAACGGCCGGGCAGCGACGCACCTGGTGACCATCTCCTGAACCGGCGAAACCGCATGGCCGTCCCCCGTGATGTCAGCCGCTTGCCCTGCATGATGCCCGCCCGCAATCCGCGCAAGCCTCACCCACTCACCCGGGCACCACGACGCGTGTCAACGAACCAGGCGGCGCCTCCGGCCACTTCGCCGGACCGGACGGTCCCCACCGACAATCGCCGCGTCGAGCCGCGGAGACTCCGCGCCGCACTGGCACACGACCTGGTGCGGATGCCGTCCACGGTGGGGGCGGTGCAGACCAGGCGGATCGGGTTCGAGCAGCCGGAGAGCCGCCGGCGCCCCGCTGCCCCCACGGCCGGGCACAGTCATGCACCGCGCGACACAACTCCGACGCCCACGCCCCCGCCCTCGGCCAACCCCTGTGCCCGGGCTGCTACGACTACCGGGCGGCGGCGCTCTTCAACGCCCACGCGTCCAACCTGCGGCACCGCGCCACCGTCGCCACCCGACGCGCCATCGCCAAGCAACTCGCCCTGAAAGAGCAGTAGTTCCGGCGGCACTACCGGTTCTCGTACGCCAAGGCGGCGGAGTACCAGCGACGCGGCCCGGCCCACTTCCACGCGGTCCTACGGCTGGACGCGATCGACGACGCGGGCGACCCGATACCGCCCCCGCCCATGCTGACCGCCGATTTCCTCGCCGACACCTTCCAACGCGCGGCCCACTCGGTCTCCGTCCCCGTCCCCGTCCGCCGCGCGACGTCCGGCCGTTCCTGACCCTGCGCTGGGGCGAGCACCAGCCCGGCGTTTCGACACGCGGGGGGTTACCCGAGGGAGTCGAAGTCGTGCCGGGGAGGGACCCAGCGTTGACCGGCGTATCCGGCGATGGCGTCCGTCAGCGCGACCCACCTCTCGTACGTCGTCGGCCCGATGGCGCAGAACGGGTGCCGCTCGTCGCCACCCACGGCGAAGGTCAGTGTCGGAGGTCGCCGGAAGCCCGCCAGCCGTATCTTCCGGGGGCGCCTGGCAGCGTCCGCGAGCCGGAGGTGGATGGCGTGGAATCTCGTCCGCCCGTACCGGATGGGAACGATCGTGACGCGCCGGATCTCGTGCCAAGGGAACTCCTGGTGGCCATCGGCGTCGGTCGCCGCGATGTGTTCCGGGCCCACGTACAGGTCCCAGCCGAACCGATTCAGGTCCGGTTCTTCCACGAGGCCGAGCAGCACCGCCGCCCTGCGGGGCAAGACCTGGGCGGGGCCGAACATCTCGCGAACCGGCCAGGACATGGCCAACGGATCGTCTTCACGCCCGGAGCGCGTCGCCACCGTCGTCGTACGCGATGGCGGCTTCGTGACCGTGGTGGCGGCGTAGTCGAACACTTCGTCGACCTCGGGGTGATGTGCCCCCAGGCGCCGGAGGCGTTCGCGGACGTGCCGGGCGGACTCGGGCCGCCGTGCGGGGTCGCGATCCAGGAGCGCGGCGACCAGTGCCGTCAGGGTGGGAGGCAGGTCCGGGCGGATCGTGCCGAGTCGAGGCGCGTCCTCGTCCAGCTTGCGCCGCATGATCGCCAGGCCGTTGTGACCGGTGAATGGGGGACGGCCGGTGAGCATGGCGAAGAGCACCGAGCCGAGCGCGTACAGGTCCGAGCGCTCGTCGCCGCGCTCGGTGAGGAATTGTTCCGGCGCGCCGTACTCCGCGGTGCCGGCGGGAGCCAACTGGGACGTTCCCGCGAGGGAGAACGCCGTCTGGACGAACCCGGCGATCCCGAAGTCGACGACCTTGACCCGCCCGTGCGGTGTGAGCATCACGTTGTGCGGCTTGATGTCGTAGTGCACGACACCGGCCTGGTGCGCGGCGACGAGTGCCGCGCAGATCCCGTCGGCGATCGTCAGCGCGCGGCCGGGGTCGATCGGGTCTGCGTCCTGGATGATTCGGGTGAGTGTGGCGCCGTCGACCTTTTCCATGACGAGGAACAGGATGTTCTCGTGCGTGCCGCGGTCGTACAGGGCGACGACGTTCGGGTGGTTGATCCGGGCTGCGGCGACCGCCTCGCGTTCGAAGCGTTTGGGCAGGTCCGGGAACGTCCCGTCGTCGAGGACGAGCAGCTTGACCGCCACGTCGCGGCGCAAGTTGCGGTCGCGTGCCGCCCACACCTCGCCCATCCCGCCGCGGCCGAGCCGCCCGACCAGCTCGTACCGGCCCGCGATCGTCTCGCCTCGTTCCACACGTCACCCCCGTCGACGCCGACACGCCCGTGCCGTGCGGCCAGGCTACGCTTTACCGCTCCGGCAGCGCAGACCGCGAGCGCGGTGATCTCCAGGCCGGCGTGGTGATCGACCAACTGCATTCCCGCGCGTGGCTCACCAGCGAGCAGGTCATGGCGGCACGGCACTCGTGCGACTTTGCCGGGGACGAGTGGATGATGTCGGCGACTATCGTGTCCCGGCGAGCGTCCGGCCGCGGCTGCGCGTCTCCCTTGGGGACGTCGAACTCCTCGCGGGCGTCGAGTATTTCCCCTCCGGCCAAGCGAGACCTGCTGGATTTCCCCGCCGGTGGTGCCTTCGCTCCGCCCCGCGTAGATGTTGCTACCAGGCCTCTTGAAGTCGGCTGTGGTGGCCTGCTCAGATTAGGGCAGCCAACTACCGATGAGCTGTATAGGCCGCTGCGCCTGGCCTGGATACCACGCGAAAGCCGGCCGGCCCTTTCGGCCACTCGCCCACGCGGATCACCGAGCCGAGTCGCGTCGACCCGGCCCCGCGCGCAGCAATCGGACCGCCTCGTCCAAGGCCGGCAGGTCGTCGAACGTGTCCGCGTCCGACCGGACGACCTCACCCAACCAACGTACCGCAGCGCCCGGTTCGCCCAAGGGTGCGTCCAACCATGCCGCGCCGACTCCACCCCGTAAGGCACTCAGTACCACGATCAGGCGATGGGTCGACCCGACGTCGAGGGTGTCGCGCACGGCGTCGGCGGCCCGGATCAACTCGGCCGCCGCCGTGAACGCGCGCCCGATGTCGACGGCGCAGCGTCGGCCATCCATATACACCCCGCCCCAGGGCAGTTGGACGAACAACGCGAGCGGCCCGTACACCAAGTGGTAGTTCAACGCGTACGAGTTGACGCCGTGTCCCGCGTGCGAGACCGCGAAGTAGTCGGGCACCGCCTCGGCGACCGCCTCGATCGGATACCGCTCGAACATGTACATGTCGAACGCCCGCATGCCTCGTGTGGCGAACAACCACCGGTCACGCGGGGCGAGTTGGTTCCGCAGCGCATCGGGAACGGGCGGAATCGCCAAGCCGGCACCGGCAAACGTGGATTCCATGTCATTCATGACCTCATCCTGCCGCCCGGGCCGCCGCGGATTCGTGTGTTCGCCAACGAGCTGCCCGTGCGGTCCCGGGTTCAGCCGACTCGGAGCCCGGCGGTGGTGGTCGGAGCGGCCGAGTCCGCCCAGGCGGTGATCCCTGGGCGGACCACCGGCGCTCCAATCGGTCAGCTTCCGATCCGTGGAACAACGGGGTTGCCGGGGGAAGGATGCCGTCGACCGCAGTGCACTGCTGGATTTGCTGATCTTGCGGCCGTCGACGGTGAGGTACTCGTGGACCAGGATGTCGGTGGGCACCCGGAGTCCCGCCGACAGCAGCATCGCCGGCCAGTAGACGGCGTGGAATCGGAGCACGCCCTTGCCCGTCAGGTGAATCCGTTTGCCGCTGTGTGTCCACCACTGGTCGAAGGCCGATCGGAAGTGCCGTAGCCCAGGCTGGTCACGTAGTTGCCGAGTGCGTCCCACCACACGTAGACGACCTGGTCGGGGTCCCCGGGAACGGGGATGCCTCAGCCGCAGGTCCGGCTTTGGGAGCGGGAGATGGATAAGTCGTGCAGGCCACCGGCGATTAGGCCGAGGACCTCGTTGCGGCGGGAGACAGGTTCGATCCGCAGCTGATTGCTGGAGATCACTCCCAGCAGGACATCGGCATAGCGGGAGAGCCTGGGACCTGCTCATTGCCTCCGCTTCGCCCGCTTGGCGTCGCGGAGCAGCACCACGGGCGCAGGTACGCATGCGCGCCGAGCCCGGAACGTGCTGCTCGGCCGGATTCACATCCCGATGATCACGGGGTGTGTCCAACACGTCGGCTAGGGTCGTCGGATCTGTGTTCGAGGCGACTCGGGGGGCGGCTTTCATGGTCGAGGCGGTACCGGACGGTGGCGGCGGGTTCGAGGTCACCGTGGAGCACTTGCGCAAGACGGTGGACCCATTGATCGCGACGCTTCAGGTGGCGGATCGCATCTGGAAGGACGACGGCCAGATCGCGGCGGGCGTCGAGCGGTGCGGGTCCGACCCGGTGACGAACGGGGTACGGCGCTTCGTCCACGACTGGGGCCACGCCATGGGTGTGGTGGTGAAACAAGGCTCGGCCATTGCCGCGGCGCTCCAACAGGTCGTGGCCAACTACGAGTTGGCGGAGTTGCAGGCGCAGCAAGGTCTGGTGCCCGTGCCGGTCGGGGCGGTCGAGCGGATTTCCCGGGACGCCGGCCCCACCGGTCCACAGAACCCGCTCGCGCCGAACCCGCCGGCGACACCACCCGCCGCAACCGAGCCGCCGGCGCCGAAATAGGAACAGGGACGGTCTCCCATGGGCAAGAACCACATTCCCGAATGCCCGGTCGCCACGGAACTGATACCGGGTGACGTGAGCGTCCTGGAGACGCTGGCCGACGCGCTGGCTTCCTACTCCGCCTCGTCCGCGGACGCGTCCGGCCGGATGGGACCGCTGGCCAGGATTGAGGAGTGGGGCGGTCCCGCGGCCGAGGGTTTCGTCGAGCAGATGGTCGATCTGCCCAAGACCCTGGACAAGGCGGTTCGCCACTTCACCGATGCCGCCGACGCGTTACGCGGGTACGCGGGGGCGTTACGGCAGGCCCAGGCGGATGTCGCGCAGCGGGTGATTCCCGAGGCGAACGCGGCGCGGGCCTGGTCGGCGCAGTGGCAGCTCGAACGGGATGCGGTCCGCGACGGTGCCGTGGGCCTCTCACCCCCGGACAAGGACCTGGGCAAGGAGCGGCTGCGAGACGCCGAGGACGAACTCGGACGGATCCGTGGCCGGCTCAAGGACGCGCAGCACGATTTCACGGAGCGCATCGACAGGGGCATCCAGGCCGCGCCCTCCGGCGGCGACCCGATCACCACCGCGCTCACCAGCTTCGGCGGCGGCGTCAAGGACGGCGTGACGGGCCTGATGGACACCGCGCAAATGCTCAATCCGGGCCGCGCGTACGCGGATCCGGTCGGCTACTTCACCGATCTCCAGCGGATAGCCGGCGGCTTCCAACGGGTGGTCACCGATCCGGCGGGCTTCGCGAAGGACTTCGTCGACTGGGACGAGTGGCGCAAGAATCCCGCCAGGGCGCTCGGCTTGGCCGTGCCCGACCTCACGCTGTCGTTGTTGACGGGGGGAGCAGGCAAGGGCGCCAAGCTCCTGGAACCGGACCTGCCCAAAACCCCCGACCCGGTGGACATCACCAAGAAGGGGCGTCCCTGCGACACCCGCGAATCGTGCAGCGATCCGGTCGACCCCGTCACCGGCGAGGTGTCCCTGAGCGCGACCGACGTGCACCTGCCTGGAGTGCTGCCCCTCCTGCTCACGCGAAGGCACGGATCGACGTATCGCGCAGGCCGCCTCTTCGGCAGGTCCTGGGCGTCCACGCTGGACCAGCACGTCGAACTCGAAGCGTCCGAAGCGGTGTTCCACGCTGCTGACGGCGTGATCCTGCGGTACCCGTTATCCGAGCCGGGACGGCCGATTCTCCCCTACACCGGCTCCCGGTGGCCGATGGCCCGAGATGCCGAACCCGACGGCGTGATCGTCATCGCGCAACCCCGACTCGGCTCCGCCCTCACCTTCCGGGCCATCCATCCGGACTCGACGCGCTTCGTCCTGGAATCCGTGGTCGATCGCAACGGCAACGCAATCGCGGTCGACTACGACGATTACGGCACCCTGATCGGTGTCCGCCACAGCGGTGGTTATCACATCGCGGTCGACACGGAGGCCGACCGCATCGTCGGACTGCGCCTGCTCGACGCCCATCCCAAGACGCACGCGGTTTCCCCGGGCGACGAGTTGGTCCTTGCCCGCTTCACCTACAACGGCACGGGTGACCTGTCAGGGGTGATCGATTCGTCGGGCGACCCTCACTGTTTCACCTACGACGACGAACACCGGATGACGTCGTGGAGCGACCGCAACGGCACGGCCTACCACTACCTGTACGACGACGCCGGACGCTGCGTCAGGACCCGGGGTCCCCAAGGCATCCTGGATGCCTCGTTCCACTACGACGACGCACGTCGCACGACCCGGTACACCAACTCCCTCGGCCATACGACGGAGTTCGAGTACAACGAGGCGTTCCAGGTCGTACGCATCACCGACCCGCTCGACCACACGGTCCGCAGGACGTGGGACCGGCGACACCAACTCCGTTCCTTCACCGACCAACTGGGGCGACGGACGTGTTACGCGTACGACCACATGGGCAACGTCGTGGAGCGAGTGCTTCCGGACGGGAAGAGGACCACCGCCGAGTACGACGCACTGTGTCTGCCGATCCGGTTCTTGGGCTCCGACGACACCACGTGGTCCTACACGTATTCGCCCGAGGGACGGCCGCTGACGGCAGCTGATCCGGCGGGCGGTGTCACGAGCTATACCGTCGACGAGCGCGGGAACGTGAACACCGTCGTGGACGCGCTGGGCGGGACGACCGAGGTGGTCCGGGACGCCGCAGGTCTGCCGGTGGAAACCGTCGATCCGTCGGGGGCGGTCACCAGATACGAACGCGATGCGCTGGGCCGCATCGTCAGGACCATCACACCCGACGGTGCGGTGACCGTCAGGCGTTGGAGCGTCGAGGGCAGGCCGATCCAACAGCTGCTTCCGGATGGCAGCAGCCGAGCCTGGACGTGGGACGGCGAGGGCAATCCGGTCGAGTACCGCGACCCGATGGCCGGACTCACGAGGTACACCGTGACCCACTTCGATCTTCCGGCCTCGCGGACCGAACCCGACGGCGCCCGTTACGAGTTCGCCTACGACAGCGAATTGCACCTGGTCGAGGTCGTGAACCCGCAAGGACGCACCTGGTCGTACGAGTACGACCCTCTGGGGCGCCTCATTGCCGAGACGGACTTCAACGGACGCGAGCTCACCTACCGCTACGATCCCGCCGGACAACTGGCGCTGCGCAGCAACGGCGCGGCCGAGCCGGTTTCCTACGTCCGCGACCTCCAGGGTCGCGTCCTCGCGCAACGCCACGAGGAGACCGGCAGGGAAACGACGTTCGCCTACGACGACGCCGGCCGCCTGGTGCGTGCGACGAACCCCGACGTCGATCTGGTGCTGACCCGCGATCCGGTCGGTCGGATAACGGCGGAGTCGACCAATGGGCGCACCTTGACGACCGAATTCGACGCGGTGGGACGGCGGGTGTGGCGTGGGTTCCCCTCGGGGCGAGTGAGCGAGTGGACCTATGATCTCGCGGGGAGACCCACCTCGTTGCGAAGTGCCGGACTCGATCTCGACTTTACGCACGACGGCATGGGTCGCGAGGTCGACCGACGCTTCGGCGAGGACGTGCGATTTACGCGGGAATGGAACCTTCGGAGCCAACTCGCCGCTCAGGTCACGACGGTCGGTGCGACTCAGTCGACCCTTCAGGCGGCGCTCGAGCCGAACCTCGCTCCCCGTACGGCGCACCGCCGTTCATACGAATACCGTGCCGACGGCCACATCGCCGCGATCCACGACAGCCACACGGGGAGCACGGCCTTCGACATGGACCCGGTCGGGCGGATCACTGCCGTCCGAGGCGGGGACTGGAACGAGCGTTACGCCTACGACATCGCGGGCAATCAGACATTCGGTCGATGGCCGACGGATGAGCCGGACTCGCAAGGAAGCCGCGAGGTCTGCGGTTCTTTGATCCGCCGAAGCGGTCGCATGCGATACGTCCACGACGATCAGGGCCGCCTGGTCGGTCGATCGCGTAAAACCCTCTCGGGCAAGGGGTATTCCTGGGTCTACCGATGGGACGCCGACGACCGACTGACGGACGTCACGGCCCCCGACGGCACGCAATGGCGGTACATCTACGACCCCTTGGGCCGTCGTGTCGCCAAGCACCGGCTGACGCACGACACGGACGTGTGCTCGACGACAGTGTTCGTGTGGGACCGGACACGGATCGTGGAGCAGCGTGTCGACGCCGTGGACACCTCGTGGGACTACCACCCGGTCACGGGGTTTCCCACCGCGCAATCCATATCCGGCGAAGCAGCAGGCGGCATCGCGGAGCGCTCCTTCGTGATCGTCACGGACCCCGTGGGCACGCCCACCGAACTCGTCGACGAGACCGGCAGTGCGGTCTGGCGGGCACAGGAATCGATCTGGGGCTCACCCGGCGCCGCTCCCTCCGAGGAGGGCCGGGAGTACTGCCCGATCGGATTCGCCGGACAGTATCGCGACACAGAATCGGGCCTGCGTTACAACTACTTTCGCTACTACTCTCCCGAAGATTCGACCTACATCAGCCCCGACCCACTCGGGCTGACCCCCGCGCCGCATGAACGCAGATATGTCGCGAACCCGCTGACCTGGAGTGACCCGCTCGGCCTGGCGGCGTGTGAAGTGGGAGGTCCGGAAAACCACATCGAAGTGAAACCGGGCCGCGGCGACGCCTTGTTCCCGTCGGAAAGCGATGCCTTCGACGAAGTACTGCGCAGATTCGGAGTGTCCGACGTGTCCACCGTCGAACGCATTCCGACCTGGGGAAACAATCCGAACCTGCCGGGGCCCCGAGGAGAGCCGTGGGAAGTGATCCGAGCCCTGGATGATTCAGGGAACCTGGTGGAGTTCCACCACCACGCCAACGGACATCTTTTCGACGAGGACGGGCAATGGTCACTCCCGCATTACCACGGCCCCAACGGGGAGCATATATTCTATGGAGACATGAATTCCACCTATGGAAACCAGGGGAGGCCGTAACGTGGTCGACGGGACGCTGTGGGAGAGCTGTGCCTGGGGTGCCTTCCAGCGAAACCCGGGCAGCGCGGGCAGCGCGGCGGCTACGGCGGCCGAGTGGGGGATCGCGGGAGTCCGTGCGGATGTCGGAGCACTGTGGCTCGCGTGCGACAGGAACCGGGACGGCGAATTCTGGGAGAGGTTCTCGGTCGGCGCCGAAAGTGCGGGTTTCGGACTTTGCATCTGGAAGGGCCGACTGGTCGCCGACCTCGACGGTGCAGAGGAAACCACATCCGCAGGGCTGCGGCGGTCGTCCCGCGTCGCGCTCCACTCGATTCCCGCGCGCCGCGCCATGGAGTTCTCGACAAGCTGTACCGGGTCTCCCGCTGCGCAATTCCCCACGCTTCGTCCGATGGACTTCGGGCGATCATCCGGGATCGCTGCCGCGCTGGCCGTGCCCGAATACTCGAAGCCCGATCTGTGGCCCCTCGCGGCCGGGCTCATGGAATCCCACTATCGGCTCAGCTTCGACGTCGAGAACACGCGCACGCTGGAGCAGGCGCGCGCCGAGATCGTGGGCGCATACGTGAATCTGGTGGTCGAGTTCGGCATGGCGCCGATTGTCTCTTTGAATGGTCATCCGTATTCCGGGTTCGCAGTCTTCGGCGAAGCACGGGTCCTCGACGCCGTCGCCGAGGGACTGACCGCCGGAGCGGCGACGGAATTCGACGGGAATGCGAACATTCGTCGCGCCTTCGCGCTGGGCGGGGCGTTCGCGTATGTGTAGACGGCCCGAGGAGTCGCCGCCGGGCGAACTTCGGGGCGGCAGCCCTCTCGGTACGGGTCGCCGGGAAACGTGCCGGCGCCGGGTGTCGCCGTGGACGCCATCGAGGAACCTCTCGCCGGTGCGGATGGAGACGGCGCAACGAGCCGCCCGGCGAATCGGTTGCGACCGCATCATCGCGACCACCCGGCCCGGCTTCGCGACCTGTTCAAACCGCTCTACACCGCTGCGGTCGCGGGCGGTTCGATGATGGGGTTCGGGGCGGAGCGGCGGTCGTGTGACCACACTGCGACCACGACGCCCGAAACGCGGAAAAGGCCGCCATCTCGTTTCTGAGAAGACGGCTTCCGGCCTGCGTAAACAATGGTAAGGACGACAGGATTTGAACCTGCGGCCCCTTGGCTCCCAATGCTTGGGTGTGCATTTCGATCGGATTCGTGTGTTTCTGTGCATGGCGTGTGGTCCCCACGGTCCCCAAGCCAGACAGGTGCGGCAGTCATGCGATCTGTCAGCGTGTAGCCGACGCCGGCATCGTGGCCGTTCGGAGGCTCGACGGTTCTGATTCGGTGTCGCCGTTCGTTGCCGGAGTCGCCAATCCGGCAGACCGGGCCAGGAAATGCCCGTGATCTTGGCCAACGGACCTGGTCACCGACCACCCACCTGCGGGCGATCCTGTGGCTGCCTCGGCTGCTCGGGCCGATAGCCGCTTTTTCGGTTCTTCCTGGGTCAGCCGTGGACCGGGACGAGGAGGATTGGGGACTGCGCGTGGTGGAGCACCGTATGGGTGACGCGGCCGAGGTTGGGGCCGAAGCGACCGGTGTTGCGGTGGGCGGCGAGCACGACCAGGTCGGCCTCGGCGCTCGCGGTGATCAGGGCGTGTGCGGGAGTGTCGAGGACGACGTCCTCGGTGACGGTGACGTACGGGTACCTCTCGCGGAGCGGCTTGAGCGCGGTGGTCAAGGTGGTCTGTGCCGCGGTCCGCCAGTCGTCCATGACCCACGCGGCCGGGGCATAGCCGATGCCGCCGGCCATCATCGCGGGGTAGCGCCACGCGTGGATGGCGCGCAGGGGCAGGTGTCGGGCCTGGGCCTGGGCGAACGCGGCCTCCACGGCGGGGGCGCAGTCGTCTTCGGAGACGCCGATCACGACCGACTTCGGGGTGCGGTCGGCGGCGGTGTCGTGGTCGGGGTGGACGACCAGGAGAGGGCACCGGGCAGTCGCCGAGACGGGGAGGCTGACCGACCCCATCAGGAGGCCGGCGAAGCCGCCCATCCCTCGACTGCCGACGACCAGGAGCGCGGCGCGATCGCTCGCGGCCTCCAGCGCGTCGATGGCGTTGGCGAGTTCGACCGTGGCGAGCACCTGCAGGTCGCCGTGGCGGGCGCGGGCGCGGGCGACGCCCCGGTCGACGATGGCGCGGGCGTTCTCGCGCAGTTGTTGACCGAAGCGGTCGTTGGCGCCGCTGACTTCGACCCATTCCAGCGCGTGCAGTACTTCGAGGGTGGTGTGTCGGCGCACGGCTTCGTCCGCGGCCAGGTCCACGGCGCGTTCGGCGCCGGGCGAGCCGTCGCATCCGACGACGACGTGCCCGCGAACCGGAGACGGATGGGAGGGCGATCCGGTGGAGGTCGATGCCTGGTTCATGGCGAATCCCTTTCGGACGGTGATCGACGGCCGGACGCCGGCCCGTGCTTCGGGTGCCCGGGCAGGCGTGCGCTCAGTCGTGGTCGGCAGATCCCTCGTCGTGCGGGGTCGGGACGATCACGAGCGGGCAGTGGGCGTGATGGATCAGCCCTTGGCTGACCGAGCCCAGCAGCAGGCCCGTGAAGCCGCCTCGACCGCGGGTGCCGACGACCAGGCACAGGGCGTGCTCGGCGGCCTCGCGCAGGACCTCGACCGGGTGTCCGGCAGCGACCTCGCGGCGCACCGGCACGGTCGGGTACTTCTCGGTCCAACCGGCGAGGGTCTCGGCGAGCCGGAGTCTGCCCTCCTGCATCTCCTCGCGCATCCGCAGCCCGGCGAGCAGTCCGCCGGAGAGTTGGCGGACGTTGACGGCCACGATCGTGGCGCCGCGGCGGGCGGCCTCGTCGAAGGCGTACTCCACGGCCGGCTCGGAGCGCCGTGCTCCGTCCACCGCGACCACGATGGTCGGAGGCTCGCTGCTCGTGTGCTCGGGTTCACGGACGATGACGACCGGGCACGTCGCGTGCGCGGTGATCGGTACCGCGATGCCGCCGGTGGTCAGCAACTCGGTCGCCGCGGACAGTCGGCGCGAGCCGAGTACGACCATCGCCGCGTCCCGCGAGTGCTCGCGCAGGGCCGCCACGGGCGTTCCGTCGGCCAGGACCGTGTCCGTGGTCAGCCGGGGGTGGCGGGCCGCGACGAGGTCACGGGCATCGTCGAGCGCGCGGACGCCGGCGTCGCGGAACCGTCCGCTCCAGGTCTGCCGGTGCGGGTTCACCTCGGGGTCGCGGTCGGCGCCGACCGGCCAGTCGAGCGCGTGCACCAGGCGCAGCGGCAGGCCCCGGCGGGCCGCCTCGTCGGCCGCCCAGACCACGGCCAGTCGACCCGCGTCGGTGTGTTCGACTCCCACGACGATCGGCGTTGTTTCCTCGTGCGCGGTCACGGTCGACTCCTTCTTTCGAGGCCGATCGCCTGTCGGCCTGTGCTACGAACACTGCTCGTTGCCGGTGTGGCTCGGACAGGGCCGTTCGACCCGGGCGGGGGACCGGTCGGCCCTGTCTCGCTCCGGTGATCGGCGGGAGGCCGGCGGCGGGTGGCGCGGACGCGCCTTGGCGACCCGGCGAGCGCGAACGGGGCGCCGTGCCCGGGACCCGTGATGTGCAGGGCGTGTGTGCCGCGTTCGCGGATCACCCGGTTCAGGTGCGCGTGGATCAGGTTCAGCCCCGGCGAGGGATACGAATTGCCCTCGTGCCTCGGGAGCCAGGACGGAGGCGAACGGCCCTGGGCGACGAGCGGGGCAGCTCTGCCGGCGGAGCTCTACCCGAGCCCGTACGGCGCCACGCGCCCCTGCCCCGTCGCCGTCGTCCCCCGCGCGCATGGGAGCCGAGGCTGAAACGAACGACCGGCCGTCAGTCCGGCGTGGACTAATCCGTTTCCGGGGCGGTGGGTACGACGACCGGACACAGCGCGTGCTCCGCGGCCTTGACCAACGTCCGCACGGGATGTCCGACGCCGACCTCTCGGTGGACGGGCACGTTGGGGGTACTTCTCGGTCCAGCCAGCCAGCCAGCGAGCGTCTCGGCCGGCCGGATTCCGGTCGAATCCTCACCGCCGAGTCGTCGCGACGGGCGGTCCGGTCCCCGCGCCTGCTCCGTCGGTGGTCGTCGTGTCGGCCCCGGGGGCGGCCGGCTGGAGTGTCTCCGTCACAGGGCGGCGAGGGGTGGGGGCTCCCGGAGGCCCGTATCCCATCCGCAGCACCATCTGGACGTGGCCGGGACCGGTCTGCGGATCACGCAGGTTCGCGCGGGTGTCGGGCCATTCCACGGCCTGGTGCAGGACCGACACGCGCAGGCCGTGGACGGTCGCCAACAACCATGCCCGCTCCATGGCCTGGCCTGCGCGCAGCCAGTCCTCCGGGCGATCGAAGTGGGTGGTGAGGGTTGCCACCTGGGGTAGCGCCTCGAAGCGCTGTGTCGAGGCGGGAGGCGTGGGCGGGTGTCCGGTGAAGGCGCGGACCGGTACCCGGGCGTCGTGGTCCTGGGGGCCCAGGGCCTCGCGGGGGATGCCGTCGGCCGCGGGTTCCTCCAGGCGCAGCCACTCGCGTGTCTCCGCCTGCCGCGCGAGGTCCGCGGCTGTTCGTCGTTCGGCCTCGGCCGTCAGGTTCAGGACACGGCGCGCGTCGGCCTCCTCCAGCACGGCCAGCACCACGCCCTCCGCGTCGGCGGCGGCGATGAGTTCACCGACGATGCGCTCCGGGACGTCGCGGTTGGCGAACGGCAGGCGACTGGAGTGCCGTCCGGCGATCGCCGGGTACAGGTCCGGGCCGTACGGATGTGAGGTCTGGGCGAATCGACTCAGGTCGAGCACGGCAGCCGGCAGCGGATCGGCGTCGTGCGGCAGCAGTGTCAGCAAGGGGTCCCGGCCCAGCCGTACGGCGGCGACGCGCAGGTTGAACACGACCGCGCCCACGGAGATGTACATGGCCCTGCCGTCGGGGTCGGTGAGCGGGACCGCACGTGTCCTGTCGGTGTACACCGCGATTCCCCGGCCGTCGATCGTGGGTCGGAAGAACCACGGCTGGCTGTTGTGGAGCGAGGGTGCCGCACCACCTGCGGCGGCCAGATACCGCAGGTCGGCGGGATTCAGCGATGCGTTGGTCATGTCGATCTCTCCCTACGGCCCATCGATGCGGCCGAATACGGAGGACGGGTGGGTCGGGGGGAGGAGGGGACGCTGTCGCGGTGGTAGCCGTCGGGCCGCGCCTTCGGGGCGGAAACGGCGGCCGTCGCATGCACGGATGTACGATCGCTCATCTCGGCTCCTGCCGATGGCTCGCGCGGCCCGATCGGGGCCGACGCCGGATGTGATCAGTCTCGGGTCTCCGACTTCGAAACCACAGGGCCGGATGCCCCGGGAGGACCAGGGCCGTGAGTCCCACGTCCGGCTTCGCCGGGCGCCAACCGGTCGTCCGCGCGCCGCGCGCCGCGCGCAGCGTGGCCTCGCTTCGGTCCTCGCCCCCCCGCGCGATGGATCCGCGGACTCGATGTGAGGCACGGTGTTCGGCCCGGCGCGCTCCATCCGAGGTAATGAAGAGGCCGACTGGGCTAGCAGTTGGACCTGTCAGTATTTATCCGGCCTAGAGTCCATATGCACAGTGGACGTGATTACCACATCGGCGTAGGGAGTTCGACGGATGACGGATGGCGGTGGTGCCGCGGCGGTCATCGACGAGGACGGCTTGGACGCGCTGATCGTGAATCTCGCCGCGCGGGGTCGCACGGTCGTCGGGCCCACCGTGCGGGACGGGGCGATCGTGCTCGCCGAGATCTCCTCCGGCTCGGAGCTCCCTGCGGGCTGGGGTGTCGATCTGGAGGCCGGCCGCTATCGGCTGTCCGCCCGCGAGGATCGCGCCGTTTTCGCGCACAGTGCGGGCCCGCAGTCCTGGAAGACGTTCCTGCACCCACCTCGGGTACGGGAATGGGCCGCCGATCGTGGCGCCGACGGTGTGATGGTGGTGACGGCGGAAGCAGCCCCTCCACCGTCGTACGCGTTCCTGGGGGTACGTCCCTGCGATCTGCGGGCCATCGCGATCCAGGACCGCGTACTGTCCGGGGGACGGCACGCGGATTCGACCTACCGTGGGCGCCGGGAACGGGCGTTCCTGGTGGCGGTGGAGTGCACCGACCCGGGAGCCACGTGTTTCTGCGTGTCCATGGGGACCGGGCCCGCGGTGGGGCCCGGCTACGATCTGGCGCTGACCGAGGTGCTCGACGACGAAGGCCATCGTTTCCTCGTGCGTGCCGGCAGCGAGGAAGGAAGCGCGGTGCTGGCCGAATTGCCGCGCCGTCCGGCCGATGTCGCCACCCGAACCGCCGCCCGCGAGCGCGTCGCCGACGCGGCGGATCGGATGGGGCGTTCCATGCCGTTGGTGGACCTCCAGACGTTGATGCGGGACACACTGGACGCCAAGCGCTGGGACGACGTCGCGTCGCGCTGCCTGACCTGCGGCAACTGCACCATGGTCTGCCCGACTTGTTTCTGCACCACCACCGAGGACGTCACCGACCTCACCGGCGACCACGCCGAGCGGTGGCATCGCTGGGAATCCTGCTTCGACCGGGACTTCACCCACCTGGCAGGGGCAGGCCCGGTCCGCGACTCGCCGCACAGCCGATATCGACAGTGGGCCACCCACAAACTCGGCACCTGGTTCGACCAGTTCGGCAGTTCCGGCTGCGTCGGCTGCGGACGTTGCATCGTCTGGTGCCCGGTCGGCATCGACATCACCGAGGAGGCTCACGCGCTGAACCGCGAACGGGAGTCCACCCGCCGGGAAACGCCGCGCGGAGAGTCGCCGTGACCGTCCTTCGCCACGGCTTTCTCGGGGCCCTGGGGGCAGGTCCGCGCGACCGGCTGATCGCGCTCGCCCGTGACGTCTCCTTCCCCGGTGCCACCCGTGTCTTCGAAGAGCACGGCCCGGCGGATCGATTCTGGGTCGTCCGCTCCGGACTGGTCGCGCTCGACATCCACGTCCCGGGTCGACGCGATGCCGTCGTGGAGACCCTCGGCGAAGGCGAACTACTGGGATGGTCCTGGCTGTTCGAGCCGTACCGCTGGCACCTGGGCGCACGTACCCGCGGCGCCGTCGTCGCGTACGAGTTCGACGCGCGCGAGGTTCGTGCCATGTGCGACGACGATCCCACGTTCGGACTCGCGGTCAACCACTGCGTCGCCCAGGTGATCGCCCGGCGACTCAAGGCGACTCGTCTTCGTCTGCTCGACCTCTACGGGCGCCCCGACGCCGAGAACATCCAGGGAACGGCATGACGACCCCGGAGGTGGGGGCGGCGACAGCGACCGTGCCACTCCCGTATCGGGTGGTGGAACGCCGGGTCGAAACGCCCGAAACGGCAACGATCACATTGGCACCCGCTCGGTCGCCCCTGGCGCCCTTCGTACCGGGGCAGTTCGCGATGGTCTACGCCTTCGGCGTCGGCGACATCCCCCTGTCGGTCTGTGGAATGGACGGACAACTTCTCCAGCACACCGTGCGCACCGTCGGGGCCGTCTCCGGCGCGCTCCACGGAGTACGCGTCGGCGACACCCTTGGGATACGCGGCCCCTTCGGCACCGGGTGGGAGTTGCCCGCCCCGACCGGCGGCGATCTGCTGGTCGTGGCCGGGGGGATCGGCATGGCCCCCCTGCGGCCGCTCGTGGTCGACGCAATCGCCGCACCCGACCGGTACGGACGCTTGAATCTCCTGATCGGGGCACGTACACCCGGCGACGTGCTGTACGTCGACCAGGCACGTACGTGGCAGGACACCGCTTGCGTCCTGACCACCGTGGACTTCCCCGACCCACGTTGGCAGGGCGACGTGGGACTGGTCACCACCCTGGTCGACCGGGCCGCATTCGATCCGCGCACCGTGGCGGCGTTCATCTGCGGCCCCGAGCCGATGATCCGCGCAACCGCACACGACCTCGTGCACCGCGGCGTCGACCCGGACCGGATCCAAGTCTCCCTCGAACGCACCATGCACTGCGGGAGCGGACTCTGCGGGCACTGCCAACTCGGCCCGCTCCTGCTGTGCCGCGACGGTCCCGTCATCACCTGGACCCGTGCGCAGCCCCTCCTCATGATCCGAGAGTTGTGACATGCCCGCCGATGCCCACCGGCGCCCGAGGCTGGCGGTGTGGAAGTTCGCCTCCTGCGACGGCTGCCAGCTCACCCTGCTCGACTGCGAGGACGAACTCCTCGGCATCGCCGAGGAGTGGGAGATCTCGCACTTCCTGGAGGCATCCAGCGCGCCCGCGCCCGGCCCCTACGACCTGTCCCTGGTCGAGGGCTCGGTGACCACCCCGGAGGACGTCGACCGAATCCACCGGATCCGCGCCGATTCCCGGCGCCTGGTGACCATCGGCGCCTGCGCGACGGCCGGCGGCGTCCAGGCCCTGCGCAACTACGCGGACGTCGCCGAGTTCACCTCGGTGGTCTACGCCCGACCGGACTACATCGCGACACTCGCCACCTCGACCCCCATCAGCGCCCATGTTCCAGTCGACTTCGAACTGCGCGGCTGCCCCATCGACCGGGGCCAACTCATCGAGGTCATCACCGCCTTCCTCGCCGGACGCAAACCCGACGTACCCGCGCACAGCGTGTGCTTCGAGTGCAAACGGCGCGGCACCGTCTGTGTGACCGTGGCTCGTGGCACTCCTTGCCTCGGCCCGGTCACCCACGCCGGTTGCGGGGCCCTCTGCCCCACCTTCGGCCGTGGCTGCTACGGCTGCTTCGGTCCATCCGACTCGACCAACTTCACCGCCTTCGTCCCTCTCCTGCGGCGCGACGGAATGGACACTCTCGATATCGTGCGGGTTCTGCGCACCTTCAACACGGCCGCCGAGGAGTTCGACACGGCCTCACGGAAGGAGGTGGACGAGTGACCGGGCCCGCATCACGGACGCTGAAAGTCGAGGCGCTCGGCCGCGTCGAAGGAGAGACCGCGCTGCACCTGCGCATCGACGGCGACAAGGTCGTCCAGGCCCGATTGGCGATCTACGAACCCCCGCGCTTCTTCGAGGCGTTCCTACGGGGACGCGCCCACACGGAACCGCCCGACCTCACGTCCCGAGTGTGCGGGATCTGCCCGGTCGCCTATCAGCTGAGTGCCTGCCGCGCGATCGAGGACGCCTGTGGGGTGGTCGTGGGTGGACAGGTGGCCAGGCTGCGCCGCCTGCTCTATTGCGGTGAGTGGATCGAGAGCCAGACCTTGCACGTCCACCTTCTCCACGCGCCCGATTTCTTCGGCTGCGGCAGCGTCGTCGAACTCGCCCGCTTTCGACCCGCCGACGTCGAGCGCGGCCTTCGACTCAAGCAGGCCGGCAACGCGATCCTCGAACTGCTCGGCGGTCGAGCGATCCATCCGGTCAATGTCCGCCTCGGCGGCTTCCATCGTGTCCCGACCGCCGCCGAACTGCGCCCGCTGACGGAACAGCTGCTGCGCGCCCGCGACGATGCGGCGCACACGGTGCGCTGGGTGGCGGGCTTCGACTTCCCCGACGCCGTGTGCGACCACGACCTGCTCGCCCTGGCCGAAACGGACACCTACGCCATCGAGTCCGGCACGCCAACCGTCATGACGGTAGGCGGTCCCCACCATTCAGCCCCGGGAATCGACCGCGCCTTCTCCACCCGAAGCTTCGCGGTCAGTGAATTCGGCAGCCACGTCGTCGAACACCAAGTGCCTTACTCCACCGGCCTCCACTCCCGGCTGGACGGACGCCGCCACCTGACCGGTTCGCTGGCGCGCTTTGCCATCAGCGGGAGACACCTCTCCCCGATCGCCCGTCAAGCCGCCCAGGAGGCCGGACTCGGCGACCCCCTACAGGGCGCGGTCTGCCTCAACCCTTTCCGAAGCATCATCGTTCGCGCCGTCGAAGTGCTCTACGCGGTCGACGAGGCGTTGCGCATCATCGACGCGTACGAACCTGCGGCGAACCCGTACGTCGACGTGCCGCCGCGGCACGGCGTCGGCCACGGAGCCACCGAGGCGCCGCGCGGCCTGCTCTATCATCGCTACTCCCTGGATACGCGGGGAACCGTCACCGACGCGACCCTGGTGCCGCCCACGGCACAGAATCAGGGTGCGATCGAAGAGGACCTGCGCCGCATCGTGCAGGAGCGATTGCGAGACGGTGACGCCACGGACGCCGAGTTGACAGGACTGTGCGAACGGGCGATCCGCAATCACGATCCCTGTATTTCTTGCTCGACACACTTCCTCGACCTCACCGTCGAGCGAACCGGCGACGCCCCTCGACACCCTGCGGGCCGGCCTCGGCCCCGGCCCCGGCCCCGGGGAGGCGACCCGTCGAGCGGTGAGGCCGCGCGCACATCGACATAGGCGTGGAGGACAAGACGTGCTCGGGCAGGCCGATCGCCCCTGCGGACCGAGGCGAACGGCCCTTCGGCTCGTCGCTTGCCGGGTGTGATGATGAAGGGGGACGGGTCTTTGCCTTCGGGGCCGTCCTTGTCTCGGGATCGCATCGGTGCCGCATGGGCGCCGACGCTAGGTCGAGGGTTTCCAAGGAGGTCGTCTGATGTATGACGAGACGGCAGGGACCGTACGACCCGACGCGAACCGGGTGTCCGCGAACGCGCGGGCCAGACGCCGCGAGCTCGGCTTGTCCGTCGCTGATGTCGCCGAAAAATCCGGGCTTCCACTCGCGTGGGTCGAGAGCCTGGAGGAGGGAACCGCTCCCCTGTCGAGGAGTGCCTTGGCGCATCTCGCGGCGACACTCGACACGACCATCGAGCACCTGATGTCCCCCGGTGACGCGGTGGGGCGGCCGGGGCTCGCAGGCGCTACCGTGCCGGGAAGCGAACCGGGTCCGGCCCTTCGTGAACTCGTGGAGATGGGCGAGGAGGAATGCCGCGCGAGGTTGGTCCTGCACGAGGTCGGCCGGTTGTCGCCGGGAGCCGCTGCGGAGCCGTTCGTGCTTCCTGTCAACTATCTCCTGGATGGGCAGGACATCGTGTTCAGGACTGCCGAGGGCTCGACCTTGTCCTACGTCGAGGGGCAGGTGGCCTTCGAGGTGGACGACATGGTGCGTGAGGCCCGCTTCGCCTGGAGTGTGCTGGTGATCGGAGATGTGGAGCGCGTCATCGACCGCAGGGACGTCGCCCGGCTGTCGGAGGCCGATCTCCAGCCTTGGCCCGACGGGACTCGGGACGTGTGGCTCCGCATTCGGCCGCAACGGATCACCGGACGCCGGGTCCGCCCCCGGCCGGGTCTACCTGGGTAGCTGCCACCAGAGCCGAACCTTGACGGGCTCACCCCGTGAGCTTGCTCGATACGCCATGGCACTTTCCATCCGGGTCGCGCTGCCCAGGGAGGAGGGCTGTGCGGCCCCGGGGGTGCCAGGCACGTGCCGTTCGGCCTTGGGACTGCGTCGCCGATCACGCGGCACCGTCGAGAGGTGACCGCGCGTTCGTCCCGAATGTCAGAGCGTGAACGTGTGGCGATCGCCCGGCCGCACGGTCGTCAGGGAGCCGCGGAAACCGACGCGGATCGGGAATTGGGCGCCGCCCGATCGTAGGGCCACGGTCATCTCCTTCCGGGTCACGGTGACGACCACACCCCAGTGGCCGCGATAGCGCAGTTCGAGGTCCAGGTGGTCGAGAGGTTCGGGTAGGTGCGGGTCGAGCCAGAGCGCGTCCTCACGGGTCTCCAGTCCCGTGTAGCAGCGCTGGAGCAAATCCACGGTGCCGGCCATGGCTCCCAGGTGGATGCCTTCCGCGGTGGTTCCGCCCTGAACGTCGTGGAGGTCGCCTACGAGCGCGTCGCGGAAGAACCGCCAGGAGGTCCGACGGTTGGAACGGGCCAGAACCCAGGCGTGCACGACCGAGCTGAGTGTCGAGCCGTGGACGGTCCGCGGCAGGTAGTAGGCGATCGTCCGATGCAACAGCTCGTGTCCGGTGCGGTACCCGAGTCGGCGCAGGAGGTCGCGCACCTCGCGCGCGGAGAACAGGTAGTAGAGCATCAGGACGTCGGCCTGCTTGGATGCCTTGTAGCGGTTGACGGTGTCGCCCTCGGCCTCCAGGATCCGGTCGAGTCGGCGGATGCTCGGGTAGCGCCGGCGATAGGCATTCCAGTCGAGTTCCTCCAGCCGCTCGTAGCCCGCGAACTGGCTCGGCACTCCGTCGTGGAAGGGCACGAACAGCTTGCGATGGACCTCCTGCCAACGGTCGAGTTCGCCGCCGTCGAGGTCGAGGCGTTCCACGAGTTCGTCCCGCCTGTATCCGGGGAGGACGTCGAGCGAGTCGAGAGCGCGGGCGATCGTCCAGGAGGCGAGCACATTGGTGTACGTGTTGTCGTCGATGCCGGGCCGTTCGCACCACGGATAGGCATCGTGGTACTCGTCCGGTCCCATGATCCCCCGAATACCGAATCGGCCGGATGTCTGGTCCCAGGTGGCGGTATCGGACCAAAATCGTGCGATCTCCAGCAGCATCTCCGCACCCGCCGAGGCCAGGAAGTCGAGATCCCCGGTCGCCTGGTAGTACTGCCAGACGTTGTACGCGACGGCGAGGCCGACGTGGCGTTGCAGGTGGGTGCGATCCGGCAGCCAGCGGCCGGACAACGGGTTGAGGTGGGTACGCGGGGCCTGTTCGGTACCGTCGCTCGCGCTCTGCCACGGATACATCGCGCCGCGACGGCCCGCGTCGCGCGCGGCCTCTCGTGCCGCGTTCAGGCGTCGGTAGCGGTAACGAAGCACGCCGCGGCTCAGCTCCGGCAGGCGGAGGTTCAGGCTTTGCAGGATGAACAGTTCGTCCCAGAAGATGTGGCCGCGGTACGCCTCCCCGTGCCAGCCGCGGGCGGGCATGCCGACGTCCAGGTCGACGGTGTGCTCGGAGTATGTCTGGAGCAGGTGAAAAAGGTGGAGGTGCACGGTGCCGGCCACGTCGGCGAAACCCACTTCCGCATGGGAACGGCGCCACAATTCGTCCCAGCGTGTGGCGTGCGCGCGGAGTAGGCTCTCGAAGCCGTCCGCCCGAGCGGCCAGCCGCCTGACGGCGCGCAACGGGTCGTCTACCGCGGGAAGGCGCGATGTGCTGATGGCCACGATCTTCTCGACGGTGATCGGCCGACCGGCCGTGGCCTCCACGGCGATGCTTTGGGCGACTCGGCCGTCCCGCGTTTCGTGAGCCCAAGGCGTCGAGACGCGGGTGCGGTCCCGAAGGCGTGTCCTGGCCGCCACGGCCACGTGCAGGGGCGAACCGGTGGCACGGACTTGCAGCCACAGCAGCTCGTCACCGTCACCGCCTTGGCCTGCGGGGACCAGATGGCGATCGGTCAGACCGTGATAGCGCGCCACCCCCGAGTTGGTCACGGTGCCGTCCAAGGCGGAACGGATCTCGATGCGACCCGTCCAGTTCTGTGGTGTCAGGACCGTTTCGAGGGCCGCCAGTTGCGGTTGGGCGAGGCTGGCGAAGCGCCGTTGAAGAACTTGGGTGCGTCGGCCCCGGCCGTCGACGATCAGCGTTTGCCGGGACAGGACGCCGTGTCGGAGGTCCAGGTCGAGCCGATGCGATGCGATCGAGTTCGTCGGGTCCGCACCGAACCACGCCTCGCTGTCCGAGATGCGGAACGTCAACGGCAACCAGTTGGGGCAGTTGATCAGGTCCTCGTTCTCCACATCGTGCCCGTCGAGGACGGATGTGGCCCGGTTGTAGCAGCCGGCCAGATAGGTGCCCGGGTAGTGCACCCCGTCGGCACGGGATTCCGGGGAGGCACCCCTCGTCACGAGATATCCGTTACCGACCGCGCACAAGGCCTCGCGCCGACCCTCGTCGACGGGATCGAAGCCCTCGAAAGTCAACACCCACGGGTCGGCCCGAGCGGACCGGCGCGGTTGTCGTCCGCCGGCCCGCGCCCGGGCGCGGGATTCGCCGTCCATGAGACCTCCCTCGCCGATCGGTGCGGCTGTTCGGGCTATCCGACCTTCGCCGGGACAGGGGACGACCGCCGTCCGTCCCGGCTCGGGGCCGAAGCGGTCACGTAGCGCCGACGAACCGTCCAGGGGAGGGGACGCCGGTTTCGCTGCCGAAGCTCGGCCACGCCCTGAAGCAGGCCGCAGCCGAGGAGGACGCGCGCATGGTCGGCCTCGACCAGGCGCCGCGGGCGGACTCAATCGGGAAGCATCCCCGGGTGTCTGCGGCTCGGCGCGGCATCGGGGACGCGATGCAGGTTCACGAAAACTCCGAGCAGGTCGTGGTCGGTGAGCACGCCAACCGGACGCTGCTCGGCGTCGACGACGAGGACCGCGTCCATTGCGTGCCGCAGCATGTGTTCGCCGGCGTCCAGCGCATCGGCGTCGGATGCCACGAAGGGCCGCTCGGGCCCCGCGATCCGGCCCGCGGTGCGGCGTTTGAGCCCCAACGGATCGAGCGCCCACAGGGCGGCGAGGTCACGGTCACTGATCAGGCCGACGGCGCGGCCTCCGTCCACGACGGCGAGATGGTGCAGGTTGGCCGCGAACATGGCGTCCATCGCGGTCCACAGGGTGTCGTCGACGGTCACCGCCACGATCGGCGCGTGCATCACCTCGCGAACAAGGGGGATACGGGTGTGCTGCCGCTGTGCCTGCCTGGATTCGTCCACGGTGACCGGCTCCTGTGCATCGATGTCGCGGGAGAGGACTCGACTCGATCGTGGCGCGGAGGACGTGTCCTTCGACGGCGATCGGGTCTTCGGAGAGCCCCGGTCGTTCGCGACCCCGCCGAGCCCCCGACTCGTCGCCCCTGCGCCACCTCCGGGCTTCATCGATCACATCTGGTCCGGCGTCGACCAGCCGGTGTTCGGGCGGGCACTTCGCCGCGTCGTGGATGTGCCCATGCCCCCGATGTCGCGCTCGGCGACGTCCACCAACTGCCGACCGAGGTCACACATGGCCCTGCCCGCCGCCAACTCGTCACCGATCTCCGGAACATCCGCGTCCTCAGGGCTCCGGTGCGCGGCCCCGTGCCCGATGAGTTCGGTGGTGCCGGTGTTCAGTACCACGCGGGCCTTGGTCGTTCCCTCCTCCTCGAAGAGATAGAGGCGAACCTTCCATTCCACGGTATGGGACATCGCTTTCCTCCTCATCTCGGTACGGACCGTTGTGGTCCGGATGCGCTCTGCGAATGAATGACAGATTTGCGGCCGCGGCCAAGACCTCGTCTTCCATCCTGGGCCGGATCTCGCCGGTCAGCGCGGTCAGTCGGCGAGAGAGAACGGGATGACGGCGATGTCGGGGCGGGTGTAGAAGCGGGTGACCCTGGACCTCCGCCCCGCCGATCAGGCGTAGGCGAGCAGACCCCGCCGGGATGGAACGGGGGAACCCGACCCATCCCGGCGCGCGTATGTGTCGATCGGGCTCCAATACGGACCAGTTCGTCCACGGCGTACTCGTCGAGGCCACCGCCGGCAACGATCCGTACGTCCGGCAACCGGGCGGCGTCGAGGATGGAGCGCGCCCGTACTGCCAGGGCGCCGAGGTCACCGCTGTCCAGCCGGATCGCCGAGCCGGGCCCGCGGTCCAGGTCCCGCAGCACGCGCGCCGCGATGCGGACACCTGCCTCCGTGCAGCGGCCGTGCCTCGTGCCGGTTTCCGCGCCTACCCCAGCGTCCGCGTGCGCCGCAGGAAGATCTGGGGTACTCCTCGAATGAGAATCGGCCGCGCTCGGCGCTCGGCGCGGATGCTCACACAGCAAGTACCTCTCACGGTCGCCTGCACGGCCAACGGCCACGGCCACGGCCACGGCCACGGCCACTGCCAACGACACAGGAACGCCGGCAGTCCGGACAGGCGGACCCGCTCACCGTCATTCACGCTTCTACGAGACGGAGGCAGTCACCATGGAGTCAGCCATCACCGTGGGCCCCGACGGCTCACCCGAAAGCCGTGCCGCTGTCCGTTGGGCCGCCGACGAAGCCGAGCGACGCAAGCACCGTCCCGCCCTGGCGCCACATCCGGGTCCCGTGGCCACCGCCGCCATCCCGCACTCGCGCCGCCCCGTCGTCGGCGTCCCCCATGACTGAGCCGAGCCACCGCGGCGAGCCGGTGGTGTCAGGACATCAGGCCGACGCGTCCGTGCTCCGGACCGGCACCGGTTTCGATGTCCCGCCGCTACCGCGCGCAGAGGTGCAGGAGACCCATACCGCGGTCCTGTTCTTCGTCGGCGACCGCGCCTACAAGCTCAAGAAGCGGGTCGACCTGGGGTTTCTGGACTACACCACCGAGCCGGCACGGCGGGACGCGTGTGAGCGGGAAGTCGCCCTCAACCGTCGCTTCGCCCCGGACGTCTACCTGGGCCTGGGAGAATTTCGCAGCCCGGACGCGGACATGCCCGAACCCCTCGTGGTGATGCGGCGTATGCCGGCGGAGCGCCGCCTCTCCCGGCTTGTGAGTGAAGGCGTCGACGTCGACGGCGTCCTGCGGGCCGTCGCCCGGCTGCTCGCCGCTCGTCACGCGGACGCGGCCCGCAGCCCGAAGATCGACGAACAGGGCACGCGGGACGCCCTGTTGTCGCGCTGGGCAGCGAGCTTCGCGCAGGTCCGCGCGCTGGCCGACGACGGCCCCGTCCCCGACGGCGTGGAGGAGGTCGAGCGGCTGGTGCGCCGCTATCTCGCCGGCCGCAAGCAGTTGTTCGACTCACGCATCGAGCAGGGACGGGTGGTCGACGGCCACGGCGACCTGCTCGCCGAGGACATCTTCTGCCTCGACGACGGCCCCCGCGTCCTGGACTGTCTCGAATTCGACGACCGCCTCCGTTACGTCGACGGTCTCGACGACGCCGCCTTCCTCGCCATGGACCTGGAACAGCTGGGTGCTCCAGAGGACGCCGCGTTCTTCCTCGCCCGGTACAGCGAGTACTCCGGCGACCCCGCACCGCCGTCCCTGTGGCACCACTATGTCGCCTACCGCGCGTTCGTCCGTGCCAAGGTCTCCCTGATCCAGGCACGCCAGGGCGCGTCCGGCGCCGCCACGGCGTCACGGCGACTGGTCTCGACGACGTTGCGCCACCTGCGCGCCTCCACTGTCGGCCTGACTCTCGTCGGTGGGCTTCCGGGCAGCGGGAAGTCCACACTCTCCGGCGCACTGGCCGATCGCCTGGGCGTCACGCTGCTCAGCAGCGACCGCCTCCGCAAGGAGCTGGCAGGCATCCCCGCAGAGGAGTCCGCAGCCGCAGGCTACGGCGAAGGCCTGTACACGCCCGAGTGGACCGCCACGACCTACGCAGCCCTGCTCGACCGCGCATCCGCCCTACTGTCCCTTGGCGAGTCCGTCGTCCTGGATGCCACCTGGTCCGATGCGGGACAGCGCGAAGCCGCCGTGCGCATGGCCGAACGCACCCACGCCGACCTGGTGGCCCTGCACTGCCAGGCTCCGGGCGATGTGTCGGCGGCCCGCCTGAGCAACCGCGCACCCGGGGCATCCGACGCCGACCGTGGCGTGGCCGCTGCCATGGCAGCCGCGGAGCCGCCGTGGACAGAGGCCGTCACGGTCGACACCGGCGGCGCCCTGGAGGCCGCGGTCGTCCAGGCGATGGCGGTCGTACGCCCGTACGGCACCGGCCAAGCCCCGGTCTTCCGCCGCTCCCACATGGAGCCGGACTAGCGAGAGTTGCGACGATGCGGACACCGGCCTGCGCGCCGGAACGGACGGTCGCGCAGGAGGGCCGGTGGCTTCCGGGCTGCGACAACGCGGGAGGCCCTCCCGCGGTCGCCGCCGGCCCTGCGGGTGAAGCCTTCGTCGTTCGTCCGTTCGCGGATGACCCACACGAGGGACCTCCAAGATCGGGACCGGGAAGGGTACTCTCCCGGGCCGGCAAAGGAGCGGATCCGCCGTCGCCCGTCGCCCGTCGCCCGTCGCCCATCGCCCGGCGCCCGACCGGTCACGGTGGGGCCCGGGCCGGAACGCCGTCGGCTCGTGGGTGGCCCGCGGCGGGCCACGTCGAGACGTGCGAGCGGAATACGTGATGGGCGGTGTCCCCGGGCGGCCACAGTGGCCCGGCCGGGAAAAATTGTCGGCTTGCCGGATGCCCGTGGTGATCGACACGGCGGTGTGGGCGCGCCCCAGGGCGGCGCCGCGAGGACGCCGCCGTCCGGGTGAACCTTGGCGACAGAACGCCCTGCTGTACGCCGATCACGCCAGAGCCCAGCGACGATGGCTGGCACCACCTGCTTCGTCACCGAGAGGAACGGCCGTGTTGGAGCGCACCCGTCGCAAGAAGACCACCGAGGTCACCTTCGTCCTGCCGCCCGGCCATTCGGCAGGTGAGGCCAGCGTGGTCGGCGACTTCAACGACTGGCAGCCCGGCGCGCACCCGCTCGCGCCGCGCAAGGACGGCAGCCGCGCCGTCACCGTGGCGCTCCCGACCGCACAGCGTTTCTCCTTCCGCTATCTGGCCGACGGCGATCACTGGTTCGACGAAATCGACGCCGACGGCCACGACGGCCGCAACAGCTACCTCGACAGCTGAAGCGCCCTGAAGTCACCTGCCCGCACGGATCGCCTGCCGACGTACCACGCACTCAGGCGCACACCGTCGCGGTAGGGGAGCCGGTGGTGCGGTGTTTGGCCGGAAGGCGAGCCGAGGCCACCGCACGGCGGCACGCTACGCGGTTCATCAGGGCACTGCTGGTGGGTGTCCGCCCGGTCGGGTCGCGAACGGACGGCCATCCTTTTTCCGAGGTGGTGTCCCCTGGAGTGGTGTAGCAGCGATCACTTCTCGCGACTTGCTGCTACCACATCGCGCTACTACACCGCTCTGCGGGATAGATCCGCGCACCGGACCGGCGGTCGACGGTACTTACCCCCAGCCCTGGCAGCCGGCCGACCCTGTTTATGCTCACGCTCATGGCACTCGAATGGGAACAGATCATCGTCGACTCCTCCGACCCCATCGCCCTCGGGCGCTGGTGGGCCGAGGCTCTCGGCTGGGTAGTGGTCGACGAATCCGAGGAGATCATCGAGATCCGGCCTGAGCCGGACCGGATGCCGGGGCTGCTCTTCGTGCCTGTCCCCGAGGGCAAGACGTCGAAGAACCGGCTCCACCCCGACTTCCGCCCCGACGACCAGGAGGCCGAGGTCGCCCGGCTGCTCTCCCTCGGTGCCCGGCATGCCGACACCGTGCAGGACGAGCAGCACTGGGTGACCCTCCTCGACCCGGAGGGCAACGAATTCTGTGTCCTGGGTGAACGGAAGAGCTGAGCCGGGCCGGGCAGCCGTTCGGGCGGAAGTGCCGGACGGTTTCGCCCACCCGCAGCTGCCCCAGCCGCTGCTCGCCGACCCGGCTGCGCCGGGTGCTCCGACCGTGCTCTCCGTGCATGGCTCCGGCTGGTGCGTTGATGACGCGCGGCTCGGCCCGGACGACCTACGAACTACCATCCGAACCCTGAGCTGCCCCACGGACGTTCTACGATGTCCTCCAGACCTCCGGCACGCGACGCCGGAACCGGCGGACAGAGCGCAGTTCGCTGAGCGAGGAACGCGAACGACAGCTCGCCGAGTCGGGGAGTCCTCGCGGGCCGGAGCGAGAGGTATCCGAATGTGCCCGTGAAGCGCGAGGTCGCCATCCGACACCCGTGAAGCTCTTGGTCCAAGCCGCCGAGCACGCCCCGTACCTGGTCGTCGCCCTCCGCGGCGCCGGGGCGGTTTCAAGGACATGCTCGTGGATTGGGTGGGTCAGGACCTGATCCACCATGCCCATTGCCCGCTCGTGATCGTCCCGGCCCCGCACGACGAGGAGCCATCGGCCGAGGGCTGAGCGCGCGGTCGATCGCGGTCCCCGTGGATGCCTCCTGGGGGGTGCCTGCCGTGCGCAGCGTGATCTCTTGCGCGATCCGCTCGGCGAGTGGTTCCACCACAGCCGCGACCGGCGCCGACAGTCCCGTGCCCAACCCGGTATCGGCTACCTCGACGGCGTAGACGACCAAGTGGCGTGGCAGGTGGCCCAGCATCCGGGAGAGCGCCACGGCCTCGCCGAGTCCGAGGCCGTGAGTGCTCGTGGCGCCGCCCAGATGGGAGAGTTGCTCATCGGTCGCCTCCAGGCGGCGCACGTGCCCGGGACGCGGCGGGCGGCTCGTGGCGGCATCCACCACCAAGGCGAGATCCGCACCCGTCCACAGCGCGATCAGTCGAGCGGGGTCGCCGTCGCACGCGGCGAGTATCATGCCGTCCGGCGGCGGCCGCATCCCGGCTCGTTCCGCCAGCCGCGCCACGACCGCCCAGCCCACACCATCGTCGCGGCGGAACTCGTTGCCGACCCCGATGACAGCGATCCGGAATGCGACTCCCACGCCGGCTCCTTCGTCGGTGATCGCAGGTTCGATACCGAGCTTGCCCGGATCCTCCGGATTCGAAGCGAGTTCCATCCGAGCCAACGAAGGGTCCACCCGGCCTGGAAATCGAGCATGTCTGCACTTTCCGGTTCAGGGTCCTGTGGTGCGCGAGTCGCCCAGCGGCACCCGGCTCGCCCGAGTGCAGTCGATGAGCACGTATTTCACGTTCCCGGAGCTGCGGCACAAGGTCGAGATCCGATCAGCTGACCGGGCGGGTGGTCGACTGCCCGATCGACGAGGTGAACCGTCCGCGCGGAGCCAAAGACGCCCGGCTGCGGATCCCGCCGAACGGCGTCGAGGTGGCCGGGCTGTTCACGGGATGGGCCGCGGATCCGGCGTCGTGCCGCAAGTTCGCGCCGCCGCGAAACCAACGCTCGCAACTACACCGCCGCGAAACTGACGCTCGCAACTACACCGCCGCGAAACTGATGAGCGACGTGGGTCTGCGGGTGAACGAGGCCCGCTCGATCTCACCGACATCAGGTGGGACCTGGGCCGCTTCGGGAAACCGCACGTCCGCTACGGCAAGGGCAAGCGCGGATCCGGGCCGCGCGAGTGGTGGTACCGCGACCAGGTCAACACAGCGTCGAGTGTGCGGAGGACGTCGGTCTCGGACTCTTTCGGGACCGGCTCGTGACGAGTTGATCATGCGTCGGCTAGGGTGCCGGCCAGTTCTCGCCCGCGTGCGAAGGACTGGAGCGAACACGGACGATGAACTCGGAGCCTTGCGAATGACCGAACCTACCCCCTTTCCGGGGCGGGACATACCTCCCCGTCCGTCAACACCCCCGCCACCGCCGATGCCCGGATACGCGCCATACCCGGGAGGCCCGTTCCCTCAGGAACAGGCGACGAGCGTGATGCCCCCCAACGGGACTCTCGCCTACGGGAGCTTCACCGGCGGGCCCCCGACGAGCGGGCGATCGGGTGGACGGGGACCGCGCACGAAGATCGTGGCCGCGAGCGTGATCGCGGCGCTTGTACTCGCCGGTGGCGGAGTCGCGGCGTGGCTCCTGAGCGATTCGGGTGGCGATTCAGAAAACGCCACGGCGAAGCCGGGGCCCGCCGCGCCCACCGAGCCGGTGAAGGCGCAGATCAAGCCGCCCAGGGCGGCGCCCGCGCTGAAAGAGGCGTGGACGGCGTCGGTCCCTCCCGGCGACACGCTGGAATCCAAGCCGCTGGGCATGTGGCACACCGGTTCGTCGCTCTATGTCGGCCGCGGGACCGGCGTGCAGATCCTCGACATGGCCGACGGTCGCGTTGTCGGTTCCGTCGCCCCGCCGAAGCAGGGCATGGCTGTGTGCGGCATGACCGAGACGCCGAACGGGAGCGGCCTCGGCGCGATCGCCTGGTCGACCAAGGTGGGGGCCTACAACGCCGCGTGCAACCAAGTCTCGCTCGTGGACACCCGCCAGGGCGGCAAGGTCGTGTGGACGACGGAGTTTCACGGCACCAAGAAGGACGGCAGTCCCTTCGACACGGACGAGACCCGCCTCGGCTTCATCGGCGAGGACCTGCTGGCGGTCATGACACCCAACACGGTGGTCGCGTTGCGCACGGCCGACCGCAGTCAAGCATGGACGTGGCAGAACCCGACCACGCAGGCCGGGTTGTGGTCGAACGAGAGCTTCCGCACCACGCCGGACCGCGTCGTCGTCTCGATGAGTTTCGGCGCCTCCGTATTCCGCAAAAATTACTCCGTGGCCGCTATCGATGCCGCCGGCCAACCGCTGTGGGATGTACCCACATCCGTCCCGGCCCCCGAGGACGGAACTGTGCGGTTGGTGTCCGCCCGGCCGCTGACGGCCGTCATCGAGCCGAGCACCCTCAAGGACGAACAGGCCGCTCAACTGGTCGTGTTCGACGACACCGGAAAGATCGCCCGAACCATTCCGTTGCGGGGCGACTTCGGGAAGGTCGAATCCTACGGTGAAAGCATGTACGGAACGCTGCACGCGCCCGCGATGCACGTCAGGGGCAACACCATGTACGCCTTGACCGAGCGGGAGATCGGGCAGGGTCTCTCGCCGAGCCAAGCCATCGCTTTCGACCTCGACACGGGCACCGTGCGGTGGGTGAAGCCGGCGAGTCAAAACAGGGACTCGGTCCTGATCGATGCCGACGAAGAGGGCGCGTACGTGCTCGATGTCGCCTCCCGCACTGCTTCGACCCTTACGCGCTTCGCTCCCGACGGCACGGCCACACAGGTCAGCACGGTCGCGCAGCCCAAGAACCCGATGGGCATGGGCATGCAGGACATCGGGCGGCTGGAGAACGGCCACCTGGTGATGTTCTCCGGCCTCGCGTCGATCGGCGTCACCGTGTACGGCCCGAGCACCTCGACCGGCCCGAGCACTTCGACCGGTCCGACCGCGCCGACCGGTTGACGGAACCTACGGACGCGCGCGCCGACGCAGCCCGGCGATCAAGGCGCGCGCGTCCGTAGTGCTGGGCCGCGGCGGCGTTGCGTCGCGTCGGCTGTTGGAGGGTGCGGCCGGTGGGTTCGACGCGGATCCGAATCAGACGGTGGCCGAGTATCCGACGGAGTGGCTCGAGGCGAGGGCGCTGGATCTCAAGCCGACCACCCTGGTTCGCTATCGGGACTACGTCGTCAACGACTTGGTCCCGCATCCGGGTGGGATCAGGCTCGACGAGCTCGGTCGTCGAGCCTGGTCGGTTTCGCTCGGGCGCAACTCGCGGGCGGGCGCGGCAGGGTGAGCGTGCATCGGTGTCTGGCGACGTTGTCGAGTGCGTTGGGGGAGGCGGTTTGGCAGCATCGTCTGCAGAGGTCTCCGTCAAAGCGGATCCAGCCCAGTCGAGGGCTGCTCCGGCAGGCGAGGCAGGTACGCACAGGGATTCCACGGCGAACGCCCCCGAGAGCGATGCGCAGTACCGAGGAGGGACCGGCGATCGCCATCGATTGCTCGTGCCGCGGGCGATTGGGGGACACGTTGCGTGGTGAACGGATAGCGGGACGCTACCGTCTGGATGTACCGCTGGGTGAGGGTGGCATGGGCGAGGTCTGGCGTGCCGTGGACGAGCGGTTCGACCGGCCGGTGGCCGTCAAACTGGTCCCGGTCACCGGTGATTCGGGCCACGCGGAACGCTTCGAGCGCGAGGCCCGAGCCGTGGGTCGTCTGTCCAGTCCCCATGTGGTGACCGTCCATGACGTGGGTGAGGCAGACGTGGACGGACAGGTGTTGGGATACCTCGTCATGGAGCTGGTCCGCGGCCGTCCGCTCGGGCCGCCGGCAGGGAAGGGCCCGTCCCGCATCTCCGACGTCGTCGACTGGAGTGGGCAAATCTGTGTCGGCCTGCAGGCCGCCCACGACGCAGGAATCACCCACCGCGACCTCAAACCGGCGAACATCCTGCTGTTCGAGTCGGGAACAGTGATCCTGCTCGACTTCGGCATCGCTCGCCTGGCGGAGTTCACCGGCAGCGCCTCGCTGACGGCGACGGGACACTGGTCGGACTCCAAGCGGCGTTCCTCGCGAACTGGTCGACCACCTGGGCAACTACGCTCGGCGCAACCACGGCCCAGGTCCTGATGTCCGTGCTCGGCATCGCAAGTCTCGAGGACCCGCAGACCGGTGACGACGACCACCTGGACATCCTCGTCTATCTCGCCCTCGCCGCCCTGGTCGGCGGCATCCTGTTGTTCTGGCCGTCGATTCCCTGGTGGTGGGCTTGCGTTGCGTCGATAACCACCGGGCCCGTCCTGGTCGGCTGTTCGTATCCCGTCCACAGCGCGATCCGAAGGCGGTAGACCTCTCCGGCGTGCTCTCGCATTTCCTGCAACGCCGCCATCAGCGAAACCCGTCTCTCCTCGGGGGTCGCGGCGTCGAGGAACGCCAGGTGCTCGCGGTCCTTCACGGCCATGGGCGAGACGTCGAAATCGACGTCTCCCAGAGCGGCCGGCAGGCCGGTGAGCTCGGGCGACACCGGCCCCTCGGGAAGCAGGGATCCGTCCTGCGCCTGGACCAGCAGCGCGGCCAGTCGCGACCGCCGCTCCCGGACAAGGGCCTCCTGCCGTGCGAGGTCGGCGTCCAGCTCCTCCAAGACCTCCCTCAGGTCATGGCCTTCGGTGTCCGCGAGGACATCCGTACCTCGTCGAGCCCGACCCCGAGCTCGGTCAGCCGGCGGACCCGGGCGAGCAGGACAGCGTCCCGGACGCCGTAATCGCGGTACCCGTTGCTGCGCCGCACGGGCTCGGGCAACAGCCCCAGATGGTGGTAGTGCCGCACGGCCCGCGGGGTGACCCCGACCAGCGCCGCGACTTCGCCGATTCGCATGAGACCAGTGAAAACCATGACGTCGCGACACGGTCAAGCACGGAGGTCCGCGTGGCGGCCGGCGCCCCCGACCACCACGGAGGCCTCGAACCGTTCGTTTTGACCTTGCCGCGACGTCATGGTCTTCACTGAGCGACATCGGCCCCGAGCGATCACCGCGCCCGGGGCCTCCACCTCCGAAAGGACGCCGAGGCCTCCGAGGCGGTGACGTGGTCGGCGTGCGGGGTGGGGTTCGCGGAGGGATTCGTGGGGTGGGTGGGCGGCGGCCCCGCACGCGGTGTGCGGGGGCCGTGGGGCGGTGGGGAGTTCGTCGGGTCAGCGGGCGTCGGGGATCCAGGAGCCGTGGATCATGGCGGGGACGCGGCGCGGGAGGTGGACGGTGGCGACCGGTGCGGTGGTCAGGTCGCCGGCGTCGAGGACCAGGAGCCGTGAGCTGTCGGTGTTGAGGTCGCTGACGACGGTGAGGAGGTAGCCGTGGTCCTCGGCGGCGGCGTTCGCGGCGGGGACGAAGACGGCCTCGCTGGGGAGTTGGCCGACGCCGATGGGGCGAAGCTGCCGGGCGCCGGTGGCGCGGTCGTACTTGACGAAGGTGTGGTTGCCGACGCCGTCGTCGTCGGGGAAGGCGAGGGCGTACTGGTAGCGGTGTGGGCGGCCGAGCAGGGTCTCGTTGATGGTCGGGAACTCGACGATCAGGTCGTCGGTCTGCTCCTCGCGTGCCATGCCCTCGGTCAGGTCGATCGTCCACCGGCGGCTGCGGGAGCCGGAGTTGGGCTCGGCGCCACGGCCCGGCGCGCCGACCCACCAGTTCCACGAGCGCTGCCAGCCGGTACGGTCGACGGTCGCGCCTTCGATGATGATGCGGCCCAGGGCGTCCTCGTAGGCGTTGGCGAAGTGCATGCCGAACCCGGCCTCGACGTCGAACCAGCGGATGTTCGCCGCCCCGCCGGGACCCATCGGCATGACGCCGATACGGCAGGGCTGCGCGTCGCTCCAGGAGTACGGGATGCCGGAGGCCTCGCTGTGGTCGAAGGTGACCGATCCTTCGAGGAACACGACGTAGTGCTCGGTGATCGCGAAATCGTGCTTGAGCGCGGCGGAGGCGCCGGGGACGTCCTGGCTGAGCGTCAGGTCGCCCTGCGGGGAGACCACGTAGTGGGTGAGGAACGGCGGGAATGGCGACGATGCGAAGAAGTGCAGTTCGCCGGTGGCCGGGTCCTCCTTGGGGTGCGCGGTCATGAAGGACTTCAGCTTGCCGCCGAAGTCGTAGGCGCCGACGGTGTCCAGCTCGGGGGTGAGTTCGTATGGCAGCGCTGACTCGCACAGGGCGAGCAGCCGGCCGCCGTGTTCGATGACGTGGGTTCCTGCGGTGCTGACGGCGAAGTCCGGGCCGTGCTCGGTCATGTACGGCGCGCCGTCGAGGGCCGGCGTGCGGACCCAGCGGTTGCGGTACCACTCGGCGCGGCCGTCGCGGAGCCGGATGCCGTGGACCATGCCGTTGCCCTTGAACCAGTGGCTGGGGGTGACGCCCGGCTTGGGGTTGTGACTGGCGCGCAGCAGGCTGCCGGTGAGTTCGGACGGCAGGTGGCCTTCGACGGTCAGGCCGGTGGCGGTGATCTCGTCGGCGACGGGGGCGTAGTGGCCGGTCAGGTAGGGCTTGCGGGCGGCGGACTGGGCTGCGGCGGTGGTGTTCATGTCGGGTTCCTTCCGGGCTGCGGTTCTCGGGTCTGCGGGGTGGAGCGAGGTGCGGGTATGGGTGCGGCCGGTCAGCTGCGTTCGGCGCGCGCCTTCAGTGCGAGCAGCCAGCCGTGCAGCGACTGGGTGAGCGCGTACCGGAGTTCGTCGGTCTGCGCGTCGACCGACGGGCCGCTCCAGGACTCGTCGGTGCGGACGGTGACGACGCCGTCGGCCTCGTGGAACGTCCAGGCGTGCACGCCGTCGATGCCGTGCGCCGGGCCGCCCCACACGATCCGTCGGCCCGGGATCACCTGGTAGACGGTCGAGGCGATGTCGAGCCCGTGGGTGAACCACCGGAACCGGGCGCCTTCGCGCAGCGGCCCGTCGAGTTCCGCGCGGTCGATGTCCGGGTTCCAGTCGGCCCACGCGTCGATGTCGGTGTGCAGGGCCCAGACGTCGGCGAGCGGGGCGTCGATGGTGACGGCCAGTCGGACGACGACCGGGGCGTCGGCGTCGACGGCCTGGATCGGGGCGCTGTCGGGGACGGTGTTCACGGCGGTGACGCTGTCGGCGGTGTTCGGCTGGGTGTTCATCGGAAGTGCTCCTCTGTGGCATCGGGATGGTGGCGCGATGCGTGCTTCGGTTGAGCGGAGTTCAGGGGGTCGGCGTGGTCCGCCGGGTGAGCAGGGGCGTCAGCAGAGCGCCGACGGCGACGATGCCCGCGGAGACCAGGAAGGCGGTGCGGTAGCCGTCGGTGAGCGCGACCTCGTGGGGGACCGCGAATCCGGCGGATTCGGTGCGCGCGGTGGCGAGGGTGCCGAGTACGGCCAGCCCCAGCGCGCCGCCGATCTGCCGCGTGGTGTTGACCAGCCCGCCGGCCGACCCCGCGTCGGCGGTCGGGACTCCGGCGACGGCCGCGCCGGTGAGCTGGACGAACGCGGCGCCGAGGCCGAGGCCGACGACGACGGTCGGGCCGAGGACGTCGCCGAGGAAGCTGCCGTTCGCCGATATCCGCGAGAGCCACAGGAACCCGCCGGCGAGTGTGGCCATGGCTGCCGCGAGCACGGTGCCCGGTCCGAACCGCCGGGCCAGTCGTGGTGCGATGGCGGCGCCGATCATGTTGGCCACGGCAAGCGGGAGTTGTGTGAGCCCGGCCCGCAAGGGGCTGTATCCGAGGGCTTGTTGCTGGTAGAGCGGCACGAAGAAGAACAGGCCCACCCACACGGCGCCCAGCAGCGCCATCACGAGGTTCGCCGGGGCGACCGCGCCGGAGGTGAGCAGGCGCGGCGGCAACAGCGGTGCGGTGTAGCGTCGTTCCAGCAGCGCGAACAGGGCGAGAAGGGGCGCAGCGACGGTAATCGCGGTCAGTACGCGGGGGTCGGTCCAGCCGTCGCGGCCCGCGGTGGTCAGGCCGTAGACGAGGGCGACCAGTCCGAGCGTCACCGTCGCGGTCCCGCCGACATCGAAGGAGCGGATGCCGTGTCCGGCGGGCGGCGTGGCGGACAGGAGTCGGACGGAGGCGGCCAGCACGATGGCCCCGAGCACCGCGACGGCCACGAACACCGCGCGCCAGCCGAAGGCTTCGGTGAGCGCGCCGCCGAGCAGGACGCCCGCTGCGCCGCCCGCCCCCGACACGGCGCCCCACACACCGAGCGCCTTGCCACGTGCGGGTCCCGGCGGATACGTCCGCATGACCAGCGACAGCGCGGCCGGCGCGATCGCGGCGGCGCCCACTCCCTGGGCGGCACGTGCGGCGATCAGCAGCCACGGCGAGGCGGACAACGCCGCCGCGACCGATGCGGCGGTGAAGACGGCGAGTCCGGTGAGCAGGACGCGGCGCTGTCCCAGCAGATCGGCAAGCCGTCCGCCGGGCAGCAGCAGTGCGCCGAAGGCGAGGCCGTACGCGTTGACCACCCACGCCATCCCGTCGCCCGACAGGCCGATCCCATCGCGGACCTGCGGCAGGGCGACGTTGACGATCGACGTGCTCAGCACCACCGCGAACTGCGCTGCCGCCAGGACGGCCAGTACCCGGGGGCGACCGACGCCCTGATCCGCTGCGGCGGAAGGCGGGTCCGCCGGTTGGGCGAGGGGTGCCGAGGACATGGGGACTCCTGTTCCGAGGGTCGTCTCGGGTACGTCGATGATGTGTGATTGATCAATCATTCTTTGTCGCAAAAAGAACACCCGAAAGGCCGCGCACGAACGCTGCGTCAGCCGCAGCGCTCCGCCCGCCGCTTGAGGTTGTTCAGCCAGTGGTCGAGCGAGCCGTCGAGGGCCTGCTGCAGGAACTCCTTGTTCGCCTCGACGGGTTCGCCGGTCCAGGACTCCTCGGTGTGGACGCGCACGCCCTCCTTGGTCTTGGTGAACGTCCACACGTGGACCGCCGTGATGCCCTGGGCCGGCCCGCCCCAGACGATGCGCCGCTTCGGATCGACCTGCTTGACCGTGGAGGTGATGCCCTCCAGGCCCTCGGTCGACCAGACCCACGACGATCCCGGACGCAGCGGCCCCGGCGTCTGCTTGACCACCGAGTCGACACCGGGCTGCCAGGTCGGCCACGCCTCGACGTCGGTCTGGATGCGCCATACGCGGTCCAGCGGCGCGTGGATGGTGATGTCGTCCCGGGTGATGACCGGGGCGTTCTCGTCGATGCCGACCGGGTGGTGTCCGCCGGGCGAGAAGGCGAGCGGGAGGGCGGTGGCGATGGCGATGGCAACAGCGAGCATGGCGGACTCCTGGGGAAGCCGGGGTGGATTGAGACGCCGCGAGATGGCGTCAAATGATTGATCAACCACTCATCCATGAGGCCAAAAGGACGGCCGCATGGCGGCGGCATGGTGCGAAGCGGGATGCGGCTCGGACGGATCAGTAGTGCCGGATGCCGGCCGCGAGTGTGCGTGTCCACGGTGCGTCCACCTCGTGGGCGCCGATCGCCGACACCAGGTGGCACAACATTCCGATGGCGAAGAACTGCTGTACCTGCGCGTCGTCGCCCCCGGAGGCGCCGCGCACGTACTCGACGAGCCGGGCGTACCCGGTGCGTACCGCATCACGTACCGCGGGCTCGGAAGCCGCTGCGGCCTGGGCGTGGATCTGCACCAGAAGCAGGTCGTTGTCGGTGATCAGGCGGGCGTACGCCTCGCCCATGGCGGACAGCACCGCCTCGGGCGAGCTGCCCTCGGCCGCCGCCGCGCCGCGCTCCAGGCTCTCCCGCACGCGGAGGAGGCAGTACTCGACCACGGCGACAAACAGGCTCTCCTTGTTCGGGAAGAGCCGGAATACGTAGGCCTGCGAGATGCCCGCGGCCTTTCCCACCTCGGTGGTCGTCGTGCCGTAGTACCCCTTCGCCGCGAACGCCCCGATGGCGGTGCGCAGCACCGTCTCGCGGCGTTCGTCGGCGGTGGAGAGTGTTCGGCGCGATTCCGTCTTCATGTGAGTACTTAATCACTCACATCTTTCGGCGTCAATCCCCGCGTGTTGGTTTCAGTCGATGACAGCGATCGCCTCGACCTCGACCAGGTGCTCGGGGACGTCCAGCCCCGCGACGCCCAGCAGTGTGCCCGGCGGTACCGGCGTGACGCCCAGCTTCACGGCCGCCCGCGACAGCCCTTCCAGGAACAGGGACATCTTGTCGGGCGTCCAGTCGACGACGTAGACGGTCAGTTTCGCTACGTCGTCGAAGGACGCGCCGGCCCCGGCCAGGGCGGTGGGAGGGTCACCCTCCGGTGGGGTCGATGTCGAAGACGTTGCGGCCGGAGGTGGCGCGGCCGGCGTTGCCGCGTTTGATCAGGCGGTAGTGGACTTCGGCGCCGGTGCCCGCGCACGCGCGGACACGGTCGAGGGGGATGTTCACCGTGCCCCGGCCGCCGCTGCGGGTGCGGTCGACGGCGAACCGGGTTTCGAAGGGTTCGGCGCCGGGTGTGCGTGGGGTCCAGGTGACGACGACGGTGTCGCCGGTGTCGACGGGGACGTCCGTGTAGGGGACGGTGACCGTGGCTCCGGTCGGTTCCAGGTCCTCGAGGCGGATGCGGCCGTCGAGGGCCTCGGCGACGTCCGCGAAGTCCAACAGCGGCGGGTATTCGGCGACACACTCGACGATCGCGGGACGTGGCGCGTCGACGGTGGTCCCGTCGGGTTTGACGAGTCGGTACGACACCTCGGCGGTGGCCTTCGTGCTCCACAGGACCTTCGCGTGGGGCAACGCGACGTGGACGACCCCCTTGTCGCGGACCTTCTCGCGCACCTCGAATGGGCCGATGAGGGTGGGGGTGCGTGGTGTCCACGTCACAATCAGGGTGTCACCGGGCTCGAACACTGCGGCGGGGGCGACGACGACGGTGATGTCGCGCCGCCCGTGAAGGTCCAGATCGATCCGGCCGTTGACGGCGTCGCGCACACGCGGCGCCGTCAGCGGCTTGCGATTGCGTGCGGACATGACAGGCGTCCTCCAGCGGCGCGGAACCCGCACCATGCCGGCAGCCTATCCCCGCATCCGCCCGGGGTCACCCCGTCAGGCAGTTCCCGTCGGCCATGCGCTCGCGCGGAATGGTCCGGCGTGAAGCGTCGACCAGGAGGCCGCGAAGAAGTGGGCCCGCGCTCGCGGGGACGGTCTTTCGCCCGGCACCGGGCCGGGCACGTTCGGTGCGTCGGCGCTGCGTTCGCGGCGATGGTGTCGCCGCATGCACAGTCCTGCGCGATGTCTCGAACCTGTGTGGTGAGGTTGCCCGCCATGGCGTTCACCGAGTCCGTCAGATCGGCCCACGTACCGGAGACGCCCGGCACCTGCGCCTGACCGCCCTCCGTGCCCACCTCCCGCGCGACCCGGGTCACCTCGGACGTGAACGGGGCCAACTGGTCGACCATCCCGGACCCAAAGACCCGGCAAGCGTGAGGCAGTGCCGCTGTCCGATCGGCGGCAGCGTGGGTTGCATCTCGTGCACGTCGGCTCGTGTGGCCGGTCTATCGTCGTCACCGTGATATGACCCTCTGGTTCGCTCCCGCACAGCGTGTTCGCGGCAAGCAGGATCACGTCACCGAGCCTGACCGGCTTCTGGTCGAACTCACTGAACAGAATCGCCGATCCGTCTCGGACCACGATCACCTTCACACAGTCAAAAGCGACCGGACGGCACCGGTCGGTGCACCGCTCGCGTACGAGCGAGAATCGGAGCGAAGGTGCCCGGAGACTCCGAAGAATCGTCCGGTAGAGCCACACGCATCAAGGTGCCGGCACATCAAGTGCGATCAGACCCATAGGTCATCTGGCGCCCCGTGGAGCTCACGAGACGTGGTTGTGGTGACTCGGGGCCACCGACCTCACGTTCCCCTCGTGATCCTTTGAATCTTGTCGAGGCGTTCGCCTACGGCGCGCTCGTTGGCGCGGTCGGTAGGTCGGTAATAGACGCGGTTCGCAAGTTCATCGGGGAGGTGCTGTTGTTGCAGCACGCCTCGGGGATCGTTGTGTGGAGACTTGTAGCCGCGGCCGTGTCCAAGCAGCTTGGCCCCGCGATTGTGCGAGTGGCGCAAGTGCTTCGGCACAACGCCGAAGCCGCCGCGCCTGATGTCCGCGATGGCCGAGTCGATCGCGGCGATGACAGCGTTGGACTTGGGGGCGGTTGCGATGTAGATGGTGGCCTCCGCCAACGGGATTCTTGCCTCGGGCCACCCGATGAGCTGCGCGGCATCAGCAGCGGCGACCGCAATCTGTAGTGCCTGGGGGTCGGCCATGCCCACGTCTTCCGCGGCGTGTACGACGAGTCTGCGGGCGATGAAGCGAGGGTCCTCGCCCGCTTCAATCATGCGGGCGAGGTAGTGGATCGCTGCGTCGGGATCAGAGCCACGCATTGACTTGATGAACGCACTGATGACGTCGTGGTGCTCGTCGCCGTCGCGGTCGTATCGCAGCAGCGCGCGGTCGACTGAGGTCGACACGGTTTCGGCCGTCACCACGGGCTTGTTCCCACCCGTTTCATCACTGCCGGCACGCGCAGACGCCGCGGCGGCCTCAAGCCCCGTCAGTGCCCGCCGCGCGTCGCCCGACGCGAGCTGCACGAGCCCTTCGAGTGCGTCGTCAGTGAGTTCGACACAGCCGTCGAGCCCGCGCTCATCGGCCACTGCCCGCCGCAGCAGCGTGCGTAGTTCGTCGTCGGCAAGCGGTTCCAGCGTCAGCAGCAGCGAGCGCGACAGCAGGGGACTGACCACCGAGAACGATGGGTTCTCGGTCGTCGCGGCGACGAGTGTCACCCAGCCGTTCTCGACACCAGGCAGCAGTGCATCCTGTTGTGCCTTGGTGAAGCGGTGGATCTCGTCAAGAAATAGGACGGTGGAAACACCGTGGAGGCCGCGGTCGCCCTGCGCCCGGTCCATGGTCGTTCGTACTTCCTTGACGCCCGCGGTTACTGCCGAGAGCTCTACGAACTTGCGGCCGCTGGAGTGTGCGATTGCTTGCGCCAGGGTGGTCTTGCCCGTTCCAGGAGGTCCCCACAGGATCACCGAGACTGCGCCTTTGCCACCTTCTGCGTCTGTGAGCACTCGGAGTGGCGAGCCTTTGCGCAGCAGGTGCTGTTGCCCGACCACCTCGTCAAGCGAGCGCGGGCGCATGCGCACCGCAAGCGGAGTGGTGGTGGTGGGGGCCGGGCTACTCACGAACGGGGCTACCTCTCTGGTGGATGAGTGTGCTTCTCGCATCGCGTTCAGGCGCGATCACGGCTTCTCCGACCGTCATGGCCGACGCCACATTCCGGTCACGGCGGCGGGTGGCGGGGGGCGTACTGCCCCACGATCCATCGGCAGATCGCTTCCACGACACAGGCTTGCTCGGCCTCATCGAGCGGACGCCCGGAGGGGATGCCATGCCAACGCTCCAGGCAGGTGCGGCAGCAGGTCGCGGTGGCGTGCTGCGCGACGAACACGGGATGCCCGCGATAGGGCGTCCGGCGACCGTCGTTGCGCGGTTCAGCCGGGGCGAGCCTGCTTTCGATCGGTTCCTCGGCGTGCCTGCTCACGGTGGTGATGCCACGCAGGTCGACGATCGCCCGATCCCGGCCACGCAGTCGGAACCTGGCGCGGAAGTGATGCTGCCCGATCCGCTGCGGCCTGGCGTCCGGTTCGTCCATCACCACGGGCGCAGGTGCTCGATCGTGAGGCAGTGCTGCTCAGTGAGACGCCGAGCGATCAGCGAGCGGTGGCACGCCTCGGGGTCGCGCTCTACGCAGAGCAATGCGGCGGTTCCGCTGTCCGGCAACATCGACACGATGGACAAGACGTCGGCGTGGTCCAGAATCTCGGCCGTGTAGCGGCGCGTGTACTCGGCAGCGAGTTCACGGCGAGTGCGCTTGCCGACACCTTGGCGGTGGTCCTCGGCGTACTGGAGGTGACGTAGCTCGGTGGTCGGGGCAAGTTCGCGGTGGTGCTCATATGCGATCCGGGCCTGAGCGAGGGCTGCTTGCAGCCGGAGAGAGTTGGCCCAGACATACTCGGGCCCGCGGACACCTCGGCGCCGGCGCACGTCCAACAGCAGGCTGACGTTCGCATCCCCCAGCCGTTGCAAGAAGGAGTCGCCGTCAAAGCCATAGACGCCGATTGTCATCATTTTGCGCACTGGATGTTCCCCCATCTGCCTGCTGCTCGTGCCGGCTGGACCGACACGAGCAGCAGGAGCGGCGAGGTCGCGTTACGCGACAGCGGTTCCTTCGAGTTCGACCATCTGGCCGGGGATCGCGAGCCGGGTCACCCCGAGCATCGTGGTGGTCGGAGCCACCCCGGCGGCACCCAGCCGCGCGGCCAGCACGCCGTAGTGCGGGAACAGCGCATCGACATCGGTGGTGTAGACGTTGAGCCGGACAAGGTTCGCCGGCGACATGCCGGCCTCGGCGAGCACCGCTTCCAGGTTGTCAACGGCGAGCGCCAACTGCCCGGCGATGTCCCCATCGTGCTCGGGCCTGCCGTCGCTGCTCATCGCGGTCTGCCCCGAGATATACAGCGTCCGGGTCTGCCCGGACACAACCTCACCCTGGTTGAACCCCATCTCCAGCGACCACGTCACCGGGTTGACTGCTGTTCGTTCCATTGCCACTCCATTCAGATCATTGCGAGTGCGTGCGTCCGCCGGCTCGATTGCCGCCGTCTTCGACGCCGCATGAACAAGCCTTCCAACAAATCACGACACCTTGTGTCATGTTTTTTGATAAGAATGAATCCATGCGCGCCGATCGGTTGGTCTCGTTGGTACTGCTGCTACGCCAGCGCGGCCGGATGACCGCAGATGAGCTGGCCGGCGAGCTGGAGGTCTCCACCCGTACCGTGCTGCGCGACATCGAGGCATTGTCAACGGCAGGGGTCCCGGTCTACGCCGAACGCGGCCGACACGGCGGCTTCGCACTCCTGCCCGGCTTCCGAACCGAGCTCACCGGACTGAATCACGACGAAGCCCTCGCCCTGCTGACCGCCGGATCGGGCCGCGGCGGACAGGTCTTCGGCCTCAGCTCAGCGCTCGCCTCCGCGATGCGCAAAGTGGTCGACGTGCTACCCGAAGGACACCGAGCCAGCCTGGGCGACGCAGCCCGACGATTCCTTGTCGAACCGGAAACCGACCTGCTCTCGCGCCGACTGGTCACCGAGGACGTGGCGGGCACCGTGATGAGTGAAGTCCGCCGTGCCGTGCTCGCGGGACACAAGCTGCGCGTCCATTACGCGGCACCCGACAAGTCACCTCACTGGCACACGGTGGACCCGATCGGCTTGGTCACCGTGCGTGACCGCACCTACCTGCTGGCCACCAAGTCCGGCGAGAATCGCACCTACCGGCTGTCGCGGATGCTGACCGCTGAGGAACTTCCCGAGCCCGCACAGCGACCGGATCAGGTCGATCTGGACCGAATCTGGCGAGAACGCAGCGCGCAGTTCCTGTCGGAGAACCACATCCCCGTGCTCGTGAGGGTCAACCCCACGCGACGGGAGGAGCTGCTGAACACTGCACGGGCCGTCCGGGCCGAGGAACCCGAGACAGACGGCTGGCTCCGGCTGGAAGTGACCTTCGAGGACCTTCGTCACGCGGTGTGGGCACTGTGGCAGCTCGGCACGGACGCCGACGCCCTGGCCCCACCGTCGTTGCGCACCGCCCTCCGTAACCGCGCCGCCACGCTTGCGGCCCGCTACGAGGACTCATCGTGAGGATCCGTCGCTGTCTCATGTACCGCCCCACACTGTTGGCACCGCGGGCGCTACGGGTTCACGACAATGGCTCCACGCTGCCGTGCGCACGAGAAGTCGACCAGCCCGACCTCTCATGCGGAGCCGGGCGGAACGGCTCGGTCGGCATCCCTCACCACAGCGGCCCGGCAGCCCGGTCGAGCCGGGTCACCCGTCGGTCAGGCGCGCGTCAACCAGTACTGATTGAGATCGCCGAAGCAGTCCTCGATCACCACCGCCGCGCCGTTCCAGGGGTTTCTGTCGGCGATGGCCAGGCACTTGCCGTTCTCGTTGCCGATGTGGAAGGAGTCCTCCGACCCTCCGATTCCGAACGCGTGCCACCGCTGGGCGGGAATGTCCGCACAGGTCCACTGGTTGACCCCGGCGCCATTGGTGGAGTTGTCGTCCTGAAGGTCGAGGCACTTGCCGCTCTGCCCGTTCTGGAACTGAAATGCGTGGTTGCCCAGGGGGATCCCCGTCCAGGCCTGGTTGGCGTAGCCGGAGCAGTCGCGCATGGCCACGGCGCCACCGTTGCCGAGATTGCCGCCCCGGACTTCCAGGCACTTGCCGTTCAGCTCCGAGGCCAGCCGGAAGTAGCCGCCCGACGCGGCCGACGGCGACTGCCTCCCCACAGCGGAGGCCGGTGGAGTGACGAGGGAGCCGGCGAGCCCCAGGACGACCACACCCAACACTGCACTGGACCGGTTCATGACACCTCTCCTCGCAGACGTCGTCGTCGGTGCGTTCATGTACCACCCTGGAACGACCGCCCGAAGTCCGCATGTCGACCTGGCCCGTGCGGACGACCGTCGTTCGGGTGAAGTTCCCGCGCGGCGACCAGCGGCATCGAACACCCAAGGAAGCGGCTCGAGCCTCGTCGCCGGTCCAGCGACATTCGGTCGACGGTCACCCGGCCGACGGTACAGGGCCGCCTTGCGATAGGAGGCGGTTCGCGTAGGGCATGCGCGGGTCGTCCGGAAGGAGGGGTAGGACTTCCGAGGCGAACTTGCCCTACGTACTGAGAACTTGCTGTACGAGGTCGCCCATGGGGGCGAGACGCCCGTCCGGGGTCCCGGGTGTCTCCTGCTCGATGTGGTCGGCGAGGCGCTCGACGAGGACGGTCTGCTCATCTGTGAGAGCGCGCGGTGCGTGGGGATCTGTCATGGAGCCACCTTCCTGTCGCGGACCTGGCAACGACACGGCAGCCGGCCGCATATCCGTCAGGGCGCGATGGTGGAACGTCGGGGGAAGTCGGTAGCATGACGCAACTGAATGAAATTTGCGTTACCCGCCGGTAGAGACCCAGGTCAGGCCTCGTTGGCCCCGCGCTCGCGGGGATGGTCCCACCAGGTCCTCCACGGCCCGCGACCGACTGGCCTGCGCGTCGGGAAGCGGGCCACCGAACCGCTCATCGATTTGGGAACGAGATCTGAATTCACCGCGTGGACGCAGCCGTAGCCGGCATCATCGGGGCGGCCACCGGGGCAGCTGGACACTCGCGTGGCACGCGGTCCTGGGGCAAGCTCACATTCAGTCGCAAACCCAGCTCAACCTTGTCAGGATCCAGATCTCCGCACAACGCGACGACGCACGTGGACGCGACGCCGGGATGGGTACGACCGAGCTGGCGAAGAACCGCAACAAGGCTCGCGACGTGGCCCGTCGAAGGGTGGCCCGGTCGGCTCCGCGCAGAGTGAAGGTCGGTGCGAGGCCGGGGCGCGTTCCGGTTGGGGAGAACGCCTCCATCGATACTGGGTCGCTGTGGTCGGGAAAATTGCCGACGAGGCCCCATGTTCGTACTGGCCGGGCCGACATCCCGTGCAACCTGACGCCACAGTACTAGGGCGCGTATCGAGTCGTGATCATCGGGTGGTCCTGGTGAGGTCTTTGATCCAGATCATCGAGGCGTGCAGGTGGAGACTGGCGAGGTAGCTGTCGGGAGTCTTGTCGTATCGGGTGTCTCACCGTCCCAGTTCCGGCCTCCTGGTACGTCACGCTCTGGGGCGGGTGAGGCACGTGGAGCCGACGTGAGCCGACCGGTGCACTGATGTCCGGGCGGGGACTCATGGGACATGGCCCGGCACCCGGCTCAGGTTCCGGGGAGGATACGGCGCGTTTCGTAGGCCCACATCGCGATCTCGACCCGGTTGCGGGCGCCGAGTTTGGCCATCAGGCTGGCCAGATGCGTCTTCACCGTGCTGAGGCTGATGTGCAGTGCATCGGCGATCTCGGTGTTGGTCAGCCCGCGAGCGACGGCGAGGAGCACCTGCTCCTCGCGGGCGGTGACGGGGGAGACCGGCTGGGCCACGGGCCGGCCGGCGGGCAGGTCCGCGAATGCCTGGAGCAGACGGACGGTGACGCTGGGCGCAATGAGCGCCTCACCGCCGGACGCCGACCGTACGGCCTGGGCCAGAAGGTCTGGTCCCGTGTCCTTGAGGAGGAATCCGCGGGCGCCGGCACGCAGCGCGCCGTAGACGTACTCGTCGAGGTCGAAGGTGGTGATGACGACCACGGCCAGCGGGTCGGCGACGCCCGGGCCGGCGACCAACCGGGTGGCCTTGAGCCCGTCGATCACGGGCATGCGGATGTCGAACAGGCAGACGTCGGGGCGCAGTTCGCGGGCCAGACGTACCGCTTCCTGTCCGTCGGCGGCCTCGCCGACCACCTCGATGTCGGGCTGGGCGTTCAGCATGATCCGCAGCCCGGTGCGGATGATGGTCTGGTCGTCAGCGACGAGGACGCGGATGGGCACCGCTCTCGGTCCTCCCTCTCGGCAGCTCGGCTTCGACATGCCAGCCCTGGTCGGCGCCGGGGCCGGCTTGTAGTTTGCCGCCGAGCAGGGCAGCGCGCTCGCGCAGTCCGGCAAGTCCGTATCCGGCACGGCCTCGGCCGGTGCGGTGGCCGTTGTCGCGCACGCTCACCCGTACCGTGTGCCGTTCCGCGGTGACCCGGACGACGACCTCGGTCGCGTTGACCGCATGGCGCATGGCGTTGGTCACCGACTCCTGCACAATGCGGTAGACGGCCGCGTCCACGGCCGGGGGCAGCGTGTCCAGTTCGCCGTCGAGCCCCAGGTCGACTCTGAGGCGACCACCCGGGGTGCGCACCAGGCGCTCCAGATCCGCGACACCGGCAGGCGGCGCCAGCTCGGCGCCGGCCCCGCGGTTGCGCAGCGTGGCGACCATGGCTCGCATTTCCTCCAGCGTGCGCGCCCCTTCCTCCTCGACCCCCTCCAGCGCCTCGACGGCGGCGGACGGGTCGGTGCCCGCGAGCACCTGGCCCGCCTGGGCGCGGATCACCATGGCGGAAACGTGGTGGGCCACCGTGTCGTGCAGTTCCCGGGCGAGCTGCTCACGCTCGCGGGAGCGTACCTGCTCCAACTGCCGCTCGCGAGCGGTCACCCGGAACCGCACGGCAGCCCCGATCAAGCCGGGCAGCAACAGGAAGACAAAGCCCCCGACCTGTTCGGCGGCCGGGGTTTCGTACGTGACGGTACACAGCGCGAAGGCCGTGAGGATCACCGCGCTGCCCGGCACGATCTCCCGTCCCGATCCCCACCGGGGCAGCGCATACACCAGCACGAGCACGACCGCGCCGGTGTCCAGGCCGACGGGCTCGCGCGGTGCGGCGACCAGCGAGGCCAGCTGGAGCAGGATCACCGAGCCGAACGCCAGCGTGACCATCGCCAGTGGGCGGGTCCGGCGCCACAGGGGCAGCAGGCACAGCCATCCGGCGAACACCACCGCCACCGGCCGCCACACGACGTTCTCGCGCAGGGTGGCCTCCAGCACCACACCGCCCAGGCCCGCGGCGAGCAGCGCCCAGTCCCGCCACACCCGGGCGGGCGCGTCGGGCGGCCGGGGTTCGGTCCACAGGGTTCGCAGGTCGTCTCGCATCACGGTTCTCAGCCTAGGGACCGCGCCGTGCCGCGCATCGGCCGAAAGGACGGGGCGTCACTCCGCCCTGGGGCCGACGGATCCGCAGCCCGCGAGCCGATGCCGCAGAGCGCCGTGGCGACGAACCTCGGCATCGGCGGCCGTACAAGGACGGCCGACGCGGTGGTTGGAGGAACCGATGCTCTCGAAAGCCCTGTTGCGCCTGGGCGCAAGCGCCGCCCGCCATCCCTGGCGGGTGATCGCGGCATGGCTGATTGCCGCCACGCTTGCCGTCCTCGCCGCGATCGCCTTCGGCGGGCGGACCGCGGATTCGATGACCGCTCCCGGACTGGACTCCCAACGGGCCGCGCAACTGATCGAGCGGGCCGGCACCGGCCAGGAGGGGATGACCGCCCAAGTGGTCGTCACCCCCCTCGACGGCGGTGCGACGTTCTTCGACCACGGCAGCGCGCGCACCGCTCTCACGCGGCTGCAGACCGAGGTGCAGCGGCTGCCGCACGTGCTCGGCACGAGCGACCCGGCGGGGGCACTCGACGCAGGCGGGGACACCACCGTGCGCGGCGGCCTTGTCTCGGCCGACGGGCGGATCGCGGTCGTCCGGGTGCAGTACCCCGACCAGAGCCGACTGTCGGCCAAAGACCTCGACGCCCTCGTCGATCTCGGCGAACGGCTGCGCGCCGAACTGCCCCTGCGCATCGAGATGGGCGGGAACCTCTTCTACGCCTTCTCCGACCCCGACGGCGGCGCAAGCGAGCTGATCGGCATCCTCGCCGCGGCCGCGATCCTGTTCCTGGCGTTCGGTTCGCTCGTCGCCGCCGCGCTGCCGATCGGCATGGCGGTCTTCGGGCTGACCGTCGGGGTTGCCATGATGACGGTACTGGCGGGGGTGACGGACGTCCCGACCTTCGCCCCTGTCCTGGGCAGCATGGTAGGGCTCGGAGTGGGCATCGACTACGCGCTGTTCGTGCTCGCCAGGCACCGGGAGTACCTCGCGCGCGGGCTCGATCCCCGCGAGGCGGCGGGGCGAGCGGTGGCCACGGCGGGGAGGCCCGTGGTCTTCGCCGGCGGCACCGTCGTCGTATCGATCCTCGGCATGGCGGTCGCGAACGTACCGTTCATGACGGTGGGCGGGCTCGCCGTCTCGATCGTCGTCCTGATCATGGTGCTCGCGTCGGTGACGCTGCTGCCGGCCTTCCTCGGCGCCGCCGGCCCACGCCTGGCCCGGGCCGGCCGGATCGGCCGGGCTCTGCAGACCAGGAAGCTGGGCCGACTCGCACGGCGGCGGGACCCGGCGGCAGGCGCCGCCCACGCCGCCGGGTGGCGTCGCTGGATCGGGCACGTCAGCCGGCACCCGGTGCCGTACGCGGTCGGCGCGGCGGGGCTGCTGCTGACCGCGACGCTGCCCGTGCTCGGCCTGCGCGTCGGCCTGCCCGACGACGGCTCACTGCCCCACAGCCGCACCGAGCGCCGGGCCTACGACCTCGTCGCCGAGGGGTTCGGCCCGGGCACCAACGGTCCCCTCGTCATCGCCGCGGACCCCACCGGTGATCCGGGAGTGCTGGACCGACTCGTCGCAACGGTCGCGGCGGATCCGGGCATCGCATCCGTCGCGCCGACGCACATCGATCGGGCCACCGGCATCGCGACCCTCGTGGTGTTCCCGACCACCAGCCCTCAGGACAAGGCCACGGCCGACACCATCGCCCGGCTGCGCACCGACGTGCTGCCCACGGCGATCGGGCACGGCCCGGCCAGGGCCCACGTCGGCGGCGCCGCCGCGAGCCTGTTCGATGTGGGCCAACGAACGAGCCAACGCCTGCCGGTGTTCGTCGCCGCCGTGCTGGCGATGTCGTTCCTGCTGCTGATGGTGGTCTTCCGCTCGATACTCGTACCGCTCAAGGCGGTACTGCTGAATCTGCTGAGCATCGGCGCGGCCTACGGCATCATGGTCGCGGTCTTCCAGTGGGGCTGGGGAGGCGCACTCGTCGGGCTGGAAGCGACGGTTCCGATCGTGTCGTTCATCCCGATGTTCCTCTTCGCCATCCTGTTCGGCCTGTCGATGGACTACGAGGTGTTCCTCCTCTCCCGCGTACGCGAGGAGTACCTGCGCACCGGCGACAACGGCACGGCGATCGTTGAGGGCGTCTCGGGCACCGCCCGGATCATCACCTCGGCCGCCCTCATCATGGTGGCGGTCTTCCTGTCCTTCGCCGTCGCCGACGACCCCTCCACCAAAATGTTCGGGCTCGGCCTGGCCACCGCGATCTTCATCGACGCCACGGTCGTACGCATGGTGCTGGTACCGGCGACCATGACACTCCTCGGCCGGACCAACTGGTGGCTGCCGAAGTGGCTGGACCGGATGCTTCCCCGCGGCCCGGTCGGCACCGACGACACCGACGCGGAATCCACGGGTGAGGCCCCGCGTCCACGGCTGGTTGACCGTTGACACAACTCCTGCCCGCCCTTGGCGTCCGGCACCTCAGCGCGTCACCTAGGGGCATATCGAGTCGTGATCATCGGGTGCTCCTGGTGAGGTCCTTGATCCAGATCATCGAGGCGCGCAGGTGGAGACCGGCGAGGTAGCTGTCGGGAGTCTTGTCGTATCGGGTGGCGATGCCTCGCCATGCTTCGAGCTTGTTGGTTGGGTAGGCCGCGCGACGAGGTGCCTGCATGTGCAGGCCCTTTTCCGCACGGCCCCCCTCCGAACCCGCCGTACGAGTTTCCCCGTAACGGGCTCTCCAGTGACCTATTTCGTGACGCTGCTGGTTGGCTTTCCTGAGTGGATGGTGGCATGGCAGTCGGTGCAGACCACCAGAGTCTTGCGCCGTTTCTTAGCCATGGCCTGGCGCCATTCAGTCGGTGGCTCTTCCTTGTCGAGATCGGCGAGTTTTCGAATGTGGTGCACTCGCACATCTTCCGATGTCCCGCATAGCTCGCACTTCCCCTTCAAGAGCCGGGTAATAAGCTCTTTTCTGGGGCGGGGATTGGCCACTTGACGGTCCGCAAGGACCGCCGCCTTCTGTCGCGTCAGCGAGATTCCGCCGAATCGTGCGACCAGTGGCTTCCTACCTTCGCCGCGGGGGACACTGGCTTCGAAGCATGTGCGGAGCCCATATGGCGTCTCGACTTTGGCCTTGTAGCGGGCCGCTATCGTGGACACCGTCGAGCGATGCTTCGCTGCCAGTGTCTTGAGCAACGAGGTTTCCATGGCCCAACGCAGCCGATGTAATCGGCACACATTGCCGGCCAGTAGGTAGTACTGGACGATGCCCCGGTACTCGGCCCCGTAGACGTTGACGATGGTGTAGTCGTCGTCGTTGAGAAGCTGGGACCGATGCGCGGGTTTTCCGCGACTGAAATACGGGGATGTGAAGAAACCGGCCATCGTGAATTCTTTCTGACAGGGTCTCGATGACAACTTGATGGTCGATCGATCCGAAGCAGTCGGAGATATCACCTTCGATGAACCAGGTCGTACCCGTCCAGGTATTGCTCACCTCTGTTAAAGCAGTATGGCATCCCCGTCCGGGCCGGAACCCGTGGGAGCGGTCGGAGAACTGCGGCTCGTAGTACGCTTCCAAAAGGAGGCGCATCACTTCACCGACTAGTTTGTCCGCCCATGTCGGCAGTCCAAGCGGTCGGAGTTTCCCATTCTTCTTGGGAATGCTGACTCGCTTGACGGGACTGAATCGGTATCGCTCGTGGCGCATCGCATCGATAATGCGGCCGATCTTGTCCAACGACATGCCGTCCACGGTTTCTTCAGTGACTCCCGGCGTCATCGCTCCTTTGTTGGAGTAGATGCGACCGTAAGCCACCAGATACAACTGCGGATTGAACATTTGCCGATACAGTTCGTCGCACGGCAGTTCTTGCCTGCCGCGCTCACGAAGGATGCCTAACACCGTGTCGGCACTCTGCATTTCGCATACCTCCCGGTCTCGTTCGCATCCAGTCACCTGTGCCCCTTCGCCCTGCGAACGGATTTCCCGCTCTCCTTGGCAGGTCGTTACTCCTGCGACTACTACGAGCACTCCGTCGCCCTAGGGTTCGCACCCAGTAGGCGATCCCACGTTCGTCCTTGTTGTACTTGGTAGCGTGACGTAGGCGCCCCACTCATCTCCTTGAATGTCCTCACTGGACATCGCCCCATGCCGCAGAGGGTGCGACGGCCCCTGATCAAAACCGTCGCAGGGCATGGCATCGGTTTCAGTAGCCTTTCCGATGGATGCGAACTTTCATCGACTGGAGATTGGGGTTCAGGCAATCCAGCTTTCGCCATATCACGCGGGCCCCTCAGTGCACCGTCCCTGGCAACTAAGCCCGGTCACTGATTGTCTGGCATGCTCTGGTCCCCATCACCTTTCGGATCCAGGTGAGCCATCAGGCCCAGGAATATCCCTCCAATTCCTCCCGGCTGAGCCGGGGATACAACAAGGCGCCTCGTGGCGCACATCAGGCGTTCGACGGTGTTCCGCTCCTTGTAGAGATCGGCGTCGTGGCTGACGGGTCGGCCACCTCTGGAGCCCTTCTTCTTCCGGTTGGCGGCCTGGTCCTTCTTCTCCGGGATGACCGCCTTGATACGGCGTTTGCGCAGGTGGGCGCGGTTTCCGCAGGACGGGTACGCCTTGTCCCCGGCGACCGCGTCCGGCCGGATGCGGGGTCGGCCGACGGGCCCGCGTACCCGTACCTTCTTCAGGACGGGGATGAACTTCGGGCTGTCCGCTGCCGGGCCTGTGGTCAGGATGAACGCCGGCGGGCGGCACTTGCGGTCGGCGGCGAGGTGGACCTTGCTGGTCTGCCCGCCTCTGGAACGTCCGAGGAGGGCGGCCTTCAGCCGGAGTTTCCGCCGACGCCGGATGCGTCGTCGTTCTTCCAGCGCGGGATCACTTTCGGCCTCTTGCCCGTTTTGCTCTTCGAGGTCGCCCCCTTTGACCTGGCCTTCTCCTCCTCGGCCGCGGCTTTCTCCAGGGCGGTGACGACGTCCTCGTCGAGGTGCATCCCGGCCGCGTCGTGGTGGGCTCGGGCGGTGGTGGAGTCGATGCCGACCAGGGACAGGTCCACCTCACCCCGCTTCGCGGCTTCCGTGATCAGGCCCTCCAGCAGGGCCTCGAAGACGCCGGCGTCACGCCACTGCCGGAAGCGGTTGTGGACGGTCGCAACGCGCGCTGGACGAGGTCCTGCGGATCAACCGCACGCACATGGACGCGGCGACGCGAGACGGCGAGTCCGCACTGTCGGGTTGGACGCTCATTCCCGCCTTGACCGCGACATCCGTGGCGGCCCTCACCGTGTGGGGAATGAGGCCGAGGCTGAGGGAGTACCAGGCGCGCACCTGAGTTCACCGTGGCGTCGGGGCGATCCTGGCCAGGGCGCTGTTGAGTTCGAGGACGTTGACCCGCTTCTCGCCGAGGAAGCCGATGACGCGACCGTCGACGTTCTGCTTGACGAGTGCTCGCACTGTGCCCGGATCCAGATTGCGCGCCTCGGCGACGCGGTCGCTTTGGACGAGGGCGTACCGCTCGGAGATGGCCGGATCAAGGCCCGAGCCGCTCGCGGTGACCGCGTCCACGGGCACCCGCGCCTCGGGCACGCCGTTGAACGCGGCGACCTGGGCCTTGCGATCCTTGATCTCCTGAATCAGGGTGGGGTTCTCGGGGCCGTAGTTCGAGGCGCCCGAGGCGAGCGGGTCGTAGTCTCCGGTGGAGGGGCGGGGCTGGAACCACTTCGGATCGGGCGCGGTGCCGACGCCGGCCGCCTGGGCCTCGGTGAGCGGTGCGCCGCCGTCGAGGAAGGTGTGGACGGTGTTCCCGGCCGGGTCCTCGTGTGCGAGGACCTCCCGACCGTCGGCCGCGAACAGCCGAGCCTTGCCCTGTGCGTCGACGAGGTCGAAGCTCTGGCCGATCAGGCTGGAGCCGACGTCCTTGCCCTGGTAGGTGCTCTTGGAGCCGTCCGCCTGGTCGGGGAACAGGACCTGCGCGATGCCGGTCATCGCGAACGGGTAGACCAGGCCGCACAACACGGTGAGTACGAGCACCGCCCGCAGCCCGGCGAGGAGCACGCGCGCGCGGGTGACGACGACCGTGGCCATGGATTCACCCGATTCCGGGGACGAGCGAGACGATCAGATCGATGAGCTTGATCCCGACGAACGGTGCGATCAGGCCGCCGAGGCCGTAGACGCCGAGATTGCGGGAGAGCATCTGGTCGGCCGACATCGGCCGGTAGCGGACGCCGCGCAGCGCGAGCGGGATGAGCGCGACGATCACCAGGGCGTTGAAGACGACTGCCGAGACGATCGCCGACTCGGGGGTGGCGAGGTGCATGACGTTGAGCTTGTCGAGCGGTTCCAACGCTTCGGCGCCCTGAATGCTCGCGAACATCGCGGGGATGATCGCGAAGTACTTCGCGACGTCGTTGGCGATGGAGAACGTGGTGAGCGCGCCGCGGGTGATGAGCAGCTGCTTGCCGATCTCGACGATCTCGATGAGCTTGGTCGGGTTGGAGTCCAGGTCGACCATGTTCCCGGCCTCCTTGGCGGCGGAGGTGCCGGTGTTCATCGCCACGCCCACGTCGGCCTGGGCCAGCGCGGGGGCGTCGTTGGTGCCGTCGCCCGTCATCGCGACCAGCTTGCCGCCCGCCTGCTCGCGCCTGATCAGCGCCATCTTGTCCTCGGGCGTTGCCTCCGCGAGGAAGTCGTCCACCCCGGCCTCGTCCGCGATCGCCCTGGCGGTCAGCGGGTTGTCGCCCGTGATCATGACCGTCTTGATGCCCATGCGCCGCAGTTCGTCGAACCGCTCCCGCATGCCCTCCTTGACCACGTCCTTGAGGTGGACCACGCCGAGGATCCGCGCCCCGCTCGCGTCCTCGACCGCAACCAGCAAAGGAGTGCCGCCCGCAGCCGAGATCCGATCGACCAGCTCCGCCGATCGGGGTGGGACCGGACCGCCGCGTTCGGCAACCCATGCGTTGATCGACGCCGCCGCGCCCTTGCGGACCCGCCGCATCGCACCGTCGTCGGTCAGGTCGATGCCGGACATGCGGGTCTGCGCGCTGAACTCCACGAATGTCGCGTGTCCCAACTCGCCCTCGTGTCGTGCCCGCAGGTCGTAGCGGGCCTTGGCCAGCACGACGATCGAGCGGCCCTCGGGGGTCTCGTCCGCGAGCGAGGACAGCTGCGCGGCATCGGCCAGCTCGGCCTCGTCCACGCCGTCGACGGGTACGAACTCCGACGCCTGCCGGTTCCCGAGGGTGATCGTGCCGGTCTTGTCGAGCAGCAGCGTGGACACGTCGCCCGCCGCCTCGACGGCCCGCCCGGACAGCGCGAGTACGTTGCGTTGCACCAGCCGGTCCATGCCCGCGATGCCGATCGCCGACAGGAGCGCGCCGATCGTCGTCGGGATCAGACACACCAGCAGCGCCACCAGGATGATCAGCGATTGCTCGGCGTGCGCGTACACCGCCATCGGCTGGAGCGTGACGACCGCGAACAGGAAGATGATCGTCAGCGACACCAACAGGATGTTCAGGGCGATCTCGTTCGGTGTCTTCTGCCGGGCCGCGCCCTCGACCAGCGCGATCATCCGGTCGATGAACGTCTTGCCGGGCTCGGTCGTGATCTTCACGACGATCCGGTCCGACAAGACCTTCGTGCCTCCGGTCACCGCGCTGCGGTCGCCGCCGGACTCGCGGATGACGGGCGCGGATTCGCCGGTGATGGCCGACTCGTCCACGCTGGCGACACCCTCGACGACGTCGCCGTCGCCGGGGATGACATCGCCGGCCTCGCACACCACCAGGTCGCCTACGCGCAACTCCGTGCCGGGTACCGACTCCTCGCGGACATCGTCGACGAGGCGGCGCGCGAGGGTGTCGGTCTTGGCCTTGCGCAACGTGTCCGCCTGGGCCTTGCCACGCCCTTCGGCGACGGCCTCGGCCAGGTTGGCGAACACGACGGTCAGCCACAGCCACACGGTGGTGACCCAGGCGAAGACGCTCGGGTCCTTGATCGCCATGATCGTCGTGAGGACCGAGCCGATCTCGACCACGAACATGACGGGCGAGCGGGCCATGAGGCGCGGGTCCAGCTTGCGCAGGGCATCCGGCACGGACTCGAGCAGGGCACGCGGTTCGAACAGTCCGCCGGCCACGCGCGACGGGGTGGCGTGAGGTTCGGGCTCCGCTTTCCGGGGGTCGCGCGGATAGTGTGTCACGGCAGGCATGGGCAACGGCCCTCCCCGGATGTGGAACGCGCGCCGTGAACCGGCCGGAGCGTCGGGTTCGGCCGCGGGAACCGGGCCCGGGTCACGCCAGACCGTCCGCGATCGGGCCCAGCGCCAGTGCGGGGAAGAAGGTCAACCCGGCGACGATGAGGATGACACCGACGAGCGTGCCCACGAACAGCGGACGATGGGTCTTCAGGGTGCCCGCCGTCTCGGGCACGGCGCCCTGCGCGGCAAGCCTTCCGGCGAGCGCCAACACCAGGGTCATGGTGACGAATCGACCGACGAGCATCGCGATGCCGATCCAGACGTTGTAGAACTCGGTGTTCGCGGAGAGTCCGGCGAACGCGCTGCCGTTGTTGTTCGCGCCCGACGTGAACGCGTACAACACCTCCGAAAACCCGTGGGGCGAGTCGGCGTTGAGGATCGACGCACGCTCGCCGGGCAGCGCGATGGCGATGCCGGTGAGCGTGAGGATCGTCGCCGGCACGACCAGGATGTACATCGCGACGAGCTTCATCTCGCCCGAGCTGATCTTCTTGCCCAGGTACTCCGGCGTGCGACCGACCATCAGACCGGCCACGAACACCGCGAGGATCGCCATGACGAGGATCCCGTACAGGCCGGATCCGACGCCGCCGGGCGTGATCTCGCCGAGCATCATGCCGAGCAGCGCGATGCCGCCGCCGAAGCCGGTGAAGGACGAATGGAACGAGTCGACGGCTCCCGTCGACGTCATCGTGGTCGACGCCGCGAACAGGGCCGATCCGGCGATGCCGAAGCGCTGCTCCTTGCCCTCCATCGCACCGCCTGCGAGTTGTGGTGCGATGCCGTGCCCGTGTGCTTCGGTCCACCACATCAGGCACACGGCGGTGAACCAGATGGCGGACATCGCGGCGAGGATCGCGTACCCCTGCCGGGCGCTGCCCACCATGCGACCGAACGTGCGCGGCAGCGAGAACGGGATGACGAGGAGCAGGAAGATCTCGAACAGATTGGTGAACGCGTTCGGATTCTCGAACGGGTGTGCCGAGTTGGCGTTGTAGAAGCCGCCGCCGTTGGTCCCCAGTTCCTTGATCGCCTCCTGCGACGCAACCGGCCCGCCGGTGATCGTCTGAGCCCCGCCCGACAGCGTCCGCACGGTGTGCGGGTCGGCCAGGTTCTGGATGGTGCCCGAGGCGACGAGCACGATCGTGCCGATGATCGCGACGGGCAGCAGGATGCGCACGACACCCCGCACCAGGTCGACCCAGAAATTGCCGATCTCCCCGGAACGCGACCGGACGAATCCGCGGACCACCGCGATCGCGACTGCCATGCCGACCGCCGCGGAGACGAAGTTCTGCACGGTCAGGCCGACCATCTGGGCCAGGTGGCCGAGGGCCGCCTCACCCGAGTACGACTGCCAGTTCGTGTTGGTCGTGAACGACGCGGCCGTGTTGAAAGCCTGGTCGGCGGGCATCGCCTCGAAGCCGAGGTTGTACGGCAGGTGCTCCTGAAGGCGCAACAGCCCGTACAGGCCGAGAACCGAGAACAGCGAGAACGCGAGGATGCTGCGCAGGTATATGCCCCAGGGCTGCTCGGAGTCGGGGTTCACGCCGATGAGCCGGTACATCCAGCGCTCGCCGCGCAGGTGTTTCGAACTGCTGTACACGTGAGCCATGTAGTCGCCGAACGGGCGGTGCACGGCAGCCAGCACGGCGACGAGCAGTGTGATCTGCAGGATTCCCGCGAGCGTGTCGCTCATCAGAACCTCTCGGGAAACAGGAGCGCCACGACGAGGTACACGAGCAGGACGATTGCGACGGACAGGCCGAGCACGCTCTCAAAGCCCACGGTGCGACCTCGATTCGGACCGGGAGTCCGCGGCGAACGGGGGATGCGAGCAGTGACGGCGCGTCACAGCTCTGCCACCCCCTTGGCGATGAGGGCCACCAGCGCGAAGAACGCGATGGACACCGATACGAACACCAGATCGGCCATCACAGGGCTCCTCGTACGGCGGAGACGGGAGTATGGGGACGCTCCGCCGTCGCCGCCGGCGCGCGCCCGTCCGGTCGGGACAGGTCGCCCTACCCGATTCGTCGCCCGGTTTTGCACCGCCAAGGCCGGCAATCACCGCTATTCACCCGCGCGCCCGGCCCCTGACACCTGATTGGCGGCACATTCGACATTTGTCGTTGTCTTGACGCGAACATCTGATTGCCACCGTGACGGGCGACATACCCTGAGGTCTGATCAGGTCACGTCGTGGTTGTTCATCTGCGCTGGTCCTGGCGCAGCCGGTGGAGAGCTTGTGGTCATCCGGAGGTGCCGTGTGATGCCCCGATACCTCGACCGGGACCGCTTGGCCCTGTTGGCTGCGGTGGTGGCTCCGCTGGCCGTCGCGGGTGTCCTGGTTCCGTTCCGAACGCACTTCGCGAACGCGAACGTCGCCTTGGTCATGGTTGTCGTCGTGGTTGCGGTGGCCGCCAACGGTCATCGAGTCGCCGGGGCGCTTGCGGCCCTGTCGGCGACGGTGTGGTTCGACTTCTTCTTCACCAAGCCGTACGAGCACTTCTCCATCACCCGTTCGGCGGACATCCAGATGGCTGTTCTGCTGCTGCTTGTCGGGCTCTCGGTCTCACAGATCGCCGCACGTGCCCGGCGGCTTCAGGTGATCGCCATCACCGACGCGGGCTACCTGGCCCAGATCCACGACACGGCCGAGCTGGCGCGATCCTCGGCCTCGCCCGATCGGGTCGTCGACCGGGTCAAAGCGCAGCTCACCGACCTGCTGGGGTTGCGTGGGTGCCGGTTCGAATTCGGATCGCTGCTGGGTCACCCGCCGCGCCTGGAACGGGACGGGACCGTGTCCGTCGGGGCACGGAGCTGGGACGTCGACCGGCGTGGCCTGCCGACGGAGGAGGTCGAGGTGCGCGTGTATCGGGGAGACCACTTCTACGGCCGGTTCATGCTCGATCCCACGCCCGGGAGCATGCCGTCCCTTCAGGCCCGGCTGGTCGCCGTGACCCTCGCCGACCAGGTCGGCTCCGCCTTCGAACAGGCCGAACGCTGAGATGGGGGCCACGCATCGCTTGGGCGGGTAGGTTCACGGCTCCGTGGCACGGGCACCGGAGCCGGGCAAGCGATACCGTCTTCCGGCATGACGAGGGCGACCGTACACGAGGGGCACGAGGAAGAAGGTTGGGGCGTTCCGGACTCCCCGGAGACGCCCGGTGGTTGCTTCGCCCACTTCAGTGATATCGAAATGCCGGGCTTCCGGACGTTGTCCCCCGGACGGACGGTCCGGCTCGATTGGGAGAATCCCGGCTTCGAGCAGGACGGTTACGCGTTCCGAGCACGTCGCGTCGTGCCGTAGGCGTGCGCGAACGCTGATCGTGGGCGCCGACAAGGCTGTGGCCTGAAGCGAGCGCGGCGCCGGTCACGTGGCGAGCTCAGACGCCGGGATCGGATCGCCGGTCGGAGGCCGGGTCGACGCCTGTCGGGTGGGCGACCGCGTCGTCGGTCGTGTCCGGTGCGGTCGGAGGCGGGCCGGCCGGTGGCGCGACGGCGGGCAGGCCGAGCGTCGCGGTGAGGCCGCCGCCCGGGGTTTCTTCGAGGACAACGGTTCCGCCCATGGCGTCGGCGAGCCCCCGCGCGAGGGTGAGGCCCAGCCCGGCTCCGATGTGGTCCACCTCGGTGGCGAGGCGCTGGGTGGGCCGGGACACCCGATCGCGGACGATGCCCGGGCCGCGGTCGACGATCCGGAGTTCGACGCGGCCGGCGTGGGCGCTCGCGGTGACCAGGACGTGGTGGTCGAGTGGGCTGCGGCGTTGGGCGTTGGAGATCAGGGTGACCAGGATCCGTTCCACGAGCGCCGGGTCGGCGAGGACGTCGGGAATCTCGTCGGGGATGCGGATATCGATGTGATGATCCGAGGGCGCGAGGCCGTCCAGCGCGTTGGAGACGATTTCATCGACGGCAAGGGGCTGTGCGTCGGTGCCGAGGGTGCCGGCTTGCAGTCGGCTCACGTCCAGGAGGTCGGCGACCAGTCGGTCGAGGCGCGCGAGGGAGTCCCCGGCGGCGGTGACGAGTTCGGCGCGTGCATCGTCGGTCGGGGCGCTGTCGGGATCGGCCAGGCTGTCCACGGCGGCGATGGCGGATGTCAGCGGAGTGCGCAGGTCGTGGCTGACGGCGGCGAACAGCGCCGTGCGCGCCCGGTCGGCCTCGGCGATGGGGCGTGACTGTTCGCTCTCCTCCTCCAGGCGCTGCTGGTGCAGTGCGAGAGCGGCCTGGGCCGCGTATGCCTCCAGGACTCTGCGGTCGGCGGCGCGCAGGGGGCGACCGCGCAGAACCAGCGCCAGCTCGTCGCCGACCGGGACGTCGACGTCCCCTTCGTCGGGACTGGCACACGGTCCGGTACCGACCGAGGCGACGATCCGCCAGCTGTGCGGGTCGCGTTGGCGGTCCGGGGTCAACGGCGCGCCGGGTCGGTGTTCGAGCAGGGTGACCGACACCAGGCCGAACGTTTCCCGGAGCCGCTCCAGCAGGGAGTCGAGGGCGCGCTCCCCACGCAGCACGCTCCCGGCCAGGGTGGACAGCCCCTCGGCCTCTGCGCGGGCGCGGGCTGCTTCGCGCGTGCGCCGGGCGGCCAGGTCGACGATCGCGCTGACCGCCACGGCTGCCAACACGAAGGCCACCAGGGCTACGACATTGTCGCTGTCGCCGATGGTGAACTCGTGGGTGGGCGGCGTGAAGTAGTAGTTGAGCAGCAGGAATCCGGCCAGGGCGGCGAAGACGGCCGGGTAGAGACCTCCGACCATGGCGACGCCGATGATCGCGACGAGGAATATCGGAATGTCGCTTGCCAGGGACAACCGGCCACGCAGGGCGGTCAGTACGAGAGTGAGCAGGGGCAGGCCCGCGGCGGCGAGGACGAAGCCGGTCAGCCGCCGACGTCGGGTCAGTCCCTCGCGTCCCGCCGCGGCGCGCCGACCGAGGCCGATGCGCTCGTGGGTGACCAGATGGACGTCGATCGGCCCCGACCGCGCGACCGTGGTCACTCCGACACCGCGAGAGAAGACCTGCCCGAGGCGCCCACGCCGGGACGCGCCGAGCACGAGCTGGGTGGCGTTCACGGCGCGGGCGAAGTCGAGCAATGCCGTGGGGACGTCGTCGCCGACGACATTGTGGTACGTGCCGCCGAGGCTTTCGACGAGCGAACGCTGACGGGCGAGGTCGGCGGGGTCGGCATCGGTGAGGCCGTCGCTGGGCGTGACGTGCACGGCGAGCAGGTCGGCGCCTCTGGCGCGCTCGGCGATGCGCGAGGCCCGGCGGATGAGGGTGTCGCCCTCGGGGCCGCCGGTGAGGGCGACGACAACGCGTTCGCGGGCCTCCCAGGTGCCGGCGATGTGGTGGTCCGCGCGGTAACTCTCCAGTTGGTCGTCGACCTTGTCGGCCAGCCACAGCAAGGCGAGTTCGCGCAACGCGGTCAGGTTGCCGACCCGGAAGTAGTGGGTGAGCGCCGCGTCGACCTTGTCCGGTGCGTAGATGTTGCCGTGCGCCATGCGTCGACGTAGGGCCTCCGGGGTGATGTCGACGAGTTCGACCTGTTCGGCCCGGCGTACGACCTCGTCGGGGACGGTCTCTCGCTGGGGCACGCCGGTGATCTGTTGGACGACGTCGTTGACCGAGTCCAAGTGTTGGATGTTGACCGTGGAGAGCACGACGATGCCGGCGTCGAGGATCCGTTCGACGTCTTCCCAACGCTTGACGGTGGGCGAGCCGGGCACGTTGGTGTGGGCCAACTCGTCGATCAGCGCCACCTGGGGGCGGCGGGCGATCACCGCGTCGGCGTCGAGTTCGGTGAAGGTCGTGCCCCGGTAGGGAACGGTCTTCCGGGGAATGACCTCCAAGCCCTCCAGGAGCGCGGCGGTGCGTGGACGACCGTAGGTCTCCACGTAGCCGACGACCACATCGGTGCCCCGCTCGGCGCGGCGCCGCCCTTCGGCCAACATGGCGTACGTCTTCCCGACCCCGGGCGCGGCGCCCAGGTAGATGCGCAACTGCCCACGATCCACCGGTGTTCTCCCTCCACCGCCGGGCCCGGCCCTGTTCGCCTCGGGAACGCGCGGTCCGGTCCGGAGCCGGATCGAACCGCGGCCCTGCCGACCCACGGGTTCCCGTGAGATCCAGTGTCCGCCCGCGACGACACCGACCAACGTGCGCGGGCCTTCGCCGACGTCGTCCTGGAGATCGCGCCCGCCCTGTCGCCGCCCCGGTCGCCGTCCGGCGCTTCGCGGGCAAGTGCTTCGCCACCCGTCCCGTCGTCGCCAAGGCCCTCCGCCGATGGGGCCACATCCTGGTGCCCCCCTGTTCTCGTCACCGTCGGCTCGCACCTCATCGCCGGGGCCCTCCTCCTGTCCAAGATCCTTCTCAGTGCAACGGCTGTACCGATGCCCCGAGGGCGCTGATCCACTCCGGCGGCGATCAACAATCCACTGCGTCCTCAATTCAGGAACACATGTTCTTTCATGCTGTGCCGACTGTTGCTCCCGACAGCGAGGTGCCGGCCCGCTTCGGCCGCGCGCTCGCCGACCCGATCCGCTGCCGTCTGCTGCTCGCGCTGCGCGAGGCGCCGGCCCACCCTTCCGACCTCGCCGACACCCTCGGCATCTCCCGCACCCGGCTGTCGAACCACCTGGCCTGCCTGCGCGACTGCGGCCTGGTCGTCGCCGTGCCCGTCGGCCGGCGCACCCGCTACGAGCCGGCCGACGAACGCCTCGGGCACGCCTTGGACGACCTACGCAACGCGGTGGTCGCTGTCGAGGCGGACAAGACCTGCCCCGACGCCAAGACGAAGGGCTGCTGCTGAGGTGACCGCGATATCCCTCGGGCCGTCCCCGGCCCGCCGCGATGCGCTCGCGAAGCGAATACGGCTGCTGGTCGCGGCGACCATCACCTACAACGTCATCGAGGCGATCGTCGCCATCACCGCCGGTACGATGGCCTCGTCCACCGCGCTGATCGGCTTTGGCCTGGACTCGGTCATCGAGGTGTCCTCCGCCGCCGCGGTCGCCTGGCAGTTCTCCGCTGCCGACCACGCCGTACGCGAAGCTCGTGAGAAGACCACCCTCCGGATCATCGCGGTGTCCTTCTTCGCCCTCGCCGCATACGTCGGCGTCGACGCCGTACGCGCACTCACCGGCTCCGTCGAGGCCAACCGCTCCATCCCCGGTATCGTCATCGCCGCCCTGTCCCTGGCCGTGATGCCGTTCCTGTCAGCGGCCCAGCGCAAGGTCGGACACGAACTCGGCTCCGCCTCCGCGGTCGCCGACTCGAAACAGACCCTGCTGTGCACCTACCTCTCCGCGGTCCTGCTGGTCGGTCTGGTTCTCAACGCCACCCTCGGCTGGTCCTGGGCCGACCCCATCGCCGCCCTCGTCATCGCCGCCATCGCCGTCAAGGAAGGCCGCGACGCCTGGCAGGGCAAGGGCTGCTGCGCGGCACCCGCAGCCACGGTCCCCGCTCCGCGGCAGGAGACGGACGCGTGCGGCTGCCGGCCCGGATGCGACTGCTGCCACTGACCACGCCGCAGCGCCCACGGGAGCGGTCTGGGCCTTTCTGCCCCTGGTGGCCTGAGAGAATCCGCCTGTTGTACAGGCGGATTTCGCGTCCTGAGCCACCGCCGACGCCTTCCATTCAAGCGGCGTCGGGATCGTCGCTGTCCTCGAACTTGAGGATGGTGAAGCCTGCCGCTTGAGCCGCCATGCGTCCGGCCGAGAACGGGACGATTCGGAAGGTGACGTTCGGCAGGACCATCTCGTCGATCAGGGGCCGCATCTGTCGCCCATGACGTCGGGTCCGCCGACATCGAAGTGCAGGGCGACCTCGGTGGCGATGGCGTGGTACGTCAGCGGTTCATCCTCGCGAACACGCTGCCGCGCGGGCGGAGGCCGCCGGCGCCGATGCGGACGATGTCGCCGAGGTGGTAAGTGAATTGACGACCAATGTGTTCGTACACGAACACCCGACGAGTGCGGTGCTCGTGGCCACGCACACGACAGGCAGCGTGTTCTGGGTGACGGTGTTGAACCGGCAGGACGAGGTGGTGTTGCCGCAGCCGGCCGAGGATCCGGAGGCCGAGGCCGGGTGGGGACTGCTCCTGACCCACGCGTTGACGATCGCGTTCCGATGCGAACGTCCGCAGTGCGGCTACCAGGCGTTCGTGGCCGCGTTCGCGGCGCTCAGGTGGTCGGCCGGTCCGCTCGACGGACGGGCTCGTCGGCTCGCCACGGCGGCGGTGTCGGCGCGCACCGTCCATGCTGATCGATGACGCGTGGTGCCGGTTCTTCCGCGACCACGACATGCGCGTCGGCGTGCTTACGCGGACGGCCCTGGCCGACTCGCCGGATCAACCGACGTGGATGTGCGGGCGCTGCGACCGGTCCGGTTCGGCCTTGCGGAGTACTTCGCGGGTGACGGGGGCGACTTCGCCCTGGCCGAAGAGGAAGAACCGCAGGAAGTTGGCGAGCGGGTTGCCCTCGGTCCATTCGAAGTAGATGTGCGGCCGCTGGCCGGAGACGTCGCGCACGTGCAGCAGCAGCGCCGCGAGCGCGTTGGGGACCGAGGAGCTTTCCAGCGTGAGGACGCGGTAGCGCCCGTGCAGGACTTCGCCCTTGATCCGCAGCCCGGACTCGAATTCCGACGGGTCGCCGACGGTGACCTCGACGAAGACGACGTCGTCGCTCTCGGGGATGTGGTTGTCGGTTCGGATCTGTTCGGTCTTGTCGCGGTATTCGGCTTCGTCGCGGCGGTCGGGCTCGTTCGCGATGAAGCGGATGGTGCGGTGGGCGGTGTCGCGGACGAAGCGCCGGGCCATGTCGTCCAGCTCTATGTCCGTGACGCGCAGTTCGAACGCGCGGACCAGGCGGGACAGCAGCGACAGCGCCATGATGCCGGCGATGAAGCAGGTGCCGATCTTCACACCGTCGGGCCGCTCGACGACGTTGACGGCCGTTGTGTACAGGAAGGCCGCGGAGATCACCGCGAACGCGATGGTCCACCCGCGTTCGCGGGCGCGGCGATGGTGACCGCGATCGCGGCCGAGGTGATCAGCACGAGGACACCGGTGGCGTACGCGCCGCCCTGGGCGTCGACATCGGCGTCGAAGATCCACGTGACCAGGAACGCCAGTGCGTTGATCACTTGAGGGTGCGTTCGTTTACCGACAGCCGCAAGCCGGCCGGCAAGCCACCTTGGGATGTCGAGGTCGGGGCATTGCGGTGATGACGTACGAGCCCCCGCCGACTATGGAGCCAGGCCGATGGGGTAGCCGCAGCCGCGGAGCCTGGTCTCGCAAGATCGGTCCCGGGTCCGTCCGCGCCAACCGGAGGCGCTGGCACCCTCCACTACTCGGTGATACCGTGTAGTGGTACTCGGTACTACGTAGTACCGCTGGGGCCGAGGAGGACTCGCGATGGACGACCTGACGGAGATGCTGAAGGGCACGCTCGAAGGGTGCGTGCTCGAAATCATCGGCAACGAGGAAACCTACGGGTACGCCATCACCCGTCAGCTGAACGAGCTCGGCTTCACCGACGTCGTCGAGGGGACGGTGTACACCATCTTGCTGCGACTGGAGAGGAACGGACTCGTCCAGGTGACGAAACGACCATCCGGGGTTGGTCCACCGCGCAAGTTCTACGCGCTCAACGACGCCGGACGCGAAGAACTCGCGAAGTTCTGGACCAAATGGCAGTACGTCTCATCACGCATCGACAGGCTCAAGGAGGGCGGGAGATGAACTTCTGGGAGACCATCACAGGCAGCGATCTCACCAGGGATTGGAAGGCTTTCGAGGGACGGGCCGAGGCCCTGCCGGACGACTACCGGGCGGCGTGGGATCAGATCAAAGTCCACCTCCTTCCGCATGGGGACTTCACCGGCCGCAACCTGATGCCGATCCTCGACGCCGCCCTGGGGCTGCTCGAAGAAACGGCGGCGGACGGGCAGAGCGTCCACGAGGTGCTCGGCGACGACATCCAAGGCTTTTGCACCGCGCTGGCCGGTGGAGAAGGGGCTCGAACCTATCGCGACCGGTGGCGCGAGCAGTTGAACAGGAACGTCGCGAGGAAACTGAGCCGGCTGGGAGGCTGACGTGAGCATCCAAGACATCATCGAGGGCAAGAAGCAGTGGCGGGCGCACATGGCTCGGGTCAAGGCGCTTCCGCCGGACTACCAGATCGTCTACAAGGAGATGCAGAAGTACTTCTTCAAGGTCGGACCGATCGACCTGCCTGACGGGCCTCTGCTCCCCGGGATCGTCGACTTCTTCGAGGAGGGCGTGGCCGCGGGCAAGGGGGTCTTGGAACTCATCGGCAAGGACGTCGCCGCGTTCTGCGACGACCTGGTCAAGGACTCACGCACCTATGCGGACGCCTATCAGGAGTCCATCAGCGGGGAACCCGGTACGGCCGAGAAGTAACACCCGTCGCTTCATGGCGGTGGGCATTGCCGCACGGGCGGTTCGTCCGCCTCGCCGCAGCGCGAACAGGCGCGGGCCGACAGCCACCAGAAGCCGCCGCAGAACCTGTCCACCGAGGTGGTCGAGCAGGCCGGCGGGACCTGGCTCAACCCTGCCGGCGCCCCCGGCGAGCAGGGCTCCGGCGGCGGGCCGCTCGACACCATTCCTCCAGGACGACGCGACTGACGCGTAGTCACGGACAGTACCCAATCCGAGTTCCGAAACAGCTTCCACTCCCCGTGTGCCTTCAGCCTTCGAAAGGAAGTCACCGTGCCTTCATCTGTCATGCCCACATCCAGGCAGGATGACGGTCACCCGTCGCAGACCGCCGTCTCCGCCGTCGGGCTACGCAAGTCGTACGGCGACAAGACCGTCCTCGACGGCATCGATCTGCGCATCCCGGCCGGGTCCGTGTTCGCGCTGCTCGGCCCGAACGGCGCCGGCAAGACCACCGCCGTCAAGATCCTGTCCACGCTCCTCACCGCCGACGCCGGTGACCTGCACGTCGGCGGGCACAATCTGGCCGCCGACCCGCAGGCAGTCCGCGCCGCGATCGGTGTCACCGGGCAGTTTTCCGCCGTCGACGGCCTGATCACCGGCGAGGAGAACATGCTCCTCATGGCGGATCTGCACCACCTGTCCAAGCGCGAGGGACGGCGGGTCGCCGCCGAACTGCTGGAGCGCTTCGACCTGGCGGAGGCGGCGAAGAAGCCCGCCTCCACCTACTCGGGCGGCATGAAGCGCCGCCTCGACCTCGCGATGACGCTGGTCGGCGACCCGCGGATCATCTTCCTCGACGAGCCGACGACAGGGCTCGACCCGCGCTCCCGCCACAACATGTGGGGCATCATCCGCGGCCTCGTCTCCGACGGCGTGACCGTCTTCCTCACCACCCAATACCTGGATGAGGCCGACGAACTCGCCGACCGCATCGCTGTGTTGAACGACGGCAAGATCGCCGCCGAGGGGAGCGCCGAGGAGCTCAAGCGGCTCATCCCGGGCGGGCACATCCGGCTCCGCTTCACCGACCCGGTCGCGTACCAGTCCGCCGCTGACGCCCTGCGCGAGGTCACCCGCGACGACGAGGCACTGTCGCTGTCCATCCCCTGCGACGGCAGTCAGCGCGAACTGCGTTCCATCCTCGACCAGCTGGACTCGGCCGGCATCGAGGCGGACGAACTGACCGTCCACACCCCCGACCTCGACGACGTGTTCTTCGCCCTGACCGTCCCAGCCAACGTCCCCAACCAGCCCAAGGAGAGCGTCCGATGAGCTCCCTCTCTCTCGCTGTACGCGACTCGAACACGATGCTGCGCCGCAACCTCCTGCACGCATGGCGCTACCCGTCCGGGACCCTGAACCTGCTGCTCACGCCGATCATGATGCTGCTGCTCTTCGTCTACATCTTCGGCGACGTGATGAGCGCCGGCATCGGTGGCGGCGGCGCGGACCGCTCCGACTACATCGCCTATATCGTCCCCGGTCTGCTGCTGATGACCGTCGGCAGCACCGTGATCGGGGCCGCGGTGTCCGTCTGCGTGGACATGACCCAGGGCCTCACCGCCCGCTTCCGCACGATGGCGATCTACCGGGGCTCTCTGCTCGTCGGGCATGTCGTCGGCGGCGTGCTGCAGTGCGTGATGAGCGTGGTCCTCGTCGGCGCCGTCGGGGTGGCGATGGGCTTCCGGTCCACGGACGCCACGGCACTGGAGTGGATCGCGGCGTTCGGGCTGATCACGCTGTTCGCCCTGGCACTCACCTGGATCGCGGTCGGCATGGGCGCGGCCAGCCCGAATCCCGAGGCGGCCGGCAACATGGCCATGCCGCTGATCCTCCTGCCGCTCATCTCCAGCGCCTTCATCCCGGCCGGTACGATGCCGGGCTGGTTCCAGCCGATCGCCGAGTACCAGCCCTTCACCCCCGCCATCGAAACCCTCCGTGGCCTCCTCCTCGGCACCGAAATCGGCAACAACGGCTGGATCGCGGTCGTCTGGTGCGTCGGCCTGATCGCGCTCGGCTACCGCTGGTCGACGGCGCAGTTCAACCGCGACCCGAAGTAATCGAGACGACCGCATTGGCCGCCTCCCGCACCTCATCTCGCCCCGTCCGCGTGCAGATCCGCACCCGTACGCCCGGCCGGTGGCGGGGCCGATCGCCATGGCTCTCGGTGGGCCGGCTCTGAGCCGATCTCGGCACACCGCACTGATCCACATCGGCTGTGACGTGGGGCGGGATCTGGGTCTGGACGGGGTGGTGGAACGATCGAGATTCCGGCAGGTCACGCGGGCTACTGCGGCGCGGTTCAACGAGGTCGGCGGCGGTCCGCTTGATGGCAAACGGCTGCATCATGCCTGATCCGGTGACTCCTCTCGCACAGAGGCGAGTTCTCGCACTCGATGCAATTCACGTCCTTCGGCACCGAATACCGCCTGGATGTCTGCAGCGTCGTAGCCGGCCGGGTAACTGGCTTGGGGCCGGGGCGGTTGTAGTGATCCAGCAGGGCGTCGAAGATCTCCTCGATGCGCACGGTCAGGTAGCGGCTGGTGGTCTGAATGTTGGCGTGCCGCATCACGGCCTGGGGCCGGTGCGCGCGTTGACCGAGCCCGGAGCCGCGGCCCCGTTGGAACGGCGGCGTTGCGGGTTCGGGGCCGTGCGCAGCCAGCCGGTCATCATCGCCCGACCCAACGAGCAGGACCGACCCCTCGGCCGGCGCGGTGACCCGGCGACGCACGGCCAGGGCTTTGTCGGTGATACGCCCTTCGAGTGTCGACTCGGATCCCTGCGGCGCACGGGCCCGAACTGGACGAGCAGGATGGGCGGGCTGCGGCTTCCCTACAACGGGAGCGAGCACGCGTTCGTCGCGGACGCGGCTCCCGTACGCGACCCACGGGCTCAGGGACGGACAGCCCCCGCTCCTCGGTGCCAAGCCGTGACTGCGGTGGGCTCACGCAACGACTGCTGCGGACCCGGGCGCCTCGGCACAACGTTTGAACCCGCAGGCGCACTGCGGATGTGGGCGACCTCGGACTGTGACTACCACGGTGGAGTAAGACATGCCGCAGGAGTACCTCTGCGTGAAGCCCCGGCGCCGGCCCGCCGGACGGGCCGGCGACACTGCCGCACGTGCCCGAGCCGGGGTACCCGCCGACCGCCACGACGGCTTGGACCTGGGCAGCGGCCACCGGCTGGGACGCGCGGGCGGGCGCGGAATTCGTTCGTGTCGGCGAGTCCTCCTCGGGAAGCCGCGGAAGCCGCGGCCCGACGGGTCAGGGAAGCGTCAAGGTCGCCCCCGTGCCGATCAAGGGGACGGTAACGGCGGGGTTGGTGGGCTTTGCGGAGCTTAGCTTCGGAGGTGTGGCCCGTGGAGTAGGGCGGGTCGAGAACTTCGGAGGTTGCTGTGCTCGATGTGCTGACAAGCGACGAGGAACCCGCTTCTGTGACCACCGCCCGGTGCGCCTTGGCCGTACCGGTGCGGGTCGGGGATGTGGCTCGGGTGGTGCGGCTGTGCCGGGATCCGTTGGGGGAGCGGGTGATGGTGGCCTTCACCTCGCCGGCCCGGTTGCGCGCGGTGTTGGGCGCCGAGCAGGAGTGGATTCGGCTCGGGGCCGGTGCCGTACGGTCGCTCGCCGACGAAGTCGGAGTGCGGGTGGTACTGGTCGATCCGGGCCTCGCCGCGCCCGCGTCGACGCCCGTGGACGCGGCGGATCTGCGGATTCCCGTGTTGTCGACGCTCGGCTGACATGTCGTCATCGGTAGGTACTTGTGGTCAGGGAGATGTCATGTCGGTCGTCATATCCGAGCCCGCCGCCGAGTTGTCCGTGTGGCCGCGTTCGACGCGAGTGATCCAAGAGGACCTCACGGTGGGCGGAGTGCCGTTGGGCGAGCTCGCGGAGCGGTTCGGGACGCCGCTGTACGTGCTCGACGAGGGCACGGTACGGGAAACGTGTCGGGCGTATCGGACCGCGCTGCCGGAGGCGGAGATCGCCTACGCGGCCAAGGCGTTTCTGTGCCGGGGGCTGGTGGGCTGGCTGCGCGAGGAGGGCTTCGGTCTGGACGTGTGCTCGGTCGGGGAGTTGGAGCTCGCCGCCGTCGCCGGGATGCCCGCCGAGCGGATCATCCTGCACGGCAACGCCAAGTCGCCGGACGAGCTGCGCTCGGCGCTGCGTCTGGGCGTGGGCCGGATCGTGCTCGACAACGCGGCCGAGCCGGCCCGCCTCGCCGCCCTCGTCGGGCCGGACCGACGGCAGCGGGTGATGGTCCGGGTCGTGCCGGGGATCGAGGCGGGCGCACACCACTCGATCCGTACCGGGGGCGAGGACCAGAAGTTCGGCGTGTCGATCGCGCGTGGGGACGCCGAGGACGCGGTGGTCCGGGTGCTCGGCCAAAAACGTCTCGAACTCACCGGCCTGCACTGCCATTTGGGCTCGCAGATCAACTCGGTACGCCCCTACCTCGCAGCCGTCGCCACGCTCGCGACCTTCCTGGCCGGACTGCGCGACCGGTACGGCGTCGTGCTACCCGAACTCAACCTCGGCGGCGGCCACGGCATCGCCTACCGCAGCGGCGAACACGCCCTGGACATCGCGTCGTTCGCCGACGACGTACGGCGGCAACTCGCGCGCCGGTGCGCGCTCTACGACCTGCCCGTACCGCACCTGATCATCGAGCCGGGCCGCGCCATCACCGGACCCTCGGGCGTCGCCGTGTACCGCGTGCTCGTGGTCAAGCGCACCGCGCACCGGGTGTTCGTCGCCGTGGACGGCGGCATGGCCGATAACCCGCGCCCCGCCCTGTACGGCGCGCGGACCACGGTTCGGCTCGTGGGCCGCACCGGCGGTGGGCGTTCGCGCCGGGTCACCGTGGTGGGACGCTACTGCGAGTCGGGCGACGTGCTGGCGGCGGACGTCGAACTGCCCGAGGACATCCACCCGGGCGACCTGCTCGCGGTGCCGGCGGCCGGCGCGTACCAGCAGTCGATGGCGTCCACCTACAACCTGGTCGGCCGACCGCCGGTGGTGGCCGTCCGGGACGGGCGGGCACGGGTGTTGCTGCGCCGGGAGAGCACGGCCGACCTGCTCGCGCGCGACGTGTACGAGCCGCGCGAGCAGGGCTGAGGACTTCCGTCGCTGGTCCGCCGAGGCCGGGGTTGCGCGGATCACGCTGCACGACCTGCGGCACTTGGCCGCGACGCTGACGATCACGGCGGGCGTGCCGTTGACGGTGGTGTCCAAGACGTGCGGCACTCGACGTTGTCGACGACGGCGAACATCTACGCTCATCTGACTCGGCAGGCCGCTCGCGGCGCCGTGGACGCCATCGCGGAAGCTCTTGCCGGTGCCGAAGGAGCGGGCGTGCCGAGTCGCTCGCCGACACCGAGTCGATTGCGACCACATCGCGACCACCCCGACCGGCTTCGCGGACTGCTCAAACCGTTCTACACCGCTGCGGTCGCGGGCCGTTCGATGATGGGGCTCGGGGCCGAGCGGCGGTCGTGCGACCACACTGCGACCACCACGCTCGAGAATTGGAAAAGGCCGCCCTCCCATTTCTGAGAAGACGGCCCCCGACCTGCGTAAACGCTGGTCGGGACGACAGGATTTGAACCTGCGACCCCTTGACCCCCAGGCAATCCAGGGAGAAGCGGGGAGGCGCCTCGCGACCTCCCGGACCAGCCGGAACAGTCCCGGGAAGTGCGTTGACGTCCGGTGATGTCCGCTGTCGTTGTCACGCAGTTCGTCACGCAGCACCGCCCGCGCCCCCGCGGTCCGGCTGCCAGGGACAACGGCGAACGCCCCGACTGCTTGGCAGTCGGGGCGTTTGTTTTACCTGATTGGTGGCTTGCCCGTCAGCGGAGTCTGCTCATGGCGTGCCCGAAGTCGGCTGACCGCTTCGCCTGGAGTCGGTTCACCGTCCTGCCCGCCGTCGGCCTTCAGGTAGTGGAATTCGGGCTTGGGGTGCATCAGGAAGTCGTGATGCGAGATATTCCAGGCGTAGGCGCCGGCCATGGAGAAGGCCACCATGTCGCCTACACGGATCCGCTCGACCGGTACACGGCTCGCGAATACGTCCTTCGGCGTGCACAGTTGGCCAACCAACGTGACCAGCTCGTTGCGTACTTCAGGCTGATCGTCGGCGCGTGTTTCGTTTTCCAGCACGGTAAACGGCTGATTGTGCTGTCGCGTGACCGGAGTACGGATATGCATGGTTCCGCCGCGCAAGATGGCGTACCACTGCCCGTGTCCGCGCTTCACGTCGATTACGTCGGTGACATACCATCCGGCGTACACGCTCATGGATCGGCCCGGTTCGATCCGTAGGGTTTCTCCGGGGGTGCTGAGCTTTGAGATTCCTCTCCCATATGCAACCCAGTCAAATCGGGTAGTGGGGTTTTCGTAATCAACCGCCATCCCGCCGCCCAGGTTGATTTCCGGCTGAACTACACCAGCCTTGGCGAGCCAGGGGCGGGCCCAGTCAAGAATCTCGGATGCTTGACGCAGCATGTCCGGGGCATCCAGACCTGAAGCGAGGTGCGCGTGGATGCCGCGCAGCCGTACCCATGGGGACGTCCCCAATATGTCACGACAGGCTTCGATGAGGTCAGGATCCATACCGAACGGGCCGCTCATCGACAACGCAGCGCCGTTGCGCTGCCCGGCGAGGTTCAGGCGCAGCAGTACATCGACTTCCTTGCCGACACTCCGGGACAGCGCCGCCAACTTCGCCATTTCATGCGGACTCTCCACATGGATCCGCTCTACGTCCAGCTCCAATGCGCGAGTCAGCTCATGGCTCGTCTTCCCCGGCCCACCGAAGGCGATTCGGGCGGTAGGAAGAACCTCACGGACGTGTTCTAGCTCTCCACCGGATGCCACCTCGATGCCATCCACATGTGGTTCCAGCGTGCGCAGAATCGCAGCCTCGGGATTCGCTTTGGCGGCATAGAAGATCTCCAGGCCGGAGGCTGAGAGAGCTGCCCGTATGGATGCGGCATGCGATGTAAGAGCGTCCAGGTCATGGATGTAGGCGGGTAGACGTTCAATGAGGCCGGACGACTTCTCTTTCGCTGCTTCGGTGATCATGGGTCTCCTGCTTCTCAGGCGAGCGGGAAAACGTGCTCGATAACCAGGTACTGGGCGGGCGCAAGTGTGGTGGTCACCTCGACCACACGACCCTCGGATGTTTCCCCGACGTGAAAGATTTCCGTGACGGTTCGTTCTGGGCTGATGTTGAGAAGGTGGGCTTCCTCCTCGGTCGGCAGTCGGCTGGGAGTGATGCGTTCCCGCGCCACAGTCTGGGGGTACCCAAGCTCAGCCAAGGCGCTCTTGACGCCCCCTCGCATAACCGGTGCAGGTTCCGTTAGAACGGTGTTCTCTGCGATATCCAGAGGGAACCACGATGCATTCATTCGAACGGGAATTTCACCGGCGAAGAGCCTGCGTCGCCTGACCAAGCAGTTCACTTCCCCGGTCGCCAATCCGAGCGCTTCCGCAATCTCCGCCGGTGGCTGAGCGCGCTCCACGCTGATTTCATGCCGGGGTTCCAACCCAAGCGCCTTTACCTCGCCGTCGAACGCGCCTCGCGCACCGTTCCGTTCACGTGCCTCTCGTGAGTAGCGCGCGGCCGAGTGCACCATCGGCGGAAGCCAAGTCACGACAGTGCCGCGTCCCTGCTGCGGGCGAACCGCTCCCTCGGCCGAGAGAAGGGTCATCGCCCGATTGACCAGGCTGCGGGACGCGCCGTACCGCTCGGCCAACTCAGGCTCCGGTGGCAGCAGTGACCCAGTCGGATACCGGCCGTTCACGATGTCTTCTCGGATGGCTGCGGCGATCTCGCGGAAGCCCAACTTCGGCGAAGCCATGGCATCACTCCCATGTCGTGGCGCCCGGATGAGCGCTGACCGATCGTATCAAACGCCAAACGTCTGTCATCTCTTGACAGTCGGTCAGGATGCGGTGCAGGCTGACAACACGTCAAACGTTTGGCGTCTAGCTTCTTCGGGGGCTCAGACTGCCATTCCGCATGACTGCACTACGTCAGATCTGTGCGACCTGCCAGGGAAGGCGGCTTCGGCCGTACGCCCGTAAGCGCCGGGACAGCTCGGTCCTTGAGAACTCAACAGTGTGATGAACGTGATCGAAACGAGTGTTTTTGGTCCTCGGCGCGCGGCTTGACGCGTGCGTCGGGGGCCATGGCCACTCGTCTTTGAAGACGGGGCACACCGATGTGTGCCGGGGCGCCCGACGACTTGGCGGAAGGCGGGCGCCCCGTGGGTCGCAACTCCGACACAGGGAGTACGACCGTGAGAAGCATTGTCGCTGGTCGCCACGCGGCCACGATCGCGGAGTTCGCCGAGTTGGCGCTCGGTATCGACTGGGCCTTGTTCGACGGGGAGCCCGGTGAGTCAGCGGAGGAGGAGGCGGCGCGGCTGGACGCGGCGCGGGACATCCTCGCGGACCTGAGGGCGACGGATCGCGAACTGGCCCGGCACGTGGAGCGGATGTTGGCCGGGTTGTGGGCGGTGGACGCGGGGACGGCGGTGTACGCCGAGCTGCTGGTGATGGGCTCCGCGCCGGCGCCGGTCGCCGCCGTCGAGGTGCGCGAGGGGGCGTGGGCGGCGTGACGTGCAAGGCGGTGATGTCGTTTCGCGACGGGCGGTGGCACCTGTTCGTGCCGGTGCCGGGACTGGTGTCCCGGTGGCCGGTTCACCACTTCCCCCCGGGTGCCGTGGTGCCGACCGCGGCGGAGCGTTCACGGGCGTTGAACACGCTTGGTTTCGTGTTCACGAACGGGACCGGATGGGGCTGGGAGGAGGACGCCGAGGAGCCCGGGGACGACACCTCTCCGGTGCGGCTGCTCGCCTCGACCGCGGTCCGGTGGGCGGACGGGGACGGTCGGTGAACGCCGCTCAAGTGCGTTCAGCGGAGCAGACGTTGAGCGTAGGGACGTGGCTGATCGTGGCCGGGGCGATGCTGTACTCGGTGCTGACCGTCACCCCACTCGCCGCCGCGCACACCCCGGCCCGGTGGGCGTGGACCGCACCGATCCTGCCGCTTGTGGTCGACGCCGCGGTGGTGATCGTGGTCCGCCTGGACGCCACGCTCGCCCGGCTGGGCGGGCACGGCGGCGGGTGGCCGACCGCGCTGCGCTGGATGACCGGCACCATGACCCTCGCCCTGAACGTCGCGGACTCCGCGTTGCGAAAGGACCTGGTGGGGGCCGCGGTGCACTCGGTGGCGCCGCTGCTGTTGATCGTCACGGCCGAGACGAGCCTGGTCTACAGGCGGGCCATCACCGCCGCGCGGGCCGACCTGGACGCCCGTGAACGCGCCGACCGCGAAGCGCGGGAGAGGGCCGCGGCCGAGCGACGCGAGACGGCCGAGCGAGCGCGGCGCGAGGAACGCGAGCACCGGGCCGTGTTGGCGCGTGAACAGCGCGAGCACGAGACCCGATTGGCCCGTGAACAGACTGAACGCGAAGAGCGCGCACGCCGGGAAGAGCGCGAGCGGATACTCGCCCGCGAGCAGGAGACGCGGGCCGAACGCGAGCGCCGTGAACACGAGCGTGAACAGCTTGAACACGAGCGTGAACGTCGTGAACAGCAGTACGCGGCGGACCGCGAGCGGCAGCGGCGCGAGCGTGAGGAAGCCGCGCGGCGTGAACGAGCCGCACTGCTGACCGGTCCACCGGCGCCGCACAAGCTTCCCGAGGAGCGGGCGCGGGCGATCGTGCTGGCCGCGTTCGAGGAGGCCGTTCCCGTGCGGTCCGCAGCCGACCTGTGCGGCTGGTCCATCGGGTGGGTCTCGGCCCGCTACCAGGAACTGCGCGAGCGCAACGGCGGAGTGCCCGCCGCCCCGGCCCTGCACCTGGTCGCCCCCGAGCCCGGCGCCACCGTGATCGCCGATGGGGGGTCTGCGGGGAGCCCAACCGCGGGAGCGTCGGCATGAGCGGGGCGCGCATTCAACCGCCGATCGTGGGCGGCGCGCTGTGGGCCGCCGTGATGACGCGCGAGAACTCCATGTGCGGGTGCACGGGTGAGTGCGGCAAGCGCCACGCCGACACCCAAGGCCGCTGTGACCGACACGACGGCCTGATCGTGGCGCCCCGGGACCTGTCCGTGGCACTGGTCGTCGCTGTCGGACTCGGCCCGGCGGACCTGACGACGTGGTGCGAGCGATGCCACAGGCCCGCCCGGTCCGCCGCCCTGAAGACCACCGGTACCGAGCGCGCCGAGCGGTACGAGAGCGAGTCCCTGTTCTGAACGGCCGGGGGCCGGCCCGCTTCCTACGGCCCGGCTGGCCCCCGCACTCCGCGAGAGGAGCACGAACCAGCATGACGGACACGACGATGAAGCCGAAGAGGAAGAAGCCCCCGAGCCCGCGCGAGAGTTCGCCGGACGACGAGCCGGAAGCCTTCCCCACCCCCAAGCCTGCCGCGGCGGCGGCGCCCGTGGTGCCGATCGAGGTGACCCTCACGCGGGACGGCGACGCTGCCGGGCCGGTTGTTCGGGGGTCGGGGCGGCGGGTGTTGCCGATGGCGACGTTGGCCGCCGAGGCGACCACGACGGGCGGCGCGGGCCTGTATGCGGCGACCGGTGTGGTCGGCGCGGTGGCCGCCGCCGGTGTGGTGGCGCGGCCGGGCTGGCGGTCGGAGCCACCCGGGCCGCGCGTACCGCGCGGGGCCCTCGGGCCGGACGGGTCCCGCGGGCGGGGCGGATCGCCTCGCGGATGGGGATGCCCGGGGTCGCCCCCGGCCGGTCGCCCCGTTCCGCAACCGGCGGCGGGCGCCCCGGCGGCGCCACCTCCGGTGGTGGGCGGCGGGCGGGAGGTACGGGTGCGTTCGGTGGCGGACGCGGGCAGTCCCGGGCCGGTCGCGGTGCCGCTGCCTCGGCCGGTGGCCGGGCGGCCAAGGGTGCCGGGCGGTCCGGCGGCGGGCCGAGTGGGACGGGGTTCCGTGCGGGTCTTGGCGCGGCGAACGCCGCCCACCGACTGGGCGGATCCACCCGGGGCGGCAGTCGCGGGAAGACGAACGCGGGCGGCGACCGGTCGAAGAGCCGTGGCGGTTCGGGCCTGTTCGCGGCCCGCGGCACCTCGGGCCGTGCCGGTGAAGGTCCGCGCGGTGGCGGTCGTTTGGCGGCCGGGCGCACGGCCGCGGGGCGGGCCGCCACGCGTGGTGGTGCGGCCGGGCGGCGCGCGTTGTCGCAGGCCCGTGGCGCGGCCGGTCGGGTGATGTCCTCCCGCGCCGCGCAGGCGGCACGTGCGCGGGCGGGGCGTGCGAAGGCGTCCGCGAAGCGTGCGGCGCCGCACTGGGCGCGGTCGGTGGGCGCGGGGATGGCGGCGGTGGGCGCGGGTGCGCTCGCGGCGGTTCCCGGTCTGGTGGCCGCCGCCGGTGGCGCCGCGCTGGGCGGTCTGGGCCGTGTGCTCCGCGTCGGCCCGGGTGCCCGGTTGGGCCTGGCCGGCCTGATGTGGGGCCCGCGTGCGGGGGCGTGGGTGTGGCGGCGGCTGATCAAGCGCGCCCGGCGCCTGCGCGACACCGCCCGCGGTGAGGGCGTGAGCACGGATTTCACGGAGCCGACCGACGTCGGTTCCACCACCGCGGCGCCGGTGTTGGCCGGCGCCCACGGATCTCGAGGTGAGGCGATGACCAAAAGCGTGTTCGCGGCGCGGGCGGAGCAGGTGCGGGACACCTACTCGCGCTACTCGCCGCCGACGATGTTGTGTGTGGCCGCCGAGTACCGGGGTCTCCCGGACGGCCTGCGGTCGGCGGCGGCAGCGCTGGGCGAGTTGGCCTGCGCCACGGCCGAGCGGTTTCCCGCGCATCCTCAGGTCGGTGCGGCGGTCGTGGCGACGTACCTGCACACGATGCAGGCGGCCGAGGCGGCCGAGGCGGTGGACGTCGCGTTCCGCGAGCTGCACCGGGAGGATCTGGCGCGGCACGAGACGCCGCGCAACGGCGAGCGGATGTGGAACATCGGCGAGCACCGCGCGGACGGGGCGTTGGCCTTCCGGCAGTCGCATTTCGCCGCGTCGTGCGAGGACGTCCGCACGGTGTACGCGCGGTGGGCGCCGGAGAAGATGATGCAGGTGCTGGCCGAGTACGAGGGGCTGCCCGAGGGCCTGGAGAGCCTGGCCCACGCGATCCACCACCTGGCCACGCTGTCCGGCGAGGCGTACCCGGTCCACCAAGACGTGGCCGAGGCGGTCGCGGGCATCGGGAACTTCCTCAAGCGGGCGGTCAGCTCCGCGCAGGAGATCCTGCCGATCGCGCGGCGCCTGCACGCGGTGGACATCTCCCACCACGAGGCGCCCCGCCCCGGCGAGGACATGTGGGACGTCTGACCCCACCCGCTCGAACGATCCACGGCCCGTCACCGCGCTCGCGGTGGCGGGCCGTTCTCGAACCCATCTCGCACCACACGATCCGAGAGGACTGTCCGCGATGAGCGGGAACGCGAGCACGAACACCACGAACACGTGGGACTGGTCGTGGAAGACCACCCCCGGAATGGGCGCGGCCCTGGTGGCGGGCGGCGCCTACAGCGTCGCCGCCATGGGGACGGCGACCGGCCTTCCCCCGATCCACGCCGGGGCCGTCGCCGCGGCGGGCGCCGTCGCACAGGCGACGGTCGACCTGCGGCGCGACCGGCCCGCCGGTCACATCCTCGCCCGAGCCTCCGCGTGGTTGGCGGCGGGCGGCTGGACCGCGACCACGATCGCGCACGGGACCCCGTTCGGGTGGACGCCGTTCGGCGTGTGGGCGGCGGGCGCCACCGCCGGACTCGTCCTCGCCACCGGGCTCGCCCGGGGCGAACAGGCCACCCGCGCCGGGCGCGCCGCCGCACTCCTCCAGCGCTGGGCGGATGGACAGGCCGCCGAATGGCACCAGCGCCTGACGGCGCTGTTCCGTCTGGAGGGGCACAACGTGAGCGGCGTCAAGCCGTGGCCCGAGGACGTCGGGTACACGGTGCGCCTCGAACTGCCGCCGGGTGTGGAGTCGTTGCCGGGGAACGCCGCGCGGGTGATCGCGGGCGCCTTGCGGCTGCCGCGTGGCGGCGGGGTGGAGATCCTTGACGGCGAGGAGCACGGGACGGTGATGATCCGGGTCAACCTCGTGGACGTCCTCGCCACCACGATCGCCTTTCCCGAGGGGGATTTGCCGGTCACCACGATCAACAACCCGATCGAGATCGGCCGCCACCCCGACGGCACGCCGGTGCTGCTGCCGATGGTCGACACCTGCACCGTGATGATCGGCCAGACCGACAGCGGCAAGACCAACGCCGCGAACGTCGTCAACGGCAAGGTCTTGCAGGCCAACGACGTGCTGGTGTGGCACATCGACACCACCGGCGCGGGCCTGTCCCTGCCGTGGCTGCGCGCCTGGGCCCTCGACGGAACCGCCAAGCGCCCCGTCCTGGACTGGGTGGCGCCCACGGAGGAGGAGGCGCACATCATGCTCGACGTCGCCATCGAGGGCATGGCGGCCCGCAAGACCGGCTACCAGGACCTGATGCTGTCCGTGGACGACGACAAGATCCCCGTCTCCCCGGACGTACCCGAGATCCTGATCGTCGCCGACGAGATCGCCCAACTCCCCCAATCGATCCTGGAGAAGCTGAACGCCGTCATCAACGTCGGCAGGGCGACGCGGTTCCGGGAGATGAGCATCGGACTGCGGGCGACCGCCGACGTGAGCACCCCGGCGATGAAGAAGCAGTCCCAGAACCGCATCGGCATGCGCGTGTCCGACCCCGAGGAACTCGGCCACCTCTTCCCCTACGGGCAGGGCCGTTTGGACCCGCGCGCCGCCCGCCACCAGGGCAGCGGCCACGTCTCCTACCCCGGCGCGGACGGCATCACCATGCCCGCCCGGCCGTTCAAGGCCGAGCGGCTGACGCCCTCGCGCATCGGGTCGTTGTCGGTCCAGTTCGCCGACCGCAGGCCCACCATGGACGCCCTCACCGTCGACACCCCCTCCGGCCGCTACTACGCCTCGCGTTGGGCCCGCACCCTCCCCGTGCTGTTCAAGGGCAAGGCGCTGGCCGCGACCACGCGGCCGTGGACGGACGTGCCGATGATGCGCCCGCCGATTTCCGAGCGCGGGATCCCGATGACCGGCACCGACCCCACCAAGCCCACCGCGGCACCGGCGAGCACCACCCCCGCGAGCACACCCGCCGACGCGGGGCCGATCGACGGCGCCCGGATGAGCGAACTCCTCGATCAGGCACGGCAGAGGCTGCGCGACCCCGACCGCGCCGGACGCGACGTCGCGGGGGCGGACGTGGCGGATGCGTTCGCGGAGGTACTCGCGCGGACCGGCCCCACCCAGTGGGGCGAGCCCACCGGAACGGGCAAGGAGGCGAAGAACCCCGTACCTGAGTTGCTCCTGCGCGCCCACCGCGCCCTGGAGGAGGCGGGCGGGCGGTTGTACACCGCCGACCTCGCCGACGCGTTGGACACCGACGCGCAGAGCCTGGGCAACGAACTCAACATGCTCATGCGGGCCGTGGGCGTGTCCCGGCCCGGCGTCGGATCCATCCGCGTCGACGGCGGCCAGCCCCGTTCCGGCTACCTCGCCGAAACCCTCGCCGACGCCATCGACAACTACCGGGCGTAGCGATCCCGCCCCGTGTGGGCCCACACACAGGGGGCCCACACAGGGCCCACACGCCGCGTGTGGGCCCACACAGGCCGTGTGGGCCCCTGACCTGCGCGTGTGGGCCGTGTGGGCCCACACAGACCACCCCACACAACCCCCTCTTAAGAGGGGGTGAGCCCACCCAGGCCCCTTGCGGTGCCACGACCGGCGATCCGTGTGGGCTCACACGCCCCGGCACATTCCGTCACCACAGTCGCCGTCACGACAAACGGCCGAACGGTCGCCACGCGACCGCATCACCGCGCTCGGAGCACCGCCACCGAAACCCCCGTCACCGAAGGAGGAAGCCCCCATGACCGTCACCGATGTTCTCCTGCTGCTCGCCCTCGCGATCGGCTACGCGCTCGTGTGCCGCATCGCCCCGTGGGGCCACTGCCGCCGATGCGCGGGCACCGGCGCCGACCCCCACCACCACCCGCCCAACACCCCGCCGTGCGCGGCGCGCCGCTGCCGCCGGTGCCGGGGAACGGGCCTGCGCCCACGCCTGGGAGCCCGACTCCTCGGCACCGCCCGGCGCCCGGACGACCGATGACCCGGTCCGCCGCCGTGCCTGCACGGTCCGGCCGCTCACGAACAGACGTGAGCGGCCGGGCCGTGGGCGCACGACCGCCCACCAGGAACCGCCCTCGGGAGGCACCGACATGCGCACCTCACCCAAGACCCGCACCCGCAGGATCGCCACCGTCCTCGGCACGGCCCTCGCCCTCGCGCTCACCCCCACCGCCGCGTTCGCGGCGACCACCGACGCCCCCGCGAAGGCCGGGGCGGGAGGCACCGCCGTCAGCATCGGCAGCGGCGTCATTCTCGCGCTCATCGTCGGCGCGTGGGCCCACCGCCGCCGCACCGTCGGGATTGCCCTGGTCGCGTTCGTCGCCGGGGTGATGCTCGCCGGATCCGCCATCGCGCTGACCGCCGCGCAGGCCGGCGATCAGGTCGTAACCGCCGGAGTCGAGGCCGTCAGCGGCATCTTCGCCTGACCGTCCGCCCGTCGTGGCCCCGAGAACGAACCCGCCCGAGCAGTGGGTTCGCCTCGGGGTCGCGACGGCCGAACGGCCTATCCGCACCGACCTTTTGGGAGACCTGCCGTGAGCAACGCGACGCCCATCACCGTCGTCGGGAACGTCACCCGCGACCCCGAGATCAAGTTCACCCCGAGCGGCGTGGCCGTGGCCCGCCTGTCGATCGCGGCCACCCCGCGCAAGTTCGACAAGGCCACGAACAAGTGGATCGACGGCGAGACCACGTTCTGGGCGTGCACCGCGTGGCGCTCCCTCGCCGAGCACGTCACCGAGTCCCTGCGCAAGGGCGACCGCGTCATCGCGAGCGGCACCGTCACCACCCAGCGCTGGACCGACAAGGACAGCAACGAACCCCGCGAGCGCATGGTCCTGGACCTGGACGACGTCGGCCCGTCGCTGCTGTGGGCCGACGCCACCGTCACCCGCACCGGGCGCCGCAACGCCCCCGCGGCCGACGGCCCCTGGGACAACTTCGGCACCCCCGACGCCGCGCGCCCGCAAACCCCGACCGACGACAACCCACCGTTCTGACCCGGCTGCTACGACCGCGCACCACCACCACGCTCGGGAGGAACCCGTGACCACGATCCCCGATCTCCGCGCCCTGCTTCGGGACGTCACCCCGCACATGGGCACCGACGACTCGTTGCCGATGCTCTGCGGGATCAAGGTGGAGGCGGACGACCGCCACCTGTACCTGATCGCCACCGACCGCTACACCCTCGCCGCCACCCGCCGTGCCGCCCCCGGCATCGGCACCTGGAGCGCCTTCCTCGACACCGACGACGTCAAGGCCATCACCGCCCTCGGCCGCATCGCCGGGACCCGCCCGATCGCCCTCTCCCACGACGGCCGGCGCCTGACGGCCCGCGTCGGCGGCCACGCACTGACCCTGGACCCCAACGACACCGAGAACGGCGAGGGCCTCGGCTCCTTCCCCCGGTGGCGTCCGATGGTCCGCGAGGCGCTGGCCGCGGCACCCGACCTCACCACCGAAGTCGCCCTCAACGCCCGGTTCCTCGCCCGGTGGGGCGGCCACCTGCGCGGCACCGACGCCTGCGCGCCGTGCCTGGTGTGGGGCTCCGGAATCCGCCACAAGCCCATCGTCATCACCCGAGGCGAGGACTTCATCGGACTCCAGATGCCCATCCACCTCGGCCACACGACAGGCGAACCGACCGCCCTGGAACGCGTCCGCGACGCCTGGAACACCACCCTGACCGCCGACCGACCGGCGATCGCGGCCTGACGACCACGACGAAGGAGAACCCCATGAAAGCCACCACCTACGCGCCCGGGACCTGGGTCGTCCGCGCGACGTGCACGTGCGTCGGCGGCCCCCGTCTGGAGTTCGTCCAGACCGTGACCACCACCCACGACGCGGACGCCGAGTCCATCACCACCGACGCCCTGTGGGCGCTCTGCGCCCGGGAGAACATCCCGATCCCGACCAACGGCCGGTGGAGCATCACCGCCACCGTCAGCGCCCAGTGACCCACCCCGGGGCGACCGACGACTTGCCGGAAGACAGTCGCCCCGGGGGCCCAACCCAATCCCTCAAGGACCCGGAAGGGACCACCAGCATGACAAACCACCAGCGCGAGCGGACCATCCGCATCGTGTCATTCGGCTACGGACACGGCCCGGCACCCGACGCCGAGATCACCCTCGACCTGCGCCGCCGCTTCCGCAACCCCCACCACGACCCGGCGACGAAGCACCGCACCGGACTGGACGACGACGTGTACGCGCACGCCCTCGACACCCCGGGCATGCGCGACCTGGCCGCCGTGATCGCACTCGCCGCCCACGATCTCGCCCACACCGTCCCCGGGCCGGTCACGATCGCGTGCGGGTGCGTGGGAGGCAGGCACCGCAGCGTCGGCATCGCCCGCCACATCGCCGACATCCTCACCGACGGTTGCGCACGGATCGAGATCGCCCACCGCGACGTCCACCGCCCGCTCGTGGACTCGACCACGCACGGCGTCGCGAACGAGGCGGCACGGCCGTGACGGCGACGACACGGCCGGGACTTCGCATCGGTTCCCTCTGCACCGGCTACGGCGGCCTGGACGACGCCGTGCGCGCCGTGCTCGGCGGCGAAACCGCGTGGCACGCGGACAACGACCCCGGGGCGAGCGCGATCCTCGCCCACCACTGGCCGCACGTGCCCAACCTCGGCGACATCACCAAGACCGACTTCCGCGCGGTCGCGCCGGTGGACGTCATGACCGCGGGGTTCCCGTGCCAACCCGTGAGCGCCGCCGGCAAGCGCGCCGGGACCGCCGACGAGAGGTGGATTTTCGATGCGATCCTCGCCGCTGCTAGCGACCTGGACCCACAACCCCGACTGCTCGTGCTCGAAAACGTCCCTGGGCTGCTCACTGTCAACGACGGCGACGCTATGGCCCGAGTCGTTCACGGACTGGCCGCCCTCGGCTACATGGGGACCTACCGGCTTCTGGCGGCCCGCGACATCGGCGCCGCCCACCTGCGAATCCGTATCTTCATCGTCGCCTGGCCTGCTTCCCACCCCGGCGGCCCGCGACTGGCGCGGCGGGGGACAACGCGGACAACTCCCCACCGCGATCCTGGAGTTGCCGCCGGCCTGACGCTGTTGCCGACGCCGCGCGTGTCCGACGCCAACGGCGCCGGCGCGCACGGCACCGGCGGCGCCGACCTGCGTACGGCGGTGTCGCTGTTGCCGACGCCGCGCGCCACGGACGGCAGCAAGGGCGGGCCGAACCAGCGCGGACGCCGCGCGAACGACGTCGCGCTACCGGCCGCCGTCCAGCCCGAACGATGGGGCAAGTACGCCGCCGCGGTCGCCCGGTGGGAACGCTTCACCGGCCTCCAGGCGCCCGCGCACACCGCACCCAACCGAGACGGGAAACCCCGCCTGAATCCGGCGTTCGTGGAGTGGCTCATGGGCCTTGTCCCCGGGCACGTCACGGCCGTTCCGGGCCTGTCCCACACCCGGCAACTCCACGCGCTCGGCAACGGCGTCATCCCCGCCCAGGCCGCCACCGCGCTCCGACTCCTGATCGCCGACCAGGAGGCGCGCGACGCCGCCGCACTGGGGGTGGCGATGTGAGCGGGCACCTGCGGACCGCGCTCGAACTGGCCGGGGCCGGGGTGCCGGTGCTTCCGTTGCGGACGGGGAAGGTCCCGTTCGGGAACTGCCCCGCCTGCGCGAACCTGGCATGCGGCGGACGCCCCCACATGAGGACCGCCGGGGCATGCGAGTGCCCGCGCGTGTGCCACGCCTGGGCCGCCGCGACCACCGACACCACCGTCATCGGCTCCCCGCCGTGGGCGCGGGCATGGCGGCAGGCCGTCGCCGTCGCCTACCACCCCGCCGGGGCCGACCTCACCGTCGTGGACCTGGACGACAAGGCCGCGATCGCCTGGGCCCGCGCGACACTGCCCACCACCAAGGTGGTGGCGACCACGCGCGGCGAACACTGGATGTACCGGGGCGCCACGCGGTCCGCGAACCACGTCCGCCCCGGCGTGGACATCAAGTCCCGCATGTCCTACGCCCGCTGGCTCGGACCCGGCACCGGCCACGTGTCCCCTCTGCCCCCGGCCGTCCACGCCCTCCTGGACAGGGAAGAGCAAGAGACCACCCGGCCCGGGGGCGGGGTGGACTCTTCTGCCCCGCCGACGCGGAACGGATGGGTCCGCGCGGTCGCCACCGGATGCCGCCACACCGAGAGCTACGTCCGCACCGGCCTCGAACGCGGCCTCGCCATCGTCCGCAGCCGGACCGAGTCCGGGGCCGGATCGAGCGCGTACGGAGTCGCACGATTCCTCGCCGCTCAGCACGCCCGATGCCCCGGCCCATGCGGACTCGAAGAGCTGGGCGATCAGGTCGCTGCGGCGGCCATGTCCGTCGGCGTCCCCGAGCCCTACGCCCGCCGCGCCGTACGCAACGGACTCGACGCCGCGTGACCACCGCCCCGCACCCGATCTCCGCCGGACGGCGGACGGGAGGACCACCTCATGACCACTGACGCACCGCCCATGGACGGCGCCGAACTCCTCGACGAGGTAGAGGCGTTCCATCGCCGGTTCAACGTGTTCCCCTCGGAAGCGGCGTACGTCGCCGTGGCCCTGTGGGACGCACACGCGCACCTGCTGGACTGCTTCGACTCCACCCCGCGCATGGCGTTCCTGTCGCCCGAACCGGGCAGCGGCAAGAGCCGGGCCCTGGAGATCGTGGAGACCCTGGTCCCCAATCCGATGGTCGCGGTCAACGCGTCCGCGCCCGCGCTCTTTCGCGCCGTCTCCGCCGGGGAGAGCCCGCCCACCATCCTGTTCGACGAGATCGACACCATCTTCGGCGCCAAAGCCGGGGACAACGAGGAGCTTCGGGGCTGGATCAACGCCGGACACCGCCGCTCCGGCGTCACCTACCGGTGCGTCGGAGACGGATCGAGCCAGACCGTGGTGGCGTTCCCCTCGTACTGCGGGGTCGCCGTCGCCGGGCTCGGCTCCCTCCCGGACACGATCCTGACCCGCTCGATCATCATCCGCATGCGCCGCCGCGCGCCGAACGAACACGTCGAGCCCTTCCGCGCCCGCCTGCACACCCCCGAGGGCAACGCCCTGCGCGATCGCCTCGCCAAGTGGGCGAACAGCGCCCGCGACCGCATCGCGGGCGCCTGGCCCGAACTGCCCAAGGGGGTGACCGACCGGCCGGCGGACGTGTGGGAGCCCCTGCTCGCCATCGCCGACGCTGTCGGCGGCCACTGGCCCCTCCGCGCCCGGGATGCCTGCGCGGAACTGGTGGAGGCGTCCAAGGCGACTGACAAGGGCTCCCTCGGGATCCGGCTGCTGACCGACCTGCGCGACCTGGTGTTCAACGGCGCCGACCGTATCCCCACCGTCGCGATCATCGCCGAACTCGTCGCCATGGACGACGCCCCCTGGGGCGACGTCAACGGCCGTGCCCTGGACTCCCGTTCGCTCGCCAAATGGCTGCGCGAGTACGTCACCGCCGACAACACGCCCATCGTCGCGCGCAACATCCGAACCGCGTCCGGACCGGTCGTCAAGGGCTACTACGCCACCGACCTTCACGACGCGTGGACGCGCTACTGCCCCCCACCCCCCGAAAAGTCCGCTACATCCGCTACATGATCTTCAAAACCCCGTCTGACCTGCGGAAACGATGTAGCGGATAGCCCGAAATCATCCGCTACATCTCCGCTACACATCCGCTACACGCCACGGCCAACCGGGCGGGTGTAGCGGATGTGTCCGCTACATCGCGCGCATCCGCTACAGAAAACAGGGCTCTGACCTGCGCTGTAGCGGATGTAGCGGATGTAGCGGACCTGGAGGAGGGGGCAGCGTGCGCGCCACGCCGCCCCCGAACCTCCGGACACAGCACCGACATCGATCGCTCCGACTGTCGCCCGACCTTGGAGTCGCCATGTCCACCATCACTCCGCTCCGACCCGACCCGGTGCACTACCGCGTGCCCGAAGTCGTGCGCATTCTCCGGCTGAGCCGGACCGTCATCTACGACCTGATCCGAACCGGCCGACTGCGCACGGTCAAGGAAGGCCGTGCCCGGCTGGTTCCGGCGACCGCCATCACCGAATACGCCGCGCTCCTTGAGCGCGAGGCGGGAAGCGCCAAGTGACCAAGCGCCGCAGCAGGGGAGACGGTGGTCTCCACTGGGATGAGAAGCGTCAACGCTGGATTGCCACCGCGAGTCTCGGCTACGACCCGAGCGGGAAGCGCCTCGTGAAGCGAGGGAGCGGCAAGACGAAGACCGAAGCCAAGAACAAGCTCAAGGAAGTCCTTCGCGACTTCGAAGACGGGGTGGCCATCGCCCCTTCGAACTACACGGTCAAGGACGCTGTGGACGATTGGCTCCTGTTCGGCTTGGCCGGACGGGACAAGGCCACGTTGGACTTCTGGTCGTCCCTCGGGCGCGTGCACGTCGTCCCGTCGCTTGGTGCCCAGAAGCTTCGCGACCTGCGCGCAGAGCACGTGGACAAGTGGCTTGCGGAGAAGGCGAAGACACTCAGCACGCGTTCCCTGCGCGGCATCCACGAGTGCCTCAACCGCTCGGTCAAGCGGGCGATGGCCCGCGACAAGGTCAAGCGCAACGTGATTGAGCTGTGCTCGGTCCCCGCAGGTCGGGCGGGGCGCCCGTCCAAGGCGTTGACGCTCGCCCAGGCCGAAGGGGTGCTGCGCGCTGCGGCGGACACCACGATGCACGCGTACGTCGTGGTGGCGCTGCTCACCGGAGCGCGTACGGAGGAACTGCGACCTTTGACGTGGGATCACGTGTTCCTGCGAGGGGAGCCGGACGCGAGCCCGCCCGTCCCGCCGTACATCGCGGTGTGGCGGTCGGTCCGCGCAGGAGGAGAGACGAAGACCAGGAAGTCACGGCGGACCATCGCGCTCCCACAGCGGTGCGTGGACGTTCTCTGGCAGCACTGGGAAGATCAGGGCTGGGACCGACTCGCCGCGGGTGACAAGTGGGAGGAGAACGGTCTCGTGTTCGCGTCCGCCGTGGGCAAGGAACTCGACTCCAGCAACGTGCGTCGGGCCTTCCGGCAGTCCCTCAAGGATGTGGACGGCGTGGATGCTGCCGAGTGGACGCCGCGCGAGATGCGGCACAGCTTCGTGTCGTTGCTCTCCGACAACGGAGTCCCGATCGAGGAGATCTCTCGGTTGGTCGGACATTCCGGAACCGCGATTACCGAGAAGGTCTACCGGAAGCAGATTCGCCCCGTGATTCAGACCGGCGCGGTGGCCATGGACGGCATCTTTAAGATCACTCAGGAGCCGTAGTCACGCAGTTAGTCACGCAGAACGAGTCAGGGTCGGTATCTCTCGCGAGATACCGACCCTGAGCTGCGTGAACACCGTCGGGACGACAGGATTTGAACCTGCGACCCCTTGACCCCCAGTCAAGTGCGCTACCAAGCTGCGCCACGTCCCGGTGTTCGGCTGGCCGAACACGGAAACCATATCGCACTTTGGGGGGTGGTCCGCCACGTGGTTGTTCGGTGGTGTCGGGGGTTGGGGTGGGGGGTGGGCGCGGGAAGATCTTGGGGTGGCTTACCCGGTGAATGTCGATGTCGTGCCCCTTGAGACCTATCCCGATCTGGATGAACTCCAGCGGCTCGGGGTCGGGGCGTTGCTGAGTGATGGGCTCGATTCCGTGGAGGGGTTCGAGGAGGCGGACGGGGTCGGGGTGGACCTTGTGGACTATCGGGTGACGACGCGGTCCGACGGGGCCGGCGTGTTGTTGTCGGTGGACGCGCCGACGCTCGAGGCGGCCGAGCGGACGGCGCGGCAGATCGTCTTGGGTGTGTTGGAGGCCAGTGGGCTGCTCGCGGATTGGCGGGTCGTGCGCAGCGAGGTGCAGCTGCATGACGACCTCGTGTACGAGAGCCTGATGGCGGCCGATGGGCCGGATGCGCCCTCGGAGGATCCGACGTTGCGGGCGCGGCGGCCGATGCCCGAGGAGCGGTTGCGGATCGAGCGGCAGGCGGTGGGGCTGCGGGCGTTCGGGCTGGACGCGTTCGGGTGCGAGCCGGATACCGCGCAGCCGGACGTGCCCGAGGAGAAGGCGCGGCTCGCGGCCGGGGCGGTGGCGTGCTCGATCGGGGTACTCGTGGATCTGCTGTTCACCGATCTGGTGAATCTTCGTGAGGCGGATGGGGCCTCGTTTTTCGTGTTGGATGCGTTGCCACTGGTCGAGGAGGGTTTCGTCCGGCGGTTCGTGGTGGCGGCCGTCGCGATCACCGGGCGTTTGAGTGGGGACGAGTGGGCGCCGCCCGCGTGCTTTGCCGAGGAGATGGCCTTGCGGTTGTTGGTGGATCAGGCGGCGTCGCTGTTGGAGCGGCACGGGCTGTACGACGACGACGTCGAGGCCGCGTTCGTGACGTTCAGCGACGCGGCGTCGGATGATCCGGAGTCGGTCGAGCTGCGGGTGTCCGACCCCGGGCCCGAGGAGTGGTTCGAGCCGATGGTGCCGGGTCGGCCCGTACACGCGTATTTGAGAGCGAATCGGCATGAATGGTGACGAGAATGTCGGTGAATCGGCGATCTGGACCCGAATACAAGGTGTCCAGGACGCCCCTCTCGACCTGATGACCGCGCGCTTTCGGCGGCATCGCTACGCACCGCACGCGCACGAGGAGTTCGCGATCGGCGTGTGCGTCGAGGGCATCGAGCAGATCCAGTACCGCGGGGTCGTACATCGCTCCGGTCCCGGCTCCGTGGTGGTGGCCGAGCCGGGGGAGACGCACACCGGCGGGCCCGGCATCCCGGAGGGCTACGCTTACCGGGTCTTCTACCCCTCGCCCGAGTTGGTCGGCGAGGACCTGCTCGGCCCCGCCCCGCACTTCCCGTCACTGGTGGTGGCCGATCCCGGGCTGGCCGCCGAGATGGTCGCCGTGCACGTGCACCTCACCGCCGGCGGCGACGCCTTCGAGGGGGAGTCGCGGGTCGTGGAGGTGCTGCGCGCGCTCGTCGGGCGGCACGCGGTACGCGGCCAGGTCGCCGATCGGGGCTCGCCGGACGCCGCCCGGGTGGCCCGTGCGGTGCGGGAGCGGCTGGCCGATCAGCTGGTCGCGCCGCCGTCGCTGACCGAGCTGTCGGCCGGGATCGGGCTGTCGCGCTACCAGACGCTGCGGGCGTTCCGGGACGTCGAGGGGCTGCCTCCGTACGCGTGGCTCGCCCAGCACCGGGTCGCCCGTGCCAAGGTCCTGCTCGCCGCCGGGAGGACGCCCGCGCAGGCCGCGCTCGCGGTCGGCTTCGCGGACCAGGCGCATCTGGGGCGGTGGTTTCGGCGCGTCCTCGGGGTCACTCCGGGGGTGTACCGCAACAGCGTTCTAGACCGGCAGGCCTCGCGTAGCTGATCATCGTCTCCGCATCGGAAGATTGAGGGGACACGGCCGTGAGTCGTCGTGGGGCGTTGCTGTTCGCGTGCATGTGCGTGATCTGGGGGATTCCGTACCTGCTGATCAAGGTCGCGGTGGACGAGGTGTCGCCCGCCGTGTTGGTGTTCGCGCGCACCGGGCTCGCGGCCCTGATGCTGCTGCCGTTCGCGCTGCGGGGCGGCGGGATGCGTGGGCTGACCCCCTACAAGTGGCCGCTGCTGGTGTTCGCGGTGACCGAGTTCGTCGGGCCGTGGTGGATGCTCTCGGACGCCGAGCGGCGGCTGTCCAGCTCGACGACCGGGCTGCTGATCGCGTCGGTGCCGATCTTCGGGGCCGTGCTGGTGTACGTGACCGGCGGTACGGAGCGGATGGGCCCGGTGCGGTGGGCCGGTCTGGCGATCGGGTTCGGCGGGGTCGCGCTGCTGGCCGGGCCGACGCTCGGCGGGGGCGACCCGTGGGCGGCCGTCGAGGTGCTCGCGACCGCGCTCTGCTACGCCGGCGCGGCGCTTGTGGTCGAGCGCAAGCTCAAGGACGTGCCGAGTCTGCCGATGACGGCCGTGTGCCTGGGCTTCACGGCGCTGGTGTACATACCGCTTGCCGCCGCGCAGTGGCCCTCGCACGTCCCTGGCGGCAAGGCGCTCGGGGCGATGGGGGTGCTCGCGCTGGTGTGCACGGCGGTTGCGATGGTGATCTTCTTCGAGCTGGTTCGGGAGGTGGGGGCGGCTCGGGCGACGGTGATCACCTATGTCAACCCGGCGGTGGCGGTCGCGGCGGGGGTGTTGATCCTGGACGAGAAGTTCACGCTTGCGATCGGGGCGTCGTTCGTGTTGATCCTCGGCGGGGCGGTGTTGGCGACGCGGAAGAACGCGGTCGTGGTGAGTGTGGAGGGGGACGGGGTGTTGCCTTCGACGGTGGATGCGGGTCGGCTGGGGCCGTAGGGGTGGGTGGGGTGGCCTCAAGCGCCGGCCGGGCTGGGGTGGCCTCAAGCGCCGGCCGGGCTGAAAGGGTGGCCTCAGGCGCCGGCCGGGCTGATTGGCCTCAAGCGCCGGCCGGGCTGAAAGGGTGGCCTCAGGCGTTGGTCGGGCTGGGTTGGCCTCAAGCGCCGGCCGGGCTGAAGGGGTGGCCTCAGGCGTTGGTCGGGCCGGGGTGGCCTCAAACGCCGGCCGGGCTGAAAAGGTGGCCTCAAACGCCCCCGGCTGAAACGTGGCCTCAACCACCCGCCACGCCGACCTCGCCCCCCGTGAACAACGCCTCCGTGTCCTTGTACGCCACCCCGTCCTTGAGTGCCGATTTCGTGGGCCAGGCCCAGGAGTTCGGCCGCGTTTGCGGTGCCGGCCGAGATGGCTGCCGATGGGGACAGGCCGCAGTCGACGAGGTGGCCGAGTTCGCGGAGGTTCGTGCCGTGTTCGGCGATGCCGCAGTCGGTGCCCATCGCGACCCGGACGCCGCGTTCGATCGCGCGCGGGATGTGTGTGCGCGACCGTCTGCCAGTGCTGCTTCTTCGCGTACGCCCAGCTCGCCGTCTTGGTCGGGTCCGGGTCGGTGTTCGCCGTCGTCAGCGTGGGGACCAGGAACGTCCCGTGCTCCAGCATCAGATCGATGATCTCGTCGTCGATCGCGTACCCGTGCTCGACGCTGGCGACCCCGCCCCGTACCGCGTTCAGGATCCCGCCGCGCCCCTGCGCGTGCGCCGCCACCTTCTTGCCCCGATGGCCGCTCGCGATGTCGACGATCGTGCGGATCTCGTCCTCAGGAAGCCGTCGTCGTCGGGCTGGTCGCTCGGGCTCCGCGACGTTCTGGGCCCAGGTCCCACCGGAACACCTGGACGCGACCGCGCGCGAACTGGCCCTGCTCCCGGAGACCCGGATGGTCATGGTCATGGCCGGACCGCACAACCTCGCCATGACGGTATGGCTGCGCTCGATCGCCGACGCGCAGACCCTGGAGACCCGCCTCGCCGCGAAACTGCCGTACCTGCGCACCGTCGACCGCACCATCGCGCTGCGCGCGGTCAAGCTGATGGGCCGGCTGCTCGACCCCGAAGGCCGCGCGATCGGCTTCGTCCCGCTGGACATCTGGGCGCAGGCGACGCCATCCACCGACGCCGGAGGGGACACGTACGACCCGCCCGCCGGATGAGGTCGGCCCGCCGCCGGCCCGACAAGCCCGCCCGGCGCCGCCGGACTCCGACCCCGGACCCGGGCCGCGACCACCGTCGACGCCGAGCACCGCGCATGGCATCGTGGCGGGATGACGAGCCGCGATCGAAGAGATGAGCACGTCGCCGCGAACGGCAAGAGGCACCGCTCCCGCCGCCCCACCGAAACCGAACTCCGCGCCGTGATCGAGCCGTTGGCCAAGATCGAGCGCCTGCCGACCTCGGCCGGCGAACGCGAGGCGGCGTTCGTGATCGCCGACCTGCTGCGCGACCTCGGAGCGGCCGACGCCGTGGTCGAGGAGGAGCCCGCATACGCGTCGTACGCCCGCCCGATCGGCACACTCACCGCCATCGCCACCGTCGCCGGCCTCCTCGCCGGCCGCTCGCGCGTCGGCGCGACACTGGCCGCGACCGCCGCCTTGATCGGCGTCGCCGACGACATCTCCTACCGCGGCCAATACGCCCGCCGCGCGCTCGGCGGCCGGCGGCGCAGCGCGTACAACGTGGTCGCCTCCGTGGGCGACCCGGACGCGCCGCGCACCCTGGTGCTGACGGCCCATCACGACGCCGCCCCCACCGGGGCCGTGTTCGACGAGCGGGCCGCCCGCTGGTTCGCCACGCGCTACCCGCACCTGCTCGACAAGGTGAACGAGAACCCGCCCATGTGGTGGCCCGTGCTCGCGGGCCCCGCGCTGGTCGCCCTCGGCAGCGCCGCCGGGTCGAAGACCCTGCGCCGCGCCGGCATCGGCCTGTCCGCGCTCAGCACCGCCGCGTTCACCCAGATCGGCCGCAGCCGCGCGGTCCCCGGCGCCAACGACAACCTCTCCGGGGTCGCGGTCCTGATCGCGCTGGCCAAGACCCTGCGCGAGCAACCCCTGGACGGCGTACGGGTGTTGCTCGTCTCCGCAGGCGCCGAGGAGGCGCTCCAGGAGGGCATCCGCGGCTTCGCCCGCCGACACTTCCCCGAACTCGACCGCGAGCGCACGTGGTTCCTCAACCTCGATACCGTCGGCTCGGGCAACCTCGTACTCCTCGAAGCCGAGGGCCCGTTGCGGATGGAGCCCTACGACGTCCCGTTCAACAACCTGATCTCCGAATGCGCCACGCGCAACGACATCGCCGTGTTGACCGGCCTGCGCTCGCGCAGCTCCACCGACGGTGTCGTCCCCAACCGCTACGGCTACCCCACCGCCACCCTGGTCTCGATCGACGACCAGAAGCTCATCCCGCACTACCACCTGCACACCGACCTGCCCGAGAACCTCGACTACACCTGCGTGGCCGACGCCTGCGCCCTTGCCGAGGCCACCGCGCGGGCGCTGGCGGATCCGCGCTCGAATCCCTGAATCCACCCGCGAATCCACCCGCGAATCCACCCGCGAATCCACCCGAGAATCCGTCCGCGAATCCGTCCGCGAATCCGTCCTCGAATCCGTCCTCGAATCCGCTTTCGGAGTAGCGCCCGCGCCGCCGGTGCCCGCCCGCCCGCACGCGCCCGAACGGGCCCGCGCCCGGGGCCGATTCGGCTCCGGGCGCGGGTTGTCGTGACGTCGAGGCGTGCTCGGGAGCGAAAGCGCTCAGGAGCGAAAGGCGCTCAGGAGCGGTCGGTCAGCTCCTCCCACAGCTGTTCCAGGCAGTCCAGGAAGTCGCTGCCGGTGCTGGGGTGCACCCGCAGGATCTGCGGATCGTGGTCGCTGGCCTGGTCCGCGAAGGCCGCGTTCACGTGCACGATGTCGTACTCGAAGCGGGTGACCCGCGGACTGGTCAGGATGTGGTCGAGCATCTGGCTGTTGCCGTTGAACACGTACCCCCAGCGCTCGTTCGCCGGCAGCGTGTTCACCATCGTGCGCAACGCCCCGCCGGCGGTGAGCGTGTTCAGCGTCGGCGAGAAGGCGAAGTCGTTCAGGTCGCCCAGCACCACCAGGTTCGCGCGCGGATCGACACCCAGCAACTCGTCGACGAAGCCGCGCAGCACCTTCGCCTGCGCGACGCGCTGCACCTCGGAACTGCGGGTCGGCGGCTGGAAGCGGCTGTCCAGGGCCTGGTCGCCGCCCTTGGACGCGAAGTGGTTCGCGACCACGAACACCGTCTTGCCGCGGAAGCGGAACTCCGCCGCGAGCGGCTTGCGGCTGTTCTCCCACGCCGCGTCCGCCGGCGCGACCCGACCCGGCGACTGGGTCAGCTGCGCGCGACCGAGCCAGTCCTTGCGCACGCCCACCGCCGTCGTGGAGCCGCCACCGGGACGATCCACGAACTCGACGCGCGTAGCGTCGAACAGGAACGCGTTGCGGATGTTGCCGCCCGGCTGGCCGCCGTCCTTGCCGTCGACCGGCTCGATCGAACGCCACGAATACGTCGGCCCACCGGCCGCCTTGATCGCCGCGACCAGCTTGTCCAACGTCTGATCGGCCGCCACCACACCGTCGTTGGTCGGTCCGGTGTTGTCCTGGATCTCCTCCAGGGCCACCACGTCGGGCGTCGCCAGGTTGGTGACGATGCCCTTCGCGAGCCGGTCGAACTTGGCCTGGTCGTCCTTGGGGGAGAGGTTCTCCACGTTGTACGTGGCGACCGCCAGCTCGGTGCGCTTCTGGTCGCGCGTCGACTCCGGGGTCAGCCCGCCCTTGGCCACCTTGCCCAGCGTCGTCGCCGCCAGCGTGTACCCGCCGAAGTTGTCGTACGTGAGCGGGCCGGTGGTGACGCCCGTGAGCGTGTCGCCGACGTCGGCCTTCGGGAACGGCTCCTGCGCGAACGGGATCAGCGACGAGACCTTGAGCCGGCCGCCGTTCTGCGCGTCGTATCCGCTGTACACCGTGCCGCCCTGCGCGGTCGGGTTCCGCGTCGGCTCGACGGTGACCCACAGCTCGCCGAACGACGTGCTCGGACCGACCACGCGTGTGTCGGCTACGCGCGTCAACTGGCCTTCGAGCGACTCGTACAGGTCCAGCGCGTACTTCCCGGGCTCCAGCGCCAACGCCTCGATCGACGGCGTGCCGCTCGGCACGTACGCGTCCGGAACCGTCGCCGCGTCCAGCGGCACCGGAGCCGGCAGCGCCTGACCCGAAGCCTCGATCGCCCATGTGGCGCCGGTGAGTTGGGTCAGCGACTGCCCGCCGATGTTCGCGCCGCCGGGATAGAACTCCTCGACCTTGCCGGTGACCTTGACCGCGTCGCCGACCGCGACCGCCGGCGTGACGCCTCCGGTCAGCACGAACACACCCTCGGACGTGCGGGGATCATCGTCCGCGAGAGTGTCCTGGAACCAGAAGCCGCGCGAGTTGCCGAACGCGCGAATTCCCGTCACCACGCCCGGAACACCGGTGACCCGCGCGCCGTTCTTCGGCGACAGCCGCGTCGTGCCCTGGATGTCGTGGATCCGCGCGTTGGTCGGCTCGGGGTCGGGGCCCGGACCGGGGTCGACGGGACCCTGTCCACGCGCGTTGATCGGCGTCGGCGCGCCTGCCGCGAAGTCGGCGCCGTTGTCGTCGGTGTCGGCGAGCGCGGCCGTCCGCGCGACCGACGCCGCGTTGGCGGCACCCGTCGCCGGGGTGCCCTCGCGGACCACGGCGTCGCCGTAGCCCACGACATCCACCATCCGCGCGTCCGCGAGACAGTCCGCCGCGGTCAGGCAGGTGAGCGCCGTCGTCCCGCGCACGAGCGCGACCGTGCCGCCCGTGCCCGACATGTTGATCGCGCCGGTCGCGTCCGGCGCGGGCAGCGCGAGCGTGCCGCCGGTGCCCTTGGCCTCGCCGATCAGGTACCGGCCGCCGGGCGCCACCGCGCCGGTCAGCGGAGTGACCTGCCACTGCGAGGTCGGCTTGGGCGCGGCCGGGAGGTACTGCACGCTCCAGCCGTCGACCGCGATCGCGGCCGAACCCTTGTTGGCGACCTCGATGAAGTCGTTGGTCAGGCTCGCGCCGCTGTTGCCGCCACCGCCGTACACCTCGGCGAGCAGCACATCCACGGCGGGCGCCGCGCCTGCGGAGGTGGGAGCGATGACGAGCGCGGTGCCGGCGAGCGCGCCGGCCACGGTCGTGGCCAAGACGCCGATCCGTCGCCGCGATCTCGGCACGGATCGTCGACGGGACGATTGCTGACGGAATGTCACCCAGGGCCTCCGGTATGCGAAAGAGACGGATGCGGGACATTCTCGGGACTCCGGGTGAACGGCGTCCATCGTTTGGGCGGCCCGAATGGGTCGGGGTCCCGCCGCGCGTCCGAACCTTTTCGCGCCCGAACCTCGAAGGATCTTCGGCAGTGCCGCGCCCACCGCGCCCGGCGACGGCGTCTCGCGGCACCCGACCGGGTCCCCACCTGGAGATGGAGGCGGGATTCGAACCCGCGTGCACGGTTTTGCGGACCGCTGCCTCGCCTCTCGGCCACTCCATCGAGCCCAACCACCCACCGCCGACCGGATGTTCCGGGAGCACACGGGTGGGCCTCCCGCACCGGATCGTCCGGCCTCTCGGGGGTGCGCCGCCGGCCCCCTCCGCCCGGCGGCGCACCCCCTCCGGTCCCGCAGCCCGGAATCCCCAGCCGCACGCGTGTCCCCGCGCGCGCATCCCGCAGGACCGACACCGGCCCGACTCCGCGTCGGACCGGCGCGTTCTCGGGTCAGCCCAACGTCGCCCGGTCGTGCGGCGCCGCCCACTGCTCCGCGGTCGGTCCGGCCGGGGAGTCGGGGAACCGCCGCGCGCGATTCTCCGCCTGTACCGCGAGATCGGTGGTGGCACGGAACTCGGGCCGCGTGTACAGGTCGCGCGCGTACCCCCACAGGTTCGGGTAGTCCACGAGGGTGCGCCCGTCCTGCGCGATCGCCGCCCGATACGTCTCCGGGAAGCGCAGCAGCTTCACCCAGAACCGGATGTCCGAGAGGGTGAAGCGATTCCCGAACAGGTAGCGCTTGTCCGCGAGATGCGCGTCCGAGCGCTCCAGCGTGTTGATCGTCTCGCCCTCCTCCGACGTCCACAGGCCGCCGCGGCGCGCGGCCGTCGCGAAGTCCGTGTCGGTCGTGTCGATCGCCTCGCGCAGGTCCTCCGCGTACAGGTCCGCCGCGGCGGGATCGGCGAAGCCCTCGAAGGCCGTCGCGAGGTTGTTCGGGATGTCGTTGTACGCGTTCGCCACGATCCGGTGGCCGGCCCGGTCCCACAGCGTCGGCACCGAGATGTGGCCCGTGTACCCCGGCCGGGTGGCCTCGTACGCGTCCCGCAGCAGGGTGAAGCCGTTCACCGGGTCCGGGCCGAAGCGCTCGCGGAACGCCCAACCGCGGCCGTCGCGTTCCTCGTCCACATACGACGCGGAGATCACCTCCGTCAGTCCTCGCGCATGTCGCACGATCGCCGCGATGTGCGCCCATGGGCAGCCGTGGGACAGGTACAGGTGGTAACGGCCCGCCTCCTCCGGGAAGTCGGGGTCGCCGAGCCGACCGATGAAGGGGTACTGCGGGTCCGAGACGGCGTAGGCGCCGTACGTGTCGAGGTCGACGGGGCTCGCGTAGCCGAGCTGCGTGGTCACTGGGTGGCTCCTGTCACAAGTTCCAATCGATCCGAGGTCGGACCGATGTCCCGCAGATGATTCAGTACGCCCCGCGCCAACGCGTCGTTGACCCGGAACGCCGGCGCGTCGAAGCGGGGCCGGGAGAACCCCGCGCTCCCGGCGCCGCCCGCCACGCCGTGCCCGACCGCGAATCGGCCGGGATGCGCGTCGCCGCGCGCGTTCACCAACCGCCGGTCGCCGGGCCGGGCGAACAGTCGACCCGCCGCGTCGGTCGAGGCGTCCCCGCGCGCGGCCAGTCGGCGCAGCAACGCGTCCCGGGTGCGTTTGAGCGAGGGCGCCGGCAACCGGGCCTCCACGAGCGCGCGCGTGCCGACCTCGGCGCCCGGCAATGTCGGGCTGCTCGCCCGCCATCCGCCGGCCTCGTCGTCGGCGACGATCTCGACGTCCTCGCCGAGGAAGCGCACCACCCCGGCCCGGGCCAGCGCCAGCAGTTCCTCCAGGCGCGGCCCGGGCGGGCCGCTCGCGAGATAGCTGAAGAAGCCGAGCAACCGCGGCAGGTCCACCTCGTGGCCGGCCTCCTGCAGGCGGAGCACGACCCCGAACACGCTCAGCAACGCGTGGATCGTGGCCAGGTCCTGGCTGTACGCCGGATCGTGCCGGCGGGCCAGGTCGGCCTCGATGTGCGCGTGCATCCACTCCTGCAACGCGCCGGCGTCGGCGAACCGCCGCCCCTGGACCGGCCGATCGAGCCGGGTCACGTCGAACCGGTCGGCCGGATCCGGCACCGCCCGTGCCACCAGTTCGTCCGGATCCGCCGCGACCGCGAAGGCCGCGTCGAACTCCGCCCACTCCATCGTGGTCCGCTCACCGTGCGCGGTGAACAGCCGGTGATAGTGCGCGCCCGCCAGTTCCTTGGTGATCAGCGGCCATACGTCCGCCGCGTCCCGAGCCGCCTCCAGGGTGAAGAACCGGGGGAGCGGCGGCCGTTCGCCCACCCACGCGTACCCGGTCTTGGACCGGTACGGCACCCCGCGCCGGGACGCGGCGAACAGCACCGGCTCGCGTCCGGACGCGGTGTAGCGCAGCACACCGTCCGCGTCCCGCGCGAACGTACCGCCCCGGCCGTGGGTCAGCCGGACCATCAGGTCGACGAACGCCAGCCCGATCCCGCGCACGAGCACCGGCTCGCCCGGCCGCAACGCGTCCAGGTCCACATCGGCGGTGTAGCCGGTGGGGATGTACGCGAGCCCGTGCCGGCGCGCGAACCCGATCTGCTCGCGCTCGTCCGGCGTCGGCTCGGCGTCCAGGTGACCCTGCGTCAGGATCACCGCGTCCACCTGCAACGGCGGTCGGCGCCCGGCCAGGTGGACGAGCTGACGACGCGGCCCGTCGGTCACGTCCACGACCGTGCTCTGGTGCACGATCACGCGCACGTTCGCCGGCGCCCGGTCGACGGTGGTGCGAAAGAACCACGCGAGATAGGCGCTCAGCAACGGCCGGGACGGGAACGAGGTCGGCCCGCACCGGCTCAACTCGTCTGTGAACGGCGCCAGTTCGGCCGAGCCGCGCCCCTCGCGCAGCTCGGCGGTCCGGGCCGCCGCCCACTCGGCGAGCGAGGGGCCCGGGTGGATCGGCCCCTCGATCGTGGACACCTCGTCGGTGAACAGGGTGATGTCGGCCGCCGCCGAGTTCGCCCACAGCAGCGCCGACTGGGCGCGCCGCCACACCCGGCCCGCGCCCGGCGGGTAGGGGTCGACGACGTGTACGTGCAGCGGACGGTCGCCGAGCAGGTCGGGAACCCCGGCCAGGAGGCGTTCGAGGACGGACGCACCACCGGGTCCGGCACCGACGATGCACACGGCGACCGGGCGGAGGCGGCCGGACGGATGGTCGGGCATGGCTCTCCCCTCGTGGGGCACAGCAGGAGGACGCGACCGGCGACGACACCAGCGGAGCACCCCCACGGATTTCGTCCGACCGGATCAGCGAATCGGAAAAGCCTTACGCCACAAGGCGATTGCGCGACCGAGAGACAAGCTCAGGAATCCTCGGGAAGACCGAGACGCGCGGCGGCGGAAGTCAGCCGCGCGGACACAGCCCGCCGGCCACACGACACAGGTCGATGTGGCGGCACGTGACAAGACGCAGATCGGGGCTCACGAGGCCGACGCTACGGAGCCGCCTGACGAGTTGTCAACGTCGAATCGCCGCACCGGGCTTCGAGCACGAGGCCGGACACGCCCCGATCCACCGGGGCGCGAGCGGTCGACCGGGCCCGGTTTCGTCGCACCCGACCGCGGGCGATCGAGCCGGTCGAGCTCGACGCGCCCGGCTTCGAGCAATTGACCGAGCGCGGCTCGGCGGGTTAGGTTCCGGAACATCTCGCCGTGGCGCTCCGCCACGGCCCAGCGAGGGGATCCCGGTGGCGCACTACGCGCGACGCAGCGACGGGGCGGCCATGTCCGCCGCCGGTTGGCTGCTGTCCGCCCGCCTCCACATCGACCTCGGGCGCGTCACCAGCGCCGCTTGTTGTAGCTGACCACAGCGCGCGGCCCCGGCCGCGCCGTCGGCGTTTCCCCGATCGGGCGCGGTACCACTCCCGCGCCCAGGGCCTCTCGCGACCCCCGTACGCCTCGTGCGTCGACCCGCCCGCCCCGGGCGACCTCGCCGACGCGAGCAACGGGCACGGTGCGATATCCATATCAGGATGAATCACCCTTTTCCGGAGTGTCGACGCCGGGCGTCGGGCGTCGGGGTGCACTTTCAGCGCACCGCCGGCGCATCTGCGACGCATCTCCGACGCATCTCCAGCGCACCCCTACGGCACCCCTATCGACCCCTGCCGCTCCACGGCACCCCCTGATCGCACCCCGATCAACCCCTGAACCGAGGTAATCCCATGGCAACCGTCCTGACCGTGTGGGGCAGCCCCTCCGCGACCTCGCGCACCGGCGTCGTCGCCCGCCACGTCGCCGCCCGGCTGACCGCCGACGGGCACGACGTGTCCACGCTGGCCGTGCGCGACCTGCCCGCCGAGGCGCTCCTGCACGCCGACTTCACCGACCCGGACCTGCGCGCCGCCCTCGCCCGGGTCGCCGCCGCCGACGCGCTGGTGATCGCGAGCCCGGTGTACAAGGCCGCCTACAGCGGCGTACTCAAGACGTTCCTGGACGTGCTCCCGCAGTTCGCACTGCGCGGCAAGGAGATCCTGCCGGTGCTCACCGGCGGCACCCCCGCACACGTGCTCGCGCTCGACTACGCGCTGCGCCCGGTGCTCACCTCGCTCGGCGCCGACCACGTAGCGCAGGGCTGGTTCGTGCACGAGCGGTACGTCGGCGCCGCCGGCGAGATCCAGACCGAAGGCGTCGCACCGCTGGAAGAACTCGCCGACGCGTTCTCCGCCCGGCTGCGCCGCCCCGCCGTCGCCGCCGCCTGATCCGCCGAAGCCGCCCGACCACAAGGGAGTTCGCATGACCGCCGGCCACTTCCACCTCGGTGTCGCGCTCGACGGCGCGGGCCGCCACCCCGCCGCGTGGCGCTCGCCGCACGCCCGACCCGCCGACCTTTTCGACCCGCGCTACTGGGTCGACCTCGCGCGCACCGCCGAACGCGGACTGCTCGACTTCGTCCGCCTCGACGACTCGCTCGGCCCACCCTCAGCCCGGGTGCCGGGCCGGCTCGACGCGGTCGCGATCGCCGCCCGGGTGGCCCCCGCGACCGGCTCGATCGGCCTGATCCCCACCGCGACCACCACCCATACCGAGCCGTTCCACGTGTCCACCGCCATCGCCACCCTCGACCACGTCAGCCGCGGCCGGGCCGGCTGGTGGCCCAAGCCCTCCCGCACCGCGCTCGAGGCCCGCCACTTCGGCCGCAAGCCGGTCCCGCCGGCGGGGGAACTGGCCGACGAGCAAGCCGAGTTCGTCGACGTGGTGAGCCGGCTCTGGGACAGCTGGGAGGACGACGCGATCATCCGCGACGTCGCCACCAGCCGATTCCTGGACCGCGAGAAACTGCACTACGTCGACTTCCGCGGCACCTACTTCGACGTCCGCGGCCCCTCGATCACCCCGCGCCCGCCGCAGGGCCGACCCGTGGTCGGGATCACCGTCGACGGCCCCGACACCCTGGAGATCGCCGCCCGGTTCGCCGACGTGCTGTTCGTCGACGCGACCGGCCCCGACGAGGCCCGACGGCTGCGCGAGCGCGCGCATGCGATCGCCGAGGCGCACGACCGCGACCCCGGCGAACTGCGCGTGCTGGCGGACGTCACGGTGTACCTCGCCGCGACCGAGGCCCAGGCGCGCCGCGAACGCACCCACCTCGACGCGCGCTCGGACGTCCCCGTCCCCGGCGGGCTCGCCTTCACCGGCACCCCCGAGGCACTCGCCGACCGGCTCGCGGGCTGGTTCTCCGGCGGCGCCGTCGACGGCTTCACGCTCGTGCCCGGCGTCCTGCCGCACGGCCTGGACCGGATCGTGGACGACCTCGTGCCGCTGCTGCGCGAACGCGGCCTGGTCCGCGACGCGTACACCGGCGACACCCTGCGCGCCAACCTCGGGCTGCCGCTGCCCGCCAACCGCTACGCCCGGATCTGACGAGAGGTCACCGATGCCCGAGTCCCGCAGCACCGCCGAGCCCACGCGCATCCACCTCGCCGCGCACTTCCCCGGCGTCAACAGCACCACCGTCTGGAGCGACCCGAACTCGCGCAGCCAGATCGACTTCGCCTCCTTCGAATACCTCGCCCGCACCGCCGAACGCGGCAAGTTCGACTTCTTCTTCCTCGCCGAGGGCCAGCGCCTACGCGAACACCAGGGCAAGATCTTCGAACTCGACGTCGCGGGCCGCCCCGACGCGCTCACCGTCCTGGCCGGCCTGGCCGCCGTCACCGACCGCCTGGGCCTGGCCGCGACCGCCACCGCGACCTACAACGAGCCGTACGAACTGGCCCGCAAGATCGCCTCGCTCGACCACCTCAGCGCCGGCCGCGCCGGATGGAACGTGGTCACCTCGCCCGACGCGTGGACCGGGGAGAACTTCCGCCGCGGCGGGTTCCTGCCACGCGAGGAACGCTACGAACGGGCCATCGAGTTCGTCGAGGCGGCCCGCACGCTGTGGGACAGCTGGGCCCCGGACGCGCACGTCGCCGACCCCGACGCGGGGGTCTTCGCGAGCCCGGGAGCCGGCGAGTTCGACTACCACGGACGGCACTTCGGCATCGAGGGCCGGTTCACCGTGCCGCGCACGCCGCAGGGCCGACCGATCCTGATCCAGGCGGGCGACTCCGAGGGCGGCCGCGAGTTCGGCGCCGCGCACGCCGACGTGATCTTCTCCCGGCACGGCGAGTACGACGCGGGCCGCGCGTTCCACGCCGACATGAAGGGCCGCGCGGCCCGGCACGGCCGCAGCCCGGGCGAGCTCAAGATCCTGCCCGCGGTCACGGCCGTGATCGGCGACACCGACGCCGACGCGCACGAGAAGGCCGGCTGGATCCGCCGCCAACAGGTCAGCCCGCAGAACGCGATCCAATTCGCCGAACAGGTCTGGGGCCGCGACCTCTCCGACCTGGACCCCGACGGCCCGCTGCCGGACTTCGACCCGGTCGTCGACGGCACCTCGATCACCCGCGGTCGGGTCCGACACGGCGGCGACCCGCTCGAACTCGCCCGCTCCTGGCGCGAACTCGCCGCCGCCAAGGGCGGTCTGAGCCTGCGCGACGTGGTGATCGAGGTGGCCGCCCATCAGACGTTCATCGGCACCGCCGAGCACATCGCCGAACGCATGGAGGTGCACGTGCGCGACGGCGCGAGCGACGGCTTCATCCTGGTCCCACACCTGACCCCGGCCGGCCTCGACGAGTTCGTCGACAAGGTGGTGCCGATCCTCCAGGAACGCGGCGTCTTCCGCGCCGAATACGAGGGAACCACGTTGCGCGAACACCTGGATCTGCCGACCCCGCGCCCGGCGGGGATCCAACGCGCCGACGTGGCGGTGTGAGCCCCGGATCCCGCCCGGCCCGCACCGCCGCGCGGACGGTGTTCAGCTCCAGTCGTTGAGCGCGATCGACACGCCCGAGGCCGCCGGCCCACGACAGTGGCTCCGGTGGTTTCGGGCGATGTGGTCCAGCCGCAGGTTGTCACCGAACGCGGGCAGCCGGTTCAGCCGCCGCGCGTACGCCCAAAGGTGCGGATGCGCCGCGAGCCGGTGCACGTCCTCGGCGTCCAGGTGCCGCTTGTGCACCGCGTCCAGGTGCACGAGCGTGGTCCACAGGTGCACGTCCGCCGCGGTGAGTCGGTCGCCGAGCAGGAACGGCCGGGCGGCCAACCGCTGTTCGGCCACCGCGAGGGTGGCCAGGACGGTGCCCATCGCCTCGGCACGGCGCGACCCGGCGGGCGCGCGACCGGCCCGCTGCGCGGCGTCGGTGACGTCCTCCTCGAACAGGGCGTCCAGCGCGCACAGTTCCTCACGCCGCTCCGGCGGGTAGAGCCCGTGCCCGCCGCCGAAGCCGGTCGCCAGGTCGCGCAGGATGTCCGGGGCGTGGTTGCTGACGATCCGCCCGCTCCAGCGGTCCCACAGCACCGGGACCGTCACCGGCCCGTCGTAGTGGTACTCGGTCGCCTCGTACGCCTCGCGCAGGAACGCGAACCCGCCGATCGGGTCCAGCCCGTGGCCGTCGCCGTCGCGGAACGCCCAGCCGCGCCCGTCCCGGACCGGGTCCACATGCGAGGTGCCCACCGTCTCGCCCAGGCCGGCGAGGTCACGCGTGATCGCCACCCGCAGCGAACGCGGGCAGGCCAGGCACAGGTAGAGGTGGTAGCGGTGCGGCTCGGCCCGGAACCCGGTGCCGATGCGGCCGCGGAAGCGCTGCATCGGCGGCCGGATCGTCTCCAGGCCCGGCAGCGGCGATCCGGGGTGGCGGACGCGGTAGCGCCCGTGGGCGCGGAAATCGATCGGACCGGCGGCCTTCGGGGATGTCGTGGACATGTGGATCTCCCTCGCGCGAGTCATCAAGAGTGCGGCAACGGTCGAGGCGGCACGGCGCGGCCGGCCCGGGAATCCGGGCGGACCGGTGGCGTGGAACTCAGACCGCGCGACAGCTCGCGCTGCACACGCGCAGGAAATCGATGTGCCGACGAACAAGCAGATGAACGGCAATCAGGACCCGCGCCCTCGGCAACACCGGGCGGGGGCCCGCGTGACACACGCAGCCATCCATGCCTCGGATTATTCGCGCTGACCGATCCCACCCGCAAGACCATTCCCCACCCGAACCCAACCCCCCAAGCCGAGCCCGCAGCCCGAAGGAACAATCCCCCAAGCCCGTCCGGCGTTCAAACCACGCAAGCCAAGCCCACCCCAGCCGCAGCCCAAAGGACCGAACCCCCTCAAGCCCGGCCGGCGTTTGAGGCCGCCGAACGCGTCGAAGCCCAACTCCTCGGCCAGCGCCGCCGTCTCGATCAACTCCGCGAACTGCTCGTGTGCGGGCACCCGTTCGCCGGTGATCGGATGCGGAGCGTTGGCGCCCAGGGTGAACACCGCGAAGCTCATGACACTGCTCCCAACAACTGCGGGCGCCGACGCCCGGGAATGGCCGCGATCAACTCGCGCGTGTACGGGTGCGTCGGGGCCGCCAGGACCTGTTCGCACGTGCCCTTCTCGACCAGCCGACCGGCCCGCATCACGCCCACCCGGTCGGCGATCTGCCGCACCACCGCCAGGTCGTGCGAGATGAACAGGTAGCTGACCCCCAGCTCGTCCTGGAGCCGGGTCAGCAGGTCGAGGATCTGCGCCTGCACCGACACGTCCAGCGCGGACACCGGCTCGTCGCACACCACCAGATCCGGCTCCAACGCCAACGCCCGGGCGATCGCGACGCGTTGGCGCTGCCCCCCGGACAGCTCGGCGGGCCGGCGCCGCAGCACACTCGCCGGCAACGCGACCTGGTCGATCAACGCCGCCGCCCGCTCGCGCCGCTGCGCCCGGGTGCCGACCCGGTACGCGCGCAGCGGCTCCTCGACGACCTCGGACACCGTGAAGCGCGGATCCAGGGACGCGTACGGGTTCTGGTACACCAACTGCATCCGACGGCGCAGCGCGCGCAGCTCGGCCCGGCCCGGGCGGGTCGTGTCCTGCCCGTCGATCAGGATCCGGCCCCCGGTGGGCGCCTCGAGGCCCAGGATCATCCGCACCGTCGTCGACTTCCCCGAGCCCGACTCACCTACCAGCGCGAAGGTCTCGCCACGCCGCACCGTGAACGACACGTCGTCCACCGCGCGCAGCGTGCGCGGGCCGTCCTTGGTCCGCGGCAGCGCGAACTCCTTGACCAGACCGGTCACCGTCAGCAGCGGCTCGGCCCGGGGGACCGGCTCGCGGATCGGGCGTGGCCGGGCGCGGCGCGTGGTCAGACTTGGCGCGGCGGCGATCAGCCGCCGGGTGTAGGGGTGTTCGGGATCGGTCAGGATCCGCTCGGCCGGTCCCTGCTCGACGACCGTGCCGCGCGACATCACCACGACCCGCTGCGCCCGGTCGGCCGCCACCCCCAGGTCGTGGGTGATCAGCAGCATCGCGGTGCCGTGCGCGTGGGTGAGTTCGTCGATGTGGTCCAGGATCTGCCGCTGCACGGTCACGTCCAGCGCGCTGGTCGGCTCGTCGGCGATCACCAGACGCGGCCGGCACGCGAGCGCGATCGCGATCAGCACGCGCTGGCGCATCCCGCCGGACAACTCGTGGGGGAACTGCCGGGCCCGAGTGGCCGGTTCGGTCAAACCCGCCTCGCCGAGCGCGGCCACCGCGCGCTCGGCGGCCGCCCTGCCGCTCGCGAGGCCGTGCACGATCAGTGCCTCGGCGACCTGGTCGCCGATCCGCCGGACCGGGTTGAGCGAGACCATCGGATCCTGCGGGATCAGCCCGATCGACCGGCCGCGCACCTCGCGCAGTTCGCGTTCGCGCAGCGGCAACAGGTCGCGGCCCTCGAACAGGATCCGGCCCGCGCCGACCCGGCCGCCCGCCGGCAGCAGCCCCACGATCGCGTGCGCGGTCGTGCTCTTGCCCGAGCCCGATTCGCCCACCACGGCCACGACCTCGCCCCGACGCACCGTCAAGTCCGTCGCCGCGACCGCGTCCACCGATCCGCTCGACGTCCGGTACGAGACCCGGAGCCCTTGGATGTCGAGCAACGGGGCGGACGCGGAGTCCACCACCGTCAGCGTCGTGGACGGATCCTCCTTCGCCGTCGAGCCGCTCATCGATCCTCCTTCCGCTCGCCGTCCAGAGCCCGCGAGATGCGGTTCGCGGACAGCACCGTCGCCGCGATCACCAGACCGGGAAATGTGGTCAGCCACCACGCGGTGGCCACGAAGTTGCGCCCGTCCGACACCAGCACGCCCCACTCGGGCGTCGGCGGCGGCGCGCCGAACCCCAGGAAGCTCAGCGCCGACACCGACAGGATCGCGATGCCGAACTCGAGGGCGGCCATCACCAGGACCGGCCCCGACGCGTTCGGCAGCACGTGCCGGGCCAGGATCCCGCCCGAGCGCACCCCGCTCGCCCGCGCCGCCTCCACGTACACCGACGACCGCACCCGCAGCACCTCGGCCCGCATCACCCGCGCGAACCCCGCCACGCTGGCGACCCCCACCGCGATCGCCACCTTCGTGGTCCCGAAGCCCAACGCGCTCACCAACGCGAGCGAGAGCAACAGGCGCGGGATCGCCTGCAACACGTCCACCACGCGCATCACCACGTCGTCCAGCCACCCGCCGAAGAACCCGGACAGCAACCCCAGCGCCCCGCCCACCACGAGCGCCACCGCGACCGCCACGAACGTCGCGCGCAGCGACAGCGAACTGCCGTGCACGACCCGGGTGAACAGGTCGCGTCCGAGCTGGTCGGTCCCGAACGGGTGCTCCGCACCGGGACCTTGCAGCTTCTCGCGCGGCGTCCCCACCAGCGGATCGCCGTCCGTGAACAGGCCCGGGAACAGCGCCGCGAGCAGCACCAGCGCGAACACCACCACCGACAACAGCAACCCGGGCCGGCGCAGCACGAACCGCGCGTGTCCGCGGGCGGCCGGCAACACGTCCGACCCGAAACCGACGGCCATCGTCACACCGTCCTTCCCACACGCGGATCCAGGACCGGGTACAGCACGTCCACCACGAGCCCGACCAGCACGAACACCACGGCCGCCAGCAGCACCACGCCCTGCACCATCGCCAGATCCTGGGTGTCCACCGCGGCCGCCGTGAGCCGGCCCACCCCCGCCCGGGAGAACACCGTCTCCACCACCACCGACTCCACCAGCAGGTTCCCCGACACCACACTCGCCAGGGTCAGCGCCGGCAGGGACGCGTTGCGCAGCGCGTGCCGCACATGGATCCGCGCCCTGCCCACCCCCTTGGCCCGCGCCGTCTCCACATAGGGCTCCGCCAGCGCCGTGGTCATGCTCTTCGCCAGGACCTGCGCGATCATCGCCCCCGCGGGCAGCGCCAGCGTGAACGCCGGCAAAACCAGACTCTCGAAACCCTCGTTGCCCAGAGCCGGCAGCAACCCCCACTGGAACGACACCACCTGGACCAGCAACAGCCCCACCCAGAACCCCGGCATCGAGATCCCGATCGCCGGCAGCGACAACAACACCTGGCGCAGCGCCCGCAACCGCGTGTAGGTCGCCGCGAGCGCCACCGCCGCGCCGCCCACCACCGCGAGCGCCATCGCGAACACGGTCAGCTTGAGCGTCTCCGGCAGCGCGTCCGCGATCGTGCGCGCCACCGGCGCCCCCGTCTGCGCCGACTCGCCCAGGTCACCGGTCAACGCGTCGCCGAGCGCGTGCGCGTACTGCGTGTACAGCGGATCGTCGAGACCGTGGGCGGCCCGCGCGGCGGCGATCTGCTCGGGCGTGGCCGTACTCTCCAGACCGCCCAGCTTGATCGACAACGAGTCGCCCGGCAGCAGGTACAAGACCACGAACGAGACGGTGAACGCCGCCCACAGCACCACCACCGCCTGCAGCAGCCGGCGGATCAGATAGCCGCGCATCAGCTCGAGACCCACGTGTCGTGGAACTGCAGCCGCGAGGACGCCTCGAAGTTCAGCCCGTGCACCTTCGGGCCCAGCCCGTGCACCTGCGAGAGCTCGAACAGCGGGATCACATACGCCCGATCGACCACGATCCGCTGCGCCTCGCCGATCCTCGCGTTGCGCTGCGCGGGGTTCAGACTCTGCGCCTGGTCGTCGAGCACGGTGTCCAACTCGCCCGCGGGGATCTTGAGCCGGTTGCCGGTCTTGGTGCCGAAGAGCGTGCGCAGGATGTCGGCGTCCGAGCGGGTCACGTTGTAATACGCGAAGTCGTAGTCGCCCGAGGCCTGTACCTGCTGCTGCTCACCGGCCGCGAGCTTGCGCAGCCGCAGGTCCACGCCGACCTTGCGCAGCTCCTGCTGGACCAGTTCGAGGACGGACTGGCTCGCGTTGAACAGCGGCGCGAAGATCACGTCCACGCTGAGCCTGCGCCCGTCCTTGACCCGGATCCCGTCCGGGCCGGGCCGCCAACCGGCCTCGTCCAACAGCCGCTTGGCGCCCTCGGGGTCGTGGCCGAGCCGCGCCGACAGGTCGACGAAACCCGGGGTGACCGACGCGAGCACCGAGGTGGCGGCCTTGTACTTGGGGGTGAGCACGGTCTGCGCGAGCTCGGGCCGGTTCACCGCCTTCTGGATCGCCCGCCGGACCGCCTCCTCACCCAGGATCGGCCGCGACACGTTCGCCTGGAGATGGAAGACCACGCCCGGGTTCGGTCGGGTCAACACCGTGTAGCCGTCGGCGAATCGCGCCTCGTCCTGGGGCTGCACGTCGCTGATCGCGTCGACCTGCGCGGACTCCAGGCTGCCGGCGCGCACCCCGGACTCGGGCACGATCTTGAAGACGAGCTTGTCCAGGTACGCCTCGCCCGGGTGCGCGAACAGCGACGAACCCCACACGTACCCGGCGCGCTTGGCCAACTCGACGCTCTGGTTCGGCTTGTAGGAGCGCAGCGTGAACGGTCCCGAGCCGACCAGATCCCCCTGGCAGCGCTGCTCGGGCGTCTTGGCGAGGGTGGCCGGCGACAGCAGGCCGAGCGACATCGTGGAGGTGGCCTGAAGGAACTGCGCGCTGGGCGCCGCGAATTCGACCCGCACGGTGGTCGGGTCGAGCACGGTGGTGCCCTTGTAGCCGCTCAGGTAGCTGCCCGCGATGGTGGCCTTGGCGCCCAGCGCGACGACGCCGTCGAAGTTGGCCTTGACCGCGGCGCCGTCCAGGGGCGTGCCGTCGGCGAACGTCACGCCCGGGCGCAGGTGGAACGTGAAGGACCCGGCCTGCGCGTCGACTTCCCACGAGGTGGCCAGCCACGGCTTGATCTCGCCGGTGGCGCCGTCCTGGTCGGTCAGCGAGTCGACGATCTGGCGGCCCACGTTCAGGCTCGCGTTCGCGCCGAACTGCTGCGGGTCCAGGCACGTGGGGTCGGCGGCGAGCGCGAAGGCGAGCGTGCCGCCGGGCTGCGGCGGGCCGGCCTCGGCGGACTTCGCGGCCTTGTCGCCGGCGCCGTTGCACGCGGCGGCCAGCAGCGCGAGGGTCGCCACGCCGACGCCGGTGGTGGCGGTGCGGCGCAGTCTTCGGGACGAGGAAAAGGCAAGAGCCGAAATGCGCATGGGAATCTCCGGGCATGGCGAATTCACGCGACTGTGCGCGTAATTCGGGCAGGGAATATCCATCGGTGCGCGCCCGCGCGTGGGCATCGTGCGGAATGCGTCAGGAATGACGACGCGCGGCGCGGCGAACCGATCGGAAGGAGGCGGTGGAACGGCGGGCGGACGCCCGAGGGGCGATCACAGGGATCGGTCGGGACAGTCCGGCGGCGGAGCAGCCCGGTCCGCGGGGATCAGCGGGCGCGACAGGCCGAGCTGTGCAGGCGGCCGAAATCGACGTGCCGACGCGTGCACAACGGCGTGCGCGGACGGTGTACGGCCGTGCCGAGGTGCGCGACGGCCTCGACACGCCGGGAGCGAACTCCGGGCGTGGAGGCGGTGGTCGGCACTGCGGCGGTCATGACGTCCTTCACTGACGAGGGTGGGAACGGATCGCGGGAACAGCGATCATGTGACGGCGAGAGCCTAGCGAATTCCTCGCCGGGGCAACAAGGGGTAATTCCGCTTTTCGCGTCCCGCCCGACCGAAAACCGGCGACCGGGCGCGACGCGGAAATACCGCGCACCACCCACGGAACCCCCGACGAGCGACCGACGGAACGCCCGACCAAGCGACTTGCCGAACGCCCGACGAAGCGACCTACGGAACGTCCGAGGAATGCCCGGGGAACACGTGCGCCGACGGATCCACCACCGTCATCGCGTTGTTGACCGCCGTCGCCGCCTCGCCGAATCCGGTCGCGATCAGCTTGACCTTGCCGTCGTAGTCGACGATGTCGCCCGCCGCGAACACGCGCTCCAGATTGGTGCGCATGGCCTGGTTCACCAGGATGTGCCGCTTGCGCTGCTCCAGGCCCCAGTGCGTCATCGGCCCCAGGTCCGCGACGAAGCCCAGCGCCGCCACGACCGCCTGTACCGGCAGCGTGCGCAGCGCGCCGTCGGCCTTGGCCATCACGTCCGCCGCCTCGACCCGCCCGTTGCCGCGCAGCTCGGTCACCTCGGCGGAGGTGATCACCTCGGTCGTGGACTCCAGCACCCGCCGCACGGTGTGCTCGTGCGCGCGGAACTTGTCCCGGCGGTGCACCAGCGTGATCGACTTCGCGATCGGCTCCAGGCTGGTCGCCCAGTCGAAGGCCGAGTCGCCGCCGCCGATGATCAGCACGTCGAGCCCGGCCAGATCGGCCAGGCGGGGGACGAAGTAGCGCACGCCGTCGCCGATGAAGGCGTCGGCCGCGGGCAGCGGACGCGGACTGAACGTCCCGATGCCGCCGCTGATCAGGACGACCTTGGCGCGCACCACCAGCCCGCTCGCACAGGTGACCGTCACGCCCTCGTCGTCCTGCGCCAACTGCTCGGCGCGGTGGCCCAGAAGGTAGTTCGGCTCGAACGGCGCGGCCTGCTCGACCAGCGCGTCGACGAGGTCCTGGCCCTTGATCGCCGGGAAGCCCGCCACGTCGTAGATCATCTTCTCCGGGTACATCGCGGAGATCTGCCCACCGGGCTCGGGGAGCGAGTCGAGGAGCGCCGTGCGCAGGCCCCGGAAGCCCGCGTAGTAGGCGGCGTACAGGCCCGTCGGGCCCGCGCCGATGACGAGCAGATCGGTGTCGACGGTGGAGGACACGCGCGCTCCTTCCCGAGCTGGGTTGCCCGGACCATAGCCCAACGGAACACGGGCTTTTCCGTCTACGTGCCCGGCGTCACACGAACGGAAGCACTCCGCAAGCACTCTGGCCGCACTTGGGACGCACGAGGCCCCCACATCCACGGTCAAAAGTCCGTACGCCACCGTATGGAATGAGTGGAACTTGTTCTCATCGAGCCCGCCGATCGTTAGGGTCCGGTCCATGGAGATCTGCTGCGCGCCGCACCACGCGATCGGCGCCGCCGCGCCGGTCGCGGTCGCCGAGGATCCGGGCCACACTCGGGCCCCGACCCCGGAGCGATCGCGCGATCAGGCCGATCGACTCACCCTCACCGGCGGCGCCGAACGCATGTGCGGCAAACTGGCGGCGCTCGCCGACGAAGGCGTGACCGAGCCGGCCCGCCGGCCGCTCGGCCCCGACCCCGTACGCGAGTTCACCGCGTTCACCGCGGCGGCCGCCCCGATCTGATCCGTTCCGACTCCGTTCGAATCCCGCACGACCGCGAGGATGCACCATGACCCTGTTTCCCGGCAGGGACACCGACGTCACCACCGCCGTCGCCGCTCTGTTGGCGAAGTGCCGACTGTCGATACCCCGCAACTGGACACTCGCGTCCCTCGACTACGCGTGGCACGACGAGCGCCCCGTCGTGGTCGTCCGCCATCAGCCCGCCACCCACCCGGGCCCCGGCGGACCGCACGCCAGCGTCGTGGTCGACCGCGCCGACGGCACCCTGCTCGGGTGGACCCGGCTCGACGGCCCGCGCCCGGGCCCGCTGCCGGGCACCGAGGAGGCGCACGCCGCCGCGGAGGCCTTCTGGCACCACGTGGATCCGCTGCACGCCGAAGGGCTCACCGTGCAGTGGGTCGCGCAGCACGACGAGAGCATCGGCACGCCCGCCGGTCGCAGCACGTCGGTGAGCGGGATGCGCGTCAACGCGCGTCACATCAACGGGCTCTACACGTGGGCGGTGCTGGCCGGAGACCTGTCGGTGCTCACCTACGAGCGCGACGTGCAGTGGGACGAGCGGGCCGCCCGGCGACGCACCCAGATGTGGCTGCACGACCGATGGCGGGCCGCCGTCGACGGCACCGCGCCCGCGCCCGCGCCGCCGTACGCACCGGCCAAGCGCTGAGCGAACACCACGGGCGCGCGGGCCCGTTCGGGTTCGCGCGCCGGCTCGACGCGGCGTGCGCAGGATAGTTGGTCCAGACCATTTTGGTACAGACCATTGACCGTTGGTCCAGACCTTTCCTACGCTCCTGGGACCTGTGGTGGGTCGATGGTGCGGGCCGTCGTCCACGTGGAGGCGCAGCGTCCCCGCACGTCCGGAATCACCTCGAGGAGCCACCTTGAGAACAGGAACCGTACGACGCTCCACATCGTCCCGACGCACCCTCGTCGCACTGCTCGCCGCCCTGCTGCTTCCCCTGGCGGCGATGGTCGGCCTGGCGTCCCCCGCCCAGGCCGCCGGTACCACCGCCACGTTCACCAAGACGTCCGACTGGGGCTCCGGCTTCGGTGGCCAGTGGACGATCAAGAATACCGGGACCACGGCGATCACGTCGTGGACCCTGGAATGGGACTTCCCCGCCGGCACCGCGGTCGGCTCGTTCTGGGACGCCACGGTCACCAGGACGGGCAACCACTACACCGCCAAGAACGTCGGCTGGAACGGCACCGTCGGCCCGGGCGCCGCGGTGAGCTTCGGCTTCAACGGCACCGGACCCGGCAGTCCCACCGCTTGCACGGTCAACGGCGGTTCCTGTGACGGGGGTTCGAACCCGGGGGACAGCCCGCCGACGGCTCCCGGCACCCCCGTCGCGAGCAACGTCACCGACACCTCCGTGAAGCTCACCTGGCCCGCCGCCACCGACGACCACGGCGTCAAGAACTACGACGTCCTGCGCGGCGGCACCAGGATCGCCACCGTCACCACCACGACGTACACCGAAAGCGGCCTCGCCGCCGGCACCGACTACACCTACACCGTGCTCGCCCGCGACACGATCGACCAGACCGGGCCGGCGAGCGCCGCGGCCACCGTGCACACCACCGGCGGCGGCAACCCCGGTGGCAACCAGGTCAAGCTCGGCTACTTCACCGAGTGGGGCGTGTACGGCCGCAACTACCACGTCAAGAACATCGACACCTCCGGCTCCGCGGCCAAGATCACGCACATCAACTACGCCTTCGGCAACGTCCAGGGCGGCAAGTGCACGATCGGCGACGCGTACGCCGACTACGACAAGGCCTACACCGCCGACCAGAGCGTCAGCGGCGTCGCCGACACGTGGGACCAGCCGCTGCGCGGCAACTTCAACCAGCTGCGCCAGCTCAAGGCCAAGTACCCCGGCATCAAGGTCCTGTGGTCCTTCGGCGGCTGGACCTGGTCCGGCGGCTTCACCCAGGCCGCGGCCAACCCGACCGCGTTCGCCGAGTCCTGCTACAACCTGGTCGAAGACCCGCGCTGGGCGGACGTGTTCGACGGCATCGACCTGGACTGGGAATACCCCAACGCGTGCGGCCTCACCTGTGACACCAGCGGCCCGGCGTCGATCAAGACGCTGCTCTCGGCCACCCGGGCCCGGTTCGGCGCGGGCAACCTGGTCACCGCGGCCATCACCGCCGACGCGTCCGCCGGCGGCAAGATCGACGCGGCCGACTACGCCGGCGCCTCCGCGCACGTCGACTGGTACAACGTGATGACGTACGACTTCTTCGGCGCCTGGGCCAAGACCGGCCCGACCGCCCCGCACTCGCCGCTCACCTCCTACCCCGGCATCCCGCAGGCCGGCTTCAACTCCGCCGACGCGATCGCCAAGCTCAAGACCAAGGGCGTACCCGCGAACAAGCTCCTGCTCGGCATCGGCTTCTACGGCCGCGGCTGGACCGGGGTCACCCAGGCCGAACCCGGCGGCACCGCCACCGGCGCGGCGCCGGGCACGTACGAGGCGGGCATCGAGGACTACAAGGTGCTCAAGGGCAGTTGCCCCACCACCGGCACCGTCGCGGGCACCGCGTACGCCAAGTGCGGGACCAACTGGTGGAGCTACGACACCCCCGCCACCGTTGACTCCAAGATGAGCTGGGCCAAGCAGCAGAGCCTGCGCGGCGCCTTCTTCTGGGAATTCAGCGGCGACACCACCAACGGCGAACTCGCGACCGCCATCCACAACGGTCTGGGCTAGCCCCCACGACGCGGCCACGACGGCGGCCGCCTTCACCGCTCTCGTGACCGCACGGTCGTGGCCGGGCCCGCCGGGGTGCCCGGCCACGACACCCACGAGCGGGCCCGTCGTCCTCCGGCGCGGACGGCGGGCCCACCGCGCGGGCGGGGTCCTCGACCTCGCCCGCGCGGGACGTTTGCCCCCACCGCCCGGGCACCGACCGCCGTAGGGTTGCTCCACAGGGCGACGAACAGGACGGCCGATGCACCAGCACCAGCACCCGCACCCGCAGCACCCGACACACCGGCACCCGACGACACTCGGCACCCGCACGGACATCGCCACGCGCGCCGACATCGAGGGGATCCTGCGCCGCTTCTACGGCGCGGCCTTCGCCGACCCCGTCATCGGCGCCTACTTCACCGAGATCGCCGGCACCGACCTGGACGCGCACATCCCGCAGATCACCGACTTCTGGGAACGCGCGCTCCTGCGCGGCGCCGAATACCGCGGCGACCCGCTCGCCGTGCACCGGGCCCTGCACCAGACCCGGCCGCTGACCGCCCGACACTTCGGCCGCTGGGTCCAGCTCTGGCACGCCACCGTGGACGGCCGACACGCCGGCCCCGTGGCGGATCGGGCCAAAGCCCAGGGCGAACGCATCGCGCAGGCGATGCTGCGCCGCCTGGCGGGCCCCGACGCGAGCACCGAGCCGGGCCCCGGCGGCTTCATCCCGCTCGCGGCGCTCGAACTGCGCCGACAGCCGGTCTGACCCCGACAGCCGACCCGACCCGGCGGACGCCCGATCCCGACAGCCGACCCGACCCCGGCGGACGCCCGATCCCGGGGCTGCCCGGTCCCGGTGCCCCCGATCCCGGGCCCGCACCCCTGCCCGGGCCTCAGTCCGCCTGATCACCCTTGCGCTTGAGATACCGCTCGAACTCGGCCGCGATCGCGTCGCCCGACGCCTCCGGCAGGTCCTCGGTGTCGCGCGCCGCCTCCAGCGAGCGCACGTACTCGGCGACCTCGGTGTCCTCGGCCGCGAGCTGGTCCACGCCCGTCTGCCAGGCCCGTGCGTCCTCCGGCAGTTCGCCCATCGGGATGGTCAGATCCAGGAAGTCCTCCAGCTTGCGCAACAGCGCCAGCGTGGCCTTGGGGGAGGGCGGCTGCGCGACGTAGTGCGGCACCGACGCCCAGAACGTCAACGCCGGCATCCCCGCGTGCGCGCACGCCTCCTGGAACACGCCCACGATGCCCGTGGGGCCCTCGTACCGGGACTGCTCCAGGCCCACGTTCGCCGCGACCACCGGATCCGACGTGGTCCCGTTCACCGGCACCGGGCGCGAGTGCGGCGCGTCGCCCAGCATCGCGCCGAGCACGACCACCGTCTCCACCCCCAGCTCGTGGGCGAAACCGAGCAGCTCGTTGCAGAAGGACCGCCACCGCATGTTCGGCTCGATCCCGTGCACCAGGACCAGGTCGCGGCGCGGCTCGGTCAACCGGACCACTGCCAACCGTGTGGTCGGCCAGGTGATCCGACGGGTCTCCCCGTCCAGCCATATCGTGGGACGGTTCACCTGGAAGTCGTAGTAGTCCTCGGCGTCGAGGGCCGCGAACACCTCGCCCTTCCAGACCCGGTCGAGGTGTTCGATCGCGGCGGAAGCGGAATCGCCCGCGTCGTTCCACCCCTCGAAAGCGGCCACCATGACCGGGTCGATCAGCTCGGGCAGGTCGTCGAGCTCGATCACCCAGTGCCTCCTTCCGGCCGGGGCCGGGATCCGTGCGCCGCGGGGACCCGTCGCCGGGGCCGCGAGAGCTGTACGCACCCCACATTACGGGTTGAGACACGCGCGGCCAGACCCGCCGTGGCCGACTTCGCCCACAGTGAAATCCGGCCCTCGCCCCGCAATCGGACCGGAAACGGACCGCATCCGGGCCGGTGAGCGACGGTGAACGGTGCGTGATCAGTGGGCGACGTCACCCGGCGCCTCCCCGGCCTGCGAGGGCTCGCGCATTAAGCTGGCTGTCTGGCCCTCGACGTCCCACCTGTCGCGGGCAAGCCGACAGCCGTCGCACCCATCGGAGACACATCCATGACAGCCACCCCGCAGCAGCTTCGCGAAGCCCTCGCCACCCGAGTCGTCGTCGCCGATGGAGCCATGGGAACCATGCTCCAGGCGCAGGACCCGAGCATGGACGACTTCCAGGGCCACGAAGGCTGCAACGAGGTCCTCAACGTCACGCGTCCCGACATCGTGCGCAACGTGCACAAGGAATACTTCGACGTCGGCGTCGACTGCGTCGAGACCAACACCTTCGGCACCAACCTCGGCAACCTGGGCGAGTACGACATCCAGGACCGCATCTACGAGCTGGCCGAAGCCGGCGCGCGGATCGCCCGCGAGGTCGCCGACGGCTACTCGACCCCCGACCACCCGCGCTGGGTGCTCGGCTCGATCGGCCCCGGCACCAAACTGCCCAGCCTGGGCCACGTCCCCTTCGCCGTGCTGCGCGACGCGTTCGAGGTCAACGCCGCCGGCCTGATCGACGGCGGCGCGCACGCGCTGCTCATCGAGACCAGCCAGGACCTGCTGCAGACCAAGGCCTCGATCATCGGCTCGCAGCGCGCCCTGAAGAAGGCCGGCGTCGACCTGCCGATCTTCGCCCAGGTCACCGTCGAGACCACCGGCGCGATGCTGATGGGCTCCGAGATCGGCGCGGCGCTGACCGCCCTGGAGCCGCTGGGCATCGACTTCATCGGGCTCAACTGCGCGACCGGCCCGGTCGAGATGAGCGAGCACCTGCGCCACCTGGCCAAGCACGCCGGCATCGGCGTCACCGCGATGCCCAACGCCGGCCTGCCGATCCTGACCAAGGACGGCGCGCACTACCCGCTCACCCCCGAGGAACTCGCCGACGCGCACGACTCGTTCACCCGCGAGTACGGCCTCGCCATGGTCGGTGGCTGCTGCGGCACCACGCCCGCCCACCTGGCGGCCGTCGTCGAGCGCGTGCGCGGCCGCGAGCTGACCCCCCGCAACCCCCGGCACGAGCCCGCCGCCGCGTCGCTCTACCAGTCGGTGCCCTTCCGCCAGGACCTGTCCTACCTGTCCATCGGCGAGCGCACCAACGCCAACGGCTCCAAGGCGTTCCGCGAGGCCATGCTCGAGGGCCGCTGGGACGACTGCCTCGACATCGCCCGCGACCAGACCCGCGACGGCGCGCACATGCTCGACCTCAACATCGACTACGTCGGCCGCGACGGCGTCGCCGACATGAAGGCCCTCGCCGGCCGGCTCGCCACCGCCTCCACGCTGCCGATCATGCTCGACTCCACCGAGCCCGAGGTGCTCGAAGCCGGCCTGGAGCTGCTCGGCGGGCGCGCCGTGGTCAACTCGGTCAACTACGAGGACGGCGACGGCCCCACCTCGCGGTTCAACCGGATCATGCCGCTGGTGAAGGAACACGGCGCCGCCGTCGTCGCACTCACCATCGACGAGGAGGGCCAGGCCCGCACCGCCGAATGGAAGGTCCGGGTCGCCGAGCGGCTGATCACCGCGCTGACCCAGGACTGGGGCATCGCGGTCTCGGACATCATCATCGACGCCCTGACCTTCCCCATCGGCACCGGCCAGGAGGAGACCCGCCGCGACGGCATCGAGACCATCGAGGCCATCCGCGAGATCAAGCGCCGCTACCCCGACGTGCAGACCACGCTCGGCCTGTCCAACGTCTCCTTCGGCCTCAACCCCGCCGCGCGCGTCGTGCTCAACTCGGTCTTCCTCAACGAGTGCATCGAGGCCGGCCTCGACTCGGCGATCGTGCACGCCAGCAAGATCCTGCCGATGGCGCGCATCCCCGAGGACCAGCGCACCGTCGCGCTCGACATGGTCTACGACCGGCGCCGCCCCGCCGAGGGCGACCAGCCCGCCTACGACCCGCTGTCGGCCTTCCTCGACCTGTTCGAGGGCGTCGACATCAAGTCGGTCCGCGCCACCCGCGCCCAGGAACTGGCCGCGCTCCCGCTCGGCGAACGCCTGGAGCGCCGGATCATCGACGGCGAACGGGCCGGCCTGGAGGAGGACCTCGACGAGGCCCTGAAGGACCGCAGCGCGCTCGTCATCATCAACGACACGCTGCTCGCCGGCATGAAGGTCGTCGGCGAACTCTTCGGCTCCGGCCAGATGCAGCTCCCGTTCGTGCTCCAGTCCGCCGAGGTGATGAAGTCCGCCGTCGCGCACCTGGAACCGCACATCGAAAAGGTCGAGGGCGAGGACGGCAAGGGCACCATCGTGCTCGCCACCGTCAAGGGCGACGTCCACGACATCGGCAAGAACCTCGTCGACATCATCCTGTCCAACAACGGCTACAACGTCGTCAACATCGGCATCAAGCAGCCGGTCTCGGCGATCCTGGAAGCCGCCGAGGAACACCGCGCCGACGTGATCGGGATGTCCGGCCTCCTGGTCAAGTCCACCGTGATCATGAAGGAGAACCTCCAGGAGCTGAACACGCGCGGCCTGGCCACCGGATACCCCGTCATCCTCGGCGGCGCCGCGCTCACCCGCGCCTACGTCGAGGAGGACCTGTACGACATCTACGCCGGCGAGGTCCGCTACGCCCGCGACGCGTTCGAGGGCCTGCGCCTGATGGACGCGCTGATGGGCGTCAAGCGCGGCGTACCCGGCGTGGAACTGCCCGCGCTGCGCCGGCGCAAGGTCTCGGCCGCCAAGGTGATCGAGACCGAGCCCGAGGACATGCCCACCCGCTCCGACGTCGCGATCGACAACCCCGTGCCGACCCCGCCGTTCTGGGGCGACCGGGTGGTCAAGGGCATCCAGCTGAACGACTACGCGTCCTGGCTGGACGAGCGCGCCACCTTCATGGGCCAGTGGGGCCTCAAGCCCACCCGCGGCGGCGACGGACCCTCCTACGAGGAACTCGTCGAGACCGAGGGCCGCCCCCGGCTGCGCTACTGGCTGGACCGGATCGTCACCGACAACCTGCTCGACGCGGGCGTCGTGTACGGCTACTTCCCGTGCGTGTCCAAAGGCGACGACCTGATCGTGCTCGACGACGCCGGCAACGAGCGCACCCGGTTCACCTTCCCGCGCCAGCGCCGCGACCGGCACCTGTGCCTCGCCGACTTCTTCCGCCCGGAGGAATCCGGCGAGATCGACGTCGTCGGCTTCCAGATCGCCACGATGGGCCCGCGCCTGTCCGACGCGACCGCCAAGCTGTTCGCCGACAACTCCTACCGCGACTACCTCGAACTGCACGGCCTGTCCGTCCAACTCGCCGAGGCCCTGGCCGAATACTGGCACGCCCGCGTGCGCGCCGAACTCGGCTTCGCGGGAGAGGACCCCAACGACCTCGACGGCATGCTCAAGCTGCACTACCGCGGCGCGCGCTTCTCGCTCGGCTACGGGGCCTGCCCCGACCTGGAGGACCGGGCCAAGATCACCGACCTCCTGGGGCCCGAGCGGATCGGCGTCGAGCTGTCCGAGGAGTTCCAGCTGCACCCGGAGCAGTCCACCGACGCGATCGTGCTGCACCACCCCGAGGCGAACTACTTCAACGCCCGCTGACGGGAGCCACCGACCGGTAACGAGAACACGAGGCACATGCTCGGCGACATCGTGGAAACCCTCGCCTGTCCGCACTGCGGCGCGGACCTGGCGGGGGAGCCCGGCACACTGCGCTGCGCCGCCGGGCACAGCTTCGACATCGCCAAGCAGGGCTACGTCAACCTGCTCACCGGCGCCGGCTCGGTCGGCACCGCCGACACCGCCGCCATGGTCGCGGCCCGCGTCGACTTCCTCGGCGCGGGCCACTACGACCCGCTCGGCGCCGCCCTGGCCGCCGCGAGCGCCGGTGACGCCCCCGGGGCCCTCGTCGACGTCGGCGCCGGCACCGGACACCACCTCGCACACGTCCTGGACGCGCTGCCCGCACGGCACGGCCTCGCCCTGGACATCTCCAAGTACGCGCTGCGCCGCGCCGCCCGCGCGCACCCGCGCATGGGCGCCGCCGTGTGCGACGCGTGGCGACCGCTGCCGGTACGCAGCGGCGCCGCCGCGACCGTGCTCAACGTGTTCGCCCCGCGCAACCCGGCCGAACTGCGCCGGATCACCGCCGACGAGGGCGCGCTCGTGGTCGCCGCGCCCGCCCCGCGCCACCTCGGCGAGCTCGTCCCCGCGCTCGGCCTGCTCCAGGTCGACCCGGACAAGCAGGAGCGGATCGACGCCAAACTCGCCCCCTGGTTCACCGTCCGTGACCGCGACCCGCTCACGTTCACGATGACGCTCGACCACGACGCGATCGCCACCGTCGTCGCCATGGGCCCCAGCGCCTGGCACACCGACCCCGCCGAGCTGCGGTCGCGGATCGCCCGCCTGCCGAACCCGCTCGCCGTCACCGCGTCGATCATCGTTTCCGTATACGACCCCGTTCGGCGGTTGCCCAATCACTGACGGCGCCGCACAATCGAGGACCCGCCGGAGCGAACCGGCGGATCACACCCCCTGGAGAACACGCGTGAGGAGATTCACCCACCCGATTTTCAAACCGACGATGTCCCGTACCGGGGGAAAGGCGGCGACGCGATGACGACACCGCTCACGACCACGACCGGATCGAGCCTGGGCTTCGAACTCGAGGCGGTCCTGTTCGACATGGACGGCACCCTGGTCGACACCGAACGCAACTGGTTCGCCACCGAGACCGCGGTCATGGCCGACCTCGGCTTCACGCTCACCGCCCGGCACGCCGAATACCTGCTCGGCAGCCCGATGGAGCGAGCCGTCGCCTACCTGCTCTCGGTATCGGGACTCGACGTCCCGCCCGCCGAACTGGAGCACCGGATCAACGCCGGCATGGTCGCCCAGCTCCGCGACGGCGTGGAGCTGCGGCCCGGCGCCAAGCGCCTGCTCGCCGAGGTCGACGACGCCGGTGTGCCGTGCGCGCTGGTCACCGCGTCGCAGCGGGTCATCGTGGACGCGGTGCTGCCCTCGATCGGCGCCCACCACTTCCGCTTCACGGTCGCCGGCGACGAGCTCGCCCGCACCAAGCCGCACCCCGACCCGTACCTGACCGCGGCCCGCCGGCTCGACGCCCAGCCGTGGGCCTGCGTGGTCGTCGAGGACTCGCCCACCGGAATCGCCTCCGGCGAGGCGGCCGGGTGCGCGGTGCTCGCGGTGCCCAGCATGACGCCGATCCCACCCGCGCCCACCCGCACCGTGGTGCAATCCCTCGAATCGGTCGACCTGGAATTCCTGCGCGACCTCACCCGCGCCCGCGTCGCGCGCTGAGCGACCCGGCGCCGCGTCCGAACGGGCGCCGCATCCCGACGGACACCGGACACCACCGGACACCGCACCCGAACAGGTGCCCAAAAGGGTGGGAGCGGACGGGCCCGAAGGCCCGCCCGCTCCCACATCCCCCGTACTTCCCCCGTACTGCTTCCCCCGTGTGTGCCGGAGCGCCCCCGCGCTCCGACCCGTATCCCCGTCGGTCCCTGTCGACCTCCCGGCGGCGGTTTCCCCCGTCCCCGTGACCGCCGAGAGGTCTATCGGTCGTGCTCCGCCCGATCCCCGAGAGGACCGGACCCCCGTACTACCCCCGTAGTACATCCGTGGCTCCCGTTGCCGGGCTCCCCGTGTGTTGTCCAGTCTTGGTGATCGAGAAGGCCAGGGCTTCAGGGAAGTCCCTCGCGTTGTCCCCATGTTCGCCGCACCCGGGCGCCCGGCCCGCCACACCGTTGAGTACGGACCGCGACTCCGCCCGGAGGAGGAGATCGTGACACGGCTCCTCCCAGGGGACGAGACCGCACCCCCGGGGGGTCAAAACCGGCAGCCTGGGGCCCTACCGTAAGGGTTGTGCGCGCAGCGACCCCCGACCCGGAGACCCCCACCGGGACCCCAGCCCGCCCCGACCCGAGCGAACCCGGGCCCCGGGCCGGTCGAACACGGGCCGGCCTCGCGGGCATCCTGAACGAACTCGGCCGCGACCCGCACCAACCCTGGCCGCGCCCCACGACCCTGGACGTGGCCCTGGTCGCGCTGCTGTCCGTGTTCTCCGTCGGCGGCCTGTACTTCCACGAACTCGGCATGCGCAACGTCCGCGAACCCGATTTGGGCGGCGTGCTGCTCGCACTGCTGACCGCAGTCCCGCTGCTGTGGCGCGGCGCGCACTCGCTGCGCGTGCTGGTCGCCGTCAGCGCCGCCGGCCTCTTCCTCGCCGGCGCCAACTACGAATCCGCCGGCGCCGGCATCGGCCAGATCGTCGCGCTGTACGCCGTGGCCGTCGGCCGCTCCCGGGTGCCCGCCGCGTTCGCCCTCGCGTTCGCCGAGACCGCCACGGTCGCGTGGCTCACGCTGCGCGACAGCGAGATCGTCTTCCTCGACATCGTCGCCAACCTCGCCGCGATGTTCGCCGTCTGGGCGTTCGCGCGCAGCGTCGGCTTCCGGCGCGCCTACACCGCCGAACTCGAGGCCCGCGCCGACCGCCTCGAGCGCACCCGCGAGGCCGACACCCGCGCCGCCATCGCCGAGGAGCGCGGCCGGATCGCCCGCGAACTGCACGACGTCGTCGCCCACCACGTCTCGGTGATGACCGTCCAGGCGTCCGCCGCGCAACGCATGGTCGCCCGCAACCCCGACCGGGCCAAGGAGGCGATGGCCGCCGTCGAACAGACCGGCCGCGGCGCGCTGGTGGAGATGCGCCGCCTGGTCGGCATCCTGCGCGACACCACCGACGCCGTGGGCGGCCCCAACGAGGGCCACAACGCCCCCCAGCCGGGCCTGGACCAGCTCGAAACCCTGGTCACCCAGGTCCGCGAGGCCGGGCTCTCCGTGGAGCTGTCCCTGGAAGGCGCGCCCTGCGTGCTCCCGCCGGGCATCGACCTCGCCGCCTACCGGATCGTCCAGGAAGCCCTCACCAACACGCTCAAGCACGCCGGCCCCGCCGAGGCCCGCGTGCTGCTGCGCTACTCCCGCACCGAACTCCTGGTCCGCGTCGCCGACGACGGCCGCGGCGGCACCACCACCCCCACCGGCGACCGCACCGGACACGGCCTGCTCGGGATGCGTGAGAGGGTCTCCCTCTACGGTGGACGCCTGTACGCGGGACCCCGGGCCCAGGACGGCTTCGAGGTCCTCGCGCGCATCCCCCTGTCCACCCCGAACGCCGCCGACACCGCCGCCCCGCGGGACGGTGCCGCCCCCGACCGACTGGAGCAGACCCACCCATGACGATCCGCGTCATCCTGGTCGACGATCAGCCACTGCTGCGCACCGGCTTCCGGATGATCCTGGAGGCCGAGCCCGACATCGCGGTGGTCGGGGAGGCCGCCGACGGCGAACAGGCCGTCGAACAGGTCCGCGCCCTGCAACCCGATGTCGTGCTGATGGACATCCGCATGCCCCGCATGGACGGAGTCGAGGCCACCCGCCGGATCGCCGGATCGGGCCGCGACGGGGAGAACACCGCGCGCGTGCTCGTGCTCACCACGTTCGACCTCGACGAGTACGTGGTCGAGGCGCTGCGCGCGGGCGCGAGCGGCTTCCTGCTCAAGGACGTGCCCGCCGACGACCTGGTCACCGCGATCCGGGTGATCGCCGAGGGCGAGGCGCTGCTGGCGCCGAGCATCACCCGGCGCCTGCTCGACATGTACGCGGCCCGCCTGCCCTCCGCCGAGGACCCCACCCCCGACACGCTCGCGATGCTCACCGAGCGCGAGGTCGAGGTGCTGCGCCTGGTCGCACGCGGGATGTCCAACGCCGAGATCGCCGCCGAGCTGTACGTCAGCGAGACCACGGTCAAGACCCACGTGGGCCACGTCCTGACCAAACTGGGCCTCCGCGACCGCGTCCAAGCCGCCGTCTACGCCTACGAAAGCGGCCTGGTCCGCCCAGGCGCCATCTGACCCCGCCAACACCCCGCCCGTCCTCAAACGCCAAACAACTCCTGGCGTTTGAGGACACTCAATCCAAAGCCCCCCAAAACCAGCCCGCCCGGCGCTTGAGGACACCCGATCCGAAGGCGGCCAAAACCAGCCCGTCCGGCGCTTGAGGACACCCGATCCGAAGGCGGCCAAAACCAGCCCGTCCGGCGTTTGAGGACACCGGCCGAAGGCCGTCTCGAATCCAGCCCGTCCGGCGTTTGAGGACACCCGATCCGAAGCCCGGCCAACCCCAGCCCGTCCGGCGCTTGAGGACGGACGCACAATCCGAAGGCGCCAAAACCAGCCCGTCCGGCGTTTGAGGACAAGCGGGCCGCAGGCCGCTCCGCTACCCGGAAACGATCGGCAGCGGATACACCGGAGGCGTCCCACCAAACTCCGGGCACACCGCACGGTGATCGCACCAGCCGCACAGCTTCGTCTTCTTCGGCTCCCACTCCCCGGTCCGCGTCGCGAGATCGATCGCCTCCCACAACGCCCGCAGCTTGCGCTCCACCGCGAGCAGATCCGCCTCGTCCGGGTCGTACGTGATCACGTCGCCGCTGCCCAGATACACCAGCTGCAACCGACGCGGCACCCGCCCGTGCTGCCGCCACAGCACCAACGCGTAGAACTTCATCTGGAACAGCGGCTTGTCCTGGAACATCGGCGACGGGGCCTTCCCCGTCTTGTAGTCCACCACCCGCAGATCACCCGCGGGCGCGACGTCGAGACGGTCCACGATCCCGCGCAGGACCAGACCGTCGTCCAACGTCGTCTCGACGTAGAGCTCGCGCCGGGCCGGCTCCAGCCGGTTGGGGTCCTCCAGCGTGAAGTAGCGCCGCACGAGCTCGTCCGCGTCCGCCAACCACGTGCCCAGCCCCGCCGCGTCCTCGGCGAACAGCTCGGCGAGCTCGGGCCGTTCGGCCGACAACTCCTCCCACGCCGGCCGCACCAGCGCCACCGCGCGCTCCGGGGTGCGCTCACCGCTGGGCAGGTCGAACAGGCGCTCCAGGACCGTGTGTACGACCGTCCCGCGCGTCGCCGCCGCGCTCGGCTGCTCCGGCAGCTTGTCGATCACCCGCAGCCGGTACAGCAGCGGGCACTGCATGAAGTCCGCGGCCCGCGACGGCGACAACGACACCGGCGGCCGGGGCACCCGCTCTCCGGCGGGGGCGGGCACGACGGCACCCGCGGGGTCGACCGACGCTTCGTCGGCGGAGGTTTCGGAGGGGCTGACGCTCATGCCGCCAACCCTAAGCGCGCGCGGCGACACCGTACGCCGCCATCGCTCTGTCATTCCTCGCTACCGCTCAGTAGAGTCCCCGCACCGCGAGTCCCACGCACCCCTTCATCACCATGTCGGAGGTCCCATGCGCGTCCCCACCCGTACCCGGCTCCACCTCGCAGGCGTGATCGCCGGCGGCCTGCTCCTGGCGACCGTGCCGGCCCCCGCGTACGCGCACGGCGGGTCGCACGGCCGGACCCCCGACAAGGTCACGGTCGGCGACCGCACCTTCATCGCCGACGCCAAGGGCCGGGCCACCCAATGGCGCGGCTTCAACGTCGGCGACAAGGACCACCGCGGCGCCGAGGCGTTCAAGAACGTCACCGAGGCCCAGTTCCGCGACCTGGCGGCACGCGGCTACAACCTCGCCCGCGTGCTCTTCTTCTGGGACGACCTCGAACCCCGCCCCGGCCGCTACAGCCGCGACTACCTCGCCAAGATGAACCGCGTGCTCGGCTGGGCCGCCAAGTACGACATCAAGGTCGTCCTCGACGCCCACCAGGACATCTACGGGCCCTACTTCTCCGAGCACCGCGGCAACCCCGAATGGACCACCCGCGACGAGGGCCTGCCCTACGAGCCGGTCCCCGGCGACTGGTTCGCCGAGTACTACACGCCCGGCGTCCAGGCCGCCTTCGACCACCTCTACAACGACCGCGACCTCCAGCGCGCGCACGCCGCGATGTGGATGAAGGTCGCCGCCACCTTCGGCCGGCACCCCGCCGTGCTCGGCTACGACCTGATGAACGAGCCGATGGGCCGATTCCGCGACGGCGAGGACATCCCCACCGCCGCCGCCCGGCTCGAATCGACCCAGATCACCGACATGTGGAACCGGCTCACCGACGCCATCCGGCTCGTCGACCGGCGCACCTGGATCTTCGTCGAACCCACCCCCATCGTCGGCCTCGGCGTGCCCACCGCACTCGGCCCGATCACCGACGACAAGGTCGTCTACGCCCCGCACTTCTACGAGAGCGCGATGGAGACCGGCGCCGACTACGACCCCGACGGCGGCTTCGTGGAGAACTACGAGGCGGCCATCACCGCCTACCCGAAGGCGAACAAGCTGCCGGTGATCGTGGGGGAGTGGGGCCCGCCCGACCAATCGCTGCCCAACATCCCGCTGTTCTACAAGCGGATGACCGCCGCCATGGACCGCTTCGGCAGCGGCTGGGCCGGCTGGCAGTGGTGCAACGGCGGCGGCTACTGCACGTTCGACGCCGACGGCCGGATGAAGCCCAACAACACCCTGCTCGTCCAGCCCTACGCACGCGCCGTCGCCGGCAACCCCGAGACCTACCGCTACGACCTCGACACCCGCACCTACACGCTCACCTTCACCACCCGCCGCAACGCCGACGGCCCCACCGAGATCGTGCTCCCCAAGAGCGTCTACCCCAAGCCCCCGAACATCCGCGTGGACGGCCCGGCCCGAGCCCACACCGAAGTCCGCGACAACACCCTGCGCCTGACCACCCCGAAAGACGGCCGCTACACGATAACCATCACCCCCCGCCCCTGACCCACCCCCAAACGCCGGCCGAGCCCCCCACAGCCCGGCCGGCGTTTGAGGCCAGGCGGGCCGCAGGCCGCATCACAAGGGGGCCGGGCCAATCCAGCCCGTCCGGCGTTTGAGGACGCGTCGGCCGCAGGCCGGCCAGCATCAGCCCGGCCGGCGTTTGAGGCCAGGCGGGCCGCAGGCCGCCCCACCAGGGGGCCGGGCCAATCCAGCCCGTCCGGCGTTTGAGGACGCGTCGGCCGCAGGCCGGCCAGCATCAGCCCGGCCGGCGCTTGAGGCCAAGCGGGCCGCAGGCCGCCCCACCCCGACCCATCAACTCCGCATCATCGCCAAAAACGCATGCTCGACGTCCGTCCGAGAAAGCACCCCGTACACGCCCCCATCCCGCTCCACCACGAGATACTCGCTCGCCGGAGCAGCCCGCATCGCGACCAACAGATCCTCGCCCGCCAGATCCGCACCCACCCGCATCCCCGGCCCCAGATCCCGCGACAACGGCCCCACCGCCACCCACGGCCGCCGATGCTCCGGCGTCGCCAACACCGCGGCCTCGCGCACCAGACCCACCGGATCCCCGCCGCCGTCCACCACGACCAGACCGCGCGCACCCTCCTCCTGGGCCCGCCGCAGCGCCTCCGACAACGGCACGTCCGCCGCCACCGGGATCGCCCGCCGCGTCAACAGCCGCACCCGCAACTCCGGCAGCCGCTCGCGCAACCGCTCCGCGCGCAGCGACTGCACCGCGCCCGCCCACATGAATCCGGCCACCAGCGCGCCGAAGATCAGCGTGTACGTCCGCGTCCCCGCGTCCGCGCCCAGCGACCACACCGCCGCCGCGATCACCACCACGACCGCGAGCGCGCGCCCCGTCCACGACGCCGCGATCGTGCCGGTCAACGGCCGCCCGCTGATCCGCCACACCACCGCACGCAGCATCCGGCCGCCGTCGAGCGGCAGCCCCGGCAGCAGGTTGAAGGCCGCGACCAACAGGTTCGACACGGCCAGGAGCGCGATCATCCGCCCCGCCAGGGTGTCCACGTCCAGGGCCAGACCGATGACCCAGAACAAGCCACCCAGCACCAGCGACAGCACCGGTCCGGCCGCCGACACCAGGAACTCGTGCCGCGCCGTCTCCGGCTTCTCGATCTCGGACACCCCGCCCAGGAACTGGATCGTGATCCGCCGCACCGGCAACCCGAGCCGCAACGCGGTCACCGCGTGCGCCAACTCGTGCACGAGCACCGACACGTACAACAGCACCGCGAACCCGAACGACAACGCGAACCGCCACGGACCCAGATCCGGGAACAGACTCTCGAACGTCGGCGCGAACAGCACGGTGATCACCGCGGCGATCACGAACCACGTCGGCGCCACATAGACGGGCACACCGAAGGGACGACCCATGAGCAGGCCACGCCTCGGCTCGGGGCGCCGGGCGTCGTCCTGCCGCATTCTGCGTCCCTGCGGCCTGCTCGAATCAGTCACGTAGAAGATGCTATGCAACCAAGTCCAGGTTTGACCCCCACGGGGCCCGCACCCACGCGTCGGAGCGCCGCCCGCGACCGACTAGGCTGACCCCCATGTCCGAACCGACCGGTGCCGCGCGCAGGCGCGGACCCTTCCAGGTCGGGGACCAGGTCCAGCTGACCGATCCCAAGGGCCGCCACCACACCTTCACCCTCGAAGCGGGCAAGGCGTTCCACACCCACAAGGGCTCGTTCCAACACGACGCGCTGATCGGCGCTCCCGAGGGGACCGTCGTACGGTCCACCGGGAACACCGACTACCTCGCGCTGCGACCTCTCCTCCCCGACTTCGTCCTGTCCATGCCCCGCGGTGCCGCGGTGATCTACCCGAAGGACGCCGGCCAGATCCTCGCGATGGCCGACATCTTCGCCGGCGCCCGCGTCGTCGAGGCCGGCGTCGGCTCCGGCGCGCTGAGCACCTTCCTGTTGCGCGCCGTCGGCGACACCGGGCAGCTCGCCTCCTACGAACGCCGACAGGACTTCGCGGACATCGCCCGCAAGAACGTCGAGCGCTACTTCGGCGGCCCGCACCCCGCGTGGAAGCTCACCGTCGGCGACCTCCAGGACAACCTCGCCGAGACCGAGGTCGACCGGGTCATCCTCGACATGCTCGCCCCCTGGGAGTGCCTCGAGGCGGTCTACAAGGCCCTCGCCCCCGGCGGCCTCGTGTGTTGCTACGTGGCCACCACCACGCAGCTCTCGCGCACCGTCGAGACCATGCGCGTGATGAACTGCTTCACCGAACCGCAGCCCTTCGAGTCGATGGTGCGCTCGTGGCACGTCGAGGGCCTCGCCGTCCGCCCGGACCACCGGATGATCGGGCACACCGGCTTCCTCGTCACCGCCCGGCGCCTCGCCGACGGCGTCGAGCCGCCGATGCGCCGGCGCCGGCCCTCCAAGGGCTCCTACGGCGACGACTACGACGGCCCCGGAGCGGAATCGAGCACCCGAGTCGAACCCTGACCCATCGTCAGGCAACAGTTGGCACAAAGGCGAGCCGGGACCCTATACCAGGGCCCGGCTCGCCGCATAGGGTCGTCCACCGTGGCGGACGATCACTCTGAGAACCGGCCCGTGCGCGGCGACAGTACCCACGGGCTCGCGACCACCGACGGACCACCCGACACGACGGCACCCCAGCGCGTCAGTTCCCCCGATGTCCGCAACGGCGTCGCCTACGCCACCGCGGCCATCGTGTTCGTCTTCATCGTCCTGTCCGGCCTGGCGATCTGGGCCGCGGCATCCTTCGACGGCGGCGTGCCCGGTGTCACCGCACCGGCCCGACACCGACCCAACCCCCAGGACCCACCCGCCGCGCCGCGCACGATCGAACCGACCGGACACGGCGCCGGCACGGCGAACCAGGGGCAGGCGGGCGGCACGGCCGCCGGAACCGCGCAGACCGCCCCGCTCGCGGGCGGCCCAGACGGATCCACCGGCGGCCCGACCCGGGCCGAACTCGCGAACGTCGCCTTCCCCCTCGACTGCCCCGGCGCCGGCACCGAGATCAAGGGCGTGCTCGCCGACCCCACCGGCCCCACCGTGGTCCGGGTCCAGTGCGCCGCCGGCTCCGGCAGCCCGCCGGCCGCGCTCCTGGCCTACGCCGCGGGCGACCGGGGCGTACCCCGCCTGGTCGCCACCCTGCTCTCGACCGACGAGGGCCTCCAGGTGAGCGATGTCACGCGCCGAGGCGACACGGTCACCGCACACACCTTGGGCTGGTCCGACCCGGACGGCCCCCGCTGCTGCCCCGACCTCGCCGGCACACTCAGCTGGCACCTCACCGAACTCGGCGCCCAACGGATCTGACATCCCGCCAGACAACGGCGGGCGAACCGGAATTCAGGCCACGTCCGGGCCATATACCTCGACGCCGTCGGAAACCCGACGCATGTGGATACACTCACCCGGACACTTGCGTGTGGCGTCGATCACTTCAACCAACAATTCGGCCGGGACCGGGACCACCGCACCGGGGTCCGTGCGCAGCTCGTCGTCGGCGCCTTTGACGTACGCGAGCCCATCGATGTCGAGCTCGAAGACCTCTCGCGCGTATTGGACGCAGATGCCGTCCCCGGTGCAGAGATCCTGGTCGATCCAGACCTCGATGGGTTCGTTTTCCGCGGACATCCGGCCTCGCTCTTCAGTGATTCGTATCGACACGCGAATCACTGACCCTACTCGCGCCTGCTTCCCGATGTTGTGAGGTGGGTATCTGATCCACACAAGGGGGCATTCGCACGGGTGAAGATCGGACACGCCCGGACAGTCTTGCTGATCAAGGGGTTTCAACCCCTCCTGCCGTAGGTAGGGTCGGAGACGTCGCAGCTCCCAGGAGGAGGTGAGGGCCGTGGCAGTCCACGACGACGACATGAACCGTGGTGGGAGGCCGGCTCGGGGTACGGACGACCTCGTAAGCCAGGTTTCTTTTCTAGAGCAGGAAGTCGCCGTCCTGCGTCGCAAGCTCGCCGACTCACCGCGCCAGAGCCGTTTGCTCGAGGAGCGGGTCGTCGATCTTCAGACGTCGTTGGCCGGCATGACCACACAAAACGAGCGACTGGTCGCGACCTTGAGGGAGGCCCGCGACCAGATCGTGGCCCTCAAAGAGGAAGTCGACCGACTCGCCCAGCCCCCATCGGGGTTCGGCGTGTTCCTACAGGCCAACGAGGACGGCACGGCCGACATCTTCACCGGCGGGCGCAAGCTCCGGGTGAACGTCAGCCCCAACATCGAGCTCGACGAACTCCAGCGTGGCCAGGAGGTCATGCTCAACGAGGCCATGAACGTGGTCGACGCGATGGAGTACGAGCGCATCGGCGACGTCGTGATGCTCAAGGAGCTTCTCGAGGACGGCGAACGCGCACTGGTCATCGGGCACACCGACGAGGAACGCGTCGTGCGCCTCGCCGAACCGCTGATGGACTCCCCGCTGCGCGCGGGCGACTCGCTCCTGCTCGACTCCCGATCGGGCTATGTCTACGAGCGTGTCCCCAAGAGTGAAGTCGAAGAACTGGTCCTCGAAGAGGTCCCGGACGTCGACTACACGAAGATCGGCGGTCTGCGGAACCAGATCGAGATGATCCGCGACGCGGTGGAACTCCCCTACCTCCACCCCGAGCTCTTCAAGGAGCACGAGCTCCGCCCGCCCAAGGGCATCCTGCTCTACGGCCCCCCCGGCTGCGGCAAGACGTTGATCGCCAAGGCGGTCGCGAACTCGCTCGCGAAGAAGGTCGCCGAGGCCCAGGGCAACGAAGCGGGCAAGAGCTACTTCCTCAACATCAAGGGTCCCGAACTCCTCAACAAGTACGTCGGCGAGACCGAGCGGCACATCCGCCTGGTCTTCCAGCGGGCCCGGGAGAAGGCCAGCGAGGGCACGCCCGTCATCGTTTTCTTCGACGAGATGGACTCGCTGTTCCGCACCCGGGGATCCGGCGTCAGCTCGGACGTGGAGAACACCATCGTTCCGCAGCTGCTGTCCGAGATCGACGGCGTGGAAGGCCTCGAGAACGTCATCGTGATCGGCGCCTCCAACCGCGAGGACATGATCGACCCGGCCATCCTGCGCCCCGGCCGGCTCGACGTGAAGATCAAGATCGAGCGTCCGGACGCCGAAGGGGCCAAGGACATCTTCGCGAAGTACCTCAAGGTCAGCCTGCCGCTGCACGACGACGACCTGGCCGAACACGGCGGCAACCGCGCCGCCACGGTCACCGGCATGATCCAGGTCGCCGTCGAGCGGATGTACTCGGAGGAGGAGGAGAACCGCTTCCTGGAGGTCACCTACGCCAACGGTGACAAGGAGACCCTGTACTTCAAGGACTTCAACTCCGGCGCGATGATCGAGAACATCGTCGGTCGCGCGAAGAAGATGGCGATCAAGGACTTCCTGGAGCACCGCCAGAAGGGCATCCGGGTCGCCCACCTGCTCGCCGCGTGCGTCGACGAGTTCAAGGAGAACGAGGACCTCCCCAACACCACCAACCCCGACGACTGGGCGCGGATCTCCGGCAAGAAGGGCGAGCGGATCGTCTACATCCGCACGCTGGTCTCGGGCAAGCAGGGCGACGAGGCCGGCCGCTCCATCGACACCGTGGCCAACACCGGTCAGTACCTCTGATCCCGATCGACAACCGATTGACAACCGACACCGCGGCCCGTGTTCAGGTCGAACACGGGCCGCGGCGCCGTGCCGGAACGACAACTCCGCGTGAGGCAATAGTTCCGGCCGTATCCCCAAGGCAATCCAACGGCAATAGGCTCGGCAGCATGACCAGGGTGTACCCGATGCACGGTGAGTGTGGATCGGGTACCGGCCGGGTGAGGGACGAGGGGGTCGCATGACCGTCCGGCGTGTGATGGGCATTGAGACCGAGTACGGGATCTCCGTACCCGGGCATCCGAACGCCAACGCGATGTTGACGTCTTCCCAGATCGTGAACGCGTACGCCGCAGCGATGCAGCGGGCCCGGCGGGCCCGCTGGGACTTCGAGGAGGAGAACCCGCTGCGCGACGCGCGCGGGTTCGACCTGGCTCGCGAGCTGGCCGATTCCAGCCAGCTCACCGACGAGGACGTCGGTCTCGCCAACGTGATCCTGACCAACGGCGCTCGGCTCTACGTCGACCACGCCCACCCGGAATACAGCGCGCCCGAGACCACCAATCCGCGCGACGCGGTGATCTGGGACAAGGCCGGCGAGCGGATCATGGCCGAGGCCGCCCGGCGGGCCGCCGAGCTGCCCGGTGGGCAGCAGATCCTGCTGTACAAGAACAACACCGACAACAAGGGCGCGTCGTACGGCACGCACGAGAACTACCTCATGCAGCGCGCGACCCCGTTCGCCGACATCGTCCGGCATCTGACGCCGTTCTTCGTGTCCCGGCAGGTGATCTGCGGAGCGGGCCGGGTGGGCATCGGCCAGGACGGCTCCGCGCACGGCTTCCAGATCAGCCAGCGCGCGGACTACTTCGAGGTCGAGGTCGGCCTGGAGACCACGCTCAAACGGCCCATCATCAACACGCGCGACGAACCGCACGCGGACGCCGAGAAGTATCGGCGCCTGCACGTGATCATCGGCGACGCGAACCTGTCCGAGGTGTCCACCTACCTCAAGCTCGGCACGACCGCGTTGGTCCTGTCGATGATCGAGGACCGCTTCCTCGGCAACGACCTGACCGTCGACCAGCCCGTACGCACGCTGCACGAGGTCTCGCACGACCCGACCCTCAAGCAGCTGATCACGCTGCGCAGCGGCCGCAAACTCACCGCGATCCAGCTCCAGCTCGAATATCTCGAGTTGGCCCGCAAGTACGTCGAGAACCGCTTCGGCAAGGATGTCGACGAGATCACCTCCGACGTGCTCGACCGCTGGGAATCGGTGCTGGCCCGGCTGGAGACCGACCCCATGTCGCTCTCGCGCGAGCTGGACTGGGTCGCCAAGCTCCAGCTCCTGGAGGGCTACCGACAGCGGGACGTCCTGGAGTGGGACGCGCCGAGGCTGCACCTGGTCGACCTCCAGTACGCGGACGTACGGCCCGACAAGGGCCTGTACAACAAGCTGGAGGACCGCTTCGAGAGGATCACCACCGAGGCCGAGGTCCAGCGGGCCGTGCACCTGCCGCCGGAGGACACCCGGGCCTACTTCCGGGGCCGCTGCCTGGAGCAGTACGCCGACGAGGTCGCCGCGGCCTCGTGGGATTCGGTGATCTTCGACGTCGCGGGTCAGGACTCCCTCCAGCGGGTACCCACCCTGGAACCGCTCCGCGGGACGAAGGCCCACGTGAAGGACCTCCTGGATCGTTGCCGCACAGCCGAGGATCTGGTCCGCGCCCTCACGGGTGGGTGACCTCGCTCATTCGCGGGAACAAAGCGAATGAACGGATATATCCCGTTCCGGAACACATGGCCACCGGCACTCGTTGGGACTTACACCCCCGATCCTTCGGGATCGGGGGTGTGGACCCTCCGGGGAATGGATAGGCACCGGTTCAAGGAATTGATCACAAAGGTGGGGTGAGTGTCATGGCCACTAAGGACAGCGGCGGTCAACAGCGCGCGACAAAGCGCTCGGAAGAGGTCGACGAGACCACCACCGAGGCCCAGTCGGACGTGCAAGAACGCCAGGAGAAGTTGACGGACGACGTCGATGCGGTATTGGACGAAATCGACGAGGTGCTCGAGGAGAATGCGGAGGAATTTGTACGGGGCTTTGTCCAGAAAGGTGGGGAATAGCACTAAATGTCCGATTTGAAATCGGGCAAGGAATGCCCTGATTGCAAGGAGTGGAGGCCCGCTCAGGACTTCGGGCGTAATGCGAAGAATCCCGACGGGCTTTCATTCTATTGCCTTGAGTGCAACCGCAGACGTGCTGCTGTCTCGTATCGCGCCCGCCGGGAGCGTGCGGGATTCAAGGTGCGGCCGAAAATTGATGTACCGGACGGCCATAAGCGCTGTCCGAAATGCGAACAGATCAAGCCGCATTCCGAATGGCATAAAAGCACCAGGCAGTGGGATGGTTTGGCGGCGGCTTGTAAGACCTGCCGTAAGGCCGAAGGTCGGGCCGGACATCTCAAGCGCAAATACGGCCTCACCGAGGACGACGTGCGCCGCATGATTGCCGAACAAATAGGCGTATGTCCGATCTGCCAGTCCATCGGACCCGACAACGTCGATCATGATCACGAAACCGGTAAGGTCCGAGCCGTACTCTGCTTCAACTGCAATGCCGCACTGGGCATGTTCAAGGATCGACCCGACGCGTTGCGCCGGGCCGCAACCTATGTGGAAGGGATCGTGTGGAAGCCAACACTCGTGGCACCGGGCGTCTACCGGCTGCCTTCCTGACCCCCGGGTCGTCCTCGTTCGCCGAATTTCTCGACGCTTACCGGCCCGAACTGTTGCCCGCGCGTAGGACGCCTCCGGTGCAGCCCGTGACGATCGAGGCGCCGCACGGCACGACGATCGTGACCGCGACGTTCGACGGTGGCGTGGTGATGGCCGGCGACCGGCGGGCCACGATGGGGAACCTGATCGCGCAGCGGGACATCGAGAAGGTGTTCCCGGCCGACGACTACTCGGTCGTGGGCATCGCCGGCACCGCCGGCATCGCGGTCGAGATGGTTCGACTCTTCCAGGTCGAACTGGAGCACTACGAGAAGATCGAGGGCACCACGCTGTCCCTCGAGGGCAAGGCCAACCGGCTGTCGCAGATGATTCGCGGCAACCTCGGGATGGCCATGCAGGGTCTCGCCGTGGTTCCGCTCTTCGCGGGCTTCGACTTGGAGGGTGGCGCCGGGCGGATCTTCAGCTACGACATCACCGGCGGACGGTCCGAGGAGCACGGCTTCCACTCGGTGGGTTCGGGCTCGCTGTTCGCCCGCGGCGCGCTGAAGAAGCTGTACCGCCCCGGACTCGACGCCGACGGCATCGTGACCGTGTGCATCCAGGCGCTCTACGACGCGGCCGACGACGACTCCGCGACCGGTGGTCCCGACCTGACCCGCCGGATCTTCCCGGTGGTGACGCTCGTGACCGAGGACGGCATCCGGCGGCTCTCGTCGGACGAGGTGGGCGACATCGTCCGCACCGTCGTCGACGCGCGGATGGACGACCCCAACGGGCCGACCGCCCCGCTCACCTGACGGTGCCTCGATGACCTCATCAGCTGACACTTCGAGACCGGCTTCGACGAAAAGGACTCCACGGTGACGACGCCCTTTTATGTGTCGCCGCAGCAGGCCATGGCGGACCGGGCCGACTACGCCCGCAAGGGCATCGCCCGGGGCCGCAGTGTGGTCGTGCTGACCTACGCCGACGGCATCTTGTTCGTGGCGGAGAACTACTCCCGCGCCCTGCACAAGATCAGTGAGATCTACGACCGCATCGCGTTCGCCGCGGTGGGCAAGTACAACGAGTTCGAGAACCTGCGGATCGGCGGCGTGCGCTACGCCGACATCCGCGGCTACTCGTACGCGCGCAACGACGTGACGGCTCGCGGGCTCGCGAACGTGTACGCGCAGACGCTGGGCACGATCTTCTCCAGCGGCGGCGAGAAGCCGTACGAGGTGGAACTCATCGTCGCCGAGGTCGGCAGCGCGCCCGAGGACGACCAGATCTATCGGCTCACCTACGACGGCTCGGTGGCCGACGAGCACAACTATGTCGCCATGGGCGGCAACGTCGACCAGATCACCGAGCAGCTCAAGCGCGAACACCGTGAGGGCCTGTCCCTCGAAGCCGCGCTCAAGGTCGCGGTCGACGCGCTCTCGCGCGACGGCAGCGGCGAGAAGCGCTCGATCACGGCCTCGCAGCTCGAGGTCGCGACGCTCGATCGGACCCGGCCGCAGCAGCGCAAGTTCAAGCGGCTGGTGGGCGGTCAGCTGACCCGTCTGCTCGGCGAGGCCGAACCGGCCGGCGAGGCCGGGACGACCGGGGCAGCCGGGACGACCGGGGCAGCCGGGACGACCGGCGCAGCCGGGGCAGCCGGCTCGGACGAGGGGGCGGCGAGGGCCACGCCCGAGAGCACCGAAGAGTAGTTCCCCGCTTGTCACAGGGCCCGTACACCGCCTCGGTGTGCGGGCCCTGACGCGTGTTCAGCCCGGCGGCGGGGGAGCGGTCGAGCCGCGCACGATCAGCTCGCCCGCCAGCACCACGTCCGGGCCCGACGTGCCGGTGTCGAGGAGGTCGAGCAGCGCCGCCATGCCGCGGGCGCCCAACTCCACCGCGGGCAGCCGCACGGTGGTCAGCTCGGGCTCGACGACGCGCGCGTAGCGCAGGTCGCCGAAGCCGGAGACGGACACGTCGTCGGGGACCCGCAGACCCAGCGCGCGGGCCGCCTTGTAGGCGCCGGCCGCCTGCAGGTCGTCGTCGCAGACCAGCACCGTGGGTCGGGCGGGGGCGGCCAACAGCGGCAGCGCCGCCTGCCGGGCCTCGTCCAGGAGCAGCGCCGACGACGCCTCCGCGACCACCGTCGCGGTCCCGAGCGCGGCCCGGAACGCGGCGTCGCGGGCGTCGAAGGTCCACGAGGGAACGGCGGAGCGCAGCCGGGCGAACCGGCGGTGGCCGAGTCCGATCAGGTATTCGGTCAGCGCCCGCATGCCCTCGGCCACGTCGTCGTTGACGGTGGTGACGCCGCGGCCCGGTTCGCTGTCGAGCATGACCAGGGGCAGGTCGCCGGCGTTGCCCGCGCGCAGCGTGCCGAGCGGTTCGACGGCCATCGAGGACGCCAGCACCCCGTCGATGGCGGCGGAGGTGTACGGGCCGGCGGCGAGGTCGACGCCGTCCCGGGTCGGGTACACGACGATGCCGAAGTCGCGGCGGGCCGCGACGCGCGCGGCGCCGGTGTGCACGGCCCCGAAGAACGGGGAGGTGAGTACCGGGACGACGAGCATCACGGTGCGGGTGCGGCCCAGGCGCAGCGAGCGCGCGGCGTTGTTGGGCTGGTAGCCGAGGGCCGCCGCCGCGGTGCGGACCGCCGTGACGGTCGCGGGGGAGACCCGGCCGCGCCACTTGTCCGCGAGGACGAGGGAGACGGTCGACTGCGAGACGCCGGCGTGCCTGGCCACGTCCTTGCTGGTCGGACGGCCGGCGGGAAGCGGTGGCGACGACAAGGTGACCTCGTGCGGCGGTGTGGGGGACGGTGCTGGGTCAGCGTAGAACGGGCTTGCCATTGTGCCGGGTCGGCAGGCAGAGTGAGAGATGAAGTCATACGTATGACGTGATCCTGTGAGGACGTGCCGGGAACGGCACGGGAGGGCGGTACCGGCGCATGCGGACCTATCTGGACCTGCTTCGCGTCCCGCACGCGGCGCGGTTGCTCGGCGGCACGCTGCTCGGGCGATTGCCCAACGGCATGGGCGCGTTGGCCGTGTTGCTGCTGGTGCGCGCGGACGGCGGCGGCTATGGGCTCGCGGGTGCGTTGTCGGCCGTGTACGGCCTGGCGAGCGCGGCCGGGCAGCCGGTGCTGGGGAGGGTGATGGATCGGCGCGGCCAGACCGGCGTGTTGATCGGCTCGGCGGCGGTGTCGGCGCTGGCCTACTGCGTGTTCGCGGCGGTGGGCGCGGATCCGTTGGCGGTGGCGATACCGGCGGTGCTGGTGGCGGGGTTCGCGACGCCGCCGCTGGAGGCGGGGCTGCGCGCGTTGTGGCCCTCGGTGCTCACTCCCGGGCGGGTGCAGGCGGCGTACGCCCTGGACGCCGCCGCGCAGGAGATCCTGTTCACGGTGGGGCCGCTGATCGTGGTGGTCGTGGTGCAGCTGGTGTCGGCGCAGTTGGCGGTGGTGCTCACCGGAGTGATCGGGGTCGCGGGGACGCTGGTGGTGGCGACCGCGCGGCCGTCGCGGGTCTGGCGGGGGGAGCGGCACACGCCGCACTGGGCGGGGGCGCTGCGCTCGTCGGGGCTGCGGGTGGTGCTGGTCGCGTTCACCCTGACCGGCATCGCGCTGGGCGTGCTGAGCGTCGCGGCGGTCGCGTACGCCGATCACGAGGGCTCGGGCGCGCTGTCGGGGGTGTTCCTGGCGGCGATGTCCTTCGGCGCCCTGCTGGGCGGCCTGGTGCACGGGGTGCGGGCGTGGCGGACGTCGCCGGCGCGGCGGCTGTTGTGGTTCATGCTGTGGCTGACGGTGTGCTATCTGCCCCTGATGGCGGTGCCGGGCCCGTGGCTGATGATGCCGCTGGCGGTGCTGTCCGGGGTGTTCCTGGCGCCGGCGATCGCGTGTGTGTTCACGTTGATCGACGAGTTGGCGCCGCGGGGGACGGTGACCGAGGCGTTCGCGTGGCTGGTGGCGGCGATCGGGGCCGGTTCGGCGCTGGGCATGGGGCTCGCCGGATGGGCCGGCGAATTGGGTGGCGCGCGGGCCGCGTTCGCCGTCGCGGGCGGCGGCGCGGGGCTCGGTTTGCTCGTATTGCTGGCGGGTCGGGGCCGGCTGATTTCAAACGTGATCCATTTGGCGGGAATCACCGACCCGGAGTTGTCCCGTAAGGGCACATCGGCGGCGTAATGTTGCCGCATGGACCGCCGCATCTTCGGGCTGGAGAACGAGTACGGCGTCACCTGTACGTTCCGGGGGCAGCGCAGGCTCTCCCCGGACGAGGTGGCGCGCTACCTCTTCCGCCGAGTCGTTTCGTGGGGCCGAAGCAGCAATGTCTTCCTACGCAATGGGGCCAGGCTGTATCTGGATGTGGGCAGCCACCCCGAATACGCGACGCCCGAGTGCGACTCGGTGCCGGAACTTGTCGTGCACGACAAGGCCGGTGAGCGCATTCTCGAAGGTCTCCTCGTCGACGCCGAACGGCGGCTGCACGAAGAGGGCATCGCGGGCGACGTGTATCTCTTCAAGAACAACACCGACTCCGCAGGCAACTCCTACGGTTGCCACGAGAACTATCTGGTGGCGAGGCATGGGGAATTCTCCCGGCTCGCCGATGTGCTCATCCCGTTCCTGGTGACCCGTCAGATGTTGTGCGGCGCGGGCAAGGTGCTGCAGACGCCGCGTGGTGCGGTGTACTGCGTGAGCCAGCGCGCCGAGCACATTTGGGAGGGCGTCAGCTCAGCCACGACCCGTTCCCGTCCGATAATCAACACGCGCGACGAACCGCATGCCGACGCCGAGCGTTATCGGCGTCTGCACGTGATCGTCGGCGACTCCAACATGGCCGAGCCCACCACGCTGCTCAAGGTCGGGTCCACCGATCTGGTGCTGCGGATGATCGAGGCCGGGATCGTCATGCGGGACCTGACCCTGGAGAACCCGATCCGGGCGATCCGCGAGGTCAGCCACGACATGACGGGCTCGCGCAAGGTCCGGCTCGCGAACGGCCGCGAGGCAAGCGCGCTGGACATCCAGCGGGAATACCTGACGAAGGCCCAGGAGTTCGCGGACCGCCGGGGCATCCGCTCCGGGACGGTCGAGAAGGTGCTCGATCTGTGGGAGCGCACGCTCGACGCGATCGACACCGGCAACCTGGACCTGGTCGGGCGCGAGATCGACTGGGTGATCAAGTACCAGCTGATCGAGCGGTATCGGGCCAAGCACAACCTGCCCATGTCCTCGCCGAGGGTCGCCCAGATCGACCTCGCCTACCACGACATCCACCGGCGCCGCGGTCTCTACTACCTGATGGAGAGACGCGGGCAGATCGACCGGATCGGCAACGATCTGAAGATCTTCGAGGCGAAATCGCTGCCGCCGCAGACCACCCGCGCGCGCCTGCGCGGCGAGTTCATCAAAAAGGCCCAGGAGCAGCGGCGCGACTTCACCGTCGACTGGGTGCACCTCAAGCTCAACGACCAGGCGCAGCGCACCGTGCTGTGCAAGGACCCCTTCCGGTCGGTGGACGACCGCGTGGAGAAGTTGATCGCCAGCATGTGATCGCCGGCATGGATCGCGGCATGTGATCACGATCTGACGCCATGTGAGACGAATGGTCGCCCGCCCCTCCCGGGATCAAGGTCGGGGCGGGCGGCCGGCATGCTGGGTCGATGGTCGATACACCTACGTGGGACATCGCTCCGCCGGTCTTCGAGCTCGACTCGGTGGACGTGTGGGCACACGGGTCCGCCGGGCGCACGGACATGCTCGTCGGCGTGGACTGGACGGTGCGCGAGGGCGAGCGCTGGGCGCTGCTCGGGCACAACGGCGCGGGCAAGAGCACGATCCTGGGGCTCGCGGGCGCGCTGCGCTTTCCCGGGAACGGCTCCGTGACCGTGCTGGGCAAGCGGCTCGGCCGCGTGGACGTGCGCGAGGTACGGGCCCAGGTCGGCGCGGTCAACGCCGCGCAGCGCATCCCCGAGTACCTGACCGTCACCGACTACGTGCTGACCGGCGCGAGCGGCACGGTGCAGCCGCTGTACGGCAAGTACGGGCCTGCCGAGCGGGCCCGGGTCCGGGAGCTGATCGGGCTGCTCGGCCTGGAGCGACTCGCGGATCGCGAGATCGCGGTCTGCTCGCAGGGCGAGCGCGGCCGGGCCCGGATCGCCCGCGCGCTGATGCCCGATCCGCGGCTGCTGCTGCTGGACGAGCCGGCCAACGCGCTCGACCTGCCCAGCCGCGAGGAACTCCTGGAGGCGATCGACTCGTTGACGCGCCAGTACCCGCGGCTGACCCTGGTGATCGTCACGCACCACCTGGAGGAGTTGCCCAGCTCGGTGACCCACGCCCTGCTGCTGCGCCGGGGGCGGACGGTGGCGGCCGGACCGGCCGCCGAGGTGATGACGGACGCGCACCTGAGCGAGTGCTTCGGCATTCCGCTGTCGGTGCGCAGCGAGGACGGACGGTGGGCCGCGCGGCTGCGCCGGCCCGGCCGCGAGGTCGCCTGACGGGGTCGCGGTCTTCACGTCGTCCTCACACCGGGAACCCATAGAGTGTCCCGGTCCTTGTCCATCTCAGCAGAGGAACATCGTGCGCCGTCTCGCTGCGCTCCTTCTGGTCCCCGCACTGGCCTTCACCGCGGTCGCGTGTGGCGATGACGACGGAGGAAAAACCGTTACACCCACCGTGTCCGGCGCCTTCGGGCAGAAGCCGGACATCACCATCCCCAAGGGGAAGTCCGGCGACAAGACGACGTCGAAGGTCCTCATCGAGGGCACCGGTGACGTGATCAAGAAGGGCGACTACGTCGTCGCCGACACCGTCGGCAAGAACTGGGACGGCACGGACGCCGGCAACTCGTACGACAGCAAGACCCCCGAGGTCTTCCAGGCCGGCGACGAGCAACTGCTCAAGGAGATCGGGCAGGGGATAATCGGCATGAAGACCGGTTCCCGGATGCTCGTGGTCGTCCCGGCCAAGGTCACCGGGGAGAAGCAGGCCATCGCGCTCATGGTCGACCTGCGCACGACGAAGACGATCGACCCCAAGAGCGAGGCCAAGGGCACCGCGGTGACCCCGCCGGCCGGGCTCCCGGTGGCCAAGGTCGAGTCCGGCAAGCCCGCGGAGATCACCATCCCGCCGGGTACCGCCGCGCCGACCAAGCTGACCGTGCAGACGCTGATCGAGGGCACCGGTCCGGTGGTCCAGAAGGGCCAGACGCTCGTCGCGCAGTACACCGGCGCCCTGTTCGACAAGGGCACCAAGTTCGACTCGTCGTGGGACCACGACGGCGCGACCGCGTTCAAGATCGGCGTCGGCCAGGTCGTGACCGGTTGGGACGAGGGTCTGGTGGGCCAGAAGGTCGGCAGCCGTGTGCTGCTGGTCCTGCCCGCGGACAAGGGCTACGGCGCGCAGGGGTCGGGCGAGAAGATCCCGCCGAACGCGCCGCTGGTGTTCGTCGTCGACATCGTGGACGCCCTGGGCGGCACGGCCGCCTGACGGCTCGTCGGATGACCGAATCGGGCGAGTGGCCCGGTACGTTGGACCCCGCATTCAGCACTCGAACGGATACGGACAAAGCTGTGAAGAAGCTCGAGAAGCCCGAGATCGACTTCCCCGAGGGTGGCGTGCCCGCCGACCTGGAGATCACCGAGATCTGGGAGGGCGACGGCGAGGAGGCCCAAAAGGGCCACAACGTCAGCGTGCACTACGTCGGTGTGGCGTTCTCCACGGGCGAGGAGTTCGACGCGTCCTGGAACCGCGGTTCCGCGCTGAACTTCAAGCTCGGTGTCGGCCAGGTCATCGAGGGCTGGGACCGCGGCGTGCAGGGTATGAAGGTCGGCGGCCGGCGCAAGCTGGTCATTCCGGCGCATCTGGCCTATGGCGATCGTGGGGCGCCTGGTGCGATTGCGCCTGGCGAGACGTTGATCTTCGTGGTCGACCTGATGAAGGTCGGCTAGCGGGTAGGCCCACTCGGCCCCGGTTCGCGCTCCGGCGCGGTCCGGGGCCGTCGCTTTTCCTGGCCGGCCTGCGGCCCGCTTGGCCTCAAACGCCGGCCGGGCTGTTTGGCCTCAAGCGCCGGCCGGGCTGTTTGGCCTTAAGCGCCGGCCGGGCTGATTGCGTTTGGTTGGGTTGGGTGGCCTCAAGCGCCGGCCGGGCTGATTGCGTTCGGTCCGGTTGGGTGGACTCAAGCGCCGGCCGGGCTGATTGCGTTCGGTCCGGTTGGGTGGACTCAAGCGCCGGCCGGGCTGGTTGTGTTCGGTTCGGTTGGGTGGACTCAAGTGGCGGTTGGGCTGTTTCCAGCGCGGCCGGCGTTTGAGGCCACCTCGGCCGGCGCGGGGGTTATGTGGGGAGGAGGTTTGCCGCGTAGTGGCCGGCTGCGGCGGCGGCCAGGAAGTAGGCGTGGTCCGCGTCGAGGCTGCGGCCCATGGTGGAGAGCCGTGCGGGCGAGGAGCGCAGCGCCGTGTCCAAGCCGTCGACATCGACGATCCGTACGTCGTGCCGCGCCCGCAACGGTGCCACGTCGGCCGCGACCCGGGCTCCGAGCGGCTCCGGCAGCCTCGGCACGATCACGTCGGCGCGGGCCAGGGCGACCCGCCCGTAGGCGGTCAGGCTGTGATGCGAGACGCCCTGGTGACGTTCCCGGGCGTCGGCGTCCGAGATCCGCAGCGACGCGACCGGCCGGCCGCCCAGCGTCGCGATCGCGTTGACCGCCTCGCCGGCCGCGACGCCGGAGAAGCCCCACGGCGTGCCTGTACCCAGGTTGCCCGGTCCCTGCGCGACGATCGCGATGTCCGCCCTCTGGACGTGCCGGGCCGCCAGCAGGCCGGTGTGCAGGGTGACCGCCTCCAGGTCCCCGCCGAGCGCCTGACCCACCGTCACGGACCCGGCCAGCCAGCCGTGCTCGCGGAGCGTGTCGACGGTCATCGAGAACCACAGCGGCAGCGTGCCGCCGTCGGTCATCACGTACACCACGCGCGCGTCCGGCCGCGCCGCGCGGATCCCCGCGCACACCGCGGGCAGCGCGGAGTGCAGGTCGGCGACGACCACCGGCATGCCCTCCAACGAGTCGGCGTCGCACAACATTTGGTGGTGCGGCGAGTCCTGCTCGTCCACGCCGAGCACGACCGCCTGCATCGGGGTGTACCGCGCCTTGACCACGTGCCCGGGGCCCTTGGGCGGGTCGGCGGGCAGCCGCTCGGGCAGCGCGACGACCAGCGCGTAGCCGCCGGTACCCAGGCCCATGTCCTGCGCGGTGGTGTTGAGCAACACCGTGTCGCCCACCACGGGTTCGCCGGTGAGCAGCGGGTAGGCGATGGCCCGCAGCTCGCGCGCGGGCTCGGGTTCGGGCACGGCCACCGTCACTTCGACGGCCCCGCGCCACGCTCGTCGTATCGCCGTCACTTCGCCGCGTCGCCAGGTGATCACGGTCCGGCAGCCTAACGGTGCGCGCCCCGGTCGGCGACCTCGTCGGGGCAGATCGGCGGGCGGCACCAACCGATGCGCCGAACGCGGTACGGTCGGGGCTGCGCCGTGTGGGAGGAACTGGGGACTGATGGCGATTCCGAAGCAGGAGCGGTTGGTGAGTCTGGTCATGTGCCTGCTCGCCGCCCGTCGCTACGTCACGAAGGAAGAGTTGCGGCAGTCGATCGAGTCGTATCGGCTGTGCACGTCCGACGAAGCCTTCGACCGCATGTTCGAGCGGGACAAGGACGACGTACGCGAACTCGGCTTCATCGTCGAGACCGGGGCCAACGACCCGCTGATCGAGTCGGCCGACGGCTACCGCATCCGCCCCGAGAAGAACGCGCTGCCGCCGGTGGAGCTGGACCCCGAGGAGGCCGCGGCGCTCGCGCTGGCCGCCGGCGCGTGGCAGCAGTCCGCGCTCGCGGGGGCCGCGACCGGTGCGCTCTACAAGCTCAAGGCCGCCGGCGTCGAGATCGACTCGGCGCCGCTGACCAGCGTCGAGCCGCGGGTGACCGCGCGCGAGCCGGCCTTCGGGCCGCTCCTGGACGCGCTGCGCACCCGCCGCCCGATCCAGTTCGCCTACCGCCGCTCCGGCGCCGCCGAGGCCACGCCCCGCGTGGTCGAGCCGTGGGGGATGAGCTGCTGGCGCGGCCGCTGGTATCTGGTGGGCTGGGCCCGCGACCGGCAGGAGCAGCGGGTGTTCCGGCTCGACCGGATCGCCGACAAGCCCAAGCCGAAGCCGCTCAAGGAGCAGTTCCGGGCCGAGGTGCCGGAGAAGGTCGACGTGCGCGGCCAGGTCGCGCGCTTCGCCGGCGAGGGCGGCGACGGCATCGCCCGGATCCGGGTGCGCACCGGCGCCGGCTTCCCGCTGCGGGCCCGCGCGAGCGCGGTGGTACCCGCCGGCGAGGGCTGGGACGAGCTGGAGCTGACCCACGGACACGGACTGCACCACTGGCTCGCGGAGTTCGGGCCCGACGTGGTCGTGCTGGAGCCGACCCGACTGCGCGACGCCGTGGTCGCACAACTGCGCGAGGCCGCCGGTGAGGCGACAGAACAGGTGAAGGTCGGATGAGCAACGCGATCGACGACACCCGCCGGCTGCTGTCCCTGGTGGCCTATCTGCGCGAGCGCCCCGGCACGCATCTGGAGGACGTCGCGCGCGCCTTCGGGCTGCCGGTGGCGCAGGTCGAGGCCGACCTGGGCACGCTGCACATGTGCGGCACCAGCTTCATGGCCGACGATCTGCTGGAGCCGCACGTCGACTTCGAGGGTCGGGTCTTCCTGGACAACGCCGACGCCCCCGTGCGCCCGGTCCGGCTCGCGCCGCACGAGGCGCTGGCCCTGCTCGTGGCGCTGCGCGCGCTGGCGGGGCTGTCCGGGCTGCGCGAGCGGGACAGGGTCGCGCTCGGCCGGGTCACCGCCAAGCTGGAGGACGCCGCCGGCGAGGCCGCGCGGGCCGCCCAGGGCGTCACCGTCGAGTTCGAGGGCGACGACGCGTCCCAGGAGTCGGCGTTCGCGACGATGGACCGCGCGGTGAGCGAGAAGCGCCGGCTGCGGCTGCGCTACTACGTGCCGCGTCGGGACGAGATCACCGAGCGCGAGGTCGACCCGATCCGGCTGGTCCTGGTCGACGGCCACACCTATCTGGTGGCCTGGTGCCGCCAGGCCGAGGGCCGCCGGCTGTTCCGCCTGGACCGGGTCGCCGAGGCCGTGCTGCTCGACGAGCCCTCCGAGCCGCAGCCGATCGAGCCGCTCGACCTCGCGGACGGGTTCGCGCCGACCGCCGCCGACGGCATGGAGGTCGTGCTCGAACTGGGGCCCGGCGGGCGCTGGGTCACCGAGTACTACCGCTACGACAAGGTCGAGGAGCTGCCCGACGGCGGCCTGCGGCTGACCCTGCGCACGCCCGATCCCGCCGGGATCCGGCGGCTCGCGCTGCGACTGGGCGGGCACGGCAGGGTGTTGTCCCCGCCGGAGCTCGTGGACGACGTACGACGGACCGCGACGGCCGCGCTGGCGGCCTACGCGACCGAGACCGGTTGACCACCGGCACCTCCGGTACCACCGACGACAACCTTCCCGACCTTGCGAGGAGGCCCACGGTGTCGACGTTCACGGCGCGCTGCCCGGTATGCGGACGCGTCGAGTTGACGGCGGATCAGCTACATCTGGTCGTCCGCCCGAACAAGTCCTTCTACCTGTTCCGGTGTCCCACCTGTGCGGACTCGGTGCGCAGGCCCGCGGGCGAGCGGATCGTCGAGCTGCTCACCGACGGTGGCGTCTCCTCCATGCAGGTCGCCCGCTGAGCGGGCGACGGAGGGCTGTTAGGGTCGCCGCATGGTGCCGTGGGTCCTCGTCTTCATCGTGCTCGTCGTCGCCGGACTCGGCGTCATCGCCTGGTTCGCCTGGCGATTGTTCGGTGACGTACGTCACCTCGGGGTGGCCGTCGCGGACGCGTCCACCCGGTTGACGGAAGCCGCCGCCGAGCTGGACTCCGCCTCGGGGCAGCCCCCGCGTTCCGGCACGGTGCCACACGCGCGCCCGGCGCCGGCCCGTCGGCGATGATCCACATCGTTCACCCCTGGGGGTTACGTGCGGTGCGTTTGTTCGCCACTATTGCGTTGCACATGCGTAACACGTACCGGCGTACGATCGAACCCGTAAGCCCCCCGGCCACGGCAATGAGGTACTGACTATGTTTGGCAAGCTCGGTTGGCCCGAGATCATCCTGATCCTGGTTGTCGTCGTGCTGTTGTTCGGCGCCAAGCGTCTGCCGGACACGGCACGTGCGTTGGGTCGCTCGCTGCGCATCCTCAAGAGCGAGACCAAGGCGATGAAGGAGGACGGGGCGGCCGATGCCCCCGCGTCCGACCAGCCCGCCCAGACCACCGAGGTGCCGCCGCGCACCATTCAGGCCGCTCCGGGCGATGTGAACGGGGCGCGGAAGGTCGGCGAACCCGACCACAACCGTCGCTGATTTCGCTCGCGCGTTTCTAGGAGTCGGCCCTCAAGGTGCTTGACAAGGCAGGGCGCGGACGCGAGTCCGGCTCGAAACAGAAGAAGAACAAGGACGCCGAGGGGCGCATGCCCCTGATGGAGCATTTGCGCGAACTGCGCAATCGCCTCGTCAAGGCGCTCCTGGCCATCATCGTCGTGACCATCGTCGCCGCGTTCTACTACAAGGACATCGGCGCCTTTCTCGTCGAACCGGCCTGTGGCCTGAAGAACGTCAAGGGCACCGGCTCCACCGACTGTGAATTGCTGGTCCAGAGCGGCGCGCTGGGCCCGTTCTCGATGATGCTCAAGCTCTCGCTGGTGAGCGGCATCATCGCGGCCTCGCCGATCTGGCTCTACCAGCTGTGGGCCTTCCTGGCACCGGGGCTGCACCGGCACGAGAAGAAGTACTCGCTGGCGTTCGTCGGCGTCGGCGTCCCGCTGTTCCTGGGCGGCGCCTACTTCTCGTACTGGATCTTGCCGCACACCCTGGAGGTGCTGCTCGAGTTCACGCTCACGGACGCGAGCAACCAGATCCAGCTCGACGAGTACCTCAACTTCGTGGTCCGCATGGTGGTCGTGTTCGGCCTCGCGTGCGAGCTGCCGCTCGTGCTGATCATGCTGAACTTCGGCGGGGTCGTCACCGCCAAGCAGCTCGCGGGCTGGTGGCGCTGGGTCGTCATGGGCATCTTCGTGTTCGGCGCGGTGGCCACCCCCACCACGGACCCGATCACGATGATCCTGCTGTCCATCCCGATCACGGTCCTGTACGGGGTCGCTCTGATCGTCGCCTGGATCAACGACCGGCGCCGAGGCAGGGCCCGTGCGAAGGCGCTGGGCGGGGACCTGGACGACGACGAGGCGTCCGTCCTGGACACCGGGCCGGCCCCCGTGGACGCTCCGTCCGCGGTGGACCCCGAGCCCGGCCGGGAGCCGGGGACCAGGGTGGACGACATCACCTGAGCGGTCGTGGGCTAACCTCCCGCCTTGTGTCTCGGGAGATCGCAGTATTCGTCAACCCCACCGCGGGCCGGGGTCGTGGCCTCAAGGCCGCGTCCGTCACGGCCGATCTGCTCCGCGACCGGGGGCTGACACCACATCAGGTGTCCGCCCCCGGTGCCGCCGAGGGAATCGCCCGCCTGCGTGCGGTGGTCCGCAAGGGAGTCGACGCCGTCGTCGCGGTCGGCGGCGACGGAACCGTGGCCGCCGCGCTACAGGCGCTGGCGGGCACGAGTACGCCGCTGGGCGTGGTGCCGATCGGCTCCGGCAACGACTTCGCGCGGGCCCTGGACCTGCCGCTGGGGGACGTGGCAGCCGCGGCGCGCGTGGTGGCCGAGCTGCGCGCGCGGACGGTGGACCTGGGCCGGGTCGGCGAGCGCTGGTTCGGCACGATCCTGTGCTCGGGCTTCGACTCGCGCGTCAACGAACGCGCCAACAAGATGACCTGGGCCGGCGGGCGGACCCGCTACAACGCCGCGCTGCTCGGCGAGCTGGGCACGCTCAAGCCGGTTCCCTACGAGCTGGAACTCGACGGCAAGCCGTTCGACGTCGAGGCCACCCTGATCGCGGTCGGCAACAGCCGCTCCTACGGCGGCGGCATGCGGATGTGCCCCGACGCGGACCTCTCCGACGGTCTGTTCGACGTCACCGTGGTCGGCGCGTGCGGGCGCGCGGAGCTGCTGCGGGTGTTTCCCCGGGTGTATGGCGGGCGGCACCTGAGCCACCCCAAGGTCACCGTGTACCGGGCCGCGACCGTGTCGCTGACCGCGCGCGGGCTGAGTGCGTGGGCTGACGGCGAGCGTGTCGGTGCGTTGCCGATTACCGCCGATTGTGTGCCTTCGGCTGTGCGGGTGTTGGTGTAGCGCTCCGTTGTGGGCGGGCGGAGCCGGGGGTGTCCTCAAGCGCCGGACGGGCTGGATGGGTGTCCTCAAGCGCCGGACGGGCTTGAAAGGTGTCCTCAAACGCCGGACGGGCTGGAGGAAGCGTCGGGCGGGCTTGGGAGGAAGCGTCCGACGGGCTTGGGAGGAAGCGTCGGGCGGGCTTGGGTGGGCTTGGAAGGGGGGTGGGTGGGCTTTGGGGGTTTGGGGGCGAAGATCGAAAAAAGGTGATCACGGGTTGTGGTCGTGGCCGGTAGTCTGCATAGCGAGATGCCTCTCGATCCTTCACGCGGCACGGACCGCGACACCCAGATGTCCCCCGCCGAGCGCTATGCGGCCTCGCGTCGCCGGGCGGTCGACGAGCGGACGAGTCTGCACGCGTTTCGCGAGCAGTACCCCTTCGGCCTCGACCCCTTCCAGATCGAGGCCTGTCGCGCGCTCGAAGGCGGCAAGGGTGTCCTGGTCGCGGCGCCGACCGGTTCGGGCAAGACGGTGGTCGGCGAGTTCGCCGTGCACCTCGCGCTCGAACAGGGGCGCAAGTGCTTCTACACGACGCCCATCAAGGCGCTGTCGAACCAGAAGTTCGGCGACTTCCAGAAGCTCTACGGCGCGGACAAGGTCGGCCTGCTCACCGGGGACAACTCGGTCAACAGCGACGCGCCGATCATCGTGATGACCACCGAGGTCCTGCGGAACATGCTCTACGCGTCCTCGAACGCGTTGAACGGCCTCGGCTACGTCGTGATGGACGAGGTGCACTACCTCTCCGACCGCTTCCGCGGCGCGGTGTGGGAAGAGGTGATCATCCACCTCTCCGAGTCGGTCACCCTGGTGTCGCTGTCGGCGACGGTCAGCAACGCCGAGGAGTTCGGCGACTGGCTGGGGACCGTGCGCGGCGAGACCGCCGTGGTGGTGTCCGAGCACCGACCCGTGCCGCTGTGGCAGCACGTGATCGCCGGCAACCGCACCTACGACCTGTTCACCGACGAGAACCACACCCAGGTCAACCCCGAACTCGTGCGGCTCGGCCGGATGGAGAGCGAGCGGGTCGGGCGCCCGCAGGACCGCTACCGCCGCAATCGCGGCGAGGAGGCGCGTCCCGTCCGCAGCCGGATCTGGACGCCCAGCCGCGCGGACGTGATCGACCGGCTCGACGCCGAGGGCCTGCTGCCCGCGATCACCTTCATCTTCAGCCGCAAGGGCTGCGAGGCGGCCGTCCAGCAGTGCCTGCACGCGGGTCTGCGGCTCAACGGCGAGGCCGAGCGCAACGAGGTCCGCGCGCTCGTCGAGGCGCGCACCGCCGGGATCCCCGACGAGGATCGGCACGTCCTCGGCTACCACTCCTGGCTGGAGGCCCTCCAGCGCGGGATCGCCGCGCACCACGCGGGCATGCTGCCGACCTTCAAGGAGGTCGTCGAGGAGCTGTTCGTCAAGGGCCTGGTCAAGGCGGTCTTCGCGACCGAGACGCTCGCGCTGGGCATCAACATGCCGGCCCGGTCCGTGGTGCTGGAGAAGCTCGTCAAGTGGAACGGCGAGACGCACGCCGACCTCACCGCGGGGGAGTACACCCAGCTCACCGGGCGCGCCGGGCGCCGCGGCATCGACGTGGAGGGCCACGCCGTCGTGCTGTGGCACCAGGGCTTCGACGCCGGGCACCTGGCCGGCCTCGCGGGCACCCGCACGTATCCGCTGCGGTCCTCCTTCAGCCCCTCGTACAACATGGCCGTCAACCTCGTCGGCCAGGTCGGCCGGCACCGCTCGCGCGAGCTTCTGGAGACCTCGTTCGCGCAGTTCCAGGCGGACCGCTCGGTGGTCGGACTGACCCGGCAGGTGCAGCGCAACGAGGAGGGCCTGGCGGGCTACCACGAGGCGATGACGTGCCACCTCGGCGACTTCGCCGAGTACGGGCAGCTGCGCCGCGCGCTCAAGGACCGCGAGACCGAGCTGGCCCGCGAGGGCGCCTCGCAGCGCCGCGCCGCGGCCGCCGCGTCGTTGGAGAAGCTCAAGCCCGGCGACATCATCGTGGTGCCCACCGGCAAGTACGCGGGCCTGGCCGTGGTCCTGGACCCCGGCCACGACCAGGGACCCGACGGGTCGCGCCCGTACGTGCTCACCTCGGACCGGCAGGCCCGCCGGCTCGCCGCGATCGACTTCCCCGTGCCGGTCACCGCGATCGACCACCTGCGGATCCCCCGCTCGTTCAACGCGCGCAGCCCGCAGTCCCGGCGCGACCTCGCGTCCTCGCTGCGCGCCAAGGCCGGACACGTCGACCACCCCCGGACCCGCAAGCAGCGCTCGCCCGCGGCCGACGACCGCGAGATCACCCGGCTCCGGCAGGCGATCCGGCAGCACCCCTGTCACGGCTGCGACGACCGCGAGGAGCACGCGCGCTGGGCCGAGCGCTACTACCGGCTGCTGCGCGACACCCAGCAGATCGAGAGCCGGATGAAGGGCCGCACGCACACCATCGCGCGCACCTTCGACCGGGTCTGCGGCATGCTCACCGACCTCGACTACCTCAAGGGCGACACGGTCACCGAGGACGGCCGCCGGCTCGCCCGGATCTACGCCGAGCTGGACCTGCTCACCGCCGAATGCCTGCGCGAGGGCCTGTGGGAGGACCTGACCCCGGCCGAGCTGGCCGCGTGCGCGTCGGCGCTGGTGTACGAGTCGCGCCAGCCGGACGACGCGCTGGCGCCCAAGCTGCCGGGCGGTGCGGCCTCCGCCGCGTTGGCCGACATGGTCCGCCTGTGGGGGCACCTGGACGCGCTGGAGGGTCAGCACCACCTCGACTTCCTGCGTGAGCCGGACCTGGGCTTCGCGTGGACGGCGTTCTCGTGGGCCTCGGGCCAGAGCCTGGACGCGGTGCTCGGCGACGCCGACCTCCCGGCCGGCGACTTCGTCCGCTGGATCAAGCAGCTCGTCGACGTGCTCGGCCAGATCGCCGCGGCGGCCCCCGAGGACAGCAAGGTCGCGGGCACCGCCCGCAAGGCGGTCGAGGCGCTGCGCCGCGGCGTGGTCTCGTACTCCTCGGTCGGCTGAGCGCGCCCGCCCCGACGGCCTCGGCGCCCCGGCGTTCCCGCCGAGGCACCGGGGCCGTTCGCGTGCGACGGGGCGGTCCCCGGGGGATGGGACCGATGGGGCCGATGGGGCGTCGGTCGACTCGCGTACGGTGCTGGGCGTAGGTGTTTCACCAGCGCTGGAGGTCGTGCCGTGCGGATAGACGAGTATCAGTCCTATGACGCCACCGGACTCGCGGGGCTGATCGCCCGCGGGGAGGTGACGGCGGATCAGGTGCTCGATGCCGCGTTCGAGGCGATCAAGCATCGCGAGCCCGCGCTCGGCGCCGTGGTGGCCACCTGCGAGGAGCAGGCCCGGGCCGCCGTCGAGGGGCTGTTGCCCGGGGTGCTGGCCGGTGTGCCGTATCTGATCAAGGACCTCGAGTGCGACGTGGCCGGGATGGCCACGAGCAACGGGTCGCGGCTGTTCGCGGACAAGGTGGCCACGCGCGACAGCACGCTGGTGACCCGGCTGCGCGCGGCGGGGGTGCTGATCGTGGGCAAGACGAACACGCCCGAGTTCGGCCTGGGCACCAGCACCGAGCCGGGCCTGTGGGGCCCCGCGCGCAACCCCTGGCATCCGGACCGCAGCGCGGGCGGCTCCAGCGGCGGGTCCGCCGCGGCGGTCGCGGCCGGGATGGTGCCGGTCGCACACGCCACCGACGGCGGCGGCTCGATCCGGATCCCGGCCGCGTGCTGCGGGGTGTTCGGTCTCAAGCCCAGTCGGGGCCGGGTCACCTCCGGGCCCGATCACGGCGAGTCGTGGGCGGGGCTCGCCGCCGCGCACGCGGTCACCCGGACGGTCCGCGACAGCGCGACGCTGCTCGACGTCACCGGCACCCCGGAGCCGGGCGATCCCTACTACGCCCCGGCGCCCGCGGGCCCGTACGCGGCGGAGGTCGGCGCGGATCCCGGGCGGCTGCGGATCGGGCTGAACCTGTCGCCGGTGGACGCCGACCTCGTGGTCGACGCCGAGTGTGTGCGGGCCGCGGAGGAGGCCGCCGCGCTGTGCGTGGCGCTCGGGCACGACGTCGATCCGGTCGAGTGGCCGGACGCGGTGACCCGGCCCGGCGAGGTGATCGCGCCGATCAGCGCCGCGCACATCGCGCGCATCGTGGACCTGCGGCTGGCCGAGCTGGGCCGCGACCTCGCCCCCGGCGATCTCGACGCGGCCACCGCGATGATCGTGGACAAGGGCCGCAGGCTGCCGCTCGCGCGCTACCTCGCCGCGATCGACACGATGCACGCGATCGGGCGGGCGGTGGCCCGGTTGACCGCGCGCTACGACGTGCTGCTGACGCCGACCATGGCGGTGGTGCCGCCGGTGCTGGGCGAACTCGATCCCAATCGCGACCCGGTCGGCGCGCTGCGGGGGATGCGCGGGATGGCCGCGTTCACCAGCCTGTTCAACGTCACCGGGCAGCCGGCGATGTCCGTGCCGCTGGGGCGGACCGCGGACGGGCTGCCGCTGGGCGTGCAGTTCGCGGGCCGCTACGGCGACGAGGCCACGCTGCTGCGGCTCGCGGGGCAGTTGGAGGTCGCAGCCCCGTGGGCGGGCACGGCCGTCGGGTAGCGCGCTTGGCCCGGTGCGCTCGGCTCGGCGCGTTCCGTGTGGTGCGTGCCGCGTGGTGCGTGCCGGGCGGTGTGCTTCGCTCAGCGTCGGCACAGCGTGTAGTGCGAGCCGTTCTTGCCCTTGATCTCCGTGCAGCGGGCCGTCGAACCGGTCGGCATCAGTGGGGTGGCCAGGGCCTCGGGGACGGTGATCGTGGGGTTCTCGCACCACTTGCCGTCGCCGTTGTCGCACCGGAAGCCGACTTTGTCGTCGTCGGCCCGGAACTCCTTGTTGTCGGCCACCAGGGTCGCGCCGGGCGGGGTCGGCCTGGTCTTGGTCGGGGTGGGCTTGGGCGAGTACTTCGTGGGGCGGGGCGCGTGACGGGACGCCGAGGGCCGGTTCGCGAGCGGCGCCCGGGTCGGTGGGGGCGGTTTGGCCTCGGAGGGCTTGGGCGACGGGGGCTGGGGGGTCCGCGTCTCGGCCTTGGGCGGTTCGGCCGGGGGCGGTTCGGGCGGCAGCGGGGCGGGCGCGGAGGCCGCGACGGGCGGCGCCTGCCGCTTGGGTTTGGGCTTGTCGGTGTCCACCAGCGCGAACGCGGCCACCGCCACGGCGACCACCACGCCGCCCGCGATCAGCGACGAGCGGCCGGCCGTCCGGCCCGCCTGGCTCGCGCCCTGGGCGCCCGGCGTGGCCGAGCCGACGCCCGCGCCCGCCGCCGCGCCGCCGGCCGCCGCGCCGCCGGCCGCCGCGCCGCCGGCCGCCGCGCCGCCGGCCGCCGCGGCGCCCGCGGCCACGCCGCTCGCGACGCCGCCACCGCCGGCCGCGCCCACCGCGAGGCCCATCCCGCCGGCCACCGCCGTGGCCGCCGCGGCGGTATCGGCGGCAGCGGCCGTGCCGCCGAGGAAGATCGGCGCGGTGATCCCGATCAGTGCGAGCGCGATCGGCCCGTACCGGTCGCGGACGTCGACCATCTCGGCGTACGTGTCGTTGCACCTGCTGCACTTCCTCAGGTGCGCGTCGATGCGCTCGCGGCGCTTCTCGGAGTCCATCCGGTTGCGGATGTGCCGGCCGTAGTGGCGGGTGAACTTCTTGCAGTTCTCGTCCTTGACGCCGCCGGTCGCGAACGCCACGAAGTAGTTGTCGCGCAGCTCCTGGCGGGCCCGTTCCAGGATCTTGCGGACGTTGTCGGGGTTCTCGCCCACCAACGGGGCGACCTGGACGGCCTGTTCGCCCTCGATGTCCACGTGCCACAGCACGACCCTGGACCGCTCGGGGAGGTCCTGGAACGCCTGGAGCGCGAGCCGCGCGTCGTCGGCCCTCACGACGCGGTCCTGTTTCTCCCACGCGGACTCGAAGACGGTGAAGTCCTCGGTGAGCCATTCGCGGCGGTCGCTCCTGGTCCAGTCGCCCGCCACGTGCCGCACGGTGGTGAGCAGGTAGGCCCGGAACGCCTCCCTGGGCCCCTGGCCCGAGCGCAGCGCCTGGAGCGTGCGCGCGAACGCCTCGGCACACAGGTCGTCGGCGGCCTCGGGGGTGCGGGTGCAGGTGCGGGCGAAGCGCCGGACGGAGTGCACGTGCCGCTCGTAGAGCAGGCCGTAGGCGTCGCCGTCGCCGGCCCGGACCCGGTCGGCCAACTCGCCGTCCGGGGGGCCGTCCAGGACCGGCGGCGGTTCGGTGTCGGCATCCGATCCGGGGCGCTCCGCTCCGGGGCGGTCCGGCCCCGGGCGGTCCAGGCGGGGGCGGTCCGGTCCGGAGCGGTCGGCCCCGGTGTACTCGCGTGGTGCGTGGGCATGGCGCGGGCCGGCCGCGACGGCGTGGGGCGTTGCGGGGTCGGCCGGCCCGGGCTCGGCCGATTCGGCTGCGGTCGGCTCGGGCCCGAGGTCGGCGTCGTACACGCGCGGGTGATGCACGCCGCGCTGTCCCGGCACGAAGCGTTGGACGGGAACGCCGTGTGATCCGGGAGCGGTGTGCGGGTCGGGAAGGCCGCGTGGGTCGGGAAGGCTGCGTGGTCCGGGAAGGCTGTGCGGGTCGGGATGGCTGCGCGATCCGGGAGGGAGAGGCGGACGTGCGCCGGGCCCGTTCGCCTCGGCGCCGCCGCCGCTTTCGTCGCCGCCTGTGGGGTCCGAGGTCGCCGCGTCGTCCTCGCGTGCCACCGATTGCCCCCTTGTGCCCGTGCCGTACTCGATCGTCCGGACAGCATCGTGACCATCCGGGCACGGTCTGTCCAGAAGCGGTGGCCTTCATCAGGGCACCCGGAGTGCACGCCGGCGCTGGTCGTGCGGAACAGGCGCGAGGCCGACCTGTTCGCGCCCGTTCCGTCGGTGGGCCCGCGGCGGGCGTGACGCTGCGTCATTCGGGTGACGAACGACAGTGCGAAGAGGTGGTTCATGGGGGTGCTACCGGCCCGCCGTGCCCGGCGCGGTGGCCAAACGCACGCTCGACCGAGGCACGCGTGGCGCGCCTCCGGGAGCGCCGCCGGGGCCGTTCAGCGGGTCCACGGGGGCCCGGCACAACCGGTCGAGGCGGTCCGGCAGTTCGGGGTCGTCGCCGTCCAGGAGCGCCGGCAGCCGACCGGGCGGCACCGCGTAGGCGAGGTCGCCCAAGGCGCGTTCCATGTGCCGGGCGGTCAGCAGCAGATGGCGCAGGTGCCCCCACAGCAGGGACTCCGGCACCTCCAGGCGCACCACCACGATCCGGACGTGCTCACCGTTGCCGGTTCGCTGGACCAGTCGCTGTTGCAGGATCGCGGCCGAGGGCAGTTCGGTGATCGGGTCGGTGCCGAGCGGCAGGGTGCCCGGCGGGTTGGCCCGCGCGCGGGTGCCCAGATAGGCCTGGACGAGCGGACCGGGCGCGCTGTGTGCCGGGCCGCACAGGAACAGCGCGTCCAACTCCGCGAGGGCCACGTCCAGCGGGATCTCGGCGGCGGCCCGGTCCTTGGCCAGGGCCAGGCACGCCGAGAGCACCTGCCCGTCGCGGACGAGCGCGTCCACGCACTGCTCGACGGCGTCGCTGTGCCACGCGACCCGGACGGGCCAACCGGCCCGGAGGGTCACGCGCTGCCACTCGCCCCGCAGCCGGTCACGGTCGGGTTGGTTGGTGGTCGTGGTGTCACACTCGGTGCGCATGCCCGGAGAGACGGGGGTCCGAGCCGAACGTGACAGATTCCGTGGAACTTTCCAATGTGACCTGGGTCACATCGTCGATCGTGCGCCCGGCGCGTTCGGGAGCGACCCTTTCGAGTGGCCGGCGGGCGCTCCCGGGTGGAGATTCCGGGCATCACCGACGAGGGGTGAGAACGTCGAGCAACCGGTTCACGGGACCGGTGAGCCCCCACCGCTGCCGCAGCGCGTCCAGCGCCGCCGGATCGTGCGGCGCGGTGGGCAGCGCCCGGTCCCACCCCTCCCGCGGCGGCAGCGGCACATCGCGCACCACCCGCACGACGCCGGGGGCCACGTCGAGGTAGTCGGCCGCCGCGACGATCGCCGCCCGCCGCGCCGGCGTGAGCTTCGCGGCCGGATCCGCCGCGGCCCGCCGCACGGCCACGAGGTCGCCGTACGCGCCGATCAGCTGCGCCGCGGTCTTGTCCCCGATGCCCTTGACCCCCGGCAGCCCGTCGCTCGCGTCGCCGCGCAGCGTCGCGAAGTCCGCGTAGGCCGACGCGGGCACGCCGTACCGGGCGAGCACGGCGGCCTCGTCGATCACCTCGTGCGCGGCCACGCCCTTGACCGTGTAGAGCACCCGGATCGCGTGCTCGTCGTCGACGAGCTGGAACAGGTCGCGGTCGCCGGTGACGATGTCCACCGGCATCGCGGCGAGCGTGGCCATCGTCGCGATCACGTCGTCGGCCTCGTACCCGGCCACGCCCACGCGCGGGATCCCCAGCGCGTCCAGGACCTGTTCGATCACCGGGACCTGCGGGGCGAGCGTGTCCGGGATCTCCTCCTCGTCCGGTCCGGCCGCCTCGGCGACCCGGTGCGCCTTGTAGGAGGGGATCGCGTCGACCCGGAACTGCGGCCGCCAGTCGGCGTCCATGCACGCGACGAGGCGGGTCGGGCGCCGGTCCTCGACCAGGCGGGTGATGAAGTCGACCAGGCCGCGCACGGCGTTGACCGGCGTGCCGTCGGGAGCCTTGACCGATTCCGGGACGCCGAAGTAGGCACGGAAGTACAGGGACGCGGTGTCGAGGAGCATCAGACGTTCAGTCACCCGTCCGATCATGCCGCACGGGTCCGACGGCGCGGCGACATCGAACCCGGAGCCCGCGCGCCGAGACCCCGAAGATCCCCCGGGCGGCGCTCAGTCCGCGAACTCGTCCAGCACTTCCTGGAGGGTGTCGCGCACGCCGAGCACGTCGATCAGGCCGGTCATCCGCAGCGTCGCGCGCACGTTGCGGTCCGGGGCAGCCAGGCGCAGTTCGCCGGAGAACGCGTGCATCGACTTGAACGCGTCTATCAGTACGCCCAGGCCCACCGAGTCGCAGAAGTTCAACCCCGTGGCGTCCACCACCACCCGCCGGCAGCCGCCGTCGATCAACTCGATCAACGTCCGGTGCAGCAGCGGGGCGTTGTGCAGGTCCAGCTCGCCGGCCAGGTGTACGACGGCACAACCGCGCCAGATCGTCACCCCCGTGACGGGGTGTTCCTGCCCGAGCGTGCCCAAGCGCGCGATCATGGCTGCGACCTTCCACCGGCCGGACGAACCGCCGCGCCGATACGGCGCCGGCAAGGGCATTGTGGGCCATGCGCGGCGGTGCCGGACAGCCCCTCAACGGGTCGTTTTTTGCGCGGTGGGCCGAACGGGTGGGTCTTGTCCGGGTAAGCGCCGGTCGGTACCGCCGGCGGAGGGCCGCTCACGCGCCCGCGAGCCCGGCCCGATCACAGGAACGTGTGGCCCTGGCCCCGATACGTGGGCACCGTGCGCACGATCCGGTCCTCCTCCACGAGGTGCAACGCGTCGAAGCGTTCGCACAGTTCGCCCGCCTTCGCGTGCCGGAACCACACCGAGTCGCCGATCCGCAGATCGTCCGCCGCCGCGCCGCGCAGCGGGGTCTGCACCTCGCCCGCCGCCTCCTGCGGTGCGTACGACAACCCGCGCGGCAGGTACGGCTGGGGCAGCCGGTCCTTGGCCGGTACGCCCGACGCGGGGTAGCCGCCGCCGAGCACCGTCACGCAGCCGTGCCCGGGGCGGCGCACGACCGGCAGCGCGAACAGCGCGGCGGGCCGCCCCTCGAACGCCGTGTAGTGGTCGAACAGGCGTGGTTGGAACAGCCCGGAGCCCGCCGCGACCTCGGTGATCGAGGACTCCGCCGCGGTGCGCTCGACGCTCCCGGTGCCGCCGCCGTTGACGAACTCCAGCGGGGCGATCGCCCGCACCGCGCGGACGATGTCCGCCCGCCGGCGGGCCAGTTCGGCACCGGCCCGGGCCTGCATCGCGCGCACCACCCGGCCGTAGAGCGCGCGGCCCTCGGGCGCGTCGCCGACCCCGGCGATGTGCGCCTCGTACGCCATCAGCCCCACCAGCCGGAACCCCGGCCGCCGGGTGACCACCTCGGCCAGCGCGGCGACCTGCTCCGGTGTGCGCAGCGGCGAGCGGTGCGCGCCGATGTGCACGCGGCCGCCGAGCAGCTGCCACGACGTGTCGATGTCCACGCACACCCGCAGCTCGGTACGGGCGGGAATCGGGGCGAGCGCGCGGTCGATCAGGTCCAACTGCGCCTCGTCGTCCACCATGATCGTCACCTGCGCCGCGGCCACGGGGTCCGAGGCGAGCCGGACGTAGGCGTCCCGGTCCACCGAGGGGTAGGCGACCAGGATGTCCTCGATGCCCTCGCTCGCCAGCCACAGGGCCTCGGGCAGCGTGAACGCCATCACGCCGCGGAAGCCGTCCAGTTCCAACACCTCGCGCAGCAGCGGCAGGCAGCGCACCGACTTGCTCGCCACCCGCACCGGGGTGCCCGCCGCGCGGCGCACCAGGTCCGCCGCGTTGGCCCGATACGCCGCCATGTCCACGATCGCGAAGGGCGCGTCCAGGCGCGCGGTGGCCCGGTCGTAGCGGGACCGGTCGGAGCCGGCGGGGAGGGACACGGGAGGCGCGGCGGCGAGATGGACCATCCCCGCAGCCTGCCAGATCGCCGTACCGACCGGTAGGACTCGCCCGTCACAACCGGCCGGGGCACCGACGGTGCATTAGCTTGATCGCATGAGTCACCCCGAGCGAGTGCGGGCGCTCGACCTGATCGAACGCGTCCTGGACCCCGGTAGTTTCGTGGTCTGGAACGACGCCTTGCCGGTGCTCGCCGCGCCGGATCCGGCGTACGCGGCCGAGCTGGCGGCGGCGCGCGAGCGGACCGGGCTGGACGAGGCGCTGGTGACGGGGGAGGGGCGGATCCACGCGCGCCGGGTCGCGGTCGTCGCGTGCGAGTTCGACTTCCTGGCCGGCTCGATCGGCGTCGCGGGCGCCGAGCGGCTCACTCGTGCGGTGGAGCGCGCCACCGCCGAGGGCCTGCCGCTGGTGGCGTCGCCCACCTCCGGCGGCACCCGCATGCAGGAGGGCACCATCGCGTTCCTGCAGATGGTCAAGATCTCCGCGGCCGTCGCCGCGCACCGCGCCGCGGGCCTGCCCTACCTCGTCTACCTGCGCCACCCCACCACCGGCGGCGTCTTCGCCTCCTGGGGTTCGCTCGGCCACGTCACCGCCGCCCAGCCCGGCGCGCTGATCGGCTTCCTGGGCCCGCGCGTGTACGAGGCGCTGCACGAACGCCCGTTCCCCACCGGCGTGCAGGTCGCCGAGAACCTGTACGAGCACGGCCTGATCGACGCCGTCGTGCCGCCGGAGGAACTGCGCGAGGTCGCGATCAAGGTCTTCGACGTGCTGAGCCCCGTCCGGGACCCGGACCCCGGCAGCGCGCCCCGCCACGCGCCGCCCGCGATCGAGGTCGAACCCGTGTCCGAGGTGCCGGCCTGGACCTCGGTGGAGCGCTCGCGCGACCCGCGCCGCCCCGGCCTGCGCGCGCTGCTGCGGTACGGCGCGCGCTCGGTCACCCGCTGCGCGGGACCGGCGAGGGCGAGAGCGAGCCGGCGCTGCGCCTGGCGCTGGCCCGGTTCGGTGCGGGCGCCGGCGCCGGGGCGCCGTGTGTGGTGCTCGGCCAGGACCGCACCCGGCAGAGCGAGCACGGCCCGTTCGGCCCGGCCGGGCTGCGCCAGGCCCGGCGGGGGATGCGGCTGGCCGCCGAGTTGGGCCTGCCGCTGGTGACCGTCGTGGACACCGCCGGCGCCGCGCTCTCGCGCGCGGCCGAGGAGGGCGGTCTGGCCGGCGAGATCGCCCGCTGCCTGGCCGAGTTGGTGCTGCTGCCCGCGCCGACCGTGTGCCTGCTGCTGGGTCAGGGCTCCGGCGGCGGCGCGCTCGCGCTGCTGCCCGCCGACCGGGTGATCTGCGCGCAGCACGGCTGGCTCTCGCCGCTGCCGCCCGAGGGCGCGTCGGCGATCCTGTACCGCACGACCGGGCGCGCCGCCGAGCTCGCCGAGCGCCAGGGGATCCGGTCGGCCGACCTGTACCGGGACGGCATCGTGGACCGCGTGGTGCCCGAGCACCCGGACGCGGCCGAGGAGCCCGAGGAGTTCGTCCGCCGGGTCGCGGCCGTGCTCGATCACGAACTCACCGCGCTGCGCGCCTTGGACCCCGCCGCGCGGGTCGCCGCGCGGACGGCTCGCTACCGGCGGCTCGGCCTCGGCTGAGCGCTGGGGCTCCGCGGGGTGGGCTCGCGGGGTGGGGCGGTCGCGGCATTCACCCCGAACGTCCCCTCCCGAGTGCACTTGGTGTCACTCGAACGAGTGACGGCCGTGGGAGTCCCGGCCGGCAAATCCCGCGGCTTCCTACGCTGTAGCCGGTTCGGGAACCGGACCGGCTACAGCCCGACCCGTCCGAGCACGGGCCAGGACGGGCCGGCTCGGCCCGGCGTCTCGCCTTCCGAGCGCACGACGGTTCGATCGCACCGTCGCGGGTCGGGTCCGTTACGGGCGAGCCGGACCGTCGAAGGAGAGTCGCGGGTCGGCAAGTGGTCGCCGTCCCGCGACGCTCTCCGGCGGGGGCGAAGACCCGCTCCGGGTGGCCTACAGTCGACGGGTGGATTTCAGCGGCAAGAGCATTCCCGACACCGGTTTCCCCGACGACGACGGGAGCGCCCACCCCGCGTTGGCCGCGGCCCTGGCCGCGCCGGAGGTCGACGGCGAGGCGGTCACGCGCGCGCTGTGCGAGGCCCGGCTGCTCGTCCCGGTCGTGGCGATCCTGACCGAGGAGGAGGACGTCGCCCCGGGGGAGCTGCGCCGGGAGAAGTCCAGCGACATGGCGGTGCCGACGATCCAGGGCCCGGACGGTCGGCGGGCGCTGCCCGCGTTCACCTCGGTCGAGGCGCTCGCGCGTTGGCGGGCCGACGCCAGGCCGATCCCGGTCGAGGCCGCCCGCGCCGCGCACGCCGCCTACGCGGAGGACGCCGACACGCTGCTCCTGGACCTGGCGGGCCCGCGGCCGTACGAGCTCAGCGGCAGCCTGCTGCGCGCGGTGGCCGAGGGGCGCGTGCACCTGGCGCCGCATCGCGACCCGGAGATCGCCGGTGCCGTGCGCGCCGCGGTCCGCGAGGAGAGCGCGGTGTCCGCGGCCTACCTGACCGAAGGCGGCGGCACCGACCTGATCCTGAGCCTGGTCGCGGCCGCGTCCCCCACCGAGGTCACCGAGGCGGCTCGCCGGATCGTCGGCCGGCTCGCCGAGGACGACGTGGTCCGGGCCCGGCTCGACCGCGGCCTCGACCTCGCGATGCTCCCGCCGGGCAGTGCCCTGGACGCGGAACCGCTGTACGCGCGCTGAGCGGCCGAGTGCCGAGCCGAGCCGAGCGCCGAGGCGAGGGCCGCCGCCCCGGTCCGGGACGACGGCCCTGGGCCGAGTGGGGGACGGCTAGCCGTAGACCGGCCCGGTGAGCTTCTCGCCCGGGCCCTTCCCCTCCATGTCGGGCAGTGCGGACGCCTCGCGGAACGCCAACTGAAGCGTCTTGAGCCCGTCGCGCAGCGGCCCCGCGTGGTACGAGCCCACCTCGGGCGCGGCGGCGGTGACCAGGCCGGCGAGGGCGGTGATCAGCTTGCGGGCCTCGTCCAGGTCCTTGTGCGCCTCGCCGTCCTCGGCCAAACCGAGCTTGACCGCCGCGGCGCTCATCAGGTGCACGGACAGGGTGGTGATGACCTCGATGGCCGGCACATCCGCGATGTCCCGGGTCATGACCTCGACATCGTCGGGGTGACCAGCGAAATCGTCGGACGGACCGGCTGACGTAAGTGGGGCGCTCTCGCTCATGTGCCCAGTCTCGGGTATGCCCCGGAATCGGGGAACAACGGGGCCCTTCGGGAGGTTCGAGCCAGTGGTAGAGTTGTGTATCGACCGACCGGGCATCTGCATGCCCGGCCTGCAAGCGGAGGCTCCGTCTCCCACCCGATCGACCTTACGGACGACGGGTACCGGTCCGGTGCGACGCACTTCGTGTGCGTCCGTTCCACGTTTCCGTCCTTCGGGCGGCTGCGTCACCGGTGGTGGAGCCTCGCATGCAACCGTGCGAGGCTTTTTCGCGTTGCCTGGATGGCTCCGTGAGGGACCTGGCTCGGGGGGAAGTTACACCGAGACAAATGTGGCCGCTTCGCCCGCGGTCGCTTCAGGTATGAGGAGGCCCCATCAGCGCCGAGCCCCGCATCAACGACCGGATTCGCGTCCCCGAGGTGCGACTCGTTGGTCCTGGCGGCGAGCAGGTCGGAATCGTCCCGCTGGCCAAGGCCATGGAACTTGCCCAGGAGTACGACCTCGACCTCGTCGAGGTCGCGGCCAACGCCCGGCCGCCGGTCTGCAAGCTCATGGACTACGGCAAGTTCAAGTACGAGTCGGCCATGAAGGCCCGTGAAGCGCGCAAGAACCAGGCGCACACGGTCATCAAGGAGATGAAGCTCCGGCCGAAGATCGACCCGCACGACTATGACACCAAGAAGGGTCACGTCGAGCGGTTCCTGAAGCAGGGCGACAAGGTCAAGATCACGATCATGTTCCGTGGTCGCGAGCAGTCCCGGCCCGAGTTGGGCTACCGACTGCTGCAGCGCCTGGCGACGGACGTCGACGAGCTTGGGTTCATCGAGTCGAACCCGAAGCAGGACGGCCGCAACATGATCATGGTTCTCGGCCCGCACAAGAAGAAGACCGAGGCCATGGCCGAGGCTCGCGAGGCCCAGGCGGCCCGCAAGGACGCGCGCCGTGTGGCCGTCGAGGCCGGGGACGACCACCCCGACGAGACGGACCACGACACGGGCGTTCCGGCGGCTGCCGAAGCCAAGGCCGAGGTCGCCGAGACCGAAGCCGTCGAGGCCGAGGCCGCTCCGGCAACCGAGGCACCCGCCGTCACCGACGCGGAGCCGAAGGCCGAGCAGGTCTGACCCGTACGGGTCGCCCCGCGCCCGATTTGAAAACACACCTGTGCCTGCCCGGTCCCCACCGGGCGGGTACGGCACGACGAGGAGACTGCGGCGACATGCCGAAGAACAAGACCCACAGCGGTGCCAGCAAGCGCTTCCGTATCACCGGCTCCGGCAAGGTGCTGCGTCAGCGTGCGGGTCGCCGTCACCTTCTCGAACACAAGCCCTCGACCGTGACCCGGCGTCTCGCCGGTGTCGTCGAGGTGTCCCCGGCCGACGTCAAGAAGATCAAGAAGCTGCTGAAGAAGTAGTCGGCAGCAGTCGTCGCACCGGCTGACGAGAACCCACCGGTCGGCGACAGGCGACGGTCCCAGACTTACCCGGGCCGCGGTCGACACACCGCGGTCTGACATCAAGGAGTTCATCAAGTGGCACGCGTCAAGCGGTCAGTCAACGCCCACAAGAAGCGTCGCGTCATCCTCGAGCGGGCGTCCGGCTACCGCGGCCAGCGGTCCCGTCTGTACAGGAAGGCCAAGGAGCAGGTCACCCACTCCATGGTCTACAACTACAACGACCGCAAGAAGCGGAAGGGGGACTTCCGTCAGCTGTGGATCCAGCGCATCAACGCCGCTGCCCGCCTGAACGGAATGACCTACAACCGCTTCGTGCAGGGCCTCAAGGCCGCCGGTGTGGAGATCGACCGCAAGATGCTCGCCGAGCTCGCGGTCAACGACGCCCCGGCGTTCGCCACCCTCGTCGAGGTAGCGCAGAAGGCCCTCCCGGCCGACGTCAACGCGAAGAAGGAAGACGCCGCGGCCTGAATGGGCCCACATCTTCTTTGATGTGTCGCAGCTTCCCTCCGTCGTTGCAGGCTGAGAGCAGAGAACGGTAACGCGATGGCGAGCCCCGAGCTGACGTCCACCCGATCCCCCCGAGTGGCGGCGGCCCGGCGGCTCGCCAAACGTGCTTTCCGGGCACGCGAGCGGCTGTTCCTGGCCGAGGGGCCACAGGCGGTCCGCGAGGCCGTGGCCCTGCCCGGCATCCTGCGCGAGCTGTACATCACCCCCGAGGTCGCCGAGCGCTACCCCGACCTCGTCACCGGCGCGCATGACGCGCGGGTGCCCGTGTTCACCGCGACCGACGAGGTCGTCGCGGCGATCAGCCAGACCGTGACGCCGCAGGGCGTGGTCGCGCTGTGCCGCTTCGTGGACGTGCCCCTGGACACCGCGATGGCCGCGAAGCCGGACCTGGTCGCGGTGCTGGCGAACGTGCGCGACCCCGGCAACGCCGGCACCGTGCTGCGCGCGGCCGACGCCGCGGGCGCCGAGGCGGTCGTGCTCACCGACGCCTCCGTGGACCCGTACAACCCCAAGGCCGTGCGCGCGTCCGTCGGCAGCCTCTTCCACCTCCCCGTCGTCACCGGCGCCCGGATCGAGGACACCGTCGCCGCGCTGCGCGCCGCCGGACTGCGCATCCTGGCCGCCGACGGCGCGGGCGAGGCCGACCTCGACGGGGAACTCGACGCGGGCGGGCTCGCCGGGCCGACCGCGTGGATATTCGGCAACGAGGCGTGGGGACTTCCCGAGGAGACGCGGGCCTTGGCCGACGCCGTCGTACGGGTACCGATCCACGGCCGGGCCGAGAGCTTGAACCTGGCGACCGCCGCCGCCGTGTGTCTGTATGCGTCCGCCCGCGCGCAACGCGGGCACGGGGGCTGCCGCTTCGGCGCCGGGCCCCGAGCCGGCGGATGACCCCGCCGTACCCGGCTTGACCACGGGCTGTGGGGGAACGAATCCGTTGCGTCCGCCGCACCCGGACGCCACGTAGCGCCTTGGGATAGTGTGTCCGGCCCGGAACTCCCTCGGGCCCGAAACGGGAAGGGGGCCGATGGACGCCGACATGCTGCCCGACGGCCTGGTGGTCGCGGACGAGAGCGGCACGGTGGTCACGTTCAACACCGCCGCCGCCCGGATCACCGGGACGCGTCCCCAGGACGCGCTCGGCAAACACATCTCCGACGCGCTGCCGTTCGAGGATCTCGAGGGCCGGCGCTGGTGGGTGTGCACCGATCCGTACGGCGGGCTCGGCACCCGGACCAGGCAGCCCGAGCGCAATCTGCTCCTGGGCGGCCGGGAGATCCTGGTCACGGCGTCCTACGTGCGCGTCGACGGGCCGCGCAGCCCGCTCGCCAACCTCGTGGTGTCGCTGCGCTGCACCGACGCGCGGCGCCGGATCGAGCGCGGCCACTCCGACCTGATCGCCACCGTCGCGCACGAACTGCGCTCGCCGCTGACCTCGGTCAAGGGCTTCACCGCGACGCTGCTCGCGAAGTGGGAGCGGTTCACCGACGAGCAGAAACGGCTGATGCTGGAGACCGTCGACGCCGATGCCGACCGGGTCACCCGGCTGATCACCGAACTCCTGGACATCTCCCGGATCGACGCGGGCCGGCTGCAACTGCACCGGCAGGTCGTGGACATGGAGGAGGCGGTCCGGCGGCACGTGCGCGCGCTCGACTGCGCCGGGCACCACGACCGCAGGTTCGCGGTCGTGGTCGAGGGACGACTGCCGAGCATGTGGCTCGACGCCGACAAGCTCGACCAGATCCTGGGCAACCTGCTGGAAAACGCGGTGCGCCACGGCGCCGGAACCGTCACCATCGAGATGCGCGCGGTCTCCATCGGGGCCGCGCCCGGCGTGGACGGGACGGAGATCACGGTGAGCGACGAGGGCCCGGGCATCCCGGACGAACTCCTCGATCGCGTATTCACCCGCTTCTGGCGCGGCAACCGCCGCGGCGGCACCGGGCTCGGCCTGTACATCGTCAAGGGCCTGGTCCAGGCCCACGCCGGCAGCATCGGCGTCGATCGTGCCGAGGCCGGCGGAGCCCGATTTCGATTTACCCTGCCGGCCGCGATGCCGGACGTCCTCATGTAGGACGCCCCACCCACGTCGTCGCGGTCCGGCCTGGGCACGACGCCCATCGGGCGTCAGTAAACTCGGAGCGCGGACGTCGTAGGACGTCATTGCCGCCTCCACCACCGGCGGACCCCCCACAGGAGCACTGGACACAGATGTCGGCACCGAACAAGTCGTACGACCCGGTCGAGGTCGAGGCGTTGAAACCAGAGGAAGTCGAGCGGGCACGCGACGCGGCCCTCGCGGCCATCGCCGCCGCGAGCGACCTCGCCGAGCTGCAGGAGGCGAAGGTCGCGCACACCGGCGACCGTTCGCCGCTCGCGCTCGCCAACCGCGAGATCGGCGCGCTCCCGCCGCAGGCCAAGGCCGAGGCCGGCAAGCGCGTCGGGCAGGCGCGCGGCGCCGTGAGGAAGGCCCTGGAGCAGCGCCAGGTCGAGCTCGAGGCCGAGCGCGACGCACGGGTGCTCGTCGAGGAGGCCGTGGACGTCACGCTGCCGTGGGACCGCGCCCCGCGCGGTGCCCGGCACCCGCTGACCACGCTGTCGGAGCGCATGGAGGACCTCTTCGTGGCCATGGGCTACGAGGTCGCCGAAGGCCCGCAGGTCGAGGCGGAGTGGTACAACTTCGACGCGCTCAACATCCTGCCGGACCACCCCGCGCGGACCATGCAGGACACCTTCTTCGTGCGCGCCGCGGACGGCTCGGCGGACTCCGGCGTGGTGCTGCGCACGCACACCTCGCCCGTGCAGATCCGCACGATGCTGACCCGGACCCCGCCGATCTACGTCGTGTGTCCGGGCCGCGTCTACCGCACCGACGAGCTGGACGCGACGCACACGCCGGTCTTCGGGCAGATCGAGGGCCTGGCGATCGACAAGGGCCTGACGATGGCCGACCTCAAGGGCACGCTCGACCACTTCGTGCAGGCCATGTTCGGCGAGGGCATCGTCACCCGGCTGCGGCCGTCGTACTTCCCCTTCACCGAGCCCTCCGCCGAGCTCGACCTCAAGTGCTTCGTGTGCCGCGGCGCCTCCGTCGGCGACCCCGAGCACCCGTGCCGGACCTGCCGGTCCGAGGGCTGGATCGAGTGGGGCGGCTGCGGCATGGTCAACCCGCGCGTGCTGATCGCGTGCGGCATCGACCCCGAGGTGTACAGCGGCTTCGCGTTCGGCATGGGCGTGGAGCGTGCGCTGATGTTCCGGCACAACGTCGCGGACATGCGAGACATGGTCGAGGGTGACGTTCGTTTCACCCTTCCGTTCGGGATGGAGATCTGATGCGGGTCCCGCTTTCTTGGCTGCGGGAGTACGTCGACCTCCCCTCCGGCGAGTCCGGGCGCGACGTCGCCGACCGGCTCGTCGCGCTGGGTCTGGAGGTCGAGACGGTCGAGCAGCTCGGCGCGGACCTCAAGGGTCCGCTCGTGGTCGGTCAGGTGCTCGAGATCGAGGAACTGGAGGGCTTCAAGAAGCCGATCCGGTTCTGCAAGGTCGACGTCGCCGACGCCAACGGCACCGGTGAGCCGCAGGAGATCGTCTGTGGCGCGCGCAACTTCGAGGTCGGCGACAAGGTCGTGGTGATCCTGCCCGGCGGCGTGCTGCCCGGGAACTTCGAGATCGCCGAGCGCAAGACCTACGGCCACGTCTCGCGCGGCATGATCTGCTCCGCGCGCGAGCTGGGCATGGGCGAGGACCACGACGGCATCATCGTGCTGCCGATCGAGGCGCAGATCGGCGCCGACGCGATCGAGCTGCTCGGGCTGATCGACGAGGTGCTCGACATCGCGGTGACCCCGGACCGGGGCTACTGCCTGTCGATCCGCGGCGTCGCCCGCGAGGCCGCGATCGCGTACGGGCAGCCGCTGCGCGACCCGGCGCTGCTCGATGTGCCGGACGCCAACTCCTACGGCTACCCCGTGCTCGTCGAGGACGCGGACGGGTGCGACCGGTTCGTCGCCCGCACCGTGATCGGCATCGACCCCGAGGCGCCGTCCCCGCTGTGGCTCCAGCGCCGGGTGCAGATGGGCGGCATGCGCCCGATCTCGATGGTCGTGGACGTCACCAACTACGTGATGCTCGAACTCGGCCAGCCGCTGCACGCGTACGACCGCGCGCGGCTGCAGGGCGCGATCGTGGTGCGTCGCGCGCAGGACGGCGAGACGCTCACCACGCTCGACGACGCCGAGCGCAAGCTCGACGCCGAGGACCTGCTGATCTGCGACGACCGCGGGCCGATCGGCCTCGCGGGCGTCATGGGCGGGGCCAGCACCGAGATCGGCGCCGAGACCGGCGACATCGTGATCGAGGCCGCGCACTTCGACCCCGTGGTCATCGCGCGCACCGCGCGCCGGCACAAGCTCTCGTCCGAGGCGTCGCGGCGCTTCGAGCGCGGCGTGGACCCCGAGGCGGCCCGGGCCGCGGCGCAGCGCGCCGTCGACCTGCTGGCGGCGCTCGGCGGCGAGCGGGCCCAGGCCGAGGCGGGCGTGACCGAGGTGGACGCGCCGCGCGAGGTGGTACGGATCGCGATCTCGGCGGACCACGCGGCGAAGGTCGCGGGCGTCGCGTACACCCGCGAGACGGTCGCGCAGCGGCTGCAGGAGGTCGGCTGCTCGGTGGCGGGCGGCGACGACCTGACGGTCGTGCCGCCGACGTGGCGGCCGGACCTGACCGACCCGAACGACCTCGCCGAAGAGGTCATCCGGCTGGAGGGCTACGACCGGGTGCCCGCCACGCTGCCGCAGGTGCCGGCCGGTCGCGGGCTCACCGCCGACCAGCGGCGCAGGCGTCGGCTGGGGCGCGCGCTCGCGGGCGCGGGCTACACCGAGGTGCTCAACTACCCGTTCCTGGGGCAGAGCGCGTTCGACGACCTGGGCCTGCCGGCCGAGGACGCGCGGCGGCGGACCGTCGTCCTGGTCAACCCGATCTCCGAGGAGGAGCCGGAGTTGCGCACGACGCTGCTGCCGGGTCTGCTCGGGACGCTGCGCCGCAACCTCGGGCGTGGCACCACCGACCTCGCGTTGTTCGAGTCGGGCGTGGTCTTTCGGCCGAACGCCTCGGCGCCGCGCGCGCCGCGGCTCGCTGTGGACCGCCGGCCGAGCCAGGACGAACTGGCGGCGCTGGCCGCCGCGTTGCCGGAGCAGCCGCAGCGGGTCGCGGTCGTGCTGGCCGGGGAGCGCGAGCGCTCCGGTTGGTGGGGCAAGGGCCGGCCGGAGGTCTGGGCGGACGCGGTCGAGGCCGCGCGCGTGATCGCGGACGCCGCCGGGGTCGAGTTGACGGTGCGTCAGGACCAGCACGAGCCGTGGCACCCCGGGCGCTGCGCGGCGCTGGTGGTGACGGCGCCGGACGGTACCGAGCGGGTCGTGGGGCACGCGGGCGAGCTGCATCCGCGGGTGCTCAAGACGCTGCACCTGCCCGAGCGGGTCGCCGCCATGGAGCTGGACCTGGATCTGCTGACCGCCGACCTCGACGGTGAGCGGCTTGCGCAGGCCGGGCACATCTCGGCCTACCCGATCGCCACGCAGGACGTCGCGCTGGTGGTGCCGGACTCGGTGCCGGCCGCGGACGTGCAGGCGGCGCTGGTCGAGGGTGCGGGCGAGTTGCTCGAGTCGGTGCGGTTGTTCGACGTGTACACGGGCTCGCAGGTCGCGGAGGGGAGCAAGTCGCTCGCCTACGCGCTGCGGTTCCGGGCCGAGGACCGGACGTTGACGGTCGAGGAGGCGACGGCCGCGCGGGATCGGGCGGTCGCGGTGGCGGCTTCGCGTACCGGTGCGGTGTTGCGGGGCGCCTGAGGGTTGTTGGTTTGCGCGGCGTGGGTCCACATCTTTTGGTGTGGGCCCACGGTGCGTTGTGGCCTGCGGCGCGGGTGGGTGGCCTCAAGCGCCGGTCGGGCTGATGGGTGGCTTGGTGGCGTTGTCCTCAAGCGCCGGACGGGCTGATGGGTGGCCTGGTGCCGTTGTCCTCAAACGCCGGACGGGCTGGGGTGGCTTGGGTGGGCTGGGTTGCGTGGCTTGGTGGTGGTGTCCTCAAGCGCCGGACGGGCTGGAGTGGCCTGGGCGGGCTGGGTTGCGTGGGTTGCGTGGGTTGGTGGTTAGGGGGAGTTTGGTGGGGTGGGGCAGAATTTTTGGGTGGCGGTTAGTGGGTCGTTGGGGAAGCGGAAGGTGGTGCGGGTCAGGGCGCCGGTGAGGTTTTTGGCGAAGCGGGTCCAGGTCATCGGGGCTCGTACCGAGTCCTGGAGTTCCTTGAGGGGGCCGCAGGTGAGGGCGTGGCGGGCGGCGGCGACTCGGATCGGGTCGATGTCCGCCGGCAAGGGGGCGGCGGGGTCCGCGTATTCGGCCAGTACCCAGGCCGCGTCGATCTGCTTCTCGTGACCCGGGCGGCCGCGGGTGGTGAGTTCGATGTGCGCGCCCAGGGGATAGGCCAGGGCCAGGTCGTCGATCGCGATGCCGCGCAGTGGGGTGGCCGCGCCGTTCATGCCGAGCGACGGCCAGACCGTCACGATCGGGGTGTCGAGTTCCGGGCGCAGTCCGATCACGAAGGCATGGGCCGGGGTGAGGTGGAGCAGCGTGTGGCGGTAGGCGGGATGGGGGCCGCGGGTCATCGTGGGGAAGCCCGGGAAGCGCTCGATGTAGGTGTCGGCGGTGACCGGGTTGGCGGTGCGTAGCGTGTGTGTGTAGAAGCCGCGTTCGTTGGCGATGCCGTGTGGGCCGATGCCGTCGTAGCCGACCCGGAACCCGATCGCGCACAGCATGGCCCAGCCGATCAGCGTGGTCGCGACGGGGATGGCGAGTCGGCTCGCGGGGACCGTCAGGATCGGCAGGAGCAGCAGGAACAGGCCCGGCAGGAGCATCCGTCCGTGCATGAAGTCGCCGCCGACCCGGGCGATGTACAGCAGCATCGCGAGCCCGGACAGCATGGGCGTCACGCACACGACGATCCGGGTCCGGTGCACGCCGGACGGGCGGGTCGCCAGGGTGAGGACGGCGAACACCGCGAGCACCAGGGCGGGCAGCCACAGGTGGTACGGGGTGACCAGGTCGAGGACGTACTCCCGGCCGCGGGTCCACTCGCTCGTGGTGGCCTCTTTGGTCAGCGCGGGTAGCGGTAGCAGGACGCCGTAGTAGCCCATGCGGAAGAGTTCGTACAGCAGTGGTGTTGCGATCGCGGTGGCGAAGAGGGCGAGTGCGCGGAGCGGTCGTGGTCGGCGGATCACGGCGAGTGCGGTCAGGAAGCCCAGCGTTGCGATTGCGAGGTCGGGGCGCACCAGGGGCCCCAGGCCGGTGAGGAACGCGAGTCCGTAGGTGGTTCGTGCGCGTTCGTCGTGTGGCAGTCGTACCAGCAGCCACCAGCAGCCGGCCGTCCACAGCGTGGTCAGGCCGGTTTCCAGGCCGGAGGTGGCGAAGTCCCACACCGGCGGCAGGGCGATCAGGATCAGTACGCCGCACGGCACCAGGAACGGGGCTTCGAGCCGGGGGAGATGCAGCCGGCGGGTGGCGTCCAGGGCCGCGGCGTAGCCGGCCACGCTGCACGCGAGGCCGAAGTACACGGCGAACGGCGCGGCTTCCACGCCGGTGGTCCACGATCCCGCGACCAGGAGCCAGTGCCACAGCGTGCTCGTGGACGCCTCCGCGCGCTCGCCGAGGTTGAACACGGGGCCGTGGCCGGCCAGTACCTGGCGGACGGGGCGGGTGAAGATCAGCCCGTCGTCGCTCATCCAGCGGTGCCGCCACCCCAGTACGGCCACGATCAGCGCGGGCAGCAGCACCATCGCCGTGTTCCAGCGCCGGACGAGGCGCGGCCGGGGATCGGTCGGCGGCTCGGCGGCGTCCGATCCCGGGCGGCCGAGCCCGGAGAGCGTGGTCATGAGGCTCATGGTCGGCGGACTCCAGTCGGGGGAGTGGGTGTTCCGCTCGCGGCGGGCGGGGGTTGGGCTCGTAGGGTGGCGGCATGAGTACTTACGTGATCACCGGTGCCGGCAGTGGCATCGGTGCGGAGATCGCCCGCCTGCTGCGGGCGCGTGGGCACGACCTGGTTGCGATTGTGCGGTCCGAGCAGCGGGCTCGGGACGTCGCCGCGCCGGGGGTGCGGACCGTGGTCGCCGATCTGGAGCAACCCGAGACGATCGAGGGCGCGCTCGGGGCGCTCGCCGACGAGACGTTCGCGGGCCTGGTGCACAGCGCCGGCATCGCGGACCTGGGCACGGTGGCCGAGACGCCCGCGGCCGTGTGGTCGCGCACCCTGACCGTCAACGTGACGGCGGTGGCGGAGGTCACCCGCGTGCTGCTGCCGGGTCTTCGGCGCGGTCGGGCGGACGTGGTTCTGCTGAACAGCGGTGCGGGGTTGCGGACGAGTCCGGGGTGGACGGCGTACGCGGCGAGCAAGCACGCGCTGAAGGCGTTGGCCGACGGGTTGCGGGCGGAGGAGCCGGAGTTGCGGGTGACGAGTGTGTACCCGGGGCGGACCGCGACGGCGATGCAGCGGGGTGTGCGGGAGCAGGAGGGCGGGGCGTTCGAGAGTGAGCGCTACAGCGACCCTGCGACGATCGCGGGGGTCGTGTTGTCGGCGCTCGAACTGCCGGCGGACTCGCATGTGAACGACGTGTCGGTGCGGTCTCGCGGTTGACGCGCGGGGTTGGGTTGCTCAGGCGCCGCATGGTTGGGGTGGCCTGATGCCGGTGTCCTCAAACGCCGGACGGGCTGGATTTGGTTGGTGTTTGGTGCGTGAGCGGCGGTTGTGGGTGTCCTCAAGCGCCGGACGGGCTGGATTTGCTTGGCTCTTGGTGTGTGGCGGGCTTGTGCGGGTGTCCTCAAGCGCCGGACGGGCTGGGTTTGGTTGGTGTTTGGTGCGTGGGCGGCGGTTGTGGGTGTCCTCAGGCGCCGGACGGGCTGGGGTTGGTCGGGTTTTGGTGTGTGGCGGGGTCGTGCGGGGGGCCTTGAGGGCCGGGTGTTAGCGGTCGGGTTTGTCCTTGGGGAGGGTGCCCTCTTGTTGGACGTCGACGCCGCAGATTTCCTTTGCGGCGTCTACCGGGTTGCTGGGGAAGCGGAAGGAGGTGCGGGAGAAGGAGCCGGTGAAGTTCTTCTTGAAGCGGCTCCAGGACATCGGTTCGTGGACCGAGTCCTGCAACTCCTTGAGCTTGCCGCGGTTTTGGTCGCCGCAGGTCAGGGCGTAGCGGGCGGCCTTGACGCGGATCGGGTCGATGCCCGGGGGCAGTACCGCGTCCGGGTCCGCGTATTGCGCGAAGACCCAGGCGATGTCGATCTCCTTCTCGTGGCCCGGCCGGCCGCGCGTGGTCAGTTCGACGTGCGCGGCCAGGGGGTAGGCGAGGCCGAGGACGTCGACGGAGACGCCGTTGAGCGGGGTGTTGGCGCCGTTCATGCCGAGGTTGGTCCACACCGTGGCGACCGGGGCCGGCAGGTTCGGGTTCAGCGGGGTCACGTAGAAGCCGTCGTGCCAGGGGTAGACGACCACGTGCTTGTAGTCGGCCCGGGCGGCCTGCGCGGCCGCGGGGAAGCGCGGGTAGTTGGCGATATAGGAGTACGCGGTGACCGGGTTGGCGACCTTGAGGGCGCTGATGTAGAAGGCGCGTTCGTCGGCGATGGCGCGTGGGCCGATGCCGGTGTACGGCACGCGGAACGCGATCGCGCACACCAGCGCCCAGCCGATCAGGACCGCCGCCGCGGGCAGCGCGATGCGGTTGACCGGGACCAGCAGGATGGGCAGGAGCAGCATGAACAGGCCCGGCAGCAGCATTCGTCCGTGCATGAAGTCGCCGCCGACGCGCACGACGTAGAGCTGCATCGCGATGCCGCACAGCACCGGGACGGCGTACACGGTGATCCGGGCCCAGCCGGCGCGGTCGATCCCGCGCAGGCGCGGCGGCGCGGCGGAGCCGAACAGGCGCAGGCCGAGCCGGGCGAGCACGTACCCGAGCAGCAGGACGAACGGGATCCACAGGTGGTACGGGCCGGTCAGGTCGCGCACGTAGCCCCAGCCGCGCGACCAGTCGGTGGCGGACGCCTCCTTGGTGACCGCGGGTAGCGGTAGCAGGACGCCGTAGTAGCCCATGCGGAAGAGTTCGTACAGCAGTGGTGTTGCGATCGCGGTGGCGAAGAGGGCGAGTGCGCGGAGCGGTCGTGGTCGGCGGATCACGGCGAGTGCGGTCAGGAAGCCCAGCGTTGCGATTGCGAGGTCGGGGCGGACCATGGGGCCCAGGCCGGTGAGGAACGCGAGTCCGTAGGTGGTTCGTGTGCGTTCGTCGTGTGGCAGTCGTACCAGCAGCCACCAGCAGCCGGCCGTCCACAGCGTGGTCAGGCCGGTTTCCAGGCCGGAGGTGGCGAAGTCCCACACCGGCGGCAGCGCGAGCAGCGCGAGCACGCCGAACGGCACCAGGAGGGGGGCCGTGCCGGCGGGGGTGTACAACCGACGCGTGGCGTGCAGTGCCAGCGCGTAGCCGGTGGCGGTGCACAACAGGCCGAGGTAGACCGCGAGCCGGCCGACGTCCATCTGGGTGGTCCACGATCCCGCGACCAGGATCCACTGCCACAGCGTGCTCGTGGACGACTCGGCGCGTTCGCCGACGTTGAACACCGGGCCGTGGCCCGCCAGGATCTGCCGGACCGTGCGGGTGAAGATCAGCCCGTCGTCACTGATCCAGCGCCGATGCCAGCCCAGGATCAGCACGATCAGCGTCGGCAGCGCCACCATCGCGGTGTTCCAGCGTGCGACGGTGCGCCGCTGCGGCCCGTTCGTGGAGGGGCCGGCCCACCAGCTTGAGCGCGAGCGCCCGGACAGCACACTCACGAGGCTCATGGTTCCTTGACTCCAGTCGGGACGGGCGGGCCGACCACACCATAACCACTGATGATCGATCGCCGGGCCGATGGCGGGTTCAGGACGGCGAACAGAACTTCTTCTCGGCCTCGATCGGATCGGAGGGGATCCGCAGCTTGGTCCGGTCCGCGGAGCCCGTGACGTTCTTCCAGAAACGGGACGCGGACATGGGCTCGGTGACCGAGTCGACGAGCTCCTTGAGGTCGCCGCAGCGCAGCGCGGCCCGGGCCGCCCGGATCTGCTCCGGGGTCGCGGCCGAGGCGGGCACGAGCGCGTCGCCGCTGGGGTCGACGTACAGCGCGATGTTCCAGGCCAGCGGCAGCAGCTTCTTGTGGCCGGCGGCGGTGTGCGCGGTCTCGGTGATGTGCGCGCCGACGGTGTTGGCCAGGCCCCAGGTGTCCACGACGATGCCGTCGAGCGGGGTGACCGAGCCGCCCACGCCGAGTCGGCCGATGATCAGGCCGCGGTCGTAGGGCAGGTCCGGGCGCAGCGGCAGCGGCGGGATCTTCACGTAGTTCGAGTCCACGAACAACAAACGCTGTCCATTGGCCTTCGCGTTGCGCATCGCCTCCTCCATGCCGGGAAGCGTGCGCATGTGCGCCTCCTCGGTGGTGGGATTGTCCGTGCGGGTCCAGTTCGAGTAGATGTCGCGTTCGTTCCAGACCCGACTGCCGACGCCGTTGGGCGACGGTGTGGTGATCACGCCCGAGCGCAGGGTCGAGCCGCAGACCACGGCCCACACCAGGACCAGCGCGACGACCGGGGTGACCAGGCGGTCGAGCGGGGCGAGCAGCAGCGGGAGCAGGACGAGCAGCAGGACCGGCAGCCACATCCGGCCGTGCATGAAGTCGCCGCCGACCTTGAGCACGTACACGCTCTGGAACAGGGCCGCGACCAGCGGGGCGGCGATGACGATCCAGGTGCGGCGGTCGGCCGGGCGCCGGCGCACCAGCGCGAGCGCGACCGCGACGAGGATCAGGATCATCGGGATCCACAGGTAATACGGCTTCATGTAGTCGGTGAGGTAGCCCCAGCCGCGACCCCACAGCGAGCCCGACGCCTCCTTGGTGAGGGCGGGCATCGGGAAGATCAGGCCGTAGTAGCCCATCCGGAAGAGCTGGTAGGCGGCCGGCAGGAAGCCCGCGCACGCCAGCATCAGAAGGGCCTTGGGCCAGCGCGCCTTGATGAGCAGGAACTGCGCGACGAGCAGGACGAGCATGGTCAGGCCCAGGTCCGGGCGGACCAGGGGGCCGAGGCCGAAGACGACCGAGACGGTGAGCGTGTGGCGGGTGGTGTGCTTGCCGACGGGGCGCAGCCAGGTGCCGACCAACAGCCACCACGACAGGCCGATCCAGAACAGGATCAGGCCGGTCTCCATGCCGGCGGTGGCGAAGTCCCATACGGACGGCACGGCGATGAACACCAGGGCGCCGGCGGGCAGTAGCAGCCGGGTGACCGCCATGCCGCGGAACAGTCGGCGGGTGCCGTCCAGGGCCAGCCACAGGCCGGCGACGGCCAGGGCCAGGCCGGCGTAGACGGCGGTGGGCGCGTAGTCGAACGGGGTGATCCAGCCGAGCAGCACGAGCAGCCACTGCCACAGCGTGCTCGTGGAGGTCTCGACCCGTTCGCCGGCGCTGTAGACGGGGCCGTTGCCGGCCAGGATCTCGCGGACCGCGCGGGTGAAGATCAGACCGTCGTCGGTGATCCAGCGCTGGTGCCAGCCCATGATCGCGAACACGAGCGTCGGCAGGCCGAGGGCGAGCAGGTCGGGGAGTGGGACGCGCGTGCGCCGACGGCCCGTCGGGGCGGTGCCCGGGGCGTCGTCGGGGTCCGTCGGGCCCGACGTCGGCGGCGACTGGGGCTCGCCGGTCGGGGACTCTAGGTCCGGATCCGCGGCGCGGGGGGCGCCGGCGGGCCCGGAGGTGCCGGAAGGAGGGGTCACGTGGTCTCGTTCGTTTCCAGGGCGGGGGCGCCCGCCGGCTGCGTCGTCGCCGCGCCGTCGCGCCGGCCTTGAACTGCCCGCTGGGGGGCGCGTATCCGAAGTCGGCTGATCCTAACGCACCTGGCATGCGCCCCACCGGGGTGGAGGGTGGGGCGGTGGGCCCGCCCCCGTTGGGGGCCCGGCATGGGGGGTCACGCAACGTACTTGCATAGAGATTCTAACTTCCGTATAGTCATGCTCCTCACGAGGAGGCGGTATGGGGGCCAAGGCGGCACTGGCCGGGGCGAGCGGATACGCGGGCGGGGAAATCCTGCGCCTGCTGCTCGCACACCCGGAGATCGAGATCGGCACGCTCACGGCGGGGTCCAACGCGGGCCGACGTCTGGGCGAGCTGCAGCCGCACCTGTTGCCGCTGGCCGATCGCGTCCTCGCGGAGACCACCGTCGAAAACCTCGCGGGTCACGACGTGGTGTTCCTGGCCCTCCCGCACGGACAGTCCGGCGCGCTCGCCGCGCAGCTGGGCGAGGACGTGCTGGTGGTGGACTGCGGCGCCGACTACCGGCTGCGCGACTCGGCGGATTGGGAGGAGTTCTACGGATCCTCCCATGCCGGGACATGGCCGTACGGACTGCCCGAGCTGCCCGGTGGCCGGGCGGCGCTCGTGGACACCAAGCGGATCGCGGTCCCCGGTTGCTACCCGACCGTCTCGCTGCTGTGCACGGTGCCCGCGCTCGCGGCCGACCTGGTCGAGCCCGACTGGGTCGTGGTGGCCGCGTCCGGCACCTCCGGCGCGGGCAAGGCGCCCAAGACCCACCTGCTCGGCAGCGAGGTGATGGGCTCGGCGAGCGCCTACGGCGTCGGCGGGACGCACCGGCACACGCCGGAGATCATCCAGGGCCTGCGCGCGGTCACCGACGCCGACGTCACGGTGTCGTTCACCCCGACGCTGATCCCGATGTCGCGCGGCATCCTCGCCACCTGCACCGCCAGGCTGAAGCCGGGCGCCACCGCCGAGGCGGTGCGCGCGGCCTACACCGCGGCCTACGCCGACGAGCCGTTCGTGCACGTGCTGCCCGAGGGCCAGTGGCCGGCCACGGCCATGGTCTACGGCGCGAACACCGCCGTGCTCCAGGTCACCGTCGACGAGCGGGCCGGCCGGGTCGTCGTGGTCGGCGCGATAGACAACCTCGCCAAGGGCACCGCCGGCGGCGCCATCCAGAGCACCAACATCGCCCTCGGCCTCGCCGAGGACCTGGGACTGAGCAAGACGGGGGTAGCGCCGTGAGCGTCACCGCAGCAAAGGGCTTCCGGGCCTCGGGAGTGGCCGCGGGCCTCAAGACCACGGGCCTGCCCGACGTCGCGCTCGTCGTCAACGACGGGCCCTCGATCGCGGGCGCGGCGGTGTTCACCGCCAACCGGGTCAAGGCCGCGCCGGTGGTGTGGTCGGAGCAGGTCGTCAAGGCCGGCCAGGTGCAGGCCGTCGTGCTCAACTCCGGTGGCGCGAACGCGTGCACCGGCTCCGAGGGCTTTCGCAACACGCACGCCACCGCCGAGCGGGTCGCCGAGCTGCTCGGGCTGAACGCGGGCGAGATCGTGGTGGCCTCCACCGGTCTGATCGGCCTCCAGCTGCCGATGGACAAGCTGCTGCCGGGCGTCGACAAGGCCGCCGCGGCCCTGCACGCGGACGGCGGCGAGGACGCCGCGATCGCCATCAAGACCACCGACAGCGTGCACAAGCAGTCCGCCGTCACCGACCCCGCGGGGTGGACGGTCGGCGGGATGGCCAAGGGCGCGGGCATGCTCGCCCCGGGTCTGGCCACGATGCTCGTGGTGCTCACCACCGACGCCGCGGTCGACGCCGAGACGCTGGACGCGGTGCTGCGCGGCGCCACGCACACCACGTTCGACCGGATCGACTCCGACGGCTGCATGTCCACCAACGACACCGTGCTGCTGATGGCCTCCGGCGCCTCCGGCGTCGAGCCCGACCTCGCGGCCTTCGCCGAGGCCGTGCGGGCCGTGAGCGGCGACCTCGCCCGGCAGCTGATCGGCGACGCCGAGGGCGCGAGCAAGGACATCCGGATCGACGTGGCCGGCGCCGCGACCGAGGAGGACGCCCTCGAGGTGGCCCGCTCGATCGCCCGCAACAACCTCTTCAAGTGCGCCGTGCACGGCGAGGACGCCAACTGGGGCCGGGTGCTGGCCGCGATCGGCACCACCGCCGCCGCGTTCGACCCCGATCGGCTCGACGTCGCGTTCAACGGCGTGTGGGTGTGTCGCGACGGGTTCGTGGGCGAGGACCGCGAGCTGGTCGACATGACCCCGCGCGAGACCCACATCGTCGCGAACCTGAACGCGGGCGACGCCGCTGTGACGGTGTGGACCAACGACCTCACCGCCGACTACGTCCACGAGAACTCGGCCTACTCGTCATGACCGGTACGGACAGCCAGGCGACGCGGGGGAGCGGGATGCGCACGGAATCGGCCGGCGAACAGGGGCGCAACAACGAGGCCCTGGCCAAGGCGCGCACGCTGATCGAGGCGCTGCCGTGGTTGGAGCGCTTCTACGGCAAGACCGTGGTGATCAAGTTCGGCGGCAACGCCATGGTCGACGACGCGCTCAAGCAGGCCTTCGCGCAGGACCTGGTGTTCCTGCGGTTCACGGGCCTGCGCCCGGTGGTCGTGCACGGCGGCGGCCCGCAGATCAGCGCCCAGTTGGACCGGCTCGGCATCGAGTCCTCGTTCACCGCCGGCCTGCGGGTGACCACGCCCGAGGCGATGGACGTGGTCCGGATGGTGCTCGCGGGCCAGGTGCAGCGCGAGATCGTCGGCCTGATCAACCGGCACGGCCCGTTCGCCGTCGGGATGACCGGCGAGGACGCGCACACGATGACCGCCGAGAAGCGGCACGCCGTCGTGGACGGCGAGTCGATCGACATCGGCCTGGTCGGTGACATCGTCGAGGTCGACCCCGGCGCGATCAAGGCGCTGCTGCACGACAACCGCATCCCGGTGATCTCCTCGATCGCGCGCGGCACCGACGGGCACGTCTACAACGTCAACGCCGACACCGCGGCCTCCGCGCTCGCGGTCGCGCTCGGCGCCGAGAAGCTCGTCGTGCTCACCGACGTCGAGGGGCTGTACGCCGACTGGCCCACCAGCGACGAGGTGATATCCAGCCTGGACGCCGCGGAGCTGGAGGCGATGATGCCGACGCTGTCCACGGGCATGCTCCCCAAGATGGAGGCGTGCCTGCGGGCCGTGCAGGCGGGCGTGCCGGCCGCGCACGTGCTGGATGGGCGGGTCGCGCACTCGCTGCTGCTCGAGGTGTTCACCGACCAGGGGATCGGGACCATGGTGGTCCCGTCACACGAGAAGAAGTCGCACGACCGGCACGACGAGAAGGGGGCCGAGTGATGACCGGGACCGGCGGACTCACTCAGCGGTGGAACCAGTCGCTGATGAAGAACTACGGCACCCCGCGCGTCGAGCTGGTGAGCGGCTCCGGCGCCCGGGTCGTGGACAGCGACGGCAACACCTACGTCGACTTCCTCGGCGGCATCGCGGTCAACTCGCTCGGCCACGCGCACCCGGCGATCGCCGCCGCGGTGGCCGAGCAGCTCGGCCGGCTCGGCCACGTGTCCAACCTCTACATCGCCGAGCCGCCGGTCGCGCTCGCCGAACGGCTGCTCGGGCTGTTCGGCCGCGCGGGCCGGGTCTACTTCGCCAACTCGGGCGCCGAGGCCAACGAGGCCGCGTTCAAGCTCGCCCGGCGCACCGGCCGGCCGCAGATCATCGCGGCCGAGGGCGGCTTCCACGGCCGCACGATGGGCGCGCTCGCGCTCACCGGCCAGCCCGCGAAGCGCGAGCCGTTCGCGCCGATGCCGGCCGGCGTCGACTTCGTGCCCTACGGCGACGTTGAGGCGCTGCGCGCCGCCGTCGGCCCGCAGACCGCCGCGGTCGTGCTGGAACCCATCCAGGGCGAGAACGGCGTGGTCATGCCCGGCGAGGGCTACCTGCTCGCGGCCCGCGAGATCACCGCCGCGCACGGCGCGCTGCTGATCCTGGACGAGATCCAGACCGGCATCGCCCGCACCGGCGCGTGGTTCGCGCACCAGCCCCTGGGCATCGAGCCCGACGTGGTCACCCTCGCCAAGGGCCTCGGCGGCGGGCTGCCGATCGGCGCGTGCGTGGCCTTCGGCGCGGCGGCCGAGCTCTTCGAGCCGGGCCAGCACGGCACCACGTTCGGCGGCAATCCGGTGTGCTGCGCCGCGGCGCTCGCGGTCCTGGACACGATCGAGAACGACGACCTGTGCGCTCGGTCCGCCCGCCTGGGCGAGCAGATCCGGGCGGGCGTGGAGAAGATCGCCCATCCGCTGGTGGACCATGTCAGCGGAGCCGGCCTGTTGATCGGTATCGTGCTGACCGCACCGGTGGCGTCGCAGGTACAACAGGCGGCGCAGGACGCGGGATTCCTCGTCAACGCCGCCGTGCCCACCCGGGTCAGACTCGCCCCGCCGCTCGTCGTCGACGACGCGGACGTGGACGCGCTGCTCGCCGCACTGCCCGCAATACTGGACGCCGGCCTCGCCGCCGCCCCCGCCGGAGGAACACCGTGACCCACATCCGCCGACGACGAGTCCGACGCTAGGCGAGGTCGTCCCATGAGCAGCGAGCAGAGCAGCGACGCGACTCCGGCCGAGGGCGTATACGCGGTGCCCAGCACCCGGATCGCCCGCCACCGGCGGATAGTCGACATCCTGACCCGGCACCGGGTCCGGTCGCAGAACCAACTCGCCCGCCTGCTCGCCGAGGACGGCCTCGCCGTCACCCAGGCCACGCTCTCCCGGGATCTCGACGAGCTCGGCGCCGTGAAGATCCGGGACGGGGAAGGGTCGCTGATCTACGCCGTTCCGGCCGAAGGCGGCGACCGCACCCCCCGGGCACCGCTGGAGGAGTCCGCGGTCGAGGGACGGCTGTCGCGCCTGGCCGGCGAACTGCTGGTGTCCGCGGAGGCGTCCGGCAACCTCGTGGTGGTGCGCACACCGCCCGGGGCCGCCCAGTTCCTGGCCTCGGCGATGGACCACGCCGAGTCCCGGCTGATCCTCGGCACCATCGCCGGCGACGACACCATCCTGATGGTCTCGCGAGACCCCGAAGGAGGCGCGGCGCTGGCCGCCCACCTCCTGGCCCTCGCCGAGAACCGCGGGTAGCCCCGAGCTCGGGTCCGCGTGGCCCCACAGACCTTGTACCACCGCTAGAGCGCTCGGCTCCGGCGAACCACAGCACCACATCTGCCCGACCACTCTTCGAAGGAGAACGCTCGTGACCGAGCGCGTTGTACTCGCCTACTCCGGAGGTCTCGACACCTCCGTCTGCATCCAGTGGATCGCCGAGGAGACCGGCGCCGAGGTCATCGCGGTGGCCGTCGACGTCGGCCAGAACGGCGAGGACCTCGACATCATCCGCAAGCGGGCGCTGGCCTGCGGCGCGGTCGAGGCCGAGGTCGCCGACGCCCGCGACGAGTTCGCCGACGGCTACTGCCTCCCGGCGATCCGGGCGAACGCCCTCTACATGGACCGCTACCCGCTGGTGTCGTCGCTGTCGCGGCCGGTCATCGTCAAGCACCTGGTCGCCGCCGCGCAGAAGCACGGCGCCACCACGGTCGCGCACGGCTGCACCGGCAAGGGCAACGACCAGGTCCGCTTCGAGGTCGGCATCTCCTCGCTCGCGCCCGAGCTCAAGTGCATCGCCCCGGTCCGCGACTACGCGATGACCCGGGACAAGGCGATCGCGTTCGCCGAGGCGAAGAACCTGCCGATCGCCACCACCAAGAAGTCGCCCTACTCGATCGACCAGAACGTCTTCGGGCGCGCGGTGGAGACCGGCTTCCTGGAGGACATCTGGAACGCGCCGATCGAGGACGTGTACGAGTACACCCAGAACCCGGCCACGCAGCGGGAGGCCGACGAGGTCGTCATCACCTTCGCGCGCGGCGTCCCGGTCGCCATCGACGGTCGCCCGGTCAGCGTGCTGCAGGCGATCGAGGAGCTGAACCTGCGGGCCGGCGCCCAGGGCATCGGCCGGATCGACATGGTCGAGGACCGGCTCGTGGGCATCAAGAGCCGTGAGGTCTACGAGGCCCCGGGCGCGATCGCGCTGATCACCGCGCACCAGGAGCTGGAGAACGTCACCGTCGAGCGCGAGCTGGCCCGCTACAAGCGGACCGTCGAGCAGCGCTGGGCCGAGCTGGTCTACGACGGCCTGTGGTTCTCGCCGCTCAAGCGGGCGCTGGACGGCTTCATCGCCGAGGCCAACGAGCACGTGTCCGGCGACATCCGGATGACGCTGCACGGCGGCCGGGCCGTGGTCACCGGTCGGCGCAGCAACGAGTCGCTGTACGACTTCAACCTCGCCACCTACGACACCGGCGACACGTTCGACCAGTCGCAGGCCAAGGGCTTCATCGAGCTCTTCGGGCTGTCCAGCAAGATCGCCGCGCGGCGGGACAACGACAAGTCGTGACCAACTCTCCCGACCGGGTGAGCCTGTGGGGAGGCCGCTTCTCCGGCGGCCCCTCCGAGGCCCTCGCCCTGCTCTCCGCCAGTGTCCACTTCGACTGGCGGCTCGCCCCGTACGACATCGCCGGCTCGCGCGCGCACGCCCGGGTGCTGCACGCGGCCGGGCTGCTCACCGACGACGAGCTGTCCCGCATGCTGGGCGGCCTCGACACGCTGGCCAAGCACGTCGAGTCCGGTGAACTGGTCGCCACGATCGCGGACGAGGACGTGCACACCGCGCTGGAGCGCGGGCTGCTGGAGATCCTCGGCCCCGACCTGGGCGGCAAGCTGCGCGCGGGCCGCTCGCGCAACGACCAGATCGCCACGCTCGGCCGGATGTACCTGCGCGACCACGCGCGGATCCTCGGCCGGCTGCTCGCCGACCTCCAGGAGGCGCTGGTCGAACAGGCCGCCGCGCACATGGACGTGGTCATGCCGGGCCGCACCCACCTGCAGCACGCGCAGCCGGTGCTGCTCGCGCACCACCTGCTCGCGCACGTGCAGGCGTTCTCCCGGGACGCCGACCGGCTGCGCGACTGGGACAAGCGCGCCGACGTGTCGGCGTACGGGTCCGGCGCGCTCGCGGGTTCCTCGCTCGGGCTCAGCCCCGAGTCGGTGGCGCGCGACCTGGGCTTCTCCGCGTCGGCGGCCAACTCGATCGACGGCACCGCCTCGCGCGACTTCGCCGCCGAGTTCGCGTTCGTCACCGCGATGCTGGGGGTGAACCTGTCGCGGCTGGCCGAGGAGATCATCATCTGGAACACGAAGGAGTTCTCCTTCGTGACCCTGGACGACGCCTTCTCGACCGGGTCCTCGATCATGCCGCAGAAGAAGAACCCGGACATCGCCGAGCTCGCGCGCGGCAAGTCCGGTCGGCTGATCGGCAACCTGACGGGTCTGATGGCGACCCTGAAGGCGCTGCCGCTGGCCTACAACCGGGACCTCCAGGAGGACAAGGAGCCGGTCTTCGACTCCTGCGACACGCTCGAGGTCCTGCTCCCGGCGTTCACCGGGATGATCGCGACGCTGACCTTCCACCGGGATCGGCTCGAGGAGCTGGCCCCGGCCGGGTTCTCGCTCGCGACGGACATCGCCGAGTGGCTGGTCCGCGAGGGCACGCCGTTCCGGGTCGCGCACGACGTGGCCGGCGCGTGCGTGAAGTACTGCGAGCCCCGCGGCCTGGAGCTGTGGGACCTGTCTGACGATCAACTCGCGGAGATCTCCCCGGAGTTGACCCCCGACGTGCGGTCGGTCCTGACCGTGCTCGGCTCGGTCGCCTCGCGCGACGGGCGCGGCGGCACCGCCCCGGTGCGGGTCGCCGAGCAGCTCGCCGACGTCCGCACGGACCTCGCGATCCAGCGGCAGTGGGCGGGCGGCTGACGCCGCACCGCACCCCGATCCGTAGGCCGAAGGGCCCGCGTCCTCACCCGAGGACGCGGGCCCTTCGGCATGTCCGGGGGCATGCCCGGGGGCGTGTCCGGCATGCGGACGCGATCGGGCCGGCGATTTGTGGCCGAAAACCGCCGTCACTCTCCGTGTGATCGAAATGCGTTTACCAGAGGCCGCCCGGTTTCGCTGTGGTTGCACGCGTGTGAGCGGAAGTTAAGGTTCCAGGCCCATATGTGAATTCGCCGTTACCAGTAGCGAGTGCCTGTGTTCGCTCCGTTGATTCCGTACTAGTGTCGGCACAGATCGATCGCCGGAGAGTTGCGATTACGCAACCATGCGTGATCATTTCCGTTCGACCGTCGACCCGACCGAGGGGAGGGATCAGCATGCTCGATCGCCTGCGCCGCATCCGTTCCGAGGGTGAGAAGTCCGCTTCCATGCTCTCGGATCTGCCGATCGGCGGGCTCCTGCGCAGCGTCCCCCAGTCCGTGGGATTCGGAGTGCGTTCCTATGTCCGGTCGCTGCGCTCCGAGCGCCGCCGCTACCCCGACATGCCGACCGTCTTTCCCACGCCGGGACTGGTTTCCGCGGCGTTCCTCGACGAACTCGTCGTCGCCCTCCTGGCGACCGGCCGACTCTCCCCGGACCCCGACGACGCCTTGCGTATTCGGGAGGAGATCTCCGACGCGGTGCACAAGTTCCGCGCCGAGACGTACCTGGACGACCCGACTCTTTTCCATCCCGAACCGCCGCCGCTGCTCGATCCGGTCGTCCGCGGCAAGCTGTACGGCACGGTCAGTTACGAACAGTTGGCGTTCGACAGCGAATACGTGCCCTGGGCCGGTGTCCCGGGGGCCACCCGGTGGCAGGCGGCCGGCGCGAATCAGCGGGTGTGGGCGTACGTGCTGCGCCACCCCGGCAAGCCGCGCCCGTGGCTGGTGAACCTGCACGGCTTCGGCATGGGGCGGCCCGGCGACCTGCCGGCGTTCCGCTCGCAGCGGCTGCACCGCGAACTGGGCATCAACATCATCCATCCCGTGCTGCCGATGCACGGGCCGCGCAAGACCTCGCGGGCCCAGGACGCGCCGTTCATCTCGTTCGACTACCTCGGCAACGTGCACGGCCTGGGCCAGGCCGTGTGGGACGTGCGCCGCTGCCTGGACTGGATCCGGCGGCAGGGGGACACGCCCGTCGCCGTGCACGGGCTCTCGCTCGGCGCCTATGTCGCCGCCCTGTTGGCGGGTCTCGAAGACCTCGACTGCGTCATCGTCGGGGTGCCCTCGGTCGACATGGCGTGGGTGATGTCGCACCACGCACCCGACGACATCAAGCGGGAGGTGCGCGCGGCGGGTCTGCTCGGCGACGAGGCCGAGACGGTCCACCGCGTGGTCTCGCCGCTCGCGGTGACCCCGCGGGTGCCGTTGGACCGCCGCTTCGTCTACGCGGGACTGGCCGATCGGATGGCCACGCCGCAACAGGCGTATCGGCTCTGGAAGCACTGGGAGGAACCATCCGTCTGCTGGTACCGCGGCTCGCACATCGGAGCCATGTGGAACCGGGAGGCGCGCCGCTTCATCGAGGATGCCCTGACCTCGTCGGGCATCGGGAGGAGGTACACCTGGTGAAGCTCTCCGGTTTGGATTCGGCTTTCCTGGCCCTGGAGTCGGAGGAATGGCCGGCGCACGTCGTCTGCCTGACCATCGTCGACGCCTCCGCCACGGGCGGACGGATCGATCACGCCGCCTTCAGGCGCACGATGGCCGCACGGCTGCCCCGGTTGCCGTTGCTGAGCCGCAAACTGGTCCAGGGCCCGTGGGGGCTGGCCCGGCCGCACTGGGTCGAGGACCCCGAGTTCGAGCTCGAGAACCACCTGCACCGGGCGACCCTGGAGGCCCCGGGCGGCCGGCGCGAACTGACCGCGATGGCCGCGGAGATCTACCGGCACCGGCTCGGTCGCGACCGGCCGATGTGGGACTGGTGGGTGGTCGACGGCCTGGAGAACGGGCGCGTCGCGCACCTGTGGAAGGTGCACCACGCGTGCATCGACGGCCGCTCCGGCGCGGCCATGCAGGAGATCTTCTTCGACGCCGACCCGAACGCGCCGGTCCAGGACGGGCCGGCACCCGTGGTCGCGCCGGCCGAGGTGGTCGAGCCGCCGGACGGCTGGGCGGCGATGCGCGACACGGCGCTCTCGGTGGCGGGTACGCCGGTACGGGTGGGCAGGCAGCTCGGGCGACTGGGTCAGGGCGTCCTGCAGGCCGCGCTGACCGGGCGCCTGGGTCGGGCTCTGCCGTTGAATGTGCCCAGGACTCGCTTCAACGAGCCCGTCGGCAAGGAACGTTCCTACGGTTTCTGCACGGTTTCGCTGTCCGACATCAAGCTCGTCAAGAACGTCTTCGGGGTCAAGGTCAACGACGTCGTGCTCGCGATCGTGGCCGGCGCGCTACGCGAACACCTGGACGAACTCGGGGAGTTGCCCGAGAACCAGCTGGTGGCCACGGTGCCCGTCGATGCCACGCGCGGCGGCGAGCGGGCGGGCGGCAACATGATCACCGGCATGCTCGTCGGGCTGGCCACCGACGTGGCCGAACCCGCCGAGCGCCTGCTGTGCATCCACGAGAACTCGAACGCGGCCAAGGCCGTCCAGAGCGCGATGGGCAGCGAGTTGCTCACCGGCCTGGCCGAGGCGCCGCCGCCGGTGCTGCTCGGCCTGCTCGGCGGCGTCTACCGCGACGCGCATCTCGCCTCCGTGCTGCCCGCGTTGTGCAACGCCACCGTGTCCAACGTGCCCGGTCCGCGCGTACCTCTATATGCCAACGGGCAGAAGGTGGAGGCATTCCATTCGATGGGCATCATCGCCGACGGCTTCGGATTGTTCATCGGTGGCATGAGCTACCACGATCAGGTCGACATCGGCGTGCTGGCCGACCGGGAGGCGTTGCCCGACCCGTTCGCGCTCGCGGACAGCATCGTCGAGCAGCTCAACCTGCTGCTCAAGGCCGCCGACGAGATCGCCCCGCCGCAGGCCGTACGCGATCTGCCTGCCGAGTCCGTCGCGCCCGAACCCGTCGCGCCCGAGCGTGTCCTGCCCGACCCGGTCGCGCCCGAGACCGTGGTGCCCGAGAGCGTCGCGCCCGCGCCCGCATCGGCGCCCGCGTCGACCCGCGCGCCCGTGCTCAAGGTGCCGGCCCCGCGCCGGGTCCAGGGCACCCGCAAGACCGGCACGACCAAGGCGTCCGGGAACGGTATGGCCAAGAGCGGCGCCAAGCCGGCGGCCGGCAAGACCGCGCCGCGCCGCGAGCAGGAGTCCGCCCGATCCGCCGGCGTCGAGGCGGGGCGCGCGTGAGCAGAACGGCACTGGTCACGGGGGCGAACTCGGGCCTGGGTCTGGCGACCGTCCTCGAACTGGCCCGCGGCGGCATCGACACCGTCGGCACGGTGCGCTCCGGGGCGAAGGCGGAACTGGTCGCGGCGGCGGCGGCCGAGGCCGGCGTGGAGGTGCGCACCGTCCTGCTCGATGTCACGGACGCGGCCGGCTGCAAGGAGGTCGTGGACCGGGTCCGCCCCGACATCCTCGTCAACAACGCCGGCGGCACCAGCTTCGCGCCGGTCCTGGACGTGATGGAGGAGGAGGCCCGCCACCACCTCGAGGTCGCGCTCTTCGGCCCATTGCGGCTGGCCCGGTTCGCGATCCCGCACATGCGTGAACGCGGCTGGGGGCGGGTCGTGCAGATCTCCTCGCTCGCCGGCCGGGTCACCTACCCGCTGCTGGGGTGGTACCAGGCCGGCAAGCACGCGATGGAGGCGGTCTCGGACGCGCTGCGCGTGGAGGTGGCCGGCGCCGGCGTCGACGTCGTGGTGGTCGCGCCGGGCGGCTTCCACAGCGGGGTCACCGGCGACATGGCCGACGCCGTCGAGCGCTATCGCGGCAGCGCGTACGCGACCGCTTTCCAGCGGATGGACCTGGGCTTCCAGCTGATGAAGCCGCTGTGGAGCACTCCGGAGAAGGTGGCCCGCACGATCGCCCTCGCGGCCACCGTCGACGCGCCGGACTCGCGGTACGTGATCGGCGCCGACGCGCACCTGACGCTGTTCGTGCACCGGGTCACCGAGCCGCTCGCCGCGGTCCGGTCGATCAAGGAGGGAGTGGTGCGTCGGGTCACCGGACTGCGGTGAGCGGAGGTCGTCGTCGCTTCCCTGATCACGTCCTGAGACGTTCTGGGACGTTCTGGAAGGCTCTGGAGCGTTCTGGGACGCTCTGGAACGCCCGACGATCACCCGGGATCACCCGGCGATCACTCGATCGAGCGCACTGTGCCGAACGAGTTGCCTGAACGGCGGATTGCGCGTAGGTGAGGGCCGGGTAGAACCCTGGGAAAAGCCGTGTGGAACAGTGACGAATGCAGTGCCACGCGAGTACTCGAGAAGGGGACAACCCTCCCCCTTCGTGGAGGCACTGTGACAAGACGCTGCGGCACACCAATCCGCACGGTGATCAGGGCGATCAGGGGAGCAATCGGATGGGGCAGAACGTAGGCATCGGCACGGCGGACGTATCCGACGCCGAGCAGATCCTCAAGCTTCAGTACCTCTGTTACCAGGGCGAGGCCGCCCTGTACAACGACTACGGCATCGAGCCGCTCACGCAGACCCTCGCCAGTCTGCGCGACGAGTTCGACACACACACCATCCTCGTGGCGCGGCTCGGCGGCGAGGTCGTCGGCTCGGTGCGCGCCACCATCGAGGACGGCGTGGCCCGGATCGGCAAGCTGGTCGTCCACCCGCGGCTACAGCGGCACATGCTCGGCACCCGGCTGCTGCGCGCGATCGAGGAGCGGCTGGTCGACGCGGCCGAGTACGAGCTGTTCACCGGCCACCGCAGCGAGAACAACCTGCGCCTGTACGAACGCCTGGGCTACGTGTCCGGGCGGGTCGAGAAGGTCAGCCCGCGGCTGAGCCTGGTCTACCTGCGCAAGACGGCCGTCCTCGCGGCCTGATCGACCCTCGCGAAGCCCGACCGAAGCCCCGGTGACCATGGAATCCATGGCCGTCGGGGCTTTGTCGGGTCCACTCGCAGGCGCCGGTGACGCAGCACATTTCCATTGCGGGCTGTACGTCTGGTTTAATCGCATCATGTTCACGACGGCTCACACATCCGGCACCGCGGCTACCGCCACGGGTTGTCGTCGCATGTGCCGTTCGTGTCAGACCTGTCGAATGTGTGGCTGTTGAGGATTTGAGGGCCTGATCCCTCTCCCGGGTCGAGCGCTACGCGCCCCCGGTGTCATCCCCGCCACACCCCCTGTGTGATCGATTCGCGCGGCCCCTCGTCGGGCCCGATTCGGCACGCGCACCCAATCGAGGACTTCACGGTGATCCGTACCACTGCCCTGAGCAAGGTCTATCGCAGCCGAGAACGGCAGGTGACCGCGCTCGACGACGTCGACCTGCACGTACGCGAAGGCGAGATCTTCGGCGTGCTCGGCCGCAGCGGCGCCGGCAAGAGCACCCTGATCCGCTGCGTCAACCTCCTGGAGCGCCCCACGTCGGGCACCGTCGAGGTCGGCGGGCGCGACCTGACCGCCATGTCGGCCGGCCGGCTGCGGGCCGAGCGGCGCGGGATCGGCATGATCTTCCAGCACTTCAACCTGCTCAGCAGCCGCGACGTCGCCGGGAACGTCGCGGTGCCGCTGGAGATCGCCGGCGTTTCGCGGCAGGCCCGCGCCCGCCGGGTCGCGGAGCTGCTGGACCTGGTCGGCCTGAGCGAGCACGCGAAGGCATACCCCGCGCAGCTCTCCGGTGGCCAGAAGCAGCGGGTCGGAATCGCCCGCGCGCTCGCCGCCGAGCCGCGCGTGCTGCTCTCCGACGAGGCCACCTCGGCGCTCGACCCGGAGACCACCCGCTCGATCCTGGCGCTGCTGCGCGACCTGCGCGACCGGCTCGGCCTGACCATCCTGCTGATCACCCACGAGATGGACGTGGTCAAGGGCATCTGCGACTCGGCGGCCCTGATGGAGGGCGGCCGGATCGTCGAGTCCGGCACGGTGAGTGAACTGCTGAGCCGACCCCGGTCGCGGCTGGCGCGCGAGATGTTCCCGCTCGGCACGCCGGGCGTGCTCGAAGGTCGCACGGTCATCGACATCACCTTCCGCGGCGAGGAGACGGCGCGGCCGTTCATCTCCACGCTCGCGCGCACCTACAACGTCGACGTCAACGTCCTGGGCGCGGCGGTGGAGAGCGTCGGCGGCAAGCAGATCGGCCGGATGCGGATCTCGCTGGACGGCGCGTTCGAGAACAACGTCGTGCCGATCGGCTACCTGCGCGAGCAGGGCCTGCAGGTCGACCTCGTCGAGGAGGCCGCGGCAGCCGCCGCCGAGTCGGACACCGACGCCGCCGAAGCCGGTGTGGCGCTCGTGGGCAAGGAGATCTGAAGATGACCTGGTCCGAGATGCGGCCGCTGTTGGAGACCGCGACCCAGGAGACGCTGTACATGGTCGGCGTCGCGACGCTGATCACGGCGGTCGCCGGCCTGGCGCTCGGGCTCCTGCTCGTGCTGACCGATCGCGGCGGACCGCTCGCGTTCGCGCCGGCGAACAAGGTGCTGGGCCTGGTGGTCAACGTCGGCCGCTCGATCCCGTTCCTGATCCTGCTGGTCGCGCTGATCCCGTTCACCCGCTGGGTGGTCGGCACCACGATCGGCACCGACGCCGCGATCGTGCCGCTCACCGTCGGCGCCATCCCGTTCTTCGCCCGGCTGGTCGAGACCGCCGTGCGCGAGGTGGACAAGGGCCTGATCGAGGCCGCGCAGTCGATGGGCGCGAGCACGATGACCATCGTGCGCAAGGTGCTCGTGCGCGAGGCGATCCCCTCGATCATCTCCGGCCTGACCGTGACCATCGTCGCGATCGTCGGCTACTCCGCCATGGCGGGCGTGGTCGGCGGCGGCGGGCTCGGCGACCTCGCGATCCGCTACGGCTACCAGCGCTTCGAGACGAACCTGATGCTCGTCACCATCGCGGTGCTCGTCGTGCTGGTCCAACTCGTCCAATTCCTGGGCGATCTGCTCTCCCGCAGGCTCGCCCACCGTTAGCCGCGCGGCGGCGAACGGCCGTCGCGCAACGCACCACCAGGAAAGGCACTCTTCGTGCGTATCAACAAGTTCGTCGCCCTCTCCGCCGTCGCCGCCCTCGGACTCGGTGTTGCCGCCTGCGGCAACGACGACAAGAAGGGCTCCTCCGAGTCCGACCCGCTCAAGGTCGCCGCCTCCGCCGTCCCGCACGCGCAGATCCTGAAGTACATCAAGGACAACCTCGCGGCGAAGGAGGGCCTGAAGCTGGACATCAAGGAGTTCGCGGACTATACGCAGCAGAACCCGGCCCTCGACGAGGGCGCGGTCGACGCCAACTTCTTCCAGCACAAGCCGTACCTGGAGGAGTCCAACAAGGAGAAGAAGACCAGCCTGGTCCCGGTCGTGCCGGTGCACCTGGAGCCGCTGGCCCTGTACTCCAAGAACGTCAAGTCGCTCGCCGAGCTCAAGGACGGGGCGACGATCGCGTTCCCGAACGACGCCACCAACGGCGGCCGCGCGCTCAAGCTGCTCGCCGACAACGGTGTGATCAAGCTCAAGGACGGCGCGGGCACCACGGCGACCGAGAAGGACATCGTCGACAACCCGAAGAAGCTCAAGTTCAAGGCGATCGAGGCCGCCCAGCTGCCGCGCGCGCTGGACGACGTGGACGGCGCGGTCATCAACGGCAACTACGCGCTCACCGCCAAGCTCACCCCGGGCAAGGACGGCATCGCGGTCGAGAAGGCCGAGAACAACCCGTACGCGAACGTCCTGGTGGTCAAGAAGGGCAAGGAGAACGACCCGCGCGTGCAGAAGCTCGCCAAGCTGCTGAACTCGCCCGAGGTCAAGAAGTACATCGCCGACGAGTACAAGGGGAACGTGCTCGTCGCGTTCTGATCCTCCCCTTCCTGTCGCGCCGCGACCCGATCCCGTCGGGTGGCACGACGGCCCCCGCCGCACCCGCGGCAGGGGCCGTTTCGCGTTCTCGGACGTGTGAGAGGCTGGGGCCGACAGCAGGGAAGGAATCCGGCGTATCACGCGGACGACCTTCGGGCCCTGTGTCGAGGTGTGTTCGAGCCTTCCGCGATCCGCGGGAGGGGCGGACACACCTCGACGCGGGAACTTCGAAAGGCGCCGGCGCGGTGCGGTGAGCCGGAGCGGTCCCGCCACTGTGCACGTGTGCCCTCGGGCGCGCGTGAGCCAGAGACTTGCCGCTGTCCGGGGCCCGTGTCGCGGGTCCCGCCACCGACCAGGGCGTGGACACCCGAGGGAGGCCGACGGCGTATGCCTGCGTGCTTTGTGAGATCCGACGGCATATCCGACGGCACGTCGGGTGCCGTGGGGCGACGCCCGTGAGCGCCGCCTACCCCTTTTCCGCCATCGTCGGCCTGGCCGACCTGCGCCTTGCCCTGGTGCTGAACGCGGTCTCGCCCGCGGTCGGCGGCGTGCTCGTGCGCGGCGAGAAGGGCACCGCGAAGTCCACGATGGTGCGGGCCCTGGCCGGGCAGTTGCCGGCCGTGGCCGTGGTGCCCGGATGCCGGTTCTCCTGCGATCCGGCGGCGCCCGACGGGCGGTGCCCCGACGGCCCGCACGATCCGGCCGTCCCCGCTGGCACCCGCGCCGCGCGCCTGGTCGAACTGCCGGTCGGCGCGAGCGAGGACCGGCTCGCCGGCTCGCTGGACATCGAGCGTGCGCTGACCGAGGGCGTCAAGGCCTACGAGCCCGGCCTGCTGGCCGCCGCGCATCGCGGGGTGCTCTACGTCGACGAGGTCAACCTGCTGCACGACCACCTCGTGGACCTGCTGCTCGACGCGGCCGCGATGGGCACCTCGCACGTCGAGCGCGAGGGTGTGTCCGTGCGGCACGCCGCGCGGTTCCTGCTCGTGGGCACGATGAACCCCGAAGAGGGCGAGCTGCGACCGCAGTTGCTCGACCGGTTCGGGCTCACCGTCGAGGTCGCGGCGAGCCGGGAGCCGCGCGAGCGGGCCGAGGTGGTGCGGCGGCGGTTGGCGTACGAGGCCGACCCCGACGCGTTCGCGGCGCGCTGGGCGGGCGAGGACGCCGAACTGGCCGACCGGATCCTGCGGGCGCGGACCGTGCTCGCGGACGTGGAGCTGCCGGACGCCGAGCTGGAGCGGATCGCGCGCGTGTGCGCGTCGTTCGAGGTGGACGGCATGCGGGCGGACCTGGTCACGGCGCGGACCTCGATCGCGCTGGCGGCCTGGCACGGGCGCACCGAGGTCACCGCCGAGGACGTCCGGCAGGCGGCCCTGCTCGCACTGCCGCACCGGCGGCGGCGCAACCCGTTCGACGCGCCCGGGTTGGACGAGGAGCACCTCGACCAGGCGCTCGCCGACCCGGACGAACCCGAACCCGAACCCGATCCGGAGTCGGACCCGGACGGTCCCGACGGGGGCGGCTCGCCGCCGCCGGACGCGAACGGTACGGACGGCGCCGACGGGCCGGAACCCACCGACGGGCCGGCGGACGCGGCGGAGGCCCCCAAGCGCACCGAGGCCGCGCCGAGTTCCGCCCCCGGCACGGAGGACGCCCCCGTCGAGGGCGCGCCCACCGGCTCGGGCGGAGGCCGGGAACAGGCCGCCGTCGCGGCGGCCGAGCCGTTCCGCACCCGGCTGTTCTCGGTGCCCGGCGTGGGCCAGGGCGCGGCCGGGCGACGTTCGCGGGCGCGGACCGCGAGTGGGCGGACCACCGGGTCGCAGGTCGCCGCGGGCCGGGTGACCCGGCTGCACGTCGCGGCGACGGTGCGCGCGGCGGCCCTGCACCAGAAGGCACGCGGCCGCACCGGCGCCGGACTGCTGCTGCGGCGCGCGGATCTGCGCGAGGCGGTCCGCGAGGGCCGCGAGGGCAACCTCGTGCTGTTCGTGGTGGACGCGTCCGGGTCGATGGCGGCCCGCAAGCGGATGCGCGCGGTCAAGGGCGCGGTGCTCTCGCTGCTCCTGGACGCCTACCAGCGGCGGGACAAGGTCGGACTGGTGACGTTCCGCGGCGCGGACGCGTCGCTGGTGCTGCCGCCGACGTCCTCGGTCGAGATCGGCGCGGCCCGGCTGGCCGCGCTGCCGACCGGCGGGCGGACCCCGGTGGGTGCCGGACTGCTGCGCGCGCACGAGACGTTGCGGGTGGAACGGCTGCGCGATCCGCTGCGCCGGCCGCTCGTGGTCGTGGTCACCGACGGCCGCGCGACCGGTGGCCGGGACGCGCTCGGCGAGAGCCGCCGCGCCGCGCGGCTGCTGGCCGCGACCGGGGTCGCCGCGCTGGTCGTGGACTGCGAGAGCGGGCCCGTGCGGCTGGGCCTGGCGGGCCGGCTCGCCGTCGACCTCGGGGCGCCCGCGGTCACGCTCGACGAACTGGCCGCCGACGGCCTCGCGACCCTGGTGCGCGATGTCCGCTCGGTCGCCTGAACCACCGCTCGCCGCACCGACATCGACCGATACTCATCGATGTACACCGATACCAGCCGACACTCGCCTACACCCGCCGATACTCGCCTACACCCGCCGACACCCGCCGAAATCCGGCAGACACATGGGAGACCACCATGCCGCAAGGCGTTCCCACGCATGTTCCCGACGACGGTCTGACCACGCGCCAGCGGCGGAATCGGGCGCTGGTCGTCGTGCACACCGGGCCCGGAAAGGGCAAGTCGACCGCCGCGTTCGGGCTCGCGTTGCGCGGCTGGAATCAGGGGTGGTCGATCGGCGTGTTCCAGTTCGTGAAGTCGGCGAAGTGGAAGGTCGGCGAGGAGAACGTGCTGCGCACGCTCGGGCGCGTGCACGACGAGAGCGGCGAGGGCGGCCCGGTCACCTGGCACAAGATGGGTGAGGGCTGGTCCTGGATCCAGCGCGAGGGCGCCCAGGAGGACCACGCGGAGGCGGCCCGGCAGGGGTGGGAGCAGATCAAGCGCGATCTCGCCGCCGAGACCTACCGGGTGTACGTGCTCGACGAGTTCACCTACCCGATGAAGTGGGGCTGGGTGGACGTGGACGAGGTCGTCGGCGTACTGCGCGACCGGCCCGGCAGCCAGCACGTGGTGATCACCGGCCGCGACGCCGACCCGCGCCTGATCGAGGCCGCCGATCTGGTCACCGAGATGACCAAGATCAAGCACCCGATGGACGCGGGACAGAAGGGCCAGCGGGGTATCGAGTGGTGAGCTCCGCCGCCCTGCCCCGGGTGGTGATCGCCGCGCCCGCGTCCGGGCACGGCAAGACCACCGTCGCCACCGGCCTGATCGCGGCGTTCACCCGGCGCGGCGACGTCGTCTCGCCGCACAAGGTCGGGCCCGACTACATCGACCCCGGCTACCACGCGCTCGCGGCCGGTCGCCCCGGCCGCAACCTCGACCCGTTCCTGGTCGGCGAGGAGCGGATCGGGCCGCTGTTCGCGCACGGCGCGCGCGGCGCCGACCTGGCGATCGTCGAGGGCGTCATGGGCATGTTCGACGGCGCGGCCGGGCGCGGCGGGTACGCCTCCACCGCGCACGTCGCGCGGCTGCTCGCGGCGCCGGTGATCCTGGTCGTCGACGCCCGCGCGCAGAGCCGCTCGGTGGCCGCGCTGGTCCGCGGGTTCGCCGCCTTCGAGCCGGACGTGGGTGTGGCGGGGGTGATCCTCAACCGGGTCGGCTCCGACCGGCACGAACTGATGCTGCGCGAGGCGCTCGACGAGATCGGCATGCCGGTCCTGGGCGTGCTGCGCCGGCACGACGCGATCGCCAAGCCCGCCCGGCACCTGGGCCTGGTCCCGGTTGCCGAGCGGCACGCCGACGCCGTGCGCACGGTGGACGCGCTCGGCGAACTGATCGCGCGCAGCATCGACTTGACCGCCGTCCGGCGGATCGCCGCGAGCGCGGGCGCGCTGCCCGTCGAGCCGTGGGACCCCGTCCGCGAGGTGGCCGGTCGGGTGGCCGGTCGGCCCACGATCGCGCTCGCGGGCGGCTCGGCCTTCACGTTCGCGTACGCGGAGACCGCCGAACTGCTCACCGCGGCCGGGGCCGAGGTGGTCACGGTCGACCCGCTGCGCGACGAGCGGCTGCCCGCGGGCACGGCCGGTCTGGTGGTGGGCGGCGGGTTCCCCGAGGTGTACGCGGCCGAGCTGTCCGCCAACGCGACGTTGCGCGCGGACGTGGTGGCGCTGGCCGCGCGCGGCGGCCCGATCGCGGCCGAGTGCGCCGGCCTGCTCTACCTGGCCCGAACCCTGGACGGAGCGCCGATGTGCGGCGTGCTCGACGCGGACGCGCGGATGACCGAGCGGCTGACCCTGGGCTATCGCGAGGCGACGGCCGTGCACGACTCGGTGCTCGCCGAGACCGGCCGGGTCGTGCGCGGGCACGAGTTCCATCGCACGACGCTCACCCCGCGGGCGGGTCGCGACGCCGCGTGGAGCCTGGGGGAGACCGGCCTGGAGGGGCACATCGAGGGATCCGTGCACGCCTCCTACCTGCACGCGCACTGGGCGGGCGCGCCCGACCTGGCGCGCCGGTTCACGCGCTCGTGCGCGGCGGCGGTGCGCGCACCCGGCGCGCGGCCGGACCCGGCCCCGACCCCGAACGCCGGTACGCACACGGATTCGAACGAAGGAGTCACGCTCGGTCGGTGATCGGTGGAACCTCGCGCGGGGGAGCCGTCGTCGTGTCGAGTGGGGCGTCGTGCGCGGTGCCGCCGAACAACCACGCGCGGACCCTCCCCGGGGTTCGGCACGGCGAGGGGATGGCCATGGCTGATCGGGTGACCGTGATCGGGTACGACGGCGGGCCGCTGTCGACCCGGGCGGCGGAGGCGTTGCGTACCGCGACGCTGGTCGCGGGCGCCGAGCGGCTGCTCGACGCCGTCGCGGTGCCCGAGCAGGCCGAGCGGGTGCTGCTGGGCAACGTGCACGTGGCGGCGAAGCGGATCGGCGAGCATCGCGGCGTCGCGGTCGTCGTGGCGGCCGGTGATCCCGGCTTCTTCGGCATCGTGCGGGTGCTGCATCGGGCCGAGTACGGGCTGGAGTTGGAGATCGTGCCCGCCGTGTCCTCGGTCGCGCAGGCGTTCGCCCGGGCCGGGATGCCGTGGGACGACGCGCGGATCGTCAGCGCGCTCGGGCGCGACGTCCGGCGCGCGGCGAACGTGTGCCGGGCCTTCGGCAAGGTGGCCGTGCTGACCGGGTCGGGTGCGGGTCCGGCCGAACTCGCCGCGCTGCTCACGGATGTGCCCCGCACGTTCGTGGTGTGCGAGAACCTGGGCACCGAGCGCGAGGAGATCTCGATGCTCTCCGCCGAGCACGCGATCGGGCGCGAGTGGACCGACGTGGACGTCGTGATCGTGATCGGCCCGACCCCGCGCCCGGGTGCGGCGGGCGGTTGGCTGGCGGGCGAACGCCCGGGTTTCCCGGGTCCGGTGCGCGGGTGGGCGGTGGCCGAGGACGCGTACGCGCATCGCGCCGGTGCGATCACCCGCGCCGAGGTGCGCGCGCTCGTGGTGGCCCGGCTCGGGCCGCGGCTCGGCGACCTGGTGTGGGACGTCGGGGCCGGCAGCGGCTCGGTCGGCGTCGAGTGCGCGCGGCACGGCGCCGCGGTGGTGGCGGTCGAGAAGGAGGCGTTCGGGTGTGACCTGATCGCCGAGAACGCGGCCCGGTTCGGCGTCGAGGTGCGCGTGGTGCACGGCAAGGCGCCCGACGTGCTGGCGCGGCTGCCGCTGCCCGACGTGGTGTTCGTCGGCGGGGCGGGCCGCGGGCGGTGGCCGCGTGCGCGGCGCGGCGGCCCGAGCGGATCGTGGTCGCGCTGACCGAGGTGGACCTGGTGGCCGAGGTGCGCGCGGTGCTCGAACGCGCGGGCTACGCGGTGGACGGCTGCCTGCTACAGGCGTCCCGGCTGGCCCCGGTCAGCGGCGGGGCGCGGCGGCTGGACACGGTGCATCCGGTGTTCGTGCTGTGGGGAGATCGTCCTTGACGGGTCATCAGGTGTTGGTGGTCGGCGTCGGCGCGGCGCGCGGCGTGACGGCGGAGGAGGTCCGCGCGAGCGTGTGCGCGGCGCTCGCCGGCGCCGGCCTGGCGCGTGCGGCGGTCGTCGCGCTGGTGACGGTGCAGGCGCGCGTGGGCGAGCCGGGTCTGGTGGGCGGCGCGGCGCTGCTCGGCCTGCCGCTGTCCGCGCATCCGGCCGAGGAACTCGCGCGCGTGCCGGTGCCGCACCCGTCCGAGCGCGTGCTGGCCGCCGTCGGGACGCCGGGGGTCGCCGAGGCCGCCGCGTTGCTCGGCCCGGTCGCGGGCGGCGCGCCGGGCGAGTTGGTGGTGCCCAAGACCCGCGGCGTGGGCGCGCGTCCGCGCTGTACCGTTGCCATCGCGGCACATTCGGACAGCGCCTGGGCGGGGGTGGCTCGGCGGGTGGCGAACGAGCCGTCGCATCAACAAACGACGTGACGGGTGCGAGGGTGGCCGGACTCGGGCGCGGAACGATCGGTTCCGTACGAAGAATCGATCGGAAATCGCCGGCTCGTGGTCAACGCCGGGACCCCGGGCGTCGGAGCGGGCACCATCACCACCATCATGGACACGAACGACACGGGCGGGGCAGGGGCACGGGGCAGGGGTACGGGAACCACGGACATGGGCAATGACGCGATGACAGGACTCGATGGGCCGATCCCCGACGAACGGGACGGCACGACGAGCGCGGTCGCCGAACAGGACGTGGATCTGCGCCATCACGGCGACTCCGAACTCGGGCCCGGTCTGGTGGATCTCGCCGTCAACGTCCGGCTGTCCGCGCCACCGCCGTGGCTGACGCGCCGGCTCGTCGCGAGCCTCGCCGACCTCGCCGCCTACCCCGACACGCGCCGGGCGCGGGCCGCGATCGCGGCACGACACCGGCGACCGATCGCCGAGGTATTGCCCACGGCGGGCGCCGCGGAGGCCTTCGTCCTGCTCGCCCGGACGCTGACCCCGCGGCACGCGGTGGTCGTCCATCCGCAATTCACCGAACCCGAGGCCGCGTTGCGCGCCGCGGGCCACACCGTGCACAGGGTCGTCCTCGACGAGAAGGACGGCTTCACGCTCGACCCGGCCCGGATCCCCGACGAGGCGGATCTGGTCGTACTGGGCAACCCCACCAACCCGACCTCGGTGCTGCACCGGGCCTCGACGATCGCCGCGCTCGCGCGTCCCGGCCGGATCCTGGTGGTGGACGAGGCGTTCGCCGACACCATCCCCGGCGAACTCGAAAGCGTGGCCGAAAGACGCGACCTGCCCGGCCTCGTCGTTGTGCGAAGTCTCACGAAAACCTGGGCGTTGGCGGGACTTCGAATCGGTTACGTCCTGGCTTCCCCGGATCTGGTGCGCATCCTCACGGACGCTCAGCCGTTGTGGTCGGTGTCGACACCGGCGCTGATCGCCGCCGAGGCGTGCTGCACGCCGGAGGCGCTCGCGCAGGCGGAGGCGTTGGCCGTTACGCTCGCGGCTGACCGTTCGTACCTCGTGGAGAGGTTGCGCGCGGTTTCGGGGATGCGACTACCGGTCGCTCCCCGGTCCTCGTTCGTGCTCGCGCGGATCGAGGGGGGCCCGGAGATCCGCGAGCAGCTGAGGGAGCGAGGCTACGCGGTTCGGCGGGCCGACACCTTTCCGGGCCTCGGTCCGGACTGGCTTCGGATCGCGGTGCGGGATCGTGCCACGACGCTGGCCTTCGCGGCTGCCCTGGAAGGAGTAGTTACATGAGCGAAGCCGACGAGCGCCGACCTGCTGGGGAGGGCTTGGGCCCTGTCCCGGCGAGGCACGCCGCCGGCACCGGTCCGGTTGGGGAGCCGGCCGGTCCGTACCCGTACGACGATCTGGACGACGAGGACTCGCTGTTGATGCCGGGGCCACAAGCAGGCTGGGCCGATCCGAACGTGCCGACGCCGGCCGTGCCCGGGATGTCCCTGGCCGACCGGATGGCGGCCGCCGGTGACGGTGCGTCGGGGCAGATCCAGGTACCGCCGGTCGAGCAGGCGTACGACGCCGTGCCCGGCCCGCAGTCCGGCATGTTCGCCGCGATGGTGCTCGACGAGCCGGAGCAGCAGCAGGCGGAGGTCTACCCCCCGCCGATGACGGCCGGTCAGATCCCGTATCCGCCGGGACCCATGACGCCGCATCAGGAGGTTCCGCAGCCGGTCCAGGGCTTCGGCCCGGGGGAGTACGGGGCGCCGCAGGGCGTCGCCGAGCCCTACCCGGCGCCGGCCCAGGCCGTGCCGCAACAGGCGCCGGTGCCGCAGGCGGTGCCCGTGGTGCCGCCCGCCGCACCGCAGTTCGCACCGCTTCCGCCGCTTCCGCCGGCGCCGCCCGTCGCCGCCGCGCCGGCGGCCGATCCCGAGTACGCCTCGGGCGTTTCGGCCGGCCAACCGACGGTGCCGCCGCAGGCGCCGCCCGTGGCGGAGCCCGCCACCCCGCAGGCCGCCGTGCCGGGCACGGTTCCCGAGCAGCCCGGGGTGACCGGGGTGACCGGTGGCCGGCTGCGTCAGGCGCGTGCGCGCGGCGCAGAACGCCGACCAGCCGCAGCAGTCCGACGAGCCGGTCGGCGGCAACCCCGCCGACACGCCGCCGTTCCCGGTGGCCGCCGCAGTGCCGCAGCGCACGACGCTGCCGCCGCGCAGGCAGCGCCGGGTGGGACGCGGTCCCGTTCCGCCGCAGCAGACCGGCCCGCACAGCGGCGCGCACCCGGTGGGCGACGCCGTGAACACCGGCATCCCCGCGCAGTCGTCGGGGCCGCAGTTGGCGCCGCCGATGCCCGTACAGGTCGCGCCGCCGGCACCGACTTCGCCGCCGGCCGCGCCGGTCGTCGAATCGGCCGCACCGACCCCGCCGCCCGCGGCGCCGGCCCCCGCGCCGGTGCAGGGCGTGACCGCGCCGGCCATACCGCAACCGTTGCCCGGAGTGCCGCCACAGGCCGCGCACCCGCGCCGGGTCCAGGTCGCGCCGGACGCGGTCGTGAGCGCGCTGGCCGCGCAGACGGCCGCGGCCCGGCTCGCCGCACCGCCGGCCGAGGCCGCGGCCTCGGCCGCGCCGGTTGTCGCCGAGGCGAACGTTGTAGAGGTACCCGCCGGGCCGACTGCCGTGGCGGACACGGCTGTTCCGGCACCGCCGGTCGCGGCCGAGCCGTGGCCGAACCCGCCCGTGGCGCCGACGGCCGAGGCCGGCGAGTTCGCGGCGGTCGTGGCGCCGGTGGAGCAGGTCGAACAGGCGGAAGCAGCGGAGGCGGTCGCCGACTCCGGCGCCGCGCAGGCGGTCGTCCGGGTCGCCCCCCAGCCGGCACCCGATGTCGTGGCACCCGCCGCGGTTCCCGCGCCGGCCGAGTCGGGACCGCCCGCGCAGCCGGTGGTTCCGGTCGTGCCCGACGGCACCGGTGCCCGGCGGCGCAAGCCGGACCCCGAGCCGGCCGCGCTGCCCGAGCAGGGCGGAACTCCCGTCGTCGCGACGCCGATCGGTCCGGTCGTGGCGCCCGAGGCGGCGCCGACCGCGCCGCCGGTCGAGACCGTGGTCGTCGAGGCGGGCGCGGCATCGGCCGAGGTACCGGTCGCCGCCGCATCGGCCGAGACCCCCGTTGTCGAGCAGCCGGCCGCGGTCGAGCCCGTCGTCGCGCCGGTGGCGGAGGCCGTTCCGGCAGCCGAGGCCGTGCCGGTCGCGGTGCCGGCTCCGGTGGAGTCGTCGGCACCGGTCGAGTCGGGCGCGCCGCAGGTCGCTTCGGACGCGGGCCGGCCGATGCGTCGGCCGCGCCCGTCGAGACCGCCGCCGCACAGGCCGCCGAGCCGGTCGCCCGGCCGGTCGCGGCAGGCGACGCCGTGCCGGCGTCGGGACAGGTGTCGGTTCCGGCAGAGGCGGAGGCCGCGGCCGAAGTCGCGGCCGAGGCCGAGTCGGTCCCGGTCGAGCCGGTGGTTGCCGTACCCGTCGCCGAGCAGGCGAGTGGCACGCAGGTCGCGGTCGAGACGGCGGCTGGGCCGAGCGATGCCCCGGTGCGGCCCGAGGTGCCGAGCGCCGGTACGGAGTCGGCCGCCGAGGCCGCGCCGGCCGACGCCGTGCGTCCGGTCGGGCCCGACGCGTCCGCGCCGGCCGCGTCCGCGCCGGTTCCGGAGGCCGTTCCGGCACGGGTCGTCGCGGCGGAGGCCCCGGTGGCCGAGGCCGTCGTGACGGAAGCCCCCGCCGCGAAGCGGCCGTCGCCCCGCCCGTCGCCGAAGCGATCCCGGCCGACACCCCGGCCGACGCGCCGCGGTCCGACGCGGCGCCCGAACCGGTCGAGGCCGCGGCCGAGTCCCAGCCCCCGGCCGTCGCGCCCGAGCCCGTCGAGCCCGAGCCCGTCGTGGTCGTCCCCGGCGACCCGGCAGATCCACGTACGTCCGACGAAGGCACCACCATGCACGGCCCGCACGTCACGCCCACCCCCGAGCCGACCCCGCAACCCGCGACCGCGACCGGCGAGATCCCCAGGATTCCGCCGCCCCCGGCCGAGCCGGTCGGCGCGGTCACGGACGGTCCGTCGCCGGTCGAGCAGGTCGAACCGGTCGAGCCGGTTGCCGCGGTCGCCCCGGCCGAGCCGGAGGCAGCCCCTGCGACCCCGGATGTCGAGGCGAGCCCGCAGACCCCGCCGGCCGAGGCCGACGCGGCCGAGGAGACCCCGCAGGCCTCGCCGACCGCCGTCACGGTGCTGCTCCCCGCGTCCTCCGTCGCCGCCGAGCCCGCGCCGCCCGCAGCCCCCGAGGTCGCGGCCCCGGAGTCGCCGGCGCAGGCTGTACCGATGCACGCGGAGAACGAGAACCCCACCGCCGAGGCGGCCGAGGACCCGGCGGAGGCTGCCGAGGCGGCGGAGGCCCCGGACGTCCCCGAGGTCGAACGCGGCCCCGCGGCCCCCGGCTACGACGACGCCTCGCGCGAGGCGGTCCACCGGGTCATGCGCGAGCGGCGCGACATCAGGGTCGGCTTCCGACCCGACCCGGTCCCGGACGACGTCCTGGTCCGGGTGCTGGAGGCCGCGCACGCGGCGCCCAGCGTCGGCTACTCGCAGCCCTGGGACTTCGTGGTGATCCGCTCCGAGGAGACCCGGGTCACCGTCCAGGAACTGGCCCGGCGGCAGCGCGAGGCGTACGCGTCCTCGCTGCCCAAGGCCCGGGCCAAGCAGTTCCTGGAGATAAAGGTCGAGGCGATCCTGGAGACCCCGGTCAACATCGTGGTCACCGTCGACACGACCCGCGGCGGCCGGCACACGCTCGGCCGGCAGACCCAGCCGCAGATGGGCCCCTACTCCAGCGCGCTCGCGGTGGAGAACCTCTGGCTCGCCGCGCGCGCCGAGGGGCTCGGGGTCGGCTGGGTCAGCTTCTTCGACGAGCGCGAGCTGGCGAAGGCGCTCGGCCTGCCCGATCACATCGACGTGGTGGCGTACCTGTGCGTCGGCTACGTGGACGCGTTCCCCGAGGAGCCCGAACTCGAGACCTCCGGCTGGGCCAAGGCCCGGCCGCTGTCCTGGGTCGTGCACGAGGAGACGTACGGTCGGCGCGGTCTGCCCGGCGAGGAACCGGTCAGCCTGCTCGACGAGACGCTGCGCTCGGTCCGCCCGCTCGACGCCAAGTCGCTCGGCGCGGCCTGGGAGCACCAGCGGAACATGACCAAGCCGCCGGGCTCGCTCGGCATCCTGGAGACGATCGGCGCGCAGTTGTCCGGACTCGCCCGGACCTTCCCGCCGCCGGTCCCCGAGCCCGCCGCCGTCGCGGTCTTCGCCGGGGACCACGGCGTGCACGCGCAGGGCGTGTCGCCGTGGCCGCAGGAGGTCACCGCGCAGATGGTGCGCAACTTCCTCGCGGGCGGCGCCGTGGTCAACGCGTTCGCCAAGCAGGTCGGCGTCGAGGTCTGCGTCGTGGACGTCGGCGTCGCGACCGAGCTGCCGAACGCGACCGGGTTGCTCCCGCGCCGGATCCGTCCGGGCACCGGGGACATGACCCAGGGCGCCGCGATGACCCGCGACGAGGCGATCGCCGCGATCGAGGTCGGCATCGAGGTCGCGCGCGACCTGGTCACCGCCGGCAACAGGTGCCTGCTCACCGGCGACATGGGGATCGCGAACACGACCGCCTCCGCCGCGCTGATCTCGGTGTTCACCGGCGTGGACGTCGCCGAGGTGACCGGGCGCGGCACGGGTATCGACGACGCGACCCACCGCCGCAAGATCGAGGTCGTCAAGGCCGCGCTCGCGCTGCACGAACCCGACCCGGGTGACCCGATCGGCGTACTGGCGGCCATCGGCGGTCTGGAGCACGCCGCGATCGCCGGCTACATCATCGGCGCGGCGGCGCTGCGCGTGCCGGTCGTGCTCGACGGCGTGATCGCGGGCGCCGCGGCCCTGGTCGCGCAGGCCATCGCGCCCGAGGCCGTCCAGGCGTGCGTCGCGGGCCACCGATCGGCCGAACCCGGCCACGCGGCGGCTCTCGCGAAGCTGTCGCTGCGCCCACTGGTCGAGCTGGAACTGCGGCTCGGCGAGGGTACGGGTGCGGTCCTGGCCCTGCCGCTGGTGCAGAGTGCGGTGCGCGTGCTGCACGATGTGGCCACGTTCGATTCGGCGGGAGTCAGCGGCAAAACCGACTGATTCTCGACCCCCGCCCACAGCGGGTGAAGGGCATCTCCGCCACGATGGAGTGGCAGAGGTGCCCTTTCCGCGCGAAAAATGCCCCCGCAGCACCCCGTCCCACCTGGATAAGCACCCCGCCCCACCCGGAAATGTGAGAACGATGTCCCGTCTTCCTGGTCCTCCCGCCTACCCCGCCGGCCTGCGCCTCGAGGGCCGCCGCGTCGTCGTGGTCGGTGCCGGCACCGTCGCCCAGCGCCGACTGCCGGCCCTGCTCGACGCCGGCGCGGACGTCCTCGTCGTCGCGCCCGAGGCGACTCCGGCGGTCGAGGGCATGGCCACGGGCGGCGAACTGCGCTGGACCCGGCGCGCCTATGCGCCCGGCGACCTGGACGGCGCGTGGTACGCGCTGGCGGCGACCGACGTGGCCGAGGTCAACGAGGCGGTCGCGGCGGACGCCGAGGCGCTGCGGGTGTTCTGCGTGCGCTGCGACGACGCGTCGCACGCGAGCGCGTGGACGCCCGCGAGCGGGCGGCACGACGGGCTCACCGTCGCGGTGCTCGCGGGCGGCGACCCGCGTCGCGCGGCCGGCGTCCGGGACCGGATCGTCGAGGGCCTGCACGACGGTTCGCTCGCGGCGCGCAAGGAGCGTACGGGCGGTGTACTCCCCGGGGTGGCCCTGGTCGGCGGTGGCCCCGGCGACCCCGACCTGATCACCGTGCGCGGCCGGCGCCTGCTCGCCGAGGCCGACGTGGTGATCGCGGACCGGCTCGGCCCGCGCGCGCTGCTCGGGGAACTGCCGCCGCACGTCGAGGTGATCGACGCGGCGAAGATCCCGTACGGGCGCGCGATGGCCCAGGAGGCGATCAACGACGCGATGATCGAGCACGCGAAGGCGGGCAGGTTCGTCGTGCGGCTCAAGGGCGGCGACAACTACGTCTTCGGACGCGGCTTCGAGGAGGCGCTCGCGTGCGCCGAGGCGGGCGTGCCCTGCCAGGTCGTACCGGGCATCACCAGCGCGATCTCGGTGCCCGCGATAGCCGGTATCCCGGTCACCCACCGGGGGGTGGCGCACGAGTTCGCCGTGGTGTCCGGGCACGTCGCGCCCGACGACCCGCGCTCGCTCGTGGACTGGGCGGCGCTGGCCCGGCTGCGCGGGACGCTGGTCCTGCTGATGGCGGTGGAGCGGTTGGGGCCGATCACGGCGGCGCTGCTGGCGCACGGCCGGGCCGGTTCGACGCCGGTCGCGGTGGTTCAGGAGGGCACGATGGCCACGCAGCGCGTGCTGCGCACGACGTTGGCGGCGGCGGCCGAGGCGGTCGCGGCCGAGGGGCTGCGGCCGCCGGCCATCGTGATCGTCGGCGACGTGGTGGCGCTCGCGGACTAGGGCCGTCACGGCGCTGGTGCCGTCACGGCACCGGGTGGGCGGCCGGCGGCCCGCCTGTCCGCAGGCGCCGGCCGGGCTTGATCGACCCGGCCTTCGGTCGAGCCGGCCGCAAACCCCGCCCGGGCTCGGTGAAGTTCGTTCTTCGGCTTGGTGTCCGCAAGCGCCGAATGGGCTGCGGCCATCTATGAGTTTGTTCATTTGTATGTCTACAAGGAGATACCGATGGGGCTCGGTCTCGGATGGAAGCTGCACGGCGACGGGGGAACCCCGGGGCCCGGTGAGGTGGTTCGGCCCGACGAGCGACTGTCCTGGGGGCGGACCACCGGGCTCGGCGCCCAGCACGTGGTCTCCATGTTCGGGGCCACGTTCATCGCCCCGATCCTGATGGGCCTCGACCCCAACCTCGCGGTGATGATGTCCGGCGTCGCGACCATCCTGTTCCTGCTCATCACGCGCGGGAAGGTGCCCAGCTACCTGGGCAGCAGCCTGTCCTTCGTCGGCGTCGCGGCCTCGATCAGCGCGGCCGGCGACAGCATCGCGGACCTGACCGGTGCCATGTGCGTGGTCGGCGCGGTGCTGTGCCTGGTCGGCGTCGCGATCCACGTGCTCGGCGCGCAGGTGGTGCACGCCGCGCTGCCACCGGTGGTCACCGGCGGCGTCGTGATGATCATCGGCTTCAACCTGGCGCCGGTCGTGGCGAAGTCCTACTGGCCGCAGGACCAGTGGATCGCGCTCCTGACGATGACCTTCACCCTCGTGGCGATGGTGATCATGCGTGGCTTCTGGTCCCGGATCGCGGTCTTCCTCGGGCTGGTGTTCGGCTACCTCCTGTCCTGGGTCGCCGACCTGATCTTCGGGAAGGTGCACTCGGCCGACGGCTCCGGCACGGTGGTCGACCACTGGCGGGTGAACTTCGACGGGGTCCGATCCGCCGACTGGGTCGGCGTGCCCACGATGCACTCGCCCGACTTCAAGACGTCCGCGATCCTGCTCGCGCTGCCCGTCGTGGTCGCGCTGATCGCCGAGAACGCCGGACACGTCAAGGCCGTCGCCCAGATGACCGGCGACGACCTCGACCCGCAGATGGGCCGGGCGATCGCGGCCGACGGCGCGACCACGATGCTCTCCACCGCGGTCGGCGGCCCGGCCACCACGACCTACGCCGAGAACATCGGCGTGATGGCCGCGACCCGGGTCTACTCCACGGCCGCCTACTACGCCGCCGCGCTGTTCGCGATCCTCTGCGGCCTGTGCCCCAAGTTCGGCGCGATCGTCGCGGCCACCCCCGGTGGGGTGCTCGGCGGCATCACGGTGATCCTGTACGGCATGATCGGCCTGCTCGGCGCCAGGATCTGGATCGAGAACCGGATCGACTTCGGCAACCCACTCAACCTCGTCCCGGTCGCGGCCGGCGTCGTGATCGGGATCGGGAACGTGTCGCTCGAGATCACCGACGACTTCCAACTGGACGGCATCCCGCTCGGCACGATCGTGGTCATCGTCGCCTACCACGGGCTGCGCCTCTTCGCGCCGCCGTACCTCAAGGGCGAAGCGCCGCTCCCGGACGCCGCGGCGGTCGAGGCCGACGGCGAGGGCCCCACCAAGCCCCTGGGACACTGACGCCGTGCCCGTCATCACGCTCGACGACCCCGCGGACCCGCGCCTCGTCGACTACACCGACCTGACCGACGTCGAACTGCGCCGCCGCCGCGAACCGGCCGAGGGGCTGTTCATGGCCGAGGGGGAGAAGGTCATCCGACGCGCCATCGGGTCGGGATACCCGATGCGGTCCATGCTGCTCTCGGCGCGCTGGATCGAGACGATGGCGGACGTGATCGAGGCCGCGGACGTGCCCGTGTACGTGGGCGACCCGGAGATAGTCGAGCGGGTGACGGGCTATCAGGTACATCGCGGCGCGCTCGCCTCGATGGCGCGCAAGCCGCTGCCGGCGGCGGTCGACATCGTCGCGGGGGCGCGGCGGGTCGCGGTCCTGGAGGGCGTCAACGACCACACCAACGTCGGCGCGATCTTCCGCGGCGCGGCGGCGCTGGGCATGGACGCGGTGCTGCTGTCGCCGGACTGCGCGGATCCGCTGTACCGGCGCTCGGTCAAGGTCTCGATGGGGGCGGTGTTCTCGGTCCCGTACGCACGCCTGGAGCGGTGGCCCGGTGGGCTCGAGGTGCTGCGCGAGGAGGGTTTGACGCTGCTTGCGCTGACGCCGGCCGAGGGGTCGGTGGCGCTGAACGAGCTGCCGGCCGCGGATATCGCGCGCTGTGCGTTGATGTTGGGGGCCGAGGGGCCGGGGCTGACCGTGAAGGCGTTGGGGGCGGCGGATCGGCTGGTGCGGATTCCGATGTCGCACGGGGTTGATTCGCTGAACGTCGGGGCGGCTGCGGCTGTCGCCTTCTACGCGGTTGCCTTCGGCTGAGGCCGGCCTGCGGCTCGGCCTGCGGCCCGCCTTGTCCTCAAACGCCGGACGGGCTGGGTTGGGTTGGGTCGGCCTGTGTGGGTTGTCCTCAAGCGCCGGACGGGCTGGGTTGGTTGGGCGAGGTGGGTTGGGTCGGCCTGTGTGGGTTGTCCTCAAGCGCCGGACGGGCTGGGTTGGTTGGGCGAGGTGGGTTGGGTCGGCCTGTGTGGGTTGTCCTCAAGCGCCGGACGGGCTGGGTTGGTTGGGCGAGGTGGGTTGGGTCGGCCTGTGTGGGTTGTCCTCAAGCGCCGGACGGGCTGGGTTGGCTGGGTGAGGTGGGTTGGCTCGGCCTGCGGCCCGCTTTGTCCTCAAGCGCCGGACGGGCCTGGGTCGGCTTGGGTGGGATGGGTGGCTTTGGTTGGCTCAGGCTTTGTTGCGGTCGGAGGGGGACGCGGCTGAGCGTTCGATTTCGTTGATCGAGTGGGTTTGGTACAGCGGGGGGCGCTGTTCGACGCGGCGGCCGCGCATGCGGCGTTCGCGGATTTCGGTGCCCCGGGCCCAGATGTGCCGGCGGACCAGGTCGCCTTCGTGGTACCCGGGGCCGGCCAGGCGGTTCGGGGGCTCGGCCAGGGACTCGATCTCGCGGCGCGCGGTGCGGGCCGCGCTGACCCGGCGGCGGTAGTCGTGGAAGATCTGGAACTCGTAGCGGTCCAGGTATTCGTACGCCATCGGCGTCCCGACCGACGTCTGCATGCTCGCGATCGTCACGGCCTCGCGCATCAGCGCCCCGGCGTCCCCGGGCAGGGCCAACAGGCCGTCGTGCGGCGGATGATGCGCCTTGCGCTTGTGGTGGTAGTACGCGTAGCCGTTCCACGGCGGCGCCGGATGGCGCTCCCACCACGCCTCCCGGTCGGCGAGCGCGGCGTCCAGGCCGTGGGTCTGCCAGCGCACGGTCCCGTCCGGCGGGCCGAACGAGGGCAGCAGTCGGCGCAGTTCGCGCGCGGCCCGGCCGCCGAACGGCGTGCGCTCGGGCGTGAAGAGCACGATCGGCACCGAGGGATCGGCCTCGAACGGGGTCGGGTCCAGGAATCGGCGGTCGATCACCACGAGGGTGTTCTCGCGCGGCTGGTAGGCCAGGCCCCACAGCAGGCGCGCGAACAGCTGCGCCCCGACCCGGCCGGACAGCACGTGCCACGTGTCGTGGAAGTGGTTGACCGCGAATCGGACGGTGGTGGAGGGTCGCAACGTGATCAGCGTGTACGGCCGTCCGTCCAGGTAAGCGACGGTCCGATGCAGTTTCATCCGATCACTCACGTCCCGTTTCGGGGCCGATCGTGGTCGTTTGTACGTTTGGTTGGTAGTGATCCGTTTGCCTCTTTCTTGTGTTTCTTGAGCTGTTTCCACCGACTTCTCGGAATTGAGTCTGTCGGCCCTTCCCTATTTCTCCCAGAGCATGCCGATCGTGTCATGCCAATTTCGATCGAATGTGATCTTGGACTAGCGTGTGCGCGGAAGTGCAGTACGGTCGAGCGTCGCCCTAATTGGCGCAGTGGCCTGTTGGGGTCGCACGGGCGGCCGAAAAAGTGGTTGTGCAGGGGAATGTCCTGTCACCCACACGCGGGATATCCGGTGGATTCGACCCGCACCCGGCGAATTTCCGCCAGTATGGGGCGCCGCGCAATCGGATCAGGAACGGGAAGCGAGGCAAAGCTCGTTGGAGATCATGGGTGTACCCCTGGCCTGGGCCCTCGTCGGCTTGGCGGAACTGGTCGCCCTCATGGCGCTTGTGGCGTATCTCGTCGTCCGACGCCGCAAGGACGTCGTGACGGACACCGCCGAAGGGTCCGACAACTGGGAGCGTGAGCAGGACCGTCGACGTCGCAAGGAACTGTTGTACGGAGTCGCCTCCTACACCTTGCTCTTCGTCTGCGCCGGCGTCGCGGCCGCACTGTCGTTCCACGGTCTCGTCGGCTTCGGTCGGCAGAACCTCGGGCTGTCCAACGGCTGGGAGTACCTCGTGCCGTTCGGGCTCGACGGAGCGGCCATGTTCTGCTCCGTGCTCGCGGTGCGCGAGGCCAGCCACGGTGACGCCGCACTCGGTTCGCGGATACTGGTCTGGACGTTCGCGGGCGCCTCGGCCTGGTTCAACTGGGTGCACGCGCCGCGCGGCGACTTGCACGCGGGCGCGCCGCAGTTCTTCGCCGGCATGTCGCTCTCGGCGGCCGTGCTGTTCGACCGGGCGCTCAAGCAGACCCGTCGCGCCGCGTTGCGCGAACAGGGCCTGGTGCCCCGCCCGTTGCCGCAGATTCGGATCGTTCGGTGGTTGCGCGCCCCGCACGAGACGTTCAACGCCTGGTCGCTCATGCTGCTCGAAGGCGTGCGCACCCTCGACGAGGCCGTCGAGGAGGTCCGCGAGGACAAGCGCACCAAGCAGGACGATCGCGAGCGTCGGCGGATCGACGGCAAGCGCGAGCGGGCACAGCTCAAGGCGCTGAGCCGCGGGGACGGTGGCGGTGGCGGCGGTGGTGGCCACTTCGGCCGTCGTGGCGCCGCTCGCCAGGAGATGGCCGCGCTGCCGGGAGGTGGCGGCTCCGAAGCACTCTCGGAGCCTGCTATAGCCGGAAACGACGTTTCCGGCCACGGCGGCTCAGCCGATTCGCACAATCCTTCCGGCCGTCCGGCTATTGCCCCCTCCGCGCGAGCGGGTGATCTCCCGGCGGCAGGCGGTGGCATCGACTCCGAGCGGCGCGACGTCATCGACCTCACCGCCGAGGACGACACCATGACGCTGCCCCGGCTGGACTCGCTGGAGCGCAAACTGAAGGACCTGGAGCGCCAGTTCGGCTGATGCCGGACCGCGCGATCCGCCGCGATACCGAACGAGGGGCACCCGGCCGAGCCGGGTGCCCCTCGTCGTTGCCGCAGGGATGATGTCGGGTCGGCCGGGCGGCGCCGCGCGGGGTGCCGCTGTCGGTGCTCCCGCCGCGGCTTCGGTGCCGTTACGGCCCGGCGGGCAGCAACACGCCGTTGGGGCCCGGGACATAGCGGGTCGTCACGTCGGGGATGTCCACGTAGGACTGGATCCGCAGCAGCACGCCGTCGCCCACCGTCCAGCGGGTCGCGACCGCCTGCGGATCGGCGGGCACCGCGAGCGCGGCCACCGCGATCGGCGTCGCGTTCGCGAACCGGAACAGCTGGACCAGGTGCGTCGCGGGGCCACCCGCGCCTGGGGAGCGGGTCAACACGACCACCACGGCGGGCCCGCCGTCCAGGCTCGCCGGGATGACGTCGCCGAGCGTCACGTGGTCGCTGCCGACCTCGGCCGCGCCGTCGGCGAGGGTGACGGTGGCGCCGCCGGCCGACGGGTCGGCGTAGGTGCGGTCCGACCAGTCGGCGACCGGGATCGTGCCCTGCGGCGGAGCGATCCGGGACGTGCCGGCGGGCGGCGGCTGCGGCGGCTGCGGCTCGGCGGCCGAGGCGGCCCGCCCGGGCTCCTCGTCGTCGCCGCCGCCCTGGAACGCGGCGATCGCGAGCGCGGCGATCGCGGTCACCACCACGAACACGATCAACTGCTGGATCAGCAACCGCCGTCGGTCCTCGGGCCGGCGCCGCCGCAGGTGCCGGCCCCGGCACGCGAGCGCGGACCGTGGTCGACCCGGGCGCCCCGCTTGGGCTCCGGACGCTCCGGCGCGGCCCCGCGCGGCGGCTCGGTCCGGTCGGTCCGTTCGGCGCGGGGCATGTCGTGCCGGTCCGAGTCGTGCCGCCCGGGGTCGCCCCGACCCGCGTCGTGTCGCACGGCGTCGGGTCGTCCCGAGTCGTGGCCGCGGGCGTCGTGCGCGCGCGTGTCGTGCCGGCCGGACTCGTGTCGGGTCGGCTCGTGCCGACTCGGCTCCGGGCGGGTCGCGGCGCGGCCCTCGGCCGACGGCCGGCCGGAGTCCGCACGGCCGGCGGCGGAACGGTCGCTCGCGCGGGTGTCCTCGTCCCGGCGCGACCCCTCGCGTCGAACCGCCTCGCGTCGAACCCGGTCCCGCTCGCGCGGCGCGGGCGAGCCGGCCGCCGCGGCGACGTCGTGCCGGCCCGAGCCGACGCCCTTGGTCGCGGCCGGCGCCGTCGGGGCCGCCTCGAGGCCGCGTGCCGGCGTACCTCGTTCGGCCTCGCGCTGGCGCGCGATCGCCGCCAGTCGGTCGCGGACCTGTTCGGCGGACGGCCGCATCCGCGGGTCCTTGGACAGGCACGCCGAGATCAACGGCACGACCTGCTCGGGTACTCCGTCGAGATCCGGCTCCTCGTGCACGACGCGATACAGCAGCGCGTCCACCGGTCCGGACCCGAACGGCGGAGCCCCGCGTCCGGCATAGGCCAGCGTGACCCCGAGCGCGAACATGTCCGTCGCGGGCGTCACGGTCTGCCCGCGCACCTGTTCGGGGGCGAGAAATCCCGGTGAACCCACGGCAGTTCCGGTGACGGTCAGGGTGCCGGCGCCGTCCGCGTACGCGATGCCGAAGTCGATGATCTGCGGCCCGTCGGGGGACAGCAGAATGTTGGACGGCTTCACGTCACGGTGCACGACCCCGACCGCGTGCACGGACACCAGGCCGTCGGCCACCGCCGAGCCCACCCGGGCCAGGTCCAGACAGCCCAACGGGCCGCGCTCGCCGACCCGGCGCTGGAGCGAGGGGCCGGGGACGTACACGGTGGCGAGCCAGGGCCGGTCGGCGCCCGCGTCGGCGTCCACGAGGGCGGCCGTCCGATTGCCGCGCACCATCGCCGCGGCGGCCACCTCGCGGGCGAACCGCGAGCGGAACTCCGGGTTGCCGGCCAGCTCTTGGCGGATCAGTTTGAGCGCGACCTTCTTGCCGTGTCGGTCCACGCCGAGGTAGACCACACCCATGCCGCCGGCCCCGAGACGGCGCAGCAGCCGATAGGACCCGACGATGCGCGGGTCCTGCCGTCGCAGCCGCACCATCGTCATGTGTGCCCGGTCCCCTCGAGTGTCTCCGTCGTCCGGGCGTCGTGTGCTCGGATCCCCTGTGCGACACACGTTAGAGGAACCCCGGGGCCCGGCGCGGTAAGGCGCCCCCGAGTCGGGCCGAGACCACCCCCGTCGATGGATCGGTCGATGTCGGACCTGTGCGAGAAGATGGATGTAATCGGTCGAAGGGGGCGCATATGAAGGGCGATCGGGTCGAGATAGTGGTCGACGCCGGCGACAGCACCAAGACGTACGAGATGACGGCGACGCGCGCGGGGCGGCGGCTGGAGGTCGCGGTCCGCCGGGGTGTCGTCGAGGTGAGCGAACTGACCCGCACCGGCGGGGTGGTGCGCACCGCGCGGTTCATGGCCAGCCGCGTGCTCGCGCTGGTCGAACAGCCGTTGGACCGCCCCGAAGCCGACTGACGCGGCGTCTCGGCCGTCGGCTCCCGCGTGCCGCCGGGACCGCACCGGTACTCTGTCCGGTCGAAGATCCGGACGTGCCGGTGCGGGAACGGAAGGCGGTACCCGGGAGTGACGATCCGTCAGGCGAGCGTGGCAACCATCGCGCGGCGACTGGTGGACGCGTTCGCGTGGCGCGAGACCTCGGTGGGCACGTTCGCCGACCCGTCCGGCTGGTGGCACGATCCCGAGGTGCTCGCGATGCTCGGGCCCGGGCTCGGCGCGCTGCACGAGGACGCGCGGCCGACGCTGATCGTCGGCATCGAGACGCGCGGACTGGTCCTGGGCCCGATCACGGCACTGCACCTGGGCGTGGGCTTCGTCGAGATCCGCAAGGACCGGCGGATCGTGGGCGACGCGCAACGGCCCGCCGACGACCCGATGCTGCGTGCCGCCACCCCGCCCGAATACCAGGACGGCGGCCTCACGTTGGTCGTGCCGGGCCGGTTGTTCCGGCCGGGTGATCGGGTGCTCCTGGTCGACGAGTGGATCGAGACGGGCGCGCAGGCCAGCGCCGTACGGCGGATGGTCACCGAGGCCGGCGCCGAGTGGCTCGGCGCGGCGGTGGTGGTCGACGCGTGCGAGCCGCACGTGCGAGCGCGCCTCGACGTGCGCGGTCTGCTCCGCGAGGACGACCTGCCGGCCTGAACCCGGTCGCGCACGCGGGTCCGACGGCGTCCGACGAGCGGTCACGCCGCCGTCGTGGTCTCCTCCCGCTCCCGCTCGTGTCCCTGGTCCTGTTCCTGCTCTCGCAACAGTGCGGCGCGTTCGGTCTCCCCGAGACCCGCCCACACGCCGCGGCGTTCCGGAACCGACATCGCGTGTTCGTGGCAGCGCCGTCGCACGGGGCAGGACAGGCAGACCTTCTTCGCGACCCGCTCGCGCGCGCGGCGCTCGCCGGGCCGCTCCTGGTCGTCGCCGAAGAAGAGGCCGGCATCCAGCCCCTTGCATGCCGCGTCCTCCTGCCACCCGTAACGCGGTGGTGTCGGTATCGCGATCCGTGTGGTCCCCATCGCCCCGTTCTCCTCCTGCTCGACGGTGCCAACGGCCATATCGGAGCCCCCGGCCAGGCGGGCCCTCATGTCCCTATCGACGCATCGGACCTGAGACCGGTTTCCTTCCGCCGGGAATTCGGCTCCCGCCCGGGCAGGGTTGAGGGCTCTCCCTCACGCCGGACATTTCGCCCGATCCGCCGATCGGGCGCACAACCGGTTCGGCGACCGGTTGGCCGAGGGCTTCACCGGCGACTTCACCGAAGGCCCCGACGACGGCCTCGACGACGGCTCGGCAAAGTTGCCGGCGGGTCGGGCGAGGTTCGCGGATGAGATCGACAAACGGTGTGACAAGCAGATCAACAACCGGGTCACAAGTGGGTCGCACACGTGCCCGATGGCCGAACGCGCTCGGCCATCCGGGTAGCGTGACCGATGACCTTCGGCGGGCTGCCGGGGGTTCGTGGACGTTCGGGAGGAATCTGGTGGGCAGCAAGATGCGGCGGATCCCGTCGGCCGTGCCGTTGGCACTGTCCGTCGTCGTGGTGGCCGCGCTTACCTCGTGCGGTGGCGGCGACGACAAGAAGGACACGTCCGAGACCACGGCCCGGGACTTCCTGGCCGCGTGGCAGGGCGGGGACCTGGCGAAGGCCGCGTCTTTCACGGACAACCCCACCACGGCGCAGCAGGGTCTCGACACGACGGGCAAGCAGCTCGGCGTCGTGAAGGCCGAGTACAAGGCGGGCGTCTACGTCAAGGGCAAGGACGGCGCGCCCGCGACGCTCGCCTACAACGCGACGCTGACCCTCAAGGGCGTGGCCGACCCGGTCAAGATCGAGTCGATCGTCCCGGTGGTCACCGCCGACGGCAAGACGCGTGTGCACTGGACGCAGACCATCGTGCACCCCCAACTCGCGGACAGCGGCAAGATCAAGCGCGAGCGCAAGCTGCCCACGCGCGGCGAGATCCTGGATCGCTCGGGCAAGGCGCTCGCGACCTCGACGCCGGTCGTGGTGCTGTCCCTGGACCCGAGCAAGATCAAGAACCCGGACGCGCTCTACAGCGCGCTGTCGGACCCGATGTTCGACCTGGACATCCCCAAGCTGAAGGGCCGGGTCGCCGCGTCCGACCCGAAGCAGGCGGTCTCGCTCGTGACCCTGCGCAAGGAGAAGTGGGACAACGGCGGTCAGGTCAAGCTCGCGGGTCTGGCGGAGATTCAGGTCAGGGAGAGCACCCAGCAGGCCAGCGACGTCGCCAAGCAGATCGTCGGCACGGTCGGCTCGGGCGACAACGCGGACCTGCTCAAAAACGCCGACCCGAGCGCGTCCGCGACCGACGCGGTCGGCGCGTCCGGGCTCCAGTTCCGGTACGAGAAGAAGCTCGCCGGCACCGCCGACCTGAAGATCACCGTCGTCGACGCCGGCGGCGTGGCCAAGGCCACCCTGGTCGACGTCAAGGGCAAGCCCGCCGAGCCGCTGAAGACCTCGCTCGACCCGGCCACGCAGAAGCGGGCCGAGGAGGCGCTCAAGGCGGTCACCGGCGGCAAGAACGCCTCGATGGTGGTCATCGACGCCAAGACCGGCGGCATCCTCGGTGCCGCGAACACCCCGGCGAACGGCGACAATCGCGCCTTCACCGGTCGGTACCCTCCGGGCTCGACGTTCAAGACGGTCTCCTCCGGCGCGCTGCTGAAGGCCGGCCTCAAGCCGACCGACAAGGTGCCGTGTGAGAACACCCTCGTGGTGAACGGCCAGACCTTCAAGAACTACGACGGCCTCAAGCCGATGCCCGACGCGCTGTTCCAGGACGACTTCGCACAGTCCTGCAACACCGCCTTCATCGGCAACCGGGGCAAGATCGAGAACGACACCCTGAACAAGCTCGCCGAGCAGCAGTTCGGGATAGGCGCCAAGTGGGACGTCGGCACCGTGACGTTCGACGGCTCGGTCCCCGCGGCCAACGGCGAGAACGACAAGGCCGCGTCGATGATCGGCCAGGGCCGGGTGCTGGCCAGCCCGCTCGTGATGGCCTCGGTCGCCGCGACGATCGCGTCCGGCAAGTTCAACCAGCCGGTGCTCACCCCGGACGACGTCCCCGGCCGGGCCAAGTCGCACGACCTGGACCCGGCGATCGCCGGCCAGCTCAAGGCGCTGATGCAGGGCGTGGTGGCCAACGGCTCGGGCAAGATGCTCCAGGGCATCCCGGGCACGGTCGGCGCCAAGACCGGTACCGCCGAGTTCGACGAGAAGGGCGAGACCCTCACGCACGGCTGGATGATCGCCTTCAAGGACGACATCGCGGTCGCGGTGCTCGTCGAGAAGGGCGTCTCCGGCGGCAGTGCCGCGGGCCCCGTCGTGAACGCGTTCTTCCGCTAGTGCCGCGCCGGAAAGGTTCGCCGAAACCTTTCCGGCCCCGCACCGGTCCATCGCGTCCCCCGGACCGACCATCGGCAACAGGCCCCGGCGCGCGACGCGTTCCGGGGCCTTTCGCTGTGTCCGGGCGCGCCCGCGCGCACTCCTTGTGCCACCCGAGACACCTGGACACCGACCTGGCGCGATGCGAGCGTGAGAGCCGACCGGCAATGACAGCGGCGATCGTTTTCGCTCTCCGAAGGGAGTCGACGTCATGTCGAACAATGTCACCCTGGTGGCCCGGGTTCCGGTGCTGCCCTCCGCCGACGCGGATCGACCGATCGAGCTGAGATTCGGCCCGCACACCGACGCCGAGGGCCGGCCCACGAACGAGTGGACCGTCGAACGACTGACCCCCGACCAGGCGGCCAACCTGGTCGAGGACCTGGCCGCCGTGCTCGGCCTGAGCGTGGTCGGCCCGGTCGACCTGCGCGTGGTGTCCTGACACGTCGTATCGCTCACCCGTCCCACTCGCGTGGCGCGCTCGTGCGCCGTACGGGTGGGACGTGCGCGTGCGGCGGCACTTTCGGGCCGGCGGGCCGTGCGGGCGCCCCACAATGGCCGCGTGACCAGCAAGACGAAGGAACAGGTCGGCGCGCGGGAGCCGGTCGACGGCCAGGAACCGGGCGAGGGCACGCAACCCGTCCACGGACCGGAACCCGTGCCGGGACCCGGGCGGGACGCGGATCCGGGCGCGGGGCCCGGCCCGGCGCTCGTCCCCGCGCCCGCGCGCGCCCCGGACGCCGCCCCGACCGCCGCCGTGGTCGGCGAGCGGCGCAAGGAGGCCGACCCGGACCCGCAGGGCCCGCGCGTCCGGATGAGCCTGCCCGACGGGCAGTACCTGGAGGTCACGCTCGTCAGCTGGCACCAATACCGCGACGGCACGTGGCGCGCCCGCGTGCGCTGGCCCGTCTGGGGGGCGTACGGCTTCGGCGCGGACGTGCAGACCAAGGCGTGGGCGATGGAGTCGTTCGTCCCCGCGAGCGTGCTCGGCCCGCTCGACGGCCAGGATTACGGCAGCCCCCGGAGCGATCGCCCGCGCGTCCAGGTGCCCAGGCAACAGTGACGCGCGGCCCGCGCCCCGGGCGGCGCCCTCGCACACCCGGGTACCGTGCACGCGAACACCGCGAGTACAGTTCATAGCTTCCGGTGACGAAACCGCAACGTGGTTTCGCCGAAACTTCGGGCAACGGGTACATGTGTCCTAAATCCTGTTGCTCCAGGGTTGCCGGCCATTGATGCTTGCGGCATGTTCGATCCGGTCATCACCTCGCATGACGCCCTCCTTGGCCTGCTGCGCAGCGGCCACGGTCAGGGCGCCCGGCGGGCCCTCGTCGCCGACCGCGTCGCTGTGCTCGACGCGCTCGACGGCTGTGTGGTCCGCGATCCCCGTGCCGTTCCGGCCACCGAGTCGCGTTCGCTGTACTACGCACGCTTGTACACCGACCTCGACGCCGGCCTCGACGGCCTCGCCCGACATCTGCTGTGTGACGACGACTGGACGGACGAGGACGCGGACCGTACCGCGCTCCCGCTGGCCGTCCTCGGCACGCTCGCCCGACTGGGTCGCGCCGACGCGATCACCCTGCTCCGGGACTACGTCAAGGAAGGCCGCGACTGGCCGGAGGCGCTGGATCGCCTCGCCGCCGTCGGCGACGACGCGGCCCTGGACGGCATGCTCGCCGTCGTCCTCGAACGCGGCGAGGTCGACGACCTCCACGACTGCGTCAAGCGTTCCACCGGCATGCGCCCCTGGCGCACGTGGGCGGCCGAGGACGAACGGGTGCGCGCGATCGTCGAACAGGTCGACCTCGACTGGTGGCGCTGGGAGCTGACCCGCTCCGTGAAGCAGCCGGCGAACCCCGTCGCACCCGCCCAGACCGTCGACCAGGTGCTCGCCGAGGCCGCCGACGGCCCCCGACAATCCCTCGCGTGCGGACGCCGACTGGGTGCCGTCGCCGGACCCGAACACCGCGGCGCGATCCTCGCCGCCGCGTGGGCCGGCCCCGACGGCGCGAGAGCCGCCGCGCTGAGATACCTCGGCGAACAGGGCGACGGCGCGCTGCTCGACCTCGCGGAAGGCGCCCTCGCGCCCGACGCGCCGTCCGTGGTGCGGCTCGCCGCCGCGCATGCCATCGGCGGCCTGCGCAGTCCCGTCGCCGTCCGGCGGGCCCGCGGCTGGGTCGGCCGCGGCGATCTGCTCGGCGAGGTCGCCGTGCGGATACTGGCCGGCGCCGGCGAGCACGCCGACGGCCCGGTCCTGGTCGACGCGTTGCGCTCCAGGGTCGCCGACGCGAGCTTCGCGGGCCGCCCGATCGCCGACCAGGCGGGCCACTTCAGGCTCTGCGACCTGGTCGCCGGGATAGGGCGCCTCGCCCTCGTCGACGCCCTCGACCTGGTCCGCGGCGTCTACAACGACGCCGACTCCGCCGGACTGCGCGCGAGCGCGGTGCACACTCTCGCGCGCATAGAGCCCTCGTTCGCCGCCGGGACAGCCGTGGAAGCCCTGTGGGACTGCCAGGCCGACACCCGACTGATCGCCGCGCGGCACGTCGACGCGCGCCGCCCCGAGGCCGCGACGCGCCTGCGCCGGCTCGCGGGCGACCCGGCCGAGCACGACGAGGTCCGCACCGTCGCCAGGGCCAGGCTGAGCGAGATGTAGCCGCGCACACCGCCGGACCCGCGCCGGACCCGCGCCGGTCGCACGTGCGGGCCCACCGGGGGTGGGCGGACGCCGAAGCTGTCGGCCGAACGTCCTAGGCTCTACTCCCATGACCGTTTCCGCCCGAGCCGTCCTGCCCGGGGAGCTGCCGCCGACCTTCGGCACGGCGCCGCCCCCGGGCCCGGCGGCGCACCGCTCCGGGGTGACCGAGGAGGGCCTGGCCCGCCGCCTCAAGGCCCTCGCCTGCACCGCGCCCCTGCACGACCTGGAGGCGCGCAAGGCCAACCTCGCGGGCGAGTACACGGTCTACGCCATGGCCGAGCTCGGCCTGGCCGCGATCGACCTGGTCACGGTCACGATGGACTTCGACACCGGGGCCGACCACGACGAGATCGTGGCCCGACTCCGGCCCCGGGTCGCCGCGCAGGCCCCCGGGCGCGACCCCGCCGAATACGAGCGGGTCGCGCGCTGGGTCCTGGAGAACCTGATCAACGTCGGCAGCGTCGACCGCGGCTTCCGCGCGGTCTACGGCATGTGGACCCGTGAGGGTGAATACATCCGGCGCGACTACGACTTCAAACTGCTCGAAGAGGTCCCCGGACCCGACGGGCACATCTTCCTGCGCGCGACCGACGAGGCGATCAACGTCCTGGTCGGCGCGCTCGACACCGACGTCACCAGCGCGCAGATCGCCGCCGACGTCAAGCTGGAGCACCTGATCCGGCGCGGCCGGCTCGCCGAGGCCAGGTTCGCCGCCGAACAGGCCCGCTACCGCACCGTGCAGTACGCCGAGACGCTGCGCCGCGCGCTCGACGCGACCCGGCGCAACGTGCGCGCCGTCGACTGGCTGCAGGCCGTGCCGGACCTGATCGACGAGGCGTTCGAGCACGTCGCCGACCGCTACCGGCACGAGAACGCGATCCTGATCAACATCCGCCGGGCCCGCGACGAGGCCGAGGAGAGCGAGCGCAAGCGCAGCGCGGCCGAACTCGTCGACATCGTGCAGGACTGCATCCGCCGGCACACCCAGTTGCAGACCCGGCTGATGGAGGCCGGTCCGCTCTTTCGCGCCGAGCAGGACCGGCAGGCGTTCGCCGCGCCCGCCACCCGCACCGGGCTCGACCTGTACGGGCAACTCCTGCGCCCGCTCCTGGAGTTGCCGGTCGGCGACGCGCGCCGGGTCACCGACCGGTTCTTCACGGCCGGCACCGGCCTGCGCACGCCCGTCGCGGTGCGCCTGCACGATCTGACCGAGCTGCTGCTCACACCGCCCGCGCCGCGCGACCACCTCGGCGCGGAACTGCCCGAGCCGGACGTGTCGCTCACCCCCGACGACAGCCGCTACAGCGAGCGCCAACACGACGCGGCGGCCGCGCTGCTCGACGTCGCGCCGGACGCCCCGCGCCGGCTCTCCGGGCTGCTCGCCGAGGCGCGCGAGACCGACCCCGATCTCGGCTACCTCGTCGCGCTGCTCGCCTTCCACGCGGCGTCCCCGCCGGTGGGCACCGCGCTGCGGCAGGGCGACCGCACGCTGCTCGTGGCCGTCGACGACGGCACCGAACTCGACGACCCGGAGGTCGGCGGCGCCGACCTGATCATCGGCACGGCGGTCCTGACCGGCGCGCGACCCGAGCCGGAAGGGCACGACCCCGCATGAACGAGACCACCACCGACGCCGCGCCGATCACGTCCGCCGACGTCGGCGACGCGGCCCGCCTGGTCGCGTACGGGCTCCAGCCCAAGCTGCTCCCCGCGCGCGACGCCGAATACGCCGACCTGATCCGCAGACATCGCGAGGACCCGCGCTTCGCGTCCCTCGCGGCGGCCGTGGCGGCCGGTCTGGGGCTGGTGGTCCTGGAGGTCTCGCCGCGGGCGGGGATGGCGGTGACCGCCGCCGAGGACTCGGTGTTCGCGGTCCGGATGGGCGACTACGCGCGCCGGGCCGGCACCGAGTCGGCCGACCGCTTCCTGCACGGGCTCGCACACCTCGCGGTCGCCGCGATGGCCTTCCCGCGCCCCGAGGACCTCGCCGACGACGCCTACGTGGGCCGGCTCAGCGTGCACGGAGTGGACGCGTTCGTCCGCCAGGCCTGCCGCCGCCTGGAGGAGCGCGCCGAGCAGGGCGGCGAGATCAGCGACCCCGCGGTGGACGCGCCGGGCCTGGAGGTCGCCTGGCGGGTGTACGCGCGGCGCAGCGCCACCGGCGCGACCAAGGACGCGCGCCGACTCGCGGCGTCCACGGTCGGCATCGTCGCCAAGGCGGTCGCGTTCCTGGTCGACTCCGGCTTCCTACAGCGGGTCTCCGACGACGGAGGCGGCACCTACCGCACCACCGCGCGCTACCAGCTCCAGGTGCGCGACACCGCCGGCTCCGCCGCGATGTCGGAGCTGCTCGAACTCGGAGTGGTCGCCGTGACCGACGGCAGCCCGAGCCTGTTGGCCGCCGCGACCGACGGCGGTGAGTTGGCGCCCGGCGCCGGACTGCCCTTCCACGGGGTCTGAGCCCCGGGGCCGCGCCCGACCGGGCCGCATCGCCCACCATCCGCCGTGTGTTCGTCCTTGCCGGGCACTTCGACGCCCCTCGACCAGAGAGATTCGACCGCCGATGTACGAGCTGTCCCGGGTCCGCCTGTTTTCCATCGGGCCCGCCGGTGCGCGTTACGCCGACACCGTGCTCGACCTGCGCGGGGTCGGCGAGCCCGTGCCCGATCCCGCGCCGCGCCAGGCGCAGCTGTTCGAGGGCGAGCCGGTCGGCCCGCCCCGGCGGCCCGCGCCCGCGGGCGTGCTGTTCCTGGAGAACGGCGGCGGCAAGTCGGTCCTGCTCAAGCTGATCTTCTCGGTGATGCTGCCCGGCCACCGCAACACGCTCGGCGGCGCGAGCTCGGGCGTGCTGCGCAAGTTCCTGCTCGCCGACGACTGCGGGCACGTCGCGCTCGAATGGCAGCACGTGCTCACCGGCGAGACGGTGGTGGTCGGCAAGGTCAGCGAGTGGCGCGGGCGGCAGGTCTCGTCCGATCCGCGCAAGTTCGCCGAGAGCTGGTACTCGTTCCGGCCCGGACCCGGGCTCACCCTGGACGGGCTGCCGGTCCAGGTCGGCGGGCGACGTCGGACGATGCGCGGGTTCCGCGACGCGATGACCGAACTGCACAAGGCGTATCCCGACGTGGACGTGGTGTGGGAGGAGATCCACGACCGCTGGATCGAGCACCTGAACGCGCTCGGCCTGGACCCCGAACTCTTCCGCTACCAGCGCGAGATGAACGCCGACGAGGGCGAGGCGGCCGGCCTGTTCGCGGTCAAGAACGACGCGGACTTCGTCGACCTGCTGCTGCGCGCGGTCTCCGACACCGCGGACACCGACGGGCTCGCCGATCTCGTCGACGGGTTCGCGGTCAAGCTCGCCCAGCGGGCCGAACTGACCGCCGAGCGGGACTTCGTCGAGGGCGCGGTCGAACTGCTCGACGCGGTGAGCGAGGCGGCCGGGCAGCGGACCAGGGTACGGGTGGCGTACCGCGGCGCCGAGGACGCCGCGCGCGGCCTCGGTCGCGAACTGGGCGCCCGGGCCGAGCTGGAGCGCGTGCGAGCGGCCGAACTCGCGCGCCGGGTCGCCGAGTCCGCCACCGCCGTGGACGTCGCCGAGCGGGCCCGCGCGCACGCCGCGCTGGTCACCGCCGAGATCACCCACCGCCACGCCGGCATGCGGCTCACCGGCGCCGAGAAGGACGCCGCCCGGCTCAAGCGCGAACTGAGCGACGCGCGCGGCCTGCACTCGGCGTGGCTGGCGACCGAGGCCGTGCTGCGGCACCGCGCCGCGGTGGACCGCTCGGAGCGGGTCGACGTCGCGATCCGAGCCGCCGAACGGGACGCCGCGCCCGCGCTCGCCGCCCGCCAGGAGGCCGCCTCCGCACTCGTGCGCGCGCTGCACGCGGCCGCCGCGGGGGCCGAGGGCCGCGCCGACACCGAGGAGCGCCGGGCCGGCGAACTCCAGGACCGCGGCGAGCGCGCCCAGCGGGCCGCCACCACCGCCGCGACCGAGGCGCAGCGCACCCGCAGCGAGGCGGCACACCTGCGCGGCCGGCTCGCCGAGGTCGGCGCCGAACTCGACCTCGCGGTCGAGGCGGGCTGGATCGACGACGACGGCGACCCGGCCGAGTCCGCCGCGCGCGCCGCCGACGAGGAGAAGGCCGCCTCCGCCGCGTGGACGCAGGCCCGGGCCGCCGCCGAACAGGTCGCCGCCGCCGTGCGCGACGCCGAATCGGCGCGCGGCCGGGCCGAGCTCGCCGCCGCGCGTGCCGCCGACCGGCTCGGCGTCGCCGAGGCCGATCTCACCGCCGTGCACGCCAACGCCGCGGCGCTGGCCGCCGAGCCGCGCGTGCGCGAACTGGTCGGCCTCGAAGCCGACATCGCCGACGAGGAACAGGCCGCGCTCGCCCTCGACCGGGCCGCCGACGTGCTGCGGGAACAGCTCGCCGAAGCGGTCACCGACGGCGAGCGCACCCTGTTCCAGCTGCGCACCGACGCCGCCGACGACTCGCGCATCCTGGCCGCGCTCGGCGACGGCGGGCTGCTGCCGGCCGGCCCCGACGTGCTCGCCGCCGTCGAACTGCTCGGCGAACACGGCATCCCGGCGCTGCCGGGCTGGCGCTACCTGGCCCAGTCCGTGCCCGCCGAACGGCACGCCGCCGTGCTCGCGGCCCGGCCCGGACTCGTCGACGGCGTCGTGGTCACCATGAACAACGCGATGGACCGGGCCCGCGACGTGCTCGCCGAGGCCGCGCTGCTGCCGCGCTCGGCGGTCGCGGTCGGCACGCCCGACGCGCTGCTGGCCCCCGGCGACGACCGGCCCGACACCTTCCTGGTGCCGCCGAACCCCGCGATGCACGACGAGCGGGCCGCGGACACCGAGCGCGACGCGCTGCGCCGCCGGGCCGCCGAGCGGCAGGACGCGATCCGGATCCGGGCCGCGCGCCTGGAGGCCGACCGCGCGCTCGCGGGCCGGCTCGCCACGTGGCGGGCCGCCTGCCCGGCCGGGCACCTGGGCGCGCTGCTCGACGCGGTCACCGAGGCCCGGACCGAGTCGGCCGCCGCGCAGGCCGCGGGCGAGGCCGCCGAGATCGCGGCGGCGAGCGCCGAACAGGCCCGCGCGCGGGCGGTCGACCGGCGGGACCGGCGGATGGACGCCGCGCAGACCGCGCGCCGCCGCGCCGACGCGCTCGCCGGGCTGGCGTTCCGGCTGCGCGAGCGGGCCGGGTGGTCGCGCCGGATCCGCGAGTTGGAGCAGGAGACCGCCGAACACGAGGGCGCAGCCGAGGCCGGCCTGACACTGACCCGCACCGCGGACGAGGACCGCCGGCAGGCCCAGCGCTCCGCGGACGACGCCCGGCGCACCGCCCGCGCGCTGCGTGAGGAACGCGCCGAGATCACCGGCGCGCCGGCGGATCAGGCCGCCGACGCGGTCGCCGACGAGGCCGCCGCGCGCGCGTCGCTGCCCGCGCTGCGCGAGGCGTACCGCACCGCCCGCGCGCTGTACGAGAAGGTCGGCGTCGGGGCCGACCTGCGGGCCGAGCAGGCTCGCGCGGAGAGCGAGGAGTCGGCGGCGCAGGGCACCCTCGACCGGCTCACCGCGAAGGTCCGCCGGCAGGCCGCCGAGCTGCTCGACGGGTTCGACGGCTCGGACGGGCCGTCCCGTCTCGCCGCCGCCGGGCGCGCCGAGGATCAGGTGCGCACGCTGGAGGGCCGCGCCGACGCCGCGAGCGAACTGCTGGGCCGCCTGCGCGGCGAGGTCGAGCGGCACGCCCCCGCCGAGGGCCGCGAACACCACATCGACCTGCCCGAGGAGCGGCGCCCCCGGGACGGCGCGCACGCGCACGAACTGCTCCGGGCCGCCGGTGCCGAGCACGCCGCGTGCACCGAGGACGTCACGGCCGCGCGCGAGACGCACGGCCGCCTGGCCCGCGAGCACACCGACGCCGACCACGCCGCCGGTGCGTTCGGCGAGGTCGCGGCCTCGCTCACGGACACCCTCCCGGCCCTGCCGGCGGACCCGGACCAGCCGGCCGCCACGCCGTTCGCGGGGCCGCCGGCCGACGCGCGCGACGCCGCGACCACGTGCCGGCGTGCGCTGCGGGCCGCCGCGAGCGAGCTGTCCGCGGCCGAGAGCCAGGTCCGGGACCGGACCGAGACGCTGGTCCGGCACGCCGGGGCGACCCGCTTCGAGCAGGTCCGGATGCCCGCGCGGCAGCAGATCCGCGAACTCCCGCTCGTCGCGCTGGCCGAGCACGCGCCGGCCTGGTCGGCCGCGTTCGCGCCGCGGCTGCGGGTGCTCACCGACGAGCTGCGGCAGATCGAGCGCAACCGGGACAGCATCGTCGACCGGATGCGCGGCATGGTCGAGGCCGCGCTGACCACGCTGCGGGCCGCGCAGCGGCTGTCCCGGCTGCCGGAGGAACTGGGGGAGTGGTCCGGCCAGGAGTTCCTGCGGATCCGCTTCGAGGAACCGGACGCGGCCGGGCTGGTCGAGCGGCTCGGCGAGGTGGTCGACGAGGCGACCCGAACGATCAAGCGGGGCAGGGACGGTGCGGTCGGCGGCGTGCGCCGGGACGGGATGACGCTGCTGCTGCGCGGCGTGCACGCGGCGCTTCGGCCGCGTGGGGTGCAGGTCGAGATCCTCAAGCCGGACTCGGTGCTGCGGGCCGAGCGGGTGCCGGTGGGGCAGATGGGCGACGTGTTCTCGGGCGGGCAGCTGCTCACGGCCGCGATCGGGCTGTACTGCACGATGGCCGCGCTGCGCTCGAACGACCGTGGCCGGGCCCGGCATCGGCACGCGGGGACATTGTTCCTGGACAACCCGATCGGGCGGGCGAACGCGTCGTACCTGTTGGAGTTGCAGCGGGCGGTCGCGGACGCGCTCGGGGTGCAACTCGTGTATACGACGGGGCTGTTCGATACGACGGCGCTGGCGGAGTTTCCGTTGGTGGTGCGGTTGCGCAACGACGCGGACTTGCGGGCGGGGTTGAAGTACATCTCGGTCGAGGAGCACTTGCGGCCGGGGTTGCCTCAGCCGCAATCTGCGGATGCGGCTCGGATTGTGGGCGAGATTCACGCTACGCGTGTGTTTCGGCGGCCGCATGGTGACGTGGTCGGGCCGGTGGAGCTGCCGGGGGGGCGACCCGGGGTCAGCGTCCCCTAGCGGGGTGGCCGGCCTGCGGCCCGCTGTCCTCAAGCGCCGGCCGGGCTACTTGGCCTCAAGCGCCGGCCGGGCTGGGTGGCCTCAAACGCCGGCCGGGCTTGGATGTGGGCCGCGTTGGGCGGGTCGGTTGGGCTTGCGCGTTGGTCGGGTTTCTTGGCCTCATGCGCCGGCCGGGCTGAGTGGCCTCAAACGCCGGCCGGGCTGGGTGGGCTCGAACGTCGGCCGGGCTGAGAGGGGGTTATGTGTTGGGCCAGGGGGCGTAGATCGCGTCTGTGTGGTTTCGGTGGCCGGTGCGCATGGTGGTGGGGATGGGCCATTGGGTGGTGGGGTCGTCGATTTTGATCCATTCCGTGGTTGCGACTCTGTGGGCGATGCGCCATGTGCCGTCTCGGCGGGCGAAGTCGTCGATGTAGCGGAAGCCGGTGATGAGGTTGCCGCGTGGGGAGGGGTCCGCGCTGCGGTGGAAGGCCATTCCGTACGTCTCCGAACGGGCGAGATCAGGCGTGTCGTCGCGGAAGTCCACCAGGTGGTTGCCGGTCAGATGCATGGTCGAGGTGTACCGGGGGAGCAAGCGACCGATCCACGCGAGGTATTCGTCCACGGTGCCGGCGAAGCTGCCGTGCTCGTCGTGGGCGTCCGGGTGGTAGCACGCGCGGACCGCTTCGAGGTCCATCCGGTCGATTCCCCGGCAATACCGCAACACCACGTCGTGGATCGCCTGACGGTCGATCAGTCTGCGCAGTTCCACGTCCCCGCCGAAGTCGTTCATGGCACACGACACTACGGTCGGGAGGCATACATCCCCTGAGCCAGGGGACACCGACAACTTCAGAGCCGCCGACGACAAGGGTGATCACATGGAACCGGCGCTGCGCGAACACGCGGGCACCGTACGGGAACTGGCCTCGCGCTGGCTCGACTCGATGCTGAGCGATCCGGTCGTCGTCCAGGCCGGCGGAGACGTGGTGTGCTCGCCCGTCGGGCTGTGGCTCGCACTCGGCGCGGTGGCCACCGGAGCCGAGGGGGACACCGCCGAGGAGTTGGCCGACCTGATCGGCGTCGCGTGGCGCGAGTCCGCCCCGGTGGTGACCGCCGTCGCGCGCGACCTCGCCGGGACCGATTCGCTCGCGGTCGCGACGGGGGTGTGGAGCCGGTCGCCGCTGCACGAGGGATACCGGATCGCGCTGCCGGACATCGGCTTCGGCCGGCTCGCGGACCGCGCGGGCATCGACGCGTGGGTCGCGCGGGCCACCGGCGGGTTGATCGAGGAAATATCGGTCGACGTCGACGAGTGGACTCGGCTGGTCCTGGTGAACGCGCTCGCGCTCAAGGCGCGCTGGCGTGACGAGTTCGACGCCGCGGACACCCGGGACGCCTGGTTCCACGCCGCGGACGGCACGCGCGTCGAGGTCCCGATGATGCGGCGCGAGGTGCCCGCCGCCGATGTCTGGACGATCGCCGGTCGGGACGGCGAGGTCACCGTCGTCGAGCTGCCGTGCGCGGGTGAGGACCCCGCGCGCGTGCGGTTCGCGCTCGGTCCGCGGGGCGCCCCGCCCGCTTCGGTGATCACCGCGGCGTGGGCGCCGCGGGACACCGGGGTGCCGTACGAGGGCGAGGACGTGGAGGTGCGACTGCCGCGCTTCGAGCTGCGCACGCGCCTGGAGGTGGTTACGCACCTGATCGACCTCGGCCTGGATCTGGCGCTGCACGCGGCGGCGGACTTCGGCGGCATGAGCGACGAGCCCGTGCACATCGACCAGGTCGTGCAGCAGTCCCTGATCCGGATCGCGGAGGAGGGGGTCGAGGCGGCCGCGGTCACCACGATCATGTCGTGGATGAGCGCCGGCCCCGAGCCCGAGCCGCGCCGATCGGTCTCCTTCGACCGCCCGTTCGCGTGCGTCGTGACGGACACGTCCGGCTATGTCCCGCTGTTCGCGGCGTACCAGGCCACCGCGCCCGAGGACGCACCGGATCAGGGGTTGTGACGGTTCGTCGGCTCGACCGACCCGAACGGCGACCGGCAGCGCCGTCAGGGCTCCTGGTAGCGGGGGTCTCGCAGGCCCGCGTAGACCACCGTCATGGTCAGTCGGGCCGGGGTGGGGTGTGGATTTCGGTAGGTGTGTGGGCGGTCGCCGCGCATCCGTAGGGCGTCGCCCGGGCCGATCGTGAAGGTCGCGCCGCCGACCTCGACGGTGGGCGTGCCCTCGTGCACGTGCAGCAGCTCGCGGGTGCCCGCCGGGTGCGGCTCGGCGTGGATCTCGTCGTTCGGCGCGAGGTGGAGGTCCCACAGCTCGGTGAACGGGGCCGTCGCGTCGTTGATCAGCAGGCGGAACGTGCTGGCGCGACCGCCGGGGCGGGTCGGCGCGTCGGCGGCGCGGGCGACGTGGCCGAGTTCGTCGGGGGGTTCCACGAGTCGGCCGATCGAGACCCCGAGGGTGGCCGAGACGCGGGCGAGGGTCGCGATGCTCGGGTTGGTCCGGCAGGTCTCGATCTGCTGGAGCATGTTGCGGCTCACCCCGGAGCGGGTGGCCAACTCGTCGAGCCGCCAGCCGCGGGCCTGCCGGGCGGCGCGCAGATTGGCGGCGAGCGTGTAGCCGACGGCTTCGGCTGGATCGGTCATGGCGTGATTCTGTCCTTGGGTTCAAAATACTGTGTCCATGACACAGAATATTGTTCTTGGTGGGCGGGGGCCCGTCCGGCGGCTGCTGGGCGTCGGGCTCGTCGACTACCTGGGGGTCGGACTGTTCGTCGCGTTCTCCGCCGTCTACTTCACCCGGATCGTCGGCCTGTCCACGGGCCTGGTCGGGATCGGCCTGGGCATCGCGGGGCTCGTCGCGCTCGGCGCCGCCGTACCGATCGGCCGACTCGGGGACCGCTGGGGGGTACGGCGCACGCTCGTCGGGCTGCACCTGGCGCGTGCGGCCGGTACCGCCGCCTACGCGGCCGTCGGCGAGTGGTGGGGCTTCCTCGCGGCCGTCGCCGTGGTCACCACCGCCGACCAGAGCGTCGCGGCGCTGACCCAGGCGTTCGTGGCCGAACTCGCGGAGGGCGCCGAGCGGGTCCGCACCCTGGCCGCCTACCGCACGGTCGCCAACCTGGGCATCAGCGTCGGCGCCCCGCTCGGCGGCCTCGCGGTGGGCCTGGAGGACGAGGCCGCGTTCCGCGTGGTGGTCCTGGTCAACGCCGCCGCGTTCGTCGCGGTCGCCGCACTCCTGACGACCATCCCCGCGCCGGCCCCCTCCCGGGCCGCCCCGAGGCCGGACGCCGCGCCGGGTCCCGTGGCGCCCGGTCGGGCCGCGCTGCGGGACCGGCGGGTGTGGGCGCTCGCCTCGGTCGACACGCTGCTCCAGCTCTGGTTGCCGGTGCTCAACCTCGGCATCCCGCTGTGGCTGATCGCGCGGGGCGGGTCGGCCGCGGGTTGGCTGGGCGCGCTGTACGCGGTCAACACCGTGCTCGCGGTGCTGCTCCAGGTGCCCGCGGCCCGCCTGGCGACATCGGTTCGGGCCGCGCGGCGCTGCCAGGTCGCCGGCGGCGGACTGCTCGCGGCGGCGTGCCTGGTGCTGTGGTCGGGGCAATACACCCACCCGGCGGTCGCGTTCCCGGTCGGCATGGTCCTGCTGTCGTTCGGCGAACTGATCGCCGTCTCCGCCGCCTGGACCCTGTCCTACGCGATCGCGCCCGAGGACCGGCGGGCCGAGTACCTCGCGGCGTTCGGCATGGGCCGCTCGCTCGGCCGCCACGTGCTCGGCCCGGTCCTGGTCACCGGCCTGCTGCACACCGTCGGCGGCCGCATGTGGGGCGTGCTGGCCGCGATCTTCGCCGGCGCGGCCGGCGCCACCCTGTTCGTCCGCCTGCCCACCGACCCCACGCCCGACGCCACGCCCGACGCCGCGCCGGAGCGGGCCGCCCGAGCCCTCGTCAGGCCCAGAACCGGCCCACCGCCGCCCGTGCGGCGCTGGCGTACTCCGCCGGGCCCAGGGCGACCAACTCCGGGTTGATCACCTCGACGCTCACCGGGCCGTCGTACCCCTTGGCCGCCAAGGCGTCCCGGAACGCGCCGAGATCGAAGACCCCGTCCCCCGGCATCACCCGCCGCGACATGCACTCGGTGTAGAGGTCGGCCCCGGCCGGCAGCAGTTCCGGGTGGTCGTCCACCTGGACGTACGCGATCTCCGCGACCGGCAGCGCGGCCGGCGTCTCCCAGGTGTCCGCGCCCTGGAAGAAGTGCCACGCGTCGACCAGGACACCGGAGTTCGCGGTGCCCGCGTGCGCCACCAGCGTGCGCGCGTCCGCGATCGTCGCGATCGGGGTGAACGGCAGGAACTCGACCGCCGCGCGCGCGCCGGCCGCCGCGACGATCTCGGCGCAGCGCGCGAACAGGTCCGCGCAGCGCGCGTCCGGCGGCGACACGACCATCCCGAGCGCGAACGCGGACCCGAACGCCGCACACGCCTCGGCGACCTGCCGCGCCCCCGCGAGCGCGGCGTCCTCGTCCTCGTCCACCACGAAGCCCAGCATCTCCGGGCAGCCCAGCCCCGCCGCCGCGACCTCGGCCGCGAGCTCCGCGAGCGGCCGCCGGTACCCGAGCACGGTGAACACGTCGAGCCCGATGCCGTCGAACCCCGCGGCGCGGACCGCCGCGAGCAGCTCCGGCAGCGGCACGGGTTCCTTGGCCCCGGCGAAGGGCGAGAAGGCGAAGGTGTTGAGGCACAGGGTCGACATGGCGCCTGACGGTACATCAGGAACCGTGCGTTCCCGGGGCCTTCGTTCGAGAATCCGAACAGGCATCCGAACGGGCATCCGAACCCCGCGGGACGCGGCCGACCTCCACGCGGCTGTGATAGTCCTGACGAATCATCAAGACCGCGGAGGAGCTCGCATGGCCCAGGCCCGCTACGGCATCACGGTTCCGCTGAACGCCCCGCTCGCCGACCATCCGCGGCTGATCCGGGAACTGCGCTCGGCCGGCTACACCGACATCTGGTCGGCCGAGGTGGACGGCCTGGACGGCTTCACCCCGCTCTCCGTCGCCGCGCTCGCCGACCCCGACGTGTACCTGGGCACCGCGATCGTCTCGCCGTACACCCGCGGCCCCGCGACCCTGGCGATGACCGCCGCCGCGCTCGCCGAACTCGCCCCGGGTCGCTTCCGACTGGGCATCGGCGCCGGGTCCGCGCCGATCGTCGAGGCGTGGAACGGCGCGAGCTTCGACCGCCCCTACCGGCGGGTGCGGGACACCGTGCGGTTCCTGCGCGCGGCGTTCACCGGGGAGAAGGTCACCGAGCAGTACGAGACCTTCGCCGTCCGCGGCTTCCGACTGTCCCGCCCGCCGCGGACGCCGCCGCCGATTCTGGTCGCCGCGCTGCGCCCGGGCATGCTCCGGCTCGCCGGCCGCGAGGCCGACGGCGCGATCTTGAACTGGCTCGGTGCCGAGGACGTCGAGCGGGTCGTGCCGTACGTGCACGAGGGCGGACCGGACAAGGAGATCGTCGCGCGGATCTTCGTGCTGCCGATCGAGGACCGCGACACCGTCCGGGCGATCGGCCGGCGGATGATCACGAGCTATCTCACGGTGCCCGTGTACGCCGAGTTCCACCGCTGGCTCGGCCGGGGCGAGGAACTCGCGCCGATGTGGGCGGCGTGGGCCGAGGGCGACCGCAAGCGCGCGCTCGACCTGGTCCCGGACGCGGTCCTGGACGACCTGATCGTGCACGGGAGCCCCGCCGAGTGCCGTGCCAAGATCCGCCGCTACACCGACGCCGGCGTCACCGTCCCGGTGCTCGCGGTCATCGACCCGCGCCCGGACGCCGATCCACTGGAGGCCGCGCTCGCCCTCGCACCCGCCGCCGGCTGATCACCGGCCCAGCACCCGCAACGCGTTCGTGCGCAGGAACTTCGGCCACACCTCGTCCCTGAAGCCGACGTTCGGCAGCTCGGCGAAGATCCGGTCCAGGGTCAGCCCGTACGGGAAGTAGCCCGCGTACATGATCTTGTCGGCGCCGCGCGTGTTCGCGTAGTCGACGATCTCGCGCGGGTAGTGCTTGGGCGCGAACGCGGACGAGGACCAGTGCAGGCCCGGCCACTTGAGCATCAGCTTGACCGCGAGATCGCACCACGGCTCGCCCCCGTGCCGCATCACGACCGTGAGCTCGGGGAAGTCGTAGCAGACCCGGTCGAAGCGGATCACCTCCTGCGCCGCGGCCGGCACCCGCGGCCCGGGGATGCCCGCGTTCACGAACACCGGCAGCCCCAGCTCGACGCATGTGGCGTACATCGGATAGGCCGATCGGTCGTCGATCGGCACCGGGGGAGTGCATCCGCACGGGAAGAACGTCGCGGCCACGACGCCCGCCTCCGCGTGCGCCCGGCGCAACCCGCGCACGCCCTCCATCACGTTCGTCGGATCCACCTGAAAGCTGCCGAGCAGCCGATCCGGGTGCCGGCGCACCGCCTCGACCGTGGCCTCGTCCTCGAACGAGACCGGGATCAGCGCCTTCTCCACCCCGAACCGGTCCATCTCGCGCAGCAGGTCCTCGGCCGAGGAGTCGGTCCGCTCCAGGTTCGGCAGATCCTTGAACATGTAGCCGGCCGGATGCGTCATCCCGCTGCGACTGTCCTCGTCCCGCAGCGTCCCGGCCATCGCGGTGGCCCACCATCGCCGATCCCGGTTCGGCAGCCCCATGAGCAGGTCGACCACACCGACGCCATCCGGAAAACCCATCCGAGAACCCTCCACACACACCAATGATCCCGGCGGCGGTGGGGCCGAACCGGCACGCGGCCGAACCGGCACACGGACCCACCGACACCGGGATCGTTTCGGGGAAATCCCTACCGCGTGACGATGATCGACGAACCGTGGCCGAACAGGCCCTGGTTGGCGGTGATGCCGACCCTGGCTCCTTGGACCTGGCGATCGCCCGCGTCACCGCGCAGCTGCCAGGTGAGTTCGCAGACCTGCGCGATCGCCTGGGCCGGGACCGCCTCGCCGAACGAGCCGAGGCCGCCCGACGCGTTGACCGGGATCCGGCCGCCGATCTCGGTCGCGCCGTCGCGGAGCAGCTTCTCCGCCTCGCCGCGCGCGCAGATGCCCAGGTCCTCGATCCAGTCGAGTTCGAGGGCGGTGGAGAGGTCGTAGACCTCCGCGAGGCTCAGGTCCTCGGGGCCGATGCCGGCCTCCTCGTAGGCCGCGTGGGCGAGCGAGGCGCGGAAGGACAACTCGTTCGGAGCCACCGCCGCGGACGAGTCGGTCGCGATGTCGGGCATCTCGATGAGCGCGCTCGGGAACGTCGGGCTGACCGTGGAGACCGCCGAGATCCGCACCGGGTCGGTGGTGTGCCGGGCGGCGAACTCCTTGCTGCACAGCACCACCGCGGCCGCGCCGTCGGAGGTGGCGCAGATGTCCATCAGGCGCAGCGGGTCGCACACGATGGGCGACGCCGCGACGTCCTCCATCGTGAACGCCTTGCGGTAGCGGGCGTTCGGGTTGGCCAGGCCGTTGCGCGCGTTCTTGACCTTGACCCGGGCGAAGTCCTCGACGGACGCGCCGTACAGGTCGATCCGGCGGCGCGCGTACATCCCGAAGTAGGCCGGGTTGGTCGCGCCGAGCACGTGGAAGCGCACCCAGTCCGGGTCGTCCGGGCGGTCCCCGCCGACCGGCGCGAAGAAGCCCTTGGGGGCCGCGTCGGCGCCGACCACGAGCGCGACGTCGCACAGCCCCGCGAGGATCTGCGCCCGCGCGCTCGCGATCGCGTGCGAGCCGGACGCGCAGGCCGCGTAGTTGCTGGAGATCCGCGCGCCCGTCCAGCCGAGCGCCTGCGCGAAGGTCGCGCCCGCGACGAAGCCCGGGTAGCCGTTGCGGATGGTGTCCGCGCCGGCCACGTACTGGATGTCCTGCCACCGGACGCCCGCGTCCTTCAGGGCGTCCTGCGCGGCCTTGACGCCGTACTCGACGAAGTTGCGGCCCCACTTGCCCCACGGGTGCATGCCCGCGCCCAGGACGACGATCTCGCGGTCGGTGCTCATGCGGCGGCTCCATTCGACCGGACGACCGGCGTGACGTTCCACGTCGTGTAGACGTGCTCGTCGTTCTCGTACAGCACGCCGGGGACGATCTCGACCTCGACGCCGACCTTCAGGTCGTCCACGGTGACCCCGGGCGCGCCCTGGCCGAGCACGATCAGGCCCTCGGCCTCCAGGCGCACCGCGATGATCGTGAACGGCTTCCACTCGGCGTCCGGGTCGGACACGAACGGGGCCGGCGGGCGGTACCCGGCGTTGGTGTAGGACCACACCGTGCCGCGCCGCGACAGCGGGACCTCGGCGAACTCGGTGCCGGTGCACGCCGGGTTGCTGCAGAAGCTCTCCTGGCGGGGGAAGAACACGGTCCCACAGGCGGTACACCGGGTGCCGAGGAGGGAGAAGTCCTCCCCGGACGTGGTGAACCAACCGGGGACCACAGGCTTGTGGTCCTTCGACACGGGGCCCTCCAACTCGTCTGGCCATCTCGTATGAAGTGCGTCTGGACCACATTCTGACGGATCGTCAGTTCCGGGCGCCAACTCGGACGGGGTATTTACGGTCACACCGTCGGCTCGACCCCGTACTAGATCTGACGTCCCATCAGACCCGAGGCCCGCCACAGCCGCAGCCCGGGGCCGCCGAGCAGGCCGTGCTCGTCGTAGAACGCGATCAACCGCTTGGACCAGTGGCCCAGGGTCTCCCGGCGGTGCGGATTCGCGCGCGCGACCCGGCGGGCCACGATCGGATCCAGACCGACCGCCGCGTACACGTCCGGGTGAATCAGCCGGGTCGCGATGATGTGCGCGGCCCGGGCCAGGGCCAGCCGGGTGATCGCCCGTTCGGCCGCCGACATGTGCGGGGCGCCGCGGGCCACCTCGTCGCGGGCGTACCGCACGTGCCGGGCCTCCTCGACGACGTGGATGCGCGCCGTTCGCCGGGTGATCGGCTGGAGCGTCTCGTCGGCCATCATCTCGCGCTGCATCGTGTCGAGGACCTCCTCGGCGATCAGCGCCATCGCGAACGCCTGGACACCCGAGCCGAACGTCTTCATCGCCCGCGCCGCGGTGTGCGCGTAGCGGCCGGGCCCGTACTCGGGGCACTCCAGCTTGTCGATCAGCCTGCCGAACATCGTCGAGTGCCGGCACTCCTCGGCGATCTCCATGAACGCGTACTGCACGTGTCGCGAGGTCAGCGGCCGGTCGTAGACGTGCCGCACCAGCAGTTGCATGAGCACGACCTCGAACCAGATCCCGACGCTCGCCATCGAGGCGACCTCGTGCCGGGACAGGTCGATTCGCTGCCGCTCGCTCATCCGTTCCCAGGTGGGCGTGCCGTACAGGCTGACCCGGTGCTCGGGCAGGAAGAACGCGCCGTCGACCAGTGGCGCGTCCCAGTCGACGTCGGTGATCGGATCGAACGCGTGTGCGTGCGACGCCGCGAGCAGTCGTTCCGCGACGCGTTCGCGCTCTGTCGTGTCGCCGTGCGTGGTGGGCATGCGAAGCCTCCTCGGCCGGACTTGTTTCCCGTCGGTAACATCCCGCGTTCCACCCGGCGCGTCCAGAGTCCGGAGAAGATCCTTTCGACCCGCTCGGGGGATGCGTACCGGGGCCCGAGATGGGAGGGTCGGAAAGCAGACCACGCGGAGGGGGCCGAACCATGACGGAATCGAGCGAGCGAGCCGAACTGCTGTGGCAGCCCTCCAGCGAACGGATCGCCGCCGCTGCCGTCACCCGCTACCGCGCCTGGCTCGCCCGCGAGCGCGGCGTCCGAGCCGACGACTACGCACAGCTGTGGGAGTGGTCCACCGCCGAGCCCGAGGCGTTCTGGGGCTCGCTGTGCGACTGGTTCGGGCTCGACCTGGGCACACGCGACGTGGTGCTCGCGGAGCCGACCATGCCCGGCGCGCGGTGGTTCCCCGACGCCCGGCTCAACTACACGAGCCAGGCGCTGCGCCACGCCGACGACGGCGACCCCGAGCGGGCCGCGATCGTCTACCTCGACGAGGACCTGGAGCCGCGCGAGATCTCCTGGGCCGAGCTGCGCCGCCAGGTCGCGTCCTGCGCGGACACGCTGCGCGAGCTGGGCGTCCGACCCGGCGACCGGGTCGCGGCCTATCTGCCCAACACCCCGCACGCGGTGGTCGGCCTGCTCGCGTGCGCGGCGCTCGGCGCGGTGTGGTCGGCGTGCGCGCCCGACTTCGGCGCGCGCAGCGTGCTCGACCGGTTCCAGCAGATCGAACCGGTCGTGCTGATCGTGGTCGACGGCTACCGCTACGGCGGCAAGGAGATCCGCCGTACGGAGGTGGTCGCCGAGCTGCGCGCGGGCCTGCCGAGCGTGCGGCACGTGCTGCACGTTCCCCTGCTCGACGAGCCGGTGCCGGCCGACGTGCTGCCGTGGGCCGACGTGATCGGGCGCCCGGGCGACGGGACGGGGCCGGCCTGCGAGCGGGTCGCCTTCGACCACCCGCTGTGGATCCTGTACTCGTCCGGCACCACCGGCCTGCCCAAGGCGATCGTGCACGGCCACGGCGGCATCGTGCTCGAACACCTCAAGCAGGCCGCGCTCCAGCTCGACCTCGGCCCGCGCGACCGGTTCTTCTGGTACACCTCCACCGGCTGGATGATGTGGAACCTGCTGGTCGGCGGCCTGCTCGCGGGCAGCACGATCGTGCTCTACGACGGCAGCCCCGGCCATCCGGGCCCCGACGCCCAGTGGACCGTGGCCGAGCGCGCCGAGGTGACCTGGTTCGGCACCTCCGCCGCCTACGTGATGGCCTGCCGCAAGCAGGAGCTCTCGCCGCGCCACTCGCACGACCTGAGCCGGATCCGGGCGATCGGCACGACCGGTTCGCCGCTCCCGCCGGACGGCTTCCGCTGGGTCTACGGCGAGGTGGGCGCCGACATGTGGCTCGCGTCGGTCAGCGGCGGCACCGACGTGTGCAGCGCGTTCGTCGGCGGCAGCCCCGACCTGCCGGTGTACCTCGGCGAGATCCAGTGCCGCGCGCTCGGCTGCGCCGTCGAGGCGTGGGACGAGGCCGGTCGGCCGGTCGTGGACCGGGTGGGCGAGCTGGTGATCACCCGGCCGATGCCGTCGATGCCGGTGCACTTCTGGAACGACCCGGGCGACGAGCGCTACCGGGCAAGCTACTTCGACGTCTACCCGGGCGTGTGGCGGCACGGCGACTGGATCACGCTCACCGGGCGCGGCACCGTCGTCGTGCACGGCAGATCCGACTCCACGCTGAACCGGCAGGGCGTGCGAATGGGGTCGAGCGACATCTACGAGGCGGTCGAACGCATGCCCGAGGTGCGCGAATCGCTCGTGGTGGGCCTGGAACTGCCCGACGGCGGCTACTGGATGCCGCTGTTCGTGGTCACCGCGCCCGGGTACACGCTCGACGACGCGCTCGAGGCCCGGATCCGCTCGGTCATCCGCGAGGAGGTCTCGCCCCGGCACGTGCCCGACGAGATCATCGCGGCGCCCGGCGTCCCGCACACCCTCACCGGGAAGCGGATCGAGATCCCGGTCAAGAAGCTGCTCCAGGGCCGCAGGCTGGAGGACGCGGTCAACCCGGGCTCCGTGGACGACCTCGAGGTCCTGCGCTTCTACGCCGAGGTGGGCCGATCACGGGCGCGTGCGAACGAGGACCGCGACTGAGCCGGAGCCGCCGGGCCCACCGCGATGATCACGATTGGGCCGGCCTTCGCGGCAACGCGGCGAAAGCCGGCGAGCCGCCCGTACGAAGCCGATACGCTCGGTCCGCCGAACCCGTCGACCGACCGTCGCCGGACGACGCCACCCCCGCTCCGGCCCGGGTCCAGGGCCGTGATCGGGAGTGTTCACCGATTCTCGGTCGCAACACTGGCAACAGTGTCGAACCGGCCGTGTGGATATCCTGACCCGGCGCCACCCGGCCAGGCGCCCATTGAACCGTGCAGTTGTGGAGTCCCCAACCGACATGTCCTTCCCCCGCGTGCTCGTGACCACCTGCCGCGAGCTGCTGACGCTCGCGCCACGCATTCCCTTCACGGGTGGAGGCGGCCGGGAGCCCCGTCGCCCGGGCCGGGTCGCCGTCGTCGGCGGTGTCCTGTTCGTCCTGTCGGTCGGACTGTGGGCGCTATGGACGTATTTCGGGCGCCGTGACATGTGGCACATGCTCGATCTGAGCGTCTATCACGACGCCGCGCACGCGTTCCGCAACGACGACAATTCGATGTACACGGAGAACTACGGGTATTGGAAGGGTAAGAAACTACCCTTCATCTACCCCCCGTTCTCCGGGCTGCTCTTCTACGTCCTGCTGCCGCTGGGCTTCACCGGCCTCAAATGGTTCATGGCGATCGGCAGCATGCTCGCGCTGTTCGCCGTCGTATGGGCCGCGTGGGGAATGCTCGGCTACCGCCGCGGGCTGGGTCGGCTCGGCGTCTCCGCGGCCACGTTCGCCGCGGTGCTGTGGCTGGAGCCGGTCGAGTGGACGCTCGTGTGGGGGCAGATCAACGTCCTGCTCCTGGCCCTGGTGGTGCTCGACCTCGCCCTGCCGGACAGCCGCCGCTACAAGGGCATCGGGGTCGGCGTCGCGGCCGGCCTCAAGCTCACCCCGGCGATCTTCATCGTCTACCTGCTGATCACCCGCAGGTTCCGGGCCGCCGGTGTGGCGACCGGCGCGTTCGCCGCGACTGTCGTGGTCGGCCTGGTCACCGCGCCGGCCGCGTCCGCCTACTACTGGTCGCACATCGTCTCGATCAGCGGCAAGGTCAACGACCAACTCAGCGTCGGCACCCTCAACAACCAGTCCGTGCAGGGCATGTTCACCCGCATGCTCGGCGAGGGCGGCGCCGCCACCGGGCTGTGGCTGCTGGTCTGCCTGATCGTCGGCGCGCTCGGCCTGCTCGCCGCCGCGCGCGCGTCGCTGCGCGGCGACGAACTGGTCGGCGTCGTGATCACCGGCGGCCTGTCGCTGTTCGTGTCGCCCATCTCGTGGTCGCACCACTGGGTGTGGATCGTGCCCGCGTTCGTGCTCCTCGTGCACACCGCGGTGATCCGGGCCCGGCCGCTGTGGTGGTGGCTCACGGGCGTGTTCTTCCTGTACTTCGCCGCCTGGCCGCTCCGGCTGAACACCGGGGGCGACTGGGACGGCGGCCAGACCCTCCAGCCGTGGGGCCTGATCTGGCTCGCGCCCCGGGACAACAGTCGTGAGGAGCACTGGACGCCGATCGAGTTCCTCCTCGGCAACGGCTACCTGTTCGCCGGCATCGCGCTCACCCTGGTCCTGGTCGCGGCCATCCTGCGCGACCGCACCCCCTTGCCGACCCCGCTCACGCCCCGCGAGCCGGCCGCCACCCCGGACCGCGTGAGCAGTACGGCTCGCTAGGGCAGTCTTCAAACCCCCGTCGGATGGGCCGCCGCCGGGTCCGCTCGTCGAGCCGGCCCGCGGCTCGCCGCCCGCGAGCGCCCCACGGGCCGGATTCAGGCCGTGTGGCACGGCCGCACTAGGCTGAACGGCGAACATCGCACGAGATCCCCACCAGAAAGCAGAGGCCCAGTGGAGGCCCAAGTGGACACGGCGCAGCCGCACAAGCAAGTCGGCGGCGTCGACGCTCCGAGCGACCGGGTCCTGACGATCCCCAACGCCCTGAGCTTCGCGCGCCTCCTGGGCGTGCCCGTCTTCCTGTGGCTCATCCTGTGGCCCGAGTTCGGCGGCCCCAAGCACGACCTGTGGGCGCTCGCGCTGCTGATGCTCAGCGGCGTCAGCGACTACCTCGACGGCAAGCTCGCGCGCAAGTGGAACCAGGTCAGCAAGGTCGGCGCGATCCTCGACCCGGCCGCCGACCGGCTCTACGTGCTCGCCACCCTGGTCGGCCTCACCTGGCGCGAGATCATTCCGATCTGGCTCACCGCGATCATCCTGGGCCGCGAGGTGTTCATGGGCGTGGTGCTGCTGATCCTGCGCCGGCACCGCTACGGCGCGCTCTCGGTCAGCTTCATCGGCAAGGCCGCGACGTTCAATCTCATGTACTCCTTCCCCCTGCTGTTGTTCAGCGACGGAACCGGACGTGTCGCAACTCTCGCCGCGATCTTCGGATGGGCGTTCGCTTGGTGGGGTACCGGCCTGTACTGGTGGGCAGGAGTTCTCTACGCAGCCCAGGCCAAGCGCCTCGTGGCCGCGGACAAGGCGAGTCGCTCGGCGACCGCCAGGTAGCGGAGCGATCGCCAGGTACTCAAGGCACGCCACCCGGCCCCGGCAATTCAGCCGAGGGTGCGGGTGGCGTGACGCGATAGGAGGACGAGACCGATGAAGGCCGTCGTCATGGCCGGAGGCGAAGGCACTCGCCTGCGCCCGATGACCTCCAGCATGCCCAAGCCGCTCCTGCCGGTCGTCAACCGACCGATCATGGAGCACGTGCTACGGCTCCTCAAGCGGCACGGACTCTCCGAGACCGTGGTCACCGTGCAGTTCCTCGCGTCCCTCGTGCGCAATTACTTCGGTGACGGCGAAGAACTCGGCATGAGCCTCACGTACGCGAACGAGGAGACCCCCCTCGGCACCGCGGGCAGCGTCAAGAACGCCGAGGAGGCGCTCAAGGACGACACGTTCCTGGTCATCTCCGGCGACGCGCTCACCGACTTCGACCTCACGGCGCTGGTGGACTACCACCGGGCCAAGGGCGCGATGGTCACGGTGTGCCTGACCCGGGTGCCCGACCCGCTCGAATTCGGCATCACGATCATCGACGACGAGGGTCGGGTCGACCGGTTCCTGGAGAAGCCGACCTGGGGTCAGGTCTTCTCGGACACCGTGAACACCGGCATCTACGTGATGGAACCCGAGGTGTTCGACTACGTCGCCGCGGGCGTGTCCGTCGACTGGTCCGGCGACGTGTTCCCGAAGCTGCTCAAGGAGGGCAAGCCGATCTACGGCTATGTCGCCGAGGGCTACTGGGAGGACGTGGGCACGCATGAGAGCTACATCAAGGCCCAGGCCGACGTCCTCGAGGGCAAGGTCGACGTCGACATCGACGGCTTCGAGCTCTCCCCGGGCGTGTGGGTCGCCGAGGGCGCGGAGGTCGACCGCGAGGCGATCCTCAAGGGGCCGCTGTACATCGGCGACTACGCCAAGGTCGAGGGCGGCGTGGAGATCCGCGAGCACACCGTGCTCGGCTCGAACGTGGTGGTCAAGCGCGGGGCGTTCCTGCACAAGGCCGTCGTGCACGACAACGTGTACATCGGCCCGCAGACGAACCTGCGCGGCTGCGTGATCGGCAAGAACACCGACGTCATGCGCGCCGCCCGGATCGAGGAGGGCGCGGTCATCGGGGACGAGTGCCTGATCGAGGAGGAGTCCCTGGTCGCCGGGGACGTGCGGATCTACCCGTTCAAGACGATCGAGGCCGGCGCCGTCGTCAACACGTCGGTGATCTGGGAATCACGCGGCCAGAAGTACCTGTTCGGCCCGCGCGGGGTCTCCGGCATCCTCAACGTCGAGATCACCCCCGAACTCGTGGTGCGGCTCGCCGGGGCCTACGCCACCACGCTCAAGAAGGGCGCCACGGTCACCACCGCGCGCGACCACTCGCGTGGTGCCCGGGCCCTGAAGCGGGCGGTCATCTCGGCGCTGCAGACCAGTGCGATCAACGTGCGCGACCTGGAGAACGTGCCGATGCCGGTGGCCCGCCAGGAGACCGCGCGCGGGTCCGCCGGCGGGATCATGATCCGGACCACCCCCGGGGTGCCGGACTCGGTCGACATCATGTTCTTCGACGAGCGCGGCGCCGACCTGTCGCAGGCCGCGCAGCGCAAGCTGGACCGGGTCTTCTCGCGCCAGGAGTACCGCCGCGCGTTCCCCGGCGAGATCGGCGAACTGACCTTCCCCGCACGCCCGTTCGACAGCTATTCGGGCTCGCTGCTGAAGGCGCTCGACATCACCGGGGTGCCCGAGTCCGGGCTCAAGGTGGTGGTCGACGCCGCGCACGGCAACGCCGCGCTGCTGCTGCCCAGCATCCTCGGCCGGCTCGGCATCGACGCGCTGACGGTCAACTCCGGGCTCGACGACGCGCGGCCCACCGAGACCGCGGACGAGCGGCACGAGGGGCTGATCCGGCTCGGCGAGCTGGTGTCCTCCTCCAAGGCCGCGTTCGGCGTCCGGTTCGACCCGGTCGGCGAGCGGATGGCGCTCGTGGACGAGCGCGGTCGGATCATCGACGACCACCGGGCGCTGCTGGTCCTGCTCGACTGCGTCGCGGCCGAGCGCGGCGGCGGGCGGATCGCGCTGCCGGTCACCACGACCCGGATCGCCGAGCAGGTCGCGGCGTACCACGGGGTCCAGGTGCAGTGGACCACCACGTCGCCGGACGACCTCGCGCGCGCGGCCCAGTCCGACGACACGATCTTCGGCGGCGACGGGCGCGGCGGGTTCGTGATCCCCGAGTTCAGCACCGTGTTCGACGGCACCGCGGCGTTCGTCCGACTGATCGGCCTCGTCGCGCGCACCCAGTTGACGCTGAGCCAGATCGACGCGCGGATCCCGCGCGCGCACGTGCGGCGGCGCGACGTGCCGACGCCGTGGGCGGCCAAGGGCATGGTCATGCGCCGGGTCGTGGAGGCCGCGGGCGACCGCGAGATCGACACCACCGACGGCGTGCGCGTGGTGGAGACCGACGGCCGCTGGGCGCTGGTCCTGCCGGACCCCGCCGAGGCGGTCACACACGTCTGGGCCGAGGGTCCCGACGACGACGCGGCGGACGAACTCCTGGACGAATGGAGCCGGGTCGTGGAACACGCGGGCGACTGACCGAGCCCGTCTTGTAGGGTCTTCCCCGGCCGCGGATCGCTTCGTGCGAACCGCGGCCGGATCTCGTACGGGACCCCGCATCGAGCACTCCGTCGGACATGGAACGATGGGGCGCATGTCATCGCCGGAGACACCAGGGACGAGCCGCTACAGACGGCCCGACGCCTCGATGTCGCTGCTCGTGGACATGATGACGAACAGCCTCGACGCGGGCTACGCGGAGGCCACCGCCCGGCGTGCCGTGCGCGGCGACACCGGCATGAACAAGGGCCCGGCGGCCCGCCTGCTCGCCGTCGTCGGGGTCGCGCTGATCGCGATGATCCTGATGATCGCCGCGATGCGGGTGCACGCCGCGGCGCCGCAGGCCGAGCGGGAACGGCACCAGCTCGTCGACCGGATCCACACCGACGAGACCGAGGTGGACACGCTCCAGGGCACCGTCGAGCGGCTGCGCGACGAGGTGGAAGCGATCCAGGAGCTGGCGCTGCCCAAGGGCGCCAAGGACAAGGTCCAGCTGCTCGCCCTGCTCTCCGGATCCGACCCCGTCGAGGGACCGGGCCTGAAGGTCGTCGCGGACGACGCCAAGGAGACCGACAGCACCGACGGCTCCTCCGACCCGCGCCAGGCCGAGAACGCCGCAGACGGTCGGATCCTGGACCGCGACCTCCAACGGCTCGTGAACGGGCTGTGGAAGGCCGGCGCCGAGGCGATCGCGATCAACGACCAGCGGCTCACCGCGCTGTCCGCGATCCGCGCCGCAGGAGCCTCGATCCTGGTCGACAACCGACCACTGGCCCCGCCGTACACGATCCTGGCGATCGGCGACGCGAAGCCGATGCAGGTCGAGTTCATGGTCGGCGCGGACGGACGCTATCTGCGCCAGCTCCAGGAGAACTTCGGCATCCGGGTCAACGTGGCGGCCCAGAAGAAACTGAAACTGCCCGCCGCGCTGGGCACGTCGCTGCGCTACGCGGCCGTGCCGGGTGCCCCGCCGTCGAGCCCGCCCTCGAGCCCGCCGGCGACACGGCCGTCGAGCACGCCGTCCACCACGCCCTCGGGCCGCGGCAGCGGGACCCCGACCGGTTCGGCGCCGCCGACCGGCACGCGCATACCGTCGCAGAAACCGTCCGAACGGAAGGACAAACAGTGATCGCGGTCCTCGGCCTGGTCCTCGGGGTCGTGGTCGGGTACATCGCCCGACCCGTGATCCCGCACGAGCTGGAGCCGTACCTGCCCATCGCGGTCGTGGCCGCGCTGGACGCGGTCTTCGGTGGTCTGCGCGCGCTGCTCGACGGGATCTTCGACGACAAGGTCTTCGTGGTCTCGTTCCTGTCGAACGTGGTCGTCGCCGCCCTGATCGTCTTCCTGGGTGACAAGCTGGGCGTCGGCGCGCAGTTGTCCACCGGTGTGGTGGTCGTACTCGGCATCCGGATCTTCTCCAACGCCGCGGCCATCCGCCGGCACGTCTTCCGGGCCTGACGGGGAGTCACAGATGGCCGACGAATCGGACGAGACGCGCGGGCGGCACGCCCGGCACGACGAGGACCCCCGCGAGCTGGGGCTGCCGCGAGGGAGCGACGCGAACGACGCGAGCGAGGAGCCCGAACCGGAGACGTCCTCCGCGCGCAAGCCCACGATCGAGAGCCGGCGCCCGGTCGACCTCTACCACGAGGGTCGCCACATCCGGGAGCGGATCCGCGAGCACGCCGGCGAGGTGACGTCGGAGATCGCGCCGATCACGGCGCCGATCCGCGAGTCGGCGCACGAGGCGCGCGAGAGTCGCGCGGGGGCGTACCCGGGAGCGCGCGACACGCCCGGGCTCGAAACGGATTCGAACACGGTTCCCGGCCCGACCGCCGACCTCGTTCCCGGGGTTGGCGCGGGGGTCGGCGCGGGGGCGGGCGCGGGGGCGGACCCCGGTCCGGATATCGAGCCGCCCGAGCACGAGGACGCGCCGATCGACGATCAGCCGGGCCGCCGCAGGCTGCTGGACGCGTTCTGGCCGCCACGCGTGAGCCGGGCCCAACTCGTGGGCGCCGTGCTGCTGTTCGCGCTCGGCGCCGGCCTGGCGATCCAGGTCAGGTCGAACACCGAATCCGACCCGCTGCGCGGCGCGCGCCAGGAGGACCTGGTGCGCGTGCTCGACGAACTCGGCGAGCGGACCCGGCGCCTGGAGGACGAGAAGCACCGCCTGGAGACCAGCCGTACGCAGCTCCAGAACAGCAATGACCGGGTCCAGGAGGCCCGCGAACAGAACGAGGCCAAGGCGGACGCGCTCGGCGTCCTCGCGGGCACCGTCAAGGCCACCGGCCCGGGCATCACGCTGACCATCACCGACCCGCAGCGTACGGTGAGCGGCGACGTGCTGCTCGACACGCTCCAGGAGCTGCGCGCGGCGGGCGCCGAGGTGATCCAGATCAACGACGTGCGGGTGGTGGCCGGCACCTGGTTCAACGGCACACCGCCGGGCGAGCTGATGATCGACGGCGTCAAGGTGCAGCCGCCGTACGTCTTCAAGGTGATCGGGAATCCGCAGGATCTCCAGCCCGCCCTGAACATCCCCGGGGGTGTCGTCAAGACCCTGGAGAAGAAGCAGGCGGGGGCCATCATCACCCCCTCGCAGGAGGTGCAGATCGACGCCTTGCGGCCTGCGAACAAGCCTGGTTACGCTCGCTCGGCACCGGGCGCCGGTAACGGGTGAGCACACCTGACAGAATCAGTCCGCCGGTCGCCGTCGGTGCATCACTCATCAGGGCAAGAAGGGCAGGCTGTCCGCATGTACCCCGCAGATCTCGCGTACACGACGGAGCACGAGTGGGTGCGCGTCATGGAGGAGATCTCCGGAACGGTGCGAGTCGGCATCACCGAATTCGCGCAGGACGCGCTCGGTGACATCGTCTACGTCACGCTGCCGCCGGTCGGCACTCGCGTCGTGGCGGGGGAGCCCTGCGGCGAACTGGAATCGACCAAGAGTGTCAGCGACCTCTTCGCGCCGCTCGACGGCATCGTGACCACGGTCAACGATGTGCTCGACGGCGCACCGGAGTTGGTCAACTCCGATCCCTACGGCGACGGTTGGATGTTCGAGGTACGCCCCGACGACCCCGCCGCACCGGCCGCGCTCTTGGACGCGGCCGCCTATCAGAACAGCCTTGGCTCCTGACGGCCCGGCGAAGCGGTAGGCAGTCCATCACCACGACCCACTCCTCCTGCCCCACGGGCGGGCCAGGTTCTCTCGGGGAGGTTCGCCCGTGAAGTTGTTCGCGAAATTGTTCGGTCGTTCCCGTCGCTCCGGCGACACGCCGGCTGCCGATGCGGGGAGGCCCGGCCCGCCGCCGGCCGCCCCGCCGACGATGCCTCCGGGCACCCCCTACGGGGCGTCCGCCGGCGCTCCTGCCATGCCGCCGCCCAATTCGGACGGTTCCGATGCGACTGCCGGGCATGTCGCTGTTGACCCGGAACACACGGCGCGCATAAGTTTCGGGCAACTCTCGACCGAAGGTCGAGGTTCGACCGGATCGGGTCAGGAGGCCGACGTGGTGGTGTGCAGCGCGTGCGGGCATCACAACCCCTCCGGCAACCGCTTCTGCTCCAACTGCGGCACCCGGCTCGGCGCGGGCGCCGAGCGCGCCTCCGAGCAGACCTCGACGATCTCGATCAGCGGTATCGAGGCGCTGGACGCGGAACCGGCGCCCCGCGAGATCCTCACGCCCGAGGCGCAGGCCGCGGTGGACGCGCTGCCGCCGGGCACCGCGCTGCTCGTGGTCCGCCGGGGTCCCAACTCCGGCAGTCGCTTCCTGCTCGACTCGGACCGCACCACGGCCGGTCGGCACCCGCAGAGCGACATCTTCCTGGACGACGTGACGGTCTCGCGCAAGCACGCCGAGTTCCGTCGCACCGCCGGGGGCTTCGCGGTCGCCGACGTCGGCAGCCTGAACGGCACCTACGTGGGCCGTGAGCGGATCGACGAGGTCCCGCTCGCGCCCGGCGACGAGGTACAGATCGGCAAGTACCGCCTGGTCTTCTTCCCGAGCCGCCACACGCAGATGGGGACGGGGTGAGCGGGTGAGTCCGGCGGCGGCCGGATCGGTCTCCCTGAGCATCGGCGGGGTCCTGACCCTGCTGAGTCCCGAGTTTCCGGACATCAGCATCTCCAAGATCCGGTTCCTCGAGGCGGAAGGGCTCATCGAGCCGCAGCGGAGCCCCTCGGGCTACCGCAAGTTCGGCCCCGCCGACATCGATCGACTGCGGTACGTGCTGCGCGTGCAGCGCGATCGCTATCTGCCGCTCCGGGTGATCAAGGATCAGCTCGACGCGATGGACCGCGGGCTGGAGCCGGCCGGTACCGAAACGGCCGAGTCGGATCGGCCCGCGGACGCCGACGGTGACGCGGGCTCGGCCGGTCGGGACGGCACCACGGTGCTGCTCGACCGGTCCGGCCTGATCGCCGCGGCGGGCATCCAGGACGCCGACCTGGCCCGACTCGAGGAGTTCGGCCTGATCCAGCCGCACCGTCCGCGCCCGGGCGAAGGCGGGGGCGACGCGGCGGTGGTCTACGACGGCGACGCGCTCGTGGTGGCCCGGCTCGTGGCCGCCCTGGGGCGGTACGGCGTCGAGCCGCGCCACCTGCGGCAGACCAAGGCCGCCGCCGACCGCGAGGCGGCCCTGGTCGAACAGATCGTCGCGCCGCTCCTGCACCGAAGGGGAGCGCGGGCGAAGGCGGGCGCCGAGGAGACGGTGCGTGATCTGCTCGCCCTCACCTCGCGCCTGCACACCGTTCTGGTCACCACCGCGCTCGCCCCGCGTCTGGGCAGGTGAGAGGGCTCCGGCTCGGCGGACCGTGCCCGGCCCCGAAGAAAAAACGACGAATCCCCGACCTATTCGGCCCCCGGGGATCGGTGACCGACAGTCGGGCGCGCTAGTGTGGCGATGTGAACGAGCTAGAGGTTGTGGGCGTCCGGGTGGAGATGCCCTCTAACCAGCCGATCGTGCTCCTACGGGAGACGGGGGGCGATCGTTATCTCCCCATCTGGATCGGTCCGGTAGAGGCGACGGCCATCGCGTTCGCCCAACAGGGCGTGGTACCCGCGCGTCCTCTCACGCACGATCTCTTCCGGGACGTGCTGGAGGCGTTGGGCCAGGAATTGACCCAGATCCGGATCACCGACCTGCGCGAGGGCGTGTTCTACGCCGAGCTGGTCTTCTCCGGCGGCGTGGAGGTCAGCGCGCGTCCGTCGGACGCGATCGCGCTCGCGCTGCGCACCGGGACGTCGATCGTCGGCAGCGACGCGGTCCTGGACGAGGCCGGCATCGTGATCCCCAACGAGCAGGAGGACGAGATCGAGAAGTTCAGGGAGTTCCTGAACGACATCTCGCCCGAGGACTTCGGCACCACGAGCCAATAGCGGGCCGTCCGCGCCCGCCGCGGACCCGAGACCGCCGACCGCACCTGTCGCAGCAGCATCGCGACAGGTGCACGGTCGGCGGTTTTTGCGTTCGAGCGTGTTCGAGCCGTGTTCGAGTGGCGTTCGCGAGCGAACCGTCGATCACGATCGATCCGGCCCGGTCCGCTTCGATCAGTGGCAAAGCGGCCAGATCTACCCGTGCCCGCCGACTTCAAACCACTCGTGCGAGCAGCGTCACTCGGCGTGCCGAACGGCGCGGTCGTTGACGCGCTGTTGGTGACTGCCTACCGTCGAAATCGACAGTTCCGGGATGACCCCTGCGCGTTGCACCTCGCCGCCTGCGGCCCGGGACTGAAAGAGACTCTCATCGCCGTACGCGGGCGAGGGGAGACGAAAGGGAGGTCGGCGTGAGCAGCACCGGCGACATCACGGCGGCGGAACGCGCCCGCACGGCACGTCCTCTGCCGGCGACCGACCCCGGTGCGGGCCCCCGGCGGCAGGAGGCCACGCCGCCCGGCGCACCGTCCGAGGACGTCGGCTACCGCGGCCCGACGGCGTGCGCGGCGGCCGGCATCACCTATCGTCAACTCGACTATTGGGCCCGCACCGGGCTGGTCGCGCCCACGGTCCGACCCGCCCACGGTTCGGGTACGCAACGCCTGTACGGCTTCCGCGACATCCTCGTGCTGAAGATCGTCAAGCGGCTGCTCGACACCGGCGTCTCGTTGCAGAACATCCGGATCGCGGTCGCACACCTGCGCGGGCGCGGGATCGGCGACCTGGCCGGCATGACCCTCATGAGCGACGGCGCAAGCGTGTACGAGTGCACGTCGTACGACGAGGTCATCGACCTGGTCCAGGGCGGCCAGGGGGTCTTCGGGATCGCCGTGGGGGCCGTCTGGCGCGAGGTCGAGGGCTCGCTGGCGCAGCTCCAGGGCGAGCACACCGGCACCGGAGAGCCCGTCGCACAGGTCCATCCGGGTGATGAATTGGCTCGAAGGCGCCGCGACAAGGCGGTCTGAATCATCCCTTCGTGCGTCCCGAGCGTGGGAACCGGGACACGGGGCAGGGACGTCCCCATGGACGTGATCCTTCGTCGGCCGACCCTGCCGCGCACGCGGCGCGCCCAACGGCGCGGCTATCAGGCCGCCGTCCTGCTCGCCGTGGCCGGCCTCGCGCCGGCGACCTGGCTGCACCTGTACGCCGGAAATCGGGTCCGCACGGTGGCCGACGTGCCGCCCGTGGACGTCACGATGGTGCTCGGCGCGGGCGTCGACGGCGACCGACCGTCCGATCTGTTGGCCCGCCGGCTCGACGTCGCGCTCGAGCTGTACCGGGCCGGCCGGACCCGGGTGATCCTCGTCAGCGGGGACGGCGGCGGGAACCGCTACGACGAGACGAAGGTCATGCGGCGCTACCTCGCGGACCGCGGAATCCCGCAGACCCGGATCGTGACTGACGAGTCGGGATTCTCCACCTGGGAGTCCTGCGTTCGGGCGAAGCGGGTGTACGGCCTCGACCGCGCGATCGTCGTCACGCAGAGCTTCCATCTACGTCGTGCGCTCGGCCTGTGCCGGGCCGCCGGGCTCGACGCGTACGGCGTCGCCGACGAGTCCCTCACATGGGGGCACCTCGGTCCCACGGTGTACGGATCCGGTCGGGAAATGTTCGCGGCGATCAAGGCGACCGGGCAGATCGTCCTGAAGCCCGATCCGCGCGTGAACAGTCCCGAGAGCGACGAGATCCGCCGCGCTCTGAACGGTTGAGATCAGCGCGAATGTCGGACCCGTGCGCCATCATTGCCGAATGTGAGACAGGCTCCGGGCATCCTCCACCTCGACATGGACGCGTTCTACGCGTCGGTCGAGCAGGCCGCGAAGCCCAGCCTGGCCGGCAAGGCCGTGATCGTGGGCGGGATCGGCGCGCGCGGAGTGGTCGCCACCGCCTCCTATGAGGCCCGCGTGTTCGGCGTGCGCTCGGCGATGTCGATCGGCGAGGCCCGCAGGCGCTGCCCCAACGCCGCCTTCCTGAGCCCGCGCTTCGCGCTCTACCGGCAGGTCAGCGACACCGTCATGGAGCTCCTGCACCGGCTGTCGCCGCTGGTGGAGCCGCTCAGCCTGGACGAGGCGTTCGTCGACCTGGAGGCGGGTCCGCACGGCGGCACGCTGGACACCGAGCGGGTCACGGAGATCGCGATCCGGCTGCGCGCGGACATCCACACCGCCACCGGGCTGACCTGCTCGGTCGGCGCGGCCACCTCCAAGCTGCTGGCCAAGATCGCCTCCGAGGCGGACAAGCCCGACGGGCTGTGCGTGGTCGTGCCCGGGACCGAGCGGGCGATGCTGGACCCGCTGCCGGTGCGCGCGCTGCCGGGCGTGGGGCCCGCGACCGGCGACGTGCTGCGCCGGGCCGGGCTCGACACCGTCGCCGACCTCGCGGCGGTCGACGAGAGCGAGCTGGTGCGGCTGCTCGGCCAGGCGCACGGGCACGGCCTGCACGTGCTCGCGGCCGGGCTCGACGCGCGTCCGGTGGTGGCCGACCGGGACGCGAAGTCGGTGTCGGTGGAGGACACCTTCGCGACCGACCTGGTCGATCGTGAGCGGATCACGCGCGAACTCGACCGACTCACGATCCGGTGCGTGGAACGGCTGCGCGCCGCCGGGCGCTCGGGCCGCACGATCGTGCTCAAACTGCGCCGCTACGACTTCGGCACGCTGACCCGCTCGGAGACGCTGCGCGGGCCCACCGACGACCCGACCGTCGTGCGCGAGACGATCCGCCGACTGGCCGCGCAGGTCGACTTCACGGGCGGGATCCGGCTCCTGGGCGTGGGGGTGAGCGGCCTGGCCGACTTCGCCCAGCAGGACCTGTTCGGCCAGGACGCCTCGGAGCCGGCCGCCGACGACCCGGAGGAGGACTCGGACGCGGCGGTGGTCGAGGCCGCCCCCACCACCGTGTCGTGGTCCCCCGGGCAGGACGTGGTGCACGACGGATTCGGGCCGGGATGGGTGCAGGGGAGCGGCGTCGGCCGGGTCACGGTGCGCTTCGAGGTGCCGGGCGGAAAACCTGGTCGGGTACGCACGTTCGCGATCGCGGATCCCGCGCTGCAACCGGGGGAACCGATTCCGCTGCCGGCCGGAACCGGCGGATAGCCGGGCCGATCGGGGGCAGGCGCCGAGCAGACGACTCCTCGGGGGTGTCCCACATGACTGATGTCAAAGAACGGCCGGCGCGAGGGCACGGCGCCTTCCGGTCGGCCCGTCGAAAGCTCGGCCTGCCCGCCTTCCTGATCACCCTGCTCGTCGGCTTCATCGTGCTGGCGCTGGTCCTGGTGGGACTGGTCAACCTCCTGCCGGGCAAGTTCAACCCGTTCGGCACCGAGACCAAGGACCACAGCGGTCCGGTCATGCTCAAGGCGGTGCAGGACCTCAGCCGCTATGAAGCGGTCAGCGGCACCTTCCAGGTGGTCGTGGACCTGGAGAAGGACGCCAAGTTCCTGCCGGACGCGGTACGCGGGCAGCGCACGCTGTTCGTCGGCGTCGGCCAGGTCGGCGGCTTCGTCGAGTTCGGCGGGATCGGCAAGGACGCGATCCAGGCCTCGCCCGACACCAAGACGGTGACGATCCGGCTCCCGCACGCGCACCTGGCGCCCGCCGCGCTCGACCAGAAGAACAGCCACGTGATCGCGCAGGACAAGGGCCTGTTCGACCGCTTCGGCGACTTCTTCTCCAGCAATCCGGGCGATCAGCAGCAGCTGTACGTGCTCGCCGGCAAGAAGATCGACGAGGCCGCGCGGGGCGCGGGACTGGTCGAGCGCGCGGAGAAGAACACCACGGCCATGTTGGAGGGGATGATGCGATCCCTGGGCTACACCAACATCACTGTGACTTACGCCTAGTGCACGGTTCCGGTCGCACCGCACGCTGATACCGTTGAAGCGCTCATTACGTTCGCGCGGGAGAGTCCTCGTGTCGTACGCACGAGGCGCCGAAGGAGCAACTCCTCCCCGGAATCTCTCAGGCACCCGTACCGCGTGGTCGTGGGCACTCTGGAAAGCAGGATTGACCCCCGAAACAGGGTTGAATCCTCGCCGACGGTGCAAACCGCGCCTGTGAGAACCGGTTCGACCGGCACTCCGGGCGCGGTGAAGCTCTCAGGTACAGATGACAGAGGGGGAGGCCGGTGGGCGCGTGACCCGCGTGCCCGTCCAGGAGCGATCCAGGAGGCCTTTCGCGATGACCCCGCGCACCCCCGCCCAGCCGCGTGCTCACGCCCTACTCCCGTCCGGCCCCGGCTCGCTGACCGGCCTGGAGGCCGCGTCGCCGTTCACCGGCCGGCACATCGGTCCGGACTCCGACGAACAGGCGAAGATGCTCGCCGCGGTCGGCTACGGATCCCTGGACGAACTCACCGACGCCGCCGTGCCCGCCGCCATCCGGGCGCTGGAGGGCTTCGAGCTGCCGGCCGCGCGGACCGAGGCCGAGGTGCTCGCCGAACTGCGTGAGCTGGCCTCCCGCAACAGCGTGCTGACCTCGATGATCGGGCTCGGCTACCACGGCACCTTCACACCGCCGGTGATCACCCGCAACGTGCTGGAGAACCCGGCCTGGTACACGGCGTACACGCCCTACCAGCCGGAGATCTCGCAGGGCCGCCTGGAGGCGCTGCTCAACTTCCAGACCGTCGTCACCGACCTGACCGGCCTCGACGTGGCCGGCGCGTCGCTGCTCGACGAGGCCACCGCCGCCGCCGAGGCGATGACCCTGGCGCGTCGGGCGGGCCGGGCCAAGAGCGACGTGTTCGTGGTGGACGCCGCGACGCTGCCGCAGACCGTGGCGGTGGTCCGGACCCGCGCGCAGGCGCTCGGCATCGACGTCGTGGTCGCCGACACCACCGAGGGCCTGCCCGAGGGCGGCTGCTTCGGCGTGCTGCTCCAGTACCCCGGCACCGACGGACGGGTGCGCGACCTGGCGCCGGTGATCGAGGCCGCGCACGCGCAGGGCGCGCTGGTCGCGGTCGCCGCCGACCTGCTCGCGCTGACCGTGCTGCGCGCGCCGGGCGAGTTCGGCGCCGACATCGCGGTCGGCACGACCCAGCGGTTCGGTGTGCCGATGGCCTTCGGCGGCCCGCACGCCGGCTACATGGCGGTCCGCGAGAAGCTCACCCGCAGCATGCCGGGCCGGCTCGTGGGGGTGTCCGTGGACGCCGACGGCGCGCCCGCCTACCGGCTCGCGCTGCAGACCCGTGAGCAGCACATCCGCCGCGAGAAGGCGACCAGCAACATCTGTACCGCGCAGGTCCTGCTCGCGGTGATGGCCGGCATGTACGCGGTCTACCACGGGCCGGACGGGCTCGGCGCGATCGCGCGCCGCACGCACCGGTACGCGGCCGTGCTCGCGGCCGGGCTGCGGGCCGGCGGGGTCGAGGTCGTGCACGGCGACTTCTTCGACACGCTCACCGTGCGGGTGCCCGGTCGGGCCGAGGACGTGCTCGCCGCGGCCCGCGCGGCCCGGATCAACCTGCGGCCGGTGGACGCCGACCACGTGGCGATCACCTGCGACGAGACCACGACGCGTGCGCACGTCGAGGCGGTCTGGGGCGCGTTCGGGGTCACCGGCGACGTCGCGGCGCTGGACGCCGACACCGCCGACGCGCTGCCCGCGGGGCTGCTGCGGGACACCGAGTTCCTCGCCCACCCCGTCTTCCACCTGCACCGCTCCGAGACCGGCATGCTGCGCTACCTCAAGCGGCTCGCCGACAAGGACTACGCGCTCGACCGCGGGATGATCCCGCTCGGCTCGTGCACGATGAAGCTCAACGCCACGGTCGAGATGGAACCGGTCACCTGGCCCGAGTTCGCGGACATGCACCCGTTCGTGCCGGTCGACCAGGCCGCCGGGTACATCGAGCTGATCGACGGCCTCGCCGACTCGCTGGCCCGGATCACCGGGTACGCGAAGGTCTCGCTCCAGCCCAACGCCGGGTCGCAGGGCGAACTCGCGGGCCTGCTCGCGGTCCGCGCCTACCACCACGCCAACGGCGACACGGCGCGCGACGTGTGCCTGATCCCGTCCTCCGCGCACGGCACCAACGCGGCCAGCGCGGTGATGGCCGGCATGCGCGTGGTGGTGGTCAAGACCGGCGACAGCGGCGACGTCGACCTCGAGGACCTGCACGCCAAGATCGAGCAGTACCGCGACACGCTCGCGGTGCTGATGGTGACCTACCCGTCCACGCACGGCGTGTTCGAGGAGGGCATCGAGCAGGTGTGCGCGGCGATCCACGAGGCCGGCGGCCAGGTGTACGTGGACGGCGCGAACCTCAACGCGCTGGTGGGCCTGGCCCAGCCCGGCGGTGCGATCGGCGCCGACGTGTCGCACCTGAACCTGCACAAGACCTTCTGCATCCCGCACGGCGGCGGCGGCCCGGGCGTCGGCCCGGTCGCGGTGCGCGCGCACTTGGCGCCGTACCTGCCCAACCACCCGCTCCAGCCCACCGCGGGCCCGGAGACGGGCGTGGGGCCGATCTCGGCGGCGCCCTGGGGCTCCGCGGCGATCCTGCCGATCCCGTGGACGTACCTGCGCCTGATGGGCCCGGAGGGCCTCAAGCGGGCCACCCAGGTCGCGGTGCTCGGCGCGAACTACATCGCCAAGCGGCTCGCGCCGCACTTCCCGGTGCTCTACACGGGCCCGAACGACCTGGTCGCGCACGAGTGCATCATCGACCTGCGCGGGATCGCCAAGGCCACCGGCGTCAGCGTCGACGACGTCGCCAAGCGGCTGATCGACTACGGGTTCCACGCGCCGACGATGTCGTTCCCGGTGCCCGGAACGCTGATGATCGAGCCGACCGAGAGCGAGAACCTGCATGAGATCGACCGGTTCTGCGACGCGATGATCGCGATCAAGGGCGAGATCGACCGGGTCGCGTCGGGTGAACTGCCCGCCGACGACAACCCGCTCGCGAACGCGCCGCACACCGCCGCGCTGCTCGGCGGCGAGTGGGCGCACGCGTACACCCGCGAGGAGGCGGTCTTCCCGGTGGGCGTGGTGCCGGCCGAGAAGTACTGGCCGCCGGTGCGCCGGATCGACGGGGCCAAGGGCGACCGCAACCTGGTCTGCTCGTGCCCGCCGATCGAGGCCTACGGCAACTGAGCCCGGCGCGCGCGGCCCGTCCCGATCAGGGGCGGGCCGCGCCGTGTGTGATCAGCCGCGCGACCGAGGCCGCGAAGCCCGGCTTGTCGGCCAGGTCGCTGCCCAGGACGCCGAACATCAGCGCGCCGCTGAGCGACTCGAACAACAGGTCCGCGTCCAGGTCCGGGCGGGCCTGCCCGCGTGCCACCGCGTCCTCGACGAAGAGCCGGAAACGGGCCCGGACCGGGTCCATCCGGGCGACCAGCATTTCCTTGAGCTCGGGCTGGTCGCGGTACTCGGCCAGCAGCCCCGGCACCGCGGCCGCGGTCTCCGGGCGGCGGAACGATTCGAGGGCGGCCTCGGCGAAGCGCAGCACACCGGTCGCGAAGTCCTCGTGCGGATGCGGCCCGAAGGTCGTCTCCCGGGCCGGATAGACCGCCTCGTGCACCAGGTGCGCCTTGGAGGGCCACCGCCGGTACACCGTCGGCCTGGTGACCCCGGCGCGGCGCGCGACGGCGTCGATGCTCACCCGGTTGTACCCCTGCTCGGCGATCAGCTCGCGGGTGGCCGCGAGGATCAGCTCGTCGGTGCGCGGATCACGCGGGCGACCGGGCCGCGGATGGGTGTCGGTGCCGGCCATGGGGAGGGAACTCCGAGTCGTCGCGCGTACGTGGTGCCGATCGGACTGTACCGGCCGCGCGTTCGCGGACTCGCCCCGGACGGTCGAGAGCCGGAGGTCGTCCGAGCAACCTCCGGCTCTCCCGGATCTTTCGGCGCTTGTGGCCGTACGGGCGGATCAGGCCGCCGAAACCAGCCCCACGCGGGGGCGGTGCGGGGCGATGGTGCGGCCGTCCGGCAGCAATTCGCCCGTGTCCTCGAACAGGACCACGCCATTGCACAGCAGGCTCCACCCCTGTTCGAAATGGGCGGTCACGACAACGGCGGCCTCACGATCGGGGCTGTCCGCCGGCGGGCAATGCGGTCGGTGCTGACACATCCTCTGTACCTTCTCGATGTCTACGCGGAGCGAGCCGGGCGGGCTTCGCCCGGCAGTCCACAGTCTCCGCCTCGAAACGGCATCGCGCAGGACTTCGCGAGGTTCTCACCCGACTGCATCCAAGATGTGACCCGCGGCGCTCCGTGCGGGGTGCCGGCGAGTGTGATCAGCTGTCCGGAGCGCCCACGGCGGCCGGCTGCCGGGTGCGGGCGGCGAGCACGTCGGCCAACTCGGCGGCGGGGTATCCACGCAGTGCCTGGACCCCGCACGGCGCGGGCGCCAGCGGGATCAGCAGGTCGGGGCCGCCGGCCTCGTCGGCCAGCCACAGCGCCACCATGTACATCCCCGGGACGTTCAGCAACCGGGCCTCGTCGCGGCGGAGCAGGGTCTGCGGCAGCGCCCGGGCCGCCGCGGCGGCCGGTGCGGTGGCGACGGTGAACGGGCCCTCGACGAAGCGGCCGACGCCGTCCCCGGCCGGGCCGGGGCGCACCTCGATGCCGCCGACGACCACGTCGCCGGACCACATGAGCCAGCGCCAACCCACCGGGCGCGCGCTGCGCACGCCGCGGTCGGCGACCATGTCGAGCAGGTCGATCTCGAAGACGCGGTGCGGGAATCCGGCCGTGAGCGCGGCGTGATCGGCACGGCAGTAGGCGGGCAGCGATTCACGGGAATCGAGCACGGCGCGCGCCGCTCGTCGGGCCGACTCGGGAGCCTCGGGCACACGCAGGACCATGAGACCGCCTCATTTCGATGCAGAGTCCAAAAAACCGGAGATTCCGGGGAGGGGAAAGCGGCGCTGTGCTGTGGGGAACCGGGTATCCGGCCGGGGGACGACCCGGCGGCGTACAGAGGGACCCGGCAGGGCCGGTCAGCGCATTGTACCGAAACGGCTCCGAAAAGTAACGGTGGATTGCGAACTGACACCCGTTTGAAGACCTTTTGGAACGCTCTCGTTCAGGGGAAGAGCGACGACATCACGTCGTCGAGCGTCACGAGGCCCAGAGGTTCGGCGTCTGGCGGGCCGACCAGCACGAGATGCGTCCGGGAGCCGCGCATGCGGCCCAACAGGGTGGTCAGGGTCGTGTCCGGGCCGACGGTCACGAGCGGGTACACCGGCACCGAGCCGTCCTTCGCGGGGGCCAGGACGTCGAGCACGTGTACGTAGCCCACGGGCCGGTCGGCCTCGTCCAGGACCGGGAAGCGGGACAGGCCGGTGCGCACCGCGGCCTCCTCCAGGGCCGCGGCCGACACCGGCCGGGGCAGCGCCACCACGTCGGTCCACGGCTGCATGACCGATTCGGCGGGGCTGGAATGCAGCGCGAGGACACCGGAGAGGCGTTCGTGCTCGCCCACGTCGAGCAGGTCGTGCTCGCGCGACTCGGCGAGTACGGCCGGGAGTTCCTCGGCCGTGTACACGCTGCGCACCTCGTCGACCGGCTGCACCCGGAACGCGAGCAGGAACAGGTTGGCCACGTGGTTGAGCAGCCACAGGATCGGCGCGGTCAGCCGGGCGAACAGCAGCAGCGGCGGGGCCAGCCACAGCGCGCACTCCTCGGGCCCGGCCAGCGCGATGTTCTTGGGCACCATCTCGCCGAGCACCATGTGGCAGAACACCACCACCGCGAGCGCGAGTACGAACGCGATCGGGTGTACCGCCCCCGCCGGCAGGCCGATCGCCTCGATCGGGTGCACGATCGCGTGCGCCAGGGCGGGTTCGGCCACCGCGCCCAGGCCGAGCGAGGCGACCGTGATGCCCAGCTGGGCGGCGGCGAGCATGGTGGACAGGCTGCTCATCGCGGTCAGCACCATCCGCGCCCGGCGCGAGCCGGCCTCGGCCTGCGGCGCGATCCTGGTCCGCCGGGCAGAGATCACCGAGAACTCGGCGCCGACGAAGAACGCGTTGGTCGCGAGCAGCACGAGCGAGATCAGGAAGTCGCCCATCAGGACTCGTCCCCCATCCGCAGCTCCACCTCGTCGATGCGGTGCCGATCGAGCGTGACCACGGTGAGCCGGTGCCCGTCCACGTCCACGTGCTCGCCGACGCGCGGCAGGTGACCCAGATGGGCCAGGACCAGGCCGGCCAGGGTGCTGTAGTCGCCGTCGGGCATCCGCCAGCCGCTGGCCTCCTCGACCTCGTCCGCGCGCAGCAGCCCCGAAAGGCGCAACACGCGGGTCCGGGGCTGTCGTTGGACGGGCGGCCCGTCCGGTTCGTCGGCCGGATCGTGCTCGTCGGCGAGGTCGCCGACCAGTTCCTCGGCCAGGTCCTCGGCGGTGAGTACGCCGGCGGTGCCGCCGTACTCGTCCACCACGATCGCGAGCTGGGTACGGCCCTCGCGCAGTCGTTCGACGACCCGTTTCAGGTCGAGCGAGGTCGGCACCAGGACCGGGTCGCGCGAGATCCGGGCCAGCGGGGTGTCGGCGCGTTCGGCGGCGGGCACGCGCAGCGCGTCGCGGACCACGGCCACCCCGACGATCTCGTCCAGGTCCTCGCCGCGGACCGGGATCCGGCTGTGCCCGCACAGGCGAGCGGTGTCCAGGAGTTCGGTCACCGAGGCGGTCGCGGGCAGGGTCACCAGCTCGGTGCGCGGGGTCATCGCCTCGGCCGCCTGCTTGGCGCCGAACCGCAGTGCGCGGTCCAGCACCCGCGCGGTGCCCGCGGGCAGTGCGCCCTCACGTGCGGAGTGGCGGACCAGCTGGGCCAGTTCGTCTGCCGAGCGGGCCGACCCGAGCTCGTCCTGCGGCTCGATGCCCAGCCGTCGGACGAAGTAGTTGGCCGAGCCGTTGAGGAACACGATCAACGGCTTGCAGACCCGGGAGAAGCCGACCTGGAACGGGCCCGCGACCCGCGCGACGCCCAGCGGGCGGGCGATCGCCGCGTTCTTGGGAACCAGCTCGCCGAGCACCATCTGGAGCGCGGACGCGAGCACGAGGGCGGCGAACCTGGGCAGCCGGAACGCGGCCTCGGCGAGGTAGCCGGCGATCAACGAGGTCACCGTGATGCCGAGCTGGGCGCCGGAGAGTTGGAAGGACAGCGTCCGCACGGCGCGCAATACGCGGGCGGCGCCGCGGTCGCCGGCCCGGGCGCGGGCCTCCACATCGCTGCGTTCCACCGTGACCAGGGAGAACTCGGCCGCGACGAACATGCCGTTGCCCGCGATCAGGATCACGAGCAGCACGATCGGCAGCGCGATGGTCGTAACGGTGTCGATCTGGCGGCCTCCCGGTTGGTGTCGCCTGCGACATCTGCCCCGTAGGGGCGCGGGCTATGCCATGCGCGCTTCGCGCGGTGGGCTGATTGGGCCGGTGGGCTTGAGGAGCGCGGCCGGCGTCGGGAACTCGGCCGGGTTCTCGGGTGTCCTCAAACGCCGGACGGGCTGATGTCAGCCCGCCCGGCGTTTGAGGGCACACAGCCCGTCCGGCGTTTGAGGACGGGCGGCTACGGGACGATGAAGGTGTAGCCCGCGGCCTTGAGGTCGGGGATCAGGCGGTCGAGCATGGCGATGGTCTGGGTGCGGTCGCCGCCACCGTCGTGGCACAGGATGATGCCCCGAGGGCCCAGCTGCTTGTCGACCGCTTCGAGCATCTTCCCCACGCCCGGCTTTTGCCAGTCGTTGGTGTCCACCGTCCAGTGCATCGACCGCATGCCCAGCGACGCGGCGGTCTGGCGGACCTCGTCGGACCAGTTGCCGCCCGGCGCCCGGAACCAGGGCACGGGGGTGCCCGGGGACGCGGCATGGATCGCGTCGAGGGTGCCCTGCATCTGGGCGCGGATCTCGTCCGGCGACTTCGTCTTGAGGGCGGTGTCGTGCGTCATGGAGTGGTTGCACAGCCCATGGCCGCCGGCGACCACCTTGCGCACCAGGGCGGGGTGGTCCTTGGCCTGTTGGCCGACCATGCAGAAGGTGGCCTTGACGTCGTAGCGGGCGAGCAGGGCGAGGGCCTTGTCGGTCCACTCGGGCCACGGCCCGTCGTCCAGGGTGAGGGCGACGACCTTGCCCTCGCCCTTGACCTTGCTCACGAGGGTGGGGTCCACCGGGAGCGCCGGCGCCGCGGGCGGCGTGGCCGGCTCCTGCGCGTTGGGATTGCCCGGCGGCCGCAGCGGCGCCTGTATCTCCTTGGGCGCGTCGGCGGCCCGGGGTCCGGCGGCGGCCTGCGACCACCGGCCGGCACTGGCGACATTCCATATCAGGGCGCCGCACACAAGTATCGAGAGTGCGGCGACGACTGCCTGGAATCGCAAACCCCGTATGGGCAACGCCCGCACAACGCCCCGCATGACTACCCCCAAGATCTCGCCACGCCTTGCCCGGCCGAGGCCACCCTAGGTGATCGTCGACAACGCTAGAAGATCGATCGGGTGGTGCTTCCTCGATGTGATCAGTGACGTTCTCCCCGGCTCCCTGGTTCCCCTGTGTTTCGTCACGGTCGATCGGTAATGTTCCCAATGTCGGCCCGATGCATCGGTTTGGGAGAACGTCGGCGGGAACGATCAGATCATCCCCGCTCCGACAGGTACCGGATTGCGACCACTCAACCGACCCCGCGGGGGTCGGGTTCATGGGAGAGGGCATTCATGGGCGAAAAGGTCGATGTCACCGAGTTCAGCCGATCCGACCGGCAGCGATACCGGCACAAATTGCGACGATGTCTGGACACGCTGCAGCGCATGCTGGACGAGGACCGGTTCGAGAGCGCCCGCAAGCTCATGGGTGTCGAGATCGAACTCAATCTGGCCGACGCCATGGGGCGCCCTCGGATGAGCAACGCCGAGGTGTTGCGCCGGATCGCGAGTCCGGATTTCCAGACCGAACTGGGCTTGTTCAACATCGAGGTCAACATTCCGCCGCATCGGCTCACCGGACCGGTGTTCTCCGAATTGGTCGAGGAACTGCGCACGAGCCTCGACTACGCGGACCGCAAGGCCGCCGAACTCGACGCCCGGATCGTGATGATCGGCATTCTGCCGACACTCACCGACGCGCACATGGCGTTCGAGACGATATCCGACAACGCCCGATACACCCTTCTCAACGATCAGATCCTCAACGCGCGGGGGGAGGACATCCGGCTGCATATCGAGGGCGTCGAGCGGCTCGACACGACGTCCACCACGATTGTCTCCGAGGCCGCGTGCACCTCGGTGCAGTTCCACCTCCAGGTCACCCCGGCGAATTTCGCGCCGCTGTGGAACGCGGCCCAATCCATCACCGGGGTCCAATGCGGAATCGGCGCGAATTCGCCTTTCCTGTTCGGCCGCGAGCTGTGGCGCGAGACCCGGCCCATCCTGTTCGAGCAGGCGTGCGACACGCGGCCCGAGGAACTGATCGCGCAGGGTGTGCGGCCGCTCACGTGGTTCGGCGAGCGCTGGATCGACTCGGTCGTCGACCTGTTCGAGGAGAACGTCAAGTACTTCCCGTCGCTGCTGCCCATCTGCGACGACGAGGACCCCGTGGAGGCCCTGGACCGCGGCGACGTCCCGCACCTGCGCGAGCTGAAGCTGCACAACGGCACGATCTACCGGTGGAACCGGCCCGTGTACGACGTCGCGCGTGGCAAGCCGCACCTGCGGGTGGAGAACCGGGTGTTGCCGGCCGGGCCCACCGTGGTCGACATCATGGCCAACGCCGCGTTCTACTACGGCGTCGTGCGCTCGCTCGTGGACGACGAGAACCCGGTGTGGGAGCGGATGCCGTTCGAGGTCGCCACCGAGAACTTCCACGCGGGCGCCCGGCACGGCATCGACGCCGAGCTGAACTGGCCCGGCCACGGCACCGTCCCGGTCACCGACCTGGTCCTGAACGACCTGCTGCCGCGCGCGTACGAGGGCCTGGACCGGTGGGGGATCGACCCGCGCGAGCGCGACGAGTACCTGGGCATCATCGAGCGGCGATGCCTGCTCCGCGTCAACGGCGCAACCTGGCAGAGCACCCAGTACCACCACTATCGGGACACCAAGGGCATGGACCGGTTGGAGGCGCTGCGGGCGATGACCCTGCGCTACGCCGAGCACATGCGCGGCGGCGATCCGGTGCACACGTGGCCCGTGGGCTGACGGCGCGTTTATCCGGGCTCGATAACGTGTGCCCGTGATCACCGAGTCCGTCGAGACGTCCGCCGACCCCCGACGCCGCGTGCTGCGCTCCGAGGTGGTGCTGGTCCTGGCGCTGTCGCTCGGCGCGTCCGGGGTGTCCTCGCTGATCTCGTTCGTCGGGTCGCTCACCGCGCCGGGCGGGCTCGGGCACAAGGCCGCGGTGCTCAACGGCACGCGCGCGGCGGATCGGCCGTGGCTGGACCTGACCTGGCAGTTGTTCGGGATCGCGACCGCCCTGGTGCCGGTGTTCCTGGTCGCCCACCTCCTGCTGCGCGAGGGCTCGTCGCTGCGCGTGCTCGGCGTCGACCGGGCCCGGCCGTGGTTCGACCTCGGGCGCGGCGCCGGGGTCGCGGCGGCGATCGGCGGATCCGGGCTCGCGCTGTACCTGGCCGCGCACGCGAGCGGCGCGAACCTGACCGTGGTGCCCACCACGCTGCCGGACGTGTGGTGGCGGATCCCGGTCCTGGTGCTGTCCGCGATCCAGAACGCGGCGCTCGAAGAGGTGGTCGTCCTCGGCTATCTGCTGCGCCGGCTGGGACAGTTGGACGTGCCGTGGGTCAAGGCGGTCGCGATCGGTTCGCTCGTGCGTGGCTCCTACCACCTCTACCAGGGCATCGGTGGGTTCTTCGGCAACGTCGTGATGGGCGTCGTGTTCTGCGTGCTCTACAAGCGCTGGGGCCGGGTGATGCCGCTGCTGGTCGCGCACGCGCTGATCGACATCGTCGCCTTCGTGGGCTACGTGCTGCTCGCGGGCCGGGTGGACTGGCTGCCGACGACCTGACGCACTCCTGCGTGGCGATCGGCGGGAGTGGCCGCGCCGGCCGCGTCCGGATCGCTACGGTGATCGATTTATGGACACGTTAGTACGTGCCGGGCACCTCGTTGGTGTCTGATGGTCCTCAGGGGCGGGACTCCGTCGGGCGGTTTCCGGCGGACGGCCGCATTTCGGGCGACGTGGGTACGCAGGGGGTCGTATGGACAACCGGAGGCGAGCGGAGTTCTTCTCCACACCGACGCCCGTCGGCGGGTCGCCGCGTGGGCGATTCGGCTTGAACGGGCTGAGCAGGCACCCGGTGCGGATCCTGATGGTGATCGGCGGGCTGATCCTGCTGGTCATCGTCTTCTTCGTCGCGCTGCTCACCGTGGACGGCGGCGGCTCCGACGACAAGAAGACCAAGACGGCCGGCACCGCGACGGCCGGCAAGAGTTCGACGGCGACCGCGAGTCCGGGCAAAACCGGCGCCACGAAGCCCGGCTCCGCCCCCGGCCAGAGCGCCGGCGCACCCCGGGCCGGTTCGATCCCGGCCACCGTGCACACCGGCGGCTGGCTGGTGATGTACAAGGGCACGTCGTACCAGTCGGACAAGGTCGTGCAGATCAAGACCGGCACCGCCGTGCGGGCGTTCTGCCACGCCGAGGGCTCGATCGCCTACTACGCGGGCTCCTCCAGCAAGACCTGGGCACAGATCGACGTCGAGGGCAAGACCGGCTTCGTGCCCGCGATCTTCCTGGACACCGACGGTGACGTGACGAAGCAGGTTCCCGCCTGCACGAGTTGACGCAACCGTCACGCATGGTCGGCGAACGCGGCCGGCGTGGCCGGCTCGCCGCGTGGCGATCGCCGGGCCGGCGCGCCCGGCCCGGCGCACGATTCGTCGTGTCGGCGGATCCGTGTGCGGGCCGATCGTTCCTTTGCCGTCGCGCCGGGTAGCACCGGATCGACGGCCCGTCAGGGAACCGGATCCCGTCACCCCCGCACAGGAAGGTTCACGTGGACGCGACCGACCGACACGACCGCCCCCGCGAGGCCGTCGCGAGCCTGCGGGCGCACTGGGCCTGGTACCTCGACGGCGGCGTGCCCGCGTGCAGCGCGGGTCCCGAGCGGCGGGGGCACTTCGAGCGGCTGCTGCGGCCCACCCTGGACGAGCACGCCCCGCCCGGGTGGGTCGGCGTGACCACCACCGGGCGCGAGGACCCGTTCGTCGCGATGACCCTGCGGGACCCGGACGGGGTCCGCTACTTCACCGCCCCCTACGCCGAGATCGCCGACAGCGGCGTCTCGTACACCACGCTGTGGCTCGCGTTTCGCGGCATCGACTTGCCCACCGACCGGGAACGGCCGCTGCGGGTCCGGCTGCCCGGCACGGCGGCCGGCGGCGGGACGCGGGCGGACGACTTCGACTGGTTCGCGGGCGTCGCGGCCGCCGTCCTGGCCGGCCCGGTCGTGATCACCGGCGCGGACCGGCTCGACACCCGCGCCCGGCTCGAACTCCTGGATCGGGTCGCCGGATTGCTCCCGTACGGCTGCCGCGCCGGGCTGCGCTTCGCGACCTCGCTCGGGCCCACCGGGCGGCTCCGGCCGCGGCTCGCGTTCGGCCGCGTCGTCGCACCCGGCACGGTCGGGGTCGGCCTCGACGGCGTGCCGGCGGTCCCCGAGGCCCCGGCGGCCCGGGCCTACCTGGGCGAACTGACCACGCTGCGCCGGCGGGTCGGCCTGAACGCGCTGGTCGCCGCGCTGGCCACGCTGCGCGAGCCGGGCGCGCCGGCGGCCGGGGAGCACCTGCTCGGCCTGCTCGCCGAGGCCGGCGCGCGGGCGGCGGGCGGCGGCGTCGGGCACGCCGGCCCGCTTTCGCCGGACCCGCCTTCGCCGACACCGCCGAACTGCCTGCCCTCTCGGGTACGACAGCGGACCGGGCACGTCCCGCGTCGGTGCTCGACCGGCTCCTGGCCGGCGACACCACGCTCGCGGCACCGGTCGCCGAGCGCTGGCGCGCGGAGGACGGCGACGAGGTCACCCGGGACATGGCCGCCGCGCTCGCTCGGGCCCGGCCCGGCGGGCTCGTGGTCGGCTGGAACACGGCCGTGGCGGCCGGCCGCGGCGACCGCCTCGTCCACGTGCTGCTGGGCCCGGTCCCGCCGATCCTGCCCAGCCCCGCGCCGCACCCGGCCGCCGAACAGCGCCCGCCGCGCGCCGCCGAGCCGTCCCTCAACGGCGCGGCCCGGCGCGAACCGGAGCCGGCCTCGCCCGAGGCGCTGGTCGCCGACCTGTGTCGCCTCCTCGGTCCGGAGCCGACCACCGACGTGCCCGCCCTCTACGACGCGCTGTGGAACCACCCGGTCGTGCTGCGCCGCCTCCTCGACACCGCGGGCGGCGACCTGCGGGCCTGGCTCGACGTGATCCGCCCCTGGGACGACCGGGCGCCCGAGTGGCTCGCGCCGTACGCGCTGCTCGCGGGCGAACGGCTGCGGCCGGCCGAGATCCCGGCCGCCGAGGCGGTGTTCACGCTGCGTGTGGCCGGCCACACCGACGCCGCGACGGTCGCCGCCGTCGTGCACGATCTGTGGCCCACCCTGGTCCCGCTCACCGAACGTCGCGACGACCCCGCCGCCCGGGGCCTGGCCGCGCTGCTCGCGACGCCGCTGGGGGCCCAGGCCCCGGTCGCCGCCCGGGTCCGGGCCGACGTGCTGCGGCTGGCCCTGGGCGGCGCCCCCGCGGACGGCCCGTACGTGGCCGCCGACCTGCTGGCCCTGCGACACGAGCCGGTCGCCGAGAGCCGCTTCGCGGGCTGGATCGGCGCGCTCCTGCGGACGGTGCCGGTCACCGGCGAACTGCTCGGCGAGCTGGTCCGCGCGGGCGACCCCGAGCTGACCGCCGCCGTCGCGGGCGCGGTGCTCGCCGACGCCCGGCTCGCGGATCTGCCCGGGCTCGACAACGCGTGGTGGGCGGCGATCGCGCGGGCCCGCCCAGAACTCGCCGCGCGCGCCGCGAGCGGCTGGTTCCGCAACGCGCTGCGCGGGGTGGACGCCGACGCGGTGGCGCGGGTGTGGGCCGGCGAGATCGTCGACGGGCCCGCCCGACCGCGCCGCGAGCTGTACGTGCACGAGGTCGGGCGCTGGTGGCAGGCCGCCGCCGACCGCGAGCGCGACCGGCTCCTGCCGTACCTGGAACGGGAACTGACGGCCCGTGGACTGGCCCCGGCACAGGCCCGCGACGAACTGCGGGCGATCCGCCTGCTGATCGCCGGACACAGCTGGGGGCCGGACGCCGCGACCTTGATCGTCGAGCGCGAGCAGGACGAGTTCGACGCGTTCCGGCGCCACCTCAAGGCGCTGCGCACCGCGCTCAAGCACGGCGACGCGTTGCGCGCCCTCGCGCTCCCGGCCGTGCTCGCCCTCGTCGCGCTGCTCACCGCCGTCCCCGCGGGCAGCCCCGCCGCGGCCTCGCGGCCGGCCGCCGTGACCGCCGAGCCGCCCGATCCGTACGGCGCCGAGCGGCTGCTCGCGACGCTCGGCGCGGACCGGGAGAGCGTGAACTACGTGATCCTCGTGGACACCTCGACGTCGATGAGCCGGACCGGCCGCTACGACGCGGTCAAGGCGGCGCTGACCCGGTTCCTGGGCACGCTCACCGCCCACGACCGGGTCGCGCTCGTCTCGTTCGACACCAGCGCGGTCGAGTACGGCAACGGCCTCGAACCGGTCACCGACCCGGCCGCGATGGTCGCGCGCCTGCCCGCCGCGCGCCCGACCGATCCCTTGGCGGGCAGCCAGGGCGGGACCGGGTCGGACGCGGTGGCGGACCTGAGCGACGTGAACGTGGCCCTCGCCCGCGCGCTCACCGTGCTGCGCACCTCGGCGCCGAACTCGGTCAACGGGGTGCTGCTGCTCTCGGACGCGGCCCGCGACTCGGTCGGGCCCGATCTGCGCAGGGACTTCGACCGGCTCGGCGACGAGGGCCGCGCGGTCGCGGGCTTCGCGATCCCGCTCGCGAGCGACAGCACCGCGGGCCCGGCACTACAGCGGGTGTTGCCGGACGCGAGGGTCCTGCGCGACAACCCGGCCGACCCGGGCGCGAGCCTGACCCAGGCCAGGACCGCGCTGCGGCTGCGCAACGCCGGCCGGATCGTGGCGGCGGACAAGGACAAGGGCGTCGAGGCCACCTGGCTGACGTCCTCCACGGAGGAGCCGGGCGCGCTCGACTGCCGCTCGTTCAAGCCGGTCGCGCAGGGCACCCGGCTCGACCTGTCCGAGGGCCGCGAGCTGTGTCTGCGGCTGGTGGCGACCACGGCCAGGGTGCCGCTCCAGGTCACCCGGCTGCGGATCGACGGTGTCGGGGTGGTCGGCCTCAAGGACGGCGCACCGCTGCTCGCGCCGGGCCAACCGGTGTACTTCTCGATCAACCTCGCGGCCGGTACCCACCGCACCGACGGCATGTGGAAGGACGCCGGCCACTACGAGGCCCGGGCGCGCGTGGTCGGGGACGTCCGCACCCCGCTGGCCGAGTCGTTCAAGGAGCACCTTCCGGACACCCCGCTCGCGATCAGGCCCGACGTGGCCGGTGACGAACTCCTGTACCGCGGCGACGAACGCGTGGACGTCAGCTGGTGGCCGTGGCTCCTGGTGGGGCTCGGCACGCTCACCTTCGCCGGCGTCGTGTGGTTCGGCTGGTCGTGGGTACGCCCGCGGGTTCGACGGCGTTGGGTACGGTGACGGGCATGCGTATCCACGTGGTAGACGCGTTCACCGACCGGCCGTTCCGAGGCAATCCGGCGGGGGTGTGCCTGCCCGACGCGGCGCACGCCGAGGACGTCGCGTGGATGCAGTCGGTCGCCGCGGAACTCAACCACTCCGAGACCGCGTTCGCGGTGCCCAGTCGCAGCGACGACACGGACTTCGCGCTGCGCTGGTTCACCCCGCAGACCGAGGTGGACCTGTGCGGGCACGCGACGCTGGCGGCCGCGCACGTGCTGTTCGCGCAGGGCATGGCGGCCTCGTCGCGAATCCGCTTCGCCACCCGCAGCGGCATCCTGACCGCGTCGTTGGACAGCGCCGGCGTGGTCCTGGACTTCCCGGCGCTGCCGCCGCGCGAGGTGCCGATCCCGTCCGACCTGGGGCTCGCGCTCGGCGTCGAGCCGGTGCGGGTCGCGGCGGGCGGCGACGACCTGCTGGTCGAGGTGGCGTCGGCGGCGGCCGTGCGCGCGGTGGTCCCCGACCTGGAGATGATCGCCGCGCTCCCGTATCGCGCCGTCATCGTCACGGCCGAGGGCGAGGGTCGGGCCGACTTCGTCTCGCGGGTCTTCGCCCCGGCGGTCGGCGTCCCGGAGGACCCGGTCACCGGTTCGACGCACTGCGTGCTCGGCCCCTACTGGGCGCCGCGCCTGGACCGGCGGCGGATGAGCGGCGTGCAACTGTCCGCCCGCGGCGGCACGGTCGGCGTCGAGGTGCTCGGCGACCGCGTCCGGCTCTTCGGCGCGGCGGTCACGGTGCTTGAAGGCGAGTTGGTGGCCCATCGAGCGTGACGGTGGATCATTGCGCGTCCGGGTACTAGCGTGCCGACCCCAACCGATCTGACGCATCGTCAGCAAATCCGGGAGTCGCGGCATGTCCGACGCCATTACCTACAACGCTTCCCACCTGGGCCTGTGTGTCGCCGATCTGGACCGGGCGCTGCGTTTCTACTGTGAGGGCCTCGGGTTCGCCCCCGTGGTGCGCTACGACGTCGGCAACGAGGTCGCGCACACGCTGGAGGTCGAGGGCGACGTGCGGCTCGTGTCGCAGATGATCGCCAAGGCCGGCATGGTCGTCGAACTGCTGCACTACGCCTCGCCCGACCCGCTGGGCGTGCCGTCGCGCCGCCGCAACCAGCTCGGCCTGACCCACCTGTCGTTCATCGTCGACGACGTGGACGCCGCCGCGGCCCGTCTGGTCGAGCACGGCGGCACGCTGCTCGCCGACACCCGCGCGAGCCTGAGGAGCGACACCGGCTCGACCGATCTGGTCTTCCTGGCCGACCCGGACGGGACCCGCGTCGAGCTGATGAAACTCGAAGGCTGATCGCAGCCGCGGCCGCGGCGTGCCGGTTCAGACGATCGCCGCCGTCAGCACGTCGCGTGTGCACCCGCGCAGCCACGCGTGCCCCGGATCGGCGTCGTGCCGCGGATGCCAGGCCAGGCCCATCGGCAGCGGCGGCAACTCCAGCGGCACTTCGAAGGTGCGCAGGCCCATCTCCTCGGCCAGCACGGTGAGTTGACCCGCGACCAGACCGACCAGATCGCTCGACGCGAGGATGAACAGCGAGGACGGGAACGTCGGCGCGGTGCCGACGACCCGACGGGTCAGGCCGAGTTCGGCCAGCGCGCTGTCGATCGGGCCGTGCAGCTTGCCGCGCCGGGAGACGATCAGGTGCGCGGCGGCGGCGAACCGCTCGGCGGTCATCCGGCCGCGCAGGAGCGGGTGATCGGCCCGCACGCACGCGACCATCCGGTCGTCGAAGAGGTGCTCCGTGAGCACCTCCGGCGACGTCGTGTCGATCACGCCCACCTCCAGGTCGGCGACGCCCTCGCGCAGCGCCTGCGTGTCGATGTGGCTCTCCGCGAGGAACTTGAGCCGCACCCCGGGCGCCTCCCGCTCCGCGCGGGCGAACAGCGCCGCCCCGCACGCGGCGGTGAACGCGTCGTGCGACAGCACGGTGAACGCGCGGGACAGCGTGCGCAGGTCGACCTCGCCGGCCGCGGCGAACAGGGTGCGGGCGCGCTCGACGATGATCCGGACCTCGGCCCGGATCGCGAGCGCGTGCGGGGTGGGCACCATCGCGCGGCCCGCCCGGACCAGGACGGGATCGCCCAGCGCCTTGCGGATCCGGCCGAGCGTACGGCTCATCGCCGGCTCGGACAGGTGCATTCGCTGCGCCGCGCCGGACACGCTGCACTCCTCCAGGAGCGCGTCGAGCGCGGTGAGCAGGTTGAAGTCCATTCCCGATTGCGTCACACGCATCCTTCCCATGCAAAACATGCACTGGAGTCAATCGACGCCCCACCCTACGGTGAAGGAGTCCGGACGCGCAGGTGCAGTTCCTTCCCATCCCGCTCGTGCCATTCCAGGGGGAACCCATGTCCACGCCCGTCCGGGCCCCGTCCACCGCCGGGGCATCCCGCGCCCAGCCGTCGACGGCGGCCGCGCCGCGGGCCGTGCTGATCGTGATGTGCGCGTGCGTACTCGTCGCGCAGAGCATGGTCGCCGCGATCAACCTCGCCATCCCGCAGCTGGCCGCCTCCCGGCTGCATCCGTCCGAGGGCAGCATCCTGTGGATCGTCGACGCGTACGTGATCGTCTTCGCCGGCCTGCTGATCCCCGCCGGCGCGCTCGGCGACCGCTACGGCCGCAAGGGCGCGCTGCTCGCCGGCCTCGGCGTGTTCGCGGCGGGCGCCGTCACCAGCGCGCTGGCCGACGACCCGGCGACGCTGATCGCCGGTCGCGGCATCTCCGGCGCGGGCGCCGCGCTGATCATGCCCGCGACGATGTCGATCCTGCTGCACGTCTTCCCGCCCGAGCGGCGCGCGCAGGCGATGGCGTCGTGGACGCTCGCGGTCGGCCTCGGCGGCCTGCTCGGCAACGTCGGCGGGGGACTGGTCCAGGAGTACCTGCCCTGGCAGGGCCTGTTCTGGATCATGGTCCCGCTCGCGATCGTCCTCGCCGGCTTCGTCCAACGGGTCACCCCGCGCACCCCGACCCATCCGGCCGCGCTCGACCCGATCGGGTCCGCGCTGATGATCGCGGGCCTGGTCGCCGTGCTGTTCGGCATCATCGAGGGCCCGAGCTTCGGATGGGGATCGGCGCAGGTGATCACCGGCTTCGGGCTCGGCGCGCTGCTCCTGGTCGGGTTCGTGCTGCACGCGCTGCGCGTGGAGCACCCGCTACTCGACCCGCGCGTGTTCGCCTCGGCCAAGCTGCGGGCGGGGGTGCTCGGGATCGGCGCGAGTTTCTTCGGGCTGTTCTCGCTGTTCTTCGTCAACGCGCAGTACCTGCAATACGTGAAGGGGTTCTCCGCGATGCGGACGGGCTTCGCGATCGTGCCGCTCACGATCGGCATGGCGCTCGCGCCGAAGGTCGCGGTCAAGGCACAACAGCGGTACGGCGCACGGCCGTTGGTCGTGGTCGGGCTGAGCCTGATCGGGATCGGCCTGCTGTGCATGGCGACGGTCGACGCGCACACGTCGTACCCGGTGTACGCCGGGTACCTGTTGATCCTGTCCGTCGGGATGGGGCTGTGCGCGCCCGCGCTCTCGTTCGGGGTGGTGTCCGAACTCCCGCAGCACCGGGCGGGGATGGGATCGGGCCTGAACACCGCCGCCCGCGAGATCGGCGCGGCGCTCGGCGTCGCGGTGTTCGGCACGATCCTGGCCACCCGGTTCTCCGGCGAACCCGCCGTCGAACTGTCCCGCTCGCACGGTGCGGAGCACGCGCGCGTCGTGGACGCGTTCACCGACGCGATGTCCACCGGCTTCCTGGTCGTCGGCGTGACGCTGCTGGTCGCCACGGCGGTCGTCGCGGCGGGCTACCGCGACCGGAGCAGCACCGTCCCGGCTTCACCGTTCTCGACCGAGAGGATCTCCTCATGACCACCACCACGCGCAGGCGAGGGCCGGTCGACCGGCTGCTCGACCGGGTGTTCGTCGCTGGCACGATCACCGAGACCGAGTCGATCGCGGCCCGGATGCGGCGGATCCGGATCGAGGACCCCGCGCTGCGCGGTCTCGCCCACCGGCCCGGGTGCACGTGAACGACGTGCTGTCGATCGCGAGTTGGCGCAAGGGCCCGGGCAACCTGCTGCGCACCTACTCGGTGTGGGCGTACGACCCGGCGGCCGGCGTGCTGGACCTGTGCGTCATGGACCACGGCGAACCGGGCCCCGGCGCCGCGTGGGGCCGGGGCGCGCGGGTCGGCGACCGGGTCCGGTTCGGCAAGCCGGAGGGCGGCTTCGTGTTGCGGCCGGACGCGCCGTACCACGTGTTCGTCGGCGAGGAGACGGCGTCGGTGGCGCTCGGCGCGATGATCGCGGCGGTGGGGCCGGCGGTGAACGTGTACGGGGTGATCGAGACCGCGACCGCGGCCGACCGGCTGCCGATCCTCCATCCCGAACGGTTCACCTGGATCGAGCGCGGCGATGGCTCGGCGGCGTCCTCGACCGGGCTGGCCGCTGCGGTGGGGCGGCTGGACCTGCCTTCGACGCCGGGCATCGCGTACGTTGCCGGCGAGGCTCGCACGGTCAAGCTGGTGCGGGATCGGCTGGTCGCCGACCATGGATGGGATCGCAAGTCGGTGGTGACCAAGCCGTTTTGGTCGCCGGGGAAAACCGGCATGGAGTAGTCGGGGCCGGGCTGTTTCGCCTCAAGCGCCGGCGGGGCTGTTTCGCCTCAAGCGCCGGCGAGGCTATTTGGCCTCAAGCGCCGGCCAGGCTGGGTTGCCTCGGGCGCCGGCCGGGCTGGGTTGGCTCAGGTGCCGGTTGGGCTATGGACAGCCCGGCCGGCGTTTGAGGCCAAATAGCCTGGCCGGCGCTTGAGGCCAATAGCCTGGCCGGCGTTTGAGGCCACCCAGCCCGGCCGGCGTTTGAGGCCGAAAGTGGGTCGCAGGGCGGCTGGGCTAGAGGGTGAGCAAGGTGCGGATTGGTAGGGCTGGGTCGGACAGGGGGCGCATGGCCAGGCGTAGGAGGGACCGGGGGTTGTCGTCGCCGGCGATGCGATTGGCGCCGAGTTCGCCGCAGGACTGGCAATGGTGGATGAGCTGCCATTCGCCTCCCGGCCGAACGGTCAGGCTCAGGGCCGCCATGCGGCCGCCACAACCGGCCGAGCGATCCCCCGGCACGCGCCGGTCGACATGCAGGCTGGTGAGGCAATGCGGACAGTGGTTCCGGTGCGCGGTGCCGGGCGCGAGGAGCGGCACGTCGAGGCGGCAGCCCACGCAGCGGAAGGCGTCGCCGCCGACGCGCCCGTGGGTGACGTCCTTGAGTCGTTGCGGGCGCCGTGGGGTCGGCTTTCGGCGGCCCATGGTCACAGCTGCCCGAAGACTTCGAGCGGGAACGGCGGTTGGGCCAGCGGCCGGACGGCCATCCGGATCAGGACGAGCTGGTTGTCGTCCCCGGAGATCGGGTTCGACGTCAGTTCGTCGCACCGGATGCATCGGTGCACGATCATCCAGTCGCCGTTGCGCAGCACCGCGATCGAGATCGGCGACATGCGTGCCGCGCACGCGGACGGGCCGCCCTCGACGTGGTCGACGACGTGCCGTGAGTGCAGGCAGCTCGGGCAGTGGTTGCGCCGGTCGCCGGCCGGGTCGAGGGTGGTGACGGTGAGTCCGCAGCGGACACAGGCGAAGGTGTCGGTGCGCGGTGAAGTGGTCTGAGTCTTGCCGGTGTTACCGGTGTTGCCGGTGTTCGACACTCGGGGATCTCCTTGCCGGGATGCGAAAGCGATGGCAGCAAGGAAGCGCCGAGCGGTCTCGGAGGGAGTGTCGCCGCGGCACGACGCGTGGGGCGTGTGCGTGGCGGCGAGCCCGCCGGGGGATCAACGGATGTCGGGGGAGTCCCCTGATCCGGATCCGGCCGCGGTCGTACGAGGCGCGCTCGGCGCGGGCCGGGTCATAGACACCTTCCGGGGGGTGGGGAGCCAAGTGCGGGCGTCCGACCGTCTTCCGGCCGGACCTTTGAAACGTAACAGCGGATCCGAGGCGGATGCCAACGGTTTTCGTGCGGTTCGCGGACGGCCCCCGATGCCGCCGCCCGGCCGACGGGGTCGGCCGGGCGGCGGCATCGGTTGTCCGGGGCGGCTACACCACGCCGAACGCGGTCATCGCCTCGGCGACGCGCAGGAAGCCGGCGATGTTGGCGCCCAGGACGTAGTCGCCCTCGCTGCCGTGCTCGGCCGCGGTCTCCAGGCACGTCGCGTGGATGTCGCGCATGATCGCGCCGAGCTTGGCGTCCGTGTCGGCGAAGGTCCACGACGTGCGGGCCGCGTTCTGCGCCATCTCCAGCGCGGAGGTGGCCACGCCGCCCGCGTTCGCCGCCTTGCCCGGCGCGAACGGCACGCCCGCGGCGCGGAACACCCGTACCGCGTCCGGCGTGCACGGCATGTTGGCGCCCTCCGCGACCGCCACCAGACCGTGCTTGACCAGGTGTGCGGCGGCGGGGCCGTCGAGCTCGTTCTGCGTCGCGCACGGCAGCGCGACGTCGCACGGGACCTCCCAGACCGAGCCGCCCGCGACGTAGCGCGCGTGTGCGACCCGCCCGGCGTAGTCCGCGATCCGGCCGCGCCGGCCCAGCTTGATCTCCTTCAGCAGTTCGAGGTCGATGCCCTTGTCGTCGACGATGTAGCCGGAGGAGTCCGAGCAGGCCACCACGCGCGCGCCGAGCTCGCGGGCCTTCTCGATCGCGAAGATCGACACGTTGCCCGAACCCGACACCACCGCACGCCGATCCACGAGGTCGTCGCCGCGCGCCCGCAGCATCTCGGCCAGGAAGTACACGCAGCCGTAACCGGTCGCCTCGGTGCGCACCTGCGATCCGCCCCAGCCGAGGCCCTTGCCGGTGAGCACGCCCGCCTCGTAGCGGTTGGTGATGCGCCGGTACTGGCCGAACAGGTAGCCGATCTCGCGCCCGCCGACCCCGATGTCACCGGCCGGGACGTCGGTGTGCTCGCCCAGATGCCGGTACAGCTCGGTCATGAACGACTGGCAGAACCGCATCACCTCGGCCTCGGAACGACCCTTCGGGTCGAAGTCCGAGCCGCCCTTGCCGCCGCCGATGCCGAGGCCGGTGAGGGCGTTCTTGAAGATCTGTTCGAAGCCGAGGAACTTGACCACGCTCAGGTTCACCGAGGGGTGGAACCGCAGTCCGCCCTTGTACGGGCCGAGCGCGCCGTTGAACTCGACCCGGAAGCCGCGGTTGACTTGCACCCGACCGGCGTCGTCGGTCCACGGGACGCGGAACATCAGCTGGCGTTCGGGCTCCACCAGCCGCTCCAGCAGTGCCGCGTCGGCGAGTTCGGGGCGCCTGTCCAGCGCCGCGGCGAGGCTTTCCAGTACCTCGTGCACGGCCTGGTGGAACTCGGGCTCGCCGGGGTTGCGGCGGAGCACCTCGTCGAATGTGGCCGCGGCCGGACCGTTCAGGTCGGCGAACGTCTGGGGGCGCATGGGGAATGTCCTTCCGTCGACGGAGCGCGTCGCGATGATCGAGTGCGGTCACGCTACCCACAGCCCCGGCGGACCACGTCGCGGTGGTCACGGTATCCGTTCCGCGGCCGGATCATGCCGCGGGCGGCCCGTCGAAACGTGTGAGGGAACGCCCTCGTTTGTTCGAACGGGCTTGCTGAGATGCTGCAACGTGTGTGGCCAATGAGATCTGACGCAATGCCGCTTCGGGCGGCGATTCTCGGGACAGTGCTGGTGCTCGCCGGGTGCGGGTCGGGAGCGGGGACGGGCGCCGGTGCGGCCGACCCGCCGCCGAGTCCGCGCGCGCCGCTGGAGGTCGGCGTGCCCGACCCGGTGCTGGTGCCTCCGCCCGTGACACCGCCGTGCGACCCGAGGCGCAACCTCACCCCGTCCACGCTGCCCAAGGCGGGCGCGATGCCCGAGGGCACGACCATGCGGGCGATCCAGAACCGCGGCTTCCTCGAGGTCGGCGTGGACCAGAACACCCGGATGTTCTCCGCGCCCAACCCCGACACCCGGGTCTTGGAGGGCTTCGACATAGACGTCGCCCGCGAGGTGGCCGAAGCGATCTTCGGCGACCCGAACCGGGTCCGGCTGCGGGTGATCCCGCCCGGGCAGCGGCTGGACGTGTTGGTGAACCGCAAGGTGGACATGGTCGTGCACACGCTGACCATCACGTGCGACCGCTGGCAGCAGGTGGACTTCTCCAGCGGATATCTGGAGGACTCGCTCCGCCTGCTGGTCCCGAAGAACTCGCCGGTGAAGTCCCTGGAGGACCTCGCGGGCCAGTACGTGTGCGTGTCCAAGAACACCACCCCCGAGCGTCGGGTAGCCGAGTCGAAGGCCCGCGTGTACGAGGTGGCGGACCGGACCGACTGCCTGGTCGCGCTCCAGGAGGGCCGGGTCGCCGCGGTGCACACCAACGCCGCGCTGCTGGCCGGCCTGGCCGAACAGGACCCGCTGCTCAAGATGGTGGGCGAGAGCGACCTGAACGAGGTGAGCGCGATCGCGGTGCCCAAGGGCGAAACCGATTTCGTCCGGTTCCTGAACGCGACGATCGAGCGGATGAAGTCCGACGGGACCTGGCAGCGGATGTACGACCGCTGGTTCCGCGCGGCACTCGGCACGGGCACGCCGCCGAAGACCACCTACAGCGGCTGAACGGGTGGCGGACCGTTGTGGCAGCGGTTACTGACGATGCGTCAGGTCGCTGCTACGTTGCCGCCATGTTCCTTTCGCTCGGACTGCCCACGCACCTGGTCGAGGCCGGCGCCGATCTGATCAGCGCCGAGGCCGTGATGGAGATGTCCCGCGCGGCCGAGTCCGCCGGGTTCGACGCGGTCTTCACCACCGACCACCCGTTCCCCGGCGACCAGTGGCTGGCCCACGGTGGCCACCACACGCTCGACCCGATGGTCACGCTGTCCTTCGCGGCGGCCGCCACGACCGGGCTGCGCCTGCACACGAACCTGTTCGTGCCGGCGTATCGGAACCCGTACCTGTCGGCGAAGATGATCTCCTCGCTCGACGCGCTGTCCGGCGGCCGGGTGATCCTGGGCGTGGGCGCGGGCTACCTGGAGCCCGAGTTCGCGGCCCTGGGCGCCGACTACGCCAACCGCAACGACGTCCTGGACGACGCGCTGCGGGCGATGCGTGCGGCCTGGACCGGTGAGAGCGTGGCCGGCAACACGATGCGGCCGCGCCCGGCGCAGGCGCGGATCCCGGTGTGGGTGGGCGGCAACAGCAAGCGCGCCATCCGCCGGGTCGTGGACCTGTGCGACGGCTGGCTGCCGATGCCGGCCCCGGCCGGCGCGTCCAAGTACCTCAAGACACCGGGCCTGGAGACGCTGGCCGACCTCGGGGCGCGGCTCGACTACGCCCGCGAGTACGCCGCCTCGGTCGGCCGCACCGATCCGATCGACGTCACCTTCATGCCGCGCGGGATGAGCATGTTCGACGGCGACGGCATCGACCACGAGGCGATCGTCGCGGACCTGACCGAACAGGCCGAGGCGGGAGTCACCGGGGTGACCCTGACGCTGCCGGCCACGACGCGCGCGCAGTACCTGGAGCAGACCGCCGCGTTCGGTGAACTGGTGGTCCCGCGGGTCAAGAAGCTGACGGTGCGCCGGCTCCTGGCCTGAGTACGACGATCCCGGCGCCGCCGGGTGCGCGGGCGGCGCCGGGATCGTCGGGGTGGAGCAGGTGCGGGCCTTCTACTGGCCGTAGGACCCGATGAACTCGCCGATCCGGCCGATCGCGTCGGTCAGGTCGTCGACCTGGGGGAGCGTCACGACACGGAAGTGGTCCGGCTGGTGCCAGTTGAACCCGGTGCCCTGCACGACCAGGATCCGCTGGCTCTGGAGCAGGTCGAAGACGAACTTCTCGTCGTCGAGGATCTTGCAGACGTCCGGATCGATCCGCGGGAACGCGTAGAGCGCGCCCTTGGGCTTGACGCAGGTCACGCCGGGGATCGAGATCAGCGCCTCGTACGCGGCGTCGCGCTGCTCGTGCAGCCGGCCGCCGGGCAGGATCAGGTCGTTGATGCTCTGGTAGCCGCCGAGCGCGGTGGCGATCGCGTGCTGCGAGGGCACGTTCGCGCACAGGCGCATGTTGGCCAGGATGTTCAGGCCCTCGATGTAGCTCGACGCGTGCCGCTTGGGCCCGGACAACATCAGCCAGCCGGAGCGGAAGCCGGCCACCCGATACGCCTTGGACAGGCCGTTGAAGGTCAGGCACAGCAGGTCGGGCGCGAGCGAGGCCAGCGGTACGTGCACGGCGTCGTCGTAGAGGATCTTGTCGTAGATCTCGTCGGCGAGGAGGAGGAGACCGTGTCGCCGGGCGAGGTCGACGATGCCTTCGAGGATCGCCTGCGGGTAGACCGAACCGGTCGGGTTGTTCGGGTTGATCACCACGATCGCGCGAGTGCGGTCGGTGATCTTGGCCGCGATGTCGTCGAGGTCGGGATACCAGTCGGCGCCCTCGTCGCACAGGTAGTGCACGGGCGTGCCGCCGGACAGGCTCACCGCGGCTGTCCACAGCGGGTAGTCCGGCATCGGCACGAGCACCTCGTCGCCGTTGTTCAACAGCGCCTGGAGCGACATCACGATCAGCTCGGACACGCCGTTGCCGATGTAGACGTCGTCGACGTCGACGCCCTCGATGCCGCGCGTCTGGTAGTGCTGGACGACCGCCCGGCGGGCCGTGAGCAGGCCCTTCGAGTCGCAGTAGCCCTGCGCGGCCGGCAGGTTGCGGATCATGTCGTGCAGGATCTCGTCGGGTGCCTCGAAGCCGAACGGCGCGGGGTTGCCGATGTTCAACTTGAGGATGCGGTGACCCTCGTCCTCGAGGCGTTTCGCCTCGTCGAGAACCGGTCCGCGGATGTCGTAACAGACGTCCGCGAGCTTGCCCGACTGGCGCAGCTCGGGCAGCGGACGATTCTGTCGATGCGACAACTCTTCGACGCTCACCTGGATATCTCCTCCTCGCAGGGCAATCGCCCGCGCGTCCTCGTGCACACGGTGGGCGGGCGACCCTTGGGAGTGTTCCACGCCGGAGGCGGCGTACGCAGTGGGATATTTGCCACGTGCGGCCTCGGCACGTAGTCGGCACGGGGGGTCGGTACCGGGCCGATACGTGCTCGGGACACGGAATCACCGTGCGGCAGACGGTAGCCAAAAGTTCATCCGGACGTTCCCCGGAGAGCACATCCGGGTCGCCCGGACGGCGCATGCGGGGTGCCACGCTGCCGCAATGGACGTGTCGTACTTCTACGGAACAGCGGGCGAAATCGACGCCGTGAGTCTGTACCGGCTGCTGACGCTGCGCAGCACGGTCTTCGTCGTCGCACGCCGGCAGCCCTGGCTCGATCCCGACGGGCGCGACATCGAGCCCGGTACGACACACCTGTGGGCCGAACACGAAGGTGTCACCGTCTCGACCATGCGGCTGACCGCCGAGGGTGACGGGGTGCTGCGGATGGGACGCGTGTGCACGCTGCTGTCGTATCGCCGGCAGGGGCACGCCACGTTCCTGCTCGGGCACGCGCTGGTGATCGCGGGCGCGCGTCCGGTGATCTCCGACGTGTACGCGCGCAGCGCCGACTGGTTCATCCGGCGCGGGTTCGAGCCGCGCGGCGGTCGCACCGTCGTCGACGGCGAGGCGCACACCTCGATCCAGCACGTGCCCGCGGCCCGGCGGGCGGCCACCGGTACGGGCTCCCGCGCGGCCGGCTACGTGCCCGCCTGGACCTCCGCCTGACCCGGATCGGTCGGACCCACCCGCCCCGGTCCGGGAACGCCGCACGCGTGTCCCCGTGACCGCGATCGCCTCGGTCAGGCCGGCGCGGTGTGGTGCCGCACGGTGCTGTGTGGTGCGGTGTGGCGCGGTGTGGACGAGCGGTGTGAACGAGGGGCGGAACAGGCGGCACGCGGGCGGGTGTTCGAGCGTTGTTCGAATCTGTTCGAGTCCGGTTCGCGGTGCCTTCCCCGATGTGCCCCCGGAACCCGTTCGGGGACTCTCGCGCGGGCCCGAAAACCGGTGGGCCCGTGGACCCCACGACGGTGCCGGGACGTGTTTGGATGGGGCCTCGCGTCGGGGAGGGATCGGCCATGCGCTTTGTAGTCCTGGGGGCCGGGGCAGTCGGCAGCGTCCTCGGCGCTCGCCTCTCGCAGGCGGGGCACGACGTGCACCTGGTGGGGCGACCCGACCACGTCGAGGCCATCCGGGAGCACGGTCTGCGGGTCGAGTCCCCGGACGGCGCGGACGTCGTACGGATTCCCGCGGTGAGCGAGGTCGCCGAGCTGGAGCCGCTGCTGGACTGGGCCGACGTGGACGCGGTCGTGCTCTGCGTCAAGTCGCACGACACCGCCGAGGCACTGCGCGGGCTCGCCCGGCACGCCGACTCCGCCGTCCCGATCGTCTGCGCGCAGAACGGCGTGGCCAACGAGGACATGGCGCTGCGTCTGTTCGCGAACGTGTACGGCGTCCTCGTCGCCTGCCCCACCGCCTACCTCGAACCGGGCGTCGTGCGCGCGTACTCGTCGCCGGTGGCCGGGGTCCTCGACATCGGCCGCTACCCGCACGGTCGCGACGCGTTCTCGGCCCAGGTGTCACGTGTCCTGTCCGGCGCCGGCTACGGCTCCGAGGTGCGCGCGGACATCACCGCGTACAAGTACGGCAAGCTCGTCACCAACCTCGGCAACGCGGTCGAGGCGCTGTGCGGACCCAGCGCGCGCGGCGGGAACCTGGACCGGCTCGCGATGGACGAGGCCCGCACGGTGCTGTTCTCGGCGGGCATCCACGCCGCGTTCGCACCGACGAGCGCGCTCGTACAGGTACGCCCCGTGGGCGGCGAGCGTCGCCCCGGCGGCTCGTCGTGGCAGAGCCTGTACCGGCAGACCGGCGGGATCGAGACCGACTACCTCAACGGCGAGATCGTCCGGATCGGCCGCCTGCACGGTGTACCGACCCCGGTCAACGCCGAATTGCAACGCTCGGCGAACCGACTGGTGGCGGTCGGCGGGGCACCCGGCTCGGTGTCCGAACTCGACCTGCTGCGCGCGGTGGTGGACGGCCGCTAGTAGCGTGTCGCTGCTTAGATATGGCGTGTCTGGTTGGGAGGTTGGTGTCTGGCAGATTCCTTCCCCTTTGCCAGACGGGACTGTTGTCATGGGTTCGCAGAAAAAGCGGCCGGTCAGGTTGACCGCGCAGGATCGCGAGGAGTTGGTCCGGGTGACCACGACGGGTGTTCGTGGGGCCTCGATGATCATGCGCGCGCGGGTGCTGCTTGCGCTGGATGCCTCGGTGGGTGAGGCGGATCCCAAGGAGGTGATCGCGGCCCGGCTCGGCGTCTCCGGTGAGACATTGCGGCTGGTCGCCAAGCGTTTCGCCGAGACCGGTGGCGATGTTCACGCCACGATCGCGCGGAAGAAGCGCGACCTCCCGCCGGTGCCCTCGCCGGTGACCGGTGAGGTCGAAGCCCGGCTGATCGCGATGGCGTGCTCACAGCCACCCCAGGGCCATGCCCGGTGGTCGCTGCGGCTGCTGGAGAAGCACGTCGCGCTGGTCGAGGACATCCCCGATCTGGACCACTCCACCATCGGACGGGTCTTAAAAAAACGGAACTGCGTCCTCATCTGAAGAAGTGCTGGACCATCCCACCACGAGCGAACGCGGAGTTCGCGGCCCGGATGGAAGACGTACTGGCCGTCTACGCCCGGCCCTATGACCCGGCACGTCCGGTGGTGTGCATGGACGAGAAGCCCTACCAGCTCCTCGACCATGCCCGCGACCCGCTTCCGGCCCGCCCGGGTCACGACGCCCGCCAGGACAGCGAGTACATCCGCCGCGGCACGTGCTCGATCTTCATGTGGGTCGAACCCCTGCGCGGGTGGCGCCGAGTTCAGGCACTGTCCCAGCGGACCCGGATCGACTGGGCCGGCCAGGTCAAGCACCTGCTGAGCGTGGATTACCCCGACGCCGAGGCCGTGGTGCTGGTGATGGACAACCTCAACACCCACGGCATCGCCTCACTGTACGAGGCATTCGACCCGGAAGAGGCCTTCGCACTGGCCCAACGCCTCAAGATCCACCACACACCCAAACACGGGTCATGGCTCAACATCGCCGAGATCGAACTCTCCGCGCTGACCCGGCAATGTCTCGACCGCCGGATCGGCGACCTCGACATCCTCAACACCGAACTCTCCGCCTGGCAGAACGCCACCAACACCGACCAACGTCAGGTGGACTGGCAGTTCACCACCCACGACGCACGCATCAAACTGCGCCACCTCTATCCCAAGAATTAGCTGCGACGGACTACTAGTGCCGCGCCCGGCAACGTTTGCCCCGTCGCGGCGCAGGGCACGGCCCCTCGACGCACCGCCGAAACGTCCAAGTACTCCAGTACGAGAACGTTCCGGCGGCACGCCAAGGAACCGCACCGAACACCGCGACGGGGCAAACGTTGCCGGGCGCGGCACTAGTCCTCGCGCTGACCGCCGGACCGGCCGGAAAAGCCGATGACCGGCGGGTCGGCGCGTCGCTAGCCTGAGCGCCGTCGGCAAGTCGCGCCGACGACACTTCCGGCATCCGTCGGCGCCCGTCCGTACCGGTCCGCATCCGCGAAGGGAGCGAATTCCGATGGCCTCCTCCGGTGAGCCCGGTGACGCCCGCTTCGCGGATCCCGCGGAGCCATAGGGTTCGCCGTCACGATCGCCGCACGTCCTCGGGGGGAACACCGCCATGACCGACTCGGACACACTGCCCCGACCCCCGTCCCTCGAGGAGTGCCTCGCCGTGCTCGGCGCGCTGTCCGACCTCGCGCCGGACGCCCCCGAGCGGCGGCGGATCGAGCAGGTGCTCGCGTCCTTCGTCCGCTCCGGGCGACATCGGCGCCGGGCCGAGCGGCGCGAGCTGCGGTCGCGGCAGCGGCAGGAGGTGACCGAGCGCACCGCGACGGGCGCGGCGGATCGGGTCGAGGACCTCCCGCTCGACGACGCGGGACTGCCCTCGTGCGTCGGGGTGGTCGAGGCGGGCCTGCGCTGCTACGTCTGCAAACTGCCCTACCGGCGGGTGGACGGCTTCTATCACCTGCTGTGCCCGCCGTGCGCCGTGGAGAACCGGCAACGCCGGCGCGCCCGCACCGATCTGACGGGGCGGCTGGCGCTGGTCACCGGCGGCCGGGTCAAGATCGGCTACGAGCTCGTGCTCAAACTCCTGCGCGACGGCGCGGAGGTGATCGTGACCTCGCGCTTCCCGCACGACACGCACGAGCGCTTCGCCGCGGCCCCCGACCACGACGAGTGGGCGCATCGCCTGCGGGTGCACCCGATCGACCTGCGCGACCTCGGCGGCCTCGTCGCGTGGTGCGATCGACTCGTCGAGGAGGGGCGCCCGCTCGACATCCTGGTCAACAACGCGGCGCAGACGATCCGGCGCCCCGCCGCGGCGTACGCGCCGCTGCTCGCGGCGGAGCGGGCCGCGCTCGGCCCGGGGGCGTTCGACGTCGCCCTCGGCGAGCCGCCGGCCGCCGGCTCCGACCCGGTCTCCACCGCACTCGTGCCGGCGCTGACCGCGGCCGGTCTGGTGCCCGATCGGGCCCCGACCAACTCGTGGTCCAAGCGGGTCGACGAGGTGGATCCGGTGGAGCTCCTGGAGGTCCAACTCGTCAACGTGACGGCGCCGTTCGTCCTGGTCAGCCGATTGTTGCCGCTGCTGCGCCGGTCGGGGCACGAGCGGCGGTACATCGTGAACGTGTCGGCGGTGGAGGGCCAGTTCGGGCGCGAGTACAAGGCGCCGGGGCACCCGCACACCAACATGGCCAAGGCCGCGCTGAACATGCTCACCCGGACGAGTGCGGCGGACCTGGCCGCGCACGGCGTGTACATGACGAGTGTCGACACCGGCTGGATCACCGACGAGAAGCCGCATCCCGACAAGGAGCGGGTCGCGGCGCACGGGTTCCGCACGCCGCTCGACATCGTCGACGGCGCGGCCCGGGTGTACGACCCCGTCGTGCGCGGGGAGGGCGGAGAGCCGTTGTTCGGGTGCTTTCTGAAGGATTACCGGGTCGCGCCCTGGTGAGCGCGCCGGGTGCCGCCGTGCGGGCGGCGCCGGGTCCCGGCGGGTCGATCGCGGTTCCGGTGCGGGGCGGGTGCCCCGCACCGGACGCTGCGATCGCTGTGCGGGCCGGGCGACATCAGTCGGCTTCGGCCAGGATCAGGTAGAGCCGCTTGCGGGTGTCCGTGACGACCTCGAGGGCCTTGGCCCGCTGCGCCTCGGTGCCGTTCATCATCAGCTGGCGCAGCGCGTCGCCGATGCCGTGCATCGCCGAGCGCAGGTCGTGGACCGCCTCGAAGTCGACGCCGCGGCTCGCCTCGTCCCAGGGCTTGGTGCCCTCGGGGATCCGCGCGGCCTCCTCGCGGCCGGCGTCGGTGAGGGTGAACAGCTTGCGGCCGCTGCCCTCGACGCCTTCGAGCACGCCCTCGTCCTCCAGGAGCTGGAGGGTCGGGTAGACCGAGCCGGGGCTGGGCTTCCACACGCCGCCGGTGCGCTCGCCGATCTCCTGGATCATCTCGTAGCCGTGCATCGGCCGTTCGGTGAGCAGGGCCAGGATCGAGGCCCTGACGTCGCCGCGCCGGGCGCGACCACGCCCGCGGCCTCGGCCGCGCCCTTCCGGTCCGCCGCGCCCGCCGTGGCCGTGCCCGCGTCCCCACGGGCCGGGGCCGGGCGGGCCCCACGGCCCGAAGGCCGGACGGTTCTGTCGTTCATCGCCCCAGGCGGGGCGTCCTTTGCGGTGCATGAGGTTTCTCCTTGGTGTTTTTTGCTGCCTGTGATTTCCCGGTGATCATCATGATGACGATCTTCCAGTAAGCATCGCGATCGTTCGCGATGGCTCAACGATATATCGGAAGACAGTCGTTCGCAAGCATCCGGTGTCGTCCGGTGTCGTTCGGCTCGGATGGGGCAGGGTGAGGCGACGGCCGAAGGGCGCGTGGTCGGAACAGGCCGCGCGTTCGTGGGAACTGCGCTCGGTCGCCGAGCGTCCTTTCGGTGCGCGGTGTTGATGCCTCGTCAGGCCGGGGCGACCCTTCGCAGCATCTCCACGGAATCCGCACGAGGTGGACCCACCAGACGTGTTGGGCGAGCCTCGCTTACGGGTAGATTTCGGTTGATTGCTCTTGGTGAGCAACCTGACGTGGGGAGAGGGATGTGTGGACCTGGTTGGCGGTAGGAGTGGCCGCATACCTGGCGTTCCTCGCGTGTGTGATCGTGGTGCTCCGGGCCGCCAAGGCGCGGGGGCGGGCCGAGCGGGCCGCCGACGTGCCGACGCCGGTGGAGCCGGCGCCCGCGGCGCCGTCGCCCGGGGTGCCCCCGCGAGGGGACGCGCCGCCCGATCACCCGGCGCCCGAGGGGCCCGCCGAGGCCGAGGCGGGGCGGGCGCACCCGGTGCCCGAGGAGCCCGAGGAGCCGGTGCGGTCGGCCGGTCCGGACCCGTCCGGGCCGCCGAATCCGCCGACCGAACGGGCGCGGAGCTGACCGCCGCCGCGTTTTCCGCAGTCGAGCGCAGGGTAGGCGCGGCCCATGGTCGAACCGATTGTCACCACCGCCCGCGAAGGAGACGACCAGCGTCCGATCGGTGAGCTGGTCCCGGCCCCCGACCGCGTCATGCGTGTCGCCGAGATGATCCGCCACCTGTTGGAGGAACTGCGCGACGCGCCGTTGGACGAACCCGGCCGCGATCGTGTGCGGGTCGTCTACGAGCGTTCGCTGCCCGAGTTGCGACGCTCGCTGGCCCCCGACCTGTACGAGGAACTGGAGCGCCTCACCGAGCCGTTCGCCGGCATCCAGACCCCGAGCCTGGCCGAACTGCGGATAGTGCAGGCCCAGTTGATCGGCTGGCTGGAAGGGCTTTGGGGCGGGATCCGGCTGACCCTGATGCTGCGTCAGGGCGCCGACGGGGCGCCGCAGCAGATGCTCGGCGCGCCGAACCAGGGGTTCGGTGCCCCACAGGAGGCAATGCCGGCGACGGAGGACGGCGGCTCGTATCTGTGACTGTGCCAAGCCGATGGGCACGTCGGCCGAGCACCGCGGAGTCGCCACGATGACCGAGCAGGCTTCCCCCGAGACGCGTTACGAGTTCGACCGGGACACGACGTGCGTGCCACGTCCGGACGAACCGGGCGTCCTCGACACCGTTCAGTCGGCTCGCGTGCCGCGGCGGCGGACGCGGGCCTGAGCCGGGCCGGGGCGAGCCCTCGGGTCGGATCGCTCGATCAGCGTGGGCCGTACGGCCCCGGCGGCGGGCCGTACGGGCCCTGGGGGCCATGGGGACCCGGCGGACCCGGCGGGCCCTGCGGCCCCGGGCCGTAGGGGCCGGGCGGGGGCGTGCCGTGCGGACCGCCGGGCCCGCCCCACGTGTTGCCCTGGAAGCCGTCGCGGCCCATCCCGAACCGGTTGCCCTGCGCCGCGATCGTGTTCACCGGCAGCACCTCGCTCGGCTGGACCACCACGTAGCCCTCGCCCATGAAGGCGATCGTCCAGCCCTCGCCGCTCTGCCGGCGCCGCCGCCAGACCCGCTGCGACGTGGTCTGCGCCTGCAGGCTGGTGCGCAGTCCGGCCGTCCACGCGATCACGGCGTCGGCGTCCGCGAACACCTCGCGGTCCGACGACGCGCGCAGCACGAGCGGCGCGCCCGACGTGGTGATCGCGATCCGACCGGTCCCGCCGATCTGCATCGAATAGGCGCCCATGCCACCGACGTTGTAGCCCGCGTCGATCTGGACGACGCCCCAGTTCAACGTGTTGTCGAGGGCCAGGACGTTCTCGTCCTCGATGATCAGCGCGTCGTTGTGCAGATTCAGGATGTGGATGCTCTGCGCCTGGTTGGCGAGGTAGACCGTGCCGTGCCCGTGGCACCGCATCAGGTCCAGCATGTCGCCGGTCAGCGCTCCGGTGCGCAGCTCGGCCGCGCTCTGGAACGCGCCCTCGAACTGCACGTTGCCCTGGTAGGCCACCATCGCCCCCTTGCGGGCCAGCACCTCGGTGCCGACCTCGGGGGACAGGAGGACCCGGAGCATGTGCGCGTTCTGCAGGCTGTAGCGCTCTGCGGACTGGGTCACTGCGTGGTTGAACAGCGGACTCTGCACGATCTCTCCGACGGATCCGGCAAACGGCTTGTGGGGGGCAGGACCATGATTCCGCGTCCACGGTTCCCGCGGAAACCAAGGACGGCCCATGGAAACGCGGACGGTCCATTCTCCGCGCGTTAGGGTTTGCCCGAACCGATTGTCACAGCGTTACAGAACCCGGGAGCGCACCATGACCACACCGGCCGGCACCCACCAGCCCGTCCCCGACCTCGGCCGGATCGGCCTGTGGACCGCCACGCTCGACTTCATGCCCGTGTCCCGGCTGCGCGAGGTGGTGGCCGAACTCGACGAACTCGGCTACGGCGCGCTGTGGTGGGGCGAGACCGTGGGCCGGGAGGCGTTCACGCAGGCGATGCTGGTCCTGGGCGCCGCGCCGCGGATCGCCGCCGCGACCGGCATCGCCAACGTGTGGGCCCGGGACGCGATGGCCGCCAACGCGGCGGCGCGAACCGTGCACGACGCGTACCCCGGACGCTTCCTGACCGGCCTGGGGGTCAGCCACGGCCCGCTCGTGGAGGGACTGCGGCCGGGCGGGCGCACGTACGAGAAGCCGCTCGCGCACATGCGGGGCTACCTCGACGCGATGGACTCCGCGCTGTACCTCGCGGCCGCCGCCGACACCCCGCGCCCCGCGCGCGTACTCGCGGCGCTGGGCCCGCGCATGCTCGACCTCGCCCGCGAGCGGGCCGAGGGGGCGCACACGTATCTGGTCACCCCCGAGCACACCGCCGAGGCCAGGGCGGCCCTGGGCGCGGACCGCCTGCTCGCGGTGGAGCAGGCCGTCGTCCTCGGGACCGACCGCGAGACGGTCCTGCGCCGGGGCCGGGAGCACCTGAAGCTGTACATGGGCCTGCCGAACTACCGCAACAACTGGCTGCGGCTCGGCCTGACCGAGGACGACTTCGCCGCCGGCGGCAGCGAGCGGTTGGTGGACCGGCTGGTGGTGTCGGGCGACGAGACGGCGGTCCGCGCGGGCGTGGAGGCACAGCTGGCGGCCGGCGCGGACCACGTGTGCGTGCAGGTGCTGGGCGAGTCGATGGGCGAGGTCCCGACGGACGACTGGCGGTCGCTGGCGGGGGCGCTGCTCGACTGAGGACGGGGGTCAGGCGGTCAGCGCGGCGATCGCGGCGTCGGCGTCCGCGGTGGTGTTGTACAGGTGGAAGGCCAGGCGCACTCGCCCGGCTCGGACCGAGGCGCGGATGCCGGCGGCGTCCAGGCGCGCCTTGGCCTGTGGCGCGTCGACCGAGACGATCGCGCTGTCGGTGGGGGGCAGGCCCAGGCCGGTCAGGAAGCGGTTGGCGAGGGTGACGTTGTGGGTGTGGATCCGCTCGACGCCGATCCGCTCGACCAGGTCCAGGGCGGGGGCCGCGCCGACCTGGCAGAACCAGGCGGGGGAGGTGTCGAAGCGGCGGGCCGTCTCGGCCAGGCGCAGCGGGGGGCCGTAGTAGGCGTCCGCGCCGGGCGCGCCGGCGTACCAGTTCGCGGCGTGGGGGAGGGTGCGCTCGGCCTGTTCGGGGGCCACGTAGCCGTAGGCCGCGCCGCGGGGGGCCATCAGCCACTTGTACGCGCTGACCACGAAGAGGTCGTAGCGCGTCGCGTCGATCGGGAGCCAGCCGCAGGCCTGGGTGCCGTCCACGAAGACGGCCGCGCCGTGTGCTCGCGCCGCCGCGACGATGTCCGCTTCGGGGGCGATCGAGCCGTCCGAGGACTGGACGAGGCTGAACGCGACGGCGGTGGTGCGCTCGTCGATCGCCGTGGCGAGCTTGGCCGCAGGGACGGTGACGACCTCGACGCCGCGGGCCTCCTGGACCAGCCAGGGGAAGAGATTCGAGGTGAACTCGATGTCGGGGACGAGCACGCGCGCGCCCGGGGGCAGCGCGGCGGCGAACGGTGCGAGCAGGCCCGAGGCGGTCTGGCCGGCCATCACGGCGTCGACCGGGGCGCCGACGAGGCGTGCGAAGCAGGCTCGCGCGCGCTCGCCGGCGGCCTGCCACGCGTCCATGTCGGAGCGGCCGAGCCGCCACGCCTCCTGGGCGGCCGTCATGGCCGCGTACGCGGTGTCGGGCGGCATGCCGTGGCTCGCGGTGTTGAGCCAGCCGGGTTCCACGCTCCACCGCGAGCGGGCTCGGGCCGGGTCCAGGTGCGAGTCCATGTCCATGTGTCGACCCTAGGGGCCCGGCCTCGGCGTGGGACAAGGGCCAATCCGACTCGGGTGGCCCGGGGCGGTCCGCTATTGCGGGTCGGCGGTGCCGCCCGGGTTTCCGTCGGTGCGGGCGGCCAGCCAGTCGGGCCATGGGACGGGTGGGTTCGGGAGCGGGGTGATGTCGCGTTCGGCGCACAGGCGCTCGAAGCCCTCGCGGTCGGCGGGCACCGCGCGCGGGTCGCCGCACATCACCTCGTACAGGGTCGCGCCCTCGGGCCCGGCGATCAACGGGCCGAACGCGGCGCCCTGTTCGAGCGTGATGTGGGTGCCGGTCGGGCACGGGCGGTCGCCGATCAGCACCTCGCCGTCGAGGACGAAGACGTAGTGCTCGGACATGTGACCGTGTCGCTCGACCACCACGCCCGCGTCGTAGCGGGCGTAGATGACCAGTCGCTCGGGGGACCACTCCAGGAATTTCTCCCAAACCGACGTGCGCCGGCCGCCGTGCGACTGGGCCTTGACCTCGTGCCACGGGGTCTCGGAAATGTGGGTGATGCGCAGTTCGGGCTCTCGATCCGCCACGGGGTTGCCCTCCCAGGAAGTGACGATGCGTCAGATCGATCTTGACACACGTCGTGGTCGTGAAGTTTTGCCCGTGTTTCCTGCGTATTGACGAGTTCTGCGCCCCGAATTCTTGCGCGGAATTTACCCCCCGGCCCCCCGGGGTGGTGATCAAGTGTTCGGAGGACGCTTAAAGTCGGTTGATACACCCAACCATGAGCTCTGTCGCGGGTCATCGTTCGTCCGTGTCGGTGTCCCGTACACGTAAGGAACCAGTTTTGAAGAGCGCGCAGCAGGCGCCGTCCGCCACTGTCCCGCCCGCCTCCACCGCAACCTCCGTCGCGACCGCCCCCGCAGGCGGGTCCCGGACGGGGTTCGTCCTGCTCGTCCTGATCATGGGCGCGCTGACCTACTCACTGCTCCAGTCGATGCTGGCGCCGGCGCTCCCGCAGATCCAGACGGAGATCGGCGCGACCGCCGACGCGACCTCGTGGCTGATGACCGGCTACCTGCTGTGTGCTTCGGTGACCACGCCCATCCTCGGGCGGCTTGGCGACATGTACGGCAAGAAGCGCCTGTTCGTGTTCACCATCGCCATGCTCGCGGTCGGGTCACTGGTCTGCGCGCTGGCCGACTCGGTGGGTCTGATGATCATCGGCCGGGTGATCCAGGGCTTCGGCGGCGCGGTCTTCCCGCTGTCGTTCGGCATCGTGCGGGACGAGTTCCCACCGGAGCGCCGGGCCGGGGCGATCGGCCTGATGTCCGCGATCATGGGCATCGGCGGCGGCATAGGCATCGTGGTGACCGGTCCGATCATGGATCACCTGTCGTACCACTGGCTGTTCTGGATCCCGATGATCGTGTGCGCGGTCACCGCGACCGCGTCGTGGTTCCTGATCCCCGACTCGCCGGTCCGGGTGAAGACGAGGATCCACTGGCTCGGCGGCGCGTTGTTGTCGCTCGGCCTGGTCGGCGTCCTGCTCGCGCTGAGCAAGGGCGAGTCCTGGGGCTGGGGTTCGACCAGGATCGTCGGACTGTTCGTCGCCGGGTTGCTCTTCCTCGGGCTGTGGGTGTTCGCCGAGTCGCGCGCGGCCGAACCGCTCGTGGACATGCGGGTGATGCGGCTTCGCGGGGTGTGGGCGACCAACCTCGGCGGCCTGCTCGTGGGCTTCTCGATGATGGCCGGCATGCTGCTCGTCCCGCGCTTTCTCCAGATGCCGGAGAGCACCGGCTACGGCTTCGGGACCAGCGTGACGGTCTCCGGCCTGTACGTGCTGCCGCAGGCGTTCGCGATGCTGCTGATCGGCCCGATGGCGGGCGTGATCGACAAGCGCTTCGGTTCGAAGATGGCGATGGTCGCCGGGTGTGTGCTGATGGCCGCGGGCTTCACGTTCCTCGCGATCGCGCACACGAGCGGATGGCACATCCTGGCCGCGTTGTTCGTGTTCGGCATCGGCATGGGGCTCGCGATGTCCGCGATGGCCAACCTCATCGTCGGCTCCGTGCCGGTCGAGCAGACCGGCATCGCGACCGGCATCAACACGATCGCGCGCACCGTCGGCATGTCCTGCGCGAGCGCGATCTCCACGACGCTGCTCACCGCCAACCCCGGCCCCGGCGGGCTGCCCGCCGAGCGCGGGTTCGTGCTCACCTTCGTGTGCGCGGCCGTCGCCGCGATCGTGGCGCTCGGCGTCACGTTCGTGGTGCCGAACCGGGCGAAGCCGGCCGCGCGCCCCGTCGCCTGAGCGCCGTGCCGTGGGGTGCCGCGGCCGGAAACTCCACCGAGTCTCGGCCTCCGGCATGGTGCCTCGACGCACCGCCCAAGCGTCCCGGTACCGCGGCTCCGGTCCCCGGTACAGGGTGGGGCTGCCCCCACCGCCGATCCCCGTGGTCGCACCCTCGTGCCGGACACCCCTCTCTCCGTAGCGTCGAACCTGTTGGTTTCACCAGGTGTGCGAAACGCAGGAGGCGGCATGTTCGGGCGAGGCAGTCGTGGTGCACGACGGGGAAAGCAGCAGGACGTCGCGCACCCCCTGCACCAGGGGGCGCCCGCGTCCGTCGACTGCGCCGTGCGCCTCGACGGTGTGACCAAGGTGTACGGGCGCGGCAGTTCGGCCGTGCACGCGCTGCGCGGTATCGACCTGGCGATCCCCAAGGGCACGTTCACCGCCGTGATGGGCCCGTCCGGGTCCGGCAAGAGCACGTTCCTGCACTGCGCCGCCGGCCTGGACCGGCCGGACGGCGGGCGGGTGTTGCTCGGCACCGACGACCTGACCGCGATGAAGGAGAACGAGCTCACCCGGCTGCGCCGGACCCGGCTCGGCTTCGTCTTCCAGGCCTTCAACCTGCTGCCCTCGCTCACCGTCGAGAAGAACGTGCTGCTCCCGCTGCGCCTGGCCGGCGAGCGGGCACCGAGCCGGCGGGCCGCCGAGGTGCTCGCGATGGTCGGTCTGGACCGGCACGCCCGGCGCCGGCCCGCCCAGTTGTCCGGTGGTCAGCAGCAGCGCGTGGCGATCGCCCGCGCGCTGGTCACCCGGCCCGACGTGCTGTTCGCCGACGAGCCGACCGGGGCGCTCGACACCACGACCGCCGCCGAGGTGCTCGCGCTGCTCCGGTCGGCCGTGGACACCACCGGCGCGACGATCGTCATGGTCACCCACGACCCGGTCGCGGCCTCGTACGCGGACCGCGTGGTCTTCCTCGCCGAGGGGCACCTCGCGGGCGAGCTGTACCGGCCCACGCCCGAGGCGGTCGCGGCCCGGATGGTCGACCTCTCGCAGATCACGACGCGGCAGAGGCAGGCGGCCTGATGTCCCTCCTTCGACCCAACGGACTCGCGCGCACCTCCGTGCGCTTTCGACCCGCGTCGTTCGCGGGCTCGTTCGTGGCCCTGCTGTTCGCGGCGATGCTGGTCACGATGTGCGGCGTCTTCATGGAGAGCGGCCTTCGCGCGGACGCGGAGCCGGACCGGTACGCCGACACCCCGGTCCTGGTCAGCGGGCCGGACAAGGTGAGCAAGCGGCTCGGGAGCGGTGACGACGCGCACACCGAGCGGCTGCCGCTGCCGGAGCGGACCCGGATCGACGCGGCGCTCGCGGCCCGCGTCGCGGCCGTGCCCGGGGTGGCCTCGGTCATCCCCGACCTGACCTTCCCGGCGCAGACCGACCACGGCGTGGTGGACGGGCACGGCTGGTCCTCGGCAACGCTGGCGGGCACACGCGGGGGAACCGCTCCCGGCCCGGGCGAGGCCGTGCTGACCACGGCCGCGGCGGGATCGGCCAAGGTCGGCGACACGATGCGGGTGACCACGCCCGGCGGCGAGGTCGCGTTGCGGCTGGCCGCGGTGCTGCCGGGAGCCGGCGCGCACCTGTACGTCGCCGACGCGGACGCCGGGCGGCTGGCCGGGCACCCCGGCCGAGTGACCGCGATCGGCGTCATGCCGGCGGCGGGCGCGGACACCGGGAAGGTCGCCCGGGACGTGCGGGCCGCGCTCGGCGGTACCGGCGCCCGGGTGTCCACCGGGGACGACCGGGGCGCGGTCGAGTACACCGACCTCGGCGCCACGAAGGAGATGCTCACCGCCATCGGCGGCAGCCTGGGCGGGATCGTGCTCTCGGTGGCGATCTTCGTGGTCGCGGGCGCGACCGCGCTGTCGGTCCACCAGCGGCGCCGCGACATCGCGCTGCTGCGGGCGGTCGGCGCGACGCCGTGGCAGATCCGCCGGATGATCGCGACCGAGACCGGGCTCGTGGCGCTGGTCGCGGGCCTGCTCGGGGCGCTGCCGGGGGCGCTGCTCGCCCGGTGGTGGTTCGACGGGATGGACGATCGCGGGCTGATCGCGCACGGCGTCGAGCTGTCGGTCGGCCCGATCCCGATGCTGATCGCGGTCGGGTCGGGCGTGCTCACCGCGCTGTTCGCGGGGCTGCTCGCGGCCCGGCGCAGCGCGAAGATCCGGCCCACCGAGGCGCTCGGGGACGCGGCGAGCGAGCGCGTGTTCGTCGGCTGGATCCGGCTCGTGCTCGGGCTCGGCGCGCTCGTCGGCGCGAGCCTCCTGACGCGGTTCGCCATGAACGCGACCGGCGACGACGCGGTGGGCGCGGCGGGCGGCACGATCATGCTGTTCATGGTCGCCATCGGGCTGCTCGGGCCGCTACTGGCGCACCTGTTCGTGTCGGTGATCGGGTGGATCGGGAGCCTGTTCGGAACCACCGGGCAGCTCGCGTTCGACAACGCGAGGGCCAACTCGCGGCGGCTCGCCTCGGCGATCACACCGATCGCGTTGGCGGTCGCGTTCGCCGCGACGTTGAGCTTCATGTTCGCGGCCGACGACCACCACGCGCTGGAGCAGTCCCGCGCCGCGGTCACCGCCGACCGGGTGCTGGCCGGGCCCGGCTTCGCCGCCCAGACCACGGAGGCGGTGGCCCGCGTCCCCGGCGTCGCGTCGGTGACGTCGGTGCTGAACACGTCGGTCGTGGTGGTCCGGGACGACAGCCTGCTCGCGCAGAGCGCGCAGGGGGTCGGCGGCACGACCGAGGACCTCGCCACCGTCCTGGACCTGGGGGTGCGCGAGGGCGGCACGGACGCACTGCGGCTCGGCGCGCCGCAGCCCGAGGGCGGTGCGGTCGCGTTGGACAAGCAGACGGCCTCGGCGCTGGACGCGAAGGTCGGCAAGCCGGTGTCGATGTGGCTCGGGGACGGGACCCCGATCAATCCGGTCGTGGTCGCGATCTACGAGCGCGGACTCGGCACCGCGACCGTGACGCTGCCGCGGGCCGCGGTGGAAGGACACGTGGAGGCGGCGTTCGACAGCCGGCTGCTGGTGCGGTTCGCCGACGGTGCGGACCGGGCGGGCACCGGGGCGGCGCTGACGAAGCTGACGCAGCGTCATCCGGGGGCTTCGGTCACGGACCGGTCCGGATACGCCGCGCGGGTGGACAAGGACCGCGAGACGAACAAGTGGCTGAACTACGTCATGCTGGTGATCCTCGCGGGCTTCGCCACGATCGCCGCGATCAACACCATGGCGGTCACCACGGCGGCGCGCGGGCGTGAGCTCGGGCTGATGCGGATGATCGGCAGCACCCGTGCTCAGGTCCGCTCGGTGGTCCGGCGGGAGGCGATCATGGTCGGCGTGATCGGCCTGGGGCTCGGCATGGCGGTGACGATGGCGACACTCGTGCCCTACAACAAGGGCGCGTTCGACACCACGACCCCGTACGTGCCGGTGCCGCTGTGCCTGGCGATCTCCGCCGCGGCGCTGCTCCTGGCCCCGCTGACGGTGGCTCCGATGACCCGCCGGCTGCTCCGGATGGCCCCGATCGACGCGGTCGGCGCGAAGGAGTAGGCGACCCGGGAGCGGGGCGCCGGGAGCGGGAGCGCAGGCGAGCGCCGGACGGGCCGAAGGTCGGCCGGTCCGGCGCTCGCCGTTCCGCGGTGGCGGTACGCCGTCGCGTCCGGGCGTGTTCAGGGCGCGGTGCGGCCCGGGGTGACGAGGCCGGTCTCGTAGGCGAAGACGACGAGTTGGGCGCGGTCGCGCACCGAGAGCTTGGTCATCGCGCGGCTGACGTGCGTCTTCGCGGTGAGCGGACTGAGCACGAGATGCTCGGCGATCTCGTCGTTGGACAGGCCGCGGCCGACCAGGCCCACGATCTCGCGCTCGCGCTCGGTGAGCAGGGCCAGTTCGGCGTCCGGCGGGGCCGAGCGGCGGGTGGCGGTCGCCGCGTACTCCTCGATCAGCCGGCGGGTCACGGTGGGCGAGAGCAACGCGTCGCCGGCCGCGACCACCCTTACCCCGCGCAGGAGTTCGGCCGGTTCGGTGTCCTTGACCAGGAAGCCGCTCGCGCCGTTGCGGAGCGCCTCGAAGACGTACTCGTCGAGGTCGAACGTGGTCAGGATGACCACCCGGACCTCGGTCAGCGCCGAATCCGCCGCGATCACCCGCGCGGCTTCGAGCCCGTCCACGCCGGGCATGCGGATGTCCATCAGCACGACGTCGGGGCGCAGTTCGCGGGTCAGCCGGACGGCCTCGGCCCCGTCGCCGGCCTCGCCCACGACCTCCATGTCGGCCTGCGCGGACAGCAGCGCCCGAAACCCGCCGCGCACCAGCGCCTGATCGTCGGCCAACACCAACCTGATCATCCGTCCCCCTCGATCGGCTTCGTGGTTCCGCCGCCGGTCGCCGCCGGTTCGGGCGTCGACGGCCGCTCGTCATCATGCCCGGTCGGGCGGTCCCCGTAGGGGAGGTGGGCCTGCACGTGGAACCCGCGCCCCGGGACCGGCCCCGCCACACAGTGCCCGCCCAGCGCCGCGGCCCGCTGCCGCATGCCGTGCAGCCCGTTGCCACCGGAGGTGAGCACGTCGACGGGCGCCCGCCGACGTTCGCCGGCCGGGGCGTGGCCGTTGTCGCGGATCGCGACGTCCAACCCCGTCGGGCCGTAGTCCACCCGCACGACGGCCTCGCTCGCGCCCGCGTGCCGCAGCGTGTTCGTCAGGGCCTCCTGCACGATGCGGTACGCCGCCAGGTCCACCGGCGCGGTGAGCGGCCGGGGCGTGCCGGCGCGCTCGACCCGGACCGTCAGACCGCCGGCCGACGTGCGCGCGATGAGGTCGTCGAGATGGTCCAGGCCCGCCGTGGGCGCGCGCGGCGCACCGTCGGGACCGGACCGGTCGGCCGAATCGCCCTTGAGAATCTCCAACACCGAGCGCAGCTCGCCCAGCGCCTCGCGGCTCGCGTACTTGACCGCGGTCAGCGCCTCGCGGGCCTGCTCCGGCGACGAGTCCATGAGCTCCAGGCCCACCGACGCCTGCACGTTCATCAGCGAGATGTGGTGCGCGAGCACGTCGTGCAACTCGCGTGCGATCCGCAGCCGTTCGTCGCCCGCCCGGCGCCGCTCGGCCTCGGCCAGACCGAGCGACTGCACGCGCGCCCGCTGCGCCTCCGCGGCGCGATACGCCTTGCGCAGCCGGAGCATCTCGCCGATGCCCGCGAGCACGAGCAGCCACGCGGCCAGACCGAGCCCGGGCCCGAGGCCGCTGGTCGCCTGGGAGGTCACCAGCGGCGAGATCCAGACGAACCCGGTGTAGCCGATCGCCAGGACCACGTACGCCACCAGGCGTAGGCCGGCGGCGAACGCGCCGAACAGCGCGATGATCATCGCGAGGAAGAGCGGGCCGCGCGGATAGTCGAGCATCGTGTAGAGCAGCGCCGAGCCGACCGTGGTCAGCAGCACCGCGGCGGGAAAGCGCCGGCGGACGATCAGCGACAGCGGGCCGAACGCGAGCAGGAACACGCCGAGCGCGTCCAGGTGTTGCGGTCCGGACGCCTGGTGACTCGCCGCGAACGACATCGTGCCCAGCGTGAACGCGCACACCGCGAGCGCGACGACGACATCGCGCACGCGCTGCGGCACGGGACCGTTGGTGAGCGTGAGGCGGTGCACCACGCGTCGCGCCCCGGATCGAATCGATGGCCACTTCATACGACCACGGTAGGTGGCACGAGGGGCGTCGCGCGTCGGCCGGCCGAGGGCTCGTCGGCTGCTCCCCAGGGAGCAGATCACGCTCGTGCGCCTGCTTCGCAGGGAGCAGGAAAACCCCGGTCGGCGGCCCCTTCGACCTGCCGGGGCAGCACGAGCGGTGCCTCCCCGGGCCGGACGCCCGCCGGGCCCGGGATCGAGAGAGTTGAACCCGTCGACGAGACCGGATCGGACTTCCGAACCGCACCTCGCCGGCGTGGTCGCCCGGCTCGTCCGTCCCGGCCACGCGTCCCCGTTCCGATTCCTTCTCCGGAGGCCGCCGTGAGTACGACTGCCACACCGACCGCCCGTCGCTTCCCGCGAGGGGTCCGCAGGGCCGTCAACTCCGGGCACGTGGTCTTCGCGGTGGGCCTCCTGGGCCTGGAGTGGGCGATGATGCTGTTGAGCGTCGTGGCCCGCTCCACGGATGACGCGACCCTGCGGCACAGCGCCTATCGGCTCATTCGGGTGCTCGCCCTCACCAGCGGCATCCCGTTCGCGGTGCTGTCACTGATCACCGGTGTCCTGCTGTGCCTCTACACGCCGTGGGGGCTGTGGCAGCACCTGTGGATCAAGGTGAAGATCGTGCTGCAGCTCGCGGTGATCGTCACCGGCGCCGTGGTGGTCAGCCAGTTCGTGCACCGCCTGATGTCGGCCGCCGCGCCCGGTGGCGACGCCGACGCGCTGCCGACGCTGCAGACCTGGCACCTGGCCGCGGTGATCTTCCAGATCCTCGCGTTGATCGCCGCGTCGGCGCTGTCCGTCTTCAAGCCCTCCGGGAACCGGCGCACCCGCAAGCCGGGGGCCGCCGACCGCACCCGCCGCCGCGACACCGACCGGGCGACCGACCCCGCGGACCCCGCGCGCGAGCGCGCCGTCGCGCGCTGATCGGCCCCTTCCCGTCCTCCCGGCCACATCCGTTCCTTCGGCACGCCCACATCGACGTCCACGTCCCTTCCGCACTCCTCACAAGGATTGTCATGAACACGAGCACCGACCCCACCGACCGCTACGCGGCCCGCACCGTGTGCGTCTCGCGCGTACACGGCGAAGGCGACACCACCGTCCGTGCCCTGGACGACGTCACGATCGGCTTCGCCCGCGGCCGGTTCACCGCCGTGATGGGCCCCTCGGGGTCCGGCAAGTCCACGCTGCTGCACTGCCTCGCCGGCCTCGACGACGTGACCGAGGGCGAGGTCTACCTCGGCGACACCGAGCTCGGTTCGCTGACGGACCGTCAACTCACCAGACTGCGCCGGGACCGGATCGGCTTCGTCTTCCAGGCGTTCAACCTGCTGCCCACGATGACCGCGCTGGAGAACATCGTGCTGCCGGCCTCCCTCGCCGGTCGCAAGCCCGACCTCGGCTGGCTCGACCGGGTCGTCTCCGCGGTCGAGTTGGAGCAGCGCCTGCACCACCGCCCGGGCGAGCTGTCCGGCGGGCAGCAGCAGCGCGTCGCGGTCGCCCGGGCGCTGGTCGGGCGGCCCGAGATCGTGATGGCCGACGAGCCGACCGGCAACCTCGACTCGCGCTCCGGCGCCGAGGTGCTCGCGCTGCTTCGCGACGCCGTCGACGAGCTCGACCAGACTGTCCTGATGGTCACCCACGACCCGGTCGCGGCCGGCTACGCGGACGCCGTGGTGTTCCTGGCCGACGGCCGGATCGCGGACCACATGGAGAACCCCACGCCGGATCGCGTCCTCGACCGCATGAAGGCCTTCGACCGCGTCGCCGCCGGCGTCGGCACCCGAGGGGAATGACATCCGATGCTGATTCGTCTCTCGCTCGCCAACCTGTGGGCCCGCAAGCGCCGGCTCGTGGGACTCCTCCTGGCCGTCCTGCTCGGCACGGCCTTCCTCTCCGGCGCGCTCGTGCTCGCCGACACCATGAGCTCCTCGATCGGCGGCCTGATCCGCGACAGCGGGGCCGGCACCGACGTGGTCGTGCGCAACGCCACGGCCGTCACCGACGACCCCGGCACCCAGCGCGGCGGCATCGACGCCGGCCTGGTGGACCGGGTCCGGGCCGTGCCCGGCGTCGCCAACGCCGAGCCGGTCATCCAGGGCTACGGCCAGGTCGTCGGCAAGGACGGCAAGGCGCTGACCGGCAACGGTCCGCGGATGGCGGGCAACTGGGTCCCCGACCCGGCACTGACCCCGTATCGACTCGCCGACGGCCGGGCGCCGGCCGCCTCCGACGAGGTCGTGATCGACCGGGCCACCGCCAAGCAGGGCCATCTGAAGCCCGGCGACCGGGTCACGGTGCTGACCCCCGGGCCGGTGCCCGTCACCATCGTGGGCATCGCCACGTTCGGCGACCAGGACGCCTTCGGCGGCGGCTCGTTCACCGCGTTCGACCTGACCGGCGCGCGGCAGCACGTACTGCGCGACGCGGGCAAGGTCAGCACGATCGCGGTCCGCGCCGTCGACGGCACCGATCAGAAGGAACTCGCCGCGCGCGTCCAGCAGGCGCTGCCGGCCGACGCCCAGGCACTGCCCGGCAGTGAGGCCACCGGCGAGGCGGTCGACGCGGTCGAGGACGGCTTCCTGACCATCTTCCGCACCTTCCTGACCGTCTTCGCCGCGATCGCCCTCGTCGTCGCCGCCTTCTCGATCAACCACACCTTCTCGGTGGTGGCCGCGCAACGCACCCGTGAGGTCGCGCTGATGCGGGCGCTCGGCGCGGGCCGCGGCCAGGTGCTGCGCCAGGCCCTGATCGAAGCGCTCGTGATCGGGGTGATCGCGTCCACCGCCGGGCTCGCGGCCGGCGTCGGCCTGGCCGCCGGGCTCAAGGAGTTGTTCACCGCGCTCGGGGTGGAACTGCCGGCCCGCGGGCTGACGTTCAAGGCGTCCACCGCGCTGATCGTGCTGCCCGTCGGCATCCTGGTGACCGCGTTCGCGGCCCTGGTGCCCGCCGTGCGCGGTTCGCGGGTCGCCCCCGTGACGGCGCTGCGCGGCGCGGGTGCGGAGAGCGCCGCGCTGCCGCGGCGCCGGTTGCTCGTCGGCGTCGTGCTGCTCGCCGCGGGCATCGCGGTCGGCATCGCCGGCGGCGGCATGTTGGGCCTCGCCGTCGCGGCCCCGGCCGTGCTCGTCGGCGTGCTCCTGATCGCCCCGGCCGGCATCCGCGCCGTGGGCGGTCCGCTCACCGCACCGCTGCCGCGACTGCGCGGCGCGCCCGGCGCGTTGGCCCGCGGCAACCTGCTGCGCAGCCCGCGCCGGACCGCGGGAGCCGCGACCGCGATGGTGCTCGGGATCGCGATCGTGACGATCTTCGCGGTGTTCGCCGCATCGCTCAAGGAGGGCTCCGGCGAGCAGACCCGCAAGGTGATCGCGGGGCAGATCGTGATCGGCGGATCCTCGCCGGGCGGCTGGGCCGGTGGCGGCCACAGCCCCGAACTCACCGGCAGGGTAGCCGGGTTGCCCGGTGTCGAGGCGGCGACCGGGATCCGCAACGCCGGTGCGCTCGTGGACGGCCACAGCCGACAACTGCTCGCCGTCGACTCCGCGCGGCTGGACCGGCTGTTCGACCTCGACGTGACGGCCGGCAGCGTGAACGGGCTCGGCCCGAACGGCATCGCGGTGTCCGCCGACACCGCGAAGGACCGGGGATGGCGGCTCGGCTCGACCGCCGAGATCACCTTCCCCGACGGCGCCCGGCAGCCGTTCACGGTGACCGGGGTGTACGACCGCACGGCCGTGGTCGGCGACTACCTGATCGACCGCCAGGCATGGGAGCCGCACGCGGACGCGGCGCTGGACGCGGCGGCGGTGCTGCGGCTCGCCCCCGGGGTGTCGACCGATCAGGTCAAGGCCGCGGTCGAGCGGTTGGCCGAGGAGTACGGGGCTCCGCCGGTGCGGGACCGCGAGGGGTTCGTGAAGGCCCGCGCCGCGATGTTGCAGACGCTGGTCGCGGTGGTCTACGTGCTGCTCGCGCTCGCGCTGGTGATCGCCCTCGGCGGGATCGCCAACACGCTGTCGCTGGCCGCGTACGAACGCACCCGTGAACTGGGCCTGTTGCGTGCGATCGGGGCGGCGCGGGCGCAGGTGCGGTCGGCGCTGCGCTGGGAGTCGACGCTGGTGGCGGCGATCGGGGCCGGGACCGGGCTCGTGGTCGGCCTGTTCCTGGGCTGGACGGCGATCCGGGCGATCGGTGGGGCCGACACGGGGGCGGCGCTGCCATTCGCGGTTCCCGCGCTGCAGCTGGTGGTGTTGATTGCGGTTGGGGCGCTTGGTGGGCTTGCGGCTGGGGCGCGGCCTGCGGCGAAGGCGGCGAAGTTGCCGGTCCTGCGGGCGATTTCCACCGAGTAGGTGGCCTCAAGCGCCGGCCGGGCTGCGGCCTCAAGCGCCGGCCGGGCTGGAAGGTGGTCTCAAGCGCCGGCCGGGCTGGAGGGTGGCCTCAGGTGCCGGCCGGGCTGCGGCCTCAAACGCCGGCCGGGCTGGAAGGTGGTCTCAAGCGCCGGCCGGGCTGGAGGGTGGCCTCAAGCGCCGGCCGGGCTGGAAGGTGGCCTCAGGCGCCGGCCGGGGGTTTGTAGTCCGGTCGGCGTTTGGGGTCAGGCTGCTTGTTCCGTGTTGCCGGTGAAGGCGGTCCACAGGGATGTGTAGGGGCCGTTTCGGGTGAGGAGTTCTTCGTGGGTGCCGAGTTCGACTACGTGGCCTCGGTCGATGACGGCGATGCGGTCGGCGCGGGCGGCCGTGGTGAGGCGGTGGGCCACGACGAGGGTGGTGCGGCGGCCGGTGAGTGCGTCGGTGGCGCGGGTGACCGCGGCCTCGGTGGCCAGGTCGAGGGCGGCGGTGGCCTCGTCGAGCAGCAGGATGTCCGGGTCGACGAGGTAGGCCCTCGCGAGCGCGATCAACTGGCGCTGGCCGGCCGACAGGTTGCGACCGCGCTCGCCGACGTCGTGCAGGTAGCCGCCGGCCAGGTCGGCGATTGCGGCATGGGCGCCGACGGCGCGCGCCGCCGCCTCGACCTCGGCGTCCGACGCCCCCGGCCGGCCGTAGGCGATCGCGTCGCGGACCGAGCCGGGGGCCAGGTACGCCTCCTGGGGGACGATGCCCAGGCGGTGCCGGTAGGCCGCGAGGTCGTAGTCGCGCACGTCCACCCCGTCCACCAGGACCGCTCCCGAGGTCACGTCGTAGAACCGGGCCACGAGCTTGACCAGCGTGGACTTGCCGGCGCCGGTCTGCCCCACCAGCGCGACGGTCTCGCCCGGCTCGATGTGCAGCGTGACCCCCGACAACACCTCGGGCGCGCTCGTGGCGACCGCCCCCGCCCCCGCCGCTGCCGTGTCCTCGGCCGCGTCGTCGTCGTCGTCGACGACGGCGGTGGCGGCGTTGTACGCGAACCGCACCCCCTCGAAGCTGATCGCGCCCTTGAGGCCCCCCTCCGGGATCGGCACCGGCGCGATCGCGGCCGGGGTCGTGGTGGGCGTGCGCAGCAGATCGCGGATCCGGCGCAGCCCCACCGCCGCCTGCTGGTAGCCGTCGAACACCTGCGAGAGCTGCTGGATCGGCGAGAAGAACATGTCGATGTAGAGCAGGTACGCGATCAGCGCACCCGCCGACAACGTCCCGCCGCCGACCCGGTGCGCGCCGACGATCAACGCGATGCCGGCCGCCAGGTTGGACAGGAACTGCCCGAACGGGAAGTAGATCGCGATGTAGCGCTGGGCACGCAGCCGCGACGAGCGGTAGTCGTCGCTGCGCTCGGCGAAGCGCTCCGAGTTGCGGCCCTCACGGCGGAACGCCTGCGACACCCGCAGGCCCGCGACGTTCTCCTGTAGGTCGGCGTTGACCACGCTGACCTTCTCGCGGGCCTCCGTGTACGCCTTGGAGGACTTCGCCCGGAACACCACGGTCGCCGCGATCAGGATCGGCAGCACGCTCATCACGATCAGCCCGAGCTCCCAGTCGAGCACGAGCAGCGCGACCATGATCCCGAAGAAGGTCAGCACGCTGACCACGGCGCTGATCAGCCCGGTCTGCAGGAACGTCGACAGCGCGTCCACGTCCGTGGTCATCCGGGTCATGATCCGGCCGGACAACTCGCGTTCGTAGTAGTCCAGGCCGAGCCGTTGCAGGTGCGCGAAGGTCTTCACGCGCAGCGTGTACAGCAGCCGCTCGCCGGTGCGGCCCGCGACCATCGCCTGCCCGACGTTGACGAACCAGTCGGCGATTACGATCACGATCGCGATCGCCGACACCGTCATGATCGCGTGCGTCGCCCGGTCGTCGATGCCGCGGTCGATCCCGTCCCGGATCAACGCGGGCAACGCGAGCTGCGCGCCGGTGTCCAGGACCACCAGGACCAGCCCGAACAGCAGCGGCCACCGGTACGGCCGCAGCAGTGAGCGCAGGTTGAACGCCGTGTCGGAGCGCCGGGCCTCGGCGGCGTCCACGTCGGGCACGTCGGTCGCGGCCGGCAACTTGTCCACCTGGGCGAGCAACTCGGGCGTGGCCTGCAGCATCGCCGCCCAGCCGTGCGGGCCGCCGCCCGTACGGCGGTCCGCCCCGCCGGGCGGCGCGACCAGCACCGGATCGGTCGGCTTCGAGCGGTCCCACAGCGCGGGCGTCACCCCCCGGGTGTCGGTCCCCGCGTCGGCCCGCGTGTCGGCCCGCGCGTCGGTCCCCGCGTCGGCCGGGGTGCTCGGCTCGGCGAGCGAAAGCGGCGCCTGCGCGTCCACGCCCTCGGCGTCGTCCCCGGGTCCCGACAGCAACAGGCGGTACATCGGACAGCGCGCGTTCAGCTCGTCGTGGGTGCCCACGTCCACGAGCCGCCCGGCGTCCAACACCGCGATACGGTCCGCCAGTTGCAGCGTCGAGCGGCGGTGCGCGACCAGAATCGTGGTCCGCCCGGCCATCACCCGGTGCAGCGTGGCGTGGATCTCCGCCTCGATCTTGGGGTCCACGGCCGAGGTCGCGTCGTCGAGCAACAGGATCCGCGGATCGGTGATCAACGCCCGTGCGAGCGCGACCCGTTGCCGTTGCCCACCGGACAGGGTCAGCCCCTGCTCGCCGACCACCGTGTCGTAGCCGCCCGGCAGTTCGCTGATGAACTCGTCGGCCTCGGCCGCCCGCGCCGCCGCCAGCACCTGTTCGTCGGTCGCGTCCGGCCGACCGTACGCGATGTTGGCGCGCACGGTGTCGGAGAACAGGAAGCTGTCCTCCATGACCAGGCCGATCGCGGCCCGCAGCGAGTCGAACGTCAGGTCCCGCACGTCGCGCCCGTCCACCCGGATCGCGCCGTCCTGCACGTCGTAGAACCGGGGGAGCAGCATCGACACGGTGGACTTGCCCGAACCCGACGTGCCCACCAGCGCGAGCGTCTCGCCGGGCTCGACCCGCAGCGACAGCCCGTCCAGGACCGGGCGCGAGGCCACGTAGCCGAACCGCACGTCGGCCAGCTCGACCGAGGCCGCCACCACCGGCAGCTCCTCGGCGTCCGGCTTCTGGGTCACGATCGGCTGCGAGTCGATCACCTCGAAGATCCGCTCGACGCTCGCGCGCGCCTGCTGGCCGAACGTCAGCAGCCCGGACAACATCCGCACCGGCCCGACCAACTGCCCGAGGTAGGTCGAGAACGCGAGGAAGGTGCCGAGGGTGATCTCGCCGCGAATGGCCAGCCAACCGCCGAGCGCGAGCACGCCGACCTGGCCGAGCGCGGGGATCGCCGAAAGGGTCGGCGTGTACCGGCTGTTCAGCCGCACCGAGCGGAGCCGCGACGCGAAGAGCGTGCGCCCGGCCGCCTCCAGGCGGACCAGCTCGTGCTCCTCCTGCCCGAAGCCCTTGACCACGCGCACGCCGGTGACCGCGTTGTCCACGACGCTCGCGAGCGCCGCCGCGTCCTGCTGCGCCTGCCACGTGGCCGGGAACAGCCGCTTGCGGGAGAGATAGGCGACCGCGAACAGCCCCGGCCCGACCGCCAGCGACACGAGGGTGAGCAGCGGCGACAACCAGAACATCACGCCGAGCGAGATCACGAACAGCAACAGGCTGCCGGTCATCATCGGGATCATCGACAGGAAACCCTGGACCATCGTCACGTCGGAGATGCCCCGGCTGACGATCTGCCCGGTCTGCAATTCGTCCTGCCGGGCGCCGTCCAGGCGCGACAACGCGCCGAAGATCCTGGTGCGCAGGTCGAACTGCACGTCCAGGGAGAGCTTGCCCGCGACATAGCGCCGCGCGTACGAGCACGCGAACGTCACCAGGGCCGCGCCCACGAGCAGGATCGACAGCGGCACCAGGCCGCCGACCTCGCCCGCGACCGCGTCGTCGACCACCTCGCGCTGGACGAGCGGGACCAGCGCGGTCACGCCCATCCCGAGCAGCGAGGCGCCGAACGCGATCAGCACGCTGCTCGGATAGCGCCACGACGCGGCCATCAGTCGGCGGAGCCAGCCGTGCTCGGGGCCGCCTGGCGCAGGTGCGGTTGTCATGGCCAACCATTCTAATTGTTAGCCGACCAAACGATGTCCGGACAACCGCATCGACCCTGGACCCCGCGAACCCGACCGGCCGTCATGGGGCCGCGATCGCCCCGCCCGAGGCGGCGGCAGCCCCGCGACCAGTACCCCTCCGGAGCCGCCATGACGCCCCCCGCCACCCCCTGGGACCTGCCCACCGGCTTCTCGTGGGGCACCGCGACCGCCGCCTACACGCGCTGCTCCTGGACGCGCTGCCCGCCGCGCAAACGGCTGCTCGACCGGGGAGGGCCGAGCGGATCCCGAGCGCATCGCGTTCCTCGACGGCCATATCGCCGCCGTGGGCGAGGCGATCAAAGCCGGTATCGACGTGCGCGGCTATTTCGTGTGGTCCCTGCTGGACAACTTCGAATGGGCCGAGGGCTATCACCGACGCTTCGGATTGATCCATGTCGACTTCCCGACCGGGACCCGGACGCCGCGAGCTTCCTATCACCGGCTGCGGGAGCGGATCGGCGCCGGGCGGCCCGGATAACGCCCGGACCGCGACATGGACACGCATGGAGCGCGCAGGCGCACAATCCTCACCCTTCCGAGTGAAATTGCGTGTCCTGGGCCCTGGGCCAACCGGTGGCGTCACCCGTGAGGGCGAACGTCGCCTTTTCCATTGCCGACAAAACCCTAGAGTTGCCGCGCCGCCATGAATTCCCCGGGCGGCGCGGCGGAGCCGTGTCCGGAATTCCCGAGCACGGCGGGACGCCGATTCGTTCCCCCCGACGTCCCCGGTGAAGGGCAATTCCATGGTCAAGCACGGATTCCGCAAGGCGGCCGTGATCATCACGGCGATCATCTTCGGCTCGATGGCCTCGTTGTACATCCCGGCGGCCCGCGCCGCGCAGACGCCCCGGGAGCCGCTGATGCCCGACAGCTTCCTGCCGGCCCAACTCCTGCTGCCGTTCCAGAGCGCGGTGTTCAACACCCAGGGCGCGGTGCGCTTCGGCTGACCGACCTCGGGGCAGTCCCGCCCCCGACCACGACGCACGGATCCCGGAGCCGAGCGGCGACCACATCGCCCCTCGGCTCCGGGACCGGCACCCCCGGAGGACCTACTTCAGCGAACCGGCGATCGCCTTCAGGCCCTCGGCGGCGTACTTCTCGTCCAGGTCGCCGGCGGGGGCGCCCGCGACGCCGATGCCCACGATCGGGGCGCCGTCCACCGCGACCGGCACGCCGCCGCCCAGGAACAGCGTGCCCGGGATGTCGCGGAGCGAGGCGCCGGGAGCGGTCACACGCTGCGAGAGCACCGAGGTCGGGGCGTTCCACGACACGGCCGTGAAGGCCTTGCGCCGGGCCGACTCCTCCGACTGCGGGCCCGCGCCGTCACCCTTGAGCACGACCCGCGTCGAACCGTCCCGGGCCACGACCACCACGGTCACCTTCTGGCCCTCCTTCTCGGCGGCGTCGAGCGCGGCCTGGGCCGCCTTGCTCGCGGCGTCCACACCGAGCGTCTTGACCGACTGCACCGCGGCGGCGGGGCGCTCGTCGTGCTTGGCCTCGGCCGCGTTCGGCACCTGGGCCGCCGCGACACCCGCCGTGACGGCGCCGACCGCCGCGAGCGAGAAGACTCCGGTCAGAAGGCGACCACGCGTGGAAAAGCTGCTCATCGTCCGTACCTCTTTCACGTTCCTGCGTCGTTCCCGGGCGGCTGCCCCGATGTCTCCACACTCCCGTCGAAGCGCCCGCCCGCCATCGGCCGCGCCGCCGGTCCCGGCGCGCCGGTCGGGCGGTGCGAAGATCAACCGATCGGCCGATCCGGACGCGCGCGATCCCGCCGACGGTTGAGGCGACCGCCGGTCCGCGCCGAAGCACGCGGACCGTCGGCCCGCGCCGAACACGCCCCGCGTGGCGCGCGTGATCGATTCCGCCGGGACAGGGAACAGGTACGACGTGCACCGACAGCGACCCCGACCGCGCGCCGAGCCCTGGCCGGTGCGGCACGCCGGCCTGGTGATCCACGCGGGCTTTCTGCTCCTGCTCGTCGCGTCGCTCGGGCGGTACACCGTCCGGCACGGAACCGACGGCCGCGCGCCGTGGGTGTTCGCGCTCGCGGTCCTGCTCGGCCTGCTCTACCTGGCCGGCCTGACCCTGCCCAAGGACCGCTCGCCCGCGCGACTCGCGTGGCTGGCCGCCGTCCTGGCCGCGTGGCTCGCGCTCGTCACCGCCGCGCCGAGCTTCGCGTGGTGCGCGGTTCCGCTGCTGTACACGGGACTTCGGGTGCTGCCGACCAGGGCCGCGATCGGCACCGTCGTGCTGCTGACCACCGCCGTCGTGATCGCCCAGTACCGGCTCGCCGACACCATCGACCCCAGCCTGTTCCTCGGCCCGCCCGCCGTGGCCGCGATCGCCACCGCCGTGTTCACCCGGATGCGCAGCGACGAGGAGCGGCTGCGCGAGACGGTCGCCGAACTGGCCGTCAGCGAGCGCCGGGCGGGCGTGCTGGCCGAGCGCGAGCGGCTCTCCCGGGAGATCCACGACACCATCGCGCAGGGCACCTCCAGCCTGCGGATGCTGCTCCAGGCCGCCGACCGCACCTGGGACACCGACCCCGCCGCCGCTCGCGCGCACGTGCGCCGCGCCGAGGAGGTGGCGGCGCTGGGCGTCGAGGAGATCCGCCGATTCGTCCGCGACCTCGCGCCCGTCGAACTCGCCGGCGACACCGGCCTCGCGGGCGGCCTGGTCCGGGTCGTCGAGCGCTTCCGGGTCGAGGGCGGGCCCGATGTCGCGCTCGCCGTCGACGGCCGCGTCCGACCGCTGACCGAACCGGTCGAGGCCGCGCTCACCCGCACCGCCCAGGGCGCCCTCGCCAACGTGCGCGAACACGCCCGCGCGCGGGCCGTGCACGTCACCCTCACCTACCTGCCCGACCGGGTCGCCCTCGACATCCGCGACGACGGCGTCGGCTTCGACCCGGGCCTGACCCGCGTGGGGGACCTGCGCGGCTACGGCCTCCCGTCGCTGCGCCGGCGGCTCGCCGAGGTCGGCGGCGAGCTCACGCTGGAGAGCGCCCCCGGCGAGGGCACCGCGCTGGCCGCGACCGTGCCGGACCGGCCGAACCACGGCGACCACGATCCGAACGCGGCATCCGGGCCGGGCACCGACGCCGCGGCCACCCCCGCTTCGAGCACCGACCGAGGAGCCACCCCGTGAACCCGATCCGCCTCATCGTCTGCGACGACCATGCCGTGGTCCGCGCCGGCCTGCTCGCGCTGTTCGCCGGCGAGGCGGGCCTGGAGGTCGCGGGCGAGGCGGCGAGCGGCGAGGAAGCGGTCGGACTGGCCGCCGCGCTGCGCCCCGACGTGGTGCTGATGGACCTGCAACTGGTCGGCGGGATCGACGGCGTCGAGGCCACCCGGCGGCTGCTCGCGCTGCCCGAGCCGCCGCACGTGCTGGTGCTGACCATGTACGACACCGACGCGGACGTCTCCCGCGCGATCGAGGCGGGCGCGGCCGGCTACCTGCTCAAGGCGGGCAGTCCCGAGGACCTGTTCCGGGCCGTCCACGACGCCGCGGCCGGGCGGACCGTGCTCGCCCCCGAGGTCGCCGCCCGCCTGTTCACTCGGATGCGCAAGCCGGACACCACGCTGACCGCCCGCGAGGTGGAGATCCTGCAACTGCTCGCGCGCGGCGTCGGCAACGCCGAGATCGCCAAGGAGCTGTTCATCTCCCAGGCCACGGTCAAGACCCACCTGGGCCACATCTACGCCAAGCTCGGCGTGGACACCCGGACCGCCGCCGTGAGCGTGGCCACCGAACGCCGACTGATCCGGCTGACCTGACTACTCGTCACCTACCGCCCGCACAGCCTTGCCAAGCCGGCACCCACACCCCATAGTACTAAACAAAGTCAAGCATCTAGGGGCGGAGTCTGCCATGCCTTTCGGACCCGACAGCACCACCGACGAGGTCGTCGCCGGCCTCGACCTGACCGGCCGCACGGTCGTGGTCACCGGTGGCACCTCCGGCCTCGGCCACGAGAGCGCGCGGGTGCTCGCGGGGGCCGGCGCCCGCGTGGTGCTGACCGCGCGCGACCGGGACAAGGGCCGGACGGCGGTCGCGGACCTGCCGGGCGGCGTCGAGTACGCGGTCCTGGACCTGACCTCGCTCGCGTCGATCCGCGCCTGCGCCGCCGAACTGCGGGCCCGACACCCGCGGATCGACGTGCTCGTGAACAACGCCGGCGTGATGGCCACCCCGCTCGCGCGCACCGCCGACGGCTTCGAGCTCCAGTTCGGGACGAACCACCTCGGCCACTTCCTGCTCACCAACCTGCTGGTGCCGAGCCTCGACAAGGGCTCGCGCGTGGTCAACCTCAGCTCCGCCGGGCACGTCGCGTCGGGGATCCGCTGGGACGACCCGAACTACGAGGACGCCCCGCAGGACTACCACCCGTGGAAGGCCTACGGTGCGTCCAAGACCGCGAACATCCTGTTCACACTCGAACTCGACCGGCTGCTGCGGGCGCGGGGCGTGCGCGCGTGCGCGGTGCATCCCGGGATGGTCGCGACCAGCCTCGGCCGGCACCTGACCCGCGACGCCGGGCGCGACCTGCAGAAGAAGGTCACCGCCGCGAACATGCCGCCGATCAAGCGGATTCCGAACGGCGCGGCGACCCAGGTGTGGGCCGCGACCACACCCGACATCGACGACGTCGGCGGCCGCTACCTCGCCGACTGCGCGATCGCCGCGGACCACGCCCCGTGGGCCCTCGACGAGGGGGACGCGCGGCGGCTGTGGGGGCTGTCCGAGACCCTGGTCGGCGAAGTCTTCGCCTGGTGAGGGTCTACACGGGGATGGATCCCCGATTGCCGCTGCGCGAGGTGCCCGCGCACGCGCGCCGCGCCGAGGCGGCGGGCTACGACGGGTTGCAGGTGGCCGAGACCGTGCACGACGCGTTCACCGTCGCGCTGCTGGCGCTGGAGCACACCGAGCGGATCGTCGTGCGCACCTCCGTGGCCCTGGCGTTCGTGCGCTCGCCGCTGCTCACCGCCTACACCGCGTGGGACCTGTCCCGGTTCTCCGGCGGTCGGTTCCAGCTCGGCCTGGGCAGTCAGATCCGGCAGAACATCCAGGACCGGTACGGGATGCCCTGGTCGCCGCCGGTGGCCCGGATGCGCGACTACGTGGGCGCGGTCCGGGCCGCGTTCGAGGCATTCCGGACCGGCGCGGCGCCCGCGCACGAGGGGCCGCACTACCGACTGACCCGCATGCAGCCCTACTTCAACCCCGGCCCGGATCCGGACACCACCGCGCCGCCGATCCTGCTCGGCGGTGTCGGCCCCGCGATGTGCGCGCTCGCGGGGGAGCTCGCGGACGGCCTGGTGACCCACCCCACCAATTCGAGCCCGCGCTACCTGGAGACCGTCGCGCGCCCGGCCCTGGCCGAGGGGGCGGGCCGGGCCCGCGCCCCGCGCGCGTTCGAACTCGTCGCCGGGACACAGGTGATCGCGGGCCCGGAACGGGTCGCGCTCGACGCCGAACGCGAGCGGCAGCGTCGGCTGTTCGCGTTCCTGTATTCGACGCCCGCGTATCGCGGCACGCTCGACCTGTACGGGTGGGGCGAACTCCAGGAGCGGCTGCGCCTGATGGTCCGCCGGGACGACTGGACCGACCTCGGTCGGCACGTCACCGACGAGGTGCTGGACGCGCTGGTGCCGGTGGCGTTGTACGAGGACCTGCCCGACCTGATCAAGGGGCGCTGGGCGGGACTGGCGGACGCGGTCACCGTGCCGCTGCCGGCCGATCCGGCGGACGACGCGCGGATGCGCGACGTGATCGCGGCGCTGCGCTGACGCGGGCGCCTGCGGGTGCGGGTGCGGGTGCGGGTGCGGGGGGGCCGGACGGGGCGACGGGCCCGCGAGCGGGGGGAATGCCCGCGAGCCCGTCTTCCTCGACGGCGCGCTGGGGGGAGGCGCACGCCGCCGGCTGCCCCACCGGTACCGTCCCGGGCCCGGCGGGAGCCTGAGGCCACGATGCCGCGTCGATGCCCCTTCGCGCCGGAGGATCGCCATATCCGATGCCCGAGGCTGGGCAAACACAGTCCACCCGCTTGCAATTGGCTCTATTTGCCGAGTCCAGTCGCACCCAGAATGAGAACTGGCCCCGAAATCCTCCGGGCCGATTCCGCTTCCCGTTCGGAGTGTGCCGTGGACGCGTATGTCGCGTGGTTCCTTGTCCTGTTCATCGTGGTGCTCGCGCTGCTCGGCCCCCGCTTCGGCGCCGACACGAGCGACGGCGCCGACCGGTACGGATCCAAGCACCGGCCGGAGCACCTGGTGGTCGATCGGGCCGGCGCACCGCCGGGGACCGAGCCGGCGATCGAACCGGGATCCGGTTCCGGGACCGATCCGGCGCCGGCCGCGGGGACAGGGATATCTGACGGATGGTCAGTTTTGCCGGGAGGGGACCCGTACAGGCGGCCTACACCGGCGAATTCCATCGGGTGATCTTCTCGGGCGTGGCACTCCCGGTCGCTCCCTGTGAGCGCTAGCATCCGCGCTGAGGAGCTACCGGACAGTCGTGCGCGCGCAATCCACGGGACCCGAGAATCGGCGGGTCGGGGTGGGCCGTCCGGTGTCGTCCGGTACCGAGAGCCGCAGCCCACCCGGGGGTCCATCTCCATGCACAGCGCCATTCGCCGTCGAACGTCGCGTCGTGGTTCCCGCGGCGCGGGGCTGCTCGTGCTGGTGTGCGCGCTCGCCGCGTTCGCGCCGGCGGCGGTCGCGGAACCCGATCCGGTTCCGCCGGCCGCCGCCCGGGCCCACCTGCCCGCCGTGCCCACGGCGCCGGATCCCACCACCCAGGTACAGAACCCGGTGACCGGCACGGGCGACCACGTCGTCACCATCCCCGTCGGCGCGACCGCGATGACCGCGACCGTGTACGGCAAGGCCGGCCCCGGCGCCCAGGGCGGTTCGGTGACCGGCTCCGTCGGCGTCGCCCCGAACAGCCCGGTCACGCCGGGCTCGACCCTGATCGTGCGGATCGCCGACCAGGGCACCTCGCTCTCCCCGGCCGCGACCTCGCTGACCTGGCTCTTCGCTCCGGCCGCCGGCGGCCTCGTCGCCTACGTCGATCGCGCCGTGTTCCCCGCCGCCCAGATCTCCGCGACCGGCGGAACCGGCGAGGGCCACGCCATGGTGACCTTCACCGTGCCGGCCGCCACCGTGGCCGAGCTGCCCGCCACCATCGACTTCGGCGCGGTGCCCCTCGGGCAGAGTGCCACCCGCAACCTGCCGATCGGCACCAGCGGCGGCGTACCGTTCATGATCGCCGGCGCGACCGCCGACGGCCCCTTCGCGATCGACGGCAACGGCACCACGTGCGCCTCCGGACCGGACACCAACGTGCCCGGCGGCTCGTCCTGCTCGTTCGCCATCGTGTTCACGCCCACCAAGCGCGGCAGCGGCACCGGCACCCTCACGCTGACCGGCAACGTCCCCGGCGGCAGCCGCACCGTCGCGCTGACCGGGCTCGGCAGCGGCAAGCCGGGCGCGCCCGGCGGCCTGTCCGCGACGGCGGGCCAGGGCCAGGTCGTGCTGTCGTGGATGCCGCCCGCGGACACCGGCGACAGCCCGATCACCGGATACCGGATCCACCGCTCGACGAACGGCGAGGTCGGCTCGACCGCTCCGCTGACCTCCCTCGCCGCGGACACCCTCACCTACACCGACCAGGGTCTGGAGAACGGCACCACGTACACCTACGCGGTCAGCGCGACCAACGCGGTCGGCGAGTCGAATCCCTCCGCGCCCGTCGACGGCGCGCCCGCCGCCGCCCTGGTGCTGCCGTCCGCCGCGCTGCCGCCCGGGACCGTCGGCCGGCCGTACACCGCGACCCTCGCCGCGCAGGGCGGCACCGCCCCGTACCACTGGATCGCCGACGAACCGCTGCCGCCGGGCCTGAGCCTGGACCCCGACGGCGGCCAGATCACCGGCGTGCCCACGGCCGCCGGCGAGACCGCGTTCGGCGTGACCGTGTCGGACAACGCGCCGACCAAGCACGAGGCGAAGGCCCGATTCACGCTCACCGTCGGCGCCCCGCGACCGGACCCGGCCGACCCCGCGCAGGCCGCGCTCACCCCGAGCGACAGCGGCGGGGACGACGGCCCGGACGTTTCGACCTGGTTGTGGGTCATACTCGGACTCGCGGGCCTGACCGGTGTCGTCGTCGCCCTCCGGCGCCTGCGCGCCCGTCGCAGCTGACCGCGATCCGGCCGCGGCACCTGCCCGGCGGGGCGCCGGAACGGCCGGTTCGACCGACCGGGATCGGCCCACCGAGACCCGGGCGTCGCCAAGATCGCCGCGCGACCCGAATACTGTGTCCTCCGGGGGACAACCCCCGACCCCAACCGCAACCCCCGTGGGCGGCTCGGTCCGCGGGGGACAGCGCCGGCGACGCATACGATCGTCGCCGCCCCGTCCACCGTGGGCGCCGACCTGTGCCACGTCACAAGGAGCATCACTATGCCCGCGCCGGCAGGCGACCCCCAGGCCAAGGAACGCGAGCTCGCCGCGGAACAGGGCCATGTCGACCGCTCCTACACGCGTTTGGAACACATGCGCGACGAAGCCCAGGCGCTCCTGCAACAGGGCTATCGGCAGGCGCAGGTCGGCACGCGTGCGGCGCTCGTCGAGCGTGACGTCATGGTCTACCGCGCCGAGCTGTGGGCCCGCTCCCTCGACGCCGCCGACGACGGCCTCGTCTTCGGCCGGCTCGACCAGCTCGACGGGGAGGTCCGGCACATCGGCCGGATCGGCATCCGGGACGAGGACAGCGAGGTGCTCGTCGTCGACTGGCGGGCGCCCGCCGCCGAGGCGTTCTACCGGGCCACCCCCGACGACCAGCGCGGGGTCGTGCGCCGCCGCGTCCTGCACTGCCGCGGCCGCTCCGTGGTCGACATCGAGGACGACCTGCTCGACCCGGACGCCGCCGGCGACATGGTGATCGTCGGCGACGGCGCGTTCATCGCGGCGCTCTCGCGCACCCGCGACGGCTCGATGCACGACATCGTCGCCACCATCCAGCGCGAGCAGGACGAGGCGATCCGCGCACCCATCGACGGCTCGGTGATCGTGCGCGGCGGACCCGGCACCGGCAAGACCGCCGTCGCGCTGCACCGGGTCGCGTACCTGATGTTCCAGTACCGCCGCCGCTTCGGTTCGCGCGGCGTGCTCGTGGTCGGCCCCAACCCGCGCTTCACCGCGTACATCGAGCGCGTGCTGCCCTCCCTCGGCGAGGGCGGCGCGGTGCTGCGCTCGCTCGGCGACATGGTGGACGGCGTCGAGGCGGCCTACCACGACGACGCCGCGGCGGCCCGGCTCAAGGGCGCCGGGTCGATGGTCCACCTGCTGCGCCGCGCGGTGGCCGACGTGCCGGCCGGCGCGCCGACCGAGTTCGTGATCGCGCACCGCGGCACCCGGATCGTGCTGGACCACAAGGCGCTCCGGCGGATTCGCCGCGAGGTGCTCGCCAAGACGCGCAACGGCCCCAACACGGCCCGGCTCCAGGTGGCCCGACAGATCCTCACCGAGTTGTGGGGACGCCTGCTCTCGCGCGGCGCGGGCCGCGGCGAGAAGGACTCGTTCCACGAGGACGTGGCCGCGCGCGACGAGTTCGCCGCGTTCCTGCGCGCGTGGTGGCCGCTGCAGCGGCCCGTGGACGTGCTGGCGGGGCTCGCCGACCCGGAGCGGCTGCGCCGGTTCGAGCGCGACCTGACCCCCGAGCAGGTCGCCGTGCTGGCGAACTCTTGGGCCCGTACCGCGCGCACCGGCGAGGTCTCCTTCCACGACGTCGCGCTGATGGACGAGCTGACCGGGCTGCTCGGCCCGCTGCCGCGCAAGCGCACCATCGCGCAGGGCAACCCCGACGAGGACAACCCGTACATCGTCGACGGCCGGGACATCTTCAGCGGCGAGACGGCCGGCCGGGACGCGCCCGACGAGATCAGCGAGGTCACCACCTACGCCGACCGGATGGCCGCCGGCCGCGGCGCGCGCCGACCGCGCGACGAGGACGAGGACGAGCAGGTCGAGTACGCGCACATCGTCATCGACGAGGCGCAGGACCTGACCCCGATGCAGTGGCGGATGCTCGGGCGCCGCGGCATGCACGCGACCTGGACGATCGTCGAGGACCCCGCGCAGAGCGCGTGGGAGGACCCGAGCGCGTCCGCGGCGGCGATGGCCGAGGCGTTGCGCGAGCGGCGCCGGTACGAGTTCGAGCTGACCACGAACTACCGCAACCCGGTCGAGGTGGCCGACGTCGCGGCGCGGGTGCTGGTCCGGGCGGTTCCCGGGGCCAGGCCCGCCCGCGCGGTGCGCAGCGGCGGCGAGCGGCCGACGGTGCACGCGACCGCGGGCGAGCGGACCGGACCCGTGGTGCGCAAGCTCGTGCGCGAGCTCCTCGAGACCGTCGAGGGCACCATCGGCGTGGTCACGCCGGTGGGGGCGACCGCGGAACTGGCGGCCGACCTCGAGGGCATGGACGCGCGGGTGCAGTTGATGGACGCGCTCGACGCCAAGGGGTTGGAGTTCGACGCGGCGGTGATCGTGGATCCGCGTGGGATCGTCGAGCAGTCGCCCAACGGCATGCGGACGCTCTACGTCGCGTTGACTCGGGCTACTCGGCTGCTTGGTGTGGTCACCGCCGATGCGGATTGGACGGCGGAGTTGCTGGGCATCGAGCCGACCTGATCGGGCTGTCCTCAAGCGCCGGACGGGCTTGAAAGGCTGTCCTCAAACGCCGGACGGGCTGGATTGGCTGTCCTCAAACGCCGGACGGGCTGGATTGGCTGTCCTCAAACGCCGGACGGGCTGGATTGGCTGTCCTCAAGGAGAGTGTTCTCGAACGCCGGACGGGCTGTTTGTAGCCCGTCCGGCGTTTGAGGACAAGCGGGCCGCAGGCCGGCCGCCGGTGGCGTGGTCAGTAACGCGTGCCCTGGGGAGCCGGGAGGGCGTCGAGCGTCGCGATGTCCTCGGCGCCCAGCGCAAGCTCCGCGGCTCCCGCGTTGTCGGTGAGGTATTTCGGGGTCTTGGTGCCGGGTATCGGGATCACGAAGCGGCCGCGTGTCCGTACCCAGGCGAGGGCGACCTGTGCGGTGGTCGCGCCGATGCGCTCGGCGATGGTGCGGACGGTGTCCACGATCAGCTGGTTGGCCGCGAGCGCGTCCGCCTGGAAGCGCGGGAGCGTGCGGCGCCAGTCGTCCTCGGGCAGGTCGTCGGGCTTGGCGAATCGACCCGCGAGGAAGCCCCGGCCCAGTGGCGAGAAGGGCAGGAACGCGATGCCGTGCTCGTCGCAGAACGGCAGCGTCTCGGCCAGCACGTCCCGCGTCCACAGCGACAGCTCCGATTGCAGCGAGGCCACCGCGTGCACCGCCTGCGCGCGCCGGATCTGCTCGACGTTCGCCTCGGACAGGCCGATCGCGCGGGCCTTGCCCGCCGCGACCGTCTCCGCGAGCGCGCCCCACGTCTCCTCGATCGGGACGTCGGGGTCGACCCGGTGCAACTGGTAGAGGTCGACGTGGTCGGTGCCGAGCCGCTTCAGGCTCGCGTCGATCGACGCGCGGACGTGCTCGGGGCGGCCGTTGTTGGTCAGGCCGGTCGAGGTGCCCGCGGCGGCGCCGGTGACCAGGCCGACCTTGGTCGCCAGCACCACCTCGTCGCGGCGACCGGCCAGCGCGCGGCCGACCAGGTCCTCGTTCGTGTAGGGCCCGTACACGTCCGCCGTGTCGATCAGGGTCACCCCGAGGTCGATCGCCTGGTGGATCACCCGGATCGAGGTGGCGTCGTCTCGACCGGCCGCGTCGTAGGCGTGCGTCATGCCCATGCAACCCAGGCCGATCACGCCGACCTCGGGACCGTCGATACCCAGAGTGGTTGTCTTCATGATCCCCACCCTGCCTGGTGCAGTGCGCTCGAAGTCAAGCCTCCCCCGGCGCGCCGGCCGATCGGGGCCGGGTGCCCGCGCACAACTCCCGCAGCGGATCGGTCACACTCTCCGGACGCTCCGTCAGCACCATGTGCCCGCAACCGCGCTCGACGTGCAGCGTGGCCGCCGGCAGCTCGGCCGCGAGCGCGTGACTGTGCCCGATCGGGGTGAGCCGGTCGAACGCGCCCACCACGATGTGCACCGGTACATCGGCGAGCGCGGTGAGTACGCCGGCCTTGTCGTGGGCGGCCAGCGCCGGGAAGAACCCGCACACGGTCGTCATCGGCGTCGCGAACACCATCCGCGCGCACTCCCGCACCACCGTCGGGTCCGCCGTCGGACCGAACAGCCCGCGCCGGACGATCCGCAGGTGACCCGGCCGATCCGGCCCCGGCAGCAGCGTCCGGCCCCGGGCCATGAAGCGCGGGTGCCGCTGCCCGAACGCGAAGAACCGGGTCTGCGCGGCCGACTTGAGCCGCACCGCCGCGGGCAGCCCGCGCCCCGTCGGCACCAGGCTCCCGGCCGACGTGCCGACCAGCACCACGCCCGTGACGCGCGACCCGAACAGCTCGGGCCGAGCCGCCGCGAGCGCCATGATCGTCATACCGCCCATCGAGTGGCCGCACAGCACCACCGGGCCGCTCGGCGCGACCGCGTCGATCACGTCGGCGAGGTCGTCGCCGAGCAGGTCGATCGTCCACGGCGTGGCCCGGCCGGCGGTCGAGCGGCCGTGTCCGCGATGGTCGTAGATGACCACCCGCACGCCCGCCGCGGCGAGCTCCGCCACCTGGGCCCGCCAGACGTCGCCGTGCAGCGTCCAGCCGTGCGCGAAGACGACCGTGACCGCCGCGTCGGGCGGCCCGGCCACGCGCGCGCACAGCTGTGCGTCGTCGCCGGTGCGTACCGTGATGTCCTGCCGTGCGAGTGTCCCGGTGTCCCGCGTATCCGCCGTCATGCTCGCCTCCCGATCGGGCCTCGACTTATTTCTACCCACCGGTAACGGGGTCTGAATACCCGTCGGGGACCAATCGGGTGTCGAGCGCCGAACCATCCGCGGACGCGGGTACGGGTCGGGGCGCCGGCATCGGCGTGGCGACGGGTCCGAGCGTCGTGGCACCCGTCCGCTTGGACACCGCGCGCACCAGGGGCTCGAACACGGTTCCGAGCAGCCGGCTGCCGAGATCGATCGCGGTCGCGTCCGCGCCGACGAACACCCGGGCCCGGCCGCGCTGTACGCCCCTGAGGATGATCCGAGCCGCCCGCTGCGCCGAGGTCCTGGACGCCGCGTCGTGCAGCGCGACCACCTCGTTCTTGTCGTGCGCCGGCGCCGTGCGCGAGTTGCGCACGATGTTCGTCTTGACCCCGCCCGGGTGCACCGTGGTCACCCCGACGCCCGAGCCGGACAGGCGCATCTCCTGGCGCACCGACTCGGTGAAGCCGCGCACCGCGTACTTGGCCGCGCAGTACGCGCTCTGCGACGGGACGCCGAACAGCCCGAACACCGAGGAGATGTTGACCAGATGGCCGGCCCGCGAGCGGCGAAGGTGCGGCAGGAACGCCTTCGTGCCGTAGGCGACCCCCCAGAAGTTGACGCCCATGAGCCACTCGAAGTCGTCCCAGCCCATCTCCTCGACGGTCGCGGTCAGCGCGACGCCGGCGTTGTTGACCACCAGGTCCACTCCGCCGAACCGCTCCGCCGTCTCGTCCGCCCAGCTCAGCACGGCGGCGCGGTCGGCGACGTCGACGAGCTCGGTGTGGATCTCCCGCGCGCCGAGCCGCTCGGCCCGGTCCGCCGTCTCCCGCAGCCCCTTCGCGTCGATGTCGGCCAGTGCCAGGCGCGCGCCGTGCGCGGCCAGTTCGTACGCGAGGGCCCGGCCGATGCCCGACCCGGCGCCGGTGACGACGCACACCCGACCTGAGAAATCCCGGATCACACGCACTCCCTGTGGTTCGAAGAGGCCCGGGCCGCCCGCCGAGCGGGGACCGGTTCCCATATGTACGACAATCCGATAACTGGCCTGCGCGACCGATATCCGCCTACCCGACCCGGTCCCGTCGCCGAGCCCGGTGACCCGCCGGCGAGAAGCGCCGGTTCATCCGCCGGAACCGCGACAGCGAACCCGGCCACAGCGCGGTGATCCGGCCGTTGCGCTCGTCCATGTACCAGCTCGTGCAGCCGCCGGCGCTCCACACCGTGTGCCGCATCCGCTCGTCGAGCCAGGCGTTGTAGGCGTCCTGCGTCCCCGGGAGCACCTCGACCTCGGCGATGTCGTGCTCGTGCATCTGCCGGACCGCGTCCACCGCGTAGCGAGCCTGCGCCTCGATCACCACGGTCATCGACGAGTGGCCCAGCCCGGTGCCGGGGCCGATCACCAGGAACAGGTTCGGGAAGCCCGCCACCATCGCGCCCTGGTGGGCCGCCATCCCGGTGCTCCACACCTCGCTCAGGGTGCGCCCGTCGCGCCCGGTCACCACCCGCGCGATCGGCGGCTGGGCGGCCTGGAAACCGGTGCCGAAGACGATCGTGTCGGCCTTGTGCTCGGTCCCGTCGGCGGTGACGATGCCACCGGGACGGATCGCCCTGATCGCGGACGTCACCACCTCGACGTTGGGCCGCGTGAGCGCCGGATAGTAGTCGTTCGACAGCAGCACGCGCTTGCACCCGAAGCGGTAGTCGGGGGTGAGTCGGGCCCGCAGTTCGGGATCCTCGACCTGACCGCGCAGGTGCGCCAGCGCCTGCTTGGTGGCCACCCCGGTGGCGAAGTCGCGCGGCCCCAGGAACGCGCCGAGCGTGGCCTCGCGCTGCCAGTACAACCCCAGGCGGACGGCCCGCTGCGCGGCGGGCAGGCGCCGGTAGAGACCGCGCTGCCACTCGGGGAGGGGGCGGTCGTTGCGCGGCAGGATCCACGGCGCGGTGCGCTGGTAGAGGTCGAGCCGGCTCACGTGCGGCTGGATCCGCGGCACGAACTGGATCGAGGACGCGCCGGTGCCGACCACGGCGACGTGCTTGCCGGTCAGGTCGTGGTCGTGGTCCCAGCGGGCCGAGTGGAACACGTGCCCGCCGAAGTCGTCCAGGCCCGGCAACCGCGGCAGCGCGGGTTCGGTGAGCGGGCCCGCCCCGGCGATCACGACCTCGGCGGTGTACGGCCCGCCGCTGGTGGTCAGCCGCCAGCGCGCGGTGTCGTGGTCCCAGCGCGCGGCCTCCACCTCGTGCCCGAGCCGCAGGTGCGGGAGCAGCCCGAAGTCGCGCGCGCAGCGCCGCAGGTACGCCTGGATCTCCGGTCCCGGCGAGAACGAGTGCGACCAGGTCGGATTCGGCGCGTAGGAGAAGCAGTACAGATTGGACGGGACGTCGCAGGCCGCGCCGGGATAGGTGTTGTCGCGCCACGTGCCACCGACGTCGTGCGCGGCCTCGAGGATGACGAAGTCCTCGATGCCGGCGTGCCGACGCAGCCGATGCCCGGTGGCCAGCCCGGAGAACCCGGCGCCGATCACGGCGATACGGACGTGCGTGGTCTCCACTGCGGCCTCCGGGTGCCGGAAAGGGGCGCTGCCCTTGGAGGCTACTGACAAGTAGCCACGGCGCGGAAGACCGCGCGATGCCCTCGTGTGCAAGCGTACGCAGGGGTCCCCATGGGAAGAGGACCCCGGTCGGGATCGCGGATCGCGTGCTCCCGACGACGCTGCGACGAAGGAGAACGACGATGGCCGGGATGCGCTATCAGGTGGTTCAGGACGGGGCCGGACGACCGACGGACGGGCCATGCGAGCACCTGGACCGGCTGCCCGCGGCGGTGACGCCGGGTTCGACGGAGGGTTGCGAGGACTGCCTGCGCAACGGCACCCGGTGGGTCCACCTGCGGGAGTGTCTGACGTGCGGTCACATCGGCTGCTGCGACAGCTCCCCGGAGAAGCACGCCTCCGCGCACTGGCGTGCCGAGGAGCACCCGCTCGTGCGCTCGTTCGAGCCCGGTGAGGACTGGGCCTGGTGCTACGCGGACGAGCTCGTGGCGGTGCCGGTGGACTGACGCGCCATGGCCGTGTCCGGCGGGCCGACGCGCCGCCGCCGTGACCGGCGGATGGTCGCGATCACGGCGTCGGCCGGACCGGCGGCCGGCGGATCCCCGTGTGTCGGTTGCTGCGGGTCCACTCCACCGCTCCGCCCGAACCGACCCCGCCCCGGCGCGCCGGTCGGCGACTACCGGGCTGGTGTCGGTGGGGCTGCCTAGACTGGTTTGCCGATGGGTCGAACGCACAGCCGTACCCGGTGGGAGCCCCCGATGAGTGATCTGACAGCGACGGAAAGCGTCACAGGTGGTGCGCTCGGCACCGGTGCCGACACCGTGGAAACGCACTTCGAACCCTTCCGCGTGGAGCTCACCGGTTACTGCTATCGGATGCTCGGCTCGGTGTTCGAGGCGGAGGACGCCGTCCAGGACACGATGGTGCGCGCGTGGAAGAGCTTCGACCGCTTCGAGGGCCGCTCGTCCGTGCGGTCGTGGCTGTACCGGATCGCCACCAATGTGTGTCTGGACAGCCTGAACGGGCGCGAGCGCCGGGCCCGGCCGATGGACCTGTCCTCGCCCGTTTCGGCGAGTTCCGCGCTCACCCCCGCGCTGCCCGAGGCGACCTGGATCGAGCCGATCCCCGACGGCCGGGTCGTGCCGAGTGTGGCCGACCCGGCCGAGCTCGCGGTCGCCCGCGAGAGTGTGCGGCTCGCGTTCGTCGCCGCGTTGCAGCACCTGCCGCCGCGCCAGCGCGCGGTGCTGATCCTGCGCGAGGTGCTCGCCTGGAAGGCGAGCGAGGTGGCCGAACTGCTCGGCAGCACCGTCGCGTCGGTCAACAGCGCGCTCCAGCGCGCCCGTGCCGCGCTCGCCGAGAACGAGCCCGCCGCGACCGACCCCGTGCGGCCGATGGACGAGGAGCAGCAGTCGCTGCTCGCGCGTTACGTGGACGCCTTCGAGCGCTACGACCTCGACTCGCTCACCGCCTTGCTGCGCGAGGACGCCACGCTGTCCATGCCGCCGTACGAGCTGTGGTTGCGGGGGCACGCCGACATCCGCGCATGGATGCTGGGCACCGGGCACGCGTGCCGCGGCTCGCGTCTGATCCCGATCGTCGCGAACGGCACGCCGGGCTTCGGGCAGTACCGCCCCAGCGGTCCGGGCGGCAGCTTCGAGCCGTGGGCGCTCCAGGTGCTCGAGATATCAGAGGGTCGGATCATCGGCCTCAACGCGTTCCTCGACGTCCCGCACCTGTTCCCGCTGTTCGGCCTGCCGGCAACCCTCGACGACCGGGCCGACGTCGGCGAGCACCTCGCCTAGACCGGTCAGGGTCAGCAGATCGCACAGCTCACCGCACGCCCCGAGCAGCCGTATCCGGCGCCCGAGTCGGCGTGCGGTGAGTTGGAGCCGGGCCAGCGCCTCGATCGTGGCCAGATCCGGGGAGGTGACGGCCCGCAGATCGCATGGGAACGGGTCGAGCGAACTGTCGTGCAGCAGTTCGCGAAGCCGCTCGCACAGGCCCGGGATGTCGGCGCGCGCGAGGGGAACGTACACGGCCAGCACGGCCGCCCGCGTGGTGGGTGATTCGAACGGATCGACCATCGACGACCTCCTGTGACGACGCTGTACCGGTTATGACCGTTCGAGCGGTCGAAACTCATCACTCGGCGTCGTCCCGCGACTCGCGGGGTCGTGGATCCGTACCGCGGTCGGCCGCGAAATGCGACCGACGCGCGGGCGCCCGCCCACCGAGCCGGTGGACGGGCGCCTTGTGGTGCGGGTGCGGGTACGCGACCCGCTCGGGATGGGGCGACTCGCTTTACGGAAGCGCCTGTTCGACGGCCGCGACCAGGGCGCGCATGAGCGGCGTGCGGTCGATCCAGGCGACCGCGTCGCCGCGCCGGCGCGGTGCGGCGTCGGCGCGGATCGCCGCGGCGTTGCGCTGGAGCCACGCGGCGGCGTTCGCGCAGTGGTAGGGGTGCATGTCGGCGATGTCGAGCACGTCGCCGCCGGCCGTGGTCCAGGTCCGCTCCTGGAGCAGCAGCTGCGCCCACGAGCCCTTGAGGTGCCGGCCGCGGGCGATCAGCGCGCGGTGCCCGGCTCGGGTCATGCCCATGTTCCGCCCGCGCAGCGGCACTTCGGCGCCGAGCCGGACCAGTCGGCGGCGCTGGAGCGTCGCGAGCGTGCGCAGCGAGATGCCGGGCGCGCCGTCCCGCACGCCGTCCGGGTGGGTGCGCACGGTGCCGGTGTCGATCCGGGTCAGGGCCCGTCGTACGGTCGCGGGCTTCACGGGGGTCAGGCGGGTCATGGTGTTGATAGTGGACATCGTGGATCCTCCTCTGCGTCGAGCCGCGGCGGGTCTTCCGCGGTGGCGCTCAACCCATGCGTAAAGCATCCCATCCGGCACTGACATCGGGCCCGTTGCGACCTGCGTCTTTGTGGTGAACTCCGGTTGCCGGGACAGGAGTTGACGAAGGGTCAGGAGTTCCGCCAGGCGGCCGCGTCGAAACCCCACGGGGTCGGCGCGTGCGCCCATGCCGCGGGCAGGCCGGGGAGCTCGAACGGCGGTAGGGCGTGGGTGAGTCGGCCCACGGTGGTGTCGGTCCGGGACAGGTGGGGGGCCGGGTCGAACGGCTCGGCGGTCTCCGGCTCGCCCGGCGCGTACGCGGCGCTCAGCCACGCGCCCGTGCGGGCCAGCGCCAGGTCGATCCGGCTGCCCAGGCCGTCCCGCCGGCGCAGCGTCAGGGCCCGCAGGATCGCCGCCGCGAGGAGGTAGCCCGTGGCCCGGTCCAGGGCCTGCGTCGGCAGCGCGCCGGGCGCGGGGTCGTCGCCGGCCTCGATCCTGGCGATGCCGCACGCGGCCTGCACGAGGCTGTCGAAGCCGCGCCGATTCGTCCACGGGCCGACCGGGCCCCACGCGTTGAAGGCGGCGGTGATCAGACCCGGGTGGTCGGCGGCGAGCGTGTCGTGGTCCAGGCCGAGCCCGGCCATCGCGTCGGTGCGGTAGCCGGTGATCAGCACGTCCGCGTCCGCGAGGAGTTCGTCGAAGCGGGCCCGGTCGGCCCGGTCCCGCAGGTCGAGCAGCGTCGAGCGCTTGCCGAACGCGTTGTCCCAGTATTCGCCCGGGTTCTCGGGCAGGTGCGGCGAGTCCACCCGCAGTACGTCGGCGCCCAGGTGGGCGAGCGTGCGGGTGCCGGTGGGGCCGGCGAGCACGCGGGTCAGGTCCAGGATCCGGACGCCGGCGGCGGGCGGGCCGGTCGGGGTCGGGCGCCGCGGGTCCTCGGGGCCGGCGCCGGTGCGCGCGAGGTCGAGCAGCGGCAGCGCGGCCACCGCCGACCCTTGCGGATGCGCGGCCCACTCGGCCGGCTCGCGCACCGCGAAGCCCAACGCGCCGTGTGCCGCGAGCAGTTCCTCGATCCGGCTGCCGGTCAGCTTGGTCAGGGCGTCGATCGCGCCGTCCACGGAGTCGACGCCGAGGGCCGCGAAGGCCGCGGCCCGATGGTGCGGGTAGTTGCCGTGCAGGCGCACCCACCCGTCGGCGCTGCGATGGAAGCGCGAGATCGGATGCATCGCGACGAGCGGCTCGCCGGCGAGCCGCAGGTGTCGGTCGCTGCTGATGGCCATCGCCGCGGCCCGGCTGTCGACGGTGACCCCGGGCGGGTTTGATTCGTCGCGCGCGGCGCCGAGTTCGCGGGCCGCGAGGGCGACCGCGCCGATCGTGGCCTGTGCGAGCGCGGTCACCGGCAGCGCGGAGGACAGCGTGTGCGCGGGACCGGTGAACGAGACGTGCGCGGTGTCGGCGGGGTCGCCGCCGAGCGCGCACCAGGCCTGGTCGAGGAGCAGCGTCGGGGTGGCACGCATGAAACCTCACAGTTCTTCGAACTTCTGCGCCTGCGGGGGCCGCGTGGTTCGAGGCACCCGGTCGGCAAACTACCGGCTGGGCTGTGCCCCAGCGTGGCCGTGTCCGCACTGTGGGCGGCCGGGCAAACGATTGGTCACTCGTTTGTGTACGGGTTGTGCGGTTTGCCCCGACCGGCTCGACCCTGTTCGAGACTGGGTGGATGAGGCGGATCTGGGGCGAGGACGGCGGGTGGGGGCTCGGGCCCCACGACGCGCTCCTGAAGGACGCCCGGTTGAGCGTGCCGGCGCGGGGCCTCGCGGTGTACCTGCTGCTGTTGCCCGACGGGGCCCGACCCGATCCGGCCGCGCTCGGGACCCGCCCGGGGGAGACCCCGGAGTCGATCGCCGGTTACCTGGACGAGTTGGCGATGGCCGGCTACCTGATCCGGTCCGCGATCCGCGACGCGTACGGGAACGCCCTCGAGGAGGTGCGGCTGGCGGCGAACCCGGGCGAGCACGCGGCCGTCGCCGGGCGGCGGTTCCGCTGGCCGGTGCCGCGGGCCGACGGTGCGGCGGGCGGTGACGGGGACCACCGGCCGTGGCCGTGACCGCGACGGTGACGCGGGCGGTGGCCGACCGCCTCACATGTCGCTCCAGGTCGGTGCGCGGTGCTCGCGAAACGCGGCGGCGGCCTCGGTCATGTTGCCGGTGAAGGTGCCGAGCACCTGGGTGCGGTTCTCCAGCTCCAACTGCTGCCGCAGCGAGGTCGCGCCGATCCCGGACCACAGGCCCTTCTTGGTCATCCACACGCCGTACTCGCTGTTGGCCGCGATCGCGCGCGCGAGGTCGAGCGCCGCGGGCACGTGCCCGCCCGCCGGGGTGCGGGCGTTGAGCAGGCCGTAGGCGTCGGCGTCGGCCGCGGTGAAGTGCCGCCCGGTCAGCATCAGTTCGGCCGCGCGGGTCGGGCCGACCAGGCGCGGCAGCAGGTAGCTGGTCCCGACGTCGGCGGAGGACAGGCCGACCTTGATGAACACCGAGCCGAACCGCGCGCTCTCGTCCGCGACCCGCAGATCGCACGCCAGCGCCAGGGCCAGCCCGCCGCCGACGGCCGCGCCGTGCACCGCGGCGATCACCGGCTTCTCGCACTCGTGGATGGCCAGGATCAGCTCGGCGAGGTGCTCCTGTGAGCGGTACACCAGGCCCACCGGGCCGCGACCCTCGGCGTCGGGCGCGAAGTCCGCGTCGCCGGACAGGTCGGCGCCCGAGCAGAAGCCGCGCCCCTCGCCGGTGAGCACGATCGCGCGCAGGTCGCGCTCGCGGTCCAAGGTGGCGAAGGCGGTCTTGAGGTCGGTCACCAGCGTCGGCGACAGTGCGTTGATCCGGTCCGGCCGATCGAGCCGGACGATCGCGACGCGGGGTTCGGGGCGTTCGATGCGCACGTATTTCATATGACTCAGTCAAACAGATTCGCGTGGTGAAGGAAATGCTCGCGAGCCGTTGTCCCCGACGAAGTTACCTGCGGGTAGCATCGCGCCCATGACTGAATCGACGACCGACTTCGACGCTGTCGCCGAGGGCCTGCGCACCTCGGTCCCCTTCGTGCGCACGCTCGGCCTGGAGTTCGTGGAACTCGCCGCCGACCGCGCCGTGCTGCGCCTGCCGGACGAGCCCGCGCACCACAACCACATCGCCGGTCCGCACGCGGGCGCGATGTTCACCCTCGCCGAGTCCGCGTCCGGCGCGATCGTGATCGCGGCGTTCGGCGACCAGCTGCACCGCGCCACGCCGCTCGCGGTCGACGCCACGATCCGCTACCTCAAGATCGCGCGCGGCCCGGTCCTGGCCGAGGCCCGTCTGGAGCGCCCCGCCGCCGAGGTGATCGCCGAGCTGGACGCGGGCAAGCGCCCGGAGTTCGTAGTCGCGATCGGCATTCGCGACGAAGCGGGCACCACGACCGCCGAGATGACCGTCACCTGGACGCTCCGCCCCAATAGGGCGTAAGAACGGTCCTCCCGGGCAGGCAAGGGCCCGTACCTGGTCGGGATCGTCCCGATCATGCGGTTGCTTCGGGTTGGTGATGGTTTCCTATCCTGCTCAGATGACCGGGCCGATTGTGGTGGGCAAGGTGTCCCGCCGACTCAAGGTCCGCGACGCGTGGCAGCGCTGGCGCCGCGTGCTGCGGGCGCTGCTGACCGCGCTGGTGGTCCTGTGTGTCACGGTGATCACCGGCCTCGGTGTCGCGCGGGCCACCGTGCTCTCCGCCGACTGGTACGACGGCGTGCTCGAGCGCGAGCACGCCTACGACCGGTTGTACGACGAGGTGCTGGTGGATCCGCGGCTCGCGGGCGTCACCAACGACCTGCTGGGCCGGCTGCCGATACCGGCCAATCAGGTGACCGCCAACCTGCGCCTGGTGCTGCCGCCGTCCACGCTGCGCGGGATGGTGCGGGTGCAGGTCGGCCACACCGTCGACTACCTGCGCGGCGAGGAGCGCGAGCTGCGGCTGACCGTCGACCTCAAGCCGGTGATCAACAACCTCGGCAAGGTCGCCGACGTCTTCGTCGGCGACCTCACCGGCAATGTGCCGCGGGTGACCGAGGACAACGCGCCGGCACTGGTGGACGGCGTCTCCAAGGCGCTCGACGCGCTCGCGCAGGGGCGCTCGCCCGACGCGCTGCCGGCCCTGAACCTGGACCCGGCGGCGGCCCCCGAAGTGGCCGCCCTGATCCTGGAGCGGCTCCCGGCCGAGTCGCGCGAACCGATCCGCGAACCGGTGGTCGCCGCGCTGCGCGCGGACGACCTCGGCGCGGTGCTCGTCGCGATCGTCCCGGTGATCTTCGGCGAGAAGGTCCGCCAGGCGCAGAGCGGCCTGACCGGCCTCTCCGGCGGCGGTACGTGGGACCTGACGCTGGATCTGCGCGCGGATCGGACCAAGCAGGCCGAGCTGAAGCTGGGCCAGCTCGAACAGCTGCGCGCGATGACGGTGTTCGGGCTGGGCCGACTGCTCGCGGCCGCGAGCGTGACCGCGCTGCTGGGCCTGGTGGTGCTGTGGCGGACCGCGCCGGTGCGCGGCGCCGCCCGGCTGCGGCTGCCCGCCCTCGCGCTCGCGGGCGGCGGGCTGCTGGCCGGCCTGGGCTGCCTGCTCGCGTGGGCGCTGCTGCCGCACGTGGTCCCGGAGAACCGGGACGGCTGGGCGCCCTCGGTCACCCGCCTGGTCGGCGATGTCCAGGAGGCCGCGGCCCGGGACATCGTGGGGGTGTGGCTCGCCGCGGCGGCCGTCCCGCTCGTGGTCGGCGGGGCGACCTTCGGTGCGGTCGCGCTGTGGGACAAGCACAAGCACCGGCGGGCCGCGCCGGTCAAGCGGACCACCCGGCACGTGGTCGCCACCGGCGCCGCGCTGATCGCGGCCGGCGCGATCGCGCTGACCATCTTCGTCCCGGTGCCCACCTCCGGGTCCGGCGCCGACGCCAAGCGCTGCAACGGCATGACCGAGCTGTGCGCGCGGCGCTACGACCAGGTCGCCTACCTGGCCACGCACAACTCGATGTCCTCGACCGCGGCCCGCTTCGTCAGCCCGCTCCAGGACGCCGACATCGTCACCCAGCTGGACGCGGGCGTGCGCGCGCTGCTCCTGGACTCGTACACCTGGGAGGCCCCGGAGGAGGTCGCGGGCCGGCTCGCGACCTCCGACCTGGATCCGGAGTCGCGCAAGATCGTCGCCGGCGTCGTCAACGACGTCGCCCCCGCCCGCCCGGGGCTGTGGTTCTGCCACTCGGTGTGCCGCGCGGGCGCGCTGCCGATGGTGGAGACGCTGCGCGCGGTGGGCGAGTGGATGGAGCGCAACCCCCAGGAGGTCGTGACGCTCGTCGTGCAGGACGCGATCACCGCGCAGCAGACCGAGTGGGCGTTTCGCGAGGCGGGCCTGGAGCGCCTGCTCCACACGCCGGCCGCCGACCCGCGCGAGCCGTGGCCCACGCTCGGCACGATGATCGAGAAGAACCGCCGACTCGTGGTCTTCGCCGAGCGCGCCGACGGCCCCGCGCCGTGGTACCGCAACTTCTACGCGTACGCGATGGAGACGCCCTACGCGTACGCCAGTCCGGCCGAGATGACCTGCGAGCCCAACCGCGGCGGCGTCGACAAGCGGCTGTTCCTGCTCAACAACTTCATCACCTCCACCGGCGGCAGTCGGATCGACGCCGGGCGGGTCAACTCGCGGCCGTTCCTGCTCGATCGCGCGCGCAGATGCGAACGCGAGCGCGGCTCGCCGGTGAACTTCATCGCGGTGGACTTCGCGACCGTCGGCGACGCCCGCGGCGCCGTCGACGTGTTGAACATCACCCGGAAAACTCGCTGACGAACCGTCAATTTATCGACACCGAAAGGTCAGTAGGACAATCCGTGTCCGGTTTCGAAGAGCGGTTCCGCGTCCGCCGGCAGATCGTTCACCAGGCGGCCGGCCGGCGCGTAGCGGCCGAACACGACGTCGAGCACGCCCTCGTCGTCCGCGCCCCGGGTGCCGAGCACGGCCGCGCAATAGCCGACCAGGTCGGCGACGGCCGCGGGTCGGTAGAGGTCGATCACGGCGACGGTGGGCACCGACGCGGCGATGTCCACGATCCGGTCCAACTCGGCGCCGCCGTGCGTCTCGGGTAGGCGCAGCAGGGCCACGTCGGCGTCCGCGAGGTCGGTCACGACGGTGGCGTAGCGGGCCGCGACGCCGATGTCGACGTGTTCGGTGTACACCCGCAGCGCGTCGCGAAGGGGCAGGGCGGGGCCGCCGCTCGTGCTGATGCGTGAGCTGGTGCGGTTCGTGAGCAGCACGACGGCGTGCGGGTCCCGATCCGTCATGGGTGAGCCCTCCTCCTGGCCGCGGCGCGAGCCGCTCTGACCCCGGACCCTACGCGCCGGCTGTGACGTCCCGGGCACGAGGGCGTCCCAACCGGGCTGCTCAGCCGGGTGCGCCCGGTGCCGCCGCCGCGGTGCGGCCGAGGGCGATCAGCCGATCGCGGCTGATCGCCGGTGCGTTGATGTCCACCGATGTGACCATCTCGCCGTGGGCGCGCGCGAACGCGAAGCCGTCGCCGCGCACGGGGTCCCGGTAGATCACAGCGGCGTCGGCCACCCCGGGCACCGATTCACGGGGGCCGGTGCCGGTCGCGGTGGTGCGGGCGGCGTCGATCGGCCCGCCGACCATCGCCTGCGGGAAGTCCCCGACGGTGACGGTCAACAGCCGCCGCTGGTCCGGGTCGACGTACTCGCAGGTGCGCCCGGAGTCGGCCGGCCGGGTGCGCACGGGGCCGACCGCGAGCACCTCCTGGACCCGGGTTGGCGACAACAGGTCGCAACTGGACGCCGGCACCGCGGTGGAGGCGGCGGGGGCGGTCGGTCGCGGCGGCGCGCCCGCGGCGTCGCCACCGGGCGCGGGCACCGTGGCGGCCGGGTGCTTGGGCGGTGCGTCGCCCGCGTCGCACCCGCCGAGCAGGCACGCCAGGCCCACCACACCCGCGAGGGTGGCGGCGGGCCCGACGCGCGCGGTCACAACTTGCCGATCATCGTCCGGGCGATGGCGGCCATGACGTCGGGTTGCAGGTCCTTGTCGCTGCGGTCGACGTAGAGGTCCGCGTTGAGGAACCTGTCGCCGGGCATGTCCTTCGCCCACACGATGCCGTTGGAGTCGGAGTCGTGGTAGGTGAACGCCGCGTCGCCGACCCCGGGGACCGCGACGGGGTTGTCGCCCTCGTCGATCGTGCCCTTCGCGGACTCGTCGGCCTTGTAGTACGACTTTTCGTTCGTGGTCATCATCACCGTCATCATCGACAGCCCGCGGGAGTCGCGGTAGTCGCAGAACGAGCTGCTCGAACTCTTCAGCTTCGGGTCCACCTCGGCGCGCACCACCGCGAGCCCGGTCAGCGAGGCCACCTCGGCGACCGTGAGCAGCCGGCAGGGATCGTTGATGTAGGGGGCGGTCACGCCGGTCGCGGGCGCGGCCGTACCGGTCGCCGAGCCGCTCGTGCTCGGCGTGGCGCTGCCGGACGAGGTGGGGCCGTCGGTGGTCGGCGTGGTCGTGCGCCGCGGCGGCTTGCTCGTCGTCGCCGTCGGCCGACCGGTGCCGTTCGACGTCGTGGGCGTCGGCTTGTCGGTCTCCAACGCGCGAACGGTGTCCAGAGGCGATTCGCCCTCGGTGCCGCAGCCGGCGACCGTCGTGCCGACAGTGAGCGTGAGCAGTATCGCGACGGTTGCGCGGACATTCCTCGTGCGCACTTTGTTGGTCCCCCCGGTGTTCGGAGTGCAGTCGTTCATGTGAAGAACCTAGGGCCGATGGGCTCCCGGAACGAGCGGTACCTCCCTTGGATCTCGAAGGGGGATGTGAGGGCGCGATAATGCGCGCATGAATTCCGCACCACACTCAACCACCCACCCGGGGGCTCGCGCGGTGACGCAGGCCGTGATTCTCGCCGGGGGACAGGGTTCACGGTTGCGCCCCTATACCGACGACCGGCCCAAGCCGATGGTGGAGATCCCCGGCACGGGCACCCCGATCATCGGACATCAGCTGCGCTGGCTGGCCGCCGAGGGCGTGCGCGACGTCGTGGTCTCGTGCGGGCACCTGGCCGAGGTATTGCAGGATTGGCTCAAGACCGCCGACCTGCCCGTGCACGTCGAGACGGTGGTGGAGACCGAACCGCTCGGCCGCGGCGGCGGTCTGAAGTTCGCCGCCGCCGCGCTGCCTCGCCCGGACGAGCCGTGGTACGCCACCAACGGCGACATCTGGACCCGGTTCTCGCTCACCGAGATGGCCGCCTTCCACCACGAGCGCACCGCGCTCGCGACGCTGGCGCTGGCCCGCCCGCGGATCCCGTGGGGTGTGGTGGAGACCGACAAGTACGGCCACGTCCTGGACTTCATCGAGGCGCCGCCCTCGCCCTACCTGATCAACGCCGGGGTGTACGTGTTCTCGCCCGAGTTCACCGCGCTGCTGCCGGACGTCGGCGACCACGAGCGCACGACGTTCCCGCGGCTCGCGCGCGAGCAGCGGCTGGCCGGCTTCCCGATCCCGCAGGGGGCCTACTGGCGTGCGATCGACACCGCCAAGGACCTCTCCGAGGCGGCGAAGGAGCTGCGCGGCGACGTCTGACTCGGCCGCGTGGCGGAACGGACGGCAGGGCCCCATCCGCGGGTGCGGATGGGGCCCTGCCGTTTTCCCGGTATTTTCCTGTTCGCGTTTTCAGGGACTCGTCTTCGCGCGTCCCGTGACCCCCGCGGTCACGGGTGTGCGCTACATGTGGCGCCGCTGTGTCATGGTGCGGCGCCTACGAGGTGATCCCGGCACGCGCGCCGGGATTGGCGGTGTCGCGCACGGTGCGCAACCCGTCGAGCAGGCCGGAGAGTTGCCCCTCCGTCAGTGGGTCGATCAGCCAGGTCTGCAGCAGTTCGACATGGCCGGGCAGGACTCCGCCTATCCGGTCCGCTCCGTCGCGGGTCAGGACCGCGAACAGCGCGCGGCGATCGGTGGGGCAGTTCTCCCGGACGACCAGTCCTTCCTTCTCCAGGCGGTCCACGACGCGGGTCACACCCGACGTGGACAGCGACGTCTGTGCCGCGAGGTCGCTCATCCGCAGACGCTGTTCGATCGAACGGGAGAGCCGGACCAACACGTTGAAGTCCACCGTCGAGAGACCGTGCTCGCCGAGCTGGGGGCTCAGTCGGTCCATCAGTCCGGTGTAGACCTCGACGAGCAGGCCCATGGCGGTGATTCGTGGATCGTCGAAGGGGGTGGTACTCGCAGGGGCGGGGGATGATGCGGTGTCTGGGGGAGTACGCATGCGCTCATCATAGCAAGTAGTTGATAAGCGGAATGTATCGACGAAATATATTGCTGAGGTCGATATCCGCAGCACAAGTACATTCTCGCAAGGAGACCCGACATGAGCACCACCACTCGCCGCAACTGGGAAGGGCTCACGATCCCGACGGCGGGCACCTACGCGCTCGACCCGAACCACACCCGTGTCGGCTTCGTGGCCAGGCACCTCATGGTCGCCAAGGTGCGTGGGCAGTTCACCGACTTCGGCGGCGTGATCACCGTCGCCGAGGACCCGATGGACTCCGAGGTCGAGGCGACCATCTCGATCGCGAGCATGACGACCGGCCAGAAGGACCGCGACGCGCACCTCGCGAGCGCGGACTTCCTGGAGGTGGAGAAGTACCCGGAGATGACGTTCCGCACGGTGCGTCTGACCGGCCGCGAGGGCAACGAGTTCACTCTGCTCGGTGAGCTGACCATCAAGGGCATTGCGCGCGAGGTCGAGCTCCGGGTCGAGCTGGACGGCCTGGCGACCAGTCCGTGGGGTCAGGAGGTGCTCGCGTTCACCGCGACCACCGAGATCGACCGCGAGGACTTCGGGATGACCTGGAATCAGGCGCTGGAGAGCGGCGGCGTGCTGGTCTCCAAGAGGATCAGGATCGAGATCGAGGGCGAGGCCGTCCGCCAGGAGGACTGAACCCCGGCGAACGACGACGGTCGACACGACGCGCCGGGGACGGGCGCGAGGCGCCCCGCCCCGGCGTCGGCCCGCTCAGGGGGTGTGCCACTGGAGTTCGACGACCTGGCCCAGCGTGAGCAGGCCGCACGCGAGCACGTCGGTGCGCACGAAAGCCTGCACCATCGTGTCGGTGGCCGCGTCCGGGTCACCCGGCCGGTACACCGCCAGGACCTCGATCCGGCCGGCCAACTCGGGGTCGCCCGCGCCCGCGCCGCCGATCGCCGCCAACGCGGCCTCCAGATCCGCCAGTTCGGGGACCCGGATGCCGAAATGGCACGAGGTCTGCGGGTGTCGGCCGAGCCGCTCCCGCCACGCCGCGCGCTCCGGGCCGGGCCCCAACGTCCCCTCGAACGCCCACTGTTCGGGCGTCACCTCGGACGCGTACAGCACGTTCGTGCGGTAGTCGCTCACACCGGGATCGACGAACGCGCTGAAGAACGCCCCGCCGCGATCCGAGACCCGGCACCCCAGCAGCTCCAGGACCCGCCGGGCGAGCGCGCGTTCGCCGGGCCGGTAGACCAGCTCGGCGTGCGTGATCACCCTCGGGGGGCCACCGCCGCGGGGTGGTGCGGCCGTTCGGTCCGGTCGATCCGTCGCGCTCACCGGCTCGCGAGGAACGCGTCGACCTGTTCGTGGATGTAGGCGACGTCCTCGGCGGTCATCCGGTGGTTCATCGGCACGATCAACGCGTTCTCCATCACCCGGTCGGCGTTCGGGTAGCCCGCCGGGTCGGCGCGGTGCGCGATGTCCTTGAAGCCGGGCTGGCGCAGGATGTTGCCCGACCACACGGTGCGCGTGGAGACCCCGCGCTCCTCCAGCCAGGCCTGCATCTCGCCGCGGGAGAACGGCAGGCCCTCGTTCAGCAGGATCGGGAAGTTCAGCCACCCCGTCACCAGGCCCTCGGTCTGCCGCGGCGCGGTGAACTCGGGGCGTGCGTCGAAGTACGCGTGATGCGCCGCGAAGTGCTCCTGACGGGTCGCCAGGAACCGTGGCAGCTTCGCGAGTTGAGCCAGTCCGAAGGCCGCGCCGAGCTCGGAGGGCTCGAAGTTCCAGCCGACCTCGTCGAAGATGAAGAGGTTGTCGTACAGCACCCCGTCGATCTCCTCGAAGAAGTCCCGGTTGCCCTTCTTCGAGCCGAACAGCTGTAGTTCGCTGCGCCGCCCCCAGCGCCGCAGCATCAGGCCGCGGTCGCGCAGGTCCTCGTCGTCGGTCAGCACCATGCCGCCGTTGCCCGCGCAGGTGATGATGTGCGACATCGCGAAACTGGTCACCGAGATGTCCGCGCGGGTGCCCGTCGGGGTCCCGCGCAGGGTCGCGCCCAGCGCGTCGCACGAGTCCTCGATCACCTTGAGGCCGTGCCGATCCGCGATCGCCCGGATCGCGTCCCAGTCGGGGGCGTTGCCCGCGAGGTTGGGGGTCAGGATCGCTTTGGTGCGCGGGCCGATCAGGGCCTCGATCCGGGCCGTGTCGATCTGGTAGGTGTCGGGCTCGACGTCGACGAGCACCGGCACGATGCCGGACTTGACCATCGGCGCGATGTCGGTCGAGAAGGTCAGCGTCGACGTGATGATCTCGTCGCCGGGGGACAGCCGCAGGAGTTCGATCGCGAGGTAGAGGGCGGAGGAGCCCGAGTTGCACATCAGGCCGGTGCGCTTGCCGAACAGCTCGGCCACGCGCGTCTCCATCGCCGCGACGTTGCGGCCGATGCCCATCGCCGCGGGCGGTCCGTTCAGCACCGCCAGCATCGCGTCGATCTCGGTCTGGTCGTGCACGCTGCCGGCGTACGGGATCTTGCGCATTGCTGCCTACCCTCGTGGTGATGTCGTGCCCGCGGCACGGCTGACGATGCGTCAGCTGACGATGTGTCATAGCTATCATGGCTATGATGGGCGAACAAGACGACGGGAGCTGAGCGTGCGTTACACCACTGTGGGCAGGTCGGGTCTGAAGGTCTCCGCGATCGGCCTGGGCTGCAACAACTTCGGGATGCGGATCGACCAGGACGGCGCCGACAAGGTGGTCGGCGCGGCCCTGGACGCGGGCGTGACCCACTTCGACACCGCCGACATGTACGGCGGCGGACGGTCCGAGGTCCTGCTCGGCAAGGCACTGGGCGCCCGGCGGGACGAGGTCGTGGTGGCCACCAAGTTCGGTGCCCGCGTCGCGGACGGCCCCTACGGCCGGGGAGCCTCGCGCCGACACATAGTGCGCAGCTGCGACGCGAGCCTCAAGCGGCTGGGCACCGACCGCATCGATCTCTACTACCAGCACTACGCCGACCCGGACACCCCGATCGAGGAGACGCTGACCGCGCTGGACGACCTGGTACAGGCCGGCAAGGTGCTGTACGCGGGCACCTCCAACCTGGCCGCGTGGCAGCTCGCGGACGCCGCGCACGTCGCGGGTCGGACCCGATTCGTCGGCGCCCAGATCGAGTGGAGCCTGCTGAAGCGCACCGTCGAGCGGGACATGGTCCCCGCGGCCCGACACTTCGGCGTCGGCGTGATCCCGTACTTCCCGCTCGCCTCCGGGCTGCTCAGCGGCAAGTACCGGCGCGGCGAGGAGTTCCCCGCGGACAGCCGGTTCGCGGCCCTCCCGTTCTTCGCGCAGGGCGCCACCGACGACAACTTCGTGATCGTCGAGCGGCTCACGGCCTATGCCGAGGGCCAGGGCCTGACCCTGCTCGAACTCGCCCTGTCGTGGCTCGCCGCGCAGCCCGAGGTGGCCTCGGTCCTGGTCGGCGCGACCCGCCCCGAGCAGGCCGCCGCGAACGCGGCCGCGATCGTGGACCTGACCCCCGCCCAGGTCGCCGAGGTGGCCGAACTCGCCGCGGCGGTTCCGGCGTGAACCCGGCGGCGCAGCCGGTCCGGACCGGCGACGAGCGGTCCCTGCGCAACGCCGGCATCGCGGACGAACTGGCGCGCCGGCTGCGCCGCCGGATCCTGGACGGCCCGTTGCGGGACGGCGACATGCTGCCCAAACAGGACGACCTGATCGCCGAGTTCGGGGTCGGCCGCACGACGCTGCGCCAGGCCTTCCGGATCCTGGAGACCGAGGGCCTGATCACGGTCAAGCGCGGCAACACCGGCGGCGCGGTCGTGCACGTCCCGCAACCGGCCGACGCGGCGCACATGTTCGGCATGGTCATGCACGCGCGCCAGGTCCGGCTGGACGACCTCGCGCAGGCGCTGCGCCGGCTCGAACCGGTCTGCGCGGCGTTGTGCGCGGCGCGCGCGGATCGGGCCACGGAGGTGGTCCCGTGGCTGCGCGAGGTGCATGCGCGGATGGAGGGCGCGGTCGAGGACGGGCCGGCCTACATTCGGGCCGGCCGCGACTTCCACGAGGCCCTCGTGCTGCTGTGCGGCAACGAGACGATGAAGATCCTGCTCGGCGCGGTCGAGGTGCTGTGGGCCCAGCAGGAGCGGGAGTGGGCCCAGGAGGCGCTGGCCGACACGGGTACGCGGGCCCGCCGCGCGGCGCTTCGCGAGCACGCGCACCTGATCGACCTGATCGAGGCCGGCGACGAAACCGAGGTCTACCGCGAATCCATCCGCCACCTGGAGGCCGCCCAGAACTACCCCTTGCAGGGCCGCGCCAACGCCCCGATCACATCCCCATAGCCCCCCACGGCCTCAAACGCCGGCCGGGCTGGTTGTCCTCAAGCGCCGGACGGGCTGGGTTTTGCCTGGCCGGGCTGTTGTCCTCAAGCGCCGGACGGGCTGAATCCAGCCCGGCCGGCGTTTGAGGCCACCGGCCGAAGGCCGAGCTTGAGAATCAGCCCGTCCGGCGCTTGAGGACAACCAAGCCCGTCCGGCGTTTGAGGACAATGAGCCCGGCCGGCGTTTGAGGCCGCCGGCCACCGGCCGCAGGCCGGGCCGGTCAGCGCCCCCGCCATGCGGCCCCGAGCATGTCGCCGTTGAAGCGCCCGATCACGCCCAACGGAATGCCCTTCGGGCACACCGCCGTGCACTCGCCCGTATTGGTGCAGCCGCCGAAGTCCGCCTCGTCGTGCGCGTGGATCATCGCCTCGACCCGGCTGTCCTGTTCGACCGCGCCCTGCGGCAACAGGCCCAGATGGGTGGCCTTCGCGGCGGTGAAGAGCATCGCCGAACCATTCGGACACGCCGCCACACACGCACCGCACCCGATGCAGGTCGCGGCCTCGAACGCGGCGTCCGCGTCCGCCTTGGCGATCGGCGTCGCGTGCGCCTCGGGGGCCGAGCCGGTGGGCGCGGTGACGTAGCCGCCGGCCTCGATGACCCGGTCGAGCGCGGAGCGGTCCACCACGAGGTCCTTGACCACCGGGAAGGCCGCCGCGCGCCACGGCTCGACGTCGATGGTCTGCCCGTCCCGGAAGTGCCGCAGGTGCAGCTGGCAGGTCGTGGTGGCCTTCTGCGGCCCGTGCGGGACGCCGTCGATGACCAGGCTGCACGCGCCGCAGATCCCCTCGCGGCAGTCGTGGTCGAACGCCACCGGCTCGTCGCCGGTCTCGGTGAGCCGCTCGTTGAGCACGTCGAGCAGTTCCAGGAAGGACATGTCGGGCGACGCGTCCGGCACGTCGTAGGTGACCATGCCGCCCCGATCGGCCGGACCGTTCTGGCGCCAGATGCGCAGGGTGAGGTTCACGCGTAGTTCCTTGTGGCCAGGGCGACGTTGTCGAAGGTGAGCTGCTCGCGGTGCAGGACGGGGCGGTCGCCGGTGTACTCCCACGCGGCGACGTAGGCGAAGGCGTCGTCGTCGCGGGCCGCCTCGCCGCCCGGGCTTTGGTGTTCCGCGCGGAAGTGGCCGCCGCACGACTCCTCGCGGTGCAGCGCGTCCAGGCACATCAGCTCGGCGAGTTCGAGGAAGTCGGCGACCCGGCCGGCCTTCTCCAGCGACTGGTTGAGGCCGGCTCCGGTGCCCGGTACGCGCAGCCGCGACCAGAACTGTTCGCGCAGCCTCGGGATCGCCACCAGCGCCTCGCGCAGACCCGCCGCGGTCCGCTCCATCCCGCACTTCTCCCACATCAGCAGGCCCAGCTCGCGGTGGAAGTGGTCGGCGGACAGGTCCCCGTCGATCGCGAGCAGCCGCTTGACCCGGTCCTGGACGCCCTGCTCGGTCGCCACCAGATCCGGATCGTCGGCGTCCACCGGAGCGAACGGGCCCGCCGCGAGGTAGTGGGTGAGAGTGGTCGGCAGCACGAAGTAGCCGTCGGCCAGGCCCTGCATGAGCGCCGACGCGCCGAGCCGGTTCGCGCCGTGGTCGGAGAAGTTCGCCTCGCCGATCACGAACAGGCCCGGGATCGTGGACTGGAGGTCGTAGTCGACCCACAGGCCGCCCATCGTGTAGTGCACGGCCGGATAGATCCGCATCGGCACGGTGTACGGGTCCTCGCCGGTGATCCGCTCGTACATCGAGAACAGGTTCCCGTACTTCTCCTCCACCGCCGGCGCGCCGAGCCGCTCGATCGCGTCCGCGAAGTCGAGGTACACGCCGAGCCCGCCCGGCCCCACGCCGCGCCCCTCGTCGCACACCCGCTTGGCCGCGCGCGAGGCGATGTCGCGTGGGACGAGGTTGCCGAACGCCGGGTACATGCGCTCCAGGAAGTAGTCGCGCTCGGCCGCCGGGATACTCCCGGGCGCGCGGGTGTCGCCGCCGGTGGCGGGCACCCACACCCGGCCGTCGTTGCGCAGCGACTCGCTCATCAGGGTGAGCTTGGACTGGTGCTCGCCGGAGACCGGGATGCAGGTCGGGTGGATCTGGGTGAAGCACGGGTTGGCGAACAGCGCGCCGTGTCGGTGCGCGCGCCAGATCGCGCCGGCGTTGCAGCCCATCGCGTTCGTGGACAGGAAGTAGGCGTTGCCGTAGCCGCCGGTCGCGAGCACGACCGCCTCGGCGAGGTGGGTCGAGACCTCGCCGGTGGTCAGGTCCCGCACCACGACCCCGCGCGCGCGACCGTCCACGACCACCAGGTCGAGCATCTCGGTGCGCGTGTGGACCGTCACGTTGCCGGCCGCGACCTGGCGCGACATCGCCTGGTAGGCGCCGAGCAGGAGCTGCTGGCCGGTCTGGCCGCGCGCGTAGAACGTCCGCGACACCTGCGCGCCGCCGAACGAGCGGGTGTCGAGCAGGCCGCCGTAGTCGCGGGCGAACGGGACCCCCTGCGCGACGCACTGGTCGATGATCTGCGTGCTGACCTCGGCCAGCCGGTGCACGTTGGACTCGCGGGCGCGGAAGTCGCCGCCCTTGACGGTGTCCTTGAACAGCCGGGCCACGCTGTCGCCGTCGCCACGGTAGTTCTTGGCCGCGTTGATCCCGCCCTGCGCGGCGATGCTGTGCGCGCGGCGGGCCGAGTCCTGGTAGCAGAACGAGGTGACGGGGTGGCCGAGTTCGGCCAGGGTCGCGGCGGCGGACGCGCCCGCGAGCCCGGTACCGACCACGATCACCGGCAGCCGGCGCCGGTTGGCGGGGTTGACCAGCCGTGCGCTCAGCCGGCGCTGCTCCCAGCGGTCGGCGAGGTCGCCCTCGGGGGCCGCGCGGTCGGCGATCTCCTCGCCAATGGTGTACAGGGCGTCGTCGGCGTAGGGCGCGGGCCCGGTGTTCTCCGTGTGCTTCGCGGGTTCGGTGTGCTCGGAGTGCTCGGGGTTCTTGATGTCCTCGGTGTGCTCGGTGTTCTCGTCCATCACGTTCACCCCACGATTCCGACGGTCACGGCGAACGGCACGGACAGGAATCCGACCGTCATCAGCACGGCGTAGCCGGTCGCGATCCGGCCCATCAGCCGCTCGGCCCCCGGGCGTTGCCGGCCGAGCGTGCGGGTCATGCTCCACACGCCGTGGCGCAGGTGGAAGCCGACCGAGATCACCGCGACGGTGTAGATCGCGGTGATGTACCAGTGCTCGAAGTCGGCGGTGACGTTCGTGTACGGCTTGCCCGAGGCGCCGACGGGGTTCGCCACCCCGACGGTCAGGTCGAGCAGGTGGTAGACCACGAACAGCGCGATGATTACGCCGCCCCAGCGCATCGTGCGCGCGGCGTAGGAGCCCTGTACGGGCGGTCGGTGCACGTACTTGACCGGGCGGGCGCGGCGCGCGCGACGGGTGAGCAGGATCGCCATCGCCATGTGCACGACCACGCTCACGGTCAGCGCCGCGCGGATGATCCACAGGGTTCCCTCGTGCGGGACCAGGGGCTCGCCGATCGTACGGAGCCAGTGCGCGTAGTGGTCGAAGCTCGACTCGCCGAAGAAGATCTTGAGATTGCCCAGCATGTGGGCGGTCAGGTAGGCAAGGAGCACGGCACCGCTGACCGCCATCGCGATCTTCATCATGACGGTCGAGCGGTGCGACGCTCCCTGCCTGCGCCGCCCGGTGGAGTGGGGAGCACGGGTCAGGGTCGCCATGCGTTCGACGGTAGGCGGACCAAGGTCATGCCGTCCAAGATCGGTTCGGCCTTGTTTCGATAGCCACAGGCTATGCAAGGCTGGGAGCATGCAGCTTCAGCAACTCGTCTACTTCGTCGCGGTCGCCGAGACCCGGCACTTCACCCGCGCGGCGGCCCGCACGCATGTCGCGCAGCCGTCGCTGTCCAAGCAGATCCGGGCGCTGGAGCACGAGATGGGCGCCGAGCTGTTCACGCGCGTGCGCGGCAACATCGCGCTGACGCCCGCGGGGGAGCGGTTGCTGCCGATCGCCCGGCGGATCCTGGCGGACGTGGACGTCGCGCATCTGGAGGTCGCCGAGTTGGTCGGGCTGCGCTCGGGGCGGGTCCGGATCGGGGCCACGCCGTCGCTGTCGGCGAGCCTGCTGGCCGAGGTGCTGCGCGGGTTCAACGCGCGCTACGACGGGATCCGGCTGCTGGTGGACGAGAACGGCTCGCGCGACCTGGTGCGATCCCTGCTGCGCGGTGATCTCGACCTCGCGCTGATCGTCGTACCGCCGCAGGGCGTCGGCGCGGCGCTGACCACCGAGCCGCTGCTGCGCGAGGAGTTGGTGCTGGCCGGGACGCCGCCGGTGGCGGGGCCCTCGGTGCCGATCTCGGCGCTGCGCGGGGTGCGCCTGGTGATGTTCCGGGACGGCTACGACCTGCGCGAAGCGACCCTGACGGCCTGTCACGAGGCGGGATTCGAGCCGGAGTTCGCGGTCGAGGGCGGCGAGATGGACGCGGTGCTGCGGTTCGTCGAGGTGGGCCTGGGGCCGGCCATCGTGCCGAGCATGGTGCTGGTCGGCCGGCCCGGTCTGACCGCGACGCCGCTGGCCGCGCCGGGTCTGTCGCGCACCATCGCGCTGGCCCACCGCAGCGACGCCGCGCTCACCCACGCGGCGCGCGCCTTCCGCGACGAACTGCGGGCGTTCCTGACCCCGGAGCGGCTGCCGGCGGGGGTCGAGCGGATCGGGGCGGCGGGCTCGAAGGCGTGAGCCGCGAGCGGCGGGATCGTCCCGGATCCCGCCGCCGGGGTGGGCTCAGCCCAGCGGCATGATCAGGCAGGTCGTGGTCGCGGTGGCGAGCAACCGGCCCTTGTGGTCGGTGAGTTCGGCCTCCGCGGTGCGGATCGTGCGGCCGCGGTGGATCACCCGGCCCTCGGCGCGCAGCTTGCTGCCGTCCAGCGGGCCCGGGCGCAGGTAGCGCACGGAGATGTCCAGCGACGTGTACCCGGTCGCGGGCGGCAGCGTGGTGTGTACCGCGCAGGCCATCGCGGAGTCGAGCAGCGTCGCCGCGATGCCGCCGTGCATGGTGCCGATCGGGTTGGCGAACTCCGCCCGCGCGGACGCGGTGAACACGATCCGGCCGTCCTCGACCTCTTCCGGCTCCATGCCGATGAACGGGCCGATGCCGGTCGGCATCCCGTGGTCCCGGAGCGCCTGGAGCTGCTCCAGGCCGGTCGGGCCCGTTTCCTGCGACGTGGTACTCATTCCAAACCCCTCACCTGAGTTGACGTTGTCAAGTTGACAGCGTCAAGTCGGTGGCTGTCAACTGGAGACGTGCCTCCCACCAGTCGCTCCCGCTCCCGTTCGCGCGCCCGCCCCGGTGACGGGGCGCTCCTGCGCGAAGAGATCCTGCGTGCCGCCACCGCGCTGCTCGACACGGCGGGGGAGGAGTCCGCGCTCACGCTGCGCGCGGTCGCCGCGCGCGCCGGCGTCACGACGCCGTCGGTGTACCTGCACTTCGCGAGCAAGGAGGCGCTCGTCGAAGCGGTGTGCCTGGCGGTGTGGGAGGACCTGGGTCGGCGGATGCGCGACGCGGGCGCCGGGATCGAAGACCCCTACCAGTCGATGCGCCGGCGAGGTGCCGCGTTCATCCGCTTCGGGCTGGAACACCCGGTTCAGTACCGTTTGTTGATGATGCGCCGGCGTCCGACCGGCGGCTCGACGTGGCAGGCCGCCGACGCGTGCCTGGACTACGTCGGGGAGGCGGTGCAGCCGTGTCTGGACGCCGGGGTCCTGGTCGGCGACGCGACCCGGATCGGGCTCCAGATGCTCGCCGCGCTGCACGGTCTGGTCGCGCTGTACATCGCGCAGCCCGACTATCCGTGGCCCGAGGACATCGAGACGATGGCCGACGAGGTGACCCGGATGGCGGGCCTGGGCTCCGCGCTGGCCGGCCGACTGCGCGGTCCCGGCCCGGCGCCCGGCGCGAGCGCGTTCGCGGCGGGTTTCGACGCGCTCGCCGACCGGCTCCGCGAGGACTAGGTGTATCGCCCACGGCGGCCGGGTCCGTTCGTTCGTCCGGGCGTCCGTCCGTTCGTCCGGCCGGTCGCCGTCGCGGGCAGCAGGGCAGGGCGTGGCTGGGCGGGCCGCTCCCCGAGTGGGAGGCGGCCGCGCGCCCGGCGCCGTCGGGTCAGTGACCCTTGCGCTTGTTCGCCTGCGCCTTCACCTTCTCGACCACGGACTTGACCTTGTCCGGGTTCTTCTTGGCGTAGTCGGTCGCCTTCTTGATCAACTTGTCGAGACCGGCCATGACGCGCTCCCTCGGTTCGCGGCCATCGGTGCGATGTCCGCTGTGGATCATGTTGCCCTGGTTACGACTCAACCACGGCCGCCGCCGAATCGTTCCCGATCCGACGTCAGGGCCGCACCGAGGACGATGCGGCCCTGATCACGGCTCATCCGTTTGTCGCCCGCGAGTGCGGAACTCAGACGTTGACGCCGAAGTCCTTCGCGATGCCGGCCAGACCCGAGGCGTAGCCCTGGCCGACCGCGCGGAACTTCCACTCGTTGCCGTTGCGGTACAGCTCGCCGAAGACCATCGCGGTCTCGGTCGAGGCGTCCTCGGTGAGGTCGTAGCGCGCGAGCTCGTTGTTGTCCGCGCGGTTGACGACCCGGATGTACGCGTTGCGGACCTGACCGAACGACTGGTCGCGGGCCACGGCGTCGTGGATCGACACCGGGAAGACGATCCGCTGGACGTCGGCCGGCACCGACGCGAGGTCGACGTTGACGACCTCGTCGTCGCCCTCGCCCTCGCCGGTGAGGTTGTCACCGGTGTGCTGGACCGAACCGTCGGGGCTGGTCAGGTTGTTGTAGAAGACGAAGTGCGAATCGGAGAGCACCCGACCGTCGTTGCCGAGCAGCAGCGCGCTCGCGTCGAGGTCGAAGTCCGCACCGGTCGTACTGCGCGCATCCCACCCCAGGCCCACCGCGACGGCGGTGAGGCCGGGCGCGGCCTTGGACAGGGATACGTTGCCGCCCTTGGCGAGGCTGACTCCCATGGCAGTGCTTCCTTCCCTCGTGCATATCGGGGTACGGGCGGATCGGGTGATCACGCGACGGCCGCCCGATGGGTAAATCTACAGGACTGTAGAAGCCCGACGTGCGTCGGTGTGACGAGCGCGGATCGTGCAACGTGCGATCGCCAATGCAGTGATACCCCATCCCACCACTAGCGGACGACAACGGGCAGGCCAACTCTCGATGCCGGCACCCGGATTCCTCCGGATTCGGGCCGGCGGGCCGGTTCGTCCACCGGGTTCACGCACGCGTTCACACCCGTTCACACCCGTTCACGCACGTTTACGCACGTTCACGCACCCGCCCACGCACCCGTCCAAGCACCGGTTCACGCGTTCCGGAACCCCCGATCCGGCGCGGGAACGCGAGCGGACAGCCGGAACGCCTCGCCGTCCGCCCCCGCGGTCAGGCTCCCGCCGAGCGCCTCCAGGCGCTCGATCAGCGAGCACAGACCCATGCCCGGCCCGGTCGACGCGGACCGGTCCACCGGTCGTACCCCGTCGTTGATCAGGGTCAGCACGACCACGCCGTCCGGCTCGACCGACGCGGTGATCGCACACCGGCTCGCGGTGCTGTGCCGCAGCACGTTGGTGGCGCCCTCGCGCAGCACGGTGGCCAGCACGGTGTCCGTGCCCACCGGCAACTCGCCCACGTCGACCGCGACATCCACCGTCATCCCGGCCGCGGTCAGGATCCCCCGGGCGGACCGCGCCTCGACCACGAGGGACATGCCCCGATATCCCCCGGCCACGGTGTCCACATCGGCCAGCGCCTGCCGGGCCATCGCCAGCCCCTCCGCGAGCTGCGCGCCCGCGAGCTCGGGATCGCGGTCGGCGAAGCGCAGCGCGAGTTGGCTCTTGAGCACCAGCGCCGACAGGCTGAACCCGAGCAGGTCGTGCAGGTCCTGCCCGAACCGCAGCCGCTCGCGCGCGACGTGCACGGCCGCCAACTCGCTCCGCGTCGCGTGCAGCGCCCGCGCCAGGTCGGCGAGCTTGACCAAGCCGTACACCAGGACCGCCCGTTCCAGGATCCACACGATGTTGTAGACGTGGTCGAGGGCGGTCGTGCTCCACGTCCCGAGGTACATGTCGTGGCAGGCGAGCACCGCCACCGCGAGCACGCGCACGGGACCGCGCAGCAGCACCAGCGCGAGCCCGGCCAGGAACAACCCCACCGACCAGGTCTGCTCGTCGAACACCACCAGCGGGACGTACGCGAGCGCGACCTGCGCCGCGAACGTCCACCGCCACCGGCGCGGGCGACCGCCGTCGGCCGGCGTGCAGTTGTGCACGTACAGCACGACGAACGCGAGCAGCAGGACCGCGAACAGCGCCTGCCGGGCCGGCGAGTAGTCGTTCACCACCAGCACCCGCACCGGCAGCGGCACGATCAACAGGACCAGGATCACCACCCGCAGCACCGACACCGCGCGCGGCGTGGGCTCGGCCGCGATCGCGGGCGGCGGGGCCGCCTCGACGTCGCGGTGCGCGTGGGCGAAGGCCCGTGCCTGGGTCATCGCGCCGCGGGCCTCCTCCAACGCGTCGGCGAGCTCCCGGCGCGCGTTGTCCGGCCGCTCGCGCAGCCCGGCCAGGAGCGTGTCGCCGCGCCCGACGATCCGGGTCAGGTTCGCCCCCACACCGGCGGTCAGGGTCCGCGCGAAGCGCAACCGTTCGCGCGCGACCTCGGCCTCGGCGAGCGCCGTGCGGGTCGCCGACAGCGCCGCGATCAGATCCGTCAGTCCGGCGAGTGCGTACACCGCCAGGCCCACCAGCGCGGCCTGACCCACCACCAGGTACAGCGCCTCGACCACGGTTGGCCGGATCGCGAGCCCCACCGGCACCTGCGCGGCCAGCACCGCGAGGAAGCCGGCCCACGCCACCCACGCCGGCCGCAGCAAGAGCAGGGCCGCGCCGGCCAGGAAGCCCGAATTGCCGTACCACGTGTCGTGGAACCACATCATCGGCACGTAGGTGAGCAGGGCCTGCGCGGCGAGCGTCCAGGCCCACCCCGCGGGCCGGGAGCCGTCCGCCGGGCGCAGGCAGTTGCGGATGTGCAGCGCCACCAGCGCGATCAGCAGCCCGAGCGCGACGCCCTTGGCGGTGGAGGACAGGTCCGTGGACCGGACGAGCCCGACGAATCCGCCGAAGAAGAACCCGCCGGTGACGACCCCCACGACCACGCGCGCGAGCAACGGCGCGAGCGCGGCCCCCTCCCAGGGGCCGAGCGCGGCCCGTATCGCGCTGCGGCGAACACCCGACGCCATGACCGCCCTTCGCGCTGTTCCCCGAAGCCGCCGACGGCGACGACGTCGAGCATGCCGGCCGCACCCCGAAGCCCCCGACCGCGGCCCGGGACCGCCTGGCGCGTGTCTGCACGCGCCGGGCCGCGGCAGCAACACGATACCGACCGTCCACCCGGTCGCTCACTATGGCGCCGAGACTCGGGTCACCCACACGGATCACCCCCGCCGGCACCGGCCGGGCGACACCGCGCCCGCGCGGCCGGGGGCGCGAGAGCGGACCGGCGGCGTGAGCGACGAACGGGGCGAGGCCCGGCGCGGGTGCGTCGGGCCTCGCCCCGTTCGTTCCGCTCGTCCTGTCGCTACCAGGTGCCGGGTGTCGCCTGCCACCCGTTCACGAAGCCGGGGAACAGGCCGTCCGCGGTGCTCGGGAAGGTGTGCAGCCCCGAGGAGCCGTCGGCCGAGTTGTACATGGCCGCGATGTCCGTGCGGCCGTCGCCGTTGAAGTCCCCGGACACGGGCCGGGCGGCGTCACCCCACCACGTACCGTTGGCCGACTTCCAACTGCGCACGTCCTGGGCGAATCCGCCGTCGGCCCGCGCGATGAAGGTGAACAACGCGGACTCGCCACCGCCGTAGTCGTACATCGCCGCCGCGTCGGCCCGACCGTCGCCGTTGTAGTCGCCCGACGTGAGCTTGGCCCGGGTCCAGTCCCAGTTGCCGGCCGGCACCCGCCACGACTCGAACGGGGCGTTGAATCCGCCGTCCGGCTTGGAGAGCAGGGTGTGCAGCGCGACGGCGTCGCTGGTGTTGTTGCCGTACCCGTAGAAGCCCGCGATGTCGTCGCGCCCGTTGCCGTCGAAGTCGCCGCTGATGTACTTGACGCCGCCCGACCACCACCAGCCCGGGTTCGACTTCCAACTCTGGAACGGTGCGTTGAACTCACCGTTGCGGTTGCCGATGAACGTGTGCGCGCTGGCCACGCCGTTGCCGTGGTCGTACACCATCGCGACGTCGTCCACCCCGTCGCCGTTGTAGTCGCCCGCCAGCGCAGTGGCGCGCCACCACTCCCAGTTGCCGGGAGCGACGTAGGCGCTGCGGACCCCCTCCTCGAAGGTCCCGTTGTCGCGGGCCGCGAAGGTGAACCACGCGTTGCTGCCGTCCGGGTACCCGTACAGCGCGCCGACGTCGGCCCGGCCGTCGCCGTTGAAGTCGCCGATGACGTACTTGGCGTACTTCGATCCGAACCAGCCGATGTGGCTGGTCCAGGCCGGATACGGCGCCTCGAGGGTGCCGTTGGCGTTCCCGGAGGAGACGAAGAACGCGGTGGTCTCGAGGCCGTAGTCGTACACGGTCACCACGTCCGCGAAGCCGTCGTCGTTGACGTCGCCGGCGAGTTCCCAGCGCCGGTCCTGGGTCCGGTCGTTGGGGTCGTGCTCGGTCGCGGTCTGGGTGGCCTCGTTCCACCGGATGTAGCCGTTCTGGAACGAGCTGCGCCGACCGCCCGCGACGTCGAATTCGTCGGAGTTGGGGTAGCCGAACCGACCGCGTTCCCAGCCCAGTTCGGACCATCGGGTGCGGATGCCGCCGTTGACCGCCCAGGCCCCGGTGTACGGACTCCAGTAGATCGACGCGTTGTTGGCGAAGTGCGTGTAGCGCCCGGTGCCGTCGGGAACGGTGTTCACGCCCGTCGTCGGGGCGCCCGCGAAGCCGTACGGTCCGGCCAGGTCGAGGTACTTGGTCAGGATCGGACCGCAGACGCGCTGGGTGCCGCCGCCCGGGGAGGCGAATTCCTGGCAGTGGTCCCAGGAGGTCTCGCCGGTGGCGTTGGTGGCGCCGCCGTGTTCCGTGCGCAGGCCCGGATAGAAGAGCCGGTCGCCGTTCGCGCGGAGCACCCAGAGGTCGGGGATGCCGTCCGCGGTGACGTCGGGAAGGGCGGTGATCTCGGCGATCTGGCCCTTCTGCCAACCGCTCGCGCCGTACTCGAACCGGGAACCGCTCGCGCCGAGCGAGCTCAGCCGCGTGCCGTTGCCCTCCTTGACCCCCTTGTAGACCCACAACTTGCCGTCGCCGGCGATGGTGCGGGCGATCAGGTCGACGGCGCCGTCGCCGGTGATGTCGCCCGCGCCGTGGATGGTGTAGTTCTGCCAGCCACCGCCGCCGATCGACTCGACCTTGTCGATCGTGCCGCCGGTGTAGCCGGTGAGCGCGTACAGCGTGCCGGCGGCGTCCACCGCCATCAGGTCGGGGTGCCCGTCGCCGCTCGCGTCGCCGAGCGACAGGATTTGGGTGAACGTGGACGGGGCGGGTGCGCCGGCCGGGAGCCGGAGTTCCATCCGTCCGCCCACCTCCACACCGCCGCGGCCGTTGCCCGGGTAGATCCACAGCCTGCCGTCGGGCATCCGGGCGATGACGTCCTGGAGGCCGTCGCCGCCCCAGTAGTCGCCGTTGTAGGTGACCAGGGCGTTGGTCCAGTAGCCCGCGGGCACCTTGCCCTCCGCCACGCCCGCGGCGTCGAGCGACTCGTTGAGCCGGCCGCCCGAGAACGACGGGTACACGCGCAGGTTGCCGGCGCCGTCGACGGCGGCGAGGTCGGGCTTCTGGTCGCCGGTGAAGTCCATCGGGCCGTCGACGGTGTCGCGCGGCTCGACGAAGAACGTGTAGGCGGTCTGCGTGGAGTAATTGCCGACCGCGTCCTTGGCCTTGACGTACAGCACCGTCGGCCCCGCGTGCGGCGGGATGATCTTCAGCGTCGCGACACCGCCCGGGGAGTTGGGCTTGGCCCGGTTGGTGAACGACGTGGTGTCGAGGCTGTAGGCGTACTCGACGACGTCGCTGCCGTCGCCCGACTTGAAGGTGAAGTCACCGGTGGTGCCGAACTCGGCGCCGGCGACCCAGTCGCCGTCCTTGCCGGCGGGGAACTGCGGCGAGGAGATCTCCGGGGCGCTGGGCGCGCTCTGGTCGACGGTGAACTGGCAGGGGATCGACCCGCCGGCCTTGCCGTTGAGGTCCGAGACCGCGCCGTCCGTGTCGCGGGCCTGCATGTTCCACGAGTAGGTGGCGCCGTCGACGAACCTCGGGGCCCGGATGTCGTAGGTGATCACGCCGCGTGAGTCGGGCCAGAGGTAGTCCGCGAACAGGTAGTCCGAGGTGCCCGTGCGCCAGACGTTGAGCCAGATTCGGTCGAGGTTGCCGTCCGGGTCGCTGCCCTGGGCCGTGAGCCGGACGTCGGTGAGGCCGATGCGGGCGAAGGGCGCGTTCGTGGTGCAGGGGCCGCCGGGGGTCAAGGTCGGGTCGATCGGCTGGTTGGGCGGACGGTTGTAGACGACGGACAGGACCGGGTCGTCGCGGAACTTCTTCCACGCGTAGGCGTCGTTCTGGTCGGTGGCCCGGATGCCCATGGTGATGTCGGGCCAGCCGGCGGCGGAGGCGCGTTCGGCGGCGTTCTTGGCGTTGAAGCCGATGTAGTCGCCCGGGCAGGAGGCGTTGTAGCCGTGTGCCTCGTTGCGCTTGTCGAGCATGACGACGTCGCCCGGGCGGTTGTTCCAGGTGGTCGCGGAGCTGATCGGCGCGGTGAGCCAGAGCTCGACCTCGCGCTTGTTGCACGACCAGGAGTGGTGGTTCATGACCCGGAAGGTCGCGCTCTGCACGGCGACGTTGCGCATCCCGTTCTCGTCCCAGTCGACCCGGAAGAACGATTGCGAGGTGCCGTTGCTCTGCGACTCGTGGCCCGCGCGGGCGTCGTCGGTGCCGCCGTTGAAGTTCGCGCCGTTCCAGAACGAACTGCCGGCGTAGGTCTTGTAGGCGAGCGTCCAGGCCTCGGTCTGGCCGTTGAAGGACGGGTCGATGAAGACCGGGTAGGTGGTCTCCGGTGCGCTCAACAGCTTTTGATCCGGCGTCAGGCGCAGCGTGTCGGCGTCGAGTCTGGTGCCGACGAGGGCGTCGCGGCTGCCCTGCTCGGGGCCGCCCAGGCCCGGCAGGTCCAGGCCGGCGGTCGGGGCGGTCTGCGGGTGGCCGCTGGAATCCCACATGTACGGGGTCGGCGCGGCGGCGACCTCGCGACCGGCGGCATCGACGGCGCGGACGACGTGGGCGTCGTCGATGGTGAACCTCAGGTCGGCGGAACTGAGCCGTAGTCCGAGCTCGGCGAGTTTGGGATCGGCCGCCGCCTCACGGGACTTGACGACGATCACCTGCGAGAAGCCGTTGTCGGTGGCGGTCAGCACCAGGTCGGCACCGGGAAGCACCTCGGGGTAGAGCACGCGTGAGTCGCGCACGATCGGCTCGGGCAGGGGGCCCGGCCAGTGCATCGCGAACCGGCTCGCGCCGACGCTCATTTCGAGCAGTCGCACATCCGTCGCGGGCGTCGGCTCGGCGGTGACGGTGGCCACGGCGGTCGTGCGCGCCGCGGCGCGACCGGCCCGGTCCTCGGCGGCGCCGGCCCGCGCGGGCGCTCCCGCGAACCGCAGCCCGACCGAGGTGGCCCTGGTCGTCAACGACCCGTCGGCCGCGGGCACGAGCGTGGCGTCGATCGCCACCCACTGTCCGTCCCGCTTCACCCGGACGGGCTTGACCCCCTCGTCCCGCGTGAAGGTCCCGTCGGGGTTGGCGTGCGTGGTTCCGGTCGCCGTCAACGTCTCCGCGACCAGCACGGGCTTCCCGGTCGCCGCGGCCACCTTCTGCGCCTTGGTCTCGGCGATGGTGACCGCCGACTCCACCGGCCGCGCGGCCGCGGGCCCGGTCTTCTTCCGCCCGTCCCCGTCGTCATCGACGACCACCACAACCCCACCGGCCCCGACCGCCAAAGCCACGGCCGCCGCCACTCCCACCCCGACCCGTTTCCCGGGCCATGCCAACCGCAGCCGTCTCACGGCCATCCACCCCACCCTTTGAAACCCCCCGGCTGCCATTGTGTGAATGAACAGCCGCTACCGAAGATCGAAGCAAAAACGCGCTCGCGAAAAGCACGGGCACAGATATGTCGAGCACAGCATGGCCTTCCATGGGGCCGGACGCCACGTGGGCAAAGTCGAAGAAATCGAAGTGCGGCGGATCACGCGTCCCCGATGGCCCGGGAGGGCCTGATCGAGACACCCGGCTCGATATCGATGCGCGACACGAATCGGCCATCGGCAGCGGGGTCGAACTCACGCAAAACTCATATTTGTGTCTGCTCTTGTGTCGTTTTGAGGAGTAATAAAGCAAAAGAACGACGTCCTGCGAATAACTTGCTGTTTGGAGTCGAAGAGATACATAAGAGTGATTCATGTGAGTTTAAATATATAGTTTATGAAAAGTAAAGTGATCTAAGTCATCTCGCATTCTTGGGCTGGCTTTTCTGGGGTGTGCTCCGGCAGGATCTGGCTCGTCTTTTGTGGCGCGGGCACTGGGGAATGCCCGCCGGGGTGGGGGTTTTCGTGCCGTTCGTGGATGAGACCGGGCTTCGTCGCGCCCGCGATCGTAGAGAAGAGCCGCGGGAAGTCGGTCGAGTTCGGCGCGTCGTGGCGCTGCGTGTCACGGCGGTGTGCGTTGCGATGCTGATGACCGCGACCCTGATCACAGCGCAGGCCGCCGCTGCGACCCGACCCCCTCGCGGTGGGGTCGAGCTTCCCGATCTAAGGTTGGAGAAGCCGGTCTCGGGGACCGAAAGCACGGCCGAGTTCACTCCGGAACCGACTCCCGATCAGGAATACAAACTCGACCGGACGGCCGCTCCGGACGGTGGTACCGGTGTCATCGCCATCGGCGACGAACCGGCCGCTGGATCGGCGGCCAAGGGTGCACGCGCCACCGCCGAGCCCGACCTGCGCCAGGTCGGGCAACTCCCGGTGTTCCTCGGGCCGGCCGCCGCCGTCAACACGGCTGCACGCTCCGCAGCGGCTGAGGAGCCTGTAACACCGGCAGGTACCTGGAGCGTCACTGTCTCCACCCGCGAGGCCACCGAAGCCGCGGGCATCGACGGCGTGCTGATGCGACTCGACCCGAGTCCCGACGCTACTGCGGTTCAACTCGCCCTGAACTACCAGGCGTTTGAGAAGCTATACGGCGCGTCCTGGGGCTCGCGGCTCCGTCTGGTGCAGTTTCCCGAGTGTTTTCTGACCACCCCGGATGTCGATGGCTGCGCCGAGCCGATCGACCTCGGATCCACCAACGACGCCAAGAGCGACCGGGTCAGCACCACGATCGATCCGACCCTCGCGACCCCGCCGGGCGCCGGCGGTACGGCGCTGCGCGCGGCGGCCGGCGGCGCGATGGTCGTTGCCGCGACGGGTGGCGGTGAGGGTAACGCGGGTGACTACGGAGCCACCTCGTTGCAGCCCACGGGCACCTGGGCAGCCGGTAGTTCGTCGGGTGATTTCTCCTGGCAGTATCCGCTGTCCATTCCCCCGGTCGCAGCGACCCTCAAGCCCGAAATCTCACTTGGCTACTCGTCACAGTCGTTGGACGGGCGAACGTCTACCACGAATAACCAGGCGTCCTGGCTCGGCGATGGGTGGGACTACCAGCCCGGCTTTGTCGAACGCGCTTACCAGAGCTGCGAAGAGGACAAGGGCAACGGGGCGAACAATCCCAAGACGACCGGCGACTTGTGCTGGTACTCCGACAACGCAGTGCTGTCGCTGGGTGGTTCCACGATTCCGCTACTGAAGACTCCTGCCGGAGAATGGCGGCCGGTCAAGGACGACGGGACCCGAGTACAGCGCGGCAACGACGCGCCGAGCAACGGCGACAACGACGGCGAGAACTGGATCGTCACGACTCCGGACGGGACTCGATACCACTTCGGTCGCAACCGCCTACCAGGCTGGGCGATGGGTAAGCCGGAGACGAACTCGGTGTTCACCGTTCCCGTGTTCGGCAATCACGCGGGTGAAATCTGCCACCAAGCGGCCTTCGCGGACTCGTCCTGCAACCAGGCATGGCGGTGGAACCTCGACTACGTCGAGGACACGCGTGGGAACTCCATGGCGCTGTACTGGCAGAAGGAGAGCAACCACTACGCCAAGAACAGCAAGACCAAAACCCCGGTCTCCTACGACCGCGCCGGTTACCTCGAGCGCATCGACTACGGCCTGCGGAAGGAGAACGCCTACGTGGTGGCGCCCGCTCGGGTCACGTTCACCACGGCCGAACGTTGCATCGTTACCGATACGTTCAACTGCGCCCCGGAACGCTTCACCAAGAAGGGGCAGGACGCCAAGCAGTGGCCGGACGCGCCTTCCGACACCTACTGTGGTGCGACCGGAAAGTGCTTCGTTTCCGCGCCGACGTTCTGGTCGCGTAAGCGCCTGACCATGGTCACCACACAGGTCACCACGGGGGCGGGCGTGAACGAGTACCGCATGGTCGACTCCTGGGAGTTCAAGCACGGGTTCCAGGACACCCGCTACGACACGAGCCCGCCGCTGTGGCTCGAATCGATCACACGGACCGGTCGCGGACCGGACGGTGGCACGCTGTCGTTGCCCCCGGTGACCTTCTACGCCAACGCGGATCCGATGCCGAACCGCGTTTCGGCCCCCACCGACGATCGACCCGGATTCGAGCGACTACGGGTCGCGGCTATCCATACCGAAACCGGTGGTGGCGTTCGGGTCCGGTATTCCGCGCCGTGTGACCCCGCCGCCCCCAAGCCGGTTGCGCACGAGAACACCAGCCGCTGCTTTCCAGTCATGTGGCAACCGGGCGATGAGGGTGAAGCCAAGAAGCCGGAGTGGTTCAACAAGTACGTCGTGGAGCAGGTCGACGAGGAGGACTTCGTTGGTGGAGGCCCCGCCGAATCAACCCGATACGAATACGCCGACGGCGCCGCTTGGGCCAAGGACGACAGTGAGTTCAGCAAGCCCAGTCAACGCACGTGGAGCGATTGGCGCGGCTATGGCCGGGTGATCGTCCGCAACGGTGCCACCAACGCGAGCGACGGTTCGGTCGCGACCAAGTCCGAGTACCGATTCTTCCGCGGTATGCACGGTGATCCGCTGCCGTCGGGCTCCCGCTCTGTCGCGGTCAAGGACTCCACGGGCGCAACCATCGCCGACGACCTGCTGCCCTATCAGGGCATGACCGCCGAGAGCATCACCTTCCTCGGAGACGGCCAGGGCGTCAGCAGCCGTCAGGTCGTCACCCCTTGGTCGCGCTCGAACGCCACCCAAACCCGCCCTGGGCTACCGGATCTGAAGGCCTATCAATCCGGCACCAACACCACTGCTACTACGACCCACATCAGTGGTGGACGCACCCGGACTGTGCGGGAGAGCACCACTGTCGATGCCGTCCACGGCGTTCCGATCCAGGTCGAGAACCTCGGCGACATGGACGTCACCGGCGACGAGACCTGCAAGGTGACCACGTACGCGCACAACACGAGCGCGAACATCATCGGCCCGTCCAGTCAAGAGCGCACCACCGCCGGGCTGTGTTCGGCGGCGGCGGGCGTCGGCCCCGATCGGATCATCGAGGACCACCGCAGGTTCTTCGACGGTGGGGCGTTCGGTGTCGCACCGACCCGGGGCGAGGTCAGCAAGACCGAGCAGATCAACGGTTCCGGCGTCGGATACTCGACGACCGCCGAGACGACGTACGACGACTTCGGCCGTGCCATCAAGGTCACCGACGCTGACGGCAAGGACACCCTCACCGCGTACACCCCGGCCACCGGCGGTACCCCGTCGCAGATGGTTGTCACCAACCCGCTGGGTCACAAGGTCACCACCACGTTCGATACGGGTCGTGGCACAGCGACCGCGAAGACCGATGCGAACGATCGAGTCACCCGCACCGAGTACGACGCCCTGGGACGTCTGGTCAAGGTCTGGCAGCCGGGACGTTCCGGTGGGAACCAATCTCCGAACACCGAGTACGAATACCTCGTCCGTGCCAACAAGCCCACGGTCGTCACCTCGAGGGCGGTCCGCGACGACGGTGCCTACACGGCCTCGAAGACCCTGTATGACGGCCTCCTGCGCATTCGGCAGAATCAGGTCGAGGCCGTGGGCCAGGGCCGCTTGGTCGAGGACCGGTTGTATAACGCGAATGGCACCGTCCGCCGGGCGAACGCCAAGTACCTCGCGAATGGCGAGCCTGCGGACGCCCTCTACATCCCCACGAGCAATACCGAATTGCGTTCCTGGAGCGAGACCAAGTACGACGGGCTCGACCGCGCTGTGAAGGTCGAAACCTGGTATGGCGGTGGACTGGCCCCCGATCACTGGAGCAGCACGGAATACGGCGGCGACTACACGCTGACCGTGCCCCTGGCCGGCGGGATCGCGAGTCGGTCCTGGACGGATGCGCTCGGTCGCGCCGTCAGACTCGACCAGTTCACAGATGCCACACGAACCGAGTTCAGCCAGACCCGCTACGAGTACGATCTGCGCGGCGACCGCGTGAAATCAGTCGACGCCGCCGGCAACGTGTGGACCAGCCGTTACGACGCGCGCGGGCAACTCCTGGAGACCACGGATCCGGATAAGGGTCACGCAACGTTCGGCTACGACAACGCCGGTCGGCAGGTCACCGTGACGGATGCCCGCAACCTGACCACGGCGACCGTCTACGACGGTCTCGGCCGAAAGACATCACTGCGGGCCGGGGACTCGAACGGTGCCAAGCACGCCGAGTGGACCTATGACACCCTCGCCAAGGGCTTGCTGACCGCGTCCATCCGCTACACGGATGGGCAGACGTACCGCAACGAGGTCACCGGGTACACCGCCGATTACCTGCCCACCGGCCGCAAGACTGTCATTCCGGCTCGGGAAGGCCCGCTGGCCGGGGAGTACGTGTACGGCTATACCTACACCCCGACCGGTAAGAACGAGGAGACGCTGCTTCCAGCCGCCGGGGGGCTGGGATCCGAGAAGGTCGTCACCCGCTACAACGCCGATGGTTTGGCGCTGACCACCTCCGGCCATGGGTGGTACACCTCGGACACGATCTACAGCCCATATGGCGATGTCCTGCGAACCCAGTCCGGGACCGCGCCGCGGCGCGTGTGGACCACGAACTTCTACGACGAGCGCACCGGTGACCTGGCCGAGACCGCGACCCATCGCGAGGTCGGGGCTCACCTGGTCAACGACACCTTCTACGCATACGACAAGAGCGGCAACGTCACTTCCCAGGAAGACCGCACACCCGGCACCGACGGCAGCATCGTCAAAGACGTCCAGTGCTTCGGCTACGACGCCCGTCGGCAACTCACCCAGGCATGGACCTCCGTCGACCGGTGCGTAACGGCACCGACCACCGGCGCCGAAGGGTCCGTCGGCGGTCCCGACCCGTACTGGCGTACGTACGGTTTCGACGCCATCGGCAACCGGACAAGCGAGACCCTGCACGATCCGACAGGCGATGTCGGCAAGAACATCAACCGTGCCTTCACATACGCGCCCGGAGCCGCCGGTGTCACGCACAAGTTGACGTCGGTCATCTCGACCGGTCCCGGTGGCGAGCGCCTGAACACCTACGGATACGACGACGCGGGCAACACCACCTCTCGCCAAGAGGCCGGCAGCACACAGAGCCTGACTTGGGATCAGGAAGGCAGGCTGAACAAGGTCGTCGATCCGGAGACGGGAAGTACCGAGTTCGTCTACGACGCCGACGGCAATCGCCTGATCCGCAAGACCGCAACCGGGAGCACGCTGTTCCTCGGCGAGACCGAGGTCACCGCGACACTCGACGGCAGGGTCACCGGTGATAGGTACTACAGTCGACCGGGGGCGCCGACGCTGGTACGCACGAGCGGCGCTGGAGCGATCCTGTCCGTGCTGGTCGCGGACGAGCACGGTACCGCGACCACGGCGATCAGCACCGATAGCGGCATGACCGTACAACGCCGCAAGATCACCCCGTTCGGCGAGGACCGCGGCGCGGCCCCTCAACTGTGGCCCGGCAAGCGCGGCTTCGTGGACGGCCAGATCGACGACACCATCGGCCTGACTCACCTCGGCGCCCGGGAGTACGACACCGCCCTCGGCAGATTCATCACCGTCGACCCGGTGCTCGATCTCGGTGATCCGCTGCAGATGAACCCGTACATCTACGGCAACAACAACCCCTTGACATTCTCCGACGCCGACGGCCTATGGCCCAAGATCAAGATGCCAAAGGTCGTCAAGAGCGCGGTCAACAAGGTGAAGGAGACCGTCAAGGAGGTAGCTCCGGTCGCCCATATCGCTCTCGACGTCGCAGGCATGGTCCCGGTCATCGGAGAAGCCGCCGACCTTGTGAATGCCGGCCTGTACGCGGCCGAGGGCGACTGGACGAACGCCGCGTTGTCCGCCGCCGGGGCGATTCCGATCGCGGGCAACGCCGTTACCGCGGCCAAGACCGCGAACAAGGCGGTCGACGCGGGTCAGGCCATCGCCAAGAACGCCGATACGGCCGGCGATCTGTCGAAGGCCGCACCGCCCGTCAAGGCCGGCCCGAAGGACGGCCCCAACGGGGGTGTGGACAACACCGTCCGCAATGAGACCCGGACCTCCTGCAACAGCTTTGCCCCGGACACCCGGGTGTTGATGGGGGATGGGACGACCAAGCCCATCGTCGAGATCAGGGTGGGCGACGAAGTCCTCGCCGCCGATCCCGAGTCCGGTGAGCAGGGGGCACGCGAGGTCGTGGCCACGGTTGGCGGCGATCGCCTCAAGGGCGTCGTGGAGATCACGGTGATCGGTGCGGAGGCTCCGTCGTCGACCACGTTGCGACGGACGTTGATCGCCACCGAGGGCCATCCGTTCTGGGTCCCGGAGATGGGTGCCTGGGTGCCCGCGGGCGAACTGGAGCCGGGGCAACTGCTGCTCGATGTCGAGGACTCCCCGGTCGAGGTCATCGATGTTCGGGAAGCCGGGGAACGCGCGGATGTTCGAAACCTGACCGTCGAGGACCTGCACACCTACTTCGTGGTGGCCGGGGATGCTTCGCTGCTCGTCCACAACGTCAACCAACCTCTCAACGGGGTCTGCGGCCCCAATAATGAACCGATCTACCCCATTCCGTACGGCAGTGCGGGCGGGAACGGCGCGGGCCAGATAATCAGGGACAGCGATAGAGTCGACTACAACGTCGGAGTCCGCGGCACCAACGCGCTTCCCCGGCCGATGTGCTCTTGGTGCCGAGTGAACCCGGCGCAAGCCGTGGACCACGTTCGTGCGCGAAATCGACAGGGCGACCTGACGGACCAAAACCTGACCCCCGCATGCAGGGCATGCAATTCCTCCAAGCGAGACTGGCCGACCCCACTGAACGCTCCGAGGAATTACCCGGCCACACTGGCCTGGCCGCCACCACACTGGGGATTCCTGCTGCTGCTCTCATGGCGGCTGAGATTCACGGGTATGCTCCGATTCTTCCGCTGACCGGAATCACGGCGCCACCGGAAGTCGGATAATATGGATCGCCCCCTCTTCTGGACGAGGGGGCGATTCGTTTTACTTGATGATTGGAAAAGAGGAGCATATGTCCCATGGGAAAGACCGGCGTGTGTCGGTCATGGAATTCTCCGGAACGGTCATTCAACATGAGGACCCGGTAGGGAGGGCCGCCCGGAACCACATGGTGTACATGGTTCTCGACGGTGAACCCGAGTGGCGCGAGCAACTGTGGACCGTGAAGGTCGACAAGGGCATTTTCAAGATTGCTTGTCTGCCGTTCTTCACCCGGGGGATCTACCTGAACGACGTCGTCGCGGTGGATCCGGAGGGTTTCGTTTTCGGACTGGTCGAGAAGTCCGGCCATTGTCTGGTCCGCGCCGCACTGAAGCTGGATCATCCGCAACTCGAGGATACGCACGGCGAATTGCACGACCATCTCGTGCGACTCGGCCTCCCGCACGAATGGTTGAGAGGGACTTATTTCTCGGCGGACGTGGCTCCCGACGCCGATCCGAGCCAGGTCATCGAGATTCTCGGGTCCTACGCCGCCCAGGGCAAGCTCACCTGGGAACTTGAGAGCTGACCGGGGCCTTTTGCCGCCGGGCCCGGCCCCGACGGCCGGGCACGATCGACGGGCCCGAGCCCGATGATCGAACACCAGGGTCACCGACATTGCTTGCTTCGTTGCGGACCCGGTCGAAGTGGGAGGTCGGGCCGCCAAGAGCGCGAGTGCGAACACCACCGCGGACGCGGGTCTGAAGCAGGTCGCCGGGCTTCCGGTCCTGATCGGCCCCGCGGCTGCCCAGGCCGGCATCGCCGCTCGCTCGGCCGAAGACGCGCCTTCGTCCGACCCCGGCGGTAGTTGGACGGTCACCGTCTCCGACCGGGCCGCCACCGAGGCCGCCGGCATCGACGGTGTGCTGATGAAGCTGGAGCCGAGCCCCGACGCCACCGCGGTGCAACTCGCCTCCAGGGCTGGCGATGGAACCTCGACTACGTCGAGGACACCCATGGCAACGCCATGGCGGTGTACTGGCAGAAGGAGACCAACCACTACACCAGGAACGGTGTCTTCGCGACCCCGGTCGCCTACGATCGCGCCGCCTACCCCGAGCGCATCGACTACGGCCTGCGGAAGGACAACGTGTTCGGTGTCGCCCCGGCCCGGGTCACCTTCACCACCGCAGAGCGTTGCATCGTCACCGCCACGTTCAACTGCGCGGAGGAGAAATTCACCAAGGGCCAAGACGCCCGGCAATGGCCGGACACCCCCGCCGACACGTACTGCGCGCCCACCGGCAAGTGCTACGTGGGCTCGCCGACGTTCTGGTCGCGCAAGCGCCTCACGATGATCTCCACACAGGTGACCACCGCGCCGGGCGCCAACGAGTACCGCATGGTCGACTCCTGGGAGTCGGAATTCTTCTCATGACCGCACCGGGGAACGACTTGAGCGCTGATCATTCTCTCGAAAGTCTTTGCATTCGCGCTTCGGAGTTGCTACGCAGTTTCGAGGGGTACTTCATCGAACGAGTTTCTGCGACTGTTTGGAGTGGTGAGAGCGCGGTTGATCTGTGGCTTCAGAACGACCCTCGGAAGTTGCAGCTCAGGATCAAGCTCAAAGGAATCGTCGGTGTCACCATTGATGACGCCCTGGATATGGAGAGCGCCTTCGTCGACGAGTATCGAGTGGAGTACGTTCCCGGGGATCCGGAGCTCATCCACTTTCGAGCGGTTGGCCCCATGGCCGTGGACGTGACGGCGAGGAACATCACTGTGGCGGTGGCTCAGTGCCTTGAGGCGCCGGTCGCCTCCGGAACCGACGGGACCGCAGCCGGGGTGCAAGGCGGCGATGGCGGTGCCGGAGCGTGGCCGACCGGCGGCGGGCGCGTGGAGGTGTGTCGGGGTGGGTTGGGGGGAAGTCGGGGAGAGTTTTTGGGCGGCCGATGAGTTTGGGTGTCGGTGGCCGTCTACCTCTTCGGCAGCACTGCGACGTGTGGGATGGGATGGGTCATGGCGACGATGGTCTTTGTGAATTTGCCGGTGAAGGATCTTGGGAAGGCGACTGCGTTCTACGGGGCGCTGGGGTTTGTGCAGAACGCGCAGTTCAGTGATCAGAACGCGAGTTCGTTTGCGATCAGTGACACCATCCACCTGATGGTGCTCGTGGAGCCGTTCTTCAAGACCTTCACCAAGAAGGAGATCGCCGACGCGACGCGGACCACCGAGGCGATCGTGTGTCTGACCGCGGAGAGCCGCGAGGGTGTCGACGAGCTGGTCGAGAAGGCGTTCGCGGCCGGGGCGAAGAAGTCGAACGACACGATGGACGAGGGGTGGATGTACGGCCGCAGCTTCCAGGACCCGGACGGGCACCTGTGGGAGGTCGTGTACATGGACATGACGGCGATGCCCGCGCAGGCCTGAGCGGGCGACGTACCTTTGCGGGCCGGTCCGGCGGGCCGGCCCGCCGGCGTGTTCGGGTCAGCCCGGCAGGAGTGCGCCGATCGCCTCGGCGGTGACCATCCACAGTGGCATGCCGCCGGTGCCGAAGGCGGTGGCCAGGAGGTAGGCGACGGTCGCGTCGGCCGGCAGGGGTGTCGCGGTCCAGTCGACGGTGACCTCGTGGCCCTCGTCGGTGGTGACCACGGCCAGTTCGCCGCCGTTACGGAGGAAGCGGCTGCCGGTCATGCCGTTGGGGATCAGGCGGTAGCGGGTGCCCTCGTGGGTGACGTCGACCCGGTAGGAGCCGCGGGTCAGGTGGCCTCGGGCCGGGCGGACCCGGGCCTGCGAGACGCCGACGGTCATGGTGAGTTCGGCCTGCTTGCGGGTGCCGATGGCGGTGTCCGGGCGCGGCTCGCCGCCCTCGGGGAGTCGGCTGCGGATGTCGCCGGTGGGGACGGCCGCACCGGTGATCTCGACGGCGACGCCGATCTCCAGGTGCACCGTGATTTCGCCGAAGTGCGGGTCGTGCAGGGTGTGCTGATGGTGGGTCACGTGCGGGCTTTCCGGGTGGTCGACGCTACGCGACTACTGTGCCGGCTGTCCTGTCCAGGGGAGTAGTACGCGGAAGGTGGCGCCGGTGCCGGGGGTGGTGTGGATTTCTACTCGGCCGTCGTGGGCGTCCACCAGGGCGGCGACGATGGCCAGGCCCAGGCCCGAGCCGCCGCCGGCCGCGCGGCTGCGGGAGGAGTCGACTCGGTAGAAGCGCTCGAAGACCCGTTGGGCGTCGGCGGGGGCGAGTCCCGGCCCCGCGTCGGTCACCTCCAAGGCCGCGTACGCGTCACCCGGCGCCGCGGTACGGCCCACCGCGATGCGGATCGCGGTGTCGGGCGGGGTGTGCGTCAGCGCGTTGGAGACCAGGTTGGCCACCACCTGGCGCAGCCGCGACTCGTCGCCGGACACGGTCACCGGGTGCGCCGGGCCGCCGTCGAGGCCGGTGAGGGTGACCGCGCGGTCGGGGGCGAGCGTCTTGATGTCGTGCACCGCGTCGGCGGCCAGGATCCGCAGGTCCACCGGCTCGTTGCAGAGCGGGCGTTGCTCGTCCAGGCGGGCGAGTTGCAGGAGGTCCTCGACCAGGCCGCCCATCCGGATCGCCTCGTCCTCGATCCGGCGCATCGTGCGGGCCACCTCGGCCGGGTCGGTGAGCGCGCCCATCCGGTACAGCTCGGCGAAGCCGCGCACGCTGGCCAGCGGCGTGCGCAGCTCGTGCCCGGCGTCGGCGACGAACCGGCGCATCCGGGTCTCCGATTCGGCCCGGGCCGCGAACGCGGTCTCGATCTGCGCCAGCATCCCGTTGATCGACGCGGACAACCGGCCGATCTCCGTACCGGGCGCGGGGACCGGCACCCGATGCGACAGGTCGCCCGCCGCGATCGCCGCCGCCGTCTCCTCGATCCGGCCCAGCGGGCGCAGGCCACCGCGCAGCGCGAACCACCCGGCCGCGGCCAGCACCGCGAGGCAGGTCAGCCCGATCACCAGGCATACGGTGCGCATCCGGTCGACCGTCGCGTCCACGTCGTCGAGCGGCTGGGCCAGCACCACCGTGCCCTCGCCGTTGACCAGCGGCACCGCGAGCACCCGCCACCGGGCGGCACCGGTCAGCGCGCCGGTCTCGAACGGGTGCCGGCCCAGCCGGGCCACCGCGTCCGCGTCCAACGGCGGCAGCCGCGGCCCCAACTCCTCCTCGGCGCCCGGCGAGCGGAGCCGCTGGCGGGTGGCCCCGTCCGGGTACAGGTACTCGGCCACGATCCGGCTCGGCAGGACTCCCGGGGCGCGGGCCCGGCTGCCGCCCCCGGGCCCGCCGTGCTGCTCTCCGGCGGCCTCCGGCGGCCGGAACGACAGTCCCCGCGCGGCCTGGTCCAACTGCCGGTCCACCTGATCGGTGAGGTACCCGCGCAGCGAACCCACCACGACCGTCTCGCTGACCAGCAGCGCCACCGCGACCAGGGCCATCGCGATGATCAGGACCCGGACGCGCAGCGACGACCGGCCCGGGTGCGGGACCCGCATCGACCCGACCGCCCGTCAGGCCGCGGCCGGCGGGCGGCGCAGCACATACCCGACGCCGCGCACGGTGTGGATCAACTTGCCGCCGCCGACGTCGAGTTCGACCTTGCGCCGCAGGTAGCTGATGTACGACTCGACGATGCTCAGGTCGCCGCCGAAGTCGTACTGCCAGACGTGGTCCAGGATTTGGGTCTTGGAGACGACTCGGCCGGTGTTGAGCATCAGATAGCGCAGCAGCTTGAACTCGGTGGGGGACAGCGACACCGGGCGGCCGGCGCGCAGGACCTCGTGGCCGTCGGGGTCGAGTTCGAGGTCGGCGACCACGATCCGGTTCGAGGGGACGGGTACGCCGGCGCCGCCGTCCACCCGGCGCAGGACCGCGTGGATGCGGGCGATCAGCTCCTCCAGGCTGAACGGTTTGGTGACGTAGTCGTCGCCGCCCAGGGTGAGTCCGGTGATCTTGTCCTTCGTGGTGTCCTTCGCGGTCAGGAACAGCACCGGCAGGCGGGTGCCGTCCGCGCGCAGCCGGCGGACCACCTCGAAGCCGTCCAGGTCCGGCAGCATCACGTCCAGGACGACCAGGCCGGGCCGACAACGCGCGACCGCCGCGAGGGCGTCGGCGCCGTCGGCCGCCGAATCGACCTCGAAGCCGGCGAAGCGCAGGCTCGCGGACAGCAGTTCGCGGATGTTGGGCTCGTCGTCGACGACGAGGAGCCGGGCGCGTTCGGGGCCGCCGGCGGTGGCCACGTCAGCGCGCTCCGCCGGTCGCGGTTCCGCCGCCTGCGGCGCCCGACCCGCCCGCGCCACCGGCCCCGCCCGGCGCCCGTCCCGCCGAAGCCGCCGGCCCCGGTTCGGCCCGCGCCGGCCGTGCCCTCGGTGACCGCGGTCGCCGCCACTGAGCCGTCGGCGCCGGTCTCGCCGCGCACCACGACGGTGTCGCCCGGCTTGAGGTCGACGGTCCTGCCGTCCCGGGTGACCTGGATCTTCGTTCCGGCGTCGGTCTTCACCTTGACGATGTTGCCGGTCGAATCTGAGACGTAGATGAAAGAGTCGTCCACCACCTTCACCGTCCCGGTCGTGACCGCCGAGGCCGCGCCGCCGGTCTGTCCCGCGCCCGGCTGGGCCGCACCGCCCGGCTGCGCCTGGGCCGCGCCGCCGGACGCCCGCCCGCCGTACGGTGTTCCGCCACCCGGCTGCGCGCCCGCCCGGGCGCCGTCGGCCGCCGGGCTCGCCCCGCCGTCGTGGTCCTTCTGTACCTCGACCCCGGCCAGGAAACCGACGGCGAGGAAAGCCCCCGCGCCCAGCGCCAGCGTCATCGCGGGCAGTTTCCGGCGCGGCGGGGCCGCGAGTTCGTCGGCGACGTCGCGCGCGGCCGGCGGCCGGCCCAGGATGTCCTCGGGCGACTCGTCGAGGACGGGATCCGGATCGCCGGGGAAGGACCCATCTGCGGATCGGGGCTCGGCGCGGAATCCACCGACGAACCCGATCTCGGCCGCCGGCGCGTTCGCCGCGGGCTCCGGGTCGGGCGGCCGGGTGTCGGACGGCCGTACGCCGAGCGGCCGCGTGTCGGACGGTTGTACGTCGAGCGGCTGCACGTCGAGCGGCCGGGTGTCGGACGGGTCGAGGCTGGGCTTGGGCTGCATGGTCTGGCTTCTCCTCCTGGAACAACGGCGGCGGCGGGGCGTCGGTCGGTCACTCGTGCCGCAGCGCCTCGATCGGGCGCAGCGCGGCCGCCCGCGCGGCCGGATAGCCCCCGAAGAACAGCCCGATCGCGACCGACACGGCGAACGACCCGAGCACCGAACTCGGTACGACCACCGGCTCGATCCCGACCACCTCGAAGCGCGCCGCGAACAGTCCGGCGGCGACCCCCAGGCCGCCGCCGAGTACCGACAGCAGCGTCGACTCGGCCAGGAACTGGCCCAGGATCGCGCCGCGCGGCGCGCCGATCGCCTTGCGGATCCCGATCTCCCGGGTCCGCTCGGCGACCGTCACGAGCATGATGTTGGTGATCCCGATCCCGCCGACCAGGAGTGAGATCGCCGCGACGGCCGCGAGCAGCACAGTGAAGGTCTTGTTGGTCTCGTCGTTGGCGCTCAGCAGCGACTGCTGATTGGTGATCCGGAAGTCGCTCTGGCTCGAACTCGTGATCTTGTGCCGGTTGTTCAGGATCGAGGTGACCTCGTCCTGGGCGAACGCGGTGTCGTCCGAGGAGGTCGCCTGTACCGCGATCGATCCGAGCGAGCCGTAGCCGGTCAGGCCGTCGCGCATGGTGGTCACCGGCAACACGATCGTGTCGTCGGAGTCCGCCGCACCGTTGCCGCCCTTGGTCCGCAGCACGCCCGCGACCCGGAACGGCACGCCGCCGACCAGGATTTCCTTGTCGATCGGGTCCTCGGTACCGAAGACGTTCTCGACCGTGGTGCTGCCCAGGATCGCGACCTTGCGGCGGGCGGTGACGTCGTCCGTGCCGAACAGCGTGCCCCGGGCCAGGTCGTGGTTGGTGGTCGGGAACCAGTCCGGAGTGGTTCCCACGATCTGCGAGACCGTCACCGACTGGCCGCCGTAGCCGACGCTTTGCGACGTGGTCTGGACCGGCGCGGCCGACTTCACATGCGGGGCGAGGGTCTTGTCGACGAGTGCCCGCGCGTCGTCCATCGTGAGGTCCTTGAGCGAGCCGCCCTGTCCCGCCGCGCCGAACCGCCCGCCGCCCGCGGTGTGCGAGACGGTGAGCAGGTTGGTGCCGAGCCGTTCGATGGACGCCTGGACGGACTTGGACGAGCCGTTGCCCACCGCCACGAGCAGGATCACCGCGCCGACCCCGATCAGCACGCCGAGCATGGTCAGCGCGGTCCGGATCCTGTTCGCGGCCAGGCCGAGGACGGCGAACCGGACGATGTCGACGGGGTTCACCCGCGGGCCCCTTCCAAGGGTGCGGTCGCTCCCGACGGTGCGGCCGTACGGCGGTGGTCGGCGACCACCAGGCCGTCGACCAGACGCAGGACGCGTTCGGCGCGGGCCGCGACCTCGTCCTCGTGCGTGATGATCACGATCGTCCGGCCGGCCGCGTGCAGCCGGTCCAGGATGCCGAGCACCTCGGCGGTGCTGTGGCTGTCCAGGTTTCCGGTCGGCTCGTCGGCCAGCAGCAGCGCCGGTGCCGTGACCAGGGCCCGGGCGAGTGCGACGCGTTGCTGCTGGCCGCCGGAGAGTTCGTTGGGCGCGTGCTCGGTACGGTCGGCCAGGCCGACCAGTTCGAGCGCGGCGAGCGCTCGGCGGCGGCGTTCGCGGGCCCGCACCCCGGCGTACGACAGCGGCAGTTCGACCTGGCCCAGCGCGCTGATGCGCGGGATGAGGTTGAACGACTGGAACACGAAGCCGATTCGGCGGTTGCGCACCAGCGCGAGCTGATGCTCGTCCAGCCGGCCGACGTCGAGGCCGTCGAGCAGGTAGCGGCCGGACGTGGGGACGTCCAGGCAGCCCAGGACGTTCATCAAGGTGGACTTGCCCGACCCCGAACTGCCCATGATGGCCACGTACTCGCCGGTCTCGATCCGCAGCTCGATCCCGCGCAGCGCGTGCACGGCGGCCGGGCCGTGTCCGTACGACTTGGTCACCGCGCGGACGTCGATGACCGGTGCGGTGGCGACCGCGCGCCGTTCGCTCATCGGGTCCCACCGCCCGGGAAGCCGCCGCCCCCGGCGCCACCGGGGATGACCCCGCCGCCGCCGAGGCCAGCCCCGCCGGTCGTCCCGCCCCGGGTGGACTGCCCGGACCGGCCGGCGGTCGCGCCGCCGGTCGCGGACACGGCGGTGGTCCCGACCACGATCTCGTCACCCTCGGCCAACCCCGAGACGATCTGCGTCGTCTGATCGCCCACGACCCCCACCGTCACCGTGCGGCGCTGCTCCACGCCGTTCGACAGCACGCGCACCGACGCGGTCGCCCCGGTGCCGGTCACCGCCGCGGACGGCACCTGCAACGCGTTCTCGGCCACCGCGACGATCACCGAGATGTTGGCGGTCTGCCCGGTCCGCAACGAGGACACGTCGCCCTCCAGGGCGATCGTCGCGCCGTATTTGACCGAGCCCGCCGACGCCCCGCCGTCCGGCAGCGGATTCACGCTCACCACCCGGGCGTTGAGCCTGACCGTCGAGTCGACGTTGAGGGTCACCGTGGCGGGTTGGCCGGCCTCGACCTTGCCGGCGTCGGCCTCGGAGAAGGACACCTTGGTCTGCATCCCGGTCGGATTGGCGAGCACGACGAACCCGGACGCGGTGGTGCTCGACCCCGACGAACCGCTCTGTCCCTGGCCGCCGGTCGAGCCGGATGCGCCTCCCGCGCCGCTCGACGACCCCGAGGAGGTCGCGGCCGACGCCGACACCGTGTCGCCGACCTTGCCCGCCACCGACGCCACGACGCCCGCCGACGGCGCCTTGAGTACGCAGCCGGCCAGGACCCGCTGCGCGTCGGCGAGCTTGTTGTCGGCCGTGACCAGCGCCGCCTCGGCCTGAGTCACCGCCGCGGCGTCCACCGTCGTGCTCGGCGTCGGGGTGGCCGTCGCGGCTTTGGTGACGGTGACGGTGACGGTCGGGTGCGGCTGGGCGGCGGGGGTCGACGTGGACCGGGGCGGCGCCGTCGTGGGCGTGGCGGTGGGCACAGCCCCGGACCCGTCGACGGTGCCGCGCAGGACGGTGTTCCGGACGTCCGAGTACTGGTTGCCGCTGCCACCGTCGTTGCCGCCGCCGCCGTTCGGTTGGACCGGTGTGCCCGCGCGGGCCTTGGTCAGGTTGGCCTGCGCCACCGCCACGGCGGACTCCGCCGCGTCGAGCGCCTCCTGCGCCTGGGTCGGGTCGACCTCTGCCAGGACCTGGCCGGCCGTCACCGCGTCGCCGACCTTGACCCGGACCGCGGTGACCTTGCCGGCGGCGGTGAACCCGATTCCCACATCGGACGGCGAGGCCAACGACCCGGTCGCGGAGACCGTCGCCATGACCGTCCCCTTGGTCACCTTGCCCGTGCGGGTCCGCGTGGACGGCGACGATCCACCGCCGTCGTCCACGGCCGCGTAGGCGAAGCCGGCCCCGGTCACCATCGCGGTGGCCAGGGCCAGGTTGATCAGGACCGACTTTCGTCGCAGTCGTACACGCCTCATGGCGGCACAGCCTGGAGGGGACACGTGCCGAAATCCTGACCGCCGCCTGGGAGCGGGCCGGCAACGCGGGGCCGGGTCTCGGGCCACCAGCACCCGTTCGGTACGCCGAAACCGGAACCGATCGGTACAACCGCCGCATGGGGGTACCTCCGGCTCCCAGGGAATTCCCAGGTGACGTGCGGGGTACGGGCAACCGGGCGTGCTTGAGTCCGAGCGGGATTGGGCGGTGCGGCGTCCGGCGCCGAACTCCGAAACGTGTGGGAAGGACGTCATGACGAGGTATCCGGGTCGACCGACGTGGACCACGAGGATGGCGCCGGCCGCCGCCGGGGCGGTCGTGCTCTTGTCGCTGTTGGTGGGGTGTGGGGGGAGCGACGGCAAGAGTACGAGTGCCACGGCGCCGCCGAACGTACCGATCGGCAAGGTGGAGGCGGAGGCGAACACGGAGGCGGCGAAGGCGTACGTCGACTGCCTGCGTGCCAACGGGTTCGCCGTGCCGACCGGCCGCGCGGGCAGCGATCGGCCCACGGGCCGCCCATCGGGGCGTCCGACGTGGTCCGGGGGCGAACGGCCCTCCGGTCTGCCGAGCGGTCGGCCCGAACCGCGCTCGACCGATCCGGTGGTGCGGAAGGCCCAGGAGGCATGCGTGGGGTTGCGGCCGCAGCGGGGGCAGGCGGGCGGTACGGCGGGGCCCGAGCGGGGGCCGAACGAATCGGCCATGAGGGCGTTCGTCGGCTGCCTCAAGGACCACCGGGTCGAGCTGCCATTCGGCGGCATGAGCGCGCTGGATCGCTCCGACTCCAAGGTCGCTGACGCGCTCAAGGTCTGCGAACCGCTCTTGCCTTCGGCGGGGGCCGCGCCGTCGCCTGGCTCTGCCGGTTGACGCCGCTGTCCTCAAGCGCCTGGACCGGCTGGGAGGGTTGTCCTCAAACGCCGGACGGGCTGGAAAGGGTTGTCCTCAAACGCCGGACGGGCTCGAAGGGCTGTCCTCAAGCGCCGGACGGGCTGGAAAGGCTGTCCTCAAGCGCCGGACGGGCTGCTTGTCCTCAAACGCCGGACGGGCTGGGAGGGCTGCGGGGTGCGTTATGCGGCCGGCTCCGAGGTTAGGCGGGGGAGTGGGCAGGCGTTGATGTGGGCGGTCAGTCCCTTTGGTGTGGTGAAGCTCAGGTGGTGTGCCGAGCATGCCTCGTGCTCCGTGCAGGGGTTGGTGAGGATGCCGTCCGGGTCCTCCCACTCGATGTCCCAGATGCGGGAGCCGTGGTGCACCATGTCGGCGTGATTGCCGCGGTGGGCGTAGGTCACCCGAAGCGGGCCGCCGTCCGCGCTGGGGTGCGGCAGCGGACACAGCACGGTGGGCTTGGGCCGCACCTCGGCAACGCTCGCGCCGGCCTCCGGGCCCGCCGGCGCCACCGCCTCCGTGCCGGCCCGTGCTCGGCCGCCGGCCCGGTCCCGCCGGGGCTCGTCGGGCAGATCCCGCCCCCGGTCGTACAGCGCGTGCAGCCGCGCGAGCTCGACATCGCAGCGGCCGCACAGGTCGACGGTTCGCGGCGGCCCGTCGAGCGCGAGCACGCGGCTGACCACGGCCGGCTCGTCCGGCAGGTCGAACAGGTCGCACCAGTCGCAGGTCAGCGCGATGTGCTGGGCCATCAGCGCCCACTCCGGGCGGTCCGAGCCGGCCGAGCGGGCTTCGCCGGCACCGCCCGGCGCTTCGCGGCCCGTTCGTCGGCGGCCGCGATGTCGTGCCGGATGCTGGCCACCCGAAGCACGCCGCGCCCGTCACCGGTGATCCGGCCCTGGCCGGCCGGCATCTGGTAGCCCTCGGGGTAGTCGTAGGTGTTCGACACGATCCGCCCGTACGCGTCCAGAACCTGATGCCGTCGGGTCGGGCAGCGCCGGCAGCGCAGGACGCGGTCGAAGCCGCCGCCGTCGATGACGCGGGCGCTGTGCGGACCCCAGTTGTGGCCCAGTTCCCGGCACAGCAACCACGCGTTGGGGAGTTCCGCCGCGTATGTGGCGACGCGATCCAAGTCGGCTGCGTGAATCTTGCTCATACAAGAACTGTATGTAATTGCAATAAATAGGGCATTTCGTACAGTCGGCATCCCTCCCGCCCGATGAGTTCCGCGGCTCGTCCCGGTCCATCCCTGTAGAGGCGGCATTCGATCCGCACGCCGATCGATTCCATCGATCCACTGGAGAGTGACCCATCATGCTCACGACCGACTACCAGCCCGGCTCCCCGATCTGGCTCGACCTCGCGGTGCGCGACATTCCGGCGGCCGGCGCGTTCTACGGCGGCCTTTTCGGATGGGAGCTGGAGATCACCGGCCCCGAGACCGGCGGCTACGGGATCCTGCGGCTCGACGGGAAGAGCGTCGGCGCGCTCGCCCCGATGACGGACGACAACGCGGCCCCCGCGTGGTCCGTCTACTTCCACACCGCCGACGCGGATGCCACCACCAAGGCGGTCGAGCAGGCCGGCGGCGGCGTGCTGCTGCCGCCGATGGACGTGATGGACCTCGGCCGGATGGCCGGGTACACCGACTCCACGGGGGTCGGCTTCATGGTGTGGCAGCCCGGCACGAGCAAGGGCCTCGAGCTGATCCAGGACATCGGCGCGCTGTGCTGGGTGGAGCTGTACACGCCCGACCGGGTCGCGGCCACCGGCTTCTACCACTCGGTGTTCGGCTGGAACTACCAGGACCTTCCGTCCCCCGCGGGCACGTACAGCCTCGCCTACCCGGGCGAGGACGTGGACCGCATGCACGGCGGCGTCATGACGGTCGACCCGGGGGAGACGGCGCCGCAGTGGCAGGTGTACTTCGGCGTCGACGACTGCGACACCTCGTTCGCCAAGGCGATCGAACTCGGCGCGACCGCGCTCATGGGGCCCGAGGACGTCCCCAACGCCGGCCGACTCGCGATGCTGACCGACCCGTTCGGCGCGCGCTTCGCGATCATCAAGGGGGAGCCGCCGGCCGCGTGATCGTGCGCGTGGACCGCAGGTCCGACGGGGGGACGGCGTCCCCCCGTCGGACCTGTGTGGTGGTGGAGCCGACGGGTACGTTCGGGAAATGAGAGTCGAAGTCAGACACGGCCCCGCGTTCGCCGCCGCCCGCTGCCGACTCGACCCCAAGGAGGCGATGCGCGCCGAGTCCGGCGCGATGATGGCGCACAGCGCGGGCGTGGAGATCTCGGCCAAGGTCGAGGGCGGCCTCATGCGCGGCCTCAAGCGCAGCATGCTCGGCGGCGAGTCGCTCTTCCAGACCACGTTCACCGCACCCGCGCAGGGCGGCTGGGTCGACGTCGCGGCGGCGCTGCCCGGCGACATCGCCAACATCACGCTCACCCCCGACGTGCCCGAGTTCCTGCTGACTCGGACCTGTTGGCTCGCCAACTCGGCCGGCGTGCAGATCGACACGCGCTGGGGCGGGCTGCGCAGCCTGGTCGGCGGCGAGGGCGGCTTCCTCGTGCACGCGTCCGGGCAGGGCGAGGTCGTGCTCGGCTGCTACGGCGCGCTCGACGCGATGGACCTGGAGGCGGGGGAGCAGGTCGTGATCGACACGGGGCACGTGGTCGCGTACTCGCCCACGATCACGTTCGGCACCCGGCGGGCCGCGCGCGGGCGCACCATCGCGTCGATCACCTCCGGCGAGGGTCTGGTCTTCGACTTCACCGGCCCGGGTCGGGTGCTCACCCAGAGCCGTAACCTGTCCGCGTTCGCCGACTTCATCACCGGCCTGCCCGGCGTCCGGGCCTGACCGTCCCGCTCACCCCGCCGCGCGGTGGGCTCCCGGGGTGTCCCCGAACGCGCGGCGGAAGACGTCGATGAACGCGCTCGCGGAGGCCCAGCCACAGCGGTGCGCGACGGTGGTCACCGGGACGTCCTCGGCCAGCAGGCACAGCGCGTGGTGCAGGCGCAGCTGGGTGCGCCACTGCGGGAACGTCATGCCCAGCTCCGCGCCGAACAGCCGGGTCAGCGTGCGCGCGCCGGCCCCGACCCCGGCGCCGAACTCGGCGAGGGTGCGCGAGTCGGCGGGGTCCGCCCTGAGCAGGTCGCAGACCGCGGCCAACCGCGGGTCCCGGGGCATGGGCAGGTGCAGCGCCTGCCGCGGCGTGTGGCGGAGCTGATCGAGCAGCACCGCGCGGATCCGCAGGCCCTCGTCGGTGTGCTCCGCCCCGGGCCGGCTGTACGCGATGATCAGCTCGCGCAGCAGCGGCGCCACCGCGAGCACGGCGGGCCGATCCAGGCCCAGCGGATTGGTGTCGGCGGGAATGCCCACCGCGTGCAGTACGGTCCGCCCGTGCGCGCGGTGCTCGTGCACCGTCCCGGCCGGGATCCACAACGCGCGCGTGGCCGGCGCGACCCAACTCCCGGCGTCCGTGGTCACCGACAGCACACCGCGACCCGCGTACACGATCTGGTGCACGTCGTGCCGATGCGCCCGCACACCGCCGCCGGCGGGCAGGTGGCGGGTGATCGTCGACTCGCCCGACGGGGGCTCGGCCAGGGGTTGGCGGGAGATCGGCATCACCTGGCAGATTATCGGAAGCTCGCCGCCGGCCCGGGATTCGACCATCGAGGGGTGACCGACCCCGAGCGCTCCGAGCCCCCCGGACACCGCCGAAAAGCCGCACCCGCCGCACCCGCCGCACCCGCCGAAGCCGGCGAGCCCGCCGAGCGCGCAGCCATCCCGATGATGGCCATCGGCCACGCCGCGGTGGACTTCTACCAGGGCGCCGTGCCCTGCCTGGTGCCGTTCCTGGTGGCCGAGCGGCTCTCCGCCGGCGGGCTCGGCGCGACCCCCTGGCTGATGGCCCCGGCCGTCGCCGGCGTCCTGGTGACCGCGGCGGTGATCCGCCGGCTCGCCCGGCACGCGGCCGCCGCGCGCGCCGGCGCCCGGGCGAACCGCCCCGACGACTGGCCGGCGTTCCTGCGCCTGTCCGCCGTCATCGTGTGCCGCTCGATCGTGTTCGTCGGTCTCGGCACCTTCATCGCGCTGTTCGCCGAGACAACGCCGCGCCCTCGTTGAGCTCCGGCGACGCTCCGTGCGAGCTCCGGATCGGTTGCGGGATCGGTCGCCGGCCCGGTCCGCCGGACACCCCCTTGGTCCGCCGGCGCGGCTGTGGAAAGCTCACGTTGTCGATCGTCGTCCGCCGCGCGTGTACGTCCGCGCGTTCGGCGATCGAGACGGTACGCGGAACTGTTCGACTCGGGGAGTCCTTCACCACATGAGCCAGCCACATCCCGGCCCGGGCACCGGAGACCTTCGGGTCGTCCTGGCCGAGGACCTCGCCCTGCTTCGGGACGGGCTCGTCCGCCTGCTCCAGGCGCACGGCTTCCAGATCGTCGCGGCCGTCGACAACGGGCCCGAACTGCTCAAGGCCCTGGTGGAGCAGAAGCCGGACGTCGCGGTCGTCGACGTGCGGCTGCCGCCGACCTTCACCGACGAGGGGCTCCAGGCCGCCCTGGAGGCCCGTCGGCGGGTGCCGGGGCTGCCGATCCTGGTGCTGTCGCAGTACGTCGAGCAGTTGTACGCGCGCGAGCTGCTCGCGGACGGCACCGGCGCGGTCGGCTATCTGCTCAAGGACCGGGTGTTCAACACGGACGAGTTCGTGGACGCGGTCCGCCGGGTCGCGTCGGGGGGTACCGCGATGGACCCCGAGGTGATCTCGAAACTGCTCGCGCGCAACGTGCGGGACAAGCCGCTCGCCCAGTTGACCCCGCGCGAGCGCGAGGTGCTGGAGCTGATGGCCGAGGGGTGTTCGAACGCGGCGATCGCGGGGCGCCTGTTCGTGTCGGAGGGCGCGGTCAGCAAGCACACCACGAACATCTTCGCGAAGTTGTCGATCGACACCTCGGACGAGACGAACCGACGCGTCCTCGCGGTGCTGGCCTATCTCAACGGGACCAATTGATCTAAAACCGACACCGTCGCCCAAATCGAAACGGTTGTCGGGAGCGAACGAGCCCGGTTCGGCCGAAGCCGTTCGAGTCGCGCCCGCCGCATCCCGCCGGCGGGTGCCCGGGTCTCACGAGCCGGACGTGAGGCGCAGGAGCCGGTCCCGTTCCTCCTCGACGATGCGTTGCGCCCGGAGCACCACGGCCTCCGGAACGCCGTCGGGCAGCTCGCCCGAGTCTCGGAATCGGCGTAGATCGCGCGGACGAACGCCGGTGATGTCGTAGGCCTTCAACGCGGCGAGCGACACGGCGTAGTCGTCGAGTGTGCGAGGCATGATCTCCTTCTCGCGCGCTGGGAGGTCCGGTGCGAGGACCTCGGGCGAGCCGGCGTCGGCCGGATCAGGGCTGCTGTCGTACACGCTGCCCCCGTCTGATGTTGTCAACGTCATTGCGGCGGTGCGAGTTCCGGTACCAATCTTCCGGACGGGAACGCGCGGGTCGCTCCCCCGTACGGATGAACTTGCCGTCGACCTCGGCGGGAGACGGATGTCGGCGCTACTCCGTTCGCCACAGTGCGCGGGTCGCGCGCCCTCGACGAACCCCTCATCACCTCACGGTGTTCGAGGACGCACAGATTGTCATGACGCGGGGTCGAAAGCCAAGCATCTTTTGATACTGGTTCGAATTCGACCGCCCGGGCGTGTGTCCGCGCCCGGGCCCGGGGAACAATCGCGCGCGATGGTACGTTCGCCACCGTAAGTGTTTGACCCCGAATTGCCCGTTGAGCAAGGAGCGTGCGTGTCCGCCCAAGAGACGGACCCCCCTAGTACCGGTCCCTCCCGAGACTGTGATCGAAGCCGCGATGTCCGGGAGGCGGTCTCATGACCGCGGCTCTAGGCATAGCCGCGATCGTCGTCTTGACTCTCGGCACCGGTTTCTTCGTCGCGCAGGAGTTCGCCTACGTGGCGGCCGACCGCAGTCTGTTGCGTCGCCGTGCGGAATCCGGCGACAAGGCCGCGGCTCGCGCGATGACCGTGATGGGGCGGTTGTCGTTCATGCTGTCCGGCGCCCAACTGGGCATCACCGTGACGGCCCTGTTGGTCGGCTTCATCGCCGAACCCGCGCTCGCCGCGGTGATCTCCCCCGTCCTGGACGGCGTCGGAGTCCCGGACGGCGCGGTCCCCGTGATCTCCCTGATCCTCGGCTTCGCCGTGGCCACCGCGATCCAGATGGTCCTGGGCGAGCTGGTCCCCAAGAACTGGGGTATCGCCGAGCCCGAGCGGGTCGCCGTCCTGCTCGGCCGCCCCACGCTGGTGTACCTCAAGGTCTTCGGACCGCTGATCCGCCTGTTCGACACGCTGGCCAACCGCATCGTGCGCGCGATCGGCATCGAGCCGGTCGAGGAACTGCACGGCGGCGCGACCACCGAGGAACTCGCGCACATCGTCGACGAGGCCGGCCGCGACGGCGACCTCGACCCCGGCCTGTCCGGGATCCTGCGCCGCGCGATCGCGTTCGGCGACCTGAGCGTGGACCAGGTGATGGTGCCGCGTCCGGACGTGGTCCGGGTCCGCGCCGAGACCACCGCCGCCGAACTGATCGAGCTGGTCGCCGAGCGCGGCCACTCGCACTACCCGGTCGTCGGCGAGCGGGTGGACGACGTGCTGGGCGTCGTGGGCGTGGCCGACCTCCTGGAGGTTCGCCCCGAGGACGCCGCGCACGTCACCGCCGGTTCGATCGCCCGACCCGCGCTGCTGATCCCCGACACCGCGGGGCTCGCCTCCCTCCTGGAACAGCTCCGGGCGGCGAGCGAGGAGTTCGCGGTGGTCCTGGACGAGCACGGCGGACTCGCCGGCATCGTGACGTACGAGGACGTGGCCGAGGAACTGGTCGGCGAGATCGCCGACGAGAGCGACCGCGAGGACCCCGTCGACACCGAGCCCTCGGACGGCTGGTGGCGCCTGGACGCGGGGCTGCGCGTGGACGAGGCCGAGCGGATCGTCGGCGCCGAGCTGCCCGACGGCCCCTACGACACCCTCGGCGGCCTGGTCATCGCGGCCCTGGGCCGGCTGCCCGAGGTGGGTGACCGGATCAAGGCCCCCGACCCCGACGAGATCCGCGCCGGACGCGCGGCCGACGAGGACGACGAGCCGATCCGATACACCGAGATCGAGGTCCTGGAAGTCGAGCGGCACGTGCCCTCGCTGGTCCGGATCCGCGTGCTCACCTCCCGGCCGCCGATGGCCCGGGACGATACCGAATGGGGCGCCGTCCAGCGCTCCGCACGCAACACAGAGGTGACGGCATGACCACGACCCTGGCCGCCGGCGGCGGTCTGGGATCGCTCGAGCTTGGCCTGTGGCCGGCTCTGGCCGTCACCATCGCGCTGCTCGTGGGCAACGCGTTCTTCGTGGCCGCCGAGTTCGCGATGGTGGCCGCGCGCCGCCACCGCCTCGAGGCGCTGGTCGCCGAGCGCAAGCGCGGCGCCAGGTCCGCGCTCGCCGGCGTGCGCGAGCTGTCGCTGATGCTCGCCGGGGCCCAGCTGGGCATCACGATGTGTTCGCTGGGCCTGGGCATCGTGTCCGAGCCGGCGTTCGCGGCGATGCTCGACCCGCTGTTCGACGCGGTCGGCATGCCGACCGCCGCCGGGCACGCGGTGGCGTTCGCGGTCGCGCTGGTCGTGGTCGTGATCCTGCACATGGTGCTGGGCGAGATGGCCCCGAAGTCGTGGGCGATCGCGGGCCCGGAGAAGGTCGCGGTCGTCCTCGCGCCGTCCTTCCGCGGCTACACCCGCGTGGTCAGGCCGCTGCTGCTCGCGATGAACGGCGTCAGCAACGCGATCCTGCGGCTCGCGAAGGTCGACCCGAAGGACGAGCTGTCGCACCCCAAGGACGCCGAGGGGCTGCGCCGCCTGGTCGGCGAGTCCCGCCGGCTCGGCCTGATCGACAGCTCGTCGCACGACGTGCTCGCGGGCACCCTGCGCACGCACACCGAGCCGCTCGCGCGCCTGGTCGTGCCGACCGCGGAGATCGACTCGGTGCCCGCCTCGGCGGGCCCCGACGAGATCGTCGCGGTGTCGCGCCGCAACGGCCGCAACCGGCTGCTCGTGCGCGACGCGGAGGGCACGCTCTTCGGTGTCGTGCACATCCGCAAGGTGCTCACGTCGCGCACCGAGACCTCGGGCAACACGGCCGGGGATCTGGCCACCCCGGTGCTGACCCTCGGCGTGGACACGCCGATCCAGCGCGCGGTGGCCGCCCTACAGGAACGCCGCGCCTCGCTCGCCCTGGTCCGCGCCGCCGACGGCACGCTTCTGGGCCTGGTCGGCCTCGACGACCTCCTGGGCAGCGTCCTGGGGGCGCGCGCCGCGTAGGGCATCCCCGCCGGCCGGGCCCGCCGACCCGAAGCACCCCGAGGACCCCGCTCCGACGATCGTGTCGGGGCGGGGTCCTCGGCGTCGCGGCGGCGGACGCGCTGGCGGGGTCGTCGCGGTGTACCGGGGTCAGCGCACCAGGCGGAAGAAGCGGCGGACCTCCTCGACGAAGACCGCGGGCTGTTCGAAGGCGGCGAAGTGGCCGCCGCGGTCGAGTTCGTTCCAGTAGCGCAGGTCGGTGAAGCGGTTCGCGGCCCAGCGGCGGGAGGAGCGGATGATGTCGTGCGGGAAGATCGAGCAGCCGGTCGGCGCGCCGACCTCGGACAGGTCGGGGTCGCGGTAGCTCTCCCAGTACAGCCGGGCCGAGGACGTGGCGGTGCCGGTGAGCCAGTACAGCATCACGTTGTCGAGCATGTGATCACGCGGCAGCGCGTTCTCGGGATGGCCGTCGCAGTCGGTCCACTCCTGGAACTTCTCGACGATCCACGCGAGTTGCCCGACGGGGGAGTCGGTCAGGGCGTAGCCGAGGGTCTGCGGTCGGGTGGACTGGATCTTGCTGTAGCCGGTGCCCCACTCGCCGTGCGTGCCGAGGTCGGCGAGCGCCTTCTGCTCCTGCGGCGTCAGGTCCTTCAGGCTCTCGGCGTCCGGCATCGCGACCGGCATGTTCATGTGGATGCCGGCGACGTGCCCGGGGTCCTGGCGGCCGATCGACGCGGTGACCATCGCGCCCCAGTCGCCGCCCTGCGCGCCGTAGCGGTGGTAGCCCAGGTCGGCCATCAGGGCGGCCCAGGCCCGCGCGATCCGGTCGATGCCCCATCCGGTCTCGGCCGGCCGGTCGCTGAAGCCGTACCCGGGCAGCGAGGGCAGCACCACGTGGAACGCGTCGCCGGCGTCGCCGCCGTGCGCGGTGGGATCGGTCAACGGCCCGATCACGTCCAGGAATTCGACGATCGAGCCGGGCCAGCCGTGGGTGAGGATCAGCGGCAGCGCGCCCTCGTGCGGCGAGCGCGCGTGCAGGAAGTGGATGCCGAGGCAGTCGAGTTCCGCCTTGAAGTGCTCGTGGGCGTTCAGCCGGGCCTCGGTCTTGCGCCAGTCGTACGTGGTGCGCCAGTGCTCGGCCAGCTCACGCGTGTAGGCCAGCGGCATGCCCTGCGACCAGTCGGCCACCGGCTCGGCCTCGGGCCAGCGGGTGCGCGCCAGGCGCTCCTTGAGGTCCACGAGGTCGGCCTCGGGTATGTCGATCCGGAACGGCGTGATGGGAGAGGAGGGCATCGGGTCGTAACTCCATCCGCGACGACGATCGGGTCACGGAGACGACTGCGGTCCACGCCCGTCGTCGATGATCGGGGCGACCGGATCGGGGCTCTTGTCGTGCGTCTCCAGGTTGGTACTCAACCCGATCACCAGCGCCGCGCACCAGAGCGCCGCCGCCACGGAGAGAACAAGTTTCATCGTCGGGGCCCACCGGGTGACCATCCACGTCAGCGCGATCCCGATCGGCGGCAGGAGCACGAGCAGGATCAGGATCCATCGTTGCTTGACGAACCACGGACGGTTCTTGTTGTCGATGTGCCGCTGCCGGCGGCTCGTGCGGGTCACTGGATCCGGCCCCCTCGGAACACCCGGCGGAACGCCCGCGGGTGGGTCGCCCGATGTCTGCCCGGCGAAGCGGAAGTCAGTCCTGCCGGGGCCGCGCCGGCGGGGGTGCTCCGTATGGGTGAAGTCCGTGCGTGAATCGCCGGTCGGCTTTCGTCGGGGCGGTCGGGGCGCCAGGTTGGTGGCCCCGTACCGATCCTGGAAGGTCACCTGATGAACCGTCACATCCGCGGGGGCGTCGGCGTCGCCGCCGCGTTCCTGGCCGCCTGCACGCTCGCCGCCGGCGCGCCCGTGTCCGCCGACGCCGACACCCCGCTGCCGCACCCCGTGGCCGCGTCCGGGGCCGAACTGCCGCCGTGGCCGGTGCCCGCGGACACCGCGCAGCGGGCCGCCGACGCGGGGTTGAACCTGGACACGATGGAGGGAGCGAAGCAGCACTTCCACGTCCACCTGGACATCTTCGTCGGCCTCGAACGGGTCGACGTCGCGCCCGATCTGGGCATCGACAAGAAGACCGGGCTGATGGCGGACCTGCACACCCACGACAGCAGCGGGGTGCTGCACGTGGAGAGCCACGACCCGAACGCCCGGTTCGTGCTGGGCCAGTTGTTCGCGATGTGGAACGTCCGGTTCGACGAGACCCACCTCGGCGGGCTCACCCCGGACGCCACGCACACGCTCCGCACCTACCTCAACGGCGGACTCGTCAGCGGCGATCCGGCCATGATCGAGCTGCGCGAACACGACCAGATCTCGGTGATGTACCAGGACAACAAGCTGCGGGTCACGCCGCCGGCCTCGTACGACTTCCCCCCGGACCTTTAGGGGTAAGCGAGTTCACGACACTATGGGGGGAGGCCGGACCGTCACGGGTGCCGGGCCGTCGCGACGAGACAGGGGTTGCCGCCTTGACCGATCTGGAAACCGCTGCCCCCGCCTTCGTCGCCATGGCCCACTCCATCGTGTGGGCCTCGATAGCCACCGTGGACAGCGCGGGCCGGCCGCGGACCCGGATCCTGCACCCCTTTTGGGTGTGGGAGCACGGCACGCTGACGGGATGGGTGGCCACCGTGCCGACCCCGACCAAGCGCGCGCACATCGCCCGCAATCCGTTCGTGTCGTGCAACTACTGGACGCCCAACCACAACACGTGCGCCGCCGAGTGCCGCGCGGACCTGCTCTTCGAGGAGGAGATCCGGGAACGGGTGTGGAACCTGTTCCGGGACACTCCCGAGCCGCTCGGCTACGACCCGGCCGGGATCGGCGTGCCCGGGTGGGAGAAGCCCATGTCACCGGGTTTCGCGGTGATGCGCCTGGTGCCGTGGCGGCTGCGGGTGTTCCCGGGCACGACGCTCAAGACCGGGGACGGCGGCGCGGTCCTGACCTGGCAGGAACCCCGGCCGGAGCTGACCCCACAGGGCGCCGGATGAATCCGTACCGGACGAATCCACGCCGCGGATCCACGCCGCGGATCCATGCCGGATGAATCCGCTCTGTAAATTCTGAGACAAAGATGTCTCATCTGGGCTAGAGTCGATCCATGCCCACCGACCACGAGCATGTGCTGCGTGCCGCCGTCACCCTGCTGCTCCGGCGGCCCGCGTCGTCCATGGACGAGATCGCGCGTGCCGCCGGGATCAGCCGGGCCACGCTGCACCGGATGTACCCCGGCCGCCCCGCGCTGATCACCGCGCTCGGGGCGCAGGCGACCGAGCAGTTGGGCCGCGCGATCGACGCGGCCGACCTCGACGCCGTGACCGACGACGTGCCCGCCGTGCTGCGCGGTCTGGTCGACCGGCTGATGCCGGTCGCCGAATACCTGGCGTTCCTGTACGGCGAGAGCTCGCTCGTCGGCGACCCGGACCTGGAACAGGCCTGGAGCGTGATGGACGAGCAGGTGGCCGCCGTGGTCCGGCGCGGACAGGAGAACGGCTCGATGCGGGTCGATCTCACCGCGCAGTGGGTCTCCGAGGCGCTGTTCTCGTTCGTCGCCGCCGCCGGCTGGGGGGTTCACGAGGGCCGGCTCGCCGGCCGGGACGCGGCCCGCTCGGTGGCCGAGATCCTGCTGGGCGGCGCGGCGCGTCGCCCGCACACCTGATCCCGTCCCTTCGGCTCGAATGCCGTCGAGTCCCCTCGAAATCCCTTCGAATCCCTTCGAATCCCTTCGCCTCGAATCCCTCCGGCTCCGACCCTTTCAGCTCGAACTTCCTTGCTTGGACTCCTGATCATGGCCACTAGTACGTCTTCAACCCCTGTTCATACCGGCACCGGCGGCCCCGAAAAGGGCGCGCCGGGCCGTTGGATCGCCCTCGGTGTCCTGACCCTGTCGGTGCTCCTGGTGGCCATCGACGCCACCGTGCTCGGCCTGGCGATCCCGTTCCTCAGTGAGGACCTCGAACCCTCCGGCACCCAGCTGCTGTGGATCGGCGACGTCTACTCGTTCGTCATCGCCGGCCTGCTGGTGACCGCCGGTACGCTCGGCGACCGGATCGGCCGCAAAAAGCTGCTCCTGTGGGGCTCGGCCGCCTTCGGCGCGCTGTCCGTGCTGGCCGCCTACGCCCCCAGCGCCGAGGCGCTGATCGCGGCCCGGGTCGCGATGGGTGTCGCGGGCGCGTCGCTGATGCCGTCCACGCTCGCGATGGTCCGCAACCTCTTTCCCGACGCGCGCGAACGCAGCTTCGCGATCGGCGTGTGGGGCTCGATGTCGATGGCCGGCGCGGCGTTCGGGCCGGTCGTCGGCGGGTTCCTGCTCGAACACTTCTGGTGGGGCTCGGTCTTCCTGATCAACCTGCCGGTGATGGCCGTACTGATCGTGGTCGGCATCAAGATGCTGCCGGAGTCGCGGAACCCGAACCCGGGCCCGTGGGACATGCTCAGCGCGGCCCTGTCGCTGGTCGGCATGATCGCGACCGTGTACGCGGTCAAGGAGGCCGCGACGCACGGCGTGCTGCGCTGGGACGTCTGGGCGGCCGCGGTGGTCGGCGTGGGCGGGCTCGTCTGGTTCGGCCGTCGACAGCTGTCGCTGCCGGTGCCGCTGCTGGACATGCGGCTGTTCCGCAACCGCGCGTTCTCCGGCTCGGTCCTGGCCGATCTGTTGACCGTGCTCGGGATGTCCGGACTGATCTTCTTCCTGTCCCAGTTCCTCCAACTGGTCCAGGGTCGCAGCCCGTTGCAGGCCGGCATGGCCGAGCTGCCCGCCACGATCGGTGCGGTGGTGTCGGGTCTGCTGGCCGGTATGGCCGCGCGCCGACTGACCCCGCGGGTGGTGGTCACCGGCGGACTGACCGCGATAGGGCTGGCGCTCGGCGGGCTGACCGTGCTCTCGCAGGACACGCCGTACCTCTACCTGGGCGGCGTGCTGCTCCTGGTCGGCGTCGGCGCGGGCTTCTCGTTCACGGTCACCGCCGACCTGATCCTGGGCAGCGCGCCCAAGGAGAACGCGGGCGCGGCCTCGGCGGTCTCCGAGACCGCCTACGAACTGGGCGCGGCGCTCGGCATCGCGCTGCTGGGTTCGGTGGTCACGGGTGTGTACCGCGGCCACGTGACGGTGCCCGAAGGGGTGTCGGACGCGGCGGCCTCCAGCGCGCGCGAGTCGCTCGCGGGCGCGGCCGAGGTGGCGGGGGCGGAGCCGGGGCAGCACGCGGTCGAGCTCACCCACTCGGCGAACGAGGCGTTTCTGGAGGGGCTGCGGATCGCCGCCGGCGCGGGCGCGGTCGTACTCCTCGCAGCGGCGGTCGCGGCGTGGTTCATGCTGCGCGGCGCCCGTACGGCCGGGGGCGACATCGAGCACTGACGCCGGACCCGGCCGCGGGTCACGGCACCGGCGCCCGTACGGCCGGGGGCGACGCCGGGCACTGACGTCGGACCCGGCCGCGGGTCACGGCACCGGTCAGAGGACCTTCGCGAAGCACAGGCTGCTGTCGTAGTCCTTGTAGTGTCCGAACCCGACCACGGGTTCGTAACCGCACGAGCGGTACAGCGCGATCGCCTCGGGCTGCTTGTCGCCGGTCTCCAGGACCAGGCGCAGGCGGCCCGCGGCGCGCGCGCTCTCCTCCAGGTGCGCGAGCATCACCCGGGACAGGCCGCGCCCGCGCGCGTGCGGCACCACGTACATCCGCTTGAGCTCGGCGTCGCCCGCCCGCAGGCTCGGGTCGTCGCCGGCCGCGCCGCGCGCCCGCCAGCCGCCGCTCGCGACGGGGACACCGTCCTCGTAGGCGACGCAGAACAGGCCCTCCGGGGGCAGGAACTCGGCCGGGTCGACAGCGGACTCGTCGGGGTCGCCGTAGCGCTCCACGTACTCCTGCTGCACGTCGGTCACCAGCTTGCGCACGTCGGGGTGGTCGTACCCCAGGGTCTTGATTTCCACGGGAAGACGCTAGCTCGTCTGTTCGGCGCAACCGCGAGCAGGTCCGGCAAAATACTTGACCTTGTCGCGCATCGACGATGGACTGTGCCCCCCGGGTGACACGTGTCGTCCGGCCTGCCCGCAGGAGGATTGCCGTGCGTACCCCGCGCCACACGCTCGTCCAGTTCAGCGACGTCCACGTGGTCCCCGAGGGCGAGCTGTTGCTCGACCGACTGGACACCGCCGAGCAGTTGCGCCAGGCCCTCGCCGCGGTCGAGGCGGCCGACCTTGCGCCAACCGCGCTGCTGTTCACCGGCGACCTCGCGGACACCGGCGACCTCCGGGCGTACCGCCGGCTGCGGGCGCTGGTGGACGAGGCCGCGCCGCGGATCGGCGCGCCCGCGCTGTACGCGATGGGCAACCACGACGACCGCGCGGCGTTTCGCGAGGGGCTGCTGGGCGTACCGGCGTCCACCGACGCGCACGACTTCACGCACACCGCGGGCGACGTGCGGGTGATCATGCTCGACAGCACCACCCCCGGCAGCCACTCCGGCGACCTGACGGAGGATCAGCTGGAGTGGCTGCGCGCCGAGTTGGCCGAACCCGCGGCCGGCGGCACGGTGCTCGGTCTGCACCACCCGCCGATCCCCACGCCGCTGGCCTTCCTGGAGCGGCTCTCGCTCAAGGACCCGGGCCGGCTCGGCCGGGCGATCGCCGGCACGGACGTGCGGATCGTGCTGACCGGCCACAACCACCACGCGACCTGCGGTGTGCTGGCCGGGGTGCCCGTGTGGGCGGCCCCGGCCGTCGCGTACCGCGCCGACGTGTTCCCGCCGGCGGGCACCTATCAGGGGGTCACCGGCGTCGGCTACACGCGGGTGGACCTGTACGAGGACAGCGCCACGGCCACGTTCGTCCCGGTCGGCCCGATCGAGCCGGTGTACGCGTACGAACGGGCCAAGGTGGACCGCTACCTCGCCGCGCACGAGGGCTGACGCGCGCGGCGCGGGGGTGGGTGCCTCAGACCCGCGGGCGGTAGCTGCCGAAGCTCCAGAGGTTGCCCTCGGGGTCGCGCACGGTGTAGCCGCGCCCGCCGTAGTCCTCGTCCTTCGGTGCCAGCACCACGGTCGCGCCGGCGGCTACGGCACGCGCGCAGTGCGCGTCCACGTCGTCGACGATGCCGTACACGGACGAGCCGCCGACCGGCCAACGGAGCTGATCGCCGCAACCCTCGGGGAGGTTGGTGCCGAGCATGATCATGCTGTTGCCGAAGGTCAGCTCCGCGTGTGCGACGGTGTCGTTGTCGCCGGGGACGACCATGACGGACGTCATCCCGAAGGCGTCCTGCAGGAACTTGATCGCGGCGGCGGCGTCGTTGTAGCGCAGCGTCGGCACGAGGTCCGAGACCAGGGCTTTGTCACTCATATTGCTCATGCCACTCGTGTCACTCATTGATTTGCTCCTTGTGCTGGGGTCCTGATTCCAGCTTCCGGCGAGTGACCCCTGGCGGTATTGGATAAACGGGAACGGTCGGGGCGGTCAGCCCTCGAACCCGCCACCCGCCAGGCGCGAGCCCAGATAGACGCTCGGCGTGCAGCCCGCGAGCGCCTTGAAGTCGCGGTTGAAGTGCGCCTGGTCGTAGTAGCCCGCCTCGATCGCGACGTCGGCCCACGACCGGGGCGGGTCCGCGCCGTCGAGCAGCGCGAGCGCGTGTCCGAAACGCAGCACACGGGCCACCGCCTTGGGCGGCAGGCCGACCGTCTCGCGAAAGCGCGCGCCGAGGTGCCGGCGACTCCAGCCGGTCTCGCGGGCGAGTTCGGTGATCCCGATCCGGCCCGCGCCGGCGGCCAGCAGGTCCCAGCAGCGGGTCACCTCGGGCGACGGCTCCGGGCCGCGGTCGAGCCGGTCGAGCAGGATCTCGTCCAGGTAGGCGAAGCGGGCGGCCCAGTGGGGCGCGGACACGAGCCGGTCGGTGAGCTCGCGGACGTCCCAGCCGGGCAGGTCGTCGAGGTGCACGACCCGGTGGCCGAGCTCGCCGAGCGGCAGGCCGAGCAGCCGATAGGCGCCCAGCGGGGTCAGGTCGATCTGGACGCCGGACTGGTAGCCGTCGTGTTCGACGATCGCCGGGCCGTCGTGCAGTCCGGCCACGAACGACGTGGTCGGGCCGGGCGCGTACCCCGGCGCGTGCGGCGACCACACGCGCAGCGGCGCGAATCCGATGATGAGCGTGATCGACGGGGTGGCCACCTCGCGGCGGCGCAGCGGCGCGATCAACTGCTCGTGGTAGCCGCAATAGGGCCCGATCAGTGTGGCCAGGGCCGGGTGTGGCGGCGCGAACACGGTCTCCATCGACCCGAGGGCGGAGGTGTGTCGGGTCACGTGCAGAGTGTCCGTGGGGACCATGCTTTTCAGTCTCACACTCGCCACCGACATTCCCCCGACAAGGAGCGTCCGATGCGTATCGCGATCGCCGCCGATCAGGTCAAGGGTTCGGCCCTCTACCTCGCCGACGAGCTGCGCAAGCGCGGTCACGAGGTGTCGCCGTTCGGCGCCTTCGACCCCGACCACGATCCGCAGTTCGCGGACGACTGGGCGCCGGTGAGCGCGGCCGCGGCGCGCGAGGTGGCGGCGGGGCGGGCGGATCAGGCGATCGTCTGCTGTTGGACTGGTACGGGCGCCTCGATCGCGGCCAACAAGGTCGACGGGGTACGGGCGGCGCTGTGCGGCGACGCGGAGACGGCGGCCGGCGCGCGCCGCTGGAACCACGCCAACGTGCTCGCGCTGAGCCTGCGGCTGACCTCCGGGCCGATGCTGATGGAGATCCTGGACGCGTGGTTCGCGACCGCGCCGAGTCACGAGGCGGCCGACGAGCTCAACGTCGAGTACGTCGCGGACATCCGCGGCTGACCCGACCCGGCTCAGCGGGACCGCATGTGCGTCAGGTAGTCCGGCAGGTCGGCGAAGTGGTCGATCACGCCGATCGCGGCGGGCAACCCGCTCGGCCGTCCGGCCGGGGCGATCAGGACCGCCTGCATGCCGTACACGTGCGGCGCGGTGGCGTCCTTGGCCGGGGTGTTCCCGACGAACATGATCTCCGCGCGCGGGACCCCGCAGGCCCGCTCGACCTCGGCGTAGAAGTCCGGATGCGGCTTGCGCACGCCGATCGCGCAGGACAGCACGATCGCGTCGAAGCACACGTCGATGCCGGCCTCGACCAGGGTGCGCCGACGCACCGACTCGGGCCGCTGGGTGTCGCACGCGAGCACGCACACCAAGTCCTCGCGGGCGCGCAGCCGCAGCAGCGCGTCGGCGGCCCGGCGGATCACCCGCGAATCGGGGACCTCGTCGAAGACGAGCTCGGTGACCGCGTCGGGGTCGGGGATCCGCGCCCCGCACAGCGCGGCGGCCCGGCGGATCTCCTCGGCGAAGGAGGTGTGCGTGTCCCGGACCCGATCGGCCTCGCGGGTGATCCGGTGCACGTGGTCGTAGGCGGCCACGAACGTGTCCGGGACGTCGGTGTCGGGCAGCCGGCGGAGCACCGTCAGGACGATCCGCCCGTCCGGGTTGGGACCGGGCACGGCCAGGGTGTCGCCGAAATCGAGAGCCAGCGCGCTTACGTTCATGATCACGCCGGTCCCCGCGGGCGGGTGGAGCCACACCGGGCGGCCGGAGCGTCCCGGGGGCGCACGACGGAGTCGGCGGACGACGACGGGCCCAGGACGACGACACGCCCTGGCGCGCCCCGGCGGACGCTTTTCGCGGCTACGCGAGTTCGTCCCGCCCCGGGCGGGGCAGGAGGCCGCGTTCGAGGGCGACGACCACCGCGTGCGTGCGGTCGTTGACGTCGAGCTTGGCGAAGACCCGCAGCAGGTGGGTCTTGACCGTCGCCTCCGCGATGACCAACCGCTTGCCGATGTCCACGTTGGACAGACCGTCGGCCACCGCGCCGAGCACGTCGACCTCGCGCGCGGTCAGCACCACCGGGGCGGGCCGCCGCATCCGGGCGACCAGCCGCTCGGCGACTCGCGGGGCCAGCACGGTCTGGCCCCGGGCGGCCGAGCGGATGGCGTCGACGAGCTGGTCGCGCGTGGTGTCCTTGAGCAGGTAGCCGATGGCGCCGGCCTCGACCGCGCGTTCGATCTCGACGTCGGTGTCGTACGTGGTCAGGATGAGCACCCGGGTCCCGGTCGGGCCCGCGACGATCTCGGCGGTGGCGGCCACCCCGTCCAGGACCGGCATGCGTAGATCGATCAGCGCCACATCGGGTGCCAGGCGCTCGACCAGTTCGACGCCCGCGCGGCCGTCGCCCGCCTCGCCGACGATCTCGATGCCGGCCTCGGGAGCCAGCAGGGCGACGACCCCCGCGCGCATCACCGCGTGATCGTCCACCACGACGATCCGGAGCCTGGTTCCCGGTTCATCCCTCATGTCACACCCGACCGTTCGTGGGGACCATGGCGAGCACGCGCGTGCCGTCGCCGATCGAGCTGGTGACGGTGAGCTCGCCGCCGAGTTCGGCCAGGCGCCTGCGCATGCCGTCGAGGCCGAAGCCGCGGGACTCCTCGACCACGAAGCCGCGGCCGTCGTCGGTGATCTCCAGTTCGACGCCGTAGGGGAGCGGCGCCAGGACCACACCCACCGTCGAGGCGCTCGCGTGCTTGCGCACGTTCGCCAGCGACTCCTGAGTGCAGCGCAGGAGCGCGATCCGGGTCTGCTGGTCGCACTCGACGTCCGGCAGCTCCGCGCTGATGGTGAGCCCGGTGTCCTCGGTGAACCGGTCCAGGGTCCGGCGCAGGGTGCGGGCCACCGAGCCGGGGACGACCCCGCTCTGCGGCGCGGAGCCGACGAGCACCCGCGCCTCGGCGAAGTTCTCCCGGGCGGTGTGCTCGATCGAGCGCAACTGCCGCCCGCTCTCCGCCGGATCGGTGTCCAGGCCGGCGCGGGCCGCCTCGGCCAACACGATGATGGACGCGAAGCCCTGGGCCAGGGTGTCGTGGATCTCCCGGGCGAGCCGTTCGCGCTCGTCCGCCGCGCCCTGGCGCTGGTGTGCCTCGGCCAGCCGCAGTTGAGCCTGCTCCAGCTCGACGCCCAGCCGGTGGGCCCGCTCGTGACTCTGCTCGACGACCCGGCGCACCCCGAGCCCGAGCAGGACGCTTGCCACACAACCGACGAGCGTGAAGACGACGTTGCCGGTGAGGAACTCGGCGTGCCGGCCCTGTCCGGCGGCGGCCCCGGCCATCGCGGTCGCGGCGGCCAGACCGCTGAAGGCGATCGCGGTGCGCGGGCGCCCGGCGAAGATCCAGAACTGCGGGAGTGTCGCGATGAACAGCGTCGCGCTCGCGCCGCGCAGGCCGGAGATCACGCCCAGACCCAGGACCAGCACGTACAGGAAGGTGTGCGGGCGCAGCACCGGATTGCGAGGGAACCATTCCACGACCGCGTAGCACAGCGCGAGCACGACCGACAGCGCCGACACCCAGTACTTGGCCGCGCCGGGCTCGTTCAGCCCGCCGATGACCGGCGGGCACAGGCCCAGGAGCACCCACGTGCCGGCGTAGCAGCGGCGCAGCGTTCGGATCCGGGCCCCGTCGTGGGGCTGCGGCCGTTGATTCATGTCGATCAGCCTACTTTTACCGGGTGTTCGACGGCGGGGACGGTGCGCTGCGCCCGCCCCATGGTCCGCGACGGCCACCAACTGCCCACGCCCAGCAGCAACATGAGCGCGGGCAGGATGACGATCCGGATCACGAAGGCGTCGAGCAGCACCGCCGTCGCCAGGCTGAAACCCATCTGCTTCATCTCGATGAGGTGCAGGCCGACGAAACTGCCGAACACGGTCACCATCACCACGGCGGCGCTGGTGACCACGCCGGCCGAGTTGCCGATGCCGTCGAGTACCGCCTCGCGGGTGGGCACGCCGCGCAGCGCGGCCTCCCTGATCCGACTGATCACGAACACCTGGTAGTCCATCGACAGGCCGAACAGGATCACGAACAGCAGCAGTGGCACCCGGGAGCCGATCGAGCCGGTGGAGTCGAAGTCGAGCAGCCCCTCGGCCCGGTCGCCCTGGAAGACCAGTACCAGCAGGCCGAGCGAGGCGCCGGCCGAGAGCAGGTTCAGCAGCACGCCGATCAGGCCCAGGACCACCGAACGGAAGGCCCATACCGTCATCGCGAAGGTCACCAGGAGCAGGGCCCCGATGATCAGCGGCAGCTTTTGCTTCTGGTGCTCGGGGTAGTCGGCGGAGCGGGCCACGTCGCCGGTCACCGCACTCTCGACACCGGTCAGCCGGCCGACCGTGGCCGGCAGGTGGTCGTCGCGGATCCGATCCAGGGATGCCTGCGCCGCGTCGGTGCTCACGTGGTGCGGTACCGGCAGTTCCAGCAGGCTGATCCGGTGGTCCGGAGAGGTGTACAGCCGCGAGGTGCCGGCGAGGGCCGGGTCGGTCTCGGCGCGCGTGCCGAGGTCGCGCAGCGCGGCGGCCACCTCGTCCGCGCGGGCGGGGTCGGCGCGGACAACGACCTGGTGCATGGCCTTCAGCTCCGGGAACGCCGTGTTCAGCCGGTCGTACGTGCGCATGGCGGCGACGTCACGGGAGTGGGTGTCGCGGCCCATGTCGGTCAGGTTGAGGCCCGAGAGCGGGGCGGCCAGGGCCAGCATGGCGAACACGGCGAGGGTCAGGGTGCCGGCGGGGTGCCTGCTCGTGGTGCGCAGCACGGCGGCGGTGAACCGGCCGGGGCCGGACTTCGGCGGGCTCGCCGGCGTGACCGGCCTGCCCTGCCGGGCCGCGCGGGCGGTCTTGCGCTCGGCCCGGCGCTCGGCCGCCGAGCCGATCTTGACCAGCAGTGCGGGCAGCGCGGTCAGCGAGCTGAGCACGGCGACCAGGGTGACCACGATCGCGGCGGTGGCGATCGAGGAGAAGATCACGTCGTCCGCCAGGTACAGCGTGGCGCTGGAGGCTGCGACGGCGAGTCCGGAGACCACGACGGCCCGCCCCGAGGTGGCGGCGGCCAGGTCCACCAGGGCCGGCGAGTCGAGCCGGCCGCCGGAGCGGGCCCGTTCCTCCCGCTCGCGCTTGAGGTAGAAGAGCGTGTAGTCGACGCCGACCGCCAGGCCGATCAGCAGGATGATGTTGGTGCCGACGCCGTTGTCCGGGAACAGGTGCGAGGCAAGCGTCGACAGGCCGATGGACGCGGCGATCGAGGACAACGCGAGCAGCAGTGGCACGGTGGCCATCGCCGCGGAGCGGAAGACGATCAGCAGCACGATCAGGGTGATCGGCAGCGCGATCGTCTCGGTGCGGGCGAGATCGTCGCCGCGCAGCTTGTCGACGCCCTTGCTGATCGAGGGGCCGCCGGTCTCCTCCACCCACACCCCGGGGTGGCCCGCGCGCACCTCGGCGGTCTGCGCCGACAGCGGGCCGACGTGCTTCCTGCCGTCGAGTTCGTCGCCCCTCATGGTCACGTCGACCCGGAGGGCACTGCCGTCGGCGGAGCGCACCGGAGGGGCCACGGACCGGACTTCGGGCAGCTTCGCCATCCGGGCGGCGATGTCCAGGGCGGCGGCGTCGGCCGCGGCCGGGTCCAGGCGGCCGGTGCCGGGTCGCGCCGAGATCAGCACGCGTTCCACCGGCTTCTGCTGGAGGTCGCCCTCGGTCGCCATCGCCTCGGCCCGGCCGGCCTCACCGATGCGGAAGTCCGCCGCAGTCGCGGGGTGGCCGCCGACCGCCATTCCCGTGCCCAGGCACAGCGCGACGAACAGGAACCAGCCGGCGATCGCGCGCCAGGGGTGCCGGGCGCTCCAACCGGCAACGCGCACAGGGAAGTTCTTCATGACATGGATGCTGGTCGCCGGGTCGCCGTCGCCGAAAGGCTCGGTCGGTGGAACCCGGTGTCCACCGGTCGATGGACGCCGGACGCCGGACGCCGGACGCCGGACGACGGGTACGGGGTGGCGGGGACACGGCAACGGCCCCGGTCTCCCGATCGGGAGGGCCGGGGCCGTTGCCGTTGCGGCGGGCACGGGTCGGTCAGTCCCGGTTGTGCATGTAGGGGTGGCGGGTCTTGTCCTCGGCCGTCAGGTCGCAGGGCAGTTCCATCGTCACCGTGGTCGGGCCGCCCACGGGGGAGTGCAGGTCCAGCGTGCCGTCGAAGACGTCGAGGCGGCGTTCGATGCCGCGCAGGCCGGTGCCCTTCATCAGGTCGGCGCCGCCGACACCGTCGTCGGTGACCGTGATGCGGAGCTTGCGGTCGAGGTAGGCCAGGTCGATCTGTACGTGCCGGCCGCCGGAGTGCTTGGCGGCGTTGGTGAGGACCTCGGTGACCGCGAAGTAGGCGGCCGATTCGAGCGGGAGTTCGGGGCGGGCCGGGAGGTCGACGTTGACGTTGACGTCGAGCGGGCTCTCCAGGGCCACCGCGCGGACCGCGTCGCCGAGGCCGCGGTCGGACAGCACCGGCGGGTGGATGCCGCGGACCAGGTCGCGGAGTTCGTGCAGGGCCTTCGCGGACGCGGCCCGGGTCTCGGCGAGCAGTACGCGGGCCGCCTCGGGGTCGGTGGTCAGCAGCGCCTCGGCGGCGCCCAGGTTCATGCCCATCGCGACCAGGCGGGCCTGTGCGCCGTCGTGCAGGTCGCGCTCGATCCGCCGCAGTTCGGCCGCCGAGGCGTCCACCGCGTCGGTCCGACTCTCCGTCAGGTGCTGCACGCGCAGGGCCAGTTCGGCCTCCTTGGTGGGGGCGAGCAGGGACTTGTGCCACAGCGCGGTGACCCGCAGGAACCACGGCGCGATCGCGATGCCGACGATGGTCTGGATCAGTCCCCACGGCGCCGCGAGCCCGGCCCGCACCACACTGTCGACCTTGATGAACGTGTACCACTGCGCGTCGTCGACGTGCTTGTAGGCCACCTCCCACAGGAACGGCATCAGGACGCCGTGCAGCCCGTTTATGATCAAGAACATCGGGACGCATGCGGTGAGCAGGGTGGACGGCAGGTACAGCAGCGCCCACAGCAGGTCGCGCCAGGTGGCCGCCTCGCCGAGCATCCGGCGGGTGCGCTGCCACAGCGCGGTGACGCCCTTGCCCCTGGGCAGGTCTCGGTAGGGACTCGCGATCGGGACGCCCGCCCAGGAGCCCATCGCCTTGCGGGTCAGCCCGGCGGTGGCCCGCAGCAGCAGCATCAGCGGAACGAAGACCAGCAGGCCGATGCCGAACGGCACGAGCACCATGAACACGACGCAGCAGATGAACAGGGCGAGCGCCGGTGGGGAAAGAAAGACCATCGAGAAGCCGCGAAAGGCGGCGAGCAGAGCCCGGCCGACCCGAGAACCGGTGGCCGGTGGCTCGGTTCTTTCCGGGGTGATCGTGCTCATCAGGTTCCTCCCGTTGATGTACCTTGCGCTGCCTGTGCCACCAGTGTGTCGGGCGACGACCGCGCAGGTCTCTGGGGTGGTACCCCGAACCGGGGTGGGCCTGGGCCCACCCCGGTTCGGCCGGTCAGCCCGCGATCTCGGCGAGCAGCACGGCCAGGTCGGCCGGCCGCGAGAACATCGGCCAGTGGCCGGTCGGCAGCCCGTGCACGCCGCCGCGCTCGGCCGCGGCGAACTCGGCGAGGAAGGGGTGCTCCGCCGCGAGCATGGCCTCGACCTGCTCGGCCGGGAACATGCAGGTGATCAGGTGGGCCGGCACCTTGAGGCGGGCCTCGTCGCCGACCCGGATCGCGCTCGCGGCGACGCCGTACGGCTGCGGCACCGCGCGGGCGCGCAGCGTCGCGAGGTCGGCGGGGGAGAGACCGTCGAGCATCTCGGGGTCCGCCGTCGGGTCGAACGGGTAGGTGTAGCGGCCGTCGCCGCGCTCGGCCAGTTCGGCCTCGATGACGGCGTGCTGGGCGGGTTCGAGCGTGTCGAGCAGGCTCGTCCCGTTGGCCACCGGGCCCGCGTCCACGTAGACGATCCGGGCGATCCGCGCCGGAATCCGGTCCAGCGTCTCGTACGCGGCGAAGGCGCCGCCCGAGTGGCCGACCAGGACCACGTCGGTCAGATCGCGGGTGGTGATCTCGTCGACCAGGAACCGCGTCTGCGCCGCGAGGTCGATGCCCGCGCCGTCGGTGCGGTCGGCCTCCAGGCCCGGCAGGGTCACCGCGAGGACGTCGTGCCCGGCCGCGCGCAGCGACTCGGCGACCTTGTCCCACGCCCACGCGCCGAGCCAGAAACCGGGGACGAGAACGATGTTCGCCATGGTGCTTCTCCTTGATTCGTCGTCAGGTCGTCAGGTCGTCGTCCTGACAAGAAAGATCCTCGACCATGTACCTGACAGTTTGCGTCAGGATTGCGCGTGGGCTCGCGGTCGCGCCGACTCGGGGACCTCGGTCGCGGCGGGCGAACCCCGGCGAACCGCCGGTCAGAGCCAGTTTCGGCGCTTGAAGATCAGGTACAGGACGACACAGACCAGGACCATCAGGCCGACCGCGAAGGGGTAGCCGTAGGCCCAGTGCAGTTCGGGCATGTCGTCGAAGTTCATCCCGTACACGGTCCCGATCAGGGTCGGCGCGAACAGGATCGCGGCGTACGCGGAGATCTTCTTGACCTCCTCGTTCTGCGCGTTGCTGGCCGCCGTCAGCTGCTTCATCTCCTCGTTCTGGGACTGCGTCACCACGATCGCGTTGACCCGCATGATGCCTTCGAGCATCTGCCGGAAGCCCGCGACGCGTTCGACGGCGATCGTCGCGTGGTCCTCGACGTCGCGCAGGTAGCGGCGCAGTTCCTCGTCCACGTGGTACTTGTCGAAGCCCGACGTCAGGTCGGCGAGCATGCGCAGCAGCGGGCGCGTGGCGCGCTGGAACTCGATCACCTCGCGGGAGAGTTCGTAGATCCGCCGGGACACGTTGGGGGCGCCGAGGAAGACCTCGGCCTCGATCTCGTCGATGTCGTTCTGTAGCCCGCCCACGACGGGGGCGTAGTCGTCCACGACGCTGTCCAGGATCGCGTACAGCACCCCCTCCGGCCCCTGGCGCAGGAGTTCGGGCCGGTCCTCGGCCCAGCGGCGGACGGCGGACAGGTCGGGGGACTCCGCGTGCCGCACGGTCACCACGAAGTTGTGGCCCAGGAACACGTGCAGCTCGCCGAAGTCGACCTCCTCCAGGTCGTCGAGGTAGCGGGCCGCGCGCAGCACGACGAACAGGGTCTCGCCGTAGCGTTCGAGCTTGGGCCGCTGGTGGGCCACGATCGCGTCCTCGATCGCGAGCGCGTGCAGGCCGAATTCCTCGGCGGCGGACAACAGTTGGCTCTCGGAGGGGCGGTAGAGCCCGATCCAGGCCATCGCGCCGGGGCGGTCGTGCAGCTCGCGGTAGGTGGCGGCGAGTGTGGTCGGCGACGCGACCCGGACGCCGCGCACGTAGATCGCCGCGTCGATCAGGCTGCGCTCGACGGGCGGGGACTCGGGGGTGTCGCCGGCGCGCGGGTCCATCGAGCGCTCGGGCGGTTCCTGTGCGCCGCCGTGTCTGCGGGCGCGGAAGGGCAGGCGCCGGTCGGGCATGGCGGGACTCCGAGTCACTGGGCGACGACGGGCACGGCGTCGGGTCGGTCGCTCCGGGAAGCCGCGACCGACCCGACCTTCGTATTGTCCCTTTTTGTGCTGGAATATCAGGGATTTATGCCCTGGAGTGGAGCGGATTCACGCCGGTCGCCCGCTCACGGCTCGCCCACGGCCCGCCCGCAGCCGGCTCGTGGCCGGCGCGCGGCGGTTCACGGCCGGTTCACGGCGTCTCGAACGGGCCCTTGCCCATCTGTTGGCGCACCGTCACCACCGGCGGGTTGACCAGGCTCCGGCGCTGCCAGTTGGCGCCGTCCACGACCAGCGTGTGGCCGGACACGAAGCGCGCGTACGGCGACGCGAGGAACGTGGCCGCCCACCCGAGTTCGCGCAGCCGGCCGACCCGCATGGCCGGCTGGCACGGGTCCTTGTCGTGGGTGCCGGCGAGGTTGCCCTTGATGTCGGCGGTCATGTCCTCGTGCGGGAACAGGCCCGGGACCAGGCCGTTGATCTGGATCCCGTACGGTCCCCACTCGACGGCGAGGGTCTCGACCATGTTCTTGACGCCGGCCTTGGCCGCCGCGCTGTGCGCGAAGCCCGGGCCGCCGGTCCAGGCGTAGGAGGCGCCGATGTTGACGATCGAGCCGGGCGTACCGGTGGCCAGGTGCCGGCGGGCGAACTCGCGCGCGCAGAAGTAGGTGCCGTTGAGCGTGATGTCCACGACGGTGCGCCACGCGTTCGGGGACATCTCCTCGGCCGGGACCGGGAAGTTCGCCGCGGCGTTGTTGATCAGGACGTCCGGGAGCCCGAATGCCTCCTCGGCGGCGTCGAACGCCGCCGCGATTCGATCGGGTTCGCGGATGTCGCACTCGACCGTGCGGACCCGCGCCCCGGTCTCCTCCAGCGCCTCTCGGGCCGCCTTGAGGTGGTCCTCCTTGCGGCTGGCGACCACCAGGTTGGCGCCGAGTCGGCCGAACTCTGTCGCGATCGCCTTGCCGAGCCCGGTGCCGCCGCCGGTGACGAACACCGTGCGGCCGGCGTAGGTGCCGGCGGGCAGCGCGCTCGCGCCGAGTGCCGGCGGCTCGGGCAGGCCGATGATGCCGTCGTTGGCCTCGGATGCCTCGGATGCCTCGGATGCGTCGGTCATGGGGTCAGCTCCCGGTGTAGTGGGCCGGCCGCTGTTCCGCTCGCGCGGCGCGGAACTCGGCGTAGTCGTCCGACTTGTTGACGAAGGTCTGCGCGATCAGCTCCTCGGCCATCGAGGTGCGCACGGCGGGCTCGGCGAGGTGGCCGAGCACGCGCCTGGCCATCTTGATCGTCACGGCCGGCGCGGCGGCGATCTTCTCGGCCATCTCGCGCACGGTCGCGTCCAGTTCGGCGGCGGGCACCACGCGGGACACGACGCCGTGCGCGTACGCCTCGGCGGCGTCCATCGCGCGGCCGGTCAGTACGAGGTCGGCCGCCACCCCGTGGCCGCAGATCTGGAACAGCCGGCCCACGCCGCCCGTGTCCGGGATCACCCCGTGCGTGGTCTCCGGCAGCATGAACCGGGCCCCCTCGGCCGCGACCCGGATGTCGCACAGCAGCGCGCGCTGGAACGACGCGCCGATCGACCAGCCCTTGCAGGCGACCAGGACCGGTGCGTCGAGCTCGAACAGTTGCTGCACGCCGCGATGGCCTCGGGTCATCAGCTGATGGTGCGTCAACTCGACCTTGTGCCCACCGATCGAGGACACGTCACGGCCGGACGAGAAGGACTTGCCCTCGGCCCGCCAGATCACCGCCCGGACCTCGGGCCGCTGCCGCAGTTCGCCGAGGATCTGCCATAGCAGTCGATCCATCTCGTCGTCGAACGCGTTGTGCTTGTCCGGATTGTTGTTGGTGATCGTCGCGATCGGGCCGTCGTAGTCGAGAAGCAGCTTGTCCGCCATGACACCCGTGGATATCCCAACGCCGCACAGGAATCGAGGGGCACGGCTCCCGGGGCGGCCCAAGGGTCCAAGATCACAGCTCGGTCGGGGCGTCCGCGGTGTCCCGGGGCCCCGGGGCGCCCGCGGCATCCGCCGCGCGCTCGGTGGCCGTGCCGGCCGCGGAGGTCGCGGAGGTCGCGGCGCTCTCGGCGCGCCGCTCGGCGATCGCCGCCGCGAGGGCCGCGGCGAACGGCAGCGATTCGTGCGCGAGCCCGTAGCCCGCGCCGAACACGATCGAGCCCGGGTCGCGCTCGGGCGGCGGGGGAGCGGGCTCGTCCGCGCGCAGCACCCGCAGGTGGCCCGAGAGCGGCGTGCTCGACTGCCATTCGACGCCGACCAGGCCGGCCAGCGGCAGCCGCACGTCGCCGACCCGCAGCTTCGCGGGCGAGGCCCCCGTCCAGTACCAGTGCAGCGCCACCGTGCGCCCGTCGAACGCCATCTCGCCGTCGAACCCGCGCAACCGGGCCCGTGCGGACGGAGCCGCCACCAGGTAGCGCGGAGCCGGTCCGGGCGTGGTCGCGACCCGGGCGAGCGCCGCCCGGTGCTCCGTGCTCAGGCCGGGCCGGCCGGCGGGCAGCGTCAGCCGGTACGGGTACACGCTCTCGCCCAGTCGGTTCGCCGCCGCGTCCAGCAGCGGGCACGCCCCCTCGCGCAGATCGAGCCGGAGCGCGGTGGTACCGGGCGCGAGGCCGGGGCCGGTCCGAACCCGCGCGATCGCCGCGTGCGGGACGGTGACCCGGCCGAGGGCGTCGAACAACTCGGGTACGTGCCGCCCGCGCCCGTACCGGATCACGATCGCGTCGTCGCCCAGGAACCAGGTCGCGTCGATGCCGTCGATCCGCTCGGTCATGGCGGCATTGTGGCGGTGTTGCGATCCCGGTGGAACGGGACCTCAGGGGTTGCGTTGGGTCAATCCGTAGAAATTGCCCTCGTTGTCGCGGAAGGTCGCCCACCAGCCCCATTCCTGCTGCGCGGGCTTGTCCGGGAAGTCGATGCCCTTGGCGCTCAGCTCGTTGTAGGTGCGCCGGATGTCGTCGCAGGTGAACAACACGTTGTTCAGCGAGCCGACCTTCTCCACGTCGAACACGTGGCTGAACAGGATCAGCGTGATGCCGTCGCCCGGTGCGCGGACCTCGATCCAGCGCGGGCTGCCGGCCTCGCCCATCGGCGTGTCCATGACCTCTTCGAAGCCCATCTTCTCGACCCAGAAGCGCTTCGCCGCGTCCTGGTCGCTGACGTTCAACGACACCTTTCCGACCTGCACCATGCGAACTCCCTCGGCTGAATGTGCGGGCTACCGGTGTTCCACCGGTTCGCCGAACAGTGCCTCCTGACTCACCGTCGCAAACAGCGTGCCCGTCGCGTCGAACAGCCGACCGTGCACCGTGCCGTGCGCCGCGTGCAGCGTCGTGCCCTCCTGGTCGTACAGCCACCACCGGTCCGCGCGGAAGGGGCGGTGGAAGCGGATCGCGTGGTCCAGGCTGGCGCGCGGGATCCACCGCGGGCCGAGCGTCGCCGCGTGCGGCAGGACCAGTGTGTCCAGGATGGTCAGGTCGGTCGCGTACGCGATCGCGCACGCGTGCAGCAGCGGGCTGTCCGGGAGTTCGCCGTCCGCCCGGCACCACAGCGCGTTGTGCGGCGGGCGCGCGGTGGAGGTCTCGTCGGCCCACGTGGGCGGCTCGACGAAGCGGATGTCCACCGGGTTGCGTCGGACGAACCCCGGGCGGCGCAGCGGCCGCTCCAGCGCCCCCAGCCGCTCGGCCAGTGTCGGCAGGGTTTCGGGGGTGGGGACGGCCGGCATGCCCGGCCCGTGGTCGAACGGGGTCTCGGGGCGGGCCACCCGGAAGGACGCGACCAGGTGCACGACGACCTTGCCCGCCTGCAGCACGTCGACCTGACGGTGGCTCAGCGTCCGCCCCTGCAAGGTCCGGGTGACCTCGTAGGTCAGCGGCAGCGTCGCGTCGGCGGGTCGCAGGAACGACGTGTGCAGCGAGTGCGGCACACGATCGGCGTCGACGGTGCCGCCCGCGGCGGCCAGGGCCTGTGCGACGAGCCACCCACCGAACACCCGAAAAGCGTCCGGATCAGGGCTTTTGCCTTCGAAGACGTCGAAGACGTCGAACTTGAGTCGACCGGGCTCAAGTTCCGGGACGTCCTCGACCTTGAGTCGGATAGGCTCAACCTCTTGCACGAACTGGGTGACGGCGCTGCTCATGGCCGCTAGTACAGCAAGCGCGTGAGCGACGCCGACAACGAGGGGCGCGGTGACGGCATGGCGTGGGGTGCGGTGAAGGTGCTGAAGGATCGCAACGCGGGGCTGTACCTGAGCGGCGTCGTGGTCTCCAACTTCGGCAGCGGCGCGATGGCTCTCGTCGCGGGGGTGTGGGCCAAGTCGCTGACCGGGTCGGACAGCGTGGCCGCGCTGATGGCGCTGGGGGTGTTCGCGCCGTCCCTCCTGGGTCCCCTGCTCGGTGCGGTGGTGGACCGGCTGCCGGCGAGGCGACTGCTCGTGGTGGTCAACCTCGTGCTCGCGGTCCTGCTCACCGCGACGCTCGCGGTTCGGTCGCAGGCGCAGGTGTGGATCCTGTTCCTGGTGATGCTCGGATACGGCATCGGCTTCGTGCTGCTGGACGCGGCCGAGTCGACCGCGCTCAGCGCCGGCGTCACGCCGGGGCTCCTGGGCGACCTCAACGGGATGCGGCTGAGTGCGGCCGAGGGGATGAAACTGATCGCGCCGCTCGTGGGGGCCGGCCTCTTCGCCTGGTCGGGCGGGCACACCGTGGCGCTGCTCGACGCGGGCACCTTCGTGCTGGCGGCGGGCCTGTTCGGGCTGATGCGCTTCGACCAGCCGGCCCGGGAGAGGGTCGAGACCGGTTGGCTGCGGCACACCGCCGAGGGCACCCGCTACCTGTGGGCGCACCGTCCGCTGCGCCGACTGGTGCTCGCGGGCGGCCTCGCGATGGTCGTCTCCGGGATCAGCGGCGGCGCGATCTACGCCGTGGTCGACGACGGGCTCGGGCGCTCGCCCGCGTTCACCGGCGTGCTGTACACGGCGCAGGGTGTCGGGTCTGTGGCGGTCGGGCTGTGCGCGGGGGCGCTGATCCGCCGACTGGGGGCGAAGTGGTTCGCGGTGTGCGGCCTGGCGCTGTTCGCGGTGGGGGTGGGGCTGCGGGTGTTCGCGTCGCTGCCCGTGGTGCTGGGCGGGACCGTGCTGATCGGGTTCGGGCTGCCCGCGATCCATGTCGCCGCGCTGACGGTGCTCCAGCGCGAGACGCCGGCGCAGTTGGTGGGGCGGGTCGCCGCGACGGCCGGGATGATCATGTTCGCGCCGACGGCGTTCGCGATCCTCGGGGTGGCGGGCCTGTTGGCGGTGCTCGACTACCGGATCATCCTGCTCGGCGCGGCGGCGCTCGGCGTCCTGGTCACGCTCTACTGCGCGGCCGGTCGCGGCGAGCGCGCACCGGACCCGGAGCCGGCGATGCGGGACGACACGGCGGATTCGCGCCACGTGTGACGCACACATGTCCTAGGTCGAGGGCATTCTGCCACCTACGATGATCCGCATGTATGAAACGGCGGAAATCCCGGCTGAGCTGATTGCCCTTCAGCGGGACCGCGATCACGCGGCCGACGTCGTCACGACGTTCGCGCGCGAGAACCCCGGGCGGCTCGACGCCGAGCTGACCCGCCAGTGGTCGGCGGCGGTGCGGGCGGAACGCAACGCCATACGCGCGCTGCACGCCCACCCGATGATGGTGCTCGGCCCGAACCGGTTCAAGATCATGCGCGCGCTGCGCGCCGCGGCCAAGCTCACCTGACGACGGCCCGGCCCGTACAGGGGCAAGCGGTCGTCGGACCGGACCGTCCAAGCACGTACGCTACGCGGCCCCGCCGACATCGCTCACGTGGCGCCACCGACGTCGAGGGGCCGCTCGAACCGCATCCGGTCCGCGCCGGGCCCGTCATGGTCCGCCACGGGGCCGTGCACGGTGAAGCCCATCGCCGTGTGGTAGCGGATCGAGCCGGTGTTGACCGGGCCGGTGACGGCGCGCACCACGCTGCGTCCGTCCGCGCGGGCGAGCGCGAAGAAGCGCTCGTACAGTTCGCGGGCGAGACCCGATCGGCGCAGGTCGGGTCGGACGCCGGCGAAGTGGATGTACGCCTCGTCGGGCCGCGCGGGCGACAGCAGCCCGATCAGGAAGCCGCCGAGCCCGGCGGCGTCCTCGGCGACCAGGCTGGTCGGGTGGAAGTGGTCCAGGAACAGGCGGGGCAGCTTGTCGGTCATCGGCCGGCCCCACCACGCGTCCAGGACCGCGACGATCGTGTCGTAGTCGTCGGGGCGGGCGGGGCGGATCCGCGGCGTCGACATCGGCGGCGTGGGCGATGCGGGCGGCGTGGGCGATTCGGGCGATGCGGGCGATGTCGGCGGGGTCATGCGGTGGCGCCTTTCGGGCAGAAGGTCTTGCGGTAGTTCTGCGGCGTGGTCCCGCGGCGGCGCAGGAAGTGGTGGCGCAGCGTCGCGGCGGCGCCGAAGCCCGAGCGCTCGGCGACCACGTCGATCGGCAGGTCGGTCTCCTCGAGCAGTTCCTGCGCGAGCAGCACCCGTTGCGTGGTGAGCCATTCATAGGGTGTCGTGCCGGTCTCCTGCTGGAACCTGCGGGCGAAGGTGCGCGGCGACATGTGCGCCTGCTCGGCCATCTGGTCGACGGTCAGGTCCAGGGCGAGGCTTTGCTCCATCCATGTGAGCGTGACCCGCATGGGGTTGTCGGTGGGCTCCGGCAGCGGGCGGGCGATGTATTGCGCCTGGCCGCCCTCGCGGTGCGGCGGGACGACCATCCGGCGGGCGATCGCGTTGGCCACGCGGGTGCCGTCCTCGAGGCGGACCAGGTGCAGGCACGCGTCGATGCCGGACGCGGTGCCGGCGCTGGTGATCACCCGGCGGTCCTCGACGTAGAGCACGTCCGGCTCGACGAGGGCCTCGGGGTGCAGGCGTCGGAGCCGGTCGGTGTACTTCCAGTGCGACGTGCAGCGGCGGCCGTCGAGCAGGCCGGCCCGGGCGAGCGTGAAGGCGCCCGTGCACACGCTCATGATCCACGCGCCGCGCGCCTCGGCCGCGCGCAGGGCGGCCAGGATCGCGGGGTCGGTCACCACGTCCTCGTCGTGCTCGCCGGCGGCGGGGATCGCGATCAGGTCGGCCTGCTCGGTGCGGTCGAGGCCGTGCTCGACGAAGAGGTCGTAGCCGACCTTGGTGCGCACCCGACCCGGCGTCGCCGCGCAGACCGCGAAGTCGTAGACGGGGCAGCCCTCCTCGCTGCGGTCGATGCCGAAGACTTCACACAGGACCCCGAGTTCGAACGGCGCGACACCGTCCTGGGCGATCACGACCACGTTTCGCAGCATGGACTCAGGATGCCGGCAATCGAGCGGGATTGGCAGGATGTTGTGCCAAGAAGGCAGTCCTGCCACTCGATGCATGTGCAAGCAACCGGCATTCTTGAGGCATGACAATCCTTGCGGTTTTCCTCGCGATCACGGTGATTCTCGGCACTATGTCGGCTCTGGGAAGGTCGGCCGACACGCGCGACCACGACAAGACCCGGGCATGGCACCTCTGAGCGGCTCGGCCGGGCTCTCGAAGGTGGCGGCGACCCGACGAAGAAACGACAGCGCGCCCGGCCTGTGGGACAGGGCCGGGCGCGCTGTGCGTGTGGCGTCGTGAGGGTGGGGTGACGTCGAAACGCCGGGTGACGCCAGGTGATGTCAGGGGGCGCCTAGTTGCGGCGCTTGAGCGCGCGCCACACGAAGAAGACGATGATCACGACAATGATGATGCCGATGAGCCCGAAGATGAACTTCCCGGCCTTCTTGAAGAAGCCCTTCTTCTTTTTCTTCGACTTGGTCTTCTTCGTCGGGTGGTTCTGCTGGGTGGCGGCTCGGTGCGAGGTGGTTCGACCCGAGGCGTCCGCGACCGTCTGCACGCCGGTCGAGGTGAGCGCGGTCGACACCGATGCGGAAGAGACCTGGCGGGTCTGCGCCTGGGCGGGCGCGGCCTGAGCGGGCGCGGCGGTGAGTACCGCCGCGAACACGGCAAGCAGGACCGGGCCCGCAAGGCGCCGAAGTATGCGTTGAACCATCTGGAAATGCCCCCATTTCAACCCGCGGACCACTCGCCTCGCGGAGTCGCCGCGACCCCGTGGTGGGCCGACAGCCCCGCGAAACTACCCGACGCGCAAGCCCCCGCGTCAATCAACAGGTCAAGATTTGGTTCGGGACTGACCCATGCGACACGTGTCAACGACAATTCCGCTAGGCTGACGGCTCATCAGGTTGTGGCCGCCTGGGCACCGGTGAGGGGTGCCCAGGCTCCGCATCCGCCGTGCTCCCCAGTGCCCCGAGGCCCGACGGCCGATACGAGGGGCGTACGCGGGTGGGTGACGAGCCGGCCATGTGCCCGAGGACGCGTTCGCGTGGTTGTGGATCGCTGCGCCGCGGCTCTTGGTGGGCGCATGCGGCACGGACAGGTTCAACGGGTCGGCGAACGTCCCTGGATCATTGCTCGGGTGCGTCGTTCGGGGTCATGTCGTACTCGTCGACGTCCAGGTCCGCGCCGGTGGCGGCGAGAAAATCCAGTACGTCGCGGTCCAGGTGCCAGCCGAAGAGATTGGGGCGCTCCGAGGTGCTCGGCCGGTCCGTCTCGACCGCGCTTTCGACGGCGTTGAAGTAGCGCACGATCTGCAGCACCGCCGAGGAACCCGACTCCCCTTCCCGATCCGGTTCTCGCGTCAGCGCGGCTATGCGTTCCGTGTGGGGCCGGAGCCGGTCCAGGACGTGGGCGACCTGTTCATCGACCCGCAGGCCCGGCTCTCGACACACGATCTTCCAGCCATGGCAGACCGGTATGGCCGGCTCGGCGATGCGGCTTCCGCGCACCGTCGTCTCATCGGGCTCGATACCCAGCGCCGCGGTCATCTCGTGCGCGCTGGTCCGTTCGCTGCGAAGCGCGAAGTAGACGTATTGATGCAGAGGCATCCGCGGAGAGTACCCGCGCGTGTTCAGCGGGTTCCGGTCAGGCGAGGTTTTTTTCCAAAGCGGCGATGTAGTTGTGGATCGAGTGGTCGCGGATGCCGTCGGCGGCTGGGGCGAGGGGGTCGGCGGCCATGCCCTTGGCTCGGTCGGTCAGGCTGCCGAAGGTGGTCATGGTGTTGCGGAGCCGGCCGCCGGAGTCGATGTACCGGAGGCTGTCGACGTGGGTGTACGCGGGCTCCGGGGGGAGTTGCGGGACCACGTCGTTGTTGTTGACGAAGCGGTACATGCGCTGCTTGAAGCCGGTGTTGTAGGCGGTCGCGAGCATGCGGTCGCAGGTGCGGGGTTGGCCGTAGGTGTAGACGCCGTCCGCGCGCAGCCGCGGCTCCTCCAGGTACATGCGGGCGCCGGCGAGCATCGCCAGCGCGCCGCCGAGGCTGTGGCCGGTGAACCAGACGGTCTGCCCGTCGGTACGGAATTCCGCGAGCGTGTCCTTCACCGCGGGGAAGACCGATTCCAGCGCCTCCCCGAAGCCGTAGTGGACATAGCCGGTTCGGCCGGGGCCCGGCCACGGCGGGGTGTTGGTGTCCGAGAGCCAGTCGCGGATCTGCGCCGGCTCCGTGCCGCGGAACGCGGTGATGATCATCCGGTCACTGGCGATCGTGTAGGCCTGGGTGTCCTGGAGCGGGAACGGCGGGGCGAACTCGGTGCGATGGTGGCGCACCCGGTCGAACCCCCAGCCGCGCGCCTGCTCGGCGACGGTGGGTTCGTCCTTGTAGGCCAGGTCCGACACGCGGGCCATCCAGTAGGCGTGCGCGAGGCTGTAACCGCCGGCTTGGTGGTCGATCGTGGTCGGTACGGGCACGGCGAACTCCTATGTACGAGGCGGGTCGGGCCGGTTGGTACGCCGGTCGTGGGGACAGCGCGTCGTCGCCTCCGGACCGGAAGATCCGTCGGCGACTCTCTGGGTACCGCCTCGATCGCACCGAAGCCAGGAAGGCAGGCGTGAGTTCACTCCATCGGACGCTGCGGTACCGCCGGTTGGCCGTGCGGCCCCGCACGCCCGACGCGACGCGACGTGCCGCAAGCCGACGCAAGGCGACCCGAACTGCCGTCCCGTTACCCCCGAAGCGCCGACTCCGGCATCACCCCGGTATCACCCGGGCGCCGCCGCCGCTTCCGCCGTCGCGATCAGCTCGGGGAGTGTCCCGGTGAAGTCCTCCATGAGCATGGCGAGGACCGCCCACGCGTCCACCGGCAGTGGCCCATGACGATCGATCAGGTTGCGGACGTGTGTGTCCGCGCCGCGTGTGGTGGTCGGGCGTCTCCGGCACAGCTGTAGCACGGCGCCGATCGGGCGGCCGCGCGTGATCAGGTCCTCGACGGTGAACAAGCCCTCGCGCAGGCACTGTTCGGGCCACCATGCGGGGTCTTGGAATGCAGGCCCGTAGCCGTTCCGCCGGGCGGCCGGCGAGGCGGCGTCCAGGGCGGCGTGGGCAAGTGCCGGCGATCGCGCCGCGAGGGTCGGTGCGCAGCCGTCGGGGTCGGCGGCCAGCAGCGCGAGTGCGATGTCCTTCGGCAGGTCGTCCGCCTGGGCCAGGATGCGCGCGACGCCGCGCGGGTACGGCTTCCCGCGCCTCGACTCGGCGACGGCGGCCCAGTCGAGGGCCGGCTCGATCTCGAGGTGGCAGCCCAGGTCGCCGAGGTTCGGCGTACCGAGGTCCGCGAGGAACAGGCGTCCGGACAGCGCGCGCAGGGCATCGTGTGCCGCGTCGGAGTCGTCCGCGGCCAGGGATTCGGCGAGCGCTTCCACGAGGACGGTGTGCGGCCGCGCCACGCGCGGGCCGCCCGGTGCGGTGACGAAGTCGGCGACGAGGTCGAGCCGGCCCAACTCCACCAGGCGTCGGCACCCGGCGGCCTGGTACGCGGCGCAGAACGCCGTCGTCGACCGCAGGAGCTCCGCGATCCGATCCGGATCGCAGGAATGCACAAGGTACTTGGGTGCGAAGCGCGGCTGGTACTGTCCCCGCGCGTCCCGGAACGTCGACGGATGGAGCCGCAGTGTGCCGGCGCGCCCCGTGGCGTGGGCGGTGCCCGAGAGGACTCGGCGGAAGATCCGGGGTGGGAGCCGGTGGGTGGCCAACAACGCGGCGTTGACCACGGGATCATCCAACTCGACCAGCCGGGTGGCCGTTTCCGGGTCGCCGCCGCGCTGCCGGGCGAACTTGACGCGGGCCGGTTCGTCGGCCACCGCCGCGAACCCGTCGACCAGCGGACCGGGTAGCCGAACTCCCTTGCCCAGGCGGAGGATCTCTTCGGTGACGCAACCGCCCCAACCGGGCTCGGCGGCCGCGACCGAGGCGATGATCGAGGGCAGCCGCGCCGGCTCGGCGAGCAACAGCAGGAACGCCCAAGGCGAGCCGCCGGCCTCCGCACCGGCCTCCGCACCCACCCCCGTCCGGACCCCCGCACCGTCGACCGCCCCGGAGCCGGGATGCGCAGGAAGGCGCTCCGGCGGCGCCGTCGAGGCTGCCTCGCATAGGAGTTCGGGGATCGTTCCGGGGAAGTCACCGCGCAGCAAGGCGAGTAGGGACCGCCATCGCCCCGCATCGTCGCCGAGTTCGGCCCGAACGGCGTCACGCAGCGCAGCGTGTGCTTCGCGCAGTCCGGGTATCTCGCCCACGACCTGCCAGAGCCAGGGGCTTTCCAACACCGCGAGCACCGCGGGCGCGTGGGTGACCCGCGTGTACAGATGGGCCGGGCCGAACGTGCCGGCCCGCAGCCCGGCGACGACTTTCTGGGCTTGCCCGACTCGGGTGTCCGAGCGGAGCAGAGCCGAGCCGGCGGCCGCAGGGCACGAGGGATGGCCGATCAGGAAGCGGGCGGTGACCGGATCGAGCGGGGCGTCACCGTGCAGCCGCGCCAGGGTGTCCCAGTCCGCGGCCGTCCACGCCTCGAACGCGACCGCGGCGAGTCGAGCCCGCACCCGTCGTTCGCGCGGGACGCGCCGTGAGACGGGCTCGCGGCCGTGCGCCTCGGGGGAGCCGTTCGCCGACGGGAGCGCGATGCGCAGCCACGCGTACACGTCCTCGGGGGCCTGCGGAGGCGGTTGCCGACGCGGGCCGTGTACGTGCCGGGCCGCGTGCGCGGCGACGGCCGGATCGGCCGCGTCCCATGCCGGGCCGAGCAGGTGACGCGAGCGGGTACCCAAAAGCACGTCGCGCAGCTCGCCCGGCACGGCCAAGGCACCCGGACCGCCCGCGAGCATGCTGCGCCGCAGCGCGGCCGGCGCATCGGGGTGGAGGTACACGGCCACCCGTACGGCGGGATCGGCCGCGCCCGCCAACGCCTCCAGGGCGGCCGCCCCCGGAGCGAACCCGCCCAACAGGGCACGGCAGTCGTCGGCGTCGCCACTCTCGACCACCCAGCGCACGACCTCGCCCCGGACCTTCGCGGCGGCCGGCAACGGCCCGGCCAGCACCTCGTGCCGCCGAGGCGCGGGCAGCCGGGCCAACAGCGCGACCGCCTCGGCGGCGGTGAGATGGTCGAACAAGGCGCCCAGGTCAGTGGCGGTCTTCACGTGTGCGGCTCCGGGAGAGGCAAGCGGGTCACGACCGGTGTCGCACGACCCTGCGCCGGTACAGGGCGACCGGCAGCCAATTCTCCCCGGTCGCCGCCGGGCACCGACACACGGGTGCGGCCGCGCCCATCGCCTCGACCGCGCGCCCGCGCCCACCTCGAATCACGGGGCGGCGGCCACGTTGGGCGCAGCGCGTCCGCGCAGGCGTTGCCGCGTCTGGGCCGACGCCGGCGGGGGAGAAGCGGCGACCCGGCGTCAGGTCGGCGGATCGCCGACGTGGGTGGGCAGGATCAGCCGGAAGGTGGTCCCCTTGTCGGGGGCCGTGGTCAGCTCCAGACGGCCGCCGTGAGCCTGGGTCAGGGATTGGGCGATGGCCAGGCCAAGGCCCGCGCCCGCGCCGGTGGTTCGGCTGCGCGAGCCGTCCACGCGGTAGAAGCGCTCGAACACCCGGCGGGCCTGCTCGTCGGTCAACCCCGGTCCGGTGTCCGCCACTTCGAGCAGCACGCCGTCGGCGGTGGCGCCGACCCCGATTCGGACCGGGGTGCCGGCGGGGGTGTGCGTGACGGCGTTGCCGATCAGGTTGCTGACCACCTGGCGCAGTCGGCGCTCGTCGCCCATGGTCGGGGCCGGGGTCACCGGCCCGCAGTCCGGGCCGGTGAGCCGGACCGGCCGGGTGGGGTCGAGGGCGCGCAGGTCGTGCAGCGCGTCGGCGGCCAGCGAGCGCAGGTCCATCGGCTCCGGGCGCAGCCGCAGCGCGCCCGGGTCGGCGGCGGCGTGTTCGTCCAGGCGGGCGAGTAGCAACAGGTCCTCGACGAGCCGGCCGAGGCGGGTCGACTCGCGCTCGATCCGGTCCATCGTGCGGTCCACGTCCGCGCGTTCGGGCAAGGCGCCCATTCGGTACAGCTCGGTCAGGCCCTTGATTCCGGTCAGTGGGGTGCGCAGTTCGTGGCTCGCGTCGGCGACGAACCGGCGCAGCCTGGCCTCCGAGGCGGCGCGCGCGGCGACCGCGGTCTCGATCTGCGCGAGCATGCCGTTGAGCGCGGTGCTCAGTCGGCCGATCTCGGTGTTGGGCGCGGCCGTGTCCGGTACGCGCCGGGCCAGGTCACCGCCGGCGATGGCCGCGGACGTCTCCTCGATCCGGCGCAGTGGGCGCAGCCCGGCCTTGACCGCGAAGAAGCCGAGCAGGGTGAGCAGGGCCAGGGTCACCGCCGTGATGACCAGGCACACCCATCGGACCCGGTCCACGGTCGCGTCCACCTCGTCGAGCGAGGCCGCGACCAGCACGCCGGAGCCGGCGGGGCCGGTGGTACGGGGCAGGGCGAGCACCCGCCACCTGGTGCCGCCCGCGGCCGGCAGGTCGAACGGCCGCCCGGCGCGGCGGGTGATCGCGGCGGTGTCCAGGGTGGGCGGCCTCGGGTTCGGGCCGTTCCGGTGGGCGCCGGCGCGGCCGGTCTGCTCGATCCGGCCGTCCGGGGCGAGGTAGGCGATGTACAGGTCGCCGACCAGGTCGAGGGGCAGGGACTGGGCCTGGCCGGGCGCCTGCTGGAAGGTGATCAGGAACTGCGGGGACACGCCGGCCATCAGCCGCCCGGTGGACCGCAGTTGGCTGTCCACCCGGTCCACCAGGGGCGCGCGCAGCGACGCGAGCACGACCGCGTTGCCGGTCAACAGCCCGATCGCGAGCAGGCACACGGTCAACAGCAGTACCCGGGCGCGCAGTGAGCGGCGGCCGAGTGCGCGCCGGCACCGCCGGGGCAGGCCGGACAGTCGGCGCGGCGGCCCCCCTCGTCGTGCGCCGGCCGTCCCGTCCGGGCGACCGGATGCGTTCCCGCCGGCCCGTGCGGCGCTCGCCTCGCCCCCGCCGGCCCCGCCCTCGGCCCGCGCGTCGGCGTTGGTGACGGTCACGGCCGCGGCCTGCGCAGCACGTACCCCACCCCGCGCACGGTGTGGATCAGCTTCGGCTCGACGTGGTCCACCTTGCGCCGCAGGTAGCTGATGTACGACTCGACGATGCCCGCGTCGCCACCGAAGTCGTAGCGCCACACGTCGTTGAGGATGCGGGACTTCTCCAGGGCCTGGTCGACGTGTTCCAACAGGTAGCGCAGCAGCTTGAACTCGGTCGGCGACAGGTCGATCGCCTGTCCGGCCCGGGTGACCAGGCGCGCGTTCACGTCGACCTCCAGGTCGGCGACGCTCAGCGTGCCCTCGCCGGCGGCCTCGCCGCGGACCCGGCGCAGGATGGCCCGGATCCGGGCGATCAGTTCGTCGAGTTGGAACGGCTTGGTGACGTAGTCGTCGCCGCCGAGGGAGAGTCCGTTGATCTTGTCCTCGGAGCCGTCCCGGGCGGTGAGGAAGAGGACCGGGACGGTCCCGCCGGTTTGTTCACGCAGGCGCCGGAGCACCTCGAAGCCGTCCATGTCGGGCAGCATCACGTCCAGGACGACCAGGTCCGGCCGGTCCCGCGCGGCGATCGCGAGCGCCTCGTCGCCGTCGGCCGCGGACGCGACCGCGAAGCCGGAGAAGCGCAGGCTCGCGGACAGCAGTTCGCGCACCGTGGGTTCGTCCTCCACGACCAGGAGCAGGTCCGCCCCGGCCCGCGGCCGGCCGGGCCCGCCGTGGTTCCCGCCTGTCATCCCCAGCCTCCATCGTCGCGTGCCTGCCCGAGCCCTGTCCGGCCGCGGTTCGCCCGTCGACCCTGTCCGGGGGACCCTGGCCCCCGGGGACGGGCCCTACCCGTCGCGACCGCGGAAGACCGCGAAGGCGAACGCGAGGATCACCGCGACGAACGCGCACAGCATCGCGTAACCGGCCCACGGACCGAGCAGGTCCGGATCGCGACGCACCGCCATGATCCGGCTGCCCGCGTTGGTGGGCCACCACTTCTGCACATTGGTCTCCCACGAGCCGGGCAGCGCGGTCACCAGGGTCGGCACCAGCAGGGTGACCGACACCAGCACGGCGAGCGCGCCGGCCGTGGCCCGCAGCAGGGTGCCGAGCGCGACCCCGAGCAGGCCGATCGCCGCGAGGTAGAGGCCGCAGCCGAAGACCGCGCGCAGCACGCCCGGATCGCGCAGGCTCACGTACGGGGCCTCCTGCCCCTTCAGCATCGGTTGGCCGACGAGGAAGGCCGCGAACCCGACGATCTGACCGACCGCGAGGGCAACTCCGGCGAACACCACGGCCTTCGCGCCGAGCAACCGGGAGCGGCGGGGCACGGACACCATGCTGGTCATGATCATTTTGGTGGCGTACTCGGAGGTGACCACGAGGACGCCGAGGACGCCCAGGGCCAACTGGGCGATGATGTAGCTCTTGGTGCTGGTGGCCGTCGGGTCGAAGTCGAGCCGGTCGGCCGCGCTCGCGTCCTTGAACTCCGCCGCGCCGGCCGCGCTGAACAGCAGCGCCAGGCCCACGCCGAGCGCGATCGTCACCAGCAGGGTGTAGGCGGTGGACCGCAGCGAGGCGATCTTCGACCACTCGGAGTACAGCACGTCCGTCAGCCGGTACGACCGCGGCGTCCCGGCGACCGGCTCGGCCGCCTCCGTGCGCTTTCGGGTCTCGGTCGCGGCGCTCATCGGACCGCTCCTTCCGTCACGTTGTACTCGACGCTGTCCCGGGTCAGCTCCATGAACGCCTCTTCGAGGGAGGTCCGTTGCGGCGTCAACTCGGCCAACTGCACCCCGTCGGCCGCGGCGCGCCGACCGATCTCCAGGCTGTCCATGTTCGACACCACGAGCGCGCCCGTGTCGTCGATCAGCACCTTCGCCCCGCTCGCGGTCAGCACCCGGGCGAAGTAGTCGGCGAACGGGGTGCGCACCAGCACGGTGCGCGTGGAGCTCTGCTCGATGAACTCCTCCAGGCCGGTGTCCGCCACCAGTCGGCCGCGACCGATCACGATCAAGTGGTCGGCGGTGAGCGCCATCTCGCTCATCAGGTGGCTCGACACCAGCACCGTGCGGCCCTCCTCGGCGAGCCGCTTCATCAGCTGCCTGATCCAGCGGATGCCCTCCGGGTCGAGCCCGTTCACGGGTTCGTCGAACATCAGGATCCCGGGGTCGCCGAGCAGCGCGGCGGCGATCCCGAGCCGCTGGCTCATGCCGAGCGAGAATTGCCCGACCCGCTTGCCCGCGACCTCCTCCAGGCCGACCCGCTCCAGCACCTCGCCCGCCCGCCGGGCCGGCAGGCCGTTGCTGCGCGCCAGGCAGACCAGGTGACTGCGCGCGGTCCGGCCGGGATGCGCCGCCTTCGCGTCCAGGAGCGCGCCCACCGCCCGCATCGGCCGCGGCAGGTCCACGTACCGTCGACCGCTCACGGTGGCGACCCCGGAGGTCGGGGCGTCCAGACCCAGGATCATCCGCATGGTCGTGGTCTTGCCCGCGCCGTTGGGGCCGAGGAATCCGGTCACCCGGCCCGGCTGCACGGTGAAGCTCAGGTCGTCGACGGCGACCTTCTCGTCGTACCGCTTGGTCAATCCCTTGACCTCGATCATCCGGCGGCCTCCCCGATCCGATCGCTCACCGTTGTCCGGCACGACCCGTGTGCACTCATGGACGCACCGTGTCAGGCCCGAGTGGCCTGTCGCTGTGAGCTTCCCGAGTGTTCGCTGAGTCCGACGGCTCGCGCGGAGCCCACCCGCGCCGAAGGCCGGGCGCCCGGCGCGGCGCGCTCAGGAAACACTCGGGAAGCTCTCGGGAACCTGCCGGCGGTCCACCGACTTCGCCGGCTCGAGCGCCGTACCGCACGACGCCCGCTCGTCGTTCGCGCCGCCGGAGCGTGGTGTGTCGGCCGGCGTCGTTACCGTTCGAGGCCCACCACGCGCACCACGTCGACAGGGACTCCATGCTCGCCACCCCGATCGAACTGCCCGACGAGGACACCTTCGTGCCGCCCGACGAGTGGCGGAAGAAGACGTATCCCCGGCGCGACCGCCCGTCGCACACGTCCCGCACACCGAGTCCGCCGCTGCCCGACGCGGTACAGCGGACGCGGACGTACGAGACCCGGTGCGGCGTCGAGATCGGGTGGGTGCTCGGCGATGCCCGCAGCGACGCGTTCCTGGTCCAAGCCCTCCGCGACCATCAGGGCGAGGCACCGAACCCGCTCGGCGCGGCCCTGCTCGCGAGCATCTGTCGGACCTCGGCGGACTATGCCGTCGTCGCCGACGCGTGGGTCGAGGAGCACGGCCTCGTCTTCGCCGCCGAGGCGTCGGTCGAGCTCTTCGGCTGCTACCGCCGTTGGGACGGGACGCACGCGAAGCCGACCTCCTCATGGCTCACCAGGACGGAGGCGCAGGCCGAGGGCGACTGGTCGCCCACGGGCGGCAGGCGTGACGCGCTCGACCGGATCCGCGCCCTGCTCGCCGTCACCGACGACGCCACCTACCGTCGGGCCGTCGACGCGCTGACGCTGCGCCGGGGCCGAACGGGGCCGCGGATCGCGGTCGGCTATCTCGTGCCGACCGAAACCCGATGGACGGACGAGTGCGTCGAACGCGATGCCGCCGCGGTGCGAGACGACGCCATGCTCGGCGATTTGATCATGTGCTCCGCGAGCGAGCCCGCCCACCTGGAATGGCTACGCGGACACCCGGTGTCCGGATGGCGCGTCTGGCGCACCGAGCTCATCGCCACCATGACCAGCGGAGCCGGAGCGGACCTGGCCTGGTTGTTCGACCAGGAACTGACTCGTGGCGCGTTTCACGACGCGCACACCGTCAAGCTCCTGACGGCCGCGCTCGGGGAACTGCCGAACGACGAGGCGTTCGCGGTCCTCCTCGCGCACGGCGACGACAAGTACGCCCAGCCACCGCTGTCGGCCGCCGCCCGCCGCCATCCCGTGCGCGCCCTGCGCCTGCTGGCCGCCGCGTCGACCGGCACCGGCAAGGCTGCCGCGACCGCACGTGAGCTGTTGACCACCCACATCACAAGCCGGCACGAACTCGCCGAGGCCGTACTGCCCGACCTCGCCCCGGAACTCGCCGCGGTGGTGCGGCCGTTGGTCGCCGCGACCCGCACGGTCGCCACCGCCCCACCCGAAGCCCTCCCGCCGGTCCTGGCCGCACCGCCATGGACCCGATCCCGAGTCCGCCCCAAGCCCGTCGTGGTTCCCGGTCTCGTTCCCGACGACATCCGGCGCGCGGTATGGCTGACCGGCGAACGCGAGCGCTGGGCGGCCACCCCGACGTGGTACGCGGGCGCCACACCCGCACCGATCGACGAGAGCGTCGCCAAGCTGCGGGCGGGCTCGTTGGAACCGAACATCGCACACATCCTCTTCCTGAACGGACCCACCGAGCGCTTGACGGACGTCATCCCACAGTGGCGCCCAAGGATGAGGCGGGTCGAGGCCGAGACCCTTCACCCGATCGTCTCCAAGTACGAAGCCGCCGCGGTGGACGCCGTCGTCCACGTGGTCCGCGACCACCCCAACGCCCTCGGATCGCTGGTTCCTCTGGCGAGCCTGGACTGCGCCCGGATCATGGCCGACGCCCTGACCCGACGGAAGTCCGGTCGCGACACGGCTCGTTCCTGGTTCACCCGGCACCACGCCGACGCCGCACGGATGTTGATCCCGGACGCGGTCGGCCCGGTGGGCCCGGCCCGGCAGGCCGCCGTGACCGCGCTGCTGTCCATCGCCTCGACCCAGGGCCCGGACGCGGTACGCACAGCCGCCGCCGGCCACGGTGCGGAAGCCGCCGCCGCAGTCGACGCACTCCTGACCGCCGACCCCCTCGAACTCGCCCTCCCCGCCCGGCTCCCGGCCGTCCCCAGCTGGCTGGAGCCCACCGCCCTGCCGCAACTCCGGCTTCGCGACCGGGGCGACGCGCTCGGCGCCGACGCGGTACGGCACGCCCTCACCATGCTGGCGATCTCCAAGCCCGGAGCCGTCTATGCCGGAGTCGACCGGCTCAAGGACGCGTGTACGCCGGAGAGCCTGGCCGAGTTCGTCTGGGCACTGTTCGCCATGTGGCGGCTGTCCGGCATGCCGAGCAAGGACAGTTGGGCGCTGTCCGCGCTCGCGTGGCTGGGCGATGACGAGACGGTGCGTCGGCTCGACCCGGTGATCCGGGCATGGCCGGGGGAGGGGGCGCACAAGCGGGCGGTGGACGGCCTGGACGTGCTCGCCGCGTTCGGTTCGGAGGTCGCGCTGATGCGTCTGCACGGGATCGCACAGCGGGTGAAGTTCAAGGCGCTGCGCACCCGCGCCCAGGACAAGATCGCCGAGGTCGCGGCCGAACTGCGGTTGACACCGGACCAGTTGGCCGACCGGCTCGTCCCGGAACTCGGTCTGGACGCGAACGGGACGACGGTGATCGACTACGGCTCACGCACGTTCACCATCGGCTTCGACGAACAGCTCAAGCCCTATGTCCTGGATGCGGACGGCAAGCGCCGCAAGGACCTCCCGGCACCGGGCGCCCGCGACGACGCCGAACTCGCCCCCGCCGAACGCAAACGCTACGCCGCCCTCAAGAAGGACATCCGCGCCGCGGCGGCCGACACCCTGCGCCGGCTGGAGTCCGCCATGGCCACCGGAAGGACGTGGACCTCGGCGGAGTTCCGCGACCTGTTCGTGGCGCACCCCCTCCTCGTACACGTGGTCCGCCGGTTGGTCTGGCTCGCCGAAACGGACGGCCACACAACCGCGTTCCGCGTCGCCGAGGACCGCACCTACGCCGACTCCGCCGACGACGAGTACAGGCTCCCGGACAACGCGACCGTGCGCCTCGCCCACCCACTCCACCTCGCCGACGACCTGGACACCTGGTCCGAACTGTTCGCCGACTACGAACTCCCGCAGCCCTTCCCCCAGCTCGGCCGCCCGGTGTTCACCCTGACCGAGAACGAGCGAACCGACCACCGCCTGCGCCGATTCGAGAACCTGACCGTCCCCACCGGCAAGGTTCTGGGCCTCCAACACCGCGGCTGGGAACGCGGCGTGCCACAGGACGCGGGCGTCGAACGCTGGATCTCGCGCCGACTCTCCGTCGACACCTACCTGGTGATCGCCCTGGAGTACGGCATCCCCGCCGGAATCGCCAACGAGTTCCCCAGCCAAACACTCCGCACGGTATGGCTCGCGAACCACCCCGGCGACTACATCCCCAGCGACGACCACCCGCTGCGCTTCGCCGACCTCCCCCCGGTCCTGGCCGGCGAGATCCTGGCCGACCTGGCCGACCTGGCCGAGGACCGCGCGAACTGACCGCGAGCAACGGCGAGACAGACTCGGGCAATCGACCCCATCGCCCGGGCAATCGACCTCATTGCCCGGGCAATCGGCCGTCTTTCGGTGCGTGGCCCTATGATCCGATCGGTCTCCTCGCTAATCTCCGGCGCATGATTTCCACGGTTGTCTGGGGCACCGGCAATGTCGGCCGCGCGGCCATCCGCGCCGTCGAGGCCCACCCGGCACTGAAACTCGCGGCTGTGATCGTCCACAATCCCGACAAGGTCGGCCGGGACGCGGGCGCCCTCGCCGGGCTCGACCACGATCTCGGGGTCGCGGCCACCGACGACATCGACGCGGTGTTCGCCGCCGGGCCGCAGGCCGTGGTGTACGCCGCCTCCGGCGACATCCGCCCCGACGACGCCCTCGCCGACATCGTCCGGGCGATCCGGGCCGGAGCCGTCGTGGTCACCCCCGCGCTGTACGCGCTCTACGACCAACGCAACGCCCCGGCGGAGTTCAGGGATCCGGTACTGGCCGCCGTCGCGGACGGCCGGGGCTCGCTGTTCGTCTCCGGTGTGGACCCGGGCTGGGGCAACGACGTACTGCCGCTGCTGATCAGCGGGCTCGGCACCACCGTGGACGCGATCCGCTGCCAGGAGATCTTCGACTACTCCACCTACGACCAGGAAGACTCCGTCCGGAACCTGGTCGGCATGGGCCAACCCATGGACTACGGGGCGCCGATGCTCTGGCCGGAGATGCCGACCATGGTCTGGGGCGGGCAGATCCGCATGATGGCCAGGGCGCTCGGCGTCGAACTCGACGAGATCCGCGAGACGATGGACCGCCGCCCGCTGGAAACCACGGTGAGCACCACAACCATGGGCGACTTCGAGGCGGGCACCCAGGGCGCGGTGCGGTTCGAGGTACAGGGCATCGTCGGCGGCGAACCCCGCATCGTGATCGAACACGTCACCCGCATCCATCCCTCCTGCGCCCCGGACTGGCCGACCCCGCCCAACGGTGACGGCGCGCACCGCGTGGTCATCGAGGGCCGCCCGCGGATCGAGGTCACCATCGAGGCCACCGACGAGGGCGAGAACCGCTCCGCGGGCGGAAACGCCACCGCGGTCGGCCGACTCGTCGGCGCGATCGACTGGCTCGTGGCCGCCGACCCCGGCCTCTACGACGCGCTCGACATCCCCCTTCGCCCCGCGTTCGGCAAGCTCGGAAGGAAGAATTCGTGATCATCGACGTCCCCGAGGACAAGGACCCGATCGCCTACGTGTGGGGCGAGATGGTCCCCGAGATCGGCATCGCCGCCTCGACGTTCTCCATGAAGGTCTACGACCACTCGACCCTGGGACTACGCGAGTTCGAGGCCGCGCGCCTGCGGATCGCCCAGATCAACGGCTGCGTCTTCTGCCTCGACTGGCGCACCGAGCGCGACGGCGTGAAGGTCGAGCAGGGCTTCGACGAGGCCGTGACCGAATGGCGCACCACCGAAGCCTTCGACGACCGCACCCGCCTGGCCGCCGAATACGCCGAGCGCTACGCCGTCGACCACCACAACCTGGACGACGAGTTCTGGACCCGCATGACCGCCCACTACACCCAGCCCGAGATCGTGGAACTGAGCATGGCCATCGGCTCCTGGCTGGCCTTCGGCCGCCTCAACCACGTCCTCGGCCTCGACTCGGTCTGCGTACTCACCGAACACTGAGCCGTCCGAGAGCAATCCCGACGCCGGGCACCCGGCCGTCCGGTCGCGGAATCGACCCGACGGCCGGGCCGGCCGTCGGTGTCGGCCCGGCCCGCGCGCTCGGTCGCCACGGGCGCGGTCAGCGGCCGATGTCGGCGCCCCTCAGCCACTGCTCGGTCTCGTGGGCGACGTACGACCAGGCGTCGAACGGCGGTCCGTGCTCATCGCCTTGCGGACAGGACCACTTCAGGGCGCCACCCGCGACATGGCCGCGCGCGGTCCAGGCACCCACCTCGTCCGGGTGATCGGGCAGCGCGCCGTTGGGCTGGGTTCGGTCGCCCAGCAGGACGTACCGCGCCCCGTGCTCGACGCGCAGCAGGTTGCCCACACCGTCGACGTTCTCGCGGAATTCGACCACGAAGCCGAGGTCGCGCAGCCGGACGATGTTCGAGGCGTAGGGCGCGGGCTCCAGCGTGATGGTCCACATCCCGGCTTCGCCGCCCGACTCCGGTTCCGTGCGTATCGAGAGGCGGACCAGAACGTCCGGAGCGGTCATGGTGATGCTGCGGATGGCCAGATACGTGAACTTCCAACCGCGGGACGCCAGAGCGGTGAGCACTGCCTCTGCGCGGTTGCCGCGGTTGTCTTCTCGGCCGGTCGACACGAGGGTGATCCCGCCATCCGCCCACCGGGTCGGAGACCACTCCCTCGGCGCCACGGTGGCGAGCAGTTCGACAAGACCGGCCTCGGCGTCCGCCAAGCGAGTCGCGATCGGAGACGCGAGGTTCGTGTCCTGGGAGGTGTCCTCGGTCATGGTCGGGAACTCCTTCGACAGTGGGTCGGCCACGTCACCCGTGCGCCGGTCGGGCAGAGCACGAGATCGTGCCCACCTCGAATCCCTGGATCCGGCAACCGCCGCACTCGCGGCGAGGAGTCCGGACATCCCCTCGATCGGCGTCACCTGCGACACCACCGGGGCCGTCGTTCACCGAGGGTGCGGACAACACCATTCGGCACCCCCTGCGCGGCCAAGCCTAGGATTCCCTTCGCGTGGCGGCTATCCGCAAAACGCGGCTCGGAACGGGCGGGCCGGAACACGCAAGGCGCCCTCGATGTCGTACCGGCATCCAGGTCGGGTTGCACTTGCAAACAATGAATCGTTCGGCGAAGCGCTTCGCGCTCGTGCCCGGGAGACGGCGCCCCAACCGCTCGGGAGGTACCGCATCACCGAGGGCCGATTGCAATGGCAAAGTTCTTGTTCGCAGTAGAGAATACGCGAGTGAGCGAGCATAAGGATGTGCAAAACGTCGTCGATCGCAACCGGTTACGACAAATGGAGTGGTACGGGGAGCTGTTGTACGACAGGTTCCGCCGTCTGTTGCTGCGCATTCCCGCGTCGCAGCTCGAACTGGCCACGATCCTGGGGCTGTCGGCGCCGATGTTGTCCCAACTGATGTCCGGACAGCGGGCCAAGATCGGCAACCCCGCCGTGGTCTCGCGGCTGCACGCGGTGGAATCCCTGGTCGCGGCACCCGACTTCGATCGACTGACGGCGGCCGATCGACGGGCCGCGCTGGACCGGATCTGCGTGCACCAGCCCAGTAGCCGCAACGCCCTGCGGCCGACCGGGCCCGAAGTGCTCGCGGCCGGCGGGTACGATCCGGCGGCGGCCGTGCACGCCGTGCTGCGCGCGGTGGCCTCCGCTGCCGAGATCGAGGGAGCCGCCGCCCTGATCGCCGCGCAACACCCGGGCCTGGCACAGGTGTTGCGGGTCTACGGCAACGGACGCACGGCGGACGCCCGAGACCACTTCAACGCGGCCCTGCCGCCGCCCGGACGGTGAGGCGCGGCGGCGGGGGCACGGCCCGGAGTCGCCCACGCGTTCGACTCCGGAGCAAAGACGACTCGGGCGTACGCACTGTGTGCGTACGCCCGAGTCGTCTTTGCCGAGTACCCGCCCGCCATGGGGGTGTCGGGTGGGTACTCGGCTCACACCGGTGCACGAGGTTCGAGGCGCGGAGATCCGAGGTTCATCCTCCCCGCGCCTTTGAGGGGAAGAGGCCCGTCCGCCACTCGTGCGCCGGGGCTCAGATTTCCCGGATCGGTCGGGAATCACCGGGATCGAGCGATGCGCCACGATCCGGATCGGACTCGGCTCGTCGGCCGCTCCAGCCTGCCGCAGCGCAACCGGCCGGCCAAGGCCGTACAGGCAGCGAGAATGTGGAGGTCAGGGTCAGCTCACCTGACGCTGGATCTCGAGGGCCGGCTCGACCCGCACGAACTCACCGGCACAGCCCTTGGCGGCCAGTGTGAACGCCTGTAGCGCGTAGTTCAGCAGCGGGTTGCTGTTCGCCGTGCGGTACAGGGCGGACACCCGTCGGTGCGAGGGCGTATGCGCCAGCGGAAGGGAGTGCATCCCCGGGCGCGGTTCGTACGCCAGGCCCGGGACGAGGGCCACCCCCGCCCCCGCCGCCACCAACCCCTGGATCACGTCGTAGTCATTGCTGCGGAAGGCGACCTTGGGCGCGAACCGGTGTGCGGCACACACCCGGGACAGACTGGTGGAGCCGGGGGTCCCGGGCGGGCTCGCGATCCAGCGCTCCTCCGCGAGGTCCTCCAGACGCACCCGGCCGTCATGCCACGCGGGATGTCCCTCGGGCAGCAGCAGGGCCAGCGTTTCGTCGACGAGCAGGCGGGAGCTCAGTTCCATCGGCCACACCCGCGGGACCAGGTCGTAGGCGAAGACCAGCGCGACGTCCGACTCGCCCTCCTGTAATCGGGTCACCAGTTCATCCGGCTCGGCCTCGTCGAGCAGGATCTCGGCCCGGGGGCGGGAGCGGGTCAGGTCCGCGATCGCCCGCGGGAGCAGGCGTTCGCTCGCGGTCGGGAAGGTGCCCAGCCGCAGCCTGCCGCTGCGCCCCCGCACGACATCGCGGATGTCGCGCTCCAGGGTGTCCAGGACGGCGATCGCCTCCCGGGCCCGGTCGACGATCGGCACCGCCATCTCGGTCGGCCGGATGCCGTGCGCCTCGCGCTCGAACAGCTGGGCCCCGATCGCGCGTTCGAGAGCGGCGATCTGTTGGGACACGGCCGACGCGGTATAGCCGCAGTTGCGGGCGGCCCGGGCGAAGGAACCCTCGCGGGTGACCTCGACCAGGGTGCGCAGATGCAAGGGGTTGAGCATCAACAGTCCTCGGCGGTCGGTATCAGGCGGACGAGTCGATGAACAGGGGCATCTGGCAGAAGCCCTCGATGTCCTTCTGGAGTTCGCGTACGCGCGCTTCGCGGGCCCGGAACGGTCGTCGTAGCCGCTGGTGTACGAGCATCATCGAGGACCGCAGGCCGTCGACGCGCCACGCCGGGTCGAGTCGCAGCACCGGACGCAGTGCCTCGGCGGTCGCCTCGATCTCGTCCAGGTTCGCGTAGGCCAGCGCGGCCGCCACCCGGGCGGACATCTCGTCGTGTACCGAGCGGTTCGGCGAACCACCCGACTCGAACGCGCCGATCGCCGATTCGGCGTATTCGATCGTGCTCCGCTCGGAGCCGGTGATGAACGCGCGGGCCTGCGCCTCGTAGGCGTCCTGTCGGGCCTGGCCGAAGTGCAACAGCCCGCCGATACGGTCCAGGTCGTCCAGCCGGGACAGTGCGCGGACGTGCCGGCCCGCACTCAGGGCCGCCGACGCGGCCAGCGCGTCGCCCAGGACCGCCTGCGTCAACGCCGTCAGGGAGTGCAACCAAATGGTCGCGGTGCCGATCTCGTCGTCCTGCACCGAGAGCCCCGACTGGGCGTAGTGCAGGGACTCGTGCACCCATCCCGCCCGGTAGGCGATGAGCGATTGCACGCCGCGCAGCCACACTTCGGCGCCCGGGTGTCGGGCGTCCACGATCGCGCTGATCAGGCCGGCCTGGGCCACGGCCAAGGCTGTGCGCGTGTCGCCGAGATCGTGGCGGGCCCAGGCGTACAGCCCGCACGCGAGGGCCGCGGTGAGCTGGTCGCCGCGCTCGCCGTCGAGATGATCGCGGTCCTGGGACCAGTACAGGGCCGAGCGGCGGACGGCGGCCAACTCGTCGTGGATCTCCGGCAGGGGCGTGTTCGGATAGCCGGCGGCCAAGCGGTGGGTGGCCGCCCGGGTCGCCGCGGGGGACAGCCGGGCCAAGGGCTCGGGATCGATCAGTGCGTCAACGCCGTGTGGCAGCTTCATGGGGCTCTCTCCGCCGATGCGAGATCGTGGCGTGCTGCCGGGCAGCCTCCCCGTTGCGGCCGGGCCGGGCAAAGGTCGTCACGGTTACTCGAGTTCGGTATATCCGGAGGTAACCACGTGCCGGCCCGCGGAGCCGTCCCGAGCGAAAGGCAAAATATCCTGTTGGCGATTGTCCTCGGATCAAATAGTTCGACGGTCGCTTTCGTGTCCGGGGGGGGTGCCGAGAACGCCCGATCTCCAGGCGCCGTTTCGGACGCCCTGGAATGCGGGCTCGTCCGCTTCGGGTATCACGATTCACTGCGAGTAAACAATGGGCCGATCATGGTGACCGAGCGGCTGCGCACGGTAATTCCGCTGCCCTGTGGATGTCGATTCGGTAAACGACTTCGAACGGGAGGTCGTAATCGGCGATGTCGGCGGGCCGATATCTTGATATCGAGGGGCTTTCGGGGGACGACCGCCGACCGACGGTGCCCGCGCATACTCGGCGAACACCTCGGCGCCCTCACGCGCCGCCCCGGCCGGCGTCCCACCGCAGCGTCAGGAACTGATTGCCGTGCAGATCCTCCCGGTGCAGCGTCAGGCGCAGCCGATCCTCGTCCAACTGCCAACGGGTGTGCTGCGCGACCGAGTTCTCGGAACCGTCCGGGTGCTGCTCGACAGCGGTGCAGCCGTGGAATTCGGTGGCACCGTGCTGTGTGACGGTCAGTGAGAACCGTCGCGTGTGCCGGGCGATGGCCTGGAGCCAGTACATCGGCCCCACGAACATCCCTCCTTCGCACACATACTCGATGATCGCCGTCTTGCCCGGCGGCACGGGCGGTGAGATCTGGCAGACGAATTTGGCCAAACCCGATGTCTCGTACAGTCGTTGGATGGCGACCTGGTGATCGCAGGCGTCGGTGGGCGTGATCGTCAGGCGTCCTCGGGAGTGCTCGAACCAGATCTCGCGTACCATCCGGGTCAGCGGCCGATTCGTGAGGTTGAGCACGACCTGCCGGTACGTCAGTCGCGCGTTGCCCTTCGGGTCGATGTCGAGGTGGACGTCCAGGGACAACTGCACGGCGTCGCCGAAGTGGTGCTCGGGCCGGCCGCCCTCCGCCGGCCCCGGGAAGCCGGCGTCCGATCGGGTCCGGGCGCGCGCCGGCCGGTCGCCGGCGATGTCCTCGTCCCCCTCCCAGGGCTGCGGAGCCAGGCCGAGCATCTCGCCCGGGATGCGCAATCCGTGGGACACCCGTTCCACGACGTGCTGCTGGCGTACACGGGCTCGTCCCTTGACGTAATCCCCCACCCTGCTGGGGGTCATCTCACACAGGCGGGCCAATTTACTGAGGGTAAATCCCGGGTCGTTCCTGGCCAGTCGAAATATTGCGCCCAAATCTCGTTCCGCGCACGCGTCGATCATCTCCGGCGTCGCCAGCAAATCTGTGGACACGGGTCTGCGGTCATCGGTCATCGACATGGCGACAGTCCTCCATGAGGCCGGCCCGCGCGGGATGTCGGACGGCGGAATTGTCGAGGAATTTACCAGGGTTGGATAACCTTCACGACCTTATGGAGTCACAGTTGTCGGTGGAACTCCACAAACGGTGTCCGAAAACCGCGAACGCTGCGATCGGCCGTGGCCCCGCCGCATCCGGCGGCCTCCGGGTGGGACACGAACCATGGGAGGGGGCTCGGTAACGCGGTTCCCGGGTCCGATCGCGCGAGTCCCGTTCGTAACCTTCGCCGTCTCGGTCAGGCTTCCTAGCGTGGGATCGCCTCATCCGATCGACCACAGGAGGACCCCGTGAACCCCGTGAACCCGACCGTCGCCACCGACGCACAGGCCACACCCGCCGCGTTCGACCGCTCGAGCGAGTCGCCGCTGGCCGTGGCGCTGCGCCGGCTCGCGGCCGAGCCCGAGACGGGCGCCCGGATCGGCTTCAACAGCTTCGTCGGCGAGTAGCGGCCACCCTCGATCGACCGGCACGCGGCGCTGCGCGGTCGACGGATCGGCAGCCGCCCAGGCGGGCCTCGGTGGCTCCCGAGGCCCGCCTGATCCGAGGCCGCGCACGGCTTCGCCCGCGCGGACCGCGCCGGTGAAATCCTTGGACCCACCCGGAGCAGACACTGTGGTCAATCTTCCCGCGCCCGTGCGCAGGTCGGCGGAATGGCCGGCCGATCTGCTCGACCCCGACACCCTGGGCCCGCTGTGGAAGCCGGTGCCCTTCACCCACTTCGTGGTGAAGATGCACAGCCGCTGCAACCTGGCCTGCGACTACTGCTACCTGTACGAGATGGGCGACGAGTCCTGGCGGTCGACCGCCAAGACGATGTCGGCGGCGGTTGTGGACCGCACCGCCGCGCGGATCGGCGAACACGTGCGCACGCACGGGCAGGACCGCGTGCAGTTGATCGTGCACGGGGGCGAGCCGCTGCTCGCGGGGCCGGCGCTGATCACGCGGATGGCCGAGGCCGTGCGCCGCGAGGTGCCCGCGAGCACCCGGGTCTCGTTCGGCGTGCAGACCAACGGCCTGCTCCTGAACGACCGCATGCTCGACACCCTGCACGCCCTGGACTTCCAGGTCGGTGTGAGCGTGGACGGCGGCGAGCTCGCCAACGACCGGCATCGGCGCTTCGCCGACGGACGCGGCAGCCACGCGGCGGTGACCGAGGCGGTGGCCAGGCTGCGGGACCCGTCGCGGCCGGGGTTGTTCGGTGGGCTGCTGTGTGTCATCGACGTGGCGAACGATCCGGTGGAGGTGTACGAGTCACTGCTGACGCACCGGCCGCCCATGCTCGACTTCCTGCTGCCGCACGGGAATTGGACGACGCCACCACCGCTGCGCGAGGAGGGGTCGAGCCGGACGCCCTACGGCGACTGGATCGTGCGGGCCTTCGATCGCTGGTACGACGCGCCGCGTCAGGAGACCCGGGTCAAGTTGTTCGAGGATCTGCTGAGTCTGGTGCTGGGCGGTCATTCCCGGTCCGAGCAGGTCGGCATCGGGCCCGCGACCACCGTGACGATCGACACCGACGGTGCGATCGAGCAGGTGGACACCATCAAGTCGGCGTTCGACGGCGCGGCGGCCACGGGGTTGTCGGTGTTCACCGACTCGCTGGACGCGGCGCTGCGATACCCGGCGGTGGTGGCTCGCCAGATCGGTGTCGAGGGCTTGTCGCCGACCTGTCGCAAGTGCTCGATCCGGGACGTCTGCGGCGGTGGATTCTTCGTCCACCGCTATCGCGAGGGCAGCGGTTTCCTGAATCCGACCGTGTACTGCCCGGACATGATGCGGGTGATCGACCACGTGCGGACCAAGGTCGCGAAGGACCTGGCGAGCGCGCCGGCAGGCGCGTAGGCGACCCGACCCGGACATCGGGCGCGGCGCGGGAGGTCCGGATCCGCTCAGCGCCCGCCGATGGTCTGCGAGGGAGCGTGGCGGTAGGCGGCGCGGTAGAGGGCGGCGAAGTGTCGGCGCTGCGGGAAGCCCCACGCGGCGGCGATCTCGGTGACGGTACCGCTCGCCCGGCCTTGGGCCACCGCGACGAGATCGGCGTGCGCGCCGGCCAGGCGGACGCGTCGCAGATGACCCATCGGGGTGGTGTCCAGGTGGACCCGGAACTGTTCCTGAAGGGTGCGCACACTCACCCGGCCGGCCGCGGCGATGTCCGCGACCGAGATCGGCTCGGCGGCGTGCGCCTCGCAGTACGCCAGGGCGCGTTGTAACGCGCCGGTGCCGCGGACCGGCGCGGAGCGCTGGATCTGTTCGGAGAGGCGATGCGGATGGGAGGCCAACAGCCCGTGTACCAGCGACAGTTCGAAATGTGCGATGGCCAGCGGGGAAGCGGCGAACAGCCCGGCGTCGGCCGCCTCGGTGAACCGTCGGGCGACCCGCAGCCAGGTGAGCGCCTCGGGCACGCGGAGGTCGAACGCGGTATGGAAGGCGAGCGGCTCGTCGGTCGCCTCGTCGATCTGGTTGTGCATTGCCCGGGCCAGCAACTGCCGGGGGACGCAGAGGATCCGGGCGCGGGTGTCGGCGTCCCATCGGGCGACCACGACCTGTCCCGGATTGACCACGCTCGGGGAGAACGGCTTCATGCCGCCCGCGACGTTGAGCGACGCACGGCCGCGGTGCGCGAGCCGGATGATGTAGACGTCGGGCGGGTCGCCCGGACTGACCACGACGTCGGTCCCGTAGCTGAGGTCGTAGGCCGTCAACGTCCCCTGGTGCAGGGCCCGAAAGCACGCGTCCAACGGTCTGCGACCCACCACTTCCATCTCGTGCCGGGTGAAGTGCCGGTCGAGCAGCGGATGCAGCAGGGACTGGTCGCCGCCCCGGTAGAGCTCGTAGCCCCCCGCAGGAGAGAACGGGGCCACCGCGGCTCGCGAATCCGAGCGTGCGGCAACGGGGTGGGCCACCTTGGTTACCTCCGCCGGCTCGAATACACCGACGCGCGGGTCGATTCGACCGGCGCGACACTCGGTCCGATTGTCCGGTGCGATGCCGTCGCCGCACGAGTACGAGGCCCGCGCCCGATCAGCCATTTCGCGCGGGAGCGGCCGAGAGGGCGGCCGGCGCAGACGTAGCGATGTGACTCGCACAGCCGGGGCCGTGGGCCCCTTCGACCGAACTTCAGGAGCAGACACCATGTTCGCGACACCGATTCGGGATGCCTTCTCGCACATCGACCCCACTCCGGCCGTGGCCGCGTCGACCCGAACGGCGGACTTCGTTCGGGACCTGCACGGGTTGGGCCTGAGGCGCGGCGACACGGTGATGGTGCACAGTTCCATGCGCGCTGTGCGCGGACCCGACGGCCCCGGATCCGCGACGGGCGGCCTCCTGCCGGCGTTTCGGATCGTGCTCGGCGGCGAGGGAACCCTGGTGGTGCCCGCGTACACGAGTGAGAACTCGATCAGCTCCGACGCGTTCGCCGACGCCACCGCCGGGATGACGGTCGAGGAGTTGGCGGCCTATCTGCACCGGCCGGTCGATCCCCATGAGCCGGTGTCGCCGTCGATGGGAGCGTTCGCCGAGTCGGTCCGCACCACCGCGGGGGCGGTGCGCAGCGACCATCCGCTGGCCTCGGTCGTGGCCCTGGGCGCGCGTGCCGAGGAAGTCACCCGGGAACACGGAGTGACGCACTTCGGCCCGGGTTCACCGGTGGCCCGGTTGTACGACATCGGGGCCAAGGTGCTCGCGATCGGCGTCGGGTGGGGCGTCGTCTCCGCGGCCCACCTGGCGGAATCGCGCTACGCCCATCGGTCGGAGCGCCGGTACACGTGCAAGGTCGGGACCGCGGGCGGGAGTTCGTGGTCGTCCTTTTCCGGCGTGGTGCTGAACGACCACGACTTCCCGGTACTGGGGAGGGACTTCCAGAGCACGCATCCGGACGCGGTCGCGCGCGGTCGAGTGGGTGCGGCGCCGGCCTTCCTGGCACCGATCCGGCGGTACGTCGACTTCGCGACCGCCTGGATGGACATCTACCGCGCGCCGGCGGCCGGCGACCGCCCGTAGGTCCTGGAGGGGGCCGGGCGGCGCCGACCATGCCGATCGTGCGGTCGGGGCCCGGCGACATCACGGGCCGTGCCGGCCGATCGACGCCCGGATCGCATCGGCGTGCGGGCCCTCCCACCACGGCACGGAGCGAACCAGGAGCGGCCTGCCGCCGCTGATCTGCACCAGCATGCGATCACGCGGCAGCGCGGCCAGGTCCGCCACGCCGAGCACGAACTCCGGACGGGTGGCCCGGGTCACGGACGAGTCCCACCAAGCCGAGCCCCACCAAGCCGTGGACCGATGCGCGAGGGTGGTGGTACTCGCCTCGAACTTTCCCGAGAACAGCGAATGGGCGCTCAGCAGCGCGCCTTCCGAACCGCCGGCCCCGTAGACCCGCACCGAGCCGGCGTTCCAGATCTTCGCCATGCCGTTCTCGCCCCACACGTGCGCACCCTGCGCCCAGGACTGAAGCATCACCATCACCACCAGACCTCGGGACCCGTAGTGGGAAAGCCGATCGGGCAGGATCGGCAACGGGGCGATGTTGGCGGCCTCGTCCAGGACCACCAGGAAAGGGACGGGCAGCCGACCCCCGGAGCACGCCGCCGCACGGTACTCGGCCGCCGCCAGTATGGCCGCGGTGAGCAGCGAGGCGGCGGGTTTGGCGCTGCGGTCGTCCAGGTCGGAGACGACATAGAGGGTGTCGGTGCCGATGGCGAAGTCCTCGAAGTGGAGGAACTGCTCTCGGCCCTGGCCCGGCGTGATCCAGGGCAGCACCTCGGGAGCCGCCAGCCAGGACACCATCTGGATGGCGGTTCCATAGACGCCGGCGCGCTGGGGCGTGGGCAGGTTACGGGTGGCCTCGCAGGCTTCGGCGGCCAGAGCGTAGCCCGAAGCACGCAGGATGGTCGCGGGCTCGTCGTTCGGGCGCAGTAACCACCGTCGCACCACGGTGATCGGTTGTTCGTCCAGGCTGGCGGCGAGCAGGAACATCGCGAGCAGATTCTCCGCCGCGGGCTGGAAGTACCCGTCCGAGCGCATGTGTTGCTCGCGCTGGGTGAATGCGATCAGACCCGCGACGCTGGCCGCCTCCTTCATGCTGCCGGCCACCATGTCCAATGGGTTCCAGAACCAGGTGGGTGGCTCGCCTACGACGTTGTGCGGATCGAAAACCCATACCCGGCCCTGCCGTCGGCGGACCTCGCGGGTGGCGTCGACCACGTCCCGCTTGCACGAGGTGATCACCACCGCACCCGGAGCGGAGACGATGTTGGGGATGACCCGGCAACTGGTCTTGCCGGTGCGCGGGCCGGAGATGTCCACGTGGACCTCCTCCCACGAGCCCCACAGGTCGCGTCCGTCGCGCACGCTTCGACCGATGTACACGCCGGGCGTCGAGACGGGGTATCCGATCGCCTCGGCCGCGGCACGAACACTCTTGGTGCCCACACGCAGGGTGTCCGCACGGCGCGTCCACAGACGCGCGGTCGAGTCCACGTGCCGGGGTTGGTCGCGGTCGCGGAGATGAAGGAGCAGGGGGACGTCGATCGCGGCGAGCAGCAGCAGGAGGCCGACCGAGAGCGCGATCACCGCCGGCGGTGGGAAGCGGGAGGCGTTCGGGTCACCATAGGCGCGCAGCAATTCGGCCCCGGTCGGGTGCCGGCCGGCTTTGGCGGCCAGGAGCGCGCCGGCAATGGAAGGGAGCAGGAGTACGGTCACCAGATTGGTGATCAGCAGAAGGACGGACAGCCACGTGCCGGTGATGTCGGGGCCGCGGCGTCGGATGGTGCCGGTCATCTGATTCCTTGAGCGGACGGGGGCGCAGCCCGGTCCGGTACCCGGCCGGGAGGGGCCGGATCGATGTCGACGACAGTTCGTCGCACGGTTCGACATCGCTTCGTGTTCCGGCCGCCTCGTTCGGGCGGCGAGTGACAGCGAACCGGCGTGCGGGCGCGTGGACGAGCAGTGCAGCACGACGGCCGCGCGCACGGCGGCGGCGCGGTGCCATTCGCGCGAACAGGCTCACCGGCACGCTGTCGTACCCCCGTCGGTTCGGCTCCGGTGCTCCGCGAAGGGCGCCAAGAGCGGCGCCGGGATGACACGAGTGGTCCACGGCGGTGCGCCCGTCGCATCGCGCGCTCCGGACCCGTGCCGGTCGCCGGCCCGCGTCGACAGGCGTCCGCGAATCAGCCGATTCGCGTGGGCACTTTCGCGCAATCCGTCCTATCGGACGAGCCGATGGGTTTCTACACTTCCCATGGGTTTCGTCGTTCGATTCGCCGTGGTCGTGGGGCGGCTGCTCGAACCGGCTCGCGGCCTTGGTGCCGCGGACGACCTGGCGACCGGGTGCGGGCTCGGCGCTTTCGCCGGCTACACGGATGACCGCCCTCTTTCACTCGCGTTGCCAGCCAGGGGGACACCGTGCGCATTCGCACCCGCGCCATCCGCGCGGCGGACTCGCGACCGGAAAACCACCGCTCGGATCGCGACGACGTGAGCGGGCGCGGGTTCGTTCGGCCTGCGGTACGACCCAGCGGCTCTCGCGCCATCGAACACCGCGCAGGACCGACGGGGGACGAGGTTGAAGGCGATGGACGCAGTGGGCATGCCCGTTCCGGGGGACGAGTCCCGGAGCGAGAGGAGCGGCGAGAAGCACACTCGACCGGCGTTGGCCCAACCGAGATGGTGGCCAACCCGGGCCGAGGCCGATTCGCCCGGGCCGCCCGCGCAGGCGTACGTGCCGATCGTCGCGGAGTCACCGATCACCACCGTGCGGACGTTTCCACGGGCCGAAGGACCGCCGCAGATTCCGCTCGCGCCGGGTCCGTCGGTCGGGGAGGCCGGGCAACCCCCGTCGTTCGAAGAGGCAGCACGAGTCCCCGAAGCGGGCTGGTGGCCCGATCCGGCAACCGGCGACCAACCGGAATTCACTCCGGGCGAACCCAGTGGCTACGACTGGGAGTCCAAGGAACAGGGGCCGCGGTCCCGGCTTCGCCTCGTGGCTGCGGGGCTGCTCCTGGCCGGGGGAGTCACCGTCGCCGCGATCCTGCTGACCGGTGGGGACGACTCGACCGCCGACGCGTCACCGCGGCCTTCGGCGACGACGGCGACCGCGAGCCTGGTCGCCCCCGAACTGCTGGCCGGGTATCAACCGCAGCAGGTGACCAGAAGCGTTTCCGAGGGACGGATCCAGGTGTCCTGGCAGGCCCCGGCGCGCACCGAGGGCATCGTCGGATACATGGCCATCGCGCAGAGTCCGGCCGGCATCTACCAGAAGACCGAGATGCCGGGCACCGGTGAAACGAGCGTCGTCTTCGCCGGGGCCCCCGTGACCGCCGACTCGTGTGTGGTCGTGGTGACCCTGATCAGCGGGGCACCCGCGATGAAGCTGGCCCCCGGTGTGCCGGCTTGCGCACCACGGGCGACCGGGACGTCCACCCCGGTGGCATCCGGATCGAGCACGCCACCGCCGACGCCGCCTCGATAGGGCGGGTGCCCACCTCCGGTGGATCGCGCCGTCCTTTCCGATGATCAACGCACTCCGCTCAACCGAAGGAGCCCCCGTGTCCGACAACTCCACGGTGCCGGCGTGGCCCGTCGTGACGATCGAGCTGTCGATCGACGGCACCGTCCGAGTGGAAGGGGTCCAGATCCCGGTTCCGCCCGGTGTCCATCCTCGCCAGGCTGCGCTGGAGGCCGCGTCGGTGACCGCGCGCTCGCTGGGCCGCCCGGTGCGTACCGAGGCGATCGAGCCGGACGGCACCGTCTTCCCGCTCATCGTCGCGGGAGACGGTGCCGTGAGCGCCTCGGACAATCCCGTTCCCCCGCCCTCGAAGCGACGCTCGCCACTGGGTCGGCGCAAGCGAACCCCACGCCCCGTCTTCGAGCCGGTCCGGGACGTCCGGGAACCGGTGGAACCGTCGTTCGCGTCCTCTGGTGAGCCCCGACAGGACCCGCGGGTCGAGTCGAGGCGCGCGGCTCCGGCCGAGAACGACTACGCGGAGCCGCCGGTCGAACCCGTCTACGCTCCCGGACACACGCCGACGCCCGACGCGTCCGGCATGCCCGGGTACGGAGGCTTCACCGAATTCCCCGACGCCTCGACCCCGATGTCGACCACTTCGACGGAGTCGGCGGCACCGGCACCGGTGGTTCCGACGGAACCCATATCGACGCCGGCCGTGGCCGAGCCGTCGGACCCGCCGGCCACCGTGACCCCCGCACCGGTCGAGCTCTCGGAGCCTTTGTCCGGGGCGGAGGCGGTCGCCGAACCGGCTTCCGTTCCCGCCGCCTTCGAGCCGACCCCGCCGTCGGACCCGCCGGCCACCGTCGCCCCCGTACCGGTCGAGCTCTCGGAGCCTTTGTCCGGGGCGGAGACCGTCGCCGAACCGGCTCCTGTTCCCGCCGCCGTCGAGCCGACCCCGCCGCCGGTCGAGCCCTTGGAACCTTTGTCCGGTGCGGAGACCGTTGCCGAACCGGCCTCCGTTCCCGCCGCCTTCGAGCCGACCCCGCCGCCGGTCGAGCTCTCGAAACCTTCGTCCGGGGCGGAGGCGGTCGCCGAACCGGCTCCCGTTCCCGCTGCTTTCCAGCCGACCGCGCCGCCGGTCGAAACCGTCGAGCCTGCCCTCTCCTGGCATCCGCCGACGCCGCCCGGGCATGTGTCGGCCGACGAGGAGCCGCTCGCCTTTCCCGTCTCGTCCGGGCAAGGGCAGGCGGTACCGGAGTCGACCGGTTCACCCGCTCCCGCTCCCGCTCCTGTTCCCGCTCCTGTTCCCGCTCCCGCTCCTGTTCCTGCTCCTGTTCCTGCTCCTGTTCCTGTTCCTGTTCCCGCTCCCGTTCCCGCTCCCGTTCCCGTTCCCGCTCCCGTTCCCACCCCGACCCTCGCCCCGGCCCTGGCCGAGCCGAACGAGGAACAGGCCTGGGTGGTCACCGAGATCGCGCGAGCCGTCCATTCGGGCGAGGGCGACCGGGCCCTGGCGATGGCCGCCTCTTTGGACGCGTCGGTCAGCGACGGCGGTGACGAGCAGGCGATGCCCGCCGCGCGGGAGGTGCACGCGTACGTGGCTCTGTTGACCGGTCGGCCGGCACTTGCGGTGGAGTTGTACGCCGATGCCGCGCTGGCCTCGGGCACCCACCCGGAGGAGGCGGGGCGGATGACCGAGAACGCGCACTACTGCTGGTTGCGGATCGACGACGTGGAGTCCGCGTACGATCTCGGTCGGCTCGTCCTGCACGCGTACTCGACGGTGCCCGGCGATCCGGGACGCCAGGCCGCATACGATCGGATGCAAGCACTGCGCACCAGACTGTCCGACCTGTAGCCGGGGATCGGTGGAACCGGCTCAGTCGCAGGGAGGTTCGGGCGCGCGCCGACGGATCACCCAGGACGCCAGACCGGCCCCCAGGAGCAGCGCGAGCGGAAGCCCCAGCCAAACGGCGGGACCACCGAAGGCCGAACTCGCGCTCTCGTCACCATGGTCGCCGCCGGCCGGCTGCTCCCCGAAGGCCGTCGTCGGAGCCCGGCTCGCTGCGGCCTTGCCGCTCGGAGCGCTTCCCCCGGACTGCGTCGTGGGTGGCTGTGCGTCCGGCGCGTACCCGGGACCGGGTTCCTTGGTACCGCCGACGGACACATCGACGGACAGCGAGCGCTGCTCGCCCGCGCCTTGTACCGCGACCGCGATGTAGTACCACCCCGGCAGTGTGTCGGCGACCTCCTGCTGACGGTCGCTGCGGTTGAGGTAGCGCACGGGTCGCGTGGCGAAGGAATCCGGACGACCGCTGAAGATGTGCTCGGTGTCGAACACGGCCGCCGACTCGCGAGCGAGTTCCTCGCGCACGGGGTTGTACAGCCGGATCTCCGTCGGGGCGTAGCCCCGCCCGCCACCGACCCGCGCCTGGAGGGCCAGGCTCTGTCCCCAGTCCAGGCGGACCCGGTAGAAGGCCCATTCCCCGAACGCGACGTCGTCGGTGAAATGGCCGGAGCCGGAGAGGGTGGCGGCCTCGGCGAACGAACCGCCGCCGACCACCGGCACGGGCGCGCCACCCGGTTCGGTGTAGCGCGCGATCACGGATTCGGCCGGACCCTTGTCCACGACGGGCGGCTCCAGGAAGATCCGCAGTTCCAGCGGAACCGGCGGACCGGTGCCCTTGCGGGTGGCCGAGAACACCTGCCGACCCGGCTTGGTGCAACTGTTGTTCTTGCCCGTGGCGGTTGCTCCCCAGTCCAGCGATGCCGTGACGACCTTCGACTGCGACTGCGACAGACCGATGTTCGTCGTGCAGGAGGCGCTGCGCTCGTCGATCTGCTTCAGCTCGAGCGACTCCATGCCTTTCACCGTGCTGACGGTCGTCCCCGACACGTACACCGTGTAGCCCAAGGGCACGTCCACGGAGTAGTACTTGACGTCCTTGTCGGCCATGTGGTCCAGGTAGTCGCCGGGGCCCAGCGGCGTGGCGCGGGCGCCGTCCGGCGCGCCGGAGACGGGAGTTCCGGTGGGGGTGTACGTGCGCGGCACGCGCTGGGTCACCGACTCGGCGGCGAAAGCGCGTGGGCCGACGTCGGGCACCGACACCACGCCCAGCGCGATCGCCGCAGCACAGGCCAGGAACGCTCGCGATCTCATGCCCGGGAATGTAGATCAGGATTGCACTTGCAAACAACAGATTACCGAGGGGTAATGGGGCCGAAAGTTGCTCGAACCCCTGCGCTAGGGTGACGGCGTGCCCACTCAGTTCGCCGGCCGTTTCACCCTCGTCGATCCCGTCGGGGCCGGTATGTCCGGCACCGTATGGCGGGCGTTCGACCACCGGTTGGGCGGCTATTGTGCCGCCAAACTGGTGCGTCCGGCCGACGCGGGACTGCTGCTGCGCGTGGTGCGCGAGCAGGGTTTCCGGCTGGAGCACCCGCACGTCTCGTCACCCTACGCGTGGGTCGCCGACGGCGACGTGTTGATCGCGATGGAGTTGTTCGCGGGTGGGTCGCTGGCCTCGCTGATCCGCGATTACGGTGCCCTGCCGGAGTCGTACACGGCGGCCATTCTCGGCCAACTCCTGGACGCCCTGGATCATGTGCACTCGGTCGGACTCGTGCACCGCGACGTGAAACCGGCGAACGTCCTGCTCGAGGTGACGGGACAGGATGTGCCCCGATGCCTGCTGGGCGACTTCGGCCTGGCGCTGCCCCGAGAGGGTCCGCGGTTGACCGAGGCCGGTTACGTGGTGGGCACTTGGGGGTACCTGCCGCCGGAGGCGTCGACCGGCGCGCCGCCGGACGTGCGTCGCGATCTGTACGCGCTGGGTGTCCTGGCGTGGCAGCTGCTGTCCGGCAGCGAGGACGCGCCCGAGGAGCCGCCGACCATCCCCGCCGGGGCCGGCCCGCTGTGGGACCTGGTGGGCGCACTCGCCGAGGCCGAACCCCGCGCGCGACCGGAGGACGCCGCGCAGGCGCTGGCCCGGCTTCGGGAGATCGCTCCGGGGTTGGGGCCGGTGACGCCGGCGTCGACTGCGGACGGCGAGCCGATCGAGGTCTTCGACGTGCTGGGTCCGCTGCCCGAGGACACCCCGGAGGGGCAGGTGCTGCGGGGGATACCGCGCAACTCCGCGACCCGGCCGGACGGTAGGGGTCCGGTGCCGCGCGCCTCCTCGTCCGCGGTCCGGGTCGCCGGGTCGTCGCCGATGCCCCTCGCGCCGCCCGCGACGGCGCCGCCGGTCGCGACACCGCCACCCTCGCCGACATCGACACCGACACCGCCGACACCGACACCGCCCACGTCGACACCGACGACGCCGACACCGCCCACGCCGACACCGACGCCGCCGCCGACGGCGGCTCCTTCGTCCGGGGCCGGGTCGCCGTCCTCCGCGCCGTCGGTCTCGCTCTGGTTGCGGGCGGCGCGGCAGGACGCTGTCGACACGGCTCCCGAATTGCGCGCGCCCGTCGTGCCGGCCGGAAGTCGCCCCGCGGTCCGTCGCTTGGCGCACCCCGGCAGGTGGGCGGTCCTGGGTAGCGCGGTCGTCGTCGCGGCGGTGACGACCGCCTTGATCGCCACCGGCGGCGACGAGGCCGATCCGGCCGCCCCGACCTCGACGCCACCGGTCGCGCCCGCCGGCTCCACCGGTGCGGGACCGACGCCGGGCGGCGTGTCACCGACCCCCGCGGCGTCTCGTGTCGTGACCAGTCCGGTTTCGAAGGAGGTCGTGTCCGGTGCCGCGTGCGACTGGTACGACGTGGCGGCGGAAGCGCGTATGCCGGGTGGAACGCGGATGCGATGTACTTATCAGGACAATGGGATGTATCGCTGGATACCGATATCGGCGCCGTGAGTCGACCGGGGCCCTCGACCGGCCCGGGCGATTGCAATTGCAAACCGCGTGGTTCGCAGTGCATGATTCGCCTGTGACCAAGCCGCAGGAAGACCAGGACGTCGTCGAGCGCAATCGGGCGCGACAGACCGAGTGGTACGGCGAGCCCTTGAACGACCGCTTCCGTCGGCTCCTGATGCGGCTGACCATGTCACAGATGGAACTGGCGGCCATGCTCGGCCTGTCCGCGCCGATGCTCTCGCAGCTGATGTCCGGTCAACGGGCCAAGATCGGCAACCCGGCGGTGCTGGCCCGGCTCCAGGAGGTCGAGGCGCTGGTCGGCTCCTCCGACTTCGACCGCCTGACGGTCGCCGACCGGGAGGCCGCGCTGGAGCGGGTTCGCTCCCATCAGCCCAGTACGCGCACGGCCTTGCGGCTGAACGGACCAGAGGTCCTGACCGGCCCACGCGCCGATCCGGCCGCGGCGGTGCACGCGGTGCTGCGCGCGGTGGCCTCGGCCGCCGAGCTCGAGTCCGCGGCCGAGCTGCTCGCGGAGCAGTATCCGGGCCTGGCCGAGGTGTTGCGCGTGTACGGCAACGGACGCACGTCCGACGCCCATGAGCATTTCAAGGCCACGGTGACCCTCCCGCCGCTGTAAGCCGCCCCTGGACCGCTGCTCGATCGCCCCCGGCGACCGGCGACCGGCCCGGCCGGCACGTGCTCGAGGGCGCGTGCCGAACCGGTGGTCGAGTGGTCTGCCCGAGTGGCCGGCGTCCGAGACGCGGCGACCCCGATCAGCCCGCGGCGCGTGAGATCTTGGACTCCGCCGCGCCGTGGCGCAGGGTCTGCGAGGGCAACTGCCCGTAGGTCTCGCGGTACATCGAGCCGAAGCGTCCCAGGTGGCCGAAGCCCCAACGCAGCGCGATGTCGGTCACGGTCTCGCGGGACCGCCCCTCGGCCACGTTCAGCAGATCGGCGTGCGCACCCGCCAGGCGCACCCGCCGGAGGTGGCCCACAGGTGTCACGCCCAGGTGGATGCGGAACTTCTCCTGAAGGGTGCGCACGCTCATGCCGGCCGCCGCCGCCACCGCGCCGACCGAGATCGGTTCGCCGGCGTGCTCGGCGCAGTAGGCCAGGGCCCGGCGCAACCCGCTCGGTTCGGTGGAGCCCGTCTCGGATTGCGGACCGCCGGCGTGGGCCGGGGCGCACGAGAGCAGGCCGTGGACCAGGACCTGTTCGAAGTGCCGCGCCGCCAACTGCGAGCCTGCCAGGTGCCCGGCGGAGTCGACCATCGCGCTGAAGTCGCGAGCCAGCGAGAGCCATTGCCGGACGCCGGGATCGGTGCCGTCCAGGTACGGCCCCAACTCGCCGACCCCCGCGGGATTCCCGCCGGTCCCGTAGCCCGTCGCCCGATCCATGACCTCGCCGGGGATGCGGACGATCACCACGGAGGTGTCGGGCTCCCAGCACAGTCGCGCCCGACGCCCGGGGCCCAGGACGCAGGGGGAGAGCGCGCTCTGCACGGCGTCGATGATCACCCGGCCCCACCCCCGGTGGCGGATGGGGATCAGGTAGTCCGGGGTGTTGCCGTCGAGGTACATGTCGGCCCGAGCGCCATAGGCGAGCTCGTGGATCGAGATGTCGCCCTCGTGCAGGACCCGGAAGTTCGCCTTGATCCGGCCGCCGGGCACGTGCAGCCGGTGCGGACCCAACCGGGAGGCCACTGCCGTGTGCACCGCGGCCGGATCGGCACCCTGGTAGAGCACGCGCCGGTTCGCCGCGGCGTCGGTCGACGGAGTGTGGGAAGCCTCGGCGGTGGATTGCTTCCTCCCGACCAGGACGGGTCGGAAGGGTGTCGATGCGGACATGTTCTCCTGGCTCTTCGCGTCGCGGGGACGGTTCACGCGGTTGCCGTGCGGATGTCGTCGTGGCGCGGCCGGGCCGGTGCGGGGACCGAGCGCGGGTGGCCGAGTGCGTGCAATTTCATTGCCGGGGCCACTCGACTGGGCATTTCCTGAGCCCGGACGATATATCCCCGTCGGCCCCATTTACCCACCCGCTTTGCACCTGCCCGATCGCTTCGACATTCGGATGTCACGGACCGCGTTCGATTGAACGCTCCTTTGTACAGAGTGGATCGATAGGCCCCTCGACATAAGGTCGAGGACGTTACCCACCACTGGTAAATTCTCCGGTAACTACGTGGGCCGCGCCGGACCGGCCCCGTGTCGGGGAGCTCAGTATGCCGAAAATCGATGACCGCAAGCCTCTGCCCACTGAAGTGTTGGCCACGCCGGCCATGATCCGGGCCTGTGCGGACCGCGATCTGGGGGCCATATTCCGGCTCGCCCAGGACGACCTCGGATTTACTCTGAGCAAATTGGCTCGGCTGTGCGAGATGACGCCGAGCAGGGTCGGGGATTACGTCAAGGGAAGGGCTCACGTCCGTCAACAGCACGTGGTCGAGCGGGTTTCCCAGGGGCTCCGCATTCCCGGTGAAATGTTGGGCCTGGCCCCGCAGCCGTGGGAGGAGGGCCGGGTCGCGGAGGTCCCGGTCGTGATCTCGCCTGCGGCTGGGGAGCCGCTCCCAAGCGGGGCCGCCGACCAGTGGGAGCAGGGTCCGTGGGACACGTCCGGGGACTCGTCACCGCCGTTCGGGGACGCCGTGGAACTCTCCCTGGACGTGGACATCGTGGTGGATCGGCAGGGGGACGTCCGGCTGACCTACCGCCAGGTCGTTCTGAACCTCACCGGTCGGCCGCTCACTCGGATGGTCCGGGAAATGTGGTTCGAGCACGCTCGCGGCCGCTTGACCATCACGCCCACCGACGCGTGCGACCGGCAGATCGCCATTCAGCGGCTGTACGACACCACGGGCCTGAGCAAGTTCGCCTGCCAGATCTCGCCGCCGGTGCCCCCGGGGGAGACTACGGTCATCGAATATGTGTGTGAGGGAGGAATGTTCGTGGACTCGACGTACTGGCGTCAGGCCATCGCGCGGCCTACGCGACAATTCTCCTTGAGCGTGACCCAGCACGGTGTCACCGAGTTCCGCGGTTGCGGTGCGATCGAGCAACATCCGGACGGCTCGGAGAACTCGGTCACCCAGAACACCCGATGGAGTCTCGACAAGGATCGACTGCACATGACGTTGTCCAGGCAAGACCTGCACGCCAATCAGTACGTGACCTTGCGTTGGGATGTGGTCCATGACAGTGCGTAACGAGATCGAGGCGGCGATTCGCGCCTGGCACCACCTCGAGATCGAGCGAGGTGGTGCCCCGATCATCGACTTCGACTTCTTTCCGGAGGCCGAGCCGGTGCCTGCCGCCAGCGATCGGCTGGCCGTGTACGCGCGGCTGAGCGAACTCGCGGCAACCCCGGCGGTGGCCGACGCGCCGCGCCTGGCCACTCGGTTGACTGCCGATCTGGCTTACCTGGGCGCCCAGTTGGGGGAGCGCCCCGCGTTGGACGAGTACATCCGGGCCACCCAGGGCTGCGCGGCCGTGGGCTGGTCGGTGGACTACGTCACCGAGCGGGCGGCGCTGGCCTGCGAACTCCTCGAGGCGATGGGGATCGGCTGGCACGACGCCACCGATCGTGAATTGCGGATCGCCGAAGAGCCCTTGGACGCCGAGCTCGTGGCGCCCGAGATTCGCGTGGCGGCCGCCGAATTCGAACCCGCGGTCCGCAAGGTGACCGAGTCCGAGGCGTCCTACGAGCTGACCATCGAATGCGTCGATGTCGACGCCTACTGGGCCTACTGGCTGGACGGCGCGGGGCGTCACGTCCGGCTCCGACTCAACCCGCGCAACGCGCGCTTCACCCGGGTCGGCGCACGGCAGTTCGCCCTGCACGAGGTACTCGGCCACGGTCTCCAGGCGGCGAGCTTCGCACACCGGTGCACCCGCGAGGAGGTGCCGTGGGTACGGGTGTTGTCGGTACACGGACCCACCCAGGTGGTCCTGGAGGGGCTGGCCCAGGCGCTCCCACTGTTCGTGGCGCCCGACGACACCGTGCTGATCGCCCGGGTGCGGCTGGACCACTACCTGCAACTGGTGCGCAGCGAATTGCACTTGGCGATCAACAGGGGTGTGAGCGTGGCCGCGTGTGCGGCGCATGCCCGCGCGCGCGTGCCGTTCTGGACCGACGAGCAGATCGCCGACCTGATCGGTGACCGGGGGGCCAACCCGCTCCTGCGCTCGTACCTGTGGGCTTATCCGGCCGGCTTCGACTGGTTCGTACGGCTGGCCGAGGGGGGCGGCGCGGTAGCCGCCGACGTGCTGCGCGCGGCTTATCGCACCCCCTTGGCCCCCGAAGACCTGCACTGCCTCTGGGCGCAGGGGCCCCAGGTGGGCGGAAGCGGGAGCCCGCTCCCGCCTCGCGCGCTCGCGCACCGCTGACCAGCCCACGCGGCCCCGCCCGTGCGGGGCCGCGGGATCGGGTCCGGCGGCAGGGTCAGGCGCAGACCTTCGTCCGCGCCATGTGCCTGCGGGCCGCACGCGCCGCCGGTGAATCCGCGGCCCCGCCGGCCGCGTAGGCGTTCATCACCAACTCGCCCACGGCATCTGCGGCGACCGGGTCGGCGACGCGCAACCAACAGAAGTGCGCGTTCGCGGCCATCCGCATCCGCCACTCCCCGGGCTCCTCCAAATGGTCACCGAACGTGACCGCTTCCGCGTACAACCGCACGGCCAGGGCGGGTCGTCCGGTGGCAAGAGCCACGTAGCCGTGCACCTCGCGCGCGGCCAGCCGCTCCGCGGGATCGGCCGCCGTCGCGGTCGTGTCCAACTCGGCCGCCATCGCCAACGCACGAGCGCCGTCCCCCGCGCCGATCGCCTCTCGAATCAGATCCAGCACCTGCTGCTGCTCGTCCCTGGGCGCCGGCACACCGCCGCCGGGCGCACGCTTCGTCGGGGTCGACAGCGCCTGAACCGGGTGCGCCGATCCGGCCGAGGCGACCGGGGGAGCCCAGGTCGGGTGCGGCGCGACGGGCTCGGGCATGGCGGTCGGGGGCTGGGCGGGTGCGGCCGGGGGTGGTGTCATCGGCCGCTCCGGCACGGACGGCCGGGCCGCGGCCTGGGCGGCGGCTTCGGCGGATCCCGACCGGCGCCGGCCGAACCTGCCGCGCCGCTGTGCCGCGGGAATCGGCGCGCCCGCCTCGGCGATGGAGCGGTCCGCGTACACGTTCAAGGGGAAGATTGTTCCGTCCGCCTCCACGGCGTGCACCCGCACCGGATGCCCGAGCGACCGTGCCTGCTCGGCGACGACCGCGAGCGCGGCCCCCCGCGGATCGCTCCCCGGCGGAACCGGGACGTCCATGCCGTCCACACGCACGGATTGATCCGCCGAGATCTCGACGGTGATGACGGGCCAGTCGGGTACGGCGCCAGTTGTCATGGGGGCTCCTCAATATCAGGAATCGGCGCACAAGCGACACGGCGGTGACGCGCAGTGGAAATGCGCTCACGGAATCGACTGGGGGATCGCGATCGAATGGCACCCACCGTCGCCTCGATCCGGGCGCCTACCGGAATGAAAGGGGGATGCGGAACTGATTTGCAGCATACATTCGGAAGGTAGGTACGAACAGTCGGGGGGGTGTCGACCGGCGCAACAGTTCGAGGATAAAGTAACCCGAATGTTTCCGATCAATTACCGGGAGCTTACGCATGCCGGACGGGCGGTTGCCCGAGGGCTCGCCGCCGCCCGGGTCCTGCATTCCGTGCGGTTACCTTCGGGTTTACCGAGTTCGGGTAACCACGCCGACCTTTGCGCGCGCGCCCGAGGGTGGGACGCTGGCCGCAGATAAGGCACGTTCTCGCATCGGCGGAGAGATAACGCATGAAACTCCCGAACAAGGTCGACGTCCTCGGCGAGCCCAGGGACGCGATCGAGTTCCTGTCGCCGGCCCGGACGGCGGCGGCCATCCGGCGTCTTGCGGCGGTCTATCCGCACACCGCCCTGCCGACGATCCACGCGGAACTGGTCGCCGTCCGGCGGCACGCCACCCTGGCGGTGTCCGAGCACGGAGACCCGGACGGTTCGCAGATCGACCCGTTGACCAAGGCGCTCGCACGCGGCCTGTCCGCCTGGGCCCGGCACGACCTGGGAGACACCCGCGAGGCGTTGGCGATGGCCCAGGCGGGAGTGCTGAACGCGGTCGTGGACGCGCACAACCCCAGCGCCGAGGTGTGGCTGCGTGGTGTCCAGTCATTGATCGCCTATCGGGCCGGGTGGGTGCACGAGGCGCTGCGCTACGCGCGACTGGGCGCTTCGGTACGGAACACGGGTGTCGGTACGGCTTCGGTGTGGCTGCACTCCCTGATCGCGCTGACCCAGGCGGCACTGGGTGACGCGCTCGCGGCGTCGGCGGCGCTGCGCGCGGCGGCCGACGCGCGCGAGTTGTCCCGGCGGGACGAACTCGACGAGATCGGTGGTCTGTTGACCTTCGATCCCGCCAGGCAGAGTGCCTACGAGGCGCTGACCCGAGTCTTCATCCCGGGCGCGGAAGGCCGGGCGATCGAGTGCGCGGAGACCGCGCTGCGCATGTACGCGGTGGCCGCCCCCGAGAACTACTCGTGCGCGGACGAGATGGTCGCCCGGGTGGCGGCCGCGCTGGCCTACGCGAGTCTGGACGAGATCGAGGCGACCACCGAGGCGCTGCGCCCGGTGCTTCGGCTCGAACCGGCCTGGCGTGTCGACGGACTGGTCTCCCTGGTCATGGTGGTGCACGGCAGGCTGCGCCGACCGATGCGGGCGCGCGAGACGCGGGTGCGTGAACTTCAAGAGGAGATCGAGACCTTCTGTCAGATGCCGCTGTCCGTGGACACGTACGCCTGATCCGGATGGTTCGTCGGTATCACCGCGTCAGTTGCCGCGGGAAGAGTGGGCATGGGTCGACAGCCGGACCCGACATCGGCGTGCGCGCCGCCGGAGCGCGGCGGTCATCGGGCCACCCGTCCCTTGAGTCGCATCGCCGCGTACACCCGTTCCTGGGCCAGCGAGCGCGCGGCCTCGTGCGAGGTGATTCCTCGACGCGCGCCCTCTTCGTGCGCCCGCACAGCGTTCTCACGCAGCTTCGTGGACACGCTCGCCCGGATCAGTTCCGGATCGGGGCGAAACGCGGAGTAGCGCGCGTCCATCGCGAAGCCCGCGGCCACGACGCCGCCCGCGTTCGCGATGAAATCGGGCGCCACTACGATGCCGCGGTCCGCGAGTATGCGTTGAGCGGCCGGCGTGGTGGGCAGATTGGCGCCCTCCACGACCAGTCGGGCGGTGATCCGGTCGGCCACCCGCTCGTCGATCACGTCCTGGGTCGCCGCCGGTACCAATACGTCGGCGGGTACCGACAGTTCGAATCCGAGCTCGTGCACGGCCCCACCCGCGTACTCCTTGACCGCGAGATCGCCGATCTCCGCCTGCAACCGCAGCAGTCGTTCGACGTCCAGGCCGTCCGGGTCGTACAACGCCCCGTGCACGGAGGAGACCGCGACCACCGTCGCACCGAGCTCCGCGAACCGGCGCACCGCGGCCGAGCCGACCGCGCCCAGTCCCTGGACCACCACTCGCGCATCCCCGAGGGGTAGGTCGACGTGCGCGGCCAACTCGTGGGCCACCTCCGCCACTCCGAACCCGGTCACCCCGAGTCGGTCGTAGGGGACACCCCCCAGCACGGCATCGGTGCCGACGGCCGCCCCTCGGTCGCCCAGTTCGTCCTGGATGATCGCGGCGTCGTCCTCGGTCAACCCCATGTCCAGGCCGAACACGTACTCACTGGGCACCTCGTTCGACAGGGCCCGTGCGAAGGCCCGCAGCACGACCTCCTTGTCCGCCCCGGCCGGATCGCCGACGATGCCGGCCTTGGCACCGCCGTAGAACAGGTCGACCGCCGCCCACTTCCAGGTCATCACCCGGGCCAACCGGGCCACTTCGGTGGTGGTCAGCGTCGGGGACATCCGGGTGCCGCCCTTGCCCATGCCGCGGGCGGTGTTGTCGATGACCAGCACGCCCTTCATTCCACTTCGGGTGTGTGACACGGAGACGACCTTCTCCGGCCCCCACTGATCCATCAGCGACAGGACATCCGACATGTCGAAACGCTCCTCGAGACCCAATGATCGTTACGGTTACCGTGCCCCAACAGAGTCGTGGCCCGGCGTTCGGGTGCCAAGATGCGGCAGCCCGCGACCTCTTTCGAATGAGGCCGAGGAACTCTGATGCTCAACCCCTTGCACCTGCGCACGCTCATCGAAGTGGTGAGCACCGGATCGTTCGCGCGCGCCGCGCGCCGCACCGGATACACCGCCTCGGCGGTATCGCAACAAATCGCCGCACTGGAACGAGCCGTCGGGGCTTCCTTGTTCGAGCGCGAGGCGCACGGCATCCGGCCGACCGGCATGGCCTTCACGATCGCCGACCGGGCGCGCGACGCGATCGCCGTGTTGGACAGCCTGGAGCGCGACATCCACGACGTGGTGCAGGGCCGCAGCGGCAGACTGCGGCTGGGCACGTTCCCCACCGCCGGTGAGCGGCTGGTTCCGCACGCCGTGGCGGAGTTGACCCGTTTGCACCCCACCGCCGACATCCTGCTGGACGAGGCCGAACCGGACGACCTGGTGCCGCTGGTACAAAAGGGCGATCTGGACCTGGCCCTGGTCTTCGCCTACGACCTGGTGCCCCGTGTCTGGCCGGAGGAGCTCACGGTGTTCCCGCTCGTCGAGGAGACCCTGGCACTCCTGGTGCCGGCGGGTCACCCCGCACTGCGGGAGGACGGAGTCGACCTCGCGGCCCTGGCCGACGAGCGATGGGTGGCCAGTCGACCCGGGACGGCCGGTTCCACCAGCCTTTCCCGGGTGTGCGCCGCGCATCGGTTCGCGCCCAAGGTCGCGTTCCGCAGCAACGACTACGACGTCGTCCAGGGCCTGGTCGCCGCCGGGGCGGGGGTCGCCATCGTCCCCGGCCTGGCCTACCAGGCCCGGGAGGGTGTGGTGGGCGTGCCGCTGGCGCACATACCCTCGCACCGCCGGGTGTCCGCCCTGTACCGCACCGCCAACCACAATCCGTTGTTGGCGGCGGCCCTGGACGCGTTCGTGCTGGCCGGTCGGGGTCTCCAGGGCCGGTTCGTCCGAGCCGACGAGTCGATTCGCTCGGTGCCGGACCCCGCAGCCGAACAGCCGGAGCAGCACGTGGAGTTCGGCTGACCTCGCCGTGTTCCAAGCGCCAGATCGGCTTACCCTTCGCGTCAGATTCCCGCAGCCTGTGCGGACTAGGCCGGGGCACGCGCATGCCGCAGGCTTGTGGCACCGAACGGCCCCGTCGTCGCCGACGGCGGCGGCCGCTCGGATCAGGGCACACCGGCTCCTCCTGAAACGACTCTCGCCGTCGTTCGGGAACGGAAGGGAATCTGAGATGACTTGCTCCGCTTCGTCGCTCGGCCGAGGCCGCGGCGGCGGTACCAGAGGCGGTTATCGCAATGCCGACACGCGAACCAGGCGAGGGGCGCACTGCCTGCCCCGCCTGCTCGCCGACCACCCGACGTCCGCCACGGCGAACCGAGGGATCTGAGCGCAGCGGATCGGCCGACGGCCGGGCCTTCCCCCTCAATGGCGCGGGGGAAGCGCACCCTCCCGGCGAGCGCCGGCCGATCCGATGCGCCGGCACCGGTACGGGAATCCGGGTCTCACCCCCGCCCGGATTACGTACCCCGCCACGACGGCCCGGGTGGACGGGTTGCGCCCCGTCCATCCGGGCCCTCGTGCCCGAGGAAGGCGGCCTCGGGCCCCACGCGGCCGCGCCGAGTACGCCGAGCCCGTGACTCCCTTGCGACGACCGAGCGCCGACCCACATCGGGGTCGGCGCTCGGTCGTTGTCGTGCTGCGGAAGCCTCCGACCGCCCGACAGCCCGCCCGACGCGGCGGGGCCGGGTCCGCATCGGACCCGGCCCCGCCTGTCGAACTCGAACTCGATCTGTGCGACGCGTCAGCCGGCGCCGGGCCGGCCGCTGCTCGCGCCTCGGTAACCCAGGTCCTGCGCGGCGAAGTCCTTCTTCACCGCGTTGGGGGAGGTGACCGTGGCGACGGTGCCGCCGTTGCGGACGATCGACGCCGAGTTGGTGCCGATCGCCAGCGGGAAGAGCTTGGCCTGCACGCCGGCCGCGGCCTGGTAGGGCTGCTTGCCGCCGCCGATGGTGGCGTTCACCGTCGCGGGCGCGGTGAGGAAGCTGAGTACCTCCACCGTGTCCCGGGGCGCGTTGGTCCCCGACCTCGGTGTCATCAACTTCGTCTGCGTGCTCGCGGTGGGCTTGGCCGAGGCGAACTGCACGCGATGCGTGAGGTACACCGTGTCACGGGTGATCCTGGGCCAGGCACCGGTCTTGAAGCGGACGAGGTAGTAGTCGGAGATGTCGACCCAGGTGTGCCCGGAATTGACCGAGGGCGCGAACTGGGTGCCCTCGGAGTAGTCGTTCCAGGTGGTGAGCTGCACCCAGTCGGCACCGCCGTTGATGGTGTTGTCCCACGAAGTACGCAGGTTCTCCGTGTTGTTCGCCTCGTCGTAGATGCCCTGGTTGGGGCGTTCGTCCTGAACCGCGACCGGCTGCATCCAGATCTTGCCGAGGCTGTGCGCCTTGGCGATGTCCGACTGGATGGAACCCTGCCGATTGGGGCTGCGATTGCCCCAACTGGAGAAGCCGTAGCTGACCGAGGCGTACTTGTCCGCGTTCGCCGAGAAGTTCAGGAAGACCGGAACCAGGGCGACCTTGGTCTTGTACGTCTTGTCCATGACGGTCGCGAACTCCGCCCACCACTGCGGGGTTTGCTGCTCCGCCTTGAACGGCGAGATCACTACGCGTCCGTCCGCGAGACGCCGGACGGACTTGGAGGCGGAGATCTCGGCCATCGACGCGGCGAGGCCGGCGGGAGTGGCGTCCCTGAGGGACGTCATGTCCGGCATCGGCACGATCGAGAAGCCGGGATCGGTGGTCTCGGCGGCCTTGATCAGGGTCTTGAACCTGGTCCAGTGCGCGCTCGTGGTGGACAGCACGTCGACCGTGAAGCCGTCGATGCCGGCCGCGGTCGCATCGCGGATCTCGCGCTGCATGTCCTGGAGTTGCCAGTCCCCACCCAGCGGTGGGCGAGGTACCGGACGGTCGCGCAGCAGTCCGCCGTAGGCGACGTGCTTGCCGCTCTCGCCCGCCGGGGCGAGGTAGTTGCGAGTGTAGTAGTCCTTGTTGGGCTCCTGGTTGTCGAGGGACGCGGGATAGGGGGTGAAGTAGTGCGCGTACACCTTCTTTTCGCTCCCGCGCAGTGCCGGCGTGGCCGGCATGTCGAAGGGGAGCGCTCCGGTGGTGGGGGCCGCCGGATCGGTCCAACTCACCGACAGGCGCGGGGCCTGGTCGGCGCTCGCACGCGAGGATTGGAAGACCCCCTGCGCGCCCTTGGCCGCGGTGAGCGCGAAGCTGTACGAGCCGTTGCCGGTGAACGCGCCGGAGACGTCGATGGAGCCGACCTGTGAGGCGGTGAAGCCGTCACGGGAGCCCACAATGTCGCCGAACGCGGGTTGGTTCTTCCAGGTGAGACTCGTCGCGGACCAGGTCCCGTTGACCTTGTGGACCCGCACGCCCGTGTCGGTGGTCCGAGCCGAGTACAGATCGAGACTCAACCGCACGTCACGCGCGCCCGCGGGAACGCCCGCGACGGTGAACCGTACGAACGCGCGCCGCTCGGAAGCGGTCGCCCCTTCGCAGGTCGCCGGGCAGACCGACAACCAGGTCTGCGTGGCGTGCGGCTTGGTCGGAGCCACCTGGCTCACATAGGCGTTCTCGGTGGTGGGCACTGTGGCCTTGGAGTTGTCCGAGCCACCCGCGGCCACGCCGAAGGTAACGGCGGTGCCTACCACCAGGAATGCGGGTAGCACGAATTTGAGCGAACGAAATCGCAAGAAGCCCTCCACGGTACTTCGATGCAACCGAAGTCGACTGAGCCGCAACCGGTATGGGGGCGCCCGTCGGGCGACGAGGACTCGACCACGGTCCCGATCAGGGCACCGGCGCGGTGCGACGTCGGGAGCATAGGGCAGGGCTTCCCCGAGCGGGAGGGCGGCCGGCGGATCCGCGTATTCGGGATGGGGCCGGCGTGGGAGGGTCTGCTCCTCCCGCTCGGGTCGGCGCGAACTAGTCCCGGGTCAGCGGGAGTTGCGCGGGCGCCGGTTCACCAGCAACAGGGCGCCGACACCGGCGACCAGGACGGCGACGGAGGCGCCGGCGATTCGGCCGACGCCGTTGCCGCCGGTTTGGGCGAGCCGACCGGGCACGTCGGCGTCGGTGGAGGGCTGCCGCTGCTCGTCGGTCGGCGTGGACTCGGGGGTGGAGGGGGTGGCGCTGGTCGGCGGCGCGGATTTGGTCGGGGGCTTGGTGGTCGGCGGCTTGGTGGTGGACGGGGGAGCGGTGGTGGGAGGCGCCGTGGTGGGCGGGGTGGTCGTGGGCGGAGCGGTGGTCGGCGGCTTGGTCGTCGGCGGGGCGCATGCCTTGCCGCCGTTCCACCCGGCGATCAGGTCGACCGGAAACTTCGCGTCGGGATAGTGCGGCAGTGGATTGGCCTTCCCGTCGAAGACCTTGTCGTTGCCGTACAGGTCGATCTGACCGAAGCAGGGCGGCGCGTGCTTGGAGATGTCGAGGGCGGCGGTCTTGTGGTCGCGGCTGAGGGTCACGGTCTTGGAACCGAGGTAGCGCTGGGTGCCCGAGGTCTTCCAGGTGGGCCCGTCCGCGCTGTAGGCGGCGAGCGAGACCTTGTACTGGCACGACTTGGGCACCTCGCCCACGATGCGCACGCTCACCTTGGTGCTGAGCGCGCCCAACAGGCCTGCCCCGGACCACTTCTTCCCGCCGTCGATCGACCACTCGATCGTGGCCGACCCACAGGTCTTCTTGGCGTCGTCGGCCGCGTGGGCCGATCCGGCGACCACGATCGGCCCGACGAGCGCCAGGGCGCCCACCCCCAGGCCGGCCGCGATCGAACCGGTAAGGCTTCGTTGCACTGTGATACTCCCCGAACTGGGTGAGATGCGGCGACTCGTCCGATGACGGAGTCCGGGGGCAGATTTTCGCCGCGTTCGCGCGCGACACAAGGACGAGTCGCTGAACCTTCGTGGGTATACGAGCGGGTAGCTCGACCTCCGAGCGGGCGGGGATGGCGCGGCCGCGCGCCCAAGTACCCTCTGGCGCAACGGGTTCGGCCGTGCGATGTTCTACCGGTCCAGGGATGCCGGGCGTCGCCTGGGCGACTAAAGTTGTCTCTATGGGGTCCGGGTCGGCGTCGGGTCTTGATCCGCCCGGACCGTCGTCGATCTCTCCGGTCGTGCGGGTTTCACGGATGAGCAAGGAGCGGATTCACCGATGGATTCCTCTCGGCGCGCTGCCGACGAGCAGGGTCTCCTGATCGTGCACGGCGCGATCGACAAGCTGCGGCGTGCCTTGGACGAGCTGTCGTCGCAGGGATGCCCGGAAGAGGTCCGCACGGCCTTGTCGTCCCGATTCGCCGAGCACGGGATCTGCGTGGAGGCCCGAGACGGACGATTGGACGTCCCGTCCCCGCAGGTGTTGACGCCGTGCACCGGCGACGATTGGCTCTCGCGCTCCCTGCTGTACAACCTCGCGGCCGTTGCCGCGTTCGACCTGGACGTCCGGGCGCTCCAGGGCCCGCGGGAATCCGCTCCCGGGACGGGTCCGTCGAGGCGGGTGGCCCGCGAGCTGGCGTCGCCCGAGCGGTGGCGTCGCCTCGTCGGCGAGCCACTGCGCCGGCTCGACCGCATGTGGTACGCGACTTGGCGGGCTGTACTGCGCCAAGATCCTGCGGCGTCGTGGATGTTGCGCGAACTCGACATGTTGCTGCCCGAGGCCGACGTGTTCGCGAAGAGCATCGGGGGACTGCGGGATCCGCTTGCCGGGGAGCGGTCCTCGGGCGAGCGCTTGGAGGCGCTGCGAGGGCGGATCGAGAGGGGCTCGATCGCGTGGGTTCGCCCGGCCTCGAATGCCGGGGAGGCGATCCTCGACGCGCGCACGTCCCTGGTGCCGCGGTGGAGCCGACCGTTGTTGGAATACGCGACCTGCGCGTGCGCCGCGGTCGGCGGGATGTGGGCGCAGGCGACGGATTGCGTGCACCGCAGATTGCTGCCGGCGGTGATCGCACTCTATTGGGATGCCGTTGCCCGGGCGTTGCTCGCGCTGGCCCCGCGCACCGGACCCGATCGGGCGCCGCAGCGGGCCTCGGGTGCCAAGTCGCGTGAACCTGACTCCGGTTCGCGGCCGTCGGCGGCTGTGGCCGAGGTGCCGAGTCCCGCGAGTGCGCCGAGCCCGCCGGAACCAACGAGTGCGCCGAGCCGGCCGAGCCCAGCGAGCCCGCCGAGGCCGGCGCCCTCGCCGGGCCGGGTGATCTCATCGAGCCCTTCGGGATCGGCCGTGTCCGGCGTTGCGGCCCAGGCGGATGCGTCCGTCGGCTCCCCCGTCGACGTCGACACCGCCGAGTTGCCCCGAGCGCGGCAGGTGTCCTGGACGCCCCCCGAGAGACCCGGCAGTGCGGCTTTCGCGCCCGTTCCCCCGCGAGCCGACGCCCGTCCGTCGAGGAGCAACGCGGCCTCCGCAGAGCGGCGTGGACCGTTTCGCGAGATTCCCGACTTCGTGTCTCGTATCGAGTCCGCCGCTCGTTCCACCCGCGAGCAGCGCGAGATCGCGCTGCTCGCAAGCTCCGGTCTGGTCTCCGCGGCTCGCGTCACGTCGGCTCGCCCGAAGCGTCCGTCCTGATTCCTTCCCGGACCGCCCGGTGACTGCCGAAAGAGGCGCGCTCAAACGGTACTTGCGATCAATCGTCGAGACCGACCGTCAGACCGCGGGCATCGTGTGCGCGGGCCGCCGGCGCCGCCTCCTGCCGACGTGCGCGCCCGCGATCGTCGCGCAACAGGTCGGTGGGGCCGAACCCGCTCGCGACCGTCGCGGCGGCGAGGACCGCGGCGGATCGCGACGATTCGCGGGTCGGCCGCTCCACCGAACGAGCTCCCTCGGCGGCCACGTCGCCGGCGACGCCCGCGGCGCGGCCGGGTCGATCCACAGCGTCCTGCTCGGCCAGAGTCGACGCACGCTCCTGCTCGGTACGGGTCAGCCGGTCCACCTGATCACCGCTCATCCGGCCCTGGTCCGAGATGGAGCGACCGGCGGCGGCGACCGCCTGGTCTGTGGTGACCCGGCCCCCGCCTTCCACGCGCTGTTGGACTTGCAGGTCCGCGTCCGTCGTGGGCGCACCGCGTGTGTCGGTCATGTGTCCTGTCCCTTCGGGTTCGACGATCGGCTTCGTGCCGGCTGTGACGATCCGGACGGCCGATCGAGCGTCCCGAGCGTTTGACGGGTGACGCCCGCGAGGCGTGCTGTGTCAGGGACGGCTGTCGGCCGCCTCGACGACCTTCCACGGCTGATCGGGCCCGGAGCGCGCGAGGGACACGAACACGACCACGGTCACCGGGGTGCCCTGCCACCCGTCCGGCCCCGACGGCGTGACCCGCAGACTCCACGCGTGCCAGGCCTTGACCGGCGTGTCGTCGGGCTTGCCCATGTCGTCCGCGAGAGTGGCGACGACGCGGGTGACCGCCCGGTGTTCGGCCCAGGTGAGCCACTCGGCTCCGGGGGCCGAGATCGGCGTGCCGGCTTGCTGGTCGGCCAGGTACGCGGGATCGAGGTACGGGGCAGCCCGCAGCGTCGCGTCCCGCAGCGATGTGTCGACGCCCGTGTCCACGGTCCACATGGTGGTGGCCGCGGCCTTGGATACGGCGATGGCGTCCCGGCCGTCGACCGGGGCGCTCGGCGGCACGGACGGTGCCGGGCCCGTCGGGTTCCTGGTCGGTGTCGGAAGGGTCGGCACGGATGGCACGGACGGCACGTTCCCCGACGTGCCCCCCGTCCTGCCGGCCTCGGGGGCACCCCCCGAGGCGGCCGAAGCGGTGGGGGTACGCGGGGAGTCCCGGCCTTCGAGGTCCTTCAGGCTCTTGCCGCAACCCGCGACCGACAAGAGCACGGCCGCGGCGAGTCCGGTCGTCGCGATCACCCGACTGCGCCTACGCGGCGGCGGTTGCACCGGGATCGGTGAAGTGGACGCCGACCCAGATGTCTCCCTTGGAGAAACTGCTGAAGGGGTCCGTGCGGATGTACGGGTAGGCGACCTTCGAACTGAACGCATTGACTGTCATCCCCGGTCCTGAGTAGATGGCGATGTGGTGGGCTTCCTCTCCGGGGCGAGCGAACGTGATGACGTCACCGGGGACCAACTTGGACTCGTCCACGCGACCGGTACCACGGGTTACCTCCCGCCCGTACCGTCCCTGTTCGGCTGCGGTCCGAGGCAGTGTGAGTTTCTTCCCGGAAGCCTGGTAATACGCGTACAGCACCAGGCCGGAGCAGTCGTAACCTTCCTTCGATTCGTCTTGCAGGTCCGCGCCGCCGTATCCGGATTTGCCCGACGGGGTGCCACCGCCCCATACATAGGGCGTCTTCGTGTTCTTGGCGATATTCATCGCAATGTTGAGGGCTCTGCCGGCCATCGTGTTGTTGTTGCTCGTGTGGTAGACCGCAGAGACCACGGTGCCCTGATACTTCGTCTCCATCAGGTCCGTGATTTTTTTTACATAGCCCTTCGTCTCCCTGTACGGCGGGATGCCCCGGTAGTAGCACACGGCTCCGGGACCCGCGTTGTAGCTCGCGAGCATGAGCTTCTGGGTGCTCTCGGTGACCTCACCGGCCTTCGGCCCCGGCCTCGTGGCCCCGTCCCTGCGCGTGCAGGTCCCGAAGGTCCCGGCCTTCATCTTCTCGACGTCACGGACCACGGCACAGTCGTACTTCGCCTGGGCCGTGATGGCCGCCTCGGGGTCCGTGGGATCCTTCCCGCCGCCGAACGTCTTCCAGGTGTCGGGCATGAACTGGCTGAGCCCGATTGCCCCCATCGGGCTCACGATGTCCTTGCGCCACCCGCTCTCCGTCTCGATCTGGGCGGCGATGAGCTGTGGTGGCGCCTCGGGACACAGGCTGCCCGCCGTCGCGATGAAACCCCGATAGGCGGCGGGGACCGCGGTACTCGAATACGTGGCGGTGGTGCCGCCACCGCCACCGTCGTCGCCCCCCGACTCGTCCTTGTGTTTCTTCGCGGCCGGAATCCACAGCACGAAGACACAGAAGACGACGATGACCAGGAGCACGGCGATCATAGGAAGCAGCATCGGCTTGAACAGGGTTTTCACCACGGCGCCGACCCGTTTCGACAACGAGTCATGAGCGCGATCATCATCCCCTCCCGATGGTCCGGCGCGGCTCGACGTATTGATTGTGGTTCTGTCTGTCCGCGCGCAGATAGAGCGCGGAGGCTCGCTGTCGATCCGGGGTGACGGCGCTCACGCCGAAATTCATGGCGGCCTGCAGGTCGTTGCGCATCTCCGCGAACCTGCCCACCCTCCTCGCGTCCGGCAACTGGGCAAGCGTCATAAAACCCGTGACGGCTATACCGGCCAGTCCGGCCGCATCGAGCTCTGACATTTACCGAACTTCCTTTCTTGATCGCCAACAATTTCGTTCACGCTCCGAGGTTGGAACCCAGCGTCTTCTCCTTCGGTCTTCCCGCGGTCGGGGGCGGGGGTGCGCCCGCTGCCGCTTCAGCGTGCTCACGCTCGGCGGCAGCCAGACTGAACGCCGGGTGGTCCCACATCTCCGGCGGCGAGGGTACGAGCACCAGGGGCTCCAGCGGCCTCTCCGCGTGGCCGTCCCGCGGATCGCAGATCGCGAACGGGCCGTAGTCGGGATCCATGAGCGCGCGCAGGTGCGGATCCGCGTGATGCAACCACCACGTCGACATGCCGAGCGCGGCGTCCAGGCGCAGGAACTCGAACGCCCGCCACAAGGAGGCGATCCGGGCGATCGCCTCCGGGTGCTGCCACCACTCCGGACACCAGATCGCCGTCGCTCGGTTGATCCGACGTCGGATGACCTGGGCGAGGTAGTCCGTGACGAACTCGTCCACCGATCCGAAGACGAGATCCGGCATGGCGTCGTCGGGGTTCTCCTCCTCGATGAACGGCTCGTCCTCCGACGGGGCGTCGCCGTACCCCGGCCCCCCTTCGGGGTACCCCGGCCCCCCTTCGGGGTATGCCGGCTCCGGCTCCGGCCAGTCGTCCTCCTGGCCGTCGAGCCACGGGTTCTCGACCTCGTCGCCGCTCATGTGGACTTCGCCAATTGCACACCGGCCGCGTCGGCGGCGGTCAACACCGGGGATTCGGCGGCACCGGGGTCGTACTTGGCGATGGACGCGCGAATGGCGTCCGCGTACGGTCCTTCCCACCAGGGAACGGTCCGCACCAATACCGGTTGCGAACCGCTGAAGTGCACGAAGGCCCGCCCCCGGGGCATCGCAGCCAAGTCGGCCTCGTCCAGCACGCTTTCCGAGCGGGTGCCTCGGCTGACGCTGCGTTCCCACAGGTCGGTCGTCTTGTGACTCACGGAATTGGTCGCCGGTTCGAAGATGCCGCCCGCCTTGGACAGGTCACCGAGGAACTTCATGTCGAGCGCGCCACCTCCGTACACACGTACGTTCGAGGCTCCCCACAGCTTGGCCATGCCGCCTTCACCCCACACCGCCGCGCCCTGCGACCACGACTGGAGGATCGTCATCATCACCACACCTCGAGATCCGAAGTGCGTGTATTTATCCGGAAGCGCCTTCCACGGGCAGACGTTCGCGGCCTCGTCGAGCACGATCAGCATCGGCACGGGCAGCCGACCGCCGGGAGCGTCGCGAGCCATGTTCCCCGCGTCCTCGGCCAGTGCGGCGGTGAGGGCCAACACCAGCGGGGCCGCCATCTTGCTCGTCTCCTCGGACAGCAGGTAGAGCGTGTCCCGCCCCGACCGGATGAAGTCCAGGTAGTCGAACTGCGGCCGATCCGGGTTCTTGCCAGGGGTGATCCACTCGGTCACGCTGGGCGCGATCAGGAACGACACCATCTGAATCGCGGTGCCGTACACGCCGGCTCGCTGCCGGTCCGGGGCGGTGATGAGGGCTTCGACGGCGTCGGCGGACAGCGGGTGACCCGCGTCGCGCAGGATTCGCACCGGGGATTCGTCGGTGGGTCTGGTCAGCCAGGTGTACACGCGCGTGATCGGCACGTCGGCGACGGACGCGGCCAACAGCAGGTTGGCGACGAGGTCTTCGGCGGCCGGCTCGAAATACGCGTCGGAGCGGGCGTGCGCCGGACGGTTGATCGACGCGAACCGGCCGGCCAACTTGACCGCCAGCGTGATGCTTCCTCGCACGTACGACAGTGGGTTCCACCACCAGGTCGGCTTTTCGCCCGCCTGGTTCTGCGGGTCGAACACCCATATCTTGCCCCGTTGTTCGCGCACCCCTCGGGTCGCATCGACCACGTCGCGCTTGTTCGAGGTGACGATCACGGCACCGGGTGCGGCCACGATGTTCGGGATGGCGCGGGTGGCGGTCTTACCCGTACGCGGGCCCCAGATGTCGACGTGCATGTCCTCCCAGGAACCCCAGAGATCCTCGCCGCCGCCGATCTTCTTCCCGACGTACACGCCGGGCGAGTCGGCGGGGTCCACGCCCAGTCGCGCCGCGGTCTTGCGGACGCCCGCGGTGGTCACCGCCCGCAGGTCGCGTGTCTTGCCGAGGTAGGGCGCGGCCCGGTCGACCAGGACCTCCTCGCGGGTCGCGACGAAGTACCAGACGACGAGCCCCGCGACGAGGAGCACGAGCATCACAACCACCGTGATCACGGTCGCCGAGGTGCCGGGCCAGGTGTAGTCGCCCGTGAAGAGCCGGATCACGAGCAGGGGAGGGAAGGCCGGGGGATCGGGGGAGTCCTTCGCCGAAGGGGCGAAAGTCGCTCCGATCCACATGGCCCCGGTCCCGACTATGACCAGCATCAGGAGGGCGAGGACGGCCCACGCCTCCACATACGGGTTCGGTCCGCGCCGCTTGTTCGTGGCGCTCATCGCCACACCATCCAATCGTGTTCCGTGGCCCCGGCTTTCGACACCCGCCGACGGCCCGCGTCGTCGCGACCGTCAGCCGACGAGCGCCATCTGGGTGATCCCGATCGCGGCTCCGGCCAGGACGCAGGCCACGAGCACCACGATGAGCCCCGTCACCGCTTCCTCCCCGCCGCCCCGATAGGCGAGCGCCATTTTGCCCGCGCAGATGAGTACGCCGATCACGCACATGGCCATGGCCAGCCAGGTGCCGATGGAGATGAGCGATCCGAGCGGTTCCACCAGACTCTGCGGTCCGGTGTAGTCGTGGACGTCGTAACCCGCGTTGCGGTCTTCACGGGACATGACCTTGAAGACCTTCTGAAATATCGGGTTTTCCGAATTGCAGTAGGAGATGTTCTCGCGGTCGGCCGAGGAATAGGGCTGCGCCTCGCCCTTCTTGGCCAAGTCCCTGATGAGCTTCTCCCACTGCTCACACGGTTTGAGGAACGTCTCCTTTCCGGCCTCGTCGGCCATCTTCGGAAAGTTCGACGACTTGATCCGGACGCACTGGGCTTGTTCGATATCAGCTTTGTACTTCTGGAAAACCTCACACGGTTCCTCCTTCAGGTCGTCGAAGTTGAAGAGACCGTTGATCTCCGCCTTCTCGGCAGCGTAAGTTTTCAGCTCCTTGATGCTGGCGTGATTGCCGTTGACCTTGTCCTCGAACCTGCGGCGAAGAATCCCCTTCTTTCCGTTTCGGCAGTACCAGTTGAAGGCGTAGCCGTCGATGTCCCGCGGCACATACAGCGTGGAGGGCAGGTGTCGACATTTGTCGTCCCCCGAGCCGAACCAGCCATCCCCGCCACCCTGGTCCGGATCGGTGTCATCCGGCGGCGGATCCATGGGACGCAGCGCCGGAACCCGCGACACCTCGGCCGCGTTCGCCGCCGTCTCGCCGATGGTGACGAACAGCGTCACCATGGCGAATATCAGCATCGCCCAGAACGAGCGGTTCTTTCGCATAGCTATTTCTGCCATCTGCGGTTGGTGTTGTTGACGTCCAACTCGGCCGGAGTGAGCTGTACGACCAAGGGGATGCCGGGTCGGCCACCGACCTTGACCATGAACTTGCCCAGCCCCGGAGGCGGTGTCTCACGACCGCTTCCCGGATCCCACGACGGTGGCGTGGACCAGTCGGTGATCATGTGCTGTTCGGCCTCGGTCATGTTGACGACATCGGTCAACTGCGGCATCTCCGAAGCGGGCAGACCACCGGTGATGACCATCCCGGCCCGTTCGACGAAGCCCTTGGCCTTCATCCGGTCCTCCTCGGCCGGAAGCGCCAGGAGGTCGGACATCGTGTGCGTGATCATCGCCATGCCCACACCGCGGGTTCGGTTGAGTCGGGTCAGCGCGTCGACGCGGTCCACCAGGCCCCGCCCCGCCCGCAGCACCCGCCACAGTTCGTCCAGGATCACGAAGTAGTGCCGCTGTGGCTCCAACCCCGCATCGGCGAGCGCCTGCGCCACCGAGATCGCACCGAAGCCGTAGCTCCAGCACGCGAGCAGCGCCGCCGCCTGGAGCTGTGTCTCCGAGTCGTCGATGCTCGACACGTCGAAGCAGACCGGACGGTCACGGTGCATCGGCTCCGTCGTCGGATTGGAGAACATCGTCCCCAGACGACCGTCGCTGAGCATGCCGAGCAAGGACGCCTCGAGGTCGTCGGTCAGCTCCCGATAGCGGTTGAAGTCCCCTCGGTCCAGAGCGGCCGCTCGAACGGGCTCCGGGGCCTCCTGGATGAGCTTCAGCAGATCCGACAACACCGGTACGCCCTGGTGTCGTTCGTCCAAGACCTTGAGCGCCGTGTTGAGGATGGTCTCCTCGCGGTCGGTCGGCGGCTGCTGACGAAGCACGGTGATCAACGAGGCGACCGCGTTCAGCCGTCGACCGTGCGCGTCGGCGAGCAGCGCGCGACGGGCGTCCCCGGTGAGGCGTCGGGCGGCCTGGGTCACCTCTCCGGGGTCGAGGACGTTGAGGTTTCCGCGCCCGCGCCCCAGGGACACCACCTGCCCGCCCAAGGCGTGGATGAGGTCGGCATAGTCCGGCTTGAGGTCGCCGAACACCAGCGGCAGTACGCCGTACCCGGCCAGTCCCAACGCCTGCCGGCGCACGAGGGTCGACTTGCCCAGGCCCGGCTTTCCGAGCACGAACTCGCTCGGGTTCAGGATCAGGTTCGCCCGCTGGAACCAGCTGACCGGGTCACAGCACAACGTCGCGCCGCTGGTCAGGGTTCGTCCCAGCGGCACGCCCACGACCGGCGTGCCCGAGCCGGCTCCGAACGGCCATAGACCACAGACCTGGACGGTCGTGCCGCGCCACTCGGGCGGGGCCTCGACGTACGACGCGGCGCCGCGGCCCCAGCCGGCGAAGCCGCGGGGGCGCGGCCGCATCGGTTGACCCGGGTTCGCCTTCTTCGCCTTCTTCTTGGCGGCAGCGGCCTTCTTTCGGCTCTCCTTGGTCGACTCGACGGGTGCGGCCGGCGGGGCGGAGGCCCCGTCGGGTCGATCCAAAAAGCCGCTCCACGGCTGGTTCTTCTTCGCCCGCTTGTCGGTGTTCGTGTTCGCCGCCACGGCCCTCGCCCCTTACGCCTTGTGATCTGTCCTTCCGCGGTTCGCCATCGAAAATCGTCGGCTCACATGGCCTCGCGCACCACCTGCGGAACCTTGAGGTGGTGCGGCAGCACGATGCCCAGCGGCAGTGCCGCGGTGAACGCCGCGGACTGTGCCCCGTAGGCCCGGCGCAGCAGGATCCGCGAGCCCGCCGACAGGTTGTCCACCGCCGAGGCGGCCAGCTTGAGTTCGTCCGCGCTGGCGACGGTCGCGGTCACGAGCAACGCGAAGCGCACCAGGCCGGCCCCGGTCGCCTCCTCCTGCGCGGTTTGTTCCGCCGCCCGCACGGCCACGGTGTCCCGCGCGTTGCTGACCTTGGCCTGCTTGGCCCGGAACATCGCGTCCTTGCGGTCGCGTTCGACCAGGCGCGCGGAGGTGGCCGGATCGTGCGGGCGGTACAGGAGCGTCACGCGCTTGCGGATGATGTCGGGGTGCGGCTGGACCATCCGGTGCAGCACGGACGAGAAGACCTCGCCTCGCGGAGCCTCGGACATCGCCCAGGTGATCGAGTAGGCCCCGTCGTGACGGTAGTGATCCCACGTCTCCTGAGACGCCATCGGGCCGGCGTCGTCCCAGGTGAGTTCGGTCCCGCCCTCGCTGCGTGCCTGCTCGATGAAGCCGGCGACACTGGGGTCGTAGGCCACCCGGACCGCCTCGGTCAGTTCCAGGGCGGTCATCGGGCTGGCCGGCCCGGCCCCGGTCATCTGCAACCCCGCCGACAGACCGGGCAGACGGGTACCGAGTTCGATCGCCATCTCCTCGGCGGTGCGCCTGGCACCGGTGGCCCGAGCCACACCGGAGTAGGTCAGGGCGATCCGGGTCGACAACTGGGCCGAGCCCTGGGGGTATCCGTGCACCACCTCGTTGAGGACGTGCCTGGCCAGCTTCGGCGCGTCGGGGGAGATGTTCGCGAAGACCTCCTGCCGGAGCCGCTCGCCCGTGTCGGGCGCGGCCTCGACCGTCACCGACGCCGACACCAGGCTCGGCTCGTGACCGAGCTGCGCCAGCCACTGGCCCCAGTAGGCGACCCAGGTGTCCACCTGGTTCGAGTCGACCAGAGAGGCGCCGTCCGCGTTGCAGGTCAAGACCACGGTGTGGTGGTTCGTGGCCGGAACCGTGAGCACCGCGAACGGACGCCCGTACGCGTCCTCCGCCTCGTAGAGGCGTGACGCGGCGGCCAACCCGGGCAACTTGCAGGTGCCCGCCGCCACTCGCCCCAGCGGACCGGAACGGTACAGGTGCTGCCCCTTGGTCTTCCCCCGGCTCCACGCCACCCGGGCGGTGAACCACTGGACGCCGTTGCGCCCGTGCTTGTCGCGCATCAGCAGCGGCACCAGGGACAGCGCCACCAGGACGCCCAACCCGAGTGCGGCGAAGAGCGACACGAACATCATCAGCATGACCAGCAGGAGGCCGACGAACATGACGAGCGTGCCGGCCAGGCCGAGCCCTCGAATGCCCGGGGATGTCGGCTTGCGCCAGTTTCCGTAGGTACGTACATCAGGTGTGGTCATGGTTTCGTCCTCAGGGCTCGATCAGGAAGGTGGGGTGTAGGCGGCGCCCTGTGGCATGAAGGCCTCGGCGGTGGCGTCCATGCGTCCTGCATCGGTTGTATTGGTGCGTGCGATCTCGGCTTCAGTGCCTCCTCGCCAGTTGTCCCATTCGGCCCAGGCATCGGCCTGGGTTCCTCGAGGCAGCGCGAAGCCGGTGTCGTCTGCCACGCGCTGGAAGGCGTCCGCGTCCGACATACCTGCCGCCTGGTGCTGAGCCCGCTGACTCTCGACCGTGGTGCTCATATTGCTCCACCAACTGCCGATCCCCTGTGCGGGATCGAAGTTCGGGTCGGCCATCTGCTGCATTGTCGCGTTGCGCAAGTTGTAGCCGACCTGGTTCGCCCTGAACTCCGAAGCGTCGTCGACGAAGGAGGCTTGAGCCGTGTCGCGGTCCACGGTGGGCAGAGGCCCGCCGCCGCCGCCACCGCCGCCGCCCGGGGGAACGCCACCGCCGCCGCCGCCACCGCCACCGCCGCCGCCGCCACCACCACCGCCGCCACCGCCACCGCCGCCACCGCCGCCACCGCCACCGCCGCCGCCACCGCCAGGGGCATTGTTACCTGCCGGCCCGCCGTTGCCGCCGCCTCCGCGCCCCGCCCCCGCTACCCAGGCAGCGCCCTGAGCGGAACGGGCAACCGCTGCGGTGCCGAGGGTGGCCACCGCGCCGAGCGCCCTGGCTCCGGCGGCCGGCGCGCCGACCGCGAGCGCCATGTTCGCGCCCTCGGAACCGGCCGCCGGGGAAACGAGCGGAACGACGATGCGGAGCATCGCCGGCAGCATCAACGTGATCAGGATGATGATGAACAGACCTCGGAACTGCGTTTCGGTGTCGAGTTCATGACTCTTCGTCGGTGCCCACAACCTGGCCCCCGCGACGAAGACGATGACGGCGGCCGGCTTCACCAGGATGAAGGCGGCGAGATAGGTGAGGTGCTTCTTGAACCAGTCCTTGCCGGCCTCCGTGTTCGTCGCGGAGGCGGCCAAGGGCAGGGTTCCCGCGAGCGTGATCACCAGGAAGAACCTGGCGACCATGTAGAAGTACTGGGTCAGGCTGCCGACAATGATGAACAGCGCGGCCAAGAGGAAGAGGAAGAAGTTGAGGTCGGTCAGCCCGGCAGTGAAGGTGTTGACTGCGTCGATAGCCGCCGCCTGTGCCTTGTCCCGTGAGGGATTTTGTTCGAGGTCGGGGCGCAGGCCTTTGACGAGGAACCAGTTCGAGAAGATGGTCGACGCGCTCACCAGGTAGTTGATGACCGTGACGGAGAGGGCGGAGACGACGATCAGGGTGACGATGCTCTTGGCGACATCGGCGGCGGGCGTACCGTCGCGGCTCAACGCCATGCGGATCGCGGCGATGATGATCGACAGGACAACCAGGAAGTACGTAATGACGTTCGTGTAACGCGTCATGAATTCCAGGGTCTTCTTGGTGTCGTAGCCGTGCGTGTTGTCGATGAAGGGATCGTCCGTGGTGATCCACCACGACGACACGGCTGCGGCTGCCGCAGCCAGATGGGACTTCGTCCAGGCGATCGGATCTTCCATGAAGTCGGGACCCTTGACGAGTCCTTCATCAGCGGTGACGACGCCGTCGTTGAGGGCTCCTTTATCGGAATCCATGGGGCAGCCGGACGCACCGGCGACGTCGCACTCCCCGGCGTCCGTCCCGCGATCTCCGCACTTTTCCTTGTAAATGTCGCAGAACTTCGTGAGGAACATATCGTTCTGCTCGCGACACGACTTGAGAATGTTTTCCTCGGTCAACTTGCTCGCCGGACAAGGGTTTTCGATCCGGGGGTCGGCGCAGGTGATCTTCTTGTCCGTCAATCCCTTGAGTACGTCGCAAGGGTTGGCAGCCACCGGGCGCGCGTTGGACGGGCCACCGGGAGCGGGCCCCTCCGTCGGGTTGGCGTACTCGAGGAGGGATTCCTGTGTGAAACGGTTGCGCAGGTTGCTCCAACCGGGGTCGGGCTCCGGATTTCGAGTGCCGTCGAACGGGGTGCACTTACCATTGGGCCAGGAGTCGGTTTTTTTCAGATCATGTCGGTTATCGCAGGTACCCGGCCCCGCCCAGGCCTCCTGCGCCTTTTGCAGCGCGGCGTATTCGTCGGTGACGTCCCTGGGCTGCCACGTGCCGTAGCCCTCCCCTCCCCTGGCCACGGCCCAATGGCCGTTGAGACGCGAGCCGTCCTCGTTGCTCCAGAGGACGATTCTGTTGTTCAGCTCGACGTCTTTCGACTGACTGCAGTAGAGGTACCACTTCGAGCCGTCGATGTTCTGAGGGACATATACGCAGCCATCCCGGAAAACCAAATTGGCGTCGTGCTCGTGTGGTTTCATCGGAAGCAGCGCCGGCCGCGCCTGTTCGGGCGCGGCGACAGGTTTGGCCGCCGCAGGCGCCGCCAACATGCCGACAACCAACGTCCCGAGCAGCGCCGCAACGATCATTCCCGCGGTCACCGCCCCGGCGAAGCGTCGCATCGCGCGTGCCCGACGATGAATACGGGTGAGGGCGGAACCGGTCAGCACGCGCATGCCCACTCCCGAGTCCGCCGCATCCATCCGTCGTTGCGGACGCCGTTCAATTGATCACCCCGTGTGCGAGCCATGGTCTAGAACGAGCCCCAGGACACGAACCCCGCGAGGGAGGAGATCCCTCGCGTGATCGACGTGTCGGCGCCATTGGACTGCAGTTGCAACTTCCAGTCACCGGAGTCCCAAACCATGGTGTGGACGGTCGACTTGAGGCCGTGACTGGACGAGCGGCGAACGAGCTCGATGACCGCGGAAGCAGGTGTGTAGCTGACGAAGCGAAACCCGGAGAACTGGTCGACCTTGCCCGGACCGGGCGCCGCCATCGGGTTGGTGTCGAAGGTCGCGCCACGCTGGCCGACATAGACGTCGCGGCCCGGCCCCGGGTAGACCTGGTGCTGCACGACCGTTTTCCAGTCGCTGCTCAGGAAGTACCGGGTGTCGATCTGTGCGAGAGCGATCAGGGCTCCGGTGGGACTGTGGGCGTAGCACCTCATCACACCGCCGGAGGACCGGGCCGGCCCCGCCGATTTGGAGTAGGGCAGGGCTACGAGTGAGCGATAGATCTGCCAGTCCAGGTCGTCGGGTTGCTTCTCCGGGATCGTCTGGTCGGCGCCCTCCGCTGCCGGGCACGGTTGGGACTCGGCGGTCGTCGAGGGGTTGCCTCCCGGGGCGGCCGCACCGCCGCCGGTCGTCGCGCCCTGGGCGACGGGAGCGACTCCGGGCGCCTGTACCGGTGCCGGTCGGCCGCGCCCGTCATCCTCGAAACCGAGTGAGATCACGATCCCGGTGACCAGCACCATGCTGAGCAGCAACCCGGAGGCGATGAAGCCCGGTTGCATGAACGGGCTGCCGACATCCGGATCCCGGTCCATCCGATCCGAGGATCGGGACTTCCTCAATATCGCCATCGCGGCCTGTACCCCGTCTTCTCGAACCTGGCCGTGGCGGCTGTCAGACGACCATCGTCACGATGCCGGAGGCGGAACCGGCGATGATGCACGCGACCAAGGTCCAGACCAGGCCGATGACCGCCGACTCGCCACCGTTCTTCCGGGCGATGGCCATCTGCGCCGCACACAGGAGCACACCGGCGACACAAAGGGAAAGCACCAGCCACGCGCCGATCGAGATCACCTTGCCCAGGCCATTGCCCAGGCCCGAGTCGATCTTGACGGTGGTTTTGCCCACGGGCGCGTTCGGGTCCGTGTTGTCCATCGGGAGAAGGCCCACGATGGAGTAGAGCTTCGGAATGATGATGGAGTTCACTGTGTATCCCCCGGGGATCTTGAGGTGGCGGCGAACAGGTCTGCGGCCAGTCGAGCCACAGGTTTGGGCAACTGGGCCGGGAGGAGACTCTCGCCGAGTCGCCAGTCCTCGACCCAGGGCACGGCCCACGCCTTCGGGTAGCCGCCGGTGACCAGCTTCACCAGATCCTGAAGAGGTCTCGGCAGTTTGCCGGGAGCGTCCGCGACGATCACCAGGCCGAGAAGGTGCACGGGGGCCGCGCCGGCGGCCCATTGTCGGGCCGCGCTCTGGGCGACTCGCAGGCCCGAGACATGTGTTCGGGTCACCAGCACCACCGAGGCGCGGCTGCCGTCCGCCGGAACCGGCCAGTGACGTTCGGCATCGGAGCCGGAGCGCAGCGCCGAGCGGAGGGTGGTCACGCCGGCGCCCCCGTGGCAACCGACCCACCACCACGGAGCGGATGCCTCCGGAGGCAGGTACCGGATCGGCAGCCCGCCGTCGCTCGGCGCCGTCACGGTCGCCGTCTGGGGGCTCGACGGCCCCAAAGTGCGGACGGCTTCGGTGCGTTGCGGCTGTGCCGGGTCGGCGTCGCGGGGAACCTCATTGTTGGGGATCCACGGATTGACGAGTGTTTTCTTTGCCATCTCGTCCACCCCCAGTCGTGCCGCGAACAACGTGATTCCCGGATCGCGTGAACGGATCGTGCATTCCCGTTTGCGACCGGATTACGAGACCATCAGGACCATTCATCAGGACCGTTGGGTCGGAAGACTACATCCCGGCTGCATGCCGAGCAGGAAAGGTGCCGGGTGTCATCCGACAAGGGGTCCGTCCGGCCGGCTTGCCGGCTGTTCGAGGCCGGCGGCCCAAGCAAACCATCGAGGAGAGGTCCAGGATTAGTCAAGCGACAACCACGTACAAGCCCGGGTTCGAGTCGGATGAGTATGTGATTGCACAGTGAGGGTTCGAAAAGACGGCACCGTGGTTTCACTGTGCACAGTGAAAGTGCTCAGGGCATTCCGGTCCCTACAATGATCGCCGGCCCGGCACAGACCTGTGGCCGCTTTCCCGACACCGCCCGTTCCATGAACCGTTTCCGTATGTGAGGAGTGCCTGTGACCGGCCCCCACGAGGCGTCGACGAGGCAGGTCACCGTCCCCACGCGGTCGCCCGGTCCGCGCCTGGGCTCCGGGCGACTGGCCTGGGTCATCGCGCTCGTACTCGTGCTGGCGGGGTGTTCCACCGGATCGGGGGGCGGCACCGGACCGAAGAACCCCACGGAGGCCCCGAGCAGTGCTCCGCTGAAGCTCACCACTCCGCCCGGGTTCGACGCGACCCGAGGCTGGACTACCAGCGAGGCCGGTCGAGTGTTCACGGTCGCGCCGATCTCCGGGCTCTTTCTGGACATCTACGCCGGCGGTGACGACAACAAGGCCGGCGAGAGCGCGTCCCCCACACCGACGTCCACCAAGACGCCGAAAACCTCGGAGCGCACGGATGGGGCCCGGGTCATCGCCCGCAGCGGCGATACCGGCAAGGTGCTCTGGACCTCGGCTCCCTTGTCCATCCTGGTGGAGCCCGAACCGCCGACCCTGAAGGTGATCAACACGGCGGGCGGCGAGTTCGTGATCGTCGTGCGCCGAGGAAACACGCCCGACGAGGCCCTGGCGAAGTCCGCCAAGGTCGTCGTGGTCGATTCCTTCCCGGTCGTCGGCTCAGGTCTGGAGGTGGCGCCAACCAGGCACATCCAACGTTTTGTCGAGGGCAGGCTGGACAGCTCGGCCGTCGTGGTGGGCAATGGTGGGGTGCTCTTCGCCGAATCATCGGTCGGCCCCCTGGGCGCGATCGAGGCGGGGAACTCGTGGGATCCGGTCGACGGAAGCAACCAGCGGTTCGTCGCCACAACCACGAAGCGATCGAAGTGTCTCGACGGGCTTCCCTGCGAGGTCCGGACCGCGCCCATCGAGTTGACCTCGTCGGGCATGCTCTCGCTCATCGACGCCAAATGCGATCGCATCGACTTCTCGGATGCCTGCCTGCGGGGCTTCGGGGTCTCCGACCGCTGGAACAGCGAAGCGGTCGCGCCTCAAGGACGCCCACTCGGTGCGCCGATCGCCGTGACCGGGACTGCCGTGATCGCCGCCTGGTGGCAGGTCACCAAGCGGGACACCCGCCCGTCGGTCCTCTACGTGGCCCACGACCTCGCGACGGGCGCCGCGGTGGCATCGACCGAGTGCGTGGTCGAGATCGATCTCGCGCAGAACCGGGCGGGTCTGCCACTGACGGCGGCGAGCTCACCGGACAACCGCTATGTCGTCGCCGGACCGCTGGCCTTCGATCTTTCCGCCGGAAAGGCCGTCTGCCTCGGCAAGGACCCGCTTTCGAAAACCGTCATTCTCAAATCCGTCGGCGACTCCGGGATCGCCTACGGAACGGTGCAGCAAGAATCCGCCGCCAATCATTTCGTCGACCGCGATGCGCCGCCCGCCGTGGTTTCGGCGCCGGTCGCCACGGGTGAGGTGCAAGCATTCTCGGCCGACACTTCGGTACCGGAGTCGATAGCCGGCCCCGGCATCGGGATCTTCCGACCGGTCACCGCTCCCCGCGATCCTCCGTCCACCCGCATAGGCGTGTATCCGAAGAGTCGATGAAATTCCGCACAGCGATTCACCGAAGTGGTTGAACATTGCCCGGTGATGCACGAGGAGGATTGCCCGGGGAATGCGTGCGTTCTATGCTCGCGTGCGGCTGTGGGCGCGCTCCGGAAACTCGACTCCCTTCGTGCATTCTTCAAGCCCGGGGTGATCGTTTCGGCGATCGTGAAGCAGGCGTCCCGTGAGCGCGGCTCGGCCGTCCGTCGGTCGGCCGCGGCGCCGCAGACCCGACGTCCGCGGCCCGGTGGCTCGCGACGTGTCTCGCACTATCCGAAGAACGTGCCCGAACGGCCCGCGCAAAATGGCTAGTCGGTGACCCGTTCGGCGCATGAGGATCGTGGATCGGTCCGTGTTCCAGGGAGAACCCCCATGTCTCAGCGATCTGCGCCCGATCCGCCGGCGCAACCGGCGGCCGGCGAACCCGAACCCGAAACCGAGGACTCTCGGGCCGACCCGCTCGGTACGGGCCGAAAGTGGCGGCTGCCCGGACTCGCCCGTCTGCGTTTGGATCGGAACCGTCCCACCACGATCGTCGCGATCGGCGCGGCGGTCTCCGTCATCGCCGCGTCGGTGGTGGTCGGCATCGGCGCCGCCGGTGCGGACACGGATCTGTCCGATGTCGGCGCGTGGTTGCCCAGTGGCTCCAAGAACCTCGTCGTACATGTCAACGGCCTCACCGGTCAGGTGGACGCGCGCATCACGCTGCCGGGTGGCCAAAAGCCCACGTCCTTGCAGGTGAGCCAGGACGGCAAGACCGTCCTGGTGTTGGACGAGCGGACCGGGCAGGTCAGTCGGATCGACCCGAGCCAGCTGACGGTCGCCCAGACCTCGACGGACGGGACCCCCAACCAGGAGATCGTCACCGGCGGTGGGAACGCGTGGCGCGTCACTCCCGGGAAGGGAGAGGTGCAACGCATCGACCCCAAACCCGCCGGCAACGCGCCGAACGGATTCGGCGCGTTCGCACTCATGGGTGAGGCGATCGTCTTCGACGACGGGCACGGCGGCCGTCTTCCGTTCGGCAAGACCCAGGCCGACGCGGACGGCACGCTGTGGGTGCCGATCTCGGCCTCGGGAGAGGTGATCCCGATCCGTGGCTCCGAACGCGGCGCGCCGATCAAGGTCGCCGAGCCGGGCCACCCGTTGACGTTGACGCTCGCCAAGGGCGTGTCCTCCTCGTCCGCGGGCGGGCGCGTCGCGGACCGGATCGTGGTCACGGATGTGACCGCCGGCAAGGCCATGATGCTGACTGCCACGGGTATCGGGAGCACCGTTCGGCTGCCCATGGAACTGAGCAAGGGAACGCCGGACAGGTTTCTGACGCCCGGGGTCAGTGAAGGCGCGCTCGTGCCCTTCCTGGCCTCGGACAACGGCACCCTGGCGCTCGTCGACATCAACTCGGGCGCCGTGCAGGCGGTACCTCTCCAAGCGGAGAAGCACACCTACGGCAGCCCTCTCGTCCTGGGCGCGAAGGTCTACATCCCGGACTTCGACACCGGCTCGTTGCTCGTCTACAACTCGTCGCAGGCCAAGTTCGAGGAGCAGATCAAGGTCACCGGCGTCAAGGGGAAGCTGGAGGCGTACGTCCGCAACGGTCGACTGTGGGTCAACGACCAGAACAACGCCGACGCCGCGGTCGTCGACATGCAGGGTCGGATCCATCGGATCGGCAAGGACGGCGAACCCGGCACCGGCGGTGTGCCGGGCGATCAGGCCACTCCTGCCCAGTCGCAGGCGCCCGCGGGCGGCCAGTCTCCGTCCACACCGCCGTCCACCCCGCCCACCGACGAACAGCGTCCGGGCCAGGGAGAGGCGCCACCGCGAGAGGTTCCCCGGGACGATCCCGAGCCTTCCGACGGAGACGACTCGAAACCGAAGCCCTCGAAGCCCAAGGCCCCCGAACCGGATCCGCAACCGTCCGCGCCGAAGACCGGTCAGGTCCCGGTTCCGACGCAGACCATTACGGTGACCGCGACGCCGCCCGTCGAGGTTCCGGTACCGAGCAAGTCCGAGACGAGCGGATCGTCGCTCCCGACCCGGAGCACCTCCTCTGCGTCCTCTTCGTCCTCCGGGTCTCCGGGTCCGACCGGCACGGCCGGCTCGACCAAGACGGCGTCCCCGACCGAACCGGCGCCGGGTACGGGCACGGCGAGCCCGCCCAAGACCGACCCTCCGACGAAGGAAGCGCCCGGTACGCCCAAGGCCACGTCGAGCGATGGCAAGATCATCCTCACGTTCACGCCTTCGAAGGGCGCCAAGCCCACCCGCTACCGACTGGGCAACCTGACGGCCGGGCTGAGCGTCAGCCCGGATTCGATCAAGCCCGACGGCACGATGAAGTTCACGGTCAGCGGCGGGACGTGCGGTACGGAGTACAAGTTCTTCGTGAGCGCCGAGTTCCCCGGTGAGATCAAGAACTCGGGGTACTCCACGCCCATCCAGCCGTGTGTCAAGCCGCCCAAGCCGGAAGGTCTCAAGATCTCGGTCGCGTCGGGAGGGCACGGCGCGACGTTGACCTGGACGGCGCCGAAGGGCACCACCGACAAGGTCACCTACCAGGTCAAGATCGCGGACAAGACCTACTCGGTCCCCAGCGGCACGACGTATGTGGCGACGAAACTGAAGAACAGCGCGAAGTACCCGGTGACCGTCACCGCCAAGAACGCGGCGGGCAGCGGCTCGGTGACCGGAACGATCGACCTGACTCCGCCGTCGAAGACCTACAAGGTCGGGCCCAACCGGAACAACAGCATCGGGATCGGCATCCATGCCGGGCCGCGGGTGGACGCGAGCACCCGCAGGGGTGAGATCGACTCGAGCTACACCGGCAACGTCACGGTGAAGTGCCAGATGATGGGCTCGACCGAGACCCGCACCGCGACCAACGTGACCAGCGCGGTCTGGGACCTGATCGTCTACACGGGACCGGGGAAGAGCGCCACCGGTTACACGTCCGACCTGTACATCCGAACGCCGAACACCAACAAGGGAACCTTCTCGCCCACGCTCTGGCAGTGCGAGTAGCCGTCCACAACCGGCACCCTTTGATCAGTTCCGCCGCGGGCGACGGGCGACTCACGTCCCGTCGCCCGCGGTTTCACCAATCTGGAGCACCGTGACCAAGCTCGCCAGCCCGGCGGACGGCGAACTGCCGCTCGGGGCACCGCAGTTCCACGCCGGCGATGCCCTGCGACTGTTCCGAGAGTGTTTCCATGTGCTCGGCGACAACGTCGAACGCGTGGTCGTGGGCAAGCGTGAGGTCGTGGACCTGGCCCTGATCGCCCTGTTCGCCGAGGGCCACCTGCTCGTCGAGGACGTACCGGGAACCGGGAAGACCACTCTCGCCCGGGCGATCGCCGCCTCGATCGACGCGTCGTGGCACCGGATCCAGTTCACTCCGGACCTGCTGCCCTCCGACATCACCGGTGTCTCGATGTTCCGGCAGACGACGAACACCTTCGAATTCCTGCCGGGCCCCGTCTTCGCCCACGTGGTGATCGGCGACGAGATCAACCGCGCCTCACCCAAGACCCAGTCGGCCATGCTCGAGGTGATGGAAGAGGGCAGGATCACCGTCGACGGGACGACGCACAAGGTACCGCGCCCCTTCATCGTCATCGCGACCCAGAACCCCGTCGACATGGCCGGCACCTACCCGCTCCCCGAGGCTCAGTTGGACCGATTCCTGATGCGGATCACGGTCGGCTATCCCGATCTCGCCGCCGAGGTGGCGGTGGCTTCGGGTGCGGGTGGCGCGCCGACGATCGAGGGCCTGCCGATCATCGCCACCGCACGGCACATCGAGGAATTCATCCAGGTGGCACGTCACCACGTCGCCGCCGCGCAGCCGGTCGTCGACTACGCGGTCCGACTCGCCCGGGCCACCCGCGATTCGCCGCACACGCGACTGGGCGCGGGACCTCGGGGCAGCGTCGCCCTTGTGCGCGCCGCCCGGGTGCGCGCGGCCTCCGAGGAGCGCAACCACATCCTCCCCGAGGACGTGAAGTCTTTGGCGCGCCCGGTTCTGACGCACCGACTCCTGCTGACACCGGAAGCCGAGTTGGGCGGCGTCAGCGCCGCGGACGTGCTCGACGAGATCCTCCTCGAGGTGCCGGCCCCGCAGCCGACCGCGTCCAGGGGTCACGCTTGATGCTTACTCCGGCCGGTCGCGCGATGGCGGCGATCGGTGTGCTCATGGGTGTCGCCGGTTGGGGATTCGGATACCGAGAGGCCCAGATACTCGCCATCGCGGCGCTGCTGGCCGTGGTCCTCGCGCTCGCCTGGACCGCCCCCCGCCCGTCCGTACGCGCACGGCGCACCGTGGTGCCCAAGAAGGTCGCCCGAGGCGATGCCGCGCAGGCCGTCGTGGTGCTGGCGAACACCGGTACCCGGCCGCTGCGTGGACTTCGCGCGGAGGATCGGGTCGCGGGCGCCCCGGTCCTCCCGGTCATGCTGCCCACGGTGGCGCCCGGGGCCGAGGTGAGCGCCCGCTACCCGCTGCCCACCCACACCCGGGGCTCGGTCGAGGTGGGCCCGATGGCGCTGGTGCGCACCGACCCGCTCGGCCTGGGCCGGCGCTCCCGCGAGCACGGGGCGGTCGAGACGCTCCTGGTCCGGCCGCGGACCGTGCCGCTGCCCGTACTTCCCGCCGGGCGCACACATCACCTGGAGGGACCCACCTCCGATACGGCCGAGGACGGGACGCTGACCTTCCATTCCCTGCGCGAGTACACGCTCGGCGACGACCTGCGACGGGTGCACTGGAAGTCCACCGCGCGCACCGGGGTGATGATGGTGCGCCGCATGATCGACGTGAGTCTTCCCACGACGACGATCGTGCTGGACACCGCCCCCGCCTCCTATGCCTCCGAGGGAGCGCGCGCCCGGGACAGCGACACCTTCGAACTGGCCGTGGAGGTCGCCGCGTCGGTGTCGACGGCGGTGGCGCGCAAGAATTTCCCCGTACGCGTTCTCACCGGTGCGGGTCCGCTCGTCGGCGCGGACGGCCGCGACCCGGGCGCGGGGCGTCTCCTGGATCTGTTCGCACTGGTGGGGGCGGACGAGGAACACCGCCTCACCGAGGCGTTCGAGGCGCTGGAGCGGGGTCGCGACAGTGACACCCTCGTGGTGGTCACCGGCACCGGGACCGGGACGAGCACGCAACTCGACGCCCTGGGGCGCGTCACGCGGCGCTTCGACCGGGTCGTCCTGGTCCGGGTCGCCGCACCCGCGAGCCCACCGCCGGGTCCGGTACCGCTGCCCGTGCACGTGACCCGGCTCCTGGTCACGGATCTCGAAGAACTCGCGAGGGCCTGGCACCGGGAGGCCATGCGATGAGCGGTCCCGGAATTCGGCGTCGAGGTTGGTCGTTGCTCGCCACCGCGCCCGCGGCGCTGTGTGTCGGACTCGCCTTCCAGGGGATCTTCGACGTGCGCGACGTGCTGGTCGTCTCCGTCGTCTCGGCCGCGGCGCCCACCCTTGTGGTGCTGGCCTGCTCCGGCGGGCCCAAGCGTTTCGTCGTGGACGCGGAGAAGGCGCGCGTGGTGCGCCCGCTGTGGCCGTCGCTCGTGCTCTCGGCGGTGGTCTGGCTGCTGCTGGTCTCGGCGATGCTGTTCGGCGATGGAGCGGTCGCCCACGTGGTTCCCACCCCGCAGGGGGCGGTCGACATCTGTACCGCCGTGGTCAACGCCCCGAAGACGATCCTGACCACCGTGCTACCGGCTCCGGCCGATGGCGAGTTGCTCGTCCTGGTCTCGGTCTGCGTGTGGGTCGCGGCCTTCGCGGGAGCGGAACTCGCCGTCCGCACCCGCACGGTCGCCCTGCCCGCACTGCCGGCGCTGCTCTCCTTCGTGGTTCCCGTCGTGTTGGGCGGCGCCGCTCCCGGCTCCCGCGTCGTGGTCGCGGCCGCCCTGATCGCCGCGGTCGGACTGCTGCTGTTGATCCGGGCGCCGGAGCGGCGAGCTCCGGTGGGCACGGCGTTGGTCGGCGTGCCGATCGTGCTGGTGCTGGCGACCATCGCGACCTTGCTGGGCCCCGAACTGCCCGGCGCGAAATCCCGGCGTCCGCCCGATCTGCGGGATCTCGTCGCGTTGCCGGAGCCGATGTCCCTGTCCGGGATCAGCCCGCTCGACCGGATCTCGGCGTGGCTGCTGTCGCCCGACATCCCGATGTTCAGTGTGGCGGGTCCCAGCGCACCCGACCGCTATTGGCGCCTGACCGTTCTCGATCGGTACGACGGGGCCACCTGGTACCCGGTGAAGGATCTGCGGCCCACGGCCGGACGGGTGCCGGACGCGAGCGACCACCGTCCGCCGGTCGCGGCCTCGGTGGCCAACCAGGTGACCGTGCAGGACCTGGGAGGCATCTGGATTCCGGAAACGGATCGTCCCACCGAGGTGCGGGCGCCCGGGCTGAAGCTGAGCGTCGATCCCGCCAGCGGCGTCCTGGCGAGCGGGTCCGGATTGCGCACCGGGACGCGCTACGAGATCGACGCGCGGATCCCGGCACTGGACCCGGATCGGCTCCAATACCTGGCGGTCGCGGAGGACCCGGCGCACACCGCCCTGCCGGAGACCGATGCCGGGGGCAAGCCGATCCCGGCGCTCGAACTGTTGCGGGCCAAGGCCACCATCGCCACGGCGGGGAGTACCTTCCCCTACCAGCAGGCGTTGCGGCTCGGGCAATGGCTGCGTGCCAACCATCGCTACGACATCGCCGCGGTTCCTGGACACTCGTACCGCAGTCTCCAGTTCTTCCTGGAGAACACCAAGGAAGGTACCTCCGAGCAATTCGCCACCGCCTTCGCGGTGATGGCCAGGACCTTGAACCTGCCCTCCCGGGTGGTCGTGGGTTTCTCGCGCGGTACCGAGGGCGCGGGCGGCGTCTTCAACGTCCGCAGCGGCGACATCGTCGCGTGGCCGGAGGTCGAATTCGAGGGCGTCGGCTGGGTGCCGTTCTTCCCCACCCCGGGCCAGGCCACCGACTCGGGTGGCCGCAAGCAGGGACCGGAAGAGAAGGAGCCGGTCGCGGGAACCCCCGCCAAGCCCGCGTCCCGGGCGGAGAAGGACCAGCAGATCGCCGGTCAGTCGCGCTCGGGGCCCGCCCCGGAGGATCCGCCCGCGCCGCACCGCGACGCAACGGGGCCCTGGTGGTGGCTCGTTGCCGGGGCAGGTGCCGGTGCGGCCATTGTCGGATACGTGCTGTTGGCCGTGAGCGGTCCGGTCGTGGCCCGACGACGCCGGCGCCGCAGGGGGAGTCCCGACGAACAGGTCATCGGGGCATGGCGGGAGATCAAGATCGATCTGGCCGGGGCCGGCATGCCCGCCGGACGGTCGCTCACGGTGCGCGAGGTCGCCGACTACGGGGCGAGCCGGCTGCCTCCCGACGTGGGCGGCCTGCTGTCGGGGTTGGCCGAGGTGGTCAACGACATCGCTTACGGGGAACGCGCGGTCGTACAGGCGGACGCGGACGCGGCGTGGCGTGACCGGGCGAGTGTGGCCGAGGCCGTACGCCGTTCGGAAGGGCGCCCGCCCGCCTACATCAGGGTCTTTCGCAGGTTGTCCCCGAAATCGGTGGGCGTCCTGTTCCGATCGCCCGACGGGGGCTGAAAGTGAGCATCAACGTGATGACCGGGCCGAGCGGGACGCCGGGTAGGCCGGATCCGGACCAGGCGCCAAGCGCCGCGCCGATATCCCTGCGGCCCCCGAGATGGTGGCCGAGTGCGGAGGACGGGACGCTCGACGCGTCGCCGGCCGCGCCCGGGGCCCTGGGCGAGCCGACGCAGATGTTCGCGCCGCCGCCGGTGCCCTCGGCGTCGGATCCGGCTCCATCGAATCCGGCGGCATCGCCCTTCGCCGCAATGCTCGCGGCCCCGGACGCCGACGGCGACGGCGACTACGGGTGGGACTTCGAGGACAAGCGCGACGAACTGTTCGAGTGGCCCACGCCGCCGAGGCGATTCCCGCGCTGGCTTCCGCCGGTGCTGGTCGTGGCGGTGACCGTGGTGGTGACCGGCGCGGTCTGGGTGGTCGTGCTGTCCGGCCGGGAGAAGGAACCCGAGGCGATTCCGCCTCCGCCTCCGCCGCCTCCCGCGACCCTCATGTCCCCCGAGTCGGCCGCGCAGTTCAAACCCCAGGACGTCTCGGTGAGGTCGTTCGAGGGACGTCTGATGGTCTCGTGGAAGCTGCCCGTGCGGACCGACGGCATCGTCGGATACGTCGTGGCCGCCCAGAGCCGCGAAGGCATCGTGCAGAAGTCGGAAGTGCCGCGGGCCGGCGAACTGACGACCATCGTCGAGGGCCCGCTGGTCGGGGCCGATTCGTGTGTCGTCGTCACGACCATGGTGAGCGCGGAGCCGAGCATGACGATGGCTCGTTCCGACCCGATCTGCCCAGGTGCGTCGGCACCGGTGTCCCGCTCGTCGGCCCCCGCCGCGCCCGGTTCCGGGTCGCCTTCGGGTCCGGCCGCCGGGGGAGCGTCGGCCGGCTGACGTCCCGATCGTCGCCGAGGGTTCCGGGTTCGGGCCTCGGGAGGGCGCCCGCCGGCGGCAACGGCTCGCAGGCGCCCGCGGTGCGCCCACGCGCGACCACTGCCGCGACCGCGAGCACACCGCGCACGGCGCGGGCGGCCGACGTGCGTCACGGACGGATGCGCACGCGCCGAGCACACCGGCCGAGCCGGGCGCGCTCGGGACGCGATCCGCGCGCGGGACCGGGTTCGTCGGTCGGCGCCGTCGCGGGAGGGAACGTCGGGGGCTACGCTCGCGTGCCGGCCGCCGGCTCCCGGGCCTCGTACACGCGCAGCGCGATCCACACGTCGATCCGGGCGGCGGGAGAGCCGATCAGCTCCAGGCCCAATCGTTCCTCGACGCGGAGCAGGCGCTTGCGCAGACCCGGCCCGGAGATGTCCAGCGCCGCGGCCGTGGGGGCGATTCGGCCGTCGTGGGCGAGCCAGGTCCGCAAGGTGTCCAAGTCGTTCGAGAACGGGCTGTGCAGGAGGGGACGCAGCCGGTCTTCCGCCCAGTCGAGCACCTGTGGCAGCGCCAGCAGATCCCGCAGCCTCGGCACCGGACCCATGGGATCGCGGTCCTCGGCGGAATCGGGTTCGAGCGACGATCCCGGGCCGCTCGGCAGATCGAGATTCCTGAGCGCCAGGGACAGTTCGGCCCGCACCGACAGGGAACCGAGGTCCGCGTCCAACAGTGTCTCCACGACTCTCAGGCGAGCCGACAGGGTGTTGCGGTGGACGCCCAATCTGCGTGCGGCGCGGTTGCCCCACAGCAGCCAGCTCGCCAGCGTCTCGCTCAACTCGCGCGCGGTCGGATCGGCCCGTCGTGCGGGCCGATAGTCGGTCAGTGACGCCAGCCGCGCGCGGGCCCAGGCCCGGCCGGGGGAACCGATCAGTTCCTCCGGGGTGACCCGCTCGCCGTATCGGGCAACCGGTGCCACGGTTCCGCGAGCCACGGACAGTGCCTGCAGGGCCTGTTGGCGGCCCACGGCCACCTCGTCGAGGGCGAGCACGCCACTTGCCCCGACGAAGAGATTCCCGTGGGCGTGGACCAGGTCGCGCGCCACGCGATCGGCACCGGGGCAACGACGGCCGTCGGTGTCGCCGTGTCGCGCGTCGATCCCGGTCCGAGGCGCCTGATCGGCCGGGACCAGGACTACCGTGTGATCGGCCCGGTCCGGGCTCGGGGCGACCCAGATTCCCTCGTTCCACAGGCGACCCACGTGGCGTTCCACGGCGTGACGGTGTTCCTGCGGGGACTCCACGACGAGTACGACCAGCCGGTCGGGCAGCCGCGTCCCGAGCGCGGCGGCCACTTCCGTGGCCGCGAACGCGTGTCCGCCGAGGAGCAGTCGCACGATCGCCCCTCGACCACGCGGGCTCGCCTCCGCGGGGCGCGGCGCGTGGATCGTCGATCGCTCCGCGCGCCAGGCCCACCCGATCAGGCGCACGACGTCGCTGAGAACGACACCGGTGCGATCCGGTGTCGTCGCGTGGGCGACGATGTGGAGGGTGCCCTGCGACACGTCCTGTTCGCCACCGGCTCCCAGGCCGATCGAGAAGTCGTAGCAGGGGCGCTCCGAACCGCCCTGGCGGCGCCGGTACTCGGCGTCCTTGCCGGCCTCGTGCCGCACGACTCCGGTCGGGTCCACGATCCGCAGATGCAGGCCGGCCCGACGGGCGAGCCAGCGCAGCAGGTCGCGAGTCGCGTTCGGTCCGGTCGCCAGGCGCTGCGCGGTGAGCAGATCGCGGGTGCGCCGTTCGGCGGTCGTCTCGTGAGCCGCTCCGCCCGGCAGAACGGCCACACGAGTTTCTGCGGGCACACTCGGCTCGTGCTCGCGCTCGAACGGATTCGTTTGCCGCGATGACGCGACCCGAGTCCCCGCGTTTGCCGTGTGCATGGGTGGCACCTCCGCCGGTCGTCCAGGTGTGCAGCAACCCGGTCGGGGACGCGAAAAGGCTCTGCCGCCGCGGGAGAGCGGGTCGGCTGTCGATCCGTCGACGCCCCATACACGGCGCCTGACCGGGCCGCCGTGCGACCGCCGGCGCGACCGAAGACCGTCGGCCGACCGGGGAAGAGCACTCGCCGAGGAGTCTCGCGAGTCGATCCGCATCCGGAAAGGACGACTGGATTACCCGACTTGGGTATATCGCCTGGTAACTCCGGAGGGTCGTCACCCAGGGGGCGGGTTCGACGTCGGCCGGCGCTGCGGCAGCCCGACCGCCCGGGACGCAGACAGCATCGCGCCGCGAACCGAGCCCGTCCAGCGGACAGCGGCGGACATGTCGCGGACCATGGAAAGATATTTGCAACTGCAATGATCCATTTTGCGTTCGATCGTGTGCGGTGCGAAGTTCCGAGCATGCGGAGTGCGGCTCAGTGGTGGGCCCTTCGTAGGCCCATCGGGTGGACGGATCGGCATGTCGAGCCGACGGCGCACTTCACTGAGATTTCTACTCGCGAATCTCTTGTTTGCGACTGCAATTCGCTCTACATTTCCGGAATGAGATCGAGAGCACTCCCGGCTCGCGCGGCCGTCGCCCTCGCGGTCGCGTTGTGCGCCGCTTCGGCACTCCCCGCCGGACCGCCCGCACACGCGGCCGAACTCGACACGCTCGCCCCGCTGACCCAGCGAGCGTTGCGCAGCTACGAACCGACGGGAATCGCGGTCGACGGCGGACCGGATCCGGCCCGTGCCGCGGCCCTGGTTCCCGGGAGCTACCTGGACGAACTCACGGACAAGCAGGTGAAGTACTACTCCGTGGACGTGCCGGCGGGCTATACCGCCTATGTCTCGGGCACCACCGTCAGCAAGGTCAAGGGCCTCGAGGCGCTCGACGTCAAGCAGCTCGGCGAGCGCGGCAACAGCTTCTGTGCCTCGGACACCGGGTTCGACCAGGACCTGTCGAAGGTCGTCACGGCATCCGTGCGGTGGACGGCGTCCGGTGCGGGCGGCAACGGCTGCGGGCGACCGGGCCGGCAGGTGTTCTCGGTGACCCGCCGAGGAACGGGCCCTCCGGTGCCGCTCGAAGTCGAGGTCCTGCTCGAACCGCAGGCCCTGGACAAGGGTCCGGCCGAGGCCGACATCGCGCGCTACACCGAGCCCGGCGGCGCCGCGCAACCGGTGATCGGCGGCGGCTCGTTCGCGGCGGCGACGACCCTGCCGGGCTCCGGCCACTACACCGACACCATCGCGCCGGGGGAGTGGGCCTTCTTCCGGGTCCGCCTCGACTGGGGCCAGAGCCTCGCTTTCCAGACCCGGGTCGGCGGCGGGAAGGAGCTCACCCGAGTACAGACCCACTTCTACAATCCCATTCGCAAACAGTTGGCCCAGGACGCGTGGGGCGTGCACGACACCGAGCACATCTTCGCCAAGGGAATGGACCCCTTCGCCACGCGCCCGGTGCGCTTCCTCAACCGCAGCGACGGGCAACAAGAGGTCGCCGACATGCTGCCCGGCTGGTACTACATCGCCGTGGCGGCCCAGGGCGAAGGGGAGTCGCGCTCGCTGGCCGTCGACGTTTCGGTGGCCGGCACCAAGGAGCCCGGCCCGGTGTACGCGCCGGGCGGGCAGGCGCCCGATTCCGCTCACGGGTCGAACCCGCCGGCGAGCGCCCCGGCCACGAAGACCCCGACCCGAACCCAACGCGACCTCGCCCACTCGTCCGCGAAGGACGAGGAATCCGCGGCCTTCGGCGGCCCGCTGGTCTGGGCGGGAGGAGTGGCCGCCGCGATCCTGCTCGGCGCCGGCCTCACGGTACTGCTCCTGCGCCGACGGCCGTCACGAGACACCTGAACCCCCGGCTCACGAACGCTTCCCATTCCCCGGGATCGGCTCGACAACGGAAGGAAACCGACATGATCTGCTTCGCCATGCCGTACAACCAAGGCCGCGGCGGCGGTACCAGGGGCGGCTATCGCACCGCGGCCCCCTGGGCATCGCGCGGCCCGCTGGGCCCGCGTCGCGAACTCGATCGGCACTCGGGCCGGCCCACGTGCTCCGCGCGGCCGTCCTACGGCGGCTGAGCATCGTAGTAGTCCCACGACGTGCGCCCGCACGTCACGTGTTGCCCCGCTCGGCATGTGAGTGGGGCAACACGTGACGTGCGGGCGCGGCCGTTGCGGTCGGACGCCGTGAATGCCGGTCGCCGCCGGTGCCGTGGCCGGAAGGGTTCACCGGTTCTCGGTGAACCCTTCCGGCCACGGCACCGGTTCGTGGGTGGGTGCTCAGACCGCCTGCGGGCCCATTTCCTCCGGGAGGACTCGGGTCAGCCAGTCCCGCACGGCCTCGTCCACCCGAGCCTCGCCGATCTCCCGCCGGTCGAAGGTGCGGAACCGGGCCGGGTCGTCGCCCACGAGCAGCTCGAACAGCTGGGCCTTCTCCAGGAGTTGGGCCGGATCCAGGGTCTTCTCCTGGTCGTTCAGGCGCAACCGCTTGACGATTGCCTGCGGTTCGTCCGTACTCAGCAACACGACCCCGGGAAGCGGTCGCCACTCGGCGACGGTGGTCAGGAACCGACGTGCCGCCTGGTGGGCCTGCTCGAGATCACCGGGATGACGGGTGACCGCGTCCTCGACCGCCGCGGTGTAGACGCCGCGCTGCTCGACGACCGTGCGCCCGGCGGCGAGGAACAGCCGGGCCGATTCGTAGCGGTGGGTCTGCATCGCGATCACTGTGAGGGTCTCGGAGGCGGATCGGCCGCCGCGAATGTAGGGTTCACCCCCGGCCGCCTCGGCCAGTGCCATCAAGGTGGCGAAATCCGGTCGGGCGTTGGGCTCGCGCGCCGACCCGACGAAGATGCGCGGGGGAGAGGTGATCGAACGCAACAGCGCCGAACTGACGTCGTGCGCCTCGAAGCCCTCCACCCCTACGAGGAGGCCGGGGCGCCGGGTCCGAATACTCGCCGTCTTCTTCGATCTGCGTTCGCGTGTGGCCTCTTGAGCTTTCTGCGGCATGCCCCAATCCTCGCGGGCCGCGACTGTCCGACAACAGGCCGCGTCGGGCACCGTGAACAGGTAAACACGTGAGTAATAAAGGGAGTTCGTGATTCGACACGGAACGCCGACCGATCCTGCCGGTCAGCCCCGGGCGATGTCGAGCGGGTGCGCGGGCGGCGGCGCGGTGTCCGAGACGACCACGCACGCCATGGTCTCCGCCAAGACCTGGTCGACGACCGAGGCCAGGCCGCCCTCCCGCGCGGCCCGGCGTTGCCGGGCGGCTCCGGAACCGCGGGCCAGCAGCGGCTCGACAGCGCCCTCGACCGCGTCGAGGTCGCCGCATTCGCGCAAGTACGGTGCCATCTCGGCCACCAGGCCGCGGACCACCGTGGCCGCGGGAAGAGTCACCGCGGCCACGGGGTCGATCAGGTCGTGCTCGAGCCCGGAGCGCGCCGCCCGCCACATCGCACCTCGGGCGATCATGGGCGAGGGCAGCGGAGGCGTCCGGTCGGCGGCGACGGCGCGGCAGGCGTACCCGCAGAGCGCGCGGAACAGGGCGGCGATCGCGATGGTCGTCTCGACGTCGGCGATCGCGTCGCAGACCCGCAGTTCGAGCGTGGGCGCCTGCCGTGACAGGCGCAGTGCGGGGTAGAACATATCGCCGTCGGGCGCGACGCCGATCGCTTCCAGAGTCGCGATCAACTCGTCGTACTCTCGCGCGGACCGCAGCGGCCCCATCGGGCCGGCCGTGGGCAGGCGCTCCACGCACATCCGTCGCCAGCTCGCGTAGCCCGTGTCGCGTCCGGCCCAGAACGGCGAACTCGCCGACATGGCCGACAGCGTCGACAGATGCGGCGTGATCCACGCGAGCGCCCGGGCCGCCACGTCCCGGTTCTCGACCTCGACGTGGACGTGCGTTCCACACGTGATCCAGTCGCGGGCCGGCTCCGCCCATTCGCGGTCCAGGGTCGTGTATCGGGCGTCGGGGGCGGTTCGTACGTCCGCCGTGCTCATCATCGGCGCGGTTCCGCCGGCCAATACACCCAGCCGCAGCCCGGCGGCCCGGTACACCAGGGTTCCGCGCAGATCCACCAACTCCGCGCGGGCGGCGGTCAGATCCGCGTGCGGCGAGGTGACGATTCCTACCGTCGACTCCTTGGCCGCGCCGACGAAGGCACCGGCCGGAAGTCGCTCCAGGAGCGCGGGCGCCGACGAGACCATGCGCTTGGTGGCCAGGTCCACGGTGTGGAATTCCTCTTGGATGCTCAGCTTGAGCACAGCGACTCCTTCATCGGCTCGGCGGGACGCCGACGGAACCGGGCACCCGAGGGGTTCCCCACCGCACCGCCTGCCGCCGCGAACCACCCGACGGCGTCCGGGCAACAGCGCCCATCGTCGCGACGTACCAACCACCGAAGAAGGACGGCGCGGGTACTACGGTCGGGTAAATCCGCCGGTAGAACCCGCGCCACGTCGACACTCCACCGCGCCCGTGTCGGACGCCGAACACACAACCGCCCCAGGCCCTGTCGGGCCCGGACACCGCCTCACAGACACGAACGCCGGAAGGGGGGCATGCCACGCGCGGCGCCCGAACACTCCCACCGACCCTTCGGCGGCGGCTTGAGGCCGACGCCCGCGTACATCCACTGCCGCTCGTCAAGCATGCGCGGCAGCCGGTCGGCGCGCCAGGACGAGATCGGCACCAGCCCCGGTTCGACCATGCTCAGTCCGGTGAACAGCGCGCCCACCTCCCGGGCGGAACGCGGGAACAGTGGGGCCGCCGAGTGCCGATACGCCTCGGCCGTCGTCCGGGCCGCCTCCGGACGCAGATCGGCGGCGGCGTGCGAGAGCACCAGCACGCTGCCGGGCGCCGTCGCCGCCATCAACCGGCCCACCAGGGACCGTGGATCGTCCGCGTCCGACAGGTAGTGCAGCACCGCGGTGAGAACCACCGCCACCGGCCGATCGAAATCCAACCCCGCCCGCCCGGCCGCCCGTTGCACCAGCGTGCCGGGGTCCCGGAGATCGCCCTCCACCACCCGCACCCGACCCGGCCGGGTGGACAGCGCCCGCGCGTGCGCGAGCACCATCGGATCGTTGTCGACGTACACCGCCCGCGCCTGATCCGTCCCGAGCACCGCGCACTCGTACGTGTCGCCGGCCGCAGGCAGACCCACCCCGATGTCGAGGAACTGCCGGATGCCGAAACCGGTCGCGAACGTCACCGCGCGACGCAGGAAGGCCCGATTCGCCAGGGCCATCCCGCGGACCTCCGGCGCCAGCGCGAGTACGGCCTCGGCGGTGCCGCGGTCGACCGCGAAGTTGTCCTTGCCGCCGAGGTAGTAGTCGTACATGCGGGCGGGATGGGGGACATCGGTGCGCATCTCGGGCGATCGCGCCGAGGGCACGCGCACCGAAGGTCTCTCGTCCGGCGGGCAACCGACGGGGGAGCGGCGTTCCGTGGTCCGCTGAGACATCACAATCATCGGCCTTCCCGATTCTCGGGTCGCGGGCCCGCCCGGTCGGGCGAGGCGGGGGTACCCGCCGGGCGGTCCCGCAGCATCCTCCGTACCTCCCGGGAGATCAGCGACGGAGGAATTCCGTGACGACGGCGTCGAAGTGCTCGCGCTCCTCCACGAAGGGCACATGTCCGCTCGCCGTGAACTTCTCGACGCGCGCGTCGGGCAACTCCCCGGCCAGCCAATCGGCCAGCTCCCCGGGGAAGATCCGACTGCGCTCGCCGTATACCAGGAGGGTCGGCACCGTCACCGAAGGCAGCACCGGCCGCCAGTCGGAGTGCGCCATGTCCATCCAGATGTCCAGCGCGGAGGAGGTGTGCGTCTGGGTGGTCTCCGCGTACGCGGCGTCCACCGCCTCCGCCGCCGGCGGCTCGGCGAAGCACGCCTCGATGAACGGCTTGATCGCCACCGGCCTGGCGTACCGCACGGTCTGCGCGAACACCGCCAGATCGGTGGCGGAGTAGCCACCCAGCAAAGGGAACTCCCAGCCGGGCGCGTCCATGAAGCGCGGCGACTGGTCGACGAACACCGCGCCGCGCAATCCCTCGCACCCGAACTGCCGCACGTAGGAGAGCAGCACGGCGGTGCCCATGGACCAACCCACGATGGTCAGCTCGGACAGATCCAGCGCCCGCACCAACTCGCGCACGTCCCGGGCGTACTGGTCCAGGGAATGGCCCTCGGGAGTCTTGCCCGAGCGTCCGTGGCCGCGGAAGTCCGCGACGATCACCCGGTTCTCCGCCGCCAGAGCGGCGATGTTGCCCGACCAGAACGTGCTGTTCATCGTCCAGCCGTGCAACAGCAGGACCGGGCGGCCCGCGCCGTGCTCCTCGTAGTACAGCGGAACGGCGTCGGACAACTCCAGATAGGGCACGCTCTCTCCTCCGGTCTCGGCCGCCGGGTCGCCGACCCGCGCTGCGGCAGTGTGCGCGCGCGAGCCGCCCGTCCACCAGACACCGGAGGGGGGTTGCACCAACGTTGCAACTTCGGACTCCGCGTACCGAGCCCTCGCGTACACCATCCCTTCGCGTGCCGTCCCTCGCGCACACGGCAGCTTTCGCCGCCCAAGCCCGCCAAGTTCCGCCCGCGCCGGCATGATGGACCCATGGCGGGACAACCGGAGACGCGCGATCGAGCTCTGGGCGGCGGCTCGGCTTCGGGCGTCCGGGATCCGATCCGGGCCTCGTGGTCGCGGGCACGCCGACAGGGGCTGCCGCCCGACGCCTACCTCCCGCCGGTGACCCTCGACGACGACGAACTGGCCCGGCGCCGCGAGGCACACCCGCTCACCGGGATCTGGCCGCTGCTGCGTCGCTCACTCGGCGGTCTGATCGCCGACCCGGGCCGACTCCTGTTCCTCAGCGACGCCCGGGGACATCTGCTGTGGGTCCAGGCGGATCACCCCACACTGCGCGCGTCCGAGCGCGTGCACCTGCTGCCCGGGGCACTGTGGAGCGAGGCGGCGGCCGGCACCAGCGGGGTGGGCACGGCGCTGGCGACCGGCCGGCCGTTCCAGGTGTACGGCGCCGAACACTTCCTGTCCGCGGCCACCGCGTACACGTGCACGGCCACACCCATCCACGATCCGGCCAGCGGTGAACTGCTCGGCATCCTCGACTTCACCTGCCCCGAACGGCACTGGCAGCCGCTGGCGATACCCCTGCTCGACACCGCGCGCAGACTCGCCGAATCGGAGCTGGAGACGACCCGGCTGCGCGAGGCGGCCCGGGTGAGCACCCGCTACGTGGAGCGGATCGCGCGCCGGCTCGGCACCAGGAGCGCGATCGCCGACCCCCAGGGGCACATCGTGCGTTCGGACCCGCCCGGCTGGCTGCCCAACCGCCTGCCGGGGCCCCCGCGCGAAGGCCCCATGCTGCTTCCCGGCGGGCAGGTCGTCCTCGTCGAACGCCTCGCCGCGGGCGGCCTGTACCTGCTGATCGCCGAGGACGCCGCATCCGGCCCGGTGACCACCGCGCCGCTGCGCTTCCAGGCCCTGGGCCTGCGCCGGGCCCGGTTGGAGATCGCCGGTACCACCCACGAACTCACCCGCCGGCACGCCGAGATCGTCACGGCGCTGCTGAGCGAACCGGGCGGGATGACCGCGAAGGCGATCACCGAGGCGGTCTACGGCCCCACCGGTCGGCCGGCCACCGTCCGTGCCGAACTCGCCCGGCTGCGCCCGATCCTGGGCCACCGCCTGGCCTCCGACCCCTACCGCCTGACCGGCGAGCACGAGGCCGACTTCCTCGATCTGGACCGCGCCCTGTCCAACCCCACCACCCCGATCGACACCCTCCTCGCCCGCTACCGGGGCCCGCTCCTCCCCGGCTCCACGGCCCCGCGCGTCCTCCACCTGCGCGACACGCTCCACGAACGCCTGCGCAACCGCGTCCTCGACGACGCCGACCCCGACACGGCGCTGCGCTGGTCGACGTGACCGGTGCCCCGGTGGCGACACCACCGGGGCATCAGAAGGGCCTCGTGCTCGACACGCGCTCTCGTCGTCGATCCGGAGCTCAGTCCGAACGCGGCGCCGCGCCGGGTGGGTGCTCCGGGCGTCGGGGGCTCTCGAACGCCTGGGTCACCTCGTCCGATTCGGGGGCCGTCCCGGGAGCGTGCTCGGCGCCGCCGGGGCGCCAGGTCAACGCCGGCGGCGAGGTGGCGGGGGGCTCGGGGACGGGCGGCGCGACCGGGGGCGCGGGCGGGGGCGCGGGCGGCGACACGGGCTCGAATCCCGGGTACCCGGAGGACACCGACGGGTTCGGCGCGACGGGAGGTGTCGCCACGCCGGGCGTGTGCGTCGGAGCGGCCGCGGTCGTGTGCGCGCTCCACGGCGAGGCCGGTACGGGCGCGGCGACGGCGAACCGACGACGCAGCGCGTAGCCGAGGCCGGCCGCGAGCAGGAACGCGAGGACCGCGCCGCCCCCCGGTACGCCCCAATCCGAGGCCACGGAGGACGTGTCGCGGCCGTCCGCACCGGCCGCCGCAGGCGCGGTACCCCGCACGGGCGTCTCGGTCCGGGCCGGCGGCGCGCCGGGGACCGTGCCTTCCGCCGGTCGGGGGGCCTCCTCGGGCCCGGCCGGCTGATCCGGACGTTGCACCACGGTGCCCTCGACCGACACCTCCAGCTTGATCGGTACCACGATGCCCCGCTGAGGTCCCTCGGCACCCGAGATGGACATCTGGATGTAGTACGACCCGCGGAGGGCGTACTTGTCGTCCTTGAACTCCTTGAACGAGCCCTTGGTGCCGTCGAAGTTCTCGTACTTCTTGCCGTCCCCGACGGTCCACGCGCCCGAGGACGCCTCCAGATGCGTGGTGCCCGGCACGAGCTGATTCGTCGGGTTGTTCAGGAGCGGAATGGCCTCGCGCAGCGGGTTGTAGAGGTTGACGATGAACCGGGGGCCCTGCTTGTACGGGAAGTCGGCCGGGATGTCGACGGACCCCTTGATCGAGAGCTTCTGTCCGGGCTGCACGAACACCCGCCAGAACAGGAAATCGCCCACGACCATGCTCTCGCGATGGACCCCGGGGCCGATCTCGCCCGCGCTGTTGAACGAGAACCCGCTCGGGTTGTCCGCGGCGGCCGCAGGCGTGGCGGCCGCGGGAGTGGCGGCCACCGCCGTCATGGCCAGGGCGGCGAGGACGCCGCCGGCCGACGCCGCGGCTGCGCGGACGCGGATGAAGCCGTTCACGCCTGCCTCCTCTGCCGACGCCGGGCACCGGCCACGAACGATCCCGACACGCCGCCCGCGAGCACCGCGGCGGCGATCAGACCGATGGTGACCGCCGTGCCGGGGCCGTCCTCGTCGTCGGAGGACGCGGCGACCCGGGCACCGGTGTCGGTGACGGGGGTCCCTGAGGGAACGGCCGCCGCGTCGGGTGTGGTCCGCTCGGGTGCGGGAGCGCCTGCCGTCGTCGCCGCGCCGGGCCGCTTCGGATGGCTGACCAGGAGTTCGAGCAGGATCCTGCGCTGCGGATCGACCTCGGCGTTGTGCGAGATCCGCAGACAGCCGATCCCGTCCGGTGCCTGGGCAGTGCTGTTGGTCCCACCGGACGCGCCGGTGGTGACGATGTTGTTCGCCTCCAGGGCCACGCCCTCCTTCAGGAGCCAGCTCTGAGGTTGGTCCGCGGGGCCGGAGCGGATGAACAAGTGGGTCAGAAAGGCCGAGTTCTCCCGATCGTCGTCGGTGCGCATGCGCTCCGAGAAGATCGCGGTGGCGCCGATGGCGAGGTCCTCGTCCGGACTCTTGCGAATGCGGTACCACAGGTCGCGACTGGTGACGAACGCGTCGAGATACTGACCGTCCTCGACGATCGGCGCGTTCACACAGCTCGTCGTCGCACCCTGGATGGGTCGGCCGGACGCGTCGTAGGGGGTCCAGGCCCGCCGGAAGAGGCTGGACATGTTGGACACCAGCGAGTCGACGTCCTTGGCGTCGGCGTAGGCCCCGCCGCCGGCGGTGGAGATACACTTGAGTTGATCGCGGGCCGCACCGGAGACGTTGAACCCGACCGCGTCGACCGTCAGTTTGGTGCCGCGCGCGTTCAACTCCTTGGCGACCTCGCACGGTTGCGGAGGCGCGCAGGTGTCCTCGCCGTCGGAGACGAGGATGACGTGGCGCTCGCCCTGGGTGCCGAGGTCGTCGGAGGCGGCGCGCAGGGCGTTGCCGATGGGGGTGAATCCCACGGCGTTCAGGGAGGCGACCTTCTGCCTGGCCGCGGCCTTGGCGCCCTCGCCCAATACCGCGACCGGGACCAGGAGTTGGGTGTCGGCGCAGCCGAGGGCCTTGTCCGTACCCGGATACGCCGCGCCGTAGACGCGGATGCCGACCTGGGCGTTCGCGGGAGCCGCGTCGATGATGCGGTTCACCGCCTGCTTGGCGGCCTCCAGGCGGGTCTGCCCGCCGGCGTCGTTCTGTTTCATCGAACCGGACAGGTCGAGTACCAACTCCACCTTGGCCGGTGGGGCCTCGGCCGGCGGGGCGGGATCGGCCGCTGCGACGGACACGGGTCCGCAGAGCGCCAGGGACACCGCGCCCAGGGCCACAGCCGAGCGAGTGCGTAGGTATCGGATCACGGAGTCGATCATGGGATCCACCGCCTCCGATGCCAAGAGTGAGGGCCCATCACGGTTCCCTCACGACCTCATGAGGGGATCGGATGGATCCGAACCCTGGACGAGGGTTCCGGTTCCATGGTTCGCTACGCCAACCACCGCGACACACGGCAACTCGTGGGGGGAGGGGAACCGGACGGAAGGTGTCCATTGCGGTCGGACCCTCCCGCCGCCGTGCCCTCGGGCCCACGTGACGCCCCGTGACGCCCGCGGACCCGCGTCGGGCGACGTGGGGACACGACGAACAGGCTCGATGGACGGTCTCGGTCACGGCGTGGTGATCCAAGCCCTCGAGCCTGCTCGCGGGTCGGCAACATCCTCGGCGCCGCCGCCCGCGACCGATAGCCACATTGCGCACCACGTCGCCCCGCAGCGTGCGCGGGCTCATTCGTGCGGTGACGAATGGGATCCATCACCCCATCCTGCGGCTATGCTCGGTCGAGGCCCAGAAGCAAGCGCGCTGAGCGCAAGACTTCCTAGACCCAGTGGGGCTTGGCAGTACGGCCACGGGGTCGCAGTCTTGTCCAACGGCCTTGCAGGCCAATGGGTTTCGGGCGCCTTCGACCGTCGGCCCGGGCCTGCGCGGGCTTCTCGCGACCTCGAGGCACCTCGACCGTCGAGAGCGCAGGGCATTGGCGACTTCACGCGTATCCGGCTCGCCGGATGCGCGTGGTTGACGATCCACGCGGTTCCGGTGCCGGTCACCGCACCGATTCGAGCAGTCCCGTTACACGGGCATCCGATCCGGCGCTGCCCATCGGACGCGCCGAGCACAACGACCGACGCGGTACACATCTCAAGGGGACACATGTCGATTCGGACTGTGGGTGTCGAAGAAGAGTTTCACATCGTCGACCGACGGACCGGGCGGTTGAGCCCGGCCGGCACGGAACTGCTCGCCGAACTCCCGGCGGTCGGATTCACGGGCGAGGCCAAGGAAGCGTCCATTGAGACCAACAGCGAACCGCATCTCGAACTCGCCGACCTGCGCGCCGACCTTATCCGCTCCCGGACGCTCCTGGGCCGAGCCGCCGAGAAGATAGGGGTCGCGGTGATCGCCTCCGGGACCGCGCCGTTGATGGACCTCGCGGACTCCCCGCAGGCCGCGGGCGACCGCTACGCGGCGATCAAACGCGACTACGCGTTGGTGGCGGAGGAACAGGTGGTGTGCGGTCTGCACGTGCACGTCGGCATCGAGGACCGCGACGTGGCCGCGCGGGCGATGTCCTGGATCTCCCCGCACCTGCCCACGCTCCTCGCGCTGTCCGCCAGTTCCCCCTATTGGCTCGGCGATGACACCGGCTACGCGAGTTGGCGCAACATGCTCTGGCAGCGGTGGCCCTCGGCGGGTCCGGCCGACAACTTCGGTTCGGCCCAGGAATACGACGCCATGCTCGAAGGGATGGTCCGTTCGAGGGTGATCCTCGACATCGGCATGCACTACCAGGACCTGCGCCTGTCCTCGCACGTACCGACGCTCGAGATGCGCATCTGCGACGCCTGTCCCGACGTGGACACCTCCGTCCTGATCGCCGTCCTGTTCCGCGCCCTCGTCGAACGCGGCGTCCGGGCGGCCAAGAGCGGCGAGCGACCCCCACAGCACTCCCAGGCATGGCTGCGCGCCGCGACCTGGCGAGCCGCCCGTTCGGGCCTCGAAGGCCTCCTGATCGACCCCACCACGATGGCCACCGATTCGGCGCGAACCGTCATCTGGCAGCTGATCGAGGAACTGATGCCTGACCTGGTCGCCTCCGGTGACCTCGCCTTCGTCCGGACCGTCGCCCGACGGATGTTGGACGAAGGCAGCAGCGCGGCACAACAACTCCGCGTGCAAAATCCGTCCCCTCGCGCCGCGGTAGACCTCCTCCGCGCCCAGACCCTCACCTTCCCCGACCTCCCGAGCGCCCTCCAGAAGCCCCGCACCACCACCTCGGACCCGGTGGACCAGGACCGGGCGACCGACGCACCGACGCTGGTCGCCTAGCCTCCCTCCCCCCTCCCACGCCACAGACCCGTCGGCGGAACCGCGCGAGCCCATCGAGAACTCCCTCGCCGTCGCGTTCCACCCGAAACGGGTCGGCAACCCCACCTCGGGCGGTCGACGACTCGCCACGCGCGACCCCTCGCGACCCACGACCCGACGACAAGCAGCGCTGGAACCGGTGCCCACCGCCCTCGCACCGTTTCCAGCGCACGACCGGAATCGCCCCGCGCACCCCACTCCCGCTGCGCTCCGCCCGCGCCCACGGAGTGGTCTTTTTCGACGTCCGTTGGCGGCGAAGGCTTCCCGGGCAGGCTGATCGCGCCGACGAACCAGGCCGCGTCGGCACAGATGGCCCGCCGCCTCCTTCAACGCCGACCAACGCCCCCGACTCGCCGCTGCGCCCGAACCTCGCGGCACGTCGGCAATCGCCTGCGCACCCGAACTCGAACGCGGCCTGAGCCGAAGTAGTCCCGCGCCCTTGACGCTTCGCCCCGCCGTTCCCGGTTCGGCGTGCGTCTCAGACACCCGAGGTCGGTCCGCCCGCCACGCGCGTGGTTCCGCGCGGGGTACGGCGTTGGGTGTTCGCATTGCGCGTCGAGGCATCGTAGGCGGCCTGATCCATGCGATACCGCAGCATTTGGATCGATTGAAACTCCTTGAGCGCACGGTCCATCGTCCGTCGATGCGCCTTGCGGTCGGCTCGACTTCCCGATAGCCACGCCACTGCTTTCACCCGCCCTCACGTCACACGAGTCCGGTGCTCGCACAAAGGCCGGATCACCCTACTCGGGTATCGCCCACGAGGGGCTCCCGCAATGGATTTGCCACGGCTGCGGCACCGGTGTTCACGAGTCGGTCGGCCCCCGAGGGAGATCGCCCGGAACTGCGGCTTGTCGAACTCGTCGGCCGACCCGTGACTGCGACACCCGCGGGCGGCGGATCAACGGGACTGTCCCGATTCCCGATCCGACCTGCGGCCAGGGGGCGTGAAGTCGGGCCTTCCACGGCCGGATTCGAGGCTGCGCGCGGGGGCTCGGGCCTGTGGCGAGGTGGCCCGGCGTGTGGTCGCCGAGCCCATCGCCGTCACCACGTCGGTCAGGCTCGTGAGGCCCCTGACGCCCGGGGGGCCCGAGTTCGGGCCCGCAGACGCCGGTCGCGGCGACTCGACCCCCACCGATTGCTTCGGCGTGGGCTGAGCGAACGGCTGGAGCAGGGAAGTCGCGTGCCCGGCGGCCAGTCCATTCTTCCTGTCGAGTCTGGAGTGCAGGTCGGCCACCGCCAGTCTCAGGCGCGGGGCCGCGGCGACGATCGTGTCCACGGGGCCGACGGCCTGCGTGACCTCCAGGCTGACCCAGTCCGCACCCCGTCCGAAAATATGCACTCGGGCACCCGACTCGGCGAACAGTTCGTACTTGTTTCGTGTCGCGTACTTGCCGACGTGCTGTGCGGTCGTCTGGTCGTTGACCAGGCGCAGAGCGGGCCGCTCCTTGAAGAACGCCTCTGCCGACTTGGTGTACGCGGGTAGTTGCCGCTGGGAGGAGGCCGCGCGTTCCCGTTCGGCCTTCTTGGTGAAATCCCGGTCCGTCTTGAGCAGGTCCGGCAGGAATCCTTCGCCCACGGCGATCTCGCGGAGGTGCTCCAACTCATGCAGAATCACCGGCACCGCACCGAATTTGTCACCGGTGAGCAGGTGCTTGAACTTTTTGCTCTGCACAAGCGCGTTCAGCAGCTCCGGCCGTTTGCCGGCGCCGAAATATTTGACGTTCAGCCTTATTTCCCCAGCATCCGCATCGGCGAGCGGCTCCTCGCCCTTTTTCTCCGGCGGGATATCGGCGAGGGAGAGCCGATGGAACGGAACGTCACGATGGAGGCGGGCCCAGTGGACGGAAGCCAATGCGACTTCCTTCATCGTGTACAGGTCGCCGCCGGTCAGATCCAGATCCACGTCGTGTCCGGACGCCCTGCGCAGTTCCTTGCGCATCAGCCCCTCGACCTCGGCGACCGAGCCCGCGTTGACGAGGTCCTCGTAGAAGGGCTCTCGATGGCTGACGCCCAATGGCACCTGGCTGTTCGCCCAGGCCGCAGCCGCCGCTTCGGGGTCGACCATCACCCTGCGGCGCGGTGGGCCACTCGCGTCGGGGGACGCACCGGCTCGCAGCCAGTCCTCCAAAGGCACCGCCCGCCCCCCTCGCCCCCACCGGCAGTTGCCGTGTCCGAGCGTACCGAACGGTCTCGGCGGAGCTGTGATCCGAGTACCGCCGTGCCCCATGCGAAGTCCCACATCGCCCCGACGAGAACACGAAAGTGTGCTCGACCGGTATCCTGCGACGTCCCGCCCATCTTCCGAAAGGCCTTCCACAGTGCGCGAGTTCGGCCGCTCAGGCTCGGATCGACCCGGAGACGCGCGAATCGCGCGAGGCGACCTCCCGTACGACGAGTTCGAGGGCGAGGCACCGGACGCCGCCCCGGTCCCGTACCGAGCACCGGAACTCGCGAAGCCACCGGAAGGCGCCGAGGTGTGGGAGGACGGCGACCCACCGGAAGGCGCCGAGGTGTGGGAGGAGGGCGAATCACCGGACGTCGCCCCGGTCGCGAACCGAGCCCCGGAACTCGCGAAGCCACCGGAAGGCGCCGAGGTGTCGGAAGCCGACCTCGCGGGAGTGGGGTTCCACGCCCCACCGGACAAGGCGCCGGTCGCACAACGAGCCACCGATGGCGCGGTCCCCGTCGAGGGTGTCACCGGGCGCGCCGATGGACTTCGCTCGCCCGCTCCCCCCGCCCGAGACCGCAGCGCCCCGGCGATCCACACCAAAACCGGGCCCATCCCGAACGACGGCGTGAACATCTCTCGGAGCGGTCCCGCCCTGGACAAGCGCGGACGCGCCGCACCGGACAGAGGGCCCTCGCCGGCCGTTGCCGGCCGCAACCCTGCCGGAATCGCGGCCGTGGGCGTCCCCTCCGTCCAACGGTCGCCCTCGCCCATCAACCAGACCACCCACATCACCCACCCACGCGTCACGGGCATGGGCTCCGGCCTGGGCCTCGGCAAGGACCTCGGCAAGGGACGCGACCACGCATGACGACGACGCGGATCCCGTTGCCATCCCGGGAGAACCAAGCCGGTGTTGGTGTCGGTGAGCGACTGCCGGTGTGCCGGCGTATCCAATTCGCGCGGATTTCGGGGTATCGACCCACGTAGTGGATCTTGCTGGTTCGCCCGATGGTAGGTTTCCGACGATTGTCAGCCGGTACGACGGGAACCGGCCGCTTCATCGGGCCGGACGGCCGGGCGACAGCGGTGGCGAATGTCGGCCGTGATTCGAAACGAGCCACCGATGTCCGAGCACGATCCGCAGGATGCGCGTGATGCCCACCGCGCGATCGAACGCACGGCGGTCCACGCAGGTCCTTCCCGTCGGGAGCGGACGCGCGACGACCGGCGTTCGATGGCCGCGTCCACACCCACGTCCGCTTCCGCCGGACGCGCGCGGTTTCGTGGCCTCGCCGTGATCGCGTGCGCGTTGACGGTGCTGACCACGTCCACGGCGTGCGGCGGCGACGACAAGAAGAAGGACGCGTCCGCCCCGCCTCCGTCGAGCGGCCCGCAGACCCCCGGCTCGGTGCCTTCGGCCGCGAACGGCACACCTCCGGCCGCCGTACCCACCTCGCCGACAGCCTCCCCGACAAAGAGGCCGTGCGTGAACATCACCGCGACCGGAAAGCCGGAACGCGGGAAGCTCTCGCGTGAGGATCTGCGTTCGGCCGTGACCGACCCCAAGCCCTTGACCGCCGACGAGGTCCTTGGCCTCGCCGAAGTTTCGTACAAGTACCCGGGAGGGACCCTCACGCGGACCTGCGTGAAGGTCCTGGAGGGCGACTGCGGCCCGATCGCCTTGGACGAAACCTCCGAACAGGTCAAGAAACTGGGATGCCGGCGCGCCATCGGCGCGCTCTACGTGGACAAGGCCAACAACGTCCAGACGACGGTCGGCGTGCTCGAGATGCCCACCGCCACCGCCGCGGCGACGCTCTCCGTGGACTACGCCGGCGGCTACAACCAGGTCAGTCCCCCGGCGGATTCCGGGGCCAAGCTGTTCGCGCCCGACGCCGCGTACACGGCGGGCGGCCAGTCGTTGTATCGCTACTTCATCTACGAGATGACCGGTCGCGCGGACGGCACGGACCGCGATCCCGCCGAGGTGGACAAGCACAACGCGGCCTCGAACGCCATCTACCACCTGGTCGGTGACTCCCTCGACCGCCGCGCCGCCGGCGCCCCGTAGGGCGGGACGAGGCGACCGATGCGAGTTCGATCGCGGCGTGGTGTTCGCGAGGTCTAACGTGGACGGTGGCCGGGAGTCGACGATCAAGGGGCGTGACGGTGTCCGAAAATATTTCTCGGAGGGCGTTCGGGGCGTGGATCAAGGCCGGCGAGGAGCCGGCCGGGAAGTCCGGCCGACAGTCGAGATCTTCGGCCCGCCCGTCGGCCGGCCCGTCGGCCATTGAGCGGCTCGCGGCTCGGTGGTCGCGGCGTGTGGCGGAGATCGATGCTCCTCCGCCGCTCGTCGAGCGGTGGGTGCAACGCGCGCGCAACGTCCATGACATGCGGCAGAACGTGAGCGCGGAGCGCTACATCGAACAGCAGGCGGCCGACGGCCGAGGCGACGCGGCGACTCCGGCACAGACCCTGGCGGGTCGTGTGCAGCGCTATGCCGAGGATCTCGCCTATCTCGCCGAACACCCGGACGCGGCGGACGCGGCCGAGGTGTCGAACAGATTGGAACGCCACGAAGCCGCTCGCCATGTCGAGGCGGAGGCCGAAGCGAACGCGTTTTTCGCGCAGCGAATGGAACGCGATGGCGCGGCGAACGCCGGGTCGGCCCAGGCGGGCAAGGGCACCATGGTCATGGGCACCGGATCGCCCGGTTCATATCGAGTGCACAGCATCGGCCCGAACCGCGCTATGCCCCAGGCGTCCGCACCGCCCGGTGGGAAGGCCGTCAAGCAGCCGTTGGGTCCGCAGGCGTCGGCTGCGGCATCGGCCAACGCCGCCCGTGTGGCGGCCGTCGGCCAGCCGAGCGCCGCGCACACCCAGCCCGAGACCGCGAGCCGCAAGGGCACCCACATCGCTCGTCCGCCGAATGTGCGAACCCCGCGCCCGGTCCAGGCCCAAGCCCAGGCCCAGGCCCCGACTCAAGCGCAGGCGTCGGCCGCGCGGGGGCGTACGGAGACGGGACGGGCGAACGCCGAGTCGGCCCAGGCGGGCAAGGGCACCGTGGTCATGAGCACCGGCTCGCCCGGTTCGTATCGTGTGCACACCGTCGCCCCGGACCGCACCGGAGCCCAGGCGTTCGTACCCGGGGGGAAGGCCGTCAAGCAGCCGTTGGGTCCGCAGGCGTCGAATTCGGCATCGGCCATCACCGCCCGCCTCGCGGCCGGCGGCTACACACCCGCGAGTTCCGGAGGGGCGCTCTCGAAGGGGACGAAGGGGCCCGTCACGAGCGTCGTCCCCCCGACCGGTGGCATCTCCGCCGGCCCGGCGCCCGCCGCTCCGGCGCCCGCGCCGTCGATCTCGATGGAACGCGCACCGCACTGACCACACATCTGCGGCGCGTCGACGGTTCACGGTGTGACGAGGCTCGGAGCGGGCCGACCGAGGCGGCTTCGGACTCAACCGGTGCCGAGGGAATCGACCTCGCGCGCTCGTGGTGTCCGCGGCGTTCGGTCGTCGGTCATGCGCTCTTGCAGTGGCGCGAGTTCCAGGCGATCCAATGCCCCGAGTCGCGCGGCCTGCGTGGTGCGTCGCTGGGCGGCTTCGGCACCGTGGATCACGTCAATGGTGAGCCGCAGTTCGTGGAGCAGCGCGGCCTGTGCGGAACCGGACTCGCGAGGCGAGGGAGCCCTCGACGCCACTTGGGCCACCGAGCGCAGATTCGGCCCTCTGCGAAGTGGCGCGTCGAGTACCGCCGTTCGCGCCAGGACGTCGGCAGCTCGGGCCAGCGGCCCGGGGCCCGCCGGCTCCGCCCGTGCCGACCACACGGCGAATACTCCGGCGACTTCCCGCGCGATGCCCGCCCACGTGGCCGCGTCCTCCAAGGGCCGACCGCGCGCCTCCGCGCGTAGTCGGGCGACATCCGCCGCCGCCCGGGTCCATTGCGCAAGGCCGTCTTCGGCGGGCGTGGGTCCTGTCGCGGGTTCGTTGATCGCGTCGTCCGCAGAGGTCGCCGCGGAGTCGTTCTCGCGCGCGGCCGAGCCCCACCAGTACCGCAGTTGCGGCAGCGACAGATCCGACGCGAGCCGTCCACCCCCGTACCGCACCGGGCTCGTACCGTCCGGTGGTGGCAGGGCGACCGACAGCCCCACCACGGTCTCCCCGTCCTCCCGATCCAGGCGTGGCCGTACGACGATCCCGGACGAGGTCAGCCTCCGGACGAAGTCCTCCTCGTCGGCGGCGGCCACCGCCGCGCCCCGCATATGCCTTGCCAGGGTGGCTCGTTCGGTTTCCGCGCGACCCCGGCGCGCCGCGCTCTCGGCGTTCGCGCGGGAGTACCCGGGAAGCCCCCGTCCGCCGGTGCGTCCCTCGACCGCGATCAGGTCGAATCGGCGTTCCAGTTCGGCGCATACCGACGACGCCTTGAAGCGGTCCTGCCACAGGTTCGCTCGGGTGCCGTCCTCGCGGACCAGGCTGACGGCTATGTGGATGTGGTCGTTGCCCCGCTTGGAGACCCCGTGTCGGACGGCTATCCAACGGCAGGGCGCCTTCCCCGCGTCCGCGCCGAACCCGAGGCGGTCGACCAGGGTTCGAGCGGCCGTCGCCCACTCGGCGTCGGTGAGGCGGCGGTCCTGCGGGGCGTTCGACAACGCCGCCGTCCATACCGATCCGTGTTTGACGTCGATGCCGAACAGCTGCCTGGGGGCGTCGAGTTGGGCGGCGATCGACGCCGGGTCCCCATCGACTTCGAGACCCGTGGACGCGGCTATCGCGTGCGGGTCGTCGTGCTCGTTGGCGCGACCGGGGCCGAAGAGGTACGTCACGAGCTGCGCCATGTCGTCATGGCGCTCGTGGGCCGCGGAGAGCTTGGCGATCACGGGGCATCCGTTCGTCGAGGGGCCGGTCCGGATGCGGACAGGTGCGCGGTCGCCGCGTCGAGGCGGTCCAGGGTGGCGGACAGTCGACCCACGATGTCCGCCAATCCGGTCGGCGGTGCGTCACGGGGCGCCGTGTCCTCGGGCAGCTCCGACAGTTGACCCGACAGTCCAGCCAACTGACGCCTGACGGCCAGGAGTTCGGCGTAGAACGCGCGGCGCTCGGTGGCCGTGGGCGCGTCGTTGGAGGCCGACTCCACCAGGAGCCTCGGCACGCTCACCGCCAGGGCCGCCGCCTTGTCCGCGACGCGGGCGTATTCGTCCTCGCTCATCAACACCTTGGTCACGCGCCGCCGTCCGCCCGGTTGTCGGGGCAGGCGAGCCGAACCGCTCCCGGCATTCGGTGGTGTCACCCGGTCGGTCGGCACCTCTGCACCCCCCGTGCGTTCGTGGTCGCTTCGTGCTGCGTGGACGTTCGAGGCCCAAGTGTTGCGTGCAGCACGGTAATGGGAAAGCTTTGGAAGCAAGATAGTGCGAAAAGTTACCTGATTTTTTGTCGAACTCCCGTCGACCGCAGGCCGGGGGATGAACTGCCCTATGGCCGGAGGGCTTTGTGGCCCGGTCCGGTAACCCGGCCCGGTGGCCCGCGGCGCCGTTCACCCACACCCGTGCATCACGATGCGACGGGGTGTCCCGGCCGGCGCGAACCGCCGGCGGGCCGACGGTCGGCCCGCCGGTCGGGCCGGGGCGGCAGCGAGCCCGAGGCGAGGTCCGGGGGTGCCGGCCGCCGGTCAGGCCGGGGGCTTGCGGCGAGCCGTCGACCCACCACAACCCCCGCCCGGGAGCGGTGGGTCAGTCGGCGCCGTCGGTGGTCAGCGGGTCCATCGCCAGACGCGTCGTCTCGGCGACACCGACGCCGATCGCGCGTTCGTCGACATCGAACCCGCCGCTGTGCAGGCGGGGGAGGCGCCCGGGTCGACCCCGGGCGGCCGGACACCCAGACGTGCCGGGCAGCCCGGCACGCCCGCCACGTCCGGAACCCCCGGAACGCCCGAGGTGCCCACCGGAGACACCGGGCGGCGAAGTCCTCGCCGCCCAGGCTCCGTACCGTCTCCGCCACCGCACCCACGCCGAACGAGTCCGCCACCGCCGCACGCGACACGTGGCCGAGGGTGTTCGGCACCGGCGGCAACCGGTGGTGCTCGATCGTCCACGTGATGCCGGAGTCGCCTCTGTGGGCGACGTCGGCAGGCTCGGAGATGATCTCCGGCATCCCGCGCCACGCGCCGGTGTTCGCGGTGCGCAGCGATCCGCCCAGAACGCCCCGGACGGGATCACGTTGGGCGCCTCACCGGCGTTGATCCGGGTCCAGGCGAACACCAGGCCGTCGCTGGGGGCGAACCTGTCCGCGCGATCCCGGACACGACGGACACCATCCGGAACAGCCCCAGAAGCACGTTCGCGGTGAGGTGCGGTCGGCCGCTGTGCCCGCCCTCAACCCTCGACGCGGAACCGGAACGAGTCCACCCCGGAGGTGATCGGACCGTCGAGGACGGCCATCCGGCCCGCCCGACCGCCGGGCCACAGTGCCCCATGTGGATCGCCCCGACGCCTGGAGCGCTCCGGCCTCCATGGCGCGCAGCACACCACCGGGCCGGACCCCATCGACCGGCCGGATCAGCAGCCGCGCAGGCCTGAACAGCAGCCCCAGGCCGCGAAGTTCGACACACACGAGCCCGACCCCCACAACCGCGCCGGTGTGCACGTCGCGACCACAGACCTGGGACCCGCCGTCCACGGCCGAACGCCATGAGCCGTTCTTGCGGTCGGCGACCGACAACGCACCGACGCCGCCGCGCAACGCGACGAACGGGCGGCTCGCCGCCACGGCGTCGAGCGGGACGATGCCGCAGGCGAGTCCGCCGCCGCCGGGCAGGACACGCAGGCCCGCCCGGCCTGCCGCAGGCCGACGACCACCCGCACCGTGGTGCGGGTCTTCACGAGGCCCCGTCCGGGGCGCCGGTGCAGATCGCGGCGGAAGGCGTCCGTCGGCGGCCGAACGCGCCGACCCCGAACAGGATTCGGGCACCCGCGTGCGCGGTCACGAGGGTGCCCCTGTGTGGGATGTCCGGCGAACTCGGGGCGGGGGTTGCGCACGTCCGACGCCCGTGATGCCTCGGGAGATCGGTGCAGGGTGCCACACACGTCGCGGGTCTCGGTGATCGGCGAGCCGCACCCGACCGGCGACTCCCTCGATGAGCCGGGCACCGGAGGAGGCCATACCCCGGGCGTGGTGTCCAGGCGGGAAAGATGCCTGGACACCACACCCGGGCCACGGCCTGACAGAGTCTGCCCGGCCCACCAAGGGAGTCACCGGCCGGGCCCGCGGCTCGCCGATCACCGAGACCCACGCCGCGCGCGGCGGATCCCTCCGCCGAACTCCCAAGGCACCACGAGCGCCGGACGGGTTGGCAAACCCCGTCCCGAGCTCGCCGGACATCCCACACGAAGGAGCACCACTCATGACCACGCCCACGGGCACCCGAATCCTCTCCGGGATCGACACGTTCGGCCCCGAACTGACCGCCTTCCGCCGCGATCTGCACCAGCACCCCGAACTGGGCTTCGCGGAGACCCGCACCACGGCGCAGCTGGTCGCCCGCCTGCGGCAGGCCGGGCTGAACCCCCGCGTCCTCCCCGGCGGCACCGGACTCACCTGCGACATCGTCCCGCTCGACGCCGTGGCGGCGAGCCGCCCGTTCGTCGCCCTGCGCGGCGACATCGACGCGCTGCCGGTCGCCGACCTCAAGGACGTCCCCTACCGCTCGACCGTGGACGGCAATTCCCACGCCTGCGGCCACGACGTGCACACCAGCGCGGTTCTGGGAGCCGGGCTCGTGCTGGTCGAACTCCGCGACCAGGGGCTGCTGCCCAGGCCCGTGCGGCTGCTGTTCCAGCCCGCCGAGGAGGTCCAGCCCGGTGGCGCGCTGCACGCCATGGAGGCCGGAGCGCTCCAGGACGTCGAGTCGATCCACATGGTGCACTGCGACCCGACGGTCGAGGTGGGCCGGATCGCCCTCCTCGACGGTCCGATCACGTCCGGGATGGACACGTTCCGCTTCCGCGTCGAGGGCCAGGGCGGGCACAGCGCCCGACCGCACCTCACCGCGAACGTGCTCCTGGGGTTGTTCCGGATGGTGTCCGTCCTGCCCACGCTCACGGACCGGTTCGCCCCCCGAGACGGCCTGGTGTTCGCCTGGACCCAGATCAACGCCGGTGAGGCGCTCAACGTGATCCCGTCCGAGGGCGTTCTGGGCGGATCGCTGCGCACCGCGAACCCCGACGCGTGGCGCAGGATGCCGGAGATCATCTCCGAGCTCGTCCGCGGCGTCGTCATCGCCGGCGGCTCCGGCACCTCGTGGAAGTTCGAGCACCACCGGTTGCCGCCGGTGGTGAACACCCTCGGCCACATGTCGCGTGCGGCGGTGGTGGACCTGTTCGGCGTGGACGCGGTGGCGGAGACCGTACAGAGCCAGGGCGGCGAGGACTTCGCCTGGTATCTGGCGGGCACCAAGGACCTCCCGGGGGTCCCGGACATGGCGGGCGTGCCGGGCAACCTGGCCCGTCTGGGCGTCCGGCCGCCCGGGGTCGACCCGGACGCCTACCCCCACCTGCACGAGGGCGGGTTCGACATCGACGAACGCGCGATCACCGTCGGCGCCGCCTACCTGGCGCGGATGGCGACCGACCCGTTGACCACCGACGACACCGACTGACCCACCGAGCCGGGGGTTTGCGGCGGGGCCACCGTCCCGCCGCAAGCCCCCGGCCTGACCGGCGGCCGGCCGGGACGGGGCCGGCGACTCGGACCGAAGTCCGTACCGGGACCGAGGTCCCGGATGGGCAAAATCGCCGACCCCCGCCGGCGGCTCCCACGAGCAACCGCCCCCAGCTTAGCCCGGCTCGTGTGTGCGGCGCCGGGTCCCGCCGCACGTCCCTCCCCGGGAACGGGGAGTGAGGGCAAGGGAATCCGCGAACAGAGCGTGAGAGCAAAGGAATCCGCACACCTATGCATCCATGGAGTCCCTTCCGTATCTGCTGCCCCATGATTACCCTCTGTCTCGTGCTGACGATCTCGGCCGGCAGCGATCACCGGTACCTCACCGACCAGGTCGGGCGCGGAGCCGAGCACTACTACCTCAAGGCGATCGAGGTCGCGGGGGAGCCCCCCGGCATCTGGCTCGGCGCGGGAGCCGCCGCCTTCGGTCTGCGGGGCGAGGTCGACGCGGAGGTCATGGGCAAGCTCTATGGCGAGCTGGTCGATCCGCTCACCGGTGCCTCTCTGGGCGCGCCGCCGCGCAAGTACCGCGACGTGGAGCAACGCCTTGCGGACGCACTGGCGGCGTTACCCGACGAGGCGACCCCCGAGGAGCGGGACGCGGTGGCCGGCCGAGTGCGCGCCACCCAGGTGCGGGCCGTGAAGTACCTGGACCTGACCTTCTCCGCTCCCAAGAGCTGGTCGGTCTTCCATGCCGCGTTACAGGCCGACGGCCGGCACGCGGAGGCCCAGGCGGTATGGGACGCGTGGATGGAGGGCGTACGCGCCGGGCTCGATCATCTCCAGGAGCACGCCGGTTTCTCCCGAGCGGGTCACAACGGCGTTCGACGCGTGGACGCACACGAGTGGATCGTGGCGGCCTTTCGCCAGCACACCTCGCGCGACGACGATCCGCAGCTTCATGTGCATTGCGCCGTGCTCAATCGAGTCCGTTCGGTCGAGGTGCACCCCTACACGGGCCAACGGACCGAGCGTTGGCGAACTCTGGACGGACGGGCCGTGTACGCCCACCGGCCCGCGGCCGCCGCGGTCGCCGAGCGGGTTGCCGAGGAGGCCCTGACGCGGACGCTGAAGGTGCGCTTCGCGACGCGCCCGGACGGGAAGGCCCGCGAGATCCTCGGCGTCTCCGAGGAGGTACGCGAGCAGTTCTCGTCCCGACGTCGGGCCATCTCGGCGAAGGTCGCCGCGATGGTGGACCTTTACAAGGCCGTGCGTGGACACTCGCCGTCGGCGTACGAGATCACGTGCATCGCGCAGACCGCGACGCTGCACACCCGCGCGCCGAAGAAGAAGGAATCGGTGCCTCGCGAGGAGCTGCTCGCGCGCTGGGAGCGGACGGTCACCACGCGCCTGCGCGAGTCGCTCGCCGGTGTCGCCCGGCGGGTCTTCGATGCCGGGGCGACCTCCACGGTCGAGCCGTTCGACCCGGACCGGGTGATCTCCAGAGCGGTCCAGGAGCTGACCGCGACTCGTCCCACTTTCCGACGGGCCGAACTCGTCGCCGAGCTGAATCGTCAACTCCCCGACTCCCTGGGCGGCCTGACACCCCGTGAGGTCGAGACCCTGTTGGAGGAGCTCGCGACGCGGGCCCTGTCGCCGCAGACGCGAGTACCCGATGGCCCCGTCCTGGTGCGGTTGGCCCCTCCGGACGCGTTACCCACGCCGTCGGCGCTGCTGACGTCCGACGGTACCTCGCGCTACGCCAGGCCGGAGGCGGTGCTCTACACGACGGTCGAGCACCTGGACGTCGAGGCGAGGATCATCGCGCACGCCGTCCACGGGCGCGCCCCCGCCGTTGCGGAAGCGTCGGTCGGTCGATTCCTGGCCGGGCGAACCCTCGGCGTCGACCAAGCCGCGGCGGTTCGCGACCTGGCCACCGCGGGCCGGTTCGTCGATGTGCTGGTGGGCCCGGCCGGGACCGGGAAGTCCTACACCATCGCCGCCTTGTGCGCGCTCTGGGAGGCGAACGGCGGAACGGTCAAGGGGCTCGCGGTCGGCCAGCGGCAGGCCCGGGTCATGGCCGACGAGGGAGTCTCGCGGGTGGCGAACGTCAGGAGGTTTCTCAACGCCAACGCCGCGATAGCCGCAGGTGAGGCGGTGCCCGACCGGGATCTCTACATTTTCCACGCGGGTGAGTTGGTCATCGTCGACGAAGCCGGCACGTGCGCTACGGCCGACCTGGAGAAGATTCTTTCCTTGGCCGCCGAAGCCGGTGCCAAGGTGGTTCTGGCCGGTGACCACGGTCAAACCGCGGAGATCGGTGCCGGCGGGATGTTCGGTCTGCTCGCGCGCGATCTCCCGCATACGCACACCCTCGAGGAAGTGCGCCGTTTCCATGCGAGTTGGGAACGCGAGGCCAGTCTGCGCGTGCGCGAGGGCGACGCCGAGGTCTTCGCCGAGTACGACGTGCACGGGCGCGTGCACGGCGGCGGGCTGGAGGAGATGAAGGAGGCGGCCTACCAGGGCTGGCTGGTGGATCATCTCTCCGGCGTGGACGCCCTGCTCGTGGTTCCCACCCGCGAACTGGCCGCCGAGTTGTCGGGACGCGCCCGCGCGCAACTCGTGCGGCTGGGGCGGGTGGAGGCATCAGGTGTACCGCTGGCGGACGGCAACCTGGCAGGGCGCGGCGACCGCGTGCAACTGCGACGCAACGACCCCAAACTGACGAGTTCGGCGCTGGGCCATTGGGCCACGAACCGGGAAGTCGTGCGCGTGCTCGAACGGCACGCCGACGGCGGGCTGACGGTGGCCTACGACGACGGGGAGACGTTGCGTGTGCCCGCCGCGTATGTCCGCAATCACGTCGAACTGGCTTACGCGGGAACGGTTCACGCGGTCCAGGGCCGCACGGTCGACGCCGCGCACGCGCTCGTCGCCTTGGGCATGAGCCGCGAGCAACTCTACGTCGCGCTCACGCGGGCCCGAGCCGGAAACCATGTCTATCTGGCTGCGGCGGGACCCGACGAGACAGGACCGCAGGGCGTGTTCGCCGCGGTGCTGGGGCGAACCGAGGCGCAGCGCTCGGCCACCGAGGCGCTGCGCGACGCGTTCGCCGAGGCGGAGTCCCTGCGGGCATGGGCGCCCGTCTGGAGCGACCTGGTCGAGCAGCGCGCCGCGGCCGATTGTCTGAGCCTGCTGGTGGACGAACTCGGCGCGGAGAGCGGCGCCCGTGTCGAGGACGACCTGGCGTTCGGCGCGTTGACGCGTTTGGTGCGGCGGGTCGAGGGCAAAGGGTTCGACGCATACCGGTTGTTGCGTGCCGCCGTGCGAGTCAGGGGGTTGGCGGACGCGGACAGCATCGCCGAGGTGCTGCACTGGCGTTTGGAGCGGGAACTGTCGGGCGCAGCGCGTTCGGTGGTTGTGGAGCGCGAGCGCGAGGCGCGTGCGGCATGGCGGCGGCAGGAGCGGTCCATCCTGGCAACGACGCTCCCGACGCGGTCGCAGGTCCCCGTCGCGACTCCTGTCGCCGACACTGATTTTGCCGAACTGGTGCAAGTCCAACAGCAGTTGATGCTCACGGTCGAAGTGGTGCACGCGGGGCAGGCCGCTGCGAAGCGCGAACAGTCGACGGCCGCCGAGCAGGCGGCGGCACGAGCGCGATCCGGCTACCTGGCTCGCACGCCCACGGCGAACGGTCCTGTGGGCGAGCATTTGAGACGGCTCGCGGAGGCCATGGACCGACGCGTGAACGAACTCGGGTGCCTGGCCGCGCAGTCCCCACCCCTGTGGGCCGTCGAGCGGCTGGGAACCGTGCCGGCTGATGCCGCCGCCCGCGAGGAGTGGACGCGTAGGGCCGGCATCGTGTCGAACTACCGTGAGGCGTACGGATACGCGCACCGGAGCGACGCCATCGGCCCGGCTCCGGCGCCGGACGCCGTGGATGCCCGGCACGCCTGGGACCGGGCCGCCGAGGCCCTGGACCCCGCGGCCGGCGCGGACCGAGGTGCCGCGGCCTCGGAAGCCGACCTGCACCGAGCCCTGGACCGGTACGAGCGCGAGGAACTCTGGGCCCCGCCGCATGTCGCCGGCCGGCTCAAGGCGGCCGCGCAGGAGCAGGCGCGTTGGCAGCAGGCGCGTGTCCAGGCGCTGATGGCGTCGTGGATCGCACCCACGGCCAAGGAGTCCGAGGCCGCTAGGAGGGCGGCCGAACTGGCCGAGGTACGGGTTGCGAAGGCGGCATCCGAGACCCGGACGCTCGAATCGGTCCATGCCGCCCGGCTCGCGTGGTACGCGCACACGTCGGAGGCGCGCGAGCGGGCTCGGGCGGCTCGCGCGGAACTGGACCGTCGCCGGGACCGCCGGATCGACGCGGCGAAAGCCGAGGGGCCGGGGGAGGCCATGGGATGGGCACCCGGCACGGCGTTCTCGGGTCCGCCCCCTTCCGGGCACAAGATTGCATCGACGACATCCTCGCCACGTTCGGCGCAGACCCGGCCGGGTGCGGAACCCATGAGCCTCGAGGAGGCGTCGGCACGGGCGGCACGGGCGCGAGCAATCATCGAGCAACGGCGACAGACGGGGCTCGGCGTGGCCGCCACCGGCTTCACGCCGGCGACCACCGTCACCACGTCCGCCGGCCCGGCCGACGAGAGTGCGAAGGACGCGGGCCGCACGGTCGAGGGCGGCGAGCCACGACGAGAGGCATCCGAGCAGTTCGGCCGCGAGGCGGGGCTGGGCTAGGTGTGCAGTGCTGTCCACGAGATCGACTTCGATGGAACGCGCACCGCACTGATCACACATCTGCGGCGCATCGACGGTTCACGGTGTGATGAGGCGCAGCAGCGCCTATTTCCTATTCCATGAGGAACACCGTCTCGGCCGGGCTCCACCATTCGCCGGCATCCGCCGTGTCGAGCGGTTCCTGGCACGGGTCGGTCAGCCGGTGCCATTCCTGCGTGACGGGATCGGCGTTCACCGCGGCCATGTCCCGGTCGAGGTCGTCGCCGTGATACTCGAAGTAGGAGAACAGCAGCCCGTCGCGGTAGTGGATCGAGTAGTTGCGCACGTGTGCCGCGCGCAGCAGATCGAGCACGCCGGGCCACACGTCGGCGTGCAGGCGCTTGTACTCGTCGAGCTTCTCGGGGCGTACCCGGATGACGTGGGCTATGCGTCGCATGTGTCCTCCAAGCGGTAGGCGCGACCGGCCGTGCCGCCCATGATCGCGGCGTCCTCGGCGGCGGTGAGCGCGGGCAGGCACGTACGCAAGCCGGCGTACACCCGCGCGTAGTCGGCGGCCAGCAGACAGACCGGCCAGTCGGAGCCGTACATGCAGCGCTCGGGGCCGAACAGGTCGAGCGCGGTCTCGATGTACGGCCGGAGCTGCTCGGGCGTCCAGGTCTGCCAATCGGCCTCGGTGACCAGGCCCGAGAGTTTGCAGTACGTGTTGGGCAACGCCGCCAGCGCGGTGACCTGGGCTCGCCACACCGCCGCTCCGGCGGCGATGTCCGGCTTGCCGAGGTGGTCGAGCACGAACCTCAGCCCCGGCACCTCGCGCGCCGCGTGGGTGGCGGCCGGCAGCTGGTGCGGCAGCAGGACGAGGTCGTAGGCGAGGCCCGTCTCGGCGACGGCCGCCAACCCGCGCAACACGTCGGCGCGCCGCAGCCAGTTGGGGTCCGCTTCGCCCTGGACCTGGTGCCGGAAACCCACCAGCGCGCCCCCGCCCGGGAGTTCGCGCAGCCGGGCGACGGCCTCGGCGCGGCCGGGGGCGGTGAGGTCGGTCCACCCCACCACGCCCGCGATCGGCGACCGCGGTTGCGTGGTGAGGGCGAGCATCTCCGCGGTCTCGGCGTCGCAGGACCGTGCCTCGACGACGATCGTCCGGTCCACGCCGGCCGCGCGCAGCAGCGGACGCAGATCCTCGACGTCGAACCTACGGTGGATGGGGGCCATCTCGGGGCCGTCCATCCACGGGTAGTCCGCGGTCGCGGGATCCCACAGGTGATGGTGGGCGTCGATTACGATCATCCGAGATGCTCCCAGAGGTCGGCGGGGATGTCGACGGCGGCCATCGCCACGGCGTCCGACACCTCCGCGGGAGTGCGCGCGCCGAGCAGGACGGTGTCGACGGCACGATGAGCGGCCGCGAACCGCAACGCGGCGGCCCGCAGCGGGACCCCGCGCGCGGCACACACATCCCGCAGCCGCAACGCGTGGGCGAGGATGTCGGCGTCGGCGGGCGCGTAGTCGAAGCGGGCGCCGGGGCGCGGGTCGGCGAGCAGGCCGCTGTTGTACACGCCGCCGGCCAGCACCGAGACCCCGAACTCGGCGCACTGGTCGAGCAACGCGCTTCCGCTGCGGTCGAGCAGGGTGTACCGGCCGGCGAGCAGCACGCAGTCCACGTCCGTCTCGGCGACGAAGCGCTGAAGCATCGCGCACTGGTTCATCCCGGCCCCGACCGCCCCGACCACACCCTGGTCGCGCAGTTCCGCGAGGGCGGGTATCGCCTCCCCGGACGCCTGCTCCCAGTGTTCGTCGGGGTCGTGCACGAGCGCGATGTCGATCCGGTCGAGCCCGAGCCGGCACAGGCTCGCCTCGACGGAGCGCCGTACCCCCGCCCCGGAATAGTCGAGGACCCGACGGCGCCGCGGCGTCCCGAAGAACCCGTCGCCGTATTCGGGCGCGTCCGGGTCGTCGACCAGCAGCCGGCCGACCTTCGTGGACAGCGTGTACTCGGCCCGCGGCATGCCGCGCAGGAACCTCCCGAGGCGCTCCTCGGAGAGCCCCGCACCGTAGTGCGGCGCCGTGTCGAAGCAGCGGATCCCGCCGGCCCAGGCCGCCTCCAGCGTCGCCTGCGCCGCGGCCTCCGAGAGCGGTTCGTACAGACCGCCCAGCCCCGCGCAGCCCAGGCCGAGCGTCGCGCCCTTCACCGGGCCTCCGCCGGGCGCAGCCGCAGCCCCTGCATCCCGCCGTCCACGGCCAGGCTGGTTCCGGTCGTCGACGCGGCCAGCGGGCTCGCGAGCGAGCAGATCGCGAACGCGACCTCGTCGGCGGTGACCAGACGGCCCATGGGCTGTCGGGCGTTCAGCGCGACCCGCTCGGCGGCCGCGTCCGCGGCGGTGTCCAGCAATCGGCCCACCCACGGGGTGTCGGCGGTACCCGGGTTGACGCAGTTGACCCGGATGCCCTCCCGGACGTGGTCCGCCGCCATCGCCAGTGTCAGCGACTGGACAGCGCCCTTGGACGCCGAGTACAGCGCCCGCTGGGGGAGTCCGGCGGTCGCGGCGATCGAGCACGTGTTGACGATTGCCGCGTGCTCCGAGGCGCGCAGACGCGGCAACGCCGCCCGCGTGACCCGCACCATCCCCACGACGTTCACGTCGAATACCCGATGCCACTCGGCGTCGTCGTTGTCGGCGACCGTCCCGACGGCGCCGATCCCCGCGTTGTTCACCAGGACGTCGATCCCGCCGAGCAGCGCGGCCGCGGCACGCACGGCCTCGACGACCGACGCGTCGTCGGTCACGTCCGCGGCGAACACCGACAGGTCGGCATCGCCGGCCAACGGCGACACGTCCCGATCCAACACCGCCACCCGCGCACCGCGCGCGACCAGCATGCGCGCGGTCGCCAACCCGATCCCGGCCGCCCCGCCGGTCACCACCGCGGCCAGCCCGGCGAAGTCCCGCTCCCCGGTCACGAGTTCGTCCCGACGAGACCCGAAGGCAATACCTTCATGAGCGAATTTCCTTCTCTCTCAACCCTGTTCACGCAACGGACGACACCTCGGGAACCGACCCTCGGACACCTCACCTCACTCACCCTGCCTCACTCACCCCGCCTCACCTCACTCACCCCACCCGCTCCCGCCCCGCCCCGCTCACGCTTCCTCGTCTCCCGCCGCGACCAGCCCGGGCAGCAGGCGCTCCTGCGCCCGGTGCAGATGCGTGCGCATCGCGGCCGCCGCGACGTCGGGATCCGCGTCCCGGATGGCGTCGAGCACACGTTCGTGCTCCCGGCAGGTCGCGTCGGGGACCCCGGCCGGGAAGTACAGCCGGTACAGATGCGTGTGCGACCGGAAGCGGCGCAGGGTGTCGGCCATCAGCGAGTTGCCGCCGGAGCTCGCGATCACGTCGTGGAAGAGCGCGTCGTGGTGGAGGAACCGGCGCATGGTCTCGCGACTGTTGTCGCCGTGCGCGGCACGCATCCGGGTCAGGCTGTCGGTGAGCGCCCGCAGGCCCTCCTCGCCGACCCGCACGGCGGCCCTGGCCGCCGCCGCCGGCTCCAACAGCAGCCTCATCTCGAACAGTTCGTCGAACGTCTTGCCACTCATCAGCGGGGCGGCCGAATATCCGGCGAGGGCCCGTTTGACCACCAGGCCGTCGGCCTCCAGGCGGGCCAACGCCTCCCGCACCGGGGTGGGGGACACGTCGAGGGCCTGCGCCAACGTGTTGATGTTGAGCTTGGCTCCGGGTTCGATCTCGTGATCGACCAGCCGTTGTGCGATCGCCTCGCACACGGTGTCCGCGAGCATCTGTCGAGGCTGCGCCTCTGTCATCGCTTCTCCTCCTCGACGCAGACACGCCGGCGCGCTGCTTCGGTGACGACATCCGCAGATCCAAGCATGTCGTACGGCCGCCGTGGCTAATTAATATAGGATCCACATCCTCCGTGGCTATAGATGCACGATGCTGCCGAGGGCCGGATCGACGCCGATCAGAGCTCGATTCCCGACTGTGACCAGCGAGTTTTCGCCACATGGTCGCATTTGACCGCGATTGCAGCTCGTCTTCCCGCGCTGGGCGGCTGAAAATATTCGCCGCACTCGAAGCCTTGACCCCATCTGGATCCGCGAGCATGCTTCTGGAAAATATAGTATCCGGCTCCGGAGGTTGGTCCTGTGAAGCGATCGCCCGTCAGAAACGCCCTGTTCTGCGCCACCGTGTCGCTGTCGTTGGCGGCGGCCCTGACCGGGTGCAGCACCAAGGGCAGCACCGGCGCCGCCAACGACAAGGGGGCGGCGGACAAGATTCCGGTCTCGGCCGTCAAGGTGGCCCTCGTCCCCGGCGGCGCACACCCGTACTTCCAGCTCTGGAAGACGACCGGAGCCAAGGCCAAGGCCGACTTCGGGCTCGGCGACGTGACCTACGACGAGACCGCCGAATGGAACCAGGCGAAGCAGAACAGCCTGTTGACCTCGCTCGCGGCGCGCGGCCACAACGCGTTCGGCATCTTCGGCGTGTCACCGACCGACATCAACAGCACCTTCGCCGACCTCAAGTCCAAGGGATTCGCGGTCGCGTCGCTCGGATCGTGTCCCGCCGGCGGCACGCTCAAGGCCGACTTCTGCCTGTCCACCGACGTCGAGCAGGCCGCGTACAAGGCCACCCAGGCGGACATCCAAGCCATGGGCGGGCACGGCAACCTGGTCCACCTCACGGGCAACAACGTCGACTCCAACACCCAGCGGCGGATCGCGGGGGTCAAGAAGGCGGTCGCCGAGACCAACGGCCAGGTCACCCTCCTGACCACGGTGACCGACATCGACACCGACCTACAGACCGCGCAGAAGGCGGTCTCCGACCTGCTGACCGCACACGGTTCACAGATCAACGGACTCGTCGCCACGGCCTACAACCCGGCGGTGGCCGCGGCCGCCGCGATCAAGCAGGGCAACCTGCCGATCAAGGTGGTCGCCATCGACGACGACCCGAAGATCCTGGCCGGCATCTCCGACGGCTCGGTGTCCGGGACCGTCGCGCAGAACCCGGCCGGCCAGGCATACGTCGGATCGTGGGCGCTGAGCCGCCTGCAGAGCGGGCAATGCACCGTGCGCACTCCCGGCGCCGTGATCGACTCCGGCTCCTTCGTGGTCACCCGGGACAACGTCGGCACCTACGACGCCGAGCGGCAGACCAAGACGGACCAGCTGATGAACGACTTCAAGACCTCGGTCCTGTCCTGCCCCTGAGTCACCCCGCCATCCCGCCATCCCGCCACGCCGCACACACCCGCACGCACACCCGCACCCACGACCTCGGGAGACACGCATGACCAGGATCATCAAGGCGAGCGCCTTCATGATCGACGTGGAGGTGGAAACCAAGCGCACCGACGCGGTGCAGTCGTTCGTGAAGCAGGAGACCGTCTTCGTCGAGTTGACCACCGACGACGGGAACACCGGGACCGGCTACTCGTACACGATCGGCACCGGCGGAACCTCCGTACTCGCGATGCTGCGCGACCACCTCCTGCCCCGGCTCGCCGGCCGCGACGCCCGAGAGATCGAACGGGTGTGGCACGACCTGTTCGCGGCCACCCGGGCGACCACCGTCGGCGCGATCACCTCGCTCGCGCTGGCCGCGGTGGACACCGCGCTGTGGGACCTGCGCTGCCTGCGGGCCGACGAGCCGCTGTGGCGGGTGGCCGGCGGCTTTCGCCCCGAGGTGCCGCTGTACGACACCGAGGGCGGCTGGCTGCACCTGAGCACCGACGAACTCGTCGCCGGGGCGCTGGCCTCACAGGCCGCCGGCTGGCAGGGCGTCAAGCTCAAGGTGGGCAAACCCAGGATCGAGCAGGACGTCGAACGCCTGCGCGCGGTACGCGCGGCCGTCGGGGACGGCCTCGACATCATGGTCGACGCCAACCAGTCGATGACCGCGGCCGAGGCCCGCCGCCGCGCCGCCGCGCTCGAGGGGCTGGGCATCGCCTGGTTCGAGGAGCCGCTGCCGGCCGACGACATCGAGGGCCACGTCGTGCTCGCCCGGTCGACGTCGATTCCGATCGCCGTGGGCGAATCCCTCTACTCCCCGGGCCAGTTCCGCGACTTTCTCGCCCGCGGCGCGGCGTCGATCGTGCAGGTCGACGTCGCCCGGGTCGGCGGGATCACCCCGTGGCTCAAGGTCGCCCACCTCGCCGAGACGTTCAACGTCGAGGTGTGCCCGCACTTCCTGATGGAACTGCACGTCAGTCTCACCGCCGCGGTACCCAACGGACGCTACGTCGAACACATCCCACAACTGCGCGCGATCACCCACGACGAGATGCGGGTCCGCGACGGGCACGCCGTCGCGCCCGAAGCCGCGGGCCTGGGCATCGCGTGGGACCTCGACGCGATCGACGACAGGAGGACGACATGACCGGGCACACCCCGGCGCCCGACGACGCGGACGTCGGGCGTCCGCGGACGACCACCGATTCCGCGCCGGCGGCGGCCCGATGGGCCGGTCGCTGGTCGGCCGGCACCGCCCAACGCCTGGGTCTGGTCCTTGTCGGCGCGGCCCTGGTGGTGCTCTTCGGCTCCGCCCGCGCGTCCTTCTACGACCAGCAACTGACCATCTTCCCGCTGCTGCGCGACATCGCCGTGTTCACCGTGGTGGGCCTGTCCCAACTGGCCACGATGTCGATCGGCCACATGAACCTGGCCGTCGGCCGGATGGCCGCGTTCTCCGCGATGTTCATGGGGATCGCGTACCAGCAGTGGCACCTGCCGCTGTACGCCGGACTGGCGGTCGGGCTCCTCGCCGGCGCCGCCATCGGCGCGCTCACCGGGTGGATCATCAGCGCCACCGGCGTCAACTCGTTCGTGGTCACGCTCGCGATGGACTTCGCCCTGCTCGGCCTGGTGTCGCTGACGTACTCGCAACTGACCACCGTGGCCGCCTTCACCGCCAAGCCCGCCGGCATGGACGAACTCCGCGGCTACTCGATGGCCGACGTGTGCGTGGGCAACGTCTGCGGCTCGCCCGCGATCCCGCAGATCCTGGTGTTCACGCTCGTGGCGATGCTGCTCGTCGGCTACCTGTACTCGCGCACCCGGACGGGTCGCGAACTGCTCCTGGTCGGCTCGAACAGCACCGCCGCCCGGCTCTCCGGCGTCCCGGTCACGCGTCGGGTGATCGGTGCCCACGCCCTGTCGGGGATGCTCGCGGGCCTCGCGGGCTTCATGCTCGCGGTCACCAGCGGCTCGTTCACCGCGGGCATCGGTTCGGAGTTCATGATCCCCTCCTTCCTGGGCCCGGTCCTGGGCGGCACCCTGCTCACCGGCGGCGCCGTGTCGGTCGTGGGCACCCTGCTCGGCACGTCGCTCGTGCAGGTGATCCGACAGGGCCTGACCACCTTGGGCACGGGGCTGGAGAACCTCAACATCTACCTCGGCGTGATCCTGCTCCTCGCGCTGTCCACCGACCGGATCAGGTCGGTCGTCTCGGCCCGAAGGGCGGTGGCCCACCCGTGAGCACCCCCGACACGGTCCCCACCGCCTACCGCGCGGCACTGGGACGATTCACCCGCTCCACCGAGATGACCCTGTTCGCGGTCGGCACCATCGGATTCACGATCCTGGTGGCGAGTTCGCACGGCAGCCTGCTCCGCGGCAACGCCGTGCACGGCATCCTGATCTACCTCACCGTCCCGATCCTGATCGGCCTGGCCCAACTCGTGGTGCTCGCGGTCGGACAGATGAACCTGTCCGTCGGCACGCTCGGCGGTTTCCTGGCCGTCCTGATCGCGGTACTGATGGCCGATCACGGTGTGCCCGCCCCGATCGCGATCGCGATCGTCCTGGTCGCGGGTCCGGCGATCGGCGCCGTCAACGGCTTGCTCGTGGTGGCCACGCGGATCAACGGGTTCATCGTCACGCTCGCCACCATGACGATCCTGGGCGGCCTCCAATACCGGCTCGCCGGCACCCGCACGATCGATCCGGGCTCGTCGTCCCTGGCCCGGCTCGGCGACCGGTCCGTGTTCAACATTCCGGTGATCTTCCTGATCGCGCTGGTCCTCGCCGCCGCGCTGGCGTTCTTCCTGCGCCGCGCGACCGCCGGCCGTCGGCTCCTGGCCAGCGGCGGCAACCCCCTGGCCGCGCGGTTGTCGGGCATCTCCAACGATCGCAGCGTGATCGTGGCGCACGCGCTGTCGGGGCTGATCGTCGCGGTCGCGGCCATCCTCACCGTCGCCTCCGCACCCGGGGTCAACAAGAGCATCGGCGGGGACTGGCTCCTGCCCAGCTTCGCCGCGCCCATCATCGGTGGGGCCGCCCTCGCGGGAGGGTCGGTGTCCGTACTCGGCGCCGTGCTCGCGGCGTTCATCGTGCGCCTGGTGGACGTGGCCCGCGCGCAGTATTCGCTGGACCCGAGCTGGGTCAACTTCACCGTGGGCGCCGTGGTGCTGGGCACCGTGCTCGTGGGGCGAATCCGGTCGAGTCGGCAGGACCGTACCGGGCGCGTGCCCGACCGGGATTCGAGCCCGCTGCCGGAACCCCGGCCCGACGACCAGGCGAAACCGCTGCCGACCGCCGGCGCGAGGAGCACATCATGACCCACCCCGCAGCACGCACCGAACCCACCGGACCTGCCGGACCTGGCGGATCCACCGGACCCACCGGACCCACCGGACCCACCGAACCGATCCTGTCGGCCGACCGTCTGGCCAAGTACTTCCCCGGAGTCCGAGCCCTCGACGGCGCGACGCTGCGCCTGCGCCCCGGGTCCGTGCACGCCCTGCTCGGCGAGAACGGCGCCGGCAAGTCCACCCTGATCAAGGTCGTCACCGGCCTGTACCAACCCGACGGCGGCCGGCTCGCGCTCGACGGCACCCCGATCGACTTCCACTCTCCCCACGACGCGGTGCGGGCGGGAATCTCGGTGGTCCACCAGGAACGCAACGTCATCCCCGAGTTCTCCGTCGCCGAGAACATCACCCTGCGCCGGATTCCCTCCCGTCGCGGGCTGGTCGACCGGGACCGGATGCGCGCGCAGGCCCGACGCTGCCTGGACTTGCTCGACCTCGATCTTGATCTCGACGCCCGGGTCGGCTCGTTGTCGACCGCGCAGGTCCAACTGGTGGAGATCGCAAAGGCGTTGTCCACCGACAGCAAGGTGCTGCTGTTGGACGAACCGACCTCCGCGCTCACGCTGCGCGAGACGGACCGGCTCCTGGACATCGTGCGTCGGTTGCGCGACCAGGGCACCGCCGTCCTGCTCGTCAGCCACAAACTCGAAGAGGTGTTCGCGGTCTGCGACACGGTCACCGTGCTGCGCGACGGCGTCTCGGTCCTGGAGGGCGAGCCGATCGCCGCGTACAGCCGGGACGACATCGTCGGCGTCATGGTCGGACGCGCCCACACCGCACGGGAGTTCGCGCCCCGCGCGGTGGATCCACACGGTCCGCCCATGCTCGAACTCGACGCGCTGTCGACAGCCTCGGGGCACCGTGACGTCTCGCTCGACGTGCGGCGCGGGGAGATCGTCGGCCTGTACGGGCTCGTCGGCGCGGGCCGCACCGAACTCGCCAAGGCGCTGATGGGCCTGGACCGGGTCGTCGGCGGCACCATCCGCGTCCGCGGCGAGGACGTCCGCATCCGCAACGTCGGCCAGGCGCTGAACAGGCACCGCATCGGCTACGTCCCGGAGAACCGCAAGGAGGAGGGCCTCTTCCTCGACCAACCGCTCACGATGAACATCGCGGTGACCGTGTGGTCGCGGATCCGACGCGCCCTCGGGTACATCCCCGCCCACCGCGAACGCGAACTCGCGGCCGAGTACACCGAGCGGCTCGGCATCCGGGTGTCGGGCCCGAGCCAACTCGTCGGCCAACTCTCCGGCGGCAACCAGCAAAAGGTCAGCCTCGCGAAGTGGCTCGCCGCGCAGACCGAGATCCTGATCATCGACGAACCCACGGTCGGCATCGACGTCCGCACCAAGGCCGCCTTCCACCAACTCATCTGGCACCTGGCCGCCGACGGCCTCGCCATCCTGCTGATCACGAGCGACCTGCCCGAGATGGTCACCCTCGCCGACCGCGTGCTGGTCATGCGCGACTACCGGATCGCCGGCGAGGTGCCCAACACGCACGACTACGCGTCGGTGAGCCAGGCGGTGATTCGCCTCATCCACGGCACCGGGACCGAGGACCTCCCGACCGCACCAGAGCCTTCGAACCCGGAACCGACCGGCGGGTTCGAGCCCTCGAACAAGCTGCTCTGACCGGGGACTCCGCCGGGCGACACGGTGGCGCCGGCCGGGCCTGCGGGCGGCGCCCCGTGTGGCGAGGGCCCGTTCGAGAGGGCATCGCCGTCCGACTCGACCAAGGAGACCACGCCGCCACGCCGAACGACCGGATTCGTATCCCCGGCCGGTACGAACGGGTAAGTATCGGGCGGGAGTTCGGCCTTTTTCGCATTTTCCGATACAACACGGTCGCGTTGGGTAATGATGCTGCTCATGGCGATCACACCCGGCTCCGACGTTTGGTACATCTCCTACGGGTCCAACATGAACCAGGAGCGATTCCGGTACTACATCGAAGGCGGCACGCCACCGGGCAGTACGAAGTTGCACCAAGGCAGCATCGACCAGACGCCGATCCGCGAGAGCAGACCCGTCATCATGCCCGGCGGCATCTTCTTCGGCGACCACAAGTCGCTGAACTGGAACGCCGCAGTCTCGTTCTACGACCCGAACCTGCCGGGCGAGATGCCCGCGGTGGCGCATCGCGTCACCCAGAAGCAGTTCAGCGACCTCACGCTCCAGGAGATGGACCGGGTCCCGGAGAGGGAACCGGACCTCGACATGGGCCGCCTGCTGCGAGACGGCCATCTCAAGGTCGCCGACGGCTGGTACGGCGAGGTCCGCGTCGTCGGCCACATCGACGGCATCCCGGCGGTCACCTTCACAGGCCCGTCCGACGCGTCGTCGGTGCGCGGCCGACCACCGGGGCTGGCGTACCTGAAGATGCTGGCCACCGGCCTCCAGAACAACTTCGCCTGGTCCCCGGAGCGCGCGGCGCGATACCTCGCGAACCGCCCTGGCGCCAAGGGCACGTGGAAGGCCCGACCGCTGGCGAAGATGCTGCGCGCCAACGCGGGGGGTGCCGGGAACCCCAAGAACCACAAGAGCCACAGGAACCACAAGGCGTCGGGGTACGACACGAGGCCCAGGTCCCGCCACACACGCGTCGAATCCGGCGCCTCGACGCGGGCGACGCCGGAAGCCGCACCCGGGCTGGCCGCGTTGCGGCGGGGCATGGGACCTGTTTCCCGCCGCCCCGCACAGACCCGCGTCACCCCGTCGGCGGGCAAGGCCCGCGTCTCCCGCGGGATACCGCCGCATACCCGCATCCCCGCCCGCGCCTCGGGGACCCGCCAAGGCGTGTCCGCGGAACGCGAGCGAGGCCTCTGACGGTCTCCCGACGCGGCCGCCGCAAGAGCTCGGGCCCGGGACGTTCGTTTGCGTCCGGGGCCGGCCCCGCGTCCGGCGGGGAAGCCGGCAGCGGAGGGCCGGGCCGGGTCACGTCACTTCCTGAACGCGGCCGGGAGGTGGTAGCGGGGGACGAAATACCCGCCGCGTTCGTCGTCGTGGCCGACCGCGCCCACCGCGACCATGCGCCGCGCGACGGCGAGGACCGCGTCCACGTCGGTCGGGGCGGTGTCCTCGCCCGGCAACGGGAACGGCTGCGTGTCGAGACACACCAACACCACCGCGGCCATGGCGCGTTCGGTCCTCCCCGGGATCAGGCTGTGCCCCAACGCCCACAACGCCTTGGCGGCGTCGACCTCCATCGGCTCGCCCTCGAGGTCGAACCGGTACGTCGCCGGGAACACCCGATCGCCCACCACCTCCACGCGCTCCCGGAACACCACGCCCCGCGTGAACGACGGCACCTCGCCCCCCGACCGCGGCTCCCGAACAACCACACGCCCACCACGAACCCGACTCTTGCGACTCATGCCCGGTCAACTCCCCCACCCACCGCGCGGTCACGCCCACACGACTCCTTCCGGGCCACGCCGGGCTCCGGCAGGCCGGCGTCGGCCGGCACTCGACCGATCGATGCCGAATGTTCTCGTTCGTGTCGTCCACGGCATCGAACAGTGGGCCGGCCCCTATGGGATGTCCTGCTCCGCCCAGACAACCTTGCCGGTCGGGGTCCGGCACGAGCCCCAGCCCCGGCAGAGCATGTTGATCAGCTGGAGTCCCCGGCCGCCCTCGTCGCTGAGGGATGTGTGCTGAATCTGGGGCAGGTCCGGCCCGGTGTCGGAGACCTCCACCACCAGGCGGTCGTGCCGGAGCAGACGCAGCCTTCCGGGGGCGCCGCCGTAGCGCAGCGCGTTCCCGACGAGTTCGCTGACGACGAGTTCGGTGACGTCCGATAGTTCACCGAGGTCCCAGACGTCGAGCTGCTCACGGACGAACTTGCGTGCCACGCCCGCCGCCGAGCCGTCTGCCGGCAGGTCCCACGTGAGCAGATCCGTCCCCAGGAGCGATTGTTGCGTCGCCGCGACCAGCATGACGGCCTCGTCGAACCGAGCGCCTCCTTCGGGCGCGAGATCGCCGAGCGCACACGAGTCCAGTTCGGCCGGATGCATCCCGGAGGCCCTCTTGCGCAGCCGCGCCAGCTGGATGTCGATGTCCTCCGTACGTGACTTGATCAGCCCGTCGGTGTAGAGCACCAGCCGGCTGCCGGGAGGGATGGTCACGCGCAGCGGGTCGTACGGGATGACCCCGGCGCCGATGGGAGCGCCGACCGGTACATCCACGTACGACGCCTCGCCCTCCGGAGTGATCAACAGGGGCGGCAGGTGCCCGGCGCTGACGAAGGTGTAACTGGCGTCGGCGGGATCGTAGACGGCACACAGGCAGGTGGCGACCTGGTCGTCCTCGAGGTCGCGGGCGGCCAGGTCCAGTCGGGCGAGCATGCGTTCGGGGGTCATGTCGAGCGCCATGAGGGTCCGGGCGACGGCGCGGAGCACGCCCGTGGTGGCTGCCGCCGCCAGACCGTGACTCATGACGTCCCCCACCACGAGGGCCGTCCGGCCGCCCGGCAGGGGTGCCACGTCGAACCAGTCACCGCCGCCCCCGCGCGGGTCCGCGCTGGGGGTGTACCGGGAGGTGACCTCCAGACCCGGCGTGCGGGGAGTGACACGGGGCAGCAGATTCCGCTGAAGCCGTGCCACGTGCTCGCGTTCGCGTGCGTACAGCCGGGCATTGTCCACGTCGACGGCGGCCTTCGCGGCGAGCTGGGTGGCCAGCGCCAGGTCTGCCTCCGAAAAGCCCGGCCGATTGCCCGCCCGGACGAAGTCGGCCGAGCCCAGGAGCACTCCACGGGCAATCAACGGCACCATCATGTAGCTGTGCACGCCCGCCTGCCGGAGCTTGGCCGCAGCGCTGGCCGTGGGGGCCATCTGTTCGTACTCGTGCGGCCCGATCCTGCTGATGAGCAAGGGTTGGCCGGCGGCGATCGCTCGGGTGAAGCGCGAGTCCCGGTCCGGAGCGGAGGTGGACATCTCCCCGACTTGGTCGGGCTCCAGGTTCGCGAGTCGGTCGATGGCCGCTATGGCCATCGCCCGCCTGACCGGCCTGGTCCTCCCGCTCGGGCGTTCTCCTTCCTCCCCCTGGAGTACGGACTCCAAAAGATCGACGGCGGCACCGTCGGCAAATCGGGGGACGGCGAAGTCCGCCAGTTCCTGGGACGTGGTCTTCAGGTCGAGGGTGGTCCCGATCCGCAGGCTCGCCTCGTTGAGCCAGCTGAGCTGATCGCGGGTGGCACGGATACGCGGGGTCAAGCCCTGGGCCAACGCGGCGGAAAGGCGACGCGCAAGGCGAAGGTCCAGGAGGTGTCTCCGGCGGCGCCCCACGTCCACTCTCCCGCTCATCCGCCCTCTTCCGTTCGGCGCTGCCGGACCGTCGGATGCGACTCTGCCACCCGTCGCACCCTCGCCGTTGCCTCATGAGCGATTCGGCCGGCCGGCACAAGGAAATGTCACAGGACCTGCTGATCGACACGATACCGGCGCCGGGGCGTGACGCCCGGCTGAAGACCTCCACCACGCGGCCGAGCCGGATCACCTTCCCGGATGCACGCGCCATCCCCCGACCCCGCGACACCGACAAGGTTGGATGAACAGGCATCGGCGATCCGCGTGGTCGGGTGGGGTGGCGGTGTGTTGGTCGGGGTCGTCGCGTAGGGATGTTCGGCCTGCTCAGGCGCCTTTCGGGCGTGGCGGAAGGGCTGTTGGTGGTTGCCGCATGGTGACCGGGGGAGTGTCGCGGGACTCCTGCGACGCCCATGCGGGTTTGTCTGCTGATCGAGCGTTCCCGTGTCCGGGACCGGTGTCGGGCGGTGGCCCGGGAGCCGCGGCGGTTCGGCGCCGAAGCCCTTCGCCCGCGCCACCCGGGAGTGTCGCGGCGCCCCGTGCGTGGGGCGTACGTCGCCTGCCGAAGATCGGCATGCCCAGGACGACCACCCCGTACGCATGTGCGCCTCGCGGCGGAGACGGCCGGACTGTGCCCGCGGCTCGTCGCGGCCGGCCAACGCCGGACGGTACGCTCGTTCACCCCCAACGCGCCGGCACACAACCGCACTTGCTCGTAGCCCGGCCCCCTGGAAGAAGACCGGGAACCCGTTTCACACGCCCGTCAGGGGCGAGGCGTCGAGGAGCGGCCTCGCCCCTGTGTGCGACTACGGGCTCGGTTCGGCCTCGATGAGGGAGGTGATCGTGGATATCACCTCGTTGAGCGTCGTGACCGTGGTCGTGGGAAGTTCGTCGAGTTCCCCACGGTCGAGCGCGACCGCGTAGATCGTTTCGAGCGTTCCGGCCAGTGGACGCAGGTCGTCACGTACCGGTCCGGGATCCAGCGATTCCACGGTGTACTCGATGTCGTCGACGAGCCGACGGAGGGAGGACTTCCCCTCGCGGAACTCGGCCACGCTCACTCGGATGTAGCCCAATCGCGCCTGATGTGTTGGCACTCTACGGTTCTCCGTTCTCATGACCGTCCGGGGCGTTTCGGTCCGGCGCGCTCACGATACGTTTCTGAATCAGCCGTTTCCGGCCGACAGACTGCATGACCTGGGCCTTGAACATGCCGTCTTCCATACGGGTAGGGCAGTTGATCCCTCTTCCGCCCGCACCGCAGAGACGGCCGCCGAACCTGGCGGTGAGTTGCGTGGCTTTTGCCGGGGGCACCGGTCCCACACGGCGGCCCGCGCCACCGCGATCGTCCCCGACGACGAGCGCACGAATCCACCACCTCGCGGACAGCAGCCCGCGATCCGTCGGCAGAGCACCATGGCCGTCCACGCGCCGGGGCTGTCTCATGTGACGTTGTCGGCGGGACGGACTTCGCGGTCCGACGGGCTGAGGAGTGTGCTGCCGGGCTCGGTCAGCCTGGTGCGCCGCGGCGGAGGTTTCCAAATGAACGCGTCGGCTATCTCGGGGGAAAAGGGCTCCTGTTGCCACCGATCGGTGATGTCGAGCCACCGCTCGATGACGGCTGCGCGCGCACTTCTCATGCTTTCGCGGTTGTAGCGCAGGTCGAACGAGTAGACCCGGCCGCCGTCCGACACAACGGTGCCGAACTCGGAGTCGCCGCCGTCGGGGAAAAGGTAGACGAGAACCGTGTCGGCAGGGACGAGTCCGCGCTCGTTCAGCAGTTCCCGCAGACGCACCCACAAGCCGTACCGGCTCGTCCGCATCAACCGGGTGCAGTTCACATAGATCGTGCTCGGTGAACGTTCTCGGCCGGTTGCGCCGCGCGGCAGGCGGCCGGCCAACGCCCGCCAGCGCTCACGCGCTTCGGACACCATCAGCGCTTCGGGACGTGCCTGCTCGACGGGGATGATGGCGCGTGGCTGGACGCCGCGATGCCGCGATGACCGCGTCCGGTGTGACCGGCTGCGGCGCGACGGCTCTTGTGGGAGCCGGACAAGGGGCCTACGAGGCATGGGCCTTTCGGATCGAGATCATGGCCTCATCCTGCCAGGTTCGGCCTTGGAACGATCCACACGAGGGGTACGAATTGTCGACATCCGTCGAGTCCTTGACGGCGCAGGTGCCCGCGTTCGCGGCCTACGTTCGCCAGGCGACGCTGCTGCGTCCCGCCGCGGGGGATCCCGGTGTCGGGGACAGCGGGATCGGGGGACCGTTGTTGTGGCCCGCCCACGAGCCGTGGCCGTTGTGCGGGGCTCCTCACATGGTGAAGGTGCGCGAGAAGCTGTCGGAGGACGAGCGCGACGCCTGGGAGCGCATCAGCCCGGTCCAAGAGACGGGTGACACGACCTTCGCTGCTCCGCGAACGCGAGGCCGCGACCATTCGGGATCGGACCATGGGGGGCGATTGGTCCACGGTCAAGTGGGACTCGGTCGACATGATCACGGGGGAGAAGGAGGGATGGGCGCGGGACACCTCCGGTCCCGACGTGCCGATGGTGCCCGTGCTCCAGTTGTACGCCCGTGACGTGCCGGGGGTTCATTGGCCGGACTGCCGCGATGTGCTGCAGGTGTTGTGGTGTCCGAACGACCACAAGGAACCGCCGGGCCAGGACGGTTACTGGGGGCCCACCGTCGAGCTGCGCTACCGGTCCTCGGCCGCTGTGGGGACGGTGGCGACTCCGCCCCGGCCGGAGCGTCGCAGCGACCACCTCCTGCCGCTGCCCTGCTCGCTCGCCCCGCTGGAGATCGCCGATCTGCCGTCCGCGCACGACCTGCCCGAGGACCTCCACGTCCGGGGGCGCCGCTGGGCGCGGGCGCGCGACACCGACTTCGATCGTGACCTGGCCTGCCGTCGGGGCTGGAAGATCGGAGGTTGGCCCGGCCGGCACGCCATCGACCCGATCCCTCTCGACTGCTTCTGCGGCGCTGGGATGCGGCTGCTCCTGACCGTGGAGAGCCGCGGCCACGACCGCCGCTTCATCGCCGGCCACTTCGACCAACTCCGCCTCTTCACGTGCCCCGCCAACCCCTCCCACCCCATCCGGCTGAACATCCAGTGACCCCCTGCTCGGCCGCCCGGACCTCGGGGACGCACTGCGCCGAGGGCGCCACCACGACCAACCCGGCACCGAGCGCGATTTCGCAGGCTGCCTGCGGGTGCGCTCGGGTTGTCGTGCCCGGCGCCCGCCTTGGCCTGTTGTCGGGCACCGGCGTGGCGTGGTTCCTCGTCCTCAGCCGCCCGCCGCCCGGTACACGGCCGTGACGGCAGTCGCGACGAGGTCCGCCACCTCCGCCGGGTCGCGAGCGGGGTCGCGGCGGGCCAGCCCGTCGTAGGTCTCGAAACCGGTGAGCTGCCAGATGACGTCGATCGTGTCGGCGGCGGTCTCCTGTCCACGGTGCCGGAGGAGCGCGGACAACGCGGATCGGCGCATGTCGTCGCGCTCGCGCAGCAGTCGGTCGAGGTCGGAGTCCAGGACGGCCATCCCGCGCAGTCTGCGGATCACGACCTGATCCGATGCCCAGAAGCGACAGAAGCCCTCGCTGAACCGACGCAACGCCGTGTCGACGTCGGGGGCGAGGAACGCCTGGGACGGATCGATGCCCGCCCGGGTGGCCAGCGAGTCGAAGAGGGCTTCCAGGAGACCGGACTTGGAGCCGAAGACGTTGTAGACCGTCTGCCGCGAGACGTCCGCCGCCTTGGCGATCGCGTCCACCGAGATCTGTGTGGGTTTGGCGCCCGCCAGCAGCGAGCGGGCGGACGCCAGGATCCGCAGCCGAGTGTCCTCGGCCGCGGCCTGACGCTTGTCGGACCGATACTCGCGCGGACTCACGCGGCTTGCCCCTTCCACGATTTTGGATTTACTGTCTGTCCATCGAATTCTACGCGACCCTCCGGATCGCGTACACCCCGCCCTGCCATGCCCTGCCCTGCCCTACCCGGGACGCGGTTCGGATTCGGCCGCGACACGAACACGAACATCGACCGCCCTCACCACAGGAGTTCACCATGTCCACCCCACAACCGCTCGACGGACGCGTCGCGATCGTGACCGGCGCGAGCCGCGGGATCGGCGCCGCCACCGCCCGCGCCCTGCACCGCGCCGGAGCGGCGGTCGTCCTCGCCGCCCGCGACACCGAAGCGTTGACCGCGCTGGCCGCCGAGATCGACGCGGCCGGCGGACGCGCGCTCGCCGTACCCACCGACGTCACCGACCCCACCGCCGTCCAACACCTGGTCGCCACGACCGTCGACCGATTCGGACGGCTGGACGCGGCCGTCAACAACGCCGCCGGCGGCGGCCACCCGCCCACCCCGCTCGCCGACGTCGACATCACCGCCTTCGACAGCGCCCTGGCCGTCAACCTGCGCGGCGTCTTCCTCGCCATGAAGTACGAGATCCCCGCCATGCTCGCCGGCGGCGGAGGCGCCATCGTCAACATGTCCTCCACCGCCGGCCTCCAGGCGGTCGGCGGACTGGCCGGCTACGTCTCCAGCAAGTTCGGACTCATCGGCCTCACCAGGACCGCCGCCCTCGACTACGCCGACGCCGGCATCCGCGTCAACGCCCTCGCCCCCGGACCCATCCACACCGAGCAGTTGGAGGCCGCCGGCGAACAAGCACGGCAGGCCGCCGCACAGGCCATGCCCATGCGCCGGATCGGCCTCCCCGACGAGGTCGCGGCGGCCGTGGTGTGGCTCTGCTCCGACGAGTCCTCCTTCATCACCGGCGCCACCCTGCCGATCGACGGCGGCAAACTCGCCGGCGCGCCACCCTTCCGCAGGCCCGCCACCGCCGCCCAGCCGCGGACGAACCCGACCGCGACGTGAACCTGCTCGTCATGGGCGCGGCCGGCGGGACAGGCGCCCACCTGGTCGCACAGGCCCTGGCCGCCGGACACCACGTCACCGCCCTCGCCCGACACCCCGAACGCATCACCACCCGACACGAACGACTGCGCGTCCTGCGCGCGGACGCCCTGGACCGGGCCACGATCGACGCCGCACTGCCCGGCCACACCGCCGTCCTCAGCGCCTTGGGCGCCACCACGCGCGCCCGCACCGAGGTCTACTCGCAGGGAACGGCCAACCTACGCCGATCCATGACCGCCGCGGGCGTACGACGCCTGGTCTGCCTCTCCTCCGGCGCCCTGGACCCGGGAACCGGCACACCACCGGCCCAACGACTGGTCACCCGCCTGATCATCCAACCCCTCCACCGGCACGCCTACGCCGACATGCGCCGCATGGAGGACGACCTCGCCACCGCCGACCACCTCGACTGGACCGTCGTCCGCGCCCCCATGCTCACCGACGGACCACATACCGGCACCTACCGGTACACCCACGACGAGGACCACCCGTTGGACAAGCCGACGAAGATCTCCCGCGCCGACCTCGCCGACTTCGTCCTCGACCACCTCGACGACCAAGCCGTCTTCCGGTCCCGCGTCGCCATCTCCTACTGAACCGCCCACCCCCTGCCCCGCCCACGCCGCGCCGGCCACCCACCGGCGCGCCGTGGGCTCCACGACGCCCTCACACGGAGGCGATCCCCGACGAACGCGCGGGCCACGCTCTCAAAGAACCACGGCCCTCACGCCCGAGCCGATCACGAGCCGATCACGAGCCGATCACGAGCCGAGAATCCGACCCGACCGCCTCGGTTTGTGTCGAAGTGGGCACGGATTTCGCACCGCCGCACCCGACGGCCGCGTTGTCGCCGATGAGTTCACCCGGTCGCCGTCGTCTACCAAGGGACGGGGTTCACCGAACCCCTTTCTCCCGAGGAGCATCATGAGGAAGATCACCGCCGCCCTGTTCATCTCTCTCGACGGGGTCGTGGAGGCGCCCGACCAGTGGCACTTCCCGTACTTCGACGACGAGATGGGCGCGGTCGTCGGCTCGATGCTCGACACGGCCGACACCGTCCTGCTCGGCCGCAGGACCTACGACAGCTTCGCCGGGGCGTGGCCGCAGCGTGAGGCGGCCGGCGGCGAGGACGCCGCATTCGCCAGGGTGCTCGGCGACGTACGCAAGATCGTCGTCTCGCGTCACGAACTCGAGTTCACGTGGCGCAACTCCGAGCAGCTCGAGGGCGACCTCGTGGACGCCGTCATCGCCCTGAAGAACGAGCCGGGCACGGACATCTCCGTGAGCGGCTCGGTCTCGGTCGTCCGCAGCCTGCTGGCGGACGGCCTGCTGGACGAGTTGCATCTGTTGGTGCACCCGATCGCCGTCCGCACGGGCATGCGGTTGTTCGACGAGGGCGAGACCACCATCCCGCTGAGGCTGCTCTCGTCCCAGGCGTTCCGGACCGGCGTGCTCCACCTCGTCTACGCCCCGGCCGAGCCGACCGGCAGCGCCGGCTACGACACCGCCAAGGCTCACCTGCCCCAACCCGCGCAGTAGCACGCCGAGGGCGGGTGCCACGCGCGGCCACGGCGCGAGGCCACGCTCGCGCCGTGGCCGGCCTCTCGCGTGTCGGGGGCGTGTGATCCGGAAAACGCGGGCTCCGGCCCGGACGCGCCGGATGGCTTGACGTGCCGGGGACAGTCACTGACTGTGTGTCATTCGTCAACTGTTCCACGCCCCTTGCGCCGACGCGCCCACATGGCCTTTCATGGCCGGCGGGTCCGCTGCTTCGCGTCCGAGAGGCAGGTCAGAGCATCGGAGTTGCATGGCCCTGTCGTTCTCGCGGCACCTGTGGGAGCACGCCCTCGCGACGCATCCGGATCCGCCTCCGGGGCTTGTCCTCGCCGCCGGGGGTGTGGCCTTGACCTGTGTGGTGCATCGGGTGGCATGGTCCACCCTGCGGTGCTACTCGGTGATGGCACACGAGGCGGGCCACGTCCTCGCCGCGCTCCTGTGCGGACATCGCGTCGTCGCCGTCCGCTTGGAGACCGACAACTCGGGAACCACGTCTCATCGAGGCAAGGGCCGCATTCGCGGACTCCTGATCTCGGCGGCCGGCTATCCGGCACCCTCGTTGGCGGGTATCGGTGGTGCGGCTCTTCTCCGCGCGGGGCACGTCACGGCCGCGCTGTGGGGCGTAACCGCTCTGATGCTCCTGCTGTTGACGACGATTCGCAACGTGTTCGGCGTGGTGATCATCCTCTTCGCGTCCGGTGTCCTGGCTGCGGTGTCGTGGCAGGGCCGGATGGAAGTACAGGCTTTCGCCGCGTACTTGGTCGTCTGGTTCCTGCTGATCGCCGCGATACGGCACGTCGTCGAACTGTTCATACGCCATCTGCTGGGCAACTCCTCGTCCGACGCGGCGAATCTGGCAACCTCCACCGGAATACCGTGGCCCGTGTGGGTGGCGGTCTTCGGCCTGATCTCGATCGCCATGGCCTGGCTGGGCGCCACCTGGCTGCTCGAATACGTGGACGTGTTCGCGACCTGGAAGCCGCCGTCGTCCCCCCGCTAGGCGCCGTCTCGGACCACGACCGCACAACGCGGCGGACACCCCAAGAGCCCGCCGAGACGGCCGTGACCGGTTCTGTAGATCGCCCGGGTCCGTGCCCGGCAGGGGGCGTGGGAGAAGGCGGCGGATGAGTTGGCGCGCCTGGACGCCCGTTTGGCCCGCTACGACGCCGCGCACATCCAGGACGTGGCGGAGCAATCGGCGCGCCTGGACGCCCGCTTGGCCCGGCGGCGATGGTTCTCGCGGTGGCGACCCGCGGCCTCGTCCCGCCGATACTCCGGCGCTCTTTGAGAGGGTCGCCCGAGAGCCACGCCGTCCGGATGTCCGGGCGCATGGTCCGTCCGATGCGTCCGACCTTGCGCGCGGACACACGGGCGTAGTACTCGCTTCCTCCGCCTCCGGCCAGGAAGGGAGAGCCGTTGGCCTGCCGCGTCGTACTCGCGGAGCATGCGCATCACGGTTGCGGCCGACGGACTCGTTCGCGGACGCGCGACCGCTCCGGCGCTGAGAAACCGGTGCGGACTCGACTCACGGAACGCAGCCGAACGCCCCGGTTCGTCCGGCAGCAGGTTCAAGCAGCAAGCTCAGTGTTCGGCTGCCGTGCGGTGGTGTTCCTCGCGGTGGGCGAGTACGTCGGTCATGTGTGTTTCCGCCCAGTCCTTGAGGCCGACCATGACGCGGTTCAGGGACAGACCGAGGTCGGTGAGCTCGTAGGTGACGGTGACGGGCACGGTGGGCGTGACGGTTCGGGTGAGCAGGCCGTCGACTTCCAGCGAGCGCAGGGTCTGGGTGAGCATCTTCTGGCTGGCGCCCGCGAGCCGGCGGGACAGTTCGGAATAGCGCATCGGCCGGGGCCCGTCGCCGTGGTCGACCCCGGGACGGTGCGGGCCGTCGCTGCCGAGCGCCGCGAGGATCAACGCGACCCACTTGTCGGAGATCCGGTCGAGCAGTTGGCGGCTCGGGCAGCCCGCCATGAACGCGTTGTAGCTCGTCTTCTCCTCGGCCCGCTGCTGGGCCGCCGTTCGCGTCGACATCGATCGTTCCTTCCGTACCCGAGGTGGGCTTACGCACTTTCAAGTGCCTTCTTTTGTCACGAGGTTAACGAAACCAGCATGGAGCCCGGAAACGATCACCCCACCGCAGAGGAACGACGCCATGAGCACCCCCACTTTCCGCACCGCCGTCGTCCGCGTCCCGAACGGGCCCGACTCGATCGAGATCATCGACGTGCCCGTTGCCGAGCCCGGCCCCGGCCAGATCCGCGTCGCCATCGCTGCGGCGACGGTCAACCCGACCGACCTTGGCGTCGCGGCGGGCTTCTTCCACTCGATAGGTCTGGTCAAGCAGCCCGAACACACCGGCCTGGGCTGGGAGTTCGCCGGCACCGTGGATGCGGCCGGGCCGGGCGTCGAGCTGGCCGTCGGCACCCGGGTGGCCGGCCTGGTGGTCGGCTTCGACCGCGACTACGGCACCTATGCCGAGCAGATCGTGGTCGCAGCGGCCGACGTCGCCCCGGTCCCCGACGGGCTGGACCTGATCGCCGCGACCACGGTCCCCCTCAACGGGCAGGCCGCCGCCCAGGTCGTCGACCTGCTCGGCGACGCGCCCACCGGGGCCGCCCGGCTGCTGGTGACCGGCGCCGCGGGCGCGGTCGGCGCGAACGTCACCGTCCTCGCCCAAGAACGCGGCTGGCAGGTGACCGGGCTCGCCCGCGCCGGCGACGAGGAGTTCGTCCGCGGCCTCGGCGCCGACTTCACCACGCGCGCCGAGCCGGAATGGGACGCGGTCGTCGACGCCGCCCAGTTGAACGAAGAGGCGCTCAAACTGGTCCGCGACGGCGGCGCCTACGTCGGTGTGCGGCCCGGTCTCGCACCGCCCGCCGAGCGCGGGATCGCGGTGACCTCGCTGTTCACCTCGTCCGACAGCGCCCGACTCGCCGACCTCCTGGCCCGCGCCGCCGTCGGCGAACTCCCGGCCCGTGTCCACGCCGTCGTCTCCCTGGACCAGGCCGCCGAAGCCCACCGGGCCACCGCCAAGGGCGGCCTCCGCGGCCGCTACATCATCCGCCCCTGACCAGCCCGGCGCCGAGTGCGCCGCCGACCGGGCTCACCGGCACCTGCCCGCCGGAAGCCTCGAATGCCGGGGGCCGGTCCCTGCTGCGCACCCGACCCCCGGCCCGGCCACGACAAGTCGTTGTTGCAGGCCGCGCCCGAGCGGTTGCAGGCGCTGATCGTCATCCCAGCTGCCTCACCAGGAAGAACGGCCCTTCCTCCCCCCTGAGAGCAGGGCACACCACACTGGCGGGACAACCCGGGGGATTGTTTCCGCGGCCATCGACACCGGCGATGAGTGGAATGCCCCGCTTCGGGGGGTCAAGCTGTATGTATGCGGTCGTTCCTGCGCTGGACTCCTCGACCGGATATCGGCGGTCACAGCCGGGTCCTGGTCACACTCGCACAGTGCGTACCGTTCGCGATCGCCCTCCTGGTGGTGGTAATCGAGCTCACGCCCGCACACGTTCTGTACACCGGGCCTCTGCTGACCGCGACGCCGGCACTGGCCGCGGTCACGATGGGTCCCAAGGGGACGATGTCGGCGGCCGCTGTCGCCTTGGCCGTCAGCGTGACCACCGCCACCTACAACCAGGCATGGGGTAGTCAGCAGGTCTACACGAATTTCCTGGCGATTCTCCTGGTGTCCGCGGCCAGCGTCACGACCAGTGGTGTCATGCATACGCGCAGGCGGAGCGAGCTCGACCAGGTTCGCCGGATCGCCGTGGCGGCACAGCGGGTCCTGCTCCGGCCGGTGCCCGCGAGATTGGGCCCGGTGCGGACCGCCAGCATGTACCTCGCGGCGGAGAGCGGCGCGCAGATCGGCGGTGACCTGTACGAGGCGGTGCAGACGCGGTACGGGGTCCGGATGATCATCGGAGACGTCCGCGGCAAGGGGCTGCCCGCGGTGCGCTCGGCCGCGGCCGTGCTGGGCGCCTTCCGGGAGGCCGTGCACTACGAGGACGACCTGGTGGAGGTCGTGGCCCACTGTGCGGCCGCGCTGCGACGGGAACGCGCCATGCCGCGGGGGATGGATCGCGACGACGAGGAGGAGCAGGCGGAGTCGTTCGTGACCGTGCTCGTGGCCCAGGTGCCCGAGGGGCCCGTGGTCGAGATGGTCAACCGCGGCCATCCGCCCCCGCTGATACTGCGCCAGGGCACGGTCGACGCCCTGATGCCCGCCTCTCCGCTGCCGCCGCTGGGCCTGGAGGACTTGTTCACCGGTTCTTTCGGCAAGGCGGAGAGTCACGTGTTCGCCCCCGGCGACCGGCTGCTGCTGTACACCGACGGCGTGATCGAGGCACGCAACCGCGACAACGACTTCTTCTGCCTGCCCGAGGCCATGGAAGCGGTGCCCGCAGGCACCCCGCCGCAGTTCCTCGAACACCTGCACCAGGGATTGATCCGCCACACCGAGGGCAGCCTGTCGGACGACGTCGCAATGATCCTCGTAGAGCGACTCGACGCGAAAGCCGACGACAACGCGTCGCGACCACGAACTCGCCCGGACGATGACGGGTAAAAATCCGGAACTACGGTTTATTGAACCTTGGGTGCGTCGAGGCTGAAGCCGGAGGTGCTGAAAACCCCGCTCAGGGCGGCGACGTAAGTCGCGTTCGCGGTGCGGTCGGCGAGTGCGGTGTCGATCGGCTTGCGGGAGACGAGCATCCGGTAGTAGATCGGGGCGGCCATCGCCGCGATGAGTTCCACACCGTCGGTGTCGGGTGGCAGTTCACCGCGTTCGACGGCGCGTTCCACGATCACGGCGGCCCGCTCGCTTCGGAGTGCGAAGAAGTCGTGCAGCGCCTCGGCCGCTCGCGCGTTCTTGGTGGCTGACGCGACGACGGACTCGACCAGTGAGCGGATGCGGGTGTTGTCGACGTACAGGGCCACGATGGATCGGGACAGACCCCGGAGGTCGCCGGACAGTGAACCGGTGTCCGGGAAGGGCACCTCGGTCGCCCCGAGCAGGGTCAGCAGGTCGATGATCAAGCCCTCGACGGTGCGCCAGCGCCGGTAGACCGTGGCCACGTGCACGCCGGAGCGGCGGGCGACGTTCTCCATGGTCAGCCCGCCGTAGCCGGTCTCCCCGAGTTCGGCCAGCACGGCGTCGAGCACCGCGGCGCGAGTACGCGCCGTGCGTCCGCCGGGGCGCAACGATCCGGGTGTGTTCGCACTGTCGCTCAACGCGGACTCCGACTCGAAGACGATCAGAGTGCCAGGTTAGCGCGAAATGTCTCGCATTACGCCGGCCCTCGCCGACGGCGTGCGGATTCCCCGGGCCGGTGCGGGCGGCCGGCGCGGCCGGCCCCGACGAGATCCGTGCGGCGCGGCGCGGCGCGGTGACGGGTGCGACGCGAGCCCTCACGTGAAGTCGAACCGACCGGGAGCTACCGATGGGTGTGTGCTCCCACCGTCACTGACCCGGCGCAGGGCGTACGGGGCATGCTCGACGCCGACCGTCTGGCGCGGTTCCAAGGCTCGGAGCCCGGCACGATCCCGCTGATCACCGAGGACCCCACCGAGATGGCGGCGCTGGCGGATCGGGAGACGTACGACTGGTACCAGACCATCGAGCCCGAGCGGCTGGCGTCGTGGCGCAACGAGGTCACGCTGCGTTCCGTCGAGATGCTCTCGGCGTACGAACCGGCCGACTACATCGCCCGCATCTCGCCCACTCCGCTGCTCATGGTCGTTGCCCGGAACGACATCCTCACGCACAGCGATCTGGCCTTCGCCGCGTACGAGCGTGCCTTGCACCCCAAGCGCCTCGTCATCCTCCAGGGCGGCCATTTCGTGGTCTACAACAAGGAGTTCGCGAACACGCAGGCATTGATGGCGTCCTTCTTCCTCGAACACCTCGGCCGGTGACCCCGGTTCCACCTGCGACCCGCGAGGGCGAGGGCGGCTCGGCGGTCAGTGCGTCGGCAGGTAGGCGTGGGCCGCGGCCTCGATGTGTGTCTTGGCGGCCACTCGGGCGGCGGCCGGGTCTCCGGCGCGGATGCCGGCGACGATGGCGCGATGCTGATCGGTGATCAGGCCCGCCCATTCCTCGTCGGCGAGATTGGAGAGGGTCGAGACGGCGATGCGGTCCCAGACGCGGTGCAGGGCGTCCTCGAGGAACGGATTGCCGGCCGCGACGCCGATGGCACGGTGCAGGGCGAGATTCGCGCGGGCCGCGGCGCGGGGGTCCTTCGCCCGGACGCCGAGCTCCACTGCGGCGACCGCTTCGTCGAGCGCGTCCACCTCGGCCGGAGCCAGCAAGCCTTGCTGCTGCCGTGTCGCGGCGAGTTCCGCCGCCAGCGCTTCGAGGTCCGCGCGGAGCACGAACAGGTGCGACGCCTCCACGGCACCGAGGGGAGCGACGACGACGCCACGGGCGGCGGGAGCGACGAGGCCCTCCGCCTGCAGCCTGCGTAGCGCCTCACGCACGGGCGTGCGACTGACTCCGAGGTCGGCGGCGATCGCCGCCTCGGTCAATCGCTGGACCGGCGCGTACTCGCCGTCGGCGAATCTGCGGCGCAGCGTGGTGTAGACGGTGTTGGTGCTGCCCTGGGGAACATCGGTGGGAAGAACCATTCCTGAAGTATACGTTGCATGCCGTCGTGCGAGCGGCCCGGTCCGGCCGGTCCGGCCGGACCGGGCGTCGCGTCGTCCAGTGCCATGCCATGGCCAGGTCCGAGTGCTCCGCCGCCGGGCCCGGTCCGGGACCGCCCACCCGTGCGGCTCCACCCCGCCACCGTGCAGCGCGTCCGCATCCGCCGCCTGGCCGGCCCGATGCGGCTCGACCGCATGACAGCGGTCAGACGGGCGCGGACGCCGGGCGGGCCTGCCGGTACCAGTCGAGGATCTGGCCGCCCGTCCGGAAGTCGACGTCGTCGTGTGCCCTGATGTGGGCCAACGCCTCCTCGAAGTACCTGAGTCGGTGCGGGGCGCCCATGATGTACGGGTGGACGACCAGGGCCATGACGCGTGGGGAGTCCGCAGAGTCCTTGTACAACTGGTCGAACTGGTCGACGGCCCGCTGGTAGTACTCGCGGGCGGGATGATGCTGGATCAGCATCATGGCCACGTCGTTGCACTCCTGCGTATAGGGGATGTTGACGATGGGGGTGGTTCGGGTCGCCAATTCCACGGGCTGGTCGTCCAGCACCCAGTCGCACACGTACTCGTACCCCTCCTCGACGAGGATGTCCGGGGTTTCCCACGTCTCGGTCAGGCCCGGGCCGAGCCACCCGCGGGGGCGGGAGCCGAGGAAGTTCGTGATCGCCTGTGTGGTGCTGCGAATATCGGCGCGCTCGTCCTCGACCTTCTGCATGTTCCGCTGGGTGAAGCCGTGACCGATGAACTCCCAGCCACGATCCCGGGCCGCGCAGGCGATGTGCGGGTAGTGCTCGATGGCGCCGCCGTTGATGGCCAGCGCGGCCTGCACACCCTGCCGGTCCAGCGTCTTGAGCATGCGCCAGAAGCCGACCCGGTTGCCGTACTCGTGCCAGGCCCAGTTGGGCACGTCCGGTGCCGGGATACCGCCCGCGGGCGGGGTCAGGACCGTGCGCGGCATCGGCTCGGTGTCGGACCACGTCTCGATGTTGACGATGACCCAGACGACCATGCGGGCGCCTCCGGGCAGCGGCATCGGTGCCCGGCCTTCGATGGGGTCGTACTCGAGGCGTTCGCTGGGACGCATGTTTTTCTCCTTCGGTGCGGGTCGGGGTCGGGTCGGGTCGGGAGGCGGGCGAGCCGGTGACGTCGACGCGAGGTTGCGGCGGGTGGGTCGATGCCCGCGGTGCGCCGCGGTGACGGGCGGGGCGGCGTTCGACGGTGCCACCGCGTGGGGTGGGCTTGGGGTCAGCGCTCTTGTGCGGTGACGGGTCGGCTGAAGTCGTGCGGGGTGATCGTGGTCGCGAGCGCGGCGCCGAGTATGGACAGCGCGACGATCTGGACCAGTCCCGCGGTTGTCCAACCGGTGGCGTCCACGAGGGCGCTGAACAGCAGTCCGGCGAATCCCGCGGCGACGTAGATGCAGGTGACGAACAGACCGGCGGCCCGGCTGGCCAGGTCGCTGCTGACGGACTTGATCAGGTAGCCGGCGGCGGCGACGTACATGCCGCTGCTGGCGAACAGGCCGAACAGGAAGGAGAAGCCTCCCTGCCACACGCGCGTGTCCGGTCCGAGGAACAGGGCGCAGCCGCACGCGGCGACGGCCAGATTCAGCAGCGGTAGGAGCACGCGGGCGCTCACCCGGTCGACGATGTAGCCGCCCAGGGGCGAGGCGAATGCGGCCAGGCCGGAGAGTCCGACGACGAACCCCGCTGTACCGGGGCTGAAGGACAGGTTCTCCCGCAGGTAGGAGGCGTACAGGCCGATGAACGCGAAGTCGACCAGGCCGAACAGGGCCGTGACGGCCGCGAGGGTCAGGGGTGTGCGGGACAGGATGCTCGCGGCGCCGCCCGTCTGCGGGTGTGGGCCGTCGGCGGCGGTGGCCTCGGTGAGCCGAGGGGAGACCACACACAGGACGGCGAGGCCCAGGACGACACCGATGATCCCGAAGGCGATCATCGGAGCGCGCCAGGTGTCGTATTCCTTGAGCAGGACGCTGCCGAGGGCCGGGCCGATGAGGGCGCCGGACGCGAAGGCCACGTTGACGGCGCCGATGGCGACCCCGCGGCGGGCGGGGAACGCGGCCGAGGCGACGGTGAGGATGGCGGCGAGTTGCAGCGCCTCCCCGACTCCGGACAGGACACGCCACACCAGCATGTCGACGAAGCCGAACGAGAGCGTCGTCATGGCGGTGGCGACGGAGAAGACCAGGGTGCCGAACACGATGAGGGATCTGCGGCTGTACCGGCGCTGGAGTTGACCGGCCGGAAGCCCCGCCAGTCCCATTCCGAGCGCGAATACGGTGGCCTGCAGGCCGGCCGCCTGGAGGCCGAAGCCGTGCTCTTGCCGCACTTCCGGAAGCAGGACGGGGAAGACCATGCGGTCCATGGCGTTGACCGCGTACGCGAGCAGCAGCAGGGCGAACATCGCGACTGCGAGGGTCGGCCGCAGGGCGGCCTGTCTGTGGTCGATGGGTCTGGTGGGAGTGCCGGCGCTCATGCGGCTCCTTCTCGGTTCTCGTACGGGGTGACCGATTGCGTCCGTGGGGGGTGAACGCCCGCGGATCGGTGTCGTGGGCGGGCCGTCGTGTGCGAAACGGGATGCCGGTTCGCCGGCCGCGGCGGGTGGCGCGGGTGTCGGCGCAGCCGCCGACGTGTGACGGGGGGTTCGGCGTACGCCGGCGCGTGTCGTCGAGGTCCGGACATCGGCTTCGAGACGGCAGCCGGCCGGGGGACCGACGGCGTCTTCCGTCGCCGGTGAGCAGGTCGCGATCCGAGACGTGGGAGTGGTCGATGACGTGGGACCGGTCGAAGTCACCGACGCGGGGGTCGTCGCCTTCCGTGCGCGCCACGCCGATCGGGCGTCCGAGGTGAGTGCGACACCCCGCGGCCGGGAGTCTCGTGTGGGGCGCCGACCGGCCCGGATGCCGCTTGGCGGGGGAGGGGCGGGACGGGGGGCCGGTCCTCGACGAGCGGACGTGTCCGCCCGATGTGTGGCCCGTCCGACCGTTGGTGACGGCGGCTGCGGTGAGCAGGTCGGGTGGGTCGGGTGGGTGTCGCGTCCCGATGCGCGGCGTGGCCGGCGGTGATGGTGTGCCTCACGGGATGTCCCTTGGTGGTTCGATGGTCACAGCCACAAGGCGATGGCGACGGCTGCGCCGAAGGTGACGATGAGGGTACGCAGCCCGCGCGCCGGCAGGCGGCGTGCGATCCGCACTCCGAGGTGGCCGCCGACGAGGCTCGTGACGGCCATGACGGCGGCGGCGGCCCACTGGATGGGGCCGAAGAATGCGAAGAATACGGTCGAGGTGATTCCGACGACGAGGGAGAGGGCGTTCTTGAGAGCGTTGACCTCGTGGAGATCGTCGTCGAGTAGCAATCCGAGGACGGCCAGCATCATGATGCCGATGCCCGCCCCGAAGTAGCCTCCGTAGACGCCCACGACGAACTGCGTGAGGGGGAGGAGAATCCCTCCGTCTCTCGTCTTGTCGCCGCCGCCGCCGCCGCCGTCGTCGTCGTTTGTCTTGTCGTCGCCGCGTCGCACGACTCGCGCGAGTGCGGGCTGGAATGCCAGCACCGCGCAGGACAACAGGACGAGGTACGGTGCCAGGACGTGGAAGACGTCCTCGGGGCTGATGAGGAGTAGCACGGCGCCGGTGAGGCCCCCGAGCGCGCCGACGAGTGCCAGTCGCGGGAGCCGCCGGGTTTGCCGCCGCACTTCGTGCCGATAGGCGACAGTGCCACCGACGTATCCGGGGAGTACCGCGACCGCGTTGGTCACGTTGGCCGTGACCGGGGGGTATCCCACGGCGAGGAGCGCGGGAAACGATATGAGGGAGCCGCCGCCGGCGATGGCGTTGACGAGCCCGGCCAAGAGCCCGGCGACGGCGACCAGCACCACGTCCGGCCAACCGGTCACGACGAGGCGGCGGCGGCGCCGACCTCGTTTCTCAGGTGGCCTATGCCCTGCACGAAGACCGCGACCGTGCTGCCCGGACGGAGATAGCGACCGGTTCCCCACGCCACGCCGGGTGGGGTGCCGGTGCCGATGACGTCACCGGGTTCGAGTGTCATGCCTTCGCTGATGCCGGCGATCAGGCTTGCCACATCGAAGATCATGTTGGCGGTGTTGTCGGACTGACGGATCTCCCCGTCGACGGTGGTCTCGATGGCCAGGTTCTGCGGGTTCGGTATCGCGTCGGCGGTGACCACCCACGGTCCCAGGGGGGCGTATCCGTCGGCCGACTTGCCGACGAACCATTGCTTGTGCCGTTGTTGGCGGTTGCGTGCCGTGATGTCGTTGAGGATCGTGTAGCCGAAGACGTGGTCGAGCGCGTCCTCCCGGCGGATGCCTCGACCGGCCCGGCCGATGACGACCGCGAGTTCGCCCTCGTAGTCCAACTCCTCGGTGAAGTCCGCGTCCCAGGGAATGGTGCCGTCGTGTCCGGTCAAGGCGGTGTGCGCCTTGCTGAACCAGATCGGTGTGTCGGGGACCTCGAAGGCCACGCCTTCGGCCCTCGCTCCCTCGCGGGCGTGCTCCACATAGTTCTTGCCGACGCACAGCAGATTCTTGGGCGGGCGCAGGATCGGCGGGAGCAGGCTGGTGCCGGCGATCGGCTCGAGGCGCGTGCGCAGGAGCTCCAGCTCGGCGGAATCGAGCGGCCGGTGGATCAAGGCCGCGACATCCGTGGCGTCGTCCCGTCCGGGGAGGGCGCGCACGGGCGCGAAGAGGTCGTCCTGGACCAGGGCGGCCGTCGACGAGGTGCCGTGAGGCACGGTGGCCAGTTTCATCGTGTGACCTCCTGCGGGTGCACCACCGCGATGGCGTTCATTTCGAGCTTGAGGCGTGGGTCGACCAGGCGGGAGACCTCAAGGAGGGTGCTGGCCGGGAAGTTGCCCTGGAAGTAGGGGGACATGACCTGGCCGATGGCGTCCTGGTCGTTCATGTCGGTGACGAACAGATCGGTGTGAACGACATCCGCCCAGCCGGCGCCCGCGGCTTCGAGACAGCGGGTCAGGCCGTCCATGACCAGCCGGGTCTGCAGCCGAACATCGTCCGGGGGGTCGAGTTCGTCGTGTTCGTGCGGGTGTTGGTGGTAGAGCGGCAGCGCTGTGGCGCCGGACAGGAAGAGCAGGTCTCCACCGGTGCGTACACGGATCACGGGCGTGTAGGGCATGAAGAGGTCGGCGTCGGTGGATTCCACGTCCACGGGAATGCGGTACGGGTACATCGCTTTGCTCCGCTGGTTTCTAGGGCGGCGTTGGCTGCCTGGTCGGCAATATCGGCATTGGTGGTGTGCGGATCGGCGGGCATAGGCCGGCCCTGCCCGATCTCCAGGAGCCGAGTTCGGTCGTCGAGCCGAGATTCGGTACCTACTGAGATCGACATGCCGAGATCGGCTTTTGCGAGCCGATCTTCCGGACGAAAAGCGCCCGGACGGCGGGTCCTACACCTCTTTTGCCACGTGGTTCGTCGGCGTCGGGAGCGCCTGTCGACCTCGTTGTGCATGCAATGTATGCAAAGAATCCGCTGCGTGCAATAGGTGCGTTCACCTCCGGAGTCGTCGCTTCCGACCCAAAGCCGAGCAGACGGTCGACGCGACCTGGAGGCGGCCTTTCCGGCCGGGCGGGAACCTTGGAGCGGCAGGGCACGATCGCCGACGTCGCGCGCGTCACGCACGTCACGCACGTCGAACGGGTGGTCGCGGGCCTCGTGGGCGGTGCGGCCCGCCTGGGCCGACATCGTCGCGTCGAACTGTTCGTGGGCACGCGCGCCCCGGTCCGGTGTGCCGTTCGCGGAGGAGGCCAAATCGGTCGCAGCGGGGGCCGGGCGCTGCTAACTTGCCGCGGTGGATCTCTTCTCACGCGCTTGGAGTGCGTTGCGCACGGCGGTCGCCGAACTCCCGGAGCAGGACTTCGAGCGGCCGTCCGGCTGCACCGGCTGGCTCGTGCGCGACCTGGTGTGCCACCTGATCATCGACGCGCAGGACGTGCTGATCACCCTCGTCACCCCCGCCGAAACGGAACCGACGCGGAACGCGGTGACCTACTGGGACCTCGTCGAATCCCCGACCGGCGACGACCCGCTCGACGACCCGCTCGACGCGCTGATCGTCCGTCTTGCCGCCGCGTACGAGGAGCCGCGGCTGCTCAAGTTCCACTTCGACGACGTCGGCTCGGCCGCCGGGCGCGCCGCCGAACTCGCGGATCCGAGCATCCGGGTCGGCACGCGGGACCAGGTCCTCACCGTGGGCGACTACCTTTCCGCGTACGTGCTGGAATGGACGCTGCACCACCTCGACCTGATCGCCCATCTCCCGGACGTGGCGGGGCCACCCGCCGAAGGCCTTTCCCGTTCCCGCGCGACGCTGGAGAAGATCGCCGGGACCGCGTTCCCCGCCCGGTTCTCCGACGAGGACGCGCTGCTGATCGGCACCGGACGCCGCGCGCCGACCGACGCCGAGAAGGCCGAACTCGGCGAACTGGCCGCGAAGTTGCCACTCGTCCTCGGGTGATCGTTCGGCGCTGGGCGGGCCTTTCGGCGCGGGCCGGACGACGACGGCGCAAGAACTCGTCACCGGGCTTCCCGATTCGCAAGCCCCGGCCTTGACGGATACGCCGCGCAGGGCTCCGTCCACCACAACGCCGCCGCCCACAACGCCGCCGCCCACGGGGATCCGCCGGCGGGCAGTGCCGCCGGTATCCGCGGACCGGGCGCGCCGTACAGGCGGGCGCCGCTCAATGACGCACCATCAGGGCGCCGATGCCTGCCGTCGGGAACGGTTCGCCACCTCGTACCACCCCTGATCCGGTGGAGGGCGGGGCCGCGTCGGTTCGACGCCGAGTTGCCGCTCGCCTGCGTCGCGACAACCCCGGTACCTGCGACGGGAGTTCGTCGGCCGACGGTGCCCTGATCCCTACCTCGACGACACGTTCGGCGGCACCCGCTACGCGTGGCTGCCGCGAAGCACCGCACCGGGCCTGTCGAAGCGGGCGGTGACTTGGATCACAGCCGTCGGGTGCATAGCGGGGCAGCGGTCAAGGCCTTTCCAACGGTGTGGGGTCCGGGGAGATACGAGGGACGGTGCCGATGGAGGAGTCTCGAACCGAAGGGTTCGACCGGTTCGTTGCGGCTCGCTGGTCGGCGCTGTGTCATCTCGCGAGCCTGCTCACCGGTGGTGATCGACACAGGGCCGAGGACCTGTTGCAGGACGCCTTGGTCAAGCTCTGGTTCGCCTGGCCCAGGGTCGGCGAGCAGGCCCCGGAGGCGTACGTGCGCCGGGTGTTGGTGCGGGCAGCCGCTCGTTCGGCGCGCCGGCGGTGGTGGGGCGAGCGTCCCGTCGAGTACCTGCCCGAGGCGGCCCACGCGGGCGATTCGGCCGCTGCCGTGGACGAGCGCACGCGGTTGGAGACCGCGCTCGCGCTGCTGTCGGCCAAGCAGCGGGCGGCGGTGGTGCTGCGTTACTACCTCGATTACACCGAGGGTCAGGTCGCGCAGGCCATGGGCTGTCCTCTGGGTACCGCGCGTTCGCATGCGACGCGGGGCGTGGCCCGGTTGCGGCAGATCCTGGGTGAAGTCATCGAGCCGGTGGGGTGAACGACGTGATGGACGCCTTCGAGAAGGAACTGGCGCGGATGATGCGCGACACCGAGGAGAGCACGCCCTTCGATTCCGAACACGGAACCCGCCTGAAGGCGGGAGTGCGAAGCCGTCGGCGGGCCCGTACGGCATGGGCGGCCGGCGGCGCCGCGGCGGCGATCGTGGCGCTGGCCGCGGGGCTGTTGTTCCTGCCCGGCACGTCCGCGGACGAGGGCCCGGCTGGTCCCGTCCCGACGGCCCCGCCGACCCCCCGGCCGCCCACCCACGCCCCGCAGACCAACACGCCGCAGACCACGACACCGCCGCCCCCCTCGTCACCGACCACCGGGGCGCCGATCAACGGTGCGCCCACCACGCGCCCGCCGGCCGCGCCGGGCAGCTGACCACCCTTTCCCCACGAAGAAGAAGGTGAAGTCCGCGAAAGACGACGAACACGTGGCCCCGCCCCGGGATCCTTCCCGGCGCGCTCCACGCGCGACACCGTCCCCCCACGCAACCGACAGGATCGACGGGGCCTCGCCCCGGGTCTGGAGCGATACGCCATGAAACGGATCACCGGCAGCGCCCGCGCGCTGCTCGCGACCGCCGCACTACTGCTGGTCGCCGGCACGGCGAGCACGGCCTCGGCCGCGGCCGGCACCACCCGTTGGACGAGCGAGAAACTGCCACCCGGCAACGTGAGCCTGACCGGATACGCCAAACCCGACGCCGGCACGACCTGGGCCGCCGGTTTCAGCGTCACAGGAAGCACCATGGCACCGGTGCTCTACGCGAACGACGAACGGGACGACCGGGGTTGGATCGAGGTGCCCACCGCGCCGGGCTACACCGGGCGCGTCAACGCGGTGGCCGCCTCCTCGACACGGGATGGTTGGCTCGTCGGCGACAAAGCCCGCAACGGCACCACGATCGCCACACAACACTGGGACGGCACCTCCTGGAGCCTGTTCGAGGCCGACGCTCCGCCCGCGGCGAGCTCCGCCGGATATCTGAGTGTGGTCGCGCGCAGCCCCACCGACGCCTGGGCCGCCGGCTGGGCCACGATCGTGGACAGCGTCACCACGGACCCGAACGGCGAGACCACGCAGGTGACCCACCGAGAGGGCATCGTCGGACGCTGGAACGGCACCGCCTGGCAACGGATGCCCCTGCCGCAGCCGTACCCCAGCTGGAACCTCAACGCCATCACGGTGGTGTCCGCGAACGACGTATGGGCGGTGGGCAACGGCACCAACGACAACGACAAGCCGGTCAGCCTGCATTACGACGGCCACGTCTGGTCCGTCGTGCCCACGCCCGCGTTCACCGGCCTGTACGGCGAGCTCTACGGTGTCGTCGCGCACGGCCCGAACGACGTGTGGGCGGTGGGCCGTACCGTCCTGGACCCGAACGACGGGGGACACGCGCTGGTCATGCGGTGGAACGGCCGCGCCTGGCGCCAAGTCACCGTTCCGGCCGAAGCCGGCGCCCTGGCCGGTGCCGCGAAGGTTCCGGGCGGCATCGTCACCGTCGGCCAGAAGACAGCCTCCGACGCGGAACCGTACGGCCTGCGCATCACGGCCGGCCAAGCGTGCTCGCTCGACCTCCCGGCGCCGAGCCCGGGCGGGGCCAACTACACCTCCGCGGTGGGCGTAGACCGCGGTCGCGTCACGATCGTCGGTTCCGGCGCTCACCGGGCCCAGATCCTGACCGGACGCCTGTGATGTCCCCCCGAACCGCCACCCGCCCACGGACGAGCGCGGCGGTCCGGACCCGCTCAAGCATCCAGTCCCACGACGGCCTCGACCGCACCCGCGGCTGACCACGACCAGGGCACCTGGGGCCATGGCGACGGCGCTCCCACCACAGCCGTACCGGTGGGGGCGCCGTCGGCTCAGTCCTGATCCCCCTGCCGCACCCACCACGGGTCGATTCGCACCCCAGCCGCCGCCCACAACGATCCGGCGAGGTTGGGTTCGTGCGGGGCGGGCCCGAAGCAGCCGGCCCGGTAGGGGCGCCACGGCACCTCCGCCGCGAAACGCGAAACGCGAAACGCGACAAGCGACAAGGGCCACACGCGACAAGGGCCACACGCACGCGCCGGCCTCGTCAACCGCCGCTGCGCCGTCTCCGGGCCCGCCGACGTCCGCACTGCCGGTTGCCACCGTCACGGCTTCGACGTGTGCGCGGGGGACGTCAAGATGCCCTTCGCGTTCACGGTAGGAGACGGCCGCGCCGAACCGCGATCTCCGGCCCGCCGCAGCGCCGGGCCGACCCCCCGAAGGCAGTCCGCTGCTGCCATGGTGACACCGGCGACCACCGGAAGCCCTGTCACCCCGGGCCCGGTCGGACGGCGTGCCCGTGACGGGTCATCGACGTTCGCGGCGTGGCGAATCCGTCCACGAGGCGCTCGTAGAGTTGCTCGTCGGTCAGCGCGTCGAGGTCCTCCTCGGCGAAGGATCCGACGTTGCCGGATTCCGGCCGGGAAGCGTGCCGCAACTGGCGCCGAACGATGTGCCGGACCAGGAAGTTGGTCTCGGCGAGGACCCGTTCCTGGTGTTCCGCATCGGACCGGTAGAAAGAGAGGTCCGGACACACCTGCACGAACTGCCAGAAAGCCGGGCGGTTCGCTGTGTCCCGGACCAGTTGCTCGACCTCCCGGACGTCGATGGCTCCGTCCGAGAGGAAGACCACCAGTACCGGCAGGCCGCCCGGGGGCGGCACATGCCGATCGAGGATGGTGCGGACCATGCCGACCGCGTCGGTGCCGCACCCGATGCCCACTGACCAGCTCAGAATGCCGCCCGGATGCACATGTGGCAGCCAGTCGGCGATTCCCGGGACGTACAACGGTGGGAGGGGCACCTGTCGATCCGCAAATGCCCAGACATCCAGTACCTCCCTGGTGTCCAGACGCGCGGCGACCGATGCCAGCCGCTCCACAGTCCGGGCAACCACGCCGTTTTTGTACAGGTCGTTCATCGAGCCGGATCCGTCCAGCACCATCACGATTCGCCCGCGGATCCCGGCGAGCCCGCGCCGGCGCAGCCAGGCCGCGACCTCACGGTCGTGCAGCGCCATCCGGCCGGCCAGGCCGGGGTCCGGCGGCACCGCGATCGGCGCGGGCTTGGCGAGTGCCGTGGGCGTGCCGAACGACGCGTGCCGGTTCAACAGGTCCGGTAAACCGCCCGGGTGACCCCGGCCCACCGCGGTCAGTCGCCACCCGCCCGCCTCCCGGTGGATCTCCGCGAGGACAAGCGCGGTCTCGGTGTCGGCCCGGGCGAGCCAGGTCGCGAACGGCGTGCTCGCGCTGTACGCGTACACAGTGAGCCCCGGGAACCGCGCAAGCGGCAGATCGCCGATCGAGGCCACCACGACGATCCGGGCCACCGCCGCGGGCAGCGCGGACGGGGTGATCCGGATGGTCGCGGTGCTCGCGTCGGCGCCCAGGAACCACACCGCGCCCGACGCTGCGGTCGGCTCGGTGCGGCTGACGACCGCGTCCCGCTGTGCGCAGACCCGCCCGTCCGCGCCGAGCAGCAACGCGCACAGATCGACGCGCGGCATCGCCTCGGCGGCCGGCCAGGTCAGCATGAGATCGGTGATCGCGTCGGGCAGCGGCGTACTCGTGCCTGGCTCCAGAGTGCTCATCCCGAAACCCTGCCGGGCCCGCGCACCCGCCGACCTGCGAGTTCACACATCTGCGGGGAACCCCTCACGGTCAAACGCGGCACCGGGCCCCAGAACACGCGAAAGGGCCCGGCGGTACCACCCCAGCCGGCGGGCGGGAGCGGTCGTCAGCTTGACGCGTCGTCGTTCGGAACGGATTCGATCAGCGTCGCGAATTCCTCCGGGGCGATGATCTCGATGTTCAGGGCCTGGGCTTTGGCGCGTTTGGAGCCGGCGTTGTCGCCGGTGTCGACGAGTTGGGTGACCAGTCGGCCGCCGATGCTTTCGATGTCGCGTTGGTCGCGGCCGACCGCGTACAGGATCCCGGCCTGCAGACCGCACGCGCGGGCCCCTGCGCGCACCGCCACAGCCGTTGAGAGGTGTCCAACTCGCCGCCGCGCTACGGGCACGCGGTCGGGAACGCGATCGGCGTCAGCCGGTCCGGTGGGCGGGTGTTGCCTTGCCGGCAGCTCCGACAGGCCCATCACACCCACGGGTTCGCGCTCCATGGCCGCCTTTCGCGGCTCGGATTCGGAGACGTCGCCGGTCCGGTGCTGGTGTACTGGGAGCCCGCCGGTGCGCCTCCACGGTTGGGATCGGCACGGCGGGGGAATGAGGTGTCGGGGTGCGGCAGAGATGGAAGATCGCGGTGATGGTGCTCGCGGCGATGTTCATCGTCTCGGCGCCGTTGTGGCTGTTGGACCGGCCGGGTACAGGGCAGTTCGTGGGGGCGTCGGCTCAAGGCGCAACCGGGGCAGCGGCATTCGCGTGGGCGCTGCTTCGTGGTGGCGGACGGTCCGGGGATCTACCGGACGGTATCGACGACGCCTTCGTGTCCCTGGAGCGGGCGGCCGCCGAGCGCGAGCGGCTCCTGGGCGCCGAGCATCCGGACACGTTCACCGCGTGGGCGAACCTCGTCGAGGCATACCTTCGGGTGGACCGCATCGGCGAGGCGATTCCCGTCCTGGAGCGGGTGGCCGCCGAGCGTGAGCGGGTGTTGGGCGCGGGGCATTTGGACACGCTCTCCGCGTGGACGGACCTCGCCGACTCGTACCGGCGGGTGGGCCGCCTCCGCGACGCCTTCACCCTCTTGGAGCGAGTGGCCGCCGCGCGGCTGCGGTTCTTCGGCGTGGGACACCCGGACACCCTCGCCGCGTGGACCAACCTCACCGACTCGTACCGGCTGGTGGGTCGCGACGAGGACGCCATCCGCCTCTTGGAGCGGGTGGCCGACGCACGTGAACGGTTCTTCGGCGTGGGACACCCGGACACGCTCGGAGCCTGGGAGACCATCACCCTCTGGTATCGGCAGACGGGCCGCGTCGGCGAAGCGATTCCCATCCTGGAGCACGTCGCCGCCGAGCGCGAGCGGTTGTTCGGCGCGGGACACCCCGACACGCTGACCGCGTGGACGACCTTCATCGACGCCGTCCGGTCGACGGGCCGCGCCGGCGACGCAGTTTCCGTCCTGGAGCGGGTGGCCGTCGAGCGTGAGCAACTCCTGGGCGCGGGGCACCCGCACACGCTCACCGCGTGGCTGAACACCGCGGACACCTACCGGTGGGTCGGCCGCGGCGGTGACGCCATCCCCGTCCTGGAGCGGGTGGCCGCCGAGCGTGAGCGCATCCTGGGCTCCGAACACCCCGACATGCTCGCCGTGTGGACGAGGCTCGCCTCCTCGTACGAGGCGGCGAGCCGCTTCGACGATGCCATCCCCGTTCGCAAGCGAATGGCCGTCGAGTGTGAGCGACTTCTGGGCTCCGAACACCCCGACACACTCACCGCGCGGACGAAACTCGCCCTCTCCTACCGGGAGGCGGGGCGCTTGGACGATGCCATCCCTGTCCTGGAGGAAGTGATCGCCGACGGCGAGCGACTCTTCGGCACGGAGCACCCGGAGACGTCCGCCGCGCGGTCGAACCTCGCCGTCTGGTACCGACAGGCCACGGGTTGTCGGGTGCGATTGGGCTTGAAGGACGATGGGGAGATCACGGCCGGGGTGCCGGCGCGGATCGTCCTGTGGATCGACGCGGGTCCCACCCATCCCTGGGCCGCGCCCGACGCCGGACGCCCGGCCCTGCGCGTGGTGGCGACACCGCTGAGCCGGGCGCAGGTGGACCCGGCCTCGACCGTCTACCACCACGACCAGCCGGCGGAATTCGAGTGGTTGGCCGATCGCCTCGGCGTCCACGCGCTGAGGTTCACCCTGTACGACCACGCCTCCGGTGCCGTGCTGCAGCGGGTGGAGACCGAACTGGTCGTCTCGGGCGACGCCGGACACGAACCGGCCTCGGCGCCGGCGCCGTACCACCGGGAGGGGAGATGACAATGCCCGCCTCTCTGCCTGTTCGCGTTGTCGACGACCCCAGCGACGGCTTCCGTCGCCTTCCGCACCTGGAGATCGCCGAGCCGGATCTGCGGGTCAGTTTCGATGTGCTCGGAGGTGATCGGATCCGGGCCCGGATGTCGGGCCCGGCCGTGCCCGCGCTCGCGGGTGGCGAGCATCGGGCCGACCTCGCGGCCCACCCGGGCGAGGTCCGGGCCGCGGGAAGCCGGCTGTGCCGGTTGTGGGAGGAGGTCTTCGTCGACCATCAGCCCACCGACACACGAGGCAGACCCGAGGTTGGACGCATCCGGCCCTTCGCCACGGCGGCCGACCTCGTCGCAGAGCCGGAGGAGGAGGTACGCGCGGCCGTGGACGAACTCGTGCGCGAGGGCGCGTCCGTGCTCTTCGACGTCCTGCTGGCCGGCGACGACCCACCGGTCCGGCTGTTCCGGTCCTACCTGACGACGGCGCTCGCGCACGAGGGGCTGCGGGTGCGCTTCGATTCCCCGGACCTGCACCTGCCCTGGCCGATGCTGTGCCTGGGCCGCGCACACACGGCCGCCCCACGCTCGACGACCGGCTCCTTGGTCGGGAAGGACTCGCCTGTCGCCCTCGTCCATGCGCGCTCCACCGCCGACGTCGCCGGCTCGGCCGGACCGGAGCCGCAGCGGGCCGTGGTGCCCATGCCGACAGACCGACCCGCAGACGCCCCTCTCGAGTTCGAATCCCGATCGGAACCCGCACCGGAACCGGCGTTGGAGGCCCTGTTCGACCTGTTCCTGGGGCACCGCCACCAGATCGAGCACACCGGCGACGCCTACCCCTGGATCCGACCCCTCGCCACCACCACAGGGTCCGCGTCCAAGGTGAGTGTCAACCACGACCCGTCCGTGGGCCCCAAGACCCGCGCTCCCGACGTGGTGAAGAAGCTCATCGCCAGGCCCGGGAGTGTCGAACGCACCACCCACCGCGAACTCGTCCGCGACCTACGGCAACGGCACGTGAGCGACGAGTTCATGTACTTCTGGGTTCACGGCAGCTTCGAACCCGACGGCGCGTCGAGTGCCCGACTCGTCATCCGCCTGAACGACGGCAGGACCATCGACGCCGGCACGATCCGCGAGGCCCGCGCCCGCCACCGCCACGCAGGCACGTTCCGGCCCTTCATCCTGCTCAACGCCTGCCATGGCGGCACCCCTGCCGACGCCGACCACGCCCATCTCGCCCGCGCCCTGATCGAACACGGCGCTCAAGGGGTCTTGGGCCCGACGATCCGCATGCCTCAGGCGTTTGCCGCCGAATACGCCCTCGCGTTCGTCACCCGCTATCTCCACGAAGGCGCCACCGCCGGAACTGCCGCCCGCGACCTCGCCCGCGACTTCGCCGCGCGCTACCGCAATCCCCTGGGCCTGGCCTACGCCCTTCACTGCGGCATGGACACCCGCCTGCCACTCCCGCCGTCCGACACCGCGCCACCGACAGTCGACCCGCCGCCTTCGTCCCGGCCCGCAGGGAGAGAGACCCCGTGAGCGAAACCGTCGTCGTCGACCTGGACACCACGGGCTGGATCGTGGACCCCGATACCGACGCACCTGTGCCCCACCATCGCCTGCGCGACCACTTCGCCACCCACCTGTCACCTCCGGCCCACGCCACCGACGTCATCGTGTACGCCCACGGCTGGCGCACCCCACCAGCGGCCGCCATCCGTGCTGCCCGAGGCCTGCACGACCTGACCCGAGAACGCGTCCACACCGCCGGACACCTGTACCCGAACCTGGCCGAGAGCGGCTTCGAACCGTGGACGGTGGTGGTGCGTTGGCCCTCGGCGAGCCGCATCGGCACCACCGCCAACCGTCGCATCCGCGACCGTGCTCACGCCATGGGCGCCCGCGACGGCACCGGCCACGCCGCACACGTGCTGGGCGCGCTCCTGGGCTACCTCGACACCGAACGTCCCCACCCCGACGACGCCCCCGACCTCACCACCCGCGACGGCCATCGCCTGCACCTGGTCGGCCACTCCTTCGGCTGCCGCCTGCTGTGCGAGGCCGTCCAATGGGCCGCCGACACCCGCGCCGGCGACACTCTCGGCCGGACCGCCGTCCCCTACCTGCCGTCGCGTCCGTTCACCGTCGACAGCGCCCTTCTCCTGCAGATGGCCGCACCCCACGACGCCTTCGCCCGCCTGTTCGCCAACCTGCTGCCCACCGACGATCACGACGGAGCCCCGCTGCGCGGACCCATCGTGGCCACCCACTCGCGCCACGACCGCGCGGTCGGCTTCTGGCACACCCGCGTCGAAGGCCGACCCGGCGCCGGCCGCCTCGGCATCACCGCCGCCCCGCACGACGCCTTCGCCACCCGCATGCTCCCGATCGACACCGCGTACCCGCGCGCCGCGCTGGATCACCGTTTCGTGAACCTCGACGCCACTCGCATCTTTCGCCGCGGACGCCACCTCAACCCGGCAGGCGCCCACAGCGACCACATCCGACCCGAGACCGCCCACCTCCTCGCCGCCCTGGCCGACCACACCCGATGAGAACACCGGGGCGCGTCCAGCTTGGTTCCAACTCCCAACGGGCACCGGACAGATCGCTGGGGTAGCGGCCGCGGTGTCCGGTCATGTTTTGTTGGTAGCCCCGGGTAGCAAAACGCTCTTTTGCCTTCGGGTGCAGGTAGTTCCTGGTGAGTTCGAGGCGAGCGATCTCGGAGAGTGCTACTTGAACGAGTTCACTCAGCCCGCGCGGCTCGCCCCGGATTCCGCTGGGGGCGGACAACTTCGAAAAGGAGGCACGGAGCGGCCTACCATCGAGCATGACCGACACCTCCCCATCGCTTCCGCTCCGTGCCGACGACAACGGGCAAGGCGCCCCCGCGTCACGCCGACCGACGACCGCACCGAGTCGCGAACCGCTATGGAGGCATGTGCTCGGCGAGCAACTGCGGTCGCTTCGACACGAACGCGGCGAGACACTCGTCGAGACATCGGGCCGCGCGGGCGTCTCGACGACGTATCTCTCCGAGATGGAACGCGGTATCAAGGAGCCGTCGAGCGAGATGATCGCGGCAGTCGCCGGCGCGCTGGGGACGAGCCTGGTCGATCTGACGCTCGCGGTCGCCGAGAACCTGAGGAGTACCCGGCCGACGGGTCGCTCGAACACGGTTTGCCGTGCCGCGTACGCCCTGGTGGCATGACCGTAAGGCGACCGGGAGCGCGAACGCGCCGGTCGGGGCGCGTCATCGCTCCTCGAGGACGACGTCGACGAGCCCGTACTCCTGGGCCCCGGCCGCAGTGAAGACCCTGTCGTGGTCGGTATCCGCGCGCAAAGTGTCCGTGCCTCGGCCACTGTGCCGGGAGAGGATCCGTTCGATGTCCGACCTGACGCGCACCACTTCGTCGGCTTGCAGGATCAGGTCCGGGATCGCGCCGCGTCCCTGCGCGGCGGGTTGATGGAGCACCACACGCGCGTGGGGCAGGGCGGCGCGCTTGCCGGGCGCGCCCGCCGCGAGTAGGACCGCGCCCACCGCGACGGCCTGTCCCACACACGTGGTGGCGACCTGCGAACGGATGTACCGCATGGTGTCGTACACCGCGAGCATGGCGCTGGGGTCGCCGCCCTCGCAGTTGATGTAGAGCTGGATGTCCTGTTCGTGGTTGTCCGCTTCCAGGAACAGCAACTGCGCCACGAGCGCGTTGGCGACGCCCGCGTCGATGGCCGTCCCCAGGTAGATGACGCGCTCCGCGAGCAGGTGCGAGTACACGTCCATGACGCGTTCGCCGCGGGAGTCGCGGGTGATGACGTTCGGAATGGCGTACGTACTCATCCCATGGCCCCCTGGAATCCGGAGTTCTGTGCGACACGGCGGGAACCGCGCGGAGCGATCTCGTCGAACTCCTGCACGATCGCGTCGATGAAGCCGTAGTCGAGCGCTTCCTGCGCGGTGTACCAGCGGTCGTGGAGCGAGTCCTCGAAGACCCGCTCGACGGGCTGTCCGGTGTCCTGCGCGATGAGGCCGATCACGGTGTCGCGCGTGTGACGAAGATCGTTGGCCTGCAACTCGACGTCGACGGCGGACCCGGCGATACCGGCGGAGCCCTGGTGCATGAGCACGCGGGCGTGCGGTAGCGCCCGGCGTTTGCCCCGCGCTCCCGACGAGAGCAGGAACTGGCCCGCGCTGTAGGCGATCCCGAGCACCAGCGTGGACACGTCGCACGGAACGACCCGCATGACATCGCGGATCGCGAGCATCGACGGCACCGAACCACCGGGCGAGTGAATCCACAGCGCGATGTCCGCGGACGGGTCCTCCGCGGCCAGAGTGAGCAGTTGCGTGGTGAGCAACGTGCCGTTGTCGTCGTCCAACGGGCCGTCGAGGAGCAGGACGCGTTGCGCGTACAGTTCGCGCCGCGTGCGCTCGTGGAAAAGCGGGGCTTTCGTGTCTTCGCTCATGCCCCCACCCTGGGCCGCCGCGCACGGCGGCCACAAGCCGATCCGCCCGGGGCGGATCCGCTCAGAGCGGAGCCGCCCCGGTGCGGGCGCCCTGCTTCAGCAACTCGGCGGGCCCCAACTCCCGGTAGCGGCCGACGAGTCGACCGAGCAGCCGCTCCGTCTCCGGGTCGTCGGGTGTATAGATCCACATCTTGGTGTCGGGGTCGGAGGCCATCGCGAAACCGGTCGCGATCACGCTCAGCTCGTCGCCGTCGACGGTCCAGAACGACTTGCGCCGGGTGACGGACGAGGCGACCTCGTGTCTGGCCCAGATCTCGGCGAAGCGACCACTCGCCTCGGAGAGCCGCCGGATGAACCCCGTCCAGTGCGGGTCGCCCAGGCGGCGGCCGGACTCGGTCCGCAACTGGGCGACCATGAAGGAGATCTCGCGCTCCCACTCGACGAGCGGCTGTAGATGCTCCTCGGCAGTGAACAGATGCCACAGCACATTGCGGTCCGCCGGCGGCAGCAGCGCGAGACCCGGATCGAGCGCCGCGTACGCGTCGTTGAAGGCGAGCACGTCGTAGCGGGCGGTCACGATGCTCGCCGGAAGCGGGGTCAGGGCATCGAGGATGGTCTGCTGCTCCGGCGGCCGGTCCCGGCTCCGCGACGCGTCGAGGGGCACGCTGGGGATGTCCGCGAGCCGGTAGAGATGGTCGCGCTCGGTCCGGTCCAGCCGCAGCGTTCGGGCGATCGCGTCGAGCACCTGGACGCTGGGGTTGATCTCCCGGCCCTGTTCCAGCCAGGTGTACCAGGCGACTCCGATGCCGGAGAGCTGGGCGACCTCCTCGCGGCGCAGTCCGGGCGTACGCCGCCGGGTGCCGCGCGAGATGCCCGCGTCCTCCGGGGTGATGCGCTCGCGGCGGAGTCGGAGGAATGCGCCCAGTTCGGAGCGCCGCTGGGCCTTGGGATCGTCGGGCATCACCATTTCAGTGTGCGGGACGGCCGCAGGGCGCAGCCAGATACCCCCAGTACCGGGACTACTGGGTATCTGGTACCTGGATACGACGCCCAGGATCATCGCCGTCATGAGTGAGACGACACAGAACCGGACGGTTGCGGCCCCGCCCGGAGAGACCGCGCCACAGGCCTCGACGCAAGCCTCGCCACATGCCTCGCCACAGGCGCAGGACCCCGCCGCGCACCAACGCCGGAACAACCGCATGCTGGTCGTCATGCTGGGCGCGGTCTTCATGGCCCTGCTCGACTCGACCATCGTCAACGTCGCGACGCCGACCATCCGCACCGACCTCGGCACCACCGGCTCGGCGCTGCAACTCATCGTCTCCGGCTACACGATCGCGTACGCCACGCTGCTGGTGACCGGCGCCCGCCTCGGCGCGCGCAACGGCTTCCGGACCATGTTCCTGTTCGGGCTCATCACCTTTACCGCGGCCTCGCTCGCCTGCGGTCTGGCACCCGACTCGGCGACCCTCATCGGCGCACGCGTGGTGCAGGGCGTCGGCGCGGCGATGCTGATGCCGCAGATCTACAGCCTCATCCAGCTGAGGTACGAAGGGGCCGCGCGGGCCCGGGCACTGAGCCTGTACGCGGCCGTCATCGGGCTCGGCGTCGTGGTCGGCCAGGTCGCCGGCGGCCTCCTGGTCAGCGCGGACCTCTTCGGCACCGGCTGGCGTCCGGTGTTCCTGGTCAACGTGCCGGTCGGTGTGGTGCTGGTGATCGCCGGGCTGCGGCTACTGCCGCAGGGCAAGCCCCCGAAGCCCAAGGGCCTGGACATCCCCGGCCTGATCACGCTGACCGCCGCACTGCTGCTGCTGGTCGTGCCGCTCGTGATGGGCCACGAGCAGAACTGGCCGCTCTGGATGAAGATCTCCCTGGTCGCCTGGGTCCCCATGCTCGTGGTGTTCACCCTCGTCGAGCGTGCGGTCGCGCGCCGTGGCGGAGCGCCGCTGGTGCCGGGCCGGGTGCTGAAGACGCCCGGTCTGGTGTCCGGAGCGTCCGCGAACTTCTTCGCGATGGCCGGGTACGCGGGATTCCTCTTCGCCTTCTCGCAGCACATGCAGTCCGGGCTCGGCGAGTCGGCGACCCGTACCGGACTGACGTTCGCGCCGCTCGCCATCGGCGTCGCGACCGGCAGCCTCACCTGGCAGAAGGTGCCCGAGCGGCTGCACCGGACGATGATCGTCACCGCGTGCGTGGTCGCCGCGGTCGCGTACGTGGCCATCGGCTTCGACATGCGCTCCGGCGGACACGGCGGCCTTGCGCTCCCGGCCCTGCAACTGGTCGTCGGCATCGGGATGGGGTACATCACCAGCCCACTGCTCACCGTGGCGCTGGCCCAGGTCAAGCCGGCCGACGCGGCGGACGCGAGTGGCGTGATGACGACCGCGGCCCAGATCGCGCAGGTCCTCGGCGTCGCGGCCTACGGCAGCGTTTACCTCGGCGCGGCCGACAGCCACGCGGCCGACTCCTCGGCGAACGCCATCTTCGTGACCGCGCTGCTCGTCACGGCCGGGGCCCTGCTCAGCTCGCTGGCAGCACTGAAGCTGCCGCGCAAGCAGCAGGCCTGACCACCACCTACTGGAGAACGAGACCCCCATGGCAGTCGCCGGTCTTGTGACCACCAGGCGGCGTCATCAACGTCATGACCTCATGGATCTAGGGTGCAGAGCATGACAATCGACTACGAACGCTTCGCCGAACGCCTGACCGCCCCTTGGCCGCAGTGCCGAACGCTGGTGCCCGACCTGCTGCGCGAGTTCGGCCACGTCGAGGCTCTGGCCGATCGTTGGCAACCCGAACCGCCGATATCGGACAGTGTTCCGGACGCTCTCGCCGAATGGCTCGGCTCCGCGCGCAATTCGTATCTCCTCGACCGAGGACTGTACGAAACGTTCCTGGACTGGCCGACACGGCCACTACAGGAACACACGGTCTTCATGACCGAGTACGAGGGTTGCTGCGCGTGGGGCTACCGGGACGCCGACGCGCACCTGCCGGACCCGCCCGTGTGGGTGGGTCCCGGCGAGGAGTGGGAGGGGGCCGAGTGGGCGATGTCGAGTCGTTCGGTGACCGAGTGGCTCGTGCAGATGGCTGTCGTGCGGGTGCTGCCGCAGTACGCGTTCACCGGCGACGTACGCGCGTTCGGGACGACCGAGGAGCAGGGCCGGCAGGTGCGCGCGGCGCTGCCCGCCCTGGGCCCGCTGCCGTGGGACGAGGTGGGGAACACGTTTCACTTCTTCGGCGCCCGGGACGCCATCGTCGTCTGGCTCTCCGAGCACGACTCGTGGGAGTGCCCCGACCTGGCCATCCTGGGCCGTACCGAGGAGGCGGTACACGAGGCCGCGGCGCGTTTGGACGTCGAACTCGACCATGGGGTCACCGCACCGGCACGACCCCGACCTTGATCGATCCGCGTGACCCGTGCCTCCGCCACCGTTGCGCGCGTTCGCCCTCGGGCGGAGGGCGACAGCAGGGCGCTCGCCCGCGAACTCGACTCTTCTTGCCGGTCTTGCCGGTCTTGCCGGTGGTGACGACGAGTCGGGCGGCGATGTCGCGCAGGCTCAGGTCCTGGTCGCGCAGGTGGCGGGCCATGGACAGCATGTGGGCTCTCCACAAGTCCCGATCGGGTGACTGCGATTCTCATGCCGCAGTAGGCCACGGGGGCGGTGTCACGGTTCCTTGGTATCGGTGTCCGGTCGTGCTTGCCTTCGCCGGATCGAACAGTTCTCCGTCGTCGGTTTCGGGCCACCAGCCGCCGTCGCGGTAGCGGCGGCGAAGCTGCTTCCAGGTGATCCCGGAGTCGAGTGTCATGAAACCTGTGGGTCGCGGCGTTACATGTGCGACGCCAAGGTACGGAGGCTCCATGTCAGGCAGAAAGGCCGCGGACTTCGAGGAGTTCGCGCACGCGCACAGTGGTCAACTGCTGCGCACCGCGTGTCTGCTGACCGGCGACTGGCACCTTGCCGAGGACTTGGTCCAGGAGACCTTCGGGAAGCTGTTCCCGCGCTGGCACCGAGTGCGGGCCATGGAAGCCCCCATGGCCTATGCCCACACGACCCTGGTGCGCACGTTCCTGTCCGCGCGGCGCCTCAAGCGCTGGTCCGAACGTCCCGCCGAGAGCCTCCCGGAGACGCCCTCGCCGCAGACCCACGACATCGACCTGCGCCTGACCCTCCTGGAGGGGCTCGCCCGACTATCCCCCGCCGATCGCGCGGTCCTGGTGCTGCGCTACTGGGAGGACTACTCGGTCAACGACACCGCGGACATCCTGCGAATAGCACCCGGCACCGTTCCGGTCCGCGCCAGACGGGCCCTCGGCCGACTGCGCATGCTCCTGAACTCCGAACTCCGGGACTTGGTGGCGGCATGCTGAATCCAACCGAACGTCAGACCCAACCGCGCGATCGTGATCGGGAGGAACCGGTGGCCGAGCTCACCGACGAAGAGTTCGAGCGGTGCGAGCGGGAACTGCCCGGTGCGCTGCGCGCCGTCGGCGACACGTTCCGCGGGCCCAGTCCCGACTTGGTCGGACGTGGACTCGCCCGAGGCCGGCAACGGAGCCGGATCCGAGCCGTTCGCCGGGCCGCGATCGCCGGCGTCCTGGTGGCCGCGAGCGTCGGCGGATGGGCCGTGTTCGGGGACGGCTCCGAGGCGTCGGTATCCGGACCCGTCGCCCGGACCGACGTCTCCACGCAGCCGGGCGGGCAGCGGGACCTGCTGCCGTATCTGGCGAAGGCCGTGCCCCCGGAAGGCAATCTGACCAACGATGAAAGCCGCTTCGACGACGGCGTTCCCAGAGTGCTCAGGAGCCAGGCGAGCATTTCCGCGACATACAGCAACGGCAGCGGCTCGTCACCCCTGATCGTGACCGTGTCCCGTCCCGTGCCCGGCACCGGCACCGATCTGGCAAGCGACGCGTACTGCCCGGCGGCGCGGGCGCTGCTCCAATGCACCCGGTCGGCGGAGCCGGACGGGGCCGCGCTGACCGTGCGCAAGGCCCGCAAGGAAGAGGGGAGTTCGGAACAGGAGTGGCGGGTGCTCTACACCCGTCCCGATGCCGCCCGTGTCGACGTCCGCACGATCGTTGCCGAACCCGGCCCGGGATCGGCCGGGGGCGCTCTGGTGCTGAGCATCGAGCAGATCACCGCCATCGCCCGCAGCGCGGTGTGGGATCCGGTGGTCGCCGCTCAACCCGCGGCCGACCAGCAGGTCCTGGGCCTGCTGCGAGCCCTGACGCCACCGGAGGTTCGCGTGGTGGGCGTCGACGGTGACGCGGACGTGGGTGTCGCCGTCGTCGAGACGGACGCGGGCCGCTTCCTGCTGAGCGCGAGCGTCACGTCCGCGTCGACCGACGGGCGGTCGGACTGCCCCGGCAAGGGAAACGGTACGTGCGAGATGGTGACCCTGTCGGACGGGACCCGGGCGAGGGTCGAGCACGACCGGAACACACAGGGCAGAATCGTGCCGCTGGCCCTGACGGCGTTCCGCGCCCACGGACCGCAGGTGCGTCTCGAAGCGGGCGCGCCCCCGCCGAAGGGTTTCTCCGTCCCGGGCGAGCTCCGCGGATCCGGATCAGGCCTGACCGCCGACCAGTTGATGGCGATCGCCGCCTCACCGCGCTGGGACGCCCCCTGACTTGGAGGGTCTCCGGGTGGGCCGTGATCCCCGTCCCCTGAGCGGCCACGCGAAGGGGTTCCCCATCGCGGGACCGGCCCCCCGAACCTTTTGGCCCGCGCTCTCCGCGGGTCCTGATTCCGCGGGCCCCGGTTTCCTCGGGCCCCGATTCCTCAGGCCCCGATTCCTCGGCCCCCGATTCCGCGTAGCCCCGATTCCGCGATGTGAGCGCCCCGTTGCCGGGCCCGGTGTATACCCGGCCGGGGCTCACTTCGCGCTGCCCGAAACACCCGACAAACGACGACCGATCCGCTCCCGACACCGTCGAGAACGGCACCTGCCGCATCCCGAAAGACGGGGTTCATGACCCGAAACCGCCGTACCGCCGGGCATCTCGAACCGTTGCCCGCCGGCACCTTCCCCCGCACGGAAGCGTTGTCCGAACCAGCCGATCTGCCCTCGGCATCGAGCCGCGGCCATCCCGTCACCTCCGGCGGCCGAGGCGTGGGCATCATCCGGACGAGCGCCGTCGCGGCGTCGGCGTCGCCCCGCAGCGTCGCGCGGGTGACGCCAGACCCCGCCCCACGTCCCTCCGCCGCGACAATCGGCGTCCTGCTCGGAAGCGTGGTGGTGGCGGCATACACGGGCATTCGCATGCCCAGCCGCTGGACCGCGACACTGCAGACGGTGTCGTTGCAGGACGGCTTCCACCGACGGTTCCTGGTCGGAACGCTGCTGCGGCCGATCGCCCAGCCGACCGGCTACGCCTACGGCCTGTTCGTCGCCGTTTCGTTCGTCGTCCTCGCCGCGCTCGTCGCCGTGTTGGTGCGGGTCGCGGTCACCACCCGCATCCCCGCACGGCGACTGCTGATCGTCGCCTTCCTCCTGTTGCCCACCGGCGGATACCTGTTCCACGAGGTCGGCTACTTCGACCAGTTGCTCTACCTGATGTTCTTCGGATCGCTGTGGTTGCTCGGACGGGGCCGTGCGGTCGCCGCCGCCGCGATGCTCGCGCTCGCGGTGACCGTCCACGAGATCGCCGTGCTCACGGTGCTGCCCCTGTTCTTCCTCGCCGCGCTCCGGGCGTCGCCGCTACGCCGCGCGGTCCTCGCCGTCATGCCCGCGGCACTCGTCGGCGGCGTCATTCTGGTGGCTTCCGCGGCCGTGGACGGTGCCGGCAATCGGCTCGGGCGCAGGCTCACCGACACCGGCTTCCCGCTCCGCCCGGACGCGCTCGAACTGTTCGGCCGTACCCAGAGGGACAGTTGGCGGTTGTACTCGCCCTCGGACGTTCTTTTGTTCCTGCTGCCGCTGTTCGTGATCGTGGTCGGCGCGGTGTTCGCCCTCGCCCGGACGAACGCGCGCCGGTCGCGGCGATCCGCCGTCCCGATCGTGGTGTGGATCGCCGCCGCGGGCGCTCCGGTGGTGCTCGCCGCGGCGGGCTGGGACCGGGAACGCTGGGCGTTCCTCCTGATCGCCAACTTCTGCGTCGTCGTGTGGTTCCTGCTCGCGGAACACCCGCCCGAAGTCGGCCACTCGTCCCACCTGGTGCTCGTCGCGGCACTGTTGCTGACGGCGCACGTACCCCTCACGTACTTCGACGGGTACGCGCCGCGCGCGCTGACCGCCGACGACATCTCCGACTTCGCCGAGCGCGCCGCGTCCGGCTCCTTCACCGACACCCCACCGCGGTGAACGGGCACATTCGCTCGGCCGAAAGACGCGATCGGGGAGAGCGAACGCCCTCCCGCGACGGACGCGACACCACCGCACCCGGAGGAACCTCCGGGCGGTCAGGAACCAGTACACCGGGGGCGTTCGCCCCGATCGTCACGACGGGAAAACCCATGTTCGGTGCACTGCCCGGCTCGCCGGCTGCCCTGGTACGGAAGCACGCGCCCGAAGTCTCGAAGTTCGCGGTCGTCGGGGGGATCGGCTACCTGGTCGATGTCGTCCTGTTCAACCTCCTGCGCTCGTTCGTCGGCATCCCCGCGCTCCCCGCGAAAGCCGTATCCCTCACGGTGGCAACGACGATCGCATTCGTCGGCAACCTCCGATGGACGTACGGGGAACGCACTCCGGCAACGGCAACGGCAACGGCAACGGCGCACGTGCGAGGGCAGTACCTGCTGTTCGTCGGCTGGAGTTGCGGAGGCATGGCGATCCAGATCGCCTGCCTGGCGTTGTCCCACCACGTCTTCGGATTCGACAGCCTGCTCGCCGACAACATCTCCGGCAATGTGATCGGCATGGCGCTCGCGACCGTGTTTCGCTTCTGGGCCTACCGCACCCGGGTGTTCCGACCCACCGACGGCTCCTCGGACCCGAAGTCCTCGGCGGCCGCGGTCGATTCGGCCCCGCTGTGGCGGTGAGCGTGCCGGGCGCCGCAGGGCTGGTGATCGCGCTGCTGGTCACGCTCGGCGGGTGTTGGCGCCTCGCATGCGCCACCACGGCCCGGGGATTGATCGACCTGGTGCTCGTCTGGTTGCTCCTGACGACGGCTCAACTGTCCGCGTTGACCCTGCTGATCGGTGGGCTCTTCCGGCAGTTGAACGCGGGCGCCCTGTTCACCGCCGCGATCATGCTCGCCGCGGTGGAGACATGGTTCACCCGCCGAGGCGGTGCCCGGACGGCCCGGCTCCGCGGTCCGGTCCGGGTGCGCTCGCAGATCCCGCGGCTGCGCCGGTCCCTGCGGCATCCGGCGGTGGTGGTGATCGCCGCGCTGGTGGCGGCGCAGTACTGCTGGCGGGCCGCGATGGGGACATTCCTGGGCCCCCTGGACTACGACGGCCTCTGGTATCACCTGCCGGGGCCGGCGATCTGGCTCCAGCAGGGATACGTCGGACACACGCCGCAGGTGCTGTGGGCCGACGTCTATCCCCAGGGACAGGAACTGCTCACGGCGTTCAGCGGAGCGTTCCTGGGCACGGTTCGTCCCGGCTGGGCTTCCGGGCTGCCGTACCTCGCCATCGGAGCCGTCGCCACGGCCGGGCTCGCCCGGACGGCGGGAGCGCGCCGGGCCCACGCCGTGCTCGCCGGCCTGGGGCTGCTCGCGATCCCCGCGGTGTTCCTGGAGGCCTCGACGACCTACGTCGACTTCGGCGCGACGGCCACCATGCTGGCCGCTCTGCACCTGGTGCTTGCCATGGGGCCGACCCTCGCGGTCGCGGTCGAACGAGGCGAGGACCCCGCTCCGCACCTGCGCCGCCGGCTCGTGCCGATCGGGATCGCGCTGGGCCTGGGCATCGGGGTGAAGTCCTCGAATCTCCTGACCGTCGCGATGGTCGTCGTCCTCGTAGTGGTGCAGACGTGGCGGGCCGTGCTCGCGGGACACCGCGGGACGACGCCCCCGATCGCACGCGCTTCCCGGTGGCGCCGCGACGGTGCCGCAACGGTTCGGCTCGCGCTGCCGAACCTGGCGCTCATGGGCGTGCCGGTGCTGTCACTGGGGGGCTACTGGTACATCCGCACCTGGGTCGCGTACGGGAACCCGTTCTACCCGTTCACCATGTTCGGGTTCCCGGGCAAGGGCTCCGTGCACGACCTGATCATCACCACCACCATGGCGCCACAGGTCATCGGGCAGAGCAAGCTCACCGCGACGTGGCAATCGTGGCTCCTGGATCGCGAACGCCTGGCCTACACCCACGACCAACAGCCGGGAGGCTTCGGCCTCCAGTGGATCTACGTCCTGCTCCCGATCGTGATCGTCGCCGTCGGACTGTTCGTGTTCCGGCGCCGATTCGACCTGCTGTGGGGTCTGCTGCTCCCGGTGGTCATCTGGGGAGTGGCATCCCCGGCGCCGTGGTGGGCGCGCTACCAGTTGGTCCTCCCGGCATTGGGCTGTGTGTGCCTTGCGGCCGTCCTCTCCGCCGTCGCCGAACGGCCGCGATCCTCGCGCGGATTTCGCCCGGCGGCCGAACCGCTGCTGCGGCGCGCCGTCTCGGGACTCCTCGCGGGCGCGTTCGTGGTGACCACGGCGACATCCATGTGGTGGGCGACCCAGCCGTCCAACACCTGGACGAACAAGGGCGGATGGTGGCATCGGGCCGACGTCCGCGAGACCGTGGAACTGATGCGCGATCCGGACCGGGACCGCAACCTCATGCCGGCCCTGGCGTATGCGGGCGTGCAACGCGTCCCGCACGGCGAAACCATCGCCTTCACCGCGAACACCCGGCAGCACTTCTTCCTGCTGCTCATGGGTGAGCGCGGTCAACGGCGCATCACCGGCCTCGGCGAGCCACGCGACCTCCACGACCTCACCCGGCGCCTCCGGGCCTCGGGAGCCCGATACGTGATGCTGTCGGCAACCGGCCCGGACCAGGCCCTGCTGGCGGCCGTGTCGCGGGACCGCGCGCACTACCGCCCGGTCGTGCAGGGCGACGGCGCACTCGGCAGGGCCGGGGACCAACCCGGTGCGGAACTCTTCGAGACGGGAGACTTCTGACCCCGCCGGCCGGCCGCCCCGGACAACTCCCCACCGATCGAGCGACACGAACGCCTCAGCACCGACTCCGCCCGTGCCTGGTGGCTTCTCGGCAAACCCGAAATCCCGAACCGTCGCCGGGTGGGGCGAACCGCAGGGCCGGTCGTGATGCGTCGGCGGGAAGGTCTGTGTGGCAACACTCCCCGGGTTCACCGGCCGCCCGGTCCGAGCCAACGTCGCTCCGGTTGCCTACGGCTCGAGGTGGTGGTCGATCCGATTCGGGCGCAAGCGGGAGTGGTTCGTGCGTTCGGTGTTCGATCAGGGTGTGAACGGGTTCGATGGGGAGCCGAATTCGACTATTGCTCGGATACCGTCCGCATTCGGGCCGGTGAAACGAGAACGTGTTGCCGATTGTGTGATCGGTCGAAGATTTTGCGTGACCGACTTGGACAGACGGCGCTTTCCGAACGAAGTACCGAGCAAGGGTGCTCACGCCCGGCGACGCCTCGAGCGCAGCCGCTGAGTGCCGGGGGTCGGTCGGACGATGGGAAAGGAAGTGTGTTGAGCGACATGCTCGGGTCGAGTGTCAAGCAGGTGTGGGGGACCATAGGCCGGTCCGTCGTCGCGTTCCACGTGCCCCTCGGGTGTACGGGCGGTGACGTGATCGCGTGCGGGCGCTTTCGCGATCACGGCGAGGGGGACGTGCCGTGGCGGACGCCGACGAGGAACGGCCGCCGATGAACGATCACCCCGAGCAAGCCGTCGAGGTCGACCTGACGAATCGCCTCCCGCAGGACTACGTGGCGTTCTGCCGCAGGGTGGAACCGCTTCTGGCGCGGTACGCCTTGGAGTACGGCGAAACCACCGCGGAGGCGGGCGGCATCGTCACCGGCGTCCTGGCGGACCTGTTCCACGACTGGGCCCTGATCGCGCCCACCGTCCGAGCCGAGCGCACGTTCCACATGCTGTGCGCGAGCCTTGCGGAGCGTCGCTCCCGGCGACGGGCGACGAGCCGGGCACCGGGCGCCCGCTCCCGGCCGGATGAGACCCCCGTCGGCGCCCCCGAGGACTTCGTGGTGTTCTGGGGCGCGAACAAACGGGACCTGACGCGGTACGCCCGCAAGTTCCTGCGTTCCGACCGTGACGCCGAAGAGGTGGCGTCCGACGCGTTGTTCGAGCTCTATCGATGCTGGGACGCTCGCGGACGGGAGACGCCGCACGCGGTCGTCTACCGGATCGTCAAGAGCCGCGCGGTCGATCGACTGCGACGCCGCGGACGCACGGTCGAGGAGATTCCCACCGACTTCGCCGCCCCCGACATGCGGGAGGTCGTCTCCACCACACCCACCCTCGACGATCCGGGCGACACCGTTCCCGACCGCGAGATCTTCGAGCAGGCCGTCGAGGGCATGCCCGAAAGAAGAGCCGCCTGCGTTCGGCTGCATCTTCAGATGCGGCTGCCCCTCCAAGACGTCTCCGTCCTCTTGGGAGTGAGCATGTCCACCGTCCGCACCCACATCCACATCGCGCGCCAGGAACTCCGTCGGGCCCTGCGCCCTCGGACGCCGAAACCGACCCGGGCCACAAGGGTTGCCGCCCGGAAAGGGAACGCATGAGCCGCCAGGGTCCCCTCGAGCGGGTGCTGCGGGAGCGTCGACGCGTCATGGACCATGCCTTCGCGCCCCATGACACCGACGCGGCCATGCGGCGGTTGACGTCTCGCATCGTCCAAGAGGAACTCCTGGCCGACCTCGCCGCGCCCGGCCGCGAACGGCCCTCACGGATGGCCGCCTTCGCCGACGCCCACGCCGCCCAGCTGTGCGCCGCGGCGACTCTCGAACACGTTTGCCGCGCGGTCGTCTCCGGGCCCGCCACCCGCGGGATCCTCGAGGATTTCGTGAAGCTCCCCATGCCGGCAGGCGCCTTCGTGTTCGCGTGTCTGCTGTACCTGGCGGGCCGCCCCGACGGGGCGGTGTTCTGGTGGCAGTACGCCGCGGGCGGGGAGGAGGCCGGGGCCGTGCGCTGCCTGATCCTCTTCAACCACGTCGAGGGCGAGCCCGGGATCGCCGCCCACTGGCTTCGCTTCCACGACAGCCCGGCGTTGCCCGCCACCCCGGCGACGATCGACGACGACGCGACGTCGGCGGCCCGGGCCGATGTCGGCATCGAGATCGTCGAACATCCGGAGTTCGGGGAGATCTGCCTGCCCAACATGGCTCGGGCCGAATCCGGCATCGAGGTCGTCGAGCACCCGGAACTGGGCGAGATCTGCGTTCCGATGGTCCGACTCCCGCGCCTGCTGTGTCCGAGCACGTGAGCGGCGCGTGCGGCGAACGCCGACGGCGGATCCGCCGGGCCTGCCCCGCCCCGACGGGTGGAGGACCGGCGGGTCGGCGCCGCCGCGTGCCGCGTGGCGCGCGCGGGACCGTCGGCGAACGGCCGCCGGCTTCGACGAGGGCCCTCGGCGGACGGGTCGTGGTGACCCTGCGCGGCGAGATCGACATCGCCAACATCTCACCGGTGGAGCACGAACTCGCACGCCTGGAGGACGTTCACGTCGGCGACGTGTACGTCGACCTGCGCGCGGTCACCTTCCTCGACGTCCGCGCCGTCAACGCGCTCGAACGCGCACGCGAACACGCGAACCGCCGCGGAACCCGCATGCGCCTGGTGTGCCGGCGGCCGTTCACGCTACGGCTGCTCGGGATGGTCGGCGGGTTCGCCATCGTCGGCGAATTGCCGCGACCCGCCGATTGACGCGTGCCGAGCCCGGCCCGGCGGCTGCGCCGCCGCGTCGGGCCGCCGCCGGAGAATCGCACGATCGATCACAAATCCTCTCGTCGCGGTTCGGCGACGCCACACCTCTGCGGGCCCCCACAGCTGTGGGGCCCGTAACCCGACGGGCCTCCTCACCCAAGGAGGATCGATGGGGCAGGAAAGCGATGACTCCCCGGAGTCGCCGCGTCGATGGACGGCGGTCCGCTCCGCAGGCTACGTGCGCAGGTGGGTCCCGGTACTGGCGACCGTCATCACGACGGGAATCGCGGTATACGGGGCCGTAACCGGCCACGGGCCCAGCCAATAGCGGCCGGGCCCGTCCAAGCGAAAAGCAAGAGGCTCCACCCGGTACTTCGGTTGGCGAGTCGATCCGGGTGGGGCCTCTTTTTGCACGTCCGCAAACCCGCTCCTGCGAGTCCCCGACGCATCACCCCGCCCCGTCCCCGTCATAAGCAACTCGGGTTGACTATCTTCATTAGTCAACTACAGTTGCTTGTATGTCCGCCGCCAAGAATCCCCTTCCTCAAGAGGCCGCTGACAGCCTGGCGGCTGTCGTGGCGTTGCGGCGCCTTGCCGATCAACTGGAGGACGCCGCTGTCGAGCAGGCCATGCGAGCGGGCTGGAGCTGGCCGCAGGTCTCCGAGGCGCTCGGTGTCACCCGCCAAGCCGTCCACAAGAAGCACGCCAAGCGGCTCATCGCCGCCGGAGTCAAGCTGAGGAGACGCGGCGATGAGCGCGTTTGACAAGTACCTGCACGCGGTCATCGTGCGGGCGACGCACGAAGCCCACGAGGACGGGTCGGCGACGATCGACGCGCACCATCTCCTGTTGTCGATCGCCGCGGATCAGGGGTCGATCGCACACCAGGTCCTGGCCTCGGCCGGGCTCGATCGCACTGCCGTCCGCGAGGCACTGGATCGAGAGTTCGAGCACAGCCTGAGCATGATCGGAGTGTCTCCGGCCGGCTACGACCTTCCCAGGCCGAGCCACGCCGTCGAGCAGCCCAAGATGGGTGCGTCCGCCAGACTCGCACTGGAGCGGAGCTTCGCCTTGGCCCGCAAGAAGGACCTGCGGTCGGCGCATCTGCTGCTCGGGATCCTGCAGGCTCAAATCGGCACCGTGCCACGCGCTCTCGCCTTGGCCGGTGTCGATCAGGCCGAACTGGCGGACCGCGTACGGCAGACGCTCGACAGCCGGGATCAGTGACCGGCGGAACCAGCCGACACGGTCGAATTCGCCCGCGGCCGTGCCCTGGCCGGGATGTGCAGAGGGTCCTGTAGGCGTGCGCGACGGATCGCCTGTGCGCCTGCCCCGAGGCCGTGGCCCCGAGGCTGTGAGTCTCGAGCCTGTGGTGAGAGCCGGTGGGCCAATGAATCACGCTGTGGAGAGGGGCCGGGCGGCCGTCTTCGAGTCACGCACGACAAGGAGAATCACATGCACCGACACACCGCTCATACGGACGGCGGCCGACCGGGCGCCGAACCAGCCAAGGCCGCGGGCGCCGTATCCGAGTCCGCGCCGGGTTCAGGGGCCGAGGACTACGAGGCGATCCAGCCCTTGCTTCGGCAAGCCGTGACTCGAGGCGGCCTTCCCGGCATTCTTGCCGAGGTCCGCGACGGCGACCGGCAGTGGTTCGGGACCGCAGGAGTGGCCGACACCCGAACCGGCCGCAAGCGCTCACAGCAGGACCGGTTCCGCATCGGCAGCATCACCAAGACGTTCGTGGCCACCGTCGTGCTGCAACTGGCGGCCGAAGGCAGGCTCGGCCTGGATGACACCGCGGAACAGTGGCTGCCCGGCGTGGTCCAAGGCCACCACCACGACGGTGCCGGGGTGAACATCAGGATGCTGCTCAACCACACCAGCGGGATCTTCAACTACACCGATGACCAGGAAGCACTGAACCGCCACGAGACACACACCCCCGAGTCACTGGTGCGGATAGCCGTATCGCACCCGCCCAACTTCACACCGGGTTCGGGCTGGGCGTACTCCAACACCAACTACGTCCTCGCAGGCATGCTCATCGAACGGGCCACCGGCCGCACGCTTGCCGAGCAAATCACCGAGCGGATCGCCCGCCCACTCGGCCTGACCGGCACATACCTGCCGCACGGCAGCGACCCTACGATCCACGGGCCACACTCCCGGCACTACACCAAGCTCTTCCGGACCGACCCCGGCGCGCCGGTCCACGACGCGACCGAGCTCGACTCATCCATGTTCTGGGCAGCCGGCGGCATGATCTCCACCGCCGGGGACCTCAACCGGTTCTTCGCCGCCCTGCTGGGGGGCCGGATACTGGCACCGGACCGACAACGCGACATGTTCACCACCGTGCCCACCCGCGACTGGATCTCCGACTCCGCCTACGGCCTCGGCGTTTCCTCGGTGAGACTGCCCTGCGGGGAAACGGTCTGGGGCATGGGGGGTGCGCTCTTCGGATCGTGGTCCTACGCCTACGGCGCTCGCGATGGCGAACAGATGGTCACCACCAACGTCAACGGCGACTGGAGCGACGGAGGGTGGGACGACCCCATCGGTATCTTCACCGATCTACTCCAGGCAAAGTTCGGCCGCCGGAGCGGTACCTGAACAGGCCACGGCCTCAGCCCGGCCGCCCTCTTACCCGAGAGTTCGCGGTGGAAGACAACGCACGGGCCATGAGCGGTCCGACGCGCCGTGCCGTCCTGCGCGGCCTGGCGGCGGTGCCCGTCGTGGCAGCCGCGGGTTGTTCGACCGCGGAATCGGACAACCGACCGAGGTTTGCGTCGGCGCCCCCGCGGGGGAAGCGGCCGCTGCCGATCCCGCCACTGGCGAAGTCGACCGTCGACGACGACGGCACACGCCCTTTTTCGACCTCGACATCCGCGCCGGCGCCACCGAGATCGTGGCCGGTGTCACGACTCCGACCTGGGGGTACTCGGGCGGCATCCTGGGCCCGACGCTGCGGGCCAAGCGCGGCGAAACCGTGGCCTTACGCGTCCGCAACTCCCTCGGGGAGGTGACATCCGTGCATTGGCACGGCATGCACCTCCCGGCGATCTTCGACGGCGGCCCGCACCAGCCGATCACGCCCGGGGGCACCTGGACCCCCACGTGGACCGTGAAGCAGCCCGCAGCCACACTCTGGTGCCACCCGCACGCCCACGGCACGACTCAACGCCATGCGTTCCGAGGTCTGGCGGGAGTCTTCATCGTCGACGACGACGATCCGGTCCACCACGAACTGCCGCACGACTACGGGGTCGACGGCGGAGTTCGCCGACTATGTTGACCAAGTCCTTGAGGGACCGGCCGCAGCGGTCGAGCGCGGGGACGAGGCGGCATGCGCATGGCGGTGGCGGGTGAGGGGGTGCCGGCCTTTCTTCGCGCTGGTGGTTGCCTGAAATTGGTCCTGCGGTGATCGTCATGGCGAGGGGTGAGTACCCCCGGTCAGTAGGCCAGTGCGGTCATGTGGTCGGGGTAGTGGGCGGCGACGTCGTGGGCGGCTTGGACGAAGGCGGCGACGGCTGCGGATCGCGAGGTCTCCGGCCAGGCGACCATGACCGCGCTGGGGCTGAGGCCGGTGACCGGCCGGTATGCGATGTCCGGGCGCTGGTGCCGCTTGGTGGTGGAGAGTGACAGGAACGCCACCGCCTGGCCCAGCGCGACCACCTCCAGGAGTTGCTCGACGCTTGCCACGAGCGGCCCCTCAGGAGTGTCGGCCGGCGCCAAGCCTGTGTGGCCATCGCCTGCTTCCGCTCGGTCGCATCCTGTGTAGTAGGCGGTGGTGGTGGGGGCGGCCCCCTTCCAGCGCGGGATCGGTTCGCCCCTGAGGTCGGTCAGCCGCAGTCGCCGGCGTCCGGCCAGGCGGTGCGCGGCGGGGAGGACGGCCAGTCGCGGCTCGACCACGAGCGTCTGGGAATCCAGCCCTTGACCGTCGAACGGGCTGCGCAGCAGCGCTACATCGGCACGGCCGTCCCGCAGCATGGCGATCGGCTCTCCGCTGCCGCCGACGACGACTTCAGGCGGCGGCAGATGCGAACCCGTTCCCCGGTAGGCGGCGAGGATCTCCCGCAGCAGCCCGGCATCGCCTCCCGGTTTGACCGCCACGACGAGCTGGGGTGTCGGCTGACCGGCCCGGCGTGCACGCCGGGCCGCCGCGTGCACCGCGTCGACCGCGATCCGGGCCTGGTCGAGCAGCACCTGACCGGCGGTGGTCAGCCTCACCTGCCGGGTGGTGCGCTCCAGCAGGCGTACCCCGAGCCGGGACTCCATCTGAGCGATCGCCTTCGACAGCGGGGGCTGCGCCATCCCCAGGCGTTGCGCGGCCCGGCTGAAGTTCAGTTCCTCGGCGACCGCGATGAAGTACCTCAGCTCCCGCACCTCCAGCTCACTCATATCTGTGGACTATAGATCCAGAGTCTTCCGGTCTTTCCCTGCCGCCCGTGGGTGAGAGGAGGCTGGGTGCCATGACGACTTCGCAGAAGACTGCTTTGATCACCGGCGCGAACAAGGGCATCGGCAAGGAAACGGCGCGCAGGCTCGCAGCCCTCGGCATCACCGTGCTGATCGGCGCCCGTAGCACTGAGCTTGGCGAGGCAACAGCCGAGGAGCTTCGCGCCCACGGCGCCGACGTACGCTTCGTACCGCTGGACGTCACCGACGAGACCTCAATCCAGGCCGCCGCCAAGCACATCGACGCCACGTTCGGCCGCCTCGACATCCTCGTCAACAACGCCGCGATCGCCGCCGGACCGCAAAAACCGAGTGAAACCCCAGCCGCCACCGTCCGGCAGGTCTACGAGACCAACGTGTTCGGCGTCATCGCGGTGACCCACGCCATGCTCCCCCTGCTGCGCCGCTCCGCCGCCGCACGCATCGTCAACATGTCCAGCGAACTCGGCTCCCTCACCCACCTGGCCGACCCGGGCAGCCCGTGGTCCGCCTACTCCTCGATCCTCCTCCCTTACTGCACCTCGAAGAGCGCGCTGAACGCGATCACCGTGCTCTACGCCAATGAACTGCGCGCCGAAGGGATCCTGGTCAACGCGGTGAGTCCCGGCTACTGCGCGACCGACCTCAACCGCCACACCGGGATACGCACGGCGAAGGAGGGCGCGGCCGTCGCGGTTGACCTGGCGACGGCGGGCGAGGACGGCCCGACGGGTGCCTTTCTGGCCGAGGACGGGCCGATTCCCTGGTGAGAGTCATCTCCTGCTCGCGCAGGTGGAGGGCCATGGACAGCATCGACTCGTCGGTGACGCCCGCGCCACCGATCGTCTTGCCGCGCCTGCGGGCGGACTCGTGGCCCTCCAGGGTGCGGTCGCCGTGTACTCGCGCTCCATGCCCGACATCGCGGCCGGCGCCGTGAACACGATCCCGGACGGGTCGTGCGAACCCTTGAGTTCGCCTGTGAGGAACTCCAGCCCGACATCGCTCGCCTTCAGCTCTTCGGCGAGCATGGCGAGTTCGATGCCTCGGCCGAGCCGCTCGTGCTCGTGGACGACGAGAGTGACGGCGACGCCGGAGGAACGGATCTCCCCGGCGAGCTTGACGGCGGCCTCCAACTCGGGGCGCCGGGTGGCGCGGGTGGAGATCTCCTCCGAGAAGATGCGCGTCACTCCGGCCTCGGCGAGGGAGTCGAGCTGCGCGTCGAGGGACTGCCGGGCGGTCGAGGTCCGGGCGTAGCCGAGGCGGACGTGCCCGGCCGGTTCGGCGCCGGCGCTCACCGGCCGTGGTAGCTCGGTCCACATCGACCCCGGCTTGCGTACGGCGGGGGTCGGCGTTGCGCGAGCGTGCGGGTGGCGATGCATCGCGCCGCGGCCCCAAGCCCGTGATCCGCCGAATGGGCGACGAGAAGCCGCCGCTCGCTCCAACAGCCGCGGGCAGCCGGTCAATTCAACGACAAGCGGTCAGCCTCCGATTCAACCTCCGGTCGTGGCACGGAGGTTGAAACGCAAGTTCAGATGTTCTTGGGAGCGGTGGACAGTTCGACGTACTCGGGCCCGCTCGGGACGACCGCATCTTGGCCGGGGTTCCGGTCGCGTCGACCGGCGTCCGGGCCGGTTCCCGCCCGCGCACGGGGCCGGGGGAGTCGTGCGCCGCTCGACCGGGAGGTCCCGCACGGTGGTCGTCTCGGCACCGGCCTGCGCCTGCGGCGAGTGGGCGGGACCGTGGTCCAACTCCCTCAGTGCGCGGGAGAGTTCGGTGGCGGTCGGGTATCGCTGCTCGGGGTCCTTGCGCAACAGGGTCAGCACCAACTCGTCCCATCCGACGGGGATCCCCGGGGCGACCGAACTGGGCGCCGGCGGTTCCTCGGTGAGGTGGGCTGTGCGGTATCCGACCGTGTCGGGCGCCTGGAACGGCAGCCGACCTGTGACCAGTTCGAAGAGCAGGCAGCCGAGCGCGTACACGTCGCTGTGTGCCTCCGGGTGGCCACGGGCCTGTTCGGGGGCCATGTACGGCGGTGTGCCCACGATGAAGCCGGTCTGGGTGAGGCGACCCACCGTCGAGGACAGATCGGCCGCCCGCGCAATTCCGAAGTCGAGGACCTTGACGATTCCCGAGGTGGTGACCACGACGTTGGAGGGCTTGATGTTTCGGTGCCGGACACCGGCTCCGCGTGCGTCGGCCGGCGCGTCCGATATCTGCGCACCCCAGCGGGCCGCGTCCGGCAACGCGACGCGCTCACGACGCGACACCGCGTCGAGTGCCTCGCCCCGGAGCAGTTCCATCACCAGGAACAGTGCCTTGCCGTCCTCCGGGTATTCCTTGCCGGCCCGGCGACGGCTTCATTGCTCGCCCGGCGGACGCAGGCGGCCCGGCCCGTTTCCGCGCGGGGGGTCGTGGCGCGTGCGGGTCTTGCGGGCCTTGGGCTTCTGCTTGGGCATGCCTGGTCGTCCTGTCGAGCGAACGTCTCGGGTTATCCGAACCAACGACATCGCCGCGACCTCCGGGTTCGCCGATCGGAGGGAATCGTCGCCGGACGACGAGAGACGGCCGCCCGGCTCTGCGGCGCGATCCGGTCCCGGCGGAATCCGCCACGCACGCGATCCTTCTGCGAGTTCGACATCTGCGGCTGAACACCGACCCGATGTGACTGAGCGCTTGAGGTGGCGGATGAGCGCTTGATGTGGCGAGGCTGAGTGTCGAGGTTGGCGGTTCGGGACTTCGATGTTGCGGTGGCCGGGGTGCGTTGTCGGTGTTCAGCGGCGCGAGGCGCGGTGTCGGGACACGTCGTAGAGCAGCCAGTGGTGGGGGGAGTCCTCGTCGGTGGGGTCGAGGCCGCGCAGGATCTCGTCGCCGCGCGGATCGTCGCGCAGTGCCAGCCGTGCGGCGGCCTCCACCCGTACGTTCTCGTCCGGGTCGACGAGACATCCGGCGAGCAGGTCCGAGGCGTCCGCGGTGTCCGGTGGGGCGAAGGCGAGGGCTCGGCAGGCCGCTTGGCGAACCGCCGCGTTCGCGTCCCCGATGCGCTCCGTCACGGCGACCAGCGCCTTGGGACTTGCCATCTCGATCGCGGAACCCAGTCCGCCGACTGCCCACTCCCGGACCTTGGCATCGAGATGGCGAGTGAGCGCGGGAAGCGCTTTGCCGGCCCGTGGATCCATGGCGTCGGCCAGCCCGGCGGTGAGCACCCAGGCCACGCGAGGATCCGGCTCGCGCTCCACCCAGGGCAGGAACAGGTCGACGAGCGACCGGTCGTGCGGTGCGTCCTCGTCCTCGTCGAAGATGTTCGTGTAGCGGAGCACCTCCGCGCCGAAGTACCGCTCCAACGGATCCGAACGGTCGCACAGGGCGGCGGCGGCGTTCCAGACGGCGGGATCGTGACGCTTCTCGAGCGTGTACGTCGTCGCCCACCACACCTCGTGGTCGACATCCGGTTCGGCCAGGGCGCGTGACAGCAACTCGTCGAAAGGCGGATGGATGCCGTACCGCGGCTCCAGCGCGGTGAGGATGGCGGTGTGTCCGTTCCTGACCGTCAGGCCCCCCGACGACAGTTCCTCGCAGACGTTCCAGGACTCCGACCGTCGGACGGTTCTGCGCTCGACCGGATCCGACCCGCTTCTACGGCGCAACTCCGTTTCGACGCCCGTCTCGTGCCAGTACCGGGCCAGCGCCAAGGCGTCACGTCCTTCGGCGTCCGCGACCCACAGATTCGCCCCGTGTCCGACGAGTCTGTCCGTGATCTCGCAGTCGCCTCGGTCGATCGCGCGCAACAGCGGGGTGCGGCCGTCGGGTGCGGCGTCGTCCAGCCGGGCCCACGCCGCCAAGACGTCGACGACCGGGAGGTCGAAGGCGTCCACCGCCAGGCACAACGCGGGAGTGCCGTGCTCGTCCACGGCATTGGGATCGGCTCCCGCGTCCAACAACGTGGCCGTCAGCCTTGCGTCCCCACTCCGTACCGCAGCTATGAGTGACTCCACGCCCACGTCTTCCCGTCCCCTTCGACATACCGCGTCTTCGACCTGTCACACCACGAGATCGAGGCCGAAACGAGGGTAGCCGGCCGGGTCGGGTCCGTTCTCACGGGTCGGCATCGCCAGGTGAAGGATCGGGGGTGCCCGAGCTTGAGCGCGTCACTTGGCGAATCCCGCCCGATGAAGCGCTCAGTCACACCCGATCACCGACGGCCGCCGCCGCTTCAGGGCGGATTCCCCAGGTGCCATCGGCCGGCGGGAAAGGCTCGTGCCCGTGGGGCGCGTGATGTGACCGGGGTCCGTTCGATTCCGAGGTCTCGCGTCTTGCCGTGGGACCGGTGCCGGCTGGGAGGATTGCGCCTCATGAGTGAGTGGGGATTCGCATTGGTCGCGGCCGGCTCGGCGCTCGCCGGAGGGGCTGATCACCGGATGGTTCGCACGTAGCGCGGGTGCCAGGCAGACGGCCGCGGCTCGGCACGCGGGCGAGAGGCAGGCCGAAGTGGCTCGGCACGCCTGCAAAGACAGGCGGACGCGCTGCTGGACACGGTCCGGGCGACGATCGAGGAGCAGCGAGCCGTGCGAATACCGGAGATTCGCCGGCAGACGTACGTGCAGTTCCTCGAAGCCGCGGAGAGTGTCCTCTTGTCGCACAGGACCGGCGTGGGGAACGCGAATGATCTTCCCGCCCTGCAACGGGCCTTCGGCGCCGTGCAGTTGGAGGGGTCTGCGGATGTGGCCCGAACCGCGAGGGAGTTGGTCGACAGTCTGCGGGGAGGGCAACCGCTCGACGACCTGGAACGTGCGAGGCTGAATCTCATAGCCGCCGCACAAGTCGCCCTGGGCCGCGCGTGAGGGACTTTGTGGAGTGCTGAGAAAAGGCGGCACCCGCCGAACCCGAGACGACCGAGCCTGCCGAGCGCGCCAAGCGCATGAAATGCGCCTGCTGCAAGAGGACGATCCGCGTCGGCGACTACTCCGACGGAACAAGGTCAACCTCAAAGCCGTCGATGGGGCCCGCTGTCCAGTGGCGAGTTTGTGGAGCCTGAACGGATGCTGCGGCGATGACCAGGCCAGGGCTGAGGTTTCGCCTATGCAACTGCTCAACCATGGGTAGAGTCGTGGCTCGTGCAGCTGAGTGTTGTGGTTCCTTTGGTGGTCACGGTGGTCGTGGCGGCCTTCGGTTACGGGGCGACTTACCTAACCAATCTACGTCTGGCGCGCCGCAAGGATCATCTGGATCGGATCAACCGCCAGCTCAGCGAGCTCTACGGTCCGCTCTATGCGCAGTCGGAGGCCGCGGATCGAGCGTGGCGAAAGTTTGCCGCCCGGTATGGGGCCGTATGGACCGCGTCGGTCCCTGCCACTACGGAGCAGGCCGCCACCTGGCGTTTGTGGATGTCAACGGTCTTCATGCCGCTCAACAGGCGCATGGTCGAGACGGTCGTCTCCCACGCCGACCTGCTGCGCGAGGACACCATTCCCGAGCCCTTGAAGGAGCTGTGCGCGCATGTGGCCTGCTATGAGCCCATCGTCGCCCGCTGGCAGGAAAACGGGTTCAACTCCGTCCGGGTCGACGATCACATGTCGATCGCCGGCAATTTTCCGCGTGCGGAGTTGGACGCCTACCTGCGGAGCTCTTTCGAGGCACTGAAGCTCGAACAGGCACGGTTGCTCGCTCAGTTGAGCTGACCGTGACACCGGCTTCGGTTGGACCAGCGGTACAGTCGCCGGCGCTAAGCACTTGATCTTGGTCGTGCGCCACGTCTCGCCGTCCGCTGCGTGCCAGTCGTAATCGAGCCGATCCAGTCCTTGCAGGCCCGACACCTTCGGACCAGGAACAGACCTGGCATGCTCTACCCAATTCCCTGGGCCCGGCGGCCGAGATATACGGGAGCGCTTCGCGCTCCGTATCTTGGGCGGGCGCTTCCGCCGGCCGCGGAATCGCCGGCAACTCGACCGCCGCGGTCTCGTCGTGGCCGACACCCCTGGTCCGCCGATGGCCGGGCGAAAACCGGGCGGCGGACACCGAACTCGCCGAACTGGTAAGACTGTGCGGAGGCCTGCCGCTCGCCCACCCGGGGCCCACCTTCACCACCGCGCCGGCCGTCGCGGCAGCCGGCGAAGGCGACGCCGCGGCGCTGGACGGCCTGTGGGACGCCCACCTGGTCGAGCAGATCGACGAGGACCGCTCCCGCTATCGCTTCCACGACGTCGCCCGCGCCGATGCGGGTCTCAGCGACCCGGAGCCGACCCGACGCCGAGGTTCGCATGCGCAACCAACTCGCCCGCGCGTTCCACGAGCTGCGGGACGACGACCGAGCCGAGATGGAACTGTGCGGCGCCGAAGACCTCCTGGGTGTGGTGGGCGACGCACGCCTGAGCGGGATCGTGTGGGAAACCCAGGGCCTGCTGCAACTCGCCCGCGACAGGCCCGAAGACGCGGTGGCGTCGTTCACCCGCGCTCGGGACGCCAACGCCGGAGGCACCCACGGGGTCCTGGTCCAGAGCTACAACCTCGGGCAGGCCCTGCTCGCCGCCACCAGATACGACGAGGCGCTGACCATGCTCGACGAGGCCGGGGCGACCGCCGAGGCGACCGGCGCCCACGCCATGCGCCCACGCCATGCGCCCACGCCATGCGCCCACGCATCCGGATCGTGCAGTGACAGACCCACCGGGCATTGGGAGCGATGGGAGCGAGGTGTTCGGTCTGAGCGTGTTTTCGAACCGGCGACGATGCGAGCTGATTCCGGGCTGCGATCCGACGAAGTTGGAAGTCGGCCATGGGTAAGCGGAGCATCGGCATCGAAAGGTCACGCTCGTTTGGCAGCTGTGTTTCGTGCATGTGCCTCGCGGCGCAGACGGCGCTCGTAGTCGGCAATATGGCGTGCCGGTTTGACGCTGGTGCTCGTTCGGATCAGTCGTTCGTTCTCGCGGTCGACCATGAAAGGGCCGTTGCCGCCGAGCCTCGGGCGCTCACCAGGCGGGAGGCCGACCTTGCCCCAGTAGAAGATCCAGCCGAACGACACCGGCTGAACCCGAATGATCCCCAATTCCGTCGGTGCGTGGGACGAGCGCGCTGCTGCCCTCGCGATCTCCGCCGTCACAAGTTCGCGTGCGATCTCCTCGGTGAACATCACCCGATCGTGTCACGCATCGCGAAGGGATTCTCCTGGGCCTCGACATCGAGGCCGAGGGCGATTGGGCGGACAGAGGCGTGAATCATCCTGATCCGCTCACGAGTTGACGGGGGCACCCGCACCACGCACCTCACACGGGCGTGGGCCCGGACTTCTTCGACCAGGCGTCCGTGCGAGGACCTTTGCGCGCGAGGCGCCTGGTCATCAAGGTGATGAGTGACCAGTTCAGGTGGGCTTCGCTGTGTTGCGGGAGGCGTTCGTAGTCGCGGACGTTGCGGCGGGCGTTCATGACCCAGCCCAGGGTGCGCTCGACCCGCCAGGTCGGGGCAGGACGACGAACTCGATCGCGTCCTTGAGTCGGGAGACGGTCTTGAGGGTCATCCGGAGGAAGTCGTCGGCCCAGGTGACGAGTTGGCCGGAGTAGGACGAGTCGCCCAAGACCTGGGTGATCTGCGGTTGGGCCGGTCGGATGTGCCAGAGCATCCGGCGGACGGCATCGCGATCGGTCATGTCGGCGGCGGTGACCATGAGCATGACGGGCAGGCCCTTGGTGTCGACGGCGAAGTGTCTCTTGCGCCCGTTGATTTTCTTCCCGGCGTCGTAGCCGCGGCCGGCCCTGCCCACGGTCTCGGCCGCCTTGACCGACTGCGAGTCGACGATCAGCGTGACCGGATGGGGGCATCGTCCCAGGCCGGTGCGGATCCGGCGCCGCAACTGGTTTCGGATCCACGTCACCACTCCGGCCCGATTCCAGCGTGCGAAGAACCCGAACACGGTTTCCCAGGGCGGAAAGTCGGCCGGCAACGCGCGCCATTTCGCCCCGTTGTCGACGATGTAGCGGATCGCGTCGACGATCTCGCGTCGAGGGTGTTTCTCGGGGCGCCCGCCCCTCTTCGTGCGCCAGGCCGGAACGGGCAACAACGGCTCCAACAGCGCCCATTCGGCGACGCTGGTGTCCGAGGGGTATCGGCGGCGCCGATGTGGGGCGATGGGCATCGCGGCCGCGGTCGTGGCGGGGGAGGCTGACGCCGGTGAGTGCGAAGGCCCGCGCAAAGTGGCCTTCAGCGTGCAGCCTTGGAGCAATCTCAGTAAAGTACGGCTCCGATCGAACGATGACGTGGTGAGCGCCCGCGCTCAGCGGTTGGCCTCATCCAGGGAAGAGCCACCGGACAAGGAAGTACGCCGGGCACCCACCGCAACAGGGCCCCACGTTTCGACCGATGGCCATTGGCCGTCCCGGACGGTTGCCCCGTCGCCACCCACGTGCCCGTCGGACGACGGCGCGTTGTCACAAATCAGGGAAGTCTCTTGAACGACCACTCCGCACCCGCTCCCCAACGTCGATGCGGGCCATGGGCCACGGCGTTCGGCTCGTCGACGGCACTGGTCGAGGCGGAGGAAGCCCTGCGCCGGGAGGCCGTCGAACGGCGCGATCTCGCTCCGATAGTGCGCTTTGCGTCCGTCTACGGCTCGGGCCCGGACGCGGCCACGCACGCCAGAGGGTTCGGAATCGACCCCGAAAACCCCTACGCCGCCGATGGTTCGGCCAACTACATCGACGCGAACTTCACCGACGGCGGTTTGGTCTACGGCATCTACCGTCCCGTGCAGGGGCTCGCGGCCGAGGGCACCGGGCCCGGAAACGGGCAAGAACTCGCCAACACGACCCTGTACCCGTACCCGTTCGTCAGGGTGGATCCGACCACGGTCCCGCTGTCCGAGTTGGGACTCGACATCACAGGTATCGACCGCCGCTTCGTCCACTTCTGCGCAGGCCCTCTCGGTGTCGAAGCCGCGGATGACATCGCCATACTGCGGCAGACATTCCCCACGGCGTGGCCCGACTACCGAAACGTCATCGACACCGGCCTCCGGCACGTCTTCCGTGAACGTCCGCTCTCGGTCCGGCAGTGGTACGACCTGACGTACATCCCGTTCGACACCGACGATCAACTCGCCCTCTACATAGCCCAGGTGTCCACGTACCTGTTCGGTGACAACGATCGCATCCCTGTTGCCCCGGGCCGTTGACGACGACGTTGACGACGACCCGCACGCCCGGCCGGGACCGGCCCGCCACCGCGTCGACGGCGGACGTCCGGTTCGACAAAATCCAGGCCCTCGCCACGACAATGGGCCTGTCGCCGTTGCCCCGCCCCGAGGTCAGAAAGCGAACCCGATCCTCCGATCGACGGTCGGATGGACGTCGGACGCGCCGGAGTTGCGGTTGCCGGTGAACCTGTCGGGGGCGGAGCCGTTGCCGGATCCGTCCCGATCGGGGCCCGGTGCCGTTCGCGTTCCGGTTCCTGGTCCCGGTCACCGGTACCGGCGGCATCCTGCCCGAGGACGTCGGCTACGACGAGGACGCGCAGACCGGGGTGTACGAGAATCTCCCGCCCGGCGTGTACATGACGAAGAACCCGCCCAAGGCGTACGGCCCCACCCAACCCTCCGGCCGGATGGACGCCCCGGACGACCCCGGCACCAGTGACGACCGAACCAAACACCCTGCCCCGGGCCACACGCACCGCTGCGCCGCGAGGGCATGTCCTGGTCCTGTCGGGTCGTTTCGACCCGACGGCGGACCTGGTGGTGGAGGAGTCGAACCGGCGTGCGGTGCCGGTCCTCCGCGCGGACCCGGCCGAGTTCCCGCTCGACCTGTCCCTGGCCGTGTCGTTCGACGGCACGGCCTGGACGGGGTCCTCGCGCAACGACCGGCGCGAGCTCGATTTCGCCGCGGTGCGTGCGGTGTACTACCGCCGCCCGGCCCGGCCGCGTTTCCCGGCCGGCATGTCGGCGCCGGCGCGACGGGTCGCGCAGCGCGAGGCTTGACCTGCGAGCCGGAGGGGAGGCTCACGCGGCCGTAGCGGGCGATGATCCGGGCCGACTGCTTCTCGTCGGCGGCCTCGACGAGTTCGTCGGCGGGCTCGGTGGCGAGCTTGGTGGCGAGGACGTACTCGGCTCGGAAGCCGGCCAACGTGATCGCGGCGCCGAGTGGGGTCCGGTCGCGGCCGCTTTCCTGTCGGCCACGGCACCACCGACGCTCAACCCCCCCGGCGCGTCGGGACGCTCGGGTCGTCCGCAAGCCGGCCAAATATCGTGGCCAAACGCGTGAGTCCCGCCGATAGCCTCGGAATGATCTTGATCGCCGAGACGAAAGGCCCTCCGTGCGCCGAAGTCGAATACCGATCCTGTCCGTCGTACTCACGATGTTCCTCGCGTTCTTATCTCTGAACGCGACGGCGCACGCCGATCCGGCGGCACCGGCCGGCAAGGCCGCCCAGGCGTCGTCGGAACTCCGTTTCTTCACCTACAACATCTGCGGCGAGGGCCAGAGCGGCTGTGGTGGCCCTCCGAAGGACAACGCCCGACGCATCGACACCGTGGTGTCCCAGGCGCGGGACTGGGGCGCGGACGAGGTGTTCCTCCAAGAGGTCTGCCGTCCGCAGTACGACGCGATCCTGCTGGCCCTCAAACCCCTGGGCTTCCGAGGCATGTTCACCACCACCGTGGGCGGAGCCGTCCACTGCGGTGCCGACTACGGGATGGCGGTCCTGGTCCGGGGCCCCGTCCTCGAGACCGCAGAGCTCGACCTCACAGCCGGGGGCGAGAACGAACCGATCAAGTCCCCGTGCATCAAGACCTATACGAAGGGGCGGGCCAACTGGGCCTGTTCCGTGCACCTGTATTGGTCGGACGGGACGCTGGAGAAAATCGAAGCCGCGAAACTGACCGCACAGACCGACGCTTGGCGGGCCGCGGGCACGCCGGTGATCCTGGGGGGCGACTTCAACCACACCCCGGTCTCCGTCGTCCTGGACTACTTCTACACGGCCCCGAACCCGGACGGAAACGGCGCGTTCGTCGAAGCGGACGAGACCGATCAGAACTACTTCACCCCGCAATGCGCGCAGGCTTCGCAGACCCACTGCCGTTCGGGCCGGCCGACCCGCCTGGCCTTCGACGAGCCGACCGACCAAAAGATCGACTACCTGTTCCTGAGCCAGGGAGACTTCACCGCCATCCAAGGCGAGGTACTACCTCGTGACTCCGCGATCTCCGACCATCGCCTCTACCGCGGTACGGCAAACTTCACGGCCGAGCCCGCGGTTTCGGTCGCGCCACGGGCAAGTGTGTACAACCCCGTGACGAAGACGGCCGAGATTTTCGCGATCACCGCTGACGGATCCATGGTCCACGACTCCAACACCGACGGCGCCGGCTGGTCCGGCTGGACCGTCCTCGGCGCCGGGGCGAAGTTCAAGGGCGCCCCCGTAGCCGAGTTCAACCCGTCCACCAACGCGCTGGAACTGTTCGCCCTGGGCACCGACGACAGAGTCTGGCACGCGTACTACCAGGACGGCTGGTCCACCTGGACCGTCATGAACGCCACCACCAAATTCAAGACCACCCCCACGGCCGTGTTCAACCCCACGACCAACGCCTTCGAAATCTTCGCGCTGGGCACCGACAACAGCGTCTGGCACAACTACAACGAAAACGGCACCGGCTGGTCCGGCTGGAGCGTCATGAACGACGCCGCCAAGTTCAACGGCGCACCCACCGCGGCCTACAACCCCACCACCAACGCCCTCGAAGTCTTTGCGCTGGGCACCGACGAGGCCGTCTACCAGAACTACAACCAGAACGGCACCGGCTGGTCCGGCTGGAGCGTCATGAACGCCACCGCCAAATTCAAGGGCACCCCCAGCGTCGTCCACAACCCCGCCGGCAACGCCTTCGAACTCTTCGCGCTGGGAACGGACAACGCCGTCTATCACAACTACAACCAGAACGGCACCGGCTGGACGGGCTGGATGGTCATGAACGCCGCCGCACGATTCGCCACCACCCCCACCGCCGTCTACAACCCCTCGACCGCCGCCCTCGAAATCTTCGCGCTGGGCACCGACAACGCCATCTACCAGAACTACAACCAGAACGGCACACCCTGGTCCGACTGGACCGCCATGAACGCCACCGCCAAATTCAAGGGCGCACCCACCGCCGTCTTCAACGCCGCCACCAGCGCCCTCGAACTCTTCGGCCTGGGCACGGACAACGCCATCTACCAGAACTACAACCAGAACGGCACCGGCTGGTCCGGCTGGATCCAACACGGCACCGGCCCCTACGCAATCCTCTGATCCATCCGACGTCGGAGCGGCCCCAGGGGAGCGAAAAGCCTCCTCGGGGCCGAGGCCGTGGCCCCGGGTCGGTCCACCCTGCCTTCGCGCCGGCGGCCGACACCCTGCTCGTCGTCCCGGAGCAGCGCCCGGGCGAGGGGCGGCAATGCGTTCGGCGGAGGAAAGTCGAGAGCGTTTACGGTCGTTAGTTCACGGTGACGGAATTGATCAGCGGTACCCGCGATTCTCAATAGACCGGCGTCGGTGGCCCAATCACAGAACCTTCCCAGTCGCCACGGCAGCTGCGGGTTACCCCTGGCGCACCAGACGATAAATGCCAGGTATCGGGTGGACGTGGCGGCGATCAGCGGTCCAATAGTGATCAGGAATATGAGACCGGTCTTGAGGAGGTATCCGGGAACTTCGTCGACGGTCACGCGGGCCTTGTCGATCGTCAGGAGTCCGAGACCGATCCCGGTGGTGAAACCCATCGCCGTTCCGGCGATGCTGTCCGCGCGCACGAGGTGGCTCGGCTCGTTGATCCCGGATGTGTCACGAGTACCCAAACCCACGGTGAGGGCCAGCGCGATTCCTCCGAAGGCTCCCCAGCAGGCCATGGTCAAAGTGGTCGGCACGTCCGTGTTGTCTTCCGTCAACGCTCCCAACCACACAGCCGAGCCGATCAGTGGAAACAGCGCGAGCCGTCGTACGGTTTCGGGTCCGATCCGAGACATACCAAGCCGCCGCAGGTCGATGCGCCATGGTGCAGGCCAAGGGTTTCTCGTGAGCAACCAAGCGAGAACACATACAAGGCCCAGCGTCTGCGCTGTTTCGAGCCAGTCCACCGTCGCCGTGAGCGCGAGGGCCCCCACGATCTGCGCAACGAAGCGGGGCGCGATGCTCAGGAGCCATTGCAGGGCACGCGTGCGTCTGCGCGGCCACAACTCGGTGAGCACGAGGTCGGTACCGGAGAGATCGTGCCCCGCCTCGACTCGCCCGGCGGCGTTGGTCTCGAGATAGTCGGCGAGGACGCCCAGCCAGGTGTGCACCTGTTCCGGGGTGTATCCCGGCCCGGGGGCGGGGTAGTCGGCGGCGGTACGCATGTAGAGGCCGTTGAGGTGATCGCGCATGTCCTCGTCGCGGACCAGCGCCGGTGACAGGAGGTTCCTCGGGTCGTGCCGGTACGCCACCCCGCCGAGATCGCGCTGTTCGTGGACAGTCACGGCCATCGTCAGCCGCCACGGCGTGGACAACCCGCGTGCGACCGACCCGGAAGGGTTCAGATCGAACGACTCCAGCACATGACGCCACCGAGTGCGGTCGTCGACGCGGGCAAGCACGAAGTCCCGGGCCTGGACGGGGGTGACGGGAGCGATCTCGACGCGTGCGGCGTCCTTGGCCCAAGTGCCCAACCCGACATAGGGGTCGCTGCGGCACGTCAGGACCACCGCAGCCCGCTCACGACCGCGCGCGTAGGCGTTCAAAGCCTCCAACGCCCGTCGTGCCCGCGGCGTACGATCCGGACCCCCACCGCCACCGAGGCCGGGACTGCCCGGTGGTGTGCCGTTCGGCCCGGGGTCGGTTGCGTCCATCTCGTCCAACCCGTCCAGGACGGGCAGGATCATCCCCGCGTCCAAGGCGGCCCGGCGCGCGGCGACCAGGGCGCCGCGCCGGTCCTGGGCGCGGCGGTTCTCCAGCCATTTCCCGATGGGGTAGCCGTCGACGACGGCGTCGATGGGCGCGGCCGGCGTGGCCTGTTCGGTCGCGTCCCTGCGCGCTATGGCCAACCCGTCCTCCCATGCCTGGTCGTGGACGGACCAGATCATGCCGAGCGCGTCCAGCTTTCCGATTTGTTTCGGGTGGAGGTGTCCTTTCGTGTATACGGCGCGCATTTCGGAGATCCATCGGCCGGGGGGAATTTCACGCCGTGGTGGTCGATGTCGACGGCGTCGAGCGGAACCGCGAGGTTCCCGTGGGCGCGCAGGTAGCGCTCGGCGGCGGTACATCCGCGCAGCCAGTTCCGTGATTGCGGATCGACCACGCGCAGGTCCACGAATCGCGCGATTTCGACCGGCTCCCGCTGCGTGGAGAACCGCAGGATCGGCCGCCATTCCGACCGCTCCCCGCCCTCCTCGCCGCCGGCGACGTCGCCCTGCGCCTGATCCTCGCCTTCAACGTCCTCGGCCGGGCCCGGCGCGGCCCTCAACTCCTGGGCGTTGTCGTTGACTTGGGGTACGGCCAACACGTCGCAGATGTCGGCGTCGTGGGCGCGCAGTGCCTGGAGGACGCGCTGCAGGGTTCGCCGGCCGGGGGAGACGAGCATGTCGTCCCGTGTCTCGCCGCTTTCCAGGAAGATGGGGACGATGATCGTGGCGATCTTGTCGCCGCGCGGACGGACGGGCGGACGGCCCGTCCGACGGCTTGGACGATCTCGACGATGCTTCCTTTGGGGTCCAGGATCGCGACGGTGTCGATCTCGGGGACGTCGACCCCCTCGCCCAAAACCCGACAGTTGGAGATGAACGCGCGGGTGACGGCGACGCCGTCGGAGTCGACGCCGGCCCCGAACGCCCCAGGACCCGCCGCCGCACGGGGTCGTGTTCGCCGGAGAGCCAGTCCGCGGACAACGGCCCGGGGTACGCCTGCGGCGCGTTCTTGCGGAGCCTCTCCAGGGCCTTGGGCAGGCCCACGGCGTACGCCTCGTGTCGAACAGGCGCTCGTCGTCCATAGAGGCGGCGTAGCCGACCGGGAGCGGCTGGTACGCGGTCCGCTCCTCGCCCTCACCCTGCCCTTCGTCCTGGTAGAGGTCGTCGACGACCCCTTCCAGGTCCTCGTCCCACTCGTAGATTTCGTCGTCTTCGTCGACGGCGGGTTGGTCGAGTTCGGTAGGGGTGGGTCGGGTTGGCGTTTGCGGAAGACCGTGGCCGTGGGTGGGGCCGCGCGGGGTCGCTGCACCGACCGTGTCCGGCGACGTTGCGCGTCGTGGGCGGGTTTGTCAGGTGATGGCGCAGCGTGTGGCGAGTGCGCGGAGTTCGGGTGTGGTGCGCCCGCCGATGAGGAGTCCGGTGACGAGGGCGCGGACGGCGGGTCGGGTGTGGGTTTCCTCGGGGGAGCAGCGTTCGGCGTTCAGGAGGGCGTGCAGGCTTTGGTCGCGGCGTCCCCCGTGGGCGTACGCGGTGGCGACGTCGGTGTGGTAGCGGCAGCGGCGCTCGACGTTGGGCAGGCCCGCGGGTGCGATGGTGTGGGCTGCGGCGACGGCCGCGCCGGGGTCGCAGGCGGCGTTCTCGGCGGAGATGCGGTGGAGGGCGACGGTGGAGGTTCCGAAGCCGCCGCCGTGGTCGCGGAGCATGATCCCGCCCAGGCGGGCGGCCATGGCGGCGGCCTCGTCGGTGAGTTCGCGCATCCCCTCGCGGTCCCCGGCGCGGGCGGCGGTGTACGCGGCGGATTGGATCAGCAGTCCGCGTTCGGCGGCGTGGCGCGGGGAGGGGCTGTGCAGGGTGGGGTGGTCGGCGGCGTCGAGGGCGATGCGCATGGCCTGTTCGTGCCATCCGGCCTTGCGGGCGAGGGCGGCGAGGTTGCGCGCCGCCTCCGCGGCGACGAGGGGGCTGTTGCCGGCGTGGGCGGTGGTGCGGGCGCGGTCGGCGGCCATCCAGCCGAGTTGGGTGTCGTCGAGTTTGATCAGCATGCGGGTGGTCGGCACGTAGACCTCCGCGAGCAGCGCCTGGTGTTCGGCGAGCGCCCACGCCCGCGCCAGGCGGGCCTGGCGCACCCGTGTGCCCGAACCCGGACGCTGACCCTGTTGCCTGACGGTGGCCACGGACGACCTCCTCGCCTGCCAGTACAGGAACTCGTCACCGGTCTCGCCATTACCCGTCGTACTTCCTGGACAGTTCGCTGGTCTCCGTCCTGCAAGACGTCGTGCTCGAACGAATCCCCTACAATCGGCGTGATGAGCGAGACTGTGAATATAGCCGCCGACGACCAGAGCGCGGGCCGTCCTGCATCTTCGCACGAGGCGTCGAAGACCTCTTTCGGCTTCCAGGCAGACGAGCCGGTGCACCCTGCCGGGTCCGCGCAAGTCCCTGGTCTGCCAGGAGGATTCGGCTTTCGGGAGCCCGAAGTCATCACGCGCGCGGTGGCCGAGGCGAGGATGGCACCGACGCGGGCGGAACCGGAGTCGGCGGCAGCGGCCGACAGCGGGAAGCGGACGACGGTTCAGATCGGCTTCGTCCCGCCAGTCCCCTTGGCCGGGGCCTCTGGTGGCGCTCGGACTGCAGCGCTGGGGTTCGCGCCACCGATACCGCAGCGTCAGACCGAGAAATCGGCGCAGTCGTTCGGGATCAGGGTCGGTGACGAGGTATCGCCTCGTGAGACCGGTCCCAACGCGGCCCAACACCGTCCGCCGCTCGTGTTCCTGCCCGACCGTGGCTTCACCACCGGCTTCCAGGCTCCGTCAGAGCCGCCCCGGGGTTTTCAGATGCCGCAAGTGCCCTCTTGGACGCCCCCCACCGAGTCCGTCTCGGGCCGGTACGAGAAAGGCGTGGCCGACATGAAGGGTCTTCGCGCGGCCGCCAGCGGATTGCCTCTCTCGACACCGAGGGTGGTCGGCACCGACGCGGGCACGACCCCGGCACCACTCCGAGGCGGAGGCGCCCCTCAGCCGGCGGTCCAGAAGACAGGCGGGGCGAGGGAGTCAGGCATCGAGGCGGCAATCGAACAGTCCTGGTAGCGCCCGGAAACGCCGCGATTGGGGGCTTCCCCTGGGGCAGACCCCACTTCCCTCACTCGAAAATTCCCTATACGAAACCCTCCCCACTCTCGCGACGACGCCGAGGCTCGTCCGCATACCGCCGCAGAGCCCGGGTCGGGCGGTCTCCGGCCACGACGGGGAACTGGCGCGCGCCGCACCGCGGATACCGGCGACATCGAAACGGTGGAATCGCCGCGGGCTCCTTGTCGTGGTCCGGGCCGGCCGCATGCCCCCGGACGGCGACCGAATGCGGTACACGCCAGTTCCGGTGAGGCAAGCTTTCCCGGACAAGACACCCGGACCCGAGGCGAGTTCCAAGCTGACGGGGTGACCAAGACAGCACAGGACCTGCCGGGTGACCCGTCCGGGCTGCACCTCGAGTACTCGTTGCGGCACGGTCTGCGCGACGATCCCCACGACCGCACAATCGAGCGCTGGAGCGTGATCGTCCGGCACGACCACGAGGTGCACGACGACACCCGCTGTCCGATCTTTCCCCGCTCGGACGGCGAGGACCCACTGCGACGGCGAGACGGCGACCGCCTGTCCGGCGTTCGAGGAGGACGGCATCGAGGTGGGCCACATGGAGTTCTTCCGAGTCCGCATGGACCGGGGGGCGAACGCGTGGTGGGCGACGGAGGACGAGTCCCACGAACTGCACCTGATCGGCTGCGTGTTGCTCGACCGGGAGAGCCAGGGCTTCGGCGAGCGGGCCGACGACGAGCAGTTCGTGTGGGCGGGCGACCGGGACACGGGCCCAGGTGGCCCGTCCCCGCCCCGGCGGGGATCAAGGCCGGGTGAGCCGTGTGCGCAATGGTTCGCCACTCCCTGGCCCTGCGAAGAACCCGACCGCCTCCCCGCGGCCGCCTCCCCCGGCCGGTCGCGATCGGCCCGCGTGGCGCGGATCGGACCGGACCGGTCGGGTGGAGTCGGGCTGCGGAACCGGTCGCCCGGGCTCCGTTGCGCGGGAGCTCAGGAGCGGGTCGGCTCTCCCGCGGTCCACGGCACGGCCGATCGACACGTCGAGGAGTCCTGCCGGCCGTTGACGTCCGGCGCGACGTAGCCGACGACGCGGCCGTCGGGAGTGCGCGCGCAGTCGCTCGCGCCCTTGCGGTGGTCCTTGGCGGAGTCCCAGATCAGTGTGCCCGACGTGTCGTAGGCGCGGATGCGGGTGTCGTCGGAGGGCTCGGGATCACCGACCCGGTTCGACGACATCGTGCCGTACCAGACCCCGCCGGCCATCAGGACGTCCTTCTCGCCTCGACCGTGGTCCATCGTGACGCGGGTGACCGCGCCGGTGTAGCGGCCCCATTCCTCCACCGTCCATCGGCCCTGGAACGATCCGCCCCCCTCGCCCGAGTAGTCGATAGGGCCGGTCATCCAGTCGATCTCCCCGGTCGGCCCGGAGACGGGCGAGGGAACCGAATTCGGTCCCGCGTCGCCGCGGCAAGCCACGATGCGCCCGCGGTCGTCGACCGCGAGGGCGAAGTACAGGTCGGGACGGTCCGTCCTCGGCGTCCGCACCGCCAGGTACGGGCGAAACGTCGCCGTCAACGCGGTCTGTGCCCGGCCGTCGGCGTTGGGCACGGTCAGCACGCAGCGGGAGACGAAGTCACGCGCGAGCGCCTCGGGCATTTCACGCCCCGCGGGCACCGCGAGCATGCCCGCGGGCAGCGTGAGCGACTTCGCCGTCGGGGCCGGCGACCCGGTGACCGCCGCGGACGTGTTCGAGGGTGCGGCCGGTGGGCTGCCGTGGGAGGGTGTGCCGCTGTCGGGCAGAGCCACCGCGATGCCCGTCACGAGCACGGCCACCGACGCCGCCGCCAGGAGCGGGACCCGGTAGCGGGCGAGGACCCCGCGTCGGGACGGCACCGGCCCGGAGCCGACGTCCCGGCCGCCGGCGATGTCGAGGCCCTCGGCGATGTCGAGGCCCTCGGCGTCGTCGAGCAGCGCCAATACCTCCGCCCGGCGGACGTCGTGGTCGCGCAGGCCACGGTCGGCGGGTGGACGGTTCGGGATCGTCACGACGCCTCCTTGGAAATCGGGGACCGGCGATCGGTCGCGGAATCGGAATGGATGCCCTGGCCGGGCGGGCCCACGAGCACCAGTTCCCGCAGCCGGGCGCGGGCCCGATGCAGTCGGGATTTGACCGTACCGACGGCCACGCCCAGCACCGCCGCGGCGCCGTGCTGGTCGAGGCCGCTCCATATGCACAGTTCAAGGACCTCGCGATCACGCTCCGGCAGTTCGGCGATCGCCCGGAGCAGGGTCGCCATCGCGCGTTCGTCGTCCAGGCGCGCGGCGACCTCGTCCGCATGGTCGGGGCTCGGTATGGGCGCGGGCAACCGGGCTCGTAGCGCCTGATACCGCTGCAACGCCCGTCCGCTGTTCGCGGCGAGGTTGCGGGCGACGCCGAGCAGCCACGGAAGCGCGCTGTTCTGATGCAGCACGACGTCCGCTCGGATGCGCCACGCGTGCAGGAAGACGGCCGAGGTCAGATCCTCGGCGTCCGCCCACGACGCGGTGCGCCGGAACAGGAAGTTGTGGACCGCGCGCGCGTGCCGATCGAACAGGTCACCGAAGGCGGCTCGTTCGCCTCGGCAGGCCCTGTCCCACAACTCGCGGTCGGTCTCGGTGGGGATACTCACGCCTTTACATGTCCACGGCCCGACCAGCGGTTCCCACTACCGCGCGACTTTCGTGTCGCCGCGAGACCGGGGAGCCGGACGTGACCCTGGCCGCGTGGCCATCGAGGGGGTGAACGGCCCGGTGGGCCGGCGTGCCCCCGAGGCCGATGCCGTTCAGTAGTTCGGGCGCGCTCTGCCGGTACGTCGCCGCGACGCGGTCGACCCAGGAGGCGGTGGACTCGTAGGGCAGGGGCGCCACACGGAACGCGCCCCGGTCGTGTGCCGGTCCGGTCCTGCCACGCGGGTTCGGCGGCCAGGCCCCGCAGGTTGGTGTCGTCGTGTCGGGGGAGTCCTCCCGATCTCGATCCCGATCTCGATCCCGATCTCGACCCCGATCCCGATCTCGATCCCGATCCCGATCTCGATCCCGATCCCGATCCCGAACCCGATCCCGACCCCGGGACCGGGACCGGCCCGGTCCCGGTCGGGTTCACGTGTCGTGTCGGCGTGTGCGGCCGCCGGTGCGGGTGCGTCCGGTGATGCGGGGGGCCAGGGGCAGGGCCAACCGAGAGAGTCACCCGGTCGGCCCTCGCGAAGGATCGGACTGGATTTCGGCGGTAGAGCGGTGATCTTGATGCCGGACCGGCTGATCACGTGGCCGGCGCATGAGGTGTGCCCGGCCGACTTCGGCTGACCGCCCTGGCGTCGCTCGCGCTCGCCACGGGCTGACGTGAGAGAGGACGGGATCGGTGTGAAACTGGGCACGAAAGGGGTGATCCCCGTGTCGGACACACCGTACGCGTCCTTCGGTCCCGACACTGCCGTCGACGAGAATCGGCTGGAAGAGCTGATCATCGAGGCGCAGACCGCCCTGCCGGTCGAACTGCCCGCCTTGGCGAACCGGTGCGCCTGCGCCCTCGGTCTGGACGCCGCGTTGATCTACCTCGTCGACCTGCAACAACAACTGCTCATCCCACTCGACGAGGCCTTGGAGTCGCTGCCGGTGGACCGCTCGTCGGCCGGCTGGGCGTACCGCACGGTCTCCCCGCGGGTGGCCGAGGCCGACGACGGCCTGATCCTCTGGATGCCTCTGGTCGATGGCGCGGAGCGGCTGGGCGTGCTGGCGGTGCGGACCGCCTCGCTCGACGGGGTGCGGATGCGCCGCAGCCGGATGCTGGCCCATCTGTTCGCCATGCTGATCACCTCCAAGCGCGCCTACAGCGACTGGCTCGCCGCCCGCACCCGCACTGCGACCATGCGGTTGCCCGCCGAGATGCTGCGGGCCTTCCTGCCACCGCGCACCATCGGCAGCCGCAGGTGCGTATCGACCGCGGTCCTGGAACCGGCGTACGACGTCGCGGGCGACGCCTTCGACCACTCGGTGGTCAAGAACATCCTGCACACCATGATCCTCGACGCCATGGGTCACGATCTGACCGCCGGCCTGACCACGTCGGTCGCCATGGCGGCGGCGCGCAACGCCCGCCGGGGCGGTGCCGAACTGGCCGACGTCGTCGGCACTGTCGACCAGGCGCTCGCCCAGTGGCTGCCCGACCACTTCTGCACCGGCGTGCTGTGCCGGCTCGACGCCGAGACCGGGGTGCTTCGCTGGGTCAATTGCGGTCACCCCCCACCGCTGCTGATCCGTGCCGAGCGGGTGCTCGCCGGGGCGCTGGACAGCCCCCCACAGCCTCCGATCGGCCTGGCTGGTCCACTCGCCCCGGCAGCCCGGCAAGTCCACGAGGCGGCCCTGGAACCGGGCGATTGCGTCCTGCTCTACACCGACGGTGTCGTGGAGGCTCGCGACGCGGACGGTGCGGAGTTCGGCCTTGACCGGTTCACCGACTTCATCATCCGCTCCTCCTCCGCCGGACAGCGCCCCGCCGAGGTGCTGCGGCTGCTCATCCACGCCATCCTCGATTACCAGCGCAACCAACTGCGGGACGACGCGACCATCCTGCTCTTCGAATGGAGTCCGCAGCAACGGTGACGCGGTATCGCGCCGAGCCTCGCTGTCCTCGTGCTCCGGTCTTCGGCCGGGTCGGGTACTCGGTCGGCACCTCCCCTCTGGTGTCCGGGCCGGGAATCCGAGGAAAGTCGATGCGTCGCTGTGCGGCGGCCTCGGGCGCGTCGAGCTGCGGGGATCCGATGGTGCGTCATCCGATTGGCGGCTGTTCGCCCTGGAGCCGGCCTCGCCGGCCCGGGAGGGGTTCCGGATGTCCGCCGGGGCGCCCCGGTCCTGCCGGTGGTCGGGAGGCTGTCCTGCACCTGGACGGGGAGACACCGGCCTCGGTCGCCGGTGCGTGGTCGTCATGAGCGCCGGCCATGTCACGCAGCCGCGCGGACTCGACCTTGGCGGCGGACCACGCCGGGCGGGTAAGTGGGTGCCGCGGCCGCACGCCGATCAGCACGCGGCCTTGTCCTGCGTGATCTAGGCGATCGCGCCGCCCGCGGGCGTGTTCCCGGGGCTGGATTGCCCTTGGAGGGCACCGAGGACGGCGTTGTTGGAACGTACGAGGGCCTGGGTGAGCGTCTTGTCGTTCTGTCGCAGCACGAACAGGGTCGCCAGGGCCGGCACGCTCGGCCCCGCGAACATGGCGGCAAGCCAGGGATGGTCGTTGAGTCCGACGTAGGCACCGCAGCCGAGCATGGCGAGAACGATGGCGAGTCCCATCCACAGACCGCTCATCAACAGTCTGTGGCTTCTCTGGTTCTGGCGTTCCTGGGCCCGGAGTTCGGCTTCGAGGCGTTTGAGATCGTGTCGTCTGGCGAGCTCGGGTTCCAGGGCGGCCAAGGCTATCTGCAGGTGCTCGGGGGGCAGTTGGGCCCATTGGAGCGCAAAGTCCAACGGGCTCCGGTCGGCGCCGGGATTCCCCGGCGGTGGGACGTCGGTCACGATCGTGTACCCCCGGGTCCGTCGGCGAGAAATGTTCCGGCCTGCGACGATCGTCCGTGGGGCGGAGGGCCGAGCAGGCGAAACAGGTCGGCGAGGCTTGCGCTGATGTCGCCCACGGCCGGCGGCACGTCCGGATCGTCGGCCATGCCGGCGGTGCTCACGGTCGGGCGGCGATTGATTTTTCGCGAACCGGCGATCTCGCTCTGTCTTTTGAACCAGTCCAGGCTGATGTTCCGAGCCGCCTGGGAGGGGCTCGGGGAGCGAAGGTACGTGTGCCACTTCTTCCGGAGTTCCGACGGCACGGTGACGATGCTTTCGGTGCCGTCGAATCTCTGCCGAGTGAAGATCCCGGGTTCGGCCTGGGTCCACTCCCCCTCCCCGTCGTCCTCGAGCCGCGCCAGGAAGTCGGAACTGAGATACAGGACGATGGAATCCAACGGATCGGGTTGGTCACTTTGAATGATCTCGGTGATCTCGAAGATCCGGAACCGCTCCATGGCTCGATCGAGCTGCCCGCGGAACGGAATCATGAGCGCCCTGAGAAGGGTGTGCCGCCCGAAGACGACGACCCCCACCAGGGCCAGGATCGCCGCAGAGCCCCCCACGATTTCGCCGACCACGATCCCCCCAGCGATGTACGGCCAGAACTGATCCCCGAAGCTCGCCCACCCGGTCCAAGACATATTGCCGGCCGAGGATCGGCCGCGGGAGAACTACGCGCGATCTCCGGAAATAGCCGATGCCGGGACCGCCGACCTGTGGGGCGCGTGGGACGCCCGCGCCCACACCACACTCGCCTACACCTCGCCCGACGGCACGGTCACCACACCCTTCAAGAAACTCTCCGCCGTCCTCGTGCGTTTCGAGGTCACCGGCCCGCCCGGCGCGGACCCCTACGTCGACGAACGCAGCGCCGCCTTCCGGGTCCGGTTCGACTCGGCGGGGCGCATCGCGGGCAAGACCTGCGGCACCGTCTTCCCCGACCACAGGCCGACGTTCGCGGTGAGCCTGGGGACCCCGGACGAGGGGGGCTGCGGATCGGCCCGTCCGTACCGGACCACGTGGGGATGTCCCGCTCCCTCTTTTCCCCGGTCGCGGCAGTCGGCCCGAGCGACATCCACGCGTAGCCGGCCGCCGGTGGCCCTGCACGGCCCTGGCCCCAGTCAGCGTTTGACGCGTCCTCGGACGGCGAGTACGGCCAGTGCGAGGAGGACGGGTTCGAGGAGGCGGGACGACATTTCGATGTAGGTTCCGGCGGTGGTGACGTTTTGGCCGCTGGAGCGAAAGACGACGGAGTTGAGGACGACGCGGGTGGCCTTCTCGGCCCGTTTGCCGGTGAGTCGTTGGTGAGGTGGGCCGGTCAGTTTCGGGTCGGGGTTGTCGGTGACGAGGTCGACGCGTTGGCCGGGGGGTGCCTGGATGCCGGTGGTGTGCGGTTTGGGGTCGTTGGTGGGCAGGCCCCAGAGCATGATCGAGAGGACGGTGGCGGTCATCGCGCACCCCAGCCAGGTCAGGGCGCGTGAGGAACGGAGTCCGTAGCCGGACAGGGCCCAGTAGCCGGTGAGCAGGCCGCGTTCGGCTCGGTTGCGCCGGGAACGACGGTCGAGTCGGCGCATCTCCATCTCGCCCATGTAGAAGTCGGCGGCGCCGGGTTCGTCCTTGCCGTCCTCGAAGGCCTTGCGCAGTTGACGGTAGAGCGCGGCGAGCGCGGGTGGTCCGGGTGGGCGCATGACGGGGCCGGGTTGTGCCACGGGCGGGGTCCATCCGGCGCGCAGGCGTGGGCGGTGGACGGGTAGGGCCCGCCAGTGGTGTTCCTCGGCCAGGGTCAGGCGGTCGGTCCAGCGCAGCGGTATTCCTCGACGCACGTCGGTGCCGGGTGGGGTGCGGGCGAAGGTGGTCTCGCCTTCCAGGCGGAGTTGGTCGAGGTGGAAGGCGCCAAAGAACCGGCATTCGGTGAGGTCGGTGTTGGTCAGGACCAGGTGGGCGGCGTCCACTCCTTGCACCGACAGGATTCGTACGTGCGCGTCGTTGGTGAGTCCGGTCTCGGGGATGGCGTGTCCGAGAGAGGTGACGAAGGGGGCGGCGTGCGCGGTGACCGCGATCGGTTGTGTGACGACGCGTCGGTCAGGTCCACGCGGGCGTGGCGCAGGCGCAGCGTGGCCGTGGACTCCCATCTGGTGCGTACGCAGGCCAGCGACGCGGCGGCCGCCTCGATGGTCATCGGCGCCGTGAACACCGCACTCGACAGGTCCAGTCGCCCAAGGCAGACGAAGGGGCCCAACCGGGGGACGCCGGAGAACGTCGCACCGGTGAACCCGGTGTCGGCCGAGAACCTCGCGTTCTCGAAGTCGGCCCTGTGGGAGAACGACGCATCGTCGAACGCCGTGCTGCCGGAGAACACGGCGCCCTCGAAGTTGGCCCCGTCGTTGAACGTCGTAGAGATGAACAGGGCCTCGTCGGAGAACGTGACGTTCCCGAACCCGGTATAGCCGGAGAACGTCGCGGCGAAGAACCCTGCCTGGCCGGAGAACGTGGCGTCCGAAAACCCTGCGTGGGAGAATGTCGTGCCCATGAACGAGGCATTTGTGAACGTCGCGTTGTCGAAATCGACCATCGTGAACGTCGAGCCGTCGAAGGACGCGGCGCCGGAGAACGTCGCGTAGTCGAACCTGGCTGACGCGGAGAACGTCACGTCGCCGAAATCGGCCCAGGAGCCGGGGGTGAACGTCGAGCCGAAGAACCAGGCGAGGTCGGAGAACGTCGCGCTGTCGAACATGGCTCGATCGGAGAACGTCGCGCTGTTGAACATGGCCGACTCGGAGAACGTCGCGCGTTCGAACACGGCTCGATCGGAGAAGATCACGCCTTCGAAGTGGGCGATGGCGGAGAACGTCGTGCCCTCGAAGTCGGCTGCGGCGGAGAACGCCGCGTGGCTGAACCTGGCGCCGGCGGCGAACGTAGCCTCGGCGAACACGGCGGTCGTGAACCTGGCCTCGGTGAAGTCGGCGTCGCCGAACCGGAGTGTGTTGGTGCTCGGGTCGCGCAGAGCGTCGACGAGTTCGCGAAGCAGCGGGCTGGTGAAGGTGGTACCGCTGTGGTCGAGGTCGCTGCCGGGGGACAGGGTCGCCAGGTATGCCGCGCGGTCGGCGCTGTCCAGGTGGGCCAGGCACAGTCCGTAGCCGGTGACCTGGATTCCCCGGCATCCGACGGGATCGAGTACCGGGTCGGTACCTTGGGCACAGTGCCGCCATGGCGGCGCGGGGGAAGGCGCGGGCGGGGACGTCATGACCCGTGGACAATGCCACGTGACCCGACGGTTGCGGATCGGCGTGTCACGGCCTCTTCGCTCGAACCCTCGCCGCAGACGACGACGGACACAACCCATCGGGCATCACACCGCAGCGCGACCGCGCCTCCGCGATTCGCCGGCTCGTTCTCCCGCATGTGGGCTGCGATCGTGCCGATCATCAGGTGCATGTGCTCGAGGGCGCCGGTCAGCCGGTACAACGTCACGCGGGTCCAGTCCGCGTAGCCGGCGTTGTAGTACTCGTGGCTCATCGCGTCGTGGAAGTACCCGTTGATGGACTCGACATGGGGCGCGCACCAGCTGCGCCGGCACGGCGGGAAGGGGGCAGTTCCTCTTCGCGAGGCTTTCGACCGCAGGTGGATCCCCCATCCACTCGCGGTGCTCCGGGTGGTCCTCGCGCATCCTGCGGACGGCTTCCTGGTAGCCGCAGCCGGTCTCGTCCTGGATGCGGCGGGCGGCGTCGTTGCGGGCCTGGTTCGACTGCATCGTTCGTCCTCTTGGGCTCGCGGTTGCCCGTGACCCGCGCGCCCGGAAGAAGAACAGGGTGCATGCGCGCAAGGAGAGACGACAACGCGGAGCGTCTTCGGGCCGTGGACGCCCACTCGGTCACGGGCCGAGCGAACTGGGGCCGGGGCTATCGGACAGCCGCCTTCTCCAACGAGGCACCTCGCATTGGACACGCTGCCCGTCGATGTCAATCGGGGCGTTCCTGTTCGAGGCGGCGGAGCCGGTTCCGGGCGGCGTTCGCGGTTTGCTCCTTCTCGCGCGTGGCCCGCTCACCCTCGCCGCTCCGGACGACACTCGCCCGGGTCGGCCCTCGATCGCCGGTCGGCCGGAGGACCCGTCGGACACGACTGTGAAAGCCGCCGCCGAGGGGGTCGTTGGTGATGGTGACGATGAATCGAGACCGGTTGGCCGACGCCGGCCTGCCCGGCGGATGACGGCGTCGAGGTCGCGTGCCGCTTGCCGGTATCGCATCGTCAGCGGGCCATCGGATTCGCAGAGCAGGTTGGATGATTCCCGGTGATCCTTGCCCAGGTCAGGGGCATCGGTCGGCACGGACATCCCGGATGCGGCCATGTCTCGGTACGCACGATCGTGGAACTCCCGGTTCTCCCGGTCGTCGGCCACGATGACCAGACCCAGCATCGGCCGCCGTCGGCACCACAAGTCGTGGTGGAACCGGCGGAACAGCGCCGCGCTCTGCTCCGGTGAGGTCTCTCGATCGTCGCCGCTGTCCTCGAGGAGCTCCACCGGTGTCGCGTCCAGACGCATCTCGCGGGGTACTGCTCGAACACCGGTCCGGGACATAGGACTTACTCGTCTAGGATCCTCAAGATGATCGATCTCTGGGAGCAGGATCTGACGGCGGCGTTCTCCGTGCTGCTCGGCAGGCCGGTGGACAGCTTCGCCCCCGAAGCCAAGTACGCCCTGTACTACATCAACAGTGCACTCGACGACCAATGGGTGTGGGGAAAGTTTGATGACGCCGACTCGCTGAGGCAAACGTGGGGGCCGGGCGACGACGGCGACCGGCCCGCGCTGCTGCAAATCTGCCTCGCCCTCGACTGGGGCCTGGACCTCGCCCGGTCCGTCTTCGAGTTCGACTTCACCGGGGAATCGGCTCTCTCGCGGGCGTTCGGCGCACGGCCCGACTCCAACCGGGTGGCCGAAGCATGCCGCACGGTCACCGGCGATGAGCTGGCCACCGTGCTCACCGAGCACGGCCTGGGTCTGGCCGACATCGTGTCTGGTCTCAAGGACGGCACGTTCACCGTCGGCGTGTCCTTCCGCGTCGTCACCGACGGCACCCTCCGGGACACACTGCTGACCGCGATCCGCGGGAAGCAGGGCCCCGATCGGCTGCGGCCCGGCCCTGACGAAACAGCGATCCTGGCACTGCTACCGGGCCTGTTTGAGGGCGAGCGGGAACTGCCGCCTGAGGTGGCGGACGAGCGGGACCGCCTCCTCGCCCCGGTCCGTGATCCCCGGCTTCGTGCGCACATCTGGTCGCCGTACCTGGACCGGCCGTGGGATCGACCCGGCATCTCCTCCGGAGGACCCGACCAGCCTGGCACCACCCGCGTCGCAGCCTGGGACCTGGCCTACTTCGGCGAAGTCCGACTCGCCGTCACGCAGACGGAGGGGACGCTCTCAGGACAGTAGCCCGCTGTCGTCCGGGCCAAGCCTGGTGAAGTCGACCTCGAGGCGCGGCTCGTATGCCTCCGGCGGCAGGTCGAGCTCATGGGTGGAGTACTCGCCGAACCGCATGATCTTCTCGGTCAGGTAGGGCAAGACCTCGGCCAGGTCCTCAGACTCGACCTTCCAGCCCTCGGCCCGCAGCCGGCGCACCGCCTCGGCGATGTCCAGGGTGTTGTGGAAGATCAGGCAGTTGGTGAGCAGGGCGTTGAACTTCACCGCCTTCTCTTGCTCGACCGGGTCGTTGTCGGTGATGACGCCCCGGTTGCCGAAGCGCACCCACTCGGAGAAGCCGTTGTACGCCTCGACCTTGTTGGTCGCGGCCGTCACCCGTCGGCGCATCTGCGGGTCGTCAGGTACCGCAGCGCAGAACACCGCAAGCCATTACATGACGGGTCTTCAATCGCCGGACAGTCACGACGACTTGATCGATCTCGACGCAATCCGCCGCGAGCACGGCTTCCCCAGCATCGCGGCCACCATCTACCGCTGACGCCGTGGAAGAAGCCGAGATCGTCCATGTGGCGCCATCGAACATCATGCGGTCCTTGATGCGGCCGGATTGGATGTGGTGCGGGCGGTGGTGCGCATGGTCAGTCCGTAGGGGTTCAAGACGGTGGTGGGCGCCGGGCGGACGGTGGTGCCCGGGGCGGGTTCCAGCCGCCAACGGGCGGCGATGGTGGCAAGGGCGAGGGTGGCTTCGGTCGTGCCGAAGGTGTCGGCGATGCATTTGCGGGCGCCGCCGCCGAAGGGGATCAGCGCGTTGGTGCGTCCGCGGGTGGTCCGGCCGTCCCACCGGTCGGGGTCGAAGCGTTCGGGGTCGGGGTAGAGCGTGGCCTGGTGGTGGATGAGGTAGGGGCTGTAGACGAGCGTGGCGCCCTTCTTGACGGGGTGTCCGGCGAGCTCGGTGTCGGTGGTGGCGATGCGGGTGAGCATCCAGCCGGGTGAGTGGAGGCGCAGGATTTCGGTGATGACGCGGCCGGTGAATTCCAGTCGGGGCAGCAAGTCGAAGGTGGCGGGTGCGCCGTCGGGCACGACGGCGTCGACCTCGGCGTGCAGTCGGGCTTCGAGATCGGGATGCCGGGCCAGATGGTGCAGGGCCCATGCCAGGACGGCGGCGGTGGTCTCCATACCGGCGTAGAGGAAGGACATCACCTGGTCGGTGATCTCGGCGTCGGACAGGCCCTGGCCGTCGTCGGACGCGGCCAGCAGCGTGGACAGCAGGTCCTCGCCCTTGTCGCCCCGCGCCCGGTGGCTCTCGATGATCGAGCCGATGGCTTGCAGGAGCCGGGCGCGCGCCTGCTGGTAGCGGCGGTTGCCGGGGGTGGGGAGCTTTTGGAGCGGGGGCGGCATGAACATCCGCTTGTAGACGCCGTGCGAGAAGACGTCGAAATCGACGAGCAGGCCGGTGAGCGAGGCATCGGCGGTGCCGGCGAACATCGTGGCCATGGTGGTGCGGGCGGTGATCGTCTGCATGTCGGTCAGGACGTCGATGGTGTCACCGTCGCTCCAGCGGCCGACGGCCTCGGCGATCTCCTTGCTCATCACCTGGGCGTAGGACGGCATCCGCCGGGCCTGGAAGGCTTGCTGGGTCAGGCGTCGCTGCCGCCGGTGGTCGCCGTGCGGGCAGGTGCCGAGTCCGTTGCCCAGGCCCTCCCGGAGCCGCTCGAAGAACGGGCCGCCCTTGTCGAAGGTGCGGTCGTCCAGCAAGACCTTCTGGACCAGGTCCGGGTCGCAGACCACCAGCGCGGCTGCCGGGCCCACCTTGATCCGCACGACGTCGCCGTGGGCGGGCAGGGAGACCAGGAATGCCAGTGGATCGCGTCGCAGGGGCAGGGCGTGGCCGAGCAGTGGCAGTGCTCCCGGCGCTCGAGGGATGGTGCGGACGATGCCCATGATGTGCTCCTACGGTCAGGGCGGGGCGAGTGGGCGTGGCGTCACAGTGCTGGGGTCTCAAACCACGCAACCGCTCCCGCGGCCGTCTGCTCCACCCGCTCGGCCCGCGTCGTCTCGGATTCGACAGCTTCCACGAAGCGCCTCCGGGACCCGACGACCACGCCCGGTGAACCTGGGGGAGGTCTGCCCGAATCCTCCCGCTGCCTTACGCTATGCACAAGAATTTTTGCGGCGCGTGGTCAACATGGCTTGGTCACGCCGGCCCCGGGCCGGAGCACGGCGCGCCCCACCGGGCCGAGCAGCACCAGGCGTCCGGCGGTGAGCGCGCGTGCCAGGCGTTCGGGCAACGCCGCGACCACCTCGGCGCGTTCAGGGCCGTCGTGTTCGGCCGGCCGGTCCACGGTCCAGCGATCGGCGGTGTGACTGTGGGGCCGGCGTTCGTCGAACCGGGCCTGGATGAAGTCGCGCAACTCCTCGTTCTGGTCGATACGCCGCAGCTTGGGTGCGGCCGGTACTTCTCGGCCCGCCTCCGAGCGGCGAACGGTCGGTAGTACGACGAGTGGCCCGGCTTGACGTCGGGATTGCAGTCCCGCCTGATTTCTCGGCTGATGGTCGATGGGCTCCGGCCCAGCTCGGCTGCGATCGACCGGACCGACTCCCTTCTCTTCGCAGGTCGGCGACGCGGATGCGTTCCTCCGGGGCAACCCGCGAACTCGGCCTCAACAGCCCTGCGGATTCATGCTGGTGCGCCACCTCGGCCGGTGTCCGCCCGGGGCCGACCGGCCCCTCGCCACACCCCGAGGTGAGGCAGCTGCCGACGCGTCCCCGTCCCGAAGCGGCCCAGGGCGCAGTGATTTGGCCATGGCCCGGTTGATGTTCGGGTCCCGTCCTAGGAGGCCACGGGGCCGAATCCGGCGTGGTGGAACAGGGCCGGGGCGTCGTGGTTGTCGACGCCGGTCTCCGGCACGGCGCGGTCGGCGCCGGCCGAGACCACGGTCGTTTCACGCGCTGCCGGGAGCGCGTACCCGTGTCCGTGTCCTCGGTGCGCAGCGGACACGTGCAGGCGTTTGATCTCCACGGTCGCGTCGCGCAGCGGACGCCACCCGCCCGCAACCCACGGGTGTGTCGTTCGCGTAGGCGACGACGAACAGGCCGCGCGGTGCTGCAGGAGGTCGCCGACTGCGCGCTCGTGCCGTCCGGCGCCGGGTTCAACGACAAGCTCAACCGCGCCGCCTACACCGCCGGCGGCCTGGTCGCCGCCGGGCACCTCGACCCCCGGGACGCTGAACGCCTCCTCCTCGAAGCGGCCGAACACGCCCGCCCCGGACACGAGCAGCGGTCCCTGTCCACCATCCGCGGCGGCATGACGGCCGGCCGTGCCAGGCCCCTGAACCCCGGAGGCCGCCCGTGAGCATTCCGCCCTCCCGCTTCGACGCCGCGGCCGCCGCCGCGCAGATCCTCGCCCAACAAGCGACCCTGCCGCTCTTTCCCGCCCAGGACTCGGGACCAGGCCCCGGGGGAGCGACCAGCCAGGGTCTGGTCCCCGACTCGCTCTCCGACCGAGGGAACGCCAAGGCGTTCGTCGCCCTGTACGGGGCGGACTTTCGGCATGTCCCCGGTCTGGGCTGGTACCGGTGGGCCGGGCACCGCTGGCAGCTGGACGAGGACGACACCGTCCTGTGGGCGGCCGGCGACATGGCCGAGACTCTCGCCACCTCCGACCCCCACCGCACCCACTCCGACAGCGAACTCCGTAAGCACCGCCGCCGATCGCTGTCCACCTCGGGCCTCAAGTCCATGCTCATGCAGGCCCAGGCCGCACCCGGCATGGTGCTCAGGGCCGAGCACCTGGACGCCGACCCGTACGCCCTGTGCACCCCGGGCGGGGTCGTCGACCTGCACACCGGCACCGTCGCCCCGCCGGACCCCGAGAAGCACTGCCACTCCCGCTCGTGCACCGTCGCCCCCAGCACGATGCCCACACCGCGGTGGAACCGCTTCCTCACCGACACCTTCGGCGACGACGCCGAAGGCGCCGAGATGATCGACTTCCTCCACCTCCTCCTGGGCTACTCCGTCACCGGCGACGTCGGCGCACAGATCATGCCGTTCCTGTACGGCCTCGGAAAGAACGGCAAGTCCGTCCTCCTCGACGTCCTGGTGACCCTGCTCGGCGACTACGCCGACGCCGCCCCACCCGGATTCCTGATGGCGAAGCCGTTCGAGGGCCACCCCACCGACCTCGCCGAGCTCCACGGCCGCCGGGTCATCGTCTGCTCCGAACTCAAGCCCGGCGACCGCTTCGACGAGGCCCGCTTCAAACTCCTCACCGGCGGAGACCGCCTCAAGGCCCGCCGCATGCGCCAGGACTTCTTCAGCTTCGAACCCACCCACAAACTCTGGCTGCTCGGCAACCACCGCCCCGAAGTCACCTCCGGCGGGTTCGCGTTCTGGCGACGCATGCGACTCGTCCCCTTCGAGCGGGTGGTCGCGGACGAACACCGCGTCGACAACCTCGCCCAGGTCCTCGTCTCCGAGGAAGGCCCCGGCATCCTGGCCTGGCTCGTCGAGGGCGCCCGCCGCTACCTCGCCGGCGACCGCGACCTCACCGGCCCGCCCCGCGTTCGCGTCGCCACCCACGCCTACGCCGAGACCGAGGACCACATCGGCCGCTTCGTCGACGAACGCTGCACCCTCGCCGCGGGCCTGCGCGCCGAGCAGACCGGCCTGTACGCGGCCTACCGCACCTGGTGCGGCTTCGAGGACGCCTCCCCGGTTTCCGCCCGCGCGTTCGCGGCCAGGATCCGAGAGACGGTCGGCCTGACCTCGCCCCGCCAGATGACCACGTCCAACCAACGCAAGTACTACCCGGGCATCGGCCTGCTCGACGACACCGAGGAGACCCCGTGAGCGCGCTGATCACGCCGGACCAGATCGCCCACGAGACCGACATCGTCTGGCTCGAGGACCCCACCGACCTCGACTACGTCCGCCAGGTCCTCGACCGCCTCCCCCGCCGCACCGGCACCCCCGCCTTCCACCGCGACGGCCGCATGATCGGCTACGCCACCCTCGGCCCCAAAGCCCAAGGCCATGAAGTTAAGAGTTTGGGGCTGGTGTCAAGATGTCGATGGTGAGGGTGAATTTGTAGCTGCGACGGTCGACGTTGAGGCTTTTGTACGCGTAGCGGGACAGGGGTCGTTTGACCGAGCGGGGGCTGACGCGCAGGCGTCGGGCGGGCAGAAGGTGGTCCAGGACGGCCCGTCCGATGGCGCCGACGAGGTCGATGGTGGTGTCGGCGATGACGCCGGCGGCCCGTACGACCTGGTCGCGGGCGGCTTCCAGCGCGACGCTGAAGCCGGCGCGGTCGGGGTCGACGCCGGGAACGGTCTCGACGGCGTCGGTCATCGCGATCCGAAGCACCTGGTAGACCGTCAACAGGGCGTGGATCTCCTGGGCGATGCCGGCCGGCGTCCGGGCGCGCAGAACCCGGCGGCCGAGCATGCTCTTCTTGATCTCGTAGTAGGCGGACTCGACTTCCCAGCGTTCGTGGTAGAGCCCGACCAGTTCGAACGCCGGGTGGCGGTGGGGGTCGAGGAGGGTGGTGGCGAGGCGATAGACGCCGGTCCGCCGGCCTGCGGTGGTGGAGATGGTGATCTCGCACTCGACGACGCGGACCTCCACGCCCGCGATCCGGGACAGGAACGAGCCGTCGGCGTATCGGGCGAGGACGGGTGGTTTGCGGTTCGCGGTGATCCGGACCAGGAGATCGGCGCCCGTGGCGGCGACGGAGCGCAGGAAATCGTTGCCGGAGAATCCGCGGTCCAGGAGCACGATCGTGCCCGGGTGCAGGGAGCGCAGCAGGCGTTTGCCGTGGTGGGTCTCGCCGCCGGGGGCGCGCGGTCCGAAGGCCGCGTCGACGACGGCCCGGGTGCCGCACGCGACGAGCACGCTCAGACAGACCTGCGGATAGCCGGAAGCGGCGGTGTATTGGTTGGCGCCCTTGCCCAGGTGGGCCCGCAGCCGGGGGTCGTCGGGCACGTCCAGGTACGTCCCGTCGATCGCGCAGACCGACATACCCGCCCAACGGGCCCCGCCGGTGCGGATCGCGGAGGCGGGACCGCGCAACAGATCGAACAGGGCCCGCAACGGTCGCACGCCCAGGCGGGTGCGCGCGTGCCACAGGGCCGTCGCGGTGACGCTCGGAACGTACATGTCGCCGAGGGCGCCGGTCAGTCTGCGCCAGACGGCCGGGTGGCCCTGCTGTTCGAACAGACCGGCGGCCAACAGGAGATGGACCACCACCCGGGCGGGCAGCTTGCGCAACCGCCGCTCGACGGCGCCGGCCTCGGCGAGGACCGCGTCGACCATCTCGAACGGCACGATCCGGGTGAGCTCCCCCAGATGCCCGGGGGCGAACAGGCCCTCGGCTACCGTGATTTCACGGCTGATGACACACTGACCGGACAGCGGAACTCCAAGTGGGTTCGACTCGTCTTGGCGGACAGGTCGTTCTACCGGAGTTCCGCTGTCTGCGTCTGCCGTTCAGTTGACTCGAACCACTTGCCATCAGGCGAAACGGCTTAACTTCATGGCCTTGGGCTTTAGGAACAGTTCACCTGTCTCAGCGGGCTTGATGTCTCAGCAGACTCCACCCGCGTGCCCGCGGAGACGTCCAGGTGACGCGGCAGCAGGTGTCTCAGATCCCGGTCTTGACCAAGCAGCGCTGAGGGCCAGCGATTTTAGTCGGACGCCATAAGGGCGTGCGGCGTCACGGCGCGGCGCGTCCTGATGCGTATCGTCGGACGCGGCGTAGCGTGGTAAGTGTGAGAGGGCGTAGGCGGATGGACATGGACTATGTCGTCGTGTTCGCTGATGGGGCCATGCCTCGCCGACGAGATGCAGGACCGTGCGAACAGCAGGCTCCCCTTTCACACCAGCACCGTGACCTACGCATCCAGGTTTGAGCAATCCCGAGACTCTGGAGAACTTGACGGCAGCCGACCAAGGCCATGGTCGAGCCAACCGCAGGACACCGAGCGTGAATCAGTGACCGTAACGGTCATTTGCAGGCCGGGCGTGCTCTGTGAGGAGCAGCGAAATGTTCGAGCGCTTCACCGACCGCGCGCGGCGGGTTGTCGTCCTGGCTCAGGAAGAAGCCCGGATGCTCAACCACAACTACATCGGCACCGAGCACATCCTCCTGGGCCTGATCCACCTCCTGGGCCTGATCCACGAGGATGAGGACGTCGCCGCCAAGGCCCTTGAGAGCCTCGGGATTTCGCTCAAGGCGGTCCGTCAGCAGGTCGCGGAGATCATCGGCGAAACCGAGCCGACCCGAGAGAACGAGGACGGGGCCGAGGAGATCTCCGGAGACCAGCAGGGCCCGTCCAGCCATATCTCCTTCACCCCCCCGTGCCAAGAAAGTCGTGGAGCTGTCGGTCCGCGAGGCCCTTCAACTGAGCCACAACCACATCGGCACGGAGCACATCCTGCTCGGCCTGATCCGCGAGGGCGAGGGCGTCGCCGCCCAGGTCCTGGACAACCTGGGCGCAGACCTCAACCGGGTACGGCAGCAAGTCATTGAGGCAATGTCCAGCGACCAGGCCACCCAGACCGCCCTTGCTGGCGGCCCGGCCGAGGGCACCCGCTCGACCTCACGCATCCTGGACCAGTTCGGCCACAACCTGACGCCGGGCGCCCGCGATTCCAACCCCTACCCGGTCATCGGGCGTGAGAGGGAAATTGAACGGATCATGCAGGTGCTGTCGCGCCGTACGAAGAACAACCCCGTCCTGATCGGCGAGCCCGGCGTTGGCAAGACCGCCGTCGTGGACGGTCTCGCCCAGACGATTGACGGCGGCGACGTGCCTGAGCCCCTCAAGGACAAACAGCTCTACAGCCTCGACTGGGACGCACTGACGGCGCGGGCGGACAGCGCCAACGACATGCAAGATCTCCTGAAGCAGGCGCTGGCGGAGATCCGCGCCCGCGGCGACGTCATCTTGTTTCTTGACGATCTTCACACCGTGGTGGGTGCGGCAGCCGCCGAGGACGCCATCAACGCCGCTTCGATCCTCAAGCCGATGCTGGTCCGCGGTGAGTTGCAGACCATCGCCGCCACGACACCCGACGAGTACAGCAAGCTGGAGAAGGACGCGGCTCTGGAGCGCCGCTTCCAATCCATCAATATCGCCGAGCCGTCGGTGGCGCACACGACCGAGATCCTCAAGAGTCTGCGGGACGGTTACGAGCTGCACCACCGCGTCGCCATCACGGATGCCGCGCTGGTCGCCGCGGCGACCCTGGCCGACCGATACATCTCCGATCGCTTCTTCCCGACCAAAGCCATCGACCTGATCGACGAGGCCGGTTCCCGGATACGTACCGCGCCGCCGGACCTGCGCGAGTTCGACGAGAAGATCGCCGGTGTCCGCCGTGACAAGGAGTCCGCGATCGACTCGCATGACTTTGGCAAGGCCGCCGATCTCCGCGACAAGGAGAAGCAGCTCCTCGCCGCGAAGGCCAAGCGGGAGAAGGAGTGGAAGGCCAGCGTCGTTTATACCGAGGTCGATGAAGAGGACATCGTCGAAGCGGTCTCCAGGCTGTCCGGCGTGCCGGTGCGGCGAATTCTTAGGGTACATTCCGATGTCGATCTGTCCGCCAGCTCGACCAAAAGCGAAATCAGTGACATCGGGCAAAATTATGCGCTACTCAATGATGAGCCGGCTGATAAGTCGGAAGACGACCTTCTGGGCGCCGGTGAGATCGCCACAGGCATCGCCTCCATACTGACTACTTCAAGTACTTCCGCCCCCTTTGTGCTGGCCATTGACGGGGGCTGGGGGATAGGAAAAAGCACATTACTGCGACTGATCGAGTCTCGCCTGGTCGAGTCTCGATCGGTCAGCGAACAAGAAATTGTCTGTGTTCGGTTCAATGCGTGGACGGCCCAAGGCAGTAGTGCACTCGAGGGATTGATAAAGTCGGTTCTCGGGCGCCTTGACGACAATGTCGTGCGGCGCTGGGTGCGCCGCTTGGCCGAACGCAGACGTGTACTCGGCATGGCATGGATTATATCGGCGATCATCGGCCGATTTTTGGGCGTTTCACGTTTGATAGATGAAATGTGGGAAGCGTTGACCGTAGACGCGAAGTCACGCAATGAAATGCGTGACCTGATTTCAGGCATGCTGGCGGACTGGGTGGATGACAGCGGTCGTCCCGGTCGAGCCCTCGTAGTCTTCGTTGACGATCTCGATCGATGCTCCGACGATGTGGTCATCGAAGTATGCGAGGCCGTGAAGTTGTATCTGGATGCTCCAGGACTCATTTTTGTCTTGGCGTGTGACTTTTCCGTACTTGCCCGGAGCGTTTCCACATCCGCACGTGGGGGCGTAGGCGAGGGGCGTGCTTACCTCGAGAAGATCGTGCAGGTTGCGTACCGGGTCTCCCCGCCCGACGAGTCACAGCTCAAGGAACTGATAGCAGGCTATGGACAACGATCTGGAACATCACACTTGGTCGACGAAATAGTGACGAGCATCCTTCTAGAGCGGGCTGGCAGTAATCCGCGAAGAATCAAGCGGATCATCAATGGGTTCATCCTAGAACATCGTCTTAATCCTGCATGGCGCGCAATGCCGCTGGATAGTTCGCTGCTTGTAACGGCTATACTCCTGCAGTACCTCTATGCTTCGTTCTATGATTTCCTGGTGGCCGATGAATCAAGTGATGACCCTATTGGGGATTTTCTCGAATATGCGACGGTGCGCGCCAGAGTGTCAGCTCCTCCGCCACCCAATAATGCGTGGTGGACGGTCGCGCGCAGGACATTTCAGAAACATGGCACCCCCGCGCCGGACAGGTCCGCGACGGGCGAGGAGTTGATGAGGGAGGTTGAGCGGCTGGAAGCCGCACTGCCCGAAGATTTTCCGATGCTCGCCCGCAACAATGCGTTTATCGCGTTGCTCCGAAGTATCGGAGACAAGGAGACTCGCCAAGCGCTGTGCGCCGAGCTGGTCAGCCGACCCTTTTCACCCGAGGGGGCGAGCTGACGATGACAACCCATCGATGATCTTGGCGGTGACGGCCTTGGTGGAGTAGGGATTCTATCCCGTCAGGAGCCTGCCGTGAGCGGAGGCGAACGGGGTCATGGGGATGGTGTTCCTGACATAGGGCGACGCCCCGATCGCGGAGTTCGCCCTCCAACCAACAAGCACGGCACCCGCTTCTTCAACACGCGGTGGGCGGCGTGAGTTCGTAGCACAACTGGGACGTCCCCGGACTTCTGCGGCGCCTGATTGCAGTGAACACCATGCCGAAATCCCTGCGATTCGCCGCACACCGCCCCTCGGAACGACCGATCCGACCGCTTGTCCGGCAACAGGCCGCGAAGCCTCACCTGTTTCAAGAACCGCCACTGCGAATAGGTCAGATGCCGGACATCGAGATCGTTGACGACGGTCACGGACAGAACGTCCTTGCCGTTCTCGCGACGGTGATACGGGCGCCGGTCCAGCAGCTCCACGTCGTCGACGGCCCAGTCGTAGAAGTTGTGGATCGCGACCCGCTGGCGCATCCACGTCGCCGCCAACACCGGCTCGTCCCGGTACTCCATCAGCTAGTCCCGATACGCGACGAGGTCGTCCTCCGTGGCTGACAGCAGATCAGTCGGGGGATCAAGAGCCTCAAGGAAGCCGACCAGGTCCATCAGGTCGTACGCGTAGTCCTGGAGCGAACCCGCATCTAAGCCCTTGGCCAACTCGAAGAAAGAGGTGGTCAACGGCTCCAGCGGGCGCATGTCCGAACCCAGGAAGAACGGCGTGCCCTCCTTGAGCGCCCCCGTGCGGGTCGCGTACCCGACCCAGTCCAGATCCACCCCGTCCACGGCACCCGTGTGCCGGTGCACGTTGGCGTGCGATACGAAGAAGTACTCCACGAACCCCCACCCCTGAGACATCAACAATCACTTGAACCTAACGGCGCCCCCCGGGCCTGCCATTGAGACAGAGAGACATCTACAAACTCTTGTCCTAACCCGCGCCTGGAGGCGACCCGGACCGTGCACGCCAACGCCGCCAGCCGCGCCGCAGGCGTCGACCCCAGCCCCGATCGGCGATGTACCGCCACACGGCGCGCAGCGCGGCCGGTCGCCCGCCCCAACGGCGGCGGATGCACGATCGGGTGCCCGGCCGCCCTGCGGCGCCCAGTCCGCTGCCTCCGGTACAGCGGGTGCCATCGCAACCGCACCGCTGTGCTCCATCTCGCCCGACACCACCGGCAAACCGAGATGCGGCGCGGACGCCGACCATGTCGGCCCTGGGAGTGTGGGGTGCGGAGGAAGCGGTCTCTGTGTTCACCGCCTGAGCTTCGCAGGCCAGTCGGACAACATAGGGTGACCACACTGTTTCGTTCAGTGATTGCCGTGCGTCGCTGTCGAGGGCGTCGTCCATACCCGTCATGCGGCTTGGCCGGGCCGCACGGGCCGAGTCCGTCCGCTCTGCCATCGGCGCCCAGGTCACGCAGTCGCCGGCGTGAACGGCTCCCGCTCCCAACCGCCGTCGGCGTACATCGAGTACGCCAGGACCTGCTCGAGGGCTGCAACGAAAGGGACCGACCGCGCACGCCGAGGCACGACCCATCCATCTCAGGACGCCTTGCGGGGCCTCGTGTCACGCATGCGCGGGAGGCATCGATCGACGGTCGGGGGTCCGCGCAAGGCGGGTGTCGAGGAGTTCGCCGAAGGTACCGGCGGCGCGGAGGTTGCCGAGGGCGGCGGACAGCGCGGCCCAACGTGCCGGGTCGTTGCCGCATGCCTCGATCAGGACGGCCGCCGCGATCGTGGGGGACTCGTGTCCGAGAACCGTGTCCGCCGGCATGCGGCGCAGCAGTTCCTCGGTGCAGTAACGGGAGCGCGACACGGCGCGTTCGATACGGCGGGTGCCGTCACCGTGGGGTGAGGCGTCCAGCCAGGAGGCCAGGACGGCGGCCGGGTCGGGATGGGAGCCGAGCTCGTCGTCACCGAGCAGGCGGATGACGCCGTCGTCCGATGCCGGTTGGCGTTCCGCGGCGAGGGCGCGCAGCCATGCCGGTGCGGCGTCGGTTTCGGCGAGGTGGGCGATCTCGGCGCAGTGCAGGTGATCGAGCACGGCGACGACGGCGTCGCGAGGGGTGTGCGGGTTCGTGGCCAGGTGGGCGAGCGCGAGGACGCGATGTTCCTGGCCCCAGCCCAAGCCGGGGGGCTGAGGTGTGCGGCGTGCGCGCAGGCCGGGGATGTCATCGGGGGTGGTTTCGGTGACGACGGTGGGGCTCGGGAGAGCGGCGAGTCGTTCGCACAGCGCGACCAGGTCGCGGGGTGTGCCACTGACGGTGGCGAGGTCGTCGGCCAGGCGTGGTACGTCGTGGTCGGGGACGTTCCGGGCGTTCAGGAGGCGGCCGCGTCGCACGCACGCGTTGGCTGCGGCGTGTACCTCGCCGGCGGCGATGTCGAGGATCCGCGGATGGCGCCGTACCCGCCGTGCGATCTCCCGCAACCGTCGCCGCTGGGTGATCGAAGGCTTCGGCAGATCGGCGAGTTCGGGGCACGTCAGCGCGGGCAGGCACTGCGCGAGAAGGTCGTCGGTCAGGGCGGCAGTGTCGGCGTTGACCAACAGCAGGTGCCGGACCGCGACGCCCAGGCGTGAGTGCCGCACGAGTTCCTCCCACCGCCCCGGGCACCGTTGCAGGATCCGCCAGTCCGAGCCGGTGAACTGCGGCTCCCAACCCAGACCGGGTACACCCGCCGACGCGGTCCAGTCCATCTGCCATTCGGTGTCCTGGGGCCGGGCGAGAGCCGCAGCGAGCGGTGCCAGTGCCCGGTCCAGGATCGCGTCCGCCAGTTCCTCGGGCATCGGGTCCGCCGGCGCGTCCGGGACGCCCGCCCGGTGAGCCGCGTCCCAGCGCGAGACGATCTCGTCGAGGGCGAACTCCTCGACGTCGTCCAGCAGACGCACCGCATCCGGTACCCCTGCGGGCAGGGCGGCCACCGTCATGACCAAGTCGGCCCACACGCGGTGTGCCGCTGTGATCGCCGGCAGGTCCGCCACCGTGAGCGCGCCGCCCCGCAGATGCGCCACGACGAACCCGCGACCCGCGGCCGCGATCAACTGTGTCCGGGCGGAGGGCTCGTGTACCCGCGCGAGCAGACCGGGCAGTACCGACTTCAGGGCTTCCTGCCGCCAAGCATCGGTGTGGGTTTCACCGGTCGAGGGGCGGGTGAGCGCATCGACCACACACGTCAACGCCGCGTCGGGCAAATCCTCCCGGCCGGCGAGCTCGGCCCACAGCCTGTACGTGCGAGCGTCCACCATCTCAGCCCCTGCCATCCCATGTATCGGACACGTGGGGCGACCGTACGACACTCGAAGTCGCTTCGTACCCGAACCGGAAAACACGGAGCATTGTGCGAAGGACTCACCTCACAGTGACGGCCGGCGCCTGTACAGGATTGTGCACCCGGCGCTGGAGTTCCAGCACGTCCCAGTCCTCGCGCACCGCGTCGCCGACCCGGTACGCGGCGCGGTCCATCGCGGTCCGAGTCCCGCTCTCCTGGACCAGCGTCAGGTCCGGCGCCAGAGTGGCCGCCGAGCGGTGCCTGCTTCGGTAGCCGATCCGTTCCGGCCCGAGGCATCGAAGGCCCGCCCACACGAGCGTTCGTCGGACGTGTTCGGCGGGAGCGCGGGGAGCGAACCCCGGCGGCTCGTCCGGGGATGTCGGCGCCTGGTGGTAGGCAGAGGCCTTTCGGCCGGCGACATCCGCCAGAGGGGACCGTGATGTCCGAGGATTTCGTGTTCGATTTCGAGCGGGTGCGTGTCCACGGATTCGGGCTGTACGAGGGGACTGCGCTCGATGTGCGTGCGGTGATCGCGGGGATCCCGCGGGACGTCAGGGACGGGTTCCGTTACGAGGAGGTGCCCTGGCACCGGTTCTCCCATGCGTACGGCTCGGGTGAGAACGTCCCCGAATACCTGGAGCGGATGCGTTCCGCCGACGCCGCCACGGCGGACAATGCGCTGTCCTCGCTGTGGAACTCCGTCTGTCACCAGGGCACGAGGTGTTCGGTGGCCCCGTTGACGGTGCCGTTCCTGTTGCGGATCGCCGCGGACCGGGCCACGCACGACCGGGTGAACACGCTCTTCCTGGTCGCCGTGGCGGCGCGCCGCAACTACTCGGACGACGGGTCGCGCACCGGTCTGTTGCGGGTCGCCGACGCCGACGAGGACGTGAGATGCGACATGAGCGGCCATCCGCAGACCTGGTCGGTGCGGGCGGCGCGTGACGCGATCGCCGCGGACGCGCACATCCCGATCGCCCTGCTCGACGACCCCGACCCGGAGGTGCGGGAGGCGGCGGCGTACGTCCTGGCGGCGTCGTCGGGCCGGGCGTGGGAGATCTCCGCCGCCCTGCACGAGCGGTTCCGTATCGAGGAGGTTCCCCGTCTGCGGGCCGGCCTGATTCTGGCGATCGCGCAACTGGCGAGGGAACACCGGCACCGCCGGATTCACCCGCGCGTGCTGGTCGGATCCCGCACGCCCACCGGAGGTCAGGGTCGGCGCCGCGCTGGGATGGCTGTGCCTGGTCGACGACCCCGCACCCGACGACCTGCGCGCCGTTCTCGACGAGACCGTCACGCACGAACTCGGCCTCCTGACGGCCGAGGTGCCCTGGATACGGCAGGTCGATTACGACGGCGCCGGACTGACACACACCCTGAACCGGATGTTCGACCCGGGCGCCCACCAACCCCCCACGTGTGACGATCCCTGGGCGGACCCCGAGGGGTTCGGCGACGACCCGCCCTTCTGAGACCGCGCCGGCAGACGAGCACGCCGACGTTTGCCCTACACGGCGATCGAGTCGCATCTCCCAAGCGGCGGTCGAGTCGTCGCGGGGCCCCGGGCGGTCAAGCCTCCCCAGCCATCGGACGGCTCACTCACGACAGCCATACCCAGAGCCCCTGGGCCCCGCCGATCCTACGAATGACCGATTCGAATCCACGACCGAGTAAGGGCACGGCATGGGCTTTTGGGGAGAGTACGTGGTGGCCCGCAGCGGCAAGCCGCTGCGGGACCTGGAACCAGGGCTGGTCGGCCCGGGGCGGCCTGTTCGGGACCTGGTTCACACCCGAACTCGCGGCCGACTACGAGGTCCCGAGCAGCATCTGCTATGAGGACGAGACGGGGATGCCGAGCACGGCCTACCAGGCCGCGTGGGACTCGGCGCACGACCGTATCGTCGGCGAGATGCCGCAGCGGGCCCGCGATGCCTGCGCCTGGGCGGAGGCATCGGGTTGGCGCCCGGAGCCCCCGAAGGTGCTGGAGATCCTGCTCGCCGACCGCATCGAGTCCGCCGAGCACCACTTCTTCGAGCTGCTGCGCGCGATGGGCCTGCAGACAGCCGACGCCTGAGCGTCCACACCCGTGAGCACCTCGCGCGAACCCGGCGACACAGCCACCGACCTCACCGTCCGGCAGGTTCCCGCCTCGTCCGGCGCGTCATCGACCGCCTCCGACCACGCAGAGACCACCGCAGCCTCTGACGCCATCGCGTATTGAAGCGCCGTGAGTTGTGTGGCATCCCGCGCCGACTCCGGTCGCGCTCGTCGCTTTGGATGGCACGCTCGGGAAATTCATTCGACCGGTGCGGGAGTCTGGGGAGGTGATGCTGATGGGTGAGCGTGTGACGGCCCCGAGGATGTTGCTGTTGAACGAGGTGGACTTCGAGCCCGGGTGCTCGGTGTTCGAGCTGGAGCGGCCGCTGTTCCTGCGCGCCGGGGACCGGCTGTGGGCCGAGGACGACACGGTCGTGGTCGAGCGTGCGTCGGGTGACCGCGAACGTCCTGCCGGCGGCATGGCGTGTGTGTGCCGCCGTTGGCGGCTTCTTTAGCCGCTTGGGAATTGCTCGGCACTGTCGACGGCGGTCGGGGCAGCCGGCAGGAGCCATGCCGAAGGACGGTTCGCGAGAAGCACCTGCGTACGAGGAGTGCCGAGTTCGCCCTGTTGACCCCTAACCGCTACGGTGGCAGCCCATTTTCAAGATCAACTGCATCAAACGGGAGCGGACACTTCATGTCGCAGCCCACGAATGGCTCGCGTCTCCGGGCCGCCACGCCAGTGTCCGAGCGCTCGCGGCTGTCCCGCCGGACGGCCACCGCGGCCGCCGGAGTCGTGCTTGCGCTGGCCTTGACGTCCGCGTGCAGCTCTGGGGACGGGGGCTCGGACGAGCAGGGGGCGTCGCCGTCCGGTGGCGCCGGCGCAGACGGCGCAGCGGGCAAGGCCCCGAAGTTCACGGGGGCTGCGATACCGGGGCTCGCCGACCGCCCAGCGTGGAGCGTGGCCGGGGACCGGGCGCACACGCTGGCCTGGACGGCCGGCGGCCGTGGACCGACCGTATTCACCGCCCACGACCCGGCCGGCGGCCGTCTGATCTCTCAGGGGCCCACCACCGCACCGGGCGTGGGCGTCGCCGAGAAGTCCAAGGCGGGCGTGGCGCTGTCCGTGGACGGCACCACCGCTGTGGTGGCGCTGACGAAGGGCGCCGTCGCCTGGGACACCGGCACCGGCGCGAAACTGTGGGAACAAGCCAAGGACGAGCGCCAGTTGCGGCCGGTGGCCATCTCACCGCAAGGCGTGCTGTACGCCTTGCTCGAGGGCAGCGGTATCGCAGCGCTCGACGTGCGCAGCACCGCCTGATCGCCGAGGACGTGGTCGGGGTTCCCTCGTTCGGCGACAACGTCGGCGTGGTGCGGGCGGGTGAGCACGGCGACTACTTCGTCTTCCCCGCCGTCCCGCCGAAATAGCGGACGGCGCCGGCACGCGGACCCGGCCACGATTTCAACGCCGTCCCCGGCGAACGCCGCGGGGCCGACCTCACGTCCTGGACGGCCCGCGCCCTCGACCATGGACCGCCGCCGGTCCAAGGCTTCGCCGCGTTCGTCCTGAACGACCGGGACGCCCTCGTCAACGGCCGGATCCCGCAACGAAGTTCCAGCGCTGCCGAAGACCAGGTCACGCGCATTGACCCGACCAAAGGCAGACGTATGGGCGAGCATTGCTCAAACTGGCGGGACCTGGTCGGTGAGATCTCGTCGTACGCCGGTCGATACGCCACCCCGGTACTCCCTTCACCTCGCGTCCGCATTCCGCGTTCGGGCACGCGGTCGGGCCGGTGCCGGTGCGCCACGGGCGGCGCGCACGGTGGTGCCGGTGGTCCTGCGGCGCGCCGACCCGGTAACGGCGCGCCGGAGTTGGTTCCGTGCTTTCGTCGTCGGGGGTCACCGATCGCCTTCGCGCTCGTTGACGAGGAGGGCCGGGGCGGCGGCCTTGAGGGCGTGGCGGTCGGAGGGGCTCTCGGCGCGGGCGTGGATGAGTTCCCAGATGGCGTCCAGGCGCCGGGGGCGCAGGTCGGCGAGCCGTTCGGCGTTGTCGACCGCGGCCTTGCAGCCGGCGTCCAGACGCTCGAACCTCACTTGACGATCGAGCAGCGGGGCGAGGTGCTCGGGGAGGGACGTAGTTCGAGCGTACGACCACGACGACCACGATCCGGGGCGCGGCACACCGCCACCCCGCGCCGCACCGGGGCCGTCATGCGGCGTCGGACGGGTGGAGTGGTGGGTCGTTGCCTCGGCTCGGGTGTCCGTGCCCTCGGTTCGGTGAGGGTGATCGCCTCTTGTCGATGCCCGCGCGGCCGCAACGGGGTGGACACCCCGTTGCGCCGGGATCGAGACCGTGCCGGCGGTCCCGGGCTCCCGGGCGACGATGCGGGCGAACCCGGCGTCGTCACCCGGCCCGAGCGAGCGACCGGTCAGCGGGGCGCCGGCGCGGTGCCCCGGTCCCCGACCGGGGCTACACCTTGACGACGTTTTCCGCCTGGGGACCCTTGGGGCCCTGGGTGACGTCGTACTCGACCGGGTCGTTCTCGTACAGCTCCTTGAAGCCGGTGCTCTGGATGGCGGAGAAGTGGACGAACACGTCCGGGCCGCCTTCGTCCTGCGCGATGAAGCCGAAGCCCTTCTCCGCGTTGAACCACTTCACTTTGCCTGTTGCCATGCTGCTCTCCTTCGGAGGTACGGGGCGCCATCGGTGCAGCTACGGTACCGCCCATGAACAGCACACATGACGGAAGGTAGGGAATCGGACACCTACCGCGACGGGGGCTCGGGTAGTGACTTCAGCGGACAGTCGGCCGGTGGCGCTGTGATCGTTGCCGGTCAGGGCAACCTCACGATTCGCAGCCGGCCTCGCGTCGCCGAGCCTGCCGGCTCGTTTCCACCGACGACCCCCACCAAGCACCGGGCACGCGTATCCGGCCCGGCCGGCCCCGGACGCCCGATCACGAATGCTCGACCTTGATCCGATCCAAGTATTCGATTCCGCGTCGCGCCTGCAGTTTCACCCGCGAGTCCTCATGATCCTCCAGCGACAACAGAGTGCTTCTTGTCATTTCTCCCATGGCGAAGGGAAGCAACTGGACAACAGAACTGAGCAGGCCGATCTTCTTTTCTTCCCGAAGACGCCTCGACAATGCCTCGCTCAGCAGTTCGCCTGCTCCCACCGGCAGCTTTCTCCCCATGAAGAAGAGTGCCGCCAGCGCTTCCAAAGAATAATTCCTGACATCCATATCCTCATCATCAAGACAAGAAATCAAACCGAAAGCGGCGCCAGAAATGATTCGCTGACAACAGATTCGGCACAAGATATCCCTGGCAAATGAACCCGTAGCCACATCAAAAGCTTTGACCACCGCCGAAGCAGGTACGACAGCGGCGAGATCATCGAGTCCGCCCCAGTCGAAGTTTTCCTCATCGGAGATCGTCTCCACGAAGTCGTCCAGCATGATCGACTTATCGATGGGGGTTTTACTGGACAAAATCATGGCCTTTCGGAGAAGCGAATTCAGAATGCCGATCGCGTCGGTGACGACCTGGCGCGCCGGTGATTCCACGGTCGTCCTGGGATCACCGGCGCACCATGGTCCAATGCCGTTTAGCCAAGCGGCCGGGGCTAGCAGGCGGATCGTTGGTGGCGAGTCATGCGTGATGTTTCTGTCGGCTTCTCATTTTACTCGGTACGAGTTATGTCTTGGTCTCTTCAGCGCGCGTGGGCAGGAGCGTTGTCGTCGTTCCGGGTTCGGCCGCTCGATGATTTCTTCGATCGCCTCAGCGATCTTCCCCGCGAGCCGCTGAGGGGAAAAAGCCGCCTGGTTCGAGACCTGACGGCGGACCATACGGAGGGAGCGGATGAACGAGATCCGGTCGGGATCGAGATCGGCTTGGTCGGCCGCCTCTCGCATGAGGTGGCGGATTGCGTAGTGAGTGAGCAACAGCCCCCCATACCTCTTGTTTGACGAGATCCGGTTTTCTCGATCTGAGAATCACTGCCGACCCGCGCTGATGAGTTTTTGGTTCGCCCACCACCAGCTCGACCTCCCACCGTTCGTGATACGCGGTGGCCAGATCGACAGCATTTAGATCACTGGGATCGATGACATTGGTGACGAGAGCGATCAACTCGTCACCATCCCCCCTGTCCGGAACCTCGTACTCGACGACACGTGCGTAGAACCCTGCCAAATCGGTGATCCCGATCTGCCCGGAACGGAGCTTGACCGACATCTTTCGTTTCTCATCGGAAGCAGCGACGTAGGACAGGTACGAGCCGTCGGGTAGCCATTCTATGATCGGCAAGTGGACGTTTGCACCAACACGAAACTACGCGTCGGCTCCGGTATCGAGAACCATGCGAAGGTGCTGGTAGCTGTACAGGCCGGCGTCAACCATCACGAGCATTCCGGGCGAGCGCCCCCGAGGAAAGAATTCGACCGGCCAGCGTCTCCTCGCCCTCGCCCTTGCATCCGATTTCCGCAGCAACTACGGCATGCGTTCCACACTCGGCCAGGCCGGCGAGTCGTACGTAGGGGAACGTGCAGCGTTCCTTCTTGCCCGCATAGCCAAAGTAGGTGGCGTTCTCCCGGCTGTCAGGGGCTTCCATGCCGAACCCGTCCAGAGACATCAACCTGCGCCCGCCCATCCACGCGCCTTGCGTTGAGCGCATTGCGCACGGAACCGCTACACGCTCATATAAATCGCGCATAACTTCCGAACCCAACCGTTGTCGTGCCAGACACAACGCGCCCGGGGTCGGCATACTCCATGCGCGTCGCCACGTACCCATATAGCGCAAGCCATCAACGAGCCTACGCATGACCTCTTCGTAGCCAGCCGGCCCTGTCCGAAAAACGCGAGGCCCCTCAGATCCGCCGTTTGCGGCCGCCCCCGGGTCGGTCGCCGAGCCGGTCCAGGCCCTGTTCGTTGAACCGGTGCAGCCACCGCCGCACGGTCTTCGCATCGCACCCCGCCCGAGCGGTCACCTGCGGCACGCGCAGGCCTTCCCAACTCGGCGTGACGATCCTCGCCCGCAGGATCCAGTCGCCCGGTGCGTGACGCGCCCCGGCCAACCGCCGGATCCTCTTCTTCTCGTCCCCATCCACGGGTTGACGGGCCATCAGAAACTTCGGCACCACACTCGCCCCCGAACAGCCGAAACGCCACTGTTTGACCACTACTTACCCACCCAAAGCGGAACTTGGCAGTAGTACTCCACATCGGGTCGGACGGCAGTGGTGGGCTCGGTGAACGGCCCGTCGGTCGCGGTGACTTCGCCGCCCGAGGAGAGCAGGCGGACGCCGGCCGACGTGACAGGGACCCCGGCATTCCCTGTCACATCGGCGGATCGACGTACGAGCGCGCACCGAACCACCGGCCCTCCGAAGGAGTCCCCATATCCGCCATGTCCATGCCCGACGCCCCGGCATCGGCGTGCATCGGGCCACTCCGGAGAGGACACCGACGGCGGGTTCGCCCCCGGCGGCTGGTCCCAACCGTTCTGCGACCCCGAGGTGATCGGCGGCGTGGCCGGCCCAAGCCGGCAACCCGAACCGGCCGCCCAGGGCGCTAGGGCCCTGTCCGGTGGATCTTGGCCGGGCCTGGGCCAACACCTCGGCAGGCGTACCGGCTCGAAGCGGCCGCCTCGACGGGCTGCATCCGCCGCTACGACCGCACCTTCCCGCGGCCCGTGCCGGGCGATCCCCGGTCGTGACGGATGCCCGCGCCGCGAGGACGGCACGTCTTGCGGATAGCGCGCTCCCGGCGCGATGCAGATCATTGGAACTCTACGTCCGGAGGACCGGAACAGATGACGGAGAGAATGGCCTTGGCGGGATACCAGTTCGTGGCGAGTGTCGACCCCGCCGACGAGGTCGATTCGATACCCGGCCAGGAGTCCACGGAGTCCACGGAGTTCGCCGTGGTCGGCGGTGGTTGGGTCGATCCGGGCTTCTCGGTCCTCCCGCCCGACCCGTTCGACACCGCGCATGTGCCGGGCGTCGTCCTTCAGGGCGCCTTCGCGCAGGGCCGACGCAACGTGCTGCAGTCCTTCGCGTTCGACAACCGCGCACAGCAGATCTATGTGATGCAGGTTCTGCCCAATAATGTGCGGCTCAGCGGCGAATCGGGACCTGTTCCTTACGCGCACCGACGGGCCGGCGGGGACCTGCTGTGTTCGCGGATGGACCTCAACGGCCGGGTGCTGGACTTCATGTACCTGCGCCGCTTCGGGCACGGCACGTCCTTCGGCGTGGTTCCGAAGGCCGGCGGCGGCGTCGACCTGTGGCTCGAAGGCGTCCCCCGAGGGGGCGACCCCACGACGAGCCCGGCCAGGCCCCCGGAGGCCACAGCCGTCGCCACCACGCCGTACGAACCGTGGAGCAGTACCACCAACAAGGCCGTCGACGGTGACGACGCCTCGCGTGTGCGCCTCTTCCACCCGCTGCCCGGCAAGACCTTCGTGGCACCGAGCATCGATCCGACCACGAACCGCATCTGCCTCGCGACACGCGTAGGTCCCGCGCACTCCGACAGGCTGTACACCTACTACCTCTACGACCTGGACAAGGCGCGCACCGGCACGTGGACGCCGGTGGCCCGCGCGTCGTTCCGGCACGCGTACCCGCAAGGTCTGCTGTCCCTCGGGCGCTACATCTACCACTGGACCGGCAGTCCCACCGCGGACAACGCCTATCTGACGACGGCGAGTTGGGACACCGGCGAGATAGTCCAGCGCACGTTCTTCCCACGCGTTCCGGCCGACGATCAGATCCGCGAGGCCGAGGGCCTCGCCGCGTGGCTTCCGGGCGGTGACACGGCGCGGGGCGTGCGGCTGTGCTTCGGGTTCGGCACGGGGCGTACCGGCGCCGATCGTGCGATCACCGTGAAGTATGTGCCCGACCCGACCGGCACCAGCCTGGAGGCCCGCGTCCTCGTCGACTGGCAGGTCGTCTCGCCCGCCGCCGGGGTCGACACCCGCGCTCAGCCGCTCCGGGCCCGGCTGATCAGCCTCGCGGGAAACCGGTACCTGCACATGTCCGGTACCGTCACGCTCGCGGAAGAGAGCGTCGGACTCCGCCACATCGGCACGCTGCCCGCCGAGCTGCGACCCAGCCGCCTGATCGTGACCAACTGCCCGCGCAACCACCGCAGCGGGCACAGCGTGTGCCGTGTCGAACTGCGTCCCGACGGGGGTGTGTACGCGGACGGCGCAACCCGCGAACGCCCCATCTCCTGGGTGCAGTTCGACAACGTCTCCACCGCCTGGGCCTGACCGGCCGATCCCGCACTCCCCGACGTCCGTTCCCCTGTCCCCCTGTCCCGCCCCGAGCCCACGGAGTCCCCGCGATGTCGTCGTCGAAGCATGCCGCCCCCACCCCCGCACCGGGGCGCAGCCGCCGCGCCCTGCTGACCGCGGCGCTCGCTGTCCCGGCCACGGCGGCGGTCACCGCCGTCGGCATGTCGCTCGCCGAGCCCGCCGAAGCCGCGAGCGGCGGCATCGAGGTGCGCCGGGGATGGACCACGATCAAGCTCGCCCCGGGTGTGACCGTGCTCGACCGCAACGTGCCGCAGGCCCGGCTGCTCGACATCGCCGGGAGCACGTTCCTGCAACTGCGCGGCACCGTCGGATGCACCTTCAGGCAGGACCAGAAACTCGGCGACGTCAACCCCGCACTGCGACCGTCGGCAGCCGTGCGCGGTGTGGCCCCGCGCAACAACCACTCGGGTGTCAACGCGTGCCGCGTCGACGTCACCGAGACGGGCCTCGTGGTCGTCTACGGCGGCACGAACGACAGCCCCGTCACCTGGATTCAACTCGACGACTTCTCCGCCATGTGGCGCTGACCGCCGCGGCCGCGAGCCTCCCAGAGTGGGGCTCGCGGTGCGGCGTACACCCCGCCCGACCACTGGGCACCCACTGGACACCAGGGCCAGGGCAGTGAGACACGGTGCCGTGCCCCCGATGTCTCGACAACACGATGGTCGGTGCCGGCCCTGCGCGCGCTCCAGCAGGGCGCCTCCGGCGTTGAGTACGGCCCAACGACCGTACGTCGATGGCGCCTTGTCGAGGCCCGGGCGCCAGACCATATGAGGCATCACCCCAGCATCCTCCCGAAGGGAAGTTCCATGGTCATTACGGTTCGCGTCAAAGCGTTCGACCACCTGGTCCTCAACGTCGCCGATGTCGAACGGTCCCTGGACTTCTACACCAACCTGCTCGGCCTGGAGCCGATGCGCGTAGCGGAGTGGCGGGCCGGCAAGATCCCCTTCCCGTCGGTGCGGATCACCCCGGAGACCATCATCGATCTGGTCGCCGGCCCGCGCGGCGAGTCCAACGTCGACCACCTCTGCCTCACCGTGCATCCGATCGACTGGGACGAGGTCATCAAGTCGGGCACCTTCACAGTCCTTGAGGGCCCTGTCCAGCGCTTCGGTGCCCGCGGCACCGCCACCTCCATCTACATCCAGGACCCGGACACCAACACCCTTGAACTCCGCTGGTATCCCCAGGACGCGGGCCCCAGCGACACCCACTGACCGATAGCGAGAGAAATTACCGAGAATGGCCAAGCTGCAGAGTCTCGACCCGCACGCGCCGATGTTCGCGCAGGTCAAGGAGAAGGTAGGTGAGATCGTCCGAAGCTCGGCTTCGTAGATGGTGGGGCTGAGTTGGCCGATGTGGGAGTGGCGGCGTCGGGTGTTGTAGCGGTTGGCCCAGCGGAAGCTACCGAGTCGGGCCTGTCGGGCGGTGGGCCAGTGTTTGGGGCCTTGGAGCGTCTCGCGTTTGAAGGGCGCGTTGAACGCCTCGGCGGCCGCGTTGTCGGCGGAGCTGCCTACCGCGCTCATCGAGTGGGTCGCGCCTGCCTCGTGGCAGGCGTCGGCGAACGCCCGAGAGGTGTATTTGCTTGGGAGCCGTGGTCGCTGTGGAAGATCGCGCCGCGAACACAGGTCGACGACGGTCGCGAGGTGGAGAGGCTTGCCGCCGGCGACGGGCAGGTGAGTGATGTCGCCGACGTATGTGTGGTTCGGTGTGTCGGCGGCGAAGTCGCGGTGGACGGGGTCGCCCACCGTCGCGGCCGCGGGGTCGGCGATCGTGGTGCCGGTTCGTCGTGCGATGCGTCGGTCGCGCTGTCAGATTCCCCAGAAGACGAAGATCCCCGCCAAGGTTGGACAGACCAGCGCTGCGGGATCGGTCAGCAACCGTGCTGTCGTCTCCCGGTCCGCGGCCGCTCGCCTGCCGGGTGACTCAAGCCAGAGGTAGGCGAGAAACCCGAAGCCCGTGACGAGCGACAACCGACCGGGTCTGCGGCCCGCTCTTTCGGCGAGTACCCGGCCTCGCGCCAGGTCGTGTCGGTTGCCCGCCAGCGGACGTAGACGTGCTGGAGGTCGTCCACGTCGTAGTCGACCGACGTTATGGTCCCGTTGGAGACGCCTGCGAGGAATTCCTCGGAGGTGGCCTCGCGCGGGTGCCTGGCCCAGACAGCCAGCGCCATCGACGTCACGAGCACGCCGGCCGCGAGTACGTGCAGCACGTTCTCGAGACGCAGCCGCGACACGGGCTTTGTCATCACAGGTGGCTCCGCGCTTGCGTCGAGTGGGTGGTCCACCGGGAGACCACGGATCGGTCGGCCGGTGTCGGCGGGTGGCCTCCTCGTCGGGCGGCCGAGGCCCGGGTCAAGACTTCGCCGCGACGAAGTCGATGGTCGGCTCGGTCGGGGCCGAGACGGAGACGGGCTCGTCGAAGCCGTGGTATGTGGCGTCGACCCGCATGGTCGGGTCGGCTGCGATGACGCGGGTCGGATACGGCTTGCCGGTCGGGGCGAAGTACGTGCGGAGGAAGGGCTGCTTCGCGTTCGCGGCACTCCACTCGAGGCACCTTCCGGCGCCGGGGCCCGTGTCGGGGGTGGCATCGGGTCCGAACCGGCACGGTGACGACGTCTTGACCAGGCTCAGCACGCGGCGGGAATCGGCTATGTCCACGAGCATGTTGATCGGTTCGGCGTCGTCGCCCGGCACACGGACCCACGGGTGTCGGTCGGCGGCCGGGAGCATCGAGGGGTCCGCGCCGACGCGGCGCCAGAAGCCCTGGTCGGCTTTGACGTACAGCGTGCCGCCCTGCCGGACGAATTCGGCGTGACCACCGCCCACATAGTCGAGCGTGCCGGCGGCGTCCTTGCCGTTGAACCGTGCCTTGACGTCCATCCCGTTCTCGCCGCCCGCGTGTGCTTCCACGTGGAACGACGTGGTCCTGGCCATCAGTTGCGGAGCCGACTGCAGGCTGTCGTCGGCCGCCGACAAAGCCGAGCCCGTCGAAGACGAAGCCGAGTCCGTGGAACTGCAGGCGATTGCGGCCGCTCCGAGGGCGAGCATGAGAGCGGTCATGGCGACGGCGCGAAGGGCGCGGGGCATGGAGGTCTCCTGGCAGCTTGCGGTTCCGACGGACCTGGGCCGCGCGGAACGACGAGCCCGGCGAAGCAGGAGGATTGGACGACGACAGGCGGCTGTTCCCGCTGCTCGGTGAGACGACGTTCCGAGCGACGGGGGCAGCGTCCTTCTGACGAATTCGGTGATCATATGGGAGCGTGCACGGTTGGGATAGGTGTGGGGTATATGGGTTTTGGTCGCTGTGTCGGCGCGGCCGGGTGTTGTGTCCGGCCGCGCCGTTTTGGGTGTCGTGTCGCCGGTGGCCGTGTGGCCGGGTGGCCGGGTGGCCGGGTGGCCGTGTGGCCGTGTGGCCGGGTGGCCGTGTGGCCGGGTGGCCGGTGGTTGGTCTCGGGTGGGGTCTAGGTCGCGGTTGCGGGTCGGTAGGTGGCTACGTGGACGCCGGTGGCGCTGGTGACGGTCGAGACGAGTTCGAGGGTGTGCTTTGCGCCGTCGGTGGGGTAGATGGTCTTTCCGCCGCCGAGGAGTACGGGGATGATCATCAGTCGTAGTTCGTCGACGAGTCCTTGGGTCAGGAGGGTGCGGGCGAGTGTCAGGCTGCCCATCACGACGAGGTCGCGGCCGTCGGTGTCGCGGAGCTTGCGGATGTGGTCGAGGGCGTGGTCGCCGGGGATGAGGGTGGTGTTGTTCCAGGTGAGGTCGTCTTCGCCGAGTGTGTTGGAGACGACGTGTTTGGCGACGGAGTTCATGTGGTCGGCGAAGGGGTCGCCGGCGCGTCCGGGCCAGGCTGCGGCCATGACCTGCCAGGTGTGGCGTCCGAAGAGCAGGGCGTCGGTGTCGGCGGCCCATTCGGCGAGGGCGCCGCCCATGACCTGCGGGTCGAAGAACGGGTGGGTCCAGCCGCCGTGGGCGAACCCGCCGTGGGTGTCCTCGTCGGGGCCGCCCGGGGCCTGCATGACTCCGTCGAGGCTGGTGAACTCGCCTACTACGATGCGCATCGAACTGTCTCTTTTCCTGGTTCGGTCGATCACTTGTCGTGGAGATCGTCGGTTGTCGTGGAGATCGTCGGGTGGCTCGGGGCTCGTCGGTCGGATGCCGGCGATGACGAAGTTGGTGATCGGCAGCCGGCCGAGCGAGCGGGTGGCCGATGGGCTCGGTGCGTGTCGGGTGGGTTCGAAGCCCTCGCGGGTGAGTGCCCGGGCGACCGACACGGCCACCCACAGCGGACCGGCGACGACCGCGCAGGCCGACAGCGCACGGGTGCCCACCGCGCTGCTCGGGGCGGCGACCCGGTTCCGGTCGGCGGCGACCGTGCTGCGCGGAGGGCGGGTGGTCGTGGTCACGGCGGGTTCCTTCGAGGGGCGGGCGGGCCCGGGCGTTCTTCCCTGGGGCTCGCACCTTCGTCGCTCCGCTGATATGACGGGGAAACCCACAATTCCCCGTCGCATGGCCTGCGCGACGCGCCAGTGACCCCCGGCCACCTGGCCCGCCGAAACGAAACCGGAGAAACACCATGCGCTATCTGATGATGTCCAAGGCGTCGGAGAACGCGAAGGCGCCCGACGAGAAGCTGTTCGCCGAAATGGGTGCCTTCATCGAGGAGCTGAGCGCCGCCGGCGTGATGCTGGCCACCGGCGGCCTTGCGCCGGGCGGCGTGCGGCTGGTCTCCGAGGGCGGCGAAGTCACCGTCACAGATGGCCCGTTCGCCGAGTCCAAGGAGGCAGTCGTCGGGTTCGCCCTGGTGGAGGTCCGGTCCCAGGAGGAGGCGGTCGAGCTGGCCCGCCGCTTCCGGAGGATCGTCGGTGACGGCGAGAGCGTGATCCAGGAGGTCTTCGGTCCGTGATGGACGCCTACCGCACGGTCGACGCGATCTGGAAGATGGAGTCGGCCCGCATCATTGCCGCGCTCACCCGCATCGTGCGCGACGTCGGGGTGGCCGAGGAGCTGGCGCAGGACGCGCTGGTCGCGGCGCTGGAACAGTGGCCGGATTCGGGCGTCCCGGATAATCCGGGCGCCTGGCTCACCACCGTCGCCAAGCGCCGCGCCGTCGACCACATCCGCCGCGACCGGCGGTCGGCGGAACACGACGAACTGCTCGCCCGCGACCTGGCCGAACAGCGCCGGCTCGACGACGGCTTCGGCGGCCCCGAGTACGACCTCGGGGCCGCCGAGCCCGGCTCAGAGCAGGACGACGTGTTGCGACTGATGTTCGTCTCCTGCCACTCCATCCTGCCAACCGAGGCGCGCGTCGCGCTGACCCTGCGATTGCTCGGTGGACTCACCGCATCCGAGATCGCCCGGGCGTTCCTCACCGTCGAGCCGCTGATCGCCCGCCGCATCGCGAGCGCGAAACGCACACTCGCCGAGGAGCGAGTGCCGTTCGAACTCCCGGACGGCACCGAACTGGCCGAGCGCCTGGCCTCCGTCCTGGAGGTTGTCTACCTGATCTTCAACGAGGGCTATTCGGCGACCTCCGGCGACGACCTGATCCGGCCCGGACTGTGCCTGGAGGCGCTGCGGCTGGGGCGCCTGCTCGCCGAGTTGGTGCCCGACGAGGCCGAAGTGCACGGCCTGGTGGCGCTCATGGAGATCCAGGCGTCCCGCGCGGCGGCACGCACCGGCCTCGCCGGCGAACCCGTCCCCCTGCACCGGCAGAACCGGGGACGCTGGGACCAGTTGCTCATCCGGCGCGGGTTCGCGGCGATGCTGCGGGCCCGCGCGGTCGGCACGCCCGGCCGGCCCGGTCCATATCTGCTGCAGGCCGCGATCGCCGTCTGCCACGCCCAGGCGCGCACCGCCGAGGAGACCGACTGGGGGCGGATCGTCGGACTGTACGCCGCCCTTGCCGGCCTCCTGCCCACCGCCGTGGTGCGGCTCAACCAGGCGGTCGCGGTGGGGATGGCGGACGGCCCCGCGGCCGGCCTCGCCCTCGTCGACACGCTCACCTGGGACCCCGCGCTTCGCGACTACCATCTACTCCCCGGGGTGCGCGGGGACCTGCTTCTGCGCCTGGGGCGTGGCGAGGAGGCCCGCCGCGAGTTCGAGCGCGCGGCGCTGCTGACAAAGAACGCCGCCGAACGCGCCTACCTGACGCAGCGTGCCGACGCGATCCCGACCGGGGACGCGTCCACGCAAACGTTCGGCGAGGCCATCGACGCGTTTCTGGCCCAGGACCGGCTCGCGCCGGCGACGGCCCGCTCCTACGGGCAGACGTTGTGGCGACTACGCCTCTCCCTGGGGGTGGGGATGCCGCTCACGTCGCTGACGGCCGATCAGATCGCCGGCGCCTTCCGCGTGTCGTGGGGCGGCGTGGCGGCGGCCACCTGGAACCGACACCGGTCCGCCGTCCGGGCGTTCGGGGCGTGGGCGCACACCCCGGGCCTCGACGCGGCCATCCCCCAGCGGATACTCGACCACCGCCGCGGGCCGGCGCCCACCCCGGTCCCCTCCGGAGCGGCATGGCCGGGGGATGATGTGGAAGCCTCCTTGCGGGAGCGCACGCTGTGGACGCTGTTGCGCGAGTCGGGTGCCACTGTCGCGGCCGTGCTGGCCCTCAACGTCCAGGACCTCGACCTGCCGGAGCGACGGGGCCGCCGCGCGGCCCGGCGGTCGGACCGGCGTGGCGCGTGGCTCACCTGGCGATCGGGGACGGCCGCGCTCCTGCCCGAACTCCTGGACGGCCGCACCCGCGGCCCGGTGTTCCTCGCCGACCGACGCCCGGGGCCGGCGCGGGCGGGCATCCTGGGCGCGGAGGACCTCTGCCCGAAGACCGGACGCGGCCGACTGTCCTACGAGCGCGCCGAGTTCCTGTGCAAGTCGGCGACCGGGCACTCACTGCGCCGACTGCGAGACTGGGACGGGACGGGGAACCGATCCTGAGCTTGTTCCTTGACGACCTGATGATTGTCTTTGTTGTGCGCAGCAGGTTCTTGTTTCTGTCCTCCGATGTGCACCGGGCCTCGCGCAGGCTGCTGTCTCCGACCGCGCTCTGCGCGTGGGATACGCGCCCTGGCCTGGGGCCATGTTGGACGCCTCAGCCATCGACCTCGTCGAACACGGTGGGAACCCTCACCGGAGGCGGCCTGGGCCGCGCCGAGCACCCGGGCTCCCGCCGGCACCGGCTGCGCTGGGCCGACCTCGCCCAACGCAGCGGCAATCCGATGGTCCCCGCCGGCCTCTCGCCCTGCCACCGCGGCCTCTCCTTCGCGTCCATCGAGGGCAGCCGGCCCGTCACAATCGCGCCGCCGACCGAGGGCAGTCCGGACCGCGAGACCTGGAACCGCCTGGTCGCACTGCTCCGCGTCCACAACCCGGCGGGCGCGGACACCCGCTGCCTGGCCTACTCCAACCCACTGATGCTCGGGGCCCGCGACTTCGACAACCTGCACCTACAAACCGGGCTCTTGGGCGATGCCGAGGAGTTGTACGACCATCCCGACATCGACTTCAGCCCCTCCAACCTCTGGGCCGAGGACCGCTCATGGGTCATCTGCGCCGGCCACGACCTGTGGGCCACCACAGTCGCCGGGCCCGCCCCGCTCATCGACGCCCTCCTGAACGACTCCGAGTCCGAAGCGGTACGACCGCCCCGGGCCCCCTGACCTTCGCCCGACCCGGACCATGCCCATCCCCGACAGCCTTCCGCGGTCACCCTCACTGGCGGTGACTCGATCGGGCGATCGCCGGACGTGGGGCGGCCTTCTCGTGATCCTGAATTCCGCGAGGAGATCCAAGGGTTCACGACGAAGGCCGCGATGATGAGCGTGCCGCAACGAATCGGCGAACGGGAGGAGCTCGCGGAACTGTCATGCTTCCGCACGGACTTCCACGGGTCCCCGACCGCGCGGGCGGACGCGTTCTTCGAACTCGCCGACGCGCTTCCGTGCGCGGATTGGCTGGTGCAGACACCGGTGGAGCCGTCGCTGACCGCCGAGCACCGCCGCGGCTACGGCTCCCGGTGTAGGGCGCTCAATCACGGTCACCCCGACGTCGAGCGGCTTCGTGATCTGCTGGTGCCGACCCCTGCCTCGCTTGGAGGCGCGAATCGTGTTGTTCGTGGACGTCTCGCCATGGCTGCGTTGGGACGCGGCGTGCTTGCCGGAGCGGCTGTTCTGCCACGTCCACGGCCGTTCTTGGGCGACCGCGCAGATCATCCTGGGCCGGCCGTACTCCGTCGTCGCCGCACGTTCCCGGGCAGGTCGCCGTGGACTGCGGCGCTGGACGCTGTCCGTCTCGGCCCCGAGGGCGATGCCATCGCGGTGACCGCAGGCCAGTTGTGCGATGTGGTCGAGCACCTGGTCCGCGTGGGCCAGTGGCAGGACGTCGACCGGGACGTCCTGGTCGTGGACGCCGGCTACGGCGTGATGCGTCTGGCGTGGCTGCTGCGGGACCTGCCCGTCGAACTGGCCGGACGCCTGCGATCGGAGCGGGTCCTGCGGCTGCCGAAGCCGCCACGGGTCCACGACTCGAAGGGCGGCCGACCGCCCAAACACACACCGGAGTTTCGTCTGGCCAGGCCGGAGTCCTGGCCGGAGCCGGCAGTGGTCACTGTGAACGACACGCCCCGCCACGGCAAGACCGAGGCGCGTTGGTGGGACCGGGTCCACCCCAGGCTCACCCACCGCTCGGCCTGCATCGACTTGGACGGCGAACTACCTTTATTCGAGGGCACGTTGATCCGACTCAAGGTCGACCGTCTGCCTGGCGACCGGGATGCACCTCCGGTCTGGCTGTGGTCCTCCGCGGCCGACGCGAGCCCGTCGATGTCGACGTCGTGTGGTCTTGCTACCTTCGCCGATTCGACCTGGAGAACACGTTTCGCCTGTTCAAGCAGAACTTGGGCTCGACCCGCCCCCGGCTGCGCGAACCAGAGGCGGCGGACCGCCGGCCCGGGCTGGTCATCATCGCGTGTACCGAGCTCCGCCTCGCCCTGCCCCCGGCCACCGACCAGCGCAAGCCCTGGGAGAAGACCACCTGCCCCGGTACTGCGCTCACCCCGACCCGCGTGCACTCACCTGCGCCGCGGTGATGGTGCCGGTCGCTGCTCGCGTGCGGATGCCGTTGCGGCGTCGGCCTGTTGGTACGTGCCTTTGACGGCGAAACCTTCCGCCGATGACCGAGGCGGCCGGCGCACTGGCCACGCGGGCCGCGAGTTCACCCCACACACTCGGGCGGGGCAAGAGCCGGCCCAGGCCTGGAGGCCGGCGTACGAGGGTGACGGGACCACCTCAAGACCGCCTCGGACGACGAGGTGCAGTTCAGACTTCGCGAACACGGCGGCAGAAGTCTGCACGACATTCGGATCAGCGGTCTGACGGAGGACCTTGCAGGGACTTATCCCTTCGACCTGTCGGCAACAACCTCAAGCGGGGTCGGCTTCACCTGGAGCGGCGTCGGGCTCTGACGCGACGGCGGATGGACGCTCACCGCGATGACGCCGGCGACGACGCTGCCGTCCAACGCGGCCGCGACGGCAAGACCCACCCGTTGACACTCGCTGCCCTCAGCGTGGCGCCCGGCATGCGCGAGGCGCCACGCTTGATGACGTCTGGTGTGCCGTGTTCCGGACCCGGGGGAACCCGCGTGTGGCGGGCCATGCCCTTGAGGTCACGACGACGTCGGCGCACCGGTCTTGCTCGTTGCAGGCCTGCGGATACAGGCGGGCGGAATCCGCCGGGTCAGACCCGGCCGGTGGGAAACAGTGCGCCGGGGGCGAGGTCGAGCCGGGTGTCGGGTGGGGTCAGGTCGAGGGCAAAGCCCCCGAACCGTCGGATGGTGTGGGCGATGCACGGGGAGATCATGGCCAGGTCGACCGGGTGCCCCTCGGCGGCCGGCGAGTTCGCCGCCGACGCGGTGATGGCGCAGGCATTGGAGTAGATCACGCAGTTCGCGAGCAGCTCGTTGAACTTGATGATCTCCTTCAGCCAGTCGGAGAAGCCGTGGAAGGCCTCGGCCCGGTTGGTGTAGCCCAACCGCTGGTAGCCCTTCAGCAGCACCGGCAGGGACAGCCCGTTCGCCTGGGTCTGGGTACGCGCGTCAGCCCATGAAGACCTCCCCTCGGCCGTTGGAGTGAGTCCGCGTCCTCGTCCCCGCCCTGACGCTCGGCCCCGGTCCGCCCCGCCGTCCGCTACGCCCCGGGCCCCACCAACGGCCGACCGCCGTCGCGTACGTGCAGTACCGGAGCGACGACGTGGTCCAACCCCCGACACCTGCCGGCAGCCACTCGTGGAGAACCTCGCGCTCCCGGCCGTCGAGCCGCCCCGAGGACCCGCCGCCGTCGAAATGCCGCCTCGTCCGACCGGCGACCCCGCCGCGCACCGGCGCCGGGACAACCGCATGCTGGTCGTCATGCTGGGCGCGGTCTTCCCGTTCCGGGCTTCCGCGGGCTTTGCATCGTGAAGGCCGTCGACGATATCGACTGGTACATGGGCGGTCTCAATGACGACAGCACTATCGAGTGCCGAGGGCATACGACGACCTTTGGAATGCACTTCGCGGGCTCGGAGCCGGCTCACGGGGTCGAAAGGCCGTACGCGCGACCGAAGACCTCGCCGCCCCGTGGACACCTTCCGAGCCATGACGATCACCGGATTTGCTTTGAGGACAAGGGAAGTTGCCGAAAGCAGAACGATGGCCGGTGCGCTCATGCGGGAAGTCGAGTTCAGAACGATCCGGCCCGCACAGCTTCGGGAAGGCCGAACGCGGCGTAGAGATCGTGCATCCAGCCGTCGACGAGGGCTTGTTCGACCTTGACGGGATTCGTGACCAGGTCGGCCTGTACGGCATCTCGAACTGGCGGTGCGTCAACCGCAACTGAGGAACGTCGACGTCGTAGCGGCGGTCCGATGCCCGCCGGGCCCGCGTCCGGTGGCGGTCCTCTCGTGTTCTCGAACACCTGGTTTCACCCGTCCCGTGCCGTGTCACCGGGGAGCCCGCGGTCGTTCGCGGGGCGCAAGTCGTCGGGCAGCTGCTTGTCGAGCGTTACCTTGCGGCTATTGCCTTCGAGCACCGGGCCGCCGACGCGGCGTTCGAGATTGCGGATGGTCTGGCTGATCCGGCGGGTTGTGCCGTGCAGGCGCTCGGCGGTACGCCTGAAGCGCAGTTCCTCAACGAGTGTGAGAAGCACTTCGACCACCAGAGTTTCCAGCATATCCACCCCTTGATCGTTTGGCCGCGCTCAACCGAGCGTGTCACAGTCCTGTCGTGTTGTACCGCGCGGATCTTGCACGCTGAAGGGGGCTGGAGCCGGTGGGCAGATGGCTGGTCACCTCGACGGATCCGAAGCTGCCGAGGTGGTTGTTCGCCGGTGCGGCCTCGATGATCTTCACGCGGTACCTGCAACCGCTGCCGGCGTCGACGCGGCTTTCGGCGGCCGACGTACGGCGCGTGCCGGCGCCGACGCTTCGGGCGGCGCTCCAGGGCGCACGGGTACGGGGCGCGGCGCGCCGCGGCCTGACCTCGCTATCGCCCGGCGACGTCAACTACCCGATGACACCGCGGGCTTGGCGTGCCGGCGCCCGGTCGAGGCGGGCGGGAGTGCCACGAAGCCGGCCCCGGTGACGGTGATCCACGCGCTCCCGCCCTCACATCTGCCGCCGAGGGCGTCTCGAACAGCTCGGCCCGGTCAGGTGGTCGGGGTTGTGTGGGCGCTCAGGAACTCGGCGGCAGGCGGCGCGAGCAGCCGGATGTCGGGGTTGTGGCTGAGCTTCGGGATCTCGGTGTGCCGGGCGTTGGGCAGCGCCTCGGTTGCGGCGCGGGCGGCGGTGCGCAGCACGGCGTTGTTGCGGCCGCCGGACAGCACCAGCACAGGCACCTGTACGCCGGCCCAGTCGGCCCGGTCGAGTGGCTCCCCGCGCATGTGCTCGGTCATCACCGCCCAGTCGTGCGGGGTGGAACCGGCCACCGCGGTGAGCTTGGACCACATCGGGGTGATCCGCATCAGGCCCACGAACGGAGCGGGAACGCCTATCGCCTTGGTCATGAAGTACCGCACGGTCTGACTGCGCCGGTCGGCGGCGACCAAGCCGTGCAGCGTCGCGGCCAGGTCCGACGGCGGCACGTGGCCCGTGCGGTCGACGACGAAGGGCGGCTCGAAGGCCACCACCCGGCTGATCCCGGGGACCTGTCCGGAGCCGGCGGCCCGCAGCGCCAGCACCGCGCCGGAAGACCAGCCGAACAGAGCCGCCGACCCGCCCTCGGCGGCGACCACCGCCGCCAGGTCGTCGATCTCCTGCGCGGGGTTGTATCGGCCCGGGGTGTCGCCGCTGTCACCGCGCCCGCGGCGGTCGTAATTGACGACGGTCAGCCCGTACGAGCCGACCAGCAGCTCGGCCAGCTCCACCATCTTCGGGAACTTCCGGTAGCTGAACGCGCCGCCGACCAGGACCACCGTTCCGCGGCTGCCGCCCATCGGGGCGTACCGGTCGTACGCGATCGTGGTGCCGTCGGCGGCCGTGACGCTGTGCGTAGTGCTCATGAACGCTCCTGTGGCTCTGTTCCGGTGTTTCTCGCCGTTGTCGTCCCAGCCGCAACGGTTGTTCTCGGTAAGACTCGGCCCGGTTCGGGAACTCATCGCTCCGTTGGCATGTGTTCTGCGCTCGCAGCTATCAGCGCGCCGGGCTTGACGCCGCCACGGGCACGTCGCGCCGAGGCATGGACGGCAGCTCATCGCCCGCTCGCGCAACGCGGCATCGACAACAGCAAGCGGCCGGGACGGCAGCATCGGACGTTGAAGTTCCGTGAGCTGAAGAAGTCTTGCGGACGCCGCCCGGGGCAGTCTGCCGGACGCCGGCGCCTGCCCTCGGGACATGTGGCCACCCCAATAAGAGGACATGGGAACCCGTAGGCCCCCTTGTTTGTGCACGCCCGCAACGAGCACTCGCTGACCTGCCGCGCCGACCAATCAGTGGCCCTGCCCGTCCCCGCCGTGATCAGTCGTGCACCGCGCGTCGGGCCTCGACGAAGTCGTAGTCGTACTGGTGGCGAAGCCGAAGCCGTTGTTGTTGGTCTTCGTGGTGAAGTGCTTCCATACGCCTTTGTACGACGCGTAGACGACCATCGTGACGCCGTGGCCGTCCGTCTTGCGGTCGATCAGCAAAAACGAATCGTCCTGGGCGTCGTAGAGGACCTCACCGGTGGGGCTGGTGTAGCCGCCGATCGCGTTCTGGTAGAGCTCCGCAGACGAGACGCCGTATGACTGGACCTACGCCGGGACGCTGGCGGACACAACCGCCACGAGCGCTGCGGCGCCGGCATCGAAGTCGACGGCCGCACGCTTGAGGGATCTGCGCACGATCAATCTCCTTGTTCGTTGAGAGTTGAGGCGGGTGGGGGGAGATTGGGATCGAAATTTCGAGAAGTGGTTGCAGAGTGCTGCGGCGAGCTGTGCCGAGAAGGGGCGTGCGGTGGTTGGCTCAGTGGCTGGACGAACGATCCGTGTCGCCGACGTTCGTCGCAGCCCTGGAGTGCGTATCGGATGGAATCAGGTCTCCGAGCGCCTCGATCGAGGTCACGCCGAGGATCCTGGAAGAACGACTCACTGACGATGTGCATGGGCGTTGATCCTCTTGTTGGGCCGGGGCTGGGGCGTGAAATCGGACCGGCCTGCTGGTGCCCCGTCGAGGGGATTGCGTGACCTCTTGGTGATCTTCACTGTGGCTGGAAAGTACATTGCATTCAAAATTTCATTAATCATGTACCGCTTTTGAAGTTGGCAAACAAGCAGCTCAGAGCCCCTACTTCGTTGCAATGATCTTGTGAGCGAATGCGATCTCGCTTTGAGGTTGTTGCAATGTCCTGCCGGTGAATGCATACGGCCGCTGGTCTGCGACCACCTCGGTGCGGTGTGCGGTAGCACAGCGGGAGGCGCGTGCTGATGCCTGGAGGCAGGCTGACGAGCAAGGAACGCCGGCGCATCGCCGACGGATTGGGTCGAGGGCACAGCTGCTGCCGTATCGAGGAGGAGCCGGCCCGCCCGACTTTCACCGTCGCCCGAAAGGTCGCCCGCAACGGCGGGCGCCGCGGCTACCTGGCCGACCAGACTCGCCAAGCCGCCCGCCTCCGTGCCCGCCGCGGCGCGGGTCGCAGCCCGGCATCGGGGGTCGGAACCGACGACTGCGCGCGGGCCGGGGCGGGATCCGCGCAGGTGTGCGCTTTCCCCGCGCTGTTTCACCGTCCTGATGGCCGCGACTGGCCTGATGCAGGGACGGCGCGGAGGGACGTGGTGGTCACGGGGGCTCCTTCGGGTCGGGGCTCGATGCTTTGTTCCTGCGTCGATCCGCCGATGTGAAAGGGAACCGGCCGACGCCTCAGGGCTCGTCCGCAGCAGGCCCGGCGAACGGGATGACAGCGGAACTGAAACCGCCCAGTGGGCGGCCAACGCGGCCGAGCTGCTTCATCTCGCGCCAAGTGCTCTCACCGCCCCGCGCGGGGAAGCCGGGGACCATTCGGTATCAGGTGTCGGCGGGCGTGATGGGGTTGATGCCGGTGCCAGCTCAGGCTCGAATGAGCACAGCGGCCTCCGCCGGGATAGTCCAGGGTCGGGCGGGCCAGGTGGACGGCGTGGCTGATCCGCCAGTCGAACCCCGCACGGACCAGGTCGCCGGCGGCCGGCGCCGCGGGCGGGTCGAGGGGCTCGACGTGCACCCCGAGCAGCGATGCGAAGTTCTCACGCACTCTCTCGACGACCGTCAGCGACAGCGCGGGCACCTGCAAGAGCCGCAGTCGCGGCAACCACCCAACCCGACAGCCGACGGTGGTCCTTGCCCAAGGCGAGGAGCGCGGTGTGGTCCAACAGGACCGGTGTCACGCCGCCACCGCCGCCCAAGTCGTCCCCAAGCGGTGCCCGGCTACCACGGCCGCACCGATGGCCTCGACGCCGAACCGCTCACAGCGGCGACGTGGATGTCCTCGTTCAGTAACCACCCCAGGACTTACACAAGGAGGCGGGCTCTTGCAAGATTTTCGTAGCCGGTGATTGCCAGCCCGACGTCGGCATCCAGGAGCCGGTGGACCTGCTGCGCGCGGGGTCGCGCCGCGTCAGCCCATCGACCTGCTCGGCGAAGGTGGCCTTCGGGCAGGCGGGGTTCTCGCAGTACAGCCGACGCACCGACAAGTCAATCCGCAGCGGCCGCACACCGACCGCCTCGTCGGCGACATGCCGCTGATAGTGGCTGTGCACCCAGTCCGCGTGCTGCCCGCATCCCGCATGCAGCCGGGCCGTCACCCGTTCCCGCGGTGACCGGTTTCGTTTCGGCGGGCCAGGTGGCCGGGGGTCACTGGCGCGTCGCGCAGGCCATGCGACGGGGAATTGTGGGTTTCCCCGTCATATCAGCGGATCGACGAAGGTGCGAGCCCCAGGGAAGAACGCCCGGGCCCGCCCGCCCCTCGAAGGAACCCGCCGTGACCACGACCACCCGCCCTCCGCGCAGCACGGTCGCCGCCGACCGGAACCGGGTCGCCGCCCCGAGCAGCGCGGTGGGCACCCGTGCGCTGTCGGCCTGCGCGGTCGTCGCCGGTCCGCTGTGGGTGGCCGTGTCGGTCGCCCGGGCACTCACCCGCGAGGGCTTCGAACCCACCCGACACGCACCGAGCCCATCGGCCACCCGCTCGCTCGGCCGGCTGCCGATCACCAACTTCGTCATCGCCGGCATCCGACCGACGAGCCCCGAGCCACCCGACGATCTCCACGACAACCGACGATCTCCACGACAAGTGATCGACCGAACCAGGAAAAGAGACAGTTCGATGCGCATCGTAGTAGGCGAGTTCACCAGCCTCGACGGAGTCATGCAGGCCCCGGGCGGCCCCGACGAGGACACCCACGGCGGGTTCGCCCACGGCGGCTGGACCCACCCGTTCTTCGACCCGCAGGTCATGGGCGGCGCCCTCGCCGAATGGGCCGCCGACACCGACGCCCTGCTCTTCGGACGCCACACCTGGCAGGTCATGGCCGCAGCCTGGCCCGGACGCGCCGGCGACCCCTTCGCCGACCACATGAACTCCGTCGCCAAACACGTCGTCTCCAACACACTCGGCGAAGACGACCTCACCTGGAACAACACCACCCTCATCCCCGGCGACCGGGCACTCGACCACATCCGCAAGCTCCGCGACACCGACGGCCGCGACCTCGTCGTGATGGGCAGCCTGACACTCGCCCGCACCCTCCTGACCCAAGGACTCGTCGACGAACTACGACTGATGATCATCCCCGTGCTCCTCGGCGGCGGAAAGACCATCTACCCCCACGACGGCGCAAAGCACACCCTCGAACTCGTCTCCACCGTCACCAGCGCCACCGGCGTCCACGTAGCCACCTACCGACCCGCAACCGCGACCTAGACCCCACCCGAGACCAACCACCGGCCACCCGGCCACCCGGCCACACGGCCACACGGCCACACGGCCACACGGCCACCCGGCCACACGGCCACACGGCCACCGGCGACACGACACCCAAAACGGCGCGGCCGGACACAACACCCGGCCGCGCCGACACAGCGACCAAAACCCAGGCCCACTACCGCAGTCGGACTACCTGATCGGACTGCGGACCGTCCGGACAGCGCGAATCGTGCCTATGGTGGCATACCGGTCGTTGGGGGCATTTTGCCCTTGCCATAGTGACGCGGCCCAATTGATCACCTGAACGAGGAGCATCCTTGCGTGCGCGCATCCACCAGGGCACCCTCTCCACGGATCCGCTGACCCGCATCTCGAGAGTCTCCACAAATCGGGGGAGCCCAACGTAAAGGTCGCTCCGGGTCATGGATGAGCGCTCCCTGTCGCATCAGCAGGTCGACGACGGAGCGGACAAGACCCGGCACACCGATCGATCCGCGATCGGCACGCTCGTGGAACGCACGACGCGGTTCACGGTGCTGCTGCACCTGCCCCGCCTGGAAGGCTACGGCGTCCAACCACGGGTGAAGAACGGCCCGGTGCTGGCCGGCTACGGCGCCGAGGCGATGAAGGACGCGATCGCGGCCAGGATCACCGAACTGCCCGCGCAACTACGTCGATCGCTGACCTGGGACCGCGGCAAGGAACTCGCCCAGCACATCCAACTACGGTGTGAGACAGGGCTGTTGGTCTACTTCGCCGACCCGCACAGCCCGTGCCAGCGCGGCACGAACGAGAACACCAACGGACTGCTGCGTCAGTACTTTCCCAAGGGCACTGATCTGTCCCGCTGGAACATCGACGAGCTCGAGGCCGTCGCCGCCGCACGCGATGGTCCAGCGCCCGCCGTCGGCCGAGGACGCCGCGTTTGAGGAGCCCGCGGAAGCGGGCGGTACGCCGCCGAAAACCAGAGCGGATGCCGAGGCGGCAGCGACGAAGAGGAGTCGTACGGGTGTGCCGACGTTCATGTGGAGCTCCATCCCATGGCGCCCGTCGCCCTACACCCGGATGGATGCAGTCGACCGCCCTGTCCGTTACCGCTATCAGAGCCGTCGCGGAATCCGGCTACTGAGGTTTTGGGTTCGGGGCGATGGTGATCTCGGTGGTGGGTTCTGCCGGTGTCATGCGGTATCACGCCGGCGGCGACGAGCTCGATGGAGGCGCCCATCTCGGCGCTTCTCGTCGGTCGCCTTCGCGCTCTCCGACGCCTCGGACGTCATCAGATAGCGCATGGCGTTGCTCGTCTCGCCCGGCCGGGCCGCCGGGGCGCATTGACGCGTCCTATCGGCCATGTGACAGGGAGTTGAATTTTCCCTGTCTTATAAGCGGATCGACGACGGTACGAGCCACCCAAGATCTGGCTCACGGCCGGCGCCGCGCCGTGAGCCGCAGCCGCAAGCGGCGGTTGGAGGAGTTGCCGCCGAGCAGAGGGGCCACGGTGGGAGCACCTGTGCGTTCGCGTCTCGTACGCGGAGCTGTAACAAGAACGCCAGTGGCGGCTACGCCAGCCTCGCCGGCGAAGTCAACTACGACGCCTACGACGACTCGTTCCTGCTGATCGACCGCAAGACGGACGGCTACGGCGTCACCATGGTCGTCTACGCGCAATACAACGGCGTGTGGCAGCACTTCACAACGAAGAGTTCGTTGAGCATCGACCCTTGAAGTTCCAGGTCTGCCTCGGCAATACCAACGTCTGCAGCGCCTGGAGCTACGCCAAGGCGTAACGGCCCCACACGGAACAGGTTCACGACGACGAGAGAGGGAATGCGTCATGCGGCATGTCCGGCTGTGCCGGCCCTCCACAGGCATCCCCGCCACCGGCGGGGCCGTTGGTACGGAACCGCCTGTGTCGAGCATGCCGGGGATTACCCGAACCCGACTTCGGACGCAAACGCTCGGTCGTGGCCGCCATCATTGCTGACATGGGGCCTGGCGTCGGCCAGGCCCCATGTCAGTTGTTCGGTTGTCGGTTGCTGCCGAGCAGGCGGCGTCCGGCAGACCGCCGAGGCGCCTGCTAGGCCGACTCTCGCCGGCAGATCCTGCGAGCGCGGTGTACGACAACTCCTGGACACCTGACCGAAGGGCCTCCACCCATGGGCGGCATGCTGACAACGCTCCTCGCCTTCCTCGGCGCCTGCACGATCGTGGCCGCCGCCCCCGGCCCCAGCACGATGCTGATCATCAGGGAGTCGCTGCGCAGCCGCCGGGCCGGCTTCCTGACCGTGCTCGGCAACGAGACCGGCGTGTTCGTGTGGGGGCTGTTCGCCGCGTTCGGGCTGACCACCCTACTCGCAGCCTCGGAGCTGGCGTACGAGGTGATGCGCATCGTCGGTGCGGTGGTGCTGGTGGGGTTCGGTGTCCAGATGCTGCGCGCGGCACGGCGCGGCGCGGAGGTCTCGGCCGATGAGACGGCGGCCGCCGCCAAGTCGGGCTTCGCGTCGTACCGCGGAGGCCTGCTGCTGAACCTCGCCAACCCGAAGGCGGCGATCTTCGCCATGTCGTTCCTGCCGCAGTTCGTACCGCCGGAGGCACCGAAATTCCCGACGATGGTCGCGCTCGCGGCGGTCTGGGCGGTGTACGAGATCGGCTACTTCGGCCTGTACGTGTGGTTCGTCGGCCGCATGAAGAGCGTCATCTCCCGCGCCAATGTGCGCAAGCGCCTGGAACAGGTCTCCGGCGGCGTCCTGATCCTGCTCGGCGTCCGCATGGCCGTCGAGACCTGAGGATGCCCGACCTACCCAGGCCCGGTCTCGGCTACGGCACGGTCGAAGTGGAGGGGGTGGCGGTTCGTCGCGTCGATCGGGCAGTCGACCACCCGCCCGGTCAACTGATGGATCTCGACCTTGTGCCGCGACTTTGGGAACGTGACGTACGTGCTCATCGATCGTCAGCGAATCCGGTCCGCATGTGGCACTGCCTGATGCGGTGCCGAGGGGGGTGTCAATTCGTGTGGGGTTTCTGTTTCGCGCCTTCGTAGAGTTTGTGTGTCACCAGGAACTCGGTCAGTTGGAGGAGTTCGGGGTCGGTGAGGATGGTGAGCACCTGTGTGTCGGTGAGCGGTACGGGGAGCGGGTTGAGCATGCCCGTGTCGATGGTCACGTCGGTGTCGCCGTAGCGAATGTCCCCGGCGGGGGAGGTGGCCATCGGTGAGACGGACTTGTAGATGCGGGCGATCGTGCCGTTGGGGAGCACGTGTTCCACGCAGGAGGCGCGGTCGGGTTCGCGCATGCGGGGCACGTCGCAGCGCAGCCCTTCGGGTTCGAGGAGGGAGTGCGCGCGTCCGGTCGCGAGGATGTCGATCGCGAGCGGGTGGCGCGTTCCGTCCGGCATCACCACGCCGTATCCGCTGACGATGTCCCGGCCGACCTCCCAGGTCGCCCCGGGGATCGCCAGCAGCCGCTCCAGCGCCGCCGCGACACGGTTCCGGTAGATGCCGCGCAGGCGCTCCTCCTCGGCCGAGAACTTCTGGTCCCCGGGCATGCCGGGCAGGTCCCCCGAGGGCATGTTGGGGTTGGCCCATACCGGATAGGACTTCGCGGCCGGTGTGAGCTCGGTCAGCGGGGGCAGCCACCCCGACGGCCTTGCCGGGTCGGGCTTGGCGGGGCCGGTCCTGGTGGGGGAGGAGTTGTCGGGCCATGCGGCGGGGACCGCGACCGCGGCCAGGACGGTGAGGCATGCCGCGGCGGTGGCCGTGAGCACGCGGGTCCGGCGCCGGCGTCGGCGGCCGACGACGACCGCGGCGGGCACCAGGTCGGGCACCGGCGCAAGCGCCGATGTCGTCTGCTCCATCGCGTACTTCATGGTCGTCTCGGGGTGTTCCGTGGGCACTTCCTCATCCCTCCGTCACGTAGATGGCCGCGTCGCCGAGGATTTCGCGCAGCCGTGTCAAAGCCCGTGAGCAGGTGCTTTTGACCGTGCCGGGGCGGCAGCGCAGTTGAGCGGCGACACTTTCCACGGTCTGGTCCTCCCAATAGCGCAGGACGACCATCGCCCGGGCCTTCGGCGCGAGCTCGGCGAGCGCCGCAAGGAGCGCGATCCGTACCTCGGGTCGGTCGGCGCCGGGCCCCGCGGCGATGGGGGTGTGCAGTTCGCGTTCACGGCGGCGGGAGCGTTGCTCGCTGAGGAATGTGCGGATGAGGGCGGTCTTCGCGTACGCGTCGAGGTTGTCCGCGCGGCTTGCCCGTCGCCAGTTCTGGAACAGCTTGGTGAGGGTGGTCTGCGTCAGGTCCTGCGCGCGGTCGGTGTCGCCGCACAGCAGATATGCGGTGCGGAAGAGCTGCTGCTGTCTGGCCCGCGCGTACGCCTCGAAGTCCAGTCGGATTTCCGGTGGCATCGTCCTCCCCTTCGGCTTTCACCTTGTCACCCCCTCCAGAGCCGCGTCACCGCGAAAGCGTTCCACCCTGTCCGAAGAAAATGGAGCGGGCCCACGCCGGAGGCCCTCGGCAAGGTACACCTGCGGCCCGATCACCGGCGCCGCGCAGACAACCGGCGCACCTGGCGCTCGCCACTCCGACAACGCCCTGAACGTGAACCGGGCTCTCTACTGCCGTGACCGGAAACGTTCACCGGGTTGGTGGGTCATGTGGCGGTGTCGAGGGGTTGTCCGCCCCAGCGGATCCCTTCTCGCTGCGGATGCGTGCGCGTTCCCTGCGCTGGGCGGCGAGGACGTCGGGGGGTGTCGGGCGTTCGCGTTGCGCCACCGCAGATACGCGTGCAGCCGCCGGGTCTGGACGGTGTGATTGGCGTGGTTCGAGTTGGCGAGGGTGGCCGCAGCGGCCCGAAGTGCGCCTCGATCGGGTTCGCCCACGACGCGGGGGTCGGCGTGAAGCACAGCTCGACCCTGTTCCGGCGGGCCCACCCGCGGATCCGCCAATTCTTGTGGGCCGACAGGTTGTCGAGGATCACGTATATCGGGGCGCCGTCCGGTCGTGCCGCGCGGATCGACCTCAGGGCCGCCCAGGGCGTGCGCGGCCGGGCACTCGTCGTTGGGCGGCCCCGGGCACACATGTGCCCGGGGCCGCCCGGTTCGCTCGCCTGCGGTGGTTCTCCTCGTGACGTCGCGGGTTAGGCGGCCTTGGCCTGGTAGGTGGCCACGTGAACGCCGGTGCCGCTGGTAACGGTGGAGACGAGCTCGAACGTCCGCAGGGCCCCGTCCGACGGGTAGATCGTCTTTCCACCGCCGAGGAGTACCGGCATGATCATGAGGCGGAGTTCGTCGGCCAGGTTCTCGGCGATGAGGGTGCGAGCGAGCGAGGCGCTACCGGTGACGACCAGGTCGCCCCCGTTCGTGTCGCGCAGCTTCCGTATCTGGTCCAGGGCCTGGTCGCCGGGGATGCGCGTGGTGTTGTTCCAGGTCAGCTCGTCGTCGTGGAGCGTGTTGGTCACCACGTATTTGGCGACGCTGTTCATGTGGTCGGCGAACGGGTCGCCGGCCCGATTCGGCCAGGCTGCGGCCATGACCTGCCAGGTGTGCCGCCCGAACAGCATGGCCTCGGTACCGACGCCCCATTCGGCCAGGGCCGCGCCCATGACGGCCGGGTCGAAGAACGGGTGCGTCCAGCCACCGTGGGCGAAGCCGCCGTCGGTGTCCTCGTCCGGGTGGCCCGGTGCCTGCACCACGCCGTCGAGGCTGATGAACTCACCGATGACAATGCGCATTTGAGCGTCTCACTTCTCTCGTGGGGTGCGTTGCCGGTGCGGCCGTACTGCTGATGGGGTGGACCGCACCGTCTCCGGGAACTCATCGGTCCCGGACGATCTCTTTCTGCAGAACCTGACGACGGGTCCGGACGGCGGCTCAGTGGATCCCCAGGACGCGGTCCACGGCGATCTCGACGAGCACCCGTCCCGGCGGCGCCGGCGGTGATGATCCGTATCGGGCGAGGTAGCGGCGGACGCCTTCATGGACGCGGTGCGGTTCGGCGGAGAGTGTGGCCGTGCCTTCGAGGGTGATCCACCGGGCGCCCTCCGGTTGGCAGATCGCGGCCCGACTGCCCGGGGCGGCAAGCAGATTTTGTGCTTTGCGGGTCGTGTCGATGGTCAGGACGCGGGCCAGTCCCGCATCGGCGTCCCAGGTGAAGCGGACGGTGACGACGTGCGGTGAGCCGTCCGGACGAATCGTGGTGAGCGTCCCGACGCTCGGCAGTGCCAACAGGGCCTCGGCGGACGGCTTCAGCGGCTTCACTTGCCGGCCGCCTTCTGGGCCCTGGCCTGCTGCCGGATCAGCTTGGGGATGCTCATCTTGACGTCCCGGGTGGCGACTCCCATGGCTTTGCGGACGAACCGGCGGTCCTCCAGTTCGCTCAGCATGGCAGCGGCGAGGTCGGTCCGCGCGGTGTAGAGCGCGTCGACGCTGTCCTCGCCGAGTTCGTAGTCCGTCACTTCATGGTGTTCGAACAGCCCGCCCGGCCGGACGACGGTCCAGTCCAGGCCGCTCTCCTGCAGGACTGCCTCCATGCGGCGCATGTCGTCGTGTGCGGTCTTCGCCACCTTGCGGTTGACCAGGGGGTCCATGACGAGGTTGAAGAAGTGCTCGCCGGTGGGCCGCCAGTTCGGGTCCGCCACGCTGGAGCTGACTGCCACGAGGCGCTTGACGCCGTGCTGTTCCATGCCGGCGATGATGTTCCGCACTCCGTCCGAGTAGACGGTGACTCTCTCCCGGGTCGGCGGCACGCCCAGGGCCGAGACGACCGCGTCGGCACCCGCGACGGCGGCCGCGACGGCAGCCGTGTCGGCCACGTCCACCGAGACGACGGTGAGCCCGGCTCGGGGGGTCAGGGCGTCCGCGCGGCGGGAGACCGCGGTGACCTGGTGGCCGGCGGCGAGGGCCTGGTCGGTGAGCCGGCGGCCGGTCGGTCCGGTGGCTCCGAAGACGGTGATGCGCATGAGTTCACTCCTTGTTCCCGCCCCGCACGCTCGGCGGGGCTCGACAACGACGACTCTGCCGATGCGAGAGCGTGGTCTTCAAAGACGATGAATAAAACCCGGGGCCCACCGCGGGGCAACCCGCCGACCAGAGCACTCATCGCCGAAGCCGCCCGCGGCCTGTTCCTCGAGCACGGATACCACCGCACGACGCTGCGTGCCGTCGCCGTCGCCGCCGCGGGCGTGGACCAGGCGCTGATCAAGTACCACTTCGGGTCCAAGCAGCAGCTGTTCGGCGAGGTCACAGACCTGCAATGCGCCCGGTCACTCGGACTTGCCCAGGCACTGCGCGGCGACCCCGCCGGCGTCGCCGACCGGATCCTGCATGCCGTCACGGACTTGTGGGACGCGACGGTGGTCAGCCGCGAAGCACTCCAGGACGAGGACGTCATGGGCGTGCTGCGGGAGTACCTCGACGGGGAGGTGTTGCCGCAGATTGCTGAATATCCCGGCGGTACGGACGCGAGCGAGCGGGCGACCGCCGTGGTCACCATGGTCGGCGGACTGATCTTCACGCGGTACCTGTAACCACTGCCCGCGTCCACGCGCCTCTCGGCAGCCGAGGTACACCGGATCCTGGCCCCGACGCTCCGCGCGGCCCCGCAAGGCAGCGGCCGACCACGCACCGCGGCGCGCCGGGGCATCGCGGCCTGAATCCGCCGCGCGCCGACGACTGAAACACCCCACCCGCCCCACCGCCCCGTACTCGGTGGCTATGAACGGTTTCCGCAGGTTCGAATCCTGAACGTGCGCCGCAATCGCCCTGATGCTCCGGCAACTACTCCTGGCGGTCTGGGGCCCGGTGCCGCAGATCGCGAACGTGTCGGACATGGAGACCTCGGGAGCGGAGTGGATCGCCGCGGTGTTCGCGGGCATCCGCGATTTATTGGTGATGCGGTGGACACGGCGGCGGTGTGGTGCGGGTCGCGGTCCACAGCGTGGCGGATGAGGCGGCGTGCCCGCTGTGCGGACGGCGGTCACGACGGGTGCACGGGTAGTACCCGCGTCTCCGGCGAGTCTGGCGGTCGGGGGGCGCCGGGTCGTGTTGGACGCGCGAATCCGCCGCGACGGCGCCGCACGCCCCAGCCGTACGTTCGCCGAGCAACTACCGGGCCTGACCTACCGCTACGGCCGCTGGAAGGTGCGGCCTCGGACCGTTCTGGAGCGGATCGGGCCGGCCCTTGCCGGGTGTGCCGGAGCCCATCACGCGCGGGCATGGGAATGCCGGTGGACCCGCACCACGCTCTGGTTATCGCGCTGCCCGACCCGCCTACTTTGGCCCCACACTCGCCCGAGCAGCCGAAACACCATTGTTTGAGGCACTGATTACCCACCCAATGCCAGTAGGGGCCGGTCCCGGCCAAGCGGCTGCACTTCGAACGCGGCTCGTTGCCGAGGCTGCGACCGTGCTCTCATCAGGTTGAGTCCGATGGCGGGTCTCTTCGAGTTGCGCCACGTTCCCCGTCGCATCGCCGAAACGACGATCGGCGAGGGCCCAACCCTCGAGGCGACTCGTGGGAGCCGGCGTAGTCCGGGAGTCGCACCGGCACAAACCTACGGATCACCACATGGCACGGCGTCTTCCTCGCCGCCATGCCGGCGAGACATGCGACACCGAATGAACCACCCCGGACGAGCGAACTCGGCGGCCCCCGACACGCGTGCGTGCCCGGGGCCGCCCGCTCTGGAGACTGACGGACAGCGTTCGGCTGCCGGAGCGAAACACACGGCTGCCAGACCGGGTGAGTCCCCCGGCCGTCCGGCCGGTGAGCGGCCGATGCAAGGACGAGCACTGAGGAGTAGCGGTGGCGGGAGCACGTACGCGGGCGAGCATTCCGCTCCGCCGTGCCGTGCGGGGTGTGAGCCCCGACGATCCGTTCGTACGGAATCCTGCCCGCGCGACGGCAACAGAAGACGTGGTCGAGTTGATGGATCAGGCGTTGCAGCGCGCCGGACAGCGCAGTACCGCACTGGAGTTGCTGTCCGTCCCCGCCGACGACCTGCGGCCGGTCGCCTTGGGCAGGGTGCATTTCGCCCGGGTCAATCCCGACGTCGAGATCGGCGGGTTCTCCTGCGATCTACCCACGGGGGCGAACATGTTGGCCGAGGTCCGGGGGAACAAGGTGGTCCTGGATTCGCGGTTCTTCACCGCGAGAGGCGAAAAGCACGGCAGAACAGGCGATGCCCTGGCGCTCGTCCAGGCGGAAGGCGAAGGGCCCGACGTCGTGAAGTTCGGCATCGTCGGCGTGACGCTCCACGAGCTGGAGCATGTCCGGCACCATCAAATCGCCCGGCAGCACGGGCGGGGAATGCCCGACATCCTGCGCGCCAATGCCATGTCTTCGGAAGCCGAACGCGACGCGGCCGCGTTTCCGCCCCGGGGGCAAGCGCCCGCCGTGCCTTGGACGGTGCGGTCCCTCTATCAGGCACAGCCCGAACTTCGGCTGATCACACCCGAGATCGTCGAGCCCGTGATGGGCAAGAGCGCGGCGCACGACACCGTGGAGTTCACCGCCATAGGCGGGCAACGTGTCCATCAACTGGGCAATCACACCGACCGCCTGAGCGTCGTGGTGACCACCGCGATTGTCGGCAAGGAGCAAACCGCAGCGATCCAAGATGCGGCACCCGGACTTACCGCCGCCGCGATCCAACTCCGCAAATCCACAACTGTGTCCCGTGACGTGTCCAACCGCGCACATCGCGTTGACCAGGGGATTTCCGCCGGTCCTGGAACACTTCTCGTCTCAGGCCGCGGCTACTCCGGGGTGGGGACCGCTCCAACCGGGCCAGAGCGCAGCCGTGCAGGAGAGCGGGCAACGGCGGGCGGGCGCCGACCGAGGAAACCAGATGACACGCGGCGCCGGCGACCGTCGACTTGCTCCCTGATCCACAGCGCTGCCGCGTCGACGCGACGGTTGGCCACTGCCTTCGCGTGACGGCTCGTTGCCCCCTGCGCGGTCTAGCGTCAACCGGTCCGCGCATCAGGATGAAAGGTGCCATGGCGGCATGCCATACGGAGTCCTCGTCGTCGGGGCCCCACAGGCGGGCACCCGGTCGGCACTCGATCATCCCGCTGACATCAGTGGACATACCGAGATCCTGCCCGCCCGGCTCCTGATCCGGCACCCGCATTTCCCTCGACGCCGACCGGCTACCGATCGAAACGGCGAAGTATCGGTCGACGCCACATCGCCCGCGAGACGATGTGAATCGCTATGCGTACAAATATACGATTGATCATGTGGCGGATGACTTCGAACTGACATATCCCGGGCAGCGGCCGTCGCCGCCGAGGGGGGCGCTGCCATGCGCACCCGACAGGCCCGGGGCATTCGCCCGTGATTCCCGACGAGAGCCCCGACACGGCCTCAACGTCAACGCCGAATCCGAGGTGTCGGCCCCGGACGACACGGCGACTTTCCGGGAAGGCGGGTCGCTCCGCCCGTACGATCGCCGAGACCGGCGCCGCTGCGCCCAGGCCTCGGGGGAAGGGTGGGGCGGCGCCGCCGGGGTGGCCGCGGGGCGTGCGTCCGCCCGGGGTGCCGGACCAGGAGGACACGGCCGTGGCCTGGCTGTACGACCTGTGCCCGCCCGGCTATCGGAGCCACGAGGTGCTTCGCCGGTACCCCGTGATCCTGGCGCGGATGGCACACCAACACGTCGCCGCCGCGGTACGCCACGGTTACGGGACGGCGCGGGTGGAGTTCAAGGACGCGGTGCCTGTGCCCGCCGTGGAGGCGGCGCTGCGGATGTACGCGTACGAGGGCTTGCGAGCGGCGGTCACCGAGCGCGCGCGCGGTTCGCCTGGTCGAGGAGGCGTTGGGGGGGCGAGCGCTGGGAACCCCGCCTGTGACGTGGCGTCGACGCGCTCGACGTCGTGTTCGCCCCGACAGGCGCGTGGACGATGCCGGGGCGGAGCCGAATCGGCGGCGTGGACACGACGATCCGGCGGGGCCGCAGACCCAGGGCAGCGGGAGGACGGCGGGGCCTGCGAGCGATACGGGCACGCGTCGAGCCGGTGCCCCAAGAGACGCCGCGCCGGCGCTTCCCCGGCACGGCCGACGACGGGGAAGGCGCCCTCTGCGGCGCGGATACCGCACACGACCGTCGGGGGGTCCGCGCCCGTCTGGCCGAACTGGCCGCTGACGCGCGCCTGTTGCCCGAGCGGCTCGACCACCACGGCATCGCCCGGGCCCTGCGGATCCCGATGTGCCGGGATCACGCGCTGTGGAGCCTGTTGTCCGTCGGCCATGCCTGGCCGGCCGTCCACCATCCGCTGACCCGCGCACTTCCCGGACCCAGGACCCGGCAGGCGCTCTCCGCCGCGTCCCGCGCCTGTGCCACCGTCGGGCGGCGAAGGCCGCAGCCGTCCCGTCCCGTCCCGTCCCGTCCCGTCCCGTCCCAAGTCTCGGCCCGTCGCGATCGGCAACGGTGCCGCGAACGGCCCGGAACGTGACGGCGCCCGCGACCGCTCCGGAGCGGTCGCGGGCGCCGTCGGGGGTCAGCGCGTGACCGCTGTGGCCGGCGCGCGCTTCGGGAACTTGCTCAGGCGGTCGCCCTTGTCCTTCGGCGCCGTCAGTGACGGGGCCTGTGGTGCGGTGCGCTGGGACTTGGCGTCGCCGCCGACGCCGAGGGCGCTCTCCGTGTCGGTGAAGACACGGTCGCTCAGCGCCATGGTGCCGCCGTAGAGGAGTGCGTTGTTGAGCGTCGAGCGGTTGGTGGCGATCCACGCGGCCACCCGCGAGTCGAGCTCGTCGCCGTTGCTCAGCAGCACCGGCGCCCCGATCAGGCCGGACAGCGCGCTGCCCGCCATCGCGTCGTGGTACGTGTTCATCGTCGCGATGCTCGCGTTGCCCGGCGTTTCGAGCCAGCTCGCCACCGCGAGCGAGGTGTCGATCGCGTCGTCGCCGGCGAACGTGTAGAAGTCGCGGTTGTAGTGGTAGGCCAGCGCGTCCTCGGCCGGCGTGCCCACCGTGACCAGTTCCGAGCCCGGGTGTTGGTCGAGGTAGTCGCGCACCGAGTCGGGCAGGTTGGATCCGTCGGTGAGGACGACGACGCTGCCGTCGAGGGAGGCCGAGGCACCCGCCGCCAGCGCGTCGTAGTACTCGCGACCGGTGGCCAGGAAGATGTACTTCGGGCTGGTGTTGGCCGCGTTCGCGATGTTGATCGCGGTCTCGTACTGCGACGCGCCACCGATCCGGACGACGTTGTAGCCGAGCGCCTCGACCCGGTTCTCGACGTTCCGGGAGAGCGCGAGCTCGCCACCGAGGATGTAGACCGACTTGCCCTGCGGCAGGACGCGCTTGAGCTCCTCCTCCGCCTCCGGGCTCAGCGACCGGGTCTCGGTGAGCAGCAGCGGTGCCTTCTTGGCGACGGCCAGCGGCGCGGCCACCAGGCCGTCACCGAAGTGGTCGACGCGGGTCAGCACGACGGCCTCGGCCTCGCCGTCGTCGTAGGTCGCCTGCGAGACCGCGGCCGAGGTGGCGACGGCGTTCCAGCCCGACAGCCGCAGAACCGAGCCGGCGTCGGCGGCGCCGGCCGGGGAGGAGAGAGCGACCGTACCCAGCGCGACAGAGGCGGCGGAAACGATCGCGGTGATCAGACGACGTGGCTTCATTAAAGCCCGACCTTCTCTTGGATGAATAGTGAAGAAGTGCCGACCGATGGCGATCCAGGCAAGATCCGGACGAAAGACGTGTCGGGGTGGAGTGCCGGCGGACACTCTGAAACATTCATCGATTCATATATCGATGCGGAGCTCGTGCCGTGCTCGCCGATACGCGCAGTTTGCGCGTCGGATGATTCCCCCACACCTCGGGCTGAATTTCCGAATCGTCCCCAAACGTCCGGATGCCGGTAGGCGAGATCAACCTAACCCGTCGCGGAGTTGAAAGCCAAGTCAATTCCAGTGGTGTGGCGCATTCCACTCGCAGGTCTCCCACCTGGCGTTTCCGCCCTTCTCGTCCCCTCCTGTTCCGTATTCGTTCGGTGCCGGTTTCGGACCCGCCTCGCACGTGTTCTGTACGCGCGGGGCTTCCTCCGTATTTCGCGAAGCCGTCGGCCGGACCCGGTGGTACGGCCGGGAATCGAGGATCCGCCCACCCCGGCGACCGTCGGAGCGACGAGCCGGACCGGAAATCGCCGCATAGGCGGATATCAGGGCGCGGAGTCGGGTTCGATTGCGCGTCGGGTCGTGAATATCGCCGTCCGTCGACAGCCCGGGACATCGATTTGCGCCGAAAAAGGGCCGGGCGGCCGCCGCGCCGACATCGAGCTTGTCCACACGGAAGGAGCTTTGTCCTTTCGGTGCCCGATCTCTGGCGACTGCCGATCCCGTGTCCGTGGACCTCGTCGAGCCGCGTCGCGGGCGCGTCTCGCACACACCCGGCCGAAGGTTTGCCAACCCCGCGCGCGACACGCCCCGCACCAACGTCAGCGTGTACCCGGCTCCCAGCGCAACTCCGAACAGCGAGGACGAGGAACGATCCAGCCGTGATCGGCTGCGGTAACCGAGCTCATGGGACCCACATCCCCGGTTGATCGACGGCGGCGGGATCAGCTCGGGGGCGGCTCCAGTCGCCCGGAACGGTCGGGTGCGCCCAGTGCAACATCGTCACGGCGCACACCAGGACAACCGCGACCCGCCGGCGCGCCGAGGGTGATCCAAAAACCATGTGGTCTCCGTCTGCTGCCGGCACTTCGTCTCCGCGACCGATAGTGGCCCGGCCGGCCCTGCGAGCATCGAGCCCGACCGGTCCGCCCTCCAAGACCACGCGCCGAACGACGCCGTGACCACGAAACCGCAGACGACCACCGCCGCGCGCACCGCAGCAAACGGAAGGCTCGGGTACCGGTGGGCGATTCCCGATTTCCCAGGCCGGACCTGTTTGCGAACCCGACCCGACCCGGTCGACCCCGCTTGCTCCCTCCCTCAACGACCGGCGTCACCATCGATCCCGACCCCGCGAAATCCTCGTTCGAGGGACGGGGCGGGCGCGGGCGGATGGATGAGGGTGTGGGTGGGTAAGTCCGGTGCGCTGCCGGGGATTTGGGTCCGCGGCGCGGTGTTCGGCCGGTGGTGGCCGGGCCGTCCCCGGTCGGTCTTCGAGCGGGGGCGGGCGGCAGGCCGCCGGGGTGTCGCCCCGGTGCCGCGGGGGCGTCGCAGTGTTGTTCGAGAAGTCGACGGAAGGAAGCCTGTGAACGAGACCACGCCGGTCATCGACCCGGTGGAGAACGGCCCGGCCGGGGACGCGTTCTACATCCCGCCGTCCCCGCTGCCCGAGGGCGTCCCGGGGGACCCGATCCATGTGCGGAAGCTGGACAACACCGCGGCGGCGCTGGAGGCGGGCGAGAACTGGCTGGTCCTCCACCGCTCGCAGGACGTGCGCGGCAACGAGGTGGCGACCTCCGGGATCATCGTGCTGCCGGACCGCAACGAGCATCCGGTGCCCCAGGACGGTTATCCGCTCGTCAGCTGGGCCCACGGCACCGTGGGCGTCGCCAACTTCGTCGCGCCCTCCCGGGATCGGGGCGACACCGGGGCCTCGCCGATGAACGCCTCCCCGCACGGCATGCTCAACTCCTTCCTGCGCCGTGGCTGGGCGGTGGCGATGACGGACTACGAGGCCCTGGGGACGGGAACCGAGGACCACTCCCGGCTGCGGCCATCCGCTCCAGCGCCGCACGCTGCCCCGGGGAATGGCAGTCGGTGATGGGGCGGGAACCGCCGTGCGGCGGGGCGTGGTTGCTCATGCACGTGGGGGCTCCTTCGGGCCAGGGCTCGGTGTTTGCTCCTGCGTCGATCCGCCGATGTGACAGAAACACTGAGATTCCCTGTCACATGGACCGAGACGACGCGTCAGTGCACCCCTAGCGGCATGCGAAAAGAGATCGGGTGATCCCATGCGCTGCCTGATGATGTCCAAGGCGTCCGAGACCGCCCCCGACGGCAGGCGCTACGCCGAGATGGGCGCCTTCATCGGGGAGCTGACCGCCCACCGGGGTGTTGCCGGTCACCGGTGGGCTGGAACCGGGCGGGGTCCGCCCGTGATCATCGCCGCGCTCACCCGCATGGTGCGCGATGTCGGCGTCGCCGAGGAGCCGGCCCAGGACGCGCTGGTCGCGGCGCTGGAGCAGTAGCCCGAGTCAGGGGCCGCGGACGCTGCGACCAGCTGCTGATCCGGCGCGGTTTCGAGGCGATGCTGCGGGCGCGCTGCTGACCCGGAACGCGGCCGAGCGGGATTTCCTGCGGCGGCTGAGAGAGGCGCTCGGAGACGGGATGCCCATGGCGTCACTCACAGCCGACCAAGTCCCCCGCGTCCTGGGCAGGGTGCGGGGCGTCGTTGCGGCGGCGCCGTGGAACCGGCACCGAGCGGCGAGAGTGCTCGCGCTCGACGTGGAGGAGCTGGATGTGCGGGACCGACGAGGCCGGCACGGCGAGGGCGATGCCTGGGTGACGTGGCGCTCCGGGATGCTCAGTCTCCTTGCGCGGTTGGTGGCGGGCAGGACACAAGGACCGGTGTTCCTCACGGAACGGCGGCCGAGCCCGGCGGGGCCCTGAAGCTTGGCCCCGCGGGCATGTGCTCGCAGTCCGGGCGGGGGGCGGCTCTCGTACGAGCGGGCGGAATTCCTGTTCAAGGCAGCGACCGACGCACGCTGCGCAAGCTGAGGCGGGGGAGACCTGTCGCGGCGCACCCTCCGCACACGACCTCGCGGGGCGATGCCCCCGACGAAGGGAGAAGCAACCCTTTATGGGACTGTTCACCAGGATCACAAACAGATTGCCTCCAGGTAGGCGCGCACAGCGGCGTTTCGCGGCGATCGCCGAACGGATGCGCACGGCAGAGGACTTGGCTCCCCTCAGACCCTTGGAGGAAAGCCTCAGCCCGGTGCTCGGGCCGAACGTTGACGGTCGCATGGCGGCGCACTTCGCCAAGGTTGCCGGCATGAGTGACGACGAACGGCTTGCGTATAGGTTCGGCGTGTCCGCCGATGCGTGGCGTACGAAGGAAAAGTTCGTCCGAAACAAACTCGGCCTAGACGAATCGGAATTCCTAGACGTCGAGAAGGAATATGCAAAGCTCGTGAAACCCGCGGGCCCCACCGGGCTGCCCGGCCCCGACCGAACCGCAGGAAGGTCCCAGGATTTGCTGGACTCGGACTCGGGATGGGACTCGGACTCGGGATGGGACTCGGACTCGGGATGGGACTCGGGATGGGAAGAGGTGTCGGAACAGCCTGTGCCCGTTGTGCCCGTCCTGCGTGCCGCGGGTAGGGACCGGCTAGGCGGCATCGTCGCCGGCCCGGCAGAACTGCGGGAACGCGTCGCCGAGAGAGAGGCGGGTCTGCGGGAACGCGTCGCCGAGAGAGAGGCGGGTCTGCGGGAACGCGTCGCCGAGAGAGACGCGGGTCTGCGGGAACGCGTCGCCGAGAGAGACGCGGGTCTGCGGGAACGCGTCGCCGAGAGAGACGCGGGTCTGCGGGAACGCGTCGCCGAGAGAGACGCGGGTCTGCGGGAACGCGTCGCCGAGAGAGACGCGGGTCTGCGGGAACGCGTCGCCGAGAGAGACGCGGGTCTGCGGGAACGCGTCGCCGAGAGAGAGGCGGGTCTGCGGGAACGCGTCGCCGAGAGAGACGCGGGTCTGCGGAAACGCGTCGCCGCACAGGGCGAACGGCAATTCGACGCCGCCAATCAGGCAGCCCAGGAATCTCGCAACGCCACAGGACAAACGCCCAAGGAACCCGCCCCCCGCACGGGACGGGCGGGTGCAGCGCAGGCGGCGGGGAGCGCCGCGATGGGATTCAGCCCGCTCGAACGGCCCACGACGTCCGAACTGCGCGCAACACCCCCCAAAGCATCAAGGAACGCAGACGGCCGCAGCATGAACGCCACTCTGAAGAACGGCTCGGACAACGGCCTGTCTTCGGAGGGGAACGCTGTGGCTGCGGGACTCGGCCCGGTCGGACAACCGAATCAGTCCGCGGGTCGCATCGAACAGCGGGCGACGCCGCCCGCGCCATCACAGGACGCACACAGCCCCAGCGCGAACGTCGGCCTGGACAAGGGCTTGAACAAGGGCCAGTCCTCGAAGGCGAGCGCTGTGGCTGCGGGACTCGGCCCGGTCGGACAACCGAATCAGTCCGCGGGTCGCATCGAACAGCGGGCGACGCCGCCCGCGCGACTACAGTACGCAAACGGCCCCAGCGCCGAAGTCGGCACGGGCTTGCGCGTGGACAAGGGATTGCACAAGGGCCTGGTGTAGAAGCAAGTTGATCCTGAGTCTTGGCCTTCGCCCGCGACGGGTACTCGGGTCCGGACGGTCGGCATGGAAGTGGTCGAGGATGGCGAGGACGTACCAGTCGTGGACGGTGTGCACGCGCTCGAGAATCGCGTTCGCGTCGTCGGCGAGGCACGCGGTCGCCTGGGGCCAGGCGAAGAACGTGTCGTCCGCGGTGCTCGGAGTGGGCGAGGTTCGCATGTGCGTCGCGGGCTGGTGGGGCGGGCGCTCATGCTGCAGACCAGGACGCCCGGGACCAGTTGCACGGCGTCGGGTGTCCGGGATGAGTGGCCGAAAGGTGTTCCGCCGCAGCGGGCTCCAGCCGCGCCGGTGGGTCGCCGTCAGCCCACATAGGCCCGTCGGCGGCGGTTCCGCGAGTAGCCGTAGGCGATCAGGATGAGGACCGGGACGCCGCCGACCACGGCCCCCGCGACGGCGAAGACCGTACCGGCCCCGGACGCCATTCCAACGCGGCCACGACAGCGATCTACACGGGCGTCTCGAACGAGTACAGGAACAAGCTGCCGGAGGCGGCGATGGTGCGAGTGGCGACATCGATCAGGACGGTGGCCTCGACCTGGGTGGGCCGACCGTCGTCGCCGATCGCGAGCACGTCCAGGCCGGATGCCCGGCGGGGACCCGGGGCGGGTGGAGGATGAACCGGAACTCGTCGCGGCGGGTGAGGAAGCGGATCCACCGCGACCGTGCCCGCGAAACCTCGTCGTACGGCGTCGATACGTCGCCACGACCCGCGCAGGCGAACGCACACCGGCCCTCGTGCATCCCCGGCCCGAGTCCCCGGCGCTCGGCGGCCGACCGGAGCCGATCGAAGTGGCCGTACACCGCCTGCCTGCCGCTCCTGGGACGACAACGCGGCCGGCGCCTCCCGGCCGCTGGCGCGGATCGCGTCGATCAAGTCGCACGCCGCAGTGCGAGCCTGTGCGAAGTCGTCGGTCCCGTCGGCTGCCTGCCCCGTCGTCGTCACGCCTCGAGGGCCGTGCGCAGCCGATCGGCGGATGCGCCAACGCCTTTCCGGCTCGACAGATGTCGGTGTGTTCCGGGCGATGACCCTCGTCAGGGGCGGCGACTGCGATCGGCTCCGGCACGCCAGGTCTACCGGCACCGGCACCGCGGTGTCGGTGTCCGTCGGCAGGATCGCGGCCGTACACGGTCGACGGCGAGGTTCGAATCGTACGGGGCGCCGGTAGCCTGGCCGGGTGAGCGAGAGTGAGCCACCGCTGCTTGCGGACGTCTATCCCGCGCTGGTCTCGTTCCTGGGCGCGGCGTTGGTCGCCGAGGGTGAGCCGGCCCTGGCACAGGTTGTGGAGCGGTTGCGGTTCCACGGCTGGTGCGGGTGCCGGCAGGGCTGCAATTACCTTCGGAGCGGTCCCACGGCCCGGGCCGACATCGCGTGGGTCCATCTTGACGACGAGGAAGAGCCCCGCGTGTGGCTTCAACTCGACCGCGACCGCACCTCGTTCGTCGGGATGGAGATCTGCGAATTTGTGCTGGGTCCCGCACCGGCGCTCGATTCCGAACGGCCTGCCGGCGTGAAGTGAACGGACGAGACCACGTCAACCCGGCGAGACACCCACCTCACGGCGAGTACGACCAGAGGCCGCCGGTGAGGAACCGGCCGACACCGCGCCCCGCCAGGAGGGCAGTGCCCATCGAGCCGGTGCCGACCATCGCGGTGGCGGCGGGTACGCCGGGCCCGAGCCGAAGCGATACCCGAGGCCGGAAGAGGACCGGCGTCGTCCATGCCAACGATGTGGTCGACATCGGCCCGGCCGCCGCGGAACCGCACCACCGAGAGCTCGGCGCAGTTGCTCCCCAGTGGCCGACACGATCCGGCCGCCGGGTCGGGTAGACGGTGGTGAACCAGGGCACGGCGAGCGGATCGAGGACGGAACGCGCCGTGCCGACGCCCACGTTCACAGCCCGAGCACTCGGGTGCCGCATCGGGCTCGGCAACACGGTGGACGCCTGCGCGAATGCGGAAGTCCCGGTGAACACACCTCGTGTGCCCGTGGCTACGGTAGGAACGCCCACGTCGTGAACCATCAACGCCCGCCGCCTCGACGCGGCCGAAGACACCCACCGCCGATTCCGCCCTCCGATCGAGAACCCGGACCAGGCCCGGATGTGGCTGCGCCTGAAAGCGGAGACCGGGTGGGACACGACCGCGGCCGAACAAGGCCTCGACCTCGCCGACCGGTTCCGGACCGACACCCGCCTGTCGGAAGAGATCGCCGGCGCCCTGCTCGGCGCCACCGCGGGCCCGGCAGACCCGAACAGCTCGGATCGTCCCGAGCGATGGGATCCCACCGAAGACCAAGTCGCCAGATTCCGCGCCCTCGTGGACCGGGCTTCCCCGCACAACCCCGTGTTCCGCAGGATCCCCGCCACCTCGAATGAACTCGTCAACCTCGTCCGGACCACGCTCGGTCCCCGCCAAGGCACGATCGCGGCGGCCGAGGACGGCGTCCGTATCGGCGCGATCCCGATTGCCGTCCTGGCCGAACGGGCCGAGCGCCCCGTCGGCCTGGCGTACGCCCTGCGCGCCGGCGGCCTCATCCCCGCCGCCACTCACGAACCCCAGCTCCTCGCAAGCGAGTTCACCGCGGCCCGCACGGCCCTGGACGGCACGGTGATCCTGGACACCGGCACAGCCGTCGTCGCGAACCTGATTCCCGAGCGCTTCGACCAACTCCGCGCGCAGTTCGCCGACGTCCTCATCGCCACGCCTTGCCACGACGACCTCGTCAAGACCCGCGTCGGCCTAGACGAAATCCTGCGCACCAGCGGCCAACTCGGCTTCCACGACGGGCACGTGATCATGACACACGTCCGCGACGAGGACAAACGCGCGCTACGGGAACGGCGAGCCGACCTGATCAACGCGATCCCCACCCTCAACCCGCACGACATCCGAGACGACCACACGCTGCTCGCCCGCCTCAACGAACACGGCTACACCACCCTGGACAACCCTCCTTGGCTGGCCGGCGCCCAGCTCGCCCTCGACAAGACCGCCCCGCTGTGGTGCGACGACGCGGCCATGCGTCGCCTCCTCCACGAGATCGACATCCCCACCTTCGGCACCATGGCACTGCTGCACGTGCTGACCCACGACGAGCAACGAAACGACTTCACCCTCGAGCGGGCCCGCCAGGACATCCGCGTGCTCCTTCGAGAACACGTCGTCGACCTACCATTGAGCACCGACGACATCCTGTGGGCCGCCGAGAACGACCAGTGGAAGCCGGGTGGCGCCACCACGGCCGTCTTCGCCACTCCAAGCCGCTGGGGACACGACGGCGAGGACCTGTGGCTCGCCTTCGTCGAACACGCTTGGGCGAAAGCACCCCACACCCTGGGCGACTGGTATCGCACGGCCGCCCACGGCTACACCGCACTGGCCCGGCCGGACCGACTGACCGACGCCCTCGCCCGCCTCGCCGCGCTGACCATCCTGGCAGCGGGGGTGGGCCCCGAACCCGTCCACGCACTCGACACCGTCGCCCAAGCCACGCTCACCGCCTGCGCCGAAGCCCTCGAAGCCCGTCTTGCGGGCCTTGAAGAGGCGGTTGAACCCCGCTCGACAGCGGACCCGGGTGATTGGCGGCGGACCACGAAAGCGACGCTCGTGAGCCTGCTTGTCGATCACCGTGGCCTTGCCCCCGCAACGGCGAACGCCATCGCGGCCCAGGCCTTCGAAGGGTAGAGCTACAACGTGCCGATCGCAGCGGGGCGCCCGGGCGCCGCATTCCGCGCGAGCGGCCGAGGACGACATCATCCGGTTCGGCGGATCCACCACCAGTCCCGACCGAATACCCGGGGTCCCGGCCGTTGCGGCGTGGGGACCCCGGGCGCGGTTGAGGGCCCGGAGTTCAGCCGGGGGCGGGTGTCGCAGTGGTGAGGGGGTAACGGCGGCCGGTGTCGGGGTCGCGCTCCCATACGTACTGCTCGTCCCGGCCGATGGTGATGCCGTGGTCCCAGCGGCTGACCTGTCCGTGTGCGGTCCACGCTTCCCAGGCGGTTTCGACCGCGTCGAACAGGCGGCGGGGTCCGCCTTGTTCGGTGCGGGCGCTGCCGTCGGGCTCGGTGGTGACGACGGCCCAGGAGGAGGCGCCGTCGTGGATCCAGGCGTTGACGCCGTCCTCGTCGGTGTCGGTGGTGTAGACGACGTCGGGCAGAGCCATGCGCAGCGCCCACAGCAGGTTCACGTCGGTGTGCAGGGGAGTGATGTCGCGGTCGACGCCCCGCTTGGCGTCGGGCGCGCGGCCGGCGCGGACCTGTGTGTGGGAGCGGATGGTGGCGGCGGGCGGCGGTGTGTCGCGTGCGTTCATGAATTGGGCGAGGCCGTGCATCCAGCCGCGGGCGCTGCGGTGGTCGTCGGCGACCGTGACGGCGAAGTGCCCCATGCGGCCGAGGGGGAAGACCAGGTCGCCGCCGGGGGTGGTCTGTTCGATCCAGGGCCAGGGGACGTGGTCGACGGCGTAGGTGGCGATCACCCGATCGTACGGTCCCGTTCCGGGCCGGCCGAGGTTGCCGTCGCCGACCGCGATGTCGACGTGAACCCCGGCACGCTCCACCGCGCGGGCCGCCGTGTCGGCGAGTCTCGTCGAAGCCTCCACGCTGGTGACTTGCCCGGAGGTGCCGACACGGTGGGCGATCAGTGCCGCGTTCCAGGCGGTCCCGGTGCCCAACTCCAGGACAAGATGTCCGGGTTGGACGTCGAGGGAGTCGAGCATGGTCGCCACGACCGCAGGGGCCGACAGGGACGAGGAGGGGATGCCGTCGGTGACCTCGGTGACGGCCGCGTCGTCGGGCCCGGCGTAGACGAGTTCGGCCCACCGATCCGGGCTCGCGCCGCGGTCGACGGGTACATACGTGCTCCCGTCCCAGTCCCACAGGCGCTCGGGCGCGAACTCGTGGCGGGGCAGCGCGTCGAACGCGGCGCGCACCCACGGGGCGTCCCCGGGCCACGCCCCGCGCGCCCGCATCGCCTCGTCCAGCGCGCGGCGGCGTTCCTCGAGGGCGCCGGCCATCTACTTGGGGTCCTTCTTGTGGCGGCCGTCCGGGGTCGGCTCCGGAGTGGGCTGGCCGTCCTTGTTGCCCGGCGGCGGGTTGCCCTTGGACGGGTCGGGAGCCGGTTTGTTGTGCTCGCCCATGCGCTGGTTACTCCTTCGGGTCGTCACGGTCCGAAACCTCATGATGACGGAACCCTGGGCGGGAGGGGAACGGTTGACGACGACCGAAGGCCATAGCTCAGCCGGCGGTATCGGTCTGCGTCGGTGTGTCTGTTGCCTGGGCGGCCTTGCGCTCGTTTCGTCTGACCCTTGTTCCGTTGCCGGTTTGTGCGGTCGGGTCGGGTCCCGGGCCGGGGTCCTTGGCGGGGATCTTCGTCACGGCCAGACCGGCCGCGCGTCCGCGCGTGTGCTGTCCGGTGTCGCAGGTCAGTAGTCGGACGTCGCGGGCGGCCAGGGATTGGATGGCGACCGTCCGGTCGATGATTTCGTCGTCGACGATGGGCAGGCGTATGTGGCCGGGCGGGTCCAGGACAATTTCGACGCTCACGTCGCTGCGGATCGGAATGCCCGAAACGTCGAGTGCGCGCGCGTGCGCACCGAACTCGCCGCACTGCGCGACGCCTTCGACCGTACCGATTGGTCACGGTGGTGAGGGACCGCAGGCGACGAGCTCGCCGCACCTGCGCGGTGACGCGCCGCACGACCTGGAGGGCGGCCACCCAGTCCACCTCCCAGGACGGCCTCGACTCCGCCCCGGGGCACCAGAGCCTGTTCGACACCACCACGAGCGCCGCCCTCGTCCAACCGGGCGTCGTTCACGGGAACGGGATCCGCCGCGTGGTCACTGGTTGTGACCGAGGCTCGATTCTCAGATTGTTCCCCGCGCCGAGCAGTACAAGAGGAAGGCGGATGAGGCCGCGCCTGCGCCGTATGCCAGCGCCTCCGTCTTCGACTTGCCGTTGCGACAGGCCAGAACGCCGGCCAGCCACCCCACATGACCAGCAACCAAGACCGCGACGACCAGCAACCATCCGGCATTGCTCATGAGCTCTCCTTCGTCTGCATCCGTTTCGGGATGTTGGCGGGGAGGCTGCTAGAGCCTGTTCTGGGTTCCAATCTTCGGACTGGTTTTCCTGCGCGGGAGGGCGGTTGCTTGATACAAGGTCGGGATGACGCGTGGTGATCTGGCCGATGGCGAGTGGGAGTTGGTCGAGCCGTTCCTCCCGATCGGGGAGCGCGGCCCGTATCCGGGGCGGTTGCGGGACTGCTTCGACGGGGTGATGTGGCGTTTTCGCACGGGCAGTCCGTGGCGGGACGTTCCCGAGCGGTACGGGCCCTGGCAGACCGTCTACCAGCGGTTCCACGCGTGGGCCCTGGCGGGGACGTTCCGGGCCCTGATGGAGGCGATGATCGCCGAGGCCGCCGCCCGCGGGCAGGTCGAACTCGGCCTGGTGAGCGTGGACTCCACCGTCGTTCGTGCGCATCAGGACGCGGCCGGGATGGTCGTCGACGCCGAACTCCTGCGGGAGGTGGAGAAGGCCGTCGACGAGGAAAAGGGGATTCTCGAAAGGGGCAAAAGGGGCCGGTGACGGAGGGGTGCCCGCAGCGGGGGACGAGGCGGCGCGCGCGGAGCGTCGGCGGGTGCGGCGCCGACACCGGGCCAGGCTGAGGACGGCCGCATTGGGCCGTTCGCGCGGCGGACTCTCCGCGAAGATCCACCTGTCGGCCGACCGCCGCTGCCGGCCGCTGTCCTTCGTGGTCACTCCCGGACAAGCCGCCGACAACCCGCGCTTCGTCGCCGTCGTCGAGGGGATCCGGGTCCGGGGCCCCGTCGGCCGACCTCGCACCCGACCCGGCGCCGTCGCCGCCGACAAGGCCTACTCCAGTCGCGCCACCCGCCTCTACCTGCGCAGACGCCGGATCAAGGCGGTCATCCCCGAGAAGGTCGACCAGGCCGCCAACCGCAAGAAGAAGGGCTCACGCGGAGGTCGACCGATCGGCCACGACGCCACGCTCTACAAGGACCGCAACACCGTCGAGCGCTGCATCCACAAGATCAAGGCATGGCGAGGCCTGGCCACCCGATACGACAAGACGCCCGACAGCTACCTCGCCGGACTCCACCTCCGCGGCGCAATCCTCTGGCTCCGCAGCCTCCGACCCACCACATGATCCGAACCCAGAACAGGCTCTAGTCGTACTGGTGGCGAAGCCGAAGCCGTTGTTGGTCTTCGTGGTGAAGTGCTTCCATACGCCTTTGTACGACGCGTAGACGACCATCGTGACGCCGTGGCCGTCCGTCTTGCGGTCGATCAGCAAAAACGAATCGTCCTGGGCGTCGTAGAGGACCTCACCGGTGGGGCTGGTGTAGCCGCCGATCGCGTTCTGGTAGAGCTCCGCAGACGAGACGCCGTATGACTGGACCTACGCCGGGACGCTGGCGGACACAACCGCCACGAGCGCTGCGGCGCCGGCATCGAAGTCGACGGCCGCACGCTTGAGGGATCTGCGCACGATCAATCTCCTTGTTCGTTGAGAGTTGAGGCGGGTGGGGGGAGATTGGGATCGAAATTTCGAGAAGTGGTTGCAGAGTGCTGCGGCGAGCTGTGCCGAGAAGGGGCGTGCGGTGGTTGGCTCAGTGGCTGGATGAACGATCCGTGTCGCCGACGTTCGTCGCAGCCCTGGAGTGCGTATCGGATGGAATCAGGTCTCCGAGCGCCTCGATCGAGGTCACGCTGAGGATCCTGGAAGAACGACTCACTGACGATGTGCATGGGCGTTGATCCTCTTGTTGGGCCGGGGCTGGGGCGTGAAATCGGACCGGCCTGCTGGTGCCCCGTCGAGGGGATTGCGTGACCTCTTGGTGATCTTCACTGTGGCTGGAAAGTACATTGCATTCAAAATTTCATCAATCATGTACTGCTTTGAAGTTGGCGAACGAGCAGCTCAGGGCCTCCACTTCGTTGCAATGATCTTGTGAGCTAATGCAATTTCGCCTTTGAGTCTGTTGCAATGTCCTGTCGGTGAATGCATATGGCCGCGAGCGGGCCGGCTCCTCCGCGATACGGCAGCAGTCGAGCCCTCGACTCGGCCTCTGGTTGGGACGGCGGGGAGCGACGTGGTGGTGGCCGGGGCTCCTTCGGGTCGGGGCTCGATGCTTTGTTCCTGTCGTCGATCCGCCGATGTGAAAGGGAACCGGCCGACGCCTCGGGGCTCGTCCGCGGCAGCCTCGGGGAACCTGTCGGTCGACCCGCCGCCCCGTCTGCAGTGCGCCTTCAAGGACGGTTAACGTCAATCGCCCTATACACTTCAAGTCAGGTCTACGCAAGCCGGAATGTTCGATTCCACTTTCGCTTTCCGGATAGTCGTGGCAGTCGGCTCCGGCTCTACTTGGCGCATGATCACCATGGCCGAATCGATGTGGCAGCGGCTGGAAATCGACGCCATGCAGCCGCGGCTCAAGGACGTGTGAGGTGAGCGGCAGATGGGTCGCGCGCCCCCGGCTGCACGTCCTCGCGGCGCTTGCCTGTGCGACGACTCTCGCCCTGGCCGGTTGCGCGGCCGGAGATGACGAAGCCGCGGGCGGGAAGGCGGCAGCGTCGGAGTCGCCCCGCACCCCGCAGCCTGCGGAACAGGGGCCACCACCGTCGATCGCGGCGCCCCAGCGGCTGACCGACATGCACGGGCAACTGCTTCCGATCGAGCCCTACCTCCTCGACCTCGACCAGATGCGGCTCATCCAGAACGCTCGGAGCATCCTCGTCTCCGCATGCCTCAAGCGGCGCGGATTCGATGTCACCCTCCCCGTCGCGACGGCCGGCGCCGGCCCCAATACCCAGTCGGAAATGCGGTATGGGGCGGACCGGGCGGCGGCCGCGCAGTACGGGTATCGGGACCCCGGCGTCCCGGTACCGAAGCACGTGCTGCCATCGATGTCGGACGCCGCACAGGATGCACTGGTCGGCAAGCGCGGCTGCGTCGAGGAGGTCGACGCCGAGTTCGCCGCCAAGGGCCTGCTCACCCAGGACCCCGATGTCGTGGTGAACATCAACATGAACAACATGCAGCACTCGATCCGGGACGAGCGGGTCACCACCGCGTTCCGGACCTGGTCCGACTGTATGCGCGCCAAGGGCTTCGACTACGCCACGCCCATGGACGCGTCGGCCGACCCGCGCTGGCAGCAGGGATCGACCGCATCACCGCAGGAGATCGCCACCGCGGTCGCACACGGCGATTGCATGCGTGACAGCGACGTCGTCGGCACCTGGTTTGCCGTCGAATCCGCGTACGAGCAGCGGGACATCGACGCCCACCAGGCCGAACTCGCGGACCTCAAGAGCCGCACCGAAGCAACCTTGCGCTTCTGCGCCGAGGTGACCGGACAGCGCTGACCGGATTTCCGGGACGCCTGGCGGTAGTCAACCCCAGCAAACAGCCCCTGAAAGGGGTAATTCATGCGAACTGGACGAGCTCTCTCGATAGCGGTCGCCGCAGTCGCGGTCGCCGCAGGCACCGTGGCCATCGCCCCGTCGGCACAGGCCGCCGGATCCGGCAACTGCCAGTTGTACGACGCCTGTTACTACTACAACTCGAACGAGTCGGGCGCCTTCTACGGGTTCTCGAGGGCAACGGCCATCACCACCGAACGTTTCGGAGGAGGCGGCAAGGGCCAAGGAATGCTGGTGAAGAACGACGCCGCCTACGTTCTCAACCGTAATGGCTTCACCCTGCGGGTCGACTACAACTCCTCGAACCGGTGCGCCTACGCCTGCCAGCACATTCCGGCGTGGACCGGCACCAACCTGAACTCGACCCTCAAGAACAACAACGCGGCGCACGTCTGGGTCGGCAACTGGTCCAGCTGACGTCGAGTTCCGGACTGGGCGCCGCTCACGACACAGGAGCCCGCGACGGATCGGATCGGCCGGGCACCCGGCCGATCCGAACCCGGCCGCATCCAGGCGAGCCGGGTCGAGCAGGAGGCTGGAGACGCGGCGCGGGGAGAGCCGGGCGTGGTCGGCCTCGACGCGGCCCTGGGTGATGCAGCGGGCCGGGAGGTTCGCCCTGCCGGTATAGCCCGCCCACCTCATCTCCGACAGCAGGTGGGCGGCGGGGACGGCCGGTCCGGCGGGGTGATGCGCATCAGGCAGTTCAACACACTCGCCCGGGACAACGCATGATGCATTACGCCCACCAGGAGGACTCCGGCCGAGCCCGCCGGCACCACGGCCACGGCGTCGACCACGCTGCAAGGCTGGGGAGCGCCGCCGGTAGCGCCGCGTCAGCCCGTCGACCTGCTCGGCGAAGGTGGCCTTCGGGCCGGCGGGGGGCGCGCGATGCAGCCGACGCACCGACAAGTCAGTCCGCAGAGCGGTCGCACAAGGACCGCCTCGTCGGCGACATGCCGCAGACAGTGGCTGTGCACCCAGTCCCAGTCCGAGCGCTGCCCGCATGCAGCCGGGCCGTCACCCGTTCCTGCGGTGACCGGTTTCGTTTCGTTTCGTTTCGCCCGGTCGGGTGGCCGGGGGCGCACTGTGCGTCGTGTCGGTCTTGGGGTGGGGAATTGTGGTTTTCCCTGTCGTATCAGTGGTTCGACGAAGGTGCGAGCCCCACGGAAGAGGTCCGGGGCCCGCCCCCCGAAGGAGCCCGCCGTGACCACGACCACCCGCCTTCCGCGCATCACCGAGGCCGCCGGCCGGAAGCGGGTCCTCGCCCCGAGCAACGCGGCGGGCACCCGAGCGCTGCTGGCCTGCGCGGTCGTCGCCGGTCCGCTGTGGGTGGCCGTGTCGGTCGCCCAGGCACTCACCCGCGAGGGCTTCGAACCCACCCGACACGCACTGAGCCAACTGGCCACCGGCTCGCTCGGCTGGCTGCAGATCACCAACTTCGTGATCGCCGGCATCCTGGCCACCGTGGGCGCGACGGGACTGCACCGGGTCATGCGCGGCACCCCCGGCGGCGTCGCGGTACCGCGCCTGGTCCGGGTGGTCGGCGTCGGCATGGTCGCCGCCGGACTGCTGACGATGGACCCCGCCGACGGCTTCCCCGCGGGCACCCCCGACGGCGTCCCGGACTCGATGAGCCGGCACGCGTACGGACACATGGCCGCCGGGTCGATCACCTTCGCCTCGCTGATCGCCATCGGCTACCTGCTGGGCCGGCACTTCTCCCGGCTCGGGAACCGGCGACTCGCGGTCGTCTCCCGCGTCGCCGCCACGGTGAAGCTGACCGGCGACGCGTGGGCCATGGGCGGCGGCACGGCCGGCGCGCTGACCATCGCCACCGGCACCACCGTCATGTTCGCGCTGCTCGCGTATGTGGCAGCGCACTACCGGCGCACCGCCTGAACGACCCCCGCCCGGCGCGCTCGTTCGCCGAGTGGGCGCGAGAGAACCACCCCAGAACTTCCCCGGTTTCCGTCGACCGGGGGCACCCGCCCCCCGCGCGGCCGGCGTCGTGCTCACACACACGCCCACCCGCGACGAGGCGACCGAAGGCCACCCACCGCGGTGACCACGAGGGGATCGTCACCACCGACGGCCCCCGAACCACCCCACGATCCCCACCGATCGACCCAACGAGGAAACGAGAAGTTCGATGCGCATCGTAGTAGGCGAGTTCACCAGCCTCGACGGAGTCATGCAGGCCCCGGGCGGGCCGGAGGAGGACACCGAGGGCGGGTTCGCCCACGGCGGCTGGACCCACCCGTTCTTCGACCCGCAGGTCATGGGCGGCGCCCTCGCCGAATGGGCCGCCGACACCGACGCCCTGCTCTTCGGACGCCACACCTGGCAGGTCATGGCCGCCGCCTGGCCCGGACGCGCCGGCGACCCCTTCGCCGACCACATGAACTCCGTCGCCAAACACGTCGTCTCCAACACGCTCGGCGAAGACGACCTCACCTGGAACAACACCACCCTCATCCCCGGCGACCACGCCCTCGACCACATCCGCAAGCTCCGCGACACCGACGGCCGCGACCTGGTCGTGATGGGCAGCCTCTCCCTCGCCCGCACCCTCCTCGCCGAAGGCCTCGTCGACGAACTCCGACTGATGATCATCCCCGTACTCCTCGGCGGCGGAAAGACCATCTACCCCACCGACGGCGCACTGCACACCCTCGAACTCGTCTCCACCGTCACCAGCGGCACCGGCGTCCACGTGGCCACCTACCGACCCGCGACCCCGGCGTAGCCCCCACCTGAGGTCCACCCCCGGGCCACGGCGACACGACACCAACAACGGCGCGGCCGGACACACCACCCGGCCGCGCCCACACAGCGATCAAAACCCAGGCCCACTACCGCAGTCGGACTACCTGATCGGACTGCGAACCGTCTGGAAGGTGCGAATCGCCTCTTCCGGCGGCACACCGGCTGTTGGGGGGCGTTCTGCCCTTGTCATACTGACGCGGCCCAAATTGATCACCTGAACGAGGAGCACCCTTGCGTGCGCGCACCCACCACATAGTCGCCGCGACCTCCGCGGCCGTTCTCGCCGTCGTCGCGCTCGGCGCCTGCAGCAGCGGCGACGGCAAGCCCGACAATACGAAGACAGACGCGAAGGCCCTCGCCGACAAGGCTGTTGCGTACCTTTGGAAGCACACCTCGATGGAGGGCACCGCCAAGGGCACCGACGAGGACGGCGAGGCACAGGAGATGAAGGTCTGCGGGAACGTCACGCCTGACGGCGACCTTGTCTCGCTCAAGGGCACGCTCGTCCTGGACGGCCAGGACGCCGACGTGATCAGCATCGACGGCAAGGACTACATCAGGATTCCCCTCTCGCACTACATCAAAATGATAGGCACGAACGACCCGACGATCGCCGCGCGCGTGGAGAAGTCGATCGGTGGTAAGTACATCGTGAGCGTCAGCGACGACGACGAGACCGGCTCACTGTTCGAGGGCGGCACCGGCGGCGTCACCAAGGGCGAGGTCACCCAGTTCGACGGCAAGCAGGCCATCCCGCTGACGAAGATCGGCAAGGACGGCGCGAAGAAGACCGTCTACGTCGCCGCCAAAGGGGACGTCGTGGTCTACGGCAACTTGGAGGAGAACGGCAGGAAGCGCATAGAGACGATCATCGTCAGCGTGGGCAAGCCGTGCGACGTGGCCGCCCCCCCGCAGGGCCAGTTCCTCACCGAGGACGAGTTCGACAAGGCCTTCGATGAGTCGAAGACCCCCTGACAGTGAGGATCGACCATGGCACAGCGGGGGCCTGACTCTCCTGCTGGCCGAACAGTCCCATAGCCGCGGCGGCCCTGTCGATCGAGAGGCCGATGGGTGCGCCGCCGGTCAGGAAGTCGCACGGAACGGCGTGAAGTTCGTTGAGGACACAGGTGCGTTCGTGAGCCGGGGGGCGTCGTGACGTTCGGACAACAGCCGCAGGACCGCGGTCTGGTCCTCTCGGACCACGTGGCCGAGTTCTCGGCGGAACAGGGCGACCTGGGCGACATTGAACGCCTCGGCCGGGTCGGTCCTGCGAACCCCGCCGGCGCCCGGTAGTCGGGCGCAGGCCGAGAGCGTCAAGGGCACGTCGACCACGCCGGCTCCCGGAACTGTCTGCGCAGCCTGCGTAACTCGTCGCGCTCGGCGGGGGCACCGGGTCCTCACCGACAGGCTCCGCCGCCTGGCACCTTGGCGCCGGCTTCCAAGGCGCGCCACTTGCGCGGACCTCGGCTGCGTACCTGCTGGTCTCGCCGTTTCGGATGGCCTTGCGGTTGAACTCGAAGGCTGAGCGGCTCAGTTTCGCCGTGATGCGGTGGTAGCTGAGCCCTCTGGCCGATCCGGCGGCGATGTGCGCCTACCACCCAGCCGGCCATGGCTGGGCCGGGACCGGTCAGACGTGCCCGGCCCCTGGTGACAGCGGCCGAGGCCTGAACCAGGGAGAACCGCAAACGGCTTGGCGCGCGGCTGGACACAGTCGGGCCTCTCGGTATCGCCGGCGCGCCCCATCACCACCTGGAAATCCTGTCGGCGTCGGCCTGGTGCTCGACCCCATGGTGCTCTTCCACATCCGTTACATGGACGCTGCGGTCAAAACGGTGCGTGCCGACGGCTTCCACGTCCGGGGCACGGACTTCGCCCGTCTGTCCTCGTTCGTGCACGACCACGTGAACATGCGCGGGCGTTATTCCTTTGCCCTGCCCGAACTCCCGGACGATTTGCGGCCGTTGCCCGAGCTGATAGGCCACATTCACAGGGACCACGAGCATGGGGCGGGGACTTCCCCGATGTGTGGACACGTCTTCTGCGGCGTTTGCGACACCCGCCTGGTCGTTGCGGTCGGCCGCCCGGTCACCGGCAATCGCAACGACTGCAAGGCCTGGGGCCTGCCCGGCGCCGTGCGGGTGATCGGCGACGGCGGCTATCGCGGCACCGGCGTCCTCGTTCTGCACCGTCGCGAACGCGGCCAGGACGAACTGCCCGACTGGAAAAACGAACACAACGCCTCCCACCGCCATGTCCGCGCCCGTGTCGAGCACGTCTTCGCCCGCATGAAGCACTGGAAAATCCTCCGCGACTGCCGGCTCAAAGGCGACGGCGTCCACCACGCGCCATGCTCGGCATCGCCCGCCTGCACAACCTCAAGCTCGCCGGGTAACCCGCGGACCGGATACAACCTCAGACACTGCAAGATCATTTACGGGACAGCCCTTGGCTCGAACACGTCCAGGAGCAGCTGCCGGCGACCTGCCCCGGGTCCCGCCGAGCACCGAATCCGCCGCACGTCGAGAGCTTCCTGACCGGCTCGCCCGGGATCGACAACGCCCTGAGTATTCCGCGGGCCGGCGTCCTGAACCGACGGCCACGGCCCGGTCCGGCGTCCCGCTACGCACGATCCGCTGCAGCCTTGCAGCCCTCGGCGAGCCTACGTTCCTTGACCGGCTCCGCTGCCGAGCCTTCCGACGCCGCATGGATGCTCGAGACATCCATGCGGCGTCAGACACCCCGAAGCCATCCTGGCAACCCGGCGGACCTTTCCGGTCACAGCACTGCCCTGTGACCGGACGGTTCACCGCTGAGAAGACCAGCGGCACGGCACGGCGGGGGAGTTCCCAGGCAGCCCGGGACGGCGCTTACACCCGCCCGGTGAAGACCACAGGCCGTGCAGGGCTCTGATCGGCTGGGAACGTCAGGCCGACGATGGTCACGTCGCGCCGGTTCGCCATGACGGCAGATGTGAAGTACATCGTTCCGTCGGTGGCCTTCGGGAAGTCGAGCGAGACCGCGCGCATGTCCTTGACCTGCAGCGCGATGCCATTCATCCGGTCGTACGTCGCTCCGGTCGCCACGATGCCGCCGGGCGTCAGGGCCACACCCGACAGGTATCCGGTGCCCTCGGGCGTGGCGACCTGCGCCCAGGCGCGCCCGTCCCAGTGCATGATGAACCCGCGTCCACGCTCGCCGGACGCCATGAGTACGGCGCCAACCGCCCACACGTCGTGAGGGCCGTTGGCCGCGACGCCTTCGAACACGCCGGCGAGGCCGGTGACCGGGGGTGCCGGCACGACAGTCCACGCGTGCCCGTCGAAGTGCAGGACCAGCGGTCCGCGGTCGCCGCCGGTCCCCACCGCCCACACGTCACGGGGTCCGCTTGCGGACACGGCGAACAGACTCCAGGCGGGCGCCGGGACGGGGACCGTGACGCGCGTCCAGGCTTGGCCGTCCCAGTGTTCGATGAGGCCTTCTGTGTGCTGGTACGCCTGCGGCGGGCCACCGTTCGGGTCAGGGACCTTCGTCTCGAAGAGTATGTCGCCGACCGCCCACACGTCGGACGGGGATGTCGCGGTGACGGCCAGGAGTTCCGCGTCCAGCCGATTCTCGGGTAGTGGCGCGGAGGGGACCAGTTTCCATGAATGCCCGTCCCAGTGCTGGGTCATCGCCGAGGAGGCGCCACGCGCGGCGTCGCCGACAAGCCATGCGTCACGGGCGGATGTGGCCGCCATCGCGTTCGACCGGCCGGTGACACCGGACGCGGTGGGCAGTTCGGTCCATGTGCCCCCCGCGCGGTCGTCCTTGAGGTAGGCGCGGGGGCGCATGTTGTCGGTGTCGTGCTCGATCGGGAGGAGGAAACCCGAAGCCAGGGTGGTGTGGTGGTCCGCCTTGACCACGCTGGTGAGAGTGACATCGGACGGGAACTCCGCGATGCTCCAGCGCTCGCCGTCGGCCGAGGACGCCGCGTTCGCGGAGCCCGCGGAAGCGGGCGGCACGCCGCCGAAGACCAGAGCGGATGCCGAGGTGGCAGCGACGAGGAGGAGTCGCAGAGGTGTGCCGACGTTCATGTGAAGCTCCATCCCATGGCGCCCGTCGCCCTACACCCGGACGGCTGCAGTCGACCGCCCTGTCCGTTACCGCTATCAGAAGTCGTCGCGGACGCGGGCTACTGAGGTTTTGGGTTCGGGGCGATGGTGATCTCGGTGGTGGGTGTCTGCCGGTGTCATGCGATATCACGCCGGTGGCGCTCAGCTCGATGAAGGCGCTCATCTCTGCGAACAGCTGCGCGTCGGGCGCCTTCACGCTCTCCGGGCCCCGGGCGTCATCAGTTAGCGCATGGCGTTGCTCGTCTCGCCCGGCCGGTTTGCCCCGGGCGCATCGACGCGTCGTATCGGCCTGGTGACAGAGAATTGATTTTTCCCTGTCGCATGAGCGGATCGACGGCGGGGCGAGCCCCACGCAAGACCTGGCTCACCGGCGCAAGCGGCGGTTGGCGGAGTTGCCGCCGAACAGAGGCGGCCATGGTGGGAGCAAGCCTGCGTTCATCGTCATCTCAATGCAACGGAAGGAGACTGACGTTGCATTGTCGCCAAGCCCATTGCAAAGACTTCCCCGGTGTCCGACAGAGCGCCGAGGCGCCCGCTGGGCCGACTCTCGCCGGGGGACCCTGCGAGCGCGGTGATACGACAACTCCTGGACAACTGACAGAAGGGCCCTCCACCTATGGGCGGCATGCTGACGGCGCTTCTTGCTTTCCTCGGCGCCTGTACGATCGTGGCCGCCGCCCCCGGCCCCAGCACAATGCTGATCATCAGGGAATCGCTGCGCAGCCGCCGGGCCGGCTTCCTGACCGTGCTCGGCAACGAGACCGGCGTGTTCGTGTGGGGGCTGTTCGCCGCCTTCGGGCTGACCACCCTCCTTGCAGCCTCGGAGCTGGCGTACGAGGTGATGCGGATCGTCGGTGCGGTGGTGCTGGTGTGGTTCGGTGTCCAGACGCTGCGCGTGGCACGGCGCGGCGCGGAGGTCTCGGCCGATGAGACGGCGGCGGCCGCCAAGTCGGGCTTCGCGTCGTACCGCGGAGGCCTGCTGCTGAACCTTGCCAACCCGAAGGCGGCGATCTTCGCCATGTCGTTCCTGCCGCAGTTCGTACCGTCGGACGCACCGAAACTTCCGACGATGGTCGCGCTGGCGGCGGTCTGGGCGGTGTACGAGATCGGCTACTTCAGCCTGTACGTGTGGTTCGTCGGCCGCATGAAGGGCGTCATCTCCCGCGCCAATGTGCGCAAGCGCCTGGAGCAGGTCTCCGGCGGCGTCCTGGTCCTGCTCGGCGTCCGCATGGCCGTCGAGAGCTGAGCAGGCCCGACCTACCCAGGGTTGAGGCTGGTGTCGGCGTTGCCCGTGACGGTGAGGCTGCCGTCGGACTATTCGTGCATGGCGGCGATTTCGGTGCGTGCGTCGCCGTGGCGGGGACGCGGCACTACCAGACGCGGCGGCCGCGTACCCGGTGGTTTGTTGACAGCGGCTCGGGGTCGCGGTGTGCCGACAGGAGGGAACGTCGTCTGCGTCTCGGGGGGTTGCGATGACCGAGCGTGTGCCCTGTCCGCCCGCACCGGGGCCGCTGGAGGCCTATGCCGCGCGGTTCGACGAGCTCTTCTCGACGTTGGCACAGCGGCGTGGGTTCCGTCAGTACCCGGCTGTTGCCGGCGGATCCCGCGACGGCCCCGCACGGGGGAGTACTGGTGATCGACGATTCCGGGGGCCGTAAGGACGGCACGGCGACCGCGCATGTGGGCAAGCAGTATCTGGGATCGGTCGGGAAGATCGACCGCGGTGTCGTCATGGTGACCACGTGTTGGGCGGACGAGCGTCTGTCCCATCCGCTGTACGCCGTTCCCTATATCCCGGCCCACCACTTCCCACAAGGCAGGTACGATCCCGGCTTCCGCGGGAATCTGCGGATCGGGGCGGTCCTGGCCCGGGAAGCGAAAGAGGCGGGGGGTCCTTCCGGGTGGTGGCCGCCGACTGCGCCTACGGTGATCGGGACGGTTTCCGCAGCGGACTCGTCGACGCGGGGCTGCCGTTCGTGATGGCTCTGAAGCCCTGCCGCGGCGCCTGGAATTGCAAGGATGCGTTCAGGCCCACCGACGCCGCCCGCGAACCGACCCGGGCGGGGCGGACCGCCCCGGCGACGGGACTGGGGTCATCCGCGAATCTGGGGTTGCTTCCCGCATGGCGGCTCGGCAGCGGATGCTTTCACGTGCTGATCGCGGTGATCGGCACGCTGTGACGATCGGTGCTGTCAGGCCCCGGCGGCGGGTGCGCGCGAACCGTGTTGCATGATCCACTCGACGCGAGGGCGAAGGCGCCGAGTTGCGAATCACGTATTGCGAGAGGGCCGACCATCGTGTCCAAGATCCGGATCAACTACTCATCCCGGCAGCAGAAGATATTGGCCGTGTGGGTCGCGCTCGGCGCGGCCATGTTGCTGATTGTCGTCTGGGCTCTCGGGGCCGACACCAAGTTCTACATCATCGGACCCGTCGCGTACCTCGGTGCGATGCTAACCGGCAGATCGCGGCTGGTCCTTACTCCTCAGGCGTGCGTCGTCAAGGGCATCCGGCCGGGCACCTACCACTGGAGTGAGGTCCGCGACACATCAGCCCGCGCCCAGAAGGACTCCCGCATTGCCGTCCTCACCATGCGGAACGGCAAGGAACACACACTGGCGGTGCCCTTCGACGGGGCTCGATTTCCCGACCCGGAGTTCGACTCCACGTTCCACACCCTCACCACCCACTGGCACCTCCACCGCGGCTGGTCCGACACCCCGGAGCCCACACACCCTTGAGCCGGGGTAGTGGCCCGTTGGCGCGCGGGCGGTCCCGGTCCCGTATCGGCGAAGGTGCGCCCGGTGCGCCCGCACCGAGCCGTGCCAGGCGCAGTCGGGGTGGTCGTGCGTTTGGTGGGCACGGCCGCACCCGAGAAGTCGAGGCCGACGCGGGTGGCGGTCGCGGGTGGGCCGTTCACGACAGGGGCGGGCGGTAGGCGACGGTCACGGGGGCCACGAGCCTCGACCGGCGAGGCGTCGGCGACGCCCGGCGCCGTGAGATCGTCGACCGCGCCGGTGAGCATGTGCGTCTCGTCGCGCCCGATCCTGGTGCAGCGCACGAGGTGCATCCGGTGGTCGGGCGGATAGTGCGCGCAGGTGTTTCGGCGAGGGTGCGGGCCCGGTCGGCGTCGGCGAGGAGTTCCCCGACGCGGGTAAGCAGCAGTGGCAGGCGCGTCTCGGGGGTCGGGTCGTCGCGCAGGAACTGGAGCGTCGGCCCCGCGAACGGCTTGGGACCTCCCTCGGCGAGTCGGGCCTGTTCGAGCTCGAGGATGGTGCGGCTGAGCGCGCCCTGCTCCTGGCGGCGCCCGGCGAGCCAGATGGTGTCCTCGCCCGCGGATGGTCTGGCTGACGCGGCTGGTCGTCACATGCAGGCGTTCGGCTGTGCCGCCGAAATGCAGTTGTCGTCCGGCGTCGGAAACGCCCCAAGTTCCATCCGCTCAAGCCTGCTCCGGCCCCTCGTCGTGTAGTCATGCTCAACGGAGCAGGTCAGATTCCGATCTTGTTGGCCCGGGCAGTGATCTTGAATCCTGGGACTGCCGCGTTCGACGGATGTCACCCAAGGCCCGTGCCGCGTCGAATCGAATGGCGTTGTCACTCGGGCGGATCGGATCGGAGCGTGAGCAAGTCGTGGTGGTCATGCATCTCCTTGGACGGCGTGGTCAGGGATTCGCAGTGGACCGCCCTGTCCTGGACGGACGCGCACGCGAAGTACCAACTGTTCCAGGCCGCGCGCTGCCGCTGGGGCGCGTGACCTGCGAGGAGATGGCCTCGGTCTGGCTGACGAGATTCGCGCCGGAGGAATACACCGTGCGTCAACAACATTCCGAAGTACCTGGTTTCCAACACCTTGGAACATGCGGACTGGAACGCGGTCCTGATCCAGGGCGAGGTCACCGGGCAGGTTACGAAGCCCAGGGGCGAACCGGGCCAGGCTCTGCTCGTTCGATCGCCGGGTCCGGAGTGGTCGCCCTTGACTTCCGGTCGGCAACGGGCCCTGGAAAACCAACCAACAGAGAAGAGAATCCCATGCGCATTGTGATCGGTGAGTTCATCAGTCTGGACGGCGTCGTGCAGGCTCCGGGGCACCCGGACGAGGACACCGAAGGCGGCTTTGCCCACGGCGGGTGGACGCACCCCTTCTTCGACCCGGCGGTGATGGGAGCCGCACTGGCCGAGTGGCAGGCCGGCACCGAGGCGCTGCTGTTCGGCCGCCGCACCTGGCAGGTGATGGCTGCCGCCTGGCCGGGGCGGGCCGGCGACCCGTTCGCCGACCACATGAACAACGTCGGCAAGTATGTCGTCTCCAGCACGCTCGGCGAGGCCGAGCTCACCTGGAACAACACCACGCTCATCCCCGGCGACCAGGCCCTGGACCGGATCAGGAAGCTGCGTGAGACCGGAAGCGGCGACTTGGTGGTCATGGGCAGCGCGTCGCTCACCCGGACCCTTCTGACGGAGAACCTGGTCGACGAACTGCGGCTGATGATCATGCCGGTGCTCCTCGGCGGCGGCAAGACCATCTATCCGGCCGACGGCGCACTGCGCACGTTCGAACTCGTCTCGACAACACCCACAGGCACCGGCGTGCACGTGTGCGTCTACCGGCCGGCCGTCGCCTCGTAACCGATGCCGCCCGGCCGATGCCGCGCGCTCGCTGCGGGGGAACTCCCCCCTGATTGCATGGGAGTTCCTCCGTGGCGGGCCCCGGACTGCATCAAGCCCGCTTGCCGGATCCGGGCGATGGCTCGGGAGTGTGACAGTCGTACCGGGGATGCCGACGCGAAGATCGCCGCAGGCGCCGCGGGCGCTGGGACGACCGCGCCACGAACCACCGGAACGAAGACACGGGAGCTTTCATGATCACGACGCACAGCGTCACGTCCGCCGACGGTACCAAGATTGCGTACGACCGGTACGTGCCGACCGGCGGCAGCCGTGGGACGGTGATCCTCGTCGGCGGTGCCTTCAGCTATCGGAAGTTTCCGAAGATGGTGGAGCTGGCCGAGCTGTTGGTCCGGTCGTACGGGTTGACCGTGATCAACCATGACCGCCGCGGCCGCGGTGACAGCGGCGACTCCCCAGACCGATACGACGCCGCGCAGGAGGTCGACGACCTGGCCGCTCTGCTCGCCGCCGAGGGCGGCACGGCGGCGCTGTTCGGCTGGTCTTCCGGCGCGGTCCTTGCACTGCGGGCCGCCGGCTCCGGACGGATCCCGGGAATCAGCCGGGTGGTGGCCTTCGAGCCGCCGTTCGTCGTCGACCGCACCCGCCACGTGCCGCCGCCGGACCTGGCTGCCACGCTTCATCAGTTGGTCGCCGCCGACCGTCGCAGCCAGACCGTGCGGTACTTCATGACCAAGGCGATCGGCGTTCCCGCGCCGTTCGTGGGTCTGATGCGGATCACCCCGATGTGGTCCAAGCTCACTGCGGTCGCCGGCTCCACCCCGCACGACTGGGCCGTGATGGCCGAGTACATGAAGGGTCGGCCCCTCGACCCGGCCGACTGGAACGGCGTCCGGGTGCCGGTCCTGGTGCTGTCCGGCGGCCGCAGCGATGCGCTGCTGCGTACTGCCGCCGGCGCCGCCACCGCGGTGCTCCCCGACGCCCGGCACACCGAGATCCCGAAGCTCAGCCACAACCCCGACGTCCGGCTGCTGGCGCCACCCGCGGGCGAATTCCTCACCACACACGCGGCTCCGACCACCTGATCGCCACGATCGATCCGGCCGACGATGCGCCAAGGCAGGGATGTGCGCGGGATGTTGACGTCGCCGGACCGCGCAAGCACCGCCCGGAGTGTCGGCCCCGGCGTCCGCCGTAGTCGCGAGATCTGGGGCAGACCCGCCCCACGCACCCGCCTCACCGGACACAGGGGAAACCTACGTGTGAACTGAGATTCACGGATCAAAATTCAGACCTGGATATTGCCCCCGGGGGCTGGGAGTTGCCGCCGAATACGGGCGGCCGAGGGTGGGAGTAGTGGTGCGTTCACCGTCATCCCAGTGCACCGAAAGCAGACTGGCGTTGCATTGTTGACGATGAACGCAAGGGGCTGTGTCCTCCACGCATCAACACCGGACCCGGGGAAGGAATCCCGCGCGCTGTGGTCCTCGTCTTCCTCGGCGCCTGCACGATCGTGGTCGCTGCCCCGGAGCCCAGCACGATGCTGATCATCAAGGAGTCACTGCGCAGTCATCGAGCCGGCTTTCGGACCTGCTCGGCAACGGGACCGGCGTGTTCGTGTGGGTCTGTTCGCCGCGTTCGGGCCGACCGCCCTGCTCGCGGCCTCGGAGCCGGAGTACGACGTGGTGCGCATCGTCGGTGCGGTGGTGCCGGTGTGGTTCGGTGCCCAGATGCTTCGCGCGGCACGGCGCGGCGAGGAGGTGTCGGTCGATGAGGCGGCGGCCGCCGTGAGGTCGGGCTTCCCGTCGTATTGGGGCGGCCTGCTGCTCAGCCTCGGCAACCGAAGTCGGTGATCTTCGCGATCTCGTTTCTGCCGCAGTTCGCACCATCGGGTGCACCGAAGCTGCCGACGGTGGTTGCGCTCGCGGCGGTCTGGGCGGTGTACGAGGTCGGCTACCACGGCCTGGGGAGCGGCCCCGGCCTCAGGATCCGTTCCGGTTCCCGTTCCCGCTCCAGTCGCGGAGCCGGCGCAGTGAGTGTCCGGTCGTCGATTTGCACAGGAACTCGGCGCGCTCGTAGGACAGTCGGCCGCGTCCGGTCTGCGGGCAGACGTCCTCCGCGCCCAGGATGCCCGCCCGCGCCGGCCCCGGGCGTCGGTCGGCGAGGAACACCGGGCCGCGGGTGCGGCCGTCCAGGAGTTCGGGCAGGAGCGCGGCCGTCCCCGACCGCCAGGTGATCCACGCGCCACGCCGATCCGACCGCCGGTCCGCTTGCCGGTCCGCGCGGCGGGCTCGTCGCTTCGGCAGGTCGAGGTCTTGGACGTTGAGGGCCAGCACGGCCGCGACGGTGGCGCCCGACTCGTACAGCAGCGTCCACAGCGTGCGTTCCCGCAACGGGGCTTCCGCGTCTCCCGGCCACGCCGTTCCGGGCGGGACGGGCATGGGCGCGGGGCGGCGTTGGGGTGTCCGCTGGGGAACGGCCGCGTCGAGGCCCGGGATGTCCGTCCACGCCCCGAACGCCCGTACGGCGGACCGGTGTCGGTTCCAGGTGGCCGCCGCCGCGCCGGCCCACGACAGGCGGAAGGCGGCGGCGATCTGATCGGCCGTCAGCGACGCGAGCGGCAACCCCACGCCCAGGGACATTCGCAGTCGCCCCAACGTCTGTCCGTAGGAGCGGGCCGTCGCCGGCGCGAGCCGGTCCTGGGCCAGAAACGCGTCGATGGCCTCGCCGAACGTCCGCGTGGACGCGTCCCCGACCGGGATCGCCTGGGCACGACGCGTCAGGTAGGCGCGTTCGGCGGCGTTTTTGGTCAGCAGCGCCGCGCGCTGGAACTCGCGGCGTGCCTCCTCGCCGCGCCCCAGGCGCAGCAGCAGGTCGCCGCGCACGCCGGGGAGCAGGTGGTAGTCGCGGAGCGCGGGGTCCGAGGTGAGCGTGTCGACGAGGGCGAGGCCGGCCGCGGGGCCGTCCGCCATCCCGACCGCGACCGCCTGGTTGAGCCGTACCACCGCGGTGGGCAGGAGTCGGGCGAGGGCGGCGTACAGTCCGGCGATCCGCTCCCAGTCGGTCTCCTCGGCGGTGCGCGCCCGGGCATGGCACACGGCGATCGCGGCCTGTAACACGTAGGGGCCGGGCCGGCCGTGCGTGCCGACGGCGCGGGCCCGCAACATCGCGGCGAAGCTGCGGCGGATGAGCAACGGGTCCCAGCGTCCCCGGTTCTGCCAATGCAGCGGGACGGGTTCGCCGCCGGGGCCGGTGCGCGCCGCCGTGCGGGACGCCTGGATCTCCATCAGCGCCACGAGGCCGTGCACTTCGGCCTCGTCGGGCACCGACTCGGCGAGCAGGCGCCCCAGCCGCAGCGCCTCCAGGCACAGGCCGGGGCGGATCAGGTCGTCGCCGGAGGTCGCCGAGTAGCCCTCGTTGAAGATCAGGTAGACGACCTCCAGGACCGAGGACAGGCGTTCGGCCAGCTCGGCGCCGGCCGGGAGTTCGAACGGCACCCGCTCCTCGGCGAGCGTGCGTTTCGCCGTTGCGATGCGGCGGGCGATCAGCGGTTCCACGGTGAGGAACGCGCGGGCGATCTCGGATGCGGTGACTCCACCGAGCAATCGCAGGGTCAGGGCCACGCGTGCCTCGGTCGGCAGGACGGGGTGGCAGGAGACGAACATCAGCCGCAGCACGTCGTCCTGCTCGGACGCCGGCTCGGCGGCCCCGAGGTCGTACTCGGGGCCGCCGAAGCCGTCGTCGAGCCGCCGCTGTTCGGCCAGGTCGCGGGCGAGCGTCTCGCCGTGTGCCACCGACCGTCGGTCGCGGCGGATGTGGTCGACGGCGCGGCGTTTGGCGACGGTGGTGAGCCAGGCGCCCGGATTGTCCGGGACCCCCGAGTGCGGCCACTGTTCCAGCGCCGCGACCAGCGCGTCCTGCGCCAGTTCCTCGGCCACCCCGACGTCGCGCACCATGCGGGTGAGCGCTGCGACGATCCGGGCCGACTCCATCTTCCAGATCGCGTCGACCGTGCGGTGGGTGTCCATCACGGACCGAAGACCTGCTGGATCACGCTCTCCGCCGTCACCGACGATCCTGCGGAACCGGCGGCCCAGTTCGACCGCCTCCTCCTTGGACCGGACCTCGACCAGGGCGAAGCCGACCACCGCCTCCTTGGACTCGGCGAACGGACCGTCCGTGACGGTGATGTCGCCGCCCTCGCAAACCAGCCGGACGCCGCCCGGCTCGAGCCCGCCGGTCGCCAGCAGCACGCCCGCGGCGCTGAGCTCGTCGATGAAGGCACCCATTTCGGCGAACAGCTTCTCGTCGGGGGCCTTCGCGTTCTCCGAAGCCTTGGACATCATCAGATAGCGCATGGTGTTTCTCCGCTCTCGTTTCGCCCGGTCGGGTGGCCGGGGGCGCACTGTGCGTCGTGTCGGTCTTGGGGTGGGGAATTGTGGTTTTCCCTGTCGTATCAGTGGTTCGACGAAGGTGCGAGCCCCACGGAAGAGGTCCGGGGCCCGCCCCCCGAAGGAGCCCGCCGTGACCACGACCACCCGCCTTCCGCGCATCACCGAGGCCGCCGGCCGGAAGCGGGTCCTCGCCCCGAGCAACGCGGCGGGCACCCGAGCGCTGCTGGCCTGCGCGGTCGTCGCCGGTCCGCTGTGGGTGGCCGTGTCGGTCGCCCAGGCACTCACCCGCGAGGGCTTCGAACCCACCCGACACGCACTGAGCCAACTGGCCACCGGCTCGCTCGGCTGGCTGCAGATCACCAACTTCGTGATCGCCGGCATCCTGGCCACCGTGGGCGCGACGGGACTGCACCGGGTCATGCGCGGCACCCCCGGCGGCGTCGCGGTACCGCGCCTGGTCCGGGTGGTCGGCGTCGGCATGGTCGCCGCCGGACTGCTGACGATGGACCCCGCCGACGGCTTCCCCGCGGGCACCCCCGACGGCGTCCCGGACTCGATGAGCCGGCACGCGTACGGACACATGGCCGCCGGGTCGATCACCTTCGCCTCGCTGATCGCCATCGGCTACCTGCTGGGCCGGCACTTCTCCCGGCTCGGGAACCGGCGACTCGCGGTCGTCTCCCGCGTCGCCGCCACGGTGAAGCTGACCGGCGACGCGTGGGCCATGGGCGGCGGCACGGCCGGCGCGCTGACCATCGCCACCGGCACCACCGTCATGTTCGCGCTGCTCGCGTATGTGGCAGCGCACTACCGGCGCACCGCCTGAACGACCCCCGCCCGGCGCGCTCGTTCGCCGAGTGGGCGCGAGAGAACCACCCCAGAACTTCCCCGGTTTCCGTCGACCGGGGGCACCCGCCCCCCGCGCGGCCGGCGTCGTGCTCACACACACGCCCACCCGCGACGAGGCGACCGAAGGCCACCCACCGCGGTGACCACGAGGGGATCGTCACCACCGACGGCCCCCGAACCACCCCACGATCCCCACCGATCGACCCAACGAGGACTGGAACAACACCACCCTCATCCCCGGCGACCACGCCCTCGACCACATCCGCAAGCTCCGCGACACCGACGGCCGCGACCTGGTCGTGATGGGCAGCCTCTCCCTCGCCCGCACCCTCCTCGCCGAAGGCCTCGTCGACGAACTCCGACTGATGATCGTCCCCGTACTCCTCGGCGGCGGAAAGACCATCTACCCCACCGACGGCGCACTGCACACCCTCGAACTCGTCTCCACCGTCACCAGCGGCACCGGCGTCCACGTGGCCACCTACCGACCCGCGACCGCCGCCTAAACCCGAGGCCCCGGCCCCCGGCCACCCACCACACGACACCCACAACGGCGCGGCCGGACACACCACCCGGCCGCGCCCACACAGCGATCAAAACGCATATCCCCCACACCTATCCCAACCGCGCATGCTCCCATATGATCACCGAATTCGTCAGGAGGACGCTGCCCCCGTCGCTCGGAACGTCATCTCATCGAGCAGCGGGAACAGCCACTTGTCGTCCAATCCTCCTTCTCCCCCAGCTCGCCGTTTCCGATCGGCCCTGATGCCGTTGGAACCGCAACCTGCCAGGAGACCTCCATGTCCCGCGCCCTTCGCGCCGTCGCCGTGACCGCTCTCATGCTCGCCGTCGGAGCGTCCGCAGCCGCCTGCAGTGCGAAGGACTCGGCTTCGTCTTCGAAGGAGTCGGCTTCGTCGGCAGCCGACGACAGCCTGCAGTCTGCTCCGCAACTGATGGCCAAGACCACGTCGTTCCATGTGGAAGCACACGCGGGCGGAGAGAACGGGATGGACGTCAAGGCACGGTTCAACGGCAAGGACGCCGCCGGCACGCTCGACTATGCGGGCGGTGGTCACGCCGAATTCGTCCGAACGGTCGGCACGCTGTACGTCAAAGCCGACCCGGGCTTCTGGCGCCGCGTCGGCGCGGACCCCGGGATGCTCCCGGCCGCCGGCCAACAGCCGTGGGTCCCTGTGCCGGGCGACGACGCCGAACCGATCAACATGCTCGTGGACATGGCCGACCCCCGCCGCGTGCTGAGTCTGGTCAAGACGTCGTCCCCGTGCCGGTTCGGACCCGATGCCACCCCCGACACGGGCCCCGGTGCCGGAAGGTGCCTCGAGTGGAGTGCCGCGAACGCGAAGCAGCCATTCCTCCGCACGTATTTCGCCCCGACCGGCAAGCCGTATCCCACCCGCGTCATCGCAGCCGACCCGACCATGCGGATCGATGCCACGTACCGCGGCTTCGACGAGCCCGTCTCCGTCTCCACCCCGACCGAGCCGACCATCGACTTCGTCGCGGCGAAGTCGTGATGCGGGCCTCGGCCGACGGACGAGCAGGCCACCCGCCGATACCGGCAGACCGATCCGTGGTCTCCCGGTGGACCACCCACTCGACGCAAGCGCGGAGTCACCTGTGCTGACACAGCCCGTGCTGCGGCTGCGTCTTGAGAACGTGCTGCACGTACTCGAGGCCGGCGTGCTCGTGACGTCGCTGGCGCTGGCTGTCTGGCCACCTCCGAGGAGTTCCTCGCAGGCGTCTCCTGCGGGACCATAACGTCGGTCGACTACGACGTGGACGACCTTCAGCACGTCTACGTCCGCTGGCGGACAACCGACATGACCTGGCGCGAGGCCACGTACTCACCGAAAGAGCGGGACGCAGACCTGGTCGGCCCGTGGGATCCCGTCCAGGAACTACGCGTGGATCTGCGCAACAGGGCACCAAAAGGATCGGATCCGGTGGCCCTGGGAACCTACCCTTCGATGCACACCGAAACCGCGATCGACCGCTTGGTCGTCGTCCTGAACGTGTTCTATCTGCCGTGGAACTGGTTCAAGTGGGCCGTGGTGGCGCTCGGTGTCGGGCTGATCTGCGTCATGCTGGGCCGCGAACCGACCCACTACAGGCGCAAGTTCCAATGGGTCGTGTTGTCGCTCGTCTCCGGGTTCGGGTTTCTCGCATACCTCTGGCTGGAGTCACCCAGCAGGCGCGCGGCCGCGGACCGGGAGACAACAGCAGCACGGTTGCTGACCGATCCCGCAGCGCTGGTCTGTCTGACCTTGGCGGGGATCTTCGTCTTTTGGGGAATCTGACACCGCGACCGAAGCATGGCACGAACCGGCAACATGACCTTCCGATCTCTCCAACCCGCCCAGGACCAGCCAATGTCCGACGACGGCAGAACCGACGTCTACGAACTGCGCCACCGATGGAACTGGCCCGCGCAACCCGACTGTGCCTGGTCTTCATCCGTCAGACACCATCCTGGTGCTCGGCGCTGCCCTCGGCGACATACGACCACAGGCCATGCGTGTCCTTTATGTCATGCCGGGCATCGCCCTCATGGCACTTCTGTTCGTGATGCTGGGTCTGAGGTTCCCCACGATTGGGTTGATCTTCTTGAGCACCGCGGCGGCGTTGGCCCCACGCAGGGCCGGCATTTCGGTGCCGAGCCGTTCCCGGATCCGTCGTTGAGCCGTTGTGCTCGGTTTGATCAGCAGCTTGCCGTGATAGCGACGGACGTTGAACCCCAGGAAATCGAACCCGCTTTCCGCGTGGACGATGCGTATCGTACGAGTACGGGGCTGCCGTTTTGTGCACTCCCGGCATCTCCGCCCGGTCGTGTAATAGCGAACCCCTGCGGCTTCCTCCATCCCGTGCAGAGCCACGTTGTGGAGCGTGCGACCTGCGGTGACGGCACCCACGGCCCGTGGGAGTACGACTGGACCGCAGTGCCGATCCGGCCCTGGCGGTGTGAGGGGTGGGACCACTGGTTGCCGGCACGGCGCAGCCAGTCGGACCGCGCGGAGATCGCCTACTACATCTGCTTCTTCCCGACCGGGACGACGCCGGCGGAACTCGTGCGAATCGCGGGATCCCGGTGGATGGTCGAGGAGTGTTTCCAGGCCGCGATGAACGAGACCGGCCTCGACCATTACCAGGTCCGTGGCTGTACCGCGTGGTATCGGCACATAACCTTGTCCATGGCCGCCCTCGCCTTCCTCGTTGCCCTCCGCGTCGAGGCAAAAAAGGGGGGCCCGAAAGGAGAATCGGGAACCCGTTTCGACCCGACGCTGATACCGGTGACCATGAACGAAGCCCGTCGACTCTTCAATCGCATCGCTTCACCCGCCCGACACGGAATCCGGCACATACTCGCCTGGTCCCAATGGCGAAGAAGAAGCCAAGCCCGAGCCCGCATCAGCCACTACAGACGCCGAGGGCATCACGAAGTGTCGTTGCAGTACCAGCCTCGATCGTTCATGAGTCCTCGTCGGTTCGCTGACGGGGACTCTGTGCTTGTGAGGTGCGGTCCTTTTGACGCTTGGGCATGGTGGTGGCCCGATTGTCGCGTCGGGTGGGCGCGGGTTTCCACGTATCCGGGTTTTGTCTCGGTTCGTCGGGGCGATCGGGTCGGGTGTCATGTGGGTGCGGCGAGCTGGTCGAGTCGGGCAATCCTGTCGAGGATGTGCCCGGTCCAGGGCCATCGGTCGGGCAGGCGGGCGACGAGTCTTCGGCCGGTGCGGACCAGGCGGGCCGCGGCTGCGAAGAGCCGGAAGCGAAGCTTCTTGATCTCCCACCTCCGGGCGTCGCCGGTCAGGGCGAGTGTCTGCGTCCAGGCGATCAAGTCGCAGGCGAGGGCGACGAGTTCGCACCAGATCTGGTTCTGTGCGAAGCCGTGCAAGGGCAGGTTCCGCAGGCCTGTCGCCCTCGCCTGGCGGATGCGGTCCTCGGCGCGGGCGCGTCGGCGGTGGCGGGGTTCGAGGTCCGCGAGTTGCCCGACCGTCGTGTTCGTGACGAAGGCCACGCAGCGGTTGCCGTCGATGTCGGTGATCCGCAACTGCGCTCCCGGGTGCGGGCGTTCCGTGCGCACGATCACCCGCATGCCCTTCGGCCACGCGGTGAGGTCGAGCATGTCGGTGACCTCCGCAACCCACGCGCCCTCACGCGGACGGCCGTCGGCGTCGTACGTCGGCGTCGTACGCCGGCGTCCACGCGGCCTTGGGCACACGAAGGATCGCCGCGTGGATCCGGTCGGTGATCGTGAACCCGATCGAGTAAGAGAGCCACCGGCCCGGCCGGGAGAGCCACGCGAGGAAGTCGTGGGTGCCGCCGGCGGAGTCCGTCCGTATCAGGGTGCTACGGCCCCGTCGGTGCTTCTTCGGGACCTGCGCGAGGGCCTGCCGGGTGATCTCGATGTGGTCGCTCGCGGTGTTCGACCCGGCGTTCCCGGGCCGCAGCAGCACGGCGAGGGGTTCGCCGGATCCTTCCGGGCCGTGGTTGGCGAACGCCCACAACGGGTGGAACCCGAACGTCTTCTTCCACGTCGGGCGGGCGCCCTCCTTGTCGGAGTGCGCGGTGACCAGGACGCCGTCCAGGTCGATCGTCAACCGCCCGCCCGCCACCGGCGACGCATGTCCGGCGAGGTTCCAGGCCGTTCACGCACCGCCGCGCGGGCCTCGCGGATCGCCCGCACGGCCTTCGGACCGGCACCGGCCAGGGTCGTGACCAGGCGCGATACCGTCGGGTCGGACGCCACCGGGCCGAACACCCCCGGCTGTTCCCGCAGGACACCGACGCCGGAGAGGCAGTCCCCGCCCATCGCGAGCGTCACGGCGAGATCCAGGACCGTCTTCCCCGGATCGTGGACCGCCCGCGACCGGCGCCACGGCGCGAGCGCGTCCGACAACACGCGATCCAACCCGACCGTGCGGGCCGTCTCGGTCAACAACACCCCACCGGCCTGCGAAACGATGCCCGACCCGCCGGCCTCCATCCGCACGCGTGGATACGACCCGCTATGGTTCTTCACCTGGAAGGTGCCTCTTTGCCGGTGACGTACAGGACTCTCGACAAGCCCTATCGTCCCAGCTCAGGGGCCCTTTCTGCGTTCCTGACCGCATGTCGGACGCCCCACTTCATGAAAGCGCGAGGCTAGGGCGTGTGGGGAGTTTTGATCGGTCTTCGTCGCGAAGTCGTCCACCCCGGGGACCCGGGTTCACCCGAGGTGGGTCGGGTGGCGCGGTAACCGGCCGCAGAAGCGTGGTGCGGGTCCGCCGGCATGCCCATGCTCCACGCGTATCCGGCTCCGGCACGCTCGGCGAGGGCGGCCTGATCCGCTCCAGAGCGGTCCGCAGCCGCACCGTCCGACGGCCGTATCGGTAGGTCAGGTCCGATAGTTGCTCGGCGAAGGTACGTCTGGGGCGTGGGACCCCGTCGCGGCGGAACCGGCGGATCCGCGCGTCAAGAACGACCCGGCGCTCTCCGACCGCCAGGTCTGCCGGAGGGCGCTACCACCCGTGCACCCGTCGTGACCGGCGCCCGCACAGCGGGCACGCCGCGTCATCCGCCGCCGCGGACCGCGACGCGCAGCACACCGGCGACCGTGTCCACCGCATCCACCAATAGATCGCGGATGCCCGCGAACACTGCGGCGATCCACTCCGCTCCCGCAGTCTCCATGTCCAACTCGCTCGCGATCTGGGGCATCGGGCCCCGGACTGCCAGGAGTAGTTGACGGAGCATCAGAGCGATTGCGGCGCACGGCGCGCGCACGCGACTGCGCACGTTCAGGATGCGAGCGCCGGAACCGGATTGGTGACACTCCGCGAGCGCTGCGCACAAAGCGACCCTGAACCATGGAAACCGTTCATAGCCACCGAACACGGCATGCTTGGTGAGGCGGCACGGTGGTCGGATGTGGGATCCGACGTCGGCGCGCGGTGGATTCAGGCCGCGGTGACCCGGCGCGCTCGGGTCGTGGGTCGGCTGCCCTGCAAGGCCGCGCGAAGCGTCGGGGCCAGTATCCGGCGTACCTCGGCTGCCGAGAGCCGCGTGGACGCGGGCAGCGGTTGCAGGTAGCGCGTGAAGATCAGTCCGCCGATCACGGTGACCACGGCGGTCGCCCGCTCGCTCGCGTCCGCACCGCCCAGATATTCAGCAATCTGCGGCAACACCTCCCCGTCGAGGTACTCCCGCAGCACGCCCATGACGTCCTCGTTCTGGAGTGCTTCGCGGTTGAGCACGGTCGCGTCCCACAAGTCCGTGACGGCCTGCAGGATCCGGTCGGCAACGCCGGCGGGGTCGCCCGGCAGCGCCTGGGCAAGTCCGAGCGATCGGGCGCACTGCAGCTCCGTGACCTCGCCGAACAACTGCTGCTTGGAGCCGAAATGGTACTTGATCAGCGCTTGGTCCACGCCCGCGGCGGCGACGGCGACGGCACGCAGCGTCGTGCGGTGGTATCCGTGCTCGAGGAACAGGCCGCGGGCGGCTTCGGCGATGAGTGCTCTGGTCGGCGGGTTGCCCCGCGGTGGGCCCCGGGTTTTATTCATCGTCTTTGAAGACCACGCTCTCGCATCGGCAGAGTCGTCGTTGTCGAGCCCCGCCGAGCGTGCGGGGCGGGAACAAGGAGTGAACTCATGCGCATCACCGTCTTCGGAGCCACCGGACCGACCGGCCGCCGGCTCACCGACCAGGCCCTCGCCGCCGGCCACCAGGTCACCGCGGTCTCCCGCCGCGCGGACGCCCTGACCCCCCGAGCCGGGCTCACCGTCGTCTCGGTGGACGTGGCCGACACGGCTGCCGTCGCGGCCGCCGTCGCGGGTGCCGACGCGGTCGTCTCGGCCCTGGGCGTGCCGCCGACCCGGGAGAGAGTCACCGTCTACTCGGACGGGGTGCGGAACATCATCGCCGGCATGGAACAGCACGGCGTCAAGCGCCTCGTGGCAGTCAGCTCCAGCGTGGCGGACCCGAACTGGCGGCCCACCGGCGAGCACTTCTTCAACCTCGTCATGGACCCCCTGGTCAATCGCAAGGTGGCGAAGACCGCACACGACGACATGCGCCGGATGGAAGCACTCCTGCAGGAGAGCGGCCTGGACTGGACCGTCGTCCGGCCGGGCGGATTGTTCGAACACCACGAAGTGACCGACTACGAGCTCGGCGAGGACAGCGTCGACGCGCTCTACACCGCGCGGATCGACCTCGCCGCTGCCATGCTGAGCGAACTGGAGGACCGCCGGTTCGTCCGCAAAGCCATGGGAGTCGCCACCCGGGACGTCAAGATGAGCATCCCCAAGCTGATCCGGCAGCAGGCCAAGGCCCAGAAGGCGGCGGGCAGGTGAAGCCGCTGAAGCCGTCCGCCGAGGCCCTGTTGGCACTGCCGAGCGTCGGGACGCTCACCACGGTCCGTCCGGACGGTTCACCGCACGTCGTCACCGTCCGCTTCACCTGGGACGCCGACACAGGACTGGCCCGCGTCCTGACGATCGACACCACACGCAAGGCGCACAACCTGCTTGCCGCCCCGGGCGGCCGGGCCGCGATCTGCCAACCGGAGGGCGCCCGGTGGATCACCCTCGAAGGCACGGCCACACTGTCCGCCGAACCGCACCGCGTCCATGAAGGCGTCCGCCGCTACCTCGCCCGGTACGGATCATCACCGCCGGCGCCGCCGGGACGGGTGGTCGTCGAGATCGCCGTGGACCGGGTCCTGGGGATCCACTGAGCCGCCGGCAGGACCTGTCGTCAGGACCTGTCGTCAGGACCTGTCGTCAGGTTCTGCCGGAAGAGGTCGTCCGGGACCGATGAGTTCCGGGACACGGTGTGGTCTACCTCATCAGTAATACGGCCGCACCGGCAACGTACCCCACAAGAGAAGTGAGACGCTCAAATGCGCATTGTCATCGGTGAGTTCATCAGCCTTGACGGCGTGGTGCAGGCACCGGGCCACCCGGACGAGGACACCGACGGCGGCTTCGCCCACGGTGGCTGGACGCACCCGTTCTTCGACCCGGCCGTCATGGGCGCGGCCCTGGCCGAATGGGGCGTCGGTACCGAGGCCATGCTGTTCGGGCGGCACACCTGGCAGGTCATGGCCGCAGCCTGGCCGAATCGGGCCGGCGACCCGTTCGCCGACCACATGAACAGCGTCGCCAAATACGTGGTGACCAACACGCTCCACGACGACGAGCTGACCTGGAACAACACCACGCGCATCCCCGGCGACCAGGCCCTGGACCAGATACGGAAGCTGCGCGACACGAACGGGGGCGACCTGGTCGTCACCGGTAGCGCCTCGCTCGCCCGGACCCTTATCGCCGAGGGTCTGGCCGACGAACTCCGCCTCATGATCATGCCGATACTCCTCGGCGGCGGAAAGACGATCTACCCGTCCGACGGGGCCCTGCGCACGTTCGAACTCGTCTCCACCATCACCAGCGGCACCGGCGTTCACGTCGCCACCTACAAGACCAAAACCGCCTAACCCGCGATGTCACAAGGAGAACCACCGCAGGCGAGCAAACCGGGCGGCCCCGGGCACACCTGTGCCCGGGGCCGCCCAACGTCGAGCCTGACGAGCTGCCCGCAACCCAGTACGGCCGGTTTGGACGGCTGTCTAACCGCGCTCCCGACTCGAATCGGCGGTGTCGCCCAAGGTCGGTTCGAGTTTCGTGTAGAGGACCTCGCGGGCCTGCTCCACAGCGCGGAGGATGCCCTCGCTGATGAAGTCGCTGAAGCGGGCGTAGTTCTCCAGGCGCACAGCAGCCGGGGTGTCGCGGCCGAGGATGCCGACGCCCTGCCGCGCGATCTCGGCGATGTGGGCGGCACCGTGGGCGCTGGCGATCGTCGACCGGTACGAGGCGTCGTCGTCGACGACGTAGCGCTCCCGGCGGCCTTCGCCACGTTCCCGTCGGATCAGGCCCTGGCTTCCGAGGAAGGCGACCGCCTTGGAGACGGACGCCGGGCTGACCTGGAGGCGCAGGACGAGTTCGGACGCCGTCAGGCTGCCCGAGTCGGTGATGAAAAGGCAGGTCAGTACGCGGGCCGTCATCTTGGACAAACCCTGTTGCATGAAGAGGGTGGTGAACGTCTCCTCGTACTCGCGCACGGCCTCGTCGTCGCGCCCGACGCCCTGAAGCGGCGCCCCTTGGTCTCGGGGCGGGGTGTGCCCGCGCCGGCGGGCGCGACGCTCGGTGGCTCGGTGCGCCAGGTCGGCGCGGTAGGCGGTAGGGCCGCCGTTGCGCATCACCTCGCGCGTGACCGTCGAGGTCGGGCGGTCCAGACCTCGGGCGATCTCCGCGTAGGCGAGGCTGTCGGCCAACCCCATTGCGATCTGCCTGCGTTCCTGCTGAGTGAGTCTTCCTCCCGGCACCACGAACTCCCTTCACTCTTCCTCGATGGTCCCAACATAGCGTTCATCACTTGATCATTGCAACATGTCTTGATCGGAATCGTTGCATTAAATGGATAGACATTGCAACGATTTTGATCATTGACCTGCATATATGACACTCTTGCGCAATGTATGAGTTGAAGGAGTTTTGAAAGCAACATAGCTTTTCCACTACCGGAAACAACGATTCGCAGGAGGGTACGGTGCAGGCGTGCGACGCCCCGATCACCGCCGTCCTGGGCATCCCGGTGAGCCGCATCCGGGTCATCGCCGCCGACCGCGCCGACTCGAACGTGGCGCTCCTGCCCGCCGACGCCTCGAAGGGGCGCGACGTGAAGGCGAGCCCGGCAGGCCGCAGTCGCCTACGACGACGGCGTCCTGCGGATCGACGCCCAGACGGCGAAGACTCGGTACTTCGGCACCTCCGGGTCCGTCGAGGTGACCCTTCGGCTACCCGACGGCTCCCACGTCGAGGCGAGGTCGTCCTGCGCGCAACTCCGGGTGGTCGGACGTCTGGCCGGCGTCACCGTCGAGAACGCACACGACGCGATCAAGATCGACGAGGCCACGAGCGCGCGCTTCGCCGCCCATGCCGCTGACGTCGCGATCGGGCGCCTCACCGGCCCCGCGCAGATCAACACCCAACAGGGCAACATCCACATCGCCGAGGCCGCCTCCAGCACGGTCGTGCTACGCACCCGGATGGGCAACGTGGCGATCGGCGCTGCGGTCGGAGTGTCCGCCTCCCTGGACCCCGGCACCGGCCACGGCCGAATCGACAACACCCCGAGGAACACCGACGGCGCCGCCGCCGGCCCGAGCATCCACGCCATTGCCGACCGCGGCGGCATCACCGCCCGTGGCCTGTGAAGGCGACACTCCCGCCTGTAATCTCCCAAAGGAGCAAACTCGTGACCGACCGCGGCATCGCGGCGAACGGGCTGCGCAAGTCCTACGGCGACAGGACCGTGCCAGGCGGCATCGACATCACGGTCCCCGAAGGGACGATCTTTGCCCTACTCGGCCCGAACGGCGCCGGCAAGACCATCGCCGCGGGCGCACGGCAGGCCTTCGTGGAGCCGTGTCCCCGTCCTTCGGGGACACGGCTCCACGAAGGCCTGCCGCACGCGATGTCCCCGCGCTACCCCGTATGGCCCGGCCGTCGACGGCGGAGAATCGGCCGGTGGCGTCGATCACGGCGCGCACCGCCTGCCGGTACCCGTCAGGTCGATTCCGTCGTGTCCGACGTTGTTGCGGTGGGACTTGCGCGGTCCGTTCGCCGTGGTGGTCGAGTCGGCGGTGACGGGTGTGCCTTCAGAGGCTGCGGGCGGTGATGTCGCCGGTGGCGGTGGTCGCGTGGATGTTCAGTTCGGCGGCGGTGCCGTCGGTGTTCTTGAGCGCGTTGTGGATGCGGCCGTGGGTGGTGCCGGCGTCCAGGGAGGCGGAGGCTCCGGGGGCGGTGTCGACCGACACGTGGCCGGCCCGGGTGTCCAGTACGAGCGTGCCGCGCATGGCTTCGGCGATGCGGATGTCGCCACGTCGGGTGTTGATCTGCGCGGGGCCGCCCAGGCGGCCGACAAAGACGTCGCCGTCGAGAACGGTGAGGCGGGCGCTCGCGGCCTCTTCGAGCGTGACCGAGCCGTGCGCGCCCTCGAAGGCGACGTCGCCGAGCCGTCCGACGCCCCGGAACTCGGCGTCGGCCGCCTTCGCCTCGACGCCGGAGCCGGCGGGCAGCCGGACGGTCACCTCGACGGATCCGGAGCCGCCGAGGATCCGGCTGTTCGCCGGTGCGGCCTCGATCCGCAGGACGCCCCCGGAGTATTCGACCGTGATCTGCTCCGCCGCCTTCACGTCGCGGCCCTTCGAGGCGTCCGCGGGCAGGACCTCGACCGTGGTGTCGGCCCGGTCGGCGGCGACGAACCGCACGCGCCCCGCGGGAATGTCGAGAACGGCGGAGATCGGGGCGGGGGTGTCGAACTTGTGCATGGTGCTCTCCTGCTCGCTCGTTGTTTCCGACAATGGAAACACTACGTTGTGTTCAAGGATCTGGCAAACATTCGTTGCAAACGCTCAGTGTCTGTCCAGGTCAAGGTCCAATTGATATTGCAACCGTCTTGATTTGACACAACGACGATCGTCCTGATCGTTGCATTGGACTAGGGTAAGCGCGCTGGAGGCACCAAGGGAGCGTGACGGGAGATTGCTCTGGGGCCGGCCGGCGGCTTGGCCTACGCGGAGATCACCAGACGCCTGGACCGCCCCACCTCGACGATCACGCGTGAGGTGATGTGGAACCGCGGCTCCACCGCGCCGACTTGGCCCACCGCGCCACCGCACGCCGCGCCCGCCGGCGCAGGCAGGGCACGCCTCAGCGGCAGGAAGCGCGCCCGCAGGCCCGCGGATTCGATCTGTTTGAGCGCAGACGTGCCGGTCTCGATCCGGCTGATCTTGGGCACCGAGCCATCGATCACGGCCGCAGCCTGCTTCGCCGTCACGTTCGCCTGCTCGCGCAGGAGCCGCATGTGCCGCCCAAGCGCCAGGCGAAGCCGGGTCGGCGGGCGCTCTCCAGCGGGGGCAGGCCCGCCAGGGCGGATCGGGTCGCGAGGGTGCCGGCGGTCAGTTCGGGGCCGTCATCGGGGATTGTTCGCGATCCGGGGACGCTCGCCGTCAGGATGTCGTGATCGTGGTCGTGGCGCCGTCGTCCGTGCGGCCGTCTCGGGCATTGCAAGGCGACCACGCGTCGTTCTCCGCGATGCACCAACGGCCGGCCGAACCAGGTCCTGATACCGACGACCCTGCGGATGGCGCGGTCCGCCGGCCCCTCCGAGGCGCGTGCAAGCACGAACCCGGACAGCACGTCGGTCTCGAACCGCTCCAGTTCCTCGGCCGACGCGGACGCCCAGCGCTCAAGCAGATCCCATATCGACCTCCAACGCCGCCAACCCGTGCCCCCTCACCTTCGGCCCGACCGTGAATCGGTCGGACGAGGTGAGAACGCTTCAACAATCCCGAAGTTATGTCACCCGACAGCAGAGCACTCGAAGGAGCAGGGACCCCCTGGCCGGCGCGATGCCGAGGACCGCCGTTCCGGCCGTGCCCGCCGCTGCGGCGGCGTTCAGCACGTCGAAGACAACCCTCGGGCGTGCGCGGAGAATGCCGAGTCGAACCGGCCAACCTGTCGCGGGGGTTGTTCGTTCTTCAGGGGTATGACGGAGATGGTGGCGGTGCGGGGTCGGACATGCGGGTGGGGGAGGGCGGATGGGGGTTGACGGGGACGCGGTGCGATCGCTTGTGGCCATTCGTGGCCAAGCCCTGAAGCGCTACGCCTTCCTGGTGTGCGGAGATGACGATCGGGCCGACGATCTGGTGCAGGAAGCGCTGGTGCGTACTCTCGCTCGTCGACATCCGCGCGACCTCCCGGAGTTGGAGGCCTACGTTCGCCGGGTGGTCGTCAATCTTGTGATCGACGAGTCCCGCCGGGCGGGGAGGTGGGCGCGTCTGCGCCCGATGTTCCGTAGGCGGAACACCTCGTTCGAGGACGAGGGGCTGGAGACGCGAACGTGCGCGCGGCTGTGGACACGCGAACTGCTGGCACGTTTGCCTCCGGGGCAGCGGGCCTGTCTGGTTCTGCATTACCTCGAGGACCGCCCGATTGCCGAGGTCGCGGATGTCCTGGGCTGTGGACAGGGGTCGGTCAAGAGCCAGTTGAGTGCTGCGCGTGGTGCGCTGCGACGCATGTCGGAAGGTGACGAGGCGACGAGCAGGGAGGAGGGGAATCGTGAGTTCGAACGGAGATGACGTCCGCCGGGCCCTGGACACGCTGTCCCGTGAGGCGGGGCCGCTGCGGGAGATGCGCCACGAACACCTGGTGGCCGAGGCGGGGCGTCGTCGTCGGCGCCGCGTCGTGCGCACGGCCGGGGCGGCCATCGCGATGGCCGTGTGCTGCGTGGGGACACTCGCCGCAGTCCTGCACGGATCCGGCCCGGACTCGGCGACCTCGGTGGCCGGACCGCCGACGCCCGGCGGTAAGGCGTCGTGGGGGGCACAGGAACCGGGCCTGTTCACGTGTGGCCAGCCGATCGGGCTGCCCACGGCGGAGCGGTTCGAGGGATTCGGGCTGTCGGCTGTGTCGACCGAGCGGCCGGCCAACCCGATCGACGGGCCGTTGAGGGTCATGACAATTCTGGATGCCCCCGCTCCGGCGGGTCTGCGTGCCACCAAGGTGTATCCGACGGTGCTGGTGCTGCGAGACGGCCTGGTGGTGGGAGGCCCGGTCCAGGCCGGTGCGTTGGGTCCGGGTCGTCCGCTTGCCCTCCTGGACTGGGATGCCTCGAAGGGGCCTGTGACGATTCGACAGATCGCCCCGACTTGGCTGTGCGGGGTGCTCGATTGGCAACAGGTGTGGGCGGATCCGACCAGGTACACGGTGGCTCTGGTGATGACCACACCGACGGCCGACCCGACGAGTCGGCCGTCCGACGTGATCGACGCGTCCAATCCACTGTTGATCGCCCAGGTGAAACTGGGCGCGCCACAGTGACGGCCGCTGTTGCCGGTGCGACGGATTGCCGCACCGGCAACAGCGCTTCTCAGTTGTTGAGCCGCACGGCGAAATAGCCCATGATGGCAACGGCGCGCCGCTGGCCTACGCTATTGCAGTACTGCTGGGCGTCGCAGTAAGAGCCCATGCTGACGATCCCGTTGATTTGGCGGCTGTCCGGGTCGTTGACAGTGATTGTGGGTCCCCCGCAGGGGCACCGCCCTGGGCGGCGCTGCAAGGTCCCAGGTGATCTTGCACAGTGAGGTGAGCGGCCGGCAGCAGGCGCTGTCCGCCGAGTTGGATGCCGCCGTCGCGGTTGACGATCCGATCCACCTCGACGGCCTGCTCGGGGCGGGCGGCTTCGGCCGACGGCGGGCCGGGCTCCGGTCCGGCAATTCGGGCCCCTCGGAACGGCAGCTTGTGCAGGTCGTCCGGGGCGAGGCAGGACGAACGGGTGCAGATGGGCTCACCGTTGAGCAGGACGTGGGCGCTCTTGCAGTCGGCCAGACGGTCACGTGCTTGCCGCCGAGGGCCCTGGTGAACTTGACCTGCCGGTTGTTCACGAGGAACACACGGCCGATCGGTAAGATCGTCGTCTCCCACTCGACCGCCCGGATCTCCTCGTCCGCCACTGGAGTGCGTGGCGAGGGCGATTCCGCCGGCAGTTGCACCGGGAGCAGGCCCAGCTCGGCCGGTGGTGGTTCGGTGCTCGGCGGCCGGGCGGGCAGTCGGATGTGGTTGCCCGGTGGCCCGGGACGGCATGCTGTCGCCGGCGCGGCCCTGTCCTGGGCCTGGCAGAGGTGATTGTGGGTGTAGGCGTGCACCCGGGCTTCGATCGAAGCCCGGGTGGCGGCCTGGTCGGCGAACGCCCGTGCGTCATAGAGCAGTTTACGGCGCAGACTCTTACGAAAACTCTCGATCCTCCCGGTCGTCGTGGGTGAGCGGGGCTTGGTCATGCGGGCGGCGACGCCGTCCTCGCGGCAGATCCGCGCGAAGAGCACCCCGGCGGGGAACGGCTTGGTGAAGCGAACGCGCGGCGCAGCGCGGGGGCGATCCGCTCGTGCCGGGTGGCGTCCACGGCGTCGGCCGGTGCGGTGTAGCCGTCGTTGACGAGTGTCGTGATCAGGTCGTCGCGGGGGGCGAAGTAGCCGTGGATGACATTCGCGGTAATGCCCATCTCGCGGGCGATGGCCCGCAGCGTGATGGTATCCGGCCCACCCGAGGCCATCAAAGCGAGGGCCACCGTCTTGATCTCGGCCGTGGTCTCGGCGCGCAGCCGTTGCGGCGCGCCGTGCTCCGTCCCGTCACTGTGTTCTCCACTGCCAGGACTTTACAGCGTCCCCATACTGATTGTCGTATCAAAACTTCACGCCGTATAGTCACTGCACGCCGTCACGTCTCGTCACGGCGGAACGAAAGGCATTCCTCCATGCACATCGGAGTCATCGGCGCCACCGGCGCCATCGGCAGCCGCGTCGTCACCGAAGCCCTCGAACGCGGCCACCACGTCACCGCGTTCACCCGCGACACGGCCCGAATCAGCGAGGACCGGGACAACATCGTCTGGAAGGACATCGACGTCCTCGACCCCGGCAGCATTGCCGCGATCCTGCCCGGGCTGGACGTACTGATCAGCGGCTTCCAGCCCGGCAACGCCGCCAATGACATCGCCGACACCATCGCGCGCTCCATCGCCGACCCCACCGTGTACGCCACCGCCGCCCGAGCACTGCTCAAGGCCCTGGACAGCCACCCGCGCACCCGGCTGATCGTGATCGGCGGCGCCGGCAGTCTGGAGGTTGCACCGGGCGTCGTCCGCGCCGACTCCGACGAACTCCTCCACGAAGTCCTCGACCAGATCGGCCTGCCCAGGGAGTACGCGGCAGCGGTACGCGGGCACCGCGACGCCCTCAACGTCCTGCGCACCTCGAACCGCCTGTGGACCTACTTCAGCCCTGCCGAGGACATCGCTCCCGGCGAACGCACCGGCCGCTTCCGGATCGGCGGCGACCAACCCGTGCTCGACGCCGACGGACGCAGCCGCATCTCCGTCGCGGACGCCGCCGTCGCACTCGTCGACGAAGCCGAACTCCCCCGCTTCGTACAGCGCCGCTTCACCATCGGCTACTGAACGTCACGTCACAGAGGGCGGCATGCCTACCCGGTGCCCGGCGTGCCGCCCTCGCTCGGCCACGGCACGTCGCCGGCCGCTGCTGTCCCTGCCATGGCCGCCAACCCTGTTCGCCAAGTCGCGCGCCCAAACCCGAAGGGTCGGCTCCCGGGCGACCGAACACCACAGCGCCAAGACAGGGGAAGTAAGCTCGGCGGCGCGTGTCGGCCGAGCGCAGTGCCTGGGAAACCGTCGAGGAACCGTCCGGTTCCGGGGGTCTGGACCGTCAGGGGACCTCGAGCAGGATGCGGAGGCCGATGCCGTGACGGCTCGGCTTGGCCCGGCTCGGCGACGGGCTCGCGCCCGCCCGGCAGAAGACGAGGCCCACAGGCTTCGTCACCCCAGCGCTTGGTTGTTGCTGTGGGCGTACTCCACGGCGACCTCTTCCCCGGTCAGTCGGTCGACCTCCGTGACCACCCTGCTGGCCCCGTAGCGGCTGGGTGGGTCGGGACGCGCGTGGCAGCAGGTCCCTCACCCGCAGGACGGCGACGTGTCGCCCGGGGCATGGACCGGCCCCGGATCACCCGGACGAAGCCTCGCTCGGCCTCACCGATAGCCGACCGACCAGTGAATGAACTCCTCGATCGTCTTCTCCAGCGTCTCCACGGACAGATGGGCAGCCGGCAGGTCCAGGTATCCCAGCATCCAAGGGGCTTGTGGGACAAGGGCCGGTCCGCTCTGACGGGTGATACCGGTCGCCGCCACCGCCTGTCGCTTCATCGCAGGAAGGAGCGCGCCCGAGTTATCGCCGCTGATCCTGGACCGCACGGGGAGATAGAGACTCAGTCGCGTCTCCGCCTCTTCGACACGCAGCAGCAGTGGCCGGTCCCCATCGTTGATCAGGACACAGAAGCCATCCTCGTCGAACGCCTCTTCGCGAAGACGGTTGCGCCGGCAGAACTCCGTCAGCAACTGGTCAAAGAATGGGGATGGCATGTGCTGCGGCTCCTTGTGAACGGCCCACCGGATTCCGCTCCGGACGGGCACCGAGTCGAACGCCGATCATCGATACGCGGGCCCTTCGGATGACGCCCTCCGGAGGCCCCGTGTTCGGGCGGTGAACTCGAAGATTATGCCCGCCGGTTGCGGCCGCCGGGTGCCTTGCTCGGGGAGACGGCCGAGTCGGATCAATGATTGACCGGTTCGCGGGCCCGGCGAGACCTCATGGCAGTACCGCTGACAGTGAATGGCAAAGGGGGGTTCCCCCTGATGTGAGGACACGTTTTATGCGGCTTGAGTGAGTGTAGTTGTGCTTGTGGTGAAGGCCGCTTCGTAGGCGGTGGGGCTGACTTGTCCGAGGCTTGAGTGCCTGCGGCGGGTGTTGTAGCGGGTGACCCATCGGAAGGTGTCGAGGCGGGCCTGGCGGGCGGTGGGCCAGTGTTTGGCGTGTCGGAGCGTCTCACGTTTGAGGGAGGCGTTGAACGCTTCGGCGAGGGCGTTGTCGGCGGAGCTGCCCACGGCGCTCATGGATCGAGTCACGCCGGCGTCGTCGCAAGCGTCTGCGAACGCCTTCGACGTGTATTGGGAGCCGTGGTCGCTGGGGAAGATCGCCCCCCGCAAGTCGCCGCGGGCGCGTTGGGCCGGGATGAGGGCGTCGACGACGAGTTCGGCGCGCATGTGGTCGGCGATCGCCCATCCGGCCAGGCGCCGCGAACACAGGTCGATGACGGTGGCGAGGTAGAGCGGCGGGGCGCCGGCGACGGGCAGGTAGGTGATGTCGCCGACGTACCGGGTGTTCGGTTCCACGGCGGTGAAGTCGCGGCCGATCTGGTCCGCGACCTTGCGGGCGACAGGGTCCGCGAGGGTGGTGCGGTGCCGTTTGCGCAGGTGAAGGCCCACGATCTCGAAGGCGCGCATGCCGTGTTCGATCCGCTTGTGGTTGACTCTCTCGCCCGCGTCGCGCAACTCGGCGGTGATGCGTGGGACCCCGTAGGTGCCGTCGGAGTCGGTGCGGATCGCGCGGATCCGTTCGGCGAGTCGGGCGTCGGCTGCGGACCTCGCCGCGCGAGCCGGCGCGCTGTCGATCCAGCGGTAAAGGCCCGACCGGGGCAGGCCGAGAACTCGACACAGCCGCTTCACGCCGAAAAGGCGCTGGTGGTCGGCGACGAACTGGAAACGGCTCACCGGTTCGTCTCGCCCGCGAAATACTTGGCGGCCCGACGCAGGATCTCACGTTCCTGCCGGAGCTCGGCGACCTCTTTGCGCAGGGCTCGGTTCTCCGCCTCCAACGACGTGTCCGGCCGTTTCGACGGCGCCGCGGGCGGCGACGTCGCGGACGCGTTGCCGGCGCCGCGAATCCAGTTCCGCAACGTCTCGGCGTTCACGCCCAGGTCGACGGCGACCGAGACGATCGTCGCTCCCGGCCTCCAGCGGTACAACGCAACCGCGTCCGCCTTGAACTCCGGCGGGTAGTGCTTCATCCCCACGGGGACTTCTCCTGAACCATCAAGATCCAGTGTCTCCGGTGTCCTCACATCGGGGGGAACACCCAAGCACACTGACACACATTCATGTCGAATCACAGAAGCGCCTTCACCCGTGTCGTCGGCCGCGAGTGTCAGCCGCGTTCGCCACGACCAATGTGTGATTTTTGGGGAGGGGTGGTTGGTGTGTTGGCAGTGCTGTGATGTGGGGTCTTGTGGGTTGGGTGAGAACGCGCCGTGGCCGCCCGAGTGAAGGTGATGTGCGGTCTTGCCTGGGGATGTCTCAGCTTCGTTGAGAAGGCTCGGTCGGACGCACGGGTTGGTGTTGGGACGACGCTCGCCGAGTCGTTCACCGTATCCGAGGCGTCCGCGCGGTCATCAACCGCTCGACGAATCGTCCGTTTCGGGAGGGGATGGTACCTCGGCCAACATGTGAGCCGACGTTCCGCCGTTTTCGGCGAGGTGATCGACCCGCCGCGCGGGTTGAGGCCGGGTGTCGGGCGGTGTCAACGGTTGGGTGGCCGATGCCGGTGATGTGGGCACGGTGGTCCGGGATGCGGTCCATGTCGAAGCTCGCCGCGCGGTCGCCGATGCGGAGAAGGTGGATGTGGGCGGCGATGCGTGCGAAGTCGACGGTGAGGTCGTCGGTCCGGACCCGGCCGTGCCGCAGAGGCCCGCCCACCTCGGCGACCCGCCGCAGGTGGGCCTCGACGGGGATTCTCGCACCGTTGGCGGCGGCGACGGCGGGTCCGTCGGAGTCGTTGTGAGTGTTCGCAGTCGTGTGCACGGGTGAGCTGCGTATCCGCCGCCGGGTGCAGGAGACCGTGGATCTCCGGACAGTTCGAAGTCGCCTGCAATACGGTCGTTTTGGTCGTGATCGTGTGCGCGGTGGGAGGCGCTGTCCGGCGGACGGATCGGTGACCGAGCGCGGGTGCCGACCGTGTCCGCCCATGCGTCGGACCCGGCGGGCAAGCCGAGGTGATCCGGCCCGATGCGGAGAGGACATGGTGGGTCTGGCGGACGCACGTGCCGCCGCCGCGCAACTGCGGAACCATGCGGGGCCTTCGATGACGAGAGCCGCCCGGGACCCCGGCGCGTCGACCGGCTGCGGAACTCTCTACGCGGGGACGCGCGTTGCGGGCGTGCTTTGGAGGCGATTCATCTCGCGCCGGTTGCCGATCACCGGGCGGGCATGCGCTGTCGCTGGTGGAGCATCCCTTGCCGTCATGTATCGGCAAGCGATATATATGCCAACCATGAAGCCACTGAGAGAGCAGAGTTACCTCATCCTGCTCGCACTGGCCCCCGGGCCGCTGTACGGCTACGGGATCATCGCCGCCGTCCACGAACTCTCCGACGAGAGGATCAGGCTGGGCGCGGGCACCCTGTACGGCGCGCTGGACCGGCTCACCACTGACGGCCTGCTCGCGCTCGACCACGAAGAGGTCGTCGACGGCCGATTCCGCCGCTACTACAAGCTGACCGGCGAAGGCCGCCGAGCCCTCACCGCAGAAACCGAACGACTCGCACAGCTCGCCCGGCGAGCCGCGCTTCGTCTCGGCACCCCTCCCTTCGCGATCTACCCGGCGGGATGATGAACGATACGTACGAGAGCCGCAGCCGCCTGCTTCTGCGTGCCTACCCACGCCGCTACAGGAGCGCCCGGGAGGCCGAGCTCCTCGGCACCCTGCTGGACGCCGCCCCACCCGGCGCGACCCGCCCGTCGATACCCGAAGCCTGGGACATCGTCCGCGGCGGTCTGACGACCCGGCTGCGTGACCGGCCTCCGCCACACCACTGGCTCGCCTACCGTCTGCTCGGAAAACGCGTCCCGCACCGATACCGCATGTGGGTCCGCGACGACGCCCTCGGCCGCTTCTTGTTCGTCCGCCGTAACCTCGGCAGCTATCTGATCGCGTTCGGCGTCGTCTGGCTCGGGACGATCCTGGGCGGACCCGGCTATACCCCTCTTCCGGCGCCCGGACCCTGGCGGTGGGCCTTCCTCGCCCTACTCGCACTGGGGATCCTCAACCCCCTGTACTCCATGTCCTTCCGCACCCGCATACTGCACAAGCACGACTTCGTCGACGACGGAACCGACCCGACGTCGAGCCGACTGCCTCGTCACCCGGACCAGCCATGACCTTCGCGGGCGCACCGTGGCACGTTCGGCGATGACTCGACGCTCGGGGCTTCGGAGAGCGACTCCCACCCGCTCGCCGGCACGAGCAGCGGAACAGCCGGCGCCGCAGCTTTCGCTCCTTCCGACATTTGTGCAGGCGCTTTCGGAAATCGACAGTCGTGCCCCGGCGCCAAGCTCCGTTCACGTGCCGTGTACCCGGGTGGCCTGGTCGCGCTCGCGACGACGACGAACGGGGTCCGGTGGTGGTGTTCTCGTCGTCGAGGTCAGCTCGTCCCGCTCGCCGACGGTGAGGGTGGGGCCGTCGTCGAGCAGCGGCGTCCACGCGTGGGGCGGCTCGCCCTCGACCGGCCGGCCGTACACCTCAAGCCTCGCCTCGAACTCGCCCCGACCGTCCACCACGATCAGGTCGTGGGCCTGCGACACGTTCACACTCTCGAGGGTGGGCCGCGCGCACGAGATCGGCGCGTCCGCGCCTCAGTGTCCGCCCGTGTCGCTCGGCGAAACCGGGCCGGGCCGTCCGCTTCCTCGGCGGCGATCTTCAGGCCATGCGGCGGCTGCGCGCCGCTGCGGCTGAGCCGCCCGCGAGGGCGCGGTGCGCGAGTGGGTGTACGGGGACGCAGGCACCGCCCGGCTGCTGCCGCGCCTGCTCGAGGACCGCACCCGCTGACCGTTGTTCACCACCCACCGGAAGCCCGCACCGAGCAAGGTCGTCGGGGAGCGCGACGTGTGTCCGGACACCGGGATGGCCCGGCTGTCGTACGGCCGGCCGGTCGGCCGTGAACCCCTATGGCTCCTTTCTTCTGGGCATGGACGCCCGGCTTGGCCTGGCGCAGGCGCCGGCCGTGCCCCGGCGGACACCGTCGCCGGATCAGCCACGGAAATGCGATGAAGGACTTGCCGACCTCACCGACCCCCACATGGAAGAGGCCGCCTGGCGGGCGCGCGATGGGGTCGGTTCGGGTCGAAGGTTCCGGCGGGGGCACCGCTGGCTGTGACCATCAGGACGACTGTCTAGAGGAACGTGATCGCCTTGGAGATGGACGCCGGGTTGACCTGGAGGTGCTGGACGAGTTCGGACGCGGTGAGGCTGTCGGTGTCGGTGAGGTAGGTCGGCACCCGGAGCATCATCCTGGGTAGGCCCCATTCCCTGAGGACGGTGGTGAACGTTTCCTCGTGCTCGCGTCGGCGTCGCGTCCGCGGGCCTGCGGGCGCGCTTCCTGCCGCTGAGGCGTGCCCTGCCTGCGCCGGCGGGCGCGGCGTGCGGTGGCGCGGTGGGCCAAGTCGGCGCGGTGGAGCCGCGGTTCCGCATCACCTCACGCGTGATCGTCGAGGTGGGGCGGTCCAGGCGTCTGGTGATCTCCGCGTAGGCCAAGCCGCCGGCCGGCCCCAGCGCGATCTACCTTCGTGCTTCCCTGATGTCTCCAGCGCAGCAGTCACTCTCAATTTATTGCAACGAACAACTGACCTGTTGTTGCATTAGGATCAAAATCATTGCAACGATTCCTAGCTCCATGCCTGCCACTCTGGCAATCAAGATGCAATGAGCGTGTTGCCAGATCCTTGAACACAACGTAGTGTTTCCATTGTCGGAAACAACGAGCGAGCAGGAGAGCACCATGCACAAGTTCGACACCCCCGCCCCGATCTCCGCCGTTCTCGACATTCCCGCGGGGCGCGTGCGGTTCGTCGCCGCCGACCGGGCCGACACCACGGTCGAGGTCCTGCCCGCGGACGCCTCGAAGGGCCGCGACGTGAAGGCGGCGGAGCAGATCACGGTCGAATACTCCGGGGGCGTCCTGCGGATCGAGGCCGCACCGGCGAACAGCCGGATCCTCGGCGGCTCCGGATCCGTCGAGGTGACCGTCCGGCTGCCCGCCGGCTCCGGCGTCGAGGCGAAGGCGGCCGACGCCGAGTTCCGGGGCGTCGGACGGCTCGGCGACGTCGCCTTCGAGGGCGCGCACGGCTCGGTCACGCTCGAAGAGGCCGCGAGCGCCCGCCTCACCGTTCTCGACGGCGACGTCTTTGTCGGCCGCCTGGGCGGCCCCGCGCAGATCAACACCCGACGTGGCGACATCCGCATCGCCGAAGCCATGCGCGGCACGCTCGTACTGGACACCCGGGCCGGCCACGTGTCGGTCGACACCGCCCCCGGAGCCTCCGCCTCCCTGGACGCCGGCACCACCCACGGCCGCATCCACAACGCGCTCAAGAACACCGACGGCACCGCCGCCGAACTGAACATCCACGCGACCACCGCCACCGGCGACATCACCGCCCGCAGCCTCTGAAGGCACACCCGTCACCGCCGACTCGACCACCACGGCGAACGGACCGCGCAAGTCCCACCGCAACAACGTCGGACACGACGGAATCGACCTGACGGGTACCGGCAGGCACCGTCTTCGCGCTGCTCGGCCCGAACGGCGCGAGCAAGACCACCGCCGTCAAGAGCCTCTCCACCCTCATCACAGCCGACCCCGCCTCCGGCGACATCCACGTCGGCGGCCACGGCCTGGCCGCCGACCCGCAGGCGGTGCACGCCGCGATCGGCGTCACCGGGCGACCCGCGGGAAAGCGCTGAACGCCTCACCGCCCGGGTTGAACGGGGCAGTCGTTGATGGAGGGCAGGTGGGCTGCGTCGGAGCGGGCCGTCGGGGACAGGCAGGACACGGATCGTGTAACCGCCGGACGCCGCGACGCGCTCGACGGCCCAGGGCCGGCCGTCGTCCGTCGCGAACCGCACGATGTCGCCTGGGCGATCCCGTCCGGCTGGAATCAAGTCAGACAACCAACTATTGGCAACTCAGAGGAGCAGAGATGATCGTGGTTACGGGCGCGTCCGGGAACGTCGGGCGCGGAGTTGTCGCGGCGCTGGCCGAGGCCGGAGTTCCGGTGACGGCGGTGTCGCGGCGCGGCAACGACCACGCGCAGGCGATGCCGGGGGTGCGCCATGTGCGCGCCGATCTCGCGGATCCGCCGACGCTGAAAGAGGCTTTCGACGACGCTGATGCGCTGTTCCTGCTGGTGGCGGGCGAGGATCCGACGGAGATCCTGGAGGGAGCCAAGGCCGCCGGGATACGCCGCGTGGTGCTCCTGTCCTCGCAGGGCGCGGGAACCCGCCCCGACAGCTACCGGCATCCAGCCGCCTTCGAGGAGGCGGTACGCAGGGCGGGCCTGCAGTGGACGATCCTGCGGCCGACTGGGTTCGCGTCCAACGCGTACCAGTGGGCGGAGAGCGTGCGCACGCAGCGGGTCGCCGCCGCGCCGTTCGCCGACGTCGCCCTGCCGGTGGTGCACCCGGCGGACATCAGCGCGGTCGCCGCCGCGACGCTGCTGACCCCCGACCGGCACATCGGCCGCACGTACGTACTTACCGGTCCTGCGGCGGTCACCCCACGGGCGCAGGTCGAGGCGATCGGCGCCGCGGTGGGTGAGCAGGTTGCGTTCGTCGAGCTGACCCGCGATCAGGCACGTGCGCGTTTGCTGAACGTCATGCCCGAGGCGGTCGCGGACAGCACCCTGGCGATCCTTGGCACGCCGACGTCCGAGGAGCAGCAGGTCAGCCCCGGCGTCCAGGCGGTCCTTGGCCGACCTGCGCGCGCGTTCGCCGAGTGGGCGCGAGAGAACGCCCCCGGGTTCCGGTGACCCGGGGCGCCCACGGCCGTGCGGTCGGCGTTGTGGTGACGCACGTGTCGCCGGACAACGAGATGGGTGAGGGGCCTCGCTGTGGTGTCCGCCAAAGGAGATCGTCAGGACCTGGGCTTGATTCGGTTTGACGGACACCCTGTCTGAGGGGTTTGCCCCTCTTGGGAGGATGTCCATCATGGAGCGCATGGGAGGAAGAAGCCCCGGCCTCGCCGCTCGTTCACGTCGGAGTTCAAGGCCGAGATCGTCGAGCTGTGTCGGCGCGGTGATCGTTCGGTCGGTCAGGTCGCGAAGGATTTCGATCCGACCGAGACCGCGGTGCGCGACTGGGTCGTGCGGGCCGAGGTCGACGCCGGGGAGCGCGAAGGTCTGACCGGTGGCGAACGCGAGGAGTTGGCCGCGTTGCGGCGGGAGAATCAGCGGTTGCGCCAGGACGTGGAAGTCCTCAAGCGGGCCACGGCTTTCTTCGCGAAGGAGACCCGGTGACGGTGCATCCGTTCATCGAGGCGGAGAAACGTGCAGGTCACAGTGTCAAGCGCGCCTGTGAACTCCTCAAGGTCTCCCGAGCCGCCCACTACCACCGCCGAACCGCGGCGCCGAGCCCTCGGGCCGTGCGCGACGCGGAGCCGACCGAGCGGATCACGCAGGCCCACCGCGCATCGCGCGGCAGCTACGGCGCCCCGCGCATCCATGCGGTCCTGGTCCGCGGCGGCGCCCGCGTCGGGCGCCGCCGCACCGCCCGGCCCATGCGCCGGGCCGGACTGGCCGGCCGGCATCGCAGACGCGGGCACCGCACCACCGTCGCGGACCCGCATGCCGCGAACCGCCCGGACCTGGTCGGGCGGGACTTCACGCCCGGCCCGTCCGTGTCCGGAGCGCGGTGGTGCGGCGACATCACCTACCTTGCGACCGAGCAGGGCCAGCTGTTCCCGGCCACCGTCATCGACATCGCCACCCGCAAGGTCGTCGGCCGGGCGACCGCCGACCACCTGCGCACCAGCCTGGTCGCCGACGCTTTGCGCGACGCCGTCCGCAGACGGCGCCCGCAGCGGGGAACGATCTTTCATTCCGATCGCGGCTGCCAATACACCAGTCGCGGACTCGCCGTCTTGGCCGGCGAGTTCGGGATCCGACTCTCGGTCGGAAGGACCGGCCAGTGCTGGGACAACGCGCTCGCCGAGTCGTTCTTCGCAATTCTCAAGAGCGACCTCGGGGCCGATCGGCCCCGGCCGACACGGGCCGCCGCCCACGCCGAGGTCTTCGAGTGGATCGAAGGCCGGTACAACATCCGCAGGCTGCACAGCAGCCTCGGCTACCGCACACCCGTCGAATACGAAGCCGCACTCGCAGCCTGACCACCACAACGAAGGTGTCCGTCAAAGCGGAGCAAGCTCAGGCCTCGGCGATCCGCGCGGTCAACTCTTCGTCGCGCGTCCTGCGCGGGCCGGGGGTCGCGCTGAGGCGGTGGTAGAAGGCGGAACGGGAGACCTGCAGCAGCTCACACGCGCGTTTGACGCTGTGGCCGCCCTGCTTCTCCGCCTCGATGAACGGGTGCACCGTCACCGGGTCTCCTTCGCGAAGAAAGCCGTGGCCCGCTTGAGGACTTCCACGTCCTGGCGCAAACGCTGGTTCTCGCGCCGCAACGCGGCCAGTTCCTCGCGTTCGCCGCCGGTCAGACCGTCGCGCTCCCCGGCGTCGACCTCGGCCCGTACGACCCAGTCGCGCACCGCGGTCTCGGTCAGGTCGAAATCCTTCGCGACCTGCCCCACCGACCGGTCGCCCTGTCGGCACAGCGCGACGATCTCGGCCTTGAACTCCGGCGTGAACGAGCGGCGAGGCCGAGGCTTCTTCTTCCCCATGCTCTCCATGATGGACATCCTCCCCGAGAGGCCGCAGCCCCTCAGTCAGGGTGTCCGTCAAAGCGGATCAAGCCCACACGTCCACACAGCCCCCAACCCATGGCTCGGCCTGACGACGACGCCCGCTGCCCCGTCCGCCGAAACCCAAGCGGCGGCAGACCCGACTCCCAGCCTGCCAGCGGAGCGTGGGCAGGAAGCCTCGGCGCGCGTGCCCAGCCCGTCGCCGTCGCTCAACACGGGGCCAGCGGCGAGCCCGGCTCAGGCGTCGCCGCTGTCGACGGCGAAGCTCGTCGCCGCTTCCTTCCCGCCAGCTGCGTCGCTTGCCCGCACGCAAGAGGCCGCCCGCCAAGTCAATGTCGGAAGCCCCGCGCTGTCACCGGCGGTCCCGCACGTCGCCACCCAACAGAACAAGGGCCTGGGCTTGAAAGCCGAACGTTCCCTTTGAGCCGGGCGAGGTCCCGCAACCATGCCGCGGCGCGCTCGCCGGCCGCCCGCGCGGCTTCCAGCGCCGCGCGTTGCCCGACCGTCGGCGCGTCGTCGTCCTCGGTCGGGTCGGGTCGATTCGGCGGGAGCGGAAGCAGGGTCATAGCCGTTTAGCTTGGTCTTTATCCTGTGCGTTCGTGGTGGGCGGTGAGGGTGCGCTCGCGTTTGACGGTCTTTCCGACGTCGTAGCGGGGTGCGGGTCGAAGGTTCCTGGAACCGGGAGGGCGTCCTGGGCCGGGTTTTCCGGGTTTGGGTGTGCCGGCGGGCTGGGCGAGAGGCTGTCGCACAGCTTCACCGGTGTAGTTGTCAAGACGTTGGAATCGCCGCGTGCCGGAACAGTTTGTTCAGGTTGTGGACAAGGCCCAGGAGCTTGACCTCGGTGTCCACACCGTCGCGCCCGCGGTAGTGGAGGTCGCGCCCGAATCGCTGAAACAACTGGGCGAAGCCGGGCTCCACCAGCGCGGCTCGGTGCTTGTAGAGGCGGCGGCCTTCGGGTGTGGCCGGCCTGTCGGCCATGGGACGATGCGCTGCGCTGATCGAGGTGACATCCGGCTGGGCGATGACTTGTGGTGCGCCGCCGGTCACCGCGACGAGCAGCGGCAATTCGGTGAGCGCGTCGAAGTTCGCGGCCGACGCGTAGCCGTTGTCCGCGAGCCAGACGTGCACGTCATCGACAACGCCGGCGGCCCGGCAGTTGCGCTGTGCCTGCCGCACCATCGGGACCGGAGCGGTCATGTCGGCAGGATTGTCGTGTATTTCGATCGCCGGCAGCACCTGTCGACGCGCGCACGCGATCTGCACGTTGTAGCCCTGGACGTAGCCGCCGTGTTTGCCCGGCATCAGGCGGGAGTCGGGGTCGTTGAGCGACGCATGGGCTGCGGATGACGGCGCCGGTCGGGGGTCGCGTACGAGTGCCAGATGCGCCGATGCCCGTACCAATCGGGCGCGTTGCCGGACGATGACCGTCTTGGACTCCAGCGGCACCGGCGGCCGGCCGTTGGCCCCGCGGCGACCCGCCGTCGTGTCCGCCTGTCGCCGCGAGGCATGGTCGTCCAAACGTGCCTGATGAGCGGCAACCTCGGCGGCCAGGCGCTTTTCTGCGCGGGCGACGACGCGCTCGGCGGCGTCGACTTTGATCTGGATCTCGCCGACCGAGGGCCGCGCTCGCTCGAACAGACGCGTCCTGGCCGTATCGGCTCGACCCAGCCGATCGCATAGACGGGCGTATCTTCCGGGGGCCGCACCATGTCTGGTTGGGGCCGCGACCCGAGGTCGTCGAGACGGAGCCGGCCTGCCGAGCGATGCGCCGACGGCCTCGTGGACGATCCCCGGCCGGCTCTCCCGAGTACATCGTCCCGGGGCCGCCCGGCGTCAGCCCAGCGCTCTGGTCGCGGCCGGAATCGCCGCCTCGACGACCTCCTCTATCAGGTCTATCCCCACCGGCATCGAGACCTGGTCGTCCGACAGCACGGCGACCAGCAGTGTGCGTCCCTTGTGCACCACCCGGCCCACGCTGTTCACGACCCACAGGCCCGTTGCGTCGCGGGGCAGCCAGCCGTTTTTGAGCGCGGTGTCCTTGCCGGAATCGGCCACCACCGAGACCCCCCACGCCTGATCCGCCCGCACCGAGTTCATCAACTCCAGGAGATACGAGCGGGACGCGACGCTCAACACCGACTCCTTCGAAGTGACCGCGTCAAGCAGGCGCAGCTGGTCGGCCGGCGTCGTGCGGGTCAGGCCCCAGGACACGGGTGTCGCCACCGTCTCGACCAGGCCGAGCCGGGCATTGGCCACGGAGAGGCCGTCCGCCTTGCCGATCGCGTCCCACAGCGCCCAGGTCGCGGCGTTGTCGCTGGCCCGGATCATCACCGATGCCTTGGCCTTCTCGTCCGCCGTCAGGGGTCGCTTCTCGTCCTGCGCGCGCAGCAAGAGGGTGGCCAGTATGTCCACCTTCACGATGCTGGCCGTGACGTACTCGTGGTCGTCGCCGGCCGACAACATCCGTCCGCTCAACGGATCGAGGAACGCTATCGACACGTTGCCCCGGGTCGCCGGCAGACGGACCGTCAGCTTCTCGACGACCTTCCCCGGACGCGGCATGGAACTGGGGCTCGCGGTACGCGGCATGGAACTGGGGCTCGCGGCAGGCACGGTGGATGCGGCCGAGGCGTCTACCGCCAATTGAGCCGTCGACGTCTTCCGATCATCGCCGGAGAATCGGGTCGCCGCCAGGCCGCCCGCGACGGCCGCCACCGCCAACACCACGATCAGCGGAGTACGCGAACGCTTGGCGCGGCGACGCCGTCGCCCCCGCCTGGTGTGTTCGACGACCGCTGTCCGCGCAGGGTGTTGCCCGCCGTGTCTGCCGCTCATGCTCGACCCGCCCGGTCGGTGGTCGCGCAGACGCCCTGAGTGTGAGTGATACCCGCGCCCCCCGGACCCGCATCTCGGGTGATCTCACACCCAAATGCATGAACTTACTTTTCGGTTGTCGGATTGTTCCATTGCCGTCGGAATGCGAACACACCCCCCGCTCACTGCGGGGGTTCATAGGCGGACGACGATCAAGGCAATGTCGTCGCGGGCGCCGCCGGGCCACGCTGAGGCGATTCGCCTGCGGGCCGCGACGGCAAGTGCCTACGGCTTCACCCACATGACGAATGTCACGTCAGTTCCGGTTGGTCCACGCGGCCCAGTCGCAGTACTTGGGTGTTGTGCCGGCCTTGTCCAAGCAGATCTTGAACCAATAAGTGCGGCCCTCGACGAGGTTGTACTTCCCACCGTCGCCGGCGCGCTTTACGGCAGCCACACCGTCGTTGCCCCCGTCTCGCAGCGTGTAGACCAGACTGCCGACGGTGTCTCCGTTGATGAACTGGTACACGCCGCCCTCGGCGGCCCACCCGTCGGATTCCACATCGGCCACCACGACGACATCCCCGTCGGCCCGAAAGGAAATCTGCCCGCCGGGGTCGCCGTCATCGGTCGCCATGAAATGCCATGTCCGCAGAGAGGCGGTACCCGCCGCGTCCACCGTCGCGGTGTCGGTGTCGGTGTTGGCACTGGCGTAGGCGGGTGTGGCGATGGCCAAGGCAAGGGCCGCCGCCGCAGTGCCGAGTACTCGTCGAGCTTTCATCATGCTCCCATGCAGAGTGGATGCGATTTCGCAAGGCTGGGAGCGGCATGGCGCCGGCTGGAACCGACCACGCCGCCGATCGCCTCGGGGTTGCAGAAGGGTTGGGACCAGTCGCCGCAGGCGACCCCGCCGTCGGTGTCCTCTCCGGAGCGGCCCGGTACGCGCTGATGCCCGGGCGGCGGAGAAGGACGTTGCGGTTATGGGGACTCCTTGGAGGGCCGGGGTTCGGTGCGCGCTCGTATGTCGATTCGCCGATGTGACAGGGAATGCCGGAGTCCCAGTCACATCGGCCGTCGTCCGCCTGCTCCCCGGGCGGCGAAGTCACAGCGGCCGACGGGCTGTTCGCCGAGCCCCCCGCTGCCGTCCAACCCGATGTGGAGTACTACCACTGAAGTCTTCGTCGTGATGTCGTGGACGGTTGAAGATCCCTGCGCTATGCCGTGGACATGTGGTATCCGCAGGGTGGTGGGTCGACTCCCAAGGGAACGCGCGGCTCGGGAGCGGTTGCGGTTGGACGCCGCCGAGCGGTGCGAGCGTGGGGAGTCGAACGCGGTGATCGCGTCGGAGTTACGGGTGGCGCGTCGGTCGGTGGAACGGTGGCGTCGTGCCTGGCGCGCGGCGGGTGTCGAGGGCCTGCGATCGAGCGGTCCCGCGTCTGTGCCCAGGTTGGATCCGTCGCAAATAGCCGCACTGGAAGGGGAGTTGGACAGAGGTCCGAGATCCCATGGTTGGCAGGATCAACGTTGGACCCTGATGCGGGTGAAGGCGGTGATCCGGCGCCGTTTCGGGGTGACGTACTCGATCCACGGGGTCTGGGAGTTGCCGCGTCGGGCCGGCTGGTCGTGTCAACAGCCGGTCCGGCGGGCGGTGGAGCGGGACGAGGACGCGGTGCGGGGTTGGGTGCGGGAGACGTGGCCGTCGGTGGAAGCACCGCGGCGGCGCTCGACGCCCGGATCGTCTTCGAGGACGGGCCGGGATGTCGATGACGCCGCCGCGAGCGCGTACGTGGGGGCGACGCGGGGTCACCGCGGTGGTGCGGGTGTGCGGGGATCCCGCGGCCGGGTCTCGATGCCGCACCGACCTGCCACAAGCCGGGTGAACGCTCCCGTCCGATCCACCGACACCGCGTGCACGCGCGCCGCAAGGGGGAATGGCTTTGTTCACGAGTTACGGTTCTGCCTCGGTTTTGGATGCTGTTGGTGATTTTGCCGGGTATTCGCTTTCGTTCGCCAGGCTGACTGTTCGCGTGTGGGCTGCTTGGTTGGGAAGGGGTGAGCCGCTACCAGGGGAGTGGCCATGTCGATGGGTTCCAATTCGGGGGCCGGGATCCCGGTGCGGACGTTGGAAGTTGCGCGGGCCTCCAACCCGGGGGCACCACGGCGATGTGGGTTCGGGACCGCCTTCGAGTTGTTCACGGACGAGGACTTCGCGGACTGGTATCCGTCGGACGGACGACGCGGGATTTCGCCCGTGCGCCCGGCGCTGGTCTCGGTGTTGCAGTTCGCCGAGAACCTGACGGACCGCCAGGCGGCCGAGTCGGTTCGTTGCAGGGTTGACTGGAAGTACGCGCTGGGCTTGGAGTTGGACGATCCCGGGTTCGACCACTTGGTACTGTCCGAGTTCCGGAACCGTGTCGCGGAAGGCGATCGTGCCGACCGGCTGTTGGCCGTATTCGTGGAGCGCCTGGTGGCGGCCGGACTGGTCAGAGCGCGCCGGACGCCCCGCCGAGGCTGCGGACCCTGCCATCGATGCAGGCCCTGCGGCAGGTTTGGGTGCAGCAGTTCTGGTACGACGCAGCCGGCCGGCTGCGTTGGCGAGGCCCGAAGGACACGAAGGACCGGGCCAGTCGCCGGGACCGGCCTCGCCGGGCCGCGTCCGTCCCGGCCGCCGACGGCTCACCCGACCCGGCATCGGCGCAGGTGCCCTGGTCGACGATGGCACTCGTCACGCCGCACGATCGCGAGGCCCCGGTTCTGCCACAATGCCGGCAAGGCCGCGTGGGTCGGCTACCGCGTCCACCTGACCGAGACCTGCGACACGGGCGGGCCGAAGGTGATCGTGCACGTCGCCACGGCGCCCGCTCCGGAACAGGACATCGAAGCGCTCGACGGCATCCATGCGGCTCTCGTCGCTTGTCGATTGGCCCCGCACGAGCACCTGGTCGATGCCGGCTACGTCAGCGCGGAGACGATCCGGTACGCAGCCGCAACGCACGGCATCGACCTGACCGGGCCGGTCCGGGTCGATCCGCACGCTGCCGAGCGACCAGGCTTCGCCAAGGAGGATTTCACCCTCGACTGGGACAACCGCACCGCGACCTGCCCGCGTGGGATCACCAGCTCGCCTTGGAAGCCCAACCCTCGGGGATCAACAGCCGCGCCTCTCCGTCCTGTTCCCCAAAGCCGCCTGCCGGGCCTGCGAAGACCGCCTCCGGTGCACCGGCAACACCGACGGCCGTGGGCGACATCTGACCCTGATGCCCCAGCCGCTGCACGAGATCCAGTGCCGAGCCCGCCGTGAACAGCAGACCCCGGAATGGCGGCGGCAGTACGCGATGCGGGCCGGCTGCGAGGCGACCGTCTCCGAGACCGTCCGGGCCCACGGGATGCGCAACTGCGCTACCGCGGCATTGCCAAGACCCATGTGCAACACGTTCTCGCCGCCGGCACCAACATCGCCCAGCTCGGTGGATGCCTACCACCAGGCACGATGCCCACCCGAACAGCCAGAGCTCCCAGCCGTTTCCAGCGACTCTGCGACAAGCTCGCGATTCCCCAGAATCACTGACCCACAGAAGATCACCAACAGCATCGGTTTTGTGGTTCGTGACCCTCCGTCAGCGCTATGGCGGCACGTTGCGCGGTCAGCAGTGGTCTTCGACGTAGAGCATGCGGCGCCCCGCCTCGGCTCGGAACTCATGCGCCAGGTAGCGGCCCATCGACCCCGTTCCGCCCGGGCCCAGGTACTCACCTTTGATCCGACCCCAGAGCGCGGGGCGTTCAGCCTCTGGCACGATCCGGGGACTGATGCCACCCATGTCCCCCCATATGACCGGCGTGGCATGGTCCTTGACGAGCCGACGGACGACGCGCACGTCCAGGCGCTTGCGGTGGAGCACCCAGCGGATCCCTTGCTCGTCAACGAGCGTGACCGGGCCGTTCAAACTGTCGGGGTTCGCGGAGAATCGCTGCATGAGCCGAGTCTCCCACCGATCCATGGGGTCCAGGAAGCGAGTTGTGAGCCCGACGTCGCTCTGGAACTCCGTTGGCGATCAGGCCAACAGGACCCGCTTTCTGAGCAGTGCAAAGCCCGCGCGGTGCGGGCTTCGAGCGCAGGCATCGGTCGGGGCGGTCGTAGGGCGGTGCGGGCGGTGGTGAGGAACGACCGGTCGTACGCCTGGGAGTAGGGGCCGGTGACCGCGCCCGTGGTGGCGAGGTTCTCGGCCGCGGTGGAGACGGGGTCGGGATCTTCGAGGCGACGACGTTCACGGCTTGGTGGACGGCGTTCGCTGCGGTGGTCCAAGCGTCTTGCGTGGAGGCGGTGTAGGACGCAGGACGGGCGCCCCAGGCGTGGGCGGCCTGGTCGCGCAACGTCGCTCCCATGACGGCGAGTTGGCCCCGAACCTGGGTGAGAGCGGCGGTGACGGCGGCGTCGGCCTGCCGCCTGGCGCCGCGGACGACGAACAAGCCGCCCGCCACACTGCCGGCCAGCGCGGTCACCCAGTCCGCCATGCAACTGCAGGCCGCATGAGGATTCGACGGTGCTCCCCGGGCGCTCGGGTTCGACTCACGGGGGCGGGAAGTGCTCGGCCTCCTGCCCGGTGAGACCGTCGGCTTACACAAGCCGTGGCCCACATCGACCCATGCGGACCACACACTGGTCCAGGTCGGGCGCTGGATGCGCGCCTACTATGAGGCCGTTTCCGACTTCGTCCCACCGACCGACGCCGTCTGGCGGAACTCCGGAACCTCGGCGCCGGGCCTGGTCGTCGGGCACAACGACGCCGCCCCCTACAACGCCGCCTGGCTTCAAGGCCGACTCGTCGGAACCTTCGACTGGGACCTCGCCGGGCCCGTCACACCGGAGGGGACCTGGCGTTCGCGACATTCGGCTGGGTGCCGCTGCCCGCCCGGCAGGTGGTCGAGGCCGAGGGGTCCACCGACTTCGCCGCCCGGCCGCGTCAGCTGCCCCTGTTCCTCGACGCTTACGGCTGGTCCGGCGACGGGAGCGATTTCCTCGGTGTGGTCCAGGCCCGCATCCGGGCCCACGTCGAAGGCATCCGCGCCCTCTCGGCGGCCGGGACCCGACGTTCGAAAAACTCATCGGCCAGGGCGTCGGCGAGGACCTCGACCGGGCGCTCGACGAGCCGGCGGCTTTTCCGCTCTCACCCTGCTCGGCGAGGACCGTGGGCTGCCACGACGGCTGCCGGCGCCGCCCACCGCCATCGGCTTCCCTGTCAGTCGGGATTGTCGCCGTGGAGCTCGTGCGAACGACCGCGGTGATGATTTTTGGTGTCTGCGTCCGTCACACCTACGAAGGGACATGCTGCGGCGGAAGGATGACGTGATGAGTGCGGACAGGCGGCTGCTGGAGATGCTGGGCGTGGGTGGTCTGGGCGAGGTCGACGAGGCGGAGTTCTCGGGGTTGGCGGAGCGTTACCGGCGGGAGCTGCACGTGCACTGCTACCGGATGATCGGGTCGTTCGAGGACGCCGCGGATACCGTGCAGGAGACGTCTCTGCGCGCCTGGCGGCGGCGGGAGACCTTCGAGGGGTTCGACGTTCCGGGCGTGGCTGTACCGGATCGCCACCAATGCCTGCCTGGACCTGCTCGCCAAGTCCCGCCCGGCGCCCCCGCCCGGCGGCGAGGTGCTGTGGCTGCAGCCCTACCCGGACCGGCTGCTCGACGAGTTGCCCGCGCGCGACGCGGATGATCCGGAGACCAGCGCCGTCGCGCGGGAGACGATCGAGCCGGCGTACCTGGTCGCCGTCCAGCACCTGGCTCCGCGTCCGCGGGCCGTGCTGATCCTGCGGGACGTGCTCGGCTGGTCGGCGAAGGAGGTCGCCGACCTCCTCGGGGATTCCGTCAACTCCGTGAACAGCGCGCTGCAGCGGGCCCGCGCCGGCCTGCGGGAGCACCTGCCCGCCGAACGCCAGGACTGGACCGGCGGCGAACAGGACGCCGGGACGCGCGATCTGGTGCGCCGCTACGCCGACGCCGGCGTGGCCACGGACGTCCCGACGCCGGCCTCGATGCTGCGGAACGACGTCCGCTGCTCGATGCCGCCCACGCCGGGCCTGCACGTCGGCCGCGACGCGGTGGTGAACGATTGGGTCGAGGGCGGGTTCGAAGGCATGAAGGGCCCGCGCGCCGTCCCCACCTCCGTGAACCGGCAGCCCGCCGTCGCGTTCTACCTCTGGCAGAAGGGGGAGGACGCGTACCTGCCGGTGACGATCGACGTCCTGCGCGTCACCGACGGGGCGATCGCCGAGATCGTCACGTTCCACGACGACCGGTTTCCCCGACTCGGCCTGCCCGAACGCCTGCCGGCGGACGGCACCGAATAGTCCCGGTGGGGTCGTTCCGGATTTCGCGCCGGACTGGGCCGGGCCGGCGCCGATCTCGAACGAGCCGAAGCCCGGGCCCGGGCGGACGAACACCGCCGTCTGCCCGGGCCCGGGTAGACGTCAGCTGGTCGGTGCCATCCTCAGGCCGAAGTTGTAGAGGATCTCGGGCGCCTCGGGCCACACCATGATGCGGTCGTTGCTAAGCCCCACGGCGCTGACGATGCCGCGCGCCTGGCGCGTGGTGCTCCCGCTGATTGCGAAGACCAGGCCCCCGCTGTCCCCGGGGCGCGCCGACGTTCCCGCCGACCGCTCCCCCTTGACACCGAAGACCAGGTCGTCGTCCATCCACCACATGTAGTCCGCGTCCTTGACCTTGATGCCGCATACGACACCGCTGGTGTAGCCGTCGTGGCAGACGGCCGGATCGCGCTCGGTCGAATTCCTTACGCTGGTCACCTTGTACGCCTTGTTGCTATTCTGCGGGCCGTCCCACTCCCAGGACCAGGTGCGACCGGTGGCCTTGGTATCGATGGCGATGGCATCGACATGGTTGGCACGCGCGGTCACCTGGCCGACGTAGTTGCGGCCGCCGTTCTGCGAACCGGTGTACACGCTGTTTCCGTTGGAGAAGCAGTGGGCTGCGGTCACCAGGAACGGCCGTCCGTCCGAAATGCGCACGGTGGGCAGGCCTGATGTGCACGAGGCGCCGTAGTTGTTGGTCAGTTTCGCGCCCGCCATCCACGGTGCGGTGTCCCGCGCCCGGGAGGTCGCGACGAGGGCGTCCTCCTGCGCGGTCTCGACCGGGACGCCGGCCTCGTCCAGTGCCGACGCAGTCCTGCTGGCCGGCACCATGGCGAGAGCGCGGCGCACCGCGTCGGGGTCTGGCGCGTCCACACGAAGCCCGCTGCCGTCTTGCGGAGCGGCGATGCCGGTAATGGTGATACCCAACCGCCGTGTGGCATCGGTCAGCCGACCGCGTGCGGCCTCCAACTCGCCGCGGGTGTGGGCAGCCTGCTTGACGCGGAGGAACGCCGGGTCGATGGCCGGGTCGAGCTTCCGGGCTGCGTCCACGACGGCCGACTTGCGGCCTGTGTCGGTGAGGTACAGCGTGACGGAGCGCGTGCCGCCCTCGATGCGTACGCCGGCGTAACTGCCCTTCTCGCTGGACGCGCCGACGGTGGCGACCGCGTCCGCCAGATCGCGCAGTGGGGCGAGGTACTGATTCTGCGCCTCGGGGTCCATCGCCTGGATATCCGCGTCGGTCAGGACCGGTTCGGGCACAGGGTCACCGGCTGCCGACGCGTGGCTCGGCAGCAAAGTGACGACCAAGGACAGCGCGACGACACCGAAGCCGGCACTGAGCCTCTGGGGCTTCTTCATGGACACCCTTCTAATGGGTCTTTCGGGTCTTTTCAGACAGCCCGCTGCCGGCTTCCCAGGCGCGGCGCATGGACGCCGCTCGCTACGTGCCCGCGCGGGGGTCTGACGAGCACGTCGAACAGCGGAGACGACAGGGAACGCTCACGAACACCGACCGCACCGCGGCTCGCGAAACGGGGTTGGTGTGCGGGTGGGGATCCCGCAGGATGGCGGGGTTGTCTGGTATCCGCTGCCCGGAGCGAGTTCGTGAACAGAGTCGATGTGTTGCCCAATCTGCTGGCCTGCCTCGAAGTCGAGGAGGCCGTACGACTGTTCGAGCAGCGGCCCGGGAAACGGCGGCGGGCACCGCTGGCCTGGGGGCTTCCGGAGTGGGGGCCGTTGCGGGAGGGGATCGTACGCTGGGTCGCCGAGCACGGCGGGACGGCGGACCGGCGTGCGGCACTCCACGACGCACCGGCCGCGCGGTCGTCCCGCCGCGACGTGTTGGCCGCGTTGGCCGACTCGGTGGAGACCGAACTGCTGGGGGACGTCTACCTGCACCCGGATGCCGACCCGGTGCTGCGCCGCCGCATGCTCACGGAGGGGCCGTACGCGCATGGCTTGCCGGACCAGTTGCGGTTGGCGATTCTCGGCAGTAGTTCGCGGCACCGTCTCGGTCCCGCGCTCGACTCCCCCGATGCTGGACTTGTGAGTGGTCGTTGGTTGTGGGGTGGTGTGGGGTGTGTGGGCCGGGGGTTTCGCAGTTGTATTGGGATGGTTGTTCCGGGCGTGGGGTTGGTGGGCGTGGTTTTCGGGGTGCGGGTGGGGTGTTCGGGTGGGCTCGGGCGGGGTTGTGAGCTGGGGTTTTCGCACTTGTATTGGGTTTCGCGGGTGTTGTGGGATGCATTGAGATTTTGTGCGGTTCGGATGGGAATGCCATAGGCGGCGGTTGCCGGCCTTGTCTTGCGGGTGGTCCCGGGGCTCGGCCCGGGGCGGGGTTTTCAGGGTCGGGTGTGGTGGCGGATCCAGGACCGCAAAAGGTCGTCGGGTCCGGGGGCCAGGCGTGTGAGTCCGAGTGTGAGTGGTCGTTGGTTGTGGGGTGGTGTGGGGTGTGTGGGCCGGGGGTTTCGCAGTTGTATTGGGATGGTTGTTCCGGGCGTGGGGTTGGTGGGCGTGGTTTTCGGGGTGCGGGTGGGGTGTTCGGGTGGGCTCGGGCGGGGTTGTGAGCTGGGGTTTTCTCACTTCCGTTGGGTTTCGCGGGTGTTGTGGGATGCACTGAGATTTTGTGCGGTTCGGATGGGAATGCCGTAGGCGGCAGCGTTTGGCGGTTCTTCTCGGGTGGTCCCGGGGGATCGGCCCGCAGCCCGGGGTTTTCAGGGTCGGGTGTGGTGGCGGATCCAGGACCGCAAAAGGTCGTCGGGTCCGGGTGCCAGGCGTGCGAGTCCGAGTGTGTGGGCGGTGTGTTCGAGGAATGTGGTCACGGCCGGGTGCCGGTCGGGCCGGGGTGTCGCCGGTAGGCGCGTACGAGCGAGGACGCGGGCGAGGACGACCGTTTCGGGATGGACGATCACGGGCCGGGCGGTGAGTTCCCAGGAACTGCCTTGCGTGGTCGTGTGGTCGGGGTTGAAGGCGGCCAGGCGGCGCCCTCGCGCCTTCCACCGGCCGGTGAGATACAGCCGGTGGTCGTACCAGCGGGTGACGATGGCCTGTGCCCACGTGTAGGCGGTGTTCGCGTTCGGCCGGCGCAGGAGCCTGCGGTGTTCCCGGTGTGTGTGGGCGAGTTCGGGCAGGCCGCGGGTGTCCAGGAGCCGCGGTCGGAGCCCACGGGTGCTCCAACACGAATGCCGCGAGCACCACACCCGATGGGCAGGCAGGTACATCCGTGCGCGTGCGGTGGCGCCTGCGGTGTGGCGCAGGGGGCACCACGGGCACGCCCACGAGGGTTGTTCGTACGGGTCGGGGCGATACCACGCGGCGCTGCCCGCCCCGGTTGCCCCGACGGCGTCCGGTGTTCGGGCCGGGTTCGCGTCCCGGGGCCGTTCGAGGTGGGGGAGCGCCCGCGCAAGGTGGTGGTGGGGGACTCGGGCGAAGACGGCGAGTCGGTGTCGTGCCGCGTCGTCGAGGTGGATCTCGGTCGTGTCGGTGTCGTCGGCGCCTCGCGCGCCCGTGGTGGTGATGCCGATGCCGTCCAGCAACTCGGGCACGCTCTGCCGATACGTCGCCGCGACGCGACCGAGCCAGGAGGCGGTGGACTCGTAAGGCAGGGGAGCCACACGGAACGCGCCCGGTCGCGTGTCGGTCCGGCCCCACAACGCGGGTTCGGCAGCCGGGCCCCGAGGGTTCGCGCCATCGTGTGTTGCAAGTGCTCCCGACCCCGACCCTGCTCCCGGGAGCGGGCCGGTCCCGGTCGCCTTCACGTGTCGTGTCGCCGTGTGCGGCCACCGGTGCGGGTGCGTCCGGTGACGCGGGGGCGGTAGTGGTCCTCGGCGGTGTGGTCCAGCACGATCCCCTCGAGGCCGGTTTGGTGATTTTCTCGGTGCCGTCGAGGATCGCTGCGATCGCGGCCTGGCGGAGCAGGCGGGCGAGGCTGCCGATGCGTCCGCCGGTGCGGGCGTGGAGATACGACGCCGCGCGAGGGAGTGTCCCCGCGCGGTGTGCCCGCAGGTCCAGACAGGCTTCCATCGCCGCGACCAGGTCACGGAACGGCGTCCGCCCGCCCCCGCCGCCGAGGGGGACGGGCCCGCAGTCGACGACCGTGGCGCGCCCGGCGAGTTGCGCCCCGCGCACACCCCCGAACAACGGTGTGGCGACCACGTCGATGCCCGCGAACACGAACGTCGCGCCGATGCGTTCGGTCAGATCCTTCAACAAATCGACGGCCTCCGCCCCCGTCGTGGTGCGTGGGTTGAGGCGGTGGATCTCGTCGATCGCGACCAACCTCACCCCCGCCTCGCGGTAGGTGTGGCACACCGCGTCGACAATCTGCGCCTGGGTCGCCCTCGCGGTCACCGGAACCCCGAGGAAGCGCGCGAACTCGGTGGAAAGGGCCTTCGCGCTGGCACCGGGCGGGACCAGGACGTACGCCACCGGCACCCACCCCTCCAACGCCCTTCCGCCGCGTCGGGCGGCCTCGGCGAGGTGGCATGCCCGACCCACCTGCAACAGCGCGGTGGTCTTGCCCGTGGTCGGCGGCCCGGTGACGATCACACGGCCGCGCGCCCGTCTCCTGGTGGCGGCCCAGGATCATCAGGGTGCGCACCGTCCGCGAGATCGCGTCGATCGTCGGGGTGCGCACGACGGCGAACCGCGAGTGATACGCCAAACGCTCCTCCACCCCACGCCCGGCCTCGCCCGCTTCGGGCGGTGTGACAGGCGGCCGTTCGACGAAGTCCCGGAACCCGTCCCACGTCACGGGCGACGGCCACCGGCCCTCCGCCGCCTCCGCGCCGGTCACCACAACTCGGCCTCGGCGTGCGCGTCGTACAACCCGAACCCGCCCGCTCCGCCGGACGCCCCACCCGACTTCGACTCGGAGTCCGTGTCCTCGTCGAGGAACTCGCCGCCGCCGTCGAGGTCGTCCAGACTCTCCACACCAACACCGGCACCGTCGTGCGCCGCCGCGCCCGGTACGCGTCCCGGGAAGACGAATCCCGCGACCCCCTCCGAGTTCGCGGCATGCCCGTCGTGCCCGGTGCCCGCCTGCTCCACGACGCGGCGCGCCCCGGGAACCGCCCGACCCGCCGCGGTGTCCTCGCGTCCACGACTTCTTCGGCTCCCGCCGCGGGCGGGCCCCACGGCGGGGCGGACCTCGCGCAGGAGCGCCGCGAGGGCGCCGGCGAGGTCGGCTTCGTGCCGCTCACGGTCCCCGCGTCGGGTGACGCTCTCCCTCACGTGCCTCCACGCGTGGACCTCGAACGGCGCGTTCACACAGCGGTGGATCCACGGCCTCGGCGAACTCCCCGCCGGGCAGGCGCACCCACACCTGGCGGCCGTCGTGGGGATTGTGGTGCACCTCCCACCTGCCCTGCCGCGCGGTCACTCCCGAGGACCGTCCCCGACACGCCCCCAGGACCGGATGGTCGTAGGTGCGGTGGTCGATGCGGATCCCGCGGTCGGTGACCCGATGCCACCGCACCGGCAGCAATTCCACATAGTCCCGCCCCGTGAGCGGCACCGGCACATACCCGCACGCCCCCACCAGGGCGCCCCACATCTCGTTCGGCGTCAGCGCCGCCCTGGCCATCATCGGATGCCGCAGCCCCTCGTGGGGCCGGCCCTGCCACCCGACGGTGATCCATTCGTCGAGCAGGTCCTGCAACTGCGGCACCGTCCAACACGCCTCGTCCTCCACACCCTGTCCGCGCCGGGTCGTGTTCGACCCGGTGTACCCGGCCACGTGTTGGCAGAACAGCGTGTTGATCGCGCCGAACGTCCGCTCCACCACCCCTTTCGCCGCGGGCCTGCGCGGCGGGGCGGGCTGCACGCTCACCCCCAACGTCTCGCACGCCGCCAGGAACGCCTCGGACACGAACACCCTGCCCCGGTCGACCACGATCGTCTCCGGCACGATCACCGGCCGCGCCGCCGCGCCCTCCAACCGCCCATCCACCGTCGCCAGCCGCTCATACGGCACGCTCGCCCGCGACAGCTCCAACGCCTCGGGCCAGTGCGGGCGCATCGGATGCGGCACCACCATCTCCGCGAGCAACAAAGCGGCGTCGACCGCCTTGGTCCCCTCCGGCCGCAACACCGCCGCCACGACGCTCCGCGTCGCCACGTCCACCGCGATCGTCAACTCCGGCCGCCCCAACCGCCCGTCGTCCAAAACGGCCATCACGTCCAAGCGGGTGCTGTCGACCTGGACCTGCTCACCCGGCCGCGACGCACCCACGGGAGCGAACGGCGGCGTCGTCGCGCTCGCGGTCCGCGCCGGCCGCCCCGGCAACTCCGCCGGATCGGCCAAAGCGTTCACCAACCGATAGAACGTCGCCCGCGACGGCAAGGCCACCACACCCGGCCCATGCGCCCGGTCCAGGATCTCCCCGGCCAACCGCCGCAACCCCTCCACCGTCCCCTTCGACCGCCCCCGCTGCCGCCGCAACGCCTCCAACACGGCCACCACCACCCGCTCGTCGCTGCGCCCGGTCGCACTCGCGCCGCGCGTGGCGCGCTTGTCGACCAGCCCCCACAGGCCCTGCCGCCGATACCGGCCGCGCATCCGCTGCACCGTCGCCACACTCACCGCCCACCCCGACGCCCGCATCTCCTCGACCTTGGCCCGCTCCCGCTCCGCCATGGACCGACCCGGGCCGTACTGCGCACGCGCCACCCCCACACCGCCCGGGCCGTCCGGCAACCCGCACTCGATCTCGTGGATGTGCCGCTGCCACGCGAGCGCCCGCTCGCGCTCTCGCAACGGCACCGTCTGGAACAGCCCCCACCGCGGCACCCCCGCCACAGGCGCCGCACCCACCAGCGCGAAGTCCGGGGCCGCGCACAGGTACCCGACCAGCATCGACCCGACCACACCCCGCTCGTCCACCAGCCGCACCACCGGACCCTCCAGAGCGACCACCTGCCACGAACGCCCCTCGAACACCACATGCGCGCCCACCGCGACCACCGGCCGCCGACCCCCGCCGCTCACCACGACACCCCACCCTCGGCCGCCGCGCCGACCACCGCCTCGACCCCCGGTCCCGCCCAGGCCGGCACCCGCTCGTGCAACGGCCGCGACAACACCACCGACAACCGCCCCGACCACAACGCGTGAAAGACCACCGGCCACACCACGATCGGATCACCCACCGCCCGCACACCCTCGATCAACGGCCGCGCCCGGGCGAACGCGTCCATCACCGGCCGCCTCCACGGCGGGCGAGCCCCGATGACGGGGATGCCGGTATCCGGCCAGCCACCGCACGTTCGCCACGAGAACCGGGTCCGGTGGCTCGAGCCGCCGATACGACCAGCCGACCGCCTCGCACGCCGCCGCGACCACCCCCACCGGCCCGCAACGCCCGCACCCCACCCGCACCGGGCGAACCCGGGCAGTCGGCCAGCAGCGCGGTGCCGTCCGCGTACCGGGCGAACACCTGCGGGACCCACGACCGCACCCGCCCGTCCGCCGCGTCGCGCCACACCAACCGCACCGGCCGCCCCGCCAACCCGACCACCCGCGGATCCCGATCCAAGAACATCAACCGATCACGCATCACGGCCGACCCGTGCACCACATGGCCGCCGGTGGTCGCCGACCACCACCAGCCCGGCCCCCACCGCCGCCCCGGCACCACCGCAAACGCCGACACCGGCGCCAACTCCTCGAACCGCGTCGACCCCGCCGCCTCCACCCACGGCCGCTGCACCACGCCCCCCACCGCGTCGACGAACTCCGCCTCGACACCGGCCACTTCCGCAACCGCCGGGGTCCGAACCCCCGCCCCGCCCACCGCGAACCGCTCATCCATGCCCGTAGTCAAGTACGCGAGAAATCCTCAGAAAGACAGAGAACCCCACCACCACCCGAACGAGCGCACCCCCGCACGAACACCCCACGCACACACCGAGCCCGTGATAACCGCTGCGCCGCAACAGGTCCGCCCCCGCCCCTACGCGCCGACCACCTCGGTCCGACCCGACCCGGGCCGGCCACGCGCCTATTCGTCGTTCTCGTCCCGGCCGGCCGTGAGCACATCCGTCAACTCCGCGGCCGACAACCCGGCCCAGCCGGCGACGTCCTGCACGGGCACCCCGGCGTTCAACGCCGCGACAGCGGTCCGCCACAAAGCCCGCTCGAGGAATTCGACACCCCAGGAGAGGTTCCCCAGCAGGTGCCGGGCCGCGTCCGCGGTGCTGCCGGTCTGCGCCCCGCGCAACGGGAGCAGCTGCTCCTCCGCTTCCCCCACGAGCTCGTCGATCAGCATGCGTTCCTCCGCCGGCACCATCGTGCGCCACAGCGTCCCCGAACCGCCCGCCTTCCGCTCCCTGCCCGGAGACCGCAACAGCGCGGCCGCGGTCGCCGGCCGATCCTCCTGCCGCACCCGCCACGGATCGTCCACCCACCCCCAACCCCCACCCGCACCCGCGCCCCCACGCCGACGGCGGACGACGGCGCCCATCCACGCGATCAAGGGCCCGCCGTCCTCGACCACGACCACCGACCCCAACCACGCCCGCCTGACCCGCTCCCCGAGTTCACGGCAAAACGCCCCGTCCACCCGCAACATCCGAGGCCGCCCGGCACCACTGTCGCGCCACAACCGCTCCACCATGCCCGGATCCAGCAACGCGTCCGCCACCGCGACCACCTCCGGGAAGACGACCGCGTCCCGCCCCACCACCCGCCACCACCCGAAATCACCCCCGGCGTCCCCGCCCGCGACCGCGTGCAGCCGCTGCGGCCAGACCTCCTCCCGCTCCCAGTGCAACGCCGACTCCCACCACCGGCACACCACCGCCCACGCGACCCCGAACACCTTCCCGGGACCCACCCCCGCCCGCGCCGCCCGCCGCGCCACACCCGCCCACCGCCGCCGCGCCGCCACCACCTCCGGCACCTCACGCAAGTCCAGGTGTTCCGGAACCCCACCCGCGTCCGCGTCCAAACCCCACCGCCCGTGCCGCACGCACACCCGCTCCCACCGCGCCGCGTAGCGAACCACCCGCACCGGCCCGCCGGTACGCCGCGCCGCACACAATCGACACCCGAACGCCACCGGGCCCACCACGGCGCCGCCCACCCGCCACATCCCCTGCGGCATCCCCGCCGTGCCCCACCCGGCAACCTCGTCCTCTTCCCGGCCCCAGGACGGCAACGCCCGCCCGAGCACCTCCTCCCCGACCCCACACAACTCCACCAACACCCGCCGCCCCGCCGCGTCCAGGACCACCTCCGCGTCCGCCCGCAGCCCTCCACCCCGGTGCCGGGGACGGTGGTTGAGCCACCCCCAGTGCCCCGCCAGGGCATCGGCGTCCACCCCGTAACACCCGGCGACCCGGCCCATGAACGACCACGTCGTCTCACCCCCGACCGGAGCGACCCGAAACACCCCCCACCGACATCCCCCGACCTCACTCCGAACCTCACACCCGCCAAACACGACCCCCCCCGGCCGACACCGCCCCTCACCACCGCATGCCGAGTTCGGTGAGCAGCCGCACCCGTTCCTCGGTCAGCGATCCGCGCCGAGTGCGTTGGTTGTTGACCCACTTGCCGAGCCGGACCTCGACGGCACCGCCACCCTTGCCCGCGCCACCACCGAGTCCGGTCGCCGTCTGTGTCGCCACGGTCTCCACGTGTGCGCGGGGAACTTCGAGATCGCCTTCGCGTTCGCGGTAGGCGACGGCCGCCGCAAACGCCGTCTCCCACGCGCCCCGACCGCGCCTGCGCGCCCGCGCCCCGTCGCGGTCGGCCGCAGACCCGCCGACATCGACGCCCGCAGCCACCGCCACGTCGCCGTCCGCTGCGCCGCCGTCGTGTTCGGGGCGGATGCCGAGTGCGTCGAGCTGTTCGAGTTGTCCGGGCCCCAGCCGTGCCCGCACGGCTGCTCGCCGGTGCCGCTGCGCCCATCTGCCGATGTCCTGGCCGCCGGCGACGTGTCCGGGTGTCAGCTCCTCGAGGGCTCCGCCGCGGGCGAGGTGCAGGCGTACTTCGTTGGCGGCCCGCTGCCAGGCGATGGTCCACCCGTCGGGCTGCCACCACGGGTCCAACTCCTCCAGGGCCCGGCGGCGTTCGGGGTGCGCGTCGAGAACCCCGGCACGTCGCTGGTTGGCGAGCCATTGGCCGACGCGGATGCCGTCCTGGACGGCTCCCGGTGGCGCGGCGAGGTGTCCGACGCGTTCGACATACCGTCGTGCGACGGCGAGTCCGTCGTCGAAGGCGGCGTCGGGGTGTGACCAGACCATGCCGAGCATGACGAGTTTGCGGACGCGGCCGGCGTCGAGCCGCCCGGCGGCGTACTCCCTCCGTTGTACTGCCGCCCATTGCCCGACCGGGTAGTCGTGGTCGTGCTCGTCGCGTGTATCGAGCGGAATTCTGAGGTGGCCCCGCGTCGCGGAGGAAGCGGCGTGCGGCGAGGTAGCCGCGCGGTTCCAGTCGCGTTCGTCGGGGTCGATGACCCGTAGCCGCACGAAGTCGGCGACGATCGCGGGGTCCCGTGGGCTGGAGAACCGCAGGAACGGCCGTGTCTCCGCCTCCACGCCCCCGCCCGGGCCGCCCGGCACATCCGGACCCACCGGCCCGGCCGCGCCCTCCACGACCCCTCCCACGACCCCTCCCACGCCCTCGGCGGCCCCCGCGCCGCCCGCCGCTGCGCCGGCTTCCGCTGTACCGCCGTCGGCCGCGCTGTCCGCGTCGTCGTCGGGTTCGTCCTCGACGACCGCCCTGGCTGCGCCGTGTGCGGTGGCCTGGGGGACGGCGAGGGCTTCGACGAGCTCGGGGGCGTGGGCCCTCAGGGCCTCGAGCACCGTCACCAAGTAGCGATGGCCATCCGACAGGAGCATGTCGTCGGGGTGTTCGTGGTCGTCGAGGAAGACGGGGACGACGATGCCGGCGACCTTGCCCTGCCCCGGTTGCTGCCGCAGAGCCCTACCCAGGGCCTGAGTGATACTCACAATACTTGACATTTCGTCGAAAATGGCTACGGCGTCGACGGCGGGACAGTCGATCCCCTCGCCGAGGATCCGCACGTTCGAGACCACGGACAGGTCGCCCGGTGTGCCGGGTTCGGCGAACCGGCCGAGAACTCGCCGCCGATGCTCGGCCGGGTGATCGCCATGCAGCCATTGGGCCCGCACGTCCGCGGGCGCCTGGTCCGGGAGTTCGGCGCGCAGCCGTCGGCCGACGTCGGGCAGTCCGAGGGCGAAGGCTTTGGCTTCGGCGACGCGGTGGTGGAACGTGATGACGGTGCGCAGGTTGTTCTCGCGCGCGGTCTTGAGGAGCGCGGTCTGCAACGCGGCGAGGCGTTTGCCGCGCCAGGCCTCGACCAGCTTCGGCGCGTTCGGGCTCTCGTCGTCGAGGGCCTTTCGCGCGTCGCGCCGGGCCTGGTTGAGTTCCTTGTCCCTGATGTCGGCCACCAGCACCACGAACCTCGCGAGCAGACCGCGCTGCACACTTTCGGCGAGCCCGAGCTGAAACAAACGCGGCCCGTAGATCTCGATCGCGTCCATGGACACGGCGAGTTCCTCGGGCAGTGCGGGGACGCGCGAGCGTCGCGATCCCCGGGTCTGCGACGTATCGCCGTCGCCGTCGTCATCTGACGCACCGTCAGCGAAAGCGGACATTTCACCGGTTTCGTAGATCATTTCCGTTTGCAGTTCCGGCGAGAAATACTCGTCTTCCGAATCGATTTCCGGATCGATATCGTCGGGGATCGGCGGGAGCTCGATGTGAGGTCGGGTGTGAGGTTCGGTGTGGTCTCCCGCCCCGAGACCGAGGCTCGGGGCCCTGGGCACGTGTCCCGCCTCGAAGAGCGCCTCCTGACCACCCGGACGCCCGGCGCCACCGCGCCGCCGCTCGCCACGCCGCCGCCTGCGCCGGCCTTTGAAGGGTTCGTAGATGCGGGGTGTGGCGGTCATGTACAACCGCCGCTGCGCCGGGACGAGTGTGTTGTCGTGGACGTCGGTCCAGGTCTTGTCGATGTGGCCGGCGGCTCTGTGGGCTTCGTCGCTGAGGATGAGGGTCCAAGCCGGTAGGGCGGGGATTCCGTAGGGCCCGGTGTGGGCGTGGATGATGGCGCCGAGAGACGCGTAGGTGCTGAACACGGTGTACCGGGCGTGTTGTTGGGCCCACAGGGCGAGGCTGGGTCCGCTGGTGGTGGCGCGCACGCCCGCTGCGCCGAGTGCGGTGTCGCCTTCGAGGGAGCAGATGGCGAGCATGGGTTCGTCGTGTCCGAGGGTGCGCCAGGCGGTGACGGTCTGGGTGAGGAGGTCGAGGGTGGGGACCAGGACGAGGGTGCCGCCGGTGGGGGCGAGGCATCTGGCGGTCTCGGCGGCGATGAGGGTCTTGCCGGTCCCGGTGGCGGAGACGAGGAGCCCGCGGTTTCCTCCGGGCCCCACAGGGCCTTCCAGGCCTCGCACGGCGGCGTCGACGGCCTCGACCTGATGCGGTCGAAGCCGTGGTGTGGAATTACGCATGGACCTTCTCCATTCGGTTCCGGAGTACCTGCCGGGGTGCCCGCTACATGTCTAATCTTACCTGTGGAAGAATTGAGTCACCGCTAGTCCCTGTCTTCCGTACGAACGTGTCTGAATGTTGGATTCGAGATGTCTCGAACGGTGACGCGCCCGGAGGATTCGGCCGCCGAGGGAGGCCGTGGCGGTGAGGTGGACCCGGCACCGGGCTCCGTCGCACCAGCGAGGGAAAGACAAGAGACGTCACCCCCGTATACGGAAGCCCACTTCGGCAACTCGCCTACGTCAAAGTCGACTCCACCAACAAGCCAACGCCCGGACCCACTTGCCAGCTGGCCGCGCAGCGGCCCACCAGGCACCCGCGAAGCGGGTGGCGTCGGGGTCCCGCGCAGCGGGACCCCGGGAGTCCGCAACGCGGACTCCGACAGCCGCGAAGCGGCTGTCCTTCACTTGATGGCGCAACGCGCCATCCGGCCGCCGCAACGCGGCGTACTCACTCGCAAGCCGCGCAGCTT
>NZ_CP108777.1:0-3133398 GCF_045207785.1 Embleya sp. NBC_00896
CTGCGCGGCTTGCGAGTGAAAGGCCGCCGCCAGGTGGCGGCCGGATGGCGCGTTGCGCCATCAAGTGAAGGACAGCCGCTTCGCGGCTGTCGGAGTCCGTCCGCGCTGCGGACCCGGGGTCCCGCCGCGGGACTTAATGCCACCGCTTCGCGGGTGCCTGTAGCTGCGCGGCCAGCTGGCAAGTGGGTCCGGGCGTTGGCTTGTTGGTGGAGTCGACTTGACGTAGGCGAGCTGCCGGGGCGGGGCTTCCGCATAATGGGGGTTGACGTCTCTTGTCTTTCCTCGCTGGTGCGACGGAGCCCGGTGCCGGGTCCACCTCACCGCCACGGCCTCCCTCGGCGGCCGAATCCTCCGGGCGCGTCACCGTTCGAGACATCTCGAATCCAACATTCAGACACGTTCGTACGGAAGACAGGGACTAGCGGTGACTCAATTCTTCCACAGGTAAGATTAGACATGTAGCGGGCACCCCGGCAGGTACTCCGGAACCGAATGGAGAAGGTCCATGCGTAATTCCACACCACGGCTTCGACCGCATCAGGTCGAGGCCGCCGACGCCGTGCGAGAGCTCCGAAGGCCCTGTGGGGCCCGGAGGAAACCGCGGCTCCCTCGTCTCCGCCACCGGGACCGGCAAGACCCTCATCGCCGCCGAGACCGCCAGATGCCTCGCCCCCACCGGCGGCACCCTCGTCCTGGTCCCCACCCTCGACCTCCTCACCCAGACCGTCACCGCCTGGCGCACCCTCGGACACGACGAACCCATGCTCGCCATCTGCTCCCTCGAAGGCGACACCGCACTCGGCGCAGCGGGCGTGCGCGCCACCACCAGCGGACCCAGCCTCGCCCTGTGGGCCCAACAACACGCCCGGTACACCGTGTTCAGCACCTACGCGTCTCTCGGCGCCATCATCCACGCCCACACCGGGCCCTACGGAATCCCCGCCCTACCGGCTTGGACCCTCATCCTCAGCGATTTATGCTTCCGGCTAGAGCCGCCGGCCACATCGACAAGACCTGGACCGACGTCCACGACAACACACTCGTCCCGGCGCAGCGGCGGTTGTACATGACCGCCACACCCCGCATCTACGAACCCTTCAAAGGCCGGCGCAGGCGGCGGCGTGGCGAGCGGCGGCGCGGTGGCGCCGGGCGTCCGGGTGGTCAGGAGGCGCTCTTCGAGGCGGGACACGTGCCCAGGGCCCCGAGCCTCGGTCTCGGGGCGGGAGACCACACCGAACCTCACACCCGACCTCACATCGAGCTCCCGCCGATCCCCGACGATATCGATCCGGAAATCGATTCGGAAGACGAGTATTTCTCGCCGGAACTGCAAACGGAAATGATCTACGAAACCGGTGAAATGTCCGCTTTCGCTGACGGTGCGTCAGATGACGACGGCGACGGCGATACGTCGCAGACCCGGGGATCGCGACGCTCGCGCGTCCCCGCACTGCCCGAGGAACTCGCCGTGTCCATGGACGCGATCGAGATCTACGGGCCGCGTTTGTTTCAGCTCGGGCTCGCCGAAAGTGTGCAGCGCGGTCTGCTCGCGAGGTTCGTGGTGCTGGTGGCCGACATCAGGGACAAGGAACTCAACCAGGCCCGGCGCGACGCGCGAAAGGCCCTCGACGACGAGAGCCCGAACGCGCCGAAGCTGGTCGAGGCCTGGCGCGGCAAACGCCTCGCCGCGTTGCAGACCGCGCTCCTCAAGACCGCGCGCGAGAACAACCTGCGCACCGTCATCACGTTCCACCACCGCGTCGCCGAAGCCAAAGCCTTCGCCCTCGGACTGCCCGACGTCGGCCGACGGCTGCGCGCCGAACTCCCGGACCAGGCGCCCGCGGACGTGCGGGCCCAATGGCTGCATGGCGATCACCCGGCCGAGCATCGGCGGCGAGTTCTCGGCCGGTTCGCCGAACCCGGCACACCGGGCGACCTGTCCGTGGTCTCGAACGTGCGGATCCTCGGCGAGGGGATCGACTGTCCCGCCGTCGACGCCGTAGCCATTTTCGACGAAATGTCAAGTATTGTGAGTATCACTCAGGCCCTGGGTAGGGCTCTGCGGCAGCAACCGGGGCAGGGCAAGGTCGCCGGCATCGTCGTCCCCGTCTTCCTCGACGACCACGAACACCCCGACGACATGCTCCTGTCGGATGGCCATCGCTACTTGGTGACGGTGCTCGAGGCCCTGAGGGCCCACGCCCCCGAGCTCGTCGAAGCCCTCGCCGTCCCCCAGGCCACCGCACACGGCGCAGCCAGGGCGGTCGTCGAGGACGAACCCGACGACGACGCGGACAGCGCGGCCGACGGCGGTACAGCGGAAGCCGGCGCAGCGGCGGGCGGCGCGGGGGCCGCCGAGGGCGGGAGGGGTCGTGGGAGGGCCGGAGGGGCGGCCGGGCCGGCGGGTCCGGATGTGCCGGGCGGCCCGGGCGGGGGCGTGGAGGCGGAGACACGGCCGTTCCTTGGTGTGGTTCTCCAGCCCACGGGAGCAGCGGATCGTCGCCGACTTCGCGCGGCTACGGGTCATCGACCCCGACGAACGGACTGGAACCGCGGCTACCTCGCCGCACGCCGCTTCCTCCGGACGCGGGGCCACCTCAGAATTCCGCTCGATACACGCGACGAGCACGACCACGACTACCCGGTCGGGCAATGGGCGGCAGTACAACGGAGGGAGTACGCCGCCGGGCGGCTCGACGCCGGCCGCGTCCGCAAACTCGTCATGCTCGGCATGGTCTGGTCACACCCCGACGCCGCCTTCGACGACGGACTCGCCGTCGCACGACGGTATGTCGAACGCGTCGGACACCTCGCCGCGCCACCGGGAGCCGTCCAGGACGGCATCCGCGTCGGCCAATGGCTCGCCAACCAGCGACGTGCCGGGGTTCTCGACGCGCACCCCGAACGCCGCCGGGCCCTGGAGGAGTTGGACCCGTGGTGGCAGCCCGACGGGTGGACCATCGCCTGGCAGCGGGCCGCCAACGAAGTACGCCTGCACCTCGCCCGCGGCGGAGCCCTCGAGGAGCTGACACCCGGACACGTCGCCGGCGGCCAGGACATCGGCAGATGGGCGCAGCGGCACCGGCGAGCAGCCGTGCGGGCACGGCTGGGGCCCGGACAACTCGAACAGCTCGACGCACTCGGCATCCGCCCCGAACACGACGGCGGCGCAGCGGACGGCGACGTGGCGGTGGCTGCGGGCGTCGATGTCGGCGGGTCTGCGGCCGACCGCGACGGGGCGCGGGCGCGCAGGCGCGGTCGGGGCGCGTGGGAGACGGCGTTTGCGGCGGCCGTCGCCTACCGCGAACGCGAAGGCGATCTCGAAGTTCCCCGCGCACACGTGGAGACCGTGGCGACACAGACGGCGACCGGACTCGGTGGTGGCGCGGGCAAGGGTGGCGGTGCCGTCGAGGTCCGGCTCGGCAAGTGGGTCAACAACCAACGCACTCGGCGCGGATCGCTGACCGAGGAACGGGTGCGGCTGCTCACCGAACTCGGCATGCGGTGGTGAGGGGCGGTGTCGGCCGGGGGGGGTCGTGTTGGCGGGTGTGAGGTTCGGAGTGAGGTCGGGGGATGTCGGTGGGGTGTTTCGGGTCGCTCCGGTCGGGGGTGAGACGACGTGGTCGTTCCTTGGTGGCCGGGTCGCCGGGTGTTACGGGTGGACGCCGACGCCCCTGGCGGGGCACTGGGGGTGGCCCAACCACTGTCCCCCGCACCGGGGTGGAGGGCTGCGGGCGGACGCGGAGGTGGTCCCGGGACGGCGGGGCGGCGGGGTGTTGGTGGAGTTGTGTGGGGTCGGGGAGGAGGTGCTCGGGCGGGCGCTGCCGTCCTGGGGCCGGGAAGAGGACGACGGTTGCCGGGTGGGGCACGGCGGGGATGCCGCAGGGGGATGTGGCGGGGGGGGCGGCGCCGTGGTGGGCCCGGTGGCGTTCGGGTGTCGATTGTGTGCGGCGCGGCGTACCGGCGGGCCGGTGCGGGTGGTTCGCTACGCGGCGCGGTGGGAGCGGGTGTGCGTGCGGCACGGGCGGTGGGGTTTGGACGCGGACGCGGGTGGGGTTCCGGAACACCTGGACTTGCGTGAGGTGCCGGAGGTGGTGGCGGCGCGGCGGCGGTGGGCGGTGTGGCGCGGCGGGCGGCGCGGGCGGGGGTGGGTCCCGGGAAGGTGTTCGGGGTCGCGTGGGCGGTGGTGTGCCGGTGGTGGGAGTCGGCGTTGCACTGGGAGCGGGAGGAGGTCTGGCCGCAGCGGCTGCACGCGGTCGCGGGCGGGGACGCCGGGGGTGATTTCGGGTGGTGGCGGGTGGTGGGGCGGGACGCGTCGTCTTCCCGGAGGTGGTCGCGGTGGCGGACGCGTTGCTGGATCCGGGCATGGTGGAGCGGTTGTGGCGCGACAGTGGTGCCGGGCGGCCTCGGATGTTGCGGGTGGACGGGGCGTTTTGCCGTGAACTCGGGGAGCGGGTCAGGCGGGCGTGGTTGGGGTCGGTGGTCGTGGTCGAGGACGGCGGCCCCTTGATCGCGTGGATGGGCGCCGTCGTCCGCCGTCGGCGTGGGGGCGCGGGTGCGGGTGTGGGGTTGGGGTGGGTGGACGATCCGTGGCGGGTGCGGCAGGAGGATCGGCCGGCGACCGCGGCCGCGCTGTTGCGGTCTCCGGGCAGGGAGCGGAAGGCGGGCGGTTCGGGGACGCTGTGGCGCACGATGGTGCCGGCGGAGGAACGCATGCTGATCGACGAGCTCGTGGGGAAGCGGAGGAGCAGCTGCTCCCGTTGCGCGGGGCGCAGACCGGCAGCACCGCGGACGCGGCCCGGCACCTGCTGGGGAACCTCTCCTGGGGTGTCGAATTCCTCGAGCGGGCTTTGTGGCGGACCGCTGTCGCGGCGTTGAACGCCGGGGTGCCCGTGCAGGACGTCGCCGGCTGGGCCGGGTTGTCGGCCGCGGAGTTGACGGATGTGCTCACGGCCGGCCGGGACGAGAACGACGAATAGGCGCGTGGGCCGGCCCGGGTCGGGTCGGACCGAGGTGGTCGGCGCGTAGGGGCGGGGGCGGACCTGTTGCGGCGCAGCGGTTATCACGGGCTCGGTGTGCGTGGGGTGTTCGTGCGGGGGTGCGCTCGTTCGGGTGGTGGTGGGGTTCTCTGTCTTTCTGAGGATTTCTCGCGTACTTGACTACGGGCATGGATGAGCGGTTCGCGGTGGGCGGGGCGGGGGTTCGGACCCCGGCGGTTGCGGAAGTGGCCGGTGTCGAGGCGGAGTTCGTCGACGCGGTGGGGGGCGTGGTGCAGCGGCCGTGGGTGGAGGCGGCGGGGTCGACGCGGTTCGAGGAGTTGGCGCCGGTGTCGGCGTTTGCGGTGGTGCCGGGGCGGCGGTGGGGGCCGGGCTGGTGGTGGTCGGCGACCACCGGCGGCCATGTGGTGCACGGCCGGCCGTGATGCGTGATCGGTTGATGCCGTTCTCGGATCGATCCGCGGGTGGTCGGGTTGGCGGGGCGGCCGCCGGTGCGGTTGGTGTGGCGCGACGCGGCGGACGGGCGGGGTGCGGTCGTGGGTCCCGCAGGTGTTCGCCCGGTACGCGGACGGCACCGCGCTGCTGGCCGACTGCCCGGGTTCGCCCGGTGCGGGTGGGGTGCGGGCGTTGCGGGCCGGTGGGGTGGTCGCGGCGGCGTGCGAGGCGGTCGGCTGGTCGTATCGGCGGCTCGAGCCACCGGACCCGGTTCTCGTGGCGAACGTGCGGTGGCTGGCCGGATACCGGCATCCCCGTCATCGGGGCTCGCCCGCCGTGGAGGCGGCCGTGATGGACGCGTTCGCCCGGGCGCGGCCGTTGATCGAGGGTGTGCGGGCGGTGGGTGATCCGATCGTGGTGTGGCCGGTGGTCTTTCACGCGTTGTGGTCGGGGCGGTTGTCGGTGGTGTTGTCGCGGCCGTTGCACGAGCGGGTGCCGGCCTGGGCGGGACCGGGGTCGAGGCGGTGGTCGGCGCGGCGGCCGAGGGTGGGGTGTCGTGGTGAGCGGCGGGGGTCGGCGGCCGGTGGTCGCGGTGGGCGCGCATGTGGTGTTCGAGGGGCGTTCGTGGCAGGTGGTCGCTCTGGAGGGTCCGGTGGTGCGGCTGGTGGACGAGCGGGGTGTGGTCGGGTCGATGCTGGTCGGGTACCTGTGCGCGGCCCCGGACTTCGCGCTGGTGGGTGCGGGCGCCTGTGGCGGGGGTGCTGCCGTGGGGCTGGTTCCAGACGGTGCCGTTGCGAGAGCGCGAGCGGGCGCTCGCGTGGCAGCGGCACATCCACGAGATCGAGTGCGGGTTGCCGGACGGCCCGGGCGGTGTGGGGGTGCGCGCGTGCGCAGTACGGCCCGGGTCGGTCCATGGCGGAGCGGGAGCGGGCCAAGGTCGAGGAGATGCGGGCGTCGGGGTGGGCGGTGAGTGTGGCGACGGTGCAGCGGATGCGCGGCCGGTATCGGCGGCAGGGCCTGTGGGGGCTGGTCGACAAGCGCGCCACGCGCGGCGCGAGTGCGACCGGGCGCAGCGACGAGCGGGTGGTGGTGGCCGTGTTGGAGGGCGTTGCGGCGGCAGCGGGGGCGGTCGAAGGGGACGGTGGAGGGGTTGCGGCGGTTGGCCGGGGAGATCCTGGACCGGGCGCATGGGCCGGGTGTGGTGGCCTTGCCGTCGCGGGCGACGTTCTATCGGCTGGTGAACGCTTTGCCGATTCAGCGGAGCGAGCCGGGCGGCCGGCGCGGACCGCGAGCGCGACGACGCCGCCGTTCGCTCCCGTGGGTGTCGCGGCTGCGAGCAGGTCCAGGTCGACAGCACCCGCTTGGACGTGATGGCCGTTTTGGACGACGGGCGGTTGGGGCGGCCGGAGTTGACGATCGCGGTGGACGTGGCGACGCGGAGCGTCGTGGCGGCGGTGTTGCGGCCGGAGGGGACCAAGGCGGTCGACGCCGCTTTGTTGCTCGCGGAGATGGTGGTGCCGCATCCGATGCGCCCGCACTGGCCCGAGGCGTTGGAGCTGTCGCGGGCGAGCGTGCCGTATGAGCGGCTGGCGACGGTGGATGGGCGGTTGGAGGGGCGCGGCGGCGCGGCCGGTGATCGTGCCGGAGACGATCGTGGTCGACCGGGGCAGGGTGTTCGTGTCCGAGGCGTTCCTGGCGGCGTGCGAGACGTTGGGGGTGAGCGTGCAGCCCGCCCCGCCGCGCAGGCCCGCGGCGAAAGGGGTGGTGGAGCGGACGTTCGGCGCGATCAACACGCTGTTCTGCCAACACGTGGCCGGGTACACCGGGTCGAACACGACCCGGCGCGGACAGGGTGTGGAGGACGAGGCGTGTTGGACGGTGCCGCAGTTGCAGGACCTGCTCGACGAATGGATCACCGTCGGGCGGCAGGGCCGTCTCCACGAGGGGCTGCGGGCATCCGATGATGGCCAGGGCGGCGCTGACGCCGAACGAGATGTGGGGCGCCCTGGGTGGGGCGTGCGGGTATGTGCCGGTGCCGCTCACGGGGCGGGACTATGTGGAATTGCTGCCGGTGCGGTGGCATCGGGTCACCGACCGCGGGATCCGCATCGACCACCGCACCTACGACCATCCGGTCCTGGGGGCGTGTCGGGGACGGTCCTCGGGAGTGACCGCGCGGCAGGGCAGGTGGGAGGTGCACCACAATCCCCACGACGGCCGCCAGGTGTGGGTGCGCCTGCCCGGCGGGGAGTTCGCCGAGGTGCCGTGGATCCACCGCGACCACGTGAACGCGCCGTTCGACGTCCACGCGTGGAGGCACGTGAGGGAGAGCGTCGAACGACGCGGGGACCGTGAGCGGCACGAAGCCGACCTCGCCGGCGCCCTCGCGGCGCTCCTGCGCGAGGTCCGCCCCGCCGTGGGGCCCGCCCGCGGCGGGAGCCGAAGAAGTCGTGGACGCGAGGACACCGCGGCGGGTCGGGCGGTTCCCGGGGCGCGCCGCGTCGTGGAGCAGGCGGGCACCGGGCACGACGGGCATGCCGCGAACTCGGAGGGGGTCGCGGGATTCGTCTTCCCGGGACGCGTACCGGGCGCGGCGGCGCACGACGGTGCCGGTGTTGGTGTGGAGAGTCTGGACGACCTCGACGGCGGCGGCGAGTTCCTCGACGAGGACACGGACTCCGAGTCGAAGTCGGGGTGGGGCGTCCGGCGGAGCGGGCGGGTTCGGGTTGTACGACGCGCACGCCGAGGCCGAGTTGTGGTGACCGGCGCGGAGGCGGCGGAGGGCCGGTGGCCGTCGCCCGTGACGTGGGACGGGTTCCGGGACTTCGTCGAACGGCCGCCTGTCACACCGCCCGAAGCGGGCGAGGCCGGGCGTGGGGTGGAGGAGCGTTTGGCGTATCACTCGCGGTTCGCCGTCGTGCGCACCCCGACGATCGACGCGATCTCGCGGACGGTGCGCACCCTGATGATCCTGGGCCGCCACCAGGAGACGGGCGCGCGGCCGTGTGTGATCGTCACCGGGCCGCCGACCACGGGCAAGACCACCGCGCTGTTGCAGGTGGGTCGGGCATGCCACCTCGCCGAGGCCGCCCGACGCGGCGGAAGGGCGTTGGAGGGGTGGGTGCCGGTGGCGTACGTCCTGGTCCCGCCCGGTGCCAGCGCGAAGGCCCTTTCCACCGAGTTCGCGCGCTTCCTCGGGGTTCCGGTGACCGCGAGGGCGACCCAGGCGCAGATTGTCGACGCGGTGTGCCACACCTACCGCGAGGCGGGGGTGAGGTTGGTCGCGATCGACGAGATCCACCGCCTCAACCCACGCACCACGACGGGGGCGGAGGCCGTCGATTTGTTGAAGGATCTGACCGAACGCATCGGCGCGACGTTCGTGTTCGCGGGCATCGACGTGGTCGCCACACCGTTGTTCGGGGGTGTGCGCGGGGCGCAACTCGCCGGGCGCGCCACGGTCGTCGACTGCGGGCCCGTCCCCCTCGGCGGCGGGGGCGGGCGGACGCCGTTCCGTGACCTGGTCGCGGCGATGGAAGCCTGTCTGGACCTGCGGGCACACCCCGCGCGGGGACACTCCCTCGCGCGCGCGTCGTATCTCCACGCCCGCACCGGCGGACGCATCGGCAGCCTCGCCCGCCTGCTCCGCCAGGCCGCGATCGCAGCGATCCTCGACGGCACCGAGAAAATCACCAAACCGGCCTCGAGGGGATCGTGCTGGACCACACCGCCGAGGACCACTACCGCCCCCGCGTCACCGGACGCACCCGCACCGGTGGCCGCACACGGCGACACGACACGTGAAGGCGACCGGGACCGGCCCGCTCCCGGGAGCAGGGTCGGGGTCGGGAGCACTTGCAACACACGATGGCGCGAACCCTCGGGGCCCGGCTGCCGAACCCGCGTTGTGGGGCCGGACCGACACGCGACCGGGCGCGTTCCGTGTGGCTCCCCTGCCTTACGAGTCCACCGCCTCCTGGCTCGGTCGCGTCGCGGCGACGTATCGGCAGAGCGTGCCCGAGTTGCTGGACGGCATCGGCATCACCACCACGGGCGCGCGAGGCGCCGACGACACCGACACGACCGAGATCCACCTCGACGACGCGGCACGACACCGACTCGCCGTCTTCGCCCGAGTCCCCCACCACCACCTTGCGCGGGCGCTCCCCCACCTCGAACGGCCCCGGGACGCGAACCCGGCCCGAACACCGGACGCCGTCGGGGCAACCGGGGGGCAGCGCCGCGTGGTATCGCCCCGACCCGTACGAACAACTCCTTCGTGGCGTGCCCGTGGTGCCCCTGCGCCACACCGCAGGCGCCACCGCACGCGCACGGATGTACCTGCCTGCCCATCGGGTGTGGTGCTCGCGGCATTCGTGTTGGAGCACCCGTGGGCTCCGACCGCGGCTCCTGGACACCCGCGGCCTGCCCGAACTCGCCCACACACCGGGAACACCGCAGGCTCCTGCGCCGGCCGAACGCGAACACCGCCTACACGTGGGCACAGGCCATCGTCACCCGCTGGTACGACCACCGGCTGTATCTCACCGGCCGGTGGAAGGCGCGAGGGCGCCGCCTGGCCGCCTTCAACCCCGACCACACGACCACGCAAGGCAGTTCCTGGGAACTCACCGCCCGGCCCGTGATCGTCCATCCCGAAACGGTCGTCCTCGCCCGCGTCCTCGCTCGTACGCGCCTACCGGCGACACCCCGGCCCGACCGGCACCCGGCCGTGACCACATTCCTCGAACACACCGCCCACACACTCGGACTCGCACGCCTGGCACCCGGACCCGACGACCTTTTGCGGTCCTGGATCCGCCACCACACCCGACCCTGAAAACCCCGGGCTGCGGGCCGATCCCCCGGGACCACCCGAGAAGAACCGCCAAACGCTGCCGCCTACGGCATTCCCATCCGAACCGCACAAAATCTCAGTGCATCCCACAACACCCGCGAAACCCAACGGAAGTGAGAAAACCCCAGCTCACAACCCCGCCCGAGCCCACCCGAACACCCCACCCGCACCCCGAAAACCACGCCCACCAACCCCACGCCCGGAACAACCATCCCAATACAACTGCGAAACCCCCCGGGCCCACACACCCCACACCACCCCACAACCAACGACCACTCACACTCGGACTCACACGCCTGGCCCCCGGACCCGACGACCTTTTGCGGTCCTGGATCCGCCACCACACCCGACCCTGAAAACCCCGCCCCGGGCCGAGCCCCGGGACCACCCGCAAGACAAGGCCGGCAACCGCCGCCTATGGCATTCCCATCCGAACCGCACAAAATCTCAATGCATCCCACAACACCCGCGAAACCCAATACAAGTGCGAAAACCCCAGCTCACAACCCCGCCCGAGCCCACCCGAACACCCCACCCGCACCCCGAAAACCACGCCCACCAACCCCACGCCCGGAACAACCATCCCAATACAACTGCGAAACCCCCGGCCCACACACCCCACACCACCCCACAACCAACGACCACTCACACTCGCGGAGATGGCGGTGCCGCACCCGGCCCGGCCCACGTGGCCCGACGCGCTGCGCTTCGCCCACACCCGGCTGCTCTCGCGCGAACGGCTGATGACGCTTGACGAACGCCTCGAGGGCGCTGCCGCGCGGCCGGTCGTTGTTCCGGAGACGATCGTCGTGGACCGGGGGAAGGTCTTCCTGTCGGGGGCGTTCACCGCAGCCTGTGAGACGTTGGGAATCAGTGTGCAGCCCGCTCCGCCATTCGCGCCGACGGCGAAGGGCATCGTGGAGCGCACCTTCGGGTCGATCAACTCCTTGTTCTGCCAACACCTTCCGGGGTACACCGGCTCCGACGTCACCCGGCGTGGCAGGGATGTCGAACGCGAGGCGTGCTTCAGCGTCGCCCAGTTGCAGGACCTGCTCGACGAATGGCTCGTGCACTGGCACCAGCGCCCCCACGAAGGACTACGCCATCCGGTGATGCCCAGGGTCGCGTTGACGCCGAACCGGATGTGGGCCGCCCTGGTCGCGGCGTGCGGATACGTGCCGGTACCGCTGACCGGCGGCGACTACCTCGAACTGTTGCCGGTGCGATGGCAGGCAGTCACCGAACGCGGGATCCGCATCGACCACCGCACGTACGACCACGAGGTCCTGGGCCCGCTTCGCGGGCAGTCCTCCGGCATCGCCACCCGAGGCGGGAAGTGGGAGGTCCACCACAACCCCCACGACGGCCGCCAGGTGTGGATCCGCCTGCCCGACGGCGAGTTGACCGAGATCCCCTGGATCCACCGCGACCACACCCACCACCCGTTCGACGACCGCACCTGGCGGTACGTGCGTGCCACCGCCGGCCGCCATAACGATGCCGACATCCACGAAGCGAACCTCGCGGAAGCCCTCGACCAGCTCATGCGCCGCGCCCGCACCGGTCAGGCCACCCGCATCGAGCACAACCTCCTGGCCCGCGGCACACCCACCCGGATTCCCCCGCCGACGCGCTCCGGGCACGAAGGGCGGGAGCAGGACCTCGGCGACGCGGTCCCCGGGACGGGCGAGGACGGCCTCGACGAACTCGACGACGGTCCCGACGAGTCACCACCGCGGGGGTGGGACACCGACGAAGCCGACCCGGGCTCCCCTGCCCTGCGATATACGGGGTACGGGCTCTACGACGCACACGAGGAGGCCCTGAAATGGTGAGCCCCGGTGAGCAGTCGGGCGACGACAGAGGCAACGCGTGGGTATACACCGATATCGACACGAAGGAACAGTCCCGGCCGGTGACCACCTGGCAGGGCCGGCAGGACTTCGCGACCGCACCGCCCCCGGTGCCGCCCGAGCCCGGCACGCCGCCACGCGGCCGGGAGGAACGCCTGGCCTACCACTCGACGTTCGTGACCGTCCGCACCCCGGCCATCGACACCCTTGCCGCGAACGTGCGCACGCTGATGATCCTGGGCCGTCACCAACGGACCACCGCCCGACCGTCCCTGATCGTCACCGGGCCCGCCGCCGCGGGCAAGACCACCGCGCTGCTCCACGTCGGGCGCGCCTGCCACCTCGCCCGCGCCCGCCGTGTCCCGGCGCCGCCGGGGCAGGCCCACCCACGCGTACCGGTCGCGTACGTCCTCGTGCCGCCGGGCGCGACCGCGAAGGCCCTGGCCGCCGAATTCGCCCGCTACCTCGGTGTCCCCTTCACGGCCCGGATGACGCAGGCCCAGATCACCGAGGCCGTCTGCCACACCTACAACCGGGCCGGCGTCCACCTCGTCCTCATCGACGAGATCCACCGCCTCAACCCCCGCACCACCACCGGCGCGGAGACCGCCGACCTGTTGAAAGACCTCACCGAACGCATCGGCGCGACGTTCGTGTACGCGGGCATCGACGTCACGACGACGCCGTTGTTCGGTGGGGTACGCGGGGCGCAACTCGCCGGACGGGCCTCACTGATCGAGTGCGGGGCGTTCCCCGCGCGGCTCGGGAAACGCGAACCGTTCACCGAGCTGATCACCGGGTTGGAAGCCGCCCTCGACCTGGACGCACACCGGGCCGGGACACTCCCCCGTCTCGCGTCCTACCTCCACCAACGCACCGCCGGACGGATCGGCAGCCTGGCCCGCCTCGTACGCCAGGCCGCGACCGGCGCCATCGTGGACGGCACCGAACGCATCACCAGAACCAGCCTCGACGCGGTCCGTTTGGACCACCTCGCCGAAACACACCACCTCGCCGAAACACACCACCGCCCCGGCACACCCGGGTCCCGCGCACCCAAGCGGTAGGCCATCCCGGCCCTGCCACCCAAGCCAAAACCCTGTGAACAGCACAAACACGACCGGAGCCTTTAGGCGTACCAGGCTATGTGCAACACACCCGCGCGTTCCCAACGAAACTGCGACACCCCCAGGTCAGGCCCCCACGGCCCCCACCCGGACGCCACGAAACGTTCTCAACCAACCTGCAACACCCCAGGTCACAGCGGCGGCCGCACACCAACAACCACTGCGAAATCACACGTCGTCGGGTCGCGGCGGCGCCTCGTTCACGCGGGGAGCGAAAATCGGAAGCGCTCCACCCGTGCTCGGTCTTCGCTTGTCGGCCGTCGGTCGCTCGTTGGCCTGGGGCCATGAAGGTCTCGACCTCACGCTCACCTTCCTGCGGAGCAAACGCGAGCAGGCCGGCGCCTTGATCGATCGGGTCCGGTCCCACTCGGACTACCTGGCCCCCGCCGCCGACAGCCGTGGCCACCGACAGCCGTGATCGACTGCGGCAGCATTACGGTCATCGGAGCCGGTCCCGGGGAGAGCAGACATGCAGTTCATCGTCCACGAGCACCCGGTCGGACGCGGCGCGACCAACTACATCGCGCGCGCCGACCTGGGCCCCTTCGGGCTGGACGGACGGGTCGAGCAGCTCTGGCTCACAGCGCTCAATGACGGGAGCTACGAGGTCGCCTGCATCCCGTTCTTCACTTATGGGCTCGGTCTGGGCGACACCGTACTTCTCAACGAGAACGACTACGTCGGCGAGGTGGTCGGAACCTCGTGGCATCGCGTCCTCCGGATCCTGATCACCCCGGACTTGCCGTCCGCCGACCTTGAGAAGGCTGTTGCCGAAGTCAAGGCCGAAATCGTCGCAGCAGGGCTGCTCAGCGAATGGAGCGGCGATCGCTTCGCTGCGGTCGACGTCCCGCCGGGCGATGAACCCTCGAAACTGTTCGCTGTCACGGAGACGACGGTCACCGCCGGGGTCGCCTTCTGGGAGTGGGCCGACGCCATGCCGCTTGCGAGCACCCCGTGACATCCCGCGCCTCTCGCAGGATCTCCTGACGCCGGCTCTTGGTGCAGAGAGGATCGATGACGTATCCGACGCCTTGCCACAGGATGTCGCGGGCCCGCTCGCGGTGGATCCGCTTCCTCACCCGCCACGACGGGTTCCGGTTCATCCCCACCGGGCATCACGCCATCCGTGTCTACGAACCGTTGACCGAACCAACCTCTTCATTGATGCAGGGAACCGAGGCCTGGGATGCCGTCTGATCAACCGCGCGCTGCGCGACGGCCCCGACTGCCCCGACTGCCCCGACTACACGTGGACCACCAGCAGTCGGCCCCCGAACGCCGGTGCCTCCCCGTCATGGCGACCGAGACCGGCGCCGCCCTCACCTGCCCACACATCGCCGGAGGCAATTCCCTCGACGGCGCACCCCCGCCCCGGCCCCGACCACCACGTCCGCCTGCGGCCCACCACCGCAGGTAGCGGGCCGCGCGGCACGCCCCCGTCAGGCCTCGGTGACCGAGGTCGCGGACGCTCGGACCGCCGCTCGCGCAGCCGGAGATTCGGACACGCGCACCGGAGGGGACTCGCTCTCTCGCCGCGTGCGGCGGAAGGTGTGGAACTTGCAGATGTCGGGGTCCCCGGCAAACCGATACATCCGAGGTTCCCGGCGTGAACCGGACACCTCGTAACGACCGCCGTAGTTGTGGCGGGTGCCCAACGTCGTGAAGAGCAACTGCACATCGCCGAAGTCCCGGCGCGGTTTCAAGGTCCGGGTTCCGTTGCCGGACGGTATCCGCAGGGTCGAGGACGTGATCTCGAAATCGTCCGGGTCGGGCCAGTCCAGCGCCGTGAACGTGCCGTCCGCCTCCAGCGTCAGCCGACCGGAAGGCTTGCCCGCGTAGGTTCCGACCAGATCCGAGGCGACCAACCCGGACGGACGCCCGCCCTCCTCGGCACACGCGAAGCAGCGCGCGCACCCGGTCGCCGACGTCCCGGCGGCCACCACCACACACGCGAGCACCGCCACCGGCCACCGCATCCGCTCCCCCTCCCGTACTCCACCCGGGTACGCGGTGATCATTACGGACTCGCCGGGACCGCTGTCGGTGGGGTTCGGTAGCGGCACGACACGGCCGTCGGAGACCTTGCCCCCATTCGGGTCCGACGACCCGGATCGGCCTGCCGGCACACCCCCGCCGCCGCGCCGCACGGGGTTCGGCCGCGTACTCCTCGACCAGAGCGCGCAATTCCCCGGCGGTACGTGCCCGCAGGCTCTCGGTGAAGGACTGCTCCTGCTCGTCGGTACGGAGCAGGTTGTGCAGGGTGCGGGTCGCGGTGGTGAGCAGTGAGACGTCGAGGTTCAGGCATACGGCGGCGATGTAGTCGCCCCCGCTGTTCTTGATCCCGATGGAGGTGCTCTTGACCGGACGGCCGCCGGGGAAGGTGTCGGGGTGGTTCCGGATGACGTTGGGACAGTCGGGATCCCGGATGCGGGCGACGCCCGGCTCGGTGGCCGGATCACCGACACAGCGGCCCGACAGGTTGTTCCCGATCGCGCGGATCGAGTGCTCCCGGTCGTGCGGGTCGTGCAGGACGACCTCGCACCCACCCGGGAACATGCGACCGATGGCGGTCACGATCGTCTGGGTCTCGCGCAGCAACGACTCGTCCTCGGTCACATGAACAGCCTGCCCATCGCGGCGGCGGCCTTGAGGCCCGATCCGGTCAGGACGACCACCACCGTGTCGCCGGGGCGGATCGCCTCCCTGGAGGCGAAGGCGTCGATCGCGGCAGCCGCCGAGGCCGAGGTCGGCTCCGCGTAGAGTCCGATGCCCGCCAGGCGACGGGTCGCCGCGACGATGTCGTCCTCCGGGATCGCCACGGTGTCGCCGCCGGATCGCCGGATCGCGTCCACGATTTCCGGCAGGCGGATGGGCGACTCGATCGCCGTGCCCTCGGCGATCGTGGGCCCGACGTCGACGGCTGGGGCCCCTTGGAACGCCGCGTGAACGGGCGCGCATCGTTCGGGTTGGGCGACCAGCAGCCGAGGGAGCCGGTCGATGTGACCCGCGGCGAGCAACTCGCCGAAGCCGAGATCGCATCCCAGGACGACGCTGCCCGCGCCGGCCACCGTGACGACCACGTCCGGCGCGGCGAAGCCCAGGTCCTCCCACATCTCGTACGCCAAGGTCTTGGTGCCCTCGAGGAAGAGGGGGTGCCAGTTGTGGCCGGCGTACGCGGTGGTCCGCGCCTCGCGCATCGCCTGCTCCGCGGCGGCCGCCCGATCGCCCGGCACGAGCACCACCTCGGCACCGTAGGCCCGGGCCTGCAACACCTTCGCCGCGGACGTCCCCTCCGGGGCCAGGATCCGGGCTCGGATGCCGGCGGCGGCACAATAGGCCGCCACCGAGGAACCTCCGTTGCCGGAACTGTCCTCGAGTACCGACTCCACTCCCCGTCGGGCGAGCAGCGACATCATCACGCTGGTTCCGCGATCCTTGAAGCTACCGCTCGGATTGAACCATTCGAGCTTGAAATGCACGTCCCGGTCCCCCCAGCGCCTTTCGATCAGCGGGGTGCACCCCTCGCCGAGCGACACCGGTCGGGTGACGGCTCCCGCAAGCGCGGCGCGGTAGCGCCACAGGGAGCGCGTGGAGGTCTCGATGTCCTTCGGCCCGATACCCGGCCGCGGCCCGACCATCAGCGGCGCGCCGTCATCACCTCGCCAACGCAGCGCGTCGAGTGGATAGGTCCGCCCGGAGCGCGGGTCGAGATAGACGTCCATGATCACCATCCCCGATGTAGACGGAAAGTCTAGCATTAGACGATCCATCTAATCGTCGCTCGGACGTCGGGCCGCCGGGAGGGCACCGGCCACGAGGCCGGCACCACGCGCGGGGTCGGCCCACACGAGCACGACGGGGCCACCGAGCCGTGTACGGGCGCGGATGACCACGTCACGGCAGTCCTTCCAACCGAAGCCCTTCGGTTCGTCCCCACCGGCCCCGGTACCCGCGGATCCCGTGGATCCGACATGACCGCCCGCCGGGCCGGCACCGAACCACAGCGGTGCTCCGAACCCGCAACAGCGGTTCGATCAGGGCCCATTGACGATCCGTCAACGACGAGTCGTAACCGGGTTTGCAGACACAGACGCACATGCCCGCGATCGTGAACCGCCATCGGCAACCCGCACCGGCGATCTACACAACAGACCGAAAACGATCAGTTGCCCAACATTTTCTGAGCCGTGGCCCGAGAACAGCAGCCACATGTGCAGCCCGGCGCGACCCCCATCGCGTCGAGTGGAGGCGGGCCGCTGCGAACGCGTGGCGCAACCGCGAAGCAGCCTCGCGAACTTCGGCTACCGAGCCTCACTTCGACGCAGGGCCCGGGTGCTACCTCGGACAGGCCCCTCGCCTGATCCCTCACGAATCCCTCGCGAGTCCCGAAGGGTGTGGTTCGGCTGCGTTGGGCTCGACGAGGATCGTCGGCATGCCGTCGGGTTCCCATGGCGACCCGGCGGCCCATCCCTCTACCAGGAAGGTGTTTCTGCATGCGTACTTTCACCTCCAGGCTCGGCATCATCGCAGCGGCCGGCCTTGCGGTTCTCGGGGTGACCACCGCTGTCGCCGCGCCCGCGAGCGCCGCGACGACCTCGATCTCCAACCCCACCGGGGGTGCCAGAGCCACGTACGACTACAGCACCGGCTACCTCACCATCAAGGACACCGCGTCCGACGGTCGCCGGGCGACCGTGCACTATCGGAACGAGGGCCAGGCCAGCTACTGGTACCTCGACGCGACGCGCGGGTACGGCACGAGCCAGAGGGTCAAGGTCGGCCCCGGCCGGTGGTTCGAGATGCAGGTCTGTGTCAGCGGCGACTACAAGTGCAGTGGCTGGAAGATGGTTTACGGCTGACGGTTCGAGCGGCCCCGACACCCCCGCTGAGAGCCCCTGCGTGCTCGGCGGGGGTGTCGTCCGCCTCGGAGCGGTGAAGAGCCCGACGTCAGTCTTCGTGTGCGGCTGCCTCGCGAGCCGCGCCCTGAATCTCCTCGCGCACCGGCCGGCGTGTGGCGTCGGCGGCCCGCATGGGTACCCGTCCCCGAACCCTGGTCCCAGGTCGGGGACTTCGCCATGGCATCCCCTGAACCGGGGTGCTGCAACGACCGCCGGCACCCGGGGAAGTAGTCGGCGCCGATCGAGACCCGACGCGGCCGCGACCAGGGAAAACGATCGGTGGCCGACCGATGCCAAAGCAACCCCGAAAGCAACCCCAAAGGCGACCTCGCCCACGGCCGGGCCGGCCGCCTTCCCGCCCGCCCCGGGCCCGACCGGCGGCTGTTCACGGAGGCTCCGGGCGCAGGCGGATACGGCGACACCCCGTGGAGAAGTAGTCGGCTGTTCACCGGCCCTTGTCCAGGGCGGGTGACCAGGCGTTTTCCTCGATTGCCCCGCCCACCCGAAGGGACCCGAGGCGGGACCCGAGGCGGGACCCGAGGCGGGACCCGAGCGTCTTGTGCCCGCCGCGACCGTGACCGTTACGACCGGGCCCTGGCCGGGCTCGCCCTGCCGGGCACGGTCGACGAAACCGGCCGCCCCGTGCCCACACCCCAATCCCGACCCGGCGTACCCGAGCCCGCGCCGCTCGCCTCCAGGTGACGGTCCCCGATCACGTCGCGTCGGTGGAGACGTCACCGTCGTTGTCCCGCCCGACGACCACCGAACCCGCGCCGGACGCGCCCGAAGCGGCCGCGCCTGCCGGCGCGTTCCCGGAGGCGCGTGTAGTGATCGCCGCGCGGGACGGTGATTCCGCGGGCGGCGGGACCGCGGGCCCGGCGCGGCGACGGTCGGCGATGCCGGCGCAGACGTCGAGGTCAGGTTGGGAGAGTGGGTCAACAACCAACGCACCCGGCGCGGATCGCTGAGCGAGGAGCGGGTGCAGCTGCTCACCGAACTCGGCATGCGGTGGTGAAGTCGTGTCGGCCGGGGGTCTTTCGTGCTTGGTGGGTGTGAGGTTTGGAGTGAGGTCGGGGAGGTGGGGTGGGGTGTCTGTGGGGGTGTTTCGGGTCGCTCCGGTCAGAGGCGCTGCCGTTCTGGAACCGGGAGGAGGACGAGGCCGCCGGGTGAGGTCGGATGGTGATGGCGGCCGTCACCAGGCGGTGACTTGCAGAATGTAAACACGTTCGTGGCGTGGGACGACCTGGTAAACGAACATGCCGTTCGCGACCAAGGCCGTGCCGCCCTGGGGCGACAGGCCTTCGTAGGCTTCGCCGTGGATGTGGAGCGCCTCGGCGGCGCGGACGAGTTCGGCGGCCTTCTCCTCGACTTGGACGATCAGGACCGGTGGGGCGCCGGCGGTCACGTACGGCTCGTCGGGCTCGTACTCCCAGGCCCAGGTCACCCGGTGGCCTCGCGGGCCTCGGCGAGGACGGCAAGGAGTTCCGCGCGCGCGGCCTGCCAGGCCGGGTCCTGGCGTTCGAGGGTCTGCAGGGTCTGCTCGGCGGCGTGGCGGCGGGCGAGGAGGTCGGGTCGGCGCTCGACTTCGACCTCGCCCGCCCATACCGTCAGCCAGCCCTGGATGGGCCCCAGGTGTGCGCTTTGGGCGGCGAGTTGGAAGGCCTCGTTCTTCTGGCGTTCCATCTCGGGCAGGCGATGCGGCGCGACGCGGGCCAATGCCACGCGCAGGGCGTCGGGGGTCCGCTCCGGGCGGGGCAGCCGTTCGCCGCCCGGCAGGGGTGTGGTGGGCTCGCTCATGCCGCGTCGTCCTCTCGGTGTGTGCGGGGTACGTGGCCGGTCGCGGTCAACGTGGTCTCCAGGTGCCCGTCGACGTATCCACCGATCAGCAGTTCACACAGCACGGGCATCGACTTCACGCCCGCCGCCGCGCGGTGGTGGTCGGCACGCGACCACACCCGCCGCGAGAGCGGGCCCGTACGGCAACCGGTCCGGGCGGTACCGTCCCGGGTCGGGCCCAGGGAACGACCCGAAGGCGGGGTCACGGTCACCCGGCCGTCGGCATAGGCGTTCAGCAGGGCCTCGAGCACCGGCGTCAGGTCCAGGGCGTCTCGGCCCGCACGCGCGCGAGCCTGCCGCCACAGACCCACGTCCATCCACAGCAGACGCTCACGCGCGCCACTCACGGCATCCGCGCCCGGGGCATCCGTGTCGATGTCGGTGTCGTACGGCATGGTGGTCCTCCCATCACGCGACATACGTCCTGGGTCATATACGTCCTAGGCCCCATCCGCCCACAATCCTAGATGTGTGACATCCAGCCGGCAAACCCCGGCGCCCGACGCGCCCGACGCTCCCGACGATACGGCGACGGGCAACGGGCACCGGGGTGTACTTGTCGGGAGCCGGGCCGGCCGACGGGTCGCGACACGCGACGCGGGCGGTCGGGCGCGCCCGGAAGATGATCCGGTCAAGGTGATCCGGTGGACGACCCCGTCGGATTCCCGGCTGCGTGTGCCGGCCAAGGAGGAGAAGACGGGCGGCTCCGGCACGAGGCGGCGCTGCATGGAGTCCGCCGAGGCACGCGCGCTGATCACCGACCCTGTGGGCACCCAGGAAGAGCTGGTCCAGCTGCGCGGGGCCCAGACCGGCAGCACCGCGGACGCGGCCCGGCACCTGGTTGCGGAACCTCTCCCGCGGTGTCGACCTCCTCGACCGGGCCCGTGGCGAACCGCTTTCGCGGCTCTGGACGCCGAGGTGCCGTTGGAGGGTGGGCCGCCACCAACAGACCACCGCCCGACCGGCGTTGATCGTCACCGGCCCCGCCGCGGCCGGGAAGACCACCGCCCTGCACCCGCGTCGGACGCACCTGCCACCTCGCCCACACCCGCCGCGCCCCGGCGCTGCCCGGGCAGGCCCACACACACGTGACGGTCGCGTATGTTCTCGTACCGCCAGGCGCGACCGCGAAGGCCCTGCCGAGTTCGCCCGCTATCTCGGCGTGCCCGCCGGCACCCGCATGACGCAGGCACAGATCACCGAGGCCGTCTGCCACACCTACGACCGGGCGGGCGTCCGCCTGGTCCTCATCGACGAGATCCACCGCCTCAACCCCCGCACCAGCACCGGCGCCGAAACCGCCGACCTGCTGAAAGACCTCACCGAACGCATCGGCGCGACGTTCGTGTACGCGGGCATCGACGTGGTGGCGACGCCGTTGTTCAGTGGTGTGCGCGGGGCGCAACTCGCCGGACGGGCCTCGCTGATCGAGTGCGGGGCGTTCCCGGCACGACTCGGGAAACGCGAACCCTTCACAGAGCTGATCGCCGGAGTGGAAGCCGCCCTCGACCTGAACGCGCACCGCGCAGGGACGCTCCCCCGCCTCGCCGCCCACCTCCACCAACGCACCGCCGGCCGGATCGGCAGCCCCCTCCCGCCTCATCCGCCAAGCCGCGATCACCACCATCGACGACGACACCGAACGCATCACCAAAACCAGCCTCGACCGGATCCGCCTGGACCACCTCGCCGAAACCCGGCACCGCCCCGGCACCACCACCGGGTCCCACACACCCGGGCGATGGGCGATCCCGGCCCTGCCACCCAGGCCAAGGCCCCGTGACCAGCACATGCACGGACCGGGCCTTTAGACGCACAGGGCTATGTGAAACACGCCCGGGCCTTCTCAACGAAACTGCGACACCCCCAGGTCAGGCCCCCACGACCCCCCACCCAGACGGCACCGAAACGTTCTCATCCAACCTGCAACACCCCAGCCCACACCACCACCCACACACCAACCACCACTGCGAAATCACAACCGCCGGGCTCGGCTCCAACCTTCGGCTACCTCGACGGGTGAGTGTCCTGGCCGACATCGACGGCGATCGCTGCGGCAGCCGTCGGCGCTGGACGGCCATGTCGGAATGACAAGTACTTGCCAACTTGATAAGTACTTGTCATGGTGGAGATATGGAAATGAGTGAACTGACCCCCTCGGTGGCCCTGGCACAGGCGGAGAGGCTCAAGGAATCGGTGGACCGGCAGTCGCGCTGGGTGATCCGCTTCCAACTGGCCTACGGGACGATGGCGTTCGCCCAGGTGCTCACCCTTGCCCTGCTGGGCGGTCGGCTGGGCGCAATAGTCAGTACGGCCGTGTGGGTGCCCCTGATCGTCGGGTTGAGCGTGTACGCGGCGCGGCAACCGGTCGCGCATCGGGGGATGGCGGTGACGCACTACGTGATGATGGGAACCTGGGCCACGCTGTACGGGCTCGTGCTCGGCATCGGCGTCGCGTTCTTCCCGGGTGACCCGGCCTGGTGGCTGGCGGGTGCGGTGCTGGTGGCGCTGCCCGGTTTCGTGGCGGCCTGCGTGACGTCCCGGAGGGTACGGGCATGAGTCATCCCCGGCACGCGCTGGACGACATCATCCACTCCCCTGTTCGGTTCTCGATCATGGCGACGCTGGCGGCGGCCGAGAAGGCGGAGTTCGCGTACGTGCGCGACACAGTCGAGGTGACCGACCCGGTGCTGTCCAAGCAGGCCGCCCTGCTGGAGAAGGCAGGCTACGTCAAGATCACCAAAGGGTACGTCGGGAAACGACCGCGGACCTGGTTGTCACTCACCACCCGCGGCTGCCATGCCTTCACGGCGCACGTCGAGGCGCTGCGTGCGATCACCGAGAATGCCGACTGACTCTTCACCGACTGTGCCGGCCGGTCCGTGCCAGGAGACGAACGCCCGGCGTTCTCCGGGTTCCCGGGGCGGGACGGCGAGGCGGACGGCGTCGTTGTCGTTGAGCAGGAGCCGGCCGGCGGTGTGCAGGTGGTGCAGATGTACCCACACCTTGTGTTCCTCGGGCAAGTGGACGTTGCCGTGGCAGTGCAGCCGCGGGCACACCTCCTTGTGGTCCTGAGGGTGCCCGTGGTCGCGGTCGTCCGTGAGGCTGTCGGCGAACTGGGCGATCGGCAGGAGCATCGCCCGCGCGTCGGGTCCGTCGCCGTCGACCACCACAACGGTGCCCTCCCTGATCCGGTCGTCCAGGTAGGTGGCCCCCATCGGTACCCTTCCGCGATAGATCGGCAGCGACCTCCACCCGTTTGACGGGGCAGGTCGACGCGCATGTGCCCTACTGGTTGCCGGCCCTGCCACTGATCGCCGGCATGTGCGTGAGCTGGCAGCAGGCCGTAAACGGGCATGTGCGGCGGACATCCGGCTCCGCCTATGTTGCGACCTTGCTGAACCTTCTGATCGGTACCCTCACGCTGGGGTTCGCCTTCATCGCGCACGACCTCCTCACCGCGTTCCCCACTTCGCTCCCGCCCGACCATGGATGTATCTCGGCGGGCCCGTGGGCGTGGTGGGGATCCTCATCGCCGTCTCGGCAGTCGGTCGTCTCAGTGTGCTTGTCCTGGGCCTGGGCGTCATCACCGGGCAGTTGGCGGGATCCGTGATGCTGGACCTGTCCGTCCCCGGGCCCGACTCCGAGGTCACCGCGATCTCCGTGACAGCGATCGCGGTGGCGCTGATCGCCGTCGGTGCAGCAGCCTCGGGCCCGCTACGTGATCATCGCCGAAGCCCCCCGCCGTGGACAGGTGGACATGTCCCTGGCAAGCGTGGATTCCACGGTGCTTCGAGCCGACCACGACGCAGCGGGCACGCGGGTGAGCGAGGAGGTCCTCACAGCCCTGGAGGAGACCTCCGGCCGGACAAAGGAGGATCCCGGAAAGGGCAAACGGAACATGCCGTGCAGGCCGACGCGCTCCCGGCCGGGCCGAACGATGCCGGATCCGGCACCGACGCCGGGCACGACTGAAGGTTGCCCAGGTGCTCCCAGTAGACGCTGCGCCCGTCGGAACCGTGAATCGTGAAGTCCGGAAGCCTATATCTCCGACCTGGAGCCCGACTCCTGCGGTGGTAACTCCCCGCGGATTCCCAGGTGCAGGACGGATAGAATCTCCTACGACGCCTGCCGATCCGCCACCCGCAGACGCCCACACGTCGACTTCGGCGCCGGCAACGGCGCCGGCAACGGGACCGGTCAGACACAGTTCATCCGAAACAGGCCACGAAAGCGATGCACCGTTGTCATCGATAAGCCGACAGGCCCGGGAGGCGCACCAGCGGACGATGGCCCGATCCTGGGCGGAATTCCAATCGGCCCAAGCTCTGCGGTCCCGCATGGATCGGATTGCCTATGATGCGTCGTTGCAGGATCCGGTCGCCGCCCAAAACTACCGTGATTATTGGACGCTCGACCGGTTGACGGGAACGAGTGAAATCCAAGAATATTTGCGGGAGGGCTTGACGGATATACGAGGCAACAAAGGCAAGGCATTCGTTACGATACATCCGGAAACAGATCCGTTGCATGCAAGGATGACCGCTCTTTCCTTGCTCGTCATGGCCAGGCATTATGGCGAGGTCGACCTGCGGACCGTGACGATCGACGACACTCCTCCCGAACGTTTTCCCATCGCCCGTGCGGTGGCCACACAGGGCGAAAACCCCTCGCAGCTAGGGGTGTGGTTCAGCTCCACGGTTCTCAGAGCCGACAATCGGGAAACTTTTCTTCGCGACCTCTTGCGTGAGGAGAGAAACGCCTTCGGCGCGCAGCGTAGATTTGGCGTGGGTAGCACGGCGGTCCACGAGTTCGGCCATGGAATTTCCTGGGTCGCAGACGCCCTCAGGAGAAACGGGAAACTGCAACGCAGCGTTCAGGAAACCGTGCTCAACAGCGTGCGACCCGACGAACTGAAGGCCATCTGGGGAGCGGTCGTGCACCGCTACGGCAATGAACTTCGGAACATCGAGGCGTCCGGCGCGGATCCCGGAAAGATCAGCAATTTGAAAGCCGACCTTCATCAGAACTATTTCGGCTCCGACACGGTGCTCCGCAACCAACAGGCGGCCGCTGCGGTCGCAGCGAAGATCGGTACCTACGCCAATAGCACCATAGACGAGTTGGACGCGGACACGGTGGCCGGTGCCGTTCTCGGCGGGGACTCGCGGAAGGGCCTGACCCAAGACCTGTTCGCCGAGTTGATGTGGGACCTGGATCGAAGTGCCGACGACCGGCCCCGTTTTCTGGATGCCTTCCTGCACGGCATGCAGGTCACCGAGCTTGACCGTGCTTGGAAATCGGGATACGTCCCGGAAAACAACACATATCTCTTGGCGGCGGCCAGTGAACCACTCCTGCCGCTACCTCCCCCCAACCCATGGATCCGCCCGAGCGTTTCCGCCGAACCGACGGCATCGATCCCCAAGCCACAACGCGAATCGCCATCGCCGCAGTCGCCCGACTCTCCGGCGACGGTACCGGTACCCGTGCCGGTCCCCGTGGCCGGGACGAAGACGACGGCCGAGACCACTCGAGGAAGCGAGGACCCCACAATCCCGAATCTTCGCGTACCCGACCCGAGAACTCTGTGGGCCGACGGAACCCTGGCCACTGTGGCCCGCTCGTTCACCCCGGTCCGTTCGACCCGGGGAGCCGGCTCGTCTGCGCAGTCCTCGACCCCCGTCGGTCAGGGCGTCGAACGAACGCCTCGTCAACGCGAGGACCGCAACTCGAGAGAGACGAGACAGGAACCGCGCGGACCCGCCATGGGCTGAGAGCGAGGCCGGCCGAGGGACAAACCGCAGGCAAAGACAAGGGCCCGCCCAATCCCGAAGACGCGCCAATCGGCCGAGGTGACTCCGATTCCACTGCCGGTCCGACCGAACGACGATCGCAGGTCGGCTTCCCGAGCGGCCATTGTCGGTCCATCAGCCCGGGGCTATCGCCGACCGGATCGAATTCGACGGATGGCGCCTGTGCCCGTGCGGCGACAAGCACGGCCGGGCCCGGATCGACGCCCAGGTCCTGGACGCCCTGCGCGGCAACGCCGACCTCGTCCGCCAGTCACGCGGCACGGTCGACGGCTGAGCCTCCGGGGCCCGGGCGACAACCCGGACCCGCCGAGGTGGGCGCGCCGCACCGCCCGGTACCGGCGATCACCGTGTCGGGGGTCGGTCGCGCGTGATGTCTTCCCGACGGTGTGACGGGGAGCACGCTCACGTTCCCCCGTGCAGGGCCCACTCACGTGAACCGTCACGTCGCCGCCCATGGCCCTGATGGACTCTTCGGCGAGGAACGTGCTTCCGCCGTGGGGCATTTCGGGTTCGGTTCGCACCGTCCGTTGCTTGTTCCTGCCCCGCCCGCCGAGTCCGTCGACCTTCATCGCCCGCGTCCAATCCGGCGCCTTCCCAAGAATAGGGACGTCCCGGAGCAGGCGGCGAACGCGATCGGGACGGCGCACCAGTGGACCGCGAACGACCCCACGGTCCTGGCCGAACGCGTGGCGCGGGACTCACATCCGGAACGCGTCGTCGGCGTGCTCGGCCACCGAGGATTGAACCAGCTTCCGACCTCGCGGGAGCCACGATGGACCGGCTTCCGTACTACGCGGCACGCGCGTCATCAGGCGCTGTCGATCGGCCGTCCTGCGAGAGAGCCGGAACCCACCGGCGATGCCGGCAGGCAAGTGGTACACCGCGACGCACCGACGCACCGACGCACCGACGCACCGAAAGCCGGTCGCCCACGGCCGGATCATGAACCCATGATCGAACACGTCTACTTCGAGGGCGGCACCGCCCACGGCACCACGTGGACGGTCGACGACGCTGACTCCACCGGAGAAGACTCCACCGAAGACGTGGATTCCGGGAAGTCCTCGCCCAGGTGCTCGCGTATGGGCGTGCGGACGCCCGGCCCCGGCATCTGGCGGTTTGACCGGTCTGCTGCCGTCGCCGACCGGGGACAACAGCGGCGGAACAGGTCGGCCGGGGCCGGCCTTGGGTCGAGCCCCTTCGAGGAGCCTGGGCCCAGTTGTTGATGCCGTATTTGGTCAGGCGCGCGAGGGAGCTGCCGTCACGGCCGGGCAGGTACTCGGCCCCCTCCTTGAACGGCTCGTTGAACGTGCTGGTCAGGCGGCCGGCTGCTCGTACTTCTTGCGCCAGGGGTCGGCGGTGCGGATGACGGTGGCGCCCTTGCGGGTGAGGCGTTTGGTCATCACGGCAATCGCGGCCCAGTTGACGTGTGCTTCGCTGTGGGTGGGCCGGGTCTCGTAGTCCCGGACGTTCCGGCGGGCCCGTAGCGTCCACGAGTTCGTCCGTTCGACCACCCAGCGTTTGGGCAGGACGACGAACCCTCTTTGGTTCCGCGGCCGCGGGACGGTCTTGAGCGTGATGCCGAGTTTGGCGGCCCAGTCCACCAGCTGGCCGGCGTAGGCGGAGTCGGCCCAGGCAACGACGATGCCCGGATTGGTCAGCCGCAGCCGCCAAAGGACGTCGCGGGCGGCGTCGGCGTCGCGGATGTCCATCGACTGGGCCGGCGACCATCACGACATGGCCGTGGTCAACGAGACAGGCTCGCTGTTGGCCCGCGCTCGCGTCGATGACACCGCGGAAGGGCTCGACCAGCTGCTTCGAATGCTCGCCGAGCACGGCGATACCCCGCAGGATCCCGTCCCGGTGGCCATCGAGACCTCCCGTGGTCTTCTGGTCGCCTGCCTGCGGGCGACGAGCCGCCCGGTCTACGCCATCAATCCGATGGCCGCCGCCCGGTACCGGGACCGACACACAGTCTCCCGCAAGAAGTCCGACCACGTGGACGCGATGGTGCCGGCGAACATCCTGCGCACCGACGCCGCAGCCCACCGCACGCTTCCTGCTGACTCCGAACTGGCCCAGGCCGTCGCGGTCCTTGCCCGTGCCCAGCAGGACGCCGTCTGGGACCGAACCCAGGCCGGCAACAAACCGACCTCCCACCTGCGGGAGTTCTTCCCCGGCTACCTGGCCGCCGTCGGCCACCGGCACTGGACCCGTACACGACCTGACGTCTCGAGCACCGAATTCAGCCGATCAAGAGTGGACGCTACGTCCTCGGACGGACCGTCGACTCCCGAACGCGCGAACCACGACGCCGGCGGGGATCGGCGCGGCGCAGCGGCGGGGGCATGCCGGTGCGAGAGCACCAGGACAGGCCCGGAAGGACGTCGTCGGGCGGGACGCCGCGCTGTGGTGGCACGCATTCGGGCCGCTCACGGCGAACGGGGCCATGTGATCCGCCGACGCGTACATCGGGATCGAGGCGGGTGGCAAGGCGCCGAACCTGCCCGACGGTCGCTTCGTCAAGCACAAGAGCGGTATGCAGACGGTCATCCTGTCGGGCGACAACCTGGTGACGATCCTCGATGCGCTGCACGACGGCGTGTGGGGCCTCACCGCGCGGCCGAACCAGGCGAACTCGGCGCGCTGCCGCACCTTGTACGGGCGCTTCAAGGACTTCCTCGAGGACACGGACCGGCCCGTGGACCACTCCCGGCACGAAGCACTCGCGCTGAGCATCGACGACCGGGTCGTCGTGGAGGCGCAGGACGCGCAACCGCACGGCCGAGGCGCCGCAGGCTCCGGGGGTCCGCCGACCATGCGACGGCGGCTGTCAGCGGCCAGTTGGAGTTCCCCGGTGACGGCCATTTGGTGGGGAGGTATCCGGCTGCCGATGGTCACTCTGTGTTGATGTTCCACATCGCTCAGCGGCTCACGGGTGAAGACAGAAGGAGGCTCCGGCGTGCTCGGTTCGGCGATGGCGGCGGATGGCCCGGTGGTGATCAGGGCCTGGCTCTCGGTGGTGTCGAGATGCGTGTTGTTGCACCTGCCGTAGCGGCATGTGGTGTCGTCGAGGCACCACCGCAAGAAAGGCTCGCTCTGCGATGTACCCCTCCGTCACGCCTCCCCGCCAGGTCAAGATCGGTGATGCCGCCGCCTTCGCCGGGACCACCCCACGCGCCATCCGCCACTACCACCAGATCGGTCTGCTGCCGGAGCCCGAGCGAGGCGGAGACGGTCGCCGCCGCTACGGCTACGACGACATGATCCGCCTGCTGTCGATCCGCAAGATGGCGGAGGCCGGAATCAGCCTGGACGACATGCGGGCCGCCTTCGACGGAGCCCGGGACATCGAGGAGACCCTGGGCCGGCTGGAGGAGACCCTGGCCGCTCAGGAGGCCGACATCAAGCGTCAGCGCGCGGCAGTCCAGCGCCTGCGGGCCGTGGGCAGCCCGCTGGGTCTGCTCTCCCAACTGGTGACGGACCGGCTTAGCCACCTGCCTCCGGGCGCATTGTGCCCTTCCGACCTGGACGCCCTGCTGGTCACGGAACGGGTCTTCGGGCCGTTGGGAGCCGCTGTCCAGGCAAGCGTGTTCATCGTGCTGGCCACCCACCCCGACCTGCGGGCCGACGCGGACCGCCTCGAGGCGGCCGACGCCGCCCTCGACGACAGCGTCGATCCCCATGACCCGCGTGTCGAAGAACTCGCCGCGCAGCACTGTGCCCACCACAAGGCCCTGGTGCAGGCCATCGAGGCGGACGGGCTGGACGCGGCTGAGGAGAAGCTCTTCGAGATCTACGACGCCGACCTGACGGGCGAAGAGGTCTCCCAGATGAGCGCCTTCGAAGCGGTCACCAAAATGCCCTACGACTTCTCTCCCGCCCGGATGCGATGCATGGAACTCACGGCAGAACTCCTCGCCCAAGACGACCAGGACACCCCAGACGACAGCTGATTGCCTACGGTAGGCACCGACGAACCAGCCGGCCGCCCCTTCGCCTGTACACGACCGGCCGCATCAGGCGTCCCTACCTTGTTGATGGGCAGGGCGAGCCATTCGTAGGGTTCTCCCACCCAGGGGTGCCGGGTGTGGCTTTCAGGCGTCTGCCGATCGTGGCTTTGTTCGATTTGCCGCCCGGCACCCCGCGACGACTCGGCCGCTGATTAGGAACTGCGATTCGGTCGCTGTGTAGGGACTCGACGGCGAGGTCGTCTGCGGGACAACACGAACCGACAGACTTGCGGAGGCGCTTGTGGCGAGGATCTGGGCCGGGGTGGACGCGGGGAAGACCCACCACCACTGCGTGGCGATCGACGAGAACGGGAAGCGGCTGCTCTCGCGCCGGGTGGCCAACGACGAGCCGGTTTTGCTCGACCTGGTGGCGGACGTCCTGGCCCTGGACACGGACGTGGTGTGGGCCGTCGACCTCACGGACGGCGCCGCGGGCCTGCTCATCGCGCTGCTCGTCAACCACGACCAGCACCTCCTCTACATTCCCGGCCGGGTCGTCAACCGTGCGGCCGACGGCTACCGGGGCGAGGGCAAGACCGACGCGAAGGACGCGGCGATCATCGCCGACCAGGCCCGCGTCCGCCGCGACCTGCACCCGCTGCGGCCCGGCGACGAGCTCACCGTCGAGCTGGGGCTCCTCACCGCCCACCGTATGGACCTCGCCGCCGACCGCACCCGCTCGATCAACCGCCTCCGAGCCCTGCTGACCGGAATATTCCCGGCCTTGGAAGGGAGTTGGACCTCACCAATGTCGGACCGTTGGTTCTCCTGACGGGTTATCAGACCCCGGCGGCGATCCGCCGCGCGGGCGCCCGGCGACTGGAGACCTGGCTGCACAACCGCAAGGTTCGCAATGCCGCGCAGCTCGCCGCCGGCGCCGTCGCAGCGGCCGAGCGCCAACACACCGCGGTGCCGGGCGAGAAGATCACAGCACGGCTGGTCCACACGTTGGCCAGGGAGGTGATGGCCCTCAACGAGCGGATCGCCGAGACGGACAAGCTCGTCGAGGGCCGGTTTCGCGAGCACGAACACGCCGCCGTGATCACGAGCATGCCCGGCATCGGGCCGTTGCTCGGCGCCGAGTTCCTCGCCGCGACCGGCGGCGACATGAGCGCGTTCGCCACCCCCGACCGCCTCGCCGCGTTCGCCGGCGTCGCCCCGGCCCCGCGCGACTCGGGCAAGGTCAGCGGCAACCTCCACCGCCCCCAGCGCTACAACCGGCGCCTCCAACGCGTGTTCTACACCTCCGCGCTGATCAGCATCCGGTACTGCGACGAGTCCCGCCGCTTCTACGACCGCAAGCGGGCCGAGGGCAAGCGGCACACCCAGGCAGTCCTTGCTCTGGCCCGCCGTCGCGTCAACGTCCTGTGGGCCCTGCTGCGTGACGGACGGTGCTACGAGCCCACACCACCCGTCACACTCGCCGCTTGACAACAAGATTAGGAATCGGCTACGGCGAGACGGAGAGTGACATCGCAACTGGCCGTACGTGGGGAATCCGGACTGGCCGCTGACAGGCGGCATCCCGGAGCCTTCGCCCAGGCGGGTGCGGATGTCGTTCGTGGCTGCCGGACTCGGCGAGTGGTGAACGCCGGTACGAACCTCGTCGCACTGCGGGAACTTCTCGAATCCGCCGCGGCCGATCTCGACCGTTCGAAAACGTCGTGGGTCACTCGGCCAGGGTCGGGGCAGCGTGGGACCAGCGGTGTTCGTCGAGTTCGCGGGCGATGAAGCGGGCGAGGTCGGTGCGCGTGACCTTACGGCCGCCCCTGGGGTTGCTCGCGTCGAGGACGCGGTAGTTGCCCGTGGGGGGTTCGTCCTGCAATCGGGCGGGGCGGACGAAGGTCCAGTCGACGGCGCTTCGGCGGACGATCGTTTCCATCAACCGCATGTCGTCGTACAACTCCCGAACCAGCGGAGTGACGAGATTGCGGTACCACCAGGGGAAGTTGGGGTCGCGGTGGTGGACTCCGCCCGAGGTGATCGCGATCAGCCGGGGTACGCCGGCGCCTTCCATCCCGGACACCAGGGCCCGCGCAGCGTCGGAGTAGAGCCCGTGTGCGTGCCGCCCCGGGGGACCGATCGCGGAGACCACGACGTCGTGGCCCTCGACGGCGGAGCGCACGCTGTCGGCGTCGCGTACGTCGGCCCGCACGACGTTCGACTTCCCCGTGCCGGGCGAGCCCTCCACGGTCGGGGGCTGCTGCCACCGGGCGGGCTCGCGCACCGCGGCGGTGACGTCGTGCCCCAGGCTCAGGGCTTCGCGGACGACGAGCTGTCCGGTGCGGCCATTGGCTCCGAAGACGATCACTTTGCTCATGACGGCGGTCCTCACGTGGTGGATGGGGTTACGGATATATGGGTGATGGCTTATGGGTATGGCGGGTGTTGCGGGGTGATGCGGTCATTCGTTCGGTGTCACGGGTCCGGCGGGGATGCAGGCTGATCCGGGACGGGCCGGGGGCGCCCCGGTCGGTGGTGTTGTGTCTACGAGGTACGGGTCCGAGGCAGCAGGAGTACCAGGGCCGCGCCGACCAGGCAGGTCGCGGTGACCACGAATGCGCCGATGATCAAGCCGCCTGCTCCCGGGTCGGTGGAGCCGGAGTCGTGGGCGGAGAAGTACACGGTGCCGAGCACCGCGACGCCCAGGGCCGTGGAGAGTTGCTGGAGTGCGTTGAGGGCGCCCGACGCGCTGCCCGTCTCGGCGGGTTCGGCCGCTGCCAGGATCGACTGGACCAGCGTGCCGGACACCAGCCCCACGCCCAGACCTACGACCAGGATGGGTATCGACAGCGTCCAGGCCGGCGATCCCGACGCGACCACGGCGGCAAGGCCGAGCGTACCGAGCGCCTCGACGCCCAGCCCCAGGTGCAGGAGCGAGCGGCCGAGCCGGCGGGATACCGACGGGGCGGCCAGTGAGGCGAGCCCGATGCCCGCGGCGAGCGGCGACAGGGAGAGCGCGGTTCCCCATGCGGACCGGCCGAGATCGAGTTGGAGGTGGAGGGACAGGACGAGCAGCAGTCCGCCGAGGCCGGTGAAGAACGCGGCGGTGACCGCGAGGCCACCGACGAACGCGGGTTTGCGCAGCAGGCTGGGTACCAGGACCGGCGAGCGGCTCGTGCGTTGACGCCGTCCGAAGGCGGCGAAGGCCACGATGCCGGCGGCGATCTCCGCGAACGTCCACCACGGCCAACCCGCCTCCCGGCCCTGGATCAGTGGGTGGACGACGAGCGCGGATCCCGTCGCGACGAGTGCGGCGCCCAGGGGGTCGATCCGTACGAGCGGGTCGCCCGGGTCGGCCGGCATCCACCGCAGCGCCCCGACCACGGTCAGTGCGCCGAGCGGGAGGTTGATCAGGAAGATCAGCCGCCAGTCGAGTCCGGCAGGGTCGAGAGCGATGAGGCCGCCCGCGAGTACGGGGCCGCCGACCCCGGCGAGCGCCATCACCGGTCCGAACGTCGAGAACGCGCGGCCGCGTTCGCGCTCGTCGAACACCGCGCTCAGGACGCCGAACCCCTGCGGGATCATCAACGCGCCGAGTGCGCCCTGCGCCACCCGAGCCGCGACGAGCACGGCCGGCGAAGGCGCCGCCGCGCACACCGCGGAGGCCACCGTGAACCCGGCGGCACCCAGGACGAACATCCGCCGGCGGCCCCAACGACGAGTTGATGGCGCTCGTCCTCGACCACGCGGTGGCCGACGTGGTCGTGCCGGACGAGGGCGCCGGCGACTGGCGTATCCGCCTCGAATTGCTCGTCGGGCGCATCGTCGCCGCCTTGGCCGACCACAACGACATCGCCTCGGTCGGCCTGCGGGACGCCCTCCCCGGCCCTCACAGTCTGCGTTTGACCGAGGAGTTGGCGCGCCTGCTTCGGACGGGCGGCCTCGACGACGACGCCTGCTCCTGGGGCATCGACCTGCTCGGCCAGTACATGTACTCGACCGCACTGGAGAACGCCGGCGACCCACAACCCCGGCGGGCTTCGGTAGGCGCCCGGCTCGGTGCCGACCCGACCGGGTCCGAGACGTTCACCGCCCGACTCGACGCCACCTTCCGGGCGTTGCCCGCCGAGCAATACCCCACCTTGCGAGCCCTCGTACCGAGGCTCACCGGCGGCGACCAGAACACGCGGGCCGCGTGGAAACTCCGCGTGATCATCGACGGCCTCCGCGCCCAGCTTCCTCATCGCGCCGCATCACACCGGGACGGCACCGCTCCACCCACGCCGAAGTGACCGAGCGCCGTTCCCACGCCCGCACCGCCGGGCGGATCGGCAGCCTGGCCGGCTCGTCCGCCAGGCCGCGATCGGCGCGATCCTCGACGGCACCGAACGCATCACCCGAACCGGCCCGGACGCCGTACGCATCGACCACCTCGCCGACGAGCACCACCGTCCCCGCAACTGGGTGGAAGTGCCCTTCGTCTACCGCAGGGGCCGCGATGTCGGGATGAACCTGGGCCTGCCCTCGAGAGACCGTGGTCAGTCCGCTGCCCGGGCCATTTCCAGGGCTTCGGCGGTCAGTTTGCCGAGTGGGCCGACGGCGTCGGCCACGCCCAGGCAGGTGCTGTCGCGGAAGACACCGAGTTCGTAGCGCACGGACTCGGTGTCGACGGAGCGGACCGTGAGCCCGATCTCGTAGTCGCCCGGGTAGGTCACCTCACCGAGATACTGGATCTGGTACGACCAAGGGGGTAGATCCGGCACCGAGTCCGCACCGCTCGTCCCGATCGAGTGCAAGGTGAACGTGGCGACGGTCTCGTCGTACCAAGTGGCCAGTGCGATGAAGTTGACGTGCTGGTTGGAGTCGACGTCACCGATCCGGGAACGCAGCGGGGCCCAATACGGGTAGTGGGCACGTTGCAGGCGCTCTGGGCGTGGACGGGCAGCTGCCGACGATCCTGTCTCCGGTAGCTGCATCTCGGCGAGATCGGCGATCAACTCGTCGGGAAGCTGGAGCGGCCCCGAGTTGTCGGCCAGCACGACAGTGGCGTCGCCACTGCCCACATGCTTGCCGCCGACCACGATCGCCTGTTCGAAGGTGAATGAGGAGCGCCCGACCCGGCGAACGCCGGTGTGCACCTGAACGCGGGTACCGGTCGGTCCAGCCTGAGCGAGCCGGTTGACCCGTTGGCCGACGAGCAGAATCTGGTACGGGCCGAACCCGCCCAGACCGATGAGGCGCTCGAAGCGGAGCAGTCGCAGCCGAATCCGGGCGTCTTCCAGCCAGCGGGCCATGCCGATCGTGCTTGCCCAGCCGTCTCGGCCAAGATCGGCCTGCCGCACCCGGACGTCGACCTGGACGCCGAAATTCTGATCGTCAGGAGAGCTCATGCGTGATGACCTTAGGGCAAAGTCAACTACCCCACCGGACTGGGCAACGTGGTCCGGCTTGGTCGGCCGGACGACCTGCGCATGCCCCGTTGGGTGGAGGAGACCCAGTACTCCACGTCTTCGCCGAGGTTGCGCTCCCGCCACGACTCCGGGAGTACGGAAACAAGTGCAAGACGGTCGACTCCGGCACGCCGCGTCGCCTCGATCGCTTTTGCGACGCCATCGCCGTCGATCGCCTTTGTGGTTTCCGTACTCCCGCCGTTGGACCCTGCGCTGAACACGATGGCGTCGACGTTGCCGAAGACCACCGCCAGCGCTTCCACGGACATGTCGGCAAGATCCCCGACTACCGCATGGACGCCGCGCGCTGCGAGGTCGGCCCGCTGTTCATCGCGGCGCACGAGCCCGTGAACGGAATCTCCCCTGGAAAGAAGCTCCTGCGCAAGCAGACCACCGATTTTGCCCGTAGTCCCGATGATGAATACATCCATCGTGAGAGCTCCGTTCGTTTCCGTACGTCGAGACGATCGCCGGCCTGCCCGTCCCGGATGCGCCTGGTCCCATGGGTCCAACATCTCGATCGCCACCAACATTCCGCACAAGTGACCCTCCGGCTGCCGAACGCAAAGGTCGCGAACGCTCGTTCGGCGTACGGTCGCGGCGTGTTCCCGGCCTCGGCGACGAACGGACGGATCAGGTTGTCCACGGGTGCGGGCAATTCCGCGAGTCTCCGTCCCGGTTGCAAGGTGACCCTGTGACCGCGGTCGGCGAGTGGGGCAGTGGCGAGCCGGGTGATTCGGCATGACGGCTGGGCGAGAAGGGCCAGGGGCTGCCCGGTTGCCCGGTTGTCGGCCCCGGACATCCCGGGGGCGTGACCGGGACGGCGCGGGTGCGTGGGGCTCCGAGGGCGGCCAGGACGCGCGGCGTCGTCGGGGGTTGCGCCGCCGATCCACGCGCCGGTGAAGCCGAGTTCGTCGAGCTTGGTGGCGGCCTCGCCCGCGTCGGCGTCCTGGGTGTAGCGGTCGAAGCGCTCCCATACGCCGATGCGTCCACCCGGTCCTTCGCCTGCTGCGCGTCCGTGTCGTCCTCGCTTTCGATCGCTCCGGTCCTGCTGCGTGGTGCGTGCCGCCCCTCCGACGGCCCGGGCTCCGACACGCAGAAGGGCCTCACCGCCCTCGGCCACTACGGGCAGCCCTCGGACGTCGCCGCGACCGTTGCCCACCTCGCGGGCGAGGGCGGCCGGTACGTCACCGGCGCCGCCATCGCCGTGGACGGAGGCTTCGCCGCCTGAACCCCGGTGGCCGGCCGCACCACGCCGCCGCCGGCCACCCCCCGACGGCCGCGACACAGATCCCGGCGGCCCCGCGGTGGCGGCGTTATGACACAACGCTCACGTCGATGCGGATGAGGATTCCCGGCCGTCCCGGGCCCCACCGGTGCCGCGCACCGGGGACCTCGGGTGCCCGGAGGCCCTCGACCGCGCAGTCCGGGGCACCTCTCTCGTTCCGGCCCCGACCAGTGCTCTTCCCACCCGCGTCCTTTCAGTCCTGCGCGCCGTCATCGTCGAGGTCGACGGCGTCCGGGTCGCGCAGAGGCCGAAGGGCCCCGCCAGTGGAGGTGGTGGTGAAGAAACAGTCGTCGTCCTGGTCGCGGAGCAGCACCTGCACCGTCCCCGGATACGGCCACGGCAGCGACTCCAGATGCTTGAGCAGGCCGGCGCGGGCCCGCTCCTTCCCGAGTTCCGAGGCCCACCCGAAGTCGAAGCCCCACTGACCCGCGACCGGCACGAAGTGGCCACGCCAGGTGCGTTCCGTGTCTTGGCGGGTCAGCGGCTCCATGACCTCGTCCGCATGGCGGGCAAGCACAATGACCTCGGCGTCTCTACTCATGGACGAGTATCACCGCATCCGCACGACCCGCCGCAACCACATTCACCAGCCGGAGAACACACCGAGGCGGCCCGGCGTGACCGGCGCAGGAATCAACGAGCGGATCGAAGGCGAGCTCTCACGCAACGGTGAGCAGCGCCGCGCCCACACTCGACCCCCTGGCTAGGAGATGCCGAAGGCCTGCTGAAGACGGGGGATGTAGTCGGCGAGGTCCTGTTTCCAGCACAGATAGTTGTGGCCTCCGCGGCAGTCGGCCCAGGGGGTGCCGGTGCCGTCGCCGTAGTTGACGAAGTAGGAGGGCACACCGGCGGCGTCCAAGGCCGCCTTGAAGTGGTTGGCCGCGCCCGGCAGCCACCATTCGAGGGCCAGGTTGTAGGGGTCGTTGACGCCCGGAACCGGCGGGATCGCGCCGCCGCCGCCGTTGCCGACGTAGATCGAAACGCCCATGCCTCGTAGCGCGTCGGCGTGCGCGCCCGGGCTGGCGTCGTTCCACAGGACGTCGGAGTAGGGGTAGTTGACTGAGAACGGGTACGGGGTGCCGAACAGGTCGTCGCTGCCGACCTGGGGGCTGTAGGTGGTCAGGGAGGCGACGACGGCCAAACGCAGGTCCGCCGACATGCGCGACAGGTCCAGATCGCCGGAGAACGAGGCGACCTGGGAGAACAGGTCGGGGTGGCGCTCGGCGTAGCGGACGGCGCCGAAGCCGCCCATGGAAATCCCGGCGACGGCCCGGTGCTGCTTGTCGGGGGTGGTGCGCAGGTTTGCGTCGATGAATGGGATGACCTGGTTGATGTGGAAGTTCTCCCACCGCTGGGCGCCGGCGGCGCTGTTCTGGTTGAGCCAGTTGGCGTACCAACCGCGCGGGCCGCCGTCGGGCATCACGAAGATCATCCCGGCGGAGCTATTGATCGTCGGGTAGGCGGAGAAGTAGGTCGCGGGGTCGGAGTCGGCACTGGAGCCGTTGAGCAGGTGGAGCACGGGGAAGCGCTTGGTGGGGTTGCTGTAGTAGTCCGACGGAAGCACGATTCTGATGTGGTGCCCGCCGTCGTTCAACTGAGTCCCGGCGACCTCGGCGGTGGACACGGTGATCACGAAGTCGTAGGCGGTGTCGGGGACCGTCGGCTTCGGTGCGGTCGGGAGCTGGGTCAGTCCGTATGCGTTGGCCAGAACCGGCCGAGAGGCCGGCATGGTGGTGTCGGCGCGGGCGGCGGGCGGTCCCATGAGCGCGGTCGAGACAGCGCCGATCGCTATGGCGATCGCAGCGACGGACGCGGCGAGGGTTCGTTTCACAGGTGGATTCCTCGAAGTCGGCGGCCTGGACTTCTCCGGGCCTCAAGGCGTGGACCGATGAGTGGTGCGCCGGGCCGGCAAGGGATGGATGCCGGTGCTTTCGCAAGGTGTGGCACGAAAAGGCAGACCCCGACACACGTCGGGTGGCTTCCGGCCACCGCTGGAGAACTGCCCCTTCCTGTATGACCGACTGGTCGGGCATACACTCGATTACACAGCGTGAGAAGTCAAGCAAAGTTCCGACAGGGCATCGCAGACATCCTCGGAACTTCGTTCGATGCCGGGGCAAGGCATGAGCCGGTATGGCCCGGTCGGCCGGGACCGGACGCGAGGCGCTGCTGCGCGCGGGCTTCGCGTCGCCGGCGAGCGCGGCTTGGCCGCGATGTCGGTCAATGCCGTGGTCGAGGCGGCGGGGATGGTCAAAGGCGCCGCGCGTGGTGGCCGTCATGGGCAGAATGCCCGGGCGACGCACTGTCCGGCTGACGCAGTCGTCGACGAGGGACCGTGTCGTTGCGGATCAGCCGGCGGCGGGTACGGCTCGCCGCGATGCCGAGGGCTCAGGTGGGTGGCATTCTCGATGAGCGCCTCCAACTCGGGCTGTCACCAGGGGCGTTCGTCGCGCAAGGCGGGTTGGTGGCGGCCGGTGGTGATGTCGTCGAGGAGAACGTCGGGCCGACGCGCAGCGTGGTGCTGGGGGTCTCGTAGGTGAAGGCCCACCGGGCCGCGGCTGTAGGTCTCGGCGTCCTCGGTCAACGCGACGGGGTGTCGGGCGCGGTGCGGGCGAGGGCGATCTCGGGGGCGGAGCCGTGGTCCATCCATGCCACCACACAACCCCGCCGGACCCACCCGAACACCCCACCCCACACCCCGAAAACCCACCCACCAGCCCTACGCCCGGAACAACCATCCCGATACAACTGCGAAACCCCAGCCCACACACCCCACCACACCCCACAACCAACGACCGCTCACACCCGTCGGCGTCTGGTTCACCCCCCGCCCCACGCCCTCACCCGAGCCGAACGCAGGCCCGCCGCCCGCCCACGACCGACGAAGATAAAGTTGATCTGTTCGACGCTGGGGAGCGCGTAGACCCGGTCCCAGCCAGGGAAGTCGGCCGGGATCGCCCGCCACTTCACACCGTTGCCGAGCAGGTAGCGGACCGCGCCCAGCATCTGGCGGTGGCGGTAGCCCTCCGGCTGCCCGCCCCGGGCCCTCCAGCCGCGCCGGACCGGCAGCAGCGGCCGAACCGCCTCCGACTCCGCATCCGCCATGTCCGACGGGTATCTCCGTACCCGCTTGCCGTGATCGACGGCGATTCTTCCCGGTCGGCATACCGACTGCCAGTGCCGCGGCCCGCGGACGAGGAACTGCCGATGTCGTCAGGTTCTTGGGCCGGCGAACAGGGACGGATCGCCGTGCCCAAGGGCATGCGACATGAGCGACCGCATAAACCACCCATGCCCATGCCCATGCCCATGCGCAGGACGGTGCTCCATGCCGCGTACGTTGCCGACGAAGTCCCTCGGATCCGGTCCGTTGCGGATGTACTCCTGAAAGAACGTCGGCGGCAGATGCAGCACGCCCACCTTGCCGTCGTCGCCATACGCCTCGACACCGCGCCCCCGCACCGGTCCCTTCGGCGCACGCAGCGTCTCGTCGCTCCACGGCACCTCTTCCAGATTCACCTCCTGGCGTTCGGTGAACAGGCCGGGCCGGGCTGTGAGTACATGCGCCAAGTGGTCGGCGTATGCGGTGTAGACGAAGGCGCGCGCCGCTCGGTTCAGTCCTCGCCAACGCAGGACTGCGGCCCACAGTGGCACGAACGTTTCCATGCGCTGTTTAGGCTTGTCGGCGAGGTTGATGTCGAAGGCGTTGACCTGGATCAGATGGCGGGCAAAGAAGTCTTTGTGGCTGTCGAGGTGCTGGAACAGTCCCATCTTGCCGCCGTCGCCCAATAGGCGGGTGCCGCTGCGGCTGTATGCGGACAACATCACCTTGCCTACCGGCGTCTGGGCCTGGGTCCCAGGGCGGACAGCGGCGCGCAGAAAGTTGGCGATCTCCCCTAGTACGTTCATGAGCTGGTCCGGGCGCGTCAGATCGGCGAAGTCACGGTTGTCCGCGACCGGGAGCACGTACGCCATCCGAGGCTTGCGGCCGCGCTGTGCGACCAGATGATGGGCGATCGCGAGGAAGTCGACGGCCGTGTAGCGCAGCCCGAGCCGCACATAGAGGTGCTGGTCCTGCATGTCGGCCGAACAGGATTTGCCGTGCCAGTCCCGGCAGCGCCCATTCCAGTAAGGCGTGTTGCGGTAGCACGTCTCATATGTTGGCGGATGGAACAGTACGTGCACGTCCACGCCTGAGGCGCCACCAGCCGCCAGCTCTGACAACAGAGCCGGCGGTGCCCACACAAAGAACAGTCGGGTGTCGCCGCTGTCCCGTTCCAGTGCCCAGACCTTTCCGGCCTCTTTCGCGCGGTCCAGGTGAATGTCCGCATACTTCACCGGCGTGACGGTGACGCCGTCCGGTGAGCTCCGGTCCAGGACGTGCCAACCAGCTACAGCGATCTTGTCGCTTGGGACCAGCCGGTCTGGATCGACGACGGCCGTGCCCCCGGGGCCCGGCACGAAGATTTTCGCCCACGCTTCTTGGAGCGGCTCGACCACAGCGGTGACGTCCCTCATCCGCCCAGTATCGCCGCCGAGCCGCCCACCACCGCGACGAACACGCAGCCTGGGTTGCACCGGTCGAGTGATTTGTTGTTTCTGGTGGCGTCAGTGGATGCGTGCCGTGGCATGCCAAGCGATGGGGATAGGGCAAAGCGAGAGGTTCCCATGGCGCTGGTGGTTACATTCGTCAATACGCAGTCGATTCCCACTTCCGGGATCGGTGCTGCCTACAAGATCTGGTCCTACAAGGTCGAGGGCAACTCAGCCGACCTGCCCCAGGGCCATCGTTTTGCCCTCGCGCTGCCCGCGGACATCCATGTGCTGGACCCGGGCTCCTTCCCTGGCGTGCCCGCGTTGGAGGGAATGTTCCTGCAGCGGGATCAGGGAGAAGCCCGTCAGTACGTCGGGCGTACGGTCGGCGGGTCGGGACCGCAGGTGATCGCATTTGTCGCCCCGGCCCGTGTGTCCACCGGTGAGGTACTCCTTGTCAAGGCCTCACCCGGCAGCAACCCCTGGGTTGCTGTTCCCTTTGCCGGTGCAGCGGGCGGCTCCCCGAGCCATTCCCAGAAAATGACCGTCCCTGCCCCGGGCGCACCGGCATACGCCGGGCGTCCGCTGGTCGATTTCATGGGCACACTGCCGTACGCCAGTGAGCTGTTCGGCGTATACCAGCCCCTGAGCGGATGGTTCGGAGCACATTCCTCGATCGCGGCGTCCGTGGCACATCCCAACTTGCCGTTCGCCGGGTTGACCCTTGACCGGTTCAGGGGCGATACCGCCCTCAACATGAGCGATCCGGCACTGGCCGCACTGAAGCAGCACTACGATGCGGCCGCTTCAGGGGGGCTCTCGCCGGTGGGGCTGGTGAATTTGTTCCGGGAGTACTTCTTCGAGTTCGACACCTTCCTTGGGGCTCCGGCGGGACATATCTGGGTCAGCCCTGGCGGTACCGTCGAGGTGGTCGAGACCAGTAGCAGACGCACGTTGATCGAGAAGGTGTCCGAGCAGTCGGAGGAGATCTCCCGTAAGACCGAGGAGAGCCTGACAGAGCAGGACGACGTCGCTGACGCTGTCAAGGAAGACAACTCCAGTGACACAAAACTGGGGGTCAGCGCCACCGGCGGAGTGAACGCCAAGATTTACCACGCCGATGTGAGCGCCAGCTTCAGCACTCAAAACACCGTCAAACGCGGCTCGGAGGTCACGCACAAGCACACCCGTACACAGACCGCCAAGGCTACCAGCGAGATCAAAAGGAACTTCAAGACCACCTTCAAGACGGTGACCGAGACGACGGATACCTCCAGCCGCCGATACGTCCTGGAGAACAAATCCGACCACCTGGTCAACTACGAACTGCGACGCAAGATGCGCAAGGTCGGCGTGCAGTTGCAGCACATCGGTACGCGGCTGTGCTGGCAGGTCTACCTCGGCGAACCGGGCAGGGATCTCGGACTGGGTGACATGGTCCATGTCGTTGAAGCACCTGATCTCACGGGGCTCAACAAACCAGAGAAGCTGCCCCCTCTGGACGAAAAGCTGGTGCCCTTCCACTTCGAAGTTCCATTTCTCATCAGCCAAGGGCCGGACGCAGAAGAAGCCGAGGAAACATACGTACCCACCCCTGGGCTTCCCTGTCGCGGACTGCATGACAGGGAGCCCCTCGAGAACGACATCATCCAGTTCTGCTTCGAGGAGAAGCTGCCGCCTGCTCCACCGGGCTATGCCCTCAGCAAGATCGCGTCTATGGACCACCACGGCGCCCAGGTCCATTACACCCTCGACGCCAGCGATCTGCTGCCTAACCCCGACCCGGACAAGAACACCATCAAGCTGCGGCTGACCTACGCCAACTTTCAGGGCAAGAAGTCGCTTCCCTTCGACGCCATGCTGCTCTACATTCCCACCGAAGCGGCCCAGAAGAAGATCAACGATCTCAACGCCGCGCGGGAGGCTGAGTACAACAAGGAGGTGGCTCGGCTGCAGCACGACGCGTACGGCAAGGCCGTGCGCGAGCGCCTGCGCTTGGTCAGCTCCATGCGCGCCCGGTCCCCTGAGAACCTGCGCAGCGAAGAGCGCCGCATGGTATTCCGGAATCTCATCCGCCGACTGGAGACCACCGGCCACTACCCCCAGGACCCAAAGCACCTGCCGTTCCCGGAAGCAGAGGGAATCCAGCAGTTCTTCGACGTAGACGAAATGCTGTACTTCGTCGCCCCCGACTTCTGGCGGCCCGGCCCGTTGGTAGCCCCACCGGTCACCAAGGAGAGCGTCGGCAGGTATCCAGTACCGCCCGAGGACGAGACGCCGGTGACCACACCGCTGCCGCTCCTGGGCCAGACCGTCGCCGGCTGGTACTCGAGGGCAGACAAGTACAAAGCACTCGATACTCAGCCACCCCCCAACGAGTGGCGGGTGAATTACCTCATCACCGAGCAGACGCAACCGGCGCCGCTGGGCAGTTCACTGGGATGGCTGATCCAGATTGACGCCGATGAGCGCCGCAACGAATTCCTCAACTCCGCGTGGGTGAAGGCTGTCCTGCCCGTCAGGCCCGGCCAGGAGCTTGCTGCACTCTCATGGCTCAAGGAAGTGGAGGGTGAGGCGGGCCTCGGCGTCAACTACGTCCCACAGCCCAAAGACCCGGAAACATACCAGGGCAAGAAGGTCGGCCAGGTCCTGGCGTTGCTTGCCACACACCTGAACTCCGCCGACGCCGACATCGAGATCACGCGAAACTCGGAGAAGGTCTTCGAAACCGGATTCGACCCCTTGTCCGGCGGCTTCAAACCGGCCGAGCCCTACCAGGTCTTCGACCAGTGGGTCGAAGTCATGCCCACCGATCAGGTGGCCGCCGTCGCTGTGCAGTACGACCCCAAGACCGGGCAGCAACTGTGAGAAGGCCTCAACCTGGCGCCGAGCAGCCCTGAGAAGCCGCATTCATACGGCTCATGGCCACTGAGTTTCTGCTGGTGAGGCGTGAACTCCGTTTTGGCGAGACAGTGATGGGGCGTCGTGTCTCTCCTTGATCGGGTGGAGGTGACCGGTGCACTCGGTGCTGGGTCTGCTGGAAGCGAAGGAGTCAACTGCTCGGGAGTGGGTCGAGCAGGCGCGGGAGGAGGACTCTCGGATCGCGGTCGTGCTCGAGGAGGCCGAGCGGACCCTTGAACGGCTGGTCATCGCCCGTGAGGCGGTGATGTAGGTGCCGACCGAACCGGTCGCGGAGGCCGCCGATTTGGTGGAGGACGGGGTGGGGTCTGCCGCGGTGGCGGGATCGACGGTCCCCCGCCGCGGCGCGAGGGCTCACCAGCGCGGTCCTCGTGCCAGACTGCCGGCGGATGATGTCGGTCCTGGAGACGAAAGCGGCGGCGGGCCGGGCCAATTTAAAGGGCGTTTTATCCCTGCGAAGGTGTTTGCTTCCAGGTTCAGGTGCCACGCCAGTTCAGGGTTGATTCGCGGGTGAGTCGTCTGCTCATGAGGTCGATCTGGCGAGGTGGATCATGGCTTCGGAGCGGTGTGGGTGGGTTTCGTAGTCGCGGGCGAGGCGGCGGTGGTGGATGAGCCATCCCAGGGTGCGTTCGACGATCCAACGTCTGGGGAGGACCTTGAATCCCTTGAGGGCGGGATCGCGTTGGACGACGTGGACGTCGATGCCGAGGGTCACGCCGTGCTCGACGGCTTGCGCGGGTAGTTGTGCCGCTCCCCCTCCAGCCTCTGCGGCGACAGGTATCCGACCATATCGATTCCATGGTCGCCGGAACCGCCGTGCCGTTCGACGAGGGTGTACTTCGTGGAGAGGGCCGGAACCCACTCCTTCACGAACTCCTCGAACGTGTCCGGGTCGTAGGACACGGAAACGATCTGCTTCGGCGTCGGCATCGCGGCCATGCGCAGCGTATGGGGCAGCACAGTCGTGCGTGCTGCACCTCTACCCGGCGAGGGAGACGTTCAGGGCCTCGGCGTAGTCGCATGATGTCCGGTTCGTGGTCATGTGATGCCGAGCAGAGCGAGTGGGCGATCGGGGTCGTGCGGCGACGTTCCTGGTGCCGGCGAGGCGCAGGGCTCCGATGGCCAGGTTGCGCCAGGTCGCCATGTGCGGGGCGCGTCCCCGGAAACCTGTCCGTCACTCCTCGGCTCGCATGTGAGGGAGGCCGCCCTGCCCGATCCCACCAAACCGGGACTCGGCCGATTGGAGCGACAGACCTACCCAATTGGGTGACGCGGAAGGCTTCGGCGGCCGTGCTCGTTGCATCGGGCGGCCGCCCTTCGGATTCTGGCCTGGCCTGGCCTGGGCGTCCGTCTCGGGCCGAGCCGACCGATCGGAGCGCAGGCGATGCCACCGACCATCCCCTCCAACGACCACGCGGTCCCGCATGTCTCAACCGTCCCCGCAAACAAGGATGAGGCCGTCAAGCTGTTCGTACGGGAGTACGACGGCACCAAGCCACACCAGCCACGCAAGGCCGTCCTCATGCTCCACGGCAGAAGCGTCCCGGCTCTCGCGGGATTCGACCTCAGGCACGGCAAGTACAGCTGGGCCCAGGATCTGGCAGATGCCGGCTACGACGTGTTCATCATGGATCTCCAGGGATCCGGCCGGTCACCGCGCCCGAAGATGGACGAACCCTGCAATGCCAACCCGGCCCAGCAGCAGGACCTCCTGGTCCCCAACCCGCTCCCGGCCCCGTGCCCCTCCCCGGTGTACAAGTCTCAGCTGGGCAACTCGCAGAGCGACTGGGACGAGCTGAACACCGTCGTGGAGTACATCAGGACGCTGCGAGATGTGTCGAAGGTCGCGCTCGTCGGCTGGTCCGCGGCTGCGTTCCAGATCGGACCGTACGCGCTGCAACACCCCGAGAAGGTGGCGAGCCTGCTCTTCCTCGCGCCGATCTTCCCGCCCGAGGGCAGGGCGAGCGCACCGGCCGCACTGCCGGTCTCCACGCCGCCGGCCGTGTTCGGCTTCCCCATGAACCTCGGCAGCAAAGCGGGCTTCGAAGAAGCATGGGGCAGGGAGCAGCACTGCCCGAAACAGCGGGAGACCGGCATGGTCGACGTGGTGTGGAAGGCCATCATGGAGAACGACTCCATCGGCCGTGGCTGGGGGCCCAAGGAGTCCGGAGTGGCGCAGGGGTTGGTGCGGATCCGGAACTCCTACTGGTGGGGCTGGAACTCCACCACGGTGCCACAGGACGGCACGCTCGGCGGGACGGTGCCCGTGCTCATTGTGTACGGAGATCTCGACACCCAGGCGAACACGCCGGTTTCCTCGGGCCCCTTGCTCCACTTCTCGGTGCCCGCGCTCTACGACGCAATCCCTGGCCCGAACAAGCTGATGTTCCGGATCGCCTGTGCGGGGCACTCCATGGTCTGGGAACGCCAGTCCAAGGTCCTGCACCGGATGTCCCGGCAGTGGCTCAAGCACACCGCCGTCGAAGGCCTCGCCAAGGGAAGCTTCTTCGTGGACGAAGACGGCGTCTACATGCCCACGGAGTAGCGGGCTCCGCGGGTGGCGGCCGAGATTGGCAGTCAGCCGGGGCGGCCCGTGCGGCACGGCCCCATACCCTCGTCTCCGATCACGTCGGCGGCGTGGGGACCTGGGGCGCGCTCTCGCGCGGACGGCACTGGCCCTGGTGGGTCGCCGGCGTGGCACTGTCCCTGACCCCGGCGATCGTGATGACTACCCTGATCGACGCGTGATCCGGCGTCGACGGTGACTACAGACGACGCCTCGGTGCACGCCACCGACTCGGCCCGCCGGTACTACGACACCGACGAGGTCGACGCCTGCCACGCCGCCGTCCTGGCGGCGAGGACATCCACACAGAGGGTCTACGCCCACAGGCACGAGTCGATCGCGGCCGCGTGCCGGCGCGCGGTCGAGCGAACCGCGGCCAGGTCGCGGGACCTGCTCGGCCCGAGCCCTGGTTGCCGCCGGCGGATCGCCCGGCTCTCGTACGGCCGGGCCCGCTACGTGGCCGTCTTCAACGTCTCCGGCTGCCGGTAGCACGTCTCCGGTCCCACACCCAGGGCCTGGGCGGCGCTCTCAGTGCAGTTGCTGGGTGCCGGTGCTGTCGTGGACGAAGACGGACCGGGTGTCGGTGGAAGGGTAGCTCTCCTTCAGAGTGAAGGCCTGGGGGGTCCCGCTCGCGAGGGCGTCCGGGACTTCGAAGTACAGGACGTACGTCTTCGAGGTGGTCGTCTCGCTCTCCAGTTGCAGCCAGCCCACGACGCCGGCCGCCGGAAAGGTGCCGGTCGCGGTGATGGTGGTCTTCGCGGTGCCCTGCTGAAAGGCGAAGGTGGCTGTGCCGAGGTCCAGGCGCTTGCGGGCGCCGTCCTTCCAGCGTCGGAAGAGCGTGATCCACTCCTCCGGCCACAGCCCGCCGGTCGCTTCGGGCGGCATGTCGCTCTGCAGCCGCGCCAGGATGGCGTCGGCATTCGCGACGACCTCGTCGTAGTCCCACAGGTCGACCGCAAAGTCCATGTGGGCCTTGTCGGTGGCGCGGAACATCGGCCGGATGTGGAGCTCGAACACGGGCGTGCGCATGCTGGCCGTACACCTCCATCAGAACGTTCTTCAGCGTGATCTTCGTACCGCTGGTCCAGCCCAGCGTGTCGGCGAAGTCCGCGACCTTGTGTTTGGGCTGGGTCAGGAAGCCGCGTAGAGGAACAGGTCGCTGCCGCGTTCGCACGGGCCAACGGACCCGTCGTTGTGGAGCGCGGCCTGGAAGTCGTACCCGGTCACGTCGTCAGGACCGGCGGCCGAGCGTGCACGCAGGATGTCGATCGCATGGATGTAGTCGCTCAACTCGTTCGGGCTGAGGGAGTTGATGTCCCGTCGGCTTCCCACCATCACTCCACCTCCGGTTCGGCTCCCCTATACATACCAGCGGGAGCGTTGTGGTGCGCGTCACATCCGTGGCGTGTCCGTGTGAAGAGGGGCCCAGGGCCGGAGTCAGGATGGGCTCGGCCGCCTGCGCCGGCCGTCTCGCCGCACACGGACCCGGAAGCTGACGGACCGCCCGACTGGATGTGCCTCTGGATGTGCCTCGGCATCGAACCGCGTCGTCCGACGAGTTCCTCGCCGAGTTGCTCGGCGAGGAGCCTTCGGTCATCCCTTGCGCCCACGGTCTCGCTGCGTCGCCGCCGAGGACGACTCGCGTGACCGCGGGCTTCGAGGCGGTATGCGTCGATCGGGTGAACCGCCAGGGGGCGCGCCCGCCCCTCACTCGCCTGGCCTGCTGAATGGATACGGTTTTCATGCTGTCTGCATTCAGACGAGAGAAGGATGTGGCATGACCGCGGTCCTTGAGTATGAGAGCAACGCCATCGTCGAGCTGATGGGCGTCCTCCCCGCGGACCGCGATGCGGAGTGGCTGAAGGACTCCCTGCAGCAGGCGATCATGGTGGAGATCGCGACCATTGGTCCGTATGCGAGCGCCCTGTGGTCGATCAAGGAGTCGAACGGGGCAGTCGCCAAGGACATCCGGGAGATCATCTTCGACGAGATGACCCACATGGGACTGGCGTGCAACATGCTCACCACCATCGGAGGGACGCCGGTTCTCGCCGATCCGAAGGTGGTGCCGAAGTACGAGCACGTACTGCCGGGCGGCGTGCGGCCCGGACTCATCATCTTCCTGGAGGGGCTGACCAAGGCCTCGGTCGAGATGTTCTCCGAGATCGAGCGCCCGGAGCACCCGGTCGCCCGGTTCGCCACCTCCGCCACCATCGGGGCCTTCTACACCGCGATCGAGGAGGTCTTCGAGACGCACCAGCACCTGATCGGCGGCGACCGGCAGATCGACTTCTCCCTGGAGACCCACGGTCGGGGCAACAAGATCCTTCCGCTCGACACCATCGAGAAGGTGCGAGCCGCCATCGAGGTCATCAAGGAGCAGGGCGAGGGCACCTCCGCCTCGCCCGAGAACCCCTTCCCCGACAAGCCCGGGGAACTGGCGCACTTCTACGTGTTCCGGGAGATGGTCCACGGCAAGAAGCTGATCAAGGTGTCGGAGGATCCGGTCGTCTGGGACTTCAAGGGCGACGACGTCCCGTTGCCCCCGGCCTTCCCGATGGGGAGGGTACCCATGGGCGGTTGGGCCAACGGCGGGCCGAATGCGCCCACGCCCGAGGTTCAGCAGGTGCTCGGCGCGTTCAACACGCATTTCAGCGTGATGCTGCGGGCGCTGGAGGCAGCCTGGCAGACGGGTGACTCGGACGCCCTGTTGCCGGCGATCAGCCAAATGCGCGGGATGCGCACCCAGGCGCGGAAGCTCGTGCAGCTGGAGCTGCCCGACGGCAGCGGAAACACCTACGGACCGGAGTTCCTGTACCTCGAGGAGTGATCATCGACTCGTGAACGTGGCTGGTCTGGCTGAACGCCTCGGCGATCCGCGACGAGAGCACGACGTCGCCGGAGGTGATCCGCTCGACCAAGCGCACCCGGGCCGCCATCAGGGCCCGGTCGTCGAGGACGCTCACGTGGTTCCTTCGAGGTAGTCGGCGATCGCCGCGGTGATGGGCAATCCGGTGGCCTGTTCCACGAGTCCGTATTGTCCGGACGGGTTCACCTCCAGCACCACCCACTCGCCGGTCGGGGTGATGACGAAGTCGAACGCGCCGTACGGCAGTCCGAGGACGTCGAGCATCGCCAGGACGCCCCGGGTCACCTCTGTGGGTGATCAGCGTGCGTGGCACTCTCGGGCCGCATTCGGCGGCCACGCGCAGTTGGAGCGGCTTGTACTCGGCGTCCGCGGCACGGCCCGGAGGCGACAGCCGCGGTCACAACGCGAACAGATAGGCCGCCCCGCGCCCCGCGTTCCCGAACGTCGTGAGGTTACCGGGCGCGGGCCCGAGAGTGGTGGTACCGGGGGCCGCACGGTGGCAGAGGCCGGTGCGGTAGGCGTCCATGGCGGCTTCGGTGCGGCCCATGCGGCGCAACAGGTCGCCCAGGAGCGTGCATAGGTCGGCAAGGTCGCCTGCCGCGCCGCTGCGTTCGAGGAGACCAAGGGCACTGACGTAGTGCTCCTCGGCGGATGCCGGATCACCCCGGTCCTCGGCCATCAGGCCGAGCAGCCGATGGGCACCTGCCGCGTGCACCGCGCCCCGGGTATCGCCGAGGTCGAGGAGGCGCGAAAGCAGCTCCTGTGCCTCTTCCTGGCGGCCGCGGCGGCGCAGCACGTCGGCCAGCTCCACCTCGACCTGGGCGGTGAACAGTGGGGCGCGCTTGGCCGCCAGCATCTCGCGGGCGGTGCGCAGTTCGGTTTCGGCCTCTTCGAGCGCGTCGTGCTGGGCATGGACGTACCCGCGCATCCAGTGGCAGTGCGCCAGTTCGGTACGCAGATGCAGTTGCTGGTAGAGCTCCTGTGCCTTGGCGAGTGAGGCGTCTGCCTCGGCGATGCGGCCCTCGGCGAGCAGAGTGCGGGCGACGCTGCGGTGCATACCGGCGACCAGCGCCGGATCGGAGACCTGCGGGGCGAGCGCGAGGGCAACCTCGGCGGCATGTGCGGCGCGGGCGTGCGCGCCCATGTCCATGTAGGGGCTGATGGAGGCGGCGTAGAGCAGGACGAGTGCATCGGGGTCGCGCAGTTCACTTGCGGCGAGTTCGTCGAGTGCGGTCTCCAGCACGTAGCAGGCGTAACGGAGTTCGCCCGCCAGGAGGTGGGCGACGGCCCGGCCGCGGATCGCGCGGGCCCGACGGGGCAGGGGTTCGGTGGCGAGCTGCCGCTCGGCTTTCTCGAAGTGGGCGCGGGCCTGGGCCAGTTCCCCGGTCTCCAGGGCGCAGTCGCCGAGTCCGATGCGGGCGGCGGCCTGCTCGGTCACCAGGGCGAGGCGCTCGGCGTCGGCGAGCAGTTCCCGGTAGCGCAGGGCGGCCTGCTCAGGGGTGCCGGTGGCGAGCAGCCGTTGGGCGTCGGTGAGGGCGAGGCGCAGTTCCGTGGCGAGGTACGCGGGGTGGCCGGTGGTCAGTTCTTCGTAGGTGGTGCCGAGTTGCCCTGCAAGGAAGCGCAGGGCGGTCTCGGAGGGGCGCGCCTTGCCCGATTCCAGGGTGGAGATGTGGGCCGCGGTGTACTTCGGCTCGGCAAGCTGACGCTGCGTCAATCCCAGTTCGGTGCGCATCCGTTGGATGCGGCATCCGATCGTGGCCGGATCATCCATCGCGTACCCCCTCTGTGTCTCTTCCTCCCCCTGGAGGCATTGTGCGGCAACGCCCAAGCACTTAGCTTAAGTTCGTACTTAAATTCACTCAAGTTCAAACTTATTTCCCCTCTCGTGTCAAGGAGAATCCCTTGCGCAGATCGAGCACATCCATACGCAGATCCATGACCGCGGCCGCTGCGGCCGTCGCCTTCGTGTGCGCTCTCGCCGCCGCTCCCGGTGCCGCGGCGGCGCAACCGACGCCCGACCTGGTCAAGGTGGAGATTCCGGGCCCGGAACACCCAGGGCCCGCGGCGCTCTCCCACGCGCGCACCGAGGCGGGATCCGGGTACACCTGGGTTTCCCGGCAGGGCAAGGACGGACGGCCATCGGGCGCCCGCTCGCCCGACCAGGCGCCGGGCGACGGCGCCGTCACCAAGGTCGTCGACAACGGCCCCACCGCGGACCGCCTCGACATCGTCTTCGTCGGTGACGGCTACACCGCAGCCGAACTCGCGCGATTCCACACGGATGTCAGGGAGCGCTGGGCAGAGATCGTGGCAGTCGAGCCGTACACCACGTACGCGAATCTCTTCAATGTGTGGGCGGTGGACGCGGTTTCCCGCCAGTCCGGAGTGTCCGGCGATCCGAGCCGAAACGTGGTGCGGGACACGGCACTCGGATCCTACTTCTGGTGCGAGAACACGGATCGCCTGCTCTGCGTCGACGAGGCCAAGGTCGACTCGTACGTCGACAACGCCCCCGCGGTCGACCTGGTGATGGTCCTCGCCAACAGCAGCATGTACGGCGGTGCCGGCTACAACACGCCCAGCCCGAGGCTCGGATACGAGGGCATCGCCACATCCTCCGCCCACAACGCCGAGTCCGGGCAGGTCGCCGTCCACGAGACGGGGCACTCGCTCGGCAAGCTCGCCGACGAGTACTTCTATCCCGGCATCCCCGGCTACGAGCACTACAGCGGACCCGAACCACGCGAGTCCAACATCACCGAACTGACCGCTGCGCAGATGCGGGGCGCCCGCACCAAGTGGTACCGCTGGCTGGGCCAGGCCTCACCGGACGGCGGCAGGGTCGGCGCGTACACGGGCGGCGGCTATTACGTGACCGGCCTGAACCGGCCGACGGACGGCTCGCTGATGCGCTTCCGCGGCAAACCCTTCAATCTGCCCGGGGTCGAGGCGATGATCGCCGGTTTCCACCGACACGCCTCCGCGGCACACGCCCTCACGTCGACCGGGCAGCCGCTGCATGCCGGGGACAGCGCGCGCATCGCCCTGGCCCGGCCCGCCGGTCCGGCCGCGCGGCCGCTTCAGGTGCGGTGGTATCTCGACGGCGAGCCCTTGAAGACACAGGTGCGGGAAGACTCGGTGCAGGTCTCGGAACTGCCGCTCGACGCGCACCGCTCGGGACCGCACCGGTTGACCGTGGTGGTCGTCGACCCGACGGACTCGGTCCGGGACCCTGCCATCGCCAAGACACTGCGGACGAGCCTGACTTGGAAGGTCCAGGGCTGACGGTACGGATCGACGGCAGTACAGCGACCCCGGCGCGCGCCCCGCGCCGGGGTCGCGCCGCGTCGGCCGGTCCGCTCGGGATCCGGACCCCGCGCCCGGACCACCACCGAGTCCGAGTCGTGGCCGATCGGATCGTCTCCGGCTCGGGCCGGGTCGGGATCTGGTCGGGCAACAGTACCAGGGTGGCGGGGCCGAACCAGGCGGCCGCGCTCATCACCGCCCCGGTCGACTCGACCAGCGCGGGGTCCCCGGTCACAAGATCACACGCCGCCGGTGGACCCGCCCGCGTTGCCGGCGCCTGAACCGCCTGAGTTCACATTGGTGACGATCGCGGCAACGTGAGCCGATCCAGAGCGCAAAGGTCTCGACGGAGGCTTGGGCAATCGGATGCGCGATGTCTCCAGCACAACGGGGACGCCGACTGCCGGAAGCAGGGCATCCAGGTCCTGCTTCAATTGCCACGCGTCCGGGGACTCCGGGCCGGAGTAAACGTGCACAACGTGGCCATCGCCGATCACGATCGCCACAGACACCGTTCCGCCGGCCGGCTGCGGGTCGCCCATGTAGGTCTCGATGATGGTCTCGTGCAGAAGTATTCGTGCCAGGTCAGCGATCGGCAGCCATGGCCCGGGCCGACGGGCTCGCACGAAGCGGAGCCGGGCCGGGGCCTGCGTCGGGGCAAACTGAACCCGGCGGACATGACGCAGTTCCTTGGCCGCGACGAACGGGCAGGTGATCAGGGAGGCGGCCGCCGCGAACAGACCGGCCACGAGCAGCGCCTTGGCGGAGCCGGCGCCGAAGCCGACCGTCAACCAGAAGATCACGCATCCGGCGCCGCCGAACAGAATGGGCACCCACGCCACAGCGGCAAGTGCGATGAGCACCGCCTGGCCGCGCGAACCACCCTTCTCGCGGAAGACAAGGTCGGTCGTGGCAGCGTCAGGGCCGGGCCGCACCATCTCACCGGGAGGCATGCATCCAGCGTAGACCCGGCGCCGCCGACAAGCAGAAGACGGCGAACAAGCCACAACTTCCTTACTCTCACGGCATGTTGACGCACAACAAAGGCGGGGGTCGGACATGACCACAACAGCGGGCGACCGCCCAGCCTCGACCGCAAGGCCTATAGGCAGCGCAACACGTCGAACGAGCCATCAACCGGCACAAGCAGCACCGGGCCGATACCTGATACGACAAGCGCGGCTACGTCTCCCTCAGCACCGCCACCGCACCACCCTCGCTACCTGGCTCCGAACATGATCGGCTGGACAAGTCCTGGATGAAGGGCGGGCGCCGGGGCCATCTGGTGGTCGGAGCGGCCGAGTCCGCCCAGGTGGTGATCCCTGGGCGGACCACCGGCGCTCCACTCGGTCAGCTTTCGATCCGTGGGAACAACGGGGTTGCCGGGGGAAGGATGCCGTCGACCGCAGTGCACTGCTCCGTGATGCGGGCCGCGGCTCCCGGCAGGAACGGCGTCAATCGGTCCGCGAGGAAGAGGCAGGCATGCAGGAGAGCATCGAGGACACCGTCCAGTTGCTCCCCGGCGATGTGTTCTGCTCCTTGCTCGGCTTTGGCCAGTTCCCAGGGCCTGGTGCTTTCGATGGAGCGGTTGGCCTCCTCCACGATCGTCCACACGGCGGCTGCAGCCCGACGGAAGTCGAACTCGTCCAGGGCGACATCGATCTCCCGAGGGGCGCCGGCGCAAGCGTCCACCAACCGCTCTGCGCCGGCCGGGGTACTGCCGGAAGCGGGAAGGCGACCGTCACGGTAGCGGTGAATCATGGTCACGACCCGGTGGACCAGATTGCCCAGGCCACCAGCGAGATCGCTGTTGGCGCGAGTCACGAGCCGATCCAAGGTGAAGTCCGCGTCGGCGACGCGGGGTACATCGCGCAGGAGCCACCAGCGCACCGCGTCCGTGCCGACGTCGGCGACCAGACCTGCCGGATCGACGGCCGCACCGCCGGACTTGCTGATCTTGCGGCCGTCGACGGTGAGGTACTCGTGGACCAGGATGTCGGTGGGCACCCGGAGTCCCGCCGACAGCAGCATCGCCGGCCAGTAGACGGCGTGGAATCGGAGCACGCCCTTGCCCGCCAGGTGGATCCGTTTGCCGCTGTGTGTCCACCACTGGTCGAAAGCCGCATCGGAAGTGCCGTAACCCAGGCTGGTCACGTAGTTGCCGAGTGCGTCCCACCACACGTAGACGACCTGGTCGGGGTCCCCGGGAACGGGGATGCCCCAGCCGCGGGCCCGGCTTTGGGAGCGGGAGATGGAAAAGTCGTGCAGGCCGCCGGCGATCAGGCCGAGGACCTCGTTGCGGCGGGAAGCAGGTTCGATCCGCACCTGATTGCTGGAGATCAGTTCCAGCAGGACATCGGCATAGCGGGAGAGCCGGAAGAACCAGTTCTCCTCCGCCACGAGCTGGGGTTCGGTGCCGTGCTCGGGACAGCGGCCTTCGATGAGGTCGTCGGAGGTGTAGAACTGCTCGCAGCCGACGCAGTACAGCCCCTCGTAGTGTTTCCGGTACAAGTCGCCTGCGGCGGCACACCGCCGCCACAGGCGCTCCACCCCCGCTCGGTGGCGGGGATCGCTGCTGGTGCGGATGAAGTCGTCGAACGACAACGCCAGCGGTTCGCGCAGACTTGCGAACGCCGCCGCGTTGCGGTCGACCAGCGCTTGGACCTCGATACCCTCCGCCTCAGCGGCCAAGACGTTCTTGAGGGAGTTGTCGTCCGTGCCGGTGAGGAAACGGACCTGGTCGCCGGCTTGACGGCGATGGCGGGCCAGCACGTCGGCTTGTACCAGCTCCAGGGCGAAACCCAGATGCGGCCGGGCGTTGACGTACGGGATGGTCGTGGTGATGTAGGAACGTGCCTGGGGCATCGGAACCTCCTCTTCAGCGAGGCGGGGCTCCGACCTGCAAACGCAAACGAGGCCCCGTCTCGGGGGCCTCGGAACGTCACGCGTCCGTCTCAGCAACCCCGCCGGCGGGGCATCATCTGGAACGAGCGTGTGATCATGCTGCGAGGCTAACAGAGCTCTCGACATGGCGCGGGGAATTAGAGGATGTCTCACGTGGAGACTTTCGCGAGCTTCTTGTAGAACGTCAGGGTCGCTGCAAGGCCGAGGAACGCGAGGAAGTGGCTTCCCTTTCGCTCGTATCGGACGGTGAGCCGGCGGTAGCCGAACAGCCAGGCCCAGCTCGCCGGTCAGTTCGCCGGAGGCGATGTACCTAGCGAGGACGGGCCCGACGCCGGATGGCAGGGCATGACCGCCATCAGCGGCGGCGACACCGAGTAAGTCGACGCGCACGCCGACCACCACGGAAACGGTCCAGCATGTCCCGCGCGCCGCAGTCCCCGCCAGCCAGACGGACAGCAAGCACGGGCGAAACCGCAGACCTTTGCCGTGGCTCCCGCCGACCAAAGCGATGCCCCACCCGCGAGAGCAACGACTCCAACTCGGCCGCCCACGGCTCCACAACCTCGATCCCCGTCATGACCGGACCAACGCGAGACGCGGGACCACGTCACGGATCACGGCCGAATCAAGGCTTTGACCTGCACAGATACCGAAGTGCTGCTGGAGTACCAGGGCCGTGGCCGGGAACGTTCGCCGGGTCGCCCACCGACTCCCCGAAGCATGGGAATGGTGACGTTCGATCCGGCGGGAGCACGTCGCGCGAACGTCGGCCGGCTCAAGCGGCGTTCACTTCGAACGGGACTCCTCGGCACCATCTCGGGTTCCCGCGCGGACGTGCGATGAGAGCCTGCCCACCAACGGCCACGTCGCCACGTCGTGGTACTGGGCCGGGCCGTTGCCGATGACGCTCCGCACCAGGTGCAGCCGGGCCGCGGTCCATTCCACCCCGTCGAATCCGGCGAGATCGGCCGCCGGCGCGGTGAGCGCACTGCCCCCAGGGCGCCGCCCGCCCGCCCCGCGTGGTTGGGCGACGCGGGCCAGAGTCACGTGACCGTGCCACGGCCGGTCCTCGATCGGGATATGGCATTTGTCGGCTGCGCGCCGTACGCCCGCGGCCAGGGCAGCCATCGCCCGCCGATCGCCCCGGATCCCGATCCACAGGGTGCGATCGCCGAAACGGCCGCTGCCGGTGAGCGCGAGGTTCCGCGGCGGATGGCGTGCGGCGACGCGGGCGAGCCGGGTCTCCAACTCGATCCGGGTCTTCGGCTCCACCGTGCCGAGAAAGGCGAGAGTGAGGTGCCAGCCTTGGGGCCCGGTCCAGCGCAGCCCGTCGTACCGGGAGCGGATCGGGTCGACGACACGACGCAATTCCGCCACCGCTTCGGGAGGCGGCACAAGCGCCACGAACAAGCGCATGGAGCCGTTTTCGCTCACCCATCCATCAGAACACGGCTGCGGCACGACCGCGAACAACCCCGTCCCGCCCGGTACACCTGTCCGTCCCGCGCCCCAGCGAATGTCCCATCCAGTGGGTCGTTCACCGCGAGACGGCGTTCTCGGGCGAAAGTGGATCGCGCCGATCGGCCGGGCCGGTCTCGCCTTCCTCATCCCCTCCATCGCCATCGCCATCGCCACCGGCACCCAACGCGGAGGGCGCCTCACCGGCCGTGTCGGCACTCGCGCCGCGCTGCTGGTCGGCTTCGTCATCGGAGTCATCGGCACAGCCGGGCTTGCCTTCGGCTTCGACTCGGACGCCGGACACGGGCTGCTGATACCCGGGCTCGTGGTCTCCGGTGTCGACAGGGCATCGTCTGGACCTCCATGTGGATCACCTCCGCCACCGGTACCGCGGGCGCACGAGCAGGGCATCGCCTCCACCACCCTCAACCTCGGGAACGCCATCGGGCTCGCGGAGTTCACCGCACTCGCCGACATCGGCACCGAGGGCAAGACCGGCGACGCACCGCGCGCCGCCACCCCCGACGGCGAGTTCCTCGTGATGCTGCCGATCGCGGCCGGGATGGTCGCCGGGCTGCTCGTCACACTCACCCCTGCGCCGCCGTACCGCCGTCGTACCCGCACCCACATCCACTCCCGCCGCACCGGGGGAAGAGAAGGCCCTCGCGACTCGCTAATCACCGAGCGGCGGGCGACTCCACCCCGACAACCCCCCGTCCCCGGTTCGCCCCGCCACTGTCCCGGCCTCCTCCCCGGGTATCCCCGACGACCCGATTCCCTGCAGCAGCGGCGGGGCTTCCCCGTCCCCCCGATCCCGGTAGGCCCCCGCAAGAGCGGGCCGGCGCTCATCGGGCCCGCACCCGGCGACCACCACGGGTGGTTGTGGCACGAACACGTCCTCACTCAGCCCGGTGCGGACACTCCACTGCCCTGCGCGGGGAACCTGCGCGCGTCCGCCGCAGGGGCTTTCGCGGTTGGGCACCACGTCGCATGCCGAGGGTGGGTTTTGATGTCGAGTGCCCACCGCTTGCCCCGATGTGATCCGCCGAGACACGGGCGCGGGCGTAGCCACGCGGAAGCAGGCCAAACGGGTCAGGAGTACCCCCTTTCGAGTGATGACAGACCTCGGCTGGGCTGCCGGGTCGCGCTCGCGTCTTTACGGTGGCCACGAAGGTCGGGACCTCGCCGAGATGTCGGCTGGGCCCGGTCGGGAAGGAGTCCGGCGTGTCGAGTCGAACCAGCCTGACGCACCAGTTGGGCTACGCGGTGCGCAATCCCCGGCGTATCGCGCCGCATGTCCGGCGTCTCGGCCGTGACGCCTGGTTTCGGCTCACATCAGGTGACCACGTGGCGTACTACCGGGCGGTGATGCGTTCCGACACCGCCCACGACGTGGAAGGCGCGGTCGGCAGCAAGAACCACGACCGTTGGCTGGCACTGGGCAAGCTGCAATACGACTACCTGATCGGGCACGGACTGGCGCCGTCCGACCGGATGCTGGAGATCGGCTGCGGCAACCTGCGGGCGGGCTGGCGATTCATCGATTACTTGGGACAAGCCAACTATTACGGCATCGACATCTCGCCCGACATCCTGCTCGCCGCGCAGCGCACCCTCGTCGATCACGGTCTGTGTGACAAGCTCCCGCACCTGGCCCTGGTACGGAATCTGACCTTCGACTTCCTGCCCGACGAGCATTTCACCGTGGTCCACGCCCACAGTGTCTTCTCCCATTCGCCCCTGCAGGTCATCGAGCAATGCCTGGCCCACGTGGGGCGGATCCTGCACCCGGACGGCCACTTCGACCTCACCTTCAACCGCACCGAGGGCGAGGAGCACCACGTGCTGCGGGAAGACTTCTACTACCGCACCGAGACATTGGTCCGTCTTGCCGAGAAATACGGCCTTGCCGCGCGCTTCATGACCGACTGGGAAGCCCTTCCGCACAAGCAGTCCAAGATCCGCGTCATCCGAGCCGTGTGAGGATCCACGAGTTCCGGACCGACGCGTTCCAGGCCGTGCCGCCCGGACCGCGTCGGGTGGTGGCGCCGAGAACCAACATCACCGAACGTGCGAACAACGGCCCGCCCGGCCGAGGCCAGGCCGGCTCGGACAACACCACCTCGCCCGCGAGCACATCACGGCCCGCCACCCGGACGTCGATGGTCTCGTTGCCGGCCGTTCCCCCATGATGACCTTCACCAGGTCGATGGGGCCGCGCGGTTCGGGCAAGAGTCCCATCGCTTGGAGTGTCGGCGCACAGCGTCAGATGGCGCAACGTGGTGTACGCGAGGTATCCGTGGGTCGGCGTGGGGAATCCGGCGGGCGAACCGGGGGTAGGAGGTGCTCCCTTCGAGCACTCCTGTCAGCAGCGCGCCCGCCTCGCCCCCGGCTCGTTGTGCGGCGCGGGTACAGGCGATCAGGGCGGCGCCGACCGCCGGATTGGACGGGCCGTGGGAGTCGGCGGGCCAGTCGATGGGCCGTACCGCATCCGGTCCCAGCCAGGCGGACAGGACGCTCGTCACGGTGCTCCACAGTTTGAACGGGCGCAGGAGGTGCGGGGTCTGGGATATTCCGCTCGGTGTGGCACCGTGCGGCCCCAGGAGTTCGGCGAGGGGGTGGTCGAAGAGGGCTTGGGCGTCCCGGTCGAGGTTTTCGGTGTCGTCGGTGGCGTGGACCAGGTTGAAGACGGGGTTCAGGGCTCCGAAGTCCCCTCGCAGGGTGCCCGGTCGGGCCCGGTGGGGCAGGACGTCCCCCGTGAGGCGCCCCGCGAGCTCGGCAGCGGCCGAGACCTCGTCCGCCGTCCGGCCGCTCTCCCGCTCCAGCAGCAAGGCGTGTACAGGTCCCAGGGTGTACAGGACCGCGCTCGGCTTCCGGTCGGTCCGGTCGCCGATCCGGGTGCTCGCGTCCAGGAGGAGCCGGCGCTCGGGGCTGAGGATCAACTCGCGGAACCCGAGCAGCTTGTAGCCCCGGTCGCGCATCCACAGCGAGATGAGTCGAGTGAGCTGCTGGGCCACGCCGTCCGGCTTGACGACGAGGATGGCGAGGCGGTCCTGCTCGGGCAAGGAAGACTCCTGTATGGGGCGGGATCCCAGGACATCGCCCCGACTCCACCCGCCTGTCGGGAAGCCCGGGCGGCCCCGGATCGAGGAGGGTGGTCCGGGTGCCGCACAGCGTCGGGTGCGGCCGGCGGCATCGGAATCCCGGACCGGACACCGTCCCCGGGCGGGTCAGATCTGCCGCCATCCCTCACCCGGAATGCTGTCCCATACGGTGTTGGCCCATGCGTTGGGTTTGCCGAACAGCGCGCAGGTGACGAGCGTGTCGCCGGCTCGCTGTGTGTCCGGGATGAATCCCAGGTCCGATGAGCCGACGTCTCCGCTGGGCATGAACTGGACTTCCAGGCCCAGTTTTTCGAGGTGCGCGACGAGCTCGACGGCGAGTTCGGAAGGTTTCCGGCCGATGAGGCGGATCCCGTCCATCGCGACCTGGGGACCACTGCGGGCGGAGACGGCGACGCAGGTCAGACCCATCGTGTCGACGAAGTAGGCGACGACATCGTTGTGATGCGCCCAGGCGGAACCTCCCGTGCCCCGCTGGTGTCCATGCCGAACGGCTCGAGCGCCGACGCCAGCGCCGCAACCAGGTCCTCCCTGGCCTCCGCCGGCAGGCACACCGTCAACCTCACGCCTCCCATGAACCACCCTTCGAACACGCGACAAGATCCGTCAACCCAGCGGTGGTACTGACGGGATGGGCCCCACCGACGGTCCGAGGGCATGAGTCCGGCCGCGCAAGGGGCTTCGCGAGGATCCGCCACCGCCCGAACCCTTTGCCATATCGCATCGGGATGATCTGCCGGAACGTCATCCTTGCGATGTAGGCGCCCGATGTATGCGACGCGCCGGGAACGACCACTGAGGCGGACTCAGAGGGTTCAGGCGGCGGCGACAATGAACCGGTGATGAACGTACCTACGACGCTGGAGCAGCTGCGGGTCCCGGTCCGCGAGGCGGTCCGCGACGCCAGACTCCTGCCCGGTCCGCCGCTGCGGCTCAGCCGTCGCACCTGGCAGTTCGACGTGCTGGTGGCGCTGGCGCTCGGCGTCACCACTGTCTATTACGGCATCGACAACGCGAACAACATTGTGGTGCGTGAGATCGCACCCGGCGTGGAGCACGTCGTGCCGCGCCCGTCCGGCCCCGGCGGCATGGCCTTCATGGTGACCCTCGCGGTCATCGCCTCGGGTGCCCTGGCGCTGCGCCGCCGCTACCCGCTCACCGTGCTGTGCATCGTGACGGCCGCGGTACTGGCGACACCGCAGAGCGTTCTGCGGCTGACGTTCTACGCGTTCGTGATAGCCGTTTACAGCGCCGCCGTGTACAGCCCCTACCGGGTGGCCACCCTGGCGGCGCTGCCGGTGTCGGTCCTGCTGGTCGGCACCTCGGGGAACTCGGTGACACCGATCGTCCCCAACCAGTACATCGCCCTGCTGATCCTGGTCCCTATGGCAGGAGCCGCCCTCGGGCTGCGCACCTGGAAACTCCGGACCGACGAAGGCCGCACCCGGCTCTCCAATCTGGAACGCGAACAGGCCGAGGCGTTGCGCCGGGCCGTCGAGCACGAGCGGGCCAGGATCGCCCGCGAACTGCACGACGTCGTCACGCACAACGTCAGCGTGATGATCATCCAGGCGGGCGCCGCCCGCAAGATCATGAAGACCTCCCCCGAGCAGGCCGGCGAGGCACTGCTCGCCGTCGAGGGGGGCGGGCGGGCGGCCATGACCGAGCTGCGCCACGTCATGGGACTGCTCACCATGGCCGACGAGGGCGAGGGGACGGACGGAGGTGCAGACCTGGCCGATGCGGCGGCGGAACTGGCCCCGCAGCCCGGCCTGGACCAGCTGGGAACGCTGGTCGGACGGGTCCGGGACACCGGACTGCCCGTCGGCCTGACCGTGACCGGCCCGCCGTGCCCCCTGCCGCCCGGCGTCGAACTCGCCGCCTACCGTGTGGTCCAGGAAGCCCTGACCAACACGGTGAAGCACGCGTCCGGCGCCACCGCCGCCGTGACCGTCGAATATGGCCCGGACCGGCTCCGGGTGGAAGTCACCGACACCGGTGGACACGCGGACGCGGCCACGGCCGCCGGAAACGGCCGGGGCTTGATCGGCCTGCGCGAGCGCCTCGCCGTCTACGACGGAACCCTGAACACCGGTCGATTCCTAATCTTGTTGTCAAGCGGCGAGTGTGACGGGTGGTGTGGGCTCGTAGCACCGTCCGTCACGCAGCAGGGCCCACAGGACGTTGACGCGACGGCGGGCCAGAGCAAGGACTGCCTGGGTGTGCCGCTTGCCCTCGGCCCGCTTGCGGTCGTAGAAGCGGCGGGACTCGTCGCAGTACCGGATGCTGATCAGCGCGGAGGTGTAGAACACGCGTTGGAGGCGCCGGTTGTAGCGCTGGGGGCGGTGGAGGTTGCCGCTGACCTTGCCCGAGTCGCGCGGGGCCGGGGCGACGCCGGCGAACGCGGCGAGGCGGTCGGGGGTGGCGAACGCGCTCATGTCGCCGCCGGTCGCGGCGAGGAACTCGGCGCCGAGCAACGGCCCGATGCCGGGCATGCTCGTGATCACGGCGGCGTGTTCGTGCTCGCGAAACCGGCCCTCGACGAGCTTGTCCGTCTCGGCGATCCGCTCGTTGAGGGCCATCACCTCCCTGGCCAACGTGTGGACCAGCCGTGCTGTGATCTTCTCGCCCGGCACCGCGGTGTGTTGGCGCTCGGCCGCTGCGACGGCGCCGGCGGCGAGCTGCGCGGCATTGCGAACCTTGCGGTTGTGCAGCCAGGTCTCCAGTCGCCGGGCGCCCGCGCGGCGGATCGCCGCCGGGGTCTGATAACCCGTCAGGAGAACCAACGGTCCGACATTGGTGAGGTCCAACTCCCTTTCCAAGGCCGGGAATATTCCGGTCAGCAGGGCTCGGAGGCGGTTGATCGAGCGGGTGCGGTCGGCGGCGAGGTCCATACGGTGGGCGGTGAGGAGCCCCAGCTCGACGGTGAGCTCGTCGCCGGGCCGCAGCGGGTGCAGGTCGCGGCGGACGCGGGCCTGGTCGGCGATGATCGCCGCGTCCTTCGCGTCGGTCTTGCCCTCGCCCCGGTAGCCGTCGGCCGCACGGTTGACGACCCGGCCGGGAATGTAGAGGAGGTGCTGGTCGTGGTTGACGAGCAGCGCGATGAGCAGGCCCGCGGCGCCGTCCGTGAGGTCGACGGCCCACACCACGTCCGTGTCCAGGGCCAGGACGTCCGCCACCAGGTCGAGCAAAACCGGCTCGTCGTTGGCCACCCGGCGCGAGAGCAGCCGCTTCCCGTTCTCGTCGATCGCCACGCAGTGGTGGTGGGTCTTCCCCGCGTCCACCCCGGCCCAGATCCTCGCCACAAGCGCCTCCGCAAGTCTGTCGGTTCGTGTTGTCCCGCAGACGACCTCGCCGTCGAGTCCCTACACAGCGACCGAATCGCAGTTCCTAATCAGCGGCCGAGTCGTCGCGGGGTGCCGGGCGGCAAATCGAACAAAGCCACGATCGGCAGACGCCTGAAAGCCACACCCGGCACCCCTGGGTGGGAGAACCCTACGAATGGCTCGCCCTGCCCATCAACAAGGTAGGGACGCCTGACCGGCGGCTACCGTGTGGAGGCCCTGATCCCCTTGGAGACACCGTGACCGAGCCGCTGCGTGTGCTCGTCGCCGACGACCAGACCCTGGTCCGCACCGGATTCCGGTTGATCCTCGGCGCCGACGGCCTCGACGTCGTCGCCGAGGCGACCAACGGAACCGAAGCGGTCGAAGCGGTCCGCCGCACACGTCCCGACGTGGTCCTGATGGACGTCCGGATGCCCGAGATGGACGGCCTGGAAGCCACCCGCCGCATCCTCACCGGCGCCCCCAACAAACCCCGCGTCATCATCCTGACCACCTTCGACCTCGACCGATACGTCTACGCGGCACTGTCCGCCGGGGCCAGCGGCTTCCTCCTCAAGGACGTCACCCCCGAGCATCTGACCGCGGCCGTCCGCACGGTCCGTACCGGCGACGCTCTCCTCGCGCCCGCCATCACCCGCCGCCTCGTGCAGCGGTTCGCCCAGCGCGGCAGCGACACCGCCGCCCTCCACCGCGACCTCGCCTCGCTCACCCCGCGCGAACTGGAGGTCCTCGGCCTGCTGGCCCGAGGACTGAGCAACGCCGAACTCGCCACCCGCCTCCACCTGGCCGAGGCGACCGTCAAGACGCACGTCGCCCGCATCCTCGCCAAGCTCGGACTCCGTGACCGTGTCCAGGCCGTCATCGTCGCCTACGAGACAGGGCTGGTCAGCGCCGGCGCACGCGAGGCCGCCCAGCAGTCCACCGAGCAGACGTAGACCGAAGCCGAGACTTGGGATCAGCAGCCGGAACCTGCGCCTGTCCCAGGAGTGGCTTTTATACGTGGGGTGTGACAGCACCTGTTGCTCGGCGGTGACAGCGCCGTGTGCCACGGGAGAGTGATGTCGTTGAGTTTTGACAGCACCTGAGTGCTTGCCTCGGGACCATGGTTGTGCTCTGCACGACAAGGGGGCCCGGGGGCTGCCGACGTCCAAGGTCGATCTGTACGCGGCGATCCGCCGCGACTCCCGCGCGGGCCTGTCCAGCCGCGCGCTGGAGCGCAAGTACGGGGTCGGGTTCGCACCCGTGCAGAACGCGTTGCCGTCGGCGTGGCCGGAGCCTCGGAAGAAGCTGCCACCCAGGGTGACCCGGCTGGACCTGTTCAAGCCGCTGATCGACCGGATGCTTCGGGCGGACCTGGATGCGCCGCGCAAGCAGCGCCACACGGTGAAGCGGATCTTCGACCGGCTGGTGGACGAGCACGGCGCCGACGAGATCTCGACGTGGAGGCGGCGCTCATCTCGGCGATGCTCCCCCGCTTCAACACCGCTCCGGGCACCGGCCCGCGCTTTGGTCCACTCGGTGTCCCGGACGAGCTCTCGGCCCGGATCGCCCAACCGGACCTGACGAACGGTGAACTCGGCGCCCTCACCGGGGGCGCCCTCGTCGTGTACCTGACCACGGGAGGGCAGACCACGGACGGGCGAACGAAGTTCGACCCCGCGAGACCGAGCACGGTCGACATCACGGAGCACACGGCAGGATGGTGGCAGATAGACCGGCACATGGCGTCCTGGCGTACCGACCCCCATTCCGGCCCGCAGATCCTCCTCGGTGCCTCGGGGCCCGCACGGCGCCGTCTCGTCGCGGGTGCGTTCCGCATCGACACCGCGCGGTGGGGCGCCGATCCTGAACAGAACAGCTCGGGGAGTCTCTGGAAGGTCCCGCTCGCCGATACCGGGGACCCGGACGCCTGTTCCCTGCGGGGCCGTCTCCTGGCCGACATGCCGTTCGGCCGCGCACGATGGGAGCACTACCGGTGGATCGACGCGACAGGAACGCTCCGACCACACAAACCACAGAGCACCGGCGGTTGACGTGAGAAATCCGTCAGCGCCCGAACGCACCCGCGCCGCCGGTGGCGCCTTGCCGGCACATCACGAATCATCAAGGCCATTCCAGCGCCGCAGGTGACGATGAGTCCCCCGCGCGACCGGGAGGTGAACCGCCCGAATACGACCTTTCACGGGCCCACCCCCGCCTGCGCGGGACCACCCGATCGCCCCCGGCTCACCCCGTATGGGTGAGCGATGGCGCGTCGGTCGGAAGAATGGGGCGGTGCCGGGCGGTGCCGGGCGGACCGCCGCTCCGCCCGGCCACCGGCCATCCACGTCACCGGGGGCTTCGCAGCCCGAGGCAGGCAGCGCCGCCGAGTCGTCAGATTTGCACAACCGACTTCCCGACCGCGCCATTGGCGAAGTCGGTTATCGCCTGGGGCACTTCGTCGAGGCCGTATGTCCGTGTCACCGGGATCCGCAGGCGCCCGGCGACCGCCTCTGCGGCAAGACGCTCCAAGGTCGCAGTGGCCGGATCGGCCATGACCGCCGTCGAGCTGACAGCCCGCGCGTCGTCGAGCGTGAAGTGCAGCGTCGATGCCAAACGGCCACCCGGGGCCAGCACTTCGGCGACCGTCGAGCCCTCGCCCGCCAGGTGCAGGGCCGCTGGTACGCCGTCCGGAGCCATCGCCTTCACTTGGTCGAGCAGTTCGGCGGGGTCGACCGTGTGGGTGGCGCCGAGTCCGGTGACGAACGCGGCCTGCGCGCCGGGCTCCGCGGTGGCTATGACGGTGCAGCCGCGGGAGGCTGCCAGTTGGACGGCGTACGCTCCCACACCGCCAGTGGCCCCGACCACCAGGACCGTCTCGCCCGGAGCCGGGGCGACGGCGTCCACCGCGTTCACGGCCGCGGTGCCGGCCAGGGCGAGCGCCGCCGCGTGTGTCGGGGCCAGGCCGTCAGGAAGCCTCGCCACGCCATAGTCGGCCCGCACCGCGACGTATTCCGCGAAGCTTCCCTGCCCGAGCGTCGCCCGCATGACCACGCCGAACACCGCGTCGCCCACCCTCAGGTCGGTCACCCCCGCGCCCAAAGCGGCGACCTCGCCGGCGAAATCCTTTCCGAGGACGACGGGGAAGTCGTACGCCAACACCCCGCGCATCATCCCGCCGAGCACGCCGAGGTCGAAGCCGTTGAGCGACGCGGCTCCGATGCGGACGAGGACTTCGCCAGGTCCGGGATCGGGTGTCTGCAGCTCTGCCAATGCGGGGGCATCGCCGAAGTCGCGGAATGCTATTGCACGCATGGTCGGTCCTTCTCTGTGAGGGGCTGACTGTGGGTTTGGCGGCTGGGGTCGGGGTCAAGCGCTCTGCCCGGACGGCGCCGCGTGCCGCCAGGAGGCATGCAACACGGCCGTGGCCAGGTCCAGTTCGCCCTCGTCGCGGGGGGCGTAGAGCATGATGATCGTGTCGGGCCACTCGTGGCGCAGAACGATCGGGTGCGGCTCGGCCCATCCGGCGCGCACGAGCGGATCCAGCAGCGGTCGCGGAACGGTCAGGTGCATGAAGCCGGCCCGGTGCACATGGCCGAACTCGTCGGTACTGGGGTGCAGGTACGCCTCCCACGGCCCGGTCGGCCGGTGTAGGCGCAGCGCCAGCGAGGACGGCTCGGACACCTGGCTCGGGCCGGTGAACACCCCTGGCAGGGCCTCGGCTTCGCGTACCAGGGCCGCCCGGATCCCCGGGGGAGAGAACTGGTCGAGTTGGTCGTGGGGGATCTCCCGGCCGGTGGTCGTCGGCCGTGAGCCGGGACGCAGGGGAGGGGAGGCCAGGTCAAGGCTCATCAGGTGCAGCACTTTCTGTGCGCTGGTTACTTCTTGTGTGCACTGGGAGTCTGATCGAGAATGCCGAGGTGACGGAAGAAGGCACTTTGACCCGCGTTACGCACACTGATGTGCGCGCCCCCATCGACGCGTCCCACCCCACCTGCCAGTTGCGCGACGTCCTCGACCGAGTCGGGGACAAGTGGAGCGTGCTGGTGATGAACCTGCTCGCCGACGGCCCCAAGCGCTACTCGGAACTCCAGCGCCGCATCGACGGCATCTCCCAGCGCATGCTGACCCTCACCCTGCGCAGCCTCGAACGCGACGGCTTCGTGGACCGCACCGTGACCCCGACGTCCCCGCCCCGTGTCGACTATGCCCTCACCGGTGTGGGCGCCACGCTCTCCGACCACGTCGCCGCACTGATCGCCTGGGCCGATGCCCACCGCGACTACGTCGCAGACTCGCGCCTTCGCTACGACGCCCGCCCGTCCGAGTAGAGGCAATCGAGGAAATCGAAAGGCTCCGCGAGAACTGCCGAACCGTCGATGAGTCGCGGTAGTTCGTCGGCTCCGGCTGCCCCGCCGTCAGCCCGCGGACGAGGAGTCCGGTGATCCGGTGGCGCTCATCGGGTCCTGGGAACTCGGTGTCGGCGCTGAGCAGGTCGACGAAGGCACAATGCTCTTGCCGTGCCGGCGTCGACCGGCGATTCTGGGCCGGTGCCGGGACGGAGGAAGAGGAGGCAACGGGAAGAGGCCGGAAGGCAGCGGACAGTTGCTCGCACCGCGCCGGACCTCGGACCGTGGGTGGTGATCCTCGAGACACGAGACTACGCGGAGTTTCGCGCGCACATGCGCAGTCTTCGGGAGCTGCGAGTCGACGAATCGCTGATCCGGCTCGACACACTGTGTCGACGCCCGGTGGGGCAAAGCAGCTACCGACTGAGCCGGTTCGTGGCGAACACCGAACGCGAATCGGACCGCGAGCCTTCCGACCATTGACCGGCCGTCCACGAGCCACCCCAGGATGTCGCCGCCTCTCGTCGCGCCCCAGGGCCCGGAACGCGCAACCGCGCGTGACCAGGTCGGGCGGACCGGTCCTCTCCCATGCGTCGCGCATGCCCTCGGCGGCCGTCTCCACCGTGCCCTCCTGGCGGGTGCGTGGCGGCCACCGGGTCGGGGTCGTCGCCACCGCGGAGTACCGCCGCCGGATCGGCCTGGACACCCGGCGCGGCGGTCAGTGGATGGACAACGCCATCGGCCTGCCGATCGCCTGGACCACCACGACATGGGACGGCCCACCCCACGAACTCAAGGCCATGATCGCCGCGTTGTGGCGCATCGCCCCCGAGACGCCCTGGTTCGACGCCGCACACCACAACCCCACCGCGCGTGGCTGAACACCGGTGTCCCCCGCCCCGTGGCTGTCCGTCTCGCCGCTGCGCTCGGATCGAAGGGAACACGACCGGGCGGGCGCTCTGCTCGTCCGCGGGCACTGGGGCTTTACTTCTTTCGGATGCCGAGAGTGGTCTTCGGCACGAGTCACTGGTGAGGTGATGCGGGATGGTGGAGCGCTCGGAATACAGGAGGGTACTCGGCGCCGTGCGGCGCGGGGTGCTCGACGGTTCAAGCCTGGACGAGGTGGTGGAGGAGTTCCGGCGCAATGGATTTCACCAGGTCGAAAGCATTCGAGCTCTCATAGAGCTCGACCTGTGCGAGCCACACGAAGCGAAGAGGACCGTTCACTTCAGCACGGCATGGAGTTCGACACGGGAGGCGAATGAGGATCTTCATTCGAGACTGGAGGCCGCCCTGATCGAGTCCTTGAAGGAGAACGAATAGCACACCGCGGTGTCCGCCTCGGCCGACGCCGCAGCGACCTCGGGCAATTCACCTGTTCGCAGGCTCCCGACCCAACCCCACCCTCGGCGACGTCATCCGCGAGTTCCGCGACAACGCCGACGCCTACGAACTCGAACTGCTCGGCGCCTACGCCCTCCCCGCGACGATCACCACCGTCACCGACATGCTCAAGCTGCTGTGGCACGGACATCGCGAGCGTCACCCCGGGGGCGCCACGAGCGCGCCCGTCACCGAGAAAACCGCCCAAGGCGCAACGCACCTCGCGGCGCTCCTCGTCCGCTGGTTCGCCACGGGAATCGTGCGCCACAAGCCCTGACCCAGCCGGGAAACGGTGGACGGACCTTCGAGGGCGTCGCCGTCCGCGTCGCCCAACGCGTCCTGGCGATGGCAGTCGGGATCTGGCACAACCACCTGATCGGCGCACCCGTCACCCGCTCGCTGATCGCCTACGACCATTGATCACATCGGCTGCGGGTCCGGTTCATCCGGTCGGCATACCTCCGTGCGGGCTGTTGACCACCAAGGGCAGTGATCCTGCCACCAGGTAGGGGTGCTCGGGGAAGTAGTCGATGTGGAGGTGACCGCCGTCCCCGGCCGTGGCCATGGCATGCAGATTTTCGGCCAGGACAGCCCTGGCATCGGGATCACCGCTGATCACAAGGGTCTGCCGCCGGGTGTCAAGATCGATGCGGACACCGGAGCCGGGCGCCTTCCTGACTTCGATCCCCGCCAGACAGTTGGCGTCAAGCGGAGACGCGGACGCGGAGCCGATGAACCCATCTCCCTCGGCTATCACCCTTGCCAAGCAGGCCAGTTCTGCCGCCGTCGCGATGAGATCCACTTCGCCGTAAGCGGCGTCGGACACGAGTCTCACGGGCGTCGCTCCTTCAAGGTCAGCCTCCATGATGCCTGCGAGGATCGCTCACCACTCACCCAGGTACATCGGAGCAACTCGTCCATGGTCAGCTGACCTCGGCGTTCATCGGCGCGGCGGCGATGTCGCCGTGGAGGATCACGAGGTCGGCGGACTCCTGGGGGTCAGGCGGCCGGCGCGCAGGCAGCGGTAGTCGACCGGGAGGTGCGCGGCGACGATCCGGGCCGCGACGTCCGTGCGGGACAGGCCGGACGCCGCGTAGAGCACCGGCAAGTGCGGGTCGAGGGCGGTGGTGCGGGCGGCGGCCACGATCGGGGCCTCGGCCGGGGCGGGAGGTCGCCCGGCCGATGGCATGGCTGCGGCGGACCCGGCCGGAACAGCGGCCGGGTGTGGGTGCTCGGGTCCGTGGGGTCATGGCTCGGCGGTTGGCCAGGGTCGCGTTCATGACACGGACGCCGGGGACGGAGTGGTGAGGCAGCCGGTCCGGAGGCCGAAGCGGCCGGCACGCGGAGTCGATTCCCTCGCCCAGGCCCGTGACTGACCGCCATCGCGACATTGAACGCCGAAGTCCGCCCCCGGAGGATGTGGCCCGGAGAGCGGGGTCGTCCAGCGCGACAAGTTCTCCGTCCGGCACCGCGTTCACCGCGCTGAAGGCCTCGCCAGGGACTCGGCATCGGGGACGGCGCGGGACGTGGATTCGCCGGCGGCTCCAGGATCGGAGCGGGGCCACCCACCTTCTCTCGCAGGCGGCCCCGACACACGCGCCGACATCGCCGAAGGCATGTTTGCCCAGGGACTCAGTCGGTGGTGTCCCAGGACTTGAGGACCGCCGCGACGCTCGCCGCGGTGGAGGACGCGCGGGTCAACTCGTCTGCGAGCGCGGTGACACCGGCCTGGGTGAGCTTGACCGACACGCCGCACGCCGAGAGGTAGCCGTGGGCCACCGCGACGGCCACCCGCAGGTTCGAGTGCTCCAGCCAGCGCATCCGGCCCAGGCTGTGCGCGAGCGCCGCGGCCTTGGCGTAGGGGCCGTGGTAGACGTCCTGTCCGGCGATCACCGCCCGATGCCGCTCCACGGCCGCGACCGGCACCCCGTAGTCGTCCGGAGCCGGGTCGTCGCGCCCCGCGCGGCGGGCGACCTCGAGGATCCACGCCAGATCGACGCTCACGCTCACCCGCGCGCCTCGATCTCGTCCAGGAGGTCGCCGTAGCCGTCCAGGACCTCCTGCGCACCCGCGAGGAACGTTTCGCGCAGACGTTCGTTGTCCGTGCGGATCAACTGTTCCACGTACTCGTTCACCGGTATGTGCCGCGTCTCCGCCGCTTGGCGCGCCATCTCCGCCGCGGCCTCCTCCAACCGGAGATTCACCTGAGTCTTCGCCATACCCCGCAAGCTACCACCTGATAGCAAGGCGGGGAACCGGGGTCGAACGGGTGACGGGCGGGACGCCGAACCCCACACCGGGGCTCCGGCCGCTTCCTCCTGCGGGCGTGTGGGTCAGCCGCCCTGGCCGGCGCTGCCGATGGGGCCGACGTTGATCGGGGAGCCGGCGCCGTCGATGACCGGCACGGTGGGGGTGCCGGGCCAGCTCAGGGTGATGGTCCTGGTCTCTCCGGGCGGGGTGACCTGCAGGCCCGTGACCTTGACGCCGTGGTCGCCGGTGGCGCCGCCGGGGTAGGTGACGCCGAAGGACACCGACGTGTCGCTCTTGAGCACGAACGGGTCGGCCGGGGCGCCGACGCGCTTCGCGGACAGGGGCCCCCGGGCGGTCTGGAGGTCGACGCCCGCGAATCCCGACATCGTGCAGTTGTGGCCTATGTTCTTGAACGTCACCGCGACGGTGAGTTCGTCGTCGCCGCCGATGGTGGCGTCCTGCGCGGTGGCCCTGAGGTCGTCGGTGCGGCACTTGCCGATCGAGCCGCTGTCGCCGGCGCCTGTGCCGCCCCCGCCTCCGGTGGTCGCGCCCTGTCCGCCGGAGCTCTTCCCGGCGGAGTCCTTCCCGGAGGAGACCTTCCCGGCGGGCTCGGTCCCGCCGCCTCCCGCGTTGCCGCCTCCGGTGCCGCCGGTGGTCGACGCCCCCGGCGGGGCGGCCGGCGGAGCGACGGGCGAGGAGCCCCGCGCGGCCCCCGAGTTCGAGTTCGAGTCCGTGCCCTGGCACGCCGTCGTCACCATCGCACCGCCCAGGACGGCCACGGAGACGAGAAGGGCGGTGCGACGGTTGCGGAACATGAACGACCCCTTGATATCCGGTGATTGGAGCCGAAACACCCTCGGCCCCTCGGTGCCTGCCCGACCACCATGGCCGGGCCACCGACCCCGGCGACACCCGAGTCGCCGCACCACGACACCGCTGTCACCAACCGGTGACAAGGTCACGAGAAGAAACGAGAACCACCCCGACCCACCCCACCCGACACCCCCACAACACCACGTCCCCCCTGGTCACAGCCAACACAGGCCGCCCCGAAGGACAGTGTTACAACAGCCCCGCCGGCCGAAGACCCAACCACCGTCCCCACCCACGGCCCCCGGCAACACACCACCCCGCCACACCACCCGAAGCGGGCGCAAATCACCAAACTCGCCCTCGAGGCCATCGTCCTGGACCACACCGCCGAAGGCCGCTACCGCCCCCGCGTCACCGGCCGCACGCGCACCGGCGGCAGGACACGCCGACACGACCGGGGCAGGCCCGGTCCCGGGGTCGGAGTCGGAGTCGAGAGGACTCCCGCGACGCGACGGCACCAATCCGCGGGGCCTGGCCGCCGGACCCGCGTGGCAGGACCGGACCGGCGCACGACCGGGCGCGTTCCGTGTGGCGCCCCTGCCCCACGAGTCCACCGCATCCTGGATCGACCGCCGTCGCGGCGACGTACCGGCAGAACGCGCCCGAGTTGCTGAACGGCATCGGCATCGGTGTCACGGCGCGCGAGGCCTCAACGACTCCGACACGACCGGGAGCTTCGACGCTGAAGGCACGGCCTTCCCCGCGATCGTCAACACGCTGGGGCCGGCAACTTCCCACACCAGCCGGGACTTTGAACCGGTCCTGTGGTCAGCCCGCCGTCCACGGGTGGAGTTTGTCGGGGTTGCGCACCGCCCAGATGCGCGTGATCCGGTCGTCCGCGACGTCGAACGCGTACACCGCCACGATGACGCCCTCGTGCTCGATCACCAGACCGGCCCGGCCGTTGACCGTGCGCTCCAGGACCATCAGGCCACCGGGCGCCCGGACGGCGAGGTCCGTGAGGTACCGCGCAACCCCCTCGCCGCCCTCGATCGGGTGGAGCGCGGCGGCGACCACGCCGCCGCCGTCCGCCGTGAAGGTGGCGCCGGGGGCGAGGAGGCCGACGAGGGCGTTGATGTCCTGTGCGTCCCACGCCTGCTTGAAGTCCCTGACGAGGCCCGCCTGGTGGGCCGCCGGGGCCTCGGGGGGCCGGGAGGTTCGTACGCGGCGCCGGGCGGAGGAAGCCAGTTCGCGGCACGCCGCCGGGGTGCGGCCGGTGATCTCGGCGATCTCGGCGAACGAGAAGCCGAAGACATCGTGCAGGATGAGCGCGACCCGCTGGGCCGGGGTCATGGATTCGAGGACGACGAGAAACGCCATGCTCACCGACTCGTCGAGCGTGACCCGGTCGGCCGGGTCCGCAGGGTCGGTCGCGGCGGTGCCCGGGCGCCCGCTGATCCAGTCGGTCCGCTCGGGCAGCGGCTCCGGGATCCATTCGCCCACGTAGCGCTCGCGCCGCACACGCGCCGAGCCGAGGAGGTCCAGGCACACGCGGGTGGCGACCGTCGTCAGCCAGGCGCCGGGCGAGTCGATGGCGTCCTGCCGCTGTCGGGACATGGCGTACCAGCGGGTGTAGGTCTCCTGGACGGCGTCCTCGGCCTCGGCCAGGGAACCGAGGAGCCGGTAGGCGAGACCGATCAGCCGCCGCCGCTCGCCGATGATCGCGCCCAAGCCCGCGTCGGACTCCTCGTGCCGTGATTCCGCGTGATCGGTCATGGTTCCGGTGGCTCCCCAAGTTCGGATCGTCCCTCGCCGGTCCGACGAGACAGCACGTCCGATTGTCAGGTCCGCGACTCCCCCTGACGTTCCGCGGGGCCGTGTCGTCGTACCGCTCGGAGACACCACCGGCCCGGAGAGCCCGGGTAGGACACCTCAGGAGACAGCGATGACCAGGATCGGAATACTCATCGGCAGCACCCGCCCCGGCCGCAAGGGCGACCAGGTCGCCCGGTGGGTCCACAAGCGGGCGGCCCGCCGCGGCGACGCCGAATTCGAGGTGATCGACCTGCTCGACCACCCGCTGCCGCACCTGGACGAGCCGCTGCCCGCGCTCGCCGGGCGGTATCAGCACGGGCACACCCGGGCATGGGCGGACACCATCGCCCGCTTCGACGGATTCGTCATGGTCACCCCGGAGTACAACGCCTCCATCCCCGGCGTCCTCAAGAACGCCATCGACTACCTGTACGCGGAGTGGACCCACAAGGCCGTCGGGTTCGTCTCCTACGGCGGTGGGGGCGGCACCCGCGCGGCCCGGCAGCTGCGGACACTGTGCGAGCTGCTCCGGATGGGTGCCGTGACCCCGCAGGTCTCGCTGTCCCTGCACACCGACTTCGAGGACCACGCGACACTCAAGCCGGGCGCCCACCACGTCAGCGCCCTGGACACACTGCTGGACCACGTCGTCGCCCACAGCACGGAAGGACGGACGGCCATGCCCACACAGCGCGAGACGGACGAAGCCGCGATCCGCCGCCACATCGGCGGAATCATCGACGCGATCCGGGCCAAGGACCTTGAGGGTCTGAGGCGGCTCTACTCCACGGACGTCGTGTCCTTCGACATCGATCCGCCGCTCCAGCACGTGGGGATCGACGCGAAACTCAAGAACTGGGCGAACGTGTTCACGTTCTTCCGGGAGGTGACCTACGAGGTGCGCCACCTGATGCCCACAGTGGGCGAAGACGTGGCGTTCACGCACGCCTTCGGTCGCCTCAGCGGCACACTGCCCGACGGAACGGCGGTGGGCGGCATGTGGGTCCGGGTCACCTTCTGCTTCCGGAAGATCGACGGCGATTGGCTGATTACGCACGACCAGGTCTCCGTGCCGCTGGACATGCGGGGCGGCAAGGGGGTCGTCGACCTCGAACCGTGACGCCGGCGGGCCCCTTCGGCTCCCGGGCCGGACAGCGGGCAAACGTGAGACCGGCGTCCGATCCCTTCCTCACCGGCGGTTACCGTCACCGACATGCTCAAGCTGCTGTGGCACGGGCATCGCGACCGTCACCCCGGGGGGCGCCACGAGCGCGCTCGTCACCGAGAAAGCCCCCAAGGCGCAACGCACCTCGCGGCGCTCCTCGTCCACTGGTTCGCCACGGGAATCGTGCGCCACAAGCCCTGACTCAGCCGGGAAGCGGGTGACGGGCCGCCCGCATCCGACGATGCCCGCCCACCACGAAGAGCACCCGCGTGGCGGTACCGACCTGACGGCGGCGCAGCGGGAGGCCCTGGCCGAGGCGGGCGCAGGTGCGCGTCGACGTGGCGGCGCAGCGCCCAGTCCGATGGGCGCTCACCTTTGCCGCGGCGGCCGCGTTCCACGAGTGGGAAGGGCACTTGACCATGCCACGCAATTGTCGTTGCCCGTGAACTTGTCATGAAGTCTGGCCGAGAAATGTGTCAGCGGGTTCGGGGCGGTTTTCGCCGGGCGTGGTATCGCGCGAGGTTCTCGTCTTCGTCCTTCGCGGCCTGCGCGGTCCGGTTGGCGTGATCGATTTCGTAGCCGAGTGCCAGGGGATCACCAGCATGCGTGGGAAGAAGGCCGCAGACTTGGCCGCAGCCGCGCAAGCGGAGTTGGACAGGACCGACGATCAGGGGCAGAAGGCGATCGCGTTGGCGATCCTGTCGTTGACCCAGGTAGTCCTGGACGTCGGTTGGGACATCGACACGGTGCCGAGCGCGGTCGAGAGGATGGGCCCGGTCTCGCGCGGGCTTCTCGCAATCGATCAATTGCCGTCCCAACGCTCGCCGCCGTACCGGGCGAGCGCGTCGGTCAGTTGGGTTCGTTGTTGCTGGGTCATCGGCCCGAGGACGCAGATGGGAAAGTGTCGACCCAAGCCCCAACGGATGCTGGACGAGTGTGGATAGGGCCACCCCGGCGGCACCTTGGTCGCCGGTGGAGTGACTCCCGGCTTGTTTTTCAGGACGATACCGGTGTACTTGTGCGGGCCTGCCCCCCGCCGGGCCAACGCCTCCCCCGCGGCGGTCACATCGCCCTCGGCGACGGCGAGTTCCTCCTCGACCGCGCCGGCGATCGCACTGGGGAGGGGGTCCTCGTCGGTGTCCACCACAACCCTGCGCGCCTTCGACGCGGCCGGCGTCCGCGCGGGGGTGTGCGGGCCGATCGGCGTGTGGAGGACGCGGATTCGGGTGTCGTGGTGGGTGTGGTCGCCGGTGCGCCGGCCACGGGATCGGGGGCGGGGTCGATGGCTTCGGGGGTCGGGGCGGGCGGGGTCGGCTCGGGTGCGGTGGAGGTGCCAGGCGCGGTGGGGGTGTCGGGCGCGGTGGGGGTGTCGGGCGCGGTGGGGGTGTCGGTGAAGCGGACGTGGGCCAGGTCGGCGCGAAGCGCGGCTTCGGCGACCGGTCCCAGGTCGCGTTCGGCGACGATCGCGAGCGCGAGTTCGCCCTCGCGGGTCAGGTGGATCACGGTGTCGGCCTCCGCCAACGCCGCGGCGACCTCGGCCGGTTCGTCTCGACCGGTCTCCCACACGGCCACCACCGGCACGTCCAGGTCCGCCGCCAGGCGACGCAACGCGGCCACGCCGTGGCGGACGTCCGGGGCGGTCGCGGTGGCGGGGAGGAGGTGGTTGAGCGGGTCCAGGGCGACCAGGCGCAGGCCCGCGATGTCGGCGGCGGTCTCCCTGAGCAGGTCCAGGGTGAGGTCGGCGCCGTCGTCGAGGAGGAGTCCTCCGGCGGCCAGGCGGGTCGACGCGGTCTCGGCTCCGTCGCGTTCGGTCTCGGTGAGGGTGCCCGCGCGCAGTCGTCGGTGGTCGACGCCGGCGGCGGCGGCCGTCAATCGGGCGGCGATGTCCGCGCGGGGGCGGCCGGGCGTGCACGACAACACGGCGGACGGCATTCCCCCGACACGGCCCGCACACCCGACGGCGACCAGTCCGGCCGCGGATCCCGGCGTCGATCAATGGCGTTGCGCGTCACGACAGGCAGGGCTCGGGTCGCGGGCATCCGGCCCTCGGCGGGCAATCGCCCAAGCGGCGGCGAGTTCGGACGACCACGCGCTACCGGGACGAGGGCAACGGCGGGACCGGGATGGAGGCGGTGGTCGATCAACGGTCGTCCCGGCAGTGAGCCGGTGAAGCGGTTCCCGACCAAGTCGGTCAGGGCCTGAGCCGGTTCCATTGGGGATCGAAGCAGACCAGCCCCATCGAATCCGCAAGAGCCGCCGCGTAGGCGGAGGCCTCCTCGGCCCTGTCCCACCGCATCGCGAAGTAAACGAGCGGACCGCCCGCCCCGCCGATCAACGGCCCCGCGGCCCAGGGGGAGGTCTCCCCCACGTCCTCGGTCACGTCACACCAACGCTGCGGAAGTGCCGCGACGTAGGCCGCGATCCGCTCGGACGGAGGATGCACCACGTCCGCATCCAGGTAGTGGTCGTAAAGGACGGCGAGGGCCCGTCCGGCGGGTTTGCCCTCCGCCGGCCGGTCCCCCACCCACACAGCCAAGTCGTAGCTCACCCCGTGACGCTGTCACAACGCACCGACACGGGGATCCGTGTCCGCCGCGCCCATGCGCCGCGCCGGCGTCGTCCACGGGCCCGGCATCCCGAAACAGCCGCCGGAGATTCCCTCCGCGGGCACGGTCCCGCGAAGGCCTTACGCCTTCGCACACGGCCGGGCCCCTCGTCAGGGGTGGGTCGGCCTCCTGTCAGGTCGCGTCCGCGGGTTGTTCGATTCCGCGTTCGATCATGTCGAGGAGGTCGTCGGTGGAGGTGCGGGTCTGGGTGGGGGTGAGTCCGCGCAGGGGGCCGTCGACGAGGAGGACGGCGAGTCCGTGGACGGCGGACCAGGCGAGGAACTCGGCGCCGGGACGCCGGTCTTCGGGCAGGAGGCCGGTGTCGAGCAGGTCGTCGAGGGTGTCGCCGAGGATTTGGAAGGGGGTTCGGCCGGCGGGGCCGGCGGCGGTGGGGTCCTGGGCCTGGGTCATGTCGGCGTGGGAGGTGAACGCGGCGCGGAAGAGGCCGGGTTCGGCTTGGGCGAAGGCGAGGTAGCCGTGGCCGACGGCCCGGAAGCGGGCGCGGGCCACAGCGGTCGGGTCGTCGCCGGCGAGGGCCGCGGTGGCGGTTTCGATCTTCGCTCGCCCCGTCCACACGTCCGCCCGGCGCACGCGCGCCCTCTGCGTCGGCCTCGCCGTCCTGGCCAACACTGCCTTGTTCACGGTCGCGGCCGCCCTCGGAACCGATTTCGAGATCACCGACCCCGGCAAGAGCGAGGCCCACCGGTTCGTCGCTCCGGAGATCGCCGTGTTCACGCTGGTGGTGGGACTGCTCGCCTGGGGGACACTGGCCGTCCTGGAACGCTTCACCCGGTCCGCCAAGACGATCTGGGCCGTTCTGGCCGGCACCGTCCTCCTGTTGTCCTTCGTGCCGATCGGCCTGGAACAGGCCACCACCGACACCAGGATCATGCTGGGCCTGCTCCACCTGGCCGTGGGCACGGCCCTGTTCCCCATGGCGCGCACATCACGCTGACCCGACCCCGCACCCCCACCGGCCTGTCCCTGTCGACCCCTGCGTCGGGCGACGACGGGTTGGCACGGGAAACAGCGACGGACGCGCACGCGAGAGAGCCCCGTGCGAGGCCCCGCGCGCCCGTCGACGGGCGTCCCGCCGTCGCCACCCCGCCGAGCGCCCGAAAGACTGGGCAGGGGCCGATGAGTTTCCCCGCGATCCACAGTCCAAGATCATGACCGGTGGCCGCGACATGAGCGCGCACCGACCGAACCCGCCGGGAACCGGCAACGAGACACCGAGGAACCCGAAATGCGTACGTTGATCAGCACCGCGTTCATCTCGCTCGACGGCGTCGTGGAGGGCCCGGGCGGCGAGCCCGGCTACCGCAACTCCGGATGGACCTTCAAGGACATCGAGTTCCTCCCGGAGGCGTTCGAGATCAAGGGCCGTGAGCAGCAGGAGGCCGCGGCGATGATGATGGGCCGGGTCAGCTACGAGGCGTTCAGCGCGGTGTGGCCGGACATGGCCGATTTCGCCGACTACAAGGTGATGCCGAAGTACGTCGTCTCCACCACCCTGTCCGAGGGCGACCTGGTGTCGAACTGGGGCGAGACGACGATCCTGCGCTCGCTCGACGACGTCGCCGCGCTCAAGGAGACCGACGGCGGCCCGATCATCCTGCACGGCAGCGCCTCGTTGAACCAGGCCCTGTCGGACGCCGGCCTGATCGACCGCTACCACCTGCTCGTGTTCCCGCTCCTGCTCGGCGCGGGCAAGCGCCTGTTCAGCGCCACGGACAAGGACACGCAGAAGCTGAGGCTGGTCGAGCACGAGGCGTACGCCAACGGCCTGCAGAAGAACGTCTTCGACGTCGTCCGCTGACCGAAGTGCCGCGGCGGGGAGCCGGGCGACGGTCGGCGCTTCGGGGCCGGCGCCCGGTCGCATCGACACATCGCCTCAGCCGTACGGGGCGATGTGGGGCGCCATCGTCGTCCACGGCGGATCGTCCTGAGGGTGGTGCCCCGACCAAGTGACGGTGCCGGTCGCCACGAAGCGGAAGACCTCGGGCGGACCTGCGCCGGTGGGGCCGTCGGGGGGCGTGACGCGGCCTGGTGGGCAGGTGCCGCCGTCGAGGGTCGGCGGCGAGTTCACCGCCGATGGCCGGTATCGCGATCGCTCGTTCGAGGGAGAGTGTCGGCGTGCGAGTGAAGTCCGTGTCCTGTGGGCGCGCGTCCGGTCCGGGTCTCGAGCCGGCGTGGCGGGCGGGGCGCGCCCGACATCGGACCGGCCGTGACGAGAGTTCCCAGGCGCCCCTTCGCCGATCCCTTGCGCAGCCGCAACAGATCGGCAAAGCTCTCCGAACAATCGGTGGCAGGCGAGGAGAGGATTCGAGTGGGCGGCAACGACACACCCCTCGGCAGGGTGCAGCGCGCACTCCTGGCGCAGGTCCGCCGCCAGGGCCGCCCGCGCCGCCGGGCCGGCAGCGACGTCGACTGCACGGTGGCGGGCGTCCGCATCACCGCACGCGCCCTGCGCTCGGCCGCCCTGTCCGAATAACCACGGCCGACCGCACCTGCGCCGGCCAGGACCCGAAAATCTCGGGCGCACACGGGCATCCCGCGCCCCGGGTACGACGAGCCGGGCGGGCCTTCGGCGCCGCCCTCCACTCTCACCGGCGCTGCTCGCCGCATCAGCAGGCGACTCCGGCCCTGTGCCATGCCACCAGGACGTCGTCCAGCGCCGCCAGTGCTGCCGGCGACGGGGTGGCTTCCGGGTTCAGCACGAGGTGGGCTATCACCTTGCGAGCAGCGGGCAGGTCGAGACTGAGCACCGCTTCGGGAAGTCTTCCCGTTTCTCCCGGGCGACGCGGACAACGAACACACAACGGCCTCCGAGGCCGTGCGCTGCGAACGCCGCGCGGTACGTGCGGCGTTCCCGCATCAACCGAAGGCATCCGAGGACTCGTACACCGCCCACCACGGACGGCGGATCCGGGCGCCGGACGAGGACGGCGGCCTCGCCCCGCTGCACGAGGAACGCCTGTACCCACACCAGTTGCTGCGGCTGGACGTCGAGTGCGGGCGGCGGGACGAGCAGACGTTCCCGGCGAGCGTCTTCGGCTCCCTGGCCGGAGTCGGCGAACGGCACATCGACTTCCGGCCCGTCGCCGAGGGGCGACACCCACCCGTCGCCATCCCGCGCACCGCCTCGTGGCCCTGACCATCCTGCCCGGATGGGAGCGCCGACACGACGAGACGACATGGCAGCCCTACGAAGGCGTGGACGCCGAGGGCGCCGTCACCCCTTCGACCGAGGGTGGTCGACGGCTTCGACCCGTGGACTGAGCTTGCCATATCTCACCCTCGACGCTTGGTCGTGCTCCACCGGCACCCCTTGCCCGAACCTGGCCCGCGACACGGCGCGCCGGCGAGAGCCGTCCCGAACGTGCCTACTGCGCAGGTACGGGCCGACGGCGTCGGTCGGCGATGTCGCGCATGCCCCGGTCGTTCGGATGCGGACGTCGCCTTCGGAGACAGATCGTCGGTCCTTGGGGATGACGCTCTCCTCGGTGGGCAGCAACCGGCCGGCTGCGCGCGGAGGTTGGGCCGCCGATGTCGATTCGGGGTCGGTGGCGTGCCGGCGCGTGCACACCCCGCGTCGTACGGATCCGGGTCGAGGTCGTCGGGAGGACGCGTCGGCGCCGGATGGGGTGAGTGGGGCCGGGGGTCGGGAATTCCTTGATCGTTCAGGCCGACGGCGCCTGCCGGACATGGTTCCTGCGCCATGGTCTTGGCGGCCGGACATGGTGGGCCGGCATGGGCGCGACAAGGAGTTGGGTGGACGTGAAGCTGATCGTGCGGGGTCAAAAAGCGGTGTGGCGAGGACTGTCGATGGGTGCGGCCTGCCTCGCGCTGTGCGCGACGGTCGGGCTTACCGGTACGGCGCACGCGGAGCAGGCGCCGGAGGGCACGAGCGCGGCGTTCCCGTCCGCGATCAAGGGGTGGAAGGCGATCGGGCAGTACGAGATCGACGCGCAGTCCCAGGCGCAGGGGCTCGCCGGCGTACAGCCGCACGGTGGCAAGCCGTACATGTACTACGCGGGGAACACCTCGATTCCCGCGCCTGTGCGGGAGCGCGGGTGGTCGCACATCGGGGACCCGGACTCCTCTCGCGGGTATGTGTTCGACGCCTATCAGGGCGGCGGGGACGCGACGTCGAAGATGTTCAGGGTGACCACGCCGTCGGGTGTCGCGCACGAGTATGTGCATGCGTTGGCGCCGGGTGAGGCGATGAACAACTCGTTCGCGGCGGTTGCCCCCGACGGCCGGTGGCTCGTCTCCGGCGAGTGGGACACGATGACCCGGCTGCTGGTCTTCCCGACGCCGATCCTCAACGGGGCCACGCCGCGCAGCGGGGGTACGCTGCCGCTCGCCGCGACGATCGAGCTGGATCGTCCGGTCAAGGACATCCAGGGATGCACGTTCCTGGACGCGAAGCGGCTGTTGTGTGCCTCGGACGACTCCGACGCGAAGCTGTTCCCCGTGGCCAAGCCGCTCCTGCTGATCGAGCTGAAGCAGGCGTTGAACGGGAAGACGGCGACCGGGCACGTGACTTCGCTCGGCGCGCTCCCCCTGCTCAGCGCGTGTCCCGGTGCGGCCGTCGACTTCGAGACCGAGGGCGATGACTATGACCGACGCACGGGGGTTCTGCGCGTCGAGATGATTCCGCCGCGTGACTGTGCGGCGCGCGCCACCGTGTACGAGTTCAAGCGCAAGCGCTGACGCACCGGTCGGCAAGGCGTGGGCGGCGGCCGGCAGGGGCGGACCCCGGTCGGTGACGGTGCGGCGGCGGGATGGTGGCGGGCGCCGTGACCTCGACGACGACGTCGCGCTGCGGCGATGGCGGTCGGCAGCCGGCCGCTGCCCGTCACCCGATCAGGGCGGCATCCCCGCGCGGTCGGTCGCCTCGGACGGGCCGCGCGGGGGAAGGCGTCGGGGTGGATAAGATGATCTTCGATTTCCTTTTGGCCGCGTGGCCCGTACGTCCGAGACAGGCAGACGATGATCGAACGAATTCTGCCGCCCGGAGTCGTCGTCTCGGAGGTGTTCGGTGATCCGCCGGGGCACGTGCTGTTTCCGGAGGAGGAGGCGATCATCGCCGACGCTCCCAGCACGGAACGGCGCAGGGAGTTCAGGACCGGTCGACGATGCGCCCATCGAGCCCTGGCCGAGCTCGGATATCCGCCCGGGCCGGTGCTCAAGGGTCCGGACAAGGCACCGGTGTGGCCGGACGAGGTCACCGGCACGATCACCCACGACACGGGATACCGTTGCGCCGCCGTGGCCCGAGTCGCGGACATCCTCAGCATCGGGATCGACGCCAACGCCGGAAGCAGACGGATCACGTCGTATGACAGCATGACGGTACCGGCGGAACGACGGCGGCTGGCCGAACTCGCGGCCGAGCGACCCGACGTCCCATGGGGTCGCATCCTGTTCAGTGCGAAGGAGGCGGCCTTCAAGGCGTGGTATCCGCCGGCCCGGACCAAGGTGGGCATGCGGCAGGCGGAGGTGCTGATCGACCCCGACCGTGGGACGTTCCGGGCGCATGTGCTGACGGGTCCCGGCCCCGAGGTGAACGGCCGTCCGCTGACCGGCGTTTCGGGAGAATGGATGGTGAAGGGCGACCTGGTTCTCACAGCGGCGAGCGTGATCAACTCCGCCCGATATCGCCCCGGAGCGCGGGCCCAGAGTATGTCCGCGGCCGTCGTCGCCGGCCGGGGCTGGTCACCGGCAAGGGCGACCTCCGGTCATGTACGCCCCGCCCCGGCGCCTCGGATGCCGACGTCGCCCGCCCCGCACACCCGGCACCCGGCGGTCGCTTCGGCGGCAGTGCCTCGAACGGACGTCCAGCGCGGCGTGCAGATGTAGGCGGGGTCGGCAGGAGCGCCGCGTGCCGATGAAGGCGGAGGTCGTCAAGGGCGTTCGGGGTCCTCAGCGTTCCGGGTCCCGTTGGCCGGCGTCCCGAGCGGCCGTCGTCTCGGGAGCCTGGAACCCGGCCGGGTGTCCGGCGCGACCCGAGCGGTTCCAACCGCTCCGACCGGCAGGCGATCACGGCCCGACCAGTCCAGCCGGACCGAAGTACTTTGGGGGCGCGGGTTCGCACGTGCTCTTCGAGGCAATTACCCAGCGCGGCATCCCCCATCGCGCAGACGATCTTGTCTGCGCCGTCGCGGCGATCGCCCTTGTGGTCATGGTGCAGTTCCTGATCCCCTGGCTGGACCAGCACCCCGGAGGCGACGCCGAGTCCTGACGATTCCCCCGCCTCGCGCGGTCCGTCCCGGCCTCGGAGCAGCTATCGGCGGCCGCCGTGGCAGGGATGTACGTGCCTCCCCCACGACACGGCATCATGCCGAAGCTGATCGCGGCGGCCGGCGGGAAGGTACCGGGAGCGAATGTCCGCCCCCTGCATGTCCCGGCGCCACCACCAGGGGGTCGAACCGGCTGGACATCTTCGGCCCGGGGACGGATGGTTCCCATCCCTGACGGGCCGGGAAGCGCTGGGCGGTGTCTTGTCGTTCACCGCCGGCGGCGCGGTGGTTCAACGGCGCCGACTCAGGTGCGGAGCGGAAATCAGTCCCGCATGCTGAGGTATTCGCCCACACCCACCTGATCGATCGTGTCGAGGACGACGGGCATGGTCGAGGCGGCAAGCGCACCACCAACTGCACCGAGAACAGCCACTGTCGATTCGTTCTCTTGCGGAATGTCGTGAAGCGCTGCATATGCGCCGAGAACCGCGCCAACCATGACCCTCGCTCGGGGGCCGTCCCTGCGCGCGGACTGCTCAACGATTTCCGCGATTGCCACCGCGAGGGCGCTGGCGTCGGCACGCTGCTTGATCCTCGTCGACTGCTCGATGACATCAACGTCCTCGAAGGCGAGGCGACCAAGCTCCCCCAAATCCTCCACATCCACTTGAGTCAGGCCGACAGTGGTCAGCCGAAGCAGGTGGTAACGAAGCCGCCTCAGCTGCATGTCCTCCAAGACGAAGTCTCTCCCGGACCGAAACAGCTCGGCTGCTTCGCGAGAAACGGCCTCCGCACTGCTCGTAGACACTTCGCCGTCCTTCCGAGATGCTCAGGGCCGCCGGATCGGATCGGCACTGTCCCGCTGACTCTTTCCATTGCACCTGCCGACAAACTGCCTGTCCCGCCGGCCTGCACCAACTGGGTGATCACCAGAAAAGGCCCGCAGCCGGCATCACCCGCGCAGAGACGACGACGGCCGGATGAGGAGCTTCGGGTCAGGTGGCCGCGCGGTAGGCGATCAGCCATCCGGTTCCGACGTGGTCGCCGCGGCGGGTGAAGGCGGCCGTGCCGTGCCGCCCGGCGGAGGGGTCGTCGTCGACGGGGCGTGGATACGGGAGTGTGGTGGTGTCGCCGGTGTGGGTGTGGGTGGTGAAGGTGGCGCCGTCCCACAGGTGGACGACCGCGCCCAGCGGCGCGGCGGCGATGGTTGCCTGTGTCGGTGCGGCCTCCAGCGTGGTGTGGGTGGTGCGGCCGTTGAGCAGGGCCGTGTACTGGTCGGGTTCGAGTCGGCAATCGTTGGGGGCGCGTCCTGCCGGCCAGTCGGGCGCGGTGATGCCGCGGGAGGTGGCGGCTTTCCACATGCGCGGCACGGCCTCGGCGGCGTGCAGGGGTGTGGCCATCTGTTCGCACATCCACAGCAGGCGGCCCGCTCCCCGGCCGGGGCCCAGGGCGCGCCACCGCACGCGGCGACCCAGGTCGGCGGCGGCGACGACCGCCCAGGGGTGCAGGGTGGCGCAGGTGCCTTGGGCGCCGAGCCAGGCGAGGTAGCGTTCGGCCTCGTCCAGGACCGGGGTCAGGTTGTCGGTGGGGATGCCGGCGACGACGCGGGAGGGTCGGCGGAACAGGTGGGGGCCGGCGGCGACGAGCATGAGGGCGGCTCGGGCGAGGTCTCCCGGTTCGAGGGAGGGTTTGGAGGCGAGTCCGGTGCGGGGTGGGGCCCATGCTCCGATGTCGTCGACGAATCCGCGTGCGTGCAGGACGCGCAGGACGGCGATTTCGGCGTGTTCGTTGGTGGGGGCTTGTTCGAGTCCGGGCAGCAGGGTCGCGGCCAGAGTGATCAGGAGGTCTTCCGCGTCGTCGGCGCTGTCGGGGACGGGTGCGGATGCGATGGCTTGGCGCAGTTGGTCGGCGACGGTGGCGGCCACCATCATGCGGCAGGTGAGCCGGCCGAGGTCGGTGGCGGTGAGGGCGTCGTCCCCGCGGGGCCCGGGGTCTCGTCGTAGGTAGTCGGCTTCGATGAGGAAGTCGATGGCGTCGCCGAGGAGGTCGGGGTCTTCGCCCCCCTGGTGGTGGGCGAGGGTCTGAACCCACCAGGCGTCGGCTTCGCGGACGGTGCGGACGCGTTCCTGGACGACCTCGGCGAGGACCTGGTCGGGGAGGCTGTTGCGGATCCGGGAGCGGACGGTGTATCCGGCGGCCAGGCGGGCCTGCCAGATCGGGCGTTCGGTTTCCTCGGTGAGCAGGTAGGCCCATCCTTCGGTTTCGCCGGCTCCGACGCGGCCCGCTCGTCCGAACATCTGTTGGACCATGGAGACTTCGATGCGGTCCATGCCCACCTGGGTGTCGCGGACGACGACGGCGCGGGCGGGGAGGTTGACGCCGGCGGCGACGGTCGAGGTGGCGACGAGTACGTCGATGTCGCGGTTGCGGAAGTCGCGTTCGGCGTCGCGTTTGTGGGGCCAGTCGCGGTAGTGCAGGCCGACGCCGGCCTTGCGGCACAGGTCGTGGACGCGGTCGGTGTCGTCGGTGTCCACGCCGGTGGTCCGTGTTCCCCTGCTCGCGGCGATCGCCAGGGCGGTGGCGCGCACGTTGCGTTTGCTGCCGCAGAACACCAGGACGCTGCCCCCGTCTTGGGTGACGGTCTCGGTGAGGCGGGTCGCGGCGCGGGTTCTGGAGAGTTGTCGGGCGGACCGGTCGGCGGCGAGGGGGATCATCGGGAGTTGCCAGACGAGGCGGGTCGGCCGCCACGACACCTTCACCAGGGTCGCGCTCAGCCATCGGGCGATCTCGTCGGCGTTGGAGACGGTGGCCGACAATCCGACGATGCGGACCTGGTGGGCGACTTCGCGTACGCGGGCCAGGAGGGCTTCGAGGACGGGGCCGCGGACGGGATCCCCGAGGAGGTGGATCTCGTCGACGATCAGGCAGCCGACCTCGGCGAGGACGTCGCGCAGGGACGCGGTGCGGCAGATGGCCTCGAACTTCTCGGTGGTGGACACCCACACGTCCGCGTCCCTGATGGCTCGGGCGTCGGTGGCGTACTCGCCGGACAGGCGGGCGACGCGCAGTCCCTGTCGGCGCCACGGTTCGAGGTCGCGGTCGAGTTCGTCGGTGAGCGAACGCTGCGGGACCAGCCACACGGCCTTGCGTCCGCGTTCGTGGGTGTGCAGGGCGGCGACCATGCCGATCGGTGTCTTGCCGGCCCCGGTGGGCGCGACGATCAGGACGTGGCCGACCGTGTCGTCCAGGACGACGGGGACGGCCTGGATCTGAGCCGGGTTGAACGTGGGGTGCGGCAGGAGCGAGGCCCACGCGGCGGGGACGAGTTCACTCACCGGCACCGGGTCCGGCACGGCGTCGGGGTCCTGGGGTGCGAGGCCCTCCCAGGCCGCTTCGAACACGTCGCGGGCGGCGTGCGCGCCGGGGCCCAGGACCGGTGGGCGTTCGCCGCCGGACGCGGCGGCGACCGGGGAGGGTCGGGGAAGCGCGACCGGTTCGACCAGCGTGCCGTCGTCGCCGAGGGTGCTCACCGATTCGGCTTCCACCCAGTAGGGGACGGATCGACACTGTGCGCCGCGCTCGTCGAGGTGTTCCCGCAGCGGTTCGTACGCGTCGCCTTCGGGGGTGATCACGCGCACGTCGGTGTCGGGGGTGACGTGTGCGGGCAGCCGCCAATGCGGGTCGGTGACCTTGCACCAGTACAGTCGCCGCGTCTCCGCGTGAGTGGTGGACGGCAGGTCCGCGGGCCACACGCCCGGCCGATCGGCTCGGCGGGTGGCGGGTGGCGGTACGCGCACGCCGCGGACGGGAACGGTCGCGACGCCGGCGTGGTCGCCGCGCGGGCCGGGCAGCCGCACGTCCGGCCCGCCGGACCCGGGGGCGGGATCGACGCGGGGAGGGGTCCTCGTCGGCGGGTTCGCCGGTTTCGTCAGGTCACGGGAGCTGATCCCCAAGTCCTTGAGGGTGCTCACGCCGGGGCAACTCGGGCAGATGACGGCGATGTAGCGCCCGGTGGCCCCCTTCGTGTCGATGTACGGTTTCCGCAGGGTGTGCGTGACGCCCGCGCACCGGGGGCACCGGAACTCGACGGGGCCTTCGTGGTACCAGCCCGGCTCGCGCATCCGCGCGGGCAGTCCGCTCGCCGCGACGGTGACGCCCCAGTGCCGTTCGATCACACTCGCCACGGTCGAGTCCCCGTCGGTCGCGTCGTTGGGGTGTTCGAGGGGCGGCTCGGGCGAGTGGTCCGGGACGGTGGTTGCGGTCGACGGGGTGTCGGCCTGGAGCGCGAGGTGGCGCCGCTCGTTGTGGTTGCTCACCCTCGCGGTGCCGTTGGTACCCACGCAGGGGTCCCCGACGGCGGCGTCACAGTAGGGGCAGGCGACCGCGGCCCTGATCCGCTCGCGATACTCCTCCAGGGCCTTGCCCTTTCGGCTGCGGACCGGCGTCGTGGCGCGGACCGGAGCGGGCCCCGCGTCCGCCGGCCTGTGGGCGGCGCACCAACCGTTGTCCACCGGCACCAGCGCCCGGCACTGCAGTCCCCGGGTCGTGGTGCCCGGACATCGCTGCACGGCGCCGGCATCGGTAAGTGATGTCACGGACACATCATGGAGCAATCGAACGGAGTTCGGCCCTCCCACCGGACGGAACGCGATATGTCCGCGAAACCCATCGGCCCCGGGCGCAATCTCCCTTGCCGTCCCGGGTGTTGGGCCCTCGTCGGCGGCGGGCGAACCGTCGGCCGATCAACGTGCCTCGGGACGGCGGGCAGTTCCGCGATGTCGGTGTGCGCGGCCCGGCCTCGTTCGGTCCCTGGACCGGACCTTGTCGAAAGCGCAGGTCGAAGCGGTTCCGGCTGCGGATGAGGGACTGAAGGGACCGAGATCTCGAATCACGACGACGCGCCCGGCCCATGGCCGTTCGGCGTGTGTACGGAATCGGAATTTGAGGCCCGAGGTGGACAGCGATCGGCGGCGGTGCTTGCGCAGTTCGACGTAGGAGTGGGTGCGGTCGGGGTCGGAGGTGGCGAGGGCCTCGGCCATGTCGCCGGCCGCCCACAGCACGGTGTCGTCCTCGTCGAGCTGCCAACCACCCTCAGGACAAGGATCAGGGGCGGGCCCGTGCTGCTCGGCGGTGTCCGCTCGGCGCGCGATCGCCGCACGCGTGCGGTGGCCCTACCGACGACGACGGCGCGCCGTTGCTCGGCCGGGTGATCGGGTGCGGCGGGGCGCAGGACAGCCCGCCGGGGTGTGGCGTGCACCTGGGCGAGGTCCCGGTGATCTGGGACCCGGGCGAGTGGTACGGAATCACGTCCACCGGCGGGAATGCCGAGTTGACGTGGGCCGTCCGATGCGTGGACGAGGCGTTCGCCGAGTCCCACGGCTGACCGCGTGGCGCGGCGGCCGCGACACCACGCCGTGCACCCGCAACGCCACGTGGCGCCCGGGGCACTGTGGTCACCTCGATGTCGCAAGAAGGCTGTCCGGCTCGGGCAGGAGCGCCGCAGGGCGTCGAGGCATCGAAACGGAACCGGCGCCAAGCCTCCGTCGGCCACTGGTGGGCGGCTGACGGAGCGTCGGCTGCGGTGGGGTGTGCCGCTCAGTCTGTGAGGAAGGCACCTTCGCGGCAAGCGCGGCAGACGAAGACGTAGCCCAGCCGGCCGCCGAGGTTCATCGCGGACTGCGCGGAGATTCCTTCTTCCAGATGTGCGGCGAATTCCATCGTGTCGGTACAGGCGGGGCATGCGGGCAGTCGGTCGTCCTCGAGGTAGGAGGGGCTGCCTCCGAGTGACCCGAGCACTTCGCGTTGCTTCCCGAATCGTTCTTCGGGCTCCCGCTTCCACCCCGAGCGGGCAAGGTCGTAGGCGTCGGGCGCGAGTTCGTCGTGATCGTCGTCCTCTGCGGGGTCGAGCGTCACGACGTGGGTGCGGATGGCCGAGGTGGCGGGCAGCAGCGTCACACCCGTCGCGGGCGCCTCTACCGGCTGCAGTTCCTCCCGGGGAAACAGATAGACCCGGTTCGCGCCGGAAGTCGCGTCCCACGACTCACATGCGCCGGGGTCGTTCTGGCACACGAATACCGACAGGACGCCGTCCTCGACGGGAAGATGGGCGAAGAACTGCAGTGGCCCTCCGCAAGAGGACCCGCATATGGGCCAGGTGAATCCTGCAGGAGCCAGTGGCACGCCCCCGGTCCGCGGGACGCCGGAGTCGGCCGGTGCGGTGCCGTCATAGATCATCAGAGTTGTCTGCATGGTGAGAGGCTACGGGCGTTGGCAACTGTACCCATGTGACGGGTGAGCCTCGCGGGGCCGCGTGGGGATGCCTTCGACGGCGTGCGGCAGGCGTGTCCTCGCCCACAGACGCGTCCCTCTGGTCCGGCGGCGTTTGTTCCCGTGATGTCCAAGCCGTCCGGGGCCGCCAGTGCCTGCCGGATCTGCTCGGCGTGGGGCGCCGGGTACGACGCGGACTCCAGCAACCGACGGGCTGCCTCGACGCCGTGCCGCGTCCACACCGCGACGATCGGCCGCAACCGTCCGGACTCCGTCCGTAGTTCCACACGGCCCGCGATCACTGACGCGACGCCGGGGTCACCGGAACCGATGGCCAACGGAAGCCTGCGCCGCAGCCTCACACTGTCGACGGTCCACAACAGGTCGAGCAGCGGCGCGCCGACCGTTCCCACGCTCCCGTCGGACCCGACGCCGTCGAGCATGCGGCGGCGCTCCCGGTCGTTCAGGGCCGGGTGGCCGAACAGGCGTGCGTCGACCTCGGGGTTGTCGAGGTGGAGAAGCCGGGACAACTCGTCCGGGGTCAGGTCGGGGCGGAGCGCGAGCTCGGTGGGGGTGAGGGAGACCGGGCGCTTCCCGGGGTCGGCCGGCAGGACGCCGCGTAGCACCCGTGGGCGCGCGGGCGTCGGCCCCTTGGAGAGTGCGCCCAGGACGTCCGCGACGATCTCCGCGGCCGGGCGGAAGTCACCGTACGGGGATGGCCGCCCGGAGTTCGTGGCACAGTCCGGTGATCCGCATCGGGAGCACGGCGTGCGCGCGTCGCTCGCGGCGGTGTGGGCCAGGCGCCGGGTCACCGCCTCGGCGATGTGGGGGCCGGCCAACCCCAGGACCAGGTCCTCGGGTTCAGGGTGCATTGCGCTCACTCGTGGACTCCTCGCGAACGGTCGCCACGCGGGCGGGCCCGGGGCGCCCCCGCGTGACGACCGGATTCGGATCGGCTTTCGGCCCGTCAGACGGATTCGCCGAGAGCGATGACGGCTTCCTCTGCGAAGCGGGCGATGTTGGGCCGGTAGGAGGAGGCGGAGTGGTACGGCCGCAGCCGGAGATCGGTCAGGGTCGCCGCGGCGTCCGCCAGGCCGCACCTGTCGGCGCCGATCGTCTCGCGAAGGACCACGATGCCCTCTGCCATGTCCGTGCGCTCGTCGTCGAGGAACGTGAGCACCGCTTCCAACCCCTCGTCGCGCAGCAGTTCCCGGGCCCGTGCGATGCGGAGGGCAAGGTGCCGCGCGCGCCATGTGTAGCCGTCGGCGGGCGGGATCGCGGCGCTTTCCGCGAATGTCGGGGCCAGCGCGGCCGTCAGGCGCTGCCGCAGCCCTTCCACGGTGTCCGGGAGTTCCGGGTAGTCCTTGTTCAGTTCGTCCTCGTCGAAGGCGAGGTCCTCCAGCATCTGCGGCCCGAACCGGCGGCCGGCCCACTCCGGCCCCGCTGCGACGAGCGTCCGCATGAGCAGTTCGAGTGGCAACGGGGTCGCCTCGGCAAGCAAAACCGCGTCGTACAGGTCCTTGCCTTGCGGATACTTGTCGGACAGCAGCCACAGCAACTTCCACGCCAGCGACAACTCGGGGGTGGCGGCCAGGACGCGGTGGACGTCATCCGTACCGCGTGCCGGAATCGGGGTCGACTCGGCGTCCGCGGGAAGGCGTTCGTTGAACACGAAGTCGAGCTGAATGGTGCCGGTCGGCAGTCCCTCGGCGTGCCACGGAAGGACCAGTCGTATGCCGGGCACGCGGCTGTACGTCCAGATCTCGTCGCTCCGCGCGTTCGACGCGTCGATGCGCACAGCGCCGTGCTCGAGCGCCACTGCGGCGGCCGCGGCGGCAACTTCGTCCAGCATGCGAGCGGTGCGGGGCTCACCCATGTGCCAGGTCTCGGGCGCGACGACGAAGTCGAGGTCGCCCGGTTCGCGGGCGGCGTCGCCGTACCATGCCTTGAGCAGGACGCTGCCGCGCAACACCAGGTTGGCGGCCCAACGGGACCCGGCGATGGCCGAGATGACATCGTCCAGCGCACGATGGCGTGCCTCGTGCCAGCGGGCGGCGAGGCTCGGGGAGGTGAACTGGGGTTCACCGGCGCGCATGGCCTTGCTGTACTTCATCAGGGCGGGATCGAAAACCGGGCGCTGCACGATGCCCGTGCCGCGGACCACGGTCAGTGTGGAGGGCAGGTCGTTCTCGCCGCGTTCGGTGTCGCTCGGTGGAATCCGCGGAAGCACGGCGGACGCCGGCCACGGGCCCCACTCGACGTGGGTCCACGTCATCACGTCATCGTCGCCGGTGGTGTCGCCGGTCATATGCGGTCGCCCCGCCCTTCTCCTCGATCCAGCCGTGGTCGAGTGATTCGTCGTCGAAGACGACGAACTCACGCTCAGCCGAGACGATGTGGTGGGCCACTCGCTGTCAACGCCGCGGTGAGCGACGCGAGTTCGCGGGCGGCGGTGCCGTCGCCGACCCCGCGGCAGCGCTGGGTGACGAAGCGCTCCTGACGGCCGTCGTGCCGGCTCCGGCGCGCGTTGTGCGACAGGTGCGCGCCGTACGGCGCCGCAAGGGCGGCGAGGCCGGCCGGCGCCTCGGTGCCGGGCCCGGTCCCAGCACAAGCTTGACATGGTGCTCGAAGAAGTACGCGTGGCCCAGCGCGGCGGCCGCGTCGGTCGCCGGGACGGCTGCGTGCCACGGCGCAGCCTCGATCCTGACGCGCACGGCGTGGAAGCCGCACGCTCCGGCCCCCGCCGCGAGCCGCGTTGCCGCCCTGCGGGCCGCACCAAGCGTCGTGCGGGCGCCCAACGTCAGCATCGGCTGCGAAGGTGTGCGTCCGCACCCGAGCACGATGTGCGTCATTCCCGCACCGCGCTCGCGGCCCCAGATCGTCAACGGGGCTATGTCGGCGTCGGAACAGCGGAACGTCACGTGCGTCTCGAAGTCTCCGGGGACATCCTCGGGAAAGTGGACATGGGCAGTGGTTGTCGGCACGCGCCGAGGGTTCCAGATGGGACCGACAGCCGGGGTCCGGGAGTCGTCGTCGACCGGCACGGAGCGGAAACGGTTGCGCTTCCGCTCCCTCGACGACGATCGATTCCTCATCCTCTCGGCACGCGCGTCCGGCACTGGGACGCCGCGAGGGCCGTGCCCTGTCGCAGCCGTTCGACCTCGAAGCGCACCAGTGCCGGGCACGGGCGCACGATCCCGTGGAGCGCGTGGACCGGTCCGGTGGAGTTCAATGCCACTCCGTAGGCGAAGTGCGGCGCCCAGTGAAGTGTTCGGGGTATCTCCACGCGAAGCCGCTCCTCGCGCCAGGCCCACTCCGCGATGGCAGCGAACAGGTCGTCGCGCTCCTTGGGGGACAGCCGGTCCCACCACGCGGCGGCCACGTGCGACGCCTGCCGCTGCCTGGCTTGTTCTTCGGCCCGCTCGCGAACGCGACGCTCCTGCGCCGCGATCTGCCACAGTCGCGCCTGCTCGGCGCGGACGCGCTGTTCCTCCTCCCGGGACGACTACCGTGCGCGCGTTCGTCGCCGGGGTTGGCGGTGGCGCTGATGGACTCACGGAAGTTCGCATGGAAGAAGGAAGCGCGGTGGCGCTCGGCGAACACCGAGACCGCCGCGAACCGGGGAGGCGAGGCCGCATTCCGCCTCGCCTCCCCCGCGAGCTCTTCGTCCACGGCCTGCTCACGTCGCCGAACTGCGCGAGGGACTGCCTGCCCCGCGGACCGCGAGGCGAGGACGACCGCCGGATACGCGCAACGCGGGCCGCGTCCGGGTCCGCGTCGGCGCCGAGTCGGTCTCGTCGAACCCACCGAGGGCGAAGCCGGCCGGCACGACGAGGACAACGGCGACGTGCGGCCGCTGCGCGTGGCGCGGCGGACGCCTGGGGCGCGGCGGCCCACGACGTGGCGGCTTGGTCGGCGGCCTCGGTTTCCCCGGATGTTCCGGCGCCGGGTGTGACACATCGGCGCGACGAGGGAGGGAAATTGTGTCAGGTTTCTCCGGAAGTTTCCCGGGCCGCCGCGCGCAGTTATGCGGCGCCTTCGACATTGAACGGCGCACCCACCCAGCGCCCCTGACGCGGTCGAACGAGGAGACATACCTACTGTGAACGCCATCAATCGTCGGAGATTCATGCAGTTGACGGGCGGGACCGCCGCCATGTCCGCGCTGGCGGCGCCCATCGCGCGGGCCGCGGCCATTCCGGCCAACCGCCGCACCGGGACCCTGCGCGATGTCGAGCACATCGTGGTACTCATGCAGGAGAACCGCTCGTTCGACCACTACTTCGGCACGATGCGCGGCGTTCGCGGGTTCGGGGACCCGCACCCGGTGACCCTGCCCAGCGGCAAGCCGGTCTGGCACCAGTCCGACGGCAAGCGCGAAGTCCTCCCGTTCCGGCCGGACCGCAGCGACCTCGGCGACCAGTTCCTGACCGGAACCCCGCACGGCTGGAACGACGGCCACGTCGCGTGGAACCAGGGCAAATACGACAAGTGGCTGCCGGCCAAGGGCACCACCACGATGGCGCACCTGACCCGCGACGACATCCCGTTTCACTTCGCGCTGGCCGACGCCTTCACCATCTGCGATGCCTACCACTGCTCGCTGATGGGCCCCACCGACCCGAACCGCTACTACATGTGGACCGGCTACACCGGCAACGACGGCGTCGGCGGCGGCCCCGTCATCTCCAACGCCGAACTCGGCTACGGCTGGACCACCTATCCCGAGCGCCTGGAGGAGGCCGGGGTCTCCTGGAAGATCTACCAGGACGAGGGCCAGGGTCTCGACGCGGCCGGCTCCTGGGGGTGGACCGACGACGCCTTCATCGGCAACTACGGCGACAACTCGCTGCTGTACTTCGACAGGTACCGCAACGCGCGCCCCGGCGACCCGCTGTACGACAAGGCTCGCACCGGCACCCGCATCACGCAGGGCGGCACCTACTTCGACATCCTCCGCGCCGACGTCCAGGCCGGCCGCCTTCCGCAGGTCTCCTGGATCGCCGCGCCCGAGGCCTTCAGCGAGCACTCGAACTGGCCGTCGAACTGGGGCGCCTGGTACACCTCGCAGGTCCTCGACGCGCTCACCTCGAACCCCGAGGTGTGGAGCAAGACCGTGCTCCTGGTCACCTACGACGAAAACGACGGCTTCTTCGACCACGTCGTGCCGCCGTACGCGCCCGCGTCACCCGCCCAGGGGCGCTCCACGGTCAGCGTCGAGGGCGAGCACTTCACCCCGAAAACGGGGGACAGCAGCCTGGCCGGCGCCTACGGCCTCGGCCAGCGAGTGCCGATGTTCGCCGTGTCGCCGTGGAGCAAGGGCGGCTACGTCTGCTCCGAGGTCTTCGACCACACCTCGATCGTCCGCTTCATAGAGCAGCGCTTCGGGGTGCGCGAGCCGAACATCTCGCCGTGGCGGCGCGCCGTGTGCGGCGACCTGACCTCGGCGTTCGACTTCTCGCGGACCGACCCGCAGATGCCGGGCCTGCCGAGCACCGCCGGCTACTACATCCCGGCCGGCCACGACCGGCACCCCGATTACGTGCCGAACCCCCCGGCGCAGAACCAACTGCCCAAGCAGGAGCCCGGCGTGCGCCCGGCCCGGCCGCTGCCGTACGACCTCGGCGCCGACGCGCACGCGGGTGCCGACGGCCGCCTGCGGTTCGACTTCACCAACCCGGGCAAGGCGGGCGCCGGCTTCTACGTGACGTCCACCACGCAGCCCGGCAGCCCGTGGACCTATACCGTCGGGGCGGGCCGCGAACTCTCCGAGAGCTGGGACATCTCGGCGTCCCCGAACGGCGCGTACGACTTCACGGTGCACGGGCCCAACGGGTTCCACCGACGGGCCACCGGCCACGCGGGCCTCGCGGGCGTCGAGGTGCAGGTGCGCCGCCCCGGGCGCAGCGAACACGTGCAGCTCATCCTGGTCAACAAGGGCGCCGAGCCGGTGGAACTGACCGTCGCCGACGCGTACCAGCCGGGGCGGACGAAGTCTTACCGAGTGCGGCCCGGTAAGAGCGCCGTGCACGACGCGAAGCTCGACGCCAGTAACGGCTGGTACGACCTGACGGTCACCGCCGCGCAGGACGCCGCGTACCTGCGCGGCGTCGCGGGCCACGTCGAGACGGGACGCGCCAGCACGAGCGACCCGGCCTTCGGCGCGCACTGAGCCGCGACTGACGCCAGGGGCGGGGGGCCTTGCGGTTCCCGCCCCTGGCAACGTAGGGGTCGAGTCGTGCGAGTCTCGGTTGTTGCGGCCCTTCGGCCTCGCGGCGGCCGTGGCCGAGAAGGGCGCCGACGGGCGGCCCGCCGAGGCCCCGGTCACGCCGTAGAGGTCAGCGCCGCCGCTCCGAAGGAGACGTCGAACCGGTCACACCAGATGGCGACGCTCGTGTAGCGGGCCAGGTCGAGGTCGGCGGGCAAGGTGTAGTTCTGGTTGCCCTTGTTGCCCTTGAGTTCGCCGAGGTTCACATGGGCGCCGTCGTCGAATACCCGCCAGCCGTCCTTGCCGGGCTTGACCGGCGCGTCGGTCAGCCACACCCGCAGGGCGGGTCCGTTGCTGGTGTCGAGATCCTCCAGACGCAAAATGCGCGAGCCGTCGACGAGACGCACGATCCGCGCACTGCCCGAAGTGGCGTGCTCGTGGCTGATGAACTCACCGGCGGCGAGCGCACCCGGCCCGGCGGGGGAAGCCGAGGCGACCGGAGCCGAACCGGTCGGCCCGGCCGAGGCCGCCGGCGCCGACTGCCCGACCTGAACGGGCGGCGCCGCCGCGACCGGCGGAAGCGCCTCGTCGACCGTGTCGTCCACCCACAACTTCCACGGCTGGAACCAGTACAACCCGAACCCGACCGCGACCGCTCCCGCGACCAACAGCCCCGACACCCACGGCCTGGCCAATACCCGCAACAAGCGCGTCATGGCTGATCCCCCAACGTTCGACATCCGACAGCGAACAGTCAAGCGGAGAAACCGACCCCACGGAGCCCTCCACCCATTTCCGTCCTCTTACGTAGCCGACCCTTCCACGCAGCACTCCCGGCCGGTCCAGTCGTCCTCGCGGATGGGGACCGCCCGGCGCGGATCACGAAGTCTGCTCCGGTTGCTTCGGCTCCGCCGACTCGGCGTACGCACCGAGGCGGCGGAGGTCACGGTCATAGGAGCGGCGGCCGATCACGAAGGCCGCGGTGGCGGCGATCGCGACGAGCGGGATGAGCCGCAGTGCGCCGCGCAGCCCCAGGTGGTCGGCGAGCATGCCGGTCAGCGCGGGGCCGGGGGCCAGCCCGAGCAGGCTGTTGGCGAGGGTGAGCGTGGCGAACGCGGTGGCGGCTACGGATGCCGGGGTCAGGTTGGCGACCATGGCGGCGGCGGGCCCCGCGGTCCCGGCCGACAGGAGGGCTCCGACCGCCGGCACCAGCACTTGCGACGGTCCGACCGGGAGGAGGAATGCGGTGGTCAGCAGCACGAGTGAACCAAGGCTGCAGGTGAGCGCCACATCCCAGGCACGGATCGCGGTCACCCGGCTGACCCGGTCCGAGACGATGCCCCCGACGATCATGCCGACGCGATGAGCAGCGCGAACGCCCCTGCGGCGGTACCGGCTTGGCCGGAGGACATGTCGTAGTAGCGGCTGAAGTAGCTGGGCAGCCACGCGATGAGCGCGCCGGCGATGAGCAATTGGAACCCGCTGCCGACGTACGCGCTGATCACCGACACCGACGAGAAAAGCCGAGGCAGGAGGACGCGCACACGCACGGGCTCCCCGGCCGCGACCCGGCCGGCCGCGGCCGGACCCGTACACAGCCTGTCCTCGGTGACCACGAACCCGTAGCCCGCCGCCAGCACCAGGCCGAAGATCCCCATCACCGCGAACGCCCAGCGCCAGCCGAAGTGATCGGCGACGACGCCGCCGATGGAGACGCCCAGCACCGAGCCGAACGCCCCACCCGCGATGAACGCGCCCGAGAGCGTGGCCCGCATCGCGGTCGGGAAGATGCTGAGCACCACGGCGATGCCCACACTGCCGTACGCCGCCTCGCCGATGCCGACGAAGAGTCGGCCGAGGAACATCTGCCCGTACCCGGTTGCCAACGCGCAGCCCAGGGTGGCCACGCTCCACATCGTCGCGGCCAGCAGCAGGGTCCGCACGCGCCCCCACCGGTCGGCCATCAGCGACAGCGGGAAGGTGAGCAGCCCGACCATCAGCGCGACGATGCCGCTGAGTGAGCCCAACTTCGCATCCGAGAGGAGCCATTCGTCCTTGAGCATCGGGAAGACGGCATTGAGCACCTGCCGGGACATGTAGTCCGACAGCAGCAGTCCGAAGCTCAACGCGAAGACCAGCCACGCGTAGCGCCGGTGCACCGGCCATCCGGCACCGGCGGCGCGCGCCTCCGTCACCGGCTCCGCGCCCAGGTGAAGCCCGATCCCCATCAACCCGCCTCCTTCTGATCGTCAGTGCTTCAGACCGGTCTGTCGCCCACGATCCCGGCGCGCTCCATCCGGCGGACGGCGGGCCGGTAGTCCTGGACGGCGTAGTGCTGGGTGGAGCGGTTGTCCCAGATGGCGACGCTGTTCTTCCGCCAGCGCCACCGCACTTGGTACTCGGGGATGGCCGCCTGGCTGATCAGGTACTGCAGCAACAGCCCTGCGCCGGGCGCGTAGTCCTGGCCGAAGCGGACGTTCTCCGGTCGGTGGTAGTTGACGAGGTGCGTCGTGAAGGCGTTGACGAAGAGGATCTGCTCGCCGGTCTCCGGGTGGGTGCGCACCACGGGGTGTTCGGCGTCCGGGAAGCGTTCCTTGAGCCGGCGCCGCTCCTCGTCGGGGAGCACGGCGCCGAACGTCGCCTCGATGCTGTGCCGGGCGCGCAGCGGATTGATCTGGTTCTTGATGTGTTCCGGGAGCCTTTGGTACGCCTCCGCCATGTTGACCCAGATCGTATCACCGCCCACCGGGGGCGTCTCGACGCAGCGCAGGACCGCCCCCATGGCCGGGGTGTCGCGCCAAGTCCCGTCGGTGTGCAGCGCGTTCTCGTAGTGCTCCGGCGGGCTGTCCGGGTCTTTGTAGATGCGGACCAAGCCCGGGTGGTCCGGGTCGCCGCCGACCACCGGGTGGTTCTCCAGCGGGCCGAAGCGTTCGGCGAACGCGACGTGTTCGGCGCGGGTGATGTCCTGGTCACGCAGGAACAGGACCTTGTAGCGCAGCAACAGGCCGTGCAGTTCGGCGAACAGCTCGTCGTCGCGTGCCGCGTCGCCGAGGTGCACTCCGTGGATCTCGGCGCCGATGGTCTGTGTCAGCGGCTCGACCCGGATCGATCCCCCGGCTTCGGCGGGTTCGGCGGGCGGCGGCGCGGGCGCGTCCACCGGGCGGCGAAGCGTCTTGTCCATGGTGCTTCCTTTGCGGGTGAGTGGTCCACGTGGCGCTCAGAGGACGAAGACGGACGAGCCCGTGGTCCTTCCCGCCTCCAATTCGCGGTGTGCCTGGGCCGCGTCGACGAGCGCGTAGCGCTGGTTCACCTCGACGGCGATGCGCCCGGAGGCGATGTGGCCGAACAGCTCACCGGCCAGTTCCTCGCGTTCCGCGGGATCCGCGATGTAGTCGGCCAACGCCGGGCGGGTGACGAACACGGAACCGTGTATGGCCAGTTGCATCGCGTCGATCGGCGGTACGGGCCCCGACGCGGTGCCGAAGCACACCACGAGTCCGCGGCGTTTGACCGAGGCGAGCGAGGCGGCGAATGTCGTCCGTCCGACGCTGTCGAACACGACCGGTACGCCGACGCCGTCGGTGAGTTCGCGTACCCGCGCGGCTGTGTCCTCGCGCCGGTGGTTGATGATGTGGTCGCAGCCGTGGGCGCGGGCCACCTCGGCTTTCTCATCGCTGGAGACGGTGCCGATGACGGTGAGCCCGAGGAGCTTCGCCCACTGGCAGGCGATGAGGCCGACGCCGCCCGCCGCCGCGGTCAAAAGGATGGTGTCGCCGGGCCGCAGCGGGTGGATCCGGCGCATGAGGTACGCCGAGGTGAGGCCGCGCATGGTGGAGGCGGCCGCGGTCTCGAAGCCGATCGCGTCCGGCAGCCTGATCAACGAGTCGGCGGGCATGACCCGTTCGGTGCTGTACGCACCCAGCGGGCTGCCGGTGTACGTGACCCGGTCGCCCTCCCCGACGTACGTCACTCCGTCTCCGACCGCCTCGACCACACCCGCGGCCTCGACGCCCATCCCGGCGGGCAGCGGCGCCGGGTAGAGACCGGTACGGAAGTAGGTGTCGGCGAAGTTCAGTCCGACGGCCTCGTGCCGGATCCGTACCTCTCCCGGGCCCGGGTCCCCCACAACAACCTCCTCCCAGCGCAGGACGTCGGGACCGCCGGTCTCTTTGAAGCGAGTGGCATGCGCCATGGTCGTGCTCCGTTGTTCGTTCCGGATCCGCCGCGCGGCCATGGGCCCCGTCGGGGCGGTTCGGGACGCGAGGCGGCGAGGTTGGACTGGGGCCGGGCCCGCCGACGGCGCGGCGGCGTACGGCGGACTCGCATGCGCGGCGGGACCGGCCGGATGGGGTCCTGCCGTCAGACGGTCACCGCGACCGCGGCGGGCTTGGCGGACTCGCCCGGCTCCGTCGCGGGCACGTCGCGCAGCCGGGGCGCGCCGGCACGGTGCGGGTGTGCGTCGGTCGGGCGGGCGTCGGGCGGGCGGGGGCCGGGCGGGCGGGCGCCGGGGCGCGGCGGCACATCCGGGAGCCGGCGACACGAAGAGAGAAACCGTGCAGCATTCCTTGCCGCTTTTCCCACCCGAGACCTCACCACATTCCGCGCGGCGGCCCGTGTCGCCGCTGAACCCCCACCAGCGCGATGCCGTCGACGCCATCGTCCGCCTCCTGGAAAGCCCCGACGTGGACGCGGTCGCGGACGGGCCGCACGGCGGCGCCAGGACCACTGCGGTGATGGCCACCGGCAAGCGGTGGCTGTGCGAGGCGGTCGCGGTTCCGGCCGCCGACGACCGGAGGTTGGTGAGGGTGAGGGCAAGTGCCTCGCCGTCGCCGTTCGACGAGGAGCCGACGATCGCAACCCTGGAGATCGGCCCGGGACTTGCCTGGCCGGGCCCGCGGATCGGTCTCCGAGTGACCGCAACGTGCAAATGCGCTCGCCAGTCGATACTTCCGGCTCTACTCTCGCGAGGATCCGAGAGCGACGAAAGGCAAACATGGCCAATCACGGCACAGTCGAAGCCGTCAACGGACTGACCGCACGCTGGGCCGCGACCCTGCCCCAGGAGGAAGGCACGGTACTCGCCGCAGCCGGAGTGTGGCCCTTGCTCGGCCTCCTCGCCGCCGGTGCCGCAGGTCCCGCCCGGCAGGAACTCTCGGCTGCACTCGGCATCCCGGCGGACGGCGCCGCAACGGCAGCACGAGACCTGCTCTCCACCCTCGGGGCCACGCGTGGCCTGAGCATGGCCCTGGGCCTGTGGACTCGCGGCACCCTGCCCATCGAACCGGCCTGGCTGGACCACCTGCCCGCCCAAATAAACGGGCAACTCACCGGCGACCCCGCCGGCGACCGGTTGCACCTCGACGCCTGGGCGACCAGGTGCACGGACGGGCAGATCGACGCGATGCCGATCACGGTGAACGACGAGACTCTGCTGGTGCTGGCCGGCGCCCTGACCCTCCGCACCGACTGGATCCGACCCTTCATCCCAGGCGTATTGGTAGCCGAGACAGGGCCCTGGCACGGCAGGGTCCTGGCCGGCCTGTCCCGAAGTTCCGGTCTCCTGAATCGTGTCGGTGTCGCGGACACGGCAGCCGGCCCCCTCACCGAGCTTCAGGTCGTCGGCGCCCATGGCATCGACGTCCACCTGTACCTCGGAACACCCGAAGCCACCGCAGGCCAGGTATTGGCCGCCGCCGTGGCCACACTCCACAACCGCCGGGCCACAGTCCCCGGCGACCGCCTCCCCGACGGCGCCCCGGGCCCCGGGCTGTCCGTGGCCCGCGTCCCCAGTGTCGACGGCGAACCCACGCTCCACGTGGATACCGTCGCGTTCACCGTCAATGCCCACCACGACCTCCTCGCCGACGCCGACCTGTTCGGCCTGCGCACGGCAACGGACCTCTCACGAAACCACTTCCCCGGCATCAGCGCCGAGCCCCTGGCCATCCAGCAAGCCGCGCAGACGATGACGGCGACCTTCGGCGCGCGCGGCTTCCGCTCCGCAGCCGTCACCGCCTTCTCCGGAATCGCTGCCGGCATCCCCCGCCACCCCTTCCGGACCCGCGAGATCAGCGTCCGCTTCGATCGCCCCTTCGCCTTCCTCGCCCTGCACCGCACCTCTCGACTCGTCCTCAACGCAGGCTGGGTCACCGACCCCGATACCTTCGAGGAACCCTCCCACGACTACTGAGCGCCCCATGAGCCACAGTTCCGCACGACAGGAGGCGAGGCCCTGCGCAACGCACGCGCCGACCACGCTCCGACGGCCGAAGCGTGCGACGCGCATCCAACGGAGGCCCAGCGACGGGCGACACCGATCAAGCGGCCACCCGCGGCAGGCTCTCACCAGGAGTCTTCGATCTCCAGGGAAGTGGCAGGTGCGGCGGCGGTGCCCTCGGCGTCGGTCTCAGAAAGGCGGGTCGTCGGCGAACCCCTCGGGGTCTCCCCGGGGATCGGGGCCCGTGGGGTGTTGGACGGGGTGGAACATCTGGTTCAGGGTGTGTGTCGGTCCGGCGCCGCGGGAGTAGTCGTCGACCGGCCGCATCCAGGGCACCTGGGCCATCAGGCGGCCGAGTTCGTCCGTGACGATCTCGTCGAGAACCGCGCGCAGGTCGTCGGGCACCGGGTCATCGACCAGGCACAGCCACCCCAGCGCGGCGGCGACCCTGACCTCGGCGGGACGTGCTGTCAACGGCCATCTTGATCGGCTCTGATCAACATTTCGGGATGACCGAGCGTGACTGATGGTCAGTTCGATCTTTGAACCGGTGTGTTGAGTGATCACATACTTGATGTGCTGCTGCCGCAGCTGAAACCCGTCGCTGTCTCCGTGAGAACCGATCGCGGCGCCGTCGACATTGGCATCGGGGGTGCGATCGGGTGCTCGGGACGAAGGGCAGGTCCTCGGCCACACCGGGCTGGTCAACGGCCGCCGGGTCACCGGTGGCCGTGTCGTGGACCGCGACAGGGCGGGGCGTGTCGTTGACGACGGATCGGATCGGGACACCGCGTTCCGCCCGCAGTTCGGCCCATGTCGTCTGGGGCCCGTTCATGCATGATGACGGGATGAACCATAGCGACCAGCGCTTCCACGTCATCGTGCTGTCGAACTTCGCGAAGGGCTTCGACAAGTACGCGTTCGCTTACGGTAAGGCAGGGATTCCGGAGAGTACCTATCCCGACCGGTTCCACCTGCTGACCCGTGCGGAGTTGGGAATCGGCATCGGCAAGGCGCGACGCTTGCTGGACCGTCTGGCCATTCCGGGCGATCGGCTGCTGGTGCTGGAAACCACGGTGGACCCCGACAAGTTGGTGCCCAACGTGTCGACCGGCCTCGGCATGGAACTGCACGAGGCTCGCATCCGGTTGTCAGCAGTCCACGAACTCGACCAAGTAGGCGACGAGTTCACTCTGCGCCCGACAACCGTCGAGGATGCGATGGCGGCCTCCCTGCACCTGCACGAATCGGCACAGCGTCGCTACGCCGACACGCGACCGCGCTCGGTTTCGCTTCTGCCGGTCGCCTCCGCCTGCCAAGCCCGGTGTTCGTTCTGCTTCTCCTCGGCTTCGATCTCCAACGACCAAGCGCCGGCACGGGTCCCGTGGGACGCGGTCGCCCACTGGCTGGAGCGCGCCCGTGCGGCGGGTGCCGAGCGTGCAGTGATCACCGGCGGCGGGGAGCCCACGCTCATACCGTTCGAACAGCAGCTGCGACTGGTGTCCGCCTGCTCGGCGGCCTTCCCGAAGGTCGTCCTGATCACGAACGCGCACACCCTGGCGAAGGGCGGGCACGCTGACCGGGCCGGCCGCCTCGCAGCCCTGAGCACCGCAGGCCTGAGCGTGCTGGCGGTCTCCCGGCACCATCAGGACGACGCCGTCAGCGAGCGGCTGATGATGCTGCGCACGCCGGTGAGCTCTGTGATCGACACCTGGCGCGTGGGACGTGACCGCTGGCCGGGGCTGCGGATGAGGCTGATCTGCGTGCTCCAGCACGGCGGCGTCGCCGACGCGGCCGAGGTCGCCGACTACCTTTCGTGGGCCGCGGCTCTTGGTGTCGAGGAAGTCTGCTTCAAAGAGCTCTACGTATCCACCAGCACTGAGTCGCTCTACTTCGACCGCGCCGCCAACGTCTGGAGCCGAGAGCACCAGGTTTCGCTGTCCATCGTCACCCGGTTCGCCGAGCAGCATGGCTTCGAACTGGCGAGCCGCCTGCCCTGGGGCGCGCCGGTCTACCACGGCAGCTGGGACGGACGGCCGATGCGGATCGCCGCTTACACCGAACCCAGCCTGCTCTGGGAACGCACCAACGGGATCGCACGTAGCTGGAACGTCATGGCCGACGGACGCTGCTACGCGTCCCTGGAAGACCGGGCCAGCGAGATCGTGCCGGAAGGTGCAACGGCATGAGGTTCGACGAGTTCCAGAAATTCCGGCAGCGGCAACTCAGTGCTTCCTCGTCGCTTCTGGACGCCGCCGAGACCAACGTGTACCGGGCGCTTGCTCCGATGCGACCGGAACCGCCGACCGACATGAGTACGGTGCACCGGTGCGATCTCGCCCGTGCCTGGCTGCGGCGCTTCGAGCTGCCGGAAGAGTGGTCCGGCCACGCCATGGTCTGTCGAGGGGTCCGTCACGGGCTCGGCGTGGTGTTCCACTGGCTGCGCGCCGTGCAAGCGCGGTTGTGGCTGCCCAGCGACGTGTACCCGGTTTACCTCGAGCTGGCCCGCGCTGCGGGCCTGGCGCCCGCGTCCTACCCGACGCTACCGGCGCCGGCCCTGCCGAGGTCGCCGGCGGACCACCGGCCCGAATACCTGCTGCTCGCCAACCCCAGCAAGCCGCTCGGCCGATACCTGTCCGATGCCGAGTGCGCCGCGGTGATTTCGTGGTTGCGGGTATCACCACGCCGCCGCCTGCTGATCGACAGCGTCTACGACCTGGGAGCCCCGTTCGCTGCCGGCACACGGCGATTGCTGGACACCGGTTGTGCGGTCCTGCTGCATTCGGTCACAAAGGGATGGCTGTGGCCACGCACGTTCGGCGTGGTCCTGCTGGGTCCGGCGCAAGCCGAATTGGCCGAAGCGTTCCGGGTGGATCCGCCGACGTCGGCACAGCTGAGGCTCGCCGACCGTCTGCTGACCGAGCACAGCGACGTGCCCCGGCAGATCGTCGACGAACTGGCCGCACGGGCCGAGCGGCTGTTCGAACGGTTGCCGGACGAAGTGCTCGGGGCGATTCCCACGGCGAGCCGGACTTGTCCCGGCAACTACTTCTTCCCGGTTGAAATCCCAGCGGAGACGCTCCGGCGCGAGTGCGGCGTGTTCGCCATACCGGTCAGCGTGTTCGGGGAGAGCAGTTGGTCCGGCTCCGTCCTGACCAGCCTTGCTGACGCTTTCGGCCCGACGCCGGCGGTGGCACGATGAAACCGCCGGAGGACCTGGCCGTATACGACGATGCGGACTTCTACGATCAGGAGTTCGCCGCGCGGACCCACGCCATCCCGTTCTTCCTCGGCCAAGCGGTCCGGGCAGGCGGTCCGGTCCTGGAGGTGGCCTGCCGAACCGGGCGCATCACCCTGCCGATCGCGCGGGCGGGTGTCGAGGTCACAGGGATTGACATCATGCCCTCGATGCTTGCGCGTGCCCGTCAGCGTGCCGAGGACGAGCGACTGCAGTCGAGTGGGGAAAGAGAAACGCCGACCTCCACCGGGCCGGCGTCCGCGACTACTTCTTCGTGCTGTCCGGGTTCCTCATCACCGGACTGCTGCTCAAGGAGGCGGCGGCCGGCAACGGCCGCATCAACCTCGTCGCGTTCTGGGGACGGCGTGCCCGCCGCCTGTTGCCCGCACTCACCGCCATGGTGTCCGGCACGTTGCTGCTGGTGTGGGCCTTCGGCTCGCCCGCGCTGATCCGGAACGCCCTCGACGACAGCCCGTGGGTGGCGGCGAACCTCGGGCCCGCCCGGGCAGCCGCCGGCCGAGTTCGGCCGTGAGTCGTCGGATGTCCCGGCAATGGGCCTGGTGCACCGGGGTGGCGGCCGGGCAGGCTAGTTTGCTCGGGTGACTCTCCTTGATGATGTAGCCGAGCGCGACGGCTGGCGGTGCTGGGTGTGCGACGAACCGGTCGACCCCGACGAGTCGGTGAACGACCCGCGGGGGCCCAGTGTCGACAGCCGAACCGCCGACCGGAAGGCCAAGGTCGCCGAGCGGCTCGCGCACCGCGGGTGCAACACCCGCAAGGGCGCGGTCAAGGTGGTCATCGCCTGGCCGGACCACCTGTACGTGGTCGAACCCGCGCCGCTGATCACCGTTGCCGGAAGGCTGGAGCGCAAGGGCGGCCGCGAGATGGTAGGCCGTTGTCCGACCAGGAAGGACGCCCAGGAGGCGGCGGATTGGTTGGTGGACCGGTTCTCCCGACTGGTACCGGGGCTGCCGGTGACCGCCGACATCGAGGCGGGCGGCGGTCAGTTCCTCGTCATCCTGGCCACCGGCCGCCGCTGACCGCGTGCCGCCCCGGCCACCTTGAAGCGGGTGTCGCGGTCGAGGTCGAGACGAAGCCGGCGCCGTCGAGATGTTCGCGGGGATCGCCGGCGCGTTGCCGCCACATCTGTGGGGCTTTGCCTTGGCGATGCGCGACACCTGCGCACGGGTGATGGCGGGGGCTCAGGCGAGGCCGGATCTCGTCAGGGCGATCAGCGACGGCCCAGGCGCAACGGCGCTATGGACGTAGGTCCACGGCGGCGGGCGTGCTCGGGGCGGGGCGGGGCGGGCGGGTGTGGAGGTGGGCGTTCGTCCCGGCCACTGCCGTCGGCCCGCCTGGCGCCTGATCGTGGGTCGTGGAGACGCGAGCTGCCTTTGCGGGGCGGGCCGTCGGGGCCGGGGGCATGCGTTCGAGAGGGGTCGTGGGTGCCGAGGCGGCAGGACGATCCGGTGTATCGGGCGATCGGGCGGGCGTTCCCGGGCGACGGGGAGTTCGAGGATCAGGTGGGTGGTCCGCTCGACGTGCGGGCCGTGGTGGCGTCGATGCCCCGCCGGGTCTGGGACGCGTTTGTGGTTTGTTGTGTGGTGGCGCCGAACGCGCCTCGAGGATGTGTCGCCCAGAGGTGGACCCTTCCGTGGTCGCCGACGGCGAGGGTGCCGCCGTCCGGGCTGAAGGTCAGCGCTGTGACTCTCGCGGATTTGTCGGCCAGGGTCAGTAGTTGTTCGTCCGTGTGGGCGTCGCGGATGATGACGGCGCCGTTTTCGTCGCCGGTCGCCAGCACTCGGCCGTCCGGGCTGAATGCCACCGCGTCCACGGACAGGACGGTGGTGTCCTTCGTGAGTGTGCGGCGCAGTTCGTAGACGAGCCCTGTGGCGCCGGGCGCCACGTGGGGGGATGTGACCGTGGGCGCCGTGGACGTCGGTCCCCGGTCGTGCCGGATGCCCCGGATGTGATCGGCAGGTGTCGTCGCTGTGTGGTCGGACACCCGGCTGGGGTTCTGCCTGGTCGCTGCGGCCGAGATTCCGGCCCTGTCGGGGGTCGGTGCGCGGTGTGTGGTGAGCCGGGTCAGCCGCTTGCCGACGTCGAGGGCGGAGGCGGGGCGGTGTTCGGGGTCCTTGGCCAGCAGGGCGAGTATGAGGTCGTCGAGTTCGGTGGGGACGCCGGGGCGCAGGGCGCCGGGCGGCCGCGGTGCGCGGCGCAGGTGGGCGTTCATCATGGCGACCGGTCCGGTGGCGTCGAACGGCGGGTTGCCGGTGAGCAGTTCGTGCAGGACGCAGCCGAGGGAGTACAGGTCCGAGCGGGTGTCGCCGGGCTGCTCGTCGAACCGTTCGGGCGGCATGTACGCCAGTGTTCCCATGACCCTGCTGGAGTGGTGGGTGCTTTCGACGTATCGGGCGATGCCGAAGTCGAGGACCTTGACGTCGCCGGTCGTGGTGAGCATGAGGTTTGCGGGCTTGAGGTCGCGGTGCACCACGCCCGCGTCGTGCGCGGCCGCCAGCGCCGTGGCGGCGCGCGCGGCCCAGCCCACGGCGGTGGCCACCGGCGGCGGCCCGTCCTCGGACAGCACGCTCGCCAGATCGCGGCCGGTAAGGAACTCCATGACCAGGAACAGCGTTCCCTCGTCCGGGTCCTGGCCCAGGTCGTACACGGTGACCACACCGGGATGGTTCAGGCCGCCGGCCACCCGCGCCTCCCGGAGGAACAGCGCCGCACCGGAGGTGTCCCGGACATCGTGCACCAGCAGCTTGACCGCCACCCGCCGCTCGATCACGCGGCCGCAGACGCCGGGCCGGGACGGGACGGCGTTCGATCGCCGCGAACACGGCCCACCTGCGCAGGAACAGCCGTACCGTTCGTCGGGTCGGTGCGCCCGAGAGGCTCGGGTGGCGAAGGGCTCATCCCCGAGTGCCGGTCGCCGCGTGCCATGTACTCGAGCCGGCGGCGCCGCTCGGGAGCGGGTCCGCGAACGCGGTGACGTGCCTTACCACTTCGGTGAAGCGTTCCGGGTAGGCGCCGGGCGGAACAATAGTCAAGACCTGTGGACGAGGTGACGTGTGGCCCACCGCGATACCTGGACCGCGTGGTGTGCGTCCGGGTGAGGCCGGGGCTTGCTGTATCCGGGCTCAGTCCTGGACCGGTTCCACGTGATAGGGCTCGGCTCCGCCCAGGTAGAGCATGCACCCCGCATCCTCTACGTCCTTGCTTTCCGGTGGCATGACATAGATCCCTGCGGTGGGGGCGGGAGCCCAGCCGAGGTTGCGCGGAGGGTCGTACTCCTCGTAGTGCCCCACACAAAGTCGGGTCGGCGGGATGGACACGGTGCAGATGTCTCCCGCACGGAGGGCAGGAGCTGCCGGCTCAAGGCGATATGGGGCCCACTCGTGGTTGGAATCGCCCCATGGGAGGGCGACTCTCCCGTCCCAGCGGAAGTTTGTGGAGTTGTCGATCGCTCCCCACGGCCATTCGAGAGTGATGTAGCGCGAATCCACCGCGACCACCCGAGCCCTTGCCGCCTCACAGGAGACCATCACTTCGTCTCCGATCCGAAGAACCATGTCTGATCACCCCTTGTCCGGTCGCGAAAGACTGAGAATAGGTCAGACCTCTGTAGCTGGATGGCTCCGCTATGGCCCGGGAGGCCGCCGAGGTCCAGCCGCCGTAGTCCTTTACTCAGTCAAGCGGCCTTCTCCGCGCGCTCGACCGGCACTCCGTTCTCGAACCTGGCACCGGCACGGACCAGTGCGACCAGGTGGGCGCCGGTGATCGCGCGCCATCGATCCTGGGCGGGCTCGACCGGCTTGAACACCATCGCCAGGGCGGCGGCCGGGCTGCCGGCGCCGCGGGTGACCTTGGTGCGGAGCCTGACGGCACCCGCGCTGCAACGCGGGCCTACTCGGAGACCTCAAGGATCATTCGGGAATGTACGCCCTCCGCGTGCCCTCCCGGGACCGATCCACAAGTCTTGAGCATTGCTCCGCCGGACGGCGGGTCCTTGTCTGCGGCACCAGGCGGCGTAGGAGTTGGGTTCCTCGCGTCCCGGCGACAGGAGTCTGGTCCGTCCGGGTGGAGTCGGGTGCGTCCGGGACTGCTTACAGGTCTTGTCGCCCCTGTCGTCGCGCATGGCCCACTGGAGCTGGTGGGAGGAGGCCGAGCGGATCACGCAGATCGGCCCGCCGAAGTTGGTGCCCAGGGCGGTCCGGACAGGGTGGAGCCGGGCACGCGCAGCCCATTCCGCCCGCCCCCGTGATCACCTCTCGGGCTGGACGGTGGAGCCGCCGACGCAGGGCAGGCGCGGAGGATATCGGTGACGGTAGGGCGTGCGAACCCGGTACAGACGGGGCCGATGGTGCGCGCACCCGAACCTGGGGGCCGGTCAGCCGGCCGGGATGACGTAGGCGCGCGCGAAGTGGGTGCCGATCGAGGCTTCGTGGAGGTGTCCGGCGATGGCACGGTCGCCTTCGACGCCCATGACGACGTGGAGGTGGACGACGCCGTTGCGGATCTCGCCCGTTCCGGTCATCTCACCGGGCAGGTCGTATGTGGTGATGGTGTCCTTGAGCGCGTCGCCTTCGGGCATGGTGGAGACGGTGAAGGAGTCGGCGGCCCCGATCAGGGAGACGATCGCCGCGTCGGTGATACCGGCCTCGGCGGCCTGGCGGTTCAGCTCGTGGACGAGCTCACCGGCGGGGACTTCAAAGACGATCATGCGGGACTCCGTCCGATCATGGGGCTCAGCCCCCGAAGCATGACCGAGGAGCACCGGCGGGCGCCAGTTCCCCGGGGGTTGAGGGAGCGCCGGCCGGCCCGGCAAAGGGAGGACACGCACGCACGCGCCGTCTTGGGCCCGCTCGAAGACCACATCTGGACCCCTTTGGGCCATACGAAGTCGTGGTTGTTCGGCGGGGTCGGGCGCCCACAATGCGCGTCGACCCGCACCGCGTCACCGACGACCCGGATCCCGTCCACCACCAGGTCCTCGACCTCCGGCCACACCAACCCTCGGAACCCTCCAACGTCCTCCATGCGAACGACGCTGAACGCCCAACCTCACCCGGGGCACCGGTTGTTGGAAGTGACCGTCCCGGAATACGCGTCACAGCCGATTTCGGAGCGTCATCACCTCGTGACACGCCACGAGCACGCAGACGATCACGGGGGCGGATCCAGGGCCGGCGCGGCCGCCGCCCGGTGCCACTATGGAGTGGAGGGACCTTTTCGCCCGGCTATTGGGGAAGGCGATCATGAGCCGCGAGTATCACTTTCATTGCGAGCACGCCGGCTGCTCGGTCACCGTGGGCCTGCGGATGGGCGGGACGCGGGAGCTGGAGCTCCTCGTGGACGGGAAGGAGGTCGCCGCCGCCCGCGTCCACGGCCACCGCGCCCGGACGCAAGTGATGACCGCGATCCTGCCCACCGACCCGCCTCGCGGCATCGAGGTCGAAGTGACGCTCCCGGGCGCTCTCGGCGGCGATCCGGTGAGCATCCTGCTCGCGGGTGGCGAACGCAGGCCCATGCCCGCCCGGGAAATACCCCGGCGGTCGCGGCCGACGGAGGCCTCCTGGTACTCCTGACCGCGTCGGGGCGCCTGACAAGGCGCGTCGGTGACGGCCTCGCGCCGCCCCGAACGCTCAGGAACGGAGGGGGCTGCTCACAGGCACGGACACGCGGGTGTCCGAGAATGCCGACGGTAAGCCGGCCGTTGGTCAACACCGGTCATGTGCCCTGCGCGCTGCGGGTGTCCTGGTCTGTCCGGTTGCCGGGCGCCATCTGCCGTCTCGTGGGTATTCGGAGCCGATCGATGCCCGTGAGGACGCGGCCGGCCGGGTGGCGGATTTCCGGCGGAGCCGGGGCCGTCACATTCGCAGAAGGGGCGCCACCACCGAATGGGGCGGGGGTCGTTGGCCGGCTGGGTCGGTGATGCACATCGTGGCTTGTCACTGCTCGCGTAGGTAGGTGAGGACTGCCAGTACTCGGCGGTGTCCCGCGTCGTCGGCGAGCAGGCCGAGTTTGTTGAAGATGCTTCGGATGTGTTTGTGGATCGCGGCCTCGGTGACGTGCAGTTCGGCTGCGATGTCGCCGTTGCGGTGGCCCTGGGCCATCAGTTGCAGCACGTCGCGTTCGCGTGCGGTGAGGGCGGTGAGCGGACTGCGGCCGCGGCGCATCAGGGTCGTCACGACCTCGGGGTCGAGGACGGTCTCGCCCCTGACCACGCGGTCCATGGTGCGCAGGAAGTCCTCGACGGCGCCCACCCGTTCCTTGAGCAGGTAGCCAACCGCTCCGGCGCCGTCGGCCAGCAGTTCGCCGGCGTACTTGGTCTCCACGTGGGCCGACAGCACAAGCATCGGGAAGCCGGGACGCATGGCGCGGACCTGCATCGCGGCGCGCAGACCCTCGTCGGTGTACGTCGGCGGCATCCGCACGTCGACGATGGCCAGTCCCGCGTCGAACTCCTCGATGGTCTCGTACAGCTGATCGGCGTCAGCACGCGCCGCGACCACCTCGATGCCCTCGGCGGACAACAGCGCCGCAAGACCTTCGCGCAGCAGCGTGTCGTCCTCGGCGATCACGACTCGCACGGCAGCTCCATCCGCACCGACGTCGGCCCGCCGGGTGGGCTGGCGACGGCGACCGTGCCGCCGAGTGCCCCGATCCGGCTCTCGATTCCGGCCAGGCCACTGCCCTTCGACCGCTCGGCGCCGCCGTGTCCGTCGTCGGTCACGGTGGTGATTACGCGCATCTCGCCGTTGTCCTCCTTCCAATTCAGGTGAATGTCGCATTCCGTCGCGTTGCTGTGCTTGGCCACGTTGGTCAGCGCCTCGGCGACCGAGAAATACAGGGCGGCGTCGACGGATGCCGGTGTCGGTGCCGGGGCGTCGACCCGCAGCCGGGCGGGAATCTGCATCCGGTCGGCAAGCAGTCCCAATGCAGGCACCAGACCTTCTTCGGCGAGCGCCGGTGGATAGACGCCTTGGATGATGCGACGCATTTCGGCCAGCGCGTCGCGGCTGGCGTCCTGTGCTTTCGCCAGTGCCGTCGCGACATCGCCGGTTCCGGTGCTCAACTGCCGTTGCGCGGTGCCGATGAACATGGAGACGGCGACCAGCCGGTTCTGCGCCGCGTCGTGCAGGTCCCGCTCGATTCGGCGCAGCTCGGCGCTGTGCAGGTCGACGGCCGAACGTCGGCGCTGCTCCTCTATCCGCACACGAAGCCGGAGCTCCTGGTCGCGGGTTGGTGCGAGCAGCAGTTCAAGGAGCTTCGCGTCGGCGGAACACACGGCGGGCGCGGCGATCGACCACGCGGCCAGTCCGGCGAGCCCGATCAGGCCTGATGCCAGTGCGAGCCACCACGACGTGATCTCGAACAGTTGGTCAGCGGGCTTGCCGTCCGGCATCGCCCACCAGTACGTCGGCAGTGCCAGCGCTTGCAGTGACACCAACGGCAGCAGGACGGTGACGACACCGAGCGGGATCCCGACGATGATCCGCTGGAGGACGGCGGCCAGGTCGCGGGCCAGTGTGCCGTCGGCGATGCGGTGGCGGGCGACGTCCGGCCCGGCGGCGGCAGGGCTCAGGTACGGGGAACCGATGCGCCGCCCGAGCGCCCGTCCGACCCTGACGCGTTCACGGTCGCACCAGCGCCGCAACAGCCCGGACGCGGCGCCGGTGAGCAGGAGCCCGACACCGACCGCCGACAGCGCGGCCACCGCCACGAGGACCGCGAGAACCAGCAGGCCGTACAGCCCGGAGAGGGTGCCGGCCGCCAGGTACCGAACCGAAAGAGCCGATCGCCGGACGGACTTTGCGTCTCGTGGTCGTTGCCTGGTGTCGACGCCTTCGGTGGAACTCACCTGGTGAGCCTACTTGTACCGCCAGGTCCCCGGCAGAGCCCGTCGGGCCGCCCGCCGGGAGGGGTATAGCCGGCACCACCATGCGGGTGGGCGCACGTACCACCGCAGGTCGGGTGCGCGGGGGACTGTGTCGCAAGCACCGCGAACCTACGGTCGATTGCGTGAAAGCGCACAGGGGCGAACACCCCGGAAACCATGACGCCCACGCCGTGACGGTCAGCGGGTTGAGCAAAAGCTTCGGCGCCGATGCCACACGGTTCTGGGCATTGACGAACATCGACCTCTCCGTCGCGCCGCGGAGTTTCACCGCGATCATGGGACCGTCGGGCTCCGGCAAGACCACCTTGCTGAACTGCCTGTTGGGCCTGGAAAAGCCCGACACCGGCTCGATCCACATCGGCGGCACGGACATCACCGGTCTGGACGAGGCCCAACTGGCCGAGATGCGACGTTCGCACGTCGGGGTGGTGTTCCAGTCCTACAACCTGATCCCGTCCCTTACCGTCGCCGACAACATCTCGTTGCCGCTGCGACTGGCCGGCCGACGGATCGACCAGCGCCGCGTACGGGATCTGGCCGAGACCGTCGGTGTCGGTGCCACACTCGAGCGTCGACCGGCACAACTGTCCGGGGGGCAGCAACAGCGCGTCGCGTTCGCGCGTGCGCTCGTGACGGACCCGGAGTTGATCGTCGCCGACGAGCCGACCGGCGCGCTGGACACCGCGTCGAGCGACGTCATACTCGGCCTGCTCCGTTCGATCGTCACCGACCTCGGACAGCGGGCGTTGCTGGTGACGCACGACCCGCGGGCCGCGGCGGTCGCGGACCGTGTGCTGTTCCTCCGCGACGGACGCCGGCACGGCGAACTTCGCGGGGCCACCGAAGGGCAGATCGCGGCAACCCTGACCGACCTCGGGCGGCGGTCGTGAACAAGCTCGCGCGACTGACGCTGCGAGCGCGCACGGGCCAGGTCGTCGCACTGGCCGTGACCGTGTTCTTCTCGGCTGTTCTCGTGGGGGCGTTCGGAGTACTCCTGGAGACCGGCGTCCGCGGCCAGGTCTCCACCGGCGAGTACGACAACGCGCCGTTGTTGGTCGCATCCCGGCAGTCGGTGCCGGTCAGCGGCGACGTCGACATGACGGTTCCGGGCCGGGCGTTGCTGCCTGCCTCCTTGGTCGAGGAGATCGCGGCGGCGCTGCCGGCGTCCCGCGTCGTCGCCGACCGCATCGTGCCCGCCATCCTTGGAGCCCGGGCCGGCGACGCCGAGCCGGTGGATGCGCATCCCTGGTCGGCGTTCGCGCTCGGGAACCGCGAACTGGCCTCGGGACACGCACCCGTCGGGCCGGACGAAATCGTGCTGCCCGGCCACGTCGCCCGCTCCCACGGCCTGGCGACCGGGGGAAAAGTCTCGCTGGGCTTCGGCGACCGGTCCGTCGAGTACACGCTCGCGGGCACCACCACAGCCGACGACACGGGAGTCGACGTCCCGGACGTCTATCTGAGCGACGGGCAGATCGGGACGCGCGGCAACCCCGATCGCGGCGTGGCGGTCATCGGCGTCTGGCCGCAGGCGATGCCCGACGAGCAGACACTCGCTCGCCTGGTCCCACAGGCCGACGCTCGGCTGTGGGATCGCAGCGCCCGGGGGCCCGTCGAGGCGGTCTCCCAGGGCCGGGCGACGGCGGCACTCGTCTCCGCCTCGGGCGCGCTCGGCGCTGTCGCGTTCATCGTCGCCGTGTTCACCGTCATCGCTCTCACGTCGCTCCAGATCCGCGAGCGATCACGCGAGTTGGCCATGCTCCGCATCGTCGGCGCCACGCCACGACAGGTGAAGCGGCTGCTTCGCGCGGAGATCCGCGTGGTCGCCGCGCTGGCAGGGGGCCTCGGCGGACTCGCCGGACCACTCGTGGGAGCGGTCATGATCGACGCCATCCGATCCTGGGGGGTGCTGCCCCGCACCCTTCAGCCGGTCTTCGGCCCGTTCCCCTTCATCGTGGCGATGCTGACGGGTTTCGTCGCCGCGGAGATCGCCATGCGCGTCGCGGTGCGCCGAGTCGTACGCAGCAGTCCGCTGGCGCAACTCGAGGGCGCCGACACGGGTCCGTCCGGATCGCCGCGGACGGCGCGGCGCATTGTCGTCGGAGTGGTGCTCCTCGCGGCGGGCATCGTGATGGCCCTGGCGCCGACCTACACATCCAACGTCGATGTGGCCAGCGGACTTCCCGGGATCTCGGGACTGGTGATGGCCTTGTCGATCGGTCCGCTGAGTCCGCAGGTGGTACGCGCGGCGGCCGCAATCGTGCGCCGACCGGCCGCGCGGACCGCCGCGGCATACATGGCCCTCGGCAGCATTCGCCACCGGGCCGCCCGCGTCGGCGGCGCGATGACCCCGATCGTCCTCGGAGTCGCGCTGGCCGCGGTCCAGCTCTCCGGCGCCGCGACCGTCGGCGCCGTGTCGAAGGCACAGGCGCACGCGGGCGCGCGCACCGACCTCACGGTCACCGTGTCGAGTACCGGCGTCGGCGACCGGACGACCGAACTCGTGCGAGGCGTGCCCGGGGTCGGCTCCGCCACCCCGTTCGTGACCACCGGCGTCATCGTGCAGCCGCCCGCCGGCAGCGACAACAGCCCCCAGACCCTGAAGGCACTCGGCATCGCCGGTGACCAAGTGGAGCGCTACGCCGATCTCAAGCCCACGAGCAACAGTCCGATCCGTCTCCGGCAGGGCGACGTGGTGCTCGGCGTTCTCGGTGCCGCACAACTGGGAGCCCACGTCGGAGACGAGGTCACCATCGTGCTGGCGGACGGACAGTCGATCAAGCGGCACGTGAGCGCGCTGTACGAACGCGGCCTCGGTTTCGGCGACGTCCTGCTCCCACTCGGCGACCTGCAGCCGGCCACCGCTTCGGGACTCGCATCGGGTCTGGCCGTCACGGTCCCCGCATCCGAATCGGTGGCGCGGGTCGAACGCCGCATCCGCAACGACCTGGCGGACGTGCCCGGAGCCGAGGTCACCCGGTCCGCCTCCGTCGCCGACGCCGACGCCGACGGCGCCTCGGGCGGCGAGGACAAGTTCGGGCTGCTGATATTGATGGTCCTCTTCGGCTATATCGCCATCGCGGTCACAAACTCCCTCGTGACAGCAACCCTCTCCCGCCGATCGGAATTCGCGCTCCTGGCGGCCGTCGGCGCCACACCACACCAACGACGCTCGATCCTGCGCTGGGAAGCCGCCATCTTGGGCGCCACCGCCTGCATAGTCGGGACCGCGTTCGCGCTGCCCGGCCTGTTCGCCATGACGTACGCCCTGAGCAACGGCGACCGCATCATGCCCGCAATCGATCCCTTCACGTACACCGGGATCGTCACGTTCACCTTCGTACTCGTCTTCTCCGCCACCGCCCTCGCCGGCCGAGCCGTCATGCGCGACCGGCGATAATCTCCGCGTTCATCGTCGTCCCCGCCGCCAACGACGGCTGCGTCCCCGGGGACCTGATCGCCCACCTGCTCGCCGAGCGCGTCCGGCCGATCGAGGAGATCACCGTCAGCCTGCCCGAAGGGCCCACCGAGGAGGACCGCCGTACCCAGCGGTTCACCTACCTCATCGACGCCGTCAGCCGCGACGGCCGATCAGCCCGCGGAGTCGTGCGGGGCCACGACACCTACGGCATCACAGCCGTGATCGCCGTCGAAGCCGCCCGCCGCCTGGCCGCGGACGGCGCCGAACCAGGCGTGCTCGCCCCGGCACAGGCATACGACCCGACCAGCTTCCTCACCTTCCTCGCCCCCCACGGAATCAGCTGGACCATCACCGTCTCCGACACCCCGATCACCCGGCAATGACACCAGGCGCGCACGACCGTCCGCGGCCGTGCGCACCACATCGACCACCCCATGACCGGGCCACCCCACGCCGCCGCGGGCCGCGGGCTTCACCCAACGCCCGAGATTCCGTGAGATCGCGTAGGCGCGGGAGAAGACGACCACTGGTCCGCATCTGCCGGCGTTGGCGGCGTGGTTGAAGTCGTACCAGTACCTCGGGTACTTCCCGAGGCTGGACCAGGTTCCCGGCCCGGCGCCGGCTCACCTGCGCGGCGCGGGCGGGGCAGCTCCGCACCGGCCTCCTGTGGCGGCACAGCCGCATCGCACTGTGAACTGGATCACAGCTGGTCATGGGATGCCGGGGCGTTTCGTCTTTGGTGGTGAACACCACGAACGGAGATGTCATGAAGATCTTCCTTGCCGGAGCCTCCGGCGCCATCGGCACCCAACTCGTCGCCCAACTCGTGGCGCGCGGCCACGAGGTCGTCGGCACGACCCGCTCCGCCGGCAAGACCGATGCCCTGCGCGCGCTCGGCGCCGAACCGGTCGTCGTCGACGCGCTCAACCCCGACTCGGTGGCCGACGCGGTGGCCAGGGCCGAGCCCGAGGTCATCGTCCACCAGCTCACCGCACTGGGCGGACCGGCGAACTTCAAAAACGTGAAGCGGATGGCGGCGGCCACCAACCGGCTCCGCACCGAGGGCACCGACCACCTGCTGGCCGCCGCGCGCGCCGTCGGCGTCCGCAGGTTCGTGGCGCAGAGCAACGCCATGTGGATGGAACGCACCGGCGGGCCGGTCGCCGACGAGAGCGGCCGGATCGAGCCGAACCCCCCGGCGGACGCCCGGGAGGCCGTGGCCGCACTGCGCCACCTGGAGACCTCGGTGACCGGTATCACCTGGGGCGACGGCATCGCGATCCGCTACGGCGCCTTCTACGGCCCCGGCACCGGCATCAGCACCGCGCCGGACGCTGTCATGACCGAGCAGATCCGCAAGCGGAAGTTCCCGATCGTCGGCGGCGGTGGCGGGGTGTGGTCACTGGTGCACATCACCGACGCCGCATCCGCCACGGTCGCGGCCGTCGAACGCGGCACGTCCGGGATCTACCACGTCGCCGACGACGACCCGGAACCGGTGCACGTCTGGCTGCCGGAACTGGCCCGCGCGCTCGGCGCCGGGCCGCCGCGCCGCGTACCGGCCTGGCTCGTCCGCGCGATCGCCGGCAAGGCCCCGGTGAACATGATGACGCAGGCCCGCGGCATCTCCAGCGGGAAAGCCAAGCGCGAACTGGACTGGACCCCGCAGTATCCGAGCCGGCGCACGGGTTTCATCGAGGGATTGGGATAGTTCGGTATGCCTGCCTCGGACCCCGATGCCGAACGCGTGGACGCCTCCGGTCTGTACGACGAGCTGCGCCCGCGCGCGTTCGCCATCGCCTACCAGATGCTCGGCAGCGTCAGCGAAGCAGAGGACGTGGTCCAGGAAGCGTTCCTGCGCATGCACCAGACCCTGCAACGGGACGAGCCGATCGCCTCGCCGCGCGCGTACATCGCCACCCTGGCCACCCGGCTCGCCATCGACCAGCTCCGCTCGGCACGCGTGCGGCGCGAACAGTACGTCGGCGAGTGGCTGCCCGAGCCGCTGGTCACCGGTCCGACGCCGGCCGACATCGCCGAGACCGCCGACTCGCTGTCACTGGCGTTCCTGGTGCTGCTGGAGAGCTTGTCGCCGCACCAGCGGGCCGCGTTCCTGCTGCGTGAGGTGTTCGACTACCCGTATGCGGAAGTCGCCGAGATCATCGGCACCGACGTCGACAGCACCCGGCACCTGGTCGCCCGGGCCCGCAACCACCTCCGCGACCGCCGACCGCGCTACCACGCCTCGCGGCGGCAACGCGAAGAACTGGCCCAGCGCTTCTTCGCCGCAGCCGACCAGGGCGACCTCCGGGCGCTCGAAGCACTACTGGCCCAGGACGTGGCGCTGCACGGCGACGGCGGCGGCAGGGTCCCGGCACTGGGCCGATCGGTCAACGGCTGCGAGCGCGTCGCACGCACCGTCCTGGCGGGGTTCTCCGTTCACGCACGCTACGGCGTGCGCATCCAACTCACCGAGGTCAACGGCCAGCCCGGTGCCAAGGCGTACGACGCGCAGGACCGGCTGGTCGCGGTCATGGCACTCGGCATCGCCGACGGCCGGATCCACACCATCCACTCCATCTCCAACCCCGACAAACTGCGCCACCTCGACCAGGTCAGCGACCTCGGCACCCGCCTGCGCGCAGGCCGCCGATCCGTCGACACCGGCTGAACGCTGACCCAGAGCCCGAGCGGCGGATCATGTGACCGGCGGAAGGTGATCCTTGGGGCAGGACCGCCGGACGTGAATGGCGTCAGGTCGCGCCGGCCGGCCGAGCCGGTGCCCGGCCGGCCGCCCGCCTCGGCTTCGGTGCACAACGTCGCGTCATCCGATAGCGCTGCCGTGGGAATGGGGTCTGTGACGGTTCTTGTGCGCCATCGCTGCATTTCAGGGGGACACCCGCGTCCCCGCGCGGCTGCGGACCGCGACCGTGTCGAACGGCAAGGTCTCGCTCGCCGACGGCGACTCCCAGGTCGGCTTCCTGATCACCGTCCCCGACGAGGCCGCGCACGCCGCGCTCGACCTCATCCTCGACTTCGCCGTCCTGGAACTGGAGTTCGGCATCACACCGGAGATCGAGGGCTACGACCGGTCCGACTGGCTCAGCTTCGTCACGCCGATCGGATCCGGCTCGCCGCCCGCCCTCGACTTCGACCTCGGCGCACCGCGCGTGCCGATCCCGCTGCGCGCGTACCCGCCGATGCCGATCCTGCTCGACCACCACGCCCTCGTCCCCGGCCCGGCCGCGCGGCTCGACGAGGCACTGCACTGGCAGTACCGGCTCTCGGTGCAGCACCAGTCCGCCGAACAGGACACCGTCGAACTACGGGTCAGCTACAACCAGTCCCCCAGTTCGACCGCCGCCGCGCCGGATGACGACCTGTTCACCGCGCTGGCGCAGTACACCGCGGTGTCCGCCCCGCTGCTCGGCCTGCTCGCCGGGCTGCCCGACTGGGAACAGGCCGGCACCGACCGGCGCACCGCCCTGACCAACGCCCTGGGCACCTATCGGACGCTCGCCTCGGCCGTCGCCCAGGCCTGGACCACGCACTGGGGGCAGGGTCCCGCCACCGCGCCGGCGGTCCCCGCGATCGCGGGCGGCGGGCCGGTCCCGGAAGCCATCCACCGCTACACCCTCGGCCTCGACGCCGAGGACGGCTGGTACGCCACCCTACGGCTGACGCACACCGTGGAGTCCGGCCCCGACGACGTGGGCCTGCCCGAGATCGTCTGCGTCACCGAGGCCGGCGACCGCTACGACCTCACGCCCGTCGACCCCGAAAGCTGCGGGTGCACCGACACCGACCACTGCCAGTGTTACGCCTTCCCGTTCCAGACCGTCGAGGCGTTCACCCTCCTCACGTGCGAGCTGACCTTCCCGCCCGTGCACGTCGCCGCCTACCAGAACGCGTCGGCGAACGCCCGGGTCACTCGCAACGCGCGACTGCTCGGCGCAGGCCGGCCGGACACCGCACCGGCCTTCGTGTACCGGACACCCACGGTCGGCTACCGCGAGCCCGTGGTGCCGTTCATCGACATCACCGGCGCCATCCCGATCGACCCGTGGTCCAACGAACCCCTCGCCCCGATGTTCGCGGCCGTTTTCGACGGCGACCCGACCGACCGCACGATCGCGATCGGCGCGCGGTACGAGTACACCCTCGTCCCCGCCGAGCCGCCGGTGACGGCGCTGCTGCCCGTCGTGCAGTCCACCGTCGGGTTGTACGACAGCACGACGATCCCGACTCTCACCTCGGCCCTCGACGGCTGGAGCACCCGCGAGCGACCCGCGACCACGGACGGCGCCTGGGCCTTCCGCCTGAGCCTGTACTCGTCCCTCGACTCGGCGCTCAGGCGCCCGATCCTGCAACTCAAGTGCTTGTCGTCCTCGCTCACCTCGGTGGGGCGCCGTCCGGATGAGCCCGGTCCGTCATGATGGCGTTGTCGACGTGCAGGCCGGTGGTGCCGGTGGTGCCGGTGATTCGGTACCGGACGGCGAAGCGGGTGGTCCATCTCGGCGCGGGACGCGGGTGCGGTCATCAGGTGGCGGCGGGGCCGGAGGCGGGGCGAGACCCGACCGAAGGCGGCGAGGAACTTCCGGGCTGCGCGGGGTGAGCGGAAGTACGTCATGGCGCGTTCGCCGTGCCACCACCCCGGAGCCGACCGTGTTCGACACGCTCACCGCGTGGCGGAGGCATCGTGCCACGGAGTGGCCGCCGGTCCGCGCGGACGGTACACTGCCCGGCACATCGCGACACGGGGGTTAAGTGATGGACGGAGCGCGAGCGAACCGGGTGGCCCAGCCCGACCGAATCGTGTGGCAGGGCGCCCGTATCGGCCGGATCGCCGTGGGCATGGCCTTCGGCATCGCCCTACTGGCGTTGGCCGGCGCTTTGTTCACCATCCGCCTCACCGCCTCCCAGGGACCGCACCGGACTCGGGAGACGGTCATCCCGCTCGCTATCGCCGCCGTCGGCCTCATCGCCACGCTGATCCCGGCCCGGCTCACGTACGCGCAGGCCAAACGGCGCTTCGAGATCCGCCCCGACGCGCTCGTCCTGCACGACGCGAACGGCACCACGTCGGTGCCCTGGGGCACCATCGCCGAGGTGACACTGACACTGCGCACCACCCAGCGCACGGACGCCGGGACGGTGGGACTACACCTGCGGCTGCACGACGGGACGCTGCTCGCCCGCACCATGTACTACGTCGAGGAAGGCATGTTCCGGGCCCTCGCCCACGATCTGCGCCCGGGACCGGCCGCCCACGGAGTTCCCTACACCGTTCACGGACCGCAAGTGATCACCGACGAGATCGCAGCCCTGGCCGCGAGCGCAAGGCCCCCCGTACCGCCCCGACCACCCGCACGGCCGGCCCCGCCACCGCTCGGCCCCCTGCCCACCCCGCCCTACCCACCCGCACCGCCACCGTGACGACAACCCACCTCCTCTCCCGCCCGTCTCCGGCAACCACACCGAATGGCCGTCATGTGCGGCGGAGGACCCGGCCCCGCAGTACCAGGGGAGGATGCCGCGAAACACGATGGTGTGTGTCCCTTCGGTGGCGCCGCGCACGCGGGCCCGCGCTGTTCGATCAAGGTCGGCGCGGCGGCGGGTGTTCGGGGCGGATGGCGTAGGGCGCGGCCGGCCGAGCGGCCGCCGGCTCGGGCTGTGGCCGGTCGCTCGATCTCACGCCATGGGCGCTGTCGGTCTTCGGTGGGCCACCCGTTCTCCTCGCGAGGGCGAGGTCGAGATCAGGCGGCTTGTCCGAGTCGGCCGAGTACACGACGCTGAGCCCCGAACACGAGGGCTACCGGCGAGCCCGGATCGCGCACCGATGAGTTTCCCGCGCCGCGCGGGTCTATACGCCGGACACCCACGCACGGAAGGCTGAGCCATGCGGAAACTGATCTACGGCATGAACCTGACCCTGGACGGCTACATCGCCGCGGCCGGCGACGACATCGGCTGGAGCGGACCGCCGAGCGACGAGCTGTTCCAGTGGTGGCTCGACCACGAGCAGGCGAGTGGCCTGTCGCTGTATGGGCGCAAGCTGTGGGAGACGATGAGCTCCTACTGGCCGACCGGCGACCAGCAGCCCAACGCCACCCCGGCGGAGATCGAGTTCGCGCGGAACTGGCGGGACACGCCGAAGGTGGTGTTCTCCTCGACGATCGACAAAGTCGACTGGAACACGCGCCTGGTCACCGGCGACGCGATCGCCGAGATCACCCGGCTCAAGGCCGAGGACGGCGGCCCAATGAACATCGGCGGCGCAACGCTCGCCGGGGCGGCCATGCGCGCCGGGCTGATCGACGAGTACGCGATCGCCGCCCATCCGGTCCTGGTAGGCGGCGGCACGCCGTTCTTCACCGCGCTGGACAGCTGGGTGAACCTGAACCTGGTGGAGACGCGGACGTTTCCCGGCGGCGTGGTCCTGACCAGGTACGAGACGAAGCGCTGAGCAGCAGCACCCACTGTCCCGTCTCATTAGATCTTGCAGAGGCGGGGCTGTTGACCTGCGGGGTGACAGGTTGACCTGCGACTCACTGGTGGAGTGACGAGGCGTCGCGGATGATCCGAAGGTGGTGCTGGTGGCGTGTCTCATGGATCACGCCGGGATAATGCCACCTGAGCAGGGCTTTGTCAGGATGGTGAGACGCTTGACTCCCGGTTTCGCACGGAAGATGGCAGTTTCCTGATCAGAGGCCACAGCAGTGGACGTGCTCAGGAAGGATGTCGCCGCTGACGATCCTGAAGCTGCCGACGGGCGGTCGACCAAACGATCTCGAACTCATCGGCCGACAACCACTGCGGGTCGTGCCCCTCCCACTCGGAGATGGGTAGTTCCGCAGTCAGACCGTAGACACTCTCGTAGTCAGCCAGCTGACCGGCACTTTGGGCTTCTTGCCACTCGGCCGGCGACGCGGCGGCCAGAGCCTTGCTGCCGGGCTCCTGCAACTCGACCTGCCGGATCACGTGCCCATCCGTGTCCAGCTCGAAGTAGAAGCAGACGGCCTCCTCGTCCCAGAAGCAGCGAAGCCAGCGCGTCACTGGTTCACCGTGTCGAAGGGCTCGTCGTGCCAGCGCCAGCCGGCGGTGCCGTCGTCGTGGATGTGCAGCATGAACTCGGCGACGGGATTTCCGTCGGGAAACGTCATGGTGAGCGCACTGCGGATCCGGAAGTAGCACTCGTCGATCTGCTCCCAGGCCTCTTCGTCGATGGCCCGCTCCTGCTCCGCGAACAGCGGACGGAACTCTTCAAAGCCGGGAAGTGTCTCGACGTCGGCGTGCATCCAGGGCCAATCGGCGCCGGTCACCGCCAGCCGCGCAACCTCATGGTCGCCGCGGTGGAGCCGCCAGACACTGCCGGTGGCCAGATTCTGGTTGCTCATGTCCCCATGATGGCAATCACCACTGACATTGACGCTGATACTCAGGTTGGCTGTGAGATCCCCTCGTCGACCACAGGCTCGCCCATCTCACGCAGCGGAAGCTGGTGGGGTGCGATGTTGAGTCGCCGTGCCGCTTCGGTGGGCAGTTGGGGGTGGTCTCGCCAGTATGCCGAGGCGAACAAGCCGGTGAGAACGACGGCTTCGGGGTAGGTGACCACTTCGATCCGGGCCTCGGTAGGACGGTTGGGATCACCCAAAGGGTCTTCGCCCAGCATGTCGAGTCGACGGATCCAACGCTGGCGAACGGATTCATCACTACGTTCACTGGCGAACCACCTGGTCAAGCGGTTGCGGGCGTCGATGTAGGCCAGCGCGGTTGAGGGATGGGTGCCCCGGCGGACGATCCGGTGGTGCCGGAGGTTGGCCCGCAAGACCTCGGGCAGCCGTGTCAACTCGTGCTTCGACGAAAGGTCCCTGGCCCAGCTGGGGCCCGGCTCTCCGGGGGCAGACAGGTCAGCTGACCATGCCACGGGGCGAGTCAGGACATCGCGTCCTTGATCCACTGGAGGATCGCCGCGTTGGTCGTGGGCGCGTTCTTGTGCAGCTGCACGTCGTGGCCGCTGTCAGGCACGACGATGGCCTTGAGGTCGGCCTTGTCGGAGTAGTACGGCCGCTCGTTGGTCAGCATCGACTCAGGCGTGCAGGTGCCGGGGGTGCAGTATTGGTCCTTGTCACCGACGACCAGGAGGGTCGGCACCTTGATCGAGCGGGAGGGGGACTGTGCCGGAGGAAGGTTTGTGCTTTCCGAGTCCACTGCGGTGCTCACGTCCTTGAGGCGTTCGTCCGCCTTGATGACGGCCGGGTCGGTGTTGGGGGCGTAGTAGAAGAACTGCCGCATGCCGGCATTCGTCGTCAGGTAGCCGGGATCGTTGATCTTGCCATGGAACTTGGGATCGTCCATGGCCTTGATCTCGAATGGGACGTCCTCTCCAGGCCCCTCGTCCGACGGCTCCTCGTCGCGGACGACGTGGCTCATGCTGGTGAGCACGAAGGCGTCGATGTCGTCGTTGTACTTCTTGGCCAGGTCCCAGGCCATGGACGAGCCCAGCGAGTGGCCGACCCATACGATCTTGTCGAACCCGCGGTCCTTGATCTGCCCCGCACGCAGCTTGGTGATCACTTGGTGGATGGCCTCGGTCCCGGAGTCGAGGGTGTAACGCGAGCTGGGCGGCAGGGTGCTCTTGCCCGTGGCGAGCCGGTCGATGTTGAACGTGGAGAAGCCGTCGTCGAGGGCCTTGGAGACGTACGAGTAGCGGGAAGACTTCACCGGCATGTCGTAGTAGCTGTGGTTGTAAGTGGAGCCCGGCACGAGCAGCTGAACGGTCTTGCTCGTCTTGCCGCCGTTTCGCGGCTGACACAGCTCTCCGTATATGTGGGCCTTGCCTATCTTCCTGACCGTTACCGGGACCTGCACCTCGTAACAGCGGGCGTCAGGGTGCCTGCTCTGTACTGCGCTTGCGGCGTACGCGGTGTCGGCTTGCGCGAGGGGTTCCGCCTGTGCGGAAGTGATCGCCGGCACGGCGAGCCCGGCTGCGGCGATCGCAGCCACGGAAGCGACCATTACCTTGGCTTTCGTCGACATGGTGCGACGCTGACGTGTGGTCATGTTCATCTCCAAAGGGCCGAAGAGGGGTCATCGGCGCGGGGCACGGGGCCGTAGCCAGCCGCCGCTGGGGCGCGCGCGATGAGGAGGGGCCGGCCGTCCGGGAACGGTCCGGGGCCGTTCAGGGCTTGGTGCCCGCGGCGAAGGTGGTGGCCTTGCTGACTCCCCCGTGCTGCGGGCAACATCGTGGTGCGCGAATGGGAGCTTGACGGTGGGGAGTTGCCCAGCGTGCGTCGGCCTCAGGACGCCGTCCAGGTTTACGTGCGGGGGTTGATGACCCCGAATCACAGCGACGGCATCAGATACCCGAGACGGCCATGGCTCAAAGCTGGGCGGAAGCAGCCGTCTCGGGCAGAGGCAACCTGTAGCATCAGGCGGTGCGCTCAGAAGTGGGCGTAGTACGCGCGGACCAGGGCGAGCGTGAAGTCTTCCTCCATGAGCGCGCCTCTCTCTGACCGTCATGGGACCGCGGTCTGTGGTGTGTTGCTACGGCCGGGCCCCGGACACGAGCCCGGCGACGGCCCGCCGCAGAGGCGGCTCCTGCCGCGGTTTCGCGCAGCGATCTGTCCAGCCGGAGCGGGTCCGTGGCTTTAGTTCTGCGGGCTACCGAACCAACGGTTCGCGGCCTGCTGGAATGCCTCAAGGTCGGGGGCGTGATCGTCTGCCCAGGCCACGACGCCGTCCGGGCGGATGAGCAGGGCGCTGAATCCGAGGTCGTTGCGTGCCGTGCCGGCCGCGTACTGGATCCGGCCCTCCCAGCTCTTGGCCACACGTTGTAGCGCGTGGTCGCCGCTGAAGTCGAGGACCACGCCCCGGCCTTGGCGCAACAAGTCACCGAGGCGAGTGCCGTCCTCGAAACAGAAGTCAGGAGCGGTGCAGCCGACGAGCGGCTGCGCGCTGCCCAGTTCGTAGCGGTTGAACAGCCCGGTCGTCTTCCGGTAGGCGAGGGTCGTTCCGTCCGTGGTGCTCAGAAGCTCGTGGACCAACTGCCGCAGCGCGGGAGCGTTGGGGCCGGGCTTCATGGTGGCCACCTGGGCGCGTGACCAGTCCAGGATCGCGGCGCCTACGGGGTAGCGCTCACGGGTGTAGGTGTCGAGCAGGCCCTCGGGCGCGGTGCCGTGCACGGTCGCGGTCGCGGTCGCGGCGAGCTTCCAGCCAAGGTTGGCGGCATCACCGATGCCGAGGTTGAGCCCCTGGCCGCCGAGGGGGGAGTGGATGTGCGCGGCGTCGCCGGCGAGCAGCACGCGGCCCTTGCGGTAGGTCGTCACCTGCATCGCACGGTCCGTGAAGCTCGATGCCAGCTGAACATCGGTCAGCGTCACGTCGGTATCGGTGATGCGGCGCAGGACCTCCTGGAGGTGCTCGCGAGTCAGAGGCTTCGAGCGGTCGAACGTGCCGCCGTCGAAGTCCATCATGCCCAGGTGCCCCTCGAAGGGCGTACGCAGATACATGCCGTTCGGCGTCAGGTTGAAGCCGAGTGGCAGCTGCTGCGGGTCGGCGAAGGTGACGCGCGCGACGTATCCGGTGAAGAGCGGGTCCGTGCCGACGAAGTCGAAGCCGGCGAGGCCGCGCACCGTGCTGCGTCCGCCGTCGCAGCCCACCAGGTAGCGGGCCTGGTACTCCTGTCCGCCTGCCGTGACGGTGACGGACTCGTCGTCCTGCGTCACGGCTATGACGGGAGCGCCCCGGAGGATGTTCACGCCGAGCGCGATGGCGCGCTCGGCCATGACCGTGCTGACCGCTTCGAGGCTGGTCATGAAGCCTTCCATCGCCGGGCTGGACAGCCGGAACGGGAGGGCGGATACGTCGATGTCGGCCGCGTCAAGGCCCATGCCCGCGAAATGGCTCACGTCTCGGGGGCCCGGCGCCTCGATCGCGTCGGGGGCCGCGCCGACCTTCTTCGCATCGGCGCCCGAAGCGTTGATCACTGCTTCGAGCAGGCCGCGGCGGTAGAACGCCTCGGCCGATCCGGCGCTCAGGCCGCGCAATCCGAGCGGGAGCGCCCTGTACGGCGAGGTGACCTCCTCGTCCCGCTCCAGCACCAGGACGGAACAACCGCCCAGGGCGAGCTCGGTGGCCAGGAACAAGCCGACCGGGCCACCGCCTGCAATCACTACGTCACGCATGAGAGATGCCTTTCTGAGAACACACGCCGGGGACCCGCCCGACGGGGCGGGTCAACCGAGCCGGGTCAGGCCATCGAGGACGATGGCGATGCCGGTGAGGAACTGCTCGCGATCGTCGTGCTCCCTGATCTGGCCGACGATGGCGTGCATGAACGGGTAATCCTCGGGAGCGAGGCCCTGCCAGGCCGTCGCCGTCGCTCCGAGAAACTCGGCACGGTCGGGCTGGACGGTCGAGGTGTCACCGTCGATGCGGGCGTTCTGGCTGACGGCCCCGAGGATGTAGTGCACAAGCGTCGAGGCGGCGTCGAACCAGGAAGCCTGTGGCACACCCAGCGCACCCACCTGCCGGCCGATCCGTTCGAAGATCCCCACCGTCACTGGGCCGAATGGCTTCCGGACGATCTGCAGAGTCAGCCGTGTCGCGAGCCACTGGTGCTCGGCGATCGCGTCGAACAGTGCCAGCGCGACGGTGCGGATCTCGTCCTCGGGCGTGGCCGCAGCCCCGGCGGGCTTGGCTGCCAGTGCGGCAGTGACGACCGTTTCCGTTGCCGTGTCCAGCAGTTCGTCACGGCTGCCCACCCGGTAGTAGATCGCCCCGGACCCGGTGGACAGGCGCTCGGTCAGCGCTCGAGTGGTCAGCGCGCTCTCGCCGCCCGCATCGAGCAGCTCGATCGCAGTCTCGATGATCTGCTCCCGGGAGAGCACCTGGTTACGCCGCTGAGGCCGGCTGGTTCTCGTTGCCATGCCGCCACAGTGACACATTTGGAGCGGTGCGCCAAATTGGTGCACTGCTCCAACTGGGGCAACGGTCTACTTTGGCGTACTTCCAAACGTGCCCAGGCGCTTGTTCGACTGAGGTCAGGTGGTGGGCGGAGGAAGCCGCGGTCTCTTTGTTTTGCCTGGCTGCCTGCCGCGTGGAGCGGCGGCAGGCAGCCGGAACACGTGAGGTGGGCCGAGGGCTTCAGGGCACGAAGACCAGGCGCTCGCTGGTCTTCTCGGACCATGCCTGCGCGATCTGGACCAGCGGCACGGCACGGGCCTGGACGTCGATGGTGCCCTCGGTCACCGCTTTCGCCAGCTCGGGCAGTTCGGCGATGAAGTCACGGGCAGGGACCGAGCCGATGCCGCTGCCCACGATCTTCAACCGTGCCGCACGCAGCGCCGCGGAAGGTATCGGGGCGGACTCGCCCGCCATGGAGCCGATCTGGACCCAGGTCAGCGGGGCAGAGCGGTCGGCACGGGCGGTAAGCATCGCAAGCATGGCGCCGGCGGCGGGGGCGCCCCACACGAAGTCGAGGACGACGTCGACGTCGGCTGCTGCGGCGATTTCGTCGAAGGCGAGCGCCCGGGTCCGCGCCGAGGTCGGGCAGCGCCTTGAGGCGGGTGGCGTCGCGGCCGACGGCGAAGACCTGGGCGGCGCCGAACCGCTTGGCGATCTGGACGGCCATGCGTCCGGCACTGCCGGTCGCGCCGAGGATGAGAACGCGCTGCCCCTCGCGGAAGGTGACGCGGCGGCGCAGGGCGACCCAGGAGGACATGCCCGGGTTCATCGCGGCGGCGATCCGGACGGGATCCACGTCGTCGGGCAGGACGACGCTTCGGCGTGTGTCGATCACGGTGCGCTCGGCGAAGGTGCCGAGGTTCGTGTCGTCCAGGGCCGCGTAACGCACGCGGCCCGAAGAGTCGCGCACGACGCCGTCGACGCCGGGCACCAGCGGGAAGACGCCGGTGGCGGAGTAGTGGCTGCCGTCCGCCTTGGCCCGGGTCAGGTGGTGCAAGCCCGCCGCGAGGACGTCCACCACCATCTCGTGCTCGCCCTGGGCCACAGGCTCGGGGTGCTCGCCGTAGACGGGCGGCGCGTCGAACGCCGTGATGACCGCAGCATGCATGAGGAACTCCCACGGGTTGATTTGTAATACCAATCACTTAGAGAGTTGTTGGTAATGCAAACAATGTCAAGTAGGGTGGCATTCATGGTTCCCGACGACTCCACGGACGCCCTGGTCGACGGCTTGGTCCGCAGCGCCTTCCAGGTCATGGGCGTTCTCACTCGCATCGGCGCCGAGCACGACCTGTCCCTCACCCAGCTGCGCGTGCTCGGCATCTTGCGCGACCGACGCCCCCGCATGAGCGACCTCGCGGCCTTTCTGGGCCTGGACAAGTCGACCCTGTCCGGCCTCATCGCCCGCGCCGAACGGCGCGGGTTGCTGACACGCGGTACCGGCCCCGACGACAAGCGCGCCGTCGTCGTCCTGATCACCGACGCCGGACGCGACCTCACCCAGCGCCTGTACGAGGAAGTCCGCGACACCCTCGCACCGGCCACCGGTCGACTCGATCCAAAACAGCGCGAGCAGCTCGCTCAGCTGCTCGAGCCGCTCCTCACCCCGCCCCTGTCGGCAACGCCGCGTCCCGAGCGCCCGGTGCGCGGCACGCCCTGAGTCCGGGACCGCTGCCGGCGCCGGCCCGGCGCACCGACGCCGACACGCACGAAGCGAACCTCGCGGAAGCTCTCGACCAGCTCATGTGCCGCGCCCGCACCGGGCAGGCCACCCGAACCGAGCACAACCCCGCCGCGGCCCGCTCCCTGCACGAAGGGCGGGAGCAGGACCTCGGCGACGTGGGCCCCGGGACGGGCGAAGAATCGCGCGTCCCTCGGGGTGCAGGGGCCCGCGCCGGCGCGCAAGATGTCCTGGGCGGGGGTACGGCGGCGCGTGCGCGAACCGCAGGCCGTTCGGCGGCAGGTGCCGGGTTTGTGAGAACCGGCCGTTACAGCGAACAGTTGCTCGCGAAGACGAACGCCGGGCGGTTCTCAGGAGAGCGGCCAGTTGCGTAGGGCGGCGTCGGCCATCTCCTGGAGCTCATCGCGGCCGACACCGCTCGCGGCTTGCACGGCGATGCCGAATGCCAAGGTGGTGACGTAGCGGGCCAGTAGCCCCGGATTGCTCTCCGGAGGCAGGTCGCCGTCATCGACGGCTCGCTGGAACCGCTCTCGGACGCAGGAGCAGCCGTTGTTGCGCCAAGCGACGAGAAGGTCACGGACTCCACGCCCGGAGTCGCCGACGGCCAGGGCGCCCTGGACGCCCAGGCATCCGTGGGGGTGGGCCGGGCGGGTGGTGGTTCGAACGGTGCCGGCCAGGATCGCGGTGACGACGCCGCGGGCGGTCGGTTCTTCCAGGGCCCGGTTCAGGTATGCGCCCGGGCCTTCGGTGTAGCGCTCCAATGCCTTGCGGAACAGCTCCTCCTTGTTGCCGAAGGCCGCGTACATGCTGGTGGTGGAGATGCCCATCGCGGCCGTCAGGTTGGCCAGGCTGGCCCCGTCGTAGCCCTGCTCCCAGAAGACCAGCACGGCGCGCTCGAGAGCTTCGTCGGCGTCGAATCCTCGCGGTCGACCGGTCGGGCCGCTCTGTTTCGTCTCCACTCCCGCAGTCTACCCATTCCGCATCGATCGATGCGGAAGTGCTACCGTTCGACTTCAGCAGCGATCGATGCGGAAGTCGAGAGAGGTTGTTCACATGGGACTGCTTGACGGTAAGACCGCCCTCGTCACCGGGGGCGGCACCGGAATCGGCTTGGCCAGTGCCATACGGCTGGCGGCCGAGGGTGCACACGTGTTCATCACCGGCCGGCGCAAGACCGAACTCGACACGGCCGTCGAAGCAATCGGGTCATCGGCTACCGCGGTGATCGGCGACATCTCGAACCCGGCCGACCTGGACCGGCTCTACGAGACGATCCGCAGCCGGGGACGGGGCCTGGACGTACTGTTCGCGAACGCCTCCGTCGCCGCGTTCGCGACGCTGGAACAGATCACCGAACAGCACTTCGACGCCCTCTTCGACATCAACGTCCGGGGCACGCTGTTCACCGTCCAGAAGGCACTGCCACTGCTCAACGACGGCGCCTCGGTGATCCTGAACGGCTCTACCAACGTGGACGTCGGCGCGGAGGCGTTCGGCGTGTACGCGGCGTCCAAGGCCGCCACCCGATCGTTCGCACGCACCTGGGCCAACGAACTCAAGGGACGCGGCATCCGGGTTAACACCGTCACGCCCGGCCCGACCGATACTCCTGGTCTGTCGGGGCTCGCTCCCGACCCGGAGCAGGCCGCCGGCCTCAGGCGGCACCTGGCTACGCAGGTGCCGCTGGGCCGGCTCGGGCGCCCGGAGGAGATCGCCGCCGCCGTGGCTTTCCTCGCCTCCGAGCAGAGCAGCTTCATCACCGGTTCGAGCCTGTACGTCGACGGCGGCCTGAACCAGATCTGATTTCCCTGGCCGCACATCCGGCGAGGATGGCGGCGCCCGGCCGACCGGGCCCGCTCAGGTGGACGAGCCCCCGGCAGCCTCGCTCGCAACCCGGCCGGGCGCACGGAGGGCGCCCTGCCGCAGCGGCGCGAAGGTGATTCGGTGTAGGAGGCGGGCCTTCTCGTCCTCGTGCATGCCGCATGCCATGGCCGGCTTCGCGCCTTCGTACATCGCCGCCTTCCTGGTGCGGTAGACCCACACGTCCAAGCGGCCCGACCCGCTGTATCCGCGATGGGCAAGGGTCCACACCGCCGACGCCCTGATGAACGCGCACTGAGAAGCCGACCGACGAGAACTCGAAAGTGGCAGGCCATCTTCGACGGCACCCGGTGGGCCCGGACCGTCAACTCTCCAGCCACGCGACGGCCGTGGGCGCCAAGCCCGCCCTGGCCGTCTTCGACGGCAAGCTGCGCGTCGTCCACCGGTCCGAGCGCCGGCCGGGTTCGGGACCAAACGCAACAATGCGTTCCACACTGTCCAGATCAGGGCCAGTGGGAGGAAGACGGGGAGGAAGGTCGCGCCGACGATCCGGTAGGAGGGCCTGCCATGGCCTTTCCAGCGGTAGAACATCGCCGCCAGCCCCAAGAGCACCGCGACCAGGACGGAGGCGACGAGGGAGGGGGCGAAGACGGAATCGCGACCTCTGAGAACGGCGATCCGGGAGCAAACGAATGCGATGACCCCGAGTGCGGGCACCAGGAAGCAGGTCCCCGTGATCAGACGGCCCGCACGCCCCGCCCGGGACACCGCCGCCGTCGTCTCGGTCGACGTCGCGGGCGCGGTCGACGGCTGGGGTGGGCGCGATGGCATGGGCATCGCCGCTGTCATCGTGCGCGTGCCGGCGTGCAGGATGGCCAGGGTGCTGTCGACGGTCGGCCGGTCCTCGGGGTTCTTGGCGAGGAGGGCGGTGACGAGGGAGGCCAGGACGGGGTCGGCGTGCCGCATCGGCGGGGGTTCGTGGAGGGCGACCGCGGCGATGGTGGCGGTGGGGGTCTCGCGTCGGAACGGGGAGATGCCCTCCACCGCCTGGTACAGGGTCGCCCCCAGCGAGAACAGGTCGCCGGCGGCCTGGTCCCGGGTGCCGTGGAGGCGTTCGGGCGCCATGTACTCGGCGGAGCCGATGACGCCTCCCGCGGCGGTGAGTCTGGTGTCGGTCTCGTGGACGGCGATACCGAAGTCGGTGAGCAGCACCTGGCCGTCGTCGGTGAGCATCACGTTGGCCGGTTTGAGGTCGCGGTGCACGATCCCGGCGGCGTGGGCGGCCTGCAGCGCCTTGAGCAGCGCGGTCGCGACCTCGACCGCGCGCGGGGCGGGCAACGGCCCGTCCGCGCGCAGGCACTCCTCGAGGGATCGCCCCTCGACCAGGCGCATCACGACGAGATCACGCTTCGGATGAAGCCGTGGGACCCTCACGGCGCCGGCGGAGCAGCGAGAGTCCAATCCCCGGTCCGACTTCGACGAGGGCACCCGCCGCCGCGTACGACCGTGGAGCGGACGGCCCGTTCGCCGATGTGTCCGCCGCGCGGTCTCGCCCGTGAAAGTAACCCTGTGGGAAGTCCCCACCCGCCCCTGACCGGTGACGTCTGCGAGGAGATGCACGCGACGCCGCCCGGCACCCGACCGGCCCGGCGCTCCCGCAGCCCGACTCGAACCAGCGTCGGGCGCCTGGTGAAGAACCTCGCCTTGCTGTGGCGCGGGCAAGGCCGGTGACGATGTCGGCCGCGTCGACGCTCGGGGATCGGTCGTCGGTCACTCCGCTCTTCGACGCATCGAGCGGTATTGCTCGGCATCGTGAGCACTGACGGATACCGGTTCGCCTGCGGCGTATGCAGAGTCCAACAGGGCCGGGGCGGTGTCGAGACGAGAGGCGCGCCCCAGCGCGTACAGGCCCAGTGCCGCAGCACCGAGAGCGGTGCCTTCCGCGCCCGAGGAGAACACCGTGGGTCGGTCGAGTGCGGCGGCGACCACGCTCTGCCACAACGGCGAGCGGAAGGTGCCGCCGGTGATGCGCACGGAGGTGATGGGATGGACGCGGTCCAGGTCGGCGACGATTTCCGCGAGACGAAGAGCGGTTCCTTCGACGGCGGCGCGCACGAAGTGGCCGCGGGTGTGCTGGTGGGTGAGCCCCAGATAGGCGCCGCGCAACTGTGGGTTCCACAGCGGTGAGCGTTCGGGAAGCAGGTAAGGAAGCATGACCAGGCCGTCACTGCCGATGGGTACCGCTTCGGCCAGTTCGAGCAGCTCGGTGTCGCGTCGTGGACCTGCTTCCACATCGGAGGCGAATACGTCTCCGGCCCAGCGGACCACGCTGCCGCCGTTACTGACCGCGCCGCCGATCACCCAGATCGAGTCGGTCAGCGCGTAGCTGAACAGTCGGCTCTCCGGATCCGCGTACGGTTCGGTCGCCACGGTTCGCACCGCACCGCTGGTGCCCAACGAGAGTCCGGCCACGCCGGGGGCAATCGCCCCGGTACCGAGGTTGCCGAGGGGGCCATCGGCTGCGCCCGTGACGACGGGAGTGCCGGCGGGGATACCGGTTGCCCGCGCCGCGGCGGGCGAGAGGTCCAAGACTGCCGTGGTGGGCAGTATTCGGGGCAGTTGCTCGGGCCGGACACCGGTGAGCCGTAGCGCCTCGGGGTTCCACTGTCGTGTTGTCATGTCCAGCATGCCGGTTCCGGAGGCAGAGGACAGTTCGGTGACGAGATGGCCTGTCAACTGAAGCAGGACATGGTCCTTCAATCCGGCCCACCAACGGGTTCGCGACCACAGCTCCGGTGTTTCCTGGCGGAACCACAGCAGTTTGGTGAGTGGGGTCATCGGATGGACGGGAGTGCCGGAGACGCGCTGTAGTTCGGTTGCCTGCCCGGAGAGGTGCAGTTGCCACGCCTGGTCCACGGCACGGTCGTCCGCCCACGTCACCAAGGGTGTGAGTGGGTGTTTGCGGTCGTCCAGCGCGAGCAGGCCGTGCATCGCCGTACCGACGGATATCGCCACGATGCGCGAGCCCGTGCAGGCGTTCGCGCATTCGCTCAGGACGTGGGTGATCGCGGCCGAGACGTGTGCCAGGTTCTGGGCGGGACCGGGCGGGCACTCCCGGGTGGCGAGATGTCGCCGGGTGGAGCCGAGCCGGAAAGCGACGGCTTTGACCGCGGTGGTCCCGACATCGAGGCCGATGACGACCTCGTCGGTCATATGAGGTCCCCGGCCCGGGCCGTGACCGCCGGCAGTGCGCTGTCGAGGCCGCCCTCGGGAGTCTGGCCGTCGCCCGCTTCGGTGACGGTCGGCGCGACGACCGCCGGGTCCGGTGACGACCGGTCGGTGAGCCGAGTGGCGGGGTCCGCACCCGGATGCGCCGCGCCGACCGACGCGATCGGCTCGCACCGGTCGCCGTCGCTCCCCCGGGTGATCAGGGTGTACATGCCGCCTCGGGCGGTCGGGCGCCGGGCGTTGTCGGTGCCGCTGCCGGTGCCGGTGCCGGTGCCGGTGCCGGTGCCGGTGCCGGTGCCGGTGCCGGTGCCGGTGCCGGTGCCGGTGCCGGTGCCGGTGCCGGTGCCGGTGCCGGTGCCGGTGCCGGTGCCGGTGCCGGTGCCGGTGCCGGTGCCGGTGCCGGTGCCGGTGCCGGTGCCGGTGCCGGTGCCGGTGCCGGTGCCGGTGCCGGTGCCGGTGAAGGAGGCGATGCCCCGGTGGGCGGTGTCCGTCGCGTGCCCGGTGTACCCGGCCTGGTGTGCCCGCGAGAACCCGCCCGGTCCCGGACGGAGGATGCGAAGCGGCGCCGGACGCCCGCCGAGGGTGCGGGTCGAGGCGGTGATCACAGCTTGAACGCCTTTCGCGGGTTGACCGTGACCAGATCCACGGCCGTCTCCATCGCCTCGTCCTCGTCGAGTCGGTGCTCGGCGACCAGTTCGGCGAGATAGCCGCAGTCCAGCCGCCGCGACATGTCGTGCCGGGCGGGGATGGAGCAGAAGGCTCGGGTGTCGTCCACGAAGCCGGACGTCCGGGAGAATCCCGCTGTCTCGGTAACCGCGCGGCGGAACCGGCGGATGGCGTCGGGGGCGTCGAGGAACCACCACGGGGCGCCCGCGTAGACCGAGGGGTAGAACCCGGCCAGCGGAGCGATCTCCCTGGTGAAGACGGCCTCGTCGAGGGTGAACAGGATCAGGTGGAATCCTTCGGCGGTTCCGTACCTCTGCAGGAGTGGACGCAGGGCGTCGGTGAACTCGGCGCGCAGCGGGATGTCGTGGCCGGTGTCGGGACCGAACCGGTCGTGGGTGGGCGCGTGATGGTTGCGGCGCACGGATGGGTGCAGGGTCATCACGAGGCCGTCGTCGCAGGACATGCGGGCCATCTCGAGCAGCATGTGTCGACGGAAGGCGACACCCTCGGCTTCGCTCGCCGTGCCCCGCAACGCGGCCCGGTAGATGCGGGCGGCCTCGCCGTGGGTCAGCGGTTCGGTGCCCACGTCCGGGTGGCTGTGGTCGGCGGAGGTGGCGCCGTGCGCGATGAAGTGGCGTCGTCGGTTTTCCAACGCCCGGATGTAGCCGTCGTAGTCCGAGGTGTCGATGTCCGCGGCCTCGCCCAGGCGCGTCACGGCCGTTCCCCAACCCTGACCGGGTTCCAGGTAGCGGTCGGGTCGGAAGGTGGGCAGGACCCGCGCCGTCCAGTCGGGGTCGGCGGCCAGTGCCCGGTGAGCGGCCAGATCGTCCGCGGGGTCGTCGGTGGTGGCCAGCACCTCGATGCCGAAGCGGCGGAACAGTGCCCGCGGGTGGAAGGCCGGATCGGCCAGCCGCGCGGCGATCCGGTCGTAGATCCGGTCGGCCGTGGCCGCGGCGGGCCGCTCGGTCGCGCCGAAGATCTCGACGAGTTCCGCCTCCATCCAGTAGCGGACAGGGGTCCCACGGAAGGCGGTCCAGTGCTCACACATCGTGCGCCACACCTGGCGGGCCTGCTGTTCGGACAGTGGCCCCTGCCCTACTCCGAGTTCGTCGAGCGGGACACCGCAGGCGTGCAGCAGGCGCGTGACGTAGTGATCGGAGGAGATCAGCAGACTCGCCGGATCGCTGAACGGCTTGTCGTCGACCAGCAACCGAGGGTCCACGTGACCGTGCGGCGACAGGATCGGCAGGTCCCGGACCGCTTCGTAGAGACGGCGGGCGACTGCGCGTGCTTGTGCGTCGACGGGCAGGAGCCTGTCGGGATGGAGTGAGGAGGGCATGCTCCCCATGGTTGTCCGCAGCCGGAGGCCACGGCAATCGGTTGTCATGTGTTGCCGCGAGAGCCTGTGTGCGGGGGTGGGCACAGGCGCCGATCAGCAAGGCCTGTCGACGACTTGGGCCATGCGTGGGACCGAGCGCCCTGCCGCCCTGACGCAGAAAAACCCCGACGACATGGATCGAGGTGGGGTGGGATATCGGGACGCCGCGGGCGTGCAGGCGACTGCGCGGTCCGCCGCCCGTCTCGCGTCCGATCATGGACCTCGGGTCGGGGCGGGTCCTCGAAAACCGCTGGGGGGTAGCCGGCCACGGCGCGGGCTCATTCCCGGCCGTCCGACCCCCACGATGGAGCGCCGCCCGCCGGCGTGAGGGGTGCCGCGATCTGCGCGGCGAGGTGCCCGGCCCCGAAGCCGTTGTCGATGTTGACGACCGCAACCCCGGGGCTGCACGCGTTGAGCATCGACAGCAGGGGTGCCAGGCCGCCGAAGGCCGCTCCGTAGCCGACGGAGGTCGGCACCGCGACGACGGGCGCGGCGATCAGCCCCGCCACCACGCTGGGCAGCGCGCCGTCCATGCCTGCGGCAACCACCACGACCCGGGCGGAACGCAGCAGGTCGAGCATGCCGATCACGCGGTGGAGTCCGGCAACGCCCACGTCCACGGCCAGCTCACAGTGCCGTCCCAGATAGCGGGCGGTCAGTTCGGCCTCGAGGGCCACCGGGAGGTCGGAGGTGCCCGCCGCCAACACGACCACGAGACCTCCCTCCGGAGCGGGGGGTTCGGGCGGCCACACCAGCAACCGGGCGTCCGACTCGTGACGGGCGTCGGGCAGTTCGGCGAGGACGGCCCGGGCGTGCTCGGGACCGGCGCGAGTGAACAGGGCCACCGCCCGGCCGCGCTCGCGCAGCTCGGCAGCGATCGCGCCCACCTGGTCCGGGGTCTTCCCCTCGCAGAAGATCGCCTCCGGATATCCCCTGCGGTCGATCCGGTCGTGGTCGAGACGTGCGAACGATTCAGCCATGGCGGACTCCGATCAGGGAAAGCGTGAAGGCGCCCGATTGCATGCCGGCGAGATCGACGGCGACCATCCGGAACCCGGCGGCACGGACCACCGCCAGGGCCGCCTCGCGCAGGTCGCCCGCGAGCGCCGCGATCTCGGCGACGGGCACCTCGATCCGTGCGACATCGCCGTGGTGGCGGACCCGGCAGTCGCTGAAGCCCAGCTCGCGCAGGCCCCGTTCCGCCGCCTCCACCTGTCTCAGCTTTTGCGGTGTGACCTCGCTGAAGTGCGGGATCCGCGAGGCCAGACAAGGCGCGGCCGGTTTGTCCGCGCACGGTAGGTCCAGCGCGGCGGCGATCCGGCGGACCGCCGCCTTGTCCAGGCCCGCGTCGGCGAGCGGGCGCAGCACCCGGTGGCGCATGGCGGCCCTGCCGCCGGGACGGTCCGCACGCACCACGTCGTCGGCGTTCTCCCCGTAGGCGACGGCCGTCAGGCCGTGCGCCCGGACCACCTCCGCGGAAATGCGGGCGAACAACTCGTCCTTGCAGTGGAAGCACCGGTCGGGGCCGTTGGCCCGGTAGGCCGGCAGGTCGCCCTCATGGGTGGCGACCTCGACCACGCGCGCACCGATCTTCGCGGCGACCCGCAGCGCTGCCGTCCGCTCGTCCGCGGCGAGGCTGGGCGAGACGCCGAGCACCGCGACCACGCGATCGGCGCCCAGCGCTCGGACGGCCAGGGCCAACAGCACGGAGGAGTCCACTCCTCCGGAGAAGGCCACACCGAGCCGTCCGGGCGTGTGGAGCAGTGTCCCGACGCGGTCGGCGGCCTCGCTGTCGGTGTCGGACAGTCCCGGAAGCATGACGTGCTTCTCCTCCTGCTGATACTTGTCGGTCCGGGCGATGTCCCAGGTTCCCGACGTCCACGCCGATGACGACGTCTTCGGTCAGGCGAGTTCCCAGGCGCGGGCGGTGAGCGCCTCGACCAGCTCGGTGTCTCGGGCGAGGGCGGGATCGAGGAAGGCCAGCACGGCGTGCGCAGCGTCGGACGGTGATCCGGTGAGGACCGGGGCTGCGGCGTCTCGTACGGGGATCCCGTTGCTTCCGAGCAGGTGCAGCATCCACGCGGCGATGACGCGGAGCGCGCCGGGCGGCATCGCCCCGGACGTCCGCTCGGCGTAGAGCGTCGGAAGGACGCGCACCGGGATCTTCTGGGCCCCGTCCTCGGCGATCTTGGCGAGGGTGTGCCGGATGCGCGGGTTCGCGAAGCGGGCCGTCAGCGCGTCCCGGTAGGCGGCCAGCGCGGTTTCGGGGAAGTCCAGGTGGGCCGAGGCCTCGTCCCACCATTCACGCACCCAGACCCGGCAGACCGGATCGGCCACGGCCTCGGCGACGGTGGCGTGCCCGCGGAACGGCGCCGCGTACGCCAACAGCGAGTGGGCGCCGTTGAGCAGCGACAGTTTGCGTTCCTCGTACGGCGTGACGTCGGCGACGAAGCGGGCACCGGCGTCCTCCCAGCGGGGCCGCCCGGCCGGAAACTCGCCGCTGAGCACCCACTCGGTGAACGGCTCGGTGACGACGGGGACTTCGTCGCGGCGCCCGGTCGCGTCGCGGACGGCGGCCACGTCGTCCGGGGTGGTCCACGGGGTGATCCGGTCGACCATGGTGCCGACGTACGAGGCGTGCGCGGCCGCCTCGCGCCATTCGGGGCGCCCGATCGCGTCCGCCATTTCGCCGATCACCCGTGCGGTGACCTCGCCGTTTCCCGGCAGGTTGTCGCACGGCACGACAGCCACGGGGCCGCCGCCCGCGCGCCGCCTGGCGGCCAGCCCGGCCAGCAGCCGCGCGGCGACTGTCGATACCGGGGCCTTCGGATCGGCGCGGAGTGCGGTGATATCGGCACTCACATCGGCGCGTCGGGTGTCCAGGCCGCCCCCGGGGGCGCGTGCGTACGCCGCCTCGGTGACCGTCAGGGTGACCACCGCGAGTTCCGGCCGCCGCCAGTGGTCCAGCCACGCGGCGTGGTCGCCGCCGGAGTGCGCCGAGGTAAGCGAACCGACCACCTCGAAGCGGTCGCGGTCGGGAGCACGGGTGACCAACGTGTAGAGCCCGTCCTGGGCGGTCAGCCGCTCGGCGATCGCGGTGCTGCGCCCGGTGAACGCCGCGATCCCCCACCGGTCGGCGTCGCCGGCGTGCTCGGTGTACCAGGCCTGGTGGGCCCGGAAGAAGCCGCCCAGGCCGAGGTGGAGCATGCGCACCGGCGCGGCGGGGCGTCCGTCGACCGCGCGGGACAAGGGCCGGGTCGCGGGTTGGGCGGTCACAGTTCGAAGACCTTTCGCGGGTTGACGCTCACCGGTTCCGCCGCCGCCTCGAATGCCTCGTCCCGGTCGAGCCGGTGCGGTGACGGGATCGGCAGGTCGCGCGCCGTCTCGTACCGGCGCCGGGCGAGAGCCCGCACACCGGGGTCGACGGGGAGTGGTCGGTCGGAGTGGAGGCTTGGCATGACGGCATGTTCGCTGCCGTCGGCCCGGCGCGGCAACCGGTTGCCATGTGTTGCCCTGGGCACTTGCACCGCGTCGGACGCCATGGTCCTCTGGCCGCCATGACAGCACAGATCGGTGGGCCGGGCGCGGTCCTTCCCGAGGCCCAGGTGCGAGCCTTCGTCGCCGAACAACTGGCCGGCGAGGATCTCGACGGCCGGAGCGTATGCCTGGTGGTACCCGACGGCACCCGCAGTTGCCCGCTTCCGCTGCTGCTCGCCGCGGTGCACGACGCGCTGTACGGCCGGGTCTCCCGGTTGACGGTGCTCGTCGCGTTGGGTACGCACGCGCCGATGGGCGAGGCCGAATTGGCCGCCCACATCCCGCCGCTGCCGGGCATGACCGTCCTCAACCACGAGTGGTGGAAGCCGTCGACGTTCGCCTCGGTCGGCACGATCGGCGCCGAGCGCGTGGCCGAGTTGTCCGGCGGGCTGCTGCGCCAAGAGGTCGACGTGCGCCTCAACCGGGCCGTCGTGGAGCACGACGTGGCCTTGGTCGTCGGCCCGGTCTTCCCGCACGAAGTGGTCGGCTTCTCCGGCGGGGACAAGTACTTCTTCCCCGGCGTCGCGGGCGCCGACATCATCGACCTGTCGCACTGGCTCGGGGCCCTGATCACCAGCGCGGAGATCATCGGAACGCGCGGCATCACCCCGGTCCGCGCGCTGATCCACGAGGCGGCCGCGCTGATCCCGAGCCGCAGGCGCGCGCTGTGCGTCGTGGTCGAATCCGGCACCGGGGCGCTGCACTCGATGGCGTACGGGACCCCGGAGGCGGCCTGGTCGGCGGCGGCCGACGTGTCCGCGCAGGTCCACGTCCGCTACCTCGACGCCCCCGTGCGGCGTGTGGTGTCCGTGATCCCGGAGAAGTACGAGGACATCTGGACCGCGGCGAAAGGCTTCTACAAGCTCGAACCGGTCGTCGCGGACGGCGGCGAGGTCGTCCTGTACGCGCCGCACGTGCGGACGATCTCCGCGATGCACCCGGAGATCGAGGACATCGGCTACCACTGCCGCGACTACTTCACCAAGCAGTGGGACCGCTTCAAGCACCTGCACTGGGGCGTCTTGGCGCACTCCACACACCTGCGCGGCGCGGGCACGTACGACGAAGAGCGCGGCGAGCGCTGCCGGTTGACCGTCACCCTCGCGACCGGCATTCCCGAAGACGTCGTCCGCGGGGCGAACCTCGGCCATCTGGACCCCTCCGCGGTGGACTTCGCGGCGCTCGCCGCCGACCCGGACACACTCGTCGTGCCGCAAGCCGGCGAGGTCCTGCATCGGTTGCGCCCATGAGGGCCGCGTGGGTCGATGCGTCCGCCGGCATCGCCGGGGACATGCTGCTCGCCGCCCTCGTCGACGGCGGGGCCGCGTTGAGCACCGTGCGTGCCGCGGTGGAGGCGGTGGTCCCCGGCGAGGTACGCCTCACGCAGACACAGGTCACCCGCGCCGGTATGCGAGCGACACGGATCCAGGTGACGCCGAGCGACGACGACCACGCACACCGAACGTGGCGTGATGTACGCCGCCTCATCGAGCAGGCACCCCTGGCCGATCCGGTCCGCACGTCGGCACTCGCCGCCTTCGGTCGCCTCGCCGTCGCCGAGGCACACGTACACGGCACCACAACGGAAGAGGTGCACTTCCACGAGGTGGGTGCCTGGGACTCCATCGCCGACGTCGTCGGCGTCTGTGCCGCGCTGCACGACCTCGCCGTGACCGATCTGACCGCAGGTCCCGTGGCGTTGGGCGCCGGCCGCGTCACCACCGCCCACGGCGAACTCCCCGTCCCCGTCCCTGCGGTGGCCGAACTCGCCGCCGAGTGGCAAGTGTTCGCGGGCGGCGAGGGCGAACTCGCCACCCCCACCGGCATGGCGCTGCTCACCACCCTGGCCCGCGAGTGCTCCCCCCTGCCACACCTGCGTCTGGAGCGAACCGGCATCGGGGCCGGCAGCCGCGACACCCCCGGACGCCCCAACGTCACCCGCGTCTTCCTCGGCACCCCGGCCCCCGCCACCACCCTCGAATCCGCCTCCGACGCCTCCGAAGCCGTCGTCCTGGAAACCAATATCGACGACCTGGACCCGCGCGCATGGCCCAGCGTCCTCACGTCCCTCATGGAGGCCGGCGCCTCGGACGCCTGGCTGACCCCGATCCTCATGAAGAAGGGCCGCCCCGCGCACACGCTCTCCGTCCTGTGCCCACCGCAAGGCGCCCAACCCCTCCGTGACGCCGTCTTCCGCCTCACCACCACCCTGGGCGTACGCGAACGGCCGGTCCGCAAAACCGAACTCCAACGAGGCTGGACCCACGTGGACGTCCTCGGCAGCCGCCTCCCCGTCAAGGTGGGCCACCGTTGCGGCAGAATCCTCCAAGCAACCCCCGAGTTCGCCCCCGCCGCCGCCCTCGCCGCCCGCCTCGGCCTTCCCGTCCACACCGTCCTCGCCGCCACCACCGCCGCCGCCCACCAAGCAGGCCTGACCTCCAGCGCCCCCACCCCGCAAACGCTCACCCCCGAACCCGCCTGAATGCGCGGCGCCGCCGCGGGCGCCTGTCTCGCCCGTCAGCGGGGGACCGCTGTTCGGGCAGCCGGGTGGCCGGCGGCGTAGCCGTTTGACGACGGCTGCGCCGGGGTGACGGCGTCGAAACGGAGTACAGTGCGCTCCCGCCCACCATCCGATGGGCAGCCATGGCGTCGTCCGATACCGGGTGTCGCCGCCCCAGACCTGCGGCTTTCCCACGAGAACGGAAGTGAGATCGGGTGAGCGAGCGTGACGGCGCGCCGACCGCCGCGACCGGTGGGAGCAAGGCACCGACGATCTACGACGTAGCCCGGGCCGCAGGGGTGGCCGCGTCCACCGTGTCCCGGGCGTTCGCCAGGCCGGGCCGGGTCAACGCGGCGACCGCGGAACGCATCCGGCGCGTTGCCGCGGAGCTCGGCTACCGCGTCAATCCGTTGGCGTCGGGATTGCCCACCGGCCGCACCTCGATGCTCGCGTTGGTGGTTTCCGACGTGACCAACCCGTTCTACGCCGAGATCATCCGGGGAGCCGAGTCCGCCGCCGCCGAGGCCGGCTTCGTCCTCTTGCTGATCGACGCCCAGGAGTCCGACCGGGTGGAACGCGCCAGTCTGGAGCGGGCGTTGCCCGCCGTCGAGGGACTCGTGCTGGCGGGTACCCGACTGTCGGACTCGGCCATCCGCATGATTGCCAAGCAGCGGCCGGTGGTCGTCCTCAACCGGGACGTCGCCGACGTCCCCAGCCTCACCCTCGACAACCCGCACGGCATGCTCGTGACCGCGGAACATCTGGCCCGGTTGGGTCATCGCACGGTGACCTACGTGGCCGGCCCGGAGGCCTCGTGGGCGGACGGGATGCGGTTGCGGAGCCTGCGCGAGGCGGCGACCGGGCTGGACATGCGGGTGCAGCGCGTGGGCCCGTTCGCGCCGACGGTCGCAGGCGGTCGCGAAGCCGCCGACGCGCTCCCCGACGACCTGCCGACCGCCGTCGTGGCCTACAACGACCAACTGGCGATCGGGGCCATGCTCGCTCTCCAGGCACGCGGCGTCCGAGTTCCCGAGGACGTCAGCGTGGTCGGCTTCGACGACATCTTCCCGACCCGCATCGTCAGGCCCGGGCTGACCACCGTCGCCGCCCCGCTGCGCGCCCAGGGACAGGCTGCCGTCGACGCGCTGCTGTCCTCGCGCGGCAACCCGGCACCGCGCACCGGCAAGCCCATGACCTTGCCGGTAAAGCTGGTCGTCCGTGACTCGACGGCACAGGCGCGGCGCACGCGGCGTCCGAGCTCGTAAAGCGGTACGGGCTCGCGGATCGCGGACCCCGGCCACCGCTCCATCCGCAACCAGCCCTGGAGGAGAGCCGACCGGGCGGTGACTGCACCGGATCCAGGGTCTGCACGGACGCGAGCGCGCATCCGACGCTCCGGTGGTGGTGACCGGCGGCGCTGCTACCGCCGTGCGTCCGCGGCCGTGGGAGCGACCTCGGCGAGCCAGGCGTCGGCGATCAGCCGATGCCCAAGAGGGCTCGGGTGGACGCCGTCCGGGGCCAGCTCCGCCGGCTCCCGGTCCTGCGCCGCGCGGGGCAGCACGAGGTCCGCGCGAACCACTTGGGCTGCGTTGTGCGCAGCGGCCCGCAGGACGGCGTCGGTACGCGGCGACAGGTCCTCGAACCAGCGTTCCTGGTCCGGCCCGGCCGGAAGCAGGAACGGGGTGATGACGACCAACTGTGCGGACAGCTTCCGCGCGGTGGCCGCGAGCAGGCGGTCGAGGCACGCCTCGAACTCGTCGACCGGACTGGGCAGGTTGCGGTCGTAGCGTCGCCAGGTGTCGTTGATGCCGATCTTGACCGTGACGACCGTGGGCCGGTGGTCCATGACGTCGGTGTTCCAGCGGGATTCGAGGTCGTACACGCGGTGGCCGTTGATCCCCCTGTTGATGACGCGGGGGCCGGGTCCGTCGTGCGCCCGCTCGCGCAGAGTCCGCGCGATCTCGTGGACGTATCCCTCGCCGAGCGATGCGGGATCCGCACGATCGCGGCCCGCGTCGGTGATGGAGTCGCCGATGAACAGGAGCGTGTCGTCGTCCTCGAGTTGCATGCCTGCCGTCCTGGCGTCTTGGTGGGTGGGCGGGCGACGGGACATCTCACTCGTGCCCTGCCGGATCACAGTCGACCACGTCGGATCGAGGAGGTTTGTGCTGCGGCGCGCCTCAGGGTCTCGGCCTCGCGCGCAAGCACCGCGGAGTCGTCTCCGGGGACGAACTCCAGGAGCGCCTCGACACCCCGGACCGCCGGCAGGCCGAGGGCTGCGGTCCACAGGTCCCAACGGTCCGCCAGCGGCAGTCGGTTGTTGCCGGGCCACCACGAGAAGACATGCACGGCGGTGACCCGGTCGCCGAGTTCGACGAGCCCTGCCAGCGCCTGCTCGTCGGGGGTGTCCTGCGGCGGCTGCCAGTACGTGCGGACGTTGTCCGCGCCCACCTCGTCCAGCAGCCGGACGGTCGAGGCGACGGTGTCGGTGAGCGTTCCGCCGTGGAACTCCGGCGCGAGCTCCAGGCCGTGGTCCGCGGCGATCCGGGCCGCCTCCCGCAGGCAGCGCACGGTTTCGTGCCGCTCGTCCGGCAGGGCGGACCGCGATCCGGTTCCGCCCGCCCAGACCCGTACCCGGGATGCCCCGAGCAGAACGGCGGCCCGGGCGACAGCGGGAAACCCGGCCAACTCGGCGGGGGTGGCGCGAAAGTACGAACCGTACGAGCAACAGGCCAGCCCGTAGCGGTCGGAGACCTCACGGACCGCGCGGACCGTGCCGGGCTCCCCCGCGGGCGCGTGCACGTCCGCTCCCCACTCGATCACCTCCAGGCCCGCGTCGGCCGCGCGTCGCGCGACCTCGGCGGCGGGCAGCCGGCGGAAGGTGACCGAGCACAGGCCCAGACGGGTCCGCCCGCCCCCCGCTGTGTCCGTCGGCCCGGCCGGCGGGCGGAGCGGGGGGCGCTCCGCCGCGCTCCGGGTGCTCTCCTCGGTCATGGCCCTGCCTTCCTGCGGTCGGCCTGCGGATGGTCTGCGATCGCCCTGTGGGGATCCGACCCGGTCCGCCCGCACGGGGGTCGGGCGGACCGGGTCGGATGGACCGGCGGGGTCGGGTGGACGGACCGGTCAGGTGTGCGGTGCCCCGTCACCGGTGGTCGCTCAGGGGGCGTTCGGGCCCACGTCCGCGGCGGTGAGGGGGTGCCGGAGTGCGTGCGTCGTCGCGTACTCGTCGGCACCGATGTCCCGTACGCTGCCGCGCTGGTCCCCGTCGATGTCGTCGGCCAGGACGATGCCGCCCAGCGTGGCCGCGCCGATCGCCGGGCTGCTTGCCGTGAGCCGCAGAACACCGTCCGCGCCCTGACTGAGCCGGGGGTCGGCCCGGATGAAGCTTCCGGCGGGGATGTTGCCGTTGGCGGCCGCCCCCCACAGCAGGTTGCTCTGCCAGGTGAAGCCGGAGGTGGCTCCCATGGCGACGAGGCTGCCGGAGTCGCCGACCAGCAGGTTGTCGGCGATGGTCACGTCCTGCGGCTCGAACGCCCGCGTCTCGCCCGACAGCATGCCGGTGTTGTTGATCAGGGAGTTGTGCGCGATCACCGCGCGGTCGCAGGCGTCGTTGCCCCGCCGCTGGGTCTCCGTCTCACTCGGGGTGTGGTCACGGGTGCTGCCGCTGCCGACCACCAGGGCCCGGCCGGACAGCCCGCTGAGGTAGTTGTTGACGATCACATGGTCGTTGCCGTAGATCCGTACGCCGTCGGTGCCGCCGATCAGGTAGTTGCCCTCCACCGTCGAACCGTTGCCGTGCCGCAGCACGATGCCGCCGCGGCTGTCGCGGATGGTGTTGTACCGGATGGTGTTGCCCGAGGACTTCACCGAGATGGCCTCGGGGTCGCCGTCGCAGCGCTCGAACAGGTTGTACTCCACCTTTCCGCCGGCGTCGGCCAGGGCCCGGCCGCTGACGCCGAAGCGGATGGGCTCGCCGCCGTTGTCCCCGGTAAAGCTGTGGTCGGAGAAGTGGTTGCGGAAGATCTGCACGTTCTGCGCCATGTCGATCTTGTTGGGACCGTCGACGACGACGAAGATGCCCGCGGTGGTCTTGTTGTGGAAATGGTTCCGGTCGATCTTCGTGTCGTTCGCCCGGACGACGACCCAGTACGGATCGCCGCTGTCCGCGAACTGGAAGTCGTTGCGGGTCAGCCGGATCGCCGAGCAGTTCGTCGGGATCTCGAGCGTGGTGCTCTGCCGGAAGGCGAAGCCGCTGATCACGATGTTGCTCGAATTGCTGAGCACGAAGCCGCGTGCGCCCTGCAGCACCACACCGCCGCGCGTCTTGGTCACGATGGTGATGGGTGCGGCGCTCGTGCCGTTCTTGTTGGAGATGTTGATCGAGCCGCCCGAGGGGACCGTGTAGGTTCCGTCGGCGACGACGATCCGGTCACCGGGTGCGGCGCCGTTGATCGCGCTCTGAAGCGCCGCGAGGGAGGAGACCGGGATATCGGCCGCCGATGCGCTGCCCGACAGCGAGGTGGTGAGGGGTACCGCGGCAAGTGCGGCCACGGCCGAGCTCTTGAGGAACGTGCGTCGTTGCATGGTGCCTCCTGGATCGAAGTGGGCGAGTGCGCTCAGTCGGCCCGGGGACCGACGTCGGCCGGGGTCAGGGGTCCGCGCCTCGGCGCCCGGCGGGAGTATTCGTGCGCGCCCACGTCCGGCGTCCTGGTGCGGGGCTGTCCGTCGATATCGTGCGTGATGCGCGGCCGGCGCAGCGTGCCGGCGTCGATCGCGGGGCTGCCGGCGGCCGGGCGGGCGATGCCGTACGCGTCCTTCACCAGCTTCGGGTCGACCCGGGTACCGCCGCCCGCAGGGATGTTGCCGTCCGCGGCGGCGCCCCACAGGAGATTGCCCGTCCAGGTGAAGCGCACGGTGTTGGCCATGGCGACCAGTTGGCCCGTGTCCGCGACGAGCAGGTTGTCGGCGACGGTGACGTCGCGCGGCTCGTGCGGGCGCTGGCTCTCGCCGGAGATCGTGCCGCCGTTGTTCACCAGGGTGTTGTGGGCGATCAGGACGCGGTCGGGGGCGTCGTTGCCGCGGCGCGCCTCGGGCGTCTCGCCGGGCAGGTGATCGCGCTCCGATCCGCTGCCGATCACCAGGGCGCGCCCGGCCAGGCCGGAGAGGTGGTTGTTGACGATCACATGGTCGTTGCCATAGATCCGCACGCCTTCGGTGCCGTCGATGAAGTGGTTGGCCTCCACCCGGTTGCGGTTGCCGTGCCGCAGTACGATCCCGCCGAAACTGTTGCGGATGGTGTTGTACCGGATGGTGTTGTCCGAACTCTTCACCGAGATCGCCTCGGGGTCCCCGTTGGCCCGCTCGAACAGGTTGTACTCCACGATCGCGTGGGCGCTGGACAGGGCGCGGGGGCTGACGCCGAGCCGGATCGGTTCGCCGCCGTTGGAGCCGGTGAAGGTGTGGTCGGAGAAGTAGTTGCGGTACACGTGGACGCGCTGGGCCATTTCCTCGGTGTTCGCGCCCTCGATGCCGAGGTAGATGCCGAGGGTGCTCTTGCCGTGGAAGTGGTTGTGGTCGACCGTGCTGTCGTCCGCGCGCACCATCACCCAGTGCACGCCCTCGATGTCGGCCAGGTGGATGTCGTTGCGGGTGAGCCTGATGTGCGAGCAGTCCGGGGGTATGTCCAGCGTGTTCCGCTGCCGGAAGGAGAAGCCGCCGAGGGTGATGTGACCGGACGCTTCGAAGACGAAGCTGTGCTCGCCTTCCAGGATGACGCCGCCCTGCGTCCGGGCCGCGATGGTGATGGGCGCGCGCCCGGTGCCCTGCTTGTTCCGAATGGTGAGCGGGCGGTCCGAGGGGACGGTGTAGGTCCCGTCGGCCACCACGATCCGGTCGCCGGGTCGTGCCCGGTCGATCGCGGCCTGCAGCTCGTCCAGTGTGCGGACGGCCCTGGGGGCCGCGCTCGCGCTCGCGGTCAGCGCTCCGCCGACGGGGGCGGCGGCCAGCGCCACCCCTGCCGCGGTACCCATCAGGAACGTGCGGCGTTGCATGGTGCCTCCGTGAGGATGTGGTGGAGGTACGGACGGTGTTCCGGCCTGTGATCAGCCGGCGGTCGGGGTGTCCCGGGTGGTGTCCTCGGCGTCCTGGGTCGCCTGGGCGTCCAGGAACAGTTCGATGACGGGTACGGGGGTGTCGGGGCGCCCGACCGGGATCTGGAGCGTCAGCGTTCCGGCGGGCTGGCCGCCCATCTCGGTGTTGACCGCGGGCCGGTCCGGGTCGATGTGGACCGGGATGATCTCGGACGCGTCGTTGAGCAGTTGGGCGTAGCGCACCCGGCCGGCCAGTCCCGGCAGGTGCAGGTGACGCGGCGGCCAGGCGAACAGGTGCACGTAGAGCCGGTCGCCGCGCTGGGTGTACCGGCATTCGGCGGGGGCGGTGTACGAGGAGGGGCCACAACCGCGAATGGACCGCTCGTGCAACCGCGTCCATCGGCCGATCTCGTCGAGGATCGCGGTGTCGCGCGGGTCGAGCGCGCCGCGGCCGTCGGGCCCCACGTTGAGCAGCAGGTTGCCGCCCTTGGACACTCCGTCGACGAGCATTCGGATCAGCAGGTCGGGGCTCTTGTGGTCCCGGTTGTCCCGGTCGTAGCCCCAACTGCCGTTGAGCGTCTGGCAGGCTTCCCACACCACGGGTCGCCCGTTCTCGGTCATCGGACCGGACGGCTGGTACTGCTCGGGGGTGACGAAGTCCCCGGGAAGGCCGGTCCGGTCGTTGACGAGGACGTGCGGCTGCAGTTCGCGAATCGTCCGCAGGAGTTGCGGGGAGTCCCAGTCGTCGGGTCCCTTGCCGCCCCACCAGGCGCGCTCGGCGTACGAGAAGTCGAAGAACAGGTAGTCGATCCGTCCGAACGAGGTCAGCAGTTCGCGGACCTGGCCGTGCAGATAGCGCTGGTACTCGCGGATGTCCCGGTCGGCGTTGGCGGCCTTGAACGCCTCGTCGTCGCGCTGCGGGTGGGTGCCGTCCACGGGGAAGGACGGATGGTGCCAGTCGATCAGCGAGTAGTAGAGGCCGACCTTGAGCCCCTCGGCGCGGCACGCCTCGACGAACGGCCCCACGAGGTCACGGCCGTACGGGGTGTTGGTGACCTTGTACTCGGTGAGGGCGCTGTCCCACAGGCAGAAGCCGTCGTGGTGCTTGGTGGTGAGCACGACGTACCGCATGCCCGCGGCCTTGGCCGCCCTGGCCCACTCGGCGGGGTCGTAGCGGTCGGGGTCGAAGTGGTCGAAGTACACCTGGTACTGCTCGTCGGTCAGTTCCTCGCGGTTCTTCACCCACTCGTGCCGTGCGGCGAGGGAGTACAGACCCCAGTGCACGAACATGCCGAACCGGGCGGTGGTGAACCAGTTCGTCTCCGGGCCTGCCTCGGGATCCGGGGTCGCGGACGGATGCGCGTGCGGGGTGTCAGCGCTCGCGGTCATGGGGAATCGCTCTTTCTCGTCGGCCGTCGGCGCGCGGTTGCTTTTCGGTGCGCGTCGGGCTGGTCGTACGGGAGGGGGTGGGGGCGGAGCCGACGGGTGTGCGGGTCAGCCCTTGAGTGCCCCGGAGGACAGGCCGCTGACGAAGGACCGCTGGAAGAACAGGAAGACGATCACCGAGGGCAGCAGCGCCAGCAGCGAGGCCGCCATCACCACGCCGGGGGTCACGGCCGGGTCGATCCGCAGGGTCCGCAGCGCCAGCGGCAGCGTGTACGAGGAGGAGTCGGTGGCCACGAGCAGGGGCAGCAGGTACTGGTCCCAGATCATCGTGAAGCCGAAGACCCCGATGACGCCGAGCGCGGGCTTGCACATCGGCAGGATGATCTGGGCGAAGATCCGGAAGTCCCCGGCGCCGTCGATGCGCGCCGCCTCCTCGAGTTCGCGCGGCACGTCCTTCATGAACTCGGTCATCACCAGGATGGAGAATCCCCAGGCGCCCAGCGGGACGATCATGCCGGCGAGGGTGCCGATGAGGTTGAAGTGCACGACCGGCAGGTCGGAAAGAATGACGGACAGCGGGAGGGCCAGGATCTCCTCGGGCAGCATCAGCGTCGCCAGGATGGCGACGAGCGCCAGCGTCATTCCCGGGAAGACCTTCCTGGCCAGCGCGTATCCGGCCAGGACGGAGACGGACACCTGGAGCAGCAGCCCGAAGCCGACGACGAAGAAGGAGTTCAGCAGATACTTGAGCACCCCCTGGTCGAAGGCTATGTCGAAGTTCTCCAACGTGAAGCCCGAGGGCACGACGCTCAGCTGCGTCGGGTCCTTGATGTCGCCGAAGGCGCCGACGAGCAGGGCCAGCAGCGGACCCGCGAACATGGTCAGGACCAGGAGGTAGACGACGGCCTTCAGAATCCGTCCGCCGATGCTGCGGCTCTCGGTCAGGCCCAGCGCGGTTTCGGTCGACTCGCTCACTTGCTCTCCCTCCGCCGCAGCAGTTGGACGATGATGGTCAGGATCAGCGTCGCGACGAACAGCAGGACCGCTCCCGCCGCACCGACACCGAGCCGGTTCTGCTCGAGCCCGAGCTTGTAGATGAGGGTCATGACGACCTCGGTGGAGCCGTTGGGCCCGCCGTTGGTCAGCAGGAACACCTCGGTGAACACGCGCAGTCCGCGAATCGCGGCGAGGATGAACAGGATCGAGAACACCGAACGCAACCCGGGCACCGTCACGTGCCGCACCCGCTGCCACCGGGAGGCACCGTCGACCCTGGCCGCCTCGTACAGACCGCGGTCCACACTCGTCAGACCGGCGAGGAAGATCATCATGTCGTAGGGGGCGCCGCGCCAGATGCCGGTGACCATGATGGAGGCCATCGAGGTGTCGGGGTCGTTGATGAACCCCGACGGGCCCATTCCCGCCAGAGCGAGAATGGAGTTGAGCATGCCGTCGCCGGTCGGGTGGTACATGATCCGCCACAGTTCGGCGACGACCGCCATCGGCACCACCACCGGAAGGAACGCGGCGGAGCGCACGAATCCCAGTCGACGGCTCTGCCCCTCCATCAGCAGGGCCAGTGCGAAGCCGAGCGCCATCGCGCCGAAGGTCTGGCCGACGGCGAGGACGATCGTGTGCCATACGGCCTCGCGGAACCCGTGGGACTGCAACACCGTGCTGTAGTTGTCGGTGCCGACCCACCGGTTTCCCAGGTAGGGCTGAACCTCCTGGAAGGACATGGTCACCGCGTTGACCATGGGGATGAACTTGAAGTACAGGGAGAGGATCAGCGCCGGGGCGAGGAACAGCCAGGGCGTCCACCACCGGCCTCCTCTGCGGCCGCGCACCCGGCGGTCGGCGGCCCCGCCGCCCCGGCGGCCCACTTTTCGCGGGGCGGGGCCGGCCGCCGGCAGGGCGCCCGGCTCCGCCTGGTCGAGGCTCATGACGCGGCGATCCCCTGCTCCTTGAGGATGTCGGCGAGCTGCTTGTCGAGCTCACGCAACTTGGCGTTGATGTCGAGGCCGCAGTCCGCCATCAGCGCGTTCACCGCGTCCGCCGTCACCTGTCGCACCGGCGTCCAGTTCGGGATGGCGGGCGCGTAGCGCCCGGAGTCCTGGTACGCCTGGGCGTAGGTCTTCCAGCGAGGGTCGGGGCGGATCTGGGAGATGTCCACGGTGGTGTTGACGGGAATCTGCACGGTGTAGCCGGTGGTGCCCTCCATCCCCTTCTTCTGGCCTTCGACGGAAACCGCGAAGCCGGCGAAGGCGTCCTGGCCGGCCCGGTTGTCGGAGCCGGCCATCAGGTAGATGGAGCTGCCCTCGGCGAGGACGGTGGCGTCCTTCGGCCCCTTGGGCATCGGCACGACCTCGTACTTGTCCGCGCCGAGGGACTTGTCGAAGCGGGGCAGCAGGTACGGACCGACGACGTACATGCCGGCCTTGCCCGCCTCGAACGTCTCGTTCGTCGGCGGGGTGTCCATGGTCACGGCGCCGGGCTGGATGGCCTTGGCCTTGCACCCAAGGTCGCGGAACCACTGCATGGCCTGCACGGACGCAGTGGTGGTCATCGCCGGCTTGTACTTGCCCTTCCCCGCCTCGGTGATGAAGTCGCCGCCCGCGGCCCAGAGGAAGTTGGAGAAGTACCAGGAGGCGTAACCGCGCTTGGTGGACAGCGGGGCGGCGAGCCCGGCGGTGTTGTTCTTGCCGTCACCGTCGGGGTCCTGGGTGGTGAAGGCGGTGGCCATCGCGGCGAAGTCGTCCCAGGTCCGCGGGACGTCGAGCTTCAGCTTCTCGCGCCAGTCCTTGCGGATCAGCAGCGCGGAGGCCTGCGCGGAAAACGGGAGTCCGTACTGCTTGCCGTCCAGGCTCTTCCCGGACTCCAGCCCCTGTCCGATAATCTGCTTGTTGTCCTTGATCTTGCCCAGGTCGATCTCCCGGAGCAGACCTTGGCTGTGCATGGTTCCGATCTGCGTGACGTCGTTCATGACGATGTCGGGAAGCTTCTTCTGGGCGGCCCGCTGCTGCAGTTTGGTCTCGAAGTCGTCGAAGATGGCCGTGACTTCGACCTTGAAGCCCGTGGCCTTCTCGAAGGCGGCGGCGAGTTCCAGCGCGCCCTTCTCCCCCGGTCCGCCCGGCGTCGTCCTGGTCCAGAGCTCGAGAGGCGCCTTGGAGTCCTGCTTGGCATCCACTCCCGCAGGCCCGGATGTACAGCTGGTGAGGATCAGTGCCGAGGCGAGAGCCCCCGCACCGATCCATCGCGATCTCTGCATGACAACTCCTGTTTTCACCGCATCACAGTGGCCTGGAAAGCGCTTGCCAGGACGGTAACCGGGTCCGATTCGAACGGTCAATAGTCCGATGAATACAAAAGGTTCTGGCGACCGACGAGAGTGTGCTCATCCGGCGCACCCCCGCACCCCTCCCACGTCATCCGATGGACGAGAAGGGCGACCTGACCCTCACAAATAGGCTCTTATTTGCTCAATTTGGGCATTGGCGGGAACAGTCATTCGCCCCGAGGCGTGTCTCACTCTCCACAACAGCCACCCGAACAAAGAAGATCGGGCATCCAAGGTCACGGCGATGACATTTCAATGATCCGATGTATGGTTCCTGCGAGTTACGGGCCGGACAACGCACACAGGCCACACCGATCCGTGACGTTCCGTCAGACGCTTGCCACCGTCCGAGCAGGGACCGCCGACCGTCCGGCTGCCGGTCCACCACCGAACAGGCCGAGGAGACCGACCCGACATGAACGAACCGGCCACCGCACCGACAGCCCTGTTGGTCATGGAGGAAGAACGGCGGGCCGACGTCTACCCGCCCGAAGTGCTGGCCGAGATCGGCCGGCTCGTGCACTGGCAGGGACCGCCCCTCACCCGGCAGGAGCTCGACGCGGACCCCGATGTGCTGCGGACCGTCGACGTTCTGCTCACGGGCTGGGGTGCACCCGTCCTCGATGGCGCCCTCCTGTCACGTGCCCCTCGGCTGCGGGCCGTTCTCGTCGCGGCGGGATCCGTCCGGCACCTGACCACACCCGCTTTCTGGGAGCGCGACATCCCGATCGTCTCCGCCGCCGCGGCCAATGCCGTTCCGGTGGCGGAGTTCACGCTCGCCCATGTCCTCCTCGGGCTGAAACAGGCCCACCGCATCGAGCGGGAGGTGGCGCAGAGCCGCCGCTTCCCCACCGATCCCGACGTCCCGGGCGCCTACCGGTCACGGGTGGGCCTGTTGGGACTCGGGCACATCGGCCGGCTCGTCGCCGCCCACCTCGCCCGCTTCGACGTCGAGGTCCTCGCCACGGATCCCGTCGCCTCCCCGGACACCGCCCAGCGCGCGGGAGTCCGGCTGATCCCCATCGAGGAACTCTTCGCCACCTGTCACGTCGTCAGCCTCCACGTACCGCTTCTGCCCGAGACCCGCGGCTCGATCGGGGCACGACTGCTGAACTCCATGGGGCCGGGCACGACACTGATCAACACCGCGCGGGGCGCACTGATCGACGAGATCGCCGCCGCGCAGGTCCTGCACGCCAGGCCCGACCTCACCGCCGTACTCGACGTAACGCACCCCGAGCCCCCGGCCCATGACTCGCCACTGTTCACCCTTCCCAACGTCGTCCTGACACCGCACCTGGCAGGCGCCCTGGGCGCCGAACGCCACCGCCTCGGACAGCTCGTGCTCGACGAACTCCGCCGCCTCACACAGAACCGGCCGCTCCAGCACGCCATCGACCCCGCCCGCGCCGCCTCGCTGGCCTGACACCGCCAGGCACTGCCGACAAGGCTCCCTTCCTCGGGAACCTCCGATCGGCGACGACGTCAGGCAAGGTCATGCTGTACCGCATGCCAGGGTCCGGGCAAGCCTGCTCGGCACCCGTTTCCACCAGCTCACAGCCACGGGCATCACGTAACCGAAGCGTGAGTGAGACGTTGGCGAGGGCTGCGAGACTTCGGGGCCGCGGCACACCTCTCGGCCCCGAATCCGCTCTACGGACTCGTCGGACCGGGCCGCCGCAGTGAGCGAAGGAGTCGCCCCCATGAGCCCGAGCGGAATCAGAGCGACTTCGGTGCGCCCGAACGCACTTCCCTGGTCATCTACGCACCGGGTGCACCTTCGGACCGAACTCACCGAGTTCCGTCCGAAGGTGTAACGGTGGTGAGGTGTAGACGAGTTACGTGAGCGGGTCAAGGCCAAGCCGGGCACCGAGTGGCTTTCCGAGGCGTTCAAACACGACAGTTGCATGCGGCGTTTCGGCGTCAAGACGCTGAGCGTCCGGTACCGTCCGGTCGCCGGGGTCTTCAAGGCCGATGCCCGAATCCCTCGACGAGCCGCCGTCGCACGCATCTCCCTTGTCCGCCGGGCCTGTCGGAGGGATCGCCGACCGAGACGTCCGCCGGGCGGAGTCTCTCGTAGGGCCGCCGCCTGAGCGGACGGGCTTGATCCCGACACCCGGCCGCAGCGGCGGCGATCCGGGCGTGCACCGCCTCCAAGGTCCCGGCGTGTTCCAGAGCGAGAAGACGGCGCACCACCACCCGACATGTCAGCGCCCGGGTTTGTGATGGGGAAGCCAGCCAGTGACGAAGCCCATGTGGCGGCGGGCGGCGACGTCCGGGGCCTGCCAGGGACCGACGACACAGGCGGCGGAGACGGCTTGGGCTCATACCGCCGGCACACCCCGCCGTCGAGCCGACCGACACAGGAACGTGTATCCCCACGACAGCCGGGACACGGCTGTGCCGGCCCCACCTCGCAGACCATGACAGCGACTTCGTCATCCCATGACAGCCGGTAGATCCGCGGTCAGCCGGAACAGCCCAGCTCAACAAGAGGAAACCGGAAGCGCTGTCACCGACCCCGCCGACACCACCCCACGCACTCACAACCCCCAAGCACTGCACCGTCGTACGGACGGGGCTGGTGGTGAGTGCACGCCGGGGCTTTCACTTGACTTGCGGCTAAATTCAATATGGAATGAGCTCCATGGAAAGCAAGGACAGGCGCTCGTACCGCATGGGCGCCAGGGCCGCGGCTCTGGAGGTCACCCGGGCGCGCGTGATCGACGCGGCGGCCGGGCTGTGGTCGCAGCGTTGGCATGACGAGGTCACGTTGCAACACATCGCCGAGGCGGCCGGCGTGTCGGTGCAGACGATCGTCAACCACTTCGGTGGCAAGGACGGGCTCTCCGACGCCGTCGCCGATGCGGTGGCGGCACAGACCGAACTCGCTCGCCAGGCTCCGACGGGAGACGTGCGGGCCATCGTCGCCGTCCTCTTCGCCGACTACGAGCAGCAGGGCGACGCCAACGTGCTCTGGATCGCACAGATGGACCGGATACCGTCGGCCGCCCGGGCCGCCGCGCACGCCCGCGGTCTCCACAGAGCGTGGCTGGAACGGGTCTTCGCCGACCGGCTCCCCGCCGACGGCCCGGCCCGCGAGCACGCGCTCAACCTGCACTACGCCGCCACCGACGTCTACCTGTGGAAGCTGTGGCGCCGAGATCTCGGCCTGTCCCGCGAGGATGCCGAGCGTGCCATGCGGGACCTGTTGACCGCGATTGACCCCCGGAAGGAACACCATGCCTAGGAACTTCCTGTTCGCCACGTGGGCCGGCGGCGGAGCCGTACCGCCCGTGCTGTCGGTCGCCCGCGCGCTCAGCGAACGCGGCCACGACGTGCGGGTGCTGGGCGACGCGTCGCTGCGCGACGAGATCGCGGCCGCGGGCCTGGAGCCGGTCGCCTGGACCACCGCGCCGCAAGGCGACCCCGCCGACCCGGCCAAGGACGTCATCAGGGACTTCGAGGCCCGCACGCCGCTCGGCGCGGTCGCGCGGCTGCGGGACCGCATCGTCTGCGGACCGGCCGCCGACTACGCCCGCGACACCCTCGCCGAGTTGCACACCCGTCCGGCTGACGTGCTGGTCACAGAGCACATGCTGCTGGGCGCGGTCACCGCGGGCGAGGCGGCCGGCATCCCCGTGGCCTCGCTGGCGACGACCATCTACCCGTTCCCCAGCCCGGGGGCCCCGCCGCCCGGGCTGGGCTTCGCCCCGGCCAAGGGCGCACCGGGCCGGCTGCGCGACCGGCTGGTGACCCGGTTGGCGGGCAAACCATGGGCCAAGGGCCTGCCCGCCCTCAACGCCGCCCGCGTCGCGAACGGCCTGAAGCCGCTCGGTTCCGTCGTCGAGGCGTTCGAACGCACCGACCGGGTGCTCGTGCTCTCGCCGCGAGCCCTCGACCACGCCGGGCGGCAGTTCCCCGACCACATACGCCACGTCGGCCCGCGCCTCGACGACCCCGCCTGGGCCGGGGACTTGACGCTCCCGGACGGCGATGGACCGCTGGTGCTGGTCGGCCTGAGCTCCTCCTTCATGAAGCAGCGCGACCTGCTGGAGCGCATCGCGGACGCCCTCGGCACCCTGCCGGTGCGCGGGCTGCTGACCACCGGTCCCGCTGTGGACCCGGCGACGGTACGCGCGCCCGCCAACGTCCGGGTCGTCGCGTCCGCGCCGCACCGCCTCGCCCTGCGCCACACCGCCGTGACCATCACGCACGCCGGCCACGGGACGACCGTCAAGTCGCTGGCCGCCGGGGTCCCCATGGTTTGCGTGCCGCTCGGCCGCGACCAGATCGAGGTGGCGGCGCACGTCCGACTCGCGGGCGCCGGTGTCACGGTGAGCAAGGGCAGCTCGGCGCGGACGATCGCCCGCGCTGTCGAGCGGGTCCTGAACGACCCGTCGTACCGTTCCGCCGCGCAGCGAATGGCGAGCGCGATCACCGCCGAGGCCGTCACCGATCGAGCGGTCACGGAACTCGAAGCCTTGGCCTCGCGCCACCGCGAGGCGACCGAACCATCAGCGCAAACAGGGTTCGCGGGCTGACGCCATCACCGATGCCAGAACGTCGCTCCCCCGGACGATGCCCTTGTCACGCGGCCGGCTCGGGCCACTGGATGAGTTCCAGCGAGGCGGATCTACCCACAGCGTCCCCAGGAGGAAGGGAGCCGGTACGGGTCAGAGTGCGGTTGGGCGGCGGGCGAGTGCCAGAGGAGCGGCGGCTGTCAGAGCTGCGATGGTGACGGCCAACGCAAGGGCGTCGGTGGATGCGCCGAGGCCGGCCAGCGGGGCGACCAGGCCACCGATGACGAACTGCGAGAGGCCGAGCAACGCCGAGGCGGTGCCGGCGGTGGCGGGTACGCAGCGATCCAAGGCCAAGGCGACGCTGTTCGACATTGTCAGCCCGATCGAGGATACGACGGCGAAGAAGCCGGCCAGCAAAGGCCACAGGCCGAACCCGCACAGCACGGTGGCCAGGATCAGGAGGCCGCCGGCCGCCGACAGCACGAGGCCCACGGCGAGGAGTGCGCGGGGACCGAGGCGGCCCTGGCGAGCCCCGAGGCGGCCGGTCACGATGATGCCCGTGCCGTTCACGGCGAAGACCGCGGCGAACTGCAGTTCGCTCAGCCCGTGGAGGTCCTGGAGGACGAACGGCGAGCCTGCGATGTACGCGAACATCGCTGCGAAGGACAGCCCGCCCGCGAGCATGTACCGGGCGAAGTCGCGGTCCCGGGCCACGGCGGCGACGGTACGCAGCATCGGTACGGTCGACGGCGCCGACGCCGTCTCGGGCAGCCGCCAGACCGCTGCGACCAGCACCGCACCGGCGATTGCGATGACCACGAAGAGGCCGCGCCAGGGCATGACGTGCAAGAGCAGGCCGCCGGCCGGCGGGGACAGGACCGGGGCGAGGCCGCTGATCTGCGTCAGGGTGGCGAAGAGGCGGGCCGCGGCGACTCCTTCGTACAGGTCGCGGACGACGGCTCGGGCGATGACGATCGCCGCGCCGCCCGCCAGGCCTTGGAGCAGCCGGGCGGCGACCAGCAGCGGCAGCGTAGGGGCCGCCACGCACAGCAGAGAGCTGAGCGCGTACGCCACGACGCCGATCCGGAGCGGGAGCCGGCGGCCGTACCGGTCGCTCAGCGGTCCGACCGCGGCTTGGCCGAGGGCGAGTCCGACGAGGCAGGCGGTCAGCGTGAGTTGGACGGCGGACACGTCGGAGTGCAGGTCACGGCCCAGTTCGGGCAGGGCGGGCAGGTACAGGTCGATCGACAACGGGCCGAGTGCGGAGAGCGACCCGAGGATGAGGGCGAGTCGGGGCGCGGTCGTCCGCGGCGCGGTGGTCCGAGGTTGTGCGGCCACGGTCATGACGGCTCCAGGGCAGGCCCCCGCCGCGTCCACGAGGCGGGACGCGACGAGGGGGGCGGTCGTCAGACCAGGACAGGGACGGCAGCGGGAGCGGTGCGGACGGCCTGTTCCGCAATCCGGCGGCCCAGGTGTTCGGCGGTGGCCAGGTCGGCGGGGTGCGCGGCCTCCGGCCCCTCGTCGCCGTTCGACTGGGCGGCTGCGCCGAGCCACACTCCGAGGCGGTTCAGATCGAACTCGGAAGCCTGGCTGGAGTTCCAGCCCGGCAGCAGGCCGAGACTGACCCAGAGCATGCTGTGCTGCGCGGCGTACAGCGACAAGGTCTGGAGAGCGTGCAGTTTGTCGCCGGACTTGGCGCCCGAGTTGACGAAGCCCGCGGCGAGCTTGTCCGCCCACATCTGGTTCTTCCAGCGGCCGCTGGACTGCTCCATGAACAGCTTGAACTTGGCCGCGACGTCGCCCAGATACGTGGGGGAGCCGAAGACGATCGCGTCGGCGGCGTCGAGCAGTTGCCACTGTTCGTCGGTGACCGTGTCGACGGCGACGAGGTGGACCTCGGTTCCGGAGACCGAGGCGGCACCGTCCCGGACGGCTTCGGCAAAGCGTGCGGTGTGGCCGTAGCCGCTGAAGTAGGCGATGGCGACTGAGGTCACGGTCATTTCCCGTTCCGGTCGAGGAAATCGGCGATGAGGGGGGCGATCTCGGGGAGCTTTTCCTCGAGGGCGAAGTGACCGGTATCGAATATGTGGACCTCGGCGGCCGGCAGGTCTTGGAGATAGGCGTGGGCGCCGGCCTCGGGGAAGAACGCGTCGTCGCGGCCCCACAGGATCAGCGTCGGCGGCTGGTTCTCGCGCAGCCACTGCTGGAATGCGGGATAGCGTTCGATATTGGTGTGGTAGTCCAAGGCCAGGTCGACCTGAATTTCCTTGCGCCCGGGCAGATCGAGGAAGTGCTGGTCGAGCGTCCAGCCGTCCGGGGCGACCCGGGTCGGGTCTGCGGCGCCGCCCTCGTATTGGCTGCGCGTCACGGGCAGGACCAGGATCTCCCGCACCCGGTCCTCGGCTCCCTCGACACCGGGCCGGTTCGCCGCCATCCCGCGGGCGAGATCGCTCAGGCCCTCGTCGTAGGCATTGGCGTTCTGGACGACCAGGCCGGCGAACCATTCGGGGCGCCGGGCGGCCAGTCGCAGTCCCACCGGTCCGCCGAAATCGAACAGATAGGCCACGAATCGGTCGAGACCGAGGGCGAGGCAGAACCCTTCGACGGTGTCCGTGATCCGTTCGAACGAATACGGCGACGCGGTCCGGTCGGGATCGTCGCTGTGGCCGAATCCGGGATAGTCCGGTGCTATCAGCCGGTACCGGGTACCGAGTGCGTCGATCAGCCGGCGGAACTGGTGTGAGGCGGACGGAAACCCGTGCAGCAGAAGCAGCACGGGAGCATCGGCGGGACCCGCTTCGCGATAGAAGACGCGGGTGTCGCCGACATCGACGTAGCGGTGTGCCACGTCGGGAAAAGGCGCCAAGGCCATGGGGGATTCCTCGATCTCATGATTTCTCGTGTTCCCCAAGAGTCGGGCTCCCGGGAATCGAGAACAACGCGAGATCGGACAACGGATGTTGCCGCTGGGGCAACGATGCGATGCCGTTGCCGCAGGTGGGCGGACGCTTGGAGGAACGCACCGTTGAGCGCCCTTCAACGGTATGCCAGGATCATGCACCGTCCGGCATCGTTCGAATCAGATCGGACATCGATCAAACTGCGTCAACCGGCACCTGCGGTGCCGCGGGGGATGGGGCCGTATGGAGCGTCAAGAGATCGAGATCTTCCTGGTCCTCGCCGAAGAACTGCACTTCGGCCGCACTGCGGAGCGCCTGCACATCTCCACGGGACTGGTGAGCAAGACCGTCAAGAAAATCGAGCGGAGCCTGGACGTGGAGCTGTTCGAGCGGACCAGCCGGCGCGTGGCGCTCACCGACGTCGGCGGCAAACTGCGCGACGACCTGCTCCCGCACCAGCAGGGGATCCAGCAGGCGATGCACCGGGCGCGACTGGCCCGGCACGGGATCACCGGCACGCTGACGGTCGGCTTCATGAGCGCCCTGGCCGGCAGCCTGGTCAGCCGGGGCCGCGAGCGGTTCATCGCGGAGAACCCCGAGTGCTCGGTGCGCGTGGTCGAGACGCAGGTCCACCACTTCGTGTCGCAGCTGCGCGACGGCAGCGCCGACGTCCTGCTCATGTCGCTGCCGGTCAACGAACCGGACATCACCATCGGCCCGGTCGTCAGCCGCCAGGACCGCTATGTCGTGGTGTCGGCCGACCACCGCTTCGCGGGCCGCGAGTCGGTGGCGTTCGAGGAACTCGCGGACGAAACCCTCCCCACGGCCGTCTCCTCGTTCCCGGACTATGCCATCGACTTCCACGCACCGCGCCACACGCCCACCGGCCGCCGCATCCAGCGGTCGCCGGAACCGGTCGCCACCTACGCGGAAGCCCTCGCGATGGTCGCCGCCGGCCGCATGATCGCCATGGGCGACGCCCAGTTGAAACAGTTCTACGGCCGCCCCGACCTCGTGTACGTACCGGCCCCCGACATGCCGCCGATGGACTTCGCCTTGCTGTGGCGCACGCGCGACGACGACGACGAGCGCATCCGCGCCTTCGTGGACTCGACCGTGGCCGTCGCACGCCGGCCACCCCGGCCCCCCGGCGCGCAGCAGGCCGCAGCGGGCCCCGAACCCTCCTGAGGCGTCCGGCCGGTCCGCCCGGCACGGATCACCCGGCGCCGCCGGAACTTCCACTGTCATCGCTAGCGCGGGCCCCGAGAAGCCGCGCCCTGTTCTCGGCAGGCGTCGCACCCGTCCGGGCGTGCGCACGCCTGGCCGGGGCGGCGAGGCGAACGTCTGGCGAGTGCCCGCGTCGAGGGTGAACCATTCGCGGCTGGGGCCGGTCAGGTCCGGCTCCAGCCGGTGTGCCCTCTCGAAGTTGCCCTTGGCCACAATGTGGTCGACGTGGCGCACGTCCTGGAGAGCGGCGTGTGCCGCTTCCAAAGGGCGGCCATGGGTGCCGGCGGGTCAGCCGGCCTTCGGCGTGTACAGAAACTTGACCGGGTAGGGCGCGGCCCGGCCGGGCTGATCGACCGTCACCCATACCTCGAAGCCCGCCGCGAAGCCGGATTCCTCCAGCGCGAAGCCAATCACCGCGTCCTTGGATTCCTTGCTCGTCAGCTCCCCGCCGAACAACGGGGCCGGGGTCCGGTCGGGGAGCAGCGGGTCGATCTGTGGCATGTGTGTGGCGTTGTCGTCGTGGCGCACCACACTCACGTGGACCTGACCGTCCAGGGTCAGCGGTTTCGCGCCGTCGTGACGGAGCCGGAGGTGGACGTCGCCGCGCCGCGATCCGGCGGGCGCGGGGGCGTCGTCGGGTGTCGCGACCTGTGTCACCGTTACGCGAGCGAGGTTGGGCAGGACGAACTCGGAGCCCAATGCCAGCGGCGGCGGATCCTCGGGGCCGAGCCACTTCGTGGGTCTGGGGTCGGTCGGCCGCGTCTTGTCGGCGGGAGGTCCCACGGGTGGGTGGCTGAGGCTGGTGGTGGGCATGGGTTCGGCCCCCGAGCCGCCGCGGGCCTCGGTGTTGCCGCACCCGGTCAGTGACAGGCCGAGCGCGAGGACGGTCGAGCAGACGAGCAGGGTGCGGGTGGGTAATGGGACGGACATGTCGTGCCTTCCTGGATGGACCCGGACGTGATCGGTCACCCTGGGGGACGACCGCCGACCGCGTCCGGTTGCGACGGAACTTCCCGGTTCCGCCAACGACGCCGGACGAACCCCTTGAAGGCGCAGCGGCACGGCCCGGTCGTCGTGCCGGAGACGATCGTCGTGGACCGGGGAAAGGTCTTCGTGTCGAGGGCGACAAGGGTGCGTGTGAGACGCTCGGGATCAGTGTGCAGCCCCCGCCCCCTCGCGCCGACGGCGAAAAGCATCGTCGAGCGCACCTTCGGGCCGGGCGGTCGCGAGACTGCCCAACGTGCGGAGGCGGTGGGGTACTTCGACGAGAGGCTGTCATCGGCCCCGGCGCGGCGACAGCCTGGACGCCCTCGACGATGCCTACCAGGAGCGGGGCCGGGGGCGACGGCGGGCCGGCGCCCGACGGGTCCGGTATTGGGCGGGTTCGACTTGTTCGACGCGCAGGCCGAGGCCGAGCGGTGGTGAACGGTCCCCGTCGGCGGAGCGCGACCGATCCCCCTTGGGCAGGCCCGGACGAGACCGTGGGCCAGGCGACGGCCGCGCCGCACACGTCGGCCGGTGACGGGTCGCGGTCGCCGGCGACGTGGGAGGGGCGGCTGCGGTGCGTGGGCACACCGCCGCCTGCCCCTCCCGGGCCCGGGGATCCGCCGCTCGTCACCGCCTGCTGTCGCCGGGGGCCGGCCAGGCTGGTGGACCTCGGCGATCGCCTCCGGGAGGGCTTGAAGTAGCGCCGGACATTCTCGGGCTTCTTGTGCCTCGGCTCGGCCATCGGCATCAGCAGGCTCGCCCCGGCCTCGCCGAGGTGAGAAGACCCGGAGTGGCGCCGATCGCATCGGTGGTGTTGACATCGGCAGACCCCCTCCCTAATCTCTTCTTTAGAGAAGATACTTCTTTGACGAAGTTACTTTGTCTTGGAAGCCACCACGCGAGGGTCGAATCATGAACCGCACCGGAGACGCCGCCGCACCAACCGCGCGGCACTGACCGTCCGGCACGGTCGCCGGCCCCGGCCCCTCACCCGGCCCGACGGCCGGCCGGCCGATCTCCGGTCGGCCCTCGCCGACCGACCCCCGTCGATCCATGTCCGAAATCGCCCCTCACCGATCCACGTCCGAATGCGAGCGACCGAACATGGCCGTCGAGACGACCCCCGACACAAACCCCGAGACCAGCACCGAGGCCGGGCCCACACCGCCAGCCGAGGCCGGGCGGCCGAGGTTCCGCAGGCTCAAGCGTGGGCTGCAGCGGCTTCCTGGGTGACAGAATTCTGGTCAACGGCACGCTCGGCGCGTACAAGACGGTCGACGACGAGCTCGTACGCCTGCGTCTGCTCAACGCCTCCACCGCCCGGATCCACGACTTCGGCTTCGACGACAAGCGCGCCTTTTCGCTGGTCGCCACCGACGGCGGACTGGTCGAGCGCCCCGCAGCGACGGATCGGATCCGGCTCTCCCCCGGGGAACGGGCGGAGATCGTCGTCCGGATGAAACCGGGTGAGAAAACGGTCCTGCGCACGTTCCCGCTCGACATCGGCCTCGGCCTCTGGGATCAGCGGATGAACGGCGGCGACGACACCTTCGACGTCCTCCAACTCCGCGCCGCCGAGACGCTGCGCCCCTCGCCACCGAACTGCCCGCCGCCATCCTTGCCCGGCTGCTCGGCGTCCACATCCAAGTCGCCGTCCAATGGCAGAAGGCATCTGCCGGAGACTGGGCGGCCCACCCGGCCGATGTCGGCAGTCGTCGCCGCACCAGAGCGGCAGCATCTCCCATCAAAGGATGAAGCATGCATGAATTCTCGTTCGAACTGCAGCCGGTCCCCGACGGGCGCTCTGGCGAACTCCACGGCACGATAGGTCCGTTCGGGGAGGTCAGCGCCTACTGCACCGATCCGAGATCCACACCCAATGCGGTCCCTCACAACCAGATCGTCGTGGTCGGAGCAGAGTTCCCGGAAACGGAGTTCACCGGCCGCGGCCTCGCAAATCCATCGCTCGACTGCGGGTTGCTCAAGATGGACGGGGTGATCGTCGCCATCGACCTGCGTGTCCGAGGGATCCGGAAAGGATCTCGCTGGTTGGACATCACCCACCAGGACCGCCACTACAAGTACACCTCCACAGGTAACTACAGGGAGGCTGAACTCCGCCGGGACGGTGTCCGCATCACCATCGGCCGCGGCCGCCACATCCGCAGCATCGGGCACACCCGCGCAGGCAAGGCCGAAGGAGCGGTGGACCCAACCGATCTGGCCATCGCCATCGTGCTCGAGGCCGCCAACACCGAAGCTCTGACCCTCGGCGGGGCCTTGCTGGCGATCCCACGCAAGATCCTCTTCGAGAGCGGTTCCGAAGGTGCGCCGGCGTAAACCGGCTCCGAGCCCGCGCCGCAACACAGGCTCAGAGCGCAGGCATTCCGACGTCCCAATACCCGACTCCACCATGAGCGGTCCTCAACCGGGATTCACAACGCGGTTCAGGCGGCGGCCCGCAGATCCGTGGCCGTCAGCAGCGACAACAGGCCGATGCCTTCGGCGGCCAAGGACTCGGTGCCGCCTTGCTCGCGATCGATCACGCAAAGCGCCTCGCAAACCTCGGCGCCCAGCGCACGCAGATCGCCGGTGGACAGAACGATCTGCCCGCCGCTGGTGACAACGTCCTCGACCACCAGTACTCGACGGCCCACGACATCGGCTCCTTCAGCGAGGCGGCAGGTGCCATACGGCTTGGCCCGCTTACGAACGAACGCACAGGGAAGGCCGGTGTGTCGGCCGAGTGCCGTGACCACGGGGATGCCCCCCATCTCCAGGCCGGCCAACACCTCGGTGCCGGACGGCACCAGCGGCGCCATCTCCTTGGCTCGCCACCGACGCGAGCGTCGGCGGGTCGAGGGCGGTGGTGGCCGCCGGGCGGGTGTACGTCGGCAGCAGCGACTCCCACGTGTACGCCCTGGACGCGGCGACCGGGACCAAGGCATGGACGCTCGACACCGGCAGTGAGAAGGTCTCATCGCCCACGGTGGCCGACCGCGTGGTGTACTTCGGCGGCACTGAGAAGGTCTACGCCCTGGACTCGGCGACCGGCGCCGTGCGTTGGACCTTCGACGCCGATACCGAGGTCGGAACGCCGGCGGTGGCCGACGGCGCGGTATACGTCCCCACCGCCATGGGCCTGTACGCCTTGGACGCCACCGCCGGAAAGAGCCCGGCATAACGGTGGCCTCGGACAGGCCCGGTGCGGCGAACCCGCCCGGAGGGCGGTGTCGGCTGTTCGCGCGAACGGATGGGAAAGGGCGGGAATGGTGGGGACTTCGGCACGCGGTGCGGACTCGGCGCCGTTGGTGGTGGTGTTCCGGGCGGCCGATCCGGTGTGCCACGCGGCGCTGGTCGACCGGCTTGCGGCGCGGGTCGAGGCCGGGCTGCGTGCGGACGAGCCGATGCCGGCGGAACTGGCCGACGCCGTGTTGGCCCGGGGCGAGGTCCGGCTGTGGGCGGCACTGGCGGGGAACTCGCACACCCGCCTCGCGGTGCGTCTGGCGCTCGCGCGGTTGGGCGAGCCGGAGGTGTCCGCCGTGCTGTACTCGCGGGCGGGCCGGGCCGGTGACGCCGAGGCCGACGCGGTGCGCGCGGCGGTGCTGGACGCCGCGGACGCGTGCGACAGGCGGTGGTACCGACCGAAGGGCTTCGTCGACGAGCTCCTGTGCGACGCTCGGGACGACCGTGGGATCGCCGCGCTGCGGGCGCCCTTCCCCGAGGTCCTCACCCACACGTTGCTCGCCCTCGGCCCCGATCTGCCGCCGGCGGTGCTGCTCGAGGGGTGCCGCAGGCTGCGCCGGATCGGTGGTGACGACGCGGTCGCGGCGTTCGCCGGCGCGGCCGGCGAGCGCAACGACCTGGGGCATCCGGAGCTCCGGAATCGGTGGGGGGACGCGGCGGAGGCCTCCGCGCCGCCGACGGCGCTCGACCGGTTGCTGCCCGGCATGCGGCGCGCGGCCGGCGGGTCGGGGACGCGTCCGACCGCCGCCGCCGGTCGCGGCGTCGACCGTCCCGGTCGCGGGCACGCCGGCCCCGCCGACCGCACCGCCACCGCCTTCTCCGAGCTCGCGGAGATCGACTGGGAGCTGATCCGCCGTGAGCACGCCCGTCGGCCGTTCCCGGGTCCCGCGCTCGCGACGCTGACCGTGCGCGCCGACTGCCCCGACGACCTGTACGACGCGGCGGTACGCGAGGAGCCGTACACCGTCTTCGACGTATCGCCCCGGGTGCCGCCGCTCGAGGTGTTCACGGCGTCGGGGATGGATGCGTCGGACCGGAGTTGGGCCGACGGTCTGGCCAAGGGTCTGCGGGCCGGAACCCTGGACCCCGTGCGGGTGTTGGCCGAAGCGGCTCCCGCGCACGCGGTGCTCGGGTGCCTGCCGAGCGACGTGCGGGCGGTGCGCGCGGCCTTGGCGGACCTCGCCGCGCGGCTCGGCGACTCCCCCGCCGCGTGGACGGCGCTGTGCCGGGGCGGCGGGAAAACCGGGGGCACGCCGGTCGACCTGGTCACCTCGGTCCTCGCCGCGAACAACGCGCCGTTGCCGGCCAGGCCGGCCATGCCGGGCGCCGCCGAGCCCGCTCCGGAGGACTTCGCGTTCCTGGTCCTGTTCGAACACGCGGCGCCCGAGGTCCGGAACGCGCTCGTCGCGGTCCTCGACCGGCGCGCCGTCCAGCAGTTGCTCATGCCGGGCGCCGCCGACACCGGGCTGCGCCGACGGATCCGGGCCGAGCACGGCCCGGCGGCGGCCCTGGCACAGGCCTCGCTCGTCGAGCAACCCGCCGACGCGGTCGCGGAACTCCTCGACCTGGACGACCCGAACGTCAACACGGCGCTCTACCGGTTCGGGCCGATCACCGACGCCCAGCGGGCCCGCATCCTCGCCGGCGTCGACCGAACGGGCCGCCCGGGCGCGGTACAGGTGAGCATCCACGTCCTGGCCGACCTGCGGCGCAACGAGGAGAGGCGGCGCGAGGAGCGGTTCCGACTCGCGGCGTTGTCCGGGCAACCGCGCGTACTGCGCGAGATGGTCGCGCAGGGCATTCCCCGCACCGAGGTCGGCCGGCTGCGGGCGTTGGCCGTGCTGTGGGAACGCGCCGGGCGCGAGGAGGTCGCGGCGCTGGTCGCGAAGACCGACCTGCGCACGCTCCGCGGCTGCCGTGGGACCCCGGTACCGGGTGGAGCGGACACCGTCGCGCGCCAAGCGCTCGCCGCGCCCGACGGGCCGGCGCTCCTACGGGCCCGGATCACCGGCCCGGCCGCGCTCGACCGGATGATCGCCGCGCTGCGGAACGGGGACGAGGGGGCGCGGGACGTGCTGGAGGAGTGGGACCCGCCGCCGTGGGACGCGCTGATCGCGGAGCAGACGATCTCCGGGTGGTCGACGCACGTGTTGCGGGGCTCCCTGGAGCACCCCGACTGCCCGCGCGAACTGAGCGTTGCGGGACTGCGGCACGGCATGCTCCGCGAGGATGGCGGCGGCTGGGCGGAAGCCCATCTGCGCGACGGTCGGTTGACCGTGCGCGATGTCGCCGCCGAATGCCGGCTCGTGCCACGCGCGTTGCGACTGTTCGCCCGGTTCGAGGCCGATCACCCGGTGACGGCGGAACTCGGCGCTCTGCTGCGCGAGCGGCTCGGGACGGCGGTCGAGGCGTGGCTGGTCGCGGTGCGCCTCGCCCCGGAGTTCCACGGCACGCTCGGCGAACTCCTGGACGTGGCCGCAGTGTCCGTCGCCGGCGAGTAGCAGCGACGGACGCCTCCACACGCCCCGGCAGTCTTGACAGCAGAGGCACCGCCGGCGGATGTGTCGGAATGGCTGACACGTCCCCGCCGGCTGCTTGGTCCTGGCCCTCGCCCTGCCGCCGGCCTCAGGGCTGTGGAGGGCCGCGGTGATCGCGCTCGTCGCCGCCGCCCACGGCCTGCGCATGGCGGCCACCCGCCGCGCCTGACGCCCGGTCGGTCGGAACTTCGGCTTGATGCCGACCAGCGAAATCGTTTACAGGGCTGCTTCGGGCGGGATGGTGGGCTCGGGCCGCGGGAGCGGGTCCGGCTGTGGTGCCGTCCAGCTGGTGAGGAGTTGGAGGGACCGAGCGGTTTCGGAGCCCGGTTCGACGTTGTAGACGCACAGGGTCTGGTCGCTTTCGCCGGGCGCTTGGAAGGACTCGTAGGAGAAGTGGAGGTCTCCTACGAGGGGGTGGCGGTAGGACTTGGCGCCGTGGGTGCGGCGCAGCACGCGGTGATCGTTCCACCAGGTGGAGAACTCGGTTGATTTCAGGGTGAGTTCGCCGACGAGGTCGGCGAACCGGCGGTCGTGGGGGTAGCGGCCGGCTTCGAGGCGCAGGACCGCGACGGTTTCGGCGGCGATCCGCTCCCATTCGACGACGCGTTCGCGGGCCTCGGGGTCCAGGAGGTAGTAGCGGGCGAGGTTGCGGCGGGGTGCGGGCAGGGCGTCGAAGTCGGTCAGGACCTGGCGGGCGAGCCGGTTGGAGGCCAGGACGTCGGTGCGGCGGCCGAGGATGAAGGCGGGCACGTGCTCCAGCGTGTGGAGCATCAGGTGCAGGCCCGGCCGGACCCGCTGCGGGCTGGTCGGAGCGCGGCGGGTGGCGGGGGGACTGGCCAGCAGGTCGGTGAGGTGCTCGCGCTCGGAGGGGTCGAGTTGGAGGGCCTGGGCGAGGGCTTCGAGGACTTCCGGGGAGGGGTTCTGTGCGCGGCCCTGCTCGAGGCGGGTGAAGTACTCGATGCTGACGCCGGCCAGGCGGGCGACCTCGTCGCGGCGCAGTCCGGGCACACGGCGAGTGCGCCCGTCGTCCGGCAGTCCGGCCCGGTCCGGGGTGAGTGAGGCGCGCCGGGAGCGCAGGAAATCGGCGATCTCGCGTGTGCGGTCCATGGTCCCCAGTGTGAGCACGCCACGGCTCGCGAGCTTGTGCGGGGGTGGCCCTGTCAGTACCTGCCTCGCGGATACCTGCCTGGTCAGGGCATATTTTGGCCGCCCACGAGGGCGTGATGGGTGGTGTTCTGGTTGAGGCGATGGCGCTGGGCCGTCGTCCCGTATCAGTCACTTCACTCACCTTGAAAGGTGTGCGCCATGACCACGCAGACTTCTTCCAAGCCCCTGGCCGGCCGAATCGCGGTCGTCACCGGCGCCTCCAGCGGCATCGGTGAGGCGTCCGCCGAGCACCTGGCCGACCTGGGTGCCCGTGTCGTCGTCCTGGCGCGGCGTGCGGAACGGCTCGACGACCTGGTCACCCGGATCGAGAAGAGCGGTGGCGAGGCCCTGGCGATAGCCGCCGACGTTACCGACGCGGCGGCGGTACAGGCGGCCGCCGACCGGGTGGCGGCCGAACTGGGCGGCGCCGACCTGCTGTTCAACAACGCGGGCGTCATGCTCCCCGCCCCCGTCGAGGAGTTGGCCACCGACCAGTGGCAGCGCCAGATCGACCTCAACATCACCGGCCTGATGAACATCATCGGGGCGTTCACGCCCCAGCTGGTCAAGGCCGCCGGTGAGCGTGGGGTGGCCGACCTGATCAACACCTCGTCGATCGCGGCGCAGAACATCTTCCCGACCTTCGCGGTCTACTCCGGCACGAAGGCGTACGTCACACACCTGTCCCGGCACCTGCGGGCCGAGCTCGGTGCGAAGAAGGTGCGGGTGTCGGCGATCGAGCCGGGCATCGTCGGCACCGAACTGCAGAGCCACGTCACCGATGAAGGCGCACTGGAGTGGCTGGCGGGCTCCCAGGAGACGATGGAGTGGCTCACGCCGCAGGACGTTGCCCAGACCGTCGGCTTCATCGCCACCCTGCCGCCGCGGGTCAACCTGCAGCAGGTCACCATCATGCCCACCGGGCAGGCAGGCTGACCGTGGGATGCCGAGTGCCGCCGCCCTCGCACGAGGGCGGCGGCACTCGGCTCGGGCCGGTGACCCGGTCACCACGTCGGCGACGTGGCGGTGCCGTAGACAGTCGACGCCCGGTGCCGCTGGCCCGACCGGGTGAAAAGTCCGGCCGGACGGCCCAACGGCGGCCTGCCCGATCGCTCGCCGGCCTGCGGCAGGTGATTGCTTGACCCTTGTGCCGGATCGGGGCGATCAGGCACAAGAAGCCGGGTAGTGAGGGAGACAGCGGGATCATGGATGCCACCGCAGACGTACCGGATGACATCATTCCCGAGCAGCTGCGTCATCCTGCCTTCCTCGGCGCGGTCGTTCTCTCCGGGGATGCCCGCCGGTTCGAAGCCTCCGATCTGATCGGCTGCTTCCGGCTGCGCGCACCGGCCGGCCTCGGCGTGCCGGTCGACACCCACGGTGAGTTGGAAGCACTCTCCGAAACCGACCTGCGAAGGGGAAACGGCCCGAACGCCGACGACACAGCAGGCACCGCCTGATGTACCGGAGCCGGGTTGCGTCCCTGCCTTCGGCGTTTCGACGCGCGGAGGCGCGGTGACGGACGATCAGATCCTTCTCGGGCTCGCTCTGACCGTGGTGCTGGCCACCGGCTCGCAGATCCTGGCGAGCAAGCTGCGCGTCCCCGCACTGATCCTGCTCCTGCCCGCCGGATTCACCGCCGGCGCCCTCACCGATGTCGTCCACCCCGACGAGCTCATGGGCGCGAACTTCTCCGCCCTGGTGTCCCTGGCCGTGGCGGTGATCCTCTACGACGCCGGTCTGGGACTCAACCTGCGCAACCTGACCGGACGGACGCGGTGGATCGTCGGCAGGCTGCTGGTGCTCGGCGTGCTGGTGACCTTCTTTGTCACCGCCGCGGTGTCACCCGCCCTGTTCGACATGCCCCTGCGAGTGGCCGCGATGCTCGGCGTCATCCTGGTTGTGTCGGGGCCGACGGTCGTGGGTCCACTGCTCGATTTCGTAAGGCCGAACGACGAGACACGACGCATCCTCATCTGGGAAGGGACGCTGATCGACCCGATCGGCGGCATCCTCGGCGCTCTTGTCTTCCACGCCATCGCGACCACCCACCGGGTCGACATCGGCCGGGGCTACCAGCTCGGCCAGTTCTCCCTCAGCCTTGCCGTCGGTCTGATCGGCGGGGCGGTGGGAGCGGCGCTGCTGTGGTGGACCCTGCGCGTGCTGCGGCTCGGGGAAACGCTGGGGACCCTGGCGCAGCTCGCCACCGTGATCGCCGTCTCGGCCGGCTGTGACGTCGTCCGGGACGACACCGGACTCATCGCCGCAATCGTCACGGGATTGGCCGTCACCAACCTCCGCGGCTTCGACATGCCCGCTCGCCGGCCCTTCTTCGAGACCCTGGTTCAGCTGATCATCGGGCTGTTGTTCGTCTCCATCTCGGCCACCGTCCCCCCGTCGTCGCTGACGCCGGTGCTGCTGCCCACTCTCGTGCTCATCGTGATCCTCGTCCTGGTGGTGCGCCCCCTGGTCGCCTTCGCGTCGACGTCCCGTTCGGACCTGACTCCAGGAGAGCGGGGCTTCATCGGATGGATGGATCCACGCGGCATCGTCGCCGCCGCAACGGCGTCGGCGTTCTCCGCGAGCCTCGTCGACCGGGGGGTGGACGGCGCCGCCAGAATCCTCCCGGTCACCTTCTTGGTGATCGTGGGGACGGTACTTCTGTACGCGTTGACAGCAGCCCCCGTGGCTCGGCGGCTGGGCGTCGTCAAACCGGCGGGGACACGCCTCCTCCTCGTGGGCGGCGAGCCATGGGTGGTCGAGATGGGACAGTCCCTGCAATCCGCCGGCCTCGACGTGTTGATGTGGGCCGGCGCCGAGGAGGAGCGAGAACGGATCAGAAGTGCGGGAATCCAGCTCGCCCATGGCGACCTGTTGGCCACCGCCACCAATCCCGGCGCCCGGCTCGAGGGGGTGTCGGCCGTGTTCCTGGTCACCGACGACGACGACTTCAACGCGCTCGCTTCGGTCGTCATGCAGGACAACGTCGAAGGCCCCGTCTACCGCGTCGGCCCTCCGTACGACAGCCACGGCGTCGTCGCTCCCTACACCGGCGGCGACATCCTCTTCGGCAGGTCGCTCGTCCGTCACACCCTGGCGGAACGCTATGCGGCGGGGGCGCGGTTCGTGGTCCGGCCCACCTCCGCACCCTTGCCGCCGGGCCACGACATGCTCTTCGTGGTACGAGCCGACCAGCGCCTGGAGCCGGTCACCGAGAACCGGCCGGTCAGGCCCGAGAAAGGCGACAGCGTCGTCCTGCTCACCCCGGTTTCCTCAGGGCAGTGAGTGTCACTCGCGGATGCCCCGCGTGTCACCCGCCGTTCCGACGTGCCCGGTTGAGAGCGGAGTCGAGGGTGATCGCCGCGTCGATCAACGCCAGGTGGGTGAAAGCCTGTGGGAAGTTGCCGAGTTGTCGTCCGGTCAGGTCGATCTCCTCCGAGTACAGGCCGAGGTGGTTGGCATAGGTGAGCATCTTCTCCAGCACGAGCCTGGCCTGGTCCGTCCTCCCGGCCCGTGCCAGGGCATCGACGTACATGAACGTGCACAGGGAGAAGGTCCCTTCGGAGCCGCGCAGTCCGTCGGGCGACGCCTCGGGGTTGTAGCGGTAGACCAGACTGTCGCTGACCAGCTCGCGGTCCATCGCATCCAGCGTGGACGTCCACATGGGATCGTCCGGGGTGATGAATCCCACGGTCGGCAGCCGCAACAACGACGAGTCCAGAACGTCACTGCCGTAGTGCTGCACGAACGCTTCACGCTTCGAGTCCCATCCCTGTGTCAGGACCTGTTCGTAGATCCGGTCGCGCTCGGTCGCCCAGTGTCCGCGGGCGGCCGGGCGCCCGCTCGCGGAGGAGAGCCGCAGGGCCCGATCGAGGGCGACCCAGGACATCACGCGACCGTAGGTGAAGTCCTTGCGGCCTCCGCGGGTCTCCCAGAGTCCCTCGCCTGGCTGATCCCAGTGGTCGACCAGCCAGTCGAGGAGGGTGTGCAGTGCGGACCAGCCTTTGATGTCGAGCTGTATTCCGTGCTGGTGTGCGAAGTGGATGCTGTCCATCGCCTCGCCGTAGATGTCCAGCTGCATCTGGCTCGCGGCGCCGTTGCCGATACGCACCGGCGCGGATCCCTCGTACCCCTCCCAGTGCTCCAGGATCTCCTCCGTCAGGTCGGAGGAGCCGTCGACCCGGTACATGACGTTCAGCGGTCCTGTGTCGGTGGCGCCACCGGCCTCTTCCTTCACCCGGTCGCGCAGCCAGCCGATGAACGCCGTGGCCTCTTCCCTGAAGCCCAGGCCGAGGAGGGCGTAGACCGAGAAGGAGGCATCACGGATCCAGGTGAACCGATAGTCCCAGTTGCGCTCGCCGCCCAATTGCTCCGGCAGGCCCGCGGTGGGAGCCGCGACCAGGGCACCGCTCGGCGCGTAGGTCATGAGTTTCAGTGTCACGGCCGAGCGTTCCACCGCCTCACGCCAGCGGCCCGAATAGCGGGACTGGGCGAGCCAGGACCGCCAGAATCCGATCGTCTCCTCATAGAGCTGCTGGAATTCCGCGACCCGGATCTCCCGAGGTGGGCCGTCGGGCGACGACTCGACGACGACGCCGCGCTCCTGCCCGGCCCGCAGAGGCAGGGAGAGATGCAGATCCCTGTCCCCCGTCAGCAGCGTCAGCAGGCGCTCGTCCTCCGGCTCCCGGACGGCATGCACGGCCAGCTGCATTCCCTCCGCGTCGAATACCGCTCCGTGCTCGGTGATGTGCAGTTCGTGCGGCTTACGGCCGTAGTCGAACCGGGGCGCGATGTCCCCTTCGAACGTCATGCTGCCGCGCACACAGCGCAGCATGCGGACGAGGCGATGGCGATCCGTCGCGACGCCTCCGGTCACCGGCATGAAGTCGACCACCTCGCCCGTCCCTGACTCCGTCATGAAGCGGGTGACGAGAATGGCCGTGTCGGGAAAGTACAACTGCTTCGTCGTGTAGGTCGTGCCGGAAGGCCGGACAGTGAAATGCCCACCCCTCTCCCGGTCCAGAAGAGCACCGAAAACACTGGGCGAATCGAATCGAGGGCAGCAGAACCAGTCGATCGCGCCGTCGGTGGTCACCAGCGCCGCCGTCTGCAGGTCGCCGATCAGCCCGTGATTTTCGATCAATGGGTACGCGTCCATTGGGAGCCTGCTTTCGCCCAGGATGGGGATCCGGGCCGGCCCGACGAACTCCATGAACTCCGTCGGTCTCCGACCGGACGGCCAAATCGCCTCCACGGCGGCCTGCGGCCATGAAGCCACCCGTCCAGGCTACGCGAGTGCGCCGCGCCGGTCTTGCCGGGCCGATGCGGCGGCCGGACGCCTCGTGCGCCGTGCCGCTGCGCGTTCCATTGCTGCCATACCGTGGCCATACCTGGAACATCGATCGCCCCGACCGGCGGCGCACCATACCTGGGCCGCACACCCGGAGCATCGGTTGCCGCGAGAGAAGGGTTCGGGCATGCGCAGAATAGTGTCCTGGGCCGCTCTATTCCGATTGAGGCAGTACACGAAAGCCAGTTTGTGGATCGCGCCACTGGGTGGCATGGCACTGGGCGTCATTCTCGCCGAATGCGCCATCGCCGCCGACGGGGCGGACTGGCCGCCGAGCGGCTGGCGCTATTCCGCGACCACCGCCGCCGGCGTACTCAGTTCCATCGTGGGGGCGATGGTGGCCCTGCTCGGATTCGTCGTGACCATCGGTGTGCTGGTCATCCAGCAGGCGACCGGTGCACTGTCCCCGAGGTATATGCGCCTTTGGTACAGAGACCGGCTGCAGAAGACCGTCCTGGCCACCTTCACCGGAACGTTCGCATTCGCTTTCTCGCTCCTGCGCAGCATCGAGTCGAACTCGGTACCGGACCTCGGGGTCACCCTCGCCGGTGCGGCGGTCGCCGTCAGCCTTCTGCTGCTGCTCGTCTATCTCAATCGCTTCACGCACAACCTCAGGCCGGTGGCCATCGCCGACCTTGTCGGACGCACGGGCACGAGTGTCTTCGCCCGCGAGGCCACGGAAGTCCGTGGATCCGTCCCGGACGACGGTGAATCCGTAACGCCACAGGGCCCTGTGGCATTTGTCCGCTCGACCCACGGCGGTGCGATCCAGGCACTCGACAAAGCCGGCTTGGTCGCTACCGCCGTGCGCCACGACTGCGTCCTCGTCGTGCCCCACCTCATCGGAGATTTCGTGCCCCCCGACGCCGTCCTCGTCGAGATCCACGGCGGTACGTCCGCGCCCGGTCCCCGCCGCGTGACCGGTCTCGTCGCCCTGGACGTCGAACGGACCATCGAACAGGATCCCGCCTTCGCCCTTCGGGTTCTCGTGGACATCGCCATCCGTGCCCTCTCCCCGGCGGTCAACGACCCCACGACAGCTGTCCAAGTGCTCAATCACATCAAGTCGTTCCTGAGTGTGGTCGGCAGAGCACGGCTGCGGGGGCGTTATGTGATTGCGGACGACCGCGGCCGGCCACGTCTCGTCCTGCACGGGCGGGACTGGGAGAACTACCTCCAGCTCGCCGTCTCCGAGATCCGCGACTACGGGGCGACGTCCACACAGGTCTGCCGGCGCCTGTATGCCCTGCTCGACGGCCTTCTGGACACTCTGCCGCGCGAGCGACATCCCGCGCTTCGGCGGGAGTTGGACCTGTTGGACCAGTCGGTGGACAGGTCGTTCACGGACCCGACCCGCCGCACCATCGCCCGGTGGGCCGACCGGCAGGGGATCGGCGGCCGGTTCCGACCGAACCGGTAGGCAACTCGTCACCGCGCGGACGCCGCCCGTTCTCGGCCGGAGCCGTCCGCGGCCGGTGGCATCGGACTGCGCGGTCGCCGGCTCCGCGGGCCCGCCCACGTCCGGCACCGCTCGGCCGGGAGGAAGCAACCGGGTGGTGGCGCGCCCGCGAACCGCACGGACGCGGGAACGACCTGCGGGGAAGGGAGGATTGGCGGGTCAGCAGTAGACATGACAGCGGACCGCGTCGAACGTCTGCACGTTCGCGCTCCGGTAGCCTGCTGCCCAATGTGTTTCCGCACCCTCGGCTTTGACGACAGCCTCATCCGCAACCTGCTCGCCTTCGCCCGGCTGCCCGACTGGACGGAGAGCTCGGTTCTGGACGGATGGGACGCCTGCGGCCTGGGGCCCCCGGTCGACTGGTGGGATACGCAGAACCTCGAGAACCCCGAGTACAGGCAGGTCAGTTCGCCGGACGGGGTCGTCTGGCACTTCCAGGAGGCTCCGTACGACGAGACGGTGCCGGGCCTCCTGTGCGACCGGATCTCGGTGGAGGTTGCCGCCTACCACGAGGTGCACTGGCGGGGAGGCGAGCTGTTCGACGCCGACCACACCGAGACCCGTCGCGAGTTCGACCGGTTCGTTCCCAACTGGACCCGGCACCCCCACGATACGGCTCGCGCCGTCTTCGACGCCCACTGGCGCAGCGTCGCAGACACCGTGGAGCGGATGCTCGGCGAGCCGGAGCACGAGGGCTGCGCCGTGGACGACCGCCCCAAGTACTGGGAGCGCAGCCTGGACTGCCACTACCGGGTCTGGCAGGTCGGCGACGTCTGGCTGACGGTCAGCCAGGGTGGGTCCGAGCAGGCCCCGGCCGCCTACGCCGAGTCCGTCGCCCTGGTGCTGCGCCGGAGGATCGACGGCCCCGACCATCCCAGTGCGTGGAATCCGTTCGAGCACATCCGCTGGACGCCGTACCGCAGCAGCCGCTGACTACGAACCGAGCAGATGCGTCAGGACGGGGAGCTTGCCGACGAGCCGTGACCGGGTTCGCGACTGGTGGTCGTCGCCCGGACCGACCGATGTGTGGGTTGAAGGACGCTCAAGACAAAGCGGGCGGACCCTTCGGCTGGATCAACGTGCGCGTACGCGTGCGGAAGGTCTCCCGCGAACGAGGCCGAATCACCAGTCGCCAACACCTCCGCGGAGGTGCCCACGGTCAGTTCCACCCGTCCTTCGAGGACCAGGATGAGTTCGTGGGTGCCTTCGGTGTGCGCCGTGCTCTCGTGTCGTTCACCCGGGGCGAGCGTCCAGTCCCACAGCTCGATCACGTCGGGCCCCTCGGACCCGGCCACGAGCAGACCCCGCCCGCCCGACAACCCCTCCCACAGCGCGGGGGCCGTACCGCCACGCGTAACCGACAGCGAGGGCGGACGGACCACATCGACCAGCCACGGCAAACCCACGCCAAGCGCTTCCGCAATGCGCAGGAGCGTACCGATGCTCGGGTTCGTGGACCCCCGCTCGATATTCACAAGCATGCGGCGGCTGACTCCGCAGCGCTGCGCCATCTCGTCGAGTGTCCACCTCCGATCGAGGCGCCCACCACGCACTCGCGCGGCAATCGCTCCCGCCACATCCGGAGCTTCCGCCATCTCCCGAGCCTCCCCATCCGACACTCCCAGGGCATTATAGTGCACCAAACTTTGCAGTCGCCTGCGAAGGGAGACGTCAGGGTGCCTCGACGATGCCGATCAGGGTCAGTCCCGACACCAGTCGGCGCGTGCCGGGTGCCGCGTGCCGTGCCCAGGACCAGGGCCGGGTTGTCTCCCGGATCGTCTCCGTCGCCCGCGACGAAGGCGACGTGAGCGCGCCGGCGATCCGGGCGCTCTTCAGGAGGTTTCGTGCTGCCACTCCGGCCAGGCTTGGACGAGCGTGGCCATCCCCTCGGAGAACAGCTCCCTGCCCATGCCGAATCGCAGGTGCTGACCGGCATGCCCGAACATCACGTCAGGAGCCAACAGCACACCGTGATGATCGACCAGCCACTCGGAGAACGCCCGAGCCTCCGTCGCCGTCAGCCACGGGTAGGCGCAGGTCCCACCGACTGGGGGCACCCAGTCCCACCCAGGCGTGGACTCCACGAACGACGCCAGCGCCCCTGCGTTGGCGCGGACCAGGCTGTTCGCGCGATCCACAAGCGCGGGAGCCGCCTGCAGGCCCGCGATGGCGAGGACCTCGCTCGGCGCGCTCGTGGCCAGCGTCGTCCAGTAGCGGTAGTCCAGTAGGCGCGCCGTCACCGCTGCGTTCTGCGTGACCGTCCAGCCGATTCGGACCCCGGCCATGCCCAGTACCTTCGAAACCCCCGTGACCGAGATCGCGTTGGCCGTCATCGCCGCCGCGGACGGAAGTCGGCGTTGCGGCTCCAGTTCGATGCCTCGGTAGATCTCGTCGCTCAGCAGGAGGGTCTCTGTGCCGTCCACCAGACCCAGAAGCTCCTCGAAGACCGGCGCTTCCGGCAAGGCTCCCGTGGGGTTGTGGGGAAAGTTCGCCACGATCAGCCGAGTATTCGGCCGCAGGGCGCGCCTGACCTCGTCCACGTCCAATCGCCAGCCATCCTCCCGCCGGAGGCAGATCTCGGACACCGCGGCCCCGATCGCACGTGGCACATCGATCAGCAGCTGGTAGGTGGGGCCGATGACCACCACGTGGTCCTCGGGGCCGAGGATGGCGTTGAGGAGTACGAACACTGCCTCGGTGGCGCCGGCGAAGACCTGCACCGCCGACCCCGATCGGAGACCGGAGGACTGGGCGGCCAGCTCCCGCAGCAGCGGGTGGCCCGGGGATTCGGTGTAGCCCAGCGTCAGGGACTCGTACCACCGACGCGTGTCCGCAGGGGCGACCTCCCAGAGCGCGTCCAGCGACAGTCCTTCGGTGTCTGATCCGGTCAGGTTCACCCGGCACGTGAACTCATGCTTGGCGAACATGCGCTCGATCAAGAATGGAGGCAGTTGCATGGCGCGATCCCGTCTACTGGGTAGGGCGTGTCCCGGAGCCGGGACCTGGTTCGTGAACGCTGACCTGTCCCGCTTACTCGGGCAGCGAGAGGTGACCGATCAGCGTTCCCGAAGGACGGCGTTCCTCAAGGGCGCGTTCCCGCTCTCCATGCGTCGTGCACTATCAGAGCACTATAGTGCACTGTATCGAGATCGATTCGACCTTGGGAGGAACCTTGTCAAGCAAGGAAGACGTGCCCGGCATGCGGGACACGACCCGGATGCAGACCCGGGTGATCACTGGAGGGCGCCCTGCGGGCGGCGGGCGACCGTTGAACGTTCCGATCGTGATGGCGTCCAACTTCCACAGCGCGGATCACGCGGCCGTCGACGGCGCCCGCGAATACGCCCGAGACGACGCCACCCCGGGCTGGGAGGCGTTGGAGTCGGTGGTCGGCGACCTCGAAGGGGGTTCGGCCGTCGCGTTCTCCTCCGGGATGGCGGCCGCCGCCGCGGTACTGGACCTTCTGCCGGTCCGGTCACGGGTGATCGCGCCGACCGACTGCTACCTGGGCGTGGGCGCTCTTCTGACCGACGGCGCCGACAACGGACGTTGGGACGTCGAAAGGGTCGACGTCGCCAATACCGAGGCGGTCCTGGCGACATTGGCGGACGAAACGCCGGCCGATCTGCTGTGGCTCGAATCCCCGACCAACCCCCTCCTGGAGGTCGCGGATCTCCCCACACTGTGCGCCGCGGGCCGCGCGGCCGGCGGCATCGTCGTCGTGGACAACACGTTCGCCACGCCTCTTCGCCAACAACCCCTGTCACTGGGTGCGCACATCGTCGTGCACAGTGCCACGAAATTCGTCGGCGGACACTCCGACCTGCTCATGGGTCTCGCCGTCGCCGCGGAGGCCCTCACGGCCGAGGGCCTGCGTCATCGACGAGCACTCGCAGGCGCCACTCCCGGGGGACTGGAAACCTTTCTGGCGCTGCGCGGCATCCGCACCCTGGCGATTCGCCTCGAGCGAGGCGAGTACAACGCCGGCATCCTCGCCCGCCGCCTGGCCGAGCACCCGGCGGTGACCCGCGTTCGCTACCCCGGCCTGCCCGGCGACCCGGGGCACGCTCGGACAACCGCGCAGACGACCGGCTTCGGGGCCGTCCTCGCCTTCGAACTCGTCGACGCAGCGCACGCCGACGCCGTCTGTGCCGCAGTGCGCGTCGTCACTTCGGCCACCAGTCTCGGCGGCGTCGAGAGCACGATCGAGCGACGCGCCAAACTCCCCGGCCAGGAACACGTCCCGCCCGGCCTGCTTCGCCTCAGTGTCGGTTGCGAACACGTCGAAGACCTGTGGGACGACCTCACCACCGCCATCACCGCAACCCGTACGCGTTGACGCCCGGAGACAAGGCTCGTAATCAGGCGTCCCAAAACCGCGCGGATCCGATACCGCGACCCGGCGCCGAGCAGGTGGGCGGTGACAACGGCGCTGACCAGGACCTGTTCGGCCCGGCGTCGGCGCTCGAACAGCCAGGCGGGGTGGTGTACGAGTATCCACCGGGGTGTCGCGTTCACGACGATAAGCACGCACGGCTTGCGGTTAAGGCATACGATGTTGCCTATGACGCAAGACGGTGGCGAGATGGACAGCCTGGTACGCAAGCGGATCCGCGCCCTGCGCGTGGCGCAGGGCTGGACGCTGGAGGAACTGGCCACCCGCGCCAAGCTCAGCCAGTCCACGCTCAGCCGCATCGAGAACGGCCGGCGCCGTCTGGCCCTGGACCAACTCGTCGCCCTCGCACGGGCCTTGGACACCTCCCTGGACCAGCTCGTCGAGACTGCCGCCGACGACGTCGTCACCAGCCCGATGATCGACGCGGCCCATGGGCTCATGCGCTGGCCCATGAAGGCGGACCCCGGCACGAGCGTCGTGCGCCGGCGCATGACGGACCCGCCACCCGACAGCCCCTCACGCATGCGCGCCCATCCGGGCCGCGAATGGCTCGTCGTCCTGTCCGGCACCGCGGTTCTGCTGCTGGGCAACCGGCGCATTCGCGTGGAGACGAACCAGGCGGTGGAGTTCCCCACGATGCTGCCGCACGCCATCGGCGCCGAGGGCGGGCCCTGCGAGATTCTGGGCATCTTCGACCGCGACGCCCGCCGCGGCCACCAGCGCGGTGACGACGCCTGAGACAGCGGTCAGGCCTGCCGGTAAAACGTCCCGGGCCCCGCTCCGCACGATCACGCCGAAAGACGATGGTGGGGCATGCGCCGCCCCCTCCCCCGAGACAGCCTCTTGCGCGTTCGGCAATTCATCCGGCCATCGTCTTGCGCACACTGGGAACCATGCTGCCGCAACGGCAAGATCCGCTTAGCGTGGCTGTCATGACCCACGCTTCCCCGCACGCGGCACACGACGACGCGCACCGCGCTCCCCGGCACACCCCCGACTCGGGCGACCAGGCGGAACTCCTCGACCTGGACGCGGAAGTACTCGCCGAGCACATCACGTCCATCACCGCATGGCTGCCCATCGAGCGGGACCCACGCCACATCGTGGACCTGGGATGCGGGACCGGGGCCGGCGCCTTCGCCCTGCTCGCGCGCTTCCCCGAAGCGGAGGTGACCGCCGTCGACGCGTCGGCCGGCCACCTGCACCGCCTGCGGGAAAGGGCCGAGGCGCTCGGGGTGGCCGACCGGGTGCGCACGGTGCCGGCCGATCTCGACGCGGACTGGCCCGAGCTCAGCCGGCCCGAGCTGGTGTGGGCGTCGGCGTCGATGCACCACATGGCCAACCCCGACCGCGCCCTGCGCACGGTCCACGAACTGCTCGCGCCCGGCGGCCTGTTCGCCGTCGTCGAGCTCGCCGACTTCCCGCGCTTCCTGCCCGCCGACGCTCCCCGGGAGCGGCCCGGCCTCGAGGACCGCTGCCACACCGCCCTCGCACACCACCACGCCGAGCACGTGCCGCACCGCGGCGCCGACTGGGGCCCCAGGCTGGCCGCCGCCGGGTTCACCGTCGAGGGCGAGCGCACGATCACCGTGAACGTCGACGGCTCCCGCAGCGAGGCGGTCGGCCACTACGCGCTCAGCAGCCTGAAGCGCCTGCGCGACAGCGCCGCCCACGCCCTCACCGCCGAGGATCTCGCCTCCCTCGACCGGCTGCTCGACACCGACAGCCCCCTGAGCATCCTGCGCCGCAACGACCTCGCGGTCCGCACCGAACGCACCGTGTGGGCCGCACGCCGCACCTGACCCGAGCACGTCGGCGACAGCCGGCGGGCACCGCGCTGCGCGCGGCCGGACCGGCGGCCGGCAGTCGGCGGCTGGCGGCTGGCAGCCGGCAGCCGGCAGCCGGCAGCCGGCAGCCACAGTGCTCGCTGGAACGCAGGATCGCCAGCCGGCCCGTGATCTGGGCACCCGCTCTCACGGGAAGTACGTGTTGTACAGCTCGTTCCTCTCCCGGAAGCATTCCTCGCGCGTCAGCGTGCCGGCGCGGCAGTCGCGATCGAGCACCCCCGGCCGGGCGATCGCCGTGACAAGCGGTGCGGCCTTGCCGGCCGTCGGGGTTTGCGGCACCCGTTCGTCGCCGGCCGCCCAGGCGCGGACGATCGCGTCCCAGCGGTGGATGTTGACGCTGTGATGCCCCGCCATACCCGCGCGTCTGCTCACGCTGCCCGGTCGCTCACGTCGAAGCGCAGGGGTCGTGGCCGTCGTGGCAACGCGGGATGCAGCTTCGCCGGATTGCCGGTACCGGCCGCATCCGCGCCCCGCCCGGCTCGTTGAGCACCGGATGCGGTGGCGTGCGGGACGCGGGCCGTCAGGGAATGCGAAGGCGGGCGCACATGGCTTCGACGGACACCCCGGCCGGCCACCGCGCGGGGCGCAGTGTGGTGGTCACGGGGCGAGCGGCGGTATCGGTGCCGCGACGGCGTTGCGGCTGGCCGCGACGGGCTGGGATGTCATCGGCACCGTGCGCAGTCGGGAAAAGGCGGATGCTCTGGTCGCCGCCGCGGTCGAGCGGGGGCTCGGGCTGCAGGCGGTGGTGCTGGATGTGGCGGATGCGGCTTCCTGCCGTGAGGCGATGGCGCGGGTGGAGGAGATGACGGGCGGTGGCGCGTGGGCGGTGGTGAGCAACGCCGGTGTGCCGCAGGCGGGTTCGGTGGAGGACGTGAGCGATGAGCAGGCGCGTCATCTGCTGGAGGTGAACCTTCTGGGTGCGATGCGGATCTGCCGGCTGGCGCTGGTGGGGATGCGCCGGCGCGGTGGCGGGCGGATCGTGAACGTGTCTTCCGGTTTGGGGCGGGTGCCGTGGCCAATGGGCGGCTGGTACAGCGCCAGCAAGCACGCGCTGAGCGCGATCACGCACTGCCTGCGGGTGGAGACCGCGCACGCGGGAGTGCGGGTGTCCTTGGTCGAACCGGGCGCTTTCGCGACCTCGATGCTGGAGCGTGCGGTCGCCGACCTCGCCGACCTCGCCGGCGCCGACCCCGGCGGCGGCGGGGCGGGCTACGACCGTTCGCGTGCGCTGTTCACCGCCGTCAACCGACGTGTCCCCGGCCCGGAACCGGTGGCCAGGGTCATCGCGGCCGCCTTGTCCGCGCGGCGCCCCAGGCCGCGCTACACCGTCGGCGTCGACGCCCGGTTCCTCATCCCGCTCCACACGATGTCACCGCTGTGGCTCTCGGACCGGGTCAAGCACGCCGTCACCGGCCTGCCCCGCACCGCAACCGTGCCCACCGCGGCCGTGGAGACGGCGGCGTGAGCGTCTCCTACAGCCGGATCACGCAGGTCGCCGTTCACCTGCCCGCCGGTCGGCAGACCGTGGAAGCCATCGAGGACCGGCTGCGCGAACACAGCCCCACCCTGCGGATCCCCGCCGGTCTGCTGCGCCGGACGTACGGTTTGGAGGAGCGCGTGGTCGCCGACGACGGGGTGCTGCCCTCCGACCTGGCCTCGCACGCCGCGCTGAAGGCACTGGCCCGGGCCGGGCTGGAGCCCGGCGAGGTCGACCTTTTGCTGTTCGCCTCCGTCAGCGCCGACGTCCAGGAACCGGCCAACGCGCACATCGTGGCCGCCAAGACGGGTCTGACCTGCCCGGTCTTCGACATCTCCAACGCCTGCAACAGTGTCCTCAACGCCCTCGAAGTCGGCGATGCCCTCATCCGCTGCGGCCGCTATCGACGGATCCTGGTGGCGTGTGGTGAGACCCTGAGCCGGCTCAGCCGCTGGACGATGACCAGCCGCCACGAGATGCGGACCGCGCTGGCCTCGATGACCGGCGGCGATATGGGCGCGGCCCTGCTCGTCGAGGCCGGCACCGAGCCCGGGATCATCGCCGCCACCTTCATGGCCAACTCCACCGGCTGGCCCGCCGCCACCCTGTTCAACCCCTACCAGGCACCCGGCCTGCCCCAGGGACTGGACATCGACTCCCAGCGGCTCTTTGCCTCCTTCCTCGGCATGGACGCCCGTGCCGCCCAGTGGCTCAAGGAACACGACACCGATCCCGGCGAACTCGACCTCGTGTGCCTCCACCAGCCGTCGGTCCCGTTCGTGCGCGCCATCTCGCAACGCGTCGGCGCCCGTCCCGAGGCGGTCGTGCCCACCTTCGCGCGTACGGGCAACATGGCCGCGGCCACCCTCCCCCTGCAACTCGCCCTCGCCACCGAACAAGGCCGTCTGCACCCCGGCATGAAGATCGCACTGTTCGGTCTGGCCAGCGGTGCCAGCGGCGGCATCATGCTCATCAACTGGACAACCCCGAGGACGAAGGTTCTCTGAGCCGGGCATCAAGCGGCTGCCCACGGCCCGTACCAACGCGCCTCGCTGCCGGACCAGCGTTTCACGTTCGTGTCGGGGTGGGTGCGGGCGCGGGCCTCAAGGGTGGTGTGGAAGCCGTTCACGCCGATCAGGTGCGCCTGGCGGCTCGGGGACTTCAGGCCGAGTGCGCGGTCGCGGTGGGCCCGGCCCCACGTCGGCTTCGGACGCCTCGACGTGACGTTCACCATCGACGGGCGTGCTCGGCACTCGGCAAGCGCGGCATTCTGGACGAACGCGAACTGTGATGGAGCCTTCGCACGTGGAACCGTGTTTCGGCTGTCCACCCTCGATGCGGCACCCGGCGGCGCGGCCGGACTGACGTTGCGCGGCAGCGGAAAATCGGTGGAAGTCCGGTCGGGGAGGCGGTGATTGGACCATCCCAGGAATTTCTGTTCTCATCCACCCGATTGTTTTCTCAACACACATCGGAGTGAGTCGAAAGGGTTGCCTACCCGTCGGTGCGGTTGGTGAGATCGGTTGTCCGCTTCGGGACATCGACATAAAGGAGTGCCTTCCTTGACCACTCACCGACACGGCACCGGCCCGCGGAGGGTACTGGCGCTTTTGGCGGCACTGTTCGGAATCATCGGCGTCACCGCGCTCGGTACGACGCCGGCGGCGGCAGCCGATCAGCGTCAGGCGATCTACGCGATCGCGCACCGGGTCGACACCCTGGACGGCGTGGACGCCGCGCTGGCCCATGGTGCCAACGCCATCGAGATCGACGTCTGTGCCTGGTGGAATCCGAACGAATGGCGGGCCTGGCACGACTGTTCCTCGGCCGGTGAGGCCCGACTGGGCCCCAGCTTCGACAGCATGATCGATCGCATTCTCGCCAATGCCAACGCAGGGCGCCGGCTGGGGCTGGTCTGGTTGGACATCAAGGACCCGAACTACTGCGGCGAAGCGCCGAACCGCACGTGCAGCGTCGCCGGACTGCGTGACAAGTCCCAGAGGCTGACGGCGGCCGGGATCCAGGTGCTCTACGGGTTCTACGAGTACCACGGCGGCAGCACCCCGGACGTCGGCGGCAGGGGCTGGAAGAGCCTGGAAGGCAGGCTCGGCCCGCTGGAGGGCATCACCACGACCGGGACCCGCGACCAGGTCCGCAGCGCCTTCGACCGGTCCGGTTCCGGTTTCCCGGCCGGTCGCCGGGCGATGGACTATGGCGACTCCGACATCACCAAGGGCTTCGGCAACTGCACGGAAGCCACCTGGAACACGTGCACGGAACTGAAGAAGGGCGCCGCGGACCGCGCCGCCGGACGACTCGCGGCAACATTCTCCTGGACGACCACCTACAACGACCCGTGGTACGTCGACAAACTGCTGGGTGACGCACGCGTGGACGGCATTATCGCCGGCTACGGCAGCTTCACCGGAGTGCGCGATTACGACAACAGCCGGCAGTGCGCCAACGCCATCAACTCCATCCGTGACTGGGTGAACCGCCACAGCGCCACCCACCGCATGGCCACCAGCGGCGACCGCCTGTTCAGGTAGAGCACAGCCCCGAGCCGAGCCCGTACCGCCCTGCGCCTCACGGCCCCCTCAAGCTGTCGACCGGGACCATGGCCGACGGCTTGCTTCGACGTCGTACCCGATCGGGCAATGGGTCGGCGACCAACGACGGGCCCGCGCGGCCGGCTCGCCCGCACGTATGCCAGTGCCCGCAGAAGGGCCCGCCGACCAGGCTCGATACCGGCGTGCCGTCCGGGGGCGGGGCGTCACCGTGGTCGGCTCCGTACCAACAGGACGACGAAGGCCAAGACGATCGGCCGGCCCGCGTCCGGCTCGTGATCGCCTACCGCTCCCGCATCGTGGACGACAAGGAAGGTGTCGACCCCACCAGGGGGTCGACACCTCTCGTCCTTGCTCTTACGGGTGCCGGTGGTTGCGGAACGTCCGTCCGGACAGGCACCACTCTGTGCCGGTACCCGTGCGGTTGGCTATTCGGTGGATTCCACTCCCGCGTCCGCGCATACGGCGTCGATGTCGGCGAGGAGGGCGGCCTTGACCGCCGGTTCGAGGAACGCGGCGCGCACGCCGTTGCGGGCGAGGTGGGCCGGCTGGGAGCGGCCGAGCCCCATGCGATGGGCGGTGCGGTATTCGTTGACGAGGTCGGTCCCGAACATGGGCGGGTCGTCCGAGTTGAGCGTGACGAACAGTCCGGCCTCGAGCATGCGGGGCAGCGGGTGGTCGGCCGATGCGGTGACTGTGTATTGGCAGGGTGGTCGTTTCGCAGGGTGGGGCTGATCGACCCGGTGCTGCCGGCGAACGTGAAGTGGCTGGCCGGCTACCGCCACCCACGCTACCAACAGGACCTGGTCGCACGGCAGTTTGGTGACTGGCAGCCGAGAGCGCCGACCAGCGTCATGCCGGCGATCGCAAGGGCCGCAAGGAGAGTCGATCGGTTACGGCGGTCCGCGGCGCGGGGCTTTTCGCTGAAGGTCCTGAAGGTCATGCCTGCCGTCAAGGCCGCGGCATGTTGCCGTCCCGTATGAGGTTTTCGATACGACGACGATATGTCGGGGCTCGTAGCCTCGGAGAATGCGTGTGTTGATCGTCGAAGACGAGCCCTATATGGCGCAGGCCATCTGCGATGGCCTGCGCCTGGAAGCCATCGCGGCGGACATCGCAGGTGACGGCGATACCGCGCTGGAGCTGCTGAGCATCAATACGTACGACATCGCCGTCCTCGACCGGGACATTCCCGGGCCCAGCGGTGACGAGGTCGCCAAGAGCATCGTCGCCTCCGGCAGTGGCATGCCGATCCTCATACTCACCGCTGCCGACCGCCTCGACGACAAGACCACCGGGTTCGAGCTCGGCGCCGATGACTACCTCACGAAGCCGTTCGAACTTCAGGAACTCGTCCTCAGGCTCAGGGCACTTGACCGCAGGCGTGCGCACAGCAGGCCGCCCGTGCGGGAGATCGCAGGTCTGCGGCTCGACCCGTTCCGCCGGGAGGTCCACCGCGACGGCCGCTATGTCGCGCTCACGAGGAAGCAGTTCGCCGTACTCGAAGTCCTCGTCGCCGCCGAAGGCGGTGTCGTCAGCGCCGAGGAACTGCTGGAGCGGGCCTGGGACGAGAACGCCGACCCGTTCACCAACGCCGTACGGATCACCGTCTCGGCCCTGCGCAAACGGCTCGGCGAACCCTGGATCATCGCCACCGTGCCAGGCGTCGGCTACCGCATCGACACCGCACCCGGCACCGGACGCGAGGGGCAGAGTCGTGGATAGGCGGCCTGGTGTGAGCGTGCGCGTCAAGCTCACCCTCAGCTACGCCGGATTCCTCATGCTGGCCGGCGCCCTGCTGATGGGGGCGGTGTGGGTGTTCCTCCTGAGGTACGTCCCTGACCGTGCGATGCTCTACAACCCTGATGACAGGCCCAGTGGCGGTGTTTTCCCCGTCCGGTCCGCTCTTCTCAACGAATTCGCTCCGAGGGCAGCCGCAGTACTGGCATTCCTGCTGGTGTTCGGCCTCGTGGGAGGGTGGATCCTCGCCGGCCGCATGCTCGCTCCGCTGACCCACATCACGGACGCCACCCGCATGGCCACCAACGGATCGCTCTCCCACCGCATCCGGCTGCCGGGTCGCGGGGACGAGTTCCGCGAACTCGCCGATGCCTTCGACATCATGCTGGAGCGGCTCGAAGCACACGTCGCCGAGCAGCAGAGATTCGCCGCCAACGCCTCGCATGAACTGCGCACGCCGCTGGCGACCACGAAGGCTCTTCTCGACGTGGCGCGCAACGATCCGCACCGCGACATCGACGAGCTCGTCGCGCGCCTCCGCGTCGTCAACGCCCGGGCGATCGACCTCACCGAGGCGCTGCTCGTGCTCAGCCGCGCCGATAAGCAGGCCTTCACCCGGGAGCCCGTCGACCTGTCCCTGCTCGTGGAAGAGGCCGCCGAGACACTGCTCGCGCTCGCCGAGAAACGCGGGGTCGCCATCGACACCTCCGGTGACATCGCCACGGCTTCCGGGTCGCCGGCGCTGCTGTTGCAGATGACGACGAACCTCGTGCACAACGCCATCGTGCACAACCTGCCCGAACGCGGTTCGGTGTGGGTCCGCACCGGCGTCCGCTCCGGGAGCGCGGTACTCACTGTCGAGAACAGCGGCGAGAAGGTCTCCCCAGAGTTGGTCTCGACCCTGACCGAACCGTTTCAGCGCGGCACCGAACGCATCCACAACGACCACGCCGGGGTCGGCCTCGGCCTGGCCATCGTCCAGCGGATCGTCCACGTACACGACGGATCCCTCACCCTCACCCCGCGCGCCGACGGCGGCCTGCGTATCGCCGTTCAACTGCCCGCCCCAGCACCGCATTCAGCCAAGTAGTTCAGGAACTTGATCAATGAGTGAACCAAGACAAGACGTTGCGGACGCGCGGAAGCAGGTCGAAGCGGAGGGGCGCGCCGAGACCGCCGTGAACGCCGAAACCGCCGAGACCACCAAGACCGCAGTGAAGCGCTCGGTCATCCACCGAGCGATCGGCGGCCTGTCCCAGCCGGGGCCGTGGAAGCGCGGCCGGTGGCTCGCGGCGCCGGCGCTGCTGCTCGGCCTGCTCCTGCTGCTGCATGCGCAGATACCGAACCGGAGCGGGAACATCGGCAGTCTGGTGGAGACCGCCCTGCCGTGGTTCGGCGTGTTCATCCCGGTGCTGCTCGCTGGGGCGCTGTGGCGTCGGTCCGCCTCCGCGGTGGTCGCGCTGCTGCTGCCGGTCGTGACGTGGGTGAGCCTCTTCGGCGGGCTACTCATCGACAAGTCACACGCGGGCGGCGACCTCACTGTGGTCAGCCACAACGTCGACGCCGACAACCCCGACCCCGCCGGCACCGCCCGCGACCTGGCCGCCTCCGGCGCGGACCTGCTGGCCCTGGAGGAGATCACCGCACAGGCGAAGCCGATGTACGAGAAGGAACTGGCGAAGGCGTACCCGTACCACTCGGTACAGGGCACGGTCGGGCTGTGGAGCAAGCTGCCGCTGTCGGATATCCGGCCGGTCGACATCGCGCAGGACGTCGGGCCGCTGGGGGACTCCAAGCCGGCCGACGTCAAGGCGGTCGACAACCGGGCGCTGCGTGCCACGGTGGCCACCGACCACGGGCCGCTGGCCGTGTATGTGGCCCATCTGGGATCCGTTCGCGTGAATCCCAGGGGAGGCTTCTGGACGGAGAGCCGGAACAGGAACGTCGAGGCGCTCGCCAAGGCCGTCGCCGCCGAGCAGAACGAGCGGGTGGCGCTGCTCGGCGACATGAACGGCACCACGGACGACCGCGCGCTCGACGGCATCACCTCGCAGCTGCACTCGGCCCAGGACGCGGCCGGGAACGGCTTCGGCTTCACCTGGCCGGCGAAGTTCCCGATGGTACGGATCGACCAGATCCTCACCCGGGGCGTGGAGCCGCGGAGTTCGTGGGTGCTGCCGGCCACCGGGAGCGACCACCGGCCGGTGGCAGCCCGCGTCAGCTGGTGACCGCATCCCGGTACGGGACGTGCCGGAACGGGCTGGACCGAAAGTTCCGGAACATATCGCCGGCGTATCGAAAACCGCATACGCGCCTGCAACACCGCATTGCCTTGACTGGCGGCATGTCCTACAGCGAACCAGTACACACAGCAGCCGGAGCCCGGCGGTACTCGGGGGCCGGCGCCTCGGGCGGGCCTTTGACCGTCCGGCCGATCAGCACCACCGAGCACTTGGCGTTCGTACGGTCCCAGCGGTCGGCCGGCTTCCCGCAGACGTCGGCCTGGGGCCGTGTGAAGACCGAGTGGCGCAGCGAGTCCCTCGGCTGGTTCGACGGCGGGCAGCTGGTCGGTGCCGGGCTCGTCCTGCACCGCCCGGTGCCGAAGCTCGAACGGTTCACGCTGGCCTATCTGCCCGAGGGCCCGGTCATCGACTGGACCGGCGATCTCGGCGTATGGCTCGACCCGCTGGCGGCTCATCTCAAGGCGCACGGCGCGTTCGCGATCCGGCTCGGCCCGCCGGTGCGCACGGACACCTGGAGCGCCGTCCAGGTCAAGGAGGGTGTCGCCGACCCGGGCACCAAGCGGCTCACCGAGGTGCCCAGCCAGTGGTCCGACCCGGTCGGCGCCCAGGTGGCCGGCCGGCTCAGGGGTGCGGGCTGGCTGCCGCAGAGCCCTATGGACGGCTTCGGGGTCGGACATCCGCAGTTCAAGTACGAGCTTCCGCTGGCCGGCAGGACCGAGGAGCAGCTCCTCAAGGGCATGAACCAGCAGTGGCGCCGCAACATCAAGAAGGCGGCCAAGGAGGGAGTCGAGGTCACGGTCGATACGGTCGGCGCGGGCCTGAAGGCCTTCCACGACCTCTACGTCCACACCGCCGAGCGGGACCGCTTCACGCCCCGGCCGCTGGGCTACTTCGAGACCATGTTCGCCGCGCTGAGCGCGGAGGATCCCGAGCGGATCAAGCTCTATCTGGCCCGCCACCAGGACGACTTGGTCGCCGCCACGATCCTGGTCCGCGTCGGTGCCCACGCGGTGTACTCCTACGGCGCCTCCTCCACCGAGAAGCGCGAGGTGCGCGGCTCCAACGCCTGCCAGTGGGCGATGATCCGCGACTCGCTCGCGGCCGGCTGCGACGTCTACGACCTGCGCGGCATCACCCCCACCCTCGACGCCGACGACCCGCACGTCGGACTGATCCGGTTCAAGGTCGGCACCGGTGGTCAGGCGGTGAGGTACGTGGGCGAGTGGGACCTGCCCCTGCGGCCGATGGTCTACCGGGCCTTCGACCTCTACATGAGGCGCCGCGAGCGGTAGGCCCGACAGCCGCGGGCGGTAGGCCCGACCGGCAGCAGGCGGGAGGCCCAATTACGTAAGCTGGGCGGCCACTTCGTCGAGGCGGGCCCCGCGGGACGCCTTGACGAGCACCACGTCGTCGGCGGCGAGGTGGCCGCGCAGCCAGGTGACGGCCGCGCCGTTGCCGTCGAGCACCACCGCCCGCTCCCCCGCTCCGTCGGCGATCGACCGGGCGGCCTCGCCGACCACGGCCACCACGTCGGCGCGGGCGGCGGCGTACTCCCCGATCGCGCGGTGCTCGGCCGCACTGGCGTCGCCGAGTTCGAGCATCTCGCCGAGTACGGCGACGCGGCGCCCACCCTCGATCGCCGCCAGCGCGTCCAGGGCGGCGCGGGTCGAGTCGGGGTTGGCGTTGTAGGAGTCGTTGAGCAGCGTCGCGCCACCGGCGAGGACGCGCAGCTCCATCCGCCACCGAGACAGGGAAGCGGTGGCCAGCGCCGCCTCGGCCAGGTCGAGAGGTACTCCGGCCGCCAGCCCCGCGGCAGCGGCGGCCGACGCGTTGTGCGCCTGGTGGGCGCCCACGTGCGGCAGCGCGACGGATGCGCAGGCGTCGGCGGTCCGCAGCGTGCAGGACGGACGGCCGAGCCCGTCGAGATCCAGGCCGAGCATCGTCACGTCGGCGTGCTCCGCCCGGCCGAAGGTCAGCACGGGGCCGTCGGTGAGCGCGCGCATCGCGTCCACGCAGGGATCGTCGGCGTTGAGTACGGCGGTGCCGCCGGGCGCGAGCCCCCGCACCAGCTCGCCCTTGGTTTCGGCGATGGCCGCGCGCGACCCGAACTCGCCGAGGTGCGCTTGGCCGACGTTGAGGACGACGCCGATGTCGGGCGCCACCAGGCCGGCGAGCTCGGCGATGTCGCCGATGTGGCGGGCTCCCATCTCCAGTACGAGGAACCGGGTGGCCGCGTCCGCGCGCAGCATGGTGAGCGGCACACCGAGCTCGTTGTTGAGCGAGCCGATCGTGGCGACCGTCGGCCCCGCGCTCGAAAGCACGGCCGCCAGCATGTCCTTGGTGCTGGTCTTGCCCTGCGAACCGGTCACCCCGACCACGGTAAGGCCATCGCGCAGCCGGGCCACGACGTGCGCGGCGAGCGCCTGCAGCGCGGCCCGAGCGTCCTCGACGACGACGGTGGGCAGCAGCGTGGGCCGGGAGCCGAGCACGGCCACCGCGCCGGCCCGTCCGGCCTGACCGACGTATTCGTGGCCGTCGACGTGCTCACCGGCGAAGGCGACGAAGAGGCCGCCCGGCTCGGCCTGCCGGCCGTCGAGTACGGCCGGCGCGGTCACCGTCACGGACGGGTCGCCCTCGACCGTCCCGCCGACAATCGCGGCGATCTCGCCGAGGCCGAGGGGGATCACGCTGATTCCTTGTAAGTCATGCCACCAGTCAATGCGCCGCGGTGTATCGCCGGCATATCGAAATCCACATACGTTCCGGCAACACCACGACGCCTTGACTGTACGTATGACCTACAGCGAACCACCCCGCATCACCGTCTATGGGTGCGGCCCCGATGAGGCCGTCTTGTTCCGAGAGCTGACGCCTCGCTTCGGTATGACGCCAACCATTACGGACGCACCGGTATCCGAAGCGAATATCGAGCTGGCAGCCGGAAGCCGATCCATCAGTGTCGGCCACAAGACTCCCATCGCCAACACCACTCTTCTTGCGCTTGGCCAAGTCGGCGTGACGTATATCTCCACCCGGAGCATCGGGTGCAACCACATCGATGTGGAATACGCGGCCGGCATCGACATCACGGTGGAGAACGTCAGCTACTCGCCGGACAGCGTGGCCGACTTCACGCTGATGCTGATACTGATGGCGGTACGCAACGCGAAATCCATCATCCGGCGCGCGGATGTTCACGATTACCGGCTGAACGAAGTGCGCGGCAAGGAACTGCGCGATCTGACCGTCGGCGTGATCGGCACAGGACGCATCGGCGCTGCGGTCACGGACAGGCTGCGCGGTTTCGGTTGCCGCATACTCGCCCACGACAATCGCCCCAAAACCCCCGCCGAATACGTTCCTCTCGACGATTTGCTGCAGCAGAGCGACCTGGTCACGCTCCACGCACCGCTCAACCCGGATACGCATCATCTGCTGAACCGGCAGCGTATCGAGCAGATGAAACAGGGCGCGCTGATCGTCAATACCGGACGAGGGGCACTCATCGACACCGAGGCCCTTGCATCGGCACTGGAAAGCGGCAGGCTCGGCGGCGCGGCATTGGATGTCGTCGAGGGCGAGGAAGGCATCTTCTACGCCGACTACCGAATCAGGCCCATGAAAAGCAAGCCACTGCTGCGGCTGCAAGAGCTGCCGAATGTGCTCATCAGCCCGCACACCGCCTACTACACGGACCACGCCCTGCGTGACACGGTCGAAAACTCCCTCACCAACTGCCTGAAATTCGAAAGCGGGAACCAGCATGGATAAGCTGAAGGTCGGCATCATATTCGGCGGACGTTCCGAAGAGCACCCCATCTCCATCAAGTCCGCACAAGAGGTCGCCCGGAACCTCGACGCCGAGAAGTACGAACCGTTCTATATCGGCATCACGAAGGACGGCGCCTGGAAGCTCTGCGACGGCCCCGACGCGGACTGGGAGAACGGAAACTGCCGTCCGGCCGCGCTGTCGCCGGACAGCACCGTGCACGGACTGCTCGTCCAGGAAGAGGGGCAGGCGCTGGGGCGGTACGAGACGATCCCCCTGGACGTCGTACTGCCCGTGCTGCACGGCAAGCACGGCGAGGACGGTGCGATGCAGGGGCTGCTCGAGCTCTCCGGTATCCCCTATGTGGGCTGCGATGTGCAGAGTTCCGCACTGTGCATGGACAAATCCCTTGCCTACACCGTCGCCGCAAGCGAGGGAATCGCCACGCCGAATTTCCGGATCATCGCGGCAGACCAGAACATCGATCCCGGCCTGCTCACCTATCCGGTCTTCGTGAAGCCGGCGCGTTCGGGCTCCTCTTTCGGCGTCACCAAGGTGTCCCGGGCAGAAGAACTGCAGAGCGCGGTGGAGACCGCGCGGCAATATGACGCGAAGGTGCTGATCGAAGAGGCCGTCGTCGGCAGCGAGATCGGCTGCGCCATCCTGGGGAACGAACTCGACCTGATGGCGGGCGAGGTGGACCGGATCGCCCTCTCCCACGGCTTCTTCCGGATCCATCAGGAGGATGCGCCGGAAACCGGTTCCGACAACTCGACGGCGATCGTTCCGGCCGACATTCTCGCGGAGTCACGCCTGCTCGTCCAGGAGACCGCCATGGCCGTATACCGCGCCTTGGGTTGCAGCGGTCTCGCACGGGTGGACCTGTTCCTCAAGGAGGACGGAGCGGTGGTCCTCAACGAGGTGAACACATTCCCCGGCATGACCTCGTACAGCCGCTATCCCCGCATGATGGCGGCCGCAGGCATACCGCTCGGTGAAGTGCTCGACCGAATCCTGTCCTTGGCCTTGACGGGGAAGAGCCGATGAAGGACGACTTCGTATTCGTGGACGAACTTGCGTCCGGAACAGCCGGAATGCGCTGGGACGCCAAGTACGCCACCTGGGACAACTTCACCGGCAAGCCCGTGGACGGATATCTGGCCAATCGGATCGTCGGCACCAGGGCGCTGTGCGAAGGACTGGAACGAGCGCGCGAGCAGGCCGAATCCCTGGGCTTCGGCCTGCTCCTCTGGGACGGTTATCGCCCGCAGCGCGCCGTCGACTGCTTCGTACGCTGGTCAAAGCAGCCGGAGGACGGCCGCACGAAGGCGCGGCACTATCCGAACATCGGCCGGGCCGAGATGTTCGAGCAGGGATATGTGGCCGCCAAGTCGGGTCACAGCCGGGGCAGCACCGTTGACCTCACGCTCTACGATCTGGCTTCCCATGAGATCCTCCCCATGGGCGGCGGCCATGACTTGATGGATTCCATCTCGCATCACGGAGCACAAGGGATCACGCCGGCCGAAGCGAGAAACCGCCGGCACCTCCGCACCCTCATGGAGGCCTGCGGTTTCAGCGCATACGACTGCGAGTGGTGGCATTACACGCTGACCGACGAACCGTATCCGGACACGTATTTCGATTTCCCCATCGCATAGTCGAGCACGCCGACGGGGCGGCATACCCGACGCGCTGTCGGAGGGCGTGAGGTGGGTGTCGAAACGTCCCCCGGGGCGACGGACACGGCCTGGCGACGAGGCGTCCGGCGGGCGGCCTGGCGTCCGGGGCCCACCGGCGCAGGCGGGCGCGGCGCGCGTGGGTGAAGGAACGGCTGGGGGCCTCCACTCTGCAGGGGCCGCTCGCGGTGTCGGGGGTTGGCCGGGCGGCCGGTGACGGCGAGCGAGGTCAAACCTTCGGCCGGGTGTGTACGAGACGCGCCCGCTACGCGGCTCGACAAGGTGCACGGACACGGGATTGGCAGTCACCAAAGATCGGGCGCCGAAAGGACAAAGCTCCTTCCGTGTGGACATACTCGATGCCGGCGCGGCGGCCGACCGGCCCTTTTTCGGCGCAAATCGATGTCCCGGGTTGTCGACGGACGGCGATATTCACGACCCGACGCGCAATCGAACCCGACTCCGCGCCCTGATGTCCGCCTATGCGGCGTTTTCCGGTCGGCTCGTCGCTCCGGCGGTCGCCGGGGTGGGCGGGTCCTCGATTCCCGGCCGTACCACCGGGTCCGGCCGACGGCTTCGCGAATAACGGAGGAAAAGCCGCGCGAGTACAAAACACGTGCGAGGCGGGTCCGAAACCGGCACCGAACGAATGCGGAACAGAGGGACGAGAAGGGCGGAAACGCCAGGTGGGGGGACCTGCGAGTGGAATGCGCCACACCACACAGGAATTGACTTGGCTTTCAACTCCGCGACGGGTTAAGTTGATCTCGCCTACCGGCATCCGGACGTTTGGGGACGATTCGGAAATTCAGCCCGAGGTGTGGGGGAATCATCCGACGCGCAAACTGCGCGTATCGGCGAGCACGGCACGAGCTCTGCATCGATATAACCGATAAATGTTTCAGAGTGTCCGTCGGCACTCCACCCTGACACGTCTTCGTCCGGATCTTGTCCGGATCGCCATCGGTCGGCATGCACTTCTTCGTTATTCTTCCAAGAGAAGGTCGGGCTTTATGAAGCCACGTCGTCTGATCACCGCGATCGTTTCCGCCGCCTCTGTCGCGCTGGGTACGGTCGCTCTCTCCTCCCCGGCCGGCGCCGCCGACGCCGGCTCGGTTCTGCGGCTGTCGGGCTGGAACGCCGTCGCCACCTCGGCCGCGGTCTCGCAGGCGTCCTACAACGACGGCGAGGCCGAGGCCGTCGTGCTGACCCGCGTCGACCACTTCGGTGACGGCCTGGTGGCCGCGCCGCTGGCCGTCGCCAAGAAGGCACCGCTGCTGCTCACCGAGACCCGGTCGCTGAGCCCGGAGGCGGAGGAGGAGCTCAAGCGCGTCCTGCCGCAGGGCAAGTCGGTCTACATCCTCGGTGGCGAGCTCGCGCTCTCCGAGAACGTCGAGAACCGGGTCGAGGCGCTCGGCTACAACGTCGTCCGGATCGGTGGCGCGTCGCAGTACGAGACCGCGATCAACATCGCGAACGCGGCCAACACCAGCCCGAAGTACATCTTCCTGGCCACCGGTCGCGAGTACTACGACGCGCTGGCGGCGGGTGCCTCGGCCTCCCTCGACGGCAGCGTCGTCGTCCTCACCGACGGATCCAACCTGCCCGACTCGGTGCGCGACTACCTCGACCAACACCCGGGCTCGGAACTGGTCACGGTGGGCACGCCGGCCGAGGACGCGCTGGCCTACCACTACAACCGCGAGTTCTACACGTTCGCCGGCGACGACGCGATCGACACCTCGCTCGCGGTGGCGAGCTGGCTCGAAACGCCGGGCAACGCGAGCATCGCGACGATGAACACGTACCACGACGCGATGGCGGGCAGCGCGCTGTCCGGCCTGATCGGGGCGCCGGTGCTGCTGAGCAACGGCGACGAGCTCGACTCGCGGGTGGCGGCGTGGATCGCCACCAACCGCTCGACGCTCAACAACGCACTCCTCTACGGCGGCACCATGGCGCTGAGCGACCGTGTCTTCACCGACACGGAGAGCGCGCTCGGCGTCGGCGGCGACGCCAAGTCCCAGCGCACCGCACCACAGGCCCCGTCACTGACGGCGCCGAAGGACAAGGGCGACCGCCTGAGCAAGTTCCCGAAGCGCGCGCCGGCCACAGCGGTCACGCGCTGACCCCCGACGGCGCCCGCGACCGCTCCGGAGCGGTCGCGGGCGCCGTCACGTTCCGGGTCTCGCCGGTGGTGGCCCGACGGAACGGGCGGGGGTGAACCGTCGGGCGACCCGCGCTGCGGCATCGGGGCGCCGCGGAACTCCGCTCCTGAGGCCCGGAGCCGATGGCCGCCGAGTAGGCATTGGCCGAACTCCGTCACAGCGGGTGAGTGAGTGGGCGGGTCAGTGAGTCGCGTTGCGCCATTCGCGCCAGGTGAGGCCGCGTGGGGCGAGTTCCCCGGCGTGGAACGCGGTCCAGGTGGTGGTGTTGGGTCCGGTGCCGGGGGCGTCGGGGGCGCTCGTGTACAGCGGATGGTGCGTGCGTACGAGGTCGGCCAGCCACGGCTCGAGCGCGTCGAAGCCGTCCAGTGTCCAAGCCCGCGCGTGGTAGACGAGGTTGCCCGGCGTCTCGCTTTCCGCGATCCCCATCGCCGGCACGTACGGGCAGATCCGGCTCCAGCAGTTGGTGACGGGCATCGCCCCCCTCCGGGCGTCGGCACCCGTGACGGAGTACTCCCGGGCGTCGTCCTCGTGCACCAGGAAGTCGAACAACTCCCACGACGCGTAGGTCGAGTTCGAGAGGCCGAAGTCGTCGTCGATGCCGTAGCGGTCGGCCAGGCGGTAAACGGGAGGCACGTCCAGGGTCCACACCAGGTTGCGATGGACCTGCCGCGGGGCGACGGAGGCGGCGAGTGGAACCTCGGCGGGGCCATACAACGCGTACAGGGCGCCGTCACGGATGCGATACGACAGTTGGACGCGGTCGTTGGCGATCGGTGGGAGGGGACGAGTGTGTCCGTCCAAAGGATTCGTCCACTCCGTAAGGACGGTGCCGGCCTGTGGGTCGGTGTAGAAGACGATCTCGCGCGAGACCATGTGCAGGTCGTCGGTGCCCGGCGGGTGGATCAGCCGGCGGATGTTGTAGCCCTCGACACCGAACAGCACCCGACCGTGCGGAAAGACCTTGCCGTGAACGTCACCGGGCACGTGGTTGTGGACCGTCCCGCTGATGCGGTAGAGCATGTCGTGGCCGTCGGGACGGCCGAGCAGCCGCACGAAGAGCCGGGCGTTCGCGTCGTCGAGCGACGCGATCAGGGCCTCGGGCGACGTCTTGTCGGGTTCCGTACGCGGTGTCCGTCCACGCGTCTCGGTCATGTCCGCCCCCATCATGTCGTAGGCCGAACTCCGGGCGTCGCTGACTCGGGCTCGGTCGTGGCCTGGCCCTCGGCAGCCTATGCGCAGCGACTCGGAGGCGTGCGTGGGCCTTTGCATGCCTACAGCTCTCGCGCAAACCGCGCGTATCCACGACGCCGGCGGATCGCGTGCACGATCCCGGAGATGGTCGACGGACGCGAGTACGACGAATACCCGGTCTCCCCACCCAAGAAGGCGCAGCCAAGGGCGACAACCGATTCTCCGCCCGCCTCATCGAAACCCACAACGGCGGGCGGTCCCGACCCGGGTACTGCTCGCGCCACACCGCGCGGCCGGACCCGCGATCAGGTGGCGAGTCTTTCGACCGCGGCCGCCCAGCGGGCGAGGTCGCCCGCCGGGTCGAGTGCGCGTGAACGCGCCAGGGCCCGCTCGGACGCCCCTCGCCATCCGTGGGGAGAGTAGTCGCAGCAGTCGTTCCCGTACGTGGGAGGGCCTGACCAAGGGGCTGCCCCAGGAACACTTCTATCCGTCCGTGCTCCGCGACGCGATGTGCGTGGTCGACGGCGAACCGGCCGGTGTCTTCTTCGGCACCCGCGGCGGCTCGCGTAGGAGCCGTCGGCCGCGTCGACGAGATGCTCCAGGTATGGGCCGTCGCATAATCACATCGGTCACGACCTGCCGGCCATGACCTTCGGAATAGCGCCACGGGTTATCCTCCCGGCACGAGAAGACATCCGGACGACAACACGCGGCGAGCCTGAATTCGATCGAACACATACGGTGATAGCCTGTTCCATATGGGAACGCTTTCGTACTTCTGGGCACAACCGGTGTTCCAAGCCCCCGGAACCGTGGCTTGGAACGTTCCGTGGGGCGACAGGGACTGGTACTGGGGCTTCGCGGCTCGGCCCTTTCAGGCAAACGACACGACCGTCTTGGAGCGCGTCTCGGCCAACCATGACAACAACCTGAACAATTCCACCGACGTCGTCGTAACCATGATCTCAGGGGGTGGCGGTCTGGTGCGGTTGACTGCCACGAGGGTGACGCAATGAGACTGCATATCGTTCACGACGAGGATGGCCGCATCCTTGCGGCGGCCCCGGTGGAGACTGAAGACTACCGAGGCGTCGTTCCTCAGCAGGTATTTCCCCGTCCTCTGCCGGTCAGTCCGGAGCACACGGCCGTCGAGTTGGAGGTTCCGCATGAATACCGGGAAGGCAGCCTCCTGGATATCTGCGGGAAGCTGAGTGTAGACCCGCAGCGGAAAAAGCTCGTCGCCCGCACGCCAAGCTAGCCTCGATCTTTCGTGACGGGTCGTCAGCTTGCTGACGACCCGTTTCCGCTGGTCGGGAGGTGTTGATTCGATTTTCGGGTGTGGTGGCCCGATTGTCGCATCGGGTGGGCGCCGGGTTCCACGTCTCCGGAGGTGTGTCGCGGTTCGTCGGGACGGGGGCTCGGGCGTCAGGTGGGTGCGGCGATCCGGCCGAGTCTGTCGATGCCGTCGAGGACGTGCCCGGTCCAGGGCCATTGTTCGGGCAGGCGGACCACGATCCGTCGGCCGGTCCGGACCAGGCGTGCGGCGACCGAGAACAGGCGGAAGCGGAGCTTCTTGATCTCCCACCGCCTTGCTTCGCCGGTCAGGGCGAGCGTCTGCGTCCAGGCGATCAACTCGCAGGCGAGGGCGACGAGTTCGCACCAGATCCGGTTTTGTGCGAGGCCGTGCAGGGGCAGGTTCCGCAGGCCGGTCGCCTTCGCCTGGCGGATGCGGTCCTCGGCGCGGGCGCGTCGGCGCCGGCGGAGTTCGAGGTCCACGAGTTGCCCGCCGGCGGTGTTCGTGACGAAGCAGACGCAGCGGTTGCCGTCGGCGTCGGTGATCCGCAACTGCGCGCCGGGGTGCGGGCGTTCCTTGCGCACGATCACCCGCATGCCCTTCGGCCACCCGGACGAGTCGAGCATGTCGGTGACCTCCGCGACCCACGCGCCCTCACGAGGGCGGCCGTCGGCGTCGTACGCCGGCGTCCACGCCGCCTCGGGAACACGCAGGATCGCCGCGTGGATCCGTTTGGTGATCGTGAACCCGACCGAGTAGGACAGCCACCGGCCCGGCCGGGACAGCCACGCGAGGAACTCGTGGGTGCCGCCCGCCGAATCCGTCCGTATCAGGGTGTTCCGGCCCCGCCGGTGTCGTTTCGGGACTTGCGCGAGGGCCTGTCGGGTGACCTCGATGTGATCGCTCGCGGTGTTCGACCCGGCGTTCCCGGGCCGCAACAGCACTCGGATCGGACGCCACGGGGCCGAACACGTCGGGCTGTTCGCGCAGGACACCGACGCCGGAGAGGCAGTCCCCGCCCACCGCGAGCGTCACGGCGAGATCCAGTCGGTCCGATTGGTGACCGCGGTGATCTGCTCTCGAAGCTGCGGCTCCGACAGATACCGCAGCAGCGTCACGGTCCTGGCGTAGGCGGGCCAGAGCGCGGCGCCCGGGCGTACGGCATCGCCGCCGCAACGCGGTCGACGGCCGCGCCGTCGCGTCAGCGGACCTTCACCGCGGCGTCGCGGAGGAGTCCGGGGGCAAGGCGGCGGTGAACGGCGGACAGCGGGGGCCAGACCAGCCGACCCAGGGTTCGCTCGTAACGCAGGAACGTGGCCAGCGAGACCCGCCCGTCGGCCGTGCGGACGACGAGGTTGCCGGTGAGGAACCAGGACGTCGCCTCCAACCGGATCCAGCCCTCGCCGCGTTCGGCGATGCGCCAGCCGGCCACGGTGTCCGGCGACTGCCCGCGGCTCAGCCGCAGCCCGAGCAGACCGCGCCAGATCAGCCGTCCCGCGGCGCTGGGGACGTCGCCGAACATCGCCCGGGCCCACTGCTCGGGCGTGGCGACCGCGGCCTCCTTGTCCGCGTCCGCGTCCGATCCGGTGTCCGGGCCCGCAGCCGCGGCGAGGGTGAACACGTCGACGTAGTCGAAGTCCGGCATCGAGGTGAGGGCGTGAAACGACGGGGGGACGTTGTGTCTGCCCACAGCACCGTCGACGACGGCCACTGGGCCGCACTCCTCGCGGCCCGGGTCGCCTCCTTCCTGACCCGGCCGGCCGTGTTCCCGCCAGGCGCGCTCCCATTGCCGGGTCAGTGCCGGGTAGACGATGCGGTAGCGGAACGGCGCGATGCCGGCCATGTACAGCCGTCCGAACGTCCCGTTGGGTTTCACCAGGACCGTCATGCGCAGCTCGTGGTCGCCGCTCGCGGCCGGCACCCATCCGAGGTGCATGACCGTGTGGACGGTCTTGTTCGCCAGCTCGCGGGCACACTCGGTGTCGAGTTCGTACACGGGGGTGAGGGGGACCTGCTCGGACTCGGGGCCCGGGGCTTCGCGCAGGTCGGCGGGCAGGCGGTCGCGCAGGGACGGAACCCGTGCCGCGATACCGGTCTTCGGCTTGTCCCAGCCGAGCAGGGCGCCGAGTTTCCAGCGCGCCGCGAACAGGAACCGGACCGGCGCGGTCTGCTTCGCGGGTCCGCCGGCCGCGCGCATCGCGGCGAGCATGGTGGGAAAGTCGTCCGGCCCGGCGCCGGGCGTGCGGAACACCCAGACGTCCTCCACCCGGAAGTCGCGGGTGAGTTCGTGGATGCGCCACGGCTGATCGGTGTACGCGGCGTCGGGGAGCTTCATCGGCAGGACCGCCTCGGGGGCTCGGACCGCGGATGGTGGAATGTGACGCAAGCGGCTGGCATCGCCGTCTCCGTTCGGATATACGGTGGCGTATAAGATGAGGTTAGCCGGTTCATACGGTTCCGTACATCCAGCATGAAAGTGAGGTGGGACACATAATGGGCACGCCGCGCACACCGCGTGACAGGTGGGTCGAGGAAGGGCTGCGGGCCCTGGCCGCCGGCGGTCCGGACGCCGTCCGCATCGAGGTGCTGGCCAAGCGGCTCGGCGTCACCAAGGGCGGGTTCTACGGGTACTTCGCCGACCGCGACGCCCTGCTGGAGGTGATGCTGGACACCTGGGAGCGGGAGAGCATCGACGAGGTGATCGACCGTGTCGAACGGGAAGGCGGCGACCCGAAGAGCAAGATCCAGCGCGCGGGTGCGCTGACCTTCTCCGACGACCGCCTGCTGCCCCTCGACCTGGCCATCCGCGACTGGGCCCGACGCGACGAAGCGGTCGCCGAACGGCTGCGGCGCGTGGACAACCGGCGCATGGCGCTGCTGCGCGAGAAGATCGGCAGCTTCTGCCCCGACCCGGACGAGGTCGAGGCCCGCAGCCTGATGGCCTTCTGCGTCGCCATCGGGCAGCACTTCCTCGCCGCCGACCACGGCCACCGCACCAGAGCACAGGTCCGCGCCCACGCCGGCGACATCATCCTCAACCGCCCACGCCGGACCGACAGCCCCTGACCGGCGCGCACGTCGTCCACAGCGCCCAGGGCCGTCCCGGTCAACAACACCCCACCGGAGGTCGAGTGTGGGGAGCGCGGCCGATGCCGGGGCGACCGGATTCGCCGGTACGGCGGAGGCTGCGGGCGCCGCGCGGCCTCACGGGAGCGTGTTCGGAGCACTCTTTCGGGGGACTTCGCGGTCGGTTTCGTGTGGCTAGGCTTTCCGTCGGTCCGCCTCGTGCAAATGCATGTGGATTTGCATGAGGTCTGTCGGTGTCCGTCGCCGCGTCCCGAGGGGCGTGGTCGGACGGGAGCGCGGAGGGTGACGATGGAGCTTTTCGGAAGCGGTGATCCTGCGGGCTCGCTCGGGTTCGCGACGTGGGTCAAGAGCAGCTCGAGCACGGCGGAAGGCAACTGTGTGGAGTTGGCCGCGCTTCCGGGAGGCCTTGTGGCGGTCCGCGATTCCAAGGTCCCGGAAGGGCCGGTGTTGGTGTATCCCGGAGCTGGGATCGTCGCGTTCGTCACCGGTGCCGCGCGCGGCGAATTCGAGTGCCTGATCGACTGATTCGCCGTCGGGCCGTTGTCGAAGCGGCGGACAGGCGGGTTTCCTCTTGGGATACTGGCGCGCGTCGACACGCCCATCCCGGGAGCCCGCATGTCCGCCGACCGTCTGGCCCGCGCGTCCTCTATCGGGCCCGTGACCCCGTTGACCCAGCAGAGCAATCCGGCTGCGGCCATGAAGGTCCTCGGGGCGACGCTTCGCAAGTTGCGCCTGGACAGGAAGATGGGCCTCAAGAACGCGGCCGGGCACATCCGCGCGTCCATGTCCAAGATCAGCCGGCTGGAGCGCGGTGAGAGCCCGCCCCGGCCGCGGGACGTCTTCGACCTCCTGGACCTGTACGGGATGCACGACGAGGGATTCCGGGCCGAGATCGACGCCATGCTGACCAGGGCTCTGGAACCGTCCTGGTGGAACCGGTACAGCGATGTCACCCCGGGATGGTTGACCAGGTTGATCAGCCTGGAGGACTCGGCGATAGAGATCCACACGTACGAGGTGCACGTGGTCCCGGGCCTGTTGCAGGTGCCGGACTACATCCGGGCGCTGGTGCACACCGCCCTGCCGCGGGCCGAGGAGGAAGAGGTCGCGCGCAGGATCGAACTGCGCCGCCAACGGCAGGCGTTGCTCGAGGACGAGCGGCACCCGGATCTGACGGCGCTGCTGGACGAGGGAGTCCTGCATCGTCCGGTCGGGGGCCCGGCGGTGATGGCCGCGCAGATGCGGCACCTGTTGGAGGAGTCCTCGCGCGATCGGATCAACATCCGGGTGGTGCGGTTCGACAAGTCCGCGAGCATCACGCCCCCGTCACCGATGACGTATCTGAAGTTCGCGCCCGGCGGGCCGACGGAGATGATCTACCTGGAGCAGGTCAACAGCGCGTTGTACCTGAACAAGCGCGTCGACATCGACGCCTACCGCGAGGTCCTGTTGGGCCTGTGGCACGTGGCGGAGACGCGTGCGTCGAGCCGGGGGATGTTGCGTGAGGCCGAGCGGCGTTTCACCGCGGCCGCGAACGCCTGAGGTGCCCGCGGCCGTTCCTTCCGGCGCTGTCGGTCAGGGGATGCGGGCGAGGCCGCCGAACTCGATCCACTCGTCGGTCTCCTGGCGTGGTGCGACCTGCGAGTCGGGACGCCAGGTGGAAACCTCGACCAGGTCCGGTTCCAGGATGGTCATCCCGGTGAAGTACTCGCGGACCTGGGCCTCCTCGCGAACCCGGCCCCAGTTGCCGCCGGTCGCCTCGGCCATGAAGTCGCTGACGCCGTCGCGGATGTGCTCGTGTTCGCTGACGAGCTGGCAGATGACCATGAAGCTGCCCGCGGGAAGGCATTCGGCCACGCGGCGGATCATCGCGGCGGGGTCGGCCTCGTCGGGGATGCAGTGCAGGACGGACACGAACAGCGCGGCGACCGGCTCGTCGAGCTTGATCAGGCGCTTGACCTCGTCGTGGTCGAAGATGCCCGCGGTGTCGGTCATGTCGGCCTGGACGACGGCGGTCTCGTCGTTCTCCTCGAGGAGCATGCGGCCGTGCGCCAGGACGATGGGGTCGTTGTCGATGTAGACGACCCGACTCGCGCGGTCGATGCCCTGCGCGACCTGGTGGACGTTGTCGCGGGTCGGCAGGCCCGATCCGTGGTCGAGGAACTGCCGCACCCCGTACTCGCCGGCCAGCACCCGCACGACGCGTCGCAGGAAGGCCCGGTTGTTGCGGGCGAGTTCCCTCGTGCTGGGGACGATCTTGAGGAGTTCCTCGCAGGCCGCCCGGTCGGAGGGGTAGTTGTCGGTGCCGCCGAGGTACCAGTCGTACATGCGGGCCGCGCTCGGTGTGTCCACGTCGATGCCGGTCGGGCCGGAAACCCGTTTCTCCGTGCTCCCCATGGTGTTTCCCCTCGAGTTCGCGCCGTCGGGGGCGCCGCCGCCCGCCGCGACCCATGCTAGGGGCGGCGGACGGCGCGAGTCAGGCACTCGTTCGGGGAGCACCGGGTGTTTCGGGGCGCGAAAGGGGTCGCCCCGAGAGGAGAAACGGGTCGCGCGGCTTCGTGCCGCGCGATCTCCGGGCCCTCACGTGGTGTCGGGGCGGCGTTCCAGCGTCCGGACGACGTGGGTGGGCAGGCTGCGTTCGGCGAGCACCAGGTGGGCCGCGACCTCGGGCGGGTCGGTGCCCATCAGGTCGGCGGTGGCCGTCAGGGTCATCCCCAGGCGGTAGTGCAGCACGACGGCGTCGGCCTGCGAGGGAGGCAGCGCCCCGTGGAGGCTGTCCGGGCCGGCGGCGTGGGAGCGGGTGACGGCCCGGCCCAGGATCCTCCACGCCCCGGCGGTGGGGTTGGGGCCGCGCAGGATGTCGCCCCAGTGTGTGGCCAGTTCGGCGAACGCGGACTGCACGGCCCGCTCGCCCCTGGTCCGGTCGCCGACCCGCAGGCGGGCGTACTGCGCCCACCTCGCCCGGTGCAGCAGGCAGAACGCGGAGAAGTCCAGCGGGTCGCGGACACCTCCCGCGGTGGTGAGGGTCGGTCGGCCGGGGCCGTGGGGCGTGGGTGGGGGCATGGGCGCTCGTCCTCTCGTGCGCGGTCGCGGGCGATCGGGGTGTGTCTCAGGGGGCATCCGCGGCCGGGCGCTCGGGGTCGTGTCCGGAGCCGGCTTCGCGGTCGGGCACCGGAGGCGCCGCGAGTGCGGCGAGTGCGGCGAGTGGAAGCCCGCCGGCGGGGAAGGCGTCGTCGAGCCCGGCCAGGACGCCGTGGTGGACGTGCCTCCACAACCGGCCGGCCACGTCCGGATGGGCCCCGAGGCGTTCCACGAGCAACTCGGTGGTCGCCCGGTCCGGGATCAGGTGGCCGGCCAGGACGCGTTCGACGAGCCCGGGGGTGAGCGGGTCCCCACCCAGACGGTCGAGGTCCGGGCGGCCGGCGGCGAGCCGCAGCCCGCGCAGCATCGCGCACAACAGCAGCGCCAGGTCCCGCAGGTCGCGGCGCCCGGCGTGGTCGACGCCGCGCGAGCACTCCCACAGTGCGCGCAACTCGCGGGCGTCCCCACCGAGGTTCCCGGTCAGGGTCTCGATCACCGGCCACGACGGCGACACTTGGCCGGCCAGGACCTGCGCGGTGAACGCCTCGCCGATGCCCGCCCGCCACGCCAACTCCGCCTCGGTGATCCCGGCGGTGCGGCGCAGCTCGCGCAGGGCGGCGGCCAGGCGCTCGCCGGCGTGCTGCGAGGACGGCGCGCGTCCGCCGTCGCCGGTGTGGTCCCCGCCGGGCCGGGATCGGTGTCCCAGGCGCGCGGCCAGTTGCGCGGACCAGCGTGGGGCCGGCCGTGTCCCGGTGTCCGTGGGGCGGGCCTCGCCGACGACGGCGCGGTAGCGCTGGGTCTCCCCGGTCAGGCGGTCCGCGTAGGCCAGGCGCACGCGCAGCGGTTCGCGGGTCTTCTCCGCCTCCTCCAACGCGCAGGCCAACTCGCGCAGGATCCCCGCGATGCCGATCTCCTCCGAGCCCGCGGCGCGGAGCGGCGTGGCGGGGCCGCGTTGCTTCTCGCGTGTCTTCTGGGCGCGCCGGCGGCAGGTCGGGTCGCAGTACAGCCGTTTGCGGCCCGTCGTCCTGCGCTGAGGGAACCGTCGGCCGCATGCCCCGCACGTCGTGCTGCCCCGTCGGGGGTCCATTCCTTGTTTCTCCTTCCGGACGGATCGGTGACATCCATCTCTGGAGGCCGCCGCGGCGGTCGGGGACGGGCGCGGTGTGCGGGTGTCGGCCGCGGGACGGAATGGTGGATTCGGGAACCGCCGGAGGCCTGCTGAAAGCCCTATGGCGCATAAATCGCTCAAACATACGCGATTCCTTGATCGTTCTTCCTGATGACCCCGGGACCGTGACCGCCGTCCGGGGTCATTTGATGGTCTGGAAGCTATCGCCAGAATTTCTTGGATGCCAAGGATTCACTGCAGATGCAAATGCACAGTCGCTCGCCGCGCCGCCCGAAACGACGGCCGCCACCCTGCGATCAGGACATCAACCGGCCTCCGAACGACCGAAAGACGCGGATGACAGGCCGCGAAAACGTCGCTCGACGACGAAACCCGATCGGAAACCATCCCGGATCGCGAATTGCCCCTTTTGGGAATCGGCCGCCCAGAGGACGCCCACACAAGGAATACCACCCCTGCGGGTGACACGAATGCAAATGCACCTGCAAAAAGTCATCGACCGCCCCGCCCGGGAATCGTGGCGATACCCGCGGCCATCGCCACGCGCGAGACCCATTCGACCCCACCCGCACGCGGGGCACAGCCGCCGGCGCACGGAATCGCGCTCGCGCAGCACACCCGGACGTCGCAATTCGGGAGGCCCTCCCGACGATCGCACTCACGGCACCTACCGGCGGGGTTGCCCGCCCCGTGGGTATGAGGACAGCGTGATTGGCGGGAGAAGCTGTACGTAAACGTCACTTACGCCGATCGGGTACAGGCGGAGGGTCGCGCGCAGTGGACGGACGAGTCGCGGGCAGAGGACGGAGGAGGGAACCCCCCACATTCGGAGGCACTTCACATGTCCGTGCTCTTCTTCGACATCGGGGCCACTCTGGCGGATGCCCGCGTGGAGCCCGACGGCTCACTGACGCTCAGGCCCCGGCCCCGGGTGGTCGCCGTCCTCGATGCCTTCCGTGACGTACGCAAGGGCATCATCTCCAACCCCGGGCCGGGCGATGGTGCGGCCGAACGGGCGGCGGCGGCCCTCGAGGAGGCGTTCCCCGGCCGTTTCACGGACGCGAGTCTTGTGCACTGGGGTGTGAAGGACAGCCGCAGGCCCTTCGATCTGGCGGTCGCGAGCACCGGGGGTGCGCCGGCCAACGACTGTGTGTTCGTGGGCGAGGATGCCCAGGAGAGAGCATTCGCGCGGGAGGCGGGGATGCGTACGGCTCCGCATCCGGTGTTCGCCCTCGCCGCGGTGGAGAACCGTCCCGTGCTCTTCGCGCGGATCGGGCTGCCGGACGGCCGGGGCCTGCCGGAGCTGGCCGCGGCGGCGGAAACGACCGAGGTGGTTCCCCTGCATGTGGCCTCGGACCGGCTCGTGCTCGTCATGGCGAGCGCTCTCGGTGCCGAGGCGCTCGAACGCGCCGGGTTCACGGTGGACCGGCGCGAACCGGTGGAGGACAGGGCGGCCTTCCTGATCCGCGACGACCGTCCGGTCACAAAGGCCGAGTCGCTTGCGGACTCCACCGACGCCGCGGGGTCGGCGACCGGGGCGGCGCGGCGCGCCACGGCCGTATACGGCTTCATCGCCGACGCCCTGGCCGGGAGGGGTGCCCCGCCGGCCGCCCTGCTCGGACCCGCACCGGGTGGTGTGTATCTCGCCGTGCCCGCCGGTGCGCCGGTCGAGGAGGTGCACCTGCCGGGTGCCAAGCCCGGACACACGGAACGCCTGCTGCCGGACCCGACGCTCCTTTCGCGGCCCGGCGAGGCTCAGGCGGACGTGCTCACCGGCGCAGCGGCCGAAAGCCCGCGCCCGGGCCGGCCCGGCGCGGCGTCCGGCAACGGCCTCCCGTCCCCCGAGACGATCGCCGCGGTGCGGGCGACGGTGACCTCCGAGACCCTGCGGGGCCATGTGGCGCGTATCTCCGGCGTGCAGCCACTGGTCGAGGGCGAGTCACTGACGGTCCGCAGCAGGGATGCGGCGGCCGAGGACAACGCGCGGGTCGTGGAGGCGCTGGCCCGCCGGTTCCGGGAACTCGGGCTGCACGTCCGACGGCACCCGTTCCGGTGGCAGGGACGACAGCTGTTCAACCTGGAAGCCGAGCACCGGGTCGCCGGGGCGGACTCCACCGTCCTCATCACGGCCCACCTGGATTCGACCGCGTCCAGCGGTGACTTCGTGGACGCGAACGGCGAACCCCGCCCCTACGACCCGGCGGTGGACCCCGCGCCGGGAGCCGACGACGACGGAAGCGGGACGGCGGGAGTGATGGCCGCGGCCGAATGTCTGGCCGCCCTGCTCGCGGACGGCGGGCAGCCGACCCGCAACGTGCGCTTCGTGCTCTTCAACGCCGAGGAACAGGGCCTCGTCGGCAGCAAGTTCTACGCACGGGCCGCCGCCGCGGAGGGCGACCGTATCGCCGGGGTCTTCCAGATGGACATGATCGCGGGACTGCAGCGGGGCAGCACGCCCAAGGTCGAGATCCACGCGGGATCCTCCGTACCGGGCCCGGTCGTGGGGGCTTCCGACGCGCTCGGCGACCTCGTCGCACGCACCGTGCCGACCTTCGATCCCGCGGTGACCGTCCAGCACCTCACGGGCCCCGGCGACCCGGCAGTGGGACGCAGCGACCACGCGAGCTTCCATGAGCGGGGATGGGCGGCCGTCGCCGTGTCCGAGGACCTCTTCTCCACCCCCGACGGCGCGCCCGGGACCGGCACCCGGCAGTACCACACCCCGGGGGACACACTCCTCGACCAGGATCACGACACCGATTTCGCCGCCACGATCGCCGGCTCGGTCACCGCAACCGCTCTGACCTTCGCCGGGCTGTAGACACCGACCATTCGCCGGGCTGTAGACACCGACGGAATGGAGTTCACATACGGAATGGAGTTCACATATGGGCACGGACAATGACCCGAACCCGGCCTCGGGCGAGGACGGGCACGAGCAGAACGACGAGGCCGAGCGCCGGGCGACCGAGAAGTACGTCAGCGATCTGCTGGCACGGGGCCAGGCGGTGTTCGAGGGCGAGGAGCCGACGTCTCGGACGACGCACGTCGTCAAGCGCGAGGACGACGGACGGCTCACCGTCCGTCGTCTGCGCTTTTTCAGCTGACTTCTCAGCCGACTTCTCAGCTGCTGACTTCTCAGTCGACTTCTCAGTCGAAGCAGCGCCGGACCAGAGCGAGGCCCTCGGTGGTCTCGCTCCGGGCGATCTCGTGGGTCTTGAGCCGGGTGGGGTTGTCGTCCACGACCGCCACGTCGGTGCGGTGCTCGGCAGGGATCTCGACCCGACCGCGGCGGAGGAGGTCCTCCAGGTACGACGTGGCGACCTGCTCGGGGTCTGCGGGCCGCACCGAGCCGCCCGCGGGGTCGGAGCCGGCGATGCCGAACCGGCGGGCCTCCCCGGGGGCGTAGAGGGTGAGCGGCCCCTTGATGCCGTACGCCATCCCCTGGACCGTGACCATCGTCAGGCCCTCCTCGTCACTACCGCCCGGCGTCGCCTCGGCCACGGCGGCGCCTTGGCGTGTCATCTCCGTCGCGGTGAGGGACGTGGCAGCGCCCAGGGAGAGGATTCCGTGGCGGGTGAACGCCGAGCGCAGGGACGGACCGTACTTGCCGCCGTTGCGACGCTGGTCCGCGGCGATCATGTGGCCCGCGACCTGCGCGTAGTAGCCGGACACCACGGGCGCGGCCACGACGGCGTCCACCAGCAGTTGGCCGGCGATCCGGGCCGCCTCGGCCAGAGCGACCTGGTCCTGGCTGTCCTGCTGACGGAAGATCCCCGCGACGGTCTTCAGGAACGCGCCGCTGAACACCCGGGAGAACGAGTGGGACTCGCTGGTGAGCATGTTCGCGGGTCCGACCGGCGGCAGCTGCACCGGGTCGCGGTAGAAGAAGTGGTTGGACATGTTGCGCAGGCAGTCCGGTTCGGCCGCGTCCGGAACGATCTTGCGCAGCGCCCAGCCCAGTTGCTCGGCCAGCCGCGACACGCGAGAGGACTGCTCGAGGCGGCCCTGCGTCTGGGTCAGGACGGTGATCCGCAGCGACTCCAGCTGGAGTGCGGTCAGCAGCGCGCTGATGTCACCGAACGCCTCGTGGAGGGCGTCGGACTCGTGCATCGCCGCGTTGAACAGCTGGGGGCGCAGGGCGTCGAGGATCGCGTGGCCCAACTCGTGCCGGACGATCTCGGGGCTCTGGCCCGAGAAGACGTCCACTCCTTCCACCCTCTGGTGGAAGAACTTCAGGCCTCGCCGGTCGTAGAAGGCGTTGAGGTCGACTCCCGCGTCGAGATGCACGGTCAGGACACGTCCCACCGACGGGACCCACTGAGTTCCCGTGGGAACCAACGGACCCCAGGTCTGGCAACCCGTGCTCAGCGCGTCGGCCGCCACCCAGTAGCGGAAAGCCGGCGTGCCCGGCCCGGCACTGTCCGGATTCGGCGCGGCCTCGGCGATGGCCGTCGGAAAGGGCTGTGTGTCGAGCTGGGGCACCGGGTGCCGAACCGGCACATTTTCCTGCAGAGGAGCTCCGGGATCGTCCTCGTACACCAGAACTGTCTGGGTCGTCGCGTGCTGCTGCACGGTCATTGCCGCTCCAGGGGAGAAGGGAGGGGGACCCGACAGGCGGTGGATGCACCACCGACCGGACTCCGGGGGGATAGTCCCTTATATCCAGTACGCGACGCATGCCCCTGCGTGTCAACTCGAACACAGTGGGTGACCGTGGATCGTGCGAGCACGTCGAGCCGCCGCACCTCCGCCTCCGTGAGCCGGATCGCCCCCGCCGCCACGTTCCCGACGAGGCGATCGGGGTTTCCCGTGCCGGGGATGGCCGGCATGTGCGGCCATGGCAGAGCCATGTGGGGGTGGCGTAGTGGTTGCGCGCCGCAGTGTCGACGCCCAGTTCGGCCAGGATGGCGCGGACTCGGGCCAGGCTGCCGTAGCCGCCGCATTGCACGACCAGGCGCCCGCCGGGACGCAGCACCCGAGCGGTCTCGGCGAGGAAAGCGACGTGGTCGCGGACCCAGTGCAGGGCTCCGGTGGAGAGCACGGCGTCGAAGGAGCGGTTTTCAAAGGGGAGTCCGGCCTCGAGGTCGACCTGACGCAGGACGACGCGGTCCGCGTGGGGTGCGAGTCGGACGTGGGCTTGGTCGGCCATGCTCTGCGAGACATCGACCGCGACCACCGAGGCTGAGGGGAACCTACGCAGCAGTTCCTCGGTCACGCGGCCGCTGCCGCATCCGGCGTCCAACACGGTCGCGTTCAGTGGTGGTTCCAGGCGAGCGAGTACGTCCGTGCCCCAGGCATGTTGGGCGTGGCTGTGCAGGTCGTAGGCCGAGCCGGTCCACAGATCCGTCATGGCACGCAGTGTCGCGGATACGCCCGCCGAGGTGCATCCGGTTTCGCACTCGGGGCTGCTTCACCCGTACGGATGAATTGTCGCGAACACGCACGGAGTGCCGCGCTCCGGACTACCCTTGGTAGTGGCATTCGGACGCGAGGGGGGGAAATCGCGTGGATCCGTTGACACTTGCTGCGGCATCCGCAGTGGTGGGGGCTATGGCGACGCAGGCCTGGGAGCAGGCACGCCAGGCGGTGGTGGCGTTCTGGCGACAGCGCCATGCCGAAGAGGTCCCGGCCATCGAGGCGGAACTGGTGCACTGCCGCACCGAGGTGACCGAGGCACGGGCGGTCGGAGACAGTTCGGTCGAAGAGGCCCTGATCGGCGACTGGCAGCGCAAGCTCAGGCGGCTGCTGTCCGAGGACCCTTCGCTGCGGGCCGAGTTGCAGCGCGTCCTTGATCAAGAGCTGACTCCGCTGCTGCCGGACGCCGCACGCGCCGGCATCACCAACATCCGGATGAGCGCCAACGTCTCCGGTCACGGAGAGGCCTATCTGGCCGGTCGCGACATGACGGTCAAGAAGACCCCGTCATGACGCAGCCACCACCTCCGTCCCCGGGCGAGGACCTCGGTCGGTCGGATCTGCGCGCTTCGTTGAACCATGACGCCTCGGCGTACATGGCCGGCCGTGACATGGCCGTGGACAACAGTTCACGCACCCACAACAACAACAAGAACATCGTCAAGCAGTTGGGGCCACTTACGCTGGTCATGCTGGTCGCGGTCGCCGTAGCCGCGATCGTCGCCGTGGCGTGGCTCGTCGGAAGCGTGAACGACGACAACGGCGAACCGCCGGCCGCGACCCTGGCCAACACCGAGATCACCATCGAGCCGAACTCGGGTCCTCCGGGGACTCCCATCCGGATCATGGGCACTGGCTTCCAGCCGGGCAAAATCGTGCAGGTGATCTGCCAGGATCCGATGAATCCGCAGCTCGGCGAGTTCCGCGCGGCAGCGGATGGCTCGTTCTCCGGAGAGGCTGTCATCCCGGACGACGATTGGATCAGGAAAGTCGGTGTCCAGCTTGCGATCGTGGCAGCGAGCGGCCAGGCACAGGACTCGGAGCAGCAGGGCTTGGCGTTCTTCAACGTACGGCGCTAGGGCCTGTGCGGCGTTGGCCTATTCGGCGGGCTGAAGGCTTGGGCCCTGCCCGGGTGCCGGCCCGGGTGCCGACTCCTCGTCGACGCGGTCCTCACGTCGGCGGCGGCGGCGTCGGCGCGTGTCGCGTCGCGGAACTTGTGCCCCGCCGCCGGTCGGCCGCCCGGACCCGGAGCGCCTCGACCGGGAGCGTCCCGCACGGCGTCCTCGTCCGCCGCGAAGTCGGCTCCGCGGCGGACGAGGACGGTGAGCACGCCCGGGGTGAGGTTCCTGAGCAGGATCTCGTCGATCGGTGACGTCACTCCGTGATGGTGGGCTGCTCGGTGTAGAACGGGCGCACCTCCAGCCACTCGTGGATCGGCTTGCCGCCCGCCCCGGGGGCGGCCGACAGCTCCCCGGCCAACTCGACGGCGCGCTCGTGGCTGCCCACGTCGATGATCATCCAGCCGGCGATGAGGTCCTTGGTCTCCGCGAACGGTCCGTCGGTGACCGGCGGGCGCCCCTCACCGTCGTAGCGGACCCACGCTCCCTCGGGGGCGAGCGCCCGGCTGTCGACGAACTCGCCGGTCTCCTCCAACCGGGCCGCGAAGTCGTTCATGTACTGCACATGCGCCGAGATCTCCTCCGGGCTCCACCGGTCCATCGGCACGTCGTTGACCGAAGCCGGGGCGCCGCGGTAGTGCTTCAACAGCAGGTACTTGGCCATCGTGGTGCTCCTCGATGCTCGTGCGACCCCTTGTGGTCGCGTTCACCCCGGGGACGGAGCCGGACGCGGGTTCTCGACATCGCCGTCCGATTATTTTTGGGCTCTTGTGGGGCGAGGGACCCGGCGGGCGGGCAGGAACAGCAAATGGGGCGGTGGCGAGGCGCGGTCCTCTTGCCTGTTCATTCGGCGTCGGGATGCTCCTGTTCGCCGTCGCCGTCGGAATCGACGCCCTCGATCGGCAAACGCGCCACGCCGTCCGCGGCGACGGCCTCGGGCCGGCCCGAAGACGTCACGGCGATGATGACCTGGGCCGCCCTCCCGATCGAGGCTCCTTTGCCGTCGGGGTGCGGCCGGGAGCCGGGGGCCGGGGTCGGCCGCGCCGGCGGCGCGAGACCCGTACCGGGCGGCAGCCGCGGTGCGGTGGTAGGCGTGGTTGGAGGGCGGGTCCGGGGCGGGGCGGCCGTGGGGGCCTTCGGATCGGGCGCCGGAGCCGTGGGTCGGGCTTCGGCCGCCGAGGCCGGCTCGCCCGGCACCGTGTCGCCGGGTGCGTTTCGGGCGGTCGGGGGGAACGGGAAGGGCGGCGGGGGCGGCACCTGCGGTGCGGGCGGTACGACACCGAGCTCGGGCCAGGCACGGCGGACCTCGTCCAGGAAGCCGCGGTGGTCGGTGCCGTGGGTGTTCGCGGCGGCGTACAGGGCGGCGAGGGCGGCTTGGAGCGAGTCCGGCTCGGCGGCGCCGAGCAACGCCGGCAGGGCGAAGGCCTGTTGCAGCGCGTTGTCGATGCCGTCCGGGAGGGTGATCGTGGTGCGCGGAAACGGCGCGGGTCGTCCCGGCCTCGAACGGCCGGCACCATCATCGACCGAGGCCGACAGTGGGCCCCGGCCGGGCCAAGCCGAGCGCCCGCCCCGTCGCCTGAGCGCCCGGCGGTGGGGAGGGCCTCGCCACCCGCGTCCTGACCCCCCTCCCGGGGGTGGGGTTGCCCCCACCCCCGATCCGCGTGGTCGCACCCTCGTACCGAACGGCCCCCGATCCGTAGCGTCGAACCTGTTGGTTTCGGCAGGCATCACGGGTCACAGGAGGCACCATGTTCGGGCGAGGCGGTCGCGGTACACGACAGGCGAAGCGGGATGCCGCGAACTCGCCGCGGTACGCGGTGCCCGCGTCGGTCGATTGCGCGGTCCGGCTGGACGCGGTGACCAAGGCGTACGGCAAGGGCGCGTCGGCCGTGCACGCACTGCGCGGGATCGACCTGGCGATCCCCAAGGGCACGTTCACCGCCGTGATGGGCCCCTCGGGCTCCGGCAAGAGCACGTTCCTGCACTGCGCCGCCGGCCTGGACCGGCCGGACGGCGGGCGGGTGTTGCTCGGCACCGACGACCTGACCGCGATGAAGGAGAACGAGCTCACCCGGCTGCGCCGGACCCGGCTCGGCTTCGTCTTCCAGGCGTTCAACCTGCTGCCCTCGCTCACCGTCGAGAAGAACGTGCTGCTGCCCCTGCGGCTGGCGGGCGTACGCGCCGACCGCCGCCGGGCCGCCGAAGTGCTCGCCATGGTCGGCCTCGACCGGCACACCGGCCGCCGGCCCGCGCAGCTGTCCGGCGGCCAGCAGCAGCGCGTGGCGATCGCCCGGGCCCTGGTCACCCGACCCGACGTGCTCTTCGCGGACGAGCCCACCGGCGCGCTGGACACCACCACCGCCGCGGAGGTGCTCTCGCTGCTGCGCCGGGCCGTGGACGAGACCGGCGCCACCATCGTGATGGTCACCCACGACCCGATCGCCGCCTCCTACGCGGACCGCGTGGTCTTCCTGGCCGAGGGCAACCTCGCGGGCGAGCTGTACCGGCCCACCCCCGAGGCGATCGCCGCCCGGATGGTCGACCTCTCCCAGGTCGACGCACGGCAGGGACGGGCCGCCTGATGTCGCTGCTTCGACCCAACGGTCTCGCGCGCACCTCGGTGCGCTTTCGACCCGCGTCGTTCGCGGGCTCGTTCGTGGCGCTGCTGTTCGCCGCGATGCTGGTCACGATGTGCGGCGTGTTCATGGAGAGCGGGATCCGCGCGCACGCCACCCCCGAGCGCTACGCCGACACGCCGCTCCTGGTCAGTGGGCCGGACAAGGTGAGCAAGCGGTTGGGCAAGGGGGAGGGCAGGTACACCGAATCGGCCCCGCTGCCCGAGCGGACCCGGATCGACGCCGGGCTCGCCGGGCGGATCGCGGCCGTGCCGGGGGTGGGCTCGGTGATTCCCGACCTGACCTTCCCGGCACAGACCGAGCGGGCCGTGGTGGACGGGCACGGGTGGTCCTCGGCGCCGCTGGCCGGTACCCGCGAGGGCACCGCGCCGGGCGCCGGCGAGGTCGTGTTGACCGCTGCCGCGGCCGGTTCGACCAAGGTCGGCGACACCGTGCGGGCGACCACGCCCGGCGGTGAGGTCGCGCTGCGGGTGAGCGGCGTGGTGCCGGGCCGAGGTGCGCACCTGTACGTGTCCGACACGGACGCGCAGCGGTTGGCCGGGCATCCCGGCACGGTCACCGCGATCGGAGTGCTTCCGGCGGACGGCGCGGACACCGGCAAGGTCGCCGGCGACGTGCGGGCCGCACTGGCCGGCACCGGTGCCAAGGTGTCCACCGGGGACGACCGCGGGGCGGCCGAGTACAGAGACTTCGGGAACACCAAGGAGATGTTCACCGCGATCGGTGGCACCCTGGGCGGCATTGTGCTCATGGTGGCGATCTTCGTGGTCGCCGGTGCCACCGCGCTGTCGGTGGGGCAGCGCCGGCGCGACATCGCGCTGCTGCGCGCGGTGGGGGCCACGCCGTGGCAGATCCGCCGGATGATCGCCACCGAGACCGGTCTGGTGTCCCTGGTGGCGGGCGTCGTCGGGGTGCTGCCCGGCACGCTGCTGGCCCGCTGGTGGTTCTCCGCCATGGACGACCGGGGGCTCGTCGCGCACGGCGTCACGTTGTCGGTGGGCTGGATCCCGATGGTCGTGGCGATCGGCGCGGGCACGCTGACCGCGCTGGGCGCGGGACTGCTCGCGGCGCGGCGCAGTGCGAAGATCAAGCCGACCGAGGCCCTGGGCGACGCCGCTGTCGAGCGGGTCTTCGTCGGCTGGATCCGGCTGGTGCTCGGCCTCGGCGCGCTCGGCGGCGGAATCGCGGTGACCCGGATCGCGCTGAACGCGACCGGTGACGACGCGATCGCCGCGGCCGGCGGCGTGATCATGCTGTTCATGCTCGCGATCGGATTGCTCGGCCCGATCCTGGCGCACGTGTGCGTCTCGGTGTTCGGGTGGGTCGGGAGTCTGTTCGGCACCACCGGACAACTCGCGTTCGACAACGCCCGGGCCAACTCGCGGCGGCTCGCGTCGGCGATCACCCCGATCGCGCTGGCGGTTGCCTTCGCGGCCACGCTGAGCTTCATGTTCGCGGCCGAGGATCACCATGCGAGCGTCCAGTCCCGGGACGCGATCACCGCCGACCGGGTGCTGGCCGGGCCGGGCTTCGTTCCGCAGACCACCGCCCGGGTGGCCGCCACGCCCGGCGTCGCGTCGGTGACGTCGGTGCTGAACACCTCGGTCGTGGTCGTGCGGGACGGCGGCCTGCAGAAGCAGAGCGCGCAGGGCATCGGGGGCACCGCGCAGGACCTGGCGACCACGCTGGATCTGGGTGTCCGCGAGGGCAGCACCGACGCGCTGCGGCCCGGCGCGCCGCAACCGGCGGGCGGAGCGGTCGCGCTGGACCGCGAGGTGGCGTCGGCGCTGCACGGCAAGGTCGGCAAGCCGGTTTCGATGTGGCTCGGGGACGGTACTCCGATCGACCCGGTCGTGGTGGCGATCTACGATCGCGGACTGGGCACCGCCGGCGTGACGCTGCCGCGGGCCGCGGTCGCGGGACACGTGGAGACGGCGCTGGACACGCGGCTGCTGGTGCGGTTCGCGCCCGGCGCGGACGTGCGGGCCGCGGACGCGGCGCTGACCGGTCTGACGCAGCGTCACCCGGGGGCGTCGGTGCAGGACCGCGCCGCGTACGCGACCCAGGTGGACAAGGACCGAGAGACGAACAAGTGGCTGAACTACATCATGTTGGTCATCCTCGCGGGCTTCGCGACGATCGCCGCGATCAACACGATGGCGGTGACCACGGCGGCCCGGAACCGGGAGTTGGGCCTGATGCGGATGATCGGCAGCACCCACGGCCAGGTTCGAGCGGTGCTGCGGCGTGAGGCGATCATGGTCGGTGTGATCGGCCTGGGGCTCGGAATGTCGGTTGCGCTGGCCACCCTGGTGCCGTTCAACAAGGGCTCGTTCGACACCGCGACCCCGTACGTCCCGGTGCAGCTGTGCCTGGCGATCAGTGCGGCCGCCCTCCTGCTGGCCCCGCTGACGGTGGCCCCGGTGGCTCGCCGGCTGCTGCGGCCGGCTCCGATCGACGCGGTCGGCGCCAAGGAATAGCGCGGTCCGTGCACCGCGAGCGCCGGACGGGCCGATCTCGGCTCGTCCGGCGCTCGCGTCGGTGCCGGCGTCGATGCCGCGTCGGAGCTCGCGTCAGTGCCGGCGACTGCCTGGATCATCAAATGGTCCGACGGCACCGCCCGGTCCATCGGTTCGGTGCCTGGTCCGGGTCGTCGTCAGTCGCCCGGTTCGTCCACCCGGGGCAGCCGAAGATGGGGCAGGTCAAGCTGGAACCTGTGGCCGCGTCCGGACACGGTTCCTTGGTAGTTCAGCTCGTTCGGGTCATTCACGCCCATGGCGTTGATCGCCTCCACCAGCATGGTCGCCGCCTTGTCGGCGTGCTCGCCGTTGCCCGCGGCGTCGTCGAAGCGTCGTTGCCACAGGCCGCCGGCGTCGGACCAGCCGCGCCTGGCGAGCAGGTCGGGGGCCCGCCCTGGCCACGCTGGGGTGCGCCGAAGGGCCCGCGGCCCGTGGTCCCGGATATGCCGCTGCTGTCGGCGGACTTCTTCGATGCGGAGGGCTGAGGGTGGGGCGGAAGGAACACGGCATCTGCAAGGACTGCGGCAAGGACCGCTCGATCGCGCTGAAGTCGCGGGGCCTGTGCTACACCTGCTGGACCAAGCTCCGGCAGACGGAGACCTGCTGGCAGTGCGGACGTCAGGAGCCCGCGACCTTCCGGGACGAGAAAGGGTCCTGGTGCCAGCTCTGTTGGGCGAGGAATCTGGCCGAGCCGTGCTGCGTCTGCGGGCGGGACGGGAAAGTCGCAGAACGGCGGAACGGGAAGCCGGTCTGCTGTCGCTGCTGGCAGCGCGAACGTCGCATCCCGCTGCCGTGTCATGTCTGCGGCCGCGTGCTGAAGGCCACGAAGAACACCCCGACGGGGCGAATCTGTTACACCTGCCACCGAAAGACTCTGCCCAAGGAGGCGTGCTGGGTCTGTGGTCGCATGGTCGTGGCCTCGGCTCACACCGAAGAGGGCGCCTGGTGCGAACCCTGCCGCAAGCAGGCACTTGCCGAGCCGTGCTCCCGCTGCAGCATCACCAGAACGATCACCGCCCGCGAGTAGGACGGCAGCCCGGTCTGCAGTGCCTGCTACCAGCGGGAACATCGCGGTGATCGGCCCCGACACAAGTGCGTCGACTGCAGCGAAATGAAAGCCGTGGACCGGATCGCAGACGACGGACCGCTCTGCGAGAAGTGCAACAACCGGCGGGCACCCATCGTGCTCTGCCCGCGCTGCGGCAAACACCGCAAGATCGGCGTCCTGAGCACGGGGGTCTGCCGGGCCTGCACCCAGCAGATGCGGCCTCGCGAGCCATGTCGCATCTGTCGCCGGAGCATGCCGGTCGCCTTTCGCGACACCGAGGGCCAGCCCTGGTGCGACAACTGCCGTCGTCGCGACTGCGCGCAACCGTGCTCCGGCTGCGGCATCACGAAGGTGGTCACCGCCCGTGACGCCCGCGGACCGTGGTGCTCGGCCTGTTGGCAGCACGCTCGCCCCGGTCCCACCTGCGTCGACTGCGGACAGAACCCGTCCATGCCGATGCCGAGCTGGGACGGCATACCATGTTGCGTCTCGTGCTACGGGGCAGCGAGTGTCCCCTGCAGCCGCTGCGGGACGCTCGCCAGAGCCGAGCGTCGCTGGCCGGAAGGCCCGGTCTGCTTGCCCTGCGTCGACGAGGTCCGCTTCACCCACGCTGGCTGCCACCGATGCGGCCGGCTGGCGGCCGTCTTCCGCCAGGAGGAAGCAGGTCCGCTCTGCCCGGAGTGCGCCGGAGTCAACTTCGCCTACCGCTGCCCGACTTGCAGCGCGATGGGCAGACTCCTGCATGGTCAGTGCCCCCGCTGTCGGGCTCTGCAGGAGCTCGACGAGACGTTCGCCGACCCCGACGGCCAACGCTCGCCCCATCTTGCCCCGCTGGCCGAAGTCCTGGAGCAGTACGAGCAGCCGTACTCCCTGGCCCTCTACCTGCGACGGCCCGGCGGTCAGCTGATGACGGACCTGCACGACAAGACTGTCCTTGCCCGATACGCACGCTGGCATCTCATGCCCCTCGCTTACCACGGCCTCGAACGGTCCGGTCTCAACCGGTTCCAGCGCGAGCATCTACGCCGCAAGCTGCAGACGGCACACGTGTTGCTCACCCACATCCGCCGTCGCGGCAGCACTCTCGACAGCGTCACCCAGACCCTCGTCGACCGATGGCTGATCGCAAACAAGAGCCGCCAGAACCAAGCCCGCTCCTTCTTGCTCTGGGCCGCCACCTCCCACTTGATCCCTCAGAACGTCGCGATCGCCACCGCGACCAGGACCGTCGACCGGGCGATCATGAGCGATGCCGACCGGATCCTCACCGCTCTCCGCCTGGAGACCGACGAGTCCGAGCACATCACCGACCGCGTCGCTGGCTGTCTCGTCCTGCAATACGGGCTGCGAACTGATCGACTTGTGAGCCTCACGACCGACCACGTCCTGGTCCACCCAGAGGAGCCGGGCGTCCTCGGTCTCCAACTCGGACGAGACCCGCTCTGGCTTCGGCCGCGGCTGTCGGCATTGCTCCAACAGCTGATCAACGAACGACGCCCGCTGGCCGCCCCGCTCAGGACCCGCGAGACGCCCTACCTCTTCCCCGGCCTCCGACCCGACCAGCCCATGACCTCCAACACTCTGCAGAGACGACTGACACGCCGAGGCATCCCCAGCACCAGCAAGGCCCGCAACGGGGCCTGGCTCGCCATGGTCGGCGCCGTCCACTGGAAGATGCTCGCCGATCTCCTCGGCCTCGCCGACGGCACAGCCCACAACTGGCACAAGCTCAACGGGGGCGACCGCGCCAGCTACGTCGCCAGCCGACTCAGAGCCTCTCAGCCACCCACCGAACCCGAGTAGGCACCCGGACTACCGCACTTGACGGCCTGATGTTCCAGTTACGGAGAACCGCAACTGGAACATCAGGTCCGGCAATTCGTCGTAACTACTGCACCCCGGCGGATTCGGAGGCAGGCGCGGTGTCCGCGAGAGCCCTTAGTTCGTCGGCGCTGCACGGCAGCCCGTTGCGCCGCAGTACCTCGTTCAGATCGACGTTGAACTCCCCGGTGTGAGGGTTGTCGGCGATCGCGCGGATTACGGTGCGCTGGGCGTCGGTGAGCGGCTCGCCCTCGCCGTATGCCTCGGTCGGGAAGACGATGTCGAGCAGGGTGTTGGCGACGGAGACGGCGTCGACGGAGTGGACCTCGTCGAGGGTCGCGCACAACCCGGACAGCAGGGTTTCGGCTTGCTCGAGCGGCAGGAGCGCCAGGGTGGTGGCGGCGTCGGTTTTGGGGTCGCCAGCGCCGAGGTACAGGCTGGCGAAGCCGTCGGTGTCGAGGTTTCCGCGGAGTGCTTCGATGAGAACCTGGGCGCCTGCGTCGGCGGGGGAGTTCTGCTTGCGTACCCAGGTCAGGGCGGCGCAGAAACGCTGCAGCGGATCGTCGTCGGTGAGGTGCTGCTCCAACGTCCGGCGCGTGTCGGTGCCGGCTTCGTGCAGGGCCAGGCCGAGCATGATCTCGGCGCGGATTTCGCGTTCGGATTCGGCGGTGAGGCGGTCGCGCAGAGCCCGGGCGGCCGCCTCACCCGGCGCTGCGGCGAGCAGGACGACGGCCCAGCGCCGGATCTCGGCGCTGTGGTGGGCGGCCAGACCGGTCCAGGTCGGAACGGCGTCGGCGAGGGCGGAGAAGACCTCGTGGTAGGCGGACTCGGCGCCGTTCTGGGAGAAGAACTCGCCCGGTTCGGTGGCATCGGCGGGGAGGTGGGCCTGGATGAGCTTGAGCTGGTGGGCGGCGCCGAGGTCGCCGTCGCGGGTCGCGATGGCGGCCAGGAACTCCAGCAGCCTGGCTCGGGCGTCATCGCCGTCGACGCGTCCGGGCAGCGCGGTCATGTAGCGGAACGCCGGTCCGGTGGCCCCCGCGATGGTGTGCTGGTGGTGCAGCCTGGCCGACAGGTTCCCTAGGGGCAGGAAGAACGCTTTCGGGTTGACGACGGCCAGTCCCTTGAGCAGGAACGGCACCTCACTTGGGGAGCCGAAGAACGTGTCGAGCTGATCCCACTCCACTGCCTCGACACCGGCCAGTTCGGTCGGCGTGGGCGCCGACCGCCAGACATGTACGGCATGGGCGGACAGGCCGAGGTCCTCATGGCGGACGAGGTCGAGCCCCCCGAACGACACGGTCCCCAGCTCGGCGCCGTCAAAGCCGAACAGACGCCAGTGCCCCACCGGCCTGCCGAGGATGCCGGGCTTGACGTGGCCTTCAGCGACAACCGCACCGCTGGGGTCCAGGGCACGCCACCGTTCGACGGCTGCCTTCTCGACCGTGGCGTCGGTGGGCGTGACGTCGACGACCCGGTTGCCGTCCACGTCGTACCAGTGCTCGGCCACGAGGACGTCGTCCCGCTCGGTGCGTTCGACGCGGACGGCACCGTCACCGTGGAACCGCCGATGGATCGTGATGCCGTCGGCGGGCCACTCACGCTCCGACTCGGGCACTCCGCTGTCGTACTCGCGCTCCAGCAGCAGCTCGCCGTCCGGCCGGTACCGCTTCACCCGGTAGAGAGTGCGGGAGCTGAGGTACGTCCTGCGCTCCACCAGCTTGCCGTCGGCGAAGTCGGCTTCCGCGTAGCCGTGGTAACAGCTGTCAGGGGCATGATACGTCGGCCCTGCCACGTCCGAAGTACGATGCCACGCCTGTTCCCACAGCCGCCAGGTTCCGACCGCAGCCCCGGTCGTCTCGTCGATCTCGCCGGCGACGAACGCGAGCAGGCCCGCTACCCACACCGCGTCGTCGGGAACCCCGGTCGACGGCACAGCGGGTGGTGTACGCACCTCGGGCAGTGCCGCCTCACCGACGGGCTCGGACCGCAGCAGCCGCAGTGCCAGCTCCGGCAGCCCTTCATAAGCGGCGTGCAGCGCCACGCCCGGCGAGGCGCCCAGACCGGCTGCCAGGCACAGCTCGACCGACTTGGCGTCGCTGTCGCGGGCAGCCTCGACCAGTGGGCTGGCCTTGGCCACACCACTGGGGAAAAGAGCAACCTCGTTGCCGGCGCGGTGATAGCTGAGCCTGGACGGAACACCTTCCCGGTTCCAACTCCACCACAGACCGCGCGGCCTGCCGTCGGAATCCCTCACGCCGTCGAGCCACATCTCATCCTTCGACCGGTACACGGCACCGCCCGGGACGTTCTGCGGCCGCTCGGGGTAGGGCTGACCAGTCTCGGTGACCTCGTGGCCCTCCCGGTCGAACAACCGCACACCGGTGATCTGGCCGTGGACCTTCTGGGCCTCGTAGCGCCACACGGTGTCCGGCATTCGGTGGACAGGAAAGGCAAGTTCGGTCGTCGGTCCGGTGGAGCGGAACACGGCGTCGACCCCGTGCATCACCCCGTTGACGAATGTGCAGGAGCGCGAGACCTCCCCCGACTCGTGGTAGCGGGTGGAGGAGCCGTGCGGCACGCCGTGCTCATAAGCGCAACAGTTGACCAGGGTGCCATCCGGCCGCCAGTAGGTCACCACGCCATGTTTGCGGCCGTCCTCGTCCACTTCGGCCAGGACCCACTCCTTGTCGCCGTCATCCCAGACGGCTTCCGCCGGAACACTGACCGGACGCTCCTGCATGGAATCGCTTCTCTCGTCGTACTGATCTGTGCGAGGGGTCACCGGCACGCCCCGGGAACCCTGGAAATAGACCACTCTGGCAGCAATCCGGGAAACGTGGCATCCGTGTAAGTACTCAAGAAAGTACGTAGACAGCACCGCGTCGACGCATGCGTAGGCGGCAATGATCTCGACCCTCGCTGATCGGATCCGGGAGGCTGCCGGCACGAAGCCCGCATTGGCGCGGGCTGTTCGACACGCTTGTCAGTCTGAGGATGTTCGCTCCGTCCGTTTATCTCGACTGTCATGACTACGGCCCCGAGTACCGGCTGTCGATGGCACGGGTGGACAACTCCATTGCCCTGGTCCACGAGTTCTTGGAGGATGGATACATCGAGGGATTTGACAGCACCGACGAACGCGACGCCTAAACGCTGCCCAGACATAGGCGCCACAGAGCCTGAGCTGCAGCTGAGGGTCAGTCCCGACTGGCCCTCGGTTGGCTACGCGCGGTTACACAACGTGCTCAAAGCCAGTCGCATTTGGCGCGCTGTAATATTGCTCGCCGCCAGCGCTGCCGGTGTGGTGGTGGGTCCGGCGGCGGGGGCAGGCGTACCCCTGGGATGTGGACGCACTGATCACCCTGCCGTTCGTGGTGGATGTCGCCGGGAACGCGGCCGACCTGTACGACCGGGTCGCGTGGTTCGACGACGCCTGTCACTTCGGAAACTGGGCGGTGCTCGGAACGGCGTGCGCGGTGGCGCTGCGGCGGTGGAGCACGTTGCCGGCGTGGGCGGTCGCGTGGTGCTGCGCGGGGGCCGGGGCGGCTACGGCGATCCTGTGGGAGTTCTTCGAGTACGGGGCTTTCGTTCTCGCTACGCCCGAGTCGGTGTCCATCTACCGCGACACCGTCGGGGATCTGTTCCTCGGACTGCTCGGAGCGTCCGCCGCCGGGGCCGTCGCCGGGTGTCGGGCGCGGCGGCAGCACCGCGACCGCCATCGGGCCGTCGCAATCTCGGGCGTTGCCGCGCCGTCGTCTCGCGCGCCCCAGTCGACAACGCGCTCGAGTCGACTGCGCCATCGCCGACGGGAACGCTTGCGGAGCAGCCGGGGCCGCGCTCCGGAGTTCGCCTATCCCGATCACGCGAAACGCGATCTCGAAACAGCCGCTCCCGGGTGCACCCGTGGGCCCGGTGTGTGACAAGCAGCATCGACGGGAGTGCGCTGTGCTTGTCCCCATGCGGTACTTGTCGCCATTTCGGGCAGGCACCGGCACCGCGCTCGGGCCACCGTCGATCGGGGGTACTCGGCGGTGTCCGTCGAGCATGGTTGGGGTGGTCGTGACCCGCGCGTTGCGTCCTTGTGGGGGTGATCTTGGCTCGGGCAGAATCACGCACGCCTCTGCGTCGTACCAGGGGCGGGTTCGCGACTCGGGTACGGCGACGACCGCCGGGTAATTGGGGGCGCACGGGCATGGCGAACGTGTGAGCGCGGGTTCGCGGTCGCGACGCGGGGACGGGACGACCGGCGGGGTGGCCATTCCGCTGATCGTGGTCGCCGTCGTGTGTCTGCTGGCCACCTCCTCCGCCTGGCTGTTCAGCGGGAACAACGACGCGCGGCAACCGAACGGGCTGAACAGATCGACACCACCCTCGCCACATGCCTCGTCGTCCCGGGGCCAGGTGCCGGACACGACCGAGGTTCCGTCCGGGGCGCCGACACTGGGCCCGGGCACTTCACGGACGCCCACCGCACCCGCGTCGACCGCCCGCCCGCCCTCCGATAGCGCCGGGCCACAGGCCACCGGTCCCGGACCGATCGCGGACCCGTCACACAACAACCAGGCTTCGCCCCCGGGTACGGCACCGACACCGGTTTCCACCCCGGCGGGCGGCACCCGACCCGGCGACATCAGCGTATTCGTCGACCGCGGCGCCACCACCGGATACATCGACCTCGTCAACCCGACGGAACGCCCCCTGGCATCCTGGACACTCACCATCACCGTCGCCGGATCCCGATTCATCCAGTTCCGAGCCGAGGGCAACGACGGGTTCACCACCGACGTGGGCACCACCACCGCCAAGGCGATCTCCAACCGGCCACTGCTCCCCCACGAGGAACTCACCGTCTACTTCGAGCTGAAAGCGCCCACGAGCGGCGGCAGTTGCAACTTCAGCGGAGTGAGCTGTCGGTTCTGATCACCGGCCCGGCGCTTCCCGCACGACCAGTTCGGGGCCACCGGTTCCGGAGCGAGCCGGCCGGTGCCGCGCTTTCGGTGACGTCCTCGCGCCGTTGGAACGGCCATCGATTCCCAGCAGGGCCTGCCTACTGGATGTTCAAGGCAATGGGATGATCCGGCCCGTCGGGGCAGACAAACACACGAAGCTCTCCGAAGCGGCCGACACTGACCGACGGATCACCGCCGCTGTCCACCGTCAGGAACAACTGCATCCGGCGTCCGCAATCGGACCGGGAACAGATGATCCGCTGGAGATCGGTGAGGTGCCAGGACGGCCAGCCTCCGATCTTCCATCCCCCCAGGCAAGCGAAGTCGTCGTGGTAGTCCAGATCCTGTTCCTCACACCGGGCCTCGACAACGTCCTGGAGGCCGTCCGGAAGCTCGTCGTGTTCGGGGAAGTCCCGCGCCTCGACGGGACTCAACGTGCACGGCCGCGGGATATATGTCTCCGCGGCCCGACGCGGCCGCGGCATCGCGGCCGGCAAGAGCGTTTCCTCGGCGCTGCGACGCCACCGCAACTCGAGGCGCGGTCCGCCGTAGGGGTATCCACCGGCCACGTCCTCGCGGTCATGGTCATTCGGACACCACAGCACCTGGAGCAGGTCGGCGTCGCGTCCTTCGAACGCGCGGGGAACATCGCACGCGTGCAACTGAATCACGGGCACCATCGCCACGGGGTCGGTGCAGGAGTCCGGCCGGGTCGAGATCCGTTCCCACGTGATCATGTCCAGGGCGCTCGCACCCTTCATGATCCGTTTTTGCGCGGCTGCCTCCTCGTGTGTGACGACGTTCCGTTGGCCGGTGCCGTTGCGCGCGCGCATCTCGCGGGCCTCATCCATCTCCTGCCACTCCCGGCGCTCCGCCTCACTGAGCGGCTCACGGTGGTACACCCAGTGGCCGACGGAACACTCCGGCCACGGCTCGCCGAAAGGCCACAACAACGGCCCGCCCACGGAGCTGTCACCCGCGCCGGGTGCACCACTCGTCGGATTCAGCAACACCGCGACCCGGGCCAGGTCCCCCAACTGCGGGAACTCGGATATCAGCGCCTCATCTTCGGGATGTCGTTGCACGCCGGGCACGCTACCGCTTCGACCTGTCAGACCCGCGCTCAAAGCTCGTGGTCGGGCTGCACGCCGACCGGCGGGCGGTGCAGTATCTGAACGCCCCGAACACAGCGGGCACCGAGCGGTAGCGTCGCGGGGACGCTCCGACACGAGGCGTCGGGTCCGGAACACCAACAGTGAGGATCAAGATGCGCGTCTCCGTCATCGGCTGCGGCCACCTGGGCATCCCGCACGCCGCCGGCATGGCCCAACTCGGCCACGAGGTCATCGGTGTGGAACTCGACCAGGCCCGCGTCGACCGGCTCAACCGCGGCGAAGCCCCGATCCACGAAGCCGGTCTGCCCGAACTCCTCGCGAAACACGTCGGATCCGGGCAGCTGCGCTTCACCACCAGCATCGAAGAGGCCGCCGCCTTCGCCGACGTGCACTTCCTCGCCGTGGGCACCCCGATCGACGCGGACGGCCGCTCCTACGACCCCGGCCAAGTCTACGGCGCCGCCCGCGCCCTCGCGTCCCACCTGACCCGCCCGTGCACGATCATCGGCAAGTCCACCGTCACCGTCGGCACCACCGCTCACCTCACCCGCCTCGTGCACAAGCTCGCCCCCGCGGGGCAGGCGGTCGAGGTGGTGTGGAACCCGGAATTCCTCCGCGAGGGACACGCGGTGGAGGACACCCTGCACCCGGACCGGCTCGTCGCCGGAGTCACCAGCGCAGAGGGGGAAAAGACCGTCCGCGAGGTGTTCGCGCCGATCCTCGCCGACGGCACGCCGCTCATCGTGACCACCCCGGAGACAGCCGAGCTCATCAAGGGCGCCGCCAACACCTTCCTCGGCCTGAAGATCTCGTTCATCAACGCCGTCGCCGACATGTGCACCCAAGCCGGCGCCGACGTCGCCACCCTCGTGGGCGCCCTCGGCATGGACCCGCGCATCGGTGCCGGCGGCATGCAGCCCGGCATCGGCTACGGCGGCGGCTGCCTCCCCAAGGACGTCCGCGCATTCACCGCCAGCGCCGAGCAACTCGGCGCCGGCGACGCCGCAGTGCTGCTCCAAGCGGCCGAAAGGATCAACGAGAACCGCCCCGCCGCCGCGCTGCGGCTGATCGAGGACGCACTCGGCCGCCCCGTCGCAGGCGCCCGGATCGCGCTGTGGGGCGCGTCGTTCAAGGCCGGCACGAACGACGTGCGCGAGTCGCCTTCCCTCGCCCTCGCGGCGCTTCTCCACGCCCACGACGCCACAGTCACCGTGCACGACCCCCACGCCAACCCGTCGGCCCTGATCCGGCACCCCGAACTCGACTACGCCGACACCCTCGTCGAAGCCACCGCAGGCGCCCACGCCGTGGTGATCGGCACCGAATGGCCCCAGTTCCGCGACGCGGACCCGGTCACGCTGCGCGAACACGCGGCGTTCCCGGTCGTCGTCGACCTGCGCAACGTCCTCGACGCCGACCGGTGGCGCGAGGCCGGATGGACCGTCCACCAGCTCGGGCGGCCCCAACCCACCAGGTAACCGAAGAGAACACCGGCCGGCCCGGGGCGGCGTGGCCGGTCACGGCGCGATGCCGCGCCGGCGGCCGCAGTCGACGCGATCTGTGCGCTCTCGCGGTCGATGTACGCCGGGTGGCCATCGCACGGTGCGGCGGTCCTCTGCGGTGCCACGTGGTTCACGTGAGGACGGAGGTGAGCGTTTGGGCGACGACTGCGCCGAGCGTGAGGACGGCGGCGAAGGTGGTGCCTCCGCGCAGGAGGGCGGCGGGATAGGTGGCGCCGTCGAGACGGGTGAGTACGCCCGCCACGACCGCGGCAAGCAGCGCGAGCACGACGACAAGAGCGACGGCGAGAAGAACAACGGCGAAGTGGGTCACGGTAACCTCCCAGAGGGGGCGGGGTCTTGACGTGACCCAGCGTCCCGGAAGGGGTGTTCGCCGCAGTTCGGCTCGGACGAAAACGAACACCGGCGAACACCGAGCTGGGGATCATGTGGTCGAGGAACACAGCGGCAGATCGGCTCTCGCGGAACTGCGCGAGCGGTTGCGCGACGGGCGGGTCCTCGCCGGGCTGAGCATGACCCAGCTCGCGGCCCGGACCGGGTTGGGCCGCACCACCGTCCATGCGGCCTTCCAAGCCGACGGACCGGTTCCGTCGGCGGACACGGTCGCGGCCCTGGCTCGCGCGCTGCGCCTGCCGGCGGAGGAGTTGCCGGCGCTGCAGCGGGCCGCTGCCCAGGAAGCCGCCCCGGCAGCGGTACCGGCAGCGGGTCCGGGCAGGCCGATCGCCAAATGGGACCCGCACGACCTGGAGGTCCACCCCGCCGGAATCGCCGCCTCCTCCGGCTCGGTAGTGACGGGACGGGTGCTGTCCGGCTACGTGCACCGCGCCCACGACCGGGTCCTCGCCGACGCCGTGAAGGACGCCGAGGCGGGCCGGAACCGGATGCTGGTCCTGGTTGGCTCGTCCTCGACCGGCAAGACCAGGGCGTGCTGGGAGGCTGTCCAACCGCTCGCGAACCAAGCGTGGAGGCTGTGGCATCCATTCGACCCGACCCGGGCCGAAGCCGCCCTGGCCGACCTCGCGCGCGTCGCACCGCGAACGGTGGTGTGGCTGAACGAGGCCCAGCACTACCTCGGCGACCCGCAGGTCGGCGAACGCATCGCCGCCGCCCTCCATGCCCTCCTCACCGATCCCGGCCGCGGACCGGTCCTCATCCTGGGAACCCTCTGGCCCGAGTACGAGGACCTGTACACAGCCGTGCCCAGACCCGGCGGTCCCGACCCGCACAGCCGCGCCCGCGAGTTGCTCGCCGGCCGCACAGTGACCGTCCCCCACGCCTTCAACCAGGACGCGCTCGACGCTGCCGCTTCCCTCGCCAACGCCGGTGACCGGCTGCTGGCGGCTGCCCTCACTCGCGCCGGCACCGACGGGCGCGTCGCCCAAGACCTCGCCGGCGCCCCCGAACTCCTGCGCCGCTATCAGCACGGCACCCCGGCCGTCCGGGCCCTGCTGGAGGCCGCGATGGACGCCCGTCGTCTCGGGCTGGGCCTTCACCTTTCCCAGGCGTTCCTGACCGATGCCGCCGCCGACTACCTCACCGACCACGACTGGGACCAGCTCACCGACGACTGGGCGGAAGCCGCCTACGCGGACCTCGCCCGCCCCGTCCACGGCAAGCAAGCCCCGCTGGGCCGGACCAATCCCCGGCCCACACGCCGTCCGCCGGTCGGTCCGACATCGGCCACTGCTGCGACCCCGCCCACGGGGTCGATGTTCCGCCTCGCCGACTACCTCGAACAGCACGGCCGCACCGCTCGCCGCCTACTCTGCCCACCCGCATCCTTCTGGCACGCCGCCCACACCCACCTCACTCACCCCGGCGACCTCAACAACCTCGCCGAGGCCGCCAAGGACAGGGGCCGTTTGCAATGGGCCCACCACCTCCGCCTCCGGGCTGCCCGCGGCGGCCACACCGGCGCCATGGTCAAGCTGGGATGGGCGAGGGAACTGGCCGACGACCGGGAGGGTGCCGAATCCTTCTACCGGCAGGCCACAGACGCCGGCGATCCCGAAGCCGCCCGCTTCCTGGGGCAGATGCGGGAGGGCGCCGGGGACCGGGAGGCCGCCGAAGCCCTCTACCAGCAGGCCGCCGACGCCGGTGAGGCCGATGCCCTGCGCGGCCTGGCGCGGCTGCGGGAAGCGGTCGGAGATTCGGAGGGCGCCGAAGCCTTTTACCGGCAGGCTGCCGACGCCGGTCACACCAACGCCTTCACCGACCTGGTGTTTATGCGGGAAAGGGCTGGAGACCGGCAGGGTGCCGAAACCTACGCTCGGCAAAGCGCCGATGCCGGCGGCGCCTTCCCCCTCACCAACCTGTCGGTATTGCGGGAGGAGACCGGGGACCGGGAGAGTGCCGAAGCCCTCGCCCTGGAAGCCGTCGGCGCCGGTGATGCCAACGCCCTGCTGGGACTGGGGCGGATGCGGGAGGAGGAAGGGGACCGAGAGGGTGCCGAAGCCGCCTACCGGCAGGCCTCGGACGCCAACGGCGGCCCCACCATCGCCCACATGGCGCGGATGCGGGAGGAGGCCGGTGACAAGGAGAGCGCCGAAGCCCTTGCCCTGAAGGCCGCCGATGCCGGCGATTTCTACGTCCTGCGCGACCTGGCGCGGATGCGGGAAGAGGCCGGGGACCTGGAGGGTGTCGAAGCCCTTTACCGGCACGCCGCCGACGCCGGCCATCTCCCCTCACTGCTCGGGGAAAGGTGGCAGTACGGACTGGAACCGGACGGTTCACCCTCATCTCCGTGGAGTGCGGACTACTCCTGAGAACAGCTCGTTCTCGATCCACTCCACGCGGTGCGGTAGCCACATTGCGCGGCCGAGGGCCGGAACGGCCGGACGACGGTGATGATGTCGATCATCACGCCGTCTCGCTTTGCTCTCAGGAGGAATCGTGGGTGCCATCCGCAGGATCGCCACATCAGCAGCCGCCGTGGCAATGGCCGCCGCCGGTGCCGTCGGCATCGCCACCCCGGCGCATGCGGGCGGCAACGGCCAGCAGCTCGTCTTCGTGGACAAGTACAGCAACGCATGGTCGATCTACGTGTACGGCTACAACCAGAACGGGGCCTGGACCCAGGGCTGCTTCAACACCCCGGAAAAGGAAACGGTGCTGTCCGGCTACTGGTGGAAGGGCAGCGTGAGCTACCAGGCCTACTACAACTCGAACTGCACTGGCACCAAGGTCGGTTGGGGCTGGGACTCCGTTCCGGTCAACCAGCCGGAGAGCAACTACTACTACATCTCGTTGCAGTAACCGCCGTTCAGCGGCGCCGGAAGCACGGCAGGCGGGACAGCGGCGCGTCGACCGTCACGATCGCGGGTCCGGAGTACCCCGCGCCGTCGTCGGCCTGCCAGGTGCCCGGGGGGATCACCGCCTCCCGGGTCACCGCCTCCTTGGTGACGACGGGGACCACCATGATGTCGTCGCCGAGCGGGAACTGGTCCGTGATCTCCGACCTCGTCGGCATCAGCCCCGGCACCGCCGACCGCCGGGCACGGCTCGCGGGCGACTCCTGGTCCGACCACCTCGCCGCCCGCCGGACCTGACAAGTCGTCACCTGTCACCGGTCGGCGAACGCGATGACCGGCGGGCTCGTCGGACGGCGTTCGCGGCCTTCAGCCGTGGCGCGACTCGAAGATCCGGTGGATTGCCGCCAGCGGGTACGCAGTCTCTCGGCTCTCGTGCTCCAACCTCCCGATGAAGTCCGTCACGACTGCCGCAAGCGGTGCGTGACGGACAAGAGTCGCCGTAACCTCCGGCGGACCCGCAGGAGGCCGCGCCCCTTCCGCACACGCGCGAATCAGCGCCTCCCGTTCCGCCCGCTCGTACCCATACAGGCCCGTGATCAGCCAGTTCACCAAGTAGCTGAGCGCGTACGCGCGATCGTAGGTTCGGTGCGTCTCGAAGAAGTCGGCCTCGGCGGGGCTCAGGTCGAAACGGGACGACAGAGCCAGGCCATAATCGGCGAAATAGAGGCGCCGGCCGTCAGTCAGGATGTTCCCGAAGTGGGCGTCAAGGTGCAGGAGACCGCGGTCGTTCATGAAGGAAGTACCCGCCTCCAGTTCCCTCTCCACCAGGACACAGGCCCGGCCGATCGCCTCGTCACCGACTCGCACCTGCTCGGTGAGCCACTCGTGCAGCGTCTGCGGGATGTACTCCAGGAACAGCACGAGACTCGCCGGAGACTCCGCAAGGGCCTCGATACGGCGACGTACCTCCGGCCTGCCGCCGCAATTGGACACGACCCGATCCACGTCGGCAAGCTCCTCCGGAAGAGCCGGTGCCGTGTCCGGCAGAACCCGCCAGTGGTACATCAGCGGAAACCCCTGATACTGCCCTGAGAGCACCCAGTTGGTGGTCATGGTGTGGACGGCGGCCTCCCGCCAAGCCCCGAAGCTGGGCGCCCCGCCGATGTTGTATTGACAGAGGACAGGCAGCCCGAACACGTTTGCCGTGGACCGGACATGGTCAGGCCGGAGCTCCACCTCTGTCAGGGGGACCCGCTTCACGAAGACCGGCGTACCTGCAACCTCCAGCAGCGCCGACCTCCCGCCGATACCGGAACCGAGCGGTGCAGCGGAGTCCACCATCTCGCCCAGTGCTCGATCACTGCGCAGGGCCAGGGACGTGGAAACGGCGCTGTACGCAGCCGGCCGCTCATCCGACCACAACCCAGCACCGTCGGCCATCGCCTGCATCCGGATGCCGACCTCGTTTCTCGTCGCTGACGCCGGGCGTCCAAGGCGACAGGCGCTGTCGAAGGACCCGGCACCCTCATCATTGTCACCTTGAGAGTGGAGTATCCATGACCCATGGTGTTGCGTTGTCAGGCCGTCTCCCACGACGCCGGGCGCTCACCGAGATGTCGTCGAAGCGGGAGTGCTCGTGACCTACGTAGTGACCGAACCGTGCATCAAGTGCCGGAACACCGAGTGCGTGGCGGTGTGCCCCGCCGACTGCTTCCACGTGGGCGGGAACATGCTCGTCATCAACCCCGACGGGTGCATCGACTGCGGAGCATGTGAGCCCGTCTGCCCGACCAGCGCCATCTATGCCGAGGACGACGTGCCCAAGAAATGGGCCGAATACACCACCGTCAACAGCACCTACGCCGCCGAATGGCCCGTCATCTCCGAGCGGCGCGATGCGCTCCAGGACGCCGAGGAGCGGAAGACCGTCGACCGCAAGTAGGGCCACTGCGACCCGAACCCGGGCTCCTGGCAAGGCGCGACCTCGGCCGGCGGCCTGAACCGCCGGCCACACGCCTCCGCCGCGGGACGCCACCGCCGCCGCCGCCGGCGAGGCAGCGATCGACGGCGAACCCCCGACGCTCCCCGATGACAGGAACGGCTGACGCGTCTCGCGGCAGAACGGCTGACGTTCTCAACAGGGAGGCGGCCTGTCCCGCGGTCAGGACGAACGCCAACGGCGGGCAGTTCCGGTCGGAGGCGAGGTGGATTCCGTATCCCGGACGGCTGCGGCAGCAGAGGAGCCTTCGGCCCGCAGCATCCAGTGCTGCTTCTCCAGCGCGGCGGTGACGGAGATCAGCAGGTCCTGGGTGACGGGGTCGCTGGTGGCGTGGATCCGCCGCCGCATCCCGTCCAGCAGAAGGTTGTAGTGGACGGCCAGGGCTGCCAGTGCCTCGGTCACGGTGATGCGGCCGCCGGGGAGGGCCACGGCACGGCCGCCGCAGGCGACGGTGGCGGCCCGTCCGTCGGGCGCGGTGCCCAGGGTGGCGGCACGTTCGGCGAGGTCGTCGGCGGATTCGCGGGCCGCGGTGACGACCTCGTCCAGGTGGAGGTGCAGCGAGCGGAAACCGGGTCCGTGGAGGTTCCAGTGGATCTGCTTGCCGGTCATCGCCAGGCCGAGCAGGTCGACGAGCGAAGCCTGCAGGATTTCTCCGGCGGTCTCGCGGGTGCCGGGGTTCCGGACCGCGGCGGTATCGGTGGTCATCTGGTGTGCTCCTTGGTCGGTGCGGAGTGCTGTGTGGCCGGGCCCGTTCGGGCCCGGCCACACAGCGGGAGGTCAGGAGTGGTCGAGCGCCCAGGTCAGCGCGAGGTCCGCGACCTCTTCCCAGCCGTCCTGGGCCGGCATCAGGTGCGAGCGGCCGGGGATGGTCACGTGCTCGGTGACGGTGCCGGGGGCCTTGTAGTGCTTGGCGTTGGACGCCTGCACCTTGGCCGGCATGAGGTGGTCGTTCTCACCGGAGACGAACAGCAGCGGGGCGCGGTCGGGGTTGCGGTAGTCGACGTAGGTGTCGGTGTGCCCGGGGTGGATGTTGGCCAGGGCACTGCCCCAGAACACGTGCCCCGAGGCGGGGACGTGGTAGCGCTCGTAGGTGGCCTTGGCCTGGTCCTCGGGGAAGGTGTTGGTGAAGGCGTAGCGCCACTGGTCGTAGGTCAGGCCGACGGCCTTGTGCCGGTTGGCGGGGTTGCGCAGGACCGGGAAGGCCGCGCGGATCTGCGACAGCGGGGTGACCGCGACGCCTTCGGTGGGGGCGGAGTTGACCGCCACGCCCGCGGCGCCGTAGCCGTGGTCGAGCAGGATCTGGGTGAACGCGCCGCCGGCGGAGTGGCCGATGAGGATCGGCGGGGTGTCCAGGTCGCGGATGACCTCCTTGAACCCGCTGAGGATCTCGGAGACCTGGAGGCGCTCGATGGGCGTGGGGTCGGCGTTCAGGGACTCGACCTCGGCGTCGAATCCGGGGTAGGCGGGGGCCAGGACACGGAAGCCCTTGGCCTTGTAGTGGGTGACCCAGTGTTCCCAGCTGCGCGGGGTCACCCAGAAGCCGTGGATGAGGACGATGGTGTCGGGCCTGGTGTTCATGGGGATCTCCTCAGGTCGCCGGAACACGTGGACCTGTCCGGTCCCCGGCCCACGTGTTCCGGCATCGGGATTCGTGTCCGCGGAATTGGGGGCGACTACCGCGTGGCCTTCGCCGCGGCCTTGATCAGGTCGGTGGAGGTTTTGTCGTGGGAGATCATCGCGACGTGCGAGGAGCCCTTGATCTCGATGGTCTTGGCGTTGGCCCGCTTGGCCATGAAGCGTTCGGCGTCGGCGGGGATCACCTGGTCGTTCTCGGCGACGGCGTACCAGGAGGGGATGGTCTTCCACGCCGGCGGGCCGCTGGGTGTCTGCAGGATCGCGACGTTCGCCGGGCGCTGGGTGGCCGCCATGACCGAGGAGTCGTGCCAGGGGACGTCGCCGGCGAACACCTTGCGGAACGCCTCCGGCTTTACATAACCGTCGGCTCCGGCGGGCGTCGGCCGGACGAGGAGGTTCGCCTCAAGCCGGCTGCCGGGGAACTTCCCGGTCAGGGAGGCGACGGTGTCGCCCTGGTCCGGGGCGAACGCGGCGATGTAGACCAGTGCCTTGACGTTGGCGTGGCCGTTGGCGGCGTTGGTGATCACCATGCCGCCGTAGGAGTGGCCGACGAGGATGACCGGTCCGGTGATGGTGTCCAGGACGCTGGAGATGTAGGCGGCGTCGGTGGGCAGGGACTGCAGCGGGTTGGCCGGCGCGATCACCGGATAGCCGTCGTCCTGGAGGCGTTCGATGACACCGTGCCAGCCGGAGGAGTCGGCGAACGCGCCGTGCACCAGGACCACGGTGGGCCTGGGCGGGCGTTTGTCGGCTCCGGCGGAGGACGCCGGGCCGACGGAGGCGAGCAGCAGGCCGGAGACGGCGAGGGCGGTGGCGGCGATCAGGCGCTTGGGGCGGCGGGAGGTCATGGTCGGGCCCTACTTTCTCAGCGGGTTCGGAGTGGTCATTCGTAGGATCAGGAGGCCAGGAACGCCAGCAGGTCGGCGGTGAACTCAGCCTCGAAAGCGCCGGTCAGGCCGTGCGGGGCGCCCGGGTAGACCTTGAGCTCGGCACCCTTGATGATCTTGGCGCTCTCCAGACCGGCTGCGACGATGGGAACGATCTGGTCGTCGTCGCCGTGTGCGATGAACGTCGGTACGTCGAACTTCCTCAGGTCGTCGTGGAAGTCGGTCTCGGAGAACGCCTTGATGCAGTCGAGCGCGCCCTTGATACCGACTTGCATCGACTGGGCCCAGAACGCCCGTGACACACCTTCGGAGACCTGCGCGCCGTCGCGGTTGAACCCGTAGAAGGGGATGGACAGGTCGTAGTAGAACTGTGAGCGGTCGGCGGTCACGCCGGCGCGGATGGCGTCGAACGCTTCGACGGGCAGGCCGAGCGGGTTCTCCTCGGTCTGGAGCATCAGCGGCGGTACCGCACCGAGCAGCACGACCTTGGCCACCCGCGAGGTGCCGTGGCGCCCGATGTAGCGGGCGACCTCGCCACCGCCGGTCGAGTGGCCGACCAGGACGGCGTCACGCAGGTCGAGTTCCTCGATCAGGGCCGCGAGGTCGTCGGCGTAGGTGTCCATGTCGTTGCCCTGCCAGGGCTGGGAGGAGCGGCCGTGGCCGCGCCGGTCGTGGGCGATCGCCCGGTATCCGGCCGAGGCCACGGCGTGGGCCTGCGGGTCCCAGGCGTCGGCGTTCAGCGGCCAGCCGTGGCTGAACACGACGGGCCGGCCGGTGCCCCAGTCCTTGTAGAAGATCTCGGTCTTGTCGGTGGTGGTGACGTACGGCACGGTGTGCGTCCTTTCCCGGGTCGCCGTCCGCTGCGGTGTGCAGCGGGGCATGACTCGAAGTTAGGACGGCGGTCCGCCGCGGCAATCGGTCACATGACTGCACCGCCGGAAGCGTCCGGAGATGCGGTACTGCAGTCGGCCAGAGCGTCACGGAGCGCGGCCCGCGAGGTGATGCCGAGCTTGGGGAAGATGCGGTACAGATGCGCCGAGACAGTGCGCGGCGACAGGTAGAGGCGCTCGCCGATCTCCTTGTTCGTCATTCCGGAGGCCGCCAGTTCGGCGACCTCCAGCTGCTGGGCGGTCAGCTCCGGCACCGCCGCCGGACGTGCGGCCGTAGCGGCGCGACGCGGGTGTCCGGTGGCGGTGACGCCGGTGGCGCGCAGTTCCTGTTCGGCGCGCCGATGCCAGGCGGTGGCGCCGATCCGGCCGAAGATGTCGGCCGCGCGGCGCAGCTGGGGGCGGGCCTCGCCCGGCTGGAGGTTGCGGCGGTGGAGTTCGCCGTAGGCGAGGCGGACGCGGGCGTGGTCGAACGGCCACTGCTCAATCCGTGGCAGGGCCAGGGCCGTCTGGAACCGGGTGACCGCGTCGTCGTAGTCGGCGGTCATCGCGTGGGCGGCGGTCAGGTGCAGCCGCAGCCTCGGGGTGCGGGCTTCAAGCCCGTCGGCGGCGCGCAGATGGACTTCGGCCTCACCAAGGCGGCCCAGGTGCACGCAGGCGTCGACCAGGTCGAACACGAGCCACGGCGCGTAGGCCGCGGCGCAGGGCAGGTCACCGGGCGCGGCGACCTGGACGCAGTAGTGGTACGCGGTTTCGTAGTCACCGGCCGACAAGGCGGCCAGGGCGAGGTTGCGGGCCGACAGCGTCATATGTAGGCCGCTCCCGCGTGCGGCCGCCCACCGCTCGACAGTGCGGCTGTACTCACGCGCGGTGTCCTCATCACCCCGTGCGGCGGCGATCCAGCCGAGGGTCAGCCGCAGGTCGTGGGCGGGCAGTTCGAGGTCGTGCCGGATGCACAGGTCAAGGCCGGTGGTCGCCGAGGTCTCCGCCTCGTCCCACTGACCGGCCAGGAACTGCTCATGGGCGGCGAACCAGTGGCCGCCGGCCGCGTGGGTGATCGCCCCGGCGCCGGATTCCTGGTCGATCAAGGAGCGAATACGTACGCGGTGTTCGTGCAGGGTGTCCAGCCAGGCGGCGGCCCGGCACAGCTCGGCGACATGCCCGGGCGGGGCGGGGTCGGGCATGTCGTCGAAGGCGGACCTCAGCGCCGGCGAACGGTCCTCAACGGCTCCAGGGTTCAGCACACCGTTGACGAGGTCGACGAGGCCGCCTCCGGAACGCCCGGCCAGCAGCGCGTCAACCTCGGCCCAGTCGGCGGCGTCTTGCCGGTAGGAGGCGACGATCACGCGGATGGTCAAGGCACGGTCCAGCGCCGGGCCGGTGGTGTCGGGAAGCCGGGCCAGGATGCTGCGGGCCGCGGCCAGGTCCCCGTCGCGCAGCAGCAGGATCCTGGCCCGGGTGGTCCGCCCCTGCAGCACCCGTCCGGGATCACCGCCGGCGTCCTTGGCCTTGTCGAGCAGCCGGGCGGCCAGGTCGAGCTGCCCGGACTCGTCGGCGAGTTCGGCGGCCAGGTGGAGTCTGCGGGAGGCTTCGGCGGGGTCGGGGGTGAGGTCGGCGGCCTTGCCCAGGGCGTTGACGGCCGGCCCGGTGCCGCCGCGGACGCTGATCGCCTGGGCGGCGACCTCGATCTCGGCGGCGACGGCCTCGTCGGGTTCCACCGAGGCCGCGGCGAGGTGCCAGATCCGGTGTTCCGGATCGGACTTGTACCGTTCGGCCAGCACCATGTGGGCGGTGCGCAGCTCGTCGGGCGACGCGGTGCCGGTGATCGCCGAGCGGACCAGCGGATGGCGGAACCGGACGCCCGAGGGCGTCGAGTCGCGGGTGACCAGACCCAGGCGTTCGATCTCCAGCACGTCGGCGGCGGTCAGCGCGACGGGGCGGGCGGTGTTCTCCAGACCGCCACCGTCCAGCGCGGTGACCAGCAGCGCGGCGCGCAGCGGAGCGGGAAGTGTCAGTGCGCGGCCGGCGAACCCGGCCTCCAGCCGGGTCCGCACCGGCGTGCCGCTGGGGAACATCTCCATCGGGGTCGCGGCGTCGGTTCCGATCACGGCCGGGAGTTCGGCCAGGGCGAGGGGGTTGCCCGCCGCCTCGTCAAGGACCCGCTGCCGTACCGCGGGTGGAAGTCCGGGGTGCAGGAGGTCGAGCAGTTCCCCGGCGGCAGCACCCGCCAGCGGCGCGACCTCGATCGTGTTGATGCCCGGCGTGACGCGCTCACCGGCAGTCAGGGACCTGCGGGCGAAGACCGCCCGCAGGTCCCAGCGGCCCAGGCGCAGCAGGATGAACATCATGACCTCGCGGGTGGGGTGGTCGACCCAGTGCGCGTCCTCCACCGCGATCAGCACCGGCCCGTCCGCGGCCACGGCCGCCACCACCGCCAGCGACGCCACCGAGATCGCCAGCCGGTCCGGAGCCGGCCCGTCGGCAAGGCCGAGGACCCGCCGCAGCACGTCCCGTTGGAATGGCTCGACTTTCTCGACATAGTCCATGACCGGCGCGAAGAGCTGGTGCAGCCCGGCGAACGCCAGCTTCGCCTCGCTCTCGAATCCGCAGCCGCCGATGACCCGGACGCCCTGGTCGCGGGCGTAGGCGATGCCCGCGTTCAGCAGGGCGGTCTTGCCGACTCCGGGGTCGCCGTGCAGGACCACATTGGGCAGCGCCCCCGGCGCGCGGTCGACGGCCCGCCGCAGTTCGGTCAGCTCCCGCTCCCGGCCAATGATCAAGTCACTGTTCATCGCTCCCCCGATGCAGTCATTTGACTGATGGCACGCCGGGCGCTGGGTGCGAGGCTGAAGGCCGCGGCGAGTGAGGGGTAACCATGCCGTTCATCCGTTCGGGTTCCCCGGACACACAGCTGTTCTATGAGGACTTCGGTGCCGGTCCGCCGATCGTCCTGCTGCACGGCTGGCCGCTGTCGGGCCGGTTCTGGGAGGGGCAGGTCCGGGCCCTCGTCGAGGCGGGCCACCGGGTGGTCTGTCCCGACCGGCGCGGGTTCGGCCGCTCCGCCCAGCCGTGGGAAGGGTACGACTACGACACCTTCGCCGCCGACCTCACCGCACTCCTGCTCGCCTTGAACCTGGAGGACGCGGTGCTGGTCGGGCATTCGACCGGCTGCGGCGACGTCGTCCGGTGCGCCGCCTCGGGTGCGGTGCGGCCGCGTGCGGTGGTGCTCGCCGATCCGGTCCTGCGCCTGGACCCGGACACCGACCCGACGGTGGCCGATGATCTGACCGACGCCGGTCTCGGCTACCGCATCGCGATGCTCGACGACGTCCTGCGCCGCCTGTTCTCCGCCGACGGCCGGCCGTCCCTCGACCAGGCCACCCACCGGTACCTGCTCGGCCTGGCTGCCGCCGCGTCCCCCAAGGGCGGCATCGACGCGATCACCGCCTGGGCGCACTCCCGGTTCACCCGTGACCTCACCCACCTGAAGCCCCCCACCTTGATCGTCCACGGTGCCTCCGACGCCTTCGCGCCGTTCGAATCCGGTCCTGTACAGATCGCCGCGCTGATCCCCCACGTCGTGCGTGTGGAGATCCCCCACGCCCCGCACGCCGCGCCCTTCACCCACGCTGAACAGTGGACGCGGATCCTGCTGGACTTCCTCGCCTGACGACCGGTGTGGTGCCGCCGGACTCTGTCAGACGCGGTTTTCCGTGCATCGTGGCAGCATCGCGGAGCGCGGACTTGACTGTGCGTGCCGGTTGATGAACCCACGGCGCCAGGACTTACCCCAGGTCTGCTGGAGCCTCGACCGGGCCTGTTGTGGCCGGTGGCCGGGTAGACGACCGGCCCGGGGTACGAGGTGCGGCCGTGACCGGCCGCGTTGACGCCGATGAGCCCGGCGGCTAGGGGTCGGGGAGACCCAATCTCGCGTGCCGGATGCTGAACTCTGGCTGCCACTCCGCCGCCGGGGGAGGTCCGGAGCCCGGCGGGCCGTTCAGCGGGAGTGCCGGCGCCAGTCGCTTGGGGTGGTCCCGTAGGTCTGACGGAACCGGCGGGAGAAGAAGACGGGGCTGCTGAAGCCCCAGGACCGGGCGACGGCCTCGATGGTGCGGTGGGCGTGTTCCGCTGACGTCAGATCGCGACGGCAGCCTTCCAGCCGCCGGCGGATGATCCACTGCTCCAGGCTGAAGCCGTTTTCCTCGCAGAGCCGGTACAGGGTCCGCAGGGAGATGCCGTGGGCCCAGGCGATGCGCCGCGGGGTGAGCTCCGGGTCCGCCAGGTGGAGCCGGACGTAGGCGAGGATCCTGGTGACGAGGGTGTCCTCGGCGACCTTCCGGCGCACCGGTCCCTCCCGGGTCACCGAGACGATGAGGGCGCGAGTGAGCTCCAGGGTGGCCGAGGCGAGCTTCTCCGCGCCGGCCTCCGCGCTGAGCCGGTCGGCGTTCTGGTGCAGCGCGTGGATGTGGTGCAGGAGCAGTGGAGCGATGCTGCTGTTCGACAGCAGGGGGACCGCCTCGCGGACCAGGTGCTCCGGCAGGCCGAAGCGGTCGGCGTCGACCATGAACGCGATGGAAAGCCCCGGTCCGGACCAGCCGTATTCATAGCCGGCGCTCTTCTGCGCCAGGGCCAGGGTGCCGGGGCCGACGTACTGCTGATGGCCGTTCCAGGTGAAGGCGCCCCGGCCCTGGCTCTGCGTGATGATCGAGACCGTGTTCATCGAGTCGAACCGTGCGTTGTGCACGGTGCGCCGGATGCTCATCCCCGAACCGTGGGTGGCGAACAGGGTCAGCGGGCCGAAGCTCCAGGCCTCGAGTCTCTTCCACACTCCGGCACCGGACCGCTCCTGCTCGACCGAACAGCTACCGGTCTCACCCGCGGCTGCGGCGTGGTAGGCCTCGGCCCGCTCTGACACCGGGAGTTCAGCCGTATCCAGGATCAGCACGTCGCCCCCGGCGTTGTGACGGCACGGCCTGCCGCGGCAGCCGTATCAACAGACTCCCCGCACGATCACGTCGGCGCGGGCCAGGCGGTCACTGCCCAAGTATGCCGCGAACAGGCCTGTGTGCGGGAGTGGTTCACAGACTTGACCGGTTCCGGCCCGATCCGGCCGGGACGGCTCCTCACAGACGACAATGTCACTCTCGGCGGACTCTCAGCAACCTTCCGGCATCGTCACTCACGACAGGCCGGACCTCCCGGCCTGTGGACCGCTGGGAATGCGGTCCGTGGGCCTTTGTGCAGAACCGGGCCGGCGCCCGGGGAGCCGGATACCTCCAGGTCACATGACGCCGGGGCCGAACAACACCTCGGGTTCCAGGCCCACCCGCGCCGCGTGTCGGTTCGGGACTCACACGATGCCGTCGCCTGGCGGCGGCGGCGGGAGCAGCGTCGGCATGCCGCGCTGGTCGATGGCGAAGCCCGGCGGCGGGGGGTTGATCGGCATGTCGATCAGGGTGTCTTCGTGACCGAGTGTGGCCGAACACCGCGAGAAGGGGCCGCGGCCGGGGTCGCGCAGCGCCTTCAATTGCGGGTCGGCGCGGTACAGCAGCCAGTGGGACATCGAGGCCCTCACTTGGTGATACTCGTACGAGTACCACAGGGCTGCAAGCCGGGCGCGCGCTTCGGCGTGCCTCCACCACGCCGGACACCAGGCCCGCTCGGGGCTGTCGGGATCGACCTGGCTCCCGTGGCTTCAGACACCAGCCGCAACCGCCAAGGAGCCTCGTCCGTCACGCGTCCAGGTCACGCGCCCGCCAAGTTCACCCTCTCAGGGGCCACCTGGAAAAGCCTCAGTGAGCTCGATGGCGCCGGTCGCCTCAGCGGCTCTTCCCTCTTTTCCCGAGCGCGACAAAACATCGCAGGCATCCAAGGGCGGGCTCGCCATAAGGCATACGGGCATCGAGATCGCAACTAGCAATAGACGGAACGGCGGAATGCATGATTCGCCATACGGTCAGCCGTCATGGATTCATTCGTAAGGTCATGATGCAGTCCCGTATGCCCTCGGTCTTGCCACTGCCGCCCAGTGCACCGCCCGGCCCGGTGGACAGCTCCAGATCATCGCCGTATGCACCAAGTCAACGCTCATTCGATACTCGGAGGAGCCGCAACAGATCTTCATTTGCCCAGGTCAGCACCCTCTTACCGCCATGACTAACGAGCCCACCGCGAGCAGATCCGGGGCCACGGCACCCCCAGTAAGTCAAGGCTTATTTTCAGGGAATTATGACCGTATGATGTGGCTCGAATCGAAGGAGCCCCCTGTTGTCGCAAGTGAACGACCCTGCTGTGTGTGCGGTTGAATCGGAGCGGGCTTATGTGTCCACCTTGTACGAGCTGCTCACCGAGCGGCTTTCCGAGGCGCGAGTACACCGAGCGAGTGTGCTGAAGGCCCCGGCGGAAAGTGCCGATGAGGCATACGAGAGAGAGATCGCCGCTGAGCGTCTGGCCAAGGAAATCGGCCGGCTGGAGGGCGCCGAAAAAGGGCTGGTCTTCGGCCGCATCGACTGGACGGATGGCACGGCCCTGCGCATCGGGCGGATCGGCCTGCATACGGAGGACGACGAGCTGCCTCTGCTCGTGGACTGGCGCGCGAACGCGGCGCGGCCCTTCTACGAGGCGACGCCGATCCACCCGATGAATCTGCGCCGCCGCCGGCACCTGCGCCTTGAGGAGCGCACGGTGATCTCGGTGAGCGACGAACTGCTCGACGGTACCGCCCCGACTGACGAAGACGTCGTGGGTGACGGCCCGTTGACCGAGGCTCTGTCGGCACGGCGTACGGGCAGGATGCACGCGGCCGTCGCGACGCTGCAGGCCGAGCAGGACGAGATCGTCCGCTCCGCCCACCGCGGGGTGACAGTGGTGCAGGGCGGGCCCGGTACAGGAAAGACGGTGGTCGCCCTGCACCGGGCGGCGTATGTCCTGTACGCGTTCCCGCGCGCCGCGGAGCACGGTGTCCTGGTGGTCGGCCCAAATGCCCGGTTCCTCGACTACATCTCCCAGGTGCTTCCCTCGCTCGGTGAGAACGACGTCGTCCTGGCGACCTGCCACGAACTGGCCGGAGTGTCCACGGACAGGGTGGACCCGTTCGATACGGCGCGTCTCAAGGGCAGTTCCGACCTCGCCGATGCTCTGGCCGGCCTGTTGCGCGTCCACCAAGCTCCCCACGGCGACTTCACCGTGCGGGTCGGACAGGAACTGGTTCACCTGTCCGGCGAGGAAGTCGCCACGGCACGCGACGCCGCCGTGGCAGCCGCACCGGGGCACAACCCCGCACGCCAGGTGTTCAAAGAGCTCCTGGTCGAGGCCGTCACCGACGCAATGCAACGAGACATGGGCGACCTTCTGGAGCAGATCGACGCCGATGCCGCCAAGATGACGGGCATGGACCTCGACCGGTTCACTGGAGCCGCCCAGCGCCATGCCGAAGGTGCAGTCGACTCGGGTCCGGTCCACGAGCTGGACCTGGACGCCATCCGGGCCGATCTCCTCGACGACGCCGGCGTCGACCGAGCGGTCGAGGTGTTGTGGCCGCGGCTGGTACCCGGTGACCTCGTGAAGGCGCTCCTGACGAACGCCGACGCTCTCGCCGAGCGCCTGCCCCGATTGACTGCGGAGGAGCGGTCACTTCTGCTGCGCGGTCCGGACCACCCGTGGACCAATGCCGATGTGCCGTTGCTGGACGAGGCTGCGAGCCTGGTCGACGGCCCGCCGGAGCGGACATACGGGCACGTCGTCGTCGACGAGGCGCAGGAGCTGACCGCCATGCAGTGGCGGATGATCGTCCGCCACTGCCCGGCAAGGGCGATGACTCTGGTGGGCGACTTCGCCCAGGCCGGCCCGGTCGCGACAGCACGCGACTGGGAGGAAGCATTGAGCCCGCACGTCGGACCGCGGTTCAAACTGCACAACCTGACCGTCAGCTACCGCACCACGCAGGAGATTCTGGAGAGCGTCCGAGAGCTGCTCGCGCGGATCGCTCCGGACCAGAAGCCGACATGGTCACTGCGAAGCGGTGAGAGCCCTCGCACCGTGACCACGCCTCCGGACGGGTTGGTCACCGCCGTCGCCCAGGAGCTCCGAGCCCAGAGCACCGCGTACCCGGGCGAGCTTCTGGGAGTGCTCTGCGCGGACACGAGGGTGGGCGAACTGACGGCCCAAGGCATCGCACAACACGCACGCATCGTGCCGGCATCCGAAGCACGCGGCCTGGAATTCGACGGTGTCGTCGTCATGAACCCCGAGGAGATCATCACGGCCCGCCCCGGTGGGGAAAGGGACTTGTACGTAGCCCTGACCCGGGCCACCAAGCGCCTCTGCACAATCACCGTCCAGCCCGGCTGACGGATCAGCGCCCGCGTCTTTGCCGCGGGCGCACCCGGCGCGGTACAAACACTGGCCCGCGCGCACGGGGCTGCTCGCCGCCTCACCGCTCGCGGCCGCACTCGGCATCACGCGGCCTGGTCCAGGCCGACGGCGTTCGGATCCCCTTCGCGCAGCAGGGTGAAGTCGACGTCGAGCTTCGGGTCGTACGCGTCGGGTTCGATGCCGAGTTCGTGCGTGCTGCAGAATGCGCACCCGGCACCGAGGCCGGCCCCGAACCCGGCCACCGCATCCCGGGGTCGGGCATCGGACCTGCCTCGGGGCCGGGCTGCGGGCCCACCTCGAACGGAGTCGACGTCGCCCAGCGAACGAGAGCCCTTTCGGTCGCCTCGTCGGCTCCGTCGAGTTCGCCGGCCGTCCGCTAGGGTCGGATCCCATGATCGTTTGGCTCAACGGCACCCATGGTGCAGGAAAGACGACAACCAGTGCACTCGTGCAGCAACTGATCCCGGATTCACGGGTGTTCGACGCCGAGAAGGTCGGCGAGACACTCATGGACGTCACGCCGGGGCTGCCCGCGACGGACAACTTCCAGCACTGGCCGCCGTGGCGGCCACTCGTAGTCGAGACCGCCCGCCGCGTGCTCGACTACACCGGCGGCACCCTGGTGATGCCCATGACTGTCCTGGTCGAGGAGTACTGGCGCGAGATCAGCACGGGCCTCGCCCGACATGCCATCCCGGTAAGACACTTCGTCCTCCACGCCGACCAGGAAACCCTCCGCGGGCGCATCGAGGGGGACACTCTCCTTGGCCCCTCCCCATTCCGTCTCAAATACCTTGAGCCCTACGCCGAGGCGGCCCGCACGTGGCTACACGGCGAGGCCGAGGTTGTCGACACCACGCACCTCACGCCCGCCCAGGCCGCCCTGCGGATCGCAGAGGCCGTCAAGAGTTGAGGCCCGCCCGCCACGCGAAACAGGAGCGGGTGGCAACGAGGAACGATCTTCGCCCTGGGGTTCGATCCGTGTCCGGGCATGAGTGCCGGGAGCCCCGCCCGCGTGTGCCGCACGGGCGTCGACCAGCAGGTGGTTGCGTACCTGGCTGCGCGTATTCGGCCTGGCAGCACCACGCGGGCGACCTGGTGGTCCCGGAGGACCTCGCCCTCGACATCGCGCTGGTCGTCGACGGCGATCTGATCGTGCACGGTTTCCTGGACGACTACGTCTACGACATCGGCATGCTGGTGGTGCTCGGCGACCTGGTGGTGCGCGACCTGGTCTCCTGGGGCTCGGTGTACGTCGGGGGCGACCTGCGTGCGGAGGGCATCGTCTACGGCTACTACAACGACTTCACCTTCGAGGTGAAGGGCGAGGTGCACGCCCGGGCGCTGGTGCTGAACGACAAGTCCGCCTACTACAACACGGGCGAGGTGGAGGTGGAGGTGGAGGCCTATTACCCGGCCAAGAAGCAACTCCGGGCGGCCCGCGACATCCTCGTCCCGCAGGTGTACGACGGAGGCGCGAAGCGGGCCAAGCAGGGGCTGCCACCGAAGCTTCGCCGCCCGAGCTACGAGCGGGTCTGCGGCCGGCTGCGGGAGGGCAAGCCGCTGTTTCGCAGCACGTAGGAGCTGTTGAGCCGAGCGGACGGGCGACCGGGCGGGTGACGCCGGCAGTCGGCGAAATCGCCTGCGCCGCTGTCTTCCGACGCCGCTCCTGCCCAACCCCGACACCGGACGCCGATACGGCTCCGCCTGCCCCCAGTTGACGCCCAAGCGCCACGACACCTCGTCGCTGCGCCAGGAACTGCCCCACACCGAGGACGGCACCCGCCACAAGCTCCGCCGCAACGGCTACGCCACCGCAACCGACGCCCGGGAAGACCTCGCCCCGCCTCGCAGCCGCTGAGGGTGCGCGCCGTCTCGCCGTCGGCGGCGGGCATCGCGGGCAGCGATTCCGGGCGCCGTCCGGCCTGACGGCTTGAAGGGCTTCGGCGGTTCGTTGGACGTTGCCGTTCGCGGTTCGTCGGTGCGTGACCTGAGGTGGGTCGCGGGCAGCGGCCGCAGGCCGTCAAGTACGCCGCAGGACCCGCACCGCACCGGCCGCGACCGTTGTCGCGAGCAGCCAGCCGGTGCCGATCAGCACGACGGCGACCCACTGCATCGCTCCTGCCGGGCCGTAGTGGCGTTCCTGGCCGAGGTCGACGAGCGGCAGCAGCAGGTCGAGCGTGTAGATCGCGGGCTGGAAGGGCGGGTGCGGGCCGTCGCCGACCGGGTCGGGGTGCCGCAGGGCGAACAGCGTTGTGCCGGCCGCGATCAATGCGACCAGCAGACCCACCGCGCGCAGCGGGCGGTAGCCGAAGCCGACCGTGACGTCCTGCAGGACGCTCCACAGCCGTCCGGGCCTCGGCAGGGTCGGCCGCAGGCCGCGCTGTTTGGCGACCAGTACCGTGCGGGCGTCGGCGTCGCGGCCGTGGCCTCGGTCTCCGGGTGCGGGCCGCACCACCGTGTCGCGCAGCGACAGGAGGGTGCCCACGGTCATCGAGCGCAGGTCGACCGTACCGTTCACCGTGCACTGTTCGAGCTCGAACTCCCGGGCGGTGGAGGCGGCGTGCGCGTGCAGTCCGGGCAGTTCGCAGCCGGTCAGCTGCAGGGCCTCGAACCGTGCCCCATCCAGTCGCGGCGCGGTGTCGAAGACGCAGTCGCGCAACCGTACGGCGGTGGCCACCGCGGCGTCGGCAAGGTCGAGTTCACCGCGCACCCGGATGCCGCGCAGGCGCAGCCGCGCCAGGTTCCCGGGCCGCGCTGCCGGGGCCGTCAGCAGCAGGCGCCGCACCGCGTCGCCGCGCACTTCCGGGACTCCGTCGCACCATTCGCCCGACTGCGCCCCACATCCGGCGTTCGCCGGTGTCAAAGTCGGACGGCGGGCCGTTCTGCGCCACGCGCTCCCCCTCGGCGATGCTCCGCGGACACCCCGGCATTACCCCGTCCGTGCCGCGCGCACGCGCGGGTCGCGCGCCGCGCCCGACGGTCACCGATGCCGGGGTGGAGTGGGCGCCGGGCATCGCCGGCGGGACGATCACGGTCACGGCTCAGCCGGGAACGGGCCCCGTCACGTTCGACGGGCGGGAGGCCACGGCCGGGTACTGGATGAAGGTCGGTCCGACGTCGCCCAAGCTGAACTTCCAGGGGCCGTACACCGTGCAGCGCTACGGCGACGGTGGGATCAAGGCCACGGGAACCAAGAAGGACGGCCCGGTCAAAGGGCTCGTGGTCAACCGGATCACCTTCAAGGAGATCGGCAATGCCTGGGTCAAGGGCGGCAACGGCTACGCCGGCGTGCATCTGAACTACGTTTCGAAGGCCAGGATCGCCAACAACTCGTTCGTCAATCTCGAGAACAAGGACGTCCCGGGGAACACCCACGGTGTCTACCTTGCCTTCAACCAGACAGAGAAGACCCCTGGGAGCAACGAGAACCTGGTGAAGGGGAACACCTTCAAGGTCATCTCCGGCGACCCGGTCCGTGCCAGCGACGGCAGCAGCGGCAACAAGGTCCAAGACAACGTCTTCCAGAAGGGCCGCGACTACGAGGGGAAGATCCGGGGGAACGGCAACCACGGGATGTTCACCTACTGGGCGTTCCCGAGGGCCGACACCTGCGGAAAAGGTGGGAACACGTTCTCGGGCAACACCTACGCCGTGAACTACTACAACAAGAAAGCGCCGGCCGTCCACTCGGGGACGGATACCGGCCGCACCTGCAAGTCCGTCAAGGACACCGGCGGCAACACCTACAAGCGCTAGCGGTATTGCCCAGAGAGGTCGGTGACGGATCGCATGGCGGGGCGATCTTGAACGAGTGAGGGCCTTTCGGGTTCGGTGTGGAGGGCGACATCTGCACCGACCGACGAAAGGCCCTCGCGCTCGCACGGCCAACCACGCCCTGCGCACCATCGCGCTCAGCCGAAGTCGCCGGCCGCCGACCTCCCGGGGTTGTCCGCCGGCCGCCGGACAACCCCGGTAGGTCGGACGCCCGGCCGCGGTGGCGTCTCTCCTTTCTCTGCGGTGGTCGGCTCCTCGCGGAAGCCGATCTTTCGATGGGTTCCGTCGCACAACGGTTTGCCGGACGAGTGGCCGCACCGGCACAGGGTCATCCGGTTGCGGGGCTCCAGGGACCTTCCGTCCGCGCGGTGCACCTCGACTGCGCCCGTGATCCACAGGGCACTGGCCAGGCCATCCTCTTCTTCGAGCACCGAGACGGCCCGCGGAAGGTCGGCCTCGATGCTCTCGCCGCCGCGTTCCAGGGCGTAGCTGTAGGAGCCGGAGGGGCAGTGGTCGATTCGCCCCATGATGTTGGAGCGCGTCTTGGGTGGCGCCGCCCCCGGGCCCGCCGTGGATCAGGTACGGCGGCCAGGCGGGCCGGGAGTCCAGGGTGGTTCGGTGGGCGTGGGCGGTACAGCGGCGGCGAGTTGGTTCGGGCTGGTGGGGACGGGCGATGACGCGCGGGCAGGCACGGTCTTCCGTCGTGGTGATCAGGGAGTCGACGCCTCGTGATCACCGGGAGCCGTAGCCGTGCCTGCCCTCGTCTCGCCGCCGGGCGATCAACCGCGACCTGTCGCAACCGCCTCGACCGTCATCAGCCCCGACGCTCTGCGAGAACGACGGAGCCCTGGTGTCCAGTCCCGGTCTTGACGACCGGGACGGACACCCTCGCGATGTCGTCTGGATGCGACGGACGGTGTCAGCGGCCTACGGCGATCTTGTACTGTTCCTTGGCGGCGGGGAGACCGTCCGTGCTGTAGGCCGTGATGGTGAAGTCGGCCGTCGTGGCCTGAACCGGAGTCCCGACGATGCCGCCCGTGTCCGGGTTCAGCCGGAGGCCCTTGGGCAGGGCTCCGGCGGTCACCTCGTACCGGATGGTGGCCGGAGTGTTGGTGGTCACCTTTCCTTCGTAGAGGCTGTGTGCCGTTGCCGCCGACGGCAGCGTGTCCGTGCTGAGCCGAGGTGTCGGTGTCACGACCTTCGTGGGCTCGCCGGTCGGGTTCCCGTTGGAGTCGAGTTCCTGCAGCGACCACTCCTGGCCGGGCTTGACGACGCTGAGGTGCCAGTTGGTGGACGTGTCACGGAAACGTGCCTTCTGTGCCTCGGTGAAGGCTCCGAGGTTGCGCGCCGTCTCCCACTGCTTGATGGTGTCGAGCAGCATTTTGGCGTGGTCGCCACCCTTGGTGAGGCTGCTCACCGTTGTCTGGAATCCGGCGCCGGCGTTCAGGCCCGCGCCCCGTGCCAGCTTGGATTCGAGGCTCAGCGGCGTTTCCGAGCCGTCCAGACTGATCCAGCCCAGCATGCCCGGGAGGAAGTTGGCCTGGTAGAAGGCGTTGTTGATGAACACCTGCTTCATGGAGGTCGCGCCTACCTCGCCCCAACTCGCCCTGGTGAGCGCGTCCCAGGTGTTGGAGGTCATCCGGCTGGTCTCGGTGACGAAGCCGTCCTTCGCCTTGGTCTGCTCGTAAGTGCCGTTCACCAGCTGGGCCATGCCGTACGCGCCCCAGCCGGTCTTCGAGGCGCCTTCCAGGCCATCGTAGGAGTTGGACATGATCCCCGTGGTGTTCCAGATGGTGGAAAAGCGGCCGGAGATGTCCTTGAGGATGCCGAGTCCGCCGAACGGACCGCCGTACTCGTTCTGCGGCACGCGGGCGACGGTGCCGCCGCTCGCGTGGTCGGCCGCGACGGTACCCCAGCCGCCCCGATCGAGGCCGGTGACCTGGCATTCGTTCCCGACCTGGCTCGACGCCGCGTAGATCACGATCTCGTTGTCGATCAGCAGGGATCTGCCACGCAGCCCCGAGGCGAGCGGCGCGCAGCTGGACAGATGGAGAGTGGTGTCACCCGCGGCCATCGGCCGGGTCAACGTCGCGCGCTGCCCGAGCGTGAGATCCGGGCTCCACTCCGGCTTGACGTAGGCATCGTTCAGGCTGACGAAGTTCGAGATGGTGTGCACCCCGAGCCGAACGCCGTTGGCCTTGGCTATGTCCACCGCTTTCGCGGCACCGGCGTCGTTGCCGCCCAGGCTGGAGTTGAACTGGTAGTGCCCTGTCGACTGCCACGGCCCGACCGCGTTGGGCAGGGAGTAGATGTAGTCCAGCCCCGCCGCCTTCGCGAAGCCGGCCGCCGTCGCGGTGTTGCCGGTCTGGAGATCCCCGAGGACGAGGAAGGACTGCGAACTCGCCTGGGCCGTCTTCTGCCATTGCCCATTCTGAGTCGGGTACGGCAGGTGTTCTCCGGTCGCGATGTTCGACAGCACGGTCGGAGCCATCTCGGGTGAAGCGCCGAACAGCGCGATCTTGGATCCGGCGATCTTTCCGCTGCGGCCGGAGAACGGGCCGACCGGGATCCGGTAGCCGTCGATGTTCTGTCGCGCGCGTTCCTTCGTGTAGTCGAAGGTGAAGGCCCGCAACACCGAACCCCAGGGCGTCTTGCCTGCGGCGCTCCACTCCTCGAGCCAGTCCACCTGCAGATTGTCGGGATTGTCCGCGACCTCGTTCTCCCAACCGAAGTCCTGGTACTCCTGCGGCCAGGTGCCTTCGGTCCGGTCGTTCAACGGCCGCAGCCCGATGGCGAACCGGTTGTCGCGGACCACGCCGACCGTTTGACCGATGGTCTGGTCGACGGATGTGGGCAGCGGACCCCACAGCAGCGTCTGCACATCCGCTCCGGCGGGGCCGTCGACCTCCACCGCCTCGAGTGTGCTGTAGTCGGCCCGGTTCTCCGCTTTCACCACGATCCGGATGCCGGCCTTCTTGTTGGTGAAGGTCAGGCGGTTGCCGGAGCGGGTCACCTTGGTCGGACGTTCCTGCCGGCCGTTGACGACAAGACTGACCAGCGAGGCGGACTTCCCCGGTGCCAGGTAGTCCGCCCCGGTCCGGGAGTCCTTGAGGCTGGTCACGGCGCCGCTGGAGTCCAGGCCGATGGCGAGGTACCCGGCCGAGAGCTGTATCGCGGCCTTGGTCTGGGCCTCCGCCCCCTGGGACGTCGTTCCGGCATCGTTCGCGGCGTTCGCCGGCGCGGTCGTCGTCATGCCGATGCTCAGCGCCAGAGCGCCGACACCGACTGCCGTGCTCCATGTGCGTGCGGGTCTCATGATCTGCTCCTGATTCGCCGTTCGCCTGTGCGTGTCGGGGACATTCGTCGGCCCAGGACGTGGGATGCGGAGGTCTCTTTCCTGCGGACTTTCCGCTCCTCCCCATGGAACCTTTGAATAGATAGCAAGACTGGCTTAATATCTATGGCCAGTGGGGATTCAAGGCCGCATACGACGGGGTTGTCAAGGGTTTCCGGGCGGTAGTCTTCCGCGGACACGCGCAACTGCCGCCGGCGTCGGCGACGTTGCCGGCCATCGCACCCGGCCGTGACCGGCGAACCGAAGCCGGGGGCATCGCGCCACGGACTGGCCGCCGGTCCGCGCGGACGGTACGCTGCCCGGCACATCGCGACACGGGGGTAAATGATGGACGGAGCGCGAGCGAACCGGGTGGCCCATCCGGACCCCCGCGGCCCCGGCCAGAACCGCCGCAGAGGCTCCGATCAGCGGATAGGCGAGCAGTTGTGCCAGCTCGCCCACGCGCTGCGAGGTGTAGTCGTGCTTACGCAGGCCTTCTTCCTGCCCGGGTCCGAAATCGAGCGTCCCGGGAACTTCGGCGTCGTAGTCACGGGCGTAGAAACGCCGCATGCCGCGCTCGGCGGCGTCGAGCACCTCCTCCGGAACGATCTGCGGAGAGATCCAGTACCCGTGCCGCCGATAGAAATCGACGTCCTGGGGGCCGGGGAGCAGAGCCTGTTGTTCCGGGCTGAGCGTGAATTCGTTCATGGCGAGACGTTAGACCGCGCCGGCCACGGGGGGCTTGCCTGAAAAATCGCATTGCGTGGACAATCTTCAGGTATCCGTGTCACGGCCGACCGGCCTTCGCGCCGGCTTCCATGCCCAACTGAGCGAGTCCGCAAGCGGGGTCCGTCACGCCGGAGAACAGTGGGTGCCGGCCCGCTTCCTGATCCACGAGCACACCCATCCGGAACGGGAGATCTACCTGCGAGTCCACGGCCTGAGCAGGTGGACCGCGGCAGGGCGCCGCTACGTCCTGGGTCCTGGGCACATGTTCATGGTGGCGCCCGGGACCGTCCATCACATGGCCGAGGAACCCCCCGGCAACCATCACTTCTACTTTGCCGCCATCGACACCGCCGCGGTGTTCGGACGCCACCCGGCCCTCAGCGAAAAGTGGCGCAATCTGCCGACTGTCGTGCACCGCCCGGGCGCGCAATCGCTCGCAGAGCCCTTCGCGCAGTTGGTTCGAGAGCTGACAGTGAAACGCTCGCACCAGGACGAGGGGGTCGCGCTGGCCGCCGACAGGCTCATCCTGGAGGCCGGCCGGCTGCTGATGCCCGGCCCGAGCACATCCGAACTGTCGGTCCACCCCGCTGTGGCCCGGATCCGCACCCTTCTGGACAACGAGTTCGCACGCCGATGGCCCCTGGCAGACCTCGCGGAACGCGTCGGCCTCGCACCCACCTACCTCGCGGGACTGTTCGCTCGTGAGACGGGCATGTCGCCACATCGATACCTCAACGAGCGCCGCATCGAACGAGCCCGGCAGTTGCTGGGTGCCAGCGACCTGACGATCACCGCGATCGGCATCGAGATCGGATTCGGGTCCGGCCGGCACTTCGCCCGAGCCTTCCGTCAGGCCGACGGCTGCACACCCCAGGAATACCGCCGCAAGGGACAGGCATAGCCGGTCAGGGACGTGGCCCATGGCGAGGACGCATCCCGCGTGCGTCGCGGGAACATCCCCGCCGTGGGGCCGCCCTGCGCAACCTGGCCATCGGCGCGCCGGCAGCGGCACAGCGCGGGCAGCGGTGCGAAGGGCCCGCGCCGCTACGAATCGGCCTGGGTGCACATCGGCAGCGACAGCCACAGCGCACCCGCCTTCGCCACAACCGACCGTCTCTCTACCGCGGCGGCGGGATCTCACCCGACCCCCGCACGACAAGCCGCGTGGGAACGGTCACCGTGCGCACCGGCCGGGCAGGATCGGCCAGCCGCTGCTGGAAGAGCTCGACCGCCGTCCGGCCGATCTCCACATCTCCTTGTGCGATGACGGTCAGCCCCGGCCTGAGCAGGTCCGCGAGCACGAAATCGTCGAAGCCGACCAGTGCGGTACTGCCGAAATCCGAACCGAGGGCGCGGATCACCTCGATCGTCGTTTCGAAGTTGCCGGCGACGATCGCCGTGACAGGGGCGGGCCCGCTGCGTAGCCGATGGAGGGCGGCAGCGATCCGCCCTCGGTCCACCGGCCCCGGGTGCACCCGGTCGTCGAGCGGCTCACCGATCCCGCTGACCAGCTCTCGGAATGCGGCGGCTCGCTCCTTGCCGGTGTAGATCCGCTCGTCGTCGCCGATGTAGCCGATGCGCCGATGTCCCTGGCGGGTCAGGTGCTCGAAGGCCTGCTCGATGCCACCGCGGTTGTCGGAGAGAACCGTGTCCACCGAGACGCCGGTAGCGGGGCGATCGAAGGCCACCACCGCGAGACCGGAGTCGATTTCGGGCTGAAGGTACTGATGCCCGTCAGCGATCGGCTCGATGATGATCCCGTCCATGCGGCGAGCGCACATGGACATCACAGCCTCGCGCTCGCGCACCTCGTCGTCCTCCGTGGACATCGCGACCACGGTCAGACCGGCGCCACGTGCGGCTTCGTCCACGGCTCGCAGCGCCGGGTGGGCATCGGCGATGTGTCGTACCGCGGCGCCCAATGTCCCGGTGCGTCCGCTACGGAGCTGGCGGGCCCGTTCATCCGGCTTGTAACCGAGCCGTGAAATGGCCTGCCTGACCCGCTCGGCCAGCGCACCGCCGACCGTGGCGTCGCCGTTCACCACCCTCGACACCGTGCGCAGCGCCACGTCGGCCTCCCGGGCGACGTCGACCATCGTAGGTCTGCGAGAACGCGTCGGCACGGATTTTCCGGAACCCCCTGGACCAGACACTCTGCCCCTCCGTAGATCGGTCGTGCATCACGCTACGCGCTCCGAGACCGGTCCGTGATCGCACAAAGTCTTGACTTGCTGCTGCGGAACCGTACTGTACTGGCCAAGATAACGTTATCTCAACGGCGAGATCCAGCCATTCCCGACCGGCCTCGTCGGCTGGGACACGTGTCTCCCGACACTCACCACGAGAGGGACGGCCATGCTCAGACGAAGTGCCGCAGTGGCTGCCGCCGCAGCCTTGACGCTGCTCGCGGCGTGCTCCAGTTCACCGTCGGACAGTGGGTCGGGAGGTGGCACGAAGCTGACATACATGACCTTCAACACCCCGACGCTGACTCCGGACTTCTGGACCGCGTCCATCGCCCGAGCCCAGAACAGCGCGCCGGGTGTGAAGATCAGGCAGGTGGTGGCGCCGAGTACGGACCGTGACGCATACGCCAAGCAGCTGCAGGCGTCAGGCCAGTTCCCCGACCTGCTGCAGTCGATCACGCCCTCGCAGTACACCGAGGCGGGGCTGCTCACGCCGTACGACCAGTCCTGGGTCGACCAGAACTTCCTGCTGCCGCAGGGCAATGCGATCAAGGGCAAGGTCTACATCCCGCCGACGAACTCGCAGATCATCCCGCTGGTCTTCTACAACAAGTCGCTGTTCGCCAAGGCCGGGGTGCAGGTGCCGACCACCTGGCAGCAGTTCCTCGACGTCAGCGCCAAGCTGAAGTCCGCCGGGATCACGCCGATCGAGCTGGGCGGCAACGACCCGTTCGCAGCGGCCATGCCGCTGACCGGAGCACTCAGCGCGGACGTGCTCGGGAAGAACCCGCAGTGGATCCAGCAGCGGTACGCGGGCAAGGTGAAGTTCACCGACGCCGACGTGGTCACCGCCGCGACGAAGATGCGCACGCTGGTGGAGAAGGGCTACTTCGAGCAGGGCGCACTCGGCGTCGGCTACGCGGACTCGATCAAGAACTTCAACGCCGGCAAGGCCGCGATGTACCCGATGGGGAGCTGGTACCTGGGTTCGATCCCCAAGGACCAGTGGGACAACATCGGCGTCTTCCCGTGGCCGACCGACGACGGCTCCGTGGTGGTGCCGTTCTTCGTGGGCGGCTCGATGGCGATCGCCGGCAAGGCCAAGGACCAGGCCGGTGCGGCGAAGTTCGCGCAGGCGTGGTCGCTGGACCCGGAGAACCTCAAGGCGCTCATCGAAAGCGACGGGGCGTTCCCGATGCTGAAGAACAAGACGCTGGACGACTACCACGTCACGGTGAGCCCGGCCTTCACCGATTCGTACTCCTACGTCACCAAGACGGACACCAAGGTGAGTTCGATCGGCTGGGCGACCAACGACGACGCGCTGCCCGGCACCGGCAACAACGACTTCTACGCGGCCGCGCAAGCCCTGTTCAACTCCGGTGACGTAAAGGGGCAGATGGCGAAGCTCGACAAGTCGTGGGACACCGCGACCAAGTGAGCCTGCGCCCCGCGACCACCACCGATCACCCTCGCCGGGGGCGGGCTTGGACGAGTGTCCGCCTCCGGCGGTACCCCGGCACGAAGGGATGGGGACTGTGAAGCCGCTCTCGCACTGGTTTCGCGACGCCACTCATGACATAGGGCTGCGGCTGATCGCCGCGCTCGGCCTGTTCCTCTACCTGGTTTTCATCGTACTGCCCGTCATCATGAGCCTGCGGAGCAGCCTCACCGACGAGAACCCGCTGAAGCCGGGCAGCAACTGGATCGGTCTGTCCAACTACTCGGAGATGCTGCACGACGACGAGTTGCGCGCCAGTGTCCTCTACACTCTGGCGCTCGCCGCGGGCGTGACGATCGTGGCCAACGTGGCCGGCCTCGCCTTCGCGATACTGCTCGACCGCACCGAGCTGAGCTACCGGGTACTGCGCACCATCGCGTTCCTGCCGCAGGTGATCTCGGGGGTGATCGTCGGCTTCGTCTGGAAGACGATCCTCACCCAGGACGGCCTGCTCAACGACGTGCTGATGAAGACACACCTGATCGGCCGGCCGGTCGACTGGCTGGGCACGCCACATCTGGCCCAGCTGTCGGTGGGAATCGTGGTGGCCTGGGTGCTGTCCGGCTTCACCACGGTCGTGTACCTCGCGGCCTTGCAGAACATCCCACGCGAGCTTTACGAAGCCGGATCGATCGATGGCGCCAGTACCCGGCAGCAGTTCCGGATGATCACGCTGCGCATGGTGGCCCCGGCCACCACCATCAGCGTGACCATCTCCCTGATCACCGTGCTCAAGCTCTACGACGTCATCCAGGTGCTGACATCCGGTGGGCCTGCCTACGCCACGCAGTCCACAGCCCAGTACATCGTGAAGAGCGCGTTCACCAACAACCGGTTCGGTTACGCCTCCGCGATCGCCATGTTCCTGCTGGCGCTCTCAGCGGTCATCGCGTTGTCCGTCACGAGCGTCCTGCGCCGCAGGGAGGTCGAGCTGTGACCATCCACACCGCCTCCTCGCCGAGTGCCGTGTCGTCCAAGGCCCATCGCTCGCGCCGCCGCGCCGCCGCGCCGCATCCCTCGGCGCCGACGCAGCACAGATCCAGGCGCCGGCTGCTGAGCCCGGCCCGGCTCACGCTGGCGATCGTCGTGGTGCTGGTGTTCGTCAGCCCGATCTATCTGACGATCGTCAACGCCTTCAAGAAGCAGGACGACATCGTCGCCAATCCGGCGGCGCCCCCACTCCACCCGACGCTGAGCAACCTGTCCACCGCACTCGACCGGCCCGACCACCTGATTCAGTACGGCCTGCGCAACTCCCTGATCGTCGTGGTCTGTTCCGTGCTGCTGCTGATCCCGCTGGGCTCGGCCTTCAGCTTCTGGATCTCACGTCGGCGCACCCGGATCCGTGCGGCGATCCTCGCCACGCTGGCCGCGGGGCTGATGATTCCACCGCAGGTGGTGCTCCTGCCGACGATCCGCATCCTGACCTTCATCGGCCTGGACCACAGCTATCCCGGACTGATCCTGTCCAACCTTGGCGGCGGCTACTTCTCCTTCGCCGTCTTCGTCTACGTCGGCTTCATGCGGGCGGTGCCCGACGAGCTCGTCGAGGCGGCCCGCCTGGACGGCGCGGGTGGTCTGCGGATCTGGTGGACGATCATCATGCCGCTCGTACGACCGGCCACCGCGACCGTGGCCATCTTCCTCTCACTGTGGATCTGGAACGACTTCCTGAACCCTCAGTTCATCCTCGGCCCGTTGCAGGGCCAGACCATCACCACCGGTCTCTATCTTTCCGTGGGGCAGTTCCAGATGGATTACGGACAATTGTTCGGCATCATGTTCCTGGCCGGAGTCATCCCGGTCGTCGGCTATCTGGCGTTGCAGAAGCAGTTCGTCGCCGGCCTGACGGCGGGGTCGACCAAGTGACGGCGGCACAGCCTGCGCAGACCGTGGACGTGCCGGGCCGCGCGGGCGGTCGCACCGACACACTCGAACGGGACGCACCCGCCGCGGGTGTGCCCGCGCTCGACGAACTGGCCGGGGAGTGGCAGCCGGTCGCCTCGCTCGCACACCTGCCGTCGCTGCGCAATCAGTGGGGCCAAGGACACGTCAACCACGATTTGACATCGTTGTCGTGGCTGGCCTTCCCTCCCTACAGCGGCGGCTATCACACCGGTGTCCTACGCCTGGACGGCCGGCCGATCGCTGCCGAGCGGATGCGCTGGTCGCCGTGGGGTGTGCAACGCACCGCCACTCATGGGGCGTTGACGGTGACCACCGACGTGCGAATGGCGTACGAGCGCAGCCGGGTGCTGTGGCGGATCACCCTGCGCAACGACTCGCCGGACCCCGTGCACACCGTCGTCGAGCAGGAGTTGCTCGCGATGTTCGCGCACTCCGAGGTGGACTGGGGGTGGCTCTACGGCACCCCGTGGAACTCCGGCCACCACCACGACTTCTACGCCACCGAGCGGCTGCGCGCCGAGGTCATCGCCGACCGGCCGCGCCAGGTGCAACTGCTTCCGCACGGCGAAAGATGGGTACGGCTCGGCTCGCCGCGGATCCCCGGGATCCAGCGTGACGAGGACTCCGCCCCCATGTTGCTGGAGTCCGAACTTCCGGATCACTCCGCGCCGGACTCCGGACGTGTGCGGGCTCCGGGAGCGCCTTGCCTGGTCCGGCAGTTGGCGGTGGACCGGGCGGACGGCTCACGGGTGGCGATCGGCGACGCCCTGGCCGTGTACACCGTGCGGGCCGGCACGGATCTACGGGTCGGCACGACCGCTCTCGACGAGGGGGACGCGCTCGTATTGGAAGTGCGGGTCGACCGGGAGGCCACCAACGGAGTAGTCGCCACCCATGGCAACCATCCGGACTCCGCTCAGCTCGGCTTCAGCGACGGGAGGGTTTCCCTGCGGATCGGCGGAGAACTGGCGGTGGCTCCCGACCCGCTGCCGATCGGCTCTTGGCACACCGTGGGCGTGCGCGTGACGGGCTCGGGCGCCGAGCTGCTGGTGGACGGCGTGGTCGCGGCACGCACTGCTCCCTGGTGGGAGGGGCAACGGTGGGAGGCAGCCGTGCGCGACAGCGATGCGCTGCTGGTCACCGACTCCCTCAGCGTGGCGCGCGGCGCGTATGCCTTCGGCACGCCCCCGCACCGCCTGACCGCGCAGGGAGCTCGCGGCCTGGCCTGCTGGCAGGTGTCGCCGGCTCCGGGTGAGAGCATCGACCTGGACTTCGTGCTGGACGTGTCCGGGTCCGAGCAGACCGCGCTGGACGGGTCGCGCCGCGCCGCGGTTGACTTCGACGCCGCACTTTCGGACGTCGCGAAGCAGTGGCGCAGCACGTGGTCGCACGCCTTCGAGCCGGGCAACCCCGAGTTCTCCGGACACCTGCCGGCACTGGTCACCGATGACAAGGACCTGGCCCGCACCTACTACCTGGGCGTGCTGCTGGCCGTGTACATGCGCAACACCCGCGTGTCCCGGACCGGTCCGGTGTTCTTGACCGGAGGGCCACGGCTGGGGCCGACCACGACGTACTTCTGGGACCAGTCGGAGTTCGCCCGCACGGCCACGATGCTGGAGCCGCAGGGCATGCGCGCGTGGATTCTGGCAGCGCTGGCTCAGCCGTACGATCACTGCCACTCCTTCGACACCTACAACCTGTTGCCGATCGGCAACCACTATGCGGCCAACGACCACGCGCTCTTCCGCACGATCACTGCGTATGTCGCGGTGACCGGGCAGACCGGGCTGCTGACGGAAGTCGCCGGTGGGCAAAGCGTGCTGGACCACCTGCGCGCCATGGCATACCGGCCGCGGTCGCGGCGGTCGGTGTTCGGAGACGGAGTGCTGGCCGACTTCGGGCGCGACGCCTGGGAGTTGCTGGAATGCGTGCCGAACTACCGCGACGCCGTGGTGTCCTTCAACGCCGGCTACGCCGGCATGCTGCACACGCTCGCCGCGCTCCTGCGAACCCTCGGTCACGAAGCGGAAGCAGATGCCGCGGAGGCGGAAGGTTCCGCACTCGCACGAGCGGTCGTCGGACAGTACGCCGGAAAGGGCCGGTGGAACATCGGCCATCCGGAAGGCGGCGAAGTCATCGGACACGTCCTCGATTTCGTCCTGGTGGCGGCCGACATGGCCGACAGCCTGACAGCCGACCAGCGCGAAGCGATGGTCGACTTCGTCAGCGACAGCCTTGTCGACGGGGACTGGATGCGGGCCCTCGATCCGCAGGACCCGATCGCGCCCTACGCGGACCGGCCCGACCACGGCGCGGCGGGCGCCTTCGCCGCCTGGCCCGGAGCAACCGCCTACGGTCTGTGCCGGCTCGGCCGATCCGATCTCGCGGTGGGCTTGCTGCGGCGGGCCCACCGCACCACCTCCGGCGCGCTGTGGGGACAGGCCATGGAGGTCACCGCCGACGGCAGCTACCGCGTCGCCGAACGCGGGGTCTCCAACCGCGAGAGCGTGGCCGCGGTCGCCGTCACCGAAGCTGTCATCGCGGGTCTGTTCGGAGTCGGCACACCGGACGAGACACAAGAGGACGTCGTCCGTAATCGCTTCGGCGAGCTGCGCAACGTCCACGTGCGCGCAGTCGCCTCATCCGTCAATCCCGCCCGGACACCTCTTCCCTGATTCCCAGCCGAGGCCGGGTACCGCGCTTCGCCTGACCGCGCGGCCCGAGTGCGAGGTCGTGACCTCGACAGCTGCCTCCCGACTGCCGTGTTCCGCACCCGGATTCAGCCATCAAAGGAGAGACAGATGACCCACCACATCGCAGGCTCATTGCCTCCGGCCAGAAGAACAGTCCTCGCGGGCGCCCTCGCGGCAGTCGGCACCACGGCGCTGTCGGCGGGTCCCGCCACGGCGCTGTCCGCGCCGGCGGACGAACGAAACGGCGGTACGCCGGCGCCCCTGACCGCAGAGCAGCACTGGTCGAAGCTTCAGGCGAAGCTGGCCGGAATCACCGGCCAGTGGACGAACCAGACGTACAGCGGCTCGATCTCGACGACGATGCCCAATACGGCGCTCCTGGGCAACGGCGATGTCGGTGTGACCTCCGGCGGCAGCGTCGGCGTGAAGACGTTCTACATCTCCAAGGGCGACTTCTGGAACGGAAACGGCGACACCCAGCCGCTCCCGATCGGCGGCATCACGCTGAAGTCGACGGCAGGGAGCGACAACCTCGCAGTCGGGGCAACAGCGACCGCCGGCAGTGTCAACCAACCCTTCACGCCCGACCGTGCGGTCAACGGCCAGTGGGCCCCGGGCTACGAAGGCTGGGTCTCCGCCGTCGGCAAGCCCCAGTGGATCGCCCTCGACCTGGGCTCCGAGCAGTCCATCGCACGGTACGTCATCCGCAACGACGAAGCCGCCCGCCCCGGCACCCAGGCCTTCAACACCAAAGACCTCGCCGTGCAAATCAGCCGGGACGGCAGCACCTGGACCGACGTCGACATCGTCACCGGCAACACCGCCGCAGTGATCGACCGGAACGTCGCCACCTTCACCACGCGCTACCTGCGGCTGTACATCACCGAACCCACCCAGGGCACCACCGACGACTCGATCCGCAACCCCCGTGCCCGCATAGGCCAGTTGGAGCTGTACGCGCTGCCGAAGACCGCACCGGATCCGGGCGCACCGAGCCCCGATGCCTTCCACGAGGTGCAGCGGATCCTGGACGCCCACATCACCACGTCCGTCGTGATCGGCGGCGCCACACTGGAGCTGGACACCTGGCTCGCGGCCGAGGACAACATCCTCGTCGTCACCGTGACCTCGAAGGGGACTTCACCGGTGGAGCTGGTGGCCCAGACCTGGGCCCACGCGAACTCCTCCTCGTACCCGGCGGTCGCCGGGGTCGACGGAGACACCGCCTGGGCGCAGCGGTCGACCGCCTCCGGTACCAACTGGGTGTCGACCGCTGCCTTGGCCACTCGGGTGCTGGGAGCCGACTCCGCGAAGGCGCCGTCGGTGAAGGGCGCAACCGCGAGCACAGTGTTCACCCTGCAGCCCGGCCGGACCGTAACGATCGTGACGACCGTCAGCGGCGGCGGCAAGAACCCCAGCGGGGTGCACACGAACGCGATCCGGGCAGCGGGCGCGCAGAGCGGACGCACGCTTTCCACACTCGCAAAGAAGCACGCCCAATGGTGGAAGCGGTACTGGCTGGCGTCCAGCATCGACATCGGCAGCCCGGTGCTGGAGAAGTACTACTACGCGGCCCAGTACTTCGTCGGCTCCGCCAGCCGCCCGGGAAGGATCGCGCCGGGTCTCTACGGCGTCTGGACCACCACGGACCAGCCCGGCTGGCACGGCGACATCCACCTGAACTACAACGCCCAGGCGCCGTTCTACGGGGTCTACTCCAGCAACCGCCCCGAACTCGCCCTGCCCTTCCACGACGTGATCCTCGACTACGTACCGGAGGCGCAACGCCGGGCACAACACGACTTGGCCCGGGTGAAGCCGGACTACGTCGCGCAGCGCTTCCCGAGCGGTGGCGTCCCGACGGGGGTGCTCTTCCCCGTGGGCATCGGACCGTTCGGGTCGACGACGGACGACGTCTACCTCCAGCAGGTGGCCAACTGCCTCTTCGCGGCCACCCAGTTCTGCGTGTACTACGAGTACACGCGGGACACCGCCTTCCTGCGAGACAAGGCATATCCGTACCTCAAGCTGGTCGCGGCCTTCTTCGCGCACTGGCTGGAGTGGAACGCGGGCACGGGGCAGTACGTGCTGTGGAGCGGGCCCCATGAGGGGTCGTGGGGGAAGAACAACACCACCGACATCGGCATGCTCAAGCAGACATTGACCACGCTGATCGAGGCGAGCCACGAACTGGGCACCGATCAGGACGCGCGGCGGGACTGGCAGAACATGCTCGACCACCTCCCGGCCCAGCCCACCAGCGTCTACAGGGGCGTCACCGTGTACTCCCTGGCGGAGGCCGGCTCCATGCAGGGTGGGGACACCCGGGACATCCGGCCGGGGGACAACACGGTGAACCTCGAATTCATCCACCCGGCCGAGGTGCTGGGGATCACCTCACCCGCCGCGGAGCGGAAGATCGCCATCGACACGGTGGACGTGATGAACTCGTGGGGTCAGAACAACAGCTTCCCGAAGGTGTTCACCCAGGCCGCCCGCGTGGGTTATCCCGCCGCGTCGCTCATCGCGCACTTCGAGCAAACCATCCAGCAGCAGCTCGCGGCCAACCTGAGGATCAACGACGGGTACCACGGCATCGAGAAATCCGGTGCCACCGAGGCGATCAACAACATGCTGGTGCAGAGCTTCCAGGGAACCATGGTGCTCTTCCCGGTGTGGCCGGCCGACCGGGACGCGAGCTTCCACGGGCTGCTCCAGCCGGGCGCCTTCGAGGTGTCGGCCGCCCTGCTGAACAAAACGGTGACCTACGCCGAGATCACCAGCCGAGTCGGGGGCACTCTGCGCCTGAGCAACCCCTGGGCAGACACCTCGCGTCTCACCGTCACCGATGACCGCGGCCACCACGTCCCCTTCTCCCTGAAGGACGGAATCATCACAGTGAAGACGCGGGCCCGCAGCAGGTACCTCTTCCGCGCGGCACGCCCCACTCCGACGTCAGGCGCGTGACGCCGCGCCTGCCTGCCTCATCCGGCCGGATGCCTGAACAGCTTGCGGTGTGCGGCGCGGCGAGGGCTGTGCGGCGGACAGGAGGGTGGTTCCGTACCGAGTCGGTACGGAACCACCCCCCGCACAGACCGTCACCGGGCCGGATGGGGTGGATGAGGACGTGAAGTCGGGGGTGTGGATCACCAAGGTGTCCGGAGGCGAGCCTCGGGTGCTCAGGCGCAGCAGCAGCAATAGCAGTAGCACATGACGGCCCCGAAGGGACCGGTCTCGAAGGAGTACTGCACCCCGGCCGGGATGAACATCCAGTCCCCTGCCGTCAGTTCCTGCCCGTTGTATACGATCGATCCACCGTTTCCTCGGTCGCGGCCGACTCACCGTGCGCACGGCCCGCGGCGGTCGTCCGGCCCCCGGGACGCGCCGTGCCCGCGCCGCTGTCTCCTTCCCGGCAGTCGGACGTACCGCCTGGTCGGGTGACACGTGTCCACCCCGATCCGCGTCGGAAAAATCCAATACCGGCGGGTCCGGCCGGTGCGACTGTGCGAGCCGACCACGACGGCCGTGGGTCCCCGGAACAGGGAGGCACAGTGCGCTCCAGCCAGTCAGGCGGGTACACCCGGGCGCGACGCGGACCCCGGCGGCGACCGGGATCACGGGTGCGGCGCGGTCTGCTCGCCGTTCTCGCGAGTACCGCCGTTCTCGTGTCGGCGGCGACGCCCGCGTCCGGGGCCGTGACACCCGGTGCGACTCACTACGACGGCGGTGACCACAGTCGCCTGCTCGAGGCGATGCGCCTGGTGACGCTCGACGTCAACGACGGCAATACGCCGCCCGGACCGCACGGGATGGACGCGATACCCGGCGTCATCGCCCGGACCGACATCGGCGGCGTGCAGTGGGCGGGCGCCGCCGACAACCCCGCGAGCATGGCAACCCGCCAGGCGAACAGCGTCTTCCGGGCCGGCAGCGTCGCCAAGATCTTCACCGCGACCGTGATCCTGCAACTCGTCGGCGACGGCAGGCTCAACCTCACCGACGACGTGTTCACACTCCTTGGTCCGATCCTGAAGGACAACAGCGTCCAGGGCTGCAATATGGCCACGTGGAAGTGCTTCAACCCGCCGGGGCCGGGCGCCGCGCCGATCACCGTCGAGCAGTTGCTCCAGCACTCCAGCGGCATCTTCAACAACATGGCCGACTGGTCCTTCCAGGCGAAGGTGGCCGCGCAGTTCCCGAACATGGCCTTCACCCCGGCCGAGTTGGTCGCGGAGGGAGCGAGTCACGGACCACAGGCCGCACCCGGTACGACCATGGCGTACTCGAACACCAACTACGCGCTGCTCGCGCTGATCATCGAGAAGGTCACCGGCAAGCCGTGGCACCAGGCGCTGACCGAACGCGTCGTGACACCGCTCGGCCTCACGGGGACCCGGGTTCCGGCCCCGGCCGACACCGTCCTGCCGGGCCCGCACGACGCGTTCGTGTCGAATCTGCTGTTCCCGCGCAACGGCAGCTCGTTCAACACGCTTCCGGCGGCCGACCAGAACGCGTCGTACGGGTACGGCGGCGGCAACATCATCTCCACGACCGCCGACCTCATCACGTTCATCAAGGCGCTGATCGGCGGACAACTGCTGCCACCCGCGCAGTTGCAGCAGATGATCGCCCGCGTCAACCCAAACACGATGGGCACGCCGGCTCCCGCGCTGCCGCCCGGTATCACCTGCAACACGGGCCTGTCGTGGCCGGAGTGCATCCCGAATCCGGCGAAGTTCAACGTCACGGCCAACGCCGACGCGCCCACGAACTGGTACGCGTACGAGCCGTGGACCCAAGCCGTCGCCAACTACGGCCTCGGCCTCACCCAGCGCGAACTCACCTGCTCCACCGGCCGAAAGGTCATGCTCTACGGCCACAACGGCGCGATCCCCGGCTCGATGTCGTACGTCTACACGACCCCGGACGCCGGCCACTCCATCGCCTTCAACCTCAACGGCGACTGGCCGCGGCACGAGCTCTACGACATGTACGGAATCCTGGCCGCGGAGTTCTGCCCGGCACCCTGACCCGTCGGCATCCCCCGAGGGCCCCCGCCCAGGCGCAATGTGGGTGGGGGTCCGTAGGCTTCGGCCGGCAGGAAATCGGGGCGGGGAACGGAGCAACCCTCATGAGCGTGTGGAACCATCTCGGCGAGCTGGGCGGGCTCACGGTGCATCCGTTCCTGGCCTACGAGGATATCGAAACCTTCGAGACGGACAACGACGAGCATCTGGCGCGGCTCGTCGCCTCCATGCCGGAACCCGGATCGGTCGCCTGGAAGATTGCCACCCACTTCGACGCCGAGCTCGAATTCGCGGACATTTTCGGGATGTTCCTCGAGACTGTCGACACCACGCAGGTGCGTGCGCTGGTCCTGGGCTACTGGGCCACCGACATCCTGGACGACGAGAACGGCGTCGTCGGCGTGCTGTGCGAGCACGCCGACCGGTTCCGGGCGCTGCGCCACCTGTTCGTCGGCGACATCACCGGCGAAGAGCACGAAGTCTCGTGGATCACGCCCGAGGACATCACACCGCTCCTGGACGTCTTTCCGCACCTCGAGGAGTTGGGCTACCGGTTCGGCCAGGGCAGCCAACCCGTCCTGCGTCCGACGCGGCACGAGCGGCTGCGCAGGCTCGTCCTGCAGACCGGCGGCATGCCCGCGCACGTGGCCCGAGCGGTCGCGGCGAGCGACCTGCCCGCACTCGACCACCTCGACCTGTGGCTCGGCGTGAAGATGTACGGCGGCGACGCGACCACGGCCGACCTGGCCGACCTTCTCGACGGCACCCGGCACCCCGCGCTGCGGCACCTCGGTCTGATGAACAGCGAGATCCAGGACGAGATCGCCGCGGCGGTCGCCGTCGCGCCCGTCGTCGCACAGCTCCGCTCACTCGACCTGTCCATGGGCGTGCTCTCCGACACCGGCGCGGAGGCCCTGCTGGCCGGCCGGTCGCTCACCCACCTCGAACGCCTCACCGTCCACCACCACTTCCTCGGCGACGGCGCCGCCCGGCGGCTCCGCGAAGCCCTCGAACCGGCCGGGGTAACCGTGGACCTTTCCGAGCCGTGCACCCCATGGGGCGGAGCGGCAACTCCCGAAGAGGGCAGGTACACCCAGGTCGCCGAATAGCAACGGAAGACTTCGGACGGCAGGCGGAGCCATCGCGGCGGCCTACCCGGGGGCGCCGGCGTCGGCCAGCATGCGCTCGATGAGGGTGAGCAGCAGGTCACGGCAGGAATCCGGGCGGCGGACGTCGCAGACCATGCTCGGCACCCGAGGATTCAGGCTCAGCGCCTCGCGAATCTCGTCCTCGGCATACTCCATCCGGCCGTGGAAGTTGTTGATCCCGACGACGAAGGGAATGCCGCGGCGTTCGAAGAAGTCGATACTGCCGAAACTGGTACCCAGCCGACGCGAGTCGACCAGGACGACCGCGCCGAGCGCACCGACCGCCAGGTCGTTCCACATGGACCAGAAGCGCTCTTGGCCCGGTGTGCCGAAGAGGTAGAGCACGAGGTCGTCGCTGACGGTGATACGACCGAAGTCGAGTGCGACCGTGGTGGTGACCTTCTCCTCGATGCCTTCGAGGTCGTCGACATAGGCACTGGCCGAGGTCATCACCTCCTCGGTGCGCAACGGCGGGATCTCACTGATCGAGCCGACAAGTGTCGTCTTGCCGACGCCGAAGCCGCCCGATACGAGGATCTTGACAGCAGCTGCGTTCGCGGGGAGACCCCCGCCGTCCGTGTCATAGTCTGCGGAGACCATCACGCACTTTCCTGAGGATTTCGATGTCGGGGGTCCGGGCCATGGCGACCGGTGGGCGGACGTGGACGTGCCCGGCGTCGAACAGGTCGTCGATGATCACCTTCGCGATGCTGACCGGCAGGTCGATACGCGCGGCGATCTCCGCAACGGCCTGGGGTTCGCGGCACATGCGCAGGATCTCGATGTGCTCCGGGTACAACTCCCGGCGTTCCGCGGCTTCTTCGGCGTCCTTCTCGACGGTCGTCACCAGGGTGATGAGCGTCAGGTCGTCGCGGGCGGCCCGGGTGCGTCCTTGGGTCAGGGTGAAGGGGCGCACCAGCGGTCCGGCGTCGTCATCCCAGGTCGGCTCGGTGAGGTCGGTCACCCATGCCCACCTCTCGACGGGTCGTCGGCGTCGTCCCGAGGCGCCGTGCCGAGGTATTCACCGACCTTCTGTACGAGGGTGTTCATCTCGTAGGCCACGATGCCGACGTCCGCGTCGCTGTCCGCGAGAACGGCCAGATGTGCACTGCGGCCGGCGCAGGTGACGAAGAGGAAGGCGTCCTCCATCTCGATGAGCGTCTGGGAGACGGCTCCGCCCTCAAACCCCCGTCCGATGCTCCGCGCGAGACTCTGCAGTCCCGAGGTGGCGGCGGCGAGCTGTTCCGCGTCGTCGCGTCCGAACGTCTCGGATTGGCTGATCATCAGGCCGTCCTCGGAGAGGACGACGGCGTGCCTGGTCCGCGGAACGCGCTTGACCAGGTCTGTCAGCAGCCAGTCGAGTCGGCTGTTCGTGGCGGTCGTGGGCTGGCTCATCGTGGTTCCTCAATCGCCGATGTGCTGTCGATCGGGTCTCCGTCCGGCGCCGGTGCGGCGTCCGTCTGGGCTCCTTGTGGGGCCTGGTGTCCCGCTCGGGCGCGTTCGGACGCGTTCCGGAAGGCGCTGACCATCGCGGCTGCCGATTCGGGGGATCTCGGCGCCGACTCGCGTGGCTCCTTCGCCGGTTCCGGTTCGGGGGCCTCCCCACGCAGTGGTGCGGGCAGGTCCGCCTGGGGTACCCGCCGTGGTAGCGGCCTGCGCCCCGAGGGCCGTGCTTCCTCGCCCCGCGCGCGCATTACGGTGACGGTCGGTCGCTGCGGCGAGGGGGGCGGTTCGATCACGGTCGCCGGGGCGTCCGGGGACGACTCGGCGATGTCGATCTCGACCCGGGCGCGGGTCGGTTCGAGCACCGATTCCTCGCGCCGGCCGGCCTCGTCGTCGTCACCCGGTTCCGGCGACGGTTCGACGTTCTTTTCTCCGGAGAGAAACACAATCGCGAGGGTCCCTCCGTAGGGCGAACTCCGCAGGGTCACCGTGATGTCGTGCTGCGCGGCGAGTTGGGCGACGACGAACAGGCCGATGCGCACGTCCTTCGCGAGCGCCACCACCTCGAACGGGGCCGGATTGGCCAAGTTGGCGTTGATCGCGTCGAATTCGGCCTCGGACATGCCGAGACCACGATCCTCGATCTCGATCACGACGCCCTTGGCGGCGCTGGACGCACGGATCTGCACGGGCGTCTTCGGCGGCGAGAAGGAAATGGCGTTCTCGACCAACTCCGCGAGGAGGTGGACCACCGCTCCCACCGACGGACCGGCGAGGACGGTAGCGGCGTCCGCGTTGACCGTCACTCGTTCGTAGTCCTCGATCTCGCCGAGCGCGCTGCGCACGACGTCGATCACCGGCACCGACCTGCTCCACCGACGCCGCGGTTGGTGCCCGCTCAGGATGACGAGGTTCTCTTCGTACCGGCGGACGCGGGTCGCGAGGTGGTCGAGGGTGAACAGGTCCTTGAGTACGTCGGGATCCTGGTGGCGTCGTTCCATGCTGTCGAGTTCGCCAAGCTGACGACTGATCAGGGATTGGGTGCGCAGGGCAACGTTGTAGAAGACCTTGGCGTAGCCCTGACGTTCGCGGGCGAGTTGCACGGCGCTGTCGAGAGCGACCCGCTCGGTCGCCTTGAACGCGTGCGCGATCTGACCGATCTCGTCGTTGCCATAGGGAAGTTCGGCTCCTCCCGCATCCGCGCGGGCCTCCTCGATCGATTCCCCGCGGCGGAGCCGTTCGACGGCGATGGGCAGGCGTTCCTCGCCGAGTTCCACGGTCGCGGACCGGAGACTGAGCAGTCGGCGGCGCAGCGAGCGGGTGATGCGCCAGCAGAGAACCGCCACGACCACGATCGCAAGGAGTCCGAGGACCGCCACCAGCCGCGCGGTGAGCTCAAGCTCGTCGGCCTTGTCCTTGTTGACGCCGTTGGCCCGCAGCGCTGTTTGGTTGGCGAACTGGTCGAGCGCCGCGTTGACTTCGTTCAGATTCGCGCGCCACTCGGCGGCCCGTACCGGGACGGTGACCCCCTGCTCCTTCGCGGAGACAACCGGGCGCGCGGTCATCATCGCGTTTTCGGCGGCGACCATCCACTGCCAGGCGGGAGTCTTGGTGATCTCGACGAACGCGTCTCGAAGGTCCTTGGGCGTGAACGTCAGCATCTGGTCGTACAACGCGCGTCGGCTGCCCACGACTTGGAGGAACTCGGCGTATTCCGCGGCGGGCATGACGCCGTTTCGCGGCGAGTACATCAGCAGCACGTCCTCGCGCGCGAGCATCTCGTCGGCGCGGAAGGCGTTGACCGGCATCTGGGACAGGAAGACCAACGGGCCGTCGTCGAGATACGTGAACGCGTTGAACATCGTGACGTGCAGGTTCACGCCATTGTCATAGAAGCGCAGCAGGTCGGTCTGCCCGCCCTGGCGGGCATCGATGCGGGAGCGGGCCTCCGGCAGCTGCGACAGGGCACTGCGGATCGTGTTGGCGTGTCGCCGGACGTCGCCGAGTGAGTCCGGCAATCCCTTCCGGGCAAGCACCTCGAATCGGGCCGCGACCGAATCGGTCTGCGCCCGTTGGGTCTTGAGGGCCTCGATGGCTCGCGGATCGTCGGGCGCGGTGAGCCACGCGGCACTGAGCCGCCGTTCTTCCTGGAGAGAGCCCAGAACCAGGAGCGTGGGGAAGCCCGCACGTTGCGAGAGCTTGTACTGGTTGTTGAGGTTGTCGCTCTGTTTCCACAACCGTTGCGTTGTGAAGCCCCACAGCAGCAACAACGTCAGGGAGGGAATGACCGTGAGCACGATCAGAAGCGTGCGGATCGACGCGCGGTGCCGGGTTCGGTTCCGCGGGCCGTGGGCCCGTTTGAGTAGGTTCATGCTCTCTTCGTGGGGCTAGGGCGGGTTGCCGAGTTGCCATGGGCAAGTCGCGAATCCGCTGTCCGACGTGGTGAACCCGGTGGCGCGCGAGTCGTGCCGCACCGCCCCCGTACGGTCCTCCATGCCTCGGGCAGGCTGTCTTTCCCATGGAAAGAACCGGGTTCGTCGTCGTACCGCATCGCAAGCCGAAGCCGCGGGGGCCGTGTCCAACCCGGGGCGCTTGCCCGCAAGTTGATCACAGGCACGTGGCGAAGCGCCATATTTGAGCCACAGCATTCGTGTTTCGGACAGCCGCAGCGCAATTCGTACCTCGGCGGTTTTTCGGTGAGATGTTCTGGATAGTCTGCCGCCGACGTGGCGAACGCCCGGGCACACAGCGTGGTTCCGAGCCTGTTCACAGGCGGGCTCGGCCACCGCGTCGCGGGCCGACCGGACCCTGTGCGCGTCCCGGCGGAGCCATCGGCCACCGTTGCCCGATCCGGCGGATCGTGGGTCGGTTTCCGGCCGGCCGTCGCCGGAGGGTTCGCGGTCACGGCGACGTCCCGGTGTCCGAGGGTGCCTTCGCGCCCGCCGTGTGGACCGCCACGACTCAGTCGTCCCGATGTCGACGCCACCCGCCGACCACGGCATCAGCCCGACCCGATCTCCCTAAGGACGCTCATGGCATCCCGAACACACGCCGGTAGTCCCGCCCTCGACATGGCCAAGGGTGTTGTGCGCTACGGCCGCCACGCCCTCCTCGAGCGAGTCTCGTCGCCACGCGTGAACGGACCGGCCGATGTGCCGGTCTCCGGCCGACAGATCACCCGGGAATGGTTGACGGCGGTCCTGTGTGACGGGCATCCCGGCACGGCGATCGAGTCGTTCCGGGTCGAGGACGCGACCAGCGGTACGTCCACCCGCCTGCGCATCCACATCACCTACAACGAGGCGGGCGGCCGTGCCGGGCTGCCGGAGACGCTCTTCGCGAAGACCACCGCCTCCTTCACCCAGCGCCTGACGCTGGGACTGGCGGATGTCCTCGAAGGAGAACCCGGGTTCTTCAAGTACCTGCGGAACGATCTCGACATCGAGGCGCCGCATGGATACCACGGAGCGGCCGACAAGGCGTCCGGCCGGTCGATCGTGCTGATGGAGGACCTCGGCGAGACCAAGGGGGCTACGTTCTGCACGCCCCGAACGCCCATCACGCGCCCGCAGATCGAGGATCTGGTCGCGAGTATGGCCACCTGGCACGCGCGTTACTGGGAGGCCCCCGAACTCACGGAGCACGCCTCCTGGTTGAAGCAGCCCAGTGATCACTTCCACAATTTGGATCGGCTGATCCAGATGCGGAAGCGCTCCAAAGTCGGCACGGAACGAGCGGCAGCCGTGATTCCGGACGCGCTGACACCCTTGTTCGACCGTCTCTACAAGGGGCTCGAGGCGTCGCTTCGGATCGCCGACGAGGGCCCGCAGACCCTTCTGCACGGTGACGGCCATGTCGGCAACACGTACATCACCTCCGCCGGCCGGATGGGCTTCACCGACTGGCAGGTCGTCATGCGGGGGAACTGGGCCTTCGACTACACCTATACCGTCACCACCGCGCTGGCGGTGGAGGACCGGCGCAGTTGGGAAAAGGATCTGCTGAGCCTCTACCTGGAGAAGCTCGAAACGGCCGGCGTCAAGGCACCGGACTTCGACGCCGCGTGGCTCGCCTACCGTCGTCAGACGTTCTATCCCTGCTTCGCCTGGTTGTACACGATCGGACGTGGCCCACTCCAACCGAAGATGCAACCGTCCGAGACCAGCCTCAGCATCATCGAACGCACGACCAACGCCCTGGTGGACCTGGACTCGCTCGACGCGCTCGACGTCGACCGGTAGCTCTTGTCGCCCATCCTGATTCCGCCGGGCAGCGTGCGATAGGGCACATGGGCGAAGGCGCGCCGCCCCTCCCCTGTTTCGGGTGGGACGGCGCGCGCAGTGCCGTACACCGGCATCCGATGAGACACTCGGGACGGCTCAAGCTTTCCGCCGAAGCCTCGGCCGGAAAGCCGGCGGCGGATTGCCGCAAGGACTCGGCGCCGCGCGGGTGGCAGCGGACCGGAGCTTGCCCTGATCCTTGGTCAGCCACCCGCGGGCCGCACCGGTACCTCGGCCGGTCCGTAGTAGCCGTCACCCGCGAAGCGCGCCACCAGTGGCCTTCCTGTGAGATCGGCGGGAACCCGAAGTACGCCGTCGCCTCGGTCGTTCGTCAGCGCGCGGGTCACCACGCGGCCGTCGTCGACCAGGGCCACCTCGACCTCGAACAGCGGGTTTGCGCAGGCGTCGCGCAGCGATACGGTGACCGCGCCCGGGCCGCCCGTCGTGGCGACCAATTCGGGGACGCGGGCCGCGCAGAGCCGTTCGGTGAAGTCACCTGTCTCGAACACTTCCGCTCCGGGTTGCTCCCCGGCCCTGCCGAGCGCGCCGTTGCCTCGCACGACCGGCCGGTAGTGGCCGCGGTCCTGCAATACGGCCACAAGCAGATCCCGGTCCTTGCCCGCGGCCGACAGCATCACGTACTGGGCTCCCGAGGCTCGAAGGCGCCGGGTGAAGTCCGCGATGTCGCGGGGCTCACCGAGGCTGGTGATCCGCCGCTGACCGCGCTCGCCGATGAGCAGGTGGAAGAAGTGTTGGCGCGTGTACCCGGTGAACGCGATGGTCCGACCGTCCGGAATCCGTCGCACGCCCGCGTAGGCCGCAGTCGGCATGATCCTGCGGTCCCGGTCGGGGGCGCGCATCAACTCCAGTGCCTCGCGGACATCCGCTCGGTGCCACGACCGGCCGCTGCTCGTCCACGTGTTGGTGGGTTGGGTCGCCCACCACATGGATGTCGCCGTGGTCACGACGAACGCGCCTGTGACGAATCCCGCGACGGTGCGCCGCAGCAGGGGTTCGACCGGACGGAATCGGCGGGAGTCCGGCGGCCGTTCGGCCACGGTGGTGAGGACGGCCGCGAGACACACGCAGCCCAACGCCGGCAGGACCAGCTGGTATCGGGCCCACCACGGCGCCGGGGATGCCGCGCCCCATATGGCCACCGGGAGTACCAGGCCCCACAGCAGGTCGAATCGGCGCTTGAGGACGAACAGTCCGATCGCGACGACCACGACCGGGAGCAGAACGTATATCCACTGCATCCCGAACCCGCCCGGCTGTTGGTCGTGGGTGTAGGCCAGGCGTTCGCGATCCAGGAGCCATGAATGCCAGGTCGCGGCGAGTTTGCCCTTCCCCATCACCTCCGGCGCCATGGTGGTCGTGATGATCAGGTCGTGCACGGAGCCCTTGCCAGGGAAGCCGAACATGGTGAACGGGTAGAACGGGTTCCCGTACGCGACCCAGGTGCGGATGTACCAGTAGGCCCCCAGCGACAGTACGGGCACACTCATGAGGGCCAGGTTCGGCAGCGCGAGCCGGGCGGTACCGGCACAGTCGCGGCGCAAGCGGGAAACGAGTCCGGTCGGGGGCATGGACGCGGCACGTGTCCGGCGCACTGTCCGCCACGTCTGCACCATCGTCAGGACACCGACCATCGCGGCGGTCAGGAGATTGGAGGACTTCACACCGATGCCCAGCCCCAGCGCGACCCCGATGAGGACGAACCAGCGGCGAAGATGCGGCGCGAGGTCCTCGCCGCGTTCGACCGCGGTCGCGAGGGCCGGCCCCATCGCGAGCACCAGGTACAGCGCGGCCAGCGTGGTCGCCGCCGCGCCGAAGTCGACGTAGGTCGTCGACGCCTCCAGGAACACCGCGGGCACCGCGAGTATCCCCAGGCCCGCGAGCGCGGCGTGCGCACGGCGGGCTCCCGCGGCACGCGCGAGCCCGACCGTCGCGACGGCCCCGATGGCCAGATAGGCAAGGCCGGACGCCCAGCCGAGACGGACCGTGCCCAGGAACGCACCGCTGAAGGCGGTGAGCAGTTCCTGGCCCTGCGGGTACACGTCGGCCCACAACACCTGCGGCGTGTGTCCGACGTGCCCCTGCTGGAGCCAGATGGCCGGACCCGGCAGGTGGTACCAGAGACCGTCGTAGTCCAGGGGGCCCAGAAATGTGCCCATCGCGGACCGCCAGCAGTATTGCGCGGCCACCAGCACGGCGATCACCACCACCGCCGGATGCCGCCAAGACCGGAGCGCCCGCGGTGTCAGCACGCTCACGCGGGCCCGACCGCGCAGCCGGGCCACCTGGGCGCCACCTCGTCGGGTCACCACGATCTCCACGGCCGCGAGCGCGATCGCGGCCACGAACAAGGCGCCCGCGTTCAGTTGGCGAAACAGACCGCCGACCAGCAGGGTCAAGGCGGACAGTTGAGCCGTCGTCAGCAGCAACCAGGTGAGGACCACGTCGACCGATCCGCGCGCCGTGGTCGCGCACGCGAGATGCCAACACCCGCCCAGCGTGGCCACCAGCGCGATCACGAGGCCGAAGGCGCTCACGCCGCCTCCCGCAGCGGCGCCTGATCGGCGGTCACCAGGGACTTCGCCGCCGGAGTCTCACCCGGTGGCCGGAACACCCGGGTGCGATACGCCCAGAAGCGAAACGCCGTCGCGAACCCCATTCCGATCAGATTGCCGGAGATGTTGTCCGCGAGCAGGCTGTCGAATCCGAAGACGAAGCGAGACACCGACAGGCAGGCGATCTGGATCGCCATGCCACCGCAACTCCAACCGACGAACAGCAGATACTGCCGTCGAGCGTCCGCCGTGCCGGCTTCGAGCCGTTCTCGGTACGTCCATCGGCGGTTCCCGAGGTACGCGGCCGACGTGGCCATCGTGAGAGATATGACTTTGGCGGGGAGAGCGGGGACACCGAGCAAGGAACGCAGGACATTGAACGTGACGACGTCGACCGTGTAGCCGACCCCGCCTACGATCGCGAACTTCGACACCTCGGATGCGCGGTTGCGGATGATTTTGAGCAGTGAAGCGAGCATGGGGTTTCCCGTCGTGACCAGTTGGGGCGAACGCTGCCGATGCGCTGGTTTCGGGCAGCACGAACTCCCCCATGGCGTCGGGGTCGATGTGCGGTGCCGAGGTTGGGTTACATGGGTGTCTCGGTGAAGAGGCGGCCGGAGGCGACCAGGTCGGCGAAGTCGGTGATACCTCGCCCGGTCAGCGCGCGCGTGGAGGCGAATGCTTTGCGACGGCGCCCAAGTCCCATTCGTTCCATGGGCAGTTCGGTGGTCATCCGTCTCCGGTCCGTTTCCGGTGCCTCGGCGCGGACAGGACGCACCAGGGCCGCGGCAGATACGCCTTCGGAAGTGATGGAAGACGGGGAAGGTCGCGTGGTATCTGCGGGCGAACCTGACCATGGGCCGACTCGGGCCGTTGTTCGGTGTGTGTTCCACGCGGCCGCGCTTCGCATCGTCGATCGGCGAGACGAAGGCGGCTTGGCGGCGCGGCGGTTAGAGCTTCCACACCCTTAGCTGTCCGGCACCGCCGTGCGCGCTCCCGCCGCGTGACGCGGGTCACACAAGCGATCGGGGGCCCTGCGGTGATACGCCGTCAGGAGGCGGCGGGATCGACGGGATCGACCACGACGAGTTCTTCGATGTGCTCGCTCAGTTGGTCACGCGCTTCCTGGGGCAGGCCCGTGTCCATGATCAGCGTGTCGGCGTCGCCGAGTTGTGCGATCGTGCTGATCCCGATCAGGCCCCATTTGGTGTGGTCGGCGACCACGACCAAGCGGCGGGCGGCTCGCACGAGGGCGTGATTGGTCTCCGCCTCCAGCAGGTTGGGAGTGGTGAACCCGACGCGCGGGCTGATGCCGTGGACGCCCAGCATGAGCATGTCGACGTTGAGACTCCGCAACGCCGCGACCGCGACGGGACCCACCAGCGCGTCCGACGGCGTGCGCACGCCGCCGACGATCACCACGGTCTGGTCGGAACGGCCGGATTGGTGGAACACGTCCGCGACCGGAATCGAGTTGGTGACCACCGTGAGCCCGGGAACGTCGACGAGTTGCCGGGCCAGTGTCCATGTCGTCGTCCCCGCCGACAACGCGATGGCACTGTTCGGCGCGACCATCGCCGCCGCACGCCGGGCGATCGCCTCCTTCTCCGCGGCCTGGAGCCCGGACTTCGTCACGAACCCCGGCTCCTCGGTCGAACTGCCGTCCCTCGAAGTGGCCCCACCGTGCACCTTGGCGATCAGACCCTGCGCGGCCAGCACTTCGAGGTCGCGTCGAATGGTCATGTCCGAGACCCCGAATTTCCGCACCAGCGTCGCGACACGGACGGACCCCTGATCGGCGATCATTTCCAAGATCGTGTTTTGTCGCTGACGTGCCAGCATTCCCGATCCTCTCGCCCGCAGGTAACCAACATATTCCAACATAGCAGTGTTCGTTTCCCACACCGCGCATTGTCGCCGGGAAAGATCTTTATGTGTACGGCCTTTCCCGCCCGGGAGAAGCCGCTGCGGCGGGAGTGTTACCAAACCGAGTCTTGTTGGTTAATGTTGGAACTGCTAGATATGTGAGTCGCATTACGAGCGAATACCGCGCATCCATGTTCGATTTCAAGATCGACCTTTCCCGTGCGCAAGGAGATTCCGATTCGCAGATGCCGCCCTTCCGCAGGTCGGAGCGCTTCCGTCGACGGGAGCGAAACGTGACGGCCGGGCAGGTCGACGCATCGACCATCGAACACACGCGGTCCTCCCGGACCGCCGACATTCACAGGGGCTGACCATGACGCACCGCAGACGCACCCGGCGCAGGGCCGCGATGGTGGCGGCGTTCGCCTTCGCCGTGACGCTCACGGCCTGTTCGTCCGGCAAGGACGAGGGCAAGTCTGGAGCACCCTCGGGCCCACCGGTCTCCTTATCCGGCACCATCAAGATCGCGTATCTGCAGAAGCAGGGAGACCAGCAGTACTTCGTGGACGAGGCGGACGGCGCCCGCGCGAAGGCCAAGGAACTCGGAGTCGACCTCAAGGTCGTGAACCTCGGCAACGACACCAACAAGGCCGTCAGCGAGGTCCAGGCGGCAGTGGCACAGAAGTACAACGGTGTCGTGATCGTCGTGCCCGACCCCGCCGTGGGACCGCAGGTCGTCGACATCGCCACGCGTGGCGGCGCACCGCTGCTCGCGTCCGACGACCAGATCTGCGTCGGCGGGGCCGACCCGACCAAATGCGCCAAGGACAAGCTGGTCCCGCGCGTGGGCTTCAGCGGCCCCCAGATGGGCACGCAAGTGGGCCAACGTGCGGCCGAGGAATTCAAGAAGGCGGGCTGGACTCCCGCCGACACCGCGATCATCGCCGCCTGGAAGCAGGACGTGACGGTCTGCACCGATCGGGTCGACGCCGCCCACGAGGCGTTCAAACAAGCGACCGGCGCGGACGTCAAGGTACTCAAGGTCGGCACCGACAACACGCCGCCCGACGCCCAGAACAAGACAGCCGCCACGATGAGCGGCAACCGATCGGTGAAGCACTGGATCGTGTGGGGCTGCAACGACGAGAACGTGAGTGGCGCGGTCACCGCGCTGCAGAACGGCGGCTACGGAGCCAACGACGTGATCGGCGTCGGACTGGGCGCCTATCTGGCGTGCAAGGACTGGGGTTCCGGCAAGCCGACCGGGATGAAGGCCGCGTTGTTCATCAACGGCCACGAGGTCGGCGGTCTCGCCGTGCAGACCATGGTCGATCGGCTCAGGAGCGGCAAGCCCTTCCCCGCCGAGGCGTTCGCGACCACGAAGATGGTGGACCCGTCGAACTGGCAACAATCCGGCCTCAAGTGCACGTGACCCGGCCCGGCCCGCGGCCGCGTCGACCCGCCCGCCGTCACCCCTGACGCCACCGCCCGGCACGAGTCGCGGCGACCCGGGCGCCCGCATGGGTCGCCGCGACCTCCCGAACCGCCCTCGAGGTCCAGCCATGACGAAAAGCCCACCTCTCGGCCTCCCGGGCCCCGCGCTCGCCGTCGAGAACATCCACAAGGACTTCGCCGGAGTCCACGCACTGCGCGGCATCACGCTGGACTTCCCCCGCGGCACCGTCACCGCGCTGATGGGGGAGAACGGCGCCGGCAAGTCGACCCTCATCAAGATCATCAACGGCGACCACCGACCCGGCGACGGCCGTGTCCTCGTCGCCGGCACACCACGCGAACTCCACAGCCCCGCCGACGCACGCAGGCACGGGATCCGCGTGATCGCGCAGGAGCCCGAGATCGTCCCCCACGTCAGCGTGGCCGAGAACGTCTACATCGGCGCACTGCCGCGCAAGACGGGCCGCATGCTCGACCGAGGCGCGCTGTACCAGCGCATGCGCTCCGACCTCGAACGCCTGGGATTCGCACACGCCATCGCCCCCGAGACACTCGGTTGCCGGCTCTCGCCCGCGCAGCGCCAACTCGTGGAGATTCTGCGCGCCCTCACCACCGAGGCCACCGTCCTGGCCTTCGACGAACCGACCTCGTCGCTGTCCGAACACGAGGTGGAAGCGCTCTTCGACCTCATCCGGCGGCTCCGCGACCAGGGCCTCGCCATCATCTACGTCTCGCACCGCATGCAGGAGATCTTCCGCCTCGCCGACCGCATCGCGGTGCTGCGCGACGGAGAGCTTGCCGGCGTACGCGACGCCTCGCAGGCCGACGAAGGCGAGGTCGTGCGACTCATGGTCGGACGCGACCTGTCGACGCTGTTCGCGCGTGGGCGCAGCGCCGGCGACCGCGTCGTCCTCGACGTACGCGACCTCACCACCGAACACGTGTCGAACGTGCACCTCGATGTACACGAGGGCGAGGTCGTCGCCCTGGCCGGCCTGGTCGGCGCCGGGCGATCCGAACTGGCCGCCGCGCTCGTGGGAGATCTGCCGATCCGCTCCGGCGAGGTACGCGTCGAGGGCCGGCCGCTCCGGCTGCGCATCCCCCGGGACGCCGTTCGGGCGGGCATCGGCTACGCGCCCGAGGAACGCAAGGCCCAGGCGTTGTTCATGACCGGCTCGGTCCGGCACAACATCAGCGTCGCCGTCCTCGACCGCCTGCGTCGCTTCCGATTCGTCAGCTCGCGTCGCGAACGACGCCTCGCGCACGAGTTCGTCGACCGCCTCGAAGTGCGCACCCCGTCCATCGACCACGAGGTGCGCAAGCTGTCCGGCGGCAACCAGCAGAAGGTCGTCCTCGCTCGCTGGCTCGCTCGTCGACCCAAGATCCTGATCCTGGACGAACCCACCCGCGGCATCGACATCGGCGCCAAGGCGGAGATCTACCGCCTCATCGACGAGTTGGCCGGAACCGGTGTCGCCATCCTCGTCATCTCCTCCGAACTGCCCGAGGTGCTCGGTCTCGCGGATCGGATCGTCGTGATGCAAAACGGCAGGATCACCGGCGAACTCGACCGCGCGGACGCCGACGAGGAGGGCATCCTCGCCCTCGCCATGGCACACGACCTCGCCGAACCGACCCAGGGGAACCCGTCATGACCACCACGACCAACGCGCCGCCACCGATGCCCGCCACCACCCCCGGCACCCACACCCGGGCGTTACCCCGCCGCGTCGCCACGGCCGTCGGCGCGCAGAACACCAGCCTCATCGGTGCGCTCATCGTCGTCGTCGGCACCTTCGCCTGGCTCGACGACGGCTATCTCACCACCGCCAACATGACCGTGATCGGCGACACGGTCGCGGTGACCGGCCTCCTCGCGGTCGTACAGACCGTCGTCATCATCTGCGGCGCGCTCGACATCTCCGTCGGCTCGCAAGCGGGCATCGCGTCCGTCGTCAGCGCCATGGCGTTCACCTCGACCGACGGCAACGCGGCCCTCGGCATTCTCGCCGCGATCGGCGTCGGCATCGCGGCGGGCGTGGTCAACGGCGTCATCATCGTGTACGGGCGGGTCAACCCCGTCATCGCCACGTTGGCCACCCTCGCCGCGTACAAGGGTGTCGCCCAACTGCTCGCGGGCGGCCGAGCACAGGGCTACGTCCTCGGCGACGACTTCTTCATCTTCGTGGCACGCGGCAAGATCCTCGGACTGTCCGTCCAGATCTGGACGTTGTTCGTGGTCGCCGTCGCCGTGCACATCCTGCTCAAGTACACCGACATCGGCCGCAACATATACGCCATCGGCGGCAACGACACCGCGGCCCGCCTTGCCGGCATCAACATCAACAAGTACCTCGTATCCGTGTACGCCCTCGCCGGCGTCGTGGCGGCGATCGCCGGAGTCATCCTGACCGCGCGCACCGGCTCCGGTCAGCCGACCTCCGGCAGCGAAGGCCTGGAACTCAAGGCCATCACCGCGGCCGCACTCGGCGGCTGCGCCCTCAAGGGCGGCAAGGGCGGCATCGGCGGCACACTCCTCGCCGTCTTCCTGCTCGGCGCCCTCGAAAACGGCCTCAACGTCGTCGGCGTCAATTCCTTCTGGCAAAACGTTGCCCAGGGGGCACTCCTCGTCGTCGCCGTCGTCATCCAACAACGGCGCAACGGCGAACGCGCCGTCGGATTGCCCACCTAGGGCCTGTCAGCCCGAACAACCCGACATATATCAACATCACAACATCCCGAGCGCTTGCAGCAAGTGACACGAATTGCCGCGATTTGCCCCCTTGACACACTCGCCGCCGCAACGATGGGATGTTACTTCCCGTTGAAATAAGTTCGATCTCGATGATTTCACGGGCCCGGAAGTACCCATCGCACCACTCTGCACCTGCGCTCTCTCGAATCCCCGAGCTCTGGAGCCGTCCGTGCATACGGTACGAACCACCCTCGCCCGCCGCCTTGCGGCCACCCTCACCGCGCTGCCACTCCTGATCCCGACGGTGGGCACGGCCGCACTGGCCGGCGCGTCCGTCGTCGCCGCCCCGTCGGCCGCCGCGGCGCCCGACGGCCAGGCAGCGCTCCCCCCGATGGGGTTCAACAACTGGAACTCGACCCACTGCCGGGCCGATTTCAACGAAACGATGATCAAGGGCATCGCCGACCTCTTCGTATCGAAGGGGCTCAAGGACGCCGGCTACCGGTACGTCAACCTCGACGACTGCTGGGCCTTACCGAACCGGGATGCCTCGGGCAATCTGGTCGCCGACCCGGTCCGCTTCCCACACGGCATCAAGGCCGTCGCGGACTACGTGCACGGCAAGGGTCTCAAGTTCGGCATCTACACCAGCGCCGGCACCAAGACCTGCGACGTCGCCGGATTCCCCGGCGGCCTCGGCCACGAGCGGCAGGACGCGAACCTGTTCGCCTCGTTCGGCGTCGACTACCTCAAATACGACAACTGCAACAACCAGGGCGTGGATGCCAGGAAACGCTACACCGACATGGCGAACGCCCTGCGCGACACCGGCCGCCCCATCGTCTTGTCCATCTGCGATTGGGGCGAGAGCAAGCCCTGGGAGTGGGCGGCCCCGGTCGGTCACCTGTGGCGCACCACGGGCGACATCGGGGACAACTGGTACTCGATGATCGGCATCGCGCACCGGAACCAACAGCTCGCCCCGTACGCCGGCCCCGGCCACTGGAACGACCCGGACATGCTGGAGGTCGGCAACGGCGGTATGACCACCGCCGAGTACCGCACCCACTTCACTCTCTGGTCGATGATGTCCGCGCCGCTGTTGATCGGGACCGATCTGCGCACGGCGAGCGCCGACACCTTCGAGACCCTCTCCAACGCCGATGTGATCGCGGTCGACCAGGACCCCCTGGGCAAGCAGGGCACGGTGGTCTCGAACAGCGGAGGCCTGGTGGTCATGGTCAAGGAGTTGGCGAACGGAGACCGGGCCGTCTCACTGACCAATGAGACCTGGACCACCGCCACCGTCTCCACCACCACGGACGCCCTGGGCATCGCCAACCGCGGCCCCTACCAGCTGAAGGACCTGTGGACCAAGGCCGTCTCCACGAACACGACCGGCACGATCAGCGCCTCCGTACCCTCACACGCCACCGTCGCCTACCGGATCACGCCCGGTTCGCTCCCGCTGCCCCCCTCCGGCACGTCCCACCTGTCCGACGTCCCCTGGACAGGCATGGTCAACGGCTGGGGACCGGTGGAGAAGGACCGGAGCAACGGTGAGCGAGCAGCCGACGACGGCAGGGCCCTGACGATCAACGGCGCCGTGTACGCCAAGGGCCTCGGCGCACACGCCGCCGGCAGGATCACCTACCACCTGGGTGCCCGGTGTACCGGCCTGACGGTGGACGTGGGCGTCGACGACGAGAGCGCCTCCACCGGGGCGGTCACCTTCCAGATCTACCGGGACGGCACGAAGGTGGCGGACAGCGGCGTGATTACCACGTCGGACGCCTCCAGGAGACTCACCGCCGACCTGACCGGAGGCCGGACGCTGACCCTCGTCGTCACCGACGGCGGCAACGGCATCAACTACGACCACGCCGATTGGGCGACCCCCAGGCTCACCTGCAACTGACCCACCGACGGCTCGATCGGCCGGCTTCCGGAACGGTTCCCACGTCATGGTCGACCTCACCGTGACAGGGATTCGACACCTTCCGGAAGTCGGCCGTCCCCACACCCACCACGGTGCTCCCCCCCGCACGCACCCCCGCGAGCCGACCCACCCGGCGCAGGGTCTGTAAAGAAGGCTGGGGCATCCGGGGATCGCTGCTTGGCCAAGGCCAGGCAGCGCATGTCGGCACCGGCCGGCGGGGCTGCGCGCTCAGAACTCGACGACGTTTCCCGCGATCCGGGATCGTTCCGCGGCGAAGACGACGCGGTGGCTGGCCAGGCTGGCCTCGATCCCGGACACGATCAGTTCGCCGCGGCTGCCGTGCAGCGCGTCGAGGTAGTCGTTGAACATGGCCTCGTCGCCGCCGGCGTGGCCTTCCGCGGCCGAGGAGCCATCCAGGGAGGTGTCGATGACGGTGGTGCGCTCGGTGCGGAAGTCGTAGATCCGGATGTGGCGGCCGTCGCCGGTGAGTTGGCCACGTGTGCCGAAGATCTTGGTGTGACGGTTCTCGATGGGGGTGAACGCGGTGAGGGTGAACGAGGCGGTGACGCCGCCCTCGTATTCGAGGTTGACGACTTGGTGGTCGACGACGTCGTTGTCGCAGTGGTAGACGCACCGCCCGTAGGGGCCCTCCGCCAAGGCGACGTCCAGGGCCTGTTCGGTGAGGTCGCCGGCGGTCGCGATCTGGGTGAAATACTGCTTGGTACCGCCGCGGCGCAGACCGTCCCGGTAGATGCGCTTGGCGGAGTAGGCGCAGTCGCGCTCGATCGGGCAGTCGATGCAGCGGGCCGTGGCGCCGGCCGGGGCCTGGTCGGGCCGGAAGTGGCTGAGCGACCCGAAGGAGGAGACCCGGCGAACCGGGAGTCCGACGATGTCGTTGATCCAGTCGATGTCGTGGCAGGACTTGGCCAACAGCAGGAACGTCGTCTCGTCCTGGCTGCGCCAGTTGCCGCGCACGAAGGAATGGGCGAAGTGGTAGTAGCCGATCGGCTCCAGGTGCTGGATCGAGACGATGTCGCCGATCGCGCCCTCTCGCAGCAGCTGCTTCACCGCGACGGTGTAGGGCGTGTAGCGCATGACATGAGCGACAGCGAATGCGGTGCCGTAACGGCGCGCGGCCTCGGCGATCGCGACACAGTCGGACTCGGTGGTGGCCATGGGCTTTTCCAGCAGCAGTTGGTAGCCCAGAGCCGCCAGCCCGATCGCCGCCTCGACATGATCGGCGTCGTGGACGGCGATCACCGCTACGTCCGCCAGCCGAGGACGACCCAACAGCTCACGCCAGTCGGTGAAGCAGAGCCCTTGATCGATAATGCCGTGCTTGGCGGCGAACGCCGCGCGGACGCGGTCGCGGGGCTCGGCGACGGCGATCACCCGCGCCTGCCCGGGGCGCTTGCCGGCCAGGTCGGCATAGGCCGAGCCGCGGGCGCCCGCACCCAGGATCACAAAGGTCAACGGGCGATCCATCGGGGCCGACAGGTCCCCGGAGATGAACGCGGTGTCGGCGGCGCTGTACAAGGATTCTCCCGTGTCGTGTGTGGCGAGGTGTCGGAGCTGGTTGTCAAAGAGGCGGGGCGGGCATCCCTTGGTCGCCCCTCTGCGTTGGGATCGACGATGCAGTGGTCGGCCGGCGTGCGGGTCATCCCTTGGTGGCGCCGCCGACCAGGCCCTTGACGAAGTGGCTCTGGAACGCCAGGTAGAAGATCAGGATCGGCAGGGTGACCAGGAACATCAGGGCGAAGACCGCGCCGAAGTCGCTTTGGTGCTCGCCGATCGCCCGGTAGATGCCGACGGTGACGGTGGTGCCGTCGGCCGGCCCCAGGATGATCAGGGGGTTCAGGAAGTCGTTCCAGATCCACACGCCGAGGAAGATCAGGACCGAGGCCGACGCCGGGCGCATCAGCGGGAAGACGACCTGCCAGAACACCCGCAGGCTGCCCGCGCCGTCCAGAGCGGCGGCCTCCTCCAGATCGATCGGGATGGTCTTGACGAAGCCGGCGAACACGAACACCCCGAACGGGACGTAATAGCCGACGTTCACCAGGACCAGGCCGGGAACGGTCGTCATCAGCCCGACCGCGCGCAGCACCTCGGTGACCGGCTCGAGGATCACCGCCGGCGGAATCATCAGCCCGCACAGCAGCATCACCATGACGCCCTTGGCCCAGGCGCCCTTGGCGCGGGCCAGGTAGTGCCCGAGCATCGCGGAGATGACCGTCAGGACGGTGATGGACAAGGCGGTGACCTCGACGCTGTTGACCAGGCCGTACCAGAACAGGTGGTCCGGCCGGGACAGCACCTGGTCGATCGAGGACAGCGTCGGCGGGATCGGCAGGCTCACCGGGTGCTCGGTGATGTCGCCGCCGGGCTTGAAGACGTTGACCAGGACCAGGTAGAGCGGGAGGAAGAACACGGAGGCGACGAACAGCGCCGCGACCGGACGGAACCATGCGAAGTTCGAAGGCCTGTTCACAGCGTGACCTCCCGGCGCTGCAGGATGCGGAGCGCGATCACGGAGATCACGGCGATGACGGCGAGCATGACGGTGGCCATCGCCGCGCCGTACCCGATGCGGTTGCCGGTGAACGTCGTCTGGACCACCTCGAAGGCGATCGTGGAGGTGGTGCCGATGCCGGGCCCGCCGTTGGTGATCACCTGGATCTGGTCGTAGGTCTTGAACCCGCCGATCAGCGCCATGACGGTGTTGATGGTGAGCGCGGGGGCCAGCATCGGCCAGGTGACGTTGCGGAACCGGGCCAGCACCCCGGCCCCGTCGATGGCGGCGGCCTCGTGCAACTCGGCCGGCACGGCCTGCAGGCCGGCCAGGTAGACCACGACGCAGAATCCGAGCATCTGCCAGATCATGATGAACGCCACCGAGTACAAGGCGATGTCCGGATCGGACAGCCAGCCCGGCGGGTGGTGCAGGCCCAGGTCGCGCAGCATCGAGTTGAGCAGGCCGTCGTCGGTCAGGATCGCCCCCCAGATCACCGAGACCACGACCCCGGACAGCACCACGGGGGTGAAGAACACCGAGCGCAGCGCGTTGTACAGCCAGCCGCGCCGGTCCAGCAGCAGCGCGATCAGCAAGCCGCCGACATTCGCCGCGACCGTCACGATCACAGTGAGGACGATCGTGTTCTTCAACGCGCCGGTGAAGGCGGAGTCGTCGGCCAGGCGACGGTAGTTGTCGAAGCCGACCCACCTGGTCGGCGGGCGTTCCAGGTTGCGGTTGGTCATGCTGACGCCGACTGTCATCGCGATCGGCACCAGAACGAACGCCACATAGACGACCAGGCCGGGGACGCCGAACGTCAGGAATTTCAGCGCTTTGGACAGCCGGCGCGATGGACGGCGAGTGACGCCGGACTTGGGTGTGCCCTGTTTGCCGGTCCCTGGTGGTGCGAGTGTGGCGGACATGGCTCTCATCTTTCGCTTCGGACGTCCGATGGACTCATGGGTCGCGTTCCTGGTGTGCGGGGTCGGCGGACGTTGGCCAGGCGCCTGCCGACCCCCGGCGGGGTCTGTGCGCGAGTCGGCGGCTACTGCATGGCCTTGGCCCACTCGCTGTCCAGGAACGAGGCGAAATCGGATCCCGACTTCCTTCCGCTGATCAGGTCCGCGGCGCCGGCAGCGGTCTTGTCCGACAGCCCCGGCGGCATCGAGCCGTCACCGCTCTCGCTGGAGAAGGCGTTCACGACGCCGTCGGCCTTCACCGCGTCCTGGTACAACCGCAGCACGTCGTTGTAGACCGGCCCGGTGTCGGTCGGCGGCGTGTAGTTCTTGAGCGCGATGATCGAGCCGTCGGCAAGCACGGAGCTGTCCAGGAAGGTCTTGTCGAGCATGAACGCCAGCGCCCACTGCTGCGCCAGCGCGACGTCGGGTGCCTTGGAGCTCACTGACATGCCGCCGCCGGTGACGACCGGCAGCGCCATCGAGCCGTCGTCGGAGGGCCAGGGGAACACGCCGACGTCGAAGCCCGGCTTCCTGCTGTCGGCCGAGGAGGCGAACCACGAGCCCATCGGGTACATCGCGCCCTTGTGGTCGCGGAAGGCCTGCTCGGTGTCGGCGTAGGACCGCGACAGCCCGGCTTTGTCGATGTATCCGGCCTTGGCCAGGCTTGCGACCTTGTCCGCGGCCTTGACGAACACCGGATCGGTGAACTTCGCCGTGCCGGCCCCCTTCTGCGCCAGCCAGTCGGGGTTCTGCTTGTACACGTCCGTGCCCACCGCCCCGACCAGCGGGTACGTGTCGGCCCAGGTGTCCTTGCCGCCGCCGCCGACCACGAACGGGTTGATGCCCTTCGCTTTCAGCTTCGCCGAGGCGTCGAGCAACTCCTGGTAGGTCTTGGGCGGCGCGGCGATTCCCGCCTGGGCGAAGTCGGCCTTGTTGTAGTACACGACCGGCGCCGGCTGGCTGTTGTACGGGAGCTGGTAGACCTTCCCGCCGATGGCGTTGGAATGCGGGAACAGGAAGTCCGACAGCTGCGCGTCGCTCCACGGCGCGAGCTTCCCGGCCTGCGCGAACGCGTTCGGCTTCACCGCGATCATGATGTCCGGCAGCTGCCCGGACGCGGCGAGCTGCTTGGCGTAGCCGTCCCGGTCCACCGTGGGCGAGACCAGCTTCTTGATCGTCACGCCGGGCACCTTGGCCGAGACACGGGCGATCGCGTCGTCCCAGTACTTGGCCGTCAGGTTCGGCGTCTCGAACGTCAGGAACGTGAGCGTGACCTTCCCCTTGCCGCCGCCTCCACCGGACGATTCGGCACTGCTGCCGCCGGCCGTACAGCCCGACAGGACAAGGGCCGCCGCCAGGCCTGAGGTAGCCAGCGATATCAGCTTGCGTCTCACGGAGCTCTCCTTCCACAGTGACTTGAATAGATAACAAGGGTTGTTTAACATTCCAGTTGAGTTGAGGAGGATTCAATGGCCCGCTGCGGTGCTCTGTCAAGGGGTCCGGCCGACATCTGCGCCTCCCGGCACCCGACCACGGACGCCGCCCACGACTCACGCCACGACGGCGGCCCCGGCCATAGCACCTCTGGGGATCAGACGATGACCGAAGAGATCGAGAAGTACGGCACGCAGTTCACCGGCGCCCAAGCCGGGTACGACCCGCTGCCCGCGGCATTGCCCTGGCGCGCCACCTCGACCGCGCTCGACTGGTGGCGCCGGAGAGCCCGTTCGGCCGCGATGAACTGCTCACCGGCTACGGAACCGTCGACGTCCTGTGGTTCGACTCCTACGGGCACAGCGACCCGGAGGCCGACTGGTCGACGTCCACCAGGCCGTCCGTGACCCGATCGACACGATCATCAAACTGACGCGTCGTCCTTCCACGGTCCAACTTGAATAGATAATAAAACTTGTTTAACATCAGAAGGAGAGAATTCAATGCCGCGTTACCGTGCGGTGCCACAGGGCACGCGGAACGATCGGGCCGGAACCGAGGAAGGGCCAGTATGCGGATCAAGGGTGGGGACCCGTCGGCGCTGCGCAGGCGGAATCTGGCGACGATGCTGCGCACGATGTACGAGGGCGAGCCCCAGACGGTCACCGGGCTCGCCCAGGCCACCGGCTTGTCCCGGCCGACCTGCGAGGAGGGTGTCGTCGAGCTCGTGGCCCAGGCTTGGGCCGTCGAGTCCGCGCCACCGGAGCCGACCGAGGTCCGGCAGCCGGGGCGGCCGGCCAAGAGGTACGAGTTCAACGCCGCCGCAGGGCGGGTCCTGGGCGTGGACGTCGGCGCCCACAAGATCCTCGCGATAGCGGCGGACCTGCGCGGCGCCGTGACCTCGGTCCGGCGAACCGACGTCGATCCAGCCCTGCCCGCCAAAGAGCGCCTGGCGGCGATCAACGGAACAGTCGCCGCGTGTCTGGCCGCCGACCCCTCCCGCGACGACAGTCGCCTACTGGCAGCCGTGATCGCCTCCCCGGGGGTCATCGACGCCCAAGGCCGGGTCGTCTTGGCCAACGCGTTGCCGGAGTGGACGGGGCTGAACGTCGCCGAAGAACTCATCCGGATCCTGGGACCGGGCACAGTCGACGGAACCGTGAGCGCCGAGAACGACATGCGCATGGCCGCCCTGGCCGAGCAGTGGCAAGGCGTCGCTGCCAACGTCCCCGACCTGCTGTACATCCACGCCGGCCATCGCATGGGCGCCGCCATCCTCATCGACGGCAAGCCCTACCGCGGCAGCCGCGGCGCAGCCGGGGAGATCGGCACCCTCAGCCTCCTGGACTGGGAGAACAGCTACCGCCGGCTGTTGTCCTACGTCCCCGACGGCGACGGCGCGACGGGCGACGCGACGCTACGGGTCTTCACCGATCTGCGCGACGGCAACGCCCAGGCGCGCGAACTCGTCGACCGCTTCGCCCGCGACCTGGCCACCGGAGTCGCCGTCATGTCGATGACCCTCGACCCGACGCTTGTCGTCGTCGGCGGCGGCATCTCCCGGGCCGGCGATGCCATCGTCGAACCGGTCCGCCGCCACCTGGCAGACCTGTGCCTGTTCCCGCCGGAGGTGCAAGCCTCAAGCCTCGGCGACGAGTCCGTCGCGCTCGGCGCCGTACGCGCCGGTCTCCAGCAAGTGGAGGAGCGCCTGTTCGGGGCCGGTGCGGCCCTCCGGTCGACACCCGCGGGGGCCTCGACCCCGGATCTTGGACACTCATGACGTGGATCTTGAGGATCTTGAGGATCCGGGACGGGTGCAGATCCAATGAGGGTTCCGGCGATCGAGCCGCCGGCAGGCGTGCGTCGCGGTAGCGGGCTTGGTGGTTGCGGGCTTGGTGGTTGCGGGTGAACTCCTGCTTCTCGTGCCGGGTCCGGTAGGCGTCGAAGTCGGCAAGGCCGGGGCCTCGGCCGTGCGCTCGCGGCTCTCCAGCAGCCACTCCGGCGTCTCGACCAAGGCCCCGCCCTTTCGGGCTGCGACCGCGCGCTCAGCCGGTGGCGGCGCCGAACCACTCGGGCAGCCGGCTGAGCAGATCCTGCTGATCCTCACCGACCCACGCCACGTGGCCGTCCGGCCGCAGCAGCACCGCGGGCACGTCCAGTTCCTCGCTGACGTCGACGACGTGGTCGACCCGATCCGCCCAGCCCGCCACCGACAGCCGCCCGGTCTGGTCGAGCAGCAGCCCGCGGCCGCCGTGCATCAGCTCGTACAGGCGACCCCGCTTCAGCTTCACGTCCCGCATCCGCCGGCCGAGCAGTTCGTGGCCCTCGCCGAAGTCGTAGCGGACCCCGATCGCGGTGATGATCTCGGTGACGTACCGGTTCACCTCCTCGAAGTCCATCAGCTTCGAGAACAGCTCCCGCAGCGCGGTCGCACCCGGATCGGTGCCCAGCAGCGTGATCTGCGCGCGGGTGTTCTCCAATACGCGAGCGCCCACCGGGTGCCGTTCGGTGTGGTAACTGTCCAGCAGTCCCTCCGGCGCCCAGCCGTCGACCGCGGCGGCCAGTTTCCAGCCGAGGTTGAACGCGTCCTGCACGCCCAGGTTGAGCCCCTGCCCACCGGTCGGCGGGTGGATGTGCGCCGCGTCCCCGGCCAGCAGCACCCGGCCGACCCGGTAGCGCTCGGCCTGCCGGGTGGCGTCGCCGAAGCGGGACAGCCAGCGCGGCGAGTGCGCGCCGAAGTCGGTGCCCGCGAACGCCCGCAGCTGCTGCTTGAACTCCTCCAGGGTCGGCGCGCTCGCACGGTCCTCGGCCACGCCCTCGGCGGGCACGACGATGCGGTACAGCCCCTCGTTCCCGTCCCCGGCGGGGGCGACGCCGAACCGCAGTTGGGTCTTGCGGACCTCCTCGACGATGGCGGCAATCGTCGCCGGATCCTCCGTCACCGCCATGTCGCCCAGCAGCGTCTCGACCTTGGCGGGCTCGCCGGGGAAACCGACGCCGAGCGCCTTGCGCACCGCACTGCGGGCCCCGTCGCACCCGACGACGTAGCGCGAGCGCAGGTGCGTGCCGTCCGCCAACTCGACGGTCACCCCGTCCTCGTCCTGGCTCAGTCCGACCACTTCGCAGCCGCGCCGGATCTCGGCACCGAGTTCGAGGGCACGCTCGTTGAGCAGCCGCTCGGTGACCGGCTGCGGAGTGGCGAGGCCGTACGGGTGCGCCGTGTCCAACCGGTCCGGCCACGGCTTGGCGATGCCGCCGAAGAGACCACCGACCTGGAACTTCTCACTCACCGCGAGGAACCGCTCCTGCAGACCACGCTGGTCCATCACCTCGACGCTGCGCGCGTGCAGGCCCTGCCCGCGGGACTGCCCGGTCGGCTCGGTCAACTTCTCCAGCACGACCACGTGCACGCCGTGCAGCCGCAGTTCGGCGGCCAGCATCAACCCGGTCGGTCCACCACCGGCAACGATTACATCGATCATTACAAATCCCCGTTTACGCAGGTCCTGGCCTTGTCCGCTGATTGTGCGGCATGACCCGGGTCTTGCTGCAAGTCCCCCCATGCGCTATAAGTTGTAAGTGGCAAGGAGTGGTTGATCTCCTTGCCTTTGTCTTTGTACCGTCCGCTGTGGTCCGCACGCTGATCACCGCGGAACGGCCTGGCCTTTACGCCGTGAGGGTTCTGCGGGCGTAGGTGAGAAAGGCTGCCCCGGACTTCAGGACGGTGTGGTCGGTGAGTTCCCAGCCGCACGGGTCGAATGCCGCCTTGTGGGAGAAGAGCGGGATCCCGGTGCCGATGGTCGTCGGGCTCAGCTTGATGACGAGCTGGTCGATCTCGGAGTACAGCGCGCCGGCCAGTTCGGCACCGCCGATCAGCCAGATGTCCTTGCCGTCCTCCTGTTTCAACTGCCGTACCGTCGCTGCCGGATCGCCGGCGACCAGTTCCACGGCCGGGTCCGGGCTCTCGGTCAAGGTACGGGAGAACACCAGGTGCCGCAGGTGCGGGTAGGCGTTGGCCACGCCGACCCGGAGGCCGATCTCGTAGGTCCGCCGTCCTTCGACGACGGTGTCGAAATGTGTGCCGTCGGCCGTGACGGACAGTGCGGCACGGGCCGGGGCGGGCAGGGTTTCCGGGTACTCGGTGATGATGTGCCGAAGGTAGTCCTCGGGGATCGACCAGAAGCCGTCCGGGCCGGTGGGGTCGCCTCCGTCCGGCCCCGCGATGAAACCGTCGAGGGTGGACGCGATGTAGTACACGAGCTTGCGCATGCGGATGTGGGGTTCCGTTTCTGTCTGCTTCTGTCTGCGGTGCACGAGTGAACGATGGGAACGGGTGAAGCGGGCGCGCGTCAGGGCTTGTTGGTGTCGGCTGCACGCGCGCCGGCGGTGGGGGTGCGTCGGGGTGCCGGCGGTAGGGGCCCGGCTGTGCGGCGTCGGCTTCAGCGGGCCGGCGGCGGGACCAGCTCTTCGCCGCCCATGTACGCGACGGCACCCACGGGAAGCGCGACGATGGCTTCGAACGGCTCGCCGTGCGGGTTGGCGAGGCTGAACAGTGTTCCCGCCGGGACGATGACCGCGTCGCCGGCGGCGATGTGGTGTTCGACGCCGTCGAGGGACGCGACGGCGGCGCCGGCCACGGCGACCAGCACTTCTTCGTTGCTGAACGAGTGCTCGGCCGGTGCCGCGCCGGGCTGGAGGCGGGTGCGCCACACGCAGGTCTCCTTCGCGCCGCGGCTGGGAGCGGCGAAGCCGGTGAAGGTGGCGTGGCCCATGGTGAAGGTGGGGGCATCGGTGCTACGGATGATCGGCAAGGATATTCCTCTACTCGGGTTGTACAACCAAGGTTGTAATACAACCGAAGTTGTACACTTCTCCGGTGTCCGCGTCAAGCGCTCAGGTGCACGGCGCCAACCGCCGGCTCGCCCGATCCGCCCAGCGCCACAGAGGAGATGGAATGAACCCCGATGCCGACTTCGGCGTTTTGCTCGCGCAGGCGTACCAGCAGATGGTGGGCGAGTTGCACGAACACCTCGGACAAGCGGGCTTCACGGACGTCCGGCAGACCTTCGGGTACGCGTTCAAGGCCCTCGCCGACGAGCCCCTGACCACCAGCCAGCTCGCGAACCGACTGCGCATCACCCACCAAGGCGCGGCCAAGACGGTCGAGGACATGGTCGCGGCCGGCTACGTGGAACGGGTGCCCGACGCGAACGACCGCCGCGTGAAGCGGCTCGTACTGACCGCCCGCAGCCGCGAACTCATGGCCGCCGGACACGACTTCCACCAGGCCTTCGAAAAGGCCCTGGCCGCGCGCCTGGGATCCGCCAAGGTCGCCGCGACGCGCGAAACGCTCACCGCCATCACCGACCGGGCTCCCACCCCCGCATCCCACCCGCGCACGGCCCGCCCCGTGGTGTGACCGTGCCCCGGGACCGCCGTCGGACTCGCCATCGTCGCGGTGCGGGTGGGTAGGCGTTCCTGGATCTCCTGCGGCGGCGCGCCACGTCCGCGGGCAAGAGCGTGGGGTAGTCGTCGGCGCCGGTTTCGGGCGCCGACGACTGGGCGCCCTACGGCGTGATGGTGACCGTGTACGTGGTGCCCTGGCGGCCGCGCGTGGTGACCTTGACCGTCCGGCCTCGGTCGTCCCAACTTGCCCTGGGGCCGTCGATCTTGACGTGGTAGCCGTGTGGATAGACGCTTTTCGGGACGGCGATCTCGGTGGGTCCGTCGGCGTTTTGACGCGTGGTGAAGGTGAGGCGGTAGGTGCGGGTCGCCGGGTCGTAGGTGGATGTCAGCGGGTTGCCGGCGATGGCGGACGCGTACGGCTGACTGAGGAGTTCGGCGTTGGGACGCCAGTTCCCGCTCGGGTCGAGGTTGCAGTAGCCGTGGTTGCCCCGGCACCACTGCCACCACGTCCAGCCGCTGGAGAAGCGGGACATGGCAGCGGTCATGTCGTTGATGAACTGCGCGGCGTGCGGGATGGCCGGGCTCGTGCCCCACTCGCCGACGATGACCGGCATGCGCTTGCGGGTCGGGTAGTCGCTGATAGCCGCCTCGTAGGCGGCGATGAAGGTGCCGTTCGGGTCGTAGTCGGCGCCGGATTCCATCGCGGTCTCGTAGAAGTGCGGCATGTAGGCGGCATGCGGGTCGTCGATGTGACCGAGGGCGGTTGGGACGCCCAGGCCGACGATGACCGTGGGTTCGACGAAGACCCAGGACCTGCGGTCGACGAGGCGTACGGCATCGGCGAGGCGGTTCCACAGGTCGGTCAGCTGAGTGGCCTCGAAGCGGCTCGCGGCGGTCGGCAGGTCCTCGCCTTCGAGGAACTTGCCGAACGGCTCGTTCATCAGGTCGTAGCCGAGCAGCGCCGGGTGCCGTCCGAGTGTCGCTGCGACGGTCATCCACATACGGGCGTGGGCGGCGCGCAGGTCGCTGTCCTTGTACAGGTGGTCGAACGCCGCTTGTACGGACGGCTCGAAGTATCCCGAGAACCAGTCGCCGGGTGTCGGCTCGAACGGCAGACCCTCGTCGCGCGTGGCCCAGTCGGGGATGCCGCGCGCGCCGAAGTGCGGGCCGTAGATGTCCTGATGCGCGTCGAGGACGACCTTGACACCGTAGCGGTCGGCCCAGTCGAGGATGCGGCGCATCTTGGCGAGATAGGTGCGGTCGTACCGACCCTGGGTGGGTTCGAGGTCGTCCCAGAAGAAGGCGAGGCGCGCGAGGTTGAAGCCGCGCGCGGCCATCTCGCGCAGATCCGACTCGTGGATGTCGGCGAACGCCTCGGCGCCGCGATGGCCCTTGTCGGAGAGGTCGAAGCCCCGCCACTGGGTCGCCCGGCCGCGGTCGTCGGCGATATACGTGCGGTCTCCCACGGTCACCCGGTCCGGCGCCGGGCCACCTCCCCCACCGCCCGGATGGGCCTGGGCGGGGATCGCGCTGAAGGTGCACAGGAATGCGGCGACGGCGAGAGCCGGCGACGCTCGGAAGCGAAGGCGCATACACAGACCTTTCGGAGACGCGGATGTACGGAAACGGCCCGTGGGACAGGCGGAAGTCGGGCACGGCGGCGGTGCGCGAGCGAGTCGGATGTTACTGGCGGGTGCGGCAACTTCCCAGATGCCGCAGCGGTTTGCGCCACACATTCGACCGCACGGCCTTGGCGCCTTCACCGGATCCGGGGGACGGAAAGCGGCCTCGGCGGTGTCCGAACCTGCCCGTACGTCGGGCCCATGAGGTCGGGGCTCATGAGTACGACCGCAACCGGCAGCGGGCACTGCATGAAGTCGCTCGTGTGGAAGTGGGAGGCCGGCGTGGAGCCCTGTGCGAAATCCCGACTCCGCTCGCCGAGGCCCTCGATCTCTCTCCCGACGACGGCGACGTCCACACCTGGCCGCACTGGTTACCGGGCCCGCAGGCGCAACTGCCCTTGGGCGCACCACACCGTCACCGCGTTGGTCACCGACACCCGCTACAGCGCCGACATCGGCCGGCGCCTGCACCTGTTGGCCGCCGGCCTGTCCCCGGCCATCGCCTGGCACCGCTTCGACCAGGTCGAACACGCTGTCGCCGGCCGCTTCTGGCACACCGGACTCCACAGCGCACACGCCGACCCGGACCACGACCTCGGCGCCGACATCCGGTCCGACCTCGCTTGCGCACGACCGGTCATTGACCTCGTACCTGTACGGTCCGCGGGTGTTGAGTCGAAATGGCTGGTCCGTCCACGCCACGTCGCGGAACTTACCGCAGCCGCGTGAAAACTCTCGCCCAATGCGCTGGGTTGAGCACGATCAGGTGACCGTCCGCGCGTTCAACCGTGCCACGTATTTGAAACACACATGGAAAAGCGAGTCATCACCCCTGCAGGAAACTGGACACGCGCGCCCGAAGCGTCCTGACGTCCTCGGCATCAAGTGCTAGATCCTTCCGTTCCTGCACCAGGTAATCGATCACCTCCAGGAGGACCTCCAGGCGCTTCCCCGACAGGTAAGGCCCGATCACCTCGTCCCAGAAGCGCCGGTCCTTCAAGCAGGTGATGATATGGGCCCTCGTCAGCGGATCCTCGAAGAACCCCACCACTTTCTGCTCGTGGAGGCTCAACATCAAAGCGCGCAGAAAGCTGCCGAGATAGGCCGCGGCGGCCTGCGGGGGCAGGTCAAGGAGGGGCGTGGCCGCGAGGAAGCCCACGGAGTCGATGTCGACCTCCATGGGCTCCACATCAACGAAGGCGTCAGCCTCCTTCTGGGTCCGGTTCCAACCGGTGAGTCGCAGGTCCACGAGGGGTGGGGCAGGGACGTCCGCCCAAGCCTCCTCCACAGCGCGACCCAAGCCCAATGCCTCTTTCATAGCCTGCTCAGGACGTCCCTTTGATTGGCGATCTGTTTTTCGAGATCCGCAACGGCGCCCTCATGGTGCGCCCTCCGCTCAGCCTCGGTGGCGTGCTTCTCGTTCAACCACTCGATCTTGTCGCACCCCTTGTCGACGTACTCGCGGCGCTTGACCTTCAGCCGCCCTAACGCGTCGATCTGCTTGCCGATGAGTTCCTTGATGTTGCTCTCGTCATTGGGCAGTCGCGGCAGCAGCCGGGGCCGCGTGCAGTACGTGGAGCTTCGCGGCCGGCCAGATCTGCGACGCGTAGCCCGCCTGCTCGATTCCGGGCGCCCGGACGGTCCGGACCGCCACGGCGGCTACAACACGATGGACAGCACCACAGGCAGTGAGGCGGCCAAGGCCACGGCGTCACCGATCCTGGAAGCGGTCTTGGCCGGCAGCCGGAGCCGGAACAGGTCCCTCAGGCCCGCCCCCAATGGGTAGGTGCCCAAGCAGAGGGCGACGCTGCACCATTTGAGCTTCTCGTCCGCCGAGTCCGTGCCGACGGCGGATCCCCCGAAGGTGACCAACAGCATCGCTGCCCCGAACAGCACACCGGCGACGGCCAACCACACTCCGCCGGTGGTGACCTTGGGCTCGGCAGGTCGTGCCGGAGACCGGCGTGCGGGAGCCGGTTCCGAGGTGCCGGCCGCTGCGGGCGGTACGACAGCGGGAGGCACAGCCGCGTTCCCGGGTATCACTGGCGAGGGCGCGATGGTGGCGGTGGCGGCGTTGTCGTACGCGGGTTCCACTCCCGGGGCCCGCAGCGCGGTGGCCGCGGCGCGCAGGATGGCGTGGGTGACGGCGGGTGGCAGCCATCCGGTGTCCGCGCCGATGTGCGTGGGCGGGGCGGGGACGAGCGCGCGAGCGGCCTCGGCGGAAGGTCGGGCGGCGGGGTGCTTCGCGAGGGCGGCCTCGACAAGGGGCGCGAGAGCGGCGGGGAGGCCGTCGAGGTCGGGTGGGCGTGTGGTGAGGTTGGCGAACAGCACCGGCAGGTTGTCCCCGGGGAACGGCGGGCGGCCGGTGGCCGCATAGGCCAGGACCGCACCGGCGGAGAACACGTCGCTCTCCGGCCCGACATCCGAGCGTTCGAACTGCTCCGGCGACATGAAGCCCATCGTCCCCACGGTCTGGCCCGTCCGGGTCAGGCCGGTCGCGCCGGCCGGCCGCGCGATCCCGAAGTCGATGACCTTGGGACCGTCGACGTCCAGCATGATGTTGGACGGCTTGATGTCCCGGTGCACCAGACCGGCTCCATGGATCCCGGCCAGCGCGGCGAACAGACCCGCGCCCAGCGCGAGCAACGACGCCTCCGGCAACGGCCCGAACCGCGTCACCGCCTCGCTCAGCGTGATCCCCGGCACGAACTCCGTTGCCAGCCACGGGAGCTCCGCATGCGGATCGGCGTCCAGCACCGGCGCGGTGAACGCCGCACCCACCCGCTGCGCCGCCTCCACCTCTCGGACGAACCTACGCCGGAACTCGGTCTCGTCACCGTTCAACAGGTACGGGTGCACCACCTTCACGGCCGCCGCGGCCCCGTCCGGGGCCCGCCCGAGGAACACCCGTCCCATCCCGCCCGACCCCAACACGCCGACCAGCCGAAACCGCCCCACCTGCTGCGGATCCCCCGTGCTCAACAGCTCCATCACGCCCCCGATTCACAACCGATCCCCGACCGCACGAGGGCCGAGGCTGTCGAACGCCCAAGAACATCGCATCCTCCTACACGACCGCAACGATCAGAGCGGATCTCGATGTACGACCCGACGGGAGATCCGTTCTACGCGAACCCCCACTTCGGACACCCGCGCATCAACCAACCAGTTCGCCGCTCGTCGGCCTTGTCGTGACCGTTGCCTACTTTGGTCCGGTCTCGACGATGATGCCGCCAGCCGCCGCCTGCGCCGCGTCGGTGAGGGAAAGGCGCTCTTTGCCACGGCGGAGCGTCGTCGTGGGCTCGAACTACGGAAGGTCGAGCAGCTTTCGGATGGCCGCTTGAGCCTGATCTACGGAATCGGCTGACGGAGCAGGCGGCGGCCGGGGTTCGCCGAATGAAGGTCGGCTGACACGATCCGAAGGCGCATGATCGGATGCGGCCTTCGAGGGGTGTCGGCCTCGCCTCGATCCTTCGTGACGGCCCGTCGGTTCGTCCGTCGGGCCGTTGCCGCTTGTCGGGCGAGGGGGTGGGGGTGAACCACGACCGCAGTCCTATCGTTGGCTGATGCGCGCACACCACATTGACCGCCCAGCAGATCTCGACGTGGTCCGTGAGTCCTATGACCGGGTGGCTGACAACTACGCCCACATGGTGGTGACGACGGGAGTCGGTGACATCCGTAGCCATCCATGGCTCAAGGCATCAATCGACGCCTTCGCTGACACGGTGAGCGGGCTTGGGCCTGTCCTCGACGTCGGCTGCGGGCCCGGAACGGTGACCGCCTACCTCGCCGAACGCGGACTCGACGTGTCCGGAGTCGATCTCTCGTCCCGCATGATCGAAAACGCGCGCCGTCTTCATCCGCAATGCCGCTTCAGCGTCGCCTCTGCCACCGACCTCGACCTTGGAGAAGCGTCCCTTGGCGGCGTGCTCGGGTGGTGGTCACTGTTCAACCTCCCCCGCGACGTCCTTCCTCAGGTTCTTGCCCTGTTCGCGCGCGCCCTGAAGCCAGGCGGCCACTTCATCACCGCAACACACGTCGGCGACGAAGACGCGGTGCGCACCGAGGCATACGGAGGAGTGCCCGTTAATTGGACCACGCACAAGTGGCGGCCGGAACAGCTCGTGGACCTGATCGAGCAGGCTGGACTGCGCCCGGTCGCCGAACTTCGGCTCCCCGCAGATGAGCAAGTCGGGCCGGGCCTGGTCATCATGGCCAAGCGCCCCACCTGAAGACCTCACCAGGACCATTGCGACCGCGACTGGTAGCTTCACCTACGCACAGTTGGCCATCGCCATTCACCATGGCAGCCGCCGGAACAGCCGTCTTGCTGACTACAGGGCGCTGGATGGAAAGACTGGACGGGAGCCTGTCGTGACCACCGCACTGATCATCGGCGACATCCAGCAGGGCATCACGAGGAGCTACCCGTTCGCCAGGCGTGTCGTGCCGCCGCTCACCGAACTGCTGCCGCGTGCCCGCGCGGCCGGTGCCCTCGTTGTGTTCGTGCACTTCGCCTTCCGGGTCAACGGGGCCGACTTGCCACCGGACAACGCACTCTTCAGGACGTTCTACGAAGCCGGGGACACCTTCCACGAGGGATCGACCGGAACCGAAATCGCTCTGCCGGTCGCCGACGCGGACGTCGTCGTGGTGAAACGCCGCGCCAGCGCGTTCGCCGGCACAGATCTTGACGTTGTCCTCCGCGCGAACGGCGTCAGCACTCTCGCGATCGCCGGAGTCGCGACCAGCGCAATGGTGGCTGCGACGTGCTACGACGCGGCGGACCGTGGCTACCAGGTGACCGTGCTGCGTGACGGTTGCGCCGACGGTGATGCGGCAATGCACGACTTTTTCATGGATGCCGTCTTCCCCAGCCGGGGATTCGAGGTCATGCCCTGCGCCGGTTGGCATGGAGAACAAAGCTGATCTCGATCGCAGCCATTCGCCGATGATGGCGATGGCGCTGGTGGCTTTCGAATGGAACGGCGAGCCTGTCGTACCCGGTCGCCACGGCACGGTTCCTTTTCAGGCCGGTTGATGCCGCATTCGACCGCGTGACGGGCCTTGCAGTCCTCGCGGTCGAATGCGGGCGGCCGGCCGCCCTTGTCGATTCGCGAAGGTGCCACGTTCGCGGCCACTCAGTCGAGACAGAACTCGTTGCCCTCGATGTCCTGCATCGGGATGCACGACTCGTTGACGCCATCGGCCGGCAGTAGTCGCACGCGTACCGCGCCGAGCGCGACCAGTCGTGCGCATTCGGCCTCAAGTGCGGCCAGGCGCTCTTCACCCACGAGCCCGGTGCCGACCCGCACGTCAAGATGCACCCGATTCTTGACGACCCTGCCTTCGGGAACGCGCTGGAAGAACAGTCGCGGGCCCACACCTGAGGGATCAATGCAAGCGAACGCCGAACCCTGACGCTCAGGCGGCAGCGCGCGATCGAAATCGTCCCAAGTAGCAAACCCCTCCGGTGGCGGCGGTACGACGTACCCCAATACCTCGCACCAGAAACGAGCGACGCGCTCAGGTTCTGCGCAGTCGAAGGTGACTTGGAACTGCTTGATCGACGCCATCGGTCCACCATAGAGGCGGGGTCTTTCGTTGTCTCCACGAACCCGCCCCTGGCCGGGTTGTGGCGCGCAGGCAGCCGGAGGTGGTGCATTCCGAGACCGTCGATGCGATGCCTATCACTCTCCGGGTGCCTCGGGTCGGGCATGCGCGATCATGACCGGAATGGACACTCGTTTCCTTGGTATCGCCGATCTGGTCGAAGACCCGTCCGTGGCGGTCGTGGTCGACGTCATGCGTGCTTTCACCGTGGCTGCCTGGGCATTTGCCCAGGGGGCGGAAAAGATCGTTCTTGCCGAGTCGCTGGACGAAGCCCTGGCGCTCAAGGCTCGCCACCCGGATTGGGTGGCGCTCAAGGACGGTCCGCCCGCGCCCGGGTTCGACACCGTCAACTCGCCGGGCCTGCTGCGGTCCATTGACCTTGGCGGACGGACCGTTGTGCAGAAAACCACGGCAGGGACAGTCGGCGCCCTTGCGGTCAAGGATGCGCCGCTGGTGCTGTGTGCCGGCTTCGTGGTGGCGGAGGCAACGGCTCGGCTCTTGCGGACGCGCGAGAGTGACAGTGTCACGTTCGTGGTCACTGGCGACGATGGGCAGGCCGATGAAGATCTGGCGTGTGCTCAATACATCGCTCGGAGGGCTACCGAGGGTGGGACGTATGCTGCCGAGTTCCTCCGCCGCGCTGCCGAGTCGCGCGCCGCCGCCGAACTGGCGGAGGGGGTGCGCCAAGGAGTCCATCCTGATGACGTCGCGCTCTGTCTTGAGGTCGACCGGTTCCCCTTTGCCATGGTGGCGACCTTGGAAGGCTCGCTCATGGTCCTGCGTCCACACGCGATGCCTTCGCTGACTGACGAGGACCCGGCCTGGTCGTAATACCGCGCTCGTGGAGGTGCACAGCAGGATCAGGACAAGGAACATGGTCTGAAGTAGGCCGCCGCGAAGGGTGAGCGGGGCGAAAACACTCAACGCGGACAGCGCGAGAAGAACCAACGGAACAACCGTCACAGGTTGGTCGCGCCGTCGGGTGACCGCGGCCACGACGGCGTGCGCGTCCCGTGGACGGTCGCGATCGCGCAGGAAGTCCAGCACCTCCATGACCTGTTCGGGGGTCCCCAGGGTGCCGGCGGCCTTGAACGGGTCGGGGCAGCCCCTGGGCAGGTCGACGCCGGCGGCGACGCGCTCGAAGTCGAATCGCAGAAGCATCGCGTCCAGATAGCGCCCGTGCCAGAGCAGACGGCGCATGGCGGGATAAAGGCCCGCCAGGGGATTCCCGTTCCCCTCGAAGCCGCCGCGGATCACCTCGTCCCGGGCCGTGAGGTCGCCGACCGCCTCCAGCCGATCCACGACGCCCAGCACCCGCTCACCATTCTCGAAGCTGACGAGCCGCAACACGTCGCGGTCCGAGAGCGGGCGCCCGCTCCTGGCCGCGACGTCCAGCTTTGTGCGCGAGGAACTCTCGTTGAGCGCGTCGCGTACGGCGCCCGCCGTACAGGGCCGCGCGAAGTCGGCGCGGGAGGCCGCCATCCGCGCGTGTCCCAGACCGGTGGCGCCGGTTGCGCGGATTCCGTGGTGACGGTGTCCGGGCCGCCGTCGTGCGCGGGGACCGGTGCGCTCTGGTCGTGGAGGCGGGCTCGTACGGCTTCCTCGTGCCCGGCAAGGTCCCGACGGACCGTTTCCAGGAAGTCGTCGGTGCTGTCCAGGAGCGTGTCGTCGACCACCGGCGCGGGGGCGGGGGTCGATTCGGCACCGGGGCGGGCGAGGCTTCGAGTTCGGTCAGGAGCGCGTCGGCGTCGTGGAGTCGCTCCTCCTCGGTCTTGCGGTCGGGCGAGCTGATGTCGGCGAAGGCGAGGACCAGCCGACAGGTCAGGCTGCTCTCTCCGGCGTACACGGCGTAGATCGTGGCGCGCCCGGGAATCCGCCCGTCCTCGAAGTGGTCCTCCTGCAGTTTCCTGTGGGCGGCGTTGGGATTCAGGTTCGCGTCCGCGAACCAGGACAGCACCACGCCGGACCGAGCCCTTCGGAGCAGACCATGGCCAAGAACAAGCCCGCCCGCCCGACCCCCACCGCCGCCGGCGTTCCCGCGCCGACGCGGGGATTGGACCTGCGGATCGGCCGACACGTCCGCGTGCACGTGTACCTCTCCCCTTCCGTCCTGGCCGGCCTGGTCACGATGTCCGGCACCCTCGGCGGGCCCTCGCCTTCCTGCGGTGACGGCCATCGCCGGGCAGCCATCCGAGTGCCCCGAAACGCCCAGCCGACGTGCGGGTGGTGGCGGGGCCGGGGCCGGTGTCGGTCCAGGCCCATCGGATGGACGCGTCGAAAGTGTGGGTCTCGGCGGCGTCGGTCAGGTCGAGGTGGACGTCGGGTCCGGTGTCCGGGAAGAGGCGAGCGATCTCGGGTCTGGCGGCCCGGAAGGCTTCAGGTGGCGGGCTCCATGCACGCGAAGCATGCAGAGTCTGTTGCCGTCACTTTGGCCAAGCGCCGCGACCGGGCACCGACCATTGGGCCCACCAAGCGTGGCCACTACATCGAGATGGCGTCCCGCTTCCCGCCTCGGAATCCAGATCGGACGCCGTTGCTCCGTTGTTTCCGCGTTTTGCGAGGCAGAATCGAAGAAGAGCGCCTTTTCGCCCGCTTCGAGGCTTACTCGCGTCCGAGCGAGCGCCGAACTTGTCCGGGCACTCGCGAGGAGGGTTCGATGCCCAGAGCAGGTACCGTCAGCAACGGCCGCACCCGGTTCGTGGCCGATCGCGGCCTGGTCGCCCGCATGCTGGTGACGATGTTCGTGCTCGGCCTGTTGTACGTCGTGTTCGTCGGTGTACTCGTGGTGGCCCTCGGCCGCATGTGGCCGCTCGCGGTGATCTTGGTCGGCAGTGTGTTCATCGCCCAGTTCTGGTTCAGCGACCGCATCGCCATGTTCGCGATGGGTGCCCGTGAGGTCACCCCCGAACAGGCGCCCGAGCTGCACGGCGCCATCGATCGCCTGTGCGCGCTGGCCGACATGCCCAAGCCCAAGGTGGCGATTGCGGACAGCGACGTACCCAATGCGTTCGCGACGGGCCGCAACAGCAAGAACGTCGTCGTGTGCGCAACCACCGGCCTGATGCGGCGCCTCGAACCCGCAGAGCTCGAAGGTGTCGTGGCCCATGAGTTGTCGCACGTCGCGCACAGGGACGTCGTGGTGATGACGATCGCGTCGTTCCTGGGCGTTCTGGCCGGCCTGTTGACCCGGTTCGGCATCCAGTTCGGCCTGTTCGGCGGCTTCAACCGGCGCGGCAACGACCAGAACACGGCGGTGGTGATGCTCGTGGTCACGGCGGCGAGCGTGGTCGTGTACGCGCTCAGCTTTGTGCTGATCCGCACCCTGTCCCGCTACCGCGAACTGTCGGCGGACCGCTCGGCGGCGTTCCTCACCGGCCGGCCCTCCGCGCTCGCCTCGGCGTTGACCAAGGTCAGCGGTCAGATGGCAAAGATCCCCACACGCGATCTACGCAAGGCCGAGCCGTTCAACGCGTTCTTCTTCGCGCCGGCGATCGCGAACAAGGAGAGCCTGGCGAACATCTTCGCCACGCACCCCACCCTGGAACGGCGCCTGGAGCAGCTCGCTCGCATCTCCGGTGAACTGGGTCGGGCCGCCTGATGGGCTTCCTCGACATCCTCCTCGGCCGCGACAAGCCCGTACGGGCCGACTTGGACCAACTCTTCGGACTGCCGTCGGCGGCGATCACCCTCCAAGCCGCGGCCGGGTTCACCCCCACCGGCAGCGGCTCGGTGTGCTTCGCGTCGGTCGAGGGCGGCGCGTTCGACGCGGTACGCGACGACGTGAAGCAATTGTTGGGCGACCTTACGCAGACCCGCGACACGTACGGGTACACGTGGCTGGTCGCCTGTGGCGCCCCCGACGACATCGGCTCACTGGTCACCGACCTGCACGCGGTCAACTCTGCCTTGGAGGGCTCCGGCTTCGGTCCGCAGCTGCTGTGCTCCCTGGTGGCCTTCCACCACGACGACGGCCGCAGCCTGGCGTTGGTCTACCTGTACAAGCGTGGCACCTTCTATCCCTTCGCACCGGTCCCCGGCGCGCACGACAAACGCGACAGCGCCTTGGAACTCGAAGTGTCGGCGGCCGTACGGGACGATCTGCGCGTGGAAAAGGACCTGGCTCGCTGGTTCCCGGTATGGGGGGCACCGGGCCTCTAGAGCGGCACCTTGCGTGTCCGAGCAGCGCGCGCCGAGTTCGCCGGCCGGCCGAGCTGTGTGGCCTGGGTCGGATTTCTCCTCTTCGACCAGCTCAGTCGAAGTCGTCCGCATCGGAGTCCGCCACGATGCGGGCGGCACATCCAGGCCCCACGCACCCGCCGGCAAAGCGCGACGCAGCCGGACGAATGCCTGCGCACGGTGTCCGCGACCACCATCCGACACAAGGGCGAACCGGTCGCCGCGATCGACGCCGTCTTGGCCGACGGCCGACTCGGACTGCCGGCTGCCCGGCTGACCGGCTGCCCTGGTCGACGATCTCGATGCCCTGGAGCCGGATTTCACCGACTACGACCGACTCCGCTTCGGTGGCCCCGTCCCCCGCGACACACATCACCGCCCTGCGCGCCCACCGACCGCCGGTCAGCGCGCGGTGACGACCAGGGTGTAGTCGACGACGCTCGTCGACGCGCCCGAGGAGCCGCGGATGGCAAGTGTGTGGGTGCCCTCGACGAGCGGGGCCAACTGCACCCACAGGCCGCACGCGTAGGTTTTCACCTCCTCGGCATTGCCCGTGATCGGGTTGCCCTCGACGCCGGTGAAGTGGATCGGCGCGGCGTCGAACCGGTCCGGCCGGATCTGCTTGCCGTCCAACTCGACCGAGCCCTTCGCGTCGGCCATGAACATGGCGCAGTCCGCCTGTGTGCCCTTCATGTTCACCACCGGGAACGCGATCGGGGCCAGGGTGACCATGCGGCAGCGCCGGATCGCCGCGCCCTCGGAGGTGCCCGCGAGGTACCACGCGGTGGTCCCCTGATTGCGAGCGCACTGCCCGCCGTTCGGGTCGGCGAGCGGATTCGTGGCGCTCGTGCTCTTGGCCACCCATGCCCACCAACGCCCCTGGAGGTCGGGCAGGTTCGGCCGATTCGGGTTGTTCGGGTCGACGGCGAGGATCGGAGTCGGGGACGCCGACTCCGCCGCGTCGGGAGAGGAGGCCGGCGCGGCCGGCGGTGCGACCGACGGCGGCGTGCTCTTCGGGTCGGCCGCCGACGGCGAGGACTTGTCCGAGGTGCACGCGGTGATCAGCGTGAGCGCGCCGATCAGCAGGGCGAACGAGCGTCCGGGTTTCATGAGCGAGAGTATGGCCGGCCCCGCTCCCGCCCGGCGACCGGGGCGACCTCGACGACCCGACGCGTCACCCCATCGCCCCGTACGACCCCGCCGACCGCGACGAAAACGGCCGGCGGCGCGAACTCGGAAATCTCTTCCGCGACTTCGACGCCGTCGTGGCCACCTGCTCGAACGCGGTGGATGCCTTCATTCCGGCATCCACGACCCTCATGGGTCGCGTCGAGCGAAGAACGGTCGTATCGGCATGCTCATGCGATCCGTTCGCGCGTCGCTGATGCACCGCCCCGCGCGGCAGGCTCGCGTCAGCCGATCTGTTCGGCCAGAGCGACGATGATGCCCGCGGGGCCGCGGAGGTAGCAGAGCCGGAAGATGCTCTCGTACTGCGCCACCTCGCCGAGGAGTTCGGCGCCGTGGGCGCGCAGGCGGGCGATGGTGTCGTCGATGTCGTCGACGGCGAACATGACGCGATGCAGGCCCAAGGTGTTGGGCGGAGGGTTCTCCGGCTCGGCGCTGGACGCCACGGGGGTGTGGTACTTGGTCAGCTCCAGCTTGCTGTGGCCGTCCGGGGTCCGCATCATCGCGATGTCGCTCCGGACGCCGTCGAGTCCGACGGTACGGTCCGCGAAAAGGCCTTCGATCTGCCCCTTGCCTTCAAGCTCCATGCCGAGCTCGGTGAAGAACTCGACAGCCGCGTCCAGGTCGTCGACGACGATGGCGACGTTGTCCATCCGCTGAATAGTCATGTCTCCGAGCATAAGGAACGCGGTGAGCCGCCGGTCCGACGTCCGAAATGACCCAGAACGTGTTGACCTCGAAACGGAGGTCGTTCTGCGGAGGTCTCACGTCTGCATCCGGCTCAGCGCCTGCATGGCGTCGTGCTCCACTCGCGAGAGATCGTGGAGGATTGTGCCGGCCTGCGCCAGGTGCGCTGCGCCGCCGGCGTCGTCCGCGTCGCCGGCCTTTGCGATCAACTCGGCTACGTCCGTCCAGAGGGCGGCTGCTTCGGTGTACAGCGTGTGGCCGGTGCGAAGGTTGCCGTCGTCGATCAGCTCGGCACACTCCCCGAGGAAGTCGCGGTAGAGGTTGCGGAACAGAGCGCCGCCGGTGCCGGCCTGCTCCATGAGGAGGGCGGCCTGTGGCAGGTCCCGCTGTGGGTTGTCGCTGCGGTGCCGCCACTTCCGCACCTGTGTGGCGGTCTTCTCGATGCCGCGGTAACCCAGGTTCGCGATGGGCGGGTTGAGGAAGCCGTCGGCGCAAGCCTTGATCGCGGAAACGATCCGGTCCTGCGGTGAAGGCGGGTCGTGCGGCACGGTAAGGGTGAAGGAGCGGTTCTTGGCGGTCATCGGGCCGCGCTCGGCTCTGGCCTTGGCCAGGCTGGTCAAGGTGGTGGTTACCGCTCCGCCCTGCTGGTCGGTGTCCACCAGATAGGCCTGCTGTGTGTCGTAGCCGTACATGGCTACGACATGGCCGCCGAAGTGCACCTTCGACCGGAAGTAGTCCAGGTGGTAGCTGTCGAGTTGCAACCCGACGGGCCGACCGGCGTCGATGTGGGCCGTGACGTTCTGCCACGCTTTTCGCTGGGATGTGGTCTCTTGTACCACCAGCGCCAGTCCGAGTGTGGCGGCCAGGTTCCGGGTGAGTTCGAAGGGCTTGACACGGCCTCCGAGAAAGGGAAAGTCCATGCCCTTTCCGTCCCAGTAGATGAAGCCCAGGCCGGAGCCCAGCCCGAACAGCATGGCCTCGGACAGATCCAGTCCTTCGTGCCGCAGCAACACCCCCAGCGCCGTCGTCTCGCAGTGCTGCGTACCGTGTGCCTCGACGCCCTTGAGGACGGTCATGCTGCTGCAACCTCCTCGACGGGAAGGATCAACCGGGTCATCAGTTCCTCGTCCGTCGCCTCTCCCGGCCCGACGAGATAGGCCTCGCGCACGGGTGCCTGCGGGCGCAGCCCGCGCTCGTGGACGGCGGCGAACAGCGCGTTGTAGGCCAGGGGCAGCTGGGCATAGGGCCCGATATGCACGGTTTCGACCACGGGCCCGCCGCGCAGTACCTCAACCTCCAGGCCGGGCACGTTCGTCCCCGCCGTCGTCTCCGCCCCGACGGCGATGTGCATTCCATCCTCCAGGTCGAGGGGGTACAGCCCCCACAGCGGCGGCTCCCACGCGATCCCCGCCGTTGCGAGCCCGGCCAGGAGCCGCCCGACGCACTCCCCGACTGTCGCCCCCACCGTCGTGGGCGCGCATACTGCCCGCACCACGGCCAGCCGCCGTTCCCGCTCCCTCCCCAGACTCACCTCGTACCCGGGCAGACCGCCCTCCGCCAGCCGCTCCAGCATCCCCAGCCGCGTCTGATCCCGGGTGATCCGCTCGGCCAGTCGGTCCCGCTCGGCGCGAAGGACGCGCGCCCGAAACGAGGCGTCGGCGGTCAGCGCCTCGGCGATCACTGCCAGTGGGACGTCCATGTCCCGCAACAGGGCGATGGTCAGCGCGTCACGCGCCTGCTCGGGGGCGTAGTACCGATAGCCCGTGCCGGTATCCACCCACGCCGGGGCCAGGAGCCCCACCTCGTCGTAGTGCCGCAGTTGTTTGACGCTCAGCCGGCACAGGCGGGCGAAGCGCCCGATGGCGAGCAGTTCATCGTGCATGCCACCATGCTGAACCCTCCCACGGGGGGAGAGTCCAGCGCCCCGCCCGGAACCACACGCGACCTTGCCCATCGACGTCGAGCAGATCCCACGGGCGATCGGCCAACGCCCGCCACACGGGCGCGGCGAGATCGCGCAGCTCCTCCGGCGGGTCGTGCCGGGCCAGGATCACGGCCATCTCCTCCACGCTGTTCGTAGAAGTGTGCCGGGCCCCGTCGATGTGCGTGCGCGGCAACTCGACGGCCTCGTCGATGCGTTGGCCCCGCCTCGGCACACGGGCCGACACGATCAAGGGGTTCCGCGGCCCACCGTCGCCGGGATGAATTCGACGTGGCGGTCGCGACCACACCCCTGGCCCTGCAGGCAGGCGACCAGAAGCTCCGGATCGTGCTGCACACGGTCGACGGCCTACGCCAATCCCCCCGTGCTCCGGGGCTCACCTCCGAACCGAGAAGCTTCTACGGCACCATCGAAATCCCCCAGGCCGTCCTCGACGACCTCGACTCCTACCACCCCGCCCTGCGCGCCCTCATCCGTGACCGACTCCAGGCCGCCCGCTTCACCGGTACCGACGTCACCGTCACCGACCAGAGCCTGACCATCGCCCATCTCGACATGGCCCTGAACCGCACCTGACGCCGCCGTGGAACCTGCCACGCCGATCCGGCCGGCCGGCCGCTCCTGCGTTTACACCGACCCGCGCACGCAGGGGTGGCCGTCCGATTCCCCGGACGTAATTCACTCGATGTCGCCTTGCTGGACCGCGAGGGCTACGCCTCCCGCCGCGACCTGCCGCTGATCGTGCAAGGTGGCGCGCCCGCCGCACTCGCGGTCCGGCGTGGCAACCGCCCGGCCGTCGGCGGCTGTCGACGGCTCTGCGGTCGAAGTCCCCAAGGGGAGCGGGGAGTTCCGGCGGTCGGTGGTCGGCGATGGTGGGTTTGCCGGCGGCTCCAGATCGGTGCGGGCAATGCCGTTCCGCAACGACGTCGTCAGAGGAAGTCGTAGGTCAGGTGCGTCGCGGTCGATGTCGAGGTCACGCTCCGCTGCACCAGCGTGCGCGGAGCTCCGCCGGTGAACAGTGGCGTCCCGGCGCCCAGCACGACGGGCGCCAGGTGCAGCGTCAGCGCGTCGACCAGCCCGGCGTCGAGCGCCGAGCCGATCGTGGCGCCACCGCCCATGAGGACGACGTCGAGGTCCTTGCCGCTCTTCGACGACGCCGCCTCGGCACGCTCGCGCGCGGCGGTGACGGCATCGGGCAGACCGGTGGTGACGAAGGTCCAGTCGAGGTCGGTGAGCCGCACCGACTCCGGCGGCGAGCTCGTCACGACGACGAACGCGGGCTTGCCGACCTCGCCGGCGCCGTAGCCGGACGTGTCGTCCCAGCCGTTCGGCCCGTCGACCAGGTCGAAGAGCCGGCGGCCGAGGACGACGGCGCCCGAGCGGGCGGTCGCCTCGCGCAGGACCCGGCGGTCGTCGGGGTCGTCGGAAAACGCCCAGGTGTGCAGGGCCTCGCCGCCGGTGCCCAAACCGTTGTCCGGGCCGGGGTCCGGCCCGGTGACGAAGCCGTCGAGGGAGACCGAGATGTCGGCGATGATTCGAGTCATACCAGGGCAGACCCGATCCGCCGCCCAAACTCATCGCTCACACATCAAGCGTGTGCCGGCTGCTAACCCGATAGCCCCACACGGGCACCCGATATTGCCGTCTCGAAGCCCATCCGCAGGACGGCTCGGCCGGGGCGGGTGTGGAGGCGGCCGTCGAGGCGGCGGGGCGGCGTGCGGCGGCGGCGCGGACTCTCCGCTCACACGTAGACGCGCCACCACGGGTGCCAGGAGCCGTCGCTGAAACACGAGGACCAGATTTGGTTTTCGTTTATCAGGGTCTTCACCAATACCCTGACGCAACGCTGCCCGTAGGTCCACCCGGCCCCGACCATGTCGTCGGCGCGAAAACCGTGAGGCATCTCTTTCCAGCCGTCGGAGGCAGCCTCGATGTGCCATATCGTTCGGTCGGGCGCGACCACGAACGACTCGTCCGACTGCCCGTCCTTGTTCCAGTCGACGTCCACCGTCCGGGTGTTGCAGGCTTTGTACCCGGTGTGATTGAACCGCGTAACCCCGACTGGATCGCACGCCGCCACTTCCGAACGATCGGAGGCACTGGGCGCTGCTGTCACCGATCCCGTCGTGACAGCCGCCAGGGCCGTCACGGTGGCCGCCGCCACACCGAGGCGTAAGGCTATGCGCTGCATGAGCTCTCCCTTTAAAATCGGATAACTTGCGCATACTTCGAGACGTCGATGTCGGTCCGCGTTCATGACCGTGGAGCACTGTGCCTGTCCGAGAGCCCGCCGCCCGAGACGTCCGGCCGGCCGCGCCCGCGAGGGACGCGAGTCGACTGGGGCTCTGTCCGTGCGCGCCAACGTATCAACGCCGCAATCGTGATCGCATTCGTCTGCGGTACTCGGTTGAGCAGTAGCCGGGCGGGCGAGCGCCCACGTCCACGAAGGACGACGGCATCCGGTGTTGCTCGGCTCCCCAGGCCGATCCGGTGCGCACCCCGAGAAGCGGAGGGGCGAACAGGCATCTCGGTTGGTCGAATCCCCCTTCGTGTGACAGCGGTCGTCAGTGTTCTTCGGCGAAATGGGTCCGTACAGCGTGCAGCAGCAGTTCGACATCGGCGTGTGTTGGGCCATGGACGGCGGCGAAGGCGGCGTCCATGGCTTCGGGCCGGGGGAACATGAAGAGCAGGCGCTGCAGTTCGCCGCCGAGCCCGGCGATCCTCCACTGGCAGTCGGGGTGGTCCATGCCGGCGATCTCGCGCGCCGCCGCGCGGACGTCGTCGAACTCGCCTGAGCGCATGTACTCCGTGAGCCCGCAGGTCTGCGAGAAGGTGATCCCCGCCTCCCATTGGGACATCGGCAGTTCGTCGAACCCCGGAGGAACCACCCGTGTCAACTCGCGCACGAGCGCTGCCAGGCCGTGGAGGAAGTCGCCGATCGGCTCGTCGCGTGCGGCGCGGGCCAGCTTGTCGCGGTACGCGGCGGGGCGGGTCGCGAACACGGGGGTGTCGGTCTCTTCGGCGAGGAGGTCGAGCAGCGCGGCGGTCGCGTCCAGCGGGTTCATCCACATGACTGTCTGCGAGTCGACCATGACCCGGGCGAAGCGCTGCAGTTCGTCCTCCAGCGGCGGGGTTGTCGGGAGGTGTGCTGCCACGGCCACGTCCAGCAGCCGATCGACCACGCTGCCGGTGAAGAGTACGTCCTTGGGATTGGTCACGCCGGGCATGCTAGATGCCCCGGGCGCTAGGGGACGTCTCGCCGGCAAGCCGAGCCGCGCGGTGGGCCGAACCGAGACTGCACGTCGCTCCTTCTCCCGGCGTCGCCGCGGGAGCCGCTGGTGGTCAGGAACTTCGTTGAGCAGGTCTGTCCCGATCCCGAGTGGGAGGTGGGGCCACGCCCACCGCCCCCGCCTGCGCAAAGACCCCGAGTACACGCTCCCCGACCGGCGGAACGGCGCCACCGACGTCGCGAAGGCGGTCGCCTTGATCGGCATCCCGCCGCCACCGACGGACCCTCCGGACAACCAGTTCCTGGCCCGCAGCCGGCAACGGCACGCCGACATCCACGAACTACAGGAGCGCCGCTACACGATCGGCGCGATCGCCCGCGTCCTGGGCCTGGACCGCAAGACCGCGCGCCGCTTTGCGACCCAGGAGACACCCTTACCTCGTTCGCTCAGTCATGGTGCCCGTTTCCCTCATGCCTCGTCGAAGAGCAGGTTCTCGGGGGGCTGGGTCATCTTGACCTTGGTGGTGTTGACCTCGACCACCAGGTCGAGACCGGTGGTGAAGTGGGCGTCGGAGATGATGGTGAACTTGTCGGCCTTCTGCGCCAGGAAGTCGAGGAACCCGTCGAGCGCGGGATCGCCGTCGTTCAGGGCGATGTACTCGGCCAGGCGGCGGAAGAACTTGGGCAGCACCACGTCCTCGCTGATCACCGGTGATGCGACCACCTCCGCCCCCGAGGTCGTCTTGTCCACTGACCACAGCGCCTTGCCGGCCTGCCGGGCGGCCTTGACTGCCTGGGTGAACTCGTTGCGCAGCTCGGGGAAGAGACTGCGGTAGTACGTCGGGAAGGCCAGGCCGGTAGCGAGCATGTGGTGGTTGGCGGTCGTCTTCAACATCGCCGCGGTGACGTGGACCTGCGTACCGCTTGCCGCCGGGCCCGCACCGCGCCCGGCAACGGCCACGCAGCGGCCGTACCTGTCCGCGCCCCTGGTCAGGATGAACCCGGGGACCTCGGCCGGGACGGTCGGCGCCTTGACGGTCCCGTCGGGCTCACGTTGCACGGGCTGGAAGCCGATCCAGGTGAGCAGCTCGTCGCCGGCCTCGTCGGCGAACGGCGCCGGCTGGTGCAGCTCCGGTCCACCGGTCGGGGGCCGGTAGTGGGTCTCCAGCGCGTCGATCCCCTCCAGGCGCAGGCTCGCGCCGCCGGCGGCGTTGCGATGCACCAGGTTGGGGCCGGGCACCAGGTCCCACTCGGTGGGGTCGTTCGGGACGAAGCGGATCGTGTCGCCGTCCGGGCGCGTCCCGACGATCCGATAGACACCCTCGATGAGGAGCATGGGCATGGCGACGCCTTTCCTGTAGCGGGGAAACAAGATGGCCGACGAGCAGTGGACGGCAGGCGCAGCGACCGGCACGACCATCACTGAATGTTATTGACCGCATACAGAATGCACGAGGGCTGTTCGGGTCGCATCCGGAGGCGTGCGCACGGATCCGATGCGATGACCGCCTGCGCTCCCGGCCGGCGATCACTCACCCCTGCTACCAGGCTGAGCACATTCAGCGCATGGTCGGGCCGCCCGCCTGACCGCCATGCGGGCCCTGATCCCCGCCCGGGCCGAGGCCGGTGCCGACAGCGCCCCCGACAGCGCCCCCGACCGCGGCGCCCTCAAGTCGGCGTGCCGCCGGTGAGGCGCTCAATCGCGGTAGGCGGCGACCGCGATCTGGACGAACGAGCGGATCTGCGGATTCGTGTCGCCCTCGTTCCACGCCGCCACCACGCGGCTCGGCTGCATATCGATCAGCGGCACCACAGTGAGCCCCTCGGCCGGCTCGTGGTCCAGGAGTGTCATGCCGACCGTGCCGTTCCAGAGAACGGCTTGCCGGCATTCCTGGACGGCGCGCACCACCGGACCCTCGCGAGATTCCCCACCGTTCCAGTACGACTGCCAGATGGGGTCGGTGCCCTCCGGGAACAGGAACCAGCGGCGGTCGGCCAGGTCGGACAGCTTCAGGCTGTCGCGGCGGGCCAGCGGATCGTCGGTGCGCAACAGCGCTCCCACCGGGTCGGCGCGCAGCTCGTGTACGGTCAGGCCGGTCTCGTCGAACGGCGCGCGGGTCAGGGCGATGTCGACCAGTCCGGCATGCAGCCCGCAGGTGGGGTCGGTCAGGTCGGTCTCGCGGATGCGAACCTCAACGCGTGGGTGCCGCCGGCGGTAGGCACTGGCCAGCCGGGTTGCGCCCGGGTCGGTACTGTCACCCAGGATGCCGACGGTGAGGGTCGCGGCTCCCGCTGCCGCGGCCACGCGTACATGTACCCGGTCGGCCTGTTCGAGCAGGGCGCGCGCCTCATCGAGTAGTACCGCCCCCACCGGAGTCAGCGTGACACCGGCGGACGATCGGTCGAGCAGCGTGGCGCCGACCTCGATCTCCAGCTGCTTGATCGCCCGGCTCAGGGGCGGCTGACTCATGTGCAGCCGGGTGGCGGCCCGGCCGAAGTGGAGTTCCTCGGCGACCGCCACGAAATAGCGCAGCGTGCGTAACTCCATGGTGCAACGATACTCGTACGGTATCGACGCCACACAAAGGGTCTTGGACAGTCGCAGTGCCCTGGACGTGGAATCGAAGCATGACTGACGAACCGAAGACCAGTGAGCCGATTGCCGACCCCGCCGTATCGGTGGTCGGTCCGGGCGACGGCGAGACGATCTTCCTGGGCACCACGCGACTGCGCGTCCTCGAAGACGGCAGCAACACCGGGCACCGCCTCGGGCTCGCCGAGTCCGTCCTCGCGCCGCACACGCCCGGACCTCCGCAGCACCGTCACGCCCAGCACGACGAGGGTTTCTACATCATCTCCGGCACGGTGCGGTTCACGGTCGGAGAGAAGGACTACGACGCGACGGCCGGAACGCTCGTGATGGTCCCGCCCGGAGCCCCGCACACCTTCGCCAACGTCACCGACCAACAGGCCGTCATGCTCAGCACTTTCACGCCAGACCTGTACGTGCAGTACTTCCGAGACCTGCAGGACATGATCGCCGGCGGCCAGGCATTGACCCCACAGGCGACCCTCCGGGTGATGAGCCGTTACGCCACCGAACCCGCCACCGACTTCGCCTAGAAGTCGGAAGGACAACGCCGCCCGGCTGCCCGTACCGAAACCGTACAGCCGCGGCGGCTCCTACCTCGGGAGGTCCGTGCCGCTGACGAACTCGCGCACTCGCTTGTGCCTTTGCCCGCTCTCTGCTGGTGACGATGAGGTCACCTACAACCGGTAACCGTGGATGGGAATCGTGAACGTCGCATATTGGATCGTTGCCGGCCTGCTTGCTCTCTTCTACCTCTACGCGGGCGGGGTGAAGGCGGTCCAGAGCCGTGAGCAGCTCCGGCCGATGATGGCCTGGGTGGACAGCACGCCGATGCCGGCCGTCAGGGCCATCGGGGTGATCGAAGTGCTCGGCGCGATCGGGCTGATCCTCCCGCCGCTGACCGGCATCGCGCCCTGGCTGGCCCTGGTTGCGGCCATCGGGTTCGTGGTCCTCCAGATCGGCGCGACCAGAGTTCACCTGAGCCGCGAAGACCGCCGGATCGCCCTCAACATCACGCTCATGCTCGCGGCGGCCGTGACCGTCTGGATGGCGACGACATGGCTGTGACTTCAGTCAGTCCCAGCGACCTGAGAGTTCGCACGACGGTCACGAGTTGGCGCTCTTGAGACAGCGTCAGCAGATCAAGCCCGCAGGCCACCGGCTGTGATGTACGGGAGTTGGTGCACCCCCATGCCCTGCATGAGGGTGCTTGTCCGGTTCGGTCAGGGGTAGAGGTTGCGGCCCTCGCGGATGCTTTCGTGATGCGTCGGGTCCATGACGCTCTCCCATTCCCACTCGGAGATGGGTTCGGCGTCCTTGAACTCGTAGGGGCCCATGCTCATCGCGAAGCGCCCGTCGGCGTAGAGCATCGGGCGTTCCTCACCCGATTCGGAGTACCGCTCGACGTGCCGGACCGTCGGGCCCTCCGGCCGGGTGAAGTCGATCAGCGCGATCGCGACCCAATAGCCGATGTCGTTGTCGTCGAGGAGCGGAATCGTCACGACCGAGCCCCGGCCGTCGTCGACGACGGCCTTGGCGCCGTAGGACTTGAAGCTGCCGCTACCGTTGCCGAGCGCGCTGTACGCGCAGATCAGTACGTGGCCCTGGAGGTCGGGGCGGGTGATCCGGATGACCTCGCGGCCCGGGCCGCGGGCGTCGCCGTCCAGGTGGAGGTACGGCTCGGCGGTCGTAGAGCCGAAGTTGCGGTAGTAGACCGCGCCCTTGGTCGGTATTCGCTTGTCGCTCGGCGGAACCGCCTCTGTGCGCGGCACGAACATCGCGTACAGGTCGAGGTCCGCCTCGCCGAAGTCGTCGTACGCGGTGCCCCCGTCCCATTCGAGCGCCGCCGTGATCACGAGGCCGGGGTCGCCGTCCCACGGCAGTGCCACGCTCTGACTCTTGGTCAGTTTGATCGCGCCGAGCGGTGGTTTGGTCATGTTCAACGGCGCGGCGGCGGCCGGGGCGGCTGCGTACGGGGTCGCCGCCGGGTACGGCGTGGTGGGTACGTACGCGGCGGTCGGCGCGGTGGTCGGCGCGGCGGCCGGCTCCGTCGGGGTGTCCGGGCGGCGACGCAGCCGAGACAGCGCCCGGGACACCGGGGAGGCGGGAGCCGGGGCGGGCGCCGGGGCCGTGGGCGGTGCGATGGCCGGCGGCGGGGTGAACGCGACGGGGGCCGGTGTGGGCACGGGGGCCGCGAAGCCGGTGGCGTACTCCGGAGCGGCGGTGGCCGGGGGCACGGCGAACTCGGGCCCAGGGGCCTGCTGCTGTGGCTGTGCGGCGGGTGGAGCGAAGGCGACGGGCGCCGGCTGTGCGGTGGGGGCGGCGAAGCCCGAGGGTGCTTCCGCCGCGTCGGGGATCGCGAAGCCCACCGGAAGCTCCGGCGCCGTCGGCGTGTCGTCGGGCTCCTCGGCGACCTCGATCCCGAAGTCCGTGGCGATACCCGCGAGACCGCTCGCATACCCCTGACCGACCGCGCGTACCTTCCACGCGTCCGCGCGCCGGTACACCTCGACCAACACGGCCGCGGTCTGGCCCCGCGTCAAGTCGTCGGGCCGGTAGACCAGCCCGCCCACGACCGCCTGTAGGCCGCGGACGTCCGCCAGGGTGTCCGCGCCCGTCTCCCCGTCGGCCGCGACCACCACGACCAGGCTCGCCACGTCGGCGGCGACCGCGCTCGTGACCACGGTCATCCGCCCGCCGTCGGCGAGTCGGACCGCGCCGTCGGGGCTCGCGGGGTTGTTCCAGAAGACGAAGTCCGCGTCACCGCGCACCAGATGATCGGCGGTGAGGAGCAACGCCGAGACGTCGACGCCCGCGCGCCCCTCCCACGACACGACGATCTCGACGATCTCTTCGCCGAGCGGCGCGTTCGCGCCCGTCGTCAACACGACATGCGACATCGATGACCAACCCCCCAGAGTCGACACAGTCCCCCGCCGGGATCCTATGCGGCGATCCGCGAAAGTACCTGCGCGTGCGAAGGGCGGCTCGCAGGGTCTCGAGCGAGGCGCGGGCGCGGGGACAGGTGAGTACGAGGGTCGAGTATCTCGTGAGTACGTGGACCCGGGTGGTCCGGGAGGAGTGTTCGTAGGTTCGGTGCATGACGACGACGGTGAATGGTGGGACGCGGGTTCGGAAGGCGTGGAGCACGGCGGTGCGGGTGGTCGCCGTGGTCGCGTTGTGGGTCTGGTGCGTCGTGTCCGGGTGGGTGGTGATGTTCGGCAGCGCCATGTCCACGGCGAACTGCGACTTCGAGGAGGGGTTCCAATGCGATTCGGGGTGGTTCACACCACTGGCACTGTGGCTGCCCGTGCTGGGCGCGCTGATCGCCGGCGGCGTGGGGACCTGGGGCGCGCTCTCGCGCGGACGGCACTGGCCCTGGTGGTTCGCCGGCGTGGCGCTGTCGCTGATACCGGCGATCGTGATGACGGCCCTGATCGACACGTGATCCATGCGGTCGTCGGCACCGCCCCGCCGATCGCCGGGCACTGGCGATCATGCGGTCGGTCACGGGATGATGACTCGACGTCACCGCGAGGAGGGATCATCGATATGGGTACGCACAACAAGCCCACGCCGCCCCCGCAACCCGCTCCGGAGCCGTCCCCCGACGGTGACGACCCGACATTGCGCAACCCGGGTCCCGGTACGCACAAGAAGCCCAAGTGAGCGACCAGGAGCATCTCGAACGATCGGTCGAAACCCTGGATGCCCTCGGCGAGTTCGAGCAGCCCTGGATGCGCGATGCCTTCGCGCGGGTTCCTCGGCACCGCTTCGTCCCCGACACCGTGTGGGTGCCCGGCGACGACGGCTACCGGGCGCTCGAGCGGGCCGGGGAGCCGGGGCGGTGGGCCGAGGCGGTGTACGCGCCGCATGCCCCGTTGGTCGTCCAGGTCGACGACGGCCGGCCCGTCCGGCCCGGGGTGGGGCAGGTGGCGTCGAGTTCGATCAGCGCGCCCTCGGCGGTGCTGTTCATGCTCCGGGCGTTGGGCGTCGAGCCGGGTGACCGGGTCCTGGAGATCGGCGGCGGTACGGGCTGGAACGCCGCGCTGTTGTGCGAGCGCGCGGGACCGGGGCGGGTGTGCACGGTCGAGATAGACCCCGTGCTGGCCGACCGGGCGCGCAGGGCGCTGGAGGCGGCGGGGTGCCGGGTGCACGTGGTGTGCGCGGACGGCGAGCTCGGGCACCGCGAACACGCGCCCTTCGACCGGGTGATCGCCACGGCCGCCGTGGGCCGCGTCCCCTACGCGTGGGTGGAACAGACCGCACCGGGGGGTGTGATCGTCGCTCCCCGGATCGTCCCCTTCCATCAGGGCGGCCTGCTCCGGCTCACCGTCGCAGGCGACGGGACCGCTTCCGGGGTCTTCGACGGCGGGGTGATGTTCATGCCCACGCGCGGTCAACGCTTCACCCGCTTCGACCCCGCGACCGTGGTCGACGACGACACGTGGGAACACTCCGACGCGGGCGTCACCGCGCTGGACGTCGCCGCCCTGGACGACGTCCACGCCCGGTTCGCGATCTCGCTGCGCGTCCCCGACGTCCACCACCTCCTCGAACTCGACCGAGGCCGGGGCCGCACGTTGTGGCTGGGTGACGCCGCCGGCACGTCCTGGGCCGTCGTCCGGGACACCACCGCCGGAGTCGGCGGCGAGGTCAACCGGTTCGGGCCCCGCGACCTGGCGCGGGAGGTCCACGACGCCCTGACGCTGTGGGAGAAGGCCGACCAGCCCAGGCTCTGGGACTTCGGCGCCACCGTCACCCGGCAGGGAACCGTGTACTGGCTCGGCGAGGCCGATCGGCCCTTCACCGAAGACCAGGGCCGCCACGCCGGGTAGGGCCACCGGACCCTCGTCCGGAGCGCAGCAGGCCGTGTTCGGCCGGGTGGCCAGGTGGGCGAGGTGGATCGTGCTCGCTAAGGAGTGCCGGTCGGGGGCTGGTGGATGGATCCGTCTCGTGGCGAGAGAAGCCGGGCAGCAGACCCGCAGCGAAGCGGTGCACGATCGCATCCGGGCCGACATCCTGGGCGGCCGGCTCCGGCCCGGCCGGCGGTTGAAGTTCCCCGAGCTCAGCGAGCGGTACGGGGTGAGCACCGGCGCCGTACGCGAAGCCCTGCTCAGGCTGGTCGCCAAGAACCTGGTCAGCTCCGAGGCGCACCACGGCTTCCGGGTCACCGACGTGACCGCTCGCGGGCTGGCCGACCTGACCGACGCCCGCACCGAGCTCGAGTGCCTCGCCCTGAGCCGCGCCATCGACGAAGGCGACCTGGCGTGGCAGGCCCAAGTGCTGGCCGCCCACCACACGTTCGAGCAGACCCCACTCGGCGTGGGCGACCAACCCGGCGAGGACTGGCTGATCGCCCACGCCGACTTCCACACCGCGCTCCTGGCCGGCTGCGCCAACCCCCGGCTGCGCGACCTGGCCGCCTCGCTTCGGGAAGAGGCCGAGTTGTACCGACGGTGGAGCCGACCCACACCGGCGGACGCGCGCCACCGGACGACCGACCAGGCGGGTCACAAGGAACACCGCGACCTGCTCGACGCGGTCATGACCCGCGACAGCAAGCGCGCCGACGCCATCCTGCGCCGCCTGATCGGCGCCACGTCAGCCATGATCCTGGACACCGACGAACCGCACGCGTGACGCCGGTGATCGGCCCACTGCCTGCCGCGCCGCAGGCGTTTCTCCCGAGCGGTCCTACGACTTTCCGTGAGCACGCCGAGCGGACCGCAGCGCGAGCGCCACGCACACCGTCCCGAGCAGCCCCGCCCATGCGGTCACCACGTGCGGCGCGCCGAACTCGGCCGCCGCCCCCGCCAGCGCCATGCCCACGCCCTGGATCGTCATCAGCCCGGCCGCCATCAGCGTCATCGCCCTACCCTGCATTCCCTCCGGAATCGCTGCCAGGATCCACTGGTCCACGCCCAACGTGTACGCCCCGCACAGCCCCGTCGCGAACATCGCGGCGATCGCCCAGGGCAGCGACGGTCGCACCGCGAACCCCAGATACGGCAGCAGCGAGAGCAGCGCCAGCGGCCCCGCGATCCTCGACCGCGCCTCCGGGCCGAGCAGTGTCCCGGCGAGCAGTTCGCCGAGCAACGTGCCCACCGGCATCGCCGCCATGAACAGCCCGAGCCCGGTGGTGCCCGCGCCGATCCCGTCGGTGTACGGAGCCGCCAATGCCTCGGGTACCACCAGGAAGAACGGCTGGATCCAGAAGAGCACGAGCAGGTTCCGCAGCCGGCGATTCGCCAACAGCCGGCGCGTACCCCCTCCCCCGCTCTCGGGGCCGCCCTCGCGCGGCGCGCGAGCGGGACGGTTCCGGGTCCCGAAACGCAGCAGCAGCGCGGACCCCGCGAAGGTCACCGCCGTGATCATCAACGCCTCGCGCGGGCCGACCACCACCAGGAGCAGCCCGCCGAGGCCGAACCCGGCGACCTGCGCGCCCTGTGCCACCATCCGGATCAGCGACCGGCCCAGGATCAGCGCGTCGCCCTCGCCCAGGATGTCCGCCAGGCTCGCCGCTCGCGTGCCGCTGAACACCGGTGCCACCAGCGCCATCGCGAACCGGAGCGTCAGCAGCACCGCCACCGGGGTCCCCGGCGTCGCCATCACCGCCGCGCACGCCACGCACAGCACGTCGCAGACCACCAGGACCGTGCGCGCCGCGTACCGATCCGCGACCCCGGCCAACACCGTGCCACCGATCGCGTAGGGCAGGAAACCCAGTGCGTAGGTGAGCGCCGTGAGCAGCGCGGAGCCGGTGAGCCGGTACACCAGCACCGAAAGTGCGACCTGGGCCAACACCGAGCCGGTCATCGACAGCACGTGCGCCGCGAAGACCGGCCGGAACTCGCGTACGGCGAACACCTGTCCGTAGCCGGAGCCGGTCTTCGACGATGTCGCCGCGGGCGCGACCGGAGCGGTGTCGAAGGTCTCGCGGACGCCGACCGCCGAGCCGGCCGGAGTGGTTCCCTCGTCCCGGGCCGGGTCCGCGGCCTCGGCTCCCTCGTTTCGCGTCGTTGTCATGGCGGCAGCCTGGTCGGATGCCTTCGCGAGCTGTACTGTTTCGGCCCCACCCGAAAGTTCGGCCGGCTGCGGGAGGCTCCGTGCCCATGCACATGCACTTCGGTGCACCCGACCTGTTGCGCTGCCGGTTCGCGATCTCGCCGTTATGGGAAACGCAGGAAGCCATTCGGACGTTGGCCCGGCCCGAGCGGCACGGCTACCACCCGCGATGGGTGCGTCGGGCTCGCGAGGTGCTCACCGACCTCGACCTGGAGCCGCTGTGGCTGATGATGCCGCAGTGCGGTTACACCCCGGACTTCCTGTGCCCGCCGCCGGCCGGCCCGCTGGCGTCGATGGCGAGCGAGACGGCGCGGGTGCGCGCGACCGAACCGGCGGCGGCGTACGCGGAGATGACCCGCACGCTGACCCACGTTCCCGGAGCCGCGGACACTCCGCTCGCGCGCGCCATGCTCGCGGATCCCGCGCGCACGATCCGTGAACTCGCCGACCTCCACGAACGCGTCTGGGACGCGCTGATCGCCCCCTACTGGCCGCGGCTGCGATCGCTCCTCGAGGCGGACATCGCCTTTCGTACGAAGCGGTTGGCGGATGAGGGTCTGGCCGGCCTGTTCGCCGACCTGCACCCGCGCATCGAGTGGGCGGACCACACGCTCACCGTGACCACCCGCAACACCGCGCTCACCCACACGCGCGCCCTCGACGGTGACGGCCTGGTCCTGATGCCCGCGGTGTTCGTCTGGCCGGAGGTGGTCGGCGGATTCGACCCGCCCTGGCAGCCGACGCTGGTCTATCCCGCCCGCGGCATCGGCGAGTTGTGGAGCGAACCCGCGCGGCCGGCGTCCGACGCCCTTGTCCGACTGCTCGGCGCGAACCGCGCGACGATTCTCGTCGAACTCGACGCGCCGGCGACGACCAGCGCGCTCGCCCACCGCTACGGCCTGGCGCTGTCCTCCGTCTCGGGCCACCTGTCCGTGCTGCGCGACGCCGGCCTCCTGTCGTCGCGCAGGCACGGTCATCAGGTCCGCTACGAACGGACGCCACTGGGCAACGCTTTGGCACAGTGAGCGGGAGGCGCGCTTCGCCCGGTCACGCACGTCGGCGAGCCGGTCGAAGTGGTGCGGCTCGCGATCAGGGCCGGGGGTCCGTGCGATCCGGGGTCGCGTGCGACACATGCATCGGTGCAAGTCCCCCTCCGGGCCGGCGACTCGGATGCTCCGTATTCCGGATAGACCGGGCATTTCATTTTCTTTTCGAATTCCTGCATACAAGTCGACCAGCATGCAAGGATGGTCTCGTGAATAAGGAACGAATCCCCTCGGTGAACGCGGGTGCCCTGTCCTCGGTAGGCCGGTCCCGGCCGCGTCAGCGGACTTCGGACCGCGTCTACGAGGAGCTCGCTTCGGCGATCCGCGATGTGCGGCTCCCGCCCGGGGCGTCACTGTCCGAGACCGACCTGGCCGAGCAGTTGCACGTCAGCCGCACTCCGCTGCGCGAGGCGATCGCCCGCCTGGTCGAGACCGGACTCGTCTCCGTGGTCCCCCAGGTCGGGACGCGGGTCGAACTGATCCGTCTGCACGACGTCGAGCAGGCGCGCTTCGTGCGAGAGAACCTCGAGTCGGCGGCGTTCGAGACGGCCTGCGAGAAGCCGGAGCGTGACGTCAGCGGCTTGCGTGCCCTCCTGGCCGAGCAGCGGCGGTACTTCGATGTCCACGACGTCGACGGCTTCTTCGCCGCAGACGAGGCTCTGCACGCCCAGATCTTCGACATCAGCGGATATCCGGGGGCCTGGCAGGTCATGCAGCCGATGAAGATGCACCTGGACCGGCTGCGGCGGTTGTCACTCCCCGACCCGGACACCGTGTTGGGCCTGATCGATGAACACACGGCCATCGTCGACGCGCTGGAGGCCGGCGACGTCCTCGGCGGGCGAGCCCACATCCGACGGCATGCACGGCGGGTGCTCGACAACGGCCCCGCCCTGCAGGCGCAATACCCCAGCTATTTCACCGAATGACACCCTCGCGGGCCGCGGGTACATCCCCGCCTCGCCTGTGCCACGACCGGAAGGAGTATCGACGTGACCATGCGGATCTCGCTCGGCCACGTCGACGAATACGACGACCGGACCGCCGCCTTCGCGCATCGGCTCGGTCTGAAGAGCGTCCGGTTCCACTCCCGGTGCCGAGGTCACAGCCTTCGGCCTCGCCGACACGGCCGCCGGGAACGCCCTCGCTCGCGGGCAAGCACGGTCAGCCGGCCAGCAGGCCACCGGCCAGCACGAGTTCGGTGCCGGTGATGAACGCGGCGGCGTCGGACGCCAGGTAGAGGGCGGCCCGGGCGATCTCGTCGGGTCGTCCCAGGCGCCCCATGGGCTGACGGGCGACAAGGCCAGTCAGGGCCTGCTCCGGGTCGTCGGCAGCGGCCACCAGGCGCCCGACCCAGGGCGAGTCGACGGTGCCGGGACAGATCGAGTTGCAGCGGATGCCGGTGCCCGCGTACTGCACGGCGACCTGCCTGGTGAAAGCGATGACCGCGCCCTTGCCGGCGTAGTATGCGGCACGGTCCTTGAGTCCCACGAGTCCGGCGACCGACGCGGTGTTGACGATGACGCCATCGGCGTGGAACCGGCGAGCCATCTCGCGGCCGATACCGGAGCCGGCGCCGCGGGTATCGGGCTCGCAGCTGCGGGCCGTGATCCAGGACGCGGCGGGCATGGCGGCGGATCTGCGCCCGGCCGCGATGCCCTGGCGCAAATCCCCCGTGCCGCCCCACGCGGCCGTCCTCTCCTGGGCAAATGGCGCGTCAGTCGAGGCCGAGTGCGTTGAGGACACCTTGGAGATAGCCGATCGCGTGGGCGCGGCCGCGGCTGCAGTAGGCGTCGGGGGAGATGTCGAGCCAGGTGTCGGGATCGCCGACCATGGCCGGCACATGGTCGTCGATGATGAAGCCGTCGAATCCCACATCGTGGAGGCGGCGTATGACACGGGCGGGGTTGTAGTTGCCCTCACCGAGGAAGCACTCACGGAAGGATGGGACGGTCCCCTGGACGTCCCGGAAATGGACGTAGAAGATCGCACCGAGCGGACCGAGCGTGTCGATGACCTCGTTGACGCTGTCCTCGCCACCCATCTCGGAGACCGTGCCGAGGCAGAAGTCCAGTCCCCAGGCCGGGCTTCCCTTCGCCTGCTCGCGCGCTGCGGCCAGCGAGGCCGGCGAGTTGAAGATGCGCGCCGCGCCCCCCAGCGGCTCGTCCACCGGCGGGTCGTCCGGGTGCAGTGCCAGTCGCACCCCGGCTTCTTCGGCGACGGGCAGGACGGCGTCGAGGAAGTACTGGTGGTTGGCCCACATCTGCTCGGCCGTGATCGGCTCGGACAACAGTTCGGTGGGTGAAAGCCGGTAGGAGGCGAGCGCGTTGCCGGCACCGATGTCGGCCAGGTCGAAGGAGGTGACCTTTGCGCCGCCGCGGCCCGCCACGTCCATGTCGGTGCGCCACACGAACGTCGGCAGCCAGTTGTAGCCGAGCATGTCCATGCCGACCGCGCCCATGTTCCGGATGGTCGTGCGGTAGTTCTCGATCTGTTCGTCGCGCCCTGGAAGGCCCCGCTGGACTTTCCAGAAGTGGGCCAGGGGGACGTTCTCCAGGCCGTCGATCCGCAGCCCGTCGGCGTCGCAGCGCTCGCGCAGCGCCCGCAGTTCCGCCAGGCTCCAGTGGCCCCCCTCGCCGGGCAGCAGGTCGGGGGTGTGGAACTGGACGCCGGTGAGCCCGAGTTGATGGGCGAAGGTCGCCGTCCTGTCGTCGTAGACGTCGATGTGACCGAGGGAGAGCCTCAGCATGCTCGTACCGCTTTCTGGGTCTGCCGGCCGAGGCCGTCGATTTCGACCTCGACGAGGTCGCCTTCGGTGAGATAGGGGAATCGGCCGGTTCCGGTCCTCATCCGGCGAAGTAACCGGGGTAGCGGCCGTGGAGACCGGGGGCGATCTCCAGGATCCTGCGCGCGTGCCTGCTGATGTGTTCGTGGCCGGTTGCCGCGTCGCCGGATTCCAGCGCGTCCACGATCGCCGTGTGGTCGTCGATGAGGACGCGCACCGTCTCGGGGTCGGGCAGGCTGAGCCGCCGGAAACGGTCCAGGTGCATCTTCATCGGCTGGATCAGCTGCCAGGCGCCGAGATGGCCGCTCGCCTCGAAGACCTGCCGATGGAGCGCCTCGTCGGCGGCGAAGAAACCGCCGAGGTCGTCGGCCCGGTGGCACCGTTCCTGTTCGGCGAGGAGGGTACGCAGCCCGGTGACGTCCCGCTCCGGCTTTTCGCAGGCCGCGGCGAACGCGGCCAGCTCCAGGCTCTCGCGGACGAAGCGCGCCTGCTCCACGTCGTGCAGCCGGATCGGCTCCACCCGGGTGCCCACCTGGGGCACGACGGATACCAGACCGCCGTCCACGAGCCGCGCGATGGCCTCGCGCAGCGGCGTACGACTGACCTGCAACTGCTCGGCGAGATCCGTCTCCGACAGCGACGCACCCGGTTCGATCCGCAGGTCGCGGATGGCCGCGGCCAGTTCCTCGTACACACGGTCGGAGGTGCGCCGGCGGACACGCGGCCGCCCCACCGATGAGAGGGCCGGCAGGCCGCCCGCGAAGTTTCGATCCGATTTCACGAAAGGAATCCTTGCATACTGGAGAACTTGTATGCAAGCATCCACGTTACCTCCACACAACCTCCGGTTCACAAGCGGAGACACCTGGAACTTCTTGCGGAGAGCAGCTGAGTCACCAACGAGAGAGGAAGACTCGTGCTGATGCAGCATCTGTCGAATGCGACACCACCCCCCGGCCCCTCCGGCCCGGACGTCCCCGCGCTCTCGGCCAACGGGATCTCCAAGCGCTTCGGTCACGTCACGGCATTGACCGACGTGTCCCTGGAGGTGGCCCCCGGCGAGGTCGTGGCGCTGATGGGCGACAACGGCGCGGGCAAGTCCACGCTGATCAAGATCCTGTCGGGCGCCCTCGCTCCGGACAGCGGCGAGTTGCGCGTGCGCGGCAAACGGGTCCACTTCGTCAACCCCTCGGACGCCCGCGCCGCCGGCATCGAGACCGTCTACCAGGACCTCGCGCTGGCCGACGACCTGTCCGCCCCCGCCAACCTGTTCCTGGGCCGTGAGCGCCGCAAGCCGGGACTGCTGGGCCGACTGGGCGTCCTCGACAACAAGCGGATGCAGACCGAGGCGGAGGACTATCTGCGCACCCTCGGGGCCCGCGTTCCGGACTACCGGGCTCCGGTGCGGATGTTCTCGGGCGGCCAACGCCAGACCGTGGCAATCGCCCGGGCCGGGATCTGGGCCCGCGAGCTGGTCATCATGGACGAGCCCACCGCCGCGCTGGGCCTCGTCCAGACCGAGCAGGTCGCCCAGCTGATCAAGCGCACCCGGGACCGGGGCATCGCCGTCATCGTCATCAGCCACAGCGTGCCGTTCGTGACCGACGTGGCCGACCGCATCGTCGTGCTCCGCCTGGGCTCCACCGCCGCGACGCTGTCGCCCGCCACCACCTCGCACGACGAGATCGTCGCCGCCATCACAGGCGCGGCCACCGGAACCCCGACCGACCAACCGGGAAGCACGTCATGACTGCCCCTCTCCCCATCTCCACGGTCGGCGCGGACGCGTCCGGTCCGGACACCGCGAACCGCGTGCGCCGCGCGGTCGCCGCACTGACGAGCAACTGGGTCTTCCTGGCGCTGGTCGTCCTCGTCCTGGCCTTCTCGGTTCAGGCCGGCGACACGTTCCTCAACGCGGACAACTTCCGCAACATCCTGTTCAACGCCTCCGGGACAATCCTGCTGGCCGTCGGCACCGCCTATCTGATCATCGGCGGGCAACTCGACCTGTCGATCGGATCCGTGCTGGTCTTCAGCCAGGTGGTCGCTGCCAAGACGATCGTCGCGGTCACCGGGTCCGCGGAAGGCGGTTACCCCAACGCCGGTGCCGCCATCGCGCTCGGCATCGCCGTTGCCGTGGCCGTCGGCGCGGCGTGGGGCCTGCTCAACGGCGTCCTTGTCACCCGGCTGAAGATCCCCTCGTTCATCATCACGCTCGGCACCCTCGGCATGGGCCTCGGCCTGGCACAGGTCATCACCGAGGGCACCGACGTCACCGGGCTGCCGCCGCAGATGGTCACCGATATCGGCATGCGCGAGGTGCTCGGGCTGCCGCTGCCCGTGTGGATCGCCGCCGTCGTGGCCGTCGTGGCCGGACTCGTCCTTGCCCGCACGCAGTTCGGCCGGCACACCTACGCCATCGGCTCCAACGCCGAGGGCGCCCGCCGCAGCGGCATCAAGGTGACCCGCCATCAGATCGTGCTCTTCACCATGATGGGCGCCCTCGCGGGCCTGGCCGGCGTCCTGGACGTCGCCCGCTACACCACCACCCAGGTCAGCGGCCACAGTGCCGACAACCTCGTCGCCATCGCCGCCGTCATCATCGGCGGGGCCAGCCTCTTCGGCGGCCGCGGCACCATCTTCGGCGCCGCTGTCGGCGTCATGATCCCGGCCGTGCTCAACAACGGACTGGTCATCGTCAACGTCCAGCCGTTCTGGCAGACGGTGGCCATCGGCGCCATCCTCATCGTCGCCGTCGCCATCGACGACATCAAACGCCGTCAGCAGTTGCGCGCGTCCTGACCTCCCTCGCACCACCCCGGACCTCCGCCGCAGACAAGGAACGGATCACCCCATGTCCCGCAGAACCACCCGAGCCGCGCTGGCGGCCACCGCCACGGCCGCCGCCCTCACCCTGTCGGCCTGTTCCTCCTCCGAAGCCCCCGCGAGCGACAACGGCGGCGGCTCCGGCAAGCACCGCACCATTGCCTTCATCCCCGGGTGCACCTGCGACCCGTACTACTCGACCGAGATCGCCGGTTTCAAGGCCGCCGCCAAGGCCGCCGGGGTCACTGCGATCGTGCAGGGCCCGGCCAACTTCCAGGCCTCCGAGCAGATCCCCGTCCTCCAGGCGGTCGCTCAGAAGAAGCCTGACGCGATCGTCATCGACCCGACCGACGCCACCGCGCTCGCCGCCCCGATCGCCGCGGCCGTCGCCAAGGGCATCCCGGTGATGACCACCGGCAACAACGTCAACAGCGACAAAATCTTCACCGCCATCGCGGCCAGCTCCGTCCAGGGCGGCAAGCTCGGCGCCCAGGAGCTCATGAAGCAGAAGCCCGAAGGCGGCAAGGTGGTCTTCGTCCACATCAAGCCGGGCATCAGCTCCATCGACGACCGCGAGAAGGGCTACCGGGATGCCTTCGTCGGTCAGCCCCAGTACAAGGTGCTGCCCAACCTGTACGCCGGCAACGACTCCGCCACGCAGGCCGCCGGCCTGGTGCAGGCCGCCATCACCGCCAACCCCGACCTGGTCGCCATCTTCGCGTCGAACGTCATCACCTCCGAGGGCGCGGCCAACGCCGTCAAGGCCGCCGGCAAAACCGGCAAGATCGCCGTGCTCGGCTACGACGCGAGCCCGCAGGAGGCCACCCACCTCAAGGACGGCACCCTCACCGCCCTCGTCTCCCAGAACCCGTACCAGATAGGCCAGTTGGCCGTGGAGAACGCACTGAAGTACCTCGCGGGCGACCGCGGCATCCCCAAGGATCAGCCGCTCGTCCCGCTGGTCCTCACCAAGGACAACCTGAACGAACCGGCCTCGCAGACCGCCCTGTACAAGTAACCCCGGCCTCCCGCGCCGCGTCCCGGGGCCGCCCCCCAGCGACCCCGGCACCTCCTCCCGCAGTCTCCTCGCAGAAGGACCGCACACCCATGGAATTCGAGGGCAAGTCCGCACTGGTCACCGGTGGGGCCGGCGGCATCGGCCTGGCTACGGCCGAGCTCCTGGCCGCCCGCGGCGCGCAGGTGGTGTGCGCGTCCGTCACACGGCCGGAGGCCGCCGCCCACGACGCGATCACCCACGTCGAGACCGACGTCACCGACGAGTCCTCGGTCGCCGCCGCCGTCGGTCACGCCGTCCGGCACCACGGCAGACTCGACGTCCTCGTCACCTGCGCCGGCATCCAACGCTACGGCACCGCCGCCGACACCCCGCGCACGACCTGGGAGGAGGTGATGGCGGTCAACGTCGAGGGCGCCTTCCTCGCCGCCAAACACGCCCTGCCCGCCCTGCGCGCCTCCGGGGCGGGTTCGATCGTGCTCGTCTCGTCCGTCCAGGCCTTCGTCACCCAGACAAACGTCGCCGCCTACACCGCAAGCAAGGGCGCCCTCAACGCCCTTGCCCGCTCCATCGCCGTCGACGAAGCGCAGTACGGCGTGCGCGCCAACACCGTCTGCCCCGGCTCCGTCGACACCCCCATGCTGCGCACCGCCGCCGCCCGCTTCGCGGGCAGTCCCGGGAAGGCCGAATCGCTGATCGCGACCTGGGGCCGTAGCCACCCCCTCGGCCGCGTCGCCCGCCCCGACGAGGTCGCCGAGGCCATCGCCTTCCTCGCGAGCGACCGCGCGAGCTTTGTGACCGGCATCGCCCTGCCCGTCGACGGCGGCCTACTGGCCCAGGTGGCCGTCGCGCTCCCCGACTGACCCGCCGACACCAACCAACCACCGGAGCACCGATGTTGGCCATCGACATCACCGTCGCCGTCCCGGGCACCGCCAGGGTGGGGGAAGGGCCGTTCTGGGACCCCGCCACCAGCGAGCTGACCTGGGTGGACATCCTCGACGGTGCCATCCACACGGCCGACCCCACCCGGCCGCACCCGCGCACCACCGTCCTGTCGACCCTCGTCGGCGCTGCCGTCCCGAAACGCTCCGGCGGATTCGTCGCGGCCACCACCGAAGGTTTCACGGACATCCGCCGCGACGGCAGCTGGACCACCCGCCGTACCGTCCTGTCGCCCGGCCGCCGGATGAACGACGCCAAGTGCGACCCGGCCGGGCGACTGTGGGCCGGCAGCTGCGACCTGGAGTTCGCCCCCGCGCGCGGTGCCCTGCACGTCCTGGACAGCGACTGGACGGTCCATCACGTCCTGGACGACCTGACCCAGCCCAACGGGCTCGGCTGGAGCCCGGACGGCCGTACCCTCTACCTGATCGACACCGTCGCCCGGGAGGTCAACGCCTTCGACCTTCCGCGTGACCGGCTCGCCCTCGGCAACCGCCGCGCCCTCGCACGCTTTCCCTCCGGCGGCGGGGAACCCGACGGGATGGCGATCGACGCCGAAGGCTGCCTGTGGATCGCCATGTGGGGCGGCGGCCGGCTCGTTCGCCTCGCCCCCGACGGCCGCCTCCTCAGCGAAGTCCCTCTGCCCGTCACCCAGCCCTCGTCCTGCGCCTTCGGCGGCCCCGACCTCGACGTCCTGTACGTCACCACCGCCCGAGAGGGCCTCGGACCCCACCCTGTCGGTCCCGCCGGCTCCGTCCTGTCCGTCCGCGGCCTCGGCGTACGAGGCCTGCCCGTCCCTCGGTTCGGGGGCTGACCGTCATGACATCCTCCCTGTGGCTGCACTCCGACCAGCTCTCGGTGGAGGTCCGTCCCGACAAGGGCGCCGACATCACCTCGATCACCGAGCGCGTCACCGGCATCGACATCCTCTTCCGCGCCCCCTGGGGACGCCGCGACCTCGCGGGCGCACCCGTCACCGGCGACAGCCGGGCCGACTGGCTCGCCCGGTACGGCGGCGGTTGGCAACAACTCGTCCCCAACGCCGGCCCCCAACGCGACATCGACGGGGTCCCCCGCGGCTACCACGGCGAGGCGGCGATCGTGTCCTGGTCCGTGGTCGACGCCGACGACTCCCGGGCCCGGCTGGTCACCGAGCTGATCACCGCCCCCCTGCGGCTCACGCGCGCCCTGCACCTCGACGGCCCGGTCCTGCGCGTGCGCGACACCATCCACAACACCGCCGACGAACCCGTCCCCGTCATGTGGGTCCAACACCCGGGATTCGGTGCGCCTTTCATCGACGAGCACTGCACCGTCAGCACTCCGGCGCGCGTCGTGCTCACCGACGCCGAACAGCCGGGCAACACCCTGCCGCCGGACACCCGGGCCGCCTTCCCGCTCGTCCCCACCGCCGACGGCGGCACCGTCGATCTCCGGCAGGTCCCCGGCCCCGACAGCGGACGGTCCGTCTTCGCCTGCCTCACCGACCTCGACGCCGGCTGGTTCACCATCAACAGCCCCACCGCCGGCTTCGGCGTCCGGCTCGAATGGGACACCACCGTGCTCCCCCATGCCTGGCTGTGGCAGGAATGCCACGCGAGCAGCGGCTTCCCCTGGTACCGCCGCGCCTACGTAGTCGCCATCGAACCCGCCAACGTCCTGCCCGGCGACCCCTCCCCGGCCTGCCCCATCCGCGGCCGGGCACCCCTCCTGCCGGCCGGGAGCAGTTGGACCAGCGACATCACCCTCGGCATCACCGATCTCCCCTGAAGCCGGCGGTCGCCCGCACGCAGCGCGCCGCCCCCGGCACCGGACGGAACACGGAAGGACCACAGACCGATGATCCACGCCGGCACCGAATCAGCAGTCCACCACCCGCAAGCGGTGTGCCTCGGCGAGACCATGGCCGTCCTCCTGCCCGGACACCCCGGCCCCACCGAGTCCGTCGAGGAGTTCCGGGTCGGCGTGGGCGGCGCCGAGTCCAATGTGGCCTGCGGGCTCGCCGGGCACGGGATCACCACCGCCTGGATCAGCCGCGTCGGCGACGACGGCTTCGGCCGACGCATCACCGACGAACTCACCGCCCGCGGGGTCGACGTCTCGGCCGTCACCATCGATCACCTGCGTCCGACCGGCCTCTACCTCAAGGAAACCCACCCGCACAGCCGGATGCGCTACTACCGCACCGGGTCCGCCGCCTCCGCCCTCGGCCCCGACACCTTCGCCGACCCCGTGTTCGACCACCTCGTCTCCGGCGCCCGACTACTGCACCTGTCGGGCATCACTCCCGCACTCTCCGACAGCTGCCTCGGCCTGATCCGGGCTCTGCTCACCACTCCCCGCCCCGGCCGCACCGTCAGCTTCGACCTCAACTGGCGGCCCGCCCTCTGGCGCGACCGCGATCCGGCCATCCTGCTCGACCTCTGCAACGCCGCCGACCTGCTCTTCCTCGGAGCCGACGAGGCCGAAGCGGCCTTCGGCCTCAGCGGCAATGCCGCCATCCGGGCAGCGTTCCCCGCCCCCGCAACCGTGGTCGTCAAGAACTCCGAGCACCACGTCACCGCGCTGAACGCGGACGGCACCACCGTCAGCGAACCCGCGCTCGTCGTCGAGGTCGTCGAACCCACCGGCGCCGGCGACGCGTTCGCCGCCGGATACCTCGCCGCGACCCTGCGCGGCCTGGACCAGCGCTCCCGCCTGCGCCTGGGCCACGTCACCGCCGCCACCGCCCTCACCACCCACGGCGACCACGGCACCCCGCCCTCCCCCGACCTCACCGCCGTCCTGCTCGCCGCCTCCCCCGACCAATGGGCCGCGACCCGGGTCACCGCCGCGGGATTCACTCACCCCTGCCCCGACCGCACACCCTGATCGACACCGCACTGTGCCCGGTATCGGCGCCGCGCCGGACCGCCTCAAGGGCCTGCTCAACGCCCAAAGGCCGAGCCACCAGTCCGTGGCCCGGGCCTTCATCCTCCCCGGGAGCAACCGAACACCAGGAGTGCCCGAAATGAGTGAGACAAGTCGTCGCACGTTTCTGCGCCTGCCCTTCGACGAGGGCACCGGCTCGTCGACCACCGAGGCAACCACCGGGACGGCGATCCCGACCGGCGACGCCACGACCTGGTCGACGGGCAGGACCGGATTCGGCAAGGCGCTGGTCTTCGGGGCCGCCTCGACCGTCCCGGCCGTCGGGGTCCCCGCAGAGCTGGTCATGACCTACTACTGCATCTGCGGAGGCAAGTTCGCCGACGTCATCATCAGCGACCTGTTCGGCTACACCCCGAACGGCTCGCAGACGGCATTGCAGGACGCCACCGTGTCACGCGGGTTCAACGGAACACTGTCCGGAGTGATGTTCAAGGGCATCAGCCACACCATCACCAGTTCGTCGACCGGGCTGTCCATCACCGCTGGGTGACCCTGGCGAGCCGCCGACCTCGATCGGATCTCAGGGCGATGGCGGTGTCGATCCCGTAGCTGTCGACCTCGATCGGGCCGCCGGTGCCGGGGAAGACGACCGAACCGATCACCCACGAGCACGCCCACGCCCGCACCGCCCCGATCCCGCCCGGGTGGGGGCGTCCGCAGGACGCCCCCACCCGGGCCGAAACCAAGCCGAACCCGGGTCGCCGACCCGCACCCGAACTCAGTACACCTCGAACGCGCTCACCGTCGGCTCCCGGTTCCCGGTGACGGCGGCGACCACAGCGCCATCGCGGCCTACGTGTCCGAAGCCTCGCCGGCCGCGATCGGGCGCTGTCCACTCGGCAGCCCGTCCCGGTACGCCTCGAACCCCTGCACCGTCGGCCCCGATCCGCTACCGGTGATGTTCAGCCGAATGCGCGTCGTCGTCACCGGCGCGAACCGCTCGGTCTGCACGACCGACGGGTAGGACCGCGTGGCGGTCGGCACCCACGTGCTGCCGTCCCAGTACTCGATCCGATACGTCGAGATTCGCGCACCGTAGTGCTTGGCCTCGCGCACCACGACCCGGTCCACGGTGGTGGCGACCGGGAACGTCAGGGTCAACTGCGCGGTGGTGACCGACGCGTCCGTGGCCCAACGGGTCACGCCCGAACCGTCGTTCGCCTGCGCCGCGCCGTAGCCGCCGGCGCCGCTGTACACCGCGCTCGCCGTCGCCGTCGCGCCACGGGCGAGGTCGACGCGGTTGTCGCGCAACCGGCGCCACGCCGGTTCCAGGCCCGCGGCGTCGCGCACCGCCTGCGCCGCGGCCGGCCACGCACCGCCGGTCACCAGGGTCGGGGCGGTCACCGCGTTCGAGGGGAGGGAGCAGCACAGCTGCTTGAGCGTCGAAGCCCAGTTCCCGGTGACCGTGTTGTCGTGCGCCGGCGGCACGTGCAACGGGTCGGACGCGGAGCCCTCGTTCACCAGCAACCACGTGTCGACGTTCTCCATCACGTTCCCGCTGGAGGTCCACCCGGCCGTGCCGTTGTCGAGGTAGCGCGCGCCGGACGGCCAGATGTCGGGCCCGTTCGCGTACACGTTGCCGCTGTCGATCGAGCCCGGCTGCGCGCCGAGTGTGTACAGCCCGCCGCCATCGGCGCCGGCGGTCATGAAGTCGCTCACCAGGTTCCCGACGACCTGGTTGTTGCGGGCGACGGTCGGCGTCGTGTACCCGCTCAGGCCGTCCTTGTCGAGGTAGCCCCAGCCCCAGCCGAGGCTGATCGCGGTGTACGGCACGTCGGTGACGTCGTTGTGCAGCACGCGCAGCGTGTCGGTGAAGCCGCCGAAGATGCCCACGCCGCCCTGGAATTCGACGGCGACGTGGTGGATCGCGTTGTTCTCGACCGTGATGTCGTGCACCCGATCGGCGACGTTCGCCGGTCGATGATCGGCGGGCAGGATGTCACCGACCTGCACCCCGCTGCCGGACACGTCGAACACCCGATTGCCGCGCAGCGTCACGGTGTTCGAGGCCCGCTCGACGTTGATGCCGGCCGAGCCGACCCGGGTCACGGTGTTCGCCTGGAACAGCACGTCCGTCGCCCGTGCGATCGTCACGGCCGCCGCGGTCTTGGTCGAGCCGTCGTAGTCGTAGTGCGACGCGTTCGGCCCGACCAGGGTGAAGTTGGCCTGCTCCTCCGCGAATCCCTCGGCCGTCCCCGGTCGCAACCACGTACTGTCGGCGAACGTCAACCCCCGGAAATCCAAGGCCTGGACGCGCTCCGTCGCACTCCCCTCCACGCGCAGCAGCGACTCGGCCGTCGGGAGCGTGACCGCCACCGCGCCCGAACCGGTCATCCGCTGCCCGGGCTTGGGCCGGTAGTACACGTTGCCCTCGGTGCGATCGAGGTACCACTCGCCCGGCTCGTCGAGCAGTTCGTAGGCGTTCTCCACGAAGTACGGCGCATTGTTTTGCAGATACGGCGAGCTGTGCGCGTTCTTCCAGCACGGTTGCGCCATCGTGATCACGGTGCCCGAGACCGCGCCCACGGGACAGCGGGAGTTGGTCCAGTGGACGCGATACACCATGTCGATGTCGGTCGGGTTGCGCCACGAGCCGAGGCCGGTGGTCGTGGTGTAGCCGTCGGCCGTCTTGGTGAACCCGGCCGGGTTGTACGCGCCGCGCGCGAGCACCGCTCGCTCGCCGTCGACGTACAGCTGACGCGAGGTCACCTGCCCGACGGGTGCCCGATACAGCGTGCCCGCGGCGTCGACGGGAGACCAACCCTGCACGGTCCGGCCCCCGCTGATCACCGGCGGCGTGGCGCCGGGCTTGGCGGTCCACGTGACGCGGTGCCCGTTGCGGCCCGAGTCCTGGGTGCCGAACGTCAGCGGCCCGGTGACCCGATAGGTCCCGCCGGCCAGGCGCACCTCGATGTCGTCGGTCATGCCGGCGGTGAGCGTGCGGACCTTGGCCTGCGCGCCGGCCAGGTCGCACGGCGCCGCGGCCGAACACACGCTGCCGCCGCCGGTGGGGGACACGTGCACCAAGGTCGCGGCGGCCGAGGCCCCACCCGCGGCCGTCAGCACCAGACCGGACGCGGCGACCGCGACCGCCGTGCCCAGGACCGCCGTACGTACTCCGAGTGATCCGTATGCTCCGAGTGATCCGAGCGCTCTGATATGGAACACGAAACCTCCAGTTTCATGCACGATTTGTGCCTGGAGTGTGGAGGCCGAAACGAAAGACAGTCAAGGAAAAACACGAAAGCCCGGCAGATCACCAGGATCGTGCCGGGCCGTGCCGCAACTCCCCACGGGAGCACCGCGCCTGACGAATCGTCCGCCGAGAGCGCGCGGCGCCCTCGGCGGACCGCCGTGCGGCGTGCTCAGCCGAACGCGCGCCGCATCCGCTCCCGCGACTGGGTCAGATGGGCCGTCATCGCCCGCTGCGCGGCCCGCCCGTCGGCCGCCTCGACGGACCGCATGATCTCCTCGTGCTCGGCCAACGCCTGTGCGGCCAGGCCGTTGTGGCCGTACATCGAGTAGACGCTCATCTGGGTCAGCGCGCGGTCCAGGTGCTCGACCACCACGAGGTTGCCCGCGATCCGCGCGATCCCGACGTGGAAGTCGCCGTCGCGGCGCCCCGCTTCGTCGGCCCGCGCCGCGCTCTCCCGGCCCTGATCCTGTGCGGGATCCGCGGCCTGGACCAGCGACGGCCAGCACGTCGCACGCAGCGCCGCGACCGCGGCGGGGTCCTTGCGGTCGGCGGCCCGGCGGGCCGACAGCGGTTCGATCATCAGCCGGTACTCGTAGAGATCCTCGATCGCCGAGCGGTCGAGCAGCGGCGACACGATGAAGCCGCGATACGGCTCCTTGCGCACCAGGCCCTCCGATTCCAGGCGGGCCAGCGCCTGGCGGATCGGCGTGTTGGAGACGCCGAGTTCCTTGGCGAGCCGATCCAGATTGAGCCTGCTGCCCGGCGCGACGCGATTGGCCACCAGGTTGGCGCGCAGCACGTCGTAGACGTCGTCCGCGAGCATCTTGCGCCGCTGGAGGGACGCACCCCCCAGCAGACCTTCGCCTGTCCCCGCTACCGCAGCCATGGCTCCCTCTTCGGGTTCATCGTGTGGAAACAATTTTGACACATCCGGTTGACACGACGTCAGCCGAACATGAAACTTCGAACATCGTACACGATTTTTCAATCAATGTGCTCGCTCAGTCACTAGGAGTGTCCGTGACCCTCCCCACGTCCCCGCGACCGCAGCAACGAACCACACCACCGGCAACGCGCCGGCAGTCCCGCTGGTGTCGCGCTCTCCCGGCCGCCGCGGCGGCCTCCCTGCTCCTGGTCGCGTGCGGATCCGGCGACGGCGGTGCCAAGAAGCCGGGCGCCGCCGACGACCCGAGCGCACAACTCCTGGTATGGACGGACTCGACCCGCCAGCCCGGCTTCGAGCAGTTCAAGAAGGCCCACCCGAACGTGCCGATGAAGATCGAGACGTACGACAGCGAGACCCTGCTGACCAAGATCCAGCTCTTCAATCGGACCGGAAAGGGCTGGCCGGACGTCCTGTTCAGCCAGGTCCCCAACGACGTCGCCGCGTTGTCGAGCAAGCAGTACGACTTCGCGCAGCCGCTCGACGCGCTCATCCCGGCCGACGTGCGGACCGGCTTCGGCAAGTCCAACGCCGACTGCACGATCGACGGCAAGCTGTACTGCCTCAAGAACGACCTGGCGCAGTCGGTGCTCTGGTACGACAAATCCCTGATGGACCAGTTCGGATACCAGGTCCCCACCACCTGGAACGAGTACCGCGACCTGGGCCTGAAGGTCGCCAAGGAACACCCCGGCTACCTCGTCGGCACCGCGGGCTTCAAGTTCCTGTACTACGACTTCTTCTGGGCCAGCGGTTGCCCGCTCCAGCAGGTCACCGGCCCCGACCAGGTGGTCATCGACACCAAGGACCCGCGCTGCACCCGTGTCGCGGACCTGCTCGACCCGCTGATAGCGGCCGGATCCGTCTCCCGCAGCGGCCCGTTCGACACCGACGTGATCAAGCTGGGCCAGGAGAAGAAGATCCTGATGATGCCGGGCGCGTCCTGGTACGGCGACTTCGTCTTCAAGCCGGACAACTCGTTCAAGAGCGCCAAGGGCACGATCGCCGCGGCCGCCTACCCCAAGTGGGAGGGGGAGTCGACGAATTGGTCCGGCTCCACCGGCGGCGGCATCTACATGGTGTCCAAGCACACCAAGAACACCAAGGGCGCCTACGACATGGCGCAGTGGATGGCCACGAGCAACGAGTACCAGAGCACCGCGGCCACCTACCCCGCGTACGGGCCCGCCGCACAGGTGTGGAGTTCGCGCGTCAACGCCGACGGCTTCTACGCGAGCGACCCGTTCCCGGTGCTCCAGGGGGCCGTGGACCGGGTCAACCCGATCGAGGCCAACACCCGGTACCAGATCGACGCCCCGATGACGGCCACCGTCGTGGAAAAGGTTCGCGGCGGCGGAAAAATCGCCGACGGCCTGTCCGAGTTGGACAAGCAACTCACCCAGCTCGCCCAGATGAGCGGGTACACGGTCAAGTGAGCACCACGACCGCACCCGGTGCGCGCGACGCGGCGCAGAGCGCGCGCACCGGCCCGGCCCACCCGACCGCGCCCCCGCCCGGCGCGCGCCGCAAACGCCGCGTCCGCGACCCGCACGGCTGGTTCTTCCTCGCGCCCTACGTCGTCCTGCTGATCGGCTTCGGCCTCGGCCCCACCGGCTACGCGATCTTCGAGTCGTTCGTCGACGAACGCGGCGACGGCAGCCTCGGCGGGATGAACTACACGCGCCTGATGGACGACTTCCGGTTCTGGCCGGCCGTCACGCACGTCGCGATCTTCCTCGCCGTCTGGCTGCCGATCATGGTGGTCGGCGTGCTGATCCTCGCCTTGCTCCTGCACGACCGGGTCAACCGGTTCAGCGGCGCGATGCGCATGGTCTTCTTCCTGCCCGCCGCGGTGACCGGCTCGGCGAGCGTGGTCCTGTGGTACTTCATGCTCGACCCCACGCTCAGCCCGTTCGGCCCCGCCCTGAACGCGATGGGCTTCGAGAAGAACTCGGACGTCTTCCAAAGCGGCAACCTCACCGTGGTGTTCGCGCTGATCGCGTTCACCACGGGCGCGGGGCAGTGGATCGTGATCATGTACGGCGCGCTCCAGAACGTCCCCGACGACGTGCTCGAAGCCGCCTCGATCGACGGCTGCGGCCGAATCCGTACCGCGGTGTTCGTCAAGCTCCCGCTGGTGAGCAAGTACGTGCTCTACATGGTGATCCTGTCGTTCGCGACCGGCCTGCAACTGTTCGTCGAACCGCAACTGATCTACGCCGTCACCAAGAGCGCCGGCACCCCGTGGTGGTCGCTCAACCAGCTCTCCTACACGATGGCCTTCACCACCGGCGACTTCGGCGGAGCGGCGGCGGTGTCCGTGGTCCTGCTCGTGCTCTCCACGATCGCCGCACTCGTGCTCATCTACTGCACCGACTTCTTCAAGACGGAGGTGGACGAGTGACCACGACCACCGGGCGTCCCCGCGCCCGCCGCCGGTTCTGGACCCCGGGCCGCGCGATCAGGGGCCTGGTCCTCGCCGGATTCGGCGTCTACTGCGCCGTCCCGCTTCTGTGGCTGATGCTCGCGCCGACCAAGTCCGACGCCGAACTCGTCAACGACGCGCCGTTGTCCTTCGGCTCGTTCGCCAACATCGGCCGAGCCTGGGACAACCTCGCGCAGTACAGCGACGGCGTGATCTACGACTGGCTGCTCAACTCGACGCTGTACACGCTCGCGTCGGTCGCGATCACCGTCGCCACGTCGCTGCTCGCCGGCTACGCGCTCGCCACCACCCGCGTGCCGGGGCGGCAACTCGTGCTCGTCCTGACCCTCGTCGCGATGATCGTGCCGCCCACCGCGCTCGTGTTGCCGATGTTCCTGGAGATCAACGCGCTGAACCTGACCAACACCGCGTGGTCGGTCATCCTGCCCGCGTCCTTCTACCCGTTCGCGGTCTACCTGAGCTTCATCTACTTCTCCACCAGCATGCCCAAGGAACTGATGGAGGCCGCGCGCCTGGACGGCTGCTCGGAACTGGGCCTGTTCGTCCGCATCGCGCTCCCGCTCGCCAAGCCGCTCGTGGGCCTCGTCGCGTTCTTCGCGTTCGTCGCGAGCTGGACGAACTATCTGCTGCCGTACGTGATGCTGAGCCAGGAGGACAAGTACAACCTGCCGGTCGGGCTCGCCGCGATCGTGTCGGGTACCCCTGCGCTCAACCCGTCCCAAGGCGGCAGCTTCCTGCCCATCCACCGCCCCGAGGCCGCCCTCGCCGGAATCGTCGCCGTCCTGCCGATCGCGATCGTGTTCCTGTTCGCCCAGCGCTATCTCGTACGCGGCATCCTCGCCGGCTCGGTCAAGAGCTAGGCCCTGTGCGGTGATTCACCACCGCAGCCACCGCAGCCACCGACGAGCGATCCCGAAAGGATCACCCGAGCATGAAGATCACCTCCGTCGACGTCGTTCTGTGCGAGGAGCCCGCCCGCACGCCCGCATTCCGCTGGCGCGACGGCCTCCCCGGGTCCGAGCCCGCGACCACGTCCGCTTGGCTCGTGCTGACGACCGACGAGGGCGTGCGCGGCTTCGCCCCGTGCCGGCGCGGCCCGATCCTCGCCGACGTCGTCGAGCGCCGGATCCGCCCCGAACTTCTGGGCGCGAACCCGCTCGCGCGCGAATGGTTGTGGCACCGGATGTGGGAGCTCGACCGGATCGAGGAGTTCCCCATCTACATCCAGGGCGCGGTCGACGACGCGCTGTGGGACATCGCCGGAAAGGTCGCGGGCCTGCCCGTACACGCGCTGATCGGGACGTATCGTACGTCGATCCCCGCCTACGCCTCGACGGTGACGTTCGACAGCATCGCGGAATACCTCGACGTCGCCGACCAGTGCCTCGAACTGGGCTTTTCTGCCATCAAGTTGCACGCGTGGGGCGATGTGAAGCGCGACGCCGCGCTCGCCGCGGCGCTGCGGGCGCACGTCGGCGACGACATGCCGCTGATGTACGACGGGTCGGCGGGCTTCGACCTCGCGGACGCGATCTACCTCGGCCGCGCGCTCGGCGACGCGGGCTACGCGTGGTACGAGGAGCCGATGCGCGAGTTCAGCATCACCGCGTACACGCGGCTGCGCGAACGCGTGGACATCCCGCTGCTCGTCGCCGAGACCAGCGACGGCGCGCACATGAACACCGCCGACTTCATCGCGGCGGGCTGCGTGGACGCGGTCCGGACCGGCACCTACTTCCGGGCCGGCATCACCGGGTCGCTGCGCACCGCGCATCTGGCCGACGCGTATCTCATGCGCGCGGAGGTACACGGCGGCGGGCCCGCCAACATCCACCTGTGCATGGCGCTGCCCAACACCACCTACTACGAGTGCCTCGTCGACGCGAACCCCGCGACGCGCTCGCCCGAGGTGGACGCGCACGGCATGGTCCACGCGATCGACCTGCCGGGCATGGGGCACGAGGCGGACTGGGCACGCAGCGGGGCGCCGAGGGAACTGCGGCCCTGGCTGAGCCTGTAGGCGGTTCGCGGGGCGGTCCAATAGGCCATGACTGCGCCAGGCTGTCCCCACGGGTGCGGGTCCGTGGGGACAGCTGTCGCTTCACACGGGTGTGCCGTGGCTACGTGACGCGGAAGTTGGCCATCATGGCCATGTCCTCGTGTTCGAGATTGTGGCAGTGCATCATGTACCGGCCCTTGAACCCGTCGAAGCGGGCGAGGACTTCGACCGTCTCGTACGGGCGTACGTCCACCGTGTCCTTCCAGCCCGCGTCCGTTGCGGCGGGCGCGCCGGCGCCGCGGCCGACGACCGCGAAGTGGGCCAGGTGCAGGTGGACCGGGTGGTGGAAGTCGCTGGACAGGCGCCACAACTCGACGGTTCCCAGCGCCGGGTCGGCGAGGTGCTCGTCGGGGTCGAACACGCGGCCGTTGATCGTCCACACCCGGGCGCCCGCGCGTTTGGTCTGGCGGAAGTCGAACGTGCGGGTCCGCACCGCGTCACCTCGTGTCGGCAGTCGCGGCTCCGAAAGCCGTTCGGGGATCCGGGACTCGTCCCGGGCCCGGCGCACCACCCGGAACCGCATCACCTCACGGGTACCGTCGGTCTCGCCGAGCGTGTTGCGCACCGTCACCTCGGTGCCGACAGGGTAGCGACCGAAGTCGACGACCAGGTCGAATCGCTCCGCCGGGGAGATCGGCACCCGGTCGTGGCCCACCGGCCGCTCCAGCAGGCCGCCGTCGCTGCCGACCTGTACGAACGCCGGGCTCCCGTCCGGTGGTTCGGGGTCCAACCGCAGCCGGTACCGGCGAGCGTTGGACGCGTTCAGCACGCGCAGCCGGTACCTGGCCGCGTCGACCTCCAGCACCGGCCACGGCGCCCCGTTGACCAGGACGACGTCACCCAGGACCCCCTCCATGAAGTCGTCCTCGACGCCGGGTGTCCCGATCAGGGCGGGGTCGAGGGCCGGGTAGCGAAACTCCCCGCCGGCCTCGAACGCGCGGTCGCAGATCATCAGCGGGACGTCGCGTTCGCCGGACGGCAGCGGCAGCGCCTCGTCCTCGGCATCCGTGACCAGGAAGAAACCCGCCAGGCCCCGCCACACCTGAGGCCCGGAGAAGTCCATCCGATGGTCGTGGTACCACAACGTCGCCGCCCGCTGGGCGAGCGGATAGACGTAGTCCTTGGCCTGGTCGTGTGTCGTCCACTGGTGCGGGCGCACCACCATCGCCCCGTGCCCTCCGTGCCCTCCGTGCCCGCCGTGCCCGCCGTTCTGCATCGCCTGGTGGGCGGCGTTCACGGCCGGGCTGTACCCACCCTTGGAAACCACCAGATCAGTGGGGTACCCGTCGGACTCGGGCGCGGTCACGCCGCCGTGCAGGTGCGTGGACGTCGGCACCACCAACTCGTTCCGCACCCGCACCACCGCCTCGTGCCCCGACCGCACCCGAAACGTCGGTCCCGGAAATGTCCCGTCGTAGCCCCAAACCGTGGTCCGCGTCCCCGGCAGGATCTCCGCCTCGGCCGCGCGCTGCACCACCTCGAACCGTGATGCCCCCGATGCGTCCACCACCGGAACCGCCTGCGCGGGAATCGGCAACGGCACGGTGAACGGTTTCGGCAACCGCGCCCGGCTGCGCAACAACTCCCCGCTCGTCATGCTCGTCGAACAACCGACCGCCGCCGACAGGGCCACGCCCCCGCTCAACCCCAGGAATCCCCGACGCGACAAGTATCGGCTCATATCGCCGGCTCCCGATGCCGACGAAACCCGAACGACCAGGTCAGATTCCAGGCGGCGACACCCACGAGAGCCGTCCCGAGCGGAATGTGCAGGGCCAGGTTGCGCGCGCCGCCCGCGCCGATCTGCGTGACGACCAGGACGAACAGCACGGGCGGATAGGCGAGGTACCAGACGGGGCCGCGCCCCAACCACCACAGCAGCACGGCCGCGACCATGTGCACCATGGGAATGAGGACCAGCGACCCGCCCACGGCCCCGTGGACCCGGAGCAGATCCACATCACCGGTCACGAACCGGCCCGCCAGAATCGCCTGCGTCAGAGTCCCGACCGCGAACAGGACACCGAGTACGCGCACCACAACGACGGGCCACATTCGCGGTCCGACACCCGAGCGACGCGAACTCGCGTGCCCCCGGCCACGTTTCCTTTTCAGCGCGGAGAACCGCGCGCCAAATCGATCCGGTGGTACATGCATCACGATCTCCTCGTTCCGGCGCAACCGGATCGCATGTGTGGGACCTCGAACCACCGGAGAAATGAGGTGGCTTCGCGGGCCGGCCCACTCGGTGGTGGAGGGATTCCAACTGAGATCAGTTTGTTCGGCGGCTCGTGTGATGCCCTCATGATCAAGGACGAAGTGCGCCGACACCGGGCGGAGGAGATCAGCTCCGCCGACCACAACCACGGTGGTACGCGCATCGCGGGCACTCACAACTCCGACCGTACGAACACCCCGAGGCCAAGCTCTCGGGATGGGTTGGCCGTGACCGAGCCGGGGCTTGGCCAAACCTGCGACGACCGCCAGGGAATGGGCGGCGTACAGGCCGCCGCCCCCGCGTTCGGACGGCTAGCCCGGCTCGGGGCCCGCCCCCACGCGGCGGTCGCGGCGTGCCGGCGCGACCGCCGTCAGCATCGCGACGCCGGTCAGCGCGAACGCCCAGGGGTAGCCGGTCCCCGCCGCGACCCAACCGAACGCGACGGCGCCTGCGCCCATGCCCGCGTCGTAGGCGAAGTTCCACAGCGCGCCGACCGTGCCGTACCCGGCGGTGGGAACGCGCGCGTACATGAGGGTGAGCGTGGCGTTCTGGGTGATGCCGAAGCCGATCCCGAATACGCCGACCGCGACGACGATCGCGATGGGGCTGCCGGTCACGCACATCAGCACCGTGCCGACGGCGGACAGCAGCAGGCCGGGCAGGACCAGGCACTCGGGTCCGTGCCGGTCGCCGTACCGGCCGGTGAGCCAGCGGGCCAGGGTCGCCGCCGCGGGCTGGACGAACAGCGCCACGGCGACGAGCCCGCCCGCTGAGCCGGAAACGGCCAGTGGCAGGAAGGTGACGACGACGCCGGCAGAGACAGCGGTCGAAGCGAACACCACGGTAGGGCGCAGCAGTTCGCCTCGGCGCATGCTCTCGGCAACGCCGACCGGACGCCCCGACTCCCGCATCCGGTCCGGTAGGCCCGGCACCGAGGCAATCGCGGCGAGCGCCGCCATGGCTCCGGCGACGAAGACCACGCCGTACCCCGCGTGCTCGGCCAGCCACACGCCCAGCGGTAGCGCCACCAGCGACGGCACCCCACCGACGATGCCGACCAGCGCCAGCCCTTCACCGCGCCGATCGGCCGGGATGAGCGCGACCGTCAGCGCCCCGCCCGCGACCACGGTGAACGCGAAGCCCAGCCCGCGCAGCAGGCAGACCGCGACGATGCACCACAGATTCCGCGAGCACGTCAGCGCGAGTGCGGGCGCACCCAGCAGGGCCAGGCCCACGGCAAGCACGGCGCGGTAGCCGTACCGGTTGACCAGAGCGGGCGTGGCGAGTTCACCGGCCACGGTCGTGAGCATGAGCGCACCGGTGGCCAGCCCCGCCCTGGCGCCGCCTCCGCCGCCCTCGGTGGCATAGGCCGGGACGACGGACAGCAGCAGGTAGAAGCTGGTCGAAGCGCCCAATATCGAGACGAAGCGCAGCAGCAACGGCCGTGTCACCAGCGGCGAGCGGGGTGTCCGCACCGAGGGGGCCGAGTCCGGGTTTGTGGTCACGGCAAGACGCTAAGCCGCCGACCGGATCGCTGGTAAGATCCGCTTTCATGCCTCCGGAGTGGTCCAGTTCACCGCCCGAACTCCTGCTCGCCGTCGACAGGACCAGCGGCCGGCCGCTGCGCGAGCAGTTGGAGCACGCGGTGCGGGACGCGATCCGCACCAGCCGGCTGCGGACCGGCGAGCGGCTGCCGTCCACCCGGGAACTCGCCCGCGCTCTCGGCCTCTCGCGCGGCCTGGTACAGGAGTGCTACGCCCAACTCCTGGCCGAGGGCTACCTGGTCACGCGCCCCGGTTCCGCGACGCGGGTGGCGGCGGGCGCCGCGGCCCCGCCCGCCGCCCTCCGACCACCCGCCGCGACCACCCGCCTGGTGGCCGACTTCCGCTGGGGCGTACCAGACTTGGCGGCTTTCCCCGTCGACGACTGGCTGTGGGCCACGCGCGAGGGCGTCCGCGCCATGCCGACGGCCCAGTTCGACTACGGGGATCCGCGCGGCAGCGCCGCCCTGCGCGAGGTGCTGGCCGGCTACCTGCGTCGAGTGCGCGCCGCGGCGGCCGACCCCGAGCACATCGTCGTCTGCAACGGCTACGCCCAGGGCCTCGGCCTCGCCCTGCGCGTCCTCGCACACGGCGGCGTGCGGACCGTCGCCTTCGAGGACCCCGGCACACCCGACACCGTCAGCGCGTCCGCCGCCGCCGCGGGACTGCGCGCGATACCCGTGCCGGTCGACGAACACGGGCTCGACGTACGCGCGTTGGCCGCAACGGACGCCCGCGCCGTCGTCGTCACGCCCGCCCACCAGTGGCCCACCGGCGTCGTCCTCGCCCCGGAACGCCGACTGGCCCTGATCGCGTGGGCCAGGGAACGCGACGCCTACGTCGTCGAGGACGACTACGACGCCGAGTTCCGCTACGACCGCGAACCCGTCGGCGCACTCCAGGGGCTCGCTCCCGACCGGGTCGTGTCCCTCGGCACGGTCAGCAAGTCCCTCGTCCCCGCCCTGCGCATCGGCTGGATGCTCTGCCCGCCCGAGTTGTCCGGGCCGGTCGGCACGGAGAAGAACCGCAGCGACCGCGGCACGCCCACGCTCGACCAGTTCGCCCTGGCCAGGCTCATCGAGTCCGGCCGCTTCGACCGCCACCTGCGCCGGATGCGCACCACCTACGCGGCCCGCCGCACCGCGCTGCTCGGCGCGCTCGCCGAACACGCCCCCGAGCTGCCGGTCACCGGGCTTGCCGCCGGGTTCCACGCCGTCGCCCACCTGCCGGACGGCGCCGATGAACAGCACGTCATCGACGCGGCCCGGGCGCGGGCGGTCGGCCTCTACGGCATGAGCCCCTGCCTCGCCGCACACACGCACACGCCGACGCCCGCCCGACTCGTCCTCGGCTTCGGCAACGTCGGCGAACGCGCGATCAGCTCGGGCATCGCCGCCGTCGCGGACCTCCTCACCGGCAGCCGCACCGGCCGGAGGTAGCACTCGGCGCGGCCCTGCCGGCCGCGGCGGCGACGACGACGACGAGGGCGAGGGCGAGGGCGAGGAAGCCTTTCGTGGTGGGCGGCCTCCACAACTGGTGACCCATCACGAGCACCCCGACCGGAAGCTCGCCGGCTTCGCTCTCCTCCGCCGGCGCAATCCACTCAACTGACCGACACAGCAGGCCCATTGACCCGTCCCCTCAACTCGCAGCAGGATTCGCGGCCTCGATACGCCCCGTGGACGGATGCCCGGATACACCTACTGATTTTCGCCGAACTCCGCATGAAATAGGCGCTGTTCGCATCACGCCCCGGAGAAATGAGGAGCGGGCGGTGACCGGTCGTCGGTTCCGGCCGGTCGTGGTTTCCGCGGCGCGGTATCGCATTCGTGTCGGACGGATTACGTGCACCGACGTGATGCCTTCACGGGCCGCCGGGTCCCGTCGCGGCCCACGACTACCCACGCCACTTCGGCCTCTCAAGGCCGCCACGAATGTAGCCATATCTTTGCATATTCCACTCAAAACACCCTTGCAGTTCTTTGGAACGGGGAACCAAGAGCATGCAGTTTTCCACCACCCGGCGTATAGCCGCGATCACCGCCGTCGGCGGCGCGATGGTCGCCGCCCAGCTGGGATTGGCGTCCGGCGCGTCCGCTGCCGGTGAGATCAAGGTCACGGCACCGGCCACCATCAAGGCCGGCACGACCGACAAGGTTGCGTTCACGACGAAGACCGACGCGCCGGTCACCATCGTCTTCGCGCCCTCCGCAGACGCCGAGGGGTGGCACGCCCGGGCCAACCGAGAGATCGAGCAGGCGCGAGTCAGGGGCAAGGGGTAGCGAAGCCCGTGTGAGATCCACTGCCGGTCCGCGCGCACAACATGGTGCATGCGGGGGCACTGACCCGCCGGTAGGCACCCGCGTCAGCGGTGGAGCGCGAGGCAGTCGTCGGGCTCGGGGGCCACCTCGGTCCCGAACCGGCGGCCGGCCCGGGTCAGCGTTGTCGCCAGCCACTCGACATCGACGCGCGGGGCGCGCCGGAGCCGCATCTTGACCGCCCGCAGGGGCGCCATGCGCAGACCGGCCAGCTCTCCCGTGTCGCGCGCGACGGTGACGAAGTACAGGAGTCGTAGGTCGTCGCGGTAGAACTCGTAGCCGCGGATGCCTTCGTAGTCGTCGACGCAGTCGCCGCAGCCGTACAGGATCAGTTTGTTGCGGTACACGTGAATCGCCCGCGGGTGGTGCGAGGAGTGGCCGTGCACGACGTCGACGCCGCCGTCGATCAGGCGGCGCGCGTATCGGGTTTGCGACCGCTCGATGTCGTAGCCCCAATTCGAGCCCCAGTGGACGGACGCGACCACGATGTCCCCCGGGAGTTTCGCCCGACCCACTCGTTCGACGAGTTCCGCGGCACCCCGCTCCGACGCGTCGTGTGTGAAGTCGACGCCGGAGCGGTTCTCGGTCGCGGCCCAATCGGACGGCACCCCGCTGGACGGCATCCCCTGGGAGAAGACCACCACCCGCCCGCCCTCCCCGACGGGCACCACCGCGGGGCGCCGGGCCTCCTCGATGTCGCCCCCCGCGCCGGCGGTGCGCAGACCGGCCCCGCGTAGCGCGTCGAGGGTTTCCGCCAGACCCGCACGGCCGAAGTCGAGGACGTGGTTGTTCGCCAGGACGCAGACATCCGGCCGGACCGCCTCGAGGCACGGGATGTTGTCGGGGTGCATCCGGTAGTGCACGGCCTTGAACGGCTCGAAGTCGTCGCTGGTGGTGATGCCGGTCTCCAGATTCACCACCCGGACATCGGGCGCCTCGGCGTCGAGGACGTCCAGCGCGTCGCCCCAGGGCCAGCGGAATCCCACCGGTCGGGGAATCGGCCCGTTGGCCTCTTCCGCCAATCGGACGTAGTCGCGGGCGTCACCGACGAAGCCCTCGCGCAGCGACGGATCACCCGGGTGCGGAAGAATCTGGTCGATGCCGCGGCCCAGCATCACGTCTCCGCACAGACACAGCGTCACGTGGCGGTTCTTCATACTTCCAGGGTTCCACTGCCGGGCACGGTGTCGCACCGGGTGACGAGACGACGTATGACACCAGCGGAATCCCACATCACACACAAGACCAACCAGCAACACCACCGCAACGCCACACCAGCTGTCACCCCCGCACCGGGCCCTCAAACCGGGCTCTCAACGCCCCGGCCGGGTGCTCACCGGACCGGGTGCTCACAGGCGAATGATGACCAGGGCGGTGTCGTCGGTGTTGCCGCCCGTGGGGATCAGTTCGGCCAGCAGGATATCGGCGAGGGCCTCGGCGTCGGCCGTCCCGTGGCGGGCGAGGCAGTCGGCGAGTCGATGAATGCCGGTGTCGATGTCCTCGCCGCGGCGTTCGACCAGTCCGTCGGTGTAGAGGACGAGGGTGGCACCTTGCGCGAAGGCGGATTCGGCCTGGGGTCTGGGGGCGGGTTCGGGGCGCGCACCGAGCGGGGGGTCGGTGGCGCGGTCGAGGAACTCGACGCTGCCGTCGGCGTGGAGCAGGACCGGCGGAAGATGGCCGGCGCTGCTGTAGGCGAGGGTTTGGCTGTTCCAGTCGATGACGACCTGTACCGCCGTGGTGGATTCGGCGCCGTCGACGGAGCGGGCGTAGAGACCGAGTGCGTCGAGGGCGGCGGCGGGGCCGTCGGCCATGCGTACGGCGGCGCTGAGGGCGCTGCGGAGCTGGCCCATGACGCCGGCCGCGTGCAGGCCGTGGCCGACGACGTCGCCGACGGCCACCGCGAGGTGGCCCCCGGGCAGTTCGGCCAGGTCGTACCAGTCGCCGCACACGTTCAGCGCGCGGACGGAGGGCCGGTAGCGCACCGCCGCCCGATGGCGGCCGCCCGGACTCGGCGCGGGCAGCATCGCGGCCTGCAAGGTCAGTGCGACTTCGCGTTCGCGGGCGTGGGCCTGCCGCAGCCGATCGTTGACGTCCTGTAGTTCCCGGGCACGGGTGTACAACTCGGCCTCCAGCACCCTGGCCTGGTCCCCGCCGTTTCGGCCGCCGCGGGCGCGGATCAGTTCGGTGACCTCCTCCACTCGGTGCAGCAACACGGCCACGCGCCCGTCCGGGCCGAAGACGGGTACGTTGACCGGGCTCCAGTACCGTTCCTCCCACTCGCCGGGCCGGTCCAGGTACTCGACGTCGTAACGCTGCAACGCCATGGTGTCGCGCTCGCCGGTGGCCGCCACCCTCCGCAACGACCGCTCCAGGTTGCGCGTGCCGGTCGCGGTGGGTTCGTTGGGGTTGTCGGGGAAGACGTCGAACAGGTATCGGCCGACCAACTGTTCGCATGTGCGCCTCGACACCTGTAGATACGCGTCATTGGCATCCACGTACACCAGGTCGGTGGTGAGCAGTGCCACCGCCCCCGGCAGAGCGTCGAACACCGCCTCGTAGTCGATCCCGGGATACCTCACGACGCGTCCCGCCTCCTTGTGTGTCTCTCGAATGCGGCGACGGGCACCCCGGGGGCCCTGTGTCCGGCTCTTTCACTTTCACTGTTTCGCGTGCCGACCTGGCGTTGGGCGTCGGTGGACTGGGACCGGTAGGACTCGATGCCATCGGGATCGGAGTGCGGCGGGAGGTGATCCGGTCGGGGTCGACGGGCGCGCACGGCCCGGGGCCGCAGCGGCTCGACGTCGAAGCCGAACCGACGGTCGCGGCGGATCCGCTCGAAGACCTCTCACGCGACCTGTACACCCACGGGCTCCCGACACGACCGTGATCGAACAACCACAGGGTGACCCGAGTGAACGACCCAAGGGTTCGATTACGCCATCAGCGGCATGTCATCGACCGTCGGACGGGAGGCGTTGACCGACACTCCCCCCGTGGTGATTTCGGACATCACCCGACCCGGGACCTGTCGGCCGGTCATTCCCAAGCCCAGCCGGCAGGGTGGCGGCCGAGGTCTTGGGGTCGGCTGTCGTTGGCCGGCCGCGCGTGGAACAGCGTCCGCGTCGTGATCGGGCGGCGGCGTTGGGGCGGCGGCAGTGCCCGGCTACCCCGGTGAGTGCGTAGGGCGCCGTCCGCTTCGGGGCGAAGGCGGGACCGGTCAGGGGCAGCGGGCTCAGGCACCCGGGACAGCGGGGGGCCGATCGTGAATGGCAGGCGCCGTGATCGGGCCCGGTTCCACGTCCGGGGCCGAACCCGGGACTGCGATCGGACCCGAATGGCCGCGTGCCATCTCGTTCCCCTTAGCTCACCGCCCCCTCCGTCCACGCACAGCAAGGCAACCGCGATGAACCACACCGGATGCCCGCACGGGCCGCCCCTTTCCCGCACCGTCGGCCGTTCCACGAATACCGCCACACCGAGGACTCGCCCGAACCCGAGCCCGAGCCCGAGCCCGAGCCGGCGCTGTGTTCCAGCCACGCCCGCGCTGCCTCCCGGACCGACCTCCCCACTCCCCGAGGTGCTGCTGCCGGCGATACCCCTGTCCCGCCTCGAGCATCTTGTCGGTGCGCCCCGGCTGGCCAACGTGCACGACGCGCTGCGCGAAGCCCGTACGCGCCTCGACGGGCGCGAGGTGTGGCACGTCAGTGACAATCCGACGCGCGGCGGGGTCGCCGAGCTCCTCCGCACCACCTTGCCCCACCTGCGCGGTGAGGGAATCGACACCCGGTGGGCCACGATCGAGGGCAACCGAGCGTTCCGCGCCTTCACCAAGGCGCTCTACTACCGGTTGTGCGGGGTGACCGCCAACGAACACGAGAACCCGCCGGACCCGGAAGGCGGACGGGCCCTGTACGAACAGGTGACCCGCGCCGCCGCGCAGCGGCTGCTCGGCGTCGTGGGTCGGCGCAGCGTGGTCGTCCTGCACGATCACCAGACGGCCGGCTTGATCCCGCACCTGCGCGAGGTCGGGTGCATCGTGTTGTGGCAATGCCACGTCGGCACTCCTCTGCACGCCGAACCGGCGCGCCCCGCATGGGACTTCCTGCGTCGATACCTGTCCGCCGCGCACGGCTTCATCGCGTCGTACGACGGAGCGTTGCCCGCGGGACTGCCCGATGCGCCGATCCGTGTCCTGTCGCCGTCCATCAATCCGCTGGCGCCGAAGAATCTCCCGCTGCATCCCGCCGTGGAGGCGTCGCGGTTGATGGCACGCATCGGGGTCTTCCGGCAGCCGAGGCCCGACAGCACCGGGTCGGGTGTCGGCGATGCCTTCGCCGAGTTGCTCCTTCGCCATCCGGCTCGGATCGATCGCGAAGCCGGGCCGTTGCCGGTGGGTACACCGCTCGTGACGCAGGTGAGTCGATGGGACCGGGTCAAGGACATCCCGGGCGTGATCGAGGCGTTCACCGACCATGTCGATCCGGACTTCGGCGCGCACCTGCTGCTGGTGGGGCCCCGGGCGGCCGGTGATCCGCAGGCCGAACAGGTACTCGCGGAGTGCCGCGAGGCCCGCGAGCGCCGGCCGAATCGGCGAGATCGGGTGCATCTGGTGCAAATCCCCACCGATCATCCCACCGAGCACGCGCTGACGATCAACGCCATCCAGAGGTGCTCGACCGTGGTGCTCCAGAAGAGCCTCGCGGAGGGATTCGGGTTGACCGTGTCCGAAGCCGCCTGGAAGGGGCGGCCCGTCGTCGCCTCACCGGTCGGCGGCATTCGGCAGCAGATCGAACACGGCCGGTCCGGGCTGCTGTTGGCGCACGCTCGTGATCTGTCCGGGCTCGGCGCCGGGGTCGACCGACTGCTCGCCGATCCGGCGTATGCCCGGGAGTTGGGCGAGAACGGACGACGTCACGTGCGCAGGCGCTTCCTCGCCGACAGCGGCGTGCTGGGGTTCGCTCGGCTTCTCTCCGACGTCGCGTAAGAGACGGCAGGCCGGACGCGGACACGCCGCGCAACGGGATCTCGGACCGGAATGCCCACGCCAGGCAAGCCCCGCGTCCCGACCCCCTCCCCACCTCCATCCATCACGGCCATCACGGCCATCACGGCCACCACGACACAAGGACCGATCGCCATGCGCATTCTCGCCCTCGGCGCCCATCCCGACGACGTCGAACTGCTGTGCGCCGGAACCCTCGCGCACTACCGGGCACGAGGCGCCCACGTGACCATCGCCATCCTGACGAACGGCGCCCCCGCCGCGCGAAGCACCCAGTTGGCCCAGTCCGCCCAGTCCGCCGCGACGGTCGGCATCCGCGCCCGCGAAGCCCGCGAAGCCGCGTCGGTGCTGGGAGCCGAACCGATCATGCTCGGCCTGCCGGACGGCTTCCTCTACGACACCCCCGAGACCCGACTGCTCATCGTGGACCTGCTGCGCCGCGCCCGCCCCGACCTGCTGTTCGCGCATCACCCCGAGGACTACCACCCCGACCATCGAGCCGCGAGCGCCCTCGCGAGCGCCGCGCGGCTACTGGCACGGGAACCGGGCATCGAGACCGATCACCCGGCCCTCGGCGCGGTGCCGGCCATGTTCCACATGGATACCTTGACCGGCGCGAACGCGGGTACGCCGGACCTGTGGGTCGACATCACGGACACGATGCCGACCAAGGAGGCCATGGTGTCGCACCACGACAGCCAGAACGACCGCCGCCGCCGGCGTGGCGGCCGGGACTTCGTGGATCTCGCCCGGCGGCAATCCGCCCTGCGCGGCAACGAGGTGGGCGTCGCCTACGCGGAGGCGTTCACCGGTACCCGGGCCCATCCGCCGACCACCCCGGCCGACCTCGAACTGCCGTGGATCGCCCGTACCGCGCCCGACCCGAACAACGCGGCCGAAGTCGTCGAGGCGAGCCCGGACGAACGCCGCCGAGCCGAGGCGTGAAGCCCCATGAGTGAACGGAACCGCATGCGTATCCGAGCCGACGCGGCATCCGGCACCCGCCCCGAGTCGCGCCGACGCCGCGTCGGGGAGCGTCGATCGCGCGCCGGACGTCGGGGTCTGTACGCCGTGTTCTTCCTCAACGGATCGATCCTCGCCAGTTGGGCGCCGCGCATCCCGCAGGTCAAGGCCGATCTCCAGCTGTCGGACGGGCAACTCGGCATCGCCCTGCTCGGCGTCGCGCTCGGTTCGGTGCCGGCGATGCCGGCGGCCGGCACCGTGGTCGACCGATTCGGCAGCCGTATGGTCACCCGCGTCGCGCTGCCGGTCTACGCGTCGGCGATCTCTCTGCTCGCACTGGCCGACGGACTGGTCCAACTCACGCTCGCCCTCGCGGTCCTCGGCGCCGCGGTGGGCGCGCTCGACGTGGCCATGAACACGCACGCCGTCGACGGCGAACGCGGCGCGGAGCGCTCCGGCATCTCGTCGTTCCACGGCCTCTACAGCGCGGGCGCGCTCACCGGCGCGCTGATCGGCACGGCCGCGGCGGCGGCCGGAGTGCGTCCGGACACACAGTTCCTGGTCACCGCCGCCGTGGCCCTGGTCGCCTCGGTGCCGGCCGCCGCAGTGCTGAGGCCGGCCGTCCGGCACGTGCCCGAGTCGCGGACGCGGCCCACCGCCCGGGTCGGGCCCGGACCTCGAAGGCGCCTACTGTGGCTCAGCCTGCTCGGGCTGTCCGTGCTGCTCATCGAGGGTGTGATCACCGACTGGGGCACGGTGTACCTCGCGGATTCGGTGCACGCGCAGCCCGGTGTGTCGGGCGCGGGCTACGTGGTGTTCGCACTGGCCATGATGCTCGGGCGGCTCACCGGTGACCGCGCGGCCGCGCGTTTCGGCCCGGTTCGAATCGTGCGCTTCGGCGCGCTGATGACCGGATCCGCCGCTGCGGTCGCGATCGCGGTGCCCGCTGCATGGGTGGTGGTAGCGGCGTTCGCGGCTGTCGGTCTGGGCATCGCGTGCTCGTTCCCGCTCGTGGTCGGCGGCGTCGGCCGGCAGTTCCCCAACGCCCCGGGCCCGGCGGTCGCCACCGTCTCCACCACCGGCTACCTGGCCTTCCTCGCCGGACCGCCGCTGATCGGCTTCCTCGCCGCCCACGTCACACTTCGCCTGGCCCTGCTCCTGGTCCCCGTACTCGCGCTCGTCACCGCGTCCCTCGCCGGCCTCTTGTCCGCCGACCGTACGCAGGCAACCGCCCGGCGCCCGGACACGACCTCCGTCGTGCCGCCCGTCGACAACCGCGCGTGACCTTCGGCGGCCGCCCCACGTTCTCCGGCGCGGTGACGGATCCAGGCGCCGTCGGTTGTCGCTGCTACCGTCCTGCGCCACACGAGTCAGCATGAGCCGACCGGCGAAGTGGTGGTCGGCCGACGCGGGGAGAGTGCGGGCATGGCGAAGGCGCCACGGATGCCGGGGACCGAGTGCCTGGCGGCTTTCGGCCGCCAGGTCGATCTGGAGGAGGCGCTGCGGCGGGATCCGTCGGGGTTCGTCGAGGCGGTTCGGTACGCGCCGGACGTCCCGCGGCCGCTCGCGGAGGCCGTGATCGCGGTCGGCGGCGAGTGGATCGGCTTGTTGGCACGCAACTTCGACGCCCTCGCGGAGAACCCCGACCTTCGACGGCGGCTGGCCGGCACCGGGCATCCGCTTGTCGCCCGAGCCGTCTTCGAGAACATCTGGGGAGCGTGGCTCCCCGCCGAACTGCGCCTGCTCCTGGCCGCGGCCGACCCCGCCGACGCGGGGTGGAAGCCGCGGCTCGCCCGGATCCGCGCCCTGACCAAGACCCGATCGAAGGACGAACACGAACGGTGCGACGCCGTCACCGTCCTGCGCGCCACGGTGGTCGCGCCCTTCCCTCAACTGGTTCGCACGGCGCTGGCCGCCCCCGACACCCTCGACCGCGCCGAGCAACTGCGTGGCCTGCTGTCGCTGTACACCCACGGCGGCTCGGTGGCCCTGCGCGCGGCCGTGGCAGACCCGGAGATCGCACACGAACTCCGCCGGCACGACGGAGCCGAACTCGCCGCCCGAGCCCTGGCCGACCCCGACGGCGGGCCCGAAGCGCTCCGCGACGCGGTCGCGACCGCCGAGGGCACCCCCGGCGGGCTCACCGAAAGCTACGTCGATCCGTGGAACCGGTTGGACTGGCCCGCGCTCATGGCCGCGCACGCCGACCGGCCGCTTGCGTCCGGACTGATCGAGGGCTTGCTGACGAGGGAAGACTGCCCGCCGGAGGCGTTCGCCTCGCTCGGCGCGGCACACCCGGAGCCCCTGCGGATCCTGGAGCAGCTGCGGCACCGGCCCGCCCCGGCGGCTCTGTTGGAAGTCATCCGACCGTCGGGCATGGGCATGGGCCTGGACATCCTGCTCGCGACGCTCGACCGGAGCCTCGGCCGTACCGTGACCGGCGACGATCTGCTGCATGTCGTCCGCCCGGCGAGCCTGGTGCTGGAGGCCGCGCAGGGCGTCCGCGATCCCGCGCAGCGGCAGGGACGCGAATGGGAGCGGTTCGGCTCCCGGTTGGCCGACCTGGTGGCGGAGTCCCTCGGCGCAGACATCGCCGCGTGGCGAATGTTGCGGAGCATGCTGAAGGAGTACCCCGGCTCCGTCGCCGACTTGGTGAAGGAAGCGGCGACACGGACGGTCCGAGAGCGGACCGAGCACCGTGAGGACGGGTCCGGCAGCGACCGGTCCGGCGACGACGGGCCGCCCTCGTGGCCCGACGGCAGGGCAGGCGTGCCGAGTCTGACCGGCCCCTGGATGGTGCTGAAGAAGGAGCGGGCCGCGTTTGTCGCCCTGCTGAACGCGGCGGCGACACCGGTGCAGCGCGAGCTGCTGCGGCACGTCGACGACGAGACGGCGTCCGACCTGCTGGCGCTGGGCGAATGGCGGCCCGATTGGACGGCGTGGGCACGCGCGGGCGAACCGGGCGGCCGCGAGCGGGTGCTGATCGCCCGTCACCAGATGTGCAGGCAGGTCGTCGTCCGCGACCAAATGGCCACCGGCCTGCCCAGCCGCCCGCTGCCCGCCGACGCGGCGGCCGAGCTTGCCCGGCTGGACGATCCCGCGATCAACGCCGCCCTCATCTACCAGCCGAACCTTCCCCGCGACCTGCGCGACGCCGTGCTGGCCGGCGTACCCCTGGGGCCCGGGGCGAAGCCGGGCGGCCGACTGCCGCTCTCCGCCGAACTGCGCGGCGAGCTCCTGTCGGAACCCACGAGATGGGAGCACCTGCTCCCGGTGTTCGGCACCGGCGACACCCGCCTGACCGCCCAGTGCCTCGCGTCCGGCTGGGCCGAACGCTCACCGACTCTCCAACTGCGCATGCTCCTGGGACTGTGGGAGCGCAACGGCCCGGAGCTCCTGGACCGCGAACACCGCCGCTGGCTTCCGAAGTCCGTCGACGACGACGTTCGCTCCCTGGTCACCGAGTTGCTGTCGAAGCAGGACGCCGACGCCGCACTGGAACGGCTGCGCGCGGCCACCACGGAGGGGGAATCGACTCGAGGCCTGCTCACCCGGTTCCGCACGTCCGGCAGCGATCTCAACATCATTCGCGCGGAGGGGTTCGAGCTCGACTGGGAGCAGCTCTACGACGCCTTCCAGCGCGGCAGACTGGATCCCGGGCGGGCCCACGAACTCGCGAGCGACGACCAGTGCCTCGTTCACCTGCGTGATCGCCCGTGGGTGAGGTTGAACCGCGCTCAGCGCAAGGCCGTCGACGCGTTGAACCAGGGACAATCGCCCGCGACCGTACTCGCGAACAACCCACTGCCCGCCCGCGGCCGCGGCGACGCCGGCTGGATCACCGAGGCGCTTGCCCTCACCCCGCTCACCCCTGTGGACGTGATCCGCCATGCCCGGCCCGCGGTTGCGGCGCTGCGGGCCGTTGCGCTCGAAGGCGTCGTCCGGCAGGAGCTGGAATCGCTGGTGCGCAAACACCTGACGGGACAGCCCGCAGGCTGGGCCCTGGCCTGCCGGCTCCTCCCCGACTTCCCCGGCACTCTCCCGGAACTCCTGTCCACGATCGCAAGCGCCGTGGTCGCCGAGCCCCACTGAGCCGAGCCCCACTGACAAGTCACGCCCCCCGGGCGACGTACTCGGCCAAGCGGGAGCCCAGCGGACACTGCCGCAGTCCAGCTTCGTTTCGGTCGGGACGAACCCGGCGACGGTGGGCGCGGTGGTGGCAACGCTCGATGATCGCAACGCGCAGTGCCGTCAGGGGTGTTCGGGCCGGTCGTCCCCACCCGATGCCCAAACGCGGCTGCTCTATCTGTTCCCCACCCGACGAAGCCTCGGCCGGCGCGGGAACGGCCTTTCAGGCGCAGGGCCGGCTTCAGCCGCGGATCATCGACATCAGCAGTTGATGGGTTTCGCTGTCGGCGGCCACGACGAGTCCCCGGCCTGCCTGTCCGATCGGGGCGCCGTCGATCCCGGTGACTACGCAGCCGGCGGCCCGGCACAGAGCGATGCCGGCGGCGAAATGTACGCTCCCGGACAGGTCGCCGCCGTCGGTGACGTATGCGGCGCGCTTGCCGGCGGCGACCCAGGCCAACGCCAGCGTCGTGGACACGACCCGAGGTCGGAACCGTTCGACGAAACCGGGATGGGCCAGCAAGTCCACAGCCCGGAAGCCGGGCGCGCTGGGGAACGGCGGGTCGAGATTGACGTCCACGAGTCGGGTGGCGGGCGTGGGCGTCAACCGGGCATCGGCACCGTCGTGCCGCGCCCAGGAGGTCTCACCGTCGGTGAAGAAGATCTCGCCGCTGAACGGGTCGGCCACCGCCGCCGCACCGTTGCGCAGCGCCACGTTGACGGCCACCAACATGTTGCCGACGGCGTAGTTCAGCGTGCCGCACAAGGGATCCACCAACCACTGGCGCTCGGCCTCCGTGGCACCCTGCTGCCCGCCCTCTTCACCGAGGACGGCATCATCGGGCCGGGCGGCATGGAGGACGCCGAGGATGGTCTTCTCGGCCTCCACATCGGCGGCGGTGGCGAAGTCCCCGGCACCCTTGTCGATGCGGCTGAGCCGCCTGCCGTACATGTTGCGCACTACATCCGCGCCGGCGCGCGCCGCTGCCATCGCGACCCCGGCATCGTCGAGGCTCGCATACGAGTCGATCATGTCACGCACGATATCGGCGGTAAGAACGCATCTCCACCGGCCTGGAAGACGGCATCGAGCCGGTGGCTACCAAACGGTCGGCAGGCCAAGCGTGTTCGCGCCGGCGATGTCGGCGTCAGGCGCATCGGGAACTCGCGCCAGAACCCGAGTCGGTGTCGGCGGGCTGCGGTTGGATGGCCGTCGTCGAGCGGCGTCGCCCGGGTGCCGCGAGTGAAGACGGACGGTCTCATGAACATCACCGACGGCCCGTACATGCCGCAGCACCCTCTCGCGGGCTACATGGAATGCGGCCTCTTCGTGGAGACCCGGCCGGACGCCCCGGACGCCGGGGTCGTGGTCCGGGCGATCAGGAGGTACACGGACGCGGAATGGCTGGTGGAGGCGACGGAGAACGGCCACACCCTGCGGCACGTGGACACCGGCCTGTACCTGAACGGATACGTGGACGACCCGGAGGCCGAGCCGGGTCGGGTGGGCTACAGCGGCGCGCCCCTGAAGGCAACGTCCGAGCCTGCGGAGTGGAAGCTGGTCCCGGTCGAGGAGTCCATGCTGCGGCGGATCGAACTCGCGTCGGCCCCAGGCCGGTTCGTGGCATCGTCCGGCACCCCCAACGCAGACCGCCCCACCCGGGCCATCCTCGCGGACGAGCATGGTTCGGGTGAGGTCCTCTCGTTCTTGTTCCTCCCGCGGGAGTAGCAACCAGTAGCCTCTCCACCGCAACCGGCCCACACGACCCAGCCCCGCGCCCACGACGATCCTCGATCCGGACGTGCGGCACACCGGCTACGCCGGCGCGGGGTGCACGACCTCGTCTCTCGTCGGTCGTAGGGCGTCGACAACGGATGTCGCCCGGTCGGGCCGACCCTGGTGGCGGCCGTGCGGGTGGGCCGCGCACTGTGACGTCCCATGAACGATCGCGACCACGACACCGCCGCGAGCAGACTCCACCGTCCGGTGCCACTGCACGAACTGGCCCAGCGCGGACACCTGCACGACCGCGTCACACGGGAGTACGGCCCCGACCTCCGCCCTGGCGGGCGCCCTGGGTGAAAGTCTCCAGGGCGCCCGCCACGCGGTGCGCGTACCTCGGGCTCGGGCATGGTCGGGCTCGGACATGGTCGGGCCCGGTGCACGCCCCCTGCACCGATCACCACACCCGGCGCCGCCGGGGATGTTCCCACCGGCGCCGGTAGTGGGTGCCGGGGGCCTTGGTGGTCGTCGGATCCCGGGTGGGGGTCGGTCAGTTGCCGCTGCTTCGGGTGAGTTGGTCGAAGTGGACGAGTCCGTCGTTGAAGGGCTCGACGCCGGCGAGGTGGCGGCTGTGCACGGCTGCCGCCGAGGCTTCCATGTACACCCAGAAGGGCATGTCGCGGTTCAGTGACGTCTGCACGCGCGTGTACGCGTCCCGGCGGACCTTGGGGTCGGGGGACAGTCGGCCCTCGCCCAGCGCCTGGTCCACGGTGGGGTTGCTGTAGCCGGTGATGTTGTTGACGCCCCCGGTGACCAGGAACTGGTGCATGGCCGGTTCCACGTCGTCCGCCCACAATTGGAAGACGGTGGCTTCGAAGTCGCGCTTGCTCGATGTGCGCGTGATGAGCGACGGGATGTCGACGACGTCGACGATCATGTTCACGCCCGGGTATTTCGCCAACGTCACGCGGATGTACTCGGCGATCTCCCGGGACTTGGGGCTGTCGGGCACCAAGTAATGGAAGTTGAAAGGCTTTTTCCCGTTCGAGGTGAGCTTCGCGAAGAGTTCGGCGGCCTGGTTCGGCTTGTTCTCCATGGCGGCCAGGTTGACGTTCGCCAGCCGGGAACTCGCGTTGAAGATGCCCCTGGCCGGAACGCCGAGACCCTTGTAGAAGCGGCGGTTGAGCTCCTCGCCGCTCAGCGCGAGCGCGATCGCGCGACGTGCGTCCACATTGTCGAAGGGGGGCTTGCGCAGGTTGAAGGCGATCATCAGGCCGCCGTTGAGCAGTGTTGCGTCGACCGTCAGATCCTTGTCCCGGGCGTCGCCCAGCACGGTCGGATCGGTGGTGACGGTGATGTCCGCTTTACCCTCTGCGATCGACCCGGGCGCCGCCGCGATGTTGCGATCCACTCGGAATACGACTTCGTCGAGGTGGGGTAGTCCCTTCTGCCAGTAGGTTTCGTTGCGCACCATGCGCAAGTCCTTCCCGGGTTCCCAGGCTGCCAGTTTGAACGGGCCCGCGCCGATGGGGGCGCGCTTGAGCGCGGCTCGGCCCTCCGGCGTCGCGACGAGCTTCGCGGGGGCGACGAACGCGAGGTTGCGGGCGATCATGTGGTCGAAGTTGGCGTTGGCGGACGGCAGTTCGATTCTCAATTGCAGAGCCGACACCTGGATCAACTTGACGTCCCGCAGTACGCCGCCGACCAGTGAGTTCACCGTCGGATCCCGGTGGGCGTCCCAGGTCGCCTTGACCGCGGCGGCGTCCAGAACCGAACCGTCCGAGAATCGCACTCCAGGGCGAAGTGTCAGAGTCCAGTTCGTGAGCTGGGCGTCGCTGGTCAACGACTCGGCCAGTTTGGGGTGCACGGTGCCGGTCGCCGGTTCGGTCCAGACCAGGACGTCGTACAGCGCCGACATCCGGTTCCCGTCGGCCACGTTCGCATAGCTCGCGCTGAACGGGTCGAGGCCGCGTGGCTCACCCGGGAGGAGAAAGACGGCCGAGCCGCCCGCTTGGGGTTTGCCGGATTCGTCGGAATCCTCGTCGCCGAGCAGCCCGCATCCGGCCGTGGCAGTCAGGCAGACCATCGCCATTCCCAGGGCCCAGGGGCGCAGAACGCGGCGGAAGGGTCTGCCAAGTCCGGTAGTTCTTCGTATCGTTCGTATCGCGAGAAACACGACTTTCCTGCCTGCCCTGTGTCGACGATTTGGATACTGTGCGTCGCCGGTCGATCGGTGCGGTCGTCCCGGCCGAGCATCGGATCGCCTGAGCGCTCGCGCCGCAATTTCGCGTATGGCGCGTCACGTGTCGATCCGTCCGATGGCTGCCGGGACGTGGCGAGAACACCGCGGGACACGGACGGATGGCGCTCTCGGATCTCGCGGCGCAACAGAAGGTATCGGCGCGTGCGCGAGGTTGCTATCCATCCGACGCGGGATGCCGAGACTCCGAGGTTTGAGCATCGCGACAACGACGGTTTCCCGTGCGGGGGAAGGTCGTTCCGACGAGCACGAACGCGCGTCGATGTACTCCACCCGCAGCCATAATCCCGTGCAGGGCAGTCGAGTTCGAGGTGTGGGCATCGTGGTGGCCCGACGGGTTCGGCCGTCCGCTCAGCGGTGAGGAGTTCGCCGCGCTCCACGTCGGCGTCGCCGGCGAGGCGTGCTCGTCCTTCGGTGACGGGCCTGCGCATACCGTGTGGATCCGGCGCGGTGGGCGCCCGGCCGACCGGGCACTGCTCGGCAACGGCAGCGCACAAACGTTGCCCGCTCCCCACGCGCTGGGAGTGATGACGGCGCTCGCGGGCACGCTCGGCCGACGGGGCATGCTCCGGGAGCTTCGCGGGTGGGTCGGCGAGTTCGTCGCGCGCGGGCCCGATCGGGTCCGTTGCGGGGCGAGCAAAGCGAGCGCCGGGCACTGTCGCCGTATGTCCCCCAGGCATTACGATCCGCACTCGTGGCTGTCGTCCGATCGACCGCGCACCCAATCGATCGACGTTCGGGGGAAGTCGTGTCGCTGTCGCCTTCGGGGAACCGCCGCGCCCGCACGGCCGTTGCGGCGGCCGTGCTGCTGTTCGGCGTGAACGCCTGCAAGTCCGACGGCAGCACCCTCCCCCACTCATCCCGAACCCGGGTCCCGCCCGCCGGACCCGCGCTTCCGTTCGCCCGAACGGTCGACCCCCTGACCCAGGAACAGGCACGGCGCAGCATCCTCGCCCTCGAGGACCTCGGCCCGGGCTGGAGCGCCGGAGCTCTGAAGGACGGCGTGCCCGATCCCGGCGACGACGACTTCCCGACGCTCACGGGCGACAGCGCGTGCGACAGAGCCCTCAAGGGCGCGCCGAGCGGCCAGAGTCGGATCACCGTCGGCGCCGAGCGCGAATTCGAGCAGGACCGGACCACGCTCAAACTCGTCGTGTCCGCGCAGGTCCACGCCGGGAACGGCGCGGTGGTCCACCTCGCCCAGACTCGCGCGATGGTGGAGGGTTGCGCGGACGTCGAGATACCGATGAGAGACGGAGTCACCGCCCGATACCGCGCCATCGCCGCCCCCGCCGTCGCGGACGAGGCCCTGGGCATGCGAATCGTGATGAGCACGGGAGGCGCCCCGGGCTCCGACACCATCACGGGCGAAACGATGACCGTCCGCCTGGGTCCCAACACCGTCACCATCCTCGTCGTCGGCGCCGGCCTCGACCCCAACGTTTTGGACCGGATCACCCGCCGAGCCGCCGAACGCCTCCAGGCCGCCGCCCGGGAATGACACCACACCCGACCCGGCGCGCAACCCTGCCGGTCGACCCGATTCCCCGGGGACGTCGGCACCGTGCTCGGGAGAACGAGGATCGAGCCTGAGATGGGCTCATCCACCCGGCGGTTGAGGGGAAATGCCCCGCGAGGCTGACGCGGCCGGAACCGGGACCGGACGCGGGTGGCGATCGGAATCCGGGGGTCGGTCGCAGCAAGAGCGTGTTTCGAACCCCTCGGCTCCGGCCAGTCAATCACGCGAGAACATGCCTGCCCGCTTCCACCGAAGCTGCTGTGGCGTGATCCGCGTCCGATTCACCGCGGCTCAGGCACGCGCCACCGACTGGGGGAACGAGAACACCTGGTCCGGGTCGTAGTGTTGCGACACCGCCTTCAGCCGAGTCAGGTTCCCGCCGTAGTAGGCGGTACCCCAGTCCGGCAGGCTCGCGTCGATGTAGTTGACGTACGCGCCCGTCGCGCCCAGCGCCCCGAGCCCGTCCCGGACCGCGTCCACCGCAGCCGTGGCCGCCGCCTTGCCGGCGGGTGTGGTGCTCGCGTAGATCTGCGCGCTGGCGAGCGCCGAGCGGTGTGGAAAGGCCGTCGCGTCGGGGGCGAGCTGCGAGACCGCGCCGCCCAGCGAGTCCAGCAGCAGGTCCATCCCGACGCGCCCGGCCATCAGCCGGACCACCTGCTGCCCGTCCAGCGGAGCGGTCAGCACCCGGGAGACGGCGACGAACGCCGATCGCGGCAGCCGCCCGCCCTCGAACGTCGGGTGGCACTGCGCGATGGTGTCGTTCGCGCACCCGGCCATGTACTTCATCGCGTCCAGATAGCTCTTGCCCTGCACGCTGCGCGAGCTCGGCTGCGTCGCGGCGGCGGCGATCAGCCGGTCCAGGAGCGGGTTCAGCCCGCTCTCCGGCCCGACGTAGCACCCGCCCACCCGACAGGTCGGCGGCGTGCCGCCGGAGACCACGCAGTTCGACCACAGTTCCGGCGGCGCGTCCGCGACCCACTGCTGCCAGGCCCCGACCACCGAGGCGGCCGAGCCGGTCGGGAAGCGCAGCGAGAAGACGGTGAGCGCGGGCGCCGGCTCGGTGCTGAAGGTGAACCGGGTGACCACGCCGAAGTTGCCGCCGCCCCCGCCGCGTAGCGCCCAGTACAGGTCCGGCTCGGAGCACTTGGAGACGGTGAGCACCCGCGAGTCGGCGGTGACCACCTCCGCCGAGACCAGTCGATCGCAGGTCAGTCCGTACTTGCGAGTCAGCACCCCGATCCCGCCGCCCAGGGTCAGCCCGCTGACCCCCACAGTCGGGCAGGAGCCGGCCGGCAGCAGTCGCCCGGCCTGCGCCAGCGCCGCGTAGACCTCGATCAGCCGGGCTCCCGCGCCGACCCGCACCGTCCCGTCGGACTGCACCTGGACCTGCGCCATCGGCCGCAGGTCCATCACCAGCCCGCCGTTTGGCACGCTGTACCCGAGGTAACTGTGCCCTCCGCTGCGCGCGGCGATCGGCACCCCGTGCCCACGAGCCGCGTCCAGGCAACTCTGCACATCCGCCGCAGAGGTGCACCGAGCCACCGCCGCCGGCAGCTGATCGTCATTCAGCTCGTTGTACCCGAGCCGGGCCACGCCGTACCCCTGGTCCTCCGGCAGCAGCAGCCGCCCCTCGAGCCGCGCCTTCAACGCCGACCAGTCCGGCGGCCCGGCCACGAACCCGGCCACCCGCTGCCCTGTTACGCCCCGCAACGGCCGCCCGCCGAACCCCGACAGTACCGGCGCTGCGCTCCGCGCCATCCCACCGGCGGCCGCCCCCGTCACCACCACCGCACCGCCGACCCCCAGAGCGGCCAGAAACGCCCGTCGATCGATCGTCATGTGCTCACATCTCCCGGCGACCCGTGCGCACCGCGTGTCGGCCACGCACCCCTGCATCGCTGCCATCCTTACCCGGGAGCCGGCCGATGGCGCGCCGGGCTGCGCCCATCGGTGGACGCGAGCTCGGACTCGGAGTCTGCGACCGCCCACCCCAGGAAGAATCATTCAACCGGCAGGCAGGTGGCGGAGGAGGGTTCGTCACCGAGCACCGGCGCTCGCCGATCACCGATGCCGACGAGGCCAATGGATCCCCGCCCCGAGAGCGGGGGCAACCAGCCAGGACCTTGCCGGTGATCGTGGAGACGGTGACGTCCGCGTATCCGGAGCGGGCGAGTGGGTCCGTGGCCTGGGCCGGTTCGCCCGGCATCAGGCTGTCCAGCCTGAAAGGGGCCTCGGATCGACCGCCACTCCACGGCTGTGCCCGCTTCCGGCGCAGCGGAGGCGGGCACAATGCGGGGGCGGATCGGTCTCGTGTGGTCAGATTCCCGCCGAGTTCTTCTCGTACGGCGTGCCGGCTACGGGCACCGGCGCGGCTGCGGCCGCGGGCGCGGGGCCGTTTTCGCTGAGGCCGAATCGCTCGTGGAACTTGCGCAGCCGGCGGGGCGCGTACCAGGCCGAGCAGCCGAGCAGGCGCATTGCGACAGGTACGAGTACGCCGCGTACGGCGATGGCGTCGATGAGGATGGCCAGCCCGGTGCCCAGGCCGAACATCTGCATGAAGCTGATCTCGGCCGTCCCGAAGGCGAAGAAGCTCACCGCCAGCAGGGCGGCGGCCGCGCTGACGATACGTCCTGTGTGCCCAAGGCCGTTGACCACGGCGGACTCGGCCCCCTCGCCCAGGTCGTGGAGTTCCTTGATCCGGCTGAGGACGAACACCTCGTAGTCCATCGAGAGGCCGAAGGCGATGCAGAACATCAGCACGGTCATCGAGGTGTCCATCGGCTGTGGTGTGAAGCCGAGCAGGGAGGCGAGGTGGCCGTCCTGGAAGATCCATGTCATGGCGCCCAGGGCCGCTCCCAGGCTGATCATGTTCAGGATCAGCGCGCGCAGCGGCTGCACGACGCTGCCGGTGAACAGGAAGAGGAGGAGGAAGGTGGTGAGGGCGACCAGGGCCACTGCGGCCGGGAGTCGGCCGGCGATGGAGTCGTTGGAGTCCACCAGTTCGGCGTCGGGTCCGGCCACCAGGGGGTGCGTCCCGGCAGGCGCCGGAACCGACCTCACCTCGGCGACCAGTCTCCGGGCATCGTCCGACTTCGGCGCCAGTGCGCTCACCACGTTGATCCGCTGGGCGTCGGGGCGACCCAGGACCGTGTTGCCGGGACCCGGCGCGGTGGAGCGTCCGTCGACGTAGGTTCCCGTGGAGGCCGCGACGCGAACGATGCCCTTGTGCCTGGAGAGTTCGGCCGCGTACGCGTCCAATGGGGCCTTGCTCACGGGCCCGTCGATGACGATGTGCAGGGCCGCGGCGTCGTTGCCGTCGAAGTTCTCCCGCAGCGCGGTCGCGACCTGTCGGCTCTGCGCGTCCTCGGGCAGCACCCGTTCGTCGGCCGTACCGAAGTTGATGCCCAGGAGCGGGCTCGCGGCCAGCAGCAGTACCGCGAGCACCGGTACCGCGGTGAGCGCGGGACGTCGCATGACCATGCCGGCCAGCCGTCCCCACGCGGGCACCCCGGCGTCGGGACGCCCGAGCTTCACCCACGGCAACCGTCCGCTGTTGACCCGGTGCCCCAGTACGGCGAGCAGAGCGGGCAGCACGAACACGGCGGCGACCGCGGCGACGAGGATGACACCGACCCCGGCGTAGGCGAACGAGCGAAGGAAGAACTGCGGGAACACCAGGAGCGACGCGAGCGCGGCGGCGACCGTGGCGGCGGAGAACGCGACCGTACGGCCCGCGGTGTTGACGGTGTGCCGGACGGCGTCGTGCACCTGGGCCCCCGACGCGAGTTGCTCCCGGAACCGGCTGATCATCAACAGGGCGTAGTCGATGCCCAGCCCGAGGCCCAAGGCCGTGGTCAGGTTGATCGCGAAGACGGAGACGTCGGTCATGTCGCCGAGGAGGGCGAGTTCGGCGAACGTGCCCACGACCGCGACGGTGGCGATGACCAGCGGCAGCAGAGCCGCGACCACGCTGCCGAAGACGATGAGGAGCAACACGAGGGTCAGCGGCACGGCGATGATCTCGGCCAGGAAGAGGTCTTTGGCTCCCTGCGTCGACAGTTCGTTGCCTACGGCGGTGGCCCCTCCGGCCCGGATGGTGAGCCCGTTCCCGTACTGTCCGGTGTAGGCGTCGATGATGCTCTTGACGTGCTCGCCCTGTTCCGTGTCGTCACCCTTGACATGGGCGAGCACGATGGCTTCGCGGCTGTCCTGGGAGCGCAGGTCGGGGCTGTTCGTGTCCCAGTACGAGATCACGTTCTCGAGGTTGTGTTCCTTCCTGAGGTCCGCCACCAGGGCTCGACCGCTCTGTTGGGCCGTGGGGCCGTCGACGCCGCCTTCGGGGGCGCGGACCAGCAGGACCAGATTCGTCTCCCCGCCGAACTTCTCGTCGATGACCCGCCCGGCACGGGTGGACTCGGAGGACGGGTCGTCGAAGCCGCCCCCGCTCAGCAGCTTGCCGAACGCGCCGGCGCCCACGGCGGCCATGAGGACCACGGCCAGGGCCGCGACCACGAGTACCCACCGAGACCGACGGACCGTCAGTTCGGCTATGCGTTCGAACACGCGCTGTCTCCTTTGAATTCACACGGTGAAATGACATGAAAAGGCCGAAGTGGACCTGAAGGTGGACCTGATGGAGGTGGGAAGTCGGGCGTTTGTGCCGACGCCGAAATGGGCTGGTGCCGATGGGGATCCGAAGCGCGCCGCGGCTGCGCCTCGCCCGTCGGAGGTGTGCGTACTCGGGGCGGACGCGATATCGCACTCCCCGTCACCGTGGACGAGGACGACGTTAGTGAGGCGCAAGAACTTTTGGCAGTGTTAGATTTTCCTCACAGGCTGCACTTTTCCGTGCAGTGCCGGAACCTTCGTCGTACGGTCGTCCCATGCACCCAGTCGAAGCCGCAACTGCCGCGCCCACCCTGCGCCAGCGGCGCCGGGCCGTCGCCGTCCAGGAGATCCTGAGCGCCGCCGAGTGCCACATCGTCGAACACGGACCTCACTCCCTGTCCCTGCGAGCCGTCGCCCGGAGCCTCGGAATGACCGTGCAGGCGCTCTACCACTACTTCCCGAGCCGGGACGACCTCGTCACGGCGCTCATCACCAAGGCGTACGACGACCTGGCCGACGCCGTACAGGCTGCGGTCGACACCGCGCACGACACGGCCGTGCCGCGCCTGGTGGTGGCAGCCGAGGGCTACCGCCGATGGGCCATCGACAATCCCGAACGGTTCCAGCTGATCTACGGAGCCCCGTTGCGCCACTACGAAGCGCCCGCCGACGGCCCCACCACGCAGGCGTTCCGCCGGATGAGCGCGATCTTCGAGCAGGAACTGTTCCGCGGGTTGACCACGGGGCAGTTGGACACCGCCGACACCCCGGCGCTCTCGTCCGCGCTCCGGGAACATCTGGCGAACCTGCCACCGGACGGTCTCGGAACCCTGCCACCCACCGGGACCGCTCTCATTCTGAGCGCGTGGGGACACATGCACGGCCTGGTCGCCCTGGAGGTATTCGGGCACACCGCGTTCATCGGTGCGCACCAGGCCGAGGTCTTCCGCATCGCGATGCACAACATGTTCGAGGACGTACACAACCGAATTCCGCTCGCCGGACCAGCCGTTGCCGCACCAAATCCCCGCACGTGAGCAACTCGGCGAGACACCCGCCCGCGGTGGCCCCAGGGACCGCACCGCGTACAGCCGGCCGGCCCCGCGATCGCCGCCGGACGCCACCACGATCACGTGGGGGACGAAGACCCGGCATCCGCCCCGGACACGGCGCAACGACGCGACCGGGACCCCGGAGCCGGCGAAGGCCGACGGCCGCTCAAGCCCGACTGCACTCGCAGCGACCGCCGTTGGTGGGCTTCCTCCCCCGTGAGCTCAAGGATCTCCAGGCCGAGCCCGCGCCGAACAGCGGACCCGGCCGTGGCTGCGGCGCTACGGGCTCCGCGCTCCGCGTCGGAATCGAGGGCACCATCAGCGAGTTCGTTCGCGGCCGGCCTATGAGCTCCCCGGACCGTCTCCGGGCCCGGACATCCGAAGACTCGAACCGGTGGATTTCGTCGGCCCCGCACCATTGACGTTCGCCGCGTGCGAAGGCCCGGTCGTTCCCGTGCGAACGAGTGGACTGGCCGTGAACCCTGCGGCCGCGACGCGGGCCGCCTCCGGTGTTTGCCGGGCGCCGCCCGGGACGTTTCCGTCCGGGACCTGAGGGGTGGTGTTGTTGGTCGGGGGACGGGCGGCTCGATTGTCGCGTTGGGTTTGCAGGGCCGCGAGTTCGACGTGTTCAAAGGCGCGCACTGCCCCCTTGTACTCTTGCGGCGACGTCACGGCCACAGTCCCTGCGCGAATTGCCGACTGAAGCTTGGTGATCGCATCCACCCGGGCCATCGTCGAACCCTGCATCGGGCCGCCGGGGAGTTCGCCGCCCAGCGCCGGAGGTGTCACACCCGCCTGGCCAGGGGCGAGCGCAGCAACCGGACGAGGAGATTCGACGGCCACACCCCCTCCTGCCGAGGTTTCTGTTGCGACCGGTTCCGCATTGGTCAGGGGGCGGGCGGCTCGATTGTCGCGTTCGGTTTGCAAGGCCGCGAGTTCGACGTGTTCAAAGGCGCGCACTGCCCCCTTGTACTCTTGCGGCGACGTCACGGCCACAGTCCCTGCGCGAATTGCCGACTGAAGCTTGGTGATCGCATCCACCCGGGCCATCGTCGAACCCTGCATCGGGCCGCCGGGGAGTTCGCCGCCCAGCGCCGGAGGTGTCACACCCGCCTGGCCAGGGGCGAGCGCAGCAACCGGACGAGGAGATTCGACGGCCACACCCCCTCCTGCCGAGGTTTCTGTTGCGACCGGTTCCGCATTGGTCAGGGGGCGGGCGGCTCGATTGTCGCGTTCGGTTTGCAAGGCCGCGAGTTCGACGTGTTCAAAGGCGCGCACTGCCCCCTTGTACTCTTGCGGCGACGTCACGGCCACAGTCCCTGCGCGAATTGCCGACTGAAGCTTGGTGATCGCATCCACCCGGGCCATCGTCGAACCCTGCATCGGGCCGCCGGGGAGTTCGCCGCCCAGCGCCGGAGGCGTCACACCCGCCTGGCCAGGGGCGAGCGCAGCAACCGGACGAGGAGATTCGACGGCCACCCCCTCCTGCCGAGGTTTCTGTTGCGACCGGTTCCGCATTGGGCAGGGGGCGGGCGGCTCGATTGTCGCGTTCGGTTTGCAAGGCCGCGAGTTCGACGTGTTCAAAGGCGCGCACTGCCCCCTTGTACTCTTGCGGCGACGTCACGGCCACAGTCCCTGCGCGAATTGCCGACTGAAGCTTGGTGATCGCATCCACCCGGGCCATCGTCGAACCCTGCATCGGGCCGCCGGGGAGTTCGCCGCCCAGCGCCGGAGGTGTCACACCCGCCTGGCCAGGGGCGAGCGCAGCAACCGGACGAGGAGATTCGACGGCCACACCCCCTCCTGCCGAGGTTTCTGTTGCGACCGGTTCCGCGTATGACTGCCTGGCAGGTCGCAGGTCGTGGTGTGAATGCGGTGAGCCGACCGTGACCAACAGCTCGCCGGTCACTGCGGAGCTGAACCGATGGGGCTCACGCGGGTTCCACAACACATCCGTAACGAGAACGGCTCCGAGTTCGCGTCTGCCGCTGAGGGGATAACTCCCGTAGTGCTGTTCGATCTCCCGCCTGACGTCGTCGTCGGAGCCGTAACCGAACCCCTGGCGGAGCCTCGACACGAGAACGTCCGTATAGACCCGCGGATCGTCGTGACGCAGCGGCGCTCTTTGTACGGTGTGGATGTATTCATGGCCCGCCGCAACGTCGAAGTCCGCCAGGTGCGGCAACCGGAAAGGTGCGGTCCCGGCCTGGACCATCTGGTGTCGTTTCGCCAACTGTTCCTGGCGGACGTCCGCCCCCAGGCGTTGCAGGTTGAAGAAGATGTGGCCGTCGGGCGTCGTCACGCCGGTGCGATTCGGATTCCGCGCCAAGCGCGGGTGTTCACTGAAGTCGCAGGCCGTGACGGATCGAAGGTTCGAACGTGGAAAGAAAGCGGCCGCGCGGAGCATGCCGCCGGTGATGTCTTGGGCGGAGTCGATGCCCAGCCGCTCACCACCCAGGTCTACCGCGACATCCCGCCCCACCGCTGTCCGCAGTCCGTCCCGAAGCAGACTCTGCGCCTCGGCCGGTGAATCCAGTGCCAGGAGCGCGGGGGCACCGGACGAGCGAACGGGTGGCCGCACCGCTGCGTCGAGCCAGGGATTCGAGGTCACGCGACGCCGCCGCCCGACCCTGGCATCGGCGCCGTCGAACATCGGCCGATGCCAAGGCGGATGCGCCGCTGACTCCGACTGTCGCCTTTGTGCCCGAAGGAGCGGCAGTGCACGATACCCGACCCTTCGAGCCTCACCTGAGCCATCAGAACCGTCCGGTCGGTATCCGTCCTCACTCGCGACAGGCGGTGGCGCAGTCGCGCGCGGACGTCCCGACACACTTCCGACACGTCCTGGATCATATTGTGCAGCCTGCGGAAGATTCGGCGCGAGAGCAACCGTGGTCGCCGGACGGCAGACCCTCCCCAGGTTGGTGGGCGCGGCCCCGCTCCTCGATCGTCACCTCGCATTCGCGCGCGACCGTGCCGGCCGGCAGCTGCGGCCGGCACGCGAACACGGAACAGCACCCACCTACCCACTCGCCGCCCGAATGGTAGAGAAATCCCACGTCGGCGAGCCCATCGGATGCCCTTGGTGCTGATCAGAGTTCGGACGGGACCCGGCCGACCAGCCGTATTCCGTCGATCGCCACCTGCGAACCGTGCCGGGTGTCGACCGCGAGGCAGGCCGGGCCGCGAGCCAAGCAGCCTGCCGAGCCTGAGCGCCGCCCAGCCTGCGCGCCTCGCGAGCCGTTCGCCGGATGCGGCGGCTGCGGTGACGGACTCACCCGGCGTCGTCCGCAAGCAGTGACGGTGGGATGAGCATGAGCGTGCCGCGCTCGTCGCACGTGAAGCCCGGCGGCGGCGGGTTGACCGGCATCTCGATGAGTGTGCCGTCGTGCCCCAGCGTGGCCGAGCAGCGCGAGAAGGGGCCGCTGTCGGGCGCGCGCAGACTCCTCAGATGCGGGTCGGCGCAGTACAGCAGCCAGTCGGATATCGAGCCGTCCGCATGATGGGCCTCGTAGGAGCGCCACAGGGCGGTGAAGCGGCTGAGTGCCTGGGCGTGTCTCCACCACTCCGGACACCATGCCCGCTCGGCGTCATCGGGCGCGGACTGGAAGACCGAGGCGATGTAGAGGACGACGAACTCCTCCGTGGACTCGAACACGAGGCGCCGAACGTCGGGCACGACGTCGGCGTCGGTCGCATCGGCGTTCACGCAAAAGGCGGGCAGCCGCAGGAGTTCGGGCGGCGCGGGCCGGGTCGGCATGGCAGCCGTCGCCTCGGTGTGCCCGTGCGTTGGGGAGCACCGGGAGAAAGTCCCCGAGACGGGGTCGCGCAGCTCGGCCAGGTGCAGATCGGCGTCGCGGTACCAGCGCTCCAGGCCGGCCCAGGGGTCCTCGGTGCCGCTCGCCTCGAACGCCTCCCACATGGCCGACAGGCGTACGACGGCCTCGGGATGCCGCCACCAGTCGGGGCACCAGGCGTGCACGTCACGCGACGGGTCGATCGGGAAGATCGGTGCGATGTAACCGGAGACGAACGCCTCCAACGACGGGAAGACCCGCGCCGGGGGAAAGACGTGATGGTTTGAGACACTGCCCGACGCGTAGGGCTTCGCCGGGCGGTTCGCATCCTGATCGGCGGTCTCGCGGTCGGCGCCGGCGGTGTGTGCTGCGGCCGCCCGGCGGGCGGAGACGCTGAGCGGATGGTCGGGGCCGAGCACGCGTTCGGTGTCCGCGGCCAGTCGGAGGTGTTCGTCGCGTATCAGGGCGCGGGACTTCCGTTCCGCGTCGGCCATGTCCCTGGCCACGTCGGCGCGGGCCTTCCGCTCCGCGGCGGCCATCGCCGCGGCCACGTGCGTCGAGCCGGCGGCGCGCACGCGCAGGGTCAACTCGTGGTCACGGCCCAGGACGCGGGAGGCGTCCTGGGCGACCTCCCGCAGCAGCTCCCAGCAGAGCAGCACGTCGCCGGCCTCCGCGACGGTCTGCGCACGGATCAGCCGTACGGCGAGGGTGTCGACCGTGTGACCGCCCGCATCCGCGGCCCACTGCGAGGCGAGTTCCGCCAGGCGCTCCATGCGCGGCGCCGCGGACGCGGCACCGCACGCCTCGACCGCGGCCCGCGCTTTCGCGGTGAGCATGTCCTCGACGCCGTACACGTGTCCTCCCGCCTGCCGTTCGCCATTTGCTGCGCGCGGGTGCGCCCGCGCGCAACCATGAGAGCACACGGTGCGCGCCACCCGGCCCGGTCCGCGCGTATTGGACACCGACACCCGCGGCACCTGGCACCTGGCACCTGGCACCTGGCACTGGACTGCGGCGGGCCCGCGGGACGGCTAGGTGCGGTCGAGGAGACCGAAGATCCGGAGGGCGACCACACGGCTGTTCGATCGCGCCGTAGGGTCGCCCGCATGACGGAACCGAGTATCCGACAAGAGACCTCGATCGGCGCGATTCCTGCCCGGCTCGCGTCCGCCACACGCGCGACGCGTCCTGCCGCGTGGCGCCGGTCGGCCACGGTCGACGACATCGCCTTGGGTGGATACCTGGTGGCGCAGGCACTCACCGAAATCCGGTCCCTGGCCGACAGCTCCACGCGACCCGTGGCCCCCGCTTCGGACGAACTCTCGGACGAACCCTCGGACAAAGAAGTCTTCAGCCGGATCCGGTTCCTGGCCAACCTCTGCGACAACGTGCCGTCATGCACCGAGGACGTCATCCGGATCCGAGCCCTCGCCTACGCCACCGGCCGGCGAGAGGCAGCTTCGGACGGGGGCACGAACGACGAGGTCCTGAGCCGAATCCGCTCCCTGGCCCCGCATTCGCCTGCTATCGACCTCACGAGTGTCCGGCGGCACGTTCTTGAACCTGCCTCTGGCACTGGGCCCCGGCGGCCGGCGAACCACACGTTCCCAAAGAACCCGCAGGCCGGCCATCCGGGGCAGCTCGAAGTCGAGTACTCACGGCCGGTCTTGGCGGGTCAGATGCGCGGGGTGGGGGTGTAGCGGCAGCCTGCTGTCTTCGCCTTGATGACTTGGACGCCGTCATGCGGTGCGAAGTCCTGTTTGCAGTTCAAGAAGGGCAGGCCGGTCGCCTTGAGCTTCTGCTCGGCCGTGGTCTTCGTCTGGGCGTTGGCGGTTCCGACGATGTCGACGGTGAATCCCATGCCGACCCGCTCGCTGGAGTAGATGTCCTTGTCCTTGTGGAGCGCCTCCAGCGTGGTGTTGTCCCCGTCGATGAGCAGGAACTCCACCGAGAACTGCTGCCCGCCGTACCAGCACAGGGCCTTCTGCTTCCCCCCGCGAACCTTGTCTGCCGTGTCGAGTTCCGTGTCCCGTCCGGTCGTCACCAGGCGCTCGCAGGGACCGAGGGCCGGTTTCAGCAGCGCGGCGATCTCCTCGAACGAGCGCGCCGCGGGCAGTCCGGCTTCTGCCTTGCCCGGCTGGGATTTGCTGCCGCTGTCGGTTTCTGCCTTGCCCGGCTGCGATGTGCTGCCGCTGTCGGCCTCGGCCCCGCCGACTGCCGCCCCGCCGGCCGCCGGCCCGGTCGCGTCCGGCTCGTCGTCGCCGCCCGCGCAGCTCGTCGCCAGCAAGGCGGCGACAGCCAGGACAACAAGATTCGGAAACTTCACGAAACTCCCTTCGTCGGGCAGGCAGATCTGCCTCACGGCGCAGCAGCCTACGCAGATCCGTGCCCCGCCGGGTACGAGTCGCGCACTCTGTCCTGGTGCCCGGGATTTCGAGCGCCTGCGGGCCTTGCGCACTTGCCCGGAACACCGGTGCCGGAGTGGGCCGATGACAGACACACCACGACACGACACGACCGAGGGGATTGTGACCGGAGCACACGCACGTCGCCGGGCCGGGCGGGGTTGGATTGGTGTTCTCTCCACACGGACACCCATAGGCTGCACGTCGAACAGGGTGCACATCACGCCCCGACCGGCGCGAACACGGTTGCGCGAACCGTCAGTTCCGAGCACGACGGGCCGCGCGACGAGGCAGACGCCTCACGCGGCGGGGCGAACGATGGGCCCGCCACCCGCCGTTGGCCGACCCTGCGGTTTCCCGGTCGCCTGTTCGCATCGAACACATCGGCGTCGCCCTCGGACGCGGCGCGTCGGCGCGAGGGTCAGCGCTGTCCCATCCGCCGGACGGCGGCGGCGCGGCCCGTAGTCGGGCCGTGCGCTCGTGGGCCTCGACGTCGGCCGGGCGGTGGCCGTCCGGGTCGTCGAGCGCGACGGGGAGTGGTGCGGGCGTGTGGTGGCCCGGGCGTGACGAGGATTCCGAAATCGGCCGGACCTGCTCTTCGTTCCCACTCGTACGGACGTGAGTTCGGGCTGCCGGATCCGACCGACAACTCGACGAACTCGGCATCGTGCCGAACACGGCGGCGGGCGAGAGCAGGGGGAGAGGGCTACGCGGCCCCGCCGCATGCCGCCGGCACAGGAGGATCGGCCTTCCCCTCGATCACCGGCGTTCGACGGTGTCTGCTCAGCTCCCGCCACCACCTCCACAGCCCCCACCGCCACCGCCACCGCACGAACTCCCGCCCCCGCTGCCGCACGAGGAGCCACCGTCACCGCCGCCGCACGAGGACCCGCCACCCCAGTAGCCGCCCCCGCGCCGGTCACCGCCCGGTCGGTTTCGTTCGGCCAGGGAGACCACGACGCCGATGAACACGATGACGATCACTGCCAGAAATCCCACAAAGAATGTCATGACCTCGGTGTCGCCCGTCCGGGCAGCGTCGTAACCGAAAACCCGACAATCGACGGAGTTCCCTCGATTCTCCTTCACTGACGCTCTGTCAAAAACCTTAGTCGGGAACACTGTTCCCGGGCTATGCGGTGGCCGGGTGGCCCGAAGCGGCGCCCGGCCCCGGACGCGATCGACACCCCGGACCGGCGGGGTCCGACCGTGCCGGTAGCCGTCGCCGACGCCGGCTACCGGAAGATCGGCGAGTTCCGCCACGAACGCGACCTGCACGGGCACGACTCCCCTTCGCAAATCACCCACACGACGGACCTCCAAGATCGGAACCGGGAACAGCACTCCGCAGCTCGTACGCTCGAAAGACAATCCGAGTCGAGGCCGCGAAGCTGCGCGATGCCTGGCCCGAGAAAGCCGCCACCCGGCCGTGGCTTCCAAGCCGCGTCTCCGGTCGGACGCCGCGTACACCGAGGACGACCGGGCCCCGGAACCCCACCGACCCTCCCCCACGGATCAGCGGTGGATCGTAATCGCCTCCCCGGCACGTCCCTGCCCAATCAGCAGGGCGGGCCAGGTCGATGCGGGCGTGGCCGGCGGAGCCGGTGCGAGCGTGGAGCACGGCATTCGCCTCAGGACCGAGGAAATGGTTCGCCGTTCCGACAGAACCTCGGCATCGCGGATCTCGTCTGATCGATGACGGATGGTACCGAGACGGTGGCGGAGGATATGCGTGGACAACGAGGCGGAACGGGAATTCGAGCAATTCGTGCAGGCGAACGCGCGTCGATTGCTGCACGCGGCGACGTTGCTCACGGGTGATCGGGGCCGGGGCGAGGACTTGGTGCAGAACACGCTGGCGCGGACCTATCTGCGTTGGCCTCGGATCCGACACGACGACCCGATCACCTACGTACGCCGGGGCCTGGTCAACGGGCATCGCGACTGGTGGCGCCGAAAGCCCTCACACGAACAACCGCTGGCATACCCGCCCGATCGCCCGGCACCCGGCGATCCGGCGACCGAACTCGTACGCCGGGACGCGGTGGTGCGCGCACTCACCGACCTCACCAAGCGCGAGCGCGCGGTAGTCGTACTGCGCTACTACGAAGACCTGACCGAGGCCGAGATCGCCGAGGTGCTCGGTGTGGCGGTCGGCACGGTCAAGAGCACAGCCAATCGCGCCCTCCGCAAACTCCGCGTCTCCCCGCAACTCGCCCCCACGGACCTGACGGAGGCCACCTCGTGACCACGACCGACGAACTGCGCACGGCCCTGACCCGGGACACGGTGGACGACCGCGTGCTGATCGGCCTCGCCGACGCCGCGCGGGGCCGTGCCGTACGCATCCGCCGCCGACGCCTGATCGGCACGGCCACCGCGGGCGTGCTGCTCGCGGCAGCCGCGTTCCTGGCGGCCGTCGACCCGTTCCCGGACGCCGGTCTCGGCGGTCCGGCATCCCCGGCCCGGCCCGCCGCCACGCAGGTCGGCACGATCAGCTTCTCCAACCTCGGCAACCACACGTACCCGATCACGCGCACCATCGAATCCGACACCGTCTCCCGAGGTCACTTCGCCTTGGCCCCGCTCCCGGGCGCCCCCACCGACGACGACGCCGTCATCGGTGGCCCCGAGATCGCCACCCTGGCCGTCGGCGACATCGTCACCATCGACATCGGCGGTGCCCGCTATCGCTACCGTGTCGACCAGACCTTCACCGTCACAGCCGAAATGCCCTCCAAGGCGCCCGCCCCCGCCAAAACCCTGACGCTGTGGACGAGCACCCCCGCGCTGCCCCACAGCACCCAATCAGTCGCCTTCGCCACCCCGATCGACCGATAGCGTGTCGACGCCACGCGCACCGACGAACGCGCCGCGCGGGCCACCCGCCCCTGCCCCGCCCCCGCGCACCGCCCTCGAGACGGGTCGCTGTTCCCACGACCGCGCCGAGCACCAAGGCGCCGCGTTCCGTGGCCTCGGCCGGCACTTCCAGGACGTCGCGGCGGGCTTGGTGCCCGGTGTCGTGCTCACGGGTCAGCCCGAAGTCGTCGCCGACAAACAGAATGACGACCTTCTCCCGCCGGCCGGCATGGCGCCACCCCGGCGGGAACCCGAGGGCGATGGCCGCTGTGCACCGCGCCGCCGGGCACCTCCCGGGCCTCCAGCACCTCGACCCGCCATCCCTGATCCGCGAGGACGTTGGCGGCCACGAGTCCGTTCGGACCGGCCCCTACTACGACCGCGTCAGCCTCGTCGGTCATCGGTTTCCTTCGGGTCGGCGGCCGGTGTCGGGCGCCGGCGCGCGTGCGCGGCTTCCGACGATTCCTCGGCGACGCGGGCGAGGTTGCGTAGCATCTTGCGGTTGCGCACGTGCAGGATGGCCTCGCCCGGTGGTCCGTGCAGACGGGCGGCCGGCCCGCGTAGCGGATGCTCGTCCACCAGGACCAGGGTGTCGGTGTCCCACGGCAGCAGTTCGATGTGCGGGGTTCGCCTTGATCAACTGCTGTCGTCGTGCCATGCGCGGCGACTCCCCGCACCCGGCCGCCCGTACCCGAACCCGCGATCGATCGCGCCCTGCCCCGAGCCGCGGGGTGCGCGACGGGCGGCCCCGGCGGAGCCGCCCGAAGGCCCCAATGTCGGCAGCCGGTGTCACGGTTTCGCCCCTGGGCCGGATTCTCACCGCCCCGGGTGTGTACGTTCCCCAGTCCGGCAGCTTCCTTCCGGCCGAGGCGATCCGCCGCCAAGGCATTCGCGAGGGCACCGGTGTCCCGAACATGTGCACCGGCAGCGGACAGGCTGTAAGGAGGGTCGGCTCCAGGGTGGTTACGCGTACGGGCTCAGAACGGTCGGTCGCCGAGGATGGTCACGCGTTCCATGATTCGCTCGTGCGGGTAGTAGTCCGCGCTCGCGTAGTGCTGCGTGGCGCGGTTGTCCCAGAACGCGACCGTGCCGGGGCGCCAGCGCAGGCGGCACTGATACTCCGGGTGCCGGGCCTGGTCGTACAGGAACGCCAGCAGCTCGCGGCTCTCGTCGTCCGGCAGACCCTCGATGTGCTGGGTGAAGATGCGGTTGACATAGATGAGCCGGCGGCCGGTCTCCGGGTGCGTGCGGACGACGGGGTGGGAGACGGCCGGGTACTTCTCCTGCTGCCGGGCCAGTTCCTCGGGTCCGAGGGCGCTGCCGAAGGTCCGGGTGAAGTCGTGTACGGCCATCAGCCCGTCGAGCCGTGCCTTCGTCGCCTCCGGCAACCCGTCGTACGCCGCTCCCATGTCCGACCACAGCGTGTCCCCGCCGACCGCGGGGACACGCACGGCGCGCAGGATCGAGCCCATCGGGGGCGTGGTCTCGAACGACGCGTCCGAGTGCCACACGTTCTCGACCGCGGGCGAGTCGGCGCCTCGGGAGAGCCGGACGACCTCGGCGATGCCGTCCGCCTTGGGAAGGAAGGGATGGACCTCCGGAGTGCCCCACAGCCGGGCGAGGTTTCGGTGCCCGCTTGCGGTGAGGTCCTGGTCGCGGAAGAACAGGACCTTCCATTCGAGCAGGGCCCGGTGCAACTCGGCGTGCAGCTCCGGGGCGAGCGGCCCGGCCAGATCGACGCCGGCGATCTCCGCGCCGACCGTCGGGCTGCACGGCGCCAGTTCGAACAGCTCGTACGGCGCGGTCGGCCGGTAGTCGCCGGTGGGGCAGAGTTCGCGCACCGGTACGGCGGACAGGCCGTTGTCGAACACCGGCCGCGTGGTGGCGGGGGTAGTGGTCACTGCGGGAACCTCCGAAATGAGTGGGAGAGCGGGGCGTTGAGTTTGAGTGGAACTGGAACGGTGCGCGCGAGATCACGCGCCGGTTGTGGCGCCGCCGGTGGCCGGACGGCGGCCGTGTCGCATCAGCACGGCCACCAGGACGCCGAACAGGCCGACGACCGCCGCGGTCGCGAAGGCGTGCTGATAGGCGGCGTCCGCATAGAGGATCTGACTGGTGCGCGGATCGGTACGGGCGATGTCCCGCGCCATCACGGCGCCGAGGATGGTCGCCGCCGCGGCGGCTCCAAGTTGGTTCGCGACCGGCAGCATGCCGGTGCCGACGGCGCTCTGGCGTACCGGCACGGCGTCGACGACGAGGTTGGGGCCCGCCGCGTAGAACAGGCCCATGCCCGCGCCGAACACCGCGGCGATCAGCAGGATTTGCCCCCGTTGTCCGGGGAGCGACGACGCGGCCGTCAGCGCGCCGACGAGGAGGCAGCCTGCGGCGATCAGGACCGGACGGGCCCCGCGCGCCCGCGCCGCGACGCCGCCCAGCGGACCGAACGCCATGGTGAGGAGCCCCTGCGGGAAGGGCCACAGCGCGACGCCGGTCGCGGTGAGGCCGGCCCCGTAGTGAACAGCGCGCCGAGTCCGAGCAGGGCCCGGCGCTTGCCGTACATGTCGGCGAGCTTGCCGATGAGCGGGATGCTCACCACGGCGCTGAGGCTGACGACGGTCAGTGCTCACGCGATGTGCGGTGTGTGGAAGTCCGCGGTCATGTAGCGCAACGACGGGTAGACCAGGGTCAGTTCCATGGGGGCGAGTTCGGACATCAGCACGATGGCGGCGAGGGCCGCGGCGAGCCGGGCCCGGCCGTACGAGGGTGCGGGCTGCGCTGGGCCGACCGGAACATCGCCTTCCGGTTCCGGTGCGGAGGTCGGGGATGCGCTGAGGGCCACAAGGGCCTCCTTCGACGGCATGGCGCCGGGCAGGGCAGGGCGGCGCGTCCGCCCTGGCAAGGGCGGCGGGCGCGCGGCAATCACCTGCCGGCGGTTCTGTTCCGGCGGCTCAGGGGGAAACGCGGTAGCGGTAGCGGATTTCTTTTCGGGATTCCGGTCGACGGGCGGCGAATTCAGGCGAATTCAGAGAGGTCGCCGGGGGCGCCGAGGGGTCACCGGGGGGGCGCCGGCGGGTCGCCGGTTTACGGGGACTCTTTGGAGTGTGGGATATCCGGAAGGTTTTCGGATGCGGCGAGGGCCAGGGTTTCCGGGCGGCACGGCGCGGTGAGGATGCCCACGCCGGCGTCCACGAGGTCGGCGACGTACAGCGCGGTCGAGCCCGGGGTGTGGTCGGGGTCGACGACGCTCTGGCGCTGCTCCCGTTCGGCGAGCGCGCGCGTCGCGAAACCGGCGAAGTGCTGCCAGCGCCGGTGGGCGAGCCCGTCGGGGAGGGTGGCGGCGGACAGGTCCAGGGCGCGCGCGTTCAGCTCTTTCAGTCCGGTGGTCCATGGGCTCTGCCCAAGGTCGCCGAGCCCGAGCGTGACGACACCGAGGTGCACGGTGTACGCGGCCTGCACGCAGAACCGCAGGTACCAGCTGCCCCCGGAGGGGCTGTCCCGCAGTTCGTCGAGCAACTCGGCGAGGGGCAGCACGAACGCCTCGGCGAGCGCGTACGGATCCTTCGCTCGCCCCTGCCGGTCGAACAGTCCGATCAGTTCGATGCGGCGCGCGTTGATCGGGACCATCCGATGCTCGAAGATCGCGTCGACCAGGCCCTGTTGCGAGCCGAAGTGGTACTTCACGGCATTCGTGTTGCGCCCGCCGGCCACTGCGGCGATTTCCCGCGCCGAGACGGCGTTGATCCCCCGCTCGGCGAACAGGCGCTCCGCCGTTGTCATCAGGCCCAGCCGCGTGGCCGTCGCACTCTCCATGTCGCGGACGTTAACGCAGGTGCGTTAATCATTCAAGAGATCGGCGACGTCCAGGCCGGCCATTTCCACGACGCCACCGCCCACGAGATCACCGTGCCCGCCCCACCGGCCTGCCGCCGTGTGCCCGCGCGTTACGGCGAGCGACCGGCCATGAGGCGCACGGCGCGAGGCGCGACCACGCCCGCCCGGTGACGGACATCCGGTCACGGACATCCGGTCCGGGGTCGCGCGGGTCGCGGGTCGCGGGTCGCGGGTCGCGCGGATCATGGGGTCGCGCGGGTCATGGGGCGGCCTTCACCCGGTCCGCGAGTTCCTTGTCCAGATCCACTCTCACCAGCGCCGCCGCAAAGCGCGCCAAATCGTCGCCACCGACCAGCTCGGCCAGGGCGGCGGGCGATTTCGGCAGGCCGACGCGGCCCGCGCCGTCGAGCGCCTTCTCGTCGAGGACCGGGCGCAGGAACGGCCAGATCCCTTGGGCCTCGCGGCAAAAGATGCGGGCGCCGGCCGGGCCGATGCCGGGGAACGCCTGGAGGAGCTCCTCGACGCGGTCACGGTGCATGTCCGCGTCGCGAGCGAGGTGGCGCAGGTCGCCGCCGTAGCGTGCGCGGACGAGGTCGGCGCACTCGCCGAGCCGGGTCGCGGTGCCCTCGTCGTAGCGCACATAATGTGCCCGCCCGAGAGCGTCCACCCGCTGCTGCCAGGTCAGGTCGGCCATGCGTTCGGGCGTCCCACCGCCCGCGTCGAACAGTTCGCGCGCGGCGTGGACGGCGATCGACGCCTTGATCCGCGTGGCCGTCAGGTTGCTCAGCACCAGCAACTGCCACAGCGGTGCGGGCGTGTCCGCGAGGCGGATGCCGGCCTCGTCGGCGTACGTGGTCCCCGCCTCGGCCAGCAGAGCCTTCACCCGTCGGTCCTTGGTGTCGGTCGTACCCATGATCCGCCTCCCACTTCCGGCTACCCGACGGCACACGATCGAACCGGGCGCCGTGTATGGCGCGGGGTCTCCTGGATGGTGCCCGTGCGGCCGGTCACGCGACGAGCGGTCGCCACGCGGGACTCCCCCGAGCGGGCGCGCTCCTTGTCCACCGAGCAGGGCACCGGACCGACCCTCGCCCGGGGCTCCTCACATCCGACGCGCAAGCGACCGCGGAGCCAGGGCCCGCGAACCCAACCAGCCGAATCCGACATCCGATATCCGACATCCGGTCCGTCAAGCAAGCCGACGGTCGTCCTCGAGCCGGTTCCGTCGATGCCACGACAACGCTGCTAGCATTTGCTAGCATCCGGTCCATGGCGAAGACGCAGCTCAACGTGCGCCTGGACGAGGACGCGGTGAACGCCGCGCGCCAGGCCGCCGAGACACGACACATGACCCTGCAGCAATACATCGAACACCTCGTGCGCAGCGACACCGACCCGTTGCGCGCGGCGTTCGTGGCATCCGCACACGATGTGATCACGGAGTACGGCGATCTCATCGAGGAGCGCGCGCGTGCACCTCGCGGTTGACCTGACCTGGATCCTGGAGATCGCGCGTCTGGCGGGCGAACACGATCCCTCCCCCGACGACTTCGGGGTACCCCTGGCCGCCGTCGAGCGTCACAAGGCGATCCTGTTCGACCGTGACGTCTACGACGGCGTCCACACCCGCGCCGCCGCCCTCGCGCACACCCTGGGGCGCCTGAACTGGCTTGAGCACTCCAACATGACGGTCGCCGTCGCGGCCGCCGTCGCCTACCTCCAAGCCTCCGGCAGGCCGGTCAAGCCCGGACCCGAGGGCATCAGCCGGCTCGTCGACGAGCTGCGCCGGGACGAGTGCAGTGCCCAAACCGTCGCCGCCCTCCTGCGCTCCTGGCCCACCTGACCACCGGCGTCCGACGGCCTGTGTCGGGTCGGGTCGGGTCGAGTCGAGTCGGGTCGCGGTCGGGATCAGGTGCGTCATTTCCTCGCCGCCCTCGTTCCCAGGGGCTCGGCCCGCGAGGCGTCGGCGGACGCCGGTGTCGACGGTGTCTGTCGTGGACACCTCGGTCACCGGCATCGACACGCCCCGCGAGGCACGGCTCGCCTGTCGGCCGATCCCGACGAGACCACCGACCACACGCGCTGCCGGTTCGGGCCCCCTCCGCCCCGCGAGCCTCGTGCGGGGTAACCGAGGAGAGATCTGCTACCGCGCGTCGCGGAGCTGAAGAAGGTATGCGGCAGTCAGCGCAACAGCACGGTCCTCGTCATGCGACAGCTCCACGAGGGCACGTGATGCCGTCGTCCCCGGAATGTCCGCCAGTGCCTGGGTCAGCCGCCCGCGTGCAGGTGCCTTGGTGGTGTCGTCGGCAAGGCGGTCGACGAGACTGGTCGCGATCTGATCCGCCGTCGCGGTGTCGCTCGCCAGCACGCTCAGTGCATCGGCCGCATCGGTGTCGTGCCTTCCCTCCACGATCATGTCGATGAGCGCCGGGACCGCATCGGCCACACCACATGTACCGAGCGCCAAAGCCGCATACCCGCAGACCACGGCGTCGGGGTTGGCAAGGGCATCCCGCAGCTGCGCGGTAGCTTCATCACCAGGCATCTCGACGAGGGCCTGAACGGCACGTTCCCGCACCGCGGCCACTGGTGAGCCGAGGCCCTCCGCCAGCAGCGCCGGGGCGCCGTCGTCCGATCGCGCAAGCGCCCATCGCAGGGCCCCTGCGACGCTCGGCTCCGTCTCGCTGAGTGCCGCCTCGACCAGAGCCTCCACCGGCACCGGCACCTCGTTGCCCGAGAAGAGGACCGCGCGCTGACGCGCGTCGGCGCTCTTCGACCCCAGTGCCTGGAGGAGCGCAACGACCTGGAGCACGTCCTCCCAGCCGACGGGGTCCGCGGCATGGATCCGGCGGAGCTGCGTGAGCAGTTCGGTCTCGGCCGCGATGCGGTCGCGCGTCTGACGGATGAGGTCGCCGACGAGCATCGAAGGCGTGAAACCGGGATCGTCGAGCGCGCGCCCGATCTCACGCAGCGACAGGCCCAGCGACCGCAGGCTCTCGATGTGGAAGATCCGCCGAATGTCCTCCGCGGAGTACTCCCGATAGCCGGATCCCGTACGACCCGAAGGCCGCACCAGGCCGAGGGATTCGTAGTGCCGGAGCATGCGGGCACTGACCCCGGACCGTCTCGACACCTCACCGATCAGCACAGTTCTTTATCGTCCGTCTTGGGGGCCCCGGTGAGGGCCGCGACGCGCTTGGCCTCCTCGATCGCCAACTCGAATCCGGCGTCCGGGTCGCGCAGCAGCCTTTGTGTTGCGAGCGCGTGCGCACGCACATGCGGGTCGGAGACCGTCGTCGCGGCATGCAGAGCCGGCACGATCACTTCACCCAGCGCGACCAGCGCCTGGCTCAGACTCAGCTGTATCTCCTGCTCACCGCGTCCGAGCTGCGTTGCCAGTACCGTGGCCAAGGCGGACTCCTCGCCTCCCGGCACGAGCACGACCGCGGCCCGCCAAGCGCTCCTCGCCACCTCGTCGTCGGCATCGGACAACAGTGCCCGTGTGATCGCCGGCCACGCCTGCCGGTCCCCGATCTTGGACAGCGTGTGCAGCGCCTGGCTGCGTGCCTGCGCACGCTCCGAGCGGACTTCGCGGAGCAGCTCGGGGAGCGTCAGGGACACCGGGTGGCGAGTGAGCGCCCAGGTCAGCATGTCTCGGACGAAGAACTCGGGCTCGACCGCGCATCGCTCGACGAGCTTGTCGACGAAGCACGGGTCAGGCACCGTACCGACCGCCAGAGCAGCCCGCAGTCGCACAGACGAACGGCTGTCCTCCAGCCCCTTGAGCGCTCGTAGCGCATCCGTGTCCTGTCTCGTCATGGTCATCGGGACCACCTCCTTGGGAAGCAGTGAAGACCTTGTCACCGTGTCAAGGTCAAACGGAGTCGGCTGCCCGATCACGAGTCACTGAGAGGATGCCCCCGGTGTACTCCAGCTGGTCCGGCTCCAGGCGCTCGATGATCGCGGAGCGGTCGCGTGCGGCGTACGCGCGCATCAGGTCGAGCGCCCGCCATGCGGCCTTGTTCATCAGAGGCTCGGTGAGGTCCTGGAAATTTCCTTCATCGCATCTTCGTGCTCGATCGGTCGGCGGCGTCGGCCGGTGTGCGGGGGCGAGTTACGACGAACGCCGTCCCCAGGTCGGGGCGCTTGTTCATATCCAGGCGGAAGGTGCCGTACGAATTTACGCACGACCAGAACAGTGCAGTCAGGCCGCGCCGGCACGAGTGCGGACTGGAGCAGGTGCAGGGCATCCGGCACCACGCCCGCGCGCAGGTCCACCGGCGGAAGGGCGTAGGCGGTCTGGTGCGGGCGGGAAGTCGACCGGCAGGGCCCGCCAGGCGATCCCGCCGCCCGACCAGGTAGGGGATCGCGTCCAAGACCGGGCGCCGGTCCCACTGTTCGGGCCTGCCCCCGCGCCCGCCGGTGCTCCCCGCCGCCGGGAGCGGCGGCGCCGGCGGCGCCCACTGCCCGTCGGTCATCGTCGAACCGGGGTGGAAGTACCGCCGCGAGGGACGATCATCACCCGGCCATGAGCAGAGCAGGCATGACGAGTACCGGCACTCGGACGATACGCCTGGTGCGCCCGGACTCCTGGTAGGACTGGCAGCGGACCAGCAGCTCCTCGCGCGCCGCCTGCCAGGTGGCCAGGTCGACGACTGGCGGCTTGCCGGGGAGGTCGCTGCTCGCGTTGCCGGGCGTGGTCGTCATGGTGTCCTCCGTGGTGTCTCGTGCCGGGCAGCGTCGTACGACGTCCTACGACGCTCACCAGAACAGACCCGAGACCCGGCCGGAACTCATCGCGACAGGAGGCGCGCCCTCAGCCGAACGTGCGCGGACCACGTCGGGCCGACAAGCTCACAGACGCGCTCTGAGTGACAAGGGCGAGGTCGGCGATGGGCCGCCTCTCCCAGACGGTCTCGCTCGGCGTGCCCCGCTGCCGGCGCGGAGTGGCTTTCGGCGTGGCCTCCCCGCCGATAAGGGGAGTCGGCTTCGGAGTCGATCACCGGCCGGCGGTGGTCGTGCACTGCGTCCGGCCCAGATCCGCCAGGTTCGAGCCGGTGTCGTAATTACGGGGCGTCGGACACTGATTTCTCGCGTGCACCTTCCCGTCCCGCCAACCGGACCCGGGCTGTCCGGCAGTGCCAACCCGTCGCGACGTTGTCGGGGCTGCTTGCCGCCCGCCTCGGCATCCCCCGAGGCGAACTGCCCCCTGTTTCAACCAGGTTGCTGCGACAACCGGCGGCGAAGGTCTCTCACCTCACTCGACTCCATGGCGCCTCGTGGCGCACCACCCGCTACGACAAGAGGGCCTACGTCATCCATGGGACGGTCACGGTCGCGGCAAATCCGGTTGTGGCTCCGCCCGTGACTGCCAAGGTCGTTTCCTACGCATCTTCCGGGCCCAGCACGCCGAGCTCGACTTCCTCAAAGACGCGTGCCCACCAGGAGTCTTCGTCCTCGAACACGCCCGGATCACTCTGCCGGGCCTGCTCGATCACATCTCCAATGAAATCCTCGTAGTCCTCGTCGGCTTCACTCTTACCCGAGCAGAGGAATCCCTCCCAGACGTTCAGGACGCGTTGCAGGCCCGCGACCGAGGAGTTGACCAACCCGTACTGCTGGTCCACGTCGCCGCCATACCCGCGGACCATCCAGACTTCGCCGCTGTCGATCAGCAGCCAGTACGTGTTGACGCCATCCTCGAACCCGCCGAGGAACGCTGCCCGGCCCTGCGGAAGGTCCCGGACCTCCAACTCCCGATCCGAGTACCTGACGAACATGCGATTGCAGTCGGCCGGCAGCCCCGGCTCGCCCAGCTCACACGCCGCTCCAGCGTTCACACCCAGACTTGCGAGAGCACTCGCGTCATACGGCAGCCACACCATGCTCGCCAACTCGCAACCTCCCCCGCCCGAACCATCCACCCGACCTGATCCTCTCAGACCTATGGGCGACCCATCGGACAGTGCCGTGGCCGGAAAGGGTTCGCCGGTTCTCGGTGTTCGGTGGGCCTCGGCGTGCCGCCGAAACGTTCTCTCGTACTGGAGTACTTGGACATTTCGGCGGTGCGTCGAGGGGCCGTGCCGGACGCCGAGAGCCGGTGAACCTTTCCGGCCACGGCTAGTAGTAGTGCTTGGTCACTTTCAGGATGCGTGTTCTGGCGGCCGGTCGGTCGTTGAGTATGCGATTCCTAATCTTGTTGTCAAGCGGCGAGTGTGACGGGTGGTGTGGGCTCGTAGCACCGTCCGTCACGCAGCAGGGCCCACAGGACGTTGACGCGACGGCGGGCCAGAGCAAGGACTGCCTGGGTGTGCCGCTTGCCCTCGGCCCGCTTGCGGTCGTAGAAGCGGCGGGACTCGTCGCAGTACCGGATGCTGATCAGCGCGGAGGTGTAGAACACGCGTTGGAGGCGCCGGTTGTAGCGCTGGGGGCGGTGGAGGTTGCCGCTGACCTTGCCCGAGTCGCGCGGGGCCGGGGCGACGCCGGCGAACGCGGCGAGGCGGTCGGGGGTGGCGAACGCGCTCATGTCGCCGCCGGTCGCGGCGAGGAACTCGGCGCCGAGCAACGGCCCGATGCCGGGCATGCTCGTGATCACGGCGGCGTGTTCGTGCTCGCGAAACCGGCCCTCGACGAGCTTGTCCGTCTCGGCGATCCGCTCGTTGAGGGCCATCACCTCCCTGGCCAACGTGTGGACCAGCCGTGCTGTGATCTTCTCGCCCGGCACCGCGGTGTGTTGGCGCTCGGCCGCTGCGACGGCGCCGGCGGCGAGCTGCGCGGCATTGCGAACCTTGCGGTTGTGCAGCCAGGTCTCCAGTCGCCGGGCGCCCGCGCGGCGGATCGCCGCCGGGGTCTGATAACCCGTCAGGAGAACCAACGGTCCGACATTGGTGAGGTCCAACTCCCTTTCCAAGGCCGGGAATATTCCGGTCAGCAGGGCTCGGAGGCGGTTGATCGAGCGGGTGCGGTCGGCGGCGAGGTCCATACGGTGGGCGGTGAGGAGCCCCAGCTCGACGGTGAGCTCGTCGCCGGGCCGCAGCGGGTGCAGGTCGCGGCGGACGCGGGCCTGGTCGGCGATGATCGCCGCGTCCTTCGCGTCGGTCTTGCCCTCGCCCCGGTAGCCGTCGGCCGCACGGTTGACGACCCGGCCGGGAATGTAGAGGAGGTGCTGGTCGTGGTTGACGAGCAGCGCGATGAGCAGGCCCGCGGCGCCGTCCGTGAGGTCGACGGCCCACACCACGTCCGTGTCCAGGGCCAGGACGTCCGCCACCAGGTCGAGCAAAACCGGCTCGTCGTTGGCCACCCGGCGCGAGAGCAGCCGCTTCCCGTTCTCGTCGATCGCCACGCAGTGGTGGTGGGTCTTCCCCGCGTCCACCCCGGCCCAGATCCTCGCCACAAGCGCCTCCGCAAGTCTGTCGGTTCGTGTTGTCCCGCAGACGACCTCGCCGTCGAGTCCCTACACAGCGACCGAATCGCAGTTCCTAATCAGCGGCCGAGTCGTCGCGGGGTGCCGGGCGGCAAATCGAACAAAGCCACGATCGGCAGACGCCTGAAAGCCACACCCGGCACCCCTGGGTGGGAGAACCCTACGAATGGCTCGCCCTGCCCATCAACAAGGTAGGGACGCCTGAGGAGATTGCCGGGGCCCGTGAGGACCTGGAGGAGTTCGCGGCCGATGTGTTCGAGCCGTTCGCGCATGCGGAGCAACGTCATTGGGGGACGGTGTACCTGCCCGGGTTGACGACGGACGGCAGGCGCAAGTCGGTGGAGCCGATGGCCGCGCGCCTGGGTGGGGACGGCAGCCGGACGGCCTTGGCGAATTTCGTGACGACCAGTTCGCCGGTACCCACGAAGGCCTCGCCGCAGCACGGGCCCGCGGCAAGGTCGGCGGACGGCCCACCGTCGTCAACAACGACCTCATCCGCTTGGGCAGCGGCGACACCTTGATCCACGGCCCGCCGCGTTCTCCTCGAACCTGTTCACGGCGGACGCCACCAGACGCGCCACCTTCGCCGGAGCCGGTGGCTCCGGCCTCTCGTTTCGGCACCGCGCGACCACCGCCTGGGCCAAGCGATCCCGATTCAACTCCACGCCGCACAGCTCGTCGGCCGGCCACTCGGACAGTCGGGCCTGGTCGTCCGTTGTGCACTCGCGGAACCCGAACGCAGACCGATTTCCATTCGGTGCCGATTGATCGCCCGCCCCGTCCAGTCGTACGCGTCCCACAACGCGGCAGCGACCTTCACCTGCTGGGCGACATACGCCACCACCGACGCCGGAAATCTCCTCAGCCGAATCAAAGAAACGCGTCTCAGCCTCGAAGAACTTCAGGAGCAACGCGAAGCCCAGCCGGTTCGCAGCCGACTTGTTCCGCAGCCGTGCCTGATCTTCCTGCCGCATGCCTGCCTCCTCATCACCGTTGCCACGGGGACACGCTGACGCGACAGGCAACGGCATCAGACGAGAACTGCGCCATGGACGAGAGTGCGGCACCTACTCCTCGAATCCAAGGGCATTGTCGTCACTATCATCGACGCATGACGTCACTTTGGGCAGATGCCGCGTAGATCCCCGCACAGGCTTCGGGCCGAAGCTCCCGGTCCTCGAAGCGGTGGTTCGATCAACACGCTTCTCGTCGGCAGTTGCCCCGGACCACCGCTGTGCACGGCCGTGCACACGTACCTCTTCGTCGATGGCCTCGACGTGGTCGCGCGCAGCCACAACGGAGCGGTCGGTCTGCACCCGAGACAATTGCTTCGTCCCGGCGGGCCGCTCTACCCCACGGATGTGGCTCGAAACGTGCGTGTGGCATCTCGAGATCCATCGGGATCGGGCGCCGACGGGCTCGATATCCGATTGGGACTGCGGGGCGAGACCGTCGTCTGGTCCGACCTGATGTATCCGGGCCTCGACGGCAGGGTCGTCGTGGAGGCCCGCTTCCACCTGGAGCAGTACGTGGGGGAGATCGAGCGGGCACTCGCCGAACACGACGGGACCGGGACTCCTCCCGAACCTGTCGAACAGGCCCGCGCCGTTGTCGCCGTTCGCAGGGCGAAGGGAGCGTAGTCGCCGGGTGCCGCTCGGCAAGCCCTGCGGCACCTTCCCGAAGTACCCGTCGGCGTCGGCCCGTTCCTTGGCCCACAGTGGTCGGCCGAACCGGGCCCGCACCCGGTCCCGGTGCTCGACGTCCCCGCGGGTGGTGCCGTTGGCCGGCCCGCCGAAGCCTGCCCGAGGGCGAACCCGGCGAGCACGTCGGTGTCGAAGGGTTCCGGTTCCTCCGCCGAGACCGGATTGCGCAGGTGGCGTACGGCTGCCGGTGCCGACCTACCACGTTCGCTTTCACCCCGATCACAGATCGATCGGACGAAGTGAGAGAGCTTCAAGAATCCTGAAGTTACGTCACCAGCCCGCAGAACACCGCGAGGAGACCGAAACCCTGGCCAGGGGAACAAGGACTCAGCCGAGCCCAGGGGAACTCACGGGATGTTGCACAGGTCCGGGCCGCCACCCGTGCCTAGTGCCGGGCCTTCTCTTCACGTGCTGCGGGCGTGTCCCGAATCCGGCCCAGCGCCGCGCTGACCGGAAGGTCGGTCAGGCCTTCGGTCAGCGAGACATGGTCGGAGCAGAACCACACCGCGTTGGCCGGGTGGCCCACCCAGCCCGGGCGATGGGCCAAGGCACGCCCGAAGCGCACCAAGGTGAAGTCACTGAAATGTCTTGCCTTGGCCCACGGGGTAGCCCGTATCGATACGGAACAGACGAAGCACCGTGGCGGTTTCATGAGGTTCCCCTTGTTCTCTGCCGAACTTCGCGTTCCAGCCTAAGCTGTCTCCTCGCGGCGGACAGTTTGTGGCATGTGCCAACCGCAATGGGTGGTGTGGCTTCGTTCGGAACTGCGCCGCATTTGGCGGGGCCGAACATCCCTGACCCGCAGCCGAGTTGCACAAGCCGTGCTCGGCCCGGGACGTAGCCGCCTGCGGCCGCGCGATCAGGCGGCGTCGGTGGGCGGCTCGTCGTCGGGGTCGAGCGCCGGGATGTCGGCGGGGAACAAGTGGTGGGTGGCGGGCACCGACGGCAATCCGAAAAACAGCGCGCTCTCGACGTCTCGTACATCGCCGCGGATGACCGCACCGACGTGGCCGCGCCCGCGCGGGAAACTACGAGCAGTGGGTGCGGGTGGAGACGGGCAACCCGGAGACGGCCTCCATGGTCGCGGTCGCCGGGCTCGGCGACCCAAGCCCCGGTGGTCCGCCGGCCGGACGGCGTATTCGGCCTCCAGCTCGCCCTGGTGGTGCACGAAGACAACGCCGCCATCCAGGTCACATTGCGCGGCTCCCGCTCGGGGTCGATTCCCGTCGACTCTCGCCCTGTTCACGCACAGATCCCCGTCGGTCGCCAAGTGCCGTCGAAATGGCGCGCGATCCTATCCGCCGCGACTCACGAAGACCCGAACCTCGTTATATGGCAAGGCAATTGCCGCTACGGACCAGGCGCTCGAAAGCATGGGCCGACATCCTGTGGCGACCGTGGGAAGCGCGGACGTACCCGAGGCGGCGGCCAATCGCCGTGCGCCCGGCGCCGGTTCGCCCGAGCCACGCGCGCTTCCCCTGCGCGGCCGATATCGCCGGGCGCTCAATCGTCCGACGGTGCGACCAACGCGAACGCCTCGACCTCCACGAGGAATTCGGGCCGGAACAACGCGCCCACCTGAACCGTCGAACTGGCCGGTTCGTGCTCCGGATCGATGAACTCGTCCCAGGCCGCGCCGATACTCTTCAAGTACGTGATGTCGGTCGTGAAGTGCGTGAGTTTGACGACGTCGTCGAAGGTCGCGCCCGCCGCCGCCAGACACCGCCCCAGATTCGTGAACACCTGCCGCGCCTGGGCATCCGGATCCCCCTCGCCGACCGGTTCGCCATGCTCGTCGGTGGCCACCTGCCCGGAGATCACGACCAGCCGTCCGGGACCGGTCACCACCTGGCTGTAGCCATTCGCGGGCGACACGCCCGCAGGCGAGGAAATACGCGTGAGCCGCCGGTTCTTCGTCATGGCGACATCCTCACCTGCCCGAAACCCATGGCACCAACGCATGTTGCGCAGGGCAGCCATGCTCTGTTCGCATGCCTCGAAGCGCACCACGGGGTGCAGATGGGGCGCGCGTGAGGCACACGTGAGGCGCACGTGAAGTGCATATGAAGTACATATGAATTGCACATCACCCCCATTCGCTCGTTCGTGGGTCCTCACCACCACAGGCCCGACGCCCGGCTCCGAACACAATCCGTGGCGCGGCGGATGAAAATCCCGATATATGCCGCGCGATTAATTACTATTATGCGATCCACTTCGGCGATTCGGCCTGTGCCAATGCACGCGAATCGCCGATCGCGCGCGGAGGGTACCGGGTGCAGGGAACATCACCCGGAAACATCCCGCCGCCCTCGCCGGGAAATCTTTGCGGAACCCGCCGAGGTTTATTACACCTCCCCCACTGCTCGACCCACCGCAAAGTCCTTTCTCGAGGAAATCGCTGCTCCGGCGCCCGAGCGCGGCCGTGAATGCGGCGCACCGGCCCGGTGCGGCACCCTTGGCATGCCCGGAAACCACCCGTACGGCCGCCCTCCGAACGGTGCGGATACGGCGAAATTCATCGATCTGCGACGTGTTCGCGGTACACGCCGCCACGCCGAAGAAATGCCGACGTGGCCTGCGGAAACGTCGTCGGTCGTTGATATCGGCGACGCGAGTTGTCTAGCGTCGGCGCCAAGTGCAGACCGCACCCCCGTATTCGCCGTGCAGTCACGGCCGAACTCGCGACCATGTCGCGAGGTGGAGGCACCCGAAACGCTCATCACAAGCGACTGGGCGATTCGGATGACCGGGACGGATTCCTCACGGGATCGCCGCCGGTCGAGTCCCACAGGGGAATTCCGAAAGGAATCCATGCTTTCTCACAGCACTTCGCACCGTGACGAATCGCGTCCAGCCTGCGGCCGACGCCGCCTGCGCGACTCGGCCGTCGTCGGTGTCGTCGCGACCTCCCTCCTGGGCTTCGGGGCGGTGACCCAGGCTCAGGCCGCTGACGACGCCACCTGGGACCGGGTCGCACAATGCGAGAGCGGCGGCAACTGGTCCAGCGACACCGGCAACGGCTACCACGGGGGGCTGCAGTTCAAAGGAAGCACGTGGAAAGCCCACGGCGGCAAGGGCAGGGCACAGGACGCGCCCAAGGCGGAGCAGATTCGCGTCGCCGAGAACGTCCTGCGATCGCAAGGAGCGGGCGCCTGGCCGGTGTGCTCCCGCAAAGCGGGCCTAGGCGGCGCCGGCACGCCTCGGCGCGCCGAACGCTCCGCGGCCGATCGCCCGAGGCGTGCCTCGAAGTCCACCCCATCCGAGTGGGCCCCGGGTCGCCGGAGCGAACCCGCCTCCTATCCCGAGCCGTTCCCGGCCTCCGAGGATGGCGACGACATCGTCGTCCGGCCCGGCGACACCCTCGGCGGCATCGCCGCAGCGCACAACCTGCCGGACGGCTGGCCGGCCCTCTACGCCAAGAACCGCGCGACCGTGGGCCCGGACCCGGACCTGATCCACCCGGGACAACGCCTGTCGCTCCCCTGACCGGCCGCACCGCGCACGCGGGGAGTTCGGGGGCGCCCACCGAACGCGACCCTCGCACCGTCGGCGAGGAAGGCTCCGCCGAGGAAGCCATCCCCGAAGGGGGCGTCCCCGAAAGCGGCGTCCCCGCCCGCCCGTTACATGTCGGTCCGCACCTGGGCGAAAGGAAGGTGAAAGAAATGAGTCCGGGCACCGCGACTCCCCCGACAGCGGTGCCCCGACCCGTGCGGCGATGGCCTGCCCGACCAGCATGCGCACTTGCGTACCCGGACGCCAGGCGGGCGGGTCACTGAGTGACCCGCCCGCCCGAACTTCCCGGACCGCCCGAACGTCCAGGCCCTCGAACCGCCTAATCCCCTGATCCTCTGATCCCCTGGTCCTCTGATCCCTCCGATCCTCCCGAGCTCCATCGGCCCCTCGAACTCCGGGAGCTCCGGTAACTCCGGGAACCCGAGGACTCCGGGAACCCCGAGAACCCCGAGAACTCCAGGAACTCCGGGAACTCCCCCATCCGGCCGCCGCTTTGGCCCGATAGTGGAGGCATGGACGACCACACCGTCACAGGCCGTGTCGTCGCCGCGCTCGACGCGGTCGCCGCGCACCGCGACCCGGTGACGCTCGCCGAGTTGACCCGCCGTACCGGCCTGCCCAAGCCCACCGTCCGGCGGATCGCGGCCGACCTGGTGAACCGACGCCTGCTGGAACGCCGCGGAGATCGCTACCGACTCGGCGACCGACTGTTGGACCTGGGCATGCGGGCCGCCGCGCAGCACGGCCTGCACCGGATCGCCACCCCACACGTACAGGATCTGTTCGCACGCACGCGGGAGATCGTCTGGCTCAGCACATTCACCGAGACCGCCATCACGCTCGTGGGCACCGCCTTCGGGGCCAACCGGGCGCAGGACGTACAACGTGCTGCGTGGCCGCTCGCGATCGACGCCCCGGCCTTTCCGGCCACCGCCGCCGGACGGGTGCTGCTCGCCGAGCGACCGGAACTCGCCGACCGGTTGCGGTCGCGCCCGCTCGCGCCGCTCACCCCGTACACCACGATCTCCTGGCCGCGCCTCGACGCCGCGCTCGACACCGTCCGCGACACGGGGACCGCCTTCGAGCACGAGCAGTGCGCGGTCGGCTACGCGTGTCTCGCGACGGGGCTGCGCGGCCCGGACGGCTCGCTGATCGGGATCATCGGCGTCACCGGCCGCCTGGGCGGGGTCACCGCCCGACGGCTGACCCCGCCGCTGCCGGCCGCGGCCCGCGACATCAACCGCGGCCTGGCCGCCGCCGGTCCGGTCGACCGCCCGGCACTCATGAACGGACTTTATGCCGACGGTAGAAGGCAAGACTCGGACTCATGACGACCCTCGGGGCGAGGGGGACGACACGGCCGCCGCAGCACACGCACCACTGCCGATCCCTCCGAACCCAGCCCAAAAGTGTCCTGTCCGCACCCGCACCCGCACCCGCATCCGCACCGCGTCCGCGTCCGTCCCGTCCCGTCCTATGGCATGTCAGCCGCCGGCCGCCTGCTTGATGAGGTCGGCGACGGCGGCGGGCTGCGAGACGTACACGGCGTGGCTGCCGGTCACTTCGACGGTCTGGGCGCCGATCCGCTCGGCCATCGCGCGCTGGGCCGGCGGCGGGATCATGCGGTCGTCGGAGGCCACCAGGTACCGGGCCGGCTTGGTGCGCCAAGCCGGCTGGGACACCGCGCCGCCGAGGGCGTCCACGCCCCAGGGCACCTGCGCGTCGGCCATGAACGCGGCGGCGGCGGCGGGCAGGTCACCGGCGAAGGAGTCGGCGAACTTGTCGCGGTCCAGGAACAGGAAGCCCTCGTTCGGCGGCAGGATCGGCGGTACCGGGGCGCCCGACGGCGGGTCGGCGATCAGCGTGCTCACCGACTCCCCCTTGTCGGGGGCGAACGCGGCGATGTACACCAGCGACGTCACCTTCTCGTGGTTGCCCGCCTCGGTGATCACCACCCCGCCGTAGGAGTGGCCGACGAGGGTCACCGGTCCCGGCTGTGCGTCGATGACCTGACGGGTGGCGGCCACGTCGCCTTCCAGCGAGATCGTGGGGTTCTGCACGATGGCCACGTTGTAGCCGTCGGCCTTGAGGGCCTCGTACACCCCCAGCCAGCCGGAGCCGTCCACGAAGCCTCCGTGCACCAGCACGACATTCCCGCGCGTCGCGTTGTCGCTCATCATTCCTCCAGGGTTCTTCGAGCCTGTATGCGCGGCCCGTGACGAGAACTGTAGGAATGCCGGCGATGACGCCGCCCCCGTCAAATGACGTAGTTCGTACGGCCGTTGGGTCACTTCGGGTGCAGTTTCTCCAGCGCGTCCCGCAAGGCGGCACGGGAGGTCACGCCCAGCTTGGGGAAGACCTGGTACAGGTGGGTGGACACGGTGCGCGGGGACAGGAACAACTTCTCGGCGATCTGCTTGTTCGACAGGCCCGCGGCCGCCAGGCCCGCGATCTCCCGCTGCTGCGGCGTCAGCGCCGCGCCGGCGTCGGGCCGAGGCGCGGCGCGCGCCGCTCTGCCGCAGGCACGCAGTTCCTGGTTCGCCCTGTCCGTCCAGGGATTCGCCCCGAGCCGCCGGAAGATCTCCGCCGCGGCGCCCAGTTGCCGGCGCGCCTGCGCGGGTGCCTTCCCGCGTCGGAGCCGTTCGCCGTAGTAGAGGTGGATGCGGGCCTGGTCGAAGGGCCACCGGTCGGCCTGCTCGACGGCCAGAGCCTCGCTGAACCCCTGGACGGCCTCCTCGTCGCTCTCCGCCGCCAAGGCGGCAGAGGCGAGAAGGACCATGTGCAAGCGCGGTGACACAGCGTCCAGACCTGCGTCCCGGGCTGCCCTGACGTGGTCAAGGGCCTGCTCGCGCCGGCCGGTTCGCACCGCGGCCTCCACCAGATCCAGGATCGCCCACAGCGCGTGTCCGGCGAAGGGCGCCAGCGATCCGGCCGGCGAGATCGTGCACGCGTGGTGGTACGCCGCTTCGAAGTCGCCCTGCGACAGGGCGATCAGGGTCCTGGCGTGGGCGGCGTAGCAGCGGACGGCATGGGCGCGGCGGGACCCGCCCCACTGCTCCATCTGGTCGGCGAACGTGCGCGCGGTGGTGAAGTCGCCGCAGGCCGCGGACACGCAGGCAAGAACGAATTTCCCGGTCCAGGAGCGCAGCGGATAGTGGAACTCGTCGCACAGGGCCAGTCCGTTGCCGACCACCTGGCGAAGTTCCGACCACTGGCCGGTGAACCAGGCGTGGCTGCCCCACAGGAACGAGGCCTGGATGGCCGGGAAGTTGTTCTCCCCGGTGCGTCCGCCGCGCGCCGTACGCCGCAACGGCTCGTCCATGCCACCGAGGCGGTCCGCGTAAGCGCCGGCGGTACCGATCCGCACGATCCGGATCGGATCCGATGTGCCGGGCAGTGCCTCGATGGCGGCGTCGAGCCGGGCCCAGTCGGACGGGCGGGCCCGGGCCGGGTCGGCAAACGTGGCCCGCAACAGCTGCAGCGTGTCCGGGACCGAGGTGCACTTCGACATCGCCTCGTCGCAGTCCGCCCACAGCTCGCCTCTGCCGCTGTAGATGCACACCATCAGCAGGGCGGACAGCGCCTCGAGCAGTGTGGCGTCGGTCGGGTCGTACGGGGCGGGCTGGAGCGCGATCGCCCCGCGCAGCAGGCGATGGGCGGTGTCGATGTCTCCGTGGCTGTTGAGCAGGTACAGCGCGGCGGCCACCGCGACCGCCAGGGAGTCCGCGTCCGGGGCGGCCTGCCGCGCGTCGTCCAGCAGGCGCGGCACATCGCGCAGGTCGCCGGTGAGGTTCGCGCCGACGTACGCCGCCTTGGCCAGCCGTCGGGCCCGCTCGGACCCGGCCGGACTCAGCTCGGCGGCGCGCACCAGCGCCGCCACCGCGTTCGGCCCGTCGCCGCGGCGGGCGCTGACGTCGGCGGCCTCCTCAAGCAGATCTGCGATCTGTTCGTCGGGGTCGACCGCGGCCTGCGCCAGGTGCCAGGCCCGCTGCTCGGGGACCCCGGCCCACGCCTCCGCGAGCGCGCGGTGCACACTGCGGCGCTGGTCGCTGGTCGACAGGTCCACCACCGCCGAGCGCATGAGCGAGTGCCGGAACCCCAGTCGGCCTGTCGTGTCGTCGACGTGGACGAGCTGAAGCCGCTCTGCGGGAGCCAGGTGCTTCAGGCTGCACCGCCCGGCCACCGCCCGGCGCACGACCAGCAGGTTGCCGCTTCCCTCCAGCGCTGCCACCAGCAGGAGATGCCGTGTGGCCGCCGGCAGCGTCGTGATCCGGGAGGCGAAGGTCGACTGGAGACGCTGGGTCAGCGGAATGCGCTTCGGTAAAGCCTGGGAGGCGGACCGCTGGGAGTCGGTGAGGGCGGCCGGGAGCTCCAACAGCGCGAGCGGATTGCCTTCGGCATCGGCCATCAGGCGTCGGCGAACCCGCAGGGCCAGCGCCGGGAAGCGACGGCTGAGCAGTTCCTCGGACGCGGCCTCGCTGAGCGGACCCAGTTCGTGCGGGAGAAGCCCGCTGTAGTCGAAGAAGCTCTCCTCCCCGAGCCTGACCGCACACACCGCCCCCGCACCGGTGCCCAGGAGCAGACGCGCCACCTGCCCCAGGACCACGGCACTGGCCCGGTCCAGCCACTGCGCATCGTCCAGCACCAGCAGGGCGGGCCGGCCGCGGGAAAGGTCCGTGACCAGGGACACCACAGCCTCGGTGACCACATCATGCCCGGGTGCCATGCCCCGCTCGAAGTCCAGGGCCGCGGCAAGGACGGGCACATTCGCCGCTTTCGACCGGACCTCGGGGACCGACATCAGCAACTGCCGCAGCGCGCCGTAGCTGGTCTGCGCCCGATACTGCACACCCACGGTGTGCAGCACCCGCATCCCGGCGGCCTCGGCTTCCCGGGCGACAGCGGCGAGCAGCGCCGTCTTGCCGACTCCCGGCTCCCCCAGCAGTACCTGCGATCCACCGATACGCGGGATGTCGGCCAGGAACACACCGAGCCGCTCCAGCTCGGCCTCGCGGCCCACCAGCGGCCCGTCGCCCTCGACCACCCCCGGCGCGGCCCGGTCATTGGAGCGGGTCGTCATTCCGTCTCCCCAGATGCTCGCTCAATCATGAATTGTCCTTGCTGCCGGGACAAATGAACACGGCAGCGCACCAAGCATCGCGGGTCGTCGACGAGATCGGGTTCGCAGAGCTCGTCCAGCGCGGTGAACTCCCCGACGGCGTGCGTCACTTCTTCGGCATGCTCGGGCCCGGTGACGGCGCGCTCTCGCGTGGCCGGCCGGCCCGAGCCGCCGGTGCCGGCCCCGGCTCCGCATACACCGTGGTCAAGGACAGCTGGGGTCCGGCGGAGAAATCGACGACGCGGTCCGGTGGCGCGGCGCCATACGGTCAGGTACTTCCTCTACTGGGCCGCGGATCCCATTCCGTCACCGCGAGCGCGACTCAGGGATTGGACGGCGGAGCCGCAATCGGGTGTGTGGCCCGCTCGATCTCGGCCATGCACGCCGTGCACAACGTCTCCCCCCTGACAGTGCCCCATCCCGCGGACGGGGGCAACGTCTCCCCGCACACCGCGGTGTCGTCGCGCTCCATCGCGTGCCACACGACGTTCTCTGGGCCTTCGACCGCTCGCATTACGCGCATGTCCGCTCCCGTGCGGTGAATCCTTCCGTTCCACCATGCAAACCGCGACCGGTCGATGGCGCATCCCCAGGGAAGGCGGCGGCCGAAGAGTGGATCACCCGCCCCGACGCACGCCCGCCATGGACGCGGGGCGCCTACCGACGCGTCGTCTCCTTTCGAGACGAACGAGTCCGGGTTGGTTCAATCGGGTGATCGCATGCGGATTGTCTCGCCGGGGTCGTGGGGCGCCGACGGTCAGCAGGTCGGGAGTTCGGCGCGCAGTTGTCCAGAATGCGGGTGAGCCGGCGGGAGACGTGCATCCACGGCAGGCCCAGGCGTTCGCCGATCCGGGTCTGCGTCATCTCCTGGCCGAAGCGCATGAGGGCATGGTCTGTGCCCGGCAGCATGCGTGATACACCCGTTCGCAGTAGTCGTCGGACCGATGACGGGCGATACGGGGTGGTCTCCTCCCGGTGTCGGTGGCGACGACACCAAGGACGCGTCCACGCACACCAGGGTCGATCCCCAGGAACCCACCTCCGAGTCGGTCGGACCGACCCACCCGGCGTACGACCTCGCCCGCGCCGGCGGGCCCGGAAGCACGCGCCACACGTCCGGCGCGAGCCTCCGGTCGTCCCCGTCCGGGACCAGCCGCGGTGGGCTCGGTTCAGCGGACGTACTTGATCGACACCCAGCCCTTGACGCCCGATGCCTGGTGCTTGACGTAGTACCACTCGCTGGCCTCGGCGTCACCGTCCCGGTACACCCAGCCCTGGCAGTAGACGGTGACCTTCGCGCCCTTTTGCAGCACGCGCAAGATCGGGTTCCAGGTGCCCTTGGCCTTGCGCAGGCTGACGTTGTTGCCGGTGATCTTGGCGGTGTGGTCGCTGAGATCCTTGTTGCACGCCGGATGGCTCGCGGCGGACGCCGACGGCGCCAACGCGACGCCCACGCCCGCGAAGAGCGACACCGACGCCAGCACCGCGGCAGCGCTCCGACCCATTTTGCTCATGGATGACTCCTTTGATCGAAGGCGAAAGACGAGTCGGGGCCATCCTTCCTGTTGTCCCGCTCGGACGGATAGCCGATTCACGCGGTGCCGGCGCTCACGCCTTACCACGCTGGGGAGTTCGTGCCTGCTCCCGGGAACGAGTCGGCCTGGGGCGCAGTTGAGTCGTTCTTCAGCCGCAGGATTCGCGAAGTTCCCTACAGGGACCGGTTATTGACGAGGCGTCAGGCCAAGTTTCGGTGTTCCGTCGGATCGCCTTCCACAACCACCGCCGTAACTCCGGTTGGCCCCACCGGATCCGCAGAACCCGGCGCCCGCCGAGGTGTCGTCGTTCCTCGTAGTGTCCATTCTCCCCACTACAGTGCCTCGCCATGAACGAGCAAAGCGCGTCACCTCCCGACGAAAACGCCATCGACATGCCGAGTTCCTGGAAGCGGCATGTGCATCCCAGGCGCGGCGGCCTGCCCGGCCGGAAGGTACAGGTGGCCGATCTGAGCGAAGTGGATCTGTGCTCCCAGTACGCCGATGAGATCGAGAAGGCGCTCACGCACCGCAATTCTGACCCGGCACTGGTCGCGGCGGCACGGGAGCACCGGGCCGGCAAGCCTGGCCCGCTGGGTGCGGCGGTCATCGCGGCCATCCCGGAGTCGGCCGTCCACAGCGGCGCGATGACCGTGCGGTTCGTGGACGCCTGGATCGTTACCCATGGCCTGCGCTTCGCCATCCGTGCCTTCGTCGAACGCTGCGACATCGGGGTCGGCCCGTACGGCGCCGGCGAAAGCGGCCTGATGTGGCACCCCGCAACCGGCTCGTACGTCGAGGACGCCGCCAAACGGCTGCGCGCACTGCTCGCCGTGGCGACCGACGCCGACTACCAGGACGCCGTCAATCTCCTGGCCGAGCTGCGCACGACGCCGACCCGGCAGTCGCTCAGCGCCTATCTCGTGCCGACCGAGCTGAAGTGGGTGGCCGAATGCTGCGCCGCACCCGTGCACTCGATGCCGCGGGAATGGCTGCTGTGTTCCCTGGGATCGGCCGAACACCTCGAGATCCTGGGCGCCGCGGCGCATATCTCGGTCTCCGACTGCTATAACGTCGAAAACCTCATCACCCTGGCCGACGGTGTGGGGCCCGCGATAGCCCCTTATCTGGCCGAGGCGTTCGACGAGTACCACGACGAAACCCGGCGCCGCAAAGGGTTGCTCGAGGTCTTGGGCCGGCTGCCCGGCGACGAGGCGTTCCGGCTGATGCTGGAGCGCGCCGGGAATCCCCATATGCGGACTGCGCTGCGCGAGACCATGGGGCGCTATCCGGTACGCGCGATTCGCGTCCTCGCCTCCGCCACGACCGGCGGTAACTCCACCGCGAAAGAACTGCTGACCGATCACCTGCGTGGCAACGCCGAACTGGTGGCGCGGGTGCTGCCGCACCTGCCCGCCGAGGTCCGCGCGGCCGTCGAGAAGCTGTCCGCGGCGGACGACCGGATCCCGCAGGCGCAGGCGCACGAGCTGCCGCGGCTGCTGTCCGACCCGCCGTGGGCACGCACAGAGCCGAAGCCGGTCGTCCTCACCGGCCTGACCGCCCCCGAGGAGCGGTCCATGGCGTGGGCGCCCGGTGAGCGCGACGACTGGCTGCGCACCGAGATCTTCCATCCCTATCCCGACAGCTGGCACAAGTCCCGGGCGAACCGGGGCTGGGGCAACGTGGCCGAGGTTCCCCCGCCTCAAGAGCGCAGTGAGAGGTGGGAGCGCTGGATCGCCGACCTCCAGGCCGGCCGGGTCACGGAGGAGGGCTCGTGGCTGGCCGGGTTGTTCGCCATGGGCCCCGAGGAGCTGATCCGGCCGGTGCTGCGCGGTTGGCGGCCCGATACGTGGCAACAGCCCGGCGGCTGGTGGAGCCCGGAAGCCTGGCTGAGGGTCCTGGTCGCACGCTTCGAACCGGACGCGCAGCCGATCGCGTTGCGCTTTGCCAAGGCCAAGCCGGCCCGCGGCGCCGCGTTGTTGCTGCCGTTCCTGGACGGCGAGGTCGCGAACGCGATGGCCGACTGGCTGCTGCGCGCCAAGACGGTACGGGACACCGCGATCGCCTGGTTCGGCCGGCACGGCCGCGGCGCGCTGCCGCACCTCGTGCCGGTCGCGCTGGGCAAGGCCGGCCGGGCCCGGACCGCCGCCGAGTACGCGCTGCTTTTCCTGGCCGGCCAGGAGGGCAAGGAGGCGGTGCTCGTCGCGGGGCGCCACCACGGAGAGCGGGCCGCCGCGTCGGTGGAGACCCTGCTGGCCGGGGACCCGGCATCTCTGCTGCCCCGCAAGAAGATTCCCGAGGACCTCGGGGTGAACGTCGAGGTTCTTCCCCAGGTGCTGCTGCGCGGCGGAGAACGCGCGTTGCCCGTACCGGCCGTACGCAACCTGCTCACCCTCCTGGCGATCTCCTCACCCGAGGACGCGGATCCCGGCCTTGCGTCCGTGCTGGAGGCGTGCGACGAGCGGTCGCGGGCCGAGTTCGGCTGGGCGCTGTTCCGGTACTGGCAGGAGGACGGCGCGCGACCGGAGCACGCCTGGCAGTTCACCGCCCTGGGCCGGCTCGGGAACGATGAGACCGTACGCCGGCTCGTCCCGCTCATCCGCGCCTGGCCGGGGGAGGGTGGTCACCATCATGCGGTTCGCGGACTCGACGTGCTCACCCTGATCGGGAGCGAGTTCGCGCTGCGGTCGCTGCACGGCATCGCCCAGAAGGTGAAGTACAAGGGGCTGAAGAAGCGCGCAGGAGAAGGTCGAGCAGGTCGCGGTGGACCGGGGGCTCACTCGGGAGCAGCTCGGCGACCGTCTGGTCCCCGACTTCGGTTTGGACGCCGGCGGCGCGATGGTCCTCGACTACGGCCCGCGGCGGTTCGTCGCCGGTTTCGACGAGGCGCTGAAGCCGTACGTGGCCGACGAGAACGGCCGGCGGCGGGCGAACCTGCCCAAGCCCGGGGCCCGCGACGACGCCGCGCTGGCACCCGCGGCCCACCAGCGGTTCGCCGAACTGAAGAAGGACGTCCGCGAGATCGCCGGCATCCAACTCCAGCGCCTGGAGCTCGCGATGACGACCGGACGACGGTGGGACATGGCCGAGTTCCGCGAGTTCCTCGTCGGCCACCCGCTGGTGTGGCATATCGTGCGGCGGCTGGTGTGGATCGCCGAACACGACGGCGGGGTGGCGACGGCGTTCCGGCTCGCCGAGGACCGCACGTTCGCCGACGTCGGCGATGACACGGTCACGCCGCCCGACGACGCCACGGTTCGCATCGCCCACCCGCTGTGTCTCGGGGACACCCGGGAGCGCTGGTCTCAGGTGTTCGCCGACTACGAGATCCTGCAACCGTTCCCGCAGCTCGACCGGGTGGTCCACACGCTGAGCGAGGACGAGAAGGCCGCCACCCGGCTGACGCGGTTCGAGGGGGTGACCGTGCCGTTCGGCAATGTGCTCCGGCTGGAGCGGCGCGGCTGGCATCGCGGACCCACGGATTCGGACGGGGGGATCTCCTGCTTCGTCCGTACCGTCCGCAGTGGGTGCCATGTCGTCGTCACCCTCAAGACAGGGCTGTTCATCGGCAATGTGAGCGTGTCCGAGGACCAGACCCTGGAAGCGGTCTGGATCGGCGCCGACCCCGCTCCGCACTGGCACTCTCACGAGGTCGCCCTGCGGTACCGATTCGCCGAACTCGACCCGGTGACGGCTTCCGAGGTGCTCACGGACCTCGACTCGGTCATCACGTGAGCGTTCGGCGGGACACCACGGCTCGGCGGTGGCCGTGGTGCCCCGCCGGCCGCGACGGCCCTGCGCGCCGCCCCTTCGCGACGGCCGTCGGTGCGCCCTGGTAGTCAAGACCCGTACGCTCACCGATCCGCACACCGTGGCCGAGTAGCGCCGGCAGGAAACCGACCGGGGCACTACCGCAGGAACACTGCGTCGGAACACCGCGTCAAAGCACTTCCCCATCGCCCGATTCCGCCCGCGCCGACCCCGGCACGGCCCGATCCACAAAGGTGACCGACCAACGTGTTCATGCACGACTACCTCGAAGAGTTCGGCGGACTGCCCGTCGCCGACCTGCGGCCGCCGGACTCGGAAGCAGCCTCGGCCGTTCCCGGGGATCAACCCGAGGAAGGCGGCTACGGCGCGCCCACACCGCCGTACGGGATCGCCCCCGGCGACCACCCCGCGGACGCCGTCGCATGGCGGCTGCGCCACCGCCACTGGGAGAACGATCCCGAACTCACCGATCTCTACGACTACTTCCTTGCCAACGTCGACACCACTCGCGTCACCGCCCTGGTCGTCGGCGCCTGGGACATGGACATGTCCCAGGAAAATCCGCTGATCGAACTGCTGGTCCGCGACGCCGGCCGCTTTCCGGCGCTGCGCCACCTCTTCCTCGGCGACGTGGTGCAGGAGGAAGCGGAGATCTCCTGGATCGGCGTCGGCCCGTGTACCGGTCTCCTCGAAGCCTTCCCACGCCTTGAGGAACTGGTGATCCGCGGCAGCGAGAACGCCACCGAGGACGCCCCCACCCTGACCGCCGTGCGCCACGAGCACCTGCGCCGCCTCCGCTTCGAAAGCGGCGGCCTGTCGGGTCGGATCGTGCGCGCCGTCGGCAAGAGCGACTTCCCCGCCCTCGAAGAACTCGAGATGTGGCTCGGCGTCACCGACTACGGCGGCAACGCCTGCGTCGACGATCTCGCCGACCTCTTGTCCGGGACCCGAGTACCCCGGCTGCGGCATCTCGGCCTGATGAACAGCGAACTACAGGACGAGATCGCCACCGCGATCGCGAGCGCCGCCGTCACGGCCCGGCTCGAATCCCTCGACCTGTCGATGGGAAACCTGAGCGACGAAGGCGCCGAGGCCCTCCTGCGCGGTCGATCCCTCGGCCATCTCCGGAGTCTGACGATCCGTCACCACTTCCTGGATGACTCCGTGGCCGAGCGCCTGCGCGCGACACTGCGGGCGTCCGGAGTCGCGGTGGAGATCTCCCGCCCCGAACAACGCCGCGATTGGGGCAATGACAACCGGTACGTCGAGGTAGCCGAATGACCATCGACGAACACCGGACACGTTTCGCCGGCCTGCCTGTCGTCGAAGCCCCGATCGACCCCCCGGGTACCAACCGCCGGTGACCGGCCGCCCGCGCCGTCTCCTTCACGATTGGCCTCGATCTTCCCGGAAAGGTAGGTCCGCCATGGCTTTGGGCCACCACGACAACCGCGCGGCGCGCCTCGAGCCTGCCGCCACCGTGATCACCGTCGTCGGAAACCCCGGGCACCGGCGCGTCGTGGGGTTCGACGCGGCGGCGCGGGCCGCCGGGTTGCCGGCCCCGCGCGTCATCGCTTGGGAGGACGTACTGCGGGGCACCGAACCCGCTTTCGCCGCCGGACCGGTACGGATCGACTCCCCCGGCGAGGACTCCGCCGTCCACGCGCTGCTCGGCGGGCCCTCGGACCCGCACCGCGTGGAGGGCGGCGCGGTGCGCCACGCGGCCTTTCGGCGCGGGCTGGAGCGCGTGCGGCGTGCCGTCGCCGCGACACCCGGTGCGTGGCTCGTCAACGACCCCGACGACATCGCGGTCATGTTCGACAAGCCACACGCGCATGGGCGGCTGCGCGACACGGGCGTCCCGGTCCCGCCCGGGCTTGGCACCGACGGGCGCGGTATCGCGGTGCGTTCGTACGCCGAACTGCGCGATCTGATGCGCAGCACCCGCCGCCCGCGCGTCTTCGTCAAGGCCGCCCACGGCTCGTCGGCCTCCGGTGTGGTCGCCCTGGAGACGTCGGGCCCGCGCGTCCAGGCCACCACGTCCGCCGAACTGGTCCGCACCGCGTCGGGGATCGCGCTGTTCAACTCGCTGCGGGTGCGGAAATACCGCGACGAGACGGATGTCGCGACCCTGATCGACGCACTGTGCGCGGACGGCGTGCACGTGGAGACCTGGCTGCCGAAGCTCACCCTCGACGGGCTCGCCGTCGACCTGCGCGTCCTGGTCGTCGCGGGCCGTGCCACGCACGTCGTCGCGCGCGGCAGCCGTACCCCGATGACCAACCTTCACCTCGGCAACACCCGCGTCGACGTCGGCGCCGTCCGCCGCGCCGTGGGGTCCACCGCCTGGGACGAGGCCATGGCCACGTGTGTTCGCGCGGCCGGGTGCTTCCCCCGTACGCTGCACGTCGGCGTCGATCTCCTCTTCGCGATCGACCGGCGCCGCCACGCGGTCGGCGAGGTCAACGCGTTCGGCGATCTGCTGCCGGGCGTACTGCATCGGGGCCGGGACACGTGGGGGGAACAGGTCCGAGCCCTGGTGGATGGATGGCGCCCGCACGGGACACCACGTCCGGCGGGGGAAGAAGCACCAGACGAGGAACAACTGCCGTGCCCGACCTGACGACACCCCTTCCGCCGCGCTACGGCGACGACGGCCGGGACGGCCACGATCCCGACATGAACGAGGTCGTCGGCCGCCACGACCTGCTCATGGTCACGCTCGACACGCTGCGGTACGACGTGGCCGCGGAACTCGTGGCGGCCGGTCGGCTGCCCAACCTCGCGCGCGTGCTGCCCGAGGGGCGCTGGGAGGCCCGGCACACCCCAGGCAGCTTCACGTACGCCGCGCACACCGCGTTCCTCGCGGGCTTCCTGCCCACCCCGGCGGCTCCCGGCCCGCATCCGCGCCTGTTCGCGGCGCGCTTCGGCGGCAGCGAGTCCACCGCACCGCGCACGTGGGTGTTCGACGAGCCCGACCTTCCTTCCGGACTGGCGCGCGCGGGCTACCACACGGCCTGCATCGGCGGTGTCGGCTTCTTCAACAAGCGGGGCGCGCTCGGCTCCGTACTGCCGGGCCTGTTCGCGGAGAGCCACTGGGACCCCGAGATGGGCGTCACGTCGCCCACCTCGTTCGAGGCCCAAGTGGCGTGCGCGGAAGGCGTCGTCGCTGCCCTGGACCCCGACCGGCGGCTCTTCCTGCTGGTCAACGTGGCGGCGCTGCACCAGCCGAACTGGTTCCACCGGCCCGGCGCGACGGCCGCCGAGGGGGACACGCGCGAAACGCACGCGGCGGCGCTGGAGTACGTGGACCGGCATCTGGGCCGGCTCTTCCGGGCCATGAGCGGCCGCCGCCCGTGCTTCACGATCGTGACGTCCGACCACGGCACGGCGTACGGCGAGGACGGCTACACCGGGCACCGCATCGGCCACGAAGTCGTGTGGACCGTGCCGTACGCGCAGTTCACGCTGTACCCGGGCGACTGGTGACGCCGCCGGCGGATTGATCGCCGGCACGACGGCACGACGGCACGCGACGCCTCGCACCGGCACGCGGCGCGGTTCCGCGGTTCGCCGCTCGGAGTCGGCCGCTCGGGGGGACCGGCCGGCTGCCCTGTCGGTGTCCGCGCATAGGGTCGGGGCGTTCGAGCGCTTGCGCACCGCATATGCACGTCGTCGGAGGTCATCCGCCCATGGGGTCACCCAGCACCGCCGATCCCTTGACCATGCCGTCGTCGGTGGCGGCGAAGGACTTGCTCGGCTCCCCGTACGCGGGGTACGTCTACTCGTATCCGCACAAGACCGCGTACCGCCCGCTCGCCGCGACGCCCACGCTGAGCGATGTGTGGCGGGGTCAGGACCTCTCGACGCTGTCCCTTTACCTGCACGTACCGTTTTGCGAGATGCGCTGCGGCTTCTGCAACCTGTTCACCCGGACGGGCGCTCCGGAGGAACTCGTCGGGCGCTACCTGGACGCGCTCGAACGTCAGGCGCGGGCCGTGCGCGAGGCGATACCCGAGGCGCGCTTCGCGGTCGCGGCGGTGGGTGGCGGGACCCCCACCTACCTCGACGCACCCGAACTTGAACGACTGTTCGACATCGCAACGGAGGTGATGGGCGCGGACCTCGGCGCGATCCCGATGTCCGTCGAGACCTCCCCCGCGACGGCGACGCCCGATCGCCTCGCGGTGTTGGCCGCGCGCGGGACGACACGCGTCAGCATCGGCGTCCAGTCGTTCGACGACGCCGAGGCCCGCGCGGCGGGGCGTCCGCAGCGCCGCGCCGACGTCGAGGCCGCACTCGCGGCGATTCGGGACGCGGCGGTGCCCATCCTCAACATCGACCTCATTTACGGCATCGACGGTCAGACGCGGGCCGGTTGGCTGGCCTCGATCGACGCGGCGCTCGCGTGGCGGCCGGAGGAGTTGTACCTCTACCCGCTCTACGTGCGCCCGCTCACCGGGCTCGGCAGGCGCGCCGTCACGCGTGCCGACTGGGACACCGACCGCCTCGCGCTCTACCGCGTGGGCCGCGATCACCTGCGCGACGCCGGCTACGAGCAGGTCTCGATGCGCATGTTCCGCCGCACGGACATCCCGCCGGATGGCGGTGGCGATTTCGGCAGCACGGCCGGCGGCACTGCGGCGGGCGCGGGCTCCGGCGCGGAAACCGACTACCGCTGCCAGCGGGACGGCATGATCGGGCTCGGCTGCGGCGCCCGCTCGTACACCTCCGACCTGCACTACTCGTTCGAGTACGCGGTGGGTATCGGCGAGGTGCGCGCGATCATCGACGACTACGTGACGCTCGATCAGGAAGCCTTCACCCGCGCACGCGTCGGCTATCGGCTCGACGCGAGCGAGCGACGCAGACGCCACCTGCTCACCTCGCTGCTCCAGGCCGACGGCTTGGCCGCCGCCGACTACCGGGCTGCCTTCGGCACCGACGCCGACGTCGACTTCGCCGCCGAACTCGCGCCGCTCGCCGACGCCGGCCTGCTGACCGTCTCCGAAGCGGGCGTGCGCCTGACCGACGAGGGCCTGGCCTGGTCCGACGCGATCGGCCCCGCGCTGTTCTCGCCCGAGACCGCGGCCCTCATGCACGGATACCGCCCACGGTGACGCGGCTTCCCGTCGCCACGACGTTGCCCCTGGCCGAACTCCGGGCGCACGCACAGCCGTTGACGATCCTGTATCGGGGTCCGCTCGCTTCGTGCGACTACGACTGCGGCTACTGTCCGTTCGCCAAACGCCGCGATACTCCCGAGCAACTGCGCGCCGACCGTGCGGCGTTGGAACGCTTCGCCGATTGGGTGGCCCGCACGCCCGACCGCGTGGCGGTCCTGTTCACCCCGTGGGGCGAAGGTCTCGTCCGCAGTTGGTATCGCCGTACGCTCGCCGAACTGAGCCGTCTGCCGCATGTCGAACGCGTCGCCATCCAGACGAACCTGAGCGCGCACCCTCGGTGGACCGAGGCGGCAGACCTCACCCGCCTGGCACTCTGGGCCACCTACCACCCCGAACAGGTCCCCTACGCACGCTTCCTGGACCGTTGCCGCGACCTGCACGCGCGCGGCGTGCGCTTCAGCGTCGGTGTCGTCGGGTTGCCCGAACACCTGGCCGCCGCACGGCGTCTCCGCGACGACCTTCCCTCCGACGTGTACCTCTGGATCAACGCCGCCGAGGGTCACACGTACACCGACTCGGCGGCTGCCGAGTGGGTCGCGCTGGATCCGCACTTCGGCTTCAGCCGACACCCGCATCCTTCCCACGGCGTACCGTGCCGCACGGGCGACACCGTGGTCAGCGTCGATGGCGAAGGCACCGTACGCCGCTGCCATTTCGTGCCCGAGGTGCTGGGCAACCTCTACGACGGCTCGTTCCGCCCCGGCCTCGCACCGGCGCCGCCCTGCCCCAAGCGGACCTGCGACTGCCACATCGGCTACGTCCACCTGACGTCGCTGCCCCTGTACGCCGTCTTCGCCGGCGGCATCCTCGAACGAATCCCCGCGACGCCCGAGCCGGCACCCCACCGCCTGCGTCGACACGCGTGACGACGGCCGGATCCCGGCCGCCCGCAACGGCGAACCGGGGGCCGGATTTCGCGCCAAGTGCGTGCGCTTCCCGAACCGCCCACCGACGCCGTACGCGTGCCGGGCATCGACGAGTTCGCGTTCGGCAAGGGGGGATCCATGGCACGGGTCTACTCCGATACCTGGGTGTAGCGGCCGTCCTCCCCGTTCAGGACACACCGTTCGTAGCGTTCCACGGGGTCGGACCATTCGTCGCGTTGCATGGCGTCGGACAAGTCCACGGTGACGCCCGCGGGTTCCAGGTGCTCGCGCAGCCGCCGCTGCATGGCCTCCCCGACGAAGTGGTGGCGCAGCGACAGGGACCGCAGGTGGGTGAGAGGTTGTCCGTCGAGCAGTGATTCCGCGCCGGTGTCGCTCAGGTTTCCCATCGACAGGTCCAGGGAGCTCAGCCGGGCGACCACCGGTGCAGCGGCGACAGCGGCGGCGATGTCGTCCTGGATCTCGCTGTTCATCAGCCCCAGGTGCCGCAGCCGGGGCAGGTTCCGTGCGGTGAGAAGGTCGGTGAGGTCGCCGACGGTCGCATCGCCGCCGTAGAACGCGACGCCGAGCCACAGGTCGAGGTGTTCCAGTGCGGGGAAGTCGGACGCGACGACCGCGCCCGGCAGGTGGGCGGGCATCCCGCCGGTTTGGAAGTTCAGACGGCGCAGGCGGGTGTGCCGTGTGGGCCGCAGGACCACACCGGCCTGGTCGCCCCGGCTCGGTTGACCGAAACGGTACGGGCCGGCGGGCTCATCGTGGGTGGGTGTCCGCCGGGCCGATGGACGCGGCGAGCAGGTCGGCGAGGTCCGGCGGGGTCGGCATCGGCGCGGTCATGGGCACGTTCGCCCGGCCGGTGTTCCCAACCGGGTAGCGCCCGGTGGCCGACCCGGGTGCGGCGACCACGAGCCGGACGAATTGCCCGGCCGCCTCGCGCACATCGCGGGTACGCGCTGCGCGGGCGAGCATCGCGGCGTGCACGCGGACGTGCGGCCACGCCCACGGCTGGGACAGGATGTGCGCCCGCTCCAGATGCGCCCACCCCTGCGGTCCCGGTGCGGCGGCGCGGGCGGCGGCCAACTCCGCCTCCAGCGCCGCTCGTACGGCAACAGGCATCTTCGACACGTCAATCCTCCTGTGTACCGGTCGACTTGCCGGTGCAGCACGGTCCGGTGCACCCGGACGCGCACCCGCATCGCGCCTCGGCGACGCCGGCTGCGGACCCGGGGGTGGCTCTGGTCGGGGGCGGGGCGGCGCAGCAGGTGTCCCCGCGCCAGGCTTCGCGGCCTTCCTTGACCGCGACGGCGGCGATCACCAGCGCGGCGACGGGGTCGGCCCAGGACCAGTCGAGGGTGGAGTCGAGGATCAACCCGACCAGCAGTACCGCGGACAGGTAGGTGCACAGCAGGGTCTGCTTGGAGTCCGCGACCGCGGAGGCGGACCCGTACTCGCGTCCCGCGCGGCGCTGCGCGTAGGACAGGCCGGGCATCACCGCGAGCGACAGCGCGGCCAGCACGATTCCGACGCTGGAGTGCTCGGCCTCGCCGGTGCCGGCGAGCGCGCGGGCGGCGTCGACGGTGACGTAGGCGGCGAGCGCGAAGAAGGACCACGCGATGATCCGCAGCGTGGCCTTCTCCCGCCGGGCGGGGTCGGCGGCGGTGAACTGCCAGGCCACCGCCGCGGCGGAGGCCACCTCGATCATCGAGTCCAGCCCGAACCCGACCAACGCGGTCGACGAGGCGGCCGTCCCGGCCGTGATCGCGACGACGGCCTCGACCACGTTGTAGGTGATCGTCGCGGCGACCAGCAGCCGTATCCGGCGCCGCAACCGCTCCTGCCGGGCCGGGGACGAGCCGAGGGTGAGCGAGACCGGCACGGCCATCAGCAGCATCCGTCGCCGTCGTTGTCGGCGCACGGCGCCGTCGGGTCCACGGCCAGGACCACGCCGAGCAGGTCGCCGAGGGCGTGCGCCAGGCGCGGGTCGGCCAGTTCGTACCGCAACCGCCGGCCCTCCGGCACCGCGACCACCAGGCCGCAACCGCGCAGACACGTCAGGTGGTTCGACAGGTTCGTCCGCGACACCCCGAGCGCCTCGGCCAGTTCGCTCGGGTACGCCGGGCCCTCCCGCAGCGCCAGCAGCAGCCGCGAACGTGTCGGGTCCGACAGGGCGTGCCCGAACCGGGCCAGCACCTCACCCTGCACCGCAATGGTCATCATACGCTGAACAATACAGCCGATGCTGAACAGTCTGGAGAGGGGGTGTGCCAGGGTCGGCCGCGCGCGGCGAGAAAGCGCAGGTCTGTTCGGCGGTTGTCCTTCGGGTCACGATCGAGGGCGCCCGGACCACCGGGTCGCCCGTCCGGTCAATCCCGGGCGGGGAGCAGATCGCGGTCATCGGTTTGCTCGACCCGTGACGGCGCGCCGGTCCGACGCAGGACGGTGAGGGCGATGAGGACGGCGGCGACCAGGAGCGCGGCGCCGAGGGTCAGACCGAGCGCGTATCCGTCGTTGAGGGCCTCGGGGGTGGTGGTGTCACCGGTGCGGTCGTGTGCCGCGGTGCCGAGGGCGGCGAGTCCGAGGGAGGCACCGATCTGGCGCGAACTGGCAAGCAGGCCCGAGGCGGTGCCGGTCTCGTGGGGCGCGACGCCGGCGGTGGCGATGGACACGACCGGTCCCAGGCAGAGCCCGAAGCCGAAGCCGGCGACGATCGAGGGCCCCAGGACGTCGGTGCCGAAGGCGCCGTCGGAGCTGATCAGGCCGAACCAGGCGAGCCCGGTCGCGGTCAGGAGTCCGCCGCCGACCAGCAGGATGCGGGGGGCGAGTCGGTAGCCGAGTTTGACGGCGACCACGGAGCCGGCGATCACAGCGAAGGCGAACGGCAGGAACATCGTCCCGGTCAGCGCCGGCCCCGTCCCGAGGACTTGTTGGAGGTAGAGGGACACGAAGTAGAAGGACGATGCCATGGCCGCCCCCACCAGGAGGTTGTAGGCGTTCGCGCCGGCCACCGAGCGATTGGCGAACAAGCCGAGCCGGAGCAGCGGTTCGCGGGCGGTGGTCCGCTCGACGTGGATGAACGCGGCCAGCAGCGCGACCGCGACCGCCAGGGTCGTCAGCGTGACCGAGGAGGTCCACGAGTACCGATCGGTGCGGACGACGCCGAACACCAGCAGCGTCATGCCCGACGCGGCCAGGACGGCGCCGAGCACGTCCGGACGGCCGCCGCGCGCGGTCGGCGCGCTCTCGGCGATGCCGCGCCAGGCCAGGGCCAGCGCGCATGCGGCCATCGGCACATTCACGAACATCACCCAGCGCCAGCCGGCGTACTCGGTGAGCAGGCCGCCTATCAGCACGCCGAAGGCGCCCCCCGCGGCGTTCGTCGCGCTCCATACTCCGAAGGCCCGGACGCGGGCCTTGCCCGTGGGAAACGTCGCCGTCAGCAGCGCCAGCGCGGCCGGAGCCAGCGCGGCAGCCCCGATGCCCTGCGCGGCTCGGGCGGCGACGAGATGGCCGGGCTCCCGAGCGAAGCCGCCGAGGAGAGAGGCGAGGCCGAACAGGCCGAGCCCGAGCAGCAGAACCCGCTTGCGGCCGTACCGGTCGGCGGCCTTGCCACCCAGGAGGAGCAGCCCGCCGAAGGTGAGGGCGTAGGCGTGGATCACCCAGGTCAGGCCCACCGCGCCGAAGCCGAGACCGGCGGCGATCTGCGGGAGTCCGACGTTCACGACCGACAGGTCCAGCGACACCATGAACTGCACGACGGCCACCACGGCGAGCGTGACCCCTGGCCGAGCACTCGAGCTATTCGTCATCGCGAACTCCATCCTCGGCGTCGCCGACCGACTTTTCGAACATGTTCCGAAAGTAGCAGCGAGGCAGTCCGCTGTCGACCACGAATGCCCACCGCCCGCACCAATCTCCGGACGCGGGACGGCGGGAGGGCGGAACGGCACGAGCCCGACGGGATCCAACGCTTGTTGGCGTCGGCGTCGTAGGACCCGGACGAACTCCGGCACGACGTCCGGGAGTTCGTCGCGGAACGTCTCGGCGAACCGACGACCTGAGTCCTGATCGTCGACGACACCGGCTCCGTCAAGAAGGGCGTCACGTCCGCCGGCGTCGGACGTCAACACACCGGCACGTCCGGGAAGATCGACAACTGCCGGATAGGCATGTTCGTCGCCTACGAGTCCCGCCGGGAGCGGGCGTTGGCCGACCCGAACTCGGCCGCGCCCGTTGGGCGTTGGCCCACCGCAGCCTGAGCGATCCCACGGAGATCGCCGCCGGGCCGTCGCCCACCGCTGCCACTACCAACGCGGAAGCCGTCGATATTCAGCGTCCATCCAGACATCCCAGACAGACTGGAAACGCGCTCGATATGGCCACTGACCTGCGGATATATCGAACCGTTGCTGGAGTACCAGTACTCCAGCCGTAGTTCGTGATGATCCGTGGGGCAGAGTAAGGGCATGTCTACGTACGAGACGATGTCGTTCCGCCTTGAGACCGAGCGGCTCATACTGCGGCCGTGGGCTGAGTCGGACGCTGCCGAGTTCTGCGCCCTCCTCTCCGAACGCGGCAAGGAGACGCCCACGGTTGAGCACACCCGGGCGGCCATCGCGAAGCTACTCACCGCGACGGAGAGCACGGGGATTGCCCTGCTGCCCATCCAGCGCCGTGACGAAGGCGACTTCATCGGCTACTGCGGGTTGATCATCGGCCGCTCCACCGTGGAGGAGCCTGAAATCGCGTATGAGCTGTTCCAGCGCGCGCATGGGTGTGGCTACGCCACCGAGGCGGCCAGGGCGGTGGTCGATGCCGCAATCGCGACCGGGCGGAAGCGGCTCTGGTCGACCGTCGGCGCGTGGAACACACCGTCATTGCGTGTCCTTGAGAAGCTCGGGTTCGAGCGGGATCGCGTTTCCACGGAAGACAGCGGTGAAGTGGTGTGGCTCACACGCTCGTTGCCGTGACGCGGGATCGTGCTCCCGGGGCTGCATGCTCACGTGATCGAGTGCGCTCCGGCAGAGCGCGCGGCTTGACGGCAGTGCCGGCCGGCTCGGGAACGGACTTGGTGGCGGCGACGCCAGTAGGACCAGCTGAGCCGGTGGGCCGCGTCGTGGGCGCGTTGGGCAACGAGGGCGATGAACGGGCGCGCGATCTCGTTGCAGGTGAGCGGGATCAACGCGTCCGGTGCGGGGCGGCCGGTTGTGTTCAGTTCGCGGGTGGTGCGGCTGCGGCGGAGCAGCAGGTAGCGGTGCCCGGCCCTGGGGTTGTGCAGTGCGATGTGGGCCCAGTCGTAGAAGCGTTGCCCCTTTGTGCTGCTCCCGGCGGTCCGGTACCGGCACCGCCACCGTCGCGCGTGGTGTCGCCGAGTTGGCCGGGGCACCCCGTGCCGACTGCACAGGGCAGATGTGCCGATGATCGCCCCGAGGGCGGCGGTAGCGCCGTCCTCGGGGCTCGATCGGGTATCAGCGGCGGGTTTCGACCTTCAGGTCGCCGTGGGTCACCGCGCGCATCCTGTCGCCGGCGAGCATGTCGTGCGGGAAGCCGAGCTCGATCGCGCCGACCTCGTCGAGGCGGGCCAGTTGGGGGGCCGTGAAGTCGACCTCCAGGGCGCCCAGGTTCTCCTCCAGCTGTGCGGGAGTGCGGGCGCCGATGAGCGATGCCGTCACACCCGGGTTCTGCAGGGTCCAGGCCAGCCCGACCTGGGCAGGGCCGCGGGCTGCGGCCCTCGGCGAACGTGGTGGAGGCGCTGGCCCGGGCGCTGCGCCTGGCCCCCGACGAACGCGCCTACCTCTTCAACCTGGCCCGGCAGCGCCCCCGCAACGCCGACAAGCCCGCCACCACTGCGGCGCCGCCGCTGGCCCGGCTGGTCGCCGACCTGTCGCCGCTGCCGGCCATGCTGATGAACCACCGCTACGACATCCTGGCCTGGAACGGCGAAATGGCGAGGCTGCTACTGGATTTCGACACCCTGCCGCCGTCGCAGCGCAATGCGATGTGGCTGTGCCTGATGCATCCGGAGATGCGTGAGTTCTATGTCGACCGCGAACGCGTCGTGCGGGAGGGGATCGCCCACCTGCGCGCTGCGTGGGCCGCGCATCCGGAGGATCGGGCGTTGACCGACCTCATCGCCGAATTCACCACTCGTGACGAGGAGTTCGCGCGATTGTGGGCGGAGCGAGACATCAAGGTCAACGGCCGCGGGCGCAAGGTGATGCGACATCCCGACGTCGGTGTGATCGCAGTGCATTTCGAAGTGCTCATGCCACTTCAAGATCCGGACCAGCGGTTGGTGATCTACCGCGCCGCGGACGATGAGAGCCAGTCGGCATTGGACCGGTTGTGCGCACGGTGATGTCGAGCCGTCCATTCGTACACTGAACGGCCACGTCGAACCGTCGTTCCGGCATGGTCGAACCGATCCTGGCGTGCCCCGTCTGCCGGCCCGCGCGGACGAAAATCGCACGACAACCCGGTCCGTTGTCGGCGACACTGACGCGATGTTGATCGTGGACGCCGTGCTGGAAACGCCCAATCTCACCGGCTTCACCCTGTGGCCCGTTGCGGACCTTCCCGCCTTCCAACTCATGGAGGTCTCGGGTCGGATGACGCCGTCGGAGGTGGGCACCGCGATGGCGATCCTCACGGCCAACGGCTTCGAGAGGGAGGACGAAAGGGGCCCGGCGACGGACGCCGTGGATCATGTCCGACGCATGATCGAGGCCGAGGGGGTGGGCGCGGATGGCGGGTTGCGTTTCCGGGATGCCGACCTCGACCTCGAAATACGGCCGGGGTGTTGTTCGCGCCTGTACGAATGGCGCGATTGGCTCGCGGTCATGGACGGCGGTGTCCCGGAGTGGCTGGGCCACGACCCCTGGCCCACGGTCGAACACGCCGGGCCCGTGGTCCGCGTGTGGCAGGAGGGCGGCGAGCCCGGCGACACGCCGTCGGGCCGGCACGTCGATATCCCGAAGGCCAACCTGCCCGTCGTTCTGGAAGCGCTACAAAACGATCTGCGCGGCTTCCTCGCGCTCGCCGAGGAGTGGGCCGGTCAATACTGTTCCTCCGTGCAGTCCCCCCTGATCACCAAGCTCGACGAGGACTTGACGATCACCGCGCCCCTGTGGCCCGGCTCTCGCTGAGCACATCGGGACGGTGGGCCGTCACAAGGTGGTCCGGTGCTCGGCTTCGGTGCTTGCGGCGGCCCAGAACGCCTCGTGGACTGAGACTTACGAGGCCAACCGCTCACGTGTGTTGTGACCAGGGCTGGTCGGTTCGACATCGCGTTCGAGCTGGTTGATCTCGGCCCACACCGCATCGAGGGAGAGGTCGAGGGCATCGGCGATCGCAGCGATGGTCGGGAAGGCGGGGGTCGCTACGCGGCCCGTCTCGATCTTCCGGAGAGTCTCCGGTGAGACGCGTGCATCGAGCGCGGTCTCGAGCAGCGAGCGCTCTCCCCTGGCGCGACGTAGGAGGGCGCCGAGGCGCTGTCCGCGCTCGACCTCTGCGGGAGTGAGCGGCAATCTGACCATGGCTCCGATTCTAGTACCGGTATAGTTTGGCCGGTATAGTTATTGGTTGCATGAGAAGGGCGCCGCATGATCGAGATCCTGAACCCCACCGAACTGGCCCGAGCAAAGGACACAGGCGCCCTGGTCGCCGGCATCTTGCAGACACTGAAGAGCCGTAGCGCGGTCGGCACGAACCTCCTGGACATCGATCGGTGGGCCCAGGCCATGATCGTCGAGGCCGGAGCACAGTCCTGCTACGTCGACTACGCGCCGTCCTTCGGACGCGGGCCGTTCGGCCACTACATCTGCACGGCCGTCAACGACGCGGTGCTTCACGGACTGCCATACGACTACACGCTTGCCGACGGCGATCTGTTGACGCTCGACCTCGCCGTCTCCAAAGGCGGAGTCGCCGCGGACGCTGCCATCAGCTTCATCGTGGGCGAATCGAAGCCCCCGGAGAGCGTCGCGATGATCAGCGCAACCGAACGCGCCTTGAGCGCAGGGATAGCCGCTGCCGGACCCGGGGCTCGCATCGGTGACATCTCCCATGCCATCGGCTCGGTCCTCAGCGCGGCGGGGTACCCGATCAACACCGAGTTCGGAGGTCATGGCATCGGATCAACGATGCACCAGGACCCGCACGTTTCGAACACGGGGCGGCCCGGCCGTGGGTACAAACTGCGCCCCGGGCTTCTGCTGGCACTGGAGCCGTGGGTCATGGCGGACACCGCCGAGCTCGTCATCGATGCCGACGGGTGGACGCTCCGAAGTGCGACAGGCTGCCGGACGGCACACAGCGAGCACACGATCGCCATCACCAACGACGGAGCCGAAATCCTCACCTTGCCGAAGCAGGTGCACTCGTGAGGTCAGAGCCACGCGTGCCCCTGTGTTCCTGGCGCCTCATCGCGAATCACCGGTGAGATTCGGCGCGCCGCCGTCCATGGCGTTCTTCAAGGGCATGGCGTACGTCGCCTACCGCAGGAGCGACGACGAGGCCGCCCTCAGCTTCGCCGAACAGTCATCGCAGTGAAACCCGCTCGACCCGGCTACCTCCTTGAAGAGACCCTGTAGGCATGGAGTTCTTCTGCTACCACCGCGACCGGCCCGGCTCCGCAGCGCTGCGCGACGAGCTACTGCAAGAGCATTGGTCCTATATGGATCAGTACGCGAAGGAGATGATCGCCCGGGGACCGACCCTCGCCGACGACGGCGACACGCCCACCGGCAGCGTGCACATCGTCGACCTGCCCGATCCCGTCGCCGCCCGGGCGTTCGCCTTCGACGAGCCGAACTACCAGGCCGGCGCGTACCGGGATGTGCTGGTGCGACGGTGGCGCAACACGCTGGGACGCACCATGTGGGACTTCCCCGGTGGCCGGACCGATGGCACCCGTTACCTGGTACTCGGCCTCGGTACGGGCCATGCCGCCGACCTCGCGGTGCCGCGCGACCGGGACGAGCTGATCGCCTATGGGCCACTGCTGTCCGACGACGGCGCCACCTGGCTGGGCACGGCGGTGTTGGTCCGGGCCCCGGACCCGGACACGGCACGCGCCGTCCTGACCGCGGACCGGTACGCCGACATCGAGGTGCACAACTGGCAGTTCGGCGGGCGGCCGTCATGACCCGAGAACGTCCAGACCACCGATGTCACCCTCGGTTGGCTCCAGTTCGCACTCGGGGAACTTGCAGGAACTGACGGGGTCGGCGTGACCCGGCGAACGCGGCGGCCTGCGATGGGCTCGGTCGCACTGCGCGGCCAACTGCCGAGTTCCAGACTGATCACCCTGCACGGCGCCAACCAGCACGGGATCTACGGCACCTACGGCAACGCCTGCGTCGACAACCAGGTCAACACGTACCTGGCCACGGGCAAGCTGCCCGCGAGTGACCGAACCTGCGTCAAGTAGGCAGTAATACAGCCGGTAAGGCACCACCGACGGGCGTGGCCGGGCACGCCCGTCGGTGCGCGCCGCGCCGGCGGGTGGTCGGTGATCGGCGAACGGGTGGGAGAGGCGGCGATGACACGTCAGGGCGTGAGTGCCGGCGCTGCGGCCTCCCAGGCAAACCCGTCCGGGTCGGTGAAAGGTGCGGCATCGCCGCCGATCGTGAGTTGGTGCGATCCGGTGCTGTCGGGAGAGACGCCGGCGTCCTTGGCAAGGGCGCCGCGCCGGTACAGCGCCGGCGTGAACCCGCGGAAGCCGGTCGTCGGCGCCTCCGAGGCCCGCAGTCGTATCTGCGTGCCCAAACCGAAGGCGGCGGTGTAGAAGCGGTCGGCGGCCGCAACGTCGGCCACGTCGAGGGTCACGGATGCAATGGATGTCATGACCATCACGCTGGTTGCGGCTCGGCGACCGGCGCTTCTTGATTCCTGACCGGTCTTGTCACCTGCTTCGCCACACACGGCGGCATCCCCGCCGCGGCGCCCGTTGCGCGGCGCCGGTAGGTGCTGGGCGACATGCCGACCAGCTCGGTGAAGCGGGTGCTGAAGGTGCCCAGCGATGAGCAGCCGACCGCGAAGCAGACCTCGGTGACGCTGAGGTCGCCACGACGCAGCAGCGCCGTCGCCCGTTCGATGCGACGCGTCATCAGGTACGCGTACGGCGACTCGCCGTAGGCCAGCCGGAACTGGCGGCTGAGGTGCCCGGCCGACATGTTCACGCCGCGGGCGAGCGCCTCGACGTTCAGCGGCTGCGCGTACTCCCGGTCGATCCGGTCGCGGACTCGGCGCAGTCGCGCGAGGTCGCGCAGGCGCTGCGCCTCGGCGCGTGCGCGCCCCCACGAGGGGTGACACATGAGTGAACTCCATTCATCGATGTCCGCGAGCACCCGGTCGCCAGCCGAGGCAGGCGGCGAGGCGCTCGATGGCGTTGACCGACTTGCCGGAGTCGACGAGCCGGTATCGATAACCGGACGGGTCAGCGAACCTCCTGGATGCGGACCAGGTTGCCCGCGGGATCGCGGAAGGCGCAGTCGCGGATGCCGTACGGCTGCTCGGTCGGCTCCTGGACGACCTCGGCGTCACCCCCCTGGAGCTTCTCGAAGGTGCCGTCGAGGTCCGGGGTGGCCAGCAGGATCCAGCCGTAGGTGCCCTTGGCCATCATCTCGGCGATGGTGCGGCGCTCGTCCTCGGTCACCCCGGGGTCGACGGCCGGCGGCGCCAGGAGAATGGACGTGCTGGGCTGACCGGCGGGCCCGACCGTGATCCAGCGCATCTTGCCCTGCCCGACATCGCTGCGGACCTCGAAGCCGAGGGCGTCGCGATAGAAGGCCAGGGACGCGTCCGGGTCGTCATGCGGGAGAACGCTCGTGTGAATGGTGATGTCCATGACGATCATGCTAGGCGCGTCTCCCCGACCCACGCTTCTCGATTCGTGACCGATCCGGCCACCCGTTTCCCCGCACACGGTCGCTCCCTTGCCGTCGCGCGCACCGTCTGACGCCGCGCCCCCCGGGACCTCCTCAACATCGCGCGACGACGCCGAGCATGGCGTGTTCGCTGAGGGGCGAAGGGGCTTCACGATCCAGCGTTCGTCGGGACGGTGGCGGATGTGCGGTTGCTCTGGGAGGCGCAGGGGACGGTGATGTGTTGCGCGTTGGGCGGGGTTCCCGGGCTTTCGGTGGTGCGCGTCGCCCCGGGCGACGCGGCGGCCCGCGGCTGGTGCGCCCGCGCGGGGCCCGGGCCCGCACCGCCCGGCTCGTGGGCGCCGGTGTGCTCGCCGGGGTCCTCGGCGGGCCGGTTTGGCCAAGAGGCAGTCAGGTAGTCGGGTAGTCAGGCAGTCAGGTGCCATCGGGTCCTCGACGGCCGGCTTGACCATGAAGTAGTTAGGTGCCATATTAATTTCCATGGCGCACGACGACGATGCCGCGAACGCGGCTCCCACCCTTGATCAGGCCCGGCGGCAGATCGACCGCTACGGCCTGTCCGCCGACCCGCAGGCGGTACTGGTGGCCGTCCGGCTCATGACCGCCGGCGCCCGACTCGGGCAGGCGTCCGAGGTGCACTTCGCGCGCTTCGGGCTGTCCACCGGTCGCTATCGACTCCTGGTCGACCTGGAGGACCACGAGGGCGAGAAGTCCCCTTCGCAGCTTGCCGCCGCTCTCGGTGTGAGCCGGGCCACGGTGACCGGGCTGGTCGACGGCCTGGAGCGGGACGGGCTGGTCGCGCGTCGCGCGTCCGCCGAGGACGGCCGCGGCGCGGTGGTCGTACTGACCGCCCGCGGCGCGCAGCGGTTGCGCGACATGGCGGCCGAGCACTTCGACCGACTACAGGCTCTGGTGTCCGGCCTGACACCCGACGAGCGGGGCGTATTCCTCGACCTCCTCGGGCGGATCACGCAGGGCATCGGGGCATTGACCGTCGAGAAGCCCTAGTCGGCCGAGGCGCAGCGAGGCGAACCGCCCTGCCCGTCGGGCGGTTCGCCTTTCTCACGGCCATATAGTTAGCTACCTAATCATCATTGGAGATCGAGAACCGATGCCCCCACCCTTCACCCTGTGGCGCGAGGTGGCCGTCGCCTACCTCGCCCCCGCCCTCACCGCGGGCGCCGCCGGAATCGCCACCGGGCAGAGCGACTTGGCCATCGCCGCCGTCACGTCCATAGCCGGCACCTCGGCCCTCGTCGCGACCCTGGTCGGCACCTGGCTCCAGCGCGGAGGCCGCCCGCGCCCGTGGACGCTCGCCGCCCCCAAGGTGCTGCTCATCGCCGCGCTCGCCCTCGTCGCCGGCATCCTCGGCGCCGCCGCCGGGCTTTCCGCCGAGTGGATACCCGCGCACACCGCCGTACCCGACGCGGCCTGGCTCACCCGCCTGCGCATCGACCTTCCGCTGTCCGCCGCCCTCGCCGCCACCATCATCACGTGGCGCTGGCGCGGCGTCTGGCGTCGAACCCCCACCCACCACCGCAGCGAAGGAGCATGAGGATGATCGCCGTCATGGGCGCGAGCGGCGCCACCGGAGGAGCCCTGTTGGCTCGGCTCGCCGAACTGGGCGTACCCGCCCGCGCGTTGACCCGACACCCGGAACCGCTGCGGGCGGCACTCGCGGACCGGCCGCACCACGGCAACCGGGTCGACGTCGTCCGCGCGGACGCCGAGGACCCCGACACGCTGCGCTCGGCCTTCACCGGGACCCGGCAGGTGTTCCTCGCCATGGCCAACGGCCCACGCCAGGTCGAACTCGAGTGCGACGCCGTCGACATGGCCGTCGAGTGCGGCGTCGAGCACATCGTGAAGCTGTCCGCACCCGAGGCCGGGCCGGACTCCCCGGTGGCCGTCTCCCGCGACCACCACACCATCGAGGAACACCTGCGCGGCACCGAGATCCCGCACACGGTCCTGCGGCCCTACGCGTTCATGCAGAAACTGCCGCTCCTGGCCCCGGGGATCCGACACGGCGGCGTCATCGTCGGCACGATGCAGGACGCGCCGTGCAACTACATCGACGTCCGCGACATCGCCGACGTCGCCGAAGCGGCGCTGACCAGACCCGAAGTGGCGGGCGGCACCTACCACCTGACCGGCGGCGAGACGGTGAGCCACCCGCAACTCGCCGAACGGCTCAGCCTCCTGCTGCGACGCCCGATCCGCTACGTCGACCTGCCGCCCGAGGCTTTCCGCGAGCACTTGATCCGCACGGCGGGCATGTCGGACCGGCTCGCGTCGCACGTGGCGGAGATCCAGCGCCTGGCGGTCACCCACCCGGAACGACCGACCGGCGACGTCGCGCGACTCCTCGGCCGCCCGCCGCGGACTCTCGACAACTTCCTGGGCGAACACGCGGCCGCGTTTCGCTGACCCGAGTCCACCACGAGCTCGAACCCGAGCCGACAAGCCGTGGAGGGGCGAATCTGCCCCGCCCCTCCACAGCCGCGCCGTCGCGCGTCCCGCCGCCACGCGGCTTCCCACGGTCACGCCGTCGGGACGTCAGGCCGTCAGGCCGTCAGGCGTCACGCCGATACCTCGGCGCGGCTCACCCCGGCATCGCCGGCGTCACTGCGGCTGCCCGACCCGGTGGGACCCGATCTCGAACCATTGCGCGAGCGCCGGCGAGATCCACTGCAGGACGGCCGGCTCGGCGCAGAACAGCGCGTAGGCGTCCGCGAAGAACCCACTGGCCGCCGCCGTCGGCCATGCCGTGGTCGGGCTGCTGCGCAGTGGTGAGTACCAGGCCCGCGCGGCCGCTCTCGGCGAGCGGCTGCGCGGCCGGCTGGAGGATCTGACCGGCCGGGGCGTGGTCGCCGTCAGGTCCCGTGGCTTGTGGGCCGGTATCGACCTCGACCCCGCACTGATCACCGGACGCGATGCCTGTATGCGGCTCCTGCACCACGGCGTGCTCGCCAAGGACACCCACGGCTCCACCCTCCGGCTCGCCCCGCCACTGGTCATCGAGCCCGATCAACTGGACTGGATGTGCGATCGGCTGGGCGAAGTCCTGGCACAGGCCAGGGCCTGATGTCCGGCGGGCAGCGTCGGGCACGGCCGGAGGAGCCGCCGGTTCCCCCGCCGACTTCGAAACGGTGTGCCGGGCTGTGCCAAGAAGGGGATTCGTCGTGACTGAGGCGTATGACAGGCCGGAACTGCGCGTGGACATGGCGCCGTTCGTCGGCAGGGCCGCGGAGCTCGGCCGGCTGGACTGCGTGCTGGAGCGGCTGGGGAAAAGCGGTCCGTCGGTCGTCGATGTCACGGGTGAGGCCGGCATCGGCAAGAGTCGGCTGCTGGTGGAGTTCTGCGAGCGGGCCCGCCGCCGGGGGCTGACCGTGCTGCGTGGCCGGGCTACGGAGTACGAGCGGCACAGCCCGTTCCGGCCGTTCGCTGATGCTTTCGCTGATCTCGATGAGCGAGCGTTTCGGGCTTATCCGGTTCTGTCGGAGCTCTCCCCGATTTTGCGAGGCGTCATTGAAGGGCCGGGCGGGCCGGTGACCGGTGACCGGTTCGGCCTTTACCAGGCGACGGCGGCCGTGTTGGGCCGTCTTGGCCGCCCGGGACTGGTGATGATCCTGGACGACCTGCACTGGGCGGACCCGGCGTCGCTGGGGCTTTTGGACCACCTGGTTCGGCATCCGGCCCCGGCGCCATTGCTGTTGGTCGTCTCACGCCGTAACCGTCAGGCGCCGACAGCGCTCGCCACCGGACTGGCCCGTGGTGTGGACACCGGGACAGTGCTGCGGCTCGTTCTGGAGCCGCTCGGCGAACGTGACTGCGTCGAAAAGCTCGCCTCCGACTTGCCTGGGCCGCAGGCAGCCGAGCTCTACTTGGCGAGTGAGGGCAACCCGCTGTATTTCCTCGCTCTCCTCAAGGCGCATCGCGGGACCCAACTCCCGCAGGTGCGTTGCTCCACACGGCAGGCTTCTGCCGCGTTCGGCGGACCGGATGGTCTGCCCGCTGACCTCCAAGCGCTACTGCTCGACGAACTGTCGCCGCTGAGCCCGCTGGAACGCCGGACTATCGAGGCCGCAGCTGTCCTTGGCGACCACGCCACTCCCGACCTGATCAGTGCCATCACCAGCGCCCGCGTCACCGACATCATCGAGGCCCTGCACCAGGTGATGCGGCGCGACCTGCTGCGGCAGGGGCAGGGCGGGCGCGGGCTGGCGCTGCGCCACCCGCTGATCCGGGCGCTGGTCCACGACTGCATCCCCCCTTGGCAGCGTGAGGAGTTGCATCGCCGGGCGGCAGCGGAGCTGGAACGGGCCGGTGCGTCCGCCGTCGAGCGGGCACACCACCTCGAACAGTCACTGACCAGATGGGACCCGCAGGCGGCCGCCGTACTGACCACCGCCGCCGAACAGATCGCCGCGACGGCTCCCGCCATCTCCGCCCACTGGCAGCAGATTGTGCTGCGGCTTCTTCCGGACACCCCGGAACACACTGACAGACGCCGCAAACTCATGCTACGGCGTGCCCACGCGCTCGGCGTGACCGGCGGGTTGAGGGAGAGCCGTAAGCTGCTGCACCAACTGATCGACATGCCAGGTGAGGATGAGAACGACGTCCGCACCTCCGCGGTGGCGCTCTGCGCCCTCATGGAGTGCCGGCTCGGCCGCTACACGGAGAGCGGCGCGCTGCTGCGCCGCGAACTTGCCCGCTCGCCCGGACGACCGGCGGCCCAGACGGTCGAACTCCGCCTGCAACTGGTCCACTGCTCGCTGTCCGCCGCCCGCTTTCCTGAGGTGCGCACGGAGATCACCGAGGCGCTGGCGATGGCACGTTCCCACAGCGACGAAATCTGCGAGATGCGCGCCTTGGCGCTGGCCGCCATGGGCGAGGGGTACGAGGGCGACATGGCCGCTGCCCGCAGGTTCGCCGAACCTGCGGCCCAGCTGGCGGACGCGATGACCGACAACGACCTCGCCGGCCTGTGCGAATCCCTGTGCAGGCTGGCCTGGGCCGAAGTACTTCTGGAAAATTACGCCACCGCGGAACGGCACGCCAACCGGGGACTGGAGATAGCCCGGCGGACCGGCCAGCTCTACCTGCTGCCGCAGTTGTTGCTGTGCAAGGCGCACGTCCACCTCAACACCTGCCGGATCACGACCGCGTTGGAACTGGCCGACGAGGCCGAGTCCATCACGCGGGCCCTGGGCAGCAGCGAACTGCTCGCCTTCACCCTGGCGTTCAGGTCCCAGATCCTGCAGCATGCACGCCCCCCGGGCGATTTGGCCGCACTGGCCGTCGCCGAGGAGGCGGTGGCCGCGGCCGGAACGAGCAACAGTTGGTGGGCGTCACTGGCCTGGTGCATGCTCGCCCACGCCGCCTACATCGCCGGTGATCCACACCGGACACGGAAAATCCTGCTGCACCCGGGCGGTTTCGGAAGGAACCTGCGGCGGCTGCAGCCCTCGGTACGGTGCTACTTCCTGGAACTGCTCGCGGCCACCGCCCTCGCCACCGGTGACCTGGAAGAAGCCGAACACTGGGCCGAGCGTGCCCACAAGGAAGCCGAACAGCTCGGCCTGCTGGCCCAGCGCGGAGCAGCGTTACGCAGCCACGCCCAGATCGCGGCACACCGGGGTGACACGGCCATGGCGGCCCGCCTGTACGTCGAAGCCGCGGCGAACAGCGCGCGGTTCGGGGCGGTGCTCCGGGAGGCGCAATCCCTGTTGTTCGGTGCTCCGCTCATGAAGGCCGCCGGAGATGGCCCCCGCGCGGTCGCCATGTGGCACAGGGGTTCCCACCTGGCCTCGGCGGGCGGAGCACGACTGCTGGCCGATCTGGCCGAACTGGTACGCCCGGCGGTGTTCGAGGACCCGGCCACACTGGCGGCACCGGCCGACGCGCTGGCCAAGTTGACCCTACGCGAGCGGGAGATCGCCAAGTTGGTCGCCAAAGGCCTCACCAGTCAGGCGATCGCCACCGAGCTCTGCCTCAGCCGCCGCACAATCGAGTCCCACCTTGGCCGGATTTACCGCAAGACGGCAGTGTCGTCCCGCGCCGCGCTGGCAACCCTGGTGGCCGACAGCAGCGCGGTCGGGTAGCACGTGAGGTCCAGCCATATTCGTGAACTTCCACGAAACCAGCCACGGCGTCCACGGCGTTCGCAAGGTCTGGGCCGAGTTGAAGCGCCGCGGCTACACCGACGTCGCCCGATGCACCGTCACCCGGCTGCTGAAGGACGCCGGGCTCTCCGGCGCCGTCCGCGGCCGGATGGTCCGCACCACTGAACCGGACCCGACCGCCACGCGGGTGCCGGACCTATTGCGGGAATACCAACTCCCGCCCATCCTGTTGGCCGGTGGTCAGATCCCACACCCGCACCGTTCGATCGCCGCTGCCGGCCACGGTACGGCCGTCGGCCACCCCCGTCGCCACCGCCACCACCGCGTTGGTGTGGCCAAGGCGTATCGGAAGCGGTGGTCGACCAGGCTGCCGGTGGCCCACTCCACCCGCCGCCGCGCGGCCGGTTCATCGTCCACCGGCCCCAACGCCTGCGCGCCGACAAGGCCTACGGCACCCCACCTGTTGGAAATGGCTACGAGGTGACGCATCGCCCGCGCGGTCCTGCATGGCCTCGGAGGCCCGCAGGGTGTCCCGGCTGATCGTGACGAAGGTCCACGGTAGACGACCTGCGCGCGGCGACGTGCATCTCGACTGGAGTCGCCTTGGCATACGAGATCGTGCCGGTAGGTGGTGGCGTCGGGGTACAAGTACTCACACCAATCAGCAGGTTCGGCGTGAGGACAAGGGATGACTCGCGGCGCACGTACGCGTTCGCCGGCTTCCGCCTGCTGATTTTCCCGGGTCAAAGTAGTTGGTACCAGAGGGACATGGCCGCATCAGGTCTCGGTTGCCGTGGCGGGAACCATAGGGGTTCCCCCAATGCTGCGGTTCCGGTCCGGGCCACAAACTGGTGACGTTCCCCGGAGAGATCCCGCGACGGAACTGCGCGAGGGAACCCGCGAGCGGCCCTGCGCGCAAGTGAAACGTGCCAGGCCCGCCGCATCGATAGCGGGCATCGAGCCGCTCCTGTGGCTCGGCTCGATTTCTTGACCCACCACGACACGAGTTTGGAGTTGTCATGTCTGTACTGACCGAGCATGTGAATTCCAGTGGGGCACTGGCCGAGTTCCCGCTGAGGGCCGACCGGCCCCTGCAGATGGGTGAACTCGCGCCGGTCCTCGCGACCCCCGCCGCCTTCGCCGCCGGAGTGGCCATCGGCGTCGCGGCCTACGGTGCCGGCTACGCGGTCGCGGCTGTCGGCGGGGGGCATCCCCACCCGAGGGATCCCGGGGGGGAGCGCGACTGAGGCGATAGCGGGCGTCGAGCCGCCCTCGTGGCCCGGCTCGATATACGGGAAGGCGCACCACTGTTGGTGCGCCTTCCCGTGTGCCATCAACGGCAAGATCTCGCCCACCGCGCGATGTGGGAGAACACCACACGCATCCCCGGCACCGAGGCCATCGCCACGATCCGGAAGATGCGCGAAGCCGACGGCCGCGACCTGGCGGTCACCGGCAGCGCTGCGCTGGTTGGCAGCCTCCTGCGCGAGGACCTCGTCGACGAACTCCGCCTCATCGTCATGCCGGTGATCCTCGGCGGCGGAAAGACGGTCTTCCCGGACGACGGCCGGCTCCGCACCCTCAAGCTGACCTCGACCGTGGTCAGTGACGGAGGCGTGCACGTGTGCACCTACCAGCCGGCCGACCAGGGCTGAGCCGGGACCGAGCAGGCGTGCCGGGGCTACCTGGTGACAGGGGCCGAGGCAGCTGCGCGGTTCGACAGAGTCCGGCCTCTCGGCATCCCAGGCTCGCCCCGTCCCAACGACCCGCCGTCGCCGAAGCGGCGCCCTACGCCGCGGAAGCCCCCCGACCGGACGCCGGGGGTTACGACGCCACCACCGACACCGCAACAGCGAGGCGGGAGCATTCATGAGCACCACGCACACGGTCACTTCGGCCGACGGCACCACGATCGTGTACGACCGGTACACACCCAAGAGCGGCGGCCGGGAGACAGCGGTCCTGGTCGGCGGCGCCTTCAGCCACCGCAAGTTGAGCGGGCTCAGCCCCAGAACGCGTGGCGAGGATGGTCCACCACGGCCAGAGCGTCGTCCAAGGACGCCGTGGCCGGCAGATCATCACGCGAATGCCAGCGGCCGTTACGGTCTGCCCCGTCCACCAGCCATCCCTCATCGCTGTACCGCAGCCGGGCGACCTCGCGCGAGGTCCAGTCACCGACACCGTCCCACGGGGCACGCACCTCGGTGATCACGACGGAGCTGCCGCGTACGGCGCAGCCCACACCGACCTCGGCTCGTGCGTGCGCAGGGATGCGCTGCTCGGCCCACTTTGTCAGCCGGGCCCCGTCCATCTCGGAGATCTTCACGCCTCCACCGTACGCACCGCTGCCGCAGAGGCGACGGACCGGGACGGTCTACCGGCCAGAAGCCCCAGCGCGTTCCACGACCCGGTTCCCGGACGTCCGCAGCGTCGGAAAACGATGGCGACACTCGCCCCGGCGATCGTGAATGTCCGTAGTCGCGTGCACGGACGAGCGGGGGATTCGTCGCCGAGTGCAGGGAACTGCGTACTCTCCGGACATCCCGAAGTCGCCTGCGCCACGGTCAATTTGGTCGTAGTCGTGTGCGCGACGGAGGGCTTCCGGGTGGCAGACGGACGGGTGACCGAGCACGGGGTGCTGACCGCGCCCGCCCGGACGTGGAATATCGCCATGCGGCAGGCCGAGGTGGTCGGGCCGCTCGCCGAGAAGCACGCGGTGGGTCTGGCGGACGCGGATGCGGCCGCCGCGAGGCTGAAGATCTCCTGGCGCCAGGTGTAGGTGCTGCTCGGGCGGTGGCGGGCGGGCGAGGGGGTGGTGTCGGATCTGCTGCCGGGCCGGGCCGAGCCGGGCCGTTCCGGCGGAGGCTGCGGTAGCGGGCGGCTGCCGGATGAGGTCGAGGCTGTCGTCCAGGCCGGCGGTGACGAAGCGCGTCAGGTGTCAGGACCGGGAACCCGCCCCGAGTGATCGGAGAGCCCGGGGCGGGGTGTGCTTTCTCGACCTTCCAGCGACCGGGAGCCACGCAGGATGCGAACTACGCATCCGACGGCGCCGCGGATCCGCCGGCTGATGACACCTGGGCGATCCTCAGCGCGAGTTGGAGCTCGAGTGCCCGCTCAGGGCGTTGCCAGTCTCGGCCGAGGAGTTGTCCGATGCGGTCCAGGCGCTGCACCACGGTGTTGATGTGGACATGGAGGGCTTCTCGCGCTTTGGTCTGGCTCATTCCGGCGGCGAAATACACCTGGAGCGTGTGCATGAGGTCGGTGCCGCGTTTTGTGTCGTACTTGAGGATCGGGCCCAGGGTCTGGTCAACATAGCCCCGTAAGTCTGTCTGGTCACCGAGCAGGACACCGACAAAGCCGAGGTCGGCCAGAGCGGCCCCTGTCCCGTCATGGCCCAGGGCGCGAAGGGCGGACAGGCAGCGTCGGGCTTCCGCGTGGGCGGCGGCGAAGTCTTCCGGGCCGATGACCGGCCCTGCGGCTCCGATGGTGACCGGCACGGCGACGGCCTGGCTCAGTTCGTCTGCGAGATTCATGGCGCATGCGCTGGGGGTGCTGGAGGGGCAGACGAGAACCACCTCTTCGTGATGCAGTCCGGCCAGTCCTTGGCGGGTCTGGGCGGTGCGGACGGCCGCCGCGAGCAGGCGCTGCCGGGGAATCGTCTCTGCGTGGAGTACGAAGACCGTGTGCGGGTGGTTGAGGTTGACCTTGAGCCGGCGTGCGCGGGCTGAGAGGCTACTGGGATCGGCGGCCCGGGTGAGGAGATCTCCCAGGAGTTCGCCGCGGATGCGGTCCTCGGTCTCGGCGACGGAGCGGCGCAGGAGGAGGAGCAGGGCGGTGACGACGCTGGCTCGCTCGAAGAGGCGGCGGTCGGCCTCGCCGAGGTCGGCGCGGCCGGTCAGTGCGATGCTCCCGAGGAGCTCGTGTCCGGCGAGGACTGCGCACACCCAGGTTCCGTCGACAGGCACGGCGCGGCCGCCGGCCCTGGAGGTGGCCACGGCCTGCGCGGGCGGGGGCTGCGGGTCGGCGCCGACTCGGGCGAGTTCGGCTCCATCCGCGTCGTGGATGAGGGTCTCGCCCTGGAGGACGGTGCCGATGGCGCTCGCGACGTCGGAGACGTCGCCTCCGCGCAGAACGAGGTCGGTCAGCCGGTCGTGGGCGTCCTCGGCTCGGCGCATGGCGTCGCTGTGCGCTTCGATGGTCTGCGAGGCTTCGTTGAGGTCGACCAGTGCGGTGCGTGTCTCGTCCATCAGGCGGGCGCTGTCGATGGCGATTGCGGCGTGGTCGGCGAGGGAGGACAGGAGCGCGATTTCATCGGGGCTGAAGGTGCGGGCGGAGCGGTCTGCGGCGTAGAGGACTCCGATCACCCGGGTGCCCAGGCGCAGCGGTACGCCGAGGATGGCCCGCAGGCCCTCTTCGACGACAGCGCTGTCGATCGTCGTGGTGTGCTTGAAGCGCGGGTCGTCGCGGTAGTCGCCGGTGGTGTAGGGGCGGGCGGATTCGGCGACGAGTCCTCCCAGGCCCTCGCCCATGCCCAGTCGCACCTGCTGGAACGCCGCCGAGACGCATCCGTCGGTGACCCGCATGTAGGTGTCGCCGGCCTCGTCGTCGTTGAGGGACAGGTAGGTCACGTCCGTGCCGAGGAGGAGCTTGGCCCGGTGTGTGATCGCCCTGAGCACGGCGTCGAGGTCCCTGAGCGCGGCGAGGTCGCTGGCGGTGTCGAAGAGTGCAGCGAGTTCGGCCTCGCGCCGTCGGTGCTGGCTGAGGGTGCGCCGGATCCGGAGTGCCACCTGGGTGGCCTCCGCGATTGCCGCCGCCTCGGATTCGCAGACGTCCGCCTCGGTGACCTCATCGGCGGGGCGTGAGAAGTGTTCGAGCGGTGCGCCCTGTTCCAGCAGGTCCAGCAGGTGCCGCAGGGCGGCCCACGGCTGCCCGGTGCCGGGGTTCTTCACGGTGGTGGGCATGGGGCTCTCCGTGGTTCCGTGCGTGGTGGTGTGCTTGCACTGGCGGTTTCGCAGGCGGGGCGGTGCGGCGGGCCAGATGGCTGCTGCCCGCCGGATCCCGGCCGGCACCCGGCGGGATCGGGCGGGCAGCTCCGGTCAGCTGACCGAGTGGTGCTCCGCCTGGCGGCTGGCGGGGACCGCGGATGTGGCCGGGGTGTGGTGGTCCTGGGTCAGGCTACGCCCGCGGGTCTCCTTGGCCACCAGAACGGTCAGCGTGGTGATCACTAACGCGGTGGCGAGGTAGATCGAGATCGGCAGGGACGATCCGTAGTCCTTGAGGAGCTCGACCGCGACGATCGGGGCGAGCGCGCCGCCGATGATCGAGGCGAGTTGGGAGCCCATGGAGGCTCCGGAGTAGCGGACCTTGGTGTCGAACATCTCGGAGATGAACGCTGCCTGCGGACCGTACATCGCGCCGTGGAACAGCAGGCCGACGGTGACGGCCGCGGCGATCGCGGGGAAGGACTTGGTGTCCAGCATCGCGAAGAACGCGAACGCCCATCCGGTCATGCCGACCGAGCCGATCAGGGTAACCGGGCGGCGGCCGATCCGGTCGGACAGAGCTCCCCACGCCGGGATGGTGACGAAGTGGACGGCGGAGCCGATCAGAATGGCGTTCAGACCGTTGCTCTTGGACAGCCCCAGGTGGGTGGTGACGTAGACGAGCAGGAAGGCCGTGAGGATGTAGTACGAGATGTTCTCGCCGAGACGGGTGCCGATCGCGGTGAGGACTCCCCGCCAGTTGGTGCTGAACACCTCGGCGACCGGGAGCTTCTCCTTGACACCGGCGGCGGCCTGCTCGGCGGCCTTCGCCTGGGCGGCGAGGAAGACCGGGGACTCCGAGACCGACACGCGGATCCACAGGCCGATCACGACCAGGACGCCGGAGAGGAGGAACGGGATCCGCCAGCCCCAGGCGAGGAAGGCCTCGTCGGACTGGAACGCGGCCAGGAGAGCGAGTACGCCGGTGGCGAGCAGGTTGCCGCCGGGTGCGCCGGCCTGGGGCCAGGAGGCCCAGAAGCCGCGGTTCTTGTCGTCGCCGTGCTCAGAGACCAGCAGGACGGCGCCGCCCCACTCGCCTCCGAGCGCGAAGCCCTGGATCACGCGCAGAACGGTGAGCAGGATGGGTGCGCCGATGCCGATGCTCGCGTGGGTGGGCAGCAGACCCATCGCGAAGGTCGCACCGCCCATCATGAGCAGGCTCAGGACCAGGAGCTTCTTGCGGCCGATCTTGTCGCCGTAGTGGCCGAAGACCATGCCGCCCAGCGGCCGGGCCGCGAAGCCGATGGCGTAGGTGAGGAAGGCGAGGAGGGTTCCGACCAGCGGCTCACTGCTGGGGAAGAACAGCTTGTTGAAGACGAGGGCGGCGGCGGAGCCGTAAAGGAAGAAGTCGTACCACTCGATGGTGGTGCCGATGAGGCTGGCGCTGATGACGCGGCCGATGCCGGCTCTGGATGCCTGGGTTGCCATGGTGAAGTACCACATTTCGGCTGGGAGCGGTGTTGGGGGTGTACGGAAGGGGTGTGGGGTGGGGCCGGTCAGGCGGCGCTCCAGCCGCCGTCCACGGGGATGGAGGCGCCGGTGATGTAACCGGTGTGCGGGCCGCAGAGCCAGAGGGCGACAGCGGCGACTTCTTCCGGTTCGATCATTCGCTTGATCGCGGAGCGGCTGAGCATTACCTCGCTGACGACGTGTTCCGGGTCGATGCCGTGGGCGGCGGCCTGGGCGGCGATCTGCTGCTCTACCAGGGGTGTGCGGACATAGCCCGGGTTGATGCAGTTGCTGGTGATGCCGTGCGGGGCGCCTTCGAGGGCCGCGACCTTGCTCAGCCCCTCCAGGGCGTGCTTGGCGGTCACGTAGCCGGCCTTGAACGCGCTGGCCCGCACGCCGTGGACGCTGGAGACGTTGATGATGCGGCCCCAGCCCTGTGCGGTCATGTGCGGCAGGGTCTGCCGGAGCAGGAGGAAAGGGGCGTGGACCATGACCTTCTGGAGGAGTTCGAACCTCTCCGGCGGGAACTCGGCCAGGGGGGCCACGTGCTGCAGGCCGGCGTTGTTGACCAGGATGTCGACGTCGGCCGGGAGGTCTCCCACGAGGTCGCGCTGGGCCAGGTCCACTACGTGGGCGCGGCCGCCGATCTCCTCGGCCACGGACTTGGCCGCCTCCGCGTCGAGGTCGACCACGTGGACGCGGGCCCCGGCGTCGGCGAGCGCCTGGGCGCAGGCCCGCCCGATGCCGCTGCCGGCGCCGGTCACCATGGCGGTACGGCCCGCCAGATTGACGCCTGCAGTCCCGTCGAACGTGGGAGTGATTCCGGTTGTCATGGCCGGAATCATGGGGGACATCCGACCTTCACTCCCATGTGTCACCCCGCCATAGTTGCGATCGCGACTGTGTCGGTCTTCACCAGCTGAGGCCCATCCGGGGTCACGCGATGGACACGAGGGCTGTTAGCGGACGCGCCGGAGCAGGGTCCCCCCGATTGAGAACCCTGCTCCGGTAACTGTCTGCATTCTGAGGCTATGAGGTGAGCGGGCAGCTCGTGAGCGGGTTCTCGGCGGTGGCGGGGAGCGGCAGAGTATGGCTGGCCGGCGGCTGCACGCCGCGGCCGAGCCAGGCCTCCAGGGCGGTGAAGGCGGAGCGGTGGCAGGGGACCAGGGGCCGGAGTTTGTCGGGGAAGGCGTCGAACAGGGAGTCGACGTGGGTTCCTCCCTCGATGCGGTAGTAGCGGAAGAGGTTGCTGCGGCCCGCGTCGTCGACCATGTGTGCGTAGACGGAAGATCACGCGGGCCACACCGTGAATAGACCAGCAGAGTCACTCCGGGGGTCACCTCACCGGGACTGCCCGGGCTCCAGTTGTGTGCGCCCCAATGCAGCTTTGCTTCTATTTCCCCCGCCACTGGGGGGAACGCTTCTCGGTAAAGGCCAGTGGACCCTCGATCGCGTCATGGCTGTGCATGCGCCGTTCCTCCCACACGTAGCGGGTGGCGAAGGCCTGCTCGGTCGAGAGGCTGGAGGCCCGCAGAGCGGCTTCCTTCACCGCTCTGACGGACAGTGGCGCGCACTCAAGAAGCTCACCCACCCAGCGTTCGACGCAGTCGTCCAGCTGGTCCATCGGCACGACTTCGCTCACCAGGCCAAGTTCGTAGGCCCGGGCTGCGGTCATGGTCTTTCCTGTAAGCAGATAGCCCATCGCGGCCTTGAAGGGTATCTGGGCACTCAGCCTGAAGATTCCGCCCGCGCCGGCGATGAGCCCCCTGCGCACCTCGGGCAGGGCGAACGTCGCGTGATCGGCTGCCAGCACGATGTCGCAGGCCAGTGCCAGCTCGAACCCACCGCCCAGGGCATGCCCGTTGACTCGGGCGATGAGCGGCTTGGACAGCGAGAACCGTTCGGTGAGCCGCGGCCAGCCAACCGCGCCTCTGCTTCCGAAAGTGGTGGACTGTTCACCGCCGCTCAGCCTCTCGGCCCACTCGCGGAGGTCCTGACCCACCGAAAACGATCTCTGCCCCGCACCGGAAAGGACACCCACCCAGATGCTTTCGTCTCGTTCGAAGTCGTCCCAGACCTCGCGCAGTCGCTCGTGCATGCACAGGTTCATGGCGTTCAGGACAGCGGGCCTGGTGAGAGTGACATAGGCCACGTGGCCTCTCTTCTCGTAGCTCACCGGCGATTCGGGGGCAGTGGCAGACATGTGCGAAAGACCGTCCTTGTGTGTCGGCCGCCCGCACTCGTGGTGTGCGGGCGGTCGCGGGTAGACCTGTCGAACTCGGGTGGCGCAGGTCGGCAAGGCCAGCCGGCGCAAGTGGGCGGACAGTGACCTTCGCAGGTCCAGTTCCTCCAGCGAAGTCATCGCCGTCAGCTCGTCGGGGATCTCTGACAGCCACACGCCCGAAAGGTCCAGCGATCGCAGGCCGGACAGGCGGGTGACAACCCGGGGGAAGTCCACGGGGGAGCCCGGCTGCCGGGGCACAGGCCGGCCAGGTCCAGCTTTCGCAGTGCGTGCAGCCTGGCGAAGCTCTCGGGGAGAGGGCACGTCAGATGGGCTGCGCGCAGCACCTCGAGGCGGGCAAGGTCGCCCAACTGATCGGGCAGGGCTTCGAACTGGTTTCTGGAGATGTCAAGGACGCGAAGGTTGCGTAGCCGACCAATGGCTTCGGGCAGCCGAGTCAGCCCCATTCCGGAGATATCCGGTTCCTCTAGTGCAGTCAACTTACAGATACAGGTCGAGCTCGGTGTCCTGGCCGCTGCCCGGCTGCAGGCTGTCGAGTGACTCCAGCGCCGTCAGCCCGCCCGGCTGGATGCCAGGTCGGAGTATCGGCTGCCCGGCACGCAGCGTCTGGCTGATCCTGGACTCGTCGACCTGGCCCTTGTCGAGCAGTTCCGGCAGCACGATGTCGACCAGTTCATCGGCACTGAAGTCGACCCGGCAGTTGGTCCGGCAGGGGTCGGCGGCCACCACCGCTTCCGGCCGGGTGGCGAAGGACATGTTGAAGAACAGTGTGTTGACGATGATCTGTGCTCGCGCGTGCCCCCTGACCACGAGGCATCCCCGGTCCTGTCCGTGGTGGCCCTGGACGCGGCCGGCGACCATGAGGTCGCCGCCTACGACGACGTTCGGGCAACCGGACAGCAGCACATTGCGAGCCCGTAAGTTTCCTGTGACGAGGAAGAAGCTGCCACTGCCCTCGTCCCACCAGTCAAGGTCTCCGTCGATGGTCAGATCTCCGTCGACGATCACGTTGTAGGGAATCCAGTGAGAGTTCGCCTCCGGCGCCAGGTCTCCCGCGATGCGCAGGCCGCCCTTGTAGAGGCGAACCTCCCGCTCGCCGGTGAAGTCCCGGCAAAGGCACTCGGCGTCGGCGGACAAGCCGAACCGCTCCAGTGCCTCCTCGAGCGGCACCTTTTCCCAAGTGGACGTCAGCTGCTCGAAAGACATGTTCCCTCACGTTCTGCGGTCCAGGCTGTCCGGAAACCGCCGACGGCGCGACTCGTCTCACCTATCGACACTCGAACTCCCACGGATGTTGGCAACCCGTCGACTATCGCTGCGGCGCCCGGTCACCGTCATCGGTGGAACTACCGATTGCACATACCTAAGCTCTTGTTCAGACCTTGCCTTTGGTCAGTTGGACGGGCGCCCCCAGACCAAGTACAGGTGCTTGAGCCCGCGGCGGCAGCCTCAACCGCTCCAGCCGGGGCTCGGCTACCACAGCAACGCGCGGACGCCATGGACATGGACGCCACGTCCACCGCTCCAACCATATGTTTCGGTGATGTAACGATTGCGTTCCGCCAGCCGTAGCCTCAGCGCCAGAAGTTGAGTCGGGGCATCACGCGGCCGGCCAGAACCCGGCGCATTCACCGAGGCGGTTTCCGCCCTGCCCACGCACCGGGAGTTCTCCATGGGGCCATCAGTCACGAGAAGGACCCTCAGGCACATCACGATGAGCGTCGTGTTCGGCGTCCTCGCCGCGTGCCTGAGCACCATCACCTCCACCACGTCGGCCGCGGCGGCCGACGGGACGTTCCAGCAGGTCACCAGTTTCGGTTCCAACCCGGGCAACCTGGCGATGTACGAGTACGCGCCAGCAAATCTTCCCGCAGGCGCGCCGCTGGTCGTCGCACTGCACGGCTGCATTGCTCTCACCTCGCACATCCGGTTCGACCAGTGCCAGAATCGCGGGCCTCAGCCCGGGATCCGGATCGGCCACCCGCTTTCGGCCTCCGCCGGCGCGGCGCACCCGGCCCAGCGGAGGCCGGCCCGACTCCAGATCGGCCACACCCTTCGACACGGTCGCCTCGCTCACGCCCGCGGCCTGGGCCACGGCCTGGATCCCGCCATGCCCCAGTGCCCGCGCTTCCGCCCCTATCGCCAGACGGCGTTGCCGCTCGTCCAAATGCGGGAGCAACACCGCGAACTTTCCCGCGAGTTGGGACCGTGTCTCCGTTGATACGCCCATACCAGACCAAACGAGCCCCGGAGCAGGAAGCAACACGTTGATCATCTGCAAGCCCTTACTCGAAGCCCGACGTAAACAAACCACCGCTATTGCAAGGGTCCTCGGTGCGTGCGGAACGAAGAGCGCGAAGCTCAGCCGAACACGGCGGTGACGGAGCCGAGGTGATCCAGCGCGGCTGTAATGCTGTCGCCAGGGGCAACTGTGACAGCAGCGGTCAGCGAGCCAGTCAGGATGATGCTCCCGGCAGCCAGTTCAACGCCGCGCCTGGTGAGCGTGTTCGCCAACCACGTCGCCGAGTGTAGAGGCGAGCCCAGGACGGCGGCGCCGGCACCGGTGTGCAGGATTCGACCGTTGCGGCGAAACACACAACCAATCAGGGACAAGTCAAGCCCAGCGAGCGAAGTGGGTGTCTGACCGAGTACAAGTCCGCCGCTGGATGCGTTATCAGCAATCGTGTCGTGTAGACCGATACGCCAGTCGATGATGCGGCTGTCGATGATCTCGATCGCGGGGAGAGCGTAGGCGGTGGCGCTGACGACATCGGTCACGGACAAGTCTGGTCCTTTGAGTGCTTGGCTCAGCACAAGGGCGATCTCAGGCTCGGCGCGTGGTTGCAGGAAGCGTTCGGTTGGGACTGCGGCGTCGGCCGCGAATAGCATGTCGGAGAGCAAGTGCCCGAAGTCGGGCTCACCGACGCCGAACTGTTCCTGCATGGCCGTTGAGGTGAGGCCCACCTTGAAACCGATGACGCGCGTTCCCGAGTCGAGGCGACGGCGAATCTGGATCTGTTGGATCTCATAGGCATCGTCGAGACTCAGCCCGTCGTACGTCTGGCTCAGCGGCGCCAGGGTTCTCCGGGTTGTGTAGGCATTCAGAAGTTCAGTCGCGATCGAGCTGAGATCTGCCACGAGATACCTCCGAAGTATCTGGGATGTCATGGCTGCGCCATCTGGCGATTCCCAGCAGACGCAGGTATGGGAGGGCACTTGCGGACGAAAATTCACTCGGCGACGGTCGGCCTCGCCAGGTACCCGGTAGTAAGCGACGACCGGCAGATGGAAGTGGGCCCTCGCAGCAGGAACAGTCGTCTCCGACGCAGAGCGGGCCAGGCGCAGGCTTCTGGTCTCGCCCAGGATCGGGGCATGAGGGGCCTCGGCTGTCGCGCAAGATCAACCCACCGCGCGCCCCGTCGCCAACTTCCATGGGCAGTACAGCGAGGCCGTCAGCCGCTGACTAGAAACATTCGGCCCGTCGGGAACCTGTGTCGGACGCACTGTACCTCTGTAAAGCCTGCCCGACGGAAGGCCTCCTCCCATTGCTTCTCAGTAGGAAGTTGTACACCCATGAAGCTTCCGTGCAAGTAGGTGAAGAGAGCGCTGAAAGCGCGCTCCCGCGGATCCGACGCATAGGGCACCCCATCAGTGATCACCATTTGGCCTCCCGTCGCGAGCGATACTCGACAATTGCGGAGGACCGCGTCGAACACATCAGGGTCGGCAACAATGTCGTGCATTACGAAACCAGCGTGAACCACATCTGCGCCCTGAACCGGTGACGGGTCTTCTGTCAACGACTCGATCGAACGGTTCACGACTGTTAGACGGTCGCTCAAATCAGCCCGACTGGCTGCGATCTCAGCCTCGGCACAGGCGGCGGAGCTCAAATCGAGCGCCAATCCGGTACTCTCCGGAAGCGCTTGCAAGAGCTCAATGAGCAATCTGCCTGCCCCGGCACCCAGGTCCACGATCTTCGCCGGTTGGTGGTCGATGATCGAAGAGACAGCAGTGGGATAAAATCCCCTAGTTCCGATCCAGCGAGACGAGATGGCGACCCGACGACCATCGCGGTGATATTTTCCGATTGCATCGTCGCAGTTCCGAAGGAATTCCGGAGCGTTCTCGATAAGTGGGCGATTTGCATTCAACGCCCACGACAGGTAGCCCGCTTCGTATCGACGATCGGCTATTTCGGCGCAGGCTCGGAAGTACCCGGAATCAGTAGTATGCTCCACGAGTCCCGACGCGAGCAAGGCTTGGAGAAACTTCCCAGCTTCCTTTTTCGGCGCCTGGGATGCGAGCGCCAGATCATCGAGGGTGAAGGGCTCCGTACGATCGAGCAAAGGAGAAACGCCTAGCTCCTCGGCGATTTCGAGCAGGGCCGTTGTCGCAGCAAGGTCGGCGGCTATTTCCATTGGTTGGTCGTTGCTCATGCGTCACTCCAGGGCGTTGGATCACATTGCGTGATTCTTTGGCTTAGCGAGGAAGAGTTAATCGTCGTCTCATGATTCTTATCGCGGGTCATTGCAGTGGCCATTCGTCGAAATCCCCGCGCGCAGTCACCGATATGTCCCGCTCGAGAAGAGCGGCTACATCATCGCCATCGCGACGTAAGAGTTGAGCCAGGGCGTCGCGATGGAACGCCAGCACGTCAGGAGACAAGGGCAACTGGCCCGGTACGGCGAATCGAACTGCATTGGTATGATCTCGTAGAGGAAGAACGAGGCCCGCATTCCACCGGCTCGGAGAGAACGGGATATCGAGCCAACCGCGATTGACGGCGAGGCCTACGGCACGGCCGACGTTTTGATGAGCCTCCTTCAAGGAGATATCCACAATGGCCTTGGCCTCTGTCAGGATCAGTTCCTCTTCCAGGCGGTCCCGCTCATTCAAGGACGCAAGAACGATCCCTCTATCACGGACTTCACGTGCTATGCGCAAACTTTCCACGTTGTCCTCCAAACGCGGGATACGCAAAGCCTCCACATGAGTTTTGAGCATCATTCGCACGGCGCCACTCTGGGTTGCGGATGCAGTCGAGCCAGCCACGATCTGGCGGGCCTTGTCCTCCGAACGAGGGAACGGACCCATGTACTGGTGCCACACCACGTTCACTGCAACGTCAGGGTGACCGGCTCGCGCGAGGTATTCCGAGCCGAGGCGGTAGAGGGCACGCACAGCAGCCAGGTCCTGGGCCCGACATCCTTGTTCGGCATAGCCGAGAGTGACCGACTTGACACCGCATTCTGCAGCCATGAGTGCCTCGAAGACGTTCACTACAGCCGCGATGCTCGGTGGCACGAGACATGCCGTGAGCACTCCGAAGAATTCGCAGAGAGTTATAGGCGAGCCCGATAAATGGGATCCGAATATGTTGGCCCGAATCTTTTTTACGGATCAGTCGCTGATATTCGATGCTCGCGCTCCTCGGTCAGCGATAGTGTCACCTCCACTATCGCATCCTCTTGCCCCGCCACAACTCGTCGCTTTCCGAGCTCCAACAAAATTTCTCGCGGGTCGATATTGAACCGTTCTCCAGCAAGTCGCACAGGGGCAGCGAAGCCGGAGAAGACACCGGCGATCCCGCTCGTGATCGTGACACCGTCGTTGCCTGGTACTCGCTTTACGAACGTATCCTCGGCAAGTTCCGCAGCATCCAATGCCTGGAACAGATGCAGCCTCGACTCGATCTTACCGATGTGGAGGTTAGCAGCGATGAGCTCCAGCGCCGCATTACCCGCTCCGGCGCCAAAGCCACGGGCCGTGACATCCACTATTGAGGCACCAGCATCTATCGCCGCCATAGTGTTCGCGATTGAGAGCCCAAGATTGTTGTGGGCATGAAATCCGATTTCCACATCAAGATGTTGAACGAGCGTATCGACCTTCTCGCGTACATCCGTGCACGTGTAGGCGCCAGCCGAATCCATAAGGATGACCGCATGGGCTCCGTAGCTCTGCATAAGCCGAGCTTGCACCAGGAGTTCACTCGCTGGCGCCATGTGACTCATCATGAGAACCCCCTTGACAGTCACACCCGCCTCCCGCAGGAGAGTAATCTGCTGACGAGTTACGTCGGCTTCCGTGCAATGGGTTCCGACACGTACCTCGTCAACCCCACAATCGAGTGCAGGTTTGAGATGGCGCTCGACACATGAGAATCCAGGAATTGATAGGACCCCCAAACGGGAGTTGCGCAGTTCTGCCCTTGCGGTCCGCAGCATTTCAGTGTCGCTTAGAGCTGCCAGACCTACCTGAATCGACGATGCACCAATGCCGTTGCCATGCCCAACCTCGACGACGTCGACGCCTGCCAACTCCGCAGCTCGCGCGTAATTTCTGATGTCTCCGGCATCGAGCCGATGAGCAACTGCATGGTTCCCGTCCCGCAATGTCGAATCACAAACCGTCAAATGGCGGCAATTTTCTGGGTTCATCATGACCGTCCAACCGCTCGCGCTTCAGCAAGTGCAACGCCAGCACATGAAATAATATCTAGGTTGCCAGCATAAGGAGGCAGCCAGTCGCCCCGGCCCTCGACCTCAACTGTGAGCAGAATGCGATCGGAAGTTGCCACTGGTGGGACGACGAGGCGATAGCCCGGCACGTAAGATCGGATCTGTTTCTCCATCGAAGCAGCAGCTGCGCTTAGCGCTTGCATATCCACGCGCTCCGAAGGGGCCACAGAGATCGAGTTGCGCATCACTGCTCCCGGCTCTGCTGGGTTGATCACGAGCATCGTCTTGGTATTCTCCAATTGGCAAAACTCGCGCGTAGCCCGTTCCGTTGTGACAACGTACTCGTCAATATTTGCCCGGGTGGCGGCACCCACACTGGCCGCGGCGCTAGCAGAGGCAATCTCTAGGTAACTCAACCCTTCCGTGGCCTCGCTTATACAATGGGCCATGGGGACTGCGGCTTGTCCGCCGCAGGTCACCATGCTCACGTACGGCTCATCCAGGCACTCTTGAAGATTCAAGGTCGGTACGCAGAATTTTCCAAGGCTCGCAGGAGTAAGATCAATCATCTGCATTCCGAGGGGCTCAAGCAACCCCCAGTGCGCTTTCGCGTCACTAGCAGACGTCGCGTCGAAGACCACGTCGATGGTATTCAAGGACTCGAGAATCGCGCGGATCCCAGAACTGCTCGTGGGTACGCCGAGCGACCGGGCCATCCGTATACCGGGTGACTCATCACGGCGCCCGGCAAACAGAGTGCAGCGCAGCACCGGGGAAGCCATCACCTTGAGCAAGAGATCGGTTCCGACGTTGCCGGTACCTAGGATGGCAACATTGAGCAGTTCGAAACCGTCGCCGGGCTCTGGAGTCATCTCAACCTTCCGTTTCAAAATGGATATCCATAAATATTTTCCAGTTCTTTAAAGAACTTCACAGCAGGTATCTCAGGGAGCTCGAAGAGCTCTTTACTACTTATTGCTCGCTTCTGGTCGTATCTATCGAAGTCACAGCTTGGCCGAAGCTGATCCATTGGAGATACACAGCAGGTCCAGGTTCGGTCTCTTGCCTTGCAAACGCAGTGGAATCAAGACCCCAACTGTAACGTTGTCGCTGGTCAGCGATTTGCCGTCGTTGAAGGACAAGCCGGTTTGGGAGGACTGAAGGAATCACCCGGAAGGACGTGACCGCACCTCTGCGCGTGAGCATCTGAGCAGACCAGAGAGACCTCTCACGTGCCTTGGACAGGTACCGCTGGGCCTGTGCGCGGCAGTCTCCCCCTCGCGCCGACGACAGTACGTCTACTCCGAGCGAAGCCCTGAGGACGGAGAAGGCCGACAGGATCCCGCGCCGACCAGCGGGTCGTTCTTGACAAGGCGGGCGGCTACGGCGTTTTGCGGATTCGGTTGTTGTTGCTTCATCGCGTCAGGTCGGCTGCAGCGAGAAAGCCGTTGGGAAGCGCGGGGCGATGTTGGATGTTCCGCAGGCCTTGGCGGGCTACGGCGACCAAGTCGTCGAGGGTGCGGGCACCGAGGTTGGCCATTGCCCGATCTTCAGATGCGCCCAACTGCCCTCGCCCGGGTTGAGATCGGGGCGTACGGCGGCAGGAAGACCAGGCTCAACCAGTCGACGCGGTCGGCCAAGGCGCGCATCCTACGGCTGCGATGACTGCCGAGACAAAGCAATGGGATCGGTCGGTCGAAAATCCGGTGAATCAACGGGAGTTTGCGGATCAGTTCCCGGTCGATGATCGAGCCAGGCACCATGTGGTAGAGAAGTGCCTTCCTCTGGCAACGACAGAACCCCTAGACAAGGTTCATCGTCCCGGGTCAGGAAGGCACTTTCGCGTTTCTACCCCATTCTCAACCGCACCCAACTGAAACGGCGAGGTTAGGGAGTACCGGGTTTCGATCCGGCTGCCGATGAACGCCGACAGCCGAGCGACACCCTCTTCGATCTGATCGGCGTCCAGATAGCTGAGCGACAGCCTTATTTGCCGGAACCCGCCGGTCCCGCCGACGAAGAAGTGACTCATTGGGGTCCACAGGACCCCGTAGTCACGAGCGGATAGTTCCAGCAGTGCGTCGTCCACGGTGAAGGGAAGCGTCATGACCAGGAAGAACCCGCCTTCCGGCGCGTGCCAGCGGATTCCTTCACGAGCCCGCAGGTCGGTGGGAAAGTGTCGTTCCAGAGCGCCGAGCAGCAGGTCCAGGTTGCGCTGGTAAAACTCGGACTTCTCCCGGATCATCGCCTTCAGCGAGCCTCCCGACTCGACCAGCATGCCGCCGATGACCGCCTGGCCGATTGGCGAGGTGTTCACCGTGACCATGCTCTTGATCGCCGCGAGTTCCGCCGCGAGCAGGCGCGGCTCCCCGCGTCGGCCGCGGACCAGTTGATCGGCCACAGCGAATCCGACTCGGGCTCCGGGCAGGCACACCTTCGCGAAGGTCCCCAGGTAGACAACGCGGCCGTTCTGGTCCAACGCCTTCAGGGTGGGCAGTTCCGTACCCGGTGCCGCCGTGAAGCCGTACGGATTGTCTTCCAGGACCAACAGGTCTTCGTCAGAGGCTGCCTCGATGAGGGCCGCTCTCGTGTCCATATCGAGCCGCGCACCGGACGGGTTGGAGAAGTCCGGCACCAGGTACAGGGCTCTGGGACGTTTGCCCTCGGCGCGGATGCCCTGGCACACCCGCTGAAGTCCGGCCAGGTCGAACCCGTCCGCCGGCTGGTCGACGCCCCGTATCTCGATGCCGAGCAAGCGTGCCGCACCCACGACTCCGACATAGCAGGGGTTCGCCACGACGAGGACGTCCTGAGGGGTGGCGCACAGGGCGCGCAGGGTGATGAAGATCGCCTCCTGGCAGCCGACGGTCACCACCACCGCCTCGGGCACGACATCAATGCCTTCGTCGGTGCGGAGGGCTTGCGCCACCAACTCGTTGATCTGGCCAGGAGTGGCGCCGTACTGGAAGAGCCGTCGCTCGGCCTGTACCCGAGTCAGTCCCTGTTCCCGGCAGAGATGCTCGATGTAGCTTTCGATGTGGCGTGCGATGTCCACACTGTCGAAGAAGCTTTCGTGAGGCGCACCTGGTGCGAACGAGACAGCATCAGGAAATTTCGACATCACCTCAGTCAGGAACGTCACCGATTCCAGCACCGGATCGCTGACAGCGGCGTGGAGAGCCGATCGGTCGATTTCGAGTACCGGTTTCCGAGAAAGCACTGAATTATCGCTCATGTTCACGCCCTTCACGAAAGTTTGCGACGCCGAGTCCCTCGCCGTGGTCAGCGCCGCTGTGAGCGACTGATCCAGGTTCTCTCCAAGTTGTCCATCACATCGCGGCTGTAGAGGCGCCGGGACTGCTCCAAGGAGAACTCGGCCATATACACACGGAACCGGTCGTCGGGTTCGTCCGCGAGATTGAGCATCCGGCGGTTACTGGCCACCGATGGGTTGTCCAGGCACTCGGCGGCGGTGTGGACCGCCTTGTCCATCTGCTCGGGGTCGACCACCTCGTCACAGATCAGCAGAGCCTCGGGGTCAGCTGCCCGGACTTTCCTCCCGCCCAGGATGATCTGGCGGGCACGACGGTGTCCAACCGCTCGGCTCAGCCGGAAGTTGGCCGCGCCCGGGACGATGCCCTCCTGGACCGCGGGCAGGCTGAAATAGGATCCGCTCTCCGCGATCACGTGGTCGAAGACGAGGAGCAACTGCATTCCGCCGCCGATGGCGAAGGAATCGACAGCGGCGACCCATGGCTTCTCGACAGATCCGTCCGGGCTGAGGTCGTCGCCGGCTTCGATCCGGATGCCACGGAGGATCTTGTTGATATAGCCCAGCTCGCGGCGGAGCAGGAAATCGACGAAGGAGATCTGCCCGTTGTACAGCCGTGTCAGGTTGATGCCAGAGTTGAACACCCGTCGCCCCGTGTAGCGGGGGTGCGTCATCGGCGCACCGCGCACCACCCCCACATGCACACTGTCGTCGAGCAGGACAAGGTCGACCGCGGTCTCGAAGTCGTCGGCGAGGGAGTCGTCCTCGGCGTTGAGGAAGCGTAAGTTACGGACCGTGACATGGCCGATTCCGTCCCGGCGCTCGATGGTGACCGTGCCGAGGTCGGCCAGGCCCGTCCGGCGGAACTCCGCCAGTTCGGCCAGTGCCCTGGGCGTCGGCCGCAGCATGGAGCTCATCAGCCGAAGGCCGGCCGATTGTGCACGCAGCAGACCCCAGAAGAGGATGCCCTGGTCGACCTCATATCCTTCCTTTTCCGGCTGGATCCTGAGCCGCTCGGCAGCGATCACGTCACGAGTGGGTACCAGCCCAGGGAGCAGATCAGCGGCGCCGAAGGCCAGTTCGTGCAGCCGCAGGGCCGCACGGCCTCCGTCTGTGAGTTCGTCGTGGAGCCGTTTCCCGTGCACTCGCACAAAGCTCAGCCGGGCGGCCCGGGCCGAGTTGCGCACCGCCTCCACCCGGGCTTCCTGCTCGGGCGATCGCTCCCGGCGCGAGGGCAGTTCCGCCAGCTTCTCTTCCGTCGTACGGAGGTAATCGCCGACCAATGCGGTGTCTGCGGTGAATCCCCCGGTCAGATCGGGGGTCTTGGCTCCAGTGGGTAGTGACATCCCCTTGATCCTTGTCCAGTCGGTTGACTCGGGCGGTTCAGACCTGCCCGGCGGGACGCAGGGCCCGGTCGCACGCGGCCAGATGGGAGCCGAGCGCGTCTTCGAAGGTCGAGCCAGTCGCGTCCATCAGCAGTCGCCTGCGCACGGAGATGTCACCCGCCCGGGCGCCCTGGAAGTTCTTCACAGCGGCGCCGAGTGCCTCAGCGGGGTCGTCGGTGATCTCGTCGATGAGGCCCAGGGCGAGTGCTTTCTCAGCTGTTGTCGCGGCGCCGAACAGAGCTGGCTGCCGTGCCTGACGGAACCCGATCTGGGTCGCCAGGCGAAAGAGCGCCATGCCCGGCCAGGGAGCGACGCCGGAGGAAGGCAGTCGCAGCAGCAGGTCCGGCGTCGCCACGCGGTAGTCCGTCGCCAGGAGGATCTCGGCGGCCAGACCGCGGCACTCGCCGGTGGCGACCGCCACCGTGGCCACGGGGAGCCGCTCCAGCCTGTGCAGCACCCGCTCCCACTTGTTGACAAGATGGATGTCGTGGTGGCGCGAGCGCAGGCGCCCCGCGTCACCACTGTCGTCGCCACGCAGATGCACCAGCAGGACATCACCGGTCCGGGCGTCTTCCACACGGTCGCAGGTCTCGGCGATGCTCTGGACCGTGGAAGCCTCAAGGATCTCCGCGCTGTGGATCTCGAGGGTGAAGTCGATCTCCTGGTGAATTGCCATCAGATGATTCGCCCGTCCTGATATTCGTTCGAGGGGGTGTGCTACCACTGGACGAGTGCTGTCTCAATCGTGGATCCCGGCCCCATGGTCATCAGCACTCCGTAGTCGCCTGGTTGGGCGACCTCCTCCGCCGTAAGTCGCTCGTAGGAGAAGAGGAACGATCCGCTGGAGAGATTCCCGTAGTCCCTGAGCACCGATGAGGTGTGCCGCAGATCGTACGAGGCCAGCCCCAGATTGATCTTGACGGCGTCGATGACCTTCTTACCGCCGGAGTGCACGATCCAGTGGGCGATGTCGCTGCGCCGCAGCCCGGTCCCCCGCAGCAGGTTGGCGACCGCCTCCTCGGCATGTGCACCGACGACGTATGGCACATCGCGGTCGATGAAGAAGCTGAACTTGCCGTGGACTTCGTCCCAGTCGTAGCGCATGGCCTCGACCGCGTCCGGGATAATACGGCTGCTGAACTTGAGGAGAGCGGGCCCCTCAGCGGCCGGGCTGCCACCGGCCATGACCCCGACGGCTGCAGCACCGTCACCGAACAGGCCGTTGACCACCGCTGTGCGCAGGGTCCCGTCGAAGACGTACGCGGCGGAACAGGACTCGACGCAGATCATGGCGGCCAGCCGACCGGGATTGCTGCTAGCCCATGCCGCCGTGGGGTTGAGGCCGTTGAGTCCGGCGTTACACCCCATGCCCACGACATCCAGCCTGCTGCAGGTGACCGGCAGCCCGAGCTCTTTGATGAGAAGCGCACTGAATCCCGGAGTGAGCAGTCCGGTGGACGTAACACAGCACAGGTAGCCGACGTCGTCCGGATCGGCGCCCATGTCCTTGAGGCAGGACTGCAGGGCCTGCGCGGCGAGCTCAATGCCGTTGGCCCGGTGCTTCCGCAGAAGCTCGCCCTGTGTCTCCACTCGCGGCGCACCATCGGAGTCCAATGACGGAAGGTGCAGATACCGCCGGTCGATGTGGCTATTGAGGAAGAGGGAGGTGACCCGGGGGTCCTTGATCCCGAAGATTCGCAGGATGTCTTCCTGTGAATAGCTAGTCGCGGGATTCGCCGTTCCCAGCCCCATCAGACGAGGGGACGGAGTTCGTGCATCATTGATCACGCTGCGCACCTCGCTGCATCTTCTGCCGGAAGGGAGGCATGTGGCCGTCAGTCGACTGTCAGGAACTGGCGGCGATGAGACTCAAGGGGCGCAGGTCGGTCCAGTGCTCTTCGATGTATCCCAGGCAGTCCTGCCGGGACGAGTCATCGAGGGCCACGGTCCAGCCGTCCGGAATGCCGGCGAATGCCGGCCAGAGGGAGTGCTGGCCCTCGTCGTTGATCAGAACCTTGTACTCGGCCGAGTCGTCCTCGAACGGATTGGACACTTCCGCCCTCCAGTTGAATGCGAATGAGAGGTGACGCGCCATGCACGCGTCGCCCGGCGGCACACCGGAAGCGGCGGCCTGGGAGAGGCCCAGCGGCCTGCCGACACACCGTGGCGTCTTAAGCCACGCTAGACTTGATGTCAATTTTAGTCAAGCAGTCATGACAATTATTGCCACTAGACATGACAACCCGCGGTGTCTTGAGATTGGGGCTACGGGCGACCGTGGGGACTGCGCCACGCAGTCATTCCTGGCATGACCCATTTTCGGCCGGCTTGATCGCAGCGCGGTCGCACAGCTCGCCACGTATCGATGTACGCGCGGCGGGACCGGAAAGCCTGCCTAAAGTGCTGACAGCGGCGTGAGCCGACCGGCAGAGTGAAACAGGTGGGCCAGCGGCCGGTCTCAGCGCCCTGCTCGGACAAGCGCCTCGGCCAGAGCTTTCCAGGCCTCTGCCGCCAGGTCGAAGTTGGCGGACGCCTGAAGCCGCTCGGCAACGGATCGCAGCGCCGTCACGGCTTCGTCGGGCCGACCCAAGCCGATCTCGGCCTGGTGCAGGAGGATCTCGATCCTCATTCGGTCCTGATGAGGAAGGATGTCGGGCTCGGCCAGCACTTCGCGGGCCAGCTCCGCGGCCGACTCCAGATTCCCCCGATGGAAGGCCACTCGCGCCTCAACGGCTTTCATCCGTGCCTCGTCCACCCGGTCACCGAGCAGATCGACGACGTTCGCGGCCTCCCGGCACAACTGTTCCACCTGGGAGGTGACCTCCTGGTGAATGCCGAGGACGAGAGGGATCGCGGCAAGCCGCAGCCTGCCCCAGAGCAACGGGCTCTCTTTCCGGTCGGCGATGCGGAGAGCTTCCTCCAGCCGTGCCAGCCCCCGGTCCGCGTCGCCTTGGCGGACGGCCACCGTGGCCGCGGTCCAGAGCACCTGTGCGCGCAGCGGTCCCAGTTCCTCCGAAGGGATCTCCAGTGCCAGCTCGGCATGGCGCTGGGCATCGGACCACCGTCCAGCTTCGGACTCTGCGGCCGCCAGCACCAGCAGGATCCGGGCCTCGTCGGCGCGGGACACCTGCGGATGCCGCTCGCTCAGCGCAAGAGCCTGGCCGGCCAGCGCGAGGGCCTCTTCGGCGTTGTCGGCCAGTTGCGCGCAAGAGGCCAGCCCGACCAAGGCTTTCACTTGCAGAACAGGCGAGTTCAACGTCTCGCCGACGGCGAGCAGCCGGGTCAGCACCTTCTGCTGCTCGGCATGTTCGCCCAGCTGCTCATGGGCCCTGGCCAGATTCCACAGCACTTGCCATAGCAGCTCGGGAGCGACGTCCCCTGCTTCCTCGGCCGCCGCGGTCAGCGCTTCTACCGCCACCCCGTGGCGGGAGTCCTCCAGCGCCGCGACGCCCTCGGCCAGTAGTGCCGGGACCATCTGCGGCGAACGAGCCAGGAAGGTGTCCTCGGGGACTTCGAGGCGCGCCGACAGGTGACACACGGCCTGGGCAGTGGGTGCGCGATGCCCTGACTCGAGCCGCGAAACATAACTGGACGAGACCCCGTCACCGGCGATGTCCGCCTGGGACAGGCCTTTCTCGCGCCGGAGTCGGCCGACCAGCTGGCCGAATGCCGGCTGTGCCAGGTAGTCCATCGTCTCGCCGCTTTCCATGCCGTGAATCGGGGGTACAAGCCACGCGGCGTTCGAGCCGATCAGCCGTCGTCCCGGTCACCTCCGCCAACCATCACATGGTCCGCCCCGCCGGAGTCGGTGGCCACGGTCTCAGCAGCTGGCGCGAGCTGATGAAACGGCGCGGACCACCTGTGGGATCGTGCGGTCGTTCGCACCAATCGCAGCACAGCCGTCATCGCAATTGACAGCCTATGTCACCGTAGTGACTGATGCTGCCACGGCTGGTCATAGTACCCACATCGAGCCTTGACCATGCCCCGGAGGCACTGCATTCCCGGGGTTCTGGCACTGATCTTGTGGACTCGTGACGCTGTGTACTCAAAGAGCGTGGAGGACACGGATGCGGAGAAGGTCGAAGTTTGCTCGGCCGAACATCTGGCGCTTCAGCATCTTGATCTTGTTCACGGTGCCTTCCACGGCTCCGGAGCTGTGCGACAAGGTGAGGCCCGCGGTGACGGCCGCGTGATCGTGGCGGAGGCCTCGGGCGAACGAGCACAGTTCCGGTAGTCGGTGCTCCGCGGTGGCCGAGGCGATCCATGCGTCGAGTCGGTGTCCTTCGAGGTTCGTCATCATCTTGGCGAAGTCCCTGACATGTGCGGCGAGTTCGAGCAGTTCGGGGCACCGGTCGAGGACGGTTTTGAGGCGGATCGCGTCGTCGGCGTCCAGGTAGTCCGGGTGGGACATGATCCAGGCGGCGAGACGGCGGGGCTTGGGTGGTGGGGTCGGAGCCGGCGTGACGACGGTCTGTCCGCGAAGGATTCGCACGTATCGATGGACCGTCCGCGAGGAGCCGTTCCAGCCGTCGCTCCGGATCTCCTCGTGGAGGCGGGCGGCGCTGCGGCAGCCCTCGTTCCAACGGCGGGTCAGATAGGGCTTGTACTCGTCGAGCTTGCTGGGGAGGAGGGCGATCGACGCCACGAGTTCGTCGGCCGTGTGCGCCAGTGCGGCGCGTCGGACCGTGCGAAAGGTCAGGTCGAGACGACGGGAGATGCCGTTGAGCGACTCGCCCTCGGCCAGGAGGCCGTGGACCGCCGCGTGGCGCTCGACCAGGCGCGTGACGAGCCGCTCCTGTCCGGTGACGTCGTGGAAGCCGGTCCGTGATTCCACCGGCCGGGGCGATTCGTCTTCGGCGACCCGATCCGGTGGCGGTGCGGAAAGCAGGCAGACCCGATGAGCTCGCACGGACTTGTCGACCACGTCCGCGAGGTTGTGCCACAGATGGAATCGGTCGGCGACCTGCAACGCGTTCGGGGCTCCGGTGCGGGCTCCGTCGGCGTAGGAACCCGCCCGGTCCCGGCAGATCACCGTGGTTCCCGGATGCTCGAGCAGCCATGCGGCGAACGTCGCGGCGGTGCGTCCCGGCAGGAGATCGACGGGCCGGTGGCTGTCCATGTCGAGCAGGACCGTTCCGTAGACGTGTCCGCGCTTGAGAGCGAAATCGTCGACGCCGAGCACGGACGGAGCCGCGGTCAGCAGGGGTTCGGGCAGTTTCCGGAGCAGGCGGAGCAACGTCATGCGGTTGACGGGTATACCGAGCAACATCGCCGGACGGGCTCCCGCCCGGCCGGCGAGTGCCCGCGCGATCGCCCTCATCGCCCCCAGTCGCACCGGGCTGAAGCGGGCGTGCGGGGTGGTGAGTCCCGGTATCTGTTCGGCGAACGTCACGGTCTCGCACTCCGGCTTCCGACACAGGAACCGACGGATCCGTAGCCGGATGACGACCGCCGAGGCTCCTACCGCCGTGTCGCCGAGATTTCGCTCGTAGTGGCCGTGCACCCGGCGGGAAGCCGTCCCACACCTCGGGCACAGCCCCTCGGCCGCCCGTGCCCTCGCCACAATCCGGATCACGCCTGGCGACCGTTCCACCGCATCCACCGACACAAGACCGGCCAGATGGGGCAACAAAGCCTCAAATACTCGAAGTTCACACACTGCTCAGCATGACCGGGCGGGCCACGTTGCGTCACGAGTCCACAAGATCAGTGCCAGAACCATTCCCGGTGACAAAGGTCCCGGTGCCGGGCCTGGCATGAAAAGAGTGCAGTCACTCCGTCCGTCCTCGTCAGCGCGATCGGCGAAGCGGCACCACGGCTTCTGTTACGGCACGGGTCACCGCGCCCAGTCCGTCGCGAAGCTCCTCGGTAGGACCGCCGAAGCCGATGCGGAGTCGGTTCGGGTGGCCGAAGCACTGCCCGGGAACAACCAGTACCCCGTCATCCTCCAAAAGGCGTTCGCAGAGACCCGTCATGTCGGGCACATCGGGAAAGAGTGGGAAAGAGCTCACACCACCATGGGGCGTCGGCAGAAAGACCAGACCGGAGTGGTCCGCTGCCCAGTCCATGAGGACCCGCCGATTGCGCTGCGCCTGTTCCCGAAGCGGTCGGAGCGTTCTGTCCGCACGCTCCAGCACCTTGGTCGCGATCAGCTCGTTCAGCGGGGACGTGCTGATGGTCACGTAGTCGCGGAGCTTCACCATCGCCGCGAGTACGTCCGGGGGTGCGATGCACCAGCCGATTCGCAGGCCTGGCAACCCGAACGCCTTCGACAGCGTGCCGAAGGAGATGCAGCGGTCGACAAAGCCACCCGGGTCGGACAGCGGTGCGCGGTCATAGACCAGTTCACCGAAGGCCGCGTCCCACAGTAGATAGCAGCCCTGGGATTCGAGCAAGGACAGCAGTTCCTGATAGGCGGCCGGCTCCGGCATGGCACCGGTCGGGTTGTGCGGGAAGTTCACCAGCACAGCCCGCGTCCGCGGCCCGACCAGGTCCCGCAACCGTGAGATGTCCGGTTCGAAGTCGTCCTCCGGGCGCAGCTCCCACACCTTGAGGGTCGCACCGAGCGCGGTCGCCACCGACGACAGCGACTGGTACACGGGCCTGAGGACGACCACCTCGTCACCCGGGCGCAGGATCGCGGAGAGAGCGAGGAAGATACCCTCCGTCGAGCCGTGGGTGACCATGACACGCTCGAGCCGACCGGGGGCATAGCGGGCAGCGACCGCCGCCCGAAGGGGCTCGCAGCCCAGCGACGGACTGTCGCGGAACATGAGTGTGTCGAGTTCACCGGTTTCGATGCCGAGCATGGTCCGCAGCCGTCCCAGGGTGTAGTTCTGCGCGCCGGAGCTGGACACGTCGATCCGGGCGTCGAAGTAGCGGGTGCGGAACCAGTCCTCCAGCCGTGCCGGCTCAATGTCACCGAGCGCCTGGGAGGGGGCAGCGCCCGCGAGGGGCAGCGGCCGGGGGCTGCCGGAAGCGTTGTCAAGAGCGCTGCGGAACCGCAACGGGTCCGTAGATGGCATCAAAGATCAGCCGATCACTCGTGTGGTCATGTCGGCACGGCCCGGACGGGTGCGCCTGAAATCCTCGACGACGTTGATCCTCTTGAGCCATCGATCGGTCCCGTCGTATCGCGGGCGGAACGGGCGTCTCCCGTGGACCACGTTCCGGTTGTTGATGAAGCCCATGTCACCAGGGGCGAGCGGGAAGTCGTAGAGACTGCCCTCGAGATGGTCGATCAGCCACTTGAGTGCATGTGCCGCGGCCTCGTCCCCATCGGCGGGTGCCACGTAATCGCTGTCGATGCGCAGCACAGGAGCGCCGGGGTGACCGGTGACCAGCGGTATCAATGGCGGACAGCGGCGGACCTCGTCGAGCCGGCGGAAGGCCTGGGCCCGTCTGTCCGCGGCTGGGAAGGAGTTGAGCGTGTCGTCGTGCGAGGCGTCCGGAACGATATGGAAGCGGGGCCGGGTCAGCACGTCCATCACGTCCGGGGGTATCGCTCCGGGGTCAAGGTGTCCCAGCGTGGTGGCGGTCAGTTCCGGGCTGCGAAGGCACAGCAGGCCCACGAAGTCCGCGCGGTAGGGCGAGAAGGCATCCTCGGTGTGCCAGCCCAGCTCCGTGCGGCTGCTCGAACTGACCAGGCTGTCCTCCATGCCGGGGGTGGGTACGACATCGGTCACGATCCGCCCGTCCTGCTGGGTGGCCCAGGCGATGACGTCGCCCAGGAGTGAGCCGTACAGCATGACCAGAAAACTGTGAGCCCTGCTTTCCCGGGTGTCGGCGAGCTGCCAGCGGGACGGCGTCGGGCCCAGCCCGGCGTGGTCCACCCGGTTGCCGGAAATCACCAGTCCATGCTTGCGGTCGTCCAGGCGTGCTGTATTGACGGCCAACCTGACGCCTCTGGGCAGATCGTGGGCGATAACGCTTACGTCGGAGAGAAAGTGCGGGTTGTCGACCCGGCCGTAGTCGTTGGCCAAGCTGCTCGCCAGGGTGAATGCCTGGCTCGACTCGCTCGGGCTCAACCGGTAGGTGTGAATCCCGGTCGGCTTGCCTGATATGGGATCGGTGCCGGATACCGGCGCATTGGTCCCGGCATCGGGCGCGATGGCGCGGGTCTGGCGGAACATGGGTGGTCCTCCGGTCGGTTGATGACGTTCGGGGAGTCGGCGGCGCTGGGCAGGCGTGGCTGCTCTTGAGCGGTGGGAGCGGGCGTGCCGCGCCAGTCCGATGTGCAGCAATGCGCGAGGGTCAGCGGCCCGCGGCGCCGGTCGGCGCCTGGTCGCTCCAGGCTGGGGCGGGTGGGACGGGGACGGCGGGGCTGCCGGAGGTACCCTTTGCGGCTTCAGCTGCCTCCGCGATGCGCCGCGCCAGGACGGGACCGATCACGGCAAGCGCCTCGGGCCGTGTCATGTCGGCATGCGTGGAGTCCAGGAGGTGGTGCTCCAGGCCGGCGGCATAGGGAGCCCAGAGGCGGGCGGCGCCCCGGGCGTCCAGGTGCTTCTCCCGCCCGGCCTGGAACAGGAGGATCCGGCCGTCGTACCGCTTCGGGGTGAACTCGCCCATCAGCCGGACGTTGTTGACCGTTACCTCCATCAGTGCGGCGACGGCACGCTCGTCCAGTCCGGACAGGACGCTGCCACGCTTCCGCAGGAGTTCCAGGACGCGGGCCGGAGTCACCTTTCCACCGGCGTCGGCGGTCCCTTCGAGCACGTCCACTCCGTCGAAGGCCAGCTGAAGCACATCCCGGGCGTTCATCACCTCGTACTCGCCGTTGGCGCCACCGGGATAGGCGTCGAGGAGAGCCAGCAGAGCGACCTCCTCCCCTGCTGCCCGCAGGTCGGTCGCGATGGCGTGGGCGACCGCGCCGCCGAACGACCAGCCGGCCAGCTGGTACGGACCACTGGGTTGGATCCGGCGAATCTCCTCGAGGTAGTCGACCGCGATCTCCTCCACACTGCAGGGGAGCCGGACGGGCCGGGCCAAGCCGCGGGACTGGAAGGCGTAGACGGGAGTACCGGCGTCCACGTACCGGGTGAGCCCGGCATAGCACCAGCCCATGCCCCCACCGGGGTGGACGCAGAAGAGAGGGGTGCCGTCTCCAGACGGCCGCAGTGCGAGGACGGTCTCCAACGCGCCGTCGGTCTCCTGAGCGGGACCGGCGGCGACTGCATCGGTCCCGGCGTCGATGGCGCCGGAGAGAGCGGCCACCGTGGGAGCGGCGAACAGGGTGCCGACCGCCATGTCCGCGTTGATGGCACCGCGGATGCGGTTGACCAGCCGGGTAGCGAGCAGCGAGTGCCCGCCGAGGTTGAAGAAGTTGTCGTCGATATTGACCCGTTCCAGGCCGAGGACGTCGGCGAACAGGCCGCAGAGAACCCTTTCCGTGGGGTTACGCGGCTCCCGGCCACGTGTGCTGTCGGCTGCCGGTGCGGGAAGTGCCTTGCGGTCCAGCTTGCCGTTGGGCGTCTGCGGCAGGGTGTCGAGGAGAACGAAGGCCGAAGGGATCATGTACTCGGGCAACGCAGCCGCGATCCGTTCGCGGACAGCGGCGACATCCACACTCACCCCCTGGGCGGGGACGAGGTAAGCGGTGAGTCGCCGATCGCCCGGGCGGTCCTCTCGGACCACGGCCGCGACCTGGACCAGCCCGGTGTCCTGGGCCAACGCCGACTCGATCTCGCCGAGTTCGATACGAAAGCCCCGGACCTTGACCTGGCCGTCGGCCCGGCCGACGAATTCCAGCACGCCCTCGTCGGCCCACCGCACGATATCGCCGCTGCGGTACATACGGGCGCCGCACTCGTGGGTGAACGGGTCAGCGACGAACCGGCTCGCGGTCAGGTCCGGTCGGCCGATGTACCCGCGGGCCAGGCCCGGTCCGCCGATGTACAGCTCCCCGGGGACACCGACCGGCACCGGAGCGAGCCGTTCGTCGAGCACGTACAAGCGGGTGTTGTCCATGGCGCGGCCGATGGGCACCGACCGGCCGACCTGGTGCGGAGCACGCATGGGGTGCCAGGAGCAGATCACCGAGGTCTCAGTCGGACCATAGGTGGCCACGATCTGGGTATCAGGGCACATGTCGATGGCCCGCTGCACGGCGCTGACCGGCACGTTGTCGCCACCGGTCCACACCTGCCGCATGCGTCCGAGGGCCTGCGGCTCCTCCTCTGCCATCAGATTGAAAAGCACCGGGGTAAACAAGGCCGAGGTCACACCGTACTCGGTGATGACCCGGGCGTACTCCCGCGTGTCCAGGGAGCCGCCGGGCGCCACAACGACCCTGCCCCCCGTGAGCAGCGGCACCCACAGCTCGTACGTCGAGGCATCGAAGGCGTGCGGAGCATGCATCAGGACGCATTGCTGTGCGCCGCCGGACCAGCACGCATCGGCGGCCAGATCGGCGATGTTGCGGTGAGTGATCCCCACTCCCTTGGGAGCCCCGGTCGAGCCGGAGGTGTAAATGATGTAGGCCAGGTGGTCCGGGTGCACGGTCACGTCGAGGTTGGCCGACGACTCGTCGTCCAAGGTCGGATCGTCCAGGTCGAGGATCCGGGTAGCGCTCTGCCGCGCCTGCTCTACCAACTCGTGGCCGCGCGTCGAAGTATCGACCACCAGCACGGACGCTTGGGTGCCGTCCATGACGAAGCGCATCCGCTCGACCGGGTAGCCGGACGACAGCGGCACGTAGGTGCCGCCCGCCTTGATGACGGCCAGGGTGGTGACGACCACGTCGGCCGAGCGCTCCAGCAGGGTGGCGACGGTCCGGTCGGGACCGATACCCAGGCCCGACAATCGGTGGGCAAGGCGGTTGGCCCGGGTGTTCAGCTCGGTATACGTCAGCGTCGTACTGCCCGCGCAGACGGCCACGGCATCGAGCCGACCAGCCGCGCGGGCTTCGAAGATCTGCGCCAGAGTCCAGTCGGGTACCTGCCGCCGAGGGCCGTTCCACGTCTTGAGGACCAGGTCGCGCTCCTGCTCCGACAGCGGGTCCACGCCGCTGATGGGCAGACCGGGGTCGGCGGCGACGATGTCCAGCAGCCGGACCAGTCTCGTGGCCAGGGTCTCGACGGTCTCCCGCTCGAAGAGGTCCGTGCTGAACATGATGCCGCCTTGGAGGCCGGCCGCTGATCCGTCCGCGTCGTACCGCTCGTCCAGGTGGAACTGGAGGTCGAACTGGGCCACGTACGCGCCCAGGTTCTCATTGCGGACATGTAGCCCGGCCATCCCGAACTCGGCGTTCTGGTTGTGCAGGATGAGCGTGATCTGGAAGAGGGGGTTGCGAGCCAGCGAACGGGTGGGGTTGAGGGCTTCGACGAGGCGGTCGAAGGGCAGATCCTGGTGGGCGTAGGCGGCCAGGTCCGTGTCCCGGACCCGTTTCAGGAGGTCGTGGAAGGTTGGGTTGCCGGAGGTGTCGGTGCGCAGCACCAGGGTGTTGACGAAGAACCCGACCAGGTCGTCCAGGGCTTCATCGGTGCGGCCTGCGACCGCCGAGCCGATGGGGATGTCGGTACCGGCTCCGAGTCTGGTCAGCAACGCCGAAAGACCCGCCTGCACCACCATGAACAGTGTGGCCTGACTCTCCCTGGCCAGGCCGAGCAGCCGCCGGTGAGTGTCCGCGCATACCTTCAGCGCCACCGAGTCGCCCTGGTGGCTGGGTACCGCCGGACGGGGACGGTCCCGGGGCAGTTCCAGCTCCTCCGGAACACCTGCCAGGGTCTCGCGCCAGTAGTCGAGTTGACGGCCGGCGACGCTGCCCGGGTCCCTCTCGTCACCGAGCAGTTCGCGCTGCCACAGCGCGTAGTCGGCATACTGCACCGGCAAAGCGGCCCAGTGCGGCTCCCTGTCCTCCAGCCGGGCCGCATAAGCGGCGGTGAGGTCCTGTCCCAGCGGCCCCATCGACGAGCCGTCGGCGGCGATGTGATGCAGGACCAGCAGCAGCACATGCTCCTCAGGGCCGAGCTCGAACAACCATGCCCGAATGGGCAGTTCCTCGGCGAGATCGAACGGCTGGTGGGACGCCGCCTCGGCCGCTGCTGTCAGCTCCTCCTCCCTGACACACCATGCGGTCAGTTCGATGGGTGCTCTGGGCAGGATGACCTGGCGCGGCTCGCCGTCGACCTCGCGCAGGACCGTCCGAAGAACCTCGTGGCGGTCCGCCACATCGGCCAGCGCGGCATCCAGAGCGGACCGGTCGAGATTCCCGGACAGCCGCAGCATGAGTGGCAGGTTGTAGACGGCGCTGGGGCCCTCCAGCCGGTGCATGAACCACAGCCGCCGCTGTGCGTAAGAGAGCGGCAGCACTTGCGGACGCTGCGCTCGGGAGACGGCCGGGCGGACGGCGGTCCCGGTGGCCGCCGACCGGTCGATCCTGGCTGCCAGAGCGGCCACCGTCGGCGCCTCGAAAAGATCGCGGATGCCCAACTCGGCACCCAGCACGGTTCGAATCCGGCTGACCATGCGGGTGCCGAGCAGGGAGTGACCGCCGAGACCGAAGAAGCTGTCATCGACACCGACCCGGGCCAGTCCAAGTACCTGCGCGAAGATCTCACACAGGATCTCCTCCTGCGGAGTACGCGGTCCTCGGCCCTCGGTGCCCGTGCGCTCGGGGGCGGGCAGGGCCTGTCGGTCGAGCTTGCCGTTCTGGGTGAGCGGCAGGGCGTTGAGGACGACGAAGGCGGAGGGGATCATGTAGTCGGGCAGCACAGCCGCGACAGTGTCGCACAGCGACTCCGACCGAGGGGCGTCAGCACCGGTGGCCGCCACCACGTAGGCGACCAGCCGCTTGTCGCCGGGCCGGTCCTCGCGGACCACGACCGCGACCTGGGCCAGGCCCTCGTGCCGCCCCAGCACGGACTCGATCTCGCCGGGCTCGATACGGAACCCGCGGATCTTCACCTGTTCGTCGACCCTGCCGACGAACTCCAGCATGCCGTCGGGCGCCCAGCGGACGAGATCTCCGGTGCGGTACATCCGCGACCCTGGTGCACCGTACGGACCGGCTACAAAGCGCCCGGCCGTCAGACCCGGCAACCCCAGGTAGCCACGCGCCAGTCCGGCACCCGCCACATACAGCTCGCCGGTCGCACCGGTCGGCACCAACTGCAGAGCGGCGTCCAGAACATACGCCTGCATGTTGTCCATCGGCCGCCCCATCGGAACCGTACGGCCCACCCGGTGTGGCGCCCGGAGCACATGCTGGGTCGCGAACAATGTGGTCTCCGTCGGACCGTAGGTCGGCCTGACCACCGTGGCGGGGCATCTGTCCAGGACCCGCTGCACCGCTGTCACCGGAATCACATCGCCACCGGTGAGAACTTCCCGAAGCCCGACGAAGGTCTCCGGGGCTTCCTCGGCGATGACCCGGAACAGGCCGGCGGTGAGCAGGACACTGGTGAGTTCCTGCTCACGGATGAGTGCTGCGAGCTCGTGTGTGTCGAGGTCACCGGGCGGGGCAACGACGATCCGGCCGCCGGTGAGCAGCGGTACCCACAGTTCGTACGTCGAGGCGTCGAAAGCGACCGGGGAGTGCAGGAGGATCCTGTGGTCGGCGTCGCGCCAGCACTGGTCCAGCGCGAACGCGACCACGTCCCGGTGGGTGATGCCTATGCCCTTGGGAGTGCCGGTCGACCCGGAGGTGTACATCACGTAGGCGAGCTGCTCAGGATGCACCCTGATCCCCGGGGCCCCCGAGTACGGACGGTCGTCCGCGGTCGGGACCGGCTGCGACCCGTCCACGACCAAGATCTGCACAATGGTGGCGGGCAGCGAGGTGACGATCTCGTGGCCCTGCATCGCACGGTCGGTCAGCAGCACCGAAGCGTCGGTATCCGCCAGGACGGCGGCCATCCGCCTCACCGGCGAGCGCACATCCAGCGGCGCGTAGACGGCCCCGGCCTTGAGGACGGCCAGGATCGAGACCATCAGGTCGACCGACCGCTGCTGGAGAATCCCGACCCTGCTCTCCGGGGCAACCCCCGAGGCGACCAGCCGACGAGCAAGAGCGTCCGACCGCGTATCGAGTTCGCGATACGAGACCGGCACCCCGGCGAAGACCACCGCGGCCGCATCCGGTGTCCGCTCGGCCTGTGCTCGGAACAGCTCCGTTATGCTCGCCGACGGAATCTCATCGGCATGGCCCTGCCCGTCCCGCAGAACCCGGGCACGCTCGGACTCGGCAAGGAATTCCGTGCGGCTGATCGCCAGATCAGGATCGGCCGCCACAGCGGAGAAGAGCGCGGCCAAGTAGCCGGCCATCGTACGGGCCGTGGCCTCCGCCCAGAGGTCGGTGCTGTATTCGAGGGAGCCGGACATGCCGTACGGGGCGCCGTCCGCGCCGTACTTCTCGTTGAACGTGATCGACAGGTCGAACTGGGCGATGCCGGCCCGGATGTCCTCGGCAGAAACTTGAAGACCTCCGAATCCGAAGTTCGCGGCCTCGTTGTTCTGCAGCTCCACCATCGTCTGGAAGAGAGGGTGGCGGGAGAGCGACCGTGTCGGGTTGAGAGCCTCGACCAGGCGGTCGAAGGGCAGATCCTGGTGGTCATAGGCGGCCAGGGCGGTGTCCCGAACCCGTGCGAGGAGTTGGCGGAAGGTGGGGTCGCCGGAGGTGTCGGCCCGTAGGACGAGGGTGTTGGCGAAGAAGCCGATCAGGTCGTCGAGGGCTTCGTCGGTGCGGCCGGCCGCCACCGAACCAATCGGGATGTCGGTGCCCGCACCGAGCCGGGTCAGCAGCACCGACACAGCGGCCTGGACCAACATGGACAGCGTGGCACCGGTCTGCCGGCCGAGGTCGAGCAGCCTGCTGTGGCTATCGGTGTCGATCTCGAACCTGATCGTCTCACCGCGGTAGCCGAAGACCGGGGGCCGCGGGTGGTCAGTGAATATCGCCAGTTCTTCCGGCATACCGGCCAGCGCTTCACGCCAGTAGTCGAGCTGGCGGCCGGCGACACTGTCCGGGTCGTTCTCGTCGCCGAGCAGCTCGCGCTGCCACAGGGCGTAGTCGGCGTACTGCACCGGCAGCGCGGACCATTCCGGCGCCCGGCCGTCCAGCCGGGCAGCATACGCAGCACCCAGATCACGGCTCAGCGGCCCCATCGACCAGCCGTCGGCGGTGATGTGATGCATCATCAGCAGCAGCACGTGCTCCTCAGGACCGAGCTCGAACAACCATGCCCGAATGGGCAGCTCCTCGGCGAGATCGAAGCAGTAGCCCGCCGTCTTCTCCAACGCGGACGCCAAGTGGTCCTCGGCGGCCACCTCGACGACGGTCAACTCGGGGTAGGCGTCCTCGGGGGCGAGAATCACCTGGGCGGGTTCGGCGTCCACCTCCCGGTAGACCGTACGCAGGATCTCGTGCCGGCTGACCACATCGGCCAGAGCACCGGTCAGGGCCTCCCGGTCGAGCTTGCCAGTCAGCCGCAGTGTGAGCGGAAGGTTGTAGGTGGGGCTCGGGCCTTCGAGGCGGTGCAGGAACCACAGGCGTTGTTGCGCGAAGGAAAGCGGGACCGTCATCGGATCTGTCTCCTGGAGAGAGCGGCCTCGGGCGCATAGGGGGGCCGCAGATGAGCGCAGTTCGGGAAGGGAAGAGCACCGGACCGGCGAGGACACAGGTCGGTCACTGCCCTGGTGCGGGTGGGGCAGTCCGGTCGCGGTGTGCGAAGGTGCTCAGCTCCTGTCCCTCGGTCGGAGGACCGGCCGGGGAGAGGGGGTGCGAATACGGCTGGGCGCGCCTTCGCCGGGCTCCGAGTCGGCCAGCAGGACCGCCGCCACCCCGGCCACGGTCGGCGCCTCAAACAACCCGCCAACCCCCAACTCCACACCCAAAACCGTGCGGACGCGGTTGACCAGCCGGGTCGCCAGCAGGGAATGACCACCCAGGTGGAAGAAGTTGTCGTGGATCCCAACCGCGTCCAGGCCCAGGATGTCGGCGAACAGACCACACAGGATCTCCTCCCGCGGCGTACGAGGACGACCACCCGAAACCTCACCCGCGAAATCCGGAACCGGAAGCGCCTTACGGTCCAGCTTCCCGTTCGGAGTCAACGGCAGCACATCCAGCACCACCACCGCGGAGGGCACCATGTACTCCGGCAGAGTGCCGGACAGCACAGCGCGCATCCCCTCCGGATCCGGCATCGCGCCGGGAACAGCAACCACATACGCGACCAGGCGCTTGTCACCCGGCCGATCCTCGCGGGCGATGACGGTGACCTGGCCGACAGTGGGATCGGCGGTGAGTGCGGCCTCGATCTCACCGAGTTCGACACGGAACCCACGGATCTTCACTTGTCCGTCGACCCGGTCGATGAAGTCCAGGTTCCCGTCAGCGGTCCAGCGGACCAGATCCCCCGTGCGATACATCCGGGCACCCACAGGCCCGAACGGATCAGCCACGAAACGCTCCGCAGTCAGCCCCGCACGATTCAGATAACCACGAGCCTGACCACTGCCGGCGATGTACAACTCACCGATCACCCCGACCGGGACCGGCCGCAGATACCCGTCCAGGACGTAGACCCGGGTGTTGTCCATCGGCCTGCCGATGGACACCGTCGCGCTGTCGTCGGGTACGGAGGCGACCTGGGTCCAGGTGGCAATGGTGGTGCACTCGGTCGGCCCATACACATTCATGAGTTTGAGGTGCGGGCTGTGCTGGAGGGTCCGGCGCATCGCGTGGGGTGAGGCCGCCTCGCCGCCCGTTACCACTTCGGAGAGGTGGCCGAGCGCGTCAGGGATTTCCTCGGCCATCAGGTTGAACAGGGAAGTGGTAATGACCGCGCTGGTTACCTTGTGCTCGGTGATGATTCGTGCGTAGGCCTGGGCGTCCAGAGCGCCGGGCGGCGCGACGACGATCTGGTCACCGTTGAGCAGGGGAACCCAGATCTCGTAGGTGGACGCGTCGAAGGCATGCGCGGAGTGGAACAGTACGCGGTCCTGTGAGGCGTCCTGCCAGTGATGGTCAGCGGCGAAAGTGACCACGTTGTGATGGGTCACCGCCACCCCCTTGGGAGTACCGGTGGACCCGGAGGTGTAGAACACGCAGGCCAGCTGGTCGGGGTGGACGGCCATAACGGGATTGGTGGTGGGCTGGTCCTCCAGACCCGCTTCACCCTCGACCACGACGACGGCGACGCCTAGTTCACGGGCCGCGGTGGTTGCCGGATGACTGAGACCTTGCGGGTCGACGAGCAGGATGCCCGCGCGGGTGTCCCGCATGACCAGACGAATACGCTCGGCCGGATACCCGGCAGACAGAGGAACATACACACCACCGGCCTTGACGATCGCCAGCGTCGACACCACAACATCGACGGACCGCTCCAGCAGCACCGCCACCGCCGACTCACCACCGACACCCAGGGCCACCAGCCGGTGAGCGAGACGGTTCGCACGCTCATTGAGCTCCCGGTAAGTCAGCCGCTCGGCATCACTGACCGCCGCGACCGCATCCGGAACCACCGCCACCCGCGCCTCGAACACCTCACCCAGACCACGCCCGGACACCGGGACCGCAGTATCAATCCACTCCCCCAGAATCAGCCAACGCTCACCCGCAGTGAGAACCTCCGCACTGCCGATCGGCAGACCCGGACGAGCAGTGACCTGATCCAGCAACTCCACAAAACGATCGGTCAACGTCTCGACGGTCGCACGGTCGAACAAATCGGTGGCGTACTCAACCGTGAGATCGATTCCCCTCGCGCTCCCGTCCTCAGCCCGGCGCTCGAGGACCGCGAAAGTCAGGTCGAACTTGGCCACCCGGAACTCGGCATGCAGCACTTCGGACTCGAGCCCATCGATCCCGAGATGCACGTCAGCCGTGTCCTCGTAGGCCAGTGCGACCTGGAAGAGGGGGTGGCTGGCGCGGGTGCGGGTGGGGTTGAGGGCTTCGACGAGGCGGTCGAAGGGCAGGTCCTGGTGCGTATACGCGGCCAGGTCCGTGTCCCGGACCCGCTCCACAAGCTCACGGAAGGACGGATTGCCGGAAGTATCGGTGCGCAGCACCAGGGTGTTGACGAAGAACCCGACAAGGTCGTTCAGTGCGTCGTCGGTGCGGCCGGCCACGGCCGAACCGATCGGGATGTCGGTACCCGCTCCGAGCCGGGTCAGCAATACGGACAGTGCCGCCTGCACCGCCATGAACAGGGTGGCCTGGTTCTCCCGGGCCACGCCGAGAAGTCGCCTGTGGATGTCCGCGGAGATCTCCAGCGTCACCACGTCGCCCTGGTGGCTGGGTACTGCTGGGCGGGGACGGTCCCGGGGCAGTTCCAGCTCCTCCGGAACACCCGCCAGCGCTTCACGCCAGTAGTCGAGCTGGCGGCCGGCGACACTGTCCGGGTCGTTCTCGTCGCCGAGCAGCTCGCGCTGCCACAGGGCGTAGTCGGCGTACTGCACCGGCAGCGCGGACCATTCCGGCGCCCGGCCGTCCAGCCGGGCAGCATACGCAGCACCCAAATCACGGCCCAGCGGCCCCATCGACCAGCCGTCGGCGGTGATGTGATGCATCATCAGCAGCAGCACGTGCTCGTCAGGACCGACCTCGAACAGCCACGCGCGCATGGGCAGATCCTCGGCGAGGTCAAACGGCTGGTGGGAAGCGGCCGTGAGAGCGTCCCGCAACGCCGCGGGCGCGACATCCACCACCGTCAGGTCCACTCGGGCCCGACCGGGAGGCAGGACCACCTGCACCGGCTCCCCGTCAACCACCCGGAAAACCGTCCGCAAACTCTCATGCCGACCCACCACATCACCCAACGCAGCCCGCAGAACGCCGCCGTCAATGTCACCGTCGAGGCCCAACGCCAGCGGGATGTTGTAGGTGGGACTGGGCCCCTCCAGCTGCGCCAGGAACCACAAACGCCGCTGAGCGTAGGACAACGGGCCCTGCAGTCCGCGGTCGCCCGCCGCCACCAGCTCCGGACGCACAGGCCCCCCGCCGCCCGAGGACAGGACCGCCGCCACCCCGGCCACGGTCGGCGCCTCAAACAACCCGCCAACCCCCAGCTCCACACCCAACGCGGTGCGGACGCGGTTGACCAGCCGGGTCGCCAGCAGGGAATGACCACCCAGGTGGAAGAAGTTGTCGTGGATCCCAACCGCGTCCAGGCCCAGGATGTCGGCGAACAGACCACACAGGATCTCCTCCCGCGGCGTACGAGGACGACCACCCGAAACCTCACCCGCGAAATCCGGAACCGGAAGCGCCTTACGGTCCAGCTTCCCGTTCGGAGTCAACGGCAGCACATCCAGCACCACCACCGCGGAGGGCACCATGTACTCCGGCAGAGTGCCGGACAGCGCGCTGCGTATCCCCTCCGGATCCGGCATCGCGCCGGGAACAGCAACCACATACGCGACCAGGCGCTTGTCACCCGGCCGATCCTCGCGCACCACCGCTTTGACCTGAGCCAGCACCGGATCCGCGGCGAGCACAGCCTCGATCTCACCGAGCTCGACACGGAACCCACGGATCTTCACCTGCTCATCAACCCGACCGATGAAGTCCAGCTCCCCGTCCCGCGTCCACCGGACCAGATCACCCGTGCGATACATCCGGGCACCCACAGGCCCGAACGGATCAGCCACAAAACGCTCCGCAGTCAGCCCCGCACGATTCAGATAACCACGAGCCTGACCACTGCCGGCGATGTACAACTCACCGATCACCCCGACCGGGACCGGCCGCAGATACCCGTCCAGGACATACACCCGGGTGTTCCACAGCGGACGGCCGATGGGGGCGGAAAACGTCTCCGCGCGCCCGGCAGCCGTGCCGAGCCGGCAGACCGTGGAGGTGCAAGACACCTCGGTGAGTCCATAGACGTGGATCAGCTCAGTCGGCTGCGCCTCCCACATCCGCAGACGGTCGGGGAGGATGCGTTCGCCGCCAGTGGCCACGAAGCGGAATTCGCTGGGCAGTCGGCGACCCGTGGTGTGCAGCTCATGGGCCCATTCGAGCCAGTAGGCGGTGGTGAGTTCAAGGCCGGTGATGCCGTGCTCCTCGACATAGCCCGCGAGGTCAGCACCCGCTGCGAGTACGGAGACTGCAGGGATCACGACAGCCGCTCCCGCAGCAAGGGTCGGCAGCAATTCCTCGAGGAGTACGTCGAACCCAGGCGACGCTACTTGGAGAATGCGGTCCGCCGAGGTGAGCGCAAACGTGTCGATCATGGTCAGCGTGTAGTTGAGCAACGAGCCATGGGAGAACATCACGCCCTTCGGGCGCCCGGTCGACCCCGATGTGTAGAAGACGCAGGCCAGGCTCTCGGCGCAGAGCCCGATGGCAGGCAGCGGGCTCTGCTCCGGATCTGCGGCCGGCAAATCGTCCAGGCACAGGACGTCCAGTCCGACGACCGCTTGGCGTACGGAATCGAGCACTCGACGGTGGCTCAGGACGGCTGCGGGTGACGCATCGGCCACGATCATCTGGAGCCTTGCGGGCGGAGTCTTCGGGTCGACGGGCAGGAACGCGACACCTGCCTTGAGGGCGGCGCAGACGGCAACCACCAAGTCGGTGGAGGGCTCTACAGCCAGGACCACGATGTCGCCGACGCCGATCCCGCGTCCTCGCAGAAGCGCCGCCAGTCGCTCTGCGGCGGAATCCAGTGCGCTATAGCTCAGCCGGACATCGCCGTGTTCGACGGCAGTGGCGTCGGGTGTGCGGGCGGCTTGGTTCGCGATGAGCCCGGGGAGGGTCACCTCAGAAAGCCGGTGGGCGGTGTCGTTCCACTCCCTCAGGATCAGGCCACGCTCATCCGGGGTAAGGATATCGGCACTGCTGATCGGCAGGCCCGGACGGGCGGTGAGTTGATCGAGCAACTGCACAAAGCGATCCGCCAACAGCTCCACTGTGCCACGGTCGAACAAGTCGGTGGCGTACTCGAAGTCGACCCGGATACCCGCCGGCCTGCCGATCTCGTCGGACCGCTCCTGGAGGTTGAGGCAGAGATCGAACTGAGCACCAGGAAGCAGGGTTTCCGCTTCGCTGAGGGTGACGCCCTCACCGAAGATGAACTCGGCGACGGCGTTGTTCTGCAGGATGAGTGCGATCTGGAAGAGGGGGTGGCTGGCGCGGGTGCGGGTGGGGTTGAGGGCTTCGACGAGGCGGTCGAAGGGCAGGTCCTGGTGCGTATACGCGGCCAGGTCCGTGTCCCGGACCCGCTCCACAAGCTCACGGAAGGACGGGTTGCCGGAAGTATCGACCCGCAGGACCAGGGTGTTGACGAAGAATCCGACCAGGTCGTCCAGCGTTTCGTCGGTGCGGCCGGCGACGACGGAGCCGATGGGGATGTCGGTGTCGGCTCCGAGCCGGGTCAGCAACGCCGACAACCCCGCCTGCACCGCCATGTAGAGGGTGGCCTGGTTCTCCCGGGCCACGCCGAGAAGTCGCCTGTGGATGTCCGCGGAGATCTCCAGCGTCACCACGTTGCCCTGGTGGCTGGGTACTGCTGGGCGGGGACGGTCCCGGGGCAGTTCCAGCTCCTCCGGAACACCCGCCAGCGCTTCACGCCAGTAGTCGAGCTGGCGGCCGGCGACACTGTCCGGGTCGTTCTCGTCGCCGAGCAGCTCGCGCTGCCACAGGGCGTAGTCGGCGTACTGCACCGGCAGCGCGGACCATTCCGGCGCCCGGCCGTCCAGCCGGGCAGCATACGCAGCACCCAAATCACGGCCCAGCGGCCCCATCGACCAGCCATCACCCGCGATGTGATGCCAGACCAGCAGCAGCACATGCTCCTCGGGGCCGACCTCGAACAGCCACGCGCGCATGGGCAGATCCTCGGCGAGGTCAAACGGCTGGTGGGAAGCGGCCGTGAGAGCGTCCCGCAACGCCGCGGGCGCGACATCCACCACCGTCAGGTCCACTCGGGCCCGACCGGGAGGCAGGACCACCTGCACCGGCTCCCCGTCAACCACCCGGAAAACCGTCCGCAAACTCTCATGCCGACCCACCACATCACCCAACGCAACTCCCAAAGCGCGGGCATCGACATCACCGGTGAGGCGCAACGCCAATGGGCTGTTGTAGGTGGGACTGGGCCCCTCCAGCTGCGCCAGGAACCACAAACGCCGCTGAGCGTAGGACAACGGGCCCTGCAGTCCGCGGTCGCCCGCCGCCACCAGCTCCGGACGCACAGGCCCCCCGCCGCCCGAGGACAGGACCGCCGCCACCCCGGCCACTGTGGGTGCCTGGAAGAGGCTGCCCACTCCCAGCTCCACATCCAACGCGGTGCGGACGCGGTTGACCAGCCGGGTCGCCAGCAGGGAATGACCACCCAGGTGGAAGAAGTTGTCGTGGATCCCAACCGCGTCCAGGCCCAGGATGTCGGCGAACAGACCACACAGGATCTCCTCCCGCGGCGTACGAGGACGACCACCCGAAACCTCACCGGAGATGTCAGGAGCGGGAAGAGCCTTGCGATCCAGCTTGCCGTTCGTTGTCAACGGCAGAGCATCCAGCACCAGCACCGCGGAGGGCACCATGTACTCCGGCAGAGTGCCGGACAGCGCGCTGCGTATCCCTGCGGGATCCGGGGCGGCGCCGGCGGCAGGAACCACATACGCGACCAGGCGCTTGTCACCCGGCCGATCCTCGCGGGCGATGACGGTGACCTGGCCGACAGTGGGATCGGCGGTGAGTGCGGCCTCGATCTCACCGAGTTCGACACGGAACCCACGGATCTTCACTTGTCCGTCGACCCGGTCGATGAAGTCCAGGTTCCCGTCAGCGGTCCAGCGGACCAGATCCCCCGTGCGATACATCCGGGCACCCACAGGCCCGAACGGATCAGCCACGAAACGCTCCGCAGTCAGCCCCGCACGATTCAGATAACCACGAGCCTGACCACTGCCGGCGATGTACAACTCACCGATCACCCCGACCGGGACCGGCCGCAGATACCCGTCCAGGACGTAGACCCGGGTGTTGTCCATCGGCCTGCCGATGGACACCGTCGCGCTGTCGTCGGGTACGGAGGCGACCTGGGTCCAGGTGGCAATGGTGGTGCACTCGGTCGGCCCATACACATTCATGAGTTTGAGGTGCGGGCTGTGCTGGAGGGTCCGGCGCATCGCGTGGGGTGAGGCCGCCTCGCCGCCCGTTACCACTTCGGAGAGGTGGCCGAGCGCGTCAGGGATTTCCTCGGCCATCAGGTTGAACAGGGAAGTGGTGACATAGGCGCTGGTTACCTTGTGCTCGGTGATGATTCGTGCGTAGGCCTGGGCGTCCAGAGCGCCGGGCGGCGCGACGACGATCTGGTCACCGTTGAGCAGGGGAACCCAGATCTCGTAGGTGGACGCGTCGAAGGCATGCGCGGAGTGGAACAGTACGCGGTCCTGTGAGGCGTCCTGCCAGTGGTGGTCAGCGGCGAAAGTGACCACGTTGTGATGGGTCACCGCCACCCCCTTGGGAGTACCGGTGGACCCGGAGGTGTAGAACACGCAGGCCAGCTGGTCGGGGTGGACGGCCATAACGGGATTGGTGGTGGGCTGGTCCTCCAGACCCGCTTCACCCTCGACCACGACGACGGCGACGCCTAGTTCACGGGCCGCGGTGGTTGCCGGATGACTGAGACCTTGCGGGTCGACGAGCAGGATGCCCGCGCGGGTGTCCCGCATGACCAGACGAATACGCTCGGCCGGATACCCGGCAGACAGAGGAACATACACACCACCGGCCTTGACGATCGCCAGCGTCGACACCACAACATCGACGGACCGCTCCAGCAGCACCGCCACCGCCGACTCACCACCGACACCCAGAGCCACCAGCCGGTGAGCGAGACGGTTCGCACGCTCATTGAGCTGCGCGTACGACAACTCGTCATCTTCGAAGACCAACGCCGGGGCCTCGGGAGTGCGCGCCACCTGCGCCTGGACCAACTCGGGCAACGTGACCACCTCAACGGGCCGCCCGGTGTCGTTCCACTCCTGCAGGAGCAGTCCGCGCTCACCTGGGGTGAGGATCTCGGCGTTGCTGATCGGCAGGTCCGGGCGGATCGTGGCTTGATCGAGCAGCTGCACGAAGCGGGCGGCCAACGTCTCAACCGTCGCACGGTCGAACAGATCGGTGGCGTACTCGAAGGCGATGCGCAGTCCCGTCGGCCTGCCATCCGCCTCGTTAAAGAGCTCGTGGAGGTTGAGGCAGAGGTCGAACTGTGTGCCGGGAAGGAGGGCCTGTGCTTCGCTGACCGTGACAGCCTCTCCCAGCGCGAACTCGGCCGCTGCGTTGTTTTGCAGGACGAGTGCGATCTGGAAGAGGGGGTGGCTGGCGCGGGTGCGGGTGGGGTTGAGGGCTTCGACGAGGCGGTCGAAGGGCAGGTCTTGGTGCGTATAGGCGGCCAGGTCCGTGTCCCGGACCCGCTCCACAAGCTCACGGAAGGACGGATTGCCGGAAGTATCGACCCGCAGGACCAGGGTGTTGACGAAGAACCCGACCAAGTCGTCCATGGCCTCGTCGGTGCGGCCGGCGACCACCGAGCCGATGGGGATGTCGGTACCGGCTCCGAGCCGGGTCAGCAACGCCGAAAGACCCGCCTGCACCACCATGAACAACGTCGACCTGGACTCCAGGGACACCGCTGCCAGCCTGCGGTGAAGTGAGGCACTGATATCGGTGGTCACCACGTCGCCCTGGTGGCTGGGTACTGCTGGGCGGGGACGGTCCCGGGGCAGTTCCAGCTCCTCCGGAACACCCGCCAGCGCTTCACGCCAGTAGTCGAGCTGGCGGCCGGCGACACTGTCCGGGTCGTTCTCGTCGCCGAGCAGCTCGCGCTGCCACAGGGCGTAGTCGGCGTACTGCACCGGCAGCGCGGACCATTCCGGCGCCCGGCCGTCCAGCCGGGCAGCATACGCAGCACCCAAATCACGGCCCAGCGGCCCCATCGACCAGCCGTCGGCGGTGATGTGATGCATCATCAGCAGCAGCACGTGCTCCTCAGGACCGACCTCGAACAGCCACGCGCGCATGGGCAGATCCTCGGCGAGGTCAAACGGCTGGTGGGAAGCGGCCGTGAGAGCGTCCCGCAACGCCGCGGGCGCGACATCCACCACCGTCAGGTCCACTCGGGCCCGACCGGGAGGCAGGACCACCTGCACCGGCTCCCCGTCAACCACCCGGAAAACCGTCCGCAAACTCTCATGCCGACCCACCACATCACCCAACGCAACTCCCAAAGCGCGGGCATCGACATCACCGGTGAGGCGCAACGCCAGCGGGATGTTGTAGGTGGGACTGGGCCCCTCCAGCTGCGCCAGGAACCACAAACGCCGCTGAGCGTAGGACAACGGGCCCTGCAGTCCGCGGTCGCCCGCCGCCACCAGCTCCGGACGCACAGGCCCCCCGCCGCCCGAGGACAGGACCGCCGCCACCCCGGCCACGGTCGGCGCCTCAAACAACCCGCCAACCCCCAGCTCCACACCCAACGCGGTGCGGACGCGGTTGACCAGCCGGGTCGCCAGCAGGGAATGACCACCCAGGTGGAAGAAGTTGTCGTGGATCCCAACCGCGTCCAGGCCCAGGATGTCGGCGAACAGACCACACAGGATCTCCTCCCGCGGCGTACGAGGACGACCACCCGAAACCTCACCCGCGAAATCCGGAACCGGAAGCGCCTTACGGTCCAGCTTCCCGTTCGGAGTCAACGGCAGCACATCCAGCACCACCACCGCGGAGGGCACCATGTACTCCGGCAGAGTGCCGGACAGCGCGCTGCGTATCCCCTCCGGATCCGGCATCGCGCCGGGAACAGCAACCACATACGCGACCAGGCGCTTGTCACCCGGCCGATCCTCGCGCACCACCGCTTTGACCTGAGCCAGCACCGGATCCGCGGCGAGCACAGCCTCGATCTCACCGAGCTCGACACGGAACCCACGGATCTTCACCTGCTCATCAACCCGACCGATGAAGTCCAGCTCCCCGTCCCGCGTCCACCGGACCAGATCACCCGTGCGATACATCCGGGCACCCACAGGCCCGAACGGATCAGCCACAAAACGCTCCGCAGTCAGCCCCGCACGATTCAGATAACCACGAGCCAGCTGAACGCCCGCGAGATAAAGTTCCCCCGGCACGCCCGGGGCCACCGGCTCCATAGCCGCGTCCAGTACATACAGCCGGGTGTTCCACACCGGTCGGCCGATCGGAAGCAGAACCGATCCATAGGAACGATTGGGCAGAGACTCCGTAAAGCTCACTTCGACCGAGGCTTCAGTGGGTCCGTACAGGTTGTACAAGCGGGCGTCGAACGCCTGGTGGAACCGCTCCGCCAGGTTGGCTGGTAGGGCTTCTCCGCTGCACATCACCAGTCGCAAGCTGGTGCATTGGGCGGCGGTCGGCTCGCCCAGGAAGACTTGCAACATCGAGGGCACAAAGTGCGCCGTGGTGACCTGCTGGGACTGGATCAGCCGGGCCAGGTAGGCCGGGTCACGGTGCCCCCCAGGTTTGGCCACCACCAGCGCAGCACCAGTGACCAGCGGCCAGAAGAACTCCGGAACCGAGACATCGAAGCTCGACGGAGTCTTCTGCAACACCCGGTCCCCGGCGGTCAATCCGTACTCGTTCTGCATCCACAACAGTCGATTGACAATGCCGGAGTGCGGGATCACCACCCCTTTGGGACGTCCAGTGGACCCGGAAGTGTAGATCACATACGCAGGGTTCCCCGGAGCCGGTGCGGGGGGGAGGTCGTGGCCGGCATAGCCCCCGGGTAGCTCCGGCACATCCAGCAGCACTCGCGGCACGGCCGAATGCGGCAGAGCCACAGCACTCGTCGTCAATACGCACGTCGGCTGCGCGTCACCGAGCATGAACGCAAGCCGCGCAGCCGGATAGTCCGTGTCCAGCGGCAAATAGGCAGCACCTGCCTTGTGCACCGCCAGCAGCGCAACCACCAACTCCACCGAGCGCGGCACCGCCACCGCCACTACTGACTCCGGTCCGACACCCCGGTCGAGCAGTAGCCTGGCAAGCTGATTGGCATCGGTATTGAGCTGCGCATACGACAACTCGTCGTCTTCGAAGGCCAAGGCCAGCGCCTCGGGGGTGCGCTCCACCTGTGCCTGGAACAATTCCGGCAACGTAACCGATTCAACCGGCCGTCCGGTGTCGTTCCACTCTCCCTGGATCAGGCCACGCTCGGCCGGAGTGAGGTTGCTCCCTTTATCCACGACCGGTGCATGCTGCTCGGGAGTGGGCCCGGAATAGGGGGCGTTCTGGGTCAGCTTCTGGTCCCGAGAGTCAGGCATTCTCTTTACTCCATCGTGGGGTCGGCCGCATCCCGAAGTCACCGAAGATGCGATTGCCCAGGGGGGCGCCCCGACTGGCTGACGGGTTGCTTCGGGCATCGAGGGCGGGATGCAGAGGCGCCGTCCAAGATCTCGCTGTTACATCCTGATCCGGCATCACCATAGTCGGGTTGGCATCATGCGTCCAGAAAGAATGACACCTACCAGCATTCGCGATGACACATGTGTCAAGGGACCACGCTGGGGAAGCCCTACAGGGCGGAGCAGAAGCGGCCGCAAGCCAGCTGGCAGGGGACTCACTCCCAGGCAGGGTGCTGTCATTCAACAAGTGCTCGATTGTCACAATGATGGACATGGCATGTCACGAATGGCTAGCGTGTCACCCGACCCGAGTGTGACCAGGCCCATGGGCCTGCACGCAGCAGGGTCGTCGGAGCCGGGCGGGCGTCCCTCCATCGGAACCCACACCACAGCAGCCACGACGACCATGCCCACCCGTTCCAGAAAGGAGCAGCCTGTAGCCGTGAGTACCGCCCATGTCAGCTCTCCAGCCGTCCCCACTCTGTTTTCCACCGAGGTAGCCGACCGGCTGACCGCGGATCACATCACGTGCCTCGCCGCGGGATCCGTAGGCTCGGTGCGGATCAGGAAGTTCTTCAACTCCGGTCAGTGTCTTGAGATCATGCGCGCGCTGGAGACCTATGAGATGGGTAACTACGACGAGCAGCTCGTCCAGCCCAGGATCGCCAAACTCGGCCCCGCCGCCTACGACTTCTACGGGGATGGCAAGCTGCACGACGAGTACTGGGAGCACGCGGTACAGTCCACACGAGTGCGTTCCGGCCTGTTGGACGGCAACGACCCGTTGGCCGCCGCAGCGAAGGTGCTCGCGCAGGCCTGGGACGATGAGGTCCGGCCCGCCACGTCGGGTGGCCGTGACATGTTCGCCGGCATGATCCGCGAAATCAACAACGGTGCTCGGATGCACTTCGACGAGGTCATCCGTGAGTTCGTCGGAGTTCTGGACCAGTCGCCGATCGCGCAGATCGCCTTCAACTGCCACCTATCGACGCCGTTCAAGGGTGGCGAGGCCGTGGTGTACCGGCGGCGGTGGAGCCCGCGCGATGAAAGCCAGCGGGACGGATACGGGTACGACCGAGCGCTGGTGGAAGGCGAGCCGTCAGCGATCGTCCGCGCGGATCTTGGCGACGCGGTCCTCTTCGACCCGCGCAACTACCACCTTGTGGAGCCCGTGGAGGGGGGTGGGCGCCGGCTCACGCTCTCCTTCTTCATCGGGGTCACGGGCCGCGGCCCCCTGTGCCTCTGGTCGTGATCGCGCAGTCCTTGTCCCCAAGCGTGACCCGCATCAGAAGATTGGAAATGCTCTTGCAGCGCCATCTGTACCTTGCCGACACCTATGTGACTGAGGCTGCCACCACAGTGGCCCGGTCCGGTCGACATGATTCCGGTGTCGTCTGGGTCGCTCTCACCGACAACATCTTCCACCCGCAGGGCGGTGGGCAGCCCGCAGACCGGGGGATGGTGGGCGAACTGGCCGTCCAAGCACGCCGGGATGATGCCGGCTGGGTCGTCCTCGACATGCCGGATGCCGATGGGGGCTCCGGCGGAGTCCCCGTCCCGGGAACGGAGGCCGTCACCCGTATCGACCTCGACTTGCGGCGCCTGCACGCGGCTCTGCACACGGCTGGCCATCTGCTGGACGCGTTCGTGAGACAGCTCGGCTTCCATCATGTGGGGAACAGCCACTTTCCTGGACAGGCACGGGTCGACTACGCCGTGAGCGACCGGGAAATCGACCGCGACGCGCTCACGGAGGAGCTGAACAAGCAGTTCGACGAGGCAGTACGCGCGGCGATCCCCGTGACCGCCGACTACCGGGACGGGGTGCGCACCGTCTCGATCGAAGGGTTGCATGCTGAGCCGTGTGGAGGCACTCACGTCACGGATCTCTCCATGCTGCGCAATGTGCGCATCCGGTCCATCAAGGTGAAGAGCGGGCGCATGCGCGTCGGCTACGACGCGGAGCACGCCAGCATTCGAGACGCATCCGTCCCCATCGGCGAACAGGAAGTCAGCGGCCATGAGCCAGTCCGAGACCGGACCACTCGAGGTGTCCCCCACACCGGCGGGAGATGAAGGCCCGGTTCCGCACCGGTCCCCGCTCGTTCCGCTGCGACGCAACTGGCGGTTCCAACTCCTTTGGATCGGCGCAACCAGTACGACGCTCGGTGTCGAGGCAGCGGACATCGCCTATCCCCTGCTGGTGCTGGCACTGAGCGGATCGCCTGCCCTCGCCGGTCTCTTCGGCTTCACCCAGCTCATACTGATACTGGCCCTCGGGCTGCCGATCGGCGTGCTCGCCGACCGCTGGAACCACCGGTATGTACTCATCGGCGCCGAGGGAGCCCGCGCCGTCGCCACTGCCTCGGTTGCCTTGGCCCTGGCAATGGGCGGACTCACCGTCATCCACCTTCTGCTGGTGGCTTTGGTTCTCGGCCTCGGAACAGCCTTCGGCGGACCTGTCCGCATGCTGCTGGTCCGTGCGGTGGTCCCCGATGAGCAGCTCACTCAGGCGCTCACACAGGACGAGGTACGCGAGGGCGCGGCGGGCCTCCTCGGGCCGGCGTTCGGTGGCGCGCTTTACGGCGTGTCCCGCGTGTTGCCGTTCATCGCATGCGCGATCACGTTCACCATTTCTCTGTTGTGCGCCCTGTTCGTCCGCATCCCGCCCCAGAGCAAGGAGCCCGTCGACGCGGATAATTGCGAGGACAGTCAGCAGTCGTCCTTCCCGGAAGAGTCGGGCGCCCTTGCCGGCGTGCGTGAACTGGTGCGGCAGCCGGCGCTACGCGGCGCCCTGCTGCTGATCGGCACCTTCTATCTCGTCATCACCGCGGTCACGCTGGTGGTCGTGGTGAAACTGCAGTCCCAGGGCACCGCGCCGGGAACGGTGGGCCTCGCTCTCACCGGCAGCGCGGTGGGCATGCTGCTGGGTTCACTTCTGGTCAAGCGGTTGCACCAGTGGATGTCACCGGGGCGGTTGCTGTTGCTGGTCTCAGTGACCGTGGCCGTCTCGGTAGCGCTGCTGGCAGTACCGTTCGGCTCATGGTGGGTCTTCGGCATGCTGGTGCTCGCCACGCTCATGACACCAGCCCTGAGGGTACTGATCGATATCATGATCCTCCGCCAGGTTCCGGTAGACCGGCGAGGCAGGACGATTGTCGCCACCATGACGGTCCTCCAGGGCGGCCCCGCCTTGGGGACGATCGGGGCCGGCCTGCTCCTCCAGTTCACCAGCACTACCACCGCGATCCTCACCCTGGCGGCCCTCCAAGGAGCAGTCACCCTCTACGGACTGACGGATCGCCCGGTGGCAGAGGCCCGCTGGCCGGGGTGACGTCCCTCGTGTGATGTTGCCCGCAAACACCACGGTCCCGGCAATTGACCCGGGACCGTGGTGTTGTCGGCACATCTACGGTCCGGCGGTCCTGTGGGAGACGTTGCACCGCCCACCGTTCAGCGGGCGCCCAAGAGCTCGATCGGGGATGCGGGTGTTGGCAGTGGGAGCGCGGCGGTCCCCCCGCACGAGATCCGCCATCGAAACTCGGTGAGCGTGCCGGAAATACGGGTGCGGTGATGAGCTTCGCTTCGGCCAGCACACGGATCGCGAAAGTCAGCAGACCGCAGCGGCGTACCAATTACCGTGTGAACGTGAACGACAACGGGCGTGAGTCCGTGCCGAACCATCTGGTTCGCGCTTGGAACCCACGCCCGTGATTTGTCGGTATCCACAGGTGGTCGCCTCGGGATATCGGCACGCCCCTGCGGGGCCGCTTCTTGGTGGCTATCGAGTCGCCACAAAGAGGCGACCCGTGGGGAAGCCCAACTCCACGGTCTTGACGTCGTTGAAGCCAGCACTCCGCAGCTTTGTCTCCCACTCCACCTCAGTGAGAAGCTTCCGCTTCATGAACTGACGGTGGTAGTAGGTCACGATGGAACTGAACCGGCGCTCCCGCGCGTTCCGGAGGTAAGGAACCGCGTCGGTGATGGCCATGAGGCCACCCGGACGCAGCGCTTTCCGGCAGTTCGCGATGACTGCGTCGGCGACATGCTCTTCCTCCGGCATCATGTCGTGGAAGACGAAGCCGGCATGAATGACATCGCTGCCCTCGACCGGCGAGGGGTCGGAAGCGATCGACTGAATCGTCCGCTCAACGACCGTCAGGCGGTCGCTGACCCCGGCCTGCTCGGCTGCCAGCTTTGCGGCGTTGCAGGACGGAGCATCCAGATCGAGTCCGACGCCGGAACAGTCGGGAAGTTCCTGAAGGACCTCGATGAGCAGACGACAGGTGCCAGCTCCCAAGTCGGCGATCCGCTCCGGCCTGGCCTTGAGTATCGTCTCGAGAGCGGCCGGGTAGAACGCCTTCGACCCCATCCACTGGGAGCTGACCGCGACCTGACGGCCGTCCCTCGTGTAGGCGCCACTGGCCTTTCCAGGGTTGGAGAGGTACTCGCGGGCGTTCTCGATGAACGGTCGGTTCGCGTTCATCACCCAGGACACGTAGCCAGCCTGGTGCTGTATGCGCTCGAAATCCGGGGCAGTCACGAACTTTCCGGCAGTGGACGGGGCATGCGTGATGATTCCCGCAGATTCCATCGCCTCGAGATAGTCGGCGACCCCAGTCTCCGGAAGGTCTGCGCACGCTGCGAGATCCGGGACGCTGAATTCCCTCCCTGGAACGATGACATCGAGGACACCGAGACGGTCTCCCATTTCGAGCAGAGCCGCCGCTGCCGCGATTGCCGGAGCCTCACCGCTTGCCGCGATCTCGTCCGCCAGCCGCCGCTTCCTCGTGCTTTGAGATGTCACGATTCTCCACCTTCGTTCCACAATCACTGACTGTTGACACAGAATTCACCCAGCCGGTCACGGGGTGGTAGAGCGTTTCGTCGCAGCTCTTCCGGACGCGCTTCCCTCCGCCGAACCTTGACGTCAAGTGACACGGTAGCCAGTCATGACACATCGCGTCCAGCACTATGACAGTTGCTACTCTAAGAGGATGACAACACGTTCATCGAGAGAGACTCGACCATCCACAGTCACCGTAAGCGGCCCTCTAACTGCCAATTCGTCCAGTCTTAACATGATCACTGGCCGGGTTCTGCGCATGTGGGTTTGGAAGGATGGGACGCCGCTTGTCATGGACTTTGGGCGCTTCTTGTCAGAAGCGCCCACACGTGATGCCGGATTGCAGGGGCGCGAGGCGGGTTTACCTGAGGGTTTTGTCCAACCAGTCGTAGATCCGCCCTGACGCGAGGTGCTGGGCTCCGGCGTGGCAGTGCGCGCCGCCCTCTGCCTCGGTAAAGATGAGCAGTGTTTCGGCGCGTCTCCCACCTCGCCGCGCCGGAAAGCCTCGGTGAGCTGGTCCGTCGCAGACTCGCCCAGCCGGAACAGCGTGCCGGTCTGGCTGCGGCTGCCCTCGTCCGCCGAACGACAACCGCAGCTGGCTCGCGGCAGACTCGGAATCCTATCTGCGCAGCGCGCTCCAGCATGCAGGAAGAGGATTACGGCTGACCTCGCCGAAACCGCTGGGCGAGGCGGGCCATTGGCCGACTGTTGGTTCGGGGAGGCCAGCACTCCGGCCGTGCCGATAGCGGCCGCGACCAGTGCCAGGACCGGGACGACCAACCGCAGGCGGAGACGGTTTCTCCCCGGCCCGCTGTCACAGCGGGCTGCGTCTCCGCGCCGCTTCCTGGACGCAGAGACGGAAAGCCCTGTGTCGTCGGCGGCTGCGGGGGTGTTGTGGAGGTCGAGGCCGGCATGGGCGTCCCGCAATGCCTCGGCGCTCGGCAGACGGTGAGCGGGGTCCGGGGCCATGGCCTGCCTGAGGGCCTCGGTCAGCGCAGGGGCGCGCCTGACAGGTCGGGTAGGGGCAGGCCGTGCCGCGTGAGGAGTTGCGCGATGCTGAGGCTGCCCTCTTCGGGGAGGTGGGGCGGGGGGCCGAGCGCCAGGGCGTAGATGGTCGCGCTGAGCGAGTACACGTCCTCAGCCGGCGTCGGATCGGTCAGGAGGAACGCCTCCGGGGCGTACGCGGGGGTCAGCGCTTCCCCGTCACCGACAGTTCGTGGTTGCCCGCTTGATGTCCCGGTGCAGCACTCCGGCGGTGTGCGCCGCGGCCAACGCGTCGGCGATGCGCACGCCGACATCTCGCGCCACTTACATCGCAACAGGGCTGATTCATAGTCCTGGTGATCATGTGACTGTGCAGGTCAGGGCAGGCCCAGTAGATCCAGTGGTCGGGTGAAGGGTGCGTAGGACACTTCACGAAGGCCGGCGGCGATGTTGGAATGTCCTGCGGTGCGGAGGGTGTTGACCGCCAGGTTCCGCAGGGTAGCCATGTATTCCGGACCATGGCCGGTACGGATCTTCGAGGCGTCCTCGGCGAACACCGTGTCCCTGACGTAGTGGACCCGGTTTTCGATCACCCATTGCGACCTGGCCAGCTGACCGATCCGGCGTCGGCCAGCGTCGCTGCGGCCGATCCAGTCTGCACCGTTGCCGTCGGTCTTGGTGTCGGCCGCATCGGCCGCGACCGTCGGGCCCGTCACACCGGCGGGCTTGAGGTTGTCCGGGACCTGGTTCGGGTCGTTGGCCGGTGTCGTGAGTTTCGTTGTCGACCATGGTTGTTCCCCTGGTGGTACCCGCCCAGAGCGGGCACCGGCGATCCTCCCGCGGCGTCGGGAGGGTTCCACCAAAGCGTGTCAGCGGGGCGGCCGGTGGCAGTAGTGCCAGCCCTGCTCCCAGGGCGCAATGCCGGGGAACTGCCGGACGTAGCGGGCTCCGTCGAGGGTGACCGTGTGCGGTGGGTTGCCGTCGGGACCGGCGGCAACGGTGGCGTGGAGGCCGTCGTGGGGACCGCCCTCAATGCCGAGTGTGATCGTCATGCCAGGTTCAACGGGCGGACCTGACGAGAGTTACGTCCAGCCGCCGCATGAGATCACCGCGTGGGGTCCTTGCTCTGCCAGGCAACCGGAGGTCGCAGCGAAGCGACGTGCCCGGCTACGACAACACCCTTTTATAGCGGGGCGGTAACAGTGAGCAATGGATGAGTGGGGGTGTCGGCGTACGAATGAATGTGGCTCTGGCAAAATTTTCGTAGGCGGAGATCATCCGGGCGCGATGGTCGGCCGAGCCGCCGCTGGGAAACCTCTGACTGTGTTCTATCGAACTGTCGCAACTGATACCGAACTTGGCCGACGTGTTGGTGATCTCGGCTGATCTCACGGGCCCGTGATCGGGATCCGGGCTCGTACGAACTCCCGTGCCGCGGCGGCCTGTACCGGCTGCGGTGCCCCGAGCGACTGGAGCCACAGTCGCTACGTGCGGCACCTCGCAGATGCCGCGGTCGGGGGTCGGCCCGTGCGGATCGACCTGAGCGTGCGCCGTCTGTACTGCGAGAATCCGGCCTGCCCGAAGGTGACCTTCGCCGAGCAGGTGCCGGGGTTGACCGTGCGCTACCAGCGGCGCACTCCGTTGCTGCAGCGTGTCGTCGAGGAGGTCGGCATCCTCCTGGCGGGCCGCGGCGGTGCCCGGATGCTGCAGGTCGTCGACGTCGTGCTCTTGCGGAGCACCGTGCTCGCCCAGCTGATGCGCATGCCACTGCCGCCGCTCGTCACACCGCGAGTACTGGGGGTGGACGACTTCGCGCTGTACGGCGGCGCCTACGGCACCCTCTTGGTGGACGCCACCACTCGTCTCCCGCTCACTCTCTGGGAGGGCCGGGATGCCGAACAGCTCCGCCGATGGCTGCGCGGGCACCCGGGCGTCGAGGTCGTCTGCCGCGACAGGTCACTCGCCTACCGGCAGGGCATCGCCGCGGGCGCCCCCGATGCCCTCCAGGTCAGCGACCGTTTTCATCTGTGGCAGAGCCTGTCCCGGCGTGTGCAGGACGTCGCCTCCGCCCACCGCGACTGCCTGCCCGCCGCGCTCCCCGAGCCCGAGCAGACCGCCCCGGAGCCCGATGGGGCGGCAGCAACGACCACGGGGGCGGACACTCCCGCGGGTCGCCATGCCCGGCGGTTGTTCGAAGCCGTGCGCGCGGCCACCGACACCGGTCGCTCCCACAGCAGCGTGGCCCGCGAGCTGGGCCTGGACCGCCGCACGGTGCGCAAGTACGCCCGCGCCCGCACCTGGCAGGAGGTCGTGCGCCGACCGCCCCGCCGACCGTCCACGCTGGACCCATACCTCGACTACCTGCAACAACGCTGGGACGAAGGCGAACACAGCGCCACCGTCCTTCATCAGGAACTCCTGGCCAAGGGCTACTCGGGCCACTACCAGCGCGTGAAGATGGCAGTCGCGCCACTGCGGCGTGGCCTGCCCTTGGACGAGCTGCGCGAACGGCCACCTTCCCCACGTGAGACCGCACGCTGGATCGTCACCGCTCCCCACCGGCACACTCCGCACACCGCCGAGTGCCTGCACCGGCTCCTCGACCACTGTCCGGAACTCCACCGCACCCACGACCTGGTCCGGCAGTTCGCCACCATGCGACAACCACGACGCCACACCGCTGCCGGCCTGGCTCGACCGACTCACCAACAGCGGACTGGCGCCTCTCGTCGGGGTCGCAGCAGCCCTGCGCGAGGATCGGAACGCGGTTGTCCAGGGGATCACCACCCCCTACAACTCCGGCGTCAACGAAGGCCGCATCACCGACGTGAAACTCCAGAAACGCATCATGGCGGGACGCGCCGGCGTCCCTCTCCTTCGCCACCGCGTCGTCCTGATCGCTCACCTACGCCGCCACTATGCGGCTCGGCCGACCATCGCGCCCGGATGATCTCCGCCTACGAAAATCTTGCCAGAGCCGATGAAGGGCCTGGCGGGGGCCAGGGAGGCTTCGACGAGACGGTTGGTGACGTCGACGAGCAGGCCGCGGCGTACGGCGAGGGCAGGCCAGACCCGGATCGTCCTCGCCAAGGCAGCGGACTTCGAGACGGTGCCCAACCCGAAGCTCGGCCCGGGTTTCAACCTGAGCTGTGAGGACGACGTCGTGGCAAGCCACGCCGAGATCCTGGGCAAGGGAGCGGCTGTCAGCAGCCCGGTGGTCGAACCCTGGGGGCCTACTTCACCGTCACCGGACCGGGCGGCTACGAAATCATGGTCTCCCAGGCCCAGGCCCAGGCCCAGTAGTAGCCGTCGCCGGTCGGTGTATTGCCGCGTCCAGCAGCCGGTGTGCCGCCTGATGGGGTCCGGGGCGCATCAGCGCGTGCCGGCCCGGGGCGGAAGGGGGGACATGGCGGACTCCCCAGCAAGGTCCTGCGCCTCTCCGGACGCGGCCAGGTGTAGCAAGGCGGCCCGAGCCCACCCCGAGGACGGCGCGCCCTTCCGCAGAGCAGCCGCTCCACCGGCGTCGCGAGTGCCTCAGCAGATACTCACCCACATTCAGCAGTGCTCCGTTATGGGGCTCTCCGCCATCGTGCGGTACCGGACTCCTTTCTAGGCTCTCCAGCAGTTGGTTCGGCGGTTCCTGCCTCGCCTGGCTGAGGTCGATCGCACGAGGGTGAAGGAGTTGTGGATGAGTCTGGACAAGGTGGTCGGGGATTCCGTCGAAGCGGTCGCCGATGTAGGGGAGGGTGCCTCCCTCGCGGTGGGCGGGTTCGGACTGTGCGGGATACCAGGAGTGCTGATCGAGGCCTTGCGCGAGCGAGCGGTCGGGGGCCTGCGGGTGGTCTCCAACAACTGCGGGGTGGACGACTGGGGGCTGGGGCTGCTGCTGCGCGAGGGACTGATCGCCCGTATGACCAGCTCCTATGTCGGCGAGAACAAGGAGTTCGCCCGGCAGTACCTCAGCGGGGAGCTAGAGGTGGAGCTGGTGCCGCAGGGGACGCTGGCCGAGCGGCTGCGGGCCGGCGGTGCGGGCATTCCCGGCTTCTACACTCCCGCCGGGGTCGGTACGCAGGTCGCGGACGGCGGGCTCCCCTGGCGCTACCGTCAAGACGGCACGGTTGCCGAGGCCTCGCCGCCGAAGGAGACGAAGACCTTCGGGGACCGGGAGTACCTCCTGGAGGAGGGCATTACCACCGACTTCGCCCTCGTGCGTGCTGCGGTCGGCGACCGGCACGGCAACCTCGTCTTCCACGCCTCCGCCCGCAACTTCAACCCGCTTGTGGCGATGGCGGGACGGGTCACCGTGGCCGAGGTGGAGGAACTCGTCGACCCGGGCGACATCCCGCCGGACCAGGTCCACCTGCCCGGCATCTTCGTCCAGCGCGTCGTCGCCGTCGCGGCGGACGACCCGGCTGCGGCCAAGCACATCGAGCGGCGCACGACGCGCCCGCGACTCGAGGAGACCGTCTGATGGCCCTGACACGCGAGCAGATGGCGGCCCGCGCCGCCCGGGAACTGGCGGACGGCTCGTACGTCAACCTCGGGATCGGCCTGCCCACCCTGATCCCCAACCACCTCCCGGAAGGCATCGAGGTGGTCCTTCACTCGGAGAACGGCATTCTCGGCGTCGGCCCGTACCCGCACGAGGAGGACATCCATCCCGACCTGATCAACGCGGGAAAGGAGACGGTGACCACCACCGCCGGAGCGTCGTACTTCGACTCCGCACTCTCCTTCGGGATGATCCGCGGCGGTCACATCGACGTCGCCGTCCTGGGCGCCATGCAGGTCTCCGCCTTCGGGGACCTGGCCAACTGGATGATCCCCGGAAAGATGGTCAAGGGAATGGGCGGCGCCATGGACCTGGTCCACGGCGCCCGGCGGGTCATCGTGCTGATGGAACACACGGCCAAGGACGGCTCCCACAAACTGGTGGAGGAGTGCACGCTTCCCCTCACCGGATGGGGAGTGGTGAACCGGGTCATCACCGATCTCGCGGTGATCGACATCTCTGCGTCCGGTCTGCTGCTGCGTGAGACGGCCCCGGGCGTAAGCGTGGAGGACGTCCGGTCGGCCACCGGCGCGGAGCTGGCCATCGCGGCAGACCTGGCCGTCTACGGCTGAGCTGGACGCACGGCAGTGGCAGGACAGCCTCGATGATGCAACGGGGTAGGGCCCACGGGCCGATTCCCAGGCTGTGGGCTGCAGCACCATTCTGTGCAGGCGGAAGCGGCTCCTACGGTTACGGACACCCCGGTGTCCCGGCCACCTGCACAGACGGCCGTCTCCCGGGCCGTGCGATCGAGTCGATCGCGTGTCGCCCGCACAGGGAGCCGCCATGCTGTCGCGTGAAATATGTCCGAATCCGCTGCCATCCACGATGCGAGGCCGCCCCCGGAGGGGAGGGGACGATGGCACCGCGCGCTCGGCCGGATGACCGCGGTCGTGGCCCTGGTGATGGGGGCGGCGCTTCTCTCGCCCGCACCCGCCGCCGCGGCCGCCATCTCCCTACAGAAGATCAGCAACTTCGGTGCCAACCCTGGTGCGCTGAACAGGTGTATCCACCCGTGAAGTCGTGATCATCCTGTCGTTTGGAGGAGGTCGTCGATCCAGATCATTGAGGCGCGGAGGTGGAGGCCCGCGTCGTAGCTCGCGGGAGTCTTGTCGTAGCGGGTTGCGATACCTGGAACTCCGGATCGCCGCCGCTCCGGCGCTGGAGGCCGCCGCCGTCGGCGTCGTCCGGCCGGCCGTGGACCCACCCGCCGTGGTCGAGGGCGACCACCTCACCCCGGAGCGCCTATCCGCGGCGGATGGTGGCGATGAGGCCGGGGTGGGTGGCGGTGAAGGAGTCGAAGAGTGCGCGCAGTTGTCCTTCGCGGCGCTCGCCGGCCTGTCGGAGTGCGATGTCTTTGGGGTAGGGACGGAATTCGTGGCACCATGCCCGCTCGAGCACGGTGAGAGCGGCGTACAGGCGTGCGCGTTCGGCGTGTTCCGGCGCGGCGGGCGGGTCGTCCGAGCTCGGCGGCTCCTCCTCGAGGCCGAGGTGGGTGACGGCCAGGCCGCTGGGTCGGTCGAGCCACCGGGCGGTCTGGGAGAAGAAGGTCGGCCCTTCGTTCGGTCCGAAGTCCACGCCGTAGACGAGGTCCATGTTCTGGCTCAGCGCATCCATCACGTGCGCTTGGAGCCGCTCGGCCTCGGGGCTACCGGGCCCGGTCAGTCGCCACTCCAGGACTTCGAGGGTTCCGATCGACGGCCAGAACATGAACATCGCGCGTCCGGGCCTGCGACTGCCCTTGCCCGTCAGCTTGCGGACTCGACGCTTCTGCCGAGCCATCGTGCGGCGACTGCGACTCACGGGGTCGCTCCCTTGATCTGCCGGGATATCAGTGCCATTCGCGTCCTTTCGGCGATGCCGGGGCTGTCCGAGTCCGGACTCTCGCGAGAGTATCGCCCATGGTCGAGGTTCCGGGAACACCGTGCCGCGGGTGACGGCGCGGACGGGCTCGATCCGCGCAAATGCCGTGCCGGTGGCGGGGGTTGGCGGGGTCGGTCGGGGTCAGGCGACGGTTACCAGGACCCCGGCGTCGGTGATCCTCGCCAGTTCGTCCTGCGGGGCGTCGTGGTCGGTGACGAGGTGGGCGATCGCCGACAGTGGGCAGATCCTCGCCAGCGTCACCTTTCCGATCTTCGAGTTGTCCGCCACCACGATGGTGTGGCCGCTGCGGTCGGTGAAGACCCGGTCGGTGGCGGCTTCGAGCTGGTCGTGGGTGGTGCAGCCGTGTGCGGCGCTGATGCCGTCCACGCCCAGGAAAGTCACGTCGGTGTAGTAGTCCGCGAGGGTCTTCTCGGCGATGGGGCCGACGAGTTCGTAGCTTTCGTTGCGTGCGGTGCCGCCGATGACGACGAGCGTGACGTCCTTGTGCAGGACCAGCTCCGCGGCGATGTTGACCGCGTTGGTGACGATGGTGACGGGTCCGCGGTCGGCGAGGATGCGGGCGATCTCGGTGGCGGTGGAGCCGCCGTTCAGGCCGACCACGGCCTTCGCCGGCACCAGCGCGGCCGCGGCCCGGGCGATCGCCAGCTTCTCCGGTCGGCGGCGCTCGCTGCGGTACTGCATCGGTGTCTCGAGGCCGATGTTGCCCAGGGACGCCCCGCCGTGGGTGCGGCGCAGCAGGTTCGACGCGTCCAGGTGCTGGAGGTCGCGCCGCACCGTGGCTGCCGAGACCGCCAGGATCCCGGCCAACTCCTCGACGCTCACGCTTCCCTGCGCGGAAACGTGCTCGAGGATGCGCGCATGACGCTCGGTTCTCAGCATGTGCGCAGCATATCCGTGCGCATTCGCGCAGTCACTCGGCTCCGGAATCGCGTCCGGAACGGTACCCGAAATGCTGTCCGGAGTGGGACCCGGAGCGTGAACGGCGCGCGTTTTCCCGCCGTCCGCCCGCCGTCCGCCCGCCGTCCGCCGACCGTCGGCGCGGCAACTCCCGTGAGCACCATGCGCAAAGGCGATCCCTTGACATGACGAATGTTGCTCGATTTACTGCTGCGACGCCGAGGGCAGTGCAATCGGCGCAAAGGTACGCCCAGCCGGTGGACGGCGTGAAGCCGCAAGCCCGGACAAAGTCGCCAGGATGCTGCCGGCATCCGAGGCGGGGACGTATCCTCCGCATCTGGAGTTCGATGATGAACGCCCTCCTCCCGCGCAGATCCGCCCGACGTCTCGCCGCCTTGGTGGCGACCACCGCGGCGGTCGCGGGCTCCCTGTTCGTCTCCCCCTCCGCGAGCGCGGCGGCGGCCGGCCCTGTCACGTTGCCCCCGGCGCACGCGGGGTTCGACTATCAGATCGGCGGCGCGTACACCCCGCCGGCCGGTGTCGGAGTGGTCACCCGCGACCGCACGGCCGCCCCGGCGCCGGGGCTCTACAACATCTGTTACGTGAACGCCTTCCAGGCCCAGCCGAACGCCGAAAAGGAATGGGACGCCGACCTGTTGCTGCGGGACGGCAACGGCAAGGTCGTCTACGACGGCGCCTGGGGCGAGGCCCTGCTGGACCTGCGCACCGCCGCCAAGCGCACCCGGGTCGCCGCGAAGGTGAACGGCTGGATCGACGAGTGCGCGAACAAGGGCTACCAGGCCGTCGAGCCCGACAACTACGACAGCTTCGAACGCTCCCGGAAGCTGCTCACCACCACCCACGCCAAGGCGTACATCTCCCTGCTGTCCGCGCACGCCCACCAGCGGGGCCTGGCGATCGGGCAGAAGAACACCGCCGAGCTGGCCGGGGATCGCGCCCGGACCGGTCTCGACTTCGCCGTCGCCGAGGAATGCGGCGAGTTCACCGAATGCGGCGACTACACCGAGGCGTTCGGTGACCACGTGATCGCGATCGAGTACACCGCGAAGGGCCTGTCCAACGCCTGCAAGGGTTGGGGCGACACGTTGAGCATCGTCCGCCGCGACGTCCAGGTCAGCCCCCTGGGAAGCAGCGGTTACCTGCGCCAGACCTGCTGATCCCCTCCCCCGACGGCCCGGCGCCCCGGCCCGCTCGAACCCGGCGCCGGGCCGCACGCCCGGCTCGCCCTCCCCGCCCGGCACCTTCCCCGCCCGGCACCTTCCCCGCCCGGCATCCGCCGGCACCCACCGGCCCGCGCCCGGCTCGTACCCGGCCCGCGTTCGCCGCCCGGGGCCCGGCTCCCCCGGCGATCCTCGCCGCCGGGCCCCCTTCCTCCACCCGCACCCGCCCTGCGTGAGTGGCCTTCCCCCGCCCGGTGCGTCCTCGCGCGCACCCGTCCCGGCCCGCCTCGCGCGTTTCGAAGTTCCCTGGAGGTCCCATGGTTTTCGGCCGGCACCATCCCTCCGGTCTCTCCCGTCGCGGCCTGCTGCGCGTCGGCGCCGGCGCCGCGGTCGCGACGGCCCTGTCCGGGTGCGGCGGCACCGACGACGGCGTGGGCGCCGACGGGCGCGTCACGATCGAGATGTGGCACGGGCAGACGGACACCGGCCCGTGGCAGATCCCGGACATCACCCAGGCGCAGATCGAGTACCACGTGGTCCCGCTGCCGAGCTACAGCGGGCGGCCGATGACCATCTGCGGGCCCGACACGTGGACGGTGTTCGACAACGGCGGCGCCCGGGTGCGCGCCGCACGCACCTTCGTGTCCTGGCTGGCGCAGCCCGACCAGGACGTCGAGTGGGACATGCAGGTCGGCAGCCTGCCGCTGAGCCGGGCCAGGCCCGAATGGCGCTCGCACGCCGCCGAGACCGCGGGCCTGGACGTGTTCACCCGGGCCCTGGAGACGGCGCGCGTGCGCCCCGCGCACCCCGCCTATCCGCAGATCTCGATGGCCCTGGGAGAGGCCATCGTCTCCGTGTTGCTCGGCAAGAGCAGTCCGGCCCGGGCACTGAACCGCTGCGCCGCCACGGCCAAGGCCGCCCTCGTCATACCGCGTTGAGGAGCCCTTCCATGTCATCACTGCCCGCTCCACTCACGCTGTCGGACCAGGATCGACGACGACGCACCCTGCGACGCAGGCGCCGTCGCGAGTCGGCGACCGCCTGGGCGTACGTGCTTCCCGCGGTCGTGGTCATCGTGGGCCTGAGCGTGGTGCCGTTCGTGTGGTCGCTGCTGTTGTCCTTCCGGGCCGACGACCTGGTGACGCCCAGCCGCTGGGTGGGCCTGGAGAACTACGACGCGCTCAGCCAGGACCCGCACTTCGGCCAGGCCGTGCGCAACACCCTGCTGTACACGGCGCCGTACGTGCCGTTGAGCATGGCCCTGGGCCTGGTGCTGGCCCTGGTGTTGAACCGGCGCATCCGACTGGTCGGGCTGTACCGCATCCTGATCTTCGTGCCGTTCATCATCTCGGAGACGGCGCAGGGCGTGCTGTTCTCCTTCATCCTGGACCCGGAGTTCGGCGCGGCCAACTCGGTCCTGCACGCGCTGGGGATCAGCCGGCAGGGCTTCCTCACCGATCCCGGACAGGCGCTGTCGGTCCTGGTGGCGATCTCGGTGTGGAGCGGCACCGGGTTCTGCGTGGTGATCTACCTCGCGGCCCTACAGGACGTACCGCCGTCGCTGCTGGAGGCGGCCCGCCTCGACGGCGCCGGACGATGGCAGCTGCTGCGCCACGTGGTGCTGCCAACGCTCACCCCCGTCACCGTCTTCCTGCTGCTGTGGCAGACGATCAAGGCGCTCCAGGTCTTCGACCTCGTCTACGTGACCACCAAGGGCGGCCCGCTGGGCTCCACCACCACCATCGTCTACTTCATCTGGGAGCAGGCGTTCAAGAACTTCACCGCCGGCTACGGCGCGGCGGCCGCCTACGTGCTCGCCGTCGCCCTGCTGGTGATCGGGGTGGCCATGCGGCTGATCCGCGGCCGCAAGCCCGCCACCGCCGTCGAGGGAGCCGCCAAGTGAGCGCGACCACCGCCACACCGCCGCAGGCGGCCCGCGCACAGGCCGAGCCGCGCGCGATGTCGGGCCCGCGCCGGCGCCGGCTGCTGCCCTTCAGCCCCTGGCATCTGCTGCTGGCACCCCTGTCCCTGCTCTTCGCGCTCCCCCTGCTCTGGCTGCTGCTCAGCTCGGTGATGACCAACGCGGAGATCAACCGGTTCCCGCCCGCGTTGTGGCCCTCGGGGATCGACCTCGGCGGATACCGGTACGTCCTGGGCAACGCCATGTTCCCCCGCTGGTTCGCGAACTCGCTGATCGTCTCGGCGGTCGCGGTCGCCTCGAACCTGGTCTTCGGGGCGTTGGGCGGCTACGCGTTCGCCAGGATGCGGTTCGCGGGCTCGCGCACTTTGATGGTCGCGATGCTCGCCACGATGGCGATCCCCTTCCAACTCACCATGATCCCCACGTTCCTGATCATGAAGCGGCTCGGGCTCATCGACACCCTCGGCGCGCTGATCGTTCCCTCCCTGGTGACGCCCTTCGCGGTGTTCATGCTGCGGCAGTTCTTCCTGTCCCTGCCCCGGGAGTTGGAGGAGGCCGCCTGGATCGACGGCTGCTCGCGGCTGCGGGTGTTGTGCCTGATCGTGCTGCCGCTGTCGCGGCCCGCGCTCAGCACGGTCGCCGTCCTGACCTTCCTGACCACGTGGAACGACCTGACCTGGCCGTTGATCGCGATCAACCACGACACCCACTACACCCTCCAGTTGGGCCTGACGACCTTCCAGAGCCAACACCACACCCAGTGGGCCGCCGTCATGGCGGGCAACGTGATCACCGTGCTCCCGGTACTGCTCGCCTTCCTGGGCGCGCAGAAGGCGTTCATCCAGTCCATCACCTCCAGCGGACTCAAGGCCTGAGCCCCGCCCGGGAGTTCACCCCCGGCGACCCCGCCCACCCGCCCCATCCGCCCGCACCCGGGAAGTTCGATGCCGCACACCTTCGACCTCCTCGTCATCGGCGACGCCAACCCCGATGTCGTACTCGGTCCCCTCGACGAGCCGTTGGCCTTCGGGCAACGCGAACACCTCGTCCCCACCGGCCTGCTCACCCTCGGCGGATCCGCCGCCATCACCGCCTGCGGCGCGGCACGCCTGGGCCTCGACGTCGCCATCGCCGGCCGCGTCGGCGACGACGACGCGGGCCGCTTCGTCCGCGCCGCGCTGGACGCCCGGGGCGTGGACACCACCGCGCTGCGTGTCGACCCGAACCTGTCGACACCGCTGACCACCGTGCTCACCCGCCGCGGCGGCGACCGCGCCATCGTCACCGCGTCCGGCACCCTCGCCGCCACCGGACCCGACGACGTCCCCGAGGAATTGCTCACCCGCAGCAGGCACGTGCACACCGCGTCCTACTTCCTGCTGCCCAAACTCGCCGAAGCCCTCCCCGACCTCCTGCGCACCGCCCGCGCGCACGGCGCCACCACCTCCCTGGACACCAACGACGACCCCGCCGGGCGATGGGACCCCGTCGGGCTCCCCGCCGTCCTGCGCGCCGTCGACATCCTGCTGCCCAACGCGCAGGAGGCCCTCGCCCTGGCCCGACTCCCCACCGCCACCCCGGAGCAGGCCGCCGCCCGGCTCGCCGCCCACGGACCGCTCGTGGTGGTCAAGAACGGCGACGCGGGCGCCTTCGCCCACGACGGCGCCGCCGTCCTGCGCACCCGGGGCATCCCCGCCCGGCCGCTCGACACGGTCGGCGCCGGCGACAGCTTCGACGCCGGCTACATCGCCGCCCTGCTCGCCGGCGAACCGCCCGACCGAGCCCTCGAACTCGCCGCCGCGTGCGGCGCCCTGTCCACCCGCGCCCATGGCGGCACCCCGGCCCAACCCACCTGGGACGAGGCTCTCGCAGCCGTCGCCCGCAACGGAAAGAACCAGTGATGACCCCCACGAGGATCGTATTCGTCGGCGCCGGCAGCGTCGTGTTCACCCAAGGGCTGTTGGCCGACCTCTTCGCCTTCCCGGAGCTCAAGGACGCGCACATCGCCCTGCACGACATCGACGCGGAACGGCTGGCCACCGCGCGCGGCGCGGCCCGCCTGATCGCCGACGAACGCGGCGCGAACCCCCGCATCACCACGCACGCCGACCGCCGCGAGGCGCTCGCCGGCGCCCACTTCGTCATCAACATCGTCCAGGTCGGCATGCGCGAGGCCACCCGGACCGACTTCGAGGTCCCCGCCCGCTACGGTGTGCGCCAGACCATCGGGGACACCCTCGGCATCGGCGGCATCTTCCGGGCCCTGCGCACCTTCCCGGTCCTCAAAGCCCTCGGCGAGGACATCGCCGCCGTCTGCCCCGACGCCTGGCTGCTCAACTACACCAACCCGATGGCGATGAACGTCGGCTACCTCGCCCGCGCCACCGGACTGACCCGCGTGGTGGGGCTGTGCCACTCCGTGTACTGGACCATGCGGGGTCTGTCGGAGCTGGTCGGCGTCCCCTACGAGGAGGTCGACTACCGCGCCGCCGGCGTCAACCACCAGGCCTGGGTGCTGCGCTTCGAACACGAGGGCAGGAACCTGTACCCGCAACTCGACGCCCTCATCGCCGAGGACGCCCAACTGCGCCGCCGCGTCCGCGTGGACATGTACCGCCGGCTGGGCTACTACCCCACCGAGACCAGCGAGCACTCCAGTGAATACGTCCCCTGGTACCTGGGCCACGACAGCGAGATCACCCGGCTGCGCCTGCCGATCGGGGCCTACCTCGGCATCGTCGACGAGAACACGGCCGCGTACGAGGAGACCCGCCGCGCCCTCGCCGCCGGGGAACCCGTTCCGGTCGAGTCCACCATGGAGTACGCGCCCCAGATCATCCACAGCATCGTCACCGGGACACCGCGCACGGTCTACGGCAACGTCCCCAACCACGGTCTGATCGACAACCTCCCCGCCGACGGAGTCGTCGAAGTGCCCTGCCTGGTCGACGCGTTGGGCGTACAGCCCACCCGCGTGGGCGCCCTGCCCCCGCAGTGCGCCGCGCTCAACCGCGCCTACCTGAGCGTGAACGACCTGGTCGTGCGGGCCGCCCTCGAGGACGACCCCCGGCACGTGCGACACGCCGCCATGGCCGACCCGGCCACCGCCGCCGCGCTGCCGGTGGAGCGCATCTGGGAACTGTGCGACGACATGGCGCGAGCCCACGGGGACCTGCTCCAGCCCTCCCTGCGCGCCGGCCTCGGCCACTGAGGAGCGAGCTGCGTGTGGGCGTCGTCGGGGTCGGGCAGCGCGCCGGACCGGCCGTCGGGGCCAACCGGCACGGCGCGGGTCGTGTCCTGCGCCGACCCCTCCCCGCGCGGCCGGGCCCAGGCCGTCGCGGCGCCCGCTGACGGCGGCCCCCCTCACGCCGGCAGGGAGGCGAGCCAGTCGGTCAGGAGACGGTTGACATCGGCGGGGCGCTCCTGCTGGATCCAGTGGCCGCAGCCGTCGAGGATGTGGGAGGAGACCAGGCCGGGCAGTGTGGTGGGGTACGCCGCGATCGCGTCGGCCAGCCACGTGGTCGAGGCGTCCAGGCCGCCGCCGACGAACAGCGACGGCCGGCGGATCGGGGCGCCGTCGAAGTCCGCGAGGTCTTCCCAGTCCCGGTCCATGTTCCGATAGCGGTTCAGCGCCCCGCTCAGGCCGGTGCGCTCGAACTCCCCCGCGTACACGTCGAGTTCGCTTTCACCGAGCCAGGCGGGCAGCCGGCCGACGGGGAAGCGCTCCCGCAGCGAGCCGCCGCGGCCGACGAAGTGCGGGTCGGGTGCGCCGGGTGCGGGCATGGTGTCGGCGGACAGGGCGGCGTAGAAGCCCGCGAGCCAGCCGCGCACGTCGGGCTCGATCTCGGCCTCGGCGCGACCGGGCTCCTGGAAGTACGAGACGTAGAACTCCTCTTCCCCGCCGATGCGCGCGAAGACCTCGCTGGGCCTGGGCCCGCCGCGCGGGGCGTAGGGGACGCTGAGCAGCCCCACCGCGCGGAAGACGTCCGGCCTGACCAGCGCGGAGTTGGCGGCGATCGTCGCCCCCCAGTCGTGCCCGACGATCACCGCGGACTCCTCGCCCAGGGCCCGCACCACCGCGGCGTTGTCCTCCACGAGTTCGAGCATCCGGTACGCGTCCGTGCCGGCGGGCCGGGAGGAACGGCCGTAGCCGCGAACGTCGATGGCGACCGCGCGGTACCCGGCCGCGGCCAGTGCCGGCAGTTGGTGGCGCCAGGAGTACCAGGACTCGGGAAAGCCGTGCACGAGCAACACCAGCGGCCCGCTGCCCTGCTCAACCAGGTGGGTCCGGCCGGCGGGCGAGGGGACCAGCCGGTGGGTGGCGTCCGCGACCTGCTGCGACATGAGTCCTCCAGGTTCTCGACCCGTCGTGCGTCAGGATCGGTTGCCCAGATCATGCGGGCGGCGACGCGATCACCGCGAGCCCTGTTGCCGCTTCGGCAAAATCCACCGAACCTCGCGCCCGCGCCGACGACGTCGCCGGAGTTGCGGGAGCCCACGGCCGAGAACCCCCGACCGAGCGGTCGGGGGTTTCCGTTGCCTACCCGATCGGCTACTGCTCTCCCGATCGGCTACTGCCCGCCCGATCAGCTACTGCCTACCCGATCGGCTACTCGGCGACGAGTTCCACCGGGATGTTGCCCCAGGTCGCGTTCGAGTACGGGCAGACCTGGTGGGTGGCCTCGATCAGCGCGCGGCCCTGCTCCGCGGACAGGTGCTCCGGCAGTTCCACGCGCAGGGTCACGCTCAGGCCGAAGCCGCCCTCGCCGTTCGCGTTCAGGTCGACCTCGGCCGTCACCGAGGCGTCCGCCGCGTCCACCTTCTGGCGCTTCGCCACGAGTTGCATCGCGCTCGCGAAACACGCCGCGTACCCGGCGGCGAACAGCTGCTCGGGGTTGGTCCCGACGCCGTCCCCGCCGAGCTCCTTCTGCATGCCCAGCTTGACGTCCAGCTGCCCGTCGGAGCTGACCGCCCGCCCGTCCCGTCCGGCCGAGGTCGCGATCGCGGTGTAGAGGCTCATGGTCCCGCCCTTTTCCAGTAGTAGACAGATCTTTCTGTCTGGGTTGTGAGGCCGAATATAGACAGACCTGTCTGGTAAAGTCAAGGTGTGAGTACGACAGCCTCCGAGCACCGCCACGAGAGTCCGGCCCGCCGCCGCGTCCTCGACACCGCCACCACGCTCTTCTACGCGCAGGGCGTGCACGCCGTGGGCGTCGACCGGATCATCGCCGAGGCCGGCGTGGCGAAGGCGACGTTCTACAAGCACTTCCCGTCCAAGGACGAGCTGGTCTACGCGTACCTGGAGGAGCAGTACCGCTCGCAGCGCCAAGCGGCCACGGCGATGTTGGCGGCCTCGGCCGACGTGCCGCCGCGCGACGTCCTGCTGCGGCTCTTCGACCTGATGAGCGAGATCGGCCGCGAACCCGGCTTCCGGGGTTGCCCGTTCATCAACGCCGCCGCCGAATTCCCGGAAGCCGCCCACCCGGTACGCAAGGCGGTCCTCGACCACCGCGCCTGGTTCCGCGCGATGCTGACGGACCTGCTGTCCGCCGCGGGCGACACCCGCCCCCGGTCGACCGCCGACATACTCATGCTGCTGCGCGACGGCCTGGCGGTCGGCTGCTACCTGGACGATGCCAACGCCATGCGCGACATCGTCCGCGACGCCGTGAACCGCGTCCTCGGCCCACCCGGCGACGCCGATTGAGCGGCGCGGCTCCGCGCACGTTCGTGGCTGGACTTCGGGACCGCCGCTCGGGCGCCGACCGTCTCAACGCTCGACCGGGCCCCGGGTTTCCCCGAACGACGCGGGGGCGGTCGCGCGCAGAGCGAGAAGCTCCGGTGCGAGCACGGCGACGCTCCGGCGCGTGACCTCGACCAAACCGTCGCGGCGCAACCGGGCGAGCAGGCGGTTGACCGTCACCCGGGTCGTCCCGAGCAGGTCGGCCAGATCCTGTTGCGTGCCCGGCAGCTCGGCCCGGGCTTGGCCGGATGCCGCCGCCTGCGTCAACAGCCAGGTCGCCGGCCTGGCCTCGACGGGCAGCGTGGCGGCGTCGGCGAACCGCTCCTGTTGATGCCGGGCGTGCTCGGCGAGCAGGCGCAATACGTGCCGACGCACTGCCGGCACGTCGTCGACCAGTTCCTCGAATCGGGTCCGCGGGAGACTGCGCACGGAGCATTGGGAGGCCGCGGTGAGGGTGGCCGTGTGCCCACGACCATCGATCACGGCGACCTTGTCCAGCGCGCACGGTCCCGTCCAGTCGCCGAAGCGCACGACCCGACCGCCCGCCGTGGTGGTGGCGGCGGACACCCGGCCGCGCAGCAGCAGAAGGAGATGCTCGGCCGGATCGCCGGTCCTGCGGATCACCTCTCCCGCGCGGTGGCGGCGCGGTAGCGAGTCGAACCACAGCGCGCGCAGCCGATCCTCGGGCAGCGCGGCGAACAGGGGCACGGCGGCCAGCGCCCGCCATGCCGCCGATGTATCGGCTGATACTGAACTTCCCATCGGCAGACCGTACCGTCGGCCGCATGATGATCCTCGAGTTGGCCTTCACCGCTTCCCCGGAACGCCTCGCCGCACGTCCGGCGCACCGGTCGTTCCTCGCCCGGCTGCACGAGGAGGGGCGCCTGCTCGCGGCGGGTCCCTGGGCGGACGACTCGGGCGCGCTGCTGGTATTCGATACGGAGCGCGCGGAGCTGGAGGACATCCTCGACGCCGATCCGTACTACCGCACGCCGGGTGTCACGGTCGCAGGCATCCGCGAATGGGCACCGGTGGTCGGCCCGACACGCTGACGGGCGGTTTCAGCGGCGACCTGTCCAAGCCGTGCACCGCTGCGCAGGTTGGCCGCGGCCAGGCTTCGGGAGCTAGTGTCCACCGCCGTGTCCGCCGCCGCTCGGCTCGAAGCCGGCCAGCATCTGCTCCAGCGCGGCCTGGTCCGGGCCCACGAACGGGGACGACCCGGCCGCCGAGCTCAGGGTGTCGATCATCGAACCGGTGATCCCCTGGGCCGGTGGCAGGTGTGTCGAGAGGATCAACTCGGGCTCCCTGTCCCGCAGCGGCCGGAAACTGTCGAGGAATCTCCCGACGTCCACGTTCTGCACCCACGGACTGTCGACCGAGGCCCAGAGGAGCTGCGCGGCCCGCAGGTCCTCGGGGTCGAGCGCACCGACGTCATCACCTTCCGCCAGGTCGGCGCCGGTGAGCGGCCCTCCGAAGCAGTCGGAGCTGAAGCACACCCCCGACCGGTCGTCGAAGAAGCCGACCGTGGCCGGGTTGTCGAACAGCGGCGGCCGGAACCCGGTGAGGGTGCGGTCGCCGACGTCCAGGGTCTGCCCCGGGTTGAGCAGGTACACGCGATCCAGCGGCAGAGGCCGCTCACAGGACATGATCCCGACGGCCAGGAACGTGGTCACGAGACGTGCCCGGGGTGCCGCGGCCAATAGATCGAAGATCCCGCCCGTGTGATCCCGGTCGGGGTGGGTGAGCCAGATCCACCGCACGTCCGCGGGATCCACCACGGACCCGACCGTCTCCAGGAAGTTCCGGTCGGGCAAGCCGAGGCCGGTGTCGACGACGACGGGTTCGGCGGCGAGCAGCACGAACGCGTTCACCGGGAGATGCCCGATGCCGGGCACTTCGAGGCTGTCACTCAACACGCTGATGTCGGGTCGGACCTTGTGAATACGCATGCCGATCTCCAGGCCCCCCAGAGCTGATGATCGCGCCGCGGCCTACCCATCCATCGTCGTCCTTGCCCACCGACGCCGCACCCCGGCGGCGCGACCCGAAGGAGAGGGCTCGGCGAGGCTGACGAGGCCCACGGGGTCGCGCTCGCCCGGGGTGGTGGGCGATCCTCGTGCCGAACCGGCACGGTTGCGCCGGGCACCGGTGTCGTCTCGCTTCGCCCCCGACGCACGAGGGGGCGCGTCCGCGGGGTGACTCCGGCTGCGTCGGACGTCGTCGGGGTTCGCCGGGCCGATCGTGCCGGAGATCAGCGGCGCGTCGAAGAATTCCCGCCGGGCGAGCAGCACTTCGCGCGCGACGGCCCGTCATATGGGCGTAGACACATCCACACGGACGTGGTCGCCCTCGCACCGGCGGCCCGCGGCCACGTGACGGCAGGGGGAACCGATGACGGGACCGGGCAGCACCACATTGCGGGGGCCGGCGGGTGGCCGATGAGGCAGCGGACGGGGCAGGAGGTCGATGACGACTTCCGGGGGTTCATGACCAGTCGGTGGTCACGCCTGCTGCGTGCGGCCTACCTGCTCACCGGCAACCACCACGACGCGGAGGACCTCACGCAGGCCGCGTTCGCCCGGGCGTACGCGAAGTGGGAGCGGGTCGACAACAGCGACAACCCCGACGCGTACATGTGGCGGATCCTCGTCCACACCAACGCGGACAGGCTTCGCCGCACGAGGCTGCGCGAGTTGCTCACCGCCCACATACCCGACCGTGCCACCGTCGACGGCACCGGCCGGATCGAAACCCGCAGCATCCTGGTGGAGGCACTCGCCCGGCTGCCCAGACGGCAGCGCACGGTCATCGTGCTCTGCTATTTCGAGGACATGAGCCACGCCCAGGCGGCCGAGGTGCTCGGCACCAAGGCGACGACCGTACGAAGCCAGGTCGCCCGCGCACTCGCGAAGTTGCGCGTCGACGGCGCCCTGACGAGCGCCCAGGCTCCCACCGCTCCTGCGTCGCCGCCCCTCGATGACGAGACCCCGGGGCCCCCGGCCGCCGAGTGCGCGAAACCCCACGACTCCGCGGTCACCCGCAGCCGTCCGGAGCCCCCGAGTTCCCCGCGGCCGGGCCGCTCCCGTCCGCCGAGCACCCCGAACCCCCCAGAGGCATCCGACACTTCGAAAGCGGTCACCGCATGATGACAACGGACGAGGCGCTGCTGCGCGACGCGTTGCGCACCGCCGCCCCCGACGACCACGTTCGTCCCGCACCGGTGGAACGGGTGATGGCCCGCGGCCGCAACCTGCGTACGCGCAGGCGCCGGGCATGGACGGTATCCGCCGCCGGCCTTCTCGTCGGCGCCGCCGTCGTCCTGGTCGGGATCCCCGGATCGAGCGCATCCGACCCCGCGCGGCCGACCCGGACGGTGTCGTCCCTGCCGCCGGTACTGACCCCTCCGCACGTGCTCCAGGTAGGCGAGGGCCTGGACGTCGGGAACGGATACACGCTGCGGATGGGCGCGGAGCGGGCCACGATCAAGCGTGAGGGCGGCCCCACCATGGTCGTGGACCTGCGCCGACCCAAGACGGACATCCGGGCCTACGCGCAGGAGCGATACGACGGCGAGTCACTCCTGCTCGGCGGCTACTATTTCGGGACACAACCCGCCGCGGGCGCGCGCATCGAACTCCACGGGCGCACGTTCGACGCACTCGTGGTGACGCTGCCGGGAAGCCCCGACTGGTCGATCTTCTACGTCCCGCCGGTCCCGTGGCCGGGCGGCTACAACATGGCCGACCGGATCAAGGTCACCGTGTACGCCGCCGACGGCTCCGTCATCGTCAAGACCACGAGCGACGCGGTCACCACGCCGCCGCGCCCGGGCGAGACGGTCCCCGCACCGGACCCCGCCGACTTCACGGAACTCGGCCCCCCGCCGTTGCCGACGGGCGTACCCCCCGCTGGGAACCCTCCGGCCGACCCCTCCGGCGGAAACACAACAACCGGCAGCGACTCGTTCCCCGGGTCGATCCACGTCGACAGCCTGCCCGGGAGCACGACCACGACGGGCGGCTCGATGTCGGCACCGCTCCTCCCGCCCGCGATGCCGTCCGCCGGGGGCGAAGCTCCCGGCGACAGCGACTCTTCCTGACCTCGTTCCGTGCGGCGGGCCACGGGATCGCGGCGCTGACTTCGAAGCGACGTCGGCCCCGGCGGCCACGCGTGCGGTGTCCGGGGTAGGTGGCCAGTAGACTCGACGGCTGTGGCGGATACCCAGTACGAAGACCTGTTGAAGCTGGTGCTCACCTCCGGGACGGCCAAAGCCGACCGGACGGGCACCGGTACCCGAAGTGTCTTCGGGCACCAACTGCGCTACGACCTCTCGCAGGGGTTCCCGCTGGTCACCACCAAAAAGGTGCACCTCAGGTCCATCGTGTACGAACTGCTGTGGTTCCTGCGTGGCGACTCGAACGTCGGCTGGCTGCATGAGCACGGCGTCACCATCTGGGACGAATGGGCCGACGCGAACGGCGAACTCGGCCCGGTTTACGGCGCGCAGTGGCGCTCCTGGCCCACCCCGGACGGCAAGCACATCGACCAGATCAGCGACGTTCTCGACACTCTGCGCCGCGACCCGGACTCCCGCCGGATGATCGTCTCCGCGTGGAACGTCGCCGAGCTGAGCAAGATGGCACTCGCGCCGTGTCACGCGTTCTTCCAGTTCTACGTCGCCGACGGCAAGCTCTCCTGCCAGCTGTACCAGCGCAGCGCGGACCTGTTCCTCGGCGTCCCGTTCAACATCGCCAGCTACGCCCTGCTCACGCACATGGTGGCGCAGCAGGCCGGCCTCAAGCCGGGCGACTTCATCTGGACCGGCGGCGACTGCCACGTCTACGACAATCACGTCGAGCAGGTCACCGAGCAGCTCTCGCGCACCCCGTTCGAGTTTCCCGAGCTGCGTCTGCGCCAAGCCGACTCGCTGTTCGACTACGCCTACGCCGATGTGGAGGTGCTCGACTACCAGCACCACCCGGCCATCAAAGCCCCGGTCGCGGTGTGAACGTCGGGCTGATCTGGGCGCAGACCCTCGATGGCGTGATCGGCGCGGACAACGCGATTCCGTGGCGACTGCCTGAGGACATGGCGCACTTCAAGGCAACCACCCTCGGTCATCCAGTGGTGATGGGGCGCAAAACATGGGATTCGCTGCCTCCGCGATTCCGCCCGCTGCCCGGCAGGCGCAACATCGTGGTGACTCGCGATCCACAATGGGTGGCCGAAGGCGCGGAACGTGCCGGGTCCATCGCACAGGCTCTGGAACTCGCCGCCGAGCCGTTGGAGCCGGCCGCCCCTGCTGAGGCATGGGTGATCGGCGGCGGGGAAATCTATCGTGCCGCCCTGGCATACGCCACGACGCTCTCGGTGACTGAAGTCGACTCGACGGTGGACGGCGACACCTACGCCCCGACACCGGACCCGACGTGGAAAGTCGCCGAGGACACGGGCTGGCAGTCCTCGACGTCCGGCCTGCGCTACCGCATCCGCAGCTACACCCGGTGACGGTCGACTCACCGCCCTGATCAACTTCTGAACCGACCCTGGCGCTCAAACGCGCAGGTCACGGGCTTGTAGCTGCCGGCCGACCGGCCAGAGGCCGCGGTCGGCGTCTTCGTGGCAGCCCACGAGAGAGACATCATCCGCGCTGGTCACGAGGCTAGTGCCGCGCCCGGCAACGTTCACCCCGTCGCGGCGCCCGGCACGGCCCCTCGCCGCACCACCGAAACGTCCAAGTACTCCAGTACGAGAACGTTCCGGCGCCACGCCGAGGCACCGCACCGGACACCGCGACGGGGTGAACGTTGCCGGGCGCGGCACTAGGAGGCGGGCCTGCCGGCCAGTTTCCTTTCCCAGAACACTTCATCGTGCCATGCGCCGTCGGCGTAGAAGTGGTCGTGGGCGATGCCCCATGAACTGAATCCGTGCTTGCGGAGGATCGCCTGGGACGCGACGTTCTCCAGTTGGGTGTGTGCCTCCAGTCGATGCAGATTCAGCTCGTCTTCGGCGATCCGCAGCGCGAGGCCGACGGCACGGCTCGTATGCCCGAGTCCCTGGTGGAGAGAAGAGACCCAGTAGCCGAGGAATCCCTTCTGGAACGGGCCGCGCAGGATCGAGCTGATGTTGACTTGCCCGATGACGGTCTCGTCGGAGACCACGACGCCGGGCCACGCGAGCCCCTGGCCATGGGAGGCCAGAAGGGATTCGATGACCGAGGCTTGCCCTTCGGGCGTGTAGAACTCTGCGGGCCTCGCGGGCAGCCAGCGCGCATACGCCTGCTTGTCCCGGGAGTGCAGGCCGGCGAGTGCGGGGCCGTCGGAGGGCTCGATCAAGCGAATCAACGTGGAGTTCACGGGTGCTCTGTTGTCCTGTCGGCTGCGGTAGTCGATCGGTTGCGCGGGAGCCTTACGGCGGTCGCGCCCGATGATCGGCTCAAGGATGCGGTCGATGCGCTCGGCGGCCTCGTCGTCCAGCTCGATCCCGGAGTCCGTGGCGCTCTGAGCGATCTACTCGGGCCTGGTCCCGCCGACGCTAGCACGGTGGAATACGCCACCGTCGGCCCGCAGTACTCGGGGGCAACAAACCGCTGTCAGCGATTGTGTGCCGTCCCGCTCGGCGGCTCTGGCGGTGCCGGCGGGGGTGGCGGGTCTCGGTGGATGTCGCTGCGCTGGAGCTGCCCGGTGGGGTCGGCCTGCCATTCGTGTGCGGCGGCGTGTCGGGCCGCGCGCTCGCTCAGGCGGCGGTCCGCGGCGCGGCCCGGGTCGATATGGCGGCGCCTCCGCGCCCCGGCGGCGACCATGGCCAGCGCCGCGCAGAAGAGCAGGGCGAGGGCGAGGCCGGCCAGGAATGCCGAGAGCGTATCGAGGGTGGCCATGTCACGGTCGAACATGCTCACGGTGTACTCGGGGCCCCCGGTGGTGTTGTACGCGATCAGCAGGGCCGCGAAGGCGGCACTCGCCGCCCCGAGGAGGAGTCCGATGATGATCACGACACTCACCTCCGTTCTGGTAGGTGCGGCGCCCTGTCAACGCTACGCCTGTCCCTACGACCGCCGACGACAAGGAAGCCGGCGACCGGTCAGGAGTCTGCGGACGCGGCCAACGCGGCAATCACGCCGCCGGCGAGGACAGTCGTGCGCTGACGTGGCGAGAGCCGGTGGGTGACCTGGTAGTCCTCGTTCTTGGTGGTGTTGTGAACGGTCGGCTTCGCTTCGGAGCCGTCGGCGGTCAGGATCGAGCGCAGCCCGGTCAGGAGCAGCCGGTCGCCTTGGTCGATGCGTTCGTAGTCGGTGGGGTCGGTGAACTCCAGTGGCAACACGCCGAAGTTGGCCAGGTTCTGCCAATGGATGCGCGCGTACGACTTGGCCAGGACGGCGCGCAGGCCGAGCAAACGCGGGGTGATGGCGGCGTGTTCGCGCGAGGAACCCTGACCGTAGTTGTCGCCGGCGACGATGAGGTGCGGACCGGCCCGGCGGGCGCGGTCGGGGTAGGTGGGGTCGATCCGGGTGAGCGTGAAGTCGGCGAGGCGAGGCAGGTTGGAGCGGTACGGCAGGGCTTGTGTGCCTGCCGGGCTGATCTCGTCGGTGGAGACGTCGTCGCCCGTCTTGAGCAGGACGGCGACGCGAAGTTCGTCCGGCAGGGCGTCGAGGGTGGGCAGCGCCGAGATGTTGGGGCCGCGTACCAGCTCGATCGCCTTGGCCTGCTCGGGCGGCAGCGGTGCCTCCAGCATCGCCTGGTTGACCGAGGCGTGCTCGGGGAGGTTCAAGAGCGGCAGGGTGACGCCTTCGTCCCGCGCCCAGGCCCGCGGGTCGGTGATCACGCCGGTCAAGGCGGAGGCGGCGGCGGTCTCGGGGGAGCACAGCCATACCGAGTCGTCCAGGGTCCCGGAGCGGCCCGGGAAGTTGCGCGGGAACGTGCGCAGGGAGTGCTGTCCGCTCGCGGGAGCCTGGCCCATGCCGATGCAGCCGAGGCAGCCCGCCTGGTGGATCCGCGCTCCGGCGGTGATGAGGTCGAACGCGGCTCCCATGTGCAGCAGATCCTGGAGGACCTCGCGTGAGCTGGGGTTGACGTCGAAACTCACCTCGGCCGAGGTCTGGCGGCCCTTCACCATCGCGGCGCAGACGGCGAAGTCGCGCAGTCCCGGGTTGGCGGACGAGCCGACGACGACTTGCCCGATCGGGGTACCGGCGACTTGGCGGACCGGGACCACGTTGCCCGGCGAGGTCGGCATGGCGACCATCGATTCGACGGTGTCCAGATCGATCCGGTCGGTGAGGTCGTAGTGGGCACCGGGCTCTGCCGCGATCGGCCGGAAGTCGTCTTCGCGGCCTTCCGCGCGCAGGAAGCCGCGGACGGCGTCGTCGGCGGGGAACACGCTCGCGGTGGCGCCGAGTTCGGCACCCATGTTGGCGATGACGTGGCGGTCCATGGCGGTCAGGCAGGCGAGCCCCGGGCCGTGATACTCCAGGATCCGGTCGCGTGCGCCCTTGACGCCGTGGCGGCGGAGCAGTTCCAGGATCACGTCCTTGGCGCTGATCCAGTCCGCCAACTCCCGCTCCAGGCGGATCCCCCAGATCTGCGGCATGGTGAGGTGGAAGGGCTCCCCGGCCATCGCGAGTGCGACGTCCAGGCCACCGGTGCCGATGGCAAGCATGCCCAGTGCGCCGCCGGCGCAGGTGTGCGAGTCGGAGCCGAGCAGGGTCCGGCCCGGCACGCCGAAGCGCTGCATGTGGATCGGGTGCGAGACGCCGTTGCCGGGCTTGGAGTACCACAGCCCGAACCGCTGGGCGGCGGAGCGCAGGAACAGGTGGTCCTCGGCGTTGCGTTCGTCCGCCTGCACGATGTTGTGGTCGACGTACTGTGCGCTCAATTCGGTACGCACCCGGTCCAGGCCGAGCGCTTCGAGTTCCTGCATCACCAACGTGCCGGTGGCGTCCTGGCACAGGGTCTGGTCGATCCGTAGCGCGATTTCCGTACCTGGAACCATCGAGCCGTCGACCAGGTGTGAGGCGATCAACTGTTGTGCGATCCCGAGCGGCTTTGTCATCGCGCTCACCTCCGGCACATCACGAGAAGGACGGGCACATCGACAGGGATGCTCTCCAGGGCGTGCCACACGCGACCCGCCGGTCGCGGTCGGGCGAGGTGCATCGAACTCGCCTCGCGATCAAGCTCGGCGCGCACCCGCAGGTCGTTCTCGGTCTCTCCCCGGCGCTGCTTTTCCCGCCTGGGGAGCGGAGGCCCGTGCATCGCTGCCACCTCTGAGCACACCGATCGGTGAACGGCCGCTACTGCGTAGCTGCCCGGAATAGCCGAGTTGTAACGAGGCCGATCCGAGAGCGCGTGGAGGATGAAGGGAGCAGCCATGAAAACGTTGCCGACCCGTACCCGCCCTATCGTCGATTCCTCTCCTTGGCGCGTCGGCGCGCGAGGGCTTCCGGTCACCGAGTGTGGCCGGCAGGAAGCGTAGAGACGCCGGGTTCTCCCGCCTCCGCCACCAAGCGGACTGTCGGGCCACCTATGTGCCCATCCGAGCTCGAAGCCGGGTCCCGACGCCTGATGGGCGGATTCCCGTCGGTAGCGGTAGCGGTAGCGGTGGCGGCAGCGGTGGCGCACGTCACATCACCGCGCTGTCACAGGGATCGGATCGCCGGTGTCCCTTGTGCGTCAGGTTGCCGCGCGAACGACCCGTGCGGCATGCAGCACCATGAGTGAGGACGAAGTCATGGCAACCACGAAGGCGCAGGCTCCGCCGGTCACTTCGCGCCGATGGGCCGCGCTGTTCTTCATCGGGTTGGCCCAGATCATGATCGTTCTGGACGCCACCGTCGTGAACATCGCGCTGCCGTCGCTCCAGGGGGACCTGGGGATCTCCGACGGCGACCGGCAGTGGATCATCACCGCGTACACGCTGGCATTCGGCAGCCTGCTGTTGCTCGGCGGCCGGATCGCCGACTACACCGGCCGCAAGCGAACCTTCCTGATCGCGCTGTTCGGCTTCGCCGGCGCGTCGGCGCTCGGCGGCGCGGCGGGCAACTTCGAGATGCTGCTGATCGCCCGTGTCCTACAGGGCGGGTTCGGCGCGCTGCTCGGGCCGTCCGCGCTGTCGCTGCTGACCGTGATGTTCACCCAGCCGAAGGACCGCGCCAAGGCGTTTGGGATCTGGGGCGCCATCAGCGCCGCGGGCGGCGCGATAGGGCTGCTTGCCGGCGGGGCGCTGACCGAATACCTGGACTGGCGCTGGTGCCTGTACGTCAACATCCCGATCGCCCTGATCGCGGCGATCGGCGGGTACGCGCTGCTGGCCGAGTCGCGGCACGCGGGCAAGGCCCGGTTCGACATCCCCGGCGTGCTGCTGGTGACCGGCGGGCTGGTCGCGCTCGTATACGCCACCAGCCAGGCCGAGTCCGCCGGTTGGGACTCGGCGAAGGTCATCGGCCTGCTGACCGCCGGCGCGGCGCTGCTCGCCGCGTTCGCCTTCGTCGAGAGCCGGGTGCCGCAGCCGCTGCTGCCGCTGCGGGTGATCGCCAACCGCACCCGCGGCGGCGCCTATCTGGCCGTGGGCCTGGCCGTCATCGGAATGTTCGGGGCGTTCCTCTTCATGACCTACTACATGCAGGTCGTCAAGGGATACTCGCCGATCAAGACGGGCGCGGCGTTCCTTCCCATGACCGCGGCGGTCCTGCTGTCGGCCGGCGGGCTCACCACCCGGCTGCTGCCCAAACTCGCGCCGCGGGCGCTGATCGTACCCGGCATGCTCATCAGTTCCTTCGGCATGCTGTGGATGGTCACCCTGGAGACCGGCACCGCGTACGCCCGCGGCGTGCTGGTCGCGCAACTCCTCCTCGGCTTCGGGGCGGGCATGATCATGCCGGCGGCCCTCAACTACGCCACCCACGGCGTCGACCCGGGCGACTCGGGCGTGGCCTCGGCCGGAGTCAACACCGCGCAGCAGATCGGCGGCTCGATCGGCATCGCACTGCTCAACACCATCGCCGCCGGCACGACCGCGGACTACCTGGACTCGCACGGCAGGAGCCCGGCCATCGCCAAGCGGGCAGTGGTGGAAGGCTTCGGGACGGCGAGCGCCTGGGCCGCGGGGATCATCCTGGTCGGCGCGCTGATCGTCGCCGTCCTGATGAACACCCCGCGCCCCAACCACCAAGCCGTCGCCGAGAACACCGAGACCGCGAAGACTGCCGAAAGCATCGAAAGCGCCGAGGCCGTCGAGACCGCCGAGCCGGTGCTCGCACACCCCTGATCCTCCGGCGGATCCACACCTCCCACGTGACCCATCCGGCGTGGTCAAGGGATCTTTCGGCGAAGGGACCTCGCATGAACGCAAAAGCATCGACGCGCACGGTCGGCAAGAACACTGAGCCCGCCGACATATCCGTTCCGGACAACAAGGCCGTGCGCCGCGCCGACGCGGTCGACGAGAGATTGGGGATCTACCGGCTCGGTGGAAAGTACATCCGGAAGGTTTTTCCGGACCACTGGTCCTTCATGCTCGGCGAGATCGCGCTCTACAGCTTCGTCACGCTGCTGCTGACCGGTGTCTTCCTGACCTTCTTCTTTCAGCCGAGCATGCAGGAGGTCGTCTACGACGGCTCGTACGTGCCGCTGCAGGGTGTTCACATGTCGGCGGCGTACGCCTCGACACTGGAGATCAGCTTCGATGTCCGCGGTGGTCTGATGATCCGTCAGATCCATCACTGGGCGGCGCTGATCTTCATCGCGGCATTGTTCGTGCACATGTTCCGGCACTTCTTCACCGGTTCGTTCCGCAAGCCGCGCGAGGTCAACTGGCTGTTCGGATTCCTCCTGCTGGTGCTGGCGATGCTCAACGGCTTCGCCGGCTACTCCCTCCCGGACGACCTGCTCTCGGGGACCGGTCTGCGCGTCGCCGACGGTGTCGTCCTGGGGATCCCCGTGGTCGGCACCTACCTCCAATTCTTCCTCTTCGGAGGGGAGTTCCCCGGCGACGACGCCATTCCGCGCCTGTTCACCCTGCATGTGCTGCTGGTGCCCGCGATCATGGTGGCCCTGGTGACGGTCCACCTCATCCTCGTCTTCTACCACAAGCACACACAGTTCCCCGGCCCCGGGCGCACCGAGGACAACGTCGTCGGCCAGCCGTTCATGCCGGTCTACGTGGCCAAGGCGGGCGGCTTCTTCTTCATCGTCTTCGGTGTCACCGCGCTGCTCGGCGGCCTCGCCCAGATCAATCCGATCTGGGCGTACGGGCCGTACAACCCCGGACAGATCACGGCGGGATCCCAACCGGACTGGTACATCGGCTTCCTGGAGGGAGCCCTGCGCATCATGCCGAACTGGGAATGGACCGCCTGGGGCCACACCATCAGCTTCAACGTGCTGCTCCCGTCCGTGATCGTCCCCGGCATCCTGTTCACCGCGCTCGGCGCGTACCCGTGGATCGAGGCGTGGGTCACCGGCGACAAGCGCGAACACCATCTCCTGGACAGGCCGCGCAACATGCCGGTCCGCACCGGACTCGGGGTCGCCTGGATCGTGGCCTACGGTGTGCTGTGGGTGTGCGGCAGCAACGACATCATCGCCACACACTTCCATCTGTCGATCAACACGATCACGTGGGTGGGACGGTTCGCCTTCTTCATCGCGCCGGTGATCGCCTACAAGGTCACCGTGCGCTGGTGCAAGGGGCTGCAACTCCGCGACCGCGACAAGGTCGTGCACGGCCGAGAGACCGGAGTGATCAAGAGGCTCCCGAACGGCGGATTCGTCGAACTCCACGAACCTCTGGATCCGGCGGCACGCCACATCCTCACCGCGCACGAGCAGTACGAGCCCTTGGAACTCGAACCGCCCGTGGACGACAACGGGGTGATCCGCATGGCCAAACCCTCGCAGCGGCTGCGGGTCCGCTTGTCCCGCTGGTACTTCGCGGACCAGGTCCGCAACCCGTCGGCCGCGCGGGTCGCGCGGGACCCGGCAGCAGTCCCGGCCGCCCCGAATCACCACGGCGAGATCTCCATCGAGCACCGGCCGGACACGTGAACGCCCACCCGGGAGGACCCGACATGCGCTCGACCGCGCCCAGCCGTCCCCGCGACAACCGGGCGGCCCGTGATCCACGGATCGATCTCCTGTTGGTCCACGCCGTCCACGACGCACTGCGCAGAGACCTGCGCCGACTCGTTGCCTGGTCGCGAACCTGTTTTCCGGTGACCACGCCGGCCTGGGTCGACTTCCACCGCCGCCTCACCACCCACCTCGACGCCGACACCGCCGTGCTGTCGCCCGTCCTGCGCGGCAAGGACCTACCCGGCCCCGACCACGCGCGCACGGCGGCCGAGATGGAGCGCAAGCGCCGCCGTCTCACCCTGCTCGCGGAGACCGTCGACGACTGCCTGTCCGGCCGCGGGCCCGCGAGCCGCACGGCCGAGTACACGGCTTGCCTGGACGCCGCCCTGACCGAATACCTCGACTACCAGCGGTCGGTCGTCCTGCCACTCCTCGCGACCCGCATCACCGCCCGCGAATGGGCAGACTTCGACACCGCCCAGCGCCACCCCCTCGGACTCACAAGCGGGGTGGCGCTGTGCGCCTGGCTCGTCGACGGCGCCCCGCCCGATCGGAAGCAGTCGATCCGCAGGCTGTTCCCGCCCGCCGTCCGGCTCGCCCACCGATGGTTCGGAGCCCGCCACGCACACCGGATCCGCTGGAACGACCCGGCGCCGACATCGTGAACCTGCGCCTGGGCGGCCCGGACGCCCCCGCAGAGCGACCCGCTGGAGTCGGCCGTCGACACGCTGTCGGCCCAACACGGCACGCTGTTCGTGATCGCGGCCGACAAACGACATACCGACTCATTCACTCGCTGCCCCCGTCAGGGAAATATTCCAGAAGTCGGCGTAGCGACCGCCGTGGCACAGCAGTTCGTCGTGGCTGCCCTCCTCCACGATCCGGCCGCCGTCCAGAAAGACGACGCGATCGGCGCGTCGGACGGTCCGCATCCGATGCGCCACCATCACCACCGTCCGGCCCGCCGTCAGGCGCTCGATGCCCTCGTGGACGGCTGCCTCGTTCACCGGGTCCAGTACGGCGGGACGGCTGGAGGGCGGGAGCGGGAGGGAGGGAGCGCGGGGCGGCATGATGGGGCGATGCCCCCACCGCCCGCACCGCCCGCATCGCCCGCGTCCCACGGCCGTACCGGCCGGCCGCCCCTGACCTCCCGCGCGCAGATCCTCACCGCGGCCCGCCGGCTCATCGACCGCGACGGCTGGGAGAAGCTCACCATCCGCCGCCTCGCCGCCGAGACCGGCATCGGGGCCACCACCCTCTACCACCACATCCGCGGCAAGGACGACCTGCTCATCCTCCTGCTCAACCACTACATCGCCGAGATCGAACACCCCCCACTGCCCACCGACCCACAAGAACGCATCATCACCGCCGCCACCGCCATGCACGACGCCCTCGCCGCCTGGCCATGGGCCGCGGAAATCCTCTCGACCGACGGATTCGTCGGCCTCCTCGACGAATCCGCGCTATGGACCGTCGAAACCATCCTCGCCGCGGCCCACGACCACGGATGCACACCCGAACAAACCGTCCACGTCTTCCGCACCATCTGGTACTACACCGTCGGCGAAATCCTCGTCCGCGCCCACACCGCCCACCACCACACCCACAACGAACCACCCACCCACCGCAAAACCTTCGACGCCACCCGCGTACCCCACCTCGCCGCCCTCGCCCACCAATGGCCCACACTCGCCGCCCAAAACACCTACCCCCAAGGACTCCGCACCCTCGTCAACGGACTCCTCATCCAAACCAACTGAGCACCAACGCCGGGCCGAAGGGGAACGGCCCTGCGATGACGACGAGGCGCACAAGTTCATGCAGACCCAGAGGGCATGCGACCGATCCGGGCCCGTCGGCATCCGTGCGCCGAACTGAGGCGTTTCCCTGAAGTGGCGGCGATTTCGCCTCCGTACGATGCCGTGGGTAGGCGCGCCGCGTGGAAGATTTCGGCCGCCGTATGCGCGACGGGGGTTCGATGGGTCGCAACAAGGGCAACCGCTCACAGGTGGCCGACGAGGTTCTGTGGCAGGCCCGGCTGGGCTGGGACATGCTGATCGCGCTCGTCCCGGTGACGTTGGGGGTGATCCCGGCGTTCGTCGAGGTCGGGTGGGTGCGCTACACCATCATCGGCTCGATCCTCGCCATGGTTCTCATGCTCGTCTTCTATCTGCTGCAGAAGCTGGTCATCGGGCCGCAAGGACTGGCGTTGCGAGGTCTGTTCGGCACCCGTCGGGTGGCCTGGGCCGACATCGCGGCCATCGAGACCCGCCCGCGTTTCGCCGATATTTGCTACATCACCCTGCGCTGCACGATGCGGGACGGCTCGCGCCGGCGCCACACCATCTGCTATCTGACCTACGAGGCCGTCCCGGAACTGCTGCGCGACCTGCGGGCCCACGCCACGCCGAACGGCATCCCGGTCTCGGTGACGGGCAAGGACGTGGACGTGCGCACGGCCGGGGAACCCGCCGCCGACACCGGTACGTGATGCCCCCGACGCGATCGCGATCGGATGCGGATACGGAGACGGATGCCCATGACCTACGGCGACCGGTTCATTTGAGCCGCGGGGGTGCCGGGAATCTCGGGTGAGCCCGCGCCGCGCGGCGTCGGGCCGGGATCGTCAGCGGCCGGAGTGGTCCGCGAGCCAATCCATCGCGGCCGGGCCGGAGTGGAGGATGGAGATGTGCCCGTCGTCCGGACTCAGCCGCAGTTCCGCCGCGGCGCAGCGGCTCGCGAGCCACCGGCTGTGCGACCCGGGCACGATCCGGTCCCGGCCGCCGTGCAGGAACAGGACCGGTGCGGTGACCCGCCCGGGGTCGAATCCCCACGGGGCGACGTAGGCCAGGTCATCGTCGATCAGCCCACCCGGGCCGGCCTCCACCGCGGGACCGACGACGTCGTTGAACCAGGACCACTCGCCGGCGAGTGCGGCGTGATCGGCCGGGGTGAACATTTCCGGGTCGTACTCGGCACCCGCCTCGTAGGCCTCCTTCGCCCGACGTCCCGCGGCGGCGGCACGCAGGGATGCCGCGCCGGAGTCGGTCATGCCCGCGAACCAGTCGAGTCCTTCGACCCCGAACGGAGCCGGCCCCGCCACGCTGACCACACCCAGGACGCGTTCCGGCAACAGCGCGCCGCATGCCAAGGCGTGCGGACCGCCACCGGAATGGCCCATGACCGCGAACCGATCGATGCCCAGCGCATCGGCGATACCGGAGACGTCGGCGGCCGCCGATGCCACGTTGCGGCCCGGACGAGGGGTTGACCCGCCGTATCCGGGACGGTCATACGAGACCCAGCGAATGCCGAGCCGGGCCGCCGCCGGGAAGAGGGGCTGGGGAGGCGCGCCAATATTCGGAGTGCCGTGGTGCCAGAAGACGGCGAGGCGACCGTCGGAGTGATCCGCGCCGGTGTCGTAGACATGCAGACGGCGACCGTCGCTCAGCTCCAGATCACTCTCGATCACACCGGTCACCCCTTGCACCTCAACATCTCCACTCACTCGGACTCGGTGACACGAACCTACTGGCCGCCGCCGACCTCGGTGAGCACGATCAAGCTTCCGTGGGAGGTCGAACGCGTAGGACCGCACGGCGTTCGGCGGGCGCTCCACCACCGTCAGGTGCGCGAGGGACGAGGGGAACATATGTTCGATCAGCGGCTATCATGATCCTTATGGATGAGTCGGTGGATCTCGACGCGCTGGAGGCTCGGTTCTCCGGCGGCCGCCCGAGCCTGGCGGAACGCGTCGAGGCCACCCGCGCCCGGGCTGCCCGAGAGGCCGCTCCCGCCGGGATCGACGGGGGCGCCGCCGGCGAGGACGCCGCCCCCGAGCCACGGGAGTCCCCGCCCCTCCCGGGGGTGGTGGGACCGCCGCCGCCCGACGAACCGGGACCCTGGATCTGGGTCCGCCAGCCGCTCGAACGCGGCCTGCTCGTGTGTCGCGCGGTGCAGTGGGAGCGCGCGGTCTCGGGTGAGTGGGGACTGCGCGTCGACGTTCCCCTGTGGAGCGGGTACGCCGTCCCTGGGGGGATGGAGTGGGACTGGTCCCAGGCGTTCCAGATCGCCCCGGCGCACGCTCTGATCGAGGTCCCTGGCCAGGACTACCGCCGCGTGCCGCGCCCGTAGGTCGGGCTCGTATGCCTTCGCCATGTCCGCCGAGACGGCGGCGAGCGCTCACCGGCGGGAGGGGCCCGAGGACTTGCCTCGTGTGCCCGGCCAGTCTCCTCGGTCGGCGAGGTGGAGCACCAGCGCGGCGATGTTCCACGCGTCGTCGTCGCCTCGGTGGTGTCGGCCTTCCAGCGGCAGTTCGGCGATGTCCAGGGCGCGGGCCATGCCGACCGGTCTGGGTAGGGTGAAGGCGGTGGCGAACACGGCCTTCGCGTTGATGTGGCGGCGGCCGAACGGGTAGTCGGTGGAGGTGGCCTCGCACTGGCGCAGGAACTGTTTGCGGTCGTACTCTCCCCAGCTCGCCCATCCGCGCTTGCCGGCCGCGTGTTCAGTAGCCAACGTGCTGCATGCCTGCGTGAAGCTGATGCCGGCGTCCACCTCTCCCTGGGTCAGACCGGTCAGTTCGGAACAGAACGCGCTGACCGTCGAGTGCTCCGGGCGCACGACGATGCGGTGCCGACCTATGCGCACGCGGGAGACGATGTCGACCACCGTCAGGCCGATCTCGATGATCTCGCCGAACTGACCCGGTGGTGGCCCGACTTCCCAACAGGTGGCCTCGACGTCGACGACGTTCAGCAGTCGAGCCCCATCACCCATGCGGCGAGGCTATTGGGGGCTGCCAACCATCGGCATCCTGTTTTCGAGCATGGCGCCCATCCGTCGACCCGGGTATCGCGTCGCCCCCGACACCGCGAGACACCCGCTCAGCCCCCGAGTTCCCGAGTCCCCGAGTCCCCGCAACGCCGTCCTCGCGCGAACCCGCCGCCCTGCCCTGCCCCCTCGCCACCCCGCGCCCGCCGCGCGGCAGCCGCTCGGCCGGAACTCGAAGGAGCCCCACGCATGTCCATCAGGATCGTCTACGAGACGCACTCCACCACGACCGACAACGAGGCCGGTATCGCCACCGGGTGGCGTCCGGGCGTGCTCTCGCCGGCCGGCCGTAGGCAGGCCCGGCAGCTCGGGGAACGGCGCCGCGACGATGGCATCGCGGCCGTCTTCACCTCCGACCTGCATCGCGCGGTGGAAACCGCACGGCTGGCCTTCGAGGGCTCGGCGCTGCCGATCCACCACGACCCTCGTCTGCGTGAATGCAACTACGGGGATCTGAACGGTTGCCCGCAGGCGACCCTTGCACCGGTGCGGGCCCGGCACGTCGACGAACCGTTCCCCAACGGCCAGAGCTACCGCGACGTTCTCGTGGCCACGGAGGACTTCCTGCGTGGCCTGGCCGCCGGATGGGACGGCACCCGCGTCCTGGTGATCGCACACTCCGCCAACCGCTGGGCTCTGGAGAGCCTGCTGGCCGGAGCCCGATTGGAAGCGGTCGTCGTCGCCGCTTCCCACTGGCGGCCCGGCTGGGAGTACACGCTCCCGACGCACCCCGGGAGGTCTTGATCGCCGGCCCGATGGCCGCTCGTCCGAGTGCAGTGCGGGGAAGCCCGAATGCTCCCCGCCTTCGTCCCCGGACGGCGTGGCCGCATATGGTCATCGACCGAAGCCCGAGAATGCGACAGGGCATCGCGCGGTTCGCACGGTCACGGCGCGGGAGCGAGGTGACGTGCGGGGACGGGGGTCTGGCAGTGGTGCGGGTGCTTGCGGATCGGTACGAACTGGTGTCGTTCGTGGGTCGTGGCGGCATGGGCGAGGTGTGGGCGGGGCGGGACCGGGTGATCGGCCGCCGGGTCGCGGTCAAGCTCCTGCCGGACCATCGCGAGGACTCCTCGGCGGAGTTGTTCTTCCGCGAGGCGCGTACCGCCGGCGGGTTGAACCACCGCGGCGTCGTCACCGTCCACGACATGGGCCAGGACCCGGGCGAGGGAACCCTGTTCCTGGTCATGGAGTTCGTCGACGGCCGCGACCTGGCCGCGGTGCTGCGCCGGGACGGGCCGCCGCCGGTACCCGTCGCGGTGGACTGGGCCGCGCGCACCGCGGACGCGTTGGCCGCCGCCCACGCCGCGGGCGTCGTGCACCGCGACCTCAAGCCCGCGAACCTCATGCTCACCCCGGGCGGCGAGGTCAAGGTGCTCGACTTCGGCATCGCCCGCTTCCTCGAGAGCACCGGCAAGTCCAGCACGGTCATGGGCACGCTCGCGTACATGCCGCCCGAGCGGTTCGACGAGCAGCCCGGCGATGCCCGCTCCGACCTGTACTCCTTCGGCTGTGTTCTGCACGAACTCCTCACCGGGGCAACGCCGTTCCAGGCGACCGGGGCGGTGTCGACGATGACCGCCCATCTGCACAAGGCTCCTCTTCCGCCGAGCGAGACCAGGCCCGGCATCCCGGCGGCGTTGGACGACCTGGTCATGCGCCTGTTGGCCAAGGCCCCGGGCGATCGCCCGGCGTCGGCGACCGAAGTGCGCGACGCGCTCCGGGCGTTGAACACTCCCGACTCCCCCGGCGCGGGCGCTGCCGCCGGGCCCGAGCACTCGGCACCCGCCGACCGGCCCACCCCCCGAACGCCGGCCGGTCCCGCCGGCGAGGCCGGCCCGGGGGCGTCCGAAGCGCCCGTGCACGCCGTCCCGACGCGGCCCGCCGCACCGCCCCGTCCCCCGTACGAGCCGGTCGGTGGCAGCCGGACGAAGCCCCTGCCGCCCAATCGCCGCCGCGTCCTTCGTCTCGGCCTCGGTGCGGCCGGCGCGGCCGCGGTCGGAACCGCCGTCACGGTCGCCCTGGTCCGCAGGGGTGACAGCGCGGACGCGAACGCGGCCACCGGTGGCCACTCGCCCGGTACGGCACCACCCGGTACGGCACCGCCCGGTACGGGCGGCCCTCCGACACCCCCGAGGCAGCAGACCACCCGCCCCACCACTCCGGTCTGGAGTTTCCCCGGGACCTACCCGTCACCACCTGTCGTGGCGGGAGGCGTGCTCTACGTCACCGCCAACAGGTCCCTCGTCGCCCTGGACCCGCTCACCGGCCGAACCCGCTGGGAAACCCCGCTGGAAACCGAGGCGGGGACACCGGCGGTGGGCGGCGGAATGGTCTACTGCGGCGGAGAGGACAACGCCCTCCACGCGCTGGACCTCGACGGAAAGCCGAAGTGGACCTTCCCGACCGGGGACCGGGTCCGCACCGTGCCCGCCGTGATCGACGGGCTCGTCGTCTTCGGCAGCCTCGACAACAAGGTCTACGCGCTGGACGCGAGCACCGGCACCAAGAAGTGGGTCTTCCCCACCGGAGACTCGATCTTCTGCTCCCCGACGGTGCACGACGGGACGGTCTACATCGGCAGCCACGACCGCAACATGTACGCGCTCAACGCGACGAACGGCACCAAGAAATGGGCCTTCACCGCCGGCCTCGGCTTCCCGGGACCGGGCACATCCCTGATGGCCGGCACCCTGTACGCCACCAGCAACGACGAGAACGTCTACGCCCTGGACGCCGCCACCGGCGCCAAGAAGTGGGCGGTCTCGCTCGCCGATACCCGCACCGACGGCCTCGTCTACCGCGTTTCGACGCCGGTGGCCGGCCCGGGCATGGTCTACGTCGGAGGCGCGGACAATTTCGTCCATGCCCTGGACGCGGCCACCGGAGCCGAGAAGTGGACCTTCGGCACGTTCGACGTGGGCGTGCCGACGCCGACCGTGGCGAACGGCCTCGTCTACGTAGGCTGCCAGGACAAGCACGTGTACGCCTTCGATGCGCTCTCCGGCAGCAAACGTTGGTCGTTCAAGTCCGAAGAATCCTTGGAGGCCACGCCGACCGTGGCCGGCACGCTCGTGTACGTGGCCGGCGAGAAGAACCTGTACGCCTTCGACGCAGCCGGCGGCGGGGCCGTGGGCTGACCGGCGATGTCACCGGCCCGCCGCCGGTATCGCGAACCAGGGGCGACCCCCGAGGGCCCGCTCCGGGGCGGCATGATTCGCCGGGCGGAACTCGAAAGCGTCCCACCCGGCTCCCATGCGCAAAGTTGTCACCGTGACGCCTCCGCGGGCGCTCGAGCTCGATGGCACACGCTCGACGTTCGCCGTCACAGGACTGTGGTTCCGGGGTCAGGCGGCCGCGGGTCGGGGACGCAGGACCTGTCGGAGGGCGTCGTCCAGGTCGGCCTGCGCGCGCTCCAACCAGGCGGTGGTGATGTCGACGCCGTCCCCGTGTTCGCCGGCGCGGCGATGCAGTCGCGGTTCCTCGTCGTCGGCGGCGGAGCGTGCGGCCGTGATCGCGTGGCGCAGCCGTGCCGCCGCCGCGAGTTCCTCGCCCGCGGCGTGCAGCCAGGCCCGTGTCGCGGGATCGGCGACCTTGGCGGTGTTCGCGGGGTTCGTCAACGCGTGGGCGGTCGCCTCCGTGGTCTTGGGAGCGAGCTTGCGGACCGCCAATGCCGGTGGCAGGCCCGGCAGTTGCGCGAGGGCGTCCCGTACGGCGGTGTCCAGGCGGGTCAGGCTGTACGTCACTCGCCCCAGCCTCAACAGGTATTCGTCATCCGGAGTCATCCGGTGATTCTCCGCTATCGGACCGACATGACCGCGGCACCGACGGGTGTGTCGGTGCGCGTTCCGTAACTTCTCACGATTCCGGCGAGCGCACACATCTCGGGCGCCGACCAGAGGCCGTACCGCTCGGCTGGACGACGGGAGGAGGAGCCGCCTGGTGCGGTTGCCGATGGACGCCGGTCAGCCGCTCTTGTCGGCCTCGTGGTGGACGAGGGCCTCCAGCGCTGTGGCCGGGGAGCGAGAGCCGGTAGTGGACGAAGGCGAGCACCCGGTTCTCGGCGTACGCCTCGACGAACGGCGTCCGCGGGCAACTCCCAGGCCCCTCTGGCCTGGCCTGTCGCGTCGGGCCGGCTGCGCGGGCGCGCCTGGCGGCCGAAGGTGGGCGGGGTGGCGGGCGGCTGTGTCGCGCCCCTGAAAGCAGACACGCAGTGGAATCATGACGCTACGATCCGTACATGACTTCATGGGAGTGGAGCGATGCGGGCTCGCCCGCCGACATCGTGGAAATCGAGAGCGTCGACCTCAAGCCGGATCCGCCCCGGAAGGGCGAGATCGTGCGGGCCACCATCCCGGCCCACGTCTCGGCGACGATCAACAGGGGCGCCAGGGTCGAAGTCACGGTCCAGATCGGCCTGATCAAGCTGCTCACCAAGACGTACGACCTGCTCGAGCGCATGCGCGACGGGGACCCTGCGGGCGGCGACTGGACCCTGACCGTCGACACCGCGAGCGCGGGCGAGCCCGTTCCGCCCGGCAACGCCGTACTGACCTTGGCCGTAAACCTCCCCGCGCAGATCCCGCCCGCCAAGTTCCACGTTGTGATTCGCGCCTACAACGACGACGACGCCGACCTGTTCGCCCTCGACCTCAACGTCGACTTCTCGGATCGTTTCTAGGCGCCGCCTCCCCGGATGCGCTACGAAACCCCGTCCCCGTCGGGTGTCGGTCGGTGTCAACCCACCGACACCGGACGGGGAACCGACTCGGCCGGAAAGACGTGATCGTGGAATCGTCAGGGCTGCGCCCGACCCGTCGCGGGGTGCTCGGCGTCGGTGCCGTCACGGCGCTGGCCCTGGCGGCCGTTGTCCCCACAGGCGGAAGGGTCCTCGCGAGCACGAGCGACGACAACGACAACGACAACGACAAGGACAACGAGGAGATCATCGAGCGCCTGCGCCGCCTGGAGGAAGGGCATTCCGCGCGTCTGGGCGTGTTCGCCCTCGACACGGTCACGGGTCGGAGAGTGGCGTATCGCCAGGACGAACGCTTCCCGATGTGCTCGGTGTTCAAGACGATCGCCGTTGCCGCCGTGTTGAGAGACCTCGACCGGGACGGCGAGTTCCTCGCCGAGCGCATCCGCTACACCGAGCAGGACGTCACCCGTTCGGGCTACGCACCGATCACCGGCCTGCCCGAGAACGTCGCCGACGGCATGACCGTCGCGGACCTGTGCGCGGCCGCTGTCGCCCACAGCGACAACACAGCGGCCAATCTCCTGCTCCGCGAGCTCGGTCGACGTCATGGCGGACATGCCGGAGATGGCGGACATGGCGAGCATGGCGGACCCCCTGCGGTCACCGGATTCTGTCGCTCCATCGGCGACGACGTGACCCGCTTGGACCGCCTGGAGCCGGAGTTGAACTCCGCGGAGCCATGGCGGACGACGGACACCACCAGCCCTCGGGCCATCGGGCGCACCTACGCACGCCTCACCCTCGGCGATGCCTTGGCCCCCCGGGACCGCAAGCGGCTCACCCGCTGGCTGCTGGCGAACACGACCAGCGCCAACCGCTTCCGCGCCGGTCTGCCGAACGACTGGATCCTGGCGGACAAGACCGGCACCGGCGCCTACGGCACCACCAACGACGTGGGCGTCGCCCAGCCACCCGGCCGGGGCCCGCTCGTGCTGGCGGTCCTGTCCACCAAGCGGCATGCCGACGCACGGGCGGACGAACCCCTGGTCGCCGAAGCCGCCGAACTGCTGGCGACGACACTCACCTGACGCGGGTCACGGTGGCGCGATTCGGGCGCCCACGGTACGAGTCGTCGTCGACCCAGGCAACGCGAACGCGCGTCCCATTGCTACGAAACAGCCGTTGCGGCGGTCGCCGCCGGCCGACTCGCCTCCAGTCAGGGCTATCAGGGGCAGCTCAGGGAGAAGGTCAAGAGCGCATCGGAGGCGGACAAGAACCATGACCGCGTCATCGATTTCGATGAATTCCAGGACATGCTGAAGTCATAGCCCCGGCATATGTGATCAACCCTGAGGGCACCGACGGGAACCACCCATGCAAGAGATCTCGGGGTTGTTCGTTCCTCATTTTCGATCGCCGAAGCCGGTCGGCGTGCGTCCCACCCGGCCGGCCTCACGCTCGGTGCGTTCGTGGCAGCGCGCCCGGAACCGCTGGTGCCGGTCGGGGTGAAGTCCGGACGGTCGTGGGCCTGTTCCGGCCTCGGGGAGCAATGGAACAGTGGTTGGCGTTAAGAGCGGTCCCGGCTGATCTACGCGATACGCGAGTACCGGGGCCGCAAGGACGAGCCAAAGGGCTTCGGCTGGCGGGACTTCCGCGATCTGATCGTCCGCGCGCACGCCCAGCTCGGCGACCCGATCGTGCTGGTTTGGGACAACGTCCGCCTCCACCTGACCGCGGGAATCCGGAATACGGGAGTTCATCGCCGCGAGCGCCGAGTGGCTCACCGTGTTCCAGCTGCCGACCTACGCCCCGCACCTCAACCCGCAGGAGAGCGACAAGCCGCATCCCAGACATGAAGATCACGACCTACAGCTGGAGTACTGGATCAACGACGGCGCCCCATCCTGGCCGAGAGGCGGGTTTAGCCGCGGAGGAGTTCGGCGACGTGGGCGTAGGAGTCGTCCGCGTAACCGGCCGCCATGCCCCGGCGCGCGATCTCATGGGCGGCGGAGATCACCGTACTGTCGACGCCCCGGCTGCGCGAGGCCTCGAGGACATGGGACATGATCGCCGCCGCCGAGCGGAGGTTGGAGCCCCCGGCGGGGTAGCTGCCGGTGTCGACCTGCTCGGCGAACGCGTCGATCACGTCGGGCAGGAGCGCGGCGACGCCCTTGGCGTAGGGGGCCAGGTCGGATGCGGTGACGCCCTCGGACCCGGCGAGGGCGAAGGCGTGGACGACGCCGGTCAGTGCCGTCCAGAAGATGTCGAGCAGTGCGACGTCGTGCGCCCCCGCACGGCCCGGGTCCGTGCCCAGGTGCACACAGGTGCCGCCGATGGCCCTGAGGGTGTCCCGGTGGCGTTCGTACAGATCGGCCGGGCCGCTGTGGAGGACCAGGGTGGACGGGCCGCCGACGAGGTACGTCGGAACCATGATCGCGCCGTCGAGATAGCCGATGCCGTGCGCGTCGGCCCACTCGGCGGTGGCGCGGGCGTCGTCGGGGGTTCCGGCGGTGAGGTTGACCAGGGTCCGGCCCTTGAGCTCGGCGGCGTGCGGAGCGATGACGGCACGGACGGCTTCGTGGTCCAGCACGCAGATCACCACGAGGTCGCTCGCCGCGATCGCCTCCGCGGCGGTCCCGGCCTCGACGGCGCCGTTCTCCACCAGGCCGTTCGCCCGGCCCGGAGTACGGTTCCAGACGGTTGCGGAATGGCCCGCGGCCAGGAACGCGGAGGCCAGGGCCCGGCCCATCGGGCCCAGGCCGAGAACGGTGACGGGGGAAGCAGACATGGGGAACTCCGAGGTCGTGACGGTGGCCGATCCGCACACATGCGGGATGGGTGTGGCCGTCGGGGTGTTCGAGGGCAAGTGGAAGTCGTTCGTCATGTGGGCGCTCTCCGAGCGTCCGCGCCGCTTCGGGGAGACCAGGCGGCTGGTCACCGGCATCAGCGAGAAGGTGCTGACCCAGCAGCTCCGGGAGCTCCAGGCCGACGGGATCGTGCACCGGGAGGACTACGACGAGATGCCGCCCCGGGTCGAGTACTCGCTGACCGAACGGGGCCGTCGGCTCTACGAACTGCTGGAACTGCTCTCCGCCTGGGGTCGGGACCACCTGGCCGTGAGGACAGGGGCGGTATCGGACGACGGGCTTGGCGCGCCTCAACAAGACTTCCCGGTCGCCGGTCCTTGATCAAGTACGCACCTTCAGGTACGTGCCCACGTCGCCCTCCCGGCTTGGCGTTCGCGGCCCCGGGGCGACCACGCCGCCTGGCGATCAGCGCCCTGTCGAAGCCGTCGAGATGGAAGAACCCCTGGGCTACTTCAACAACAGAAGAACCGCAGATCGAAACCCCTCGAAAGAGGTCTTGACCTGCGGTTCTTCAAACTCTATATCAGTACTCTGAGTAGCCCCGACGGGGCACACGGCAGATGGATGCAGGATGCGCCCCTGGTCATCGAAGCCTTGTGTTCGCTGGACCGATCCGTCGTGTGAGAAGCGGTTCGCGGTTCGCTTCGGGCGAGGCTGAGTTTCGTCGACGAGGTCAGCGAGACAGTCCAGCCGGCCCGGACGTCGCGTCGCTTCTTCGATCCGCCCGACAGGGATCAGGCCGTCGAGGACGTCGACGACGAACCGGGACGCGGGGCATGGCTTCGAAGTCGTCTCGTGAGTCGTCGTTCGGCACCGTGTGCGTATCAGGTGACGGATGCTCGGCGATGGCTGGGCTCGCCGGTCAGTCGATGCTGTCGATGATGCGGAAGTCGCGCTCGTAGCCGTCGGGGAGGGCCACCAGGGCCTTCTGGTATGCCTCGCTCTCGTATGCCGCGACGGCCTGTTCGAAGCTGTCGAACTCGATCAGGACGACGCGTTGCGTGATTCCGGCCTCGTGGGCGACGACTCGACTGCCAACGGACAGGGTGCGCCCGCCCCCAGCCCGGACAGCCGGACCGGCCAGCTTGTCGTAGGCAGTCAGCGCCTCAGGGTCGGAAATGGCGGGGTAGACACTGACCCAGTAGCCCTTGGCCATGGAATCCTCCTGTGTTCGGCCGGACACGTCCGACTTCGAATTGACACTCGGATCGATCGATCCCGCCGACCGGTACTGCGGTCGATTGGATCGTCATATGCGCAGGTTAGGGCTTGATGTGCGGTCGAGGGAAAGACCGGTACGGGATAGGCTCAGAACGGATCGTTATCAATCGGCAGGGAGGGCACGTGGCGCCGGATACGGTGAGCCTGCGGTACTTCCTGGTGCTGTCGCAGGAGTTGAACTTCACCCGCGCGGCCGCACGGATCGGTATCGCACAGCCCGCACTCAGCGCCCGGATGCGCCGATTGGAGGCGGAACTCGGTACGGCCCTGCTGGTCCGCAACACGCGTAGCGTCGAATTGACCACGGCCGGTGCGGCTTTGGCGGAGTCCGCGCCGCCCGCGCTGGCGGCGCTGGACCGGGCATGGGACACCGCCCGGAGCGCGGCGGCCGGTGAACTGGGCACGCTGCGCATCGGATACAGCCTCAGTACCGGGGCCGAGACGGCACCGGCCCTGGTGGACAGGCTGATTCGCGGCAACAGCGGACTCGAGGTCGGCGCGGTCCCGATGGCGACACCGGAGATCTCCCCCGCGGTCGCCGACGGCCGCATCGATGCCGGGATCACCCGCGGTGAACAGCCGGGCCGAGGCGTGCGCCGGTTCCTGCTGCGGCGTGTGCGCGTCGGGGTCCAGCTGGCGCAGCACCATCCGCTGGCCGAACACCCGGAGATCGAGATCGCCGACGCGGCCGCGTATCCGCTGCGACTCCCGGACCGTGCGGCCAACCCCGTGATCCACGATCAGCTGTCCGCACTGTTCCGAGACACCCGACCACACCCCCGATTCCACACGCCCGCAGTCTCTTTCGACATGTCTCAGCGCGACCTGCGCGACGGGGCCACCCTCGCCCCGGCCGGAGAAGCCGCGGTCACGGTACAACCGGCCGGTCTCACCTGGCGACCGCTGCGAGGCGCGCCCAGCTTGACGATCCACCTGGTCCTCCCACGCGAGCAGTCGCCACTACACCGCCGCATCCGTGCCGTCGCCAAAACCCTGGCGCACGAGCTGCACTGGCTGCCGGACTGACGCGCAGGAGGTCAAGCGAGACGGACGCCCGCGGTGGCGAGGCCGAAGACCTTGCGCCCGGCGGACTTCGCGGTGATGACGACGGCGGTCTTGCTGAATGTCCGACACGACCTCGCCACGCCGGCGGATCAGCATCCGATGATGGCCCCGGGTCCGGTCCGAGTCGTACACCGCGGCGACGTCCTCGCCCAGCCCGAGATCTCGGCGGATACCGCGCCTTCGCCGACGCCGAACCGGACAAGCACGGGTAACCGGCGGGAACGCCCGCCGTCAACGGCGTCCATGGTCGGTCAATGCTTGACGCCAACCACTGTTCCATTGCTCCCCGAGGCCGTGTTCCCGACGCTCGGATCGCGTGGTGGCCAAGCAGTCGGCGTGTATGCACATCGCCGTCGCCCTCGCCGCGACGGAACTCAAGGCCGTCGGGTCGTCAGCCTGTGCCGTCGGGTGACCCGTCGGGTGCGGGCGCCCCGGTGATGAAGGAAGCGATGTCGTGAATGCTCGGGAGGTAGCCGTCCCGGGTGTCCACCGTCAGGGTGGGCACGTGCAGGGAGATCGGCACGAAGGACTCGAGTGAGTGTTCTCCCGCGGCGATGGCTTCGAGCAGGTCGTGATCGGCGTGCGCGGTCCTGTGGACGTTCTGCCGCACGCGCTGGACGATCCGGTCGTGGGCGACGGCCGCGGGAGTCGTGCAGCGGACGACGCGGATCTGCGCGAGGTCGGCGAGTGGCTCGAGGTTCGGCCGCCACACGTGGTCCTGGAAGGCGGCCTCGGCGACGACCGTCACGCCGGCGCGCAGAAGCGTCCGCAGCACGCCGAAGAAGGCGTCCCGCGTCGGAAGGTTGAGGGGATCGTCGCCGCCGCTTCGATATCCGGGGGTGGCCATGACCAGGCCCTGTTTGATCTCGTCGCGAATGATCGCGGGGCACCCGAGTTCGTGGGCGAGTGCGTGCGCCAGAGTCGTCTTGCCCGTACCGGGACCGCCGCTCACGACGGCCAGCGTGGGTGATGGTGAAGTCATGACGTGTTCTCGCAGGTCGGTGAGGGTGCGCTCGGTCGTGGCGTTCGTCGGTCGGAGGCGGCGACGGGTGCGGATGGTCTTGGCGCGTCGGAACGCGGTGAAGCCGGGCTCGCGGGACAGTGTGGCGCAAGGGCGTCACCCGTGCCATCGCCGACACCCGGAAGAGGCAAGCCCGATGACCACCACCGACTACCCCTTCGAGACCCGAGCGGCGACAACCTATCCTGCCACGGCGTCTCCCGGTCGCGAGTCGGTCGCCCGGTGCGGATGCCGGGGTCACCAACGATCGAGTGTTGGATCTTCGCCGGGGCCGGGTCAACGCGCCACGCAGGCGGACCGGCAAGGGCCACCGCACCGGACGCATCGTCACGTCCGCGCCGAGCAGACGAACATGGCTTTGCGCTCCCGGTCATGGCCGGGAGCGCAAAGCCATGTAGCAAGGCGAGCTTTGCGTGTTCTGACAGGTACGGGGGTTCAGCGCTGCATCCGACCCCCAAGTGGCCAACCCGCCACCGGTATTCAGCGCAGGGTGAGCGGGGTCTCGGATTCGACGCGGGACAACTTCTCCGGGTTGCGGACGTAGTAGAGGCCGGTGATACGGGCGTCCTCGACAGTGATCGCCATGACGCCGTCGAGCTCGCCGTCCAGGTGGACGAGGAGGGCCGGGTTGCCGTTGACCACGGTGGGGTCAGTGGTGAGTGTGGCTTCGATCTTGGCGGAGCCGCCGAGGTAGAAGCGGGCCACCTTGCCGGCGCCGACGACCGGCCGCAGCGCGGCTCGCTTGTGGCCGCCGCCGTCGCTCATCAGCACGACGTCCGGGGCGAGCACGTCGAGGAGGCCTTGCAGATCCCTGGTTTCGAGCGCGCGCTGGAACGATTCCAGAGCCGCCCGGGTCATGCTCGGGGAGACGGCCTGGCGGGGGCGGCGGGCATCGACGTGTTGGCGGGCGCGGTGGGCGATCTGGCGGACGGCCGCGGGACTCTTGTCGACGGCGGCAGCGATCTCGTCGTAGTCGACGTCGAATGCCTCGCGCAGCACGAAGACGGCGCGCTCGGTCGGCGACAGCGTTTCGAGGACGAGCATCATCGCCATCGACACGCTCTCGGCGAGCTCGACGTCTTCGGCGACGTCCGGCGCGGTGAGCAGCGGCTCGGGCAGCCACTGGCCGACATACGCCTCCCTGCGGCGACTCATGGTGCGCAGCCGGTTGAGTGCCTGCCGGGTCGTGATCCGGACCAGGTAGGCGCGTTGGTCGCGCACCTGCGCCAGGTCGACCTTGACCCACCGCAGCCAGGTTTCCTGGAGGACGTCTTCGGCGTCGGCCGCCGATCCGAGCATCTCGTAGGCGACGGTGAAGAGCAGGTTGCGGTGGGCGACGAAAGTCTCGGTCGCCGGGTCGGTGGCGTGCTCGCTCATATCTCGGCCCCTCTCCTACGCGGCCGGCCCTGGTTGCCGACGGCCTTCAAGCGTGTATCCACAGCAAGGTCCTTTTCGTTGCCGACCGTTGGATCCGACCCACCTGTTCGGTGCGGTCGAGAGTGGGACACCACCCGGCGCACGGCCGTGACACGCCAAGTTGACGACGATTCGACGATTCGTTGCTCAAAGGCCGCTGATCATAGGCGTGCACGTGCAACGGCGCCGCCGCCTAGGCTGCCCGTTCAGCGGTGGCCGGCGCCTCGTCGCGCTTGGCCTGCAGCAACTGCCGACGGTTTGCGCCTCCTGAGACGCGGTGCAAGCTGTACGAACCGGGCTTGCGTGCCTCGCCGGCCAGATGCTTGACGACGCCCCTGCACACGAACTCCTTGAGCCTCGCGCCAGGGCGACCGTCGATGTGGAACCACAGCGCGGCGTCGTACCTGTGGGCGAACTGGAAGATGCCCGCGCGTCGGCCCAGGCTGATGCACTGGCCCGCGAACACCTGGTTCAGGGTCGAGGGCTGCTCACCCGTGATCCGGCTGAGCACCGTGTCGGCGGCCCGCGCGCCCAGAGGTACCGCGGCCTGGCAGCTCATCCGCAGCGGCAGGTCCGACGGTGCCGCCGAGTCGCCGGCGGCGACGATGCGCACGTCGTCCACGCTCGTCAACGTCTCGTCCGTGAGCAGGCGGCCCTCGGCGTCGGTGCTCAGCCCGCTACGGGCGGCCAGGTCCGGCACGCCGAATCCGGCGGTCCAGATGGTCACCTTGCTCGGCAACTTGCGGCCGCCGCTGAGCTGTACGGCGTCGCGGGTCACCGCCGTCACCTTCGTGTCGGGGCCGTCGAGCACGGTCACACCGAGCTTGGCCAGCCGCCTGGCGACCGAGCGCCGACCCCGAGGGTGCAGGTACGGGCCGAGCACCCCGCCGCAGAGGAGGGTCACGGCGCGGCCCGCCTCCGCCAGTTCGGCGGCGGTCTCGATGCCGCTCGGACCGGCTCCGACCACCGTCACCGCGGCCGTTGCGGGCGCGGCGTCGAGGACCGGCCGCAGCCGCCGCGCCTCCTCCAGGCCGGCAATCGGGTAGGCGAACTCGGCCGCTCCGGGCACGCGCGGGTCGGCGCTGCCACTGCCCACCGCGTAGATCAGGTAGTCGTAGCCGACCTCGCCGCCCGACGCCAACGTCACGCTGCGCCCGGCCGCGTCAATCCGGGTCACCGTGCCGACCACCAGCCGGACGCCCTCGCCCAGGACCTCTCGGTAGTCGACGACCGCGTCGTGGGACCCGCCCACCATCTGGTGCAGGCGGATCCGCTCGACGAAGGTCCGGCGCGAGTTGATCAGCGTCACCGTCACGTCGTCGCGCTGCGTCAGGCGATTGGCCGCCATGACGCCGGCGTATCCGCCGCCGATCACGACCACCTCGATGTTCTCGGTCATGGTGACTCCTTCGTTCCCAGGGGTTCGGCCTCAAGACACCGCGCGATCGATCGTTGTGACAGCATGTGAGGCAGATCACTCCACAGGCGCGGACTCGGCACCGGCGCCATCATCTGCTTGGCCGGTACCGCCGTCGCGAAGCCGGTGCCGACCGGAGGCCGGCACTCGCAGGCCGGACCTCCGCACGCCGTCGTCTTCGAGACGAAGCCGATCGCGTTCGCACTCCGCGACGTCGTTCCCGGCACCGATCTCGCATCCATAGCTCAGCCCGGCATCGGTGCCGCGATCTGGCTCCACGCCACAGACGTCCAGGCCATCCACGATGCTCTCGTCGCCGACGGCCACACCATCGTCTCCGCACCGATTGACGACCCCTTCGGCCCAATCAGGTGGATGGGCGGAGTTGTCCGCGCACCCATTCGGGATCGGGGTTGACGTGCGGTCGGCCCGCCACCAGGACGGTCGGCACGGTCTCGTCACCATCGTTGGCTGCCCTCACCGCCATCGCCCCGGCCGGGTCGCGCCAGATGTCGACCCAATGCAGCCGGCGGGCACTGCGGCCCAACCGGATCCGCAGGCGCAGGCAGTACTTGCAGCCCGCCCGCCAGTACACGACCGGTCGGCCGTCGACCGCGCTGCGGCGTTGCGCCTCCACCGCACCGATCGACCGTGGGAACGCCAGCGGCGAGTTCAGCCCTGCGAGCAGGACGAACATCAGCAGCACTGCGACGGCGACGCCGGGGAGCCCCCTGACGACCAGTGTGGCCGTCACGAGTGAGCCGCAGACCACAAGCAACATCGGCAAGATCCAAGCACGCATCATGATGACGCAGGCTATCGGCGGCGGCGGATCGACAGCCCGGACGTGCGGCCCCGGAGACGTGAACTCGCGACCGGGTCCGCCGGCAGGCCCGGGCCGAGGTGTGCTCATGGCCTGGGGAGCCGGGTGTCCTGGGTCGGGGTGGGCAAGGTGCCCAGGTCGTGGGTGTACAGCCAGGCGGTGGCCCTGTCGAAGAAGTGGCGGAACACGATCGGCATGATCAGGTCGTTGAGGCGGCGCTTGATCGGGCCCGTGGTTTTGGCGTCGCGGTTGCCGGCGGCCGTCTTGGCCATCTTGCCGACTCGGGCGCGGCGGAGGCGGTCGTAGTCGGCGAGGGCGGCGCCGGTGGTCGGGGCTTTCGCGAGCGTCTGGGCGAGGGTTACGGCGTCTTCGATGGCCATGGAGGCGCCTTGGCCCGCGCCGACGGGGTGGGCGGCGTCCCCGACGAGGACGATGTGGTCGTTGTGCCAGGTGGGGACCGTGGCCAGGGTGTGCATGAGGGTGGGGCGGTGCAATCGCGTGGTGGCCTGGATGATCGCGTGCGGCTGTCGCTCGAAGCGGTACAGGTCGGCGAGGCGGTGCAGCCACTGGTCGTTGTCGACGCCCGTGAGATCCGGCTGCCGGCGGTCGGCCACCTGCGCCGACCACCACACGGTGCCGTCGGGCGCCGGGACGTGGAGGAAGGCGCCGTTGCGGGCGAAGACCATGTTGAACGTGCCGGGCGCGGCGGGGACGCCTTCGGCGATGCCGGAGACGCTGTACAGCCCGGCGTAGACGGGGCGGGGGGTGTCCGGGTCGAGGATCGACCGGGTGGTCGACCAGAGTCCGTCGGCGCCCACGAGCAGGTCGGCGTGCTCACTGGAACCATCGGCGAACTCCGCCCGGACGCCGTGCCCGACCGGCGTCGCACCGACCAGGCGCCGACCGGTGACGATCCGCGCGCCGGCCCGCTGGGCGTGCTCGCGCAGTGCCTCCACGAGGTGTCCGCGCATCAGCGTCGTGCTGAGCGTGGGGTCATTCGACCGCCGTCCGCGCGGCACCTCGCCCAGGAGCTTGCCGGAGCCGGCCCACATCCGCTGATCGGGGACGGCGAAGCCGGCCTGTCGGACCGCTTCCAGACAGCCCAGCGCGTCCAGGCCCCGCAGGCCATTGGAAGCCAGGCTCAGGAACGAGCCCACCTGTCCGGCCGGGTCGGCGTGCGCCTCGTAGACGGTGACCTGGGCACCGATCCGGCGCAGTGCGATGGCGCTCGCGGCCCCGGCCACTCCGCCGCCTATGACGATGACGTCCATACACGCTCCTGAATCAGGATTCACTGAATCTTTATTCGGTGAAGTGGGGTTCAGTATGCTGAGCGGCGAAAGCGCGGTCAAGCGGTTCGAGGCGAAGGAGCACATCGGTGGGAGTGCGCAAGGAGAAGGCGGCCGGCACCGAGGCCGCGCTCAAGGACGCGGCGCGGCGTCTGTTCGTCGAGCGCGGGTTCCCGAACACGAAGATCGTCGACATCACCCGGGCGGCCGGCCGGGCCACCGGCTCGTTCTACGATCACTTCACCGACAAGGACGACCTGCTCCGGTCCTTGTTGCGCGACATGGAGGCACAGGCCGACGCCGCCATCGGCTCCGAGCATGCCCGTAACCACGACCTCGCCGACCCCGGCCAACTGCGCGAGCACCTGGCCGTCTCCTGGCACGTGTTCCGTGACCACCTACCGGTGATCGCGGCGCTGTTCCAGTCGACCATGTCCGATCCACCCGGTTCGGGGCGTGCCTGGAAAAGCCTCACCACCGAGACCAGCCCCTTGCGCGATCACCTGGAGTACATGCGCGAACAGGGCCGCGACCTTCCCGGCGATCCCCAACTCGTGGCCGCCGCCATGGGAGCCATGATCTCGATGTTCGGATACGCGGTCCTCACTGCGGGCGAACACAGGCCGCAGGCCACCGACGACGAGATCATCGACACCCTCACCGCCCTGTTGCACCACGGCCTCGCCGGATCCCCGCCCGCAGGATCGTGAATCGCATGCGGCCCGCGCCGCCGGCCGCGCAGCGGCAACGCGCGGGCTCCCGTGGGCGCGTCTTGGACGAACTCGCCGCCGCCGGCCGGATCCGACGCCAGTGGCGGCCGGGGATCCACGAGGCGGACGAGGTCCGCGTCGTCGACGATCAGGAGTCGGGCCCCGCCCGGATCGTGGAACCGTATGGCGGCGAACTCCCGTAGCACGTCTTGGAGTTCGCCCGGTTGCCGAGACCCGGGACGCCGGACGCCGGACGCCGGACGCCGGACGCCGACAACCGTTGACCCGATCGAGCCTCGAATAACCCGCGTACGGCGCACCGCACCCGCCGGACCTGCCGGACGCGCCGCGCCCGCCGCACCCGTCCGCAACCCGGTCAGGCCTGGCCGGTCTCGAGGCGCTGGATCTTGTCGCCCTGGATGTCGAAGCGCCACGAGGTACGCATCTCGCCCCAGGTGTCGTTGCGGAACCGGGCGATCAGTTCACGGCCGCCGGCGGACTCGGAGAGCACCTCCATGCGCCCGTTGACGTCGAAGATCTCGCGGTCGATCCACTGGTGCAGGTCGCGGTCGGTTCCGTCGTCGGACATGGTCGCGTCCGGAGTGAGCAGGGCCAGGAAGTCCTGGCGCTTGTTGCCGTTGATGGCTGCGACCAGGGAGCGGACGGTCGCGTCGGTGGGCCTCATGCGGATTTCTCCTGCGCTCGGGCGACTTCGTTACGCCTCCAGTCAAACCCATGCCTGATCCATTCCCCGGCGCACAACCCGTCGAAGTCACCTGTGCGGCGGAGCGGATCCCGGCCCGCGGGGCCCTCGAAGGGCCACGTGGCGCAGCCCACGAGAACGCACCGCCCTACAACGCACCCCCGCCCGGCACCGCCCCGACGATGGACGGCTTCGTCAGCGACTACATCAACACCCCCGACCCGATCGCACGGCCCGTCCCCCCACCGCACGAAACCCTCGTCCCGCTCGACGCGCCCCTGGGCAGCCACGCCAAGGCCCTGTTCGCCGCCGTCCTCGCCCTCGGCACCGAACTCGACACCCCGACCCCACCGATCAACCTCGACACCGCCACCGGCGCCCAGGCCCTCGACGCCACCCACGAACTTCCTCCACGACCTCTTCCCGCAGATGAAACGCTGAGTCCGGAGGCTCAAGCCGGGACGGTGCGTGGGCTGGGTGGTCGACGCAAAACCGCCTGGGCCGGTTCGCGTTTCCGGGCGACGGTGCTGGGAGACACAGCGTTCGGCGACTTCGCCCACGTTGTGCCGCAACCGCGATGAACGAGTTCACGAAGATACGAGGAACAAGCAGCGGCGCGGTCCATTTCGGCGGCAGCGCCGGGCATTTCGTCACGGTCAGCGTGTCAGGAAGGCACGCAATGCGGTGATCAGCGCGGCCGGATTGTCCTCCTGGACGTTGTGCCCCGCGTCCGGTACGACCACGAGTTCCCCGTCCGGAATGCGCCCGACCAGGCGTTCGGCGGTGGCTTGGGGGAGCACCCTGCTGCGCCCGCCGCGCACCAGCAGAACCGGCACCCCGGTCAGCTGTGCGACCAGCCGGTCGATGGCCGCGAGAATGGCGGGGAAGTCGGGTGGACGCAGATCGCCCTTCGGCACCCAATCGCCATCGGGGGCACGGCGAAACAGTGTGCTCATGCGGTAGGCGACACCCGCGCGGTTGGCGCGCGGATTGACCCGCATCGCGGCCTCGATCACCGTCTCGAGTTCCCGCACGGGACCGAGCCCGGTCATGAATGCCCGTACCCGCCGGGTGCTTTCGAAGTCCACGCCGGGCGCGACATCGATGAGCGCCAGCCGCTCCACCCGGTCGGGCCTCGAATCGGCGACGTGGGCCGCGATCACGCCGCCGAGCGACATACCGACCAGCCGGACCCGGCCGAAGCCGAGGTGGTCGGCCGCGGCGACGACATCGGCCGCCATGACGTCGATGCGGTAGTCGTCGGACCAGTCGCTGTCGCCGTGACCACGCAGATCCAGCGCGACCAGCCGGGCAGCGCCGCGCAGGCCGAGGCAGACGAAATCCCACGTGCGCGCGGTCAACCCGCCGCCGTGCAGCAGGAGTACCGGAGATCCTGCTCCGCCCCAGTCGAATCCGTGCAACCGGCAGCCCGCACGGGAGAAGCGGATCTCGCTGGGCGGCGCCGGATCGTGGATCGTGACGCCCAGGGTCGCCGCCAGCTCGGTCATCGCCGGAATCGTGGATTGTCCGTGCACGGTGCCTCCTTCCTTACCTTGGCCACTCAAGGTAGGGGGAATTACCTTGAGTGGTCAAGGTAAGATTGGCGAGTGGCTACCCGAGTACGACGAAACCCTGATGACGCCAGGCGGATGATCCTCGAGGCGGCGAGCAAGCTGCTCGCCGCAGGTGGTCCGGCCGCCGTACAGGTGCGCGCCGTCGCCGCCGAGGTCGGGGTGTCCGATGCCGCGGTCAACCACCACTTCGGCACGCGTGAACAACTACTGGATTCGCTGCTGCGATTCGGAGGGACCAAACTGAAGGCCGAACTGCACGCCGTGCTGGGCGCGTGGACCGACGGCCCGATCGACCCCGCCGAGTTGGTGCGCGCGCTGTCCGCGCTGTACGCCGACGGTTACGCCGAACTGGCGCTCGCGTTGCATCGGTCCGGCTGGCGGGATACCGGCAGCGGGCTGCTCGATGAGGTGGTGGACCGGCTGCACGCCCAGGCGCGGCAACACTGCGCGGCCACCGGACGAACGCCGCCGCCACGCGAGGCGATCCAGCTGACGGTGGCCGGATTGCACCAAGCGGTTGCGACGGAGCCGTTGTTCGGCGATGAATTCCGCAGGAGCGTCGGACTGGACGCGGCCGCGCGGGATGGCATGCTCGACTGGTGGACCGAGATCCTGCGCACGACCGTTGCCGGACAGGGCCCCCCACAACCTACAGACGTGACACCGCGTCACGAACCACAAAGCCTGGGCCGGAACCAGAACTCGTGAACATCACGGCCGGCGAATCCCGGCGTACTCCAGAGCCACTGATCAGGTGCCGCTGGTTCTCGAGGGCAAGGGCAGGTCGCGCTATCGTGCCGCCGTGACCGGTTCCGCGGAGCGTCCGCTGCTCTTCCTCGATGTCGACGGACCACTCATCCCTTTCGGCGCGGCGCAGCGGTATCCGACTTTCGGGGCGGATACCGATCCGCTGGGCGCCGACGCGAATCCCTTGTTGGCCAGGATCAATCCCGAGCACGGGCGCCGGCTGTCGGCGCTGCCGTGCGATCTGGTCTGGGCCACGGCGTGGATGACCGACGCGAACGCGTCCGTCGCTCCCCGGCTGGGTCTGCCGGAGTTGAGCGTGGTGATCTGGCCGGAGCAGACCGACCAGGACGACCGGGACGAGCGGGACGGACTGCACTGGAAGACCCGCACCCTGGTCGGCTGGGCCGCCGGGCGCTCGTTCGTCTGGGTTGACGACGAGGTCACCGATATCGATCGGGCCTGGGTCTCCGGGCACCACCGAGGGCACGCCCTGCTCCATGGTGTCGACCCCGAGCGGGGCCTCACCGACGCGGACTTCGTCACGCTCGACGAGTGGCTGCGCAGGACTCACGGGACGCCCCGGCCGCGCCCGCTCGGCTGACGGACGTGGCGACGGCGGCGCAGCGGCCTACCACCGGGCTTCGCCCGTAAGGGCCACAGGGCCCGCCCCACTTGCGGACAACGAATTGCCGCATCAGCTCGGTGGTGCGTCCAAGTTCGGGCGCGCCTGCACCGACCGCGACATCACGACGCCGGAGGAGGCCGGAGTCAGCATGTCTTGCGGTAGGGCGAGCCGCGTGCTATTCGGCCGAGACCAGTGCCAGGGCCTCGTTGAGGTTGTGTTCGGCGATCTCCTGCATGAACTCCCGGTTGGGGAAGTCCCCGTCGAGCAGTCGCAGCGGGCCTGCGGTCAGGGACAGCCGTTGGGCGAGCATGTAGAGCGCGAGCCGGTCCTCGTCCAGTCCGTCCACCGCCAGCCGCCGGTAGTCGTCGTGGAGGCGGATCCGCAGGAAGACGTGCTCCCACTCGACGTCGAAGTACATCAGGTCCTCGGTGTCGATCAGAACGGGATTGCCGTCCCCGTCCACCAGCACGTGCTCCAGCCCCAGTTCGCCGTGGATGACCGAGTACTCGGCGCGCGGTTGCACCGCTGCGGCGAGTACGCGCAGTCGCTCCTCCAGCCGGTCGCGGGCGCCCGCGATCCGCTGATCGCGCGAGGCCGCCTCGGCGAGGCATCTCAGCGCGAAGTCGAGGACGTCCGCCTCGCACGACGTCCCTCGCGACCTGCCTCCTTCGTCGACCAGGGCCACCTTGCCGTGGGCCGGAGCGCGGTGGCCCCGCATGGCCTCCAGGGCCTCGGCGAGGCGTGCCATCGTAGGTTCCGCGGCGCGCGGGTCGCGGTCGAGCAGGGCCATCAGGTTCTCGCCGGGGAAGTCCTCGACGATTGCGAGGTCGGCCGGGTAGTAGGTGCGGTCGCGGTCGATCAGGTGGAGAGCCGGGACCCGGAGGCCGAGGGTGTCCAGTCGCGCGTGCGCGGCCTCGAACAGGTAGAGCCCGACACCGGGCGAGAACGGATCGGTGAGGTCGTCGTCCCCCTCGGCCGCCGGCCAGTAGCTCTCGGAGTCCTCCCATAGATAGGCGATCGCCGTCGTCGCGTCGTCCATCGTCAGGCGGTACACGCCCTTTCTGGTGCCGCCCGCGAGCCGCTCGATCCCTTCCAGCCGTCGCCCGCCACCCAGTGCGGCCGTTGCCGCCCCCGCCAACTGACTCTGCGTCACTTTCCTGGGTGCCACGTCCACGACCCGCCCGTCCGTCCCGACAACGGAGGCACCCTACGCGAACCGCCGCTCGCCACCGAACGATTTGTTCCGGCTCCCCGGTGGTCGGGAAACGCACCTGCGGCTTGGTCCAGCGGATTCGACGAGGCGTGCGCCTTCGAAGTCGGGGAGGAAGAGTCCTTTCGCTGCCGTGGGTTCGCCGGCGCCGGCCCTGGCTCGGCTCCGGTCCGGGGTCCGGGGAGTCACGAAAAGGCTTTACTTGCTTGTACAAGCAGTGTGTAGAGTGCGGGTATGGAGGACTTCATGCCCACCGGCGAAACAGTGGCGGAGCCCGCCGGTGACGACGAGGACGACCGCTGGTGCATGGCGGTGCGTCTGCTGGGTCGGATCGAACAGCGGTTGGACCAGGCCCTGCAGCAGTCCCACGGCTTGCAGTTGTCGGAGTATCGGGCGTTGTGCGCACTGAGCCGGGAGGACAGCGGAGGAAGCCTGCGCATGGGCGAGTTGGCGGAACGCATCGGCCTGAAGGTCAGCTCGGTCACCCGGCTCGTGGGGCGCTTGGAAACGCAGGGCATGGCCGAACGGACCTCCGTCGGTGGAGAGGACGGCCGAGTGGTCCGGGCCACCGTCAGTGCGGCCGGTCAGCTTCGCTACACGCAGGCCACAGCCACCTACCGGGCCGCACTCGGTGCCGAGTTGGACGCGGCCCGCGAAAGCGTCTACCTGGCCGAACTCGCCACCTGGGTCCGAGGTTTCTGACCGTCGGACGACTCCGGCAGGCCCGACACATGGCTCATTCTCCCCAGACGAAGGATCGAAATCCGTTGACCGACGCAGCCGTTCACTACGACCGACTTCTCGCGGCGCAGTACACCTGGATGCTCGGCGGTGACATCGACGCCCTCGCCGCCCAACAGGCCGCATTGCTCCGCGACCTCGGCGTGGCGCCCGGGCGGGCCGGCGGCGTGGCGGTGGATCTGGGGTGCGGCCCCGGCCAGCAGTCGTTGGCCCTTGCCCGGATCGGCTTCGGGTCGGTGACCGCCGTCGACAGCAGCGAGGCCCTGCTGGCCGAACTCGCATGGCACACACGGGACATCGCCGGCATCGACCCCGTCCATGCCGACATCCGCGCCGTGCTCCCGCAGGTCGCCCGACCGGGGACCGTGGACGTGGTGGTGTGCATGGGCGACACCCTCCCCCACCTGCCGACCAAGGCCGATGTCACGGCACTGCTCGCCGACACCGCCCGTGCCCTCACACCCGGCGGCCGGCTCGTGGTCACCTACCGCGATCTTTCCCGACCCCTGCACGGGACCGACCGGTTCATCCCCGTCCGCAGCGACCGGGACCGCGTGCTCACGTGCTTCTTGGAGTACGTCGACGACGACACCGTCATGGTCCACGACCTCCTGCACACCCGGGCCGAGGACGCGTGGAACCTACAGGCCGGCAGCTACCCCAAGCTGCGCATCGCCCCGGAGTGGCTGAGCGCGCAGTGCCACGAGGCCGGGCTGGACATCCGGGACGACACCACCGGCCCGCGAGGCATGCGGCTCCTGCACGCCGTCAAACCCTGACCCCCGCCCGGTGCCCGCCGCCTCGCGACAACCCACCGAAAGCTGGGCGGCGTTCCCGGCCGAACGCGTGAGCTGATACCGGGCCGGCGAACCCCTCCCGTCACCGGTAGCGGCGGCTCCAAAGATCATGGGTGCGATCCACGTCCCGAAGCGGGCACGGACGGCCCGAGAATGCTTCCATGCCCACTCCGGGCAGATCGCGATGGTTGACGATGACGGAAACGACCGGTCCAAGCAGAAGAGGCGACCTGTTCGCCGGCGTCGACAGCGACCGCCGATTCGGCGGCCCCGCGACGGGCGACGAGCGGCACATCCTGATCGACGTCCTGGCCGCCCAGCGCGCGACGTTGCAGCTGAAGTGCTCCGGCCTGGGCCCGGAATTGGCCCTGCGATCCGTGGCGCCGTCCACCCTGTCGCTGCTCGGCCTCGTGCGCCACCTCGCCGACGTGGAGCGCCGCTGGTTCCGGCGGGTCCTGGCCAGGCAGGACGCCCCCGCCCTCTTCTCCTCCGAGACCGACCCCGACGGGGACTTCGAGGGCGCGGTTCCCGACGCCGCCACCGTCGAGGAGGCTTGGGAGGCATGGCGCACGGAGGTCGCGTTCGCCGAGCACTTCACAACCGAAGCCCCCGACCTCGACGTCGAGGGCGACGACGCATGGCGCGGAACGGTGTCCCTGCGCTGGGTGCTCATCCACATGGTCGAGGAGTACGCCCGCCACAACGGCCACGCGGACCTCCTCCGCGAACGAATCGACGGAGCGATCGGCGTGTGAGAACGGGCACCCGGGGCCCGGGCGCCACAGACGACCGACGACAGCCTGAGCCGACCGGCCGCCACGCGCGCGCGTGGCGTGCGAGCGCGTCGCCGACTGCTCCCCTGGCTGATCGCCGGCAAGTCCGCCGTATGGCGGCCCTGTTCGGGTAAAGACCGGGGCTGCCCTTGCGCGTATTGCTATGCGGCTGATCGGCCGGCCCGGTCGCGGGGCAGCAGCGATGCCGGTAGCAGGCCGAGGGCGGCGAGTCCGGCCAGGACCAGCAGGGTGGAGCCCATCGCCGGGGTAGGCGGTGTCGGGGTCGCACCCGCGGCCGAAGGCCCGACGGGAGACGAGCTCAGCAGCATCATGCCGGCGGCGACAGCGATGCCCAGGGTGGGGCCGACGTTCATGGCGGTCTGCTTGAGCCCGCCGACGACCCCGGCGTACCCGGGTGGCGCGTCGCCGACGACGGTGCCGGTGGCGGTGACCATCACGGTGGCGAACCCCGTACCGAGCACGGCGAAGGCCACGCCGGTGACCATCCACGTGCTGGTCGCATCGAGCCGGGACAGACCCGCGATGCCGAGGACGACGAGGACGGTACCGGCGATCGCGGTGCGACGCGGGCCGGACCTGCGCAGCGCGGCGCCGGCGAGGGGTGCGCCGAGGACCATGAGCGCGGTCAGCGGGAGTACCCGCAGACCGCAGGCGAGCGGGTCGAGCCGAAGTACGTCCTGGAGGAAGAACGTGGTCACGAACAGCGTGCCGAACAGTCCGGCGGTGGTGACCAGCAGGATGGCCATCGATGCCGTCACCGGTACGGACCGCGCCACGGCGGGCGGCACGATCGGGTGCGCGGTACGGCCTTCGTGGACGACGAGCACCGCCACGACACCCGCGACGGCGACGAACCCGAGCAGCGTCGGCGCGGCGATCCACCCGCGTGCCGGTACGCCGACCAGGGTGTGTACCAGGACCGCGAGCGCGGTCGCGAGCAGGGCCGCGCCGGCGAGGTCCAGCCGCTGAGAACGGGTACGTTCGGGCGCCGGCGCCCGAACGGCGAGGGTCAGCGCGGCGATCGCGAGCGCGACCGGGACGTTGATCCAGAACACGGTACGCCAGCCCAGGTGCGCGATGAGGACACCCCCGAGTACCGGGCCGGCCCCCGCGGCCACCCCGATCGCGCTGGTCCGGATGGCGACCGGCATACCGAGCCGGTCCGGCGGGTACGTCAGCGTCAGCAACGCGAGCGTCGCCGGCTGCATGAGCGCACCGAACACCCCCTGGGCGACGCGCAGGCCGACCACCCAGCCGACCGAGGGCGCGAGCGCGATGCCGGCCGAGGCGGCCCCGAAGCCGAGGACGCCGATGAACAGCAACCGCGCGTGTCCGTACCGGTCGCCGAGGCGCCCGGCGAAGACGAGAAGCGCGGCCACCGCGACCAGGTAGCCGGTACTGGTCCACTGGACCTGCGCCACGCTCGCGTCGAGGTCGCGTTGCAGGCTGGGCTGGGCTACGAGCAGGACTGTGCCGTCCAGCGCGACGATCATCGCGCCGGCCGCGCTGACCAGGAGTGCGAGGTGCCGCCGCACGGTTTCGCTCACGAGGTCACCGGGCCGAGATGAGCGTCCAAGGCCGCCGCGACAAGCCGGTCGAGTTGGTCGCGTTGATCGCGTTGATCGCGTTGATCGCCGGCGGGCACACCACCCGGCCGTGGAGTGTGCCGTGGAGTGTCGAGGGCGAGTTGCAGGCTGCCCCACGCCCAAAGCTGGGCGATGCCATGCAGGTTCGACCAGAGGGCGGCGGCCGTGACCGCCGCCGACCCCGCGTCGCCCGACGCGCCGGGCCCGTGCGCGGTCTCCCGCTCCGTTCGGCACAGCGCGACGAGCCCCACGATGAATTCGAACAGCGGGAGGGTCGACTCCCGCAGCCGCGGCTGGTCCGATGCGTACTTCTCGCTGTCGAGCAGGTCGTGCCGGAACATCAGCTCGAACATGCCGCGGTGCTCCAGCGCGTACCCGACGTACGCCTCCCCGAGCGCCTGCAGCCGGCCGCGCGGCGACGTCGTGCTGCCGGTCGCGACCTCGAACCGGCCCTTGAGGTCCGCGAAACCGCGGCGGGCGATCGCGGCGAGCAGGGCGTGGTGCGTGGGGAAGTACCGGCGCGGGGCGCCGTGCGACACCCCCGCCCGGCGGGCGATCTCGCGCAGCCCCAGCGAGGCGGTTCCCTCGGTCGACACGAGGTCCACGCCGACGTCGATCAGCCGTTCCCGAAGCGAGCTCTCGGATTCCATAGACAGTGTCTACCAGGCGACGTAGACACTGTCTACCACTGGAGGCGGCTGGTAGTGGCCGGCGGCGGCACGGGCTCGTCGTAGCGTTCCGTCCTCGCGCGTACCTGCCTACAACCGGGTCGACCGATCGGTCAGCGGGGGCAGGGGTCGGCGGGGTGGACGCCGGGTAGGTAGCGCTTCCACTGTTCGGTGGTGAGACGGTCGCCGGGGGCTTCGCAGAGCCCGCGCAGGACGGCCGGGGCGGCGAGGTCCCAGACGCTGACGCCGGTCGGGTGGGTGGCGGCCAGGAGTGCCGTGGGCGGGCGCGGCGAGCGCGGTCCGGTGGAGCGCTTCGCCGTACAACAGTGTTGCCCCCTTCGGGGGCGGGCGCGCCGAGGTGCCGGCCGTCGGCGCTCAGGGCCCACCGCTGGTGACGGCCGGGCTCCCCCACGGATCGCGGGCGAGCGGGATGGTGTTGTGGAGCAGCCGTGGTGACTTCGGCACGCTGTAGTCCCACAGGGCGATCGAGTCCGAGCCCGAGTCCGCCTCGGGTCCGGTGGCCAGGAGGCCGCCGGTGGCGTCGAAGGCGACGCGGTCCGGCATCGCGCGGGAGACGTCGACGTCGCTCACCGCTCCCGGGCGCCGTGGGTTTCGGACGTCCCAGAGCGCGACGCCGGCCGAGCAGGCGACGGCCAGGAAGGGCCGGCCGGGAACGAACACGCCGGGGCCGCAGGCCATCGACAGTGACGGCGCCCCGAGCGCGCCTGGTGGCCCGACAGCGACGCGGCGACCGCGAGCACGGCCAGAGCCGGGACCGCGGCCCGCCGCACTCGCCGGGTCGCCTTCGCGGCGGGGATGTCCGGCAGTGCCGATCCGTCGGTGTACCGCCCGACGCCGATCGACAGCACGCGTGCGCCCTCGCCGGAGAAGTCCATCGGGCTGTGCCCGCCCGCCCGGTTCACCGGCGTTCGTCGGGCTCGGCTCGGCTCCCCGGGCCGGCAACGCGCATGTCGATGGTCGGGCCCGACATGCGTACCTCCGGAGGCGTTCGGCGCGATCGGCGGATGGCGATCCGAAATCGGACCCTACGGGGGGCCGGGAGGTGCGTTCCGGGCCGGACGGCCCACATCACTCGAACGAGGACACAGGACACCCCGGACGCACCACGAGTCCGGCCACGCGTCTCGGTGTGACGCGGGTAACAGTCGCGGTCGGACCGATGAGATCGATCGTCGGCGATCGTCTACCACCACGAGACACAAGGAACCCGGCCGCGCGGGACACCCGAAGCCGGAACAACCACCACCGAAGGAGCACACCATGGGCAAGATCAAGGTGCACGAGTTCACCACCCTCGACGGCGTGATCGACGCGCCGATGTGGACCATGGACTACGAGTTCACCGACGCGATGGGCGCGGCCATCGGCGGCTTCATGACCTCCTGCACGGCGATCCTCCTCGGACGCACCACCTACCAGGAGTTCGCCCCCGCCTGGTCCGTCCGCACCGTGGAGGACGACCCGGGCGCCCCGTTCTTCAACGACACCCCCAAGTACGTCGTCTCCTCCACCCTCGAACACGCCGACTGGAACAACTCCACCGTCCTCGGCGGATACGACGCCGACGCCATCCGCCGCTTCAAGGACGGCATCGACGGAGACATCTACATCAGCGGCAGTGGCACCCTCGTACGCGCCCTCCTCGCCGACGGCCTCGTCGACGAACTCCACCTGTTCGTCTACCCCCTCGCCGTCGGCACCGGCCCGCGCCTCTTCCCCGAAGGCGCGCCCAAGACCACACTCGCCCTCGCCGCGACCGAAGCCATCGACAACGGCGTCGTCCACCTCACCTACACGCCCGCGGCGCGCTGAGCCGACCGACATACCGCGGCGCGCACGGGCGCTCGCGGCCTGCCGAACAACCGCCCGCGGCAGGCGGGCCTCAGGGAACGGTCGGTTCGCGCCGAGGCGCCGCAATGGGTGGCCCGGTCGGCCCGTGCTCCGACAGGTCGCCGGCGTTCGGCGCGGATGGTGTCGCGCCGGACGCTTGGCCGAAGCATTCCGATCTGCCGCCGATGGTGTGCTTGCTGTCCAGATCGTCGATCACGGACAGTTCGGCGGGGATCAGGAGGTAGGTGGGAAGACCCACGAGAAGGGCGAGCCACCACGCGAACCTTCGCCGGCCCGCGCGTCCGGCGCGGCTCGGCCAGATCCAACCGACGAAGAAGAGCACGAGACCCAGCAGGCCGCACATCAGCGCGGCGAGCACAAGAGTCCACTCCCGAGTGGGCACGCTCTCGAACGGACACCGCACGTCGGCCACTTCCGCGAACAGGACGAAAGCCGTCGTCCCGCCCGCCGTCAGGGCGGCCGAACACCACATCATGCTTTCCCGGATGTCCACGTTTCCCCCACCCGCGCGTCTCCCCCGACCGTCCGGCAACGCCGGGCCCGACCGCCCATCACTCCTTGGACGCGGCAGGCTCCGATCGGTTCCAGGGACGACGCGCCTGGCGCGCGGTGCGACTTGGACCACGAGTGTCGGAGGGCGCGGCCGGGCGCGGCCCCGTACATCACCCGCTATCACCTGCTATCACCCGCCGCCGCGACGCCGCGGAGTTCGCGCAACCGACTGGTCGACGCCCGGCAAGTCCGACTAACGTCGCATTCGGCACACCCGGGGAGACGGGTCGGGACCACGAGCGAGGGCGGCGACGATGAGTCACGAGAGCGCGGAGCGGGCGACCGAGGCGGCGCGGCGCTACTACGGCACGAGCGACGTCGACGGCTTCTACGACGCGGTATGGGGCGGTGAGGACATCCACACCGGCGTGTATGCCCACGCGCACGAGCCGGTCGCGGTCGCCTCCCGGCGCATCAGCGAGACGCAGAACGAGCGGCACCGAAGGACCAATGCCGAGCGCGGCCTGGATGCGCTCATCGAAGTCGTCACCGGATCCTTCCAGGACATCCCCTACCCCGCCGGGCACTTCGACGTCGTGTGGTCACAAGAGGCCTTCTGCCACAGCGGCGACCGGAAGGAACTCCTGGGCGAGGCCGTCCGCGTCCTCGACCCCGAGGGGGACCTGGTCTTCACCGATCTGATGACGGCCGACGACACCCCCGCCGACGCAGTGCACGATGTCCTGGCCCGCCTCGGGGTGGAGGAGTTCGCCACACCGACCTTCTACCGGCGCCGGATCACCGAACTCGGCCTGACCCACGTCGACTTCGACGACCGCAGCGATCAACTGCTCACCCACTACCTGCGCCTCACCGAGGAGACGGCGCGACGCGCGGCGGAGCTCCGCGACGTCATCAGCCCCGCCTACCTGGAGAGCCTCCAGGAGAACCTGCCCCTGTGGGTGAACGCCTGCCGAAGCGGCCGCATGAGCTGGGGAATCTTCCACTGCCGCCGCGCCACCCGTTGACTCGGAGGGGGCGGACCGCCGACACATCAAGCGCCGAACGACGCCGACCCGTGATTCACGACCCGGCCCAGGCGAGCAGGAAGCCACGACCGCCGGATCCCGGCAGAACGGGGCCGGCACCCGGGCACCCGCGAGGCGCGGTGGGGCTTCGTCGCCCGCTTGCGCGAGCGGCGGTGTCGACGGTGGTCGGAAGTCGCCGCGGAGGCCGACTCGGAAGTCGGCTCAGAAGTTGACTCAGAATCAGAAGTTGACGTCGATCGCGATGTTGCCCGTGCCCACGTCGCAGACGAACCATTTGCCGTTCTCCCGGCGCAGATCGACGGAATAGGGAGAGGGAGTACCGTCCGCCCCGGTGACCTTGACGTTCACGGTGGCCGAATCGTCGGTCTGGGTGGAACTGACCAGCGAGAACCCGAATCCGGCACCCTCACCGCTCAACACCTGCCGGGCGTCCGCGACGCGCGCACCGCCGCAGGCACCGTGGAACGCGGCGGTGGAACCACCGTCGGCGACCGCGTGCAGGTAGCCCCGCGTGGCGTCGTGCACCGGACCGTCGAACATGGCCCCCTCCGACACCGAACACGACACGGCCGCCAGGGCCGCGAGAACCCATGGGACTCCAAGCACCGCCCGCGACACCGGTGTTCGCCCAACGACGCCACGCTCCACGGTCCCCCCGCTCATCCGTACGACGGGTGGAGCGTAGCGCGGGCCACCGAAGGATGGCGGCACATCGCCCGACCACGGCAACTCGCCCACGAATACGGCCTCGCCGCCAAGCACGATGCCCCGCGCGGCCGCGCGGACGACCCGCGCTCAGCGGGGCGCGCGCCCGATCAGACCGAGCAGACGGTCTTGGAGAGGGGCGTCCACAGGGACCTTCACCTCGGGCCCGAACACCTCCACGCCCGGGCCGAACGCGCCGGGCGTTCGATACTTCTCCATCAGGTCGGCCGGGATCGCGGCGGTCGTGGACCACAGGCGCGTGACGTCCTCAGGGTCCATCGTGTCGTCCTGTCCGGTGGCCCTGGCGAGGTCCCACCCGTGAAGGACGAGGTCGTCACCGACGACCTCGTCGATCTGCCGCTCGACCGTCATACGGCCGAGCGGGGTGTCGCATTCGGCTCCGGCGAGGTCGGGATCGTCGAGAACGGCCTGCACGTCGGCCCGAACCGCTCGGAAGGCGGCCAGGGGGTCCTCGCCCACCGACGCGGCCGGGCCGGGCTCGCGGTCGAGGGGCCGCAGCATGTAGCCGTGCATGGCGACGATGTGGTCGACGACGTCCCGAGCATTCCACGCCTCGCAGGGCGAGGGGTTCGACCATTGCTCGGGTCGCACGGCGGCGATCTTGCGTTCGAACGCGTCCGCGCGCCTGCGGTAGCGATCGGCGATCTCGGTCATGGCTTCGACCTTCCCGGTATGCGACAGCGTACGGATCTACGGACTCCGACCGTGCCCGAAACTCATCGCAACACCTCGTCGGACTCGTCGGGGTCGTCGGACTCGTCGACCGGCGGCGTACCGTGGCGGCACATCGCGGGCGGCGGGTGCGCGAGTGCGGCGCGAGTGCGGCGGGTGCGGCGGGCAACATTTGCGGCGCACTTTTCTGTTATCGCACCCCCCGCCGAACAGTCTCCCCCTATGGACGGGACAGGCGAGGACCCAGAAGGAGAGTGCACGGACTTGGGCGCGAGCGGGAAACACGACAGTGCGGTGGTCGAGGCGGCACGTCGGGGCGACCAGCGGGCGCAGGACGAGCTCGTCGCCGCGTATCTGCCGCTCGTGTACAACATCGTGGGCCGGGCGCTGAACAGGCACGCCGACGTCGACGACGTGGTGCAGGAGACCATGATCCGCGCGCTCGGCGGTCTGGGGTCCCTGGGTGACCCGGAAAGTTTCCGGTCCTGGTTGGTGGCCATCACGATGAACCAGATACGCGGCCACTGGCAGACGCGCGGTGCGGTGCCGGCCGGTTCCGGTCTGCAGGACGCGTACGACGTGGCCGACCCGGGTTCGGACTTCGTGGACCTGACGATCGTGCGGCTGGGTCTGGAGGGTCAGCGGCGGGAGGTGGCCGAGGCCACCCGCTGGCTGGACGCCGACGATCGCGCGCTGCTGGCGATGTGGTGGCTGGAGGCGGCGGGCGAGTTGGAGCGGGCGGAGATGGCCGCCGCGCTGGAGCTGTCGCCGCAACACACCGCGGTGCGGGTGCAGCGGATGAAGGCGCAGCTGGAGACCGCCCGGGTGGTGGTGCGGGCGCTGGCCGCGGTGCCGCGTTGTGTGTTGCTGGACGATGTGATCGCGGCCTGGGACGGCGTCCCGTCGGCGCTGTGGCGCAAGCGGGTCGCGCGGCACGCGCGGGACTGCACGGTCTGTTCGGGTCTGGGAGCGGGCCTGGTGCCCGCCGAGCGGCTGCTGGCGGGCCTGGCCCTGGTACCGGTGGCCGAGGCGCTGCGGGGTCTCGCGGGGGCCGCCGCGCTCGGGGGCGCCGGAGCGCCCGGGGAGACGGCCGCCTTCGACATGGCGGGCGGTGGCCGGCTGCACGACGGTCGGCGCCGCCGAATACGGAGGCGGCGCCGTACGACCGCCCTGGCCGTCCTCGCCCTCCTCGTCGCGGGAGGCACGGTCGCCGGAATCGCCATCCTGTCACCGGACGAGGAACGGGACCCGGTGTGGACGGCCTCCGCCACCGAATCGGAGTCCGCGACGCCTTCGACACCCGCCGTCTTCGCCTCGCCCACGGGCTCGGCGTCCCCCTCTCCCCCGCGCACCGAGTCCGCCTCGCCGAGCGCCGGCGCGTCAGTCGGCGCGTCGCCCTCGAAGTCCCCTCCGGCGCCGACCACCACCAAGCCGGCTCCGACCCCGTCGAAGCAGCCGCCGACCACGCGTCGGCCCACGACCACGGCCATTCCCGCGGGCACCCCGGCCGAGAAGGTCCTGGCGATCACCAACGCCGAGCGGGCCAAGGCCGGGTGCGGCGCGCTGACCCTCGACTCCCGCCTCACCCGCGCCGCCCAGCTGCACAGCGAGGACATGTCGGCCAACGGCTACTTCTCCCACACCAGCCAGGATGGCCGAACCTTCGTCGACAGGGTCCGCGCCCAGGGCTTCACCACGCCCGGCGCCGAGAACATCGCCCGCGGCCAGTCCTCCCCCGAGCAGGTGATGAACTCCTGGATGAACTCGCAGGGCCACCGCGACAACATCCTCAACTGCTCCCTGACCAAGATGGGCCTGGGCGTGGTCACCAAGGACTGGACCTGGACCCAGGTGTTCGGCTTCTGAGTGCTGCGCCTAGGAGCCCGCGGTGGCCGTCGAGGGGCGCAACGCCCGCGCCCACGCGGGTCGGGGTGGTCACGGGATCGCCTCCGCGGGGCCGTCGTCGTCCGGATCCTCGACGGCCGCGTCGCCGACCCGGTCGCGTGGCTCCGAATGCGGGCCCAGGGTGAACAGGTCCGCGGTCCCGGTGATTTCGAGGACGCGGCGGACCCAATCGCCCGGCGCGAGGCCGAGCGAGGTGCCGTGCACCAGGGCTCGGGTGCGCGCGTACAGCAGGGCGTGCACGGCGGTGCTGTCGCAGAACGTCACCCGGTCCATGTCCACGTGTACGCGCCCCGCACCGCTGTCGAACACCTCGTCCAGGGCGCGGCGCAAGCGCGGCGCGGTGTCCAGGTCGATCTCCCCACAGACCTGGAGCCTGGCCACATCGCCGTCGACGGCTGCTCGCAGCCGCAGGTAGGGCCGCCGCACGATCGGAAGGCGACGGCGGCGTTCCGGCCGCGGCGGCGGCGCGTGCGGTGGCGCGTTGCCGCGGCGCTCGAGCCGGGGACGCGGTCGTCGAGACATGTCCGACTCCCTCAAGTACCGGGTGGGACGGGGGCTCCATCTACCTGCATCGACCGGGTTGCTACTGCTCTCAGGATCGATCGCCGTCGAACATACGTCAAGTAATTCAGGAAGCATAATTCAGTTGTTTTGTTGCCGGAATGACTGAGCCTACGATGGGGGCATGAGTGAATCGGACGCCGCCCGTCCCTCATGGACGTTCTTCACCAACCACGCGCGCGTGCTCGCGGCGATCGCCCGCGACCCGGAGGTACGGGTGCGCGACATCGCCGCCACCTGCCTGCTCACCGAGCGCGCCGTCCAAGGCATCCTCACCGACCTGGAGGACGCCGGTTACCTGACCCGGACCCGGATCGGGCGCCGCAACGCCTACCACGTCACCTCCGGCACGGTGGTACGACACCCGGCCGACCTGGGCCGGGCCGTCGCGGACGCCCTCGACCTGCCCGACGCCGGCGCCGCCACGAACGACGCCGAAGGCGACAAGAACGACACCGGCGTCGATGTCGACGCCGACGCGTCGGCGGAACGAGGGCGCTGACCCCACCCTGCCGACCGCGAGTCGCCGCCGCCTCACGGCCCGACGGGTGCGGCCGAAGCATGCCCGCTCGGCCCTGCCGGCAACGAGCTGCGGCCGGCCTCCCAGGCGGTCAGCAGGTGCGCGGCGAGGCGGTCCTCGACGAGTTCGCCGGCGCGAATCCCGAAGACCACGTCGCGCTCCAGGGACGGCTCCTCGCGCGTCATCGCGCCCAGCACGTCCCGACGTACGAGTTGCTCGTGGACCGCGTCCGCTTCGACGTGTTCGGTGTAGAAGAAGGCGCAGGCCGGGTCCCGCACCTCCAGGCGTTCCAGGGCCCTCGCCAGGCGGGCCGAGTTCGGCGACGAGCCGATCTCGATGGCCGCGAACTGCCCCACGGCCATGGCCCGGTGCTGTCGATGCAGGCCGAACAGGGACATCAGGTCGACCACGGCGAGCATGGGTGCCGGCACCCGGTCGAGGTAGTGGCCGTAGGTCGGGTCCAGTCCCAGGCCGCGCATGAGGTCCGCGAACAGGTGCGCGTGCATGCGCTCGGCCCGGCCGCCCCCGTACTCGTCGAACTCCACCGCGACCATCCCCGCCTTGGCCCGGCCGGTCAGCCGCGGCAGGAGCCATGCCTGCGGGTCGGCCTCCTTGAGGTGGTAGAGCGAACGGTGCACGACGTACTCCCGGAACTGGTCCAGATCGCCACGCTCCAGCAGGTGATGCGACACGCCCGTCCCGTCGAGCGGCTCGACCAGCAACGGCGCGAGGGCGGCGTCCACGTCGCAGTCGGTGTCCACCTCGGCGCGCAGGCCGCGTAGGAACACGGCCTCCAGTTCGGCGCGCAGACGCAGCAGGTCCGGGTCCCATTCCCAGCCGGGGTCCACCTGCGCGAACCCCCGGTAGTGCAGTTCGTAGCAGACGTACAGGGCGAGCTGGAGATCCTCGCCGAACGCGTCCGCATCGGCCGACGGGGCGGCGATCTCGAGGCCGACCCCGGGCGGGTGGCGCAGGGCGGTGAGCACGGCCTCGGACAGCGGACCGCGTCCGTTGGGCAGGTCCGGCTCGGTCATGGCTCCTCCTCCGTCACCGGGTGGTGCCGGCGGGCACCACGGACGGTTCCCGGTGGGCGCGGTGGCTGGTGTCGCACCAGGGCGGACGTCGGGTTCGGCGGCAGGTACACAGCGCCACGACCGAGCGGTCGGAACACGCCGTGCTCCCGTCGGCGAGTTCGACCTCCACCGGTCCCTCGATCAGGACCGGTCCGCCCGGGACGACCTCGACCCGTCGGGGTTCACCGTTGCGCGTCGCCACGGATGACCACCAACTCCTCTTCGCGACAGCCCGGCGCCACCAGGCCGCGCTCCTCCAGGAAGGCGGCTCGCTCGCGCAGCACCGGACCGAAGGGCGTTCGCCTGCGGGCAACGACCTGCGCGTGCAGGCCGACGGATTCGAGCAGCCCCAACGTCGCGCCCACCCCGCACAACACGGAGTGCACGACCAGAAGCGATCCGCCGGCGTTCAGGAACCCGGGGATCTGTGCGCACAGTCGATCGAGGACGAACCTGCCGTCCGTGCCGGCGTCCCACGCCCGGGAACTCCCACGCGGGGGCATGTTCTCCTCGGGTGCCGGCACGTAGGGCGGGTTCGCGAGGACCACGTCGAACGTTCGACCGACCACCGGGTCCAAGAGGTCACCGCACAGCACCGCCACCCGACGCCGCCGCCACGCGCTGTTGACCCTGGCCGTCCACACGGCCTGGCGCGAGACGTCCACGGCGGTCACCTCGCAGTTCCCGGACGCGGCCGCGGCGAGCGCCACAGCGCCGGTTCCGGTGCCGACGTCGAGTACCCGGCCCGCGCCGTGCAGACCCTGCTCCACGAACGCGGTCGCCAAGAGCCTGGTATCGGCCTGGGGACGATATGTCCCCGGCAGCCTCAGCAGTCTCATGATCGATCGCTGCCCTGATGATCGACCGACAAACGTCATGATCGTCCACCCCCGACGACCAGGCCCGGCCGCCCGCCCGCCGACGCGATATCGTCACCCACAGGTGTGTAGCAGGAACTGTGCGTGGTCGGCCCTCAGGATCGGTGGCGGGGGCGCAGGATGTCGCCGAGGATCGCGATTCCTTCGGCGGTGACCGTCGGCGTGTTCGCGGCGTAGCCCAGGACCAGCCCCGGCGGGCCCGGGCGCTGACCGTGCCACGACAGCGGCTGCACCTTCACCCCCCGCGCGAGCGCCTCTGCGGCGAGGTCGGCGTCGGTGAACCGGCCGGAGGCGAACCCGGCGGAGGCGAACCCACCGGAGGCGAACCCGGCCGCCTCGAACGTGACCATCACGTGCAGGCCCGCCGCGGCGCCGTGCACGACCGCTCCGGGCAGGTGGGCGCCGATCGCGGCGATCATCGCGTCCCGGCGGCGCCGGTGGCGTCCGCGCAGGAAGCGCAACTGGCGTTCCAGGTCGCCCGATTCCATCAGTCGGGCCAGCACCAGCTGGGGCAGAGCGGCGTTGCCGAGGTCGGTGAACCGCTTGGCCTCGACGAGGGCGTCCCGGTACTTCGGCGGCGCCAGCATCCAGCCCAGTCGCAGCGCGGGCGCGAGCAGCTTGGAGACGCTTCCGGCGTAGCAGATCCCCTCCGTGAGCATCGACCGCAGGGCGGGCACGGGAGGCCGGTCGTAGCGGTGTTCGGCGTCGTAGTCGTCCTCGACGATCAGTCCACCCACCCGGACCCACCGCATCAGGTCGCGGCGCCGTTCGCCTGCGAGTACGACCCCGGTCGGGAACTGGTGCGCCGGGGTCAGCAGCACGGCCGGGGCGCCTTGGGCGCGCAGCTCGTCGACGCGGATGCCCTCGGCGTCGACCGGGATCGGCGGGGTGTCCAGCCGCCAATGGCGCAGGTGTTGGCGGGCGCCGAGCGAGCCGGGGTCCTCCACCGCCATCTCGGTGATCCCGCCGTCTCGGAGGACCTGCGCGATCAGTCCCAGCGCCTGCGCGACGCCGGCCACGACGATCACGTCCTCCGGGTCCGCCCGGATCCCGCGGTTGCGGGCCAGCCAGTTCGCGACGGCCAGCCGCAGCGCGGGTGTTCCGCGTGGATCGCCGTAGCCGAAGTCGGCCGCGGAAAGAGCGCCGAGCACCGAGCGTTCGGCGCGCAGCCACGCGGTACGCGGGAACGCGCCCAGGTCGGGCATGCCCGGGGACAGGTCGATCCGCGCCGGGATCGCGCGCATCGCGTCGAACACGTCCGCGCCGGGGGCGGTGAACAGGGCGTCGGCCGTCGCGGGACCGGTGGGGTCGGTGGGACCAGTGGCGTCGGTGGGGTCGGTCGGGGGTGCCGCGATCGGCGTGGCCGCCGCCGTGGGCAGCGCTGCCGTCACCGGTATCGGGGCGACGACGACCGTTCCCGCACGTCCGCGGCCGGCGACGTGCCCGTCCTCGATCAGGCGCTGGTACGCCTCGGTGACGACGCCGCGAGACACGCGGAGCTCACCGGCCAGGACCCGGGTGGCGGGCAGTCTGCTCCCGATCGGCAGCCGGCCGTCCGAGATCGCGAGCCGCAGCTGCCCGGCCAGCCAGTCGGACAGCCCGCGTACCGGCGCGTCCTCGACGCTCAGCTGAAGGAAGTCGGCCCCGGACGTTATGGACCTGTCGAAAGCGCCGGCATTGGACCTGTTCATGAGGCCATTGTGCCGAGAGAGTCGACGTATGAGCACCACCGAAACCTCTCTCTCAATCCCCTCCCCGACCTGTCCCGCGACCCTTCCCTCCCTCCGCCCGGGCGCCGAAAGCGCGGCCGGGCGGTGACGGCCGTCGACTACGCACACGGCTACTCGGAGCACCAGGCCCGCCGGCCCGACGACCAGGCGGACCCGTTGGCGGCGCGGCTGCACGCCGGCACCGCGTACCCCGCGGGCAGCCGGGTCCTGGAGGTCGGCTGCGGGGCCGGCGCACAGACGGTCCATCTGGTCACGGCCAATCCGGGGGCGCACATCGTCGCGGTCGACATCGCGGACGAGTCACTCGCACAAGCCCGCGCCCGCGTGGCCGCCCACGCCCCCACGGCGAGGGTGCGGTGGTATCGCGCCGACCTGCACGAACTCCCCTTCGACTACGAGGAGTTCGACCACATCTTGGTGTGCTTCGTGCTGGAGGAGCTGACCGACCCCGGGCGGGCGTTGGCCTGCCTGCGGCGCGTGTTGCGGCCGGGGGGCACGATCACCGTGATCGAACGGGACCACGGGTCGGCGTACTTCCACCCCGACAGCGCCTACGCCCGCGCGGCGATCGACCACCATGTCCGGTTGCGGTCCGCCGCCGGCGGGAACACGCTGATCGGTCGACAACTACAGCCCCTGTTGACGGCCGCCGGCTACGCCGACGTGATGGTCCGCCCCCGGACGGTCTACACCGACCGGACCCGACCCGCACTGGCCGAGAGCTTCACCCGCAACACGTTCATCGCCATGGTCGAATCCGCTCGGGAAGGCGCGCTCGCCGCCGGCCTCACCATCGCGAGCGACTGGGACCGGGGCATCGCCGACCTGCACCGCACGGCCGACGACGGCGGAACCTTCCACTACACGTTCGCCAAGGCCGTCGCGATCCGGTCGCTCGACGGCGCCACCGCGGTACGAGCCGCCGCGCGCGATCGGTGGGCCGACTCGTGTGGGTGACCTTGCTCTGGCTGGGAGCGCTCGCACTGATCGCCCTGGCGGGAGCCACCGGCCACGGCGTACACGACAGCCGCGACCCGAACTACGCCATGCGCTTGCCCCACCCACAACCCAAGCCACCGCCGAAGGCTTGAGCCCGCGCCGTGCGACGGGTGGTTCGAGGATCACCCGGCGCAGGCGTACACGGTCGGCTGGAGGGCCCGCCGGCCCCAGGACCCGGCCGAGGATGTCGGTGCGGTGCTTGGACGGGACGTGGTGGCTCGTGGACGACGAAGGCGGGCGCCGGCCCACAAACAACCGTCTGACCCGGCCACACCCGAATCACCCCTCGGATTACTGGCGACCGCACGCACGACGGCGGCGAAGTCCCCACGCGGTGGGAGTGAGCCGTCCAGCCGGGCCGGGTCGGCGAGCACGACCTTGGCGGGGTCGGCGCCGAGGCGTCCTCGGTGACCGTCGTCCGGGCGTGCCCCGGCATCCGTCCGACGCCATCTGCCGTCTCCCACATCCCCGCGGCGGTCACAACCCCCGGAGCCGGTGCAGCATGAGGAGCGCGGACACGGCGTTCGCGGATCGCACCTCGCCGCGCGCGATCATGTCCGGCACCTCCTTCAGCGGCACCCACTCGACCCGGTCCGACTCGAACGCGTCCTCGGGCTCGCCGAGGTGCTCGCCGCGGTCCGACCAGTAGACGTGGTGCACCGCGTCGGAGAGCCCGTTGGAGGGCTCGACGCTGAGCAGGTGTCGCAGTGGACCCGGGCGCCAGCCGGTCTCCTCGAGCATTTCGCGCGCCGCCGCATCCTCGACGGTCTCGCCTGCCTCGACCTCGACGACACCGGCGGCGAGTTCCCAGCCCCAGGTGTCGGTGATGAAGCGGTGCCGCCAGAGCAGGAGGACGCGGTCCTGGTCGTCGACGATCGTGGCGAGGGCTACAGGCCGCTGTCGGATCAGGTAGTGGTCGAGGTGGCGGCTGTCGGGGAGTTCGACGTCGGCGAGGCGGATCGTGAACCACTCGTTGGAGTACACGTCGGTCTCGCTGTGCTTGATCCACTGCATATGCGTCTCCTCGCGGGCCGGATGGTGCCCGTCAGTAGGGCATCGCCAGGACAGTTTCGACCCTCTCGGCCACCTCGCGCACCGCAGGCACACCGGTGTGGGGTGCGAGCTTGCGATGCATGCCCTTGAGGCGATCGGTGAGGCGCCGGGACTCCATGCCCTGGGCTGCATCCAGGGTGGCCGACGCCGATGCCACGGCTTGGTCGAGGTCATGGCAGGCCACCGCGACCGACGTCAGCGTGGCGAGGCGGTGGACCACGCCGCGGGCGTGGGTCTGCGCGTCGACCGCTTCCTCGGCGAATCGGAGCGCAGGACGGTGGTCGCCAAGGCTCAACAGGGCTTCGGCGGCCTGGGCTTCGACGAGGCCGGGCTGGACGTAGTTGGTTTCGGGGGGTTCGTCGGCGCGCCGGATCCGCCCGTACGCCTCCTCGGCGCGACCGAGGCTGTCGCGGGCTGCGGTGGGGTGTCGCATGCGCGCGAATGCCTTGGCCTGCATCGCGAACAGGTCTGCGGCCAGGGCCGGTGAGAGGTAGGGGCCGGCCGTGCGAAGGCCCGCTTCGGCGAAGGCGATGGCCTGCCGGTAGTCCTTCAGGTACATGGCCTGGTTGACGAGCAGGGCGACGACGTACCCGCCGAACGCGTGGTCGCCGGACGCCTTCGCCATGCGAAGGGCTTGGTGGAAGTAGCGTTGGGCGAGGCCCTGTTGGTCGGAGTCGTAGGAGCAGATGCCAGCCACCGCGACGAGGCCTCCGGCCGCGCGGAACAGCTCGCGGCCGACGCGGTCGGGGTAGCTGCCGCGGACGGCGGGGGTGACATTCTCAGCGAGGAACCGGATGACGCGCGGCCGGGCGGCGAGCCCGCCGACCTGCTGGTACATGCGCACGTAGTGGCCGCGGGCGCCGCGCAGCATCTCCAGGTCCTCTGCGCCGACGCGGGCGGGTCCGCGGTGGGAGACGTCGAGGTCGTGGGGCGGGTTCTCCCACTCCCATACCGGTGCGATGGCGGCCATGCCGGTGACGGCGGGCGTCTCCTGTGCTGTGGTCGACTGCCGGTGGTCCGATGCCCATAGGGCGGGGGCGCGCTCGACGAACACCGGCAGCGTCGTTCCGGAGGATCCGTCGGTGCGCGTGTCGAGGCCGATGTCGGGGGGTGTGATGTCGCGGCCGAGTCGTTCGCTGAGGACGGCACACACCAGCTCGATGACACGGGCCCGCGGGCGTTGCCCTTTCAGCCACCTGCCGACGGACGTGTGGTCGTAGTGCAGAGCCAGGCCGGCGCGGGCGCCGAGGTAGTCGACGCGTTGCGCGAGCCCGGCACGGGACATGCCGGCGTCGTCGAGTGCGGCGGCAAGCAGGTGGTTCAGGCTCATGGGTCCCCTTGGTGTCGCAAGTCAAGCCCTTGTCGTCGAGCCTAACGATTCGCGGTTCACACCCCGTGTGAATCGGGCACATGCACGGCCGGTTCTCACACCTGTCGGGATGCTCGGCCGGGGCGCGAGTCTGTGAGGACAGACCAGCGAGAACGAGGGAGAGTTCAGTGAGCAGCGAGAATCCCCTGCGGGTCGACGTGGGCGCCTCCCAGAACCTGGCTCGCCCGATCCGCGTGACGTTCGATGTCGGTCGTGATGGTGAGCGTCCGATGTACGACCTCGACCGCGACCAGACGAGGTTCCTGGTGCATCAACTCCAGGTCGAGTTGGCGCGGACGACGAACACGATGCGTCCGACGATGCGTTCGTCGAACTCGGGCGGCTGAAGCGTCCCCTGCCGCAGCCCGCGATCGATCCGCGGGCGGCACCCCGGTCCGGCGGCGAGGTAGTGAACGCCGCCGGACCGACACCTCGCCCGGACGCCATTACACCGGCGCGGCCGGGCGAGGCTCCACGACCACGCTCCGACACTCACGTCCTGGAGGACGTCATGCCCGCATCCACCCCGCCGCCCGTCTGGCGGATCGGCGACCGCGTCGAGACCGCCGGCGGCAAGTACCGGGCGAAGGGCCTCGTCACGGCTGTCGACCTCGAGACGGGCGAGGTGCAGTTCTTCGACGGAGCGTCCACCCACAGCCGGTCCACGGGCGAGCTGATCGCGTGGACCGCCCAAAGCGCACGGCGGACGTAACCACATCGCGGTGGGACGGCCGGCTTCACCCGATGCGTGGGAGCGCACTCGCGATGGTGGCCCAGTCCATCGGGTCGTCACCGCTGTGCGGCCGGCCGTCGGGGCCCAGGTGGATCGAGACTCCGCGGGCGTGCAGCGTCTCGATGCTGCCGGGGTATGCCGGGTGGGCGGCGAGAGTCTCCTTGAACCATGGCACGGCCACGGTCGGGAGGCCCGCCCCGAGGGCCTCGGCGAGGGTGCCCAGGGCGACGTTGTCGGAGATGCCCAGCGTCCACTTGTTGAGCGTGTTGAACGTGAGCGGACACGCGAGGAGTGCATCGGGCGTGGGGAAGGGCCGGTCCTCGCCCGGTCGGCGGTCGCGGGTGCGCGGGGTCCGACCGGCCACGACGGCGAGGGCGTCGAGGCCGTTCTCCAGCCAGCTGGCTGCCGCCGGGGTGAGGGTCAGGCAGGGATCCCATCCGCGGTCCCGCACCTCGGCGAGGAGCGTGGCGATGCCAAGAACGGGCGGCGCCGCGCCCGCGACGATGTACAACACGGGGGAGTCACTCATGCGTTGGAGCATAGAAGGGCGCTGTGGGGCGGTTGCGCGCCTACCTATGTATTGCACACCCGCCACCGGTCGCCCGGCAGTACGAGATCCTCGGCTGTGACGGGGCCGGCCGTCGGCAGCGAGCAGTTCGAGCGAGACGATGAGCGGGCCCGCGCCGATGGCGACACGAAGGCCGGCACGCCGGCTCTTTTGGAGTGATGGCGCAACTCCCCCTGTCGCGGGTGTGGTTCGGTCTGCCGGCTGCGGAAGGGGGTTTGCCATTGGGTCCTTTCGAACGTCTGCTTCGCTCCGGGCGCCAACGAGTGATCGGGGATGGGCCGTTCGGGTGATCTGCGACCGAATGGGTGGTTGTCGGCTCGGTCGACGATGGGACGCTGAGTGCCCGAGGGTGCGCGGTCCGTGACGGGGCCGGCCCTTTTCGTGGCAGGCCGATCGAGAGCTGGGGGAAGCCCGTGGGGTCGAGGGTCAACAGGCATCTGGGTTCCGTGCTGCCGGAGCTGTTCACGGCGCAACCACCCGCCGCGGCCGCCCTTTCGGTGGCCGGTGGGCTGCCCGAGGAGTTGTCCGCCGAACCGTCGGGCGATGCGGCCGCGGCGGCCGGCCGGCCCGTCCTGCCGCCCGAGTTCAACTGGCGCGACTACACCGTCATGCTGCTGCACACGGCGGCCGAGATCGAGCACTCGCTCATGGTCCAGTATCTGTTCGCGGCGTATTCGCTCGGCGGACCGAACGTCCCCACCGAACTGCGCGAGCCGGTGCGGCGATGGCAGGAGATCATCCTGGGCATCGCGAAGGAGGAGATGGGCCATCTCGTCACCGTGCAGAACCTGCTGACGGCTCTCGGCGCGCCCCTGAACCTCGACCGCGAGGACTATCCGTGGGGTTCGGCGTTCTATCCCTTCCCGCTCACCCTCCGACGTCTCGGCCTGGGCTCGCTGGCCACCTATATCTGCGCGGAGAGTCCGGCCGACTGGTCGGGCGACGAGGCCGACGAGATCAGGGAGTTGGCCACCCAGTCCGGCGACGGCACGCCGGTGAACCGGGTCGGCGCGCTCTACCGACGCCTGGACGCGATCCTGGCCGACCGGGACCGGATCCCCGACACCGCGTTCCAGGAGCGGACCCTGCCGTACCAGGCGTCCTGGGACGAGTGGGGCCGCGGCTACACCCGCGGCGAGCGCGGCCAGGACTCGGGCAACGTACCGGACGTCAGGTCGCCGAAACTGCTCATCCTCGGCGTATTCTCCCGCGACTCGGCCCGCAAGGCCCTGCACGACATCGGCGAGCAGGGCGAGGCGTTCGGGGTCGGGCCGTTCGGCTCCTTCTCGATGTTCCCCGAGTCGCAGGAGACCTCCCACTTCGAGCGCTTCCTGTCCGTCTACCGGGAGATGAAGGAACTCACCGGCGGGGACCCGTCGCAGGCGGTGCGCCCGGTGGCGGACAATCCCCGAACCGGCATGCAGCTCGACCAAGACGAGCCCGACACCGCGGCGATGACGGGAACTCGAACGAACGTCATCACACATCCGGTGGCGGCGCTGTGGGGCCACCTGTTCAACCTGCGCTACCGCATGCTCCTGGTCGACCTGGCGCACGCCTTCCGGCTGACGGGTCCCCTCGACGACGGCACCACCCTCACCGCCCGCGGCACGCTCATCCACCGCGCCTTCGCCGAGATGTACAACCTGCGAGCCGTCGCCGGAAAGCTGGTCGCCCTCCCGCTGACCGAAGACGGCACGGACGGCACGAACGGCACGAACGGCGAGCACGCCGGACCGCCGTTCGAGATGCCGTACACGCTGGACCTCCCGGTCCACGAGTACGACCGATGGCTGCTACAGCGCGACCTCGTGGAGGCGTCGCAACTGCTCGTGGCCCAACTGCGGCACAGCGGCGCCGCCCCCGAAGACCCGTACCTCGTGGCGCTGGAGCAGACCGACGAGCTGGCGCTCGACCTGATCCAGGGCATCCTGTCGACCAACCGGGAGTGAGCATGGAGATCCGAGAACTGCGCATCCTGCCGCCGCTCGCCATCGGGCGCCTGGGTGCCGCCGCCTCGCCGATGGACAACTACACGATCTCGATCGATCCGCAACGCCCGCTCGCACCAAGGACGTTGCGGCCCGCGCCGACCCTCGCGGTCGACCCGGCGACCCATGAGCTCGTCGACGCCGGCACGCCGGACACCCTGCGCTTCACCGAGAACGGCAGCGTGCGCCCGGTCGCGCCCTTCCTGGAGGTGTGGGCGCTCACCGACAACGGCCTGGAGCCGCTGACCCCCGCGCTGCTGAGCCAAAACGGCGACCTCGCCCCCGCGAACGTGCGCTGGCGGGTCCAGGTGGCCAACCACAAGATCTATCGGCGCACCGGGGACGCGAAGGACCGGATCGAGGCCGACACCGGCATCATCGCCCACCACGAACCCGTCTCCCTCGACGGCGAATGCGAACACTTCTGGCCGGGCAAGCTGCTGCCGCTGGGCCGGGTGCAGTACATCCGGCCGAACGTGCACCACCCCGGGATCCGCTTGCGCTTCACCCCGGCGGGCGGCCACGTCTACGGGTCGGGCGAGACCCTGACCCCGACCCGGCCGGACGAGAACATCCGGGAGATCCTCTACGACGCCCGCGCGGGCAGCTGGCAGGGCCACGTCGACCGGCCCGGCCCGCGACTGACCGTCCCCGCCGAGATCTACGCGGGCAAGCCCGCCCCGGACGGCAGTTGGGTCAGCCTCGGCTACCTCGACGACGAGTGCGACGGCCTGGTGTACGTGGAGCTGATCACGCCCGATCGCCACCTGTCGACCTACGCCCGCATCGGCGCGGGACCTCCGGCGTACGCACCCGACAGCTTCCCGATTCGCACCGTTGCCGACGAACTCGAGCAGGCCATGTTCGGCCCCAGGCCCGGGCCCGGCGAGGCGACCCTGGAGACGGCGGAGGAGATCGTCCGCCGGGCCGCCGAGTCGGTGCGCCTGATGAACACGGCCGTGATGAACGGGAACACGACGGACGGCCGGATCGACGCGGCGAGCACGATGGTGCGTCAGGACACCGCCGACACCGGCCGGCTGTTCGAGCCGATCATGGCGCCGTCCCTGGTGGATCGCACCGCGCTGTTGCACCTGCACCAGAACGTGCTGACCGCACTGCGCAGCGGGACCGCGCCGTGGTTCGCGGACGTCCTGCGCGACCACGACGAGATCGGCGATCTCTCGGCCAAGGGACGCCGGAAGATGCCCGCGCTCATGCGCGGAGCGGACGGCAGGGCGCTGGCCCTGACCCGCCGTCAGGTGGCCCTCCTGCGCCAGATCGCGCAACGGGACATCTTCGCCGCCGACGAACCCCCGCCCACCGACGGCGACGCCGGGACCACCGAGGCCGACACCCACGCCGACGCCGGGACCGCCGAGGCCGACACCCACGCGCAGCACCAGGAGCAGGAATGAGCACCGGCTCGGAGTACATCGACCCGATGAACCTCTCCGCCCAGTTGCGCTACAGCGCGGCGGGCAACCCGCCCAGCACGCTGCCGGATTCGGCCAGTTCCAATTCCGCCCCGGGGCTCGAATTCGACATCCGCAACCTCTGGCGCCGCCTGTTCGAGGGGATCGAACTGCACGAGGCGGACAACTACGTCACGGGCGCGGACGCCGAGCACCAGGAGTTGATCGGCCACCGACTGTTGAAGGTGGCCGGCGCGCCGGTGGTGGTGTCCCTGACCGGGCCGCAGCGGCCGGGCGCGAAGCCCACCCTGCTGACGACCGGCGCCAATCCGGACGGCGTGACGATGCTGGAGTGGTCCAACTCCCTGGCCGACGCGCTGGACAAGTACGCCGGCACGCCCGTCGAGTGCGTGTTCAGCGCGAACAAGGCCCCGAACCCGGTGGGCATTCCCACCGATCCCGACGAGGTCGCCAAGCTCAAGACCGTGCTCCTGAAGGTCCGGTCGCTGTTCGCCGTGCACCCCGAGACCCGGGAGATGCTCCCGGTGATCGAGGAATCCATGGTGGAGCCGGGCGAGTTGACCTGGGGCCTGTGCTCGCCCTGGCAGAACGACTACCGCGAATGCGCGTGCTACTACTGGGCCGCCAGCCGACCCGACTACGTCAACGTCGAGGAGGACAGTCGGGGCACCAGCGTGGGCAACCACTGGTTCGCCGTGCGCCGCGAGCCGAAGGAATACGTCCTGGACGACCGCGAGGACAGCCGACTGCTCTCGTACACCGACCTGTTCCGCGACTGGCAGGCGAGCCTGCGCTTCATCGTCGGCGGCAACGACTACGAGCCCCGGTGACACCGGGCACCGGCGGAGGCCCCCACATGAGCGAGTCCCTGGCCGGCTGCGCCCCGACCGGCCGGGCGCACCGGCTGTTCGAGCTGTCCGCGCCCGTGCACCCCGACGTCCATCTCCTGGAGACCTCGGCCGGACGGCACGTCCTGCTGGTCAACGGGAACCGGATGTTCACCGTGGGCCCGGAGACGCACCACCGGCTGGACCGGGCGCGGCTCGACCCCGATCCGGCCGTGCTGCCCCGCCTGCTGGGCGAACTCGGGTTGGCCGCACCGCAGTTCGTCGACGACACGCCGCTGGAGGCGCCGCCGGTACGGGCGCTGTCGCTGGCCGTGGCGCAAAAGTGCAACCTCGGCTGCACCTACTGCTACGCGCAGCAGGGCAGTTTCGGCGGCCTCTCCAAGAACATGCCCACGGACACCGCCCTGGCCGCGGTGGACCTACTCTTTCGCGACGCCGGGCCCGGCGAGCGGGTGAACCTGTCCTTCCTGGGCGGCGAGCCGCTGATGAACCGGCCCGTCATACATGCCGCCACCGAGCGGGCCGTCGCGTTGTCGGCCCGCGGGGGCGTGCCGGTCACCTTCTCCATCACCACCAACGGCACGATGGTCACGGCCGACGACGCGGAGTTCTTCGAGCAGCACGGCTTCGCGGTGACGGTCAGCCTCGACGGCGAACAGGAGGCGCACGACCTGCTGCGGCCGTACCAGAGCGGGCGGGGCAGTTTCGCGAAGGTGTTGGCCAACGTGACGCCGCTGCTCGCCGCGCAGCGCGCGATGCAGGTGTCCGCGCGGGTGACGGTGACGCCGAGCAATCTCGACCTCAAGGCCACCCTGGACGCCTTCGTCGACCTGGGGTTCCACGGTGTCGGCTTCTCGCCGCTGCTGAACTCCCCCACCGGCAAAGGCGAGATGGCCGCCGCCGACCTGGAGGTGATGCTGGAGCGGATGGTCGCGTGCGGGGAGGAGTTCGAACGCCGCGTCGTCGCCGGCCGGCGCTACCCGTTCACCAACCTCGTCAACTCGCTGCGCGAGATCCACAAGGGCACCCACCGGCCCTACCCGTGCGGCGCGGGCGCGGGCTACCTGGGCGTCTCCGCCGACGGCGAACTCGCCGCGTGCCACCGCTTCGTTGGCGACGACAACGGCGCGATGGGCGACCTCGGCCGCGGCATCGACCCCAAGCGCCGCCTGCAATGGCTGTCCGACCGGCACGTGCACCGGCAGCAACCGTGTCAGGGGTGCTGGGCGCGCTACATGTGCGGCGGCGGCTGCCATCACGAGGTGATCGAGCGCGGCCGGCCGGCCTGCGACTACATCCGCGGCTGGCTGCACTACTGCCTGGGCGCCTACGGTCGACTGCTCGCCGAGCGACCGGACTGGTTCGGCGCGGTACCGGCCGCCAGGGGCCGCACGTGAACGGCGACACCCTCGACACCGAGGTCTGCGTCGTCGGGGGTGGGCCGGCGGGCGCGGTCTGCGCCATGCGGCTGGCCGAACTCGGCCACGACGTGCTCGTCGTCGAACGCAATCCCTTCCCGCGCCCGCACGTGGGCGAGGCGCTCACCCCCGCCGTGTGGCCGCTGCTCGACGCCCTGGGGTTGCGCGGCGTCGTCGCGGCGGCGGGCTTCCTGCATCCCACCGAGGCCCGGGTGCGCTGGGTCGACGATCGGGTTAACCGGGTCCACCTGCGGCCCGACGCGCCCGGACTCACCGTGGACCGGGGGCGATTCGACCACCTGCTCCTGGACGCGGCGCGGGCCGCCGGCGCGAGCGTGCTCCAACCGGCCAGGGCGGGCCGACCCCGGCGGACCGCTTCGGGGTGGGCTGTCCCGCTCACCGACGCGGGCCTGCCGGGACGCCGCGCCGGATGCGTCCGGGCCCGATTCGTGGTCGACGCGAGCGGCCGGGCCTCGGCCTCGGGTGGGCGCAAGGTGCTCACCGGCGCCCGGACCCTGGCCCTGCACGCCACGTGGCACGGGTCGCCGCGCGCCGACGCGCACTCGCGCGTGGAGGCGGGGCGGGACGGCTGGTTCTGGGGCGCGCCGCTGCCGGACGGCACGTTTCGCGCGATGGCCTTCACCGATCCGGACCTGCTCCGCCGACACGCGGTGCGCAGGGCCGGCCTGGAGCGCTTCTACCGCGAACTCCTGGCCGACTCGGCCCTGTTGGCGGATGTGAGCGGTGCCCGCCTGGTGAGTGCGGTGTCGGTGTGCGATGCCGGCAGCTACGCCGACCCCCTGCCGGTCGCCGAGGACGCCATCAAGCTCGGCGAGGCCGCCTTCGCGATCGATCCGCTGTCCTCCTCCGGCGTGGACACGGCGTTGCAGACCGCGATGGCCGGTGCCGTCACGGTGCACACCCTGTTGTCGGCGCACGGCGACCGCGCCGCCGCGCTCGCCTTCTACCGCGACAACCAACAGCGGGCCGTGGATCGGCACGCGACGTGGGCGGCCAACCACTACCACGAGCACCACACCCATCGCGACCGCCCCTTCTGGCAACGCCGTTCGCGCCCTCCCGCCCCGATCCCCGCTCGCCGGACCGCCGACGACCTGGCCGAACTCCTGCCCCGCCGGGTCCGGCTGACCGCGCGCGCCTCGATGGTGGACACCCCGTGCGTGGTGGGCGATCGGGTGGAAACGCGCCGCGCGCTGTCCCACCCCGACCTGCCCCGCCCGGCGGTGTACGTGGGCGGCGTCGAACTCGCCCCGCTGCTCGACTTCCTGGCGGCCCCGGAACAGGGCTGCCTGGCGGACGTCGTCCGCGAGTGGAGCCGACACCTGCCGACCGAACGTGCCCGCGCCGTCGCCGACTGGCTGCACCGACAGGGCCTCCTGGACGTCGGCTGACCTCGGAGACCCCGGCCCCGGCACGTCGGACTCAGCCCAATTCGGCCATGCCTTCGGCCACTCGCCTGACGGCCGCGGCGTCGCCGAGACGGCCGGTCTCCTCGTAGCTGTCCGCCAGTGCCTTCACCGCCTCGACGAGGGTCTCGGGCTCGGCGAAGCCCAGTTCCAAGCCGGTCGTCAGCGCCTTGACGGTGAACTCGAGGACGTCCACGAGCGCGGCCGGCGCCAGGCCGCCGGCCAGGCCCGACGTGTAGGCGGCGTAGCCGAGCACGCCGAAACGGGCGTGCGCGAGCCCGTTCTCGGGCTCGTCCTCGCGCACCCGGCCCACTTCCTCGATGGCGCCGGTCAGGCAGCGGAAGGCCATCCCGTGGTTGCCGAAGGTGGTGAACGCCGAGGAGCAGTCGACGAAGGCGTCCGCGGTGGCGAACGGCGTGGGCGTGGGACAGTCTTCGCTGAGCAACTCGTACGCGGTGAACGCGCGGACCAGCGCGGAGCGCTCCTTGCCCGCGTCGGCCAGTTCGCGGGCGCGCCGGGCGATCGCCCGCCCGCCGCTCCTGGGACCGAGTTCCGTCGATCGTCGGGGAAAGCGCATGGATGTTCTCCGGTTCTCGTGCCGCTGTGCGGGTCGGCTCCCGGCGGAACCCACGACATTTCGACGCGTCGAAGCCGCATCGCGTTCCGGACCCGGCAGTTCGCCGAACCCGTCACGACCGTCGTCGGTCGAGCCGGATCATTCGTCGGCAGACGCCGGTCGAGTCGTCGAGGTGTTCGCCTTGGGGCGGGCACGCAGGTGGGCACGTTCGCCCTGCGCGCCGAACAGGCTGAGGAACTCGACGGGTTCGGCGTTCGCGGCGCCGAACCAGTGGGGAACGCGGGTGTCGAACTCGGCCGCTTCGCCCGCCGTGAGCACCAGATCCTGTTCACCGAGGACGAGCCGCAGCCGCCCGTTGAGGACATAGAGCCATTCGTAGCCCTCGTGGGTCTTCGGATCGGGTTCCCGTCGGCGGTCGGCGGCCGGGATCACCAGCTTGTACGCCTGGATGCCGCCCGCTCGGCGGGTCAGCGGCACCATGGTCATGCCGTGGTGGGTGACCGGGCGCAGGTGGATGCGTGGGTCTCCGGTGGGTGGGGCGCCGACGAGTTCGTCGAGGGTGACCCCGTGGGCTCTGGCCAGGGGGAGCAGGAGTTCGAGGTTCGGCCGGCGGTCGCCGGACTCCAGCCGGGACAGGGTGCTCACCGAGATGCCGGTCGCCGCGGACAGCTCGGCCAGCGTGATCTCTCGCTGCCGGCGCAGCGCGCGCAGCCGGGGTCCGACCGCGGTGAGTGTTTGGTCGAGGTCGTCGTCCATGCCCCCAGCTTGCCATACCGGCAAGCACGCTTGCCGCATTCGCCGGTGGATGGGCATGGTCGTCGTGGAGGTGGTCACGATGACCGATCGGCTGAGGAACAGCTATGACGTGGTGGTGGTCGGCGGTGGCGCCGCGGGATTGAGCGGTGCGCTGATGCTTGCGCGGGCGCGGCGGTCGGTGGTGGCGATCGACGCCGGTGCCCCGCGCAACGCCCCGGCGGCGGGCGTGCACGGGCTGTTGGCCCGGGAGGGGATGGCGCCGAGCGAGTTGCTGGAGCGCGGCCGGGCGGAGGTCCGCGGCTATGGCGGTCACGTGGTGTCCGGCGAGGTCGAGGGCGTGGCCCGGGACGGCGACGGCTTCGAGGTGGCACTGGCCGACGGCGGGTCGGTCCGGGCACGTCGGCTGCTGGTGACCACCGGGCTGGTCGACGAGCTGCCGGACGTGCCGGGGCTGCGGGCGCGGTGGGGGCGGGACGTGGTGCATTGCCCGTACTGCCACGGCTGGGAGGTCCGCGACGGGGCCATCGGTGTGCTGGCCTGCGGGCCGATGTCGGTGCACCAGGCGCTGCTGTTCAGGCAGTGGAGCGACGACGTCACGCTCTTCTCCCACACCATGCCCGCGCCGACCGGCGAGGAGGCGGAGCAGTTGGCAGCCCGCGGCATCCGTGTGGTGGAGGGCGAGGTGGCGTCCCTGGAGATCGCCGAGGACCGCCTCGCGGGACTACGGCTGAGCGACGGCACGGTGGTCGGCCGCGAGGTGCTGGTGGTCGCGCCGCGGATGGTGGCGCGCGCCGGCTTCCTGGCGGCGCTCGGACTGCGACCGGTGGAACATCCCTCCGGGGCCGGTGAGTACATCCCCGCCGACGCGGACGGCCGTACCGACGTACCCGGGGTGTGGGTCGCCGGCAACGTCACCGATCTGGTCGCCCAGGTCGGTGCCGCCGCGGCGGCGGGCGCCATGGCGGCGGCCCGGATCAACGCGGACCTGATCGCCGAGGAGACCCGCCGGGCGGTCGCCGCCCACCGGGACCCGTTCTCGGCCGAGAACGAAGCGCGCGTGGCCGAACTGGTGGCGGGCGACCGTCGCCACGGCCTGTGAACCACGGAATGCGCGACGCCGTCCTTCGGGCCCGCAGACGCCCATAGCCTGCGGACGCCGCAACGCGCGGCGAAACGCCGCCGGCCGCGATCGATCGTGTTCCCGGCGCGCCGCCACCCCTCGGGCGCAGCGGGAAGGATACGCAGGTATCCGAACCTCTACCCGCCCTCGTACAGTCGCCTGTGCCACCAGGGGTGCGGGTCTCCGCTCCGGTCCGTCCGGCGGTCCGGGTCGAGGTCGGGCAGTGTGCGACGGCGGAACTCGGTGTCGAGGCCGGAGAGCAGTTGTCGCAGCTCCGCGCGCGGGCGGGGTGGCAGCAGGCACAGGACGGACTGCAAGGCGTCTCTGACTTCCGCCACGTCGTCGTACTGGCAGGCCGGGCAGGAAGGGCACGAGGATGCGACCAGGCGCAGCCGTGAGCCGGGTCGTTCCAGGAACCGCCGGTAGCCCCGCAGGAATTGCGCGGTGTTGCCCGGCCGAATGTCGTAACCGCCGCGAACGCCGTGTTCCACGAGGTGAATTGCCGCGCTCGCATCGGGAGAGAGCCGGTCGATCGGGCCGAGTTCGCGGGCCCACTGGGGTGCGCGACGTTCATCGAATCGTCGTGCGGCGCGGATCGCGCCGGGCCGCTTACGCGGCATCGGCCTTTCGGTGGATCGTCTTCATGGCGACGATGCTACCCGCTGCCTGTTCGGCGCCGGCCGGGTGGCCGAGTTCTGTCTCCGGGACCGCGGAACGCGGTCCCGGAGACGGCTCGAAGGAGACTGTCGGCCTTCGCTCGTCGCGCTGTCAGCGGAGCTTGGCGCCGTACACGTGCTCGACCGTCATCGTCATGAGCACCCTGCGGTCGGACACCATCACCGACCGGTACTCGTCCCAGTCCGGGTGTTCCCCGGCGGCGAGGCGGTAGTAGTCCACCAGTGCCTGGACCTCGGGACCGTCGATGGCGGTTCCCGGCCCGGTGAGTGTCGCCGTGCCCTCGGCGGTGGCCCACGCCCAGCCGTCGGGGCTGGTGACCTCCAGCGCGGCTCGTGGGTCTCGACGCAGGTTCGCCGTCTTGGCGCGTCCCTCGGTCATCGAAACGTAGAGGACACCGGACTCCTGGTCGTAGAAGGGCATGACGGGGGAAAGCTGCGGGCGGCCGTCCGACTTGATCGTTGCGAGGACACCGAGTCGACTCTCCGCGAGCAGCGTGCGTGGGTTGAATGGTGTGGCGGTCATATCAGGGGCCAAGTCGCGATCGGGTGCCGCGTATTCCCGAGGTCGCGGGGTCCGCCGGGCCCGGGCCGGACCGCTCCCAGAGGCCGGCCAGGTGCGCGTGGAGGACGTCCAGTGCCTCCTGCCGGGCGAGGTGGCCGATGAGGACCTGCGTGGTGAGGCCGTCCGCGAGGGCGATGAGGGTGCGGGCCTCGCGTTGCGGATCGAGCGGCAGGGCGCCCTCGGCGATCTCGGCGCCCTCGCCGGCTTCGGCGATGAGGCGGGCGAACGCCTCCTGGAGGGCCGCGTAGTTCGCCTTCAGCATCGCGGAGAGAGTCGGGCTGACGGCCGCTTGCGCGACGAAGGCGAGCCAGACCCTGGCCTCGGCGGCGTGCTCTTCCCGAAGCAGTGCGAGCTCGGTGACGGCGTGGCCCAGGGCGGTGGCGGCCGACTGCGCCGGACTCCTGACGAGGCGGGCCCGCACTCGCTCGTTGATCCGCTCGCTGATGTGCCCGAGAGCGAAGACGAGCATCTCTTCCTTGACCCGGAAGCACCGCTGAACGGCGCCCATGGACACCTCCGCGCGGGCGGCGACGTCGCGAAGGGTCACGCCCTCCAACCCGCGTTCGTCGGCGAGCCGGCACACGGCCTCGGCGATGAGGCGGCGTCGGCTCACATGATCCACCTGCTTGGGCATGCCCGGTCCCTCCCCATCGCATCGCACAGCACCGTGTTGCGCGGCGCGCCTTATTCGATGCGCTCGCATCGGTTCCAGTGTACGGTTCCGATGCAAGCGCATCGGAACGTGGAGGGAAGGAAGGGCCATGCAAGACGCCCTGTGGAAGATGTCGGCCGCCGCGCAAGGGGAGGCGGTGCGCAGAGCGGACGTCTCGGCCGTCGAACTGGTCGACAGTCACCTGGATCGCATCGCCGAGGTCAACCCGCAGGTGAACGCGGTCACGCAGCTCCTGGCGGAGCGCGCACGCGAGGCCGCGGCACGAACGGACCGTCGCCGGGCCGCCGGTGAGACGCTGGGGCCGCTCGCGGGCGTGCCCTTCACCGTGAAGGAGAGCACCGCCGTCGAAGGCGTGCCGACCACGTTCGGCACGGAGCGCTTCCGCGATCTGGTCGCGCCGTCCGACGCGCCCCCGGTGGCACGGCTGCGCGCCGCCGGGGCCATCCCCATCGGGCACAGCAACATACCGACCCTGATCCTCGCGGGGATGCACACGCGCAGCGAACTCTTCGGCGACACGGTCAACCCGTGGGACAGCGACCGGACCCCGGGCGGCACCAGCGGGGGCGACGCGGTGGCCGTCGCCACGGGCATGGCAGCGCTCGGACTCGGCAACGACTCGGGTGGATCGGTGCGCGTCCCGGCCCAGTTCTGCGGCGTGGCCGGGCTGAAGCCGTCCACGGGCCGATTCCCCGCGGACCACCGCATTCTCGGCCCCGACGACCCCGGCCCGGCGTCCCAGATGCTGGTCACCGACGGCCCGCTGGCCCGGTGCGTGGGCGACCTTCTGCTGGCCTACCGGGTGCTGGCCGGGACCGATCCGCGAGACCCACGGGCCGTAGCGGTGCCCCTGTTCGGCGCACCGCTCCCCACGCCCGTGAAGGTCGCGGTCGTGGCGGATCCCGGCGGGCACGGTGTCCACCCCACGGTTCGCGGCGCCGTCACGACCGCGGCCGACGCGCTCCGCGACGCCGGATACGACGTACGCGAGGTACAGGACGTACCACGCCTGGAGGAGGCCCTGGAGGCGTACGGCCGAATCACCGTGACCGAGTTCGCCCCGACCTGGCCCGCGGTACGCAAACTGTTGGGCAAGGGCGGGGACCGCTATATCGAGATGGCGATGGAGCGGACCCCGCCCGCGAGCGCGGACGAGTTCATGAAACTGATGGGCACCTGGATGAACATCCGCCGCTCATGGGCCGAATTCCTCGACGAGTACCCGCTGTTGCTCGGCCCCTCGTTCACCGAGCCACCGGTCGAGCCGGGGCTGGAGTCGCGCGACAGGGCGGGGCGGGACCGGGTCGGATCGGGCATGCGCCTGTGCACCGTGACCAGCTTCGTGGGCGTGCCCGGCGTGGCCGTGCCGACCGGAGTGGTCGACGGACTCCCCTCCGGAGTGCAGATCGTCGGGCGCGCGTTCCGCGAAGACCTGTGCCTGACCGCGGCCCAGGCGATCGAGGACCGACTCGGAGTCCTCACACCCATCGACCCACGCATGCAAGTTCGGGCCCATTGAGTCTTGAGTCTGCCGATGGGCGGGAGGCGGACGGCTGGGTCCTGCGCGGCGGATCTAGCCGTTCTGCTTCGCGATCGCTTCGCGTACGGCCGGGACGATTTCGCCGGCCCAGCGGCCGAGAGAGGCGACGTCCTGCGTTCCGCCGCCGGGCGAGAAGAGCGTGAAGCCCGACGCACCGTGCAAAGTTGGGGAACTCGACGAATCCGTCGGACCAGCCGATCGGACGGCACCACCAATCGCTACTCGCTCGGCAATGTCCGGCCCAGCTTGCGCAGCAGATCGGTCAGGGCGCTCTGCTCGTCGGCGGTCAGTCCGGCGAGTAGCCGCGCCTCGTTCCGGAAGTGCTGTTCAACCACTTCGTCGATGAGCTCTCGACCCTGGTCGGTGAGCCGGATCAGCCGGCCCCGCGCGTCGTCCTCGGCCGCTCGGCGACTGACCAACCCGGCGATTTCCAACCGGTCGACCCGCTTGGTCACCGCCCCCGAGGTGACCATCGTCGACCCGCGCAGTTCACCGGCGGTCAGCTCGAAGGGAGGGCCGGAGCGGCGCAGCGTGGCGAGCACGTCGAACTCGCCCCTGCCCAGGTCGTGGCGCTCGAAGACGCGGCACAGCCGCTCCTCCAGCGCCCAGTGCAGACGGGTGATGCGTCCCACCATGTGCACCGGGCCGGCGTCGAGGTCGGGCCGCTCCCGGCGCCACTGGTCGACGATGAGATCGACCGCGTCGGCGTCGGCGGGGAGGGCGGAGGGGTCGACGTCCTGAGGCATCGCTTGACGATCCTTTCCATGGAAAGTAATGTAGTTTCCATGGAAACTACCGCACGTCGTCGACGTCTTCAACCTTCGACGACCGGCACTACGGTACGGGGACGCGGCGCGGCATGAAAAGCGGCCGGCGATTCCTCACCCCGGGTGTGACGGCGCTGGCACCGGCGATCTGGGGAAGCATCTATCTGGTGACGACCGAATGGTTGCCACCGGACCGACCACTACTGGCCACCACCGTGCGGGCGCTTCCCGCGGGCCTGATTGTGCTGGCCTTCGCCCGCACGCTGCCGACCGGTATATGGCTGTGGCGCGCCCTGTTGCTCGGAACTCTCAACATCGGAGCGTTCAATTTCCTGCTGTTCGTCGCGGCGTATCGCCTACCGGGTGGCATAGCGGGAATGGTGATCACGGCGGTACAGCCGATGCTCGTGCTGGTCTTGGCGGCGCTGCTCCTCGGGGACGGAATTCGGTACACGCACGTGGCCGCCTGCGTCCTCGGCGCGGGCGGTGTCGTGTTGCTTGTGTTCAAGGGGACAGTGGACCTGGATTATTTCGGTGTGGCGGCGGCGCTGGCCGCGTCAGCCTGCATGGGCGCCGGCATCACACTGACCAAACTGTGGGGACGCCCGAACGGAGTGGGGCTGCTTCCCTTCACCGGCTGGCAGCTAACGGCAGGCGGACTCGTTTCGTTGCCGTTCACACTGTCCCTCGAAGGACTGCCGACCACCGTCAGCGGAACGCACATCATCGGGTTTTGCTATCTCATCTCCCTCGGCGCGGTCATCAGCTATGCCATCTGGTTCCGCGGGATAGAGAAGCTCCCGGCATCGGCGGTCTCCTTCCTCGCCCTGGGCAGTCCGATCGTCGCAACCCTCCTCGGATATCTGTTCCTGAATCAGACACTGTCGATTCTGCAACTGATCGGAATCGTGGTGATCATCGGTGCCGTGCTGCTCGCGCAACCCCGACCGGTCGACCCGCGAGGGCTCGACTCCCACGATCGGAATCCAAGCCGACGCGGGATTGAAGACAGGCCCTAGCGGCGCCCGAGACTCCCGTGTCGTCGCCATCGTCCAAAACAACTAAAACAATTCAGAGAGAAGAAATGGTCGCACTCGATGTACGCCCGCATTCGGCCTCGAGATCATGGCTGGGCGTTGCTGTCATCACAGCCAGTTTGTTCATCTTCGTCACTACCGAGCTGATGCCCGTCGGACTCCTTACTCCGATAGGCTCGAGCCTGAACATATCCGTGGGAATTGCCGGGCTGATGGTTACTTTGTACGGCATCTCAGCCGGGCTCGGCGTACCGTTTATCGTGGCCTGGACCAGGCGCGTCAACCGACGCGCGCTGCTGTCCGCGCTATTGGCGATATTGGCGCTGGGAAATCTGATCACCGCCGTCTCGCCGAACTATCCTCTGGTGTTGACCGCGCGGCTCGTCATGGGATTTGCCAATGGGGTGTTCTGGGCCATCGGCGTGAGCATGGCGATGCGCCTTGTTCCGGAACGCCACGCGAACAGAGCGGCCGCGATCGCATTGTCCGGAATCTCGATTGCCACGGTGGTGGGCATTCCGTTGGGCACATTCCTGGAAAGCCTCACGAGCTGGCGAACGACGTTTCTCATCTGGAGCGGACTCAGTGCGCTGGTGCTCCTCGCGGTCGCAGCCGTAATTCCGTCACTGCCATCGGAGAACGCGGTTTCGGTCCGGGAAGTCTTCGCGCTCCCGGTCAAAAACGTGCAGCTCCGTTTGGTGATGTTCACCGTCGCCCTCTACGTGCTCGGTCATTTCGGGGCGTATACGTTCGTACGACCCTTCATGGAGGAGAACTCGTCCGCCACGACCGCCTTTATCACCGGACTGCTGATCATTTACGGTGTCGGCGGCGCGGCCGGGAACTTCATCGCCGGATACACCGCGACCAAGAATCTGCGGGGTACCTTCATCGGCGCCCTCGCGGGACTCGTGGCGTCCCTGCTGTTGCTGCTGACCATCGGTGACTCGCGGGTCGGTTCGATCGTCTCCCTGGCCCTCTGGGGAGTCTCCTTCGGCGCCGTGAACCTGTGCCAGATCAACATGACACTCGCCGCCGCGCCCGACACCTTTGAAGCCGCGATGTCGATCAACACCTTGGGATACAACACATCCCTGGCGCTCGGAGCGCTCTTCGGTGGGCTGTTCGCGGATCATGTGGGTGTCACAAGCGCCGTCTGGTTCGGTGTAGCGCTGACGGCGGCTTCGCTGCTCGTCACAGTCGGCATGCGCCGGACGACCTCACGCGGCGTCCCCGATGATGCGGTGGGCACAGTGGATCGGCCTGTCCTCCAGCCCTGATCAGGCAGTGGAGGGGCATCCATGGAGACCGGTCCTCGGGTGCGGGCCCGCTGCCGGCGGTTCATCGCGGCACCGGCACCTCCCGCACGGCGCCGGCGATGACCGCGGTCACGACCTTGCGGACGGCGTCGGCCTGCGGCGGGGTGCCTTTCCGGTCGGCGAAGAGCATGTGTCCGGTCCCGATCAGCGTGGGGGCGAGCGTGTCGACGTCGGCATCCGCCGCGATGCGGCCCAGTTCGCGCTCGGTGGTGAGGTAGCCGGCGATCATGGCCGTGGCCTCGGTCAGGACCGGAATCCCGGTCGGGGTGGTCCGGCGGAGCCGGGCGCGCAGGTCGTCCCGGGAGGTGACGAGGCCGACCATCGCCACGGCGACCGACCCGAACAGGTCGGTCAGGGCGCCGGTGAGGTGGTCGGCGACGGCGCCGGTCCCGGCGCGGTCGCGCAGGGCGGCGGCCTGGGTGTCGATCCGGGCGACGCGGTCCAGTACGAGTTCGGCGAGGAAGGCGTCGAAGTCGGCGAAGTGCCGGTGCAGGACGCCCTTGGCGCAGCCTGCCTCGGTGGTGACCGCTCGGCTGGTCAGCGCGCTGGGCCCATCTCGGAGCAGGATCCGCTCGGCGGCCTCGAACAGTTGCTCTCGCGGGTCGCGGATGGCTGTTCCCGTGGGCACTGTACGTCCTCTCCTTCTGCGTCCGGCCTGCCGTCGGGCCGGCCGCCCGGTCGTTCGGATTGACGAGTGGGCAAGCGCCCATTCATAGTGGGCACATGCCCACTATACCGCCGGAGCGAGCACCTCTTTCCCGATCCGAGCCTCATCGCCACCGACAGGTGGCCGAGTCGTTCGGCTCGGACGCCGAACGCTACGACCGGGCTCGGCCCTCCTACCCCCAAGCCATGGTGGAGCGGATCGCGGCCGCCTGCCCCGGCACCGACGTACTGGACGTCGGCTGTGGAACCGGCATCGTGGCCCGGCAGTTCGCGGCGGCCGGCTGCCGGGTGTTGGGCGTCGACGTCGACGCGCGGATGGCCGACCTGGCGCGACAGCGCGGACTCGCGGTCGAGGTGGCCGCGTTCGAGGCCTGGGACCCGGCCGGCCGCGAGTTCGACGCGGTCGTCGCCGGGCAGACCTGGCATTGGGTGGACCCGGTCGCCGGAGCGGCCAAAGCGGCACGGACGCTGCGACCCGGTGGCCTGCTGGCCGTGTTCTGGAACGCGGGCCAACCCTCGCCCGAACTGGCGGAGTCCTTCGCCGAGGTCTATCGCCGAGTGATGCCCGACTCGCTTGCGGCCCGCCAATGGACGACACCGGCCGTGGACGGGTATTCGGCGCTGTGCACCAGGGCGGCCGACGGCATACGGGAGGTGGGCGCGTTCGGCGCCCCGGAGCAGTGGCGATTCGACTGGGAACGCGCCTACACCCGGGACGAGTGGTTGGACCAGTTGCCCACCACCGGCGGCCACACCCGGCTCCCGCCGGCCGAACTCGAAGAGGTGCTGGCGGGCATCGGCGCCGCCGTCGACTCCGTGGGGGGCCGCTTCACGATGCGCTACGCCACGGTGGCGGTCACCGCGACGCGCGGGGATGCCGCCTGACTCGAATCCGAGTCGGGGCCACCGGGCCCGGTCGGCGCCGTACGGAGTCGGCCGGGACCGGAGCGACCGTTCCGCCGGTGTCCGGTGTCCGGTATCCGGTAAACGTGGCGACGCACCCAAGTAACAAGATTGGTGTAGACCTTTCAAGGATTCGGGTGTTCACTGGCAGGGCGATCCGGGGGCTCGAACTCGAGCGGAGTTGCGCGAACGCGCGCCGTACACGGGATTCGGGGCGTCACGTCAGCGCAGCGGGCCGGCCTCAACCGATGCCATGACTTGCGGCGAGCCGTAGCCCACAGGGAGTGACACGGAATGAGATCCACCGCGCATCGCCGGCACCCGGCGACCGCCGTGTACCTGCGCTGCTATCCCTTCGACCGGCAGGCAATGGCATCGCATCGCGGAGCCCTCGAGGAGTACGCCGTCTCCCTCGGCCTGCCCATCCCCGTGGTCCACCTGGACAACGGCGTCTCCTCCCGGATGAACAAGCCCCTCCTGGAATCCCTGCTCGCGCGGGCGGCGGACGGCTTCTTCCAGACGGTCCTGGTGCCGGGCCTGTGGGTCTTCGCTCTCGACGACGCCCGCGCCGCCGCCGTGGCCGACGGGTTTCGGCAGGTGGGGGCACGCGTCGTCGAACTCCCCGGCCGCCGGTACCGCCGCGCCGGGCACCCGCCTCGCTCCGGAACCGACCGGCCTACGCACGGCTCCTTCACGCGGCTCTCGATCCCCAGCCCGCACCGTCCTCCCTGCACCAATTCGCTGTGATCCTCTGTTCGAGCGCCGGCGACCCGGGGCGGATCGCGCGCCGGTCCCGGGGGCCGATGTCGCCGACGCGCGAGCGTCGAACCACCGGTTCCGCCCGGGACGTCACCGTCGATCCGGCGCGGCGCCCCGCGCCGTGAGCAGGTCCAGGAGCGCGTCTCTGCCGCCACGGCGCAGCGCGTCGCGTTGCCGGTCCGCTCCCGTACCCTCCCGGAGCAGTCGGTGCACCAGCCCGTTCACCTGTCGGACGTCCCCCGCGTCCTCCAACGCCGGGGTGAGGTATTCGATCAGTCGGCCGACGAGGTCCCCGGCCTTGAGCCGTCTCGGGGCGTACGGGTCGATCAGCACGTCGTCCAGGCCGTGCCGCGCGGCGTGCCAATGGGCCGCCGCCACGAATTCGGGAGCGGGCTCGTACGCGGGAGCGCCCGTCGCCTCGTCCCGCAGGACGGTTGCCACCAGTGCCCGGACGATGGCGGCGAGCATCACCGCGTCGTCGGCCCGCAGCTGGACGTCCATGGCACGTACCTCGACGGTCGGGTATCGGTCGGACAGGCGGGCGTGCCAGTAGACGCGGGCATGGTCACGCAGGACGCCCGCGGCCAGCAGGTCGTTCACGCGGCGGTCGTAGTCGGCGACATCGGCGAACGCCGGCGGGACGCCACTGATCGACCAGCGGCTGAAGGTGATGGTGCGCCAGCTCGCGAAACCGGTGTCGCGGCCGTCCCACAGCGGAGAGTTCGCCGACATGGCCACCAGGAGCGGCAGCCAGGGGCGCAGCCGATTGAGCACGACCACCCCGGCTTCGCGATCCGGGACCCCCACGTGAACGTGCATGCCGTTGATCAGTTGCTCGTCGACCAGGCGCGGGGCGTCCGAGTGCAGCGACCGGTACCGGACGTTGTCGGTGACCTCCACCGGGGTTCGGGACACGAACGGGGCCGTACCAGAGGCGGCGATGCGACAACCGGCCTGCTCGGCCGCCGCGGACACCGCGTGCCGTAGCCGCAGCAGGTGCCCGCCGACTTCGTCGAGGGTCTCGCATACGGGGGTCGCCACCTCGACCTGGACCCGCAACAGCTCGGGTTGGACCTCTCCGTCGGTCACGGCCGTTTGCAGATCCGCGGCCGCCCGAACCGCCTCGGCCGCCGGCACCGGGAGGCCGTCGACGGGATCCACGAGCAGATATTCCTCCTCGACACCGAGCGTGATCACGTCGCGCCACCCGGCGCGGCGTCGCCGACGTCCACCGATGGACGAAGGCGCGCACGGGGGACCGTGTGCGCCGCCGACCCCGCTCCCGAACCCACCATCGCCGACTCCTTCGCATGCGCCTGCCGCCGAGGTCCGGGCCGCCGCCCTGGTCTCCGGACGCTCCCGCCGTGGACGCGCGGACCGGACGCCCTCGTTGGCCCGCTACCCGGGTCCCGGCCGGGCATGCCCGATTCGCGGGGCGATGATCGCGCGTGGAGAACGGCGCGAACACCTTCCGTCCGGAGCGTCCGGACCGTCCGGAGCTTCCGGAGTGTCGGCGTACCGGCGCCGTGCCGGCTTCCCCGGGGAGGTCATGTCGGCCGACGCCGGCCGGTCAGTTGGTCGCCGAGCGGACTGCGGCGGTACAGGACCTTGCGTCCGTCGCGTGCCCGGGTGACGAGGCCCGTGGCGTACAGCACGCTCAGATGCTGGGACACGGCGCTCGAAGTGACCCGTAGGCGGCGGGCGAGCTCGACCGTGGGCAGCGGCTCGTCGAGGAGGCTGAGCAGTCTCACCTTGGGCGCGCCCAGCAGGGACACGAGAGCGGGCGCGTCGGCGGTGGGCGCGCGAACCCAGAGCGTCGCCACCCCGCGGCTGGGGTACGCCAGCATCGGCGGTTCCTCCGGGCTGACCGGGGGCGCGGGCTTGTGGGCGAATACGGACGGTACGAGTAGCAGGCCCCGACCGGACGCCGAGACGTGGTGCTCGCCGATCATCTTGTCGATGTGCAGCACGCCGTTTTGCCAGCGCAGATTCGGGTGCATGTCGGCGAACAGCAGGCGGGCGCCTCCCATGGCCAGTTGCCGCGCGCGGTAGGTCATGTCGGCCTCCAGCAGCAGTCGCATCTGCGGCCACATCGGCTTGATGGCCACCTCCCAGTACTGCCGCAGGAGTTCGCAGATGGCATCGCGGAGTCCGATGACGGGCGCGTCGTCGGCGGCGGTGGCGTCGAGCAGCGCCTCGGGAAGCGGGTCCGGGGCGTGCGTGGCCGGCAGATCGCGGCGGACCAGTGCGGGGGAGGTCCGGCGGACGGCGGCCAGTTCCTCTTCGAAGGCCGGGGCGAAGCTCGCGGGCCGCGGGGTCAGAAAGTCGGGAAGGGTGCGCCTCACCGCGACCAACGACATCAGCAGGTCGGTGTCGAGTGCATCGAGTCTGCCGAGCACGGACCTGCGCCACGGGAGGTGCAGCGCGGATAGGCCCGGCTCGCGCAGCACCCGCAGGCTCAACACGGTCTCGTGCAGGGGTGAGAGGGCGAACCGCGTGTCCGCGAGGTCCTCGACCCCGAGCCCGAAGCTGATCATCAAGCCATACGCTACATCGATTGGCAGCCGGGCACGGGTGCCGTGGACTCCCACACATGACACACGCAACTCACGCACGGCGCGTGGCGATCGCGACCGGAGCGGTACGGGGCACCGGTATCGCCATGGCCACCGGCGGCGGCACCGGCAGCGGCAGCGGCAGCGCCATGGCCACGGAACTCGCCCGAGACGGCTCGCCGGTCGGAGGAGCGATCGGGCCGGACGAGGCGGACCGCGCCGCCGCCGTGGAAGCCGGCCCGAGCAACGGCAACGGCAACGGCAACGGAGCGGCAGCGGTCGCCGCCGACGAGACGACCGCGACCAGGACCACGACCACGACCGCCGCCGTCCAGGTCACGCCGCCACATGGGCCGGTGGGTTGAGATGAGCCGCCGGTTGGTGCTGCTCCTTGCTCTGACCTGCGCCGTCGGCGTGGGCAACATCTATTTCCCGCAGGCGATCAGCCCGCTGATCGCCGCCGGACTGCACGAATCGCCCGACTCCGCCTCCCTGGTGGTCACCGCGACCCAGATCGGCTACACGGCCGGGATCTTCCTGCTGGTACCGCTCGGCGACCGGCTCCCCCACCGCCCGTTCCTCGTCACCTTGCTCGCCCTCGCCGGCGTCGGCCTGCTGGCCGCGGGCTGCGCGCCGGCCCTGCCGGCCCTCGTCGCCGCCGGCGCCTTCGTCGGCGTCACCACCGTGGCCGCCCAACTCGTCGCCCCGCTGGCGGCCGGGCTGGTGGCCGCCGACCGCCGCGGAGCGGTGATGGGCACCCTGCTGAGCGGCTCGATCGGCGGCATGCTGCTGGCCCGCACCTTCAGCGGAACGCTCGGCGAATGGCTGGGGTGGCGCGCCCCCTACCTGGTGGCCGCGGTCGTGGTCCTGCTTCTGGCGACCGTCCTGGCCCACGCCCTGCCGGTCGGCACCCCGTCCTCGCGTCAGCCGTACCGGGCACTCCTGGCCGAGCCCCTGCGCCTGCTCCGCGGCGAGCCGGAACTGCGCCGCTCCTGCCTCTACCAGGCGACGGTCTTCGCCGGGTTCTCGGCCGTCTGGACCTGCCTGACGTTCCTGCTCACCGGCCCGGCCTACGGTCTGGGCGCCCAGGCGGTGGGGATGCTCGCCCTGGTCGGCGCGGCGACCATGGTCTGCACCCCGTTCGCCGGACGCCTGGTGGACCGCATAGGACCCGACCCGGTGAACCTGGTCTGCATGCTCGGGGTCCTCGGCTCGGCCGCGGTCCTCGCCGTGGGCGCCCGGGGCGGCGCGCTCGGTCTGGCCGCCCTGGTCCTCGGCACGCTGCTGCTCGACATCGCGATGCAGTGCGGCATGGTCGCCAACCAGGCCCGGGTGTTCGCCCTGCGTGCCGACGCCCGCAGCCGGCTCAACACCGCCTACATGACCTGCGCCTACCTGGGCGGCAGCGGAGGTTCCTGGGTCGGGGTACGCGTCTACGGGCAGGCCGGTTGGCGGGGCGTGTGCGCGCTCGTGGCGTTTCTCGCCGCGCTCGCCCTGGCCCGCCACGTCGTGGCGCTGTACGGCCGAACGCCCCGGTGCGACGAGAGCCCGGCCACAAGCCGGCATTGACCTCGTCGACCGCGGCCGCGGTGCCGGGCGGGCTGGGTTGGGCTGGGCCGCCAACGTCCACAGCTATCCCGATCCGGACTGGGTGGCACTGTTCGTCGGCAACTACACCCTCACCGACCTGCGCCCACTCATCGAACTGCCGGACAAGCTCATCACCGGCCGCACATAACGACAAACTCGCAGCCGGACAAGCCCCCGACCCACCACCCGTCCCCGGTGCCTGGCACGGCACCTGGACCTTCCAGCCGCCGGCCCGACGCCTTCGCGAACAGGGCCACCAGGCGTACCCCCTGACCCTGACCGGATGTGAATTTCTCATGTCTCGGTGGTGGCGGGTTCATGTTGCTACTCGTGATCGTCTCTCTGTCGGGGGGCGCGGGGGCGTGACAGGGTCGGCGGGGTCTGGGAGGAGGTTGTGATGGAGTGTTTGGAGATCGGGCTGCTGGGCCCGCTGACGGTCACGGTCGGCGGGGTTTCGGTGGTCCCGCGGGCAGCGCAACAGCGGAGGCTGCTGGCACTGTTGGTGGTCAACCTCGGGCGTGAGGTGGGGATGGCCGCCATCGAGGAGGAGCTGTGGGCGGGGCGGCCGCCGAGTCGGCCGGCGGCCACGGTGCAGACGTACGTGAAGGAGATCCGGCAGCGGATCGCCGCCGCGGCGGCACAGTCGCCGCGGGAGTGCGATCCCAAGGCGCTCCTGAGCCGGGGCCACAACGGGTATCGCCTCGGGGAGCCGGAAGCCCGACTGGACGCACGGGTGTTCGAGGCGGCGGTGCGCGACGCGAGTCACGCGCACGCGAGCGGCGACGACGCCCGGGCGGCGTGCCTGCTGTCCGCGGGCCTGGCGCTGTGGCGCGGACGCGCGTTGGAGGACGTGCGCTGCGGCGGCGCGCTGGGGGCCGAGGCGATGCGGCTCGAGGAGTTGCGGCTCGCGGCGCTCGAGGCGCGGATCGACGCCGACCTGCGGCTGGGTCGCCACCATGGGCTGGTGAGCGAACTCACCGCGCTGACCCGCCTGTACCCGTTGCAGGAGAACGTGCACGGCCAGCTGATCCTGGCCCTGCACCGCAGCGGCCGCCCGTCGCACGCGCTGGAGGTGTTCCGGCGGTTGCGCGCGACGTTCGTGCGGGAGTTGGGCATCGAGCCCTCCCGGCGGCTTCAGGACCTGCACCGTTCGGTGCTGGCCGCGGACGCGCTCCTGGACGCGCCGATGCCGGCCGTCGCGGCGCTCTGACCCGGGGCGCCGCCCGGCGCGGCCTGCCCCCGGCTCGCACGTTCGGCAACGAGAGGTACGACATGTGGCGCATCGCCGCCGACGCCCCCACCTTCCATCTGTGGTCGCTGTCCGAGGACGTGCTCCTGCACCGCGGCTCGAACCAGGAGCAACTCGTGCTCACCAGCCGCTGGGGGGTCGATCGCCTCGACCGACCCCACCCGGCGGTGTACGAGGCGCTGCGCCGCATGGACCTGGGCCCCGTGCTCCTGGCCAACGCCGCCGACACCCGGCCGGGCCCGGATTCGCCGCCGGCCGGTGAGGTCCAGCCCGTCGTCCGCGCCGCGCTGCGCGGGCTGTCGCACCTGGTGGTGCGCACGCTCGGGGTGGACGACCTGCGCGGTCCGCTGTTGTCGGTGGTCCCGACCGCGCCCCAGGCGTCGTTCTCCCTGGTCCGGCTGCCGGCGCGGCAGGCCGTACGGGTGCCCGGCCACGTCACGCTGACCGTGCTGGACTCCGGCCTCGTCGTCGAGAACGCGCAGTCCCCGTACCGGGTCGTGCTGCATCGGCCCGAAGCCGCCCTGGTGGTGGCGCTGTTGGCCTGGCCGGCCACGCCGGACGCCGCTTCGCCGGCCCTGCGGCTGCCGCCGCGGGTCACGGCGGACATCATCGACTACCTGGCGGCGGCCGGGATGGCCACCCGGGCGAACGGCTGAGCCACCGCGACCGCCGTGACCGCCGTGACGATGACTAGACCAGCCAGTCGTACTCCCGCGCGATGCGGATCGCGTCGACTCGGCCGCGCGCGTTCAGCTTGGCGACCACGCTCGTCAGGTAGTTGCGGACCGTCCCCGTGGTCAGGTGCAGCAAGGCCGCGATCTCGGTGGCCTCGTGGCCTTCCGAGGCCAGCCGCAGCACCGCGGTCTCACGCTCGGTCAGCGGATTCTCCACGCCGCTCCACGCGGCCAGCGCCAACTTGGCGTCGATGACCCGGTGCCCGGCGTGCACCCGGCGGACGGCGTCGGCCAGTTCGTCGGGCGAGTCGTCCTTGAGCAGGAAACCGGACACCTGCGCGGTCAGCGCGCGGCGCAGGGTGCCCGGGCGGCCGAGGCTGGTGAGGATCAGCGTCTTGCAGCCCGGCATCTCCGCGTGCAGCCGCGCGGCGGCGCTGAGGCCGTCCAGTCCGGGCAGGTCGATGTCGATCAGAGCGACGTCGGGCCGGGTCTCGGCCGCGGCCGCGAGGATCTCGTCGCCGCGGGCGAGTTGGCTGACCACCTCGAAGTCGTCCTCGAGTTCCAGCAGGGCGACCAACGCGCCGCGCACCATGTGCATGTCTTCGGCCAGCAGGATGCGGATCACTGTCGGCGAGCCCCCGTTCGTGCTGCTTCGCCCTTGTCTGCCGCGAGCGTAACAACGCCGTCGAGGCGCATCGCGCCCACCCCTCAGGCGACCGAGCGACGGTTTGTCGGCGCGTCGCCGTCCGGATCGGCCGCGGGTTGGTCAATCCCGTGGGTCGTCCGATCCCCGGCCTCCGGCACGACGTCGGCGTGCGTGTCCGCGTCCGCATCGCCCGGTGGTGCCTCCGCGACGAGCCGAAACGTGTCGCCGGCTCCGCGTTGCCAGGCCAACGTGCCGCCGACCGCGCTCAGTCGGGCCGCGAGGCTGCCCAACCCGCCGCCCCCGTGCGGGGATTCGTCCCGATACTCCGCGGCCACGCCGTCGTTGGTCACGGTCAGGCGTACGAGCCGCCCGTCCCGGACCGCCGCGATCGAGCACCGCGACGCCCGGCTGTGCCGCAGCACGTTGGTGACCGCCTCGCGCAACACCGTCGCGAGCACGGTGTCCACCCGGGAACCGACCGCGCCGGCCGTGAACTCGGCGCGCACCTCCATGCCGGCCGCGCCCAGCGTGGTCCGGGCCGAGCGGATCTCCTCCTCCAGGGACATGTCGCGGTATGCGCTCGCGACCGCGCGGACGTCCGCGAGCGCCTGCCGCGAGATGGCCAGCACGTCCTGGGTCTCGGCGACGGCCCGGTCCGGCTGCTTGGCGATCAGCCGCCGGATCAGCTCGCTCTTGAGCGTGATGGCCGACAGGCTGTACCCCAGCAGGTCGTGCAAGTCACGGGCGAACCGCAGCCGTTCGCGCGTGACCGCCATGCGCCCGAGCTCCTCGCGGGACTCGTGCAGGGCGCGGACGACGTCCGCGAGCCGAGTGAGGCCGAACGTCACGACGCCGGTGAGCAGGGTCGTCTGCACCACGTACACCTTGAACACGAGCGTCGTGTCGTTCAGGATCGCCGGGGGCAGCATGCTCGCGCCGATCAGCGCGTACAGCGGCCAGGCCCAGCGTGGCGGCAGGAGCAGCAGGATCGAACCGGCGAGGAACCCCGCCATCGCCCCCCAGTACATGGAGAACACGGCGAGTGGCAGGTACGTGAGCGCCGCCTGGGCGCCGAGCGTCAGGCACTTGCGGCGCGCCGAGGCCGCGCCCGCACCCGCTGAGGAGTGCACGAGCTGGAGCGCGTAGATCCCGGCCATACACAGCAGCGCGGCGGCGACCCGGCCCGACGAGCCGCCCGCGTTCAGGATGTTGAGGACGGTGACGCCGAAGTAGCACAGCAACGCGGCATTCAGGATCACCCGGGCCATCCGCGGCGCCGGGAACCCAGCGATGTCGCCGAGGCCGCCATCCGCGCTCGACCGGCCGTCGAACGGCTCCGACCCCGTCCCCCGTTCCGCCCCCGGTTCCGTCCCCGGTTCGTCCTGCTGTGTCGTCGACGCGTTCAAGTGCTGCCTTCCGGTGTGCGACGCCCTTCCCCGCACGACCTCCCCGAAGGCACGGCCTTGCGTCCGGGAGCATAGACGAGAGGGCTCAGCGCCACCTCAGCGCGACCTCAGCACGGCCTCAGCACGGCCTCAGCACGGCCCGGAAGCATTCCGATCATGATCGGGAAACAGGACTCGCAGGTCCTCGAAGCGGACGTCGTACGGCTCGAGCACGTACGCAAGACCCACGGCACGGCCAAGCACGAAGTGGTCGCACTCGACGACGTCACCGTCGGACTGCGGCGGGGCAGTTTCACCGCGGTGATGGGGCCCTCCGGTTCGGGCAAGAGCACCTTCCTGCAGTGCGCGGCGGGCCTGGACCGGCCGACCTCGGGATCGGTACACCTGGACGGCCGGGACCTCGGCGCGCTCGGCGAACGTCGACTCACCAGACTCCGGCGCGAGCGGATCGGCTTCGTCTTCCAGGCCTTCAACCTGCTTCCCGCGCTGACCGTGACCGACAACGTCACGCTGCCGCTGCGACTGGCCGGACGCCGGGCCGACAAGGACGAGGTCACGGCGGTCCTCGAACGCGTCGGCCTGGCCGAGCGGCGACACAGCCGCCCCGGCGAACTGTCCGGCGGCCAGCAACAGCGCGTCGCCATCGCCCGCGCGCTGATCGCCAAACCTGCGGTGATCTTCGGCGACGAGCCGACCGGAGCACTCGACACCCGCACCGCGCACGACGTCCTGACCCTGCTGCGCGAGGCCGTGGCGCACTCCGGCCAGACCATCGTGATGGTCACCCACGACCCGGAGGCCGCCGCGCACGCCGACCGCGTCCTGTTCCTGCGCGACGGCCGATTCGTGGACACGCTGGAGCGCCCCCGAGCGGCCGAGATCGCCGCCCGCATGACCACGCTCGGCAACGCGCAGGCCGGGCCCGCCGCCGGCCTCGCGGCCACCGCGAACGCACGAGCCGAGGCAAGCCGATGATCAAGGTCGCGCTCACCAACCTGCGTTTCCACAAGGGCGGCTTCATCGCGTCCTTCATCGCCCTGTTCCTCGGCGCCACCATCGTGATGGGCTGCGGAACCCTGCTGGAGACCGGCATCCACGCCGCCGCCCCGCCGCAACGCCTGGCCGCCGCACCCATCGTCGTCACCGGCGACCAGCGCTACCCCGACAGCGAAAAGGAGTTGGTGTTCCCCGAGCGCATCCGCCTGGACACCGCGCTGGCCGCCGACATCGCCGCGGTGCCCGGGGTCGCGGGAGCGGTCGCGGACGTGTCCTTTTCCGGCGCGCTGGCCCGCGACCGGGCCCGCACCGCCGAGGCCGCGGGCGGCGCGGCGCCCGCCGTGCACGTGACCGGGCACGGCTGGTCGTCCGCACGGCTCGCGCCGATCCACCTCAGCGCGGGCGAACCACCCTCCACGCGGGAGCAGATCGTCATCGGCGCGCGGCTGGCCGAGCGCACCGGCCTGCGCCCGGGGGATCGGATCGAACTCCTCGTACACGGAGGACTCGGCCGATACGCGGTCTCCGGCGTGGCCACCGGCCCCGGCGACGACACCACCATCCTCCTGTCCGACGCCGAGGCCGCCCGGGTCACCGACCGGCTCACCGGCCGCGCCGGACGGCTCGACTCCATCGGCGTACTCCTGACGCCCGGCGCCGACACCGGCCGAGTCGCCAAGGACATCCGCACGTTGGTCCGCCACCGGCCGATCGTCGTGCTGACCGGCGACGAGCGCGGCCGCGCCGAGGACCCCGGCGTCATCGCCGACGCGGGCGACCTGATCCCCCTCGCGGCGGCCTTCGGCGGGCTGTCGGCGATGGTCACCGTGTTCGTCGTGGCCGGCACGCTCGGCCTGTCCATTCGGCAACGACAGCGGGAAATGGCCCTGTTGCGGGCCATCGGCGCCACCCCGGGCCGAGTCCGCCGGATGATCCTCGGCGAGACCACCGTGCTCGCCGTCGCGGCCACCGCACTCGCCTGGTACCCGGGCCCGCACCTGGGCCGATGGCTGCTCGGCGCGTTCGCCGACGCCGGAGTCGTGCCCGACACGATCGCGTTCCGCGCCGGATCCGTACCCCTGATCGTCGGCGCCGGCACCGCCCTGATCGCGGCACTGGCCGCGGCCTTCGTCGCGGCGAGCACTGCCGCGCGCACCCGACCGACCGAGGCCCTCGCCGAGGCCTCCCTCCAGCGCCGGCCCTTCAGCCGGGTCCGGCTCGTACTCGGCCTCGTCTGCCTCGCGGGCGGCCTCCTGCTGGCCCGGGGTACCGCGGGATCGGACGGCCCCGACGCCGCGGGCGTGGCGACCCCCGCGGTGATGGTGTGGGCGGCCGGCTTCGGACTCCTCGGCCCGCCGCTGTCCCGTGCCATCACGGCCGCGCTGCGCCGACCCCTGGGCGCGGTGTCGGGCCTCGCGGGCGAACTCGCCGCGCACAACACCCGGGCGCGCGCCGCCCGCGTGGCGGCCGCGGTCATGCCGATCATGCTCGCCACGGGTCTGGCGCTGAGCCTGATCTACATGCACTCCACGGAATCCGAAGGCGCACGGCGGGACTTCGATGCCAACGTCCGCGCCGACCTGGTCGTGACCTCGGACGCCGGAGGCTTCCCCGTCGAACTCGTGGACCGGGTCGCGAAGCGCCCCGGCGTCGCGGCGGCCACCGCGCAGATCACCAGCGTCGGGTACATCCAGGCCACCGGATCCGGACCGGTCACCGCGCCCGCCGTCACCGGCGGCAGCGGCGGCAACGGCAACGAAGGCGCCGGTGGCGGGGAGGCGAAGGCGGGGCAAGCAAAGGCGGGGCAGCCGACCGAAGTCCCCCTGCACGGCGTCACACCCGAGGGGCTGGACCGTACGACGGCCTTCCGAGCCGTATCCGGCGACCTCGCCGCCCTGCGCGGCGACACCGTCGCGCTGCCCGAGCGCTACACCGACGGACGCGCGATCGGCGACCCTGTCCCCTTGCGTCTCGGCGACGGAACCCACGTCGTCCTGACCCTGGTCGCCACGCTCGACGCTCGTCCCGGTTACGAGACCGCGCTCGTACCCGCCTCCCTCCTCCTCGCACACACCGACGCCGGGCTGGTCCCGCGGATACTGGTGAGCTCCGCGCCCGGCGCCGATCGCGCCGAACTCGCCGCCTCCATCGCCGCGTTGGCCCAGGAGCATCCCGGGCTGCGTACGGCCGGCCGCGAGGCACTCGAGGAAGCACGGGCGGAGCAGGACGAGACCCAGACGACGATGGCCTACCTACTGCTCGGCGTGGTGGTCGGCTACGCGACCATCTCGCTGGTGAACACCCAGATTCTGGCCACCGCCGAACGCCGCCGGGAGTTCGCGCTGCTGCGCCTCGTCGGCGCCACCCGGCGGCAGGTGCTCCGGATGACGGCCGCCGAGGCCCTGCTCGTCGCGGGGGCCGGAACCGTGTTGGGCGTCCTGGTCGCGGCGCTCACACTGGTCCCGGTCGGCCTGAGCGTGCTCGACTCGCTGCTGCCGGGCGGCTCCCCGTGGACCCTCGTCACGGTGGTCGCCGCCGCGTCCGCACTGACCCTGGCCTCCGGCCTCCTCGCCACAGCCGCGGCCCTGCGCACCCGCCCGGGCACCGTGATGGCGGCAACGGCCCGAGAGTGAACGCCGCCGTGTCACCACTGCCCCGCCGCCCCTTCGGTCCGCGACCGCGGCGCGAAGGGGCGGCGGGGCAGGAGCCCCGGCCGCGAGGCCGTCTGCCACCAGCGCGGGCGGACTTCCCTTGAGCGCGGCGCTCACGAGGCTCCGTTGAGGACGACGTTCACGGTGCGTGCCACGAAGTCCTCCTCCACGGGGAGTTGGCGGAAGACGATCCGGAACCAGGCGGCGCCCGCCAGCAAGTCCACCAAGAGCATCGGGTCGGCGTCGGGCGCGAGTTCGCCGCGGGCGACGGCGCGGTCGAAGACCGGTTGCTCGCGGGCCAGCCGGTCGGCGAAGAAGTCTCGGGCGTGGTCGGCCAGTTCGGGGCTGTGGGTGACCGCGCCCAGGGCGGCGGTCGCGATGTCGGCCGTGGGTGGGGTGGTGAGCAGGGTCAGCATCCCCGCCAGCAGGGCTTCCAGATCGCCCTGGAGGCTGCCGGTGTCGGGCAGGGCGAAGTCGAGGCGGCGAGCGCCGGTGAGCGCGGCTCCCAACAGGGCTCCCTTGGACGGCCACCAGCGGTAGATCGTGGTCTTGTTGACCCCGGAGCGCTCGGCGACTCCCTCGATGGTCAATCCCTCGTAGCCGTTGTCCGCGAGCAGATCCAGGGTGGCGTCGAAGATCTCCTGGGATTTGCGCGGACCGTCGTTGCGTCGCGCTCCGCGCTGCTCGTTGCTCATGGGTGGAGACTAACATTCAGTACAACGCTACGTTGCGTTGCATTTGGTGTTAGCGTGGCGAGCATGAAGCCCAGAGACCCCGGACTGCCCATCGTCTTCGTGCACGGCATCCGCGTCAGCGGCACGATGTGGCGTCCCGTGATGGAAGTCGTCGGCGACCGCCACCGCGTGGTCGCACCCGATCTGCCCGGCCACGGTCGGCGGCGCGGCGAGCCGTTCACCATGCCCGCCGCCGTGGACACGGTCGCCGAGGCCATCGACGGACTCGGCGGGCGGGCGCTGGTCGTCGGGCTGTCCCTGGGCGGCTACGTCGGCATCGCCACCGCCGGTCGCCACCCGGACCGGGTCGCCGGACTGGTGGCCATCGGCTGCACCGCGCTGCCCCGTGGGGTGCTCGCCGGCGCCGCCCGTGGGCCGGCCGGCCTGGCGGCCAGGTACCCCGAGGCGGGAAATCGCCTCAGTGCATGGGCATTTCGCCGCGCGCTGCCCGAACCCGTGGCCGAGGCGGTGCTGTCGGGCGGCCTGGCGTGCGAGGTCGTACCGAGCGCCATGGAGGCCGTCGTCGGCATGGATCCTCCGGCCTCGCTCGCCGCCTACCCGGGCCCGGTATGGCTCGTGAACGGCGCCCGTGACCCCTTCCGCAGCAACGAACGCGCGTTCCTGCGCGCCTGCCGCGACGGCCGTCTCTCGCTGTGGCCCGGCCGTGGCCACATCACCGGCTTGGCCGACACGGGCGCCCTCGCTCGCACGGTCCTCGATGCCGCCACAGTCGCCGGTGCCGCCGGCGTCGCCCCTGCCGCCCCTGCCGCGCCAATCGCCCCGGCCGCGCCGGTCGCCGGTGTCGCGGGGGCATCCGAGCCGCACGCACTCCCGATACCGGTTCCGGTGGGCCGATGAACGATCGAATCTGGGACATCGAGGAATCCCTGACCGTTCCTCTCCCCCCGGCCTCCGTCTACGCGGTCATCGCGGACGTCCGACGGATGAAGGACTGGAGTCCGGAGGTCATTCTGGTCCGGGTCCGGCCCGACGGTCGCCGCTTCGTCGGCTTCAACCGGAAGGGGGCGTGGATCTGGTTCACCACCTGCCGGATCGTCATCGCCGACCCCGGCCGGGAGTTCGCCTTCGACGTGACCTCCTTCGGCCTGCCGATCGCGCGCTGGGGGTACCGCCTGTCGCCCGCGGAGGACGGGACGCTGGTCACCGAGTACTGGAGCGATCTGCGTCGGAGCGGATGGCGTCGCCGGATCGCCGAGGCGCTCGGACTGGTCTTCACCGGAACCCCGCCCGCCCGGCGCGCCGCACACAACCGCGACGGCATGCGCATCACGCTGCACCGGCTGCGGGACGCGTGTGGAGCAACCGACTGACCACCCGGACGAACACCGGGCGAGCACCACGACGCGGTCGCAGCCTCGCGCCCAGGGGGAAACCCGGTAGCCGACCCGGCAGCTTCGCGGTCAGTGCTCGGTGGAGGTCCATCCCTGTCGGTGAAGTCTCTCGAATCCGTCCAGGAGGAGATCCAGCGCGAACTCGAACTCGAACTGGTCGTCGCAACCCGGGCCGACGGCGGACTCCGCGTCGTGTGCCCTCGCCATCGCCATTTCCGTGATGTAGGGGTACTTGTCCGCCATCTCGTGGGAAACGGCCGGCGGCGTTTCCGCGTCGGAGCTTGCCGAGTCGTCGAACAACTCCTGGGTGAAGCCCATCATTCGGCTGCCCAGGGCATGCATCACGTGATGGGTGAGGTCGACGGAGAAGCCGCCGTCCCGGAACATCCCGATCATCGAGTCCATGTACTCGAGCACGACCGGTGTCGGGGTGGTTCGCGACTCGATCACCTGGGACGCCCAGCGGTGACGTCGGAGCGTTCGTCGGGCCGAGAGGATCCGCTGCCGGACCGCGCTCTTCCAGTCGGATCCGCGGACCGGGGGATCGACCTCGCCGACGACGACATCCACCATGCCGTCCAGGAGTTGTTCCTTGTTGGCCACGTGCTTGTAGAGCGCCATCGGCACGACGCCCAACTGCTGCGCGAGCTTGCGCATGCTCAGCGACTCGATCCCGATCTCGTCGGCGAGCGCGACGGCGGCGCGTAGCACCCGATCCCTGCTCAGGGGGACCCGGCGCGCGCTCTCCACCTGCTGAGCCATCTCGACAATCTCCCTCGCGACCCATCGCCGACCGGCATCCGCTCTTGACGAGTGTACGGCGTACGCCTAACGTGATCGACAGGTGTACGGCGTACACCTTTGCCTGCGGTGTCGAGCGATCCGCTCGCTCCGTGCCGACCCGGGCAGGTGGGCGACGACGTCGTCGACCCGTCCGGGCGAGAGAAGGAGAGCAGTCCAGGTGGACTCGACCAGAAGAATTGCGGCAGTTGCGGGCGGGTTCTTCCTCGTTACCGAGATAGCCGCGATCGCAGGAGTTCTTCTCTATCGCCCCGTCTTGGACGATCCGCGGTACATCGTCGGCAGTGGTGCCGACAGCCGCGTGTTCCTGGGGGCGCTGTGTGAACTCGTCCTCGTGCTCGCGATCATCGGCAGCGCGGTCACGCTGTTTCCGATCATCAGGCGGCGGAACGAAGGGGCCGCCGTCGGTTATGTCTGCGCCCGTCTTCTCGAAGCCGCCGTCATCGTCGTCGGCATCGTCGGCATCCTGTCGGTCGTGACGCTGCGGCAGGACTTGGCGGGAGCGGCGGACACCGACACCGCCTCCGCCGTCACGGTCGGCAAGTCCCTGGTGGCGATGCACGATTGGACATTCCTGTGCGGCCCCAACTTCATCCTGGGCGCGAACTCGGCACTGCTGGCGTACGTGATGTACCGCTCCGGACTCGTGCCGCGGTTCATCGCCGTGCTGGGGCTCGTCGGCGGCCCGCTGATCTGCGCTTCGGCGATCGCCGTGATGTTCGGACTCTACGAACAGGTCTCCGTGGTGGGGTCGGTCGCGGCAATCCCGGTATTCGCCTGGGAACTTGCGCTCGCCGGCCGGCTCATCACCAAGGGGTTCCAGCCTTCTCCCGTCACCCCCGCTCGACTTCGACCGTCACAGTGAAGACCGGGCGGCGGCACGGCCGGAACGGCTTCGGGAACGTGCTTATCCCGGGGTTGGCCGCGAGCAGGAGGGCGGCGACAGCGCGGGAGATGCCGGTGTCGTCGGTGAGCAGCGCGGCCCGCTTCGAGGGGTTACCGAATCAAGGGCTCAGGCGTCGTCCCTGAGCCGATCGCGCTGGATCCGGTGGGCGAGGGCGCGACGCACGGAGGCCGACGCGGTGGTGGTCGCCGCGGTGGAGGTCGCCGTGGTGGGTGTCGGGGCGGTGGCCGTCCTGGCGGGGACGTCGAGACCGCGGCTGATCTCGTCGTACGCGTCCTGGTAGCTCCCGGGCATGCGTGCCCGATGTGCCCTCAGGTCCTCTTCGAGGAGGCGCCGCAGCTCGTCGACGTTCTGGGGTGTGAATCGTTTCCTGCCCCGGGCGACGGCGTCGACGTAGCGCGTACAGCGGGCGGTCTCGTGGAAGGTCTCGGAGATCTCCTCGGCGAGGCCCCACAGGCGTCCTTCGAGCCACGGGGCGTCGTGCTGGTCGAGGGAGAGCTCCATCGAGGGCAGCGGATCGCCGCTCCTGTACTTCGCCACCTGCTTGGACACGGCGGGCTGACTCATGTCGGTGAGCCTGGCGATGCGTTCCTGGGTCCAGCCGAAGCCGGCGAACAGCTTGATCATCTCGGCGCGCAGCTTCCGCATCTCCTCGCCCGCGCGGATGACCTCGTTCATGCCGGCGAGCATCCGCTCGGCCTGTTCCTCGGTCAGCGCCTCGGGGTTTCGGTGCGTGTTCTCCTCGCCTGCCACAACTCGGTTATATACCCGAGCGCTCTTAATAACAAGGTTGTACAACCTGGTTATGGCCGGCAGGATCCAGGCCATGCCCACCTTCACCGCACCCGACGGAACCCGACTCGCCTACCGCACACACGGAGCCGGCGACCCGCTCGTCTGCATCCCGGGAGGTCCCACGGACTCCCGCTACCTCGGCGACCTCGGCGGCCTGTCCGCGCGTCGCCGACTGATCGTCCCGGACCTTCGCGGTACCGGCCGGTCCGCGATTCCCGAGGACACCTCCTCCTACCGCTGCGACCGCCTGGTCGGCGACGTCGAGGCCCTGCGCGAACACCTCGGCCTCCCCCGGATGGATCTGCTCGCCCACTCCGCCGGCGCGAACCTCGCGACGCAATACGCGGCCCGATACCCGAACAACATCGGCAAGCTCGCCCTGATCACCCCCGGCACCCGAGCCGTCGGCATCGCGATCACCGGCGAGACCCGACGCGAACTCGCGCAACTCCGCAGGAACGAGCCGTGGTTCCCGGCAGCGTTCGCCGCCCTGACGGCGATCAACGAGGGCACGGGCAGCGATTGGGAGGCCATCGCCCCCTTCTTCTGCGGCCGATGGGACGCCGCGGCCCAAAAGCACCACGCGGAGAGCCGGCCGAGCAACCAGGAGGCCGTCGCCCTCTTCGCGACCGAGGGCGCCTTCGACCCGCAGACCACCCGCACGGCGCTCGCCGACTGTGCGGCCCCGGTCCTGCTCCTCGCCGGAGAGTTCGACCTCAACAGCCCCCCTCGGTCGGTGGCCGAGTTCGCCGAGCTGTTCCCCCACGCCACACTCGTCGTGCAACCGGGGGCGGGGCACTATCCCTGGCTCGACGACTCCGACCGCTTCACGGCCACCACCGCGGCATTCCTGGGCCACGGACCCGCGCACACCCCGCCCACCACCCCGAAGCCCGAGCAGCCTCGCTGAAGATGACCAACGTTTTGCCGCGCACGACACCCGACTCCGGGGAGTACGCCCATCGCCCCAGGCCGCCCGGCTTTCGAGGGCGTCCCGCTCCGGAGCGCATGCCCGGACGCGACTCAGACGCTCAACCGCTCCCAGAGCGGCGGCTCCAGGACGCCCACGTCGTCCCAGACGCAGACCTCCAGCGTGGTGAGGTATCCCCCGAAGGCGAAGACCAACGCTTCCCCGATGAATTCACCGCCGTCGTGCCGGATGATTCCGTCCGCGACGATCGGACTCCCCGCCACCGGCCCCGCCGCCACGGTGTCCCGGTCCACGCGTAGATCCACGGACGGACACCCGCACGTACAACCCGACTTCATCCGCGTGTGGGGAATCTGCGGCCGATAACCCCGATCCGCGTCGGTGTCCCCGGCCAACAGCAATTCCAGGGTGCGGCGGACATCGTCGCTCAGCGGCCCCCACCCCTCGGACACGATTCCTCCTGATCACTTGGTGTCGACGTCACTCGCGGTTCGGTCGGCGCCTTCGGGCCGGGTGGGTCGGAGCAGAGCGCGCAGTTCGCTCGCCGGGTCGGTGGCGTCGAGGAGGCGCACGCCGTCGGGAAGCAGAACGAGAGGGCCCGAGTTGGCCCGCGCCGCGACCCGCGCCTGCTCCCAAATCAGGACGATCTGCATGATGACCGCTTGGTAGGCATGGTAGGCGTCGCCTCTGGCGGGCTTCCCGAACCGGCGGTAGAACTCCTTGTCCACCCGGTTCCGGGCCTGCCCACGTCCCAGTCCGACCCCCGAGAACACCACCACGAACGTACCGGCGGCGAGCGCGATGATCTCCTCGCGGAGCAACGCCTCGACGCCGGTACCCGAACTCTCGGTCATGACCGGCACGCTACCAACACGCGTGCGTCGCCGGTCCGCCGATCCCGCACGGATCAGAGGGACGTGAAACCCGGGTGCTCGCGGAGCGCTTTCGCCGCTCGCCCGGTCAGCGCGGAGCGCCGACCATCACTTGCACAGAGCGGTGTCGACGAGAGCGTCGGTATGCGCGGAACCCGCCGCGGTGGGCGCCCTGTTGGCGGTGACGGCGATCGCGACGGCGCGGCCGTCATCGGTGACGCCGTTGCGCGTGGCGTAGCCGGGGGTGTCACCGCCATGCCCCCAGGTCAGGCCGCCGCAGCTCAGCGGCAGGCTGGACACCCCCAGCCCGTACCGAGCGCCGGACCCCATGCCGAACTCGTCGGGGATCGGGACGGTGGTGCGCATCTGGGCGAGTTCCGCCGGCCCCAGGAGCTTGCCGCCGACCAGGGCGGAGAAGAAGCGGTTCAGGTCGCTCGGGGTGGAGATCAGCTGCCCGGCGGTCCATCCCCAGGAGGGGTCGAGCCGTGTGATGTCCTCGAATGGTCCCCCGGGCTTCGGCACCTGGTAGCCCTGGGGGTGGGCTTCCCGGATGCCCTCGTCGCCCACACCGGGGAAGTAGGTGTGGCGCAGTCCGATGCGGTCGATGACGCGGTCGGTGATCTGCTCGGCGACCGGCCGGCCGGTGACCTTCTCGATGAGCAAGCCGGCCAGGATGTAGTTCGTGTTGCTGTACGACCAACGGGTCCCGGGAGCGAAGAGCGCCTCGTGGGCGAGCGCCACGTCGAGCAGGGTGCGGGGCTGGTAGTAGGTGTGGCGGCCCTCGCCGAGCACGTCGTTGATGATGTAGTCGGTGTAGTTGGGCAGTCCGCTGGTGTGCTGGAGCAACTGGCGTATGGTGATGTTTCGGCCGTCTATGCCCACTCCCCGCACCAGGTTCGGCAGGTATCGCTCGATGGGGGCGTCGAGGGCGACCTTGCCTTCGCCGACCAGTTGCAGGACGACCGTGGCGGTGAACACCTTGGTGTTGCTGCCCGCCCGGACCTGCCCGTCGACCGGTGCCTTCTTTCCGGTCCGCAAGTCCGCGACGCCGACAGCGTAGTTGCGGGAACGCCCGTCCCGGTCGACGGTGGCGGCCAGGGCGGCGGGGAACTGGTCGTCGTGCACCAGACGTTCCAGCCCCTGCCGCACGACATCACGAGAAGCAGGCGTCTGCGCCGCCGACGCGGGCAGCGTGCCGCCGCTTACGGCCAGGGCCGTGGCGACCACGGCCACCGTCGTGATCCCACGCCGAAACCCGGACGACGACGAGACACGGACACGGACACGGGCCGAAGAACGATCGGTCATGGAGAACCTTCCTTGCGCACCCTGCCGGGTGCATCGGTCACTCGGAACATCGCGTGCGCGGCAGCACGAACCGCTGTGCCCCGAGCGTTGGCGCGCTCGTGCAACACGGTTACGGGCATGGGGAGATGGAGCAGCCCGAGCACGGTGGCGGTACCGGCGCGCGGCGGCCGGAACAGGTCCTCATGCCGCAACGGCCCTGTACACAAGGGGCACTCCGCAGCACGGTGAATCCTGTGGTCGCATGCCCAGAGACTAGGAAGCCACCCCGGTGCGACTCATCATCCGCGGGCACGAGGACCCGGGTACCGCCCCCGGGCCCACGACCGGTACCCGAGTCCCGATTCGGTCTCGTCCTCCGGGGCGAGGCGCGCACATGACGCGCCTGCACCTCGGCCGACCCGGCGCGGGCAGGCACAGGATCACCGAGCCGCTCCCTCCGCGGGTTCGGTGCCTGTGGGTACGTCCAAGTGCGATGACCGGAAACGTTTGCCGGTCACGGCTCTACGCGCCGCCTCCCGGGGCGATCAGGCCGGTCTCGTAGGCCAGGACGACGGCTTGGACGCGGTCGCGGAGGTCGAGTTTGGACAGGATTCGGCCGATGTGGGTCTTGACCGTGGTCGGGCTCAGGAACAGGCGGTCGGCGAGTTCGGCGTTGCTGAGGCCGGTCGCGAGCAGGCGCAGCACTTCGAGTTCGCGCGGGGTCAGGTCGGACAGGTCGCGGGGCGCGGTGGCGGTCTGCGGCTCGTCGCGGTGGGCGAAGCGCTCGATCAGGCGGCGGGTGATCGTGGGCGCGAGCAGCGCGTCGCCGGACTGCACCAGGCATACGGAGGCCACCAGATGCTCGGGGGTGACGTCCTTGAGCAGGAAGCCGCTCGCACCGGCGGTGAGCGCGGCGTAGACGTAGTGGTCGAGATCGTAGGTGGTCAGGATGATCACGCGGGTGCCGGTCGAGTTCTGGTCGGCGAGGATCCGTCGGGTGGCTTCGATGCCGTCCATCTGTGGCATCCGGATGTCCATCAGGACGACGTCGGGCCGGGTACGCCGAACCGCGGCGACCGCCTCCACTCCGTCGGCCGCCTCGGCCGTCACCTCGATGCCGTCGGCGGCCAGGATCATCCCGAATCCGGTCCGCACCAGGGCCTGGTCGTCGGCGATGACCACGCGCAGCGGTGGCCGGTTCACGCCGACCGCCACGGGACTCGGGCCTTGATCCGGTAGCCGCCGGTGAGGGTCGGCCCGGCCGTCAGTTCGCCGCCGTACAGCGCCAGCCGCTCGCGCAGCCCGATCAGCCCGCGACCGTTGCCGTCCATCGGTGGGCCCTCGCGCACGCTGCCGGTGTCGATGATCTCGATCTCCAGGCAGTCCCCGGTGTAGCCGATCGTGACGCACGAGGTGGCACCGGGCGCGTGCTTGATCGTGTTGGTCAGCGCCTCCTGGACGACGCGGTACGTCGCGAGGTCGACCCCGGGCGGCAGCGGGTCGGGCGGCAGCGACACCGCGAGGCTCACCGGCGTCCCGGCGGCGCGTACCCGCTCGACCAGGGCGCCGAGCCGATCGAGCCCGGGTTGGGGTTCGAGGCCGTCGAGGCGTTCGTTGTCGGGGGCGGCGAGCAGCCCCATCACATGGCGCAGTTCGGCCATCGCGGCCCTCCCCCCGGCCTCGACCGCCAGCAGCGCTTCCTTCGACCGCTCCGGCGCCGCGTCCATCACCTTGCGCGCCGCCCCCGCCTGGATCACCATCACGCTCACATTGTGCGTCACGACGTCGTGCAACTCGGCGGCGATCCGGGATCGTTCCTCCTCCACGGCCCGACGCGTGGCCTCCTGCTGGGCCCGTTGCAGTTCCGCGTACCGGTCCCGACTCGCCGTCAACTGCCGCCGCCAGAACAGGACCAGGCCGGCCGCCACTCCCGCGACCAGCAGCACGACTCCCGGGCTCGACCAGCCCGGCAGTACCGGGGCCGAGTCCCGGAACGCGACGCCGGCCAGTACGGCTGCGAGAATCAGCACGGCTATCGCCCGCGCCCGGTATCGGCTGTAGACGACGGCGCTGTAGGCGCCGATGACACAGGCCAGCACGTTGATCCAGGACGTGTCGTCCTCGCCGATGACCACCGCCGCGCCCAGCACCGTGGCGAAGGCGACCAGCGGATACCGGCGCCGGGCCACCAGCGGCAGCACCGACAACGCCACCAGCGGCCAGGGCACCGAGGACGGCCCCTGGTCCGGCACCCCCGGGGGCGGGGGCAGCCGAGGCGGCGGCGGCGGGGCTTCGAACGGGGGGCTCTTCGTGTCGATCCTGACCGGTCCGCTGTCGGGATAGCGCACCGCCACTATCAGCGCGATGACCGCCAGCAGGACCGCCAGCACCACATCGGCGCGCACCGCCCCGCGCGAGAGCGGCGCGGCCCCCTCCTCCGCACGCAGCGCGACGCCCAGTTGCCGACGCCATCCGCGCCGGTCCTCCTTGTTCACCGGCTCATTGTGCGGCCCGCCCGCTCCGGGACGCATCAGCCTGCGCGACCAACGCCCCGCCTTTCCGGAGTACTTCGCAGGGATGACCCCGCGGCCGGGTCATCCGGAGGAACGGCCGGATGTCGGTGCCGCGACCGACGCGCCGCACCGAACCCGGCGCCTACGTTCGCTGAGGCCGGCAACGGCACGAGCCTCTCGACCCCAAGGACGGACAATTCCCATGACTGACGTGATCGAACTGGAGGGCGTGGCCAAGCGCTACGACAGCGCCGGCGCGCCCGCGCTCGGACCGCTCGACCTCGGCGTCGCCCGGGGCGAGGCGCTCGCGGTGACGGGGCCCTCCGGCAGCGGCAAGTCCACGCTGCTGAACCTGGTCGCGGGCCTGGACAAGCCGACCCAGGGCGCCGTGACCGTGGCCGGGCGGCGGATCGACGGGCTGAGCGAGCACGCGCTGGCCCGCTTCCGCCGCGAACAGATCGGCATGGTCTTCCAGTTCTTCAATCTGCTCGACGACCTCACCGTCGCCGACAACATCCAGCTCCCCGCCCAACTGACCGGCACCACGCGGCGCAAGGCGGCGGCCCGCGCCGGTGAACTCATGGAGGTGCTGGGCATCCAAAAGCACGCCCGCGCCTACCCGGGCCGGCTGTCCGGCGGCGAGCGCCAGCGGGTCGCGGTGGCCAGGGCGCTGGTCAACCGACCCGCGCTGCTGCTCGCCGACGAGCCGACCGGCGCGCTCGACACCGCCTCGGGCCACGACGTACGGGAGTTGCTGGTGGATCTGCACCGCCAGGGGCAGACCATCGTGCTGGTGACCCACGACCTCGAACTGGCGAAGGCGTGCGCGAGCCGCACGATCCACCTGGTCGACGGCCACCTCGCCCTCGACACGCGCGCGGAGGCCGTCCGATGATCTCCTTCGGCTCCGGCGCGCTCGGCAGGGTCGTCCGCTCCGGGGTGGGCCGGCGGCGGGTACAGACCCTGGTGATCGCCCTGGCCACGATGATGGCGGTGGCCTCGGCGGTGGTCGCCGGCTCGCTCATGGTCGCCGCCGACGCGCCCTTCGACCACGCGTTCGCGCAGCAGCACGGTGCGCATCTGAGCGCGCAGTTCGATCCGGCCAAGGCGAGCACGGCGCAACTGGAGGCCACCGGGCAGGTGGCGGGTGTCACCGCGACCGCGGGGCCGTACCCGTCCACGATGATCCACCCGGTGGACCGCGATGGCGTGCACCTTCCGGCGCTGACCCTGGTCGGGCGAAGCGGCCCGCGCGCCGACGTGGACGACCTGGATCTCAAGTCCGGCCGGTGGGCGGCGAAGCCGGGCGAGATCGTGTTGTCCGCCTCGTTCGGCGGCCCCGCCGTCGAGCTCGGCGCCATCCTGAAGACCTCGGACGCCGCGGACAGCCCGACCCTGACCATCGTCGGCATCGCCCTGTCGGCGAGCAAGACCGCCGACACCTGGGCGACCCCCGAGCAGGTCGAGGCGCTGGCCTCGGCGGACAACCCGCTCACCAGCCAGATGCTCTATCGCTTCACCGCCGCGGGAACAAACGGCGAGATCGCCGCCGCCCGGACCGAACTCGCCGCCGCAGTGCCGCCCGGGGCGCTGCTGGGCAGCCAGTCCTATCTCGACACCAAGCGCGCCGCCGATCAGGGCGCCGCGCCGACGATCCCCTTCCTGATGGCCTTCGGCGCGCTCGGCATCGCGATGTCGGTGATCATCGTCGGCAGTGTGGTCAGTGGTGCGGTCGGCACCGGCCTGCGCAGGATCGGCATCCTCAAGGCCATCGGCTTCACCCCGCGCGAGGTCGTGCGCGCCTACGTGGCCCAGGCGATGATCCCGGCCGCGGTCGGCATCGCCCTCGGGGTCGTGCTGGGAAACCTGATGGCGCTGCCGCTGCTGGCGGACACCGAGGAGGCGTACGGCGACACGTCGCTGTCGGTGGCCTGGTGGGTGGATGTCGTGGTGCCGGTAGCCGCGCTGCTCATCGTCGCGGTCGCGGCGCTGGTGCCCGCGCTGCGGGCCGGGAGGCTGCGTACCGTCGAGGCGATCGCGGTCGGCCGGGCGCCGCGCACGGGGCGCGGCCAGTGGGCGCATCGGGCGGCGGGGCGGCTGCCGCTGCCCCGGGCGGTGACCTACGGTCTCGCGGGCCCCTTCGCGCACCCGGTACGTACGCTCGCGATGCTGCTCGCGGTGGCCTTCGGCACCGTGGCGGCGACCTTCGCCGTGGGCCTGACCGCGTCCTTGAACGCGGTCGGCGACGCCCAGGACCCGGAAGACCGTGCGGCGGTCACCGTCATCGCCTCCGGCGCACCGGACGGCGGACCCGGTGTACCGCTGCGCAGGGGGCCCAATGCCGCCGCCCCGACCGTCGACCCGGCGCCGATGCGCGCCGCCATCGAGGCACAGGCGGGCACCGCCTCGTACTACGGCATGACCGAGGCGGAGGTCACCGTGACCGGGGTCTCCGGCGTCTCCCGGGCCCACCTCTACCAGGGCGACTCGCGTCCCGGCAGCTACGAGATGATCTCCGGGCACTGGATCGGCGGCGCGGGGCAGGCCGTGGTGCCCACCCGCTTCCTGGAACGGACCGGCACCCGGATCGGTGACACCGTGCGGGTGACCTACCAGGGGGACACGCAGACATTGCGGATCGTCGGCGAGGCCTTCGACGGGTCGGACGACGGCATGCGAATCCACGCGGACCTCGGCACGTTCGCCGCGGCCCGGCCCGACGTCTTCCTGGTGGAGCTGAAGCCGGGCGTCTCCTCCGCCGAGTACGCCGAGAGCCTCGCCGCGGTGCTACAGCCCCTGGGCGGCGACGCCATGGCCAACTCCCCCTCGGAGTCGGAGGGCATGATCGTCATCCTGAACGCGATGGCGGCGCTGCTCACCCTCATGCTGGTCTCCGTGGCGGCCCTCGGCGTGCTCAACTCGGTCGTCCTGGACACCCGGGAACGCGTGCACGACATCGGCGTCTGCAAGGCGCTCGGCATGACGCCGCGCCAGACCGTGAGCCTCGTGCTCTCCTCGGTGGCCGGGATCGGCCTGCTCGGCGGCCTGGTCGGGGTGCCGGCCGGGTTCGCGCTGCACGCCTATGTGTTGCCGGTGATGGGCCATGCGGCGGGCACGAATCTGCCGCCGAGCGTCCTCGAGGTGTACGACGCGCCGCAGCTGGTCCTGCTGGGGCTCGCGGGCGTGGTGATCGCGATCCTGGGCGCGCTCGTGCCCGCGGGATGGGCGGCCAGGGCCCGCACGGCAACGGCGCTGCGCACCGAGTAGGTCCCGGCGGCCGCAGCACCGGGCCGGGCCCGGGCGGGGTCGAGGCTCTTGACGATCGCCACCGCCGCGGCTCTCGACGATCACCACCGCCGCCGGACGGTCGGGCCCTTCCCGGGCGGGGAGAGGCCCCACCGTCCCGGCGGCCGCACCGTGTCGTCGAGGATGCGCGGTCGGTGACCGTGGTCGGTACGCCGCGCCGCGATCACCCGATCCCGCCCCCGGCGGATGTCCTCGGCACCGGTGGCCGCCGCCGCACCGGGCGCGGACACCGTCTCCGGTCCGACGTCGGGCCGCTTCGAGGGGCGCCCCGGAGCGGGTCGGCGCGCCATCGAGGCGCTCGCGGAGAGACAGTGGAAGTCAGCACCGCGATCGAGGCGGGTTCCCCCACGGTGATCGGAAGCTGTCATGACAACCGGACGTCGGCCCGTGGTGGCCGGAGTGGAGAATTCGGCGGCGGGCATGATCGCCGTCACATGGGCCGCGGACGAGGCCGCACGGCACGCGCTGCCGCTGCGCCTGGTCCACGCGTCGGAGTGGCCCGCCGGGCCGGCGGAAGCGCCGGATGGGACTCGGGCGAGTCGGCATGGCCCGCTGCACGCCACGCACGCCTTCGACTGGACGACCGAGACCTATCCCGACGCCGGCGTCCCGGTGCCCCGCCGCAGCTGGGCCGAGCGGCGCCACGAGGCCGACGAGGCCCTGCTGGACAAGGCACGGACCGTGGCCACCACCCGCAGACCGGGCCTGGAAGTGAGCACGGCCACGATCGAGGGCCGGCCGGTGGACGTGCTGCGCCTGGAGGCCCGCGACGCGGCCATCCTCGTGCTCGGATCACGCCGGTTGTCCGCCCTCACGGAACTGTTGACCACGGGCAGCATCGCCGTCCCGCTGAGCGCGCACGCACCGTGTCCGGTGGCGGTCGTCCGAGGCCCCGAACCCGCCGCCGGCGTGCCACAGACGGTGGTCGTCGGGATCGACGGTTCGCCCGGTTGCGAGCACGCCGTCGGCTACGCCTTCGAGACCGCCTCCCTGCGCGGCGCCACCCTCCAGGCCATCCAGGTGCGCCCGCCGACGGCGAACATGGTCGCCGCCTTCGGCAGCGAGGACGAGGTCGAGGAAGCCCAGATCCGGCTGAGCGAGACCCTCGCCGGATGGAGCGAGAAGTATCCCGACGTGCCCGTCGACCGCGTCACCGTCCTCGGCCACCGTGTCCGCGCGCTCGCGGACGCCGCCCAGGACGCGCTCTGCCTGGTGGTGGGCACCCGCGGCGTGGGCGGGTTCCGCGGCATGCTCCTGGGATCGGTCAGCCAGGGCCTGATCCACCACGCGCCCGGCCCCCTGGTGATCGTCCCGCACAAGGACGACACCAGGTGAGCGGCGGCGCCTCGACGTAGCGGACCGGACGGCGCCTCGGCGGCCACCGCGCCGCGGACCGCGCCGGGACGCGCGCACCGCCGGGCGAACCGGCGGTGCGCGCGTCCAGGGCGCGTATTCGGTTGTGATCAAGAGGTGCCCAGTGCCGTGACCGGATCAGGGTGAGACGGTGCGGGGCGGCCGTCCATGCACCGCCCCCGACGTCGAGGGCTCCCCCGTACGCTCCGACCCCGTCCGCTCGGACCTCGCGCGTCTCGGCGATGTCCGTGCGACCAGGTACACGCACCGCGTGCAGAACGCCTCCCGCCGCCGGGCCCCGTCCGCCTCTCGAGGTCGCGGCAACGCCGTCCCACAGACCGCGCTGTCCGCCTGTGCCACCACATGCCACACGGCCGCGTCCGGGCCGTCGACCGCTCTCGTCACACGCATGGCCGGCTCCCTTCTCGTCGGATGGGACAGGTCACCGTCCATGCAAGCCACAGCCGGCCCGGACCGCACCTCGAAGAACCCGCCGCTCGACCCCTCGACGCCGCGCCTGCGGGCCGACACCCCGCGCATCCGGATTTTCACATTGCGCCATGCGGGTGAACATCGACGCGGCCGAGACACGTCGCGGCGAGATGGGGATCGAGCCAGGATCACGACGTCCGCCGAGAGCCGTTCTCGTCGCGAAGGGGACGCCCCTCACGCGCTTCCCGATCGTGGTTGTGTGTCGTCGTGAGTAGACCGGAGAACGACGGAGAGATTTCCGTGAACCATCGCTCGGACGGCCCTGATTCCTCCATGGGCACACGAATTCGGGCCGCGAGATGTCACCGAGCCTGGGCCGTCGCCGAGCTCGCGACGCGGATGCGGCGCCGCCTCGGTGATCGCTCCGGAGCGATGACGGAGAGTCTCCCCCGCATGATCCGCGACTGGGAGGGCGACAAGGTCCGGCCCCGCGAGCGCCATCGACTCCTTCTGCAGGACATCCTGGACCTCGATCTCACCGATCCGCCGCGCGGGCCACGGCCGGAGCACCGCCACGACGGGGATCAGGCGGAGCGCCTACGCGCGCACAGCGCGCACATCGTGGCCCTCGACACCCGCTTCGGCGCGCGCGACCACCTCGAACAGGCCGTCCGCTCCGCCCGATCGGCGCGACGCGCGACCCTGATCGGGCCCACCTCCCGCGACACACTGGCCGCGGTCGCCGAGGCCCAACAGATCGCGGGCTGGATGGCGTTCGACGCCGACCGACACGACCTCGCGGCGGAACTGACCACCCGGGCCCTGGTCACCGCGCGCCTGGCCGGTGATCGATCCGGCGAACACTTCGCCCTGTCCCAACTCGCCATGCAGGCCATCCACCTCCGCCAACCGGGAGTGGCACTGGGCATCTGCGACGCCGTCCTGGAGGACGACCTACCCCCGGGCGTGCGCACCCTGTTCCTGATGCGCCGGGCCAGAGCGGTCAACCAGTTCGGCGAACACACGAAGGCCCTCGACCTCATCGCCGAGACCCTCGGCAGACACCGCGAGGGCCACCACGCCCGCGACCCCGCCTGGGCCTGGTGGCTCGACGAAGCCGAGATCACCTGGCATCACGCCATGATCCACGCCGACAACCGGCGTTGGACCCGCGCCATCCCCCTGTTCGAGCAATCCGCCGCAGCACGAGCCCCGGGCACCCGCAGCGCCCACTACGACCACGCCCACCTGCTGCACGCCCTCGCCCGCACACACGCGTGGCACGACGTCGACGAACTCCTCCACTCGCGAATCGCCCCGCTCCACCCGAGGATCGCGTCCCCCCGCACCACAAACCTCCTGGCCCACACCGCCCACCTGATGACATCGCACCGCACCCGAACCGCCCCCCGGGAAGCGGCCCACGACCTGCGCACGGTGCTCCACCCCGAATAGCCCCCCGGACCGCCACGATCGGGTTGCCGGACCTGGTGGCGGGGTTCGGGGGTCGACATAATGCGGGGGCAACCAACCTATTGCACGACGGCGACCCGATGTAGGTACGGCTTCCGCGTGGGGCGGACGGCACGGGCCGGTCGCGTGGGTCGCCCGGCGGCCCCCGATCGATCGGGCATCGGTCTCATCGACCGCCGTAGGCGAGGAGCGACACCGTGGTCTTCCCCCTTCCCCGCACGCTCGCGGCACTGCGCGTCGCCCGAGAGGCCGCACAGACGATTCGCCGAGCCGGGCGACCTCGGCGGATCCGGCTCAAGTCCTCCGGCGCGGACCTGGTCACCGCGACCGACCTGCGCGTGGAGAAACTGGTCCGGGCCTGGCTGAGCAGCCACTACCCGCAGGACGCCGTGGTCGGCGAAGAGGGCGGTGGGCTGGCCGAGTTGGACCTGCGGCGCCCGACCTGGTTCGTGGATCCGCTCGACGGCACCACCAACTTCGCGCACGGGCTGCCGCACTACGCGTGCGCGATCGCCTTCTGGGACGGCGAGAAGCTCGCGCTCGGCGTGGTCGCCGACGCGACGCGGCGCCGGACCTACTGGGCCGAGGCCGGGCGCGGCGCGTACGAGGGCCGCAAGCGGTTGCACGTGTCGGACACCCGAACGTTGGGCCGCAGCGTGGTGGCCACCGGCTTCCCGCCGTCGCGGGCCACCGACCGGGACAACAACCTGGCCGAGTTCCTGTCGGTGGTGAACGGGACGCGCGACGTGCGGCGGCTCGGGTGCGCCGGCATCGATCTGTCCTGGGTGGCGGCGAGCCGGCTGGACGCCTACTGGGAGCAGCGGTGCGGGCCCTGGGACTGGGCTCCCGGCGCCATCCTGGTGCGTGAGGCCGGGGGCCGGGCGACGACGTTCGAGGGCGAGGACTGGAAGCCCGGCGACGGGGAGTTGGTGGCCTCCAACGGGGCCATCCACGACCGCCTCCTGCGCTCGTTCGCCGAGGCCAGGGCCGGTGCCGGGCTGCCGTCGCGGCCGCTGGCGGCCTGACCGCCCGACCGGCGAACACGACCCGCGAACGCACGGAGCCCGCGACCGTCACCGGTCGCGGGCTCCGTCGCTGCCCGGTCCTACGCGTTTCCCGCCCGCTCGGCCCTGGCCTGGTCCATCCGCCGGCGCGCGGCCGACACCTCGGGTCGCGCGGACACCTCCGGCACGCCCACCTCCCACCACGCACCGGCCTCGGTCCACCGGTCCGGCCGGGTGCGTACGACCACCACGGCCGGTCGTCGGGCCGCGCGCGCCGCGGTGTACGCCTTCTCCAGGTCCTCGACCGTGTCGGCGGTGAACACCTCGGCGCCCAGCGCGGCGGCGTGTGCGGCGAAGTCGACGCGATGGTCCGCGGCGGCGCCCGGGCCTCGGCAGTCGGTGATCATGTTGTTGAACGGCGCCGCGCCCTGGCCCTCCTGGAGCCGGGCGATCACCGCGTATCCGCCGTTGTCGCACACCACCGCGACGAAGTGGTGGCCGGACAGGACCGCCGAGTACAGCTCGGAGTTGAGCATCAGGTAGGAGCCGTCGCCCAGGAGCGTGGTGACCACGCCTCGCGGCCGGGCCATCGCCGCGCCCCACGCCCCCGCGATCTCGTAGCCCATGCAGGAGAATCCGTACTCGACGTCCATGGTCGCCGCGCCCACGGCCCCCGACGCCCGCCAGCCGCCGACGAGTTCGCCGGGCAGGCCGCCGGAGGCGGTGAGGACGTAGTCGTCGGCGCCGCAGATCCGGTTGACCGCGCCGACGACCTGCGCGTAGGTCGGTGTCTCGGCCGGGTCCGCCGGCGCGCGCAGGCGGTCGACGGCGCCGTCCCATGTGCGGCGCTCGTGTGCGGCGCGCGCGGTCCAGGCCCGGTCGGGCTGCCAGTCGGCCAGCAGGGGCGCGAGTTCGCGCAGCACCTCGCGGGCGTCTCCGGTCACCGGTGCGGCGCGCCGCTTGACCGCGTCGAACCGGGCCGCGTTGATCGACACCAGCCGTGCGTCGGCGGCGAAGACGCTCCAGGACGCGGTGGTGAAGTCCTGGAGGCGGGTGCCGACGGCGAGGATCAGGTCGGCGTCGGCGGCGAGCGCGTTGGCCGAGGAGGAGCCGGTGACGCCGAGCGGGCCGGCGTGCAGCGGGTGATCGTGCGGGAGCAGGGTTCGCCCCGCGACCGTCTCGGCGAGCGGGACACCGTGCGCCTCGGCCAGGCTCAGCACCTCGTGGGTCGCGTCGGAGTAGCGCACGCCACCGCCGACGACGATCAGCGGCCGTTCGGCGGTACGCAACAGCGCGGCCGCGTCGGCGAGTTCGGCGAGATCCGGGCGCGGCCGGACCGGCCGGTGCAGGCGCGGCGCGAACAGCGTCACCGGGAAGTCGTACGCCTGGGCCTGGACGTCCTGGGGCAGTGCGAGCGTGACCGGCCCGCAGTCGCCCGGATCGGTGAGCACCCGGGCGACCTGCGGAAGGGTGGCGATCAGTTGTTCCGGGCGGGTGATCCGGTCCCAGTAGCGGCTGACCGCGCGGAAGGCGTCGTTGACGGTGCTGCTCGGATCGTGGAAGTGCTCGACCTGCTGGAGCACGGGGTCGGGGGCGCGGCTCGCGAAGGTGTCCCCGACCAGCAGGAGCAGCGGCAGCCGGTTGGCGTGCGCGACACCGGCGGCGGTGACCATGTTCAGCGCGCCGGGGCCGATGGAGGACGTGGCCGTCATGACCTGGCGGCGGTGCGTGGCGCGCGCGTACGCGACCGCGGCCAGGGCCATGCCCTGCTCGTTCTGGCCGCGCCAGACGGGCATGTCCTCGCCGGCCTCGTGCAGGGCGTCGCCGAGGCCGAGCACGTTGCCGTGGCCGAAGATGGCGAACACGCCGGGGAACAGCCGCGCCCGGCGCCCGTCGACGAGTTCGGTCTCCTGGGCCACCAGCCACCGGACGAGCGCCTGGGCGGTGGTGAGCCGGACCGTGCCGCCGGTCGTGGGGGTCGTGGTCATCGGATTCCTCCGCTCGGGACCGGCAGGGGGGTGAGCGGGCACCTGGGGTCGGGCGCCTGGCCGGCCCAGCTGTCGCGGACCCAGTGGTGGGCGGGGTCGTCGCAGGCGAGCATGCGCCGCTCGTCGGCGGGGCCGGCCATGACGTTGAGGTAGTACAGGTGGTGGCCGGGGGTGGCCACGCACGGTCCGTGGTAGCCGCGCGGGACGAGGAAGACGTCGCCGTCGCGGACGGTCACCGTCTCGTCGATCGAGCCGTCGGCGGTGTAGGTCCGGTGCAGGCCGAACCCCTCCCGGTCGGGGGTGCGCCCGTCGCGGCCCGCCACGCGGAAGAAGTAGATCTCCTCGTTGACGCACTCGTGGGCGCTCGCCTCGTCGTGCTTGTGGGGCGGGTAGGACGACCAGTTGCCGTCCGGGGTGAGGATCTCGCAGACGACGAGCTTGTCCGCCTCGAACGCGTCGGGCGTCATCAGGTTGTTCGCCTGCCGGGTCGAGCGCCCGGCGCCGCGCACCTCGACGGGCACGCCGGCCGCCGGCCCGTACGCGGGATCCAGACGCCGGGTCGCCCGCGCCGAGGCGAGCGCCAACTCGCAGCCGTGCGCGCTGGACAGGCGCAGTTCCGCGTCGCGCGGTACGTACGCGAAGTCCGTCACGGCGGTGAACACCGAGTCGCGCCCGGCCAGTTCGAACCGGTGGCCCTCGGTCTCCACGGTGGCGGAGCCGGCCAGTGGGATCACCGCGACCTCGTGGTCGCCGGTGGCGATCTCCCGTCGGCCGCCCGGGGGCAGGTGCACCACGCGCAGGCCGCTGTAGCACCACCCCGCGGCCTCGGGGGTGATCAGCAGCGGGTCGTCGGCGCCGGCGGCCGTGCCCCACGGGTGGAACAGTCGCGGATCGTTCACGCGATCACCTCCGCCGTACGCCCGTTCGCGACGCGCAGGACCCGCGCGGCGGCGTCGACCGCGCCGCGCACGTCCCCGTCGGGCGGGTACAGCAGCGCGCGGCCCACCACCAGGCCGCGTACGGTCGGTTGCGCCAGCGCCCGTCCCCACGAGGACAGGTCGGCCTGCGGATCGGCGGAGGGTACCCCGCCCAGGACCACGGTCGGCAGCGTCGTCGCACCGGCCACCTTCTCCGGCTCTTCGGTCGCCGGCAGCTTGAGCCAGGTGTACGCGGACGTGGTGCCCAGGGCCGAGGCAACGGTCACGGCGCGGATGTTGGCCGCGGTGGAGCGGTCCAGGACCAGGCGCCCGGAGGTGTCTCGCCGATACGGCAGCGGCTCGATCATGGCCGCGATCCCGTGGTCGGCGAGCTCGCTCACCGCGCGGGCACAACCCTCCAGGGTCGGTATGGTGCCGGCGTCCTCGTCGACGATGCGCAGCAGCATCTTGCCGCCGTCGAGCCGGTATCGCTCGATCGCCTCGGCGTCGTAGCCGGTGAAGCGGTCGTCGATCTCCCAGGACGCGCCCGCCAGGCCGCCCCGGTTCATCGAGCCGATGACGATCCTGTCGTCGAGTACGCCCAGGAGCAGCAGTTCCTCGATCACGTCCGGAGTGCCCAGGACGCCGTCCACGTCCGGGTGTTCGAGTGCTTCGACCAGGCGGCCGAGCAGGTCGCGGCGGTCGGCCATGGCGAGCGCGTCGGCGCCGACGCCGAGCGAGCCCCGCCCGGGGTGGTCGGCGGCGACGAGGAAGAGCGTGCCGTGCTCGGAGAGCAGGCGCGGTCGGCGACGGCGCTCGGCGTACGCGGTGGACACCGCAGCGGGCGCGTTCGCCCGGGTCGCCAGCAGGTTGTTCCAGTCGTTGTCGCTGATCACGTTCGGGTCTCCAACATCGGATGGTTCAAGAGCGCGTCGATTTCCCGGTCGGTGGGCATGGCGTCGGCGCACGCGAGTCGACCGGCCACCAGGGCCCCGGCGGCGTTGGCGTACTCGGCGATGCGGACGGGGTCCCAGCCGGACAGGAGGCCGTGGACGAGTGCGCCGCCGAAGGCATCGCCGGCGCCGAGTCCGCACACCACCTCGACCCGGCGGGGGGCGACCGTGGTGCTGCCTTCGGGGGTGGCCACCAGGACGCCTTCGGCGCCCTTCTTGACCAGCACCAGCCGCACGCCCCGGTCGAGCAGGCGGCGGGCGGCCTCGTCGGGGTCGCCGGTGCCGACGGCGATCTCCACCTCGGCCCGGTTGCCCACCACCACCGTTGCCTCGTCGACGAGTTCGCCGATGTGGCGGGCGGCGGTGGCCCGGTCGGGCCAGAACATCGGCCGGTAGTCGAGGTCGAGCACGGTGTGGGCGCGTCGGCCCCGGGCGGCGAGCATCCGCAGATGGGTGCCGCGCGAGGGCGCGGTGCTGGCGCCGGTGCCGGTCACCCACAACACGGGTACCTCGCGGAGCAGGTCCCACGGCACGTCTTCGTCGGTGAGGGTCAGGTCGGGGGCGACCGGCAGGCGGTAGAACAGCAGGGGCGGGTCCTCGGGCGGGTCGAGCGCGCAGAAGACCACGGGTGTCAGCAGGCGTTCGTGCGTGGACACCCAGCCGGCGTCGACGCCGAAGTCGGTCAGGGCGGTGCGGACGAACGTGCCGAAGGGGTCCGCGCCGACCTTGGTCAGCACGGCCGAGCGCCGGCCGAGCCGGGCGGCGGCGACCGCCACGTTGGTGGCGGTGCCGCCGAGCGACCTGGCGAAGGTCTCGACGCGGTCCAGCGGGACGCCGCTCTGTTGCGGGTAGAGGTCCACGCCGACGCGGCCGACGGTGAGCACGTCGGGGACGGGGGGCGAGGCGGGCGCGGACGGCGGTCCGGAGGCGGGTCGGGCGGCTCCGGTCGGGGTTCGTTCGGGGACGGTCATGTCTTGGCTCCCGCGCCCAGTTCGTGGGCCAGGGCCTCGAGTTCGGCGCCACCGGCCATCTGCCGGGTCAGTTCGGCGAGGGTGATCTCGTCCTTCTTGAAACACCCCTGGCTGCGGCCGCGGTTGAGCAGAAGGAATCGGTCCCCCACCGGATAGGCGTGGTGCGGGTTGTGGGTGATGAACACGACGCCCAGCCCCCGGTCGCGGGCCCGGGCGATGTAGCGGAGCACCACGCCGGCCTGCTTGACGCCGAGCGCGGCCGTCGGCTCGTCGAGGATCAGCACCTTCGCGCCGAAGTGGACGGCCCGCGCGATCGCCACGCATTGGCGTTCGCCGCCGGAGAGCGTGCCCACCGGCTGTTCGACGTCACGCAGGTCGATGCCCATGTCGAGCAGTGCCCGACGGGCGGTGCCGCGCGCCTGCGCGATGTCGAGCCGCGAGAACGGGCCGCGCCCCTTGCGCGGCTCGGAACCGAGGAAGAAGTTGCGCCATACGCTCATCAGCGGGACCACGGCGAGGTCCTGGTAGACCGTCGCGATGCCGCGGTCCAGGGCCTGCCGGGGCGAGGAGAAGCGGACCGGCTCCCCCTCGACGAGATACTCGCCGCTGTCGTTGTGGTGCACGCCGGCGAGGATCTTGATGAAGGTCGACTTGCCGGCGCCGTTGTCGCCGAGGACGCAGGTCACCTCGCCGGGGTCAACCGACGTGGAGACCTCGCTCAGCGCGATCACACTGCCGAACCGCTTGCCCACGCCGCGCAGTTCGAGCAGGTGCGGATCGTCCGGGCGGCGTTCGGCGGGGGTGGCGGACGTCGATGTCGCGGTCGCGCCGGCCTTCGTCGCCCCCGACTCTCGTACGGCCGGTGCGGGGGCGGCGGATTCGGGGGCGGCGGATTCGGGGACGGTCCGGTCGGTCCCGCCCGCCTCCGTGTCCGGGGCGTCCGTGTCCGGCGCAGCGCCCTCGTTCGGGGTGGCCTCGTTCGGGACGGCCTCGTTCACGGCGTCCTTCCCGTCCGCGTTCTCGGCGTCCGTGTGCTTCCCGTCCGCGGCCGGCCGGGGTTCTGGATTCGTCATCGACGGGACCTTTCCGCGCGGCGCCGGAAGGAGTTGTTGACCAGGACGGCCGCGAGCAGCATCACGCCCAGGAAGAGCTGGAACCAGTCGCTGTCCCACTTGGCGTACACGATGCCCTGGCGGGCCATGCCGAAGATGAGCGCGCCCACCGCGGCGCCGATCGCCGACCCGTAGCCGCCGGTGAGCAGGCACCCGCCGATCACCGCGGCGATGATGTACTGGAACTCGAGGCCGATGCCCTGATTGGCCTGGACCGACGTGTAGCGCAGGATGTTGATCGAGCCCACCAGCCAGGCGGCGCCCGCGGTCGTCATGAACAACACGATCTTCGTGCGGTCGACCGGGACACCGACGTTGCGCGCGCTGACCGGCGCACCGCCCACGGCGTAGATCCAGTTGCCGAACCGGGTCCGCGAGAGCACCCATGTCGCCAACGCGGCCAGCACGATCCACCACAGCACCGAGACCTGGATCTCCGTGCCGCCGATGGCCATGGTCGAGGCGAAGAACCGCCCGGCCGACTCGTAGCCGTCGGTGGCGCGCATCCCGCTGACCTGCACGCTGTTGGTCACCTGCCGCGTGACACCGAGGTTGAGACCTTGCAGCGCCAGGAACGTGCCCAGCGTGATGATGAAGCTCGGCAGTCCCGTGCGCACCACGAGCCAGCCGTTGAGCGCGCCCACCCCGAGGGCGAACACCAGGGACACCGCGAGCGCGAGCCATACGGGCCAATCGGCGCGGGTCGCGAGCATCGCCGTGATCAGCGCGGTGGAGGCGGTCAGCACACCCGCCGACAGGTCGAACTCGCCGCCGATCATCAGCAGGGCCACGGCCACCGCCATGATGCCCAGGGTGGCCGAGTCGTCCAGCCAGGTCGCCGCACCGGACGCGGTGAAGAACCCGTCGGCCACGATCGAGAAGAAGCCCATGACCAGCACGGCGCCGATCAGCGAGCCCAGTTCGGGCCGCACCAGCAGTCGGTGGGCGAGCGTGGCGGGCGCGACACGCTCGTCCGCGGCGTGCGCCTTCGGCGGTGGTTCTCCGACGGCGCCGGGCCCGGTACCGGAGGTGCTGTCCGAGATGTCGCCCGCGGTTCCGGACGCCTCGGAGGGAAGCGATGGAGTCATGGTCATCTCGTGCCCCGCTGCGCGTACTCCGCCACCGCGCCGACGTTGTTCTTGTCGACGAATCCGGGACCGGTCAGTACGGGCTTGCCGCCGCCGACCGTGTTGGCGTTGTCGCGGTAGAGCTTGATCATGGTCACCGGAAGGTAGCCCTGCAGGTACTGCTGCTGGTCCACCGCGAAGACGATCTTGCCGTCCTTGATCCCGGTGACCACGTCCGGGTTGAGGTCGAACGTGGCGATCTGCGCCTTGGAGTTCGCGTCGCCCACGGCGCCGACCGCGACCGCGGCGACCTGCGGGTTGAGCGCGAGCACGGCGTCGATGGACGAGTCGGCCTGGAGTGCGCCGCGAATGCGGGCCTGGACGTCGGTGGGGTTGCTGATGTCCACCTGGAGCGTCTGGGTCTGGCCGCCGAAGCCGGCCTTGGCGCCGTCGCATCTCTGGTTCAGGCCGACGTTGCCGGCCTCGTGGATGACGCACAGCATCTTCGTCCGACCCGCCTGCTTGAGCTTGCCGCCGGCCGCCTCGCCCGCGATCGACTCGTCCTGGCCGACGTGCGCGATCGCACCGAACTCGGCGGACCTGCTCTGCCCCGAGTTGATGGTGATGACCGGAATGCCCTTGGCGGTGGCCGCCTTGATCGAGTTGGCGAGGGCGTCGGGGTTGGCCATCGAGACCACGATGCCGCCCACGCCCTGGGTGACGGCGTTGTCGATCAACCGGGCCTGGCCGGCCGGGTCGCCGTTGCCCTGGTACTGGACGTCGACGCCCAGCTTCTTGCCGGCGTCCTGCGCGCCGTTCTGCACGACGCTCCAGAACGCGTCACCGGCCGAGCCGTGGGTGATCACGGCGACGGTGTTGTTCCCCTTCGCCACGGCGGGCGGGGCGCCCGTGGGGGTGCTCTTGGCGTCCTTGTCGGTACCGGAGGGGCTGCTGCAGGCGGCGAGGACGAGCGCGGATAGGCCCAGAGCTGCAGCGAATCCGAGAGAACGTCGGGGCATCGAATACTCCTCGTCAGGACGGTCGTGACGGGCAGGTCACGCCGGAGGGCGCGGTCCGGGTTGGTGAGGATCCGCGGCGATGAGCGAGCGGTGTGCGGGTGTGCGGCGGTGCGGCGGTGCGGGGGCATGGCGCCCCGGACGCGCGGCTCTTCGGCGTGTACGGCGTGTGGGGCGTGGGGCGGGTACGGCGCGTACGACGGCTCGGGTGGGGTTCGGGTCTCGGGTGTGCTTCGGGCGTCGGGTGTCCGGCCTGGTACGGATGTCGTACCCAGCCGGGCCGGCGGCATGGCGGGTCGGCGTGCCGGGTACCGCGTGCCGACGTCGGGCGTCAGTTCCCGCGCAGATGCGCCAGGCTGCGTGCGGTGTCGTGGCGGGGCAGGTCCGCGTCGACCGGGTCGTCGGTCAATCGGGTGTCCTGTTCCAGCACGTACCACTGGCGGTAGCCGGCGGCACGCAGGGTCGCGACGATCTCGGCGACGGGCACATCGCCCTCGCCCAGCGCGCGGTACAGGCCCTGTCCGACGGCGTCGGCGTAGGTCAGGGCGCCGGATCGGACCAGGGCCGCGGTGGCGGCGTGCACGTCCTTGAGGTGTACGTGCCCGATCCGCTCGGGCCGACGGCGCACCAGGTCGAGCGGGTCGGTCCCGCCGATCAACAGGTGGCCGGTGTCCAGGCACAGCGGCAACTCGCTGTCCCGGAGGAAGCGCTCGACCTCCGCCGAGGTCTCGACGTGCGTGCCGACGTGCGGGTGCAGGGTGGCCCGCAGACCGTAGCGGCGGGCGATCCGGGCGACCTCCTCGGCCGTGTCGATCAGGAGCCGCCACTGGGAATCGGACAGTTCCGGCCGGGTGTCGTAGCCGTCCAGCCCGGTGGCGGCGGCCAGGACGAGCACCTCGCCGCCGGCGGCCGCGATCAGCTCGGCCGTACGTTCGGCCCTGGCGAGCGACTCCACCGTGCGATCCGCGTCGTGCAGCACGAGGGCGGCGAACGATCCGACGAGCGTCAGACCGTGCCCCTCCAGCACGCCCTTGAGCGCCGAGGGGTCGTCGGGAAGGTAGCCGGGCGGGCCCAGTTCGGTGGCCGTCAGGCCGAGGCCGGCCATCTCGCCGAGCACGGTGTCGACGGGAAGCATGGGGCCCCAGCCGGGCACCTCGCACACCCCCCAGGAAATGGGGGCGCCGGCGAGCCGGAGATCGTGGCCGACCGGGGCGGCGGGGGTGGCCGGGGCGGCGGCGGGGCCGGGGGTGGTCATGACGCCACCTCGGTGGTGAACGGCTGCGCCGGGTCGGTCGGGCTCGGGCTCGGGCTCGCGGCGGCGAGTACGGCCGCCACGTCGACCGGGCGGCCCTCGCGCCGCGACTGCTCGCATGCCTCGGCCAGCACCAGACTGGCAAGGGAGTCGCGGATCGGGGACGGGTTGGCCATCCGACCGGCGATCACCTCGACGAACACGCGCATCTCGTTGCCGTACGCGAGGGCGAAGCGCTCCGGGAAGCCGGGGTAGGCGTCGGGGCCCGCCTGCGGACCGTCCGGTTCGAGCGAGGTCAACGGCGTGCGCGGATCGAGACCCACCGCAAGGGACTGCGACGAGCCCAGCACCTCGATGCGGTGGTCGTATCCCGCCGGGTCGTGCCGCCCGCCGGTGAGCACCGCGTGCGCGCCGCCCGCGAAACGCAGGACCGCGACCGCGTTGTCGACGTCGTCCGCCTTGGCGAACGCCTCGTCGACCAGGACCGATCCGCTGGCGAACACGTCGACGACCGGCTCGCCGATCAACCACGGCACGGCGTCCAGGTCGTGAATGAGCAGGTCGCGGAAGATGCCGCCGGACGCGGGCAGGTAGCCGAAGTCGGGCGGGGCGGCGTCCTGGCCGATCGCCCGCACCAGATAGGGCGTGCCCATCTCGCCGGCGTCCAGGCGACGCTTCAGCTCGACTACGGCCGGGTCGAATCGCCGCTGGAACCCCACGAGCACGGGCACCCCGCTCGCCTCCACGTCCGCGATCAGGTCGATCATCCGCGCGATGTCCGAGGCGATGGGCTTCTCGCACAGTGTCGGTACGCCCGCGGCCACGGTCCGCCGCAGCATCTCCGGGTGGGTGTCGGTGGGGGTCGCCACCACGACCCCGTCGACCTCGCGGAGCAGGGTGTCCAGGTCACCGACCGCTTGGGCGCCGATCTCCTTCGCGAGAGCGTCCGCCCGTCCCGGTTGCGGGTCGAACAGGACGAGTCCGTCGACCGTCTCCAGGTTCGTGAGGTTGCGCGCGTGCATCGCGCCGATCCGCCCCACGCCTGCGACTCCGATACGCATGAGACTCATTTCTCCAGTGGGCGAGTGGGATTGGGCAAGTGGAATGCTTGAGGAGCGTTGTGTGGAGCGCTCCAAATTTTGGAGCGCTCCAACCCGAGAACGCCCCAAGACTGATACTCACCGTCCGAGCGTGTCAAGGGTCACTCGTAACGTTCGCTTAACGCTGCCGACACGCGGATCGGTGGGCCCTACAGTCATCCTTCGGGGCGATCGAGTCGTTCCGCTTGGAGCGCTCCATTCATTGGAGCGCTCCAAGCGTGTAATCTTCGTTTTACGGTGCCGGTCATCGTGTTGCGGTGTCGCGGGGGTCCGGTCGCGTGGAATCACGGCGCTGCGGCGTCGGGGTGCCGTGGTGGTGCGAGGTCGCGGTTGTGCGGGTCGCGAGCTCGTCGCGTCGTCGGATTCACCGAATCGGAGGACGCCGGAACCCCGGAGTCGCCGGTTCGTCGAATCGTCGAACGGCCCGGTCGAATGACCCGGTCGAACGGTCGACCGGCAGCGCCGCATCGGGAGAAAAGGGGAGCATCAGTGTCCGGTCCCACCCTCGAGGACGTCGCCGCGCGCGCCGGGGTCTCCCGCTCACTCGTGTCGCTGGTGATGCGCGGCTCGCCCAAGGTCAGCGAGACCCGCCGGCAGGCCGTCCTCGCCGCCGCCCGAGAGTTGGGCTACCGCCCCAACCTCAACGCCCGCACCCTGGCCACCGGCAGCAGCAGCACGCTGGGCGTGATGATCTCCGATCTGCACAACCCCTACTTCGCCGAGGTCGTCGACGGCGTCGAGGCCGCCGCCAACGACAACGACATGGACATCATCCTGGGCACCGGCGGACGGCGGCCGGCCCACGAGCGGCGCAGCGTGGAACGCCTGCTCCAGTTCCGGCCCGCCGGCCTCCTCCTGCTCGGTCCGGTCGTCGAGACCTCCGCGATCGAGGAGGCCGCCTCCCAGGTGCCCACCGTGCTGGTCGCCAGGAGCGTCCGGGCCGGCCACGTGGACACGGTCAACGACGACGGCGCCACCGGATCGGCCCTGGCCGTCGAGCACTTGGCCGCGCTGGGACACCGCCACATCGTGCACGTGGACGGCGGCGCCGGCTCGCAGTCCCTGGTCCGCCGCCGCGGCTACGAACAGGCCATGAAACGCCTGGCGTTGACGCGCCACATGCGCGTCGTGCCGAGCGAGTACACGGACACCGGAGGTGCCAAGGCCGCCCGCGCCCTCCTGGGCGGCGACGAACTCCCCACGGCCATCGTCGCGGCCAACGACTTCAACGCGGTGGGCATCATCGGCGAACTGTCGGAGGCCGGCGTACGGGTCCCCCAGGACGTCTCCGTCATCGGCTACGACAACACCCACCTGGCCGGGCTGCGGCACATCGGCCTGACCACGATCAACCAGCCGAGGGAAGAAATGGGTCGCCTGGCCACGGAAACCCTCCTCCAACGCCTCCGCGGCGAACGCACCAAGGCGGCCCGCCACCTCCTGCACCCGGAACTGGTGATCCGCACCAGCACGGGCGCGCCGCGGACGTAGCGGCGATCCCGGGTTCGCGGGAGGTCTCGCCGAGGGGTCGGGGATCGACATCCGGGGGCGAGTCGGCGATCTGCCCCCGGACGCAAGTCGACGGTGGGGCTCAGCCGGTGAGGGCGACCGGGAGTTCGTCGAGGGAGTGGATGGCGTGGATACCGTTGCTGATGGCCTTGCCGGAGCTGGTGTTCGCCCGGTCGAGCCAGTACGCGTGCAGCCCCGCTTCGTGGGCCCCCACCGCGTCGAGTGCGTACTTGTCTCCGACGTAGGCCACTTCGTACGGTTGGAGGCCGAGCGATGTGCAGCCGGCGAGGAAGATGCTCGGCGCGGGCTTGGCCGCGCCGTGCTCGTCGGAGCAGACGAGGGTGTCACCGAAGTAGGGCAGGAGACCGATGGCGTCGAGCTTACGGCGCTGGTGGTCGGTGGACGAGTTGGAGACGACCCCGAGGCGGTAGTCGGGCGCGAGTTTCCTGAGGACGGGTTCGGCGTCGGAGAATGCCGCCCAGGCGCCCTTGCGGTGAGCCTCGTATCCGGCGAACCAGGCGGAGGCTTCGTGGTCCGACAGGTCGGCGTGCGCGTCCTGCCCGATGTGGGAGAGGAATTGCCGAGTACGCTCGCGCTGCTGCCCGATGAAGGTGAGTTCGCCATTGAGGAAGCGGGCGTACTGGGTCTCCATGATCTCCCGCCAGAGTGCGAGCGCCGTGGCCGAGTCGGGAAACCGATCGAGCAGCCCTTCCGCCCGCAGGTGGGCGAACACGCCGACCTCTTCCGAGGTCGAGTAGTCGAACAGGGTGTCGTCCACGTCGAAGAGCACGCCCTGGATCGGCATGAGGTGGTCCCTTCTGGTCCTGGTGTTTTGACTTGTCCCGGCGTGCGTGAGCTTCCCATGGGCGCGGTGCGGAGAGTCGATCGAGGGCCGCGCCTTGGGTACACCTGCGCGCCACACGGCGATCGATTTCCGTTGTCCCACGCCGCGGTTCGGCCGGACAACCGGCATCGCATGTGTTCCTCGGCCGCGCGAGTGACCGCTTCGGCGGCAGCGACAGGAAGCAGCAGACCCGGCAGAATAGGCGGGTGAACGACGTGACCATAAGCGAAGAGGACCGCCGATTTCTCGGACTGTGGGCTGCCGATTGCGCAGAGCGGGTGCTGCCGCTGTTCGAGGCGAAGGCCCCCCCTGACACCCGCCCTCGCGAGGCAATCGAGGGCATACGGGCGTTCACGCGCGGGGGGAAGCGGACGGCGCAACTGCGCTCCCTCGCCTTCGCGGCTCTCGCAGCCGCACGCGACGTCGGCGATCCGGCTGCCACCGCCGCCGCTCGCGCCGCGGGCTACGCGGCGGCGACCCCTTACATCCACCCATTGGCCACCCCTCACCAGGCGAAACACGCCCTTGGGCCGGCCATGTACGTGGCGCTCGCTCGTGAGCTCGCGGCGGGCAACGACACCGGCGTCGGTGACGAAGAGATCCGATGGGCGATCGAGCACGCCCCGACGGCAGTTCGCGAGGTTGTACGGCAGATGCCGGTTTTCGTCCCTGGCCGCAGTCGGCTGGACGCGCTCCGCCACCAGCTCGACGCGGCCCTTCGCCTCTGATCCGCGAGGCACGCGGCGTCAGCGGCCGGAAGAAGCCACTTCCGGCGAACGTCGCCGGTGTCGTCGGGGCACGGACGGTCGCCATCGCCCCGGAATCTAGTGCCGGGCGCGGCACTAAGGTGCATCCATGGTGGATGTGAGCAGGGAGACGCCGGACCGGACCGACGAGCGTCTTCGACGTGTCCTCGCGGCTACGGACCTGGTCGTGCACGAGGGTGTCTGGTGCTTCCGGGAGACCCCGTTGTCCGACCCGCCGGCGCTGGCCCTCCCGACTCTGGCCGTGGTGCGAGACGCCGAGTCGTGGAGCGCGCTTGTCCCGGCTACGGATGAAGATGTGGATGTCGAGCGTTTCGGTGTCTTCTCTTTCCATTTCCCGTCGGGCGTGGACAACAGTGGCTTCGTCGGGTGGCTGGCCACGCACCTCAAGCGTTCGCTGGGCACCGGCGTGTTCGTGGTCTGTGGCAGCAATCGCAGCCGCGGCGGAATCTACGACTACTGGGGCTGCCCGTCCGACCTGCTCTCCGACGCTGTCGCAGCCGTGGAGAACCTGCGCCCGGCGGCATGAGAGCCCCTACGGCCCTGGGGGACGGCACATGGATCGCGCCTCGCCACCTGTGGACACGGACAGCGCCCTGAGCGGAGTGGTCACGGACATCACCTGCGGCGACGGCGCGCGGGCGGCGTGTCCGCTCGTGCGATGAGATGAGATCGCGTCCCGTCAATCTGCCGGTCCCGGCGTATCCTGAGTGTGGGGTAGGAGTCTCCGCGAGGAAAGACGTCCAGGCGAGGGACTCCCCCGGCGGCGCGCTTCGTCGCGACGGGACGAGCCCGGGACCAGCGTGATCCGCGTGTGGTGCCGCGTGCCTCGTGATGGTGGTGTGTCGCGAAGCGAGTGGACGTCACACGTCCAGGACGTCGAGGAGGTGTCATGACTCGCGTCGACGAAACCCAGGTGATCGTTCCCGAACCTGTTGCCCTGCAATGTGCGCTACAAGGGGTGAGCTTCCCGGCGCACCCGCGCGATCTGGTCAGGCATGCCCTGAGCCACGGCGTCTCGTCCGAGATCGTACAAGCCCTGGCCACGTTGCCGCTGCGTTCGTACGAAGGGCCGAACCAACTCTGTATGGCCTTGTGCGGTCGCCACGCCGGCAACGAAATAGGTCCGTGAGCCGCGATCGACGCTGATCGCGCCCGGTCGGATCGTCGCCGCCCGTCACCGTGCGGAGCGACGACGTGGTCGGAGGTAGAGGTCGTGTTGGCACCCGTGCCCCCCGGTGGCGCTTCGATCAGCATGCGCGCGCGTGGGCAGTCGTCGTTGGCGGTGGTGCGGGGCGAGGTCGACATCACGACCGTTCCCGAGATCGCCCGGCGCCTCGACTTCCTCACCGCGGTCGATGTCCCGGACGTGGTGGTCGACCTGCGGGCGGTGACGTTCATCGACGCCCGCGGCATCGACGTGCTCGCCCGGGCCCGGAGCCGCGCCGTGGCCCGGGGTGGGCGGCTACGGCTGGTCTGTCGCGGCTTCCCGTTGCGAGTGCTGCGTCTGCCGGGTCTGGGCCTGGGCCCGGGCTTCGAATTCCTTCCCGACGTTCCGCCCGCGTTCCCACCCGCCACCGGGTGAGTTCGGCCGATGGCCGGCCCGGTTCAATGCCGTCCGGCCACGCCCTTGTCGGTGTGGCCGGAGGCCGCCTTCGGGATGGGGCCGGGTTCGCCTCGGCGCGCGGCACCGGGGGCACGCGCGATGGGATGCCGGGCGTGCTCGGAGGACTTGAGCTGCCAGGGCACGCTGATGACCATCACGCCCGGGATGAACAGCAGGCGGTTCTTGAGCCACAGCGCGGACTGGTTGTGCAAGAGGTTCTCCCACCAGTGCCCCACGACGTATTCGGGAATGAAGACGCTGACCAGCTCGCGAGGGCCGGCGCGGCGCATGTGGCGCACGTGCTCCACGATCGGGCGGGTGAGTTCGCGATACGGCGAATCCAGCATCGTCAGGGGCACCTCGATGCCCGACTCGTCCCACTGCGCGCGCAGCTCGTCGGCTTCCTCGCGGTCCACGACGACGGTCAGCGCCTCCAGGCTGTCCGGTCGAAACGCCCGGGCGTAGGCGAGCGCGCGCATGGTGGGTTTGTGGACCTTGGACACCAGGACGATCGCGTGCACCCGCGAGGGCAGGAGGCTTTCCTCGGCCGGGTCGGCGACGGCCAGTTCCTCGGCGGCGCTGTCGTAGTGCCGGTGGATCCCGCGCATCATCAGCCACAACACGACGGCGGCGACCACCGCGAGATAGGCGCCCTCGGTGAACTTGGTGATCAGCACGATGACCAGGACGATCCCGGTGACCACCGAGCCGAATCCGTTGATCGCGCGCGCGACGTGGTGGCGGCGGCGCAGTGCGGGATCGGTCTCCTCGCGCAGTTCGCGGTTCCAGTGCCGCACCATGCCGGTCTGGGACAGGGTGAACGAGGTGAAGACGCCCAGGATGTAGAGGTGGATCAGGCTGGTGACGGACGCCTGGTAGGCCCAGAGCAGGCCGGCCGCGACCAGCGCGAGGGCGATGATGCCGTTGGAGAACGCGAGGCGGTCGCCTCGCGTGTGGAGTTGGCGGGGCAGGTAGCGGCGCTGGGCCAGGATCGAGGCGAGCAGTGGGAAGCCGTTGAAGGCGGTGTTGGCGGCCAGGATCAACACCAGGGCGGTGGCGGCCTGGATGTAGAAGAACCCGATGCTGTGGTCCCCGCCGAAAATCGCCGCGGCGAGCTGGGCGATGACGGTGCGCTGCGGTGTGGTGTGGCAGTCGCCGCTCATCCCGGTCAGCCGGCAGGTGTCCTCGGTGATGTGGACGTCGGAGATCAGCGCCAACGCGGTGATGCCGGAGAACATCACCACCGCGATCAGGCCCATCGCGGTCATGGTGGTGGCGGCGTTGCGGGACTTGGGCTTGCGGAACGCCGGTACACCGTTGGAGATGGCCTCGACACCGGTGAGGGCGGTGCAGCCGCTGGAGAAGGCGCGTAATCCGAGCATCAGCAGGGCCAGTCCGGCGAGGTGCTCCTCGCCCGGTTCGGGTGTGATGCCGTAGGCGGCGGACTCCGCGACCGGGGCGTCCCCGACGGCCCACCGGAACAGGCCGGTTGCGCACATGATCAGCACGCCGGCGACGAACAGGTACGTGGGGGCGGCGAACGCGCGGCCCGACTCGCGGAGCCCGCGCAGGTTCACCGCCGCCAGCAGCGCGACGCATCCCACCGCCATCCCGGTGCGGTACTCGTTCGCGGCCGGCACGGCGGAGATGATGTTGTCCACGCCGGAGGCGACCGAGACGGCGACCGTCATCACGTAGTCCACCATCAGCGACGCCGCCACCACCAGGCCGGCGGAGGGGCCCAGGTTGGTGGAAACCACCTCGTAGGAACCGCCGCCGGAGGGGTAGGCGTGCACGACCTGGCGGTAGGACAGCACCACCACCGCCATCAGCGTCACCACCGCCAGCGCCACCCACTTCGTCAGATACAGGTATGCGACCCCGCCCAGGGTCAACACCAGGAGGATCTCCTGCGTCGCATACGCCACCGACGACAGCGGGTCCGAGGCGAAGATCGGCAATGCCACGCGTTTGGACAGGAGGGTCTCCTGTAGTCCCTCGCTCGGCAGGGCCCGACCGATCAGCACCCGCTTCAGCGCGTCCACCATTCTCGCCACGCAGCGAGCGTATGGGATCTTATCCGGACGGATCGCCACGACGCGGCCATACAGCCCTTCGGCGTTCGCACTGCGCACCCATGAGCCGGCCCGGCCTCGTGCCCAAGGCAACGCTTCGAGCACGAGGCGGCACATCGCGGACGCGCGGGTGCCGGCAGGCAGGGCAACCTGCCTTGAACCGGAGCCCCGGGAATCACCGTTCGCCCACGCGGTGTGGCATCCCGGAATGGACGGTCGGCGTGAACCGCCCACCCCGGGACTCCGGTTGGTCAGCCCCCGACGCGCCGCCGCCGGTGGGCGCGGTGGCGAGTTCGGACAGGTTCATGGCCAGGTTGTGGTGGACCGCGGGGAGCCGATCCAGGCTGCGGAGCACCGTGTTGCGGACGCCTCGGAGTGGGCCGGAGGAGGCGGTGGCGACCTTGGTCATGCGGTGGGTGAAGGCGACGACCTGCTCGGCCACCGGGCGGCGTTCGCGCTCGTACTCGTCCAGCTCGTCGTGTCCGGTCCGCAGTGTGCCGGCGAGCCGGTCGCCGAGGACGAGCGCGTCCTGGATGCCGGTGTTCATGCCCTGGCCGCCGGCCGGGCTGTGCACGTGCGCCGCGTCCCCCGCGAGCAGCACCCGCCCGGCCCGGTAGCGGTCGGCGAGTCGGTGGTGCACCCGAAAGCGCGAACTCCACACCACCTCCAGCACCTTCACCGGCCGCGCCCGAGGGCCCCGGCTGTCCAGCAGGTGTTGCACGTCGGCCGCGGTCGGCCGCGCGGGCGCGTCCTCGACGGTGGCCACGACGCGGTGGCGGCCACCGGGCAGCGGCGCCACCACCGCGACCCCCTCCGGGGCGAAGAAGAGCCGGAGTTCGTCGTCGTCGAGCGGCCACTCCAGCCGAACGTCCGCCAGCACGAAGGACTCGGGGTAGCTGTCTCCGGTGAAGGCGATCCCGCTGTGCTCGCGCACGGTGCTGTGCATGCCGTCCGCACCGACCGCGTACGCGGCGCGGACGACCGTTCCGTCGTCCATCGTCGCGGTGACCCCGTCGGGATCCTGGGTCAACCCGGCCACGCGGTACGGCCGCAGGACCCGCCCGCCGGCCGCGTGCAGCCGCCCGAGCAACACCTCCTCGGTGACGTTCTGCGGGATCAGCAGCGTGAAGGGGTAGTCGGTGGGGAGGTCGTCGAAGCCGACGGTGAGCAACGGCCGGTCGCGGTCGTTGACACTGAACCGGGAGACGGGCAGGCCGCGTTCGACGAGTTCGCCGCTCGCGTCGATGTCCCGCAGGACTTCGAGTGTTCGCGCGTGTACGACCGCGGCGCGCGAGGTGTTGGCGCCCTCCGCCGCCTGGTCCACCAGGACGGTGTCGATCCCGGCGGCGGCCAACTTCGTGGCGAGGGCCAGTCCCACCGGCCCCGCGCCGACGATCAGGACGTCCGTATTCGAGGGAAGGCGCGACATCGATGCTCCCGAGTGCTTGGGGGTGATCCGGGTTTCGACGTTAGGCGCCGCGTGCGGTGACGGATTCCGTCGAATGACTGGAGTACGGACGAACGACCGGGTGTCGACGCATGACCGGGGCCGGTTCGCGAACAGGATCGATCACGACTCCGCGCACGCCCTGGCGGGGCCCTCGCCCCGTTCGACGAGGTCCCAGGCGGCGGCGAACAGTTCGGGGAGGGTCCGGCCCAGGGTCGGGCGGTAGTAGATCGTGAGGCTGTTGGGGACGAGGCGGATGCCGAGGAAGGTCGCCTTCCACGTCTCCATGGGCTGGAACGGCTTGGTCGCGCTCGCCCACGGGCCCGGCAGGAAGATGCCTCGACCGGCGCGGGGTCGCTTGTCGGCGACCGCGAGGCCCGCGTCGACAAGCGACGCCGCGGCCTTGCGGTGGCGGGTCGGGGTCCAGCCGTTCCAGGTGCGTACGCCGCGGTCGGTCGGCGCCTCGATTGCGAGCAGTTGCAGGTACAGGGCGGCCGCGTCCGGCGGCACGGTCAGCGATTCGGCGACCCGATCGACCAGTTCCGGCACACTCGCGGCGGGGTTCGACTCGTACGCGCCGACGGGCAGCGCGCCGGAACGCACCCGCTCGACCACGTGGGTGAGGTAGGCACCGCGGATCCGGCGGACGTGCTCGATGATCCCCCTTCCGTAGTAGCCCCGTTCGTCGGCGAGCCGCTTCGTCTGCTCGGCGTCGACGTCGAGCAGGGCGGGACGGAAGTACAGGCAGGGGGAGTGCTTGTGTCGACCGTAGAACGACGGGGGCGGGGCGCCGACCGCCACGGTCAGTCCATCGTCGAACGCCGGCGCGGTCAGCGGCTCCGGGCCCGGGTAGGGGTGCGGGCCGAAACGCTCGCGCAGGTCGTCGACGGTGACCTCTGAATGGACGTGGGCGGCGTCCAGCAGCAGCCCGGGGTGGGTCAGGCGGGCGCGCAGTCCCTCGATCAGATCCGGCAGACCCTCCCGGAGCGGGTCGCCGGCGGGGAGTTCGGCATACACGGTCGGCACGAGCGTGGCCACATCGTGCAACAGGCGCTCCATACGGTGGGGCGGGTCGCCGGCGGCGGAGCCGGCGACCAACTTGATGCCCCACTCGGAGGCGCGCAGCCAGGTGTCCAGATCCTCGGCGATCAGCGGATCGCCGGTGGGGTGGGCGAAAACCGTGCACACTTCGGCGGCCGGTCGTCGCGGATCCAGCGAGGCGATCAGCGCGCGCGAGGTCTCGGGGACCGGAACGTGGTGACCGCGCCGAGCCCGCCACGCGGCGGCGATGTGGGTCGCGACGCGGCGCGGACCGGCCGCCGTCCACAGGTCCGCCGGGTCCGGCGGCAGGGCGTCGGCGAACAGGTCGAGCCGTTCCTCGTCGGTCAGCGGCAGCAACTCCGCGTGCCCGGCCTTGACTTCGGCGGCCCCGAGACCCAGGACGCGTCGCTCCTCGGGGTCCAGGAACGGCTCGCCGGACATGCGCGCGCCGGGATTGCCGGCCAGCAGCAAGGCGGCTGCGGCGCGGGACATCCCGGTGGCGTCGACGAGCAGGGCGACCGCCTCGGGATCCCACGGCATCGGGCCGCGGGTGCGTACCAGATCGACCAGTTCCCGGATCTGACGCGCACTGCCCCAATCGGCGCGCTGCGGCTCGACGACGTCCATCATCGCCCCCAGTCCGGGCGCCTCGACGTCCCCGGTACGGAATTCGAGCACGCGGACGATGCCCTGCTTCAGGGAGAACAGCACGATCGTGGCCCCGTGTTCGTCCCGTATCGCGCGCCGCTCCCCGATCGGCTCCGACACGATTCCGGTGCGCAGCCGCGCGTCGGCGTCGATGAACACGGTCCGCGACCAGACATCCAGAAGGGCGAGCAGGCGCTCACGGCGCTCCGGTCGTGTCGACGGTGCCGCCGCGCGCAGGGCGACCGCACCGATCCGGCCGATCAGCGTGGCCCATTCGCCGTAACCGACCCGGTCGGGTCCGTCCTGTCCGGCCGGCGGGTCCCAGGTGCCGGCCAGATAATCGCCGATCCGCGCGAGGCCCGCGAGCGAGCCGGCCTCCCAACTGCCGGTCGCTCGAATCAATCCGTTGACGGCGGGGCCCACGCCCTTGTCGTCGATTCCATGGAAGCTGAATGCCATGGACCATTTCTAGCCCGCCGCCCGGACATCGCGCCCGATCTTCCGCAGGAGGGGGACGAACTGCGGGCTGTCGGCGGGCTGTCCCTCGGTGACGGTGAACGCCAGGGGCGGCAACGCCGGTCGCACACCAGGTGAATCTTGCGGGTCGGTCCGCCGCGCGAGCGACCGAGCGCCGCGCTTCAGCCGCGCCCGGCGTCGGCGCCGGATCCGGTGCCGTTCGTACCGCCCGGGGTCGTCGTACTCCGCACACGCCGTAGGCTCGTGCCGTGTCCCGGCATCATCGGTCCCCGTGTCCCGAGTCGACCTCGCCCGAACACGCGGGAGGACGCGCGTGTTGATGCACGGCCGGGCCGAGGAGCAGCGGCTCGTCGACGGGCTGTTGGCCGACGCGCTCGACGGTCGCAGCGCGGTCCTGCTCGTGCGGGGCGCTCCGGGCGTCGGCAAGACGAGGCTGTTGGAGTACGCGGCCTCCGCCGCCGCCGAGTCCTCGACCGAGACCGCGACCGAGTCCGCAGGCGCGGGCGCGGGCGCGGGCGCGAGCGGGATTCGGGTGATCCGCGGGACGGGCATCGAGTTCGAGGCGGAACTGCCCTTCGCCGGGCTGCACGCCCTGCTGCATCCGGTGCTCGATCGCCTCGCGGTGTTGCCCGCCGCGCAGGCGGACGCGCTGCGTGCCGCCTTCGGATTGGGTCCGGCCGAACCCCGGGATCGGTTCCTGGTGGGGTTGGCGGTGCTGTCGCTGCTCGCGGAACTCGCCGGGGACGGGGCGCTGTTGTGCGTGCTCGACGACGCGCAGTGGCTGGATCGCGCGTCGATCGAGGCGTTGGCGTTCGCCGCGCGTCGGCTCACCAACGAGGGTGTGCTGTTGCTGCTCGGTGCCCGCGACGACGGTGCCGATTCGTTCCGGGTCGGGTTGCCCGAACTGTCGCTGCGCGCGCTCGACCGTTCGGCGGCGACCACGTTGCTCGCCGAACGCGACCCCGATCTCGCGGACAATGTGCGCGAACGGATCCTGGCCGAGAGCGATGGAAACCCGTTGGCGCTCATCGAGTTGCCGACCGTGCTCACGGATCGCCAGCGAGCCGGGGACCTCGGGCCGGCCGCCCCGCATGCAGCGTTGCTGCCGCTGCCGGAGCGGGTTCGGGACGCGTTCGGCGTCCGGATGGACCGGCTCCCCGACCCGGCGCGGACGTTCCTGCTGGTCGCCGCGTGTGAGGAGACCGGGGACATCGATGTCGTGTCTCGAGCGGCGGGCGCGCTCGGCGCGGATCCGTGCGCCGTCGAAGCGGCCGAGCGTTCGGGGCTGTTGCGCCGCGGACCGGGCGGGGTCGTGGTGTTTCGGCATCCCCTGGCCCGGGCCGCCGTCGTCCACGGCGCGTCGGCCCGGCGGCGGCGCGCCGCGCATCGAGCCCTCGCCGACGCGCTCCTCGGTGACCGCGCGGCCTCGGAGGACGCGGCCGATCGTCGGGCGTGGCACTTGGCCGGCGGGCGATGGGCCGGACGAGCCGACCGCGGCGGCCTTGGAGGAGGCCGCCGATCGGGCGCGGCGACGCGGCGGATACGCCGCCGGGACGACCGCTCTGGAGCGCGCCGCCGACCTCTCCCCGTCCCCGAGTCGCGTGCGCGACGGCTGGTGGCCGCCGCCGAGGCGGCCCTCGCCGCCGGTGAACCGCGGCGCGCCGCCGAGGCGGCCGGGCAAGCGGGGCGGATCGACCGCGACGACCCGCTCCTGGGCGCGCGGATCGCCCGGGTGCGCGCCACCGTCGAGTTCGAGGACGGCTCGCCGGCCCGCGCCGCCCGGCTCCTGGTCGCCGCCGCGGCGGCGCTCGGTGCCGAATACCGGGACCAGGCCGCCGGGTTGCTGATGGAGGCGGTCCGCAACAGCTATTTCGCGGGCGATCCGGAACTCGCCCGGGACGCGGCGGACCGGCTGGGCGCGATCGCCGGCGACAGCGCTTTCGCGCGTGCCCTGGACGGCCTCGCGCACCTGCTCGCGGGCGATGCCGCGACCGCGCTGCCGGCCATGCGCGCGCTGTCGGACTCGGTACTCGCCGGCGCCGGGATCGCCCACGGACCCGGCGAGCGGCTGATCGCGGGCTCGATGGGCATGATGACCGGCGACGACGAGGCGTCCTGGGACATCCTCGACGCGCTGGTGGCCGACGCCAGGGCGGGCGGCCTGGTCGGCTGGTCGGCGCATCTGCTGGAGCACCTCGCGGTGGTCGAGGGCTTCCTGGGTCGACACCGCGACGCCCGCGCGCACGCCGAGGAGGGGTTGGCCCTCGCCGACAGCATCGGCCAGGCGCATCGGGTCGACCATCTGCGGTGCGTGCTCGCCTGGCACGCGGCGATCGCGGGCGACGATCGGGGCTGCCGCGACCTGGCCGAGCCCGCCGTGGCCAGGGCGACGGAACGCGGGATCGTCCGCACCTCGGCGTGGGGAGTCATGGCCCTGGGCCTGCTCGACCTGTCCCTGGGCCGCGTCGAGCACGCCCTGGACCGACTGGAGACGGCCTCCCTGGGACGCGTCGGCAACCATCTCGGCGCCACCTTCTTCGCCCCCGACCAGGTCGAGGCGGCGGCCCGCAGCGGGCAGCCCGCCCGGGCCGCCGAACCCCTCGCCCGGTTCGAGCGCTGGGCCGCCGCGGCCGGCCGGCCCTGGTCGGACGCCGTGGCCCTGCGGTGCCGGGCGCTGCTCGCGCCGAGCCGGGACGCGGGCCGGTTGTACGCCGAGGCCGTCGCCCTCCATCACCGGGGCGGGCGGCCGTTCGAGCGCGCCCGCACCGAGTTGCTCTACGGCGAGTGGCTGCGCAGGGAGCACCGCAAGGCCGAGGCGCGCTCGCAACTGCGGGCCGCGCTGGAGGCGTTCGAGCGGCTGGGCGCGCTGCCGTGGGGGGAGCGGGCCCGAGCGGAACTGCGGGCCACGGGAGTGTCGACCTCGACCCGGCCCCCGGAGTCGGTGCTCGACCGGCTCACCCCGCAGGAGCTTCAGGTGGTCCGTCTGGCCGCCGAAGGGCTGTCCAACCGGGACATCGCCTCCCAACTCTTCCTCAGCCCCCGCACCATCGGCTACCACCTGTACAAGGCGTATCCGAAACTCGGCATCACGTCGCGGGTCGAACTGGCCACCCTCGGCCCGCCCGCCTCCGCCCGCGGCTGAGCCCTGTCGGGGCTCGCGGCAGGCCAGGAGCAGGGGCGGGGACGCACGCCTCGGTAGCCGCGCAGGTCGTCGGCTCGGCGCACGGCCGGCGCTCCGGGGCCCGCGGCGCCGCGAACACATGTCGATGCGGGGACCGCCGGGATCCCGTCCGGCCGGCGCGGTGGTGATCCGGCACGTGGAGGGGTCTGCGCTCGATCGCGATCACGTGGGCGGCGTCGCGGAGCGTCACGCGTCCCGGCGGTGGATACGCAGGGTCGCCAACGCCAAGGGGGCGGCGACGTAGGCGCACATCACCCCGGCCGCCGCGGCGGGTGGGAGCGCCGAGCCGTAGATCGAGTACGCGTTGCCCGTGCCGGCCAACTGGCCCGGCAGGCTGTCGAGGGTGAACGAGTTGACCCGCCTGTCCCAGGGCGCGGGCAGACTCTGCACGACCATCGGAACGACATGGAGGAGCCCGGCCAAGGACACGATCGCACCCGTCGTCGACCGCAGCGCCGCGCCCAGGCCGTATCCCACCAGCGCGGCGACCACGACCGCCAGGCTCTGCGCGAGCAGCAGGCCGGTCGTGTGGGTCGACGCGTCGGTGAAGGCCCGGATGGGGCGGTCTCCGACGATCGCCCGGCTCAGGTACGACGTCGCGAATACGCAGGCCGGCCCGACCGCGAGGGCGACGGCCCCGACGACCGCCGCCTTCGCGAACAGCACGCGGCCGCGCCGTGGCTCCGCCACCAGCGTGTCCCGGATCATGCCGCCGGCGTATTCGGAGCCGATCGTCAGCGCGCCCAGCACGGCCATGCTCATCTCGGCGACGACCAGGAACAGGGATTCCAGGGGCGACAGGGAGAAGTGCTCCCGATCCGACGCCGTCAGCCCGTCCCACGTGTGCGCACCGTATGCGGCCAACGCGCAGGTCCCGGCCATGGCGATGCCCACCACCGCCAGGACGACGAATGTGGAGCGGACGGTGCGCAGCTTCAGCCACTCCGCCGCGAGCACGTCGGTCATCGCGCCGCCTCCGTCGGACGGTAGGCGACGCTGTCGGCGGTCAGTTCGACGTACGCCTCCTCCAACGACGCGGTGCGCGCGCGGATCTCCCAGATCGCGATGCCGTGTGCCGCGGCGAGATCGCCGATGCCTCGCGGTTCGATCCCGTGGACGACGAGCCGATCGTCGGGTTCCGCCGCCACCCTCGCGCCCGCCGACGTCAGGGCCGTGGTCAGTTCCGTCGCGCGCGGGGAGCGCACCAGCACGCCGCGGGCGAATCGGTCGGTCAGCTCGCGCACGGAGGTGTCGGCGATCAGGCGCCCCGCGCCGATGACGATCAGGCGATCGGCGGTCAGTTCCATCTCGCTCATGACGTGGCTGGAGACGAAGACCGTGCGGCCCTCGCCGGCCAGGGCCCGCACGCGCTCGCGGAACCAGCGGATCCCGTCGGGGTCCAGGCCGTTGATCGGCTCGTCCAGGATCAGCACGCCGGGATCCCCCAGCAGCGCCGCCGCGAGCCCCAGGCGCTGTCGCATGCCGAGCGAGAACCCGGCGACGCGTTTGCGGCCGACGGCGGCCAGGCCGACCTGTTCCAACACGGCGTCGACCCGTCGGCGGTCGACGGCATTGGTTCGGGCGAGCCAACGCAGGTGGTCGACCGCGGTGCGGCCGCCGTGCGCGGTGTTCGCGTCGAGCAGTGCGCCCACCTCGCGCATCGGACGCGGCATGTCGACGTAGGCGCGGCCGTTGACGCGTGCCGCGCCGGCCGTGGGCGTGTCCAGGCCCAGGACCAGGCGCAGGGTCGTGGACTTGCCGGCGCCGTTCGGGCCGAGGAATCCGGTCACGGCGCCGGGACGCACGCGAAAGGACAATCCGTCGACCGCGACGACCCGTCCGTAGCGTTTGGTCAGGTGTTCCACTTCGATCATGGGCATCACCTTCGGACCCGCGGCCGTGGGGCGCATCGGGCCGCCGACTGACATACCCGGGTATGACGCGGGCGGCGACCTCCGTCCCTAGGGTGGCCGGGTGAACGAGTCCGGTCTTCGCTCCGCGGTCACCCGGCGGCTGACCCGAGGTTGGCTGATCGGGCTCGACGCCTCGGCCGCAGCGGTGTTCGCCGTGGCAGCCCTGTATGGGGCACACGGCAGCCATGTGCCCTGGTGGGCCCGCGTGTCGGTCGCGCTGGGCATCGGTGTCCCGGTCGCGGCGCGGCGCCGATGGCCGATGCCGGTCTTCGTCCTCGTGCTCGCCGCGTGTGTCACGGCGGAGGTCCTGGGCACCACGCGCACGTGGTTCGTCGCCCCGGCCTTCGCGCTGTACACGGTCGCCCTCACGTGGCGAAGGCGCCGGCTGCCCACGCCGGCGATCGCGGCGCTGAGCGCGGGCTGCATGTTCGGCCTGTCCCTGGCGGGCCCCGCGTACGCGTGGCGGATCGATCCGGGGCCGGTCATGGCCGCGGCCGGCGCGCTGGGCGGGGCCTGGACGATCGGCCGGACGGTGAGCGCGCGTCGGGCCTTCGCGGCGCAGGCCGCCCGAGACCTCGCCGAGCGCGCGGCCGCCGACGAACGTCTGCGTATCGCCCGGGAGTTGCACGACGTCGTCGGCCACACGATGGGGGTCATCGCGGTCAAGGCGGCGATCTCGGGCCACGTCGCCGAGACCCGCCCTCGGGAGGCCCTCGAAGCGCTGCGGGTGATCGAGGCCACCAGCCGCGACGCGCTGACCGACATGCGCCGGATGCTCGGTGTGCTGCGTGCCGAGGAGGAGCCCGATCTGCGGCCGACCCCCGGCGTCACCGATCTGCCGGCACTGGTCGAGCGTGCGACGGAGGCGGGCGTCCGGGTCGCCCTGCGGCTCTCGGGGACGCACGATCTGCCGGAGGGCGTGGGCCGTTCGGTGTATCGCATCGTCCAGGAGTCCCTGACCAACGTGACCAGGCACGCCCCGGCATCGCGCTGCGAGGTGTCGGTCGAGGCCGACAGCCGGTGCGTGCGGATCGAGGTGACCGACGACGGCCCCGGCGGATCGGCCGGCCCGGACGGCTACGGGCTGATCGGGATGCGGGAACGGGCCGCGCTGCACGGCGGCACCGTCGCGGCCGGTCCCCGTACCGGGGGCGGCTTCCGCGTGGTCGCCCTGTTGCCCTATCGGGACGATCCTCCGCCCGGGCGGGCGGGGGTGACCAGGCCGCTCTCGTAGGAGGTGATGACCAGTTGGACGCGGTCGCGTGCCCCGAGTTTGTCGAGGAGATGGCTCACGTGGGACTTCACCGTCGGCAGGCTGACACGCAGACGCGTGCCTATCTCGGCGTTGGACAACCCCTCGGCGACCAGGACGAGCACCTCGCGCTCCCGATCGGTCAACCCTTCCAACTCGCGCGGCAACGGCAACGGCGTCGGCGTCGACATCGGGTCGCCGGGTCCGGGCTGCCGGCCGTACCCGGCGATGAGGCGCCGCGTCACGGTGGGCGCGAGCAACGCCTCCCCCGAGGCGATGACGCCGATGGCCGTGAGCAGGTCCGCCGGTCGGGTGTCCTTGAGCAGGAAGCCACTGGCCCCCGCCCGCAACGCCGGGTACACGTAGGCGTCCAGGTCGAACATGGTCAGAATCAGGACCCGCGTGCCCGGGACGCCGGAGGGGCCGCAGATGTGTCGGGTCGCCTCGACGCCGTCCATCTCGGGCATGCGGACATCCATCAGCACGACGTCCGGCCGTTCGCGCCTCGCCAGTTCGACGGCCTCGACGCCGGTGGCCGCCTCGCCGACCGACACCAGGCCGGGCGCGGTGTCCACGAGCATGCGGAAGCTCCCCCGCAACAAGGCCTGATCATCGGCGACCAGCACTCGGATCGACACCGTGGATCCCGTCTGTCGCCCCCAACAACGTGCCGCGACGATACCCCAGCACCACGCACGCCTCCTTCTCCTCCGTCGCGCGGAGCGAGTGGGCCGCGTTCCGACCACAGGGGGTCGGAAAGGGATGCTCGTGTACCTGGGGCCGGGCAGGTCCCGTCCCCAGATGACCCCGTCCACGGCTTCGGGTGGGGGCGGTTGTCATCGGGCGGTGCCCATCGCGGTCACCGACCGGTGTCGGCCGGGGCGGCGGCGATGGTGTCGTGGCACGTCGGGGCGTACTCGGGCGTGCTTGCCACACGACCTCGCGCGTCGTCCCACGCGCCCGGGCTGCGGTAGTGGTTTCGGTGCCCGGCGGTGAGAACGGTGCGCAGTGCCGCGAGGTGCTCGGTGTCCGCCGGGAGGTCCAGTTCGGCGATGAGCGCCAACGCCGTGTCCGGCTCCAGGCTTCCGTAGATGTCGTGATAGCTGGTCAACAAGCCCTTGAAGAGCGCCGCGCGCAGGACCGGCAGCCGCGCCGCGACGGCGTAGGTCGCCTGCTTCGCCGGCCACGGAACCGGACCCGAGCACTCCAGGACGCGGCGGGCCCGACGGAGCAGGGCGTCGGAGCTCGCCTTGGTGAGTTGGTCGATGTCCCGGCCGAGCACTTCGGCGAAGGCCGTCGCCGCAGTACTCCGATCCTCGAACCAGTCGACCCACAGGGAGTAGGTGACGGCCTCGGACACCCGGGGCGCTTCCAGCCGCCGCCGATACCCGTCCCAGAGCACCTCGGCCGGCAACGGACCGCCCGGACCCCGGTGGGCGAACCCGATCTCACACGTCACCCAGTAGTCGTCGAGCAGATCCAGCATCCCGAACGCGAGCCGTAGCCGGCCGCCCGCGTCGAGACGCTCGTCGGTGAACACCACCCCCGCCCACTCGTGCGCGACTTCATTGCCGGTGAGCCGACCGTCCGGAGTCTCCCCATCGGTCCACTCGTCGGCCCCGACCTGCGTAACCCCATCCTCCGCGAGCCACCGCCGGGCGTCCTCCATCGCCTGGATGTCCATCCGCCCAGTATTCACGACCCGACACGCTCCCTCCTCGTGCGGTCCGGCGCAGCCCCAGGACGCCGTGTGCGGGTCCTTGAGAGCCTCACCACGGTGCTCCACGGTGCGGGCCGGACCGAAGACCGCGCCGCTCAGGCGATCCACCACACTCGGGACCGGTATGTGATCGCCGACGACGCGGAGCAAGAGGTGCGGGTCAGGGGCCGAGCCAGGTGACCGGCTGGAAGTTTTCGGCGACCCAGTCGAGTGCCTCGTCCTCGTCCTGCTGGAACTCGGGCAGGTAGGTCGGGCTCAGTACGGCCACGGCCTCGCGAAGCGCCTACCTCGAATCCGCCACGGTCCGGAGGCTGCGGAGGAACGGGACGAGGGTGCGGGTCAATTCGTTGTGGGTGGGGGCGGCGAACAGGGGGTCCAGGTGGGACATCGTCGGGTCGGCCGCGTAGGTGGCACCGGGTATGCGGGAGTTGGCGGTCAGCCAGTGCGCCGCGGTGCCCTGGGTGCCCTTGTCGAGGCCGGTTTCGAACGCGTACAGGGGGATGTCCAGTTCGCGGGTGTGCCACAGGCGCAGGCCGAGGATGCGGGTGGACTCCGTGTCGGTGTACGGATCGACCGCGTCCAGATCGAGGCTCAGGCGCTGCGGCCAGTACCACTCGAAGCCGGCCGGGGTCGGGCCCGCCTGGGCGGCGGCGACGCGTCGCAGGGGCGTCATGCCGTTGTCGCGCCAATCGCCTGTGTCGGTCAGGGAGCCGGAGTGCACGGAGAGCGCGGGAGCGGTGCGCGGCGACGCCTGCATGAACCAGCCGAGCAGTCCCGCGTTGGTCACCGGGCGCGGCGGGCGCAGCGGCTCGGGGAGGCGGGCAGCGAGGACGGAGGGTGCGTGCGGGGCCCGGTCGGCGTACCAGGCGATCAGCTGGTACCAAATGGCGGCGCTCTCGGGTCGGTCGCCGAGACCGAGTGCTTGGGAGAGGTATCCGTCGATCACCGATTTCCCCTCTCCCGTCTCGGAGTCGATGGCGGCCAGGCGGGCCCGGACCTGATCGGGTGAGTTCCTCGGCTCCCACCCCTCCCCCGCGAACGCGCCGTGCACGCCGCCGTCGATGAGCATCAGACCGGAGAGGTCGCGGTAGCCGGGGCGGCCGTCGAAGTCCCATGCGGCGTAGGCCAGTGCCGTCGTCGCGCCCCACGAGTGCCCGCCGAGGACGACCCGGCGGCGGCCGCGGTCGGAGGCCGACCGGACGACCGCGCGCAGGTCGCCGAGTGTGGTGGCCAGCCCCCAGTTTCGGGCCTCGGCCGGCATGTGCGGGGGCCGGCGGTAGCGTCCGTCGAGGTAGTACGACGCCGGGTCGGCGCCCTGGAAGCCGCTCAGGTCCGCCAGGGATTGCTCGCGTCGGTCGACGGACCACACCTGCGTGTCGGGCAGCCGTCGGGCGAGGTCGCGGGCGAGCACCCGGAAGTCGCCCGCGGCGCCGTACATTCCGGGCACGAGCACGACCACCTGGCGAGCGGTCGGGCGCCCGACCTTGAGGACGTGTACGGCGTCGACGGCGACGTACGACTCGCGCGGTCGGCCGTGGCGGGCCGCGGACGCGTCGGCGGGCGGGGCACCGAGGGACAGGGCGAGCGCGGCGAGCGCGGCCGCCGCGCCGACGCGCTTGCGGTGGGCGAGTTTCCTCCGGGCGGGGCCGGGGGTGGCCGCGCGGCCGGATGCGAGGGCGAACGGGCGGGCGGGTACGGGGTGGTGGGCACGGTTGCCGGCGAACCTCACGGGGACCTCCACTGACGGTGGCGACGCTGACAGTGGCAAGAGGCCGCCGAACCCGGAAACGTTCCCTGTGACCTGGGGCACCCACCGCGCCGGCTCGGGTGGTCATGGTGCGGGGGTGGGGTCCTCGTCCGGGGTGCCGGTGCCGCCGAGGGCGGTTGGTAGGTAGGCCGGGTCCGCGCCCAGGTCGATGTACAGGCGTGCCCACGCGCGGTCGGTGGCGGTTGGTGCCTTCCCGTCGCAGAAGGGCTTGCGGCCGTTGGCGGTGTAGTGCTCCAGGACGCCCATGATCTTGGCCGTGTCGCCGTCCTGCTCCGAGGTGTACTCCGGCCCGGGACGACCCGCCTGGTGCTCCTGGCACGCCACCGTCTGCGGTGCGGCGACGAACGGGGGCTGCCCGGAGTCCCGGTCGCCGCCCGATCCCGTGCACGCCGCGGCGCAGGCCAACACGGCCGCCGTCACCAGCGTGGTTCCCGCCCTCGTCCTCGTCCTCGTCCTCATGGCTTTCCTCGTTGTCATCGCTCGATTCCCTTCGTTTCCGGATCTGCTCATTTCGGCGGCCGGCCTCAGCCCACCGCGCGGGCGGTCAGCACCATGCCGACCGCGACGATCGACACGGCGGTGGCGAGCGGTACATACGCCGACCACCACCGGTGCCGGGTCCGGCGGCCCATCGGTCGCAGGCGCACCAGGACCAGGCCGGCGGCGGTCAACACAACCGCCATGCCCACGCCGTACGCGAGCACCAGCAGCACGCCGAAGACGGTGCGCCCCAGGGCGATCGCGCCCAACAGCACGACCAGCGCGGAGGGGCTGGGCACCAGACCGCCGACGACGCCCATACCGACCAGGACGCCGCGCCCGGGACGGGCCGGACGCTGCGGGTCCGCACCGTGTCCGTGTCCGTGTCCGTGGGAGTGCGCGTGCCCGTGCGAGTGCGAGTGCCCATGGGAGTGGGAGTGCCCATGGGAGTGGGAGTGGGCGTGTGCGAGCTCGTGATGCCCCATGCCCACGCCCGCGCCCACGGGCACCGGCACGCGTGCACCCCCGTCCCGCGCCCGCCCCGCCCGCAGCCCGCGCACCGCCGCGCGCAGCAGCCACGCGCCGATGCCGACCACCAACAGCCCACTCGCCGCGGCCGCCCACGCCAGCACCCGCTCGCCCGTCAACGTCGTCGACACGCTCAACAACGTCCCGACCACCAACACCCCGGCCGTATGCGTCAACGTCACCGTGGCGCCCACCGTCACCGCGTCCCGCACCCCCTGCCGGCGCCCGTCCGCGCCGCGCGTGGCCAGGTACACGGCCATCACCGTCTTGCCGTGCCCGGGCAGCGCCGCGTGCGACGCGCCCAGGAGCAGGGCCAGCGCCACCGCCGCGAGGCCGGCCCCGACCGTGAGGTGATCGGCGCCAAGCACCGCGTCGAAGCGCCGCTGGGTCCCCGCGTAGGCCCGCTCGACCGGGTTCGGCGCCGGCCGCCGCGTGCTCGGCGCGACGGCGTCCGTGCCCGGCCGTACCCGCAACTCCACGTCGCGCACGTCCGGCGGCGACGTCAACAGGTCCACCGGATAGGACCGCAGCCCGCCGCTGGGGCTTTCCCGGGGCACCGGGGAGGAGCCCAGCGCGATGCCCGCACCGGTGGCGGTGACCTCGTGCCACCCCGCCCGACCCGGATGGTTGTCGTTGCGCACGGACACCCGCGCCGGCCGGGACAGGTCCACCGGCGTGCTCAGCCGGCACTCCGTGCGCGTGGTCGACAGCCCCGCCGCCCCGGCCACCTGCTCCGCGCTCGCCCGCAGCACCACCCACGGCGCGGCCTCCCGCCCGTCCACCCGCAACCGCAACCCCCCGGCCAGGCGCGGACATTCCGCGTCGGCGTAGGCCTGCAACTCGCCCGCCGACAGGCGTCCGTCACCGTCGAGATCGCGCCGCCCGCCCATCTGGAGCGTGGGGATCTCCGCCTCGTCCACCGTCGCCAGGTCCTCCACCCGGTCCGGGCGCACCGTCAACGCGTGGGCCTGGTTGACGCTGATGTTCCCCAGCGGATGCGCCGACGCCGCGGGCGCGCAGCCGACCACCACACCCACGGCCCACACCACCGCCACGCACGCCGCGACCGGCCACCGTGCCCTCATCGCCCGCCTCCGGTCCCTACCGCCGCGCGGATCGCGGCCAGATGTGCCAGCACCTCCGGGTCGCGCCAGCCCCCGGCCGTGGCCTCCAGCGCGTACGGCACGGCCTCGGCCGCCCGACCCGCCCGGAACAGCGCCCACGCCAGCGCGTCGGCCGTGTGCACCGACCGCCTCCGCGCCCGCTCCGCCTCGGCCCGCCGCACCGCCTCGGCCGGATCCCCCCGGTCGGCCTCGAACATCGCCCGGGCCACGTCGTCCGTCGCGCCCTGCGCGTCCATCACCGCGAACTGCGCCGTCACCAGCCGGAACTGGATCCGCGCCAGGTCCGTGTGCCCGGTCCGCTGCGCCAACTCGCCGTAGCGGGCCAGGTATTGCGGCAGCGGGGTGGTCGCCGTCAGCTCCGCGTACACCGCCAGCGCCTCGTCCACCCGGCCCACCTCCGCCAGGGCCGCGGCCCGCCCGGCCCGCAACGCGGGATCTCCCGGCACGACCCGCAGCCCCGCCTCGTAGGAGCCCAGCGCTCCGGCGGGATCGCCGTACCGGCGCGCCAACTCGCCCTGCCACAACCGGCAGTACGCCACGTCGTCACGAGCCGACGCGCCCTCCAGCGCGCGATCGAGGGCCACCCGCGCGCCGTCCACGTCGCCCCGCAGCTCAAGGTCGTACGAGGCGCGGGTGAACGACGCCACCGACGGCCGCAGATCGAGCATCCGCTGGATCGCGCGCGTCGCGCCCTCGGCGTCGCCGAGCTGGGTGGCGGCATCGGCCAGCGCCCCGAACGCGGGCGCGTAATACGGGTCGGCCGCGATCGCCTGCTCGGCCAGATCCCGCCCGGTGGCGAAATCGTGCCGCGCGTTCGCCAGCGCCGCCAGCGCCACCAACGCGGGCACCCGCGTGGGCGTCCCCGGACCGGACAGCGCCAGGGCCCGATCCAACGCCTGCCGCGCCCGCGCGTACAACGACGCGTCCCCGCCCACCCGGGCCCGCTCCACGTACGCGCCGCCCAGATCCGCGAGCGCCCGAGCGTCGTCGGGCACCTCGCGCAACCGCGCCTGCGCGACCTCGATCGGATCCGCCGACGCCGCCGCGCCCGCCCCGACCGGGGGCCGCGAGGACCCCCGGTCGGCTCCCGGCGAGTGCACGGCGGCGGGAACCGCGATCAACAACGCCCCCGCCACCGCACCCGCACACACCACTCGCAACATCCGCACGACCGGATCACCCGTCGCGCGGCGCGCGGTTGACCGGCCAGTACTCCGGCAGCCCCACGTACGGGAAGGCGCCCGCGAACGGCCGATTCCCGGTGTCCACCATGTCGCCGCGCGCGAGCGCGGGCACCAGGCGCCCCGTGGCCGCCGCCCCCTCCAGCGCCTGGAGCTCGATGTCCACCACGTCGTCGGTCAACCGTCGCCCGTTGGGGAACCCGGCGAGATCGCCGCCCAGAACTCCCAGCCGGTTCGGCTTCGCCGCCGGTGGCATCGCCATGTTCAACCGCAACTCCTCGGCCGGCACGAACGCCTTCGGATCCACGTCCTTGTTCAGCAACTGCGAGTTGAGATCGACTTGGATCGGACCGTTGGTCGCCTTCGCGATGCCGGTCAGGAAGATCTCGACCAGGTCCGCGCGCGGGCCCTGCGGGGCCTTGATCCCGTAGATCTTCTCGATCAGCCGGGGCACCTCGGGGTTGTTGACGCGGTCGACCAACTCGGGCACGGTCCGGTCCTGGTCCGGCGTCAGCGCGTTGAAGCGGTTCTTCAGGCCGGCCGGCACCACGACCTCGTTCACCAGCGGATTGCCCAACCGCGACACCTGCACGTACCGGCCCCAGTCGCGGCTTCGACCATCGGGGGCCACCAGGTCCATGCCGCGCCGCGACGTCGTGCTCCACACCCCGACGACCGGGTTGCGGCCCGGGTCGTTCTTGAGCGCCAGACTCGCCTTGGGCACCTGGAGGACCAGCGTGTTCACGTTGTAGCCGGCCACCGTGTCCTGGCCGACCTCCTTGAGGTCGCCGCCGTACAGCAGATCGAAGACGCGCAGGTCCAGGAAGAACGGATCCTCGGTCTGACCGGCGAACACCCGTGCCCCGCCCGGGAGATCGTGCAAGGCCGCATCACGCAGACCCTTGTAGTCGGGCATCGACGCCGCGCCCACCCGGGAGGGCGCCACCCGGCCCCGGTCCAGCAGCGTCCGCGCGTTCGTGCCGCGGATCTCCTGGAGCGTGTACCACTGTCGAAACAGCAGATTCTCGTCGTCCAGCGAGGTCACCGGTCCGTTGTTGTACAGGAAGGTGTCGTTGCCGCGCCGATCCTCGTCGCGGAAGGTCCAGCGATAGGTGACGTCGGGTTTGCCGTCGCCGTCCCCGTCGATGTTGATGTCGTAGCGGGCGTCGGTGGCGAACGGGTGGAAGTTCGGGCCGCCGTTGGGCTCTTGGAACGGCACGACGTTCGCCACCAGCGTGACGGTATCGGGCCGGTCGGGGCTGACGAACGCGTACAGGTCGGTGTTGTCGAGTTGCGGGCTGCCGGCGATCAGCGGCGCCTCGCGATGGCTGGACGCGACGGCGGGGCCGCTGTCGGTGAGCGCGACGGTGCCCGTCGCGACCAACGCCCCGACCGCGAGCAGCGCGGCGACGGGTCGAAGACTGTGCTGCATGACGAGGTTCCCCCTCGAGGTTCGCACGGCACGATCTGCCGTGACATCTTTGGTTCGTCGCCGCCCTCATCGCGGTTTGTGCCGATGTGTGGCAACCGTGTAACGGTCGCCAGAGGGACGAACCACCTTGTGGGACATGCCGGTTGGTGCCGTGGTCGATCTCGGGGCGGCGGGTGAAGGGCACGCCGGGTCGCCGCCCGTACCGGACCGGACGTCGCGCGTCCTCGCGGGCCGCATCCGGGGGTGCCGTGTCGGCCGGGTGGGCGGTCCCGGCGCGGATCAGCGCCCGGGCGCCCGTCGGCGGGGAATCGTCGTCACAACAGGCGCGAGCGCGGCCGCCGCGGCCAACGCGGCGCGGGCGACCGGCGCGCTGCCGCTGATCTCGGCGCGCACCGAGGCGGGGGTACGGCGCCCGCCGAACAACAGACAGAACTCGACGGCGTCCGCCGTGATCGTCGCCGCCGCGCCGTGCCGCCCCTGGGGCAACGTCCAACGCCCGCCGCCCGACCCCGTCAACACCAGAGACACCGGCGTCCGGTCGGCCAGCATCGGCCCCAACGCCCGCAGCCCGTAGGCGATCAGCTGATCCAGCCGCAGCGGCCGCACCGCCCGGAGCCCGAACAATCGGGCCAGGTCACCGGTGTGGATCCAGGTCTCGAAGGCCCGATCCGCATAGGCGTCCACGAGCCGCGCGACGTCGGCGGCGGAGTTCACGGGCCCGGCCGCGCGCATCAGCCGACCGGCCTGCTCGCGCCACATCTCGCGAGCCTGACCGAGCGTGTGCGTGCGCAGCCGCGCGAGCACCCGAGCCGAGCGCAGGCCCTCCGGGTCCCCGGGGCCGGCGGTGGCCGGGATCCCCGACGGCACCGCCTCGGGCACACCCAACGCCACACACAGCACCCCGTCGGTGGCGATCAGGTGCGCCAGCACACCGGGCAGGTCCCAGCCCTCCCCCACCACGCCCGCATCGCCGATCACGGCTGCGGCCGCCGGGTCCTGACGGGGCATCACCTCGCCCAGGAGCGCGTCGAGCGTCGCGACCGCGTCCGCGTAGCAGGCGGCGTACTCGCCCACCGGACGGTCCGGGCGCCGCGCGGCGGACGCCGCGGCCAGGGTGCGCGCCCGCAGCGCCGGCGGCGCAACAGCGCGGCCACCGTTGAGGATCGGCCTCGGCACCCCCACCCGCAGCCGATCGGCCTCGGACCGGCAATCCGCACACTGCCGCAGATGCGCCCGCACCCGGGCGTCCTCAGCCGGTTCACACACTCCGAGCACCCACGCGGCGAGTACGGAGGGAACCCGGTCGTGGCCTGCGTTCATCGGCTCTCCCCACTCGTCTCGGTGCCCGCGCCGGGCGCGGACGGGTCTGCCAGCAACGATGCCAACTGCCGTAATCCGCCCCGCATTCGAGACTTCACCGTGCCCTCCGGGACGCCGAGCTGACGGGCCACCTGCCGGTAGGTGATACCGGCGAAGAACGCCAACTCGATCGCCTCGCGCTGCGCCGCCGGCAACGTCGCCACGGCCGTCCGGACGCGTCCCGCCTCGTCGGCCGCCACCACGCTGTCCTCGGCACTGGGCGCGCAATCCTCCACGTCCGTGCCGCACACCTGCCGCACCCGACGCTCGCGGGCCTGTTCGGCGCGCACCCAGTCCACCGCGCGGCGATGTGCCAGCAGGCACAACCACCCCCGCAGCGAGCCGCGCTCGGGCCGGAAGGCGTACGGACGCTCCCACAGGTGGACGAACACCTCCTGCACGATGTCCTCCGCGGCCGTGCGACTGCCGCTCACGCGCAGGGCGACCGAGTGCACCAGTGCGACGAAGCGGTCGTACGCCTCGGCGAGCGCGGTTTCGTCGCCCTGGACGAGCCGGTCGTGTAGATGATCATCCGGCCGCTGTGCACCGCTCTGCGACTCCACACGTCCACCCCCCGGTGATGGCCAACGCTCACCACCTATTCGACACCGACCGCCGGGTGGATGACCCCGAAAGGCAAAGAATCCCGACGCGCCGGAAAACAGCCCGTCACGGCGATCGGCCGCCCGTCGACGACGGCGCACGCCACCGCGCGCACCGGGCCGGTGTCCCGCGAGACCGGGTGCCTCAGGCCTGCTCGGCGGTGACCCGTCCGGCTTCGACGGCGTCCAGCAGGGCCGCGTGGTCGCGCTCGTTCTGGTCGGCGTACGTCTCGGCGAAGGTCGTCAGCGCCCGGTCGAAGACGTCGCCGCCGCCCAGGTAGGCGGCGATGGCGATCCGGTCCCCGGATCTGGCGTGTGCGCGCGCGAGCGTGGCGCCGCACAGCTCGCCGAACGCACCCATGCCCTCCGGAGCCATCAGCGACGGTTCGGCGATGCCCTTCCAGTCACGCAACTGACGCACGTAGAAGTCCCGCTCGCGACCGTCGATCCCGGTCACCCGCTCCCAGCCGAGGAGCATGTCGCCGGCGGCCTGCATCAGGCGCTGGCCCGCGACGACCCGCTCCCCCTGGGTGGCGTACCCGCTTTCGCCGACGTGCGGGGCCAGGACCGACTCGTCGGCTTCCTTGGCTTGGAGAAACAGTGGGTCCTCGCCGTCCCGACCGAGCAGCAGGATGATCCAACAACGGGTGCCGACACTGCCGACCCCCACGACCTTGCGTGCCATGTCGACCACGGTGTACTGATCGAGCAGACTCCCAAGCTCCGACCGGAGGCTGCGCCGATACCGGTCGATCAGGCCGTGGATCTTCTCCTCGAACACGGTGCGTTCACCGCCCGGCAGGAGATCGGAGACCGGAGTGATCAACGGCGGCGAGGCCGCGATCCGACGCTTGCCGTCGACCACCCGGGTGAGCTTGTCGAAGGCCTGGAGGCTGTCCCGCGTGCGTGCCTTGGCCAGGGCCCGGGACATGCGCTTGCGGCCGCGCTTGTGCAACCGCCCCGAGGCCAGGTCCTGCAGCCGATCCGCGTCGACCTTGGCGTACCACACGTCGAGATTGCCCATGCCGGCGAAGCGGCGCATCGATTCCCGGTAGGACCGCACGGCGGACCGGACGACATCGCCGCGCTCGCGGTCGGTGAAGCCGTTCTCCCTCCCCGCGATGACCAGGCTCGCGGCCAACCTCTTGACGTCCCACTCCCACGGGCCGGGCAACGTCTCGTCGAAGTCGTTGATGTCGAACAGCAGGAGTCGCTCGGGGGAGGCCAGCAGCCGGAAGTTCAACAGGTGTGCGTCGCCGCACAGTTGGGTCCGCAGTCCCGAGTTCGGCGTGCCGGCGAGGTCACCGGCCATGATCGCGGCGGCCCCTCGATAGAAGCGGAACGGCGACTCGGACATACGGCCGTAGCGGATCGGCACCAACTCCGGTACCCGCGCGGCCGACTGCTTCTCGATGACGTCCACCGGGTCCGCCCGCCGCGGGCCCGGTGCGTATTCGGCATGGCTGGACCGGGGCGCGTTCGCGCGAGCCGCCCGGCCGCGATCGGCGCGCTCCCGGGGCGACAGCCTCGACGTATCGGGTGTGACGACTCTTGCCTTCGACGTCACCGCACGCCCTTTGGGCCGGTGTCGAGCGGTACGGGGCGCCCCGGCCACACCTCCCCGCGCGCCCGCCGGCCGGCGGGCGCGCGCGGGGTTCGAGTCCGATCCTGGTGCGTCGATGGACATGGCACTCCTGCGTTCGGATCGACGATCTGGGGGTGGGACGGCACAGCGCCCCCTCACCAGGAGACGCGCGCCGCCCGATTCGTGCGAGCCGGGTGCCTCCAACGAGTGATCGGCATGCGCGGGACGGCACGCACACCGCGTGTCCGAATCTTGCAGACTCCTGTCATTGCAGATATTCCGCCCGGCGGTGAGGATGGACGCACGAGCCCTTCCCCTCCCCTTCCGCATCTGGTCGTGATCCCGGCCTTCCCCGGGGTCAACGCGCTGGACGTGACCGGGCCGGCCGAGATCTTCGCGCTCGCCGGTCGGGTGCCGCCCGAGGGACGGGCCGGCTACGAGGTGCGCCTGATCGCGGAGCGGCGCGGCCGGGCGGCGCGGCCGGATGGTCCCGAGGGGATCCTCAGTGGTCCACGGTGACGACGATCTTGCCCACCTGGGCGCCGGCCTCCATGTAGCGGTGCGCCTCGACGATCCGGTCCAGGTCGAAGGTGCGGTCCACGGCGGGCTCGAAGGCACCGGTGCGCAGGCCGGAGGAGATGAACGCCTCCGCGCGGCGCAGCCGTTCCGGATCGGTGGTCGTCTCCAAGGCGGTGTAGGTGCGCATGTTCAGCGCGGGCATGCCGAGTTCGAACCCCGGGTAGGGGGTGACCTCGCCACTCAGCGCCCCGTACACCAGGAGCGTGCCACCGGGGGCGACCACCCTGGCCAGGTCCACCACACCGGGGCCGGCGACGGCGTCGAACACGAACTCGGCGCCCCGTCCCGCGGTCAGCTCGCGCACTCGCGCGACGACGTCCTCCTCGTCGGTGACGATCACCTCGGCCGCCCCCGCCTCGCGAAGCCGTTCGGCCTTGGCGCGGGTGCGGGTGGTGGCTATCGGCACCGCCCCGACGCGGTGGGCGACCTGGATCGCGGCCAGGCCCACGCTGCTGGAGGCCGCGGTCAGCACGACCGTGTCCCCGGCACCCATCCCGCCGACCTCCACCAGCGCCCCGTAGGCCGTCAGGTACGGCATCCAGACCGCCGCCCCGCCGACCGCGTCCAGGCCGGTGGGGCGGTGCAGCACCGCGGATGCGGGGACGATCGCACGCTCGGCGTAGACGCCGTAGTCGTTCATCGAGAACGCGGGGATCACGCTGATCGCCTGGCCGACCTCGAATCCCCGCACGTGCGCGCCGACGGCCTCGACCACTCCCGCGGCCTCGGCGCCGAGCCGGGCGGGGAACTCCTTGACCTGTTCGATGTAGTGGCCGGCGCGGAACAGCGCCTCGGCCCGGTTGACGCCGATCGCGTCCACCCGGATCGACAACTCGTCGGGACCGGGTTCGCCGAGTTCCACGTCCTCCACCCGCAGCACGTCCGGCCCGCCGAGTTCGTGGAAACGCACTGTCCTGGTCATCACGCATCGCCCTTCGATCGGTGTCGGCGACGCGGAGGACGCGTTGCCGTGCCACACTCAAGCAGAATGTACGATGACCGTCAAACTTCGATGATCATCGAACTTCTATGGTCATCGAACTTCGATGCGCGTCCTCCTTCGACGCGTGTCCTACGATGTGTGCGGGAGGTCAACCGGCGATGGCGACGACGCGGCGAAACGGGCGAGAACGCGTCCTGCCCCACCCGGACGTCCGGACGATCAGCCTTCAGCAGATGCTCGAGGCCCTGGTCGACCCGGTACGCCGCAGGATCCTCGGCGAGCTCGACGCCGCCGGCCAGGACCTCAGCTGCGGCACGATCGACCTGCCGGTCAGCAAGTCCACCGCCACCCACCACTTCCACGTGCTGCGCGAGGCCGGCCTCATCCGCCAGTACTACGTCGGCACCTCCCGCATGAACGCACTTCGCCGCGACGAGGTCGACGAAGCCTTCCCCGGACTCCTGCGCGCGGTGCTGGTGACCGAGCCCGACCGGGACTGAACCGCACCCGTCGCCACCCGAACGACTCGGCGGCCACCGACTCGGCGACGTGATCGAGCACTCGGTGTCATGTCACCACGGTGGCGAGGCGGTTCCGTCGGCTTCGAGCCCCTGGTGAGGAACTTCCCACTCCCCTCGCGGGGCTTCCTGGTCTACCAGGACACCCGCCTGCCTCCGAACTACACGCCGTTCGGCAGGATCACCGGCGGCCTGGACGCCCTGCGAAACATCGCCGCCGCCGGCGTCGCGGACGGTTCGAGCGACGGCGCACCGGCCGCGGGCGTGGTCCTCGACTCGGTCGCCACCGCGAGGAATTGATCCCGAACAGGCGATTCCCCAGGGCGGTCCGCCGCCTACGGAGAGTCCCTCGTCCACCTGGACGACTGACCGCCACGGCCGGACCCGACGACCCCGGGTGCCCGGCGACCAACCCGGCGGGGCGGCGGTACCGAGCAGGCCGAGGGCGGTTCGGCCCGGGCAGGGCGCTATCGCGGACTCGTGATGATGCGGCGCACCATGCCGGCGATGGGCCGCACCGTGTCCCTGTCGTAGTTGCTCAGGATCACCGCCACCCAGCCGCCGTCCGGGTACATGTCGATGTTGGTCGACTCGCCGTCGGCGCCGCCGCCGTGCCCGATCACCCACTGGTTGTCGATCAGCATTCCGGTCGGCCCGTAGCACTGGAACATGGCCTGTGGGGGCGTGCCGCCACCCCCGCCCGGCGGTGGGTCCGTCGGGCCTGTCGGTGTCGGGCCCTTCGGTGGCGGTCCCAGCGGCGTCTTCCCGCCGAGGACGAGCCGGGTGAAGGGCGGGTCGAGCAGCTTGTCGCCGAGCAGCGCCCGCGCGAAGCGGTCCATGTCCCGGCAGGTGGAGAACGCGTCGCCGGCCGGCGTACCGATGAACATCCGCCCCGCGACGTCGTCCACCCGCTGCCCCGAGGTCTGCTTCACGTACGGGCGCGCGACGCGTCGGTCCTGGCGCCATCGGGGCGCGGTGACGAAGTCCGTGTCGGCCATGCCGGCCGGGCGGAAGACCTCCTCGCGGACGTGGTCGAAGTAGGAACGGCCGGACACTTTCGCCACGATGGTCCCGAGCAGGTGGTACCCGGAGTTGCTGTACCGGCTCCCGGCACCGGGCGGGAAGGCCGTCCCGCCCTTGCGGATGAACCCGAGGGTGCCGTCCATGACCTGATCGGCCGTGGTCCAACCGGCCGCCGCCTCCGCGTAGCCCGGCGTCTCCCGGTGATCACCCAGGCCCGAGGTGTGGGTGAGGAGGTGATGGAGGGTCACCCGGTCCGCGATCTCCGGTGGGAAGCCGTCGAGGTAGCTGCCCAACGTCGCGTGGTAGGCGAGCCTGCCGCGCTGCACGAGCCGGGTCACCGCGACGGCGGTGAACAACTTGGTCACCGAGGCGAGCGCGAAGATGGTGTCCGGACCGATGGGTGCGTTCCGCTGCTTGTCGGCCATGCCGTAGGCCCGGGACAGGACCGGCCGGCCCCGTCGGGTGAGCAGCAGGGTGCCGGAGAACTCGTCCTTGGCCGCCAAGTCCGCGACGAACCTGTCGAGTTCGCCGCCGGGCTTGAGCGCGTCGGGCACCGGGCCGAGGTGTACCGGGTCCTTGGCGGACCGCGCGAAGTCGTCGCCCCGTGCGGCTCCCCCGGTCGCGACCACCGTGCCCGCGGCCAACGGGACCGCACCCAGTGCGCCAAGCATCCTTCGTCGGGTGGAGGTCATGATTGTTTCGCCTTTCGCGCTTCGCGTTTCGCTCGTGCCATCGACCGTCCGCGTTTCGTGATCCGTGTTCGTGATTCGTGATCCGTGCTTCGTGTTTCGCCGCGCGGGTGTGGGTCGTGCCTACGCCGTGACCAGCTTTCGCCCCAGCTCGACGATGGGATCGATCCTGTTGTCGTAGTTGCCGAGCACGATCGACACCCAGTCCAGGTCGGGGAAGATGTCCAGCCGGTTCGCCGCCCCGGGGCCGCCGCCCGAATGCCCCACGACGCGTCGGCCGTTGACGACGAGGTCGTCGAACCCGTAGCCGTAGAACTGGCTTTGGGTCGGCGGGCCGGGCGATTCCGACAGCGCCAGGGCGATCTTCCCGCCGGTGACGACGTCGGTGAACGAGGGGGTGAGGAGCCGGTTGCCCATCAGGGCACGGGCGAAGCCGAGCAGGTCCTTCGCGGTCGAGTACGCGCCGCCGGCGGGACCGTTGGTGAACGGGCAATGCGCGCCGGCGCTGAAGTCGACGCGCGGACCGGAGGGTTGCGTCCAGTACGGGTGGGCGATGTCGGCGGCGGTCTGGATGTACGGCCTGGGGTGGAAGTCCGCGCGAACCGTGCCGGCCGGACCGAGGACGTGCCGACGGACGTAGTCGAAGTAGGTCTCGCCGGACACCTTGGCCACGATCGCACCCAGAACGAAGTACTCGTCGTTGCTGTACCCGTACCGAGTCCCGGGCGCGAACCGCAACGGGGTCCGCCGAACGGCGGCCTGCGTGCCGTCCATCACCTTTTCGAAACTGTCCCAGTCGGCGGGCGGTCCCCCGCTGCCGAGGGCCGGCCTGCCGACGCCGGAGGTGTGGGTCAGCAGTTGATGGATGGTGACGTGGTCCGCGATCTCGGCGGGGAAGCCGTCGAGAAAGGTCCCCACGGTCGCCTGAAACCCCATCCGCCCCTGCTGCACGAGTTGGGCGATCGCCACACCGGTAAGGGACTTGGTGATCGAGGCGAGGCAAAAGACGGTGTCCGGCCCGTTGCGGATCGACCGGACCTTGTCGGCCATGCCGTGCGAGCGGGCCAGTACCGGCCGACCGCGGTGCGCCAAGAGCACGGTTCCGGAGAACTTGTCCTCGGCGGCCAGTTGCGCGATGAGCCGGTCGTAAGCGCCACCGGGCCGCAGATCCTTCGGTATCTCGGGCCTGCCGCGACTGGTGCCGGCATCGGCGTCGGCGATGTCGGACGCGGCGAGGATGCCGCCGCCGGCGAGCGGAACCGCCGCGAGCAACCCGATGACCGACCGCCGCGACGGCCGAGCCGCCGATCGTGTGTGATGAGCCATACCCGATGTCTACCGACGCCCACCGATGGCGAGCCGCTCGTCCGGCCATACACAATCCATACATCCCCACCGCAGCGCTTCCCGGACGCGGTCGCCACCGGTCGCCACCGGTCTCCGACGAATCCCGACGAACGGCGATACGGTGCCGAACGCGACACTGGACGCGGACACTTCGACGATCGGAGGGATCGACATGAGGAACGCGTGGCCGCGGGGGCCGACTGGCTCAGGATCGGGCTCGACGGCCCCGGCGACGCCGAGCGATGGTCGAGCTGCGCCATGAGCAGACGACGCTACGTGGCCCGCGGTGTGCCGGGTCCGAGGTCGGTCAGGCCGGGCCGTCGCCGGGGTCCGGTGCGGGACCGGGGGACACCACCCGTCGCCAGCGCCGGGCGGCGTCCTCGAGGTCGCGGCCGACGTGGCCGAGAAACTCGCTCAGGTCCGCCAGTCGGGCCCCGGCCGGGGTGGCCGTGCCCAGGGTCCGGGCGCCGTCGCGGACCGCGTCGGCCACCTCGGCAGTCGCCCGGGCGCTGGCGAGCATGGCTTCGAACCACACGTCGTGGTCGATGACGTAGTGCTCAGCCCGCCGGTGCGGGTCGCGTTCGCGCCGGATCAGGTTCTGTACCTCGAGGTAGCCGACGGCTTTGGACACCGACGCGGGGCTGACCTGTAGGCGCTGGACCAGTTCGGCGGAGGTGAGGCTGCCCGAGTTGGTGTGCCTGGTCGGCTCGGTAGCCGCCGGCTCCGCCGTTGCGGGCGACCTCCCTCGTGACGGTGGAGACCGGGCGGTCCAGGTCCGCTGCCATCCGGGAGTAGGTGAGTCCTTCGGCCAACCCGTCGGCGATACGCCGCCGTTCCTCGTGAGTCAGCCTGCCGCCCGGCATCGCCGCCCGCCTCCCGCCGTCGTGTCCCCCGCCCACGCCGAGGGGCCGCAGACCGGGAGCCAGTATGCAGTCACATTCATCTCATTGCAAAATCCCAAGTGCGATTTTGCATCAACCAGCACCCCATTGCAAAATCAGCCTGGACTATTCCCTGCATACCCTCTGCATTTACCGAGCAGAAGGATTAAAGAACCCGTGAACACGATGTAGCTTTCACGTCGCCTTGAAGATCACTACGCAACCGCGCACGGACGCTCGTGCAGCGGCGGGGCCATCTCCGTAGCCGTACCGCCAAACACACCGCCACCAACCTTGGCATGCCCGAATTCCAACCCACCGTCGGCCGACGCACGTCGAACAGCAGAGCTTAGAATTCCTCGCCCTGAAGTCCGTGACCGGATTCTCCCTCCTCGCCTGGCGCGCGGCCGACCCGGAGCAGGCCCGCCAAGAAATGACCGAGGCAGCCGACTACTTGACGACCGGACGACTGCGCACGGCCGTACACGCCCGCCTCCCCCTTACCGAAGCCGCCGCAGCACACCGGCTACTCGAAGACCGGTCCCAACTCGGCCGCATTCTCCTCCTGCCCTGAAAGACTCGACACGCCGAATGCCGCGGCCGGAGCCGGAACAGCGCGGGGCGACTCGTCGAGATCCGGGACAACCTCATCGCCCGGATCGCCGAGGCCGAGCGGGAGGGTCCGCTGGGCGAGGTGGACGGGTCTGCACGTCAGTCCCGCCGGCGCGCAGAAGGCTCGGCTCGACGCCGAAGCGGCCCACCGGCGGTCATGTCCAGCAGGAGCAGGGCGTCGTGGTGTCGGGCGTGGTCTGGGTGCGGCGGGCGCGCAGGAATCGGCCCAGCTCCGTGCCCCGGCTGTCACCGGTCGTGCGCTCGTGTGCCATGGCTTCAGTGTCACACCGCGCCGACCGGTCCGACGGCGCGATGGGGGCCCTGTCGTCACCCCCGAACGGCCCGGCCTGCCGCTGATGGGGCAAAGGCGCGAGGGTGGTTCTCGGCGCTTTCGCACGGCCGGTGAGGCCGACGGCCGCCGAGCCGACTCTTGGCCGCACCCCTGGACGGGTGCGGTCTTGCCGCCCGTGACCGCGCGTCACGGCGGGCGGTCGCGAGGCGATCGGGCGAGAGTTGGAGCGCACCGCGCCCTCGCACACCTTCACCCCCCCCGCACACGTTCGCGACCAAGGGAAGATCCCATGCACAACGTCACCCTGAACAACGGCGTGCAGATGCCGATCCTCGGCTTCGGCGTCTACCAGATCCCGCCCGAGCAGACCGAACAGGCCGTCACCGAAGCCCTCGCCGCCGGCTACCGCCTGCTCGACACCGCCGCCGCCTACGGGAACGAGGAGGCCGTCGGCCGCGCCATCAAGAACAGCGGCATCGCGCGCAAGGAACTGTTCGTCACCACCAAGCTGTGGATCCAGGACGCGCCCGCGCAGGAGAACACCCGGCGGGCGTTCGAGACTTCCTTGAACAAGCTGGGCCTTGATCACCTCGACCTGTACCTGATGCACCAGCCCTACGGCGACGTCTACGGGCAATGGCGGGCCATGGAGGCCGTGAACCGCGAGGGCCTCGCCCAGGCCATCGGCGTGGCCAACTTCCACCCCGACCGCCTTCTCGACCTCATCCTCAACAACGAGGTCACCCCCGCGGTCAACCAGATCGAGACGCACCCGTTCTTCCAGCGCACCGCCGACCAGCAGCTCATGCGCGAGCACGGCGTCCAACACCAGTCCTGGGGCGGCTTCGCCGAAGGCAAGAACAACCTGTTCACCCACCCCGTCCTGAGCGAGATCGGCGCAGCGCACGGTAAATCCGCAGCGCAGGTCGTGCTCCGCTGGCTCGTCCAGCGCGACATCGTCACGATCCCCAAGTCGGTCCGCCCCGAGCGAATGGCGCAGAACCTCGATGTCTTCGACTTCGAGCTCACCCACGACCAGATGGCCCGGATCGCCACCCTCGACACCGGCACCACCCTCTTCTTCGACCACCGCGACCCCGAGATGGTCGCCTGGCTCAGCAAGCGCCGCCTGGACAACTGAGCCGACCCGCGGATGCCCCCCTCGACGCGCGACGGGGCATCCGCGCCCGCAGCGACGCCTTCCGCATCCGCTGGGGCGCCCACAACATCCGCGCCGGACCGCGATGTAGCCGTCGGTGGTAATACCGACGTAGTACTTTTACACACAGACAACTTCATTCGTAGTACTATGATAACAGCGGTGCAAACGTAGTACTACATCTGGAGTTGTATCAATGGTGCGCAGGAACGACGAGCGACGGGCAGCCCTGATCGATGCCGCCATCGAGGTCCTGGCCGAGCAGGGCGCGCGAGGCCTGACCTTCCGAGCCGTGGACATCGAGGCCGCCGTCCCCGTCGGCACCGCCTCCAACTACTTCTCCAACCGCGACGACCTGCTCACCCAGGCCGGCGCCCGGGTCTACGAGCGGCTCCAGCCCGACGAGGCGACGCTCGCACGGCACCGGGAGAGCTCCCCGGACCGGGAGACCTACGCGATGCTGATGCGCGAACTGGTCGGCCGAGTCAGCGCCTTCCGCACCGGCTATCTGGCGCTGCTCGAACTCCGCCTGGAAGCCACCCGCCGCCCCGAACTGCGCGCGGTCCTGACCGAACGCGTCCGCGCCGACGTCGACGCCAACGTGGCCTACCACGAGGAATCCGGCCTCCCCGGCGACGCCACCGCAGTCCGCCTGTTGTACCTGGCATTCAACTGGCTCATCGTCGAACAACTCACCCTCCCGGGCGTGTTCTCCGAAGCCGACCGCGAACACCTCATCACCGCCGCAGTCGAACGCATCGTGTCGCCGTAACCCCTCCCGGAAACTCGGAACGCGCTGAACCGGTGCGGTCACGGCGCGAGCGGCATGTTCGGCACGGTGCTCGCGCCGCGCGGCTGACGCGAATAGCGCGAATGGCGAAAGGTACGCATCCCGCGACTTTCTCGTAAGGACGCCCCACGAAATCGGTTCGGCCGTACGCGAGTTCGTCCTCGGCACCTGAGCCTGTGCTCCGGTGGTGGGCCACTCCGGCCGCGTGGGGGTCGCCGGCGCCTGGGCGGGCTCGACGCCCAGGCGTGTGGGACGGGTCGCCGGCCTCAGTGTGAAGGCAGATGCCGGGCGAAGAACGAGTGCACCCGCGCGCGCACCGTCGGCACCGATATCGCCGGGTCGATGGCGCCGATCAGCTTGATCCGGTTCTCGGCGGTCATCAGCCCGGCGGCCTGCAGGTGGGGCGCCATGGCGGCGTAGTCGGTGAAGACCCAGTGCGTGGCGTCGTCGATCCACTGCCGGTGGGTGTGTCCTCCCGGCCGGCCGAGCATGGTCGACCAGGAGCGATCGAGCCGCGCGTTGCGGAAGCCGTCCGTCCCGAGCAGCAGCATCGGCCGGTCCGTCCCGTGCCGGGCAATCGGCAGCAGTTCGCCCTCCTCGCCCGGTCGGGTCGGCGGGTAGTCCAGGTAGCCCTCCAGGTTGACCGCCGCGGCGATGCGCCGGTCCTCGTACAGGGCCTGGGCCGCGGCCGTCCCGCCTGCCGAGTGGCCGTAGATGCCCACCCGGCGCAGGTCCAGGGCGCGGCCGAGGTGCGCGGGCAGGGCCCGTGCTTCCGCGTCGGGATTCCGGCCGGCCGCCAGTGCCGTCAGCTCGTCGAGGACGAACCGTACGTCCGCGAGTCGGGTGTCGATCATCGTGCGGAAGATCCGCGGGTCCTCTGGGGTTCCCGGCAATCCGTACTCTCTGATCCTGCCGTCGGGGAACTCGACCGCCCCGGGTTCCCCGGGATGGTCGATGGTCACCACCACGTAGCCGCGGCCGGCCAGCTCCTCGGCCACGCCGGTGCCGATGGTGCGCGGGTCGCTGCCGCCCGGGGTGTACAGCAGCACCGGCCGCCGGATCGCCTGCGCGGGCGCGCCCGTGTGCGAGTGGGTCATCGTGGCGGCCCAGTCCACGCCGCTCGTCGGCAACTCCCGGTGCCAATAGACGGGGTCGAAGGCCTTGAACCCCTCCGCCGCCGCGGGGGTCATCTGCGGTGCGATGGGGTATCCGCGGACGGTGCGCGCGGGGTAGAACACCGTGACCATCAACTCCCGGACGGGGATGGCGCCGTCCCACGGGTCGCGCCTGTGCCGATCGACCAGATGCAGCATGGTCACCCCGACCTGGTGCGGGCCGGTCGGCGCGGGCAACCGCACGACGAAGTCGTCCGCGGGCTGCGCCTTCGCGGCGTTCGCGGGTTGTGCGTGCGCGGCGCCGCTCCCCGCGACCAGCAGCGTGGCGGCCAGCACCACCGACTTGGCGACGGTCCGCCGGTCCAGTGCGGCGGCACGGTCGTCAGCGCCGACGTTCCTGCGCGACATGGCTCTCCCTTTGTGTCTCTGTGACCTCGGTCCTTGCGCCCTCGGGCGGCCCCTGTGTGAATGAAGGGGCATGACCTGAATGCTGGCCTCCGGCAGGGAGCACACGCGATGGTTTAGGCCCTGCCCGAAACGATGGCGCGGCGCCGCCGGGGAGAGTAGTGATCCGGATCCATTTCACGGCCGCCGATCTCGGGCGAGTCCGGTTCGCGCCCCGGCCGGTCCCGTTGCAAGAGCTGAACACGGCCCTCATGCGGATGGTCCGCCCCGACGACGAGCTGCTCTTCGGTCGCTGGAGACGGCGGTTGCTCCGCTCTTTGCCGGATGCCGTCCAGCCGCTGGGGGACCTGGTCCCCGGGGTTACGGCTCCCAACTTCATCGACTCGATCAGCGACTCGCTGAAGGAGGGACTGGACACGGTCCGAACTTCGGATCCGGACCTGGTCCGCTCCGAGATCGAGCGGGTATACGCCGGGCACCCGGCCCCGACTCCGCTGTGGATCCGCGACCTGCACCGGGGTGACGCCGACGCCTGGCAGCTCCTGCGCCGCGCGCAACACGCGGCCTTCGACACGGTCCTGGGCCCCGTATGGCCCCTGGTACAGGACCTGCACCGGGCGGAGTTCACCCGCCACGCGCTGACCGTGGCCGAGCACGGCATCGGCGCCGCACTCACCGCGCTCGTCCCCGGCACCCGGCTGCGCGAGGACGTCTGGGAGATCGACGGCCCCGGCGGGGAGTGGGACATCAAGCCGCGCGGTCGGGGGATGGTGCTCCTGCCCACCTTCCACTGGACCGGCCATCCGCTCGTCTCCCTCGTGCCGGATCGCCCCTTGGTCGTGACCTACCCGGCCGGTCCGGGCCTGCCGCTGTCGCCGGACGGGGTGGGCGCGGCGGGCAGCGCGGAGGACGCGCTGGCCGGAGTGCTGGGGCGGACCCGCGTCGACGTGTTGTTCCTGCTCGCGGAGGAGCACACCACCGGCGATCTCGCCCGGCGGCTGGGTGTCAGCGCCGCCACCGCTTCGACCCACGCCACCGCGCTGCGCGGCGCCGGTCTGATCACCACGGTTCGCGCCGGACGGGCGGTACTGCACCGGCGCACCGCTCTGGGGAGCCTGCTGATTCAGCGACACACGGGAACGCGGAGCCTGGGCGGCCGTTCGGCGCCGCCGGCGGGGAGCGGGCAGTCGGGGACGAGCGGGCATTCGGGGAGAAGCGGGCAGTCGGCGGGGAGCGGGCAGTCGGGCGATCGCCACCGGGCTTGAGTTCGCCGACGCGGTGCCCCGCCGAATCTTCCTTGTCCTGGACCCGACGCGTGAGCGAGCATGATCCAGGGGTCTGCTCCCCCGGTGCTCAACGTGAAAGGCAGCCGGCTATGACCTCCTGGGAGAACATCGGTGTCGGCAACCCGCTGACGACGTACGACCTCGACGCGTTGCGGCGGCGGCGCAGCTTCAAATGGCGGGAGTACGAGCCCGACGTCCTGCCGATGTGGGTGGCCGAGATGGACACCTCGCCGGCGCCGGCGATCGCCGAGGCGTTGATCGAGGCGATTCGGCTGGGTGACACCGGGTACGCCCTGGCGGGAGGTCTTCCGGAGGCCTTCGCCGGATTCGCCGAGCGCCGCTACGGCTGGCGATCCGATCCCGCCGCCATGCGCCTGGTACCGGATGTGATGGCGGGCATCGTCGAGGCCCTGAGTCTGGTCACCGAGCCGGGTGCTCGCGTCGTGGTGAACACGCCGGGATACCCGCCGTTCTTCTACTGGATCCCCCGGATCGGCCGCGAGGCGGTGGAGAGCCCGCTCGCCTTCGGTCCGGACGGCTTCCGTCTCGATCTCGACCGGTTGGAGCGCGACTTCGCCGCCGGCGCCGACGCCTATTTGTTGTGCAGCCCCCACAACCCGACCGGCGTCGTGTTCACTCCCGACGAACTGGCCGCCGTCGCGGCTTTGGCCGACCGGTACGACGTGCGGGTCGTCGTGGACGAGATCCACGCCCCGCTCACGTATCCGGAGGCGAGGCACACGCCGTTCGGGTCGCTCGACGCGACGGCCGCCGCGCGGTCGATCACGCTGTGCTCGGCCTCGAAGGCGTGGAACCTGGCGGGCCTCAAAGCGGCGCTCGCCGTGCCGGGCGAGGAGGCGCGGGCCGACGTCGCGGCGATCCACCCGGAAATCAGTGTGGGTGCCGGGCTCTTCGGCGTACTCGCCTCGGAGAAGGCGTTCACCGAAGGCGAGGGGTGGCTTTCGGAACTGCTCGCGGGCCTGGACGCCAACCGGCTGCTCTTGGGCAAGCTGCTCGCGGAGCGGTTGCCCGAGGTGGGATACGTTCCGCCGCGCGCGACGTACCTCGCGTGGTTGGACTGTCGTGCGCTGGGTCTGGGCGACGACCCGGCCGAGGCGTTCCTGCGGCGTGGCAAGGTGGCGCTCGCGTCGGGCTTGGGGTTCGGTCCGCCCGGGCGCGGATTCGCCCGCTTCAATCTGGGCACCTCGCCGGAACACGTCGCGGACGCGGTGGAGCGCATGGCGGCGACCGTCGGCTGACGCGGCCGGCGCAGCGCGGGGTCGTGGCGGTACGGCATCGCCGTCCGGCGCGACGGTCCGATGGCTCTACGCGTGCTCGGACAGCCGGTCGAGGCGGTCGCAGTGGGCCGGGGTCAAGCGGAGGTGTGCCGCGGCGAGGTTCCCCTCCGAATGGTCGACCCGGGCAGTGCCCGGGATCGGCAGGACGACCGGCGAGTGGTCCAGGAGCCACGCGAGCGCGATCTGCGCGGCGGTGGCGTCGAGTTCGGCCGCCAACCGGGGCATGACACGTGCCGGCCGGTGAGCGCTGCCAGGGTACGTTTGGCGGATCTTGTGCCAACACCCGACGGCGATACAGGTCAAGATCGGCCTTCCGCCGTACTACACCCCGGACTGGACGAATGACTGTCGAGATCATTATCAGCCGCGGAAGGCCGACGCAGACTGACATCGCTTTCTTCGGCGTGATTGACGTGGACGCGCGTCCCGGACATCCCCTCACCGTCCGACTTGTGGTCGAGGACGGCGAGGAGCGCCGGTACACCCTGGAACCAGGTGACACCTTCCGCGTCCGGGATGAGCTCTGGGCACTCGACCGCGTGGAGGATCCCGACGACGACTGGCTGGTTTTCATCCGCAAGGTCGAGCAGCAATCCGAGGAAACGCCATGAGGCCGCGGGCCGTCAGCGAAGTTCGTCGGCGTCGGCCGACGCCGACCTGAAGGGTGCTCGCCGTCGTCGGCGCCACGCGGGTGTCGAGGTGGTCGGCGGGTCCGTGGTCCGGGTGTCTACACTCCGGGGGTGGCAAGAGACACGAGCGCGATGTCGGATGTGTGTTTCGTCGGGCTGCGGCTGCGGCTGGAGACCCGGAGTGGTCATCGGCCCGAACCCGTCGAGTTGAACGCCCTCGCCCGTCGCGGGGCCACCGAGGTCACCGCGTGGAGTGTGCACAACGCCGTCGTTCCGCCCGAGCCCGGGACTCCGCCTCCGCCACCGGTCAAGACCCCCGTTCCCGAGCCCGCCGCCGGTTCCCTTGCCGCGGCGTTCGCCGAGGTCGAGCGACGCGTCGGCCGCGAGGAGCCCCACGCCCTCGTCGCCACCCACGGTTTCATCGAGAAGACGCTGGTCTGGGAACAGCGGCCGTACTGCCCGCGGTTGGCATCCTGCCCGCTCCTGGACGTCATGGCGTTGGCCGCCATCGTGCAGCCGACGGCCACTCCCCTGGGCTTCGATGCCCGACTCCGGCTCGCGGGCATCGAGATCCCGCCCGACCGATCGCTGTCATGGGACACGGACGCGATGATGCGGCTGTTCCATACCGTCGTCTCCGCGGGCGTGGCGGCCGGCCGATGGTCCTCGCTGGAAGACCTCGTCCGGGCCGCCGGTTCGGTCCCGCCTCCGATCGAGCCGGAGTTCATGCCCGAACTGCCCGTCGACGTCCAGGAATCGTTGTTCGACTGAGCACCGGGATCGTCGCCGGGCGGCGCACTCCTCCTCGGTCTCGCGGCGCAACCGCTTGCCCGCGGACGGGCCTTCGAGCCCGGCGTCGGCCCTTCGTCCGAGCCGGAGGCGTCGACCGCGGCAAACGGCGCGGGTCGACGCACGACACGAACCGATTCGCCCCGATATCGCACGTGATCGGGCTACAGTGACCTCGAGGAGGCGAATCTTGACATCGGACGAGCCGGTCGAGGATCCAGGGCCGGCACTGCTCGTGCGGGCCGAGGAACGCGTGCGAGTCTCGGTGGGACTCGGCCGACCGCGGCCCACTTCATGATGCGATTCGCCGACACGGACCCGGTCGAGCGCCGCTATCTGCTGCTCGGGCTGCTGCGCGGCTCACTGATGTCGGTCCTACTCATGGTTGCGTACTACACGTTGCCGCTCGACCGCGGTCTCGACGGCGCCACCGCTGCCGGGCTTGTCGCCGGGCTCGTCGCGTTCGCGGCCATGGTGGTCTGGCAGATCAATTCCATCGCCGGCTCCGACCGGCCACGATTGCGCGCCTTCGAAGCCCTGTCCGTCTCCGTTCCCTTCCTCCTGCTGCTCTTCGCTGCGACATACTTCCTGATCGCCAGGGACCGGGCGGAATCCTTCACGGAATCGTTGACCCGTACCGACGCCCTGTACTTCACCCTCACCGTCTTCTCGACCGTCGGCTTCGGCGACATCACGCCCCGGACCGAGACCGCGCGGATCGTGACGATGATCCAGATGACCGTGAACCTGGTCGCGGTGGGAGTGATCGCCAGAGTGGTGCTGGGTGCGGTTCAGCTCGGTTTGCAGCGACGGTCGACTCCGGCCGACCCCGATCCTGGTGAGCCGAACACGCCCCCCGACGCCCTCCGACCCGAGGCGTAGACGCCGCCGGCATGGGCGTCACCACCGGCGCCGAGTCCGGTGGGGCGGCAGAATCATGAGCGGCCCTCCGTCCCGGCTGACCGCGTCGAAACCAGGCGCCGGCACACCCGCCCATATCGGGTCAATCATCCATATCAATGCTTATTACCGCCTGCATGTCGGCGGAGTCGGACAGGAGTTGCTCCGCCCAGATGACCTTGCCCTCGGGGATGTACCGCGTGCCCCAGCGCGCGGCGATCTGCGCGACGAGGAACAGACCTCGGCCGCCCTCGTCCATCGTGGCCGCGTACCGCAGGTGGGGTGCGGTGCTGCTGCCGTCCGCCACTTCGCAGATCAGGCTCCGGTCGCGCAACAGCCGCACCCGGATCGGCTCGGATCCGTAGCGGATGGCGTTGGTGATCAGCTCGCTGAGGATCAGCTCGGTGCCGAACAGCTGATCGCCCAGCCCCCACTCCTCCAGTTTCGCGGCGACGGTCTCGCGCATCACGGCGACGGCGGCGGGATCGGAGGGCACGTCCCATTCGGCGACGCGGTCGGCCGCCAGAGTGCGGGTGCGGGCGATGAGCAGCGCCACATCGTCCTTGGGGCGCTCGGGCAGGAGCGCGTCCAGGACCGCCCGGCAGCTCTCCTCCGGCGACCGGCCGGCGTGCGCCAGGGCCTGGCGCAGCAGCTCCATCCCGACGTCGAGGTCACGGCTGCGGTCCTCGATCAGCCCGTCGGTGTACAGGACGAGCAGGCTGCCCTCGGCCGGCTCCAGCTCGATGGTCTCGAACGGCATGCCGCCCAGGCCCAGCGGCGGCCCGGCGGGAAGGTCGGGGAACTCCACGCTGCCGTCGGGGTGGACCAGCGCGGGCAGCGGGTGCCCCGCCCGGGCCATGACACAGCTGCGGGAGACCGGGTCGTAGACCGCGTACAGGCAGGTGGCGCCGATGATGCCCGCCCCGACGTCCGGATCCGCCTCGTCCTGGTCGATCCGGCCGACCAGGTCGTCCAGGTGGCTCAGCAGTTCGTCGGGCGCCAGGTCGAGCGTGGCGAAGTTGTGCACCGCGGTGCGCAGCCGCCCCATGGTGGCGGCCGCGTGCAGTCCGTGGCCGACGACGTCACCGACGACCAGCGCCACCCGACAGCCCGAGAGCGGGATCACGTCGAACCAGTCGCCGCTCACCCCGGACTGGGCCGGCAGGTAGCGGTGGGCGACGTCGAGCGCGCTCTGCTCGGGCAGGGCACGCGGCAGCAGGCTGCGTTGCAGGGCCACCGCCAAGGCGTGTTCACGGGTGTAGCGGCGGGCGTTGTCGATGCTGACCGCGGCGCGGGTGACCAGTTCCTCGGCGAGGGACAGATCCTCCTCGTCGAACGGTTCGGGCTTTTCCATCCGCCAGAAGTTGGCCATGCCCAGCACGGCACCGCGCGACTTGACGGGGACCGTGATGAGGGAATGGATGCCGTACTCGACGGTTTCTCCCGCGCGCTCCCGGTCCTGGGCGTGCCAGCCGGGCGCGGCGGACAGATCGGCCAGCACCTCCGACCCGCCGCCGACGAGTCCGCGCGCCTGCGGTGTCGAGGGGACGAAGTCGATCAGCGTGCCGAGCGGGTACAGGGGGTGGTCGTCCCGGATGCCGCTGACGGCGACGCGGCGCATGTTCGCGCCGGTGCCGATCGGCTCCCCTCCGTCCAGGACCGTGGCGGCCAGGTCGACGGTGACGAAGTCGGCGAAACGCGGGACCGCGACGTCGGCGAGCTCCTCGGCCGTGTGCACCATGTCGAGGGTCGTGCCGATGCCCCCGCCGGCGTCGTACAGGAGCTTGAGGCGCCGGCCCGCCACCTCCGCCCGACCGGAGAGCGCCATCAACTCCGTCGAATCACGGATGGTCGCGACCGCGCTCCGAGCCCCGCCGCGACGGTCCGTGGGTCGCTGGTTGACCGCCAGCAACCGATCTCCGGCGTAGTGCACCTCGTCCGTGACCACGCGGCCGGAGGCGAGCAGCTCCGCCGTGCCGGGGTCCAGGCCGGGGAGGTCCGCGATCCGCCGGCCCTCGGCGTCGGGCGGGAGGTCGAGGAGCCGCTTGGCCTCGTCGTTCGCCAGCAGCAGTCGGGTGTCGTCGCCGACGATGAGGACGCCTTCGCGGACCGAGTGCAGCACCGAGTCGTGGTGCTCGTACATGCGGGTCATCTCGGCCGGGCCCAACCCGTGGGTCTGCCGCCGCAGCCGCCTGGTCACCAGCGCCGTCCCGCCGGTGGCCAGGGCGAGCGCGGCCGCGCTGGTGGCGAGGATGATCGGCAGTTGCCGGTCGACCACGCCGGTCACGTTCTTGACCTTGAGGCCGGAGATGACCACGCCCTCCACCGCGCCCTCGGGGCCTACGATGGGCCCCACCGCCTGTACCTCGCGGCCGAGCGGGCCGTCGACGCTCTCGACGAGGACGTGCCCGGCCAGCGCCGGTTCGATATTCGCGACGACGGGCTTTCCGATCAGCTCGGGCCTGGGGTGCGTGTAGCGGATCCCCTCGGTGTCGGTCACCACGATGAAGTCGACGCCGGCAGCCCTGCGCGCCGCCTCGGTCAGCGGTTGCAGCACGGCTGACGGGTCGGGTGAACGCAACGCCGCCACGACCCCGGGGGAGTGGGCGAAGGTCTGCGTGACGGCTACGGCCCGATTCCGGGCCTCCCTGTCGCTGTCGTGACGGGACTGCAGCACGAGCGCGAGCACCGCGCCGGCCACGAGCAAAACCACGACGGCCACTTGCAGGACGAAGACCTGCCCGGCAACGCTTCGCTGGCGCCTGTCGGACGGTGACTGAACCGATGCGCCCCGGAATCGGCCGAAATTGTCGGCCATGTTTACTGTTGTACCCGGCTGAGCGTCGTGGGACCGATGTGACCCGCCCCAATCTGCCCGACCGTCACCACTCCGTACGGGGAACCAGGACCTGCTCCATCACGCCCCCAACGACCGGCCGATCCTCGGGTCGGCCCGCGACATCGAGCGCGGACGTGCGGGCCTCACGGAGCGCAGGTGTTCGCACCGGGTTCGGACACCACCGAGGGCGACTCCCCCTTCATTCGTTCCCGATCCCCCATCGTTCAACTGGCGTGAACGATGAGGCAGGATCATCTACGTCGCTTGATGGATCCCAAGGAATGGACGAGATGTTGGAACGCTCCGAGATGGAGATATTCCTGACGCTTTGTGAGGAACTGCATTTCGGTCGCACCGCCACGCGCCTTTACGTCTCCACCGCCCTGATCAGCACGACGGTCAAGAAGATCGAGCGCCGCCTCGGCGTCGCCCTGTTCGAACGCACGAGTCGCCGCGTCGAACTCACCTCCGTCGGGCGCGACCTGCGCGACGACCTGCTGCCGCTGTACGAGGGCATCAAGCTGGCGATGGACCGCGCCGAACTGGCCGGGCGCGGCATCACCGGCACGCTAACCGTCGGGTTCATGGGCGCCCAGGCCGGACGCTTCCTGTTCGCCGCCCGCGAGGTGTTCGAGCTGCGGAACCCGGACTGCGGCGTGCGCGTCGTCGAGACCCAGCTGCACCATCACGTGGCGCAGTTGCGCGACGGCACCGCCGACCTGCTGCTGACCGCGCTGCCCGTAGACGAACCGGATCTGACCGTCGGCGCGGTGGTCACGCGCGGCGCCAGATACATGTGCCTGGCGACGAACCACCGCCTCGCGGGGCGCGATGTGATCTCGTTCGAGGACCTCGCGGGCGAGACGTTCGTCGACCTGGCCGCTTCCGTCCCCGCCGCTTGGGCCGACTTCCACCTCCCCCGGCGGACGCCCGGTGGGCGGCCGATCGGCAGGCATCGCGAGCCGTGTACCACGTACGCCGAGGCGCTCGCGCTGGTCGCGGCCGGTCGGGCCATCGTGCCCGGCGACGGACAGCTGCCCCTGCTGTACCAACGGCCGGACATCCACTTCGCCCGAGTCCCCGACATGCCCCCCGTCGAGCACGGCCTGGTGTGGCGCACGCGCGATGATGCCGACCAACGCGTGCGAGCCTTCGCCGACGTCGTCCTGGAAATCGCCCCCGCGCTGTCGGCACCGGACACAACGTTGCCCGCCCCCGACAGCCCCGAGCACGCGCCGACGCCCGCCTGAGCACCAGGCCGGAACGCCGCAGACCCCCTAGGCGTGAGGATCGTGGCGGCGACCGGGGGACGGAACGTGCCCGGCGACGAGGGTGCCGTGGCCCGGCGTCGACGTGATCGTGAGGACGCCACCGACCGCCTCGAAGCGGTCGCGCATGTTGCGCAGGCCCGTGCCGGTTTCGGCGCGAACCCGCGGATCGAACCCGGGGCCCGCGTCCGCCACGGCGAACCCGACGCCGTCGGCGGTGGCGTCGATCCGTACCCGGGGCGGCACGCCGGGCGCGTGCTTGGCCGCGTTCTGGAGGGCTTCCAGGCAGCAGTAGTAGACGGCGGCCTCCACCTCCGGTGGATGGCGCCGGGTCGGCCCGGTCGCCTCGATCCGCGCCTGCGTCGGTGATGGCGTCTTGGCGACGTGGGCGCGCAGCGCGGGCACGAGGCCCTTGTCGGCCAGGACCGCGGGGAAGATGCCGCGGGCGAGGTCGCGCAGGGTCTCCAGGGCCGATTCGGCGTCGGCCGCGAGTTCGTCCAAGAGCGTGCGGGCTCGCTCCGGGTCGCCGTCGACGAGCAGACCGGCCAGCCGGCTCTTGACGGCGAGCGCGACGATCTGCTGCTGGGCGCCGTCGTGCACGTCGCGTTCCAGGCGTCGGCGTTCGGCGTCCTGAGCGGCGACGATGCGGCGGCGTGATTCGCGTAGTTCGGCCTCGCGGGCGGCGTCGCGGAACGCGATCGTGGCATGCGTGGCGAGGTCGGCGACGAGCTTGGCGTCCATGTCCGTCGCCGGCACACCGGGCGGCTTGGTCAGTGCGATCACGCCGAGCGGGCCCGCGGGCCCGTGCACTTCGGCGGCGGCGTGGGCCCCGAACGCCCGGGCCAGGGCCTCGGCGGTCGACCGGTCGCCGACACCGGCACCGGCACCGATACCCACACCCACGCCGTGGAAAGGCGGTTCGCGCGCCGCATCGGACGGCGGGTGCGACGCGGCGAGTCGGAGCCGGTCGCCGACGCGCATCCATACGTCCGCCCGGGCCGCCCCCGTGGCCTCGGCGAGCGCCCGCGCCAGGGTCGGCAGGAAGTCGGCGAGCGCGACGCGCCCCGCCAATTGCTCGGACAGCCGTGCCAGCGCCTCGTAGGGGGTGGCACGCCTGCCGTGGACGAGCCGATCGGCCAGCCGCCGCGCCCGCGTGCGCACCCCGCTGAAGCCGACCGCCGTGACCGCCATGGCGGCGAGCGGAAGCCACAGACCGTCCCCGGTGCGCGCCCCGACGAGCGCGCCCGCGCCGACCACCACCGCGAGGTACACGGCGGTGACGAACGCGGCGAGCACCGTGTACACGAACGTTCGGCGGATGACCGCGTCGATGTCGTACAGCCGGTACCGGAAGATCGCGATGCCGATCGCCACCGGCACGCCCGCGGTCAGGAACAGCAGGCAGGCGCGCCACGGCCGAGGCTGCCCGGTCGGCGGGAGGAACTGCGCGAGCACGGCCGCGGCCGCGATCGCGACGGCGAAGCCGAACCACTTGAGCTGTTGCCGCTCATCGCCGACCGCCCGCCGGCCGCGCACCACGCCGGCCGCCACCGACGCCGCCGCCACCACCGCGAACAGGCCGCCCGCGACGCCCAGAAGCACGAGGTCGGCGGTGGTGTCCACGGCCGGTTCGAGCTCGACCGGCGACGCGCCGCGCGCCACCGCGGCGACGCACACGGTCGCGACGACCACGTCGAACACCGCGAGCCGGCCCACCAGGCGTCGGCGCGGTGACGACAGCCGGCCGTCGGGGAACAACAGCGGCAGGAACGTCCCGGCGGGCACCACGGCGAGGACCCACATCCACAGTCCCACCCACCCGGCCGTGTCGCCCCACGGCAACGCCCCGGGTCGAGTCCGGGTCGTGTACAGCGCATAGCCCTGGAACAGGCTCGTCGCCGCGACCGCCACGCCGAGCCCGCACAGCAGCGGCCCCATGGGGTTGGCACGCAGTCGCTCGGCCACGAGCGCGCCCACCGCCGAGAAGGTCACGGCGAGGAGGGACGCGCCGAGCGTGTACGCCAGACCCGGCCCGTGCCCGGTGCCCCGGTTGAGGACGGCGAGAAAGGCGTTCGCGCCGGCGCAGACCACCGTCCCGAGCCACAGGACGTGGGCCCACCACGGGCCCGGTCCGGTCAGTCCGATGAGAGCCTGCCCTCGTCGTCGAGGAAGGCGAGCACCGCCTTGACCCGCTGGTGCACCGCGGCCTCGCCGACGACGCCGAGTTTCGCGAAGACCGCGTTGATGTGCTTCTCGACGGCACGCAAGGACACGGTGAGCGTGGTCGCGATGTGCGCGTTGTTGAGTCCCTCGGCCATCAGCGCGAGCACCTCGCGCTCGCGCGGCGTCAGCCGGTCGAGGGTCGAGTCGGCGGTGGCGCGCCGCTCGGCGAGCAGCGTCGCCACGACCCGCGGGTCGAGCACCGTGCCGCCGCGTGCCACGTCCTGGAGGGCGCGCAGCAGGTGGTCGACGTGACCGACGCGTTCCTTCAGCAGATAGCCGAGCCCCTCGGCACCGGCGGCGAGCAGATCGCGGGCGTAGGCGGCCTCGACGTGCTGGGACAGCACGACGACCCCGATGCCCGGGTGGGCGTCGCGGATGAGCCGGGCCGCGCGGACACCCTCGTCGGTGTGCGTGGGCGGCATGCGGATGTCGGTCAGCACCGCGTCGGGCAGATGCTCCGCGACCGCGGTCAGGAGCTCGGGAAGATCGGTCGCGGTGGCGACCACGTCGAGCCCGTCGACGTGTCCGAGCAGGGCGGCGACGCCTTCCCGAACGAGGTAGTCGTCCTCCGCGTAGATGATCCGCAGAGTCATGCCGACGATCATACGAGCCGCCCGGCGAGTGCCCGCACCACCCGGTAAGTACGCGATCGCGCACCACGGTTGTGGTGTCTGCGCGATCGTCCGTTCCGGTCCGTTTCCCTAGCGTCGAAGGCGTCGACATCGGCGGCGCGACATCGGGTCGGGTCGGGTCGGATCGGGTCGGATCGTGATCGAAGGAGATGTCTTCGCATGTGGCGCAAGGTGGTCGGGGTTTCGGTCGGCGCGGTATTAGCGGCGATCGGTGTCCAGCACATGGTGTGGGAGTTCACGCCGTGGCCGTTCTCGTCCGAGGACGAATGGGCGAGCCATCTCCTGGGCTCCGAATCGGCGAGGGTGCCCGCACCGCTCAGCTTCCTGGTCGGTTCGGGCCTCGTCGTCTCCGGCTATCTGCCGCTCGCGAGCGCGCGGTTGGCCCCCGAGATCGGTCCGCCGTGGGTGTACCGGCTCGGTACGTGGGGGCTGGCCGCGACGCTGCTCCTGCGGGGCCTGGGCGGCCCCCTGCTCAACTCGGGCACCACGGAGGTGCACACGCATTGGAACCTGTGGCTGTACTCGCCCCTGTGTGTGGCGCTCGGCGCGGGCATCGTGGCCGTCGCACCCAGGCTCGACCTCGGCACCCTCCGGCGTGACGCGTCGTCGTGACGTCGGGCCGCGTCTTCGCGCCCCCGGGCGAGGCCGCTGCCTTCCATCGTCCGACCGCCGTCGGCCCCCGCCAATCGGGCCCGAAGACCGGCTAGTGCTCGGAGTCCGGCACGAGCACGACCTTGCCGGTGACGGTGCCCGATTCGGCCAGCTCCATCGCGTCGCCGGCTCGGCTCAGCGGGATGCGGGCCGCCACCTGCGCGGTGATCGCGCCGTCGGCGAGCAGGTCAAGGACGTCGGTCAGGTCGGAGCGCAGGCGGGCTCGGAAGGTCTCCGGGCGGCGCCGGCCGGCCCAGATGTTGAAGAAGTGGGTGTGCCGACCGTTGGGCAGCAGGTTCCACGCCAGGAGTCGGGCCACCAGCTTGAGCACCGGGAGCTTCGAGGAACCGGGCTCGTTCTTGGTGGCGGCGGTCCCGTAGGAGACGAGCGTGCCGCCGCGGGCGAGGAGTCGGAACGAGTCGACGATCCCCTCGCCGCCGACGTGGTCGAAGACGGCATCGACCCCGTGCGGGGCGAGCGCGCGGACCAGACCGGGCAGGTCGGGGGCGTGGTAGTCCAGCGGGGTGGCCCCCAGGGCGCGCACCGCGTCGTGGTGGCGCGGGGAGGCGGTGCCGATGACACGGACACCGGCGTGGGTGGCCAACTGGACCAGGGTCGACCCCACTCCGCCGTTGGCGCCGTGGACGAGGATGGTCTGTCCGCTGCGGATCTTGGCCAGGCGGTGGAGCATCTGCCACGCGGTGATCCCGTTGACGACGACGGTCTCCGCTTCGGCCGGGTCGACGCCCTCGGGTACCTCGACCAGGTCCGCGGCCTTGAGCACGACGTGACTGGCCCAGCCGCCCACCTTGGTCAGGGCGGCGAATCGGCGGCCGACGAGCGCGGCATCGACGCGGGGTCCGGCCCGCAGGACGGTACCGACCAGGTCGTAGCCGGGGACGAACGGGAACGACGGCTGGTCGTAGTACTTGCCGCGACGCATCTGCTGCTCGGCGAACGAGACACCCGAGGCCTCGACGGCCAGCAGGACCTCTCCCGGGCCCGGCTCCGGTACGGGGCGCACCCGGACCTCCAGGCCCGACGGCTCGACGATGCCCGGGAGGACGATCTCGGTGGCCCGGTCGAGGCCGGTGTTGTTCGCGTTCACGATCATCACGATCCTTCGCTGTTATGGCTTGTTGTGTTTGTTACACCCTCTAACTTGAGAATGGACCTCTAACCGATTGCTGTCAAGCGCCGAAGCCGAAGCCGAGCCTCGGCCGGCCCGGCTTCGGCACGTCCCGGGATGCCTCAGCTCCGCAGATGCCCCAGCACCGATCGCACCGCGCGGTCCACGGCGTGACGCGCCTGCTCGGTGTGGTCGATCGCCTCGAACCCGTGCCGGCCGAGCGGTACGTCGACCACCTCGACGTCGGCCCCGGAGTCCTCGGCGGCGGCCAGGAACTCCTCGACCGTCACCGCGATCTCCGCGCGCTCCAGCCCCACCCGGGTCACCACGATCGGCAGCCGCCCCGCCGTACGCACCGCGACCGCGGGCCGGAACCGGGAATCGCCGAGCCCCCAGTTCGGCAACGGCGCGAGCACGGGATAGGTCGCCGCCACACACCGCAGCCACGGCGGGGGCGCCGCGAGCCAATCCGCCGACAGCAACCCGCCACCGGAGAAGAACCACAGCGCGACGCGCTCCCCGTCCACGCGCGGATCGGCCCGTACCAGCTCGACCGCCTCGGCGACGTCCTCGGCGGCACGCCCGTAGTCGGCGAGATCGTGCAGCCGGTGGTCCACGGTCACGCCGACCGCTCCCAGCCCCGCCACGTATCGGCCGTAGCCGACGTAGGTCGGCCAATCCCGCGGCGTCGGCCGCACCTCGGCGGGAACCGGGCCGCCGTGGACGAACACCACCGCCGGACGAGGGCGGTCGGCATCGGGCGGGTAGAGATCGACCCGGCCCACCCGCTCACGCGGCGACTCCGGCACATCGATGATGAGGAAGGGCCCAAGATGCCTGGGCCGTTCGCCCACCGTCGCGGCCAGTCGGTGCCCTTCTCCCGCGGCTGCTCGGCGTAGCACCTCGGCCAGTTCGTCGGGCGCGGAGAGCATCGGCCAGTGCCCGGTGTCGAGTTCGAAGAAGCTCACCCGGGGATCGATGAGCGCCCGCAGGCGCGGATCCCCCATTCCCACCAACGCCTCGACCATGGCGATGCTCGACCCGTTGGCCGTGCACAGGACCCCCGTCGTCGGCATGGCCGAGACCGCGCCCGTCAGTCGGAGCGGCTGGGTGAGCGTGGCCCGCGGCTGTGGTGCGGCAAGTCGGGCCAACCGTTCCAACGCGTCCGCTGGGACGCCCGCGATGCTGCCCCAGTGCTGCCACTCGTCCGGTGCCGGCGGCGGGATCCGCCAGTCGTCCTCGGCCGGTGCGGGGCGCTCGGCCCGCAGCAGCCGGTCGCGGAGCGCCTGATCGGGCAGCAGCGTCAGGGCCGGGTCGCCGTCCCGGGGCAGGCCCGCGTCCAGGTGGACGATCCGGGCGATCCGCTCCGGGCGTCGGTCGGCGGCGCCGAGCACGGGGTGGATGCCGTAGCCGTGACCGACGAGCACCACCTCCGCCGCTTCCACGTCGTCGATCAGCCGCACCAGATCCCGGATATGCGTCTCCAGGTCGGTTTCGGGCCCCGCCGGACGGCGACGGTCACCCATGCCGGTGAGCGTCGTCGGATACGCCTCGGCCCCCGACTCCCGCAGTCGGGCGGCCACTTCCCGCCATATCCAACCGCCGGTGTAGGTATCCGACACCAGGATGAATGCCGTCATGAACGTCTCCTCGCACGCCGGGCCTCGCGGACCGGCCACACCGGCCGTCCGCGCTCGCCGGTACGGTAGGAACTCCCTCTGAGGGAGGTTCAAGCCTTGGCCGACGACGGCCTGTGGAGCATCGGAGAGCTCGCCGGGCATGCGGGCGTCACCGTCAAGACCGTCCGCTTCTACTCGGATCGCGGCCTGCTGCCCGAAGCCGCCCGCAGCGCCGGTGGCCACCGCCGGTACGGCCCCGACGCGCTCGACCGGCTCCGCCTGATCCGCTCCCTGCGCGCCCTCGACCTGCCGGTGCCGGACGTGGGCCGGGTCCTCGACCGGCAGGACGCGCTGGAGGACGTCATCGCGGGGCAGTTGCGGGAGGTCGGCTCGCGACTGGCCGCCCTGCGCTGGCGGGAGGCCGCCCTCGGGCTGCTCCGGGACTGCGCGCCCGAGGAACGCGCGGATCGGCTGCGTCTGATCGGCGCCGTTTCCGCACCGCCCGATACCGCCGCGCTGGCGCGCTTCTGGCGGCGCTGGTTGCCCGCGCGGCTGCCGGCACGGGTGGTCTCCGCAGTCCTCGAACAGGCGGTTCCGCAGCCGCCCGCGGATCCGACCCCGGCTCAGGTATTGGCCTTCGCCCGACTGCACGCCTTCGTCTCCGGCGACTGCGTCGGCACCGAACGCGGTCAGCCCGCGGCGCACCGGCCCGACGGGGGCTACCGTCCGGAGGTGCTCTACGACGGGCTCGGCGAGACGTACGCGCTGGCGTCATCGGAACTGCGGTCCCGGCGGCCACCGCACGAGGGCGAGGCGCTCGACTCCTTCGTGTCCGCCTATGCCTGCGCCGGCGGCACGCGCGACACCCCCACCTTCCGCCGCAGGCTCAGCGATCAGCTCGCGGCGGACCCCCGCATCGACCACTACTGGCAACTCGCCGCCGAACTGTCCGGCCCATCGGCCCCCACCGCCGGCGCCGCCCACGACTGGCTCCGCGCCGCCCTGGACATCCAAGTCGCCCGCCAAGCCGCCTGAACCCGACGCCCCCAGCTGACACCGACCACGGCCGGGCCATCGCTGTGCTCATCGTGTAGCCGCAAGGCGCGAGGCTCATCCAAATACCGTGGAGGGGTGTCTGGATTCGCCTCTCGGTCCCTATCATCCTGCGGTTACCACACGGATCGGGGCTCAGTACAAGCATGGCGAAAACACGGCGGCTGGGAGGGCTGGCGGCTGTGTCGGCCGCACTCCTGACGGTGCTGGTCGGATGCTCGGACGACGGCGGGGGAAGGGGTGCGCCGCGCCCGGACGCGGCGGTCGGGCCGGAGCAGGGCGCGAAGGGTGGGCAGGTCCCCTGGACCGGGCCCGCGCTGCCCGGGCTGGCCGGCACACCGGCCTGGTCCGCCCCGAGGGACAAGAGCGAAACCGGCGTCCGTAACTCCCGGGACGCCGTACGCGTCGTCGGCGGTGGCGTCGTGATCGTCCACGAGCAGGCCACAACGCCGGGCGGGGCGGGGACCGACAAGGTGGCGTGGTTCCACGACGCCAGGGCCGGTGCCCTGCGCGCCACTGTGAGCCTGAAGGGCATCGTCTCCGTCGAGACGTGGCGTGGCATGCCTGCCCTGGTCACGCGCGAGGAACGCAAGGTGCCGGCGTCCGGTCTCACCGCCGAGCGCAGTTCGCTGCTCGTCACGGCCTTTGACGAGCAGGGCCGTCGGATCGCCGTGGTCGACCTGACCATGGCCGCCGACTACTCGTACAAGGAGATCGTCTCGGACGGCTGGGTGATTCGCCGCGGCGCCGGACCGGACGGGAAGCAGCACGTCTGGGCCCGGACCGCCGACACCCCGGACTTCGGCCCGCCGGTGGTCACGTGCGGCGACCGTGACAAGGGCTGTTCGGACCCCGGCGACTTCGCCCGGGGGGCGGCCGGCTCCTTCGCCCTTGGGACGGTGTTCACGATCGAGTACGACAAGGCGGCCCTCGTCGGCCACGTCGTGGCGACCGACGCCGCCACCGGGCAGCGCAGGTGGTCGACGGCGACCGTCACCGCCCCGCCGGGTACCCCGACGGACGCGCAGGCCAGGGACCGCCAAGAACGCGCCGTGGTGCTCGGCCCGGTCGGGGACAAGATCCTGCTCGGCTGGTACACGAACGAGACGAGCAACGGCAGCGTCACCATGGGACGCGGCCCGATGCTGCTCGGCCTGTACGACCCGGTCACAGGGCGGCTCGCGACGCCCGGCCCGGCCCCGCGGGTACAGAGCGCCGACTTCGCGTACCACCTCGCCCCCGACGGCGCGGTCCTGTACCTGTCCAACCGGGACCAGGGCGGCCCGCACGCCCTGGCCTGGCAGGTCACCTCCGGGACGATCCTTTGGCAGCAGACGCCGAGCGAGCGGCCGGTGGTGGTCTGGCAGATCGTCAACGGCGCGGCCTACGCGGCGGCGGACGCCTCGACGTCGATGTCGGAGCGCGTCACGATCCGCGAGGCCCTCGTACTGTCCGCCGCGGACAAGTCCGTCCTCGCCGACCCCGGTCCCGCCGGCGAGCTGATCCCCCAGGTGGCCACAGGTGGCTACGGCGTCGTAGCCACCAATGAGCGCGTCTGGGTATTCCCGCCCAAGCCGGTCACCTGAACCACCGGGTCGAACACGACTGAACCACGGTCGCCACTCAGGTCCCGGCCCCGAGGCGGATGAGGTCCACATGGACCTCGACCCACCCCCGGAGCCGGGCCAACGAGCGTCGCTTCAGTCCGCCCTGGACGCGGCCGGTTGCCGGAAGGGTTCCGGGTCCGGAACGGGCTCGCGTGTGTCTTCGCTGATGGCATCTCCCCTGGTCGGCGCGGGCGACCACCGCGCAGGGGGCCGGCGTGACGGGTGTTCGTGTGGATGCCCGTCACGCCGTGCCCCCTGCCGGGTGTTTCGGTGGGCCCGCTTGCCCGCACCGGCGGGGTCCGGGGGCTCACCGTTCACGTGTCGGCCGGCTACATCAGGGGCCGAAGTCCACGCCGATCACCAGGGGTTCGCTCCCGGTGTCCACGAGGCCCATCGCGTCCCAGCCAGCGAGGACTCGCTCGCGTAACTCGTACTGGTAGCAGGGGAATCGGATACAGATGGCGGGTCGACTCGTGCCGGCGAGCAGGTCGAACCCGGTCCGGTTGGCCAGCGATCGCACGGGTTGGGCCACCGTGTACCCGATGTCGCCGGTTTCCTCGACGACCCGCGCCGGGATGACGGTGCGCGTCCCGGTGCGATCCTCCCCGGTGTAGACGCACACGGTGTTCCTCGGACAGGAGTCCGCCACCGAGGCGTCGGCCGTCGGGGCGAGGGCGATCGCACCGAGCAGAGCGCTCGCCACGAGACCCGCGCCGATGGTGGTGAGTTTGCGGCTTGCGCCGCGGTCGGTGACTTCGACAGGTTCTGACATCGATCCTCCCAAGATGTTGGTTGGCGGGTTGCCAACACAGGTAAGCCTTTCCAAAGGAAGCGCTGAGTGAAAGCGTATTTACGGACAGTTGCCAAAAGCGGCCGTCGATACCCCTTCCCCATCGCCGTCCACCCGTGCCACGCAAGGCCGTTGGCGCTCGTCGTCGACACCGCCGGCACCCCGCCCCGACCCACCCGAACCGGTCATCTCGTCCGCACGCCACGACGAAAGTTGTCCGGATCACGCCGGCGGCGCGTCCACCCGCCGCCGCCGGCCGACGGTTGCGCGCGCACCGCCACGATCCCGACCCCGGCTCCGCCGGCAAGGCGCGCCCGTACGGGTGAACTTCGGCAGCTTCGGCCGGCCGCGCACATGGTGGGCTTTTCGAGTGCTCGAAGCTGGTCACGGCTCGGCATCGAGGCCTGATTCGGATGGGTATGCCGTGCCTCGTCGCAACCTCGAAGGGAAACGAAGCATGGACTTCGGCAAACTTGCTCCGTCCTTGGCCGCGACCTACGACCGGTATCTCGAGGAGGAGCGGCGGCCGGGCCCGCTGGTACGTACGGCCGTCATGTCGGGGCTCGTCTCGGCACGTCAACGAGCCAAGCCGGTGCGCGTCGTGGTCAAGCTCGAATGCGAGCCGGACGCCTCGCTCGAGGACCTCGCCGGCGAGGGCGTGGAACTGAACGAGGGCGGCCGGGCGGTGCGCACCGCTCTCGTCGAGATCGGCGCACTCGACCGCGTCGCGGCGCACCCCGGGATCCGCCGCATCGTCCCGGCCTACCGCATGCGTCCCCTTCTCGACGTCGCGCAGCGCAAGACCGGCGTGACCGTGTTCCGCAACGCCACGAACCTGACCGGTCAGGGAGTGCTCGTCGGCATCGTCGACACCGGCATCGACCCACGCCACCCGGACTTCGCCGGACGGATCGAACGCGTGTGGGATCAGACGATCCTCGGCGGGTCCGGGGTTCCCGAGGGTCGATACGGCAAGGAGTTTCCCGGCAACGCGCAGATCCTGTCCCGGGACACCGAGGGACACGGCACTCACGTCGCGGGCATCGCCGCCGGCGTCGACGGGGTCGCCCCCGGCGCGCGCATCGTCATGGTGAAGACCGATTTCGACGACGCCCACATCATCGACGGCATCCAGTACATCTTCCGGGTGGGGCGCGAACTGGACCTGCCCGTGGTGCTGAACCTGAGCCTGGGCGGCCACTTCGACCCCCACGACGGTACCGACGCGATGTCGCAGGCGATCGAGGAGGAGGTCGGGCCCGGCCGAATCGTGTGCTGCGCGGCGGGCAACGAGGGCGACGACGACATCCACGTCCAGCTCACCGTACCGAAGGGCGCCACCAGGTCGATTCCCTGCCATCCCGGGAACTCCCCGGTGTTCGCGGTCAACGGGTGGTACCCCCCGAGCGACCGGATCGAGGTCGCCGTGGTCTCCCCCAACGGCGCCACGACACCGTTTCAACCGGTCAAGACCACGGGACGGCCGACCAGTCGGCACATCCTGCCCGAGGGCCTGGTCGAGATCACCACGCCCGGCCCCGACCCGGTCAACGGCGACCTCAACTTCTTCGTCACGGTGCAGAGCAAGGACGGCGAGGCGCTCGGGAGCGGGCCGTGGCTGCTGGTGTTGCGCGGTGCCACGGGCGGCCAAGGCCGGGTCGACGCCTGGATTCTCGGCGGCGATCACCCGGTGCAGTTCAGCGGACCCAGGGTGCACGACTCGATGAAGGTCGGCTCACCCGGGGCCGCGACCTCCGCCGTCACTGTCGCCTGTTACGCCACGCGGATCCGGTGGACGGACGCCGGCGGCACCGCCCGTGAGGCGACCTGGCTCCAGGAGGACGACATCGCGTCCTTCAGCAGCGAGGGCCCTCGCCGCGACGGTGTCGCCAAACCCGACATCACCGCCCCCGGCGCGATGATCATCTCGGCTTTCTCTCGGGACACCGAGGACATGCCCGCGAAGTTCGTCGTCGACAGCAAACACCTCGCCCTCCAGGGCACCAGCATGGCGAGTCCCTTCGTCGCCGGACTCACCGCGCTGCTCCTGGAACGCGAGCCAAGCCTCGACCCCGAGAAGCTCATGACGATCCTGCGCGCCAAGGCCCACATCCCGGGCGGTGCGCCCGGCGACTTCGACCCCAAGTGGGGCAACGGCCTGATCGACGCCACCGACCTGTGAGACCTGTTGGACCTGTTGGACCTGTGAGACCTGTGCGCAACCACGCGTGACGTCGTCGCACCGACCTGTGGCCCTTCGACGGCTGCCGGTCGGTGCGACACTCGACAAATGGACTACGCCAAGCTCGATGCCCCCCTCGCGCAAGCCATCGACGCCGACGGCGACCCGGGCACGCGCGTCCTGCCGGTGATCATTCGGCTGACCGGTCCCGCGAGGGGCCCCGAGCACGACATCCTGCGCGGCCACGGAGTCGAACCCCCGGAGGGGGACCGCACGGTGGCCACCGCCACCCTCTCCGCGGACGACATCGGCGCCCTCTCCGACCGGCCGTGGGTACTGGCGCTCACCCTTTCGGCCCGGCGCCACCCCCTGGCCCCGAGCGACGGCTGAACATCGCCCGGCGCGCACTGCCTGCGCCCGCGCACAAAGGGCCCGGCCGGCTGTGACGACCGGCTGGGCCCTTCGGCGAGAACGTCACCACTCCGCCAAAAAGGGGTACGAGGTCCGCCCACCGGTACCCGAACGACCCCGACTCCGGACAACGTGTCGGTTTCTTCGAGCCACACCGTCCGCGAAGGGGGCATCGGGGCGCCTCGCGGCGGATCATGGGAACGGAGCCGGGTCCCATCGGCTCGAATCGACGCGCCCGGTCGACATCGAGGCGGCCGGCCGGAGCGGTGCTCGGCGCAACCGCCGGACCCTGCGGCCGAGATGGCGCCGACGCGCGCGGGACGCGCGCCTCCGCGCGATGGGGGGATGTCTGGGTTACCGTGGCCGATATGTCGACAAAAACGCTGCACGTCACGCGCTACACGGTCCAGTCCGGCGACACGCTCACGGCCATCGGCGACATGTTCGGGACGACGGTCGAGCAACTCGTCTCCTGGAACAAGATTCCCAACCCGGACCTGATCGACGTCGGGCAGAAACTCATCGTCAACGAGTCCGACACACCGCACAACACCCTCTACACGGTGAAGTCCGGTGACACGCTCACGGCCATCGCCCGCAGGTTCGGAACGACGATCGAGCAACTCGTCGCGTGGAACGGGATTCCCGACCCGAACCTGATCAACGTCGGGCAGCGGCTGATCGTCGCCAAGTCGGCACCGGTACCGGTACGGGTCTGAGTACACGGGTGAACGGCGGTTGGGATACCAACCGCCGTTCACCCCCTACCCGTTCGACGCGCGTGCGACGGGCTCAGCAGACGAAGCCCGGCGAGTTGGCCCAGAACGTCAGGAACGACCAGGTCTGCGGGCCGCAGATGCCGTCGATCCCGATCTTCGCGCACGTTTGAAACCTGCGCGTGGCGGCATCGGTCACCGGCCCGAACACCCCGTCTTCGAGGAGTTTGGTCCCGGTCAACGAGTGGTTGAGGTAGCACTGCTCCTGTTTGACCGCGTCCCCCGTCGAACCGCGTTTGATCGTGGGCCTGTGGATGGTGAAGTCGCAGGGTTGAGTGATGTCGCCGGGCATGTCGGCTCCTTCGCGTGGCGCGGTTTCGGTCGCTCGGCGCGACCACGGGCGTCGCGCGTTCGGTTCGATTGCGATCGCTCGCGCCCGTCCCAGCGGAACACAAGGCGGTACGAACCGCACGTCAACGGCACGCCTCGAGGAGTGACCCGCGAGGGGGTGACGGGGCGATTCGGCGGACATCTCGGGGGCGGCATCCATCGGCGACGCGCACACCCGTGTTCCGAACGCTGCGCCGATCGTGGTACGCGCCCGAATCCCGGTCAGCCGGGCTGAGTCGGCGCAGCGCGGACGGGTTTGGCCGCGCCGTTCGGTCCTCCGACCGAGTTGAGGACGGCCTGCGCCTGATTGTCGACGAACCTGGTGAAGAGCTGCTGGGCGTACCCGAAGATGACGGCCCACGCGATGATCTGGGCCGACGAGTTGAGGGCGCTCAATCCGGGCACGAACTCGCCGCGCATCAGGAGCAGTCCGAGCACGGCGGTCAGCGCGCCGGTCGGCAGTTTGATCAGCGCCAAGGCCACGGGAACGTTGTACGGGGTCGAGGTGCCCCTGATCCGTCGCAGCGAGGCGGCCGCCGCCACGGCGGCGGCCACGAGCCCGACGAACTCGACCACGGGGTAGTCCCAAGCGGACGCGACGCTCGCGTAGAGCTCGTCGACGTTGCCCGCCATCTGGTCCCGATCGACCGGTGCGCTCGCCGTGGGGCAGACGATCCCGATGCCTTCGGGGTCGAAACACAGGGGCACCGTCTCCGGCGAGACGGCGGTGAACGCGGCGACCAGGAAGGCGATGACGGCCAGGACGGCCGACACCCCGAAGACGATGTTGGCGAAGCTGCGCACCCTGAGCTTCTCTCTCAGGTGCGCCTGATGGGCGATCGTGGACGCGTCGACGAGCACCTCACGCTGCACGTCGTCGAGGACACCACCCGATCGCACGGCCAGCGAGATCTCCTCGACCTGCGTTCTGCGTTCGTCGCCGACCGGCAGATGCTCCCTGATGTAGGCCACCATGCCGGGCAGCATCGCTCTCACGTCGTCCAATGACGACAGCCGCACCATGAGGATGTACGCCACGTCGTACCGCGTCTGCGCGACCGCCAGGTGTTGCGTGGGCAGTCGCCGGCGGTGATCGTGGCGCAGTGCGCTCGTTGCCTCCTCCAAGGACTTGAGTGCCTGCTCCGCGAGCAGCTGTGTCCGCGCCGGAAGCGGGACCTGCGTCGTCTTGCTCTTGAGCAGTGCCTCGAGTTCGGCGATCTTGGAGCAGAGGCTCTCGCGGAGCTCCCACTGCCCTCTTTCGTAACGATTGGTCCATCGACGCCCGGAAAATGTCGAACCTGATGCCATGTACAGACTGTGAACGTTTTGGAGAGGAAGATCCACTACCGAAGTCCCGACACATCGCCCGGCCCGCCGCGCGGTTCCCGAGGCGATGGCGATGGCGATGTCCAGGTCGAAGGCGAACTGGTCGGCGGGGTCGGTATGTTCCGGGGTCGCGGCGGGCAACAGGGGCGGCGCGCCGTCGGCGGCGGCCAGGGTGACGGGCAGGGACGCCCTTACCTCGGCCCGGACGTCGACCCCGCCGACCCGCGCGTCTCCCCCGTCCGCGGCGACGACCCGTCCTCGGTGCCCCCGTGGCTGATCGTCACCGTCGAATACGACCCGCTGCGCGACGAGGGCCATTTCCTGCTCTTGGCCCAGCGCGTCCGAGCGACTGTCCGGTCAGCCCAGGTCGCCCAGGTCCAGGCGGTCGGCCAGTCCGGCGTTGGTGAAAGCGGCTACCAGTTCGTCACGGCCCTCGGTGAAGTGGGCCCAACTGTCGTAGTGGACGGGAACCACCCGGCGGGCGCCGAGGATCTTGACAGCCTCGGCGGCCTGGGCGCCGTCGAGGACGATCAGCGCGCCGTCGAAGAGGACGGCGAAGCGGGGAGCCCCGGCGAAGAGGATGGCGGTGTCGACCGGGCCGAAGTGTTCGGCGATCTCCTTGACCAGGTCGAGCGAGGCGTTGTCGCCGCTGACGTAGACCGTGGGCAGGCCCTCCCCGGTCAGGACGAAGCCGACGACCTGGCCGGTGATCGGTTCGACCTCTTCGCGGGCCCCGGGGCCGTGGATGGCGGGCACGCCCGTCACAGTGATCGTGCCGCCGCCGGGGCGGTCGAGCTCGATCGCCTCCCAGTCGGCCAGCCCCTTGGCCCTGCCTCCGAGACGCTGCCCGCCGCCGGGGGTGGTGAGGGTGAGCGGGACGTCGGCGAGGAGTGCTCGGCCGGAGTTGTCGAGGTTGTCGGGGTGCTCGTCGTGGGAGAGCAGCACCACGTCGACGCGGCCGAGGTCGGCCGGTGTGCCGGAGGAGGGCGCCGTCTTGGTCAGCCTGCCGCCCGGCACCTCGTAGTCGCCGGGAGCGTCGAAGGTCGGGTCGGTCAAGAATCGCAGGCCGCCGTATTCGAAGAGGGCGGTCGGGCCGCCGAAGACGCGCACGGGTATCTGCTCACTGGTCGTGCCGGTACTGGCCATCCAAACACCTCACGGATGAGAAGGGGTTTATCCGTGAAGAACGGTAGCGGTGTCTCACGGACGAGTGCAAGCCGTACCATGAGAACCATGAGCGAGACCCTGACCACCGAGTCTGTGCCGCCGCCCGCGCCAGGAGCGGAGGAGTACCTCGCCCTCGACTTCGCCAACAGCGCCATCGCGCTGCCCGGAGGGCAGTTCATCGATCTCCTCGGCACCCCCGAGGCGACGAATCAGTGGCTCACCGCACGTGACCTCGCTCCGGCCGATGCCGGGGTGCAGGAGATGTGCACGACGCAGCTGCGCTCGCTGCGCGAGCACCTCAAGTCGTTGTTCGCCGCCCGTGTCGCCGGGCTGCCCGCCCTGCCCACGGCGCTGTCCGCCGTCAATGACGCGCTGAGCAGGGCCCCAACGGCCGCACTGCTGCACTGGGACGAGAAGAACGGCCCCTATCGCGCGGCGCCGTGCCCCACCACCGAGATCCTCGACCGCGCGCTCGCGACCCTTGCGGCGAACGCGGCCGACCTCCTCACCGGCCCCGACGCCGACCGCCTCACCACCTGCGGTTCCACCCCCTGCAACCGCTACCTGCTGCGCCACGGCCGCCGCCACTGGTGCTCCACTCGCTGCGGCGACCGCGCCCGCGCCGCCCGCGCGTACGCCCGACGCACCCAGTCGAAGTCGGACTGACGAACTCCCCGCGTGGTCGTGGACGACGAGCGGGCCGAAGCCGTGTGCGTCCAGCCCCAGTCGGGGCCGCCGAACGGCCTCGACACCCTGCCGCGGCTCGTCACCCCGATCGACCCGCTGGAGGTTTCGACGACGTGGACGTGGCGACAGCTCTGACGAGGTCGGCCCGCTCCGAAGCCCCTGCCGGATCGTGCGACCAACGTGAAGAGCGCGCGTGGGGCGACGAGTTGGCGGAGTGCGTGTATGTGCGCGCGACCGTCATGCCGGACACCGGGTACGCGGCCCTCGCCCCACACCCCGTCGACAGCGCGTCGCTTGTCCATCGGACCGCCCAGGCCCTGTAGTCTCCCGCGGCAAGCACCCCGAGGGAGGGCCGTCATGGCCGAAACGATGCGCGCCGTGGTTCTGAGTGAGCCCGGTCCGGTGGAGAACCTGGTCGTCACCGACCGCCCCGTCCCGGCGACCCGGCCGGGCTGGGTGCGGATCGCGGTCAAGGCGTTCGGCCTGAACCGCTCCGAACTGCACACCCGCCTCGGCCTCGCCGAAGGCGTCACCTTTCCGCGCGTGCCGGGCATCGAGGCCGTCGGCGTCGTCGACGGACTCGACCCGGCCGACGCGAACAGCGGTCTGGCGCCCGGCCGGCAGGTCGCGACGATGATGGGCGACATGGGCCGCACCTACGACGGCGGCTACGCCCAGTACACCCTCGTCCCCGTGGGTCAGGTCATCCCCTTCGCCTCGGCGCTGCCCTGGGAGGTGATCGGCGCGGTCCCCGAGACGCTGCAGACCGCGTACGGGTCGCTGACCACCGGCCTGGACCTCGCGGCCGGCCAGAGCCTGCTCATCCGCGGCGGGACGTCCTCGGTCGGCTTGGCCGCCGCGGCGCTGGCCAAGGATCTCGGCGCGATCGTCCTGTCGACCACCCGCAGACCCGAACGGGCCGACGCGCTCAAGGCGCAGGGCGTCGACCACGTCCTGGTCGACGACGGCCACGTCGCCGAGGCCGCGCGCGCCCTGTTCCCCGACGGCGTGGACGCCGCCCTGGAACTGGTCGGCACCCCGACCCTTCCCGACACCCTCGCCGCCACCCGGGTGCACGGCACGGTCTGCTTCACCGGGATGTTGTCCAACCAGTGGCTGGTGCACGACTTCTACCCGATCGGCTACCTGCCCAAGGGCGTGCGGCTGACCGCCTACGGAGGCGAGAGCGGCGACCTGCCCGGCGAGGTACTGCAGCGCTTCCTCGACGAGATCGCCGCGGGCCGCATCACCCTGGGCCCGGTCAACACCTACCGCCTCGACGACATCCGCCACGCCCACGCGGACATGGAAGCCGGCCACACGGTCGGCAAACTGGTCGTACTGACGGACCGTCAGCCATCAGCCCGAGCACCTCACGTTCGCGAGGGGTGAGCGCGGCCGGCGGCACCGTCGCCGACGCCGTCCCTCGGGCGGCGAAGAAGGATCCGCGACTGAAGGCCGCCCTAATCGTGAACCCCGTCGCGATGCCTCGGCGGCGGCTCGTCACACGCCTGGGTCCCGGTCCTCGTCGACGGTTTCCAGGAACCGTGCGCGCGCCCCGGTCCCGCCTCGACCGGGCCCGCGTCAGAGCTCGAAACCGGCGGCGGCCAAAAGCGGGGTCAGGGCGTCGGCGGTGAGGGCGAAGGTGCCCTCGTCGGCACCGCCGTCCGCCCTGATCGTGAGGATGCCGACCGCCTCGCCGAGGTCGTTCAGGAGCGGGCCGCCGCTGCACCGGGCCGGCAGCCGCAGTCCGGTCTTGAACAGCCGCAGGTCCTGCTCGGGAAACGACTCGAACTTGTCCACGACACCGCGAAGCAGGTCACGCGGCGGCGGGCCGGCGGCCCATACCCGGTCACCGATGCCCAGCAGCTTCACTTGCCCCAGCCGCAGCACGGTCCCGGCCACCGGCTCGCGCAGCCGCAGCAGCGCCGCGTTGCCACGGCCCGAGTCCGGCAGGAAGACCCGCTCGGCCGCCATCGTCCCGATGCCCTCCACCCCGATCTGGACCCGCGCGGCGTCGTACCCGTCGTCCCCGTCCGGGAGCAGGTGCCGGTTGGTGACGACCAGGCGGTCCGAGATCAGGAATCCGCTGCCGGTCGTCTTCCCCGTGACCGTCACCAACGCCGCCCGGATCCGGGCGAGGAATGCCTCCGGGTGCTCCGGGTCGAGCACCACTGCCGCAAGCCGGCCGGCGTGCACGGTCAGCGCCTCGCGGTAGCCGTCGGCGTCCCCGACCTCGGCCAGGCTGCGCAGTTGTCGTCGGACGTCCTCGGGCGACTCCAGCGGGGCCGTCGATCGGCCCAGTGCCGCCAGGGCGCGGGCGTACTCGCCGGCGTCGTGGGCGTTGCGGAAGCGGCGCAACGGATCCGGTTCGGCCGTGGCCAACCCGACCAGCAGCGCGTTCCACGCCGCCAGCCTCGCCAACTGCGGGCGCAGCCGGTCCAGGAGCCCGTCCAGCTCGGCCGCCAGGTGCCGGGCCTGGGACAGGTCCTGGTCCGGTGCCTGGTGGGTCGCGCCGGCGCCCTGAGCCCGGTCCAGGTATTCGCGGGCCTTGGCGGCCAGGTCGCGCAGCGGCTCCTGGGTCAGCAGCAGCTCCACTTCCCTGTCGTTGGCCTCGTTGAAGATCTCGACGAGCATCCGCTGGGCCTCGGGGTCCGCGGGAGCCTGCGAGGGGCGGTAGGCGACCAGCCGTTGCCGCAGTTCGCGCCACGACGCCTCGCCGTCGCTCGCGTCGGCCTCGTCGACCGACTCCCGCAGCCGTTTGCGCAGTTCCTCCAGCTCGGCCTGGCGCCGGTAGCTCCGGGTCATGTCGTCGAGCTCGTTCGGGGACAGCAGCGTGCTGTCGGTCACCCGGATGGTCTTCGTCCGCCCGGTGCCCTCGTCCCGCGCGGTCACCTCCAGGACGCAGCTCGCGTCGATGGCGAACGTCACCTCGATCTTCGGCACGCCCGCGGGGGCCGGCGGGATGCCCTCCAGCAGGATCTCCCCGATCCGCGACGCGGGGTCGAGCCGCCCGTTGTAGACCTCGATGCGCACCGCCGCCTGGTTGTCGCCGATGGTGGTGAACTCCTTGCGGCCCGTGGCGGGGATGGTCGTGTGCCGCTCGATGAGCGTGGACAGGACGTGCTGCCTCTCCTCGTCCAGGACCCGGATGCCCAGGGGCAAGGGAGTGATGTCCAGCAGCAGGAGATCCTTGAGGCTGCCGGCGAGCACGGCGCCCTGGAGCGCGGCGCCGCAGGCCACGGCCGTGCGCGGATCGGACACCGTGGTCCGCTTCCGGCCGAAGACCTCCTCGACGACCTCGCGCACCAGCGGCGAGAGCATGGGCCCGCCGACAAGGACCAGGTGATCGGGCTGCCGGTTCAGGGACTGCTTGAACTCGGCACAGGTCCGGCGCAGGGTGCGCAGCGGTTCCTCGAGGATCTCGGCCAGTTCGGCACGGCCGAGTTCGAGGTTCACGTCCTTGCCGTCGACGAGGCCGTGCAGCGCGTAGTCGGCGTGCTCCTGCGCCGACAGGCTGATCTTGAGGTACTCCGCGGCGACCTCCAGGCGGCGGCGCGCCACCCCGCTCTCGGGTACGTCGATGCCCGCCCGGCTGAGCCGCTCCGCCAGGGCGCGGCTGATGTTGGCGTCGAAGTCCTTGCCGCCGTAGTGCGTGTCCCCCAGCACCTGCTGCACGTCGTGGACGTTGCCCGACACCTCGACGGCGCTGGCGTCCAGGGTGCCGGCGCCGAGGTCGACGACGCCCACACGGCCGGTCAGGCGCCGCTCGCGTGCGGCGGTGATACAGGCGGCGGTCGGCTCGTGGATCAGCCGTACCGCCTCCACGCCGGCGATCCGGCAGGCGTCGCGGGTGGCGTGCTTCTGGTTGTTGAGGAAGTAGGCGGGAATGGTCAGGACGGCCTTCGGCCGGGCCGGCCGCAGGTCGTGATGGCGCTCCGCCCAGGACAGCCAGTCGTCGTGCACCTTGCCCAGCTCGGCCTGGGCCAACTCGCCGACCCGTTCGCGCACACGGGTGGCGAGCATCCCCTCCACGAGCCCGCGGGCGTGCCGAATCAGGCGGGCCGCCACCTCCTGCGGCCGGTAGGAGCGGCCGCGGATCCGATAGACCGTCCGCGTGCCCATCGCGCGCTTCGAGGCGCCGATGTGGCCGACCACCCAGTCGGCGAGGATCTCGTCGTCGGCCAGGCCGACCAGTTCGTTCCCCTGCCGGTCCAGGCTCAGCGTCGAGGCGAAGTGCGATCGGCCCTTCCAGGGGCACAGCACGGATTGCCGGGTCTCGGTGTCGTAGATGGCGGCGGCGCAGGTGGACGTGCCCAGGTCGAGCCCCCAGATCCCGGCGTACCGCCGGTCGATCTCGGCCCGGGCCTGCGCCACCCACGCCTGCGCCCGCTCCTCGAAGCGCCGTCGCACCGCGCCGTCGAGGGTTTCCAGGGCGCGCTCGATCTCGGGGGCCAGGGCGGGCGCCAACGCGGGATGGTGTCGGAGACCGCGCAACTGCTCGACGAGCGCGGTCCGTCGGCTGCCGGCCGACACCGCTTCGAGGCACAGTCGGACCAGTTCCTCGACCCGGCCGGAGCGACGTAGGCAGTCGGCCAGTCGTGGATCCTCCAGGGCCGCGTCGCCGTGCCATCGCAGCAGGCCGTCGGCGGCCATGCCGAACTCCCCTGCCCGGATGAACAGTTCGACAGCCGCCTCCGGCTCCCCGGCGTCCGCGTACAGCCGCGCGGCCCCGAGCAGGTCGCCGCCGGACTTGCGTGCCTCGGCGCGGGCCTTGCGGCCCTCGGGCGTGTCGTCGTCCTTCAGTACGAGGTCGGCCTCCCCGAAGCGCCCGGCAGCGCGGTAGAGGCGGTGGGCCCGATAGCGGTCGCCGCCTTCCGCGGCGCGCCGAGCGGCCTCGGCCGGCTCGCCCGACTCCTCCTCGAACCGGCTCCACGAGGCCAGGACGGCCTGCTGCTCCGGGAGAACCTCGGCGCGGGCGAGCAGCGCACGGAAGTGCTGCCTGCCCTCCGCGGTGACGGCGGCCCGCAGCGCGACCGACTCGTCCGACGCCGACGCCGCCCGGTCCAGGTGGTCGGCCAGTTCCTTCGCCTTCCGGGCCGCCTCGGTGAACTCCCTCCGCTCGACCAGCGCGTCGACCTCGGGCCGGCACAGCCCGACCAGCCGCAGGAGGCGCTCGGCCCGGTCCGCGGGGCAGTGGGCCAGCGCCTCGAAGAACCGGCCGAGCCGCTCGTGGCACTCACCGGCCCGGTCCGGCCGCGCGGCCGCCTCGAAACACGTCAGCGCCTCCGCGTACTCGCCCTCGTCGAAGAGCAGGTCGCCGGCGTGTTCCTCCAGCTTCCGCACCGCCTCGGTGTTCCCCAGGCCATGGGCCAGCCCCAGTCCGGCCCGCACATCGGCGAGCCGGGGCGAGCGCGCGCAGCAGTCCAGGGCCTGCCGGCGCAGCGCGTTGGTATCGGCGAGCCGGACCGCGTCCGCCCCGCGCCCGAGAAAGCAGTGCACCTCGCAGAGTTCCGGCAGCAGCGCCTCGGACAACTGGTCGAAGAACCCGGACCACAGCTGGGTATCCCGGCTCAACGGTACGGTCGCCAGGTGTCCCCGCATCGCCCGGGCCACCGTGTCCGCCTCGAGCAGCCCGAGATCCTTGCAGCGCCGGAGGTGGGCGACGAGCCGATCGGCGACCCCCTCACGGCCGAGCAGATCGGCCAGGCGGTCGCGCGCCTGGTCCCGGACCTCCCGGAGCCGCAGCCGGACCGCCAGCTCGAACACGATGCTCTGCACGTGCCGGTCGTCCCGCGTCGCCGGACCGGTCAGCCATCCGGCGTCCTTGGGGCCGAAGGCCGACGGGTAGTGCTCCGGAGGTATGCGGGCGTCGTAGTCGCGGAACAAGCGGGCCGCCAGCGGCGGTTCCAGGTCGAGAGCCAGGCGCAGCGCGACGCCGTAGTCGCGGGCGGCCCGCTCCAGTTGCTTCCCGGTCGAAGGCGCGGCGGCGAAGGCCGTCTCCAGCCGGTTCGTCGCCCGCTTCAGACGCTGCTGCGGGCCCAGACCCAGCCGACCGAGAGGCGCCATGCGCAAACTCCCCTAGCGTTGCCGATGCACAGCGGAAGACCGCTGACGTCGCCACTCATGCTAGTGCCGTGGCCGGAATGGTTCACCGGTTCTCGGTTGACCGTCGCCCCGTCGCGACACCCACCGAACTCGCTCAGTCGCCGCGCAAGAGGGAATCCCGCCCCGCGAGGCAGGGAGCACGTCATTTCCACACGGTGACCTGAAAGCGGACGGGCGCCTCGATGGCCACGCCGCTGACGACCCGGAGATAGGCCAGGTGGCCTTCGTCGGACTCCGTGCAGAAACGTGCTCCGCGGGTGAGGTCCCCGGTCTGGTAGGTGCCGCGCTTGTCGACCGCTTCGGCGCATTCCGCCGCCGTGGGGTCGGGGCCTTCGGCGGGCAGGACGGCCAGGGTTGGCGTGGAGCCTTCCGTGACGAGTCCGGGGGTGCCGACGGCGAAGAGCACCACGAGGTCGGCGCTCTTGGCGGATGGCATCGCCATGGGGGGCGCGGTGTCCAGATCGAGGTAGTTCGCCCCGGGCTTGAGGGTGATCTCGACGGGGTCCGCCGGCACCTTGGCCGGTGCGTCGGGCGTCCGCGACAGCGGCGGTGACGCGGGGGCGGGTCCGGTCGTCCCCGGCCCTGTGGCGGCAGGCGGCCGGGGGGTGCCCACAGCCGCGGCGCCGCCGGAGCCGTCGTCCGAATCGGACGATCGGTTGGCCGCCCAGATCGTCACCACGATGCCGATTACCGGGATGAGGATCCCGACCACCCACCAGGCCCACTTCGGTTGGCCTTGAGTACTCATACGACTCCCCGCACGCTAGGTCCCTTGGCGGCTCGCGACCCTACCAGCGGGAGCGTTCGGAGGCGCTGCGGCTCATCGGGGCCGGCAGCGGCGCGCTCGTCGTCGCCGGCCGCACGTCGATGCCGATGCCTATCCGCAGGAGTGGTACGGGTGATGGGCCGGACGCTCTCACGCCATGTACCACGTCCGGCGGGGCTTGTGGTGCATCCGCCCGGGGATGCCGGGGCGTTGCTGCCAGGGGTGCGGGCCGGTCGGCGGCCGGTAGGCGATGTCCAGTGCGTCGAGGCGGGCGTAGTGCGCTTCGTGCATCCGCCGATCGAAGTCGCCGAAGTCGCGCTTGTCCGGGTGCGGCAGCGTGGACCACGCGACCTCGGCGAAGGCCGCGAGGCGGGGGAACACCTGATAGTCCACGCGGGCGCGGTTCTCGGTGACTTCACTCCACAGGTTGGCCTGGGTCCCGATCACATGGGCCGCGTGGGGGGTGCCGCTCAGCCGTGGCGGTACGGGCTCGAACCGGTAGACGTCCTCCAGTGTGTGCACCCATCCGAAGGGAACCGGCTCACCGGCGTCCTCCGACTGGACGTGGTCGAGGTAGACCTCCTGTTGAGGGCACATCACGACGTCGTGTCCGGCTTCGGCGGCGGCGACACCGCCGGTGTACCAGCGCCAGCACATCACCGCGGCGCCCGGGGCCAGGCCACCCTGCAGGATCTCGTCCCAGCCGATGAGGCGGCGCCCCCGTGCGGCCAGCCAGCGGTCGAAGTGGCGGATCATCCAGGACTGGAGCCCATCCTCGTCCCCGACTCCCAGTTCGGCGATGCGGGCCTGGGCGGTGGGTGACTCGCGCCATTGGTCCTTGACGCACTCGTCGCCGCCGATGTGCACGAACCGGCCTGGAAACACCTCCAGGATCTCGGTGAACACGCCCTCGTAGAACTCCACCACCGCGTCCGTGGGCGCCAACACATGGGGGCTGATGCCCCAATCGGTCTTCACCCCCGGCGCGCCGGTGTCCACCGCGTCGGCGTTGCCCAGTTCCGGATACGCCGCGACGGCCGCTTGCGAATGCCCGGGCAGGTCGATCTCGGGGACGACCCGGATATGCCGCTCGGCCGCGTAGGCGACGATCTCCCGCAGGTCGTCCTGGGTGTAGAAGCCGCCGTGCGGACGCTCGTCCCAGAGCTCCGGCTCTCCCCACCCCAGCCGGGTCCGGGGCCGCCACGCACCCACCTCGGTCAGCCGCGGATACCGCTTGATCTCGACGCGCCACCCCTGGTCGTCGGTGAGATGCAGGTGCAGCACGTTCAGCTTGTGCGCGGCCAGCACGTCCACGTAGCGCAGCACGTCGTCCTTGGCCAGGAAGTGCCGTGCGACATCGAGCATCAAGCCGCGCCACGCGAAACGCGGCGCGTCCTCGACGGTCAGGTACGGGACGACGGCCGGCTCCCGGCTCAGGGGCGCGCGGCGGAAGGCATCCGGGCCGCTCAGTTGCCGCAACGTCTGGCGCCCCCAGAACACGCCCGCGTCGTCGCCACCGACGATCTCGACCCGGTCGGCCGCCACGGTGAGCCGATACGCCTCCGGGCCGAGCAGCGGGTCGACGCGGCACACCACCGTGTCGCCGATCGGCCCCGAGCCCCCGGTCGGCTCCAGTCGGCGTGGGGCGGGAATCAGGTTCGGCTCGCCGGTCACTCGCCCTCCCATTCGGAGAAGTCGCCTGTGCAGCAGGTTGATTCATCCCCCGATCGAGTCGCGCGCAATCAGCGGGCGAGCCACGTCCACTCGATTGCGGCAACTTCTCCGCCGTGACCAAACCGCGCAAGACCTCCCGGACGTGATCGTCCGGGAGCCGTGACGCCGACGTGCGCGATCGAGGGCCGCCCCGCTCGCGCCGACCGGGAACTTTCCCGGTGCCGCACCCGACTACCTGATCCGAGTCCGCCTTCGCGGGCCGTGGATCCGGTATGTCCTTGGAGGGTTCCATGCGTTCTCGCGTGGTGTGCGGCGTCGCCGCTGCGGTGACTTTGTTCGCGACGGCGTGCGGGGGCGGCGACGACGCGAAGAGTTCGTCCGGCGCCACGCTCGGCGGGGGCACCGCGGCGTCCGGTGCCGCGCCGGCGGGGACTTCGGGCTTCCCGGTGAAGGTGACCGACTGCGCCGGGGCGGAGACCACGTTCACCCAGGCGCCGAGGAAGATCGTCACCAGCAACGCGTCCAGCCTGGAGATGCTGTTCTGGCTCGGCGCCGGGGATCGCGTCGTCGGCACCGGATTCCCGCCGGGCAAGGGCACGATGCCCGAACAGTTCGCCGCCCGGGCCGAGCGGGTCGAAGTCCTCGGGGACATGGTGATCCCCAAGGAGCGGCTGCTCGGCTCGGGCGCCGACCTGTACATCGACACCTTCGCCGACATGGGCGGCATGGGCGCGATGGGCTCGGGGCCGTCCGAGAAGGAGTTCTCGGCCGCCGGCATCAAGCACATCTACCTCAAGTCGACGGCCTGCGCGGCCAAACGCCCGGGGCCGCAGCAGGACCTGGCCGAGGTCGAGGCCGACATCAAGGGGCTCGGCGCGGTGACGGGGACGTCCGCCAAGGCCGACGAACTGGTCGCGGGCATGGAGCAGAAGCTCGGCGCGGTCCGGACCGCGCTCGCCGGGGTGCCGCAGGATCGGCGGCCGACGTACTTCTTCTTCGACTTCGACGCCGGCACCAAGCAGCCGATCGCGGTGTGCGGCAAGCAGGTCGCCAACGCGGTGATCACCCTGGCCGGCGCGCGCAACGTGTTCGCCGACTGCGACGGCGACTACAAGCCCGTCGCGTGGGAGGACGTGGTCGCCAGGAACCCGGACTGGATCCAGCTCGGCGTGCGCGACAAGGGCAGCGCGGAGGCGAACGCCAAGGCGTACGACGAGGCCGAGCGATTCCTGCGCGGATTCGACGCCACGAAAGGCCTGAACGCGGTCAAGGGCGGCAGGTTCGTGCGGATCGGCTCCGAGCGGACCACCATCGCCGGGGTGCGCAACGCCGACACCGTCCAGCAGATCGCGAGCACGATCCACCCAGACCTGGTCAAGCCCGCCCAGGCCGCGCAGTAGGCCCGCGTGCCTCCCGTATCCGCGCGCAAGACGCGCCGCCCCGCGCCCGAGGCCGGCACGACGTCGGCCGCGCCGGGCACCCCGAACGGCACCGACGCCACCGACGGCGTGCACCCGGCGCGCACCGCCTGGACGGCCGTCGTGCTGGGCGTGCTCCTGGTCGCCGCGCTGACCGCGGCCGTGTCCCTGGGGTCGGTGGACATCCCCGTCGGCGAGGTGTGGTCCGTGGTCGGCCGGCGCCTCACCGGCAAGCCGCCGGAGCCCGGCACACGCGACCTGATCGTGTGGCAACTCCGGGCACCACGCGCGCTGTTGGCCGCCGTGGTCGGCGCCGGCCTGGGCATCGTCGGCACGGCCGTGCAGGCGCTGGTGCGCAACCCGCTCGCCGATCCGCACCTGCTCGGCATCTCCTCCGGCGCGTCGCTCGGCGCGATCGCGGTCATGGTGCTGGGGGTGGGCACCGGCGGCGTGCTCGGACTCGGGCTGTCCGCGGCGGCCTTCGCCGGAGCGCTCGCGGCGTTCGCGTTGGTGTGGGCGATGGCCCGGCGCGGCGGCGGCTTCTCCCCGCTCCGGCTGGTCCTGGCGGGGATCGGGGTGGGCCAGTTCCTGTCCGGCTTCACCAGCTTCCTGGTATTGCAGGCGGGTGACGAACAGCAGACGCGTGGGGTGCTGTTCTGGCTGATGGGCAGCCTCAGCGGCGCCCAGTGGGAGCAACTGGCCCTGCCCACCGCCGCGGTCGCGTCGGGGCTGCTGGTGTTGCAGGCCCGCGCGCGTGCGCTCAACGCGCTGCTGATGGGCGACGAGACGGCGGCCGGCCTGGGTGTGGACGTGGCCCGGCTGCGGCGTGAACTGTTCGCCGTCACCAGTGTGCTCACCGGGGTCCTGGTGGCGGTGTCGGGGGCGATCGGCTTCGTCGGCCTGATGGTCCCGCACGTCTGCCGCATGGTGGTCGGTGGCGATCACCGCAGGCTGCTTCCGGTGTCGGCGTTGTTCGGCGCGGTGCTGCTGGTGGCGGTCGACACGTTGGCCCGGACCGCCGTGAGCACCCAGGAGTTGCCGATCGGTGTGGTCACCGCCGTCATCGGCGCCCCGGTGCTGCTGTTCCTGCTGGATCGACGTCTGGAAACCCGATGAGGATGGAAGAAATCGGATGCGAATCGCCGTCGAGGACCTGCACGTCACCCTGTCCGGCCGCAGCATTCTGGCCGGTGTCCATCTGGTCGCGGGGGCCGGCGAGATCACCGGCCTCGTCGGCCCCAACGGCAGCGGCAAGTCCACCCTGCTGCGCGCCGTCTACCGGCACCTGAAGCCGCAGGCCGGGCGCGTGCTGTTGGCCGAGCGGGACCTACGGGCGATGACCCCCGCGGCCGCGGCGCGACACGTCGCCGCGCTGCCCCAGGAGCGCGGCAGCGACTTCGACTTCACCGTGCGCGAGGTCGTCGCGATGGGACGCACCCCCCACCAAAGGGCGTTCGCCGGCGACAGCGTCGCGGACCGCGAGGCGGTCGTCGTCGCCCTGGTCCAGGCCGGCGTGGAAGCGCACCAGGGCCGCCGGTTCTCCACTCTCTCCGGCGGTGAGCGTCAACGGGTGCTGCTGGCACGGGCGTTGGCGCAGGAGCCCGATGTCCTGGTCCTGGACGAGCCGACCAACCACCTCGACGTGCGACACCAGATCGAACTCCTGGCATTGCTGCGCGCCCAGGACCGCACGACGCTGGTCGCCCTGCACGACCTCAACGCCGCGGCCTCGGTCTGCGATCGGCTGCACGTGCTGCACGACGGCGAGGTACGCGCGTCCGGCACACCCCGCGAGGTGCTCACCCCCGACCTGCTCGCCGAGGTGTTCGGCGTCCGCGCCGCCGTCCTCGATCACCCGCTCACCGGCGATCTCCTGATCGCTTTCGACCACCGGACACCCGCGCCGCCGCCGCGACCGCGGGTGCCGGAAGTCGAGTGAATGGCGGACGGCCGGCAGAGGTGTTTCCCGCACCCGGACCGTGGATGTCAGGAGTTGCGTGGGGTCACCAAGCCGGATTCGTAGGCGAGGATCACGAGTTGGGCGCGGTCACGGGCCTGGAGCTTGGCCATGGCCCGGTTGATGTGGGTCTTCGCGGTCAGTGGGCTGATCACCATGTGGTCGGCGATCCGGTCGTTGGACAGGCCCTGCGCGACCAGGACCACGGCCTCGCGTTCGCGGTTGGTGAGCTCCTTCAGCCCCGCGGCGGCGCCCGAGGGGAGCGGTTGGGCAACGTACCGGTCGATCAGCTTGCGGGTGATCGACGGTGAGAGCAGCGCGTCGCCCCGCGCGGCAACGCGTACGGCGTGCAGGAAGTCTTCCGGCACGACGTCCTTGACGAGGAATCCGGCAGCGCCGGCGCGCAGCGCGTCGAAGACGTATTCGTCCAGGCCGTAGTTGGTCAGGATGACGACGTGCACCCGGGCCAGGGTCGGGTCGGCGGCGATGCGCCGGGTCGCCTCGATGCCGTCGACGACCGGCATCTGGATGTCGATGAGTGCGACGTCGGGCAGATGTTCCCTGGCGAGGGCCACACCCTCCTTCCCGTCGGCGGCCTCGGCCACCACCTCGATGTCGTCTTCGAGGTCGAGGAGCGCGCGGAATCCACTGCGCAGGAGCGGCTGGTCGTCGACCAGCAGGACACGGATCACGACGTTCGGTCCACGGGGAGTTCGGCCTGGACGGTGAAGCCGCCCTCGCCGCGCGGTTCGGCGCGCAACCGGCCGCCGAGGGCGGTGACGCGTTCGCGCATCCCGATCAGCCCGACGCCGGGCGTCGAGGCGGTGTCCGGCGCGGCTTTGCCGTCGTCGTCGATGCGTATCGCGAGGGCGTCGGGACGACAGTCGATCCGGACCGACGCCGTGGCGGCGTCCGCGTGACGGGCGATGTTGGTGAGCGACTCCTGAACGATTCGGTAGACGGTCCGGCCCACCGCGGCCGGCACGTCGTGTCGCTGTCCTTCGATCGTCAAACTCGCGTCCAGGCCGGTCGTGCGGGCCCGTTCCACCAGTTCCGGGACGTGGTCCAACCCACGCGGCGGGGTCGTGCCGTCGTCGCGCAGCGCCTCCAGGGTCGCCCGCAGTTCCCGGGTCGCCTCACGACCGGCCTCCCGGATCACCAGCAGGGCCTCCGGCACCTGTTCACCACGCTTGCGAGCCAGGTGGACGGCGACTTCGGACTGCACCTTGATCACCGAGATCTGGTGGGTGAGCGAATCGTGCAGCTCCCGCGCGATGTGCAGCCGCTGCTCGTCGGCGCGGCGCAGCGCGGTCTCCTCCCGGGTGCGCTCGGCCTCGTCCGCCCGCCGCTCGGCCTGCCGCAGCGCTTCGCCCGCGGCGCCGGCGGCGATCAGCCAGGCCAACTCAAGGGCCCCTCGGGCCTGCGCGAACGCCTCGCCCGTGTCGTGCAGGCCCGAGGCCAGGGCCGCGAGCGGGAGAGCTGCCAGCATGGTCACGCTCGCCGCCACCGTGATGGTGCGGTGTCCCGCCCGTACGGCTGCGTACACGGCGAACAGGTACGCGACGGCAGGCACGTCGAAACCGGCCGCCTGGTAACCCACCGCGCACAGCCCGGTGACGGTCAGGACCGGAACCGGAGCGCGGCGGCGCGCGGTCAGCGCCAGGCCGCCGGCCGTCAGCAGCGCGTAGCCAAGCAGGTCGAGGTTCGTTGCGGAGTGCTGCCCGGACAGCCCGGTGACCAGCAGCGTCGCCGCCACGCCGGCGGCGATCGCCCAGTCTCTGAGATCGGCCCCGACGCCGAACCGTCCTGTGCTCATGCGCGCACCCTAGCCGGATGTCGCCTGCGGGCGACTCCCGCCCGCGGATGATCGGCCGGCTACCGCACACGCGGTACCTATGCGGCTCCTGCGGCGTCCGCGGTAGCCGGACACGGCATCGGCGGCAGCGCGAATTGCCTGCGTCCGCTGGACGCCCGGCGGTGGGTCCGGTCGACATGATCGGCGACGTCCAGTCGGATGAGAAGAAGGAGCACCTCATGTCAGTCCGATCTGTGCTTGCCGCACCGGCGGCCGCGCACGTCTCGGTCCAGCAGTCGGCCGCCGGTGTCACCGACCTGAGCGCCGGGCGACTCGGGGCCATCGTCGCCGCACTGCTGGGGCTGACCGGCGTGGTCATCGGTGGGCTGGCTCTGGCCCGCTCCACCGGTCGCGTCCGCACCGGCTCCGGCACCGGCTTCCGCGCCGGCACTGGCTCCGGGCGAAACGGGGCCATCGTGGCGCTGGCGGCGGGGCTGATCGCCATGGCCCTCGGTGGGCTGGTTGTGGCCACCTCCGACGGCGGTATCGGCACCGGCAACGGACTGGGCGGGGCCTTCGTGGCCCTGGTGGTGGGGCTGATCGGAATGGTCCTCGGTGGGCTGGCTCTGGCCCGCTCCCGCCGCGCCGGCTGACCGCGGCGCCGGGTCCGCCCTCGCCGTCCGACCCCGACCGGGCGGGGTTGTCGCCGGTCTCGCCCGTCCCGCCCCGATCCGACGAGGCTCGGCGCGGCTCGACTCGGCCGCTCAGGCGTCTTCCTCGCGGAAGTGGCTGGGTCGCCCGTCTCGGTGGACGAGTACGCCCAGGCGCTCGGCCTCGGCGCGGCGGACCAGGCGGGCACGGCCGTCGGGCCGGCGCAGGACGGTGGAGTGCCAGGGGGTGGTCCACGCGTCGGGCGAGTCCAGGAGTCGGATGCCGAACTTGTCGGCGCCGCGCCGTTGCGGGTGGATGGACAGGCGTACCGAGCGGGGGTGGTACTCGGCGACGAGGTCGCTCCAGGCGCGGCTGCGTTGGATGACGCCGTAGGCGCGGGTGCGGCAGTCGCGCTGGAGCGCCGAGCGGGTGCCGGGGAAGTCGACGGCGTCCTCGAAGAGGAAGCGGGTGATCCCCCGGTACAGCCGCAACGTGTCCTGGTCGGTGCGTACTTGGGCACGCAGCTGGGCGACGGTCGGCGCGTGGCGCTCGTGCAGCCAGGCGCGCTTGTCGTCGTGGTCGCGTTCGCCGAGGACGTCGCGCAGGTCGAAGACGTCGAGGCGGTGCAGTGTGTCGCGGGCGATGATCGCGCGCAGTTCGTCGGTGTAGGCGTCGATGTGCGGGTCGGGGACGCCGATGAGATCGGCGAAGACGTGCCCGTCGGAGCAGATCAGCATCCTCGCGCCGGGTGGGTGGATCCGCTCGATGGAGGCGCACAACCGGTCGAGGAAGGCCAGGCTGAGGCGCTCGCCCTCGTCGGGCAGACGGCCCAGGACCTTGGCGGGGTTGGGCGATTTGCACGGGAAGGCGGGGAGGGTGAACAGGACGGGTTCGGCGTTGTCGACGAAGTCGGCGATCCGGTCTAGCTGTTCGGGGAAGTCGGTGGCCGACTCGGTGCCGGTGCCGGTGCCCGTCCCGGGATCGGGTTCGGCCGCGCGGCGGTGCGGCAGCAGGAGGTTCAGGATCGCGGTGCAGACCGCGGACGTCTCGACTCGCGCCCGGGTGGTGCGGTCGCGGGGGGCGTGCATGGGGTCGGCTCCTCAACGTGGGCCGCGCGGCAGTCGACGTGGGCAGCGCGGCAGGGCGCCTCGGCGCGGGGCCGGGCGCTGTCGTGTGGGTGGGTGCGTGCGAGGTGCCGGACGGGTCAGGCGCGTTCGGTGTACGTGACCGGCAGGGCGTCGACGCCGCGGGCGAGGACGGCGGGGATCCACGCGACGTCTTCGGTGGGTACGGCCGGGGCGAGCGCGGGCAGGCGCGCCAGGAGGGTACCGAGGGCGACTTGGAGTTCGACGCGGGCCAGCGTGGCGGCGGGGCAGAAGTGGATGCCGTGGCCGAAGGCGAGGTGCGGGTTGGGGCTGCGGTCGAAGTCGAGGGTGTCGGCGTCGGGGAAGCGTTCGGGGTCGCGGTTGGCCGCGCACAGCGAGACGATCACGGAGTCGCCTGCGGGCACGGTGGTGCCGTGCAGGTCGTCGTCGGTGCCGAGGAAGCGCCACGTGGTGAGCTCGAAGGCGCTGTCGTAGCGCATGAGTTCCTCCACGGCGGCGGGCAGCAGTGCGGGGTCCTCGCGCAGGCGGTCCAGGTGCGCGGGATGGCGCAGGAGGGTCATCAGCGCGGTGGAGATCTGGTTGGTGACCGGTTCCTGTCCGGCCACCAGGAGCTGGAAGATCATCGAATCCAGCTCCTGGTGGGTGAGTTCGCCCGCGGTATGGGCGGCGACGAGCCGGCCGAGCAGGCCGTCGTCGTCCGGGTGTTCGCGCCGGTCGGCGACGACGTCGGCGATGTAGCGCTGGAGGTCGCGCAACCGGGCCTCGTAGGCGGGACGCCCGGGGTCCCTGGGGCCGACGGGCTGGACGACCTTGCACCACTCGCGCCGAAACCGGGCGGCCAACTCCGGAGGCAGGCCGATGACTTCGGCCAGGACGCGGAACGGGAAGCGCGCGGCGAAGCAGGCGACCAGGTCCGCGCCGCCGGTCGCCGGCATGGCGTCGACCAGGGTGTCGGCGATCTCCTGGATGCGCGGTCGCAGCGCGGCGACGCGGCGCGGTGCGAAGGCGTCGGTGATCAGCCGGCGCATGGCGGTGTGCTTGGGCGGGTCCTGGTGGAGCAGGTGGACCTGGAGTTGTGCGTGCTGCGGTTCGGGCATGATCGACGCGAGTTCGCGCCAGTCGTCGTTGCCGAGGTCGTGGTTCTTGCCCAGGCGCGGGTCGTTGAGCGTGGCGTGGGCCGCCTCGTAGCCCGTGACCAGCCAGGCGCCGACGCCGCTGGGGAAGCGCACCCGATGGATGGGGCCGTCGGCGCGGAGCTTGGCGTAGAGGGGGTACGGGTCACGCTTGTACTCGCGCCCGTACAGCTCGACGGGCTCCGGGGTGTTCGCGCTGTGTTCGGCCTGGGTCACGTGCGTGTGCCTTTCAGGTGCGGGATTCGGGGCCGCTCCGGGCGGGGGCCGGCGAGGTCGGGGCCGACTCCGGTGAGGTCCGGGCGGGTCCCAAATCGCGAACGCGTACATGCCTTCCAGGCGGTAGACGCAGTCCTCGCCCCATTCGCGGTAGGCGCGCAGCACCACCTCGGTGTCGCTGCGGGTGCGGAACTCGTGCCCCACGCGCCGGAGTTCGGCACGCAACTCGTGGTGGTTGTACACCTCGCCGCTGTAGCTCAGCACCACCTGGGGGTCGTCGTGCCGATCCGTCATGGGTTGGGCGCCGCCGGCCACGTCGAGCACCGCCAGTCGCCGATGCCCCAGGGCCGCGTGCGCGTCCAGCCACACGCCGCCCGCGTCGGGGCCGCGCCGGGCCAGGGTCGCGGTCATCGCCTCGATGACCGGGCGTCCCGCTCGTGCGTCGTGCCGGAAGGACACCCAGCCGGTGATTCCGCACATCCGTGATCGTTCCTTCGCCTGGTGGATGACACCCGGTCGCGGTGTCCGACCAAGCAGTCGTCCGTTCGAGCGACAAAGTTCCCGACGAATGTTCGGGCCGCGGACGAGTCCACGCGGGGGTGCGTCACACCGAGTTCGCGGCGGCCGACGTCGTCCTTGCCGCCGGCCCCGGGCTCACTTCGCGGTCGCTCCGGAGCGGGCGCGCCCGCGCCATTGGCGAGGGCGCACGCGTGGGTCCGTCGGAAGCGGCGGGAGAACAAGGCGGGTTGGTGAAGCCCCTCGATCGGGCGACGGCCGCGATCGTGCGGTGGCCGTGTTCGGGCGCGGCGAGGTCGGCGCGGGTGCCTTCCAGGCGTCGGCGCCGGCCGCGCCCACCTGCTGCCGAACGGTCCCACCTCGCCACCGTTCGACCACCCGCCACCGCGTGGCGGAGGTCAGTGGTCAGGTGACCGGTGTCCCGCCGCCGTTCGGTCCCGAAGCACCACATGCGCGTCGCCCTGGGCCGGGAGGCGGACGTCGGACCGGCCCGTCGTGTGCCAGGCGTATGCGGCCGGGTCGAAGGTGTGCAGGCGCTTGAGGAGTCGGCGGGTCGACCAGGGCCAGCAGAAGGTGTTCAGGCCCGGCGGGCTGAAGTAGTAGCCCGTCCGGGCGCCCGCCGTGGCGTACACGGTGGTGCGCAGGGCCTCCTGTACCGCCGCGTTGTGGGCGCGTTGGACCTCGGGCAGCACGTCCAGGGCGGTGTGTCCGCCGTGGCGCAGCCGGGTGAGGGCGCCGACGATGTAGCGCAGTTGCGCTTCCAGGACGGTGGGGACGGCGCTGGTACCGCTGAGCACGTTCGGCCCCAGGAGCAGGAAGAGGTTGGGGTAGCCGCCGACGCTGGTGCCCAGGTAGGCGCGTCGACCGTGCTGCCAGGTCTGGTGCAGCGTTTCGCCGTGAGCGCCGTGCAGGTTCCGGGCGATGGCGAGATCGCCGATGTGGTAGCCGCTGGCGAGGATGATGGTGTCGGCCCGCGCGCGAGTGCCGTCGGCGCCGATCACGTCGTCACCGCGCACCTCGGTCACGGCGGTGGGGTGCAGCCGGACGTTGGGGCGGGTCAGGGCGCGATAGTAGGCGTCCGAGGTCAGCAGGCGGCGGCCGCCCAGCCGGTAGTCGGGTGTGACCGCCTCGCGCAGCACCGGGTCGGTGATCGAGCCGCGCATGTGCCGGCGGGCTGCCGCCTCCAGCGGAGGCAGTATCCAGGGGTGGCGGAGGGCGAGGCCGATGGCCTCCTGCGTCCAGTGCTGCACGCCGCGCAACACCCCGTGGGCCAGGGGGCGGTGCAGGAACCGCCGCACGGCGGGAGGGAGCGCGTGGTCGGGTTTGGGCAGCACCCAGGGGGCAGTGCGCTGGAAAACCTCGACGCGGGCCGCTCGCGACTGGATCTCGGGCAGGAACTGTACGGTCGAGGCCCCGGTCCCGATCACGGCCACCCGGCGCCAGGTCAGGTCGACCGCTCGGTTCCAGCGGGCGGAGTGGAACACGGTTCCGGGGAAGTCGGCGAGACCGGCGATGTCCGGGTAGCGGGGCGTGTGCCAGGGGCCGGTGGCCACGACGAGGGACCGGGCGACGTAGGCGCCCGCGCTCGTGTCCAGCCGCCATCGGTGCGCGTGCGCGTCCCACCGGCCGCTCAGCACCTCCACGCCGTAGCGGATCACCTCGTCCAACCCGTGGGCGGCGGCGGTGGATTCGAGGTACTCCAGGATCTCCTGCCGGCCGGCGAAGCTCCTGCTCCAGTCGTGCGGTGCGAAGGAGTACTCGTACAGCATGGACGGCACGTCGCAACCGCAGCCGGGGTACACGCTGTCGCGCCAGGTTCCGCCGAGCCGCTCGGACTTCTCCAGGACCACGACGTCGCCCAGGCCGGCCTTCCGCAACGTGATCGCGGCGCCCACTCCGGACAGACCGGCCCCGATGACCAGGACCTCCACCTCGCGCCGGCCGTCGTGATGCTCGTCGCGTCCGTGGTGTTCGTTGCGCTCGTGGTCCACGCGTGCGTCTCCTCGATGTTCGGGGGCGCCGCGACACAGCCGAGCGACAGCTTGTCCATCACTTAATGCATACCACACGTAGCGTAACGTAATCGTAGCGTCGGAACTCACAGTGTTGGCGGGGCGGTTGAAGAAGGAAACGGACCTTTCGGAGCCGTTCAGGCGGCTGTTCGCGCCGCGCCGGGTCGTCGAGCCGGCCCTGCGCGGGCCGCTGACCCGGGTCCTGGCCCAGGCGATGCTGGGCGTCGTGGTCCGGGTCGGCCGGGAGGACCTGCCCATCTGGAACCACAAGCGCTACGAACCGCGCCCCCGACTGACCCGGGGCGACGAGGCGATCACGCACTACCGGCGCTGGGCCCGCCAGTTCTACCCACCCGACCGGCCGGACTGAGCCCGACCGACCCGACCGACCCGACCGTCATCCGTGCCGTCATCGCGCCCGTCGGCGTCGCGGCGCCGCAGCACCAGGACGGCGACGTCGTCGTCGCGCGGGCCCGCGCCGAAGTCGGCGAGGTCGGCGCGGAGTCCGTCCAGGAGGACGCGGGGCGGGTCGTCGGCCCACCGGGTCGCCCGGTCCCCCAACGGATAGAACTCGCCCGCCTCGTCCCGCGTTTCGGTGACGCCGTCGGTGTAGAGCACGATGCGGTCGCCGGGCCCGAACGCGATGGTGTCCACGTGCGGATCGCCCTCGACCAGGAGCGTCAGGTTCACCGGAAGCAAGGGTGCCGTGGGCTCCACGACGCGTACCCCTCCCCGGGACAGCAGCAGGGGCGGAGGGTGGCCGCGGTTGAGGAGACGGGCGACCTGCCCGCCGTCGGGGATCTCCACCAGCACGGCGGTGGCGAAGCGTTCGGCGGCGTCCGACGCGAAGGGCTGATCGCTGTAGCGGGCCATGCTCAATTCGAGCCGACCGGCGAGCGCGGGCAGGTCGGGGACCTCGTGCGCGAACTCCCGGAAGGCACCGAGGAGAACCGCCGCGACCTCGACGGCCGGAAGTCCCTTGCCCTGGACGTCGCCGAGGATCACCCGAACGCCGAACGGGGTGCGGATGGCGTCGTAGAAGTCCCCGCCGATCCGCGCCTGGGCGGCGGCGGCGAGGTACAGCCCCCGGAGATCCACGTCGCCCAGTCGGGTCGGAAGCGGGCGCAGCACCATCCGCTGCGCGGTCTCGGCCACGGCGCGCACGTCGGACAGGTCGCGCTCGTGCCCCTGCCGCACATGGCTCACGTACGCGGCGGCCGCCGTCGCGATCGCGATCACGATCATCGCGGACGCCGTCGGCGCCTGGATCGCCGGCCCCCGCTCGAACCCGAGCAGGAACTCGACCAGGCAGGACAGCAGTCCGATCCCGATCGTGCCCCGCACACTCCACGTCGCGGCGGCCAGTGCCGGGGCGACCGGCAGGAGCCGGTCGAAGTGCGCGTCCTTGGGGGTGACCACATCGATGAAGGCGGTCGCGGCGATGAACAGGAAGGGCCCCCATCGGGCAAGCCCCACCTGCGGACGCGCGCGCGTGGCTTCCTGCTGCCCGGACGTGAGCATGCGAGCACAGTACATTCGCCCCGCTTCGTGACGGTGTGCGACGCGGCCGCCATGCCGCCGAGCCCCCTGGACGGCCCAGCACGCGGCGTCCGAGGCTCATCCTCGTCGTCACGTTCGTCCGCCAGGACGGCAAACGACCGAATCACCACAACGACGCCTTCAAGGCCCAAGCCGAGTGTCGCCGCATCGAGAAGGACTTCGGCCTGCCCGTGCTCGACCCCGGTGACGGTACCGCCGCCCGCCGACCCACCGGAGCCGAGCGATACAAGGCCGAGCGGCGAGGCCAGGAAGCCACCTCACGCGAACTCCTGCGCGAAGCCGTCCGCCGCGCCGTCGCGGGCGAGAGCCCGACCGCGTAATCGGGCTTCGCCGACCGTGTTGGCCTGACTCGAAGACTGTGTGACAGCGGCCACAAGGATCTCCCCATGTACGGGGTCTACGGACGAGCCCGTCGAGCCGCTTCAAGATCGCCTCCGGGCCGTCCGCCATGCCTCATTCGACCGCGCGGTTGAGCACCGTGGCCGGGGTGTCCCAGCCGTACAGCAATACCGGTCCCAAGCAGCGGTTGGTGTTCACCGACCGGCTCCCGGTCACGCTGGTGTACCTGCGCCACCAGCTGCCGCATGCTGTGCCGGCGCTCCCAAGGTCGTAAGCCACTCCGCGCCCGGAACAACGAGAACACAACGATCAAGCTCGGAACCAAACGGCTTCTTGGCCCAAGTCGGCCACGACGTCGCAGACGGTTACGTCGTCCGCCACCCAGCCCACTTCACAGTGGCACGGCGTTGGCTCAACCGAACATCCTCCGGCGCGCACTACGAAGCCATGAGCTCAGACGATCGTGCGAACCTTCATCTCGATGGAACTCGGCTCCTCGATGATGTTGACGATTTCCATGGCCATCAGACGGCCCTTGTCGGACAGGGCACAGATCGTGTTCCCCTTGACGACGCCCAATTCCGCCGCTCCGAAACCGATGATGGCTTCTTCCAGACCGCCGCCGTTGGCCGCGTCAAGGCATGTTGCCTTCGTAGCCTTGGTGCCCTTCGGGAGTACCCCAGCGCGAGCACCGGGGCGCGTCAGCAATGAGGTGGGTGAGCAATCCTCCCAGATCATGTCCACGCCTTCTTCCGGTCCCGGGTCCACGGCTACGTCGTTGGTATCGAACCGCCGGGTCAGAGGTGTCTTGTCGAAGTCGATCTCCGTTCGGATGGAGCAGCCTGGCACCAACAACTTCATCGTCATCGGCTCACCCGGGTAAGGCTTCGCGGGGCCGTCAGGACTTTCGGACGGTGACGTCGGCAGGCTCCGGGATGACGGCTCGATCACCGGCCTGACAGGTGTCGCCGAGGAGGTGATTGCAGTGGGCGGCTTCGCGTCCCCCTCATTCTTCTTCTCATCTCCGGTGAACGCCACACCCAGACCCCAGACCAGTACAGCGCTCAGTCCGGTGATGACCGCGCCGATGACGGTGGCGCGGGCAGCGATGCGGGCGCCGGCGTGCGGGTCGGCCGGTGCGGGTGTCCCCGGGGTCGTCGGCGGGGTGGCCGGGGGGCCGCCAGGCGTGCCGGAGCCGTGTCCGCTCGTATCCGTCGTCATCACAACTCCGTTCGTCTGGCGGAAAACTCCGCCCACCTGCATTACCGGTCATGACATGAGGCCGACGCCGAGTTGTTCCTGCGCCGGCCAAGGGCGGTGCGCGACACCCGTCAACCGAGTGAAGAGTATTAACCACATAGCATGGCATCACCGCAACGCAAGCGTCACCAACTATGCGGTACCGGTGCTGAGTTGCCCGGTTCGAAGTCATGAGAGGTGATGATGCGAACCTTCCCTCAGGAAGACGACGGTCGGCCCGCGTCACGTCGCGAGCGCTTGCGTGTGGAGTTGGAACGCGAGGTGCTCGCGACGGCGCGCAGAACCATCGCCTCACAAGGAGTGGAGGCCCTCAGCTTGTCGGCGGTGGCCCGGGACGTTGGAGTCACTCCACCGGCGCTGTATCGCTACTTCGAAGGGAAAGCGGGCCTCACGTTCGCCGTCTACGAAGTGGTCACGCGTGACCTCGTGGCGACCGTCTCGGCGGCGGCGGGCGAGGTGGACGCAGAGGATCTCGGTGGCCGGCTCTACGCGGCCACCCGTGCGGTGCTCGAGTGGTCGGTCTCGAACCCTGGTGAGTTCGATCTCCTCATGGGCGCCGGCTCCGCGAGACTGGTCGCCTCCGGTTATCACGTCGACCAAGTGCTGATCCGGGAGTTGGGCGGTCTATTCGGGCAAACCTTCATGCAGTTGTGGCACCGGGGAATCCTGCCATGTTCGTCGGAAGCAGAACTGGAACCGCGGCTCCGATCGCAGGTGGCTGCCTACGGCCGCTTGATGCAGCACGACTATCCGGATGGTGTCGCCATGGTGATGATCACGTGCTGGCGGCAGATCTACGGATTGCTCTGCATGGCCGTCTATGGGCACTTGGCCTCGTCATTCGACGATTACCTTCCCTTGTTCGAGCACATGATGACGGACCTTCTCAATCTTTGTGGCACTCCGCGCGAGTCGTGAGGACGCGCGGTGACAGCCAACTTCGGCGCAATGCCGGTGTTGCACGTGTTTTTTGACCCCGTAACTCGGCACCCGGATCGACGTGCGCGCCCTCTCCGTGGGCGGCGGACCCTCGTTGGTGCGCGGCCTCTACGTCGCCCGCTCCCCCCGCACGAGGACGACGTGATCCGCGCCCACCTCATGGACAGCCGCTCCGCCGCCCAAGGCCCCGACGTCGACTTCGCGCGCAATGCCATGGTGACCATCGCGATGGGCGCCCCCTGCGCCGAGCCCAGGTCTGCGCGGCTGTACGCGGACGGAACGCGCTCGCCCTCGATCTCGACCTCGGCAAGGCGCACGACGAGTGCTTCGACGAGTACCCCCTCCTGGCCCGCTTCGAGGTCCCGCGCGACGCGCTGCCCGCCCGACCGACCTTTCGGGGCGGCCTGGTGCGCGAGCTCGGGGCCGGGATACCGGTCGCCCGCCACGTTCAGCTTGACCGGCACGTCGCGGGCTGCCCGCAGACCCGCGCACTGCCGGCCGTCTACGACGTCTCGCGGCAGTGGGTCTCCGACCGCCGAGCGTGGGTCACGAGCGGTCGACGAGCAACGAGACGATCGCGTTGAGCACCATGCCGATGCCGATTCCGCCGACGGTCCAGCCCAGTGCCCTCGCGCTGTTGCGGGTCACCCAGTCGTTGATCCGGCACAGTAGTGGTTCGGCCTTGTCATGCGCGGCGATTCGGGCGATGGCCAGCACGATGGCCGGGACCGTCATCACGACGCAGTAGCCGGCCAGGGCCGCGCCGGTGAGGTGCGGGGCCAGGTCGGCGTCGGCGATCAGGCCGACCGCGGCCAGGTAGGGCAGCATCGTGGCGACCTCCAGGGCCGCGGCCACCAGGGCCAGGCTCATGAGTCCGCCGAAGCTGCCGCTGCCCGACATCGCCCGGGCCCGCCAACGCCGCATCCTGCCCGGCGTATCGCCCTGGCGTCGGGCCCGGGCCTCCAGTCGATAGCTCAAGGCGATGACGAGGATCCCGAGGACGAGCTGCCCGACCCGCAGGGGAATCGAGGGGATGTCCGCGAGCACCCGGCGGGCGGCGTCCAGCGCGGTGTCGGCGCCCAGGACCAGCACCACCCCGACGCAGAAGTAGAAAGCCGCCACGGTGACGAGGTAGCCGGCGATCCGGCCTGGGTGGAGCCGGCCGGGCGTCAGCATCAGCCAGATCGGAACGAGCAGGGTGCCGAAGCTGGGGCTGTCCACCAGCGCGAGCCCCGCCAGCGTCGACGCGAGCGTGATCGTCATCCGACCGGCCCTATGCCGAACAGCCGGTCGACGTAGGTCTCCAGCGCGGTCCGCATGCTCGTGGCGTCGAAACCCGTACCGGTGGCCGCGTGGTGCAGGCACAGCCCGTCCATGAACGCCACCAGGGCCGCCGCCTCCGCCGCGACATCGAGCTCGCCCGCCAGCTCCCCGGCGCGTTGGCCGGCCTGGAGCGCCTCACCGACGCCGTCGACCATCCGCGCCGTCGCGGCCCGATGGGTCGCGGCCATCTCCGGGTCGGTGAGCGATGCCTGGATGAAGGCGAGCCAGACCTTGAGTTCCTGCCGTCGTTCGGGGTCCAGAGGCAGGAAGGTCTCCATCAGTCGCACCACGATTGTCCGGACGGGGGGCGTGATCGGCACCTGCCGCACGCGTTCCTCGGCTCGCTGATAGACGTACTCGACGCCGAATCTCAGCAGTTCGTCCTTGGAGCGGAAGTAGCGCTGCACCAGCCCCACCGACACTCCGGCGGTCCGGGCCACGTCCGCGAGCGTGGCCCGCCCCAGGCCTCGCTCGGCGACCGTACTCACCAGCGCCACGGCGATCTGGGTCCGACGTGCGTCGGCGTCTTCGTGTTGCGTCATGAAAGAATATTACCAGCATATTTTTTCTGCTTTCACAGGCGTGGGCAGCGCGTCCCAGTAGGCCGCTGCCCTCCAGTGCCCTTCTGCCGGCTGGGCCGTCAGCTCTGCGCGCCCGCCGAGGCGCCGTGCCTGCCCCGCTTCTCCCACGCCGACCAAACGAGTGTCGGCAGCAGGGCGCCTACCGACGCCCACAGCGGCACTTGGAACAGGGTGCCCTCGACCAGCATCCCGATCGCGATCGCCGGCGGGATCACGAAGGCGGCGCACAGTAGTTGGAAGCGCCAGAAGCCCAGTGCGCCCCGCCGTGATTCGGCCGTCCACAACAGGATGAGGATCAGGCCCGTCAGCGCGAGGTGCCCCGCAGTGACCGGCACCTCGGTGGACCGCAGTACCAGGTGCCGGAACAGCAGGATCAGGCCCGCGAACGCGCCCATGTTGGTCGCCATCCGGGTCCACCGCTCGGGGCGTGACGCGCGGGCGCGCGCCCAGTCCATGGCGAAGGCGGCGGGGTCCGTGCCCACGACGGCCTCGACGCTGCGGCCGCGGGCCACCGCCTCGCGCAGGTGCTCGCGCAGTTCCGCCTCCATGTCCGCGCGGGCGCGGGTGGAGATCCCGTACAGGTCCCAGTTGGCCCTGCATATGCTCATCGCCCGCTCGAGGGTGAGCGTCGCCTCTTCCGTGGCCATGAAGTGAGTCCTCATTCCTGGTGGGAACGGCGCGCGGCCGGGTTCGGTCGGGTGTCGTTCAGGACGAGGTGCACCGCGTCGGCGAAGCCCGTCCAGGCGGTCCGGCCCTCGTCCAGGGCCGCGGCCCCGGTGGGGGTGATCCGGTAGTACTTGCGAGCGGGGCCCGCGGCGGAAGGGACGTGGTAGGTCTCGACCAGGCCGGATTTCGCGAGGCGGGTCAGCACCGGATAGATGCTGCCCTCGCTGACCAGGCTGAGCCCCCGCTCGGTCAACGACTCGACGAACTCGTAGCCGTACCGGGGCCGTTCCGCGATGAGCGCGAGCAGGCACACATCGAGCACCCCCCTCAACAACTGGGTGCGGCGGGCATCGGAGCCACCATCCGCTGTCATGCGTCACAAGATAGCGACACCTATCTTGCGTCGCAAGATAGGTGCCGCCGTGTCGCGGACGCGGTGCCGCGATCGGTGTCAAAGTCTCGTGAGGGAGCAGCGTTCACCCTTGCCTCCGACGCGGTATCGGCGATCTGATCGTGGTGTGAGTGAAGCCGCGGCATCCACGATCGGCGCGTGCCACGAGCGAGGGTGTCTCGACGTGGACGCGTGGCAACGATCGTGCGTGCCCGCGCTCTCGAGCCGGGTCGGTCTGCGCCACGAGGACGAGCCCCCTTGTCCGGGGCACAGTCTCCGGAACGTCTGACCCGACACACGCGCCGGTCTCCCCGGGACGGCGAGGCCCGCCGTGTCACACCCCGCGGCGAGGCGAAGCGACTGCACGGGCACAGCCCCGGCGCGGCCCGTCGACGCGCCCACCAACCCGATTCACCCCTGCGGTCGAGGCGACATGCCCGACCGCCACACACCCTTGGACGAACCATGCCCACCTTCACCCCAACCGCCGCAATCCCGGCCTCGTCACCGAAACTCGCCGGACCCCGGACGGTCCTGGTCACCGGCGCGTCCTCCGGCATCGGCTACCAGACCGCCCGCCTGCTCGCGATCGCCGGCATGTCGGTGATCGTGCACGCGCGCAACGGCGATCGGGCCGAACAGGCCGTGCGGCAGCTCACGCGAGACGGCGCCGACCCCTCGCGCCTGACCACGGTGGTCGCCGACTTCACCCACCTCGACGACGTCGCCGACATGGCCCACGAGGTGATCACCAGGCACCCGCGGCTCGACCTGCTGGTCAACAACGCGGCCGTCGTGGGGCCTCCGGGCCGGATGCTGACCGACGAGGGCAACGAACTGTCCTTCCAGGTCAACTTCCTCGCGCACTTCCTGTTGACCCGGATGCTCGAACCGGCGTTCGCCGCGGCCTCGGCGCCGCGCGTGGTCAACGTGTCGTCGGCGCTGCACCGCACCGGCAGCATCAACTGGACGGACCCCACCCGCTCGCGCGGCTATTCACGGGTAGCCGCGTACGCGCAGTCCAAGCTCGCGCTCACGATCTTCGCGCGCGCGTTCGCGGAGTACGGCCGCAGCGCGGCCACATCGGTGAGCGTGCACCCGGGGGTGATTTCCACCCGGCTACTGCCCTACTACGGCACCGTCGGCCGGCCCGCGTCCGAGGGCGCCGCGGCCGTTACGCACCTGTGCTCGGCCGCCACCGAGATCGAACCCGGGGCCTACTACGACCGCCTCGCCGCCACCGAACCGGGCCCCAAGGTCGGCGAGAGCCGCACGATGGGACGCCTGTGGAAGCTCGGCGCCCACCTGACCGGACAGGCGTGAACGCCCACGAACGCGACGCCAACCCGGTTGGCCGTCCCGGCGGTTGAACCTCCACCGCGGTGTGGCGGGCGGTTCGCCGGCCCGCCACACCGCGCGGCGCCAACGCTGCGTCAGTGCACCATCAAGACGCCGTGAAGACCCCTCCCGGGCGCTCCACCCCGATCTAGCTTCCTCACCAGAGGCATTCGCGGATCGAAGGGAACGACCATGAGGATCTCCGGCATCGGCATCCGAGCCGTGGGCAGCTCGACCCCGCGCCGAGGATCGCAGCCGCGACCCACCCTTTCCGCCCCCGTCGGGACCACCCTGGCCTCGTCCGAGGCCGCCATGCGCGACGCCCTGGACCGAGCGGCCATGACCGCCGTCGACCTCACGGGATCACACCTGTTCGTCGGTGCCGCGTGGTCCGACTCCGAGGGCGAACCCGCCGCGTTGTTCGGACGCCGAGCCTTGAACCACGTCGGCGTGGACCGCGCCCACGCCCACGCCCCCGCTCCGGGCGCAGCCGACGCCCTTCCCCTCCTGGGCGCCCTGGCCCGCGCACTCCGCGAGGATCGCACGGCCCACCACGGGCTTCTGCTCGTGCCCGAACCCTGGTACCCGCCCATGGCGGACCGAGGCCGCCCGCGCCTCGCGGGTACCGCCGCCGCGGTGCTGGCCGAACGCGACTGGCCGCACAACCGGCTGAAGTCGATCGTGACCCACGCTCCAGGCCCCTTCACGCCTGCCCGCGCCCGCATCCCAAAGCCTCGACGACCGGCCCCCGAAGCCCCGCCCCCGCAGTTCTTCGCGACCGCGCTCATGGAACGGCCCTCCTGGCTGATGTCGCATCCCGGGCACCATCGCGACACCGAGGACCGACCCCCGGCGAGCGTGTGCGCACTCGTCTGCAAGGCGTTGCGGGCGGCGCGCACGCCGTGGGAAACGATCGACCACGTCGTACTGCACACGTCGGACCATGACATGAACCGGCGGTTTCGCCGACACTTCCACCTGCGCCGCGATCAGATCACCGACCTGGGCGCCGCATCCCACCACCTCGGCTCCGCCGGACTGGTGATCGGCCTCAAGGACGTCCTGGAGCGCGCCCCCGAGTCGGGCACGCGCGTGCTCCTGGCCTCGTTCGGCATCGACGGAAACCGGTCGGCAGGCGTTCTGGAGGTCTAGTGCCCGTCACGGCACCAGCCGTGTAGCCCGGCAGGAACGCGTACACGCGGGTCCCGGCGGCGCCAAGATCACGTCAGGGGCGGATCCCGAGGGTCGCTGCGGGCGGACGCTGGACTCGTTCGACCCAGTCAGCCGGAGGTACCCGTGAACGTGTCCCTGATGTCCCGCCGATCCCGCGAGAATCGCGAGGTCGGCTCCGAGCCCGGGGACGGCGACCGGCATCGGCTCACGGTCGTCGGGGGGCTGGCAGCACTCTCGCTCGACGCGATGGCGTCGGTCGCGTACGGCCCCGAGGCGATCGTCCTGGTCCTGGCCCTCGCGGGCGGCGCCGGGCTCGGCTTCACGCTTCCCGTCACCCTGGTCATCGCGGGCCTGCTGCTGGTCCTGACGATGTCCTACCGCCACGTGATAGCCGCGTTCCCCGAGGGCGGCGGCGCCTATGGCGTCTCCAAAAAGCACCTCGGCCGCCGTGCGTCCCTGGTCGCCGCCGCCTCCCTGGTCGTCGACTACGTCCTCAACGTCGCGGTCTCGGTCGCGGCCGGCGTGGCCGCACTGACCTCGGCCGTGCCGGAGCTGCACCCGTACACGATCTGGCTGTGCCTGGGCGTCCTCGCGCTGATCACCGCGGTGAACCTCGGCGGCATCGCCTACAGCGCGAAGATGTTCATCGTCCCCACTGTCGTGTACGTACTGGCCATCCTCACCGTCGTGGTGGTCGGACTCGTGCGCACCGGCCCCGCCGCCGCACCGCTCGCGCCGCCCGTCGACAGCGGCGCGCTGCACACGGTGGGCATCCTGCTGCTGCTCAAGGCCTTCGCGAACGGCTGTGCGGCGCTGACCGGCGTCGAGGCCATCGCCAACGCCGTCCCGTCCTTCAAGGCTCCTCGCGCCCGCCGCGCCCAACGCGCCGAGATCGCCCTGGGCGTGCTGCTCGGCGTCATGCTCATCGGCATCGCCGGGCTCATCCAGAAGTACTCGGTGAAACCGGCCGACGGCGTCACCGTCCTGGCCCAGGTCACCAACGCCTCGCTCGGCCACGGCGTCGCCTTCTACGTCGTCCAGTTCGCGACCGTGCTCCTGCTCGCGCTCGCGGCGAACACCTCCTTCGGCGGGATGCCGGTCCTGGCCGACCTCCTCGCCAAGGACGACTTCCTCCCGCACGTCTTCGGCGTCCACAACCGCCGCCACGTGTACCGGGCCAGTGTCGCGCTGCTCGGCGTGACCTCGGCGATCCTGCTGATCGCCTCCGGCGGCGACATGAACGTCCTGGTGCCGTTGTTCGCCATCGGCGTCTTCGTCGGCTTCACGCTCTCCCAGGTCGGCATGGTCAAGCACTGGTGGCTGCTACGACCGGGCGGCTGGCGCGGCAAGCTCGCCCTCAACGCCTTCGGTGCGCTGCTCACCGCGATGGCCGCCATCGTGGTCACGGCCGCCAAGTTCACCGAGGGCGCCTGGCTGATCGCGCTGGTCATCCCGTGCCTGGTCTTCGTGTTCGGCTACACCCACCGGGTGTACGCCCGCATCGCCAAACCCCTCGCGACCGGCGGCGTGTAGGCAGCCGGGTCACGGCCCATCGAGAAGCCGCGCGGATCAGGGCACCGTCAGAATCCTCCCAACCCCCTCGAAAGGCTGCCACCCATGTCCACCACCACCCACGCACCCGAGCCCGTACGCTCCGTACGCCCGGATGCGCCGGGGGACGACGATCGGCGGGTGGCAGCCGGGGCGTTCGATGCGGCACAACTGATCGGCGCGCTGCCCGACGCGCTGCGCAAACTGGATCCGCGCCGGATGATCCGTACCCGGCGCCATCGCCTCGCTCCAGGCCCGACTGGTCGCGGTGACCCTCGCCGACCAGGTCGGCACGGCCTTCGAGCAAGCCACGCGCTGAGCCCGCCGCGTTCCTGCCCGGCCCGGGTCAGTGCGGCGCGGGAATCGCACCGCTTCCGACCGCCGCAGGTGGTCCGGGCGGAGGGAGTGCGGGTCGCGGAGGCCGCGCGACGATCGCGCCGTGACGCGGGGTTTTCGGCGCACCCGCCCCACCGGCAGGACCGGAGTCGGCGGATCGGCCGTCTCGGCGGAACAGCCGACGTGTGGACTGCTCGCCCGTGCGGTACTCCGCCAACCGGGGCCGGACACCCGCCCACACCAACACGGCCACGACCAGGGCCAGGACCCCGGCTGCCGGGCCCCGGCCGGCCAGGCCGTCGAGGCCCGCGTCCGTCGCGGAGTCCATGTGCGTGCGGTTGATCAGCGTCACCGCGTCCAGCGCCTCGATGAAATGGTGGAACGACCAGTTGGAGTCGTTCTCTCCATAGCCGGTGGTGAAGTCGATGGCGCCTCGGATGTCACCGCGCGCGACCATCGCCCGCATCTGCCGGTCGTAGAGCTGGTATCGGGCGTACCAGCGCAGTGCCTCCTCGGCCGCGGCCCGCTCGCCGGCAAAGGTGATGTTGCGGAACTCCCGGCCGAACTGCCCACCGAAGGGCGGCTCCGCGCCCTTCGCGAAGCCCGGAAGACCGGTGACGCTCACACGCAGCGCCTCGGCGTATCGATCGAGGTCCACGCCGTCGAAGGTGGCCAGTTGCTGCGACTTCGCCGCGAAGGCCCGTTCCGCGTCGGCCGCGCGCGCCCGGTCGGCCAGGAAGCGGCTCTCGTCGCCGTTGGCGTCCTTCGCGATCGCCGTCGCGCGGGTGAGCGCGAGGACCGAGTCGAACGCGTCCTTCTTCGCCACGCGCAAGTTCTCCGCCGCCGACAGCGTCGTACCGGTCCCCGCGCACACCAGCACCGCCACAACGGCCGTCGCCGTCAGCATCCAGGGGTTGAACACCCTGCGGGTCCGGCGGGCCACGAACATCTGCCCGCCCACCAGGACGACCACCAGCGCCACCCCGGGCAGGAGGGACCACAGACCCAGGCCCCGCGCGTCGCCGTAGGTGTCCGTGTAAGTCACCTCGACGGCCTGGGCGTTGCCCGCCGACAGCCGATCGGCCTCGGGCAACAGCGTGCCCCGCATGAGGTCGCTCGCCTGGCGCAGCAGCGCGAGCGCGGGCGAGACGTCGGTGAGGGCGCGCCCGTCCGACTGGTGATCCAACAGGGTCACCTGGCCCGCCAGGTTGTCGTACCGGCCGACCTGCTCGATGAGGTCGGCGAGGGCGCGCCGCGCGTCGTCGCCGTCGATGCCGGCTCCGGTCTCCTCGATGGCTTGGCCGAGTGCCTTGCGATTCGCCGCGAAGCTCGCCAGTGCCTGCTCCCGGCTGAAGCCCAGCCCCGGCTCGTCACCCACCAGCACCGTGTTCGCCAACTCGGCGTCCATCCCGGCAAGCGCCCCGTGCAACGCGTTCGCGGACACCACCTGAGGCCCTGCCGTACGCCCCACCACGCGCAGCCCGTCGTCCGCGGCGGAGATCGCCGAGAGCAACACGCCGACGTAGGCGACGAGCAGCACGACCACGCCCGCCACGAGCAGCCGAAGCGACTGCGGCGTGGACAGGCGAGCCCCGCGCCGAGACGGACGCACCGTCCCGCCCGGCGCATCGGACCTCGATCGCCGACCGACCACCGACCGCCACATGCTCGATCTCGGACCCGAACCACCGCTGTTCGCAACGCTGTTCCCCCGCATGCCCTCGACGCTAGGTATGCCGACGACCGGCGACGGGCGCCCCTACGCCTCGCATACGCGTTGACCCCCAACCCGTACGCGCCCTTGACGCCAACCCGGTGTTCGGCCGCTCGACGGCCGGCCACGACCGCCTCGACCGCATCCGGCGTCAGAGGCGTGTAGGCAAAGGCGGCTCGCGCGTCAGAGCGCCGTGAAGGCCATTCGCCGGCCCGCCGGCGGGACGTAGGTTCGAGCGCATGGCACGACCCCGGGACTCGCCCGCACCGCGCACCTCAACGGCGTGGTCGGGGACGGGATGGACGGATTCGGACGTCTGGGGTACCGACCCGGACGCGCCACCACCGGTCGTCGGACGGAAGTAGAAGGGTGAACCAGAACATGACTCCTCGACCCACGGCGCGAACGCTGTTGACTTCGGTGGACGACCGGTTGCGCGAGGCCGCGACGGAGTTGGCCGAGATGCGGCTCCAAGCGGCCCGAATCCAGGCCCAGTTGCGAGCCCTGCGGCACACCACGACCACGAGGGACCGCGGTGTGGCGATCACCCTGGACGCCCGGGGCGCGATCGTCGAGCTGCGCTTCCCGATCGCGCGCTATCGGGACATGGCGCCCGCCGAACTGGCCGCGACGCTCATGCGGGCGTACGAGCAGGCCCGCTCGGAGGTGACCGTGCGGACGGACGCGATCGTGCGACCCGTCCAGGCGCACAGTGAACGCATCCGGCAGGAATTGGACCCCGAAGGCGCGTTCGCCCGACTGCTCGCCGAGACCGATCCCGTGGACCCGTCCGAATGAGCGAGCCGAAGGAGACCCCACGCCCGGAGCCGACCCGGCAATCCGAGGCATCCATGGAGACACCGGTGGACCCGAAGTCCCCGCAGGAGCCCGCACCCACGAGCGACCCCGAGCCTCAGCCCCAGGGCGAAGCCGATCTCCTCGCGGATCTGCCCGTCGCGGTGCCGTGATGCGCTCCGCGCCGAGCATCAGGGCCGCCGCCGGAACACTGCCAGGGAGGCGACGAACGCGACCGCCGCGCATGCCGCCGCCGCAGCGAACGCCGTTGCGATGCCGTGGGTCAACAGGTGCTCGGGGGATTCACCCGGCGACGGGTCGCGGGTCGCGGCGCCGAACACCGTGACCCAGACCGCGAGTCCGAGCGTGCCGCCGATCCACTGCATGGTCTGCACGAGGCCGGAGGCGGCGCCGGACTCTCGGGGGTCGATGCCCGACATGCCATAGGTGTTCATCGTCGGCATCGACACACCGATGCCGGCCCCGATCAGCAGGAGCGGCCCGAGCACGCCGGCGGCGTACGCGTCGTGTCGACCGAGCCGACCGAGCCACGCCAAGCCCACGGCCACCAGCGCCACGCCGACCGCCGAGGGCCACGCGGAGCCGAACCGGCGTACCAGCGACGGGGACAGGCGCGCGACGGTGAACTGCGTGGCCATCAAGGGAAGGAAGGCGAGCCCCGCCTCGACCGGGCTGAAGCCGCGCACTTCCTGAAAGTACTGCGCCAACAGGAAGAGCACGCTGAACATCGCGGCGGCCACCAGCGTAACCGCGGGCAGCACCCGGGCGAGGGTGCCGCGCGTGGCCAGGCGCAGCGGGGTGAGAGGTTCGGCGGTGCGATTCTCGATGAGGACGAACGCGGCCGACAGCAGGGCGGCGGCGGCCAGCGAGCCGACGGTCTACGCGTCACGCCATCCGTCCGAGGCCGCGCGGATGAACGCGTACACCAACGAACCCATACCGGCCGTCGCGGTCAGCGCGCCCGCCACGTCGAACCGTTGCGGCCGGTCCGCCTGGACGCGCGCGGGCTCGGTGATCAGCCGCGACGCGAGCACGATCAGCAGCGCGCCGAGGGGCACGTTGACCAGGAACACCCAGCGCCACGAGGTGAGATCGGTGAGGACGCCACCGAGCACCAGCCCGACGGACGCGCCGCCACCGAGGACGGCGGAGTACCAGGAGATGGCCCGCGCGCGAGCCTGACCCTCGAACGTACTGACGATCAGCGCCATCGTGCTCGGTCCGGCGAGCGCGCCGCCCAGGCCCTGCAGGACGCGCGCCGCGATCAGCCACCACGCCCAGGGCGCACACCCGGCGAGCAGGGAGGCGAGCGTGAACAGCGCCGCGCCGGCGACGAACGTGCGTTTGCGTCCGAACACGTCGCCGAGCCGTCCGGCGAGGAGCAGGAAGCCGCCGAAGGTCAGCGTGTACGCGTTGAGCACCCACGACGCGGACGTACGCGACATGTCGAGCGCGTCGCCCATCCGGGGCAGCGCGAGGTTGACCACCGTGACGTCGATGCCGATCAGCAGCATGCATCCGGTGATGACGGCCAGCACGAGCCCGGGGCGCGGCGCGGGCTGCGCCGGTCTACCGCCGCTGGCCCGACAAGCAGGCCCTTCTCCTCGACGCCCTCCGGGACCGGCTGCCCGCCGCCGACGACGTCGAGATCGTCGGCGACCTGCGCAGCGACCTGCTCTCGGTCCTGCGTTTCATGTTCAGCGCCTGCGCGGTGACCGCCGACACCGCACTCCAACTGGCCAAGCAGGAGAGCGACCACGCCCACGAGCTGATCCGCGAACGCATTTCCGTTCCGGCCCGACGCATGATGCTCGAAGTCCTCCAGGCCGGGGAAGCCCGCGGCGAGGTCCGACCGGGGGCCGCGACTCCGTTGATCGCCCGCGTCGGCATCGCCGTCCTCATCTACCAGAACCTCACGGCCCGGGACGGCCTGGACGACGTGTTCGTCGAACAGGTCGTCGACGAGGTGGTCCTACCTCTCGTCCGCGTTCCCGGCTGACGCCCCTGCCGTACCGGCGGCCGTCCCGTAGCCGATCGTCGTCAGCCGCGGCGCAGGGCGCGTCCGGCGAGCGCGCCGGTGGGAACATGGTCGCGCAGGGCCGGGGTGCCGTTGACGACGACGTGGCGCATGCCGGTCGCGTACTGGTGCGGCTGCTCGTAGGTGGCGTGGTCGATGATGGTGGCCGGGTCGAAGACGGCGATGTCGGCGTACGCACCGGGCGCCAGCCGGCCGCGATCGGTCAGCCGGAGGGTGCCGGCCGGCAGGGAGGTCATGCGGCGTACGGCGTCCTCGAGGGTGAGGATGCCCTCCTCGCGGACGTAGCGGCCCAGGATGCGGGCGAAGGTGCCGTACGAGCGCGGGTGGACCGGGATGTCGGTGAACGGCGGTTCGGCGGGGACGGATTCGGAGTCCGAGCCGATCGACACCCACGGGCGACGCAATGCCTTGCGGACGTTGTCCTCGTGGCTGATGAAGTACGCGGCCATGAGGTCGGGTTTGGCCGCGACCAGGTCCATGAGCAGGTCGAGCGGGTCCTCGGTGCCGTGGTCGGCGGCTGCTCGGGAGAGGGTGAGCCCGGCGGTGGCCGAACCCGGCAGGGCGTTGTCCAGGAGGAGGACCTGGTCCGGGCCGCCCGCGATGACGAGCAGGTTCTCCCACTCGTCCTGTGGCGCGCGGATGGCCGCCTTGATCTCCTCGCGCGCGGCCTTGTCGCGCAGCCGCTCGACGAGGCGATCGTTGCCGCCGACGTGGAACGGCGGCGGGATGGCGGCCGCGAGGAAGGTCGAACCCGCCTCGTACGGATAGATGTTCGCGGTCGCCGGCAGCCCGGTGTCCCGGGCTTGGTCGATGAGGTCGATGGCCGCCTGTAGCTTGGGCCGGTTGCCCCGGCCGACGGCCTTGAGGTGGTAGACCTCCACCCGGGCGGACGCCTCCCGCCCGATCCGCAGGATCTCCTCGATGCCTTCGAGGAGACGATCCCCCTCGCTGCGGATGTGCGCGATGTACAGCGCGTCGTGCCGGGCCACCACACGGGAGAGCGCGATCAGTTCCTCGGTCGAGGAGTAGCTCTCCGGGGGATAGATGAGCGCCGAACCCAGGCCGAGCGCTCCGTCGGCGAGCTCCTCGTCGAGCAGCGCGCGGGCCGCGTCCAGTTCGGCCGCGGTCAGCGGCCGGTTGTCGTACCCGGCGCCGAGCATGCGCATGTTGTGCGAGCCGACGAAGCTGGCGACGTTCTGTCCGACGCCGGTGCCGGACAGGTGGTCCAGGAATTGCCCGAGCCGCGGGAAACCGTGTCGCGTCCCGTCCGGCTGCACGTCCAAGGACACGGTCTCGAGCCCGCGGCCGGCAACCGGCCCCATCGAGAAGCCCTCGCCGAAGATCTCGGTGGTGACGCCCTGGTAGAGGTCGGACAGTCCGCGCGGGTCCTGTTGCAGCGAGATGTAGGCGTGACTCAGGATGTTCACGAATCCGGGCGCGACCGCGCATCCGGTCGCGTCCAGGACCAGCGCGTTCTCGTTGTCCGGAATCGACCCGATGCCCAGGATCCGATCGCCGTCGACCGCCACGTCGGCCCGAATGCCGGGGGCGCCGGTACCGTCGTAGACGGTCCCGCCTCGGATGATCAGCGTGCTGGGCATGGTCTTCTCCCTGATCGGCGTCGGAATGCGGTCGAGAGCCGGTGCGGCAGGCCCTGCTTGAGCAGACGGATTCCGGCGGGGATCAGGTCAACCCCTGGCGACCCCACTCCCGTCCGGGCCCCGGCGACCCACCGCGAAGTCTCATCGTGGTCCGAAGCGGCGACGAAGTATCGGTCGTACTCGACAACATCCACGCCACCCGTTCGTCCGCGACGACAAGCGGGCGGGTGATCTCGCACGCCGCCGACGCGTGCCTTCGGCACGTCTCGGTCAGCACCTGTCGGGCAGGTCCCGGATCGTTTGCAGCACGGCATCAGGACGGCATCGGAACGGCATCGGGACGTCACCAGGCGATGGTGGCGAACGGGCCCGAGGCGGACGCCCGGACACCGAGACTCGACCTCGGGTTCGAACCGGGCCCGGGTCGTTTACCTCGCGCCGCCCGGAGCAGCGCGGACGCCCGGGTCACCCATCCTCGGCCGCGGGCCATTCGTCGCCGCCCTCCCAGGCCACCTGGTCGCGGTCGGTGAGGTCGAGGCCGAGGTGGGCCGCGAGGGCGTCCAGTTCGCGGCGGCTGTGCAATTGTCGGTAGGTGCCGTCGACGAGCATCACCAGCCGGTACGACTCACCCGGGCGATACGCCTCGACCACGAGGTCGAAGCGGCCGTGCGCCTTGTCGCTCATGACTCCCACGGTCGCGCACCCGGGATCGATCGGCCACCCGCCCGGCGCCCGGTCCACCACGCCGGGGACGGCCCCCGCCCTTGCCAACCCTCCCTCAAGGCCGCCGGATCGGGCCCGATCCTCGAACGGACGCCCGGGCCCGTCTCAGCGGACGCGCGATCCGGTCCCCGATGCCATCCTGAGGGGAATGCCTCGGGGGCACCACGTCACGTTGCGAGCGGTGGAGGTGTCCGGCGATGGGCGGAGCGGGGCGAGCCGCACGACTGGTCTGCGGCCGGCGCGCCAAGTGGATCATTCTCGTGCTGTGGATCGTGGTACTGGTCGCGGCGGCGCCCGCGGCGAGCAAGCTGGCGGACGCGCAGAAGAACGACGCCTCCGCCTGGTTGCCGGGCGACGCCGAGTCGACCAAGGTCGTCGACGAGTCGGAGGAGTTCCTGCCGCAAAACGTCACGGCCGTCGTGGTGTTCGCGCGCGAGTCGGGTCTGACCCCGGCCGACAACGAGACGATCGCCGCCGACGCCGCGCAAATGCGCGCGCTGACCTCGCACGGGATCGTCGGCGCCCAGGTACAGGGCCCCATCCCCGACCGGCCGGTCGACCCGCGCGCCGCCCTGATCATGGTGCCGATCACCTACGGCGACAACGGCTGGAACACCATCAGCAAGGCCGTGGACGAGATCCGCGCGATCCTGGACAGCAACCCCGACACCGGCCTGGCATCACACATCACCGGACCCGGCGGGGTCGCCGCCGACAGCAGCGACGCGTTCGAGGGCATCGACGGAACCCTGCTGTTCGCCGCCCTCGCCGTGGTCGTGGTGATCCTGCTGTTCACCTACCGCAGTCCGACGCTGCTCCTGGTCCCGGTCATCTGCGTGGTCGGCGCTCTCTTCGCCGCCCAGGCGGTGATCTACCTGCTTGCTCGACACGCGTCCCTGGTGGTCAACGCGCAGAGTGCGGGCATCCTGACCGTCCTGGTGTTCGGTGCCGGTACCGACTACGCGCTCCTGCTCGTCGCCCGCTACCGGGAGGAACTGCGCCGCCACGAGGACCGGCACGAGGCGATGGCGCTCGCCCTGCACCGAGCCGGACCCGCGGTGATCGCCAGTGCCTCGACCGTGATCATCAGCATGCTCTGCCTGCTCGCCGCCGAGATGAACTCCACCAGCGGCCTCGGGCCGGTCGCCGCGATCGGCGTGGCGGTGGCCCTGCTCGCGATGCTGACGCTCTTCCCGGCGATGCTGCTCATCACCGGACGGTGGATCTTCTGGCCCGCCATCCCGCATCTGGGCTCGCCCGAGCCGACCGAGAACGGCTTGTGGGCCCGCATGGGGCAGCGCATCGCCCGCCGGCCTCGTGCCGTGTGGATCACCACCGCCGCGATCCTGGCCGCCTTCTCCTTCGGTCTGATCGCGCTGAACGCCGAGGGCCTGACCACCGCCGAGAGCTTCACCGACAAGCCCGACTCGGTGGTCGGCCAGGAGGTCCAGGCCCGCTACTTCCCGGCGGGTACCGGACAACCGCTCCAGGTGATCGCCGACACTGCGTCGCTGGACGCGGTCCGCACGTCGTTGGCGGCCGTGCCCGGAGTGGTGCCCGCCAGCATCGGCGTGCCGCCGGGGGCAGCCGCGGAAATCGACGGGCGGTCGTATCTGGAGGCGACCCTGACCGACGCCGCCGACAGCACCGCCGCCCAGGACACGGTCGACGCCACCCGCGCCGCGGTCCACGCGGTGCCGGAGGCCGACGCTCTCGTGGGCGGCGGCACGGCGGCCCAACTCGACACCAACCGCGCGTCGGTCCGAGACCAGAAACTGCTGATCCCAGTCATCCTCGTGGTCGTGCTGATCGTGCTGGCACTGCTCCTGCGGGCCCTGGTCGCACCGGTGATCCTGATCGCCACGGTGGTGCTGTCCTTCACCGCGGCACTCGGCATCAGCGCGCTGGTGTTCCGCCACGTGTTCGACTTCCCAGCCGAGGACACCTCGTTCCCGCTGCTCGTGTTCGTCTTCCTGGTCGCCCTGGGCATCGACTACAACATCTTCCTGACCACCCGGGTACGCGAGGAGACCATCCGCAGCGACACCCGGACCGGTGCCCTGACCGGCCTCGCCGCGACCGGCGGCGTGATCACCTCGGCGGGTCTGGTCCTCGCCGGCACCTTCGCGGCCCTGGCCACCCTGCCGATCGTCGGCTTCGCCGAGATCGGCTTCGCGGTGGCGCTGGGTGTCCTGCTCGACACCCTGGTGGTCCGTTCGGTCGTCGTCACCGCCCTCATCCTCGATCTCCTACATCGCATGTGGTGGCCGAGCGCACTGTGGCGACGGGACGCGGGGGCCACCGGCCCACCACCCGCCCAGGAGGCGGCCGGCGGCCCCCCAAACGGGTCGTGACCTGCGCCGATCCGGCGCCGCGGGTGGCCGGTCGCAGACCTTCGCCGAAGGCGTGCCGGCCGGAGTTACAGTGGAATCACCAGGGCGCTCGGGGGCGCCCGCGTGCTCGGGGCAGTCGCTTCAGCACCGGAGTGGGCCATGACCGTGGCGCTCGTGATCATCATCATCGTCCTCGGCGGTATCGCCGCCCTTGCCGCGCTGCTCGCCGCGAGCGGCCTGCGCGTGATCCGTCAGTACGAGCGTGGCGTGGTTTTTCGCCTCGGCCGCGTGCAGGAGCCGATCCGCGAGGCCGGCCTGACCCGGATCGTGCCGATCGTGGACCGCCTGCGGAAGGTCAACACCCAGATCGTGACGATGCCGATTCCCGCCCAGGACGGCATCACCCGCGACAACGTCACCGTGCGCGTCGACGCCGTCGTGTACTTCCGGGTGCACGACCCGGTCAAGGCGACGGTCGTGGTGCAGGACTACAACTTCGCGGTGGCACAGGTCGCCCAGACCTCGCTGCGGTCGATCATCGGCAAGAGCGAACTGGACGACCTGCTGTCCAACCGTGAGGCGCTCAATCAGGGTCTGGCCATCATGATCGACTCCCCCGCGGTGGGTTGGGGCGTGGAGATCGACCGCGTGGAGATCAAGGACGTGGCGTTGCCGGAGTCCATGAAGCGTTCGATGTCGCGGCAGGCCGAGGCCGAGCGCGAGCGGCGGTCGCGGATCATCACGGCCGACGGCGAGTTCCAGGCGTCACGCAAGCTCGCGTCCGCGGCGAACGTGATGGCGACCAGCCCCGCCGCGCTGCAACTGCGGCTGCTCCAGACCATCGTCGAGGTCGCGGCCGAGAAGAACTCGACCGTCGTGCTGCCCTTCCCGGTGGAACTCCTGCGCTTCCTCGAACACGCGACCACTCCCCCGGAGACCCGACCGGCCACCGACCGCAAGACCACCTGGACCGGGGAGACCCCGACCTACGCGCGGCAACCGATGCCGTCCCATCCGCACCACGTGAAGAACCGACACACCCACCGCGCGACCGCCGCACCGATGACACCCGCCGGCTCCGCGGACACCTCGAACCCCAACCCGGGCTGAGCGTCGTCCCGCACGTGCGCGCAGCCGACCGGCGGCCGCTACCGAGGCGGCTACGGCGCTGCCTCGGTGCGCACTTGTCTACGGCGGTGCATGTGGTCGGCGTGCGCGCCGCCGCCGACCGCGCCCAGGCCGTCCAGGGTCGGGCAGCCGACGCCGGCGGTGAAGTCCCCACGCACCAAACTCCGGCACGGGCCGGGGGCTGTCTCGGGCCGGTCGGGTTTCGGCGAGGTCGCCTGGTCCACCGGAGGGACGTAGCGTGAAGACAGCGGGGATTCGGTACCTCATTTTCGAGATGTCGGCGGCCGATCGTCCGACACCCGGCCGCGATCGACGTCTCCCGACCGAAGGAGGAGACCATGTCCGGTCTCGTCCGTAAGAATTTCGCGTCCCCCGAGGAGACCCGCCCGTTCGAAGCGGACATGGGCAAGGTCGATCTCGTCGCCCTCGATGCCATTCCCGTGGGTCGGGGCACGTTCAACCCGGGCTGGCGCTGGTCGAAGCACGTGAAGCCGATCGCCGGGACCGACAGTTGTCAGGCGTCCCACGTCGGCTTGACGCTCTCGGGACGCATGCACATCGTCATGGACGACGGTGAGGAAATGGAGTTCGGCCCCGGAGACCTCATGGTCTGCCCGGCCGGACACGACGCGTGGGTCGTCGGCGACGAACCGTGCGTGGTCCTCGACTGGGCCGGCTTCGGCGACTACGCCAAGCGATAGCCCTTCGACACACCGCGCGAGGACCACGGCGCTTCGAGTTCTCATGGCGTGACGAAGGGCACCGCGGATCGCTCGTGCGAGCCGTTGTACGACGGGTGGGGCATCTCGTACGCTCCGCAGGCCACTCCCTCTCGGAGTAGGCGACAACCGCATAGTTCGGAGCCCAGGGGAAGCCGGTCGAAATCCGGCGCTGACCCGCAACCGTAGGCGGTGGCCGACAGGCCGCCGCGAGTCGGAATGCCTGGGCTCGTACGACTTGAAGGCTCCAGCTGTCGTGGACTGCACGCTGAAGCCCGGATTTTCACGTCCGGCGATCCCTCGTCGGCGGGATGCCGGGACTCGGTGGTCCCGGGAGGAACCCCTCGCCCGACCCGGTCGGCACCGGTTTGTTTCGCCGCCCGCGTCGGCATCCGTCGCACGAAGGGAAGCCACGTGAGGTTTCGTGGGAACAAGGCTCGAACAGGTCGGCTTGTCGGGGCACTTGCCCTCCTGCTGCTGCCCGCCACGGCGCAGATCGCGGTGTCGGCACCGGCCGCGTACGCGGTGGACACCACCAAGGGCTCCGCCGGCGTATGCCCGAACGCCAACGGCGTGACCGTGGTCGTCGACTTCCAGGAACTCGGCGGCACGACGCTCGTGCGCTGCGCACCGGGCGATCAGGCCACCGGTCTCGCCGCCCTCAAGAACGCCGGGTTCCAGATCCAGGGCACGAGCCGGTGGGGCGAGGCGTTCATCTGCCGGATCGAGGGCAAGCCCGGCACGGACACCGAGCCGTGCGTCAACACCCCGCCGGCTTCCGCGTATTGGTCCTACTGGCACGCGCCGAACAACGGCACCTGGACATACAGCTCGTGGGGTGCCACCAACCGCAAGCCCCCGCTGGGCAGCTTCGAGGGCTGGTCGTTCTCCAAGGACAAGACCTCGACCACCAACCCGCCGCCACGCGTGGCACCCACGCGCCCATAACACCCGTGAGCCGGTAGAGCCCGGTAGAGCCGCCCCGACCGCCCCGGACCGAAGGGGGCGGAACCCGGGGCGGCTTGTCCCCGCCACCGACATCCGCAAGGGACCGGCCGGCGGCGTCGTCGACGCCTCGAACTCGCACGGCGAACTGCCCACCACCGGCCAACTGCGCGACCTCACCGCAGGCGAGCGATACTGGTGAGCTCGCGTGTTCAACCCAAGGAGCAGCTCGCCATGCCTGTGCCCGCCGACCCGACGGTGGTCCATCCGATGCCCGGTCAGCCGCGGGTGGTGCTGCTCAGGCCGCTGGTGAAGTCCCCGTTGATCGAGGTCGGGGAGTACTCCTACTACGACGATCCGGACGACCCGACCGCGTTCGAGACGCGCAACGTGCTCTACCACTACGGGCCGGAGAAGCTGGTCATCGGCAAATTCTGCGCACTGGGCACGGGCGTACGGTTCATCATGAACGGCGCCAACCACCGCATGGACGGCCCCTCGACCTTCCCTTTTCCGACCATGGGCGGCTCGTGGGCCGAGCATTTCGACCTGCTCACCGGCCTGCCGAGTCGTGGTGACACCGTCGTCGGCAACGACGTCTGGTTCGGCTACGACACCAAGGTGATGCCCGGCGTACGGATCGGACACGGCGCGATCATCGGCTCCGGCGCCGTGGTCACCACAGACGTGCCCGACTACGGGGTCGTCGGCGGCAACCCCGCCCGTCCCATCCGCACCCGCTACAACGACCGGGACGTCGCCCGACTGCTGGCGGTGGCCTGGTGGGACTGGCCCGCGGAGCACATCACCGACAACGTGCGGACGATCATGTCGGGCAGCATCACCGAACTCGAAGCCGCCGCCCCGGACACCCGTCACATGTGACCCGGACACGCGAGCGGGCACGCCACCGGCACACCGGAGACTCGCTACTCGGGTAGTGGGCGATCGTCGACGACGTGCTTCATGACCATGGTGGAGGTCAGGCGCTGGACGCCCGGCAGGGTGGCCGGCCGCTGGTCGTAGAGCTGCTGGAAGGCGGCCAGGTCGGCGGTGGCGACGCGCAGGAGGTAGTCGGGTTCACCGAACAGACGCTGAGCCTGGGGACCACTCGCCTCCCGGTCCCGGCTGCGGGCGCGCCGGCCTTACGCGATCGGTCCGAAGTGCCCGGCCGAGGGGCCGGGCACTCCGAAGCGCACGCATGACGCGTCGGCGTCCCGGTCATCGGACCGACGGCCGGTGCCCGCCCTGTCGCGTCAGGTCGCGGAATCGGGGCAGTGCGGCGTCGGGGCGTCGGGGCGGGCGCCCTGGGCGGTCAGGTCGGCGAAGCCGGTGCCGGCCAGGCCCAGGACTGCCTGGGCCGTGGCCCGAGTGGCGGTGGACGGGTCGAACCCGCCGGCGTCGTAGGCGATCGCGCCTCGGGTGGCCGACGTGGCCGAGCAGCCGACCTGGCGCTCGGTCAGGAAGTGCCGTGCGGTCAGACCGGGGAGCAGACGCCACGAGGAGAGCAGGGCCTGGCCGGCCAGGCCGGTGCTGTTCGCGTTCGACGTGGTCGCGCCCGGTGTGCCGAATCCGCCGTCCGCGAGCTGGTGGGCGACCAGCCATTGCACGCCGGCCGCCGCCTCCTGGGGTCGGCCGGTGGCCGCGAGCGCCTGGACGCTCATGGCCGTCGAGTCCGCGTCGCTGGTGCAGGTGGGCAGGCCGAAGTCGAGCGGGAACCCGCCGTCGGCGCAGTGGGCGCCGGCGAGGAAGCTCACCGCGGCGGCGGGTGCGCCGGCGGGGGTGCGGTCCAGCGCCAAGAGCGCGAGGGACTGGCTGAAGGCGTTGCTGTAGTCGCCCCAGGGGGACGTGTCGGTGAACCGGCCGGAGGGCTGTTGCAGGGAGCGCAGCCGGGCCGGGAGATCCACGCCACCGAAGGTGTTGGGGTCCACCCGGCGTACCTCGGCGGCGAGGAGGGTCTTCGCGGTGGCCCCGGCGTAGGCGTTGGTGGTGCCGTCGCCGATGTAGCCGGACAGGATCTCGGGCCGCGCGAGCCACGCGGTGGCCTTGGCTCCGTTGTGGTCGGCCACGCCCGCTGCGGCGAAGGCCAGGATCGCGTCGATGGTCAGGCCGTGGTCGGGGTAGGTCACACCGTCGAAGGTGACCTCGAAGCGTTCGCCGTCGACGAGTTGCCGGGCCAGCCAACCGGCCGCCGCCTGGGTGCGTTGGCCGGCGAGAACGGATGCGTTCGTCGCCGGCGTCGAACCGGTCGTGGTGGGGGCGGCCACGGCGGCGGCCGGGATCAGGGCGGTCGCGGCGGCCAGGGCCAGTCCGCCGAACAGCGCGGCTATCCGGCGTCCGGGTCGGGTGAGCGTCACGGTGGTGCCTTTCCGGGCCCACGGCGCGGCAGGCCCGGCGGATCCGCCGTCCGAGGGGTCGCGGCCCGAGGGCGGCACGGTCCCGGCGCGGGGGCGCGAGGGCTCCGCCCCGCAGACCACGACGGGGAATGGAGACGAGACGCTCCGACGACAGGCATTCGGGCTCGCCGTCGGGAGGGACGGACCACCGTTGCGGGTCAGCGCCGGAATCACACCGGACTTCCCCTGCCGTCGGAGATGTTGCGGGCCACCACACCGGTGACCGGAACGAGTCGCGGCGTCCGGAAAGGGCCACCGCAGGTATTCGGCGTCCCCGGTGTGAGGACGTCCCGCACTCTACGGACTGCCTGCCCGGGGAGGAACTCCCTTTCCGGCCAAGGAGTTCGTCCCGCTTCGACGAACGGCCCCGACGGCGACAGCGGTTCGAGCCATCGAGGGCCGGCGACTTCGTCCAAAAGCCGTCACCGTGAACGGCGGAACGAGCCGAGGAAGCGGCACGCGGGCCGGACCTGCCCGCGTCGGTCCTTGCGCCGCGCGAGGCCGGGGTCTTGCGCCGTCGGAGGGACACGGCTGTTCCGATCGGGTGGGCGATGCGCGTCGCTCGGCGCCGGACAGGGCGCCGCCGGAGAGGGTGATGCTTCGGTAGCGCCTTGCCCGCGACGATGGGAGAACGCGATGACCACAGGTGTGGACGGGCCCGGGCGGCCGGTGTTGCCGCCCATTCTCAGAGGGCAGAAAGCGCTGGTGACGGGGGCGAACTCCGGCATCGGCAAGGCGACCGCGATCGGACTGGGGCAGGCGGGCGCCGACGTGGTCGTGAACTACGTCGTCGGCCGGGAGGATGCCGAGGAGGTGGTCCGCGAGATCGAGTCCTTCGGCGTGCGGGCGTACGCGCACGAGGCGGACGTCTCGCAGGAGGACCAGGTCGTCGCGATGGTCGCGCGCATGGTCGAGGAGTTCGGCACGATCGACATCATGGTGGCCAACGCCGGGCTCCAGCGGGACGCCGCCTTCACCGAGATGTCGCTCGCCCAGTGGCGGAAGGTCCTGGACGTCAACCTCACCGGCCAGTTCCTGTGCGCCCGGGAGGCGGCCAAGGAGTTCCTGCGCCGCGGCGTCGTCCCGGAGATCTCCCGCTCGGCGGGAAAGATCGTCTGCATGAGCTCGGTGCACCAGATCATCCCGTGGTCGGGCCATGTGAACTACGCCGCCTCGAAGGGCGGCGTCCTGATGCTGATGCAGACCCTCGCGCAGGAACTCGCCCCGCACGGGATCCGGGTCAACGCGATCGCCCCGGGCGCGATCCGCACCCCGATCAACCGCAGCGCGTGGGACACCGCCGAGGCGGAGGCCGATCTCCTCAAGCTGATCCCCTACCGCCGGGTCGGCGATCCGGCGGACATCGCCGACGCGGTGACCGCCCTGGTTTCCGACCTGATGGACTACGTCGTCGGCGCCACGATCTACGTCGACGGCGGCATGACGCTCTTCCCCGGCTTCGCCACCGGGGGGTGACGGCGTCGTGGACGACCACGTGACCCCACGCCGGGTGGTGATCCTCGGCGGCGGCTTCGCCGGACTGTTCGCCGTACGGGCCCTGCGCAGCGCCCCGGTCGCGGTGACCCTGGTCGACCGCTGCGCGCACCACCTGTTCCAGCCGCTGCTGTACCAGTGCGCCTCGGGCATCCTGTCCGAGGGCCAGATCGCGCAGCCGCTGCGTGCCGTCCTGCGCCGGCACGACCAGGTACGTTGCGTGGAAGCCACGGCGACCGACGTGGACGTCACCCGGCGGGTCGTGCACGCCGAGCGGCCGGACGGCGGCGCCCTCGCCCTCCCCTACGACGACCTGATCGTGGGGATCGGCGTGCGCCAGTCGTACTTCGGGCACGACGAGTTCGCGGCCCACGCCCCGGGCATGAAGACGCTGGAAGACGCGTTGAACGTGCGGAGCAAGCTCTACCGCGCGTTCGAGACGGCGGAGGCAAGCGACGACGAACACGAGCGCGCGCAATGGCTCACCTTCGCCCTGGTGGGGGCCGGCCCGACCGGGGTCGAGCTGGCCGGCCAGATTCGTGAGATCGCCGGTCACACGCTCAATCGGGAGTTCTCCACCATCGACCCGAGTCGAGCCCGGGTGCTGCTCTTCGACGCGTCGGACGCGGTACTCGCCGCCTTCGGCCCCGTCCTGTCCCGTCGGGCCGCGCGCACCCTGGACGATCTGGGCGTGGAGGTGCGCCTGGGGTCGATCGTCACCCACGTGGACGACCGGGGCCTGATCGTCCGCCGCAAGGACGGCGGCCTGGAGCGGGTGGACGCTCGCACGGTGCTGTGGACGGCCGGGGTCGAGGCACCGCCGCTGGCGACGGCGCTGGCCAGGGCGACCGGAGCGGAGCAGGACCGGGCGGGACGCATCCGGGTCGAGCCCGACCTCACGATCGCGGGTCATCCGGAGATCCGGGTGGTCGGCGACCTGATGAGCCTGGAGAAGCTGCCCGGTCTGGCCGAGGTCGCGATGCAGAGCGGCGCGTACGCCGGCCGCCGGATCCGCCACGCCGTCGAGGGACGGACCGGCAAGGCGCGTCCGTTCCGATACCTGGACCTCGGCAGCGCCGCGTACATCTGCCGCGGCAAAGCGGTCGTCAAGATGGGCCGGTTCCACGCGTCCGGGCTGATCGGCTGGCTGATCTGGCTGTTCATCCACATCGTGTTCCTCACCGGCTTCCGCAGCCGGATCGGGGCACTGCTCAGTTGGGCGGTGGTCTTCACCACCGGATCCCGCCGCGAACGCGCGTTCATCGCGCCCGACCCGCCGCCCGTCCAGCCCTCCGGTCCGTCGGGGGACCCCGGGGTGCCCCGGCACGAGCCATCGAGGCCCGCATGAACCTCGCGACACAGATGCTGGCCGAAGCACCGGAACAGATGCTTCCCGCAAGGGAGTTGATGGCCTTCACCCTGGGCACCCACATCACCCTGGTGCCGTTGGGTGTGGCACTGCCTTTGATCACGCTGGTGATGCACCATCGGGGCCTGCGCAAGAACGACCCGGTGGCCATGCTGCTGGCCCGGCGCTGGTCCGCCGTCATGGCCGTCCAGTTCGCGGTCGGCATCGTCACCGGCACGGTCCTGTCATTCGAGTTCGGGCTGCTGTGGCCGGGCATGATGGGCCGGTGGGGCGACGTTTTCGGCATCGGATTCGGTGTGGAGGCATGGGCCTTCTTCCTCGAGGCGATCCTGATCGCGATCTACCTGTACGGCTGGCGGCGGCTGAAGCCGTGGACGCACTTCTGGCTCGGCGTCCCGCTGCCGCTGACGGCGCTGCTCGGCGCGTTCGGGATCATCGCCGCCAACGCCTGGATGAACACCCCGGCGGGCTTCACCCTCGACTCGGCCGGCAAGCCCGTGAACGTCGATGTCCGATCGGCGATCTTCACGCCGATGCTCGGACCCCAGTACTGGCATTTCGTGGTCGCGATGTTCCTGACCGCCGGCTACGTCGTGGCCGGCGTCTACGCGGTCGGCTGGCTGCGCGGTCGCCGCGACCGCTACCACCGGCTCGGGTTCCGGGTGCCGTTCACGATCGCCGCCGTCCTCACCCCCGTACAGTTCATGCTCGGCGACTCCATCACCCGTTCGATCTTCCACAAGCAGCCCATCAAGTTCGCCGCCGCGGAACTCGTCTGGGACACCGACACCCACGTACCCGAGTACTTGTTCGGCCGTCTGCAATCGGACGGAAGTGTCAAGGGGGGCCTCAAGATCCCCCAACTCGACTCCATCCTGGCCGGCTTCAGCCCCGACACCAAGGTGACCGGGCTGACCGCCGTGCCGGCCTCCGACCGCCCCACCCCGACCCAGGCGACGATCGTGCACTGGGCCTTCGACATCATGGCGACCATCGGCAGCCTGCTGATCCTGCTGGCGCTGTGGTACGGCTGGTGCTGGTTGCGCCACCGTGACCTGCCGCGGTCACGGTGGTTCTTCCGATGCGCCGCCGTCGCGGGTGCGGCCAGTGTGCTGACCGTGGAGTGCGGTTGGATCACCACCGAGGTGGGTCGACAGCCCTGGATCGTCTACCAGAACATGCGGGTCTCCGAAGCGGTGACGCCGACCCGGGCCGCCACGCTGTGGACCGTGTTCGCCGTCGTCGCGGTGGTCTACGTCCTCGTCTTCGGCGCGTTCCTCGGCGTACTGCTCAAGATGCGCAGCCGTTGGCGGCTCGCCGACTCGGGGGCCGCACGCGCGTTGGCCGACGGGCCCGAGAGCGACACCCCGTACGGTCCACGCGCGGAACTCGTCACCACCGGCCCGAAGTCCCCGCCGCCGCTCGCCGAACCGGGCAGCGGCCGAGACCCCGGGAGCGTGTCGTGACCGCCGACATCGTCGCCTGGATCCTGCTGCTGGTGGTCGCCGCGTACGTCTGTGGCGGTGGTGTCGACTACGGCGCGGGGTTCTGGGACCTGCTGGCCGGCGGTGCGGAGCGCGGAAAGGCCCCGCGCCGGCTGATCGACCACGCGATGGCACCGGTGTGGGAGGTCAACAACGTCTGGCTGATCTTCGTCCTGATCCTCATGTGGACCGGCTTCCCGGTGTTCTTCCAGACGGTGTTCACCGCGCTGTGGCTCCCGCTGGCGCTGGCCGCCGTCGGCATGGTCCTGCGCGGCGCCGGGTTCGCGCTGCGCAAGCCCACCCGGCGACTGGCCGAACGCCGGATCTACGGTGCCGTGTTCGCCGTCTCCTCCCTGCTCACCCCGTTCTTTCTGGGTGCCGCCGCGGGCGGCGTCGCCTCCGGCCGGGTCAAGCCGGGCACCACCGCTTCGGCCGACGCCTGGGCCAGTACGACCTCGATCGTCGCCGGACTGCTCACCGTCGCGGCCACCGCGTTTCTCGGCGCGGTGTTCCTCACCGCGGACGCGCGCCGCTTCGACGCCCACGACCTGATCGGCTACTTCCGGGTGCGCGCCTGGATCAGCATCGGAGCCCTCGTGGTCATCGGTGCGATCGGCCTGGCCGTGACCGACGAGCAAGCCTCGTACGTTCATCACGGCCTCACCCACGGGATCGGGCTCCTGCTGGTGCTCGTCGCCGCGGTTGCCGTGGTCGCCACGGCCTGGCTGGTCTCCCGCCGAAACGCCGGATGGGCGCGGTACACCTCGGTGGCCTCGGTGGCATTGGTGGTCGCCGCCTGGGGATTCGCTCAGCGTCCCTATCTGCTGCCGACCTCGCTGACCGTGCAAGAGGCAGCGGGAGCGACCGCGTCACTGCGGTGGATGCTCTTCGTCGCGCTCATCGCCGCCGTGCTGATCGGTCCGGCGCTGGTCGTGCTGTATCGCCTCGACACACACGGAGTGCTGGAACCGCTGACCGACGAGGACGTCGGGGAGTGACGGCTCCGCCGCACCGAACCGGGCGGCCCGCGGTATGCCCGATGCCGACGGCCGCCGGCCGCCGGCCACGATGGTTCTCGACCTGATCCTGATCGGTCTCGCGTTCCTCGATCGGGGCGCTCAACCCAGGCGTTCCGCCAGGTGGTCGCCGACCCGCAGGGCGTTCGCGATGGCGGTCAGCGAGGGATTGACCGCGCCGATGCTCGGGAAGAAGCTCGTGTCCACGACGTACAGGTTGTCGAGGTCGTGGGCCTTGCAGTTCACGTCGAGCGCCGAACTCCGCGGATCGGTGCCGAATCGGACGGTGCCCGCCTGGTGCGCGGTGGCGCCGATCGGCATCCCCTTGTGCAGGTAGAGGCTGTGCGGGAGCAGGTGGTGCGGGTGCATCCCCAGGTGTCCGAGGTTGCCCTGGAGCTTGTGCTGCAGGCGCTCCAGTCCCTTGATGTTGTTCTTCTCGTCCAGGGCGAGGTGGATCCCGCCCTGGTCGTCCAGGGTGACGCGGTTCTCGGGCTGCGGGAGGTCCTCCCCGCAGAGCCAGAAGTCCACGGCGTGGTGGGCCAATACCTCGAAGGGCATGTTCGGCGAGGCCATCCCGGCCCAGCGCGGTGCCTCGCCGCGGATCTGGTCGGAGTCCGACTTGCCCAGCATCTGGATGCCGCCGAGCGGATAGTCCCAGTCGTCCGCGCCCAGGTACCAGTCGTTCATGGCGAGGGTCTTCTGGAACAGGGTGTCGTTCGGTTCCTTCGAAACCGCCATCAGCGCGAGGTTGTTGTGCCGCATGTAGTGGCGACCGACCACGTCCGAGCTGTTCGCCAACCCGCCCGGATGCCGCTCGTTCGCCGAACGCAGCAGCAGCGCCGCGGAGTTCACCGCTCCACAGGCGACCACGACGATGTCGGAACGGAACCGGGCGGTCGTCCCGTCCTCCAACTCGGCCACCACCGTGGTGACGCTTCGCCCGCTCGGATCGGTCTCCAGCCGCCGCACGTTGGTGCCGGTTTCCATCCGCACGTTGGGGTACTCCAGCGCGGGGTCGACGCAGATCACCTGCGCGTCCGCCTTGCCGCGCACCAGGCAGGGAAAGCCGTCCACCCGGTTGCAGCGGATGCACACACTCTCGTGGGTGGCCCGCCCGTGCTCGTCCTGTGTGAGGTTCACGCCGATGGGCAGGTGGAACGGGTGCAGTCCGCGTTTCTCCATGTCGTCGCTGAGCTGCTGGATCCGCGGTTCGTGTTGTACCGGTGGATAGGCGTACTGCGCACTGGCCGGACCCTCACTGGGGTCCTCCCCGTGGCGGCCGTGCACGAGGTAGAGGTGCTCGGCCCGCGTGTAGTAGGGCTCCATGTCCTCGTAGCGGATCGGCCACGCGGGGGAGAGGCCGCCGTGGTGGCGCAGTTCGCCGAAGTCCTCGGGGCGCAGGCGGAACAGCGCCGCGCCGTAGAACTTGGTGTTCCCGCCGACGTAGTAGTTGACCTCGGGCGGGAATCGGTCGCCGTGTTTGTCGAACCAGAACTCCGGGGCGCGGTACTTCCCCTTGACGAAGACCGCGGTCGATTCCCAGTTGTCCCGTTCCCGGGGGAGGTAGCCGCCGCGTTCCAGGATCAGGACGCGTTTGCCGGTGGAGGCGAGCCGGTGGGCGAGTGTGCCGCCGCCGGCACCGGTGCCGATGATGATGACGTCGTAGTGCTCGTTGTCGGCCATGTCGCCACCTCTGGGTCGTGGGTCGTGGGTCGTGGGTCGTCGGGCGAACGCGTCCGCCGGCGGGCCGCCGGTCACAGGATCGCGATGGGATTGACGGGTGAGCCGGTCGCCGCGGGAAGCCGAAGTGGCGCGACCACGCAGAGGAAGGACCAGCGGCGCTCCCGCTCGCAGAGGGGCACCAGGTCCTCGAACTGCAGGTAGTCGAGGAGGTGGAGCCCGAGGGCGTGGACGGCCAGTACGTGCACGGGGAAGTCGACGCCGTCCGTGACGCTCGGGGCGGTGTCGTTGTTGCCGTCGCCGCCCAGGGCCGCCACCCGGCGCGCGGCCAGGAACTCCATCGCGTTCGGATGCAGTCCGGCTCGGCTGTGCGCGGCGTCCCACGGCCCGGTCTCGGTGCGTCGGCGGCGGTGGCCGACCCGGACGAACAGCAGGTCGCCCGGGCCCACGTGCACCTGTTGGGCGTGCTCGGCGGCGACGAGGTCGTCGGCGCTCACGTGGTCGCCCGGTTCGAGCCAGGGCACCTCGCGCAGCCGCGGGATGTCGAGCAGGACGCCACGGCCGACGATCCCGTTCCCGGCCAGGTCGACGGAGAGCGCCGTGGCGCCGTCGATGGTGAGGGTGGCCGCGGGGACTCCGCCGTGCAGGGTGCCGTCGTAGACGACGTGGCAGAGCGCGTCGAGATGGCTGTCGGCGTCGCCGTGCACGTGCATGCCGAAGTGGTCGGTGGCGAAGTGGAGTCCGGTGCCGTCGGCGGCCGGCTCGGGCCGGCTGGTCAACCGGTGGCCGGCCGGGTGCGGATTGTCGGGTCCGGGCCGCGTCTCCACCGGTGCGGCGAGCGTGACGGTACGACCCGAGCGGACCTCCGTCGCGGCGGCGCGGACCGTCTCCGGGGTGATGGCGGCCAGGGCGCCCCGCCCGCCGCTCGGGTCGACGGCCTGCGCGCGCAGGCGTTCGTAAAGGGCCCTGAACTCGATCCGGCTCTGCATCGGATGCCGGTTCCGGTGCGGTCGACCGTCAGGCCGGGTCGGCGTGCCCATGGGCATCGTTCCTCGCGCCGCCTCGACCGCGCGCGCGGTCGAGGGCCTCGTCCAGGGTGCAGGCGGCGGTGATCAGCGACAGGTGGGTGAACGCCTGTGGGAAGTTCCCCAGTTGCTCGCCGCTGGGGCCCACCTCCTCGGCGAAGAGGCCGACGTGGTTGGCGTAGGTGAGCATCTTCTGGAACGTGTACCGGGCAGGGCGCAGGCGTCCGGCCCGCGCGAGCGCGTCCACGTAGAGGAAGGTGCACAGGCTGAACGTGCCCTCGGAGCCGCGCAGGCCGTCCGGAGAGGCGGCCGGGTCGTACCGGTAGACCAGGCTGTCGGAGACCAGCGTGCGGTCCATGGCGTCCAGGGTGGAGAGCCAGGACGGATCCTTGGGCGCGACGAAGCCGACCCGGGGCATCAGCAGCAGCGACGCGTCCAGGATGGCGTCCCCGCCGTAGTGTTGGACGTAGGCCCGAGCGGACTCGCTCCAGCCGCGTGCCATGACCTGTTCGAGGATGGCGTCGCGGGCCTCGGTCCAGCGGACGGTGTCGGCGGGTCGGCTGAACTGGGTCGCCATGCGCAGGCCGCGGTCGAAGGCCGCCCAGCACATGACCCGGCTGTAGGTGAAGTCCTTGCGTCCGCCGCGGGTTTCCCAGATGCCCTCGTCGGGCCGGTCCCAGGAATCGGCCAGCCAGTCGAGGGTGCGAGTCATGACCTTCCAGCCGCGGTAGCCGGCCTGGGTGGCGATCTCGCGTCCCTCCGACAGGGCGTAGAGGGCCTCGCCGTAGATGTCCAGCTGCAACTGGTCGGAAGCCGCGTTGCCGAGCCGCACCGGCGCGGACCCGCGGTAGCCCTCGAGGTGGTCGAGGATCTCTTCCGTCACCAGCGGCTCACCATCGACCCGGTACATGATCTGGAGCGGCTCCCCGTCCCGCCCGGCCGCCTCCCGGAGCCGGGCACCGAGCCAGTGCGTGAAGTCCGTCGCCTCCTCGACGAAGCCGAGGTCGAGCAGGGCCCGGACGGAGAGCGACCCGTCACGCACCCAGGTGTAGCGGTAGTCCCAGTTGCGCTCGCCGCCGACCTGTTCGGGCAGGCCCATCGTGGCCGCGGCCACCGGTGCGCCGGTGGGGGCGTAGGTGAGCAGCTTGAGGGTGATGGCGGAGCGATTGACCATTTCGGACCAGCGGCCGCGGTAGTTGGAGCCGTGTACCCATTGCTGCCAGAAGTCGGCGGCGTCCCACAGTTGCTCGGTGACCCCGGTGACCGTGGGCGGCGGCGGAGCCTCGCCGTCGGCGTCGCAGACGGTGAAGACGGCCGCCGCCTCCTGGCCGACGCTCAAGGTGATCGAACCCCTCAGATCGTCGCCGTCCCGCTCCAGCGGAAAACTGCTCTGGAGGTAGGCGGTGATGCCCGGGGCCCGGAACACGGCACCGTCGGCTGCCAGGTCGAGTCGGTGGGCGGCCCGGCCGTAGTCGAAGCGCGGCCGGCATTCCAGGTCGAACCGCACGGTGCCGCGCACCGTGCGCGCGGTGCGGATCAGGGTGTGCCGGTCGCTGGGCGTACGGCTGTTGTTCGGCGGCATCCAGTCGATCACCTCGCCGACGCCGTCCGGGGACATGAACCTGGTCACCAAAAGCGCGGTGTCGGGGTAGTACAGCTGCTTGCAGGTGCCTGCCGAGGCGTCCGGGCCCAGTCGGAAGAAACCGCCCCGATCGTGGTCGAGCAAGGCCGCGAAAATGCTGGGGGAGTCGAACCTGGGCGCCGCGAACCAGTCGACGACCCCCTGTGAGGAAACCAGCGCGGCGGTCTGCAGATCGCCGATCAGGCCGTGTTCCGCGATGGGAGGGTAGCGGTCCATGAGCCTCCAATCTCAGACAGGTCCCTACCCGACTCACTATCCGGCAGGCGCCGGGGTCCTGCCTTTCGGAGCCGCCCGGGCGCGGCACGAGGGTCCCGATTGCCGAACAGCACGCCCTCTGCGTTAGCTGGAGAGAACCACGCGACGAACCCGTTTCCGGCGCGTCCGGCCCGCGACCGGACAGAGGGTGACGGGCGTCCGGAATCCCGGAGGTTCAGGATGGACATGATCCATGTCCGTGCCGTGAGCCCGCCCGACCTCACCGGCGAGGTCGTCGCCCTGCTCGCCGGCGATCCGTGCGTCCTCAACCTGATCGTCCAGCCCGGCGCCGCGCGCAACCCGGACGGAGACGCCATCGCGTGCGACGTGCTCACCGGGGCGGCGAACGACGTCCTGCGCGGCCTTCGCGCGATGCGGCTCGACCGCCGGGGTTCCATCGTCATCGAACCGGTGGACATGGCCTTCTCGGGCCGGGCCGTCGACGCCGGACCGCGGAATCTCGGGCCGCTGGCCCATACGCCCGTCTGGGAGCAGGTCGAGGCACGGATCCGCGCCGAGGGGACGTACGCGCCGAGCTTCTTTCTCTATCTGGTCGTCGCGGGGCTGATCGGCTCGGTCGGGATCGTCACCAACTCGCAGATCCTGATCGTCGCGGCCATGGTCGTCGGCCCCGAGTACGGGGCGATCGTCAGCGTCGCGCTGGGTATCGACCAACACGATCGGACCAGAATCCGGCGGGGCCTGCGCGCGCTGTCCGTGGGCTTCGTTCTGGCGATCGTCGCCACGCTGCTCTTCAGCCTCCTCATCCGCGGATTCAGCCTCGAGTCGAGGGCGTTCAGGCTGGGACTGCGGCCGGTTTCCAACCTCATCGACACACCCGATTTCTTCTCGGTCGCCGTCGCGACACTGGCCGGGATCGTCGGCATCGTCTCGCTCACCGAGGCGAGGACGAGCGCCCTGCTCGGCGTGTTCATCTCGGTCACCACGATCCCGGCAGCCGCCGACGTCGGTGTCTCCGTCGCGTTCGCCAGTTGGAGCGAGGCACGGGGATCGTTCGTCCAGCTGCTGGTCAACATCGTGGTGCTGATCGTGGTGGGCACCGCCACGCTCCGCTGCCAGCGGAGGATCTGGCGGAGGGTCGGTCTGCGCCGCGGGCGACCCGGCCGGCGGCCGTAGCCACGACGCGCGGGGCCGCCCGCGGGCCGGAGCCCCCGGTGGCGGCTCGGCCGCGGTCGGATTGGGCCGTGTGGATGACGGTGCGGGAATCACCGGAGCGCCGCGGGCGATGCGCCCCGGCCCGCCGCTGCCGCGTGGTACCACGTCCCAAAGGCTTGTGAACCGACGCCTTCGCGGTGGGTTCCGATGAGGAGACGATGAGAGTGTCGGCCACGCCTGCCGGAGTGCCCGAAACCGTGCCACCGGATCCCTTCGCGCCGGTCCGTGCCCGCGGCTACGTGGGGCTTTTGGTGCTGACGGCGGCTCTCGGGGTCCCGATCTCGGCGGCGGCGTTCGGATTCCTCGCCCTCGTCTCCCGACTCGAGTCGCTGACGTACACCGACCTGCCCAAGGCCCTGGGCTTCGACGGCACGCCCTCGTGGTGGCCGGTGCCGCTGCTCGCCGCGGCGGGTCTGCTGGTCGCGCTGATCATTCGCCATTTGCCGGGGGAAGGCGGGCACAAGCCGGCCGAGGGCCTCGCCGCGACAGGCGCCCCGTCCGCGATGGAACTGCCCGGTATCGCGCTCGCGGCGGTGATTTCCCTCGGGCTCGGCGTGGTCCTCGGGCCCGAGGCGCCGCTCATCGCCCTCGGCGGCGGCCTCGCCGTGTTCGGCGCACGGCTGGTGAAGCGGGACATCGAGCCGAAGGCGAGCGCCATCGTGGGCGCCGCCGGGAGCTTCGCCGCCATCAGCGCGCTGCTGGGATCGCCGCTCCTGGGGGCGTTCCTGCTGATGGAGGCGTCGGGCCTCGGCGGGCCGATGCTCGGGATGGTGCTGGTGCCGGGCCTGCTGGCGGCCGGCATCGGTTCGCTCGTCTTCATCGGTCTGGGCTCGTGGACCGGCCTGGGCACGTACTCCCTGGCCCTTGGCGACGTACCCCAGGCCGATGTGCCGGATTTCGCGGCATTCGGCTGGGCCCTCGTCATCGGGCCGGCGGCGGCCTTGCTCGGCACGGGCATCCATCGGGGCGCCGTCTACCTGCAGGCGCGGGTCGAGCGGCGGAGGGTGCCGGTCACGGTGGCCATGGGGGTAATCGTCGGAGTGTCCGCGCTCGTGTATGCCGAAGGGTCGGGATACGACGCGTCGGGGGTGCTGTACTCGGGGCAGCACGCGCTGGACCCACTGCTCGCCGAGAGCGCCGGATACTCGGTGGGCGCGCTTGTGCTGCTCGTCTTCTGCAAGTCGGTGGCGTACTGCGTGTCACTGAGCGGCTTCCGCGGAGGTGCCGTCTTTCCCTCGATGTTCGTGGGCGCGGCGGGCGGGATCGCCCTGTCCCATCTCCCCGGGCTGGACGTGACGTCCGGATTCGCGATGGGTATCGGCGCCATGTGCGTGGCGATGCTGAAACTCCCGATGACCTCGGTGCTGCTGGCCACTCTGCTGCTGGGGTCGGAGGGGCTTACCGTCATGCCGCTCGTGATCGTCGCGGTCGTGGTCTCCTACGTCGTCTCGCTCAGACTCACCCCGGCGCCCGCCGGCCCGCCCACCGCCTCGCCCGCCGACGGGCAGACCGGCCGGTCCTAGCCGGTACCGCGCCCGTTCCGGTGTGCGGGGCCGTTCGCGCCGTGTACACCGGACCCGGAACCCGATGTGGAGGCCGATTGTGTCCGAGAGTCCGACAGGGCGGCAGATCGTGCTGCGCAAGGGCGAGCAGACCGCCGTCGTCGTGGAGCTCGGCGGTGCGCTGCGCGGCTACTCGGTCGGCGGACGGCCGGTGCTGGACGGCTTCTCCGCCGACGAGCCAATCGTGGGAGGCCGTGGCCAGCTCCTCGTACCGTGGCCGAACCGGATCGGCGGAGGACGATACCGCTGGAACGGCGAAGAGCTCCGACTCCCCCTGACCGAGCCGGAACAGGGCAACGCCATCCATGGGCTGCTGCGCTGGACGTCCTGGCAGGTCGTGGAACAGCGGGAGGATCGCGTACTTCTCGGGGTCACGCTCTGGCCGCAGCCGGGCTACCCGTTCCACCTCCACGTCCGGGTGGAGTACGCGCTCGGGGCAGCAGGGCTGGCGGTGGCCGTGGTTGCCCGGAACCTCGGGGCCGGCGCGGCGCCCTACGGTGTCGGCCAGCACCCCTACCTCACCGTGGGCACCGACCTGGTGGACGACGCGGTGCTCGCCCTCCCGGCCCGGAAATGGCTTCCGGCCGACGACCTGGGCATGCCCGCCGCGGCCGAACCGGTGGCCGGCACACCTTTCGACTTCCGCACGCCGAGGGCCGTCGGCACACAGCGCCTGGACACGGCCTTCGCCGAGCTGGAGCGGGACTCCTCCGGCCTTGCCGTGGTGCGGCTCGCGCACCCCTCGGGGTCGCACGGCACCGACCTGTGGCTCGGCGAAGGAGTGGAGTTCGTACAGGCGTACACGGGAGACACGCTCCCTGAACCGGCTCGACGCAAGGGCATCGCGGTAGAGCCGATGTCATGCCCGGCGGACGCGTTCCGGAGCCGTACCGGCCTGGTGGAACTCGAACCCGGTGCCGAGCACTCCCTCCGATGGGGCCTGCGTGCGTGGGACGAGAAGCACTGACCCCGGCCGCGCCCACACGGCCACGCCGGATCCGGTCCGCGGCACCGGCCCATCCGCGTGGCCCTGCACGAGATGCCGGCAGCGGGGGTCGCGGGCACGATGAGGAAATGCGTCACGACCCGCGGCCCGCCGAACCGACCACTCGACGCTCCACCCGGGTGGGCTCGGACAACGAGTGGGATCCGCTGGAGGAATGCGTGGTCGGGACCGCCCACCGATCGATGTTCCCGGCCGAGGACGCACGCATGATCCGTGCCACCATGCCCCGCGAGCACTGGCACCGGTTCGTCGCCGGGAACCCGTTCCCGGCCGACATCGTCGACAACGCCCAGCGGGAACTCGACGGGCTGGCCGCCCTGCTGGAGAGTCGCGGCGTATGCGTCCACCGTCCGCACGCCGTGGACTGGTCGCGGCTCGGCGGCTACACCGCGGCGATGCCCCGGGACGGATTCCTGGTGGTGGGCGATCGGATCGTCGAAGCCCCCATGGCCTGGCGCAGCCGACGCAACGAGCTGTCGGCCTATCTGCCACTGATCCGCGCATACGAGCAGGACGGGGCGACCTGGGTGCCCTCGGGCGTCTCCCGCGACAGCGCCTGCCTGTTGGACGGTGCGGCGGGCCCCCACGACGGCTGGGCGATCAACGACTCCCGGCCCGCGTGGGACGCCGCCGACTTCCTGCGCCTGGGCGGGGGAATCGTCGTCGGCCAGCTCAGCCACGTGACCAACCGCTCCGGGGTGGAGCACCTGCGGGAGCGCCTCGGACCCGGGTATCGAGTCCAGCTGTTGGAACCGGACGACCCGCACGCGATGCACATCGACGCCAGTCTGTGCCCGCTCAGGGAAGGTCTGGCCCTGTACAACCCGGACCGTCTCACCCCGCGGGCGCTGCGGCACACTCCCCTGCGCGACTGGCAGTTGCTGCCCGCCCCGGCGCCGAAGCGCCGCTCCCGGCCGCCGCTGTACATGACCAGCCCCTGGATCAGCATGAACCTGCTCGTGCTCGGGCCGGAACACGTGCTGGTGGAAGCCGCCGACGAGGACATGTGCGCGCTGCTCGAACGCTTGGGCTACCAGCCGCTCCGCTGTCCCTTCCGGCACGTGCAGAGCCTGGGCGGTTCGTTCCACTGCGCTACCCTCGACATCCGTCGGCGCAGTGACCGGCACCGGTGACGGTCCCGCCCGGGCCGCTCGGCGGTTCGCGAGCGGCCCGGGCGCCGGGTCCACCCTTCTTCCGATCAGCCCGGTCCGTCGCCCCGCTCGACCAAGTCCCAGGCGTGGGCGAACAGTTCGGGCAGGGTCGACCGCCGGGTCGGGGTGGACCAGACCTCGTGGCCGATCAACCGCACGCCGAGCAGGTTCGCCTTCCACACCTCCATCGGCCACAGCTGCTTGCGGGCCTTGGCCCAGTCGCCCGGCAGGAAGACCCCGCGACCGGCGCGCGGCCGCTTGTCCGCGACCACCGCACCGGCCGTCACCAGCGCGGCCGCGGCCTGCCGGTGGCGGGCGGCGTTCCAGCCGTTCCAGAGGCGGATCCGACGGTCGGTCGGCCGTTCCAGCGCGAGCAGTTGCAGGTACAGCGCGGCGGCGTCGGCATCCACCCCGAGCGCCTTCTCCACCCGCGCGACGGTCTCGGGCGCGCTCAGGGTCGGGTCGGTCTCGTACCCGCCCGCCGGCAGCCCGTCGCCGGTGACCCGGTCCACCACCCGCGCACACCAGTCGCCGCGCAGCATGTCCACGACGTCGCGGACGTCCGAGGAGCCGGAGGCGACCTCGCGCAGCAGCGCCGAACGCTCGTCGTCGCCGTAGTGGGCCGGGCGGAAGTACAGGCGCGTGGTCGGCCGCGGGTCGCGCTCGGTGGGCTCGCCGATGGTGGCGATGGTCAGGCCGTCGTCGAAGCTCGCCGCCGCGAGCGGGATCGGACCGACGTAGGGCCGCTCGCCGAACAGGGCGCGCAGGCGGTCGACGCGGTCGTGCAAGCGCGGAGTGTAACCGGCGTTCAACAGCAGTCCCGGGTGGTCGAGTCGAGCCCGGAGCGCGGCCACCACGGCGGGCAGCCCGGCGCGGACCGGATCCCCGGCGGGCAACTCGGCGTAGACGACCGGCAGTGCGCCGGCGAGTGCCTTGAGGAACTCCTCGAACCAGCGGACGCCCTGTTCCTCGCTGGTGGAGTACGCCCCACCGGTTCCGTTTTCCAGCCAGGGGTCGTGATCCCGGCTGGTCAGCGGGTGCGTGTCGGGGGCCAGGAAGGCGGCGCAGATCTGGGCGGCGGGGGTGTGCAGGGTGACGTGGGTGAGCTCGGCCAGTACGGCGAGGGTCTCCTCCGGTGCCGCGACCGCGCGCCCGAACCGGGCCTGCCAGGCGGCGCAGATCCGGTCCGCGAGCGCAGCCGGGCCGGCCGGCTCCCACAGCTCGGCCGGATCGTCGGGCAGCACGTGCGCGAACAGTTCCAGCCGGTCGAGCTCGGTCAGCCGACCCAACTCCTGGTATGCGGCGCCCGCTTCGGCGAGGCCGAGCCCGAGCACCCGGCGCTGATCGGGATCGAGGGGTGGCAGCGTGCGGATCCCGCCGGCATCGCCGGTCAGCAGCAGCGCCGCCCCCGCCCGGGACAGGCCGGTCTCCGCGCTCACCCGCCGGGCCGCCGCGGCGTCCCAGGCGATCGGCCCGCGCTCGCGCACCAGCGCGACGAGCGGCGCAACTGCCGCGCGTCGCCCCAGCCGCGCGCGACCTCGACCCAGTCGGCCGGCTCGCCGAACTCGGGCGGATCGGCGTCCCCGGTGCGCACCTGGAGGACGTCGCAGCGGCCGTCGCGCGGCCACGACGTCGCGATGGTGGCCCCTCGCTCGTCGCGCACGGCCTTGGCGTCGGCGCGCGCGACACCCGTGCGCAGCCGCGCCGTCGGGTCGGCGAGCGGCGTGTCCGCCCAGACGTCGAGCAGTCCGAGCAGGGCCTCCCGGTGCTCGGCCCTGGTCGCGGGTGCCGCCGCGCGCAGGGCGATCGCGCCGATCCGGCCGATGAACGGTGGCCAGGACCCGTCGCCGACGGTGCCCGGTCCGTCCGCACCGGCCGGTGGGTCCCAGGTACCGGCGAGGTAGCCGCCGACCCGCTCGAAGCCCCCGAGCACGTCTCGGTACCACATCCCTCCGCCGGTGACCAGGCCCGACAACGCCGAGGAGAGCCACTGATCCCGAGGATCAACCTTCGTAAGTGCCATGGCGACATCTCTATCGCGTTGCGCCGACGCCGCCACCGGTGCCCTCGATCCGACCGGCCGGATCACATCTCGAGATCGTCCTGAGCCGGGAGCAGGCCCGGATCACGTCCCGGGCCCAGTGGGCAGGTTCAGCGCAACCGGCGGTATCGAGGTTCCCCGATGCCGCCGGAGCTTTGGGCGGCGGGCTGTGGGAGGTCGTACACGTTGGCCGGGGTGACGATGCCGGTGATCGCCTTGGCCAGGATCGTGGGCAGTTCGTTGTCCTGGTACGAGATGTCGGAGTTGACCAGGATCACCAGGGTGGCCTGCTGCGCGGGGAGGTAGACGGTCAGGCTCTGGTAGCCGGGCAGCGAGCCGTTGTGGCCGAGCCAGCCGTTGACGTCGAAGATCCCGAGTCCGTACTTCAGCGTGGGAATGGCCGTCGGGAGGGTCTTGAGCCGCTCGGCCTGGGTCGCCGGGCTGAGCAGGGTGCCGGTGGCGAGGTCGACGGCCCACTTCCGCAGGTCCTGGAGGTCGGAGATCATCCCACCGGCCGCCCAGCCCCAACTGGGGTTCCAATCGGTGGCGTCGGCGGTCTCACCGGTGGGGGTCTGCTGGGTGTAGCCGTGGGCGTGCGGCTCGGGGAACTCGGCCCCGCGCGGGAGGAACGTGTGGTCCAGGTGGCTCGGCTTCGCGATCCGAGTCCGGATGAAGTCGGCCAGGCTGCTCCCGCTCACCTTCTCGACCACCAGGCCGAGCAGGATCGTGTTGGTGTTGGAGTACTGGCCCTCCTGTCCCGGCGGGAAGAGGTTGGGGTGCCGAAACGCGTAGCCGAGCAGTTCCTCGGGGGTGAAGGGACGCTTGGGATCGGCCAGGAGAGTCGCGACGAAGTCCGGGTCCGCGGAGTACGGGAAGAGACCGCTGCGCATCTCGGCGAGCTGACGCAGGGTGATGTGGTCCCCGTCGGGAACACCGGCCACGTACGCGGAGATCGGGTCGTCCAAGCCGATCAGACCGTCGTCGACCAGTTCCAGCATGGCCGTGACGGTGAAGGTCTTGGTCTCGCTGCCGATGCGCATGTTCAGGCGCTCGGTCATCGGCGCGCCGGTGGCCGTGTCGGCGACGCCGAAGGACTTGACGTAGTCGCCCTTTCCGGGCATCCACAATCCGACGATCGCGCCGGGGATACCCGCCTCGCGCATCTTCTGTTGGATGGTCCGGTCCAGCTCGGCCCGCACCTTGGGACTCAGCCGCTTCGGCGGGCAGTTGCGGTCGCCTGAGTCGCACGACACCGAAACCGCCTCGGTGCCGGACGGAGCCGATGCCTGCGCCGGGCCGACCGGAAGCAGGCCGGCCACGGTGACGGCGGCCACTGCGAGGCCGCGGGAGGCCAGGGCGGGCCAGCGATGTGGGAACGGTCGACTCATGTCCTGCGGCCTCTTCTTCCTCGTCCGTCTGTACCCGACCCCGCGATCTTCGGCGACGGCAGCCCTTTCGGGAGCTTCGAACGGCCTACCAATCGGGTGATAAAGGTCGAATTCCCCCGTATGGCGCAGGTGGCAGCGAGGGCCCCGAGGTCGCACGAATGGCTCTCCGATGCGGCACGGTGGGGCAGGATCGTCGTGATCCGGCTCCGACCCTTGCGAGGCTGGGCGTCGTGGACGACAGCGGACAGCGTCATGGTTTGTGTGCGGTGTTCGACGAGGCGGCCGAGGTGTACGACCGCACCAGGCCGGTCTGCCCGTCGCAGATGTTCGATGACCTGGTCAGCCGTGCCGGGCTCGCCCCCGGAGACCGGGTGGTCGAGGTCGGCTGTGGCACCGGCCAGGCAACCGTGCCCCTGGCGGAGCGGGGGCCGGCCGTCACGGCCGTCGAACTGGGCGCCGGGCCGGCGGCCGTCGCCCGGCGCCGATTGGCCGGCTTCGCCTCCACCCGAGTGCTGACCACTCCCGTGCCGGACAGCCGGGTGTCGACGGAGAACGCGAGCCCGTTCTCGACGGGCGACTCGACGGGAGAGAGTCCGGTATCCCTCGGCGCGGCCACGCCGAGGGCACCGGACCGGGTCGCGGACGAAGGCCCTACGGCGTGGCCGCCGAGGGCGTTGCTTCATCCCCGTCGAGGGCGATGGCGGCGCCGGCCGCCGGGTCGGTGTCGGCCGGACTCGGCGCGCCGCCGACGAGGCCGGTCTCCGGGCCCGCGGCGGACTCGGCGGGCTCGGCTGCCGCAGCGGCCGGGGTGGCCGGGGCGGAGCGCGCGGCTTCGGCGCGCACCAGGGCGTTCAGGGCCGCGTAGACGTCAAAAGGCATGGCGGGTACTCCCGTGTTCGCGGGGCTGAGGAAGCGATCGCGGCACGCCGGCGCGACCCACCGCGGGATGCGGCGGGCACACGTCGGCGGGGATGCCTCAGCAGCGCAGGACGACGGTCCGCGCGGGTGCTCCCCCGGGTGCGGTCGGGCCAGTCCGGGCCGCGACTTCGACGGCCTCGGTCGCGCCGGCGATCCGGACCCCGATCGTCTCCACGACGGCGGAAGCCGATGAAGCGGTCGACAGGTGTCGCGGCCGCGAGGCGCCCACCGTGCACGGGGTCCCGACCGCCGACCCGTGCCGGCCGCCGGGATCCCCGGTCGGCGCGTCGGCCTGCGCGAAGCGGTCACCGGGCGCGTCGCCGACGACGGGAACCACGCTCTGCCGAAGGGCACTTGCGGAGCACCGATCGGTGTCCGGCACGATCAGGTGCCTGGCGCCGGGTGTGCGGGTCGCGTGCAGCAGGGACAGCAACGCGATGAGCACGATCGCACAGAACACGCCGTACCGCGTGGAACCACCACCGGTCGCGACGCGCCCCATCCTGACCTCCCTCGGAACAGCTCTCCGAGACAACCCCCGATTCCGACCGACGGCACGCCACCCGCGCCGAGAACCCCACGATTTCACCCGATCCGGCGAATACGCGCCCACGGCGGCCACACCGTGTCCACACACCGGTCCGTGCCGAGCTCCACGCGTCGCCGTGTCGCGGCGTGTTCGCCGTCGCGGCCGTCGCAGCCGGCGGATCGGCGGATCGGCGGATCGGCGGATCGGCGGATCGGCGGATCGGCGAGCCTCCACCCTCGGAATCGACAACAGACCACGCAGGTCAGCCCGAGACCACTATTTCTGGGGGGTCCGGGCCCAAGCCCTCGGTTGTCGTGAACCCACGGGAAACTGGGCCCTCCGCTCGCGAACGTGTCCCCAGCCGTCAGGTGGCCGGATGATCACGTGGCCGGGAAAGGGTTGGACGGGGTGATGTTCGGGCTTGTAGCTTGCAATGGACCGTGACACCGCCCGAGGAGGTGAGACCCATGAACGCAGTATCGACGTGGGTGCTCCCCCTTCCCGTCGCGGCCGGCGATTGACGTAGGTGTCGCCGGGAGCGCCTCCACAACAAGGCACTCCCGAAAGGCAACACCCATGGACTCTCCACAATTCACCGCCGAGCCGTCGTCGAACGATGCGGTCGAGCGCGACTTCACCGTGAGCGACGTCCCCGGACTCCGGTCGCCGACCTCCGGCGCCGATCGTGCGCCCCTCATGTTCGACGTGATCATTGCCGGGTGCGGGCCGACCGGCGCGATGCTGGCCGCCGAACTGCGGCTGCACGATGTGCGGGTACTCGTTCTGGAGAAGGAAACCGAGCCCGTGTCGTTCGTCCGCATCGTCGGTCTGCACATTCGCAGTCTCGAGCTGATGGCAATGCGCGGACTGCTGGATCGCATTCGCGAACACGGAAGACAGCGTCCGGCCGGCGGATTCTTCGCCGCCATCAACAAACCCGCGCCCCAGGGCCTGGATTCCGCGCACGCCTATCTGCTGGGCATCCCGCAGCCGGTCATCGTTCACCTGCTCGAAGAACATGCGACCCAACTGGGTGCGCAGGTCCGGCGCGGTTGCGCGGTGGTCGATTTCGAGCAGGACGACGAGGGTGTGACCGTCGAATTGGCCGACGGCGAACAGCTGCGTTCGCGCTATCTCGTCGGCTGCGACGGCGGGCGCAGTACGGTGCGCAAACTGCTCGGCGTCGGCTTCCCCGGCGAGCCCTCACGGACCGAGACGCTGATGGGCGAGATGGAAGTGGGCGTGCCGCAGGAGGAGATCGCCGCCAAGGTGACCGAAATCGGCGAGACCAACAAGCGATTCTGGCTCCGGCCCTTCGGCGAAGGGGCATATAGCGTCCTAGTCCCCGTCGCGGGAGTCAGCGATCGCGCGGAACCACCCACCCTCGAGGATTTCAAACAACAGCTGCGCACCATCGCCGGAACCGATTTCGGCGTGCACTCCCCGCGCTGGTTGTCCCGCTTCGGCGATGCCACCCGGCTGGCCGAACGTTATCGAGTCGGGCGGGTACTGCTGGCCGGCGATGCGGCACACATCCATCCACCCACCGGAGGACAGGGCCTCAACCTCGGCGTTCAGGACGCGTTCAACCTCGGCTGGAAGCTGGCCGCACAGATCCGCGGCTGGGCGCCGGAAACACTGCTGGACACCTACCAGGCCGAACGTCATCCGGTCGCCGAGGACGTGCTGGACAACACCCGCGCCCAGATGGAACTGCACTCCACCGAACCGGGCCCGCAGGCCGTGCGCAGGCTGCTCACCGAACTCATGGACTTCGACGAGGTGAACCGCCATCTGATCGAGAAGATCACCGCGATCGGCATCCGCTACGACTTCGGCGAAGGCCCCGACCTGCTCGGCCGCCGCCTGCGCGACATCGACGTGAAACAGGGCCACCTCTACGGTCTGCTGCACCGCGGCCGCGGCCTGCTGCTGGACCGCACCGAACGCCTGACCGTCGGCGGCTGGTCGGACCGGGTCGATTACCTCGCGGATCCCACTGCGGTACTGGATGTTCCGTGCGTCCTGCTGCGCCCCGACGGGCACGTCGCCTGGATCGGCGACGATCAACAGGACCTGGACGACCACCTCTCCCGCTGGTTCGGCAAGCCCGCCAACTGATTTCGCCCGCCTTGGTCTCGGCGGCGCGGGTGCCGGCGACCGCGCCGCCGGTGGTGGCTTCGTCAGCGGGGCCCGTCACCGAGCAGGGCCGCCACCCGCGCCCGCACCTCGGGGGTGTCGAGGCCGCGGATGGTCGTCGTCGTGCGGCGGCGCAGCACGTCGTCGGCGGTGACAGCCCACTCGTGGTCGCGCGCGTAGACGACCTGCGCCCAGATGTCCGGCCCGTCCGGGTGCACGCGCTCGCCCAGGGCGCGGTCCTCGCGCACCAGGGCCGCGACGTCGTAGGCCAGGTTGCCGTAGTGCGACGCGAGGTTGCGGGCCACGGCCGCGTCGATGCCGTCCTCGCCCGGCTCCTCGGTCATCAGGCGGTGGGCGACCGCCTCCGGGTTCGCCGAGCCCGGGAGCGCCACCGTGCGCAGCGGCGTCGCCATGTCCGTCTCCAGTGCCACCGCGCCGGCCTTGGCCAGCTTCTCCATGACGGTGCGGCCGATGTGGCGGTAGGTGGTCCACTTGCCGCCCGCGACCGAGAGCATGCCCCCGCGGCCCTCGGAGACGACCGTCTCGCGCTTGGCCTCGCTGGTGGCCCCCGCTCCGCCCGGGAGCACCCGAAGGCCGGCGAAGGCGTACGTGATGTCCTCGCGGCGGACCTGGGAGGTCTCGACGGCGTGGCCGGCCTCGTCCAGGATCTGCGTGATGTCGGCCTCGCTCGGCGAGACCTCGGCGGGGTCGCCTTCGTACGCGTCGTCGGTGGTGCCGAGCAGCAGGTGGTCCTCCCACGGGATGGCGAAGGAGACGCGGTACTTGTCGATCGGGATGGTCAGCGCCGCGCGCCAGGGCTGGTGTTGGCGCAGGACGAGGTGGACGCCCTTGGACAGCCGGATGCTGGGGGCGGCCGAGGGGTCCTCCATCCGTCGCAGGTGGTCCACCCACGGGCCGGTGGCGTTGAGGACCACGCGCGCGTCGACGCCGAACTCGGTGCCGTCGAGGCGGTCGCGCAGGTCCGCTCCGGTGACCCGCCCGGCGGCGTCCTTGCGCAGGCCGACCACCTCGGCGTGGTTGAGCACGACGGCGCCGGAGTCGACGGCGGCGCGCACGGTGGTGACCGCGACGCGGCTGTCGTTCATCTGGTGGTCGCCGTACACCGCGGCGCGGCGCAGCCCGTCGGTGCGCAGCGCGGGGACGAGTTCGACCGCGTTCTCGGGGCCGATCACCTTGCCCATGCCGTCGCCGAACGCCGAGAGGGCGGAGTAGAGGAAGACGCCCGCGCCGAGCTTGGCCGAGCCGTGCGGGCCGTCCTTGTACACCGGGACCAGGAAGGACAGCGGTCGGACCAGGTGCGGGGCCACGTCGCGGGCGAGGGCGCGGCGTTCGCGGTGGTTCTCGGCGACGAGCTTGAGGTTGCCGGTCTGGAGGTAGCGCAGCCCGCCGTGGACGAGTTTGGAGGACGCGGAGGAGGTCGCGCCGGCGAAGTCGCCCGCGTCCACCATGGCCACCCGCAGCCCGGTCTGGGCCGCGGTCCAGGCCACGGCCGTGCCCAGGATGCCTCCGCCGATGACGAGCAGGTCGTGGGTGCCGCGGACGAGTTCGTCGCGGCTTTGGGCGCGGACGGGGACGGTCGGACCGGGGGCGGTGCTCATCACGCGCGTCTTCTTTCCACGGGGCCGTCCATGGTGCGGGCGGCGGCGGGTTGATCGGTGCCGGTCGGGGAAAACCCCCCGCCACCATCCGACGTTCGACAATGTCGACCGTCATACGACAGTTTTCATCCCACCCGGGTCGCCGTCAAGTGACATGCCTTCCGCTTTTCGTCGCCGGCTCGCCCGAACGGGGCCGGGCCGGCGTCAGTACGGGAACGAGGCGCCCAGGTCACGCGAGATCGCCCGGGCCGCGTCGCGCACCGCGGCCACCAGCGTGGGACGGGGCGCGCCGTCCAGCACGATCCGCTCCACCGAGCCGCTGATCCCCACGGCGCCCAGCGGATTGCCGCGGCGATCGCGGATCGGCGCGGCGATCCCGGCGAGACCGAACACCGACTCCTCGACGTCGCTCGCCCAGCCGTGCTCGCGCACCGTGACGCACTCCGCGTCCAGCTCGGCCGGGTCGGTGATCGTGCGGGCGGTGAAGGCGACGGGTTCGGCCTCGGCCAACTCCGCGCGCGCGGCGGGGTCGAAGGCGACGAGCACCTTCCCCCACGCCGTGGAGTGCAGCGGCAGCATCGCCCCGATCTCCAGGACCTGCCTGCTGTCGTCGGGGCGAAAGACGTGGTGGATCACCAGGACCCCGCCCTTGTGCAGCACCCCGATGCGCACGCTCTCGCCGCTCGCGCGGGCCAGGTCGTCGGCCCACACCAGCGCCCGCGCCCGCAGTTCGTGCACGTCGAGATAGGAATTGCTCAGCCGCAACAGCTCGGCGCCGAGTTGGTACTTGCCGCTCTTGGGATCCTGTTCGACGAACCCCTCCTGGTGCAGCGTCCTGAGGATTCCGTGCGCGGTGCCCTTCGCCAGACCCAGGGTCGTGGCCACCTCGCTGAGCCCGAATCGCCGCTCTCCTCCGGCGAGCAACCGCAGGATGGCCGCCGCACGTTCGAGCGACTGGATGGGACCGGGCATACCAACTCCTCCATCGACGATCAGGTTGGCAATGTAGAACAGCGGTCGTCAATGAGCCATGGGACCCGGCCGGGCCCGCCCCGTCGGGGCAACCGCGCCCTCCGCCCCCGGCATCCCGCTCGACGCGCCGAAATCGGCATGTTTCCACGGGCACCGGCGGCCGCGCATGCGAGATCCGATGGTGACGAGTTGTTCACCGGCTCTTGACGTCGATGCAACACGCAGAGAAAACTGCCGGACAGCGGTCGTCATTGTCGAATCCCAGTCACTATCACCGAACGAGATCGGGCGGGACAACTCGCTCCCTGCCGGTCGGGCGACCGTTCTCTCGCCGTCGGACCGACAACTGCCCCGATCCGAGTGCGCACCGCCCCGTGTCTGCTGTATCCACGACCCCCGGCATCGATCCGCCGCGCCGATCCCGGCGCGGCGCGTGTCGTCCGGCGCCCACCGGCGCCATCGGAGAGAAGGGCCTGTTGTGACGAGCGACAAGATCTTCATCGGCGAGACCCTGGGCACCGCGATCCTCGTGCTCATGGGCATAGGTGTCTGCGCGGCGGTCACCCTGAACCGTTCCAAGGCGCAAAACGCCGGATGGCTGGCGATCACCTTCGGGTGGGGCTTCGCGGTGCTGGCCGGCGCGTACGCAAGCGTCTCGCTGTCCGGCGCGCACCTCAATCCGGCCGTCACCCTGGGCATCGCGGTCAAGTCCGGGCAATGGGACAAGGTGCCGGTGTACTTCGCCGGACAACTCCTGGGTGCCGTGATCGGCGCCGTACTCGCCTGGCTCACCTACCTCGGCCAGTTCCAGGAACACCACGAACCCGTGCTCGGCGTCTTCGCCACCTCTCCGGAGATCCGCAACCCCGTGCAGAACGTCGTCACCGAGACCATCGCCACCACCGTCCTGGTGATCGTGATCCTGACCCAGGGCCTCACCGACGGACTGGCGCTGTCCGGCACCGGAATCCTCATGACGGCCCTGCTCGTGGTCGGCATCGGCCTCTCGCTCGGCGGCCCCACCGGCTACGCCATCAACCCGGTCCGCGACCTCGGACCCCGCCTGGTGCACGCGGTGGTGCCCATCCCGAAGAAGGGCGGCTCCGACTGGGCCTACGCCTGGGTGCCGATCGCCGGCCCCATGCTCGGCGGGCTGGCCGCAGGCGGACTGTACCGTCTGGCCTTCTGATCCACCGCCACACCGTCGCACCGCTCCCCGCACCGTCGTTGCCGCACCCCGCACCCCGCACACACCCCACAGTCCTGAAGTCGGACTCGGAAATCGGAAATCGGAAGAGGGGCCATGCCCGACACCTACATCGCCGCGATCGACCAGGGCACCACGTCCAGCCGCTGCATCATCTTCGGCGCGGACGGGCGCATCGTCGCCGTCGACCAGCGTGAGCACCGGCAGATCTTCCCCCGCCCGGGGTGGGTCGAGCACGACGCCTCGGAGATCTGGACGGTCGTGCAGGAGGTCGTGGCAGGCGCCCTCGCGCAGGCCGGCCTCCGCAAGGAGCAGATCCGGGCGCTGGGCATCACGAACCAGCGCGAGACCACGGTGCTGTGGGATCGCCACACCGGCGAGCCCGTACACAACGCGATCGTGTGGCAGGACACCCGTACCGACGCCCTGTGCCGCGAACTCGGCGGCAATGTCGGACAGGACCGCTTCCGGGTGGAGACCGGTCTGCCGCTGGCGAGCTACTTCGCCGGCCCCAAGGCCCGCTGGCTGCTCGACAACATCGAGGGCCTGCGCGAGCGCGCCGACCGGGGCGACGTCCTCTTCGGCACCATGGAGAGCTGGGTCATCTGGAACCTCACCGGCGGCCCCGACGGCGGCGTGCACGTCACCGACGTCACCAACGCGTCGCGGACCATGCTGATGAACCTGGAGACCCTCGACTGGGACGACCGGATCCTTCGCGCGATGGACATCCCGCGTGCGATGCTCGCCGAGATCCGCTCCTCCTCGGAGGTGTACGGCACCGCGCGCGGCGCCCTGGAGGGCGTGCCCGTGGCGTCCGCGCTCGGCGACCAGCAGGCGGCCCTGTTCGGCCAGACCTGCTTCGAGGAGGGCGAGGCCAAGAGCACGTACGGCACCGGCAGCTTCCTGCTCATCAACACCGGGCCGCGGGTGGTCCAATCCCACCACGGACTGCTCAGCACCGTCGGGTACCGGCTGGGCAAGGACGCGCCGGTGTACGCGCTCGAAGGGTCCATCGCGGTCACCGGCTCGCTCGTGCAGTGGATGCGCGACCAGATGGGGCTGATCTCCACGGCCGCGGAGATCGAGACCCTGGCGCTGACCGTCGAGGACAACGGCGGCGCCTACTACGTGCCGGCCTTCTCCGGGCTCTTCGCTCCCTACTGGCGCTCGGACGCGCGCGGCGTGATCGCGGGCCTGACCGCGTACGTCAACAAGGGCCACCTGGCGCGTGCCGTCCTGGAGGCGACGGCGTGGCAGACCCGCGAGGTGGTCGACGCCATGGAACGCGATTCCGGGGTCAAGCTCGCCGCGCTCAAGGTCGACGGCGGCATGACGGCGAACAACCTGCTGATGCAGACCATCGCCGACGTGCTGGACGCCCCGGTCGCCCGGCCGTTCGTCGCCGAGACCACCGCGCTGGGCGCCGCCTACGCCGCGGGCCTGGCGGTCGGCTACTGGCCCGACCTCGACTCGCTGCGCGCGAACTGGCACCGCGCGGCCGAGTGGACCTCGCGGATGGACACCGCCACCCGCGAACGCGGATACCGCCACTGGCACAAGGCGGTCGAGCGAACCATGAACTGGGTCGAGGAGGGCGACGCCGGCACCCCGGCCGGCTGACCCGCCCGCCCCGTGTCGGCCGCGTGCCCCCGGCGCGGCCGACCGGGTGAAAGCGGTCAAGGCCGGCGGGTTCGCGGTCGAAGGGCAGGTGATGGTCCGTCCGCCATCCGTCCCGGTGGCGGGCGCCTTTGCCCGCGTCCCGGCTGGAGTACCCCATGCGACTGTTCGCGCGCTGCGCGTCCGCGGCCCTTCTCCTGATCGTGCCCCTGTGTGCCGTGCCGAACGCGGTGGCCCAGGCCGGCTCCCCCGGCCGGGCCGCCCCGGCTCCGCTGTACCGGTCGGCGCAGGCCGTGCCGGGCCAGTACATCGTCACGCTCGCGCAGGACGCCGCGCCGGACGCCGTACTCGAACAGCTCGACCTCACACCCATGTTCACCTACAGCGACGCCCTCAACGGCTTCGCGGCCGGTCTCGACCCGGACCAACTGGCGACCGTCCGGGACAACCCCGCGGTCGCGGCGGTCGAGGAGAACAGCCTCGTCTTCGCCGGCGAGATCGGCGCCGGCCCCGCCGCCACCACGAGCTGGGGCCTGGACCGGATCGACCAGCACGCCCTGCCGCTCGACGACCAATTCACCGCCACCGGAACCGGCGCGGGCACCACCGCCTACATCGTCGACACCGGCATCGATTACCCGCACAGCGAGTTCGGCGGGCGCGCCGTCCCCGGCTACGACGCCATCGGCGACGGCGGCAACGGCCAGGACTGCTCCGGGCACGGCACACACGTCGCGGGCACCGTCGGCGGCGCCACGTTCGGCGTGGCGAACAAGACGGCGCTGGTGAGCGTGCGGGTCCTCAACTGCGAGGGCAAGGGCACCGGGGCCGGGATCATCGCCGGCTTCGACTGGATCGCCAGGAACGGCACGCAACCCGCCGTCGTCAACGCCTCCTTCGGCGGCCCCGCCTCCGCCTCCGTCGACAATGCCGTCAACGCGCTGGCGGACAAGGGCTTCCTGCCCGTGGTCGCCGCCGGCAACGACGCGATCGACGCCTGCGGCGTCTCCCCCGCCCGGGCCGTCGGCGTGGTGACCGTCGGCGCGACCGACCGCAGCGACAAGGAGACCGCCTTCAGCAACCACGGCGGCTGCCTCTCGCTGTACGCGCCCGGCAGCGGGATCGTCTCGGCGCTGCTCGGCGGCGGCAGCGCCACCGGGGAGGGCACCTCCATGGCCACCCCGCACGTCACCGGAGTCGTCGCCCTCTACAAGGCCGCGAACCCCAACGCCACCCCCGCGGCCATCTCCGCGTGGCTCGCCCAACAGTCCACCAAGGACGTCCTGGACGTGAGCGCGGGCTCCCCCGACTCCCTCCTGTACACCGCCGGTCTCTGACCCCGGTGGGGCGCACCGCGGTCTCGTCCGCGGCGCGCCCCACCGGTCGGGCTCGGCCGGCCGGGACGTCGGCGAGAGCGCCGCCGCCGGCCCGCCCGGGCAGCCGACCCTCCACGTTCCCGCCCGACGGCATCCCTTGTCGATACAGGAATGCATCCGATACGTTCGTGCATCCGATACGTTCGTGCATCCGACGTTCGTGTATCGAGAGGGGTGAGGCCGATGACCGCGTCCACCACCGGGGCCGACCCCAAACGCGTCACCGTGCGGCGGGCGCAGACACGTCGGCGCCTGCTCGACGCCGCGCTCGAGGTCTTCGCCGAGGACGGCTTCGGCCGCTCCACGGTGGAGCAGATCTGCGAACACGCCGGATTCACCCGCGGCGCCTTCTACTCCAACTTCTCCTCCCTGGACGAGCTGTTCCTGGCCATGTGGGAGGAGCGCTCCGCGCGCATGCTCGCCGACATCGCCACCGCGCTCGAACAGGTCCCCGCCGCCGAGCCGCAGGAAGCACTGCGCGCCGCGCTGGCGGCGATCCCCGTCGACGACCGGTGGTACCGGGTGACGGCGGAGTTCACCGCGCACGCACTGCGCACCCCGTCGCTGCGCCGGGTGATGGCCGCGCGCGAGCAGGCGATCCTCGACACCGTCCTGCCGGTCGTGGTGGACGCGCTGCGCCGGGCCGGGCGCCGGGTCGACGACCGCACCGCACTCGGACAGGCCCTCGTCGCCGTCCACGACGGCACCACCGTGCAAGTCCTGCTCGACCCGGACAGCGCCGTCGTGCGCGAGCGCCGCGAGCAGTTGTTCTTCCGTGTCCTCGACGCCTACAGCACGCCGATCCCCCGGGAGCAGCAATGAGCGACGACGCCGACGTCATCGTGGTGGGCGCGGGCCTGGCCGGCCTGGTCGCCACGTACGAACTCACCCGCGCGGGACGCCGGGTGCTCGTCGTGGACCAGGAGAACGAGGCCAATCTGGGCGGCCAGGCGTTCTGGTCGCTCGGCGGCCTCTTCCTCGTCGACAGCCCCGAGCAGCGCCGGATGGGCATCAAGGACTCCCCCGAGCTGGCCCTGGCCGACTGGCTGGGCTCGGCGGCCTTCGACCGGGAGCGGGAGGACCACTGGCCCCGCCAATGGGCCCGGGCGTACGTCGACTTCGCGGCCGGCGAGAAGCGGCGCTACCTGCACGACCTGGGCCTTCGCCTGACACCGACGGTCGGCTGGGCCGAACGCGGTGCGGGTACGGCGACCGGGCACGGCAACTCGGTCCCGCGCTTCCACCTCACCTGGGGCACCGGCCCCGAAGTCGTCCGGGTCTTCCGTGAGCCGGTCCTCGACGCGGCCGCCCGGGGCCTGGTCACCTTCCGGTACCGGCACCGGGTCGACGAACTGATCGTGGAGAACGGTGCCGCGGTCGGCATCCGCGGCACCGTGCTCGTGCCGAGCGCCCAGCCGCGTGGCGTGGCCTCCTCCCGCGAGGCGGCCGGCGACTTCGAGCTGCGGGCGCAGGCGGTCGTCGTCACCTCCGGCGGCATCGGCGGCAACCAGGAACTCGTGCGCCGGAACTGGCCGGTGGACCGGGTCGGCCCCGCGCCGAGGTCCATGATCACGGGCGTGCCCGCCTACGTCGACGGCCGCATGCTGGAGACGGCCGAGCGCGCCGGCGCCTCGCTCGTCAACCGCGACCGGATGTGGCACTACACCGAGGGCGTCAAGAACTGGGATCCCGTCTGGCCCGACCACGCGATCCGGATCATCCCCGGCCCGTCCTCGCTGTGGCTGGACGCGACCGGACGGCGACTGCCCGCACCGCTGTTCCCCGGCCACGACACCCTCGCCACGCTGCGACACATCGTCGCCGGCGGCCACGACCACACCTGGTTCCTGCTCACCCGGGCCGTCGCGGAGAAGGAGTTCGCGCTGTCGGGCTCCGAGCAGAACCCCGACATCACCGGCAAGGACCTCAAGCTGGTGCTGTCCCGGGTGCGCAAGGGCGCGCCCGGTCCGGTGCAGGCCTTCCTGGACCACGGCGAGGACTTCGTCGTGCGCCGGACACTGCGCGAACTCGTCGACGGCATGAACGCGATCGCCCCCGACCCCGGGCTCGACTTCGCGCGAGTGGAGCGCGAAGTGGTCGCCCGCGACCGGGGAATCGACAACGCGTACACCAAGGACCTGCAGCTGATGTCGATCCGCAACGCGCGGGCGTACTGGCCCGACCGGATCACCCGGGTCGCACACCCGCACCGTTTCCTCGACCCGGCGCAGGGGCCGCTGATCGCGGTGCGGCTGCACGTCCTCACCCGCAAGACGCTCGGCGGCCTGGAGACCACGCTGGACTCCCAGGTGGTCCGACCGGACGGCACCCCGTTCGCCGGGCTGTACGCCGCCGGCGAGGTGGCGGGCTTCGGCGGCGGCGGTGTGCACGGCTACAACGCCCTGGAGGGCACGTTCCTGGGCGGCTGCATCTTCTCCGGCCGCGCGGCGGGCCGCGCCCTCGCCCGAAAGGTGGGCTGAGCCGGACGGGGCCTCAGTCCTTACGGCCGGTCGCGGCGACGGTGACGCCGAGGCCGATCATCGTGAGGCCGCCGATCCCGCCGACCGTGGCGAGCCGCTGCGGCGACCGGACGAACCAGGTCCGCGTGGTGGCCGCGACCAGGCCCCAGACGCTGTCGAACGTCACCGCGATGACGTTGAAGACCAGGCCCAGCAGCAGCATCTGGGCCATCACGTGCCCCTGCCCGCGGTCGACGAACTGGGGCAGTACGGCGGCGAAGAACACGATGGTCTTGGGGTTGGCCACCCCGACGGCGAACCCTTCCCACAGCGTGCGCCAACTGCTCTGCGCGGAAGCGTCACCGGTGAACACCGCGTGCAACGACCCGCGTTGCCGCACCGCCTTGACACCGAGGTACACCAGGTACGCGGCACCCACCAGCTTCAGCGCCGTGAACGCCAGCACCGACCGCTCCACGATCGACCCGACCCCGAGCGCGACGGCCACCACGAGCACATAGGCCCCGAGCGTGTTCCCCACCACCGTGATCAACGCGGCCCGGCGCCCCTGCCCCAACGCCCGCCCGATCACGAACAACACACTGGGGCCGGGTATCACGATCAGCAGGAACGACATCGCCGCGAACGCCAACAGTCGGTCGGTAGATACCATGACGTAGATAGAAACACGAAGATCGTCCCTCGTCTACAGCCATATTTCGCGTGCGGACACCACTCCGTTCCGGGTAGGGTCCCCTTCCTCCCGGGAGCACGGGGACCCGCTGTACCCGTGGTCGCGGGCCGGATGCGAGCATGGGGCCGCATGATCGACGAAGCCGAACAGACCCAGCCCGCCGGACCCGCGCGCATCAGCCGGCTCGACCCCGCGCGGATCGACGAGGTCGCCCCGCTGTGGCGGCAGTTGCACCGACACCACCTGGGCATCGCCACCCCCGTCGAGGACCTGATGCCGCCGCTGACGCCCGAGGACTCGTGGCCTGTCCGGCGCGCACGCTACGTCGACTGGTTGGCCTCCCCCGACGGCTTCGCCCTCGTCGCCGAGCACGACGGCGAGCCCGTCGGCTACGCCATGGCGCGCGTCGTCGACGACACGCCCGGTTCCTGGACGCGGGGAGCCCGCATCGGGATCCTGGAGTCGCTCGCGATCCTGCCGGGCAGGCGCGGAGCGGGGACCGGTACCCGACTGCTGGAAGCGGTTCGGGACGAACTGCGGGCCCGAGGCATCCGGGACCTCGAACTCGCCGTGATCGCCGGCAACGAGGACGCCCTCCGCTTCTACCGCAGGCACGGCCTCGTGCCGTTCGCGACGATCATGGTCGGCTCGACCGACCCGCGATAGCTCCTCGCCGATCTCTCGCGCGGTCGTCCGGCGGATCGAGGCCGCTCAGCCGCTCGTGTCCCCCGAGGCGGCCGCGTGGGGCAGACCGAACTCGGCGGCGAACAACCGCACCAGCTGCGGCCGGAACCGCTCGGCGAGCGCGTCGGCCACCGCCGGCGGGGCCAACCGCAACGCCGCCAACAGTTCCAACATCCGGCCGAACCTCCGCTGGGACGAGGGGAGTCCGATCCTGTCACACACCACCCGAGCGGCCCGCGGAGTGTGGGCGAACGGGCCCCGCGACGACCGCAGCGTGGCCACACTGGACGCGGACACTTCGATGATCGGGGGAATCGACATGAGGGACACGCGCCCGCGCGGCTCGACGCGGGGAGGGCCGCGCTCGCCCGCCGTGCCATTGGTGGCCATCGGCACGGCCCTGGCGCCGGTCGCGGTCGCGTTCGTCGTCGGCGGCCCCTGGTGGGCGGTCGGGGTCGTGGTGGCCGGTGCGATGGCGGGGGTCGGTTGGGGACTGTGGCGTGCCCATCGGCGAGCGCGCGTCGAGGACGAGCTGTGGCGACACCAGGACGCGCTGGCGGCGGGGCGGCGGACGCTGGAGGAGGTGGATCTGCTCACCGGGACGCAGTTCGAGGAGTTGGTCGCCGATCTGTGCCGCCGGGACGGCTTCGCCGAGGTGCGCCGGGTCGGCGGTTCGGGTGACAACGGGGCGGACGTGTTGTGCCGCCTGCCCGACGGACGCCGCGCCGTCATCCAGTGCAAGAGGTACACGCCCACGCGCCGGATCGCTCCGAAGGAGGTCCGCGACCTGCTCGGTGCCAAGACGCATTTCGCGGCCGACGTCGCCGTCTTCGTCACCACGACGACGTTCACCCGACAGTCGACCGCGTTCGCCGTCGAGAACGGCATCCTCGCCATCCATCGCGACTTCTTCGGCTTGTGGAATCGAGGAACCCCGCTCGCCTCCCTCGCGGCCCTGAACGGAACCGGGCAGGGCAGGCCGCGTCGCTGATCGACGCGCGGTGCTCGGGCCGGGCGGCGGCGTCGAGGGCGGCCGGGGGGCGGTGCCCTCGTGCGCGGCCCGAGGACGAGCCGGGCCACTTCCTCCCGGCGCAGACCGGCGCCCGCCTCGGCGCGCCTCGGGCGGCCTGCGCACCACCACTCCGTCGGGCGGCGGATTCGACCTGCGGAGCTCGCGACTTCGGCGCAGTCTGGTGGACATGAGCGTGCAGGGATACGACGGTCCGGCCGTGGTGATCGCCGACGGCACCCGGGTCGCGGTCGAGGCTCGTCTGCGGCGGGTGCCCGACGGCGAGGGGTGGAGCGGTCGGTTGTGGACCGACGACGCCTCGGTCGACATCGCGGCGGTCGCGGCGGCCGAGATCCCGGTCCTGTGGGTGCGGGGCGTCGGATCGACGTTCGCGGTCGAGCGGATCCTCGACGGCAACATGACGATCGCCGGGATCGGGATCCCACCGTTCTGAGCCACGGCAACCCCGGTGCCCCCGGGCCGGCCGGCGGGATGATCTCCAGCGCCGAGGACCTCACCCGATTCCTGCGCGCCCTCCTGACCGGACGCGGGTACCTCCGGAGCAAGCGGCTTGCGAACCCGGCAGCGGCCGGCGCGGTCAGTCGCCGGGTTTCCACAGCGGGTCGCGGCCCGCCAGACCCAGCACGCGGTCGAAGAGCGGGGCGGTCTCCGGCACACCGACCTCGGGGCCGAACACGTGGTACTTCCTGGCCGTCTCGGCCTTGCCGGCGACGTCCTCGTACAACACCCCCGCCAATTCGTCGTCCACGGTCAGCGTCTGCCCGGTGGCCACGGCCAGGTCCCAGCCGTGCAGCAGCCACTCGCCCAGCACGATCCCGCCGACGAGCCCGGCCGGCATCGGCCCGCCGCCCGTCATCGAGGTCTCCCCGGTCCAGGCCCGCGGATCACTCCAGACGGCGGCGGTCGCCGCCGACCTGGCGGCATACGCCTGGGCCCAGCCGGGCTCCGCGGTGAAGTCGTGACCGTCCGCCACGTCCTCCGGCGGCTGCTTGAGTCCCGCGGTGTGCCCTCGTACGCCGGTCACGACAATGCGTCACAGTCCACCCGTACACCGCAACCCGGGCCTACTCGTCGCGACGGGCACCGCCCGCGACCGGGACGTGACGAGACCCGACCACCGCAGCCGCCACGAGCACCACGCCGCCATCGCGGCCCGGACGCCGGCACAACGCCAGGGCCGGGCCGAGGACCGACTTCGCTTCGGACCACCCGCTCACCTGCACCCGAAATGAGTACCCGGCCGGTCGAGTCCGCCCGAAGAGCCCTTACTTCTCGGGCAGTTCCACGATCACCAACGTGCCGCTGCTTCCGGGACGGACCGCGTGTGCGGCTCCCGCCGGCACCACGTACAGCTCGCCCGCCCGCACCGACACCGGCATGCCATCCACCTCCATCTCCAGCCGGCCATCGAGGACCAGCAGCGCCTCGGCGGCATCATGGCTCTCCGCCTGGACCGACGACTCGTCCATGCGCAGCACCTGCACGCAGCCCGCCCCCACCGAACCCAGCCGGTGGGCTATCCACGCCTCCGGCAGACCGGCCGCCGTCTCCGCAAGGTTGATCGCACTCATGGCACACCCCTCCTCACGGACCCGGTCGATCATGCCGAACGGGCCCGTACCTGAAGCTCAACGGATGCCTTGAAAGCTAACCGACCAGGAAAGACAAGTGGTCGACCGTTTGGCAAAAGCCTGTCGCCGGGCACAGAGCGAAGCCGACCCCCTCCCACGCACGCCTCAGGACGCGATGAGCAGGGCCTCCGCGCCGACCGGCCGATACCCGGCGGCCTGGAACGCGCGGATGCTGCGCGCGTTGCCAGTGGCCTGTTGGGACCAGATCGGTCCCCCGTCGGGCACCAGATGCCGGGCGGCCGTCGCCAGTGCCCGGCCCAGGCCCCGATGGCGTACCTCCTGGTCCACCTCGATCGCCGTCTCCCAGCGCCCCGCGATCCCCCGGCCGAGGACGAGCACCCCGCCGTCGGCCGCCCATACGCGCACGTCGTCACGGCGCTTGCGGGCTCGCGTCACGCGGGGGTGGTCCGGGTCCGCGATCTCGCGTAGTTCCAGGGGAGGTTCACCCGGCAGGGCGTCGGCGACCGTCAACAGGTCGATGGTGTCGACCGATCGGCCGGTGCGGTCCAACAACGCCGCCAGGAAGCGCGGGTTCATGGTGGCGGCCAACTCGTCGCAATCGATGGCCGCCAACGTCCCGCGCACCCACGCGGGGTCCTCGTCCGTGAACACCACGGAGTGCGCGGTGAACGCGACGACTCCGGCGTCGCGCCGGCTCGGCTGCGGCACCACGGTCGTCGTCCCGTCCGGCGGCGGGAACCGGCCGCCGGCCGCCGCGTCCAGGATCTGCGCCAGAGTCCGGCTCGTACCCACATCTCTCCTCGGCTGGTGTCGCCTGTCGCCCCGTTCGTGATCACGCTGCCACACGCGTGCGCGGTCGCGGCGATCGGGGATCCGACCCGACGCCCGCGCGACGGCGCTTGCGGTAGGCCACGGTCAGCACGGCCGGCAACGGCCAGCAACGGCCCCACAGGATCAGTGGCGCGTAGCAGAGGTACGTTCGGTATCGAAGATCGCAGCCGCAAGGGTCGTCGAGGATCGCTCGGCGGGCTGAACTGGGCTACGCCGCACGGCTCATGGGCCGGCGCGACCGAAGGATGACGGCCGGCCGCGGCGACGGCCGGAGGTCGCGCGTCGGACACCGACTGGGCCAACACCGGTGGCACCCGCACCGGTGGCCTCCGCATCGGTGTCGTCGTCACCGGTGTCGTCATCACCGGGACCGCGCGCCCCCGGGGACAGTAGGGTCGGCTGACCCATGGAATCGGTTGTGCGGAGGCTTGAGAACGTGACGTCCATACCGAGCAACGACGCGGGCACCGGCGACGAGGACACCTGGCGGCTGCCCCGTCTGGACGAGGTCGACGCGGATTCCGTCCCGACCCACATCGACACGAGCATCCCGCACACCGCCCGCATCTACGACTATCTGCTCGGCGGCAAGAGCAACTTCGCGGTCGACCGCGCGGCGGCCGAGCACATCCTCGGCGCGATCCCGGATCTGGCCACCACGCTGCGGCTCAACCGGCTCTTCCTCCAGCGCAGCGTCCGCTACGCCGCGCGACGCGGCATCCGTCAGTTCCTGGACGTCGGTACGGGCATTCCCGCCGCCGGGAACACCCACGAGGCCGCGCACGAGATCGCGCCGGACGCGCGGGTGGCGTACGTCGACAACGACCCGATCGTGCTCGTGCACGGGCGGGCGCTGATGACCGACCACGGGCCCGGGCAGACCACGTTCACCCAGGCCGACCTGCGCGACCCGAAGGCGATCCTGACCGCGCCCGAGGTGCTGAAGGTGATCGACTTCGCGGAGCCGATCGCGCTGATGCTCGTGGCGATCCTGCATTTCATCAAGGACGAGGAGAACCCGGGAGAGATCGTCGCGACGCTGCGCGACGCGCTCCCGCCGGGCAGCATGCTCATCCTGTCGCACGCCTCCTACGACTCCGACCCCGCGCGCGGGCAGGCGGGTGCCGCCGGCTGGAAGAACGCCTCGGCCGAGATGACGATGCGCAGCTACGACCGCGTACTGGCCTTCTTCGAAGGCTTCGAGCTGATCGAACCGCCCGGCATCCGCCCACACTGGAATCCGGACGGCGAGCCCGAGACCCCGTTGGACGCGGTCGAGAACGTCTGGGGCTACGGCGGGGTCGGCATCAAGCGCTGAGCGGCCGACGGTCGTCGAACCACGCCGAGACCGGGGCCGGGCCCGGGACCGGGACCGGGGCCGATTCCGGTCCTCGGGCCCGTTGTCCGCCCCTCCGCGACAACGGGCGCGGCGCACGGTGATCCGGCCGTTGCCCGATCATCGATCCCGGTGTCAGCCGGCCACGGGCGGCGGCCATGGGGCCTGCCGCGGCCACGGCGCGGCCTCCTCCAACTGCGCGGCGACCCGCAGGAGTTGCGCCTCGGCACCCATGCGACCGGTGAGCTGGATCGCCACCGGCAGCCCGGCCTCGTCGAAGCCCGCCGGCACGCTCGCCGAGGGAAGTCCGGTGACGTTGAACACCGAGGTGAACCACGTCAGTTCGGCGGCGCGGGCGAACATGCTCGGCGGGTTGCTCGTATCCAGCACGCCGAGTTCGGGTACCGGGACGCCCAGCGTGGGGCTCAGCCACACGTCGTGGGAGTCGAAGAACGGTGCGACTTCGCGGCCGATCCGCACGACCGCCTGGAGCGCCCGCACCAGGTCCTGGGCACCCATCGCGGCCGTGCGGTCGTGGATGACCCTGGTGAACGGTTCGAGGTCGTCGTCTCGCAACTCCCGGCCGAGCGCGGCGAGTCGGTCCTCGATCCGGACGTGCGTGGCCGCCGCCATCACCTGGCCGAGCGCTCGGCCCGTCGCCGGGCCGTCCCAGACCGGCGCGCCCTCCTCGACATGGTGGCCGAGTTCGGCGAGCAGCGCCGCGGTGCGCTCGACCGCGCGTACCGCCGCGGGGTGGGCGTCGCGTCCGTCCGCGTTGGTCGTCGCGAAGCCGACGCGCAGCCGGGCGGGCGCGGTGTCCAGCGAGGCGAGGAACGAGCCGGCGGGCGGTTGCGGCAGCGCGGCGTGGGGGTCGCCGGCAAGGGGGCCGGCGACGACGTCGAGCAGCGCGGCCGAGTCCCGGACCGTGCGGGTGACCGCGTGCGCCATCGACAGCGGGTAGGCCAACGCGGACAGCCCGTGGTCGTCGGGGACGCGACCGCGCGAGGGCTTGAGTCCGAAGAGTCCGCAGCAGGCCGCCGGGATGCGGATGGAGCCGCCCCCGTCGTTGGCGTGCGCGGCGGGCAGCATCCCGCCGGCGACGGCGGCGGCCGAGCCGCCCGAGGAGCCGCCGGTGGAGTGGGTGGTGCGCCAGGGGTTGTGCGACGGGCCGTGCAGGAGCGGTTCGGTACTGGCGTTCTTGCCGAACTCGGGGGTGTTGGTCTTGCCGACGACGACGAGTCCGGCGCGGCGATATCGCGTCGCCAGTACACCGTCCCGCTCGGCGACCGCGTCGGCGAACAGGCGCGAGCCCTCGGTGGTCACCATGCCGGCGACGTCGCAGCCGAGGTCCTTGACCGCGAACGGGACGCCGCGCAGGGGGCCGTCGGGCAGCTCCGCCGCGGCCTCGGCCCGGGCCGCCTCGAAGCGCGTGGACACGAACGCGCGCAGCGTCGGGTCGCGCTCCTCGATGCGGGTGACCACCGCTTCGAGGAGCTCGGCCGGTGTGACCGCGCCTTGGCGCACGAGGCCGGCCAGGCCCACCGCGTCGTGGTCGTCGAGGAGCTCGCTGGTGTTCATCGTCATGCCTCGTTCTCGCTTGATCCGGCCCATCGATGACCTGATCCGGCCCATCGATGAATTGCATGATGTAGTCAAGGAATCGAGATGACAAGGACATCCGCCCACGCACACCTCTCGCCGCCTCTCGGCGGCCGGCCCAAAAGGCGCCGACGCGACGGCGTCCGCCGGGTCGGGCGAGCCGCATCGTCGGCTCGCGAAAACCCGCCCGGCGCGCATCGCGCCTCGCGTACCGGGGAACACGAGGCGCCCGCCATCGGTTAACCACGCAGGGCGACGCGAGGAGAGTGTTCGGCATGGCGGAAAAGCGATCGGCACGGCGGCTGGCCGCGAGCGGGGCGGCGCTAGCCGCCACCGGGTGGGCGCTGCGGAAGGTCCCGGCGGAGCTGGGCGGTAAGGCCACGGGCGAGCGGCTGGCGCGAGTCCTGCGGTCACCGCAGTTCCACGACGGCGCGTTTCGCAACCCCGTCCCCGCCGACCTGGTCGAGCCGGGGAACGCGCCGAAGATCCTCGCGCAGATGCTCCGGGACCGAAACGAACGCCGGCCCGCGAGTGCGGTGCCGCTGGTGGCCTCGCCGGCCACCCCGCCGTCCGAGGACGGTCTGAGCGCCATCTGGTACGGCCATGCCACCACGCTGGTGGAGATCGAGGGACGGCGGGTGCTGTTCGACCCGGTGTGGAGCGACCGCGTTTCCCCCTCCCAGCTGGTCGGCCCGCGGCGGTTGCACCCGATGCCCGTCCCCCTTGCGACGCTTCCGACCCTCGACGCGGTGGTCATCTCGCACGACCACTACGACCACCTCGACCGGGCGACGGTACGCGCGCTCACCGCGACGCAGACCGCGCCGTTCCTGGTGCCCCTCGGCATCGGCGCCCACCTGGAGCGCTGGGACGTACCCGCGTCCCGCATCATCGAGCTCGACTGGGAGGAGGACGCGGTCGTCGCGGGCCTGAGGTTCACCGCCACCGCGGCCCGGCACTTCTCCGGCCGCACCCTCCGGCGCAACGACACCCTCTGGGGCTCCTGGGTCGTCCAGGGCGCACAGCGACGGGTGTTCTACGCCGGCGACTCCGGCTACTTCGACGGCTACGCCCGAATCGGCGCCGCGCACGGCCCCTTCGACCTGACCCTCATACCGATCGGCGCCTACAGCCCGAACTGGCCCGACATCCACATGAACCCCGAGGAGGCCGTCACCGCCCACCTGGACCTGGGCGGAAAGCTCCTCCTGCCCGTGCACTGGGCGACGTTCAACCTCGCGCCCCACCCGTGGGCCGAGCCCGTCGACCGCCTGTGGCTCGAGGCCAAGGCGAAGGACGTACACCTCGCGATCCCCCTGCCCGGCGACCGCGTCGACGCGGGTGACGCCCCACAGATCAGCCCCTGGTGGGAGCTTCTCAAGCCCCCGACGCCACCCGCCGCACGCTGACCCACACACACAGGAGCGCCCCGCCCCGGGGAGCACGGCCGAGCGAACGGCCGAGCGCTCCGCCGGGACGGGGCCCGGTCACCCCGAAGGGGCATCGTCCGTCCGGGGTGGTCCCCAGGCCGGGTCGAGGTCGGCCGGGGGAACGGGCGCGCTCCCGTGCTCCCCGCCCCTGGGGGTGGCCAGCAGTTCCCGGCCGCGTTCCGGCGTGATCAGCGGCCCCAGGATCGGGTCCGCGAGCAGGCCCAAGGGGGCGAGGTGATCGGGGCCCACGGGTTGCCACGTGGGGAGCGCGGCGAGCAGGGTCCGCCACGCCGCACCCGTCTCGCCGCACCGCGCCTGCTCCCGCGCCGTGTCCACGGCTCGGCCGAACGCACCCTGTGCGGTGTATCGGTAGGTCCGGTCGCGTACCCGCCGCAGCAGTTCGTCCGCCGACGCGCGGACCTCGTCGGAGACCGACCCGAAGTGGTACGACCAGACCGCGTCGTCGTGTCCGTTGTGTACATGCAAGTCCGCCAGCGCGGGCAGGAGCTCCGAGGCGTACACCGGATCGACCGCGTGCCCGCCGAAGTTCACGAGATACGTCTCGCCCAGCAGCCGCCGGATCTGGTCGCGCAGCGCCCGCGCCCGGGGCCTGCCGTACGCCTGGGCGTTCGCGAGTTCCGTCTCGGCCCGCTCGTACGCTCCGCCCAACGCGTCGCGCCGGGCGACCTCCAGGGCCGCGTCCAGCGCCCGCGTCGTGGCGTTGACGAACTCCCGGCCTGAGCCGCCCCCCGCCCGCAGGCTGTGGAACCCGCGGTGCATCGCGACCATGAACTCCCGGAAGGACGCGTAGCGTTCGGGCAGGTCGCCCGCCCAGGCACGGCAGTAGTACACGGCCCACTCGCCGTCGGCGTCCACGTCCATCGGATCCAGGAGGACGTACGTGGCGTCGGACTCCGCGTCCAGTTGCAGCGCGCGCGTCCACATCCCGGCGAGCAACACCATCTCGGGCGTGGAGTCCTCGTCCAACTCCTCTTCGTACAGCTCGGCGAGGCCGGCTTCGTCCTCGTGCCAGCGCACCCCCTCGGTGCCCGCGAGCAGCCAGACGAAGCCACCCGCGTGCCGCCAGCCGTCGGTGACATCCAGGAACTCCCGGTACGACGGCGGGAGCCGGCGTCCCAGCCGCTCCTCCAAGGCCGCGATCCGCGTGGCGGGAGCCGGATCGAAGCCCAGTCGACGGGTACGGCGGGCCTCCTCGTCCTCCGGGTGGAGGGACTCGGCGGGGTCCCAGGAGTCGGCCCATTCCTCACTCCACCGATCGAGAAAGGATCGCCAGTCGAAACTCGTGTCAGCCATGACGAGTATCCTCGCGCCCGGCACCGACACCTTCCCGCCGATGCGCCAGAAGACTCATGAGTCTTCCGGGCCCGGGCCACTACCTACCGCGAGGCTTGCCGCGTTTGCCGCCCTTGGGGGCGCCGGAACCGCCCCGTGGGCTCTTGGCGGTCGACCTGCCGGCGGCGGGCTTGTGCCGCGCGCCGCCCGAATCGGGACGCTTCTTCTGCTTCGGCTGTGGTGGGGTCGGGGTGCGACCCCGTGAGCTGTTGACGGTCCGCCCGCGGACGATCCCGATGAACTCCTCCACCAGCTCGGTGGTCTCGTGCTCGGGCCACGACAGCGCGACGCGTGACTCCGGGGCGTCCGACACCGGCCGATACGTGAGGTCCTTGCGGTGGTGCAGGCGGGCCAACGACTGCGGGACGACGAGCAGCCCCACTCCGGCCGCCACCAGCTCGACGGCATCCGCCGTGGTGGCGGGGCGCTCCTTCGCGGGCAGCCCCGGACGGTGCTCCCACTCGAGGGTGTCGTCGAGGGGATGCAGCACGATGTCGTCGGCCAGATCCGCGGCGGACACCTCTTCGGCCGCGGCGATGACGTGGTCCTTGGGGATCACGACCACCGTCGTCTCGGTGTAGAGGGGGATCGCGCTGAGGTCCGTCCGGTCGATCGGCAGCCGCACCAGTCCGGCGTCGGCGGCGCCGCCCCGCAGGGCGTCGGCCGCCTCGGCGGCGGACATCGCGCTCAGCGTCAGTGGGACGTCGGGCAGCCGCTCATTCCAGATCCGCACCCACTTGGTGGGTGTCACCCCCGGGACGTACGCGAGCCTGAACGAAGGGGGTGCTTCCATGCCTGTCACTCCGTCAGGTTACCGGCCATGGTCGGAGGTATCGCACACGCTCGCTACTCTTGACACCATGACGTCGCACAAGACCACCCAGACGATGAAGCCCGCCACTGCGGCGAAGAAACTGGGTGTGTACCTCGAGGCCACCCCCAGCGAGTTCCAGGAGGGTGTCGTCTCCCGCGACGAGCTGAACGCACTGCAGGCCGATCCGCCCGAGTGGCTCCAGGAACTGCGACGCAACGGCCCGCACCCCCGGCCGGTGGTCGCGGCGAAGCTCGGCGTCTCCATCGCGGGCCTCGCGCGCGGCGGAGTCACCGAAGCCCTCACCACGGAGCAGATCGAAGCGCTGAAGGCGGACGGTCCCGATTGGCTGCAGCACGAGCGCGCCACCCAGGCCGAGGTCCGCAAGGAAGCGGTGCGCATCAAGGAGAAGAACCGGGCGAAGACCGAGGAGCAGAAGGAGAAGGAGAAGGGCAAGAGCGCGGGGCGACGCGATCAGCCCCGCCGAGCGCGCTCCTGACCCTCCCTCTCTCGCACGCACGACAGCGCGGCGGCAACCGGTGCACCCTCGGGCACCCCGGTCGCCGCCGCGCTGTCGTCGCTCCCGAATCCTCGCGGGTCCGTTACGGCGTCGCGGGCTTGCCCTGCCCGTACAGCCAGGTCGCGAACATCGCGTCCAACTGCTCGCCGGAGATCTTCTCGCTGAGAGCGATGAACTGGGCGCTGTCGCCGTGACCGTAGCGGTGGTCGGTGGCCCATGCCTTCAGGATGGCGAAGAAGTCCTTGTCACCGACGGTCTGGCGAAGCTTCTCCAGCACCATGGCGCCGCGCTCGTACGGCGGCTTGGCGAAGAGGTGGGCGCCGTCGCCCGGGTCGCCGGCCGGGAAAGCCCAGAGCCTGTCGGTGGCGGGCAGGGCGTAATCGTCGGCGAACTTCTGGGCGGTGCTGGAGCCGCCGTGATCGGCGTCCCAGAGCCACTCGGCGTAGGTCGCGAAGCCCTCGTTCAGCCAGATGTCCTGCCACTTGGTGAGACTGACGGAGTTTCCGAACCACTGATGCGCGGTCTCGTGCACGAGGGTGTCGATGTCGGGGGCGCGGTCGTAGATGGGCCTGGTCTGGGTCTCCAGGGCGTAGCCCACGTCGGGGGCGTCCTCGACGATGGCCCCGGCGGAGTCGAACGGGTACTTGCCGAAGAGCTTGGTCTGCGCGTCGATGATGGCGGGGAGCTGGGCCAGCACCGGCGCCGCTTCCTCGGCCTGGCTCGGGACGACCGCGTTGTAGACGGGGATGCCGCCCGCCGTCACGTACTGCTCGGTCTGGAACTTGGCGATGCTCGCGGTGGCCAGGTAGGCGGCCATCGGCTGGGACTCGCGCCAGGAGAAGGTGGTCTTCCCGTGCTGACTGCGCCGGTCCCGGAGCCGGCCGTTGGACACGGCGGTCCAGCCGTCGGGAACCGTGACGGCGACGTCGTAGGTGGACTTGTCCTTCGGGTGGCTGTTGCTGGGGAACCAGGTCATCGCGCCCTGCGGCTCATTGGCGACGAAGACCGAGTCGTCGGGCTGGATGATCCAGCCGTCGGGCGAACCGTCCGGGTCGATCACATTCGCCGGGACACCCGAGTAGGTGACGACGACGTGGAACTTGCGGCCCCGGTCCAGGGCGTGCTTCGGGGTGACCTTGAGCTCCGCGCCGCTGCGGCTGAAGGCGGCCTGCTTGCCGTCGATCCGGACGCTGCCGACGTTCAGTCCGGACAGGTCCAGGTTGAAGGAGCTGAGCTTCTGGGTCGCGGTGACGGTGAGGTCGGCGGTGCCCTCGAGCTGTCTGGTCGCGGGGGTGTAGCCGAGGTCGAGGCCGTAGTGGAGGACGTGGTACCCGCCGTTGCCGGACAGCGGGAAGTAGGGGTCGCCGGCGCCGGGGGCACCGGGCGTGGCGCCACCCCCTTGGGAGGCACCCACCAGGAGGGCGGTGAGGACGGGGGTCGCGACGAGGGCGAGGAGGGGACGCGAGAACTTGGACGCCAAGGTGTTTGCTCCTGTGTCGTGGCTGATTGCCGCGGTAGCGGCACAAGGGACATGGCGCACGATCAACTCACTGCCGGGTTCGCGTGATCGGGTCCCCTCACATGCGGCCGCCGGGCACGGCCACGCCGCGACGGACGAATCCGGCCTGACGAGGGGTCACCGACGTGGCACGCGCCCGCGCTCTCGACCCTCGCCGGGCGGCCGGAGAACTCGGGGCCCGCGATGAGGCATTCGGGGAGCCGAAGGTCCAAGCCCCCGGGGACCGCCTCCACAAGCACCGAGCTCCTCTCGTGCCACCACGTGCCGGCGAAGCGGTCCACGCCGGCAATTACTCTACGGTCGAACTCCTGCGCGACGCATATATTTCGCCCAATCATTCGAACGACGAACCCTCCGGCGAGTGGCTACCCCAGTCCCCCACACCCGCGTCGGACACCGCTGCGTACACACCAGCGACACCAACGAGAAACACCCGAACGGACCCCGCCCCGAACGCCCGGCACCCCGGCACCCGTCGGTCGTTATCCGACGGCGTGGGCGTGCACGGGTGCGTCGTACGCGTCCGGTTCGGCCGAGTTCGTCAACCACCGGTACTGGTCGCCCTGTTCGGAATCGGCCCAGCGCAAGAGCCCGCCCGGGCGCGGGGAACATCGAGTACGGGGCAGGCGGGCCGTCGGCTCGCGAGCGGGAGGCGGTTGTTCGGAAGTAGCATCGGGCCCCTGGATCTTGCCGAAAGGGGTGTCGGATGCGGGCAATTATGGGCATAACGGTGTCGGCAGCCGCCGTGTTGTTGGTGGCGTGCAGTTCGGAGTCGTCGAAGGAGGGCAAGCCGGCTCAGTCGGCGTCGGCGTCCGCGGTCACGACCACGGCCGCGGCCGCGGCCACGCAGGCTCCGAGCACTCCGCCGCCTGCCGCGTCCGGGCAGCCGACATCGTCCCCGCCCGGAGGACAGACCGCACCGCCCTCGTCCGGAGGGCAGTCGGCGCAGGCCAAGTCGACGGCGGGGGCGATCCAGCGATACGAGCAGTTCCTCCACGCGTTGGGCCAGGAGGACATCGACACGGTCTGCGAGATTGCCGGGCCCGCGGCGAAGAGGGCGCAGGACCAAGGCTTCGGTCCATGCAAGACGACGTTCGCCATGACCTTCCAGATGATCTCCCCCGCACAGAAGAAGGCTCTGCAGGCCGCGACGGTCGACCCGAAACTCGTTGTCGTGCGTTCGCCCGACAAGATCGAGATGCCGGTCAAGGCGGTCAAGGCCACCACCACGTTCTCCGAGAGCAACCTCGGCAGTTACACCCTCGAGTACATGAACAACGCGTGGTACATCACCGACTGAACCGGTGCTCTCGCGGGCGCGTGGCCCGCCCGGTCGTGGGCACCCGGGCGCGTGGCGCCAGGCTGCCCAAGCGGACGACGCGGCTCGGCGGTCGCGCGTGGAGCGGGACGACGGCGGCCGCGACCCGGGACGCCGGCGCGTCGGTCAGCTGTCCAGGCCGAGTCCGTCGGCCGGGCCCTCGCGGCGTGGACCGTCCGGCGCGCCGGGGGCCGGGCCCGGGGGGTCTCGGAGGACCACGGGCCCTCGGTTGATTCCGCTCGGCGACACCGGGAGCCCGGTCGCACTTTTGGCCTTGAGGGAGCGAACGAGGGGCGTCATCCCGATGGCCGCGGCCCTGGCGCCCGGGACGGGGGTCGCGGAGTTGACGGTCTGTGGACCCTGGGATGTCCCACGTGGTGGGGGCAGTTCGCCCATGCGGCTGCGCGAGTCGACCTCGACCGGTACACGGGTGGGAGCGGGCAATGCGCTCTCGGGAACCCATTTCTCGCGCAGGCCGTCGCGGGCGGCCAGCCGGTCCAGCCGCGCGGCCGTCCACGCGCCGGCACGCTTGGCGGCTCCGACGATGATGGCCTCGTCCAGACGACGTACACCGACCACGGCACTGCCCGGGATCGGACCCCCTGCGGCCACGTGTCCTGCCAGCGTGTCCGTGAGCTGTGCTACATCGGTCAGTTCGGTCCGCAAGCGGTCGGCGTTCGCCCACAGTGAGTCGGGACCCGTGCGCTGTGTGGCCTCGACGAGCATGCGCAGTGCCACCGAGCCGCGCGGCGGAATCCCACGCCGTTCCAAGATGCGTTCAATCCCGACCAAGTCCCCGTCGACCTGGTCCCAGACCATGGCGGGTCGAGGACGCACACGCTCCGGGGACAGGAACCGTGCTGTGGCGGCACGGGCGTCCACCGCTATGCGGTCCCTTTCCGCGGCATCGGGCCGACGCCCGTTCGCCACGTCATAGAGCCACTCGGCACGCGACGCAACCACGGCTGCGCCGGCATCGCCGGCGGCCCGGCCCAGCAAATCCCTTCCCTGCTTGCGCAGTTCGACGGATCGGCCGGCCAGTTTGTCGTGGAAGGCCCCACCCGGGTAGCCACCGGCGGCAAGTTCCGCCAGCATCGTGCCCTGGAAATAGAGATGCAGCCCGGTAATCCAGTCCACTCCCAGCTGCGCTGTGGGCTCATCGGACGCTGCGGGCATGCGGACCATCTTTTCGTGTACTCGGATTCGTTCGTCCCGCGAGGGGTGCGCCGCAGGACTACCGATTATTGCATCGGCCACGCACAGGCAGCACGGCTGTCCAGTGGTGGGCCCACAGCTCCCCGCGACCGGCCCGGCCGATCTTCGGCCGGATGGGACGGTGCGGCCGGACGCTCGTGGGTGCGGGTGGATGTCGAAGTGCGTGCCCCCGGGGTCGCCGAGGACATCACTGCGACAGGGCATCACTGCGTCAGAGCATCACTGCGTCAGGGCATCACAACGACACCCGCGAGCGCACGCTCACGGGTGTCGCAGCACAGCCTGTCCCGTCCGGTCCGGTTTCGTCCGGTCCGGTCACCTCGCATCGCGCCGGCTCACGCGAGCGTCATCACGGGTCGGTGTGTCGTGGCCTCGATCTCGCCCGCCGCCTTGTCCAGCAGCTGCCGGGTCAGATCCGTCAACGCCCTTGCCGCGGCGATCTCTTCGCCGACCTGCGGCTGGTCCGGGTCGTCCGGGTAGCGGGCGGCGTGCGCGCGCGACCGCAGTTCCGTTCCGTCCTGCAGGCGTAGCAGGGCGGCGGCCTCGGTGCGCCTGCCGTCCTCCTTGAACTCCATCTCGATGTGCCATCCGACGATCTGCATCACTGCCACCTCCGGCCCCCCTGTCCCGGGCCCGGAAACGGGCCCTGAAACGCGTGCCCCCTCGCTACCAGCATGAGTCAAGCTGTCGAAATTCGATAGAGTTTGCTCCTTATTGTCGTCTTCACCAGGGCGTCGGTGTCGGTCGGATCTCGAATCCGACCAGCCCTTCCGGATCCTCCTCGAACACGTACACATGCCCGACGATCGCCCGGGACGGCCCACGGTGCGCCCACGCCTCCAACCGGGCGACATCGTCCGACTCGCCCTCGAACACCGCCTCGACCGCGCCGTCCGGCAGGTTGCGGACCCAACCCGTGACGCCGTACCGCGTCGCCGTGATCCGACACGTGTCACGGAAGTACACGCCCTGTACGTCCCCCGACACGATCACGCGTCGACGAGTCATGGCTCGCCCAATGTCGGCGGCCCGGTCACCGTCACCCGGGCCGGGCGCAACAGCCGGTCCCCGACGCGGTAGCCCGGCTCGTGCACGATCGAGCAGATCGGCGTGTCGACTCCGACCCGTACGTGATGCGCCAGCGCGTCGTGCACGTGGGGGTCGAACACGTCACCCACCTCGCCGAACGCCCACAGACCGAGCGCCGCGAGGGTGTCCTCCAGCATGTCGACGACGCTCGCGACCCCCGGGCCCAGATCCCCGGCGGCACGGGCACTGTCGAAGCCGTCGACAACGGACAGCAGCGGCGTCAGGACGTTCGCGAGCGCGACCTCGCGCACGGCGAGCCGGTCGCGCCGGACGCGTTCGCGGTAGGCGTCGTAGTCCGACTGGAGCCGCCGCAGATCGTCCACGCGGTCGTTCGTCTGTTCGCGCTGTGCCGCGATCTCGGCCAGCAACGTCGCCAGGATCGGCGGTTGTGGATGCCCGGCGGGAACGGGAAGCAGCCCCGAGCCGGGGGATGCCGGGTTCATGCGGTCTCGCCTCCCCGCTTGTCGTCGTCGACGACCTCGGCGTCGATGACCTCGTCGTCGTCGACGCCACCCGCGGTATCGCCGCGCGCACCGGCGTCGGCGCCGGGTTGGGCGTTGGCGTACATCGCGGTGCCGAGCTTCTGGCTCGTGGTGCTGACCTTCTCCGCGGCGTCGCGGATGGCGGCCAGGTCCTCGCCCTTGAGGGCGTCCTTGAGCTCGGTGACCGAGGTCTCGACCTCGGCCTTGATGTCGGCCGGGACCTTGTCGCTGTTGTCCTTGATGAACTTCTCGGTGGTGTACACCAGCTGCTCGGCCTGGTTGCGGGTCTCCGCGGCCTCGCGACGCTGGTGGTCCTCCTCCGCGTGCGCCTCCGCCTCGCGCATCATCCGGTCGATGTCGTCCTTCGGCAGGCCCGAGCCGCCGGTGATCGTCATCGACTGCTCCTTGCCCGTGCCCAGGTCCTTCGCCGACACGTGCACGATGCCGTTCGCGTCGATGTCGAACGTGACCTCGACCTGCGGTTGGCCCCGGGGAGCGGGCGGCAGGCCGGTCAGCTCGAACATGCCGAGTCTCTTGTTGTACGCGGCGATCTCGCGCTCACCCTGGAACACCTGGATCTGCACCGACGGCTGATTGTCGTCCGCGGTCGTGAAGATCTCGGAACGCTTGGTGGGGATCGTGGTGTTGCGCTCGATCAGCTTGGTCATGATGCCGCCCTTGGTCTCGATACCAAGCGACAGCGGCGTCACGTCCAGCAGCAGGACGTCCTTGACCTCACCCTTGAGCACACCCGCCTGAAGCGCGGCACCAATGGCCACGACCTCGTCCGGGTTGACGCCCTTGTTCGGCTCCTTGCCATCGGTCAGCTCGCGCACGAGCTCGGCGACGGCCGGCATCCGGGTCGAACCGCCCACAAGGACCACCTGGTCGACGTTCGCCACCGTGATGCCGGCGTCCTCGATCGCCGCGTGGAACGGGCTGCGGCAGCGCTCCAGCAGGTCGGCCGTCAACTCCTGGAACCGGGCCCGGGTGAGCTTCTCGTCCAAGTGCAGCGGACCCTCGGCCGAGGCCGTGATGTAGGGCAGGTTGATGGACGTCTCGGTCGCGCTGGACAGCTCCACCTTGGCCTTCTCGGCCGCCTCGCGCAGCCGCTGCACCGCCATCTTGTCCTTGGACAGGTCCACGCCGTGGCCGTTCTTGAACTGCTTGATCAGATGGTCCATGACCCGCTGGTCCCAGTCGTCGCCGCCGAGGTGCGTGTCGCCGTGCGTCGCCTTCACCTCGACGACGCCCTCGCCGATCTCCAGGAGCGACACGTCGAACGTGCCGCCACCGAGGTCGAAGACCAGGATCATCTGGTCGTGCGCCTTGTCCAGGCCGTACGCGAGGGCCGCCGCCGTCGGCTCGTTGACAATGCGCAGCACCTTCAGGCCCGCGATCTCGCCGGCCTCCTTCGTGGCCTGCCGCTGGGCGTCGTCGAAGTACGCCGGCACGGTGACGACCGCGTCGGTGACCTTCTCGCCGAGGTAGGCCTCCGCGTCGCGCTTGAGCTTCTGCAGGACGCGCGCGGCGATCTCCTGCGCCGTGTACCGCTTGCCGTCGATGTCACCGACGTCGGGGAAACGCCACGAGTTCTCCCCCATGTGTCGCTTCACCGAACGCGCGGTGCGGTCGACGTTCGTCACCGCCTGGCGTTTGGCGACCTCACCGACCAGGACCTCACCGTTCTTCGCGAACGCGACCACGGACGGTGTCGTCCGGGCCCCTTCCGCGTTCGTGATGACGGTGGGTTCCCCGGCTTCCAGGACCGAGACCACCGAATTCGTCGTGCCGAGATCGATACCGACCGGACGTGCCATGACATCGCTCCTTGAGCGTCACGCGTCCCGGCGGCTCACCCTGTGCGGTCATCGCGACACCGGCGGTGTCGAAATCCCCCGGACCCGCGGGGCCGCCACCGAGCTCTCGTGCCTTGCGGCCGTACGGGTTCTACCTCCGGAATATGACCCGGACTCCACCGCGTCAATCACGCCTCGCGCAACAGCCGGGTCTCCCGTCACGACGGATCCACGAACAGTGCCCGCGACCACACGGTCCGTGGCGAGGGACGAAGGTGCGCATGTGTACGGCGTGTCACGGTCGCGTCGGCGGGGCCGTGGTCGACGCTTCGGGGTGAAGGGTCGTCGGTCCGCGGTCCGCGGTCCGTCGGGCGGAGCACCGTCACCGGGAGGGAGGCGCGCGTGCTTCTGCTCGGGCGCGCACAGGTCGAGTCGCTGCTCGACATGGACGCGGCCGCCCTGGCCGCGGAGCTCTCGTCCGAACTCGCGGTGGACGTCCGGCCGGCGGCGACCTACGCCGAAGCGCTCGACGGCGCGGACATCGCCGCCGCGAATGGCTCACGCCCGGGGTGCACGTCACTTCCGTGGGCTTCAACCCGGCCGGCCGCGAGATCGACGACGCCACGATCGTCGACGCGCTGGTGTGCGTCGAGTCGCGGCAGACCGTCCTGGCCTCCTTCCCCGCCTGCAACGACCTGATGATCCCGATCCGCGACGGCCTCATCACGGCCGAGCACATCCACGCCGAACTCGTCTCGCGCAGCAAACCGGGCCGCGTCTCGCCGCACCGGATCACCCTGTACAAGTCGATCGGCGTCGCGGCCAGGACGCCGCAGCCGCCGCCCTGGTCGTCGCCGCCGCCCACCGCCGAGCAGTCGGCAAGCAGATCACCATGCACTGACGCCGCGGCGGCATCGCTCAGGCCCCGGCGGCACGGGCGATGCGCACGTCGGGCAACCCGCCGCACCAGAGCTCGCGCTCACCCATGGTCTGGAACCCGTGACGCTCGTAGAAGCGGATCGCCCGCGCGTTGTCCCCGGTCACCCACAGACGCATCGGCGCACCCGATGCGTCTCGCGGGAATTACCCTCCCGCACCGCACTTGCGGTTGCGCACCCACCCGGTCGACAGCCGGTCAGACTCGGTGGGCGGCCGGGCGGGCGAACCATTGCTTGGCGGGGCCACAGGCGAGTTGTGTGATGAGCACGATCCCGCCCGCGATCTGGAGCAGGCCGATGGAGTAGCCCTCGGCCACGGCCCGCAGAGCGAAGAAGATCATCAGCGAAGCGCACACGATCGTGCCCACCCGCAGCCTGTTGGTGCCGGTGGCGAACCCGCGACCCAGAAGCGGGCCCACGAGGACCGGGAGCATGCTCGCCGCCTGGCCGCCGGCCTGATACGCCCCGTCGTCGTCGGCGAGGACGAACACGACCACCGTCAGGATCAGGGCGATACCGCCCATCGTGTACAGCCACCACTTCGCGACACGCACCTCGCGCGGCATCGTGGGTATGGGCTTGGGTCGCATGTCGATCCACGTCGGGGGTTCAATCACCCGCACACCCTATGGCGTGGCTGCGCGGCCCCAACGGCGGTGCCCGTGTGGGTCAATGTGGGTTGCCGGATGTGTGGGTGGGGTGTGCTGGTCGGGGTGCGTCGGGGCGAACTGCTTGGCGGGCTCGGTTGGTTACGGTGGGTCGGGCAGCCGCGTGGCCGACCGAGTGGCCGATGCCGCCGCCGAAGGCGCGCGCCGGGTGGAACTGTGTGCGGCCCGGGGGGCAGGTCAGGCTTGGTGATTGGTCCGGATGGGTGACATGTTCGATCGCCCTGCGGTTGCGTACTTCGCTTGCGGGGGCCCGAAGTTCGGGAGACCGACGGCCTCGCGGGGGAGGTTGCCGGCGATTTGGGTGATTGACAGCGCATTTTCCTCCCGCTCATGCTGAGCGCCGGCCGCCAAGTTGGGGCAATCGGTGGCTGGTTCCGGACCTCGCGTCCACGGAGGGCGTGTACGACATGCCGGTCGCGCCATCGCTGCGAACATCGCCGATCGAGTGTGAGGTGCCGGATGGTAAGCACGAAACTCGACGAACCGTTGATCGCACGGGTGCATGCCCTGGAGCACACCGGCCTCCGCGACGGGGCCGCGGAATTCGCGCGGCTGGAGCGGATCAAGGTTTCGGTCCGCTTCACCGGAGACCTCGCGGTCGTGGAAGAGGCCGGCCTGTGGATGGAGTTCCGCTCCGAACGGGTCGCGGTCGGCACGATCGCCGCCGCCGATCTCGAACGGGTGGCCGAACTCGACAACGTCGTCTCGATCCAGAGCAATCGCCGAGCGCGGCTTCTGAGTCGAACCGGCGAATCGACCACGCGAAACGATCTCGTCGACGCGGCCGACCCGGTGCACGCCTTTGCGCCGGATCTCACCGGCCGGGGTGTGGTCGTCGGCATCATCGACTCCGGCGTCGACATCTTTCATCCGGCCTTCCGCAAGCCCGACGGGACCACTCGAATCGTCTCGCTCTATGACCTGACGCTCCGTCATACGCTGGTGGCAGAAGGAAATCCGACGGGAGGCACGCTCGCGCTGGCCTGGCAGCCGCCGGGTCCGTTGCAGGATCAGCTGACCCCGGCGTTGTCTCTTCCGCTGACCGCCGCCACCGTGCAGAGCGCCCTCAACGCGTTCGCCGGGATCGCACCGGGCGATGTCACCGTAACCGGGGGCCCGCTTCCGACAACACCGATGGTGATCGACTTCGGCGGCCACTACGACGGAACGATCTTCGACACCGCGACGCTCAACGCCATCCGCGTCGGGGCCATGCTCACCGGCGGGACACACCCCACGATCGCCGTCAAGCCCGGCCGGATCTTCACCCCGGCCGACATCAACGCCGCCTTGACCGCGACCACACCCGCGCCCTTCGTCTCCCGTGACTGGCACAAGCATGGAAGCCATATCGCGGGCATCGCCGCAGGGTTCGGTCCGCCCGGCTGCTGCAGTGGGAAACGGACCGTCGGCATCGCCTACGACGCCGATCTCGTCATTGTCCGGTCGGCCCTCGGCGACGCGGAGAACATCCAAGGCGTCGACTACATCTTCGACCAGCCGTGGCGCGCCCCGGGCACCGGGATCAGACCCGCGGTGGTGAACATGAGCTTCGGCGGGGAGGAAACCGCGCACGACGGCACCGACAACTTCGAGACGATGCTTGACGACAGGCCGGCGGGCTCGACCAAGAGATCGATCGTGGTCGCCGCCGGGAACGACGGCGGGCTGTACACGCCGCCGGCGCCCGGCGCCCATCCGCGCGAGCAGTTCCAACTTGGCCGCGCTCGTCGTCGTAGCGGTCACCTGGTGGCCACGGGCCACCAGCCGCGGCAGCAGCCGCCGCCCGATGACCCCGGTTCCGCCTGCCACGAACACCCGCATGACCATCACCTTCCTCATCTCGAAGTCTGTCTCCGAAACCCGAGACGAGACAGCCGGGGCCGGCTGTGACATGGGAGGGCGGAAAGTCGGGAGAGGATCGTCGGTGGCCGGTCCGGGACGGCGCGGGCGGCGAGGTCGGCGTCGGCCAGGGCGATCAGCGGTCCGGGTGCCTCGCCGGCCGCCATGCGTTCAGTGCGCCCGGGAACCGGCCTCCGTCGGGGTCGGTCGGGGCCAGCGGCGGTGGTGGTGGTCGATGACGTAGTGGTGGCCGTGCCGCCACCCCGTCGCGGACGGGGCGGCGTCGGCGAGGTGCGGGTGGCCGGCGGGCAGGTCCGGGTGCGTGTGGTCGAGCTCCGCGGGTCGCGGGCGGGCCAGCACGCGGCGGCACCGCGGCGGCGGCCAGGGCGACGACGGCCAGGACGGCGGCGGTCGCCGGGAGGCCCGCTCCCGCGGCGAGCCAACCGGCGAGGGGGTAGGTCAGCAACCAGCAACCGTGGGAGAGGGAGAACTGCGCGGCGAAGGCGGCGGGCAGGTCCGCGGCGGCGGCGGAGCGGCGGATCACCAACCCGCCCGGAGTCAGCACCGCCGAGCAGGCCGCCCCGATCGCCGCCCACGCCACCAGGAGCGCGATCCAGGACCCGGTGCTCGGCGCGGTGCCGGTCAAGGTGGCGACGCCGGCCAGGATCACCGGGAGCGCGAGGGCGGCCGTGAGCATCACGGCGCGGTCGGTGAAGCGTCGCAGGAGGCGGGGCAGCAGCAGGGCGACCGACACGGACCCCGCGCCGTAGGCGCCCAGCGCCAGGGAGACGGCGCCGGCCGGCCGGTCGAAGTGACCGCGCACCAGGACAACGGTGTCGACGAAGACGATCGCGCCCGCGGCGGCCACCGCCAGATCCAGGGCGAGCAGCGCCCGCAGCCGGGGGGTGGCCCGGAACAGACGGGCGCCGAAGCCGGCCTTGGCGTAGACCCCACCGGAGCGCTCGACCGGCGCGGGCTTGGGCAGGACCGCCGAGACCACCAGGGCGGCCGACGCGAGAAAGCCGACGGTCGTACCCGCGAACAGCCAGGTATAGGAGACCAGGGCCAGCGCCCCGGCGGCCAGCGCCGGGCTGAACAGGCTCTCCAGGTCGTAGGCGAGCCGGGACATCGACAGCGCGTTCGTGTAGTCGCGTTCGGCGGGCAGCACCTCGGGAATGGTGGCCTGGAACGTGGGGGTGAAGGCCGCCGACGCGGCCTGCAGGAGGAAGATCAGGACCAGGATCTGCCAGACCTGGGTGACGAACGGCAGCGCGAGCGCCACGGCGGCGCGGGTCAGATCCATCGCCACCAACAGGGCCCGACGCGGGACGCGGTCGGCCACCGCGCCGGCCACCGGCGCGATGGCGACGTAGGCGATCATCTTGATCGCCAACGCGGTGCCCAGCACGGCGGAGGCGTCGTCCCCGGCGAGGTCGTACGCGAGCAGGCTCAACGCGACGGTGGCCAGCCCGGTGCCCACCAGTGCGATCACCTGTGCCGTGAACAGGTGGCGGTAGGTGCGGTTGCGCAATACGGACAGCATCGGCCCCGTCCCGATCGGCGGCATCGTGAGACCGCATCATGATAGTCATCATGTGCATACGTGTGCACATGATGATGGGAGAAATCCCCGCGCCGAGGCCGGACGGGAGGGGTCGGGGCCGGGGGCGGGGCGGTCAGTCGTGCGGCGGCAGGGCGCCGATCTGGTGGTCGGCGACATTCAGCGCCTCGTCCACCAGCCGCCGCAGGTGTCCGTGGCGCAGGGAGTAGACGACCCGACGCCCGTCCTTGCGGGTGGTGACCAGACCGGCCAGCCGCAGCTTGGCGAGGTGTTGACTGACGGACGGGCGGGGGACCCGGCACGCCTCGGTGAGGGTGGTGACGTCGGCCTCGCCCCGGCCGAGCCGGTGCAGCAAGGCCAGTCGGGTGCGGTCCGCGAGCAGACCCAGGACGGACGCGGCGACCTCCAGGCGTTCGCCATCGCCTCGCTCCTGCGTACCCGATGCACCTGCCGGATGTTCGCCCGTACTCATCCGCACATCGTAGGACGGCCCGGCCCCGGTGGACGCGCGCGCTCGTGAACGCGCTCGCTCGTGGACGCGCCCCGACGGAACGACACTCGTCGCTGTGCGGGAAAGATCCCGCACGCTGGGACACCGCCCCGACACCGCAAGAGGCAACTGGGGGCGATCACTGACACTGTGTCAATTGTGAGCTGCGCTACTGCGGGTGGAAGCTGACTCGCCATCAGTTATTTACCCGCCACACACTGCAGGGAGGTGGGATGTCCACCCACTCCGAGGTCGGACAGGCCCCCGCGGCACAACCCCCCGTCCAGCGCCTCAAGGCGAACTCGGTGGGCCTGGTCGGGGTCGTCTTCATGGCGGTCGCCACCGCCGCGCCGATCACCGCCATGACCGGGAACCTGCCCATCGCCGTCGGCTTCGGCAACGGCATCGGCGCACCGGCAGGCTACCTCTTCGCCACCCTGGTACTGAGCGTGTTCTCCATCGGCTACGTCGCGATGGCCAAGCACATCACCTCGGCGGGCGCCTTCTACGGCTACATCTCCCACGGCCTGGGCCGCGTCGTGGGCATGGCCTCGGGCCTCCTGGCCGTCCTGGCCTACGTCGTCTTCGAGGCGTCCATCGTCGGCATCTTCGCCTACTTCGCCGACACCACCGTCAACGCCCAGTTCGACGTCGACCTCAACTGGTCGATCTACGCCCTGGGCATGCTCGCCGTCACCGCCCTGCTGTCCTACTTCGACATCCACCTCACCTCCCGCCTCCTGGGCGTACTGCTCGTCGCCGAGATCGCCGTCCTCGCCGCGATGGCGATCGCGGTCCTGGTCCAGGGCGGCGGCCCGGACGGCCTGTCCACCGAACCGATCAACCCCGCCAACGCCTTCAAGGGCGCCGCCGGACTGGGCCTGTTCTTCGCGTTCTGGTCCTGGGTCGGCTTCGAATCCACCGCCATGTACGGCGAGGAATCCCGCAACCCCAAGAAGGTCATCCCGCGCGCGACGCTGATCTCGGTGATCGGTGTCGGACTCTTCTACGTGTTCGTCTCCTGGATGGCCATCGACGGCAACGGCCTCGCGAAGTCCAAGGAGATCGCGAGCGGCTCCGCCCCGCTCGACGTCTTCTTCGGCCCCACCGGCGACTTCATCGGCGGCTGGGCGGTCGACTGGTTCCAATGGCTCCTGATCACCGGCTCCTTCGCTTGCGGCATGGCCTTCCACCAATGCGCCTCCCGCTACCTCTACGCCATCGGCCGTGAGGGCTTCATCTCCCGCAAACTCGGCAACACCCACCCCAAGCACGGTTCGCCCTACTTCGCGTCCTTCGTCCAGAGCGTCATCGCCACCGGCATCGTGCTGCTGTTCCTGGCCGCCGACCAGGACCCCTACATCCACCTGTACACACTGCTCGCGATCCTGGGCACGATGGCCATCCTCATCGTCCAGACGCTGTGCTCCTTCGCCGTCATCGGCTACTTCCACGTCGGGAAGAACCACCCGGAGACCGCTCACTGGTTCCGGACCTTCCTGGCCCCGCTCCTCGGCGGCATCGCGATGATCGCCGTCGTGGTCCTGCTCCTGCAGAACATGGAGACCGCGGCCGGCGCCGCCTCCGACTCCCTCCTGTTCACCCTCACCCCCTACATCGTCGGCGGCGTCTTCCTCGGCGGCATCGCGCTCGCCCTGTACATGCGGGCCAGGAGCCCCGAACGCTACGAACTCATGGGCCGGATCATCCTCGAGGACGCCGGCGAACGCACCGACGACGAGCCGCTTCCCGCGGCACCCGTCAGCCCCGCCCAGGTCTGACGACCACTCGACCTCGCCCGCACCCACGGCCCCCGGGCCGCACGCACCACGTGTTCACCACGCCACCGCGTACAACCCGGGGGCCTCGTCATGCCCCGAACCGGAAGGAACCCGTCATGGCCCGGACGAATCTGATGCACACCCTGCGCCGGATGGCCGCCGATCACCGCGCCGCCGAAGTCCTGCGCATGCCGGTCGACGAATATCGCGGCCTGCGCGCCGAAGCCGCCGCGGAGCCCGAGGGCCCGTCGCGCCGTTCGCTGATCCGGCGCGGCGCCGCACTCGGCGCGGTGGTGACCTTCGGCGGCGCGGCCCTCGCCCGCACCGCCGCGGCGACCGAGGCGTCCACCACGACCAAGCAGATCCACACCAACGCCCGGATCGTCGTCGTCGGCGCGGGCATCTCCGGCCTGACCGCCGCGCTGACCCTGGCCGACTCGGGCGTCGCCTGCACGGTGTACGAGGCGAATCCGGACCGCATCGGCGGCCGGATGTACTCGCAGCGCACCTACTGGGACGGCGGCCAGACCTCGGAGATCGGCGGCGAGCTGATCGACACCGGGCACAAGAAGATGCTGGAGCTGTGCCGCCGCTTCGGCCTGAGCACCGTCGACTTCGCCGCGGCGGGGCCCAAGGACGCGGCCGAGATCCTGTCCTTCGACGGCGCGTACTACCCCCGCGCGCAGGCCGACGAGGACTTCAAGACGATGTACCAGGCGGTCCGCCGCGACTTCAACGAGGCCGGCACCGTGATGTGGAACAACACCACACCCACCGGTACCGCGCTCAGCAACATGACCCTGCGGCAGTGGATCGACTCGCGCGTGCCCGGCGGGTACGCCTCCCGGCTCGGCCAGTTCCTGGACGTGGCCTACAACGTCGAGTACGGCGCCGACACCGTGAACCAGGCCGCGTACTCGGCCGTGTGCATGCTCGGCTGGCAGACCAACCCGGGCCACTTCAACATCTGGGGCGGCTCCAACGAGCGCTACCACGTGGTCGGCGGCAACGACCAGGTCGTCCACGCCGTCGCGAACGCACTGCCCACCGGCACCGTACGCATGGGCCACCGCCTGCTCGCGATCCGCGCCAACAGCGACGGCACCCAGACCCTGACCTTCGACAACGGCGGCACCACCAGGACTGTGATCGCCGACCGCACCATCCTGGCCCTGCCGCTGCCCAACCTGCAGGAACTCGACCGCACCCAGGCCGGATTCGACCCGTTGATGACCAACCTGCTGCGGGACGCCCGCATGGGCGATGTCACCAAACTCAACATGCAGTTCAACCGCCGCACCTGGAACGGCACCGGCCCCTGGCCGGGCGTCGCCTCCGGCGACTGCTTCACCGACCTGCCCTTCCAGCAGACCTGGGACACCACGAAGGGCCAGGCCGGCACGAAGGGGGTCCTGATCCAGTACGGCGGCGGCTCGCTCGCGCACGCGCTGACCCCGGCCACCCCGTTCGGCAAGGCCGAGACCGACCCCTACATCCGCAACCTCGTCGGCGGTGTGCTCACCGACGTGGACAAGGTCTTCCCGGGCACCAAGGCCCAGTGGAACGGCAAGGCCCAACTGTCCGCGTGGCACCGCAACCCGTACTCGCTCGGTGCCTACTCGTACTGGCCCGCCGGCTACCTGCACCGCTACGCCGGATACGAGGGCACCCGGCAGGGCAACGTCCACATCGCCGGCGAGCACACGTCGTACGACTTCCAGGGATTCATGAACGGCGGCGCCGTCGAAGGGGAACGAGCCGCGAACGAGATCATCGACGACCTGTCCTGATCACCGGCGCGTCTCCCCTCCCCGAAGGGGAGACGCGCCGCGGTCGGCCGCGGCCGGCGCCGGCACGGCAGGCGCCCGGGGCGTCGACGCCTCCGGCACCCAGGCCGCCCGAACCCGCTCGGTGACTCCGGCCTCGCCGCGTGCGCGCGGACGGCCCGCCGTCGGCGCGCTCCCGGTCCTCGGTAGCATCCCAGTCCCGCGCCCGTCCGCGCCCGACGCCCCGGAGGATCACGCATGAGCGAGTCCACGTCCTACGCCGCCACCGTGGCGATCGAGCCGATGGCCCCGGCCCATGCCGAGGGGGTCCTGGCCGTGTACCGCATCGGGATCGACACCGGCAACGCGACATTCGAGACCGAGGCCCCGACCTGGGACGCGTTTTGGGCCAAGAAGCTGCCCGAGCACTGCCATGTCGCCCTCGACCCCGCCGACGGCCGGGTCCTGGGGTGGGTGGCGGCCTCCGTCGTCTCCGACCGGTGCGTGTACGCCGGCGTGGTCGAGCACTCCGTCTACGTCGACCCCGCCGCGCAGGGCCGGGGCGTGGGGCGGGCCTTGCTCGACGCCCTGATCGGCTCGACGGAAGCGGCCGGGATCTGGACCGTGCAATCCGGCGTCTTCCCGGAGAACCAGGCGAGCCTGACCCTGCACGCCAAGGCCGGATTCCGCGTGGTCGGCACCCGCGAACGCGTCGCCCGCCACCACGGCGCCTGGCGCGACGTCGTGCTGATCGAACGCCGCAGCCCCGTCGTCGACTGACGGCAGTCCGCGCGGGCCGAGCCGGCGGTGCGGGCGCGGACGCCCGTGCCGCCGCCCGGGGTCACGTGGACGAGGTCTTTTGCGCGCGGCGCATGAACGCCAGGGACACGTACACCAGTGCCACGAGCACCGGCACCTCGATCAGCGGGCCCACGACGCCGGCCAGGGCCTGGCCGCTGGTGACGCCGAACGTGCCGATCGCGACCGCGATGGCCAGCTCGAAGTTGTTGCCGGCGGCGGTGAACGCGAGCGTGGCGGTGCGGTCGTACGGGAGACCGATGCCGCGGCCGATGGCGTACGAGCCGAACCACATCACCGCGAAGTACACCAGCAGCGGCAGCGCGATCCGCGCGACGTCGCCGGGCTCATCGGTGATGGTGTCGCCCTGGAGCGCGAACAGGACCACGATCGTGAACAGCAGCCCGTACAGGGCAACCGGCCCGATCCGCGGCAGGAACGTGCTCTCGTACCAGTCGCGGCCCTTGGCCCGCTCGCCCTGACGACGGGTCAGGAAGCCTGCCAGCAGCGGGACGCCCAGGAAGACGACCACGTTGAGGGCGATCTTCCAGAACGACACGTCCAGGTGTTCGCCGTCGCCCAGACCCAGCCATCCGGGCAGCAGGTCGAGGTAGAACCAGCCGAGCACGCCGAACATGACCACCTGGAACACGCTGTTGAGCGCGACCAGCACGGCGGCGGCCTCGCGGTCGCCGCACGCCAGGTCGTTCCAGATGATCACCATCGCGATGCAGCGGGCCAGCCCCACGACGATCAGGCCGGTGCGGTACTCGGGCAGGTCCGACAGGAAGATCCAGGCCAGGGCGAACATGACCGCCGGGCCGATGATCCAGTTGATCACCAGCGACGACGCCATCAGCCGGCGGTCGCCGGTGACGGTGTCGAGGCGGTCGTACCGGACCTTGGCGAGCACCGGATACATCATCAGCAGCAGGCCGAGCGCGATCGGCAGCGAGATCCCGCCGATCTCGACCTTGGCCAGCGCATCGTCCAGGCCCGGGATCAGCTTGCCCAGGCCGATCCCGATCCCCATCGCGAGGCCGATCCACACCGGCAGGAACCGGTCGAGCGTGGAGAGCCCGCCGACGACCGCGGCCGAGCCGTTCGCCGGAGTGAGCGGGCTGTCGGTGGCGGTCTTCAACAGGGCCTCTTTCGGGCATGCGCGGCGGAGTCGCGAGCGGTGTCGGCGAGCCCGCCGAGGGCCGCGGCGACGGCGCCGATGCCCTCCGGCCGCAGGCGGTAGTAGGTGAAGCGCCCGCAGGGTTCGGTGTCGACCAGCCCGGCCTCGCGCAGCACGCGCAGATGGTTGGACAGGTTGGTCTGCCTGGCGCCGGTCTCCTCGATGAGGTGACACACGCACAGCGCCTCGCCCGCGAGCAGCGTGACGATGCGCAGGCGCAGCGGGTCCGCGAGCACCTTCAACAGATCAGCATCGACTGACATCATCATGGACTGATACGTTACTGGCCCGGGGCGCGGAAAGCGAACCCCTCATCGAGCAGCGAACCGGGCCGCCTCGCACTCCTCCTCGTACCGGAAGGACTCCGCACCATGTCCGACAAGCCGTCCGTGCTGTTCGTCTGCGTCCACAACGCCGGCCGCTCCCAGATGGCCGCCGGCTTCCTCGAACACCTCGGCGCCGGCCGCATCGAGGTCCGCTCCGCCGGCTCCGCCCCCGGCGACCGGGTCAACCCGGCGGCGGTCGAGGCCATGCGCGAGGTCGGCATCGACATCTCCGCGGCGACCCCCAGGGTGCTCACCACCGAGGCCGTCCGGGCGTCCGACGTCGTGATCACCATGGGCTGCGGCGACGCGTGCCCGATCTTCCCCGGCAAGCGCTACCTCGACTGGACCCTGGACGACCCGGCCGGCCGAGGCGTCGAGGCGGTCCGCCCGATCCGCGACGAGATCGAAAGGCGCATCCGCGTCCTTGTGAACGAACTGACCGGCGACCGGGCGTAGCCCCTCGGTAGCGGCACGAGCGTCACCTACGCGAGGTCGACTCCGGGTCGCCGAGGCGACGGTTCGTCGGGCGTCAGGCCAAGTGCTCTTTCAGAACGGCGAGTTGGGTCCGGCGGGCCTGTGCGTGCAGTGCGCGCCCGTCGTCGGTGGCGGTGACGAAGACCCCTCGGCGGTCGGTGTCGCACATCGCGCGCGCGACGAGGCCGCACTTCTCGAGCCGGGCGACGGCGCGAGAGGAGGCGCTCTGGCTCAGGTGCAGGTCGCCGACGAGATCGTGGATACGGGACTTGCATCCCTCGGCGGCAATCAGGCGGTCCAAGACCTCGTAGTCGCTCATGGTCAGCCCGTGCCGGTCCTGGAGGGCGCGGTCGAGTTCGTGGGCGACCCGGCTGTACTGCGACAACAGCTCGCGCCAACTCTCGATCAGCGGCTCCTCGGTCTTCATTGCGTCACGCTAACGCGGCCCGTCATAACATGCAAGCAAATTTATTGCACTCACATTTAATGCGTAGACATTCAATGCGTACGCATATACGTTCGTCCCCATGGCTTCCACAGTCGAGACCTACGCGGGACCGCCCTCCCGCGAACAGTCCGTCCCCTCGTCCGCCACACCCGACCCGACGAACTCCGCTGCGCAATGGACCCCCAGACTCTGGGGCGTCCTGGCCGTGCTGTGCCTCGTGCTCTTCCTCGACGGCCTCGACGTCTCCATGGTGGGCGTCGCCCTGCCGTCGATCGGGCACGAACTCGGCCTCTCGGCGACCTCGCTGCAGTGGATCGTCAACGGCTATGTGCTCGGGTACGGCGGCCTGATGATGCTCGGCGGTCGTACCGCCGACCTGCTCGGCCGGCGCCGGGTCTTCCTCATCGCGCTCGCGGTGTTCGCCGCCGCCTCGCTCCTCGGCGGACTGGTGGACAGCGGCGGCCTGCTCATAGCCAGCCGCTTCATCAAGGGTCTGGCCGCGGCCTTCACCGCGCCGACCGCGCTGTCCATCCTGACGACCACGTTCCCCGAGGGCCCGGCGCGCAACCGAGCGCTGTCCGTGTTCTCCGTCTTCGGGGCGAGCGGCTACTCCTCCGGCCTGATCCTGGGCGGACTGCTCACCGAGTTCGGATGGCGCTGGACGTTCCTCACCCCCGTACCGCTGGCGATCCTCGCCCTGGTCGGCGGCTGGTTCCTGATCCCGCGCGACCGCCCCGCCGACTCCGGCGGGCACGACCTCGTCGGCGCCGTCACGCTCAGCGGCGGCATGCTCCTCGCCGTCTACACCGTGGTCTCCGCGCCCGAGCGCGGCTGGACCGCACCGTTGACGCTCGGCTCCGTCGCGCTGGCCGCGGCGCTGCTCACCCTCTTCGTGATCGTCGAAAAGCGCATCGCGCACCCGCTCGTACGGTTCGGCATCCTGCGCATCGGCACGGTGGTGCGCGCGAACCTGAGCATCGTCGCGCTCATGGGTTCGTACATGAGCTTCCAGTTCATGATGACGCTGTACCTCCAAGACGGTCTCGAATGGTCCGCGCTGCGCATGGCACTCGCTCTGCTGCCGGCCGGACTCGTCGTGGCCTTCGGATCACCGTTCACCGGACGCCTGATCAACCGCTACGGCACGGCGCCGCTCCTGATCGCGTCCATGGCCTCGATGAGCCTCGGATACGTGTGGTTCCTCGCCACGGCCGGTAGCACACCGAACTACGCGTTCACGGTGTTGCCCACCATGCTGCTCCTCGGCGGCGGATTCGCGTTCGGCTTCAGCTCGATCATGTCCCAGGCCACCGAGGGCATCGAGGACTCCGAACAGGGCCTCGCCTCGGGCCTGGTGCAGACCTCCGGCCAGGTCGGCGCGGCGCTCGTGCTCGCCGTCGTGACCGCCCTCACCACGGGCGCCACGGCCGGAGACACCGACTTCGGCGTCTACCGCCCCGGCGCGAACCTGGTCACCGGCGTCGCGATCGTGGGTCTGCTGCTCAACCTCGTCCCCCTGCTGGGTTCCACCGGCCGGCGGACGAAGTCCCCGACCGACCCGACCCGAGCGAACGTTCTGTAGCGCACGGGCGGATCGGCTCCGCACACCACGGGTGGCAGACCACGGGCTCGGACCCGGGTCTGCCACCCGTCTCGCGTTCGGGTCGAGGCCGATGCGGGTCGGGTGTCGAGTCGGGCGTCGGGTCGGGCACCGAGTCCGGCGTCGGGTCTCGTGTCGGTGGGAACCGGCGTAGCGTGGCAAACGAGGTCTTGTTCTCGTTGCGGGCGACGCCCGTGCCTTCGGTGCGCAGGACGTCCGGGGTCCGGGGTGCCGGCCCCCCGGGACGGGATTCGTACGCCCGAGGCGTCTCCCGCGGCGCCGATCGGCTGGGAGTTGCCATGTCCGTCTCCGACGTCGACCCCGTGCGGCAGGAAGCGTTCGCGGGGCGAATGATCAGCATTCTCAACGACGCCTGCCTGGCCTTCCTGGCCAGTGTCGGCCACCAGACCGGGTTGTTCGACACGATGGCGGCGCTGCCGCCCTCGACGAGCGACGACATCGCGCGCGCCTCGGGACTGAACGAGCGGTACGTGCGCGAGTGGCTGGGCGGGATGGTCGTCGGCGGCTTCGTCGAGTACTCGCCCGAGACCGCCACCTATGTGTTGCCGCCCGAACACGCGGCGTCGCTGACCGAGGCGGCCGGGCCGGCGAACCTGGCCGGGATGACGCAGTACATGGCCTTGATGGGTGAGGTCGAGCAGCGGATCGTGGGGGCGTTTCGGCGGGGCGGCGGCGTGTCGTACTCGGCGTATCCGCGTTTCCAGGCGCTCCAGGCCGAGGAGTCCGGCCGGGTCTGGGACGCGGCGCTGGTGGACGCCGTCGTGCCGCTGGTGCCGGGCCTGACCGAGCGGCTGCTCGCGGGCATCGACGTGCTGGATGTGGGGACGGGGCAGGGGCACGCGGTCAACGTGCTGGCCCGGGCGTTCCCGCGCAGCCGCTTCCGCGGGGTGGACATCTCCGCGCAGGGCATCGCCGCGGCCCGTCACGAGGCCGATGGACTGGGCCTGGACAACGCGGAGTTCGCCGTGGTCGACGCGGCCGATCCGCTCGGCTCGTACGACCTGATCACCGCGTTCGACGTGATCCACGACATGGCACAGCCGACCCGCACGCTGGCGGCCGTGTCCGACGCGCTGCGCGAGGACGGTGTGTTCCTGATGGGCGAGATCGCGGCGTCCAGCAACCTGGAGGAGAACATCGACCATCCGATGGGGCCCACCCTGTACGCGTTCTCGGTGTTCTATTGCATGACCGTCTCGCTGGGCGAGGGCGGCGAGGGGCTGGGCACGGTGTGGGGCGAGCAGGCCGCCCGGCAGAAGCTGGCGGAGGCCGGCTTCGCCGACATCCGGGCACACACCCTGCCCGACGACTTCGTCAACGTGTACTACGTGGCCCGAAACGCGTGAACCACCCGGCGCCCGTCGCTCCGCGCGCGGGGCCGTCTCGCCGGTGAGGTGCCTCTCGACGGGTCGTCGAGCCGGATGCCTCCCTCGCCGACGAGGTGCGGAACGACGGTGGCAGTAACCATCTTCACCATCCCTGCGGAGCCGTAGGTCGCCTACGGCTCCCGTGATCGGCGCGCGCCCGCCCCGAAAGGGCTTGCGGGCCACGGGCTATGACCGGTCACGGCACCGGCGTCGCCGGAACTCGCCGAATTTCGCCAGAATTTGCTGATTACACGGAATCTCTTCGCTTGGTGACACGCCCGTGTGAGTGTTCAGCTCGCTCGGGCACGAACCCGGCATGCACGGTCGTCCACGGCGCTCACGCGGCGCACGTGGCGCAAGCCGGTGACGTGGTCGAGGTCTGCCTTCCACCCAAGGAGCCTCGATGAATCGCAGAACGACCACGGCCGGGACCGTCCTGGCCATGCTCGCCGGCCTGACGGTCGGCGTGGCAACCCAGTCGGCCTCGGCCGACCCGTCCCCGCCCCCCGGTTCGCTGTCACTGGCGGTCTCCGCCGCCGACCGGGCCGCCGCAAGCGGCTTGGATGTCCTCGCCAAGGGTCCCGACGAGCAGTACGAACGGCAGGCGGTGACGCCGTGGGTCGACGATCTGTACTCCGTCGCCTATGAGCGCACCTACCGCGGCCTCCCGGTCGTCGGCGGCGACGCCGTCGTCCTGGCCGACGGCAAGGGCCGCGTGCGTGCCACCCAGTCCGCCACGAACGCCCGAATATCCGTCCCCATTCAGCCGATCGTGGCGGCCGGCGCCGCCGAGGCCACGTCCAAGGCCAAGCTCGCGGTCGTGGACCGGGTCGAGTCGCACCGCCTGGTCGTCCGGGTCAAGGACGGCAACAGCGCGCTCGCGTGGGAGACCGTGCTGGCGGGTCGTACCGCGACCGCGCCCAGCCGACTCCACGTCTTCGTCGACGCGAGCACGGGCACGGTGCTCGACACCGTCGACGACGTGAAGGCGGGCACCGGCAACAGCCAGTGGAACGGCCCGAATCCGCTCACCATCGACACCACGCAGTCGGGCAGCACGTACACGCTGCGCGACCCCGGTCGTTCCGGCCTGAGCTGCGCGGACTACAGCAACGGCCAGGTCTTCTCCAAGTCCACCGACTCGTGGGGCAACGGCCAGGCGTCCAGCAAGGAAACCGGCTGCGTCGACGTCATGTGGGCCGCGCAGAAGCAATGGAACATGCTCCGCGACTGGCTCGGTCGCAACGGCCACAACGGCAACGGCGGCAGCTGGCCGGTCAAGGTCGGCCTCAACGACATCAACGCCTACTGGGACGGCTCGTCCGTCGCGATCGGCCACAACCAGGCGAACCAGTGGATCGCGTCGATGGACGTCGTGGGCCACGAATTCGGGCACGGCATCGACCAGTTCACCCCCGGCGGCGCCGGCACGGAGCCGGGCCTGGGCGAGTCCACCGGCGACATCATGGGCGCGCTGACCGAGGCGTACGTGAACGAGCCGTCGCCGTACGACACTCCGGACTACACGGTGGGCGAGGTCGTGAACCTGGTCGGCCAGGGCCCGATCCGCTACATGTACAACCCCTCGACCAACGGCGACCCGAACTGCTACAGCTCGGCGATCCCCGGCACCGAGGAACACGCCGCTGCGGGACCGATGAACCACTGGTTCTACCTCCTCGCCGAGGGCACCGCCCCCGGTGGCGGCAAGCCCAACAGCCCCACCTGCAACAACACTTCCCTCACCGGCGTCGGCATCCAGAGCGCGGGCAAGGTCTTCTACGGCGGCATGCTGCTCAAGACCAGCGGCATGACCTACAAGAAGTACCGCACCGCCACGCTGAACTCGGCCAAGACGCTCGACTCCACCTGCGTCCTGTTCAACAAGACCAAGGCCGCGTGGGACGCGATCAGCGTGCCGGCCCAGACGGGTGACCCGACCTGCGTCGGCGGCCCCGGGAACCCCGACTTCTCGATGGGCGTCAGCCCGACCTCGGGCAGCGTCTCGCCCGGCAATTCCGTCTCGACCACGGTGAGCACGGCCGTCACCTCCGGCACAGCGCAGACCGTGACCTTCTCCACCAGCGGCCTGCCCAGTGGCGTGACCCCGACCTTCAACCCGGCGTCCGTGCAGGCCGGTGCCGGCTCCACGCTGACCCTGTCGGCGGGTTCGACCGCGCCGGCGGGTACGTACACGGTGACCGTGACCGGTACCGGCACCGCCACCACGCACACCGCGCAGTACACGCTCACGGTCAGCGGTCCCGGTAACCCGAACACGGACCCGCCGGACATCAGCATCACGAACGTCCAGGCGCATCTGGCCCAGTTCGGCACGATCGCGTCGCAGAACGGCGGCAACCGCCGGGCCGGCACCGCCGGTTACACCGCGTCGCTGGCCTACGTGAAGGGCAAGCTCCAAGCCGCCGGCTTCACCGTCACCGAACAGGTCTGCACCTCCTGCACCTACACCTCCAACAACCTCATCGCCGACTGGCCCGGCGGCCCCGCCGACCAGATCGTCATGTTCGGCGCCCACCTCGACGGCGTCAGCGCCGGACCGGGCATCAACGACAACGGCTCGGGTTCCGGCACGCTTCTCGAGAACGCGCTGGCCCTGGCCCAGGCCAACCCGACCATGACCAAGCACGTGCGTTTCGGCTGGTGGGCCGGCGAGGAGCAGGGCCTCCAGGGCTCGGCGTACTACGTGAGCCAGCTCAGCTCCGCCCAGCGCTCCACCATCAAGGGCTACTACAACTTCGACATGGTCGGCTCCCGCAACGCCGGCTACTTCATCAACAACGTCAACTCCACCACCGCCGCACCCCTCAAGGCCTACTGGGACACCCTCAACCTCCAACCCGAGGAGAACGTCGAAGGCCAAGGCCGCTCCGACGACTACTCCTTCCAACAAGGCGGCATCCCCACCTCCGGCTACGCGGCCGGAGCAAGCGCCCGCAAGACGGCGGCACAGGCAACCAAGTGGGGCGGCACGGCGAACGCGGCCTACGACTCCTGCTACCACTCGGCGTGTGACACCACGACCAACGTCGACGCCACGGTCCTCAACCGCAGCGCCGACGGCATCGCCTACGCCATCTGGAAGACCGCGGTCGGCGGCAGCACACCCACCAACGACTTCTCGATCGGCGCCACCCCGAACGCCGGCAGTGTCCAGCCCGGCAACTCGGCCACCACGACGATCAACACCGCCACCACCGCGGGCTCGGCCCAGACCGTGGCGCTGTCCTCCACCGGCGCACCCAACGGTGTGGGCGTGACCTTCAACCCGCAGTCCGTGCAGTCCGGGTCGTCCTCCACCGCGACCGTCACCGTCGCGGCCAACACCGCGCCGGGCACCTACCCGCTGACCATCACCGGCACCGGCTCGGTGACCCACTCGACCACCTACACCCTGACCGTCACCGGTGGACCCGGCGGCAACGCGCTCCAGAACGGCGGCTTCGAACAGGGCACCGCCAACTGGACACAGAACGCCAACATCATTTCCAACAGCACCGGAGCCACCCCGCACGGCGGCTCCTGGTACGCCTGGATGATGGGCTACGGCAGGACCGCCACCGAAACCCTGACCCAGACCGCCGTCACGATCCCGAACACGGCCGCACCGAAACTCCGCGTCTGGATCAAGACCACCACCCAGGAGACCGGCTCCACGGTCTACGACACCCTCAAGGTCAAGATCGGCAACACCGCCCTGGCCACCTACTCCAACGTCGGCGCCACCGGCACCTACGTGGAGAAGACCGTCGACCTCACCGCCTACAAGGGACAAACGGTCACCGTGCAATTCGCCGGAGCCGAGGACTCGTCACTCAGGACCACCTTCCTGGTCGACGACATCAGCATCTCGTGACGACCTGACCCCGTGACCCCCTGACCGAGCACACCCGATGACCGCCCCGCTCCCGGCCTTCCATGCCGGGAGCGGGGCGCACTCGTATCCCGGGGCGGCATGGTCGTCACGCGCGTGGCGCGTCCGCGGATTGGGAATGGGACGCCGACCGGGGCCGACCTCCACGGCGACGGCGAGTTCGGCCAGGTGGCAGGCGAGTTGCAGGTCGTCCGGGAGCAGTGCTCGGGCTCGGTCGGCCAGGGTGTCGGCTCCGCCGGCGAGTTCGGCGAGGACGGCGGCGAGTCACTCGCGCGGGGCGGGCAGCAGGTCGGCGGCGTAGCGTCGGCGGTGGTGCGGCATGCCGAAGCGGCGGGCCGTCGTCGGGAGGACGCGACCCGCCGCCGAGGGGCTGTGCGGTGGGGACTGCTTGGCCGAGGTGGGGACTACTGGGCCGCGGTGGGGACTACTTGGCGGGGTCGACCGCGAAGATGCGCGCCATGTCGTCGAGCACCATGTCCGCGCCCTGGAGGGACACCGAGGTCATCCAGGTCTCGTCCTGCACCTCGTGCACGTGACCGCCCTGGACCGCCTTCAGCCGCTGCCACAGCGGGTTGGCCAGGAACTTCGCCTTGCGCTCCGCGCCGCCCGAGAACGAGGTCACGAAGATGTGGTCGGCGTCGGCCTGTTCGATCTGCTCCTCGCTGATCTCGATGTTGAACTTCTCGGCGTCGCGCTGGTTCTCCGGCCGGGCCAGGCCCATGTCGGACAGGATGATGCCGCCGAAGGTCTTGCCCAGGTAGATGCGCGTGGGTCCGTCCACGAAACGCACGATGGACACGGTCGGGTTGCCGGCCTTCGCGTTGACCGCGGCGCCGATCTTCTTCGCCCGGGTCTCGTAGGCGGTGAGCTTGGCCTGCGCCTTGTCGTCCTCGCCGAGCGCCTGGCCGACGAGCTTGACGTTCTCCTTCCAGATCGGCCCGGTGGTCTTCACGAAGACGGTCGGCGCGATCTTGGACAGCTGGGCGTAGAGCTGTTCGTGGCGGACGGTCGCCGAGATGATCAGGTCGGGCTTGAGCAGCGCGATCTGTTCGAGGTTCGGGCCGGCGAGCGGGCCGACGTCCTTGGTGTCCTTCACCGCGGCGCCGAGGTAGGGCGGGAAGCCCTTCTGGTCGCGGTACGAACCGATCCCGCCGACCAGCGGGACGTCCAGGGCGGCGACCGCCTCGACGAGGCTGTTGTCCAGGGCCACGACCCGCTTGGGCTTGGCCTGGATCGTGGTGGTGCCCTTGTCGTGGGTGATCGTCCGGGGGAACGTGGCGGCGGACGCCTTCCCGCCGGCCGAGGCGGGAGCGCTCTGCGCGCTGTCGGCGGCCTTGGGCTCGGACTCGTCGCCACACGCGGTGAGGCCGGCCGTCAGCACGACGGCCAGTGCGGCGAAGCCGAGACGGGCGCTCCAACGGCGACGTCTGAGCGTGATCATGAACCCTCCACGGGTGAACGGGACGAACAAGGCCGACAAGGCGACGAACCGGGTGCGGGCGCACCGCGGGTGCGACGAGCGGCAACACGACGGCGCGAAGCCGAAATGGCCGCAAGCGCCACCTTTCGATCGCGATGAGGTTAGCCTTACCTTGGCCGAGCCGGATTGGCGGGGGTCCGTTCGACCGAAACCGGGGGGTCTGTTCGGCCACCATTAGGCGTGCCTTACCTTACGGTCGTGCCTTCGAAGCTCGACGCTCCCCCCGCCAACACCGCGGCCACCGCGCCCGACCCGCCCTCGCGACCGGCGAGTTCCGCCCGCCGCGGCACCGCTGTGGCGATCCTGCTCGCCGCGCTCGCCGTCGCCGTGTTCGCGTCCCTCGCCATCGGCACCAAGAACCTCGCGCTGTCGGACGTGTTCGCGGCCCTGGGCGGAAGCCGTGAGGGCGACGCCGTCGTGGTCCGCGACCTGCGCGTCCCGCGCACCCTCCTGGGCCTGCTCGTCGGTCTCGCCCTCGGCGTCGCCGGCGCGGTCGCCCAGGACATCACCCGCAACCCGCTCGGCGACCCGGGGCTGATCGGCGTCAGCGCCGGCGGCGCGTTCGGCGTCGCCGCGAGCATCGGCCTCCTCGGCCTGACCAGCCCCTACGAGTACGTGTGGTTCGCGTTCCTCGGCGGCGCCCTCGCCGGCCTGGTGGCCTATCTGGTCGGCGGAACCGGCTACGGCGGGGCGACACCCGCCAAACTCGCCCTCGCCGGCGCCGCGGTCACCGCCCTCCTCGAGGCCTTCACCAGCGCGCTCGTACTGCTCGACGTGCGCACGCTCGACCAATACCGCTTCTGGGCGGTCGGCTCGCTCGCCGGACGCGACACCGACCTCGGCATGCGGCTGCTGCCGTTCGTGGCCGTCGGCCTGGTCCTCGCGCTCGCCCTCGGCGGACGCCTCAACGCCCTCGCGCTGGGCGACGACCTGGCGAGCACGCTCGGCACCCGGGTCAAGACCACCCGGATCCTCGGCGCCGTCGCGGTCATCCTCCTCACCGGCTCGGCCGTCGCCGCCGCCGGACCGATCACCTTCGTGGGCCTGGTCGTTCCGCACATCGTGCGCGCGTTCACCGGCCCCGACGCGCGCTGGCTCATCCCCTGCTCCGGGCTCGCCGGCGCGACGCTGACCCTCGGCTCCGACGTCGTCGGCCGCGTGGTCGCCCGTCCCGGCGAACTCGAGGTCGGCGTGGTCACCGCGGTCCTCGGCGCGCCGTTCCTCATCGCGCTCGTCAAGCGCGGCAAGCTCAAGGAGCACTCCCGATGAGAGCCGAGCTCGGACCCGTCGGCATCGTCGTCCGCCCCCGCGTCGCCGTCGCCGTACTGACCCTGAGCGCCCTCGCCTTCTGCGGACTCGTCGCCTCGGTGTCCATCGGCACCTTCCACATCCCCCTCGGCGACGTCCTGGGCTCGCTGTTCGGCGTCGGCACCGGCGACGCCGACCTCATCGTGCGCGAACTGCGGCTGCCGCGCGCGCTCACCGCGCTGCTCGTCGGCCTCGCGTTCGGCCTGTCCGGCGCCGTCTTCCAAGCCGTCACCCGCAACCCGCTCGCCGGCCCCGACCTCATCGGCATCTCCGCCGGCGCCAGTGCCGGCGCGGTCGGCGTCATCCTGCTCGGCGGCGTCACCGCGGCCGGCGCCGGCTCGTTCGGCGCGGTCCCCTTCGGGGCACTCGCCGGCGCGCTGCTCACCGCGATCCTCATCTACACGATGGCGTTCCGCGGCGGCACCATCACCGGCTACCGCTTCGTCCTCGTCGGCCTCGCCGCACACGGCGCCCTGATGGCGATCACCCGCTGGATGCTCGCCCGCGCCGACATCGACCAGGCGGCGAGCGCGATGGTCTGGCTCACGGGCAGCCTCAACGGACGCGGCTACGAGCACGTGCGCTGGGTCGGCCTCGCGCTGCTGCTGCTCGTCCCGCCCACCCTGGCGATGGCCCGCTCCTACCAACTCCTGCAGTTCGACGACGACACCGCGCTCAGCCTGGGCATGCCCCTGCGCCGGGCCCGCATCGCCCTGCTCGTGCTGGCCACCTGCCTGGCCGCGGTGGCCACCGCCGCCGCCGGGCCGGTCGCGTTCGTCGCGCTCGGCGCCCCCCAGATCGCCCGCCGACTCGCCGGCACCGCCGGCATCCCCCTGGTGACCAGCGGCCTCGTCGGCGCGGCCATGCTGCTCGCCGCCGACCTCGCCGCCCGGCTCGCCTTCTCGCCGACCGAACTGCCCGTAGGCGTCGTCACCGGCGCGGTCGGCGCCCCGTACCTGATGTGGCTGCTCGCCCGGTCGAACCGGGCCGGAAAGGGAGGCTGACGTGACCACCACGTCCGACGCACGCGCGCCACAGGCACTGGAGGGCCGCGGCCTGCGCCTGGGCTACCGCGACCGCGTCGTCGCCGACGGCCTGGACCTGCACATACCCGCCGGCAAGGTGACCGCGCTGGTGGGCCCCAACGCGTGCGGCAAATCGACCGCGTTGCGCGCCCTGGCCCGACTGCTCAAGCCCACGGCCGGCGCCGTCCACCTGGACGGCGAGGACATCGCCACCCTGCCCGGCCGCGAACTCGCGCTGCGCCTGGCCCTGTTGCCGCAGACCCCCACCGCCCCCGAGGGCATCACCGTACGAGACCTGGTCGCCCGCGGCCGCACGCCGCACCAACGCTGGTGGCGGCAATGGTCGAGCGCGGACGACGCGATCGTCGACGCGGCGCTTTCGGCAACCGGCGTCGCCGCCCTCGCCGAGCGCTCCATCGACGAACTCTCCGGTGGGCAGCGCCAACGCGTGTGGATCGCGATGGCCCTCGCGCAGGAGACCTCGGTGCTGCTGCTCGACGAGCCGACCACCTACCTCGATCTCGCCTACCAGGTCGACGTCCTGGAACTGGTCGCCGAGCTCAATCGCACCGACGGCCGCACCGTCGTGATGGTGCTGCACGAGCTCAACCACGCCTGCCGCTACGCCGACCACCTCGTGGCCATGCGCGACGGCCGGGTGGTCGCAGAGGGAGCACCGGCCGACATCGTCACGCCCGAACTCGTGCACGACGTCTTCGGACTGCGAACCGCGGTGATCGAATGCCCGGTCGGCGGCGGGCCGCTGGTGGTCCCGCTCGGCGGCCGCCGAGAGGCGAACACCCAGAACCGCTGACCCGGCGGGAGGCGGCGCGCGCCGCGTGGGGCAACTCACTAGGCTGCACGGATGCGTTCACTGCTCGACGACTACGGCGACCTCCCCGCCGTGTCCGCGTTTCTCGACGCACTCGACAAGGTCATGAACAGCAACTCGTTCCTGCTCACGGTGCGCACCGACGAACCCGTCGGCGATCCGTGCGCGGTCCTGAGCGCCTTCGTCCACGACGACCTGTTCCGCGACATGCTGGTCACCGCCGATCAGCGGCGCGACTGGTGGAACCTGTCCGATTGGCCCGGCGACGAGCCCGTGCTCGACCCGGTCGCGCGCGCGGGCGCCCGGCTCGCCGTCGAGCCCCTCGACGCGGCCGGGCTCGCCCCCCGGTTGCGGTGCATGCTGACCGAGGCGTACAGCCCGTACGGCCGGTTTCGGGATCCTGCCGACGCCGACGAACTCGTCGCCGCGTTCCTGCGCGCGCTGCTTGGCGAACACGCCGGAGAACACACTCCGGGACCCATTGTGGAACCGGCCGTGGAACCCGCCGACGAGCACGCCGGATGGACGTTCGTCACGATCCGACCGGACTTCCTGTACAGCTCCGAGTACTTCACCGACACGAATCCCGAGCCGCTCCACTACTTCGACGGCGGCGCGGGCGACACCGCGACGGCGTTCCTCCGCGGTCGCGTGTGCCACCTGCTCCTGACCAACGGCTGCCCCTGACCCGACCGCCGACGCGCGAGGGGGAAGGGAACGAGTACTACGAGGGCTGACCGGTCCGCCCCGGCGCGCCGCGTTCCCCACCGGGCCTTCCGCCGGTCGTCGCGCCGGGCATCGCCCTTGCGACGTCCGCCGGTCGACGTCACCGGCGGCGGCCGCGGGGAACCTTCGGGTTCCTCAGCAGCACATGCGGGTGCGGGAGACCGAGCACACGGTGCCGCAGGTCTGGGCGGCGACGTCGATCTCGGTCAGTCCCCGCTCGGTCGCCGACCCGCCGATGTAGAGGGAGCCGGCCGGGTTTTCCATGCCCCGGGGTGATGCGGCGCCCGCGCGCCAGGCGTCGACGATCTCGTCGACGGGGATGCTGTTCGATGTCGTACGCATGGCGACACCTCTCGTCTTCCCTGAATGCTCGGATCCCTCGATGCGGGGACCCGGTCGTGCATGGGCGGGGCTCGGGCTCCGGTCCGGAGCGCAAAGGTGCGGAACCCACACCGTATCGCCGCGGCACAGCGGAAAACACCCCCGGAGAACGTGCGTTGCGTGAGTGTTCGTCACAACGCCCACCTCGCCCCGGCCAATATCTCGGCGATCGATTGCAGGGCCCGGTCCCGGTGAAACGAGCTGTCGATCGTGACTGGCCAGGGGCGGGGGCTTGGCCAGGTGCAGGGCGAAGAGCGCGCGGGTCCCTCGGCCGGGAACACCACGCGGCCGGTGAGGAGGTGGAAGTTCCAACACGAGGAACGGCCGGCCCAGGAGTTCCCCGACGTCGTAGACGGCGGCGATGCCGTCGTGGACAACCTTCGCCATGACCCGGCCCTCGCGGTGAAACCGGGCCAGGGCCTGCGCGTGCCCCGGTCCGCCTTCCAGTACGTCGACCCGCAGCACCTTCACCGCCACGGTCCTGCCCAGGCGCAGGTCCCGCGCTCGCCACACCTCGCCCATCCCGCCGCGGCCCAGCAACTGTTCCAGGTTGTACCGCCCCGCCATCTCGGTCTGCTCCCGCATCAGCCGGCCCTCTCTGCCGCGTCCGATGGCCCAGAAGGGAACAATCCCACGGCGGTCGACCGAGGAAGTCCGTAATGACCAACCCGGCCACGATCCGAAGCGCCCGGTCCGGCCCCGGATCGTTCGCCGCGCTCGACGTTGTCGTTGGGGGAACTGCCCCGCGAACCCGGTCGTTTCACCGACGACGCCACCCCCCTGCGATCGTCACACTGGGTACCGCTTGGATGCGGAAGTGTGTTTCGGTGCGTGCCACGCGCCGGGACGGGCGATCATGGGCGCATCGCGGGTGTGGGACGTCCTCGCCCGCCGGAAGGGCAACGCGTACTCGGTCGACGGGATCGCCTCGCCCTTCCAGTTCCCTCCGGCCACGAGAAGGAGTCGCCGAATGGTTGCGTCATCGATGACGGAACTACGTTTGTCATTGGAAGAGGAGGCCCAAGTACTCGCCGAGCGGCGGGATCTGCTACAGGAGGAACTGGCCGAGGTCGAGCGGCAATTGGAGGCCCGCCGCAATGCGGTGGAACACCTCGCGCTGATCCGCCCGCTCGTGCCGCTGCCTCGACCGGAAGCGGAACCCGTCGCGCCGGTCGAGGATGTCGCGCCGGTCGAACCGGCAGCGGAGGCCGAACCCGTCGCGGAGACCGAAACCGTCGCGGAGATCGAGCCGGTCGCGGAGGTCGAACCCGCCCCGGCGGTGGAGACCACTGCGGCCACCACCCGGCCCGCCCGTAAGAAGCGTCAGCCGAAGCCGGCGTCCGGAGAACAGGAGGGGATAGCAGCCACCCCCGCCCGTAAGACCCCTGCGGCCAAGAAGCCCGCGAAGAAGACCGCGCGCGCGAAGGCGAGCCGAGTCGCCAAGGCGGCGGCCGAACCGGTACCCATGCCGGCGCCCGAGCCGGTTGCCGAATCGGCACCCGAGCGTCCGGTCCGGACCCACCTGCGGGACGAGATCGCCGCGCTCCTGGAGGCGACCGGCGAGCCCATGAACGTCCGGCAACTCACCGAGGCCCTGGGTGAGATCGCGACGAAGAGCCGGATGGAAAGCGTGCGTACCTCCACCGAGGGTCTGGTCAAGGCCGGACGCGCGACCAAGACGGGACGTGGCCTCTTCACCGGCCCCACCGCCTGAACCGACTCCGGGAGCACCCGGTTTCGCGGACGACCGCCGGCTCGACATCAGGCCCGATGACCGTTCGGGCCTTGCCGCAGTCGGCGGCGTCCGTCACCGCGACGACCGTGGGCGCGAGGTGGGCGCAAGGTGGGCACGAGGTGAGCGGCGTCCGTACGGCCCTGCGTATATCACGGCCCGACCGGGACGATCACCATGTCCGTCGAGCCCATAAAGGGGTGGACAGCCCTCCGGCGGTGGGCGAACATCTCCGCGATGCATAACGAACCTCTCTCCATCCCCAAACGTGTCCGCTTCGTCGAGCTCAGCGCAAAGGCGCTGCGGGCGCTTGCCGACGGTGACCTCGCCGGCGGCAGCGCCGAGGCCGGGGTCGCCCTGGACGAACACTTCGTCTGCGACCGGGCCCGCTGGATCTTCGGCTATCGCGCTGACCAGCTCGCCAAGGACCCGTCCCTCGCGCCCTGGATCACACGGGCCGCGGTGTCCGAGCCGGACGGGGCCGTCGTCGGCGACGCCGGGTTCCACGGCCCGCCGGACGAGGCCGGCGTGGTCGAGGTCGGCTACACCGTCGTGCCCGGGTACCGCCGCCAGGGCTATGCCCGCGCCATGCTGACGGCGCTGCTCGTCAGGGCCGCCGCCGAACCCGGTGTCAGGACGGTGCGGGCCACTATCGGATCCGACAACAACGCCTCCCTGGCCACCATCGCGGGCTTCGGTTTCACGCGCGTCGGCGAGAAGGGGAACGAGCGCGACGGGTTCGCGATCGTCTTCGAGGTCCCGGCAGACGCGATTCAGGCCGAGTAGCTCCACGGCCTCGGCGGACATGGTGAGGGCATCGCCGAGGACGAGGCGCGGCCCCAGCACGCCTGGCGCGAGACACGGCGGCAGTCCTCGGCGAGGCACCCGAGGCTCGATTTCCCCCGAGGCCGTAGGCGCGTCGCATCGGTAACCCGTGGGTTAACCGCGGTTGCGGGATCGGCCGTTGTTCGCGGCGCTCGCACACCGCGCACTCCTGACCACCGGCGCCACCCTCGCCATGGCCAAAGCCCTCCGCCTCCACCGCCGCAACCGGTAGTCGGCGGCCTGCCGAGCAGGCCGAGTGGGTCGAACTACCCGGGGAACGGCGCGTGACGCTGTCGCGGCCAAGGCCCTCGACCCGACGTGCGGCGTCTTGACCAAGACCGAGGCCGCGTGGAACGCGGTCGGAGTCCCGGCAACGGCCGGTGACCCGGTCCGCCCCTGAGATCTCCGACGGTGTCCCCTCCCGCGACCGACGGACCGCCGACCGACCGCCGCGACTCCGGCGTCCGTGCACACGCCGGAAAACCCACGGCGAGGATGTCACCGGCCACCTCGGACAACGCTTCACTCGGTCCTCACGGCCACGTCCCACCGTCGCCCGTGACCTCGGATGTGCGGCTCCAAGTTCTCCGCGAGTCCTTCGAGCATCCGGAACGTCTCCAGGTAGGACTCGGGCGTCACGGATTGCGGCTCGTCGGCACGCTCCTCGGCCCCCTCGCGGAGGATCAGACCGTCGGGATCGGGATGACCCTCGATGGCCAGGGCGATGCCACCGCGCGCGCCTGGGACGCTCAGGAGCCGGTATGCCTGTCGGGGCCGCTCGTACAGGCCGGCCGAGAAGGGGATGACGCGCACGTCGATGTCGGGGCGCTGGGCGTACTCGTGTATCCGCCGGAGCTGTCGCCGCATCACGGCCGGGCCGCCGACCATCCTGCGCAGCACGCTCTCGTCGACGATGAGGCGCATCGTGGGCCCGTCCGGTCCCAGCATCCGTGCCTGGCGCGCCAGCCGCAGCTCGACCGCTTCGCGGACGCGAGCGGCCCCGGGCGTCCGCAGGGTGGTGTTCAGGACCGCGTGCGCGTACTCCTCGGTCTGCAACGGCTCGGGCACCAGGTGCGGTTCGAAACAGCGAACGAGCGTCGCAACGGATTCGTACGCGAGCAGCACTCGCAGCTCGGCCGTCATCAGGTTGCGGTACGGGTACCACCACGCACGACGCTTGGCCGCCCGTGCCATCGCGACATACTCGTCGACCCGGGCCGAGTCCCGAACGCCGTACTGCCGCAGCAGCGCCCGTAGGTCGGAGATCGTCACGACCACCATTCCGGTCTCGATCCGGATCAGCTTCGAGAGCGACCAGTCCATCGCGACGCTCACTTCGCGCTGGGTGAAGCCGCGGGTCTCCCGCAGCCGCCGTAGTTCCTTGACCAGGGCTCGCCCGATCATCGTCGGATCGGTCCGCAGGGTCGCGTCGGGGTCGACCTCCGAAGCGGCCCCGGCCTCGGGGGCCTCGACCTCCGGGGGCGGCGCCGCAGCGCTCCGCAGCCGGCGCATCAGGGGCGCGTCGGCCATCGCGAACGGCCGCGCGTCGGGCCCGACCACGTGCGTGGTTCCGCCCTCCGCCAAGAGCACGGACACGCTCGGCGTGACATCGACATGACGTGCGAGGTAGCGCGTGACCCCCTCGACGGTGCGCAGCCCGTCGACCACCGACAGGGTGTCCAGGAGCAACTCCCCCACCTGCGACTCGAAGGCGTACTCGGTGCCTTCGGGCCCCTGCTCGCCGAGTCGGTGCACGACCAACAGACCACTCGCGAAGACCTCGGCGAGGTGCGCGGGTGTGGCGCCGACGACCGTGGCGTGCTGGACCAGGCGCATGACGGGCAGCGTCAGGGGCGCCACGGCGGCGAAGTGACCGGCGAGCCGGAATGCCTCGTAGGACGCGTTCTCGTGGAACTCGCGGATGCGCTCCCGGGGCGTGGCCGGTTGCCGGGAGGGGTACCGCGCCGGGCGGGCGTCGACCCCGAGCATCGTGACCGCCAGGGATTCCGCCTCCGTCGCGGAGGCGACCAGATCCGCCCATGGACGGGGCGACACGGTGGGAAACTCCAGCACGGGTACCGGGACATCGCCCTTCGGGTCGCCGATGTCCAGGCCCGGCGGCAGGAACGGATGCCGAACACTCAGCAGGCGGTTGGCCGCGGCCGGTCCCGGCGCCCGCACGTCCAGCCGCGTGCAGCGGATGCCGGTGGCGTCCCACAGCCGCGCGGGCAACGTGTGCAGGAGGGCCAGCGGCCCCGCCCGGGCGCGGCGGGCGAGCAGCCGCTGGGCCGCGCCCGTGTGCCAGGCCGGCCCGATCCCGTCGGTCAGCACCAGGGTCAGACCCCTGCCCTCGACCTCCGGCGCCACCCTGGCCCCGGCGGCGAACGGGCGCGTGCGCAGTGCCATCCTCGTCTCGTCGCTGTCCAGGCCGACCACCTTGATCCGGCGGAACGCGCCCAGTCGGTGCAGGAGTTGTCGCAACTCGACGGTGAGTCGGTTCCAGATCACCATCGACGAACCGGTGTCGACCACGAGGGTCAGATCGAGCCAGGGTTCCACTTCCGGGCGAAGGACCGCGGTGATCAGGCCGGTGTCGGCGGCCGCCCGCACGGTCGCGGCCTCGTCGAGCCGGCGCGTGTACACGGAGGGCACGGTGCGGCGCAGCGGCTTGAGCGCGCGGGCCAGTTCGGTGGCGTTCGGGATCGCCCGCGGCGCGGGCACGTCGGCGGGCACGGCCGGCCTGCCTTCGGTGCCCTGGGCTCCCTCGGAGGCGTACAGCCCGGCCGGCCGCCGCCTCGCCGGACCCGCGCCGCCCGTCCTGCCGACCCGGTGGCGGTTCCGCCCGCCAGCGGCGTCTTCGCGGCCGGCTCGGGGTCGGCCGGGGTCGGCTCCGGGTCGGGGGTGCCCGTGCCCGCGCCGTGCGGGCGTGCCGTTTCCCGAGGCGGCAGGACGCGCGCCAGCCACAGCACGTCCAGGCACTGGTCGATGTCGACGCCGGCGTCGCGCAGCACCGCCCAGAGCGAGTCGGCGGTCATGGTCGAGTGGGATCCAACGACCGGAACAGCAGGGCCAGGCGATCCTCGTCGAGCACGACCCCGGCGAGCCGCAGATGGACCGCGTTGAGGAGCTGATCGGTGGCGAGTTCGCCCTCGTGGCGCAGCGCGACGAAGCGTTCGATCAGGTCTTCGGCCACCGCGTCCGGGCCCAGTCGCGCCGCGACGATCTCGGCCAGGCGATCGGGGCCGGGGTCCGGCAGGTCCAGCCGCACGCAGCGGCGCAGGAAGGCGGGCGGGAAGTCCCGCTCGCCGTTGCTGGTGACCACGATCACCGGGAACTGGGTACAGCGCACCCGCCCGGCGACCACCGGCACCCGCTCGTCGGAACCGGAGACGCCGACCGAGACCGTGTCGCGGTCGGTCAATCGGGCCAGCTCGGGAATCTCGAAGGTCCCCTCCTCGAAGACCGTCAGCAGGTCGTTGGGCAGATCCAGGTCACTCTTGTCGAGTTCGTCGATCAGCAACACGCGTGCCCGCGCGCACGGCGCGAGCGCGGTGCCCAACGGGCCCAGGCGCACGTATCGCCCCACGTCGGGCGCGCTCCGACGCTCCTTGTCGGCGATGTCGGCGATCGCGCTGTCGTGCAATCGGGCGACGGCGTCGTAGCGGTACAGCGCGCTCTCCAGGGTGCTGCGGCTGTTGATCGGCCAGCGCAGGACCGGGCCCAGTTGCAGTTCGTCGGCGATGGCGTGGGCCAGTGTGGTCTTGCCGCTGCCCGGTCGCCCGGTCACCAGCAGGGGGCGGCGCAGATGCAGGGCGGTGTTGACGATGTCGACCTCGTCGGCGCCGATCACGTAGCGCTGTGGGTCGGCGCGTTCGGGGTCGAAGCGTCGCCACGGCGGGCCCTCGGGCAGCACGGCCCGATGCGTGCTCCCGTCGCCGCGGAAGATCGCCCAGTCGCCGTGCGCTGCCTTGTTCATGCTCCTCCTTCGGACGGACCGCGCAGCATTCGGGTGGGGTCCGCGCTCGTGGGGTCGTCCCACAACAGGACGATCGACTGCCCGTCTTCCTGTGCGCGCCACCGCCGGATCGCCTCGGGCAGGTCGCGCGGGCGGATCCGCGCCCGCAGGTGTGCGAGGTCGCGATCGGTGCCGTGGCGCTGCCACAGCGCCACGGGCACGCCCGCGACCAGGCACAGTGCGATGTGGTTGCGCACCTGCGCCGGGTCGCCCGCCAGTTGTACGCACCCCAGGTCCGGCGCCTGGGCGAGGGCCGAACGCAGTCCGGGCGCGGTGTCGGCGCGTGCCTCGTGCAGCAGCCAGTGGTGGTCGCCGGCGTCGTCGCGGGCGCACTCGCGCCAACGTGAGAGCCACGCGTCGATGGGGTACCGGCGCAGTTCGCGGCAGCGCACCACGACCGGGGTTCCGGCGCCGATCGGGACTTGTTCGCGATCTCGGCGGTCGACCGCGATGCGCTCGATCTGGAGATCGAGTTGGCCCGGTTCGAGGAAGCACTCGACGGCCGCGTGTGTGCCCGGCCGGTCCAGCACCGCCTGGAGGAACTCGGCGACGCGCGAGCGGACGCCCGTCCATGGGCGGTAGACGTCGTCGGCCACGGAGACCGTGGTGACGTCGCCCCCCTCGCGCACGCGGGCCGAGTACCGGTACCGGGTGTCCGCGGGTCGGGTCGCCTTCGCGTCCAGTGCCGCGATCTCCAGGCGGATCCAGATCCGCTCGTCCCGGGCCCAGCGCCGCATGGCGTCCAGGTCGGCGCGCCGGGCCGTCAACAGGTCCGCCCGGGTGTCTTGGCGAGCGGCCAGGGCATCGTTCCAGGCGCGCAGCCGGGCGCCGGCCTCGGCGTCGGGCGTGTGGTGGGCGACCGCCTCCACGAAGACGGGCAGGTGCGCCAGGCGATCGTGTTCCGGGGGTGTGCGCCCTTCGAGGATCGCGACGAGGTCGACCGGGCCGAAGGCGCCCGGTGGGAAGCCGGGGCCGCACACGGGGTCCCGCCGCAACACGCCCTCCAGGTCGGCGATCGCGCACGATTCCAGCAGCGCGATCAGCGTCGAGTGTTCGGCGCGCGTGAGGTATTCGCCGGGCCGGATCGTTCGACACAGGTACTCCATGGAGCGCACGACCCCCGCGGGTGTGTCCGGGGGCAGCATGGACACCAGCGTGGTCGCGCCGTGCCGGGCCTGGACGGCGGCGGTGACGATCGCGTCCGGGTCGGCGTCGGGCACGTAGGTGTCGAGGGCGCGTCCCAGGGCGGCGGCGAGGACCACGCGGTGGTTCTCGTCGGGCAGGGTGGTCGCGAGCAGGTGCCCGAGGGCGGTCAGGGCGCGCCGAACCTCCGGCCCGTGGGGGATGTGGAAGGGGTGTTCGTCCCAGCTGGTGCGCCCGTCCCAGTTGTGCTCGCTGCGGCCGGGGCGTTGTCCGTAGCGGAAGGTCCGGGTGTGCTCGTCGGCGACGAAGAGCCGGGTGAGGGCCTCGTACACGCGGTTCAGATCCGGCAACACCCCGCCGTCCGGGTCCTGTTCGAGTTCGTCGAGGAATCGCCGCGAGAACAGTCCCGAGCGCTCCGGGTTGTGCGCGGCCTGTCCGGGGGCACACGCCTGGAGCAGGAACAGGCCGCGATCGGGGTCCAGTTCGACCGTGCCGGTGATCGGGCGCGGCACCGGGTCGCCCTCTCCGGCCCGTAACTGGGTCTGGCACGCGTCGAGCACGACGGCCACCCGATCGATGTGCGTGCCCTGGTCCGAGGTTCCCAGGAGTGTGCGCACGAGGTTGGACACCGGCAAAGCGCGCAGGCGGTGCGGATCGGAGCCCTCCAGCAGGAGCAGCGAGGCGCCCTGGGTGTCGGTGACGCCGTGGCCGCCCCAGAACACCCACAGTAGATCGGCGTCGCGGTCGGCGACGGTGTCCAGGAACAGGTCGGACAGTTCCTCGCCGCGGTGGGTGCGGTGGGCGATGGGCGGGTCGGGCCGGTCCTGGTCGGCGGGTGAGGCCACGAACGTGATGTGCCCGGCCGGCACCCCGCGTGCGAGCAACCACTCGATGAAGCGGCAGCCGTCGGCGTAGGGGCCGACCAGGTCGAGGTCCGGATGGCGATAGCGCTCGATGGCCACGACGATCGCGTACGTGCGCGTCGGGTCCACTTTCCCCGCTCTCACCGGGGGATCTCCTCGGCCAGCCAGTCGTAGAACGGCGCATGCGCCCAATAGGCGCTGTGTGCTCGCAACAGCGGTTGTCCGGTTCGGAATTCGCGATCCTGGACCCGGTCGCCGAAGACCTCGCCGCCGACGTAGGCGAGCGGGTCGCGCACGTCGTAGGCGTTGAGCCAGCGCGGGAAGTGTCGGGGCAGGGGCTCGTGGACGCGCAGCGCCCGCAGCGCGTCGAGCTCGTACAGGAACGGCCCCTGGGAGCCGGCCGTCACCAGCAGGTCCACGCCGTGCCGCGCGTTCCCGGCCGCGGCGAGCCAGTCCACGCACGCGATGCCGCCGAGGCTGTGCGCGAGCAGCGTCACGGGCCCGCGGTCGCGGGCGGCCTCGACGGCGCGCGCGACGCACGCGCGGACGCCGTCACCGGCCACCTGGTAGCGCAGGATGTCGCCCAGCGGCGGCACCGCGCCGTCCGTGAGCCGACCTCGATCACGGCGCACCCGCCACGACGCGAACCACACCGCGGAGGTCGCCAGGGGCCGGCCGGCCTGGGCGATGACGCCGCGCGGATCGCCGGAACCGCCCAGCGCGCCCGAGATCGTGCGGGTGAGCGCGTCGCGTTCGACCCCGTCCACCGAAAGAGCGCCGCCGGCGCGGCCGTCGGCGTGCCGCAGGGTGGCGGCGACCACGGCCCGGGCGACCGCGGCGGGGCCGGTGACGGCGTCGGCGTTGTCGATCGCGAGGGCGGGCACCGCGTCGGCGACCGTCTCCACGCCGGCGAGCAGGTCGGCGGCGAGCCCGGCGTCTTCCGCGGCCGCGAGCACGTCGGGCCGGTCGGTGAGTGCCCGCACCTCGTCGGCGAGCCGGTCCCCCGGTGGCCTGCGTGCGGGTCGGTAGGCGCGGGGTTTGGCCCCGAACCGCGCCAGGGCGCTCAGCTCGGCCAGCGGATCCGCGTCCAAGAGGGCCCAGATCGCGTCCGCGTCCTCGGCGGACGGGCTCCGCTCACCCGCTCGTGTCACCCGCTCGGGCACCGAGGCTCCACCGTGGTGCAATCGCGCGCCGTGTTCCTCCCCCCACAGGCACGGCAGCACGTCGAGGTCCGGTCGCAGCCGCGTGAGCCGCGCGCGCACGAGGCGAAGCAGGGCCTCGTATCCCTCCTTGCGAACTCCGGTGCCATGCACGAAGACGACACTCGCCACGCGGTCCCCCTCCGCTGTCCGCCCAACCGTTCCATCGTAGGGGCGGGACCGCGAACAGGTCGGGGATTCGGCGCTTCGGCGAAGGACCGTCGCCGCCGGTGCCCGTGCGCGTGGGGCGCGGGCGCGGGGTCGGACGTCGACACCCCACGGGCGCCGAACTCGTGTGCGGGCAGGGCTCGTTGGATCGGTGCCGGTGGTCCGGACCCGGGTCCGGGGCGGGGCGGGCGCGGCGGGCGAAACCGCGAAGACGAAGCGGGCGACCGGCCGGCGGACGGCGGTCAGGTGCAGGTCTTGTGTGGGCCGATCCGGAAGTGCCGGTCGCCTTCGATGTCCAGTCGTCCGACCACGGACGTGCCGCACGGGAAGGCGGCGACATGGGTGGTCGAGACGCCGGCGTCGACAACCGTGAGGGCGCCCGGGTCGCGGGTGCCGCCGCCGTCGAGACGCAGGCGGATCAGGACGCGGTCACCGCGGGACTTGGTGTAGCGCACCGTCGCGGTACCACCGTCGATGGCCAGGCACAGCTTTCCGTTGCTCAACGTGTTGCAACCCGGGGTCTCGCCCTCGGCGACGGCCGCGATGGTCGGGGACAGGACGATGTCGGCGGGCAGGTGTGCTCCGGGCGGTAGCGCGAACAGCAGCGGCGGCGAGATGACGCCCGCGAGGGTGGCGAACGTGAAACGCGTCATGGGGGTCCCCTCCAGTGGGTCGAACACCGCCTCGCCGTACGACCGATGCGGGGCGTCCTCGCGTCGGTCGGTGGCCCGGACCGGGAAGCGTGGTCGCGGCCGGCGGGGCGTCGTGTGATCACTCTGGAGGCACCGGCGTCCCGGGCACCCGGGCCGACGGGCCCGAATCTGCCCGGGCAGGCCCCGGATGCCACTGGGTCCTGGGTACCGGGACCCGTCCCCCGACGCGGGTGAATACACCTAGCGCACCGCGTCCACCCTGGCCCGCTGGTCCTGCGTCAGTTCCAGGTCCACCGCGGCCAGGTTCTCCTCCAGTTGGGCCACCGAGGACGCGCCGGCCGGCGGGAGGATCGGCAGGCTGCCGCCGATCTGCCAGGCCGGCACCACCTGGTTCACCGTCGCCCCGATCTCCGAGCCCCAAAAAAGCGATAAAACAGACGCTCTTCCGGTTCCCCGCCGGTCGACGTCGACCGGCCGACCGCCGCCGCGACGCGCCGTCCGTCACCCGGTCGTTCGGATCGCGCTCCGGACGATCCCCTGACCGGCCGGGCACCGTCCGCGCGTTCGCTCGAAGAGCCGGGGCGGGATTGGGTCCTCCGTGTGGCCGTCCCGGCGGGGCGCTCGAATTCCCGGCCTCGCTCGGCGCTACCGTGGAGGCCGCCACCGGCCTCTGGAGGTCGCTCGCGCTCCGCCGCTTTCTGATAACGGTGGGCCGTCGGGTGCCGGTGTCCACAATCGGTGTCCGTCCTCGATCCGCCGTCAATCCCACCCGGCCGGAGTCGAGTTCGGTTGAACGGGGGACTGCGCATGATCGAGCCGTTGCGTCCCGACGACCCTCGCGAGGTCGCCGGGTACCGGCTACGGGGCAGGCTCGGCCAGGGCGGAATGGGCAGCGTCTACCTGTCCCACACGCGCGGCGGGCAGCCTGTCGCCCTCAAGGTCGTACGGTCCGACCTGGCGCAAGACCCCGAGTTCCGCAGGCGGTTCGAGCGCGAGGTCCAGGCCGCGCGGCGCGTGCACGGGCCGTACACGGCGCCGGTGCTCGACAGCAACACCAACGGTCCGCTGCCGTGGCTCGCGGGGGCGTACGTCGCGGGGCCCCCGCTGTCGGAAGCCGTCCGCGTGCACGGACCGCTGCCCGTCGAGTCGGTGCTGCTGCTGATCGCCGGTGTCGCCGAGGCGCTTCAGTCCGTCCACGCCGCGGGCGTCATCCACCGGGATCTCAAGCCGTCCAATGTGCTGTTGGCCTCGGACGGCCCGCGCGTCATCGACTTCGGCATCGCCCGCGCGGCGGACACCACCGCGCTCACCGGCTCCGACGTCGTGATCGGTACGCCCGCGTTCATGTCGCCGGAGCAAGTGCTGGGCAAGCCGGTCGGTTTCGCGAGCGACGTGTTCTCGCTCGCGCTGGTGGGCCACTACGCCGCGACCGGCGACCATCCCTTCGGGCAGGGCCACGCGCAGGCCCTGATGTTCCGGATCGTCAGCGAGGCCCCGGACCTGAGCACGTGCCCGGCGCCGCTGCGAAACGTCCTCGAACCGTGCCTGGCCAAGGAGCCCACCGACCGGTCTTCGCTCGCGGACGTGATCGAAGGGTGCAGGCGCGGTGCCGGGGTGACCGCGCTCGTGCGCGGAACGGGTTGGCTGCCGGCGGGCATTGCCGCGGACATCGCGAAGCGCGAGGTCGCCCCGCCGGCGGCAAGCGGCGAACAGGAGGCGTACGGGGCCGCGGCCGGCCAGCCGATCCCACCGCCACCCATGCCGTCGCCATCGCCGCCACCGATGCGACCGGCGCAACCGCCGACCGTCGGCCTGGACGCCGTCATGGCACCCCCGGCCCCGGTGGCCGCCCCACCCGGCCCGCCGCTCGCACCGCCGCACCCCGCCCCCGACGGTGGAACCCGCCGCCGACCGTGGGCCCGCATCGCCGTGGCCGCAGCCGCCGTGGTGGCGGTGGCCGTCGCGGGAGTACTGGTCATCCCGCCGCTGGTCGGCAAAGACGGGGACAAGGACGGGGCCGGGAGCCCCGGAGCCGAGAATGGCGGCGGCGCCGGCGACGGCCTGAAGTTGACGAAGTCGAAAGTCCGATTGGTGATCACCGCACCTGCCGTACCTCCCCTCTCGTTCCTCGACCAGGACATCTGCAACGGAGGCAAGGCAACCCGCATCGACCTGGAGAACCTGTCCGTCGCGAACTCGCAGCCGGACGTCCCGAACACCGAGGTGCGGCCGCCCGCCACGCTCAAGTACATGGCGTGCCACACGGACGCGGGCAGCGACGAGGATCGCCCCATCATGGCCGAGTTGCGGTTCCTGGACAGAGAAGCCGTCGCCGGCCTCGTCGACAAGCCCGAGGCGACCGCCGAGGAGTGTCGCGCCGCCGCGCGCGTCGCGAGCCTTCCCGAGTCGCTGCCCCTCGCCGCGCTCAATTCGAGCATCGTGTCGCCCGGCATGGGGTTCTGCGTCGAGACGAGCCAAAAGACCGTGGTGCTGGTGTGGATGACCGACATCCAGGAGGCGAAGGGCGGCCAGGGGCTGCGGACGTTCACCACCGTCGCCACGCAGTGGAAGCCCAAGTCCGGCAAGGGGTCTTGACGCGAGGCCGGGTCGACACGGCCGGATGCGCCCCGGCATCCAACCGGCTCAGGAACCCGTCCCCGAAGGCCGCCCGCCGAGCCGGCGCCTGATGCCACTTGGTGTGGAGCAGCGCCGGCTACGATCACCTGCTGACCACGGGCGACAAGGCGAAGGACGCCGAGATCCCCGAAGGCACCGTGCCCGGGCAGTAGGGCCTGTCTTCAATCCCGCGGCGGGCGAGAGGTCCGCCGGTGCCGGGGTTACGGCGGTGTGGCGGTGTCAGGAGATGGGGCCGGACGGATCGGCGGCCGCGGCCGGTGGGTGGTGGCCTCGGAAGGTGGCGTGCAGGCCGTTGTGCCAGTGGCGGTCGGCCTGCTCGGGGTCGCCCAGGGCGCCTCGTAGTTCCAGGCTTGCCAGGCCGTGCACCAGGGCGTTGAGGTGGACCGCGATGTCGTACGGGTCGGCCGGGCCGAAGCGGCCGGCCGCCACGCAGCGGGCCACGGCGTGGACCAGGGTCTCGAACGTGCCCTGGATCAGGACCAGGTCCGCCTCGATGGGCCGGAAGTCCGCCAGTGGGCGGCCGAACATCAGGTCGTACAGGTGCGGATTGGCGCGTGCGGCGGCCCGGTAGGCGTAGCCGAGCGCCATCAGGTCGGCTTCGGGGTCGCCGTCGGTGGGCACGCCGGCGAACTCCTGGGCCAATCGGGCGAACCCCTCCAGGAACATCGCCCGGACCAGACCCGCCTTGTCGTCGAAGAGGTTGTACACGGCGGTCGTCGACGTGCCGACCTCCTGCGCGACGCGCCGGGTACTCAGGGCCTGCGGCCCCTCCTCCGCCAGCAGCCGCCCGGCCGCGTCGAGCAGTTCTCGGCGGAGTTCGTCGTAATCGCGCACACGTGGTCGTCCCATGTTGACAATCATAACGCAACGCTGTTTCATAACAGCGTAATCAAAAACGCCTTCCTCCCCGGACCAGGCCGCGAGCCACAGGGAGGACCACCTCGGGAGTCCTCGTGTCCGCTGGATCCGATCTGCACGTCGTCCTCGGTGCCCGTGGCGCCGTCGGCAGCGCCGTCGTCAAGGAACTCGCCGCACGGGGGCACCGTGTACGGGCGGTCAACCGCACCGGCGGTCTCAGCGTGCCCGACGGCGTGGAGGTGCTGTCGAGCGACGTCACCGCGCCCGACGGCGCCGCGGCGGCCTGCGCCGGCGCCGCCGTCGTGTACCACTGCGCCGCGCCGGCGTACAACCGCTGGGTGAGCGAGTTCCCCGCGCTGACCGAGGCCATCCGCAAGGGCGCGGCGGCCGCGGGAGCCAAGCTGGTGCTCGCGGACAACCTGTACATGTACGGCCCGGTGACCACGCCCATGACCGAGGACATGCCCTACGCCGCGCGCAACCCGAACAGCCGCGTTCGCGCCGAGATGGCACGGTCGCTGCTGGCCGCCCACGAGGCCGGCGAACTGCGCGTCGCGCTCGGCCGGGCGTCCGACTACTACGGTCCCGGCGGCGTGAACACCACGGTGGGCGCCACCGTGTTCGCCGCGGCCCTCCAGGGCAAGGTCGCACGCTGGGTGGGGTCGCTCGACCAGCCGCACACGCTCAACTACCTGCCCGACTTCGCCAAGGGTCTGGTGATCCTGGGCGAGGACGCGCGGGCGGACGGCCGGGCCTGGCACATCCCCGCGGCCGAACCCCTGACAGGGCGAGAGTTCCTGCACCTGGTGTTCGCGGAACTGGGTCGACCCGACAAGTCGGCCTCCGTCAGCCGCACCATGCAGCGCGCTCTCGGCCTGGTGAACCCGATCGTCCGGGCCCTCGGCGAGACCTGGTACCAGCGCGACCGCCCCTTCGTCAGCGACGCCACCGCGTTCACCGACACCTTCGGCCCGCTCCCCGCCACACCCCACGCGAAGGCCATCGCCGCCACCCTCGCCTGGTTCCGCACCACCCTGGAGGACTGACCGCCGAGGGAGGCACCCGTCACCGGAGCCTCGCGGGTCGGCCGAACGAAGGGATCCTCGGGCCGACCCGTCGGGGAGTTCGAGCGCCGGGGCACGGGCGGAAGGCGGCGTCCGTGCCCGAGATGGAGAAGACCGCCCGCAAGTACAGGGGAGCGATGACCCGATCGAGGATGTGCTCTCGGGTCGGTGCCCTCGGAAAATCGGGTGACCGGGGGCCGGTTGGGACCTAGGTTGGGCGCATGGATGTGACGTTCAAGCGGATCGGTGAACGGCGCTACGCGTTCGGCAGCCGCCCGCGGAGCGCTCATTCGACGACGAACAGGGAGCCGTGGAAGGGCCGTTGGCCCGATCGGTCCGGGTCGCGCAGCGGTTGAGCCGCTCCCGGTGAGCCGGTCGACAATCGTCGACCCGCCCACCGGCACGCGACGGGCAACCGTCGCCCAGCCGACCCGAAGGCCGCCCGGATGAACCGGGCCCGGCCAATCTCATCCTGTCCCGGCTCCGGCCGGCGCATGTAGATCACCGCTGCCGATGCTCGGCTCGCCCCGGAACACACCTGTCCCGGGCGCCGCGTCCCGGCACGTCGGTCGGCCGTGCGCGCTCACGGGTTCCCGCGCGGGTCACCGCGCCGGTCCCGGCACGGGCGCGCTCGGTACGCGATGCCCGCTGCGGCTTGCCCACGCTCACTCGAAAAGCCTTCCCAGGGACGTGAGTTCGTCGTCCCAGGGAAGCTCTCCGGGTCGCGCCGGCGGCCGTTGCGGCATCGCCGTGCGCCGGACCTCGCCCTCGCCTGCCCACGACGTGCGCCCGATCCACGGCTCCGGACCCGCCGGTGCCGTCCTCGGCGTGCGCTCTCCTGCCCGGCGTCGGCATCCATCCCATCGAGAACGCCCAGCCACACCCGAGAGAAGGCCGAAGCGTCATGACCACCGTCACCCGAAATCTCGCCAACATCCGCAATATCGGGATCATGGCCCACATCGACGCGGGCAAGACCACCACCACCGAGCGGATCCTGTTCTACACGGGTGTCTCCTACAAGATCGGCGAAGTCCAGGACGGCGCCGCGACCATGGACTGGATGGACCAGGAACGCGAACGCGGCATCACCATCACGTCCGCCGCGACGACCTGCCACTGGAGGCTCGACGACGTCGATCACCCGATCAACATCATCGACACCCCCGGCCACGTCGACTTCACCATCGAGGTCGAGCGCTGCCTGCGCGTCCTCGACGGCGCCGTCACGGTGTTCGACGGCGTCGCCGGGGTCGAGCCGCAATCCGAGACGGTCTGGCGCCAGGCGGACCGCTATCGCGTGCCGCGAATCTGCTTCGTCAACAAACTCGACCGCACCGGCGCCGAGTTCCATCGCTGCGTCGACATGATCGGCGAGCGGCTGGGCGCGGTGCCCGTGGTCATGCAGTTGCCGATCGGAACCGAGGCCGAGTTCACGGGTGTGGTCGACCTGGTCCGCATGTGCGCGCTGGTCTGGTCCGCCGACGCCAGGCTCGGCGAGGCGTACGACGTCGTCGACATCCCGGCCACGCACGTCGAGGCCGCCACCGAATGGCGGGGCAGGCTGCTGGAGGTCGTGGCCGAACACGACGAGGCGATGATGGAGGCGTACCTCGCGGGCGTCGAGCCCACCGAGGCACTCCTGCACGCCGCGATTCGCCGGATCACCATCGCCTCGGGCACCGGCGACGGCCCCACCGTCACGCCCGTGTTCTGCGGAACCGCGTTCAAGAACAAGGGAGTTCAGCCACTGCTCGACGCGATCGCGCGTTACCTGCCCTCGCCGCTGGACGTCGAGGCGATCGAGGGCCACGCGGTCGACGACCCGGAGACGGGAGTGACGCGCAGGCCCGCGGACGACGAGCCGTTCGCGGCGCTGGCGTTCAAGATCGCGAGTGACCAGCACCTGGGCAAGCTGACCTTCGTCCGGGTGTACTCCGGCCGACTCGACGCCGGCAATCAGGTGCAGAACTCGGTCCAGGGCCGGAAGGAGCGGGTCGGCAAGATCTACCGCATGCACGCCAACAAGCGAGAGGAGATCGCGTCGGTGGGCGCCGGTGACATCGTCGCGGTCATGGGTCTGCGACAGACCACCACCGGCGAGACGCTGTGCGACCCGGCGCACCCGGTGATCCTGGAGTCGATGGACTTCCCGGCCCCGGTCATCGAGGTGGCCATCGAACCCGCGTCGCGGGTCGACCAGGAACGGCTCGGCGTGGCCATCCAGCGCCTGGCCGAGGAGGACCCGTCGTTTCGCGTCAAGACCGACAAGGACACCGGCCAGACCATCATCTCGGGCATGGGCGAGTTGCACCTGGAGGTCCTGGTCGACCGGATGCGGCGTGAGTTCGACGTCGTGGCCGATGTCGGCAGGCCGCGGGTGGCCTACCGGGAGACGCTGAGCGAGCGGGTCGAACGACTGGACTACACGTACAAGAAGCAGACCGGAGGCAAGGGCCAGTACGCCAAGGTGCAGATCGCGGTCGAACCGCTGGAAGGAGAGACCTACGAGTTCGTCAACAGGGTTACGGGCGGGCGCGTCCCGAAGGACTACATCCCGTCCGTGGACGCGGGCTGCCAGGCCGCCCTGGAGTTCGGGGTGCTGGCCGGGTACCCGCTCACCGGGGTTCGGGTGACGCTGCTCGACGGCGATTTCCACGACGTCGACTCGTCCGAGATGGCCTTCAAGATCGCCGGTTCGCTGGCCTTCAAGGAGGCCGCGCGGATGGCGTCGCCGGTCCTGCTCGAACCGATGATGGCCGTCGAGGTGACCACACCCGAGGAGTACATGGGCGATGTCATCGGCGACCTCAACGCGCGTCGCGGACAGGTCAGGGCGATGGCGGAGCGCTCGGGCGCCAGAGTGATCACCGCACTGGTGCCGCTCTCGGAGATGTTCGGCTACGTCGGCGACCTGCGGAGCAAGACCTCGGGCCGGGCGGGCTACGCGATGCAGTTCGACTCGTACGCGCGGGTGCCGCGGCACGTCGCGGACGAGATCATCGCGAAGGGCCGGGCGGAGTAGACGCATGGGCGCGTAGCCCGGGGCAGGGCGGCCGCCCTGCCCCGGGCGGGATCCCGCCGCGACGGACGCGGCGGGATCCGCCACCCCGACCGGACCTCGGATCCGCACCGCCGGGGACGACACGAAAGATCATTCCGGTGGACATGTGAACACCGGACGGTTGTCGTCCGTTCGCCATCTCGGGCTCCTAGCGTCTGCGGCGGCAGCCCCCGACGCCCCCGACCGCGAGGAACCCACATGGCAACCGAGGATCATTCGAACCGGCCCGATCACCCCGCCCCGCTCCTGCCGGAGTGGGCGGACCCGGCGGTGCCGGAGGGTCGACTGGACGCGCAGGGCGTATCGCGACGCGGGCTCCTTGGGCGGGCCGGGCTGTTCGGCGCCGGCTTCCTGGGCGCGTCGGCGCTCGGCTCGGTGGTCGCCGGCGCGACGCCGGCCGCGGCGGCCGAGTCGACCGGGCGGCACGGCGACGAGGGGCCCGCGTCGAAGTACGTCTACCTGGTGGGCGACCACCACGTGCACACGGTCTACAGCCACGACGCGAAGTACGGATTCGCCCAATCGGCGGCGCAGGGACGGCAGTTCGGCCTGGACTGGATCGTCTTCACCGAGCACGCCAACTTCGGCCACGCCAACGCCGGCGGGGCCCAGCGCGAGCACGAGGAGATCGTCAAGGCCCGGAAGGAGAACCCCCGGGTGCTGATCTTCCAGGGCCTGGAGTGGTACGTCCCGGCCGCCGAGCACGCCACCGTGATGGTGGCCCCGGGTGCGAACGAGGTGGAGCTGCTCCGGCGGTTCGAACTGACCTTCGACGCGAAGCTCAACCGTTTCGACGTCGGCGCCGTGGGCGCGCCCGCGACCGCCGCCAACGAGGCCAAGGCGGTGGAGGCGATCCGCTGGCTCGGTCAGCGCAAGCGCGAGGGCTTCGTGGACGACGTGCTGGTGCTCGCGAACCACCCGAGCCGGCTGGGCATCGTGTCCCCGCACGAGTTGCGCGCCTGGCACGACGCGGATCCCTCGATCTTCCTGGGCTTCGAGGGCGCCCCCGGCTCGCAGGGCAACGCCGATCCGGCGTGGGTCGCCTACCGCGAGGGCACGTCGGGCCCGGGCACCTTCCAGCGCGGTGAGTACCAGAACGCGCCGTCGGCGCAGAGTTGGCCGCACTACCCGATCGAGAGCTACCGGACCCACGGCGGCTTCGACTGGATGACGGCGACGGTCGGCGGCATGTGGGACGCCCTGCTCGCCGAGGGCCGGCTCTGGTCGGTCACCTCGAACTCGGACAACCACCGCACGATCTTCGACACGCACGCGGACGGCCAGTACCCGGCGGGCAAGGGCTTCGACGATCTCGGGTCCAAGCCGCTGCCGGTCGACACCGGCGTCCCGCAGCCGGGCAGCGACTTCTGGCCGGGTCAGTTCAGCCGGACCCACGTCGGGGTGGAGCGGTTCGGCTACCGCGACGTCATGTCCGGGATGCGGGCGGGGCGGGTCTGGGTGGACCACGGGCAGCTGCTCGACGGCCTGGACGTGTGGGCCGTCGCGGACAACGGCAACACCGAGCCGGTCACCCTCGGCGGCCGGCTGAAGCTGCCGGCGGGCCGGAGCGCCACGCTGTACATCAGGGTCACCACCGCGAGTCGCCCGAACTACCACGGCGTCGTCCCCGCGCTCGCCCACGTGGACGTCATCGCCGGCACGGTCACCGGGAAGGCCCGGGACGCCGACGCGTGGCGGGCACCGGACACCCGCGTCATCAAGCGGATCGACGTAGCCGGCCGAACGGGCACCTACACCCTGCGGGTTCCGCTGCCGCGGCAGCACCAGTCCTCGTACATCCGCCTGCGCGGCAGCGACGGCAACCGCCACGGCGTCGGCCCCTTCGGCGCCGCGATCGACCCCGCGGGCCCCGTCCGCCACCCGGACAACGACGGCGACCCGTGGCGGGACATCTGGTTCTACTCGAATCCGATCTTCTTGGACGTCAAGGGCTCCCAGCGGGACGACTGACCGACGGTCCCCGCCGATCACGGCGTTTCGGCGGCGGTTCGGCGGGGACCACGCGGGATGTGGAAGGGCTGCTACCAGTCCGTGCCCGTGACGCGGATGCTGTCGCCGTGTTCCGGGTCGAAGAAGGAGAGCATCAAGGTGGCGGCGGTGCTCAGTTCCGGGTGGCCGACGAAGGTGTAGCAGAAGCGGTTGGGTTGGTGTTGGTTCGCGCCGTCGCAGTCCTGGATCTGCCCGCTGCGCGAGAGCGTCCACGGGCCCGCCGGTGAGCCGGCGCGCCAGATCTTGTAGTGGCCGGCGATGGACGTCTGCTCCACCATGACCAGGCCCTTGCCGAGCGCGGAGTAGTCGTCGACCTGGATCGACAACGGGCCGTCCGCGACCCCGCCCGGCCGTACGGACACCGCGTTCGCCTGGTTGGCCGACCAGTCGCCGCCTGCGGCGAGCCAGCGGTAGGCGGTCGGGTCCTGGAGGCTGCCCACGGGCACCTGGGCCACCACGGTGCGGCCGGCGCCGCACGCCCCGAAGGCGCTGTTGTCGCAGATGAAGCCGTATTGGTAGAGGTAGCCGCCGGCGAACAGCGGCGAGCCGAGCTGCTGCTGCCACGGCTGTTGCGCGGCGGGCGGCTGCGCGCCGCCGAACACCCGCGTGTTCGCCACGATGGTATTGGTCGCCGGCTCGTACACGGCGATGCCGTTGGCCTCGCCGGTCATGCCGCCGGTCGCCCCGACGACGCAGGTGTCGGTGTAGGTGATGAACATCAGCCGCGAGGCGTCCGCGAAGGTGCGGTTGCCGGCGGGGGTTCGCAGCGTGATCGCCCCGGCCGGGCCGCGCGTCATGCCGGTCGCCCAGGAAGCCCCGTACGAGGTGCCGGGGTTGTGGCACTCGGCGCCGCTGCCGGGCACGCGAAGGCCGGTCGGGACCGGGAGGAAGCGCTCGGGGCCGCGGATCGAGGGATCGGGGTCGTCGGGGTTCGGCGGGGTGGGCACCTCGCTCAGGTCCTGCGGGACCCGACCCGGTGTGTACGGGCCGGTGGCCGCGGTCGTGCCGTCGATGAAACCGGTGAGCGCGCCGCTCCAGTCGTAGACCGCCGTGTCGCAGAACAGCCAGAGACTGCGTCCCGTGCCGGGCAGGCGTTCGCTGAAGCCGCAGTCCCGGGACAGGTTGGCGCCCCAGTGCTTCTCGAAGTTGGAGACCACCTTCGCCGGCGGCGGAACGTCGGCGCGCGCGGCGGGCGCGGCGGGCGCGGCGGGCGCCGAGGCGAACAGCACGGTGAGGAGCGTGGCCCCGGTCAGTGCGGCGCGCCGTAACCCTCGTCGCGGCCGGATCGACCTCGGGCCGCCCACCTCGCCGGCGGGCGGCGTCGGGTTCGGGGTCGGGGTCGGGATCGAGGTCGGTCGATCGGTGACGGCGAGCGGGGATCTCGGACGGATGCGGGTGGACCGTACAAGTCGCATGGTGGCCTCGTGAGGGTGAGAGTACGGGACGACCGCCTGCCGAACAGCGGCGATCGAGGGCGAGCCGAAGGGCTCGGGTCGACGGATTCGGGCAGCTCGACGGTCCCACAACCCACCGTCACCGCGCCGCAAGCGGACCCGAGAGACGAACAGGCGGCCCCCGACGGGGCACCGTGAAGTTCGGCTTCCGTCAGGCGGTGAAGTCGGGGTTGGCGCGGGGGCGGCCGCCGGGGCCGCTGTAGGCCAGACCGTAGGCCGGCGCGGTCGCGAACGCGGGCTCCGGGAAGCCGGCGCGGAGGGTGGTCCACGCGTCCATCAGGGCGTCCTCGGCCGGGTAGTCGAAGGGATCGGTGAGAATCCGCTCCTCGGGCCCGCCCGGCTCGGGCGGGTGCTCGGCGAGCCAACGGGCGGTGTGCGCCAGCGCCTCGTGCGGCGGCACCAGGTCGCGGTAGCCGAGGTCCGCGCGCAGGCGGCTCAGGTCCAGGACGCGGTGCTCGGGGGCGGGCTGCATGAGCAGGGGCCGGGCGGGAACCGCCAGTTCGTACGGGAGCGACACGACCTCGAAGGTGTGGCCCAGGGCGGCCGCCACCGTGTCGATCACCTGACGCACCGTCAAGACCTGGTCGTCGGCCGCGTTGTAGATCCGGCCCACGCAGCGCGTGGGCTGCTCGAAGGCCAACAGCAGGGCGTGCGCCAGGTTCTCGGTGTAGCCGTGGTGGTGCAGGGTCAGTCCCTGGTCGGCGACCACGATCCGGCGCCGGCCGTCCAGCACGCGGCGCACCACGCACCATTCCCTCGGGGCGAGTTGGTGCGGGCCGTACACATAGGGGTAGCGGATGTGCGTGGCCGTGGGGTGGTGGGCGAAGACCGCCTGCTCGGTACGAACGATGCGGTAGCCCTTCGCGTCCTCGTCCGGGTCGCCGACCAGCGGCGCGTCCTCCGGGACCGGGATCGGCAGGCCGCCCGGGCCCGCCAGGACCGGGTTCATCCAGCCCCGGTAGGCGGGGACGCCGCCCACCGAGATCAGCCGCCCGGTACGACCCGCCCACGCCTCGGCGATCCGGCGCAGCCGGCCGTACATCGCGATCACCGTGTCGTATCGCGCGCCTTCCGCCGCCTCGCGCAACGCGCCCTCGTCGTACGGGTCGAGGTGGATGTGCCGGACCTCGGCGGGCGTCGCTTCCGACTCGTGCGTGCCGCGGTGCAGGATCGTCACCTCGTGGCCGCGTTCCACCAGACCGCGCACCAGCGGGACTCCGGTGGGCCCGGTACCGCCGATCACCAGGACACGTTCACCCATGTCGAGATCCCTCGCAGCCGTCGCCCGCACGCCGATACTTGATCCGGTCATGCTCCTGTGGGGCGACCGTACACGACCGACAACCGCACCCCCCGCCCGCCGTTCGGCGCCGAAGCCCCGTGTGGGAGCATCGTCCGCGTTCCATTTCACGACGGGGGAATACGGTCATGCTCATCTGGGGATTCAAGACCCTCTTCAAGACGCTCTCCGAAGGCGTCTTCCACTGCCCGCGCTGCGGCGGTGACCGGCAGTACCACCTGAAGCTGGCCCGACGCTGGTTCACGTTCTTCTTCATCCCGATCTTCCCGTTCAAGCAGCAGGGCACGCACGTCGAGTGCACCACCTGCAAGGGGACCTACCACGACACCGTCCTTCAGCAGGCGACCAGCGCCCAGATCTCGGCGCACCTGTCGCAGGGCATGCACGCGCTCGCGCTCGCCGTGCTGCGGGTGTCCGGGACGGCGCCGTCCACGGCCGCCCGTACCGCCGCGGTCGGCGCGGTCGTCGAGTCGGGGGTGCCCGCCTACACGGTGGAGCGGCTCGACGCGGACCTCGCGGGCCCCGGCCACGACCTGGCCTCGGTGCTGGTGCCGCTCGGCGACCAACTCCAGGCGCAGGGACGCGAATGGCTGCTCACCCGGGCGACGCTCATCGCCGCGGCCGACGGCGGCATCGGCTCGGCCGAGCGCGCGCTGCTCGACCAGGTCGGCGGGCTGCTGCAGATGACGCCCGCACACGTGGCGGGCGTGGTCGAGACCACGCAGCGCAGCGTGCCGCGCGGCTGACGCGCACCGGCCGGCCCGCCCGACCGAGGTGCGAGCCACGGCGGCTCGGCCTGGGACTCCCCGTCCGCCCGACGGCCCGACTCGCGGATCGACGCGAGTCGGGCCGTCGGCGTGTTCGCGCCGGGACACACCCTGGGAATCGCCGGGTCGGATGGGCGAAGTCCGTGGATGTGGGCCCGATTGTCGGCGGGAGTCGTCCGGGCTCGGTACGGTGACGACGCGGCGCGTCGCGGCGTCGGGGCACCGCGCCGCCGGCACGGCACCGGGTGGAGCGCAACGAGAACACGGGGAATCGGGATCGTCATGAGTCACTCATCGCCACCACAGCCGCATGCCTTCGGGCCCGGCCCCCAACCCTGGGGCTCGCCGCAATCGCCGCAGTCGCTGCAACCGCCGACCACGCCGGTCGGTCCGGCCGCGCCGCGCAAGGTGCGTGTCGCCCTGGTGGGCCTGCTCATCACGCTCGCGTCGGCCGCGGTGATCGTGTTCGTGGTGTTGTGGGTGCACAACGTGAGCCAGTCCGCGGGACACGTGGACCGAAGTGACCTCAAGGACCTGCCGGGCCCCCGCAGCAACGTGGGCATCGGCGCACCGGCCGCGCCGACCGCGGGAGGCGGCTCGTGAGCACGCCACAGAACCCATGGGACGAGCAGCGACAGACGCAGCCGCAGCCGCAGCAAGAGCCGCCGCCGTTCATGCCACCCCAGTCGCCGTCACAAGCCCAGTCCGGGACCCGGCCGCAGGCCCAGGACCAGCCCCGGACCCCGGTATCGCCCCAGCCGCACATACCGTTCCAACCACCGCTCCCGCAGCAGTCGCAGCCGCACGTACCGCCGCAGTCGCAGGCACAGTCCCCGTCACGGCCCGCGCCCTTCCCGAACGCCACGGGCGGCGGCTTCGTCGCGAACCCCCTCCTGCCGCTGTACGACTCCCCGTCCCAGGCCACGCCCTACGCCCCGTACGCGCCCCCGTACGACGGATCGGGCGGCCCCCCGTACGGACCCGGCGGACCGGCCGGAACCGGACCGGCGCCACTGCCCACCCCCTCCCCCGCGCCGCAGCAACCGGGCCTGCACGGCCACGACTTCGTCTTCGGGCCGCCCCTGGCCCCCGAGCGGATGCGGCCGGTGCGCGATCGGCCCGTCCTGCTCCGGAGCGCGATCCTGGCCCTGGTGGTGCTCGCCCTCGCCACGGTCGGCGCCGTGCGGCAGGCCGGCCGGGACGTCAAGGACTACGACAACACCGGCGAACACACCGCGGTCGCCTGGTCCTTGAAGGAGGGCCGCGACGGCCCCGTGAGCGCCGGCGCGCCGAACGCGAGCCCGCGCAACCTGGAGGGCACCTGGTTCCAGGGCGACACCGTGGTGCGCTCGGAACGCGCGCGCGTGGTCGCGTATCGCATCGACACCGGCGCCACCGCCTGGGAGTCGCCCCTGCCGGCCGGTGCCGCGATGTGCGCCGCCGGCGCCGAGACCGACGGCACGATCGCGGTCGTCGTCTACGGCGCCGGCGAGACGTGCGACCGAATCGCGGGGATCGACATCTCCTCGGGCAAGGAGGTATGGTCCAAGCCGCGCACCGCCAAGGACGACCTGTCGGGCGAACGCCTGGCCGTGTCGCGCGGTGTCGCGGTCACCGGCAACGCGGCGTTCCGGATCAAGGACGGCGCGCAGATCTGGACCACGGATCGGAACCTCCCGTCCGGTTGCCGCGCGTCCGGCTTCCGGGGCGGGGCCGCGCTGGTCGCCAACGGCCGGTGCGGGGCCACGGAAACCGTCTGGGGCATCGATCCGACCACCGGCAAGCCCTCGTGGACGCACAACCTGCCCAAGGGCGGCGGTACGACACTCGGCTCACCGGTGGTGGCCACGTCCCCCGTGATCGTCAACGAACCGGCCGCGACGGGCGCGCCGGCACGCCTGACGGTGTTGACCGAACGGGGCGAGCCCGCCTACACGATCGAAGCCGGCAACCCCGTGATCGGCAGCGCGCTCGGCGCCCCGCCGCGCCTCCTGGCGGACGAGCGGACGATCTACGTGCCGGGCAACAACGGCGAGGCGCTGCACACATCGGGCAAGTTCTGGGCCAACCAGATCATCGCGATCGACCGCGCGACCGGCAGGGTCCGCTGGATCTCCGCGCTCCCGGCCGCCGTCAAGGCACTGGGCGTGAGCGTCGACAGCAAGGCCGCGCCGATAGCGATCGACGACGCGGACGGCAGCCTGCGGGTCTGGGTGAGCGCCGGCGCCGGCAAGCCCCCGCGCCTGGTCCGCTTCGACCCGGACGACGGCCGCATCCGCGTGCTCAAGGAGTATCCGCTGCGCCTGGGCGTCGCCCTGACGGCAGACGTACCCAAGCCCTTCGAACACGACGGCCGACTCTTCCTCGTCAACGAGGGCGCTGTGAACCTCGCGTACCGCCTGATCGTGAGCGCCTGATGCTCGACCTGCCGTTCGATCGGCCCGGCCGCTTCTGGCGAGGCAACCTGCACACGCACTCCGACCAATCCGACGGGGCGCTGTCGCCCGAGGAGGTCTGCCGCCGATACCGGGAGGCCGGCTACGACTTTCTCGCCGTCACCGACCACTTCCGGGCGAAGTACGGGTTCCCGCTGACCGACACCCGGCCCATGCGCACCCCGGGATTCACCACGCTGCTGGGCGCCGAACTACATGCCCCGCGCACCGAGTTCTCCTCGGAATGGCACATCGTCGCGGTGGGACTGCCACTCGGCTTCCCACCCCCCGAACCCGACGAGAGCGGACCGCGATTGGCGCGCCGGGCCCGGGCCGCGGGCGCCTTCATCGGCATGGCCCACCCGGCCGCGTCCCTGCTCACCCTCGCCGACGCCGAAAGCCTGGACGCGGCCCACGCGGTCGAGGTGCACAACGCGCTCTCGGCGCGCGAGGACCGCGGCGACAGTTGGCACCTGACCGACATCCTGCTCAATCGCGGACACCGGCTCGGCGCCTACGCCGCCGACGACGCCCACTTCCAGCCCCAGGACCCGCCTGGCTGCACCGCCTGGGTCCAGGTGCGCGCCGAATCCCTCGACCCGCAGGCGCTGCTCGTCGCCCTCAAGGCGGGCCACTACTACGCGAGTACCGGACCCGAGCTGCACGACATCCGCCTCCACGACGGCCTGATCACGGTGCGCTGCTCGCCGGTTCGCAAGGTGCTGGTGACCGGCGGCGCCCCGGGCGCCCGGGTGATCGAGGGCGAGGCGCTGACGGAGTGCTCCCTTCCCCTGGCCATGTTCGGGCACGGGTACTGCCGGGTCACCGTCGAGGACTCCACCGGACGACGCGCCTGGAGCAACCCGATCCACCTCACCCGGTCCTGAGGTAGATCGCTCCCCGGTCTTCGGCATGTGGGCGCCCGGCATGTGGGCGCCCGGCGCTCAGGCGGGCGTCCTCGAGCCCCACGGGCCGCTGCGCAGGGTGATGCCGTTCCAGCGGCCCAGGCGGCGGATCTCCCAGATGCTCAGGGCGGTGATGATCACCGAGCCGCCGACGCCGACCGCGGCCTTCACCGTGTCCGGCACGATGTCGGAGCCCGCGAACACCGGGTTGTCGGTCTTGACGAACAGGTCGGTGAGCGTGAACGTCCACGCCAGCCACACCGCCATCAGAGCCGGCAGCATCGGATGACCGTCCGCCGCCGAGAACAGGTGCCGGGCCACCTGCCAGATGGCCACGAGCGCGAACCCGAAGACCCACAGCGCCGTCACCATCGACACCCACGACAGCGCCAGTTGGGCCGCGGTCCCGTCGGTGCGCAGCGTATTGGTGTTGGACCCCAGGCCCGCGCCCTTGCGGCACCCCCACGCGAGCGCGATGCCGAGCACCGGGACCACCAGGAACAAGCCGACCGCCCGTACGGGGTAGATCAGTTGACGCAGGGTCAGCGCGCGCAGCTGCGGGCGGGCGCAGATCACCAGGAGGCAGCCGATCAACAGGATGCCGACGATGCCGTACATCGGCAGCAGGACCATCCGCCGGACCAGCGCGGACACCAGTTCGGCGACGACCTGCGAGCCGCGCGGCTTGGTCCCCGGGCCGGCCTGCTGGGCCGAGATGTGGGTGCTCTCCTTGTACAGGGCGCGCAGGAACACGGCCAGGACGATCACCAGGCCCAGCCACGCGCGCACCCGGTTGAGGTTGCCCATCAGCGTGTCCGGGCGCCCGATGCGGTGCGACGGGCGCAGCAACCGGTGCGCCAGCACGCCGGGTACGACAACCGTCGCCACGTTGGCGAGCCATCGGCGCTCGATCTGCCGAGGCGTCGGTGTCGCCGCGTGCGCGTGCGGCGGGACATGGGCCCGGGCATGGGTGTACTGGTGTGGATGCGCGTGTAGTTGGTGGCCGGCATGGGCCATCGGTCGGAACCTCCCCGCAGAACGACCGGCTCGAACCGGACCACGTTAGCAACGCGAGCCCGCCGCCGCCGACGGTCGTCCCTCGATGCGGCCCGGCACGCCCCACCGATCGGTCCCACCACGCGCGTGGACGGATCGGCGTCGCCCCCACAGGCGTCCCGGCGCGACCCGGGCCACCGCGACCGCGGGCTACGCCGACGCCGGGTCGGGAGCGGCCGGTTCGGCGCGGGTCGCGGCCATCCGGCGGCCGATCACGGCCGCCGCGGCCGCGGCGCTGCCGGTGAACGCGAGGCCCACGACCCACGGGCGGTCGAGGACGTGGCAGGTCACGTGGTCGAGCGAGTAGCGGCCGGGGCCCGCGATGCCGAGGCCGGCGGCGACGAATCCCAGGAACGCCGGATACTCGTAGCCGCCCGACATCGCGAAGAAGCCGGCGGGCGCGTGCACCGCGACCGCGCCGGCCATCGCACCGGCCGCCGCCGCACCGGCCGCGGGGGTGGCCAGTCCCAACGCGAGCAGCACCCCGCCACCCGCCTCACCGAGCCCGGCCGCGAGGGCGCTCTGCCGACCGGGCCGAAAACCCATCTGTTCCATCGCCGAGCCCGTCGCCATCAGCCCGTGTCCGCCGAAGGCGCCGAACAGCTTCTGCGCGCCATGGGCGAACAGGACACCGCCGGTGCCCAGGCGCAGCGCCAGCAGACCTACGTCTTTGCGGATCGACAGGAACATGAGAAGCCCTTCCTGGGTTCGGTCCACCCAGTGTCGGCTCGCCGACGGCGACCGCGCGCCCGCTGATAGGCCGTCGGGAGGAGGCCCGGCGGGCGATCCGACGCGGCGGGACGCCCGCGGAACCGGTCCGATCAGGTGTCGAGTGCCTGGGCTCGTTTCCTGCCCGTTCCCCGCCCGTTCCCCCGACGCGGGTCATTTCTCGCGGGCTCGGCTGGGTTGGACCCTGGGCGGCTCGCCGGGCATCTTGGGGTGGTCCGGCGGGTAGGGCAGGTCGCCGAGGTCCCGGTCGTGGGCGTGCCGGTCGGCCAGTTCCAGGACCGGGGTCAGATCGAAGGCGTGCTCGACCATGTCGGCGTGCACGTCGCCGCGTCGGGCGAAGCGCTCGGGCATGGTGGCCAGGTCGAAGTCGTCGGGGTGCGCGTCGTCGAGTTCGTCCCAGGTCAGCGGCGCCGAGACGGTGGCGCGCGCGGTGGGGCGGGGGGAGTAGGCCGCGGCGATCGTGCGGTCGCGGGCCATCTGGTTGTAGTCGACGAAGATGCGCTCGCCGCGCTCCTCCTTCCACCAGGCCGTGGTCACCCGATCGGGCATCCGGGCCTCCAGTTCGCGCCCCAGGGCGATGACGGCCCGCCGGACCTCGGTGAACGTCCGGTCCGGGCGCACGGGTACGTACAGGTGCAGGCCGCGGCCGCCGGAGGTCTTGGGCCAGGCGGTGAGTCCGTGCGCGGCGAGGACCTCGCGCATCTCGTGCGCGGCCCGTACCGCGTCGGCGAAGTCGGTGCCCGGTTGCGGGTCGAGGTCGATGCGCAGCTCGTCGGGGTGTTCGGTGTCGCTGCGGCGGACCGGCCAGGGGTGGAAGGTCAGGCAGCCGAGATTGGCCGCCCAGACCAGGGCGGCGACGTTGTCGGGGGCCATCTCGTCGGCGTGCCGACCGCTGGGGAAGCTGATCCGGGCGGTGGGGATCCAGTCGGGCAGGTACTTGGGCACCCGCTTCTGGAAGAACGATTCGCCCTCCACGCCGTCGGGATAGCGCTGCAGTGTGGTGGGTCGATCGCGCAGCCCCCGGAGCAGGCCGCTCCCGACGGAGATCAGGTAGCGGACGACGTCCCCCTTGGTGAAGCCGCGCTCGGGGAAGTAGACCTTGTCGATATTGCTCACCCGGACGGACCTGCCGTCGATCTCGAACTCCTCGGCAGCGCTCATGCCTCAGAGTAGCCAGACTTGCCCCCTTGTATCCTTATATTCGATCTGTGTCGCCCGCGGCCGCACCCGCTGCGGAGGCGGGGTCCGGGGCCCGCGCCCAGACTGGCCGCATGCGCCTTCCCGTCATGCCCCCGGTCAAGCCGATGCTCGCCAAGGCGGCCGCACGTATCCCCGCCGGCATGCACTACGAGGCCAAATGGGACGGGTTCCGGGCCGTGCTGTTCCGCGACGGCGACGAGGTCCTCATCGGCAGCCGCAACACCAAGCCGCTCGACCGCTACTTCCCGGACGTGGTCGAGGCGGCACTGCGGCTGCTGCCTGCGCGCTGCGTCCTGGACGGGGAACTCGTGGTCGCGGTCGAGGACCGCCTCGACTTCGATCGGCTCCAGGACCGCGTCCACCCGGCGGCCTCACGGGTACGGCACCTCGCCGAGACCACGCCGGCCTCGTTCGTGGCGTTCGATCTGCTGGCGCTGGGCGACGAGTCGTACCTGGATCGCCCGTTGACCGAGCGCCGCGCCGCGCTCGCGGAGGCGCTCGCCGACACTCCCCCGCCCATCCACCTCGCACCGGCCACCACCGACCTCGAGGTGGCCCGCGCCTGGTTCGACCGGTTCGAGGGCGCCGGCCTGGACGGCATCGTGGCCAAGGATCCCGCCGGGCCGTACCTGCCGGACGAACGCGCCATGGTCAAGATCAAGCACGAGCGCACGGCCGACTGCGTCGTCGCGGGGTATCGCGAGCACAAGTCGGGCCCGATCGTGGGCTCGTTGCTGCTCGGCCTGTACGACGACCGCGGCCGGCTCCAACACGTCGGCGTGAGCGCCGCGTTCACCGCGGTCCGCCGGGCCGAGCTCGTGGACGAGCTGGCGCCCTACCGTCTCGAGGACGTGTCCGGACACCCGTGGGCGCACTGGGCCGAGGCCGAGGCGCACGAGGCGGACCGACTGCCCGGCGCGGTGACCCGCTGGTCGAGCGGCCGCCTCTCGGAATGGGTGCCGCTGCGCCCGGAGTTGGTATGCGAGGTGGCCTACGACCACGTCCAGGGCGACCGCTTTCGCCACACCACACGCTTTCGCCGCTGGCGCCCCGACAAGGACCCCGGCGACTGCACGTACGAACAACTCGCCGAACCGGCGAGCTACGACCTCACCGACGTCCTCGACGCGCGCTGACGCGACGTCGCGCGGCTCGGCGCCGGACGTCCACCGCCCCGCCCCGGCGGCCCGCGTTCGGCCGCGGACCAGGGTTCATAGCAACTTCCCTATCGTTCCCAGTCGTTACCGGTCTTGGACGCGGGCCGGGGGATCTTGATCTGCTGCTTCCACACGGACGCCGACCGAGGAGCAAGCACATGTGTGAGAACTGCACGACGTCCACGCGGGGATCGGAAGCCGGCGCCAGTCGTCGCGGGGTCCTGCGCGGCGCGGTGCTGGGCGGGGCCGGGGTCGCCGCGGGGCTGACCGCCGCGAGCCCCGCGCAAGCCGCGGAAGCCGTGCCGATACCCGAAGCCGAGACCGTCGAGCCGGCCCGCAAGTCGGTCGGGGTGGGGCTGCGCTGGCTCGGGGTCGCCGGCTGGGAGATCTCCTTCGACGGCAGGGTGTTGTACTTCGATCCCTACCTGAGCCGCTTCGACTACCGCCTCCAGGGCGGGGCGTTGCGCACCGATCCCCGGGTGATCGAGGGGCTGTTGGCCTCGGGGCGGCTGGCGGGCCCGCCGGAGTTGATCATGGTCAGCCACGGCCACTGGGACCACATGGCCGACGTCCCGTACCTGCTGGGTCGCAAGGAGTGGAAGCAGGGGACCATCGACACGATCGGCACCGAGACCCACGCGCACCTCCTGCGGGCGATGGGCGTCGAGCGGTCGGTGATCGTCGCCTCGGGCGGGGAGTACCTCGCCTTCGCCGGCGGCGCCTACACCGTCGAGGTGATCCGCAGTCTGCACAGCCAATCCGGCGGGCACGGCTTCTTCGCGCCCGGCACCCGAACGGCGCCGCCCCCGCCGCCCGCGACGATCGACGATCTGGTCGAGGGCGGCACGCTCGCCTACCAGGTCACCGTGCCGGGGCGGCTGAAGGTGCTGATGTTCGGCGGCACCAACTTCGTCGAACGCGAACTCGCGGGCCTGCGGCCGGATGTCGTCGTCGTATCGATGACCGACTTCAGCACCGTGCACGAATACCTGCCGCGGCTGCTCACCGCGCTCGGCGGCCCGCGCTATGTGATCCCGAGCCACCACGACGACATGATCACCGGCTACGACGACCCCAACCTGCCCAAGACGGTGCGGGCCCAGGCCGTCACCGACCTGCGCGACGCCATCCGCCGCGCGGGCCTGCCCTCCCGGGTCCTGCCCGTCGCCCATCTCCAACGCCTCGACTTCTGAGCAGGGCGGACCGGGACGCACGCGGTCCGCCGCCCGGGACGCCCACACCGCGATTACATGGCGATCACACGGCGATCACATGGCGATGCCCTTGAGGACCGCGTGGCCGTCGTGCGCGCCCGGGTAGGCGCGCCAGGCGGCCGACAGGCGGTCCATGGCCTCGTCGAGGACTGCCGTGTCGGCCAGGAACGAGATCCGCACGTGGTCGGCGTCGCCGCCGGTCGGGTGCAGCGACGGGCCCGGAAGCAACGCCACGCCGTGCCGCAGGGCGCTCTGCGCGAACGACGAGCCGTCCCCGGAGGGCAGCCGCACCCACAGGGTCTGGCCGCCGTCCGCGGGGCGAAAGCGCCACTCGGGCAGGTCCCGGGCGAGCCGCGCGCACAGGTGGTCGTGGCGGATGCGCAGCAGGTCGGCGCGGCGGCGCGAGAGCTCGGGGATCCTGGGGACGAGTTCGGCCGCCGCGAGTTGGGCCGGCACGTTGCTGCCGAAGTCCTGGGTCGCCTTGAGCCGGGCCAGGCGGGTGACCAGGTCGCGGTCGGCCCGGATCCAGCCGACGCGCAGCCCGCCCCACACGATCTTGCTCAGCGAGCCCACCGTGACCACGTGCTCGATCGGACCGAACGCGGCGAGTGCCGGCGGCGGGTCGCCGATGAACGACAGGCCCGAGAGCACCTCGTCGTCGACGATCGGCATGCCGTGCGCGACGGCGGTCTCCACCAACCGGCGCCGGATCAGCGGGGGAATCACCGTCCCGGTGGGGTTGTGGAAGGTCGACACCAGGTAGGCCAGTGCGGGCCGGCGCTCGGCGACCGCCCGACACCACGCGTCGACGTCGAGCCCCTCCCAGCCGTTGGGCGCGCACACCAGATCCGCGGCGGCGTCGCGCAGCGGTTCGAGCATGCCGGGGTAGGTCGGCCCCTCCACCAGGACCGGGTCTCCGGGGGACGCCAACTGCCGGACGAGCAGGGCCAGCGCCTGCTGCGCGCCGGTGGTCACCAGGATCTCGTGCGGTGCCGTCGGGATCCCGCGCTCGGTGTACGAACGGGCCACGGCGGCGCGCAGATCGGGGTGCCCGGCCGGGTAGTGGCCGAGGTCGTCGGTGATCGACGCCATCCGTTCGAGGGCCACCGCGTACGCGTCGAGCAGTTCCGGCGGCGGGGCGTCGGGCGCGGCGCACGCCATCTGGATGACGCCGTCGGGCGGCTCCAGGAAGGTGAGGAACATCGGGTGCGCGGGGCCGTCGACGCGGCGCGCCGGTCCCTCGTCGCTCGACCCGGCCACCCAGGTCCCGCTGCCCTGTCGGCGGGTCAGGAAGCCCTCCTGGCGCAGCAGGTCGTAGGCGGCGACCAGGGTGCTGCGGCCGACCGCGAGCCGGCGCGCCAGATCGCGCTCGGGTGGCAGTCGGGTGCCGGCCGGAAGGGCGCCCGTGTCGACCAGTTCCCGCAGGCGACGGGCGAGCAGCAGGTGCAATGGGCCGCGCCCGGCCGACCAGCGACCGAGGTGCGACACCACGAGTTCCGCGTCGATTGGCTTCATTGCCAAGCCAATATACAAGGATTGGCTCTGCCGGCCGGCCCCGCTCCCGGCCAGGCTCTGTGTCCATGACCTCCACCCCCGTCTCCGCCCCGATCCCCGCTTCCGCCCCCGACCCCGACGCGCCGGCCGCCGACGCGCCCGCCGTCCGGTCCGCCGAACCGCGTGCGCAGGCCGTCGACACGATCGCCGTCCACGCCGGCGGCACCGCCGAGAGCAACGACTTCACCGGCGTCTCCCGCCCGGTCGCGGTCCCGATCCACCAGGCCTCGACCTTCACCTTCGACGACGCCGACGTGTTCGCCGACGCCATGGGCAAGCCGGACGCCCCGTTCGTCTACAGCCGCTACGGCAACCCGACCACGCATGCCCTGGAAACCGCGATGGCCGCCCTGGAGGGTGGCGTCGCGGCGCTGGCCACCAGCTCCGGCATGGGCGCGATCACCGCCGTACTCACCACCCACCTCGCCTCCGGGGACCACGTCGTCGCGCAGCGGCGGCTGTACGGCGGCACGTTCGCGATGCTGCGGGACCTGGAGCAGCGCTACGGCGTGCAGGTCACGTACGTCTCCGGCGACGACCCGGCCGAGGTCGCGGCGGCGGTCCGGCCGAACACCCGGCTGCTGTACCTGGAGACGATCGCCAACCCGATGACGCAGGTGTGCGACATCCCCGCGATGACCGCGGTCGCCCGCGCGCACGGGATCCTGACGGTCGTCGACAACACGTTCGCCACGCCGGTGCTGTGTCGGCCGCTGGCGCACGGCGCGGACATCGTCGTGCACTCGACCACCAAGTACGTCGGCGGCCACTCCGACGTCGTGGGCGGGATCGCGGTCTTCGCGGACCCGGCCGGGCACCGCGCGGTGTGGGACCGGATCGTGGAGTCCGGCGTGAACCCGGACCCGTTCGCGGCCTGGCTCACCCTGCGCGGGCTGCGCACGCTGCCGCTGCGGATGCGCCGGCACTGCGAGGTCGCCGCCGTCGTGGCCGGCCGGCTCGCCGAGCACCCGGCCGTGTCGGCGGTGTACTGGCCCGGCCTGCCCGACCACCCCCGGCGCGACGTCGTCGACCGGGTCCTGGACGGCCCGGGCGGGATGCTCGCCTTCGACCTCGCCGGCGGCCGGGCCGCGGCCGACGCATTCGTCCACGGGGTGCGGCTGGCCCTCCTCGCCGCTTCGCTGGGCGGTCTGGAGACGCTCGTAGTGCACCCGGCCGGCACCTCCCACCGGCAGCTCGACGCCGAGCAACTGCGCGCCGTCGGCATCGGCGAGGGCACCGTCCGGGTCTCCGTGGGCATCGAGGATCCCGAGGACATCTGGGCAGACTTCGCCCAGGCCCTGCCCGCCGGCTCCTGATTCGCGGGCTTTTCGGCGGAACCCGCGACCGCCGCGCGCGCACGGAGAGCGACGGGGGGTTACCGACGATCGGCGGTGGAAGGCCGCGGCGGATTCGATCACCGGGTGGCGTTGGTAGATTGCATCCGCCGTATGGTCCACGATCACCGCTCATTTTTTGGGGACTCTCGTGTCGCTCAGCCCCGCTCTGTCCGTGTCGGAAACCGACCTCGCGGTCGCCCGGGAGGCCTACGCCGCCCTGCTGGCCGAGGGCCTTCGCCTCGACCTCACCCGCGGCAAGCCCTCGCCGGAGCAGCTGGACCTCGCCGACGGGCTGGCCGGACTGCCCGAAGTGGGCGACTACAAGGCCGCCGACGGTACCGACTGCCGCAACTACGGCGGCCTCAACGGCCTGCCCGAGCTGCGCGCGATCTTCGCCGACCTGTTCCAGGTCCCCGCCGCGCAGCTGCTGGCGCTGGGCAACGCGAGCCTGACGGTGATGCACGACGTGGTCGCCAACGCGCTGCTCTCGCCCGTGCCCGGGGCCGAGCGCCGCTGGGTGGAGGAGCCCGAGGTGCTCTTCCTGTGCCCGGTGCCCGGCTACGACCGGCACTTCTCGGTGTGCGAGCGCTTCGGGATCGGCATGGTCCCGGTGCCGCTGACCGGCGAGGGCCCGGACATGGACGCGGTGGAGGAGCTGGTCGCCGCCGATCCGCGGATCAAGGGCATGTGGTGCGTGCCCAAGTACAGCAACCCCACCGGTGAGACCTACAGCGACGAGACCGTCCGCAGGCTCGCCGCGATGCCGACCGCCGCGCCCGACTTCCGACTCTTCTGGGACAACGCCTACGCGGTGCACCACCTCACCGACGAGCCCGTCGAGCTCGTCTCGATCCTGGACGCCTGCGCCGAGGCCGGGAACCCCGACCGCGCCTTCGTCTTCGGCTCCACCTCGAAGATCACGTACGCGGGTTCCGGCGTCGCCTTCTTCGGCTCCTCGCCCGCCAACATCGCCTGGCTGACCGGCCTGCTGGCCAAGCAGACCATCGGCCCCGACAAGGTCAACCAGCTGCGCCACGTGCGCTTCTTCGGCGACACCGAGGGCGTCACCGCGCACATGCGGCTGCACCGTGCACTCCTGGAGCCGCGCTTCGAGGCGGTGTACGAGGTGCTGGAGAGCGAGCTCGGCGCGCTCGGGATCGCCCGTTGGACCCGGCCCGAGGGCGGCTACTTCGTCAGCCTGGAGGTCCCCGACGGCTGCGCCGCCGAGGTCGTCCGGCTGGCCAAGGAGGTCGGCGTCGCGCTGACCCCGGCGGGCGCGGCCTTCCCGAACGGCAACGACCCGCGCGACCACCACATCCGGCTGGCCCCCAGCTACCCCACGGTCGACGAGGTGCGCGGGGCGATGCGCGCCGTGGCCGTCTGCGTGAAGCTGGCCGCCATGGAGGCCGCCGTGAAGAAGGGCTGACCGAACACGGACACCCGGGCCCGCCTCCGACGATGATTCGGGGGCGGGCCCTGTGCGTTCAGTCGCGGTCGGCGGGGTGCACGGTGCCGGCGTAGCGGCGGGTGAAGCCGTCGGGGGCGGCGACGATGACGTCGTAGCGGCCGTACGCGTCCGTCGGCCACGCGATCGTCGCGTGGTCGCGGGCGCCGACCCATTGCTCGCGGGCCTTGCCGCCGAAGTCGTTGGGGGTCACGGTGAAGCGGACCTCGGCGTCGCCCTCGTTGGCCAGCCGCAGGTCGAGTCGGGCCGACTCGGGCTTGCGGCCGTGCACCTCGGCCCGCACCGACGGAACCGCGATGTCGCGTTGGGGGTCGCGCACCACGCGGCCCGCGAAGCGCCGGACGAATCCGTCCGCGCCGTGCACGCTGAAGTCGTAGACGCCGTCCGTTCCGGCGGCATCCCACGTGTACGCGGCGGTGCCGCCGGGCGCGACGGTGAAGGGGGTGCCGGCGAACGGCAGCGCGATGTTGGGGAAGACGGTGAAGTGGAAGGTCACCGATCCGTCGTTGACCAGGGTGCACACCACCTTGCCGGTGCCGCGGTCCACGGTCGCGTCGGCCGAGGGGCGGTACGGGAGCGGGCGGTGCGGGCGGTGGCCCGGCTCCTGGGTGGGGACCTGCTGGGCGCCGAGCTCGGGCAGCCTGACCCCGGGCAGCGCCTTGGCCGCGTCCGCCTTGGCGATCAGCGGGTTGGTGTCGGGCAGCGACGGGATCGTGTAGTCGGGCCTGGTGAAGTCGAAGCACGAGGTCAGGTCGCCGCACACCGCGCGTCGCCACGCGGAGATGTTCGGCTCCTGGACGCCGGTGACGGTCTCCAGGAAGCGCAGTACCGAAGTATGGTCCGCCACCTGGGAGTTGACGTGTCCGCCGCGTGACCAGGGCGAGGCTATCCACAGCGGGACGCGGGTGCCCAGGCCGATCGGCCGGCCGCCGACGAACTCCTCGGGGGTGCCCGGCTCGGGCATCGGCGGCACGACATGGTCGAAGTAGCCGTCGTTCTCGTCGTACATCAGCAGGAACACGGTGTGCTTCCACACCTCGGGGTTGGCGAACATCGACTGGAGGGCGGTGTTCACCCAGTGCGCGCCGTAGTTGGGCCCGGCGTCGGGGTGTTCGCTGAACAGGTAGGGCGCGACGAGCCAGGACACCGTCGGCAGCGTGCCGTCCTTGCAGTGCGCGTCGAACGCGGCCTGGTCCCACTTGGTCATCGCGTTGATGTAGCGGGGGTCGTCCTTGGCGAAGGCGTGGAACTGCTTGAAGTAGGAGAGCCCGTTGTCGTCGTAGTCGCCGTAGCGCTCGTCCTTGCTCGGGTTGTGGTAGACGCGCCAGCTCACCCCGGCGGCGGACAGGCGTTCGGCGTAGGTGGTCCAGTCGGCGACCGGGTTGTCGGTGACGGGGGTGTTGTCGATCCACGGGCCGGTGGTGCCGTCGCGGCCGGGGCCGGCGGTGCCCGACCACAGGTAGAGCCGGTTGGGGTCGGTCGGGCCGTTGAGCGAGGTGAAGTAGGCGTCGCACACCGTGAATTCGTCGGCGAGCGCGTACTGGTACGGGATGTCCTCGCGGGTGAAGTACCCCATCGAGCGCTCGCCCTTGGCGGCCACCCAGCGGTTCTGCGCGCCGTTGTTCACCGCGGTGTGGCCGGTGCTCCAGTCGTGCGGGAGGCCGCCCGCGTTCTGCGCGTTGTACTTGGTGGAGTCCATCCGGTACGGCAGCAGGTAGCCGCCGTCGGCGCGACCGGCGGCGGGCTGGCGGAAGACGTCGTCGCCGCCGGGCAGGACCAGGCCCTGCCGGTCGGCGAAGCCGCGCACGCCCGCGAGGGTGCCGAAGTAGTGGTCGAAGCTGCGGTTCTCCTGCATCAGGATCACCACGTGGCGGACGTCCTTGATGCTGCCGGGGCTCGGCCGGCGAGCCGCGGCCGGGTCGGGCTCCGCGTGCGCGGGGGTCGCGGTGAGGCCCACCGCGCCGGCCGCGCCGACGGCTGCGGAGGCGCCCACGAAGGAACGGCGGCTGAACTCGGTCATGGTGGAACGGGCCTTTCGGTGGCGGGAGATGACGACGGATCAGGCGCGCAGGGTGAACGTGGCGACCGCGGCGGCGTGGTCGCTGGGCCAGCCGTTCGCGGCGGTGCCCGGGACCGGCTTGGGCCAGCCGGTGACCAGGGTGTGCGCCTCGGTGGCGTCGAGCGGTCCGGCCGTGTGCAGGGCGTCGATCCGGTCCTGGGGCCGGGTGGGGTCGACGGGCGACCAGGTGGTGCCGGGCTCGCGGACGGGGTCGCGGTGTTCGGCCCGGAACACGTCGGTCAGCCGGGCCTGTTCGAGCAGCAGGGTGACCGGCCAGCGGACCGGTCCCACTCCCCCGTGCCCGGCCGCGGCGCGCGCGGTCCAGTCCAGGTGCGAGGGCGAGGCGAGGCCGGCGGCGAGCAGGACCGGGGTGTCCCGGGCGGCGCGCAGGTCGGGCTCCAGGGCCGCGACGAGGGCCTGCGCCTGGCGGTACCGCAGGCTCGCCCGCTCGGCCGCCTCGGCCTGCGCGGCGGTGCGGCCCTGGCGGATGGCGTCCGGCCCGTAGTCGGCCTCGTCCAGGTGGGCGGTCCACACCCGGACGGGACGCACCCCGGGAGCGCGCACCGTCGCCGCGACGGCGGGCAGGTCGGTGGTCGCGGGGCGCGGGTCGGTGAGCGGGTGCCGGCTGACCAGCGCGAGCCCGGCCGGGTCCTCGTACACGGCCCAACCGAGGGCGTCGGCGAGGGACTTGCCCAGGGTGCCGCCGGTGTCCTGGAGCGCGAGCAGGTCCAGGTTCTGGGTGAGCGCGAGTCGCACCAGCTTGGTCACCGCGCCGTCGACGTGCTTGCCGGCCTCCCATGTGTCGAGGCCGGCGACCTTGAGCGCGACGCTGCGGTCGTTGCGGCGGACCGGTACGTGGACATCGAGCCGCGAGGTCACGCCGGTGGCGTTGTCGCGGCCCTCGACGGTGAGCACGCCGGGGTGGCGGGCGCCGCCGCGTGGCGCCTTCGCGGTGACCGTGCCGTCGGCGCCGGCGGTCAGCCAGCCGTCCCCGCCGCGGGTGCGGAAGGTGACGCCCTGGCCGGACTGGGCTCCGCCGGCCGCGGTCCACAGGCCGGCGAGGCGCACGGTCGCGGTGTCTCCCGGGGCGACGGCCGCGGTGGTGACGGTGTCGACGGCGAATCGCGGGCGCGGCGGTACGGGCCGGGCGGCGAAGGAGAACGGCGCGGTCTGCGCGAGGATCGCGTAGCCGTCCTTGGCGAGCAGGTAGGCGGTGTAGGGGCCGTCGGTGAGCCCCTGCGTATCGATGACCACCTCGCCGTCGGCGGTGGTGACGTACTTCCAGGCCAGTGAACTGCCGTCGCCGGGCTTGCGGGCGCCGTCGTACACGCCCACCCAGTTCTTCGCGTGCGGAGCGTCGGTGCCGAAGCGGAAGGTCAGCCGGTCACCCTCCTGTGGTGCGGTGGGGCGGAGGAGGGTGAGGGAACTTCCGGGCATGTCGTCGGTCCTTTTCGGGGGTCGAGGGTGCGGAAGGGGGTGGCCGGGTCGGGTTGGCCTCAAGCGCCGGCCGGGCTGGGTTGGCCTCAAACGCCGGCCGGGCTTGGATTGGTCCGGCCTTCGGCCGAGTGGCCTCCAACGCCGGCCGGGCTGGATTTCGCTCGGCCGATGCTTGAGATGAGACGGTCTTCGGCCGGGCGGCCTCAAGCGCCGGCCGGGCTGGATTTCGCTCGGCCGGTGCTTGGGGTGAGCCGGACTTCGGCCGAGTGGCCTCAAGCGCCGCCGGGCTGGGGTTGGCTCGGCCGATGCTCGGGGCGGACCGACGTCCGCACGGGAGTGTTCCGTGCGGACGTCGGGTTGGCTGTACGACTCGGTTCAGTAGGCCGGCGGCCGATGGCCGGAGCGTGAACGTGCCGACACGCGCGGGCGAGGTTCACGGGAAGAGCCGGCGCATGCGGCTCACGGGCCGGCGCCTCGAGGGCGGTGGCGACCGGTTCGGCCTGTGGGCTGCGAACCGCGTCCGCCGCGGCAGGCTCGGGTGAGTCGTCGCGCGCTCGTGGACCGGGCCATCAGACCGCGCCGGCCGGGGCGGACTCGGTCGACGCGGGTGGGGTGCGGGCGGTGCGCACCAGCAGTCGTTCGAGCGCGAGGGTGCCCGGTCCGAACACCGCGATCAGCAACAGGGACCAGCAGAACAGCACCGACAATTCGCCGCCGTTCTGGAGCGGCCACAAAGCCTCTTCCTGGTGGACGGAGAAGTAGGCGTAGGCCATCGACCCCGACGAGATCAGCGCGGCGGCCCTGGTGCCCAACCCGAGCAGCACCAGGGCGCCGCCCACGAGTTGAATGACGGCCGCGTACCCGCCGGGCCACTCACCAACGGACACGGTGCCGCGGACGGTGTTCGGGTGACCGAAGAGCGAGGCGCAGCCGTGGCAGGCGAACAGCAGCCCGACGACGATGCGGAAGAGGCCCAGCACGTGCGGCTTCGCGGATTCGATGAGGGCGTGCGGGACTGGCGGCATCGGACGACTCCTGGGTGGGAGGGCGACTGATTGGTCCAGACCAGTTTTTGCCAACGCTTGCGGTATGGGCAATGCCGCTGTCTCGAACCCGCAAAAATTGGCACACTCGCCCCGGTGCCGGCCGCGCGTTCGCGGGGGCCGATGCGGGGTCGGTGCGGCTCGCTCAGTCCTCGTCGCGGGGCCGCGCGGGGCGGGTGTTCGCGAGCTTGATGACGTGGAAACCGTACTGGGACGCGACGATGTCGCTCAGCTGCCCGGGGCGAAGCTTGACGAGCGCTTCGGCGAACGCCTCCGCGTAGTCGTCCTCGTATCCCCAGCCGAGGTCGCCGCCCAGCGCCGCCGACCGAGGGTCCTTGGACCGTGCCTTGGCGATCGCGCCGAATCGGCTCGGGTCCGCCGCGAGCTCCGCGAGGATCGCGCGGGCCTCGTCCTCGGTTTCCACGGCGATGTGCAGAGCGTGGTATTCCAGTTCGTCGGACAAGATCTCTCCCGGGGTGGTCGCCACCCGGCGCACTCGGGACGAGCGCGGTCACCGAGTTGTCGATCATGTGGATGATAGGGCCGGGCGCGGCCCACTCGTGACCCGGACGGCGCCGGACGGCGCAATCGCCGTCCGGGCCGTCCGGACCGGAGGGGCCGGCCCCGGACGGCCGCGGCACCGGCCCGGTCGGCGGGTGGACCTCAGGCGGGGGTCTCCTTGTAGCGGCGGGCCGCCGCGAGGGCCGCGCGCAGCTCGTCGGCGCCGACGCTCCGGCCCGGGTCGTCCGCGGAGAGGCTGCGGCTCTGCGGGTTGCCGGTGTACAGGGTCGCGTACGCGGCGGTGTCGCGCTGGTAGCGCCACCCCTCGGCCAGGTCACCGGCGTCCACGGCGTCGTAGCCAAGGAGGTCGAGCAGCCTCGTCGTCGCCGCCTTCGCGTCGGCGTCGTCGCCGGCGATCGGCAGCGCCGTGCGATCCGGCGCGCCCGCCGGGCGGGCCAGCGCCGCCAGATGCTTGAAGTAGATGTTGTTGAAGACCTTGACCACCGCCGCCGCCGGGAGATGCGCCTGGAGGAGCTCGCTGGTGGTGGTCTCCTCCGTGTCGAGCGCGGCCACATGGCCGTCCCGCTGGGGGTAGTAGTTCGTCGTGTCGAGCACGACCTTCCCCACGACCGCGTCGGCCGGCACCTCCCGCTGGTGCCCCAGCGGAATGCTCACCACGACCCAGTCCCCGGCGGCGGCCGCCTCCGCGGGGGTCGCGGCCCGTGCGCGCGGGCCGAGCTCGGCCACCAGCGGGGCCAACGTCTGCGGCCCGCGCGAATTGCTGAGCACGACGTCGATCCCGGCCGCGACCGCCAATCGCGCCAGGGTGCCACCGATCATGCCGCTGCCGATCAATCCCAGAGTCGTCATGTGCAGGCCGAACCCCGCGCCGGCGAGCGCTATTCCCGCCGACCCCGTGGGTGTTCCGAGACTTTGTCCTCGGTGAGTGGAAAACGGCAAGATTTTTTGCCGGGCTTCTTCACCTGCCGAGCGAAAGTCACTAGGTTCGGCCCGATCACCACGCACGAAACTATGCGGCACCACGGCGTACGACCGACATCGATGGGCAAGCGACGGGGGAACGGTGCTCGATGGAACCGGGATTGCGGAAAGCAACGCCATGGGGATGACGGTCCGGCCCGAGAACGAGCACCAAGCGCGCCTGTTGGCGCTGTTGCGCGACGACGGCCCCCGGTCGCGAGCCGAACTCGGCGACTTGGTCCACATGTCCCGATCGAAGGTCGCCGTCGAGCTGGATCGCCTCACCGAGCTGGGCCTGATCGAGAACGCGGGGCTCGCCGCGTCCCGGGGCGGGCGCCGCTCGGGCATCGTATGCCTGGCGACGTCGCTGCGCTTCGTCGGCATCGACATCGGTGCCACCTCGCTCGGCGTCGCGGTCACCGACGGCGAACTGCGCGTCCTCGGGCACGTGTCGGAGCCGTGCGACGTACGCCAGGGGCCCGAGGTCGTGCTCGGCCTGGCCCTGTCCCTGATCGACGGACTCCGCGACCGGGGCCTGATGCCCGCAGTGCACGGCGTGGGGCTCGGCATGCCCGGCCCGGTGAGCTTTCGCGAGGGCGTGCCGGTGGTCCCGCCGATCATGCCCGGCTGGGACCGCTACCCCGTGCGCGAGGTGCTGGGCCGGGAGCTGGGCTGCCCGGTGCAGGTCGACAACGACGTCAACATCATGGCCGTCGGCGAGCAGCACGCGGGCTCGGCCCGCTCGGTCGACGACTTCCTGTTCGTCAAGATCGGTACCGGCATCGGCTGCGGCATCGTCGTCGACGGCGGGGTGTACCGCGGCGCGTCCGGTAGCGCGGGCGACATCGGGCACATTCGGGTCGCCGAGTCCGGCCCGACCTGCGCGTGCGGCAACGTCGGCTGCCTGGAGGCGTTCTTCGGCGGCACCGCGCTCGTCCGCGACGCGACGGCGGCGGCCCGCTCCGGCGCCTCCGCGCAGCTCGCGGCCCGGCTGGTCGAGGCCGGCGAGCTGCGCGTGGCCGACATCGCCGCGGCGGCGTCGGCCGGCGACGTGGCCGCGATCCGCCTGGTGCGTACCGGCGGCCGGCGGGTGGGCCAGGTGCTCGCGACGCTGGTCAGCTTCTTCAACCCGGGCCTGATCGTGCTCGGCGGCAGCGTCTCGGGGCTCCTCGGGCACGCGCTGCTCGCCGAGATCCGCAGCGTGGTGTACCGCCAGTCGCTGCCGTTGGCGACCGGCAACCTGCCCATCGTCTTGTCCGAACTGCACGACACGGCGGGGATCATCGGCGCGACCCGCTTCATCAGCGACCACGTCTTCTCCGCGCCCTGACCCGCGGCGCCCGCGCGTCGGGGCCACCACTGGCGTGCGCCCGCGCGGGGGCGACCCGGCCGGGTCGGTCGCGTCGGTCGCTCCGTCACGTCCCGTCAAGGGCCGCGGTCGCGGTGCGGTCGGCGGGGTCGAGGCTGGTCGTGCTCGCGATCAGGGCTTCCAGAATCGGGTCGGGCCAGGGGCGTTCGATGGGGAGCGGGCCGCGGTGGTGGCCGGTGGTGATGTCCTTGAGGATGTCGGTGGGCGTCACCGCCGGGCCGATCGTGCGGGTGGTGGCGGGGGTACAACCGGTCCAGGACCAGCGCAGCGAGGCGCCGAAGCTGTAGACCTCGGCGACGTCGGTCAGCGGGATGTGCACCTCGGGCCTGGTGTCGAGGAGTCGCTGGGCGATCTCGGGGGCGGTGGCGTGGTCCATGCCGCCGCGGTAGGGGTAGGGCAGCGGCAGGTCGGGGTGTTGGGCGAAGTCGTAGTCGATGAACTCGATGCCGTCGCCGGGGGTGACCAGGATGTTGGCCGGTTGGATGTCGCCGTGGTGCCAGCCGGCCGCGTGCAGTTCGGCGAGCCTGGCGAACCCCTGCCGCCCGATGTGCCGCAGCCGGGCGGCGACGTCGTCGGCCGGGTACCGGTCGCGGGCGACGCGGCACCAGTCCCACAGGGTGCTGCCCGCGCGCCATTCGATCGCGGTCCACACGCCGTCGCCGACCTGCCCGTAGGCGCCGGCGCCCGGATACAGGCCGCGGGCGTGCAGGAGGGCGACGGCACGCGCGTCGTGGATCAGCGGCGCGATGTCGGCCGCGGTGGTGGCGGCCTTGACCTTCCAGTCGCCCACGCGCCAGGCCCTGCTGTGGTGAGGGGTGAGCGGTCGTACGGGTCCCACGATGCCCAGGGTGTCGAGCGCGGCGGCCAGGAGCGGGTCCATCTTCACATCCTCGCCTGGGCCGGGCGGTCGGACTCGGGGGCGCGGCGGGCGGGGCCGTGGATCAACAGGGCGGCGATCTCCTGGGCGATGGGCAGGTCGGTGTGCGTTTGGATGAAGCCGAACTCGCCCGCGCAGTTCGTCTCGAGGTAGGTCCACCGGCCGTCGTGGTCGACGATCAGGTCGAGGGCGGCGTAGGTCAGGCCCAGTGCCCGGACGTGCTCGACGCAGGCCCGCTCGATCCGCGGCGGGGCGGTGATCGGCTCGTAGTGGCAGGCGCCGTCGGGCGCGACGCGCCAGTCCAGTTCGCCGTCCGTGGTGATCGCGGCCGTCAGGACGCGGTCGTCGACGACGGTGACGCGGGCGTCGAAGGCCCGGTCCGGGATCAGGGACTGGAGGTAGTGGACGGTTCCGGCGATGCCCGACAGGTCGTCGTCGAGCCGAATGTGCGTGGTGGGGATGAATGTGGTGTGCCGTTGGGTCAGTGCCTTGACCACGACCCGGTCGTCGTGGTTGGTGATGAACGCCCGGGCCGCGGCCGGGTCGCAGGTGAGCAGCGTGTCGGGCACGGCGAGGCCGACCGCGGCGGCGGCCGCGAGCTGGGTCGGCTTCAGCCGCGAGGCCGCGACGGTGGTCGGGTCGTTGCACCAGACCTTCAGGGGGCGGGACCTCAGGAGTCCCAGGAGGGCCGTGGTGTTCTCGTCGGCCCGCCACCGCTCGTCGGCTTCGGCCGCGGCGAACGCATCGGGCCGGGTGGGCTTGCGCCAGTACACGGCGCAGTTCTCGTCCAGAATCACGCCGGTGCCGCCGTGGCGCAGGGTGGTGTGCCAGTGTCCGGCGGTGTGATGGCCGGTGACCTCGATGTCGGCGCGCAGCCGGCCGGGGTCCAGGCGTACAACGGCGGCGCGGCCGTCGAGATGCGACATCACCAGATCGGCGGTGAGGTCGTTCTCGGCGGCCACGACCACGACGTGCGGTTCAGTCATCCTTCTTCCAGCCACCCTGTTCCTGGGTGCCGGTGTAGGAGGCTATCGCCGCGGGCTCTGCAACATGGATCAACAAGGTGCCGGCCGCGGTGACGTTCGCTCCGACGACAGGGTCGTAATGGTGGTCGGGCAGAGGGGGCAGGGAGCGGACGGGGGCAGTGCTCCTGCGGCCGAGGATCAGCGGTCGGGTCATGATCATGATCCGGCTCCTGGTGTGCTTGTGTTCCGCTTGCTGGGGGGCTTTTTCGGTACATGCGAACCGTGGGGGCGGACGCATGGGGGGTTCGATCGCCGTGACAGCGTTACATCCCGGCGGAAGGGGCCGTCGCGGCGAACGTTTCAATCGTGTACCTAACGCGTGCGTGGGGGTGTTGCGTTGCACTCCGGGGGGATCACGAGGGAAATCGACGGGTCGATCGGGTCGGCCGCTTCGATATGAATCACCCCTATGACGAGGTTCATGCGGTGGCGGGCCGCGACGACTCGCGACAGCCGGTATCCGAGCGGGCACCCGGCCGGAGCCGATCTCGTAACCGTTCCGAGAAGACCCCTTTGGGCTGCAACCTCGCGAGCATGCCCGCAAAGACGGGTGATCACGGGACCCTGTGGGACGAACTCCCCTATGCCCGAAAGGACTTCGCGATGTCGGACGACTGGCTCCGACGGTCGGCACCGCCCCGAGGGGACGGAGACGTCACCGGTCGGGTTCCCGGCCGGGGCCGGCCCCGCACGGGCAGCCGTTTGAGGCCGGCCAGGAACGTCGATCGCAGCCGGACCGGTTCGCCGACGACCTCCAAGGACGCGTAGGTGGCGAACAGTTCGCCGAACAGCAGCCGCAACGCCGGTCGGGCCGTGCTCGATCCGACGCAGGAGCGGCGCCCCGCGCCGAAGGCGAGGTGCCGGTTCGACCGCCTGGCCACGTCGAACATGTCGGGCGCGGCGAACACGCGGTCGTCGCGGTCGGCCGAGCCCAGGAAGGCCACGACCGTCGCGCCCTCGGGCAGCCACACGCCCGACAACTCGACGGGGCGGCGGGTGATCCGGACCAGGTGGTTCGCGGGCGTCGACCAGCGCAGCGCCTCCTCGACGCCGCTGTCGAGCAGGTCGGGGCGGTTCGCCCAGGCGGCGTAGCCGCCCGTCCGGGCCAGTTCCAGGACTGCCGCACCGGGGACCTGCGAAAGCGGGACACCGGCACCCAGCAGCAGATCGTGGCAGCCGACGACGACCGCGTCGGGCGAGAGCCGCTCGCCGTCGTGGCGCAGCCCCAGCAGAGTGCCGATCAGGTCGTCGCGCGGGCGGCGGACGCGGTAGCGGACCAAGTCGCCGAAATAGGCGAACAGTTCGCGATGGGCTCGGCGCACCGTCGCCGCGGGGCCTTCCGGGAGCCGGTAGTCGGGATCGTCCCCGGCGAAGGCCATCAGCGCCAGGTGCGCGAGCCGCGGCCGGTCGTCCTCGGGCAACCCGAGCAGCGCGCCGATCACCACCAGCGGTAGCGCCTTCATCGCCTCGGCGAGGTCGAAGGGATCGCCGTCCGGTGGCAGCAGGGCGCGGATCCCGGATCGGATGTCGTCGGCGCGCGCCCGGATCGGCCGGGCCCGCAGGGCCTGATCCAACAGGACGCGCATCCGGTCGGGCCGGAGCGGATCGGTCGCCGCGAGCCGCTGCCCGACGGCCGGGTCGCCGATGCCGAACGGGTCGGGCACGGCGCCCTGTTCGGGGCCGAACACGTCGTGGTCGCGGGCCACCCGGGCCACGTCGGCGTACCGGGTCACCGCCCGGAAGCCGAGCCCGTCGCCGACCGACTGCCGGTACACCGGGGCGTGTTCGCGCAGGGTCCGCCACACGGTGTGCGGGTCGCCGTGCGCGTACAAGTCGGGATCGGTCAGGTCGGGGACGACGACGGAGGTGCTCATCCCCGGGCCCCGGCGGCCTGCGGCACACCCTCCACGCCCTCGGCCGGAGCGGTGCCGCCGACCGCCACGCGAACCGCCGTCGTCTCCCCTGCCCACATCCGAGCCCCCCAACGGTCGTCCGTCCGCCCCGGCTCCACCCCCGGACCCGGGCACCCACGCGCACCCCCGATGCCCCAGACACCCGCGCGTGACCACCCGGGCCCGTGGCGCGCCACTGTGCCGGCGCACCCGGGGGTCGGGATTGGATAAATCCGACCCGGGGCAGCGCCGGCCTCGGTTCACGCCGCGGAACGACCGGCCGGATCGGATCCGCGACGCGGGAGGGGCGGGACGACGCGGGGCGGGGCTGTGTCGGGCGTGACAGGTGGCGGGTGGCGGGGCGAGCTGGCAGCGTAGGCGCCGGCGCGGAACGCGTCCGGCGTCTCGACGGACCTTCTCGGCGGAGGACATCATGAGCGACACCAGCGGTGCGTGGATCGGGCGGACGGCCATCGAGATGGCCGCGGCCGTGCGGGCGGGCGAGGTGAGCGCCCGCGAGGTGGTGGGGCAGCACCTCGATCGGATCGCCGCGCTCGACGGACGGGTCGGGGCGTTCGTCCGAGTGCGGGCCGACGACGCGCTCGTGGAGGCGGACTCCGTCGACGCCCGCCCCGACCGGTCCGAACTGCCGCTGGCCGGCGTACCGATCGCGATCAAGGACAACATCGCCGTCGCGGGCGAGCCGATGCGCAGCGGCTCGGCCGCCACGCCGGCGACCCCGCAGGCGGTGGACCATCCCGTGGTCGCGCGGCTGCGGGCGGCCGGCGCCGTGGTCGTGGGCCAGACCAACCTGCCCGAGCTGGGCATCTATCCGTTCAGCGACAGCGTGTACGGGACCAGCCGCAACCCGTGGAACCTCGAGGTGACCGCGGGGGGTTCCTCGGGCGGCGCGGCCGCGGCGGTGGCCGCCGGCATGGTGCCGATCGCGCACGGGAACGACGGTGCCGGCTCGATCCGGATCCCGGCCGCCGACTGTGGGCTGTTCGGGTTCAAGCCGGGGACGGGCCTGGTCCCGGCCGAGATCGGCCCGGACAGCTGGGACGGCATGTCCGAGAACGGACCGCTCACCACCACGGTCGCCGACGCGGCGTTGATGCTCGCGGTCATGGCCGGCGCCGACGTGGCCGGGGCCGACCCCGAGCCCGCGGGGATCCGGGTCGCGCTGTCGGTCAAGCCGCCGGTGGCGGGGATAGTCGTGCACAGGGAGTTCAAGGCGTCGGTCGGGGCGGCGGGGCGGTTGCTGCGCGGGCTCGGGTACGCGGTGGAGCCGGCCGAGCCGAAGTATCCGCTGTGGGCGGCGCTCGCGGTCAACTCGCGCTGGCTGGCACTGCCCGCGCGCGACGCCGCGCCGTACCTGGCCGATCCGAAGCTGCGGGGCCGGTTGGAGACCAGGACCGTACGGCACGCGCGGGCGGGGCGGATCGCCGCCGCGGTGCGTCCGCCGCGCGACACGGACCGGTCCCGGTTCCGCGCCGCGATGGCGCCCTTCTTCGACCGGTTCGACGTCGTGGTGATGCCGACGCTGGCCCAGCCCGCGCCGGCGGCGCGACGGTGGGGCCAGGGGTCGTGGTCCAGCAGCTTCGTGACATCGGGTCGGTACGCCCCGATGACCGTGGCCTGGAACCTGGCCGGCTACCCCGCGGCCACGGTCCCGATGGGCGAGGGCCCGAACGGGCTGCCGTCCGCGGTCCAGCTCGTCGGCCGGCCGGGCTCCGAGTCGCTGCTGCTCGCGGTGGCCGCCCGGATCGAACAGGCCCGTCCCTGGCCCCGGCACGCCCCGGCGTTCACGGTGCGCTGACGCGGCACCGCGAGCACGGTGACCGCGTGACCGGCCGCGGCTAGGGTCTGTCCTCCGGTCGGTCGGGTGTGGCCGGGGCCGGGGCCGGGGCCGGGCTCGGGGTTGGGGTCGGGGCCAGAGCCTGGAGGGTGGCGGCGGCCTTGAGGAGCATCTCGGCGTGTTCGGCGTCGGGGTCGGAGTCGAGCACGATCGCGCCGCCGGCGCCGGTGGTGGCCGTGCCGTCGCGAAGCACCGCGGTGCGGATCACGATGCTCAGGTCGGCCGTGCCGGAGGCGGAGAAGTAGCCCAGCGCGCCCGAGTACACGCCGCGCGGTCCCGCTTCGAGCGCGTCGATGATGGCCAGCGTCCGGAGCTTCGGTGCCCCGGTCATCGAGCCGCCGGGAAAGCACGCGCGTGCGCACCCGACCGCGTCGATCTCCGGGCGCAGGGTTCCCCGGATGGTGGAGACGAGTTGGTGCACCGTGGCATAGCTCTCGGTGGCCAGGAAGTCGCTCACCCGGACCGAGCCGACGTCGCACACCCGGCCGAGGTCGTTGCGGAGCAGGTCGACGATCATCAGGTTCTCGGCGCGCGTCTTGGGGTCGGTCACCAGTGCGCGGCGCAGCGCCTCGTCCTCGACCGGGTCGGGGCTGCGCGGGGTGGTGCCCTTGATCGGCTTGCTCTCCGCGGTGCGGTGCCGGTCCACCCGCAGGAAGCGCTCCGGCGAGGCGCCGAGCACCGACATGGGTCCCAAGCGCAGCAAGGCGCCGTACGGGGCGGGGTTGAGCGCGCGCAGTCGGCGGTAGTGGGTGAACGGGTCCTCGGGCGCGGGGGTGGACAGGGTGGTCGTCAGGCAGATCTCGTAGCTTTCGCCCGCCGCCAGCAGGCGTTGGCACTCGGCGATGTTCGCGAGGTATCGCCGCTTGCCACCGCTGCGCTCGGCGGCGGCCGCCCGGCGCGTGTCGACGCGCGTGCCACGATCGGCACGGGCGGCCGGGCCCGCGGCCCCGGCGGCGTCGCCGGCGGAGGGCAGCGTGTCGAGCACGCGCGTGGTCGCGGACAGCCAAGCGTCCGTCTCGTGCACGTCGTGCGGATGGCACAGGGCGACCGCGTAGGTGCGGCCCTCGAGGTGGTCGACGGCCAGGAAGCGGTCGCAGAACAACCATTGCGCGTCCGGTTCGGGCGCGTGATGGCGGTTGCCGGCCCCGCAGTCGCCCTTGAGCTCGTAGCCGAGGTATCCGACGTAGCCGCCCAGGAAGTCGAACGGCAGCGTGTCCGGGGCGTCGACGGCGCGCTCGCGCAGCCGCTCGGTGAGCACGTCGAAGATCGTGCCGGGCCGGAACTCGTCGGCGGAGCGCCCGCGTCGGATCGTCACCTTCCCGTCCCCCACGTCGTACCGCAGCAGCTCGCCGAGCGGTCCGGAGGCGTCGCCGAGGAACGAGAAGCGCGACAGGCCCGGTTCCACGCGTGCGCTGTCCAGCCAGAACGCGGGGTCGCGGCCCTGGTACAGGTGGGTGAAAGCCGCCTCGGTATCGATCTCCCGGTCGATCACCGCCGTCCTGATCCGCAGTGGGACCGGGGCGGCGGCCGGTCGGTGGCCGGCGGGCACCGCCGCCCGCAGCCGGTGCGGCAGCGCGGGGGATTGGGGGCGCGCGCGGGCGGCAAGCGCGAGCGCGCGGAAGTTGTCGACGAGGCGCGCGCCGTGTTCCGAGGCCACCGACTCGGGGTGGAACTGTACTCCCCACCAGGGCAGTTCCCGATGACGCACGGCCATCACCACGCCGTCCTCGGCGCGCGCGAGCACGCGCAACTCGGCGGGCAGCGGCTCGGCCAGGCAGAGCGAGTGATAGCGCACCGCCGTGAAGCCGGCCGGGATCCCCGCGAAGAGGTCGTCGCCCGTGTGGGTGATGGTCTCCAGATGTCCGTGCCGAGGTCGCGGCGCCGCGACGACCCGCGCGCCGGCCGCCTCGCCGAGCCCCTGATGTCCCAGGCACACACCGAGTACGGGGATCCGCCGATCCCGGAACACCGCCGCCGAGTGCCCGAAGTCCCCGTCCCGGCCCGGTCGTCCGGGACCCGGGGAGATCACCGCCGCGTCGTAGTCGGCCGGGTCGAGATCGGCCCAGCGCGCGTCGTCGTTCGTGACGACGTCCGGCTCCTGTCCGTAGGCCGCCGCGAGCTGTTGGAAGAGGTTGTACGTGTAGGAGTCGTGGTTGTCGACGAGTAGAACTCTGATGGTGCCCTCCGTGGCCCGTACCGACGCCGGCGAGTATGCCGTGCCGCTCCCCCGGCGCCCCCTCCGCGTGCCGCGTCTCCGCGTTCCGTCGGGCTGTCGTGGGAAGGGAATGTTCGACCTTCGGACGTACGGCGGCCGGGCGCTCCCGGGGCCGACGCGCCGGTTCACTTCACGCCGACCACCATCGACTCGGAACCGGCCAGCGGCTCGGCCCGGACGTCCCGAAATCCCGCCTCGACCAGCAGCCGACGACATTCCGCGACGGTACACGCGGAGCCGCCGGGCGTCTCGATGAGTGTGTTCAGGCCCAGCAGCAGGCCGGGCAGGTTGGTTCGCCGGTCGTCGTCGAGGAAGGATTCGAACACGACCACGGCCCCGTCCTCGGGCAGCGCGGCGTGCGCCGCGGCCAGCAGGCGCCGCTTGGCGGCCGGGTCCCAGTCGTGCAGCACGTGCCCCAGGACCAGGACGTGCGCCGTGGGCAGCGGGTCGGTGAAGAAGTCGCCGGCCCGGAAACCGATCCGGGCGGCGAGCCCTTCCTCGCCCACGTGTTCCGCGAAGGCGTCGGCGCTCTCGGGCAGGTCGAAGCCCACCCCGGTCAGGTGCGGGTGGCGGGCGGCGATGTGACACAGCAGCGCGCCGTCCCCGCAGCCGAGGTCGACGACGCTCTCGTACCGGGCCCACGGGAAGCGCTCCGCGAGCGCGAGCATCGTCGGCCGCGAAAGCTGGGACATGGCCCGCAGGAACAGCCGCCGCCGGGCCGGGTCCGCGTAGATGATCGCGAAGGGATTCGCCGCGGTACCGGCCGACTTGGCCTCGTTCTGGGTCTCGCCAGTGCGCAGGGCGTCGGTGAGGTGGCCCCAGAATCCGTACAGGCGCGCGTTGACCATGTCCAGCCCGTCGCCGATGTACGTGGGCTTGGCCCGGTCCAGGAAGACGCTCGCCTGCACCGTGTTCGCGTAGCGACCGTCGTGCCGGTCCAGGAGGCCGAGCGCGACAAGGGTGTCGAGAAAGTCGCGCGCCGCCCTGGGGTGCAGACCGAGCCGGGCGCCGAGTTCGGCGGCGTCCTGCCCCTGCCGGCCGGCGAGTTCGCTGAACACGCCCGTCTCGACCGCGCTGAGCAGGCACTTCGCGGCGCTGAACCCGAAGGCCAACTGCATGATGTAGTCGGGCGAGGGCAGCGGCGGGGCGACGGGCGGCGCGGAGACTTCGGCGGTCACGGTGAGGATCCTTTGCGGCGTCGTGAGTCGGGCGTCGTGGGATGTGGATCGGGTGGTCGGGAGCGTGCGGCGTGCGGCACCACGGCGGGTCGGGTCGGGTGGAGGCGGGGCGGGTCAGGTCGGCGCGGTCGCCAGGGCCTGTTCCTCGATGTCGTACGCGTAGGTCGGCGCCATGAGGTCGATCAGCTCCTCGGCGGTCGTTCCGGCCAGGAACGCGGCCCCCGCGGGCGAGTGCATCAGCGCGCCGTACTCCCGGGAGTCCGCCTGTACGCGCGCGGTCCGGGGCGCCCGCAGCGCGTGGTAGCGGCGCAGCGCCTCGGCGATGCCCGGCCGGCCCGCGTGCGCGAGCAGCGTCGCGAGCGCGAGGGCGTCCTCGATCGCTTGGCAGGCGCCCTGCGCCTGATGCGGCAGCATCGGATGGGCGGCGTCGCCGATCAGGGTCGTGCGCGGGGTGCTCCAGCTCGGCAGGGGGTCCCGGTCGAACAGCGGCCTGCGGTGCAGCTCCGCACAGGTCCGGATCAGTGCCGCGACGGCCGGGTCCCAGTGCGCGAGGGTGCGGGCCACGCGCTCGGCCTCGACCGGCTTGCCCCACGACTCGTCGGACTCCGCCGGGGCGACCAGGACGAGGTTCACCCGTCGGCCGCCCGCGACGGGATAGCACAGGAAGTGCCGGTCGGTGCCGAGCCACAGGCGGACGGCGGGCGCCCTCCCGAGGCCGGTCGCGCCGACGGGCACCACGGCCCGATACGCGTCCATCCCGGAATGCACGGGCGCTTCGTACGGGTGGGTGTGGGCGCGCACGCACGAGTGCGCGCCGTCCGCACCGATCAGCACGTCGGCGACGGCGGACGCGCCGTCCGCGAAGTCGATCCGGACGTCGTCGGCGCTCTCGTGCAGCCCGACGCAGCGTCCGCCGTAGCGAACGGTGCCGGCCGGGAGCAGACGCAGCAGCACTTCGCGCAGGTCCGCCCGCAGCAGGACGTGGTGCTCCGCGCCGAAGCGCTCGGCGTAGCCGGGCCGGATCGGCACCCGCAGCAGCGACGTGCCGTCGTCCCAGCGACGGAAGTCCAGCTCGGCGGGCAGCGCCGACACCGCGCGCAGTCCCGGCCCGGCCCCGAGCCGGTACAGCGAGCGCACGGCGTTGGGGCCGAGTTGCAGTCCGGCCTCGCCGTCCCGGGGTTGCCGGGACTTCTCGTACACGGTGCACTCCAGGCCGACGCGGTGGGCGGCGAGGGCGAAGGCGAGTCCGGCGATGCCGCCGCCGACGACGGCGATCCGTGGCGCGCTCGCGGGTCGGTTCGGCGGCGGGGGGCCGACGGTGGCCGCCACTACAGGGCCCGGCCGGCGAGCACGGCGACCAGGACGATGCCCGCGAACCGCGGGTTGGAGAGGAAGACGCGTCGGCAGCTCGCCGGATCGTCGATGTCCAACTCCCGCAGCTGCCAGGCGAGCTGGGCGCCGGCGCCGGCGAGCAGCGGCCAGAACGCCGGGCCGAGCCCGGCCGACCAACCGGCGGCGGCGAAGCAGCCGACGGTGGCGACGTACAGCCCCACGAGCAGCGGAACGCTCCGCCGACCGAGCAGCACGGCCGCGGAGCGCACTCCGACCAACGCGTCGCTCTCGCGGTCCTGATGCGCGTACACCACGTCGCAGCCCACCGCCCAGCACACCAGCCCCGCGAACAGCAGGCCGCCGGTGGCGTCGAGCGAGCCGGTGACCGCGATCCAGGCGACGAGGGCGAGCCAGCTCATGCACGGACCGAGCCAGAGGTGCGGCCAGTGGGTGATCCGCTTCATGAAGGGGTACGCCACGATCGGCAGCCAGCCGACCGCCATCACTACGAAGGCGCCCGGCCCCAGGAGCAGCGGGATCGGCAGCGCGATCGCCAGCTGCGCGGCGAAGAACACCCGGGCGCGGCCGACGTCGATTCGGCCGGCGGCCAGTGGCCGGCCGGCGGTGCGGACGACCCGCGCGTCGAACCGGCGGTCGACGATGTCGTTGATCGTGCAGCCGGCGCCGCGGATCAGGAAGGCCAGCAGCAGCAGGACCAGGGCCGTGCGGGGGTCGGGCGGGAAGTCGTCGGCCAGGGCCAGGGCCAGCCAGCCCGGGAGCACCGCCAGCCAGGTGCCGACCGGGCGGTCGACGCGCATGAGCTCGAGGTAGGGGCGCACCCGGACGGGGCTGCGGGCGACCCAGTGCGCGGCCGCACCGCCGGTACGGGTCCGGCGCGGGGCAGGCGGCGAGAGTGTCATGGTCGTCCTCAACAGCGGGTCGGGGCAGCGCTCGTTCGAGTCGGCCGCGTCGGCCGGTTCGGCACAGCAGGTCGGATCGAGGCGAGGCCCGACGACGCAGGCCCGTGCCCCCGAACGCAAGGCGGGCTCCCATCCCGCGGCATTCAAAATCCTGCCGGCCGGAATTTATCGCAATCCGAGGCTCGAATGCCAAATCCATACACCGGAAATCGATCGGAACATTCGGCACAATGACTAAATGCTATTTCCGATTCATATTCATTACACGGAATGCCATTCGTATTGATCCCGGGATTCGACAGGGGCGCGGCCGGGGTTCGACGGGCGACCGGCAGGGCGACCGGAAGGGGACCGGAAGGGGACCGGAACGTTTCCGGAACCCCGGCCGGACAGGGTGGGACCCACACCGAGCCCGAATCAAACCCGAACCGAACCGAACGCGAACCAAACCCGAACCGAACCGAACCGCGGTACCCGATAGCGGTACCCGATAGGGGACAACCACCATGACGATTCTTGTGACCGGAGCCACCGGAAATGTCGGCCGCCACGTGGTCGAGCAACTCGCCCGAGCCGGCCGTCCCGTGCGCGCCCTGACCCGCGACCCGGCGAAGGCGAACTTGCCGGCGGGGGTGGAGGTGGTGCGCGGCGACCTCAACGCACCGGAGACCCTCGCGGGAGCACTGGCTGGTGTCACCGGCATGCACCTCATGTCCTTCTTCGACAACGCCCCTCTGGCGACCGCGCCCGAGATCATGGATCTCGCCGTGCGGGCGGGGGTGCGCCGGGTCACCGTCCTGTGGGGCGGCGAGCCGGGTCCGGTCGAGCAGGCCGTGACGGCGGCGGACCTGGAGTGGACGCTGCTGGAGCCGGTGGAGTTCATGTCCAACGCCCTGACCTGGGTGGACTCGGTCCGGGCCGAGGGTGTGGTCCGGGAGGCGTTCCCCGAGGTCCCGAGCGCGGCCGTGCACGAGGGGGACATCGCCGCGGTCGCCGTGACCGCACTGGTCGACGGCGGCCACGCGGGCAGGACGTACACCCTCACCGGCCCCCGGGCGCTGACCGTGCACGACAAGATCCGCACGATCGGCGCGGCGATCGGCCGCGACATCGGGTTCGTCGAACTCACCCGCGAGCAGGCGAATCAGCGCCTGCGCGACAGGGGCGTGCCGGAGGACGTCATCGACTACGTCGTCGGCTGGCACGCCGCCCCGCCCGAGTCCGCGTACACGGTCGTGCCCACCGTCGAAGAGGTCACGGGCCGCCCCGCGCGCACCTACGCCGACTGGGCCGCCGAACACGCCGACGCCTTCCGGCCGTAGCACCGGCCGCCGGGCCCGGGCGCTGTCGGGCGTGAGTCCTCGACCGCCCGGCGCGGGTGATCGTGCTCCCGCCCGACTCGGCACGGATTCGCCCGCTCCGGTGGATTTTGCCATCGCCACTCTTGCGATCACCTCCACGGATCGCTTCGCTGGAGGGTGCGAGGAGCCCGGCGGGGAGGCCGGGCGGGGCACCGGGCGCGCGGCACGGCCCGGCGACGCTAGGGGGCACCGTGTCCGTATTCGTGCATCGCGAAATCGCGTACGGCTTCCGACGGACCGTCGGGTTCGTCGCGGCCGAGGACCTGCGCGGTCGGCAACTCGCCCGGGTGGAGGCGCTGTTGATCGACGCCGGGAACGCGTTCCGGGCGCGGCGCTACCGCGACGCGATCGACAGCTACGAGGCCGTGCAGGCACTGGTGTGGGCGCAACTGTTCCCCGCCCGCGGCATCCTCTCGGCCGAGGGCCTGGCCGCGTCGAACCTGTTCGAGCCGCTGGTCTCGGTCGCCGGCGACTGGCTGAACGTGCTGCCGGTCGAGACGCCGAAGATCGGGGTGCACCCCCGGGTCGACTTCGACGTGGACGCCCCCGAGCAGCTCGGGCTGCTCGGTTCCGGGCTCCGGGGTCGGGGCCCGGCGGCCGTCGCACGCCTGCACACCGCCGCGCTGCTGCGGGCGGCGGGCGATCCCGCGGCGGACCGCTTCCGCGACCTCGCGGCCGAGCTCGCGCCGGAGCTGGTCAAGGCGATCGAGGAGCACGGCGGCATCCCCCGAAACGGCGACGGGCCGGTCGACGTCGTGGCCCGGCCCCCGGGGCGCCGGATGGTCGGGGACACGGAGTTCGCGTCCGGGCCGCCGACAGTCGGGCCGACCCCGTCGATCCGGATCCCGCCCGAGGTGACCGGCGAGCGGACCTTCGCGTTCCGCACCGGCGAGGGCGAGGTCAGGTCGCTGACCTGGGCGCACGGGGACGTCGCGGACCCCGGTGCGGTGCTCGCCGAGGTCTACGCCACCCGCCGGTTCAACCGGGGCCGGCCGGATCTGCTGCTCGCGCCCACCGGTGCGGCTGATGTCGCCGTCAGCCTCCCGCACATGTGGCACTACGAGGTGCCACTGGGGCTGGCGGAGTGCCACCACGCGCTCGGCGAGTGGACGACGGCCGAGATGTGGTATCTGTCCGCGGCCCGGTACGAGTTCCTCACCGAGGCCGTGGAAGTCCCCTACCTCTGGGGCCGGTTGGCCACGCTGTACCTGGACTGGGGCGACGCGCTGTTCCGCGCCGACGACCCGGCGGCCGCGCTGGCGGTGTACGAGCGCGTGCTGAGGCTCGACGCGACCGCGCCGGACTCCGAGCTGTACGCCACTCCCGGCCTGGCGCCCGCGGCCCACGTCGCCCGCGAGGTGATCGCGCGGCTGCGCGAGCCGGAGCAGATCACCGCGAGCCCGAGCATCTCCGCCGTGCTGTTCGACGTGTGGGCCCGGTTGCAACGCATAGACGGCGGCCTGGACTTCTGGGGGCACTGGGCGGCCGGCGTCCCGATCTGGACGTTCGACTACCTTCAGGCGGCGGCGATCACCTTCGGCCAGTTGGCGGTGGGCGCCGAGCGGGACGCCATGGCCTTCTGGGAGAAGTCGGACCAGGGTCGGTTGACCCGTACGCAATTGGCGCAGAACACCGCCCAGGCACTGGCGGAGTACGAGACCGTATCGCGACAGCGCGCCGCGGCCGAGGCGGAGAGCGACGCGTACGAGTTCGGGGTGCTCACCGCCGAAGCGCGCGCCCGTCAGGCGAACGCGGCCATGGCGGACTACACGACCAAGTCCTGGGCCTGGACCCTGCAACAGGCCCTCTCCGCGCAGATGTCGGGCGGCGAGGACGGGGATCCCGGCGTGCTCACCTGGCTCGCCAACCGCAGGATGCAGGGGGACAGCCACCTTCCCGACGCCCCGGCGGCCACCGACGGCGCCGCGGCGCAGCTCGCCGCGGCGCGCCTGCAACGGCAGTACGAGATCGACGCGTTGGGGCGACAGGTCGCCGACCTGGCCCGAGTCACGGTGCAGGCGCGCGCCGAGCTGCGGGCGGCGACGGCTCGCGTCTCGGCCGCCGTGGCCGGCCAGCGCGCGGCGCAGCTGCGCGTGGCGCACGCCCGGCAGCTCGTCGCGGCCTTCGACGACCAACGCTTCGGCCCCGACGTGTGGCACGCGCTCGGTGACCGGATGAACCGGCTCGCCCAGCGCTACCTGGCCATGGCCCTGGACATGGCCAAGCGCATGCAGCAGGCGTACAACTTCGAGAACGACACCGCGCTCGCCGTGATCAGGCCGGACTACTCCGGCGACACCGTCGAGGGCCTGCTTGCCGCCGACACGCTGCTCGCCGACGTGCACTCCTTCACGTACGACCTGGTGATGTCGAGCGCGCCCAAGCGCCAGCCGCTCCGGCAGACGGTGTCGCTCGCCGAGCGTCACCCGTTCGCGTTCGAGACCCAGCTCCGGCGCACCGGCCGGATGGATTTCCAGACCTCGCTCGACGACTTCGACACCCACTACCCGGGCACCTACGCGGGCCGGATCCTGCACGTACAGGTCGATGTGGACGGCATAGTGCCGGCCCGGGGCCGCACCGGCACCCTCACCAACGCGGGGATCTCGGTGTACCGGCTGCCCTCGCGCGGGTGGACTCCGGAGGGGTCCGGGGTGAAGTACCGGGTCCAGAACCGGGAGACGCTCGTGCTCTCCGACTTCGACCCGGTGACCGACGCGCTGCTGTCCGACGGGGATCGGCGCCGGCTGCGGATCTTCCAGGGCGCGGGGGTGGCCTCGTCCTGGACGCTGGAGCTGCCCAAGGAGATTAACGACCTCGACTACGAGGCGATCACCGACGTCCGGCTGACCTTCACCTACGAGGCCCGCTTCGACCCGGACCTGCGCGACCGCGTACTCGCCGAGCTGCGGGCGCGACCGACGGTGAACGAGCGGCAGCGGCCCCTGCCGCTGCGCTGGTTGTTCCCCGACGCCTTCTTCTCCTTCTACGCCGACGGCGTGCTGGAATTCGCGCTCGGCGCCCGGGACTTCCCGGCGCCGCAGACCGACCCGGTATTGGGCGGCCTGAGCCTGGTGCTCACGGCCACGCCGCGCGCCTCGGCCGGCGGGGTGGTGCTGGCCGTCACCGCGCCCGGCCGTGCGGCGGTCACGGTGACCACGGCGGCGGACGGGACGGTGGCCGCCGCCGACCTCGCCGCCGCGACCGGCGGCAGCGCGCTGGGCGAGTGGCGGATCGAACTCCGCGCGGCCGACAACCCGGGCCTGGTGGTGCTGGATCGGCTCGCCCTGGACCACATCGACAACCTGGCCGTGCTGTTGTCGTACGCCTTCACCCCGCGAATCTGAGGAGGCCGGCGTGAGCTCCGACATCGGCTTCGCGGCCCAGACCCCGTCGCTGCCCACCGCGGGCGGCGGCGCGGGCGGACTGGGCGAGACCTTCGCCCCCGACCTGTCCACCGGCACGGGCACGTTCGCCGTGGAGCTCGACCTGCCCAACGGCCCCAACGACATCGGGCCCGAGCTGTGCCTGCGCTACGACACCGGCAACCCCAACGGACCCTTCGGGCTCGGCTGGACGCTGCCGCTGCCCCGCCTGATCCGCTCCACCAGCCGGGGTCGGCCCGAGTACGGCGGCGACCTCGGCGGCACCGGCGACGCGCTGATCCTGGAGGGAGCGGGACCGCTGGTCGCCGACGGGGCGGGCGGGCTGCGGCCCGAGGTCGACACCGGGGACTGGCGGATCGCGCCGGGCCCCTCCGGCGAGGGCTACCTGGTCACCGACCGGGCGGGGACCCGCTTCGCGCTGGGGACCACCGCACAGAGCCGGATCGACGGCGTCGGCGCGCCCTGGGCCTGGCTCCTGTCCGAGATCGAGGACAACCTCGGCAACACGGCGACCTACCACTGGCGATCGGCCGGGCCGCAGCGCTACCTGGCCGAGATCGCCTACGGCGGCTACCGGGTGCGGTTCGGGTACGAGCGCCGTCCGGACCCGCTGCGCTGGAGCAGGGCCGGCTTCGTGCTGGCCACCGACGAGCGCTGCGCCCGGATCTCGCTGCACCTGGACCCTGCCCGGGGGACTTCGGCGGGCCCGGCCGACGAGGAGCCGTCGGTGGTGCGCGAATGGGACCTGGGCTACACGGTCGCCGAGCCCACCGGGGCGTCCGTGCTGTCGAGCATCACGCTCACCGGCACCGACCGCCACGGCGGCCGGCTGTCCGCGCCGCCGCTGACCCTCGGATACGCCGCGCCCGGCCCGGTCCGGCTGCGCGAGGTCGTCGCGGACGATCCCCGCGACACGCCACCGGGTCCGGACGGCCGGGGCCGGATCGAACTGATGGACTGGGACGGCGACGGGCTGCCCGACCTGGTGGAGATCTCCGCCGGCGGCAACGCGCGCGTGTGGCCCAACCGCCAAGGCCACTGGGGCCGGTCGCGCACCGTGGCCGGCCTGCCCACCCTCGCGGGCGAGGCCCGGGCCGCGCTGATCGACCTGGACGGGAACGGCCTCGCCGACGCCGTCCGGGTCGACGTACCCGCCACCGGCTACCAGCCGCGCGACCGGACCGGCTTCACCCGCCCCCTGCGCTGGAGCGCGGGCCCGTCCGTGGCGATCGACGCCCCCCAGGCCCGGCTCGTCGACCTCGACGGGGACGGCGTCGCCGACCTGGTGTGGAGCACCGGCCGCTCCCTGCTGCTGGCGCACCGCACGGAACAGGGCTGGCAGCAACGCCCGCTCGTGGTCGCGGCCCGTGCCGACGGGCTGCCCACCGACCTGGCCGACCCGCACGTGCACTGCGCCGACATGACCGGCGACGGCACCCCCGACCTGGTCCGGGTGGACGGTCGCGGCGTCACCTACTGGCCTTACCTGGGCCGGGGCGCCTTCGGCGCGGCGGTGCGCATGGGCACGCCGCCCGCGCTGCCCCACGACCTGCGCGCCGACCGGCTGTTCGTGGTCGACCTGGCCGGCGACGGCTGCGCCGACCTGCTGTACCTGGACGATCGCGCGGGAGCGGTCCGCTGGTGGCCGAACTGCGCCGGCGACCACTTCCGGGCCGAACGCACCATCCGCCACGTCCCGGTCGCGACCATCACCGCGCCCCGGATCGCCGACCTGCTCGGCACCGGCAGGCCGGCCCTGTGCTGGTCCGCCCCCGCGTGGACATCCCGCGGCGGCCCGGCACGGACCCGCTGGTACGCCCTCGATCCGCTCGGCGGCACCTGCTGCGGCCTGCTGGAGCACATCGACTCGGGCACCGGCGACCTGACCCGGATCGACTACGGCACCTCGGCGGCCGAGCGCGCCCGCGACCGGGCCGCCGGAGCGGACTGGCCCGCGACGCTGCCCTTCGTCCTGCCGGTCGTCACCTCCATCACGGTCACCGACCGGATCACCGGGCGGACCGACACCACCCGCTACCGCTACCACGACGGCCGCTACGACGACGTCCGACGCGAGTTCTGCGGCTTCGGCCGGGTCGACCAGGAGGACCCCGGCGACGCGCACGTGCCGGTGCTGACCACCACCCGCTGGTTCCACACCGGCCTGCGCGCGGACGACGCCGAACCCGTCGACGCGACCGAACGCGGCCGACTCCGGGCGATCCGCGGCCGGTTGATCCGCCAGGACCACCGCGATCCGCGGGGCACACTGCTCGACCGGGTCGAGCACACGTGGGAGGCGATCGCGGGCGACCGGCCGACGATCGCCGTGCCCCGGATGCGCCGCACCACGACCAGCACCTTCGACGGGGCGCCCGAATCCGCGCCCGCGCGCCAAATCGCCACCGAGACGACCCGCTGGGACGCCGACGGCAACATCCTGGAGCAGGTCGAACGCGGCTTCACCGCGACGCCGATCGCCCCGGCGCCCGCGACCCGGACACTGCGCACCCGCATGACGTACGCGACCGACCCCGCCGGCCGCTACCGGCAACGGATCTGCCGGGTGCGCCAGGAGGACGCGGACGGGGCCGTGCTGGCCGACACGCTCACGATGTACGACGACCGGCCGCCGGGCACGGTCGGCGCGCACGGGCTCGTCACCGCCCGCTTCGCGCTGGTGCTCACCGACGAGTCGGCGGCCGAGGTGTACGGGGACGCCCCGCCCGACTGGGCCGCGCTCGGCTACCTCCGCCGCCCCGAAGGCCCCGGGTGGTGGGTGCGCCTCGGCGCGTACACGCGATCCGTGGCCGCGGACGGCACCATCCACGGCACCCTCACCGGGATCCGCGGCCACGTGAGCACCCTCGCCATGGACCCCACCGGCTGCTACCCGGCCCGCGTCACCGACGCGGTGGGCAACACCGTCACCGCCGACTTCGACCCGCGCTGCTGCCAACCGGTCGAACTCACCGAGCCCTCCGGCGCCACCCGCCGAGCCCGCTTCGACGCCCTCGCCCGACCGGTGACCATGATCGAACCCGGCGCCGACGAGGCCGAGCCGACGGTGACCTACGCTTACCGGTCCGACCGCCTGCCGATCGTCATCGAGGCCCGACACCGGGGCGCCCTCGGCGGCCCACCCCTGGAACGGCGCGACCTCCTCGACGGCGCCGGTCGCCTGCTGGAACGCCGCAGCCGCGACGAGATCGGCGAAGTGACCGACTCCTGCACGCAGTTCGGCGCCCGTGGACTACCCGTGCGGCACTACCTGCCACACCGCCCGACCAGCGAGCACTACACCGTCCCCGACCCCACCCGACCGCACGCCGAACTGTTCTACGACGCACTCGGCCGCCCGCTGCGCACCATCGGCCCCGACGGCACCACCCTGACCGTGCACCGACTGCCCGACGGATTCGAGGAGACCGACGCCGCCGGCCGCACCGTCCGACATCACGTGGACGCGTCGGGGCGGACGGTGCGCACCGACGAGGAGTCCGCCGGGCACACCCACACCGCCACGTTCCAGCTCGACCTCAAGGGCAACCTGCTCGAACACACCGATCCGGCGGGCTCGACCAGCCGGTTCCGCTACGACCTGTTCGGGCGCCTGTTGCGCACCGAGCGGCCCGAGGCCACCCACGTCGCCGTCCTGGACCCGGCCGGCAACTCGGTCGAGTCGCGCTCGGGCGGCGCCGTGGTGCTGCGCACGTTCGACCGGGCCAACCGGATCGCCGAGGTGCGGCACGGCTCGGCCGCCGCGGCCCCGGTGCTGCGCTGCATCTACCACGACAACGGGAGTCCGGCGCCGGCCGACGCGGGCGCGCACACCGCGGGCGGGCGGCTCGTGCGGGTGGACGACGAGGGCGGCGGCACCGTCCTGGACTACGACGCGTGTGGTCGCATCGCGGTCAAGACCATGACCGTCGCCGGCGTGGCCGCATTGGCGGGGCGCCCGCCGCTGCGGCTGGTGACCGCCTACCGCCCCGACGGTCTGCCCGACACCGTCACCTATCCCGCTCTCGACGGCGCCGCGCCCCTGGTCGCCTCGTACCACTACGACCGCAGGGGCCGGCTGATCCGCCTGGACGGGGTCGTCGACGCCATCGACTACGACCTCGCGGACCGCAGGGTGGCGACCCGCTTCGCCAACGGCGTCGTGCGCACCGAGGAACGCGACCCGCGTACCGGGTGGTCCACCGTCGACCGGCTCGACGGACCGGCCGGCGCGTTGCGCGAGGTGCGCCACACGCACGACGTGCTGGGCAACCTGACCCGGATCGACAGCCCCACCACCGAGCTGTGCTGGGAGTTCGCGTACGACGACCGCTCCCAACTCGTCGGCGCGACCGGCGGCGGCCCGGCCGCACCGCTCGCCTACACCTACGGCGCCGGCGGCGACCGGCTGACCGCCACCGGCGACGGCGCGTACGGCTACGGGGGGGACGGCGCCGCGCCGACCTGCCTCACCTCCGTGGGCACCGACACCTTCGGCTACGACGCGTGCGGCCGGCTGACCTCCGCGCCGTGGGGCACGCACACCCTCGACGCCGAGGGGCGGCTGCGCGCCATCGACCTGACCTCGGGCGGGCGGGAGGAGTTCACCTACGGCCACCACGGCGGCCTGGTACGCCGGGTCCGGCGCGACGCGGCGGGCGCGGTCATCGGCGAAGTGGCCTGCCCCGACAGCCTGGTCCGGATCGAGGACGGCGAACTCGTCGTGCAGTTCACCGACGGGGCCGCGGTCGTCGCCCGACACCACGTGGCCGACGGCCGGCGCGAATGGCTGCACACCGACCACACCGGGTCGCTGGTGCTGGTCACCGATGCCGCCGGGGCGGTGGTGCTGGAGCGGCGATACGACCCGTTCGGCCGCGTCCTGGCGGCGACCGGCCCGGCGTCGGCGCCCCAGGGGGTCGGCGGCGGCGAGGACGCCGGCTCGGGCCTGGTGCTGCTCGGGGCGCGCTGGTACTGCCCGCGGCTGGGCCGGTTCGTGTCGCCGGATCCGCTGGTGGGCGACGCGTACGACGCGCTCGCCTGGAACGCGTACGCGTACTGCCGCAACAACCCGACCAGTTACACCGATCCGACCGGGCGCCAGTTCTGGAAGGTCTTCGTCTCGGTCGTCGCGGCGGTCGCCATCATCGCCCTGGTCGTGGTGGTCTCGGTGTGCACCTTCGGGGTCGGCACACCCGGGGCGATCGCGCTCGGCGGCGTCACCTGGGGCGCGGTCTTCGCGGCGACCATGACCGGGATCGTGGCCGGCGGGGTGGTCGGCGGCATCGCGGCGGCCCGCGCGGGCGGCAGCGCGGCCGACATCGCCCTCGGCATCTGCGTCGGCGGTCTGGTCGGCGGCGGGGCGGCCTTCGCCGGTGCGTTCGCGGGGGCGGCGGCCGCGGCCGGCATGGGACTGTCCGGCGTCGTGGGCGGCGCCGTCGCCGGCGGCATCAGCGGCACGATCAACGGGGCGGCGATGGGTTTCGCCGCCGGTTTCGCCGGCAGCCGCAACAAGGGGTTCACGGACGTCATGGAAAAGGTCCTGGTGGGCGCGATCATCGGCGCGGCGGCGGGCGCGGCGCTCGGGGCGGTCAGTGGGATCACCCCGCCGAAGGGCTCCGTCGGGGACACGCTGGCGAAGGCATCCCAACCGCCTTACACCCCCGAACCGCCCCTCGGGCAGGTGCCGCCGGCTCCGGTGGGATCCTCCCTCGCGCCGGTCAACAACCTCGGCCAAGCGGCGTCGGAAACCGCGGTCGGCATGGCCGGCCACTACGCGGGCGCGTTGTTCCCGCACGCCGCGGCACCGTTCGCGCACGTCGCGGGCAGCACGCTGACCCAGACCGTCCTGGTCGATCTGCACGCGGCCGGCACGCTCGTATGGGACGACTTCCAGACGTACCTGCGCCGCAACCGGATCGAACTGGGCCTGCTCGACTTCATCAAGGACGACCTGCGGTGACGGCCCGCCCGGTGCCGGCCGTGCGGTTTAGCGCGCGCCGGCGCGGCCACAGTCCTCCCATGGCCGAACGACGCACCGCCCGGGCCCATGCCGCCTCCGCGCCCGAGCCGGTGGCCGCGCTGGAGCGGATCGCCTTCCTGCTCGAACGCGACCAGGCACCCACCTATCGGGTCAAGGCGTTCCGCGCCGCGGCCGTCGTGATCGCGGAGCTGGGCCCGGAGGAGCTGCGCCGGCGCATCGAGCACCACACGCTCCGCGACCTCAAGGGGATCGGGCCCAAGACCGCCGACGTGATCGAGCAGGCCCGGGCCGGCACGGTGCCCGCGTACCTCGCCGACCTCGAAGCGCGGTTCGGGCCGCTGACCCAGGGCGGCGAGACGTTGCTCGCCGCGCAGCGCGGGGACTGCCACATGCACTCGGACTGGTCCGACGGCGGCAGCCCCATCCGACTGATGGCCGAGACGGCCCACGACCTCGGCCACGCCTGGGTGGTGCTCACCGACCACTCGCCGCGCCTGACGGTGGCCCGGGGCCTGACCGCGGAGCGCCTGCACGCGCAACTGGACGTCGTGGCCGAACTGGCCGCCGAACTCGCCCCGTTCCGACTGCTGACCGGCATCGAGTGCGACATCCTCGACGACGGCTCGCTCGACCAGGACCCCGAACTGCTCGCGCGCCTGGACGTGGTGGTCGCCTCGGTCCACTCCAAGCTGCGCATGGACGCCCCCGCCATGACCCGCCGCCTGGTCACCGCCGTCCGCAACCCGCTCGTGGACATCCTCGGCCACTGCACCGGCCGGCTGATCCAGGGCAAGGAGCGCCCGGAATCCACCTTCGACGCCGAGGCCGTGTTCGCCGCCTGCGCCGAATCCGACACGGCCGTCGAAATCAACTGCCGCCCCGAACGCTCGGACCCCCCACTACGCCTCCTGCGCCAAGCACTGGCCGCCGGCACCCTCTTCGCCATCGACACCGACGCCCACGCCCCCGGCCAACTCGACTGGCAACAGTACGGCTGCACCCGAGCCGAACAATGCGAGGTCCCGCAGGACCGCATCATCACCACCTGGGAAGCCTCCGCCCTGCTGGCCCGGACCCACAACCACCCACAATCCGAGTAGGGCCGTGTGCCTATGAGACACCCGTCACCGGATCACGAGTATGGGCAGCTTCAACGGTTCTCCAGGGCATGACGGCTGCCGATGGCCGTCCGCAACGGTCCGGCAGCCTCGCCGAACGTGACGCCGAACCGCTCAGCCCGTGGGGGGCGGCGCCTGCGGTTCGGCGGCGATGATGGCCAGCAGGCCGGGGAATCGGTGCTCGATGTCGGCCCGGCGTAGGGCTGCGGTGCGGCTGTTGCCGCGATCGACGTGGTTGATCAGGCCGGCCTCGCGCAGGACGCGAAAGTGGTGGGTACGGGTCGCCTTCGTCACCGGCAGGCCGAACGAGACACACGAGCGATCCGTGCCGTCGGGCTCGGCGATCAACTCCCTGACCACCTTGCGACGCAACGGATCGGCGAGCGCGGAGAGCACCTTGCCCAGCTCCATCTCCGCCGCAGTCGGCCCGCCGTCGACCTCGGTCATCACACGCCCCTCCAGTAGGTACGACTTGCATCGTACCTGACCGCTCGCTACGGTCGCCAGGTACGACCATTGCCTTACCTTCGAGCCGAATCCGAGAAAGGGGCAGTCCCATGACCCAGCCATTCACCCTGGTCGGCTTCGCCCACCCCAAGCCCGAGCGCGCGGCCGAACTCGCCGACCTGCTGCTCTCGTTCGTCGAACCCACCCGCCGCGAGGCGGGCTGCCTCCAGTACCACTTCCACGCCGACCGCGACGACCCGAGCACGTTCGTCTTCTACGAGGCATGGCGCTCCCAGGCAGACCTGGACGCCCACCTGCAACTGCCACACATGAAGGCCTTCTGGGAAAGCCGAATGGACTACCTCGAATCCGACCTCGAAATCCACTTCCTCGACATGCGCAGCCCCTACCCCCAGAGCCCCCCGCCCCGGCAAGACCACTGACCCGACCGACACCCGTCCGGGGCGGCGCCGCACTGGCTTCCGGAGATGGATCAGTCGCAGCGTGAGGCGACCGCGAAGGTGCCGGAGATCTGCCGACACCCGTTCGGGTGCATCCCGTCCGGATTGGCGCCGGGGCCGCAGGCACATGCGTACGGTCGATTCGACGGCAGCGCATCTGCTCGGGTGATGGCCCGATGCGCGGTCGGCGGCAAATCATGGAGACATGACGCGACGCGAGCCAGGACGGAGGCCACCCGTGACCACGGCGACCGCACGCGTAGGCATGCCCGTCGAGGAGTTCGAGGGCATCGCCCGCGACACCGCCGAATCGGTAAAACTGGAACTCGTCGGCGGCAGGGTAGGGGTAAAGGCGATGCCCGACGGCGGCCACGACGAGATTGTCGTGTGGCTGCTCAAGGAGTTCGTACGGCGGCGGCCGGAACTCTCGCTGTATCCCGAACGCGGCCTGACCATCGAGCAGTACCGAAACGGTCGGGCGCGCCCCGATTGCACGCTCGCACCCGAGGGCAGCTTCGCCGGCCACGGCGAATGGGCCGACCCCGCGGCGGTGCTCATGGTCGTCGAAGTCACCTCCTTCGACCCGGATACCGACCGCCGCGATCGCGAGGACAAGCCCCGCGCGTATGCCGAGACCGGCATCCCGCTGTATCTCCTGATCGACCGTGACCGCGGCGAGACCGTCGTGTATTGCGACCCCGCCGATGGTGCCTACATCACCATTGTCACGCGCCCCTTCGGCAAGCCCGTCCATCTCCCGGCCCCTGTCGACCTCACGCTCGAGACAGACGCCCTGTTCGGCTGGGTTCGCTGAGACCGGCGGACCGCCGGCGAGCCCTGTTCGGGCCCGCCGGCGGGGGTCGTCAGGTGTCCATGGCCAGGCGGAGGTTGCGGGGGCGCGTGTCGGTCCAGGATTCGTCGATGTGGGCCAGGCACTCCGGGCGGGTGCCGGTGAAGCCGGCTTCGTGCCAACCCGCCGGGAGTCGGCGGTCGGCCGGCCATACGGAGTACTGCTCTTCGTCGTTGAGCACTACCCGGTAGCGCTCCTCGTCGGGGTTCATACCGCCTCCGGTTTCGGTTCGGACAGCTTGTGGTTCGGCATTGGGTTCGCGTGTACCCGCATACGGCGTTCTTCGATGCCGCAGGTGTTCCACCCGGCGGCCGACGCGCCGACGTTGGCCGGGGCGTTCGCGACGGCCGCGTTCAACGTGGGCGGCGCGCTGCCGCCGAATGCCTGCCGCGGCTCCCGAGTGACCCCCGGCACTGCGGGCTGACCAGCGGGCTTCCCGGGCCGGCTCTCGATCGACGCGCGTTCACCGCCCCGATCCGCTTCGGGGCCATCCGTCGTATGCCAACTCCCTTCTCGCGTCCGCCTCTTGGCGACGCCGCCCGGGAGTGCTTGAATACAGCTCAAGCCCAGTTAGGAAACTTTCCTAACGAAAGGCCGGCACCGAGCAACCCGAGATTGGCCGTCCGCGGCCGGAACGGAGACGCACGTGCACCGACCCACCGGACTCCCCCACAAGCGCCTCACCCTGCTCGTCGCGGCCGGTCTCCTGGTCGCCCTGCCCGCCCCCCTGGCCCAGGCCGCGCACAACGGGGCGGGGCAGTCGGGGCCGACCACGGCCGGCGCCCTCGCGGCGGCGGGCGTCGACCTGGACGACCCGCACAAGAAGGACATCGCGATGCAGATCGTGGCCAGCGCGGAGAATTCCTCGCTGGACTGGAAGGCGCAGTACAAGTACATCGAGGACATCGACGACGATCGCGGCTACACCGCCGGCATCATCGGATTCTGTTCCGGGACCGGCGACATGCTGGACCTCGTCGAGCTGTACACCGCCCGCAAGCCCGGCAACGTGTTGGCGAAGTACCTGCCCGCGCTGCGCAAGGTCAACGGCACGCCCTCGCACGCCGGTCTGGGCGCACCGTTCGAGCGGGACTGGGCCAAGGCCGCCGGCGACTCCGCGTTCCGCAAGGCGCAGGACGACGAACGCGATCGCGTGTACTTCAACCCGGCACTGTCCCGGGCCAAGGCGGACGGCCTCGACGCGCTGGGCCAGTTCATCTACTACGACGCCATCGTCATGCACGGCAACGGCGACGACCGGGACAGCTTCGGCTCGATCCGCAAGAACGCGCTGAAGAAGGCCAAGACGCCGGCCCAGGGCGGCAACCAGACCACGTACCTCAACGCGTTCCTGGACGCCCGCAAGGTCGCGATGAAGCACGAGGACGCGCACAGCGACACCAGCCGCGTCGACACCGCCCAGCGGGTCTTCCTGCGCAACGGCAACCTCGCCCTCGACCCGCCGCTGAAGTGGAAGGTCTACGGGGACAGCTACTCGATCAACAGCTAGCCCACGATCCGACGCCGGCCCCGAAGCGAACGATCCCCCGCTTCGAGGCCGGCGTCCGGTTCGGCCGGTCGGCGGGTCGACGGGACGACGGGACGACGGGACGACGGGACGACGGGTCGACAACGGGCGCCACCCGATGCCCCACCGGCGCGCGTCCTGGCCGGCACGAGCGATCAACTGGCGCGCGTGTTCGCCGAGTTGGTCCACGCCGCGGTCGACGGCATCGAGTTGCACCACGCGATCGCCGGTGACGCCTACCCGCCGGCCGAGGTACTCGCCCTGCTGGAATGCCTGACCACGGACGCGATCCCGGACTGAGAAGGGGGCGTGCTCGGAATGCGCGTCACGCGCCGAATCTGCGCGTGCGGGCCGCGTAGGAGCGCAGTGCCCGGAGGAAGTCGACCTCGCGGAAGTCGGGCCAGTTGACGTCGCAGAAGTACAGCTCCGAGTAAGCCGCCTGCCACAGCAGGAAGCCGGACGTGCGCATCTCGCCGCTGGTGCGGATCACCAGGTCGGGGTCGGGTTGCCCGCTGGTGTACAGGTGGGCCGCGATGTCGTCGGCGGTCAGCCGCACGGCGATGTCGGCCAGGGACGCGCCGGCGCGGGCCTCGTGGTCGAGGAGCGAGCGGATGGCGTCGACGATCTCGTCGCGCCCGTCGTAGCCGACCGCGACCGTCAGGTCGAAGCCGCGCCGCTCGCGCGTGGCGTCGGCGGCGAGCTTCAACGTCTCGCGGGTCGAGTCGGGCAGGCCGTCGAGGCGGCCCGCCAGGTGCAGTCGCCAGGGGTTCGTGGGGCGCGACAGCCGCTCGGCGACCACCTCCTCGATGACCCGGGTCAGGAACTCGACCTCGCCGGCCGGGCGCTTGCGCAGGTTGTCGGTGGACGCGAGGAAGATCGTGACGCGGGTGATGCCCGAGGCCACACACCAGCCGAGCACCTCGTCCACGTGCTCGGCGCCGTATCGGTGCCCGACGCTGGGGTTCTCGAAGCCCATCTCGCGGGCCCACCGGCGGTTGCCGTCCATCACCATGGCCACGTGGCGCGGGAGTACCGCCCCACCCAGGCGGGCGCGCAGCCGACGGGTGTAGAGGCCGTACACGGCGTGGCGCAGGGATCGGAGCATGGGGCGAGCCAATCAGTCCGACGTGGGGGTCCGCGGTGGAATCTGCGGAGATTCGGTGAAGATTGTCCGCCGCGTCGCTCCCCGATGCCGACTCGCCACGCCGCTCCCGACGCCTACCCGCCGCGTTCGCGTTACTCCCCGGGGATCAACCGGTGCGACATCGCCCCCGGGGGAGTAACGGGGATGTCGATCCTGTGGCCGAAGAACGGGCCTCGCGGCGCCGTGACGATGGACGTGATCCATCCACCGCCGAGAGGGGAGCCCCCTGATGAGGGCCGCAACGAACGAGACGCCGCCGGGCGTCGCACCGCCCGCGGCACCGCCCGAAGCACCGCCCGAAGCGGCGCCCGCGGGGCGTCGTCGCACCGGCCGCGCGCTGCCGTGGCTGATGCTGGCGCTGTGGATCGGGCTCCTGGCCGTGGCGGTACCGCTGTCCGGCAAGCTCGCCGACGTCCAGCGCGACGGGGTCGTCGACTACCTGCCCAACAACGCCGACTCCACCCAGGTCGCGCGAATCCAGGACCGGCTGCCCGGCGGCGAGTCCACCGACCTGGTGATCGTCTACCACCGCGACGGCGGTCTCTCCGCCGCCGACCGGACCACGGCGCAGGAGCAGATCGCCGAGATCGCCCGCTCGCACCGGCTCACCGGCCCGACCGCGCCGGAGGCCGTCCCGTCGCGGGACGGCACGTCGCTGATGTACCCGGTCACCAGCACCGAGCCCGGCCAGGACGAGGAGGCCAGGAACGCGTTCGTCGACTCCGTGCGCGAGGTCGCCGCGAGCAGCGACGGACTGCGGGTCGAGGTGGGCGGGCCCGGCGCGTACGACACCGACGCCTCGAAGGTCTACGACGCGTTGGGCGGGCCGCTGCTGTACACCACGGTCCTGGTGGTCGCGATCCTGCTGATCCTGATCTACCGCAGCCCGACCCTGTGGCTGTTGCCGCTGCTGGCCGCGGGCGCGGCGGACGTGCTGTCGATGGCCGTCACCTACGGCCTGAACCGGGCCTTCGGCCTGACCGTCAGCGGCCAGAGCTCCGGCGTGATGACGATCCTCGTCTTCGGCGTGGGTACGGACTACGCGCTGCTCCTGGTGGCCCGCTACCGGGAGGAACTCGCCCGGATCGAGCGCCCGTACGACGCGATGCTCATCGCCGTGCGCAAGTGCGCGCCCGCGATCGTGGCCTCGGCCGGCACCGTCGCGATCGGGATGTTGTGCCTGCTGGCCGCGGATCTCAACAGCAGCCGGGGAATGGGACCGGCCGCCGCGGTGGGCGTGCTGTGCGCGCTGTTCGCGATGCTGACCCTGCTGCCCGCCGTGCTCGTCCTGCTCGGCCGCCGGGTGTTCTGGCCGCTCGTGCCCGCGTACGGAAGCGAACCACGGCGCCGGCGCGGGATGTTCGCCGCCATCGGCGAATCGGTCGGCCGCCGGCCGGTGGCGGTCCTGGTCGGTGGCGTGGTGCTGCTCGGCGCCTTGTCGCTGGGCGTGTTCAACCTGCCCGGCGGCCTCAAGCAGGAGGACAGCTTCACCTCCAAGCCGGAGTCGATCGCCGCGATGGAGACCCTCAACAAGGCGTACCCCGACCTGAGCAGCCAGCCGATCACGGTGCTCTCGCCGACCGACCGGGCCGAGCAGGCCCAGGCCGCGGCCCGCACCACCCCCGGCGTGGTCGCGGTCGAGCCCGGCCGCACCGGGGACGGCTGGACCGAGTTCTCGGTCACCACCACCGCCGCACCGGAATCGGCCGCGGAGACCGCCACGATCAAGAGTCTGCGCGCCGCGCTCGACGGCTCCTACGTCGGCGGCCCCAGCGCGCAACAGCTCGACCTGCGGGACACCAACGCGCGGGACCGGTTGGTGGTCATCCCGATCGTCCTGGTCGCGGTCCTGCTGATCCTGATCGTGCTGCTGCGGAGTCTCATCGCGCCGCTGATCCTGGTCGCCGCGGTCGTCGCGGTGTGGGGCGCGGCGCTGGGCATCGGCGGTCTGATCTTCGGCTCGCTGTTCGGCTTCGAGGGCACCGATCCGGGATTGGGCCTGTTGTCCTTCGTCTTCCTGGTCGCGCTCGGTGTCGACTACGGCATCTTCCTGATGCACCGCATGCGCGAGGAGGCCCTGGCGGGGGCGGCACCCGAGGCGGCGACGCTGGGCGCGCTGCGCTCCACGGGCGGGGTGATCACCTCGGCGGGCATCGTGCTGGCCGCGACGTTCTCGGTGCTGATGAACATGCCGATGGTGCAACTGGCCGAACTGGGCTTCGTGATCGCCATCGGAGTGCTGCTCGACACGTTCGTCGTCCGCACCTATCTGGTCACCTCGGCGTCGCTGCTGCTGGGGCGCAAGGTGTGGTGGCCGGGCCGGCTGAGCCGACCCGTCGAGACACCGTCGACGTCCGCGTAGCGGATTCGCCGCCATCGCGATCCGGCGCCCCTTCGTTCCGAAGGGGCGCCCCTGTCGGAGGATGTGACCGTGGAACACACCCCGCGCGCGAGCCCCGGCGGGCGCGCCCTCGCCGCGCTGAACCGAGACCCCGCCCAGGCACCGCACGCCCTGCGCAACGACGTCGTGCTCACCGGCGCCCTGATGGTCCTCTCCACCCTGCTGGGACTGGCCGTTCGCGACGGCAGCCGACCCGACGCGCTCGGCTGGGCGCTCCTGCTCGGCGGCCAGGTGCCGCTGATCCGGCGACGAACCCGTCCCCTGGCCGCACTGTCGGTCATGATCGCCTTCATCGGCCCGTATCACGCCCTGGGATACACCCACTTCGCGCCGATCCCGGGCTCGATGATCATGCTGTACACGGTCGCGGCGACCGGGCGGGCCCGCCGTACGGTACTCACCGGCGTCGCCGTGATCGGTGGCACGGTGTGCGCGAACCTGGCCACGGGCGGGGACGACCCGCTGAACACCCTGCGGATCGCCGGCTGGATCGTCGCCGTGCTGATCGCGGGCGCGAACGTCCGCGTCTGGCGCCGGCTCGTGATCGCCACGGTGGAGCGCGCCGAACGCGCCGAACGCACCCGCGAGGAGGAGGCCGCGCGTCGGGTCGCCGAGGAGCGGCTGCGGATCGCCCGCGATCTGCACGACCTGCTCGCGCACTCCATCACGCTGATCGGCGTGCGCGCCTCGGTGGCCGCGCACCTGCTGACCGCCGACCCCGACCGGTTCGACCGGGCCGGTCTGGCCAAGACCCTCGACGACATCGCCGACACCTGCCGCGACGCCCGCGCCGAGGTGCGCACCACGTTGGAGGTCCTGCGGCACGGCGACGGCGGCGGCCCGCTGCCGGACCTGACCTCGCTGCCCGACCTGGTCGGCGCCGCGGGCGCGGACCTCACCCTCGACACCGGGTCCGAGGTGCCGATCCCGCCCGCGGTCGCGGCCGCCGCCTACCGCATCGTCCAGGAGGCACTGACGAATTCGGTCCGGCACGCGGGCCCCGACGCCCGGGCCGCGGTCACCGTCCGCACCCGCGACGGCGCGCTGCACGTCACCGTCACCGACGAGGGCCGACCCACCGCCAACACCTCCGGATCCGGCTTCGGCCTGATCGGCCTGCGCGAACGGGCCCGCAGCGTCGGCGGCACCCTGCTCGCGGGCCCGCGGCAACCCGGGGGCTTCGAGGTGGCCGCGGTCCTGCCGTTGCACGCGCGCACCACCCCGCTGGAGGGCCACGCCTGAATCCACATCGGGGCAGACTCACCCGACCGGCTCCTTGTGCCGCTCGACCCACATTGGCAAGCGTGGACCCAACGCGCGCGGTCCGCCGGGATCGTGGCCGACACCCGCGCGCGGATCGAAGCACTGCGAAGCGGATCGAACGAGCGACGACAGCAAGGGGAACGCCGTGAGCGACCGGATTGTCAAAGTGCGGATCCACCCGGCCATCGGCATCGCGCGCGTGGGCAACAGCACGCGGCCCGACGGCTGGTACTACGCCCCGGAGACACCGAACCCCCGAGTGCCGCCCCCGGGCTTCCACAAGGACGCGGACGGCGCGATCAAGCGCCAGGCGGCGCGATTCCGGCTCTACGGCCACGCCGCCGACGGGCGGGTGGTGCGCGAGATCACCACCGCCGACCCGAACACCGCCGTGGAGTGGGGCGTGCAGGTGGCGAACCGCAAGGCCGGGTGGTACGAGTTCCACCTGCCGCTGGACATCCCCGATTCCCGCGACCCGGCGGCCAAGCCGTCGGTGCGGCGCAACCCGACGGTCACCGACCGCCGCACGCTCGTGATCGACCCGGGTCGCAAGACCATCGCCGCCACGACCCGCACCCCGGTGCCGTTCACCGGCGGCCGGTTCCTCGGCCGGGTCGATGTCGCGTTGGGCGAGATGCGTACCGACGAGCGGGGCCGCCTGGTGGTCCTCGGCGGACACGGCACCTCGGGCTCCCCCGACCACGCGCCGCTGTCCTCGGTCACCAACAACTCCGGTTGGTACGACGACATCTCCGACGGGCCGGTCACCGCGAAGGTCACCATCGACGGCGTCGCGATCCCGGTGGATCCCGCGTGGGTGGTGGTCGCGCCGCCCAACTTCGCCCCCGACGTGCGCACCGTGCGCACGCTCTACGACCTGCTCTTCGACGTGTTCGTCACGGCCGGCTCGCTGCCGTTTCCCGCCCGGGTCTCCTTCGGCGCGCACATCGAACCGATCCTGCGTCGCTTCTGTGAACTCCAGTGGGTCAACGCCGGATTCGCGGCGCGGTTCGGCTGGGGCGGAGCCGACCACTTCCTGGCGCCCGAGACGCTGGCCCGGCTGTCCAGTCCGGCGGCCCGGAACCTGGAGCTGCGCCGGCAGGTGTACACCTCGCTGCGCGACTACGGGCGCGACGGCAAGTCGCCGATGCCGTGGCCGTGGCTGTACGGCGACGGCATGGCGAGCGTGCCGCGGACGGTGCGGCAGAACATGACGCTGTCTCCCACCCAGGACAGGATGCTGCTCGCGTGGTCGAAGGGCGACTTCGACCCCACCCCGTTCGCCGGCTACCCGCACGAGCTCGACGACGCCGAACTCGGCGCGCGCCCCGCGCTGTTGGATCGGGCCGCGTTGGACTTCTGCGTGGCCGACGCGTTCCACCCGGGGATCGAGGTGACCTGGCCGATCCGGCACGCGTCGATGTTCGCCGAGCCGTTCCGCGTCAAGCACCGCGCCGCCGGCGCGCCCGACCCCGACTACGGCGACACGCTCACCCCGGACGCGGCACTGGCGGCGACCGGTCCGCTGCACGCGCAGGGGCCGGGCGACCTGAGCCGGTGGATGGCGGTCCCCTGGCAGACCGACACCGCGGGCTGTCGGGCCGGCTACGAGTCGCAGGCGGGGCTCGGGCCGCGCTACGACCCGTACGTGCCGACGTTCTGGCCCGCGCGGGTGCCCAACCACGTGCTCAAGCAGAGCGACTACGACACGGTCAACCGCCCGGACGCGGCGGACCGCGACGCCGCGTTCGCCAACCGCGCCGTGTGGCTGCGCGGGCTCACCGGGACCACCCCCCAGGAGCAGCGCCGACAGATGGTCGAGGGCTGGTACAAACTCGGCATCGTCGAGGTGCGCCCCTACACCGTGGGCGACGGCCGGTTCCCGGACCTGCTCCAGGTGGAGTCGCCGCCCGCGGCGCCGTTGGACCAAGGCACCGACACCAACAACCTGGTGAACGTGCACGTGGCGGAGCCGACCGACGCGGACACCGCGCACGTGGCCCGGATGACCGGTCACACCACGTCCGACGTCACCGTGGGGTACGTCGACAACATCGACCCCTACCTGGACACGCCGTGACCGAGGGGCCGGGTCCCCGTCGGCGGCGCTACGACGTCGTGGTCGCCGGCGGCGGGCCGGCCGGCGCGGCGGCGGCGATCACGCTGGCCCGGGCGGGCCGTTCGGTGCTGCTCGCCGATGCCGGCAGCGGCCCGCTCGCGGTCGGCGAGGCGCTGCCGGCCGCCGCCGGGACGCTCCTCGCCGACCTGGGCGTCGCCGACCGGGTGCCCGGCCCCGGGCATCTGCCCTGCCATGTCACCCGATCGGCGTGGGGCTCGCCGCTCCTGGCGTCGGTGACGAGCATCGAGGACCCGCACGGCCCCGGACTGCACCTGGATCGGCCGCTGTTCGACGGCCGACTGCGCGCGTGCGCCCGCGCGGCCGGTGCGGAGGTCGTCGAGGGGACCCCGGTGGGCGCGCCGCTGCGCCGGTCGGATGGCGCGTGGTCGGTGCCGCTGGGCCGGGCCGGTCGGCGCGGCGTCGTGGTGTGCGAGTGGATCGTGGACGCCACCGGGCGGCGCGCGGCGATCGCCGGCGGGCCCGGCGGTGCCCGCCGACGCACCCACGACGCGCTCGTGGCCGTGCACGTGACCCTGCCGGCGGGCGACGCGGACACCGCGCCCGGCACGCTGGTGGAATCGACCGCGGCCGGCTGGTGGTACACGGCGCCGCTGCCCGCCGGCCGGCGCCTGATCGCGCACTTCACCGACGCCGACCTGCCGGGCGCCCGCGCCGGCGATCCCGGATCCTTTCGCGACCTCCTCGCGGGCACCGCGCACGTCGCCGCCCGCGCCGCGGCGCACCCGTTCCCCGCGGCCCTGCTCCCGCGCCGCGCCGCCGCGCACGGCGCCCACCTGGACTCGGTGTGCGGGCCGGGCTGGATCGCCGTCGGCGACGCGGCCGCCGCGTTCGATCCGGTGTCCTCGCAGGGCATCCTGACCGCGCTGTACACCGGCCTGACCGCCGGCGACACCGCGCACGCCTGCCTGCGCGGCCGATCGACCGCCCTCGACGACTACCGGGCCCGCGTCGCGGAGGTGGTCGGCGTCTACCGGCGCAACCACCGCGACGCGTACGCGCTGGAGCGGCGCTGGTCCGACCGGCCCTTTTGGCGGCGCCGGCAACTCCCGCGCGCCGGCTACGCGTTCGACACGCTCGCGGTCGGGAGCTGAGCCGTCTCGGGAGCCGGCGCGGGCGGCCGGACCTCGATCATCCGGCGCTCGGGGCCGCGCCGGCGCAGCACGAGGTAGCCGACGAAGCAGGCCGGGCCGAAGAAGATCTGTGCCGGGATCACGGTCGGCAGGTCCCCGGTGATCGCCTCGACGATCAGCGGCGTAAGCGGCGGCAACAGCCCGCCGAACACGGCGACCAGACCGAGCGCGGTGAGGAATCCCGGTCGCCCGTACGACTTGTAGGCGACGGTGGTGTAGAGCGCGTACACCAGCAGGTCGCCCATGCCCACCACCGCGCCGAGGTCGCCGGTGCGGATGCCGACCGAGGGCGCGAAGGCGTAGCCCTGGAGCGCGTCGAACAGCTTCTGGGTCAGCGGGATCACGGTGGCGAAGAAGATGTCGTACACGGCGAGCGCGAGCGCGAAGCGGGACACGTGCCGCAGCCGGAGTCCGCCCTGGGCGTTGAGGTTGGCCGCGCCGACCGCCATCAGCATGATCAGCACGCTGTTGACGATCCAGTAGGGCGTCGCGTCCGTGGGCGAGTCCTCGGCGGAGCGGGCGGTGACCCAGTCGGCGGCGATCAGCCCGAGCAGGAGCAGCCAGCGCAGCCAGCCGGGCCGGACCACCGAGCCGTACGTGACGGCGAGGCCGCCGATCAGGGTGAGCCCGAGCACGCCCGGCAGCAGCCAGCCGGGCAGTCCCAGGTACAGGAACGGCAGGACCACGACGAAGGCCATCATGACGACCATGTCGTTGCCGTTGAAGGCGCCGACGGCCGGTCGGGGCAGGACGATGTTGCGGAAGAAGACGACGCCGGCGACCGCCACGCCCACCGAGATGCCCAGCGTCACCAGGACGAAGAAGACGTGCTGGCCGGCGCTCACGCGGCGGTCCCGGAGAAGCTGTTCTCGACCAGGTCGCAGCGGTAGCGCCGGAGTTCGCGTCCGTCGACGTCCACGACGTCGACGCGGGCGTCGATGCCCGCGGCGGCGAAGCGGGCGACCAGATCGGCACGGTCCCAGCCGGAGGCCTGTGCGCGCGGCAGTTCGATCCGCAACCCTCCGTCGACGACGCCGGCCCGGTAGCGCACCGGCCACTCGATGCCGGGCAGGACGTCGAGGATCTCGATGACATCGCGCGGCGTCACCACCCGCTCGCGGGTGCGCAGCACGTGGTCGGCCTTGCCGAGCACGTGCGAGGTGGCGGGCACGCTCGCCATGTCGCAGGTCAGCGGTTCACCGGACAGCTGTCTCACCAGGTCCCGGGTGTCGTAGCGGAAGACGGGCATGCATTCGCGGTACGGATAGAAGGGAGTCGCCACGATCGTGCCCAGTTCGCCGGGGGCCGCGGGCTCGCCGGTGTCCAGGTCGCACACCTCGATCAGGCCGATGTTGGCGTCGATGTGCAGGTGGCGTTGGTCGCAGATCCCGCCGGACACGGGGGTCAGTTCGGTCATGCCGTAGCCGTCGCGGATCCGGGCGCCGAAGGTCTCCGCCGCGGCGGCCGCGAGGGCGGGCGAGAGGCATTCGCTGCCGACGTTGATGGTCCGCAGCCGGAAGTCGGCCGGGCCGAGGCCGCGGGCGCGGGCCAGCGTGATCAACTGGCCCAGATAGCTGGGGTAGGTGACCATGAGCGTCGGTGCGCTCGCGCCGGTGCCGACGGTGAGGTCGAGCGTCTCGGCGGGCGGTACGAGTCCCACCATGCGGATCGCCGCGCCACCCATCCGGGCCACCTGCATCTCGGCGTACGCCGTGCCGGTCGCGCGCGAACTCACGTTGAACTGCATCAGGTCGGTGGTGCGGATGTTGCCGCGCAGCACCTGGGACAGGGTCACCAGGGCGGGCCACAGCTGTTCCTCGTACCGCGAGTACCAGACCTCCGCCGGCCGGCCGGTGGTCCCGGTGGTGCGAGAGGCGAGGAACGGCTCACTGCACAGGAAGTCGGCGGCGCGCTTGACCAGGTCCGTCTTGGTGGTGACCGGAATCGCGCCGACCGTGTCGATGGCGAGCTTGCCGAGGTCCGCACCACATGCCTCGAAGTGTTCCGCGTAGAAGACCGACTTCTCCGCGAGCCGCTTGGCGGTGCGTCGCAGCGCCTTGTTGGTCAGGTCCTCGCGCATCTGCGGGTCGGCGGCGGCGCCGCGCAGCAGCTGCTCGACGTCCTCGCCCGGAGACCCGAATTCGGCGAGTGTCGCCAGTGCGTCGCCGACCAGCTTCTCGGCGGAGCGCACGTCGATCGGCCGGCCGAGCACCGTCGCCAGCGCCAACCGAAGCTGCCGGATACCCGCGTCGAACATGAATCCTCCCCCGATCTCGCTGAAGTGCCGGGGCGGGCGGCCGCACGCCGCCCACCCCGGCGCCGCTACTAGCTGGGGCAGTTGGAGAACAGCACGGCGGCCATGGAACCCATGATGTACTTCGTGTGCTTGAGGGTGGAAACGATCGCGGACATTCGAAAACCTCCTACGTCGAAAGTTCACCGGGCAGGCAAACGCCAGTAATACTTAAGCGCAGACTTTGACCTGTCAAGGGGTCTTTCTCGATGCTGCGCGAGCCGTCGGATAAACCTCCAAAATATCGGCGCGAATCGCGCGTATTGCGGTCGACACCGCCTCAGCACCCCGCCCGACTGGTTGTTCCTGCCCTGATCAGACGCATTTCGCGAGGGTTCGCCCGAGTGTCGGAGGGGCAATCCCGGCTCGTCTCGAACCGGTCGTATTCCACCGATGGGAAGTTTTTTCGAGAAAGCGACCGCCCGCGCATTATCGAACCTGTCAACTTTCCGCGCGGTCGCCGTGGCATGGATGTGACATGGAATCTTTTCCGGCCCGGCCCGGCCCGCCCATCGTTTTCGGCCGGCCCCCGGTGATACCCGACAGGGAATTCACTGCTGAGAAAATGCGTCCGCATGTCGAGATTCCGGAAGTCGGGTTCCGGCCCGCGAATCTTGATCCACCGCTTCGTCGGCGGCGAACGGGAACGGACCGCAGGCGGGATCCCCCACCTCTGCCGTCCATCATTCGGGTCGCCCGTCTCACCGACCGGGATCGAACGCCGACCCCTCGTCGAGCGACTTCCGGCCACGGGGCGCCCATCGACCGATCGCGGACCCGCGCGCGGACCCGATCGCGCCCGGCCGGTGGCCCGGTCTCGCCGCCGTCGCCCCCCGCACGGGGCACCGGCCCGTGTCCCAAGCTTTACCAACTCGGAACATTATTTGAACCCAAACAATATATCTTCCGAGATGTCCCGGAGAGACCGCTCCCGGGCCGGGCCGGGCCGGAAGAGGTCACATGGACAGACACGCAGTCGCGGCGGCCGTGGGCATGGGCCTGGCGGTCAACCGGCCCGGCGGGGCCGACTGGGAACTGGCCTTCGACGCGCTCACCTCGGCCGTGCCCAGGGCCTGCGCGGTACAGGTCAACGGGTGGGATCCGGTGACCGGCGGCTTCGTGGTGCCGGCCGAGCGCGGCTACTCGCGCGCGGTCTCCGCCGACCTGGTCGCGATGCCCCGAACCATGTGGGGGCGGCAGTTGCTCGCGTCGCCACGACCGTTGCTGATCGACGACCGGGGACTGGGCTTCCGCACCTCACCGCACTTCCGGGACTGGCTCAACCCCGCCGGCTTCGAGGACGGCCTGGGCACCTGCCTGCGCAGCGACGAGGGCCGCGCGGTCGGCTTCATCCAGATGAGCGCCACCCGACGCGCCGCCTTCGGCGAACCCGCCCGCGCGTTCGTCGCCGAGGTGGCCAGGATCCTGGCCCCGCACGTGGACCCGTACCGGTATCCCCAGCTCGACGCCTCCTTCGACGCCGACTGGACCGGCAACAGATTGACCGCCGACGGCCGCAGCGTGCCACTCTCCGGGCGGGCCGACAGCCCGCTGAGCCGGGACGAGACGATCGCGGCGCTGGCCCACGCGTTCGCGGCGCTTCGCAAGCGCACGCTGGCCTTCCTGTGGTCCGACGGCCGCGACTGGCACCAGGTCGTCCTGGTGTGCACCGACCACTGCAACCGGGCCGGCGTCCTGCTGATGACCCGCCCCTACGCCAACGACAGCGGCCTCACCCTCCGCGAGGTGGACGTCCTCACCGGCATCGCCGGCGGCCTGGCCAACCCCGTCATCGCCGCGCAGCTGATGATCGGACGACGCACCGTCGAGACGTACGTCGAACGACTGCTCGCGAAACTGGGCTGCGCCTCGCGCAGCGAGCTCGCCGCCCTCGCGGCCCGCAACGGCCTGCTGCGCCCGGCACCGGAACCGGGACGCCTGGGCGACGTCGCGGTGCTCACCCGGGACCCGCTGTCCCGACCCCTGATCCGCGCCTGAAGCGTCCGTAGTCTCACGGACCCGCGCGCCGGGTCCCGACGCCCAAGCTGTCTCCACATCGCCGGACTCCCCGAGCGGACAGGAGACCGTATGACCACCGGGTACGTCTACCACGAGATCTTCGGCTGGCACGACACCGGCACCCACGCAGGCTTGTTCCCCTCGCATCCGCAGGCCGGAATCCAGCCGCTGGCGCACGTCGAGAACGCCGACACCAAGCGCCGTCTGCACGAACTCCTCGTGGTCTCCGGCCTGATGGACCACCTGGTCCGGGTCCGGCCGCGACCGGCCACCGAGGAGGAGATCCTCCGCGTCCACGACCGCGCCCACCTGGACCGCGTCAAGGCGCAGAGTCTGCTCCCCAAGGGCGGCGACGCCGGGGACGGGCTGAGCCCCTTCGGCCAGGGCGGATACGAGATCGCCGCGCTCGCCGCGGGCGGCGCCGTCGAGGCCGTCGACGCGGTGCTGGCCGGACGCGTGGACAACGCCTACGCGCTGGTCCGTCCCCCGGGCCACCACGCCGAGCCCGGGCGCGGGATGGGCTTCTGCGTCTTCGGCAACGTGGCCATCGCGGTCCACCACGCCCTGGCGGTACACGGCCTCGAACGCGTGGCCGTCCTGGACTGGGACGTGCACCACGGCAACGGCACCCAGAAGGCGTTCTACGCCGACCCCCGAGTGCTGACCATCTCGCTGCACCAGGACGACGTGTTCCCGCCGCACAGCGGCCGGCGCCACGAACGCGGCACGGGCGAGGGCCTGGGCACCGCGCTCAACGTGCCGCTGCCGGCCGGGTCCGGGGACGGCGCGTACCTGTACGCGATGGACACCGTCGTCACCCCCGCGCTCCGCGCCTTCCGGCCCCAACTGATCGTGGTGGCCTCGGGCTTCGACGCGAGCGCGATGGACCCGATGGCCCATCAGATGGTCACCTCCGAGGGCTACCGGGCACTGACCACACGACTCCTGGACACCGCCGCGGAGCTGTGCGGCGGACGCGTGGCGATGTCGCACGAGGGCGGCTACAACCCGACATACGTGCCGTTCTGCGGACTGGCCGTGATGGAGACGCTCGCGGGCGTACGCACCCTCGACGACCCGTTCCTGCCGATCGTGAGCGGCTTCGCCGGCCAGGACCTCCAGCCGCACCAGCGCGACGCCATCGACGCGGCCATCGCCGTACCCGCACGGGACCGCACATGACCACCGCGATCCCGCGCGTCCGCCCGCGCCCGCGCCCGCGCCTGGCGGCCACCGCGCTGCTGCTCGGCTGCTGCCTCGCGCTGATCACCGGCTGCACCGAGGACGCGGGCCCGCGACCGGCCGGCCCGCCCGACGGCGACCTCGGCCGGGTCCGGCTCGGCTTCAGCGTCGGCATGGACGACACGCCCCTGAACGCGCTGCCGGCCGACCCGGCGAAGAAGCGCGCCGGCCAACTCGGCGTCACGCTGGTCGAGGGCCAGGCGCGCTCCAAGTGCGAGAACCAGATCCGCGACCTGGAGAACTACCTCGCCACCGGGGTCGACGCGATCACCTTCCTCGGCCTGTGCGGCGACGGCAAGGCGTACGACCGGGTCGTGCGCGAGGGCCGCGCCAAGGGCGTGGCGATGGTCTCGTACGCCTTCCAACACCCCGACGCCGACGGCGCGATCACCTTCGACGACCGCACCGCCGGCCAACTGGAGGCCGACGACGCCGTCGCCTGGCTCCGGAACAAGTTCCACGGCGACTTCAAGGACTTCTCCTGGGGCCTGCTGCCCTGCAGCTTCGCCCCGCCGGCCATCCAGCAGCGCACCGAGATCCCCAAGGACCGCATCGTCGCGCTCACCGGCAAGAAGCCACTGGAGAAGGACTGCGCCCAGGACCCGCAATCGGCCCAGGAGACGGTCGAGACCTGGCTGCGCACCGATCCGGGACTCGACATGGTCCTCGCCCAGGTCGACGCCGGCGCGCTCGGCGCGTATCGCGCGTACAAGCAGAACCCCTCGACCCGCCCCGGTCAGGTGTACGTCGGCGGGATCAACGGCGAGCGCGAGGTGGTCGAACTCATCGCCCGCGGCGGCGACAGCATCTTCCAGTTCACCGCCGCACGGACGACGCACCAGCCCTCGAAGTCAGGGATCTGGTCAAGGACTTCGGCGCCGTCCGCGCGCTCGACCGAGTCGGCTTCGGCGTCCGCCGGGGCGAGGTGGTCGGGCTGCTCGGCGACAACGGCGCGGGCAAGAGCACGCTGGTGAAGTGCCTGTCCGGTTCGCTGCGACCGACCGCCGGCGAGATCCTCGTCGACGGCCGACCGGCCGACCTCGGCACACCGGAGAAGGCCCGCGCCCTCGGCATCGAGACCGTGCACCAGGACCTGGCCGTGGTCGAGTCGATGGACGTCACCGCGAACCTCTTCCTCGGGCGGGAACTGGTCCGGGGCCGGGGACTGTTGCGGCGGCTGGGGTGGCTGGACCACAAGGCGATGGAGGAACGGACCGGCGCGACCCTCGACCGGCTGCGGATCCGGATCCCGTCGTTCCGCGAGGAGGTCGGCGCGCTGTCCGGCGGGCAGCGCCAGGCCGTGGCCGTCGGCCGGGCCGTCGCGTGGGGCAGCCACATCGTGCTGCTCGACGAGCCGGCCGCCGCGCTCGGCGTGGAGCAGGCGTCGCACGTGCTCGACCTGTGTCGCCGGCTCGCCGACCAGGACGTGGCCGTGGTGCTGATCAGCCACAGCATGCAGCACGTCCTGGAGGTGTGCTCGCGCGTGGTCGTGCTGCGGCACGGCACGGTCGCCGCCGACCGATCGATCGACGGACTCACCGGTCAGGACCTCGTCGGCCTCATCACCGGAGCCGACGTCACATTGCGAGGCGTGGGATGAGAACGACGACCAAGGCGACCACGATCGCCCGCACCGCCGCCGTCCTGCTCGGCGCCCAGGCGCTCACCGCGTGCGGCCTGCTCTACATCCCCGGCGACCGGGCCAGGGAGGCCCGGGACGTGTCCTCCGTCGACGAGCTCCGCCGACAGCTGGTCGTCTTCATCGACGAGTGCGGAAATTCCGGCGCAGCCGGAACGATCCGCAACCACTCGACCAGCCCGGCCCACATCACGATAACCATCCACTTCACCACCGCCTCCGGCCCCACCGACACCACAACACAAGCACTCCTCCCCCCAGACACCACCACCACCTGGCACGCCCCCGCCCCCAACCCCACCACCCCGATCCGCCTCTGCGGAACCACCCTGTCCACCATCACCCTCACCTGACCCACTGCCGGCCCAAGGCCGAGGGCGTCCTCAAACACCGGACGGGCTACCTTTCAGCCCATCCGGCGCTTGAGGCCACTTCTCAGCCCGTCCGGCGCTTGAGGCCAAGCAACCCGGCCGGCGTTTGAGGTCACCTTTTAGCCCGGCCGGCGCTTGAGGCCAACCCAGCCCGGCCGACGCGCGAGGCCACCTGTCAGCCCGGCCGGCGCTTGAGGCCAAGCAGCCCGACCGACGCCTGAGGTCACCTTTTAGCCCGGCCGGCGCTTGAGGCCACCCTTCAGCCCGGCCGGCGCTTGAGGCCACCCAAGCTGCCGGGCGAAGCCACCGGCACCACAATGAAAGAGACGGGGCTTCACCCCACACGCCTCGGGGCGGACAGCGAGGAACCATGGACGCACCCCCCGCCCACGGCAACACCGCACAGGCGTACGAAGACCCCGCCGTCGCAATCCTCGACGACGCCGGCGCGGTCGTCTACGGCAACCCCGCCACCGCGCACCTGCTCGGCCGCACCCCGGACGACGTCCGCGCCCTGCCCCTGGGCGACCTCCTGGCCACCCCCGCCGATTGGCGCGACCGCATCGGCGACGCGCTCACCCGCGGCCACGCGATGCTTCCCCACCCGTCCGGCGTACCGCTGCCCGTCGCGTTCACTGCCGCACCGCTCCCGACCCCGGTCGCCGCCGGACACTGGCTGGTCACCATCACGCCGGACGCGGACCGCCCCGCCGCGAGCCGGGGCCACCGGGACCTCACCCACGACGCCGCGATCCTGCTCGGCGCCTCCCTCGACGTCGGCGAGACCGCCGGCGTCCTGGCCCGGATCCTGGTGGCGGACTGCGCCGACCTGGTGACCGTGGACCTGGCCGAGGAGGTCGTCGAAGGCAACGATCCGCCCTCGTACCGCGACGCCGCCAACGTGCGCCTGCGCCGGGTCGCGGCGATCACCCGCGACGGCACCTGGCCGCCCGACCTGCTGCCGGCCGGGCGCACCCTCCCGCCGCTGCCGGACCCGACGCCGATGCAGCCCCTGATGGCCGGCGAACCGTCGATCGCCGACGACATGGACGCCCTGCGCCAGGCCCTGAGCCTGGACGCCAACCTCAGCCGGCTGACCATCCCGGAGGGCACGCACTCCTCCGTCGCCGTCCCGCTGTACGCGCGCGGCCTGATCCTGGGCTGCGCCACGCTGTGGCGTACCGACACCCCCGCACCGTTCGACGCCGCGGACGCCGCCGTGCTCGCGGAGGTCTGCTCGCGCGCCGCGTTGAGCGTGGACAACGCCCGCCGGTACACGCGCGAACGCCGCTCCACCCTCGCCCTCCAGCGCAGCCTCCTGCCGCGCCCCGTGGTGCACACCGCCGGTGCCGAGACGGCGGGCCGCTACCTCCCGGCCGGCGGCGGCGCGGACGTGGGCGGGGACTGGTTCGACGTGATTCCGCTGTCCTCGCTCCGGGTCGCCTTCGTCGTCGGCGACGTGGTCGGGCACGGCCTTGGTGCCACCGCCACCATGGGCAGGCTGCGTACCGCGGTCCTGACGCTGGCCGACCTCAACCTGGACCCGGGCGAGCTGCTGACTCATCTGGACGACCTGGTGATCAGCCTGTCGGCCGAAGCCGACGAGGCCGACCCCGATGGCGGGCAACCGGTCCTCGGCGCCACCTGCCTGTACGCGGTGTACGACCCGGTCGACGGTCGGTGCGCCCTTGCCGGGGCGGGTCATCCGCCGCCGGCCGTGGTGTCGCCGAACGGGGACGACGTCCGGTTCGTGGACCTCTCCCCCGGCCCGCCGCTGGGCGTGGGCGGCATGCCGTTCGAGACGGCCGAGCTGACTCTGGAACCCGGCAGCCTGCTGGCCTTCTATACCGACGGGCTGGTCGAACAGCGCGGTCGCGACGTGGACGTGGGCATGGACCGGCTGTGCGAACAGCTGCGGGACTGCGGCACCGGGCGCCCCCTGGGCGACATCGCCGATCGGATTCTGGCCGACCTCCTGCCCACCGGCAGCCGGGACGACGTGGCGCTTCTGATCGCCCGCACCCAGAGCATCCCGGCCGACGACGTCGCGACGTGGAAACTGGCCGCCGACCCCGCCGAGGTCGGCCGGGCGCGCGAGCTGGCCTGCGCGCAACTCGCGGCCTGGGGGCTCGACGACCTCGCGTTCACGACCGAGCTGGTGGTCAGCGAACTCGTCACCAACGCCATCCGCTACGCGGGCGGCCCGGTGGGGCTGCGGCTGATCCGCCGGCACGTCCTCGTCTGCGAGGTGTCGGACCCGAGCAACACCCAGCCGCGCCTGCGCCGGGCCCAGAACACCGACGAGGGTGGCCGCGGCCTCTTCCTCGTCGCCCAATTGACCACCCGATGGGGCAGTCGGTACACCGCCACGGGCAAGACCATCTGGACCGAACAGGCGCTCGACCCGGATCAGCCGGGCTCCGACGCGGCGAGCGGCCCGTGACGGGTCGACCGTCCCGGCATCGCGGACGGATGTCGAGAATCCGACCCCGGCTCCGACCATCTCGTGACAGCACCCGGTCCACGAGACCGGGCCCGACCGCACGAGAGGGCACTCACTGATGGACTTCGACCGCCACTGCGCCGAGATCGTGCACCAGACCGAACTGCTCACGACCGACCTCGCGACCGCGGACCTGCGCGCGCCCGTGCCGTCCTGCCCCGGCTGGAGCCTGGGGAACCTGGTGCGACACATCGGTGGCGGGCATCGCTGGGCGGAGCAGATCGTCCGGACCCGCGCGACCGATTTCCTGCCGGACGACCAGGTCCGCAAGCTCGACGGCGACGACTCCGCCAAGCTGCCCGTCGACTGGCTCCTCGAGGGCGCGACGCGGTTCGCGGAAACCCTGCGCGCCGCCGGGCCGGACGCCGAGGTCTGGGCCCCGTTCGACTATGCGACCACCTCGTTCTGGGCACGCCGGTTCACCCACGAGAGCCTCGTCCACCGTGCCGACGCGACCCTGGCGGCCGGCACGGGATTCGTGGTGTCGCCGGACCTCGCGCTCGACGCGATCGACGAGTGGATGGAACTCGACGCGCTCCCGCAGCACTTCGACTACAAGCCGCAAAAGCGGGAGCTGCTCGGCCCGGGCCGCACTCTCGGGTTCGAGGCGACGGACACCGAGGCCGCCTGGTTCGTCGACCTCACGGGGGACGTCATCGTCTGGCGCCGGGGGACGGACCCCGCGCCGGCGGCCGCGGCGGTGCGGGGATCGCTGACGGACCTGCTGCTGGTGATCTACCGGCGCAAGGCCGTGCCCGGCGAGGGCATCGAAATCCTCGGCGACACGGAGTTGTTGGACTCCTGGCTGGGCCACGTCGCCTTCGCCTGATCCGTGCTCCGCACCGGCGACCTCGTCGCGGGAGCCGACGCCGAGCATGGCGAGGGTGTTCGCGACGTGCGACCAACGGCCATCGCCATCGCCTTCGCCACCAACGGCACCGCCGACGTACTGCACCCGATCCGGCCCGGCCGAGTGCCGAAACGCCTCGTCCCTGGGAACCGGGGCGGCGCGCCCGAAAACCGGAACGCGGCGGTCACCCGGACGATTATAGAGAGTAATCGTATAGTAGCTCTATGGAGTCGTTTGATATCTCCGGAGCGCATGACGATGCCGAGGCGCCCCTGCGCGCACTGCACGACCTTGCCGAGCGCGCGATAGACCCGCAGTGGTCGAGGCGGGACCCGCACACGGATCTGCTGCCTCGGCTGCGGGTGGCGTGCGATCTGCCCGGTTCGCCATGGCGGTTGATCGGTACGGACATCCTCGCGGGCCGGATCTACGCGATCGACGTCGTACACACCCACCCCCGCAGCGCTCGGCTGCTCGCCGACGCCATCGCCCTGCTCGCCGCCGTCGCCGGCCCGGCGTTCTTCGTCCGGCACACCGACGCCGCGACCATCGACTGCGTCACCGGCACCCTGGAACGCGACAGCCCCGAGCCCGCCCACGGTTACACCCTCCGGCTGCGCCTGACCGACCCCACGTCCTTCCCCCGACACCGCATCGCGGCCGTCCGGCTGGCCGCCCCGGTACCGGCTCACTGACCCGCCCCGGCCGAACGTCCCCTCCCGCGGGAGGCGTTGCGGTCGGTGGCGGGGCCGCCGCGATCCTGCGCATGCGGCGACCGCCCCGGCACCGAAAGCCCCCGGTCGGGCCCGGCCTCCCGGGGCCGACCGGCCGTGGTTTCCTCTCCCTTGGTACACAACCGACTCGTCGCGTGGCAGCATCGACCCTCATGGACGAGCAGCAGCGGCAGCCCGACGCCGGATCCGAGGCCGAGCCCCAGTGGCTCGACAACGCCGACTTCGAGCGACTCGTGGCGGAGGTCCTGTCGGACATGGGACCCCTCCTGCCCCGGATCACGGACGAGCGCGTGTACGAGAACGCCGGTCGCGGCGACGCCGGCACCGCGTGACCGGCCCGGCGCGGCCCCAGGCGTAGGCGCACCGCGCCGAGCACCCGCCCACGCTTCGACGCCGCCCTCACCCGACGCGTACCCGGCTCGATCAGGCCGAGGCCGAGGGGGTTGCGACCGGCGCGACCGGCGCGATCGCCCGGTCGTCGGGAGCCCGGCGGTGGACCACCACGGCGGCCGCCAGGGTCGCCGCGGCGAGCGTGGCCCACAGCGCTCCCGGCCCCCACGCGAACAGCGCCATCAGCACCGCGGGGGACGCCGCCATGCCGACGCCGCTGGTGAGTTGGAAGCGGGCCAGCGCGCGGCCGAGCAGGTGCTCGGGGGTGGTGGCGATGATCAGGGCGGTGGCGCTGCCGGTGTACATGATCTCGCCGACCGTGTACAGCACGGACACCGCCGTGACGGCCGCCGCCGCGCCCGCGCCGCCGATGCTCCCGGCCGCCCAGAAGCCCAGGTACGAGACGCCGAGCACGAGGCCGGAGCCGGCCATCGCCGAGCGGCGCGGGTAGCGGGACATCCACACGACGATGGCGAGCTGGGTGGTGACGACGATGACGGTGTTGCCGACGAAGATGCCCGCGGACCAGGCCGGGGACGCGTGCAGCTGGGTGACCAGGACGGCGGGCAGCGCCACTTCGAGGACGTTGAAGCAGAACGCGTAGGGCAGGTTGGCGACATCCAGCGCGGTGACTCGCCCGCGACCGACCGGCGCGGAGTCCGCATCCGCGACCGGTCCCGGTCCGGGGAGCGGGCGCGGGCGCGGGGCGGTGACGTGCATCGACCACACCAGCGCGGCGGCGATGGTGTAGCCCGCCGCGGTCACCGCGGCCAGCGCCCGCAACGCCCCCGTACCGCCGGTCATGCTCACGGCCGCGATCAGCGCACCCGCGCCCAGGCCCGCGTTGCGCAGCGAACGGCCCGCGGCCAGCGCGGCGTCCCGGCGCCGGTCGTCGGCGAGCGTACCGACGAGCGCGGCGTGCGCCGGGGGCCAGCACTGGTCGCCGATCCCCAGGAACAGCGCGGCGACGACGAACCCGCCTACGGCGAAGCCACCGAGGGCGGCCGAGGTGAGCAGCGCCGCGACGCCCACGACGCGGATCGCCATGGCGGCGGCGACCGCCGCTGTGCGAGCGCCGCGATCGATCCACCGCCCGAGGAACGGCACCGCGGCGAGGCCGAGCAGCATGCCCAGCGACATCGCCGTACCGGTCGCGGTCACGCCCAGGTCCAGCACCTTGATCCCGTAGAGCAGCAGGAAGGGCCGCAGCATCCCCGAGCCCAAGGCGTCCACGCCCAGCGCCACGGCGTAACGGGGCCCGCCCGATACCCGGATGAGCTCGCCGAGCCGGGGCCGCGCGGGCCGCTCGGCGGACCGCCCGGCGGCGACATCCGGGCCGGAAGCGCCGGAAGCGGTGGGGACGGCGGGGGCGGTCGAGGCCGTCGGCGCCGGTGGGGTGGTGGTCATGGCGCCACCGTGGCCGCCCGCTCCGAGCCGGTCACGTCGATTGACCGTTGTCGTCAATCCATGCCGGCACCCGCACGCCCACCTGCGATGATGCGCGACGTGAGCCTGACCGTCGACATCGCCGGAGTCCCACCGGAGCGCATGCTGTTCGCGGCGTCCCCGCTGGCGGAACTGACCGCCATGCTGCACGTCCTCGCGGAGCCCGCGCATCATCCGGAGCACCATGCCTGGGTGGCGGACACCCGGGCGGCGCTGGAGCCGGAGTTGGCCGAGCGCCTGCTCGAGGCCGAGTACCTGTGGCGCGCGTCGCGGGCCGACTTCCTGCTGCCGGCCCGACCGGGGGCGACGCTGGAGGCGGAGCTGGACGCGGTCGACCGCCTCGACGACGCCACCTATGTATCCGCGGCGCTGGTCGCAACCTGCGGCAGCGACCGGCTGCTGTTCGCCCTGCCGTCACCGCTGACCGACCGGGTGACGCGCGAGCGCGCCCTCGATCTCGCCCACGCGCGCGGACCGCGCCAGGTGTCCTTCGCGGAGCGGCTGCTCGCGGATCCGCCGCTGGTCCGGGCCCGGGTGCGGCGGACGCTGGAGGACTGCGGGCCGGCCTTCTTCAGCGCGAACTGGGCCCGGATCAAGCCGCGGCTCGCGGCGGATCTGCGCCTGAAGGCCGACCTCCTGGCCCGGCGCGGCGTCGCCGAGACGCTGGCATCCGTCTCCCGGGCCATCGAACTGGACGAGGCCAAGCAGCGGATCGTCATCGACAAGCTCCAGGACAACGCGACCACCGCGGCGGGCGACGGGGTGACGTTCATCCCCACCGTGTTCGGCCGGCCGCACCTGGTCGTGGTGCACGCACACGGGTGGCGCCCGGTGCTGCAGTATCCGGTCGCTGTGGTGGGTGGCGACCCGGAACCGGCTCCCCTGAAGTCGATCCGGCTCCGTCTGGAGGCACTGTCCCATCCGGTACGGCTCCGCCTGGTCCGTACGCTCGCCCTCGGCGCGCACACCACGGGCGAACTGGCCTCGGCATGGGACCTCACCGCCCCGGAGGTCTCCCGCCACCTGGCCGTACTGCGCACGGCCGGCCTCCTGACCACACAACGGCGCGGCCGATACGTCCTGTACGACCTCGACACCGCGACGATCGCGTCCCTGGGCCCCGACCTGATGACGGCCGTGCTGCGCTGACCCGCCGACAGCCGTGCGGCGCGCGGCCCGGTCGTACGCCTCGGTACGCCCGTACGGCGCGGTACGCCCGCCGTTCACTTCTCCTCCCCCGGGCCGTCAACCTGTGGGCCTAGCGTCCTGTCCAACACATCAGCCTCGGATGAAGTGAATCTGCGGTCGTGTGGCGCTGCCCCGGCGCCGTCGCGCTCATCCCCCGAGAAGTGAGGTCGCCATGTCCGCTGATCACTCGTTCGTCGTCGATCCCGACGACACCCCCTCGAACCCGTCCGGCAACCGGACGCTGGGCGAGGTGCTGGCCTCGCGCCGATCGGTCCTGCGTGGCGGCTCGGCCGTCGCCGCCGCCGGATTCCTGGCCGGTGGCGGGGTGTTCGGCGCCGGTGCCGCGTCGGCCGCGCCGTCGGACGAACGCGGACACGACGACGACCGCCCGGGTCGGCCGAGTCGGCTGCTCGGCTTCGCGGCGGTGCCCGCCTCGAGTGCGGACACGCTGGTGGTACCGCCGGGCTATACGGCCGAGGTCCTCATACCGTGGGGCACGCCGCTGCGCTCGCGCGGCCCCGCCTGGCGCAAGGACGGCTCGAACTCCGCGGCCGACCAGGCGCAGCAGATCGGGATGAACCATGACGGGATGCACTTCTTCCCCATGGGCCGAGGCCGCGAGTGCAGCCGGCACGGGGTGCTCGTGCTCAACCACGAGTACGTCGACCAGGCTCTGCTGTTCGCCGACGGCGCCGCGGTCATGACCAAGGAGAAGGTCGACAAGGCGCTGGCCGGCCACGGGGTGAGCGTGGTCGAGGTCGCCGAGGAGCGCGGGCGCTGGAAGCTGGTGGACTCGCGGCTGAACCGTCGCGTCACGGGTTCGACTCCGGTGCGCTTCTCGGGCCCGGTGGGTGACGGGCATCCGGCGCTGGCCGCGCGCGGTCCGGCGCAGGGCACGTTGAACAACTGCAGCAACGGCGCCACGCCCTGGGGTACGTACCTGGCCTGCGAGGAGAACTGGAACGGCTACTTCGGGACCGCGGACCAGTCCTGGCAGGCGAGCCCGGAGCAGGCCCGCTACGGGGTGGACAAGGCGGGGGCCGGCTATCGCTGGCACGAGGCCGACCCGCGATTCGACATCGCGGCGAACCCGAAGGAGGCGAATCGGTTCGGCTGGGTCGTCGAGATCGACCCCCTCGACGGGCGCGCCACGCCGGTCAAGCGGACCGCGCTGGGGCGGTTCAAGCACGAGGGCGCGACGGTGACCGAGTCGCGGGGCCGAGTCGTCGTCTACAGCGGTGACGACCAGGACAAGGAATACGTCTACAAGTTCGTCGGCAACGCGTCGTGGCGGTCGCTGCGGGCCCGCGGCAAGGACCCGCTGGATCACGGCACCCTGTACGTCGGCAAGTTCGAGGCGGACGGTTCCGGCAGGTGGCTGCCGCTGGTCTTCGGCGAGGGCGCGCTGACCGCGGCCAACGGGTGGGCGGATCAGGCCGACGTGCTGCTGCGGACCCGTCAGGCGGCGGACGCGGTCGGCGCGACGCCCCTGGACCGGCCGGAGTGGGTTGCGGTGCATCCGCGCAGCAAGGACGTCTTCCTGACGCTGACCAACGGCAGCGGTGGCGGTCCGGTCGGCCCGCGCACGCCCAATCCGTACGGACAGATCGTGCGGTGGCGCGAGGAGCGCGGCGACAGCACCGCGTTGCGGTTCCGCTGGGACATCTTCCTGCTCGCGGGCGACCCGAAGTACGACCCCAAGGTCACGCTGTCCGAGTCGCAGGTCTTCGGTTCGCCGGACGGGCTCGCGGTGGACGACGACGGCCGACTGTGGATCCAGACGGACGTCTCCAACTCCAGCCAGAACCGCGCCGACAAGGGCTACGACCGGATCGGGAACAACCAGATGCTGGCCGCCGACCCGACCACCGGCGAAGTGCGGCGCTTCCTGACCGGCCCGCGAGGCAGCGAGCTCACCGGCATCACCTTCGCCCCGGACCAGCGCACCATGTTCGTCAACGTCCAACACCCGGGCGAGGCCACCACGTCCTGGGGCACCCCGACCCCGGAGAACCCGCGCGCCGTCAGCAACTGGCCCGACTTCGACCCGACGGGCCGCCCCCGCTCGGCCACGGTCGTCATCCGCAAGCGCGACGGCGGCATCATCGGCACCTGACCCGACCGCCCGCCCACCGGCAAGGGGCGGGGCCACCTCCGGCCCCGCCCCGCCACCCGAAAAACCGCTGCACCACACACGAACCCACATGGAACCCTGTGGTCCGTGACCGACAAGACGCCCTATGACAACGCAATCGGACGGTCATGGCCATCGATGTCCTCGAACGGGTCGCGCTCGCCTTCGGAATGCCCAACACCGCACGGAATGCGTCGGGGCTCGCATCGCTACCGCAAAACGAGCCGCGCTCGCTCCGCCGGCACCTCCAAGCGGGTGAGATCGATCGGGCCGTCATCAGAGCAACCGCGACGCGGCCTGCGGCCTCCGCTCGATCTTCGTTTGTCCACTCGGCACGCGATGATCAACGGTGGTCGTACGTGTCTTCACATCGCCCCTGACCAGCGAGATCGCGGCCTATGGCTGCAGTACTTAGGATAGGTGCGGTGGTCGATCTCGACGCCTTCGGTTGGAGGAGGTTCGTGATGACGCACGATGCCAAGCTGAGGCTGCATCTGAAGCGGGTCCTCCGCGCACGGCGCCCGGTCGTATTCCGAGCCTTGACCGAACCGCAGGAACTGGCCAAGTGGTGGGGCCCTGACGGATTCGCCACCCCTGGTGTGGAAAGTGACCTTCGGCCACGAGGTGGTTATCGGATCGCGATGCAGCCTCCGGAAGGCGATCTGTTCTACCTGGTGGGGGAATTCCTTGAGGTCGACCCTCCGGTACGCCTGTCCTACACCTTCCGGTGGGAGGATCCCGATCCCGAGGATCGGGAGACGGTGGTGACGCTGTCGCTTCGCGATATCGACGGTACATGGGCCGAATTGACTGTCAGCCAGGGCGACTTCGCCACCGAGCGGCGCCAAGCTCTCCACGAGGAAGGCTGGACTCAGAGTCTCAACAAGCTGGAGCAGTTGATGTCGTCGGCTGCGTCGGCCTGAGATCTTTTCGCGCCGAGGCGCGCACGGCCGCCGTATCCGCCGCACGTGAGAAGGCGGCCCTGTACGCGGAGGCCGCGGATGTCCGACTCGGCCCCGTCGTCCACATCAAGGATGTGGACTCCGAGCAGTTGCAGAGCTCCTACCGCGGGCACGGACGAGCCCGTGGGGCCGGAGGCGAGGGCGACCTCGCCCCCGGCAAGATCAGTGTCGCGGCGGGCGTGGTGATCGGCTTCTCGATCATCGGCGGCTGACACCACACACATGGCCTGGAGCCCGGCCACGAGCGCGGGCGGGCGCCAGGCCCTCCTTTCGTTCGCAGAGCCGATCTGCACAGGATCGGCGACATGGTGCGAGCCGATTGTTGGGATGGTCGGAGAAGTCCGTGGTCGATCGAGGTGCAATCGACGGGTTGCACCTCGTGGATTGACGTGCCACTCTGGGGTTGCACATTCGATGACGGCGACGAAGGAGTTCCCTCATGAGCGAGGACCGGATCGAACGCGAAACCCTGATCGAGGCGCCCCTGGAGCGGGTCTGGTCGCTGGTGGCCCAGCCCGGATTCTGGGTGGCGGACAAGGCGAGTCTGGCCGGCACCCTGGCCAAGGCAGGCGAGTCGATGGTGGCGAGGAACCCCGAGCACGGCGACTTCCCCGTGCGGGTGGAGAAGGTCGAGCCGCCGACGTACCTGGCGTACCGCTGGGCCAGTGCGTTCCCCGGAGAGGAGCTGCGCGAGGACAACAGCACCCTGGTGGAGTTCACGTTGACCGCGGAAGGCGACAAGACGCGACTCCGCGTCGTCGAGAGCGGGTTCGCCGCGCTGGCCGGGTCCCAGGAGCTGCGCAGCCAGGCCGTGCAGAACAACAGCGGCGGCTGGCCCCAGGAGCTCGACGCGCTCAAGGCGCGCGCCGAACAGCCATCCGCATGACGGACGAACGCGGCGGCAGCGGGGCGGTGGACGATGTCCTGGTCGCGCTGGCCGACCCGACGCGGCGTCTGCTGCTCGATCTGCTCGCCGCGCGGGGCGAGGCCACCGCGACGACGCTCGCCGAAGGACTTCCCGTCTCGCGGCAGGCCGTGGTCAAGCATCTCGCCGTCCTGGACGCCGCCGGACTGGTCTCCGGTGGCCGGGTCGGACGCGAGGTGCGGTACACGGTGCGGCCCGCCGCGCTGAACGCGACGGCGCGGTGGATGGCCTCGCTCGCGGCCGACTGGGACCGACGGCTGGCGAACATCAAGCACACCGCCGAGGCGGCGGAACGGGATTCGCGCCGGTAGTGCGGTGACCGGTCCAGCCGTGCAGCCCGCCGGCCGCAGGCGACCGCCCGGCCGGCGGGGCAGCGGGCTCACACGTAGTGGAACGTGGGATGCGGGTGCATGAGGAAGTCGTGGTGGGAGATGTTCCAGGCGTACGCGCCCGCCAGGGCGAAGGCGACGCGGTCACCGGCGCGCAGGCGGGTGATCGGTTTGTGGCGGGCGAGTACGTCCTTGGGGGTGCACAGTTGGCCGGCCAAGGTGACGTGCGTGTCGTGTACCGCCGGACGGGGCCACGGGTGGGGCCACGGGTTCGTGCCGGCGACGACGGTGAACGGCTGGTCGTGGCCCTTGGCCGCCGGCGTGCGCAGGTGGTGCGTGCCGCCGCGCAGGATCGCGAACGCCTCGCCGTGGCTGTGCTTCACGTCGAGGACCTCCGTCGCGTACCAGCCGCAGTACGCCGTCAGCGCCCGGCCCGGTTCGACCCGCAGGGTCAGTCGCGGCCGGCCGGCCAGGATCCGGTCCAGGCCCGCGCCGAGGCGCCGCCAGTCGAAGCGGTCGGCCGGGTTCGCGTAGTCGACCGCCATGCCGCCGCCCACGTTGACCTCGTGCAGCTCCACCCCGTGGCGATCCGCGAGCGCCAGCGACCACGCGACGACGCGGCCGGCGACGTCGACCTGCGTGTCCGCGTCCAGGCCGCTGGCCAGGTGCGCGTGGATGCCGCGCAGGCGCAACCGGCCCGCGTCCGGGCCGCGGAACAGGCCCAGGCACGCCTCGACCCCGTCCGGGTCCAGGCCGAACGGCGACGGGTCGCCGCCCATCGCCAGCGCCGCCCCGCGCAGCACCTCCGGGCCCAGCGGCAGGTTGACCCGCAGCAGCACGTCGACGTCGCGGTCGGGCGCGTGGCGTGCCGCGAGCGCGGCCAGCAGGCGCAGTTCGTGCCCGCTCTCCACGTGGAAGCGCTCGACGCCCAGGTCCAGGGCGGTGACCAGTTCGGCCGCGGTCTTGCCGGGGCCGCCGAACGCGAGGGGGGTGTCGGGCAGGTGCGCGCGGACGTGGGCGAGTTCGCCGCCGGAGGACACCTCGCAGCCGTCGACGCCGCCGGCGAGCGCGGCCAGGATCTCGGGCGCCGGGTTGGCCTTGGCCGCGTAGTACAGCTCGACCCGCTCCGGCAGCGCGGCCCGAACCCCCGCCACGTGCGCGCGCAGACCGGCCAGGTCGTGGATGTACGCGGGCAGTTCACCGGCGTCGAGGCGCTCGACCCGGGCCCGTACCGACGGTGTGATCACGGCGCGCTCCGCAGGGGTGTGCGAATGGCCTCGTCCAGGACCGATCGGCCCAGCGGCGAGGGGATCCGGATGTACTCGGCCTCCCGGTCGGCACGGCGGTCCCAGCGCGCGAGCAGGTTCGCCTTGGCCGGCAGCGGCGCCCCCGCGAGGAGCGCGCGCAGGCGCGGCGGATGGCCGTGCTCGTGCGAGCAGTGCTCGATGACCGCCCGCACCCGGGCCCACAACCGGGCCTCCAGATGCGGGTGCAGGTCGGTGAGCGCGGCCAGGACCTCCGCGATGTTGTTGACCACAAGGCAGTAGGTCACCCGGTCCCAGCCGCGCCGCGCGCTGTACGTCATCGGTTCGGCGACCGACGGCGGGAGGGCGGCGAGGGTGGCGGCATGCTGCTCGGGGAGCAGTTTGCTGCCCTCCATGTCGCGCAACAGGACCTGGGTGGGACGCCCGGCGCGGTCCACCGCGACGAGGACGTTCTGTAGGTGCGGTTCCAACACGACTCCGTGTTCGAGGAAGGCGGCGAGTACGGGCGGCACGAGCAGGCGCAGGTAGCACTCCCACCAGCGCAGCGCCTCGCGCGGCCCGCCGCCGTCGAGCAGCCGGGAGATGTGCGCGGAGCCGGTGGGGTACTCGTCGGCCACCGCGGCGGCGAGCAGCGGGGTGGCGCCCGCGCGCAGGTGCGCGTCGAGGCCGTCCCTGACGATCACGCCGAACCCTTCGAGCAGTTCGGGCGCCAGGGCCGGGGACAGACTGCGGTACGCGGGCTCGCCCAGCACCGCGTGGCCGGGGAAGCGGCGGCCCAGCCGGGCCAGGATCGGCGCCAGCGCGCCGGTGAGCGCGACCGCCCCGGACAGCTCGTACGCGGCGTTCTTGCGCACGCAGTTGGTGATCCGCACGTTCAGGCTGAACTTGAGGAACACCCCTTCGCCGGACAGCGTGCGCACCGACGCGGTGGGGGTGAAGCGCGCGCCGCCCTCGCCGAGGTCGAGCACGTCGCCGCGCGCGAGCGCGGCCCGCAGGGCCGGGTGGCCGGCGAGGAGTTCGTATTGCCACGGGTGGGCGGGCAGCAGCGTGTAGCCGGCCGGGACCGGGCGGAGCCGGTCGAGCACGGCGGTGGCGTCCGGCGAGAGGCGTTCCTGGGCGATCAGTTCGCTCCGGACCGCGAGGTGGCGCAGCCGGAAGGTGGCGCGGGCCTCGGGCGCGTAGGCGGCCCACGTCGCGCGGTCGGCGCTCCGGGCCTTGGGGGTGGGATGGAAGCGGTGCCCGAACACCAGCGCCTGTTCCGATTCGAGGTAGCGCGATGCCGGCGCGGGGGCGTGTCGATCCAGCCCGGCGGCGACGCCGTCGTGGCTGGAGGCGAGTTGATCGAGGAACTCGTCGTTGTGGACGCCGCTGCGCAGGCCCAGTTCGTCGTGCACGCGCAGGCCCAGATCCCGCCAGGTCAGGTCGCGCCAGCCGCTCCCGCTCCGTTCGGCGACCGGACCGATGAAGCGGTGGTCACCCAGCAGCGACGTGCGCCGGATCCGCACCCGTAAGTCCGTTCCGGAACGGGCCAGGCGCAGCCGCAGGTGTCCGCCGCCGTCGGGTTCGACCAGGGTGCCGCGTTCCGGCCCGGAGACCTCCCGCTGGAGGCAGTTGAGCAGGGTGTGCGCGACGGCGTCGTCGGCGGAGGGAAGCGCCGGGGGCGCCGGGGGCGCCGGGCCGGGGGACGCGGTGGTGGTCCGGGGTTGGGCCGACGGCATGGGCGACTCCAGCGGTTCGAGGGCGACGCGAGGTGCGGTGCGGTGCGGACGGAGGAACGAGCGGGGGAACTAGCGGAGGAACGGGCGGAGGAGTGTACGGAGAACGGGCGGCGGGGGACGAGTGGGCGAACGAGCGGAGCACGAGCGGGGAAACGAGTGGGGCGCGGCGGTCACCGAGGCGCGGCGGCCGCGCGGCGCAGGTAGTTGGGCCCGGTCGTGTAGTGCTTGTTGATGTCCACCGCGCCCGAGCGCTGTTTGGTGAACAGCGTGCCGGCGGTGACCATCGCCTTGACCGGCAGGCGCTCCGCGTCCAGGACCCGGCGGCGCAGGTCCGGGTCCGCGAGCGTGGCCACGCGGTCGTGGATCAGGCGGAGCAGACGGTCGCGCTCGGGCGGGGCCAGCGCGAACGCGAGGGCGCCCGCGCACAGGTGCACGGTGATCGTGACGAACAGGTCGGCGAGCGGCCCGTCGTGCGTGGTGAAGGTGCGCGGGTCGTCGAACCCGTCGTGCGGGAGCGGGCATCGGGCGGTGTTGACGCGCGGCCCGTCGTTGTCCTTAAACAACAACCGCGGCGGGCGGCCCTCGGCCAGGATCAGGGAGAGGTTCTGCTGGTGCGATTCGAGCGCGATCCCGTACCGGAACAGGGTCGTCTGCCAGTCGAGCAGCAGCGTGAGGTACGCGTCGAGCAGCGCGAACCGGTCGCCGCCGTGGAAGCGGTCCGCCACCCGGTCCAGGACGAGGGTGCCGTCCGGTCCGCGGGCGAGCAGGGCGGCGAGCGGCAGCACGAGCGCGTCGTCCATGTCGGGCGGGTAGCGGCGCACCAGCACCGCGAGCAGCTCGTGGCCCGCGTGCAGGTAGGTCTGTTCGTCGGCGAGCAGTACGCGGCCCGCAAAGCGCGGTTCCCGCTTCAGTACGGCCGCCAGGAGCCGTTCGCCGGCCGCGCCGTCGACGAGGGTGCCGGGCTTGATGGTGCGGCGGTTGCGCAGCCCGAGGGTGGCGGTGGGGAGCGGGAGTTTGAGGTGCACGGTGGGGTCCGCGGTCGAGGCGACGGTGCGCATCGACAGCGTCGGGGCCACGTCCAGGTACGGCCGATCGGTATGGATCACGCCGTCCGGCAGCCGCCCGATCGCCAACGGGTGTACGGGCAGGGCGAGGTGACTCGTGTTCAGTCGCGGCAGCCCGAGCTCGGCGGGGGTGGGCCACCACTCGGGCAGCGCCCCCGCGACGGTGAGCGTGTCCTTGGCCGGCAGCACCCAGCGCAGTCGGAAGACGGGGTGGAGTTCGGGCGCGTGTCGGCGCAGCGCCCGCTCGTCGAGGCCGGGCCGGGCGCGTGCGGTCGGGTAGATCGGGTGGTCGACGTACGCGGCGAGGGTGTCCAGGGCGGGGCCGGCGCCCAGGCCGGTCCACGTGCTCGGGTCCGGGCCGTGGCGGTCCGCGAGCCGGGCCCGGACGGCCGGCCCCACCGTCTCGTACAGTCGGCCGGCCACCCGCGCCTGTCGGCACTCCGCGGCGAAGTCGTCGAAGCCGGGCCGGTCCCGGGGGTCGGCCAGGTCCCGGAGCGCCGCGAGCACGGTGTCGGTATCGGTCAGTCGCGCGCCGCCGGTCTCGGCTTCGAGCAGTGGCAGCCGGGCGGCGTACTCGCACTGGAACCCGTCGGTCCGGACCGGGAGCAGCCACGCCGTGCCGTCGACAACCGTCAGTCGCAGCCATGTTCCGTCGGGCCGGCATACGGGTGTCGCCGTGGAGCGCAGGCCGAGGATGTCCTCGCGCAACACGGTGTCCAGGACCCGCGACAGGAGTTCGTCGACCGCGCCGGGCGCCGCGGGGGACGCCGCGCCGGATGCCGTCGGGGATATGGACGCGTCGGCGTCGGCGCGGTCCCTCACGGCGTGATGCTCCAGCGCCGGGTGGCCAGGAAGTCCTCGGCCGCGCGGTCCACCGCGCGCCGATCGGTGCCCGTGGTGCGCAGGACACCGAGGTAGTCGCGGTTGGAGTGGTGGTGCTCGTGCCGTTCGCCCTTCGCGCGCAACGGGCGGTAGGTGAGCCGGACATCGCCGTCGGGGGCCGAGTCCGTGTCGCCGGGGGCGTCGGTGAGGGTGCCCGCGCGGTCGGCGCAGGGGTAGTCGACGCGGGCGTGCCGGTCGGTGCGGGCACCCAGGTCGGCGGGGAGTCGCTCGCCCAGATGGGTGCGCAGTATGAGCGCGAAGAGCGGGATGTCGAGGACGTCGGCGAGCAGCAGGTCGCATTGGTCGCCGACCGCACGGTAGTTGACCTCGATGATCCGGGGCCGACCGGCCTGGACGACGAACTCCGTGTGGCAGGCGCCCATTCCGACGCCGAGCGTGTCGAGTTGGACGAGCACGCGGTCGGTGATCGCGCGCGGCGGGTCGGGGACCAGGTCGAGCCGGGTCTCGACGAAGTGCGGCGGTGGGGACAGGTGGGTGTGGAAGCCGCCCAGGACCCGGATGCCGCGGCTGTCGCCGAGAGTCTCCAGGGTGTACAGCTCGCCGGATAGGAACTCCTCGACCAGCAGCGCGGCCGCGGGCCGTCGGGCCTGTATCTCGGCGCAGCGCACGAGCAGTTCCGCGTCGTGGGCGACCAGTACGACGTCTTCGCCGGCGACCCCTTCGCGCGGCTTGACCACGCACGGATAGGGCGGTTCGAGGGCGAGCAGGTCCGAGGCCGGGCGACCGGGGGCCAGTTCGACCGACCACACGGTGTCCGCGCCGGCGGCGGCGAGGTGGTGCCGCATCTGCGCCTTGTTCTTCGCGCGCGTCGCGGCCTTCCAGTCCTTGCCGGGCAGGTCGAAGTACGCTGCCGCCAGGGCCGCTTGGACCTGGAGGTGGTCGCTGTTGGTGAACACGGCGGCCGGTGGGTGGTGGCCGGAGATCCGGCCGACGACCTCGCGGAAGTCGCGGACGTCGCAGGCCAGGACCTCGACGGCCGGAAACGCGGCGCACACCTTTCGGTGTGCCTGCTCGTGGGCGGCGTCGGCGAGCAGCGTGACGTCCATCCCCAGGTCCAGGGCGGCCGGCAGGAATCCCTCGGTCACCGAGTCGGTGGGGTTGAGCGCGAGCAGATACAGCCGCATGCGTGATCGGTCCCTCTCGGACACGACATCCCGGACGCGGAACAACTTAGGGTAGGCATACCTGGCAGCCAAATCCTTGCCGGCCAGGGTCGTTCAGTGACACGCCACACCATCGGTGAGACCTTTGGAAGTATTCGGTTAGGGTAGCCTAACCTTGACATCGTCTCGTGTCCGATCGTGTCCGAGAGGGCGAGTTCCAATCTCCACCGAACGTGAACGCCGTGCGCAGGTCTACCGGCCCTTCCACCTGACCGTGGTGCGCAACGCACCGATCACCCGCAACGCCACCCGGATCACGCTGACCGGCCCCGACCTGGCGAACTTCGTCGCCGGGGCACCCGATCAGCGGGTCAAGCTCTTCGTTCCGCGCGAGGGTCGGCCGGCGCCGCGGCTCGCCCTGGAGGGCCAGACCTGGCGCGAGGCGTGGGAGCGGATCCCGGAGGCCGACCGGCCCCACCAGCGCACGTTCACAGTGCGCGCCCACCGGTCGGAACCGGTGGAGATCGACATCGACTTCGCCCTGCACTCCCCCGGCGGACCTGCCTCGCGGTGGGCTCGTTCGGCCCGCGTCGGCGATCCGATCGATCTGCTCGGGCCGACCGCCGAGCGCAACGGTGGTTACAGCTTCGAGCCACCCTCCGGCAGGCACCTCCTGCTGGTCGGCGACCAGGCGGCGCTGCCGGCGATCGGCTCCATCGTCGAGTCGCTGCCGGCGGACGCGCGTGGGGACGTTTTCGTGGAGGTGACCACGGCGGCCGACCGGCAGGACCTGGTCACGCCGCCCGGCGTGCGCGTCCGGTGGCTGTACCCGGACGACGACGGGCACACCAAGTGCCGACTGCTCTCGGCCGTGCAGGGCACAGATCTGCCGGCCGACCGGGGCTACGCCTGGATCGCCGGCGAGGCCGGCCGCGTCCGCGCGCTGCGACGCCACCTCGTCCACGAGCGCGGCATGGACCGCCGCTCCATCGCGTTCATGGGCTACTGGCGCGTCGGGCACACCGAGGACACCGCACACGCCCGCGTCCCGGAGCGGCAACTCGCGCAGTAGCGGTCGGCGGTCGGCCGGACCGGTTCACCGGGCCCGGCCGGCCACCTCGTGGTGGCGGCTGATGTTCCGCTCCAGCAACTCGGTGGCCTCCCGGACGCCGATCGCGTCCGCCGCGTCGGTCCGGGGCAAGCGGCCGTCCGCCCGCAGGAGTTCGGTGAGCGCCGTGTCGATGGCGGCGTGCGCGGCGAAAAGGCACGGGGTGCTGTAGATCGCGACGTCGACGCCGAGGCGCGCCAGGTCGGTCAGCGCCAGGCTCGGTGACTTGCCGCCCGCGATCTGGTTGAACAGCAGCGGCTTGTCGCCGACCGCGTCCCGGATCCGGCGGATCCACTCGACGCTGCGCACACCGTCCACCAGGACGACGTCCGCGTCGGTCTTGGCGAGCGCCCGTGCGCGGCGCAGGATGTCGTCCGGCTCGGTGGCGTCCGTACGGGCGACCACGACCAGGTCGGCGCGGCTGTCCAGGACCAGGTTCAGCTTGGCCAGGTATTCCTCCAGCGGCAGCACCCGCTTGCCGTCGGCGTGCCCGCAGCGGCGCGGGCGCAACTGGTCCTCCAGGATCACCCCGGACGCCCCGGCCCGTTCCAGGCGCTGCACCACGTGGCAGGCGACCTCCGGGTCGCCGTAGCCGTCGTCGATGTCCACCAGCAGGTGGTGGCGCGGGAAGGCGAGCCGCAGGCGCTCGGCGAAGGCGACCATGTCCGGCCAGGCGATGAAGCCGATGTCGGGCAACCCGTAGTGCGACGCGGCGAAGCCGAACCCGGACACGAAGAAGCCGTCGAAGTGGCGGGCCGCGATCGACGCGGAGTACATGTCGTAGATGCCGACGAGCGGCGTGGTGTGCGGGCGGGAGATCTCCGCCCGCAGGGCGTTGCCGTAGTGCACGAGCTCTCCGGAGAACAGGCGTGGGGCCGTGCCCCCGAGGCGGACGGAACACCGATGGTCACTCTGTGCTGTCCATCGAATACGGACGCAGTATGCAGATCTCGATCAACTGGTGTCAATCTCGGCCAACTTCCCGTTCGCCCGTCGCGCCCGAACCGAGCCCGACTCCGAGTGCGAGTCCGAACCCGAACCTGAGCCCGACTTCGGGCCCGAGCCCGAGCCCGACTTCGACTCCGAACGTCACGTATTGAAAACGACTTCCATTATCGATAACGTCCTGCGAGTCGACGCACCCGCCACGAGCGAATGCTCGCGGCGTCGCGTGCCCGAAACCCGTGATCGCGTTTCGAGGGGGAAATCCGGTGGGCCACCTGTTGGTTGTCGAGAGTTGGGTCGGATCGATGAGCGCGCTGCTGCCGCGTGCCATCGGCGAGGGAGGCCACGAGTTCACGTTCCTCACCCGGGACCTGCACCTGGCGCCACCAGCAACAACGCATACCTCGGCCACGTCATGACCATCGACGCCGAGGGCACGGGCGCCCGTGCCCACGCCGAACGCCTGCTGTCCCGCCTGCGTCCGCGCTACGACCTGCCGACGGCGGCAACCGCGTGAGCCCCGCCCGCCCCGCCGACGCCCACCCCGCGAACGCCCACCCCTGCGACACCCCCACCGCCGGCGTCGGATCACTCGACGAACTGCTCGCCCGGGTCCGAGCCGGCGCCTACGGAACCGACCCCGCGCGCGAACGCGTGCCCACGGCATTTCGCACCGTCCAGGCCGTCCACCACGCACGCCGCGCCGGCGGATACCGCAACGAGGTGCTCAGCCTGCGCCTGGCCGAGGCGGTCGGCTCCTGCGCCGTCGAACCCGGCACCCTACCCGCTGCCGCGATCGACGACTGCGTCGGCGCCACGATCGCCGAACTCCTGGACCACCCCGTGCCCGCCGTGCGCCTGGCCGCGCTGGACGCCTACCTCATGCGGCACCGACCACACACCCCGGCCAACGGCGCCCGACCCTACCCACTGCCCGCGGGCAGCTCGCTGCACAAGTCCCGGGCCCGGGCCCGCGCGGTGGTGGACCTGCTGCCGGTGGACCGGCTGCGCACGGTCCTGGTCGTGGGCGTCGTCAACTCCCTCCTGGAGCGGCTGCGCGAACACGGCGTCGGCTACGTGCCCTGCGACCTCAAGGGCGGCCGTACCGAATGGGGCGAACCCGTGCACACCGATGCCCAGGCCGCCCTGGCGAGTTGCGACGCGATCCTGGCCTCGGGGATGACGCTGGGAAACGCGACCTTCGAGCCGCTGCGCGCGCACGCCGCCGCGACCGGCAAGCCGCTGGTGCTGTTCGCCCAGACCGGAAGCGCCGTCCTGCCGCGCTTCATCGGGTCCGGAGTCACCGCCGTGTGCGCGGAGCCCTACCCGTTCTTCTGGCTCGACGGCGGCCCCGGGATCGTCCACCGCTACGGGAGCATCCGATGACCACGACGTCCACCCTGGACCCCACCGCGTCCGGAACCGCCAACGCCGACCTGCTGCCGCTGCTCGGCGGCACCCCCCTCGCCCGGATCCGCACCGCCCTGCCGCACCCGCACCCCGGCTTCTGGGCCAAGCTCGAATGCCTCGGCGCGGGCGGAATGAAGGCCCGCGCGGCCGTGTCGATGCTGCGCGGCGCCCGCCTGCGCGGCGAACTCCGCCCGGGCGCACCGGTGATCGAGTCGACCTCGGGCACCCTGGGGATCGGCCTGGCCTTCGCCGGCCAGGCGCTCGGCCACCCCGTACTGCTGATCGGCGACCGCGAACTGGAGCCGGCCATGCGGCAGTTGCTCCGCGCCCACGGCGCGGACCTGTACCTGGTGGAGCGCCCCGCCGTCGAGGGCGGCTGGCAGGCCGCGCGGCTCGCCCGGCTGCGCGAGGTGTTGGCGCGGACCCCGGACGCCTATTGGCCCGACCAGTACAACAACCCCGACAACGCCGCCGGCTACGCGTCGACGGCCACCGAACTCACCGGCCAGCTCGACCACTTGGACGTCCTGGTGTGCAGCGTCGGCACCGGCGGGCACAGCGCCGGGCTGATCGGGCCGCTGCGCCGGCGGTGGCCGGCCCTGCGGGTGATCGGGGTCGACTCCGTCGGCTCGACGATCTTCGGCCAGCCGGCCCGCACCCGGCTCATGCGCGGCCTGGGCAGCAGCATCCACCCGCGCAACGTCGCCCACGGCGAGTTCGACGAGGTGCACTGGGTCGGCCCGGCCGCCGCCGTGGACGCCTGCCGCCGACTGGCCCGCGGCAGCTTCGTCAGCGGCGGCTGGAGCACCGGGGCGGTCGCCCTGGTCTCGGCGTGGGCGGCCCGGGTGGAGCCGGGCGCGATCGTGGCGACCGTCTTCCCGGACGGGCCGCATCGCTACCTCGGCACCGTCTACGACGACGACTTCTGCCGGCTCCACGGTCTGGACACTTGCGACCTGCCTGCCCGCCCGATGGAGATCCCGCATCCGCGCGCGGTCGAAGTCACCGGATGGGCACGCTGCCGCGCCGTCGGCGGACCGCTCACACCGCGCCGAGCCCGCGTGCCGGCCCCGCACTCCGGGGACTCGGCATGAGACTCACCTGGCACACCACGACGCTCGAACTCGCCGAGCCACTGCGAATATCCCGCTCGGTCACCACCACCCGCGACGCGGTACGGGTCACCGTCGAGCACGCCGGGATCCGCGGGTACGGCGAGGCCGTCGCACGCACCTACCTCGACCTGCCGACCCCGCGCATCATCCGGGCGCCGGCCGCCGCCCGGCCCTGGATCGAGCGCCACCCCGACCCCGAAACCGCGTCGACCGCCACCGCCGAGGACTCGACCGCACCGGCGCACCTCCCACCCGGGGTGTTCGCCGCGATCGAGGCCGCCCTCCTGGACCTGGTCGGCAAGCGCGCCGGCGAGCCCGTACACCGCCTGCTCGGCACCGCGCACACACCGGCCGCCGCCACCGCCCGCACGATCGGAATCGTCGACGCCGCACACGCCGCGACCTCGGCGGCCCACCTCTGTGCGAGCGGATTCACCGTCGTCAAGATCAAGGCCGGCTCGCCCGACCCGGCCCTGGACCTGGACCTGGCCCGGGTCGCGGCCGTACACGCAGCCGCCCCGCACGCCACGCTGCTCCTGGACCCCAACGGCGCCTGGACCGAGCGGCAGGCGCTCGACCTGCTCCCGAGCTTCGCCGCGCTCGGCGTCGAGGCCGTGGAGCAGCCCGTCGCCCCGGGCCGACCGAACGTGCTCGCCCGGATCGCCGAACGCTCGCCGATCCCGGTGATCGCCGACGAGGACGCGGTGTCGTACCACGACGCGCTCCGCCTGGCCGGGCACGTGCACGGCGTCAACATCAAGCTCGCCAAATGCGGCGGGGTTCGCGCCGCGCTGCGCATCGTCGAGGCCCTGCGCGGCAGCGGCACCGACATCATGCTCGGCTGCCTGACCGCCGACTCGCTGGGCATCGCGCCGGCGGTGCACCTGGTGGACCGGGCCCGCTGGGTCGACCTCGACGGCCACCTGCTCCTGGCCCACGACCCGTGGACCGGGATCGGCGGCACGGACGGCGTCGTCCGCGCCTCCGCCCACTCCGGCCTGGGAGTTCGGCCCACGAACACCGGGGCCGCGCAGTGAGGACCCTGCGCACCGCGGCCGGCTTCCCGTTCGCGGTGCGCCTGCTCCTGATCAACCAACTCGGCGTCAACACCGGCTTCTATCTGCTCATCCCCCACCTCGCCACGCACCTCGCGGACGACCTCGGCATGTCAGCCGCCCTGGTCGGCGTGGTCCTGGGCGTCCGCAACCTCAGCCAACAGGGGCTGTTCGTGCTCGGCGGCTCGGCCGCCGACCGGCTCGGCGCGCGCGGCGTGATCATCGCCGGCTGCGCGCTGCGCACCGTGGGATTCGGCCTGTTCGCGCTCGGCGACGGACTCGCCCTGCTGATCGCGGCCTCCGTGCTCAGCGGGCTGGCCGGGGCCCTGTTCAACCCCGCCGTGCGCACGTACATCGCCCGGGAGTCGGGCGAGCGCAAGGCCGAGGCTTTCGCCCTGTTCAACGTCTTCGCCACCACCGGCGCCCTGCTGGGCCCGCTGCTCGGGAGCGTGCTGCTGCTCGTCGACTTCAGGGCCGCGGCGCTGACCGCGGCGGCGATCTTCGCACTGCTCACCGTCGCCCAGGCACTGGTCCTGCCCGCCCGGGCGGTCCCCGCCCGCACCACCACCGTACTCGGCGACTGGCGCGAGGTCCTGGCCAACCGCGCCTTCGTCGCCTTCTCGATCGCACTCGCCGGCCTCTACGGGCTGGAGACCCAGCTGTACCTCCTGCTGCCGGACGGCGCGCGACACGCCACCGGCTCGCGGGCCACCGTCGGTCTGCTCTTCCTGGTGGGCACCGCCGCCAACGTGCTCCTGCAACTGCGCATCACCCGGCTGCTCAAGGACCGCGGCAGCCGCGGCCGTTGGATCGCCGGCGGGACCGCGGTCATGGGCCTCGCCTTCGTCCCGCCGATGCTCGTGGCCGGCGGCGGCGCACCGCACGGGACGGCGGACGCCGCGCTGCGGCTGCTGCCGGTACTCGTCGGGGCCTTGCTGCTGAACCTTGGGGTGATGATCGCCCAGCCGTTCGTGTTGGAACTGATCCCCGCCTTCGGCCGCGCGGACCTGACCGGCACCCACTTCGGACTCTTCTACCTGGTCTCCGGAGTCGCCGCCGCCGCCGGCAACGCCGGGATCGGGTGGGCGATGGACACCGCCGAACGCACCGGCCTCGCCTGGCTGCCCTGGGCCGGCTGCCTGGCCCTGGGCCTGATCTCGGCCGCCGCCGTCGGCCGACTGCAACGCGCGCGTGCCCTGCCCGATCCCTCGACCACGAAGGTCGACTCCCCCACCGGGGCCAACTCGCGATGAGCGCGCGGCGCACGCGTGGACCGCCCGCACGTGATCGCCCGCCGCCCACCGGCTGCCGCCCGCCGAGCCAGGCCCCGGCGGTCCGCACCACACCGACGCACGACCCACCGACCCACGCCCCACGGATCCGCGCCCCACCGACACCCGCCACCACCAGCATCGCAACGGAGACACCGGCCCATGAGCGACACCCCCGACTGGGCCCGCTTCGACAAGGTCTGGCTCGCGTGAGCCCCGACCGCGCGTGGGTGGGCCGCCGCCTCGTCCTGGGCCTGGGCCAGACCGCGGCCCTGGTCGTGCTGATCTTCGCGCTCACCGAGGCGCTGCCCGGCGACGCGGCGGTGGCCCTGGCCGGCGAGCAACCCGATCCGGAACGGATCGCCCGGATCCGCGAGGCCATGGACCTGGACCGGCCCGCCGTCGAACGCTTCCTGGCCTGGACCGCCGGGATGACGCGCGGCGACCTGGGCGCGTCCCTGGTCACCGGACGGCCCGTCACCGCGTACCTCTTCGACGGGTTGGGCCCCACCCTGCTGCTCACCGGCGTCACCGTGGCGCTCCTGGTGCCGCTGTCCGTCGGCCTGGGCGTGTTGGCCGCGCGCCGCGAGGGCGGCCCGCTGGACCGGACCCTCAGCGCCGCGACCCTGGCCGTGCACGCGCTCCCGGAGTTCGCCCTGGGCGTGCTGCTGACGACTGTGTTCGCGCTGCGGCTCGGCTGGTTGCCGCCGACCGCGGTCGGTACCGACGGCGACCTGACGGCGCATCCCGCCACGCTGGTGCTGCCGGTCGTGGTGCTGCCGGCCCGGCCGGTGTGCACGATCAGCCGGCTGGTGCGCGCGGGCATGATCGAGGCCATGGCGTCGCCGTACGTCGCGCACGCCCGCCGCTGCGGGATCCCCGGTGCCCGGGTCCGTTGGACGCACGCCCTCCCCAACGCGGTCGCGGCCGCGGGTCAGCAACTCGCGCGCACCTGCGACTGGTTGCTGAGCGGGGTGATCGTGGTGGAGGCGCTGTTCGTGATCCCGGGGCTGGGCACGGTGCTGATCGACGCGGTCGCCGCGCGGGACGTGCCCGTGATCCAGGGCATGGCGGTCGTGTTCGGTGTCGTCACGGTCGCGGTCAACCTCGCGGCCGACGTGCTGACTCGCCGGCTCGCGCCGCGCTCGGCGGTCGCGGCGTGACGGGCAGCGCGCGCCCGCTCGGTCGGGCGAACACCCGGCGCGGCCTGGTCGGTCGGTACGCGCTCGCCGTGTTGCTGATCGCCGTGCCGCTGCTGCTCGCGCTGCTGGGACCGTTCGTCGCGGGCCCCGCCGAACCGCGCGCGGTCTCCTTCACCGCCGGCGACGGACACCCACTGGGCACCGACTTCGCCGGGCGCGACGTGTGGCGTGAGGTCCTGTTCGGCGGCCGTTCGGTGGTTCTGGTGGCGCTCGCCGCGACCGTCCTGACCTACGCGGTCGCGCTCCCGCTCGGTCTCGGCGCCGCGCTCACCCGCCGGGCCTGGGTCGAGGAGGCCCTGATGCGACCGCTCGACGTGCTGCTCGCGGTGCCCTCACTGCTGCTCGTGCTGCTCGTCGCCGCCCTGCTCGCCCCGGGACCGGGCGGGCTCACCGTGGTGGTCGCCGTGGCGGCCGTCCCGGACGCGACCCGCGTCGTGCACGCGACGGCCGTCGAGATCGCCGCCCGACCGGCCGTCGAGGCGCTGCGGATGCAGGGCGAGTCGTGGTGGCGGACGGCCGTCGGCTACGTGGCCCGGTCGATGCGCCGCGTGCTCGCGGCCGACGCCGGCATCCGACTGACCGGTGCGCTGTACCTGGTCGCCACGGCCGCGTTCCTCGGCGTGGGCGTGCAGCCGGACGTGTCCGACTGGGCGGTGATGGTCGACCGCAACCGCCCCGGCCTGTTTCTACAGCCCTGGGCCGTCGTGGTGCCGGCCGCGCTGATCGTCGCGCTGTCGATGGGGACCAACCTGCTGTTCGACGCGGCCCTGCAACGGTCCGGCCACGCCGAGGAGACCAGGGACGGGAGCCCGGGCGAGAGCCGGGGCGAGAGCCGGGGCGAGGCGCCGGACGAGTGCCGGAACTTGTGCCGGGAGGACACCCAGGAGGAAACCCGGGAGGAAACCCGGGAAGTGAAGGAGGGAATCCGATGAGACCCATCGTGGAGGTACAGGCGCTGCGGGTGGAGATCGGCGGGCGGGCGATCGTGGCCGGGGTGAGCCTGAACGCGTACGCGGGAAAGGTGACCGCGATCGTCGGCGCCTCGGGCAGCGGCAAGACCACCATCGGGCTCGCCCTCCTCGGCGAGTATCCCCACGGCGCACGCGTGGGCGGCGACGTGCGGATCGGCGACGGGCCGCCGCGCGTGGGGGCGGTGGGCTATGTGCCCCAGCACCCCGCCGCCGTGCTCAACCCGGCCCGCCCCGTCGAGGCCCTGCTGCGCGACATCGCCCGGCGCGGTGCCGGCGGCGATCGGGTCGCGATCCGCCGCCGCGTGCACGAGGCCCTGCGGCTCGCCCGGATCCCCGACCCGGAGCACCTGCTGCGGCGCTTTCCGCACCAGCTCTCCGGCGGACAGCAGCAGCGCGTGGTGCTGGCCCAGGCCCTCCTGCTGGGCGCCCGTGTGCTCGTCGCCGACGAGCCGACCACCGGCCAGGACGCGCTGACCAAGGAGGGCATCGTGGCCCAATTGTCGGCCGCCGCACGGGAGGGCATCGCCGTGGTCCTGCTCAGCCACGACCTGGACGTGGTGCGGCGACTGGCCGACGAGGTCGTGGTGCTGCGGCACGGCCGAGTGGCCGAATCCGGGCCCGCCGAGCGGGTGTTGACCGGGCCCGAGTACAGCGCGCGGCCGGCGCCGACGCATCGGCCGGTCCCGCCCGCGCCGCGCCGGGTGCCCGAGACCTCGGTCGCGCGCCTGGAGGTACGGGACCTGGTCGCCCGGCACCGTACCGGCGGCGGCCCGGTCACGGTCGTACGGGGCGCGAACGTCTCCGTGGCGGGCGGCGAGTGCCTCGCGCTGGTCGGTCGCTCCGGTGGCGGAAAGACCACGCTGGGCCGCTGCGTGGCCGGGCTGCACAGCGCCTACGACGGGCACGTCCTGCTCGACGGGATACCCCTCGCGCGCAGCCTGCGCGGTCGTCGGCGGGACGAACTGGCCGCCGTACAGTACGTGTTCCAGGACGCCCGAGCGGCCTTCGACGAGCATCGGCCGGTGCTCGACCAGGTCGCCCGAACCGCCGTGCGCCTGCGCGACGCGGGCCCGAAGGAGGCTCGCGAGACAGCCGTTCGGACGCTGGCCTGCCTGGGCCTGAGCGCCGCGTCGGCGGGCCGGCGCCCGAGCGCGCTCTCGGGCGGCGAGTTGCAGCGGGCCGCGCTCGCCCGGGCCCTGCTCGCGCGGCCGAGGGTCCTGGTGTGCGACGAGGTCACCTCGGGCCTGGACGCCACGACCCGGCACGATCTCCTCGACCTGCTCGCCGACCTCCGCGAACACGGCGGCCTGGCCCTTGTGTTCATCACCCACGACCTGTCGGCCGCCGCCCGGATCGCCGACCGGATCGCGGTGGTGGACGCCGGCCTGCTGATCGAACAGGGCCCGACCCGGCAACTCCTCACCGCCCCCCGACACGAGTTCACCAGGTCCCTCGTACACGCGGGGCGAGGCCGGCGGAATACCGGCGCCCGACACTCCGACTCGGCGGGCCTCGGCCGGTGACGATATTCCCGCGACCGCCGACGCCGATTCGGCTAGCTTCCGTACATGGTCAATCTCGAGGTGCTGCTCACGGAGCGGCTGGCCTCGGCGTTCGAACAGGTCGCGGGGCTGCCCGTCGACCCGTCGATCCGTCGGGGCCGGCACGCGGACTTCCAGTGCGACGGAGCGCTCACCCTGGCGCGCCGCCTGGGCCGCGCCCCGCGCGAGGTCGCGGCCGAGATCCTCGACCACGTCCGACTCGACGACCTGTGCTCGGCGGTGCAGATCTCCGGACCGGGCTTCATCAACCTCACCGTGGCGAAGGAGCAACTCGGCGCGCTGCTCGCGGAGATCGCCGACGACGAACGTCTGGGCGTACCACTCGCCGACCGGCCCGAGACCATCGTCGTCGACTACTCGGGGCCCAACACCGCGAAGGAGATGCACGTCGGCCACCTGCGGTCGACGATCATCGGCGACGCCGCCGTGCGGGTCCTGGAGTGGCAGGGGCACACCGTCGTCCGGGAGAACCATCTCGGCGACTGGGGCACTTCGTTCGGCATGCTGATCGAGCACCTCCTCGACGTCGGCGAGACCGAGGCGGCACACGAGTTGTCGATCGGTGACCTCAACGGCTTCTACCAGGCGGCGCGGCGCGCCTTCGACGCCGACGACGCGTTCAAGGACCGCTCGCGCAAACGGGTGGTCGCCCTCCAGGCCGGCGATCCGGCCACCTTGCGGCTGTGGCACATCCTCGTCACGGAGTCCAAGAAGTACTTCATGGCCGTGTACGCCCGCCTGGATGTCCGCCTCACCGAGGAGGATTTCTTCGCCGAGAGCTTCTACAACGACGAACTCCAGCCGGTGCTGGACGAGTTGGCCGCATTGGGCCTGCTGCGCGAGAGCGCGGGCGCGCAGTGCGTCTTCCCCGAGGGGTTCACGAACCGCGACGGGGATCCGTTGCCGCTGATCGTCCGCAAGGGCGACGGCGGTTTCGGCTACGCCGCGACCGACCTGGCCACCATCCGGCACCGGATCCGGGTGCTGGGCGCGACCCGGATGCTGTACGTGGTCGGCGCACCGCAGAGCGGGCACCTGGAGATGATCTTCACGACCGCCCGCGACGCGTCCTGGCTCGCCGAACCCACGCGGGTGGAGCACGTCGGCTTCGGGTCCATCCTGGGCGCGGACGGCAGGATGCTGCGGACCCGCGCCGGCGCGTCGCTCAAGCTGGTGGACCTGCTCGACGAGGCCGTGGCCAAGGCCGCCGCCGTGATCGTCGCGAAGGACCCGGACCTGGACGAGGCGACCCGCGCGGCGGTGGCCCGGGCGGTCGGCATCGGCGCGGTCAAGTACGCGGACCTGGCGACCGATCGGCGCAACGACTACCGGTTCGACTACGACCGGATGTTGTCCCTCAGGGGCAACACCGCGCCGTACCTCCAGTACGCCCTGGCCCGGATCCGCTCGATCTTCCGCAAGGGCGGCGTCGCCGCGCCGCGCGGGACCGGCGCCCCGGTCGTCGCCGAGCCCGCCGAGCGGACGCTGGCACTGCAACTCCTGGCCTTCCCGGGCCTGTTCGAGGAGGTCGCCGACTCGCTGGAGTTCCACCGGCTCGCGCACTACCTGTTCGAGCTCGCGACCGCGTTCACCCAGTTCTACGATGCCTGCCCCGTGCTCCGCTCGGCGGGCGAGACGCTGCGCTCCCGCCTGATCCTGTGCGACCTGACCGCCCGCACGCTGGCTCGCGGCCTGGACCTCTTGGGCATCGAGGCCCCCGACCGCATGTAGACCGGTGCGCCCCCGCGCCCGCGCAGCACGCGCCGGCGCGGGGCGCACCCGCGCGTCGGTCCCGTGCGTCGGTCCCGCGCGTCGGCGGGTCACGCGGCGAGGGCCGTCGCCAGGAGCACGTCGGTGCCGGTGAGGAAGAGCAGGCGGGTCACGATCGGCGTGGTGTCGTACAGCCACAGCGTCGCCCCGATCCCCCGAGCGAGCCGGTGCGCGCGGACGAACGCGTTGAGACCGCGGCAGTCGCAGAAGGCGACGGCGTGCATGTCCACGTGGATCGCGACGGGGCGGTGCGCGAGACAGGCGTCCAGGATCCGATCGAGATCGGGCACGGAGTCCATGTCGATCTCGCCGGCGGGCACGATCAGCGCGTGGCGGCCCGTCAGGGACGTGGCGATGGTGAGGTTCGGATGCACGAGCATCGCGTGTCCTGACGCTGGGCCCTGCCTGTGTCGGCGGCGGCCCCGGGGTCTGGGAGGCGACCTGATCGGTCCCGGGCACGGGTGACCGGCCCTGGGGCCGGTACGGGATCCGCACCGCGGTTTCCCGCACACCATACGGCGATTCGGCTCGGTCGTGGGGATCATCGGGTCCGCGTGTAGTGCGCGGGGATCGGGGCGGATCCGGCCCGCCTCACGACGCGGAAGGGCCTTCCCGGGCGGTGTCGACGGGAGAGTTCGACACCGCGGGCCGGGAAGGCCCTCGCATCCGGACCGTCAGGCCGGGTCGGGCCGGGCGCGGCGGCGCCCGACCCGGACCGTGATGCCCGCCAGTCCGACCGTGACCAGCACGCCGGCCGCGACGACCGCCGTGGGTCCGGCGGCGAACGGGCCGTCGTCCGCGCGGGCGGCGGGTTCGTAGCCGCCGGCCAGGCCCTTCGCGTCGTACCGGGAGCCCGGGAGCTTGTCCGCGTAGGCCCGGTGCACACGCTGCCGGTACGCCCCGACGGTGGTCCCGTCGACGCCGATCGCGCGCTCGGCGTCGACGTTGAGCGGCAGCACGCGATCGCCGCCCTGGACGTACCAGGCGTTGATCTGCGGCTCGCGGAAGACGGTTCCGCCGGCTATCCGGCTCGCGCCGGCCGCCGCGTAGCGGAGCTCGTCGTCACCGTCGGCGATGTTCACCACCTGCCAACCACGCGCGGTGTGGGCGGTCCACACCGACGCCTTGCGGCCGTCGGCCGCGACCGCCGTGCCGGCGAAGAACTCCTGACGGGCGATCGGTACGGACCGTTTGCCCGGTTCGGCCGCCACGAACTCCGGGGCGAGCGTGTAGACGGGGACGATGGTTCCCTCGATCCGCGGCGCCGCGGCCGTGCCGGCGAGCGCGCCGTCGCGGGCGAAGAACCGGGACAGGGTGTCGAGGGTGGATGGCGCGGTGGCCGCGTCGCGCGCGGCGCTCACGCTCGCCGGGTCGGGGGCGGCGGGGACGGGAACGGAGGAGGCGTGCGCCGCCTGCGGGGTGAGGGTGACGAGGGCCGCGGCGAGGGCTCCGACGGCGAACAGGCGCTTGATGCCGCTACCGGTCATGATGGCGTCACGCTCCGATCCGGTAGAGCGAGTGGGTCCACGAGAACTCGTTGTTGTCGATGTACCAGTCGTGCGCGGCCCAGTTGTAGCGGGTGTTGTCCGGCCAGGGGTCGCCCCAGTAGACCCAGCCACGGCTGGTGTCGTAGCCGTGGATCACGTGCATGTGGCCGCCGCCGGAGGACCACTGGATGCGGGTCTCGATCGGCCGGTCGGCGTTGATCTCGGTCTGTACGGTGTCGTAGCGCAGCCAACCGTTGACGTAGGAGCCGGGGCTGATCCCGGCCCAGCGCAGCCCGGTCTGCACGTTGCCGAGGGTGGCCTGGTTGTTGGGGCACGTCGAGTTCTGCGGGCGGTTGAAGGCCGCGTTGCAGAACTGGTTCTGGCTGTAGTTCCGGCCGTACCAGGACGCGACGGTGTTGCCGGAGGCGGCCCAACACCAATTGGTCTTCTGCTGGGCCTGCATGGTGATGTTCAGCCGCTTGGCGGCGAGCGCGAACTGTTGCCCGGCGCCCGGCGCGCCGGCTTGCGGCTGCGACCGGGCGAGGGGGGTCCGGGGCGCGACCGACGCGGCGCCGGCCGCGGACGGTGTGGCGAGCAGGGTGGCGAGCAGCGCGATCAGGGCAAGGCTCAGGGCGGAGGCGCGTCCGACGGATACGGGGCCGGCTCGGGGGGACGTTCGAGTCATGGCGTTCCTTCCGTGACGGGGTGGGCGTGGCGCGCGTCCGGACGCTGCACCTGGAGCATCGGGTGTTGTCGTGGTGTATTTCAAGACGCTTCAATGCGGGTGGAGCGACGATGTGAACGGCGCGAACGCCCTGTGAACGGACGGCGACCGGCCGACCGGAACACGGCGGTCCGCCAGGGTGGTTCGGGCCGGCCCATCGTGAACGTTCACAAGGGAGGCGTGCGATGCGGCGGACCGACGCGCAAACCGACGCGGCCGAGGCGGAGTTGGCGCGGGCGCTGAGCGCCGGCCCCTTCCACCTGGCGTTGCGGGCGGCGCTGGCCGCCCGCGGCCTGGCCCTGCACCGGATCCAGCATCGGCTGGCCCAGCGCGGCGTCAAGGTCGGGGTGACCAGCCTCAGTTACTGGCAGCAGGGCGCGCGCCAACCGCAGCGCCCGGAGTCGCTGCGCGCGGTGCGGGCCCTGGAGGACGTCCTGGAGTTGCCGCCGCACGCGCTGACCCGACTGCTGGAACCGGCGGAAGCGGAGCGCTCCGCCGCCCGGTCCTACCGAGCCGTGGTCGAGGAATCCGGGGCACTCCGCCGGCTGCTGACCGACCTGGACGCGCCCGCCGACGGCGGCCTGCACACGGTGTGCCATCTGGAACGGGTGCGCATCGGGCCGGGGCGCGAACTCCGGGGGCGCGAATCGCACCATGTCGTCCGCGCGCATCGCGACGGCGTGGACCGTTACCTGGCCATCCACTACGGGGACCCGGGATGCGAACCGGAGCGAATGACGGTCCGGGCGACGGAGAACTGTCGTGTGGGGCGGGTGCGTTGGCAGCGGGACCGGGGGGTGTTGGTGGCGGAACTGCTTTTCGACGCGCGGCTGCGTTCCGGCGACACCTACGTCTTCGGATACGGCTTCGAGGACGGTACGGGCGGGCCCAGCGGGGAGTACGTGCGCGGCTTCACGCTGCCGTGCGGGCAGTACGTGCTGCAGGTGCGGTTCGATCCGGCGGCCCTCCCGGTGCACTGCCGACGCTTCGCGCAGAGTACGGCGACCGCGCCGCGCACCGCCCAGCGCGACCTGACCCTCAGCGGCCGGCACTGTGCGGTCCACCTGGCCGAACAGAACGTCGGCCCGGGCATCCTCGGCATCGGCTGGGACTGGACGTGAGCGACTTCGGCGCCCCCGACGAGACGCACGGCGGCGGGGGTCGGTAGGCGGGGACCGATCTTCCCGAGCCGGGCCGACCGGGCCGACCTTCGGATATTGTTCGATCCCAAACGATATCCGAGCGTGCGAGGAGGCGTTCCATGACGGACACACCGGTGGCCATCGTGACCGGCGGCGGGACCGGGATCGGCGCCGCGACCGCGGGGGACAACGGCGCGACCCTGACGGTGGACGGCGGAGCCACGGTCGTCGACGTGGGCACCACCGCGTACGACTACCGAATCGAGCCCCGGTCCGAGGAGACCGCGACCGAGCCGGCGCGGTGACGCGTTCGGGCCTCGGGTGCCATGTGCCTCGGGTGGCCGCCGCCCGGGCCCGCGGCGCCGGCGACCGCCCGCCCGCCCGCCCGCCCACCACACACAGCCGGCCGCGTGGTGGGGCGGTTCCCCTCTCGCCCCGCCGCTCGACCGTCCTCGGGTTGACCCTCGATCATTTTGGTTGTACAACAATAATGATTGTATTGCAGTAACGATTGGGGTGGTCGTGTCTCGCACCGAACCCAAAGCCGAGCCGGGGCCGGGGCCGGGGCCGGAGCCGGAGCCGGAACGCGAGCGCAAGCGCGAGCCGGAGCGCGAGCGGCGCAGGAAGCTGCTCATCCTCGTGACCTGTTGCATGAGCCTGTTCATCGTCGGGCTCGACAACACGATCCTGAACGTCGCGCTGCCCTCGATCCGCAGTGACCTGGACGCCTCGATGTCCGAGCTGCAATGGACGATCGACGCGTACACGCTGGTCCTGGCGAGCCTCCTGATGTTGGCCGGTTCGACGGCCGACCGGATCGGGCGCCGTCGGGTCTTCCAGACCGGCCTGGTCCTGTTCGCCCTCGGCTCGCTGCTGTGCGGGGTCGCGCCCGGGCTCGACTGGCTGATCGCCTTCCGGGTGATCCAGGCGATCGGCGGCTCGATGCTCAACCCGGTCGCGATGTCGATCATCACCAACACCTTCACCGAGCCGCGCGAGCGGGCCCGCGCGATCGGCGTGTGGGGCGCGGTGGTGGGCGTGAGCATGGCGCTCGGCCCGATCGTCGGCGGCGCGTTGGTCGACTCGCTCGGTTGGCGATCGGTGTTCTGGATCAACCTGCCGGTGGCGATCGCGGCGATCGTGCTCACCGCGCTGTTCGTGCCGGAGTCCAAGGCCGCGCACGCGCGCCGCGCGGATCCGGTCGGCCAGGCGCTCGTGTTCACGTTCCTGCTGTCGCTGACGTACGCGATCATCGAGGGTCCCGAGGCGGGCTGGACCTCGCCGCTGATCATCGGCCTGTTCGCCCTCTCCGCGGGCTGCCTCGCAGGCTTGTCGGGCTACGAACCCCGCCGCGCCGAACCGCTGATCGACCTGCGCTTCTTCCGCAGCGCGCCGTTCACCGGCGCGACCGTGATCGGGGTGTGCGCGTTCGCGGCGATGTCCGGATTCCTGTTCCTGAACACGCTCTACCTCCAGGACGCGCGCGACTTCTCGCCCATCGAGGCCGGCCTGCGCACTCTGCCGATGGCGTTGATGACCGTCGTGTGCGCGCCGATCTCCGGTCGCCTCGTGGGCAGGATCGGTCCGCGCGTGCCGCTGGTCGTCGCCGGGATCGCGATCGCGGCGAGCGCCGGGCTGCTGACCGGGCTCGACGACCACACCTCCACCGCGCGGATGGTGGCCGCGTACACCCTCTTCGGCATCGGCTTCGGGCTGGTGAACGCGCCGATCACCAACACCGCCGTGTCCGGGATGCCGCGCGCGCAAGCGGGGGTCGCCGCCGCGATCGCGTCGACGAGCCGGCAGGTCGGCCAGTCGTTCGGGGTCGCCGTCGTCGGCACCACGATGGCGTCGGTACTGGCCGCCCCGAGCGCCGGTGGCCTGGCCGCCGCCACCCACACGGGGTGGTGGATCGTACTGGGCTGCGGCGCGGCGGTCGCCTGCCTCGGTATGCTCACCACCGGCCGCTGGGCCCTGCGCACGGCCGAGCGCACGGGCGCGGAACTGATGCCGCAGACGCCCCCTTTGGAGTTGGAGACGACGGACGTGAGGCGATGACCGGGCCCGCCGCGAGCGACACTCCCGCGGATACCGCCGGCCGGGTATGGAGCGGCATGCGCGCCCTGGTCCTGGAGCAGCACGACCGCCGCCGGGAGGTATCCGAGGCGACCGGCCTGAGCTTCATCCGCGCCAAGGCGCTGCGCCGGATCGCCGCCGGTCCGCTGTCCATGCGCGACTTGGCCGCACGGCTGTCCACCGACAAGCCGTACACCACCCTGGTCGTCGACGACCTGACCCGCCGCGGCCTGATCGAGCGCACCGTGCATCCCACCGACCGCAGACAGCGGGTCCTGACGATCACCCCCGAGGGCCTGCGGATCGCCGAAATCGCCCGAGCCATCCTGGACGAACCGCCGCAGACGCTCCGCGACCTCGACCCCGCCGACCTCGATCTCCTCGACCGCGTCATCACCACCCTGCTCGACACGGCCTGAGCCCGCCGGTCGTTTCCTCGGCCGCACACCGCGGACGTGTCGACGGCCGCCGGGCGTCCCGCTCGACGGGGAGCGCGCGGCCGGGCTATGCCGGGTCGGTGGGCGGGACCGAAGGCGGGGCCGGTGGCGGGGCCGGTGGCGCGGCTGCGTCCCGCGTCGGGAGGAGAGCGATGCCGGACCGGAGCCGCACGGCGCCGGGCAGGTCCAGGCCGCAGCGGCGGCTGGCCACGACGGCCTGCTGCATCGCCAGGGTGCCGGTCGTTGTGCAGGTGCCGCACCGCAACGACGTCAGACGGGCTTGGCGGACGACCGCGAGCATGCCCTCGATGTCGAAGTCGACGGTGAGGCAGACCTTCAGGGTGCCGACCCTGACACCGTCGACCTTCAGGTCGACGCAGGGGCGGTGGGTGGACGTGATCTGGTGAGTCGCCAGAGCGACGACCTCCTCGGTCTCCGGAGCGGCACGGGTGCGCCGCGCGGCCTCGACCATCGCGCCGTGTTTGGCCCATCCGGCGGCCACGAGGTCCAGGAGATCCAGGCTCAGGAACCCGTTGACCATCGAGGCGACCTCACGCTCGACGGTCTCCCCCGCCGTGCCGGTCAGGCCGTGGGCTCCGCGCTCGACCATCGCGGCCACTTCGTGTTCGCGAGCCGCGTCGACGAGTGATTCCGCGGCGGCCTCGCCGTCGTCGCCGAACAGCAGTTCGCGCACGGACGTGGGCTGCGCTACAGCGGCAGTCATGGGTCCACCTCCTCGATCGTTTGTTCACCGGGGTCCGAACGGGGTTCCAGTCGTACTGTTCGGCTCGGTCCGGGCCCGTCCCTGACGTCCTGCACTCCGTCCGCCGCGAAGCCGAGGCGCATGACGGCGCGGACGTGTCGGCGGGTCCAACGTGGTCCCCGCCGCCCCCGGAAGAGGCCCATGTAGCCGGCGAGCGCGGCCACCAGGAAGCCGCCGACCACCAGCGTCCCGATCACCCACCCCGAGGCCGCACTGGCGCCGGTTCCGGAGTCGAGCACCGCGGCCGACGACGACGGAGAGCGGGTCGTGGTCGGTTTCGAAGGAGAGCCGGACTGCGACGCCGATCGGCCATCCGCCGTCACTTCGAACGGAGCGTACGCGTGACCGGCTTCGCCACATCGCGCCGCAACCTCATGGCTTCCCTCCGACGCGGCCTTCGGGACCACGAGCCGGGCGCTGAAGCCGCCGTTCGGGGCAACCGGCACCACGAAGGGGGCGATACCCGCACCGTCCCAATAGAGGTCGACGCGGTATCCGGGAGCGCAGGCCGAGAAGCCCGAGCCGGAGACCGTCAGCGTGGTGTCGGCGCTTCCCGTCGCGGGCGCCAGGACGAGAGCCGGCTGCGATCGAGGATCCGGGGCGGGTGTTGTGCTCCGGGAGGGGGATTGGCTGCCGTTCGAGGGAGGTGTCGACGTCGGCGGCTTGGTCGACACTGAGGGCTTGCCCGGCGCCGAAGGCGGCGGCTTGCTTGCCGCACCGCCCGGTGGGTCGGTGACCGTCGGCGGCTTGGGGGTGCAACACGGCGGGTCCGGACCGACTTGGGCTTGCGCGACGCACGGCGGCATCACGACCCCGAATCCCGCAAAGACCAGGGCGCCCAGAATCCCCGAGACGGGGATCAGCCGCCTGTTCCGCCTCTCGTTCTCACACATTGCACATTGCCATTCCGCTCCCGGCACACGCCCCGGAGACGGGAGCGGGTACCTGCTCGGGCGGTTCGGACAGGTCTTCGGTGCGCGACCAGCGCTCGATCGGCAGGCATGGGGAATCGACCGCCGCGGCCCCGCCGAACATCGAGCCGATGGTCCTTCCGCGTGTCGCCGACGCGAGAGGGGGCTCGCGACTCGATCAGGAGCCACAAACGTGCGTGTTCCGGCGCGCGAACACCGGAGCGGCTCCCGTCCCAGAGAAACATGGGCCCGCATGCGTCGCATCCGGATGACCTGGGGACGCACCGAGGTTGCCGTAGGTCGACGTCCGTCCTCCCGTGCCGTGACGAAACGCCCCGGACTCGACCGAGCCCGCTGGTCAACGGCGTGTCGGGGTCAGGGCGTGTCCGGGTGGGGCCCCGGCTGCCGCGGGGTCGGCGGCCGTGTCGTCCCGGTGACGGTGCCGCCCGTGCCCGAGACCGTCACCTGCGCCATGTGGGCGACCCCGTGCCAGGGTGGGCCCGGTGGGAGGTCGGGCCAGAGTTCGATCGTGTCGGCGAGGGCGGCGCGGACGGCCGTCCCGTCGAGGACGGTGTGCGTCTCCGGGACCTGTTCGGCGGGCCAGTCCACGATCACGGTGAACGGGCCCTCGGGCGGCAGCGTCGAGAGGTACGCGCGATGTAGGTGGTGGAACGTGCTGCCGCCACCACCGAGCAGGCGCAGGGTCGGCTCGATCGCCGGCTCCGTCGGCGAGGGCCGCCCGACCAGTGACGAGGCGCGCGTGCCGTCGGCGAACAGGACGCCCACGTGCAGCCCTTCGCGGTCGCCCGCGCCGAACGGGAACGGCGCCGGGATCCGGGTCGGCCGGCCGACCCTGCGGTACGTGCCGAGTTCGAGCCCGATGCCGTTCGGCCAGACCTCGACCCGAAGCAGCCGCACCCGAGCGGTCGGCCCCGCGCCCAACTCGCGGGTCCACGGCAGGATGCCGGGCGCGAAGTATTCCGTCGGCGGGCCGATCCGCGGCTCGTCGGGGTGGGCGGCGTGCAGCACCTGATCGGCCGGCTCGTCGTCGCCCGTGCCGGACGGAAGGTCCCGGTCGAAGAAACCCACGTGTCATCCCCCGATGCGTGTGTGGTCCGTACCCAAGGCTCCCAGCCGCCACGCGCAGTGTCCACGTCGCCGGCTGCGAGGTCGGCATGGTTGCACAACTCCCTTGTCGGTGAGGGGGTTTCGGCAATATGGCTTTGGTCCAGACCATTGACCCAGTGGTCTGCACCTCTTAGCTTGAGGAGTGTCACCGACGTGAACCGCCGGTGGCCACATGGCGTCGACGCGGACCCGGACCGTTCGACCGTCCTTCGCATTCACTCGTCCCCCAGGAGAGTTCCATGCGCAAAAGGACCATCCTGACGGCATTGACCGTCCCCGCCGTCTCGATTCCGTTGATCATGGCGGGAACCGCCAACGCACACGGCTGGACCACGAGCCCACCGAGCCGAGCCGCGTACTGCGCTCAGGGCACCGTGACCAACTGTGGCGAGATCCAGTGGGAACCGCAAAGCGTGGAAGGCCCCAAGGGCTTCCCCGCACGCGGACCCGCCGACGGCAGGATCTGCGCGGGCGGCAACGCCCGTTTCGCCCAACTCGATGCACCGCGCAACGGCACCTGGCCCAGCACGCCGGTGACGTCCGGGTCGAGCAAGACGTTCACCTGGAAGCTCACCGCGCGGCACTCGACCACCTCGTTCCGCTATTTCGTCACCAAGGCTGGCTGGGACCCCACCCAGCCGATCACCCGCGCGACCTTGGAGAGCACCCCCTTCCTGTCCGTCCCCTACAACGGTGCCCAGCCGGGTGCCACCGTCTCGCACACCGGCACCCTCCCGAGCGGGCGCAGCGGAAAGGCGGTGATCCTCGCCGTCTGGGACATCAACGACACCGGGAACGCGTTCTACCAGTGTTCGGACGTCACCTTCTGATCCGCGCCTGAGCCGGTGGGCCGCGTCGGCGGCCGGCCCACCGGTACGCCGGTACGCCGGTCCCGCGCCGGTACGCCGAAACGGTGTCCCCTTCCGGCGCGCCCGATCCCCGGGTGGGACGAACCCGTCAGGCCTGTCCGGGGCTTGCGGACAGGGTCGGCCCGGACGGGGACAGCAGCAGCGTCGTCACCATTCCGTCGAGTCGAGAGGGCCCGGCCGGGGTCGCCGACTTCCGGTCCAGGAATCCGCCGGGGGTCAGCCCCGTCACGGTACGTACCTCGCGGTTGAGGTGTGACTGGTCGTAGAACCCGGCCCGTGCGGCGATCTCGGCGAACGGGCGCCCCGCGATCAGCAGCCGCAGCGCGCGCTGCAATCGCAGCACGCGGGCCGCGGACTTGGGTGCGACGCCAAGCTGTTCGCGAAAGCGGCGTTCCAACTGACGTTCACTCCAGCCCAGATCGGCCGCGAGCAGACCGATCGGGATACCGCCGCCCGAGTCGACCATCAACTCCCAGGCCCGCAGGACACGCGGCGCCACCCCAGGCCCCGACGCCTGCCACCGCATCAGGGTCGCGTCGAGTACGGCGAACCGCGCGGGCCAGTCGGGCAGTTCCGCGAGCCGGTCGGTGAGCCGGCCGATCCGGGCGCCGGCGAAGTCGGACGGGTCGACGAGCGCTTCCGCGAGTTCGTGCATCGAGATCCCGAACATCGCGTACGCCGCCCACGGGTGCATCACGACCTCGATGCCGTGCACCGACCCCGTGTGCTCGCCGACCACCGCCCGGGTCCGCATGCCCGCGAACAGCGACGTGAACGTCCGTGTCGAGGCCGCGGCCTCGGCACCGTCCTCCACCGGCCCCACCCGGATGCGGTGATCGAAGCCGAGTAACAACGTCGCGCAACCGACGGGTAGTTCGAGCCGCTTACGGGGTCGGTCGAACTCGACGCGGAGACCCCGGTACAACCGGACGCCGGGCCGCAGGAGCGGGTGCGGCGGCACCTCGACGACCTCGTGCGCGGGCGACAGGAGCGAGCGGTGCGGCATGGCGGACGCCTCCGGGAGGATCGCGACCGTGTCGTCACCCGCCCCGAGGGCTTCTCTGGGACGTTCGACCGTTCGCAGACGGGGACGTCACGTGGTTTCGGGACGCTCGGATGCTAGCGACGCGCGGCCGGTCCCGACAGTCCTTCGACCGACTGTTTCTCGCCCTTTTCCGGAAGCTTTCCATCCGTTTGTGCCACGCGTATGGTCCGCTCGTGCTCCGCCTGTGCCCGCGCGTTGCCCATTCCCGCCCCGCCGCCGCGCCACTCCCACCCTGCCGTCGCGCCACGTCCGCACCGCGCCGGCCCCGCTCCCGCGCGGTGGCGGCTACTCGACGTCGATCAGGCCGTGCACTCCCTTGGCCCCCAACCGGTGGGCGTCGCCGATGTCGTGGACCCAGGTGACCAGGGCGTACCGGCCGGGGGTGACGGGGGCTTCCAACACGAGGGACCGCCCCGGCGAGAGCGGTGTCGCGCCGAGGCCGGCGGCCGTGTCGAACGGTGGGGCGGACCACTCGCCCTTGTCCAACGCCCGGAAGAAGTCGGCGAGTTGCGCGTCGGTCGTGCCGGCCGGAACGGGATACAGGATGGCCTCGTTGACCTGCCCGGGAAGCAGGTTCACGACCAGGAGCGGCGCGCCGGGTCGGATCCGGGCCGGCGCGACGAACCGCGGATTCGTCCCCGGAACGGAGGCGATCACCGCCTCGGGCCGGGGCGTCTCGCCCGTCGCGGGCCTGCCCGCCACGGTCAGCGCACGAACACGGTCGGGGCCCGCCGGGGTCGCGGTCTCGAAGTCCAGGAAGTCGATCAGGTAGTACGTCCCGGGCTGGAGGACCAGGCTGAAGGAGACGGTCTTGCCGGGTACGGTCGCCGCGCCGCCGAGAAACTCGCCGTCGCGCGTCAATGCGCGCCCTCCGGCCTTGACATCTTCGGGGTCGTGGGAGAGCGCGCGAACCAGGTGTGGCACGAACGTCTCCAACGACACCCCCGGGTTCAGCCGGACCAGTCCCACGTGTCCGTGTCGGGCGTGGGACGTGGAGACCCGGAAAGTGATCGGGCCGGGCGCGGCCGACGCGGGCGCGGAGAGTCCGTCGACGCCCGCCCCGACGTCGACCGCTTGGCGACCGGCGGCCTCGTCGACCACCGACGCGGCCCGGGTCGGGGACGCCTCGGGAACGGTGCCGGCCATCGCGGCGGGCGCGGCATAGGAGGCGACAGCGACAGCGGTCAGCACGCCGAGCAGCCGGGAGGTCTTGGAAATGCGCATGGTGGGGCTCCATTCGGGTGTGGTGGTCGAGTCGACGACCGGGTCGCCGCTACGTGCCCGGCGACCTGGTCCGATCCTTCGAACAGCCGTGATCTGCACCGAAGTTCGTGATCGTGGCCGCGCCCTTCGGCGAGCGATGCGGCCTGGGATCCAGTCTCCGCGAGATCCCGCGGGACGACCTCCTGCCGCCGAACGAGCCGGGTGGACACCCACGGACGGCACTCGCGTCCGCCCACCACGACGGAGGTGGTACGCGAGCCGTGGCCGGCCACAACCCTGGGGGTACGAGACCCCTACGGAAGCCCCCGAGCGTGATCGCGGCGGACGCCGACCACGAACACGCCGGGGCGCCGCTGCCGGTCGCGCACCGGCGGACGCGGCCGGGTAGGGATCCGCGCATGGACACGGACACGGATGTGAAGATCAGGCCGGCCGACCCCACCGACGCCGCAGGACTGCTCGCGTTGCAGGCGACACTCGACCGGGAATCCCGCTACATGCTCCTGGAGCCCGGGGAGCGGGGCACCGAACTCCCCGATCCCTCCTATCGGTTGATCTGCTTCGACGGTGAACCGGTCGGCTACGTCGACGTATCGGTCCTGCCCTACGCGCGTGCGCGCGGGACCGGATACGTCGTGATGGGCGTGCGCTCCTCGCACGCCGGGCGGGGACTGGGCCGTGCTCTGCTGGAGGCGGCGATCGCGCGGGCACACGACCGGGGCCTGCGGCGCCTGGAGCTCACCGTGATGACACACAACCGGGCCGCGCTGGGCCTGTACCTGCGCTGCGGTTTCCGGATCGAGGGCCTGCGCCGTGCGGCCCTGCACATCGACGGCACGGACATCGACGAGTACTACATGGGCCGGCTCCTCCGCCCCACCGGGACCGTCCCCGGAAGCGCGGTCCGGGATTCGCGAAACCTATCCGCGACACCCGGTCACGTTCGTGCCTCGGCGCGGGACACATCATCGGCGGACGGAACCGCCGATGGCCCGGCTCACACAGTAAAAGCGAGCGTATTAAGGTCTGGACCAATAATCAAGGTCTAGACCAGTCGGGGTCGGCGACGATCTTGCGAGCCCACCCGGCCGATTCCGTTGGCCACACTCGGTGTTCATCAGGCCTTCACGCAATATGTGATTTGTGACATGGTACATGTCACGCGGTTCTCCGGACGCTCCCCTCCGGTGCCGCTGTGGCACGAACTGCCTTGTCACCACTGGTGATTCAAGTGCAGGCAGGGTCAGGTCAGGCACTTCGCACGCCACGCTTCGGTCTCCCCGGGCCGATTCCGAGTACCGAACCGCTCATGCCGTGAACCACCCCCTCCAGAGGCGCACTTCAGCGTGTGCCTTTGTCCCGCAAGGAGACGGTCTTTGCGAACCAACCCGGCACGACGAACAGTCCGCAGAATCTCCATCGTCGCGATCTCGCTCGCCATGGGCCTTGGACTGCTGACTCAACCCGGATCGGCAGTCCCCGCCGATCCCGCCACGTCGACGACCGCGTCCACGCCCCCCACCGGTGCCGCCCCCGAACCCGGCACCGCGGACGCTCAGTTCCCGCACACCCAGGGCAAGCCGCTGCCGGTGCCCGACCGGCCGCCGCTGTCCGCGTCGGCGCAGGACAACGCGCGGCGCGACTACGCCGACGCCTCGGCGGCGCGCCTGCCGGCCCGCCCGTCCATGGCCGAACGGCCGAACGCCAAGGCGGCGGCGGCCTGTTCGGTCGCCGATTTCGCGAGCCGGACCGGCCCGGCGCTCGTGGAGCAGATCAAGGCGTCGACCACGGAGTGCGTCAACACGCTCTTCCGCGTCACGGGGACCGACGCCTACAACGTCTTCCGTGAAGCCCAGATGACCACGGTCGCGTACGCCATGCGCGACACCGCGGTCTCCTACCCGGGCAACGCCACCACCGGGATGCCCCAGCTCGTGCTCTTCCTGCGGGCCGGCTACTTCGTGCACTGGTACAACCCGGAGACCGTGGGCACCTATGGCCCGACGCTGCAGACGGCGATCCGGTCCGGCCTGGACACGTTCTTCGCCAACGCCCACTCCTCGGACGTCACCGACGCCAACGGCGAGACCCTCTCCGAGAGCGTCACGCTGATCGACAGCGCCGAGGAGAACGCCCGATACCTGTCCGTCGTCAAACGGCTGATGGCCGACTACGACAGCTCCTACGACGCGTCGTGGTGGATGGTCAACGCGGTCAACAACGTCTTCACCGTGCTTTTCCGCGGCCACCAGGTGCCGGACTTCGTCACCGCGGTCCAGGCCGACCCCAGCGTGATCGACGCGCTCGACGCGTTCGCGACCGCGCACCACGACCTGCTCGGCACCGACAAGGCCTACCTGACCGCCAACTCGGGGCGCGAACTGGCCCGCTTCGTGCAACACCCGGCGCTGCAGGCCAAGGTGCGCCCGCTGGTTCGCGCGCAGTTGAACAAGAGCTCGATGACCGGGCCGACCGCCGCGTTGTGGGTCGCGTTGGCCGAGTTGGTCGACTTCCACGACAAGGCGGAGTGCGCCTACTACAACACGTGTGATCTCCAGGCCCGGCTGATCGCCGCCGTGCTGACCGTCGACCACACGTGCAGCCCGAGCATCCGCATCCGCGCCCAGCAGCTGACCTCGTCCGACCTCGCCACGGCGTGCACCAGTCTGCGCAACCAGGACGCGTACTTCCACGGCGTGGCCCGGGACAGCGGTCCGGTCGCGAACGACAAAAACACCACCATCGAGGTAGTGGTGTTCGACTCCAGCAAGGACTATCAGACCTATGCCGGGGCGATCTTCGGCATCAACACGAACAACGGCGGGATGTACCTGGAGGGCGACCCGGCGGCGGCCGGCAACCAACCGCGCTTCATCGCCTACGAGGCCGAGTGGGTCAAGCCCGTCTTCGAGATCTGGAACCTCAACCACGAGTACACGCACTACCTCGACGGCCGATTCGACATGTTCGGCGACTTCAACGCCGGCGTCTCGACCCCGACCATCTGGTGGATCGAGGGCTTCGCGGAGTACGTCTCCTACTCCTACCGCGACATCACCTACGAAGCGGCGATCACCGAGGCGGCCAAGCGCACCTACGCCCTGAGCACGCTCTTCGACACCACCTACGACCACGACACCACGCGCATCTACCGCTGGGGCTACCTCGCGGTGCGGTACATGCTCCAGAAGCACCCCGAGGACGTCACCCGGCTGCTCGGCTACTACCGCACCGGCGACTGGAACGGCGCCCGTTCCTTCCTGACCGGCACCATCGGCTCCCGCTACGACAGCGACTGGTACACGTGGCTGGAGGCCTGCGCGGCCGGCGACTGCGGCGGCAGCGCGGGCAACCGCCCGCCGACGGCGAACTTCACCGTCGCGGTCAACGGGAACACCGCGACGTTCACCGACACCTCCACCGACCCCGACGGCACGATCGCGACCCGCGCCTGGGACTTCGGCGACGGCTCGACCTCGACCGCCACCAACCCGAGCCGGACCTACGCGGCCGCCGGCACCCACACCGCGAAGCTGACCGTCACCGACAACCGCGGCGCCACCGCGACCGTCTCGCAGAGCGTCACCGTCACCGGTGACGGCGGCGGCGGCGCGACCGAGTGCACCGACCCCGACACCCGCGCCCTGGGCAAGAACTGCCGCCGCAGCGCCCTGTCGGCCGGCACGGGCAACACGGCCTACCTCTACATCTACACCCCGGCCGGCACGTCCCGGCTGGACATCGTCTCCACGGGCGGTACCGGCAACGCCGACCTGTACTACAACAGCAACACCTGGGCCACGAACACCGCCTACACGTCCCGCTCCGCCAACACCGGCAACGCCGAAACCCTGACCATCACGTCCCCGTCCGAGGGCTACCACTACATCACCCTGTACGGCCAGCAGGCCTTCACCGGAACCACGGTCACCACGACCTACTGACCCCACCCACCCACCAAACGACACCCCGGCGGCGGGGCCCGAACCAGGGCCCCGCCGCCGGGCGCGCAACGGACCGGCTGCCGGTGGGGCCTCACATCGCCTTCAGGCCGTCACGACACGCTCTCGGCCAAGGACGCCGGGCGCGGGCGTGCCGCGCCCGGCGTTGCCCGCTCGTGTGGGAGGAGGCCACCGGTGCGGCTGTCGCCGCGTGGGTGGCCTCCGGGTCGGGGGGGTGGCGTTTCGGGTTTCGAGTTCAGTACACGCGTGGGCCGCGGTCGCGGACGACGAGGGTGTGGGCGCCCATGTCGCCGACACGCTGGTGCCGCTTGCTCACCAGCATGGTGATCAGGCCGACGAGGCCGGCGAAGAGCGTGTCGACGATCAGCAGGATCCACCGGATCACGAGCTGACCCTTGCGCGCCTCGCCGGCGGTGTCCGCGTCGACGACCCGAATGCGCATCAGCGCCATGCCGAACGTCCGGCCGCGATGTGCGGCGGGACGCAGCACCCAGTACCAGACGCTCACCGCGAGGGCGAGCACGATCGCGATGGCGTACAGCACCGAGGTGGCCGTACCGCCCTCGACGTTGCCGGCGGAGTCGGTCGACGCGGCCACCAGGAGCAGGAACGGGATGGCGCTGAGGACGCCGTTGGCGATGACGTCGACGATGTACTGCGCCACCCGGCGCGTGACCACCGTGGTCTTCTCGCTCGCCACCGAGTGGCGGCCGAATATCGGCGCCGAGCCTCCGTAGGTCGCCATGGGAGCACCTCGCTGGAATGAAGCAGCCGGCCGGGACGCGGCGGGCCGTCCCATCGAGCCTGCGCCCCTTCGGCCACCCCGGCACATCGGAGGGGCCCGGGGTGGGCCGATCAGGTGACACCCCGGGTCGACCGTCCGGTTTCCGCGGCCTCCGTCAGTAGTAGCCCTTCCCACCGTCGAGAAGCTCCCGGATGGCGTCCGCCTGACCCGCGTGCCGGGCGGTCTCCTCGATCATGTGGAACATGATCCATCGCAGCGTCGCGGCGGAGGCGCGGAAATCCGGATGCAGGCCCACCTCGTCCAGCGACCGGGCCGTCACGATCTCGTTCGACACCACGCACTGCCGCTCGTACTCCGCCAGGAGCTGCGCGAGCGGAACGCCCTCGACCATCATGTCGGCGTCCTCGGGGCCCTCGAACCGCGGCCCCACGGCCGGCCGCCCCATCAGGATGACCTCGAACCAGAGGTGCTCCACCCACCGCAGGTGGGAGAGGACGCCCGCCATCGTCATGTACGGCGAGGCCGGCAGCACGGACCGGTGGGCGTCCGCCTCGGACAGGCCGTCGCACTTCCACTGGATGATCGCCCGCTGCATGTCGAGCCACCCGACGAGCTGGGTCCGCTCATCGGCGTCATAGGCGGGGCGCAGCCGAGGAGGTGTCATGACCGGCAACGCTACTGGGCCCGCCGGCACATCGCACGAGAGTTTCGGCCTCGGCCGCCCTTCCTGGGACGGTTCAGGAGGAGGAGCGGGCGGCTCGGCGCTCCAGGACCGCGGTCACGGCCTCGACGAGTTCGGTGGCCGGGGGGCGTTCGTTCGTTCGGTGTCGTGTCGGGGTACGGGCAATGGGAGTTGCGCGCGCCCGCACGCGCGCCCCACGCACGAATTCGGGTCGGCGGGCCCGTGACGGGTGAGGATCCGGTCATGACGACTTCCGTGCGACTGCTCGAAGAAGCCTCCGCCGAACTGTCCCCGATGCTCGACCTGTTACGCGACCTGGTGCTCTGCGAGTCACCGTCCGAAGACCCGACCGCGCTGAACGCGTGCGCCGACCTGCTCGCCGACGCGGGTTCCGCCGCGCTCGGGCGTGCCCCCGAGCGGGTCGTCCTGGCGGGCGTGACCCACCTGTTGTGGCGCCCCAAGGGCCCGGCGCCGCTCCTGCTCGGGCACTACGACACGGTCTGGGCGCTCGGCACCCTCGCAGAGCTGCCGTTCTCGATCGAGGCCGGGATCGCCCGCGGACCGGGCGTGTTCGACATGAAGGCCGGCATCGTGCAGATGCTCCAGGCGGCCCGGTTGTGCTCGGCTCGCGGCGAGGTGGGGCTGCTGCTGACGGCTGACGAGGAGACCGGATCCGTCAACTCGCGACCCCTGGTGGAGGAGGTCGCCGCCACCGCGCCGGCCGTGTTGGTGGGCGAGCCCAGCGGGGCCGACGGTGCGGTGAAGATCGCCCGCAAGGGCATGGCCGCGTACCGGTTGCGGGTACAGGGCCACGCCGCGCACGCCGGCCTCGAACCCGAACGCGGGGTGAACGCCACGATCGAACTCGCCCACCAGATCCTCGCCGTGCAACCGGTGCAGCGCCCGGACGCGGGCACGACCGCGACGCCGACGATCGCCTCGTCCGGCGCGACGCGGAACACCGTGCCCGAACTCGCGCACCTCTACGTGGACGTACGCGCCTGGACCCGCGCCGAACTCGATCGCGTCGACGCGCACATGCGCGCGCTCACCCCCACCGTCAGCGGCGCCGAACTCGTGGTCGACGGCGAGGTGAACCGCTACCCCATGGAGGAGGCCATGTCCCGCGACCTGTTCGACCACGTCCGCGAGGCGGCACGCGAGATCGGCGTACGACCCCCGGAGTCGGTGCGCTCGGGCGGCGGCTCCGACGGCAACCTCACCGCGGCGATCGGCGTACCCACCCTGGACGGCCTCGGCGCGGTCGGCGGCCACCCGCACGCCCGGGACGAGTTCGTCGACGTCACCACGATGCCCACCCGAACGGCCCTGCTCGCGGCGCTGATCAATCGACTCTGCGCGGTCCGCTAGCGGACGATCCGACCGAGCCGAGTGCGCGGCTCGGTTGTCCCGGCCGGGGACGTCGCCCGTCCCCGGCCGCGGCGGGCCGGCGGATCCGCGCTACCTGATCCGGGCTCGCGCCGCCTCGGCCAACGCCGTACCCAGTGGCGTGCGCTCGTAGAGCACCTGGTGGCCGTGTCGGCGCGAGACCAGCAGCCCCGCGTCGCGCAGTGCCGCGAGGTGCGCGGATACGGACGAGGGGGCCAGGCCGTGGATGTGGGCGAGCGCCGTGGTGCCGGCCGGATCGCCGAGGCCGGCCAGGAGGGCGGCGCGATTGCGGCCGAGCAGGCGTACCAGCGGATCCGGCAGCCCGGCGGGCGCGTCGCTCCACAACCCACCCACTCCCCGCGCGGGATAGATCACGGTGGGCTGCCACGGCGGGGCGAAGCCGCTCACCACGTCCGGCCACACGAAGACGCTGGGCATCAACAACACGCCTCGACCGGCGGGGCGTTGCACCCCGGGGACGTCGCCGCGGGTGGGGAGCGTGAGGGTCTCGTCGGCCCAGCCGATCGCGGGATGCAGATCGGCGAACAGCGCCCGCAGGCCCCCGTTCGCCAACCGCCGTGAACGGTAGGCGATGTCGGCCTCCAGCAGCGCCCGCAGGCGCGGCCAGTCCGGGGCCACCAATGCCTGCCAGGCCCGTTCCGTGACGTCGGCCAACTCCTGCACGGCGGCCGCGGGATCCTCCAGCGCCGCCCGCCCGCGCGGTGACTCGGCGGCGCCCGGGGTGCACGCCAGCGAGCGGGCCATCTCGGCCCTGGCCGACGCCGGATCGATGGCCCGCATGCGGGCCAGTTCCTCCTCGAACGAGGCATACGGCGTGTCCGGCGGCGGGCCCAGGAAGTCCGGCGTGTACCCGCCGGGCAACGGCATGAACAGCCACAGCGCGGACAGGTCGAGATCCGTCGCGGCGCCGGCACGGCGCAGCCAGGCCCGGTGGTAGGCGTGCCGCTCCGTCCGGCGCAGCGTCCGTACCGCCTCGTGCGTCTGGCACAGCGGCGAGATCGCGAACCGGCAACCCAGCAGATCCTCGGCATCCAGGTGCATGCGCAGCGCCATCGCGCCCTCCGGCCGGTTCGGGGATTCGGCCGGGATTCGGCCGGGATTCGGCTCAAGCCGAAAGTCTAGAGGGCGGCACGGCGACCGGGCAGGCTTGCCGCATCGTGCTCGCGAGACGCGAAGTGCGCGACGCGAAGTGCGAGATGCGAAGCGCGAGATGCGTAGCACGCGACTCGAAGCGCGAGATGTGAACGCGCTACTCGAAGCGCGAGATGCGCAGCGCGACCCGCGCGCCGACCCGGCCGGCGTGAACGCGGGCCGCGAATCCCACCCCACGCACCGAAACGAGGACGGATGCCCGTCACGCGTCCCGCCACCTGGCGCCGAAGCGCCGTGGTCGCGGCCCTGATGCTGGCCGCGTTCACGTTCAACACCACGGAGAACCTGCCGATCGGACTGCTCGACCTGATCTCGGCCGACGTCCACGTGACGCAGGCCGCGGTCGGCGCCCTGGTCACCGGATACGGCCTGACCGTGGCCGCCTTCTCGCTGCCGCTCGCGCACGCGACCCGGGCGATTCCGCGCCGCTTCGTGCTCGGCGGCGTGCTGGCCGTGCTCGTCCTCGCGAGCGGGCTGTCCGCGATGTCCCCGGCGTACGGCGTCCTGCTCGCGGCCCGGGTGGCGACCGCGCTGGCGCAGGCGCTCTTCTGGGCCGTGATGGGACCCGTGGCGGTGGGGCTGTTCGCGCCGGAGCGGCGCGGTCGGGTGCTCGGCCTGTTGTCCATCGGCGGCTCGCTCGCCACGGTGCTCGGCGTCCCGGCCGGCACTTGGCTGGGCGGGCACGGCGGTTGGCGCGCCCCGTTCCTGGTGCTGAGCGGACTGGGCCTGGTCGCGCTCGTCGTGGTCGCCGTCCTGTTGCCGACCTCGCGCCCCGAGGAGGGACACGCCGCCTACGGCGCCACTCCCGACGCCCGCCGGTTCAGGATCGTCGTGGCGACCACGGCCCTGTCCGTCACCGGCGTCTTCGCGGGCTTCACGTACATCGTCGCCTTCCTGGACGAGGTCGGCGGCTTCTCCGACGACGCGGTCGGCGCCCTGTTCCTGGTGTTCGGCGCGGCGGGAATCGTGGGCGTCGCGTGCGCGGGGCCGCTCCTCGACCGCTTCCCCAGGGCGACGCTGACGGTCCCCGTGGTCGGACAGGCCCTGGCGCTGCTCACGCTGTGGGCGGCGGGGCGATCGCAGCCGGTCGTGGTGGCCATGCTCGCGCTGCTCGGCGCCTCGGTCGGCCCGCTCTTCATGGCCGCCCAGAACCAGGTCCTGCGGGTCGCGCCGGGCCGGACCGAGATGGCCCTCGCGGCGAACTCGGCGGCGTTCAACCTGGGCGTGGCCGCGGGCGCGCTGCTCGGCGGTCTGCTCCTGCCCGTCGTCGGCGTCCGCGGCACGTTCCTGGTCGGCGGACTGCTGACCGTCGCGGCCCTTGCCGTCCTGCGGACAGGCCCCGCCCGAACGGGCCGAGCACGAGGACTCGGCGTGCTCGCCGCCGAGCAGGGCTGACCGGCCGTGCGGGTGGGCGCCGTGCTCCGCGTCCACCCGCACGGCGTTCGAGGCCCGCCCCCGCGGCCGCCGGGTCCTACGGTCCCGCGGCGAAGGCCGCGGGGTGTCGGCTCGCGGTCAGGTTCTCGGTGATCACGGTGTTCACGAACCGGATCTGATCTTGCGTCAGGTAGTCCCGGTAGCCGCCGACCACCCCGCGTCGGGTCTTGTAGGACTCCGGGTCCATCGGGTCGCCCGGACGCAGGCGCCGCGAGTCGAGGGTGCCCGTCGCCTCCATCGCGCGCATGTTGGCGAACGCGGCGTACCGCACCGCCTCCTCCAGCACCGCCGGATCCACGGCGGGCACTCCGCAAAAGGCCAGCACCCGGCCGAGTTCGCCCGCGGGGTCGTCGGTCAATCGCTCGTAGGAGAGGTCCAGGAACGCGCTCGGCGTGTGTCGGTGGGCGTGCCAGATGTTCCAGTAGGCGATGCAGGACCTGAGGCTGCCCCGCTCCTCGTCGAGAAACTCGGACAGGGTCCCGACGTACGGGTGGGTCTGCCGGCGGGTGCGCTGGAAGTAGTGGGACACGATGACGTCCCGCAGGTCCCGGGTCAGGAAGACCACCCTGCGGTCGGCGTACCAGCTCTTGTCCGGATTCTGCTCGGCCGGGGACCTCCCGCCGGGGTCGCCGTCGTGCAGAAACGCGATGACGGGCAGCGACTCGGGTGCGGCCCGGGCGAAATCGGCCGGTTCGAGGTCGCGGCACAGTTCCATGGGCAGCTCGAAACCGAGCGAGAGCGCCTTGACGATCAGCAGACGCAGCCAGGTGCGTCCGCACTTGGGGAAGGACAGGATGTACACGTCGGCGTCGTCGGCCGGCACGAACGTCATGGGCGCTGCCCCTTTCACGCGGTGTGGGCGGTGTACGCGGTCGGCGCGGTTCACACCGTGGCCGGACGGTCGAGGGCCGCGAGCACCCGCTCGGCGCGTTCGCGCCAGGTGTAGCGCTCGACGACCTGCCTGCGACCCTCGTCGCCGAGTGCCCGCCGAAGTGCCCCGTCGGCGCACAGTTCGGTGAGCGCGGCCACCCATGCCGCCCTGTCGGCCGGTGGGCACAGCAGGCAGTTGACCCGGTCCTGGAGCACCTCGCGCAGGACCGGCAGGTCGGAGGCGACGACGGCGCGGCCGTGAGCCAGGTACTCGAAGAGCTTCATCGGGGAGGCCCACCGACTCGTCTCGCCGAGCCCGCCCGCGGCGTACACCTTCTCCTGGTACGGGGCCAGGACCACGTCGAAGAGCGGGAAGTACGCGGGCACGACACCGGGCGGACGATGTCCGTGGAAGTACACGTTGGGCAGTCGACAGGGTTCCTCCCACCGGACCCGGTCCTCGTGCGTGCCGCCGACCAGGTGGAAGTCGAGGCCGGGGAGCCGGTCGGCGAGGTCGAGGATCAAGTCGATGCCGCGCCCGGGATAGAGGTGGCCCACGTAACCGATGCGTGGCACCCCGGGCCGCCCGGGCAGGTCCGGTGCCGGCGACGCCGGTTGGTGGTCGGGCACGTCGGCGCAGTCGGGCTCGACGAGGAGCGGCAGCCGCGCCGACCGATCGTGCGCCTGCCGGAAGTCGCGCGCGAGCGCGTGGGTGATCACCACGACCCGGGCCAACGTCGGCCTGGCGAGCAGGCGACGCTCCACCCTGGTCGGATAGGTGTCGCCCCAGAGTTGATGGGTCTCGTACACGAAGGGCGCGATGTCCGACGCGAGGGCGAGGCTGTACGGATCACGCCCGTAGAGCAGGTCGGGGGCGGTGTCGCGCAGGAGCAGCGCGCGCACCCGTGCCGCGCGCGCCCAGTAGCCGGCCGGGGTGTAGTCCGGGGCGGGCACTCCCCGGATGGGAAACCGATGCCGGACCCCGTAATAGGCGTGCGGATCGTCGGCCGGCTGGGTGCCGGGCAGCGCGTACAGGGTGATGTCGTGTCCGGCGTCGGCGAACGCGTCGCACATGCGCATGACGTGGATGCCGTTGGCGTAGACCGAGGGGATGCTCCCGGCGTGCAGGTACGCGATTCGCATGCCGCCGGCTACGCCTGGCCGGCCGACGGCGCGGACGGCTGCGGGCGTTCGTAGCCGGGCGGTCGCCGCAGGGCGGTGCGCAGGAGGTGCCTGCCGTACGCGCGGGTGGCCCGGGATCGAAGGGAGGCCGACCTCCGGAACGGGCCGCGGAGCAGGCGTGGGTCGTCGTAGGGGACCCAGCCGCTGCCCTTCGGATTGAACCGAGGGGCTCCGATGCTGACGCGCTTGGTGAGGACCCATCGGGTCTCGTCGGTGGTGTTGGTCTCGGAGGCGTGCACGTGGTCTCCCGAGAACACCAGGATGTCGCCGGCGTCCAGGGTGAACCGGACCGGGGCGCCGAGCTCCTGGTCGGGGGCCAGGCCGTAGCCGACCCTGCGCACCGGTCGACGGTAGAGGTCGGGGTAGACGAGCAGGCCGTTGCCGGGGCGGACTCGGCCCAGGGCGATCCACAGATTGACCGAGTTGAGGGTGGTGTTGAACCACGAGTCGACGTGCAGCGCGTTGGGCACCATGAAGCCCGCGAGCGGAGCGAGTTCGTCGCGGCCCGCGACCACGGCGTGCGGCAGCATGGTGCGTACGCCGAGATGGCGGCTCACGTATACCGGTGGTCCCTCGGGGTCCGCCGTCGCGGCGAAGTCGAGGATCGCGTCGGCGGCGATGGGCCGCATCAGGGTCTCCAGACGGGTGCGCAGGGCTGTCGCCTCCTCGACGGTCGCGGCGGCGTGCAGCTGTTCGATCCCGTCCCGCTCCAGGGTGCGGGCGGCGTCGGCGGGAAGCGTTTCGCGGGCGGCGACCGCGATCGCACGGCGCAGCGGTTCCAGGGCGTTCAGGTGTTGCAGCCCGCGCTTGATCACGACGAGTCGACCCTCGTCGACCACCCGTCGCAGCGGCGCGCCGAGGGAGTCGGGGCCGGGGCGCACTTCCAGTGGTGCGTGCCTGTCGACCGGAGCCGGGCCGGGGTTTCGGGCGGACGCGAACATGGGTGGGCCTCCCGTTCGAAGACGCGGATTTCGAGGACGCGGGTGCGGTGCGGCCGGCGGCGCCGGTCAGCCGGCGGGTTTGCTCGCCCGCAGGGAGAACGACAGTGGGAAGGAGGGCAGTTCGGGCGGCAGGTGCCACCAGCCGTCCTCCCCTTCGTGCAGGAAGGGCAACATCCGCCAGTCGGCGAAGGGCCATTCGTGCAGGTAGTCGATCCGCAGGCCCACGCCGGTCAGCGCGCAGACGATGTCGGCGAGCGTGTGCCCCCACGAGCACTCCACGCTCTCCACGTCGGCGTCGGGCACGGCGTGCCGGCTGCGGTACTCGAACCACAGTGGCTCGTTCTGCCCGAAGTACGGGTGGTGCGGCCGGAGTCGGGGTTCGGTCGTGGTGTTGTCGAAGGTCCACGCCGCCGGATGGGCCTCCCACAGATGGAAGAAGCCGCCCGGGGTGACGAAGTGCGCGACCACCTCGGCCCAGCGGCGCAGGTCGGGCAGCCATCCCAGGACGCCGTGGGCGGTGTGCACGATGTCGAAGGTGCCGTCGAGGACGTCCGGCAGGTCGTACACGTTGGCCTCGACGAACCGGGCCGACGGTGCGACGTCGGCGGCGAGGTCGCGGGAGATCGCCACCGCCTCGGCGGCGAAGTCCACGCCGGTGACCTGTGCGCCGAGCCGGGCCCAGGACAGGGTGGGGAGGCCGATGTTGCACTGCAGGTGCAGGAGGGTTCGGCCGGCCACCTCGCCGACCTCGGCGCGCTCCTGCGCGCGCAGTCGCAGTCCGCCCGCGCGGAAGTCGTCGAGGGCGTACGAGCTCGAGGCGGCCTTCAGCGGCGTCCAGATCTCCCACTGCCGCCGGTTCTCCCGCATGCACGCGTCCGGGTCCACCAGGCTTCTCCTCATGGTCGTTCGTACACGGAGACGTGGTAGGTGCTGGCGGCCGTGTACTTCTCGCCCGCCCACCCGCCGAATCGCTCGCGCAGGCGCAACCCCGCCATCGCGGCCATCAGGTCGAGTTCGCCCGCGGACGCGTATCGGAAGGACACCGGCACGTGGTGGATGCCGCCGCCGTCGAAGATCAGGTAGTGCGAGGTGTAGCGCTGCGCGGCGCGGTCGACCCGGCGCAGGCGCACCGTCACTCCCCCGCCCCGGATCGGGAGGGTGGCCACCGCGGCGTCCGGCGCGACCAGGGCCTCGGGGACGTGCGCGTCGAGGACGAAGAGTCCGCCGGGGAGCAGGTGGTCCGCCGTGTGGGCGAAGCACTGTGCCTGGTCGTGCTGGCTGTCGAGTTCGAAGAAGGTCCCGTTGACCACGTAGACCAGAGCGAACGCACCGTCGACGGGGACACGGCTGAAGTCGCCCACGGTGATCGGGATGTCCCGACCGCCCGGCTTGGCACGAAGCCGGTCGGTCATCTCCGAGGCGGCCTCGACGCCGTGCACCTCCAGGCCCCGCGCGGCCAGCGGCAGGGCCACCCGGCCGGTGCCGGAGCCCAGTTCGAGCACCGGACCACCACCCGCGACCTTCGCGAGCAGCGCGAGGCGCTCGACCGTGCTGTCGGTGACGTACGAGGGGAACCAGTCGTCGTAGTTGGCCGCGAACCGGGCTGCGTAGTGGGACGGGTCCTGCTCGGTCATCGCGAACGGTCCTCCTCGGAAACGGCGGGGACGGCAGGAACTTCGGGAACGGCGGGGACGGCGGGGACGGCGGAGACGGCGGAGACGGCGGAGACGGCAAGAACATCGGGAACGGCGGGGATGGCAGGAACTGCGGGAAGGGCAGGGCGGGCGTACCCGACGGCCACGGCGGACCGGGCGATCCGGCCGGCCGTCAGCCGAAGGGATGTGGTCGGCGCGATCGTGGCGGGCCGCCGGCGCCGGGCGGGCCGCTCGGCAGCGCGAACGCCCCCGGGGCCACCACCCGCACCACGTGCAGTCCGGCCTCCCGGGCCTGCGCCGACATGGTCGGCACCGCGATCGCGTCCCCGCCGGTGTGCGCGGCCAGCACGGAGCCCGCGTCGACGGCGCGCGCCGACGGGCTCGCCGGCCCCGCGCGTGCGTCGGCGAGCCACAGGCCCAGGCTGTCCTGCCCGTGGAAGGCCCACAGCGCGTGTTCCAGCGCGGTGCGCGGCGCCGTGGCCCCCGCCCACCGGTCCCAGCCGCGCCGGGCGATCGCCGTGTCCAGGCTCCACCGGACCATCAGGGCCTCGTATGCCGCCTTGTCCGCCGACACCGACACGTCCGCGGCGGGGCCGCAGCGTGCCCCGAAGGTCTGCCCGGTGCCCTCCGGGCCGTGCACGCACACGACCACGCAGGCCACGCCCGCCGGCGCGGGCAGGAGGAAGCCGGTCGCGGTCACCCGCAACGCGGCGAGCGACTCGGTCAGGTCGGCCCGCAGCCGCAGCTCCACGGCGACCGGCGGCGCGGTCTCGACCTGGTACCAACTGCGTCGGATCAGGTCGCGTTCCAGGACCTCCCACGCGGCGTGGCCGATCGCCGACGCCTCGTCGGGATGCGCCGCGACACCGGTGGACCCGGCCGCGCCGCCGGCCCGGCAGCGGGACGGGGGCCGGTGCCGCAGGTACACGGCCGCGGCGGGCACGAGCACCTCGTCCCCGGTCGACAACGACCGGCCCGGCACCCACAGGTGTACCGCGTCCCGTGCCTCGTCGCCGTTCGCGGCGGCGTGGGCACGCGGGTCCAGCAGCCCGGGGTCCACGGCCCGCCGACCGGCGCGGCGCAACTCCCGGTGGGTGGCGATCGGTTGCCCCTCGGCCTCTGCGGCGCGCCCGGCCACGATGTTGGCCATTCGCTCGATCAGTTCGCCCGTGGCCCTGCCGGCGGTGTCCCGCGCGTCGAATCCGGCCGCGCTGCCGACGACCACGTCGTCGCCGGCGCGGGGGTCGACCCCGGTGAACAGCGCGGAGCGCGCCGCCGCGCGGGCGAACACGATGCCTCGCGCCTCGGGGAAGGGTTGGAAGACCTGTGCCGCCCACGGCTGTGCGGGGGGCGCGTCCGGTCGGCTCATCCCGGTGCCCCGGCGATGGTGATCCCCTGGGCCAACAGCCGCCGGCCCGCTTCGGTGAGCCTGGACCGGTGCTCGTCGAGGGTCGCGGCGGCCCGCCGGACGTCGTCGAGCCGGCGTGCGTGTCCGGACCGCAGCGCTTCGCGGTCGATCGGGCGGCCCGGGAGGATACCCGGAAGGAGGCCCGGCAGATGGTCGGGGAGGCGGTCGAGGAGCCGTCGGTGGAACGTCGCGCCGCGTGCGAGCACCACCATCTGGTGGAACAAGCCGCCGAGCGGCCGCGGGTCGGCGCGCAGCGGCGTCACCACCGGGCCGGCCCGGTCGGCGTCGCGGCTCCAGAAGGGCGTCGACACCAGTGCCGCGTTGCAGCGCTGATGGGTTCCCTCGTGGACCAGCGCCTCCGCCAGGCGCAGCTCGCCCGGGATCCCGGGTGAGCCGGCCGGCCCGGTCTCCGGCGTGAGGCGATGGCGGTTGAGGAATACCGCGCCGTGCACGGTGAAGTCGGTGAATCCGTCGATGGCTTCCCCGCGCAGCAGCACGATCTGGCGGGTCGTGCGGGTCAGTTCGTCGAGCATGCCGGGCCAGACCGCGGCCAGCAGCGTGGCCGCCCGGTCGAAGATCTCGCGTTCGGCGTCCGTCCACGTCGCGACCGCGCAGGTCGTCGGTCGGGCCGGGCGGTCGGGCGCAGCAGCAGCGGCGGGCTTGCCGGCGAGCGCGCGGGTCACCGCCCTGGCCAAGTGCGGTTGTGGTCCGGCGAGTTCGACCGGCCACGAGGCCGTGCTCCGCGTGTCCGCGGGGGTGGCCCGCGCTTGTTCGAGGGCCAGGTCGAGTCCGTCCGCGAGTTCTGCGCGGCGCCCGGTGGGCAGGGGCCCTTGGCGGAGCGCGCGTTGTGCGGCGTGCGCGACCTCGACCACGGCCGGGTGGGCGAGTTCGTCGTCCGGCGGGGTCTCGGTCGAGTCGGTGGGGCGCAGCAGTTCCGCGCGGCTCAGCGCGCTGTGGGTGAGCCGCCGAACCCTGTCCTGATCATGTGCGGCCGCCGCCGCGTCCGGCTCGATGTCCATGTGCGTACCCCTCTTCCGCACCGAACGGGCATCCGCCGGCGGGTGTGCCGGACGGCGGTTTCGCTGTTGGCAGCGGTTTCGCTGTTGGCAGCGGTTTCGCTGTGGCACGCGGCGGACCGAGGGCCGCCGCGTGTGTCACGCGCGAACGGCTACTGGTCGCCCGGAAGGTCGATCAACAACGGCAGTTCCGGGAGTTCCTCCGGCGTGACCGGCTCGATGACCTCGTTCATGTCCAGCTCCCTTCGGTCCGCCGGGGCCCGCCCCGACGACGGGTCCTCGACGGCGGGATCAGCATCATGGGTGATCATGCGATCGCCAAGAGCGACCGATCCGAGGGGGCGAGAACCGGCCGAGGCGTGGCCGGCGCGTTCGCGCCCGTGTCCCGGCGTGCCGGCGAACCCGGATCGGTGGCCGAAGGGGGTCGTCCCGCACGTCACCGAACGCGATGGTACGAATACGGGCCGCCCCGATTCGTGCCGGGAGATTCATGAAACGTCTGGATACGCCTGTTCCTGCGGAGGTGGGCAGCCGACAGACTTTGTCCGGATCGACAGCCGCCCGCGCCGTGCGCCGTTCATCGCATCGCCCACACCCCGGAGGAACCCGTGTCCGATCCGCGGCCCGACACCGATTCCGCCGCCCGTCCAACCGTCGACGGCTATCCGGCCAGGGCCGGCGTACGGGCCGGGGAGACCCTGCGGCTGCACGTGTCGACCCGAGCGGCCCGGTTCCGGGCCGACTTCTTCCGCTGCGGGGCCGAGCCGCGCCACATGGGCGGTATCGGTGGGCTCGTCGGCCGGCACGTACCCGCCGGTCGGCACGACGAGGACTGGCACTGGCCCGGCTACGACTTCGCCGTCCCCGATCACTGGCCGTCGGGCGTGTACATCGCGGTACTGCGCGACCAGACCGACGGACCCCTCGAACCACCGCCCGCCCACGCCGAGTCGCTGGACGCGCGGCACTCGCGGTTGTTGTTCGTGGTGACGCCGCGCCGAACCGGCCGGGCACGGATCCTGTACAAGGTGCCGATCCTGACCTACCACGCGTACAACCTGAGCGGCGGCGGAAGCCTGTACGGATCGACGCACCCCGACGACGCCGGCCGGCGCACCGGCATCCGCACGATCACCCTGCGGCGGCCCGGCGGCGGCATCGGCGGACCGGTGAAGGGCCACCCGGACGCCCACGACCCGCGCACGCCCCGCCAAACGTTCGCGCACTGGGACGCCCCGTTCATCGCCTGGTCGGAACGCGCGGGCTTCACGAGCGACTACTGCACCGACCTCGACCTGCACGAGGATCCCCATCTCACCGATGGATACCGGCTGTTGCTCTCCGCCGGGCACGACGAGTACTGGAGCGCGCGGAACCGACGACACGTCACCGAATTCCGCGACCGCGGCGGCAACATCGCCGTGTTCGGGGCGAACACCTGTTGGTGGCGGGTGGAGTTCGCCGCCGACGGCAGCACCGTGCGCTGCGCGAAGTACGCGCCCGGCACGCCCGCGGGCGCCGATGCCGACCGGCTGCGCGGCGGCCCCGACCACTGGTGGGAATCCGAACCGGAGAACTCGCTGACCGGCGTCAGCTACCGCAACGGCGGCGGCCACTGGGAAGGCCGCCGGGCGCCGCTGGGCTTCACGGTCCAGCACACCGACCACGAGGTGTTCGCGGGCACCGGCCTGCGCGACGGCGACATCCTCGGCGCCGAACACGCCCTCGTGGGCTACGAATGCGACGGTGCCGCCCACGCGCGCGAGCCGCACGGGCCGGCGTTCGCGACCGGCAAGGACGGCACACCCGCGGGTTTCACCATCCTGGGCGTGGCCGACCTCCCCTCTGACCCGGCGTCCGGCTGGCACGCCGCGGTCCGCGAGGACGACCACCCGGACCGGGCCGCGACGTTCGGCCTCCACACCGACGGCGGCACGGTATTCACCGCCGCCACCACCGACTGGCCCCGCCTCCTCCCCCTCGACCCACAAGTCCGCACGATCACCCACAACGTCCTCACCCTGCTGACCCGCCCCTGACGACCCGATCGCCCCACCGGCCGGGCGCGACGCACCCCGTGCCGGGCGGCCCGCGAGGGTGCCCGGCACGGGTCGGTGTCAGCGAGGCGCGATGCTCGCCAGGATGTCCAGGCCCGCGGCGCGGCGGGCCGGCCACCAGGCGGCGATCATGCCCACCAGCCCGGCCAGGAGCACGAAGAGCAGCACCCTGCCGTACGGGATCACCGTGCGGATGCCCGGTATGGAGGTGGACAGCGTGCTGACGGCGGCCCAGGCCAGGAAGGTGCCCAGCGCCACCCCGACGACCGCGCCGAAGACGGAGATCACCACCGATTCCAGCCGGACCATCAGCCTGACGCCGCCGCGATCCAGGCCGATCGCCCGCAGCATGCCGATCTCGTGCCTGCGCTCGACGACCGACATGGCCAGCGTGTTGATCACACCCAGGATGGCGATCAGCACGGACATGGCCAGCAGGGTGTACATGATCCTCAGGCCGAGGGTCACCGTGCGGCCGGATTGCTCCCGCATGTCCTGCTTGCTGCTCACGTCGACCATCGGGTTTCCGCCGGTGGCGTCCTTGATGGCCTGCTTGAGCGCCGCGGTGGCGCCGTCGGTGCCCTTGACCAGCATGTCGCTGATGTAGGCGTGCGGTTGGCGCTCGGCGATAGCGGCGTTGGACATCAGCACCGAAGCGAGCATGGGGTTGTCCTCGAATACGCCACCTACCGTGATGGTGCCCGTGGACGCGTCCGGGTACCGCACCCGCACGGTGGAGCCGACCGACAGCCGCCGACTCGCCGCCACCTCGGCGTTGATCAGCGCCCGGCCCTGCTTCAGCGCCTCGGTCGAGCCGCCGCGCATCGTGACGTCGACCAATCGGTCGAAGCTGTCGGCGTCGCGGCCCTCGACCGGGACGGTCGTGCCGTCCAGTTCCCAGTACACCCTGGCGGTGGGACTGGCGGCGACCACACCCGGGGCCGCGGCGATCGCGCTCACGAGCTGCGGGGCGAGACCGTTGTGCCCCATCACGACGATGTAGTCGGCCCGCCAACCGTTGGTCACGGCCGTGTTCCGCGCCTTGGTCACCGAACCGCCGATCACGCTCAGCGCGGTGATCAGGGTGAGGCCGATGGTGAGCGCGGCGGCCGTCGCGGCGGTCCGTCGCGGGTTGCGCACCGCGTTGAGCCGGGCCAGCCTGCCGGGGGTGCCGAACAGCCGGGCCAGCGCCGGGCCGACGGGCGCGGTCGCCGCGCGGGCGAGCAGCGGCAGCAGGACGAAGACGCCGATCAGGGCGAGCACGGCGCCGAATTCGATCGGGTAGGACCCGCGGTGGCCCTTGATCGAGGCACCCAGCGCGATGAGGCCCAGTCCGGCCGCCGTGAGCAGCGTGCCGACGATGGTGCGGCCGACCAGGGCCTTGGGGCCGGCCGGCCCGTCGCCGTCGCGCATCGCCGCCAGCGGCGGGATCCGCGAGGCGCGGAGCGCGGGCAGCGCGGCGGAGAGCACCGTGATCAGCGTGCCCACCGCCAAGACGACGCCGACCGTCGTCGGGGTGACGACCAGCGCGCCGGTGGGCATGGTCGGGTTGAGCGCCTTCATGCCCGCGTTCAGGCCCGCGCCGAGTCCGATGCCGACCAGGAGACCCGCCGCGGCGGCGGTGACACCGATCACGTGCGCCTCGATCAGCACCGACGTGGTGACCTGGGAGCGGCCGGCGCCCAGGGCGCGCAGCAGGGCGAGTTCCCTGGTGCGCTGGGCGATCAGCATCGTGAAGGTATTGGCGATGATGAACATGCCGACGAAGAGCGAGATGCCGGCGAAGGTGAGCAGCGCGGTTCGCATGCCCTTGCTCCGTTGGGCGATCCGCTCGGCCTGATCGTCCTTCAGCTGTCGGCCCGTCTCGACCGTGAACCGGTCGTCGCTCGGCAGCACGGGGGTGATCTCGGCGGGCAACGCGCTTTCGGAGACGCCGGGTTCGGCCGTCACCGCGATGCTGTCGTATTGACCGGGCGTCAGCAGCATCCGCTGCGCGCTCGCGGTATCCATCAGGGTCAGCGTGCCGCCCGCGGCGACCATGGGGTCGTTCGTGCGGAAGACGCCGGTCAGGGTGGCCTGCACGGCCGGGCCGTTGGCGGCGATCCGGACCGTGTCGCCGATGCTGTAGCCGGCCCTGTTCGCGGTCTCCTTGTCGAGCGCGATCTCGGTGCCGGTGCGCGGCCCGCGACCCGCTGTCATCGGGTAGCGGGCGTCGTTGCCGGCGGCGTCCGGGACGAAGTTGGCGCCCCGGTCGCTCCAGACCGGGCCGATCAGGTCGCCACTCTTGTCGGCGACGCCGACGAAGCCGGTCACCAGGCCGCGGGCCCGCTCGACGCCCGGCAGCGCGGCGAGCCGGGCGACCGTGGCGTCGGTCAGTTGCGCGAAGCTCTTCTTGTCCTTTCGGGCGGCCATCGCGCTGGAGCCCGCCGCCTCGTCGGTGACCAGCACCGATACGTCGGTGTAGTTCTCGGAGTTGCTGTTGCGCATGGCCCGGTCGGCCGTGTCGGAGAAGACCAGGGTGCCGGCCACGAAGGCCGTGCCGAGCATGACGGCGAGCGCCGTCAGCACCAGCCGGCCCTTGTGGGCGAGCACATTGCGGAGTGCGGTGCGATACATGAGGTAGGTCCAGGGTGAGGTCGGTTCGGGCGGGCGGCTGCTCGTGCCGGTGCTCAGGCGTGCTCAGGCGGTGCTCGTGCGCGTGCCGGTACCGGCGCGCTCGGAGCGCCCGCCCGTCCCGCCGCCGGTGCCGGTGTCGGTGCCGGTGTCGAGGCGGCGGATCCGGTCCAGGACGGTGTCGGCGGTCGGCTCGCGCAGTTCGTCGACGATCCGGCCGTCGGAGAGGAAGACCACGCGGTCCGCGTAGGAGGCGGCGACCGGGTCGTGGGTGACCATCACGACCGTCCGGCCCAACTCGCGGACGGAGATGCGCAGGAAGGACAGGATCTCGGTGCCCGAGCGGGAGTCCAGGTTTCCGGTGGGTTCGTCGGCGAAGATGATGTCCGGTTTGCTCGCCAGCGCGCGGGCGCACGCGACCCGCTGCTGCTGACCGCCGGAGAGCTGGGACGGGCGGTGCGCGAGGCGGTCGCGGAGGCCGACCGTGTCGACCACGCGAGCGAGCCAATCCCGGTCGGGCTTTCGGCCGGCGATGGCCGCCGGCAGCGTGATGTTCTCCAGCGCCGTCAGGGTGGGCAGCAGGTTGAAGGCCTGGAAGACGAAGCCGATCCGGTCCCGCCGAAGCCGCGTCAGCTGCCGGTCCCCGAGACCGACCAGCTCGATCTCGCCGATCGTCGCGGAACCGCTGGAGACACTGTCCAGCCCGGCCATGCAGTGCATCAGCGTGGACTTGCCGGAGCCGGAGGGGCCCATGATGGCGGTGAACTCGCCCTGTGGGAACTCCACATCGATGTCGTCCAGGGCGACCACGCGGGTCTCGCCCGCGCCGTAGACCTTGCCGAGGCCGGTGGCGCGGGCGGCCGCCGGGCGGCCCGTGTGGGAAGCGGACGCGTTCGTCGCCGGGATCGTGGTCACGGAGTGCTCCTGTCGGGAAGGTGGGCGGATCGGGTGGGGGATCCGGACGGCCGGACCCGGCCGTGACGTCCGGCGCGGTCGGCCGCGACGTCAGGGGGTACGCGCCGTCGCCCCTCGACGGAACCGGCCGTCGGAAGGCGGCGGTTGCGCCGGGATCACGCTGTCGCAGGCCGGGCCCTCGCGGCGTCCGGACGCGGGCGGACAGCGCGCGAGGGCCGGTAGCCCGCGGGGCGTACGCCGGAGGGGGGACGCCCGGCAACGGAGCGGCCGGCTACGCTCCGCGAATGGATCAAGAACTGCCGCCGCCCCCACTGCTGGGGCGAATCCGGCCGGGCGCGTGGACGGCGCTCACATGGGGCGCGGCCGTCGCGTTCGCGTCGGCGTTCTACGGCCTGCGGCCGAACGACCCGCTGCCGGGGAAGCCGCATCCGTCCGGGCTCCTGCACCTGGGGCTCGGGGCCTGGGCGGCACTGGCGGTGGCGACGGCGCTGCCGATCGGGTTGGCCCGCCGATGGCCGCTGCCGGTCCTGGCCCTGATGCTGGCCGAGTCGGTGGCGGCGGTCGTGTTCCTGGGCCGGCCGTGGGCGCTGTTCCTGGCGGCGACCGACGTGCTGGTCCTGTACGTCGCGGCCACCCGTCCGCGCCGAATCGCCACCGCGGCGGCCGTCGTGGCCCTGGCCGCGGAGCTCGGCGGCTGGCGGATCGGCGTGGAGGGGGCCTGGCAACCCGGCCTGCTCGGTGTCGCGGCGCCGATCGCCTCGGCCACCGTCATCGCCTGGATGGCCGGCAACTCGATCTGCCGGCGCCGCGAGTACGGGGAGAGTCTGCGCGCGCAGGCCGCCCTCCGGGCGGTCCAGGCCGAGCGGTTGCGGATCGCCCGTGAACTGCACGACATGGTCGCGCACAGCATCGGCATCGTCGCCATCCAGGCCGGCGCGGCGGGCCGGGTCATCGACGTCCACCCGGCCGGGGCGCGCGAGGCGCTGGGCGTGATCGAGAGCACCAGCCGGGAGACGTTGGCCGGCCTTCGGCGGATGCTCGGCGCGCTCCGGCAGGCCGAGGCGGATGCGCCGAGAACCGCTCCGGCGGCGGGCTTGGAGGCGGTCGACCGGCTGACCGAGACGTCGGCGGACGCCGGCGTCCGGGTCGAGGTGCACTGGCACGGCGAACGGCGCCCGCTGCCCCCCGAGGTCGACCTGGCCGCCTTCCGGATCATCCAGGAGTCGGTCACCAATACGGTGCGGCATTCGGGCACCGACCACTGTCGGGTGTCCGTGGAGTATCGAGACGAGGAGTTGGCCATCGAGATCGTCGACGACGGGCGTGGCCCGGTACGCACCGGTGGGACGGCGGGATCCGGCTACGGCATCGCGGGGATGCGCGAGCGGGTCGCGCTGCTGCACGGCCGGTTCAGCGCCGGGTCCCGACCCGAGGGCGGCTTCCGGGTCGCGGCGAGGCTGCCGGCATGACGATCCGGATCGTGCTCGCCGACGACCAGCCGTTGGTGCTCTCGGGGCTGCGCCTGCTCATCGACGCCACCCCCGACCTGGAGATCGTGGGGGAGGCAGGCACCGGCGCCCACGCGGTGGACCTGGTCCGCGAACTTCGACCCGACGTCGTGGTGATGGACATCCGGATGCCCGGGATGGACGGCATCGAGGCCACCCGGCTGATCACGGCGGACTCGGCGACGGCGCGCGTGGTCATGCTCACCACCTTCGACGACGACGACAACGTCTACGCGTCGCTGCGCGCCGGGGCGAGTGGGTTCCTGGTCAAGGACATGGCCCTGGACGACTTCCTCGCCGCCATCCGGGTGGTCGCCGCGGGCGACGCGCTGATCGCACCGAGCGTCACTCGCCGCCTGATCGAGGAGTTCGCCGGCCGTCCCGAACCCGTCGCCGACCGTGGGCCCGCGGCACCGCCGCCGCGCGTCGGCCGGCTCGCCGGCATCACCCGGCGCGAGACCGAGGTGCTGACCCTGGTCGGGCGCGGCATGTCCAACGCCGAGATCGCCGCCCACCTGTTCATCGGCCCCGCCACCGCCAAGACCCACGTGGCCCGGCTGCTGGCCAAGCTCGACGCCCGCGACCGGATCCAGCTCGTCATCACCGCGTACGAGGCGGGCCTGGTCTCGCCACAGACCGACCGCGCCTCGAACCCCCTGGACACCGGGCCTCGATGACCCGCGTCCCGCCTTCGGGACCGGACCCACCCGCACGGCTTCGTCGAGGTGTCGGCCTCGGGGCTGAACAGGCCCGAGCGGGCGCCGGCGGTCGTCGACGCGGAACCGGCGCCGCGCTCAGCCGGCGCCGAGCGGCCAGGCGGCGACGTCGCGGTAGCGGATCGGTCCGGGGCCGCGGCCGACGTTGCTGCCGACCAGGTGGAGGCGCTCCGCCTGCCAGCGCCGCCCGGTGAATCCGGCGAGTTCCCTCGCGGCCGCCCCGATGCCGTCGGGGTTGCCCCGGCGCGCACGGGCCAGCGTCAGGTGCGGGCGCAGCGGCCGGTCCTCCAGTGCGATGCCGCACTCCAGGACCGCGCCGCGGGTCGCCTCCGCGAGTGCGTGCAGGTCCTCGAGCTCGCCGTGGACGCCGCTCCACAGGACGCGTTCGTCGAACCGGCCGGTGCCGCGGAGTTCGAGCGCGATCGGCCGCCCGGACGCCGCGACGTCGGCGAGCCGCGTACGCAACTCCGGGACCACGTCGGCCGGGACCTCGCCGAGGAAGGCCAGCGTGATGTGCCAGTCCTCGATCCGGTTCCAGCGCAGCAGCGGATGCGCGGCGTACACGGGCCGCAGCGCGCGATGCAGTTCGTCCTTCGCGTCGTCGGGAGGGGCCAGGGCCACGAACAGGCGGACGGTCGTCGGCGGGGTCGGGTCGTCATCGGTCACAGGGGATTTCGTATCGCATCCACGCCGACCGGCGCACGGCGGCCCACCCCCGGACGCCGGGGCCGACCCGCCGCGCGGCTCAGATCGGGCGCGGTACCGAGGCGAACGGCGGCAGGGTGAACCACCCGGGCACCTTGCGGCGCAGCGCTTCGGGGCCGCGTACCTCGATCGCCCCGGAGCGCAGGGCGTCGACCCAGCCCAGGTCGCCGCGCCAGACCTCGACCATGTGTCGCAGGCCGGCCGTCACCGTGACCGTCACCTCGTACCCGGGGTCGAAGTCGCAGACGTCGGCCTCGCCGGAGCCGATCACCAGCCACCAGCCACCAGCTGCGGGTGCGCGCGGGCAGGTCCGGGAAACCGAACGCGACCACCGTCCGCCCGTCCGGGACGGCCTCGTGGTCGACGTGCCGACGGATGTCCCACAGCAGCAGTTTCGGGTCGAGGTCCTCGTCCCCGACCCGGCCGATCCAGCGGACGCCCCAGACGGCGAGCGCCTCGACCACCGGCCGCAGTTCGAGGCCGGCGGGCGTCAGCACGTAGCGCACGTCCCTGCCGTCGGCCCGCCGCTCCACGATGCCGGCGCGGGCCAGCTGGTTGAGCCGTTTGGACAGCAGGGTGGGCGACATCCGCGGCACACCGCGGCGCACCTCGTTGAAGTGTTCGCTACCCGCCATCAGTTCGCGAACGATCAGGATGGTCCAACGCTCGTCGAGCAATTCCATCGCCTTGGCGACGGGGCAGAACTGGTAGTACTGCGACCCCATGCCCGCAGCCTAGGGTGTGGCCGGGGCGCGAGCCGGGCGAATCGGCCGGCCCCCGCATCGGCTCGGGGGAGTCGGGAGTGATCCGCCCCTCGGTACAGAACTTGTACTAGGCAGCGAATCCGCCCGTTCCTAGCCTCGGTTCGAAGGCCGGAACGACTCCGGGGAGAGCCGAGTGGGGAGCCGTCATGAGTGAAGCCAGTGAAGCGAGCGAAGCGGTCGAGGCCGACCGCGCCTTGAAGGCCAAGCATCGGGCGATGTGGGCGCTGGGCGACTACCCCGCGGTGGCCGCCGAGGTTATCCCGGATCTGGGGCCGGTCCTGGTCCGGGCGTGCGGGGTGCGCCCCGGCGAGCGGGTCCTGGACATCGCGGCGGGCTCCGGCAACGCCGCGGTCGCCGCGGCGCTCGCCGGCGCCGACGTGGTGGCCTGTGACCTCACGCCCGAGCTGTTGGAGGCCGGCCGGCGATCGGCCGCGGAGCGCGGCGCGAAGCTGGAGTGGCGCGAGGCCGACGCCGAGGCGCTGCCGTTCGCCGACGGCGAGTTCGACACCGTGTTCTCCTGTGTCGGGATCATGTTCGCGCCGCATCACCAAGTCAGCGCCGACGAGTTGGTGCGCGTCTGTCGTCCGGGCGGGACCATCGGCCTGCTCAACTGGACGCCGGAGGGCTTCATCGGGCGGATGTTCGCCACGATGAAGCCCTACGCTCCCCCGCCCCCTCCCGGGGCGCAGCCGCCGCCGCTGTGGGGCGATCCGGACCACGTGCGCGCGCTGCTGGGCGACCGGGTGACGGACGTCGACGCGCGCCGACAGCCGGTGCGCATCGATCGGTTCGACCGGCCCGAGGCGTTCCGCGACTACTTCAAGTCCCACTACGGCCCGACCATCGCCACCTACCGCGCCATCGCCGAGGACCCGGACCGGGTCGCCGCGCTGGACCGCGACCTCGCCGACCTCGCCCGCCGGCACGACCACGGTGCCGGTGCCGGTGCCGGTGCCGGGACCACCGAAATGGACTGGGAGTACCTGCTGTTCACCGCCCGCAAGCGCGGCTGATCGGGCGCCGGCCTCGACCGATCGGTGCCCGGATGCCGCGATGCCCCGGCGCGCCGGTCAGAGCCAGCCGTTGCGGCGGAACGCGCGGAACATGAGCACGCTTATGGTGACCATGCCGGCCAGGACGGCCGGGTAGCCGTACGTCCATTGCAGTTCGGGCATGTGGTCGAAGTTCATGCCGTAGATCCCCACGAGCAGCGTGGGCACGGCCAGGATCGCGGCGATGGACGCGATCTTGCGCATGTCGGTGTTCTGCTGGACGGTCACCTGGGCATGGCTCGCCGACAGGATTCCGTCCAGGAGTTCGGCGTGGCTCGCCAGTCGTTCCCGGACCTGGGCCAGGTGGTCGGCCACATCGCGCAGGTACGCGTCGAAATCGCCGTCCATGCCCGGCAGTCCGCCGCCCATGAGCTGCTCCAGCGGGCGGCCCAGGGGCAGCACCGCGCGCTTGAACTCGATCAGTTCGCGCTTGAGTTGGTAGATGCTCTCCGCGTCGTTGGTCCGCCGGGTCGAGAACACGTCCTCTTCCAGCTTCTCGAAGTCCTCGTCGATCTTGTCCGAGACGCGCAGGTAGTCGTCGACGACCCGGTCGGCGATGGCGTGCACCACCGCGGCCGGCCCGCGCGCGAGCATCTCGGGATCGGCCTCCAGCGACCGACGCAACTCGGTCAGCGGCGGTGCGCTGCCGTGTCGGACGACCACGACGAACTTTTCGCCGGCGAAGACCATGATCTCCCCGGTGTCCACGACCTCGCTGGTCGCGGTGAGCGCGTCGTGCTCGACGTAGACGATCGTCTTGAGCACGAGGAACAACGTGTCGTCGTAGTGCTCCAGCTTCGGGCGCTGGTGGGCGTTGACGGCGTCCTCGACCGCCAGGGGATGCAGATCGAACGCGGTCGCGATCTCGGCCAGGTCCTCGGTGCGAGGCGCGTGCAGCCCGATCCACACGAAGGTCCCGGCGCCGGCCTCGGCCGCGTCCAGCGCCTCGTCGAGGGCGACCTCCCCGGGCCGGCGGACGCCCTTGTCGTACAGCGCGCAGTCCACCACGACGGGCCTGCGTTCGAGATCGGCCCGGACCCGCTTGTGGCCGCCGACCCGATGAAGCAGCCGCCTGGTGGTGCGCCGCGCGCCCATATCCGCTCCCCTTCTCCCGGCGCGACGGACACCGCCGCCACGCCGCGCTCGAACACGCCCCTTGCCGCGACCCTCCCACACAACACTCGCGGGCCGTCGCCCACTCGATATCTCGCACGTGATTGACGCTCGTCATTCCTACGCCCTAACTTGGGAATCGCGCCAAAACAAACCGTGCACTCGGTAGGTTTCTATGGGCGTCGGCTCTCCCGAACCCCTCCCGAGCGGCAGCGCACGGGCGGTGCCGACGGTTCGCCGACGCCGTGGAAGGAAGCGCCACATCATGCGCGTACAAGAGCACCCCGCACCCGAGGTACACACCCGCGCGGGTCGAATCCGCGGCACCGTCGAGGGGGGTGTCGCCGTCTTCAAGGGCATCCCCTACGCCGCCCCGCCCGTCGGGCCGCTCAGGTGGTGCCCGGCCGCGCCCCACCCGGGCTGGAGCGGGACGCTGATCGCCACCGCGCACGGCGCCGGCTCACCGCAGCCGCTCCGCGAGGGCGACCCCGTGCTCGGCGGTCACGGCTTCCCGCCGTTCGACGACGACTGCCTGACCCTCAATGTCTGGACGCCCGGCGCCGACGACCGCGCCCGACCGGTCCTGGTCTGGATCCACGGCGGCGCGTTCGTCTCCGGGTCCGGCGCCATGCCCAACTACTCCGGCGAGACCTTCGCCCGCAACGGCGACCTGGTCGTGGTGAACCTCAACTACCGACTCGGGCCGCTCGGCTTCCTGTATTTCGAGTCGGGCGACGGCGGCGAACACGGCAACGTCTGGCTCACCGACCAACTCGCCGCGCTGCGCTGGGTACACGAGAACATCGCCGCGTTCGGCGGTGACCCGGACAACGTCACCGTCGCCGGCCAGTCCGCCGGCGCCCTCTCCACCGCGGCGCTCGCGGGCCGGCCCGGCGCCGAGCGCCTGTTCCACCGGGCCATCCTCCAGAGCGTCCCGCTCGCCATGCCGATGGCCACGCCCGCGGAAGCCCTCGCCCGCACGGCCGCCTACCTGGAGATCGTCGGCACGAAGGACCTCGACGAACTGCGCGCGATCCCCTGGCCCCGGCTGATCGAGGCGTCCGTCGAACTCCTCATGACCACCATGGAATGGGGCCACTGGGTCGTGCCGTTCCTCCCGGTCCTCGACGCCTCGACGATCCCGCGCCAACCCGTCGAGAACCTGCTCACCGGTCCCGGCGCCGACATCGACGTCCTGATCGGCTGGACCAGGGAGGAGGCCGCCTTCAGCTTCGGAGTCGACGAGAGGTACGCCTCGACCACGAAGGAGCAGGTGCTACGCCACGCCCGGGCCACGTTCGGCGAGGGCAGCGAAGAGGCATACGCGGCGTACGCGGCCGCCCGGCCCGGCGCGCGGCCGGTCGACGTGCTGATCGACATGACCACCGACGAGGCGTTCCGCACACCCACCCTCGCGTTCGCCGAGGCCCGCGCGGCCGGCGGACGCCCGGTCCGGGTCTACGAGTTCGACTTCCCCACCCCCGCGCACGGCGGCCGGCTCGGCGCCCCGCACTGCCTGGAACTGCCCTTCACCTTCGACAACTTCGACAACTGGTCGCACGCCCCGTTCCTGGACGGGATCGACGTCCGGGTCAGGGACGGCCTCGCCGCGTCCATGCACCGGGCCTGGATCTCCTTCGTCCGCACCGGCGACCCCAACCACCCGGCCCTGCCGCACTGGGCGCCCTACGACCGACGGTCCCGCACGACCATGCGCTTCGACACCGTCACGACCGCGGTGACCCACCTCGCGAACGAGCCCGCGACCGGCTGGTGCCGGGCGCGGCACTAGGTCGCGGTCGCCGATCCGTCGAGGAGGACGAGGTCGAGCAGGCCGGGGAAGCGCGCCTCGAGGTCGTCGCGGCGCAGGGTGAGGTAAAGCTTGCGGCCGGAGGGGCGTTGACGGATCACGCCGCTCTCGCGCAGTGCGCGCCAGTGGTGGGTCAGGCTGGACTTGGGCACCTCGGGCAGGATCGCGCCACAGAAGGTCTCCTCACCGGACGCCAGCGCGCGCACGATCGCCAATCGCACGGGGTGCCCGAGAGCGGCCAGCACGTCGACGAGTTCGATCCGCTCGACGTCGGGGTGGTGGAGGACGGCCATGTCCCTATTGTACGGAGATCTCGTACGGATGTGGACGGGGGACGGGGCCGGGGGCGGGGCCGGGGGGCGGGGCTCGGGAACGGGGCTCGGGAACGGGGCTCGGGAACGGGGCTCGGGAACGGGGCTCGGGAACGGGGCTCGGGAACGGGGCTCGGGAACGGGGTCGGGGACGCGGCCGGGGGGCCGGGGACGGGCCGACGGTTGACAGCGCACGCGCCCATGTACGAAAGTCTCGTACGATCGATAGTACGAGATATTCGTATGGTCGAACGGTCCGGGTCCGCCCCTACCCGTTCGCGCCCGCAGGGGCGTTCGCGCCCCTCCCCCACGCCACGCGAGGAACAGTCATGTCCGATGCCCTGCCCACCGCCCCCCTCTTCGACGCCCTGTCCGACGCCGCCCTGGCGCGCTCGCTCGACGGCGACTTCACCTCCCACCACGCACACGTCAACGGTGTCCGCCTGCACTACGTCGAAGGTGGTGCCGGCGAACCGCTGTTCCTGCTGGGCGGTTGGCCGCAGACGTGGTGGCAGTGGCACAAGGTGATGCCCGCGCTGGCCCGGCGCTACCGGGTGATCGCCGTGGACCTGCGCGGCATGGGCGGCTCCGCACAGCCCGCCGACGGCTACGACAAGAAGACCATGGCGCGCGACATCCGCGAACTGGCGCGCCTGCTCGGCCTGGACGCGATCCACATCGCGGGACACGACATCGGCGCCATGGTCGCCTACGCCTTCGCCGCCAATCACCCCGAGGCGACGCTGAAGATATCCCTGCTCGACGTGCCGCATCCGGACCGGGGCTGGGCCGACATGGGCCTGCTGCCCGAGCCCGACCAGCACGTCGAGGGCGTGATCGAGGCCGGGCCGCGCTCCTACCTGTGGTGGTTCGCCTTCAACCAGGTCCGCGGACTCCCCGAGCAACTGCTCGACGGCCGCACCCGGCTGCTCGTGGACTGGCTGTTCGACCGCCAGGCGAAGGACCCGGCCGACATCGACGAGCACTCCCGGCAGGTGTACACGCGGGCCTACTCGACCGCGGACGCGATCCGCGCGGGCAACGACTGGTATCGGACCTTCAACCGGGACATCGCCGACGCCGCGACGTACGCCCCGGTCGACGCGCCGATCCTCGCGCTCGGCGGCGACGAGAGCAACTACGCCTACCTCCGCGACCTGATGCCCACCAAGGGGACCGACGTGCGGGTCGTGCGCGTCGACGCCTGTGGGCACTACGTCCCCGAGGAGCAGCCGCAGGCCGTGATCGACGAACTCGTAGCGTTCCTCGGCTGATCGATCCCCGGTACGGCGACCGTGTTTGATCTGACGAGATTGCGGCCCTCGGACGCGCACCGATCTGCCGGCGACGCTTGAACTCCCGATAGGAGTTTCAAGACAGGCACAGCTTACGTCGACGGCCCGGTGGCCGACCTCAGGTCGGCTTGCGCCACACGGAGATGTGCTTCGCGGAGTCCTGAGTGAACGGTGCCCCGTCCCAGTCCGCGACGCGACGTTCCGGCTCGAGTCCGGCGATCCGTGCCATCAGGTCGAGCTCTGTCGGCCAGGCGTACCGGTGCCGGGAGTTGCCGCGGCGGTAGCGGCCGTCGTCGCCGTCGCGGGTGAAGTGGTGCGAGACGAGAATCTGCTCGACGAGGTCGAAGGTGTCGAAGCCGAGATGCTGCTCGGAGACCTCGAACGGCACCGCGACCTGGCCGGGCGGCAGGAACCGCAGCGGCGGCACGCCCAGCTCGATGACGAATCGGCCGCCGGGCTCCAGATGACGTGCGGCGTTGCGGAAGCACTCGACCTGTTCGTCCTGCGTGAGGAGGTTCGTGATGGTGTTGTAGACGAGATAGACCAGGGTGAACTCGCCGGGGACGACGGTGGTGGCCATGTCCCCGATGGCTACCGGCAGCGTGTCCTGGTCGATCTTGCGTCGCAGCACCGCCGCCATATGCTCGGACAGTTCGATGCCCACTACCGGCACGCCGCGTTCCCGGAGCGGGACGCCCACTCGTCCGGTCCCGATGGCGAACTCCAGCGCCCGGCCGTCTCCGGCCAACTCGGCGAGGAAGGCGAGAGTCGGCCCGAGGACGGCGGCCGAGGACATCTCGGTCTCCTCGGCGTCGTAGCGGTCGGCGGTCGCACGGGTCCACAACTCACTGCTCGTCACGGGCGGCCACTTTGCCGGGCACCGAGGAGCACTGTCGACGCATTTATGCCCGCCGACCACCCTGACGAGAAGTCCCGGCGAGTGCTGTCGCAGTGCTAGGGCGTCGTGGTGCTCGGCGGGGGATTGAAGACACGCCCTAGGACACGCCGTCGAGCGGCCGGAGGAAGCGGCGTTCGTAGCGCTTGATGCAGCGGGTGTCATGGGCCAGTTGGATCGCGGCTTGGCATTCGGGATCGGACGCGCTGTCCGTGCGGTACTGCTGGTATGTGGTGAAGTCGGGGAAGGAGAAGAGGGCGTACGCGATGTCGCTGTCGCCCTCGCTCGGCAGGAAGTAGCCGTGGTGGGTGCCGCCGAACCGGTTGACCAGCCCGACCCAGCGGCGACCGTATTCCTCGAAGTCCGCAAGCTTGTCGGCGTCGATCTCGTACTTCAGATGAATGGTGATCACGCCCACATGATGCAGCGTCCCGGCCCGGGACCCAAAGGCGGCCTCGGTCGAGACGACGACACCTCTGCTCCGGTGTACGGGGCCGCCCGGCGGATTCGGACGGCCCCGGGTTTGGGCTTGCCTCGCTTGCCTCGTCGGAGGCCTGCCCTCTGGGCTTCTTCGGGCGATGTTCTTTTCGAGGTGGGGTTACAGGTCGGTGGCGATGATCTTTTCGATGTTGCGTTCGGCGAGGGCGGTGATGGTGACGAACGGGTTGACGCTGGTGTTGCCGGGGATCAGTGCGCCGTCGATCACGTATAGGCCGGAATAGCCGTGCAGCCGACCGTAGTTGTCGGTGGCCTGGTTCAACACCGCGCCGCCGAGCGGGTGGTAGGTGAGGTGATCGCCCCAGACCTTGTAGGTGCCGAAGAGGTCGGTCCGGTAGATCGTCCCCTCCTTCGCGTTGATCTTGTCGAAGATCGATTTGGCCATGTCGATGGACGGCTGCTTCCAGGATGCCTGCCAGTCCAGATCGGCCCGGCCCGTCGCGGCGTTCCAGGAGAACCGGGCGCGGTTCGGGTTCTTGGTGATCGACAGGTAGAACGAGGCGAAGGTCTCGATGCCGGTGGGCAGCGGGGCGATTTCGGCGAACGCGCCGCCGGCGTTCCAGTTGTCGATGCCGCCGGTGGGAATGGACGCCTGGAGGGCCCCGGTGGGATCCCACATGTGGTTGGCGCGGCCGCACATGACGTTGCCGTTGTCGCCCCAACCCTGGCCGATCTCGCTGTTCAGGTTGGGCAGCGCGCCGGTGGCCTTGAGCTTGACCAGGAGCTTGCTGGTGCCGACGCTGCCGGCGGCGAAGAACACCTTGTCCGCGGTCACCGTCTTGGTGAGCGTGGTGACGCCGGTGGTGTCGATCTGGTCGATCACCACGGTGTAGCCGCCACCGGTCGCCGGGGAGACCGAAGTGACCTTGTGCAGCGGCGAGATGGTGACCTTTCCGGTCTCCTTGATGCGGGCCAGGTATGTCTTCTGCAGCGACTTCTTGCCGTAGTTGTTGCCGTAGAGGATCTCGCCGGCCAGTGCGGACTTGGGGACGGTGCCGGCGGCCTCCTGCTTCATGTAGTCCCAGTCGTACACGGTGGGCACGAAGACGAACGGGAAGCCGGATCGCTGGGCGTGCTTACGGCCGACCCGGGCGTACTGGTAGCAGTCGGCAGTGTCGAACCAGGCCGGGTCGATGGTGGCCACCCCGAGGCCGGTGTTGGCGCGCGGGTAGTAGGTGTTGTACATCTCGTCGACGTTCACCGAGGGGAGGATCGCGCCGAAGTTCTCCCGCTTGGGGGTGACCGCCATACCGCCGTTCACCAGTGAGCCACCGCCGACGCCTCGGCCCTGGTAGACGGTGATGCCGCTGAACTCCTCGGCGTCCAGGATCCCGGTGTAGCGGGAGATGTCCTTGTCGATCGGGAAGCCGAGGAAGTTGCTGATCGGCTGCTTGGTCTTGGTGCGGAGCCAGAAGGATCGGGAGTCGGGGGTGGTGGTGTTGGCGAAGATCTTGCCGTCCGGGCCGGGGGTGTCCCAGGACATGCCCATCTCGATCATGTGCACGTCGACGCCCGCTTGGGCGAGACGCAGAGCGGCGACGGAGCCGCCGTATCCGGTGCCGATCACCAGGGCCGGGACGTGTGCTCCGGAGGGGATCGGAGCGGCTGCGGGGGCGGCCTGTGGCGGGGTGGCGGAGGCGCGGCCGGCGAAGGCCGCGGCACCCAGAATAGAACCGGTTCCTACTATGAAACCGCGGCGCGAAAAACCCTTGGAACCGGTGCTGCGCCTGGCAGAATCACTCATGTGACGTTCCTCACTCTGGGGTGGAGTGGGAACAAGTTCTAGAGGTGATCGCGCAACAAGTCACGGCATACTCATGAGTAACATGCGACCGACGCCATGCCTTTGCCATCAGGTCGCGGAACGTCGATGTGCGGTAACGGAAACCACCTCGAAACAATCGCCTATTGCCCGAAGCGAGGTCCAACCGGCTTGTGTGGCACGGGTGTTGCGCGACGCGTACAGGTCGCGGCGGGGCGCCCTCGCGCGGCGCGGAAAGGAGGAGCCGGCGGACCGGATACGGCCGGTCGACACAGCTGCGGATCTCGGTCTCGCCGGGCTCGGGGATCCCATGGCCGGAGGGTGTCACGCAGGGCAGTGTGTGGGGCTTGATCACGCAGATCGTGCTCGGCGGCCGGCCACCGGAGCAGGCGGGCGAACCGGGACACGGACGCTGGACCGCCGACGGCGCTACCGGGTATGGGAGTTCGCCGCGCCGGCCGCTCCCTGCCCGAGGCCGTCGCGACTTCGCGGCGACCGAACTCGGTTATCCCGCCGGGACGTTCGGCTGTTGACGGCTTGCCAGACCGGTGGCCGAGCTTCGACTTCGCGCCGGAGGCCGAGCGCGGCGTCGACGACCCGCGCCGAGCACACCGCCGGCCGATGCGCCGCCGGCCGGACCCGCTACTCGGTGCCGATCGCGGTCAGGATGTCCGTACGCGCGGCCGTGCGGGCCGGCCGGACGGCGGCCACGATCCCGACGACCACGCCCAGGACCAGCAGGCCGCCGACGCTCGTCCACGGCACGATCAGACCGAGCCCGGGGATGCTCGATTCGAGCGTGCCCAGGATTCCCCACGCGAGGAACCCGCCCAGGACGATCCCCAGCGCCGCGCCGAACGCCGAGATGACCAGGGACTCCAGCCGGATCATCGTGCGCACCCGCCTGCGGTCCAGCCCGATCGCGCGCAACATGCCGATCTCGCGGCGGCGTTCGAAGACGTACCCGTGTCAACGCTCAGGTTGTCGGCGGCGGGCAGCGCCCTCACGGCCTCCACGCGCAGCGCCGACACGCTCCGGCGGTCCGCCGCGCCGAATAGAACCACTATGCGAGCGCTTCCCCGGCACGCCGATGCACGGCGCCGGACGCCGCGGAGCCCGACGCGGGACTGAAGACAGGCCCTAGGGTGACGGCCATGTGGGCGCGGCTGTGGGGATGGTATCGGCGCCACGCCGGGGTACGGACGCGTTCCGCGCTGGTCGCCGCCGTGGTGGTGGCGCTCGTGTTGGCTGCGGCGGTGACGGCGTTCGTCCTGCTCTATCACCAATCGCTGGTCCGCACGGTCGACGCCGACACGAACCGGCAGGCCCGCGCGGTGGGCGCCGACCTCGCCCGCGGCGGCATGGCCCGCGGCGAACTCCCGGCGGATCGCGGCCGGTCGACGCAGGTCCAGGTGCTGGATCCGCACGGCGTGGTGATCGCGTGGTCGGCCACACTCGACGGCCGGCCGCCGATGTCGTCGCTGCGCCCCGCGGCCGGGCGGCTCCGGAGCGAGGATCGCGAGCGGAAGTCCCGCAGGGACGACCGCTACCGGGTCGCGGCCACCGGGGTCGCCATGCCCGACGGGATCTACACCGTCCTGGTCGGCGAGTCCCTCGAACCGATCGCCCGCAGCATGGAGGGCGCCGCCGCGCTGCTGATCGTGGGCTTTCCGATCCTGGTCGTGGTGGTCGCGGGCGCGACGTACGCCTTCGTCGGCCGCGCGCTCAACCCGGTGGAGGCGATCCGCCGCAAGGTCGCGGGCATCGGCGCGGCCCGGCTCGGCGACCGGGTCCCGGTGCCCGAGGCACGCGACGAGGTCGCCCGGCTCGCCGAGACGATGAACGCGATGCTCGACCGCTTGGAGAAACAGGTCGACGCCCGGCGCCGGTTCGTCGCGGACGCCGGACACGAGCTGCGCAGTCCGCTCACCACCCTGCGCACCGGCCTCGAAGTGCTGGGCACCCGCCGCTTGGCCGCACGGGACGCGGGCCTGGTCGACCTGCTGACCACCGAGGTCGAACGACTGGACCAACTCGTCGACAGCCTGCTCCTGTTGGCTCGCGCGGACGAGCAGGAGCTTCGGCCGCGGCTCGTCGACGTGGACCTGGACGACCTCGTCGACGTCGAGCGCCGGCGCCTGGCCGCCCAGCACCCCGGCCTGGCCGTGTCGGCGGCGATCACCCCGGTGCGGGTGCGCGGCGACGCCGATCGACTCGCCCGCGTGCTGCGCAACCTCGCCGACAACGCCGCCGCGCACGCCGCGGCCGGCGTCCGCTTCACGCTGCGGGAGTCGGCGGGGCACGCGATCGTCGAGGTCGAGGACGACGGGCCCGGTGTGCCGATCGAGGACCGCGAGCGGATCTTCGAGCGATTCGTCCGGCTGGACGAGAGCCGCCGCCGCGGGTCGGGGGGCACCGGCCTCGGGCTGGCCATCGTCCGCGAGGTGGTCGCCGTCCACGGCGGCACGGTCGACGTCGAGGCGGCCCCGCGAGGCGGCGCGGTGTTTCGGGTCGTGCTGCCGCAGGCCTCGGACGAGGATCAGGCGGGGTCGTCCACCAGCCGGTAGCCGCTGCCGCGGACGGTCTGGATCGAGTGGTGGAAGAACGGCTGGTCGATCTTGCGGCGCAGGTAGCCGACGTACACCTCGACGACGTTGGCGGGGCCGTCGTAGTGGGTGTCCCAGACGTTCTCCAGGATCTCGGTCTTGGTCACCACGTCGCCGGCGCGCCGCATCAGGAAGCACAGCAGGGAGAACTCACGGGGCGTCAGCCGCACTTCCTCCCCCGCGCGTTCGACCCTGTGCCGGGCCGGGTCCAGGCTCAGATCGCCGACGGTGAGCACGACGGGGCGGACCGGGGCGCCGCGCCGGACCAGCGCGCGCAGCCGGGCGGTCAGGACCACGAAGCTGAAGGGCTTGGTGAGGTAGTCGTCGGCGCCGAGGTCGAACGCGTCCGCCTGGTCGTACTCGCCGTCCTTGGCGGTGAGCATCAGCACCGGGGTCCACACCCCGGCCGCGCGCAGCCGTTCGCACACCCGATAGCCGTTCAGGCCGGGCAACATGATGTCGAGCACGATCACGTCGTAGGCTTTCTCGGTCGCCGCCCACAGTCCGTCGGTGCCGGTGTGCACCACGTCCACGTTGAATCCGGCGTCGGCCAGCCCCTGGCGCACGGTCTCCGCCAGCGGAACCTCGTCCTCGACCACCAACACCCGCACGCCCACACCATCCTCGTCGTCGCCCGTGCCGTCCACGGCCCGTACCCACCGCACCAGCAGAGCAGGCCGGTGCTGAGAAAACCCTGAGCCCCCGCCGGACTCCAACCCCGGAGCGGCCGGACCCGTCGACCGGATGGCCGAACCGGCCGGCCGCGCCCGACGGCGTCGGTCCATGATGGACATCCGCCGAGGACCGGGAGGAACCTTGCCGCCGGACGCCGACGCCACGCAACACGACTGGCGGATCGAGAACCGGGAGTACGCCCGGCACGAGGCGCGTCGTGGCCGCCGCTTCGCGTTCACACACCTCGTCCCGACCCGCACCGCGCTCGTGGTGATCGACATGGTGCCGTTCTTCGTCGCGGAGAACCCCTACTGCCGTGGCATCGTGCCCAACATCCACCGGCTCGCCGATCGCCTGCGGGCGGCGGGCGGCACCGTCGCCTGGGTCCTGCCCGCGGTGGGCGCGGGTTCGCCGGTGACCGAGGAGTTCTACGGCCCGGTGGTGGCCGAGCTCTACCGCACCTCGGGCGGCACCGGGCCACCGGCCGAGCGCCTGTGGGCCGGCCTCCGGGCCGACGACGCCGACCTGTTCGTGGAGAAGTCCGCGGCCAGCGCGTTCTTCCCCGGCCGCTGCCCGCTCCCCGAACTGCTGACCGAGCGCCGGATCGAGACGGTCCTGATCACCGGCACCGTCACCAACGTCTGCTGTGAATCCTCGGCCCGTGACGCCGCCACCCTCGGCTACCGGGTCATCCTGGTCGCGGACGCGAACGCGGCCCGCCGCGACCGGGACCACAACGCCACCCTGCACACCATCTACCGCAACTTCGGCGACGTCCGCCCCACCTCCGACGTGCTCGACCTGATCGACCACCCTGCCCCCTCACCCTGCCGGGTCACGAGGGTCCCGAGGTCCGGGTAGCCGGATACGCCGGCGTCACGGTGCAGGACATCGCCGAGGCCGGTGCGCATGAAGCCGACGAACACCTGGTTCATCGACCTGTACGAGCGGCGGAGCCGCGCCGGAACCTGATCCCCACCCGCTCCCCGGCCCGCCTCCGGCCCGGCCGGCTCCGCCCCCGGCCCGCGCTTCCCCATCGCACCCGGAGTCGCGTCGAATAGTGTCGAGTCGAACCGAACCGAATCAAATCGAATCGCCAGGCGAGGAAGGAGCGTGCGGTGAACGGATCACGGACGCGATCCGCGGTCGGCGGCGCCGGGCGGGACACCGACGTCGGGGTCGGCGACTTCGACGCGTGGCGTTCGATCGTGCACGACTTCTTCTTCGCCGCGGAGCTGGAGCGCCCGGCGGGGCGCGGGTTCGCGGGCCGGCTGCGGCACCATCCGCTCGGCCCGATCGACCTGGCGCGGATCGAGGCGACGCCGCACAACTTCCGGCGCACCGCCGCCGACGTGGCCGCGCACGGCGCGGACGTGTACGACGTCGTGTTGGTGCTCGCCGGTCAGGGCAGCGCGGCGCAGGACGGCCGGGACGGCGAGCTGTGCGGCGGGCGGCTGGTGATCTCGGACAGCACCCGGCCCTACCGGATCGACTTCGACAGTCCCTTCCACCTGGCCCAACTGGTGCTGCCGCGGCGGCTGCTCGGCACCGAACCCGAGCGGGTGGCGCCGCTGACGGGAGTGCCCATCGACACGAGCCGGGGCACCGCCGCGCTGCTCGCCGGCGTGCTGACCCAGGTGACCGAGCCGACCGGGGCCCGGGCGCCGGGCGTGGATCCGCATCTGGCCGACACCGTGACCGCGCTGTGCCGCGCGGTCGTCGCCGAGTTGATCGCCGAACGCGGCGACACCTGGCCCGAGACCGGATCGGACCCGGCGGCCGAGGCACGGCGCCGCGAGCTGCGGGCCCGGATGATGGCGTGGATCGAGAACCACCTGGACGATCCGGGCCTGGATCCGGCGATGATCGCCCGCGCGCACTTCGTCTCCACGCGCTACCTGCACCGCCTGTTCCAGGACCAGCCGGTGTCGGTGGCCCGCTTCGTCCGCGAGCGCCGCCTCGAACGCATCCGCCGCGACCTGGCCGACCCGGCCCTGCTCGGGATGCCGGTGAGTACCCTGGCCGCCCACTGGGGCATCGGCGACGCGGCCCGGTTCAGCCGCGTCTTCCGCGATCAATACGGCGTGTCCCCCAGCACCTACCGGGCCGGACGGGCCGGCTTCGGCCCGCCCGGCACTTGAGGGCGAACGCGGCCGCCGACCGGCGCTACCGCACGGAACGTACCTTCAGGACCAGGAACGCGCCCAGCAGCGAGATCACCGCGGCGATCGGGAAGATCATGTCGTAGCCGCCCGCGTCGACGATCCAACCGGCCACGGTCGGCGCGACGATCTGCGGGCCGGCGGCGGCGATGTTGACGATGCCGAGGTCCTTGCCCGCGTCGCCGGTCGTCGGCAGCACCTTGGTCATCAGCGCGAGGTCGACCGCCATGTAGGTGCCGAAGAAGATGCCGTTGACGACCTGGAACCAGTTCATCCCGTTCTCGGTCGGCGACAACATCGGGATGGCCAGCGACGCGGCGGAGCCGATGCCGCAGACCAGGACGAACGGCTTGAGCCGGCCGACCTTGTCCACCAGCGGGCCGATCACCATCGAGGCGACGATCGTGGCCACCGCGTTGATGATCAGCTGGTACCCCATCAGGGAGCCCAGTTCCGCACCGGGCACCTCGATGTAGTCGGCGAGGATGTACATCGTGTAGACGCTGACCACCCAGTAGCCGAGCATCACGCCGAAGCGCGAGCAGAACGCCCACGCGAAGTCCGGGTGCTTGCGGGGGTCGACCCAGAAGCCGGACAGGAACTCCTTGACGTCGAACGGCTCGCGCGGCAGGTGCTTCGACGACTTGTCCGGGGACACCACCACGAAGATCAGCGCGGACGCCGCGACCAGGGCGGCGATCAGGTAGTAGCCGTCCGCGCCCATGAACCTGCCGTCGAACCCGCCGATGGTCCCGGACAGGCCGAACTTGTCGCCGGGTACGCCGCCGATGATCAGCGAGACGATGATCGTGGCCACGGGGATGCCCAGGCCGACCATCGCCGAGAAGACCCCGTATTTGCGCACCGGCACCCGGTCCGGCATGGCCGCGGTGGACGCCGCCATGTAGCCGTTCATGAAGAACTGCACGACGCCCCAGCTCAGTCCGAGCATCGCGATCGACGACGCGTGCGCCTGGCCGACCAGGGCCAGCGAACCGATCCCGCCGCACAGCAGGATCCAGGGGGTGCGTCGGCCGAAACGCGACCGGGTGCGGTCGGACAGCACGCCGAACAGCGGATTGCCGATGGTGGCCAGGACCGCGCCGGTGGTGCTCGCCGTCGACAGCGCGTCGGGGTTGTTGCCGCCGGTGATCTCGGCCACCTGCCACGGGATCAGGAAGCTGCCCATCCCGATCCAGATCATGTACAGCGCGATGTTGGCCAGCGGCAGGGTCAGGTACAGCGGGCCGAGGCGATACGCGGACACCGGTATGGACACGGACACCGATGGTTCTTCCGGCGCGGGCCGGTCGTGTTCGGGCACAGTCGTGCTCATCGTGATTTCCGTCCGAGAAGGTGGGGCGACGTGGAAGTCCGCCGGCCGAGTAACGCCGGGCGGGCCGCGAACCGGCCGGTCACGGGAGGCGATACGCCGCGGTCCGGAAATGCGGATGCCCCAGCTTCGGCGCGCCCGTTCACCAGGTCTTGCCATCCCGCGCACACGCCTTGACGCACCGCGCACACGTGCCCGTCGCACCGCCTCGAAGCCGCCACGATCATGGATTTGACGCCTACAGACAGGTCTGTCTATGGTCGCTCTCACGATGCGTCGAGCGGACGGGCCGGCCCGCGATCTCGTGGCTTCGGCGACCCCTCGCTCCCGGGGGCCTGCCGGGCGACACGATCGCCGCACACGAGCGACGTGTTCAACAGGCACCGCCCTCGCCGGCCTCATATCGTGGGAAAGTGCGTGGTTCCCCCGAAGCGTCCGAGAGCATGCGGGACGACAACCGGCCCGGTGCCTCCCGGACCGACTACGCGGGTGCCGTGTACGGATCGCTGCTCGCCGCCTCCGTGGTGGCCGCCGCCGGGACCCTCGGTCAATTTCCGCGCCTTCAGCTCATCCTGATGCTGATCATCACCGGACTGGTGTTCTGGGCCGCGCACGTCTACGCGCACCTGGTGGGTGAACGACTGGTGGGCCAGTCCTGGACCTGGCGCGAAGTCCGCCGGGTCGCGGGGCACGAGTGGTCCATCGTCGAGGCCGCCGCGCTGCCCGCCGCCGCCGTGGCCGTCAGCCCCGTCCTGGGGTTGAGCGTGAACTCCGCCGGATGGCTCGCCCTCGGTATCGCCGTGTTCCAGCAGGTCCTCTGGGCGTCCCTCGGCGCCGCCCGAGCCGGCGCCACCCGCGGCCTGGTGATCGCCGAGGGTGCGGTCAACCTCGTCCTCGGCCTGGTCATCGTGGCCGCCAAGGCGGCGCTGGGGCACTGACGACGAGCCCGCCGACGCCGGGGAGTGCGCTCGGCGCGCGGGCTCCGGTGGCCGAGACGGACACTGGGGTCAGGGGGCGGCCGCCCGAAGGAGACCAGGACATGGGTTACAACGCCGTATGCAGTGGCGGACCGCGTGACGGTGAACGGTTCGAGGTGGGCGGACCCTGGGCACACGTCGATTTCCCCGAGGTGCTCGGTGCGACCGGCGACGACGCCGTGTTCTGGCGATACGCCCCGACGGCCGACTACCTCGAAGCGGCCGGCGAACGGCTCCAGGTGTACGACTTCGTACAGCAAGGCACACTGCGGGAACTCGCGTCGATCGGGCGGGGCCGGCTCGGGTCTCCTGTGCTGCCCACGGGCGGTTCGTCACCGGACGAGTAGCGATCCCCAGCGCCTCACCGACGCGACCGATGCCACCGAGCCCACCTCAAAGCTTCGCGACGTCCGCCAGGAACGCGTCCACCAGGGCATGCGCCCGCTCCCGTGCGCCCGGCAAGGGCAGCCGCAGGGCCGCCACGTCCAGGCCCAGTTCCTCGGCCTGCGTGTCGCCGCCGTTCTCCAGCCACGCCGTCATGATCTCCGGCGTTACCTCGGGGTGGAACTGCACGCCGAGCGAGCGACCCACCACGTACGCCTGCGGGCCGGCCGCCGAGCGGGCGATCTCACGGGCGCCCGGAGGGACGGTGAAGCGGTCGAAGTGCCACTGGTACCACGGGCCCGGCGCGATCAGAGCCGGGTCGTCGGAGTCGACCTCGTGCCGGCCGATCTCGAACGAGGGCGCCCGCTCGACCGTGCCGCCGAGTGCCGCGGCCAGGGCCTGGGCGCCGAAGCAGATCCCCAGGACGGGGACGTCCGCCTTGAACGCCTCGCGCAGCAGCGTGAGTTCGTCGTCGATCCAGGTGCCGATCGCCGCCGTGTCGTACACCGACCACGGAGCGCCGAGCGATACGACGACGTCGTAGTCGTCGGGTCGGGGGAAGTCGACGCGCACGTCGGGGGAATGGAACCGCTCCTCGGGGACGACGGTGACCTCGTGCGGCACGAAGCCACGTTCGGCCAGTCGTTCGCCGACGAACCCGGCGTTCGAGGGGTGATCGTGGCGAATGATCAAGGCGCGCACCGGACCCGGCTTTCCGTCGACGGCAAATTAATTTGATCCCAAACGATAAGCCGGCCGAACCCACGCCACAAGACGCGGCGACCGCCGGGTCGCCGGGCCGTCAAGCGCGGGGCCCACTCTCGTTTGCTACCAAATAATCTCCCTTGAACTCTTGTGACAACAGCGACAAGGTCCATATCGTTTGGCCTCAAATAATATCGAGAGGATTGGAGACACGCCCTTGTGCCGTGGCCGAGCCCGATGCACCCGCACGCGTACCCGCACCCGCACCCGAAGGGAACACCATGTCCGCCCCACGCCTGATCCTCGTCCTCAGCGAGAACTGGACCCTCACCGACCCGCGCGACCTGCGTGCCCTGGTGCGCGTCGCCGTCGAGGCGGAGGACGCCGGGTTCGACGGCGTCATGGCCAGCGAGCACATCGTGCTCGGTCCCGGCTCGGACGCGAACGGGCTGATGGCCAACCCGCGCGAGTACGCGCTCCCGGGCAACCAGGACCCGGCGACGCCCTGGCCCAACTCGCTGCTCCTGCTGTCCGCGATCGCCGCGCGGACCACCCGCCTGCGGCTGATCGCGGCCGGCGTCATCGCGCCGCTGCGCCACCCGATCGCGCTGGCGCAGCAGTTGGCCACGCTCGACCTGCTCAGCGAGGGGCGCCTGGTCGCGCAGCCGATCGTGAGCTGGCACCGTCCCGAGTACGAGGCCCTGGACGTGTCGTTCAGGCTGCGCGGGCGGCTGCTCGACGAACACCTGGCCGCCTGGGAGGTGCTGTGGCGGGACACTCCCGCCTCGTACGCCGGGGAGCACTACCGGTTCCAGGACGCCTACCTCGTGCCCAAGGCCTACCGCGAGTCCGGCCCGCGCCTTTGGCTGGGCGGCAGTTCGCTGCACGACGCGCTGCTGCGCCGACTGGTCCGGTACGGCCACGGCTTCCACCCGCTCGGGCAGCCGACGGACGCGGAGCTGACCGCGCTGCGCGCCGCCCTGACCGAGGCCGGGCGCGACCCGGCCGACCTGGAGATGGTCGGCGGGATCCGGCCCACCTTCCCGGACGCGCACAGCCCGGCCCCGATCGCCCTCGCCCTGGAATCGATCCCCGAGCAACTGGCCCGCGGCTTCACCACCATTTGCGTCAAGCCGTCCCAGTACACCGACGACCTGGCCGAGGTGGGCCCCTTGTGCAAAGAGATCGTGCGACGCGTCGCCGCCCTGTGACCCCGCCCCGAGCCGCTCACCCCACCGCCGGGAACTCCCACGCCTCCACACACATCGAGACCTGCAGGCTGTACTCGCTGTAGAAGCGGTCGCGGCCGGCCTGTTGCGCCGCGCGGTGGCGGGGGTCGGCGGCCCAGGCGCGCTGGGATTCGAGGCGGTCGAAGACGATCACCGACACCCGCTCGCCGTCGTCCGCGAAGTAGACCTTGTAGTCGACGAAGCCGGGCATCGACCGCGCCGCTTCGAGCATCTCGGCCGCCAACTCCCCGAACTCGGGCGCGGCCTCGTCCCGCAGCCGGGAGCGGAAGACGGTGACCACCTGGCCGGGCGCGAAAGAAATCCGGTCTGTCATCCACCCGACCGTACTCGGGTGCCCGAACGCGGTCTTTACGGGATGCCCCCGCCGACGACCGCGCCGACGTTCCCGATCCGTGCCGCCTCCCGCGCCGGCCGCACGGCTTACGTAGCGACCGGCCCGGGCAGCAGCGCCTCGGCCAGCCGCCGCCACTGCGGCATGGCCGATCGCCCGGGTTCGGTGCCCAGCACCTGGATGCCGACGTGGTCGGCGCCGGCGTCGAGGTGGCCGTGCAGCTTGCGGACGATCGTGTCGAGGTCGCCCCAGAACACCAGGTCGTCGACGAGGCGGTCGCTGCCGCGGCCGCCGTCGATGTCGGCTTCGGTGTAGCCCAGGCGAAGGAACTTGGCGATGTTGTACTTCGTGGTGAAGTACACGTGCAGGTGCTCGCGCGCGATCTCGCGTGCCTTGTCCGGGTCGCTTTCGAAGAGCACCGCGTGCTCGACCCCGAGGAACGGGCCCTCGCCCAGCACCTCCCGCGCCTGCGCCGTGTGCCGCACCGTCACGTGGTAGGTGTGCGCGCCCTGGGAGCGGTCGCGGGCCATCTCGAGCATCTTCGGCCCGTACGCCGCCAGCACGCGTCGCATGGGCGCCTTCGGAAGAGGGTTCGCGCTCGTCGCCGCGTCCATGGCGTCCAGGTAGTCGCTCATCGCCTGTAGCGGCCTGGTCCCGGGCCGCTCGCCGCCGAAACCGAGGCCGAGCAGGTGGCGATCCGGGTAGGCGTCGGCCAGCAGCAGCGCCGCGCCCTTGGTCCACTGCGGCTCGCGGGACCAGATCCCCGCGATGCCGTTGACGATGTTGATCCGCTCGGTACTGGACAGCAGGAACCCGGCATGCGTCAGCGCCTCGCGGCCGTCCCGCTCCGGTATCCAGAACGCCTGCCAGCCGAGCCCTTCGAGTTCCTGGATGGAGTCTCGCATCAGGCTCGCGGGCTGGTCTTCGAAGTCGAACGTCCAGACCCCGAAGCGCCCCAGATCCATCCCGTCGATGGCGCCCATGTCTCCTCCTGATCGACGGTACGTGACCGCCCCTCGCGAAATTCGAACGAATCGAAGTATCGCAGAAGATCGATATGAATCAAGACCGCAAGACCGCAAGACCGCAAGACCACTGGACGACGGCGAGACTGGACGGCGGCGAGCCGCTGCTCCCAACCCGGGGCCGTGCCGACCGAGGACTAGAGCGAGCGTCCGAGCACGTCGACGATCCGGGCGATGTGTTGCTCGTCGCGCCGGTAGTGCGTCCACTTCCCGACGCGGGTGGACCGGACCAGCCCGGCACGCTCCAGCGATGCCATGTAGGCGGAGACGGTCGACTGTGCCAACCCGGTCTTGGCCTGGATGTGGCTCACGCACACACCGACGTCGTCGGCGATCGCCTGCTCCACAGGAAAATGACGCTCGGGATCGCGCAGCCACTCGAGCATCTGGAGCCGCACGGGATTGGCGAGCGCCTTGAACACGTCAAGGAGCTGCGCGGCGTTGTCCGGTGCGGGGTTCGCGTGTGTCGTCATGGGCCGTCGAGACGCGTAGGGTCGAGCACAACAATTCGAGGAATCTCGATACTACACACGTGGCCCGCCGGCAAGCGGTCGAGCCCGGCCGCAATGTGTTCCGTCGTGATGCGGCCGGCCGGACCCGGTGCGCCCGGCACCCGCGGTCCGGCGCCCCTCAGGCCACCAACTCGCGTCGATACTTCCCCGCCAACGCGATCGCCTTGCCCCCCAACGCCACCACTCCCATCAGCTCCCCGTCGCGGTAGTACCCCACCGCGCAGTCCCCGTCCCACTCCCCCTCCAGCAGGCGGACGTCCCCGCCCCCCAGCCCCGGCGCCCCGAACGACTGAAGCCGCTCCTCGTACTGGTCCGACCAGAACGTCGGCAGCGGCGCGAACGCGGACGCGTCGTGCGCCACGCCCGCCAGGTGCGCCGCCAGCGTCCGGGCCGCGTGTTTGGCGCTGTCGGTGGGGATGCTCCAGTGTTCGACCCGGCGCGGGACGTCGTCGTAGCGCGGGTTCGCGAACCGGGCCACGTCCCCGACCGCGACCACGTCCGGGCGCGACTCGACCCGCAACAGCGCGTCGCAGCGCACCCCGTCGCCGAGGTCGAGGCCGTTGTCGGCGAGCCATTCGGTGTTGGGGATCGAGCCGACCGCCTCGACCACGGTATCCGCGGGCAGTTCGCGGCCGTCGTCCAGGACGATGCCGCGCACGCGCTCCTCGCCCACCAAGTGCCCCACCGTGCGGCCGAGTTCGAACCGGACGCCGTGCGCGAGATGACGTCGGCGCAGCGCCGCCCCGAGCTCGGTGCCCAGCGGGCGCTGCATGGGCTCCGCCTCGGGCGCGACCACGGTGACGTCGGCGCCGAGCGAGCGCGCGGTCGCGGCGACCTCGCACCCGATGAACCCGGCGCCCACGACCACCACGCGGCGGCCCGGACCGAGCGCGGCGCGCAACGCCTGCGCGTCGTCCAGGGTGCGCACCACGTGGCGGCCCGCGCTCGGTCCCGGGCAGGTCAGCCGGCGCGGGCGCAGTCCCGTGGCGACCACGAGGCCGGCGTAGGACAGCGAGTCGCCGCCGGCGAACCGTACCGTGCGCGCGGTCAGGTCGGCGCCGACCACCGCGTCGCCGAGTCGCCAGTCGACGTCGGCGCAGCTCGCCCGCGGCCGGAAGGCGACCGCGGCGTGCGACACCTCGCCCGCGAGCACGTCCTTGGACAGCGGCGGCCGGTTGTACGGCATGTGCTTCTCGTCGCCGACGACCGTGATACCGCCGGTCCAGCCGGCCGCGCGCAGTTGTTCGGCCGCGCGCAGTCCGCCCATGGACGCGCCCACGACGACGACCCGACGATCGGTCATGGGATCAGTCCTCGATCGTGATGGCCTGGAGTGGGCACACGTCGGCGGCCTCTTCGACCTCGTCGCGCAGCGCGTCGTCGGGGTCGCCGACGAATTCGAGCCGGCCCGCGGCGTTGATCTGGAAGACCTCGGGCGCGGCGAACACACACTGTCCGTGGTCCTGGCACCGGTTCATGTCGACGATGACCTTCACAGCGACGTTCCTCTCTGGTGTGCGAAGCGATGGTCGGCCCTGCGCAGCGAAATGACGGTCGGCTCTACGGCCCTACCGGGCGAGGCGCCGGTCGAAGCCGTGATCAACGCTTGGGGGGCCGGATCCCGCGGAACTCCCAGTCCCCGCCCATGGCCGTGGACAGGACCTCCTCGGACGCGGTGGGCTGGGCGCCGCAGTCGGCGCGGATCGGGGTCGGGCCGGTGACGATGTGGTTGGTGAGTCGGCCCAGGCCCTCGGCCTCGACCTCGACCACGTCGCCCGGCTGCACCGGACGCGAGCCGGCGGGCGTGCCCGACAGGAGCACGTCGCCGGGGTTCAGCGTGATCGTGCGGGCGATGTCGGCGACGAGGTAGTGCATGTCCCATTCCATCTCGTCGGTCGTGCCCTCCTGTACGACCATGCCGTTGACGAAGGTGCGCAGGGTCTTGCCGCGGAAGTCCCAGCCCTCGACCAGGCCGGGGCCCAGCGGGCACAGCGTGTCCGAGCCCTTGACCCGCAGCATCGAGCCCGCGTCGGTGTCGCGGAAGTCGTGCAGGCCGTAGTCGTTGGCGACGGTGTAGCCGCGGATGTACGCGCCGGCCTCGCTCGGGGCGATGTTGCGGCAGGTGCGGCCGATGACGATCGCGATCTCGCCCTCGTAGTTGAGGTAATCGCAGCCGAGCGGGCGGACCACGGCGCCGCCGTGCGCGTTCAGCGAGGACGTCGGCTTGTGGAAGTAGGTCGGCGCGGGCGGCAGCGAGGTGCCGAACTCGTCGACGCGGCTGCGGTGGTTGAGGTGGACGGCGATGATCTTGCCGGGCACCACCGGCGGCAGGTGTTGCGCGTCGGCGGTCTTGATGGTGCGGCCGTCGGCGGCGATCAGTTCGGCGCCCTCGCGGACGACCTCGACGACGGCGCCGTCGAGCAGGATGCGGCGGTACTCGGTGGTGGTCATGAAGCCTGTCCTTGGAGGGTGGGGGCGGTCCAGCCGGCGGCGGGCCGGTCGAACCAGACGTGGGCCTGGCCGGTGCCGGTGGCGTTCTCGTAGTCGCCGACGAGGCGGCCGGGCGCGGTGCACCGGTCCTCGCCGAGCGCGCCGAGCATCATCAGGTAGTGCCCGAAGCGCGCCTCGGGCTTGTACTGCATGAAGTCGGGCATGCCCGCGAGCACGCTCGCGTGGTCGCCCCGCTCCATCCAGGCGATCCGCCGCTCGTCGGCCGCGCGGGCCTGCGGGGTGCGGACGTTGACCGGGTCGGACGCCTCGTGGTCGCGCAGTTCGCGCAGGTTCCAGAAGGTGTGCGAGAACGCGCCGGACGCGATCAGGAGCACCTTGCGGTCGGTGGCGGCGATGCCGTCAGCGAGCGCGCGGCCGAGCCGCAGGTTGTCCTCGACGTCGGCGGTCTGGCAGCAGCCGATGCCCAGCCAGCGCTTGCCGGGGACGCCGAGGTGGTGCCACAGGTTGACGGTCGCGTAGTGGATCGGCAGGTGCGGGTCCTCGATCGGGGTGATCCAGGTGCCGTGCCTGCCGGCGAACCCGGCGGTGGCGTGCGCGAGTTCGGGGTCGCCGGGGAAGTCGTACGGGATCTGCCGCATGCCGCGCGGGAGTTCCTCGGAGGTGTACAGGCCCGACCGGTGCGCGTGCGCGGCGATCACGTACTCGACGGTGGTGGCCCAGTGCGAGTCGAAGACGACGACGGTGTCGTAGTCGAGGCTCTCGAAGACCTCGGTGCGCAGCCGGGCGAGCGCGGGGACGAGGCTGATCTCCTTGCCCTCGTTGAGCTCGTAGCGGATCTCGCGCGGCAGCATGATGGTGGGCGAATGGGCGAGGATGCCCGCGCCGACGATCTCTCCCATGGTCACTGCCATCCGTTCGGCGAGGTCACGGTGTTCTTGACGTCGCAGTAGAAGTCGAAGCTCCACGTGCCGCCCTCGCGGCCGACGCCGGAGTGGCGCGAACCGCCGAACGGTGCCCGGAGGTCGCGGACGAAGAAGCAGTTGATCCACAGCGTTCCGGCGACGAGCTGTCCGCCGACCCGCTCCGCGCGCTCCTGATCCCCCGTCACCAGCGTTGCCGCGAGCCCGAATCGGGTGTCGTTGGCGAGGGTGATCGCCTCGTCCTCGGTGGTGAAGGTCTGGAGGGTGAGCACCGGGCCGAAGACCTCCTCCTGGACGATCTCGCTGTCCTGGGCGACGTCGGTGAGCAGGGTGGGCCGGTAGTACAGGCCGCCGAGGTCGGCGTTGCGCTCGCCGCCGAGCGGGGCCTTGGCGCCGGCGTCGAGGGCGCGGCGGACGAAGCCGTCGACGCGCTCGACGTGGTCGGCGTGGATGTTGGGGCCCATGTCGGTGGCCGGCTCGCGTGGATCGCCCTGTACCAGGGTCTTGGCCCTGGCCAGGAAGCGCGCGGTGAACTCGTCGGCGACGGCCGCGTCCACGAGCAGGCGGGTCGCGGCGAGGCAGACCTGGCCGGCGTTGTCGTACTGCTCGACCGCGAGGTCGACGGCGAGCTCGAGGTCGGCGTCGGCGAAGACCAACAGCGGTGACTTGCCGCCGAGTTCGAGGCTGACGGGGGTCAGGTTCGAAGCCGCCGCGGCGCCGATGCGGCGCGCGGTGGGCACCGAGCCGGTGAAGCTGATCCGGCGCACGTCGGGGTGCGCGGTCAGCGCCGCGCCGACCTCCTCGCCGTAGCCCTGGACGACGTTGAACACGCCGGCCGGCAGGCCCGCCTCGGCGGTGATGTCCGCGAGCAGCGACGCGGTCAGCGGCGTCCACTCGGCGGCCTTGAGCACGACGGTGTTGCCGGCCGCGAGCGCGGGGGCGATCTTCCACGTGGCCAGCATCAGCGGCGCGTTCCACGGCGTGATCAGCACGCACGGCCCGGCGGGGTCCCACGAGACGTGATTGCCGTGGCCGCGGGTGTCGAAGTCGTCGTGCGCCAGGTGGTCGGTGAGCCAGTCGGCGAAGAAGCGGAAGTTGTGCGCGACGCGAGGCATCACGCCGCGCAGGTGCGAACGCAGCAGTGCGCCGTTGTCGGTGGTCTCGACGATCGCCAGATCGGCGAGTCGGGCCTCGACGCCGTCGGCGATCGCGTGCAGCAGCCGGGCCCGCTCGGCGGGGGGCGTGGCGGCCCAGGCCGGGAAGGCGGCGCGCGCGGCGGCGACGGCCGCGTCGGCCTCGGCGCGGCCGGCCCGGGCGATCTCGCCGATGGTGCTGCCGTCGATCGGCGAGACGTCGGTGAAGGTGTCCGAAGACCCGACGCGCTCGCCACCGATCCAGTGCCGGGTGTCGACGATGACGCCCGCGACGGTGACCTCGGTCATGGAAAACCCTCCAAATCGTTTGACCCCAAACAATTTACTGAGTCACGATCGCGCCGGTCAAGCCCTTCCGTCGACGGCGTCGAGCTGTATCGTTTGCCCCCAAACAATCCCGCTGGGGTGTGCGATCCCGCCGCGAGCTCCCGGCCACGGCACCAGGACCGGCCCCTCCCCGCGGGACCGTCAGGCGGCTCCCGAAAGCGGGATCCTCGGAGCGAACGGCGAAAGCGGGCGTCATGGCCGACCTCACCCACGCGGACTGGCTCGAACGGGCGGCGCGACTGCGCCCCGTCACGGTCCACCACATCGACGGCGCCGACCACGCGGGCACGGGCGACACGTTCACCGTGATCGCGCCGCGCGACGGCGAACCACTCGCGCGGGTCGCCCGGGCGGGCCCGGCCGAGGTGGACCTCGCGGTGGCCGCCGCGCGGCGCGCCTTCGACACCGGGCCCTGGCCACGACTCGCCCCCGCCGAGCGCGGGCGCGCGCTGATCCGGTTCGCCGACGCGATCGAGGCACACCGCGAGGAGCTGGCGCTGACCATCGCGCTCGAGATGGGCAAGCCGGTCGCCGAGGCGTACGGGATCGAGCTGCGCGCGGTCGCGGCGACGTTCCGCTGGTACGGCGAGGTCGCCGACAAGCTGATCGACGAGGCGCCACAGACCGCCGCCGACGCGGTCGCGCTGGTCACCCGCGAGCCCGTGGGCGTGGTCGCGGCGGTCGTACCGTGGAACTTCCCGCTCACGATGGCCGCGTGGAAGGTCGCGCCCGCCCTGGCCGCCGGATGCACGGTCGTACTCAAGCCCGCCGAGCAGTCCCCCCTGTCCGCGCTGCGCCTGGGCCGGCTGGCCGGCGAGGCCGGGCTGCCGCCGGGCGCGTTCAACGTGGTCGCGGGCGAGGGCCCGACGGCGGGCCGCGCGCTGGGCCTGCACCCGGAGGTGGACGTACTCGCCTTCACCGGCTCGACCGCCGTCGGCCGGCACTTCCTGCGCTACGCGGCCGACTCGAACCTCAAGCGGGTCTGGCTCGAACTGGGCGGCAAGTCGCCCAACATCGTGCTCCCGGACGCGGATGTGGCCGCCGCCGCGGCGAGCGCGGCCTGGGGCGTGTTCTTCAACCAGGGCGAGATGTGCACCGCCCCCTCGCGGCTGCTCGTGCACTCCTCGATCGCCGACGACGTCGTGGACGCGGTCGTCGCGCACGCCGAGTCGCTGCGGCTCGGCGACCCGCTCGACCCCGCGACCACGATGGGCGCGCTGGTGACGGCGGACCACCTGGCCCGCGTCCAGGGCCACATCGCGCGGGCGCACGCGGACGGCGCGCGACTGCGCACCGGCGGGCAGCGGGTCGATCGCCCCGGCCACTACCTGGAGCCGACCGTGTTCGACCGGGTCGCCCCGGACATGGCGCTCGCCCGCGACGAGGTGTTCGGCCCGGTCCTCGCGGTCCTGACCTTCGACACCGAGGACGAGGCGGTACGGCTCGCGAACGCGACCGAGTACGGCCTCGCCGCGGGCCTGTGGACCTCGAACCTGTCGGCCGCGCACCGGATCTCCCGCGCCCTCCGGGCCGGCACGGTGTGGGTGAACTGCTACGAGGAGGGCGGCCTGAACGTGCCCTTCGGCGGCGTCCGGCAATCCGGCCACGGCCGGGACAAGTCGCTGCACGCGCTCGAGAAGTACACCGACCTCAAGACCACCTGGATGCAGCTGTGACCCGGCCCCTGATCGCGCTGCCGTGCCGGTTCGCGGCCACCACCTCCGCGCTGCGCTTCGCCGCCGAGGTCACCGCGCGCGCCCTCGCGGAGGCGGTGTACGCGGCGGGTGGCGAGCCGTTCATGATGCACCCGGCCGAACCCGCCGGCGCCGCCGCCCGGCTGGCCCGGGCCGACGCGCTGCTGCTGCCCGGCGGCGGCGACCTGGCACCGACCACCTACGGCGCGCGCACGGTGCACGGCGAGGTCTACGACGTCGACCCGGCCCAGGACGCCTTCGACCTCGCCGCCGCCCGCCACGCGCTCACCACCGGCCTGCCCACCCTGGCCGTCTGCCGCGGCCTCCAGGTCGTCAACGTCGCCCTCGGCGGCACCCTGACCCAGGACATGCCCGTCCACCACCGCCACGTCGTGCACCGGGTGACCCTGCTCCCCGACTCGACCACGGCCCGCGCCGCCGGCACCGAGCGGCTCCACGCCTCCTGCTATCACCACCAGGCCGTCGACCGCCTGGCCCCCGGCCTGCGCGTCACCGGCACCACCCCCGACGGCACCATCGAGGCCGTCGAGCCGCTGTCCCCCGCCGGCTGGTTCGTCGCGGTCCAATGGCACCCGGAGGACACCGCCACCACCGACCCGACCCAACGGGCCCTCTTCGAGTCGTTGATCGAGGCGGCTCTCTAGGGGCGCGTGCGCCCCCGTCTCGGTCGGGGCGTCGCGGCTGCCCGGGTCGGCGGTTACTCCGGGGCGAGGTCGGTGCGCAGGACGCTGTAGCGCACGACGTCCCGCCACCGGCCGTCGCGGAAGACCAGGCTTCGCAACACGCCCTCCCTGGTGAGGCCGCACTTCTCCAGGGCACGCTGCTCGGCGATGTTCTCCGTCTCGGTGTCCGCCTCGATCCGGACCACCGGCGTGTGCGCGAATAGGTACCGCACCAGCATCAGCTGGGCCCGCGTGCCGACGCCGCGCCCCTGGGCCTGCGGGAGCAGCTGGATGCCGATGTTCCAGCACCACGAGGTCCGCGAGGTGACGGCCTTGCGCCAGGCGACGAAGCCGAGTCGGTCGGCGCCGGCTGCCACGATCAACTGGCCGGCGTCCTCCCCCAACAGTCCGTTCTCCGCCCATGTTCGCCGCCAACGCCCCGGATCCGACCAGCCCTGCCATTGGAACCGCCCGGTCGCGTCCGGGTCGGTCACGAACAGCTCGAACAGCGCCAGGTCGTCCTCGCGGGCCGGGCGCAGTATCACCGGATCGTCGCTCATCGAAGTCACCCTAGTAGGCAACTCCGAGGCCGAAACGGCAAGTTGACGCAGACCCGCGTCGCGACCCGGACGTCCGGGACACGCACCGCGGCGGCGGCGATCGCGGTGAGGACAATGAAGGCGGGACAAGGGCGGGACAAGGGACGGGACAAGCGCCGGCGCAAGGGGCAGGGCGAGGCGGCCGGGTCTCGGGGCGGGGTTGGGGTGGCCTCCGCTCGGGGTGGACCCGACCCGTGGGGATTCGCCTCGGGCTTTTCGTTATCCGCGTCGGGCCGCCGGGTCTCCCAGGCACGGGCTGTGCCGCGGGGGTCGCGCATTTGGCGTTCGACGCGCGGAGGGCCCGGGCTGGTCGGTCGGTCGAGAGAGTTGGATGGGCGTGGAGAACGAGTACGGGACGGCCCTGGTGGTCGCCGCGCAGACGGGGGATCTGCGGGCGCGGGACGAGTTGGTCGCGGCCTGCCTGCCGCTGGTGTACAACGTGGTCGGCCGGGCGCTCGGCGGGCACGCCGACGTCGACGACGTCGTGCAGGAGACCATGCTGCGCGCGATCGACGGGCTGGACGGACTGCGTGATCCCGCCGCCTTCAGGTCGTGGCTCGTGGCCATAGCGCTCAACCAGGTCCGCAGCCGGTACACCCGGCGCTCCACCGCGGCGCCGCTCGACGAGGTCGGCGAGTACGCCGATCCCGGCGGCGACTTCGTGGACCTGACCATCCTGCGCCTGGGCCTGTCGGGGCAGCGCCGCGAGGTCACCGAGGCGACCCGCTGGCTGGACGCCGACGACCGGGCACTGCTGGCGCTGTGGTGGCTGGAGGTGGCCGGCGAGCTGAGCCGGGCCGAACTGGTGGCCGCCGTCGAGCTGACGGCGCAGCACGCGGCGGTCCGGATCCAGCGCATGAAGGAGCAGTTGGCCGCGGCCCGCGTGGTGGTGCGGGCGCTCGCGGCGGCGCCGCCGTGTGCGGACCTCGGTGCGGTGACCGGCGCGTGGGACGGCCTGCCGACGCCGCTGTGGCGCAAGCGGATCTCCCGGCACGCGCGGCTGCGCCGTGTGCGGCGAGCAGGAGCGCGGCCTCGCGCCGGCCGAGGGGCTGCTCGCCGGCCTGGCGCTGGTGCCGCCGGCCGTCGGGCTGCTGGGGTACGGGCTCGGACACGCGGGGACTCCGGTGGCGTTCGCCGCGGGCGGCGCGGGTGCCGGCGGAGCGCAGGCGGTGGCATCCGCCGCCACGGCCGGGGGTGCGGCCGGGGGCGGCGCGGGTGCCGGCCGCCCCGTGTCCAGGCGCGCGCCGCGCCCGCGGCGTCGATACCTCGCGCTCGCCGCGGCCGCCCTCGTCGTCGTCGCGGCGCTGCTCGCCGTCGTCGTCCTGACCCGGCCGGACGCGGACCCGTCCCCCGTACCGCCGCGCCCGTGCCGCCGCCCGTCGCGGCCACCGCGCCGTCGATACCGTCCGTGCCCGCCACGACGCCCCCGCCCACCGAGCCGACCACCCCGCCCCCGGCCCCGTCGGCCACGCCCACGACCCGCCCGACGGAGTCCGCCGATCCGCGGCGCGCGCTCGAAAGCCGGGTCGTCGACCTGGTCAACGCCCGCCGCGCCGAGCACGGATGCGGTCCGGTGCGCGTGGACGACCGCCTCCGCAGCGTCGCGCGCAAGCACTCCGACGCCATGGCCGCCGGGAACTTCTACGACCACGTCGGCCCGGACGGCGTCCGCCCCGAGCAACGGATCTCGGCCGCCGGCTATCGCTGGCGCCAGTGGGGCGAGAACCTCGACCGCGGCCGGTACGACGCCGCGCAGGTGGTCGCGGACTGGATGGCCAGCCCGATCCATCGCGACAACATCCTGTCCTGCGGCTTCAAGGACATCGGCGTCGGCGTCACCATCACCCCCGGCGGCACGACCTGGTGGACCCAGACGTTCGCCGCACCCGCCTGAGCCGGCGCGGTCCGCTCGAAAAAACATCTTCGGCTGACTTTTCGTTATCGCCGTCACCCCCGCGGGTCTCTCTTGGTGTCGGCGGCGTCCAGGCCGCCGGCGGAGCGGGCCGCGACCACACGGCCGCCGAGCCCCCGGGCGTTCACGAGCCCACTCGGCGGCGGTGCTCCCCACGCGGCCCGCTCACCCGAGTCGATCGCTTCGAGGAGTCGTCAATCGTGCAGCGCAGTCATCGCCGGACGTTGTCCATGTCACTCGCCGTCGCCGCCATCGCGGTCGTGACCGCCGCGTGCGGATCGTCCGCCAAGCCCCGGGACCGCGCCGAGGCCGCCACCCCCGGCAGTGCCGCGACCGCCTCGGCCATACCGTCCGCCGCCACATCCGCGTCCGCGTCCGCGTCGAGCGCCGCGCCCGCCGCCTCGGCGTCGCCCACCGCGTCGGCCGACCCGTCCGCGAGCCGACCGCCGGCCAAGTCCGCCGGCGCGACCCCGTCCACCCCGGCCACGCGCAAGCCCGCGACCAACGCGGGCAAGGCGTCCACGCCCCCCGGACGCAACACCCCCGCCGACGGCCCCGTCGGCGCGAACCCCACCGTCGCGGGCGGCAGTTCGTCGTCCCGGGCGGTATCCGACGCCGAGGCGATGTCCCTGGAACTGCTCAACGTCGAACGCGCCAGGGTCGGCCTGGCCCCGGTCCGGCGCGCGTCCGACCTCGACGACTTCGCCCGGAAGTGGGCCGAGTACATGCGCCGGACCGGGTTCGCGCACTCGGGCCGTGAGGTCGACGTCCTGGTCAAGGGCGCCCGTACCGGGGTGTCCGAGAACATCGTCTGGTTCAGCGACGGGTCCATGACGGCCCGTCAGGCGGCCGAGAAGTTCCAGGACATGTGGCGGCACAGCCCCGGCCACTACCGCAACCAGACCGACCGTTCGCACACCGAGGTCGGCATCGGCCTGTACCGGGACGAGAGCGGCTGGTGGGGCGTACACGAGTTCGCCAACGGCTGAGCCGCCGCCGCGTCAACCGCGACAACGCCCCGCGTCTGCTCCCCCGCCTGCCCACCCGCCTCCGCGTGGTGAATCCCGCCGGCCCCGATCCGCACCCTTGCCCGGTGCGGATCGCGGGCGCGCCGCCGCGGCCGGATCGCCGGCCGGGACATGCGCGCCGATCAGCGCCTGGGAGGTGGCTCGGCCCGAGGTCGGCGCCGAACCGTAGCCGGCGTCCCCGACCCGACCGAAGGGCTAGCCCTTCGCCCGTCGTCCCCCGCGCCGGGGCTTCGGGCTGTTGCCGGCGAGGAGTTCCTGGCGGCGGTCCTCGCCCTTGGCCTCCAACTGGGCGACGATCCGGCGGAGGCTGTCGGCGAGGGTGAGGCACTCGTCGGGGGTGAGGTCGTCGGCGACGAAGGCCTCCTCGGCGTTGAAGGCCGGGAAGATACGGGACATCAGTTCCTCGCCCGCCGCCGTCAGGGACAACAGGACGAGCCGGCCGTCGGTGGCGTGCGCGGTACGGACGAGCAGGCCGCGGGTCTCCAGGGTGCGGGCGACGCCGGTGAGCGTGCCCTTGGAGATGCCCGCCTCCTCGGCGACGTGGCGCGTCTCGCTCTCGCCCCAGATCCACACCTCCCACAGGACGGTGAAGGCGGTCCAGGTCAGTTCGGCGTCGCGCAGGACCGAGTTCTCCAGGTGCTGTCGCACGGCGGCGGCCGCGCGATAGATGTTCGACACCGCGGCCATCTGCTCGCGCCGTAGCGGAATGTCGCCCAGTCGTGCCTGGACGGCCTTCTCCGTCTCGGTGATGGACCGCTTGCCGATCACTTGCCCCGCCTTCCACGTCGTCGGCGCCCGAGCGGTCGCTCGATCCGCCTTCCCCCAGCAATCTAGTGCCGCGCCCGGCAACGTTTGCCCCGTCGCGGTGTCCGGTGCGGTGCCTCGGCGTGCCGCCGGAACGTTCTCGCACTGGAGTACTTGGACGTTTCGGCGGTGCGTCGAGGGGCCGTGCCGGGCGCCGCGACGGACCAACGTTGCCGGGCGCGGCCTGTGCCGTGGCCGGGCGCTCGTGCCCGGGCGCCCCACGGGCCCACCTTCCGGGCGCCGGCAGCGCCGCCCTCGGCCTCAAGCGCCGGCCGGGCTGGATCCGGCCGGCCTGCGGCCCGCTTGTCCTCAAACGCCGGACAGGCTGAATTCCCGCCCGTACACCCTCGAACGCCGGACGGGCTGATTCAGCCCGTCCGGCGTTCGAGGACGACCGTGCTTCAGGACAACCGTGACCACTACCCGCCCGAGCCGCCGCTCGCGAGGAGCGTGCCGCCGTTCCAGACGACGCCGACCTGGCGGTAGTACGCGCCGATCACCTCGTCGACCTCCAGACGGGCGAGTTCCTCGGTGGGGGCCTCGAACAGGGTCAGATCCGCGTCGCCCGTCCAGGCCTGGCCGCCCTCGGCGGACTCGGCGCCGGTGACGATCAGTTCGTCGAGGGCGAGGCCCCTGCCCGGCTCGATCGACGGCAGCCAGCGGTGGTGCGCCATCGGGTGCCCGTTGACGAAGCCGTTGCTCGCGGACGGCTCGCGCAGCGTCACCACGGCCTCGGCGAGCCGGCGGTCGGCGGCGGCCAGGGTCGCGCCGAAGGTGGCGCCCGCCTCGATCCGGGGCGCGGGACCGTACGGGTGCGGCCGCGTCTGGTGGATCGAGCCGAGCTTCTTCGGGTAGCCCTGGTGCAGGCCGCGGGCGATCGCGAAGTCCTTGTCGACCCAGATGTACACGCAGCGCGAGTAGGTGACCCCCGCGTACTGGCAGCGCACCACCGCGAAGCATTCCTTGTACTGGCCGCGCACCGGGTCCAGCAGTTCCGCCCGGCCGCCCGAGCAGGACTGCCAGTCGGCCCAGATCAGCGCGACGGCGCCCGGGTCCTCGTCGGCGAGCGCGAGCTGCGGGGGCAGCAGTTCGGCGACGCGCGCGGGGTCGGTGCGGTACTCGATGGTGAGCAGGTCCCCGGAGTACTGCCACGGAGGCGCGGGGATCATCGACGACCGGCCGGTGCCGGTCTTGGGGTGGAAGAAACCGTGTACGCCGGTCATGGGCGCCTCCCTCGAAGCATGAAGCACGAAGCACGAAGCACTGAAATACGAAGCACTGGAGCACGAAGACCGAATGCGGCATCGATGGATCGTTTGGGTCCGTACGATATGCCTCGCACGGCGCGTTGTCACGCCCGATCCCGACTCGCCGTCACGCGCGCACGCGACGCCCGTCACACCCGGCCACCACCGGGCGCCGTCGGCCGCAAAGCCTTCCCCAAACCCTTGTGCGACCGGTTCCACGTCCATATGGTTTGGGCTCAAACGAATCGGCCGTCCTGCCGCCGCCTGCCCTGCGCGAGGAGAATCCGGTGAATCCATCCATACCGGGCCGGGTCCACGAAGTCGTCGCCGATCTCAAGGATCGGGGCATCGACGTCGTGCGCGTCGCCTACCCGGACCTGATCGGCACCGATCGAGGACGTGACGTCCTCGTGGATCACCTGTCATCGGTGTGCGCACACGGGCTCGCGTTCTGCCGGGCGGTCTTCCACACCACGCCGCGGGGCGAGACCGTCCCGGTGGCCGGCGGCGTGGAGGCGGGCCTGCCGGACATCTGCGTCTACCCCGACCTGGACACCCTCGTCGCGATCCCCTGGGAGCCCGGCGTCGCGTGGTGCCTGGGCGAGACGATGGACCCGGCGACCGGGCGGCTCGCCCCCGAGGCACCGCGCTCACTGCTGCGCGACGTACTGGCCCGGATGGCCGACGAGGTCGGCCTGCGGCCGGTGGTCGGGCCCGAACTCGAGTACTTCCTGTGCGAGCCGGATCCGGCGCGCGAGGGCGGGTGGCGCCGGTACGGCGAGGCGCCCGGCAACGTGTACGTGGCCGGGCGGCGCGGCGACCCGGACGGGCACCTGCTGCGCACGCTGCGGCACCTGGGCGCGCTCGGGATCGGCGCCACCACCGGCAACCACGAGTACTCCTCGGGCCAATTCGAGATCAACCTCGACCACTCGGACGCGCTCGACGCGGCCGACCGGGCCTTCCGGTTCAAGGCATCCGTCAAGGAACTCGCGCGCCTGGAGGGGCGGTTGGCCACCTTCATGGCCAAACCGTTCAACGACGAGGGCGGGTCGGGCTTCCACCTGCACCTGAGCTGCGTGGACGCCGACGGCACCAACGCCTTCGACGACCCGGACGGCGCGTACGGCCTGTCCTCCGCCGCGCTGCACGCGATCGCCGGCGTCCTGGCGCACGCCCCCGCGCTGGCCGCACTGCTGAACCCGACGGTCAACTCGTACAAGCGCTTCGGCCCGGACACGCTCGCGCCGTGGCTGATCGACTGGGGCCTGGACAACCGCAGCGCGATGGTGCGCGTCCCGCCCGAGCGCGGCGCGGGCGCACGCCTGGAGGTCCGGCTGGGCGACGCGAGCGCCAACCCCTACCTCGCGATGGCCGGACTCCTCGCCGCCGTACACATCGGCCTGCGGGACAAGCTGACACCGCCGGCGCCGTTGGAGGGCTACGGGTACGACACCGACAAGGCCCCGCAGCTGCCCGCGACGCTGACCGAGGCGCTCGACGCCTTCGAGGGCGACGAGGCGATCACCGAACTGCTCGGCAGGCAGTTCGCCGACGCGTTCCTGACCTACAAGCGCGACGAGGTCGCGCGCTTCCGGCGGCACGTCACCGATTGGGAGTTCACCGAGTACGCGTACCACCTCTGAACCTGTGACCCGCTGCCAGTGACCCGTTTCCGCATCCCCCGCGAGGAGTTCCCGTGAGCACCACCACCGCCGCCTCCGTGGCCCCCGAGCCGATGCCGCTCGACGAGATCGACCTCGCCGACAACGACCGCTTCCTGGACGGCGCCACGCCGTGGCGGATGTTCCACACGCTGCGCCGCGAGGACCCCGTGCACTGGCAGCCCGAGGCGGCCCCCAACAGCGGCTTCTGGGCCCTGACCCGGCACGCGGACATCGTCGCCGTCGACCGCGACCCGGCGACCTTCACCTCCTCGCGGTTCACCAACCTGGAGGAGGTCGACGACTCGCAGATCGCCATCCGGCGGTCGATGCTGGAGACGGACGGGCTGCGGCACGGTGCGCTGCGCAAGCTGCTTCAGAAGCAGTTCACGCCACGCGCGATCGCCGACTACGGCACCTTCCTGCGCGGGCTGACCGCCCGCACCCTCGACAACGCGTTGGCCAAGGGCACGTTCGACTTCGTGCACGAGGTCTCCGCCGACTTCCCGATCAACGTGCTCGCGAAGATGCTGGACGTGCCGGGCGAGGACACCGAGAAGCTGATCGACTGGGGCAACCGGATCATCGGCAACACCGACCCCGACTACGCCGACGTGCTGCTGGAGAGCGCGGAGAGCGAGCAGTACCGCGACCTGCCCTTCCGCAGTCCCGCCTCACTCGAAGTCTTCGCCTACGGCCGTGAGTTGGCCGCCAAGCGGCGCGGCGGCGAGGGCACCGACCTGGTCAGCCGGCTGGTCAACCAGACCCCGTCCGACGGTGTCCCGCTGTCGCGGCACGACTTCGACAACTACTTCCTGCTCCTGGTCGTCGCGGGCAACGAGACCACCCGGCACGCGATCTCGCACTCGATGCTCGCGCTGATCCAGAACCCGGAGCAGATGGCGAGGTTGCGCGACGACCTCGCGCTGATGCCGGACGCGGTCGAGGAGTTCCTGCGCTGGGCCTCCCCGGTCTACCACTTCCGCCGCACCGCGACCCGCGACACCGAACTCGGCGGCCGGCAGGTGCGGGAGGGCGACAAGGTGGTGCTGTGGTTCGCGTCCGGCAACCGCGACGAGTCCGTATTCGAGAACCCGTACGACTTCGACGTCACGCGCAAGAACGTCGACCACGTCACCTTCGGCAAGGGCGGCCCGCACTTCTGCCTCGGCAACGCGCTGGCCCGGCTGGAGATGCGCATCATGTTCGAGGAACTCCTGCCGCGCATCGCCGACATCCGCCTCGCCGGCGAGGTCCGCAGGGTCCGCTCCAACTTCGTCAACGGCATCAAGGAACTCCCGGTGACGGTGACCCTGGCCTGAGGACCCGGCACCGACGGGTCACTGCTCGCCCAGTGCCATCCACTTCTCCGGCTTCGTCAGGGACACGAAACCCACCTTGGCGTAGACCTCGTGGGCGTCCGCGGTGGCCAGCATGATGCGGCGCAGGCCGAACGGCGCGAGGTGGTCGCGGACGGCGGTGGTCAACGCGGTCCCCAGGCCCTTGCCGCGGACGGCGGGCGCGATGTAGACGTCGCACAACCAGGCGAAGGTGGCCCGGTCGGTCACGATCCGCGCGTACCCGACCTGGGCCCCGGAAGCACTGTCGTAGAGCCCGAAGTTGAGGGAACCGGCGATGGCCACATCCTGCTTCTCCCGGGACCGGCCGAGGGCCCAGTAGGCATCCTGCGACAACCACCGATGGATCAACGCCGCATCCAGGCGCACGGGGTCGGTGGATATCTCGTAGCCGTCCGGCAGTCCTTCGCTCATGCCACATCCAACCAGCCGCCCCGACCGACCCGCGAGCCGGGCTCCCCGCACGGGCCGAGCCCACCCGGGCGTCGCCGCGTACGAGCACACCGACGCGAACCGGCGCCGGCTCCCTCGCGGGGGCCGGCGCCGGTGGTGGAATCGGTGGTGCGGAAGGGGATGTCAGCCCTTGTGGGTGGCCTTGGCCTGCGCCTTCTGCGGCAGCTGCGGAAGGCCCTTGCCGGGCGTCTCGTCGGTCGTCGCGCCGAAGGACGCGGCGGCGGGTGCGGACTGGGCGGAGCGGCTCTTGGCGTTGCTCTGCGCCGCGGTGTTGCCGTCCTGGTACTCGACCGTGCCGGGCAGCGCGATCGCTTCCCCGGCGCCGTCGGCGACGGCGCTCGACAGCGCGTCCTCGCCGCCGAAGATCGCGACGAAATTGACCGCCCCGCTGTTCTCGGTCAGGTAGTCGTAGGTCGCCCAGCTCATGTCGTCCGGCTCGCTCAGCAGGATCGGCCCGCCGGCCGCGGCCAGCAGCGCGCCGCCGGACATCGCGTCGTGGAACGAGGCCATCGTGGCCACGCCGGCGATGCGGGTCGGGTAGAAGAAGGTCCGGGCCGCACTGCTCGCGGTCTCCACGGCGTCGGAGCCCTCGACCGCGTAGTAGTCGCGGTCACCGTCCTCGTACAGGGCGGTCGCGGCCGGCGTTCCGACTCCCCAGACGTCGGCGGAGGGGTGCTGCGCGAGGTAGTTCTGCACCGATGCGGGCAGGCTCCCGCCGTCGGTGAGCAGCACGACCGCGTCCAGGTTGGCCGCCGCCGGACCCGCGGAGAGCGCGTCGTAGTACTCGTGGCCGGTCGCGAAGAGCACGTGCTTCGGGTTCGGGTTGGTCTCGTTCGCGATCGCGATGGCGGTCTCGTACTGCGAGTTCCCGGCCAACCGCTTCACGGTGTAGCCCAGGTCCCGCACCCGGTCCTCGACGTCCGTGTTGATCGCGAGCGCGCCGCCCAGCAGGTATACGGTCGACCCGCGCGGCAGGATGCGCGTGATCTCCTCCGCCGTGGCGTCCGGGAGCCGGTCGGGCTCGGACAGCAGCAGCGGCCCTTCCTTGGCCGCCGCCAGCGGTACGGCGACCAGGCCGTCACCGAAGTGGTCGTTGCGCGTGATCACCGCGGACTTGGCCTGCCGGAACCCCGGCCTGGCGACGCCGTTGTCGGACCACAGCGCCTGCGACGCGGTGGTCGCGGTCTCCACCGAACTGTCGCCGCCCAGGCGGTTCACGTAGTTCTTGCGGACCGGCTGCCAGGACGCGTTCCGGATGCAGTTGCCCTGGCCGCCGGCGAGGACCTGCTCCGGCGCGCCGGACCGGCGGACCGCCAGGACGTCGCAGCCGAGGCTGGGCAGCCGCTTGGTGTACGCCAGATCGTTGCCGTCCGGGGAGGGCGACAGGTGGCCGTAGTTCGTGGCCGGGTCGATCCCGGGCAGGTCCACGGAAGCGCCGTCCGGGTTCATCGCGGCGGGCCGCCACTCCGACTCGGGCTGTCCCGCGACCGTCGGCGCCCGGAAGGTGACGACCTTGCCCGACGGGTCGAACTCGGCGTCCCTGGCGTCGTCCCGGAGCTTGCGGAGCGTGCCGTCCTGCTTGTGCAGCCACACGCGTTGGGCCGAACCGACGCCGGACGACTTCGTGCTCACCACGACCGACCCGTCCTCGGCGACGGACATCGAGGTGATGCCGGGCGTACCCGTCGGCTCCATCGGGCCGAACTGGATGTACGACTCCGCCTCACCACCGTTCGCGGGCACGGTGTAGACGTCGTGGTTGGTCTGCGGACCGGTGCCGTGGGTGAACAACAGCCAACCGCCCCCGGGCCACCACGCGATCGGCCCGGCCGTCTCGTTGGTCGCCTTCGAGCCGGTGTCCACGGCGCGGATGTCCGAGCCGTCCGCGCGGGCCGTGAACAACTGCCAGCCGTACTCGGTCTGGCCGTGCCGAACGGCCCAGTAGGCGACGCGCGAGCCGTCGGGCGAGAAGACGGCGTCCTTGGCGGAGCCCATCCCGCTCGGCAGCGGCAGCATCCGCGACTGACCGGTCGCGGGGTCCACGACGACGACCCGGTACTGGTCGGTCTGTTCGTACGGCGCGTCGTTGAAGCGGGTGTAGACGATGAGTCCGTTGTCCCCCGGCAACGTGGCGCCGGCCGGAGCGGCGCCCAGCATCACCAGGCCGGTGGCCGCGAAGGCGCCGGCGGAGAGGGCGGACAGGAGCTTCTTGCGTATGGGAATCATCCAGCTCTTCCGGAAAGGCGCCCCGACAGTTGGCCCCTGTCACCCGCGAACTCCCGTGCGCACACGACCGGTTCCCCCACCCGCCGGTTGCGCGTTCAAGTACAACCGACCGGATGCTAGCGCGGCCCACCGACGAATCGCCACAGCATTCGGGGGCGGTTGTGGCCGGCGTCCCGAGGTGCGGGTACCGAGCGCGTTTCCCGTGCCCGAAGGGTCATTTCGGGGGCAGCGGCGGGATCGTGACGGGTCGGCCGAATTCGCCGTACTCGGTGTGGCTGGTCAGATGGCCGCGGGTGGATTCCTGGCGGAGGATGTACGGCCGGCCTTCCGCGGCGATCCGGAAGACCGCGGTCTCCTGTTCCGTCACCGCTTTGACGGCGTCCGCCCGGACGCCGTTGACGGCACCGCTTCCATCCGAGGTGAGGGGTGCCTGCACGGAGAGCGGGATCGTGAACAGCTGGGCGCAGCCGCCGGGCAGCCGGGAGACGATGTAGTCATCCGCCAGTGCCGGGTTGTCGCTGGTCAGCGACCGGCTCATGGCGGATACACCGTCGCGGCAGATGATCCGGCCGATGACCGCGAAATTCCGTTTCACGACCGAGTGCAGGCCCTGCGCGGGGTCGTACCAGGTCTCGACGGTGGCGTTCGACACCGCTGTGCTGGTCCCCGTGGCGTGGAAGGTGGTTGCCGCCATGGCGGCGTTGGCGCGCTCGGCGCGCGCTGTGGCTGCACTGTCGGTGGTCGGCTCGGCGTGCGCGCCGTCCTCGTCCTCGCAGCCGGCCAGGACGAGGATCAGGACGGCGGCGGCTACGGCGAGGCGCTTGGTGTTCCGGTCCATCGCGCGTGCGACACCAGAGAGGGCGGCCGGCACCATGTTGTGAGCTCCGATCAGCGAAGAGATTGATCCCTTGTTCGCCGACCAGGCTTCCCGGCACACCACCGGCAACCCTACCGGTTCCTTATGCGCCGCGAATCCGCGGTCCGCTCTCGACGCCCTTCCCGAAGCCGTCGTGATCCTCCCTCCTCCCCGTCTGCGGCCGCGGCCTCATCCCCGGCCAGGGACCCTTCGTCGCCCCCTGGGCCCGCCGAGGCGCGTCTCGGCCGGCCCTCGGAACACGCGGTGGGCGTGCGAAGATCCAGGAACCGTGCACGGCCACTGTGGAGGACGAGAATGTTCGCGATATCCCTGGGTGACGGCGCCGAACTGCGACCGCTGGAGCCCTGGCAGGCCGAGGAGTTCCTGGCCCACATGGACCGCGGCCGCGAATTCATCGGCCGGCACGTCGGGCTCCCCGACCTCACGACCGACCTCGAATCCACACGCAAGTGGCTCCAGTCGTACGCCGACAAGACCGCCGCCGACACCGGCCGGCTCTACGGCATCTGGCTCGACGACCTCCTCCTCGGCGGCGTCCTCTTCCCGGTCTTCGACGCGGCCATGCGCAATTGCGAGGCCGGCTGCTGGCTGGAGCCGGCCGCCGCCGGCCGCGGCCTGGTCACCCGCGCCGCGCGCGTGATCATCGACTGGGCGATCCGGGAACGCGGAATGCACCGGGTGGAGTGGCTGGTGCCCTCCGAGAACACACCGAGCATCAAGGTGGCCAAGCGCCTCGGCATGAGCCGCGACGGAGTCCGGCGCGAGAACTTCACCTACCGGGGCGTGCTCCAGGACACCGAGATCTGGTCGGTACTCGCCCCCGAATGGCTTGCCGCGCACGACACCCCCTGAGCGGGCTCCGCATTCGGCCCATCGCGTCACCGACCCTTCCCGGCTCGCCGACGATCGAACGGGTGGACGGGTGGCCGGGAACGGTCGGGGATCCTGCCGCGTTGTTTCGGCGGTTGCTCCGTGGCTCTCGGGTCGCGTCCGGCGACCGGATCCGGGAGCTCTACGCCCGGCATGCGCAAGGCCGGCCGCCCGCACGGGGTCGGGTCGGTCGGCGACACGGGAGTGCCGCTCTCGTGCGGAGGTGGAGGCTCAGTGGGATCGTCCGGTGCTCTTGCCCGATCGGTGCGTCGGCTGCTGGGCCGGCCCGGATCCGTACAACCGACCGGCCTGCGGCCCTTGGTCCGGCGCGCCGGCGAACGGGAGGCGGCGCTGCGCGAACTCTCCGACGCGGGCCTGCGCGAGGCGGCCGACGCGCTGCGTTCCCGCGTCCAGGGAGCCGACGGCCGCTGGGACGACGACGCCTCGGTCGAGGTGTGCGCGCTGGGTCGCGAGGCCGCCCGCCGCGCCCTCGGCGAACGCGCCTTCGACGTGCAACTCGTCGGCGTGCTCAGCCTGTTGCGCGGGACGGTGGTGGAGATGGCCACCGGCGAGGGCAAGACCCTCGTCGGCGCCCTGGCCGCGGCGGCCTTCGCCCTCCGGGGGCGGCGCGTGCACGTGCTGTCGGTCAACGACTACCTGGCCCGACGCGACGCGGAGTGGATGGGCCCCGTGTACGACCTCCTCGGTGTGAGCGTGGCCCACGTGACGCAGGAGTCCACCCGGCGGGAGCGACGCGACGCCTACGCCCGCGACGTCGTGCACGTCGCGGTCGGCGAGGTCGGCTTCGACACCCTGCGCGACCGACTGTGCACCGATTCGGCGGACGTGGTGCTGCCCGACCCGGACGTGGCCATCGTCGACGAGGCCGACGCGGTGATGATCGACGAGGCGCGGATTCCGCTCGTCCTGGCCGGCGGCATCGACCCCGGGACCAGTGACGCCGAGGTCGCGCGGGCCGTGGCGGGCCTGGTCGAGGGGCGGCACTACGAGGCCGATGCCGGCGGGCTGACGGTCCACCTCACCGACGCGGGCGTGGCGGAGGTCGAGCGCGCGCTGGGCGTGGCGGACCTGTACGCGCTCGGGATGGAGGTGCGGTTCTCCCAGGTCAACGTCGCCCTGTACGCGAGTGTGCTGCTGCGCCGGGACGTCGACTACCTGGTGACCGAGGGCAGCGTCCGCCTCGTCGACGCCAACCGGGGCCGGGTGGCGCAGCGCCGGCGCTGGCCGGACGGTCTGCACGCGGCGGTGGAGGCCAAGGAGGGCCTGACCGTCGGCCCGCGCGGGGAGGTCCTCGATCAGCTGATCGTGCAGGACCTGATCGCCGGCTACCCGACCGTGTGCGGCATGACCGGGACCGCGGTGATCGTGGCCGAACAACTGCGCGAGTTCTACCGGTTGGAGACCGGCGCCCTGCCGACCAACCTCCCCTGCGTCCGGGTCGACGAGCCGGACCGGCTGTACGCCGGCCGCGAGGCGCGCGACGCGGCGCTGATCGACCTGATCGAACGCACCCACGCCACCGGCCGCCCGGTCCTGGTGGGCTCCCGGGACGTGTCGACGTCCGAGCGCATCGGCGCCGCGCTGCGCGACCTGGGCCTGAACTGTGCGGTCCTCAACGCCAGGGACGACACCGAGGAGGCCGCGATCATCGCCGGCGCGGGGGCGATCGGCGCGATCACCGTCTCCACCCAGATGGCCGGCCGCGGCACCGACATCCGTCTCGGCGGCCCCGACGGCGCCGACCACGACCAAGTCGCCGACCTCGGCGGCCTGTTGGTGATCGGTGTCGGCAGGTACCACACCCGGCGGCTGGACGATCAGTTGCGCGGACGCGCCGGCCGCCAGGGCGACCCGGGCACGTCGGTGTTCCTCACCGGCCTCGACGACGACCTGATCACCCGGCACGCCCCCGACGTTCCCGACGTGTCGACCGCCGACGCCGACGGGCCGATCGACGACGACGCGGCCCGGCGGCACGTCGAGCACGCCCAGCGGGTGGCCGAGGGCGCACTGCTCGACACGCACCGCACCACATGGCGCTACAACCGCCAACTGCACCTCCAGCGCGAGGAGGTCCTCGCCCACCGCCGGGAGGTCCTGCACGGCGACACGGCCGCCGACCTCCTCGAAGAACGCCGCCCCGACCGTTGGGCGCGGCTGCGCGAGACGGTCGGCGAGGCCGTCCTGGCCGAGGCCGCCCGACAGATCCTGCTGTACGAACTCGACCGGGCGTGGAGCGACCACCTGGGCTTCACCACCGAACTGCGCGAGGGCATCCACCTGCGCGCCCTCGGCCGGCAGAGCCCGATCATGGCCTTCCACGCCGAGACCCAGCACGCCTTCGCGACGCTGATCACGCGCGCCCACCGCCGCGCGGCGGAATCCTTCGACACGGCGCACATCACCGGGGCCGGCCTCGACGCCGACCTGAGCGACCTCAAGCGCCCCGGCTCGACGTGGACCTACATGGTCCACGACAACCCCTTCGACTCCTTTGCGGACGCCTTCCTCACCACCGTGGGCACCCGCCTCCGCACGGCGGTCCGCGGCGACTGACCCGCCTCACCGACCACGCGCCCCGGCACCGCCACAAGGCCCCCGGTTGGAGGGCCTTGTGGCGGTGCCGGTGTCGGTCCGGCGCGCGGTCAGCCGCCGAGTTCGGCGACGATCGACTGTGGGGTGTGGCCGCTGCCGTCGGATTGGCGGTGGAAGTCGACGGCCACGAAGTTGGGGTTTCGGCCCGCCGCCGTCCGGCACTGTTGTGCCACGCGGTTGCGCAGTTTGGTGCCGTTGTCGGCGCCGGCGGTGGCGATGGTCGGCACGTTGCGGAAGTGGCTCATCACGAACAGCCGGTTGAAGCCCGGCTCCTGCCGGTCCAGCGGTACATCGGACCAACGGCTGGTGCACGCCAGGTCGTTGCCCAGGTCACCGATGCTCCAGTAGTTCTGCACCGTCCAGTCCTTGTCGTACATCACCCCCAGCTGTTGCCGGTCGGGCTTGTCGGAGAACAGCAGCAGCCGCTTGTTCGCGGTCACCATGTCGGCCACCTTGGGCCAGCCGTTCTCGCGGACCCCCGCGACATCGGGGCGGTACAGCAGATCGCGCAGCCCGCGCACCTTGTTCAGCGACTGTCCGAGCTGGTCGGCGCCGACGTAGTCCTCCAGGAAGACCGTCACCACCTCCAGCGGATGGGCGTTCAGGAAGTCGACGACCGTTTGCATCGTCCCGTGGAAGGACTGCCGTGGGAGGGCGTAGGTCACGCCCGCGAACGTCTTGCACTCGCCGTGGCACAGGTACACGTCACTGGGGTAGCAGTCGCTGCCGAAGCTGATCACGCACAACGCGGTGCTGTGCGAGTACCAGTGCGTGTCGAGCATCAGTCCGCGTACGCCGCGGTCCAACTGGCCGCGGATCGACTCGGCCTGGTTGACCGAGGACCACCGCGAGTCCTCGTAGTTGGTGAAGGAGTTGTGCGTGGTCAACGACGCGACCCGGTCGAGCCGTTCGTCGCCCCAACGCTGCTCCGCGGCGGTGCGGGGGGCGGCGGAGCCGGCCGAGGCCGTCACCGGGACGAGCGCCGCCAGGAGCGCGATCACCATGACGAGCAACCCTCGTCCGGAGGGCCCGCCCCGCCGAAGTCGCCGCGCCTTCGGGCGGTTGCCGCGCCGGGGCCGGGCGGCCGGTATACCGCTGGATGAGTCCATGGCAGGGGAAGCTACACCGGACCGTCCACGTTGTGGACCCCCGCGCGGCCCTCGCCCGCGAGACGGCCGGATCCATACCTCCGAGGGCGCGCCGGCCGCGTGTTCACGCCACCAGCAACGCCATGTCCCAGCCGCCCGCCGGGCGGCCCTCCGCGTACGCGTCCAGAGCCATGGCCACGCCGGCGGCGCCCTCGAGGAAGGCCGGTACGTCGGCGCCCTGGGGTACGTGCGTCATCGTCGAGCGGAAGCCGAAGCGGTGCTCCTCGCGGTACTGCGCGAGGACGAGCGCGGCCAACTCGTCCCGGATGTCGGGGAGTCGGTCGTCGTCGAGGTGCTCCGCGAGCAGACCCAGCAGGTGCATCAGGCCGCTCCAGCCGTGGCACAGCGCCGGGTCGTCGACGGGCCAGTCCCGGACCGGGGTGGCCAGCAGGCCGGCGAGCGAGCGGCGGGTGAGGTCGTGCCAGTCCGGGCGGTCCAACGCGAGCGCCGCGAGCTGGATCGCCCGGGACACCCCGGGGGCTCCGTAGCACCAGGAGGGCCGCTGCGCGGGGGCGTTCGGGGCGGGGCCCGTCACCCATTGCTCCAGCGTGCGGATCGCGGGCCACGACACGGCATCCCCGTCGGGCACGGCGCAGCGGGCGAGCAGGGCCACGATGTTCTCGATCGCCGCGCGCTGGCCGCTTACCTCGATCCCCTCGCGCGAGGCCAGCGATAACAGGGCGAGCGGACCCGCGACGCCGTGCGACAGGCCGAGGTTGAGGTGGCCGTCCGGGAGTTCGTGCTCCTGACCCAGTTTGGGTGCGGCCATGGCCCACCACCGCGGCACCTTGTGCCCGCGGTGGGTCACCTCGCCCTCGGCCAGCTCGACCAGGTAGGACAGCACCATCCGCAGTTCCTCGGCGCAGTTCGCGCCGCGCGCGAGCAGGTACCGGCCGATCCCGCTCAGCCCGCGGACGGTCTCGAACTCGCCGTTCGTGGCCACGGGGGCGTCGAGGCGCGGGCGGGCCAGCGCGGCCCGCACCACGCGCCGCTGATGGTCGTCCAGACGGTCGACGGCGGACACGTACCCGCCGGTCGCGCGGTGCGCGATCAGCGCCGCGACCGCGACCGAGCCCGGCCCCAGGTAGATGCCGCCCGCCGGGAACCGCTCCCGGGCCAGTACCCCCATCGACCGCGCCAGGTAGTCGTGCGCCCGGGCCGCGTGGTCGGGCCCGCGCGGCGTCGTGCCGCTGAACGCCAGCGAGACGCCGGGGAATCCGCTGGACAGCGACAGGTCCACCCACAGCGGCAGGTCCTCGCCGTCCCACGCCGCGGCGCCGGGGATGCGGGTGTCGGCGGCGACGGCCGCGGGGTCGGCGAGCGTGTCGAGCACGCGCGCGACGACGGCGCGGGCCTCGTCCGCGTGTCGGGGTCGGGCCGAGGTACCACCACTCGTACGGTCACGCATCGCGGCTGCTCCCGTCCTCGTCGCGCGCGCGGTCGGCCGCGTGCGCCAGGCGTCCCAGATGGTCGCAGGCGATGCCGCGCAGGACGGCGTACCCCCGGTACTCGCCCGCCCGGTCGATGCCCAGGAGCCGGTTGTGCTGCATGTGCAGCAGGCCCAGGACCGCGTTGTCGTGCGCGGCACCGGCGGGCCGGCGGCCGGCGTCGGACAGCACGATCGCCCCGTAGGCACCCGGTTCCGGCGCGCGGGACCACAATTCGGCCAGGGCCGGCGCCTTGAGCCGGTCGGCGCACGTCGCCGCCATCCGGCCGGGCCGGATCAACTCCCGGGCGAGCGCGCGGTGCTGCCGGAAACTGGCCTGCTCCGGCCCCTTGGCGAACGCGTACTCGACCCACGAGCACCAGTCCCAATCGCCCAGGGATTCCAGGAGCAACGCGTGGTTGACGGCGATCAGCACCTCGTCGGGCACCGCGAGCGCGCCGCGGGCCCGCAGGCCCAGCTGGACGATGGCCGATCGACTGTCCAGCGCGAACAGCCGCTCCGCGTGCGGCAGCGCGGCCAGGCCGCCGTAGCGTTCGGCCTCGGGTTCGTACACGTCGAGCGCCATCGTCCGGATCGCGCCCGCCTCACGCATCATCCGTACGTGTCGGGCGAGTTCGGGCAGGACCCGGCCGCGCAGCGCCTCCGGATCACCGTGGAAGCGGATCCGCAGGTGCGCCTCGGGGTCCTGGTAGCGCATGAAGAACCAACGGTCGAGGTGTTCCCCGACGTCGCCGAGCAGTGCGGGCAGATGAACCCGAAGCAGCTCGTCGTGGGTGTCGGAGGTCGCGTACAGCTTCGCGAACAGCCAGTCCTCGCCGGGGAGATGGTAGCCGGCCGACTCGGCGCGCGGCGTCGCCGCAGCGGTGGCCGCGCCGGCCGCGACGGTGATCGGGGCGGGCGGGTCGGTCTCGGCGGTCCCGGTCGCGACCGGGGTGGTCCCCCGCCTGGTCAGCGGGATCACGACCTCCGTACCGTGCCCGTCCGCCCAGCCGAAGCCGCGCCCGTTCGCCGTCAGGTCCTCGGTCAGCGCGATCGCGCCCTTGCGCACCTCGTGGCGCAGCAGTGTGCGGTGCCACGGGGTGTCCAGGTCGATGCCGTACACGCGATCCCAGTGCACGACCCGCACCTGCGCGGGCACCGTGTAGCGGTCCTGCCACTCGCGCAGCGCGCGCTCGAACCCGCGCGGGTCGCCGGCCGCCTCGCGCATCGCGCGGTCGGGGGTCCAGCGCCGGGGCGAGACGGTGACCCGGCCGAACGTCACCCTCGGCAGCAGCGGCAGCGCCTCCAGGCCGACCCAGTCCCATCCGGTCCAGGTCCGGGCGCGGCCGAAGACGATGTCCACCATCAGGCGCACCACCATGGGCGCCTCGCGATCCAGGGCCAGCATGTGCGGGACCACGGGTACGACTCGCTGCCCGGTCCCGGGCAGGGTCAGCCGCAGGCCGGCCTCGTCGACGCCGACGAGCAGCTCGCGCCAGTCCAGGCAGCCGGGATCGCGCCGGTCGGCGTACACCCCGACGGGGATCTCGTGCGGCAGCAGCCGGGGCACCTGGATCATGTTCAACGCGCGGACGCTGTGCGGGCGGAAGGTGACCTGCGCCGGCACCGCGCCGGCGTCGGCGACGCGCTCGACCATCCTCGTCAGGTCCGCGGTGCCGTCCGTGAGTTCGGCGAATCTACCGGCCATCGCACCGGCCACCCACGAGCCGGACAGCGGCGTGTTGACGAGCCGGAATCGGCCCTCGTCCAGAGCGGCGACATCGTCCGCGAGGAGTTGGAAGCACAGTTCCAACGAGGTTGGCGGCGTGGCGAGTTCGACCCCCTCGGTGTGGGTGGTGGCGGCCAGCCGGCCGATCAGATCCGGGGTCAGGCGCAGTTCGAGGTCGTCGCGAAGGAGTGCCTCCTGGACCAGCTCCGAGGTCAGGATCCGCCGGTCGCGGCCGGGGCGATACTCGCCGGCCGGCTGCTCGCCGAGGGGCACCCGTTCCCCATATCCCTTGGGGAATCCCAATCCCCGGTGCGGGTCCACGAGTTCGGCCAGCGGGACGGATCGGCTGGTGCCGTACTTCTCGATGAACCGACCCCGGTAGTCGCGCATGTGCGCGTGGGTCACCCACGCGTCCGACATCGCCCACATCGCGGCGGCGTAGCGACCGGCCTCTTCGCCCACGGCGCGGGGCAGGGTGATGTCGGCGTCCATCCGCAGGTCGACCTGGACCGGCGGATGGGCGGCGCTCGCGGCCGGATCGACCAGTTCCATCAGCCGACCCCACGCCGCGCCGCCCTCCCCGGGGAGGGCCTTCTCGTACTCGCGGATCGCGGTCCGGGTGGTCCGCAACGCCTCGGCCTCGCCCGGCAGTTCCTCGACCGCCGCGTCGATCCGATCGAGCAGAGCGTCGTCGATGCGGTGCGGCGTGATCGAGGTGAGCAGGAAGCCGTGCCGCAGCAGTTGCGCGATCGCGGCGTCGACTTGTTCGCGACCCGCCTGGGGGAAGGCCGCTTCGGCCCGGTCGAGGAGGGTGCCGTACGCGACGGGGTGTGTGGTCGCCGCGCACAGGTGCGCGACCAGCGCGTTGTGGCGGACCGAGATCTCCCGCTCGGCGCCGGGCAGGATCAGGCGTCCGTCGCGGACCCGGCACAGGTCGTTGCGGACGATGTCGACGCGGCGGCGGACCTCGGGCTCGGCGAGCCAGGCCCGGACGCGCTCGTGCAACCGGCCGCCGTCGAGTCGGGCGGCCTTGGCGCCCGGGCCGCGGACGGTGATGCTCGCGGCCGGCCCCAGGCGCGCGGCGGTCACGCCCGCGAACAACCCGAAGGGGGTCGGCCGGCCGGCCATGCGCAGGGCGTACCTGGTCACCGACAGGGCGGTGCCGAGCAGCCGCTTCGGGCCGAGGTCCGCGCCGGCGTCGAGCCGGTCGAGCGACGCGGACAGGCTGCCGCTCGCCACGCGTACGGCCTCGCGCAGCATCGGGTCGGCGGTGATCCGCCGGATGCCCGCGACCGTGTCCGCGTCCCGTGTCTGCTCGGCGGCGTCGATCCCGGTGCGCGGCACACTCGCCATGCGCACGAAGATCGGTCCGGCCGCTTCGTATTCGTCGTCTCGCCAAGAATTGCGTACAGAGTCCCGCACCGACCTCATGTCCCCGCGTTGTCGGCCGTGGCCGGAAGATGGCACCCGGGGGCGGGCAACCCCGCCCGCCCCCGGAACTTCAGGTCAGGCGCAGCAGAGCGGACAACGCGACTGCACGCCGTACGTGCTGGGGGAGGTCCAACCGCCGGCGGTGCCGAACTCGGCGGCCTCCAGGTCGGTCTCGGCGATCCGGACATCGAGGTCCAGGTCGGCGAAGTCGCGCGTCTCGTTGGTTTCTTCGAGCAGAATCTTGTCGTTCATGACAACTCCCGCAGAATCGGTCGCCGCACGGGGTGTGTGCAGCGAATCCTGGTGAGATCCGGTCGATCTCGGTGAGGACGCTAAGCGTTGAATCCGCGATTGAACAAGAACCATTACCGGCCATTCGAGACGGCCAGAAATCTCCCTGGTGGAAGCGGAATCCGGCTTCTACGCTGCCAAGATACCGAGCGGATCGAGCCCTGGCACTCTTGCCGGGAACGCCAGGGTTCGGCAAGTCGGAGAACGTTGGTTAACCGCGCGGATTTACTTGCGAAGCGCATTATCCCGTCGCGAAGGAAAGGCCGAGTCATGGCCTCGTGTTCTGCGAAACATGATCGATTCGGTGATTGTCGGGTCGGTATTCACACATTGCTTCGACCCGGCCCGGCGATCCCGCTCAACCACCGACGCGGGGTGGGGCCGGCGGGGCAGCGCGCCCGTCCGGGGGCGGGTCACCGCGCTCGGGACGGTCGTGATCGACGGTCGAGCGCGGGGTCGCGGGGGATCCGGATCCGGGACGGTGTGTGGGGCCGGGGCCGGGGCCGGGGCCGGGGCCGGGTTCGGGTCCGAAGCCGGGGCCGCGTTCCCGTTCGCGTTCGCGTTCGCGTTCGCGCCAGGTTCGGGCAGTACCCGCGGTCACCTATACGAACCGCACCGTGATCCCCGGCCCGGCGGCCCGCCCCACGGCCGCGACGGAAGGCTTCGGACCACGGGACGGCGTCGCCCGTTGGCCGGGTGGGTTCAGGCGGGGTGGGTTCAGGCGGCGTGCGCAGGCGCCAGGAAGCGGGTCTGCAGGGTTGGGATCAGGTCTTGGGCGCAGCCGAGGCGGTCGATCACGTAGCCGCGCACCGAACCGTGGTCCCGGGTCAGTTCCGCCAGGAACAAGCGCATCGCGTCGGCCGGGGCCTGGCCGTGGCCCGGCCAGGTGATCGGGCGGTCGGGGTGGGCGGCTCGCCAGTCGGCGATCAGCCGGTCGGTCGCCAGGCCGGTCAGGGCGAAGTCGGCGACGATGTCCCGCTCGGCGATTCCCAGCAGGCTCAGCACCAGCGCGGCCACCACGCCGGTCCGGTCCTTGCCCGACGCACAGTGGAAGACGAGCGGCGCGTCACCGGTGCCGGCGATCACCTCCAGGACCTCGCGCAGCTCGACGAGGCCGTCGGCGACGATCTCGGCGTAGCGGTCGGCCAGGAACCGCGCGGGATCGATGGAGCGGTCGAGCTCCGGCCGGTCCCAGGAGCGATGCTCGATGCTGAGGTTGTGGTAGGTGATGCCGTCGTGCTCGGGGATCCGCCCGGCTCGGCCGATCTCCGCCGGAAAGCGCAGGTCGATCACCGTACGCACGCCCAGTGCCCGAAACCGGTCCCAGTCCGCGCCCGCGAGATTGGAGAGCGCGTCGGCCCGGTACAGGCGACCCCACCGCACCGCCCGACCGTCGGCGGTGGTGTAGCCGCCCATGTCCCGAAAGTTGTGCAGGCGATCGAACTCCACGTGTCTGGGCACCCGACAATGCTACGTCGGGGCCAGGAACCCCCGCGGGCGGATTGGGGTTTGCCCGCGGCATTCGTCCTCGCTTCGGCCCCTGCCCCCGGCCTGGCCGCCGCCGCACCTTGGCCGAGGAACGGGACCTGACCGAGGTCGGCACGTACGAGGCTGGAACGTACGAGGCCGGCACGTACGAGGCTGGAACGTACGTCGATATGGCGTCCCGCCTCACCGGGCCCGTACGGCTCGCACTCGCCCTGTCGGCGGTGCGCGGCCGGGTCAAGCGCTGAGGCGGTGGCCGACGCCCCCGGTCGGACCGCCCGTCACGGCGGTCCGACCTCCGGTCCCGCCGGTCGCGGCGGGAGGGTCGAGCGTCGTCAGCGCTTCGCAGGGGCGCGCTTGGTCGCGGCCGTCTTGCGGCCGGGCGCGCTGGTCTTCTTCGTGGCGGCCTTCTTGGCGGTCGCCGTCTTCGCGGGGGCCGTCTTCTTCGCCGTGGTCTTCTTCGCGACGGCCTTCTTGGCGACCGTCTTCTTCGCCGTGGTCTTCTTGGCCGTGGCCTTCTTCGCCGCCGTGGTCGCCTTGACCGCCGTCTTCCTGGCCGTCGCCTTCTTGGCGGTGGCCTTGGCGGGAGCGGCCTTCTTGGCGGCCGTCGCCTTCGTGGCGGTGGTCTTCTTCGCCGCCGCCTTGGCGGGGGCGGCCTTCTTGGCCGTGGTCTTCTTGGCCGTCGCCTTCTTCGCCGCGACGGTCGCCGTGCCGGTCAGCGTCCCCGGGGACGCCTTCTTGATCGCGGTACCGGCGCGGGGGAGCTTCTTCGCGCCGCCGGCGAGGTCCTTGAAGCCCTGACCGGGGCGGAAGCGCGGAACCGAGGTCTTCTTGACCCGAACCCGCTCGCCCGTCTGAGGGTTGCGGGCGTAGCGGGCGGCGCGCTCGACCTTCTCGAACGACCCGAAGCCGGTGACCGACACCCGGTCTCCGGCGATGACCGAGCGGATGATGGTGTCCAGCACCGCGTCGACCGCTTCCTCGGCGGCGGCGCGGCCACCGACCTTGTCGGCGACCGCTTCGACGAGTTGTGCCTTGTTCATGAGATGCCCTTCGTGGTGTGGAGGTATCGATCGCATCCGTCCGACCGAGAGTTCCCGGTCGAGCGGGTCGAACGCCGTTGCGCCGATACCCATTTCCACGACTGTAACTCTCCGTCACATGGAGGGCATTTCGAACGACGCGCCCAAGGGCCTCGAATCACCCATCACGGCTATCGGTAGGGACCCTTCGCGGCACTCCATCGGAGTGGTCGGCAAATCCTGCCGGCGGGCCCCGATGTGCGCCCGACGGCGGTCGTTCCCGGCGCCGCCGGCCAGGTTTTCGGCGACTCGGCGGCGGCGGATCTGACGCACGGTGACGGCTCCCAAAACGGCGCATTCCCTTGCAATTATTGGGATGTACGGCTCGGGCGGGCCGCCACCGGGGCCGATTTCGGGCCGCGATCGGGCCAACGTCCGCCCGCACACGAGGTCCGTGCCGCGAGCCGTCGGCAACTCGCGGAAACCGGGCCGAAGTCGGTTTGCGCGGCACCGTTCGGGGTCGAATCCGACCGATCGAAGACCCGGCCGCAAATTTGGGGCGAGATCCTCCAAAAGCAGTACACGGGCGGAGCTTGGGCCCACCATCCGGCGCAGCGTCCGGCGGCGCCGCGGCGTGCTCGGCGAGCGTGGTGGTGGGGGCTTCCGGGGTCCGCACGCGGTCGAATCCGCCTTCGCCGAGCGCCGGCTCCGACCCGAACAGCCGCCCCGCGCCCGGCCTTGTCCGGCGGCCGGGCGTGATCCGTGTGGCCTGCAACCATGGTGCGATCACCGCAGGTGGGCGGGCACCCCACGGCCTCCCGGACGGGCGGGAGTTGGCCCGGGACGCCGTGGAGGGCCCTCGGGCGGCCGAACCGGCGGAATGCACCGCCCGAAACCGGGGCGCTCCCCCGCGCGGGCGGCCGTCGTCGCGGCGCGGAAGGAGCCGGATTCCCTTCCCGGCCCGCGGTTGTGGCCGGTTTCCGCCGCCGACTGCGGCCGGTTTCCGCCGCCCTCGGGCGCCGAGCCGCCCAGTCCTCACCCGCTCGACGACTCGACAGCACGGGACGGGCACGACATGGAGCGGGATTTTCTCCCCGAGGCGGCACGGCGCCACCGAAAGAACCCGCAGCGGCACCCCGAAACGAGAACGGGCGTACAGGCGGCGTACGGGCAGGTGGACGCGTCGCGAATTCGGCGGACAAGGCCGCGATCCGGGTGTGTCGGGCAGCCGAATCCGCCGAGGTCGACCGGTCCCCCGCAAGCCCCGGGCCGCCGAGCGCCGATCCGGCCGGCCGGCCCCGGGGTATCGCCACCGGCGCCGAACCACTGCGGCACGGCCCCGTGCGAGCTCGCCACGCCGGGCGGCGGCGAGCCTTCCGGCACGCGGGGCCCGGATCGGCTCGCCGGGATCCACCCGGATGCCCACGAACTCGCCGCACCCGACGTCCCGTTGGTATCCGCGAGGACGTCGGTCGGTCGGTCGTCCGCCCGGCTGTCTGGGGCAGCCCGCAGCGGCCGCTCAGGGGCTCGCGCGTTATCGCTGCGTTCGCACCGACGTACGCGCGGTAGCTCCCGCTTCTGCTTCTGCTCACGCTCGATTCGCTGCTGCCCGGCGGGATCCGCCACCCCCGCCTCGTCGTGCGTATGACGGGCCGCCCTGGACGCCAGGACGTTCGTACGACCGCCTGTGCCGGCCAGGCCGGCGGTGACCCTGCTGGATTCGGGCACGGGCGCCGACGCTGCGGGTGAGGGCATGTGACCTGGTGGTGGCGTACACGGACCCCGCGCGGCACCGGGCGGCGGATGGGCGGCGTCGCCACGCCATACCCCGGGATCGCCCCCGCGCCCGTCCGCCAAGGGCGGGCCCGGATCCGGGACGTTCCGCCGGGGCTGAGCGGGCGCCCAGTGGCGTCCCCGCGCGACCTGCCCGTACGGACACCCGGCCGGCCCACGGGTACCGCTGCGCTCCGACGACGACCCGGCGCGCCCACGCGGGCCACCGGCGCGCCCACGCGGGCCACCGGCGCGGCCCTCGGGCGCGTACGACCCCGTCCACCGCCATGCCGGCCCGTCCCAGCCCGCCGCGCCGCCGCCCACGAGGCGCTGGTCCCCTGGTGAAGGCGGCCACGTCCCCTCGGCCGACCAACCCGCAGCAGGGCCCTGTTCCCGACGGAGCCCGATCGGCCCGCTCACACCCCACGCAAACGCCTCACGCCCGCGCCTCCGACGCTCCCGCGCGGCCCACCACCCCCGTCCCGTCCCAGGCCACCGAACACGCCCGAATCAGCCCGTCCGGCGTCGAGGACGGACTCTCCAAGCCCCCGCCGCCTCACCCCGAACCGCCGCGCCGATCTCGTCCCACAGCGCGATGAACTCCGGGGTCGAGCGCACCCGTGCCGCCCTCCGCACGCGGCAGCGCGGATACCCGGTCCAGGACCGCCCACCGCGGCCAGCCGCCGAGTGCAATGACGCGCGTCGCGAGGTGGCGCGGCACGAGGTAGGCGGCCTCGTCCACGCTGGGCGTGATCAGGACGACGGTCTTGCCCCAGCGCAGCCGCAGCGCCCGCGATTCGTCCTGGAACTGCTCGCGCGTGAGCTCGTCCAGGGCCGAGAACGGCTCGTCCATCGGCAGGATCGCCGGGCCCGGAGCCGGCGCGCGGGCGATCGCGACACGTTGTCGTATGCCGGTCGACAGCTCACATGGGCGCGCGTCGGCGACCTCCTCCAGACCCACCGTGCGCAGCGGCTCCCGCGCCCGGGCCCGCCGCGCCGCGCCCCGGGGTTGGGCCGGTCGCGCGCGGCGCCGAAGGCCACCGCCCCGCGCAGGCCGAACTCGGCCTTGCGCCGCACCCCAACCCACGGGAACAGCCGCGACTGCCGGACGGCCACCCCGCGATCCCCGACCACCGGGCCCGCGCATTGCCCGGAACGTCGCCGGCGGCGGCACCGCGTCGAGCTTGCCGCGGCCCTTGAGGAACTCGGCCGCCCCGAGCAGGTTCCGCGCGAACGCCGCCGCCGCGGCCGGCGCGCCCGGATTACTGGGCGGACTTCGGCTGCGCGGCGTCGGGCAGGACCGGCTCGGCGATCTGCGCCCGGGCCTGGTCCGCCGGGGTGTTCAGCTCCGCGCCGATCGCGCCGGCTGCCTCGTCGGGCCGGTTGCGGATCGGCTTGACCGCGCGGTCCCGCTCCTTGAGCCAGGTCTGGACGTGGCCTCCAGGCCGCTCATCGGGCGACCGGGGCGAACGTGGCGGCGCGGACCAGGGGGACGACGCGTTCGCCGACGCGGTACGCCTCCTCCAGGTGCGGCCACCCGGACAGGATGAACTCGTCGATGCCCAGGGCCGCGTACTCGGCGAGGCGCTCGGCGACCTGCTCGTGGCTGCCGACGAGCGCGGTGCCGGCGCCCTCACGGACCAGGCCGATCCCGGCCCACAGGTTCGGCGCGACCTCCAGGTCGCGGGCGTCGCCGCCGTGCAGCGCCGCCATGCGGGCCTGGCCGACCGACTCCATCGCGGCGAACCGCGCCTGGGCGGCGGCGATCCGCGCGGGGTCCATGCCGTCGAGCAGGCGATGTGCCTCGGCCCAGGCCTCGGCCGCGGTGTCGCGCGCGATCACGTGCAGGCGCAGCCCGAAGCGGGGCCTACGGCCGTGCGCGTGGGCCTTGGCCCGGACCCGCTCGACCCGTTGCGCGACCGCCGGGCCCGGCTCGCCCCACAGCAGGTACACGTCGGCATGGCGCGCGGCCACGTCCTCTGCCGCGGGCGAGGCGCCGCCGAAGTACACGGGCGGTTCGTCGCCGGCCGAGCCGGTCGCCAGGCCGTCCTCGATCCGGTAGTGCGTACCGGCGAAGCCGAACGGTTCGCCGGCCCAGGATCGACGCAGCACGTCGAGGAACTCGGCGGTGCGCGCGTAGCGGTCATCGTGGCCGAGGAAGTCGCCGTACGCCCGCTGTTCGTGCGGGTCGCCGCCGGTGACGATGTTGACCGCGAGGCGTCCGCCGGAGAACTCGGCGAAGGTGCGGGCCTGTTGCGCGGCGAGGGTGGGCAGCACGAAGCCGGGTCGGAACGCGACCAGGAAGCGCAGCGTCCTGGTGCGCTCGATCAGCGCCGAGCAGACGATCCACGGATCGGGGCAGCCGGCGCCGACGGGCGTCAACACCGCGTCGAAGCCCACCTGTTCCGCCGCCGCGGCCACCTGTGCGAGGTAGCCGAGGGTCGGCGGGCGGGAGTGCGCGAGCGAGCCGACCGTGGTGGTGGCGGCGCCGACCTGGCGGCCGTCACCGGAGGTGGGCAGGAACCAATGGAATCGCGGACTCATCAAACTCATCCCGGTGGCACGGCACAGCGGACGGCGAAACGAGCGGGGCGCGCGCCGATCAGGCGCGGCGAAGGGAATCCGGACAGATCGCGGTCGCCACGCGCCGCAGGTCGACATGGAGTCGCGCGACGAGACGAACCGGATACATGCGGCAGAGCGTACCGGAGCCGGGCCGAAGCGGCATGCCGTCCACGTCGCGGACGGGCGCTCGGCGGCGAGGTTCGGGCCCGGTCTCCCTATGCCTTCCGCCCGGTGTCCCGACCCGCCTCCCGACCCGGCCAATCCAGCTTCAGGCGGACCAGTTTCGGCAGCGCCGCGACGATGAGGTCGTAGGAGTCCTCGATCATGTCCCGCACCATCGACTCCGGCAGCGATCCGTCCAGCGTGACGGTGTTCCAGTGCCGCTTGTTCAGGTGCCACCCGCCGACGATCGCGGGGTGGTCCGCGCGCAACCGGACCGCGAGTTCGGGGTCGCACTTGAGGCTCACCCGCAGCGGCAGCGGGTCGGTGAGCACGGTGAACGCGAAGATCTTGCCACCGACCTTGAACGTCGACAGCTCCGGATTCCGGGCGAACGGAAACTCCTCGCCGGCTCCGTTGAACGCGAGGCACATGCTCTTGAGCCGCTCCGCCGTGATCTTTCCCGCGGTTGTCGCGTTCCCCGCGTTTCCCGCATTCCCCGCGTTCCGCGTGTTCCCCGTGCTCGCCATGCCGCAAGTATGCCGATTCGATCGGACACCCCGTGGGCGGCTCGGCCGGGGCGCGCCCGGTCACCGCACCCCACGTAACCCACCGCACCCCACGTAACCCACCGCACCCACCGCACCCACCGCACTAGAGTGCGGTCGCGTCGGCCGCGTCGGCCGGCCGATGTGCGTCCGAACGGATGCGAGCCGGATACGAGGGGGCCCAAGCCATGCCGAACCCGCTGATCGCCGCGGTCGCGAATCAGGTGCCGCAGGTCGACCCGGCGGCCTTCGTGGCCGCCAACGCGGTGGTGGTCGGGGCGGTCACGCTGGCCGCCGGGTCGAGCGTCTGGTACGGCGCGGTGCTCCGCGGCGACGCCGATTCGATCACCGTGGGCGCGGACACCAACATCCAGGACAACTGCACCGTGCACAGCGATCTCCACTTCCCGACGGTGATCGGCGAGCGGGTGTCGGTGGGCCACAACGCGGTGCTGCACGGCTGCACCGTGGAGGACGACGTACTGGTCGGCATGAACGCGACCGTCCTCAACGGCGCGCACATCGGCGCGGGCTCGTTGGTCGCGGCCGGCGCGGTGGTGACGCAGGGCATGCGGGTGCCGCCGGGGTCGCTGGTGGCGGGCGTGCCGGCCAAGGTCAGGCGCGAACTCACGGAGGACGAGCGCTCCGGGATCAAGGCCAACAGCACGGGCTACCAGTTCCTGGCGCAGGCGCACGCCGAGATCACGCCGGTGGAGCGCTGATCGGACCGGGGGCCAGGATCGCGCGGACGGTCCGCCAGCAGCGCGCGTCCGCGGCGATCAGCAGGCCGCGCTTGGTGTCGGTGGGCCGGTAGGGGGTTCCGTCGGGACGTCGGGCGAGGCCGCCCGCCTCGGTCAGGAGCAGGGCGCCCGGCGCGTGGTCCCACGGCAGCGTGCGTTGGTACAGGACGAAGTCCTGCTCGCCGGCCACCAGTCGGGGGTAGTCGAACCCGGCGCACATGGCGCCTTGGTCCAGGGCGGCGAACCGGGACGCGGCGGCGGCGACGCGGGCCTGCCCCGGCGGATCGAGGAACTTCGTCGGCGCCGCGCCGCGCAGCGCCGCGGGGTCGGTGGGCGCGGGCGCCCGGTGCATCCGTACCCCGTCCCGCCAGGCGCCGGAGCCCGTCTCGGCCACGTAGGTGCGGCCCTCGGCCGGTTGTACGATCCACGACGCGACGGTCCGCCCGTGTCGCACCAGGGCGGCCAGCACCGCGTATTCGGGTCGGCCGGCGACGAAGTTGGCCGTCCCGTCCAGCGGATCGACCAGCCAGGCCGCGGGCGCGTCGCGGAGTGCGGTGACCAGTCCGGGAGAGGCGGCCGTGGCTTCCTCGCCCACGACCGGGATGTCGAACACGGTGCGCAGGCCGCGGGTGATCAGTTCCTCGGCCTCCCGGTCGGCCACCGTGACCACCTCGCCGGGGGTCTTCTCCGTGACATCCCCGGCGGTCAGGGCCCGGTAGCGGGGAAGGATCGCCGCGGCGGCCGCTTCATGCAGGATTCCGGTCACCGTATCGATCCACATGATCGGCAGATTAGCGCGCGGCGAACCGCCGGCCGGGCACGAGGGCGAGTGCCGGCGCCGGCGCTCGTGGGCATCGTCACCGCCGAGGCCGACGCTCCGTGGCGCCACGACGCCGCGGTGGCCTCGGCGCCCTCCGGCGGCGGGTCAGCCCCGGTACGGGGCAGGCCCGAGCCGCGCGGCTTCGCGCCTGTTGCGGCCTCGGACGGTCGCGAGGCCGACGAAGCCGGCGACGGCGAGCGTGGCGGTCACCGCGGCCATGATGAGCCACAGGTTCACCGTGCCCTGGTGGTCGTTCCACGGGTAGGACGGCACCTGGGATCCGTCCCCGTACGTGGTGGTGTCGCGCAGTGACTTCCGCGCCCGCACTCCCATCCACACCACGCCGGCCGCCACCAGGCACATCGCGCTCAGCCCGACCGTCGCGGCGGGGGCGATGTACCACGCGCCGTGCGGACGCGTGCGGATCGGCGGCTGCCACATCGGTTGCGGCTGGCGGTAGGTCATGTGGATCATCCTGGCTCACCGCGCGACGGGGTGTCCTGAGTGCCCGTACTCAGGTTTTCGCTCTGGAGCGGGCGAGGACCGTGCGCAGCCGTGCGCAGGTCGCGCGCAGATCGTACGCAGGCCGTGCACAGGCTGTACGCAGGCCGAACGCGCCGACCGCATGCCGCCTCGGGAGCGCACGCCACCGTGGGACGCGCGGTCGCGGGCGATAGGTTCTCCCCGCACGTGCGTGATCACTCGGGGAAGGTCTCATCGGCATGTCGCGTAGATTTCCGGCGCCCATTGACAGGCGCGTCTCCGGTAGCGGGCGGTCGACCCGCGACCGGCTCTCGTCCCGTCTCGGGCGCGGCGAGCGGAGGTACGGCGCGTGAGCGCGAGTGAGCCGGACCTGAACCCGGCCGTGCTGTGGGTCGCCACCGCGATCACCGCGCTCGTGCTCACGCTGGGGCTCGCGTGGGCCACGCGGCGGTTGCTGGGACTGCCGGTCGGCACCCGACGCACGCTCGTTGCCGGCGTGCTCGGGTTGGTCGTGTCGGGGGCGCTGGGCGCCAGCATCCAGCGCGACCAGCCCGGCGTGTTCATGACGGTCACGCTCGGCGTGTCGCTGCTCGCTTCGATGACCTTCATCGTCATCGCCGAGGCCCTTGTGCCGAGCGGATCGTGGCCCGGGACCCTGGAGTTCGTGCGCGGGCTGCGCAGGCGCCTGGCCCGCGGTCGCCGGTATTCGCAGATCAGCCGGATCGCAGCCCGGCACGGGCTCGGCCCGTACCTGCGCGGCCGGCGGCGGCGCTCGGACGAGGCGGGCCGGCGGGGCTCGCTCGCCCGCTCGCTGCAACAGGCGCTACAGGACGGTGGGGTCACCTTCGTCAAGCTCGGCCAGGTGCTGTCCACGCGTCGGGACCTGCTCCCGGCCGAGTTCGTCGACGAGCTCGCGCTGCTCCAACACCGGGTCGCGCCCGCGCCGTGGGCGGAGGTGGAGGCCGTCCTGGCCGCCGAGCTCGGGGCGCCGGTATCGGAGGTGTTCGCCGAGTTCGATCCCGAGCCGCTCGCGGCCGCGTCGATAGCGCAGGTGCACCGCGCGCGGCTGCGCTCGGGTACGGAGGTCGTGGTCAAGGTGCAGCGTCCGGGGATCGGCCCGGTCGTCGAGCGGGACCTGGACATCCTGGCCCGGCTCGCGGTCACCCTCGACCGGCGCACCACGTGGGGGCACGCGCTGGGCCTGGTCGAGCTCGCCGACGGCTTCGCGGACGCGCTGCGCGAGGAGTTGGACTTCCGGATCGAGGCGCGCAACACCAACGCGGTGATCGCCGCGGGCGCCGCGCGGCGCGACGCGAACCTGATCCTGCCCCGCCTGCACCCCGAGTTGAGCACCGGGCGCGTACTGGTGCTCGAATGGTTGGACGGCGTACCGCTCGGCACGGCCGTCGCGACGCTGGACGAACGCGGGGTCGACCGGGGCAAGTTGGCCCGTACGCTGCTCGGCGAACTGCTCCGGCAGATCATGTTCGACGGCGTGTTCCACGCCGACCCGCATCCCGGCAACATCATGCTGCTCGCCGACGGCCGGCTCGCGCTGCTGGACTTCGGTTCGGTCGGCCGGATCGACGCGCAACTGCGGGCCGGGCTGCAGGATCTCCTGCTCGCGCTCGGCCGGGCCGATCCGGCCGCGATGTGCGACGCGCTGCTCCAGGTGGTGACCCGCCCGCCGGAGCTGGACGAGCACCGACTCCAGCGCGCGCTGGGCCAGTTCATGGCCCGGCATCTCAGTGCGGGACTGGCCCCGGACATGGCCATGTTCACCGACCTGTTCCGGCTCGTGTCCACGTTCGAGCTGACGGTCGCGCCCGAGATCGCCGCGGTCTTCCGGGCGCTCGCCACGGTCGAGGGCACGCTCACCGGGATCGAGCCGGGCTTCGACATCTTCGCCGAGGCTCGCGGCTACGCGACCGAACACGTCACCGAACAGCTGAAGCCGACCAGCCTGCGCGAGGCCGCGACCGGCGAACTGCTGCACCTGCTCCCGGTGTTGCGTCGGTTGCCGCGCCGATTCGAGCGGGTCGCCGGGGCCCTGGAGGAGGGCAGGCTCGGCGTCAACGTCAGGTTCCTGGCCGACGAGCGCGACCGCCGGGTGCTCACCTCGCTCCTGCACCGGACGCTGCTGACGGTGCTCGGCGCGACCGCCGGGATCATGGCCGTCCTGCTGCTCGGCACCGAGGGCGGGCCGCAAGTGGGCGACGACGTCGGGCTGTACCAGGTGTTCGGGTACAACCTCCTGGTCGTCAGCTGCGTCCTGGTCCTGCGCGTGCTGTTCACGATCTTTCGGGCGGAGCGGGACAACCTGCGGGTGTGAGCGGTCCGGCAGGAGCGGCGGCCCCGATGACGCCGCTCCCTCCCCGGGGCTCGCCGAGCGGGGTCGGGCCGTCGTCACGCTGGGGCGACCATTGGCAACTCTCCGGTAGGTTCACTACGGCGACCGGGAGTTCGTGGGCTGATAGGCCTCGTCACGGGTCCAGGCGGGTGACATCGCGTAGCCCTGGGGCGTTCGCCGGCGTTGAGCACGGCATGACCCAGACCCGACGTATTCTCACCGCCGTCCTCCTGACCGCGGGTGCCGCCGTGCTCGCCGCCCCCGCCGCGAGTGCGGACACCACCGGTCACGACGTCGCCGTCACGACCCCCGACCGGACCGAGCAGCCCGACCCGGCGACCAACGCCTCGCGGGCGTACACGGTGCTCACCTCGTCCGTGGACGCGGTCGCGGACGGCATCACGGGCTGAACGCCGCCGGGCCGGGTCGCCGCGGCCCGGTGGGGACGGGCGCGCCATGGTCCCGAGGGGACGTCGGGGTGCCGCCGGCGCCCGTGAAGCCTTGCCCGGCGTGCGGTGACGCCGGCAGCCTGATCCGATGATCGACGCGACGGATGCCACAGGCGCCACCACCGGTGTGGATACTCCGGACATATCAGATGGTTCCGGCGCCGGAGCGGTCGTGGGCGACCCCTTCATCGAGCACCGCAGGCTGCTGTTCGGCACCGCCTACCGGATGCTGGGCAGCGTGGCCGACGCCGAGGACGTGCTCCAGGACGCGTGGTTGAGCTGGAGCGGGGCGAATCGCGACACGGTCCGCCACCCCAAGTCCTATCTGGTGCGCACCGTCACCAACCTGTCCCTGAACCGGCTCACCTCCGCCCGCGCCACCCGCGAGAGCTACGTCGGCCCGTGGTTGCCCGAGCCGTTGCTGACCTCGCCCGACGTCGCGGAGGAGACCGAACTGGCGGACTCCGTCTCCTCCGCGATGCTGGTGGTCCTGGAGAGCCTCACGCCGGTCGAGCGGGCGGTGTTCGTGCTCCGCGAGGTGTTCGGCTACTCGCACGCCGAGATCGCCGACGTCCTGGACCGTCCGGAACCGACGGTCCGCCAGATCGGCCACCGCGCCCGGTCCCACGTCCAGGCCCGCCGGCCGCGCTTCGACAGCGATCCGGCGCAGCGCCGCGAGGTGACCGACCGGTTCATGGCGGCCTGTGCGGGCGGCGACCTGAACGCGGTGATGGAACTGCTCGCCCCGGACGTCACCATGTGGAACGACGGTGGCGGCAAGGTCACCGCGGCCAGGCGCCCGGTGCACGGCATGGACAAGGTGGCCCGTTGGTTCCTGGGTGTGCTCGCCAAGCCCGAACTGGCGCCCATGTCCTTCCGGACCGCACACCTCAACGGTGAACTCGGCGTGCTCTGCGTCGTCGGCGATGTCCCGGTCGGGACGCTGACCTTCGACCTGTCCGACGGCCTGCTGTGCAACCTCCGCTTCCAGGTCAACCCGGACAAGCTCGCCGGCGTACAGCCCGACCGGACGCTGTGACGCGGCGCCGGACACTCGTTCGGACGTTCGGATGTTCGGACACCCGGACCTCCGGGCCCTCCGAGTGTTGGAGTGTTCGAGTGTCCGGGCGCTATCGCGTGGCAATGCCCAAGTGCCGTCGCAGGAAGTCGAGTTGATGGAGCAGGAGGTTCTCGAAGACGTGCTCGTCCGCCGGGGCGTGCCCCGTGCCGGTCAGTGGTAGGACTTCGTGCGGGCGCCCCGCGGCGAGCAGTTCGGCGGACAGGCGCAGGGTGTTGGCCGGGAAGACGTTGTCGTCGGCCAGGCCGTGGATCAGGAGCAGCGGCCGGGTCAGCTGTGCCGCCGAGGCCAACGGCGAGCATGCGTCGTAGCGTTGCGGGTGCTCGTCGGGGTGGCCGAGGAAGCGTTCGCGCCAGTGCGTGTCGTACAGACGCTGGTCGCTGAGCCCGGCGCCGGCGATGGCGGCGTGGAAGACGTCGGGGTGGCGCAACACCGCCGCGACGGCCAGCGTCCCGCTGAACGACCAGCCCCGGACGGCGACCCGGCCCGGGTCCAGCTCGGGGTGCCGGCGCACGGTCTCGCGCAGGGCGTCCACCTGGTCGTCCAGAACCGGGCCGAGGATGTCGCCGGACACCTCGCGCTCCCAGGCGGGGCCGCGACCGGGCGTCCCGCGGCCGTCGGTGATCAGCACGGCGAAGCCCCGCTCGGCGAACCACTGCGAGACGAACTGCATCGGGCCCTGGTTCGCGGTCACCCGCTGCAACGCCGGGCCCGCGTAGGGATCGACCAGGACGGGCAGTCGCGGGTCGCCCGCGCGGTACCAGGAGGGCAGCAGCAGTCGACTGCGGAGCTGGCGCGCCGTGGTGGTGAGGTCGATCGAACGCAGTCCCAACACCGGCTGCGCGCCGTGCGATTCGATGGTGACGGCGGGCCGATCCGGGCGCAGCACCGTGGTTCGGGAGCCGGGACGATCGGGGGTGCGGGCGACGTGCACCAGGGTGGCGCCGCGCTGTACGCCTGTGTGTACGCCCGGTTCGGTGTCGAGCGGGGTCGCCTCGCCCTTCCGGTACGTCCACAGGTGTGCCTCGGTGGGGTCGGTCGACGCGGTGAACAGGACGTCGTCGCCGTCCACGCCGAGGACTTCGCGCACGTGCAGGCCGGGCGGGGTGACCGCGACGCCGTCCACGGTGAGCCGTCGGGCGCCGGGCGTGTCGGCGTGCCCGATCAGCGCGCCCGTCGCGGTGCGCGCGGGGGTGCCCGGGAGCAGGTGTACCCAGTGCGGGTCGCGCCGTTCGGCGAGCAGGCGGGTGCGGCCGTCGTCGGGGTCGACGGCCAGGGTGTGGACCGTGCGTTGGTCGCGGGTCTGGACCGCCGCGAACGGGCCGTGTGCGTCCCAGCCGGCGGCGGTCAGGTATTCGAACGCCGCGCGGTCCCAGGGGACTTCGATTCGCTTGCCGTCCAGGGCGACCAACCACAGGCCGACGTCGGCGTTGGTCGTCCCCGCCGCCGGGTAGCGCACCGTGCGCGGTGGGCGGGCCGGATCAGCCGGGTCGGCGATGTGCCACAGCGGCACGGCGCTCTCGTCCACCCGGGCGACCAGGAGTCGGGTGCCGTCGGGCGACCACCAGTAGCCGCGTGAACGGTTTATCGACGCGGACGCGGCGTACTCGGCGACGCCGAACCGCACGTCGGGGCGGTCGCCATCGTCGGGCCCGGCGACCTCGCGGTCGGCCGACCCGTCCGCCTCGATCACCCGCAGCGTGCCGCCGGCGACGTACGCGATCCGCCGTCCGGTGGGGTCGGGGCGGGGGTCGAGCACCGGTCCCTTCGCCGGCAGCCGGCGGACCCGGCCGGTCGCGACGTCCACCACCCACAGTCCGCTCGGCAGCGCGAAGGCGGCGAGGGTGAAGGCGTCGTCGGTGGCGTAGGCGGTGATCCCGGCGTCCGTGCGGAGCTCCGCCGGGTCCACGAGCAGGCGTTCCGCTGCCCGGTCGGGGGCCGAGTCCGGGGCGGGATCCGGGTCCGAGTCCGAATCCGGGGCCGGGGCCGGGGCCGGGTCCAGGTCCAGGACCCACAGGCACGCGGCCGGATCGTCGCCGGACCGGCCGCGAAGGAACAGGACCGACGCCCCGTTCGGGGCGACGGTGATCGCGGAGGGGACGCCGAGGGTGAAGCGGCGCGTGCGGATGAACTGGCGGGGCAGGCTGATCGTCGACATGCGGTCAGGTTGTTCATACGCGTCGTGCCCGGTCCAGGGTTTCGCGCAGCGGCGAAACAAGGCGGCGCGTTCGGCCGAACGGACCACCGGCGTCGTTCTGATCGGGTTGGACACGGCAGCGGAGCTCGAATCGGCCTGAGCGTCACCCCCGATCGACACAGTCGAGGATCCGGCCGTCGCTGGTGCCGATCAGGAGTCGGCCGGGGCCGGGACCACCATCGAAAGCGGTTCAACCACGAACCCACCGACGCGCAGCCGGTGTTGCCATCGAACACGACCGTCGACGGCGTCGAGGGCGACGATCAGGCCGGACTTGAACGCTGCGTAGATCGTGCCGGTGCCGGTGTCCTCGTCCGTGTCGACGTCCAACGCGGTGACCGGGTCCTCGGCCGTGAACACCCATTGCGCCGCGCCGTCGGGGAAGCTTCGGCGTACGACGAAGGTCTCGATGATCTCGCGTCCCCACAGCCGTGACACCTCGCCGGCATGGACCAGCGCCGACCCGGCGCGGTCGGTGATGCGCAGCGCGGGCCCGCCGTACACGAACGCGTCACGCTCGGCGTCCCACTCCATCGGAAAGAGCGGGCGGACCTCGGGGGCGTCGCCGGGCCCGTGTGGCGGATCGACGGCCACGACCCACACGTCCCGGGTCGTGTCGCGCGGGTCCTCGGCCTCGGCGCCTCGCAGGAACAGGAGTTCGTCGCTGTGTCGGACCGCGAGGTAGGGGCTGGTCGTGGTGCCGTAGTAGCCCAGCGCGAACTCGCTCACCGGCCCGCCTTCGGGCGGCACGAGCGCGGTGAGTGGCGATCGGACGCCGCCGTCCCACGCGCCGCCTGCCGCGGGATGGATGGGTTCAGCACGGATCGGCTCATGGCGCGGACTCCCGGTCGGCGGCCCCTCACGGTCAGCGCATGTGGAGCTTCTCGCCGCCTTCGGCGATCAGTCTTCCGTCCGCGCCGTAGGCCAGGAGCCGGGCGTGGTCGGTGTTGGTCGCGGCGATGGAGAAGCCGCGGGCGCCGTCGATGCGGCGGTCCTCGATCGGTCCGGACGTGGTCATGCCGGGAGGTCCCAGCCGGGGACCGTACACCGGTCCGCTGCCGGGGCCGGGCTGGGGTAGGAGGGGGACGTCGACGGCTTTCGTGCCCTCGACGGGGACGAAGACCAGGCGGGCCACCTCCGGGCCGACTTGGCCCTGAATCGTGACCATCCCGCCCGGACCACCAGCCCCACCACCGAAGTTGAGCTGCCGTCCGCCCACCGGATCCACCGAGCTCTGGCACGCGTAGCCGACGGTGCCGTCCGCCCGTTGCATCGACCCGTACGTGTCGCACCCGTTCGTCGGCGGCCCCCACAACGCCTCGTCGCGATGGCCGGGCGTCTCGAACCGCACGGCGATCGGCGATTCCCGGACGAGGAGCATCACGCCGCCCGCGGCCACCGCGAGCACGCCCGCGTACGCCATGGCCGTGCGCGGGCGTACCACCAACCGCACGCCCGGCAGGAGTCCGACCGTCGCCGGGGCCCGATCCCGTAGCGGCGCGAGCCCCCACGTGCACACCGCGAGCGCCGCGAGCAACCGCACGTTCTCGCGCGCGAAGCCGACCGGGAGCCACCCACCCACGCTGATCGTCATGGCCACGAGCAGCACCGCGCCCCACAGCATCCGGGCCTTGCGGGGACCTGCGACCAGCAGGAGACCGGCCAGGACGAGCCACACCTGGTGGTGCGTCCACGACACGGGCGAGGCCATCACCGTCGCGCACCCCACGACCACCACGCCCTGCACCGACCGGCCCTCACGATGGCACTGACGCGCACCGACCAACGCCACCACGCACACCAGCGCGGACAGGAGCAGCCACGCCGCGGCGCGCTCCGGCGGCACCACCCCGACGCGAATCAGCGCGCCGTTGAGCGACTGGTTCCCGGTCGCGGCCAGGTTCCCGATCCGCGAGGTGCTGAAGATCGCGTCGGTCCAGAACGTCGTGGACGCGGCCGGCCACAACAGGTGTGCCAGACCCGTACACGCCGCGAACGACGCAGCCGCGCGCACCGCGTCGCGGCGCCGACCCGTGATCCACAGATACGGCACGAACAGCAGCGGGGTCAGCTTGATCGCCGCCGCGACACCGATCAGCACCCCGCGCACGGGACGCGGCGTCAGGTCGAGTGCGTCCACGATTGCCAACAGCACCCGGCCGTCGCCCGTGCGAATGCTGCCGCCCGCCTCGGACGCCGGCTGATCGACCGATCAGCCGAGCGCGGCGACCGCTTCGTCGATCGTTGTCCGGCCGCCGATCAGGTCCAACGACAGGCCGGCCGTGCCCGGTGCGAGCAGCAGCCCGGCAAGCACGGCGGCGACGTCGTCCCGGGTCACCGGGCCGCGGTCGGTGTGCGCCGCGAGGGTCACCGCGGGATCCGCTCAGGACACCCCGAGCGCGCGCAGCAGGGCCGTCGTGGCGATCGCCGCGAGGACCACCGCCGGGAATGGCGCGCGGCGCAGGGCGAGGGCTGCCGCGACCAGGACGCCGGCCGGTCGGGCCCAGCCCGCGAAGCCGTGGCCCTGGGTGAGCGCGCCGATGGCCACGAGCGAGATCAGCAGTACGGCGGCGGCGACCGCCAGCAGGCCCTGGACGCGTTCGGGTACGTGCAGCCGGTCCCGGGAGACCGGGCCCACCAGGCGGAAGGCGTAGGTTCCGGCGGCCAGGAGGACGATGGCGAGCAGCGGCATCAGGACGCCTTTCGGGACGGGTCGGGCCGTGGGTCGGGGTCGGGTCCCGGGTCCGGGGCGGCTTCGACGCGCGGACGCAGCAGCACCGGCAGGACGCCGACCAGCGCGAGCAGGACCGGCACGCCGGCGGGCAGGAACGGGGTGCTCGCGATGGCGACGGCCGCGCCGAGCAGGGCGGCGTTGCGGGTGTCGCGGTCGCGGAGCGCGGGGAGCACGAGCGCGAGCAGGACGGCGGGGAACGCCGCGTCCAGACCCAGCACGTCGGTGTCGCCCAGGCCGGTCCCGGCCAGCGCGCCGATCACCACGGCCACGTTCCAGGACACGAACACGCCGATCCCGCAGACCCGGAACGCGGCACGGCGCTTGGCCGGATCGGTATGACGCAGGGCGAACGCCACCGACTCGTCGGTGATCAGGTGGGCGCCCGGCAGGCGGATCCGGCGGCGGCCGTCGAGCACGTCGGCGATGGCGAACCCGAACGGCAGCAGGCGGGCGTTCAGGATCAGCGCGGCCGTGACGGCGGCGATCGGGCTGCCGCCCGCGAGCACGACGCCCACCGCGGCGAACTGGGCACCGCCCGCGAAGACGATCACGGACATCACGATCGGCACCCACGGTTCGAGGCCGCCGGAGACGGCGATCGCCCCGAAGGAGGCGCCGACTATCGCGTCGGCGAGACAGACCAGCAGGATGTCGCGGAGCGTGCCGCGATCGAGTGTTCGGTATGACGAACGCATATCCGGTACAGTGAACGAATCAGCGACGTTCGTCAAGTCGAACAAAGCGACGTCTGGAGCGAACATATGGGCAGCGCCAGCGCCCCCATCGAACCCGGAACCGGAACCGGAACCGGAGCCGACCCGATCGCCTTGATCGCCGCATCCGTCCGGCGCGAGCGCAACCGTACGGGCCTGTCCCTGACCGAGTTGGCCAAGCGCGCCGGCATCGCCAAGTCCACGCTGTCCCAGCTCGAAGCGGGCCAGGGCAACCCCAGCGTGGAGACCCTGTGGGCGCTGGGCGTCGCCCTCGGCGTCCCCTTCAGCCGGCTGGTGGACCCGCCGCACAGCAACGTCCGGGTGATCCGCGCCGGCGAGGGACCCGTCACCCACTCGGAGCAGGCCGACTACTCGGCGACGTTGCTCGCCGCCTGCCCACCCCACGCCCGCCGGGACGTCTACCGCCTGGTCGTCCAACCCGGCGAACCGCGCACCTCGGCCCCACACATGCCCGGCACCACCGAGCACGTGGTGCTCGCCACCGGCCGCGCCCTGATCGGCCCGGTCGACGCCCCGATCGAACTGACCCCGGGCGACTACGTCACCTATCCCGGCGACGCCCCGCACATCTTCAAGGCCCTCGAACCGGACACCACCGCGGTCATGGTCATGGAGCACATCTGACGCGTCCGACCGACCCTTGCCCCCGCCGATTCACCCGGCGAAGTCCCCCGGCGTGGCCCGGGTCGCGGACCGGTCGGCGACGCCGCCGCGCCACCGGCCACCGGGCCGTGTGGGGCGTCCTCCCTCGGCCGGGGCGTGGCGGCTCAGGAACAGCAACACCGTGGGAATCACGATCGCGCCCGCGAGCATGCTCAACAACAGCCTTCCCTGCGTGGGCGAGAGGTGATGCAGCAGGCGGACGTGGATCACGAAGTGCGGCCCGGCGAACACCAGATACACCGCGAGGGCGGTCCGGACGATGGTCCGCCGCATGGTGACGACGCCGACACCGAGCACGACCGAGGTGGCCAGGCTCATCGCGCCGTAGTCCATCATCAGGTGCGCGTTGTACGCCATCCCCATGCCCACCCACTGGACGTCGAAGAAGGAGCGCGGGAACAACAACGCCCAGCAGCCGACGCCGAACTGGACCGCGGTGAGGAACGCCAGGCCGGCACGCAGCCAGGCGCGCACCCGCGTGTTCCCCGGTGCGGAGCCGGCACCGCCCACGTCGGGGTCCGCGCTCGGGACTGCGTTCGGGTTCGTGTTCGGGTCCGTGTTCGTCACGGGTTGCCGCCTTCCGTGGAGCGCGGTGACGGCACCGGTCATCGCGCGGCTGTCGGGTCATCGCGTCCGCGGGCCTGCCGCGTCGGCGATCACCAGCAGAGAACCGGACAGCCCCGCCGAATGTGACAGTCGGCCGCGCCCGCCCGACCGCGACCCGCCCATGACATGGGACGGGCCCGGCGCATGACGCGTCGGGCCCGTCCGTATTCGTGTTCGTGTGCGTGTTCGTGTGCGTTCGTGGGTCGGCGACGCGGCCGACCCGACCGGTGGCGGCCGGCTAACCGGTGGCGGCCGGGTAGGGCCAGGGGTTGGCGGTGCAGATGGTGCCGTTGTCGGCCTTTCGGCTCTTGGTCTGTTGCATCATCACCGGGGCCAGGCCGCCGGACGCGCACCGGGTGGAGTGCTGGTGGCCCAGGCGGTGGCCGACCTCGTGGTTGATCAGCATCTCCCGGTAGCCCACTATGTCGTCGCCGTACGCCGTCGAACCCTGGGCCCAGCGCCAGCCGTTGATCATCACCCACGGCGTTCCGGTGGCGTTGCAGGACACGTTGTTCCTGCTCGTGTCACCCACTATCGGGGAGCAGATCCGGTGCAGGGTCCCCGGACTGGACAGGCGGATCACGAAGGACGCGCCTCCGCTGTCGGTGCGTTCGAAGGTCTTGCCGTCCCTGGACCAGCTGCGCGGATCGTTGAGCGTGCGCTGGACGATCGCGGCGAACAACCCCCCGTCGAGCGCGAGGCCCTCCTCGATCTCCACGCGGTACGTGACCTTGCGGCCCGTCCCGGGTGCCGCCTCGTCACCGGGCACGGTCGTGAACTTGCCGCCGAGCCGCAGCGTGGGTTCCAGCGGAAAACGCACCGCGATCCGGGCCGCGATGTCCTCCGCCGACGGCGGCGATTCCGAGGCACTCTCCGCCGGCCGGTCCGGTAAATCCCGCCGGGCGGAAGGCTCCTCGGGGGCGATCGGCGGTACCGGCGGGCCTTCGGACAACGAGACCTCGGCGTCGTCGCGGTCGGGCGCCGAGTGGTTGCCCCCGGAGACCTTCGGCACGACGGCGAACACCAGCAGCGCGCCGGCCACGATGCCCGACGCCGTCAACACGCGGGTCCGCATGCGCGAGCGGGCCCGGGCGCGGGCTCGGGCGCGCGTCCGGGTCTCGGCGCGCGCGGGCGATTTCGATCGACGACCCATGTTGTGCGTACTCACCCCATCCCTGTCATGGTTTCCTCGAGCCGCCGGGCGACCGATTCCCAGCGCGGGTTCATCGCGATCTCCACTCCCTGCTCATCGGAGAACGGCAGCTTCCGGAGGGCGTTCCCGGGGTTCTGCCAGTCGAGCGGTCCGTTGCCCCAGATCAGCCGGAGCGTGCTCGGGCCCAGGGGCCTCGCCACGCCATGGGCGAGGAACCCGCCGTCGCGGGCGGTGAAGGTCTCCGCCGCGTACATGTCCAGCCCCCTACCGGGATTCGTGCACGTCACCGTATGGGTGACCCCGTGATCGTCCAGGCCCTCGCCCGTGGGTGAGGCGTTCTTCCGGCACGCTGTCAGCTCGATCGGTTTGATCGTGAGGGACACGCCGACCGGTCCCCGTCCGTCGTCCCACGTCAGCTCGGCCGAGATGCCGGCCTCCGGGGTGTACCGGGTGATCAGCGCCGACGGGACGCCGGCCGCCGGCAGCAGTTTGGGCAGCACGTCGCCGAGCTCCCGGGCGAGGGCCGTGCGGATCTCGTCGCGTGAGGGATCCGCCATCGACGGCGGGCGCGACTCGGGTCCCGTGGCCGAGGCGGGCACCGTGGCCGAGGCGGGCGCCGCGGCCGAGGCGGGCGCCGCGGCCGAGGCGGGCCCGGCCACGCGTCCCGCGCCGGGGCCGTCGTCGTCGACGGGGGCGACCACCGCCGCCACGCCGACGATCGCCAGTGCCGCCGCGGCCGAGGCCGCGATGCGGACGAGGACACGCCGCCTGCCGCGCGCCGCCGCGCGTTCGACGACCGCCGCCATCGGTCGGCTTCCCTGGCTGGTCAGTTCATCCTGCAACTGTCGTCTGAAGGCGCCTTCCAACGCCTGCTCCCGTTCGAGTTCGAGCTGACGTTCGAGTTGGAGTTCGACGTCGAGTGCGGATTCGGTTTCGCGTACGGGTGCCCGATCGGGGTCCGGCTTCGGGTCCAGCTCCGGTTCCATGTCACCTCCTCCATTGGTCATCGGTCGTTTCGGGGAAATCCTTCGTGGTCTTCTCATCCGATCGTGTTCCGCTCAGCTCACCAGCGGATTGACCATGAGCGTGCCGCGCAGCCGGGCCAGCGCGCGCGGACCCGCGCTCTTCACGGCGGACCGGGACATGCCGAGCATCTCGGCGACCGCCTCCACGCTGTGGTCCTCCCAGTAGCGCAGGACCACCACCGCCCGATCGCGCGGCGGCAGCAGCATGAGCGCGTCGATCAGTGTCATTCGTACGTCCGGGCGATCGGCCGCGGCCGCCGCGTCGGGCCTGCGTTCGAGTGCCGCGGCGTCGATGCCGGGGATCTCGGTGGAGCTTCGGCGGCGCCTGCGGTCGAGATAGGCGTTGAGGAGCACACGTTTCGCGTACGCGTAGGGCTGGTCGGTGTGCTCGATCCGGCGCCACGCGACGTACAGCTTCTCCAGGGCGATCTGGGTGAGGTCCTCGGCGAGATGCCAATCGCCGCACAGCAGGTACGCCGTCTGGCACAGGCGCTGCGCCGAGGTCCGGGCGAACTCGGTGAATCCCTCTCGACCCTGCGGGCCCATCCCCGACCTCCTCCCTTCGAGCTGTATCCGTCCCTGATCCATACGCATCGGGGGATGGAATGGATGCATGTGTGTTGGATCACAACAGACGACATGACACCGCCGTCCGCCGGGCTGTGGGACCGGACAATGGCCATCCCGCTCGCCGCCCGGGTGCAAGGAAGGTGATCGGGATGGTCGCGGCGCCGAAGTCGACGTGGCGGATGCCGTGGCCCCGGACCCCGCGATCGAATTGACCCATGCATTCGGCATCGAAGTGCACCATGGGGCCGGTCGAATACGCCGATAGATTCGTACCAACGAACGGCGGAACCGGGCAGCGAAAGCAAGCACCGACCGCCCGCAGGACCCACCGAAGACCCCCTTCCGAGGAGCGACCATGCCCGCGAACAACATCGACCCGACCAACCTGAGCAACCTGACCGACCTGACCGACCCGAACAGCCCGATCCTGGTCCGCACGCACGACGCCGAGGTCGTCCAGGACGGCCCCACCAGCCTGATCACCCTGCTCGCCGACACCCCCGGGCTCACCGCCAACCTGGCCACCTTCGCCAAGGGCTCCCCCGGCGCGCCGGCCCACTTCCACACCCGGGCCAGCGAGATGTTCCACGTCCTCGAGGGCACCATGCGCATCCTGCTCGGCGAGGAGATCGTCACCCTGGAGACCGGTGACTTCCTCGTGGTGCCGCCGACCGTGCCGCACGCGTTCGCCCCGGCGCCGGACACCGAGGCCAAGATGCTCGTGGTGTTCACCCCCGGCATGGACCGCTTCGACTACTACCGACTCCTGGAGCGCGTCCACAAGGGCGAGGCCGACATCGCCGAACTCCGCGCGACGTCCGAGCGCTTCGACAACCACTACGTCGACAGCCCCGTCTGGCGCCGGACCCTGACCGGGGCCTGAGTCGTAGGGGCCGGCCCACGGCCCGCTGTCCGCGACCGCCGGACGGTTTCCACCGAGCCCGTCCGGCGGCCGGGACAAAGTCTTCCCGGCCCGCCCCAGCAAGGAGTCACGATGAGCACGACCCTGAGCACGGCCCTCGCGCCCCGGACCATTCCCGTCCGGCGCGACGACACCGCGGCGACTCGCCCGCGGCCAGTGCCGCGCCCCACGCGGACCGAACGCCCCGTCCCCGCCCTCGTGTTGGCCCTGCTCGCCGCGCCCGTGGCGATCACCGCGAACAGTCCGGTACTGATCCTGCCCGGCATTTCCGCCGACCTGGGCGTCTCGGTGGCCACCGGATCGTGGCTGGTCAGCGTGTTCGGCTGGGCGATCGCCATCGGTACGCCGCTCGCCGCCGCCCTGATGCGGCGTCGCGGCGCGCGCGTCACGCTGACCGTCTCCGCCGCCCTGGTCGCCCTCGGCACGGTCGTGGTGGCCCTCGCGCCGTGGTTGCCGCTGCTGATCTCGGGGCGGGCCGCGCAGGCGTTCGGCGGTGCGGGGTTGACCACCGTCGCGATGAACCTCGCGGGGTCGGTCCGCCGGATGGGCGTGATCACCGCGATGTTCGGGATGTTCGGCGCGGTCGGCCCGACCGCCGGTGTGCTGATCGGGGGCGCGCTGTCCTGGCGCGTCGCGCTCGTGGTCTCGGCGGTGGGCCTGCTCGCCGTGCCGTTCGTGGCCGGACGTGCGCCGGCGCGGCCCCCCGCGGCCGAGTCGGGCCGGTTCGACCTGACGGGGGCGCTGCTCCTGGCGGCGCTGGTGTCGGCGCTCGTGCTCGTCCCGCAGTACCCGCTGCCCGCGCCGATCGCCGCCGTCGTCGCGCTCGCGATCCTGGTGGTGCGGTTGCGGGCCCGGCCCGACGGGTTCGTCCCGGTCGCGGTGCTGCGCAGCCCGACGTTCGTCCTGGCCGCCGTCGTCACCCTCGCGTTGTCCACGTCCTACTTCACGCTGCTGTTCGCCGTACCGCGACTGCTCGCCCGGGAGACCGGCTGGAGCACCGGTCACATCGGTCTCGTCCAGATGGCCGCGCTGCTGGTCGGCTCGGCGGCGACCTGGGGCTTCGCGACCGTCTCCGGCCGGCTGCGCAGGTCGACCACGCTCACCGTGCTGATCGTGCTGGGTGTGCTGGCGCCGTTGACCGCCGTCGTCGGCCCGTGGGCGCCGCTGCTGCTCGGGGTGACCGCGATCGCGGTGTTCACCGCGACCTCCGGCCAGGCCACCCTGGCCGTGCTCGCGGCCGGGTCGGCGCCCGTGGCCCAACGGCCCACGGCGATCGGGCTGTTCAACCTCTGCTACCTACTGGGCGGCGCGTTCGGCCCGGCTTTGGCCGCCCTGCTCGTGATCCGTTGAGTTCGTCGCCTCGCGGCGGTCCGGAACGACGACTCGACGGCTGCGTTGCGGGCCTGCCTCGGTGAGCATCCAGGTCTTTTCGGCCTGGCACACCCGGGTACGGCCCGCGATTTCCGCGCGTCGCGGTCAGCTGGAGTGGCCCGGCTCCAGATCCCGGACATCGGCGAGCATCAGGAGTCGGGGGCGCTCCTTGGTACCGCGGCCGGCGGCTTCCAGCGGTTCGAGGACGAAGCCGGTGTGGTCACCGAGGGCGACGGTGTGCAACACACGACCGACGAATCGATGCGGGCACTCCGTCAGCAGCGGGACACCGTCGGGGCCCTCGGTCCACGCGCAGTGCGCGAACTTGTCCGTCAGATCGCCGGTCTCCTCGCCGAACAGGGCGGCCAGCGGGTGCTGACGCGCGTTCAGCGCGTGCACCGCGAGCGTGCGCGCGGCTTCGGCTACCGCGTGCGTGTGGTTGGCGACCGAGACGCAGACCAGGAACCGCGGCGGGTCGATGCTGCATTGCGACGCGAACCCGACCAGGCAGCCGGACGGTTCACCGGAGTCCGGGCGGGACGCGGTGACGACGAACATCGGATAGTCGAGTCCGTCGACGAACTCGCCGAAGTCGCCGATGTCGCCGGCCCGGTCGCTCGGACCGACCGGGTCGCCCCGATCCGTGTCGCTCATCGTTTCCGCCCTTCCGCACCCCGCAGTGATCGTCCAGAGGTAGGGGTAGTGCCCACGGAAGGTGTACCTACTCCGGCTTTCCTTCTACGGGTGCATCCTGGCGCCCTTGAGAATCTTGTCCACCACGTTGCGCGGGCCGTATACCGCCATTCCCACCAGGTCGAGATCGGCCCGCGGAATCGCCCGCACCATGGCGCGGTTGTCGCGGTCGTTGCCCGTGCCGAAGAGGTCCGAGGTGAACACCGCCATCGGCAGGTCCCGGCCGAGTGCGCGGGTGTGCGCCGAGGTCAGCGCCTCCTTGGTGCCCTCGAAGACCAGCACCGGCTGGCGGAACATCGGCAGGTACTCGGTGTCGTCGGCGTCCGCGTAGGGCTCGCCGATCACCTCCGGGACCCGGCTGCCGATGCCGCTGACCACGAAAGCGGTGACGTTCAGGCGCTGCCACGTGGGCAGGTCCTCGCGCAGCAGGACGGCGATTTTGGTGTCGAAGCGGACGGGCGCGTTCTCGGATGCCATGCCCGGAATTGTTTCCGAGTCGCCGGAAGCGAGTCTTGTACGATCCTTGCATGATCGCCGGCTCGGACATCGTCGCGTGGCGCCCGCCCGTGGCCGGGGTGACCGAGATCCTGCACGCGCACATGACCGACCACGTCTATCCGATGCACACGCACGCCGCGTGGACGCTGCTGATCGTCGACCACGGCATGGTGAAGTACGACCTGGACCGGCACGAACACGGCCCGCTGCGGCGCACCGTGACCCTCCTGCCCCCACATGTCCCACACAACGGCTGCGCCGTCACGCCGGCGGGCTTTCGCAAGCGGGTGCTCTACCTCGATTCCACACAGGTGGCCGACGAACTGATCGGACCCGCCGTGGCCCACCCCGTACTCGACGATCCCGGGCTGCGCCGGCGCGTGCACCAGTTGCACACATCGTTGCTGCACGCCGGCGAGGAGTTGGAGGCGGAGAGCAGGCTCGCGTTCGTCACCGAACGGCTGCGCGCGCACCTGCGAGGCCGGGTCGTCGACCCGCCCGCCGTGCGCGACCCCGGGATCGCGCACCGGTTGCGCGACCTGCTGGACGAGCGGTTCGTGACGGGCCTGACCCTGCGCGAGGCGGCCGACCTGCTGTACGCGCACCCCACCCACCTCGTGCGGGCCTTCAGCCGGGAGTTCGGGATCGGACCGCATCAATACCTCACCGGCCGCCGGGTCGATCTCGCGCGCGGCCTGCTGCTGGACGGAATGCCGGCGCGCACCGTCGCCGCGACCGCCGGGTTCTACGACCAGTCGCACCTGACCAGGCACTTCAAGCGCCTCCTGGGCACCGGCCCCGGCCACTTCGCGCGCACCGGGACCCGGCTGACCGCGACCCGGGCGGCCGCCGCGTCGAACAGGCCCACGCGCCGGGGGCATCGGCGGCCGCCGGAACACCCCGGGCAGGCGCTCTCGTGACAGGTCGTCGGCGGACTGTGATGGGGTGTTCGTCGTAGCGTCGCGCGGCCGCCCGGCCGCCCGACGGGTCGAAAGCGGTGAACGACGGAGGCACGCACGGTGACACACGGGGCGACGCGGAGGTACGCCCGGTCCGGCGAGGTGCTGCTCGGACTCGCGGTGGCGGGCGGCGAACCCGGTGACGCGGGGCGCCTGCGGCATCGGCTCGGTACCGCCGAACTCAGCTTCCTGAGCGATGTGTCGCTGCCGATCGCCGCGCGGGAGGCCGCCGTTCGCGATCGCGACGTGCTCGTCCGCCGGTCCGTGGCCCGCAATCGCCGGGCCACGGCGGCCGACCTGGCCACGCTCCTGGAGCAGCCCGACCCGGTCGTGGACGCGCTCGTGTACCGGCACGCCGCCGCCGTCCCGTGGATGCGGCGCGCGGTGCTCGCGCCGGGCCGGCACACCGCCCCGGGTGCGCTCGGCCCGCTGTGGGAGGAAATCCGCGCGAGCACCGAGGATCCGCCCGAACGCCCGCACTTCGTCGCCGCCGCCGTGGTGTCCGCCGTCCCGGAACTGGTCGAACACGCGCTGCGCGTCGGCGGTGCGCGCCTGACCCGGGCCGAGCAACTGGGCGGCCTGCTGGGGCTGTTCCGAGATCCCGAGCGGCTGCGCGGGTTGCTCGTGGACGTGCGCGACGCGGACCCGCCGCCACCGCTGTACCCCGACGTCGCCGCCATCGCCACCGCCGCCCTCGACGCCGGCCCCGCCCACCTCCGCGAGGCCCTCACCGCGGCCGAGAGCCTCGACGGCCTGGTGGCCGGTCTCCGCGCCGGCGAGCCCGAACCCACCTGGCGCCGCCGGCTCGACTGGGCCGGCCTGCACCTGGCCCACCGATCGCAGCCCCTCCCCGAGCCCGCCGCCGCGGCGCTGGCCGCCCGCCCCGACTGCCCGACCGGCGTCCTGGTGGACCTCTACCGCGCCCACCCGGCCGCCGTCGCGCACGCCGCCCCACCCAACGCCGCCCTGCTCCGGGCCGCCGCGCACACCCCGGGTCACCCCGAACTGGCCCACCTCGCCGGCACCACCACCGCCGCCGGACTCGCCGCCGAGAGCCACGCCCGGCTCGTCCTGTTCGCCGTCACCCCCGCCCGGACCGCCGTCGGCACGCTCGCGCAACTACCCCCCAGCACCGCCCTCACCGAGCTGATCCACCGTCACCTGGGCGCCTCGGCACCGCGTTGGGCGACCCTGCGGGCCACGCTCTCGCGCTATCGCGGCACCCTGACCGATCTGCTGACCGGCATAGCCGACGGTTCGATACCGGCCCCCGACGCCGGCTCGGCCGCGCCGACGGCGCTGGCCAAACCCTTGCGCTTCCTGCTGTACGCCGCCGACCACGACGACCTGCGCGACCTCCTGCCCAAGCTGCCCGACGCGCTGCTGTGCGAGCTCCTGGGCAGGGGCCCGCTCCCCCCACACGCCCTCGACATCGCGCTCGCCACCCCCGACCCGCGGCCGGCCGCCGCCATCGCCCGCAACACCGCCCTGGACCCGCGCGACCTGTGCCGACTCGTCGCCCGGGACGAACCCACCATCGACGCGGCCGTGTATCGCCACCACCACGCCCCGCTCACGCTGCGCCGCACGATCGCGTCGGGCCTGCCGCGCACCCCCGGCCGCACCGAATTCGTCCCCCTGGACTCCGGTCTACGCGCGGACCTGCTCGCCTGCCCCGACCAACGGCTGACCACGCCCCTGCTCACCAGCGGCGACCCCGACCTCGTCTACCGCGCGCTGCACTCGGCCGTCTCCGACGACGCGCGCCATTTCGCGGTCGTCCGGATCCACGAGCGCGGCGGCCCGGACGCGGTGCGCCGGCTCGTCGACCTGCTGGGCGGACCCGACGGCTCGAACCTGGCGGCCACCGCGGTCGCCGCGCTCGACTCGCCCGACGGGATGCGCGAACTGGCCGCGTCGGCCATCCCGTTCGAGGATCCCGACGCCCTGCCCCGCGTGTTCGCCACCGACCGCGGTCGCAACGCCACCCGCAGACTGATGCAGGCGATCGTGCACGAGCCCTACGTGTACGACCTGCCGCGCCTGGTCGCGACCCACCGCACCACGCCGTACGCGCCCGAGTCGATCGACGAACTCCTGCGCCACGAGCACGCCGACGGCGAACCCGGCCGCCTGCTGCGACTGGCCCAGGTCAATCGCGCGCACGGCACACGATCCGAGGCGCTCAACGCCGAACCCGTCGACCGGCTCACGGCCGTCCCGCTGCACACCGGCGACGGAGTCTGGGTCGACGGCCTGGTCGGCCATGGGCTGCTCGATCCCGCGCGGCTCGTGGACACCGCCCATCCGGCCTCGGCGCTGCTGTGGATCCTGCCCGAACTGGACCCGGAGACCGTGGCGAAGCCCATCCGCGACGCGATCGCGGCACTCGTGCGGACCCACCTCGCCGGTCACCCCGAGGCGGTGGCCGTCGCGCTCGGCCTGCTCGACACCTTCGCCGGTACCCTCGCCGAGCTGCTCACCGTCGCCGCCCAGGCGGCCGGGCAACGGCCGGACGCCGAGACCACCGCGCGCGGCGACGCGGAGATCGCCGAGTTCGCGCGTGTGCTCGCGGCCGCGCAGGCGCCGGGCGCAACCCGCGACCAGGTGGCGTCGACCCTGCCGATCCCGCCCCGCCAGGGTCCCAATCGCGATCGCACGTGCTCGCTCGCGGCGGCGCACCTGCTGCGCTCGCTCGTCCCGGGCGCGCCGATCCCGTCCGATCCGAGCGTGCTCGCGGCGTTCGCCGACACCTCGGCCGCCGACGCACCGGGCCTGTACCACCCGGAGTGGCTGCGCACGGCATGCGCGACCGCTCCGGCGGAGCGCACGCGCGAGCTCGTGCCCCGCATGCGACGGGACTTCCAGCGGCACGCCTCGGCCGCGCTGCGCTACCGCGCGGGCCTGATCGGACCCGCTCACCTGCTCGCCGCGATGCCCGCCCGCGCGCTGAACGCGCCGCGCCCGGGTGCGTTCGCGCAACTGCTCCGGCGGCCCCTCACCCGGGCCGTGCGCGCGCTGGTCGCCGAGCGACTGGGCACCGACCCGGACCGGTGGCTCGCCGCGCTGGCCGCGATGGAGACCGACAGCGCCGAGCTGCCCCTCCCCGAGCTGCTGGAACACGCCGCCGGGCAGGAGCCGCCGGCGCCCGCGCTGCTCTCGCCGGAGGCGGCGAGTCTGCTCGTGTACGCCGACCTGAGCGTGCTCCGCGCGGTGATCCCGCACTTCAAGGGGGACGCCCCGCTCGCGCTGGTGAACTACGCCAACCAGGGTCGGTTCGTGCACGACGACCTCGTCGAGTACGTGCTGGAGCTGCCCGATCGCGCCGCCGCGCTCGCGCTCGCACAGGGCCGGTCCCGGTCGGCCTGCGCGCGATACGTCCGCGATCGGCTGCTGAGCCTGCGCGATCCGATGGTCGACGACCGCCTGTACGGCGACGTCAAGCGCAGTGGCGACACGGCGGAGCGGCGTCGGATCCTGTCCCGCGCGGTCGACGACCCCGGACCGGTGTCGCCCAGGCTGCGGGCGCGGCTGCTCGAACCCGGCGTGTTCTCGAAGTACCGGGCGGACGCGCTCCTTGTGACCGTCGAGGCGGCGGACCCGGAGGTGGTCGCGGCGGCGCTGACCGCGCTGCGCGGAAAGCTTTCGCTTCCGGAGCAACTGGCCGCCGCCCGAAACTCGTTGCGCTTCGGCGGCCCGGACCACCTGCGCTCTTTGATCGACGCGGGACTGCTCGGCGCCGGCGCGATCCGGATCGCCAAGAAGGCACTGGACGCCGGCGGGGTGGACGCGGGCGTGGCCGTGCTGACCGCTCGCCTCGATCGCGAACGGTCCACCGCCCGGCTGGTCGCGAAGCTGCGCACGTGCGAGCGCGGTGCGGACGCGGAGCGGGTCCTCGAGCAGCCCTACGCCCGCGACTGGTCGGTGCTGGCCGCCGAGCACGCCCAGGAGCCGTTCGCCGCCGACGTGTGGCGGGCGCTGGCGGAGCTGCCGGACGCGCCGGACCACGTGGTGCTCGCGGCCGTGCAGCGCCTGTACTCCGGCGACGCGATCGATGTGGCGCGGCGCGGCCCGGAGGTGGCTCGGGCGGTGGTCGCGTGGGTGATACCGCATGGCGCTACCGGCGAGTGGTACGTCGTGGTCGAGACGCTCCTGGAGGAGGGGTTGCTGACCGCGCACGATCTGGTGCACGAGGTCGGGTGCGCGGATCGGGTGCTGAACTACGTCGCGGACGCGCGGGTTCGGATCGACCTGCCGGAGGCGGTGCGGGTGGCCGCGGACGCGGCGTGCGCGGAGATCGCGGCGCTGGCCGGTGAGTTGCTGGGTACCGAGGATCGGTCGTGGCAGCGGTTGTTCGCGGTGCTCACTGATCGGGACGAGTATTGGCGGCGGGCCGAGGGGCCCGCGGCCGGCGTTGCGAACATGTTGGCGCATGCGGGGCGGGCACCGTTGATCCTCGACTGACTTGGCCGGCCTGCGGCCCGCTTGTCCTCAAACGCCGGACGGGCTGGGAATGGCGGACCCGCCGTCTTCGGGAATGGCGGGCCCGCCGTCTTCGGGTGCCGGGTCAGGACGTCAGGTGCTTTTCCAGGTCGGTGAGGATCGAGTCGGCGGCCACTACGCCCAGGCCGAGATACCAGGTTTCGTCGGGGACCGTGACGGCCTTGCCCTTCTCGACCGCGCCGAGCTTCTTCCACAGGGGGTTGTCGGTCACCCGGGTCTGGGCCGTCTTGTCGGCCGGGCCGTACGTGCCCACGAAGATTCGGTCGGCGTCGGCCTCGGTGATCCGCTCCTCGGACAGCTCGACGGCCAGGTCGTCGATGTTCTGGTTGGCCGGACGGGGCAGGCCGACGTCCTGGAGCACGGTGCCGATCAGCGACTTGTTCGCGTACAGCCTGATCTTGCCCGGCATGAAGCGGACCATGGAGATGGTCGGCTTGTTCGGGCCGAGCTTGTCGCCGAGCGCCTTGGCCCGCGCCTGGTAGGCGTCCAGCTGCCGCTTGGCGTCCGCCGTCTTGTCCAGGGCCGCGGCGTTGAGCAGGAAGTTTTCCTTCCACGTGTAGCCGGGCCGGACCGAGAACACCGTGGGCGCGATCTTGGACAGCACCTGGTACTGCTGCTCGGCGCGCAGCTTGCTGCCGAGGATCAGGTCGGGCTTGAGGTTCTCGATCGCCTCGAGGTTGAGGTTGTTGATCGTGCCGACCTTCTGCGGCTTGCCGGCCTTGCCGTCCAGGTAGGCGGGCAGTTCCTGCGAGCCGTCGGTGAACGCGACGCCGACCGGCTGGACGCCGAGCGCCGCGACGTTGTCGAGCTCGCCGGTGTCCAGGACCACGACCCGCTTCGGTTGGCTCTTGAGCGTCACGTCGCCCATCGCGGTGCGGATCGTGCGCGGGAACTGCCCGGGGGCCGCGTCCGTGCCGAGCCCGGTGGTGACCTGGCCGGCGCTGCCGAACTCCTTGCCGCCCTGGGCCACGGCCGGCTTGGTCTTGTCCGAGCCGTCCGAGCTGTCGGAGCTGCCACAGGCCCCGGTGAGCAGGGCGGCGGACAGGGTCACGGCCACGGCGGCGATCCGGCGGCGAGGTATCGGCATGGGTCCTGGTTCCTTGGCGCGTGAAGGTATGGAGGTAAGCCTTACCTTAGAGCACGCCGGAAGTCCCCGAGGACGCCGCCTGTTCGGCTGGGGGGTCTTCGAGGAGGTGGACGCGGTGCGTCAAGGCCGCCGCCTCGCCTCGGGTGGCGACCTCCAGTTTGGCGAGGATGTTGGAGACGTGGACGCTCGCCGTCTTGACGCTGATGAACAGCTCTTCGGCGATCTGTCGATTGGTGCGGCCGTCGGCGACCAGGCGCAGCACCTCGCGCTCGCGAGGGGTCAGGTCGCCGACCTGATGGGTGGGTCGGGCCGGGCCGGTGGTGCGCACGGCCAGGTCGATGCGGGCGCGGCGGGCCAGGAGTTCGACCTGCTCGCGCAGCGGTACGGCGCCGAGGCGGTCGGCCTCGGCGTGCGCGCGGGTGAGCGCCTCGGTCGCGCCGACGCGGTCGCCGGCGGTGATCAGCGCGGCGCCGAGGTCGGCCTGGACCTGGGCCGTGAGGTAGGGCTGGGTGGTCCGCTCCCACGCCGCCGCGGCCGTCTGCCACCGGGCGAGGGTGTCGGTGCCCTCGGCGCGGGCGAGCAGCGCGGTCAGGGTCACCGCGTGCGCCCGGTCGAGGTCGCAGTCGAGCGCGAGCGCGGCGCCGGCCTCGCGGATCCGGCGCAGGTCCTCGCGGGCCTCGTCCGTGCCCGCGTCCGCGGCGTACGCGCGGGCCGCCTCGACCAGCAGCGGGAACGCGAACCGCTGGTTGCCGACCGGGAATCCGGCGCGCAGTTCCGCGTCCAGGATCTCGCGCAGCGCGGTCCGATTCCCCTGCACTCGGGCCAGCGCGATCTCGGCGGCCGACTGCGGGATCCGGTGCTGGGCCTCCTGGTAGGCGGTCCGGCCGTTCTCCTGCGTCCGGGCCAGCAGCGCGGCGGCCTCGGCCACGTCGCCGCGCAGGAGGTGGGACAGGGCCAGGGACCGTTCCGCGTGACCGGTGGCGAATCGGTCGGGGTCGTGCTCGCGCAGGTCGTCCACCGCCTTGGCGACCTCGTCCCAGCGGCCCAGCGAGAACAGGCTCTCGGCGAGGTTGCCCAGGATGAACGCCGCGCTGACGCGCATCAGGCCGCGGTCGCGCGAGACGTCCAGGGCCCGGCGGGCCGCTGCGACGGACTCCTCGTGCCGACCGAGCCCCTCCAGCACCGAGGCCCAGTTGCCGAGCACGAACACGAGCGTGTCCGGCTCGCCGTGCGCGCGTTCCGCGATGCGCAGCGCCTCGCGGCCGTGCGCCAGGCTCTCCTCGATCTCGCCGACCCCGGCGAGGAACCACGAGAGCATCTGCTCCATGCCGGCGATGACGTCCTCGTCGCCGACCCGGCGCGCGATGGCCAGCGCCTGGCGAGCGACCGCCGGCGCCTCCTCGCCGTTCCCCTCCAGGAAGTGTGTGCGGGCGATCCGGATCACCACGGCCGCGTATTCGTTCGATTCCGGCAGTCCCACGAGCAGTCGCTCGGCGCGTTCGAGTTCGGTCATGCCCGAACTGCGGGCCAGCCGGCACAGGGTCTTCGCCCGCCGGGTCCACAACGCGGCCGCGCGGTACGGCTCGCGCTCCTCGTCGACCAGGTCCAACGCCTGGCGCAGCAGCGCGAGTTCGCGATCGCCGGCGTTGTCGTAGTGGGCCGCCGCGATGGCCCCGTCGAGCAGCTCCGCCATGGTCGTACCGGTGGCCGTCTCCGGGTCGGGGACCTGGTCCCACAGCGCGAGGGCGCTCTCGTACAGGGCCCACGCCTCGCCGAACGCGTAGCGGTCGGTCGCGGCCGCCGCGGCGGTCACGCACGCGGGTAGCGCCTGCGCGGGGCGGCCCGCGGCAAACCAGTAGCGCGCCCTGCGGTCGACGTGTTCACGCCGGGCCGGCAGTTCGCCGCGGGCCACGAGCGCGTCGAGCGCCTCGGCGAACGCCGCGTACATCCGCATCCGCTCGCCCGGGAGCAGGTCGTCGAGGGCCGCCTCGCGGACCAGGGCGTGCCGGAACGAGTAGCCGTCGGGGTCGGACACCAGGACATGGCCCGAGACCGCCGCGCGCAGCGCCGTCTCCAGCGTGTCGGGGTCGAGGCCGGCCACCTCGGCCAGCAGCGGGTGTTCGACGCCGATGCCGCCGACGGCCGCGAGCCGAACCACCCGGCGAGCCGATTCGGGCAACTGCTCGATGCGGATCAGGAGCAGGTCGCGCAGCGTGTCGGAGAGGTCGGTGAGCCGGCCGTCGCGCACGCCGGCGGCGAGTTCCTCGACGAAGAAGGCGTTGCCCTCGGAGCGCTCGAACACCTGGCGGGTCAGGGCGTGCGAGGGGGTGGTGCCGAGCAGGCCGCCCAGGTGCTGCTCGACCTGGGACATGGTCAGTCGGCCGAGTTCGATCCGGGTGACGGTGCGGATGCGTTCGAGCTCGGCGACCAGGCGGCGCATCGGGTGGCTGCGGTCCATCGCGTCGGCGCGCAGGGTGCCGACGATCAGGATCCGGCCGCGGCGCAGCGAGCGGACCAGGAACGCGAGCAGCTCGCGGGTCGCCGAGTCGGCCCAGTGCAGGTCCTCGAACGCGATGACGAGCGGGCGATCCTCGCCCAGCCGCTCCAGCAGCCGCAGCGCGGTCTCGTACAACCGCGCCCGCTCGGGCGGCACCCCGTCGGCGGCTTCGTCGGCCAGCGTCGGCGAGATCCAGGCCAGTTCGCGCCGGCGGTCCGCGGCGGCGGCCTCGAAGTCGTCCCCCAGCGCCCCGGCGAGGGCGCGCAGGACCCCGGCGAACGGGGCGAACGGCAGCCCCTCGGCGCCCAGTTCCAGGCACGAGCCGACCGCGACGACGGCGTTCTCGGACCATCCCCCCGCCGTACCGAGGAATTCGTCGAGCAACCGGGTCTTGCCGACGCCGGCCTCACCGGTCACCAGGACGACCCGGGGCACCCCGCCGTCGGCGTCCCGCAGCGCCTCCACGAGCCTCGCCAACTCGGGTTCACGGCCAACGAAAAGCGGCGCACCGACAAGAACAGTCACAGAACGCAGCCTCCCACGATCCCCGACAACCGGGACGAGCGGGTGACCGACACCACGCACCCGACCGGTCCGGTGGGGCCACGCGGCCGGCGGGTGTGCCGGTCAGCCGGTCGGACCGGCGTCGTGGACGAGGATGGCCAGTTGGGTGCGGTTGTTCAGGTCCAGCTTGGTCAGCACGGAGGAGACATGGGCCTTGACGGTGGCCACGCTCATGAAGAGCTCGCGGCTGATCTCGGCATTGGAGCGGCCCTGGCCGACCGCGGCGGCCACCTCTCGCTCCCGCCGGCTCAGTCTGCCCAGCGCGGCGTGCGTCAAGAGCTGTGGGGCGGGGATGCGTTCCGGGGTCCTTGGGCTGCGTGGATCTCGTCGAGAGCGAGGGCGGCCTCTTCCCGGACGGAGGCGTCGGCGTGGGTGACGAAGGGGCTGATCACCTCTTCGGCGGCGGGATCCCGGGTCGAGCCGAGGATGTAGAGGGTGTACGCGAGAAGGTCGTTCCTCAGGGTCGGCGGAATCGGGACCAGGTCCTCGAACAGTCGTAGCGGTAGTCGGCGGCGATTGCACGCCTCGCAGACCGAGTTGAGCGCGGCCTCCCGAACGCCGTGGTCCGAGTCACGGACGAAGAGGGCGACCAGCCGCGACACGACCAGTTCGGCGTCGGCCTGCGGCAAAGCGGTGCCTTGCAAGAGGTCGCCGAGCCGGTCGGCGGCGATGTCACGCGTCCGGGTGTCTTGGGCGTCGAGCGCTTCCAACGCTTCGCTCAGGTGTTTCACGCGGCTGTTTCCTCCCAACGGTTCACCGGAACACCGCGCTCGAAGCGGGTTCCTGTTCGACGACCCTCGAGGAACTCGGCGCCCCGGCCGAGGCCGTCGGCCCACCCGGATCATCCAACCGATCCGAGCCCACGACCAGCCATTAACAAACACACTCCGCCGGCTCGTCGTAACCCGGCCCGGCGAATGCTCCGCGGTTGTCACGGGACGAGGCGGCGGACGTCCCAGACCCATACGTCCGCGGCGCGCTCGCTCGGGCCCAGGAGGGCTTCGAGGGTCGCGACGAGTTCGGACTCGTGCTCACGCTCGGGGAGTACGACGACGTCGGCGCGCCAGTACGCCATGTCCTCACGGGCCTCGCGCCGCTGGTCGTCGGTGATCTCGGAGACCACGCCCTCGGCGGCGACCTTGCCGAGCAGTGCGGAGGTGGGGCGGTACGGGGAGCCGTACACGCCGATCCGGTCGGGACCCCACGGCCCGACGAAGTAGCCCTCCGCGAGCGGGAAGCCACTCCCCGCCTCGTTCTGCCAGTGCAGCGCGTCGGCGTCGCCGGCGTTCGGCAGCGGCACCACGACCACCGACCCGTCGTCCACGTACCGCCGCCAGTCCCCCTCGGCGAAGAACCGCGGCACGGGTCGCCGATCCGCGACGTCCAGCGGGGTGGGCATGATCGGCAACAGCGCCATGGTCAGCACCCCCGCCCAGATCAGCCGAATCGGGACCCCGGGCACGGCTCCGGACCACGACCGGACCAAGGCCGACACCCGGTCGGTGGCCAGCGCGAGCAATATCCCCAACGCGGGCGCGCAGACCAGGGCGAACCGCGACTCCAGCGTCGACTCGAACAGCGGCAGCTCGTTCACCCACTTCCACGGCCCGGTGATGTCGGTGTCCTCGTGGTCGACGACGATCGTCACGCCCAGCGACAGCACCGCCGCGACCAGCGCGGTGATCGCGGCGGCACGGGCGACGGCCATGCGCCACAGCCAGATCGCGAGGAAGACCGCGAGGATCACCAGCGGCCAGCCGTAGAACGCGTTCTCCTCGGTCTGGTTGACCGACAACGTGGCCGCGCCGGCCCGGTCGCCGGCCAGCGAATCGCTCGCATACCCCACGAAGGCGGCCGCGTCGTTGCCCGCCTCGTGCTCGATCCCGGTGTAGCTCTGCGGCCCGAAGAACTGCACCCACAGCGGGTAGGCCACCAACACCAGCGACAGCGCCGCCGCCACGAGCAGGCCGATGCCCAACGGCCGCGCCGCGGCCCGGGCCTCGCGGGGCGACGCGAGCGCGTACACGACCCCGAACACGAAGAACCCGGTGGCGGCGAAGAGCAGCGGCTCCTCGCCGACGAAGATCTGGAAGGCGATCAGCAGCCCGAGCACGATGCCGTTGCGGATCGGCGGCTCGCCGCGCCACAGCCGGATCAGCACCCCCGCGATCAGCGGGAACACGAACAACACCGCGAAGTTGGGGTGCGCGTTGGCGTGCGAGACGATCGGCGGCGCGAACGCGCACAGCGCGGCGCCGATCACCGCCGCCACGCGGGAGAGGACCAGATGCCGCGAGAGCAACCGGTACCAGGCAAACGCGGTACCGGACAGGCCGCCGGTGAGCACGATGGCCCAGGTGGTGGAGGCCCCGAAGATCAGGGTCACCGGAGTCAGCGGGATGCCCAGGCCGAGCATGGCCGTGTTGGCCATCATGTTCACGCCGAGCGGATGATTCTGGAGTTCGGTGAACAGCGGATCGCGGAGGTTCACGGTCGCGTCGGCGGTGACGGTGAAGAACCACTCCCACATGTTCTGGTCCTGGCCGCCGTTGACCAGGTAGGCGTGGTCGAGATCCGCCCACAGGTCCTTGTACAGCCAAAAGCCCGCGCAGACGAAGAGGGCGGCGATCCACCACTCGACGGCGCGTCGACTGCGCAGCCGGCGCGGGACGGCCACGCGCTCCAGCCGGGCGGCGGCGCGTTGCCGAGTTTCGCTGAGGGCCTCGGTGAGCGCCATGCATCGGGTCCTTCCGGAAGACTGCCGACTCGGGGCCGAGGCGCCAGGACCCGACGAGGCGCCTTCGGCCCGCACGAGGGCGCGCCACGACACCTCGCACCGGGACTGGCGGCGAAGGCCGACGACGGAGTTCGGGCGGAGGATCCCCACCGGCGCGCACGACGGTACGACCACGCCGGGTGACGTTGCGGCGGTTGATCGCCGGCCATGCTACGAGAGGCCGACCGACCCGATCGCGGCGGGGTCGGGACAGGGCGCGGAAGCGGTGTCGTCACCGGCCCGGGTCAGGCGCCGAGAGCCGGTGAGCCTTTCCGGTCACGGCACCAGGGGAGCCAGGTGCAGCGCGAGGCGGAGCTGGAGGCCGCGCTCGGGGTCCTGCCAGTCGGGGCCGAGCAGCGCGGCCACCCGTTCCAGCCGCTGGGACACGGTGTTGACGTGCACGTGCAGCAGCTCACGGGTCCGGGTGAGGCTGCCGCCGCAGTCGAAGTAGGCGGACAGGGTCCGGGTCAGCTCCGTGCCGCGGGCCCGGTCGTAGTCGAGCAGGGGACCGATGGTGCGGTGCACGAAGCCCGCGACGTCCTTGTGCTCGGCGAGCAGCAGGCCCACGAAGCCGAGATCGTCGGTGCAGGCCCCCTCGCCCACGCGGCCGAGCGCGCGCAGGGATTCCAGACAGCGGCGCGCTTCGGCGTACGCGTCCGCGCAGCCCGCCACACCGCGCGCGGGACCGGCGGCGCCGGCCGTCGCGGGGCGACCCAGCGCCGTCCGCAGGTCGGCGGCGACGCGGCGCGCGAGCTCGGCGGGTCGGTCGCCCGGCAGCAGCAGCACCGTGTGGCCGTCGTACTCGCCGGCGAGACCGTGCGCGGTGGCGGCCAGGTGCGCGACGGCGGAGCCCAGGCGCGCGCGGTCGGCGTCGGGCGCGTCGACGACCACGGCGACGTGCGGGCGGTCCAGGTCGGCGCCGAGCCGGGCCGCGCGGTCGGTCAGCGCGGCCGGGTCGCGGCCCGTGGACGTCAGGATCTCGTGCAGCAGCTCGCCGCGCAGTCGGTGTTCGGCGTCGGTGGCCGAGCGGCGGAACAGGACCAGGAGGGCGATGACCATCGCCGCCCGTTCCAGGATCCGGGCGTCCGAGGCGGCCTGGTCGTCGCCGCTGTGCAGGACCAGCACGCCCAGGTGCTCGGTGCCGGCCGACACCGGCGCGATGTGCACCCGGCCGACCCGGGCCGCGCGGCCGGTGGCCTGGGCCTGCGCGGAGGCGGCCACGAAGTCGGGGTCGCCCGGCCCGGCCGCTTCCGGATCCGGGTCGCCCAGACACAGGGTCGCCTCGCCGCCCACGACCTCCGCGACGGCGCGCACCACGTCGTCCACGCCGGCTCCCGCGAGGACCAGTTCGGTGAACCGGTCGTGTGCCGAGGCGGCCCGCTCCACCGAGGCGCTGTGCGCGGCCGCCCGCTCGTTGGCGCGGGCGAGGTCGGCGAGCGCGGACCGGGTCTCCTCCAGGAGGTTCGCGGTGTCGATGGCGACGGCCGCGTGGGCGGCCATCGAGCACAGCAGCGAGATCTCGTCGGGCCGGAACACCCGGGGCCTGCGCTCGGACGCGAACAGCACGCCGATCACGGTCTCGCCCAGCAGCAGGGGCACGCCCAGGATCGCCACCAGCCCCTCCTCGCGGACCCCGCCGTCGATGGTGTGGGTGTGCAGGAAGCGGTCGTCGGCGAAGTAGTCGGCGGTCACGTAGGGCGTGGCCAGTTCGGCGACCAGGCCGCCGAGCCCCTCGCCCATGGCCAGCCGCAGCCGCTGGAAGCGGGTGGACACCGACCCGGCGGTGACCCGCAGGTATGTGTCGCCCGCGACCGGATCGTGCAGCGACAGATAGGCGGTGTCGGTGCCCAGCAGCGATCGGGCGCGGTGCACGATCGCGCGCAGCACCAGGTCGAGGTCGCGCAGGCCGGCGAGGTCGCTCGCGGTCTCGTTGAGCGCGGCCAGCTCGGACTCCCGGCGGCGGCGCTCCCGCAGCACGTCGCGCAGCCGCAACGCGGTGACCTTGGCACCGTCGATCTCGGCGAGCAGCTCGGGCGTCGCCCCGGCGGCCCGGGCCGCCACGACGGCGCGCTCGAACTCGCCCGCGGGAGCGTCGCGGTGCAGCAGGTCGAGCAGGGCCCGGACGGCGGCCACCGCCGAAACGGGATCCATCCGGCCATTATGCGTGGCCCCGGCCGGCCGCCCACGGGGGGTTCGGCCCGCGCCCCGACCGCTCAGCGCGCGGTCCAGGCCCCGTCCATCGGCAGGGACGCGCCGCTGATGAACGACGCCGCGTCGGTACACAGGTACGCGACGAACTCGGCGACCTCGGCCGGCTCGATCAGCCGCTTGATCGCGGTGCGCTCCAGCATCACGTCGCGCACCACGTCGTCGGGGGCGATGCCGTGCAGGGCGGCCTGATCGGCGATCTGGTGCTCCATCAGCGGGGTGCGCACGTACGCGGGGTCGACGCAGTTCGAGGTGACCCCGTGCGGGGCACCCTCCAGCGCGGTCACCTTCGACAGCCCTTCCAGCGCGTGCTTGGCCGCGACGTACGCCGACTTGAACGGCGAGGCGCGCACGCCGTGCACCGACGAGATGTTGACGACGCGGCCCCAGTTGTTCGCGTACATGTGCGGCAGCGCGCGGCGCAGGATCCGAAACGGCGCCTCGACCATGACCGCCATGATCCGCCGGAAGTCCTCGGGGTCGAACTCGTGGATCGGGGCCACCACCTGGAACCCCGCGTTGTTGACCACGACATCGGGAGCCAGGCCGCGCCGTTCCAACACCCGTTCCAGCGCGTCCATGTCGGTGAGGTCGACCACGTGCGCGGTGCCGCCGCACGCGCGCGCCGCCTCCTGGGCGGCCGCCGGATCCCGGTCCAGGACGTGCACGTGCGCGCCGGCCGCGGCCAGCCGCGTGACGCACGCGCGCCCGATGCCGCTCGCGCCACCGGTCACCAGGGCCGTGCGCCCGGACAGGGCGAGCGCGACGAGCGGCGTACCGGTACCGAGCGAAGGATTCGACATGCCCGCGAGGCTACGACCGCCGACATCCGCCACCTATGTGGGCCACACCCACATCGATTCCCCACACTGTGGCGCATCACCACATGGATCGGGTCCTCCGGCGCGCCTAGCGTCTGCGAACCATGGACAAGACACGATCCTCGGCAGCAGCCGCAGTGGGTGACATCCCCAACGGCGCCTCGATCGCCGTCGGCGGGTTCGGCCTGTGCGGGATCCCCGACGACCTGATCCACGCGCTGCTCGACTCGGGCACCACCGACCTGCGGGTGGTGTCCAACAATTGCGGGGTCGACGACGGCGGCCTCGGCATCCTGCTCGGCGCCGGCCGGATCACCCGGATGACATCGAGCTACGTGGGCGAGAACAAGGAGTTCGCCCGCCGCTACCTCGGCGGCGAACTCGAGGTGGAACTCGTCCCCCAGGGCACGCTCGCGGAACGGCTCCGGGCCGGCGGCTCGGGCATCCCGGCGTTCTTCACCACCGCGGGGGTGGGCACGCCCGTCGCCGAGGGCGGACTGCCGTGGCGCTACGCCGAGGACGGTTCGGTGGCCGTGGCCTCCCCCGCGCGCGAGACCCGGGTCTTCAACGGCGTCGAGCACGTCCTCGAGGAGTCCGTGACCACCGACTTCGCGCTGGTGCGGGCCGCCGTCGGCGACGCACACGGCAACCTCGTGTTCCACTCCTCCGCCCGCAACTTCAACCCTCTGGCGGCGATGGCCGGCCGGATCACGATCGCCGAGGTCGAGCGCCTCGTCCCGGTCGGCACCCTCGACCCGGACGATGTCCACCTCCCCGGGATCTTCGTCCAACGCGTCGTCACGGTCGCGGACGCGAGCCGCAAGCGGATCGAGAAGCGCACGACGGCGCCCGTCGCCCCGAACCAGGCAGGGATCTGATGGCACTCACCCGCGAAGGCATGGCCGCCCGCGCCGCGCGCGAACTGCGCTCCGGCAGCTACGTCAACCTCGGCATCGGCCTGCCGACCCTGATCCCCGACCACCTGCCGCCCGGGGTGGACGTGGTCCTGCACTCCGAGAACGGCATCCTGGGCGTGGGCCCCTACCCCGACGACGCGCACGTGGACCCGGACCTGATCAACGCCGGAAAGGAGACCGTCACCATCCGGCCGGGCGCCTCCTACTTCGACTCGGCGCTGTCGTTCGCGATGATCCGCGGCGGCCACATCGACACCGCCGTCCTGGGCGGCATGCAGGTGTCCGCCGGCGGCGACCTCGCGAACTGGACCGTCCCCGGCCGGATGGTCAAGGGCATGGGCGGCGCGATGGACCTCGTCCACGGCGCCCGCCGGGTCATCGTCCTGATGGAACACACCACCCGCACGGGTGAGGCGAAAATCGTCGAACGCTGCACGCTGCCGCTCACCGGCCGCGGCGTCGTGCACCGGATCATCACCGACCTCGCGGTCCTGGACGTGACCGAGACCGGTCTCGAACTGGTCGAGACCGCCCCGGATGTGACGGTCGACCAGGTCGTCGCGGCGACCGCCGCCCCGCTGCGGATCGCCATCCCCGCGACGTCCTGACCCGGGACCGTCCCCGCCGAGGGCCGTTCGCGGCGGGGACGGTCCGTTGTACGGGGTGGGCGGCATCGGGTACGCGGGCCGGTCGGGCAGGGAGGTTCAGCTCGTGAAGCGCTGCCGCAGTTCGCCGATGCCCTCGATCGTGCTGACCAACTCGTCTCCTTCGGCGAGCCAACGCTGAGGGTTGCGCCCCAGGCCCACGCCGGCCGGGGTACCGGTGAAGATCACGTCGCCCGGCAGCAGCGGAAGCACCGCGGACAATCCGGCGATCAGCGCCGGCACCGAGAAGATCAGGTCCCGGGTACGGCCCTTCTGGACCTGTTCGCCGTTGATCGCGCACCGCAGTTCGAGGTCGTCGGGGTTCTCGAACTCGTCGGGGGTGACCAGCCAGGGGCCGATCGGGGCGAATCCGGGGAAGGACTTGCCCAGGCTGAACTGGGGTGCGGGTCCGGCGAGTTGGGCAATCCGCTCGGAGATGTCCTGGCCGACGGCCAGGCCCGCGACATGACCCCAGGCATCGGCCGCGGAGACCTGGTGGGCCCGGCGTCCGACGACTGCGACGAGTTCGACTTCCCAGTCGGTGTGCCCGCCCTCGGGCAGCCGGACGTCCGTGACCGGGCCGGTGACGCTGGTGGCGAACTTGGTGAAGACCGGCGGCAGGCCCTGCGGCACGGCGAACCCGGACTCGGCGGCGTGGTCGCGGTAGTTCAGGCCGACGGCCAGCACCTGGCGCGGGGCCGGGGCGGGCGAGCCCAGGTCTGCCGGCGCGAAGGACACACCGGTGTCGCCGGGCTCGGCGTCGGCGGCCCAGGCGCGGAACTCCGCCCACCGCTCGTACACGGCCTGCGGGTCGGGGCCGAACCTGCCGGCACTGGCCCGCTCCACGTCGACGGCCTTCCCCTCGTGCAGCAAAACCAGGCGGCCGGAGAGATTGGCGATACGCACGGGAAGACTCCTCTGGGAAGCGAAAAACGGGAAGCGGGAAGCAGGGAAACGAGGAAACGGAGGATCTGTCGTGTCGGGCCGGACGGGCTTGTGTCGCCCTGGCCTGCCTGCCGCGTCCTCCAATCATCATGATGATTATGACGATGTTGCGCCATGCCTACACGCACGTCAAGGACCTCACGCTGATATCATCATGATGAATTGATTCGAAGGTTGAGGACGCATTGGCCACCGCAGACGACCACCTCGCCCGCCCAGTGCCGGCCCGCCGCGGCGGGAAGAGCGCGCCGGGCGACGCCGTCGCGCCTGGGCGGACCCCGCGCGCGTTCGACGCCGCCGAGCGACCCGTGTCCCAGGGCCGGGCCGAGATCGCCGCCGACCGCATCGCCGCGCTGATCGAGCGCTCGGCGCCCGGCGCCCGGCTCGGCACCAAGGACGAACTGCGCGGCATGTGCGGGGTCTCGGTCGGCACTTTCAACGAGGCCCTGCGGCTGTTGCAGTCCCGCGGCCTGGTCACCGTCCGCCCGGGCCCCGGCGGCGGATTGTTCGTCGCCGAGCAGTCGCCCATGGTCCGACTCGGCAACTCCGTCCTCGCCCTGGACGCCGACCAGACCGACGTGGCCGACGCCATCCGCATCCGCGACTCGCTCGAGCCACTGCTGATCGAGGACGCCCTGTGGCACGGCTCGCCGGCGGACATCGCCGACCTGCGCGGCGAACTCGCGGTCATGGAGCGGGCGGTGGAGGCTGAGGACCCCCATGCCTTCGCGTACGCCAACTGGCACCTGCACGCCCGGATCGCCGCGATCAGCCCGAACCCGCTGCTGCGCTCCCTCTACGGCAGCCTGCTGGAGATCATCGAGTCGCACACGCTGTCCGTGTTGCCCGCGAGGGAGCAGCCCCTCCAGGAGTACATCCGCGAACGCCACACGCTGCACGTCGAGATCGTCGACGCCCTGGAATCGCGCGACCGGGACCGGGCGATCGAGTTGATCCGCGCACACAACACGACGATGACCCACTGAGCACGACCCGGCCCGACCCGATCACCGGCTCGGACCGACGGCCTCGACGGCCGGTCCCGCATTGCCGAACCGCTGATGGTTGACCGATGTGATCGGCCTGCTCGCCGCGTTCTGCGCGTGGCCCCGGGATCGCAGCGTCGTCTGTGTGGACAGTGCGGCGGGATCCGGCCGACCCGTCGTCGTGGCGCGGGGCCCGAATATCCGTTGGCCCGGGCCGGGCGACGGCGACGAAGATGAGTTCGTGTCGACCTTCCTGGAGACCCCTCGCCTGGTGCTGCGCGCGTTCACCGAGTCCGACGTCGACCACCTGGTCGAACTCGACAGCGACCCGGCCGTGATGCGCTTCATCAACGGCGGCCGGCCGACCCCTCGCGAACGGGTCCGCGGTCGGGTCATGCCCCAACTGCTCCACGACTTCGCCTGCTTGGGCACGCGCGGCTTCTGGGCCGCGGAGGAACGGTCCTCGGGGCGCTTCCTGGGCTGGTTCGAATACCTCCCGCTCGCTGAGGACAGCGCGGAGGTGGTCGAACTCGGCTACCGGCTGCGCCGGGACGCGTGGGGTGTCGGCTACGCGACCGAGGGCTCGCGGGCCCTGGTGCACAAGGGCTTCACCGACTTCGACGTGCAACGCGTGACCGCGAACACGATGACGGTCAACACCGCCTCGCGAAGCGTGATGGCAAAGGTCGGCCTGACCTTCACCCGCACCTACTTCGGCAACTGGTCCAACGCCATCGAGGGCTCCGAACACGGCGAGGTCGAATACACCCTGACCCGATCCGACTGGACCCGACAACGCAAGACCGAGACCGACGGCTGAGCCGCCGCCCACACACGCCGGCGCCGTAGGCATGTTCGCCGCCTACGCCTCCCGGCGGGGTCGGGCCCCCGACGACCCACGCGTACTCGCTCGAAACCGGCCACGGCCTCCAGCCGATCTGATCTGCTCCCGCGCGGCCACGCCGACGTGCGTCGACCGGCTCGCCCTGCGCGTCCCTCGCAGCAGGACCGTACGGGCAGTGGCCTCCACCCGCCGGGCGAACAAAACCGACATCACTCAATAATTGCTACTTTGTGATACTTTCCGATGACTCTCTGCGTTTGTGAGGGGTGCCGGCTCGCGTGCACTTGCTTCGCAGACCGCAGTGATCCGCATGTACCCGTCCGGGAAGGGAACGACATGGTCCGCAAGCTGGCTGCGGAATTGCTGGGGACGGGACTGCTCGTGTACGTCGCCGTCGGTGTGGCAACCCTGTCGTTCGGCTTCGGCACCACGGGGACCAGTTACGCCGCAGGTGTGGTCGCAACCGCACTCGCGTTCGGCCTCACCCTGCTGGCCCTGGCGTACGTGCTCGGGCCCATCTCCGGCTGTCACGTCAATCCGGCCGTCAGCCTCGGAGCCCTCTTGGCCGGCTCGATTACGCTGGTCGAGGCGGTCGGTTACTGGGGCGCGCAGTTCGTGGGGGGGATCCTCGGGGCTTTGCTCCTGTGGGGCACGTTCGCCGGTTCGCCCGCCTACAGCCGTTCGACCACCGGCCTTGGGGCCGACGGCTGGGGTGACGCCAGTGCCATCCACATCAACGGAGGCGGCGCCTTCCTGATCGAGGTGGTGCTGACCGCCCTCTTCGTCTTTGTCGTCCTCGGCGTAACGGGAAGAACCGCGAATGCCACGATGGCAGGACTGACCATCGGGCTGGCGCTCGCCGTGTGCCACCTCATCGGGATTCCGGTCACCGGAACGTCGGTGAACCCGGCCCGCAGTCTCGGCCCCGCCCTCATCGTCGGCGGAACAGCCCTCGATCAGGTGTGGCTCTTCATCGTCGCCCCCCTCGTGGGCGGCGTCCTGGCCGCCGGCCTTCACAGGGTGCTCTTCCCGAAGCCCGCCCCTGTCCCGCGCGTAAACCCTGGCGGCACTGAAACTTGAGCCGATGCTGTCGTGCCGGTCCATCCGACGAGAGGAGGCCGGTGCCAGTACGGCTCTGCGGTAGGCCGCAGACTCCACCGGGCGCCGCACCCCGTCGGGTCCGGTGCCCACCCGGACTCAAAACCGCCTGAGCAGAACGGTTCCCTCGGCCTCGACGATCAGTTCGAACCCCTGGGACGTGAGTTCCTCCACCGCGTGCTTGCCCCAGTCGGCGTAGTTGTCCCAGAACTCGATCACCGCGTATCCGGGGCCGGGAAGGACGATGGGGAATTCGGTGACCCGGGTGCGCGAGGTGAGTTGCGGCGCATAGGCCTCGGTGACGGTGACCTGAGCGCCGTCGGGGATCGCGCCCAAGACGCGCCGGGCGGCCACGACCCGGTCGGGCACGCGCCAACTGTCCCCGCGAAACAGGTCCACGAGCGGGAAGTCCCGTGCCAGCGCGAGCGATGCCACCAGCGGAACGATGGCGGCCTTGGCCGCGTAGCGGCGCAGCCAATCCGTCCGGGCCGCACGCAGACGGCGCAGTCCGTCCAGGAAGGCGGCGAAGACGATGGGCATCAGCACCGCGCTGTAGTGGTAGCGGGTGTCCCAGTAAAAGGCATTGTCAGAGGTGAAGCGCCACAGCAGGGTCGGGAGCAGCATGGCGGCCAGCGGTGAGCGCAAGGCGATGAATCCGGTGGGCACCAGGAGGGTGAACAGGGTCATCCACTTCTGCTCCGGGAGGATCATCGCCTTGGGCAGGTCCACGAGCAGCTGCATCATCGGCACATTGCCCAGTGAGGCGCCGTTGTTGCTCTTGTCGTTTTGGGATGTCCCGTCAAACGAGCCCCAGAACGCGAACGTACCGTACGGGTTCAGGGCGGGCAGGATCACGAAGACCGTGAGGAGGAAACCCGCGATGCCGATGGCCGCGTGCAGCGCGGCCATGCGCCGCTGCCGTGCGAAGGCCAGGGGGACTGCCGCGGCGGCGATCGTCAACCCGAGGTCTTCCTTGACCAGCAACAGCGGCAGCCACCACAACAGGGCCGCCCGATACCTGCCCACCAGGAAGCGCTCCAGACCGAACGCCAGCAGCGGCACGGCGAAACAGATCTCGTGGAAATCGAAATCGACCGCGGACTGGATGCCCCAGGAAATGGCATAGGCGCCACCCACGGCGGCGCCGCCGAGCGTCCCCAGGACCTCGCTCGCCATCCGCGTGATGGGCACCACCGAAATCGCGAGCAGCACGGCCTGCGCCACCAACAGCGTCTGCGCCGAGGGGCACACCCGATAGATCGGTGCGAGCAGGATGAGAATGGGATGGAAGTGCTCGCCGATGGTGTTGAAACCCAGACCCCGAATTTCGGAGACCGGCGCGTCGAAATGGGCGTACGCACGGACGACCTGTTCGAAGATCCCGAGATCGTAACCGTGGGTCTCCATGCGCCGATGCCGCAACAACGAATGCGTCGTGTACACCACGAACGCCAGCGCAGCCAAGGCATAGGGAGCGCGGTTCGGTCGCGCGAGGGCGGCACCGGGAGAGTCCGGCTTCCCACTCACGCCGGTGGGCGTGGCCTCCTCGTCGCGGGACGAGACGTGTTCGGGTGTCCACGTCGGCTCGACCGTCGACAGTTCCTGACTCAATTTTGACTTTCCTGTTCGGGCCACCACCGCGAAACGCCGTCGACGTGCCCCCCGGGCTGACGAACGCCCCAGGTGGCATGACAAACGGCGGTGTCGGGGGCCGGAGCATCCGCCGATGGGCGTGCGGCCCGTGGGCCGAGCCAGGAGCAGACAAGGGATCCGCCGGCACAGCCGATCCGACCTTAAGGCGCCTTCGGGTAGTCAGCTATCCGTAACACGCGCGCCCTGGTCCGCCTGCGCGACGAGGACCCGGACCCGGAGGGCACAGACACCGAACTGATCGCCAATCTCGTCGTGTTGCTCGTGGCCGGCTTCGAGACGACCACGAACCTGCTCGGCAACGGCCTGGCCCTGCTCTTCGGGCACGCCTCCGTGCGGGCGGCGCTCACGGCCGGAGAGCTCCGCGCGGCCGACTTCGTCGAGGAGGTGCTGCGCCACGACTCCCCGGTCCAGCTCACGTCCCGGATCGCGCTGCGCGACGGCCTGGACGTCGAGGGCCTGGCACTGCCACGGCACGGCGAGGTGCTGCTGCTGATCGGCGCGGCCAACCGGGACCCCGCGCGCTACCCCGAACCGCAGCGCTTCGACCCGTGGCGCGCCGAGACCGGGTCACTGAGTTTCGGCGCGGGCATCCACTACTGCGTCGGCGCGATGCTCGCCCGCCTGGAGGCCACCGTCGCCTTCCCCCGGGTGCTCGCCCGCTTCCCCGCGCTCACCCAGGCCCCGGGCGCCACCCGCCACGACCGCCTCCTGCTCCGCGGCTACGGCGAACTCCCGGTACTGCTCGGCGACTAGGGGCGCATCGTGCCGCGATCAGGTCGGTGCCACGTGCGACGGCTCGACCGGCACGTTCACGGTGCGGGTGCCGCCGAGAAGCCCCGGCAGGGTGAAGGCGACCTCCAGGTCGCCGCCGAAGCGCCTGGCCACCACGAACCCCTCGGCGTCCGCGGGCACCTCCTGCTTGAACCCGCCGCCGAGCTGCTTGACCGCCTTGACCCTCGTGCCGATCTCCACCGTTGACCATCCCTTGCCGTCGCGCCGATCCCACCGCCCCGAGCCGGTGCCCCATCGCGCGCGGATCTACTCGTGCGGCGAGTGGACGTACGTCCAAGGCACGAGCGCGCCCCACCCGACGGGCCCGCGCTCGACCAACCGTGTCGCTGCCGCCGACCCCGCCGACCCCGAACGAACACCCCGGGCCACCGGGGTCGTGGACGGGCTCGAAAGAAGACCCATCACCATTGCGTGGCGATCGACGAGACCGGGAAACGCCGGCTCTCGCGCCGGGTGGCCAACGACGAGCCGGAACTGCCCGACCCGGTGGCCGACGTCCTGGGTTCGGCGACGAGATCGTCCGGGCGGTGGACCTGGCCGACGGCGCCGCGGGCGATCGCATGGATCTCGCCGCCCACCGCACCCGTTCGATCAACCGTCTGCGGTCCCCGCCGACCGGCGTATTCCTTCTCTGGAAAGTGAGTTGATTCTCACCAATGCCGCGCCGAGTTCCTTGTCGCGACCGGCGGCGACACGACCGTGCTCGCCACCCCCGACCGCCTCGCCGCCTTCGCCGGTGTCGCCCCGGCCCCGCGCGACTCCGGCCCATCAAGCCGCAGGACGACGGGCGCTTCCTGGTCCGGTCGGATGTTCCGGTCGACGTGGACCCATGGTCGACTGCGCTCGCCCCGGGCCGGGCGCCCCGCTGCTGCCGCTCCATTCCGCAGCGCCCGCCACTTCGCCGAGCTGATTGCGGGAACCGTCCTTCATGCGGCCGTTCGTTGTCACCACACACGCGCGTTTGAACTGGCCTGGTGCGCCCCGGGGTTCGGCACCCTTCGCAAGGGGGAGGCCGTGATTGCCTGGGCGTGCCACCGGCTATGCTCCGGGATGCATGGCCCTGTGACGTGCGGGCGACTACTGCCAGTGGTTGCGCACTGCGGGGCACCACCGACCGCGATGACGGGGTTGGTAGGGGCCGCTGTACCACGACTGCGGCATGCGCAACGGGGTGTGCTTCGCCAAGTGCCTGACGGCCACGGCGTCTGCCGCGCGGCGCGTGCGCGCCGATGCCGATCGCCCCGAGTCGGACACGCCACAAGCGCCGAACCGTCCGCCGGGCCGAGCACGCGTCGGTGTTGGACGGCGAACCTTGACGCGCCGGCGTGTCCCACCGCCCCGTCCGCACGATTTCGAGGATGTCCATGGTTCGAATCGGCTCGCCCCCCGGGCCCCCACGTTCCACCTCCGCCGGTGCCGCCTGGCTGCTTCCGGTGGTTCTCTCTTTTGCCTGTTCGGTTGCCGCCGTCGCCATGGTGGACGCCGATGTGCGTCTGCCGCTGGGCGTCGGCCTCGCGGCGGCCACCCTCGCGATAGGCGCGGCCTGTGCGGAGGCGATCCGCAGAGGCCGTCGAATACGGCAGCTGAATGCCCTGCGCGAGAACGCCGTGGCCGAACAGCACAGCCGCGACGACGCCCAAGCGGCCACCCTGCGCCGCCGCCTCGAGGCCCAGCAAGCCGCGCTGCTGCAGCTCACCGACGAGTTGCTCCCCAAGACGATCCTGCGTCTCCAGCAGGGCGAGTCCGCCCGGGAGATCGTCCACGAATTCGGTGACGCACCCGACGTCACCCCCGAGTTCGCCGCCGCCCAGCGCACCCTGCTGCGCTCGGTCGCCGAGGCCGTCGAGGCCGAGGAGGGCCTGCGCGACTCGGCACAGCGGGCGTTCGTCAACATCGCCCGGCGCGTCCAGGCGATCATCCACCAGCAGGCCACCGATCTGCGCGAGATGGAAGAGCGCCACGGCGCCGCTCCGGACGTCTTCGGCGACCTGCTGCGCCTGGACCACGGCACCGCCCTGATCGGGCGGCTCGCGGACAGCATCGCGGTGCTCGGCGGCGCGCGACCGGGCCGCCAGTGGCAGAACAACGTGGCGCTGTACAGCGTGCTGCGCGGTGCGGTCTCCCGCATCACCGACTACCCGCGCGTCGAGCTGATGGCGGTCGCCGAGGTGGCGGTCGTCGGCTCGTCGGTCGAGCCGCTCATCCACGCGCTGGCCGAACTCCTGGACAACGCCACCCGCTACTCGCCGCCCAAGACGGTCGTCCGGGTCACGGCGAGCGAGGTGCAGACCGGCGTCGCCATCGAGATCGAGGACGGCGGCATCGGCCTCGCCGAGGAGGCGCGCCGCCGTGTCGAGCGCCTGCTCGAAGAGGCGTCCGCCGGCCTGGACCTGACCGACCTGGGCGAGACACCGCGGCTCGGCCTGGCGGTCGTCGGCCGGCTGGCCCAGCAGCACGGGTTCCGCGTGTCACTGCGCCCTTCGGCGTATGGCGGCGTCCGCGCGATCCTCGTGGTCCCCACGGACCTGCTCACCACCGCCCCGATCTCCGTGGTGTCCGGCGCGGCCCCCGGCCTGGACGCGCTGCCTGCGGCCCGTACCCGGACCCCGTCGTCCGACACGACCCGAGGAGCCACTTCGCCGAAGGACGACAACGAGCCGGTGGGACGTACCCCGAACGGGCTGCCGCAGCGGCGTCGGCGTGCGGCGGCCACCCCTCCCTGGTTGGCGTCCGTACCGCCCGACCCGGCCGGCCCCGCGACCGCGTCCGCGCCTCCCGCGCAGAGCGGAACGGATAAAACCGACGCACCCGGACCGGGTCTGTGGCTGGCCGCGTTCCAGAGCGCCGTCTCGGGAGAGGCAGCCACGTCCGGGGCCGCGGCGGACAGCCGCGACGAGCACCAGGACACGCCCCAGAAAGAAGGTGAGCGGTGATGCAGAACCGGGCCGATCTGGACTGGATCCTCAAGGGCCTCGCCGACGGCGTCCCGCAGACCCGGCACGTGGTGGTGCTGTCCGCTGACGGGCTGTGCATCGCCCAGCACGGCGGCGACCAGGACGCCGCGGACCGCATTGCCGCGGCCTGTGCGGGCCTGCAGAGCCTCTCGGCGGCGATCGCGCTGGAACTGCCGCACGGCGACGGGCGCATGCGCCTGGTCGTCATCGAGGTCAACGGCGGGTTCTTCTACCTGATGGCCGCCGGGGTCGGGGCGTACCTCGCGGTGCTCGCCGACGAGGGCGTCGACGCCGGCCTGATGGGCCAGCGCATGCGCGACCTGGTCGCCCGCATCGGGGAACATCTCAGCAGTCCGCCGCGGGCCACCCCCGCAGGGCGGGCCACGTGACCGGACCGCGGCGACTGGACTGGGACGAAGGGTCCCCTGAGCGGCTGTACGTCCTGACCGGCGGCCGCAGCGGCTCGACCGCGCGGGAGCCGCTCGACCTGGTCTCCCTGATCGTGGCGCGGTCGGCTCCGGACCCGGTCCTGCAACCCGAGCACGCCGCGATCGTGCGGATGTGCGCGTCCCCCCTGTCGGTGGCGGAGGTCTCCGCGTACCTGGCGTTACCCGCGAGCGTGGTCATGGTGCTGTTGACCGACCTGATCGCCCAGCGGTGGGTGGAGGCCCGCCCGCCGATCCCCGCCGCGTCGCTGCCCGACGTGGAACTGCTTGAGGCGGTGATGCATGGACTACGAAAGCTTTGAACCCCGGGACTTCCCGGGCCCCCGCCCGCAGGACACCCTGCCGGAGACGGCCACCACCGCCGTCAAGATCGTCATCGTGGGCGGCTTCGGTGTCGGCAAGACCACGATGGTCCGCTCGGTCAGCGAGATCCGGCCGCTGACCACCGAGGAGACCATGACGCGGGCGGGGGAGGGCATCGACGTCGTCACCGGTGTCGAGGACAAGACCGAGACCACCGTCGCGATGGACTTCGGCCGCATCAGCCTCAACGAGCGGCTGGTCCTCTACCTGTTCGGCACACCCGGCCAGGAGCGGTTCTGGTTCCTGTGGAACGGGCTGTTCGACGGGGCGCTCGGTGCGGTGGTCCTCGTCGACACGCGCCGCCTCGAGGTCAGCTTCGACGTGATCGGCCGCCTGGAGGAACGCGGTATGCCGTTCGTCGTCGCTGTCAACGCCTTCCCCGCGTCGCCGCGGCACGAACTGGCCGAACTGCGCGAGGCGCTGGACCTGCCGCCGTGGATCCCGATGCTCGACTGCGACGTCCGGAACCGCTCGTCCAGCCGCGATGTCCTACTCGAACTCACGCGCTACCTGCACGCGATGACGCTCGCAGATTCGGAGACACCATGAGCAGCACCCCCTCGGTCGGCGGCGCCTCGGAAGGGGCCCAGGCGCTCGCCCCGCCGCCGGGCTGCCCCGCGCATGCCGGGTCCGACTCGTACGGTCCGGGCGGCCTGGCCCGGATCTACGGCATCGAGCACCGCACCGACCCGATGGGCCTGTACGAGCGGCTGCGCGCCGAGCACGGCGCCGTCGCGCCGGTCCTGATGGAGGGCGACCTGCCCGCGTGGCTGGTGCTGGGGTACCGCGAGAACCTGGAGGTGGCGCGGTCCGCCAGCCGGTTCACACGCGACTCCCGGCTGTGGAAGTCGCAGCGGGACGGCGAGGTCGCCGATGACTCGCCGTTGCTGCCCCTGGTCGGCTGGCAGCCGCTGTGTGTGTTCGTCGACGGCGCCGAGCACGAGCGGCTGCGCTCGGCGGTCACCGACGGCGTCGACGGCCTGGACCGGCGCGGCATGCGTCGGCACGTCACGCGTTTCGCCGACCAGCTCATCGACGCGTTCTGTGCCACGGGCGAGGCCGACCTGATGGTCGAATACGCCGAGAAGCTGCCGATGCTCGTGCTGACGCAGCTGTACGGCATGCCGGAGGAGTACGGCCCTCGCCTGGTGGACGCCACGCTGGACCTGACGCGCGGCACCGGCACCGCGTTCGAGAGCAACGAGTTCGTGGTGGCCTCCCTCCGTGCGCACGTGGCCAGGCTGCGCGAGTCGCCGGGCGTCGACTTCGCGTCCGCGCTGATGCAGCACCGCGTGGGGATGACCGACGAAGAGGTGGTCCAGCACCTGCGGCTGATCCTGGTGTCGGCGCATATCAACACCACCATCCTGATCGGCAACACGCTGCGGATCATGGTGACCGACCACCGTTTCCGCGCGTCGCTGGCGGGCGCGCGGATGACGCTGCCGGACGCGCTCGAGCAGATCCTGTGGGACGAGCCGTCCACGATCGTGTGCCCGGCACGCTGGGCCACGGGGGACACCGAGCTGGCCGGCAAGTCGATCAAGGCCGGTGACATGCTGCTGCTGGGGCTGGCCGCGGGCAACGTCGACCCGGAGGTTCGGCCCGACCTGGACGCGCCGATGCACGGCAACCGCTCGCACCTGGCGTTCAGCGGCGGCCCGCACGAGTGCCCGGGGCAGGACGTCGGCCGCGCGATCACCGAGACCGCGATCGACGTGCTGATCGGGCGCCTGCCGGACATCATGCTCGCGGTCGAGGAGAAGGAGCTGACCTGGGCCGCGTCCTGGCTGTCCCGGCAGCTGACCTCGCTGCCGGTGAGGTTTACCCCCAAGGCGCGCGTGGCGCCGCCGTCCGGGAAGACGGGGGAGCCCAGGGTCCGGCAGCCGGCGGCAGTGGCGGCTGAGGCGCCGGTCGAGCGGCCCGCGGGTGCGGCCGCGGAGGTCCTCGCGTCGGCTTCGGACGCCGTCGTCGTGGCGCCCCCGGCTCCGGTGCCGGCCCGCGCCCCGGAACGCGTGTTGCTGCTCGATCGGGTGGCGGGCTGGTTCGGCCTGCGCCGCAGGAGGTAGCCGGGACGCCGACGTCGGCGCCTCCGCGTGACGAACCGGGCCGCGGAACCTGAGGGTTCCGCGGCCCGGTTCCGTGCGTCATGCCAATGCGGCGGCTACGTTCCCGAGTGCGTGCCCGCCTCCCGCGCCGCCGCCGCGTCGGTGGTTGCCGCGTGCGGGTTCCGCGCGTACGGCACCATCGGCATCCGGTCGCAGTGGGCGACCGCCGCCGTGACCTCGCGGATGCGCACGCCTTCGACCGGCACGAGTTTCCAGCGGGCGAGCAAGGTGGCCAGCCCGATCGTCATCTCCATGCGCGCGAACGTGTCGCCGATGCACTTGCGGGCGCCCGCCCCGAAGGGGATGAACGCCTCGCGGGGGCGGCCGTCGCTGTTCTCCGGGGCCCAGCGGTCGGGGTCGAAGCGCTGGGGGTCGGGGTAGAGGCGGCGGTCCTGGTGCAGCGCGTACAGGCTGAAGCCGATCTCGGTGCCGGCCGGGAGGGTGACGCCGCCGAGTTCGACCGGTTCGATCGCGCGGCGCATCAGCAGCGGGAGGGCGTGCAGCCGGGCGGTTTCGTCGACGACCTGGGCGAGGTACTTCAGATGCGGTACGTGGTGTGCCTCGACGGGGCCCTGGCCGACCACCGCGTGGACCTCGTCGACGGCCCGCTGTTCGGCCTCGGGGTTGCCTGCCAGTTCGTGGAAGGCCCACGTGAGGGTCGCGGCGGAGGTCTCCGTGCCGGCGAACAGGATGGTGACCAGTTCGTCGCGCACCTCGGTCTCGGTCAGTGCCTCGCCGGTGTCGGCGTCGCGCGCGGCCAGCAGCGACGACAGCAGGTCCGGCCCGTCGTCGCCGCGGTCCCGAGCGACGGCGACGATGTCGTCGATGATGGCGCGCAGCCGGGCCGACGCCGCGTCGAACTGGCGGTTGGCGCGCAGCGGGAGGTGGTCCACAGCGGTCGGCTGGACGGCGCGGACCAGGCCGTACTTGATGAGGATGGGCACATCGTGGCGGATCGCCTCGGCCGTCTCCTTGTCGATCGAAGACGAGAACAGCGTGTCGGACAGGGCGTTGACGGAGTAGTTGTACAACTCCTGGTCGAGGGCGACGGTACGGCCCTCCTCCCAGGAGTCGGACACGGCCCGGGCCCGGGCGGACATGGCCTCGGCGTAGCCGGCGATGCGCGCGCGGTGGAACATGGGCTGCATGAGCCTGCGGTTCCTGCGGTGGGCCTTGGCCTCGGCGGTGGCCAGCCCGTTGCCCAGGAGCACGCGGGCGCGGTCGAAGAACCTGCCCTTGTCGAACGCCCCCGCCTTGCCGACGAGCAGGTCGTGGGTCAGTTGGGGGGTGGTGACGAAGTAGATCGGCATGGTGCCGATGTCGACCCGGACGATATCGCCGCTGTCGGCGAGCGCCTTCAGGAACTCCAACGGACGGCGAAGCAGCGGTATCGCGTGGCCCACCAGCGGGAGCCGACCGGGTGCTCGGGGCAGCGAACGCAGATCACGTGTCATCGCGAATACTCCTTGTCGGTAAAGCGTGTTGCCACTCGGTCGAGATCGGCCCTGGTGAGCTTCATCGATTCAGCCGGGAAGGAGGTCCCACCACCAGGCGATGCACGGGATCGGCAGGGGGGCGGTGCTCGAATCACTCGGGGTGTCGTGGAACGCCGCAGGGAGATTCGCGGGGTCGTCGGGCGTGGTGTACCGATGGGAGCTGACCCCCCAGTCCTGTGAGGCGCGGATGAACGCCGCGAGGCTGTCGACGTACTGGCGCAAGTCGGCGCCGGCGGTGGTGAAGAGCTGCTCGCGGACGCGCAGGAACAGGCAGGTGACGCGGTCGCGTTGAGCGATCACCGTCGGCAACGCCTCTTCGGGGGTGAGGTTGTCGTGGTGCTCGAGCACCCGCAGGACGTTCAGGTAGTACTGGCCGGCACGACTTTCCTTGTGATACGAGAAGATGTCGTTGTCCCACGTGATGAGAAAGTACGCCATCTCCGCCAGCGCGCGCACCCGCAGGTCGTCGCGTTCGTTGGGCGGCAGTTCGTAGCCGTACGCGAACTCCATCATGGGCGGTACGACCGAGGTCGCCCCGTCGTAGAGCCGCATGAGTGTGTAGTCGTTGAGGTCCGGGACGGTGCCGAGCCTGCGATGCGAGGCCTCCCACACCACGGACATGAAGTACTCGCGCAGCGCGTCGACCCAGCGGGCCGTCTGGACGGGCGTGGCGTGCACGGATATTCGGCGCCGCAGGTCGCGCAGGCCCATGGCGAGCGGGTCGTCGACCATCATCGGCGCTTCGGGGTTCTGCGCGATGCGGGTCAGCCGGGACAGGACGGCCACCAGCCCACCGGGGTCCGTGCCGAGGCTGCCCTCCTCGCAGTAGCCGTCGTCGACGCCGAACAGCCACAGGACGAAGTCCGCCATGATGCCGATGGCTTCCTCTTGGCCGTCGGGCAGGATCCTCGCGGCGAAGGTGCCGATCTCCTGGGTGACGAGCTTGGCTCGGAGTTCTTCGGAGCCGATGCGGAACTTGTCGGCCCACTCAGCCGTCTGCTTGTCGATCGCGGCATACCGCGCGTGGATGGCCGGTTGGAACGGCGAATAGATGGGGGGAACGGCCAGTCTCTGCGTCACTTGTCGATCACCTTGGCTCACCGTGCGGCTGAGGACGACGGCGAGACTAACGGAGTTGATCTTGAGAGCGTGATCAACTTTTGCGGAATCCGACGTGGCTTTCCGGCCACATCGATCAACTCGCCTATGGTTTACCGCCACTGCGCGATCGCGAGGTGACGCTCTGACAGGGCGCGTGATTCCGGACACACGAGAACGCTCGCGGCCGGGCCTGACGTGTCGTCATTCGCTGACCGTCCTGGACGCCGCGACCGCCGCCCACGCGCGCCGGAGGCACCGACACCGGCCGTCCGGCGTGCGCGGGCCCGAAGGGGCGTGCCGATAGGCTTCGGGGCTTGAGCGCCGATCACGTCTGGTACGCCGCGTACGGGTCCAACATGCACGCGGCCCGGTTCGACTACTACCTGCGCGGCGGCACCCCGCCCGACAGCGCGCGGACCTATCCGGGCTGCCGGGACCACACCGCGCCGCGCGAGACGATGCCCGTGTTCCTCCCAGGACGGCTGTACTTCGCGCTGGAGTCTCCGGCCTGGACCGGTGGGCTCGCGCTGTACGATCCGCTGGATCCGGGCCGGATGCCCGCCCGGGCCTACCTGCTGACGACGGCTCAGTTCCACGACGTGGCCGCGCAGGAGATGTACCGGCCGCCCGGCGTCGAGCCCGACGCCGACCTCACCGAGGCGCTGACGGCCGGGCGCTCGACCCTGGGACCGGGCCGCTACGAGACGCTGGTGAAGGTGGGTGCCGCCGCCGGCTTCCCGATCCTCACCTTCACCGCCCCCTGGCGCAGCGCCGACGTGGCCTGGAACCCCCCGGCCGCCGCCTACTTGCGGCACCTGGCCGCCGGGCTGGCCGAGGCGCACGGCTGGTCGCCCGATCGGGCGGCGCGCTACCTCGCCCGCTGCCCCGGCGCCGCCGGCAGTTGGACCCGGACCGCCATCGCCGCGCTGGCCGCGACGCCCCGGCCTCAGCGGTAGTCGGGGTTCTCGAAGTCGAACCGGCACCCCGCGTCCCAACCCGCCCGCTGGTTGCCGTACGCCGGCATCCCGCCCGCGTCCTTGAGCAGCCGGGCCAGGTGCATGAGATTCCAGGTCATGAACGTCGTGTTGCGGTTGGTGAAGTCGTTCTCCGGCCCGCCGGACCCGGGGTCCAGGTAGGACGCGCCCGGGCCCACCTCGCCGATCCAGCCGGCGTCCGCCTGCGGCGGGATCACGTAGCCGAGGTGTTGGAGGCTGTAGAGGATGTTCATCGCGCAGTGCTTGACGCCGTCCTCGTTCCCGGTGATCAGGCAGCCGCCGACCCGCCCGTAGTAGGCGTACTGTCCCGCGTCGTTGAGCAGGCTGGAGCACGCGTACAGGCGCTCGATCACGCGCTTGGTCACCGAGCTGTTGTCGCCCAGCCAGATCGGCCCGGCCAGGACCAGGATGTCCGCCGCCATCACCCGCTCGTACAGCGCCGGCCACGCGTCGCTTGTCGCCCCGTGCTCGGTCATGTCCGGCCAGACACCGGTGGCGATGTCGTGGTCCACCGCCCGGATCTCGTCGACCGCGACGCCGTGCCCGGCCAGGATGCCGCGGCTGATGTCGATCAGCCCCTGGGTGTTGCTGACCTCGGGCGATCGCTTGAGCGTGCAGTTGACGAACAGCGCCCGCAGGTCGTCGTAGCGCGCGGGCGGTTGGCCGGTGTCGGTCATCTGGAGGCTCCCGGGTGAGGTGTCGACCACTACCTCGGAAGCGTCTCGCGGGCGCACCGCGATCGGCGGCACATTCTTCGACGTTTCGGGTGATTCCATGAGTCGGTGATCTGTGATCTGTGATCTGTGATCTGTGATCTGTGATCTGTGAGTCAGCGAGTCGGTGATTCGGCGAGTCGCATACGGCGGGTCCGGTCAGTCCGGTGGTACCTCGAACGCGACCAGGCCGGGGCGTCGTTGGTCGTCCACCCGGACCACCAGGGCGCCGGCCGCGACGACGTAATCGGCGAAGCTGTGCTCGGCGTAGGCGGTCGGCAGGCCACCACTGGCGGAGACCACACCGTTGGACAGGTCGCGTCGGGTCACCCGCAGGATGTCGGACCGTTGGGGCGCCTGGGGCTCCACCGTGACCATGCTGTCGGCTTCGAATGCCAGCAGCTCGAAACCGTACGCGGTCGGCAGCACCTGGCGCCATCGCAGTTTCCCGGTGGCGAGCTCGATGGCCACCAAGTCCTCGGCGTCCGGCCCGAACCCGGTGTTCGTCGACTTCACCCGGGCGATCAGCAGCTCGGGGGTGGCGTACATGTCGCCCTTGAACGCGTCGACCGAGACCTCCGACCGCACGTCCCGGGCGGGCCCGCCGTTCGGTGGAAAGGAGACCAGATGGTCCCAGCCCGAGTCGTCGGAGTAGTGGGCCACCAGGGGGTCGGCCCCGACGAGCCCGGCCGCCCGCCAGGCGGACACCTCCTGCCGCCGCCGCTCCGTGCCGCCGGCGGGGTCGAGTTCGAGCAGTCGCGTGGTCAGAGCGCCGCGGTTGGGCGGTTCGCAGAACTCGGCCACCGCGATCGCCGACGGGCCGGGGCGGACGTCGGTCACCCGGCAGTCGCCGTTGACCCAGCGATAGGTCCAGCGCAGCAGCCCGGTCGCGCGCTCCAGACCGACCAGGCCCTCCTCACCAGCCACCACGAACGTGTCGCCGGCGACGGCGGCGATCCGCCGCCCACCCGGCGGGCGGCCGACGGACCGGTGCCACAGCAGCCTCCCGGTGGCGATGTCCAGTGCGGCGATGTCCTCGCACACGACCGGATCCGAGTACGCCTTCCCATAGCCGACCACGCCGATCCCACCGCTGGTGGCCGTCCGGCCCTGCGAGGCGCTGCACGGGACCATCCCCTCGACCGGCGAGGCCACCGCCCACCGCTGGTTGCCCTTCGCGGGGTCGTACGCGCGCACGCCGGACGCGTCGATGCGCACCAGCACGTCCGTGGTGAGCCACAGGCCCACCACGGCGCTGTCCAGGTCGGCGTCCTGGGTCATCGCCGACCAGGTCTTCTGTCGGTTGCCCTCGACCGCGATGGGCGGCAGCGGGTCGCCGCCGGACGCGGCCGCCGCGAGCACCGGCGCCGTGGGTCGGCCGGTGCCGGTGCCGGCGCCACCGCCACCGTCCGGCAATGCGAGCAGGGCTACGATCGCCAGCGCGGTGGTGCCGGCCACACCGGCGACGACCAGGCCGAGGCGCCGGGTCCGGGTCGAGGTCGACGCCGAGGTCCGGATTCGGGCCCGGAGGGACCGGCGGAACCCGGGGGATCGGCCGGGGGCCCGGTCGTTCGGCGGCCGGGCGGGGCGCGACGGCTCCGGGTATCCCGCCACCGGTACGGCAAGCGTGATCTCCCCCGCGGCGTCCGTCCCCAAGGTCTCCTCGGCCTCGTCGAACCCGGACGTCGCCTCGAACTCCCCCACCGAAAGCGGGGGTTGCGCCGGCCGCTCCACCCTGGACTGCGCCGCGCGCGCGGCCGCCAGCACCTGGCGCGGCGTCGGCCGTCCGGCCGGGTCCTTGTCCAGGCATCGCTCGATCAGGCCGACGAGCGGTGCGGGGACACCGGTCAGGTCGGGTTCCAGGTGCACGGTGCGAAAGACCAGGGCGACCTGCGGCCCGTCCCCGAACGGGTCGCGCCCGGTGGCCGCGAACAGCAGCACGCCGCCGAGCGCGAAGACGTCCGCGGCGGGCCCGACCGGGCCGTCCGCGAGGAAGAGCTCGGGCGCGGCGTAGCCGAGCGTGCCCAGGGCCGCGCCGGATCGGGTCAGGTCCTCCGCGTCCGCGGCCCGGGCGATGCCGAAGTCGATGACGCGGGGCCCGTCCTCGCCGAGCAGCACGTTGGACGGCTTGAGGTCGCGGTGCACCACGCCGGCCGCGTGGATGACGATCAGGGCCTCGCTCAGTGCCGCGGCCAGGGTGCACAACTCGGCGAGCGGCATCGGGCCGTCCCGGCGCACCGCCGTGCCCAGCGCCGGCCCGGGCACGAACTGCGTGGCCAGCCAGGGGGTTTCCGCGTCCGGACCGGCGTCGACCAGCGGCACGGTGAAGTAGCCGAGCACTCGCTCGGCGGCCTCCACCTCGCGCCGGAACCGGGACCTGAACTCGGGGTTCGCGGCGAACTCCTCGTGCACGATCTTGACGGCCACCCGATGACCCTCGCCGTCCTCGGCGAGGAAGACCCGACCCATGCCGCCTTGGCCGAGTCGGCCCAACAGGCGGTATCCGCCGACCTGTTCCGGGTCGTCGTCCGCCAACGGTGGTACGTCCACGCTCACCCGTTCCACTTCGCTCGTCGCCCGCACCCCGTCACGACGGGCCACCGCCGGCCGCCTTGAGCATCACCACTCCGACGAACAGCATGGTGTCGTCGTTGGTGAACACCGCCAGGTACCCACCGGAAGCCCGTAGTCCCCTCAAGTCCAGATAGTCGTCGTACGCGCCGCCGGAGAGCGTGCCGGCCGACCGCGCTCGGCCGGCGTCCGCCGACAACCGCACCAGGGCCGGCGCCGGGCCCCATTCGAGCACCAGCACCCCGTCGTCGTCGAAACCCGCGACGAGCGGGATGTATCCGGGCCGCACCGGCACGTGCCATCGGATGCGACCGGTGCGGGCATCGACGGCGACGACCTCCCTGGCCCGGTTTCCCGATTCGCCGCGATCCGTCGTGGTGACGACGGTGTCCTTCCAGCCGAACACGCGTGGGGAGATCTGTTCGCGATTGCGCGGCCACGCGCCCAGTGGGCCGAAGTCCTGCGTCGCGCGCAGCAGCGGGCCCGGCCTGCCGTTGTCGTCGAACACCAGCATCGGGCCCAGGTCGTCCAGTCCCTTGGGCGGTGGGAACACACTGACCGACACCGGTTCCGCGGTCTCCAGTTGCTCGATCGGCGCGTCTCCCGGTGTCGATCCCGACCAACGCAGGCTGCCGTCGGCGGCGTTCAGGGACCGCACCACGGTCGGCCGCGGACGCCGGGACCGCCCCGGCGGCTTCGGGCAGGTGAGCGCCGCGGCCACGGTGGACTGGCCGACCGCGATGGCGTCGAGCGCGCAGTTCTCGGCCGAACCGTCGTACTGCCACACCTGTTCGCCGTCGCGCAGCCGCCACGCGGTCAGCAGGTCCCCGGACTTCGCCACCACCCGGTCCGCGGTCACCCCGATCTCCTCGCTCCGCGGGCCGCCCGGGGAATCCGGGGCGTCGCCGGGGCGGCGGCGCTCCCACCGCACGCTCCCGGTCGCGATGTCCACGGCGACGACGCGATCGCAGTGCCCCGGGCGGTCCTCAGGTTCGTCGCGGCTGCCGAACACGACCACGCCGACCCCGTCCGACACCGTGTGCGAGGCTCGGCACGGCACCATGCCGGGGGCCGGCGGTTTCAGGGTCCACAGCACCTTCCCGCTGCTCGGCGCCAGCCCCCGCACCTCGTCGTTGCCGACCCGGACGAGGATGTCGCCGGTGAGCCACACCTCCATCGCATAGGCCCTCCCCCACTCCGACCGGCGCTTCCACTCGGCCTCGGCATTCCTGTCGTACCGATACAGGTCCTGCCAGGCCCGCGACCAGTCGGACGCGGCGGCGACGGGCCCCATCGCGGAGGTCGGCTGCGGCAGCGGCGGAGGCCCGGACGGGACCGGGGCCGGCGGGGAACCGGACGGCGATCCGTGCGCGCCCGCCGTCTCGTCGCCGCCCCGCAGCGCGACCGCGGACACGCCGCCGACGAGGACGAGGGCCAGGCCGGCCGCGAGCGCGACCCGACGGCGGCGGGTGAACCGGGACGGCGCGGCGGGCGGCGGTGCCGCCGGGGCCGGCGTCGCGGGCAGATGCGGGGCGGGGCCGCCGGCGAGCGCCGCCAGGACCGCGGGCACGGTCGGCCGTACCGCCGGGTCCTTGGTCAGGCAGGCGCCGATCAGCGGCAGCCACGACTCCGGGCAGTCGGTCAGGTCCGGTTCGTCGGTGATCGTGCGATAGCCGATCCGATGCGCGGAGCCCTCCCCGAACGGCCTGCGTCCGGTGGCCGCGAAGGCCAGCACCGCGCCCAGGGCGAACACGTCGACGGTCGGCGCGGACGCGCCGGTGGTGAACTGCTCGGGCGCCATGTAGCCGGGCGTACCGATCACCATGCCGGTCACGGTCAGCCGGGTCGCGTCGGCGGCGCGGGCGATGCCCAGGTCGATCACGAGCGGCCCGGCGTCGGGATGAATGAGCACGTTGGACGGCTTGAGGTCCCGGTGCACCAGGCCCGCGGCGTGGATGTCGGCGAGCGCCGAGGCCAGCGCGAGCGCGAGTTCGCCCAACCGCTCCTCGGACAGCGGCCCGGTCGCGGCGATCGCCTGGGCCAGGCTGGGGCCGGGCACGTACGCGGTCGCCAGCCACGGATCGGCGGCGTCGGTGTCGGCGTCCACCATCGGCACGACGAACCGGCTGTCCACCGCCCGCGCGGCGGCGACCTCGTGCCGGAACCGGGTCCGGAACGCGGCGTCCCGGGCCAGGTGCCGGTGCACGACCTTGAGCGCGACCGCCGGCGCGTCCGGCTCGTCGACCCGGCGCGCCAGCAGGACCCGGCCCATGCCGCCCTCGCCGAGCAGACGCTCCGGGCGATACGGCCCCACGCGCGCGACTTCCTCGTCCCGCTCGGGCAACGGATCCCCCGTCCGGCGTCCTCGCCGGATCCCGGTCGAGGGCTTCCACCGGGGCGCGCGCATCAGCAGGGCGACCCGCCCCGTTCCGCCGCCGACGCGAGCTTAGTGGCAGCTCCCGGGAAGAATTGATCGAGTTTCCTTGACTGTCGTCACATCAGCGACATACTGACCTCGGCGTCGGACGCCGCACGGGCATCCGGCGCGGACCCGAAGGGAAACCATGACCATGCAGGATTCGCCTCCCGACCCGGTCGTGCCGACCACACACGGCGGCATTCGTGGCACCGCGCACGGAAACACCTTCGCCTTCAAGGGCGTTCCCTACGCCGCGCCTCCGATCGGCGCGCGGCGCTTCCGCCCGCCGCTGCCCCCGGAGCCCTGGATCGGAGTCCGTGACGCCCGTGCGTACGGGCCGGTCGCGCCGCAGAACCACGATGTCGTCCTGGAGCGGATGTTCGGCCATCCCCCGTTCGTGCACGACGAGGCGGAATGCCTGAACCTGAACGTGTGGACGCCCGGCACCGACGCCGCGCGGCGGCCGGTGATGGTGTGGCTGCACGGCGGGGCCTTCCTCACCGGCAGCGGCAGCGACCCGGTGTTCGACGGGGTCCGCCTGGCGGAGCGGCACGACGTGGTCGTGGTCACGATCAACTACCGCCTCGGCGCGTTCGGCTTCCTCTACCTCGGCGAACTGCTCGGCGCGGACTACGAGCGATCCGGGAACGTCGGCCTGCTGGACCAGCGCGCCGCGCTCGCCTGGGTCCGCGACAACATCGCCGGCTTCGGCGGCGACCCCGGCAACGTGACGGTGTTCGGCCAGTCGGCCGGCGCGTGGAGCATCGCCGCCCACCTGTCGGCCCCCGGGTCCGGCAGCCTGTTCCACAAGGCGATCCTGCAGAGCGGCAGCGGCGAGGGCGCCCACGACACCGCCGTGGCGGCCGAGGTCGCCCGCGAAGTGCTCGCCGAGTTGGGAATCGATCCCGCCGAGGCGCGTCGACTCCGGGAGGTGCCGACCGAGGACCTGCTCCGCGCCCAGGACGCGGTGAGCCGGGCACGGTGGGCGAAGAGCGAGAGCGTGGCCCTGGCGTTCGGGCCGGTGATGGACGGCCTGACGCTGACCGGGATGCCGCTGGCCGAGATCCGCAAGGGCGCGGGCGGCGACATCCCGCTGATCCTGGGCGCCAACGCCGACGAGGGCCGGATGTTCACCGTGCTCGACCCCTCGGCGAGCGAGGTGCCGGAGGCGGCGCTCGCGCCGATGTTCGCCGCGACGTACGGCGCGCCGGAGCCGGCCCTGGCGGCGTTCCGCAGCGTCGAGCCGGACACCTCGCCGCTCGGCCTGGTGTCGGCGCTGATCGGCGACCAGGGTTTCCGGGCCCCGACCCGCCGGCTGGCCGAGGCGCGGGCCGGCCTCGACGGCGCCGGGGTGTGGCGGTACCGGTTCTGCTGGCCCTCGACCGCGCTCGACGGCCGGCTCGGGGCCTGCCACTCGCTCGAACTGGCCTTTGTATTCGACAACTTGGCGGTCGACGGGGTCGAGCGGTTCACCGGTGCGCGGCCGCCGCAGGAGCTCGCGGACACCCTCGGCCGGGCCTGGGCGGCGTTCGCCCGGGACGGCGATCCGGGGTCGTGGCCGGCGTACGACCGGGTGCACCGGCACACGATGGCGTTCGATCACGCGTCGCGCGTCGAACAGGACCCGGACCGGGTGCTGCGACTGCTCGACGACCGCGCCGAAGCGCACTGACCCCGCGGGTGGACGCCATCGCGACGGACACATCATCTATCGCGTTTCATTGACTGTCGTCCCGATATCAAGATACTGGGGCCCCGGCCTCCACGCCGGCGTTCCACGACAGACCACGTTTCGACACGTCTCGACGGTGGTGCACGTCGAGGTCAGGAGGAAGTCCATGGGCATGGTCGTCAAGACAACCGGCGGTGAGGTCGAAGGCGTGACCTCGACCGCCCTGACCGTTTTCAAGGGGATCCCGTTCGCCTCCCCACCCGAGGGCCCGCTGCGCTTCCAGGCGCCGAGCGCGCCCCCCAAGTGGGCGGGCGTCCGCTCCGCGCGCGAGTTCGGCGCGGCACCGCCGCAGCTTCCGCTGGTGCCCGGCGCGCCCAGGGTGTGGCGACCCGAGGACGGCATGGACTGCCTGAGCCTCAACGTCTGGACACCGGGCGGCGCGGGCGATCGGCTGCCCGTCATGGTGTGGATCCACGGCGGCGCCTGGAAGTCCGGGCACTCCGGCGACCCGACCCACGACGGCGCGGTGCTCGCGCGCGGCGGCGTCGTCCTGGTCACCTTCAACTACCGAGTGGGCTTCGAGGGGTTCGGCCACGTTCCCGGCGCCCCCGCCAACCGCGGCTTCCTCGACCAGATCGCGGCGCTGGCCTGGGTCCGGGACAACATCGCGGGATTCGGCGGCGACCCCGACAACGTCACCGTCTTCGGCGAGTCCGGCGGTGGCGCCTCGATCGCCGCGCTGATGACCGCGCCCGCCGCGCGCGGCCTGTTCCACCGCGCCATCGTGCAGAGCCTGGCCGGCCGCTACATCCCGGAGGAGGAGGCGCGGCGGATCTCGAAACTGATCACCGACGCGGCGGGCGTCGATCCGGACCACCTCGCCGACGTGCCGCCGGAGGTCCTGCTGGCCGCCCAGGACGTCCCGCTCGCGGCGATGGAGGCGGATCCGGGCGCGTGGAGCACCCCGGAGGCCATCACCGCGTTCTCGCCGACGATCGACGGGGTCACGGTCGTGGACAAGCCGTGGCTCGCGCTGGCCTCGGGGGCCGCCCGCGACATCGATCTGATCTCCGGGTACACCCGCGACGAGTTCACCCTGTGGTCGCTCCAGCAGGGCGCGATCAAGCCCAGCCTGATCGGCATGGTCAAGTCGCTGCCGCTGCTCCTGGCGATGGCGCGCAGCCGACCGCCCCGGGACAAGGCGACGCCGAAGCCGGCGCGCCGCTCGATCGACCTGGACGAGGTCGCGAAGCTGCTGGGGCTGGACGCCGACGCGCCGGCGGGCTACCGGGCGGCGATGCCGGGGCGCAGCGACGGCGAGGTGTACACCGCGATGTTCTCCGACTCGCTGTTCCGGATGCCGTCGACCTGGTTGGCGCAGGCGCACGCGGCCGCCGGCGGACGCGCCTTCCTGTACGAATTCGCTTGGCCCTGCCCGGCGTTGGGGGGCGTCCTGGGGGCGGTCCACACGCTCGACGTGCCCGCGACCTTCGGGCACGCCAAGGGCGAGCTCGGCGGGTTCCTGTTCGGCGGCAAGCAGCCGCCGGCGAGTTTCTTCAAGGTGTCCGCGGCACTTCGCTCCGCGTGGATCTCGTTCGCGGCCACCGGCGATCCCGGCTGGCCGCGGTTCACCGCGACCGAGGCCTCGGCCCGGATCTGGGACGTCGATCCCACCGTGGTCGTGGATCCGCTCGCCGCCTCGCGCCGCCTGTGGCGGGCGCGGTCGGAACTGTAATCTCGCTCGTATGCAGTGAATCTAGCGGTGGTCAAAATAACGCAGTACGATTCCGCTGATCGCTGAATCGAATCAGCGTTGTTGGTGACCCGGCGCGGTGCTCCGCCACCGCGCAGCCGAGGGACCGGCGCGATCCGCCTCCGTCCCGCTCACCGCACGACCTCGAAAGCCTGCCCACAGCGCCGGACGGTGCTTCTTCCGGCCCGTCCGGCGGCTGCGGCCGGCAGGCCACAGGCCGACCACTCCGTTCAACGCTCCCGGTGACGGCAATGGCGCCGCCCGCTCCCCGCGCCCGACGGGCTACACCCCACCCCATGAGGTGAGCGCATGGCAGTACTCCGAACAGTGGCCAGACGGCTGCTGTCCTCGATCCCCCTGTTGTTCGCGGTCTCCGCACTCACGTTCGTCCTGGTGTCCCTGGTGCCCGGGGACCCCGCGCGGACCATCGTCGGCCAGCACGCGACCGAAGCGCAGTACCACACCGTTCGCGACCAGCTGGGCCTGGACCAACCGCTGCCCGTGCAGTACTGGCACTGGCTGGAGGGCGTCGTGCGCGGCGACCTGGGGTCCTCGCTGTTCAGCGGGGAGCCGGTCACCACGATGCTCAACAACCGCGTCCCGGTCTCGCTGTCGCTGATCCTGGCGGGCACCGCGCTGTCCGGGATCGTCGGCGTCGCGCTCGGCGTGCTCAGCGCGCGACGCGGCGGGACGCTGGTCCGGGCCGTCGACGTGCTGTCGCTGCTCGGGCTCGCCGTCCCGGCGTTCTGGCTGGCCCTGGTGCTGATCGCCGGCCTGGCCGTGCGTCTCGCCTGGTTCCCGGTCACCGGCTACGTACCACTCGCCGAGAATCCCTTCGAATGGGCCCGGTCGCTGGTCCTGCCCGTCCTGTCGTTGTCCCTGGGCGCGGTCGCGATCATCGCCAAACAGACCCGCGACTCCGTGTTGGACGTGTCCGGCAAGGACTTCATCCGGGTCATGGAGGCGAACGGCTTCTCGCCGCGTTCGATCCTGTACCGCCACGTGCTGCGCAACGCGGCCATGCCGGTGGTGACCGTCCTGGGCGTCGTCCTGGTCAACCTGCTCGCCGGCACGGTCTTCGTCGAGACCGTGTTCGCGATGCCGGGCCTGGGCGGCGTGATCCAACAGGCCACCGTCCAGCACGACATCCCCGTCATCCAAGGCACCGTCCTGTACATCACCCTGCTCGTGGTGCTGGTCAACCTGCTCGTCGACCTCGCCTACAGCCGGCTCGACCCGAGGGTGCGTGCGGCGTGAACGAGCCGACCACCGCCGCGACTTCCGGCGCTGCCACGTCCGAAGTCGTCGCTTCCGACACCGTCGCTTCCGACACCGCCACCGCCAAGACGATCCCTTCCGACGCGGTGACTTCCAAGCCCGTCCAGGGCGCTCCCACCAAGCCCGTGCGCGCCGGTCTCGCCCGCCGCGTGGTCCGCCGACCCGCCGCGATGTTCGCGCTGGGATGGCTCGTCCTGCTGACCGTCGCCACCACCGGCGCGTCGCTGATCACCGCGCACGGGCCGCTCGAACAGGATCTCGGCAGCGTGTTGTCGGGACCGTCCGGGGCGCACCTGCTCGGGACCGACGGCCTCGGCCGCGACCTGCTCAGCCGGCTGCTGTTCGGCGGCCGGTCCACCCTTTTGGCCGTCGCCGAGGCGCTCGCGGTCTACCTGCTCATCGGGGTGACCCTCGGCCTGCTCGCGGGCTACCTCGGCGGCCGGATCGACCGGCTGACCATCTGGACGGCCGACCTGATGTTCGCGCTGCCCGGGATCATCATCGTGCTGGTGGTGCTGTCGGTCTTCCCCGGCAACCTGCACGCCGCGATGATCACCTTCGGGGTGCTCGGCAGCCCCGGACTCGTCCGCATCCTGCGCTCGCAAACCCTGGGCATCCGCGAGGAGTTGTACGTCGACGCGGCCAAGGTCGCGGGCCTGTCCCACCCGCGGATCCTGTGGCGGCACATCCTGCCCCGGATGGCGAGCATCGTCATCGTCCAGGCCGCGCTCTTCGCCGCCATCGTGGTCACCATCCAGGCCGGTCTCGGCTTCCTCGGCCTTGGAGCGCAACCGCCCGACCCCTCCTGGGGCGGCCTGGTCTCCGACGCCTCCCAGGCCATCGACCGCGACCCCTGGATGCTGGTACCCGCCGGCGTCCCCATGGTGATCACCGTCGTCGCGCTCGCCCTGCTCGGCGACGCGGTCCGCGACGCGGCCGTGGAGAACTGGTCGGTCCGGCAGGGTTCCGGCGGCCCGCGGCGGGAGAAGGCCGACCGCGTACCCGTCGGGACCACGCCGAGCGCACCGGATCCCACGGCGCTGCTCTCGGTCCGCGACCTGTCGATCGAGATCGGCGGCGTGCTCGTCGTGCAGGGGCTCAGCCTCGACGTCCGCCCCGGGGAAACCCTGGGCGTGGTCGGCGAATCCGGCTGCGGCAAGTCGGTCACCTCGCTCGGCATCCTGGGCATGGTCCCCGGCGGCGGCCGGATCAGCGCCGGCAGCGTCGTCTTCGACGGAACCGAACTCGTGGACCGGCCCGAGGCGTTGGCGCGCGTGCGCGGATCGGGAATCGCCTACGTCTCCCAGGAACCCATGGTCGCCCTGGACCCCACCTACCCCGTGGGCCACCAACTGGCCGAAGCGGTACGCCGACACCGTCGCTGCGATCGCGCCGCCGCCCGGCAGCGTGTCCGCGAACTCCTGGACCTGGTCAACCTGCCGAACCCGGAGGCGGTGGCCGCGCGCTACCCGCACCAGCTCTCCGGCGGCATGGCCCAACGCGTGGCCATCGCCCTGGCCCTGGCCGGTGAACCCAAGCTGCTGATCGCCGACGAACCGACCACCGCCCTGGACGTCACCGTCCAGGCGGAGATCCTCGACCTGCTGCGCGCGCTCCAGGCCGAGACCGGCATGGCCGTCCTCATCGTCACCCACGACTGGGGCGTGGTCGCCGACCTGTGCCGGCGCGCCGTGGTCATGTACGCCGGCCAGGTCGTCGAACAGGCCGTCGTGGACGCGATGTTCGACGTGCCACTGCACCCCTACACCGCCGGCCTGATGGCGGCCAACCCCCACCACGCGGGCGCCCGCGGCCCGCTCCCGACCATCCCCGGGTCGGTCCCCGCACCCGGAAACCGGCCACACGGCTGCGCGTTCGCCGCGCGCTGCCCGCGCGTCACCGACGAGTGCACCCGCGAGCCGGTGGCCCTGGTCGAACCGGCACCCGGGCGACTCACCCGCTGCGTGCACGCCGAGCACCTGCTCACGGAGGGATCCCGCCGATGACACCACCGCTCGTGCTCGACATCCGCGACCTGGCGGTCGAGTTCCGCCAGGGCCGAAGGATCCCGCCGCTGCGCGCGGTGGACGGCGTCTCGCTGAGCATCCGGGAGGGCGAAACCGTCGGCCTGGTCGGCGAATCCGGCTCCGGCAAATCCACCATCGGGCGCGCCGTGCTGGGCCTGAACCCGATCCACTCCGGTCAGGTGCACTTCGAGGGCACGGACATCACGCACGCCGCCCGGGCCACGCGCCGCGGCCTGGCCTCCCGCCTGCAGGTGGTCTTCCAGGACCCGTACTCCTCGCTCAACCCCGCGCGCACGATCGGCCGGACCCTGGCCGAACCGCTCGTGGCGCACCGGCGATCGGACCGTACGGAGATCGCCGAACGGGTCGCGACGATGCTGGAGCGGGTCGGCATGCCGGCCGACACCGCCGACCGCTACCCGGGCCAGTTCTCCGGCGGACAGCGCCAGCGGATCGCCATCGCCCGGGCCTTGATGATCTCCCCGCGGCTGGTGATCTGCGACGAACCGGTCAGCGCGCTCGACCTGTCGATCCAGGCCCAGGTGATGAACCTCCTGGGGGACCTGCAAAGGGAGTTCGCGCTCAGCTACCTCTTCATCGCACACGACCTGCCCGTGGTCCGCCACCTGTCGCACCGCATCATCGTGCTCTATCGCGGCCAGGTGATGGAATCCGGCACCGCGGACGAGGTCTACACCGACCCCGTCCACCCGTACACGCAGACCCTGCTCGCCGCCGTACCGGTACCGGACCCCCGCGTCCAACGCGCCCGCAGGCAACGCCGCGTCGCGGCCGAGCCCCCGCGCCCGCCCTCGGCGGCCGGTTGCGTCTTCGCGCACCGCTGCGCGCACGCCGTGGACATCTGCCACACCGTGCGCCCCGAACTGCGGGCCGTCCCGGGCCCGTCGAGCACGCACGCGGCCGCGTGCCATCGCAGTGCGGAACTGCACCCCCACCCCGTCGCCGCGAACCCTTCGGCGAAGCATCACCCGGTTCCCACCGGTCATCACGTGAGAGAGGGATCGTCTTGCGAAGACTCCGAATAGCCCATGCGGTAGCGGCTGTTGCCGCGCTCGTGCTGGTCGCCGCCGGTTGCGGCGGCTCGTCGACGGGGAGCTCGGGGGGCAAGGGCGACACGCTCACCCTCGTCTCGCTCAGCCCGCCGGCCAGCCTCGACCCGGCCAAGGCCAACGTCGGCTCCGACAACTGGTTCGTGAACCTGACCTACGACACGCTCCTTCGGCTCGACGCGAACGGGAAGACCCAGCCGGCTCTGGCCACCGAATGGGGCTATGTCGGCGCCGGCAACACCGACTTCGAGTTCAAGCTGCGCGAGGGTGTGAAGTTCGCGGACGGCACTCCGCTCACCGCCGAGTCGGTGGCCGCGTCGCTGAACTACACCCGCAAGAACGGCCTCAACGTCTCCTGGTTGTCGTCGATCGAGTCGATCACCGCGACCGGCCCGCTGAGCGTGCGCATCCACTGCGCCACCCCGAACCCGGTCCTGCCCCGGCTCCTGGACCATGTGTCCCTGGTGGGTTCGGTGATCAGCCCGGCCGGCCTCGCGGACCCGGCGAAAGTCTGGGCACCGCCTCGTTCGGCGCCGGCCCCTACGTCCTCGACGCGGGTCAGACGGTGTCGGGCGACCACTACACGTACACGCCCAACGCCGGTTACTGGGACAAGACCAAGATCCACTGGAAGAAGGTGGTCATCAAGGTCATCCCCAACCCCAACTCCGCGCTCCAGACGGTCAAGACCGGCCAGGCCGATGTCCTGAACATCACCGCCGGTCAGGTCGACACCGCCAAGTCCGGCGGCCTGGAGATCACCAACACACCGCTGTTCACCCTCGGGGTCAGCCTGGTCGACCGGGCCGGCACGGTGGCCCCGCCGCTCAAGGACGTCCGGGTCCGACAGGCGCTCAACTACGCCGTCAACCGGGAGACCATCACCAAGGCCCTGGTGCAGCAGTACGGACAGCCGACCACCCAGGTCGCCCTGCCCGGTGCCGACGGCTTCTCGGCGGAGACCGATCGACGGTATCCGTACGACCCGGCGAAGGCCAAGCAGTTGCTGACCGAGGCCGGCTACCCGAACGGCTTCTCCTTCGACATGGAGACGATGGGCATGCTCGGGATGGACCTGGTCACCCAGGCCGTGGTCGAGCAGTGGAAGCAAATCGGCGTCAACGCCAAGGTCACCACCGACACGAGCATCGGACAGTGGCTCACCAACGCCACCTCCAAGAAGTTCCCCGTGCTCGCCTTCGGCTACGGCGCGGCGCCCACGTACCTGATGTCGCTCGACTGGCTGCTGCCGCACGCCACCGCGTTCAACCCGTTCGCGTCCGAGGACCCCGGGCTCACCCGCCGGCTGACCGAGGCCGCCGCGGCGCCCGCCGACCAGCAGGGGGCTCGCTACGGGGAGGTACTGCGCTATGTCGTCGACCAGGGCTGGTTCGTGTCCGTGATGCGGATGGACGGCATCTACGCCTTCAACGGCAAGAAGCTCTCCGGCTTCACGTCCGCACCCAATTACCTGCCGGACGTCGCGTGGGTGGTCGCACCCCGGTAGGACGGTCGCCCGTGGCGTCGCAAGACGCCACGGGCTTCCGCTCGCGGTCGGAGCGGGTGGGGGCGGGTGGGTCCGGCTCGGAGGTTCGGGTCGCGTCGGGTCGGGTCGGGTCAGGTCAGGTGTACGTAGGCGAAGTCGGACGGGTGGCCGTCGATGCCCTGTCTTGGTGGGGCGATCCACGCCGCCACGTGTCCGGGCTCGAACACCGGCCGCATCAGCGAGGCGACGTGCGCCAGGTCGTCGGCGCTCGGCAGCCAGTGGTCGCGGTGCGCCGCCCACTCGTCGGCCGCGAGCAGGCGCCCGTCGGGGCTGACGTGGTGTCCCGCGAACATGCCCACGGCGCGGTTGAAGCCGGCGTGCGGGAGGGCGAGCCGTGCGTCGACGCCGTGCTCGCGCAGGACACGGTTCCAGCGGGTGACGCCGGTGGCGCAGTCGGCCGAGTACCGCCCGCGCAGGTCCTGGTTGAGCGCCACGAGCGCGGGGGTCGCGACCGACGCGAACCGCCCGTCCGCGACGGTCTCGATCTCGACCAGGCCCTCCGTCAGCACGTGGTCGTCGGCGCGCCGCTCCTCCTGCCAGCGGCCCTTGACGCCGTTGGTGAAGTAGTTCGCGACGTTGGTCGAGGTCTCCGAGCCGAACAGGTCGAGCGAGACGCTGTAGTGGAAGTTGAGGTAGCGCTGGATCACGGCGAGCGGGATGCCGCCGTGCGGCGCGATGTCGTCGGTGTCGTGCTCGCGCATCAGCTCCGCCGTGCGGGTGACCACCCGGTCCACGCCGGTGGTGCCCACCATCATGTGGTGGGCCTCCTCCTTCAGCATGAACTCGCAGGTACGGGCGAGCGGGTCGAACGCGCTCTCCTTCAACGTGCCCAGTTGGTACTTGCCGTCCCGGGTGAAATACGTGAACTTGACTTCTTCCCCCTCCTGAAGGAGGGGGACTCCTACGGCTCGCGCCGTGGGCTTTCCTGCTTCGTCGCCGACTGCCCGCCCGGAGTGTTCCGTTGGGGTCTTACATCGGCTCCACAGGCTGTCACCGCCAGTCCGGCGGCCAGAAGGTTCCTTGCTGCGTTCACGTCCCGATCGTGGGCCGTTCCGCAGGCGCACGTCCAGGTCCGAACGCCGAGCGGCATCTTCTTCTGCAAGGCGCCGCAAGTGGAACACAGCCTGGAGGAGGGGAAGAAGCGGTCCACCGCGATCACTTCCCGCCCGTACCAGGCAGCCTTGTACTCCAGAAGGCTCCGGAACTGCGACCACGCCGCGTCCGAGATGGCACGGGCCAGCGAATGGTTCCCGACCATGCTGCGGACGGCCAGGTCCTCGATCACGATCGTTTGGTTCTCACGAACGAGTCGAGTGGTCAGCTTGTGCAGGTGGTCGCGGCGCCGGTCCGCGATACGCGCGTGGATCCCGGCGACCCTGCGCCGTGCCTTGATCCGATTCGCGCCGTTGCCCACGGCCTTGCGGGACAGTGCTCGTTGGGCCTTGCCCAGACGGGCGCGTTCCCTGTGTTCGTGCCGGGGGTTGGCGATCTTCTCACCGGTGGAGAGGGTCAACAGGTGGGTCACGCCGACGTCTACCCCGACCGCCGTATCCGTGACGGGCAGCGGCTTCACGGACGGGTCGTCACACAGCATCGACACGAACCAGCGCCCCGCCGAGTCGCGACTGACGGTCACCCTGGTCGGCTCGACACCCTCGGGGAGAGGGCGGGACCACACGATGTCCAGGGGATCCGCCATCTTCGCCAGAGTGATCCGGCCGTCGCGGAACCTGAACGCGGAGCGGGTGTACTCCGCGCTCGCGCGGGACTTCTTCCGCGACTTGAAACGCGGGTACCTCGCCCGCTTCGCGAAGAAGTTGGTGAACGCTCCCTGCAAGTGCCGGAGCGTCTGTTGCAACGGAACCGACGACACTTCGCAGAGGTAGGCCAGTTCCTCGGTCTTCTTCCACACGGTCAGCATCGCCGAAGTCTGGTCGTAGTCCACCTGCTCCCGTCGCGCCCATGCCTGCGTACGCACCGCGAGCGCCAGATTGTAGACCTTCCGCACACACCCGAATGTCCGCGACAACTCGGCCGCCTGCGCATGGGTCGGGTAGAAGCGGTACTTGAACGCCCGCTTCACACCGATATTACTCATGCATCACAAAATAGTGCGACAACAAGTAAAGACCAAACCTGCGGGTCAGGGCACGACGATCCACCGGACGGCCAATCGCCGCCCCCGCCAAGCTCCGCAGGAGTCCGATTCCTCCCCGACCCAAAGTCCGGGGAATCCTCGGAGATATCCGATGAAGAACGCGAGCCAGTCGATGGTCGGCTCGTTGAACGCGCCCAGGATGCACGGCGCGTCCGCGCTGCCGGCCTTGCGCAGCAGCAGCGATTCGACCTCCACGCGCCCGTCCCGACCGAAGTGAACGTGCGGAAGGTAGACCATCGCCCACAGGTGGCGGCCCTCTTCGACATTGGCCTGGAAGGGTTTGCGCAGGTCGTACAGGCTCGGCTGCGCGGGACGGCCTCGTCGACCAGGCCCCAGTCCACCGCGGTCCGACCGCGCACTCCGTCGGGCCTGGTCGCGAAGACATCGGCGAGATCCTTGCGGACGCCGCGCTTGTCGACCACGCGGGTGAGGCCGCCGGTGCCCGGGAGGACGCCGAGCAGGGCCACCTCGGGCAGCGAGACGGCCGACGAGCCGTCGTCGAGCAACACGATCTCGTCGCAGGCCAACGCGAGTTCGTAGCCGCCGCCGGCCGCGGTGCCGTCGATCGCGGCGATGAACGTGAGGCCGGAGTGGGCCGACGCGTCCTCCATGCCGTTGCGCGTCTCGTTGGTGAACTTGCAGAAGTTCACCTTCCAGGCGTGCGACGAGCCCGCCAGCATCCGGATGTTCGCGCCGGCGCAGAACACCTTCGGCTTGCCGCTGCCGACCACGACCGCGCGCACCCTGGGGTGCTCGAAGCGCAGCCGCTGCACGGCGTCGTAGAGCTCGATGTCGACGCCGAGGTCGTAGGAGTTGAGCTTGAGGTCGTAGCCGGAGACCAGGCCGGCGTCCTCGTCGACGTCGAGGGTCAGCCGCGCGACCTGGCCCTCGACCGCCAACGTCCAGTGCCGATATGCCTCCGGGCGAGTGTCGAAGGTGACCGGGGCGTGGGTCGTCTCGGGCTGCGCCGTGATGGACATGCTGTACGCCTCCGTGGGGTGGGGCGTGAAACCGGGCCGCTCAATCCTCTACACAAGAACGACGTAGCTTCAAGAGTTTGTCGAATATGGCCGGCATAATGGCCGGCATGGAACGACCGACACCGATGCCGCCCGCGCCCGGAACACCCGCCGGCGCCAAGCCCGTACGGGCCGCTTCCGCCACCCGGCCGCCGGTCGTGCGCCGGGACAAGCTCGGAGCGGCCGGCGCCCCGTCGTGGCTGATGACCCTGCTGGGCGAATGCGTCCTGCCCGGCGGCGGCGCGGCTTGGACGGCGACGCTGCTGGCCGCCCTCGACGGCCTCGGCGTGGAGGAGCGCTCGGCCCGGCAGGCGCTCGCGCGCTCCGCCGCCGACGGCCGGATCGACGCGGAGCGGGTCGGCCGGCGCACCCGGTGGGTGATCACCGCGTCCGGACGCCGGCTGCTCACCGAGGGGGCCGAGCGGATCTACTCGTTCGGCGCGCCGCGCCCCGAGTGGGACGGGACGTGGCTGGTGCTGATGGTGACCGTGCCCGAGAGCCGGCGCAAAGTACGCCACCAGCTGCGGACGAAGCTCACCTGGGCCGGGTTCGGCAGCCCGGCGCCCGGCCTGTGGATCGGCCCCGACCCGGGCCGGGCGGCCGAGGCCGCCGGGATCCTGGGTGAACTGGGCCTGGACGCACCGGCATTCTCGTTCCGGGGCGCGTTCGGGGGGATCGGCTCCGAGCGGGCGATGGTGGACCAGGCGTGGGACCTCGCCGAGATCGCCGAGCGGTATCGGGCGTTCCTGGACGAGTTCTCCGACCTGCGTCCGACGACCCGGTTCGAGGTACTGCTCGCGCAGCTGCGGCTGGTGCACGAGTGGCGGCGGTTTCCGCTGCTCGACCCGCAGTTGCCGAGCGCGCTGCTGCCGGCGCATTGGATCGGCGACCGGGCGGCGGGGCTGTTCGCACGGTTGCACGCCGAGTGGGGGCCGCGGGCCCGAGCGGCCTGGGCCGAACTGGCGGAGGAGGCGGCTGCGTGACGGCCCCGGCCCACCCGGCCCACCGCGGATGCGGCGGGCCGGTGGAGTCGGGTGTCGGCCGGGGTCGCGGGCAGGCGCGCGGGTCAGCCGCCCGCGGCCTCGGAGCGCAGCAGGTCGACGGTGTCGGTGAGCGTCGAGTGGACGGTCAGCTCGTCGCCGTCCATCGCGGTCCCGAACTCCCGCTGCAGGAGCAGGAGCAACTCGACCACGCCCAGCGAGTCCACGCCCGCGGCCTCGAAGGTGGCCCCTTCGAGCAACAGATCGACGGCCGCCGGCGGGTAGGTCTCCTTGATTACCGCTTCGAGGCGGCTTTGCAACTCGGCCACGGCTGACCTCTCTTTCTTCGTATCGTGGTGCCGTTCTTCGTCGTACCGTTCTTCGTGGAGCCGTTCTTCGTGGAGCCCTGGTGAAATCGCGGACCGCTGTCGGGTTCGCGGGCTCTCAGTCGTCGTACGCGGCCGTGATGTCGGGCCAGGTCAGCGCCGTGGATCCCCAGGTCAGGCCGCCGCCGAAGCCGGTGAGGACGACCCTGGCGTCGGGCTTGAGGACACCGCGCGTAGCGGCGTCGGCCAGGGCCAGCGGGATGGAGCCGGCGACCGTGTTGCCGACCCGGTCGATGTTCTTGGCCACCCGCTCGGTCGGGATGCCCAGGTCGCGCGCGCAGGCGTCGAGGATGCGGACGTTCGCCTGGTGCGGCACCACCAGGTCCACGTCGTCGCCGGTCCACCCGACCCGGGTCAACGAGGTCCGTACCGACTCGCTCATCCGGCGCACCGCCTGGGCGAAGACCTGCGCGCCCGCCATCCGGAACCAGCCGTCGGCGTCGGCCTCCCGGTGCTCGGAACCGCCCGCCGCGACGGTGATCAGATCGACCCCGTTGCCGTCGCTGCCCAGATCGAACCCCCGTAGCGCGCCCGGCTGTTCGTCGTCACCCGCGCGCAGCACCACTGCGCCGGCGCCGTCGCCGAAGACCACGCGCGTGGTGCGGTCGGCGGGGTCCGTGATGGTCGAGAAGGTGTCCGCGCCGATCACCAGGACACTGTCGGCCACCGAGGTGCCGATCAGCCCCGCCGCGGTCGCCAGCGCGTACACGAACCCCGTGCACACCGCGGCCACGTCGAACGCGCCGACCCCGGCGAGGCCGAGCCGGGCGGCGACCACCGGCGCCGTGGCCGGGCACGGGCGGTCCGGCGTACTGGTGGCGAGCACCACCAGGTCGACCCGCGCCGTCCCCGCCGACTCCAGGGCCCGGCGGCCCGCCTCGGTGGCGAGGTGTCCGGTGCTGGTGCCGGGATCGACCACATGGCGTCGGTCGATGCCGGTCCGGGTCCTGATCCACTCGTCGGAGGTGTCCAGTTCGGCCGCGAGCATGTCGTTGGTGACCACGCGCGGCGGGGTCCACGCGCCGAGTCCGGCGACGACCGCGGAACGTCCCATCGGGTGCCCCCTCAGCCCTTGCTCGGCTGATACGGCGGGGGAACCCGGAAGCCGTTCAGCTCGGCCTGCCGGTTGATCCGGTTGGCCCGGCCGATCGCGAGCAGCGTGCGCGGGACCACCTTGCGCGAGACGAAGCCCATGCCCTTGCGCGGCTTGGTGAAGAACGCGCAGTCGTCGGCGAGGAGTTCGTCGATCATCAGGTAGTGCGTCTCGATGTCGAGCTGCATGAAGGTACGCGACGTCGGGTGCAGCGTGGCGGGCCAGGCCCGGCCGATGTCGAGATGCCGCTTGGCCTCCTCGATCTCGAACCGGACCAGCTCGCGCAGCGCCCGGTCGGTCCGACCGCTGCCGACCAGCCGTTCGATGCCATCGCGGTCGATGCCGAACCGGGTCAGGTGCTCGGTCGGCAGGTAGAGCCGGCCCAGTTCCAGGTCCTCGTGGATGTCCCACAGGAAGTCCAGGAGTTGGAACGCGGTGATGGTGTGTCGGCACAGCTCCTCGGCCTCGGAGCTCTGCGGCTCGAAGATCCGGTTGATCCACACCGCCGGCAGCAGGGTCACCGTCTGGACGAACCCGTCGAGCTGTTCGTAGGTCTCGTACTCGCGGGTGTGGAGCGCGTTGCGCTGGCCGTTCAGGTAGTCCGGCACCTCGTCGAGCGGGAGCTCCCAGGTGCGCATGACGTGCACGAACGCCCGGGCCAGGGCGGTGTCCGCCGCCTCGTCGCGCGACCGCGCGCGGTCCTCGGCGGGCGGCTCGCCCTTGACGAACGCGGTGAACACCCGCTCCCACTCGTCGAGCCGCTGCGCCCGGACCGCGACGCTGCGGTCGAAGTTGTCGGCCATGTCGTCGAGGTAGGTCACGAACGCGAAGAACGCGTCCAGGTAGGGCCGTTTGGCCTGGGGGAACATGTAGCGGGCGGTGAACCGCCCCCGGCCGTGCGCGCGGAACAGCCCGGTGCTCGTGGTGTACGCGGCGCGCAGGTCGGGATCGGTGATGCCGGCGAGGTTCAATTCGCGTTCGGTCATGGGGAGTTCTCCTGATCGGCCAGGCGGTAGGTGGGTGCGTCCGCCGGCAGGAAGTTCGCGAAGGGAGGAATCTCCTCCCGGGTCAGACTCAGTTCGAGTACGCCGGGCAGGTGCGCGTGTGCGCGCTGCTCGGCCAACCGCTCGACCAGTTCGTCGGCCGTCCCGGCCCGGCCGACCCACAACCGGTCCGGCGTGCCGAGCCCCGCGGCCAGCGCGGCCACGTCGACCGGGGTGTAGCCGACCGCCTCTATCCTGGATTCGAAGAAGGTCTGCTGGCGGGTCGCGCACATGCCGTGCATGCCGTTGTTGAAGACGATGTACAGGATCGGCAGACCCAGTTCCACCGCGGTGTGGATCTCCAGGCCGCTCATCAGGAACGCGCCGTCGCCGGCGAACACCACCGTACGGGTGCCCGAGGGCTCGCCGAGCTGGGCGCCGATCGCCCCGCCGATGCTGTACCCCATGCCGCCCATGCCCAGGGCGATGGTCGAGGTCGAGCCAGCCGGGACCGACGAGTAGTGCATCGAGGCGACGCTGCAGTTCCCGGCGTCGAAAAGCAGGTGCCCGTCCTGGGGCAGCTGTTCGCCGATGATGGCGATCGCCCGGCTCTGCAGCAGACCGTCTTCGGAGCCGCCCGGGCGGCCGGGTAAGGGCTCGGCCAGGCGCGGGAGGTAGCGGGTCGTCGCGTAGCCGTCGACGGGCGGCGCGGTGAACGGCTCGGCGTCCAGCAGCTTCCGCAGGTAGCCGAACACCTCGCCGGCGTCGCCCCGCACCACGGAGTCGACGAGCCCGGAACGCAGCAGCTCGCCCGGGTCGATGTTGACCGCGACGACCTTGCCCGCGTCGTAGCCCGGGAGCGCGGCCCGGGTCATCATCCCGAGCCCCGTGCCGACCACCACGATCAGGTCGGCCCGTTCGATCAGGTAGCGGGCGGCGGACGGGTGCCCCGCGGTGCCGACGACGCCCAGGTGGAGCGGGTCGTCGTTGGGGAACTCACCGCGCGCGCCCATCGTGGTCACGACCGGGACGCGGGCCTCTCGGGCGAAGCGCACCACCGAGTCGGGGTCGGTGGAGCGGCGTACGCCGTGGCCGAGCAGCAGCACCGGCGAGTTCGCCTCGCGCAGCCGCAGGAACAGCTTGCTCGCGGTGCCCTCGTCGAACGGCACCGGCCGGACGAAGCCGGCGAGACTCCTCGGCCAGTCGGCGGGCGGGTCGCCCACCTCCCGGTCGTAGCAGTCCCTGGGCAGCAGCAGGGCGACCGGGCCCATCCGTCCGGACAGCGCGGTTTCGATCGTGTCCCGCAGCTGCGCCCAGAAGGTGTCCGGGTCGGAGATCTTCACCGTCTTCTTGGTGACCGCCGCCAACATGCCGGCGGCGTCGACGGTGCGCCCGATCCCGGACGAGTCCTGGAACGACCCGCGCCCTTCCAGGGCCACCGGCGGCTGGCCCACCAGGGCCAACACGGGCACCGATTCGGCGTAGGACTCGGCCAGTCCGGCGACCAGGTTCACCATCCCGCCGCCGGAGGTCGCGCAGCACACCCCGAGGGTGCGGTGGATCCGGGCCCGGCCGTCGGCCATGCAGGCCGCGCCGTCCTCGCGTTTGGCGAGCACGGTGCGGAGCCGGTCGTCGCCGAGCCGGTGGATCGCGTCGTGGATGTGCTCGATGTTGGCGCCGCTGACGCCGAAGACGTAGGCGACTTCGAGTTCGCGCAGTACGGTGACGAGCGCGTCGGCTATCCGCATGTTTCCCCCAAGCGGGTCCTGAGAGGTGTCGGCGCACGCGTGCCGCGCACGCGTGCGTCCGACCCCCGCGTTCGACTCACGCGCTCGGTCACGGCCGCGCGGCGAAGCGGCTCTCGAGGATCTTCTTGAGGTTGCCCATCTCGATGGAGTGCCCGGCGTGGAACATCGGCCAGATGTCGCCGACCCACATGCGGTCGGTGCGCGCGCGGCCCTCGGCGATGTAGTCCGGGACGTCGGGGGTCGAGCGGTCGTAGTAGGGGTGCTTGCAGTTGGTCCACAGCACGACCGTGCCGGGTCGGTCGAGCACCTTGGCCGCGTCGATGATGGTCACGTAGTAGCGCATCCACAGCTCGCGCCCCTGGTCCCACGCGCACGGGTAGACCACGAGGCCGTGCTCGGGACCCTTCTGCGCGTCGGCCCGGATATAGATCTCGGTGTTCGGCTGGATCATTTCCTTGGCCCGGTACAGGCCGCCGCCGACGTGCCGCAGGTCGCGGATGCTGTATGTCCATTCCTCCAGCGAACGGACATTGGCGCAGTATTCGAAGACGATGTCGTACGGCACGTCGATGTGCTCGGAAAGCGAGCAGTATTGGCCGAATATCTCGTCGTGCGAATAGGTCTCGGCGGTCTTGCTCTCCATGAGCTTCACCATGTCGTCCTGACCGGTGTTCTCGTTCCAGATCAGATCCAGACCGCCGAGATCGGATCGGTCGAGGAGGTAGTTCTGGGCCAGGCCGGATTCATCTGCCACTCGGTTCGACACGAAATTCCCCGATGCTTGTCGATGGTCCATTGATGTACTGCGGCTGATACCGCTGATACCGCGGCGCCGGATCGGCGCATGGCCGTGGCACCGAACAGCCGCGTGCTCGCGTCGGCCGAATGGCCGCGCGGCGGTTTCGGGAAGGCGCCGCAGGGCGCCGAGGTCGGTGGGTCAGCCGGTCCAGCGCCACACCATGGAGGAAACCATTTCCCCGCCATGGGTGAAGGTCGCGAACGTGATCACGTCGCCCGCCGAGATCATGTCCTTGTCGAGCGCGTCGGCGAACGTGACCGGGAGGCTGCTGTGGAACATGTTGCCGTAATGTGCGAGCGTGTCGTGGGTACGGGCGGGATCGACACCGCAGCGCTTGCGCCATTCGGCGATGTAGTTCTCGTTGGGCTGATGGGTGATCAGCCAGGCGACGTCGTCGGGCGTCATGTCCGCCTTCCGCAAAGCGCTCTCGACGGCTTCCGGCAGGCGCTCCATCGCCACCTGCCACAGCCGGAGCAGCATCTTCGCGTTGAACTTCACGGTGAGCGGTCCGTGTCCGCCGTCCCAGTGCGGCAGGGCGACCCCGTCCACCGGGTCCGGCTCGACCCGCAGTGCGCCCCAGTTCTCGCCGAACGCCTGCTCGTGCACGGACAGGATGGTGTCCGCCCCGGTATCGGCCACCAGAAGGGTCGCGGACGCGCCGTCGCCGAGCACCCAGGACTCGCGCGTGGCCTGAAAGGCGGTCAGCCGGGAGACGAAGTTGGTGACCGTCACGACGGCCACCTTCCGGTAGCGCCCGGAGTCGATGAATGCCTGGGCCGTGGATACCGACGAGATCCAGGCGCAGCACCCGTTGTCCACGTGCAGTACAGCGGCCGAGGTCGCGCCGACCGCGTGCTGTACGGCGGTGCCGATCCCCGGCGAGAAGGTGTCGTTGAACTGCGCGGAGACGATGATGAGATCGAGATCTTCCGCACGCACGTTGTTGCGCCGTAAGAGTTTGTTCAGCGCGGCGACACCGAGGTCTTTGGACGTGTAGTCGGGCGATCCGAAGCGCCGTTCGAGCACACCGGCGAAAAACTCGTCCGAGCCCAACTCGTCGGATGCGTCCAACAGATCACTGTTGCGCACCACTCTTTCCGGCATGAAGTTGACGACATCGACGACACGGGTAGCGCCCACTGACAGACCGCCGCACGAACAGGCCGACCGAAGCGTATTCGGTCGGCGAACCTGACTTGTCTTGCCCGGTGATTGTCGGAACGACCGACCCGGCCAACCGAATATTTTCGGATCACTCCGTGTAGTCGGTCGGTTTCGCTCGACGCTCGACTATAACCCGCTGCTACTGCTCCGTCCACGTTCTGCACTCTGGTTTTTTGGTAGTCCGTTTGACATGGCAAGGCTTTCGAGAATATGTAACCCATTTTTTACATTCGTACAATGACTCTTGCCGCCTATGTCGGACATGAAAACTTTAAAAGGAGGTATCATTGGGCACCCCCGAATCCGAGGGATATCCCGGTCGACAACGGTGCATAAACGGCGGCGGAATTCCGTATTCCGCTTTCGCGGTCGACTTTCGCGGTCGACACCCCCACCGAACCGGGCCGCGCGCGGGCGTTGCACAAGCCGCCCGCGCGCCGCCCGCGCCCGACCGGGGGGCTACTTGTCGAAACTGGCGAAGTAACCCGCCGCCATGTCCTCGTCGCCGTGTCCCTGCTCGGCGGCCCGGCGGAAGCGCGCCGCGGCGGCCTCGACACCGTCCATGCGCACACCCGCGTGGCGGGCGGCCTCCAGCACCAACCCCGCGTCCTTGGCGGCGTTGTCCACCGAGAAGCTGGTCGTGTAGTCGCCGGAAAGGATGGCGGCCGACTTGGCCTGGAAGTAGGCGTTGTCCATCGGCCCTCCGCCGACCACGTCCAGGAACAGCCGCGGGTCCACGTCCAGACCCTTGGCCAGGGCCAGGGCTTCGCCCACACCGTGGGTCAGCGCCAGCACCCAGGTGTTGAGGACCAGCTTGAGTCGGCTCGCCGCGCCGGACGTGCCGTCCTCGCCCACCCACAGGGTGCGGCGGCCGATGGCGTCGAACAGCGGCTGGACGAGCTCCCGGCTCTCCGGGGCGCCCGCCGCGAGGATGACCAGCTGACCCTGCTCGGCGGGCTGTCGGGTGCCCTGGACCGGGGCGTCGACGAACACGAGCCCGTGCTCGCGGGCGAAGCCGGCCAGCTCCGCCAGGGCGTCGATGCCCACCGTGCTGATCTGGACCCACACCGCGCCGGCCCGCAGTCCCGGGGCCGCGGCCCGCATCGCCTCCAGGACCCGGGGCCCGTCGTTGAGCACGGTGACCACGATGTCGGCGCCCGTGACCGCGGCGGCCGGGGTCTCGACCGCCTGTGCGCCGTCGGCGGTCAGCGCCGCCGCCTTGGCCGGGGTGCGGTTCCAGGCCCGGACACCGAAGCCGTTCCCGAGCAGGTTGCGGGCGACGGCGGCGCCGATGATGCCGGTGCCCAGTAGGGCGACGGTCGGCCGCGCGGTGGGGGGCTGGGTGTTCGTCACGGATGGCACTCCCTGTCGGGTGGTTCGAAAATCTTCGTACCCCGGTACCGTAGACACCCACGGCGTACGCTCGCAACCGGGGGCCGAGAGCAAGGAACGGGATGCCTGTCCAGCTGCACCACCCATCGCTCGACGAGGTGGAACTGAGCGCGGTGTTCTCCGCGTTGTCCGACGAGCACCGACGCGCCGTGGTCGTCGCGCTGGCCGCCGAGCCGACCCGCGAACAGCCCTGCTCGGCCTTCGCGGTGCCGGGGACGAAGTCCACCCGCTCGTACCACTGGAAGGTGCTGCGGGAGGCGGGCTTGATCGTGCAACGCAGCACCGGCACCGGAATGGTGCTGCGGCTGCGCGGCGAGGACTTCGACCGCCGCTTCCCCGGCCTGCTCGCCAACCTGCTCGCCCTGGAGGGCCCGCGGGCCGCCGACGCGCCGTCCCCCTGAACCGGCTCGCGGTAGGCCGCCCGCTCACACGTCGCGGCGCTGTACCGCGACGATGGCGACGACCGTCACGACCGCGGTCACCACGGCCACCTTGGCCGCCACCACCGAGCGGTGGGCGGGCACGGCCAGGAACGTCGTGCAGATCAGCCCGCCGGAGTACTCGCCGACGACGGTGAGCGCGCCGATCGCGTCCGGGTCGGCTCGCCCGTGACGCCGTCGACGGTCACGTCGGCGCGGCTCCACGGGCGGTCGCGCGCCAAGTGCGCGCTTTCGGCGGCGCGCCACAGTCGCCAGAACCAAGCGATCCCGGGACCGTCCCGGTCGAGGGTGCGCGCGGTGGCAACGTCGAGCGGTGTGTCGACCCAGATCCGCAGCGCGCTGACCGCACCCAGCTCGGCCCGCCCGGCGCCGACCCCTTCGAGGACCACCACCGGGGCGGCCGGCACCTCGACATAGCCGTCGACCCGGTATCCGCCCCAGTCGTAGGTGTCGCATCGGGCGGCCTGCCGAAGCGCGAGCGGATCGAGCAGTTGGCCTTGCAGTCTCGACAGCCATCCGAAGAAGTCGCCGGGCCGGGCGAAGTCGTCCAGCCGTACGACGGGGGCGGCGCCGAGGTGTGCGGCGAGGGCGTCGGCGAACGTGGTCTTCCCGGAACCGCCGACACCGTCGACGGTGATCAGGCGGGTGTGACCGAGCGAGGGTGGCAGCACGGCGACCCGGCCGGCCAACCGAGCGGCGGTCGCGTCCCAGCGCGGTTTCGGCCGTTCGGTGGACATCAGTGCAGCTTAGCGGCCGGTCGCGAGCGCACCGGGTCCGGCCGGCCGGCGCGGCGCGGCTTCTTGTACATTTGTACCTGTACATCTGTACTACTCGTCGAAGGCATCCGTGACATCGGTGTCGGTGGCGTCGGCGTCGGCAGCGTCACCAAGAGGAGGGATCCCGTGGCCTGGCTGTTCCTGGGGTTCGCGATCGCGTGTGAGGTCGTGGCGACGAGTCTGCTCAAGAGCACCGAGGGGTTCACCCGGCTCTGGCCGACCCTGACGTCTCTGGCCGGGTACGCGGGCGCGTTCTATCTGCTGACGTTGTCGCTGCGACAGCTTCAGGTGGGGACGGCGTACGCGATCTGGTCGGGGCTGGGGACGGTGTCGATCGCGCTGGTGGGGGCGGTGTTCCTGAACGAGCCGGTGACGTTGCTCAAGGCGTTCGGGATGGCCCTGGTCATAGCGGGCGTCGTCGTCCTGAACCTGGGCGGTGCGCACTGAACGCGGCGCGCGACCCCGAGGGGCGGCGGCTGCGGATCGTGCGCGGCGCGTGCGAGGTGATCGGCGAGGTGGGCGTGGGCAACACGACGCATCGCCTGGTCGCGGCGCGGGCCGGCGTACCGCTGGGCGCGACCACGTACTACTTCGCGTCGCTGGACGACCTGGTCGCCGCCGCCTTGGAGCACGCCTCGGCGGAGACGCTGGAGCTGGTCCGCCGGTGGATGGAGCGCGCCCGCGACAGCGCCGACCTGCCCGGCGTGCTGACCGCGCTGACCGGCGAGTACCTCGCGGACCGCCCGCGCGCGATGGTCGAGTACGAGCTCTATGTCGCGGCCGCCCGCAGCCCCGAGCTGCGCGGCTTCGCCCGGGCGTGGGTCGACGGCGTCAACGACTTCCTGTCCGTCCGGGTCGGCCCGCGCGCCGCGTCGGCGGCGGTCGCGATCCTGGACGGCACCATGCTCCACGCGCTCACTCTCGACGTCCCGCTCGACCGGGAGCAACTGCGCTGGGCGCTCGCCCGCTGCCTGGAAGGGGCCGGTCCGGGATCGGTCTGAGGCCTCGGGGGCGGCCCGAGGCGTCGACCCGGGTGACGTGCGGGCCGCTGTTCGGCGGCGGCCGTGCGGTAGGGTCGGCGGCAACGAAGGGGAGTAGCCCCGCGAACCGGTCGTCGACATGCTGGAGCCCTCGGGTTCCCGGTGGCCGGGCCCGCAGTCACCGCGGGTGGGCGAGACCTTCGGCCAGGCACCGACGCGCCCGCATCCTGTGGGGCGCACTCCGTCGTGCCGGGCCGAGTGGTCCTCCGGTTGCCCCAGTGGTGCTTCGTGAAGACCCGGGGCCCGGCTCTCGCAGAAAGCCACCCGGAATGCACCTCGACCCCCTGGCGATCGTCACCGCCTTCGGGCTGATCTTCCTCGCCGAACTGCCCGACAAGACGATGTTCGCGTCGCTTGCCATGGGCACCCGCATGCGTCCGCTGTACGTGTGGTTCGGCACCTCGACCGCGTTCGTCGTGCATGTCGCCCTCGCCGTGGGCGCGGGCGGCCTGCTGGGCCTGCTCCCCGGTTGGATCGTCAAGCTCGTCTCCGCCGCGCTGTTCGGGTTCGGCGCCTTCATGCTGCTGCGCGGCGGCGCACAGGAGGACGACGAGGACGCGGCCGGCAAGGTCGTGACCGGCTTCCGGCCGGTGTTCACCACCGCGTTCATGGCGGTCTTCATCAGCGAATGGGGCGATCTGACCCAGATCACCACCGCCAACCTGGCCGCCACCAACGGCACGTGGTCCACCGCGATCGGCTCGGCGGCGGCGCTGATGTCGGTGTCCGCGCTGGCGCTGCTCGCCGGGCGGTTCATCGCCAAGCGCGTCCCGCTCGCGACCGTGCAGCGGATCGGCGGCGTGTGCATGCTCGGGCTCGCGATCTGGTCGCTGGTCGAGGTGTTCGCGGGCTGAGCGCGGGGCGCGAGTCGGGTGCGCCCGGCGGCCCGACGACGCTGTCGCCGGGGACCGCCGGGCGTGGTGGTTGTCGCCCGGGTCGAGACGAGGGTCAGCGCGGTGCCGCCCAGAAGTCGCACTGGTGCTCCGCCGCGAAGGCCGTCGAGACCCGGCTGCCGTCGGGACGCAGCGTGAGCAGTTCGTGCCGCGCTCCCGCCTGGGGCCAGACCGGTTGCCCCCACGTGTTCGGGCTACCGCTCCGCATGAACGCGCCCCAGTAGCGCTTCATCAGGGTGCCCAGGCGGACCTGAACCGGCGTCAGGGGCCGCTCCCCCATGGTGAAGTCGAAGAGGTAGGCGAGTTCGGCGCTGTGCGCGTTCGACTCGTCCAGGCCCGGGAGCTGCGCGCCGTACAGCGTGGGCGAGTTCGGGTCGTCGAACTCGTAGACATAGGTCGGGGTTCGGGATGCCGGCAACTCGGCGGTGCGGTAGGTGCCGCAGCCGAACAGCGAGTCGGTGAGCACGGCGGACATCGCGTAGTAGGGCGCGGGGTAGCCGGACGCGGGATAGCGGGCCGGCACCTGCGGCGCGATCGGGCCGTAGCGGGCGTTGATCGTCGCGACGTACTGATCGGGCGTCAGGTACGGCCGGTCGAGGGCGAACATCTTGCCCTCGGCGCGGGTGCTGCCGATCAGGACCGGTACCCGGTGCCAACTCCCGGCGGCGATCGCGTCCGCGGGTCGGAGCGGCAGCGCGCCGCCGCCGACCGTGGGTCCGGTGATCGGGTGGTTTCGGGCCGCCGCGATCAGGTTCGGTGCCCACGCGGCGCGCAGGCACGCGACGGCGGTCGCCGGGTCGGGGCAGCCGGCGTCGGCGGCGAAGCCCTGTCCGTCCCGGCCGGCCTGGGCCAGGTCGGGGCCGCTCAGCAGCGTGCACGGGCCGCTTTGCAGGACGGCCTTGGCGAACAGGCCCGGCGCGGCGGCGCGGGCGAGGTCGGGCACATCATCGTCCAGCCCGCGCGGACCCCGCTGCTGGTGCGGCCGCGGCGGCTGCCTGGAGGCGGTCGCCGGCCTGCCCGCCCTGCTCCGCGCCGCCGCCCCGGCCGCAACCGCGACCGCGACCGCGAACCCGCGATCGATCCGGCCGACCCGGACGCCGCCCTGGAGGAACTCGTCCGCAGGGCCGAGAACGGCGCCCCCGGCGTCCTGCGCCTGCTCACCCGCACCGCCGTACGCGTGGGCGCCGCCGCCGAGACCATCGCCGCCGTGCTCAACCCCGAACTCCTGGTGCTCGGCGGCCACTTCGCCCGACTGTCCCCCTGGCTGCTCCCCGGGGTCCACGAGACCACCGCGGCCCTGCGCGCGGTCGCGGCCTACCAGGACCTGGAGGTGCGCCCCGGCCGCCTGGGCCCCGAGGCCGCCGCCCGGGGCGCCGCCCTCCTGGTCGGCGAATACATCCTCGACAACCCGACCTCGACGCCGGTCCGCCCCCGAGACCCCTGACCCGCCACCCTCGTCACCGTCACCGTCGCCGCCATCGCCATCGCCATCGCCATCGCCACCGTCGCCGCCATCCGGCTGACATCCGGGGCGCGTCGTGAGTCCGACCTCCGGGGCATTTGTGACGATGTGGCCATGACACCCGAGGCTGGGGCTCCGAAGCGTTCGGCGGCGGGACTCGTTCTGTCGACCCTGGCGGCCGGGCAGTTCCTGATGGCGCTCGACAGCTCCGTCATGAACGTCTCGATCGCGACGGTGGCCGAGGACGTGGGCACGACCGTGACGGGGATCCAGGGCGCCATCACGGCCTACACCCTGGTGATGGCGATGTTCATGATCCCCGGTGGCAAGGTCGGCGCGCTCATCGGGCGCAGGCGTGCGTTCATGATCGGCTGCGTTGTCTACGGCTGTGGCTCGCTGACGACGGCGCTCGCCCCGAACCTGCCCGTGCTCATGTTCGGCTGGTCGTTCCTCGAGGGACTCGGGGCGGCGCTCATCCTGCCCGCGATCGTGGCGCTCGTCGCCGGCAACTTCCCGGCGGAACGCCGCCCCGCCGCCTACGGAATCGTCGCGGCCGCGGGGGCCGTGGCGATCGCGCTCGGGCCGCTCGTCGGGGGCGTCGCCACGACGTACTTCTCCTGGCGCTGGGTGTTCGCCGGTGAGGTCGTGATCGTGATCGTGATCCTGGTGTTCGCCCGACGCGTCGCCGACGCGCCGACCGAGGGACACGCGCGCATCGATCTCGTCGGCGCCGTGCTCTCCGCGCTCGGGCTCGGCGTCTTCGTCTTCGGCGTACTCCGCTCGGGCGAATGGGGATGGTTCCTCCCGAAGCCCGATGCGCCCGCCTGGCTCGGGGTCTCGCTGGTCGTGTGGTTGATGCTGGCGGGTCTGTTCCTGATCTGGCTCTTCCTCCACTGGGAGGCCCGTCTCGTGGAGCAGGGCAAAGAGCCGCTCGTGGATCCGGCCATGCTGCGCAACCGGCAGCTCACCGGTGGCCTGACGATGTTCTTCTTCCAGTACCTCGTGCAGATGGGCGTGTTCTTCCTCGTACCGCTGTACCTGTCCGTCGCACTCGGCCTGTCCGCGCTGGAGACGGGCGCACACATCCTGCCGCTCTCGCTCACCCTGTTGGCCGCCGCGATCCTGATTCCGCGATTTCTCCCGGACGTCTCACCGCGGCGAGTGGTGCGGCTGGGGATCATCGCGTTGTTCGCGGGTGCGGTGGCGCTGATGGCCGCACTCGACGCGGACGCCGGTGGGGAGGTCGTGACCGTGCCCCTGCTGTTGATCGGGCTCGGCATGGGTGCGCTGGCTTCCCAACTCGGGTCGGTCACCGTGTCCGCGGTGCCGGACGAGCAAAGCGCGGAGATCGGCGGCATTCAGAACGCCGTCACCAACCTCGGCGCCTCGATCGGTACGGCGCTCGCCGGGTCGATCATGATCGCCGCGCTGACGACTTCGTTCCTGACCACCATCGAGGAGAACCCGGCGATCCCGCCGCAGATCAGCAGCCAGGCGACGGTCGAGCTCCAGGGTGGTGCGCCCTTTCTGTCGGACACCCAGCTGGAGTCCGCCCTCGAAGAGGCGGGAATGAGCCCGGAGGTGACCCGAGCCGCGCTCGACGCGAACGCCGAGGCCAGGCTCGACGGCCTGCGCGCCGCACTCGCCGTCCTCGCCCTCACCGCACTCCTCGCGATGTTCTTCACCCAGCGGATCCCGACGACCCAGCCCCGCTCGACGAACGCGTAGCGGGGGGTTCCACCATTGTTCGCGGCGACGACCTGCGACCGGGACCGGGCGCTGCTGTTACGTCGATATGCGTCAGGTCGCGAGTTCTGCGTAATTGCCCATCTGACGTTGGGGATTCGGGTGAGATGGGTGTGCGAACCCGACGGTGACGGCCAGACCCCCTTCGGGGCGTGCGCTGGTGGTGAGGGTGGCGTGGTGGGCGTGGGCCACGGCGTTGACGATGACGAGGCCGAGACCGTAGCCGTCGCGGCGGCTGTGCCGGTCGGGCGCCAGCCTCTTGAGGGCCGCGCACGCTCGCGCACCGGCCGCTTCCGGGTCGAGTACGGCCCCGGCGGCCGGGTGGACTTCGTCTCCGGCCAGTCCACGCCGGAACGCACGGTGCGGCTCGGTGATGAGTCACACAGGGTCACGAGCGTCGCCTTCAGCGCGGACGAGACCCGAATGTTCGTCGCCCAGGGCCTACAGGTCCACGTGATCGAGCACGCCACCGGACGGATCCTGAACGCCTTTGCTGTGTCGGGCAGTTGGCTGGACGCGGTGGCGGCGAGCCCGGATGGAGCGTACCTGGCCGTGGCAGCGCAGGACTTGAACGATGAGGGGAAGTGCACACCGGACATCTACCGGGTCGCCGACGGTGAGCTCATCATGCGACGCCCGACGAAGGACCACACGCAGGCCGGGACCAGGACCCGAGCCCTCGCTTGGTCGCCCGACGGCGCCCGGTTGGCGGCCATCGTCGACAACGAGATCCACCTCTTCCGCGTCGGCCTGCCGGCCGAGCCGACAGCCGGCCCCGGCTTGGCATTTACCCGGTTCGACGCGGTTTCGTTGCCGCCGTCTGGTGGGCGGGACGACTGAAAGCCTCGCCGGCGGCAAGCACGCTGCCCACGTTATGCCGGTTCGGCACTGACCTCTTCAGAGGAAAACGCGTGCGTTATCCAGCCACTTCTGCGCATCCTCACCGACCGCCGTGAGGTCGGTCTCGGCTCGGGACCTGCGTTGGGTGACTCGAAGGCAGAAGTCGAGGGCACTGCCCTGTACCCGCTGCATCGCATTCTCTGGGCCCCATGCCCAGGTTTGGCCGTCGGGACCGGCCAGCTCGACGCGGAACGGCTCTGCCGGAGAAGGCAGCTGGGCGGCATAGAACGACAGCTCTCGTCCTATCACTCCCAATGAGGCCACATGCCGGAGCCGACCCGTCGGACGGCGTGAGACACCCAGTGCATCGAAAATGTCCTGCCCGTGGGCCCACACTTCCATTAGTCGAAGCGGTGCCATGAGTGCTGCGGTCACCTGCGAGCCGTACCAAGGAAACCCATGGTCCCGGGGCGCGTCACGTAGCGCCGCCGCCGCCTCGGTTCGACCAGTGCGCCATCGTTCCAGCAGTACCGATCGAGGTTCGGCTGCTCCCGCTGCGGCGTCGAGATCGGCATATTGGCTGCCCGCGGCTTCTACCTGCTTCAGCACGGCGTCGAACGCCTCCGGGGTCCGGACAGCGATGACAACGTTCGCATCAGCTGAAGCAAGATGAGCGATCTGGTGGGCGATCGTCCACCCCGCTGCCGGTGTGGGCTTGGTCCAGTCGGACTGCGCTGATACCAGGGCGTCGAGCTCATCTCCTTCAGCCACCAAGTCGGGCAGAGCAACGTCGCGCTCCAGACCAGATATGTCAAGGTCGTAGTTCAGCATCCAATATCACCTTCTGGTTTTGTCGGCGTGATGTGACCGCATTTGTTGGTTTGTTGTGACCACACCATCGGGGCAGCGGGGGTGTTGTTCGTGAGTTTTGACCGCAGGTGAACCCTTCGCGGTGGGCGGCTGCGTGTGCTCGGCGGAGTGAACGCCGATGTCCCCATCGAGCTCTACGCAGCGATCCGCCGGTATCACGGCGGTGCGAACGACATGAGGGAACGGATGGACTCATTACAAGACCGGAAATACGCGACACCTGAACCCGCGAGGCCGCGAGGTGATGTGTTCTGCCGTGCGGTCCGTCCTCCGCCGGGATACGAAAGCCGGTGCGGCTTCGAGGGAGCCGCACCGGATTCGTCGTCTACCGTGGTTTCTGCTGGATCCACCACTGCATCGTAGATGCCCTTCGTGCTTTTCCGGCATGGGCATCCGCAAGGTCACCGGTGTGCCACCCCTCAGGCGCTGCGGCAGCTCGGGGTCACCACACGGGCGTCCACCGGGACGAGTTCGACGCGGTTGGTCTCGGCCGGCACCGCGACGCAGAGCACCGGCTTCCATCCACGAGCTGATCAAGACGCGGTAGTCGGCGGCTGTTACATGGAAGCGGAACCGCGTCGAAACCACGCCGCGGAGGGACAGCGCCGGCTCCATGAGGGTGCGGAATCTTCCCTTCGAGATGCCGCCCGCCCCGTACCGAAAGTCCGGCACAAGTTCTTCCGTCATCGACGAACGCTCGAATACGCGTCAAATCGCCACTCGATTGCCCGGACCGGACTTCCCGACCAATACCGAAGTCTCATTCGTAAATCCGGCCGAGCCGGTGGCGAACCGGAACATGCCGCCAATCTCCTGCTCGACTGGGGATTTACCACAAATCCCGGCATTCAGCACCGCAATCTCGCCGGCGGTGATGGCCGGCCGGCCAATCCGGGTCGTCCCGCAACGGGAATCGGGGGATCACGCGCAAGGCGCCCGCCGGCCGTCGCGGCGTCACGGCGTCGCCCGCGCGACCGCGCGTCAGGACCTCCGCGCTCCCGTTCGACGTCCGATTCCGCCTCGGGAACCCCTCGCCCCACACCCGCCCCAGAACCGACCACGCAGCCCCGGCGGATGCGTCCGCGTCGAGGGCGATCCTCGCCGGGCCCGCCGCCCCGCGACGTCGCGCACGCGCGGCCCCGCACACCGGCCGAGTGTGATGTATCCCGCATGCATAAAACGGACATAAACTCTATAACTGACTTCCGGGTGAAATTCGGTTCCCGGTTCGCGCGACGAATTTCGATTATTTTGCGTTATCGGTTGGTCACGCCACTCTCTGCCATATGCCCTCGTCACCGCGTATGCGCCGAGCCGGCTCACCGTGTGAAGTCGCGCCGACCGGCCGTGTCCAGGTCGGGCAAAGTCGGCGATTCGGTTGTGATCTCGCTTCCGGCTTGCCTACCGTGCTCGCCGATTCACCTTTCGGGTGAACCCTGCCGCCGGTACGCCGAATCCCGTCGCCGGCAGCGGGTGTCGAGATCGAAGAATCCGACGGGAGCGGGGGAACCAGGTGAATCGCCGTGGCCGGGATCGTTCCGGTGACGGCTAGGGGTGAAGTCGCGTGCTGCGCGACCGGGCTGCTCCAGTCCGAATCCGACAGCTCACCTCGTAGGCGACAGGAGAGGACCCCATTTCATGCTGTCCACAAACGGTCGCCATCGCGCCGCTCGACCCACCAACGTCCGCCGCTTCGTCGCGGCGGTCGGCATCGCGGGCATGGGTGCCGTGATCCCCGTGGCCACCGCCGGCCCGGCCCTCGCCCAGGCCCCCTCGGCTTCCGAGCAGCCGGCCGCGAACGTGCTGACCGGGGCCCCCACCGCGGTCGAGTCGGCCCCCGCCCCGGCCGAAGCCGCCGCGCCGCAGGCCACCACCGCCCCGGCCGACAAGGCCGATTACGTGGTCAAGGCCGGCGACACGCTGTTCCAGCTCGCCGCCACGAACAAGGTCTCCGGTGGCTGGCAGAGCTTGTACGAGCTCAACCGCGACGTGCTGCTCTCCGGCCCGGACCTGATCCAGATCGGCCAGACCCTGCGCCTGACCGGTGCCGCGCCCGTGCTCCCCAAGGCGGACGCCCCGGCCAAGCCGAGCATCACCGTCAAGCCGAAGACGACCACGACCCCCGGCAAGACCACCCCCAAGGCGGCCAAGCCGGCGGTCAAGCCCGCCACCAAGACCCCGGCCAAGCCGTCGACCACCACCGGTGGCTCGAAGGGCGCCCAGGCGCCGACGTCCTCGGCCGGCCAGTCGACCGCGGCCGCCAAGGCCGTGGCCTACGCCCGCGCCCAGCTCGGCAAGCCCTACGTGTACGGCGCCACCGGCCCGAACGCGTTCGACTGCTCCGGTCTCGTCCAGGCCGCGTACAAGAGCGCGGGCATCTCGCTGCCCCGCGTGACCACCGCGCAGTTCACGGCCGACACGCACGTGTCGATCTCGAACCTCAAGCCCGGTGACCTGGTCTTCTTCTACTCGGGCATCAGCCACGTCGGCATCTACATCGGCGACGGCAAGATGATCCACGCGCCCAACCCGCGCAAGTCGGTCGAGATCTCCTCGATCAACACCATGCCGATCGCCGGCGCCACCCGCCCGGCCTGATCGCACCGGAACGGCGGCAGCGGACAGCGCGGCAAGCGGTGAGTGGTAACCGCACCGCGTGAGAACCGCATAGTGGGACAGCAGTTCGGCGCCGTGCGCCCCGATGACGGTCGGGGCGTGCGGCGCCGCTCCATGTCACCCGCCGGCGACCGCCCCCGTGCCGGCGTCGATCGCGTACAGGTGCCGGTCCGTGCTGCACACGTAGACCACCTCGCCCGCGACGACCGGGCCGTACGGCACCCCGCCCGGCCGGCAGCGCCAACGCTCGGTGCCGTCCGCCGCGTCCACCGCGTACACGGTGCCGTCCTGGCCGCACGCGTACACGACTCCCGCCGCGACGGCCGGCGAGGTCGGGATCGGCCCACCCGTGGCGAAGCGCCAAACCGATCGGCCGGTGGCCGTGTCGACGGCGTGCAGGGCGTTGCCGGCGGAGCCGACGTAGGCCCGGGTGCCCGCCAACACGGGTCGGCTCCGGATCGGACCCAGGCCCGATGTCACCCACCGCCGCACCCCCGTGGCCGGGTCGAGCGCGATCAGCCGGCCGTCGGTGCCGGCGACGCACAACATGTCGTCGGCGAGCGCCGGTTCGGTGAGGAAGGCGGCCTGCGAGGCTGGGCGCGCGTCGTGGGTCCACTTGGTCTGGCCGGAGCGCACGTTCACGGCGACGACCAGGCCGGTCATCGTGCTCGCGAACAGCCGACGCCCCGCCACGATCGGGGCGCCGTGCAGGAGTCCGTGGGTGCTCCAGCGCCGCTTGGCCAATCCGGTGGCCGCGTCCACCGCGACGAGGTTGTTGGTGCCCTTGGTGGAGAGGTACACGACGCCGTCGGCGAGGGCCGGTGTGCCGTGGCTGAACAGGCCCGTGGCGAACTGCCAGAGCCGGCCGCCGTCGGCCGGCCCGAACGCGACCAACCCCGCTCCGTGCACAACGACCAACCCGTCCCGCACGCACGGAGGCGACGGCGCCGAGCCACCGACCTTCGCGCGCCACCGCGGCGCCCCGTCGGCGGCGTCGATCGCGTACAGGTGCCCGTCGGCGCTCGACAGGTACAGCACGCCGTCCGCGACTGTCGGCAGCGCCACGGCCTTGCGCCCGATCGGGAACCGCCACGGCTGCCATCCCGCCGGCGGCCTTGGCGTCGGGGTCGGGCCGCCGGGTCGGACCAACGTGCGCTGCCAGGCGAGGTTGACGAGCTCGGGAACGCGGTCGGCGGACGGGGGCGGCGGGACCGCGGGGAGCGGGTCGTCGGCAGGCGGGGGCGGGGGCACCGGTGCGGGTTCGGGGTCGGGGTCGGGTTCGGGTTCGGGTATCGGTGCGGGTTCGGGCACCGCTTCGGGCACCGGTGCGGGTACGGACGCCGCGGGCTCCCGACTCGGCGCCGGCGCCGCGGGGTCCGACCCGGGATCCGGCACGGACTCCGCACCGTCCGCCGCCGCCGGCCCGTCCGCGTCCAGCGCCGCACTCGCCGTGCGCAGCAGTTCGTGCGCGATGTCGATCGGCAACCAGTCCGGGTCCGGCCGGCCCGTCCGGACCGATCCGACGGCGTCGGGCAACCCGTCGAGCAGGCCGAGCAGATCGGTCACGCTCGGCCGGTCGTCGGGCTGCTTCGCCAGGCACTCCCGCAGCAGGTCGGCGTACCCGGCGGGCACGCCGTCCAGGTCGGGCTCCCGCAGCGCGATGTTCGCGAGCAGCACCGGCAGTGGTCCGCTCCCGAACGGCAGCCGACCGGTCGCCGCGTACGCGAGCACCGCGCCGCAGGAGAACACGTCGCTCGGCGGGCCGACGTCGGCTCGTTCGAACTGCTCCGGCGACATGAAGCCGAAGGTGCCGACGGTTTGCCCGGTGGCGGTCAGCGTGGTCATCCCGGAGACCGACGCGATGCCGAAGTCGATCACGCGTGGCCCGGCGACCGCGAGCAGTACGTTCGACGGCTTGAGGTCGCGGTGCACCAACCCGGCGGCGTGGATGCCCTTCAGCGCGACGGCCAGGCCGCCCGCGAGCCGGCCCAGGGTGCGCTCGGGCAGCGCGCCGTACCGCTCGACCGCGTCGCCGAGCGGCATGCCCGGGATGTACGCGGTGGCCAGCCACGGCATGTCGGCGTGCGCGTCGGCCGCGACCACGGCCGCCGTGTAGCGCGCGTCCACCGCCCGCGCGGCGGCCACCTCCCGGGCGAACCGCCGGCGGAACTCGCCACCACCCTCGTCCAGCAGGTCGGCCCGGATCAGCTTGACGGCCACCGCGCGCCCGGTCGCCGAACGGCCCAGGTAGACCCGGCCCATTCCGCCGGTGCCGAGTCGGCCCAGAATCCGGAACTCCCCCACGGCGACCGGGTCGCCCGCCCGCAACGGCTCCATCCCCGACGTCACTCCCCGCATCCGCCCCGACGATCGCAGGCAACCCTGCCACAGCCCCTCGACCGCCGGCATCGGCGCGACGGCGGAGCCCTCGGCGACGAACGCGCGCCGACCCGCCGCCCGGCCGAACACCCGTACCCGGAGACCGCGGAGACCGCGACGGGGTTCCGGTCGCCGTGGTTCTCCGACGCGAACCGAACACCCGTACCCAAAGACCGCGACGGGGTTCCGTTCGCCGTGGTTCCCCGACGCGAAGTCGACGCGATCGTGCACCGGACCGGCCGGGCGACCCGGTCGAGTACCCCGCCGACCGTCGCGCGTCGTGCGATTCGTATCGTCGATCGCTCGCCGGGGCGATCCGCCCCCGCCGAGCGATCGGGAAACGATCAGCAAGCGATCAGGATCGGTGCCCTCATGAGTTCGACCCCCCGCCTTCGCCTGCGCGTGCAGGTCGCCGCCTACGCCCTGGAGCACGCGCCGAATCGCCGGGGACCGCTCGACGACGCGTGGATCGCGCTGGTCCGGGCCCCCGAGGGTCTGACCGTGATCCGCGAGGCCGCCCCCGACACCGCGCCCGCGGATCGGTGGGTCGGCCTGTACGACGCCGACGCGGGGCACGGTCTCGACGTCCCGGGCCTGCTCGCCTCGGTCGTCGGCCCGTTGGCGGCGGCCGGCGTCCCCGTGTTCGTCGCCTCGACCTATCACGCCGACCTGGTCCTGGTCCCGGAGCCGAAGTGGGACGCCGCGACGGTCGCGTTGCGGGCCGCCGGCCACACGATCGTCGACGCGGCGGGGTAGGCCCCGTCCGGGCGGGTCGGGTGCCGTACGCGAGCGCGGGGCGCGGGGCGCGAACCGCCGCCGGGGCGCCGTCGACGCGGACGCCCGCATCGCCGTGCGGCCCCACCGCGGCGGTCGAGGTGTTCCGGGTCGGCCTCGTCGACCGCCACGGCGTCGATCGGGCGTCGCGGCGGCCTCGGCGCCACCCGCAAGGGTGATGATGGTGCCGTGACAGAGATCGAACTGCGGCATTGTCGCGACCGGGACGCCGCCGCGATCGCCGACGAACTGGTGGACGTCTACGCCGACGTGTACGGCGGGCCGCCCTACGCCGGGGACCCGTTCTTCGCCGTGGACAGGTTTGCGCAGCGGCTGCGCGGCGCCTTGGCCATGAACGGTTTCGAGGTCGTCACCGCGCGCGTCGACGGGCGGCTCGCGGGCTACGTACACGGCGTCACCCTCGACCCCGCGCAGCCGTGGTGGGACTCGCTCGCGGCTGCCCGGCCCGCTGCGGCGGTGCGCGCGGCCGAACGCGAAGACGTGTTCTGGCTGCGGGAGTTGATGGTCCGGCCCGACGCCGCGGGACACGGCGTCGGGCGCCGACTGCACGCGGCCGTCGTCGCTGGCCGCAATGAGGGCTGGACGACGCTGACCTGCATCGTGGACAACGAGCCCGCGCACTCCGCGTACGGCCGATGGGGGTACCGGATCCTCGGCCCGATCAGGCACGCCCCCGAGTCGCCGGTGTACGACGCGATGCTGCTGCTGCCGCCGGCGGGTAACGGCTCCTCGTCGTAGGCCCGCTTGACGTTCCCGTGGTGTGCCCGGCACGCCGACGGATCAAAAAATAGGTAGACCGGTCTAGTTTTTCTAGACCGGTCTACCTACTATCGACGCATGGCAAGAAACAACGACACGCGTGAGCGGGTCCTCGGGACCGCCGCGGCGCTCTTCCAGCGGCAGGGCTACTCGGGGACCGGGCTCAATCAGGTGCTGGCCGAGAGCAACGCGCCCAAAGGGTCGCTCTACTTCCACTTTCCCGGCGGCAAGGAGCAGCTCGCCGCCGAGGCGATCGCCCGGTCCGGTGGCGAACTCGGCGAGCGGATCGCCGCCGTGGTACGGGACGCCCCGGGGCCGCGGGCCGCGCTCGCCGGGATCGCCGCGCTGTTCGCGGACAACCTCGTCGTGTCCGACTTCCACGGCGGCTGCCCGGTCGCCACGGTCGCGCTGGAGGCGGCGGCCGACAGCGAGCCGATCCGCGCGTCCTGCGATCTGACCTACACCGCGTGGCTGGACGGCCTCGCCCTCGCGCTGTCCCGCTGGGGGGTGGCCGCGCCGGCCGCCGCGCCGCTCGCGACGTTGATCGTGTCGTCGTTGCAGGGCGCGATCCTGCTCGCCAAGGTCCGCCACGACACCGCCGCCCTCCACGAGGTCGGCGACCAACTCGGCACCCTGATCGAGCAGACGGTCAGCGCGCGATAGACCACCCGGCCCAGAGCACCCGGCCCGCCCGACCGAGGGCCGGCGACAGCGCCCGGACGACCGGACGACGTAACAACCGAACCATCGAAAAGGGATCGGCACGATGCGCGTACATCACCTCAACTGCGGCTCCATGATCGAGATCAACCCCGCGGACGGCCCCGACAGCCCGCTGCTCCCCGCCCGGGTGGTCTGCCACTGCCTCCTGATCGAGACCGACTCCGCCGGGCTCGTCCTGGTGGAGACCGGCCTGGGCACCAACGACGTCCTGTACCCGAACGACTACCTCGGCGCGGAGTGGGTCGGCTTCGCGGCGCCCGTCCTCGACCTGGACGAGACCGCCGTACGCCAGGTCCGGCGACTGGGCTTCGCCCCCGAGGACGTCCGACACATCGTGCTCACCCACCTCGACCGCGACCACGCCGGCGGCCTCGCCGACTTCCCGCACGCCAAGGTGCACGTCCACAAGAGCGAGTACGAGGCGGGCATCGCCGGCGGCGTCGACCGCTACCGCGCCGCGCAACTGGCGCACGGCCCGATCTGGGCGACGTACGCGAGCCGACAGGGCGATCCCTGGTTCGGCTTCGACGCGGTGCGCCGGCTCGACGGCCTGCCGGAGGAGATCCTGCTCGTCCCGCTCGGCGGCCACACCGAGGGCCACAGCGCCGTCGCCGTGGACACCGGCGACCGTTGGCTGCTGCACGCCGGCGACGCGTACTTCTACCACGGCGAGGTCGACCCGGACGATCCCCGCTCGCATCCGCTGCTCGATCTCGTCCAGGTCGGCGGCGAGGTCGACCGCCCGCTCCGCCTCGGCAACCACGCCCGCCTGCGCGAGGTTGCCCGTCTGCACGGCGACAAGGTCGACGTCTTCTCGTCCCACGACCCGTGGGAATTCCGGCGCTACGGCACGAAGTAGCCCTGCCCGGGCCCGGGCAGCGGATCCGTTCCCGGCCGCCGACGCCGCCCGGGGCCGTTCGCACCCCGTCCGGCCCCGCCACACCGCCGCCCCGCCGCCCCGCCGCACCCATGAAAGGGTGACGATCCAAGGAATCGCGGCGGGACGAGCCAAGGGGTGCCGGGCGTGCGGGATTTGCAAGCGGATGATCCGCAACAGGTGGGCGGTTACCGGCTGTTGGCGCGGCTTGGGGTCGGCGGCATGGGCCGGGTCTACCTCGGCCGGTCGGCGACGGGACGGGCCGTCGCGGTGAAGGTGATCCGCGCCGACCTGCTCGACGACACCGCGGGCGCCGGGGAGTTCCGCCGTCGGTTCGCGCGCGAGGTCACCGCGGCGCGGTCGGTGGACGCGCGATTCACCGCCCCCGTGGTCGACGCGGATCCTGGCGCCGACATGCCGTGGCTGGCCACGGTGTACATCCCCGGCCTGTCCCTGGCCGACGCGCTCGGCGACTACGGCGCCTTCCCCGAGCGCGGTCTCGGCCAACTCGCGGGCGGCCTGGCGGTCGCGCTCGACGGCATCCACGCGGTCGGCCTCGTACACCGGGACCTGAAGCCGTCGAACGTGCTGCTGTCCGCGGACGGCCCACACGTGATCGACTTCGGCATCGCGCTCGTCTCGGGCCTGAGTACGCTCACCGCGACCGGACTGACCGTCGGCACCCTCGGCTTCATGTCCCCCGAGCAGTTCGACAGCGGGGACGTGGGACCCGCGAGCGACGTGTTCTCGTACGGCGCGGTCCTCGCGTACGCCGCCACCGGGCGCGCGCCGTTCGGCGCCGGGTCGTTGCCGGTGCTGCTGGCCAACATCGCGCTGCGCGAACCCGACCTGGACGGCGTGCCGGCCGCCTACCTGGACCTGCTCCGGGCCTGCCTGGACAAGGACCCCGCCCGGCGGCCCACGGCACGGGAAGCGCTGACGCTCCTGCCGGACGCGGACCGCGCCCGGTTGCGGGCGCCGGATCCGGACTGGCTGCCCGTGCGCATCGCGCATCGGCTGCTGCGGGCGGCCGGGTCGGCGTTGGACGCGGAGGTCCCGATCGGCGCCGGACCACCCGTCGATGTCGCACCGCCGGTGACCGAGCCGCGCGTGCCGTCGACTCCCCCGCCCGTCGACCGCCGGGGAACGAGCACGATCCCGTGGGCCCGCACCGCGATCGACCCCGACCCGGCGCCGGCCGTGCGGCCGCCCACCTCCTGGCGGCCCTGGAGCTACCCGGCCGGCCGCAGGACGCTGTCCCCGGCGGCGCTGGCGGACGGCATCGTGTACGTCGGTTCCGACGACCGGGAGATCCTGGCCGTGGACGTGGCCACCGGTGAGCCGCGTTGGCGGTTCCGGCTGGACGGCTCGATCCCCGTCCCGCCCATCGTGCGGGACGGCGTCGTGTACGTCACCACCAACGGGAAATCCGTGTACGCCTTCGACGCGGTCACCGGCACCGGGAAGTGGCGGGTCGACCGAGGGCGCACGATCGGTGTCCCGTTGATGGGGCTCGCCGGCGGCACGCTGTTCACCGGCGCGTTCCCGCAGCAGGGCCTGATCGCCCTCGACGCGGCCACCGGCACCAACGCCTGGCGCCTGGACCTGCGCGGACTGCCGCAGGGCGAGCCGGCCTTCCACGGGGAGACCCTGTTCGCCGGCGTCCCCGGTCACCTGATCGCGATCGACACCATGCGCCGCGTCGAGCGGTGGAAGCTGCGGATCGGCGGCATGATGGCCGCGCCCACACCACCGACGTTCGCGGCGTCCACGCTCTACGTCGCCTCCAGCCGGAATCGGTTGCACGCCGTGGACGCCGGCACGGGCACCGAACGGTGGCGGGCCGACCTGGCAACCGCCCCGTCGCGACCGGTGGTAGCCGACGGCACGGTGTACGTCGTGAGCCGCCATGTCTTCCTGTGCGCCTTCGACGCGTCGACCGGCGCCGTGCGTTGGCGGTTCCAAATCGGTCGCAGCCACCTGTCGCCACCCGCGGTCGCGGACGGGGTGGTCTATGTCTGCTCCGACGAGCATCTGTACGCGGTGGACGCCGCCACGGGCACCGAACGCTGGCGGTGGCGCGCGGGCGCGAAGACGCACTCACCCGTCACCGCGGGCGGGGTCGTCTGCGTGTGCAGCGCCGACGGCCGGTTGTCCGCGATCGACGCGACCACGGGCGCCGCTCCGAACCGACCTACGGGGTAGGACGATTCGGCTCCTCGTGCACCTCACGCTTCGCGCCTCACGCCTCACGCCGATCCGGACCCGGCCGGGGGCGAGGACGCGCGCTACGTCGCCCGCGCCGCCGGATCGAGCAGCAGTTCCACGGCCAGGGACAGCGCTCCGCGCAACGCCGCGTCCTGGAGGAAGCGGGCGGGCACCACGACCGGCGGGAACGGGACCGCCTCGCCGGCCCGTCGGCGCAGCGCGGCCAGCACGCGCGGCGCCGAGCGCATGAGGCCGCCGGTGACGGCGACGCGTTCCGCGTCCAGCGTGGTGGCGAGATTCGCGACGTGCACGGCCAGTTCGTCCAACGCCTCGTCGACCAGGGCTCGCACGCGCGGGTCCCGGTCAGCGAAGACCGCGGCGGCGTCGACCTCGCGACCGAGCAACTCGGCGCCCCGGGCGGCCAGTCCGATGCCGGACGCGTACTCCTCCAGGGGCGCGTGGCCCGCGCCGAACCCGATGTCCTGGCGGCCACGCAGGAGATACCCGATCTCACCAGCCGCGCCGTGCGCCCCGCCCAGGACCCGGCCGCCGATCACGATCGCCGCGGCGATCCCGGTGCCGACGGTCAACAGGACGGCCGGGTCCGCGCCGCGCAGGCTGCCCCAACGGGACTCGGCGAGCGCGGCGGCCTTGGCGTCGTTGCCCACGGTGACCTGTCCGGGCCCCAGGCCGAACCCGTCGGCCAGAGTGCCCGCCAGCGCGAGGTCCTGCCACCCGGGCACGTTGGGGGCGAGCAGGATCCGGTCGGGCAGCACGATGCCGGGACTGACCGCGCCGACGGCCGGGCAGTGTCCGCCGGTCTCCTCGACGGTCCGCTCGATCAGCGCGCGGGCCGCGTCCACCGCGCGCCGGACCGCCTGTTCCGCGCCCTCGCGCGCGTCGGTGGCCAGGCGCCGTGTCGCGAGCATCGTGCCGTCGGGGCGCGCGGTGCCGATCGCGATCTTGGTACCGCCGAAATCGATGCCGCACACGAACGCGTCGCCCGCGCCGGAGCGGGCGACGGCTCGCTCCGGCGTGGGGACGGGCGTCGTGGGTCCGGGGCTTCGGTCGAGCGCCGTCACGCGGGCTCCGTGACGGCGGTGCCGGCCGGGCCGGTGGTATCGGGCGCGTCGGTGCCGTCGGCGGTGCCGGTCGCGTCCGCGCGGGAGTCGGCGAGGTACTCCTCGGTGATCTCGCGCGGCCCGAACGGCCAGGTCTTCTCGACCTTCGCCCAGACCAGGAAGGCTGCGCAGCCCAGCGCAACCCACGCCAGCGCCCACTCGATCGGGTGCCGGCCGGGCGAATTCCTGTCGGCGTAGCAGAAGATCGCGACCCAGCCGACGAGCGCGACCAGGGCCGGGACCGGATAGAGCCACATCCGGTACGGGCGGCGCAGGTTCGGTTGCCGGCGGCGGAGCACGATCAGGGCCGCGACCTGCGAGACCGCCTGGACGATCACCATGACGGCGGTGAGCAGCACGATGATCGTGTTGAAGTCGGTGTGGTTGCCGATCAGGAAGCCGGCCGCGGTCACCACGCCCATCGTGAGCAGGCCCACGGTCGGGAATCGGTGCCTGGGGTGCAGGCGGGCGAACTGCTTGAAGAACACCTTGTCGCGCGCCGCGTCGTAGGGCACCCGGGAGCCGCCGAGCAGGCCGGCGAACACGGACGCGAACGCGGTGATCAGGATGAGTACGGTCACGGTCTGCGCCGCGCCCTTGCCCCATGCCTTCTCCAGGACCAGCGAGCCGATCGAGGACGAGCCGGAGATCGTGTCGGTGTCGGTGACGCCGAGCACGCCGATCTGCATGATCAGGTAGATGCCCATGATGCCGACGATCGAGTAGACGATCGAGCGCGGCAGCACCCGGCCGGGATCCTTGACCTCGGCGCCGACGTACGCGGTCGTGTTGTAGCCGAGGTAGTCGTAGATCCCGATGTTGAGGCCGCCGACGAACGCGAGCCAGAAGCCGGTGGTGCCCAGGTCGAACGCGCCGTCGGGGTAGTCGAAGGCCATGCTCGGGTGGAAGTGCGTGTACGAGGCGATGATCACGGCGCCGACGCTGATCAGCATGACGACCCACATCACGGTGCTGAGCAGGCCGATCGACTCGATCTTGCGCCACAGCAGCAGCACCACCAGGACCACCACGCCGACGCCGACGAGGTCGCCCTCGGTCTGGTTCATCGACGGCCACAGGTATTGCAGGTACTGGACCATGCCGAGCACGCCGGTGGACATGATCAGCGGGATGAACAGGATCGCCGTCCAGACGAACAGGAACGGCATCAGCCGTCCGGTGCGGTACTGGAACGCCTCGCGGAGATAGATGTAGGTGCCGCCGGCGCCGGGCATCGCCGCGCCGAGTTCGGCCCAGATCAGGCCGTCGGCGAGGGCGAGCAGCGCGCCGGCGAGGAAGCCGAGGATGGCCTGGGGGCCGCCGAACGTGCCGACCATCAGCGGGATGGTGACGAACGGCCCGATGCCGCACATCTGACTCATGTTGATCGCGGTCGCCTGGAACAGGCCGATGCGGCGGACGAATCCGCCGTCCGGCGCGACCGCTCTCGGACCAGCGCTCACCGTGGACCTCCTGGAGAGGGACGCCCTGGGGACTCCAGGGGTCTGAAAGGTGGTGCGAGGAACGGGACTTCGTGGTGCTCCGGGCAGCCGCCGAGCTCCGTTTGTAAAGTAAAATTCCTTTACTAAAACCGCGTCAAGAGCGAACGGGGATTCGACCCGCGTCTTTGCCCTTCCGTGACGGATCGGGTGCCGCGCCGTAGCCGCTCGAGAGCACGCGCCACGCCGTTACAGTGACGCGACGACCCGTATCACCACTGACGGAGAGCCCGATGACCGCAGGTGGGACCCCGCCGACAGCCGAAACCCCCGCCGATGACGGTGCCGTTGCCGCCGGACCGGTCGCCGCCGGTGACGTCGGCGGCGGCGTCGGAGGGGCCGGCGCGCACTGGAATCGGGGCGTGTTGCGCAGCATCAACGAACGCGTGTTGCTGGACCGGGTCCGCGCGGCCGCACCGATCTCGCGCGCGCAACTGGCCCGCGACACGGGGCTGTCCAAGCCGACCGTGTCCACCGCCCTGGACACGCTCGAACGCGCGGGCCTGGTCCGGGCGGTGGGCCTGGAGACCGGCGCGCGCGGTCGGGCCGCGCTGCTGTACGAACCCGATCCGACGGCGGGGTACGTCGTGGGCATCGACGTCGGGCGGGCCTGGATCCGGGTGGCCGTGGCCGACCTCGACGGCAACCTGCTCGCCCGGCAGGATCGCCCCAACCGGGCCCGCAGTTCGGCGACCATGCTCGCCACCGCCACCAACCTCGCGCACGCGGTCGTCGCCGACGCCGGCCTGGAAGCGTCCGCCGTCGTGCACACGGTGATCGGCTGCCCGGGCGTGTACGACCGCGCGGCCGATCGGATCCGCTACGCCGTCAACCTGCCCGGGTGGGGACGCCCCGGGCTGCGCGGGCGGATGGAGGTCGCGCTCGGCACCACGGTCGAGATCGTCAACGACGCGAACCTGGCGGCGCTCGGCGAGTACCACTCCGGCGCGGGGGTGGGTTGCCCGCTCTTCGTGTACGTCACGGTGGGCACCGGTCTGGGCATGGGCATCGTCGCCGAGGGGCGGTTGTTCCCGGGGGCGAACGGGGCGGCCGGCGAGATCGGCTTCCTGCCGTTGTCGCCGCGGCCCTCGGATGTCGCCGAGGACGCCCCCGACGGCGTGGTGTCGCGGCGCGGAATGCTGGAGGACGCGGTATCCGCGGATGCCGTCGTGCGGGGGGCGCGGGCGCTCGGGATGGTTGGACCGCTCAGCGCGAAGGGGGTGTTCGACGCGGCGCGGCGCGGTCTGGAACCGGCGGCGAGCGCGGTGCGGCACGAGGCGCAGCGGCTCGCGCATGTGGTCGCGGCGGTCACGGCGGTGCTGGATCCGGAACTGGTGGTGCTGGGTGGGGGGATCGGTGCCAACGCGGATCTGTTGTTGGGGCCGATGACGTCGACGCTCCATGAGTTGACGCCGTTGCGGCCGCGGATGGCGGCGAGTTCCCTCGGGGAGGAGGCGGTGCTCTTGGGCGCGGTCGCTACGGCGGTTTCGGTGGCTCGGGATCGGGTGTTCGCGCACCACGCGATGGGGCTGGTGCCGTGAGGGTGTGGGCTGCGCCGGGCTTTTGTCCTCAAGCGCCGGTCGGGCTGGGGTTCGGCTGGGGTCGAGCGTCGGGTGGCTTCTCGGGCTTCGTCCTCAAACGCCCGAACATCGGGACGAAATTGAAGGCCCAGCCCGCCGCTTGGACCACGACGCGTTCACCGTCGGGCACCCGTTCGGGCAGCGGGCCGAGGAAGAACTCCCGGGCCGGATCGGCCGGGCGCGCGGCGACGCAGGTGCTTCGCCGGACCGGTTCCGGCGCGAGGCCGGGGATGTGCTCGCGCACCCATTCGGTGGCCTGGTCGAGGTCCGTGGCGTTCGGTCCGGCGCAGGCGTGCTCCGCGTCCGGCAGTGGGCTGATGATGTCGGGTGCGGCCCGGATCAGGTCGCTGCCGGTCCACGGGTTGTGGCCGTACCCGTAGTGCGAGTGGCGGAGGGCGCCCACCGACTCGGGGGTGCGAAAGGCGTACCAGGTGGGGAAGTCGGTGTCCTGCGTGCCCGCGACGCTAACACCCGGTTGGTATTCGAAAGCGGCTCCCGGCCGTCCACTTTCTTCGAGGTCTGGACCAATATTCGGTTTGGTATAGACCATTGACACCTCGTCGATGGCACTCCTAGCGTGGCCGACGCACGCAACGGGGGTGGTCTTCGATCGGGCGATGTCAGGTCGCCCGACGCGCCGCCGTGCCGTGCCCGACGTTCGCGTCGGCGCACGGGAACGGGATGACGGCACGGCCGTTCGATCGGCGCGTCGCGTCCCTCGGGCGATGGTGACGAGGGGGTCGGCATGAACGACGAACGAACGGTTTCGCGCGCGCCTTCCGAGGTGCCGGCGCACCCGGACACCCGGCCCCCTTCCGGCGGATCCGGCGGATCCGGCGGATCCGTCGGGCGGGAACGGCTGTCCTTCGGACAGGAACGGCTGTGGTTCCTCGATCGGTTCGAACCCGGGGACGCCGCGTACAACATTCCGTGGGTGCTGCGGCTCAGCGGCCCGCTGGCGTCCGACGCGCTGACCGCCGCGTTCGAGGGCGTGGTCGCCCGCCACGACGCGCTGCGGACCAGGTTCCCCGACGACGAGGGCCGACCCGTCGCCGTGGTCGAACCGGCGGGACCGGTGCCGATCGAGACGGTGGACCTCACCGGCGGGGACGTCGAGACGCTCGCCCGGGTACTGGGCGACCGGGTCAACGCCGGCTTCGATCTCGCGTCCGCCCCGCCGCTGCGGATCACCCTCGTCCGGCTCGGCGCCGACGAGCACGTGCTGTGCGTCGTGCTGCACCACATCCTCGCCGACGGCTGGTCGCTGAACCTGCTGCGCCGCGAACTCGAACTGCGGTACCACGCGCACCGCGACGGCGTCGTGCCGCGGTTCCCACCGCTGCCCTCCTACACCGCCTACGCCGCGCGGCAGCGCCGGGTCGACGCGGACACCGAGCGGGCCATCGCCTACTGGCGCGAGCGGCTCGCCAACGTCCCCGTCCTCGAACTCCCCCTGGACCGCCCCCGCACCGCCGCACGCGGATCCGCCGCCGCCTTCCACACCCGCCGCCTGGCCGGCATCGGTCCCGCGCTCGACACGGTCGCGCGCGAGCGGCGCTGTACCCCGTTCATGATCCTGCTCGCGGCCTACCAGGCCCTGCTGCACCGGCACGGCGGCCAGGAGGACTTCGCGGTCGGCGCGCCGATCGCCGGACGCGGCGAGGTCGAACACGAGGACCTGATCGGCTACTTCTCCAACACCCTCGTCCTGCGCGCCGACCTGCGCGGTGCGCCGACCTTCGCCGAGCTGCTGCGGCGCACCCGCAAGAGCGCGCTCGGCGCGTACGGCCACGACCGGATCCCCTTCGAGCAACTGCTCGGCGAGCTGCGGGTGGACCGCGATCCGGCCGCCGCCGCACCGCTGTTCCAGACCCTGATCACGGTGCACACCCAGGACGACGGCGCCGGCCCAGCTCGCACGTTCGCCGATCTGGTCGCCGTCGAGGTGGACGGCGGCCACCGGGCCGGCAAGTTCGACCTCTCGCTCGACGTGTGGCGCGACGGCGACGAGCTGAGCCTCGTCCTCGGCTACCGCACCGCGCTGTTCGACGAGTCGACGATCGCCGGACTCGCCGGCCGTCTGGAGACCCTGCTGCGCGGCGCGCTCGCCGCCCCGGACACCCCCGTCCACCTGCTCGCCCTGCTGACCGAGGCCGACGAACGGCGACTGCGCGCGGCGCGGGAGGGCCCGACCGGCACCGGGCCGGCCGAGTCGGTACCCGCCGCGATCGCCCGCGTGGCCGGCGACCGCACCGCCCTCCGCGCTCCCGCCGGCACCGTCACCTACCGCGAACTCGCCCGCCGCGCCGACACACTCGCCGCCCGACTGCGCGCCGCCGGAGTACGACCGGGCGCACTCGTCGGCGTCCTGCTCCCGCGCGGACCGGACGCGATCGTGGCGATGCTCGCGACCTGGCGGGCGGGCGCGGCCTATCTCCCGCTCGACCCCGAATACCCCGCGGCCCGCCTGGAGTTCATGCTCGCCGACAGCGGCACGCGTGTGGTCGTCACCGACGCCCCGCACGCCGGGACACTGCCCGAGGGCGTGACGACCGTCCATCCGGAAGGCACCGACGATCCGACCCCCATCGACCCCGCCGGTCCCGCCGGCCCCGCCCTCGCCGCCGTGCCCCACCCCGAGGACGCCGCCTACGTCATCTACACGTCCGGCTCCACCGGCACCCCCAAGGGCGTCCTGGTCCCGCACGGCGCGCTCGCCGCACGGGTGGAGTGGATGCGCACCGGCTACGCCGTCACCGCCCGGGACCGGGTCCTGCAGAGCGCGTCGCTGAGCTTCGACACACACGCCGAGGAGCTGTACCCGTGCCTGGCCGCCGGCGCCACGCTCGTGTTGCCGGCCCCCGACGCGACGCTGCCCGACGTGCTCGCCGACGGCGGCGCCGACGACGTCACGGTGCTCGACCTGCCGACGCCCTACTGGCACGAACTGGTCGAGACCGACGCCGGTGCGATCGCCTGGCCGGCCACGCTGCGCCTGCTCGTGCTCGGCGCCGACCAGGTCCGCCCCGGTGCCGTCGCCGCCTGGCGCGAACGAGTCGGCGATCGGGTACGGGTGGTGAACTCGTACGGACCCACGGAGACCACCGTCATCGCGACCACCGCCGACCTCGGCCCTGCCGACACCACCACGCGCCCGCCCATCGGCACCCCGATCGGCCGCACCCGCACCGTGGTCGCCGACGCCCACGGCAACCCGGTCCCGCCCGGCGTCGCCGGCGAGCTGTACATCGGCGGCGACGCCGTCGCGCACGGCTACCTCGGCCGCCCCGGCGCCACCGCCGGCGCGTTCGTGCCCGATCCCCACGGGCCGCCCGGCGCCCGCCGCTACCGCACCGGCGACCGCGTGCGGCTGCGCCCCGACGGGCGGTTGGAGTTCCTCGGCCGGCTCGACGCGCAGGTCAAGGTGCGCGGCTACCGGGTCGAACCCGGCGAGGTCGAGGCCGCGCTGCTGGCCCGCCCGGGCGTGCTCCAGGCCGCCGTGATCGCGCGCGAGGAGGCGCTCGTGGGGTACGTGGTCACCGCCGACGACGTACCGATCCCCGAGCTGCGCGCCGACCTGGCCGCACGCCTGCCCGCACACCTGGTCCCCAGCACGCTCGTTCGCCTCGACCGGCTGCCGCTGACCCCCAACGGCAAACTCGACCACCGCGCGCTGCCCACCCCCGACCGGCGCACCGAACAGACGCACGGCTACCTCGCCCCGCGCACCGCCGCCGAGGAACTGGTCGCCGAGGTGTGGATCGACGTGCTCGGCCTGGACAAGGCCGGCGCCCTCGACGACTTCTTCGAACTCGGCGGCCACTCCCTCCTCGCCACCCGCGTGGTCGCCCGGATCGCCGCCGCCACCGACCTCGCCGTGCCCCTGCGCACGCTGTTCACCCACCGCACCCTCGCCGCCTTCGCGGCGGCCGTCGAGGACCTCCTGGTCGCCGACCTCGAGGCCCTGGACGACGAGACCGCCGAGCACCTGCTCGCCTCCGAGAGGAACCATCCGCAGGCATGAGCACGGAAACCCCAGAGCGCGGAGCGACGTTGTCCGCGACCAAGCGCGAACTCCTCGAACGCCGCCTGCGCAGACGCGCCGACGCCGCCCCCGCCATCCCCCGCCGCCCCGAGGGCACCGTCCCGCCACTGTCGTACGCGCAGGAACGCCTCTGGTTCATGGAGCAGTTCGCGCCGGGCACCGCCGCGTACAACATCCCCGTGGCGCGTCGGCTGCGCGGCGCGCTCGACGTCGCGGCGCTGCGCCGGGCGCTCGACGACGTGGTGGCCCGGCACGAGACGTTGCGCTCGCGCTACCTGGTCGACGACGACGGGCAGCCGCACCTGGACATCGCCGACCCCACGACCGTCCCGCTGGCGACGGCCGCCGCGGTCGACGAGCAGGCGGCCGAACGGCTCGTCACGATGGCCGCCGCCGAGCCGTTCGACCTCGCCGAGGGCCCACTGGTGCGGGCGCTGCTGATCACCCTCGACGACGCCGACCACGTCCTGCTGCTGACGGTCCATCACAGCGTCAGCGACGGTTGGTCCAGCGAGATCATGGTCCGCGAGGTGCTCACCGGCTACGCGGCCCACGCCGGCGGCGAGCCGTCACCGCTCGGCGAACCACCGGTCTCCTACGGCGACTTCGCGATCTGGCAGCGCGAACGGCTCAGCGGTGAGGCGCTCGTGCGCGAGACCGCCTACTGGCGGACCGAACTGGCCGGCGTGGAACCGCTCGAACTCCCCACCGTGGGACCCCGCCCGGCCCGGCAGACCTTCGCCGGCGCGGGCCACGCGTTCCAGCTCGACCGCGAGCTGCTCGACCGGCTCGCCGCACTCGCCCGAGAACGCGGCGCCACGCTCTACATGGTGCTGCTCGCGGCCTTCCAACTGGTGCTCGCGCGCCACAGCGGTCAGCGCGACTTCGCGATCGGCTCGCCGGTGGCGGGTCGCCCGCATCCCGAGGTCGAGAACCTGGTCGGGATGTTCGTCAACGTGCTCGCGCTGCGCGCCCGCACCGAAGGCGACCCGACCTTCGCCGAGTTGCTCGACCGCACCCGCGAGACCTGCCTGGAGGCCTACGCGCACCAGGAACTCCCCTTCGCGCAGCTGGTCACCGAGCTGAACGTGCCCCGCGACGTGACCCGCTCGCCGGTCTTCCAGGCGGTGCTCGCGGTGCAGAACTACGCGACCGCGGAAGGGACGACCGGCGCGACCGGCGCGACCGCGCTGTCCGCCGAGGTGTTCGGCCTCCAGGCCAGTGGGACGCGCTTCGACCTCGAACTGTTCCTGATGGAGTGGCCCGAGGGGCTGCGCGGCGCGTTCAACTACAACACCGATCTGTTCGACGAACCCGGCATCGCGCGCCTGGGCCGGCACCTGGGCCGGGTGCTCGCGGTGCTCGCCGACCGGCCGGACGCCCCGGTGTCCACGCTGGACGGCCTGGACCCGGACGAACGCGACCTGGTGCTGACCCGCTGGAACGACACCGCCGCGGCGTTCCCGGCCGACGCCACACTCGCGAGCCTGATCGCCGACCAGACGGCGCGCACCCCGGACGCGACGGCGGTGGTGCTCGACGACCGGACCCTGACCTACCGCGAACTCGACGCCGCCGCCGAGCGCGTGGCCCACCGACTGCGCACCGAGGGGGTCCGGCCGGGCGACCTGGTCGCCGTCAGCGCCGAACGCTCGCCCGAACTGGTCGCCGCGCTGCTGGGCGTGCTCAAGGCGGGCGCCGCCTACACCCCGCTCGATCCCGAGTACCCGGCCGAGCGGCTCGCGTTCATGCTCGCCGACTCGGACGCGCGGGTGCTGCTGACGCATCGTCGACTCCCGGTCCCGGCCGGCTGCACGGCACGTGTCGTACCCGTCGACGACCTCGCCGAGTGGCCCGCTCCCCCGGCGGACGAGCACCCGGGTCCGGCGCCCGACGACGTCGCGTACCTGATCTACACCTCCGGCTCCACCGGCCGCCCCAAGGGCGTGCCCAACACCCACCGCGGCATCGTCAACCGGGTCGCCTGGATGCAGGACGCCTACCGGCTGACCGCCGACGACGCCGTCCTGCAGAAGACCCCCGCGAGCTTCGACGTCTCGGTGTGGGAATTCTTCTGGCCGCTGACCACCGGGGCCCGACTGGTGCCGGCCCGCCCGGGCGGGCACAAGGACGCCGCGTACCTGCGCGACGTGATCGCCGAACAGGGCGTCACCGTCGCGCACTTCGTGCCCGCGATGCTGACCGTGTTCCTGGCCGAGGAGGACATCGAGCGCTGCACCACGCTGCGCCGCGTGGTGTGCAGCGGCGAGGAACTCGCCCCGGACGGCGCCCGCGCCTTCCGCGAGCGGTTCCCGGAGTGCGCGCTGGCGAACCTGTACGGCCCCACCGAGGCCGGCGTGGACGTCACGGCGTGGGAGTGCGAGGGCCCGCTGGAGACCGTGCCGATCGGCGCGCCGATCCACAACACGCGCGTGTACGTGCTCGACGAGGCGATGCGACCGGCGCCGCTCGGCACGCCCGGCGAGCTGTACCTGGGCGGCGTCCAGGTGTCCCTGGGCTACCACCGGCGACCCGGGCTCACCGGCGAGCGGTTCGTGCCGGACCCGTTCGGGCCGCCCGGGGAACGGCTGTACCGCACCGGCGACCTGGCCCGGTGGCGCCCCGACGGCACGCTCGCCTTCCTGGGTCGGATCGACGGTCAGGTCAAGCTGCGCGGCCTGCGGATCGAACTCGGCGAGATCGAGGCGGCGCTGCGCGCCCTGCCCGGGATCGACGAGGCCGCCGTCGTGGTGCGCGAGGACAGCCCCGGCGACAAGCGGATCACCGCGTACGTCGTGCCCGTCGACCCGATCGACCCGATCGACCCCGCGACGGAGGACTTCGACGCCGATCCCGCGCGCGCCGCGCTCAAGCGCACGCTGCCCGACTACATGGTGCCCGCCGGCTTCGTCGCGCTGCCCGAGCTGCCGCTGACCCCCAGCGGCAAGCTCGACCGCAAGGCGCTGCCGGCCCCGGCCGCGCGCCGCTCCAAGGGCGCCGCCGACGCGCCGCCCACCACGCCCGCCGAGCTGCTGTTCGCGCGGATCTGGTGCGACGTGCTCGATCTGCCCGAGGTCGGCGTCGACGACGACTTCTTCGACCTGGGCGGGCACTCGCTGCTCGCGACCCAGGTCGTGGCCAGGGCCCGCAAGCAGCTTCCGGAGATCGGCGGCCAGGCCGTCAGCGTGATGGACGTCTTCACCCACAAGACGATCCGCGAGATCGCCGAACTGGCCACGCTGTCCGCGGCCGAACGCGGCCCGGCCCGGCTGCTGTACCGACTCACCAAGCCGGTCCCCACCGCCCGCCACGCGCTCTCCCTGGTGTGCGTGCCCTACGGCGGCGGCAGCGCCGTGGTCTATCAGCCGCTCGCCGACGCGCTCCCGGACACGCACGACCTGTGGTCGGTCGCCATCCCCGGCCACGACGTCGGCGTCACCCAGGATCGGCTGCCGTTCGACGAACTCGCCCTGCGGATCGTCGAGGAGGTCCAGGAACGCGTCGAGGGCCCGATCGCGCTGTACGGGCACTGCGGCGTCGGCAGCGCGCTGATCGTCGCGGTGGCCCGGCAACTGGAGGACGCGGGCCGCGAGTTGGCCGCCGTGTACATCGGCGCGCAGTTCCCGTTCGCCCGGCCGCGGAGCCGGGTGCTCAGCGCGCTGAGCAAGGTCGCCGCGCTCGAACCCCTCCTCGGCGACCGGGTCTACGCCAACTGGCTGACCTCGATGGGCGCCGACATGGCGGATCTGGACGGCGATCAGATGAAGTTCATCATCGGCAACATGCGCCGCGACTCGGTGGCCGCCGAGGAGTACTTCACCGAGGCGCTGTCCGACAACCGGCCCCGGCTGCGCGCGCCGATCGTGTCCGTGATGGGCGACCGCGACCCGGCCGCCGACTTCTACCAGGAGCGCTTCCGCGAGTGGCGGACCATCGCCGACCGAGTCGGCCTGGTGATGTTGGACGAGGCCGGGCACTTCTTTCTCAAGCATCGCGCCGAGGACCTGGCGGAAGTCGTCACCAGCGTGCACCCCGCAGTGGCGACCGGCGAGACCGCGCACCTGCCGACCCGGGACGCGGACGGGCCGTGGTGGTTCCACGGCACGGCCGGACCACCGACGGATACGGGCGGCCGCGCGGGCACCGCGACCAGGGAACCCCAGCCCGGCATGGGCCGGTTCCTGCTGGTGGCGTTCAGCCAACTGGTGTCGATCACCGGCTCCGCGCTGACCGAGTTCGCGCTGCCGATCTGGATCTACCTCGAGACCGGATCGATGGGCCGCTTCGCGCTGTACGCGGTGATCGGGATGCTCCCGGGCATCCTGATCGGGCCACTCGCCGGCGCGATCGTCGACCGGATGGACCGGCGCAGGGTGATGCTCGCCGGGGACATCGCCGCCGGCGGCACCCAGGGCATGCTGCTGCTGTTGCTGACCACCGGTCAACTGCATCCGTGGCACATCTACGTGCTGCTCGGCTCGCTGTCGATGGCACTCACCTTCCAGCGCCTGGCCTACGCGTCGGCGGTACCGCAGCTGGTGCCCAAGCAATACCTCGGGCACGCCAACGGCATAGTGCAAATGGCGGGCGGCGTCGCCCAGTTCGTCGTCCCGCTGATCGCGGTGGGCCTGATGGCGGCGATCGGCCTGCGCGGCATCCTGATCCTGGACGTGGTCAGCTACGCGATCGCGATCACCATCATCACCTGCGTGCGGTTCCCGCGCACGCTGCCCTGGCGGCGGCGCGAATCGCTCACCGCGGAGATCAAGCACGGCTTCACGTACTCGTGGCACAACCGCGGCTTCCGGGCGATGCTGCTGTGGTTCGCGGTACTGAACCTGTTCCTGTCCCCGCTGTTCCTGCTCACCACGCCGCTCGTGCTGTCCTTCGACTCGCTCGGCGGTGCCGCGCGGGTGTCGATGGCGGCGGGCGCGGGCGTGATCATCGGCGGCATCGCGATGGGCTTCTGGGGCGGACCGCGCAAGCGGCGGCTGCGCGGGATGCTGCTGCTCGCGGCGGGCCTGGCCGGCGCGTCCGCGTTCACCGGGCTGCACGCGAGCCTGTGGGTGGTGGGGATCGGCGCGTTCGGGATGTCCTGCGCGCTTTCCCTGGTCAACGGCGTGTACACGACGATCGTCCAGGTCAAGGTGCCGCAGCGGTTCCACGGCCGGGTGTTCGCGCTCAACACACTCGTCGCGTGGTCCACGCTGCCGATCGGGCACGGCATCATCGCACCGCTGGGCGCGAAGCTCTTCGAACCGCTGATGGCCGACGACGGACCGCTCGCGGACTCGGTCGGCACCCTGATCGGGCACGGCGAGGGACGCGGAATCGCGCTGCTGTACCTGGTGTTCGGCACCGCGATGGTCGCGCTCGTGATGATCGGGCTGCGGCTGCCGGTCCTGGCGGACTTCGACGAGGACGTGCCGGACGCGCCGCCGGACGACCTGATCGGGATCCAGGAGCGCGAGCGGCGCACCGGGGCGCGGAGCACGGCCGACGCGCCGGCCCTCGCGGAGGTGTCCGGATGACCGCCGGCGTGCGGGCCCGGCCCGCGTCCTCGACACGTCGAGTGCCCGAGAGCCTGTCCGCGCTGCTCGCGCACCGCGCCGAGCACGAGCCCGAACACCCCGCGATCCTGAGCGGTCGCAACGAACTCACCTTCGGCTCCTGGCACGATCGCGCCGACGCGGTCGCCGCCGGCCTGTACGCCCGGGGCCTGGCCCCCGGCGAGCGGGTCGCGCTGCTGTACGGCAACGGCGACTGGATCGACTACGCCACCGCCTACATCGGTGTGCAGCGGGCCGGCGGCGTCGCGGTACCGATGTCGGACCGACTGGCCCCGGCCGAGGTGCGCCACCTGCTCCGGCACAGCGGCGCGTCCGCCGTCCTGCACCGCGCGGACATCCCTCCCCCGGACGCCGGAACCGGCGCGTGGGCCGCCCCCGTGGAGGACGTCGAGGCGTACCCGGGCGAGGGGATGTCCCAACCCGACCCCGGCGGCCTCGGGCAGATCCTGTACACCTCCGGCACCACCGGCACCCCCAAGGGGGTCACCGCGACCCACACCAACCTCGCGCACGGCTGCACCCTCGATGCCCGCCGGCGCCCGCTCGGGCACTCGACGCACTTCCTGCACGCCTTCCCGGTCGGCACCAACGCCGGACAGGCCATGCTGGTCAACGCCCTCAACGCGAAGGCCACCGCGATCGCGGCCCCGCGCTTCACCCCCGCGCACTTCGCCCGACTGATCGAACGACACGCCGTGGGCACCGTGTTCGTGGTCCCGGCGATGGCGATCGAACTGCTCGGCGCGGACACCGTGCGCCGGCACGACCTCTCCAGCGTGCGGCTGCTCGGCTCGACCGCCGCCGCGCTGCCGCAAAGCGTCGCACTGGGACTCTCCCGATTGTTCGCGCGGGCCCAGATCGTCAACTACTACACCTCGACCGAGGCCGCGCCCGCGCAGACCACGATGCTCTTCGACCCCGAGCATCCCGGCTCGCCCGGGCGGCCGGCCTCCCTGCGCGACCTGCGGGTGACCGACGACGCGGGCCGCCCGCTGCCGGTGGGCGAGACCGGCGAGATATGGCTGCGCTCGCCGACCACGCCGCGCGCCTACTACGGCGAGAGCGCCGACGCGCACGTGTTCTCCGGGCGCTGGGTGCGGATGGGCGATCTCGGCCATCTCGATGCGGACGGCTTCCTCTACCTCGTGGACCGCGAACGGGACGTGATCAAGTCCGGTGCGTACAAGGTCTCCACACTTCAGGTCGAGGAGGCCCTGCACGAACACCCGGGGGTGGTCGACGCGGCCGCCTTCGGCGTCCCTCACCCCGTACTGGGGATGACCGTCGCGGCCGCGGTGGTACCGCGCGGCGATCTGACCGCCACCGAGCTGCGGGTGTTCCTGATGGAACGACTCGCCGCGCACGAACTGCCCGGACACGTGCTGTTCCGGGACTCCCTGCCGCGCAACGAGGGCGGCAAGATCCTCAAGCGCGAGCTGCGCCGGCTCTTGGACGACGAGGCCCGACCATGACTGTGACGAACCATCAGATCCCGCCGACCACCGAGGGCGACGACCCCGGCCGCGACGTACCGCCCGCGGTGCTGCCCTTCGCGCCCCTGTCCGCCGCCCAGTTGGGCGTATGGGTGACCGAACGAACGCTGCCGACCGAGTCGGCGTACCACCTCTCGGTGGTGCTGCGCTTCGACGGCCCGCTGGACGTGCCGGCCCTCGCCGCGGCCTGCGCCGCGACGGTGGCCCGGCACCCGGTGCTCGCCACGGCGGTCGGCGAGGTGCACGGCACACCGGGCCTGGTGCCCGCCGCGCCCGCGCCGATGCGGCGGGCGGCGGCCGACGACGCCACGATCGACGCACTGATCCGGGCCGAGACCGGCCGCCCCTTCGACCTGCACCAGGGGCCGTTGGCGCGCTTCACGCTGTTCACCTTCGGACGGAACCGGCACACCCTGGTGGTGACGGCCCATCACCTCGTCTTCGACGGGATGTCGAAGGAGATCGTGGTCGCGACGCTGGCCCGGACCTACCGGGCGCATCGCGACGGCGACGCCGCGATTGGAACACCCCCGAAGGGTTCGATGCCCGCGGATCGGTTCGAGATCGGCCACGAGGCGCCGGCCCGCCCCGACGCCGGCACCGTCTGGGCCCGGCACCACGAGGAGCCCGGCCGGGCCGCGCTGCCCGGCCTGGTGCCCTCGAATCGGGCCGGCAGCGAGCCCGCGCCCGGCACCGCCGTGACCTTCACGCTCGGGCCCGAACTCGTCGACGCGCTCGGCGAGACCGCGATCCGACTCGGCCTCACGCACTTCGAGCTGCTGCTCGCCGGCTGGCACGCGCTGCTGTTCCGCTACGGCAACGCGCGCGTGCGCACCGCGCTCGAACTCTCCACCCGCACGCCCGCCGACGCCCGCCGGGTCGGCCTGTACGTCAACGAACTGCCGGTCTCCTCCAAGCCGGACGCCGAGCGCGGCTTCGCCGACTTCGCCCGGGAACTACGCGCCGAGCTGCGGGCGATCTACGCCTTCCGCGACGTCCCGTACAGCCACACCGTGCGCGGGCTCGGGCCGCGCACCGCGCTGACCGAACTGACCGTGAGCTACCGCCGGCGCACCCGCGCGGTGGAGCCGGTCTTTCCCGGCGTCGAGGTGCGCGTCGAGTGGATCGTGCTGCCCCCGACCGCGCGCAACACCGCGCACCTGCAACTGGTCGAGGACCGGGACCGGATCGACGGCGCGCTGCACGTGCCCACCGACGGCTTCGCCCCCGGCCTCGCCGAACGGATCCCGGGCCACTTCACGACCTTGCTCACCACCGCGCTGGCCGACCCGGACGTGCCGATCGGCGACCTGCCGCTGCTGCCGGAGGCCGAGCTGGTCCGGGTCCTGCACGCGGACAACGCGACCGACACCCCCTACCCCGGCACGGACACCGTGGTCGGGCTGTTCGCCGAACGAGCCCTGGCCGAACCGGACGCGGTCGCGGTCGTGTGCGAGGGCCGCTTCCTGACCTACCGTCACGTGGCCTCGGCCGCCTACACGTTCGCCGAACGACTCGCGGCGGCCGGGATCGGCGCGGGCGACCTGGTCGCGATCGAGCTGCCGCGCGGCGCCGAACAGGTGACCGCCGTCCTGGGCGTGCTCGCGGCCGGCGCGGCCTATCTGCCGCTCGATCCCGGCTACCCCGCCGAGCGGCTCGCCTTCATCCGCGCCGACGCCGCGATCGCCGCGATCGTCACGACCGACACCGCACGGCCCGCCGGCGCGCCCACCGCGGCGCTGCTGCTGTGCGGGCCCGACCTGGGCGACCGGGACGCCGCGAACGTACCCACCGAGCCGCCGACACGACCCGGATCGGGCGATCCCGCGTACGTGATCTACACGTCCGGCTCGACCGGGCGGCCCAAGGGCGTCGAGGTCTCGCACCACTCGCTGGCCAACCTGCTGGCCGGCATGCGCGACCGGCTCGGCGCGACGGCGGCCGACCGCTGGCTCGGGCTGACCTCGCTGTCCTTCGACATCTCCACCGTCGAACTCCTGCTGCCGCTGGTCACCGGCGCGCGCGTGGTCCTGGTCCCCGAGGACCGGCACCGCGACGGCCCGGCGCAACTGGCCCTGCTCGACCGGCACGCCGTCACCCACGTCCAGGCCACCCCCAGCGGCTGGCGGGTGCTGCTGGCCGCCGGGCTCGACCGGCCCGGCCTCACCGCGATCACCGGAGGCGAGGCGCTGCCGACCCCGCTGGCCGCCGAACTGCGCGGCGCGGTAGGCCGGTTGATCAACGTGTACGGCCCCACCGAGACGACGGTGTGGTCCACGTACGGCGAACTCGACACCGACGGTCCGCCCGGGATCGGCACGCCGCTGGCCAACACCCGCGCGTACGTGCTCGACGAGCGCCTGCACCCGGTCCCGGAGGGCCTGCCCGGTGAGCTCTACCTCGGCGGCGACGGCGTCGCACACGGCTACCTGGGCCGTCCCGGGCCGACCGCCGAACGGTTCGTGCCGGACCCGTTCGGGCCGCCCGGCACCCGGCTGTACCGAACCGGCGACCTGGTCCGGCACGCGCACGACACCGGCCTGGAGTACGTCGGACGCACCGACACGCAGGTCAAGCTCCGCGGGCACCGGATCGAACTCGGCGAGATCGAGGCGCTGTTGGCCGCCAACCCGGGCATCGACCAGGCCGCCGTCCGACTGCTCGACGCGGACACGGAGCAGGCCCGCCTGGTCGCCTACCTCGTGCCGGATCCCGGACACGGCCCGATCGCCCCCGACGTGCTGCGCACGTTCCTCGCCCGTACGCTGCCGGCCGCGATGCTGCCGGGCGTGTTCGTGGTCCTGGACGCGTTCCCGCTCACCCCGAACGGCAAGCTCGACCGGTCCCGACTGCCCGAACCGGTCCCCGCTCGAGCGCATTCCGCCCCGGCGCCGACCGGTCCCACCGATCCGACGGGCCCGCCCGGCGAACCGGGCGACGGACCGGGCGGCGAACCGCGCGACGAACCGGGCGACGAACTCACCGACACGATCCGGGCGATCTGGGCCGAGGTGCTGCGGATCGACGACATCGGTGTGGACGAGGACCTGTTCGACCTCGGCGGGCACTCGCTGACCATCACCGGGATCGCCGCCCGGATCCGCAAGCGGCTCGACGTCGAGGTCCCGCTCGACGTCTTCTTCGACACCCCCACCGTCACCGGCGTCACGGACGCCGTCCGCGAACTCCAGGAGCAGAGATGAGTCCCGACCCCCGTGCCGCCCAGGCCACCCAGGCCACCCAGACCACCCAAGCCACCCAAGCCGACCAAGCCCGATACCACGTCGTCGTCAACGACGAGGAGCAGCACTCGCTGTGGCCCGCCCGCACCGAGCCGCCCGCCGGGTGGGTGCCCACCGGGTTCGTCGGCACCCGGGCGGAGTGCACGGCGCACATCGACCGGGTGTGGCCGGACATCCGCCCGCTGAGCCTGCGCCGGCGCCTGGCCGGGGACGCGGCATGAGCCCCGGTGGGGACCTGCGCGAGCGGGTCGCCGAGCTGATCGCCTCGGTCAGCGACGGCGAGGTCAGTGCCCGCGAGGTGCTCGACACCGACGGGTCGTTGACGGCGGCGGGGGTGAGCTCGTTGACGTTCCTGCGCGTGATCGACGCGCTGGAGGGCGAGTTCGGCGTGTACTTCGATCTCGACGGGGACCTGGCCTTCGTCGAGGACCTGGACGCGCTGGTCGACCGATTGACCCGGCACGGCGTGGCGGCGGGCGATGGCTGACGACGGCGTCGATTCCCGGCAGGCCGTCTTCGCCGTCTCGGGCGAACCGGTCGAGGCACCGCTGACCTGGGGTCAACGGGCGATCTGGCAGGCCATCCGGCGAACCGCGCCGAGCGACCACTACTTCAACATGACCCGCGTGCTGCCGATCGCCGAGCGCGGTCCCGCGGTGGACGTCGCACACGTCACGGCCGCGCTGGGACACCTGATGGAGCGTCACGACGCGTTGCGGACCCGGCTGCTGCCCGCCGGGGACGAGCCGCTGCAGGTGCGGCACCCGGTCGGCGCACTGCCCGTCGAGATCCTCGAAGCGGCGCTGATCGAGGATGCCGACACGGTCGCGGCGGCGCTGGCCGAGCGGCTCGGCGCGACCCGCTTCGACTACTTCGACGCGTGGCCCATCCGGGTGGGTCTGGTCGTGCACGACGGCCGGGTCGCCTACGTCGCGCTCGCACTGTGCCACCTCGCGACCGACGGACACGGCGTCGAGGTGCTCGTGCGCGACCTGCGCCTGCTGATCCGCCGCGGCTCGGCGGGCCGGCCGGTCACCACCGGACCGCTCGACGTGGCCCGCGAGCAGACCTCGGCGACCGGGCTGCGCCGGGGCGAATCGGCGCTCGCGCACTGGGAGACGCACTACCGCAGGATCCCGCCGACCGTGTTCGCGGAGGTGGTGGGCGAACCGGCCGCGCCACGCTTTCGGACCGTCCGCCTGACCTCGACCGCCCTCGCGCGGGCCGCCGACGCGGTCGCGCTCGCGCACCGGGTCAGCCAGTCGGCCGTACTGCTCGCGGGCGCGGCCGTGCTGTCCGCGCGGGCGGGCGGCCGGGACACCGCGGTGATCCTGCCGATCGTGGCCAACCGGTTCCGGGCGGACAGCCGCGACCTGGTCTCCACACTGTCCCAGGAGGGCCTGTTCGTCCTCGACTTGGACCCGGCCGCGCACTTCACGGATCTACTGCCCGCCGCGTGGCAGGCCGCGCTGCGCGCGTATCGCAGCGCCGACTACGACCCGGACCGTTGGAATGCACTGATGTCGCGGATCGCCGCCGAACGAGGCATCGCCATCCGGCCGTTCTGCTGCTTCAACGACATGCGCCTGGTGGATCGGCCGCCCGCGCCGGGACCCGCGCCGACCGCCGCGGCGCTGGACGCGGCGCGGGCGGACAGCCGGCTCGAACCGGCGGGCGGGCACGAGTTCATCGCGTGCCGCTACTGCATGCACGTGGTCGCGGAGGGGGACGCGCTCGCGGTCGGCGTCACCGGCGACACCGCCTACCTGCCGGTCGAGGCACTGGAGGCGCACCTCGTCGCCCTGGAGGACCTCGTGGTGCGCGCGGCGACCGGGCGCGAGTTGCCGCTCGGCGCGCTGTCGGGGTTCGCCGCCACCGGGGCGCGGCCGTTCGCGGTGGAGTCGGTCGCATGAGCGTGCTCGCGTATGCCGTCGCCACCTCCATCGAGCAGGGCGGTCGGCTGCGCTTCCACCTCGCCTCGACCGACGGCGGGCCGGTCCGCGGCCGGGTCACGGTCACCGACGCGACCACGGACCGGGTCGTGGCCGAGGCGCGCGTGGTGGGCCCGATCTGGGAGTTGGACATCCCGCGGGTGTGGTACAGCTCGCTCTACCGCGCGACGTTCGAGGACGGCACGCCGCCCGCCGGGCTCGAACCGCTCGACCACGAGGCCTGGTTCGTGGTCCGCCCGAGCCGACCGGGCGCGACCGCGCCGATCCTGGTGTCGGTGCCGTTCGCGACCTGGCAGGCGTACAACCGGTCCGGCGTGCCCGGACAGGGGCTCTACTACGCCGAACAGCCCGACCGCGCCGCGCGGGTGAGCTTCGACCGCCCCGGCGGCGGACCGCCGCCCGAGCGGTGGGAGGAGGGCATGCTGCGGTGGCTGCGCGCGACCGGGCGGCCGGTCGAGTTCTGTTCGGGCCTGGACCTGCACGACGGCGACGAGCTGCTGCGCCACTACCGCCTGCTCGTGATCAACGGCCACGACGAGTACTGGTCGAAGGAACAGCGGGACAGCGTCGAGGGATTCGTCCGGCGCGGCGGCAACCTCGCGATCTTCGCGGCCAATACCTCGTGGTGGCAGATGCGCCTGGAGGACGACGGCCGCACGATGGTGTGCCACCGTGACGCGGTCGCCGACCCGATGGCGGCGCTCGACCCCGAGCGGGTCACCGTGGAGTGGTCGAGCGCGCCGGTGCATCGGCCGGAGAACACGATGACCGGGCTCAGCTTCCGGCGCGGCGCGGGCGCGTGGGGCGAGGGCATGCGGGTGATCCGCGAGGAGGCGTACACGGCGCGCTTCACCGATCACTGGGCGTTCGAGGGCACCGGCCTGGCCGACGGCGACAAGTTCGCGCAGGGTTCCCTCGGCTACGAGACCGACGCGGCCGAGCTGGACTGGAGTTCGGGCGTGCCGCGCGCGACCGGTCGCGACGGCACGCCGCCGTCGTTCGTCGTGCTGGCGACCGCCGATCTGCGGCACTGGGCGCGGTACGGGCAGGGCGGCGACGCGGTGATGGGGACCTTCCGGCTCGGCGCGGGGACGGTGTTCAACGCGGGCACGATCAACTGGGGCAGCGCGCTGGCCGACCCGGTGGTGGACCGGATCACGCGCAACGTGCTGGACCGGCTCGGCGCCGCGCGGCAGCCGGAGTGGGAGGTGATCGGCCCGGCGGGCGACGTGCGCGCGCTCGCGGCCTGCGCGGACGTGCTGTTCGCGGTGGACGTGGACGGCGCGCTGCTGTGCCGGGACGTGAGCGGTCAGAACCTGCCGTGGCGCGCGGTGGGTTCCGCGCTGCCGGTGGTGGCGCTGGCCGCGGCGCGCGAGGCGGCGGGGCCGCTGCCGCTGGTGTTGTACGCGTGCACCGCCGACGGGCGCCTGCTGCGCCGGCCGCCGGTCACCCGGCCCGCGCCGTGGACGCTCGTCACCCGGCTGCCGGCGCACTCGATCGCGATCGCGCTGTGCGACGGCGGCCTGTTCGCGGTCTGCGCGGACGACACGCTGCACTACGTGGGCGCGACGGAACTGCCCGCCGATCCGGCGGCGCCGGCCCCGTGGCGGGCCCTGGGTCCCGCCGGCGGGGCGATCGTGCTCGCCGCGATGAACGGCCGGCTGTACGCCGCCGACGCGACCGGCCGGCTGTCCACCCGCCTACCGCTCGCCGTGCCCACCCCGTTCACCGCGCTGCCGGGCGAACCGGCCTCGCCCGGCACCTGCCGCGCGCTGACCGGGCACGCGGGCAGCCTGATCGTGGCGGCCCCGGGCTCGCGCGTGCGCCGCCGCCCGGCCGTACCCGCACCGCCGCCGCCCGGGTGAGCGGCGCGCCGGCGCACCACGGGCCGGGGCGCGGTCGACCGAGCGCAGCGAAGCAAGTCACCCGTTCGGGCCGCCGCCCAGGTCCACGAAGTGGTTGTCGTGGCGCAGGAAGAATTGCGCCCGCTCCTTGTCGGTGAGATGCGCGAGCTCCGCCACTCCCTCGAAGTACGCCTCGCGCGGCGCGCCGGGCGCGAACTGGAGCAGCATCGAGGCCGGCTCCCCCGACTCGTTCCGAAACGCGTGCTGCCCGCCGACCGGCACGTAGAGGAAGTCCCCTGGCTGGGCGTCGATCCAGGTCTTCCCGTCGAAGAGCCGGACCGTCCCCGACAGCACGAAGAACGATTCGGAGATGGTCCGATGAAAGTGCGTGGCCGGCCCGCTGGGCTCGGCCCCCATGTCGACCCGGTACAGCCCGAACTCGCCGTCCGTGGACGCGGTCGTCGCGAGGTAGTGGAAGCTCGTGGTCGCCGTCGTCAGCTCGGGCACGCTGTCGGCGGGCCGGAACCGGGCGCTGACCTCGCCCCCGTCACCGTGATAGCGGATCTCGGGGTAGGGCGGGTACGACATGACGCGGACTCCTCGGTGTGCGCGAACGGTGCGGTTCCCGGACCGTACGGGAAGCGGTGCGGAAAGAACTCCCCGGGACCGATGAGTTTCCGGTGGGCGTGGAGTCGAAGCGTGTGACGGTCGGAATTCCACGAAGGGCGCGGACCATGAAGATCAGCCTCACCACCTTTCTCACCCTCGACGGTGTCTATCAGGCCCCGGGCGGCCCGGACGAGGACAGCAGCGGCGGATTCGAGCGCGGCGGTTGGTCGGTGCCGTACGGGGACGAGGACTTCGGCCGCTTCATGGTCGAGGTCTTCGATCGGGCGGACGCCTTCCTGCTCGGGCGCAAGACCTACGAAATCTTCGCGGGTTACTGGCCCAAGGTGACCGACGCCGACGACCCGATCGCCTCGCGGCTCAACACCCTGCCCAAGTACGTCGCCACCGACACGCTCACCTCGCTCGACTGGCAGGGAAGCCGGCCGATCGGCGGCAACCTCGTCGAGGAGCTCACCGCCCTGAAGCGGCAGAGCGGCCGCGAACTGCAGATCCACGGGAGCGGCGCGCTGGCCGGGTCGCTGCTGGGACACGGCCTGATCGACACGATCCACCTGTTGACCTTCCCGGTCGCCGTCGGCACGGGCAAGAAGCTTTTCCGCCCGGACGCGGAGCCGAGCGCGTACACCCTGTCCGCTTCGCGCACCACCGGCACGGGCGTCGTGATCAGTTCCTACGAGTTCCAGGGCAGCCCCACCTACGGCACCTACGGGCTCCCCGAGGACGCGTAGCCCTCGCATCGGATCCGGTCGCCGGCACGGCCGGCACGTCGCACGGGCCCGGCCGAATTCCTGACATTGCGTCAAGAGACCTACGGCAGCGGTCGATCCGGGTCGAAGGCGAGGTCGGGGAGACGGGCTCCGGTGGTCGGGGTGACGCCCTGCCAGGTCTCGACCTCGGCCTCGGCCCAGGCCGCCCAGCGGGCCGCCGCCTCCGCCTGTTCGAGGAAGAGGCGGGTGATCAGCGAGATCACCGGGAGTCGGTCGGGGAAGGGGCCGCCGTCCTCGCGGTACTCGTCCGCTCGGGCCAGGACCTTGGCTCGGCGGTCCTCGGCGTCGGCGCGCAGCGCGGCCAACGTCGCGCGCAGGTCCGCGAGTTCGCCCTGGTCGGCGCAGGCGACGCGAAGCAGGTCGCTCTCCCGGGTGTCGGGTTCCGGGTTGCGGCGGGCCAGCCAGTCGGCGAGCCGGTCGCGGCCGGCCGGGGTGATGGAGCTGTTCCACATGTCGATGTGAGACCGCCGGCCGGGCGGCAGCCGACCTGTCCCCCGTTTCGGGACAGGCGCTTCCGGCTCGGCCGGCTTGCGAGGCCGGCGCGGCCGTCAGGCCCGGCCGGCGATCGCGGCCTGCGGTCCCGCCGCCGCGTACAGGACTTCGCGCAGTCCCGGCAGTGCCTCTCGGTCCGCGCGCCAGACCAGGCGCAGGTTGAGGACCGGCGCGTCGAGGGCGAGTCGCACGAGGGTGCCCGCGGCGAGTTGCCCGTCGACCGCGAAGTCGGGCAACAGGGCGACCCCAAGGCCGTGTTCGGCCCACGAGCGCATCACCGCGACACCACCCGCGCGGACCCGCTCCATGTCCGGGCCGAACAGCAGGTCGCCGGCCAGCCGGAACGTACAGGCCGCCGTGTTGACCAGGAGCTTGTCCCCGCTCAGGTCGTGCCGGGTGAGTCCGGGGCGGTCGGCGAGCGGGTGGTCGGGGGCGGCGACCAGGGCCAGCGGTACCGGCTCCAGGTCGACGAAGTCCAGCGGCGTCGGCGGTGGCGCGAAGCCGAGTTCGCCCAGGCCGCCACCGGTGTCCAGGAGCAGCACGGCGTCGAGGTCCCCGGCCGCGGCCGCGTCCAGGAGCCGCCTGCGCTCGGCCTCGGCACGCACCTCCACGCGCAGGTCGGGGCGACGCGCGCCGAGCCGGGCCAGGACCCCGGGCACATGCGTGGCGGCGATCGTCTCCAGCGCGCCCAGGCGCAGCACCGGGGCCGCGCCGGCGACCTCGCGGCGGGCCTGTTCGGCCTGGTCGAGCAGACGTCGCGCCCAGTCCCGCATCCGCTCGCCCGCGGGGGTGAGCGTCATCCCCCTCGGGCCGCGGTCGAACAGCGCGACCCCGACGGACCGCTCCAGGACGCGCAGTTGCTCGGACACCGACGAGGGCGCCATGTCGAGCGCGTTCGCGGCGGCGGTGACGGTCCCGTTGCGGGTGATCGCCTCGAAGGTGCGCAGTTGTCGCAGTTCCATGGCCGGGCAACTCCGCTGGGGCGTTCGGATATTCCGATGGGTGCGTACGGCGGAGCCGGTCGAGCCGGTCGGGCCCCGCCCGCACAGTGGTTCTCCGTACCTCGCTCCCCCTGGAGAACCCCTGATGACCACGCTCGATCCCACCCTGCCCGCACCACCGGTCGTGGCGGGCCGCGCGCGCACCCGCGCGCTGCTGGGCATCTCGCTCGGCTACTTCATGGTGCTGCTCGACATGACCGTGCTGTCGGTCGCCGAGCCGGACCTGGCCCGGTCCCTGGGCAGTTCGGTGGCCGGCCTGCAGTGGGCCGTGTCCGGCTACACCGTCGTGTTCGGCGCGCTGCTGCTGACGGCGGGGGCGGTGGCCGACCGCTTCGGCGCGCACCGGTCCTTCCGGGTGGGCATCACCGCGTTCGGCGTCGGGTCGCTGCTCTGCGCGTGGGCCCCGGATCTGTGGACCCTGGTGGCGCTGCGCGGATTCCTCGGCGTGGCGGCCGCGGCATGCGTACCCGCGTCGATGGCGATCATCACGGTCGTGTACCCGGTTCCCGCCGAGCGGGCCAAGGCGGTCGCCGTTTGGGCCGCGCTCAGCGGGGCCGCGCTCGCGGTCGGGCCGATCGCCGGCGGCCTGCTGGTCGACCTGTTCGACTGGCGCGCGATCTTCCTGATCAACGTGCCGATCGCCGCCGCGACGCTGGCGCTGACGGCGGGGCGCACGGTGGTCTGCCCGCGAGGCGAGCGCGCAATCGACTGGACGTCGCAGGTCGCGGCGTGCGCGGCGCTGGCCCTGGGGACCGACGCGCTGATCGCGGCGGGCTCCGGGACGGCGACGCACGCGGCCTGGTCGGCCGGCGGCACACTGGTCGCCGGGCTCGTGTTCGTCGGATCGGAACGGCGCAGCGCCAGTCCCGTCCTGCAGCCGGCCATCCTGCGCTCGCGCGGCACGATGGCCGCGCTGTTCGCGGGCGCGGCGGTCAACTTCACCATGGCGGGCGTCCTGTTCGTCCTTCCGCTCCTGTTCCGCCGGACGCTGGAGCTGACCCCGCTGGAGACCGGCCTCGCGTTCCTGCCGATGACGCTCCCGTTCGCCTTCAACCCGCTGCTGACCGGGCGGATCGTGGCCAGGTCCGGCGCGCGCCTGCCGATGATCACCGGGCTGGCGCTGCTGAGCGCGGGCGGTCTGGTCTTCACGGTGGCGGTGCTGACCGGATCGGCGTACCCGATGCCGGCGATCGGCCTGGTGTGCACCGGCTTCGGTGTCTCGTTCGCGCTGCCCGCGCTGGTCACCACCGTCATCACGACGGCCCCCGAGGGCACCGCCGGGGCGGCGGGCGGCCTGCTCAACGCGGTGCGGCAGATCGGCGCCACGATCGGCGTGGCCGCGATGGGCGCCTTCGTGACGGTCGGCGCGGCGGGCGACTCGCACGACCTGGCGTACGCGCTGCTGCTCCCGACCATCGTGTGCGCGATCGCCGGTGTCGCCGTCGCGGTGTCGTCGCGGCGTTCCCGGGTACTGGTGAGCGCGACCGGTTTCGACGGCGACCGGGCCGCCGCGATGCCGGGCGCGCGGCGCTGAGCCCTCGGGGATCGCGAGATCGCGAGATCGCGGGGAACACGCCCGCGCCGCGCTTGACCGGCCGGTCGGCGGAGACCTAACCTCCGATTCCGGAAAGCGCTTTCCTGATAGGCGGAAGGGACGAGGACAGTGACCGCACCCGAGCATCCGCAATGGGCGTTCAGCACGCTCGGCGCCCCCGGTCGGCCCGTCCACGAGCACATCGTCCGCGCCCTGCGACACGGCTGTACGGGCCTCGAACTGCGCGTCCACCCCGACGAACACGTGCACTTGGACCTGCCGGACCACGAGCGCCGGGCGGTCCGCGACCGGATCGCCGACGCCGGGCTCGCCATCCCGTGCCTGGCCGGATACGCGGGCATCTGCGCGCCGACGCCCGACCGGACCGTGCTGGCCGCGATCCGTCGCCTGCTCGACCTGGCGCACGACCTGGACGCGTCGGCGATCCGAGTCTTCCCCGGCGGCACCGGCGAGGGCGACGCCGAGCGGGCCGAACGCAGACTGGCCGCGCTGCTCCCGCACGTGGCCGGAAGCGGCGTCACCCTGCTCGTGGAGACCCACGACTCGCACCCCACCGGCGCCGCGGTCGCGTCCCTGATCCGACCGTTCGCCGGCCCGGTCGCGGCGATCTGGGACGCACTGCACCCATGGCGCCACGGCGAGCGGCCCGCCGACACGGCGACCGCGCTCGCCGGCCTGCTCGGCTACGTCCAGATCAAGGACGCGGTATCCGCGACCGACACCACGCCGGTCCCGCTGGGCACCGGATCCGTGCCCCTGACGGCGATCGGCACGACCCTGCGCGAGCACGCGTGGCGCGGATGGGTGTCGCTGGAGTGGGAGCGCGCCTGGTACCCGAACGTGGCCCCCCTCGACGGCGTACTCCCGGGCGCAGCCGAGTGGGTGACGCAATACGGCTCCGCGCCCGCGCCGCAGTAGGGGCACGGCAAGGACGCGCCAAGGCCATGCCCGACCGGCTACTGAGTCACCGTCAGGGCGCCGAGGCGGCCGTCGACCACCTCCAGGGCCTGGTCCGCGTGGACCAGATGGCTGTGGTCGTGCGTGACCATGACGGTCGCGGTTCCGCTCGCGTGCGTCAACTCGGCGATGAGGGACACGATCGCAGCGCCGCGTTCGTGATCGAGCGCGCTGGTGGGTTCGTCGATCAGGAGCACGCTCGGCTCGTTCATCAGCGCTCGCGCGATGTTCACGCGTTGTCTTTGCCCGCCCGAGAGTTGGTGTGGTCGCCGGTCGGCGCGATCGGCGACGCCGACTCGTTCCAGCAGATCGAGCGCGCGGGCGCGGGCCTTGACCGGGCTGCGTCGGTCGATGTGCGCCATCACCTGGAGTTGCTCCACACACGTCAACGACGCGAGCAGGTTGGGCTGTTGGAACACGATTCCGATCGTGGTCCGGCGCAGCCGCGCGCGAGCGGCGGCGGACAGCGCCGCGGCGTCGTGTCCGGCGATCAGCACGCGGCCCCGGTCGGGCGTGCTGAGTGTCGCGGCGACCGCGAGCAGGCTCGACTTGCCCGACCCGGACGGGCCGACCACGGCGCTGAGGGTGCCGGGGGACGCGGTGAGCGAGACGCGGTCGAGGGCGGTCAGGCGGGCGTCGCCGTCCGGGTAGGTGAGGGTCACATCGCTCAATACGAGACCGTGCGTGGTCATCGGTTGCCTCCCAGGGCGGTGTGCGGGTCGACGGAGGTGACGCGGCGGATCGCGAGCCCGGCGCCGACCATGCCGAGCAGGATGAGCACGGCGGCCGGGTACACCGTGGTCGTGACGTCCAGCACGAACGGCACCCCGCCCGGCGCGACCACGCCGAACAGCGCCGTGGCCCCGATCCCCACCCCGGTGCCCACGAGCAACACCACGAGGGCCTGCGCGAGCGCGTCGCGCAACAGATAGCCGGTCGGCGCGCCGAGCGCCTTGAGTACCGCGACGTCCGCCGCGCGCTGGATCGTCCACACGGTGAAGAACGCCCCGACCACGAGCGCCGAGATCGCGAACAGGAATCCGCGCATGAGTTGGAGCGACCCGTTCTCGGCGGTGAACGAGCCGATCGCGCCGCGGGCGTCGTCGAGCGTCTTGCTGCGGGTGCCGGCCGCGTGGTCGGCGGCCCGGAGGTCGGCCCGGTCGGTCCCGTCGAGGTCCAGTGCGATCACGGTCGCGCGCGGTCCCTCCCGCGGCGACCCCGAGCCCAACGGCTGCCAGTCGGCGAGCGTGGTCCAGGCGACGGGCGCGTGGCTGTACGACGAGCCGGACACGACGGCCGCGACCGTGAACGGTGTGCCGGTGCCGACGGTGAGCGTCGCACCGGCCCGTACGCCCAACTCGTCGGCGAGCTCGCGGGACAGCACGACGGATCCGGGGACGAGCGCCCCGGGCGCGAGCGGGCCACCGGGTTCGACTCCGAACGCGGCTGCGGCAGCCGTACGGTCCCCGGCCCCGAGCCGGGTCATCGAGATGCCCAGCGGCGCGGCCGAACGCACCCCCGGCTGCTCGGCCCAGCGCCGCCACTGCCCTTGGTCCACGGACGAGTCCGCGAACGAGACGCCCTGTCCGGGCGCGGGAGCGGCGAAGGCGAGCCGGTCGGCGGGCAGCTCGTCGATCGCCGACGTGTTGGCCCGCCCCAGCCCTACGGTCAGCCCCGACACGAGACCGACAAGGGCGGTGAGCAGCACGATCGTGACGATCATCAGGGCGAACCGGCCCCGGGCGAACACGAGGTCTCGCAGAGCGACGAACACGGCGGGTGGAGGCTCCTCGGGGAGATGGCTTGCTTCGGTCTGGTGTGTGGTCTCCTCTACTGTGTCGGCCGCCGCGCGATGTGCCATCGATCGCACGAGTCGTTTCGCGGTATCGAAGGATGCGGGTCGCGCTCAACCTTTTGATCGATGGGGACCGGGTCGCCACCGTTTAGGCTTGGTCCGGTTATGTACCCCACTGTCCTGACCCCGGTCCTGCGCGCGCTGCGCGTGTGTATGCACGCCCTGGTGGCGCTGCTCCTTACTCTCGCGGCCCTGCGCGCGCTCGTCGGTGCCGACCTCGCCGGTCCGCGGTCGACGCTGATCGTGGCCGCGGTGGTGGTGATGGGCGGGGTGTACGCGGTCGGCAACCTGATGCCGACGGTGGGACCCTCGCGGCGTGCCTCGGTGGTGTGGCTGGGGTGTCTGACCGCGTCCTGGATCGGGCTGTCCGCGCTGACCGCCGAGGGGGTCTGGCTCGCCTTCCCGCTGTTCTTCCTGTTCCCGCACCTGTTGCCGCTGCGGGTGGCGTTGCCGTCGGTCGCGGCGCTGACCGTCGTCGCGGTCGGGGGCTACGCGGCGCACGAGGGCGGGCTCGCGCCGGGAATGGTGCTCGGCCCGGTCCTGGGCGCGGCGGTCGCGGTCGCCACGGTGCTCGGCTACCAGGCGCTGTACCGCGAGAACGACGAGCGGCGCCGACTGGTGGAGGACGTCGTCGCGGCGCGTACCTCGCTCGCCGCCGCCGAGCGACACGCGGGGGTACTCGCCGAGCGCGAGCGGTTGGCGCGCGAGATCCACGACACGCTCGCACAGGGGTTCAGCAGCATCCAGTTGCTGCTGCGTGCGGCGGAACGGGCGCTGCCCGAGGATCCGGCGAACGCGGATCGGCACGTGCGGCTGGCCCGGGTGACCGCGACCGACAGCCTGGCCGAGGCGCGGCGGTTCGTCCGGGCGCTCGCGCCGGCGGAGTTGGACAGTTCGTCGTTGGAGGCCGCGCTGGAGCGGTTGTGCGCGCGGACGGCCGCCGAGGCCGGCTTGGACGTGCGGTTTCGCAGCACGGGCGCGGTGGTGGAGCTGCCGACGGCCTTCGAGGTGGCGTTGCTGCGGATCGCCCAGTCGGCACTGGGCAACACCGTTCGGCACGCCGCGGCGACCCGGGTCGAGGTGACGCTGAGCCACATGGACGCCTCGGTGACGCTCGACGTCGTGGACGACGGGCGCGGCTTCGACCCGGTGACGCCGCCCGCGCGCACCGGCTCGTCGGGCACGGGCTTCGGGTTGGCGGCGATGCGGACGCGGGCGGCGGAACTCGGTGGGGCACTGACCCTGGAGGCGGCGCCGGGGCAGGGGACGGCGGTCGCGGCCACGTTTCCGGTGGCGGCGGGGGTGGGACGGTGAGCGGGGGCTCGGGTGTGGACGGGACGGGTGTGGGCGGTGGTGCAGGTGTGGGTGGTGCGGTGATTCGCCTGTTGTTGGCCGACGACCATCCCGTCGTGCGGGCCGGGCTGCGGGCGGTGTTGGCGGCCGAGCCGGACTTCGCCGTCGTGGGTGAGGCGGACACCGCCGAGCGCGCGGTCGAGTTGGCCCGGAGGCTGGAGCCGGACGTGGTCCTGATGGACCTTCGCTTCGGGCCGGGCGGGATGCACGGGAACGAGGCCACGGCGGCCATCGCCGCTCTGCCGGACGCACCGCACGTCCTCGTGCTGACCACGTACGACACCGACGCGGACATCCTGGCCGCGGTCGAATCGGGCGCGCTGGGCTATCTGTTGAAGGACGCCCCGCCGGAGGACCTGGCGGCGGCAGTGCGTACGGCCGCCGCCGGCGAGTCGGCCCTGGCCCCGCGCATCGCGGGCCGGCTGATGAGCAGGCTGCGGGACCCGCTCCCGACCCTGAGCCGACGCGAGACCGAGGTCCTGGAACTGGTCGCGGACGGGCTGTCCAACCAACAGATCAGCAAGGCCCTGTTCCTGAGCCAGGCCACGGTCAAGTCCCACCTGGTCCACATCTACGCGAAACTCGCCGTCGACTCGCGCACGGCGGCGGTCGCGACGGCGACCACCCGGGGGCTCCTGCGGCGTCGGTGAGGCTTGGGGTGGCGGGACGACCGATCTGCCGGTGGACGTCGTCGCCGCCCGGGTCGGCTCGCCTCCGCGGTCAATCCGCAGCGCCGTTTCCGCGCCCTCGTCGGAACCATGCCCGGGGCGTATCAACGCACCTTCGGCGAGTCACGGGTCGGCCGTTCGGGCGTCCTCGGCCGGTCGGGCGGCGGCCCCGGGCCGAATCGCGAGGCGCCCGATCAGCCCGACGCCGCCGGGTGTGACTCGGCGACCGAGCGCGACAGCGCGCGCAGCGCCCGGCGGCCCCGGTCGTCGTCGGGATCCGGCGGCTGGTGGATCGTGATCCGCTGCCCGCCCTCCAGCCACAGCACCTCGAACGCGAGCGTGATGTCGCCGAGCAGCGGATGCCGGTAGCGCTCCTGATCGGCGCGCCGGTGGCCGACGTCGTAACGGTTCCAGGGGGCCACGAACTCCGGGCTGCCGGCCTTGAGTTCGTCGACCAGTGCGACCAGGTCCGATACCTGCGGGTCGGCGGCGAGGAGTGCGTGCAACTCGGCGGTGGTGCCGAGCGCGGCCCGTTCCCAGTCGACGAAGAGCTCGCGCGCCGCCGGGTGCAGGAACAGGTAGCGGATGGTGTTGCGCCGCTCCGGTTCCCAGTCGGCGAGGCCCGGGAAGAGCGCGAGCGCCTCGGGGTTGATCGCCAGGATGTCGCCGGTGCGGGTGAGCAGGTAGGCCGGCCAGGGCCGCACGCGCTCCAACAGCGCGGCGATCCCCGGCCGCACCTCGCGGTCCGCGCGCACGTCCGGGGCCGGCACCCGCTCGGCCGCGTGGTTGGCCAGCGCGTACAGGTGCGCGTGCTCCTCGTCGTTCAGCCGCAACGCCGCCGCGATCCTGTCCAGGACCGCGCCACCTGGGTTGGTCTCCCGGCCCTGTTCGAGGCGCGTGTAGTACTGGATGCTCAGGCCGGCCAGCGCGGCCAACTCCTCGCGACGCAGCCCCTGGGTACGACGCAGCCCGGTCCCGACCGGCAACCCCACCTCGCCCGGTTGCAGGCGGGCGCGGCGGGCCAGCAGGAACTCTCCCAGCGGATGAGGCGTCGTCACCCTTCGATTGTCACAAATCGATGGTCACAAATGGGGTGTCCGGGTGCCGGTGTCCGGGGTGCCTGTCCCCGGCACTGACAGGCACCCGATACAGCCATCCACGAGTTCGCCGCGACCCCACGGCGGTCGGAAGGCTTGCGAAATCACCATCCGTCTCACGGTCCCGTTTGCCGTCTCGGCAACAACCTTTGTCAAGACCGCGATGGAGGCGGACCATCTCCCCTGGGGCGGGGAAGTGCCGGGCTCGGCCGGGCCGGGCCTCACCACCTCCCACCACCTCACGCACCGCCCGAAACCCTATGGAGGACACACCGATGACGGATGACAAGCCCTCGGAAGAGCAGTTCTGGGACGACCGCTACCGCGAGAGCGACCGGATCTGGAGCGGGAACCCCAACACCGTGATGGTCCGTGAGGTCACCGACCTCAAGCCCGGCCGGGCTCTGGATCTGGGCTGCGGCGAGGGCGCCGACGCGGTCTGGCTGGCCCGGCAGGGCTGGCAGGTCGTCGCCACCGACATCTCCCGGGTCGCCCTCGACCGGGCGGCCCGGCACGCGGAGGCGGAAGGCGTCGCCGACCGCGTCGACTGGCAGCGGCACGACCTGGGCGCGTCCTTCCCGACCGGTAGCTTCGATCTCGTTTCGGCGCAGTTCCTGCACTCCCGCGGCGAACTGCCCCGCGAGCGGATCCTGCGCACCGCCGCCGCGGCCGTCGCCCCCGGCGGCGTGCTGCTGATCGTCGGACACGCGGGCTTCCCCGCCTGGGAGCCCAACCCCCACGACCACGTGCGCTTCCCGACTCCGGCGGAGAACCTCGAGGCCCTCGACCTCCCGGACGAGCAGTGGGAAGTGCTGCTCAGCGACGAACACGAGCGGACCCAGAACGGCCCCGACGGCAAGCCGACCACGCGTACGGACTACGCCCTCAAGCTGCGGCGCCTGGAGGTCTGACTCCTCGCCGGGGCGCGCGGGGAACGTCGTGAGCCGGTGCCGCCGTTCACGGATGGGCGGCCCGGCCACGGGCATGCTCGACGAACGACGAGTCGGGGGAGCCGGGATGGACGCGCAGCGGCGGGTCGAGGCGATGCTGGGACGACTGGTCGACGAGGGACGGGAGATCGGCCTTCAGGTCGCGGCTTACCTGGACGGGGAGTTGGTGATCGACGCCTGGGCCGGGTCGGCCGATCCCGGGCGCGGGCGGGCGGTCGACGGCGACACCCTCTTGCATCTCTTCTCGGCCGGCAAGGGTGTCACCGCGACGGCCGTACACGTACTCGCCGAGCGCGGGGTACTGGCCTACGACACCCCGATCGCCGAGTACTGGCCGGAGTTCGGGACGCGCGGCAAGGAGCGGATCACGGTACGCCACGCGCTCACGCACAGCGCGGGCGTGCCGCACCTGCCGGCGGGCACCTCCCTGCTCGACCTGTGCGACTGGGACCGGACGTGCGCGATGATCGCGGATCTCGAACCGGTCCGGGGGCCGGGCTCAACGTCGGGCTACCACGGGTTCACCTTCGGGTGGTTGCTCGGCGAGGTCGTGCGGCGCGCCGACGGCCGGCCCTTCAAGCAGGTGGTCCGGGACGAGGTCACGGGTCCGCTGGGTATCGCCGATTCGTTGGCCCCGATGGTGGATGCGGCGATGGCCCCGAGAATGGCGGTGCACGCCGACGACGGTACCGGGGTCTCGACGGCGCCGCTGTCCACGGCGCTGGAGACGTCCCCGTATCCCTACTCGACCGGGCCCAACGACCCGCGGTTCCAACGCGCCTGCATGCCCGCGGGCGTGAACGGCAGCGCCCGCGGCTTGGCCAGGATGTACGCGGCTCTCGCCAACGGCGGCGAACTGGACGGCGTCCGGCTGCTGTCCCCCAAGAGCGTGGCCGCGGCGTCCGCGACCGCCGTCGACGGGGTGGACCCGATCCTGGGACGACCGGTCACGCGCGCCCTCGGCTATGCACTCGGCGAACCCGGCTCACCGATGGCACACCGGTCCGCGTTCGGCCACCAGGGCACCGGCGGCGCGATCGGATTCGCCGACCCGACCCGAAACTTCGCCTTCGCCCTGACCAAGAACAACCTCACCCACGACAACTCCGCCACCGGCACCGCAAACATCATCACCAGGGAAGTCCGAACCACCCTCAACCTGTCGGAGCCTTCACACGACGAGCGACGCACTCCCAGCCCATCCGACACTTGAGCACAACAGACATTCGCCGCCCAATACGGCGCGTTCGTACAACTGCCTGGCCCGTTCGACGCGCTCGTACCCGCTCAAGCCCATCGCCCCCGTTCACCCAAACCCGCGGCGCGCCGAACACCCTTGCGCGCCCTCGACGAGCCGCGAGTCCAGTGCGGCGCCGCCGGGGCGGCGCCGACTTCAATCATCGGCCGCGTCGGTTCACGAGTCCGTGAGCACCCACAGTTCCCATACGCCGGCGGGCCTGCATTCGTAGGCGTGCACACCGTTCTCCAGATACCACTGGCCCCGCGCGTGACATCCGCCCTCGTCCGAGGACGGGAAGTCCTGCACATGGTGCCAACCGGGACCGGCAGCGGCCTGGCTCACCGCCACACCGGGAACCGCGAACAGCGCCGTCGCCGCGGCCATTACCGCGATCTTGTGCTTGACGTGCATGGTGTCTCCTCTCGCAACCATCGGCTACGACACCAGCGTCCCGCCCGAAATCCCTGAGGGCTTCCTCCCAGGGAAGGCATCCCCGGTACAGCAAAATAAGTACACCCCACCCCAAACGGCCTAATACCACGAACCCGACCAATGCAGCCCGTCCGGCGCTTGAGGACGCCCTTCTCAGCCCGGCCACCGAACGAGAGTCACTGGTACATCCAGGGTCTCTCGCCCAGCGCACGCACCGGGCTTGTCCTGCCGGACCAAGAGACAGCCGACTCGGACATCTGGGACTAATCTCCTGCCCACCCCAACCGGGCGGCAAAGTCGCGGCGTTCGATCGGGTGCAAACCACTCGACAGCAGGACCCGTGACACAAGCAAGGCCCGGAGCACGCCCCCAATCACGGGAGCGCGCTCCGGGCCCTTCTGTGTTTACTTCGGAGATTCGTGATTGTTGTCCGCACCGGCGCCAATGTACTGTCACGGTATGAGGCTGAATCCTGATGAAGCATGCCTGCGCTTCTGTGAATCCCGTGTAGCCCGTTTGGCCACCGTGTCAGCTTCCGGAGAGCCGCACATGGTCCCCATCACATTCGCATCGGATGGGAGCATGTTGTATTTCGCCGTCGACCACAAGCCAAAGACTTCATCCAATCTACGTCGACTGCGTAATATTCGGGAGAATAATCGAGTATCGATTCTTGTCGACCAATACGCTGACGATTGGTCTGAACTCTGGTGGGTCCGCGCCGACGGACACGCGGAGATTTGGGAGAACGACTTGCACCGCGCCGCACCTGTTGCCTTGCTGAGGGAGAAATATCCACAGTATCGAGAAATTGCACCCGCGGGCCCCGTGGTTGCCGTCACCATTCTTGGCCTGACCGGCTGGTCCTTCGCCGAGTGAGGCCACCGGCGCGATGGCATAGCCTTGCTTGCATAGCCAAGTGGAGGTGACGTTGTGATGCCCGATCGGGATGCCCCGCTGTTCCGAAGAATCGCCGATGACCTGCGCGCATCGATCCTGTCCGGTGAACTTTCTCCCGGTGCGCGGCTGCCTTCCGAGAACGACCTCAAGGACCGGTACGGGACAACCCGTGTCACGGTGCGCAAATCACTCGCGTTGCTCAAAGCCGATGGGCTTCTGATCAGCAACCAAGGCAAAGGAGTTTTCGTTCGCCCGCGCCCGAACGTGCAGGTTCTCACGACCGGCGCCAACTTCCGGCGCCGTCGAGACACGGGGGTCGCGAACTACAACTCCGAGGCTATTGCGCAGGGGTTCCGTGCGGAACAAAAGATCCTTGCCGTGGAGATCATCCCGGTACCGGCCGAGATTGCTGAGCGTCTGGGAGTCGAGGCGGGCGCTCCCGTCATCATTCGCCGTCGCCGATTTTTCGTGAACGGCGAGCCGATGCAAAACGTGGATGGCTACTATCCTGCCGATCGATTCGCCGGAACCGCTGTCGCTGAATCTCCTCGGATTCGTGGCGGCGTCAGTCGATTGATCGAAGATCCCGAAGGACCGATCAGGCAACGGATCGTTCAGTTCGTCGAAGACCTGGTCATCCGGATGCCGACTCCGGAGGAAACGGAAGAACTCGCGATTCCGCCGGGCGTGCCGCTGGCACGGGTGTTCCGGAGCGCGCACGTCGCCTCCGGTGAGGTCGTGGAAGTCCTGGACTCGCGAGTCCCGTGCGACCGTCACGTCTTCCGATACGTGATGGACGTCCCCTGAAAGTTGATCTTGAGACGCCGGTCCCAGACTCGGAACATCGTCTTGCATATCCAAGTCATGAAGCCTACGGTGATGATGACTTGGATATGCAAGTTGCTCTGTCCGGGAAGGGGCGCCGATGCGCGAGACAAGCTCTGATCACGGCAACGTGCCCTGCCGAGCGGCTATTTTGCCGCGCCTTGAACTGCCCCGGTGTCGGTCTCGATCGCGCGTGGTCCCGGCGCCGGGGCGCATGGTCGTGAAGGGAGTGGCATGACGAAGTCGGCGCATCCGCCCGGCGTGCTGCGGACGTTGAGCCCGGATCAGTACGCCATTCGGGGATGGATCATCCGCCGTGTCCGTGCCCGGTATCCCCGACTGGTTTCCCGGCGGACTCCTCTTGGCAAGGGCGGTTGTCGTGAGCTGTGAAGCAGGCTTCGTTGTCGGTCCGGACGGGATCGCGGCCCCGGTCGTCGTGGCGCGTGAACTGCCCCCGCGTGGACGCCCTTTGCCGCTGCGGTACGCCGTTGGTGATTGGGTCGCCCCGCGCCCCTGCGTAGGCCGCGACACCTACCCCGCCGGACGGGTCGAACGGGCCGAGGATTCCGCCGGGCTCGACAACGACCAGGTGGTCATGGTGCTTCCACCGGGCGGCATGCCGTACATGCTGAAGGCCTCCGAGTTGTACCGGGTCAAGCCGCCGCGCTGACCCCCACGTTCGCCCCGCCCGGATGCTCGGGGAAGAACATCGGGCGGGGTCCGCACCATCCGAGCACTACCGACACGAGAGGTAGGGCACATGGCACGGAAAGAAGTACCGCCCTGCAAGAGCAAGCCCCCGAAGCCGGGTAGCCCCGCGATCCGGCGCGCCGAGACCATCACCGGCGGCCGATCCGACTGTGATCACGACTTTTGGCACTACAACGGCGCCGACCGCTGCAAGCACTGCGGAGCGGTACGAACCAGGTAGGTAGTAACGGGACCGACCCCGTGACCGATGAAAGGACGACATGAAACAGCAGTCGTGGACCGATCTCCCGGACGGGGTCCGGTCCGCTGTCGAGTCGGTCACGGGGCCGGTACTCGAATCCGAGGACATCACCACCTGGCACGGCTCCACATCGTTCGTGGCCACGCTCACGACCGGTACCGGGCAGGTGTTCGTCAAAGGCGCGCCGACCGACGACGCCGAAGCGGCAGAACAGCGCCGGCGGGAAACCCTGGTCGCCCCGATCGTGGCCCGGTTTGCCGCGCCCTTGATCGGACACGTCGCCGAGGACGGGTGGACCCTGCTTCTGTTCGGCCACATCAAGGGAGGTGCGGCCGACCTATCGCCCGGAAGCAAAGACCTCGGGTCTCTCGCCGCAACGCTGCGAGAGATTCAGCAGATCCGCCCGCCGCACGGCCTTGAACTGCCTTCGGTCGCCGACCAGTGGGCGGAACACCTGAACGGCGACCAACGATCGTTGCTTACCGGCAACCACCTGCTTCACAACGACCTTGTCCCGTCCAACGTGATGCTTCGGCACGCCGGGTACACCACACAGGCCGTGTTGGTCGACTGGGGCCGCGCCGTGCTCGGGCCCGCGTGGGCGGAGTACGCCGGGCTGTACATGTGGCTGCTGTTCAGCGGACACAACCCGGCGCAGGCATGCTCATGGCTGACTCAGTTCCCGGCGTGGCGAATGGCAAGCCGAGCGGGCATGCGCGCCTACGTGGCCGGGGCAACCGCCGAATGCGCGGACAACCCCGAACATGTCGCACGTTGGATGTCGCTGCTCAATCAGTGACGGCCCGGCCGTGACCCACAAATGAGCTTGTTCCGGTGCAGGTGATCGAGTCCGGGCGTGGTGCGTCCGGCTGGACTCTGTGGGGTTGCCCTAAGCACGCCCCGGCGTTCCCGCCGCTTGCTCAGCCCGACGCCAAGGTCAACCCGCTGCCGCCGGCCACGCTCGCGTTCCAGCTCGGCCTAGCCCCGTCTGGCCACCGATGCCGGACGGGGCTCTCTCGGACCCATATGTTTAGTCACTCTCGTTCGGTCCGGCGCTTGAGGACACCCGCCCCAGCCCGTCCGGCGCTTGAGGACCCAGCCAAACGCCAACCCGTCAAGCCACCCCGGCGCTTGAGGACCGCACGACGAGCTCCGCGTCCAGGTCCAAACTCCGCGGCTCCACCGCCGGACCCGCCAGAATCATCCGCATCGCACCGGCGCCGATCTCGGCCAGCGGCAACCGCACGGTGGACAGCGCCGGATGCAGATCCACGGCGAACGGCAGGTCGTCGAATCCCACCACCGAGATCCGCTCGGGCACCCGCAGCCCCAGATCGTCCCGCAGCCCCGCCAACACCCCCGCCGCCATCACGTCGTTCAGCACCACGATCGCCGTCACCTCCGGCGCCCGCGCGAGCAACTCGCGAACCGCGACCCGCGCATCCTCGCGGGTGAAGCCACCGTCCACGATCTGCCCCGGCGGCAACGCCACGCCCAGCGACCGCAGTTGCCGGCGAGCACCGTCGAGACGATCCCGCACGGTGGTCAGCGCGCGTGGACCCGAGACGATCCCGAAGCGCCGATGACCCAGCTCGTACAGGTGCCGCACGGCAAGCGCGGCGCCGGCCCGGTTTCCGGGGCGCACCGTGTCCGCCGCGATGCCGTGCGCGCCCACGGACACCACATGGCCGCCGTCGGCGCGGTAGGCGTCCACCTCGACGGCCAGCCGCCGGGTGAACTCGCGGTCCGCGAAGCCGCTGCCGGCCAACACGATCGCGCGGGCACGCTGGGCGCGCAGGCGGGCGATGTAATCGAGTTCCAGCTCGGGGTCACGGAAGGTCGCGGCCAGCATGACCAGGAGGCCGTGCTCCCGGGCGACGCCCATCGCACCGGCGGCGATCGCGGCGAAATACGGGTCGGCGACATCGTGCACGACCACCCCGACCACCGCCGTCGTCGAGCGGGCCAGCGCCTGGGCGGGCGCGTTGGAGACGTACCTCAGCTCGCGGGCGGCGTCGAGCACGCGCCTGCGCAGTTCCTCACCCACGATCCGGGTGCCGTTGCTGCCGTGCAGGGCACGCGACGCGGTCGCGGAGGACACTCCGGCGCGCTCGGCCACCTGCTGCAGGGTGACCGGGCCCGCGGGACGGGTCGCGGGAGCCTCGGGGGTCGGAGTGGACATGGGCACAGAGTAGCGATTGGAAAGCGCATACCCAAGCATGCGCGCCTTCCCTCCTGCCAACCGCTACCACCGCCTGCCGAAAGCCCTGATCCCTTGACCCGACCCGAACATCGCTCTAACTTACGGGAAAGCGCTTTCCAGCTCTGGAAGCACGCACCGACGCAGACGCAGACCCACCCACCGCACCACCGGCACCGGCACCACCCGACCACCGCGTCCCCCGCCGCCCCCGGCACTCGGCCGCCCCGCCCCGTCCCCATCCCCGCCCCCGAAAGGCCCCCCATGACCACCCAAACCCTCGGCGTCGTGATGAACGGCGTCACCGGCCGGATGGGCTACCGCCAGCACCTGGTCCGCTCGGTCCTGGCCATCCGCGAGCAGGACGGCGTCGCGCTCGCCGACGGCACGCGCGTGCAGCTCGAACCGGTCCTGGTCGGCCGCGACGCCGACAAGCTGCGCGCGCTCGCCGAGCGGCACGGCCTCACCGCGTGGACCACCGACCTGGACACCGCGCTGTCCGACCCGGCCAACTCGGTCTACTTCGACGCGCAGGTGACCACCGCCCGCGAGCGGGCGATCCACGCGGCCATCGCGGCGGGCAAGCACGTGTACACCGAGAAGCCGACCGCGGAGACCCTCACGGGCGCGCTCGGCCTCGCGCGCGCCGCCGAGGCCGCCGGCATCAAGCACGGCGTCGTCCAGGACAAGCTGTTCCTGCCCGGCCTGCTCAAGCTGCGCCGGTTGATCGAGGGCGGCTTCTTCGGCCGGATCCTGTCGGTCCGCGGCGAGTTCGGCTATTGGGTCTTCGAGGGCGACTGGCAGCCCGCCCAGCGGCCGAGCTGGAACTACCGCGCGCAGGACGGCGGCGGGATCGTCGTGGACATGTTCTGCCACTGGTCGTACGTCCTGGAGAACCTCTTCGGTCGGGTCGAGGCGGTGACGGCCAAGGCCGTCACGCACATCCCCAGCCGCTGGGACGAACGCGGCGACGAATACCCGGCGACCGCCGACGACGCCGCCTACGGCATCTTCGAGCTCGCGGGCGGCGTCATCGCGCAGATCAACTCGTCGTGGACGGTTCGGGTGAACCGGGACGAACTGGTGGAGTTCCAGGTCGACGGCACCGAGGGCAGCGCCGTCGCGGGGCTGCGGCGCTGCCGCGTCCAGCACCGCTCGGCGACGCCGACGCCGGTGTGGAACCCGGATCTCCCGGTCACCGAGTCGTTCCGCGACCAGTGGCAGGAGGTGCCGGACAACGCGGGCGACGGCGGCTTCGACAACGGATTCAAGGTGCAGTGGGAGGACTTCGTCCGGCACGTGGTCGACGACGAGCCGTTCGCGTTCGACTTCTTCGCGGGCGCGCGGGGCGTACAGCTGGCCGAGTCCGGGCTGCGCTCGTCGGCCGAGGGTCGGCGCGTGGAGCTGACGCCGCTCGACGGGGCGCGCGCGTGACCGCCCGCCTGCTGCTGCCCACCGCGGCCGGCGGCCTGGAGCCCTACCAGCCGACCGGGACCTACCTCGGCGCGGCCCCGGGCGGCGCGGCCTTCCGCACCCGCACCGCGTACGCCGCCGCGCACGTGGTCGCCGACCCGCTCGGCGACAACACCCCCGGTCGGCCGGCCGCCGTGGACTGGGACGCCACGCTCGCGTTCCGACGCCACCTGTGGTCGCACGGGTTCGCGGTCGCGGACGCGATGGACACCGCGCAGCGGAACATGGGCCTGGACTGGTCGGCCACGACCGAGCTGATCCGGCGCGGCGCCGCGGAGGCGGCCGCGGTCGGCGATCCGTACGAGCTCATCGCGTGCGGCGCGGGTACCGACCACGCCGGGGTCGGCCTGACGATCGATCAGGTGATCGCGGCCTACACCGAGCAGGTCGCCGTGGTCGAGGAATCCGGCGCCAAGGTCGTGCTCATGGCGAGCCGTCAGCTGGCCGCGTCCGCGCGGGGTCCGCAGGACTACCGTCGGGTCTACGACACGCTGCTCGGCCAGGTGCGGCGGCCCGTGGTGCTGCACTGGCTGGGCGAGGTGTTCGATCCGGCACTCGCCGGCTACTGGGGTTCCTCGGACGTGGCCGCGGCGACCGAGGTGTTCCTCGACCTGGTGCGCACGCACGCGGACCGGGTGGACGGCGTGAAGGTCTCGCTGCTCGATCGCGAGCACGAGATCCGGCTGCGGGCCGAACTCCCGGTCGGCGTACGCCTGTACACCGGTGACGACTTCCACTACCCCGAGCTGATCCGGGGCGACGGGACGCACTTCAGTCACGCGCTGCTCGGCATCTTCGACGCGATCGCTCCGGTGGCGGCGGGCGCGCTGCGCGCCCTGGACGCGGGGGACCCGGCGACCTACGACGCGCTGCTCGCGCCTACGGTGCCGCTGTCTCGGCATCTGTTCGGCGCGCCCACCTACAACTACAAGACCGGCATCGTCTTCCTCGCCTGGCTGACCGGGCGTCAGGACGCCTTCGTCATGGTGGCCGGCGCCCAGTCGGCCCGCTCGATCCCGCACCTGGCCGAGGCGTATCGGCTCGCCGACGCGGCGGGTCTGCTGCCCGACGCCGATCTCGCGGCGGCCCGGATGCGGTCGCTGCTCGCGGTGGCAGGGGTGCGCGGATGAACGCGGTGGTGACGGGCGAGGCACGGGGCCGGCAGTGGCAGACGCGCGGGTGGTCATCACTCGCGAGGACGGGAGCATCGGCATGAGCACGACGGACGTACCGAGCGGCCGCCCCGCGAGTGTGCCGACACCGGCGCCGGAGGATCCGCGGCTCGCCCGGCTCTCGCTCAACCAGTGGACGACGCGCGAGTGGTCGTTGCCCGAGGCGGTCGAGGGCTGCGTGCGCGCCGGGTTGCCCGCGATCGGGTTGTGGCGGGACAAGGTCGCCGACACGGGCCTGGCCGAGTCGGCGAAGCTCGTGCGCGACGCCGGGCTGCGGGTCTCGTCGCTGTGCCGGGGCGGCTTCCTGACGGCGCGTGAGCCGGCGGCGCGGGTCGAGGCGATCGCGGACAACCGGCGCGCGATCGAGGAGGCGGCGGTGTTGGACGCGGCGTGCCTGGTCCTCGTGGTCGGTGGGCTGCCGACCGGCGACCGGGACCTGCCGGGTGCCCGGGAGCGGGTCGCCGAGGCACTGGCCGAATTGGCGCCGTTCGCGGGCGAGCACGGGGTACGGCTCGCGTTGGAACCGCTGCACCCGATGTACTGCGCCGACCGCGCGGTGCTGTCGACCCTCGACCAGGCGCTCGACCTCGCGGAGCCGCATCCGGTCGCCGAGGTGGGCGTGGTGGTCGACGCGTTCCACGTGTGGTGGGACCCGCGACTGCCGGCCGCGATCGCGCGGGCGGGCGAGCGGATCGCGTCGTTCCAGATCTGCGACTGGATCCTGCCGTTGCCCGCCGACAACCTGCTGGCCCGCGGCATGATGGGCGACGGCACGATCGATTTCCAGGCACTGGCCCGCATGGTCGAGGAAGCCGGCTACACCGGCGACATCGAGGTGGAAATCTTCAACGCGAGCGTCTGGACCGCCGAAGGCGACAACACGGTGGACACCCTGAAACGCCGCTACGTGTCGGAGGTCCTCGGCCACCCGCGGGCGCCCTGAGCGTCGACCAGGACCACCACCCGATCGGCCGCGACCGACGCCGCACTCCGGCCGGGACGCCGATGGCCCGACAACCAGAAAGGCTTTGCCGTGCGTGTGCTTTTTGCGCCCGACGCGTTCAAGGGGACCGTCGAGGCGGATCTGGCCGCCGAGGTGTTGGCCGCCGGGTGGCGGTCGGTGCGGCCCGGCGACGACGTTGTCCTGCTTCCCTTGGCCGATGGCGGGGAGGGGACGCTCGATGCCGTGGCGCGGGCCGTTCCCGGGTCGGTGCGGATGCCGGTGGCCGCCGCTCCCGGGCCGGACGGGCGGTCGGTGGACGCGGCGTGGTTGGCGCTGCCGGACGGCACGGGCGTGGTCGAGTTGGCCATCGTGTCGGGGCTGCCGCTACTCGAAGCGCCCGACCCCATGGGCGCGCACACCGCGGGGCTCGGCGTGGTGATCGCCGCCGCGTTGCGGGCCGGGGTGCGCGCGCTGGTGGTCGCGGTGGGCGGTTCGGCCTCCACGGACGGCGGGGCCGGTGCGCTGAGCGCGCTCGGGGCCCGCCTCCTGGCCGGCGACGGCGGCGAACTGCCGTACGGAGGAGGCGCGTTGGCCCGCCTCGCGAAGTTCGACCGAAGCGGGCTCACCGCTCCCCCGGCCGGGGGCGTCCAGATCCTCACCGACGTCACCAACCCGCTGCTCGGCCCCACCGGCGCCGCGCACGTCTTCGGCCCGCAGAAGGGCGCGACGACGCGCGAGATCGCCGACCTCGACGCGGGCCTCGCCCGGCTGGCCGCCGTCCTCGGGGCGACCCCGAGGCGCCCGGCGCGGGGGCCGCGGGCGGTACCGCGTACGGCCTCGCCGCCGTGTGGGGCGCCTCGATCGTGCCCGGCGCGGCCCGGGTGGCCGAGCTGGCGGGCCTGCCCACCGCGCTCGCCGGCGCGGATCTCGTGGTCACCGGCGAGGGCCGCTTCGACGCGACGTCCCTGCGCGGGAAGGTGGTGGGCACCGTCGTCGAGTTCGCCCACGAGCGGGCCGGCGTACCGGTGGCCCTGGTCGCCGGCGCGATCGCCGCCACGCTGCCGGCGGGCGTCGTCGCGCACGCCGACCTCACCCTGCTCGCGGGCTCGACCCGGGCGGCATCGGACGAGGCGGTGCGCTGGCTCGAGCGGGCCGGGGCCGCGCTGGCGACGCGCGCGCACGAGTTCGGCCGATCCTGACGCGAGCCGTGGCACCACGGGCCTCCCCGGTGCGCCGGCTCGGCGGTTCCCGGAGCCCGACTAGGCTGAGCGCACAATGAATCGTTTTTCTGCGCCTTCCGGCGAGTTCGAGCTCACCCGTCACCCCGAGGATCCGCGCGATCTGCTGCGCGCGTGGGACGCCGCCGACGCATACGTACTGCGGCACCTCGCCGGGCTCGACGGCGCCGAGCCGACGGACCTCTCCGGCAGCGTCGTCGTGGTGGGCGACCGGTGGGGCGCGCTGGTGACCGCGCTGGCCGAGTCCCGGCCGGTACAGATCAGCGACTCGTTCCTCGGCCAGGAGGCCACCCGCACGAACCTGGCCCGGAACGAGGCCGACCCGGATTGGGTGCGCCTGCTGTCCACCCAGGACGCGCCGCCGGAGCGGATCGACGTCCTGATCGTCCGGGTGCCGAAGAACCTGGCCCTCCTGGAGGACCAGCTGCACCGCCTCGCGCCGAGCGTGCACGCGGACACGGTGGTGATCGGCACCGGCATGGTCACCGAGATCCACACCTCCACGCTCAAGCTGTTCGAGCGGATCCTCGGCCCGACCAAGACGTCGCTCGCGGTACGCAAGGCCCGGCTGATCTTCTGTACGCCGGACCCGGCGCTCCCGCGCTTGCCGAGCCCGTGGCCGCGCAGCTACGCGCTGCCGCTCGACATCGGCGCGGCGTCCGGGGTGACCGTCACGAACCACGCGGGCATCTTCTGCGGCGACCGGCTCGACATCGGCACCCGCTTCCTGCTGCGCAACCTCCCCCGGCGCAGCGGTCGCGAGCGGGTCGTGGACCTGGGCTGCGGCAACGGCGTCGTGGGTACGGCGGCGGCGCTGGCCAACCCCGGCTCCGACGTGTTGTTCGTCGACGAGTCGCATCAGGCGGTGGCGTCGGCGCGGGCCACCTTCCGCGAGGCGCTCGGCCCGCGGGCGGCCGCCGACTTCGTGGTGGGCGACGGTCTGGAGGACGTCCCGGCCGAGAGCGTCGACCTGGTCCTGAACAACCCGCCGTTCCACACCCACCGGGCGACCACCGAGGCGATCTCGTGGCGGATGTTCGCCGGCTCCCGCGCGGCGTTGCGCTCCGGCGGCGAGCTGTGGGTGATCGGCAACCGGCACCTCGGGTACCACGTGAAGCTGCGCCGGCTCTTCGGCAACTGCGACATCGTCGCGAGCGACCCCAAGTTCGTCGTACTGCGGGCCGTGAAGAAGTAGAAGAAGAAGTAAAGGAAGCCGCGGAAGCGGTAGGCGAAACACCCCCGCCGCCCGACCCTCGGTCGGGCGGCGGGGTGGTTTCGGCGCGGTGCCCCGCTCAGCCGCCGCCGCGCTCCACGTGCACCAGCATCCGCTTGAGCAGCACGATCAGCGTGTCCTGGTCGGTCTCGGCCAGGGATCCGACGATGCCGATCTCCTCCACCGAGATCAGATTCATCGCGGCCACCCAGCGCGAGTGCCCCACCTCGGTGAGGCCGACGTCGACCCGCCGCCGGTCCTCGACGCCGCGGATCCGCTGGACCAGGCCGGACTTCTCCAGGGTGTCGAGCCGGCCGGTGATCCCCGCCGGCGACATCATCAGCTCGGCGGCCAGCTCGGACGGCGTGGCCTGCCATGGCCTGCCGCGCGAGGCGAGTCGGTGCAGCGTCTCGAACTCGAACTCCTGAAGGCCGACCTCGGCGAGGCACGGCCCCTTGGCCGCGCGGATGTGTTTTGTCAGCAACTGGATCCGGGAGACGATCCCCTCCACGCGCTCGTCGAAGGGCGCCTTGTCGCGCCAGCGCGCGATGTGCCGATCGACGGCGTCCTCGACCTCGTCGCCAATCCGGTTCTCGCCCCGGTTCTCGCCCGTGTCCGCGTTCTCGCCCTCGTCCGCGTTCTCGACCGGGTTTTCGATCGCGTCCCGTTCCTTGTCCACACCGTGCATCCGCTCATTATGCTACGCCAGCGAGTAATCCGTTGACGAATGATTCGCTGGCGAAATATATTCCGGCGCCATGACCCCAACGACTCGCCGGCTGCTGACCGGCCGCACCTTCGCCGCGTTCGCGACCGCGCTGATCCCCATCACGCTGACCCTCGCGGTCGTACACACCGGCTCGGCGACGGACCTCGGCCTGGTGCTGGCCTGCGAGCTGCTGCCGATGCTGCTCCTGCTGCCGGTCGCGGGCGTGGTCGCCGATCGGTTCCCGCCGCAACGCGTCGTGCTCACCGCCGACCTGGTCCGCGCCACTGCCCAGCTCGCGATCGGCGCCGAGCTGCTCGCAGGGCCGGTCCGGATCCCCGACCTGGCGGTGCTGTCCGCGATCACGGGCGCGGCCGTGGCGTTCGGTACCTCCGCCGTGCGCACCCTCGTGGCCGCGGTGGTGCCGGACCCGGAGCGGCTGCAAACCAACGCCCGGCTCGCGGTCGCGCAGGGGCTCGCGCAGATGGCCGCACCCGCGGCGGCGGGCGGGCTGATGCTCCTGGTGGGGGCGGGGTGGTCCTCGCTGCTCACCGGCACGCTGTTCATCGCGTCGGCCACCACGCTCGGCGGCCTGCGCCCGCACCGTGCTCCGCGCCGGGCCGAACAGGGCGCGTTCCTGGGCGAGTTGCGGGAGGGTTGGGTGGAGACCCGGCGGCATCCGTGGTTCCTGGCCAACGTACTCGCGCACGGCGTCTGGCACTTGGCGGCCGGCTTCCTGCTCACCCTCGGCCCGATGATCGCGGTCGACCGGCTCGGCGGTGAGCGTGCCTGGGTGATCATCGCCCAGGTCGGCACCGTGGGCCTGCTGATCGGCGTATGGGCCGCGTCACGACTGCCGATTCGCCGCCCGCTGGTGGCCGTCGCTGTCGGTGCCGCGGTGTACGCGCTCCCCCTCACGAGCCTCGCGCTGCACGCGCCGATTGCGGTCGTCGCGACCGCGTACTTCGCGGGCATGTTCGGCCTCGGCGTGCTCCACCCGCTGTGGGAGACCACCCTCCAGCGCCGCATCCCGCCGGAGTCGCTGGGCCGCGTCGGCTCCTTCGACTCGCTGATCTCCTTCGCCGCCCGCCCGTTGGGCCTGGCCATCGCCGCGCCGATCGCGGCGGCGATCGGCACGACCGCCCCACTGCTCATCGGCGCGGTACTGGTGCTCGTCGCCAACCTGGCGCCCCTGCTCCTGGCGGACGTACGGGCGACACCCGCGGCCCCGAGTCCGGCCCCGAACCCGGCCCCGGCCACGGACAAGGTCCCCGAGCCGGAGCCGACCTGACGGCCGTCCGCGAACCCGAGGACCCCGGTCACACCTCGACGTCGGGCCTCGTGCCCTCGGACATGTCCACGACCAGGTCGGCGGGCGGCGCGACCGGTTCGCACCTGGCCTTGGCCTTGGTGTACCTCATGCTCGACGGCGACGAACCCTCGGTCTTGACCACGACGGGGTAGGGCTTGCCCGTCGCCCGCACGTAGACGGTCGTGGTGTCGCCCTCGAACTCCTGCGTCAGCGGGATCACCCGCACACCCTCGACCGTGACCGGGTCGCCCTTCGTGACACCCTCGGTGTCGCCTTCGAACGGGTCGGCCATCGAGCCGAAGCCGTCGTCGCCCCCGGCGTCGACCTTCATGTACTTGCCGTCGAGCTTCTCGACCGCATCCGCCGATCCCCGGCCGCCCGCCACGTCGACGAGCTTCGCCCACGCCTTGGCATCGGCCTTCATGTACTGGTCCTTGCCGATGACGACGACCTCGACGGTGGCACCGTCGATGGTGATCGTGCCCTTGGCGTCCGTCCCCTTTCGAACACAGAAGTTCAGGCTCATCGTGGTTCCGTCCATCTCGCCGGAGCCGGTCAACTTGAAGTCGTCCACATCCCGCATGAGGGCGACCGATTCGTCGGCGAGCGCCCTGGCCTCGGTACCGGCGTTGGACTTCGCTCCGGAGCCGCCCGCGCACGCGGTGAGCCCGGCGACGCCGGCGAGGACGAGGGTGGTGGAGCAGACGATCGAGGCCATGCGTGCAGTCCGCACGTAACTCCTTGCGAGGGGGAAAGTCGGAATTCATCGCCGAGTATGTCGATGGCGAAGCAGGCCCCAACAGCCGCCCCGAAATTCGCCGTTCGTGGCATTTGGAGCGGGCGGAGCGGCCGGCTCGCCGGTCCGTGCCATGGCTCGCCGCCGGTCCGGAATAATGCGCTTGTCCTCACCCGACGGCCGCACCTAGCCTGAGGGAGAGATCAACGGCGTGTAGCTCAGCAGTAGAGCACCGGGCTTCGGACCCGGAGGGCGCGGGGGCAGAACCCGCCATGCCGGCTATGAACGACAACGATGAGCCGCGTCAGTGGCCCCCGCCCGCGAGTGCCGGCCAGGGCTACCCCGAGCAGCAGTTGGCCCGGGTCTTCCACACCGCCGTCACCCATGAGGACGCGGTCACCCGAGCCCGCGCCGAGAAGCACGTTCGGCGCTGGCGCCAGGTGGTGGACCGGATGCGGGACGGGGCGCTGCGGATCGGTTCGCGCAAGCCGATGGACGAGTTTCCCGTGTGGGTGACCCCCGAGGTGGTCCGCGGCGGTTTCGCCACCGGCAACGCGAGCGCCGGCGGCGAGCTGCTGCCGCACGAGGTCGAGCTCGCGCGCCGGGTGGGCGTCCCCGCCGAGCGGCAGGCGCTGTTCGCCTACCACCTCACCGAAGCGGGCCTCGCGGAGCTGACGGCGATGCTCGAACGGGGCGACTACGAGGTGGTCGTCCCCGAGGAGGCCGCACTGCTCGTGGTCGCCTGGCTGGTCGCCGCGGGCGATCGGGTCGGCGCGCTCGAACTCCTGGACGTGCTGCGGCCGTTCGCGGATCAGCTGCGCTTCGCACCGCGGCCCGCGCGGGCGCGTTCGGCGGACTCCTCGACGGCGTACCGGCATACCGTCGGCCAGGTGGGCGAGGCGGTCGCCAAACGGCGGCCGAAGCCGGCGATCGAGGCGATGCACGAGGCGTTGACGGTCTGGAACCCGTTCGCCGACGAGCTGCTCGCGCTCTGGCTGGACACCACCGACATCGAGTCGGGCCGCGTCCTGGCCCGCCCGCCGGGCCCCGACTGGATCGCGCGCGGCGGCGAACTGCTGGCGCGGTACAAACTGTTGGCGTCCGAGCACAAGCTGTGCGGCAAGCACCGCAAGCCCAAGGAGAACCAGGCGATCCTGCGCACCGCGCTCGCGCAGACGGTGGCCGGCCGCCCGCTCGACGCGCGCCGACGCGGGCTGCTCCAGCACGCGGTGGACGCGATGGTGCGGCGGCGCGGGCTGCCCGGGTCGGCGCGGCACGGCGAGATCCGCGGCCGCCAGGCGCAGATCGCGGCGCTCCCGACGCACCACGCGCTGGCGGGGGTGGTGGTCCGGCGACTGGCCGATCTCCCGCAGCACTCGGGCACCCCGGACGTGGACGCGCTCGTCGTGCCGGTCACCGAGGAGGAGTACGCGCGGACGGGGGTCACTCTCGGGGCCGAGATCCCCGCGGCGATCCGGCACCTGGTCGAGGGTGCGCTCAGCGCCCCGATCGGCACGCTGATCGAGCGCGGGATCGTCCCGTCGGCGGAGGTGTTGGCCGAGCTCGTGCCGCAACTCGTCGCGTCGACGACGGCACAGGCGTACCTCGACGAGGGCCTGCGCACGCTGATGGCGGCGCACTACCAGGCCTTCCGGAACCGGCGCTCGCTGCTGCTGCTGAACCTGGAGCACCAGGTCCGACCGGCCGAACTGCCGTGGGTGGCGGCCGTCGCGGAGTATCGCGAGTCGAGCGCCGAGTCGCAGGACAACGCCCGCGCGGTGCTGGTGCGGCTCGGCGAGCTCGCGCTGCAGGGCTTTCCGGCGACGATCCTGCCCAATCCGCTGATCGGTGAACTGTCCGCGCTCTCGCGCGGGGCGGGCCTCGACCTGCCGTGGGTCGAGGAGTTGGCCGCGGACATCTTCATGGGGCGGTTCTCCGGCAAGTTCCTCGCCGCCGCGAGGCTGGCCGCCGATGTCCTCGAAGGCTCGCTGTACGAGCGGTACTTCGACATCGACTACGCCGAGATCGCGGTGCTCGTCGGGGACGCGGTCAATTGGCGCGCGTTCGGCTCCGATCGAACCGCGCGGTTCGGGGAGCTGTGCCAGTCTCGGGCCGGCAACCACGGCGGTTGGTCGCCCGCGGCGAACGGGACGGTGATCGAGCAGGCGCAGATCCTGACCACGCACAACCTCGCCGCGCTGGCCGGCCCGATCGGCGTCGCCCCGGTTTGGGCCGACCTGGCGCGGCGCTGCTTCACGACGGCGTGCCGATTGACGGCGCGCGTGGAGGGCAACCCGCGGCCGCTGTCCACGATCAAGGACGCGGCGTACGCGTGGCGGCAGATGCTGTTCCACCTGTCGATGTGCTCCGCGAGCGAGCGGGCGGCGGTCCTGGCGTGGCTCGACGACGAGACGGCGCGCCACCCGGGGCATGTGGCGGCGCGGTTGTCGCCGGCGCTGATCGGGCTGCGCGCGGTCGCGGCGGGGGACCGGTTCGACGCGCGCGGCACGGTGGCGGGCGGCTCGGGGTTGCGGCTGCTGGGGTGGAGCACGGACCGGCATTGGATGCGGGGGCCTCGGGTGGGGTGAGGGCAGGAGGGCGCGGGCGCTGACGGGTGGTCAGCGGACCCGGTGCCCGTTTTGCCACACGCCGCGGACGCGCTTGTCCAGCGCGGCGGTCTCGAGGTCGGCGCCGGCCAGGAGGACCAGGTCGGCACGCTTGCCCACGGCGATCTCGCCGCGGTCGTCGGCGATGCCGAGCAGGCGCGCGGCGTCGTGGGTGGCCGCGCGGAAGGCGCCGGCGGGGCCGAGGTCGGTGCGGGCCAGGTGGTCGATCTCGCGGAGTACCTCCGTGTGCGGCCGAACCGGGTTGTCGCTGCCCATGGCGATGGGGACGCCCGCCTCGATCGCGAGGCGGACCGAGTTCCGGTGCGCCTCGGCCGCGCCCTCGGGGGCCTGCGCGGGATCGGTCTGCGTACAGGACAGCGTGGGCACCAGCCAGGTCCCGTGCTCGACCATCGCCGCGACCGCCGCCTCGTCGAGCCACGTCCCGTGCTCGATGCTGCGCGCCCCGGCCCGGGCGGCCGTCTCGGCGGCCCGGGCCCCGTGCGCGTGCACCATGACCGACCGCTGCCCGCGCCGCCGGGCCTCGTCGACCAGGGCGGCCAACTCCTCGGCGGTGACCTGTACATCGTGCACCCCGTGGTTCGCGGACATGGATCCGGACACCGTCACCTTGATCCAGTCCGCGCCGGCCCGCACCATCCGCCGCACCGCGGCCCGGGCCGCGTCGGCCCCGTCGAATACCGGATCGGGCATCGCGGGATCCCCGAAGAAGTCCACCGACCCGACCCGCGCCGCCCAATGATCACCGATGCCGCCGGTCGTACACACCTGCCGCACGCTGATGAACACCTGCGGGCCTTCGATCCACCCCCGCTCGACCGCCATCCGCACCCCGGAGTCGGCCCCCCAGGCGTCCCGCACGGTGGTCACCCCGAGCCGCAACAGCGTCCGCAGCACCGGCACGGCCGACAACGGCCGCACCGAACGCGGCAGCCCGAACGAATCCCGCATGGTCTCGGCCAAACACAGGTGCGTGTGCGCGTCGATGAACCCGGGCACCACCAACTCCCCCGCACAGTCGACGACTTCGTCCCCGTCGAGGCCAACCCCGACCCCGACGATCCGCCCGTCCTCGACCGCGACATCGGCCACCTCGACCCGCCCGGCGACAACGTCCAACACATTCCCGGCACCCAACACCACACGACTCATCCGAACAACCTGCCCACCCGCAACCCCACCCACGCACCGACCGACCCGACCCGACCGCCGACCGCCGAACGCCCTCGGCCGGGTGACGATGCCCGATACCTCCGCCTCGCGTGGGTGCAGGCCCCGCTCGCCGTGTGGGGTCGTGCCTTCGGCGCGGTCAGCGTGGGAGTAGGTCGTGTTGGTATTCGATGGTTCGGTGGGTGGGGAGGTAGCCCAGTTCGTCGTTGATCGCGCGCATGGGGAGGTTGCCTTCGGCGGTGTCGGTGAGCAGGCCGCCCAGATCGGGGTGGCGTTCGCGGGCCTGGCGGATGGCTTCGGCCTTCATCCAGCGGCCGAGGGCGTGTCCGCGGTGCTCGGGCAGCACGCCGGTGCTGTAGTGCTGGGCGTCGCCCAGGCCGTCGCCGGGGACCACGAGTTCGGTGAACCCGGCGATCGAGCCGTCCGATTCGTCGACGGCCGCGATGGTGTGCAGAAGCTCGCCACGCTTCTCGATGGCCGCCGCCGCGGCCCGGACCCGCTCGACGTCCCAGACCACCGTGCCGTAGTCGGTGTCGCCCATCGGCATGTCGTCCATGGCACGACGCGATGCCGCGAACGTCCGGGCGAGGTCGTCGGGGACAGTGCCGTCCCACGACACCAACCGGTAGCCGGGATGCGGCCGTTCGACGATCTCCGCGAGCCGGCCGAGGTCCGTGTCCGCGAGCGCGAGTCGGGCGTAGATCAGGGTCAGGACCTTGCGGAAGCCCCGGCCCGACAGGAATCGGTCGCCCGGGGAACCGGCCTCGGCCTGGGCGAGGACCGCACGGCGGTCGGCCTCGCGTGCGGCCCGCAGGGCCGCGTCCAGCAGCCGCGTCCCGGTACCTTTCCCGCGCTCGGTCGGGTGGACGTTCAGCTCCAGCTCGGCCAGGTGGTCCTGTCCGGGCCGGGTGAACAACCGCAGGAACACCGACCCGACGGGGGTTCCATCGGCATCGGACGCCAGCCACGCAAGGCGATGACTGGACGAACCTGGCGCGGGATCGGTCAGCGGGGTGAGGCGAACGGACAAGGTGACTCCATCGATGGGAGGCGAAATGGCGGGCGGTCGGCAGGGGCTGTTCGATCCGGCGCGAGGCCGGTCGTCGATCGCGCCCACGCGGGCGCGATCGACGACCGAAGGAAGTCCGAGGTCTCCAGTGCCGTGACCGGACCAGACCGGAGCCCCCAGTCCCGAGCACTGGACCCCAAGCCCGAATCACATGTTGATCATGTGCCCGGCGAGACCGTGGATGGCTTCCTTCACCGCTTCGCCGAGGGTCGGGTGGGCGTGGATGTTGCGGGCCACCTCGTGCACCGTGAGGTCCCACTGCTGGGCCAGCGTGAGTTCCGGCAGGAGTTCGGTGACCTCCGGGCCGATCAGGTGGGCGCCGAGGAGTTCACCGTGGGTGCCGTCGCTGATCACCTTGACGAAGCCGACCGGGTCGCCGAGGCCGTGCGCCTTGCCGTTGGCGGTGAAGGGGAACTTGGCGACCTTGACGTCGAAGCCCTTCTCCCGGGCCTGCGCCTCGGTCCAGCCGAAGCTGGCGATCTGCGGCTGGCAGTACGTCGCGCGCGGGATCATCACGAAGTCGAGTTCCATCGTCTCGGCGCCCGCGATCGTCTCGGCCGCGATCATGGCCATCGACTCCGCCGCGTGCGCGAGCATCAGCTTCGCGGTGACGTCGCCGATCGCGTAGATGTGCGGCAGGTTGGTGCGGCCGCGCCCGTCCACGTCGATCGCGCCGCGCTCGGTCAGCCGGACGCCGATGGTCTCCAGGCCGTAGCCGGTCACGCGCGGCGCGAAGCCGATCGCCTGCATGACCTTGTCCGCTTCGAGGACCTGCTGCTGCCCGTCGCGGGTGACGGTGACCCGGACCTTCGCGTTCGGGTCGCTGTCGTCGATCGACTCGACGCGTGTCGAGGTGAGGACTTCGATGCCCAACCGCCGGTAGCGCTTGGCGAGTTCGGTGGACACGTCGACGTCCTCGAGCGGGACGACCCGGTCGAGGAACTCGACGATCGTCACCTTCACGCCGTAGTTGTGCAGCACGTACGCGAACTCGACGCCGATCGCGCCGGCGCCCGCGATGATGATGCTCTCCGGCAGCCGCTCGGTCAGGATCTGCTCTTCGTAGGTGACCACGCGCTCGCTGAGCGAGGTGCCCGGGAGCAGCCGCGTCGTCGCGCCCGCGGCGATGATGCAGTTGTCGAACGTGATCGTCTCGACGCCACCCGCCGTGAGCGAGACGTCGAGGGTGTGCGCGTCGGCGAACGCGCCGTGGCCGTCGTACTCGGTGATGCCGTTCTTCTTCATCAGGTAGTGCACGCCGTTGACCCGGCCGTCCGCGACCTTGCGGCTGCGCTTGAAGGCGGCCTCGTAGTCGAAGCTGACCGACCCCTCGACACGGATCCCGAAGGTCTTCGCCTCCTGCGTGAAGATGTGCGCGAGCTCCGCGTTGCGCAGCAGCGCCTTCGACGGGATACAACCGACGTTCAGGCAGACGCCGCCCCAGTACTTCTGCTCGATGACCGCGACCCGCAGCCCGAGCTGCGCGCTGCGAACCGCGGCGGTGTATCCGCCCGGACCGGCGCCGAGAACCACGACGTCAAAGTGTGTACTCATGATCCACACGATATGCGGCCGGCGTCGGTCACCGTTCGCCTGGGGCCGGTCACTCCTTCGACACTGCCGCCGCACGGCACGTCCGGGATCGCGGCGTACGGTTCGGTCCCGTCACACGTCGGCGGAACTCGGAATGTGGGCCGATATGTGCGCGGCGATCCGATCCACCGCGGCCGCGCCGGCCGGGAGCACCGCCGCGTACAGCTGCCACAGGTGCGGCATCCCCTCGGCGACCACGGGCGTGACGTCGACCCCGGCCGCGCGGGTGGGGTCGACGAGCCGGGTCGCGTCGTCGTACAACACCTCCTCGGTGCCGACCTGGACCAGCAGACCGCGCCGCTATGCCGATGGCGGCGCGATCGTCGGTCGCACCCTGCGGCCCGTTACCCGGTCCGGGTGGATTCGGATGCATACGTCGTTGCGGTCGTCCGGCCAGGGGAGGTGCTCGGTCTCGGGCGTGGTCTCCGGATTGCCGTTGTGTTCGGCGGTGCCGTGGACCAGCACGCTCCAGCCGATGTGGGCCGCCTCGATCACCTCGTCGACCTCGAAGAGAACGGGGCCCTCCAGCGAGGCCAGCGACGAGTCGGCCGCCGCGCAGAACAGGACGTCGTCGTCGAGCATGACGTAGTTCACCGGCAGGACGAACGGGTCCGGCGCGGTCAGGGCGGCGATCCGACCGACCAGTTGCAGGTTCAGGTGCGCGCGACACTCCTCATCGGTCATCTCGACCAACTCCCGGGCCGGTTCCGGGACTTGCCCCGGGGGAAGTGGTGGCATCCGGTGCGTGAAGCCGGTCGGCCGCCCGGAGAGCAGGTCGTCGACCGTGGTCTCCAGCGCGTCGGCCAGGCGGGACAGCGCGGGCGCGGACGGTGCCGTCGCCCCGCTCTCGACGTGGTTCAGCCACGCGCCCGGCAACCCCGTACGGCGGGCGATGTCCGCGACGGAGAGCCCGAGTTCGCGGCGCCGGGCGGCCATGCGGCCGGGCAACGCGGTGGTGGACGGGCGGACGGTACCGGCGGTCTCCTCGGTCATCGCACCAGCCCACCCCCTCCCGGCCGAATCCGCCGGGATTACGCCGATCGAGGGCGCGTCGACACGGCGCCCGCCGCCGCTATCCGCCGGCGGCCAGGTGGGCGGGGAACCCGCCGGTCGCGATCGGGCCCCACCGCTCGATGTGGATCCGGATCAGCGACTTGTTCTGCTTGCGCATCGCGTCGCGGTACTCGTCCCAGTCGGGATGTTCGCCCGAGGTCGGGTGCTCGATCCGGCCCACCCGACCGCCTGTCGGTGCGCACACCCCGACCCTGGACGCCCCACTCTGATTCATCCCTGAGCAGGCGGACCCGCGTGCGGCGGTGCGAGCCGTGCGGCGGACTCGACACGGCCTCACGGCCGCGGCACCCTGACGGCGGTTTCCAGGAAGAAGGCGTCGATGCCCTGGACCGCTCGGGTGAAGTCGTCCAGGGCGACCGGCTTGTTGACGTAGGCGTTGGCGTGGTCGCCGTACGCCCCGCGCACGTCGTCCGGGGCGTGCGAGGTGGTGAGGACCACCACCGGGATCGCGCGCAGCGCCTCGTCGTGCTTGATCACGGCGAGCAGTTCGCGGCCGTTCATCCGGGGCATGTTCAGGTCGAGCACGATCAGGTCCGGGCGTGGTCTGCTCGGGTCGCGCAGGTATTCGAGCGCCACGACGCCGTCCTCGGCGCGGGTGAGGTCGCGGGCCAGACCTTGGTCGAGCAGGGCCTCCTCGATGAGCAGCGCGTCGGCGTTGTCGTCCTCCACCAGGAGTACGTCATAGGGGCGCTCGCCGGCAGGGTTGGTCATGGTGAACTCCGATCGCCGGTGCGAGGACTGGGCACGGACGGAAACTTCGTGGGGTCAAGAAGACCACGCCCGGGGGTGACGTTCGCAGGAGGGTGCCTCGGGTCATCGTCCTCTCCGAGGGCGCCCGCGCGCAGCCCGACGGCGAAGCCGGGGCGGGCTCGCCGATTGCCGTCCCACCGCCTCCCACCTGCTCGAAGATGCCACCGGGCACGCCTGCGCCGGCTGGTGCGGCCGGCGGGCACCCGACCCGCCGCCACCGACTCGAAGGTTGGCTCCGCCGTGGGCGTGTCGCGTCGTCGCCCGCGGCCGAACCCACTCCTCCGCTCTACAGACATCACATGGGGTGCCGCGCTACGGTGCGCGAACTCGTGGTCGGGGAGGCAGGTGTGGGCATGTTCGCGGACGGGCGGCCGATGGCCGAGGTGCTGGCGGAGCTGGAGGCGTTGCACGCCGGCGACGAGCCGGGGCGCGGGCGGCCGGGCGTGGCCAACACGTTCGACTCGGGGTCGGCCTCGGTCGAACAGGTCGCCGTCCGGGCGTTCGACCTGTACCTGCACGTCAACGGCCTCTACCCGACCTCCTTCCCCAGCGTCGCGACGCTGGAGCACCAAGTCGTCGCGGCCGTCGGCGAGATGGTGCACGCGCCGCCCGGGGCGGCCGGGAGCTGGACCAGCGGCGGTACCGAGAGCTGCCTGCTGGCGGCCAAGGCGGCCCGCGACGCCCGGCCCGACATCGAGCACCCGGAGATCGTGTTCGCGCGATCGGCGCACGCCGCGTGGGCCAAGGCGGCGAAGTACTTCGGGCTCGAACCCGTCATCGTGGACATCGACCCGGTGCGGATGACCGCCGAGGTCGACGCGGTCGAGCGCGCGATCACCGACCGGACCGTCCTGGTCGTCGTGTCCGCCCCGTCGTACGGGCACGGGGTGGTGGACCCGATCCCGGAGATCGCGACCATCTGCGCGCGGCTCGGGGTGCGTTGCCATGTCGACGCGTGCATCGGGGGCTGGGTGCTGCCGTTCGCCGAACAGCTGGGACGTCCGGTCCCGGACTGGGACTTCCGGGTGCCCGGGGTGGACTCGATCTCGGTCGACCTGCACAAGTACGGCTACGCGCCCAAGGGTTGCTCGATCGTGCTGTACCGCACGGCCGCCATGCGCCGCACCCAATACTTCGTCGCGTCCGACTGGACCGGCTACCCCGTCGTGAACTCGACGATGCAAAGCTCGAAGTCGGGCGGCCTGATCGCCGCCGCGTGGGCGGTGCTGCGGCACATCGGCGCGGACGGCTACCGCGCGTTGGTGACCCGGACCCTGGACGCCACACGGGAATTGGTCGACGGCATCGCGGAGATCGACGGCCTGCGGGTGCTGGGGACGCCCGCCACGAGCCTGGTCGCGGTGACCACCGACGGCGTGGACTTCTTCCCGTTCCTGGACGAGTTGGAGCGCCTGGGATGGGCCGTCCAGCCCCAGCTGTCGCAGACCGGTATACCGCCGACCATCCACCTCACGATGACCGCGACCCACGGCCCGCACGTCGCCGACCTGCTGGGCGCCCTGCGCGCCGCCGTACTCGCCGCACGCGCACGCGGTCCGCTGCCCACCGCCGAGCAACTGCGCTTCGTGGACGAGCTCGCCGCGCAGGCCGCCTCCGACGCCGGTGTGTCGGCGGACGGCCTGACCGAACTGATGGTCAAGGCGGGCCTGTTGACCGACGGCCGAATGGCCCCGGTGCACGCGCTCCTGGACACGCTCCCGCCACAGCTGCGCGAGAACGTACTGCTCGCCTTCTTCGAGGGCCTCAACCCGCCGCTCTGACCGCGGGGGGCGCCGCCCGGCGCACACGGCCGAGGCGTTCGCCGCGACCGATGAACTCCCGGCCGGATCACCGGTGTTGAGCCTGCACACGACGATTTCCTGAGCGACGTTACGGCGGGCCCGGGGTTCGGTCGGTCGCCGTCCCCGGGCGCCGCGGCGCCGTCTGCGATGCTGGACCGATGACTGCATCGACGCCGGCTCCGACCCCATCGCCGACTCCCGAGTGGGAGCGGCGGATCGCCGAACTGTGGGCCACGTTCGACGATCACGAACCGGACGACTTCCTCGTCCGGGTGCGGACCCTGGTCGCCGAACTGCCGGCCGAGCACGCGGTCGGGCTGTTCGAGCTCGCGGCGGCCCACGACTCCACGGGCCACGAGCAGCGGGCCGCGACGCTCTACGAGCGGGCGCGGACGGCCGGCCTGACCGGGGTGCGCCGACGGCGGGCCGCGATCCAACTGGCCGGCACCTACCGCAACCTCGACCGGTCCGAGGAGAGCGTCGCGATCCTGACCGCCGAGCTGGAGGCGCCCTCCGACGAGCTCGACGACGCGGTGGCCGCGTTCCTGGCACTCGCGCTCGTCGATGTCGGCCGGGCCCGCGAGGCCACAGCGCTCGCGCTCGGCGCGCTGTCGCGGCACCTGCCGCGGTACAACCGCTCGCTCACCCACTACGCCGAGGCGCTCGTCACCGAGACGCCGTAGCGGCCCACCGGACCGAGTGGGCGTGTTCGACCGCCGAGTCGCCCGGGTCCGCGCGCGCTGAACTATTGCGCCGCCAGTTTTCCCATTCTCAAATACTGCGGGAACAAGGGCTCGGGCTATTCCCGAGTTCCGCCCGACAATCGATCGCGGCAATGCAACAGGACCGGGCGCCGACAACCCCTTTTCCGGACGATATATCTGGCACAGGAACGATCCCACGAAAATTGACGGCTCCCTTTCTATTGCGCCGATCCGCTGCCGCAGTTTACGTTTCGGCGTGCCGGATGCACTTCTCCCAGCAACGGAAGGGCTGCAATGACCCGACTGATCGGCACGATAAGTGACAGGTTCGTCAACGTCTTCCTGAAGGACGAGGCGCGCGCGGGCGCATGCGTTCCCGAGCACGGCCAGATCTGCAGTGCCTGCCACGAGCGCACCACGTACAGGTACAACTGCTACGGCCACTGCACCTCTGCTTCCCGGTGCTGACGACACCCACCACCGGCGCGGGCGCGTCGACCGACATCGATTGACCCGCACAGTCGTACCCGGGACCTCGACGGCGATCCGCCGTCGAGGTCCCGGCGGTGCTCCCGATCGGGCCCGAATATCCGCACGGTGAATGCGACCCAACCATTCCGGCGCGAGATGCACGAAATGGGCCGGGATTCCTGCGCGCACCCGTATCGGAATCACTGCGGCCGGCCCGGTACACACCGGACGAACCGTCGGATGGAATACCGAACACAATCGAGTCGGGCCCGTCTCGACAAGGACGAATCGGGCATGAATACGATATGCGCCGCACGCGGAGGCCACGCGGGTGACCCGGTTCGATAATTCGAAGATCATCGCCGCCCCCGTCGGGAACACGCGGAGCACCCCCACGGGGCGCGCCGAGTCTCGGTGCCGAGACCGCTCCGGGAGTGGGCCGATCGGCGGGAACCGGGTCGGTGGGGGTACGCGAGCGTCGGACCGGATGACCGGCAGTGTCAGAATGGCGCCATGACGATCAACGTTTTCTTCGACATCTCCATCGCGGACAAGCCCGCAGGGCGGATCACGTTCGCCCTGTTCGACGACGTGGTCCCCAAGACGGCGGAGAACTTCCGCGCCCTGGCCACCGGCGAGCACGGCTTCGGTTACAAGGGATCGTCGTTCCACCGGATCATCCCGCAGTTCATGCTGCAGGGTGGCGACTTCACCAAGGGCAACGGCACCGGCGGCAAGAGCATCTACGGCGAGAAGTTCGCCGACGAGAACCTCAAGGGCAAGCACGACCGGCCCTACCTGCTGTCGATGGCCAACGCCGGCCCGAACACCAACGGCTCGCAGTTCTTCATCACCACCGTGGTGACCTCCTGGCTGGACGGCAAGCACGTCGTCTTCGGCGAGGTCACCGAGGGCCAGAAGCTGGTCGACACGATCGAGGCGCTCGGCTCCCAGTCCGGGACGCCGAAGGCCAAGGTGACCATCACCGACTCCGGCGTCATCTGACCGCCGCGGTCCTGCCGAACCCTGAGCGCGCCGGCCGGCGAGTTTCACCGGCCGGCGCGCTCGTTCGTGGACGCCTCGACCCGGCCGACGCACGGGATCGACCGTCGCGGCGACCACACCCCTCGGGCCCGGCGCGGCGCGCGCCGCGTGCACGGCGTGCGCGCGGTGGTCGGGACACGCCGTCGAACGCGTCGGTGCGCGGTGCGCGCGCGGCATGACGATGATCATTGCTCGGGCAGATCCCCCTTCGGGGGCGATCGCCGTCCCCGATGCGTGGGCCGCGCGTCGCCCGTCGCGGCCCGATGGGTGGCCCGGCATCGCGAGCGCTGGGACGAGAGCACCGCCGGCTTCGTCAGGGAAGCCGAGATCAGGGCCGGTGGCGCAGTGCCCGACCTGGCAGGCTTGCTCGACCTGCACAGCGTCACCGGCGGCGTCGAGGTCTTCCTCGACCTCATGGAACGCGGATGGCACTTCGAGACCCCGGCGGCCAGGATGAGCAACTGGCAACGCGCCAACTACGACTGGCACATCGAGTCCGGCCGCTACACCTGAGTCCGACCGGCCGCCGCGTCACGGTGCGGTCGGGCCGGCGATGACCTTGCGCAGCCACTCTAGGTTGCCGTCCGGGTCGGGGCAGGCCTGGAGGCGGGTCAGGATGCGGTGCCAGGTGCCGTCCTTGCCCCACACCGTGTAGCGGTGGTAGACGGTCTGCCACGGGCCGAACCACTCGGGCAGGTCGCGCCACGGGCAGCCGTTCTCGTGCTTCCACGCGACCGCGTCGATCATCGCGCGGTGATCCACCCAGCGACCACCGCGCTGCGGCGCGCGATCCGGCAACAGCGGCTCCACCAGCGTCCACTGACTGTTCGTCAACCCACCCCAACGGCCCACGCAACGTTCAACGACACATCCCGCGTCGCGACACGGCCCCCGGCGCGGACGGTCGCCCGGCGCACGGCGCGCCGCGAGCCCCACCGGAGTGCGACGGGGGCGCGCGCCCGCCCCCGGACCGGCCCGGTGACCGCACGGCCTCCGCTCCCCGACCCACGTGTTCACCCCGATCCGTCGGGCGCGCGTTCGAGCGCGCCGTCGACCGGGCACGCCCGGCTCGTACACCCGTGCGCTCTGCCGGGTCGGCCGGATCCGCAGGCAGCATGTGCGCTTCCGCAAGTACCAGGATCGGAAAGGGACGTGAGGGACGTGGCCGCGTTGGACCCAACCCCGTCGGGAGTCGAACTCCGCTCCCCCGTGGACGTGCACGTAGTGCTGTACCGCAGGGGCAGGATCCTGCTCCTGCGCCGGGCGCCCGACGCCTCCTACGCCGCCGGGCTGCTGTGCCTGCCCAGCGGCAAGGTCGAGCACGGCGAAGACGTCGTGACCGCCGCGCGCCGCGAACTCCGCGAAGAGACCGGCGTGCGGGTCGACCCGGAAGGGCTGCGCTGCGTGCTGGTGATGCAGCAGGTGTCACCGACCGGCCCGGCCCGCATCGGCTGGTTTTTCGTCGCCGAAGCGGGCGCGGGGGTGGGGGTGGGGGTGGAACCGGAAACGGAACACGAAGCGCACACGGTGGGCGTCGCCGCCTACAACGCGGAACCCCACAAGCACACCGAACTCCTCTGGATCGACCCCGCCGCCCCGCCCGACGACCTCGTCGCCTACACCCGCGCCGGCCTCGACTCGATCCGTGCCGGTCGCGCGCACGCCGTCCACATCCAGCGCCCCGACGACCCCGTCCGGTACGAACCCGCGCTGCCGTCACGGCTGTTGGCGATGCCCACCGTCGGCGCCACCACCCACCGAACCTCGCACCAGGCATCGGGCCGGGGGACCCGATGAGGATTCGCCGGCGCCGTGCCGAGCGGCGGTCGGTTCCGGTGTCCGAGTCCGAACGGGTGTTGTTCGGGGGCGCGTTGCGTTGGGACCTGTCCTTCACCGCGCACGAGCAGCCGTTGTTGCGGATGTCCTTCCGGGCGATGGCGCGACAGCTCCCAAGTATGGCCGTCGTCGTCACCCGCGCCGCGTGGGCCGTGGACCGCGCCGCCGTGAGCGCGCTGCTGCTGGCCGAGATCGGGCAGGGGCTCGCGGGCGGGCTCGGGCTGCTCGCGACCAACCGCGCGCTGGTGGCGCTGTTCGCCGACGTACCGACGGCCGACCGCCTGCGCCAGGCCGCCCCCGCGCTGGTGTTCATCATGGTCGTCACCGCCGTCTCCGCGCTGCTCGCGGCCGTGTCCGTGGGAGCAACCAGCCGGCTCGAACCGCAGGTCGAGCGGGTCTGCACGGCCCGGTACTACCGCGCGGCCGCCCGGGTCGAGCTGCAAGCCTTCGAAGAGGCCGAATTCCACCGGACGTTGGACGCCGGCCGATTCGGCACGGACTCGGTGCGCCGCATGCTCGGCGCGTCCGTGGCGGTCGTGAACGCACTGGTCGGCCTGGTCGCCACCGGCAGCGTGCTGACCCTGCTGCATCCGATACTGCTGCCGCTGCTGATCCTGGTCGCGGCGCCGAAGGGATGGGGGGCGGTCCGGTCCGCACGCCGTCAACACGAGTCGGCGCACGCCTGGCTCGAACACCGTCGCGCGATCGAGATCCTCGGCCGCAGCCTGATCGAACCGGCGCCGGCCGCCGAGGTACGCGCGCACCGCGCGGGCCGACTCGTCCTGGACGCGTTCGACGACATGTCCACCACGATGGAGGCCGAGCAGCGCCGCCTCGCGCACGCCAAGGGCGCCACCCAGGCGGCGGCGTCGGCGCTGTCCGGGGTCGGCGCGCTGCTCGTGTACGCGGCCCTGTGGCTGCTGTTGACCGCCGGCGGCATGCCACTCGCGGCGGGCGGTACCGCGGTGATCGCGATCCGGACCTGTACCAGCGGCCTCACCGCGCTGGTCATGCAGGTCAACCGGCTGTACGAGGAATCCCTGTACCTGCGCGACCTGGAGAACGCCTGCACCGAATCCGAACGCCGCGCGATCCCCACGGGTGGGCAGCCGCTCCCGCACGACGTGGACGAAGTACGCCTGGACGACGTCTCGTACACCTACCCCGGCAACGACAACCCCGCGCTCGACAAGGTCACCCTGCGCATCCCGGCCGGCAAGGTGATCGCGCTGGTCGGCGAGAACGGCTCGGGCAAGACCACACTGTCCAAGCTGGTCGCGGGTCTGCTGCTGCCGAGCGAGGGCAGGCTGACCTGGGCCGGCGTCGACCTGTGCGACGCGGACCGGGACCAGGTCTTCGAGCGGGTGGCCGTCCTGGGCCAGGACTTCCCCAGATGGGCGATGACCGCCCGCGCCAACGTGTTCATCGGCCGCCCCGATCGGCCGATCGACCAGGCGCGGGTGGAGGCGGCGGTCGAGCGGGCCGACGCGGGCGACCTGGTCGCGTCGCTGCCGCACGGGTGGGACACCCTGATCGTGAAGGGCTACCAACGCGGCTCGCAGATCTCCGGCGGGCAGTGGCAGAAGATCGGCAACGCCCGGACCCGCTATCGCGGTGCGCCGTTCGTGATCGTCGACGAGCCGACGTCCGCGCTCGATCCGGAGGCCGAGATCGCCGCGTTCGCCGCGCTGCGCTCGATGACCGACGACGGAACGACCGTCCTGCTGATCACCCACCGCCTGGCCGCCACCGCGACCGCCGACCTCATCTACGTGCTCGAACGCGGGCGGCTGATCGAACAGGGCGACCACGCAAGCCTCATGACCCTGGATCAGGGCCGCTATCGGGGCATGTACACGGCCCAGGCCGCGCAGTACGGCGTCCGCGCCGCGGTCGTGCCGCCGGCCCGGACCGCGGGCGTCGAAAGCTGATCGGCGCGGCGCACCGGCGGTGGCGGTGGCGGGCGTCGTGGAGCTCGGCGGGGGATCGAAGACACGCCCTTGGGTCACCGAGCGAGTCATGTGTATATATGCGGCTTTCATCAGGAGACCCATCGTGGCGAACGGGCTCCATCGTGCCGGTGCGGGAGAAACCGTGGCGTTCGTGGGGTGCCGTGGCCGGACGGGCGATTCGTGGGATGGGCGCGCCCCGGGCGCCGCGACGGCCCGGGTGTGGGCGTGGCGAGGCGGCGCCGGGGCGCTGGGGTTCATCGGGTCTCGTGTGATGACGGGCGGGTCCGCGCCGCCGGCTCAGCCGTGGAGGGCCGCGGCCTCTTCCATGTCGGTGATGCCGTCGCGCGCTCGGCCGATGCTCGCGAGGAGCAGGGCGTGGTCGGTGAGGGCGCGGGCCAGGAGTGGGGCGGCGCCGACCGGGTCGTGGGCGGCGAGGGCGCGGGTGTTGGTGACGGCCTCGGCATAGGCGGGGAGGAGGCGGTCGGTGACGGCCTCGCGCGGCAACTCCGCGAAGGTCGCGCGCACGGTGAGCCGGCGGGCGAGAACGACGCGTTCGGCGGGCGTGGTGGCGGGGTCGTCGAGGGCGGCGCGGATGGCGGGGACGGCGTCGTCGTAGCGGTCCCGGTGCTCGGGGGACCAGTGGTCGGGGGTCGTGCCGTGGGCGGTGCCGGGCGGTTCGTCGCGGGCACCCGCCAGGGCGAGGTGGAAGGCGAGGTGGTCGTGCCGCAGTACGCGGGTGGGCTGCCGCACGGCTTGGCGCCGGTAGGTCTCGACGGCGCGCTCTTGCACGTCTCGGCTCTCGGCGGGCAGTTTCGCGGCGGCGAGCAGGCGCGCGCCGTACAGCAGGATCGGTACCTGGCGGTCCTCGTGGGTGGTGTCGAGCAGCGGTCGATAGGCGTCGGCGGCCTCGGTGTGCCGACCGCGCGCGGCGAGGTGGGCCGCGTGGGCGGTGAGGTACCAGTGCCGGTCGGCGACCGGGCGGTAGCCGCGGGCGAGGCCGACCGTGCCGGCCGCGGCCTCCGCGAACAGCGCTTCCGCGTCGTCGTCGTGGCCGTCCTCGGCCAGGCCGACGGCGACCTCCAGGATCGCGGCGGCCAGTGCCCACCGGTCGCCGGTCCCGGCCCGGGTCAGCGCGAGGATCTCGCGCCGGGTCGCGAGACCGTCGGCTCGGCGGCCGTAGCGGTACAGCGCCCACTGGTAGGTCGCGAGGATTCCCTTCAACAGCGCGTCCCGATCCCGGTGTTCGGCCGAGTCGAGTCCGCGCGACAGCTCGATGGCCTCCTCCAGCCGACCGAGCGTGAGGGCCGCGTCGGCCCCGTGCCGGCCGAAGATGTACCCGGTCGTGTGCAACGCCTCGGCCAACCGCCGCGCGTAGTGCTCCGGCGCGTCGACCTCCCCCAGGACGCGGTAGATCCCGACCAATCGCTCCTCCGAGACCCGGTCGACGTCGAACAACATGACCCGCGCGCGGGCCACTACATCGGCATTCGCCACATGCACCCCTGAATCCGTGTCCCGTCGCGCCGAACGGCGCGACGCCACAACGCGCCCCGGAGGTCCGCGCACGCACGTCTCGAACCGCCGGACTCCCCGGCGGCTCGAAGTGGCATGACAGGTACGACATCCGATGCCGCACCCGATCCCCGGCGGCTCGTTGTCGCGGCACCGTACCGGGCGAAAGGCGCCTTCAAGGTGTTCGCGAATTGCCTTAGAGTAAGCGTGCGTCAACCTCCGGGCCGGTGGGGCGCGGGGCGACAGCCCGGGTCCGGGGACTGCGACCGCACAACGGCAACCCGGATCAGCCGGACCCCGGATCCCGGCAACCCTCAACGCACGACCCGGACCACCGGCATCGGCAACCTCCACTCGCCCACGAGGCGAACAAGGACAACCCGAGCACGCGTTCGCACCTCGATCCAGCCCGGATCCGAGGCAAGCGCGTCCCTGGTCCAGGCGTCGGCCTTCGCCGCGCCGCTCATGGCGGTGAACACCCGGTCGATCGCGGCCAGTTCGGCGACCGGTCGAGGCCGACGACGCGCCCCTGCGCGCCCAGCAGTTCACAGACCAGCGCGATCGCGACACCACGCCCGCAACCGATCTCCAACACCTGGTCGTCGGGCCGCACACCTGCCAACCGGACGGTCCAGCGCAGTCGCTCGGGAACCTCCACCGCAGCCATGTACGCCAGGCTAATCCGTCTGCCCGATATACCACCAAACCCTTGGCCTGTGATGGGAATCGTGGTATCTGCTGCATTCCTTTCCGGACCCTGGTGGGGTTCGGGCCACAGGTCGCGTGCGCCGCGCGACCGGGAGGACATCCGGCCCTCCCGGGGCCATGTGGCGACCTGCGGAAGGGCTGGTCTGAATGAGAAAGACGTCCTGGTACCTCGGCGCCGCCGCCACACTGCTGGTCGCCACGAGCGCGGTGACCCACTTCGCCGTGCTGCCCGCCGTACACCAGGTGCCCGACGACACCGACTTCACCATGCATTTCGCGGGCAGCATGACGATGCTCGACCCGGCGGCGCTGCAGGCCGGCAACCTGCCCGGGGCCATCGTGCGCGACCTGCCGGTGACCGCCGACCGGCGGGTGTACGCGGTGAAGGCGTCCGGGTCCACCGTCGTGTTGAGCGACCGCACCGTGGTGTCCGGACCGCAGAAACAGACGCTGACCGCCGCCGAGAAGCGGTGGGCGGTGGACCGCAAGACGCTCCTGGACCGACAGGCCCCCAAGGGCGTCGCGGCCGAGCCGCACAAGGGCCTGACTGCGGGCTTCCCACTGGAGCCGAAGAAGAAGAACTACCCCTACTGGGACGCGCCGACCAGGACCACGATCCCGGCCACGTACGTGCGTTCGGAGCAGCGCGCCGGCCGGGACACCTACGTCTTCTCGATCCGGTACACCGCCCCGCTCGTCGACCCGGAGGCCCTGGGCGCGCTGCCGCCGGCCATGCCGAAGGCGGCCGTACAGGGTCTCGCCGGCGTCGCGAACCCGGGCCGGGCGCCGGACCTGGGCGCCCAGGCCGACCCCACCCCGCTTGCCTACACCTCGACGACGGACCTCACCGGGTGGGTCGACAGCGAGACGGGGGTGACCGTCGACCTGAAGTCCGTCCAATCGGTGACCGCGACCACCACCGGCGACCGGGCCGAGCTCTTCCCGGTAATGGCCCTGACGATGACCACGACGCCGGCCTCCCGGGCCGAACTGGCCGACACCGCGGAAGACGGCGCGCGCGCCCTGTGGCTGCTCGGCGACGTGGCTCCCCTGGCCTGCTTCGCACTGGCCCTGGCCCTGATCGGACTGGCCCTGTACCTCGAACGCCGGGCCCGCCGGCAGCAGCCCGACCCGGCCGTGCCGAGCCCCCGCGTCGAAGCGGAATCCGGTTCGCGGTCCGAAGCGAGTTCCGGAGCGGGATCCGAATCGGGGTCCGGATCGGGACCCGCGTCCGGGGCCGAAACCGCGTCGGGACCCGCGGATTCCGAGCGCAACGCGCCGACCCCGTAGGACCGTCGCCCCGAAGCCGCCCACCGCGAGCCGCAGGTCGTTCGCGGGCGTCCGAGCGGACGCCCCCTACGGCTGCTGCTCCTCGTGGGCGGCCTGGGCGGCGGTCAGGGCCGCGACGATGTCGGCTTCGGCAGTGGCCTTGTCCACGCCCAGGTCGGTGAGCACGCCCGAACCGTCCTCGAGTTCGAGCAGCGCGAGCAGGATGTGCTCGGTCCCGACGTAGTTGTGGCCCAGCCGCAGGGCCTCCCGGAAGGTGAGTTCGAGCGTCTTGCGGGCCCGCGCGTCGTACGGGGTGAGGTCGGGCACCTGGTCCACCGCCGGCGGCAGCGTCGCGGTCGCCGCCGCGCGAACGGCCGCCAACGACACGCCTCGTCCGACGATCACCCGCGCGGCGATCGCGTTCGGCTCGCTGAGCAGGCCCAGCATCAGGTGTTCCGGGCGGACCTGGTCGTTGCCCGCGGCACGGGCCTCGTTCTGCGACGCCATCGCGACGTTCCGGGCCCGCGGGGTGAACCGGCCGAATCCCTGACTGGGGTCGAGGTCCGACGATTCGGCGGGCGCCTTCGCGACGAAGCGCTTCTGCGCCGCCTGCTTGGTGACGCCCATGCTCTTGCCGATGTCCGTCCAGGACGCGCCCGAACGCCGGGCCTGATCCACGAAGTGGCCGATCAGGTGGTCGGCCACGTCGCCGAGGTGATCCGCGGCGATGACCGCGTCGGACAACTGGTCGAGCGCGTTGGTGTGGACCTTCTTGATGGCCTCGATCAGATCGTCGAGCCGCACCGGATTCGTCATGCGCACTGGATTCTCCATGCGTCAACCGTAGGTTGACGCATGGAGAATCGTCAACCCCGAGTTGACGATCTTGCGGAACGTGCACGCCCCTAGCACAGGCCGCGGGTGTTTCTTCCGTCGAAGTCCTCTGTCATGATCGCCGGCACCTGCGGGCGAGGGATGTGAGGACGTGGCGGAGCGGCGGATCGACCCGGGGTTCGTGTGTCACGCGGACCCCGCCGCGCTCGCCGACGAACTCGCGGACGTGGCCCGGGATGTGGGCGCGACCTGCGTGAACCTGCGGATCCACGTCCCCGGGGTGGCCGCCGAGGCGGCCCGCGAACAGATCGAGGCGCTGGGTGGCGAGGTCCTGCCCCGGCCGCGCGCCGGCGCGTACGGCGGCTCGGGCGGCACCGGCGCCGGCACCACCACTGGGACCGCCGGAACCACCGGAACCACCCGCACTACAGAGGGAGCACAGCGGTGATAGCGGATCGGATGAGGTTGGCCGGCCGGACGGTGATCGTCTCCGGCGCCGGGGGCGGCGGGATCGGTACGACCTGCGCGCGCGGGCTGCTCGAAGCCGGCGCCACCGTCGTGGGCGTGGACCGGGACGCCGATCGGCTGACCGCGATCGAGGCCGAACTCGCCGACGCGGCAGGCGTGGGAGGCCCCGCCGGCACGCTCGTCACGGTGTGCGCGGACATCTCCACCGCCGAGGGCATCGCGACCGTGGTCGAGCGGGCCGCCGCCGCGCCCGGCGACCTGTACGGGCTGGTCAACGTGGTCGGCGGCAGCCTGCTCCCGCACTGGGCACCCGCGCTCGACTTCGACCGCGCGCAGTGGGAGCAGTCGCTCGACCTGAACCTGCACCACGTGATGTTCCTGTCCCAGGGCGTGGCCAGGCACCTGGTCGAGCGCGGCCTGCCGGGTTCGATCGTGACGATCAACTCCACCGGCGGCGTGGTCGCGGCCCCGTACCACGTGGGCTACGGCACGGCGAAGGCCGCCGTACTGGGCCTGACCCGCACCCTCTCGCTCGAATGGGGCCGTTACGGCATCCGCGTCAACGGCGTCGCGGCCGGCTCGATCACCACGCCGCGCGCGACCGCCACCGGGCAGGATCCGACGCTCGCCGGCCGGGGAGTGCCGTTGCGCCGGCGCGGTACGCCGGCCGATGTCGCGGCGGCCGTGCTGTTCCTGATCTCCGATCTCGCCGCCTATACGACCGGGGCGGTCGTTCCGGTCGAGGGTGGTGCGTTGAACAGGCTCGGCCTGTTCGATGACGAGAACGTGCCGATTCATGTGACCAACCCGCAGATCCTGGCCCGCATCCATGGGGAGGCCGGTTAGCACCGGGGCGGCCTGCGGCCCGCTTTGTCCTCAAACGCCGGACGGGCTTGAGGTTGCTTGCGTTTGTGGGCGCGTCAGTGCCGTTGCCGCGGCCGTCGTGAGGTGGGTCAGCAAGGCCGCCGTGGCCGGGGGGTCCGGCGCGGCGCCGTGTACCGCGGCGCCGACCACCCGCTCGTGGTCGAGCAGCGGCACCACCCGTACCGCCGCGTTGCGGTGCGCCGCGAGGGCGAGGCCGGGGAGCGTGGTGACGCCGAGACCCGCGGCGACGAGGGCCTGCACCGCGACGTAGTCGTCGGTGGTGAACCCGATGTCGGGGGTGAAGCCGGCCGCCGCGCACGCGCGCATCAGGTGGATCCGGCAGCGCTCGCAGCCGGCGATCCAGCGCCGCGCGGCGTGGTCGGCGAGCGTGTCGCCGGACAGGTCGGCCGGCGTCACGAGATGGATCGGCTCGGTGAGCAACCGGATCCGGCGCAGCCCGTCGTCCCGGTCCGCCGGCGCGTCCGGATGGTCGAACAGCAGCGCGACGTCGACCTCGCCGGAGCGCAACAGCCGTGCCGCGTCCGCTGGTTCGGCCTCGGTGAAGTGCAGTTGGACGTCGGGATGAGCCGCCGTGAACGAGGCCGCGGCGACCGGGACGAAGGTGCCGAGGGCGGACGGGAACGCGGCCAGCCGGACCCGGCCCGCGCGCAGCCCGGTGTGCGCGGCCAGTTCCGCCTCGGCCGCGTCGAGCCGGCCCAGGATCTCCTCGGCGCGTTCGGCGAGCGTCCGGCCCGCGTCGGTGAGCCGGATGCCGCGGCCGACCCGCTGGACGAGCCGGCTGCCGGTCTCCGCCTCCAGGCGGGACAGATGGTGGCTGATCGAGGGTTGCGCGTATCCCAACGCCTGGGCCGCGGCGGTGACCGAGCCGTGCCGGGCGACCGAGGCGAGCACGCGCAGGCGTGTCACGTCGAGCATGACCACAACCTATCAATCGGATTGATGGGTGACCGCGAAAACTGGCATTGGACCGATGGGACATCCGACACGGACGATGACGACATGGACACCGCAGACGCCACCGGGCCCAACTCGTCCCCTCTGTCATCGCCGTCCCCTCTGTCCCCCCTGTCCCCGCCGTCCCCCCTCCCGTCCACCCCGGCCGATCCCCTGGCCACCGCGCCCGATCCCACCTTCGCCGACGTCCTCGCCGCCCGCGACCTCCTGACGGAGCACCTCCCCCGGACCCCGATGTGGTCCTACCCCGCGCTCGACGCGGTGGCCGGCGCCACCCTCTTCGTCAAGCACGAGAACGTGCAGCCGGTCGGCGCGTTCAAGGTGCGCGGCGGGCTGACCCTGCTGGCCGGGATGACGCCGGCGCAGCGGGCCCGCGGCGTCGTCACGTACTCGACCGGCAACCACGCGCAGTCGCTGGCGTACGCGTGCGCGGCGTTCGACACGGCGTGCACGGTGGTGATGCCGGCGGCGGCGAACCCGGCCAAGGTCCGGGCCGTGCGCGCGCTCGGCGCGACCGTCGAGCTGCACGGCGCCGACGTGGGCGCGGCGCAGGAGTGGGCCGAGCGGACGGCGTCCCGCGAGGGTCGGCACCTGGTCAGCCCCGGGGACACGCCCGCCCTGGTGGCCGGGGTCGGTACGGCGTACCTGGAGATCCTGGAGGCGCGGCCCGACCTCGACGCGCTGGTGGTCCCGGTGGGCAGCGGTACCGGCGCGGCCGCGGCCGCCCTGGTGGCCGCCGAGTTGGCCCCGAGCTGCCGGGTGATCGCGGTACAGTCCGCCGCCGCGCCGGCCGCACACGACTCGTGGCGGGCCGGCGAGTGCGTCCGCCGTGCCAACCTGACCACCGCCGACGGCCTGGCCACCGGCCGGGGCTTCGAGCTGCCGCAGCGCCTGATGCGCGCCGGCCTGGCCGACTTCCACCTGGTCTCCGACCCGCAGATCGCGGCGGCACGGCGGTTGCTGGCGAGCCACGCGCACACCCTCGCCGAGGGTGCCGGGGCCGCCGCGCTGGCGGCCGTCCTGGCTCGACCCGGGGAGTTCGCGGGTCTGCGCGTGGCCGTGGTGTGTTCCGGCGGCAACGCCTCCCCCGCCGAGATCGCGAGCCTGGGCGAGGCCTGAGCACCGGCTCCGCGGCGACCGCGGTCAACCCGAACACGACGCTCAAGGCCTACCGCGAACTCGAACGCGAGGGGCTGGTCGAACCCCGGCCGGGCCAGGGCACCTTCGTACTGCATACGCTCGCGAAGCCGGCCGGGGCGGACGACTCGCCGCTGCGGATCGAGTTGCGGGAGTGGATGGAGCGGGCGCATCGGGCGGGGCTACAGCGGGAGGACGTCGCCGCGCTGGTGTCCTCGGTCGTGGCCGAACGTTACGGGCCTCGGTAGCGCCGGGCGGCCCGCGGACCGCGTTTCCTCGAACGCCGGACGGGCTTGATATGCCCGGCCGGCGTTCGAGTCGGCCAAGCTGTTCGAGGACTACTACGCGGCCGTCCCGGACGGCGTGGTCACGCGCGCTTCCACGCCGGAAGGTCGGACGGCTGGCGGCGTTCCGCTGCGCTGCACGACGCGCGACGGCGACCTGTACGCGACCTGCCCGAAGCGGCCGGCGGCCGGCATGCTCGCTCTCACGGGCATCCCGGCGGGCCCGACAGCGGGTACGCCCGACTGGGCGCCCACGAGTCCGCACACCTGTACGGGGCAGCAAGATCGCTGCCGTTGCCGCCCCCGACGGAGGGTCTGCCCACGCGTCTCCTGCGCCGGATCAGCCCGGCGCCCCAGCCGATGCGAGCCCATTCGGACGGGGTCGCGCGGGTCTCACGGCGCGGACCTGTCCATGCGCGCGCCAACCCGCCATACTGGGTAGTCATCGGATCTCTGGAAGGGTCATCGGCGTGGCGGTCACAGACGAAGCCATCGACAAGATCAAAGGCATGATCGTGTCCGGGGAGCTTCAGCCGGGCGAGAAACTGCCCAAGGAAGCCGACCTGGCCGCGAAGCTCGGCCTGTCCCGAAACTCGCTGCGCGAGGCGGTCAAGGCACTGTCACTGATCCAGATCCTGGACGTGCGCCAGGGCGACGGCACGTACGTCACCAGCCTGGAGCCGCATCTGCTGCTCGGCGCGATCTCTTTCGTCGTCGACTTCCATCACGACAAGAGCGTCCTCGACTTCCTTCAGGTGCGCCGGATCCTGGAGCCCGCAGCCACCGCGCTGGCCGCGGAGCGGATCGACGCCGACGGGATCGCGAAGCTGCGCGAGCTCGCCGACGCGCCGACCCCCGACGCGGGCTTCGAGCAGCTGATCGAGCGGGACCTGCGCTTCCACCACGAGATCGCCGTCTTCAGCGGCAACGTGGTGCTGTGTTCGCTCCTGGAGACGCTGTCGAGCCCGACCATGCGCGCGCGGATCTGGCGCGGCCTGACCGAGGACGACTCGTGGCAACGCACGATCGCCGAGCACCACGCGATCGTGGACGCCCTGGAGGCGCACGACGCCGCTGCGGCGCACGCGTGGTCGACCGTGCACACCAGCGGTGTCGAGCGATGGCTGCGGCGGATGGTCTGAGGTCGCCGGGTCCCGGGTCCCGGGAGGGCGTCCGCCTCCCGGCGGGGTCTCGCCCACCGACCCGACCCCTCCGAGGACTTCGAGGACTTCGAGGACTTCGAGGACTTCCGACCGCGCCGACCGTACCGATGGCCTTGGTGGCTTGCCAGCCGTCCGACCCCGCACCGCCGCCAAGTCGCGCGCGCCGCGATCAGGCGCCCCGTCCGTGACGACACCGGACCGGCGGACCCCGCCGCGCGGTATCGCCTGGGGACCCACCCTCACACCCGCCACGCCGCGCGCCGCGCCGCACAAGGCCACCCTCATTGAGGATTGCTCCGACGTATAGCATTGTATTGAACCTCTAGAGCCCAATAAATGCCATAGATCACTGTCATTCCTCCGATGAATCATGGACGTGCGACCGGAAACGAGATATACATCGGATGTCTGATCGCCGTTCGCCCTGTCTCGGACACCTGATCCCGTGCCTGGCGATCGAGTCCCACGGCTGAGAACCGAGGAGCAACACGTGATCCCGCACCATCCCGATGGCCCCCTCCGGACCGTCGCCCGCGTCATCGAGTTCGTCACCACGGACATCCGCTTCCCCACCTCGCGGGAGCTGGACGGTTCGGACGCGATGAACCCCGACCCGGACTACTCGGCCGCGTACGTGGTGCTGCGCACCGACGCCGGCGACGGGCACGAGGGACACGGATTCGCGTTCACGATCGGGCGCGGCAACGACGTACAGGTCGCCGCGATCGAGACCCTGCGCCCCTACCTGGTCGGCCGCCCCCTGGACGAACTCCTCGGCGACCTGGGCGCGTTCGCGCGCACCCTGGTCGGGGACAGCCAACTGCGCTGGCTCGGCCCCGAGAAGGGCGTCATGCACATGGCCATCTCGGCCGTGGTCAACGCCGCGTGGGACCTCAAGGCCAAGCGCGAGGGCAAGCCGCTGTGGCGGCTGCTGGCCGAGCTGACCCCCGAGCAGATCGTCGAGCTCGTCGACTTCCGCTACCTCGGCGACGCGCTCACCCGCGACGAGGCGCTGGACATCCTGCGCCGCGCCGAACCGGGTCGGGCCGAGCGCATCGGACTGCTGCTCGCCGACGGCTACCCCGCGTACACCACCTCGCCCGGCTGGCTCGGCTACGACGACGCCAAGCTCGCCCGGCTGTGCCGCGAGGCGGTCGCCGACGGCTTCACCCAGATCAAGCTCAAGGTCGGCGCCGACGTCGAGGACGACGTCCGCCGACTGCGGATCGCCCGCGAAACGGTCGGCCCGGACATCCGGATCGCCGTGGACGCCAACCAGCGCTGGGAGGTGGACGAGGCGATCGAATGGATGGGCCGGCTGGCCGAGTTCGACCCACATTGGATCGAGGAGCCCACCAGCCCGGACGAGGTGCTGGGCCATGCGGCCATCCGCGGCGCGATCGCCCCGGTCAAGGTCGCCACCGGCGAGCACGTGCAGAACCGGGTGGTCTTCAAGCAGCTGCTCCAGGCCGAGGCGATCGACTTCCTGCAAATCGACGCGTGCCGCGTCGGCGGGGTCAACGAGAACATCGCGATCCTGTTGCTCGCCGCCAAGTTCGGCGTCCCGGTCTGCCCGCACGCCGGCGGCGTGGGCCTGTGCGAACTGGTCCGGCACCTCTCGATGTTCGACTACGTCGCGGTCAGCGGCACCGTCCAGGACCGGGTGATCGAGTACGTCGACCACCTGCACGAGCACTTCGTCGACCCGGTGGTGATCGAGCGCGGCAACTACCTCGCGCCCACCCTGCCCGGCTTCTCCGCGACGATGCACCCCGAGTCGATCGCGACCTACGGCTTCCCGAACGGCTACTTCTGGACCGCCGATCGGGCCGCCGCCCTCGCCGCATCCGACACCGACACCGACACCGATTCCCGTATCGGAGCCGCCTCATGAGCACCCCTCAGGAATTCACCGACCTGCGCGCCCTGGTCACCGGCGGCGCGTCCGGCATCGGCCTCGCGACCGCCCGCATGCTCGCCGCGCGCGGCGCGGCCGTGGCCGTGCTCGACCGCGACATCACCGGCCTGGCCGAACACCCGGGCCTGCTCGGCGTCACCGCCGACGTCACCGACGACCCGTCGGTGGTCCAAGCCGTGCGGGCCGCCACCGCGGCCCTCGGCGGCCTGGACATCCTCGTCAACAACGCGGGGATCGGCGCCACCGGCACGGTCGCGGACAACGACGACGCCGAATGGCACCGCGTGCTCGACGTCAACGTGCTCGGCCTGGTCCGAGTCACCCGCGCCTGCCTTCCGCACCTGCGCGGCTCCGCGCACGCGGCGATCGTCAACACCTGCTCGATCGCCGCGACGGCGGGCCTGCCGCAGCGCGCGCTGTACTCGGCGTCCAAGGGCGCGGTGCAATCGCTGACGCTCGCGATGGCGGCCGACCACGTCCGTGAGGGCATCCGCGTCAACTGCGTCAATCCGGGTACGGCCGACACCCCGTGGGTCGGCCGGCTCCTGGCGGCCGCCGCGGACCCCGACGAGGAGCGGGCCGCCCTCAACGCCCGCCAGCCCCTGGGCCGGCTCGTCAGCGCGGACGAGGTCGCCCACGCGATCTGCGCGCTGGCGAGCCCACTGGCCGCCTCCACGACCGGCACGGCCATCGCCGTGGACGGCGGCATGCATGGGCTGCGCGTGCGCCGGGGGTGAGCAGGACTGCGGCCATGCTTGTCCTCAAGCGCCGGACGGGCTGGTCGTGCCGGCCTGCGGCCGATTCGGCCTCAAACGCCGGCCGGGCTGTCGATACCTCGGCCGGGTTGTTCGTACGTCGGCCGGGTTGTCGGTACCTCCGCCCGCCATTGAGGCCGAGTCGGCCGTACGCCGGCGCACCTACTTGAGCAGAAAGGCCAAGTCCCTTGGATCGCAACACCATTGGCTCCACCAAAGTCACCGTTACTCGTCTCGGCCTCGGCGCCGCGACCCTGGGCAACCTCTTCGCCGAGGTGTCCGACGATCGGGCCGCCGCCACCGTCCAGGCCGCGTGGGACACCGGCGTTCGCTGGTTCGACACCGCGCCGCATTACGGCGTGGGCCTGTCGGAGACCCGACTGGGCCACGCCCTGCGAACGCATCCGCGCGCCGAGTACACGATCTCCACCAAGGTCGGCCGCCTCCTGGTCGACGACGAGACCGCCCCCACCTCCGCCGAGGGTTTCGTCGGCACGCCGTCCCGGCGCCGCGTGCGCGACTACTCCGCCGACGGCGTCCGCCGCAGCCTGGAGTCCAGCCTGACCCGGCTCGGCCTGGACCGGATCGACATCGCGCTCATCCACGACCCGGACGCGCACTGGGCACAGGCCGTCGGCGAGGCCTACCCCGCGCTCGCCGAGCTGCGCGACCAAGGCGTGATCGGGGCGATCGGCGTCGGGATGAACCAGAGCGCGATGCCGGCCCGGTTCGTCGCCGAGACCGACCTGGACTGCGTGATGCTCGCCGGGCGGTACACCCTCCTCGACCGCACCGGCACGGACCTGCTCGACCTGTGCGCGGAACGCGGCGTGTCCGTCCTGGGCGCCGGCGTGTACAACAGCGGCCTGCTCGCGGACCCTCGGCCCGGCGCGACCTACGACTACGCCCCGGCCGACCCGGCGCTGCTCGATCGCGCACTGCGGCTCAAGGCCCTGTGCGAGCAGCGCGGCGTCCCCCTGCGCGCCGCGGCGTTGCACTTCGTGACCCGACACCCGGCGGTGGCCGCCGTACTGGTCGGCGCACGCGACCCGCAACAGGCCCACGACGCGGCGGCGATGGCCGCGTACGACATCCCACCGGACCTGTGGGCCCGCTTGGACGCGGTCTGACCCACCGGCCCCGCGGGGGTCCGGGCGTCGCCCTGCACTGGTTGGATGGGGTGGGTTCGACGACGTGGAGGAAAGCGACGTGGACAACCGTGAGGGAAGAGACGACGTGAACAACGCGGACCCGCACATCGGCACTCTCGACCACGAACTCGTCGAGGCCGCGGCCCAGGTCGCGAGCACCGCGTGCCGCGGCGACGACCACACCATGGCCGCGGCGGCGCGCACTCGGGACGGCCTGATCTTCACCGCCGTGAACGTCTACCACTTCACCGGCGGCCCGTGTGCCGAACTGGTCGTGATCGGCACGGCCGCCGCGCAGGGCACGTCCGCCCTGGACACCATCGTCGCGGTCGGCGACCGGGGCCGCGGCGTGGTTTCCCCGTGCGGGCGCTGTCGCCAGGTGCTGCTCGACTACTACCCGAAGGTCAAAGTGATCGTGAGCGACGGCGGCCGGCTGCGCACCGTGGCCATCGGCGAACTGCTGCCGGCGAGCTACGTATGGGCCGACAATCAGGGCGACGAGGGCTAGAACGCGGGATCGGTCCCCGAGCGAGGGCGGGCCTATCGGGTAGTGGTCGCGCTCGTGTTCTCGCGAGCGCCCATGCCGGTGAGTTCGCCGCGGAAGGTGGGGCAGTCGGCCAGGTCGTCGTGGGTGCAGGCGAGCGCGCATTCGACCATGGCCAGGGAGGCTCGGGCCTGGGCGATGCGGGTTTCGAGGGCCGCGCGTTGCCGGTGGAGTGCCTCGCGGCGGAGGTGCGGGTCGGCGGTGGTGAACATGGCGCCGATGTCTTCGAGGGCGAGGCCGGCTTCCTTGGCGCGCAGGATCACCGCGATCCGGATCGCGTCCGCGTCCCCGTAGCGGCGGCGGCCGGCGGCGTCGCGGTGCGGGCGCAGCAGGCCCACGTGTTCCCAGTGCCGGAGCACGTGCGTGGCCAGTCCGAAGCGGGCGGCCATGTCGCCGATGGCGCGGGTCGGAGCGGGGGTGGCACCGGCATCGGGCTCGATGTCGTGGGCGCGGTCGCGGGTTGACTTCATGTCGACATCAAGCCGCACGGTGGAGCCCATGACAAGTGATCGCGTGAGCGCATCCCTCATTGCCCGCCTCGACGCCGTGGACGCGATGCCGGACGCCGTCCGACTCCGCCTGCGCACCTACGATTTGCTCTCGTCCGGCGCCCCCGGGCCGATTCTGGACGTCGGCTGCGGTGCCGGTCGCGCGGTCGCCGAACTCACGGCCCGCGGTCGGCGCGCGGTGGGCGTGGACCCGGACGAGAACGCGCTGGCTCTGGCTCGCCATCGGCACCCCGGCGCGGCGTTCCGGCGCGGCGACGCCTTCGCGCTGCCTTTCGCCGACGGGTCGTGTGCCGGGTATCGGGCGGACAAGGTCTTCCACGAACTGGCCCATCCGGAAGCGGCGTTGGTCGAAGCGCGGCGAATCCTCGCACCGGGCGGGCGAATCGTGTTGGCCGGTCAGGACTGGGACACCCTCGTCATCGACGCCGACGACCCGGCCCTCACCCGCCGGATGGTGCACGCCCGGGCGGATCTCGTCACGTCCCCCCACGCGGCCCGCCGCTACCACGCGCTGCTCCGGTCCACGGGCTTCGACGATGTCCGGGTGGAGGTCCACACCTGGGTACTCGTCGACGGATCCCCGCTCCCCATGCTGCTCGACCTCGCCGAGGCGGCCCGTTCCACCGGAGCCGTCACGGCCGCCGAGGCCCACCGCTGGACCACCGATCAGCGTGAACGAGCCGCCGAGGACCGGTCGTTCGTCGCCATCCCGATGTTCGTCGCCGCGGCCGGCCGGGCCGCCTAGCCAGTACCGCGCCCGGCAACGCTCACGCGGTCCGTGACGTGACTGTTGCCGAAGTTGTGACCTCCGCCACAGCCGGTCGACGCTCGTCCTGCTCGACTCGACGCATGATCAGACGGCCGGCAGGGAGGCCAGGGCGGGGCCGGGCCGCGATCGAGCGCGGTGGTCGCTACTCCTTGATGCTCCGAATCAAGGACACGAGGGCTTGGACGGCCGTGGCGGAGTCCTCGCCTCGGGCGTCGATCACGATCTCCTTGCCCAGCGTCAGCCCCAGTGTCTGAAGCTTGAGCAGGCTCTTCGCGTCCGCGGTCCGACCGTCGACGGTGAACGTGATGTCGGAGCCGTAGCCCTTGGCCTCCTTCACGACCATGGACAGCGGCCGTGTGTGCAGCCCATTGATCGACTCGACGACGACGTTCTGTTGGGACTCGGGCATGGACGGCCTCTTCCGATGACAAGCGAGACGAACGGCGCCGAGGCGCCTCGTGTAACGCCCGGGTCGATGCTCCGATTCAAGTGAGCCGCCCCGCCCACCGTCAATGCGCCCGAGGGTGGCGCGAGGTGGCGCATCCAATACCCTCCGCATTTCCCACAAGCCCGCATGGCATGGAGTGGGCCGTCCGAATGCTTGCTCATCCCGCGCGGACGCGTAAGGATCAGGAACTGAATCGGTCATTCGACGGAGGTTGTTGTGAAGGTCCTCTTGGTCGGCGCCACCGGCACGCTGGGGGCGGCGGTCAACGCGCTGCTGTCGACGCGGCACGACGTGGTCACCGCCTCGCGCAGTGGGAAGACCGACCTCGTGGTGGACATCACCGACCCGGCGTCGATCGCGGCGATGTACGAGCAGGTCGGCCGGGTGGACGCGGTGGCCTGCGCGGCCGGCGGCGTGCCGTTCAAGGCGATCGGGGACCTCGCGTACGACGACGTCAAGGGCGCGGCCCTGGACAAGCTCGTCGGCCAGGTCGAACTCGTCCGGCGCGGCGTCGACTTCGTCGCGGACCGGGGCTCCTTCACGCTGATCAGCGGCATCCTCTCGAGCGAGGGCATCCCGACCGGCTCGATGGCCTCGATGGCCAACGGCGGCGTGGACGCGTTCGTGCGCGGCGTCTCGGTCGAACTCCCGCGCGGGCAGCGGATCAACTCGATCAGCCCGACCATGCTCACCGAGTCCCTCGCGGCCTACGACACGTTCTTCCCGGGTTTCCCCCCGGCCGACGCCGCGGCCGCCGCCATGGCCTACCGCCGCTCCGTCGAGGGCGCCCAGACGGGACAGACCTTCCGCGTCGGCTGGTAGGCGTCCCGCTCGAAGAGCCGCACCACCAGGACAGGTCAGGCAGGGAAGACGATGGAAGGAAGCGGTGTGCTCCCCGCACTGCTGCGCATGGAGGGGGTCGGTCGGCACTACGGCGACCGGCCCGTGTTGGACTCGGTCAGCGTGTCCGTGGCGGCCGGGCGATGTGTCGCGGTGACGGGCGACAACGGGAGTGGCAAGTCGACGCTGCTGCGGTTGGCCGTCGGGCGCGAGCAGCCCACGTCGGGTGCCGTGTGGTTCCAGGGCGCGCCGGTGGACGCGGCTGACTTGGCCACCCGGGCGCGGATCGCCACGGTGATGGACGCGGGCGCGTACGACCCGGACCTGACGGTCCGTGAACACGTGCTGCTCGCCGCCGTCGCGCACGGTCTCGGGGCGGATGCCGACGAGGCCGTGGACGACGTCCTGGCCGAGCATCGGCTCACCGACCGCGCGGACGCGTTCCCCGACCTGGTGTCCGCGGGTCAGGTGCAGGCGATGCTCCTGGCCGCCGCGTTCGTGCGCCCGCACGCCCTGTTGGTGCTCGACGAGCCCGAGCGGCGGTTGGACGCGCGGGCCCGCAAGGAACTGATCGAGCGGCTCGTCGCGCACAAGCGACGCGGCGCGGCGATCCTGTTGACCACGCACCACGAGGCCCTGGCCCGCGCCGTGGCCGACCGGATCCTCGATCTCGACGACGAATCGCCGACGTCGACCCGATCCCCGGCGTAACCGAGTCGGCACGCGACGCGAACCCCGGTGCGGGCGTGGCGCGGTCGCGGTCGCACGTCAATGGCGACGGCCAGACAACGGGGCCGTGCACGACGCCGCCCTCCCGCCGGGCTGCGCCTTGTCCTCCTGGGCGAAGCTGTGCCGTACGCGGCGCGACGGTACGGCCGTACGCGGCGCGGCGCCGCTTCGCGAGGAGGTCGTCCGCCCACGGGGACGACAAAGGCGAGGAACATCCGCTCCTCGCCATGTACAACTTATAGCGCACTGGGGGCCTTGCGGCAAGGCCCCCGTCGTGCCGCAGAATCGTCGACCTGAGCCGGAATCCGGGCCGGAATCTGCGGAAATAGGAGAGCCACGAAGTGCGTGTGTTGTTGTCGACGTACGGGTCGCGCGGGAGCGTCGAACCGATGGCGGGACTCGCGGTGCGGTTGCGGGAACTCGGCGCGGAGGCGCGGGTGTGCGCGCCGCCGGACGAGGAGTTCGCGAAGCGGCTGGCCGAGGTCGGTATGCCGCTGGTCCCCACCGGCCGGCCGGTGCACCCGCTGGTCACCTCGGTCACGCCGGGGTCGGCGGTGGGCCTGCCGCAGCGTGCGGCCGAGTTGATGGCCGCGCAGTTCGACACGGTCGCCGCGGCGGCCGAGGGATGTGACGTGCTGGTGGCGACCGGCCCGTTGCCGGCCACGGCCGGCGCGCGGTCGGTGGCCGAGAAACTGGGCATCCGCTACGTGCACGTGAGCCACCAGCCGGTCAGCCTGCCGTCGCCGTACCGCCGACCGCCCGCGCGGCGGGGCCGGCCGTTGCCATCGGACGTGACCGACAACCGGGCGCTGTGGGACCTGGACGCCCGGATCGCGAACGAGATGTTCGGCGAGGAACTCAACACCCACCGGGCGGCGATCGGCCTGCCGCCGGTGGACAACGTCCGCGACTACGCCTTCACCGGCCACCCGTGGCTGGCCGCGGACCCGATCCTGGCCCCGTGGCAGCCGACGGACCTCGACGTGGTGCAGACCGGCGCGTGGGTCCTGCCGGACGAACGCCCGCTCCCCGCCGAGTTGGCGGCGTTCCTGGACGCCGGCACACCACCGGTGTACGTGGGCTTCGGCAGCACGCCCATGCGCGATCCGAAGGACGTCGCCCGGGTGACCATCGAGGCGATCCGCGCGCAGGGCTGCCGCGTGGTCATCTCCCGCGGCTGGGCCGACCTGGCCCCGATCGACGACCGGGACGACTGCTTCGTCGTCGGCGAGGTCAACCATCAGGCACTGTTCCGCCGGGTGGCCGCCGCCGTGCACCACGGCAGCGCGGGTACCACGACGACGGCCGCCCGAGCCGGCGCGCCCCAGGTGGTCGTGCCCCAGGGGGCGGACCAGCCATATTTCGCGGGCCGGGTGGCCGACCTGGGCATCGGCGCGGCACACGACGGTCCGACTCCGACCGTCGAGTCCCTGTCGGCCGCGCTCAAGACGGCCCTGACCCCCGAGACCCACGCACGAGCGAGGGCCGCGGCCGACACGTTCCGCACCGACGGGGCGACGGTGGCCGCGAAACTGCTGCTCGACGCCGTCAGCCGAGAAAGGCCGGCAGTGTCCGCGTGAGCCACGCGGACTCGTCGAGCCGGGACCCGGAACACGAGAACCCGCAGACCCGGGCGGCCTGAACCGACAACGGCCCCCGGGTCCACGTCGGGCGGAGCCTTGCCCGTCCCGGCCACCGGGTTCGTCCCGCCGGTCCCAATCCCCTGCTGCGCGCAATGGTCGCAAGCGACCCAGATCGGAGCTCATGCCGTGAACCCCCTGACCACCACCAGCGCGTTCGACCTTCCCGACCACCTCTCCCCCAAGGCCGACCCGACGCTGATCGCCGGCGACGAGCAGCACTTCGCGGCCATCGCGGAGTGCCTCGAGGAGTCGATCGCCGACCTGTCCGAGCGTCTCGACGCCGAGCGCAGGGCGCCCGGCGGCAAAGGCCGGCAGGCGATGGACCGGGACATCGAGATCCACCGGCTGACCACTCGCCTGCGCGCGCTGCGTCGCTTCGGTTTGGACCTGTGCCTGGGACACATGGTCGGTGCGGACAGCCCCGAGCCCGTGTACGTCGGACGACTCGGCCTTACGGACAGCGCGGGTCGTCGGCTGCTGATCGACTGGCGCACCCCCGCGGCCGAGCCATTCTTCGGAGCCACCCACGCCAACCCGATGGGTCTGGCAAGCCGCCGCAGGTACCGCTGGACCCGCGGCCGGATCAGCGACTACTGGGACGAGGTGTTCACCTCGGACGGATTTGTCGGGCACGCCGCGCTCGACGACCAGTCCGCCTTCATCGCCACCCTGGGCAGCAACCGGTCGACCCGGATGCGCGACGTGCTCGGCACCATCCAGGCCGACCAGGACGCCATCATCCGCGCGGGATCCCACGGCGCTCTCGTCGTCGACGGCGGTCCGGGTACGGGGAAGACCGTCGTCGCTCTGCACCGCTCCGCCTACCTCCTCTACTCCGACCCTCGCCTCGGTCACCGCCGGGGCGGCGTGCTGTTCGTCGGTCCGCACCAGCCCTACCTGGGCTACGTCGCCGACGTCCTCCCCAGCCTCGGAGAGGAGGGCGTGCAGACCTGCACCCTGCGAGACCTCGTCGCCGAGGGAGCCGCGGCAACGATCGAGGCCGACCCGAACGTGGCCCTCCTGAAGTCGTCCGCGAACCTGGTGAAGGCGATCGAGACGGCCGTCAGGTTCTACGAGGAGCCGCCCACCAAGGGGATGACGATCACGACCCACTGGTCCGACATCCGGCTGACCGCCGCCGACTGGGCCGAGGCGTTCGAAGCGGCGGAACCCGGTACCCCGCACAACGACGCGCGCGACCGGATCTGGGAGGAACTGCTCACGATCCTGGTGGACAAGCACGACGACGACGCCTCCGCCGACCTGCTCCGCAGGTCGCTCCAGCGGAACGAGGAACTGCTCACGGCCTTCAACCGCGCCTGGCCGCTGCTCGAAGCGGCCGACATCGTCGGAGACCTGTGGTCGGTACCCGCCTACCTGCGGATGTGCGCTCCCTGGCTCGGCCCCGATGACGTTCGGAAGCTGCGGCGCGAGAACGCCCAGGCCTGGACGGTGTCCGACCTGCCGCTCCTGGACGCGGCACAGCAGCGACTCGGCGACCCGGAGGCGTCGCGACGCAAGCGTCGGCACAAGGCCGCTGTCGCCGCCGAACGCGAGCACATGACCAACGTCGTCGACGCCCTGCTCGAGGCCGACGACGACGGTGAAGGTGTGGTGACGATGCTGCGCGGACAGGACATCCGGGACACCCTGGTCGACGAGAGCGCGTCGCCCGGCATCGAACCGGACCTGCTCGCCGGCCCGTTCGCGCACATCGTCGTGGACGAGGCTCAGGAACTGACCGACGCGGAATGGCAGATGCTGCTGCTCCGCTGCCCGTCCCGGAGCTTCACCATCGTCGGGGATCGTGCCCAGGCCAGGCACGGGTTCACGGAGTCGTGGCAGGAACGGCTCGAGCGGGTCGGGCTCGACCGGATCAACCTGGCCTCCCTGAGCATCAACTATCGGACGCCGGAAGAAATCATGGCGGAAGCCGAGCCGGTCATCCGGGCCGTGCTCCCGGACGCCAACGTGCCGACCTCCATCCGCAGCGGCGGCGTCCCCGTCGTACACGGATCCACTTCGGATCTGAGCTCGATCCTCGACACCTGGCTCGCCGCACACGCCGACGGGATCGCCTGCGTCATCGGCGATCCCACGTTCCGGACGACGTCCCGCGTCCGGTCGCTGACCCCGGAGCTGTCGAAGGGGCTCGAGTTCGACCTGGTCGTCCTCATCGACCCGGAGACGTTCGGCAAGGGCGTCGAAGGAGCGGTCGACCGCTACGTCGCGATGACCCGAGCGACCCAGCAACTCGTCATCCTCACGAGCTCCTGACGTCGGCCGGACGAACGCCCGCCGTCGGCCGGGTTGCCGGCGTTCCCGGACGCCGATCAAGCCCGGCACGACCCGGCTACGACGTGGTCATCCCCGACAGCGGACACGGGCGGCCCGGCTCCCACACCGCGTGGCCCCGCCCACGCGCCCCCGCCTCATATCCGCCCGCGGGCCTCCTCGACCTGGCGTGCGATGTTGCGGGCGCCGTGGGCCTCGGCGAGTACGTGGGCCTCCGCCAGGACCGCCATGGCCTCGGCCCGGCGGCCCTCGGCGGAGGTGATGTAGGCCAGTCCGATCATGTTCGAGGCGACCCCGGGCAGGTGACCGATCTCCCGGCGGAGCCGCGACGACTCCGTCAGGTGTTCGCGCGCCTCCCGCAGCCGGCCGGCGGCATGGGCCGCGATGCCCAGGTGGCGAAGCACCTCGGACAGGGTCCACTTGTCGCCGGCCTTCGTCGCCAGGTCGCGGGACTGCTCGTAGATCGGCACGGCCAGGTCGTGATCGCCTCGCACGACCTGATGGACGATGCCCACCCAGAACAGCGACTCGCCCTCCCCGCGACGGTCGCCGAGTGTCCGGTACAGCTCCAACGCACGTTGGAACAAGGGAAGTTCACGCGGATCCTCGGTCGCGTCCCGGTCGCGTCGGGCCAGGAATCGCGCGTGCAGGAGTCGGCCGCGCGCCAACGCCGAGTCCGCGTCGACCCCGTCCAACCCGCGCTCCGCGGCCTCCAGTTCGTCGACGTCTCCGGTGAACACACTGCGCTGGTAGGTCAGATCGGCTCGCTCGATGCGGTCGTCCGAACTCATCGCTCGCCCCCTCGGCCACTCACACTCGTGAACCCGAGAGCCTAACGCCCCGCCTCGGGTCTTCGTCAGGCATCGATCGGGCCTCGGGCCGGGCCGATGACGGCGCGGAGTCCCGCGGCCGTGGCGCGAGCAGGCGTGGCGGCGGTGACGGTTCGGACGACGGGCCGGGGGCGGAGGTGGGGTCCGATGCCGAACGGTCCGCCCGTGACCACATGCCTTTCACCGGGTCCGAGTCGAGGACGAGCACGGCCACGACGATCTGCGCGGCGGTCCATAAGGCGATGTTCACGGGGGTCGTCCTGTTCCGGTGCGGAAGCGCTGTCGGGCATGGGACAAGTGGGCAACGCCGAACGTGACACTTTCCGCCTCGCGACCTCGCGACCTCGCGGCCCGATCGCCGGCCGCCCGTCGCCGCTCAGCCCAGCCCGTGCCCCGTGGTGGCGTCCACGTGGGCCGGGATCGGGTCGTGGCGGTCGCCCACGGTCAGGGTGCCTGCGGGTTCGAACATCAGGATCGAGGCGCCCGCCGACGACGACGGCTTGTGCTCGACGCCGCGCGGCACGACGAACACGGAGCCCTTGGGCAGCGTCACGACCCGCTCGGCGCCGGGGCCACCGGCCGCAGCCGGCTCGCCGTCGCGCAGGGCGATCGCCAACTCCCCGTCCAGGACCAGGAAGAACTCGTCCGTGTCGTCGTGCGCGTGCCAGATGTGCTCGCCGGCGACCTTGGCCACCCGTACGTCGTAGTCGTTCACGCGCGCCGCGATCCGCGGACTCCACAGCGCGTCGAAGCTGTCCAGGGCCGCCCGCAGGTCGATCGGCTCGTGGCCGTTGTTGATCATGAGAGCAGCCTGCCGCGCCGCGCACCCGCCGGCGAGTGCCGGGAATCGCACATTCCGCGCGGATCCTCGCAGTGGATCCACACCACCGCCGCCCGCCACCCCCGGTCGCCACCCGTGGCGCCGCGCCAGGCACGCTTTCCGGACATCGAATACACCAGGTAATGACTCCGCTACATTGAGCGATCATCGACAAGGATTCCCTGGTCGGGGGCCCAGTGCAACCCACACGTATGCCCGTTTCACGCAATTCTGCCCGGATCCCCCGCTTTGGCTTGATCAACCCCTACTGAATCGAGAATTCCGGCCCTACGGTCGAGCTACGCAACGTGATCTTCCGGTCACAGCACTTTTCCGGTGTGCCGCATCCGAACGCACTCTCGGCCGGGGCGAGTCCGACCCGTCCCGGTGTCTCCGCACGTCCCGAGGACGAGCGAACACACCGCCCGACGCACGCAGAATCCCGACGCACACAGAAGGGGCCCCACGTGGCGATTCAGGTGGAAGAGTTGCGGGCGTTGCTCACCGGAGACGGTGACAGCGCCCGGCGCATCGAGGTGGCGGGGAAGACGCTGGGGTTGTCCCCCGACCCGTTCGGGGTCTGGTTCCCCGACGGGGTGCTCCGCCTCGATCGCACGGACGGCAGCGACGACGGCGCCGCCGAGCTGTGGTGTACCGGCCGGGCGGCAACCGTCCTGGGCGAGGAACCGGTCTCCGTGCGCGTGGACTTCACGCTCGACGCCGACCTGCTGACCGGTGTCGCCATCACCGCCGAGTACCCCGCGCCCGGCGTCCCCGCGCACGTCCTCGCCGAGCGCCTTGGCGGCACCTGCCCCACGCTGCCCGACGCCGCCGCCGCGACCTCCGTGACCACGATCCACAACGGGGCCGGCCCGATCCTGTCCGCGCACGGCCCCGGCAACCGGCTCGCCGTCCTCGGCGGCGCTCTGCCGCTCCTGATCGTCGAGGCCCAGGGCTGGCAAGTGCTGAGCACCGCACGGGACCTGACGGCCGATCAACTCGCCCAGGCGGCCGGCCTGCTGACTGCCGCCGCGCACTCCCCCACCCCCGCCGTCGCCACCGACCTGCCCGCCGGCGCCTGGCTCGTTCTCCCCGGCCCGCGCCTGGTCCCGATCCGCCCGGACCGGGCATCGGCCCCGCGCGACCCGGACCGCCGCGACGGCCTCGGCCGCGCCCTGCCGGTGCGTACCGCCAAATCCGGCACCACGCGAGCCCGTTCGAGCTTGCGCCCGCCGCCGAAGGCGATCGCCGGCCCCGACGGCTTCACCGTGCTCGCGCCCGGCGCAACTCGCAACACGCGCGGCTGGTCGGACATCGGCATGCCGACCGGCGATCAGGCGGTCTCGATCGATTACGAGAACTCACCGCTGCGTATCGCCGGCGCGCTGACCGCGATCAAGGCGGTGGACCCGTACAAGGCCATCCTCGGCGGAGTCCTGCTCGTCGACACCGGCGGCCTGTACGGCACCGCGATGGGCGCCTACGTCTTCCCCGCGAACTCCTCCGTGGACCCGTCATTCTTCGGGTTCGGCTCGCTCGGCAGCGAGAAGGGCATCGGCCCGCCGCCGTTCCAGATCCGCGGGATCGCGCTCGGCATCGGTTGGAACAGTCGGATCCGGATCCCGCGCGTGGAGGACGTCGACTCGTTCCCGTTCGTGCTGGCGCTGAGCAACCCGGGCGCGATCGGCGCCGAGAGCGAGGACCCGGTAGCGATCCTCGGCAACCTCGTCGGTGGCGGCAATCCGTGGGTACGCCCGGCCCAGGGCGAGGTCTGGGTCGCCGCCGGCCTCGCGTTCAGCGCGTTCGAGCTGATCCAGGGCAACGCGATGGTGATCGTGCAGACCGGCGCCGACTTCACGGTCGCGCTCCTGGGGATCGGCGGGACCTCCTTCCCCCGGGACGCCGACTTCAAGTACGCCAAGGCCGAGCTCGCGATCCAGGCCGTGATCAAGCCGAACAAGGGCGAACTGAGCCTGGGCGCCGCGATCGCCCCGAGCTCGTACGTCCTGGACCCGAACTGCCGGCTGCGCGGCGCGGTCTCGCTCACCATCTGGTACGGCAACAGCCCCAATGCCGGCGACTTCGTGTTCTCGATGGGCGGCTACCACCCGAGCTACCAGCGGCCCACGCACTACAACGCGCCCGCACGGCTCGGCTTCGACTGGGACCTGTCCGGCAACGTCACGATCTCCGGCAGCGCCTACTTCGCGATCACCCCGGCCGCCGTGATGGCCGGCGGCGGCCTGGACGTGCGCTTCCAGTCCGGCGCGCTACGCGCGTGGCTGACCGCCAAGGTCGACGCGCTCGTGCAGTGGAAGCCGTTCTACTTCGACATCGGGATCAGCGTCCGGGTCGGGGTGCAGGCCCGGATCAAGATCTGGTTCATCAAGATCACCATCACCATCGAGGTCGGGGTGAGCCTGCGTGTCTGGGGCCCGCCGACCGGCGGCGAGGCGACCATCCACCTGTGGTTCATCTCGTTCACGATCGGCTTCGGCGCCGACCGCCAGGGCACCGGCAACGAGTTGGACTGGGACCGTTTCAAGGACATGCTGCCGCCGGCGGACAACACGGTCCGCGCGATTCCCGGCGCCGGGCTGATCAGCGACCGCGTGGTCGCGACCCGCGGCGCGCGCCGCGTGGACGCGTGGCAGACCTCGACGGCCGGGTTCGAGTTCTCGACGGACTCGGCGGTCCCGGTCACCGCGCTGTACCTGGGCACCGGCACCACCGCGGTCGAGACCGGCAGCCCGCTGAACATCCGCCCGATGGGCCAGAGCGGGCGCACGAGCGTCCAGCGGGTCTCGCTCGCCTACGACACCAGGCCCGCAGACCTGCACGCGTGGGGACGGACCCGGATCACCACCGCCGTGCCGCAGGCGCTGTGGGGCGCGGGCAAGCCCAACCATCTCCCGCTGCCCGGCCAGCAGTTGATCGGCAATCAGCTCATCGGCGCCAAGTTCGGGTCGCCGCCCGCCGAGTACGGCGTCTCCACCGGCTACATCTCCGAAAAGGCCATCGCGTTCGACCCCGTCAACCCCGACGGGCCGGTCCCGCTGGACCCGGCCACCGGACCGACCGGCCCGATCCCGACCCGGCCGACGACGAGCGTGATCGGCCGCATCCGCGACACCGTCGACGCGTCCGCGCAGCGCACCGCCCGGACCGCACTCGCCGCCGCGCTGACCGGGATCGGCCACGACCTCGGCGCGCTCGACACCAACCTGCCCGCGTTCGCCGCCGCCGCCGCGACCGCCTTCACCGCCGAGCCCATGCTCGTGCCGGTCGGCTGAGAGGAATCCCCGTGACCGCGCCGAACGCGCAACACCGCATGCGGCTGTTCGACCACCGCATCCCGTCCCTGTACGCGGGCAAGTACGACCTCACCATCGACCAGACGATCACCGGCATCAACACCGCCGACCGCCTGCCCAAACGGCAACAGCCCTTCGACGTCAGGGAGTTGCGCTTCTCGATCGCGCCAACCGACGTGCTCGCCTGTTACCCCGCACCCGGATCGATCGGCCTCTACAGCCAGATCCTGCCGCACATCACGATGGACACCCCGGCCGTGCCGTGGTTCCGGCCGCTGCACGGACACGACAAGAGCGTGCCGTGGATGGCGGTGATGGTCTTCCGCGAGAACGAACTGCCCGAGGACCCACAGGCGTTGGGCAAGGTCAAGGTGGCGACCGTGCGCGACCTCCTGGACGACAAACTCGGCGGGCGGGCACCCGAGATCCCGGCCGGCGCGATCTTCGACGACGAGTGGGACCTGTCCTGCAACACGATCCTGGTGCCGGGCGCGCTGTTCACCGCGCTCGTCCCACGCCCCGACGAACTGGGCCTGTTGGCGCACGTCCGCGAGGGCGGCCCTCCCGACGCGACCCGGGCCGCGGGCAGTGACCCGGAGCCGGTCGAGGGAGAACTGAACGCGGTCGTGGTCGGCAACCGCTTCCCGGACGTGGACGGCGGCCTGCACGTCGCGCATGTGGTCTCGCTGGACGGGTTCGAGGCCTACCTCGGCGGCAACCGCAGCTTCCCCGGTGACGCGCGCATGGTGTCGCTGTGGTCCTGGACCTTCGAGACCGAGCCCGACTCGGGCGTCGGCTTCGGCGACCTGGTCCAGCACCTGGCGACCGAGGGCCGAACGCCCGCACAGGGCCCGCCCGACCTGCTGTTGCGACTGCCCACGGGCACCCCGCCGGGCTCGCCCACGCCGGCGCAGCGCGAGGTGATCGACCGGTTCGCGACCGGCTCGACCGCGCTGCCACAGCGCCTGGAGACCGGCGAGCGCACGGTTGCCTTCCATCGCGGGCCGTTCATCGCCGCCCCGGCGCAGCGGCTGCCGGCCGTGCCCGCGCCCAGGACCCGGCTGGAGTCCGCCGGCGAGGCGCTGATCTACCTGGAGCGGCACGGGGTCTTCGACGCCGGCTACGCCGCGGCCTTCACCCTGGGCCGCTCGCTCGCGCTGGCCGACGCCGACTTCCGCACCTCGCTGCTCGCGTTCCGCAAGGCCGCCCGGTCCGCCGCGCGGCGCATGCTCAGCCATCCGCGACTGGTCGGCCGCGCCGTCACCGCGGCCGAACTGACCGGCAATCCCACCCGCGACGCGTTCGACCGGTTGCTGCTCGACGAGGGCGGCGCGCGATTCGCCCGCGCGCTGGGGCGGGCCGGCGGCGAGGTCGCCGCCGGCCGGCGGCGGGCGGCGCCCCGCACCGCCCGGCAGCCGGCCCCACGCGCGGCCGACATCCGCGCCACGCTCGCGAGCGAATCGGTGCGCGGCCTGCTGCGCACCGCCACCGCGACCGAACTCCAGCCGGTCGCGGCGTGGTTGGAACGGCTGCGGGTGCTGGACATGATTCCCATGGAGCACCTGGTGCCGCACGCGGGGATGTTGCCGGTCGAGAGCATCCGGTTCTTCCACATCGACGCGGGGTGGGTGCGCGCGGCCGTCGACGGCGCGTTGAGCGTCGGCGTCGGACACACGCTCGACGCGGACCTCAACGCGCTGGCGGCCGAGGTCGCGGCGCCGCCGACGGCGGGCGTACTGATCCACTCGGCGCTGATCCCCAACTGGCCCAAGACGATCATCACCGCCTACAACGCCGCGGGCGCGGTGCTCACGCCGGTACGCGAGGCGGTGTACGGGACCGAGGTCAAGCTGTTCCTGTACCCAAGCCTGGTGGCCGCGTTCACGCTCGCCGAGCCGCCGCAGGGCCTGCACTTCGGGTTCGGCGACAACGGCACGATCGAGCGGCGCAAGATCAGCGGGACACAGATCGGCTACCCCGACGGCGAGTTCCCGAGCAACCCCGGCGACGACCGGTTCGGGCGGTTCCTGCGGCCCGGCGGTCACGACGTCATCAACCTCACCGGTCCCGGCGACCCACTGCTGCCCGCGCTCTCCGCCACCTTCGGCGGCGCGACGCTCTCGTCCGCGCAGTTCGCGCTCCAGATGATCAAAGCGCCCCAGTTGCAGACCTTCGACCGGTCCTGACCTCACCCGGGAGCCCATCACATGTCCACGATCACCACGCTCGTGGTGCCCGTCGAAGTCTCCGCGCTGGCCGTGAACACCCAGACGCGCGACACCGACGGCACCTACGTCTTCCAGCGCTGGCAGACCAACTTCCGGATGCTGGAAGAGGAGAACCTGGCGCCCGAACCCGCCCCCTTCGACACCGAACTGTGGCCCAACCCCGAGGTGGAGCAGCGCGGGGTCTATCTGCAATGGCAACTCCCCGAGGCGCTCGCCCGGGGCGCGCACGACGAGACCGACGGCGTCGGCGGGTTCCCGTTCGTGCCCAACCGATGGCTGGTGATCCGCTATCGGCCGACCGGGCGACAGGTGCGCGCGTGGGTGGTCCAGAGCGACCACCTGGGCACGGCGGAGGACGGCGAGGGCACCGTGGAGGGGACGGTGTCCTTCGCCGACCCGCACGCCGGCCGGCTGCGGGCCACCCTGATCGGGCTGCGACACGACCTCACGGCGGCGCAACCATGGCGCGAACCGAGCAACCCCGGCGACCCGTTCCTGACCGCGGTCGGCCCCGGCATCCCCACGTTCTCGGCATTCCAGCCGTACAACGAGAACGTGTTCTCGATCCATGACACGCTCGACGACGTCGAGGGCGCCGACCGGCTGAGCTACCACGTCATCGGCTGGTATTCCGACCCCACTGCCGACATCCTCGCCCCCGGCGGCGAAACGCTCACCGATCTGCTCGATCGGCTGGAATGGTCGGCACCCACCGCGACCGGCACCATCGACCGGTCGATCTACACCGGCAGCGCGCTGCACATCGACTGGGTGCCGGACGGCGGCGTACCGCCCTCCAAGTGCCCCGGCCCCGACGACGTCGCGGTCTCGATCGGCAACAGCGCAAGCGAGGCGATGTCCGGGTTCCAGGAGCAGAACGCGGGGGCGAGCGCGCTCGACGCCGACGAGGCCCTGATGTTCCGGGCGTTCGCGCTCGGCACACTCGACGCGCTGGATCGCTCGGACGGGCTCGGCGAGGAGCTGACCGACCAGGCGGCCCACCAAGGCGGATTCGGCCCGGCCGGCGGTGGGTTCACCTGGCGCGTGGTCGAGCACGGCGAGCCCGCGAGCCGGGTGGCGTTGACGGCCGACCAGCGGGCCGCCGAACAGGCCGTGGTGGCCGACCTCAACAAGGCCCAGGCCGAACACGACGCGGCGGAGCGCGAGTTGGCCGCCGCGCAGGAGCGGCTGTACGCCCTGTGGGCGTTGTCGCTCGAACCCAAGCAGCCGGCGGCGTTCGCGGCGGCGATCGAGGCGGAGCTGGACCCGGCGAACAGCGCCGGCGCGGCCGGCAAGGTGCGCGAACTGAGTGACCAGCTCCGGGATTTGCGGGCCGACATTCCCTGGGGAACGACGCCCGAGGAGCTGGCCCGCAGGGCCGCCGAGCACGCGGCCGAGAATGGGATGGCCCGCTCCCGCACGCTGTCGCGGGTCCCGGTCGACCCGTACCAGCAGAGCGCCGACCCGGTGGTCCTGCTCCAGGGGGCCAACCTCAACGCGCCCCTCACGCGCGGTACGCGGCTGCCGTGCCGCACCCCGGACCGGCTGGTCAGCGCGATCGGGTCGAGCAACTCGGCGTCGGTGACCACCGACGTGGCGCAGGTGAACACGGCCGGGCTGCCGGCCGGGCTCCCGTTCCCGGCGCTGCTGACCGAGTTCTTCCTGCTCGCGCGGGCTCGGGCGGCGGCCGGTGCCGGCCCGATCGGCACCGTGACCGGTGCGCTGCCGGAGTACGGGACGGGACTGTGGGAGCAGCCGTGGCTGCCGCTGTTCCTGCTGTGGGAGGCCGAGTTCACGCCGCTGGCGTATCGGCAGGGCGACACCGAGCGATGGCACTTCGACGGCACGCGCTACCGCTGGAAGCGCGAAGAGGACGCCGAGATCCCCGAGGCGATCACCGTCCAGGGCCGGCAGATGCTCGCGCCGACGGCGGGCCACGAGGCCGAGGGCCGGCTCGCGTCGTACGCGGCGCACCGAGGCGATCTGCCCGAGGAGATCATCCGATCCCTGCGCGAGCAGGCCCGGACGGAGGACTTCCTGTCCCAGCGGCTCGACGGCCTCGGCGCCGCGCTGAATCAGCGCGACCCGAGCGTCGCGCCGACCCCGGACGGGGTCCTCGGCGAGTTGGTCGGCGACGCCACCGGCCTGCCGCCGGTGCCGGGGAAGCCGCCGCTGTTCCCGTGGCAGGAGCCGGAGGACTCGCGGTTCCACGAACTGCGGGCCGGGCAGCTCGCGTTCACCGGCCTGTCGGTCGTCGACCGGTTCGGGCGCGCGGTGAACCTGATCTCGGATCCGCTGCACTTCGAGCCGGTGCTCCCGGTCACGATGGTCCCCGACCACCCGATCGAGGAGCTGGCCGAGGCGCGCTTCGTCGAGTTGGGCCCGCGACTGCTGCAACCGGCCCGCCTGCGCTTCGACTTCCTCGACGCCGCACGCGACGAGGAAGTCGAGGCGACGCCGGGAGCGAACCCGGTGTGCGCGTGGCTGCTGCACAACCGGCTGGACCGTTCGCTGGTGTGCTTCGACCCGGCGGGCGACGCGCTGGGCGAGCTGCGGACGGTGATGTCGCCGGAGGGGCCGATCGTGCACTGGGCCGCGCTGCCCGGGTCCACGGTCACGACGTTGGCGGAGCTGGCGGTGGTGTCCCCGCACACCGCGCGCCTGCTGACGGCGATTCGGCAGCGCGGCCCGGCCGTGCTGGACGCGGTGCGGGCGACGCTGGACGAGGCGTTGGCGGCGATCGACCCGGACGGACCGGAGGACCCGGGGCTCGGGTTCCTGCTGGGCCGGCCGCTGGCGCTCGTGCGGGCACGGCTGGACCTGGAGTTGTACGGGGCGGCGCGCACGTCGCTCGGCTGGTCGCAGGTGTTGGCCGAGGAGCCGACGCCGCCGGAACTGCCGGGATACGAGTGGACGATCCGGCTGGGCGAGGCCAAGCAAACCGACGACGGCCTGGTCGGCTATGTGCTCGACGACGACTACGACCACTTCGAGACGGTCGTCGAGCCGGAGGGCGAGTCGGATGGATATCTGCGCTGGGTCGACACCGGCGACCGGCTGAAGCTCGCGTTCGGCGGGGACAGCAGCGCGATCGCGACGCTGCTGGTGGATCCGCGGGTGGCGGTACACGCGGTCACCGACATCCTGCCGGTCGGATCGCTGTACGTACCACAGCAGTTCACGGCGCAGGCGCTGGCGCGGATGGCGGTGAGCTTCCGGGCCGGGCCGATGCTGGCATCGGTCGTCGAGGGGGCCGCGATCATGCCGCATCCGGCGACCGCCATCGGTTCTTGGTCGTGGGCGGAGTCGGCGGGCGACGAGTGGCAGTCGCTGCCGATCACGGCGCCGGACCCGACGGGGATGCCGGTGGGAAAGGCGGAACTCCGGTCGGGTTTCTGGGTGTTGGACGACGCCGTCGAGGCGACGCGAGCAAATGGGGATGGCGCATGAGCCTGATCATCCAGTCCGTGGCCGGGCCCTCGGACGACCCGGACGCGGCCGGCGTCGGGACGGTCTTGGTGTACGAGCTGAGCACCAGCCCGGATCCGGTTCGGGTGTCGCCCGCCACGGGCACCGTCGAACGCGCCGACCTGGTCATCGTGGGCAGCCGACACCTTGGGTCGGGGATCGACGCGCGCAAGCTCACCGTGTACATCCCCACGGGCAACGCATCGGCCGAACTGGCCCTGGATCTCACCGGAATCACGGCGCAGACGAGCCTTCCCGGCTGGACCCCGGCCAGTGACCCCACCAACCAGCGCATCGTGTTCGCCCCACCGTCGGGGGTGGCGACGATCGGCGCCGGACAGGGGGTCACGATCCAACTCGACGGCATCCGGATCAATCGGGTGGTGGGCAGCGCCCCCGTCGTCATCGAACTCGAATACCGGGAGGCCGGCACCTCGGCCTGGAAGACCGACAGGACCACACTCGGCGTCGGCAAGTTCCCCGCCGGCTTCTTCCTGCGCAACCTGATCGCCAAGCCGCTCGTGATCGAGAACGGCGGAACGGCCACCCTCACCTGGGAGGCGTCCACCGGCGCCACGTACAAGCTCCTGTACGACAGGGCCGAGATCGACGTCACGAACCGGCGCGAATACGACGTCACCAACGTCGCGCACACCACGGTGTTCTACCTGCGCGCCATCGCCCAATCCGGCAACGACACCGTCGAACGCACCCTCAGCACCACCGTCACGGTCAACGAACCCGACCTGGTCGTCCGCAATCTGACCGTTCAGGGCACCGCGAACCTCGCCATGAACCCGCAGACCCTGCCGACTCCACCCGAATCCATGTGGGGACGCTGGTTCATCGCCCCCACTGCGGGCTTCCTGATCGCGAACACCACCCGTTCTGACGGAAAGGAAACCAAGGCCGGTCTCCAAGTGGTAGTGGGCGACGTGAACTACCACGCGACCGCGACCAGCAACCCCGGCACGGGAATGGGCGTCATGGGCAATTCGGCGATCCTGCCGGCGCCCAAAGGGGCCAGATGCGACTACTACTACGACACCCCCGCCGGAGGCCTCGTCCCGAACTTCCAATGGGTGGCCCTGGGACCGAACACCCCGGTGAGGCCGACCGCGGCGGACGCACCAACCCCCGACGAGCCTTCTGCATCCCCCGACGCACCGTCCGAAACGCCTACGGACTGATCCCACAGGCTTCCGCACCGTCCCGGCCCTCCGCACGACCTCCGTCGGTCGTCGCGGCAGGGCCGGGCTCGGCATCCCTACGCCGCGATCGCAGAGATGGGACACCCACCATGAGCCTCGTCGCCCACACCATCGCCCCGACCTCGGACGACCCCGACGCCCTCGCCGAGGGCACGGTCCTGTCGTACGAACTCACCACCGACCCCGACCCGATCCGAGTCTCCCCCGCGACCGGCACGGTGGAACTCGCCGACCTCGTCATCGTCGGCTCCCGCCAGGCCGGCACGGCGATCGAGGCCCGCAAGCTCACCGTGTACATCCCCACCGGCACCGCGTCGGCCGAACTCGCCCTGGACCTCACCGGGATCGCCGCACAGATCAGCCTGCCCGGCTGGACCCCGACAAGCGACCCGACCAACCAGCGGATCGTGTTCGCCCCGCCATCCGACGCGACCCGGATCGAGGCGGGTGCGGGCGTCACCATCCAGCTCGGCGGCATCCGGGTCAACCGGCAGGTCGGGAGTGTGCCGATCCCGATCGAATTGGAGTACCGCGCGGTCGGCACGTCGGCGTGGCGGACGGACACGACGACGCTCGGGATCGGCAAGTTCCCGGCCGGCTTCTACCTGCGGAACCTCATCGTCCGGCCGCTGATCGTCGACAACGGCGGATCGGCGACGCTGACCTGGGAGGCGTCCGAAGGCGCCACCTACAAACTCCTCTACGACCTCGCCGAGGTCGACGTGACCAGTCGCCGCACATACCCGGTCACCAACGTCCGTCATACGACGGTGTTCTACGTCCGAGGCATCGCCCAATCCGGCAACAACACCGTCGAACGCACGATCAGCACCACGCTCGTGGTCAACGAGCCCGACCTGGTCGTCAACAACCTCACGATCAACGGCATCACCACCGCCAACGGCGAGCTCGTCGCGAACGGGCAGGTCACGGCCAAGAGGGACCTCGCTGTCACCGGAAGCGCGACCGTCGGCAGGAACACCACACTCCGTGGCACTCTCGGCGTCGACGGCGAGGTCACGACGCAAGGAATCGTCAAGGTCTCTGGTACGGGACTCCTGCTCACGAAGCGGCTCGGCCACGGCGACGGTGGCGTGATCGACGTGATCAGTTCCATCGACCAGTCGGTCTCCGGGGGCATCTCGACTCGCGGCCAGGTCACTGCGACCCGCTTCGTCACCACGTCATCCCCCGCCGACACACCCGACGCGACGAACGGCGCCGCCGAATCACCGCCGGCCGACCCCACCCCGGCCCCCTGAAAGGTCATAGCCGTAAATCTCCCGATGAACGCCGTGATCGAAGCCGGTTCGGCGACGACCACACCCGGTCGGGTGCCCCGTTGTTCCCGTCCGAACGCAAGAACGCGGACGGCTCTTCGCATCGGGTCGGCGACGGCCCTGCGAGCCGGCCTCGACTGAGCACCTCACCAGAGACTGCAGTTTGGTGTCACATGAGTTGACACGACCGGCGGTGGTACGGCTCTGGCCGATCATTGCGGCGCGCCTCAACACTGGGATGGCCGGGCCGGTGGCCTGCGCGGGCGTCGTTGAACAGGGCGTGACGATCGACAACTTCCCCCGCCGCAGCAAGCGTCAAGTCATGTGACACCAACTGCAGTCTCTGCTCCGTTCCTACTCGACCCCGTACCCCGTACCCCGGCACCCCGGGCACCGGTGCCCGCGAGGGGATTCACGGTCCCGCGCGACTCGGCTGAGGAAGAACCATGTCCGGAGGCGGTGCGTCACCAATGTCAGAGAATAATCTCCCCTGACCAGCGCCTGGAAATGGAGCGGCACCTTGAGCACGCGCGGGAGCGACACAGCCACCGAACCGCGGTTGTCGAGCAACACCCGGTTCCAACGCACCACGACATCGTGGGTGCTGGGGCGCTTCCCCCTGGAACTGGCACCCGAGAACTCGCCGGATCCACGTCTGCTGGGCGAACGGCTGGCCGTCGCCACTGTCCTCGAAGACCACCTGCGCGAGCACGGGCTGCCGGACACCTTGCGCGGCACTCTGCCTCCCGGTGCCGACGCGTCCGAACTCATGGGCGAGCACCGCGACGACCTTGCGCGGGAGTGGCACGCGGTGGGTGACGCCGCCGCGTACCGGGTCGCCGTCCACCGGTACACGGGGCGCGGATTCCGGAACCTCGCGTCGGAGGACGCGGAGGCGCTCAAGGAGTCGGTGGCGGTCGCGTCCGAGCTGCGCATGGAGTGGGTCGTCACGGCCCCGCGCGAGCCGGCGTCGCGGCCCGAGGCCGCCGCACGCCCGGGCGGGGGCTGGGCCGCGGCGCGAGTCGACGAGCTGGTGAGCCTGCCCGGCCGACCGGCCATGATGACCGACAGGCAGTGGGAGGCCGAGAATCGGGCCGTCGACCAGGACGGCAAGGCCGCCGACAAGGACGTGTGGGCCGCGCGGCAGGCCGAGGCGGCCGAGAGGACCGCCAACGCCGATGAGCGTAAGTCCTGGAGAGCGGGGTCGGGGGCCAACCAGAGGGCAAGAACAAAGATCAACGAACTGGGCGAGAAGTACCGCGACTTCGCCGAGCAGGAGGCGGAGACCAGCGCCGCCGAGCACGGCCCCTGGTACGTACGAGCCTTCTCCGGTGCCACCCCGCGCGCTCTGACCGCCTCCACTCGCGCCCCCCAACGCGGCCTCGCCACAGTCCGGCAAGGCGCGCAGGTCGCAGGGATCGGCCTGCACGCCCTGCCGGACCAGACCCAGGAGACCAGGAGCCCGGTCCCCGAAAGCGCGCGGGCGTTCCTCCGACCCGGCGAAGCAGGCAAGACGCCGGGACGGCTGCCCGCCGCCGCGCTCAACACCAGCGGACTTCCGGACGACCGGACCTACAGCAGCACCATGGCGCGGCAGTTCACGCGCGGCTACCGCCCACGAGGGGCCCAGCCGCCGCGAGCGCACGGCGCGGAGCACAGCAAGGAGCCATGAGCCGGGCCCACCGGTGTGGCACGAAGTGCTCTACCAGGCGATCAGACACACGATGGTCACGACTGTGGAGACTCGTTCGGGTGTCGATCCCGACCGCGCTTCGTTCACCGTCGCGCTCGAAGCCGCCCGGGCCACGGTCACCACCGCCACCGGCATTCTCGCACCCGACGCAGGCAGCAGAGTGGACTTGATCGGACACATCGGAACGGCCGTCCTGGCCGGGATGCTTCCGCCGCGAAGGGCACGCTTCAGCCTCGGAATCGCCAAGGCGGGCATCTCCCGCCACCACACATGGAACCGTCGTACCGACGACAAGAGGCCGCTGACCAGCACTGACATCGCTTCCGTCGAGGTGACCGTCCACCGGCCCAAGCCACCACCCGAACCGGTCACGAACCTCCGACTCACGACACCGACTGGGCGGCATGCCCCGCTCCGCTCCAGCGGCCGGGCCGGACACACCCCGTCCACGCCCGGCCCCCGGCCATCGCGTCGCCGCCACAACGGGACGCCGGCATGCTGGGCGATGTCGGCCTCATTGATCACTGGCCGGTTGCGGGGGTCACAATGGTGTTCCTTCGTGGTGGGTGTCAGTCCTGGTCCGGGTCGGGCCAGTGTTGGACGCGGAGCACCAGCAGGACCGCGAGGCGTCGGTGTTCCATGTACCAGACGATCAGGCGGCCCTCGGCGTGGTCGCGGATACCCGACACGCCGGATTCGTGGTCGGACGGTTCCCCCGAGTATCGGACGGCGGCGGCGTCGGCCAGGCGCTGTGCCAGGGCGTCGACGTCAGCGCGGATGCGCGGCGCCAAGCCGCCGACGACGTGGTCGGCGTCGGGTTCGTACTCCCAAGTCCAGTCGCTCACGCGGCGGCTTCGCGGGCGGCCTCGTCCAACATGGCGGCGATCTCGGCGGCGGCGGGCCGGGCGGCGGCGAGGGTGTCGGCGTCCGCGATGACCTGCTCGAGTTCGCGCAGCCGCCTCGCGCGGGCGGGCACACGCCGTAGCGCGACGAACACCGCCCATCGGCGCAGGAACGTGTGCATGGGCACGGTGCTGTCCGTTTGGACGGCTTCCTGCCAGGCGGCGTGGAATTCCTGTTCGAAGCGCACGGCCGCGGCCGGGTCGAGCGAGAGCACCGCCACCCGCAGCGCCTGCTCGGTCACCGGCGGCATCGGAAACAGCGGCGCGTCCCCCGACGTCTCGACGTTCGGCTCGCCCACCACGACCGCCTCCTCATCCCTCGCAGCAACCCCGCCCCACCCTACTGCGGCGCACCCTGAGGGGTCCGCCACGTCAACAACGCGCCCCCGCAACCTCCTCGACCGAGCCCACGCCATCGTGATCCCGGGCCCACAGGGCCACCGATTCGGGGCCGCAGACTCATCCGCCCGGGATATCGGGCGGTCCACGCTGATCGTGTCAATCCTCAGGTGACACACAACGTGGGAATCCACGGACGCGCTGCCACCCGAAGGCGCTCCCGGAAGGATCAGGATCATGTGCCGGCACATTCCCCAATGTCCCGCCGCTTCGGCCTCCGATCACCTGGCCGCTCACGTCGTGAACAGTCATCCCGAGCAGGGGTGGAGCCTGCTGTGCAACGGCGTCGTGGTCTTCGAGGACACCGGTGCGCTGTTGCCCGACGGCGTCGTCGAGCCACCGCATCGGCCGCCGGCGCCGCGGACTCCACAGGCGGCGGACCGCGTCTCGGCCTGAGGCCGCGACCGCCCCCAAACCCGCCCAAACCCGCCCCAAACTGCGGGAGTCTCACGAACTCCCGCAGTACGAAAGGCAGTACCTCATGAGCACCCTGTGCCGACCCTCGGTCGCCGTCCCCGAACACGTCATCACCATGGCCGAATCGCTCGACCTCGCACGCCGCCTCCAGGCGGACAACCCGCGGCTGCCGCTGGCCCTGCGGCTGATCGAGAACACCGGCGTACGCAAGCGCCACCTCGTCCAGCCGATCGAGCAGACCCTGCGGCACCCGGGCTTCGAGGCCCGCAACCTCCTGTATCAACAGCAGGCCAAGAAGCGCGTGCCGCCCGTGGTCTACCAGGCGCTGGCCAACGCGGACCTCGGTGTGCGCGACATCGACCTCATCGTCTACGTCTCGTGCACCGGGTTCACGATGCCGTCGCTGACGGCGTGGCTGGTCAACGCCCTGGGCATGCGCTCGGACACGCGCCAACTGCCGATCGCCCAACTCGGCTGCGCGGCCGGCGGCGCCGCGATCAATCGGGCGCACGACTTCTGTGCGGCCTACCCCGACGCCAACGTACTGATCGTCTCCTGCGAGTTCTGCTCGCTGTGCTACCAGCCGGGCGACGACGACATCGGGTCGCTGCTGTCCGACGGACTCTTCGGCGACGCGGTCGCGGCGGCCGTGGTGCGCGGCTCGGGCGGCACGGGCATGCGGCTCGAACGCAACGGCTCCTACCTCATACCGCACACGCAGGACTGGATCTCCTACGCGGTGAAGGACACCGGCTTCCATTTCCGGCTGGACAAGCGCGTCCCCACGACGATGGAGCCGCTGGCCCCCGTCATGCGCGACCTCGTGCGCCGGCACCACTGGGACGCCTCGGCGTTGGACTTCTACGTGGTCCACGCCGGCGGCCCGCGGATCCTGGACGACCTGAGCCGGTTCCTCGGCGTCGACGCGCAGGCGTTCCGGCACAGCCGAGCCACCCTCACCGAGTACGGGAACATCGCCAGCGCGGTCGTGTTCGACGCCCTGGACCGGCTGTTCGCCGAAGGTGGGCCCGGCGTGGGCGGACACGGCATCATCGCCGGCTTCGGTCCCGGCATCACCGCCGAGATGGCGGTCGGCACCTGGATCGCCGACGCCGCGAAGGCGCCCGGGAACCGGTCCGCACATCGGGAGGCGGCGTCATGGTCGACGGTCTGATCATCCCTCCCGGCGTGGGCCGCACCCTGATCACCGCCGCGCAGGAGGTCACGTTCAAGGTCACCGGGGCGCATGCCCGCGACACCTCGACGTTCGAGGTCCTGGTGCCGCCCGGCTTCGACGTCGGCGCGCACGTCCACGCACACGGCGAGGAGTTCTTCTACGTACTGGAGGGCCAACTCGACGTCCTCGCCTTCGAACCGCGGGCCAGGACCACCGACGACTGGCGGACCTGGCGATCGGACACCGGCCGCGGCCCCGTCCGGGCCGGCCCCGGGAGCTGCATGTTCGTCCCGCCGGGCTGCCCGCACGCCTTCACCAATCCCACGGCCAAACCGGCACGGATGCTGTTCCAGGCGTCCCCGGCCCCCGATCACGAACGCTACTTCGAGCAGCTCTTCGAGATCTTCGGCGCCGGCGACCGCGTGGACGCGGCGGCGGTGGCCAGGCTCCGCGAGGAGTACGACATCCACCAGATCACCCCACTGCGACACGAGGCGCCGACCAACCCACGCACCCCACATACCGCACACACCCCACACACCACACCCGGCCCGCACACCCCACAGCCCGGGAGCACGCGATGACCACCCCATCGACCTCCGCCACCGCCTCCGGCTCCACCGACCCGCGCCGGCCGCCGGACTGGCTGATCTGCGCGCGCTGTCGTGCCCTCGTCTACCGCAGGCGCTTCGACCGTGCCGACGGCGTGTGTCCGGGCTGTGGCGGCCACAGTCCCCTGGCCGCCGGCCGGCGGCTCGACTCGCTGCTCGACCCCGACGGCATCGAGCCGTTGACCGCGCGCACGACCGTCGACGACCCGTTGGGCTTCGAGGACCTCAAGCGCTACCGCGACCGGCTGTCCGCCGCCCGCGCGGCCACCGGGCACGACGACGCGGTACGGGTGGCCGCCGGCACCCTGGCCGGGCATCCGGTGGTCATGGCCGCCATGGACTTCGCCTTCATGGGCGGCAGCCTCGGAGTGGCCGCCGGCGAGGCGATCTCGATGGCCGCCGACGCGGCCCTCGCCCGCCGCGCGCCACTGGTCCTGATCACCGCGTCCGGAGGCGCGCGGATGCAGGAGGGGGCGCTCGCCCTCATGCAGATGGCCAAGACCGCGGCCGCGATGGCCGAACTGGACGAGGCCGGCATCCTCACCGTCACCGTGGTCGCCGATCCGACGTACGGAGGAGTCGCCGCCTCGTTCGCCACGTCGGCCGACGTGGTGCTGTGCGAGCCGGGCGCACGCATGGGCTTCGCCGGCCCCCGCGTGATCGAGCAGACGATCGGGCAGCGCCTGCCCGACGGCTTCCAGACGGCGGAGTTCCTGCTGCGCCACGGGCTGGTCGACGGAGTGCGCCCGCGCGGCGAGCTGCGGCAGACGCTCGCGGTACTGCTGGCCGCGGCCCGCCCGCCGGCCGCACCTCGCGCGCCCCGAGCGGAGGGTCGGCGCAAGACCCCGCGGCCCGGTCGCGGAGCTGCCGCACACCGGCGCCGCGTCCGTGCTGCGCGATCCCGACGACCTGCCCGTCCGCCCCGCGCACGAGGTCGTCGCGGCCGCCCGCGACGTCCGCCGGCCGACCACGCGCGACCACCTCGCGTACTGGATGGACGCGTTCGTGGAACTGCGCGGCGACCGCGCGGGCGCCGACTGCCCGGCGCTCGTGGGCGGCCTGGGTGTGGTGGACGGCCGCGCGGTGATGGTGATCGGGCACCAGAAGGGCCACACGACGGCCGACCTGGTGCGCGCCAACTTCGCCATGGCCTCGCCCGCCGGCTACCGCAAGGTGATCCGCCTGGCGCGCCTGGCGGAGAAGGTCGGTGTGCCGCTCGTGACCTTGATCGACACGCCCGGCGCCCATCCCGGGATCGAGGCCGAACAGCAGGGCCAGGCCGGTGCCATCGCCGCCTGCCTGGGAGTCCTCGCCGGCCTGCGGGTGCCGGTGGTGGCCGTGGTCACCGGCGAGGGCGGCAGCGGCGGCGCGCTCGCGCTCGGCGTCGCCGACCGGGTGCTGATCAGCGCCAACGCGCTCTACTCGGTGATCAGCCCCGAAGGCTGCGCCGCGATCTTGTGGAAGAGCCGGGAGGCGGGCGCGGCGGCGGCCCGCGCGCTGGGCCTGGATGCCCGATCGCTGCTCGAACTCGGGGTGGTGGACGGCGTCGTCGCCGAGCCCGAGGGCGGCGCGCAGGCCGATCCCGCCGCCGCGAGCCTCGCGCTGCGCGACGCGGTACTGGCCGCCCTGGACGAACTCGCCGCCGCCGAACCGGCCGAGCGGGTCGCGCTGCGCCGAAGGCGGTTCCGCGCCTTCGGATTGCCCACGACCGCCGCGCACGTGTACGCGGGTCGGGCCGACGACCTGCGACCGAACGAGAACGAGAACGAGGACGACGAGGAGGCATCGGCATGAACGACGCCGACCACACGACCCAGGCCGCGACGCTGGCCGCGCTGCGCGACGCGCTGGGCAGGATCCTGAGCGATACCCCGGAACCGCCCACACGCGTGGTGGTGCGTTCCGGCGGATCGAGCATCGAGGTGGCGTGGCCCGCCGCGGCGGGCGCGCGGCCGGCCACGCGGTCCGCGCCGTCGGCACCGGCCTCCCCCGCTCCGCTTCCGTCGCCCGCCACTCCTCCGCCGGCCGCGGGGCATACCGTTCGGGCCCCGCTGGTGGGCACGTTCTACCGCTCCCCGGAGCCCGGGGCGCCACCGTTCGCCGAGGTCGGGGACGTCGTCCGGGTCGGCCAACAACTGGCCGTCATCGAGGCGATGAAGCTGATGAACGCGATCGAGGCCGACCGCGACGGCCGGGTGACCGCCGTCCTGATCGACAACGCCCAGGGTGTCGAGTTCGATCAGCCGCTCTTCGAACTCGACCCCGAGTACGACGGCGGCACCCACCCCGACCCCTCGCCCGAATCCGCGGCCACCGCGCCCGTCACGCCCGTCACGCCCGTCGCGCCCGAGCCGAACGTCGGGAGGTGACCGGCCGTGTTCGACACCGTGCTGATCGCCAACCGGGGCGAGATCGCCCTGCGGATAGTGCGCACCTGCCGGGACATGGGCATCACCACCGTGGTGGTGCACTCCGGCGTCGACCGGGACTCCGCCGCCGTGCGGGCGGCCGACCACCGCGTCAACATCGGCCCCGCCGATCCGCACCGCAGCTACCTCTACCCGCCGGCGATCATCGAGGCCGCGCTGCAGACCGGCGCCCAGGCCATCCACCCCGGGTACGGATTCCTCTCCGAGGACCCCGACTTCGCCACGATCTGCGCCGAGAACGGGCTGGTCTTCATCGGCCCCGATCCCGACGTCATGGCACGCCTCGGCGACAAGTCGACGGCCCGGCGGATCATGGCGGAAGCCGGGCTGCCGGTGGTGCCCGGTTCGGACCGGCCCGTCTCGACGGCCGACGAGGCCGCGGAGGTGGCGCAGCGGATCGGATTCCCGCTGATCGTCAAGGCCGTCGCCGGCGGCGGCGGCCGGGGCATGTCGGTGGTGCGCGACATCGGCGCGCTGCTGCCCACCTTCCGGGCGACGCGCGCCGCCGCCCAGGTGGCGTTCGGCGACAACCGCGTCTACCTGGAGCAGTATCTGTACGGCGCCCGACACATCGAGATCCAGATCCTCGCCGACGCCCACGGCAACGTCGTCCACCTCGGCGAGCGCGACTGCTCGGTGCAACGACGACACCAAAAGCTGATCGAGGAGTCCCCGGCGCCCCGGCTGCCCGCCGATCTGGCCGACCGGCTGGCCGCGCACGCGGTGGCCGGTGCTCGCGCCGTGGGCTATCGGGGCGCCGGCACCTTCGAGTTCCTGGTGCGCGGGGAGGACGCGGCCTTCATCGAGGTGAACTCCCGCATCCAGGTCGAGCATCCGGTGACCGAGATGGTGACCGGCGTGGACATCGTCCGCGAGCAACTGCTCGTCGCAGCGGGGGAACCGCTGGGCCCGAGCAGCCACGGATGGGCGCGTCGAGGCGCCGCGGTGGAGTGCCGGATCAACGCCGAGGACCCCAACCGCGCGTTCGTGCCCTGTCCGGGCAGGCTGACCGAGTTCACCGCACCGGCCGGCCCGTTCGTACGCGTGGACACGCACGCTTTCCCCGGCTCCCAGGCTCGGCCGGAGTACGACTCGTTGCTCGCCAAGGTCGTCACCTGGGGCCAGGACCGGGACCAGGCACTGGCCCGCATGCGGCGCGCGCTACGCGAACTGCGGGTCGAGGGCCCGGGGATGCACACCACCGCACCGCTGCTCGCCGAAGTCCTGGACGAGCCGGACTTCGTGGCCGGCACCCACGACACGACGCTCCTCGACCGCCGGGCCGAACCCGGACGAGCCGAACCCTGACCACTCGCACCGGCCTCGACCCGGTCCACCGCACTCCACTCCCCCACTCACGAATCGGGACCCTCTCATGTCACGTGTACTGGCCATCTCCGGCTCGCTGCGCAGGAACTCGGACAACAGCCGACTGCTGACCGCGCTACCCGCCCTCGCACCACCCGGCATGCGCTTCGAGGTGTTCCCGACGCTGGGCGAACTGCCGTTGTACAACCAGGACTTGGACGTCCACCCCGAACTTCCCTCGGTCCGCCGGCTGCGCGCGGCCATCCGGGCGGCCGACGGCCTGGTCATCGCCACCCCCGAGTACAACCACTCCATCCCCGGAGTCCTGAAGAACGCCTTCGACTGGGCGTCGCGTCCGCGCGGCGGTGCCGCCCTGAGCGGGAAAGGCGTCGCCGTGATGGTCGTGACGGCCAGCCGACTGCACGGATTCCGCGGCCTGAGCGACACCGTACGGATCCTGACCGGCCTGGGTAATCTCGTGGTTCCGCATCCGGAGGTGGTGGTCGGCGGGGCGCCCGAGGCGCTGGTGTCCGCACCGGACGGGGTGGTGCGACCGGCGGATCCGCGGGTGGCGGACCTGATCCGGACCCAACTGGCGACGCTGCACGACCTCGTCCGCACTAGTACCGCCCGGGCCGCGCCGGCGCGCCGGCACCGGACGGCTCCCGGCCCGCACTCGCCGCCACATGTGCGCACGTGAATGTCTCCGCCTCCACCGGCTCGGGCCGGTGGAGGCGGAGACGTTTTCCGTGTCTGCGGGATCCTGCGGATGCCCCGGGAGTGCCGGGGCCGCGTCGATCAACAGACGACGTGCGGCGGCGTACACCCGCCGGCATGTTGCCTGGCCCCGTCCGGAACGGGCGGGGGGTCGTCCGGCTTGCGTCGCCGCCGGACCCAGGGGATAGCCACGACCGTGGCGGTGAGGGCCGCCAGGGCTATGCTCGCGGGCTTGAAGCGGCGCTGTTCGGATGTCATCTTCTGCCTCCGTCGGAGGGGGTGGAATGCGGTGATCGAGTCGGTCACCGCTCCATCAATCTGACCCCACCTCGGCCCCGGGCGCATCCGACCACGGTCACGGGGTGGTCCCGGGTCCGTCCCGGAGGTCGGTCCCGGGACACGGCAGGACGGCCCGCACGACGGTGCCGCGCTCGCCGTTGTCGACCGTGAACGTGCCGCCCAGTTCCTCGGCCCGTTCGGCCATCGACCGCATGCCGATCCCGTCACCGGCCCCGGACCCGTCCCCGTCTCCCCCGGCGGGGTGCCCGTGGCCGTCGTCGACGATCTCGACGGTGACCTCGGCCGCCCGCACCCGTACCCGCAGCGCGGCCCGCTCGGCCCCCGAGTGGCGCACGACGTTGTTCAGTGCCTCGCCGGAGATGCGGTACACCGCCACCTCCACCGCGGCCGGCAGCGGCGGCAACGGATCGGGGTCGAGTTCGACCAGGATGCAGGGCCGGCCGGCGGATCGATTGTCGAGCCGGCTCGCCGACTCGCGCAGCGCGCACGCCAGCCCCATCCGGTCCAGCGCGGCAGGGGCCAGTCCCTCGGTGATCCGGCGCAGTTCGGTGATCGCCTCGCCGATGCCCTCGGACGCGACCATGAGCGTCCCCTCCGCCGGCGATCCCGCCGGAACGCAGGTCCTGGCGGTGTCGACCTGGAGCCGGGTGCCGGACAGCGCCGGTCCGAGCCCGTCGTGCAGATCGTGGCGCAGGCGCCGGCGCTCCTCCTCGCGCGCCAGCACGATGCGCTCACGGCTCTCCTGGAGGTCCTCGTACAGGCGCAGCGAGGCGATGGCGGGAGCCGCCTGATCGGCCAGGAAGCCCAGCACCTCGACGTCCTGGCGGTCGAGCACGACCTGGCCCGGGCGCGGCGGCGCCGACAGCCGGCCGATGACGACGCCCTCGTAGGTCAGCGGGAAGTCCATGCCACCGGGTCCGACCGTGCCCACCCGGGCCAGCTCGCGGGGTCCGCGACGGGTATCGACCACGACACCGGCGCCCGGCAGGTTGAGCGTGCGCACGACGGTCTCGCACAGGAGTGCGGGGGCGACGCCCGGCACGACGGCGCGACTCAGCCGTTCGGCCAGGTCCCGGACCACCTGGTAGGGCCGGGCCCGCTCGCCGTAGTAGAAGCGGTCGACGACGTACATCGCCTGTGTGATGGCCGGGCGCAGCAGCAGGCCGATCGCCAGCGAGCCGACGGCCATCACCACCGCGCCCGTGGACCGGGCGCCGGGCAGGAACCGGGAGAGTCCCACCACGATCGCGAAATAGCCCGCCATCAGCGCCGAGGCCAGGGCGAACGCGGCCAGCATCCGGCGCGTCGACCGGTCGAGGTGCCACTGTCGGTCCCGCGCGAAGGCGTAGGCGAAGGTCCCCGGCCACACCACCGAACTCGCGTAGAGCAGGATCTCGTAGGTGTCGGGCGAGAGCTTGAGGTGGTAGCCGCCGAAGACTACGAAGAGCCACACCAGATAGGGCAGCAACGGGATGATCCGCATCGGGTGCGGTCCGGGGGAACGCGCCCAGTGCACGGCCATGACGACCAGACTGGTCAGGATGACGAGCGGCGGGACGAGGTCCAGCCGCGGGGCGAGCCAGCTCCCCACCCATTGGCGCGCGTCGAGCCAGAAACCGTGCTGCAGGAAGCTCGGCACCCCGTAGAAGGTGGACACGGCGAGGTCGTAGAAGGTGTGGATGACGCTCCACAACGCCACGACCACCGCGTAGATCCGGATCGGTCCCCGCGGCAGGTATCCCTGCGGCAGCCACAGCGGCAGGGCGTACATCGCGAAGAGGTACACCACGTCGCACAGCAGCAGGATCGAGATGGCGACCGCGCCCAGGGCCGGCCCGACGCCGGCGAAGGCCGCCGCCAGGATCACGGCGCGTCCGACGGTCTGGGACAGGCCGGTCCACAGCAGCAGCCACCCCAGGCCCGGTGCCGACCGGTGTGCGATCACGAACAGGCCGGACAGTGCCAGTCCGACGCCCAGGAGCGCCGGGATGCCGCCTCTGGCGGGATCCGGCCCCAGTCGCTCGTCGCCCAGGTGGGTCACCAGCAGTACCAGCACGACGAGGCCGCCGAGCAGGGTGCAACCGCACACCACGTATGCCCGGGTATGGCCGACGCGTGGCTCGGCTGTGCTCATGGAGCCTCCTCACGGACGTCGTCGGGGGACACCGCCTCGCACGGGTGGGACCCGAGCCCCGTGGAGGGCCGAGCCGCCTCGGCGGTCCGTGCGGAGGTGTCGCCGATGTCCGGAACACCCGATGATGCGCTCACCGACGTCCCGGGCGCACGAGGCGGCGGTCCCATCGACGTCCCCGGCCGCGCCCGGGTGGATCAGTCGGCACCGAGGCCGAAGTCGCGGGCGCGGGCGACCGCCTCGGCGCGGGAGCCCACGTGCAGCTTCTCGAAGATGTGCGTGATGTGGTTGCGCACGGTCTTCTCCGCGAGGAACAAGCGGCGGGCGATGTGCCGGTTGTCCAGGCCGCGGGCGAGCAGGTCGAGCACTTCGCACTCGCGCGCGGTCAACTCGGGGAACAACCGCTCGTCGTCGCGCTGTGCGCTGCCCGCGAGCAGCGCGGTCAGCCGTACCGCGGTCTGCGCGCCGAACACCGCCCCGCCGGCGGCGACCGTGCGCACCGCGTGCAGCACCTCGTCGCGGGCCGCTCCCTTGACCAGGTAGCCACCGGCCCCGGCCCGCATCGCGGCGAGGAGGCTGCCGTCGTCGTCGGACATCGTCAGCACCAGGACCGGGACGCCGGTCGTCTCGGCGACGATCCTGCGGGTCGCCTCGATCCCGGATCCGTCGGGCAGGGTGAGGTCCATGATGACCAGGTCGGGTCGGTGCGCGGCGACCACTTCGGGGGCCGCCGCGGCGGTCTCGGCCTCGGCCACCACGGTGATGTCACCGGCGCTCTCCAGAGCCGCCCGCAACCCCGCCCGAAACAGTGGATGGTCATCGACGATCACGACACACAACGCTGCGGAAACGCTATCCCGAACCACGCGGCACATACTACGCGTAGTTCTTGTATCACTTTGGGTGATCCAACGGCTCGGCCCGCCCCCGGGCACGCCGCCCCGCCGACCGGCACACCGGCCCGTTCCGCCGCGACGCCATCCTGGAAGCCGAATAGGCCATCTTCCGGCCGGTTTCCAAAAAGGATGATCTGCGCGAGCGCCGACCGCCTCGTGGAGAGCCCCACGGAGACCCATGGAGACCCGTTGCGACCCGTGGCGACCCGTGGCGACCCGTGGTGCGGATTCGTTCGACCCGGCATACGGGTGAAAACGCTCCGATTCGGCGCGTCTCGGCCGCCCGATGGTGTCGGCGAAAGGCAATGTTCCGAATTACCGATATTCGTTCGATATGCCGAACGTCGTCCACCGTCTCCGTGGAGTCTCCCCGTGTTCCCAGCCCCAAGCCGCACACCATCCACCTGGACCCAGCGTCTGACGGTCGCCGCGATCGCGGTCGGCGCCGGCACCATCGCCGCCGGCGGATCCGCTTTCGCCCTGCCCATGGCGCCGGGCGACAACGGCGACGTGAAGGTGCACAAAACCACCACAGACCCGACGAACCCGGTCAACGAGCCCAAGGTCTGCAAGTTCTACCTGGCCGCGTTCGACTTCGACCCGCTCCAGGAGGTCACCTACACGATCGCCACGCAGCCGCCGAACGGCAGCGGCCCCGTGTTGGGCGGCAAGATCACCCTCGTCGACGGGAACGGGCATACCGAGAACCTGTCGCTGCCCGACGGGCAGTACAAGCTCGTGTGGACCTTCGAAGGCGCGAGCGGCGCCGGCAAGCAGAAGGTCTTCAACGTCGACTGCCCCGACACCGGCCCGGGCACCACCGGCGGCACCACCGGCGGCGGCACGAACGGCGGGAACGGCACGCAGCCCGACGGCAGCGTCGAAGCCGGCGGCGGAGGCGGCATCTCGCAGTCCAACACCACCGAGATGACCACCGGCGTGGTCGTGGCGGCGGCGGCCGCCGGAGGCTTCGGCTACTACATCGTCCGTCGTCGCCGTGCCGCGGACGATGGGTCGTCCTGACCCGCGGTCCTCGCACCGCAAGCGTGGCCCCAGCCCGATCGCGGCTGGGGCCACCGCGCTGACCCTCGTCGCGGGACTGTGGCTCGCGTACTACGGATCCGACGACGGCCCGATCGAGCGCCCCCCCGCTCCCGCCGCCGAACCGCTCCGCCTCCCCTCGGACACGCGGCCTCGGGTCGACGCCGCCCCGCTGCCGCCGTCGGAACCGACCCGGATCAAGATCCCGGACATCGGGGTCGACGCGCCGATGGGGGCCCTCACCATGGGCCCGGACAGGCGCTTGAGCTCCCCGCCGGTGAACAACAAGAACCTCGTCGGCTGGTACCGCGCCGGCATCGCCCCGGGAGCCGCGGGCAACGCCGTCATGGTCGGGCACGCGGACACCCGCTCGGGCCCCGCGGTGTTCTTCAGACTCGGCCTGCTGCGCCCGGGAGACAACATCGAGGTGCTCCGGAAGGACCGACGCAAGGCGATCTTCACCGTCGACGCCGTCCGGTCCTATCCGAAGGACGATTTCCCCGACGCACTCGTCTACGGACCCACCGACGCCGCCGAGTTGCGCGTGATCACCTGCGGCGGGCACTACGACAAGCACACCGGCTACGCCGCGAACGTGGTCGTCTTCGCCCACCTGACGGCCACCCGCTGAGGCGGGGACCCGCTGCCTGCGCTCCTACACCGGAAACGCCGGCAGCGGTCCCCGGTGGAGCCAGGCGTCGAGCAGGGCGTCCACCGGACGGGACGCGTACCGGGCGGCGTGCGCCGTGAACACGTTCGTGGTGACCACCCGGTGGCGGTGCGCCGTGGTCCAGTCCCGCAGCATCGCGAAGAACGCGGCGTCGCCGAGGGCGCGGCGCACCGCGTGCGCCGTAAGGGCACCGCGGCCGTACACGCGGTCGTCGAAGAGCAGCTTCTGCCGGGGTCGGGACAGGATCAGGTCCTGGGGCAGCGCGGCCAGTACCGCGTATTCGGCGCGCGCGAGGTCGGCCGCCGAGCGCCCGCCGGAGCGCTCCGACCACAGCCACTCCGCGTACCGGGCGAAGCCCTCGTTCAGCCAGATGTGCCGCCAGCCGGCCAGGCCGACGCTGTTGCCGAACCACTGGTGCGCCAACTCGTGGGCCACGAGCCGCTCGAAGCCGCCGGCGCCGTCGACGTGGTTCGCGCCGAAGGTGGCCATGCCCTGCGCCTCGATCGGGACGTCCAGGTCGTCCTCGGTCACCACCACGGTGTACTCGTCGAACGGGTACGGGCCGAACAACTCCTGGAACAGCGCCATCATCTCCGGCTGGCGCGCGAAGTCCGCCCGGAACCGGGGCAGCAACGGGCCCGGCACGTGCGCGAGTTGCGGCACACCGGCGTCCCTCGCGGCCACCCGGACCGTTTCGTAGTGCCCGATCGACACGCTGACCAGGTAGCTCGGGGTCGGCGCCGGCTGCTCATACACCCATGTGGCGCTGGTTCCCCGGCCGCTGTGGGTCAGCAACCGGCCGCTCACCACCACGGTGTAGTCGGCGGGGGCGGTCACCGATATCTGGTAGGCCGCCTTGTCGTCGAGCCGGTCGTTGCACGGGTACCACGAGGGCGCGCCGATCGGCTGGCTGGCCACCAGCGAGCCGTCGGTCAACTCCTCCCAGCCGACCCCGCCCCACGGGCTGCGTACCGGCTTGGGGTTGCCGGCGTAGTACACCTCGACCGTGAACGCCGCGTTGGCGTCGATCGGGGTACTCGGGCGCACGCGCAGCTTGCCGGCCCGGTGGGTGTAGCGCGCGGGCCGGCCGGCCACCAGCACCCGGCCGATCCGGAAGTCCGCGAGGTCCAGGGTGAACTCGGACAGCGTCCGGGGTCCGGCGACCGCGCCGATCCGGGCGGAACCGGCGAGCCGGTTGGGGCCGGGACGGTAGTCCAGGGCGAGTTCGTAGCGGTGGGCGTGGTAGCGCGGGTCGCCGTGCGTCCCGAAGTAGGTGTCGACGCCGAGCGGGCGTGTTCCGTTGTCGGCCACCGATGCGTACTCCGTCCCCGTCTCGGCCACCGTCGCGAGACGGGCCGAGTCCTGCGCGTCCGGCTCGGGCCGCGTCACCGTCGCCATGCCTCGATCGGATTGCCCAGCCAGCTGGTGTCCTCCGGCACCGACTCGCCGCGCATCACGAGCGAGCCGGGGCCCAGCGTGCTGCGCGCCCCGACGGTGCTGCCGGGCAGCACGATCCCGCGCGGGCCCAGGGTGGCGCCCTCGCGAAGGATCACAGTATCCATGCGCATGATCCGGTCGTGGAAGAGATGCGTCTGCAACACGCAGCCGCGGCCCACGCTGACCGCGTCGCCGAGCGTGACCAGGTCGGCCTCGGGCAGCCAGTAGCTCTCGCACCACACGCCGCGACCGATCCGCGCCCCGAGTCCGCGCAGCCACAGGTTCATCAGCGACGTGCCCGGTACGGCGCCGATCAGCCACGGGACGGCCAGCACCTCGACGAAGGTGTCCGCGAGCTCGTTGCGCCAGACGAATCCGCTCCACAGCGGGTGCTCCACCGGGCGGAAGCGGCCGACCAGGATCCACTTGGCGGCGATGGACACCACGCACGCGAGCGCGCCGGCACCCAACAGCACGATCCCGGAGAGCAGTGCGGCCAGGGCGAGCGAGTGCGCCGCGAGCCACGCGAGGGCGGCCAGGGTGAGGACGGTCAGGGCGGCGGAGCACAGGACCGGGACGCCCCGGCACAGCTCGACCAGGCCGCGCGCCCAGCGCAGCCGGGCCGGCGGGTCGTAGGTCAGACCCTGGTCGGCCACGTCCGCCGAGCGAGGCAGCCGCATCGGCGGCATGCCCAGGTACGAGCCACCCTTCTTGGTCTTCTTCGGCGTCGCCGACAGCACCCCCACCAGGCCCCGGGCGGGCACCGAGCGGCCCGGCGCGGTCATCCCCGAGTTGCCCAGGAAGGCCCGCTCGCCGATCTCCGCCTCGCCGATCCGGATCCACCCGCCGCCGAGTTCGTAGGATGCGATCAGCGTGTCGTCGGCCAGGAAGGCCCCGTCGCCGACCGTGGTCAGGCTCGGCAGCGCGAGCACCGTGGACGCCTCGACACCCTTGCCGACCTTCATGCCGAGCGCACGCAGCCAGATCGGCGTGAACAGGCTGGCGTACAGCGGGAACAACCTCTCGCGGGCCAGGTCCATGAGCTGGGCGACGGTCCACGCCTGCCAGCCGGTCCGGCCGTGCAGCGGGTGGTAGCCCGGGCGCAGGCCCAGGCTGAGCAGCCGGACGGCGAGCACGATCGACAGCGCGTACGCGAGGGCGAAGGCGGCCACCGCGGGCACGAGCGCGCTCAGGGCGCCGCCGAGGGCCGCGCCGAGGCCGTCGCCGGGGTGCACGAAGGCGGCCAGGATCGGCAGCGCGGGCAGCGCCGCAACGATCGTGAGCGCGTGCGGGAGCAGGCCGCTCGCGCCGTACAACACGGCCCAGCGCGCCTTGCGCGGCGGACGTTCGCCGAGCCGGGCGGGGTCGACCTTGCCGAGCCGGACCGCCGGCACCCCGCCCCAGCGGCGGCGCGGCGACACGTTGCCGGTGACCGCGGAGCCCGCGACCACCTCGGCGGAGCGGCCGATCCGGGCGCCGGGGAACAGCGTGCTGCGGGTGCCGACGATCGCGCCGGCGCCGACCTTGAGCGCGCCGATCTCCAGTCGGTCGCCGTCGAGCCAGTGGCCGGACAGGTCCACCTCGGCCTCGACGGCGCAGCCTCGGCCGAGCTTGAGCATCCCGGTGACGGGCGGGAGGGTGTGCAGGTCGACGTCGGGGCCGACCTTGACGCCGAGCGCGCGGGCGTAGCGGATCAGCCAGGCGCCGGACAGCGCGGTGGCGCCGCTGGCGTCGGCGAGCAGCTCGGCGGCCCACAGGCGGATGTGTACGCCGCCGCCGCGTGGATAGCTGCCCGGGCGCAGGCCGCGCAGGAGCAGTCGGGCACCGCCGGCGGCGATCGCGACCCGGCCGGGCGGGCTGAACAGGGCCACCCAGCCGGCCGCGACCCACCACCACGAGACGGTCGGCGCCCACGGGTAGGTGCCGAACCAGGCCGCCGCGTTGCCGAGGGCGAGCAGGCCGACCGTCCAGCGCAGCCCGGTCAGGGTGAACAACGGGACGAGCAGGAGCAGCTGGGCGAGCCGGGCCCGGGCGGGGGTGGGGGCCACCACGCGGACCGCGCCCGCGTCCTGGGCGGAGCGCTCCAGGCGGCGGGCCAGCTTGCGCAGCGTGGGGTGCTGGTAGATGTCGGCGACCGCGGCGGCGGGGTAGCGCTCGCGCAGCAGCGTGGTCAGCCGGGCGGCGGCGAGGCTGTTGCCGCCGATCGCGAAGAAGTCGTCGCGGGCGGTGTCCGGCGCCAGGCCCAGGACCTCGGTCCACTGCTCGGCGAGCCAGGCCTCGGTGCCGTACAGCTGCTCGGTGGGGCCGGTGTCCTCGCTGTCCGCGAGCGGCCAGGGCAGCGCGTCGCGGTCGACCTTGCCGGAGGTGCGGGTGGGCAGCTCGGCGACGGGGGCGAGTCGGGGCACCAGGGCCGCGGGCAGCTCGGCGCGCAGTCGGCGGACCGCCTCGTCGCGGTCCCAGCCGTCGGCGGTCACCAGGTAGCCGACGAGGAGCTGGTTGCCGCCCTTGACCGTGCGCACGGCGGCCGCGGCGCCCGCGACGCCCGGCAGGGCCTGGAGGGCGGCGTCGATCTCGCCGAGTTCGATCCGTCGGCCGCCGAGCTTGATCTGCTCGTCGCCGCGGCCGACGAACACCAGGCCCTCGGCGTCGGCGCGCACGACGTCGCCGCTGCGGTAGGCGCGCGGCCAGCCCATGGACTCCAGCGGGGCGTACTTCTCGGCGTCCTTGGCCGGGTCGAGGTACCGGGCCAGGCCGACGCCGCCGATCACCAGCTCGCCGCTCTCGCCCATCGCGACGGGGCGGCCTTCGGGGTCGACCACGGCCAGTTCCCAGCCGTCGAGCGGCAGGCCGATCCGGACCGGGCCGGCCCCGGTGAGCAGGGACCCGCAGGCGACCACGGTGGCCTCGGTCGGGCCGTACGTGTTCCAGACCTCGCGGCCCTCGGCAACCACGCGCTCGACCAGCTCGGGCGGGCATGCCTCGCCGCCGAAGATCAACAGCCGGACGTCGAGCAGCGCCTCGGTCGGCCACAGCGCGGCCAGGGTGGGCACCGTGGACACCACGGTGATCTCCTGCTCCGCGAGCCAGGGCCCGAGGTCGGCGCCGGAGCGCACCCGCGAGCGCGGGACGGTGACCAGGCACGCGCCGTATCGCCACGCGAGCCACATCTCCTCGCACGACGCGTCGAAGGCGACGGACAGGCCCGCCATCACCCGGTCGCCGGGGCCGATCGGCTCGTCCTGGAGGAACAGGCCGGCTTCGGCGTCCACGAAGGCGGCGGCGTTGCGGTGGGTGACGGCGACGCCCTTGGGCTTGCCGGTGGAGCCGGAGGTGAAGATGATCCAGGCGTCGTCGCTCGGGCCCGGGCGGCCGGGCGGGATCGGCGCGGCGGCGCCCGTACCGTCCGTACCGCCCATGCCGCGCAGGTCGCGGTCGGCGCCCAGGACGGCGCGCACCCCGGCCTCGCCGAACACCAGGTCCGCGCGCTCGTCCGGGTCCTCGGCGTCCACCGGGACGTAGGCGGCGCCGGCGGCCAGCACGGCGAGGATGCAGACGTAGAGGTCGTTGCTGCCGGAGGGCACCCGGATGCCGACGCGGTCCCCGACGCCGATGCCGGCCGCGGCGAGCCTGCGGCGCAGGGTCTCGACCTCGGCGGCCAGCGCGCGGTAGGTCAGCGTCCGGCGGCCGTCGTCGAGGGCGGGCTCGTTGGGGTGGGCCCGGACGGTGGCGTCCAGGATGTCCACGAGCGTGCGGGGTGCGGGGGCCTGGCGGCCCGGATAGACGGCGCGGGCCGCGGTCGGTGTCGCCGCGGTTCCGAGCGGGTCCTCCGCGGCGCGGAACGGTGTCGTGATGGCCATACAGTCCTCATCCCTGGCCCCCTCCCTCCGCTGTCGGGGGGCTCCGGGGGAAGTGTCACGTGGCCCCGCTCCATTCCGGTGGGTCGCTTCTCAAGCGGGGCAACCCGATCGACAGTAACTCCGTTCGACCCACTTCGACGACCGACGATTCGATCAACTGGCTCTGGAATAACGGGATCTGATGCTCCGTCAGATTATATTTGACGCCCCGTCAGTTCTGACGAGCCCCTGAAACAACGGCTCTTGACGGACCGTCAGTCCAGAACCACGATTACGCGAGCCACCCACGCCACTGTGACCCACGCAACACCGTAGACCCCTCCCGAATCCCCCGCCCGACATGCTCCGCCGCACGGATGACGCCCGAAAGGGCGACCCCACACCCGTTCGGGCGCATCCCGGACGGCACCGTATGGCGCCACGATCGTGCGGGCCGCGCGGTGAGCTCTTCGGTCACTCCGCGTCCGGACGAACCTGCTGCGTTTCGCGAAGGACCGCCCAGGCGTCCGCCACGGGGCCCACGTGCCCGAGCTTGTCGGGGTTGCTCACCGTGCGGATCGCCTGGATCCGCCCGTCGAGGATGTCGAGTGTCCAGGTGTTGACGACCTTGCCGTCCCGGTCGCGGAAGATCGCGCCCGGTTGGCCGTTCATTTGCCGCGGCTCCACGACGCCGCCGATCCGGACGAACGGCGGGAGGAAGGCGGCGAGCACCAGGGACACGTGCTCGGCGCCGAAGAAGCCCCTGGCCCACTGCGGGGCCTTGCCGCCGCTGTCCGCGATCATCGACACGTCGGCGGCGAGGAGTTCCCGCAGCCCGTCGACGTTCCCCTCCCGGAAGGCGTCGAAGAATCGCTCGGCGAGCTCCTCGCGCTCCTTCCGGTCGGCCTCGAACCGGGGCCGGCCGGCATCCATGTGGCGGCGCGCCCGCACCGCGAGCTGGCGGCACGCCGCCTCCGACCTGCCCACCGCCGAGGCGATCTCCGGGAAGCCGAAGGCGAACACCTCCCGCAGCACGAAGACCGCCCGCTCCAGCGGGCTGAGCCGCTCCAGCAGCAACAGAGATGCCATCGACAGCGAGTCGGCCAGCTCCGCCGATTGCTCCGGGTCCTCGTAGGGGTCGGTCAGCAGCGGCTCGGGAAACCACGGCCCGACGTACTCCTCCCGCCGCACGCGACCCGACCGCAGCACGTCGATCGAGACCCGGGTCACCACGGCCGACAGGAACGCCCTGGTCGACGCGGGCCGGGCCGAGGAGAGCTCGTAGCGCAGCCAGGTGTCCTGGACCGCGTCCTCGGCCTCGCTCACACTGCCGAGGATGCGGTACGCGATCGAGAACAGCAGCGGCCGCAGTTGTTCGAACTCCTCGACCCGGGTCACGCCAGCCCCTCCTTGAAGCCCTGGCGCCACGACGGATAGCGCAGCTCCCAGCCGAGTTCCCGCTTGGCCTTGGCGTTGGCGAAGCCGCGCCCCTCGGTCATCATCGTCACCACCACATCCCCGGCCAGCAGCCGGGCCAGCCACACCGGGACCCGCATCGGCCGCTTCGCCCCCGCGCACGCCGCCAGATAGGGCAACCACTCGCTCTCCGGGGCCGGTTCGTCGTCGACGATGTTGAACACGCCCGTCGACTTCTGCTCGACGGCCAGGACGGTGGCGCTCGCCGCGTCGTCGAGATGCACCCACGACGCGTAGCCGGTGCCGCCCCCGACCAACGGGAACTGCCGCTTGCGCACGAGCACGAGTTGGTCGTCGGTGGCGCCCGGACCGTAGAACGCGCCGTACCGCATCACCGCGCCGCCGGCCGCCGAGACCACGTCCTCGACGTGGCGGAGCGCCTCCATCGCCGGGTGCGCCGCCGTCCCCTCGTGCAGGTCGAGCGGGTCCTCCTCCGTCTTCACCCATCCGCCCTCGCGGATGCCGTTCCAGTTGGCGTAACCCTGCGCGACGAAGTGCGATACGCCGGTCGCCTCGGCCGCGGCCAGCAGGTGATCCGTCCCCTCGGTGCGCAGCCGGATGGTCGGCACGGACCACCGGTCGAAGTGCTTCAGGTCGGGCTTGCCGGCGTGCGCCATGCTGATCCCGGTCATCTGGTGCACGATCACATCCGGCCGGGCCGAGGCCACCGCCTCACCGACCGATGCCGCGTCCAGCCCGTCCATCACGACGCCGTCCGCGCCCAGTTGCGCCACCACACCGAGCTTGGCCGCGCTCGTCGTCGTAGCCGTCACCTGGTGGCCACGGGCCACCAGCTGCGGCACCAGCCGCCGCCCGAGAACCCCGGTCCCACCTGCCACGAACACCCGCATGACCATCACCATCCCGATTCCGGAGTCAGTGTCCGAGAATGAGACGAGACAGCCCCGCCGCCTGTGACATCGGAGCACCGGTGGTTGGACGGGGCGGACACTTGCCGCCGGTTCACGGCGCGGTGCAACCGCTCGGCACGCGGCCCATGTACGCGTCGCGGTCGACCGCGCCGGGCGCGAGGTCGAGCCGGGTGTCGGGTTGCCCCCTGCTGATCGACGTGGGCTGCTCGTTGCCGCGGGTCGATGCTCAGTTCGCCGGGGCGGTGAGGTCCTTCGCGTACCAGATCTCGGCGTACGCGCCCGTGTTGTAGGCGGGGATCTCGGCATAGCCGTTGCGCGTGTACAGCGCACGGGCCTCGACCAGGTCCAGGCGCGTGTCGAGCACGATGCGCTCCGCGCCCAGTGCGCGGGCTGCCTCGTCCACGGCGGCCATCAGCTGCCGGCCGCCACCGGTACCGCGCAGGTCGGGGCGGACGAACACGCGGCACAGCTCGGCCGTCCGCGCGTCCAGCACCCGCAGCCCCGCGCAGGCCGCCGGCTCGCCGCCGTACGTCCCGATCAGGAACGCGCCCGTGGGCGCGGCGAGATCGTCGCTCGGCGCGGCGGCCAGACCGTCCTCGATCTCGGCCGGCGTGGAGTCGCGACCCTCGTGCAGCCGGTAGTACCGGTCGCTCACCTCGACGAAGTACGCGCGCAGCAGGGCGAGCGCGTCGGCCGAACCGACGGGCGCCGGCGCGATCGTCCAGGTCTGGTGGGTCCGGGTGGCAGTGGACATGGCCGGCATTGTTCCGCACCCGTCTCGACGCCGGGCGAGCGGGGTGGGACGGACGCAACGCCGGCGCCGGCGCCGACGACTGCGGATACCGCGGATGTCGCGGCGACCGTCAGGAAGTGGCGGACGGCTCCCGCCGCAGACCCACGTAGCTCCAACTCACGCCCTGCCGGCCGTGCGGATCCTGACGGGCACTGAGGTGCGTGGCGGTCAGGCCGTGCTCGCGGGCGAGTTCGACGGTCTCGTGTGCCGTGACGTCGAACATCCGCCGTCCCGCCGGCACCGGGCCGTGCCGCAGCGACAGGACCACGCACCCCTCGGGGGCGAGCAGGCCGGCGACGGTCCCCATGGACCGGGCCCGCTGCCGCTCGTCGAGGTGCATCCACACCGCCGTCAGCAGGATCAGGTCGAAGTGCCCACCGTGATCACGCAGCACCGCCAGCTCGGGCAGCGCGTCGTCGACCCACTCGATGTCCGTGCCGGCGTGCGTCCACCGTCCCAGGGACCGAAGTTCCGCGGTGGGCTCGGCCGCGACCACCCGATGGCCGAGGGCCACCAGCGCGGCGGCGTCGCGGCCGCTGCCGGCGCCTATGTCCAGGATCGCGGACGGGTGCGTGGGGAACAGGTGCAGCACATCGCGATGGACATCGGCGAAGGACACGCTCTCGTACTGCTCGACGAGGTCGGCGGCGGCTTCGCCGTATCCGGCGGTACTGGCGAGCATCATCGGATCGGTCACGCGTTCAGCCTAGTGCTGTGACGCGCCCTGCCCGGCCGCCGGCGGCAAGCCCCGTGAGCGGTCCACGAACCTCCGGGGCGGCGCGGCGCGAGACTTCGCGTGTGCGAGATCATCCACCCCGCAGCGCGGGTCCGGACCACGGACCCGCGCCGCGGTTCGCGCTACCAGCTCTCCGGCAGCGGTTTGCCCTCCGCGTAGCCGGCCGGGCTCTGGATGCCCAGGACCGCGCGTTCGTGGAACTCGGCCAGGCTGCGCGCCCCCGCGTACGTGCACGCGCTGCGCACCCCCGCGCCGATCGAGTCCACCAGGTCCTCGACGCCGGGGCGGGCCGGGTCCAGATACATCCGCGAGGACGAGATGCCCTCCTCGAACAGCGACTTGCGGGCCCGGTCGAAGGCCGACTCGGAGGCCGTGCGCAGCCGGACCGCCCGCGCCGAGGCCATCCCGAAGCTCTCCTTGTACAACCGGCCGTCGCTGTCGCGATACGCGTCGCCCGGCGACTCGTACGTGGCCGCGAACCACGAGCCGACCATCACGTTCGACGCCCCCGCGGCCAGCGCGAGCGCGACGTCGCGCGGATGCCGTACCCCGCCGTCCGCCCACACGTGCCTGCCCAACCGGGCCGCCTCGGCCGCACACTCGGCGACCGCCGAGAACTGCGGCCGGCCGACACCGGTCATCATCCGGGTCGTGCACATCGCGCCCGGCCCCACGCCGACCTTCACGATGTCGGCCCCCGCCTCCACCAGGTCGCGCACGCCCTCCACGGTCACCACGTTGCCGGCCACCACCGGAATGGGCGGGTCGAGCGCCCGGACCGCGCGCAGCGCCGCGAGCATCTGCTCCTGATGGCCGTGCGCGGTGTCCAGGACGAGGGTGTCGACGCCCGCCTCGATCAGCCCCTCCGCCTTGTGCGCCGCGTCGGCGCCGATGCCGATCGCGGCGGCCACCCGCAGCCGGCCCTCGGCGTCGACGGCCGGCGTGTACAGCGTCGAACGCAGCGCGCCCGTCCGGGTGAAGACGGCGACCAGCCGACCCTCGCCGTCCACGATCGGCGCGAGCTTGTGCCGCCCCTCGTACAGCCGGTCGAACGCCTCGCGCGGGTCCACCCCGTCCGGCAGCGTGAGCAACTCCGTGGACATCACCCGCGCGAGCTGCGCGAAGCGGTCGACGCCCAGGCAGTCCGCCTCGGCCACGATCCCGATCGGACGCCCGCCCTCGGTCACCACGACCCCGCCGTGCGCCCGCTTGGGCAGCAGGTTCATCGCCTCGCCGACGGTGTCGGTCGGCGCCATCGTGATCGGCGTGTCGTAGACCAGGTGGCGCTGCTTGACCCAGGAGGTCACCTCGGCGACCACGTCGACCGGGATGTCCTGCGGGATGACGGCGAGGCCGCCGCGCCGGGCGATGGTCTCGGCCATCCGTCGCCCGGCCACGGCGGTCATGTTCGCCACCACCACGGGGATCGTGGTGCCCGTCCCGTCGGAGGTGGTGAGGTCCACCTCGAGGCGGGAACCCACGTTGGAACGCGACGGTACGAGGAAGACGTCGCTGTACGTCAGGTCGTGCGGCGGTACCTGCTCGTGGAGGAATCTCATGCCGCGGAACGTACCCACCCAAGGCCCGACTACCGACTCGTTGCCCTCGCTCGCCAGGGCAAGTCACAGCGTCCCGGCGTCCTGACGATCAGGTCGGCCGGGTCCCCGCCGCCGAAGTGCTGCTGCCCGGTGACGAGGTCGCCGTCGCGGACGGCGAAGCCCTGCCGCGCGAATGGGCCGACTCCCGGAAGCCGTCCGCCCGGCGTACCGGAACGCCTGGCGCCCCGCCTACCTCGATATGGACCTGTGGGTCGCCGCAGACTGACGAATCGCCGGACGAGCACCGCATGCGCCGAGTCGACGTGGCGGCGAGTCCCCCGCGGCCGGCGAGCGGTCGCGGGGGACTTCCGTGCCGGGAAGGCTGGTCGGGTCAGCTCTCGGCGCGCAACGGGCGGAAGAACGCCCGTAGTTCGGCCGCGACCCGATCGGGTTCCTCGTGCGCCATGAAGTGCCCGCCGCGTTCCGGGGTGCTCCAGTGCCGCAGGTCGATGAACATGCGTTCGGCCAGGCTGCGGGGGTAGCCGCGGTAGGCCGGTTCGTTGCTCAAGGTGATCGCCCCGGGCACGGTGATGGGCGGGACCGGCTCGTTCCGCGGGTAGTCGTAGTACTGACGGAAGGACGAACCGATGCTGCCGGTGGCCCAGTACAGGGTCGCGATCGTCAGGAGCGTGTCCTTGTCCCAGCGGGTCTCCAGATCGCCGGCGCAGTCGCTCCAGTCCCGATACTTGTCGGCGATCCAGGCGACGAGCCCCGCCGGGGAGTCCGCCAGCGCGGCGGCGATCGTGTCCGGCCGGGTGCACATGATCTCGCTGTAGCCCTGGTCCTCGGCGTCGTACGCGGCGAGGGCGTCGAGGTAGGTCTGTTCCTCGGCGGTCGGCGGCTGCGCCCGGAAGTCGCCGGCCAAGACCGCGGAGGTGATGTGCACGCCGGCGACCTCGCCCGGGTACAGGGCGCCGAGCCACTGCGTCACGCCACCGCCGATGTCCCCGCCGAAGGCGCCGAAGCGCCGGTGGCCCAGGGTCTCGGTCATCAGCTCGTGCCAGGTCTCGGCGACTCCTCTGCGGGTGAACGGCCCCTTGGGCAACTCGGAGTACAGGAATCCGGGCAGCGAGGGGACGACCACGTCGAAGGCGTCGACCGGATCGCCGCCGTGGGCGGCCGGGTCGGCCAGTCGCCCGGCGACCCGGAGCATCTCCACGAAGCTGCTCGGCCAGCCGTGCGTGAGGACCAGCGGCAGCGGCGCGGGTGTGCCCTCGGCCCGCTTGCCGCGGATGTGCACGAAGTGCACGCGACTGCCGCCCACTTCGGCGAGGTAGTGCGGATACGCGTTGAGCGCCGTCTCGGCCGCGCGCCAGTCGAACCCGTCGGCCCAGTAGGCGACGAGTTCGCGCAGGTAAGTGGGATCGACGCCGGCGGCCCAGTGGGTGGGGTCGGAGGCGGCGGTGAAGAGGGTGCGGCGCAGGCGGGTCCGCAGGTCGTTCAGGACGTCGTCGGACACGGAGATCCGGAAGGGTGTGGCGGTCATGATTCCTTCACGCGGGAATGCTCTTGCGAGCGGGCGCTCCCGAACCGCCGGTCAGCCGGACGCGGCGACCGGGAGGGCCCTGATGAAACGAACACGGGCATGTGCCATGGGGATTGTCATCGGGCTCACCTCCTGGTGTGTCGTGCGTCGCGGGTCACTCTACACACCCATGGGCGCGGTGCGGGCTCCCCGCCGGGTGGGCGCGGGACGGGCGTGTAACGCGCCCGAGACGCGCCGCCGGCGGGGAGCCCCACTGTCCTCGAACGCCGGACGGGCCCGGCGCGGCGGTCAGCCGCAGCAGCCGGTCGCGGGCTCGGCCGCGCCGGTCACGGCGAGGGGCACGCCCGCGTCGTCGGCGGGCAGGCAGCAGGCGCTGTCGGTGTGCTTGGCCAGGGTGTCGGCCTCACCCTTGACGACGTAGACCTCCCACGGCTCCCGGCCGGGGCCCTGCACCCACACCTTGTCCTGGACGGCGTAGCAACAGGACGTGTCGTTCTCCTCCAGGGTGACCAGGCCGGACGCGGCGAGCCGGGTGGTCGCGGCGGTGACCTCCTCGGTGGTGGCGACCTCGACGCCGAGGTGGTCCATGACGGTGTCCCGACCCGGCTCGCCCTGGATGAGGACCAGCTTGAGCGGCGGGGAGGCGACGGCGAAGTTGGCGTACCCGTCCCGGATCTTCGCGGGCTCGGTGCCGAACAGCTTGGTGTAGAAGGCGATCGAGGCGTCGAGGTCGGCGACGCGCAGGGCCAGTTGGACTCGGGACATGGCGATTCCTTCGGGTGGTGGCGCACGGATCGGCGGGCGCGGTCGCGAGCGCGGTTCCATGAGGGCGGTTCCACGAGCACGGTGCCTTGGGTGCGGCCCGCCGTACCGACTCCCTATATTGATGGTTGTCGATACAGAAAGCTTTGCTCTTGATTCGACATCTGTCAATATGGGGGCATGCAGAAGCTCGTGCCGTTCGATGTGACCGCGACCGACGAGGCGCGGTGCTGCCCGCCGGTGGCCCGCGAAGCCCTGGGCGTCTCGGACGCCGAGCGCCTGGCGGGGATGTTCAAGGCGCTGGGCGACCCGATCCGGCTGCGGCTGTACTCGATGATCGCCGCGCGCGGCGGCGAGGAGGTCTGCGTGTGCGACATCCAGGACGTGGGAGTCTCCCAGCCGACCGTGAGCCACCACCTGAAGAAGCTGCGCGAGGCCGGCCTGATCACCGGCGAGCGCCGCGGGACGTGGGTGTACTACCGGGCCGTCCCCTCGGCGTCCGCGTCGTTGTCCGCGCTGCTGGACGTGGACGCCTGAGCCGCCGTTCCCGGCGCGCGGGCGGGCCTCAGAGCTGCCCGGGGAGCTTGACGATGGTCAGGTAGAACTCGTCGATCCGCCGGATGGCGGCCACGAACCCGTCCACATCCACGGGCTTGGTGATGTAGGCGTTGGCGTGCAGGTCGTAGCTGCGCAGGATGTCCTCCTCGGCCGACGACGTCGTCAACACCACCACGGGAATCCGGCGCAGTTCGGGGTCGGACTTGATCGACTCCAGCACCTCTCGGCCGTCGCACCGGGGCAGGTTGAGGTCGAGCAGGATCAGGTCGGGTCGCGGGGCGTCGCCGTGCCCGCCCCGCCGGTACAGGAAGTCCAGGGCCTCGACCCCGTCCCCGACGACGTGCAGGGTGTTGCCGATCTTCCCCTCGAAGGCCTCGCGGGTGAGCAGCACATCCCCGGGATCGTCCTCGACCAGCAATACCTCGATGGGCCGGGCAGTCGTGTCCATGCGGGAATTCTCGATCCCGGGAGTCGCTCGACGCAAAACCCGGATCGCGCCCCGGCCCGGTCGAACGGTGTCGGATCGCGGAACGTCGGGGGGATCGAGTCGACTTGCGGCCGTGGGGATGGGCGTGCGGATCGGGGCGATCGCCCGGCGAGACCGGGGTCTCGCCGGCCCGTGCCGGCGCGAAGGTAGCCTGGCCGCATGGGAACGACCATCACGTACCTGGAGATGACCTCCCCCGACCAACTCCGGCCCGCCCGCCCCGTCCCGGCGCTCGGGCTGCGCCGGATCGACGCCGACTCGCCCCTGGTACGGAGCACCCCCAAACGCATCGGCAACGCGTACGGCTGGCGCAGCTCGACCCGATCCGACCAGGAGTGGCGGGAGATCGTACTCGCCCACCCGCTGCGCCAGTTCTGGCTCATCACCCACGACGGCGACACGGCCGGCGCCGGCTACCTGGAGCCGCAGCCCGGTGGCGACGTGGAGATCACCACGTTCGGCCTGGTCCCCGAATTCGTCGGCAAGGGCCTCGGCGGCAGCGCCTTGGCCCTGGTCATCCGCCAGGCCTGGACCGGCCCGCCCGTGGATACGGACACCGTGCGCCGGGTGTGGCTGCACACGTCCAGCCGCGACCACCCGAACGCCCTGATCAACTACCAGAGTCGGGGTCTGCGCCCCTACCGCACCGAGTTCGACGACTCCGAGGACTGACCGGAAAGCGCCGAACTCCCGGGATCCGTCGGCTCGACGGCCGCGGTGCCCGAGGTGTCCTCCGAGGCGGGCGCGCCTGCCGGTACGTCCGCGATCGCCGGTACGTCCGCGTCCGCCTCCCGCCGGGCGCGCAGCTTCTCGGCGATCGCGTCCGTGCGGGCGCGCAGCGCGCGGGTACGCTCCGCCGCCGCGGCGGGGTCGGCGGCGGCCGCGGGCGTCGCCGTCACGACCTCGACGCCGTTGGCCCGCGCGGTGGCCACCAGGCTGTCCGCGACGGCGGTCTGCCGGGCCAGCAGCGCGGTCGCGAACAGGCTCGCGCGCAGCGTCTTCTCCCGGCCGAACCGTCCGCGGTAGGTGATCTCACAGGCCACCTCGGCGCTGTCGAGGCGCCGGTCGTCGGCCTGTTCGAGTGACGCGAGGACCACGGTGACCAGGCCCTCCACCACCTTCGTGACCGCCCACTTGCGGCCCGGCAGCGGCGGCAGCACGTCGCGGACCCGGTCGATCTCGGCGTCGAGGGCGGCCGTGGTCATCGACGCGAACGCGTCGTGCAGGGTCAGCCGGACGACCTTCTCCCACTCGATGTCCTCGCCGTCGAACCCGACCGTCTTGGGCCCGAACCGCACCGCGCCGAGCCCGTCGAGGAGCCGCAGCGGTCGGGCGGTGATCGCCGGGACCTTCGGGTGCCGGGACACCAACGCGCCCAGTGAGAACTCCCATTGCACCGCGGTGGGCGCCGCCGGCGCGGGCAGCGCGTCCAGCGTCGAGTGCACCCAGTCCCCCGACGCGATCCGGGCCCGTCCGGCCCCGATCCGGCTCCCGACCGCCGCCCGCCCCGACGCGGCGGCCGACCCGACCGCCCCACCGATACCCCGCAGTTGATCCTTTATCGCCATCGCCCCGTACTCCCCTACGACACTGTTCGGTAGTCCCCATCGCCGATCACCCTAACCAGATCGGTCGGCGCCCACACGCGGCCGTCTCGTCCCCGTCCGCCCGGCGTCGGGGCGCGGCGGGCCGGTCAGGGCCGGTCGCGGGGGTAGACCGTGTCCAGGAGGTTGCGGACGAATCGGTCGAGGTCGTCCAGTTCGGTGGCGGCCAGGGTGTCGGGGCCGCCCGCCAGCAGGTGTGGGATAGCCGCGTGCAGGGCCAGCGTGACGGTAGCGGCGCGGGGTGCGGTGACGGGCAGTCCGGCGGCGCGCTGGGCGTGCTCGAAGCCGGCGAAGTCGGCGGCCGCGATGGCATCGAGGATCTCCGCCAGCCACGGTTTGCGGGCCGCCTCCGTCTGCAGTTCCAGGTAGGCGAGCAGGCGGGGTCGCCCCGGCCCGGCGACGTTCGCCAGGAGGGCGCGGAGCATGGCCTCCAGGCTCTCCCGATCCGTGGGCGCCTCCCTGGGCACCTCGCGGTACTGCTCGACGCATCGCTCGGCGACCGCCCGCAGCAGCGTGTCCCGGGTCGGGAAGTAGTTCTTGGCGGTGCCCGGCGGCACCTCGGCAACGGCGTCGACGGCCCGGTGGGTCAGGCCGCGCCCGCCGGATTCCGCCAGCACCTCGATCGCCGCGTCCCGAAGGCGGTCTCGTCGCTCCTTGTTCACCTTGTCGATACTACCCCAGCCGTGGTACCACGGTTGTGGTGATTCCATCGGCGACGCGGTAACGATTTGGAGTGTCCTGTGCCTGTCGGCTATCTGGTGACCGTGACCTCCGTCGCGCTGAGCACGCTGTCGGCCCTGGCGCCCGTGCGCCGGCCGAGGCCGCTCGCGAATCTGAGCTTTCGGCTCGGCGTCGCGGTCAACGAACTGCCGTTCATCGCCTTCTACTGGCTCGCCGCCTCGACCTGGCTGGCGATCGGCCAGGGCGACGTCGATTCACCGGCAGCCTGGGCGGTGGTCGGCGTGGCCGTCCTGGTCGTACCCGGGCTCGCGATCGTCGCCCGGCGCGGGATGCGGGCCGGGCCGACCATCGAGTACGCCTTGACCAAGGGCTTGGGCACCGATTGGCGCACCACGATAGACGCCGAGACGGGGGCGGGGCTGCGCCGCCGTCGTCCCCTCGCCCGCATCCTGCTCAGGCCGTTCCTGCGCCGTCGCCACGACGTCAAGCGCGTGGCGAACATCAGCTACGGCGACGCCGGCCGGCGGAACCTGCTCGACGTCTACCACCACCGCGCCCGCCCGTCCGGCGCGCCCGTACTGATCCACCTGCACGGCGGCGGCTACACCGGCGGGCGCAAGAACAGCCAGTCGCTTCCGCTGATCTACCGGCTCGCGAGCCAGGGTTGGGTGTGCGTCAGCGCGAACTACCGCCTGCGGCCCGCCGTGCGGCACCCGGATCATCTGATCGACTACAAGCGGGTGATCGCCTGGGTGCGCGAACACGGCCACGAGTACGGCGCCGATCCGGCGGTGCTGTTCGCGTCGGGCACTTCCGCGGGCGGGCACATGGCGGCGCTGGCCGCGCTCACGCCCAACGACCCCGCGTTCCAGCCCGGTTTCGAGGACGTGGACACCTCGGTCACCGCCGTCATCTCGTTGAACGGCTACTACGGCAACTACTACGACCAGGGGAAGGACTCCTCCCCGCTGGGATACGTGCGATCGGACGCGCCGCCGTTCTTCCTGGCGCACGGCGATCGGGACACCGTGGTGCCCGTGCAGATCGCGCGGGTCTTCGCCGACACGCTGCGCAGTGCCTCGACCGGCCCGGTCGTCTATGCCGAACTCCCGGGCTCACAGCACGCGTTCGACCTGTTCCACTCCTTCCGCTTCGAGGCGGTCGTCGACGGGGCCGAATCCTTCGCCGCCTGGGTGCGAACGCGCGAGAAGGAGCACCGGACCGAGCGCACGCCTTCGGACGGGGCGCCCCCGTCGGTGCCGGCCACTTCGCGAACGTGACCTCGGGTGACGCGGCGGCCGGGCCGTCGAACAGCCGTCCCGCGCCGCCGATCGAATGTCCGGCCTGATTAGGATCGATGCACGTCTGTCGATGTCGAAAGGGGCTTCTTCGATGAGCAGCGCGCACGCCCGCCGGGTCGAAGTGCCGCCGGCGATCGGAGCAGACGAGGAGTTCGCGGGTTCCGATTACGCCTCGGCGTTCGAACTGGCCGTTCCGGAGGCCGGGTTCCGCACACCCGAGCAATGGGCACGAGCCGTGTTCGAGGGCGCTCCGCTCGTCCTGCGGTGGATGGTGACCCTGGGCTGGACCGTCGTCCTGCGCCTTCGCCTGGGCCCGAGGCGGTCGCCGGAGCACATCCTGGGTTGGCGGATCGCAGACTCCGGCGCCGGCTCGATCACCCTCACATCGCGCTCGCGACTGATCACCGCGCACAACGTCGTGGTGGTGCGCGATTCGAGCGTCGTGTGGGTCACGTTCGTGCGCTTCGACCGACGAATCGCCCGCCCGGTGTGGGCCGTGGTCGCGCCGGTCCACCACCTGACGATCCCCTACCTCCTCAGGCGCGCGCACCGATCACGCGCGGGCGGATAGGAACGAGACACGTCCGTGTACGGCTCGCGGGGGGCAGGATCGGCATCAGCGCGGCCCCTTCCTCTTGGCGGACTTCGATCCGGGTTTCGATCCGGGCTTCGAACCCGGCTTCGAACCGGGCTTGCCACCGGGTTTGGGCACGGACTTCCTCGACGCGGGCTTGGCCACGGACCTGGCGGCTTTGGGGGTGGGCTTCGGCGATTTCGCGGTGGACGTGCCGGGGGACTCGGCGCCGGATCCGCCAGTGGACCCGGCGCCGGGCTTCGGGGAGGTGACGTCCCGCGCGCCCCGGAAGCCGCGCTCGATCGCGCGCCGTACCGCCTCCAGACGGGCCGGATGCGAGATGACCCTGCCGTTGAGCAGGCCGCTGAAACCGACGAGGCGGCCCGTACCGCCGAATTCGCACAGTTCGACCTCGCGCGTGCCGCCCGGCTCGAACCGCACCGAAGTGCCCGCCGCGATGTTCAGCCGCATGCCGATCGTCGCAGGCCGCTCGAACGAGAGCGCCGAGTCGACCTCGAAGAAGTGGTAATGCGAGCCGACCTGGATCGCGCGGTCGCCGGTGTTGTCCACCGAGACGGTCAAGGTACGCCGCCCCGCGTCGAGCTCGATCGGATCCTCGCCGTAGATGTACTGCTGTCGAAACACCATGGGATCCGGACTCCTACGAGACAGGGGAAGGAGAGGGAGCAGGGGCGGGGGCGGCGGCGGGGGAAGGAGTCGGTGCCGGTGCCGGGGCGTGGACCTGTGCCGGGGCGTGGCCGTGGCTGCGGCTATGGCCATGACCGTGGCTCCGCCCGTGCGGGTGGCCGTCGGCGTGACTGTGCGCGGTCCCGTGCTCGTCGGCCGCCGTGAGACCCGTCGCCAACCCGTCGTCGCCGTGGGTCCGCAGCCGCTCCAGGGCCGTACCGATCCGCGCGGCCAGCACGCCGGCCGCCGCCGGCGCCGACAACAGCGGGGTCACCCCCGGCACGGGCGGCAACACGAACGACGCGGGCAGCGCCACCGTGCGCGCGGCGCCGAGCACCCGGCAGCGGGCCAGGCCGTGATCCAGGTCCGGGTCGCCGCCGACCAGGGCCACCTCCACGATCCGATGCTGCCCGTACTGCCACACCAGGCGCGCGATCCGGTACAACTCCGCGTCGTCGTACGGGTCCCCGGCGGGCGCGGTGACCAACAACGCGGCCTCCGCAGGCACTCGTGCCGCCGCCGCGCGCAGCCACCCCGTCAGGTGCCGCGCCGTGCCGAACCCCTCGGTCAGCACCACCCGGGCCCGTTCCGCCGCCGGCAGCGCGAGCAGCGTACGCGCGGTGTGCGCGGCCAGCTCGCCATCGCGCCCCAATGTCATCGGCACCACGCACACCCGCCCGGCCCCGGACCGCGACAGGGCCGTCACCGCGCGCTGCAACTGCCGCCCGCACGCCACCGAGGTCACCCCGGGACCCAGCAGACCCGGCAACGCCGCGCCGTTCGCGCTCTCGTGTCCGCCGACCGCGACCACCGCGACCTCGCCGACCGCGATCCCACCGACTGCGACCTCACCAAGCATGGTCAGCCGCCGATCGGGTCGTGGCAGGACACAAGCAGCTTGTCGATCTCACAAGGGGCCAGATTCATCGTGCGGACCTTTCTCGGAGCCGAACCGGGGCAACTGCCGGCCGGCGGCCATCAGCACCCACGTGGTGAGGACGAACGGCCACGTGAACGTGTGGCCGCCGAAGGGCTTGAAGAACGACGTCATCGACGCGGTAGACCCGGTCGTCGTCGCCGCCGCGCCGAACAGCGCGTACGCCCCGCACCACACGGTCCGCGGCAGGAGCACGGCGCGGCCCGGCCGTAGCGGGGCTTCGGGTGATGGCGTTCGCGGCGGCCGGGAGCGTGGCGGGAGAACAGCGCGGTCGGCGGAGTCGGCGGGGTCAGTCCGTACGGCATGAGGAACGTCGTCAGCGCCGCGGTCGGCAGCGTGCACAGGATCGCGCCGGTCAGCGGATCCGGCCGGAGATCGACCTGCGCGACCCCGCGCAGCCGGGGCAGAGCCGCCGCCGAGGCATGCGCGGCCGTGCCGGGGCCAGGCCTCGGAGTCGCGACGGACACAGCTGCTCCTCGTACCCATGAACATTCGGTCGACGGTCGTCTTGTCCCGGGTATCCACCGAACCGGGCCGCCAACCTCCCGCATTGGAGTGAAATACGATGATCCGCCGCAATGGGCGGCGGCCCCGGGTGGTGATCGGGCGGGGGTGCGGACGTCGTCGGCGCGGGCGTGCATTCGTGGGGGTGCGCGTGCTCGGTCGATGGGTCTTCGCGTGTTCGGCCGTTGGGTCTATCGCGTGTTCGGCGGTGGGTCGGCCGCGAGGTCGGCCCAACGGTGGGGTGACGGGTTGTTCGGGCCACGTGTGCGCCAACCGGGCGCGGGTGGTGGGTGGTTCCCGGGATGGCCGCCCGCCGTCGCCGCCGGCGCGCGACGGCGGCTGGTTTAGCCGCCCACCGACAGGGCGACCATGTGGGCGTCGCTCGGCCCCGGTTCGCTCGCCCGGGTTCGCTCGGCCCCGGTTCGCTCGGTCCGGGTTCGCTCGGTCCGCGTTCTCCTGGAGAGTCATGAGCTCGAACCAGCCGGTCCCCTGGGTCGGCGCGTGGCAGGTGCTGCGCAACCCCAGGATCTGGCTGACCCCCACGGTCATCGTCGGGCTGGTGGCCTTCCTGCTGACCATGCTGTACATGGGTGGCATCCTCAGCCCGCGAACGGACCTGAGCCGCCTGCCGATCGGACTGGTCAACGCGGACCGAGGCGCCCCGGTGGACGGCCGCCAGGAGAACCTGGGCGCGCGGATCACCGCCGCCATCGCCGCCGCGCCCGACCCCGGTCGGCGGGTCTCCTGGCGCGTGCTCGACGAGGCCACCGCCCGGGACCGGCTGGCCTCGGACCGGCTCTCCGGCGTACTCCTGGTGCCCGACGGCTTCACCGCCTCGGTCGCGGCGCTGGACGACCCACCCCGGGGCGGCGCGCCGGTCCCGCCGACCATGACGGTGCTGACCAACCCCGGCGCGGGCAGCCTGGAATCGTCCCTGGCCACCGCCATCGCGCAACAGGCCGCCCACGAATCCTCGATCCGGCTCGGCGCGACCCTGACCGGCGGCCCATCGGCGGCGGCGGGCGAGGCCAGCGCCGCCGCCGGGTTGCTGCTCGCGGATCCGATCACGACCGAAATCAGGGTCGGGCATGCGATCGGCCCACGCAGCGGGTTGGGGCTGACCGCCTTCTACTACACGCTGTTGCTGGTCCTCTCCGGCTTCCTCGGCGCCAACATCATCAGCAACGGCGTCGACGTCGGCCTCGGCTACGCGGCGAGCGAGATCGGGCCCTGGCGCACACAGCGGCCGCTGATCCACATCAACCGCACCAACACACTCGCGGTCACCTGCGCCATGTCGACGGTGCTCTCGCTGCTGACCGCGAGCCTGATCATGTTCGCGTCGGTCGGGATCCTGGACATGTCCGCCACCCACCTCCCGCTGCTGTGGTTCTTCTCCGTCTGCGCGGCCACCGCCGTCGGGCTGGGCGTCCAGGCGATCAACGCGGCCTTCGGCGGCATCGGACAGCTGGTCAGCATGTTCGTGTTCGTCGCGCTGGCCCTGCCGTCCTCCGGGGCGACCATTCCGCTGGAGGCGCTGCCGCGCTTCTTCCGGGTGCTGTCCGAGTTCGAGCCGATGCGCCAACTCAGCGGCGGCGTCCGGGCGATCCTGTACTTCGACGCCCGCGCGGACGCGGGTCTCACCAGGGCCTGGATCTGGATCGGCATCGGCATGGTCGCCGCGTTGGCCTTCGGGTTCGGGATGACGTCGTACTACGACCGCAAGCAACTGCATCGGATCGTCCCGACGACCACGTAGCGCGAGAGCCCACCGGTTCGGCGACGCAACGACGCGACGGTTCACTCGTTCGGCGATTCACCGGTTTGCCATGCGGGCCACGGTCGGCGACACCACGTTCCCGCCGCCGTGGGCGCAGTAGGCGGGTAGCCGTCCGGGACGGTGCCGACGGCTGGTGTTCGCGGCCCATCGGGACGGCGGGCAACGGCAGTTCATCGAACGCCCGGTACCGACGATGCGGGACGAGTCGCCGGCGCCCGTGCTCGCCTGGGCGCAGGAACGACTCGACCGGCCGCTCACGATCGGCGATCTGGCGGCCCGCGCGGCGGTCAGCCCGGCGACGCTGTAAAAGGGCCTCTGACCTGGTACTTGCATGGCGAGTTGCATGGCGAGCCGCATGGCCAGATGCAACGGGATATGTGCGGCAACATACGCGGGAACATGTACAGCGATGTGGGCGGCGACCCGCAACGTGAGCCGTTCGGGAACCCGCTCGGGAGTACGCACGGAAACCCACACGGGGACACGCACGCGCATCGGCAACGACGGCACCGGAAGAAACGGCACGCCAAAGGGCGTCCGAGATCGAGCGAAGCTCACTCGGACGCCCCGACGCCGCCCTCCCGAGATCCGGGGGCGGCGATGGCATCGACTACGCACCGGAAGGTGCGAATGAAGGTAGGCGGCCCAGAGATCAAAACGGCCGTGGAGGGTTTCTTTTGGAGAGAAGTAACCACGGCCTACGCACCTGAGCCACCTTCACTCTATGCCGGATCCGACCCGCCACGCAGCGAATATCCACTCGTGTCGCGACGATCGATCCCGAACCCCACCCACAAGGCCGCACCGACGAACATACTCGGGTGGCGAGCACGCGCGTCCTCGCCCACACGCCGGCCGCCGTGCGATTTGCAGTCCATGCCCGGGTACCCGGCGGGGGCTCGACTACCCGATGATCTCGTCGAACTCGTCCGGTGGCAGTGCGGACAGGGTCTGGAGGGCCCTGACGAACCCGTCCCGATCCGCTGCCGGGAGGCGGGAGAGCAGCTTCTCCTCGCGGAGTTGGATGGCCGACTGGACGGCGTCGCGCAGCCGGCGGCCTTCGTCGGTGAGCGAGAGCAGTCGGACCCGGCGGTCGGCGGGGTCGGGTTCGCGGCGGATCAGGCCGCGCCGCTCCAGGTCGTCGAGGATGCCGATGATGCGGGTCTTGTCCGCGCCGATGGCCTGCGCCAGCGCGGCCTGTGTGCGCACCGGGGTGTCGTCGAGTCTGAGCAGGACCGCGTAGGCCCACATCGCGAGGCCGTGCGCGTCCAGGACCGGCAGCTCGGCGGCGGTGAGCGCGCGCGTCAACGGCACGAGCATCGCTGCCAGATCCCGGCGGGCGGGCCGCCCGTGGGACGCCGTGTCGTCCTCTGTCGTGCGCTCGGTCATGGCCAAGAAGATACTCCTTGACAGATGATAAGCATGAGCACACGATAAGCTCATGCCTACTAATTGGATCGACATCCGAGCCTTCGACGCCCGCGCCGTGCGCTACAGCGTCGAGATCGTCCGCCGGGTGACCGCCGCCGATCTCGACCGCCCCACTCCGTGCTCGGACTGGAACCTGGCCGAGCTGCTCGCCCACATGACGGCGCAGCACCGAGGCTTCGCGGCGGCCGCGGCCGGGGACGGCGGCGATCCGACGAAGTGGGAGGTGCGTCCGGTCGGCCCGGGCGAGGCGTCGAGCGCGATCGCGATCGGGGAGTACGCCATCGCGGCCGATCTGGTGATCGACGCCTTTGCCCAAGTCGGGACGCCGGAGCAGCAGTTCGTCCTGCCCGAGTTCACCGAGGGCCCGTCGTTCCCGGCGGACCGGTCGATGGGCTTCCACTTCATCGACTACGTCGTGCACGGCTGGGACGTGGCCCGCGCGCTGGGCATCCCCTTCGAGCCCGACCCCGAGCTGCTCCCGGCCGCGCTCCCGGTCGCGCTGGCCGTCCCGGGCGGCGAGCGACGCCTCGAACCGGGCGCGGCCTTCCGCCCCGAACTCCCGGATCCGGCCGCGGAGCCGGTCCCGGCGACCACCCTCGACCGCATCCTCGGCACGCTCGGCCGCTCGCCGAGGTGGCCGGCGTAGTCGGGGCCGGAGCACCGGGGCGCCGAGGCGCGGTGGGCGGTGGGCGGCGCGCCGAGGTCGCATCCGCCCGACGACGACGCGCCGCTATCCGTCCCCGAAATGCCGCACGTAGCGCTTCTGCCAGGGTGTTTCGACGGCGTGGGAATCGTACTCACGTCGAACGAACTCGACCGCCCGGTCGGCCGGCACCCCGTCCAGGATCGCGATGCAGGCCAGCGCGGTGCCGGTCCGCCCGCGCCCGCCGCCGCAGGCCAGTTCGATCCGTTCGCCGGCGGCCCGCTCCCATGCCTCCCCGAGCGCGGCTCGCGCGTCCGCGCGATCGCTCGGCAGCCGAAAGTCGGGCCACCGCAACCACCGTGATTCCCAGGGGACTTCGGGGGGCTGTTTACCAAGGAGATAGACGGCGTACGTGGGCGTCGGGCCGGTCGGGAGCGGCCGCCTGAGGCCGCGCCCGCGGAGCAGGCGTCCCGAGGGAAGACTCAGGACGCCGGGGTCGGCGGGTGTCCAGGTTTCGGTCATTGGTAGTTGGAGGCGCGGTGCTCCTTGCGGGCCCGTTTCCTCCGTCCCCTTTCAATCCGTGCGTGCGGTTTTCCCGCACACGGCTTACCGATGATCTTCTTTGCTGGATTACGCAGTCTTCGGGTACCGGACCGTGCCGCGAAGGCGGTACAGCCCGTGCCCGTGGAACCAGTCCCCATCCCACCGATCGACCTGACCGGCACGTAGATTGCGGCCCCGTTTCTTGACCATCAGGCCACAAAGCCGACGCTCCACGTAATGGTCGATCTGGCGGAACTTGATCGCGGCATTGCCGGTCCGAAAGTAGCCACCCCAGCCGCGCAGGATCGGATTCACACTCGCGATCACATCGCGAATATCCGCTCCCGCACGATTACGACCGGTCCGCTCCCGCACTTTCTCGCGTATCCGCTTCATCGCCCGCTGGGACGGCCATCGGTGCAGGTAATAGCGCCTAATACGCTTCTGCTCCCACAGCTTTCCCGACATGCGAGCGCGGAAGTGGCACCCGAGAAAGTCGAAACCCTCCCGGCCGTCCCCGAGGTCGATCACCCGGGTCTTGCCCGGATGCAGTTGCAACCCGAGCCCGCCCAGGATCCGCCGACTCGTCTCCAGCGCCGCCTCGGCCTGCCGCGCGGAGCGGCACAGCACCACGAAGTCGTCGCAGTACCTCACCAGTACCCCGACATCTCGCGCGACCATCTCGCGGTCGAAAGCGTGCAGATAGATGTTGGCCAGCAAGGGCGAGATCACCCCGCCCTGGGGCGTCCCGGCCAGCGTGCGACGGAACTCCCCTCCGTCCAACACCCCGGCCCGCAACCACTTACGGATCAACTTGAGCACCCGCCGGTCCGAAATCCTCCGCTCGACCTCGCGCATCAACAGCGCGTGATCGATCTGCCCGAAGAAATCACGGATATCGGCCTCGGCGACATGCGTGTACCCACGCGGAAAATGCACGCGGACACACTCCATCGCCTGCGTCGCGGACCGCTTCGGCCGGAACCCATACGAGACATCCAGAAAATCCGCCTCGAAAATGGGCTCGATCACCAAACGAGCCGCCTGCTGAGCCACCCGATCCCGAACAGCAGGAATCGAAAGAGGGCGCCTGCCACCATCGGATTTGGGAATCTCCACGCGCCTGGCCGGCGCGGGACGATACGTGCCGTCCAGCAAAACCACACGGAGCTCATCGAGAAACCGGTCCACTCCGTACCGCTCCACCTCCTCCAGGGTGACCCGATCCACCCCGGCGGCACCACGGTTCTCACGCACGCGCACCCACGCCCTCAGCAGGACGTCACGCCTGCCGATACGGTCGTACAAGGCATGGAAGCGCCTGCCCGGCGACTGCTTGGCCGCAGCCCATAGCCCGCGTTGAAGTTCTCGCACGTTGTCTCGGACGGGCCCTCGTGCAGAATGCGGGTGCCCGTCGTCGGGGTGGTTGGACCGGGCGGTCCCGGTCATGCCCTTGCGCTTACCTTCTTCACAGGCGTGATCAAAGTGAGGGCCCTTCCCTCCCGGCGCGTTGTGTTGCACGCCGATCGGCGGTACTACGACCCCCTCGGACTCCCGCCGCGCTCCGGAGAACTTCACCATCGGCTTATATCCCCGGTCTCTGCCCCGACGAAGGGCGTGCGCGGACGGGTCTCTCCTGTTCCCCACCAGGCCGTGAACGCGTGCCACTCTCCATACCCCGGGAGAACCCGACGAGCCGACCCCGGAACGGAGCCCGCCGGACGTGGCCTTCGCCGTGACATGAGCGGCTCGGCTTCTCCGTCGTAAGTGTGACGAGGCTGCAAGATTCGCTTGATGCTGCGGCCCGCGTTCTTGCTCCCTCCGAAGAGGCTCTTGACACCCCGCTCGGCCCGCCGGATCTCTCCGACGAACTGGGGCCTGCTACCGGGCGCTCCGGTGCCTACCCGGGCGGGACTTGCACCCGCTGGTCTGATGGAGCTTTCAGGACGCACCATGGACGCACCGTAGTCCCAGCTTCGCGGCAGGCTTCAATCCCCGAGGGGCACCGGAGCCACCGTTGCCGATGCCGATGCCGATGCCGGTCACGAGGTCAGGTACTGCTCCGCGAAGTTCGCGGCGGGCTCGATCGGCGTGATGACGTCGACCAGGACCCCGCTGGGGTCGGCCACGATGAAGTGCCGCTGGCCGAAGTCCTCGCTGCGGATTTCCAGTTCGGCCTTCAGGCCCTCGCGGATGACGAGCCGGTCCCACTCCGCGTCGACGTCCTCGACCTCGAAGTTGAGCACCAGCCCGCGCACGGGAAAGCGGTACGCCTCGGGCAGCGTCGGGTGCGTGTGGTCGAGCAGCGCGAGCTCGTACGGTAGCGCGCCTGTGCGCCGCAGGCTCACGTACCAGTCGGCCTCGAACGTGGTCTCGAAGCCCATCAGTCGGGTGTAGAAGTCGAGGGACTCCTCGAGCCGAGAGGTGCAGATCACAGGATAGAAGCTGGTCAGCGTCATGGGAACTCCTTCACATACCGTCGGTATGTGAAGTAAAGTATTGACGTACCATCGGTATGTCAATGGACCTGGACCTGGACCTGGACCTGGACAACGGCCAGCGGGAAGTGGGAGCGACATGACGGGCGCCGCCGGCGGCAGGGCACAGCAGCGGGAGCAGACCCGGCGGACCCTCGTGCGCGAGAGCAGGCGGCTGTTCGCGACCCTGGGCTACGGCGAGGTCGGCCTGTCCGAGATCGTCGCCGCCGCGGGCGTCACGAAGGGCGCGCTCTATCACCACTTCACGAGCAAGACCGACCTGTTCCGCGCGGTCCTGACGGAGGTACAGGAAGAGGTGGGCGAGACCGTGGCCGCGACCGCCGGGACCCATGCGGACCCGTGGACGCAACTCACCGCCGGATGCCAGGCGTTCCTTACCGCCTGCACCGCCCCGGACATCCAACGGATCATGCTCGTCGACGGCCCCGCCGTGCTGGGCTGGACCGAATGGCGTGCCCTGGACGCCGCCGGCTCGGCACGCCACCTGTCCGAGGCGCTCACCGCCCTGATCGACGCCGGCACCATCCCCGCCCAGCCGGTCGCCCCGCTCACCCACCTCCTCTCGGGCGCCATGAACGAGGCGGCCCTGTGGTTGGCCCGTTCCACCAACCCCACCGACCTCCCCGACACCCGAGCGGCCCTGTCCCGAATGCTGGAGGCCCTGAAAACGAAGTAGCGAAACAAGGAAAGGACAGGCCCACCGACGTCTCTCCCCACCGCTACCGCCCGCAAGCCTCCTTGAGGAGCGACACGTCCACCACTTCACGCTCCAGGTCCGTCCCGAGGACCTCGACCGTGACGGCCTCCCCGACCTCGACCACATCCGCCGCCGCACCCAGATACCCGAGTGGCGGTCGAGGAGCGATGTGTCCCGGCGAACCTCAGGCCCACAAGGTCGGGCGGGACTTGGTGTGCCAAGCGCGTACCGCTGCCGCGTCGGTCGATTCGACGTCGGTCGGGAGGGCGGTCGGGTCGAGCCAGGTCAAGCGGGCGCATTGGTCGGGCTCGGCGTTGACGGGGTCGCCGGCCCAGCGGGTGGCGTGGAAGTACCACCCGATCACGGGCGTGCCCGTCTCGCTCAGCACCTGGCTGACGAACGCCGTGCGCAGGTCCGCCGCCGCCACATCCGCGCCGACCTCCTCCTTGGTCTCCCGGGCGCACGCCTCGACGAGCATCTCGCCCGGATCGGCCAGCCCACCCGGGAGCGCCAGCAGACCGTCGGCGAACCCGGTGTCCTTGCGTTCCATGAACAGCACCGCCCCATCCGCGCGTTCGAGGATGATGGCGGCGTAGGCGATGGCGTTGTGGCGGTGGTCGCTCAAGTGTCGGTCTCTCTCCGAAATGGTCGGGGCGGCGCCGATGACCGGCCGACCGCAGCACGCGTACACCCGGACCAACGACCACCCACGGACGGACGTCACGCACACCCGCGATCAAGGCGGCCGGGGTTCCCGCACTGCCCGTTCCAGCCCACAACCGTACGCAATCGGCCCGCGAGAGGCGCCGAATGTTCGACGCTGTCCTACGCTGGTCGACCGGAGCGGACCGGGCGAGGGGACAGGGCGGGATCGTGAACGGTTCGTTGCACGATCCGCAGAACTCGCGCGTCGTCCTGATCGGCGCGCACACCTTCGACCGCCTCGATCCGCTGCCGGCGGTGGCCCGGAACCTGTCCCGGTTGCGGGAGTTGCTGACGGACCCCCAGGTGTGGGGCCTGCCGCCGCAGAACTGCGTCACCATCGAGCAGCCCGCAAGTCAGACCCAGGTCCTCGACGCCCTGCACGACGCGGCGAGCGCCGCGACGGACCTGCTGCTCCTGTACTACGCCGGGCACGGCCTGGTCTCGATGGACAACGAGGACCTGCTCCTGTCCCTGCCCGACTGTCGTCCCGACCGCGGCTACACCTCCCTGCCGTTCCAGAGCGTTCGCAACGTGCTGCGAGGCGCGCGCCGGGTCCCGGCCAAGGCCGTGCTCCTCGACTGCTGCTTCGCCGGCCGCGCCCTCGACGGCGCGATGGGTCCGGCCGAGGCGCAATTGGCGGAGCTGTCCCGGGTGGAGGGCACGTACGTGCTGACCGCGTCCTCCGCGACCCGCCAGGCGTCGGCGCCACCGGGCGAGACGTACACCGCCTTCACCGGTCACCTGATCGACGTCCTCGAACACGGCATCGCCGACGGACCGGCACTCCTGGACCTGGCGACCGTGCACGACCACCTGCACCGGGTCCTGCCCGCGCTCGGCCACCCCGAGCCACACCAGCGCAACGACGACCACGGCGCGCGGATCGTACTCGGCCACAACCGGCACGCGTCGGCCGCGACGCTGCCCGCCGTCCTACAACTGCCGTCCGATCTCCGGGAGTTCCTGCGCGCCCAGCGTGACGCGGCACGCAACTTCACCTACCGGCTGTACGAGGCACCGGTCGACGGCCTCGCCACGGTCTACGTACGCCAACAAGCCCGCAGCGCGCCGCCCGCGAAGGCCGAACCCCGTGAAGAATTCGACCCCGGCGACCCACGCCGCCGGCACTTCGTTCCCGACGAGGTGGCCCGCTCGCCGGCTCCTCCGCGCGCCGTCGAGGACGCCCTCGCATCGCACCGGCACCTGGTGATCACCGGCGGCGCCGGCCACGGCAAGTCCACGCTCAGCCTTCAACTCGCCGCCACTCTCGCCACCGAGTTCGGCACATCGACCGATCCCGCCGCGACCCGCCTGCTCCCCCTACGGGTCATCGCGACGCGCCTGGCCGCCGACCGCAGCGCGCTCGTCCCCCGACTGATCCGCATCCTGTCCGAGGAACTGGCACCGCAACTGGACCAGCCCCTGCCCGAGGACCTCCTGGACCGGCTCCCCGAGGGCACGACATGCCTGCTGATCGTCGACGGCCTCGACGAGATCACCGACCCGGACCGCCGCCGCGCCCTGATCTCCGAACTCGCGGGCCGAACCCAGAACCCGGACAGCCGCTTCCGACTGCTCGTCACCACCCGCCCGCTGCCCAACGACGAGTTGACGCCACTCACCCACGCGGCCACCGGCACCTACACTCTGGAACCCTTCGACCGCGACCAGCTCCGCGAGTTCGCGCACCGGTGGTTCCGCGACCGCGTCGACGGCCCGGCCCTCACCGAGGGATTCCTCCGACAGGCGGAGGCGGCCGGCGTCCGCGACCTGGTCCGGGTCCCGCTCCTGGCCACCGTCGCGGCCCTCGTATACCAGAAGGCCCCGGCAACCCCACTGCCGAGCAGCCGATTCACGCTCTACACCGACTACTTCACGCTCCTGGCGGACGCCCGCCTCGAAGAGGTCCACCGCCAACAGCAGACGATCCTCCAGCGCTGGGCCCTGCGCCCCTCGGCCCAACGCAACAGCGCCGCCTTCCTGTTCGAGCACCGCGCCGAACTCGTCGAGCACTTGGCCGTGACCGCCGTCACCACCACCGGATCAGCGGCGCAGGGCCTGCTCGACATCGCCCTGGACTGGCTAGACGACAACGGATGCCGGACGACCCGGCGCAACGTCCCCGAGTGGCAAAAGCTCGTCGGCTCGGTCCTGGAGACCGTCGGCGTCTTCACCCACCACCGCGACTTCCTGCGCTTCACCCACTACAGCTTCGCCGAACACATCGCCGCGAACGTACGCGCCGAGCAACTGCCCGCGCATTTCGATCCGGAGCACCCCGCGTGGGCCCGCACACTCCACCAGGCCCTGAACGACGATCTGTTCGCCCACGCGGTGCTGGCACACCACGCACACCTCCAGGGCAACGGCGACGCACTCCTCGAGTGGCTCGACGGCGGCACCGGCGCCTACGGCACCCTGCTGGCGCTGGGTATCCCCGCTTCGGACGTGCACGTCCAGTCCTTCGTGGCCCGACTCCTGCGGACCCTGGCGGCGGACTCCACCGGCTCTCCGGTCGAGCGGGCCTGCCGCGACGCCGCGGCGCTCATCCAACAACCCACCGTGCACCAGGCGTTGACCACCTACATGGACAAGCTCTATCGCAGCGTCGAGCAACGCCTCCAGATCGCGGAGGCACTGATGGTGCACGCACCGAATGCCGTCCTCGGCACGCTCAGGGATGTCATGGCCGCCCCCGATGTCTGGGCCATGAGCCGCACCAAGGCCGCCGTGCGCCTCGCCGAACTGGGCCCGGCACACATCATCGAGGCCGCCGAGACCATCCGGGCCGTGTTGGCCGCCCCCGACACCAAGGCATCCGAACTGCTCTACGCCGCTGAGGCGTTGGCCGGGCTCGGCCCGGAGTACACCGCCGGCGCGACGGACATCCTCCGGGACCGGCCGGTGCCGCGGTCGTTCCACGACCGACGAGACCACGCGCAGGCGTTGGCCGCCCTCGATCCGGCGAATTCCCGCGAAGCGGCGTCGGCCCTGCGCGACCTGCTGACCACATTCCGGATCGACTCCACCCGGCGTTCCTTCATCACACAGGCGATCGCCGAACTCGGGCCGGAGTACGTCGCCGAAGCCGCGGAGCTGTGTCGAGCCAACGTCACCGCGCCCGACACCGACACCGACGACCACGTCTGGATCGCGGAAGAATTGGCCGGACTCGGGCCGGAGTACGTCGTCGAAGCCGCGGACTTCCTACGCGGCAGTCTCACCGCTTCCGACACCCGGCCCTACGTTCGCACCAACGCGGCCCGGGCACTGGCCGAGCTCGGCCGGGAATTTCTCGCCGAGGCGGCACGCGGCCTGCGGACCAACCTCACCGGGTCCGACGCCGGGGAACGCAACCGCATCGCCGGCGTGCTCGCGGACCTCGGCCCGGAGCACGTCACCGAAGCCGCCGGCATCGTCCGCGCGAACGTCGCCGGCGCCGAGATCGATCCGTCGGAGCGTCGGAGCGCCGCGCGCGTGCTGGCCGGGTTCGGTCCGGAATACGTCGAGGAGGCTGCGAACATCCTGCGCGCCGAGGTCACAGCGCCGGACGTGCCCATCCGCTCGCGCATCACGGCGGCCGGTGAGCTGGCCGAGCTCGGTCCCGGTCACATCACCGCGGCGGCAGAGGCCCTACGCGCGAATCTCGCCGCGCCCGACTGCACCGCCATCGAACGCGACCATGCCGCTCGGCTGATCGCCGAACTCGGCCCGGAGTACGGCCTCGAGGCAGCCGACATCCACCGCGCAAATCTCGCCATGCCCGATATCAGCGCCCATGTGCGCACGGACACCGCCGGGCACCTGGCGAACCTCGGCTCCCCGTTCATCCCGGAGGCCGCGAGCATCCTCCGCGCCGACCTCATGGCCCCCTCCTGTGATACCGGCCGGTACATCCGCGCGGCCGCCGGATTGGCCCGACTCGGCCCGAGCTACATCGCCGAGGCCGCCCGCGCCATTCGGACCAAGCTCGAATCGCCGCACATCGACGCAAATGACCGGATCCAGATGGCACGGATGCTGGCGGAGACAGGGCCCGAATACGTCGAGCCGGCCGTGCGCGTCCTCCGCACGCAACTCACCGCGGTCGACAGCGACGCGCGGGAACGCGGCTACGCCGCCGACGTGTACGCCGACATCAGCGCGGACCATACCCCCGAGCTCACGACCGCGCTCCGCGCCATCCTCGCCGCGCCGGAAAGCACCATCCCCGAACGCACCATCGCCGCAAGAACCTTGGCCCATCTCCACCCCGAACGTACCGCCGAAGCCGTGCACACCCTCCACGCCGACATCCTCGCGGTCGGTTGCGCCGTCCGGGATCGCACCGAAGCCGCCGAAGTCCTCGCCGAGTGCAGCCCGAGCCACGTCCCCGAACTCGCCGACGTGCACCGCGCGACACTCACCGCACGCGAGGTATCGGTCGCCGACCGCACCGAGGCCGCACGCGCCCTCGCCAACCTGGGCAATCGCTATCGAGCCGAGGCCGCAGAGGCTCTCCGCGGCCTTCTCGACGAACCCGACATCAGCTGTGCCGACCGGGCCTCGGCCGCTGTGCTTCTGATGCCCCTGGACCACCTCCGCGTCGCCGAAGCCACCGGCGTCATCCGGGCCGTCATCGCCGACCCCGATTGCGCCGCGAATGCGCGCGTGGAGGCCGCGTACATGTTGGCCCGGCTCGAACCGGCGTACCGGCGCGAAGCCGCGGAGGCTCTCCGGGCCATCCTCGCCGCCGCCGACACCGAAGACCTGGCCCGCGTGGATGCCGCCGCGATGTTGGCCGCCCTCGGCTGGTCCGCCGAAGCCGCCGATGTGCTCCGGGACATGGGGACATCCGCCACCCTGACCGCCCGCGCCCGGAACGCCGCGGCCCGCGCCCTCGGTTGCCTCGGGCAGGGATACGTCGCTGACGCCGCCGCGATGCTGCGCGCCACCCTCACGTCGCCCGACAGCCGGGCCGCGGACCGCAATGGTGCCGCCCGTGCGCTCGCCGAGTTGGGGCTCGGCTTCACCGCGGAGGCCACCGAGGCGTTCCGCTCCCTACTCACCTCGCCCAGCGCGGCGCCCCACGATCGGATCACGGCCGCGCGCAGCATCGTCGAACTCGGGCCGGATTTCCGCAGCGAAGCGGCCGAAGTCATCAGAGCGGTCCTGGCCGACCCCGCCGGCAGCATGCACACCCGCACCCGCGCGGCACGGGCCCTGGCCGAACTCGGGCCGCGATATCTCGACGAAGCGGCGGGCCGGTTGGGCGAGTTGATGACCTCGCCGGCCGCGAGCCCGCTCGCGACACGGCGCGCGGCGGCGGCACTCGGGCGGCTCAGTCCGCGCTTCCGCGTTGAGGCCGCAGAGGTGCTCGGGGGCCGTCCTTCGGCGAAGTCCCCAAGCACGTACGGCCGTCGGGCCAGGGTGCGGGTGCTGTACGGGCTCGGGCACGGCTACGTACTCTGAGCGCAAGTCGCTTCCGGATCTTCGTTCGACAGCTTCGTGCTCTTGTTCTCGTGCGTGTCCTCGTGCGTGTTCGAGTTCGTGTTCGTGTTCGTGCCGTCCCCTCGACGGCCCCGAGACCACCAGGCGAAGCTCAGCGCGGCGAGCACCTGAATCCCGGCCGCGATCAGCAGCGCTCCGGGTAGCGACCACGTGGCGATCGGTCCGGCGATGCCCGCGCCGAGGCCGAATCCGGTGATCTTCAGGCTCGCGCCCGTGGTGAAGATCCGGCCGCGCAGCTGCTCGGGGGCTTCGCGATGGCGTACCGCGAACAGGGCGGCGAGCTGCGGGCCTTCGCCGAGTCCGGCGAGCGGCATCGCGACGACGAGCAACGCCGGTCGGTCGGCGGCCGCGAGCAGGAGGGCGATCGCGAGGACGACGGTGCTGCACCAGATGATGGTGTCCGGCCGCAGCAGGCGGGGATGGCGGGAGAGCACCGCGTTGGCCGCGAGCGCCGAGGCGGCGATACCGGACAGCAGGACCACCCCGTGGCCCGCCGCGCCGAATGCCCGCTCACCGAGCAGCGGGCTACACGCGAGCAGAATGCCCTGGCCCATACAGGAGATCACCGAGACCGTCGTCGCCCGCGCAAGGAGCCGGTTCCGGACGATGCCCCGGAACCCGGCGGCGAGGTCGGCGACGACCGACGTGGGCGGCGCCGTCCGTACCCCCTCCGGGATCGCGGGCAGCGTCCGCGCCGCGGGCAGCGCGAGACAGATCAACGCGACGGAGACCACCACGGCGGCCGACGCGCCGAACAGTCCCGCGACGACACCTGCCAGGGCCGGCCCCACCAGGCTCGCCAGGTTGAACGTCATCGCGTCGAGCGCGTTGGCGCGAGGCAGGCGGGCGGGCGAGACGACGCGGGGCAACTGCGAGGTCCAGCCGCCGGACAGGGCCGGCCCCAGCAGCCCGGCGCCCGCCGCGACCAGGACCGCGACGGCGACCGGGACGTGCCCCAGGCCCACCAGGATGACGACGAGCGCCAAGGCGTAGGCGGCGAGCGCGCCGGCCAGCAACCGCCCCGGTCTCGCCGACCGGTCGAGCAGTACGCCGAAGAAGGGGCCGCCGAGCGCCGCCGAGACCGTGATCCCCGCAAGCACCGACGACGCCGCGGAGGCCGACCCGGTGACCGCGAGCCCCACCAGCAGCAGGGCCGGCCCCGACATCTCGTCCCCGGCGCGGGCCGCGGAAGCCCCGGCGGCATAGGACCACATCGCGTAACGCTCTCTCATTCCCGAGACGTTACGCAGGTAACTCAAACATCCACCAGATGCGTTACATTCGCGGCATGCCGCCCTCCAACGCCGAATGGTCGACCCGACACTCGGTCCAGGCCACCGCCGAACGCACCGTCGCCCTCGTCAACGCGCTGACCGCGGACACCCCGACCCCCGACACGATCGCCGACGTGCTGCGCGAGCACGGCGAGGCCGACCCCGTCGAGGTGACCGCGAACGACGTCGAGGACCTGCGCGCCGCCGCCCTACTCCTGCGCGCGGTCTTCGCCACGGACCACGTCGACACCGCCGCGTCCATGCTGAACCGCCTCCTCCGGCGCGGCGTCGGAACCCTCCGCCTCACCTCACACGACGGCCAGGCCCCCTGGCACCCACACCTCGACAGCGACGACAACGCCCCGTGGGCCGAGTGGTTCCTCGCCTCGTCCTGCCTGGCCCTGACCATCCTCGTCTGGACCCACCAACGCCCACCGGGCGGCCTGTGCGCCTCCCCCACCTGCCCGAACGTCTACATCCCCCAGCCCAACGGCCGGCCCCGCCGCTACTGCTCCCGCCGCTGCGCCACCCGGGAACGAGTGGCCGCCCACCGACGCACCCACCACTGACGCACCCACCCGCACCCTGGCCGACCCGCCCTCGTCGCACGCCGACATCGCGGGCCGCAGCGGGACTCCGGCTCCGCGATGACGGCCGAGCCGACCGCCGGCGCGGTCACTTCGCGGACGACGGCAGGCCGACGCGTTCGTTCAGTTGGGCTGCGGTAAGCGTCTTCGAGTCCGGGGGTATCGCGACGCTCACGTCGGTGCCGCACTTCTCGATGACAAGTTCCAGCTTGTGGTTATCCGGAGCGCTCCAGACATGGCGACCCAGGGGGCACAGTGGACCCTCCTTCGCCACATACGTGATGACGCGTTGCGAGTCGGACTTCTGCTCGATGGCCAGCACGTCCTTGCCCCGGAACTTCGTCGGGGCGCCGAGCGTGGGCTTCGCCTCCTCGAGGTCGATGAACGGCTCGATCCCGGGCACGCTTGTCTCCAGGTCTTCCGCCCTGTCCTCCTCGACGACATACCAGCCGCGGATCTCGGCCGGGATCCCGACCTTCTCCCCGCGATCGCGCCATTTGGCTTCGTAGGTCGATACCGGAGTGAATTTGCGTCCGTTCGCGCGGATCACTTCGACGGTCACCGAACCCAGCTTCTGCTTCACCGACGTCCGCCGGTCATGGGTCGTGACGATTTCCATCGTCCCGGGCTTCGACGTGTTGCGGAAAACGGCCCGGAAGCCGTTGGCCTTCGTGTAGGCGTTCACCTCGTCGACGAGCTGCTCCACGGGCTTGCCCGTGTGCGAGACGTTCTCGGCGGGGCTCCCGGTCTTCCTGTCCGGCGAGTCGTCGGCACAGCCGACGACGGAAGCCGCCAGGACCACGACGGATGCGGACAACGCGAGACGACGACGCATGTAAGACGTTCCCCCCTGGAATCGGCAGGTGTGACCGGCGGCGCGCTGCCGCGCGCCGGGTTCGCGGACCGCTCTCCCCTGCGGCCCTTGGACGTGTTCGCGGTCATGACGGTTCCCGATGAACCGACCGCGCCGTGCCCGATGCCGCGCACTCCTCGTGTTCGCGACCGTCGGTTGCCCCTGATCGGGGCCATGGAACAGCCCGCCGTGACCACCGCCCGTAAGCCCGTCGTCCTGCGTCGGTAGCGGGCGACGCCGGCCGGCATCGCCGCGTTCGAGTACGTCGTGACGACGGGCGACGGGCGACGCTCAGCCGGCTCCGTAGGCGCGCAGGAACACCCGCACACCGCCGTCGACGAGGCGGTCGATCTCGGCATCGTCGAGCGTGACGGCGCCGTACCACGAACGGTGGTTGACCCGACCGGTCACCAACAGGCCCAGGAACTCGGCGGCTTCACTCGGGTCGGGGACCGCCAGCAGTCCGCGCGCGCCGAGTTCGGCCAGCCGGTCGGCCAGCGCGTTCTGGGCAGGCCGGGCCTCGGGCGCGACCTCGATCAGGGCCGGGAAGTGGGTGGCTTCGGCGATCATCAGGCGCAGGACGGCGGCCCGTTCGGCCGAGCGCGCGATCTCGCCGGCGAACGCCCGGCCGAACGCGGTGAGCGCGCCGCCGATGTCCTCTACCGCGTCGGCAGTGCCGAGCGTACGGTCGAGCAGCTCGCGGAACGCCGCCTCCTGGCCGGCCCGGGTCTCGTCGACCACCGACACGAACAGTCGTTCCTTGCCGCCGTAGTAGTCGTAGATCGTGCGCTTGGAGACCCCGGCCAGATCGGCGATCGCGTCGACGCTCGCCCGCGCGTACCCCTCGCGCAGGAAGACGTCGAGCGCCGCGCGCACGATGGCCGCGCGCTTGGTCGGCGAGCCCTGGCGAAGCGGGGTGGGACTGTTCGGCACTGGCTGACTCCCCGGATTCGAGTTTACTACACTGTACAGTGCAGGAAATGCACTACACGGTGTAGTATCGAATCATGCCGTCAGCACCGTTCTCGCCCTCCTCGCCCTCCTCGGGTGCGGCTGATGTCGCCACCGCATCCGACCCTCGCCTGGATCCAGCCCTGCTCAAGCTCGCGCTCGTCGTCGTGGTCGGCTCGATCACCGCGATGCTCGACATGACCATGGTCACCGTGGCCCTGGCCGATCTGACCCACTCGTTCCACGCCCCGGTCGGCACCGTGCAATGGGTCGGCACCGCCTACCTCCTGGCCATCGCGACGACCATCCCGCCGACCGCCCGCCTGGTCGAGCGGTTCGGCGCGCGCCGGATGTGGCTGTTCGCGCTCACGGTCTTCCTGCTCGGTTCCGTCCTGTGCGGCGCGGCGTGGTCGCTCGGCAGCCTGATCGCCTTCCGCGCCCTCCAGGGCATCGGCGGCGGCATGATCGTGCCGCTGAGCATGATGATCCTGGCGACCGCGGCCGGCCCCGAGCGGCGCGGCCGGGTACTCGGCATCGTCGCGGTACCCGCCCAGGTGGCGCCGATCCTCGGCCCGCTGCTCGGCGGCGCGATCGTGCAGGCCGGCAGCTGGCGCTGGATCTTCCACGTCAACGTGCCGGTCTGCGCGCTCGCCCTCGTCCTCGCGTGGCGCGGCCTGCCGCGAGACGACCGCGGCGACCGGACGAGCACCCGCCTCGACTTCGTCGGCCTGGCCCTGCTCTCCCCCGCCCTCGCCCTCCTCGTGTACGGCCTGTCCCGCCTGAACACCGACCCCGGCGGCCTGCTCCCGCTAGGCTGCGGCGTCGCCCTGCTCGTCGGCTACGTCGCGCACGCCCTGCGCACGAGCGCCACCCCGCTCCTGGACCCGCGCCTGTTCGCCCATCGGGCATTCGCCGCCGCGTCCGCGCTGAGCTTCCTGTCCCGCCTGTCGATCTTCGGCGCGATGATCCTGATGCCGCTGTACTACCAGCAGGTACGCGGCCACGGCGCGCTCACGGCCGGCCTACTGCTCGCGCCGCAGAGCCTGGGTACGATGCTCGCGCTGCCACTGGTCGGCCGCCTCACCGACCGGATCGGCGCCCGTCCGGTCGTCCTGGCCGGGATCGCCGTCGGCACGCTCGGCACCGTCGCGTTCACCCAAGTCGGCGCGCACACCGACGACTTCGTCCTCGCCGCGTCGCTCCTGGTCTGGGGCATGGGCGTGGCCGCCGTCGTGGTCCCGGTCTCCGTCGCCGCGTACCAGGGTCTGGCGCCGACCTCGATCCCCGGTGCGACCGCCGCGATCACCACCGTCCAGACGATCGGCGCGTCCGTCGGCGCGGCCGTGCTCGCGGCCATCCTCCAGGACCGGACCACCCGTCACCCGGGCACGCCCGCCGCCGCGTTCGCGGACACCTTCTGGTGGATCCTGGGCTTCACCGCGCTCACCGTGATCCCCGCGCTGGTACTGCCGCTGCACCGCCGCAAGGCACGCACCGGTCGCCGCGCGCCCTCGGATGCCCCGCTCCGGTCGTGAGGCGTGACGGGCGAACCGAGCCCGGCCGGTCGGTGGTTGCGACGACGCGTCGCGGATCGTCCGAGCGTGAACGACGGCTCGCCGAGCGATGGAACGCACCGCGACGGATGAACGTCATAGCCCAGAGGTGCCGATCCGGGCAGCGTTCTCGACCGGTTGACCCGACATCGGGTCGAGCCCGTCTCCCCTCGGCGGCGGCCGTACGAGAGACTCCGCCCCGGGGCCGCGTCAATCGACGACTCCGCCAACAAGCCTTGCAGACAAGGGAGATGCGCGTGAAACCGGCTCGTGGATGGATTCGGTTCGCGGGTGTCATGGGCCTGGCAACGGCGCTCGGCGCGTGTTCGGGGTCGGATCCCGCGCCCAAGTGCACGCTGATAGCGTCCGTCCCCCTCTCCGTCGACCTCGCGCCGGGCTTGCTCAAGCAGGTCGAAACGATGTCGGTGGAGCTGTGTCGCGACGGCGAATGCGAGGTGAAGACCGTCTCTCTGGACCCGACCCGCGTGGCGACGCCCTGGTCCGCGATGATCTTCGTCTCCCCTTTGACGGCACAGCCCGTCCAGGCGTCGGTGCGCATGACCACCACCTCGGGCGATTCACCGCCACCCGCGCGTCTCACCCTGATCCCGGAAGCCACCCATCCCAACGGACCCCACTGCGGAACCGACTACGTGGCCCGCATCAGGGTCGCCGAAGACGGCACCGCCACCCAGGCCTGACCACCCGGCAGCGCATCCGGGGCGCGCGCTCACGACCCGTCCACGGGAGCGTACGCCCGTGGGAAGCCCCCGGGCCGTCCGGCCCGAGCCCAGTCTCCGACCGACGCTGCGGCCTGCCCAGCCCTCTCCCCGGGGTACCTCCGCGGTGCCTATACCTGCGGGATACAGGCTTCAGGAGGAAGCGGTGGTGTCGGTTCAGGTTCGGATTTCATGGGTCTGTTCGCGGACCAGGACCTCGGCGCCGGTTTGGCGGAAGCTCTGTTCGGACACCACGACCAGCGTGGCCGAGTCGCGGAACGCGGGTAGGGAGGTGGATCCGCAACTGACCATCGTGGCCTTGACCTTGGCGACCGTCATCGCGACCGTGTCGTACAGGCTGCCCGCGTAGGGCACGTAGCCGTCGACGCCCTCCTCGAACGCGACCGCGTCCACGTTCGCGTCGGATTCGTAGCGGGCGACGTTGCGCGCTCGCGCGGAACCCTCGCCCCAGTACTCCTTGAACTCCTGGCCGCCGATGCGTACCCGCCGGGTCGGACTCTCCGTGGTGCGCACGAAGTAGCGGCCGAGCATGATCGCGTCCGCGCCCATGGCCAGGGCCACGGCCATGTGGCTGTCCTCCAGGACGCCCCCGTCGCAGACCAACGGCACGTACACGCCGGTGCGTTGCGCGTACGCTTCGCGGGCCTCGGCGACGGCGATCATCGCGGAGGCCTGGCCGCGGCCGATGCCCTTCTGGGCGCGCGTGGTGCAGATACTGCCCCCGCCGATGCCCACCTTGACGAACGCGGCGCCCGCGTCGGCGAGATAGTCGAAACCGCGGCCGTCGACGACGTTGCCCGCGCCGACGTACACACCGTCCCCGTACGTGGAGCGGATGTGGTCCAGGGTCTGCGCCTGGTACGCGCTGAATCCGTCGGAGGAGTCGATGCACAGCAGGTCGGCGCCCGCGTCCACCAGTGCCGGGACGCGGTCGGCGTGGTCGCGGGTGTTGATCCCGGCGGCTACCCGCAGACGCTTGTGCGTGTCGATGCTCTCGTGTCGGAACCGCTTGTGCGTGTCGTAGTCGCGGCGCAGTACCAGCGATTCCAGGCGCCCCTCGGCGGTGAGGACGGGCAGTACGTCCAGGCGCGCGTCCCACAGCACCGTGTTGGCCTCCGACAGGGAGACCCCCACCGGCGCGGTGACCAGGTCCTCGGTACGGCGCATCCGGGTGGTGACCATGTCGGTTCCGGCGTGGCGGTCCGGGTGGAAATCCTCCAGGCCGATCAGGCCCAGGAGGCGGCCGTGCGCGGTGCCGTCCTCGGTGACGGCGACGAAGTCCTGGCCGCTCGCGCGGGCGAGCCGGGCGACCTCGCCGAGCGTGGTGTTCGGCTTGACATGGATCTCGCCGGGTCGAAAGCCCGCCTTGTGGCGCTTGACCGCGGCGACGTCCGCGGCCTGGGCGTCGATCGCCTGGTTCTGGTGGACGAACGACAATCCGCCGCACTGCGCCAGCGCCACCGCCAGTCGCGGCGAGGACACCGCCTCCATGACGGCGCTGAGCAGCGGCGTCGCGATCTCGATCGGCGAGCGGGTGCCGACCGCGTGACGCACCAGCCCGGTGGTGAGGTCGACCCGGTCGGGTGTGCAATCGGTGGTGGTCAGGTTCGGGAGGAGGAGGTACTCCCCCAGCGTGCGCGAGACTTCGGAGAGGATCTTCAAGGCGTGCGTCCTTCCGTCCTGTCCACACGCGCGGGCCGGAGACGGCGTCCGGATTCCGGGCGAGGGCACGGCACCTCGTGCGCCCACCGATACCCGGCTGCCGATACACGGCTGCCGATGCCCGGTACTCGGTTTCCGGTTTCCGGTTTCCGAGTGGGGAGCACAAAGGATCGGTCTTCGATCGGCGGGCGTTTCCGAGGGCCGCACTCGCGGTCGAGGCAGCGCTTCGGAGCCGCGTGCGTGCGGAAGGTGACTACGGTTGCGCGATCCTAGCGCATGCGAACGGCGCTCTCGCACATCGACGCATTGGGGGAACAAGTGCGAAAAGCCGCTTGTCATAAGAGAGTTCGACGACCGCAGCACCGGGTATCAGGCCGGACCCGATCGACACGGGTCCGGCCTGACCGCGTTCAGGGCCCGCTTGCTCGACGCCGACAGCGCGGCAGGACGATACGGCGTGCTACCGACTCGCCCATCTTGCCCACCTCGCCCACGAGTCGACCGGCAGGACGGGCGTCAGGCGTTCGCCGGTCGGTCGCTGCCCGCGCCTCGGCGGCGAATGGCGACCAGGTCGTGGCGGGCATCGGGAAGGGTCTGTTCGTCGGCACCTTCGATCACGAAGCCGGCGTCGGCGATCATCTGCCGGTCGTCCGCGCCCGGTTGGCCCTCACTCGTCAGGTAGTCGCCCAGGAACATGGAGTTGGCCAGGTGCAGGGCCAAGGGCTGGAGACTGCGGAGGTGGATCTCCCGACCACCGGCCAGGCGGACCTCCACGTCCGGGAAGACGAAGCGGAACAGCGCGAGGATGCGCAGGCACCGGTCCGGAGTCAGCTCCCAGTTGTCCGCCAGCGGAGTGCCCTTGAACGGGATCAGGAAGTTGACCGGCACCGAGTCGGGGTCCAACTCCTTCAGCGCGAAGGCGAGATCGACGATGTCCTCGTCCGATTCACCCATGCCCATGATCGCCCCGGAGCACGGCGAGAGGCCGGCCTTCGTCGCGCGACGGAGCGTGTCGGTGCGGTCGGTGAAGGTGTGCGTGGAGCAGATGTCGGCGTAGCGGGCCTCGCTGGTGTTGAGGTTGTGGCTGTACGCGTGCGCGCCGGCCTCGGCGAGCCGTTCGGCCTGGCCGTCGGTGAGCAGGCCCAGGCATACGCAGACCTCGACGTCCGGGTTCCCGGCCTTGACCGCCGAGATCGTGTCCTCGATCCGGGTGATGTCCCGGTTTCCCGGGCCTCGGCCGCTCGCCACCAGGCAGACCCGCTTTGCGCCCGCACGGACCGCCTGATCAGCGGTGGTCGCGGCCTCCTCCGGGGTGATCCAGGAGTACTTGAGGATCTCCGCGTCCGAGCCCAGGCGTTGCGAGCAGTACGAGCAGTCCTCCGGGCACAGGCCGCTCTTCATGTTGATGATGGTGTTCAGCTTCACTCGGCGACCGAAGAAGTGCCGGCGTACCCGAGAGCCTGCGGTGACCACGTCCAGCAGTTCGTCTTCGCCCGTCAGGATCGCCAACGCCTCCTGACGGGAGGGGGTTTCGCGACGGAGCGCCTTGTTCACCAAACCATCCAACAGTGTCGTCATGCCCAACAGCCTCACCGACTGCGAGAACACGTACCACCGCGACCTCCCACAAGATCACACGCGCGCGTTTGTTCCGGACCCTACGAAGCGGAAGCGGCACGGGATGTTATGGGCGGGCGATCGGGCGGCGAGGCGGTTGGTCGGCCGGGCTCGGTGGAGGGCGACACCACCGCCGGCCGCCGCCGAGCCCGCGAGTTCCGTTCGGGTCGTCACTTCTCCAGGTAGAGCCGTCACTTCTCCAGGTCGGGGCGCACGCGCAAGGTCAGCGCCGCCGTGCCGTCCAGGTCCTTCTGGGTGATTCCGTACACGATGCCCAAGCTGTCCCGGTCGATCCACACGCACGTCGGCAGGGACTTGCCGGCCGTCGAAATGGCGGTGCAGCGCATGACGCCGCCCAGCGCTCCGGCGTCCATCTCGCGAACGGCCCCCATGTCCGCCGACGAGCTGCCCTCGGCGCCGTCCTGCATCCCGCCGATGAACTGGTCCATCACCCGCGTCGGCTCCATCCACGGCGTGGGGTTCGCCATGACCATGACCAGCACGGTCGCGGACTTCTCGCCGGGCTTGCCGTACGCGGCGACCTTCGCGCCCCGCGCCGCCTTCTCGCGGATCGACACCTGCGGGGCGTAGACGTCATCGCTGAGGCGCTCGAGACCGCCCACCCGGTCGGGGGTATCGATCGTCCGCCGGGGCCCCGACGACTCGGGCGCGGGCCGGGACGGCGGCACCGGCGGCGCGGCGGCCGTGGACTCCGGCGGCGAGGTCGGCCCGCGCGAGGCCGTGGCGGAGGCCGAGGCGGACGTGGTGGGGCCGGCCGTCGTGTCCTTGTCGTCGTCGGAGAACAGCACGCCGGTCGCGGCCAACACGACGACGCCGACCACCGCCAGGGTCCCGACCACGGCTGCGGCGATCAACCCCGTCCGCGGGCGGCGTCCGGGCGGCGGCGGGCCGCCGTATCCCTGCGGCGACCCGTACGCCCATTGGCCCTGCCCCGGAGCCTCGTAGGGCCGGGAGCCGTACGGCGGCTGCCCATAGGGCTGGGCACCGTACGACGGGGGCGGCGGCGGAACGGGATTGTTGCCGTAGGGCGAAGGCTGGTCGGGGCCCGGTGGTGGCTGGAAGGACAACGTTCCTCATCCTGGCTACGGCGGCTACGGCCGCTACGGCAACTGCGCAAATGACGCACGGACATCCTGCCGCCCCCACTCCGGCGACTGCGGCGCGGGGTACCTGGACGCCGGACGATCGACGCCACAGGGGGCGCCCTGACGCCTGCGACCTGCCCGACGCCTGCGCATCGGATCCCCGGTGCCGCCGGCCACGACCGACCGGTTGGGAAGATCCACGGGGCTCTGACGGCCCCCTCGGAATACTCCTTTGCGTCGATGGCGGGGCGACCTGAGATCATCAGCCTGTGCCCGACAGTGCCGAATCCACGTCCCGATCCCTGGTACGTGTCGCCGGCCGGTTCGATACACCTATGGCGGACTCGGGGGCGCCGGCACTGGATGTCCCCGGGAGGGGGCGCATGGCGAAGCCGGATGCGGTCGTGGCTCGAAGGGGATGCCGTGCCTACCCGGGCGCGCAGGCACCCGGCCACACGGGCAAGCGGGCGTGAGCCCGTGCCGCACCGGAACCACAACGCGACGACGCACCACAGCCGGATCGACGGACAGGAGGGCGCCGCATGACCGCCGACGACCAAGTGACAACGACATGGCAGCAGTTCGGGTGGGGGCCGTGGACCGACGACTCCGTGGTCCCGCAGGGGCCGCTGGACGAGCAGACCCGCTCGGTGCGTGGGTATCCGCGTTCACTCACAGCCATCGTCGGCGAGGGTGTGGTGCAACGGCCGGTCTTCGAACCGGCTTTGAAGCAATACGGCAGCGCGATGCGGGCCGGTGAGCCGCAGTTCGTGACCCCCGATGTCGCCCAGCGCTGGCACTCGGCCCGTCGGCACGCGGTCGACCACGTACTCGCGGCCGTCGCCACGTCCCGGTGGGCCGGACACCTCGTCCTGCGCGGCAGCGTGCTGCTTCAGGCCTGGTACGGCTCGGCCGCGCGCGAACCGGGCGACCTCGACTTCGTCGTCACCCCGGCGACGTGGGAGATGGACGAGCCGCGTACGGAGCGACTGTTCGAGGCCATCGCGCGCGGCGCCGACGCCCTGTCACGCGCGGCCGGAGACGTGCGGATCGACGCGGCGGGCGCGATCAGCGACGAGATCTGGACATACGACCGGGTGCCCGGCCGCCGCATGATCCTGCCGTGGCAGGCGGACGGACTGCCGTCGGGCACCGTCCAGCTCGACTTCGTGTTCAACGAAACGCTGCCCTCCCCACCCGAGTTCACCGACGTACCCCGCTGGGACGGACCGACGGCGCACCGGATCCTGGGCGCGACTCCCGAGCAGTCGCTGGCGTGGAAGCTCCTGTGGCTGCTCTCCGACTCCTACCCCCAGGGCAAGGACCTCTACGACGCCGTCCTACTGGCCGAGGCGACCCCGCTCCGCGCCCAGGTGTTGCACGAGACGCTCGTGGCGGCCGAACCCCACTGGGCCGGGCACCGGATCACCCCCGGCGCCATCACCGCGGTGGACGTCGACTGGGAGGAGTTCGCCAAGGAATACCCGGACATCGCCACCGGCACGCCAGAGGCCCTGGTGACCCGCCTGGTCGCGGCCCTGGAACCGGTCTTCGCCGAGGAGGTCGGCCCTCCCGTCGACGGCTACGTATGGCGGGTCCGCCACCTCGCCTCACACGTGCGGGCCGGTCGACGCCTGGCCGCGAGCGGGGGCATGGGGGCGGTACTGGAGTGGCTGCAAACCGGCACCGTCGGCCTGGCCGAGGGGATCGTGATCATCCGCGAGATCGTCGGCCCGGACCGCTGCACCCTGGAGGAGGCGGCCGCGGCGTACGTGAACCACCGCCCCTTCAAGCCCCACGATCGCGGCTTCTACAGCCGCGGGCCCGAAGCGATCGAGCGGGCACTCGCCGCGATCCGCAAGCAAGTCTGATCCGCTCCCCGCCCCCGAGCCGGCAACCCCGCCGGCCGCCGCCGCACCGACCGGGCCACGACAACAGGAAGCAAACGCATGAGCGACACCATCGACCCGGCCATCGTCAAAGCGGCGTTCACCCTGGCCGATTCCGCCGTCCTACCCGCCCTGGTCGCCCGTCTCGGTGGCGAACTCGCCCCGGTCCTACGGCAGATGCCGCGCCTTCCCGCGGCACTGACCGAGGCGATCCGGGTCTCCGGCGACGCCACCCTGCGCGCCGCGCTCGCTGCCGCCCGCACCACCGACGACGACGACGACGACGAGGGTACACACAAGACGGGCCCGACTCCGCCGCCGGCCGCGCCCTCGTTCGTCGAGTTCCTCTCGCCCGACGAACCCACCGCGACGAACGATCCTGTCGATCAGGCCGGACGCGACGACCTGACGGCCCGTGAGGTGGATGCCCTGCTCGACCTCGACGACCCTCGCGTGGACGCCCGCCTGTTCACCGGTCGGCGGCTCGGGGTCGAGGAGCGCGCCCGCCTCCTCTCCGGCATCCGCCGCGACGGCACCCGAGGCCGCGTGCCCGACGCGCTGACCGCGGTCCTGTGGGACAGCGAACTCCGCCGGTGCGCCCAGTGGCTCGCCGGAGGCATGGCCTCGGGCGACCCCGAGGTGGCCCGCGTCATCGTCAACCGCCTCAGGCTGCATACCGAGGCCGGACGGCTGCGCGTCATCGTCGCGGTGTGGGAACGGTACGGTCCCGACGAGGCCCACCAAGTGTTGTCCGAGAGCGACTACGCCGCCGCCACCCGCGAGTTGATCACGAACGCCCTCGCGGCCCCCGACGGCCTGGCCGTGCTTCGCGAACGGCTCGCCACCGAGGAGGCACCCGAGCACATCGTGGACTACCTGCGGGACATCCACGGCGAGCAGTCCAAGCGCGTCACCTGGATCCTCGACGACGGCGGCTCCCTGCCCTGGCCGCACCTGATCCGCTCCCACAACGCCTCCGCGCTCGCCCGCGGCCTACTCCGCACGCTCACCGAACAACCCGACTGCCCACGCGAGTTGCTCATCTCCATGCTGTCGGGCGATCTGTCCGCCAAGGCCTGCGGCGACGGTCCGTGGCTGCACGAGGCTCTGGTGCGCGGCAGCCTGTCCGGCGCCGACGTACTGCACAACGCCCGCCCGGCCGCACTGGCCCTGTCGATACTCGCGGCCACCAACGACCGCACCTCCCCCGACCAGTGGGCATCGGGCCCACCCCGCACCGAGGCGAAGGCCCTCGTCGACGACCGCCTGGGCACGAACAGCGAGGCGTGGATCGTGGCGCTGCGCCTGTTCCCGGAGTTCACCGGGACCATCCCGGAACTCCTGGCCACGGCAAGCGCGATGACCGACTCTCCCACACCCGAGTGACCCGAGAACGTTCGTCGGCCTCGCCGACCAACTTCACCCGGGCGTCGAGAAGTCTGCTTTGGGGCGCCGTTCTCCGGGCCGCCGACCGGCCCAGGGCCGTCAGGAGGCTCGGGGCCGGCGACTCGGCGGGCGGCGTTCAGGTGGCGGAGTTCGCTGGGTGGGAGGCGGCTGTGTAGGTGAGTAGGGCGCGTAGGGCCATCGCGTCGGATTGGATGTGGGATTCGTCCTGGGGGCCGTGGTCCAGGTGCGCGAATGGGAGTGGGCGGTCCGGTGTCGGGGCGTCGGGGTGGCGGGGGATCAGGTGCGCGTGCAGGTGTGGGATGTCGTTGCCGAGCAGGGACACGTTGAGCCTGGGTACCGGGCGGTAGTGGGCCTCGATCGCGCGGCCGGCCGCCGAGACCTCGGCCATGAAGCCCGACAGTTCGCGCGCCGAGAGCGCGGTGAGCTGGGCGACGTGGCCGCCGGTCCAGACCACGACGATGTAACCGCGGACGTTGCCCGACCGCCACAGATAGGCGTTGCCGTACACGCCGCGCTTGACCAGTAGGCCCCAGCCGATGTCGGGGGCCGCGAAGTCCTTGTGGCACATCGGGCATTCGTCGCCGGTGTGGTGGTCGGCGAACCGCTGGGGCCACGTCGCGGCCGCGGTCGGTACGGGCGGTCCGTGCGGGCGAGGTGACTTGGGCAATCCGGGCGATCTGGGCTGTGGCACGTGGGATCCAGGGATGACGGCCTCCAGGGGGGACAAGGGCACGCTTCCAGCTGCAAATGTATGTCGGAACCAACAACCGCCGGCGGAGGGACATAACGCCCGAACAGCCCTCGACGTCGGCCCGGATCGGTGTCCTCGCTTCGGTATCCGTGCGCCGAGAGAGCCCTGGTCCCGGCCGTAGAGACCACCCGCACGAGTGACCCGGTGGCCGTCTCCGCGACCCGCTCGGCGTCCGCCCGTGAGACTCTGAACAGTGCGGCTTCGGATTGCGGCGGCCCGAAGTCACGAACGGCCCGGACAGGGATCGTTCTTCCTTTCCCGCGACGGGGACGACAGGGACGACGGGGAGGGTCATGGGGCGACTCAGGGAGTCGGCGCGGACGGCACGGCTCGCCGTGAGCCCGAAGGTGTGGCCGATCCTCGCGTTGGATCTGGTGATCAGGATCCAGACCCGGATCTCGGGCCTGCGGTCGACCATTACCGCCGAACAGGCCCACGCCATCATCGACGATCTGATCGCCGAAGCCGCCTCCCGGCTACCCGCCGACATCACCGTCATACGGCGCGCCACCCGTAGCGACCCGTGCTACGAATCGTTGAGCCGCCGGGCGACGGGCCACGTGGTCATCGAGCACGAGGTCGAGCTCGTCGGCGTGACGGCGCCGACGTTGCCGATGCCGTTCGAGGTGCTGTCGGCGCACTGGAGCAGCCGCGGCTTCGACGTCGTGCGGGACTTCCGCGATCGCAGCGACCCTTCGCTCGTCATGGAGCAGCGGGGCTCCGGCTTCCGGGTCACGCTCAAGGGTTATGACCGAGGGGACGTGTACCTCTCGGTCCGCTCGCCGCGCATCCGGCCGAACGGAAACCGCCGCAACTCCGGATGACGCACAGGCCGATATAGGACCACCCAACGGCACGAGCGGCAGTGGCAAGGTATCTGCCACTGCCGCCCCCTACGGGATTACGCCCGGAACGGGTCCGAGTCCGAGCCCAAGGCCGGGTCCGGCGCCGTCGTACGGAAGCGCGCCGTGGTGGTGTCGCCCGCCCAGCGGTGCAGGCCGGCCTTCTCCAGTACGCGGACCGAGGCCGGGTTGGTGAGTTCCACGTCGGCGTACACCGTGTGTACCTCGGGCGAGGTCAGGGCGTACTCGACGAGGGCCCGAGTGGCCTCGGAGGCGTAGCCACGGCCGCGGCGCGAAGGCACGATGCCGTAGCCGACTTCCAGGGCGCCGTCGGTCGGCGGCCAGAGCAGGCTGATGCTGCCGACCACCAGGCCGGTGGCCCGCTCGACGATCAGGCGGTGGCCGTACTCGCTCGGGGCGCCCGTCTCCTCGGCGATGAAGCCGGCGATGACCCGGTCACCCTCGGCAGGGAAGTCCTCGGCCCAGTGCGGCGACCGCGCGTCGTCGACGACGGCGGCGATCTCCGCGCCGGACCACGGCCGCAGCACAAGGCGCTCGGTGGTCAGGTCGATACCGGTCCCTGTCCCCTTTCCGGATGCGGACGCGGAAGAGGGGGAAGCCGAAAAGGATGAGAAAGGTGAGAAGGATGAAGACACGCGAAACTCCTGGTCGGTTGAACGACCGGGTCGCGTTCTAGGCTCGCGCGACCCGGATTGGGGCATGCCGATGAAGCTTCGGGCGAGCCATATTCATCAACCTCCCTTGTCGCAGCGGCAGCCACGCGTCTCACGTGTACGCGGAGCATATCAAGGAGCGGTCGCGACCTTGCGTGGGGAGCGGAGCGGGTGGGGGTCGCGTGCCCGCTTCGGGAGGTAACTACCGTGTCCACGAGGGTGGTTGGCCCGGCACCGACCACACACGCACCGGTCGCCGATCCCCGCCGGACGCACCGTCGTTTCGGAACGACGACACACTGGTAGAACTTGCGAAGCCGCTTGGCAGCGCTAGCGGGCCCTCCCCCGCACCGACGAACCACCGACCACGGAACGGACTCGGCAGTGAGCACCGAACGCATCGACCCGCCACTGATCGCGGATGAGCGCGAGATGATGCGCGCCTACCTCGACTTCCACCGCGCGACGCTCGCCATGAAGTGCGACGGCCTCTCCGACGAGGACCTGCGCCGGCAGTCGATGCCGCCCTCGACGCTGTCGCTGCTCGGCCTGGTCCGGCACATGGCCGAGGTGGAACGGGCGTGGTTCCGCCGGGTGATCAATGCCGAGGACATCCCGCTCGTATGGTCGGACAAGGGCGACTTCCAGGTGGCCTACGACGCGAGCGCGTCCACCCGTTCGGAAGCCTTCACCGCCTGGCGAACGGAGGTCGAGCACGCCCGCCGGATCGAGGCCGCGGCCGAATCCCTCGATGTGACGGGTGTACACGCCAAGTCGGGCGATCTCGTGTCCCTGCGCCTGGTGATGCTGCACCTGATCCACGAGTACGCCCGGCACAACGGCCACGCCGACTTCCTCCGCGAAGGCATCGACGGCACCGTCGGCCCCTGACGGACGGGACGCGGGAACTCCGAGCCTCGCCAACCCGGCGCCGAGCCGCGGCCGAACCACCCCGCGTCGCGCCTCACCCGTCGCCCGTCACCTGTCGCCCGTTACCTCACCCGCTCATCGCCGGTTCTGCCGAGGTGTCCGTGTGCATCTTGGCGCGCACCGCGTCGAGATACTCCGCGATGGCGTCCCGGTTGCGGGCCAGGCACTCGACGCGCTGGGTCATGCGGTCGCGTTCGTGTTCCAGGGTGGCGAGCATCTCCGGTGTCGCGTCCGGGAAGTGGATGATCCGCGGCTGGTTGAGGCACGGGAGGATCTGCTTGATGATCCGGGTCGGCAGCCCCGCGTCGAGCAGCCCCCTGATCTGCATCACGCGATCCACGTTGTACTCGTCGTAGTCGCGGTACCCGTTCGGGGAGCGGGCGGGCACGATCAACCCCTGCTCCTCGTAGTAGCGCAGCAGCCGCCGAGGGGTATCGGTACGGTCCGACAACTCTCCGATGCGCATGTGATCGGCCTCACATCTCGTCGCGTTGACCCTCACATCAATGTGATGGTTCGAGCATACTCGGCATGCGAACCCAGACCGTACAACCAGTCGAGTCCCAGGCCACCGCGACCAACGACCAAAAGCTCCCCCTGGCAGCGTTGTTGGCGCTGGCCACGGCCGTGTTCATCACCAGCCTGACCGAGACCCTGCCCGCGGGACTGCTCCCCTCGATGAGCGCCGGCCTCGGGGTCGGCGAATCCGCGATGGGACAGTCGGTCACGATCTACGCCGTCGGAACCGCCCTCACCGCCATCCCACTCTCCGCCGCCACCGCAGGATGGCGACGCAAGCGCCTGCTCCTGACCGCCATGGCCGCGTTCGCCGCCGCCAACACCGTCACCGCGATCTCGTCGAACTACCCGCTCACCATGACCGCCCGCTTCGTCGCAGGCGTCGCCGCCGGTCTCGCCTGGGCCCTCCTGGCCGGATACGCCCGCCGTATGGCACCCGTCCACCTGCAGGGCAAGGCCATCGCGATCGTCATGGCCGGCATCCCCGTCGCCCTGGCGCTGGGCGTACCCGCGGGAACCTTCCTCGGCGAAGCACTCGGCTGGCGCGTGACGTTCGGCATCATGACCCTGCTCGCCCTCACCGTCATCGCCTGGATCACGGCGACCGTCCCGGACCACCCGGGGCAGCGGGCGGACAGCCGAACCCCGATCCTGCGCAGCCTCACCATCCCCGGCGTGACCCCGGTTCTCTTCGTCACCCTGGTCTTCGTACTGGCGCACACCATCCTCTACACCTACATCGCCGCGTTCCTCGACGAGATCGGCATGGGCGGCTCGACCGATGTCGTGTTGTTGGTCTTCGGCGCCGCCTCCATGCTGAGCATCTGGATCGTCGGCGCGCACATCAACCATCGGCTGCGGACCCTCACCATCGCCGGCACCCTTCTGGTCGCCGCCGCGGCCACCATCCTGGCGGTGTCGACGGACAGTCAGGCCCTCGTCTACGTCGCGGTGACGCTGTGGGGGCTCGGATGGGGCGGTGCGCCCACCCTCCTGCAAACCGCCGTCGGCGACGCGGGCGGCGAGTCGGCGGACGCCGCGCAGGCCATGCTCGTCACCCTGTGGAACGTGGCCATGGCCGGCGGCGCGGTCACCGGCGGACTCGTCCTCGACCACCTCGGCGCCACGTCCTTCCCGTGGACCATCCTCGTGCTCCTGGTCCCGGTGCTGCTCGTCGTGATCGCCGCTCGGGTACACGGCTTCCCCGCCAAGCGCGAAAGCACGAACTCATGAACGCCCACAGCCACTTCCCCACCCATGCCGAAGTCACGGTCACGGCCGCGGCCACGGCCACGGCCACCGCCGACGGTCCGGCCGCTTTCGTGGATCGCGAAGCGCGACCCGCCCTACTCCTCCGGAAAGCCGCGAAAGACGCCGTCCTCGTCGGCGCCGTCGGCGAATTCGTGGAAGTCCATGTTGGAGATCGAGAGGTTGGCCTCGATGCTCCAGAGCTCGGCCGCGATCACGCGCATCTCGCGCCCGCGCTCGGCCATCAGGTCGATGACGAGCAGTGGGAACTCGGCCGAGGCAACGGCGATCCGGTCGAACACGACGAGGATCGGGTGAGCCCAGGATCCCGGGACGAGCGCGAGGATCTGCTCCGTCGACAGATCTCGGTAGTCCGGGTCGTCGACGAACTCGACGTCCGGCACGAAGCCATAGGCGTCCATGCTCGGGGAATCGATCGCCGTGCGGACGGCCTCCCATCGTTCCGAGGCCGAGAAATCGGTACGGAGCACCGGAGTTGCCATGGTCTGCGGCAGCATCTTCACAGACGGACGTGCCTTCGACCCTGCGACACGGAGATGGGCACGGCCTGCCTCACGACACGTAGCCCGAACCCGCACCCGCACCCGGGCCGGGGCCCCAGCCGCCGCCGTGCGGCGGTGCGCTCGTGGCCGCGACGAGGGCGTGCAGGAAGGCCGCGCGGTCGCGGGTGGCGATGGTCAGTGCTTGGTTGTCGCGGGTTCGGATGACGACGGTGTCCATGCCCATCGGCACGCCCCAGGCGCCGCCCACGAGGCGCGGTGCGCCGAAATCGGCGGCCCGCAGCCCGGGGAACGGCGCGTCGACGGTGCCGGCGGAGGTGGCCAACTGCTGGGCGAACGTCGGCGGGGCTCCCTGCGCGGCGGCCTGTACGGACGCCGGGTCCAGAGCGGCGACCGGAATGCGTTCGCGGCCGACCCGCAAGGTCTCCGGAGTGAGTTCGATGCGGTGGTAGACGAACTTCGACACCGGAACGGCCAGACAGGGCAGCAGGAGCAGCAGGAACAGCGCCGACACCCCGAGCCACACGCCCGTGTCCTCGGCCGGTGTGTCGATCCGCATCCAGACGACGCCGACGAGGTAGATGCCTATACAGGTCAGGGACCAGGTCTTCGGTGATCTTTCGCGGTACATGGCCTCGATCCTCGCATGACCGCCCCGGCCCGGGCCGAGCGGCGTTCGGGCCGCGGGTGGGTCAGCTCGGCGACGACGACGAATCCGCACCCGGCCCCGGCCCCGGCTCCGGCTCCGGCTCCGGCTCCGGCTCCGGCCAGCTGACGCCGTAGTGCTTGAGTTCGTCGTCCTCTTCGAGCAGCCGCATACCGGCCGCCGTCATGACCCGCTGGGACGCGATGTTGTCGTGGTGCGTATCGCCGATCACGCGGGCGATGCCGAGCTCGCGGGCCAGGCGCAGCAGTTCGCGGAGGGACTCGGTGGCGTAGCCCTTGCCCTGGGCCGACGCGACCAGGCCGTACCCGATCGTGACGGTCCCGGTCTCGTCCGGCGCCCCGTGGAAACCGACGCCGCCTATCGCGTACCCGTCCTCGCGGCGGCGGATCTCGTAGGCGCCGAACGGATGCGGGTGGCCGGTGCTCGCGCATGCACGCACGAATCGCCGGCTCCCGGCTACGTCCCCCGCGGTGGGGTATCCGGGCGCCCAGCGCTCGCCTTCGGCCGGTTCGCCGGCCACCACGCGCTCCGCCTCGGAGACGCTCATCGGATGCAGAACCAGTCGTGCCGTCACAAGATCGTCCATGAGCGGTTGGGTATCACGCCGCACACGCGACGTGCACTCGATTAACCCGCCGCCCGCTCGCCGCGCCGAGGTCCCGTCTCGGCCCCGACTGCCGGGTCCCGCGGGGCGCTTCGGTGACCCTGACACGGTCTCGGGGTATCCCCGGGTAGGCGACCCTTACGCCGTTGCCACGAGCGCCGTGCGGGTGAGCGCCGGGCGACCGGCGACGGCCGTGCGAGCGGCGGGAATCGTGACCGCCGTCACCGGGCTCGCCGCCGGCCGAACGACCAGGCGCAGGAACACGAAGCGGGCTATGCCCGCGAGGCCGGAGGCCGTCAGGTAGACCGCCTGCTCCTTGAGCACCCCGGGCGCGCTCTGCACCGCGTAGAGCGCGAGCATCGCGCCGGTGGTGAACAGGTAGCAGACCAGCGCCGACAGGGCGGCCTGTACGTGCAGCTTGCCCCGGGCCCGGCCAGCACCGAAGGTGAAGCGGCTGTGCAGTTCGGTCGCGAGGACCGTGAAGACCACCGTCACCGCGGCGTTGGCCACCGCGATGGGCAGGTGACCGGAGAGTGCCGTGAGCGAGGCGCTCGACGCGAGGCCGGTGCCGCCGCCGAAGATGACGAAGCGCGTGAAGGCGGCTGCTGTGCCCGGCTCGGTTACGGCGCTCATGTTTCCTTCTTCGGCTAGGTCCTCGTTCTCGACTCCTTAAATCTAGGGACACGCCAGTGGCAGCGAATCCGTCGTGTGTAGGTAGTGGTGTTACTGCTTTGGGAGGAGTGTGCCCTAGGGGTAGTACTCCCGGCGACGCACCCGATCTCAGGGATGTACGTCCTCACGACTACGCCGAACGGGTGGGCGGATACCGCGAGCGCTCCCGGCCGATCCCGGAACCGGCGGGCGGCGGCGCCGGGCGGACGGGATCACGCCTGCGGGTACTGGTCCCCGCTGCCGTACGGTCGCGTGAGGATCTCGAGGTAATGGCCGCTCGGATCCAGGAAGTACGCGCCGCGGCCGCCGTCTTGCCGGTTGATCTCGTCCGGCACGCGCAGTCCCGGGTCGGCGTAGTGCCTGACCCCGGCATCCGACAGTCGCGCGAAGATCGCGTCGAACTCCTCTTCGGAGACCAGGAACGCGTAGTGCTGCGCCGAGATCGTCTCGGGCTCGACGGTCGCGAAGTCCAACGTCACGCCGTTGGCGGTCGAGACGGGAAGGAAGACACCGCTGGGCTCACCGACTTCGAGCCCCAGGATGCCCGCCATGAACTCGGCGGAGATCCGCCGGTCACGCGACAGGACAATGGTGTGATTCAACTTAACCGACATGGTGGAATGCCTCCAAGGCATCACCCGGGCACCTCGTGCGCCGCACCCGATCGGTGCCGACGTTCGATGCCGACGATGAGCATGGACAGCCGATCCCCCGGTTGTCAACCGCCCTCGCGACCCCCGCCGACGCGGTTCATGGCGGCCGTCGAGACGCCGTTCGCATACCGGCCGGACTCGACCTCCGCCGCAAGTTCCGAGGAAGTCGGCCATCCCGCGCAACCACGACGCGGCCGACGGGGCGAATTTCTCCGGTGCCACGCCGACCGCGTCCAGCAGTGCGGCGGCGTGCAGGAAACCGGTCAGCGCCGCGTAGCCGGTGCCCAGCAGGGCCAGGTCCTGGATCTCGGCGAGGCCGGCGTCGGGGCCCAAGTAGCCAGTGGGCTCGCGGCGATCGCCCCGGCGGCGGTCTCGGCGCGCAGCGCGCCCTGTGCGACCAGGGGTTCGGCCTTTGCGGCGGGCCGGTTCCACACCGTCGTGCGGTATCCGGCCGCAAGGAACACGGCGGCGATGGAGCTGCCCATGCGGCCGAGGCCGGCCGAACGATCCGGTCCGCCCACGCAGCCGTCTCGCGGGCGGTTTGCTGCGTACCCGAGGTCAGGTTGACCAGCACGCGGCCGCGGAGCGCGTCGGCGGGTTTGCTGGGACGGCTTTCGGGGGTGGGGCCTTCGGCTGGGCATCACCGTGCCGAAGGGGCCGGCGGGATTCTGTCGGTGCGCCGGCGGGTGGCGGGCCGGCGTCGGGAGCGGGGCGTCCTCAAGCGCCGGACGGGCTTGGAAAACCTGGCCTCCAACTCGGTGACCTCGCCGATGAGTTGGGTGTACTCGCCGGGCGGCGGCGTCCGGGCCGACTACGAACCCCGGCGAGGTGCGTGGCGACGCGGTGGCGCTGCGCGGGGACGGCGACCGCAGCCGGGGCCGTGTTCGACCAACTCGGCGACGGGTGGGGCCGGTTGCAGACCGCGTACCCGCGCGCGGCGTTGGCGAGGGTGACCGGCGACTATCCGGCCGCGCGCCGGTTGCACCCGGATGGGCGGCGCTCCGCCGAGGAGTTGGGCTTTTGGACCGAGGCCGCCGACCGGCTGACCGGCCTGGGTCGGATCGCGCTGCTCACGGGCGACTTCGAGCAGGCGCCGGAACGTCGCGGGAATCGCTCAGAGCGCGCGGTGCATGATGTGCAGGCCGACGTAGCCCCGCTTCGGGTGGGCGAAGCCCTCGGGAAGGGTGCCGATGACATCGAAGCCCAGGGCCCGGTACAGCCGCACCGCGTGCACGTTGGTCTCGACGACCGCGTTGAACTGCATCGCGCGGTAGCCCGCCGTACGGGCCCACTCGATCGTGTACTCGCACAGCGCGCGCCCGACGCCCCGGCCGGCATGCGCCGGGTCGACCATGTAGCTGGCGCTCGCGATGTGCGAGGCGTTGCCCATGTGGTTGCGGTTCATCTTCGCCGTGCCCAGGACCGTGCCGGCGTCGTCGACGGCGACCACCGTGCGGCTCGGGGCGGGCAGGATCCACCAGTCGCGGGCGTCGTCCTCGGCCAGGTCGAGCGGGTAGGTGAAGGTCTCGCCTGCGGCGACGATCTTGTGGAAGAACGGCCAGATGGCGGACCAGTCGTCCGTGGTGGCTTCCCTGAGCAACATCAGAACAGGATGACGGGCCGGCTCCGGGCCGACAACCCTTTTCAGCCGCCGACGCGGGTCCGGGCGAACCCGTCGAGCGCGGCCAGGATCCGGGCGCGCATCGCGTCGCTGCCCAGGTGGCCCGCGTCGGCGATGACCGTCAACTCGGCGTCCGGCCAGGCGCGGGCGAGCTGCCACGCGGTGTCCAAGGGAGAGCTGAGATCGAGTCGGCCGTGGATCAGTACGCCCGGGATGCCCGCGAGCCGGCCGGCGTCGCGCAGCAACACGCCCTCTTCCAGCCACGCGCCGTGTGCGAAGTAGTGCGTGACGATCCGAACCAGGGCGAGGCGGGCCGCCGAGGGCCGGCCGCCGTACGGATTCGGGCCGCCGTGCGGTTCGCCCGCGACCACCGCGTCCTCCCACGCGCACCAGTGGTCCGCGGCCCGTTCCCGAACCGCCGGGTCCGGGTCCGCCATCCGGCGCGCGTAGGCCGCGACCAGGTCGCCGCCGGCGGGATCGGCCTCGGGGACACCGGCTCGAAATCGCTCCCACTCGGCGGGCAGAAAGCGGCCGACGCCGCGGTACAACCAGTCGATCTCGGAGCGCCGGGTCGTGGTGACGGCGGGGATGACGATCTCCGACACGCGATGCGGATACCGCTGCGCGTAGGCGAGGATCAGGGTGGATCCCCACGAGCCGCCGAACAGCAACCACCGCTCCACGCCCAGGTGTTCACGCAACCGCTCGATGTCCGCGATCAGGTGGTCGGTGGTGTTGTACCGCATGTCGGTCGTGGGATCGCTCGCATGCGGGGTGCTGCGCCCGCAGCCGCGCTGGTCGAACAGGACGGCCCGGTAGCGCGTCGGATCGAAGGACTGCCGCGCCCGCGTCGAACATCCCGAACCCGGCCCGCCGTGCACGACGAGGGCGGCCTTGCCGGCCGGGTTGCCGCAGGTCTCCCAGTACACGTGGTTGCCGTCGCCCACGTCGAGCATCCCGTGGTCGTACGGCTCGATCGGCGGATACGACGCGGACATAGATGGCCCTTCGGGTCGGGGGTCGGGGATCGGGGATCGGGGATCGCAGGTCGGATCGGGGGTCGGGTCGGGGATCGGGTCCGGGATGCGTGGGGCTGCCGCCCGCCCAAAATACAACAGCGCTGTTACATTGTCGCCCATGACCTCCCCCACCCCCGCGACTTCCGGCCCCGGCCCCGGTACCAGTCCCGGCCCCGAACTACTCGGAACCCGCCTGCGGCACCTGCTCGACGTGCTGGACGCCGACGTCGCCGCGGTATACGCCGACCTGGGCCTCCCGGGGTTCCGGCCGCGCTACACCCCGGTGATCCGCGTACTGGCCGCGCGCGGCCCGAGCCCCATCCGCGACCTCGCCGCCGCGATCGGGGTGACCCACTCCGCCGCGAGTCAGACCGTGGCGCACATGGTGAAGGCCGACCTGGTCACCCTCGCCCCGGGCGCGGACGCGCGGCAGCGGATCGTCGCGGCCACCCCGAAGGCCGAACGCCTGCTGCCGATCCTGGACGCCGAATGGGCGGCCACCACCGCCGCGGCACGCGAGTTCGAAGCCGAACTGCCCTACCCGCTCAGCCGGTTGCTCAACGAGGCGTTCGCCGCCCTGGAGCGCCGCCCGATGCGCCAACGGATCACCGACGCGGCGGCGCAGGCGGCGCCATCCCCGCCCGTCACGGCCGCGGGAACGCCGCGGGCAGCGTCCCCCCGATGGCCTCGGTGATCGTGATCGCGGCGGCCGACAACCGGTCCCCCACCCGCCGAATCGCGGCGCGGTCGAGATCCGCCCACACGTACACGCTGATGTTGAGCGCCGCCTCGGAGTCGCGGCCGAACGCGGGCGCGGACATCACCCCGACCGGGTAGCGACGGCCCGCGACCAGGTCCTCGTCGAGGTACTCGATGGCCGCGATCTCGTGCAGCAGCGCGGTGACGGTCGGCCGCGAGCGCTCGGACAGCGAGTCCAACTCACCGAGCAGGTCCCGCAGTCGCGCGGTGGCCGGCGTGCTGCGCTCGATCGTGTAACCCCGGGCCCGGACCGTCTCCAGCACACTCCGGAACTCCGCCGGCGGCGCTGCTCGGCCTGTCGCCGAGCCGCGCCGACTCGGGCGACTGACCTCGGCCGCCGTCAGGGGACGTCCACGACCGCACTCACCGTGAACCCGGTCGGGAGCGCGCCGGCGTCGATGATCGCGGCGAGCTCACGCGCGGCGTCCTGGGTGTATTCGCCGGTGATGACAGCGTTGCCGGGGATCACCGACATCACCGACGGCGCGGTCAGAACGACGCCGTCCGACACGATCGCCACGCGATTGGTGGGCAGTTCGCCCCCGGACGCGCGGGCCGTAAGCTTGGTGAAGGCGTCCTGGCCCTGTGCCGTCCATTTGAGGTTGATCTGCCAACTTGTGGTGGTCCCGTCGGGCTTGGCGACCGTGGCGGTGTCGACGTCGGCACCGGTCATCACGGCGGGGGCCAGGACGAGCTTCTCCTGCCGCTTGACGTCGCAGGCGGTCAGCGGCTCGGTCGGCGTGTCGACGCGTGGTTGGTTCGGGCCGCCGCACTCGGCCGCGGCCGAGCCGTCGGACGGAGGGGCACTGCCGGGCGGCGCGGGCACGGCCGGGACCCCGACGGGCGTCGCGCTCGTGACCGGGCGCAGCGTCAACTGGCCGCGCCGAGCCGCGCCGGCGACGCGCTGCTTGGTGTCGGCGCCGAACTTCGTGCGCGAGGCCCGCACGACGAGGGTTCCGTCGCCGACCGTGACCGTCTTCACCGGCAGCTCGATCGCCGTCGCGCGCTTGCGGACGATATCCGCTGTCGCGGCCAACTGCTGGGCGTTCAGCGGGGATTCCGGGGTGAGCGTGATGTCGGCCAAGTCGCCGTCGAGCTTCGTGTCGGCGGTCTTGTCGTCCTCGATGCCAATCGGGTCGCCGGACGAACAGCCCGCCGCGAGCAGGACGGCGGCGACGGCTGTGGCGGCGAGGGCGTTGGCGGGTCGTATGCGCGAAAGCTGAATCACCCGCCTCACCATGCCGGCTCGGCGATCACGCCGGGTGGGCTTGCCGACGCGAGACGCCGGACGTCGGAGGCCGACCGCCCGAATCATGTGCGAATGGCCGGGTCGAATCGGGCGGGACGGGAAGAGGCCGCACATGACCCTTCGGATCGGATCCACGGTGCTCACCACGACGGACCTGCCGCGCGCGGTCGCGTTCTGCGTGGTCGCCCAGGCGTGACCAGGGATGATCCGGCCCCGAAAGGGGCAGTGGCAACGAGTGTCGCTCGCGGCCGGGTCGGCCGCGAGCGACCGCGTGCCCGTGTCGACGTGCGAGGAGACCGCCGTGTTGGACAACCGCAACCTTCGTGACCTGATCCGCCGGTGGCGGGCCACTCCGCAGAGCACGGCCGCGCTCTTCGGCGAGGCCGCCGACGCGATCCGGGCGACGATCGCGGCCAAGGAGCGCGTACTGTACCCGGCCGTGCGCGCCGCGGATCCGCAGCGCGGCGCGAACATCGACGCCGCGATCGCGCAGTCCCGCCGGATCGAGGGCTTCCTGACCTCGGCCGAGCAGCTCGGACCGAACAGCTCGGGCTTCCAGGACGAGGCCCAGGACGCCGCGTCGGCGATGGACGGCCTCATCGTCCACGAACAACGCGACATCCTCCCCGGCCTGGACCACCTCTCCCAGGACGACCGGGACCACATCGACGACAACTACCGCACGGCCTGGGTGGCCGCCTCCACAAAACTCACCGCCGCCCACACCTCACACACCCCCCGAATCGACCCGGCGGACACGGGCCACTGACACCACACCGAAAGCACGCGGGCGCCGCGTCGAAATCCGCATGTGGCCTACCGACCCGGGCACCTATGCTCGAGCCATGGAACCGGCCGCCGAGAATCCACACGGCCGCCACCGAGCGGGGTTCGGTCGACCGGGTAATGCCGAGCGTTTGTCGTGGGTGCCTGGATACCCTCGGCGGCGTGAATCGTCGTGAGCGTAAGAGGTTGTCGAAGGTGTTGGTGGCCGCGGCGCAGTCGGGGCGGCTTGTGGAGGCGTCGCGGGCGTTGCGGGCCGGGGCGGATCCCGAGCGGCCGAATCAGGACGGGACCACGCCGTTGTACGCGGCGTCGGTGCATGGGGCGGCGGATGTGGTCCGGGTACTGCTGCGGGCAGGCGCGGCGCCCGATACCGAGAGCGGGCACGGCTACGAGGGGACCCCGTTGTGCGCGGCGGCGTGCTGGGGCCACACCGAGACCGTGCGCGAACTGCTGGCGCACGGCGCCGATCCCGACCTCCGCGAGGACCACGGCACCGGCTACGCGCCGATCGAGTGGGCCGTCCGGGGTCCCTACCCGGAAACCGTCGCCGTGCTCGTGGCGGCGGGCGCGCAAAATATCTAATGCCGGCTTGAAGAACTACCCACAAACGCCCAATGGCCGTGAATGTGTTGTTTCACGAGCGGGACGCGTCCGGCAAAATGCCGTCGAATGCCTGCTTGGTATTCGGTGACACGGATGTTTGCTTTCCGCCGGATCCGCTGTGCGCAGATTTCGCTTCCCGGTCCGAGGTTTCGAGGTCGGCGGGTCCGGGCAGAGCGGTCGCCGCGTCGTCCTGCACCGACGAGATGTGAGCCAATTGCCTTGTTGGGCAGGGTATTTCACATCGATCGAGACATGCCGGGCGAGCTGCGACGCAGCCCCGACGGTTCGAGCGCGGATAGCGGCGCAGGATCGGCAGACGCCGGCAGCAATTATCCGCGATGCAATTAAATAGCTGTCGAAGAATGCTTTGCCGGCGTCCTCAATTCCAATCATTGGACTATTGAATCAAGAGTGGATCTCTGTGAATATTGCGGTGCTCGGCCGCCTGAAGGACCAGGAACGATTCGTCGATCCGAAGGAGCACGCATGACCACGAAAGCCATCCGCTTCGCAGCCACGGCAGGCGCGGCGGTAATTCTCGGCCTGACGGGTGTCGCCGCGGGGGCGACGTCCGCCGTCGCCGCACCGTCGACCACCACGACCGCCTCGGCCTCTTCGGCCTCGGGGTACGAGTTCAAGGGCTGGTACTCGAGCCAGCAGCAGTGCAAGGGCGGCGGCGACATCTACCTGCGCCACGGCTACTCGAGTTATTACTGCGTGCTCGATCCCACGCGCGGCTGGGCCCTCTGGGTCCAGTAACACCGCCTCCCGCCGTGTCCGGTCACCGCTCGGCGGAGCGGTGACCGGACACCGCGGACCGAACACGGCGGACGCCACACGGCGGACCGGACACACACCCGCGGCCCACCGGCCCACGCCTCACGCGTGCCCGGCGGCGTCCTCGCCGGCGATCTCGAAGGCCACCTTGACGGAGACCTCGACCATGCGCGCGATCCACGGACTGCGCGCACCCTCCCGCCAGGCGACGGCGATCGTGTACGGACTCGCGTCCGACACCGGCCGAAAGGCGATATCCGCCCGGGAGTTGCGCTCGGCGAGCGACGTCGGCACCAGTGCGACGGCCTGCCCCAGCGCCACCGACTCCAAGAGTTGCGCGTTGTCGTGCACCACCGGCCCCGAAGCAGCCTCGCCGGCCCGGGCCGGTTCCCGGTCGCGCCCGGCCCAATAGTCGCCCTCGGCCGCGTCCGCCGCCGGCCACCGGGGCATCGCCAGCCCGGCGAAGTCGCGACAGGTCAACACACTTCGACCGGCGAGCGCGTGCCCCGCAGGAAGCGCCGCCACGCGCGGTTCCTCGACAAGCGGCTCGATGTCGAGCCCTCGGCGGTCGTACGGTGAGCCCAGCAGGGCCACATCCGCACGGCCGTCGCGCACCATGGCCGACTGTTCGCCATAGCCGCTGACCACGATCTCGACCGCCGGGGCGCCCGGCAACACGCCGTACGCCGCCACGATCCGGCGCAGCAGGTCCGTCGCCACGCACGGCTTGGCCGTGACGGTCAGGGTGGGGATCCCCGACGCCGCCAGGCGGGTGCGCCGAACCGCGCCGTCGAGCGCGTCCAGAACGGTCCGCGACTCCGCGAACAGGACCTCGCCCGCCGGCGTCAACGCGACGTGGTGGCTGGTGCGTTCGAGCAGGCGGGCGCCCAGACGTCGCTCCAGGAGGGTGATCGCGCGGGACAGTGGCGGCTGGGTCATCCCGAGCCGCTCCGCGGCGCGCGAGAAGTTGAGTTCCTCGGCCACGGCTCGGAAGTAGCGCAGGTCGCGAAGGTCGACATCGGCCATACCCGCAGGGTATGACACGAGTCCGAACGGGTGTTTCCGTGCCTCGCGCTCCGGCTGTTCCACTGGTCCCATGAGCGACATCGCGCAGAACGAACAGAGCAGCCAGAGCGACCAGAGCGACCGGATCGACCGGATCCACCGCAACAAGCAGATCGCGCAGGGCTTCTTCGACCTCGCCTTCAACGACAAACTGCCGGTCGAGGCGGTCGCGAAGTACGTCGGCTCGACCTACATCCAGCACAATCCGCAGGCGCCGGACGGATCGGAGGCGTTCATCCGGTTCGTCACCGAGTTCGGCACCGAGTTCCCGGAGCTGAGCATGGACTTCATGCGCGTGCTCGCCGAGGACGATCTCGTGGTCCTGCACAGCCTGATGCGCACGTCGCCCGACGACCGGGGCACCGCGCTCGTGGACATCGTCCGAATCCGGGACGGCCGGATCGTCGAGCACTGGGACGTGATCCAGCCGATCCCCGAGACCTCCGCGAACGACAACACGATGTTCTGATCCCACGGCGAACGCCGCCCGCCCCGGTCCGCCTTCGACGGCCACCCGACCCACACCCACGAGCACACGCAACGCGCACACGGAACGCGCACACCCAACGAGCATCCCCCGCCGCGCGCGGCAGCGCCGGCGCGTGGTCAGCGCCCGGGCGCGGCGGGGGTTCCTTCGTCCGCCTCCATGAAGACCGCGGGCACCTTGTTGTCGTGCACCAGGCGGGCGAGCAGATCCGTGAGTCGGCCGCGATCGGCGTCGCTGAAGCCGGCCGGGCTGGTTCGGGCCGGCCTTCGGCCGAGTTGTCCTCAAACGCCGGACGGGCCGGATTGGCTCGATCTTCGGCCGAGGGGCCCGCAAGCGTCGGGTCTCGGCCGAGGGGCCCGCAAGCGTCGGGTCGGCGATGGGTCAGACTGCCTGCTTCTCGGCTTCCGTTACCACGCGTTCGCACAGTTCGTGGGTGCGCAGGACGTCGTCGAGGTCGGGGAAGGTGCCGGTGTGGACCGTGTCCAGGAAGGAGTGGACGAGTTGTTCGATGCCGCGTTGGCGGGCGATCGGGGTCCAGTCGCCGCGGCGGTGGGTGGTCGGGCGGCCCTGGTGGTGGTCGACTACGTCGGCGAGGTTGTGCACCTCGCGTGTGCTGTCGCGGCCGGAGACCTCCAGGATCTCCTCGTTCGATCCGCTGCGGAGATTGAGCGTGCCGATCGCGCTGAAGTCGGCGCCGGACAGGTGCAGCACGAAGTGCTGGGCGATCCCGTCCTCGACCCGGGCCCGGATGTCGACGTGCTCGATCTCGCCGGGGGCCAGGAAGCGCAGCGTGTCGACCACGTGGATCAGGTCGTCGAACGCGACGGTGCGCAATTCGCGCGCGGTGTCGACGCGGTTGCGGCGGATGGTGATCAGGTCGCGCGGCAGGTCGAGGCACTCGACGTACGCGGGTACGTGCCGGCGGTTGAAGCCGACCATCAGGCCGACGCCGCGCGCCCGGGCGAGTTCCACCACGCGTGTGCTGTCGGCCAGGCTGTACGCGATCGGCTTGTCGACGAAGGTGGGCACGCCCGCCTCGATCAGCCGGCTCGCGATCTCGGGGTGTACCGCGGTCGCCGCGTGCACGAAGGCCGCGTCCAGGCCCTCGGCGAGCAGTCCGTCCAGGTCGGTGTGACAGTGCTCGGCGGGGATCCGGTACACGTCCGCGACCCGGCGCAGCGTGGCGGGTGTGCGCGTGTGCAGCCGAAGTTCGAGGCCCGGCAGGGTCGTGACCACGGGCAGGTAGCCCTTTTCCGCGATGTCGCCCAACCCGATGACGCCGACCTTCATGGGCCCACTCCTCACACCTGGTGCCGCCGGGCCACACGTCCGGTTCACGGCCAGGTCAGCATAGGCACACCCGTTCGGGGCGGTTCGGACCCGCCGGGTCGGCTCCGGCGCGGTTCGTTCCGTTCGCGCGGGTTTGCGGGATCTTGGAGAATGTCGTCGGTTCCGTGCCGATCGCGCAGGTCGGCCGGCGCGTCGTGGCCAGGTTCGACGAGCAGGTGTTCGCGTCGGACGTAGCCGGGTGCGCCGGTGCGGCGGTTGGTCGTCTCCAGTCACCAGCGGGCGCCGTGGCGGCCGGAGTCGACGTCGGCGATGCGGGTGTGGTGCACGGTCGGCACGTCGCCGTGCCGGGCGATCTCGACCACGGCCGAGTGCTCGGTCGGGTTCCGGCGGACGACGACGCTGTCGGCCGCCACGTAGTGGTCGTCACCGGAGACGACGACGGTGACGCCGGTGTTCGGTTCGTCGGCAGCGCCGGCGCCGTGGGCGGGCAGGACGAGCGCGGCGGCCGAGACGATTCCGGCGGCGAGGACGCGGCTGGGTTTGATCACACCCCGTCCAACGATCGCGCCGAGCGGAGGCGACGGGTCCGCGCCGCCGGCCACCTGATCCGGCGATCGGGTTTGAACGCCGGCCCCCACCCGAATGGAATACACCGACCCGATCGCCGCCACCCGCCGGGAGGCGCCCGTCCGAGTGCCTGACGCAACGTCATGAACGGTCGGCGAGACGAGAGTTGCCCTCCCGGTCGGCAAGCGCCCGGGGGCGGGCGCGGCCAAATCCGTGACCGAGCGTGACCCGAACGCGGTTGCGGGCCCCGGCCGGCTCGATTCTCCTGTAACCGGGGCCGCGCCCCGACCCGATCCGCCCCCGACACGCGCAGGACCCGCGCGGGCCGGGTTGCCGCCATGAGCGGGGACGGTACGCGAGGTCGCGCGGCACGCACGCCGCGGCCCTCGACGTGTCGATCCGTTCGGGGCGCCGAGAGCCAAGGGAGAGACTCCGTGAGCGTGCCACGCACTGCGGTGATCATGCCCGGCGTAGGTTCTTACGTGCCGGGATCGCTGCGCCGCCTCCGGGATCGTCCCGCCGTTCGGGACACTCTGGCCGAGGTCGACGACGCCGTCGGCGATCGGGCCACCCTGCCGCCGTCCCGCCTGCTGGTGGACCCGAAGGCGCCGGACGACCGGGAACTGATGGACCGGCACGAGCTCTCCCTGCACCTCGCGATCTACGCGGGCGCGCTGGCGGCGTTCCGACTGCTCGAACAGGACTTCGGGATCCGCCCCGACGTGCTGCTCGGGCACAGCCTGGGCGAGATGGCGGCGTTGGCCGCGGCCGGGGTGTACACGGCCGGCGACGGCGCGCGCCTGTACCTCGCCCGCGCGGCGGCGTGCACGATCCACACCAACGATCCGGGCGGTCTGTTGACATTGCGGCTGGCCCCCGGCCGCACGCTCGAACTTATGTGCGGTGCGCAGCTCCCGGGCCTGGACCTGGCGTGCGACAACGCGACCGACCACTCGGTGGTCTCCGGCCCGGACGAATCCCTCGCCACCTTCGCGGCCCTGGCCGATCGCAAATCGGTACCTTCGATGCCGCTGGGGGTGCGTACCCTGTTTCACAACAGGTTGCGCGAACCGGCGGCCACCGAGTGGCGCCGCCTCGGCACCGAGATCGCCTTCCAGGCGCCGCGCTACCCGGTGCTCTCGCCGCTGCTGGGCCGCGACTACGCCGACGAGCGCGAACTGCGCGACGGCGTGGTGGGCCAGCTGCGGCACCCGGTCCGCTACCGCAACGCGGTGACGACGCTGCGCGAACGCGGCATCGAGGTCTTCGTGGAGACCGGCGCCCGCGACGTGCTCGGCGCGTTCGCGCGTGCCGCCGACCCACGGGTGCGCACCGCCGTACCGGTCGCGGCCGGCGCCGGCCTCGCGCGCGTCGCGGGCGCGCTGCGCGCGTGCGGCCTGCTCGACGTCGACCTGGCCACGCTCACGGACCCCCCGGGCGTGCCCACCGGCTGACGGCACCCGTTCCGCTCCGCCACGAAAGTCGGCGGGCGCGGCGAAGCGCGGGGGATGTCCCGGGTCGATCCGGTCCGGGACGACGGCGAGGAGGCAGCGGCTTGCACCAGGACGTCGGACCATCGGACCCGGAGTTCGACGTGGGCGGACTGCTCGGCGCCGACTCGCGGTTGTCGGTGTCGGCGCGCCTGCGGCTGTTCCACCGGGTCCTGGAGGAGACGTCGGCCCCGATCGTCATCCTGGGCCCGGACCTGCGACACCTGTACGTCAACCCGGCGATGGCCCGGATCGACGGTCGCCCGGGGACCGAGCACATCGGCCGGTCCCCGGCCGAGGCGTTCCCCGGACTGGAGGTGCCCGAGGACGTGCTGCGCGCGGTGCTCGCCGACGGCGTCGCGCGCGAGGCCTCGGTCACCGGCGTGACCACGGTCGACGGCTCCTCGCAGAGCCGGTGGTGGAGCGCCGCCTACCACCGGCTCGACGACGAGAACGGCGTCTTCGGCGTGGTCGGGATCCTCATGGAGACCACCGAGTCCCGGCGCACCCAGCTCGCGCTCGACCAGGCGCATCGCCGACTCGCGCTACTGGACCGCGCCGCGCTGGAGATCGGCACGACCCTCGACACCGACATCACCTGCCGCGAGCTCGTCGAGCTGCTCGTGCCGGTGCTCGCGGACGTGGTCGGCGTCGAGCTCCTGGAACCGGCCGACTCGGACCAGGAGAACGGCCGGTCCCGGCCCGCGCCGGGCACCGTGCGGCTGCGCCGGGCGGCGTGGACCGCGATCCCCGAACTGCGCTACCTGGGCGGCATCCTGGGCCGGGCCGGCGAACACATCGACTACCAGCCGGGCGCGGACGTGGCGCGGGTCGTGCAAACCGGCTGCACGGTGGTCGACAACCAGCCCACCGACGAGGCGCTGCGGGCCACCGCGCCGGACGCGTCCCGGGTGGCCGTGTACCGCGCGGCGACGATGCACTCCGCGCTGTTCGTGCCGCTGATCGCCCGCGGCGAGACGATCGGGACGCTGAGCCTGGTCCGCGCCGGCGACTCGCCGCCGTTCACCGAGGACGACGTCGAGATGGCCCGCGACCTCGCGTACCGCGCGGCCACGTGCGTCGACAACGCGCGCCGGTTCTCGCGCGAGCACGGCGTCGCGCTCGCGTTGCAGCGCGCGCTGCTGTCCCGGCCCAAGGCCCCGCACCCCGACGTCGAGCTGGCCACCCGCTATCTGCCCGCCGGGCGCAGCGCGGAGGTCGGTGGGGACTGGTTCGACGCGATCGCCCTCCCGCACGGCCGCACGCTGCTCGCGGTCGGTGACGTGATGGGGCACGGCATCCAGGCGGCGGTGGACATGAGCCACTATCGGGCGCTGCTGCGGGTGTTGGCGGCCGGCGAACTGTCCCCCGAGGAGATCCTGCGATCCGCCGACCGGATGGGCGAGGAGGCGGGCCTGGACCGGGTCGCGACCTGCCTGCTCGTGCTGGTGGATCCGCTGACGAACACGTCCACGTACGCGAACGCCGGGCATCTGCCGCCGCTGCTGGTGTCGCCGAGCGGCGAGAGCAGCCTGCTCGATCTGCCCACCGGTCCCCCGCTGGGCGCCGGGTGCGGGGGCTACGAGTCGCTGCGGCGGTCGAACGTCCCCGGCACGGTGCTGGTGCTGTACACCGACGGCCTGGTCGAGCGCCGCGACGAGGACATCGACGTGTCGCTGCGCCGATTGGTGGATGTGCGGCTCGCGCCCGACGCGCCGCTGGAGAGCCTGGTCGACACGCTGGTGGCCCGGCTGGTGGTGGCGCCGATGGAGGACGACGTCGCGGTGGTCGTGGCGCGACGGGTGGTCGGCGGGCCGTAAACCCGCACGGGGACCGGCTCCACTCCTGTGACCGGCCCGCTCCACCGTTCGGCCGACACCAGTGGCGACGCCCGAGTGACCTTTTTACGTTCCTTGTACGGAACTTCCAGTGATCCCGGTCTCTCGGGTTCGGTTCCGCGTGTCCACTTGGAGGACGAAATGCGCTGTGCCCGTCTCGCAGTTGTCGGCACCATCGTCGGCGTCACCGTGTTCGGCTCGGCAGGAGCGGCGTTCGCCGCGGCACCGATGGTCGCCGAGTCCGGCCGCCCAGGCGACACCGTGCTGTTGTCGGACGACAAGCACTGCACCGCGAATACGGCGACCGCGTCCTCGGACGCGTTCGCCGCGACCGTCACGCTCACCCGTGAGGGTGACGAGGTCAAGGGTTCGGCCATCATCGGGGAGGGCGTGGCGACCGGCGACTACGCGGTCACGGTCACCTGCGGCGAGGGCCAGGAACTGGTCGGCAGCCTGCACGTGATGGGCGACACGCCGAGCACGGCGTCCACCGCCGGCCTCGGCGGCACGCAGGGCGCCGACGTGGCGCTGCTCGCGGCGGGCAGCGTGCTCCTGGTCGGCGCGGTCGGAACCGGCGTCGTGGCGATCCGCCGTCGGGCCTCGAACAACGCCTGACCGATGACCGAACCAGAACCCGAACCCGCGGAGCCCTCCGGTGCCGCGGATCGGCCGCACCGCGGCCGTGGCCGCCGCCTCTCCTGGGCGGCGGCCATCGCGGTCCCGGCGGTCTGCGGAATGGTCCTGGTGTACGCGGCCTACTCCGGCGTGCGTCCCCCGCCGAGCCCGCCGCGCGGCGCGGCCGTGCCGATCGCGCCGATCGTGCCGCCCGTGCCGCCCGTGCCCGAGACCGGACCCGCCGGCTCGACACCCGCCGCCGCGCCGTCCACCGCCCCGATGCGCGCGTCCACCCCGACCAGGATCCGCGTTCCGTCGTTGGCGATCTCGGCCCCGCTCATCCAGGTCGGCCTGACCGAGGGCGGCGGCATCGAGGTGCCCGCCGAGGGCGAGCGCAACCTCGCCGGTTGGTATCGGGGCGGGGTCACGCCCGGCCAGCGAGGGACCGCCTCGATCGTGGGCCATGTGGACACTGCCGACGGCCCGGCCGTCTTCTACCCGCTCGGCGCGCTGTCGCCCGGCGAGCGGATCGAGATCGACCGCGCGGACGGCAGCGTCGCGAGCTTCGTGGTCGACGGGGTCGAGGCGTTCGACAAGGACGACTTCCCCGTGGCCCGGGTGTTCGCCGACGCGGAGCGCCCCGAACTGCGGTTGATCACCTGCGGCGGCAGCTACTCCAAGAAGAGCCACTACTCCGGCAACGTCGTCGCGTTCGCCCATCTCGCCCCCTGACGTCGACGCGCCGTCGAGCTGCCCGCCTCGCCCCACTGTCGGCCGATCCCGCGCTCCCGGGTCGGGTGCCGAGCCGTCCCGTCGGCCGGCACCCGACCCGTTCGCGTTTTTTTCGTGCCTGCCGGCCTTTACCGGGCGTTGTCACGAGTTGAAGCGGTAACCACGAAATGCCGCATCCAGCTGATTTGTCAGCTTCGACGAGTCGTGTCGACTCCGGACAACACGTCGCCCTCGGATAATCCGCGCCCTTTTCTTGATCAACTTGGATTGTTGGCGATCGGGGTCTTGCGAATAAATTCCGCGCCTGGCAATAATCCAATCACCAATCGAAACGGCCCACACGGCCGGGAGAGGGGACGTCATGATGCGTCTCGCCGATCGCCTGCTCGCACTGGTGACCCAAAAGGCCACGGTCGAAGCCGGCTGCAGCAACTACTACTACTGCCAGAACCACGTGAAGTACCTCCGTCAGTGCTGTCTGGACGAGGGTTGCCAAACCGTGCGAGTCGGCACTTGCTGACCCGGGCCGTGTGAGCCGTCGGCGGGCGGGGCCTCGGCTCCGTCCGTCGCGGTCGTCGGTCAGAATTCCTCCGCGCAATATCACGCAGCGGGAAATAACGCCGTCAAAGCCGGACGGGTGACCCACAAGGCCACCGTCCTGCGGATCGCATCGACAACTGCTTCCGGGCGTAGTACCGCACGCATATTCGCTGCCACCTATTCGGCGAATTCCGTGCGCGAGTGACACCGGATGTGTGTTGAACGATCCTGCTCCATTCGACGGCGGACGGCGACGATTTCGCCGTCCGCCGTTTCCGTGCGCCAAAAAGGGGCTCGCCGTGAGTTATGTATATGTGGGCTGTGCCTGTCTCATCGGCCTCGTATTCGCCGCGTCGGCGGTCTCCAAGTTCCGCGACCTCGACGGCTTCGTGGACTCGGTGCCGCGCCTGGTGCCCATGCTCGCCGGGTCGGCGCGACCGGTCGCCCTCGCCGTGGTCGCCGCCGAGACGGCGGTGCCCGTGCTGGTCGCGATCCCGCCGCTGCGCGGCCTCGGGTTCGGGCTCGCCGGGGTGCTGCTCGCCGCGTTCACCGTCGCGATCGCCGCGGCGCTGCGGCGTGGCCGGCGCTCCTCGTGCCGCTGCTTCGGCGCGTCCGACGCCCCATTGGGCCCCCGCCACCTGGTCCGCAACGGCGTGCTGTTGGTCGCCGCCGTCGCGGGCACCCTGGCGGCCGGACTCGGCGATTCCGGCGACGTCCTTCCCCCGCTCGCCGGCAGCGCCGTCGTCGGCGTCGCGGGCCTGGTCTCGGCACTTTTGATCATCTCCCTGGACGACATCGTCGATCTGTTCGCGAGGAATGCCTGATGCCTTTTCTTGTCGCCGCCGTCGTGCTCGTCGGGCTCGTGGGCGCGTTGAACCTGCTGCTCACCTTCGGCGTCATGCGGCGCCTGCGTGAACAACCGGCCGCGCCGCAGGCCCGCGGCATGGAGCCGGAGCTGCGACCCGGCATGCGGGCGGACGTGTTCACCGCGACCACCACCGCGGGCAAGCAGGTGTCCGACACCGACGTGCGCGGCCTGGTCGGCTTCTTCTCGGCGGGCTGCGCGCCGTGCCACACGCTCGCGCCGCGGTTCGTGGAGCGGGCGAGCACCCTCGACCGCGACGGCGTCCTGGCCGTGGTCGCCGGCGACGACGCCGAACTGGTCGCCCTGCTCTCGCCGGTGGCCCGCGTGGTCCTGGAGGACTTCGACGGCGCGGTTCAGGCGGCGTTCCACAATTCCTGGACCCCGGCCGTGTACCTGCTCGACGACGCGGGCCGGGTGGTGGCCGGCGGCAATCGCATGGGGGATCTGCCCAGCGAAACGCACGCATGAGCCGGCGGATACCCGCGCGCGACCTGCTCGCCGCCGCCCGGACCGCGGCCTCGCTCACGGTCCGGGCGGCGCCCGCCCACACCGCCGGATCGCTGGCCGTCACCCTGGGCGCCGCCGGCGTGCCGATCACGATCGCCTGGCTGACCAAGCTGGTCATCGACCGGTTGGCCGGCGATCAGGGCGCGATCGGCGGCCTGGCCGTCGCGCTCGCCGTGACCGGACTGGTCGCGGCCCTGCTGCCGGGACTCGGTCGCTACCTCAACGCCCAGATCGGTCGGATGACGGGCGTCGTCGGCACCGATCGCCTGTTCGCAGCCGCCGAACGACAGGTGGGGCTGCGGCGGTTCGAGGACCCGGCCTTCCTCGACCGACTGCGGCTCGCCCAGGAGAGCACCGCGCACTTCCGCGTGCTGGTCGACGGCACCGGCGGCACCCTCCAGGGCACGCTGACCCTGGTCGGTTTCATCGGCTCGCTGTTGATCCTGAGCCCCACGATGACCGCGCTCGTGCTGCTCGCGGCGATCCCGGTGCTGGTCGCCGAGCTGCGGCTGTCCAGGCTCCGGGCGACGATGGTGTGGGACAACGAGCAGGTCCATCGCCGCGAGTTCTTCTACAGCCGGTTGCTGACGGGTGTTCAGGCGGCCACCGAGATCCGGCTGTTCGGGATCGGGCCGTTCCTCCGCGGCCGGATGATGGGCGAACGGCGCCGCGCCAACGAGGCCGAACGCCGCATGGATCTGCGTGAGCTCGCGACCCAGGGGGTCCTGGGCGCGATCGGCGCCGCGGTGGCGGGCGGCGGCCTGTGGTGGGCGATCACCGCGGCCCGGCACGGCACGCTCAGCGTCGGGGACGTGGCGATGTTCGTGGCGGCGGTCGGCGGGATCCAGGCGGCGCTGGACACCTTGGTGTCCTCGATCGCCGCCGCGCACGGACAGCTCCTGGGTCTGACCCACTACGTCGCGGTCGCCCGCGCCGAGCCCGATCTGCCCTCCGCGACCGAGAGTCCGGCACCGACCGGGCCGCGCGTGGGCATCGAGTTGCACGACGTGTGGTTCCGCTACAGCGACGACCACCCCTGGGTGCTCGGCGGCGTCGATCTGACCATCCCGCACGGTCGGGCCGTCGCCCTCGTCGGACTCAACGGCGCCGGCAAGAGCACCCTGGTCAAGCTGCTGTGCCGGATGTACGACCCGACCAGGGGCCGGATCACCTGGGACGGCGTCGATCTGCGCGACATCGCGCCCGCCGAGCTGCGCGCCCGGATCAGCGCGGTGTTCCAGGACCACATGCACTACGACATGACCGCCGCCGAGAACATCGCCCTCGGCGACCCGGGCAGCCTGGACGACCCGCAACGCATCGAGGCCGCCGCCGAACGGGCGGGCATCCACGACAAGCTGGCCGGCCTGCCGCGCGGCTACGACACGCTGCTGACCCGGATGTTCTTCGACGAGGCCGACAAGGAGGACCCGGACACCGGTGTGGTGCTCTCCGGCGGGCAGTGGCAACGCCTGGCCCTGGCCCGGGCGTTCGTCCGCGCCGGCCGCGAGCTGATGATCCTGGACGAACCCAGCTCCGGCCTGGATCCGCAGGCCGAGCACGAAATCCACACCCGGATGCGCGAGCACCGCGAGGGCCGCACCAGCCTGCTCATCTCGCATCGCCTGGGCGCGGTGCGCGACGCCGACCTGATCGTCGTGCTCGAAGGCGGCCGCATCACCGAACAGGGCCCGCACGAGGCCCTGATCGCCCGCGACGGCCACTACGCCGGCCTGTTCCGGCTCCAGGCCGCCGGCTACCAGGAGGCATCATGAGAGGCCAACGAGCCGTACTCGCCGGGGTGTTCGCGACCGGCGTCGGCGCCCTGGCGCTGTGGGGGACGCACCGGCGCTACCTGGTGGCCACCGTGGACGGACCGAGCATGGAACCCACCCTGCATCGGGGCGACCGCCTGCTCGTGCGCCGCGCCGCCCGGGCCCGCGCCGGCCAGATCGTGGTCGTCCGCGTTCCGAACCCACCCCTGTTCGACGGACTGCCGCCGGAGCTGGCCGAACTGACCCCCGACGCGCTGGCCACGATTCCCGAACGCCTCGATCTGGCCCCGGCGCCGACCGGCCGGCTGATGATCAAACGCGCCGTGGCCGTCGCCGGCGACCGGGTGCCGCGGGAGCGCTTCCCCGCCCTGCGCGCGGTCCCCGAGCACGTGGTCCCCCCGGGCGCGCTGGTCGTCCTGGGCGACAACCCGGGCGCCAGCTGGGACTCGCGCGCGTACGGGTTCGTGCACGGACACCAGTTGGTGGGCGTCGCCGTCCGCCGGATCGTCCCGACCCGCGACACCACGTCTTCCTCGGGCGAAAGGCTGGTGCGAAAGGCCCCGTAGTACGAGGATGGGCAGCACGTGGGACACCGGCGGCAGCCCGGGCACGCGAAGGTGAACGGCGCGGAACGCCGAACCTGACGCTTTCACAAAAATCAAGCACCGTTTCCCTCAACATCCGGGTGAGGGAACACGACAGGATCTTGGGCGTCCTCCATCGAAAGGTTGTGTCCCACATGCCCACGTCCCACCGCCTGCGTGCCATCGCGCCGGCCGTGGCCGGAGTCATCGCCGCCACCGCCCTGCTGTCCGGCTGCCTCGGCGACGACAAGGACGACAAGGGCGCCAAGGCGCCTTCCGTCTCTTCGACCGCATCATCCCCGGCGAAGTCCGCGTCCCCCTCGGACAAGCCCGGCGGCACCAAGAAGCCCACCGGCAGCGCCAGCGCCTCGGCGGACGTCATCGACGCCTTCAAGTACAAGGTCGGCCAGTGCATCAACATGACCGGAACCAAGACCGATGAGGTCTCCTGCACCAAGCCGCACGACGGCCAGGTCGGCAAGACGTTCGACCTGCCTTCGACCGTGACCCCGGACACGCCCGGTTACGCGGACAAGGTCGGCGACCTGTGCGAGGGGTACCTCAGCCCCATCATCAAGCGGCAGCCCGCGTCCCCGCAGCTCAGCTTCTCCTACACGTACCCGCTGGACATGGACGCGTGGAACGCCGGTGAGCACGGAGCCGCGTGCATCATCGAGCGCCAGGACGAGAAGCCTCTCACCACGGTCATCAAGTAGTCCTCCGCACACGACGCCGTGCTCGCGCCCCCGACCCCCGGCGGGTCCGACGAAGCGCATGTTGCACGAACGTGATGCACCGAACGCCGTTCAGGCCCCCGCACCTCTCTGCGGGGGCCTGAACGCTTTTCTTCCCTTTATCCCACTTCTCGCGCGGCCACGAATCCGGGCCGTCGACCCCGCGCCGCGTACGGCTCACCCAGCGCGTTCTCCACGCTGTTGTAGACCACGAACAGATTCGCCCGCGGGAACGGCGTGATGTTGTCCGCCGATCCATGCATGCAGTTGCTGTCGAACAGGGTCGCCGAACCGGCCGCGCCGGTGACCACCGAGATGCCGTGCCGTTCGGCGAACCCGGTCAGCGTGGCCGGATCCGGCGTGCCGATCTCCTGCCGCCGCAGCGACGTGCGGTAGTGCCCGTCGGGCGTCTCGCCCGGACACGCCACGAACGTGCGGTGTGAGCCCGGCATGATCATCAGCGCCCCGTTGTGCACGTGGTTGTCCGTCAGTGCGATCGAGACGCTGACCGCGCGCATCGCGGGCATGCCGTCCTCGGCGTGCCAGGTCTCGAAGTCGGAGTGCCAGTAGAACCCGGACCCGTTGAAGCCGGGCTTGAGGTTGGCGCGGCTCTGGTGGATGTACACGTCCGAGCCCAGGATCTGTCGGGCCCGACCCACCAGCCGCGGATCGGCCACCAGTTCGGCCATCAGGTCGCTGATCCGGTGGATCTCGAAGATCGACCGGACCGCGTCCGAATCCGGCTCGCCGATCGTGCGCTCGTCGGCGCGCACCCGCGGATCCGCGCACAGCCGGTCCAACTCGGCTCGCAGCAACGTCACTTCGTCCGGCTCGATGAGCTGGTCGACGGTGACGAAGCCGTCCCGGTCGTACCTCGCGAGGTCGGCCTCGGGCAGCGGGCCGCCCGCCGGGCCCGGCCACACGACGGGTTCACGGCGGTCGACGTGGGTCGCGTGATCGACCACGCGGGTGGGGTACGGGTCGAACAGCGGGGTCGTGGCGGCGGTCACGCGCTCGCCTCCTCGCGCAGCAGCGGATAGACCCCGTTCTCGTCGTGGGTCTCCCGACCGGTGCAGGGCGGGTTGAACACGCACACCATGCGGATGTCCGTCCTGGGCCGCATCGTGTGCCGCTCGTTGCCGTCGAGCAGGTAGGTCGTGCCGGGCGTGATCAGGTACGTCTTCCCGGTCTCGTCGTCGGTGAGTTCGCCCTCGCCCGAGGTGCAGAAGACCGCCTCGATGTGGTTGGCGTACCACATCGAGGTCTCGGTCCCCGCGTACATCACCGTCTCGTGGAGGGAGAAGCCGACGCCCTCCTTCGCCAGGACGATCCGGCGGCTGCGCCAGGTGTCCGCGACGACGTCGCGGTCGGTGCCGTCGAGTTCGTCGATCGAGCGCACGATCATCGTGTGGTCCTTCCGGTGGTGGTCGTTGGTCGTCGTTGCCGGCGGCGGTTCAGGCGGCGGCGCGTACCGACGCGGCGAGGATGGTCATGCCTTCGTCGAGTTCGGCATCGGTGGTGGTCAGCGCGGGCATCAGCTTGACCACCTCGGACTCGGGCCCGGAGGTCTCCACGAGCAGCCCGGCGTCGAATGCCCGCGCGCACACCGCCTCGGCGAGCGCGGGGTCCTCGAAGGTCAGGCCGCGGATCAGGCCGCGACCGCGCTGGGACGCGCCGAGCGCGGTGTGCTCGGCGACGATGTCGCCGAGGTGACGCTCGATCAGTTCGCCCTTGAGCATGGTCTGTTTCTCCAGCGAGCCGTCGGCCCACAGGTCGAGCGCCGCGGTCGCGGTAACGAACGCGGGGTTGTGGCCGCGGAAGGTGCCGTTGTGCTCGCCCGGCTCCCACACGTCCAGGTCGCGCCGGAACAGGGTCAGCGCCATCGGCATGCCATAGCCACCGATGGACTTGGACAGGCAGACGATGTCCGGGGTGATGCCGGCGGGCTCGAAGCTGAAGAACGGCCCGGTGCGTCCGCAGCCCATCTGCACGTCGTCGACGATCAGCAGGATGTCGTGCCGGCGGCACAGGTCGGCCAGGTCACGCAGCCACTCGAAGCGCGCGACGTTGACGCCGCCCTCGCCCTGTACGGTCTCCACGATCACCGCGGCGGGCAGGTTCAGGCCGCTGCCGTTGTCGGTGAGCAGGCGTTCCAGCCACATGAAGTCGGGCATCCGCCCGTCGAAGTAGTTGTCGTAGGGCATCGGCGTGGCGTGCACCAGCGGGATGCCGGCGCCGGCGCGCTTCATCGCGTTGCCGGTCACCGCGAGCGCGCCGAGCGTCATGCCGTGGAAGGCGTTGGTGAACCCGATCACCGCCTCGCGGCCGGTCACCTTGCGGGCCAGTTTGAGGGCCGACTCGACCGTGTTGGCGCCGGTGGGGCCGGGGAACTGCACCTTGTAGTCGAGGCCGCGCGGTTTGAGCACGACCTCGTCGAAGCGCTCCAGGAAGGCCCGCTTGGCCGCGGTGGCCATGTCCAGGCTGTGCGTGACGCCGTCACTCTCCAGGTAGTCCAGGAGCGCGCGCTTGAGCAGCGGGTTGTTGTGCCCGTAGTTCAGTGCACCGGCCCCGGCGAAGAAGTCGAGGTAGCTGCGGCCCTGTTCGTCGTGCATCCGGCTGCCGCGCGCGTGGGTGAACACGGTCGGCCAACTCCGGCAGTAGCTGCGGACCTCGGACTCGAGGGTTTCGAAAACAGTCACGTTTCTCCAGAGGTCGTCGGTCGAGGATCACCGGGCGTCCGAGAACGGGCAGGCCACGGTGCCGACACGGGACGGGACGGGCCCGGCATCGTGTCGCTCCTCCTGTCATGGGTGTCGCATCGTGAGGGGACCGCGCCGCGAGCGGTCCGCGCGGTGCCGCGGGTGGGCGGCGCCGCTACGCGTCGAACGGCCCGAATGGCCCGAACGGACCGATGCGGTAAAGGACTTCCTCCGCGTGCCGGTCCGGGAACAGGGGCGTGCCGAACAGTTCGGTCCGGCCCACACCCGCACCGTGATCGCGGCCGAGGGCGGTGAACAGCGCGATCGACGCGATGTTGTCGCTCGTGATCGTGGTCTCCACGTACACCTGACCGTGCGGCTGCCGGCGCCGGACCAGCTCGGCGAGCATCAGCTTGGCCAGGCCGCGGCCTCGGGCCGGTTCGGCCACCGCCACCTGCCACACCATGAGGGTGTCCGGCAGATCCGGGCGCACGTACCCGGTGACGAACCCCAGCGCTTCGCCGTCCTCGTCTCGTGCGACGACCGAGGTCGCGGCGAAGTCCCGGCACCAAAGCAGGTAGCTGTACGAGGAGTTGAGGTCCAGCGTCCGGCTGTCGCGGGCCAGCCGCCACAGGGCCGCACCGTCTCGGACGGTCGGGGCGTCCAGGGTGACGACGCTTTCTCGGCGATTCGTTTCGGTGGACATGCGGAATGAACCTACCGATCGCCGCGGCGGGCTCCGGAGCCGTGGGGGTTCCCCAATCCGGCGATCTACGCTTGTCTTCGAGCGCGCACGCACGCGTTGCGAAATCCCGGCGATCGAAACCCGAAGATCGAGTGGACGGGATCACATCTCGCGCCACGCGGGAGGAATCCCGCTCCAACCGCTTCTTTCGGCGAGCATCTCCCGTGTCGACCGCCGAATCCGAAGAATCTTTCGGATTCTGGCCGCACGCGCTCGGAGAAAGCCATCTCGGCCGGCAGCATCGGCGATTGCGCAGCGCGATGATCACGCCGGCCGGAGTAACCGCCTGTGACGCTCCTTACAATTTCGCGTCCCGACCGGTTGCCCCGCTCCCGACCCACTCGACGATGTCGCGCGCCGCGTCGGCCAGGATCGGGAAGTGGCGGTGCGCCCCGGTGACGGACGCCGCCGCGTTCACGCTCCACACCGTCATGCCGGCGCGCAGGCCCGCCTCGACCCCGGACGGGCTGTCCTCGATCACCAGACAGCGCTCCGGGGTCGTCCCCAGCAGCCGGGCGGCCAACAGGTACGGGTCGGGCGCGGGCTTGCCGTGCTCGGCCGCGGCGGCGTCGACGATCACCGCCGGCACGGGCAGGCCGGTGCGCGCGAACCGGCCGCGTACCCGGTGTTCGTAGTTCGAGGTGACCAACGCCCAGGCACCGAGCGGCAGTTCGCGCAGCAGCTCGTCGGCGCCGGCGAACGCCGCGTACTTGCCGTGCCGAACGTCTGCGTCCTCCAGCTCGTGCAGCAGGGCAAGCCCGTCGGCCGGATCCAGGTCGGGCGCGACGACGGCGAAGGTGTCCACGGGCCGGGTGCGCAGCGCCACCTCGTACACCGTCGCCGGGTCCAGATCGTGGCGCCGCGCCCACTGCGCCCACATCCGCCGCTGATTGGCGAGCGCGTCGATCAGCGTGCCGTCGACGTCGAAGAGCACGTGGCGGGCGGTGGCGGGGCGCGGGGTCCGGTCATGGGAGGTCGACACCGGATGATCATGCCGGCCGGAGCGGAATCGCCGGGCGGGAACGCAACCGGACCCGGGCCCGGCGGGACATCGACACCACCGGGCCCGGGTACGCGGGGAACGCGGGGAACGCGGGGAACGCGGGGAACGCGAGCACGGTGGCGCGGGCGGGGTCGCCGACGAGCCGGCGGCGCCGCGCCGGGCGTCACCGCGCCGGTTGCCCGAACCTCAACAGGCGCCCTTGTACAGGTACTTGCTTACGTCGGGCTGGTCCACGTTCTCCTTCGTGACGGCGACGAGGTCCGTCGAGATGGACTTGGGGACGGGCTTCTTGTCCAGGGCGTTGACGGCCTGTTCCACGCCCTGGGAACCGATGTCGAACGGCTTCTGCGCGATGAGGCCCTGGATGGAGCCCTTGCGCAGCGCCTCGACCTGCTTCGGCGTGGCGTCGAAGGCCACCAGTTTGACCTGGCCGGCCTTGCCGGCCTGTTCGATGCCGGTGGCCGCGCCCTCGCCGCTGAAGACGTTGGCGGCGAAGACTCCGGCGAGGTCCCGGTGCGAGGCGATCGTCGAGGTGACGATGGAGGCCGCCTTGGCCGGGTCGTCGTCGTTGTACTGGACGCCGAGGTAGGTGATCCCGGGGTGCTTCTTGATCTCGGCCTCGAAGCCCTTAACGCGAGCGTCCGTGGTGGAGATGCCGGGCTTGACGCTGATCGCCGCGACCGTGCCCCTGTCCTGGAGGAGATTGGCCAGGGTCTGGGCGGCGAGCATGCCGCCGCGTTCGTTGTCGGAGGAGATCGAGGTCTCCCGGATCGAGCCGTCGTCGAGCTTGGTGTCGACCTCGATGACCTTCGCACCCCGGGACTTGAGCTGCTGTTCGGGCTGCCGCAGGGCCTGGGTGTCGGTCGGGGCGATCAGGACCGCGTCCGGGCCCTTGGCCGCGACCGCGTTCACCACGGGTGTCTGGAGCGACGCGTCCCACTTGTCCGCGCCGGTCACGTCGAGCTTGACGCCGAGCTCCTTGGCCTTCTGCTGCGCGCCGCAGGCCATCGAGATGTAGAACTCGTCGCCCTTGACGCCCTGGATAAAGGTGATCTTGCGCCCGCCGCCCCCGGAGTCGCCGTCGCTGCCGCATCCGCTGAGGGCGGCGGCCGCGGTCAGGGCGATGGTCACGGCGACGTACGTCGGTGTCTTCATCGGGCTGTGCCTCCTGGCGATGGTGGGACGGATGAACGGCGGAGCGGACCGGCGGACCGGGTCGGTGGAGCGGGTCGGCGGGGGGCTGTTCGACGCCTTCAGCGTCTTTGGAGTCCGCGGCGGCGCAATTGGTCGGCGTACACGGCGGCGATCAGCACGGCGCCGACGGCGACGCTCTGCCAGAACGGCTGCACGCCGAGGATGACGAAACCGTTCTGCAGGATGGCGGGGATGAACACGCCGATGAGCGTGCCGACGATCGTGCCGACCCCACCGAAGAGGCTGGTACCGCCGAGCACGACGGCGGCGATGGCGCCGAGGGAGTCGTTGGCGTGCCCGCCGATCGTGGTGGTGGTGAAGCGGGCCAGGGAGAGGATGCCCGCGAGGCCGGCGAGGGTGCCCGACAGGGCGTACACCTTGATCACGTGCCGGTCGACGGAGATGCCGGACCGGCGGGCCGCCTCGGCGTTGGAGCCGACCGCGTAGGTACGCCGGCCGAATCGCGTGGTGGCCAGGGCCAGCGCGCCGAGCGCGGTGACCACCAGGGCGATCACCACCAGCCAGGGCACGCCCAGGAGGCGGCCGTTGCCGATCGTGTCGGTGAAGCGGGTGGGCACGCCCCGGACGTCCTGGCCCTCCGTCAGGACCTGGGCGAGGCCGAGCGCCATGCCCAGGCTGCCCAGGGTGACGATGAGCGCGGGCACCTTGGCCTTCGCGATCAGGAAGCCGTTGAGCGCGCCCCACGCGGCACCGGCGGCGAGGCCGGCCAGGCAGCCGAGGAGGATCGGTCCCCAGCCGGCGTCCGCGCCGGCGACGGCGGTCATCGTCTTGGCCGCCACGACCCCCGCGAACACCAGTACCGATCCGACCGACAGGTCGATTCCGGCCATGATGATCACGAAGGTCATGCCGACGCCGACAATCAACAGCACGGCCGCGTCGGTGGCCACGTTGCGCAGGTTGAAGGTGGTCGCGAACTGCTCGGGCCGCATGATGGAGAACGCGGTCACCAGCACCATCAGGACCAGGAAGGTCCACCAGGAATTGGTCCGGGCCAGCCGGCGCCAGAGCACGCCGCGGAGGAATCCGGCGGATCCGGTGATTCCCGTGGACCCCGTGGATCCGGCGTCCTCGCCCTCGTGGCCCTTGCTCGCCTTGCGTCCCTTGCGTCCCTTGCGCCGCAATGGCGCGGTCGCCTCGTCGAGGGTCATGACGGCGCTCCTTCCGTGTCGGGTGCGTCGGGTGCGTCGGGTCCGTCGGATGCATGGGACGCGTGGGATCCGGCGTGGTTGTCGGACTCATCGTGATCATCCGGATCGGGTCCGGTGCGCCCGGTGCGCTTGCTCGGGTCGAGCCGGCCGTGCTCGGCCGGGTCCGGTCCGTCGCGTTCGTTCGCGTCGGGTCCGTCGAGGCCGTCGAGCGCGCCGGTCATGGCGCCCACCAGTTCCTCCACCGTCGTGTCGGCGGCGACGAAGCGGGCCACCCGCCGGCCCAGGCGCAGCACCTCGACCCGGTCGGCGACCGACAACACCTCGGGCATGTTGTGGCTGATCAGCACGACCGCGATGCCGTTGTCGCGGACCCGGCGGATCACGTCCATCACCCGGCCGCGCTGGAGGACGCCCAGGGCCGCGGTCGGCTCGTCCATGAAGACGACCTTGTCGGCCCAGGCAACCGCGCGGGCGATCGCGACGCTCTGTCGCTGGCCGCCCGAGAGCGTTCCGATCGGGGCGTCCACGTCCTGGAGTTCGACGCCGAGCCGGGCGAACGCCTCGACGGCCCGCTCGCGCATCGTGGCCTTGTCGAGCACCCCGAGTCGGCCCGCCAGGCCGCGGCGCAGCAGTTCGCGGCCGAGGAAGAGGTTGGCCGCGCCGTCGAGATCGGGAGCCAGGGCAAGGTCCTGGTACACGGTCTCGATGCCCAACTTCCGGGCGTCGGTGGGGCGTTCCATGGTGACCGGCCGGCCCTCGAACAGGATCCGGCCCTCGTCGGGCCGCTCGGTGCCGGCGAGCGTCTTGGTCAGCGTGCTCTTGCCGGCTCCGTTGTCGCCGATCAACGCGACGACCTCGGCCGGGAAGACGGTGAAGTCGGCCCCGCGCAACGCCTGGACCTGTCCGTACCGCTTGACCAGACCGCTGCCTTCGATCAGGGGTTGCACGTGCCCAACTCCTTCGGGTTGTCGGGTCGTTCGGCCCGCGAGCCGGATCGACGGGAGCCGAGGCGGCGCGGGTTCGCACGGGTGCGAGAAAGAGCCCAGGACGAGTACGAGGGGGCTTGCTGTCGCTGACCGTCTGACAACGGTGTCAGTACAGTGCTGGCCGCGATGCCGGGTGTCAAGGGTTTCCGTGGCCCCGGATCTGTCGGAGATTTCGGCGAATGCGCCAACAGACCGTGCGGTGCCGGATGCCGACGACAGGTCGACAGGCGGTGGAGGTCGACAGTTCGGCAGGTGGCATGTACGGTCCGTTGACAACGATGTCAGAGGAGTGTGCGACAGATGGCGGCTGCACCCTGGGGGGACTCACCCGAGCACGCGGCGTGGCTCGAAGCGGAGTGCGATCGCCTGGTCCGGTTCGCGCGCGGCGCCCGACTCCCCGACGGTGGCTTCGGATGGCTCGACGAGGTCGGCACCCCGATGCCCGACGAACCCGTGCACACGTGGGTGACCGCCCGGATGACCCACGTGTTCGCGCTCGCCCGGCTGCGCGGCGACGCCGAGGCGGGCGCGCTCGTCGAGCACGGGTTGGCCGCCCTGGCCGGCCCGCTGCGCGACACCGCGCACGGCGGCTGGCATCCGGCCGTGGACCGGGCCGGCCGACCGCTGCTCGGCGCCGAGCAGGCCGGCGGGAAGCGCCTGTACGACCACGCGTTCGTCGTGCTGGCCGCCGCGAGCGCCTGCGCCGCGGGCCACTCGGCCGCCCCCGCCCTGCTCGCGGACGCCCTCGACACCATCGAGCGCCGCTTCTGGGAACCGAACCGGGGCGCCTGCGCCGAGTCGTGGGACCGAGCCTGGACCGCCGGCGAGGCGTACCGCGGCGCGAACAGCAACATGCACACCGTCGAGGCGTTCCTGGCCGCCGCCGACGCCACCGGTGAGGACCGGTGGCGCACGCGCGCGCTGCGGATCGCGACCCGGGTGGTGCACGAGCACGCCCGCGCCAACCACTGGCGACTGATCGAGCACTTCGACGCCGACTGGACTCCGCTGTTCGGGTACAACCGGGAGCGTCCCGACGACCCGTTCCGCCCCTACGGCGCGACCGTCGGGCACTGGTTCGAGTGGTCGCGGCTGCTGCTCGGCCTGGCCGAGGCGCTGCCGGATCCGCCCGCCTGGCTCCGGACGGACGCGGCGGCGCTGTTCGCCGCCGCGGTCCGCGAGGGATGGCACGCGGACGGGCGCGCCGGCTTCGTGTACACCCTCGACTGGGACGGGCGGCCGGTCGTGCGGACCCGGATGCACTGGGTCCTGGCCGAGGCGATCGCGGCCGCGTCGGCACTGCGTCGGGCCACCGGCGAGGCCGACTACGATGACTGGTACCGAGCGTGGTGGGAGCATGCCGACGCCGTCTTCCTGGACCGGGAGCACGGCAGCTGGCATCACGAACTCGACGCCGACGGCCGGCCCGCGGCCACCGTCTGGCGGGGCAAACCCGACGCCTACCACGCGGTGCAGGCGACGCTGCTGCCTCGGCTGCCGGCCGCGCCGACCATCGCCGAGGCGCTGCGCCGCGCCGCGCGGCCGGTTGACGCCGACGGTTTCGCCCACGAGCCACGCGGCATGGGTGCCGGGCCTGCGCCCGGCCGCTCGAAAGGACACTGATGGCCGGCCCGACGACACCGGAGCGACCGCGCGGGCGCGGACGCTCCACCATGAAGGATGTGGCCGCCCTCGCCGGCGTGGGCATCAAGACCGTCTCGCGGGTCATCAACGGGGAGCCGAACGTCAGCCCCGCCAAGCAGGCGGCGGTGTGGGCGGCCGTCGCGCAGACCGGCTTCCGGCGCAACGACAGCGCGGCGCAGTTGCGTTCCGGGCACACGTCGAGCATCGGGCTGGTGCTGGAGGACGCGGCGGACCCCTTCTCCTCCGCGCTGACCCGCTCCATCCAGGACGTGGCGCACCAGCACGGCACGGTGTTGTTCAGCGCCTCGTCGGCGGAGGACCCCGACAAGGAGCGTGATCTCGTGCTTGCGTTGTGCGCACGGCGCGTGGACGGGCTGATCGTGGTGCCCGCCAGCGGCAGCCACACCTACCTGCTGCCGGAGATCGAGGCCGGAATGGCCTGCGTGTTCGTCGACCGCCCGCCGGGTGACATCGAGGCGGACACCGTGCTGGTGGACAACGTCGGCGGGGCCCGGAACGGCGTCGAGCACCTCGTCCGGCACGGCCATCGGCGGGTCGCGTTCATCGGTGACCGACTGGAGATATTCACCGCGCGCGAGCGGCTGCGCGGCTATCGCGAGGCGTTGACCGAGGCGGGCATCGAGATCGAGCCGCGGCTGGTGTACAACGGGCCCCCGTACGGCGAGGAGTTGCGGGTGTGGCTGCGCACGATGCTGGGCGGCACCGATCCCGCGACCGCGGTCTTCTGCGGCAACAGCCGGTTCACCGTCGAGACGGTGCGCGAGATCCGGCGCTCGCCCGTGCAGCCCGCACTGGTCGGCTTCGACGACTTCGAGCTGGCCGACATGCTCTCCCCGGCCGTGACGGTCGTCGCGCAGGATCCCTTCGGGATCGGCCAGGCGGCCGCGCAGCTCCTGTTCCGTCGATTGGCGGGCGATGTGACGCCCGTGCAGCACATCCACATGCGGACGCGGCTCATCCCGCGCGGCTCCGGGGAGGCCCGCCCGTGATCACAGTGGTCGGCGAGGCGTTGATCGACCTGGTGCGGGTCGAGGGTGGCGACCCGGTCGCCCGCCCGGGCGGCAGCCCGGCCAATGTCGCGGTGGGGTTGGGTCGGCTCGGCGCTCCCGTGCACCTGATCACCCGGTACGGGCGGGACCCGCACGGCGAGTTGCTCGCCGCGCACCTCGCGGCGAGTGAGGTGCGGGTCGCGCCGAGCAGCGTGCACGACGGCCGCACGAGTGTGGCGCGGGCGGACGTGGACGCGGCGGGCGTGGCGACGTACGCCTTCGACATCGTGTGGGACCCGGCCCCGGGCACCGGGGTGCCGGCCGATTCCGGGTGTGTGCACACCGGTTCGATCGCGGCGATGCTGGCTCCGGGCGCGGACGCCGTGCGCGGGCTCCTCGCGGCCGAGCACGCGCGTGGCCGCTCGGTGGTGTCGTACGACCCCAACTGTCGGCCGACCCTGATGGGCGAACCGCGGGCGGCCCGGGATCGGATCGAGTCGCTGGTGGCCCTGTCGGATGTGGTCAAGGTCAGCGACGAGGACCTGGCATGGCTGTATCCGGCCCGGGATTTCGCCGCGGTGGCGGACGCGTGGCTGGCGCGGGGGCCGGGCCTGGTCGTGGTCACTCGCGGCGGGGAGGGCTCGTACGGCGTCTGCCGGGCCGGGAGTGCGACCGTGCCGGCGGAACCGGTGACCGTGGTGGACACGGTCGGCGCCGGGGACGCGTACACGGCCGGACTGCTCGACGCGCTGCGCCGGCTCGGCCGGTGGGACCGGGCCGGCATCCGGCGCCTCGATGTCCCGACCCTGGCGACGCTGCTCGCGGACGCGTCCGTGGTCTCGGCGATCACCTGCTCCCGGGCCGGCGCGAACCCGCCGACGCGGGCGGAGGTCGACTGGTATCTGCGGCGCGGGGCCGGTGCGGCCGAGGGCGTGGCGGGCGGGTAGCGCGGGGTCGGCCGCCGACCGGCGCCCCTCGTGATCGCGGTCGGCGTGGCGGGCTTCGCGCGGCCTCCGGCCGGCCGGCGAACGGAGTGGTGAATGACGGCACAATCAGGCCACGGGGGCCCTACGGTTGTCCCCATGACCCCGTCGACGGATGCGGATCGACAGCTCGAATTGATTGCCGAAGTCCTGGACATGGCAAGGGAGTTGCGGATAGAGATCTGGCTGCGTGGTGGTTGGGCGATGGACTTCTTCCTGGGCCGGGTCAGCCGCGAACACGGCGACGTCGACTGGTTCGCGTGGGCCGAGGACGCACCCACCCTTGCCGCCGCGTTCACCGCCCGCGACTTCGTTCGCCTGGCCAAGGCCCCGGCCGCCCAACAACTCGACTACTCGGCGGGCGACGTGGAACTGAGCATCGCCTTCCTCGCCCGCGACCCCGACGGCCACGTCCTCGTCGCCGGCGGCCCCTGGGCGGGCGCCCGTTGGCCGACCGGCATGCTCGACACCCCGGCCGGCCGACTACGCGACCTGACCTGCCCGATCATCTCCCCCGAAGCCCAGATCGAGATCAAGCTGCTGACCCCGAGCTGGATGCCGAACCGCCCCCGCCGCGCCAAGGACGCCGAGGACATCGACCGCCTGCGCGCGGCCCTGGCCGGGTAACCGGGGGCTGGGTAACCGGGGACCGCGTGCCGGGTGCCGGGTGCCGGGATCGTGCGGTCCCGACGTCGGTGCGAGGTGCGAGTGTCCGTGGTCATGACCATCGAGAACATCACCGGCTATTGGAACACCGTCGCACCCACGTTCGACGACGAGCCCGATCACGGACTTCGGGACGTGCGGACTCGGGACGCCTGGGCGCGCCGGTTGGCGGGGTGGGTGGGGGCCGAGCCGGCGGATGTGCTCGATGTCGGGTGCGGAACCGGGTCGTTGGCCCTGTTGGCGGCCGAAGCGGGACATCGGGTGACGGGGGTGGATCTCGCCCCGCGGATGATCGAGCGCGCGCGGACGAAGCTCGCCCACGTCGGGTCGGGCGCGCGCTTTCTGGTCGGGGATGCCGCCGCGCCGCCCACCGGGGGTGAGCGTTTCGATGTCGTGTTGGCGCGGCATCTGGTGTGGACGCTGCCGGATCCGCCCGGCGCGATGCGGGAGTGGGTCGGGCGGGTGCGGTCCGGTGGGCGGTTGGTGCTGATCGAGGGGCGGTGGCGGGAGTCGGGGCAGGCGGGGGACGCGTATGTCGCGGGTGCCGAGGCGTTGCCCTGGATGGGTGGGGTCGGCGCGGACGATCTGGCCGCCGCCGTGCGGCCGTTGGTGGCCGGGGTGCGGATCGAGCCGCTCAACGGTGATCCGGAGCTGTGGGGTGGGGCCGTCGACGACGAGCGCTACGCGTTGATCGCCGAGGTGGGCTGAGGGGCGACGACGAGGGGTGGGCCGAATCTGACCGGGACGCCCGGGGAGTACAGGACGCTTGCCGGATCGCCGCCGACGTCCGGGAGGCCGGCGGCCGCGACGAGATCCTCGTCGAGGTGCAGCAGTTCGGCGCGGTACAGGGGCCACTCCGGGTGCGCGTTGGGGAGGTAGAGGGTGCGGTGGCCCAGACGGGTGTGCAGCCCCCAGCGGGCCGTCACGAAGCGCTCCAGCGGGGTGGGTTCGGTGATCGGGGCGCCGACGCGCACGTGCGCGGTCGCGTGCCGCGGGGCGCCTTCGAGGCGGTGTCGCCGGGTCGTGTAGCGGACCCCGTCGCCGGTGCGGTCGATCCGCATGCGGGCCCATCTGTACGGCAGGCGCAGCGTCGCGCGGGCGGTCAGGACCGGGAGCAGCCGGGCGGCTTCGAGGGAACGGAAGACGACGCCGCGGCGGCCGGCGGTGTCCACCGAGTACAGCCGCACGTTGGTCTCCGCGAAGGTGCCCAGCCAGGGCACACCCGGCAGTCGCGCGAGGCCGACGTCGACCATCCGGAACGGGACGAGGCCGACGTACGTCATCCCGTCGAGGACGTCCGGCCGGGTCCGGGGCGGCAGCAGCGGCGCGACCACTTCCGGCGGCACCGCCCAATGTACGAAGGTCAGTTCGCTCCATCGCTGGGTGAGCACGACGCGCCGGATCCCGCGCGGGGCCAGCCGGGTGACGGGTTCGGGCGCCATCTCCATGTCACCATGATGGAGCATCGACCGGGCCGGTGCGGGCGTGCTCACTCCGGGATCTGGGCCGCGATCAGCGCGTCGCCGGCTCCGGATCGGTAGTAGAGGACCGATCGGCCCGCCCGTCGGCGGCTGACCAGGCGGGCGTCGAGCAGGACCTTGAGGTGTCGACCGACCGAGCCCAGCCCCTGACCGGTCAGCGCCACGAGCTGCGTCGTGCTCTTGGGCGCGTCGAGCAGGACCAGCACCGCCGCCCGCGCGGGCCCGAGCAGCCGACCCAGCGCCTCCGGAGCCGATGCCCCGTTCGTCTCGGCCAACGTGCCCGAGCACGGGTACACCACGGCATACCGGCTGCTCTCATGCCAGGAGACCCAGCTTTGCTTCGGGGTCACCGGCACGAACAGCAGCCGGGCGTCCCGGAGTTCGCGAGGCGGATAGTCGTAGGCGTTGATCTGGAGTCGGCTGGATCCGAGCCAACGCATCCCCGGGCGCATGTCGTCGAGGGCGGCGGCCCAGCCGCCCTGGCTCAGCTGTCCGGTCCGGGCGACGATGTCCGCCTCGATGATCCGGCGGCGGCGCGGCCAGCAGGGCCGGACCGTTCGCGTCCACACCCACTCCATCAGCTCGGCGCAGCGGGCCGCCGGGTCGGTCCGGTGCAATCCGGTCGGGAGCGGGCCGCCGAGGGACACGGTCAGGTGCTGGCGCGCGGCCTCGGGCGGCGTCTCGCGGATCCGCTCCAGTTCCTGTTCGAAGGTCGGGTCGCCCTCGCCGGTCGGGGTGGGCGTGAGGAAGTCCGCGTTCCAGGTGCGTCCGAGAGCGGCCCGCACCAGCTGCGCGGTGATCGGATCCTCGGCCAGCCGCTCCCGATAGGCCGGCAGGTGCGCGTCGAGCCACGCGCGCTCGCCGGGGTGCGCGGCCGTCCCCCGCTCCAGCGTCTTCAGACTCGCGGTGGCCTCGGCCAGTGGCGAGACGACGAACCGGCTGCCCGCGAGGGTGTCCGTGCTGACCTGCCACCAGCCCATGCTTTCGCCTCCGTGCGAAACAGTAACGCCCCGGCCGGAAGGCGACCGAGACTCCGGCCATGCGTACCTATCGAGAGCTGTTCCGCGCACCGGAGTTCACCCCGTTCTTCCTGACCTCCGCGGTGCAGGTGGCCGCCCAGACGGTGAGCGGCCTGGCCCTGGGCACGCTGATCTACGACGCGACCGGCTCGCCGCTGCTGTCCGCGCTCGCGATGTTCGGGCCGGCCCTGGCCCAGGTGATCGGCGCGACGACGGTGTTGTCGGCGGCCGACCGGTTGCCGCCGCGCGCGGCCACGACCGGCCTGGCACTGCTCTTCGCGCTGGGCACCGCCGCGCAGGCGGTCCCGGGGCTGCCGGTGTGGGCGGTCTTCGCGGTCCTCCTGGGCCTGGGCGTGCTCGCCTCGCTCGGCGGCGGGGTCCGCTACGGCCTGCTCAACGAGATCCTCGCGCGCGAGGGCTACCTGCTCGGCCGCTCGGTCCTGAACATGGCCGTCGGCACCATGCAGATCTGCGGATTCGCGATCGGCGGCGTCCTGGTGACCGCGCTGTCCCCGCGCGGAACCCTGCTCACCGGCGCCACCCTGTACCTCGCCGCCGCGCTCGTCGCCCGGTTCGGCCTGAGCAGGCGCCCGCCGCGGGCCACGGGGAGGCCCTCGGTCACCGAGACCCGGCGCACCAACGCGCGGCTTTGGTCGGCCACGCCCCGGCGCTACGTCTACCTGGCCCTCTGGGTGCCCAACGGGCTGATCGTCGGCTGCGAATCGCTCTTCGTTTCCTACTCGCCCCGGCACGCGGGCCTGTTCTTCGCCTTCGCCGCGCTGGGCATGTTGGCCGGCGACACGCTCGCCGGCCGGTTCGTCCGCCCCCGGTGGCGGACCCGGCTCGGCGTGCCGATGCTGCTGCTCCTGGCCACGCCGTACCTGGTCTTCGTCGTGCGGCCCGCACTGCCGCTCGCGGTGGCCGCGGTCGCGCTCGCCTCGATCGGCTACTCGGCGAGCCTGCTGCTCCAGGAGCGGCTGATGGCCCTGACACCGGAGGAGCTGAGCGGGCACGCCCTGGGGCTGCACGCCTCCGGGATGCTCACCATGCAGGGCGTGGGCGCGCTGGTCGCGGGGACGGTCGCCGAGCTGACCTCGCCGGCGACGGCGATGGGCGTGCTGGCGACGGGCTCGCTCACGGTCACGGCGGCCCTGGCCCGCGGGCTGCGGCCGAGCCCGGACCCCGACCCGAACCCGGCCGAGACCCCGCTCCCGGCCGCACCGTCGGGCCCGCTCCCGGCCCCGCGGCCCGCCCCCGGGTCCGCCGCGCGGGAAGTGTGAAATGCCTGGCGCGCGCCACCCCCGATGTCGGTGCCGTTCGAGAGTATGTACGCATGACCGAAACCCCGGCCCCGGCGGCCGTTCTCGCCGATTTCGACGCGTACGCCCAGGCCGTGGAGACCGTGGCGGCCGCCGCGCGCGCCTACTACGGCGGCGCCGATTCGAGTGTCGACGACGACACGTACGACCGGCTGCTGCGCGGGATCGGCGTGTACGAGAGCGAGCACCCCGACCAGATGCTCGCCGAATCGCCCGTGGGCAAGGTCGCGGCGGGCGCGCTGCCGACCGGCGACGTGCCGCACACGGTGCCGATGCTGAGCATCGACAACGTCTTCGACCCCGAGGGCCTGGTGGCCTGGGTCGCGTCGCTGGAGCGGCGGATCAAGCGGGCCCCGGCGGCGCTCACGGTCGAGCCCAAGATGGACGGGCTCGCGGTCGCCGTGCGCTACCGCGACGGCCGGCTCGACCGGCTGGTGACCCGCGGCGACGGCATCGCGGGTGAGGACGTGTCGCATGCGATCGGCACGATCGAGGGCCTGCCGGAACGGCTCCCCGAGCCGGTCTCGATCGAGATCCGCGGCGAGGTGCTGCTCACCACCGAACAGTTCGAGGCCGCCAACGAGATCCGCCGGGAGTACGGCGCGACCGTGTTCTCCAATCCGCGCAGCGGCGCGGCCGGGACGCTGCGCGCCAAGGACCGCCCGTACGTGGTCCCGATGACGTTCTACGGCTACGTCGCGCTGCCGTTCCCCGACGACGACAGCCCCTTCGCCGAAGAGCTGCGGACCGCCGACCACTCCGCGGTGATGGCCCGGGTCGAGGAGTTCGGCGTGCTGACCACGGGCCGCACGGCGGCGCGGCTGCGGGTGTGCGCGACGGTCGAGGAGGTACAGGCGGCCGTCGACGAGATCGCCGCGCTGCGGGCCGAGCTGCCGTTCGGCATCGACGGCATCGTGATCAAGGCCGACGCCGCCGCCGACCAGCGCGACGCGGGCAACGGCTCGCGCGCGCCGCGCTGGGCGATCGCCTACAAGCTCGCCGCGGTGCACAAGATCACCAAGCTGATCGGTGTGGACTGGGCGGTCGGCCGTACCGGCGTGATCGCGCCGCGCGCGATCCTGGACCCCATCGAGATCGACGGCAGCCTGGTCGGCTTCGCGACACTGCACAACCCGGCCGACATCGAGCGCCGCGGGCTGATGATCGGCGACCAGGTCAGCGTGTACAAGGCGGGCGACATCATCCCGCGCGTCGAGGCCCCGCTCGTGCACGTGCGCACCGGCGCCGAGACGCCGATCGAGTTCCCGACCGCGTGCCCGCAGTGCGGCGGTGAGCTCGACACCACACAGCAGCGGTGGCGTTGCGCCCAGGGCCGCGCGTGCGGTCTCCAGGCCGGGATTCTCTACGCGGTCGGCCGCGACCAACTCGACATCGAGGGCATCGGCGGCCGGATCGTCACCCAGCTCATCGACACCGGCGCGGTCGCCGACGTCGCCGACCTGTTCACCCTGACCCGGGATCGACTGCTGACCCTGGACCGGATGGGCGACAAGGTCGCCGACAAGCTGATCGCCGGCATCGCGCAGGCCGCGACGCAGCCGCTCAGCCGGGTGCTGTGCGCGCTCGGCGTGCGCCTGACCGGCCGGTCGATGTCGCGCCGGATCGCCCGGCACTTCGGCACCATGGACGCGATCCGCGCGGCCGACGTCGAGCAGATGGCGCGGGTCGAGGGGATCGGCCCCGGCAAGGCGACGGTGATCGTGGCCGAACTCGCCGAGCTGGCCGACGTGATCGACAAGCTCGTCGCCGCCGGCGTGAACATGACCGAGCCCGGGGTCACCCCCGGCGCGGCCGACGAACCGGCCGAGGCCGGCGCCGGCAGCGGCACCGAGCCCGGCCCGTTGACGGGCAAGTCCGTCGTGGTCACCGGCGCGATGACCGGCGCGCTGGCCGCGCTGTCGCGCAACGAGATGAACGAACTGATCGAGCGCGCCGGCGGCACCGCGTCGTCGAGCGTCTCGAAGAAGACCTCGCTCGTGGTCGCCGGCGACAAGGCCGGATCCAAGCGCGCCAAGGCGGAGACCCTGGGCATCCCCCTGCTCACCCCGGAGGAGTTCGCCGACCTGGTCGGCACGCTGCTGCCCGCGTGACGCGCACCGCCGTCGCGGTGGTGGCAATGTGTGCCGCTCGCATACATATTGATCATGGCTCAGGTTCCATGGCTCAATGGCTCATACGGCTCTTCTGGTGCGATCTCTAGCAGATCGACAGCGTCTGTGAGCAGAAATGGGCGATATCGGTGTGTGCCGGTCCATACGCCGGCATCGTCGCGTTCGGGAGCCGGTGGTGGCCAGGTAGGTCCGCGTCTTGCGGAAACCCCTTGGCCGCACCACCTTCGACGACGAATGGAGACCCCATGGTCGAGGCACATCCCCCGCGAATACAGCTACCGTTCGCCCTCGACCGAAATCCGCACGCCCCGGACGCGGAGTGCCGACTGCTCGACTGGGTCCGACGACATGAGGTCTGCCCGAGTCCCGACGCCGAGCAGCGACTGATCGCGGCCCGACTGAGCGATCTGGCCGCGTACACCTATCCCGACGCCGACCCGGAACTGCTGGGTCTGTACGCGCAGTTCATCGGGTGGCAATACCTGGTGAGCGAGCGGTACGCCGACGTCGTCGACGAGCGCGCGACGCTCGCGTGGGAGCACGCGAGCGCCCAGGTCGAGCCGGTGTACCGTTCCGGGCGCGTCGAGGCCGGTGCCGGTGCGATGGCGCGCGCCCTGGCGGACATCCTGGGCCGGGTCTACCCGAGCATGAGCGCGGATTGGCGCGATCAATTCGTGGACGAGTCGCTGCGGACGCTGCACCGCGTCGTGCTGTGGTCGGCGACCGGTCCCCGCACGGGCGACGACTACGTCGGCGGCGTCGACGCGTACATCCGGCATCGACGGCTGGTCGGCGGGCAGTTCCCGTGCCTGCTGCTCGACGAGTACATGGCGGGCGGCGAACTCCCGGCGGAGATCCGCCATCGGGCCCGGTACGACGACATCCGCAACGCCGCGGCCGACGTGGTGTCGTGGACCAGCGACTACTACGCGTCGCGAGCGACGGTCGGGGCCACGACCGACCTGGTCGACGTCCTCGCGCACCACGAGCACGTCGGTCGCGAACACGCGGAGACGGCGGTGGCCGCGCGGATCCAGGACCGGGTGGCCGACTTCCTGACCGCGCGCCGCGAACTCCTGGGCGGCGGCCGGAGCACCACGCCCCCCTCGGAAACGGAACTCGTGCTGCGCCGTTGTGTGACCGCGATGCACCACCGGATGGCGGGCACCGAGTCGTGGGCGTGGGAGAACACCCGCTCCAATCCCACCGAAGCCGGCGGTCGCCGGGCCGCGGGGACCGGACGCGGAGCCGGCACCGGGTTGCACGTCCCCGAGTACGTCGAGGATCTGCTCGACGTGCGTGGCCGCCCGCGCGGCTGGGACGGCGGCGCGGCCGGCCACCGCTGGCCCTGAGCTGGGGCGGGCCTTCGGCTCGGGGCGGTTCGGGCGGTTCGGTGGGGATGACCTGAGTGGTCCCCACCGAACCGCCCGAGCCGGTGCGCGAGTACGGCTGCCCCGGCGCGGGAGGCGACCTCGGGTCGGCCCAGTGCGGATCCTCCGGGATCAGCGGCAACGGCCGGGCCTCGGCGGCGCGTTCGGGCAGGATCAGCCCTCCTCGACGACGCGAAGCACGATCTTGCCCTGGATGTGGCCGGCCGCGGCGCGCTCGTGGGCCTTGTGCGCGTCGGCCAGGGCGAAGACGCCGTCGATGCCCACGCGGACGGCGCCCGCGTCGATCAGGTGGGCGAGTTCGGCCAGTTGCCCTCCGTCGGAGTGGACCTGCCCGGACTTGAAGGTGATCCCCGACTCGGCCGCGCGTTCGCGGTCGTAGTCGCCGAAGAAGACCGGGCTGATCGTGCCGCCGCGCTTGACCACGGGCAGGAATCGACCGCCGTCCGGCCCGCCGACGGTGTCGAAGAGGTGGTCGACGTCGCGTACCGCGTCCGCCGGCGCGGTGGTGGTGTAGTCGATGAACCGGTCGACGCCGAGCCCGCGCAGGAACGACTCGTGCCGCCCCGAGGCGACCCCGATCACGTGCGCACCGCGGGATTTGGCCAGTTGGACGAGGAAGTGACCGACCCCGCCCGCAGCGCCGTTGACCAGGACCGTCCGGCCCGGTTCGAGGCGGACGTGGTCGAAGAGGAACTGATAGGCCGTCAATCCCGCCATCGGCACCGCGGCGGCCCGGATGTGGTCGATGCCGGCCGGCTTGCGGGCGAGGTGCGCCGCGGGAGCGGTGGTGTACTCGGCGTACGTGCGGCCGCCGGTGTCCCCGTCCAGGTCCGGATCCGGAAAGCGGATCATCCCGAACACGGCGTCCCCCTCGGCCCATTCGGTGACCTCCGAGCCGACGGCGACGACGACGCCGGAGGCGTCGGAGCCCGGGGTGAAGGGCAGGCGGCGGTCGGGGCGCTTGTCCGCCGGGATGTTGGCGAAGCCGATGCGCGCGTACCAGTCGGGCGGGTTCAGGCAGGCGGCGTGGATCCGGATCAGGACCTCGTCCGGCTTGGGTTCCGGGCGTGGCACCTCCTCGTACACGAGCACCTCCGGTCCGCCGAACTCGTGGATCCGGACGGCCCGCATGGTCGCCTTCGACATCGTGTCCCCCTCGCGATCGGGTGTCGCGGCCGGTTGCCGCGCGTGGTCCGGTGCGGACGGCCGCCGTCTGTGGACCCGGGCGCCGTCGCGTCCCGCCGCCTGTGGTCGGCGCGGTCGATCGGCGCGCCTGGAACGGTGCGGATGTCCGCAGTATGATTCGGAGCACTGCTCCGGATTTTATGTGGAGCAGTGCTCCGCTTGTCAAGGATCGGGATTCGCCATGACCGATGATTCGAAGCCGCGCGCGCAACGCGTCGACGCGCGGCGCAACCGCGAACTCGTGCTCGACGTCGCCAGGACCGTGTTCGCCGAGCAGGGCACGGACGCGTCACTGCGCGACATCGCCCGCCGTGCCGGCGTCGGCATGGGCACCTTCTACCGGCACTTCCCGACCCGTGACGCGCTGCTCGAAGCGGTACTGCGGCACGGCTTCGACACGTTGGCGGCCCGGGCCGGCGCGTTGGCGCAGAGCCCGGCCCCCGACGAGGCCCTCACCGCGTGGCTGCGCGATTTCACCGCGGGCACCACGATCTACACCGGCCTCCCGGCCTCGCTGGTGGCGACCCTGACCGACGAGGAATCGGCGCTGCACGCCTCGTGCCTGAGCATGCGTCAGGCCGGCGGGCGGCTGCTGACCCGGGCCCAGGAGGCCGGGCACATCCGCCCCGACGTCACCGCCACGGACCTGTTCGCCCTGATCAGCGCCCTCGGCTGGGTCACCGGCCAGGCCCCGACCATCGGCGCGCGCCGCGAACAGCTCTTCGGCGTACTCATGGACGGCCTCGCCGGACCCGGGGCGCGACCGGAGGGCGCCGGTCCGCTCGGTTCCGGGAGGGAGGCGGGGTGAGCCGCGGTCGGCGTCGGGTAGTGTTACCGCCGCGTCCAGCAAATGGACCTATCGAGATCGCATTCGAGGAGGTGGGACCCATTACCGCTGTATCAGGTCGGGTGCTCTCCTTCCACGACCGCGCGGTCCACTTGGCATAGGTGAACCCGCGAGAGCACCCTTCGGCTTCCCGAAAGGCTCTCATGTCGGTTTCCGCGTCACCCTGCCCCACGTCCGTCATCGTCACCAGGCTTCGTGCCGCCGGCTGCGTCTTCGCCGAGGACGAGGCGGAGTTGCTGATCTCCACGGCCGCCACGCCGGCCGAACTCGCCGTCATGGTGGATCGGCGCATCGCCGGGCTGCCCCTCGAACACGTCCTGGGTTGGGCCGAGTTCTGCGGCCTGCGGGTCTTCGTCGATCCCGGCGTCTTCGTGCCGCGCCGGCGGACCGAGTTCCTGGCCGGCCAGGCGGTCGCGCTCGCCCGGCCCGGCGCCGTCGTCGTCGACCTGTGCTGCGGCTCGGGCGCGCTGGGCGCCGCGGTGGCGGCCACCGTGGAGCGCGTCGAGCTGTACGCGGCCGACATCGACCCCGCCGCGGTGCGGTGCGCGCGCCGCAACATCGCCGCCGTGGGCCGGGTGTACGAGGGCGACCTGTACGAACCGCTGCCCGCGTCGCTGCGCGGCCGGATCGACGTCCTGGTCGCCAACGCGCCCTATGTACCGACCGACGAGATCCAGTTGCTGCCCCCCGAGGCCCGCATCCACGAACCGCGCGTGGCCCTGGACGGCGGGTCGGACGGCCTCGACGTCCAGCGCCGGGTGACCGCCGCCGCGCACGACTGGCTGGCCCCGGGCGGGCACCTGCTGATCGAGACGAGCGAACGACAGATACCGCACACCGTCGACGCGTTCGCGAGAGGCGGCCTGATCCCGCGCGTGGTCGAGTCCGACGAGTTGTACGCCACGGTGGTCATCGGGACCCGACCGGCGGGGTAGCGCCGGGCGGGCCCCGATCACCGGGTACGCGCGTGATCGGGGCCCGGTTGGCATGATGATCGGATGTCTGTTGCCGCGATCGGCGCTGCCGCCGCGCAGGTCGAGGTCACCCGGACCGACCAGCCCGACGGCCGCGCCGGCACCTATTGCTTGGCATACATCGCCGTGCGGGGGTTCGTTCGGATTCGTGCCGCGCCCGGCCGGTGGCGGTTGGGGCGGTTCGGGTTCGGGTGGTCCCGCTACTCGGCCCGACCGGGGGTGGTGGCATGCGCGGCCAGGAGGTTGAGCAGGCCGTCGACGGCCTGGTCGAACGGCTCGGTCGAGCCCGCCGCGCGGGCCACTACGTAGCCCCCCTGGAGCACCGCGACGATGGTGGCCGACGTCGCCGCCGGGTCGAGCCCGGGCCCGAGTTCGCCGTGCTCGCGTCCCTCGGTCAGGATCTCGGCGAGGCGGGCGCGCAGCCGGCCGAGGGTCTCCTCGACCGGGCGGCGCAGCACCGGGTCGGCCATCACGTCCGGGTCCTGGGTGAGACCGCCGATCGGGCACCCTTTGAGCACGTCACGCTCGCGCCGCAGGTAGCCGGTGATCCGCTGGAGGGCGGTGCCGGGGGCGTCGAACCACTCCTCGGCCTTGGCCCACATCTCGTCGGCGGTCCGGGAGATCGCCGCGAGCGCCAGGTCCGGCTTGCCGGTGAAGTGGTGGTACATGCTGCCCTGGCCGACGCCGGCGCGCTGCTGGATCGCCTTCGGGCTCACGCCCACGTATCCGCGCTCCCACAGCAGCTCGCGGGTGCTCTCGATGAGCCGTTCGGAGGTGGTCACGCGAACCATTGTACATACCAGTAGGTACAAGAGTGTCAGGCTGTACCCGCACCGCCCAACGGCCTCGACCCGGCCACGTGCACGGCTTACGATCGCAGTACGGCATCGCGCGTCGGTCACCGGCCGGGTGAGGCGTGGAGGTAGCCCGTGAGATGCCCGTTGGAGGCATTCCACAGTGTCGGTAGAGCTGAATCACACCATCGTTCACGCAAAGAACAATCGGGAGTCCGCGGAGTTCCTCGCGGACATCCTGGGCCTGGAAGTCGGGCCGGAATGGGGGCCGTTCGTCCCCGTCGCGACAAGCAACGGCGTCACCCTGGACTTCGCGTCCGCGGGAAGCGGGCCGATCACCGCCCAGCACTACGCGTTCCTGGTCTCCGAGGCGGAGTTCGACGCGGCGTTCGAGCGCATCAGGAAGGCCGGGATCGACTACTTCGCCGACCCGATGATGGAGAGCGTGGGCAAGATCAACCACAACCACGGCGGCCGCGGGGTCTACTTCCTGGACCCGGCGGGCCACGGCATGGAGATCCTGACCCGGGCGTAGGGCACCCACGACCGAACCGGCGGCATAGGCCCTGTCCGGCGGAAGGACCTCGGCGCGTGTCTTCACGGACGCGCGCCGAGGCGGGTCCGGCGCGGTGCCGACCCGCCTCTCGGGCCTTCGCTCCGACGGGTCCACCGAACTGCGGTCGACGCCGGCGGCCCCGATGATCGACACATGGCGCCACACGCGAGTCAGTCGGCGGGCACCGGGCTGCTGCCGGTGATCAAGCCGATGTTCGCCACGCCGGGCGTGCTGCCGCGGGCGGACGCCGAGTACGGGTTCGAGGTGAAGTGGGACGGGGCGCGCATCGGCATCCAGGTACCCGCCGGCGGACCGCTGCGGCTGCTGTCCCGCTCGGGCCTGGACGTGACCGCCACCTTCCCCGAACTCGCGCCGCTCGCCGACGGACTCCACGGTCGCAGCGCGATCCTGGACGGCGAGGTCGTCGCCCTCGACGCGCGCGGCCTGCCGGACCTCGCCCGGCTGCGCCGCCGCCTGAACGTCCACAACCCCCGCCGGGCCGCGACGCTGGTGATGGACGTACCCGTCCACCTGGTCCTGTTCGACCTGCTCTACATCGACGGCCGCATGTGCACCTCGCGCCCGTACCGCGAGCGCCGTGCCGCCCTGACCCGCCTCGGCCTGGTGAGCCCGCGCTGGTCCACCCCGACCCACAGCGAGGGCCAGGGACCCCTCGCCCTCGAGCAGACCCTTGCCAACGGCCTCGGCGGCCTCGTCTGCAAGCGCCTCGACTCCCCCTATCGGCCGGGCGTCCGCTCCCCCGAGTGGATCAAGATCACCCGCTCCGCCACCCTCGACCTCGCCGACGGCCGGTGAATCCCGGCCGACCCGGCGCCGTCCGCCGCTCCGGCCGCTCTCACCCGTCCGTGGAGTCGCATGCGCCCTCCGCCAAGGGGCAGCTCGCGCCGTCGTCGGCCTCCCCTTCGGGGAGTTCACCGGCCGCTGCCGCCGCCCGCGCGCTCGCGCAGACGCCGCTCAATCCGTTCTGGATCGCTCGGCCGATCTCGGCCAGGGTGGCCACCTGACTCTGTGTCAGCACGTCGAACAGGTGTTGCCGCACCGTCGCGGCGTGAGTCGGGGCCGCCGACTCCAGGGCCGCGAAGCCGGCGTCCGTCAGGTGCGCGATCCAGCCGCGCCGGTCGCACTCGGCCGGACTGCGGGTGACCCAGCCCGACTTCTCCAATGCGGTCACCGCGTGCGAGAGCCGGCTGCTCGACGACTGGGACGCCGTGGCCAGCTCGGTCATCCGCATTCGGCGCTCCGGGGCCTCGGCGAGCCGGGTCAGGATCTCGAAGTACGTCATCGGCATGCCCGCCTCGCGGCGCATCCGCCGGTCGAGGTGGGCCGCGAACTCCACGGTCCCGGTGAAGTAGGACCGCCAGATCTCGCTCTCCGCGGAAGTCAGCCGATGTTCGTCACTCATGGACACAGCATATGTCTTGTTGAACCATCAACTTATGGGTGCTATGTTGCTGAGAGTTCAACAACACCTTCCGTCGCCACCACCACGCATCCCCAAGGAGCTCCCATGACCACCTCCGTCGAGACCATCCCCGGTTACATCGCGGGCGCCTGGACCATCGACCAGGTCCACTCGGACGTCTCGTTCTCCGTGCGTCACCTGGGCATCGCCAAGGTTCGCGGGCGCTTCGACAGCTTCGAGGGCACGATCGTCACCGCCGAGAACCCGCTGGAGTCCTCGGTCAACGCCACGATCGAGACCGCGTCGGTCAACAGCAACAACACGATGCGCGACGACCACATCCGCAACGAGGACTTCCTCGACGCCGCCGGCCACCCGAAGCTGACCTTCGCCTCGACCGGCATCCGCGCCGAGTCCCCGGTGGTGTACCAGGTCGACGGCAACCTCACGCTGCGCGGCGTCACCAAGCCCGTCACCCTCGAACTGGAGCTCAACGGCTTCGGCACCGGCTTCGACGGCAGCCCCATCGCGGGCTTCACCGCCACCACCGAGATCAGCCGCGGCGACTTCGGCATCACCGGCGGCCCCGCCGGCGCGGCCGTGGGCGACAAGATCGCGATCATCCTGGAAATCGAGGCCAAGCAGGCGTGACCCGCGCCCCCTCCCCTCGGCCCGCGACCCGGCGGGCCCGCTACAGCGGTCCGCCGACGCCCCGATCCTCTCGGGCGCCGGCGGACCGCTCGCGTTCGGCTTCCGCCCGCCTTCGGAACCGCCACCATCGACGGGCGCCCGTTCGGCGATCTCTCGCGTGGGCTGCGGCACGTCGGCGCGATGCTCGACGCCCGTGACGTGCAGGGCGGGCGGAGCGCCGCGGCGAACGCGGACCGTAGCCGATCGAAGCAAGCTGACTAGCCGTCATGACCCCGTCGTGGTGAGTGAGTTCGGCACGGGGCGGGCACGCCGACCGATTGCTCCGCAGGCGACGCCCACTGCCGTGCACACCGCCGAGAGTGCGGCGAGCAGCAACGGGATGGCCATCGTGTCGGCGGAGGTCTCGAAGGCCGCGCCGAGCAGTGGCGGGAAGGCGATCCCGCCGATCATCGAGGCCGCGATCACCCAGGCCGCGGCGCTCGCCGAGCCGGGGACCCGTTCGTTGAGCCAGGCCAGGCCGGTGGGGAAGATCGGTGCGATGGCGAGGCCGACGCCGAGGTAGGCGTACGGGGCCAACGGTGGGACGGCCGCCAGAAGCAGGAAGCCGGTCATCGCCGCGCAACTCGCGAGCACCACGACCTGCGGGCGCACGCGCAGGCTGATGGGTGCCACCAGGAAGCGGCCGATCGTCATGGCGAGCCAGAACCCGGCGGTCGCGCCGGCCGCGGCCGAGGTGGAGTTGCCGAGGGCCTCCAGGTGGGTGGGCTCCCAGCCGCCGACGCCGGTCTCGATGCCGACGTGCAGGATGTACAGGACGATGAACGCACCCATGAGGATCGCCGTCGTGCGCGGGGGCGTCGCGTTGGGCGGAATCGCGTTCGGCGGCGCTGTGCCCGACGGCGCTGTGCTCGGTGCCGTGCCATCCGGCGGCGCCGGCGCCGGGCCGGCCGCGGGTGCCGTGTCCCGCACCGCCAGCAGCGGTGGGACGACCAGCACGCACGCGACCGCGCAACCGGCGAAGACCGCCGGATAGCGGTCCGCCCCCAGGGCGCCCAGCAGCGCCGGGCCCGCGATCGCGCCGAGGCCGAAGTGCGCGTTGAGGATGTTCAGCATGGACGTACCGCGCCGGCCGAACCCCTCCGCGAACATGACGTTGAGGCCGTAGTCGATGCCGCCGAAGCCGACCCCGAGCACGAACACGGCGGCCAGCGCGAACGGCCAATCGGCCGCCACCGCGAAGGCGACCGCCCCCACCGCCATGAACAGGCACGACACCAGCAGGAGTTGCCGATCCGGCCGCCTCCGGCGCAGCGCCGCGCCCGCGAGGACGCCCAGCAGCGCGCCGGCGAAATGCGCGCTCAGCGCGAGCCCCGCCGTGGCCGGGCTGATCCCGAACTCGCGCCGCAGCGCCGGGATGGCGGGTCCGTACAGCGCCTGCAAGGCACCGATCAGCACGAAGGCCGCACACGCGGCGATCGCCGCCCGGAGCGGGAACGCCGTTGTCTCGGCCACCGGTTCGACCGATCCGTCGACGAGGTCGGCGGTCATCGGAGGGACCCGCCGACGCGCGTCCGTCCGAGTTCGGCACGCAGGCCGAGGGCGTCGGTGAACAGCACGGACTCGATCCCCAGAGCCCTGGCCGCGTCCAGGTTCTCCGGCCGGTCGTCGACGAACAGGAGGTCGCCCGGCCGCGCGTCGAGCCGCTCGCACAGCCGGCCGAAGATCCGCGGATCGGGCTTGGTCAGGCCCAGATCGGCGCTGAACAGCCGGTGCCGGAAGACCGCCGACCAGGGCTGCTCCTCGATCAGCCGGGCCATGCCGCTCGGCGCGTTGGACAACAGGGCCAGCGGTACGTCCTGTTCGGCCAGTTCCGCCAGCAGGTCGACGGTGCCCTGGTCGACGTGCATCCACGCCGCGAGGTCGTCCGCCATCAGCGCGTCCAGTCGGCGCCCGTCCGGCGCGGGCCGGTCGAGCCGGGCGCACAGGTCGGCCCAGAACCCGGCCGCGTCGATCGCGCCCGCGTCGTACGCCTCCCGGTTTATCCAGTAGGCGGCCCAGAGCTCCTCCTGGGACACCCCGACGCCCCGCGCCAGCGCCGCGCCCGCGGCATCGGGCGGCGACGTGCTGATGACTCCGCCGAAGTCGAAGACGATCCACTCCATGTGCGCTCCTCGGTCGATGCGGTCGATGCGGTCAATGCGGTCAATGCGGTCAATGCGGGTCGATGCGGGTCGATGCAGTGGCACCCCGATTGACTTTCGAACATACAACACGTTTGATTGAACACATGGAAGGTTCGGAACGTCTACTTGTGCTCATCGAGCGGATGCGCACCACGGAACGCGTCACCGTGGCGGAGCTGGCGCGGGACACCGGCTGCTCGGAGATGACGATCCGGCGCGACCTCGATCAGCTCGCGGAGCAGGGGGTGCTGCGCCGCGTGCGGGGTGGCGCGGTGAGCCTGGTGCTGCGCGGCGAGACGATGCCCTTCGCCGTGCGCGAGCGCGAGGGGGCCGAGGCCAAGCAGCGGATCGCCGCCGAGGTCGACGCCCTCCTCACCGACGGCGAATCCCTGATCCTCGACAGCGGCACCACCGGCCTCGCCATCGCCCGCGCGCTCGCCCACCGCCGGCTCACCGTGATCCCGCTCGACCTGCACTCGGCCACCGTCCTGGGCGGTGCGCCCGACGTGTGCCTGCTCGTGCCCGGCGGCCAGACGACTCCGGGCATGCTCGCCCTCACCGGTCACCTCACCGAGACGTCGCTGCGATCGCTGCGCGTGGACACCACCGTGCTGGGCGTCTGCGGCCTGTCCGTCGAACACGGAGTGACCGCGCACGACCTGGTCGAGGTCCCGGTCAAGCAGGCCGCGATCGCCGCCGCCCAACGCGTCGTCGCCGTCTGCACCGGCGCCAAGTTCGGCCGCACCGGCCTGGGCCATGTCTGCCCGGCGACCACGCTCGACATCGTGATCACCGACACCGACGCCCCACCCGAGGCCCTCGCGCGCCTTCGCGACCTGGGCGTGGACGTGCGCGTGGTCTGAGCCCCGCGCCGTCGCGGCCCGCGCCGAACCGGATGCGGTCGGGCGGGACAGGGCCTATCCGCGCAGGGCGCCCACGACTTCCGCCGCGGCTCGGTGGCCCGAGGAGACCGCGCCGTTCATGTAGCCGTACCAGGAGGTCGCGGTCTCGGCGCCCGCCCAGTGGAGGGGGCCGACCGGGCGGCGCAGGGCCGGGCCGTGGGTGGACCAGCCGCTGGGGGCGAACAGGGCGGCGTAGCAGCCGAGCGAGTACGACTCGGCGGACCAGTCCTTGTCCACGTAGTGGGTGGGCGTGGCCGCGCGCGGGCCGTACAGTCTCGTCGCCTGCTCGACGACCAGCCGGCGGCGTTCGTCGGGGGTCCGGGTCGCCGCTCGGAGCGCGTTCGGGCCGGCGATGAAGCCGAGCAGGATGCCGACGTCGCCGTCGGCCGGGGAGGCGTCGTAGCCGGCGCAGACCGGACCGCGCGAGCTGACGAACTGCCCGGAGAGGCCGTCCCGGCGCCAGAACGGCTCGGCGTAGACGAGTAGGCACTTGACCACCGCGCCCGGTCGCATGGCGGCGCCGAGCGCGTCGCGTTCGGGGATCGGCGGGCTGTACCGGATCCGGCTGCCTAGTGGCGGTGACATCGCGACGATCGCCCGGCGGGCGGTGGTGCCGGCCGTGCCGGGGCCGGTCACGCGGACGAACTCCGGGGTCCACTCGATGTGTTCGGCGGGGGCGGAGAGTTCGACGCGGTCGCCGAGCAGTTCGGTCAGGCGGCGGGTGATGGCCGGTGAGCCTCCGACGAAGCGGTCCTGCTGGGCGCCGCCGGTGGTGTTCGCGAGCAGGTCGAACCCGCCGGCCGCGCGGATGTACACGAGCACGTGCGCGAGCGAGATGTCGGCGGGCGAGGCGCACCAGATCGCGTGGACGGCGGCGTCGAACAGTTCCCGGCCGCGGCGGGTGCGCATGGCGCCGTCGAGCCAGTGCGCGAGAGTGCGGCGATCGTGCCGGGCGGTGCGCGGGTCGCGCCACGGGGCCTCGGGGTCGACGCGGCGGGCCATCCGCTCCAGGCGCAGTTGGACGAGGCCGATGTCGGCGAGGGCGAGCGCGCCGATCCGGGGAATGAGGCCGCGGTATCGGCGGGTGAGGCCGTCGAGCTCGACCAGGCGGTCGCCGGTGTCCCAGGTGGGCGTGGTGGCGATGCCGAGGTCCGCGGCGAGCGCGTGCAGGGCGGACTGGCCGGGGCCGGTGAACTCGCCGCCGAGCGCCACGGTCAGGTCCGGTCCGGTGTCGAGGGTCTCGCCGAGGACGCGGCCGCCGGATCGGTCGCGGGCCTCCAGGACGCGGACGGACAATCCGGCCGCGATCAGGTCGCGCGCGGCGACCAGGCCGGCGAGCCCGGCGCCGACGACGACGACGTCCGTGTCGGGGCCGGCCATCACCGCTCCCCCGCCGCGTCGGCGATGCCGTCGAGGAGGGCGTCGACGAGCGAGCCGGCCGAGGCGGCGGGCGAGCACACCTCCGGCGCGGTCAGCCAGGCCGAGGTGACGCCGGTGAGCAGACCGACGAACGCCAAGGCGGCGGCGCGCGGTTCGCGACCGACCCGCAGGGCGCCGGCGTCCCGGGCCTCGGTGAGCACGGCGGCGATCGTGTCGACCCAGGTGGACATCGCGCGCTCCTTGGCGGCCAGACCCTGGCGCAGTTCCGGGAGCGCCTCGGCGCCGAACAGCGTGACGTGCAGGAGTTCACGGAAGCGGCCGTCGTTTTCGACGGCGGTCAGATAGGCGACTCCGAACGCGCGCAGCCGGGCCAACGGCGGCCCGGCACCGTCGAGTTCGGCCCATATCGGCCCGCACACCCGATCCCAGCGGATCTCGAGGGCACGCGTGTACAGATCGGCCTTGCCCGCGAAGTGGTGATAGACCGCCCCGCGCGTCACCCCGGCCCGCCCGGCGATGCTTCCGATGGTGGCCGCCGCGTATCCGTACTCGGCGAAGACGGCGAGCGCCGCGTCGACGACGTCCGACTTGGTGACGGCTGCTTCTTCGACTGTTCTTCTCATACATACACACCAGCATGTATGTAAAGGTCGGTCAACCGTCCATCCTCGAAATCGACCGCGCACAGCGGAAGTTGCCCGGAAGGGCGGGCACCGAACACCCCATTGCCGCCGCGCCGCCGGGCGCCGCCGCGTGCGTCGCGGCCCGGGGAACTGCCGCGGTTCGGGCCCGACCGGTGGCGTCGGGATCAGGCTTCGGCGAGGTGGTGGGGGCGGTCGGCGGAGACGGAGCGGCTGATCGTGATGTCGCCGTGGTGGGTGCGGGCGCGCAACTCGACGGTGTCGTCGGACCGGTCCGGGCAGGCGCACTCGGCCAGGCGCCTGCGCACGTCCCCGTGCTGCGAACTCGCGTCCAGCCAGGCGGCGCTGCCCTCCCGGATGCCCACCTCCAGGTCGCCGGAGGCGGTTTCCAACACGACCGAACCGCGCACCACCTCGCCGATCCGGACGTCGCCGCACTGCGTCCGGGCGGAGACACCGGCCAGCGCACGGTCGACGCTGATGTCGCCGTTCGTCGTGTCCAGTCGCAGGTCGCCGGTGACCGTGCCGACGGTGATGTCGCCGCTGACGGTCCTGGCTACCGCCGCGCCCTCGACCTCGCCGATCCGGACGTCGCCGTTCGCGGTGGTGACGTCGGTGCGCCCGACCGAGCGAGCCACCGCGACGTCGCCGGAGACGGTCTTCAGCCGCAGCCCACCACTGAGGTCGACCCGGATGTCGCCGGAGACGGTCTCGAACGCGGACTCCCCGAGGCGGCCCTCGGCGCGGAGGTCCCCCGCGACCGCGTCGACCTCGACACGGGAATCGGTCGGGAGATCGATCGTCACCTCGATCGAGGCGCCCCGCCGCAACCACGAGCGGGTCTTGCTCTTGGGCGCCTTCACCGACAACCGACCCTCGGCGTACTCGACCAGGGTCTCCTCGGCGGCCCGGACGTCCGCGGCGGCGGACGCCTTGCTCGGGCGGACCTCGACGACCGTGTCGGTGCGGTCGCTCGCGGTGATCCGAAGGTTGCCGGCCTCGAGGGAGATCGTGGCGACGATCGATGCGGGCGTTTCGAAGATGGGCATGGCGGACTCCTCGCTTCGGATTCGGCGCCGTCCCGGCCGCGGAGGCCGACGACGAGCGATGAACATGACGCCACTATGACGTCATCATGACGTCATTGCAAGCCTTCGATGACCCGACCTGACGTCATGTCGTCGCTCCGCGGCTCCCGGGCTCGCGGCGTGGTGTTGCGTTCTCGGGGTTTCGGCTCGACTCGACGCGTCGGACCGACCCGCGCTCACAGCGCGGGCAACGCCTCGCCGCGACCGGGTTCCCGGCCCGCGATCAGCCAGAACACATAGCCGCGCAAGTAGTCCTCCAACCCCTCGTCGAGGTGGCCCGCGAACTCGCGAAGGCTCGACCGCGCGTTCACACTCGTGGTCGGCGCCGCGAGTTCGCCGCGGATCCAGGCACGAACCCGCGCCCGACCCGCCCACCACTCGCGCACCGCCGCGGGTGTCCAGTGCTCGTCACCGTCCCACGCGTAGCCGGCCAGGGGCTCGTAGCCGGCGGTGCCCACGAGCGTGTACACCTCGTGCGGCGTGCGGGGCTGGCGGTACACGAACTCCGTCGTCCCGTCGCCCGACAGCACGTGCCGAGGTGCGGACTCCGGACCGCTCGGGCCCACACCGGTCGCACCCGTCGCGCCGGTGTAGAACGGCCCCGGCACGTTGAGCCAACTCCGGTCCTCCCAGCGCCCGTTGCCGATCGAGTCGGTGAGGCTGCGCGCGGTCGGCAGCGGGTCCCAGTAGGCGCGCGCCGCCCAGTCACCGGACTCCTCGAACACCGACCCCGGGCCGGTGCCCGCCTCGGCGCCACCCTTCCCCACCCGAAGACTCGCGTCGGCCAACGCCGCCAATCGCATGACGCCGACGGCGGCAACCACGAACCCCATCGCGGAAATCGGAGTCAAGTCCATGACGCCGCACCCTAGCGCCGTAACGGGAAGGGTTTGCCGGTTCTCGGTACCGGAGGAGGCATCCGGCGACCGCCCCACCCGGTCGGAGCGGTACCCCGGCATGATGTCCTCATGGACGAGCACAAGCGCACCGAGCCCCCGCACGAGGCCGACGAGCGCGCGACCCTGGTCGGCTTCCTGGAGTTCCAGCGGGAGACCTTCGCGATGAAGTGCGCGGGACTGACCACCGGGCAACTCAAGGAACGATCGGTACCGCCCTCGGACATGTCGCTGCTCGGGCTCGTGCGGCACCTCGCCGAGGTCGAGCGGGGATGGTTCCGGAACACGATCAACGGCGAGGACAGCCGGAGCCGGTGGAGCCAGGGCTACCCGCCGGGCCAGTACGCCGACTTCGACGTCGACGAGGCCGACGTCGACGAGGCGTTCCAGGTCTGGCACGACGAGTGCGCCCGCGCGCGGGCCGTGGTGGCCGCCGCCGAATCCCTCGCCGTCACCGGACGCGCCGCAGGCGACGTGTACTCGCTCCGCTGGGTCCTCACCCACATGATCGAGGAGTACGCCCGCCACAACGGCCACGCCGACTTCCTCCGCGAACGCATCGACGGCAGCACCGGCGAATAGCGAAGAGCGGGAGCAGGGAGCGGGGAGCAGGGAGCGGGCGGCGGGTTCGAAGGCACCCGTCAGGCGAGGTGCCGCGCGAAGAAGGCGTCGATGCGGGACCAGGCGTCGTCGGCGGCCACCGGTTCCGGGCCGATGCCCAGGATGGCCCGCAGCAGTGGGCGCATGGCCGGTGGGGAGTTGTCGGCGTCGTTGAGGAAGGAGTGGCCCGCGTCGGGGTAGAGCTTCACGTCGTGCTCGACCCCGGCGCGCTCCAGGGCCGTCTCCAACTTGGCGGCGCCGGATCGCGGTGTTCTTCCCACTGGCCATGCGGGCCTACCGCAAGCAGGCGACGGCCTGAGTCGGAAACCGCGCGGCGTCGTGAGTGGCGAGCCCGCTCACGACGCCGACGCGGGTCACGCCGCCGGCGGGCCGGATTCCTCGGTCAGCCGTTTCAGCGCGTCCGCCCGCGACATCCCGGCGCCCAGACGGTACGCCTCCCGGTACGGTGCCTCGCCGAGTCGATCGACCAACTCGGCGATCAGCACCCGCAGTTCCGGGTTGCCCTCGTCGAACACGCCCCGCACGACCTCGCTCATCCCCAGCGCGCCGGCCGCGCCGACCGGATCGCCCTCCGCCAGGAGCAACCCGGCCAGCAGTTCGGCGACCGGCCCGAAGTCGCGATGGCCGAAGGAGGCGGCGACGACCCGCGGCAGCAGCTCGCGGGCGGGCGCCGCGGCGCCCGCGGCGAGCAGGATCGGCATCCTGGCGCGCGCGATCACGTCCGCCACCATCTCCGCCGGCAGCGCCAACCGATGTGCGGCCGCGGTCACTTGGTCCAGTGCCGCGTTCGCCGCGTCGAGCTCGCCCGAGCGGCGGTGCAGGTCGGCGAGGCCGAACAGGAGCATGGCCGCCATCCGCCGATAGCCCAGGTCGCTCGCCTGCCGCTGCGCGGCGTGGATGTCCCGACGGGCCCCGTCGAGGTCGCCGGCCCGCATCCGCTCGGTCGCGAGCCTGATCCGGTAGTGCGCGATGTCGTCCTCCGCGCCGAGCTCGACGGCGACCGCGACTCCCCGCTCGTAGGCGGCGATCGCCGCGTCGTACTCGCCGCGGAGGGAGTGCGCCTGCCCGGTGGTGCCCAGCGCCATCGCCAGGCCCCAGCGATCGCCCACCTCCTCGAAACCGCGCAACGCCCGGGCCCGATCGTCCGCGCCGGTTCGCCAATCGCCGCGATCGGTGCGCACGTAGTCCGCCACCCAGTGCGCACAGGCCCGGCCCCACGGATCCGGCCCGTCCAGCGCCCGCCGCAACTCGCGCTCGCCCAGCGCGTCGTCGCCGCCGAAGAACGCCGCCACCGGCACGACCAGGACCAGGGCGGGATAGTGCGCCATCGCGCCGGTCCGGGCGCAGTCGGCCAGGATCGCGCGGATCGACTCGGGATCGGCGCCCTCCGGCACGCCGGCGCCGGCCAGCAGCTGCACGGCGCGGAAAGCGACCCGCGCGGGCTCGGACAGCTCGGGACCGAAGCGCAGCACCTCGGCCACGTGCGCCTCGAACTGCGCCGAGAATCCCCGGATCCCCCAGTACCAGAACAACGCGCCGACGAACCGGGCCGCGGTATCCGCCTCCCCGGCGTCGAGCACCGAGCGCAGCGCGGACAGCACGTTGTCGTGCTCGGCGTCGAACAGCGCCATGGAGCGCAGCTGGGCACCGGTGCGCAGCAGCGGATCGTGCTCCTCGACCAGCGCGAGGAAGTGCCGTACGAGGCGGGCCGAGACGTCGGCCCGTTCGCCGGCGAGCTCCAATTGGTCGGCCGCGTACGCGCGTACCGTCTCCAGCATCCGGTACCGCGGATCGCCGTCGGCACTCGCGTCCACCATGGACTTCTCGACCAGCGAGCCGAGTACGTAGAGCACGTCGCCCACCGGCAGCAGGTCGTCCGCGCACACCGCCTCCAGCGCGGCCAGGCTCGCCCCGCCGGAAAACGCCGACAGCCTCCGGGCCAGCACCCGTTCCGGCTCCTCCAGCAGGTCCCAGCTCCACTCGACCACCGCGAGCAGCGTGCGTCCGCGCGGCAGCGCGGCCCTGCTCCCCGAGCCGAGCAGCCGGAACCGGTCGTCCAGCCGCTGCGCGATCTGGTCGACGCTCATCGCGCGCAGCCGGGCGGCGGCCAGTTCCATCGCGAGCGGCATCCCGTCCAGGCGCCGGCAGATCTCCACCACCGAGTCCACGGTGGCCGCGTCGAGCGCGAAGCCGGGTCGGACGGCGGCGGCCCGGTCGACGAACAGCCGCACCGCTGCGGAGTGGTTCGCCTCGGCGAGTTCCGGGCCTTCGGCGGGCACCGCCAGCGAGCCGAGCCGGCACAGCGCCTCGCCGGTGATCGCCAGTGGTTCCCTGCTGGTGGCCAGGATGGTCAGGTGCGGCAGCCGGTCCAGGAGTCGGTACGCGAACTCCGCGGCGGCGTCCACCAGATGCTCGCAGTTGTCCAGCACCAGGACGCTCTCGCCGGCGTTGAGCAGTTCGACCACCCGGTCCACCGGATCGAGCGGCCGGCCGGCGGCCAGCGGCGTGCGCAGCTCGCGGGGGCCGAGCGCGCCGAGCACCGCGTCGGCCACCAGGTCCGGGGTACGCACGCCGGCCAACGGTACGAACCACACCCGGCCGCGCCGGTGCGCCCGGTGCCGGGTCGCCGCCTCGATCGCCAGTCTGGTCTTGCCCGCGCCACCGGCGCCGACCAGGGTGACCAGGCGGGAACCGGCCATCAGCTCGGCGAGCAGCGTCAGTTCCTCCTCCCGGCCGACGAAACTGGTCAACCGGACCGGAAGGTGATCGGGCACGGCCTCGGGGCGGGCGGCCGGCTGCTCCAACTCGCCGCGCAGCAGCGCGAGATGGGTCTCCCGGAGCTCGGCCGAGGGGTCGACGCCGAGCTCGTCGGCCAGTCGCGCGCGCATGGCCTCGTACACCGCGAGCGCCTCGGACTGGCGGCCCGCCGCGTACAGCGCGCGCATCCGCAGCGCGGCCGACCGCTCGCGCAGCGGGTGTTCGGCGCCCGCCGCCTCCAGGTCGGCCAATACCTCGGCGTGCCGGCCGAGCCGCAGCTCGGCCTCGAACCGGTCCTCGGCGGCGGTCGCGCGCAGATCGTCGAGCCGGCCGGCCGGGTTGCGGGCGAACGGCGCGTCCAGCACGTCGGCCAGGGCCGCGCCCCGCCACAGCGCGAGCGCCGAGCCGAGCACCGCGGCGGCCTCGGCGGGCCGGTCGGCGGCCAGCTCCCGGCGGCCCCGCGCGGCCAGTTCCTCGAACCGGTACGCGTCCACGTCCTCGGCGCGCACGGCGAGTCGGTAGCCGCCGGGGACCGAGTCCAGCGCCCCGGCGCCGCGCAGCGCCTTGCGCAGGCGGGAGACCAGCGCCTGGAGCGCGTTGACGGCGTCCGCCGGCGGTTCCTCGCCCCAGAGGCCGTCGATCAGCGCGGCCGCGGAGACCGCCTGTCCCGCGTCGAGCGCGAGCCGGGCCAGCAGCATGCGCAGCCGAACGCCGCCAATGTCGATCGCGTTCGTGTCGTCGTTCAGGGCTCGGACCGGTCCCAGCAGTACTATGCGCACCGCCACAGCCTTTCAGATCCCGATTCCCCCCGAGCGCGCCGGCCCGACCCGGTGCCGACTCCGCCCGCCCGCCGCTCCTACGCGGACGTCATCGCGAGCGAGGGGGCACGCGGCGGACGGATGCCGAGCACCGCGCACGCGGCCGCGACGGCCGGAGCCACGAGCGGGCGCAGGTCGTCGTGACCGTCGAGGGCGACCAGCGGGACGGTCAGCGCGGCCAGGGCCGCGATCGCGCGGACCTCGGCGACCGTGTCGCCCTCGGCGCCGTGCGTCAGGACGCGTTGGGCCCGCGTACGGCACGCCGTGGAGCGCCCGCTCAGGACCTGTTGGGCCTTGAAGGTGCGGTCGAACATGAGGATCCCGAGCAGGCGCCGGTCACCGGCGTACAGCTCGCACATCGCGATCAGCAGCTCGCGGGTGGCGGCGGGCGAGGAGGGCTGCCCCTCGGCCCGGTCCACGATCGCCTCCAGGGCCGCGATCGTCGGCTCGACCAGGTCGGCGAGGATCTCGTCCTTGGTGTGGAAGTGGTAGTACAGCGCCGCCTTGGTCACGCCCATCTCGTCGGCGATGTCCTGGAGCGTGGTCGCGCCGTAGGTCTTGTCCGCGAACAGCGTCAGCGCCGCCTCGCGGATTCGACGCCGGGTGTCGCCTCGCCGGCCGGTCACGTGCGTTTCCTCCCCGGATGTGGTCGTCCGACCGTTCCCAAGGGGTACCGGAGGGCCTTTATCTACTGTACGGCCAGTAGAAACTACGCCCCACGTAGTACGCGTGTCCAGGACTTGCGAAGGACCTCGCACGGGCCGGTCGTGGTGAATAATTTCTACTGTCCGGCCAGTAGAAATCTCTCTTGGCTCCGCCGGGCCTCTGCCGCATCCCGCTCTGCCTTCCGCACGGCCTTCCGCACGGCCTCCCGCATGGCCTTCCGCTCACGCTCAGGCATCGCCGATCCCCGACTCGACACGTGTCGCCTTCGGTCGATCCCGCACGTCCGCTCAGCCTGGAGACCCCTTTTATGGCCACATTCCTGTACCGACTCGGCCGAGCCGCCTTCCGGCGCCGCCGCCTCGTCGTCCTGCTCTGGGTAGCCCTGCTGGCCGTCGTCGGCTTCGGCGCCACGCAGGCGGAGGCGCCCTCCGACAAGCCCTTCTCGGTGCCCGGTATCGAGGCGCAGCACGCCATCGACCTGCTCAACGAGCGCACCCCCGAGGCCGCGGCCGGCGGCGCGAGCGCGCGGATCGTCTTCCGCGCCCCCGCCGGCCAGCAGATCGACTCGGCCGCGAACAAGGCCAAGGTCGAACAGGTCGTCGGCGCGCTCAAGGGCACCGACCAGGTCGCCGACGCGGCCGACCCGTTCGTCGCCGGGACGGTCAGCAAGGACCACACCACCGCGTACTCGGCGGTGGCCTACCGGGAAGCGGCCAACGCACTGCACGAGTCGACCCGCGACACGCTGTCGCACGCGGCGCAGAAGGGCCGCGACGCGGGGCTGACCGTGGAGGTCGGCGGCGACGCCCTGGAGGCCGACGCCGGCCCGGGCAGCGGCGAGATCATCGGCATCATGATCGCCGCCGTGGTGCTGATCGTCACGTTCGGCTCGTTGATCGCCGCGGGCCTGCCGCTGCTCACGGCCCTGATCGGGGTCGCGGTCGGCGTCACGGGCATCACCGCCCTCGCGGGCGTGTTCGACCTCTCCCCCAGCACCTCCACCCTCGCGATGATGCTCGGCCTGGCCGTCGGCATCGACTACGCGCTGTTCGTCGTCTCCCGCTATCGCACCGAGCTGACCAAGGGACACGAACCCGAGGATGCCGCCGGGCGGGCGGTCGGCACGGCGGGTTCCGCGGTCGTCTTCGCCGGCCTCACCGTGGTGGTCGCGCTGGCCGGCCTCGCGGTCGTCAACATTCCGATGCTCACCGAGATGGGCCTGGCGGCGGCGGCCACCGTCGCGATCGCCGTCCTGGTGGCGCTCACCTTCGTGCCGGCGATGCTGGGCTTCGCGGGCAAGCGAATCTTCGGCCGCAAGCACCGCAAGCGCACCGCGCTGCGGGAATCCGCGCAGGCCGCGGGCGGGTCGGCGGACCGGTCGGCCCCGAAGGCGAACATGGGTACGCGGTGGGCGCGCTTCGTGCTGCGCCGCCCGGTGATGGTCCTGGTGCTCGGCGTCATCGGCCTGGGCGCGCTCGCGCTGCCGGCCACCGGCATGGAGCTCGGGCTGCCCGACGACGGCCAGAAGTCGACCGACACCACCCAGCGCCGGGGCTACGACCTGCTGACCGAGAGCTTCGGCCCCGGCTTCAACGGCCCGCTGCTCGTCGTGGTCGACGCCACCCGGCAGCACAACGGCCCCGCCGCCGCGGCCGAGGTCACCCAGGCCCTGTCCCGTGTCGAGGGCATCGCCTCCATCGACCCCGCCACCTTCGACAAGGCGGGTGACACCGCCATCATCACCGTCACGCCGAACTCGAAGCCCAGCAGCACGGCCACCAAGGACCTGGTGCACGCCATCCGCGACACCGCGGACCAGACCAGGGCCCGCACCGGCGCGGACACCCTCGTCGGCGGCTCCCCGGCGCTGAACATCGACTTCTCGCAACGGCTCAACGACGCGCTGCTGCCCTACCTGGCCCTCGTGGTCGGCCTGGCGTTCCTGCTGCTGCTGGCGGTCTTCAGGTCGGTGCTGGTGCCGCTCAAGGCGGCCCTCGGCTTCCTGCTCTCGGTCGCCGCCTCGCTCGGCGCGGTGGTCGCGGTCTTCCAGTGGGGCTGGTTCGGCGAGCTCATCGGGGTCGACCAGACCGGTCCGATCATGAGCATGATGCCGATCTTCCTGGTCGGCATCGTGTTCGGGCTGGCGATGGACTACGAGGTCTTCCTCGTGACCGGCATGCGCGAGGCGTACGTGCACGGCGAGAGTCCGCGCGAGGCCGTGGTCAGCGGGTTCCGGCACGGCGCGCGGGTGGTCACGGCCGCGGCCCTGATCATGATCGGCGTCTTCGCCGGCTTCATCGGGGCAGCCGACTCGATGATCAAGATGATCGGGTTCGGCCTCGCGTCCGCCGTCCTGCTCGACGCGTTCGTGGTCCGGATGACCCTGGTACCGGCCGTGCTCGCGCTGCTCGGCAAGGCCGCGTGGTGGCTGCCGAAGTGGCTGAACCGGATCCTGCCGAACGTCGACGTCGAGGGCGAGGGGCTGCGCAGGCACCTGGGCGACGACGCCTCTCCCGTGCGCGACGTCGACGCGGAGCGGGACCCCGTCCGCGTCTGATTCACGACCGGAACAACAGGAACGGGTGTGCCCGCGTCGGGCACACCCGTTCCTGTTGCTCGCGCCCGGCGTCGCGCCGGCGATCCGGGTCAGCCCGCGTCGGCCACCTTGTACCCGGGCACGGACGGCCAGCGGACCGTCAGCACGACCGACTCCTCCTCCGCGTACCACGAGTGGTCGACGCCGTGCCCCCACACCACGTAGTCGCCCTGCTTGGCCAACAGCACGCTGTGGCCCGGCAATTCGACCCGGAAGCGGCCGCTGATCAGGATCAGCAGCGCGGTCCGGGCCTCACCCGTGACCCACTCGGCGCGCTCGTCACCGGGCGGGTGCACGCCCCACTTGATCTCCACGGCCTCGCTGTGCCGGGCGTCACCGACCTCCTTGAAGTGGCCCAGCAACCACCCCCGGTCCAGTGCCGCGTCCGGGCCGGCGTTGCCGACGTACACGCTGTCGTCCATGAATCGCGACGCTAGCAGCCCGGTTCCGGCGGGCCCTCACGCCGTCGCGGGCTCCGCCTCCGGGCCGGCGAACTCGCGGGCCGCGAGCACCCGGTCCAGCACGGTCATCACCACGAGCACCACCATGGCGCCGGTGAGGACGGCCCAGCCCCGCGGCGCGAGCAGCGCGGCCAGCGGGACGACCACGGCGGCGGCCCCCACCCGCGCGGCGACCGGACCGGTGCCCAACACGTACCGATGCCACGCGTGGCCGAGCAGGAAGATCGCCACGCCGGCGCCCAGCCACCAGCGGTTGGTGTCGGTACCCAGGTGGTGGATCGCGTCCGAGATGCCCGCCGCCACCAGCACGATTCCGGCGATCATCACCGCGTGCGCGAGGCCGAACGCCACGTAGCCCAGCGTCTGTCGGCGTTCCACCGGCGCGTCCGCCATGGCCCGCACGGTCCGCTCGTCGTCCTCGCCGAAGTACGCCCACCAGATGCCGGTGGCGACCGCGATCCCGAGCAGCACCCCGCCCGCGAGCTGCCAGTCCACCGGCCGGCCACCCGCGCCGATGCCCACGGCCACGACCGACTCGCCGAGCACGATCAGGATGATCAGCCCGTGCCGCTCGACGAAGTGGTGCGGTTCGACCACGAAGCCGCGGACCCGGCCGACCACCATCGACAGGTAGAGCACCAGGACGGCCGCGACCCAGCACGCCCAGGTACCGGCGTCGGGCAGGTGCGGGGCGACCAGGATCAGCACGCCGCCGACCGCGTTGAACGGCGCGAGCCGCACGATCCCCGAGCGCGCCGACGCCTCGGTCGCGGTCAGGAACAGCGCCACGTGCATGCCGACGGCCACCAGGAACGCGATGCCGAACGCCCAGCCGTCCGGGTCGAAGGCGTACGGCAGGTCCAGGCCCATCACGAAGAACGCGGTCATCGTCAACGCCAGAAGCAGCCGGACCACGACCGCGTCCGGGCGCACCGCGTTCGTCAGCCAGCTGAACGCGCCGAACATCCACCACATCGCCGCCAGCGGCAGCATCCCCTGGAGCAGGCCCGCCCAGCCGGCGTGGCTCTCCACCTGATGGGTGGCCTGGGTGAGAACGAAGACGAACACGAGGTCGAAGAACAGCTCGATCGGGGTGACGCCCGGCGACCGCTCCGCTGCGGTCGCCGACGCGTCGGCGGGATCTCCCGGGAGTTCGAGGGGTATGGAGATCGGCGGATCGGCGGGGGCCGAGGAGGTGGTCATGCCTTCACTTTCGTCCGGCGGTCGCAAACGAGCGCCCCATCATCACCGCGACGCCGGTTTGCGGAAACCTTTGTGCGGTCGCGTTCGCGATCGGCGTACTCCCGGCGCACTCCGGCGGCGGACCGGAACTCCGGTCCGCCGCCGTCCGCCTGATGACGGGTCAGGAGCAGTTGATCAACAGTGAGGTGATCACCGTGCAGGTCCGGGTGCCGCTGTTGTTGCCCGGGTTGGGGTCGGCGGGGACGCTCGCGGTGCGGGCCGCGGTGACCGCGAAGGCGGTGTCGATGCCGAGCAGGCCGATCGGGACGGTGAAGTGTCGGGTGACCGCGGCGCCGTTGGCCAGTGGACCGACGGTGCAGGTCACGATGCGGTTCGCGACGGCGCAGTCCCTGGACGTGGCGTTCAGCGGCAACGGCAGCGGAGCCGTCACGGTCGCCGAACCCACGCTCGCGGGACCGTGATTGGTGATCGTCACGACGTAGTCGATGTGCGCGCCGAGCAGCGCGGGCACGGCGGTGGCCGCCAGGGCGACGGACAGGTCGGCCGCCGTCGCGACGTAGGTGTATCGATCGGCGGGCGAGGTCGCGCTGGTTCCGCCGGGGCCGGTCACGGTGACGTCGACGACGCCGGCCGCACCGGGCGGTGCGATCGCGCTGATCCGGGTGTCGTCGAGCACCACGAAGGAGCCAGCCGGGGTCGCGCCGAACCGTACCGAGGTCGCGCCGGTGAAGCGGGTGCCGGTGATGGTCACCGCCGTGCCGCCGGTGACCGGGCCGGTCGCCGGGCTCACCGCCGTGACGGTGCGCGGTCGGGCTAGGCCGACCACGACGATGCCGAACGGGACGCTGCCGACGGGGACGGTCGCCACCACGGTGTCGGTCGCGGCGTCGATCACCGACACGTCGCCGGACGCGGCGTTGGTCGTGTACACGAAACCGCCCGCGGCGTGGATGGACAGGTTGGCGGGATAGCCGCCCACGGCCACGCTGTCGGTGACGGTGCGCGTGGCCAGGTCGATCACCTGGACGGTGGCCGGGAACGCGGTGACGTACGCCTTGGTGCCGGCCGCGTTCACGGCCACGTTGCTGCCGTCGACGATCGGGACCGTCGCGGTGAGCGTGCCGCCGGCGGCCAGGTCGAGCACCCACAGTCCGCTCTCGTTGTCGACGGCGTACAGGTGCGTGCCGGCGGGGTCGAGCGCGGCGCCGTCCGGTGATCCGGGGAGGGCGATGGTCGAGCCGACGGTCGCGGTCGCGGTGTCGATCACCGAGACGCTGTGACCGGCGTTGTTGACCGCGTACACGTGCGCGCCGTCCGGCCCGGCCAGGACCGCGATCGGGTCCGTGCCGACCGGGATCGTGGTCACGGCGGCATTGGTCGCCGTGTCGATCACGAGCACGGCGTCGTCCTGGGCCACGTACAGCCGCGTGTCGGCGGGGTCGACCACCATGGCGAACGGCGCACCGGCGGTGGCGACGGTGGCGGTCACGGTGTCGGTCGCCGTGTCGATGACCGAGATGGCGGACGAGTCGTGGTTGGCCACGTACACACGCGTACCGGCGTGGTTGGCGGCGAGCCCGAACGGCCCGCGGCCCACCGGGATGGTGGCCGTCGTGGTGTTGCTCGCGGTGTCGATCACGGACACGGTGTCGGACCCGGAGTTGGCGACGTAGGCGAACGCGCCGTTGCCGGCCGCCCCGGCGGGCGGCGCCTGCGCCACGAGGCCGGCGACGATCAGGGCCGCGGCCGCGAGGACGGCGACCGGTCGCGCGGGCGGCGCGCCGCGTCTCGCCCGGCGCGTGCTGCGCCACATGCGACCGGGCACTGCGGAATCGAGCGACATCGGGATCCCCTCCCTGGAGATGGACCACAACCGGCCGTCTCCGTCGGGGCACCCCGATCCCGACTTCCCCGCCCGGCGATCGGATCCCCACCCGCATCGAGACAGCCGCGAATCACGGACGGTGATTCGTCGGTGCATCGCGGGAAACGTACCGGGCGTCCGGGGCGGTATGCAGCCGTAATGGCCAAATCGCCGCAAGGGCTGGGGAGTTGAGGTATGCGCGAGGCCCGAGCCCGAGGATCCGGGGCCGGGTTTGGGTCCGGGTTTTGGGTTCCCGGGTCCGGGTCCGGCTCCGGACGATCGAGCGCACGCGAATGCGCTGGGCGGACCGACCGCGCCGAAGCGCGCGGCCGGCCGCCGGCGCCGGGCGGCGCGGCGATCAGTGCTTGGGCAGGTAGATCGTCCGGCCCAGCCGACGGGCCTCCAGCGCGGCGGGCACGCGCGGCGCCACCGTGCTCGGCAACAGCTCCCCGGCGCGCTCCACGGTGACGAACGCGTAGTCGTCGAGCTCGTCTTCCTGGATCCGGATCGTGGCGATCACGTCTGGGGTGAACGTGCCCGCGTCGAACATCCACCCGATCAGCGGACGCGGCCGCGGCTCCATCTCGGGCACCCAGTCGATCACCAGCAGCTCGCCGACCTCGAGGTCGAGCCCGATCTCCTCGCGCAGCTCCCGCGCGCACGCCTCGTGTGGCGGCTCGTTTCGGTCGACGAACCCACCGGGGAGGTTCCAGTAGTCCCGATAGTTCGGCTTGACCACCAACACCCGACCCGCGCCATCGGTGATCAGCGCGCAGGCGGCCGCATACGTCGCCGGCAACTGCGCGTACCACTGCGCAGGCGGCAAGAACTCATGACTCATTGCGTCGACAGTAGCCGCAGTCGACGACACACCGCCTGCCGGGCGAGGCCGGCGGTTCTCGGGGTCGGCCGGTACCGCCGACCGACCCCGCCGCACCGATCCGCGCGGTCAGCCCGCGGTCAGGCCGCTGTCGTTGTGCAGGATGGCCCCGTGTACGTTCCCGGCCTCCGCGGAGGCGACGTACGAGAACATCGCGGCGATGTCCTCCGGTTGGGCGCCCGGGCGCGGGGTCATCGCGCGGCCGACCAGGTCCCAGTCGACGTCCGACGGCATCTGGTAGTTCGCGACGAGGTTGGTGTCGACCATGCCCGGCGCGATCGCGTTCACGCGCAGCGGCTGCTTGGCGAACTCCCAGGCCAGCGAGCGGGTCAGCTGGACGACCGCGCCCTTGCTCATCGTGTAGACCACGCTGTAGGCCAGGCCCATCACACCGGCGTTGGAGGCGATGTTGACGATGTTCCCGGAGCGCTCCAGCAGGTGCGGGATCGCGGCCTGGCACATGAAGAAGTAGCCGTCGGTGTTGACGCCCATCATCCGCCGGTAGTCCGCCTCGGTGACCTCGAGGACGTGCTCGGCGCGGGCGATGCCGGCCACGTTGCCCAGGACGTCCAGGCCGCCGAACTCGGCGACACACTCGGCCACCGCGGCGAAGCACTCGTCGCGGACCGCGACGTCGGTGACCCGGGTCGAGACCTTGCCGGCCAGGCCGGCGGCGAGTTCCGCGGTCTCGGCCAGCGACGCGGCCGCGATGTCCAGCGCGAACACGTTCGCGCCCTCCGCCGCGAGCCGCAGCGTCGTCGCGCGACCGACCCCCGAACCCGCTCCGGTGACAACTGCGGTCTTGCCGTCGAACCGGCCGGACACGTGGGCTATCGACATGCGTTCACTCCATCGGACGAGAGCGGGTCGGGGCGCGGACACTGCGGCCGCGGCCCTGAGGCCTCGGATCGTGCCACAGCCGGGTTGGAGTTTCCATGGCGGAACGCGTGCCGGACCGCCCGCGGGGACGTGTGCTCCGTCTCGCTGCGAACGCGCGACGGCCCGGCCGGAATCGCTCGCGACGGGACGTGTGCCGCCGTGTCGCGGTCTGCCGCGACGCGGCGCGGTGGATCCCGGACCGCGGTGCCGGCGCTGTTGCGACAACGGCCGGCGAGGGGTCACCGGGGAAGCAACTCGGCCACGTCGGCGAAGAGGCGCTCACCCGCCGCGGCGGCGGACGGAGCGATCGCCGCCAGGGTGAGGAATCCGTGCACCATCCCCGGTTCGCACCGGTGCCGAACCGGAACACCGGCCGCGCGCAGCCGCGCCGCGTACTCGTCGCCCTCGTCGCGCAGCGGATCGTGCTCGGCGGTGACGATCACGGCCGGCGGCAGCCCGGCCGACGCGACGGCGAACAGTGGGCTGACCGCCGGGTCGGCGCGCCGACGGGGATCGGGGACCCAGTTTTCGATGCCCCACGCGACGGCGTCGGTGGTCAGGCCCCAGCCGGTGGCCTTGGTGCGCGTGCTCGGGCGGGAGAGGGTCAGGTCGGTGTTGGGGCACGCCAGGATCTGGACGGCGGGCAGCGGACCGCCCTGGTCGCGCAACCGCAGACAGATCAGCGCGGCGAGGTTGCCACCGGAGCTGTCGCCCGCGATCGCCGGCGGGTGGGTCGTGCCGGACAGTTCGACCGCGTGCTCGGCCGCCCAGCGAAAGACCGCGACGCCGTCGTCGATCGCCGCGGGCCACGGGTGTTCGGGGGCTCGGCGGTAGTCGACCGCCAGGACCGCGGCGCGCGCGGCGACGGCGAGTCGGCGGCACAGTCCGTCGTGCGACTCCAGATCGCCGATGGTCCACATGCCGCCGTGCAGGAAGACCACGAGCGGGGTCGGTTCGAGGGTGGGGCGGTACAGGCGGGTCGAAACGGGCACCGGCCCGTCGACGGTGACCTCCGTGACCTCGGCCAGGGCCGGGCCCGCCGGCCGGGTCGCGGCGCGGAGGCGTTGGAGCCGGCGCGCCTCGACCGCGCCGACCTGCCGCGGGGTGGGACCGGAGGCATGGCGCTCGGACTCGATGTAGGCGGTGAGTTCGGGGTCGGCGAGGTGGCCGACGGGGGCTTCGCGCATGCGGGTCAGCCTGCCGGCCGCGTGCCGATCACCGCCTCGGGGTGGGCGGCGTCCTCCCCGTCCGTGTCGACACGCATTGTTCGGCATGCATCGTTTGGCATCCCTTGTGTGGACCGGAGTCGGCCGGCACCGTGCCGGGCGAAGGCGGGGCGGTCGGCGAAGACGCGCCGCGGATACACGGGGAGGTACGGAATGACAACGGGGACGGGGATGGGCATGGGGCCGTGGATGGTGGTCATCGAGGAGAACGGGGGACTGGGCCAGAGCGTGTCCTGGAGGGTCAGCAACTTCTTCTGGGCGACGGACCACAACGACGCGCTGCGGATGGCGGAGCATCTCGCGCACACCCATCGGCCGATGCACCCGATGATCCCGCAGGGCCGCTGGGCGCTGCGCCGGACCGACGGATCGTGGCTGGTGATCGTGCCCGGCACGACCACCACCTATCAGTTCCGCGTCGACATCGCCGAGCACGTGCCCTACCCGGGGACGACCTGGACGAGCCCGCGGGTCGCCGGGACGACGTGACCGGCCTCCGCCCCGCGTTCACCGCCGGGGCCGGCCCGGGGGCGCGTCCGGGGGCGCGTCTTCGGGCAGTCGCCACAGGGTGATCCCGTCCGGTCCCAACGTGTCCGGCAGCGCGGCGAGTTCGTCGATCGTGCGGCCTCGTCCGTGTCGGTCTCGGGTGAGCAATGGCGCGGTACGTTGACCGGGGAGCGGAAGCGGTTGCTGACGGGGCTCGGCATGCGCTGGTGATGCCGCGTCAGCTGCGCAGTAGGCCATGTTGCGCTCGCCCGACTGAACCGGCGTCCGTCCCGCTCAGCGCCCGCTGCGGCTGGAGGCGGGCGTCGGCGTCGCCGCTCGGGCGGCCAGGGGTTGCTCGGTCCCTGACGTCGAACCAGTCACCGCCCACGCCCGCGTCGCCGCCCGAGGGCAGATACGCTCCCGCGGTCTCGGCCGCGGCCGTCTCGGTGTGCTCGCGCGGCAGCAGGCTCTGCTGGAGCGCCACGGCCGTGCGGCGCTCGCGCGTGTAGCGGCGGGCGTTGTCCACGCCGAGGGACGCTCGCGAGGCGATCTCCTGGAGGAGGCGGACGTCCTCGCCGTCGAACGGTGCCCCGCCCGGCCACGAGGCGGTGCGCCAGACCACGACACTGCCCAGGAGCGCGCCGCGGGCGTACAGCGGGGCCGCTATCACGCTCAGGACGCCCGGCGGGACCAAAAGCCGGGTCAGGTCGGGGTCACGCAGAGCGGCCTGGATTTGGGCGCTGTCGAGCACGAGCACCGGCCCGCCCCCCAGGACGGCGCGCACCTCCGGTGTGTCCGGCAACGGCGGCACCGGACTACCGGGCATGATCATCCGGGCGGGCCACGGGCCGGCCGAGCGTGTGGCCGCCGCGCGCTGAATTGGCTGCCGGGCGCGGATACCACCGCGCGGTGGCTCGTCGCCGGTGAGTACTGCCTCGGCCAGGCTGACGAAAGCGAAGTCCCCGACCTCCGGTACGAGGAGATCGGCGACGTCCTGTGCCGTGCGGGTGGCGTCCAGTGAGGCGCCGATGCGCGAGGCGGCCTCGTATTGCAGTTCCAGGCGTCGTATCGCGCGTGCGAGGGCGTCCGGCGGCTGCTGCGCGGGGGCGGATTCGCTCATGGCCCTCCTCCCCTCCTCCTGTGGGTCGCGGACGACGCGGTGGCTATGGCAAGTGTCACCCCGGTGGGTGGGACTCGGCAGGTCGGCGCACTGGATGACCGCGGTAAGGAGTCGCGCCCGCTCCTCGCTCAGCCCAGCCGCACCTGGACCTCCTCGTTCGGACCCTCCGCGGTCACGGTCTCGATGTGCGCGGGGAATGTTGAGGTGTCCTTCGCGTTCGCGGTAGGCGAGGGCCGCGCCGAGCGCGGCCAGGACCCGGCCGCGCAACACCACCTCGGCGGCGACGCCGTCACCGGACGCGGGCGCGGGCGCGGGGTTCGGGCCGAGAATCCGGTCGGGGTCGTTCGGGCATGGCGAGCTCCTGCTTCAGGGGGCGGTTCCGGGTTCGCGGCTCGGTGAGCGTTGCCGGGTTCAGTCGACGACGTTGAGGCCGAGGGCTGCGCAGACGGCGGCGGCCTGGGCCGCGGAGATCACCGCGCCGGAGAATTGTGCGGCGGCGGCGATGGTGAGTTCGCCGAGGTCGGCGCCGCGCAGGTCCGCCCCGGTGAAGTCGGCGGCCCGCAGGTTCGCGTCGGCGAGTCGGCAGTCTTCGAGGACGGCGTCGCGGAAGTCGGTGCCACCGAGGTCGGCTTCGGTGAAGCGGATGCCGACGAGGTGGGCGCCGCGCAGGCTCATGCCGTTGAGGTTGGCGACGGACAGGTTGCAGCGGGCGAGGTTCAGGTCCGGGCCGCGGTGGCCGGTGAGGCGGGCGCCGATCATGCGGCAGCCGGTGAAGGCGGCGCCGGCGAGCAGGGCGCCGCGCCATCCGGTGTCGGTCAGGTCGGCGTTGTCGCAGGTGAGGTCGCCGCAGTCGGCGTCGGTGAAGTTGGCTCCGGCGGCGCTGCCGCCCTGCCAGCGGGCCTGGTCGAGCACGGCGCGGGTGAAGTCGGCCGCGGTGGCGGTGCAGTCGATGAAGACAGCCTCGGCCAGGTGCGCGCCGCGCAGGTTCGCTTCGGTGAGGGTGCAGCGCGTGAAGGTGCGCGGGCGCGGATCGGCGCGCAGCGCCGGGCGCAGGTCCAGGCCGGTGAAGTCGACGTCTGCCAGGTCGGTTTCGGTGGCGAGCAATGCCAGCGGATCGGTTCCTGCGGTGCCGGTGCCGGTGGCGGTGCCGTGGTCGCGGAACGGCGGCGGTGTGGGGGTCATGGGGTTCCGGCCTCACTTGATGGGGTGCGGGCAGTGCGTCGCGGTGGGCCCGCACGGTTGGGTTCTCGGGCCGGGCGGGATCTCTCCAGCGGGTGTCGCGGCGTCGGTTCACGCTCGAACATATTTCATCTCCAGTGATACATCTCTAGTAATGTATCACTGGAGATGTTCTACTGGACCGGGAAGGCGGTGCGGCTGGGACCCACCCCGCCGCCTGACGGACCTCGCCGTACTACAAGCCCTCGGCAGGCGCCTCGCCGCCACAGAGAAGAAGGACGCCGGCATGGAGCCGACCGACTACCTGAACCTCGCGGGCCTGCACAACCTCGGCCGCCGCCTCACGGCCGCCGCCGCCGCGGCGATGAAGGACACCTCCGACCTGGGCACCACCGAGCTGCTGCTGCTCGAATGCCTCTACACGGACGGCGCGCAGCCGGTGGGAGCGCTCGCCCGGCGCACCGGTTTCGCACAGAGCCGGGTGTCCACCGTGCTGGCGGCACTCCGCCGCCGGGGCCTGGTCGACCTCGCGCCCGACCCCGCCGACCGGCGCCGCACCCTCGCCGAGATCGCCCCGCACGCCCGCGCCCAGGCCGGCCAGGCCAGGAACCGCGACGCCGAACCCACCCTGCGGGCGCTGCTCGCCGCCCTGCCCCGCGCGGACGCCGACAAGGTGATCTCCGCACTGGGCACCCTCGACGCGGCACTCGGCGACAACCAGCCCGACCCCGCGGACCCGGCGCCCTGACCGGTGCGCGCAGACCCGACGGACCACGAACACACCAGGAGGAAGAACATGCTGGTCATCACCGGTTTCCTGACGTTCCGCCCCGAGGACGTCTACGAGGTCGTCGAAGGGCTCCTCGCGGTGTCCGAGCTCAGCCGCAAAGACCCCGGCTGCATCGATTACTGGTGGGCCGAGGATCTGGAGCGCCCCTACACCTTCCGCTTCTTCGAAGCGTGGGAGACCGCCGAGCAGTTCGAGGCGCACCGCGGCATGCCCTACGAGGACGCCTTCAACGAGCGCTACCTGCCCAAGCTGGTCGACGTCGACGCGCACGTCTACACGGTCACCGCGCGCGCATCGGCACTGGGCATGTGACCACCGCGGGCCGCAGCCGGGAAAGCCGGGCGCCCGCTCCCTGCCGAACCGGAACCGCCGGGCGTTCTCGTCGCGCTCGCCGAACTCGCCGCCGAGGGCCCCGAGATGCGGCGCTCCGGGCGCCCGGCAGCGACCTGCCGTTGCTCGGCCCGTCGCGACGCCGGAAGGTACGGCTCAGCCACTCGCCCGGCTGATGGCCAGCCTGGCCGCCGGGCGGCAGTAGCGGCCGTGTGCGGCGGCGTGGTGTTCGAAGTACGGCGGCAGCCAGGTGGCGCTCAGCAGGCGGGGGTGGGCCGGGAACGAGTCGAGCGCGGCGAGGGCAAACATCAGGGAGGCCCACGGGGAGTGCATGCGGATGCTCGTGTAGCCGTGGCCGTGGATGTCCTGGAACGAGGCCTGGAAGACCCCCGGCGCGGGCAGGTCGACCGCGTCCAGGCCGTTCCAGTACAGGGACAGCGGTGCGATCGGGTGCACGAACCGCACGTGCCGCATGGTCGCCGTGATGTCGCCGAACCCGTCCGGCATCCAGCGCGGTTGCGCGTCGCGCGCGGCGTTGTTGCGGCGGACGCTGTTGCCGATCGCGTTGACCGCGAGCGTGCCGGCCACGAACGTCGGGCCACCGACGGCGAACATGTTGCTGTGCCGGTAACTGCCGTCGCCGGCCGCACGCATCGTGAACCGCTCGGCCTGCCCGCAGGCCAGCGCGCGATCGCCCGGCTCCAGGCGGACCACGCTCGGCACCAGGGGACGCTGGTGGACGCGGCCCTCGATCACGTCGGCAATGACGTCGCAGGTATACAGGAGGAAGTCGTCCAGCGGGGTCCACGGCGGCACCTGCCTCCGGGGAGCCGGCATCTCGTACCCGTCCTTCATCACGCCCCCGAACCCACCCGAAGTGCGACGGTAGCCCGCCGACCGACCGATTTCGCGAGCATACCGGGACCGGCATCGCCCGGCCCCGATCAGTCGACGGCGGTGATGGGACGAGGCGTTACGGCTGCGCTCCTGCCAGTCGGGCTGGAGGGCCGGGTGGACGCCGCCTCCCCCGTTCGGGTGAGAGCCGGGCGCGGCCGGTGTCGGGGCAGACGTCGAGCGTCGGAGTCCCGGCGGGGGCTTTGCGGTCGGTGAGGAACAGCGGGCCCCGGGTGCGGCGGGTGATGAGGCGGGGCAGCGGTCGGGCGGTGCCGGACTGCCAGTGGATCCACTCGGTGGCCCCGCCCTTGGCGGTGATCCTGCCGCGCTTGTCCTGCGGGTAGAGGTCTTCCACGTTCAGGCACAGCACTTCGTCGGCGCGAAGCCCGGCGCGGACCTTCGGCTTCGCGTCGCTCGCCGACCCGCACACCATCGCGTACGCCGGCCACCGCACCCTCGACGGCCTGCGCGGCGCGACCCCGGATGGCGCCACCCGGGCCGTCGACGACAACTGGCTGACCACGAAGGGCGCATGGGCCGCGCCGGGCGCCTGACCGTCAGGGTGTCCGCAGCGCCGCCGCGGTGCGTGAAGCCGACGCGGCGACGCCCGCGATGCTCGACGTGATGAACGAGCCGCCGCCGGCAAGGTCGCCGAGCACGTGCACACGCGGGTCGGCGGGGACCACCCCGCCGGCCGGGTGGAGCGTGGCCAGGCCCGCGCCCACCAGGGACCGGACCAGGTCCCCTGCCGCGGCCGGGACCGCTTGTGCGGGCGGGTTCACGGCGTTGACAACGACATGTGCGGTGCGTTCGCCACGGGTAGTGCGCACCCGGAACCGCCCGTTCACCGGCTCGATCGCGGCGATGCCGGAGGCTATGCCGAGTTGGCCGGAGTCCAGCAACCGCATCATCATCGCCGCGTTCACCGGAACCATCGGCGAGGCGACACTCGCGGCCGTGCGGAAGTGGCGCCGCAACCACGCGCGGTCGGGCTCGCGCAACAGGCGCCACGCGTACGGGCCGACGCTGTGCGCACTCTGCTGCAGCACGCGGCGGCCGATCCCGGGATCGTCGACGGCGGCGATCTGCCGCCGGAGGCGCTGCGCCGGGTTGTCGGTGCGGGCGTCCCGGAGTTCGGCCGCGAGGTCGTCGAAGTCCTCCCCTGCGTCCGCCATTTCCGTGCGCAGCAGCCCGACGAGGTCGTCGAGCGCAAGGTGCCCCCGGTCGTTGTGCAGCGCCGCCACCCGTTCCACGGTCACGTGCTTCGGACGGTAGCCGTCCGGGCGCTGCCAGACGTACGGCAGCACTCCGCTGCGCGACAGGAGGGTGATCCGGCCCGGATACCCGTGCGCGGCAAGCGCCACGACGACGTCGACCGCGGTCAGGCCGCTGCCGATGACCGCCACATCGTCCCCGGCCGCAATGCGGTCGACCGTGTCGGCCAGCGGATAGGGGTCGGCCGTGTAGCCCGGGCTGCCGGCAAGTCCGTACAGATCCGGCGGAGTCCCCCCGCCCACGCACAGTGCGATGCGGGTGGCCTCGTGCTCTTGTCCGTCGTCCGTGCGCAGTACGAGCCGCGTGCCGGAGCGGACGACGACGTCGGTCACCCGGGCGGCCACGACGCGGACGAGCCACCCCTGCTCGCCGAGCGCCGCCACGGCCTTCTCCGCGGCGTGGACCAGGTACTCGCCGTAGCGCGCGCGAGGGAGCAGCGGTTGGCCCAGAAGCGGATCGATGTGCTCGGTGCCGCGTTCCCCGAGCCAGGCCGCGTAGTGGCCGAAGTCGCCGCCCCGGATCGACATGAGGGCGGGCGGCGTGTTGACCAGGACCGCGTCCAGGTCCGGGCCGTACGGCCGCCCCCGCCACAGGTGCGGCGACGGCTCGAACACGGTGACCGTACCGATCCCGCCCGGCGCGGCGATGCCCTCGGTGCCGGCCAGCGCGTCCAGCAGGCCGACCGCTGCCGCACCTCCTCCGATGATCGCGATGTCCATCGTCTCCCTCTCGGCTGGTCGTGTTCCTGTGACTGCCTTTCGACCCTCTCCGGCCGCGTCGGGAAGACCCATCCCTCGTGCACGGGCGACCGGCGGGGAATGCCCCCCTCAAACGAGGGGTTCTGTGCGGTACGCGAAACAGGCAGGCTGGGCGGTAGGCGGGGCCGGATCGGACGACGCGGGGGCCGGACGACGCGGGGAGACCGACCGACGGGCGGACTGATCAGGAGGGGACGCGCATGACGGATCCACGCCGACCGGTGCTCGCGGCCGCCGAACAGGCCGACGACGCATTCGAGTTGTTCAGCCGGGTCTCGGCCCGGCTGCGGCGCGTCGTACCGTTCCACTCGGCGGTGTGGACCGCCGCCGACCCGGAGACCGGCCTGATCACCGCACCGATGCTGGTGGAGAACCTGGGCTCCGGCGAGGGCTGCGCCGCCTATTGGCAGAGCGAGCTGCTGGAGGAGAACGTCCTGCCGTTCCGCGACCTGGCCCGCGCGCCCGTACCGGCGGCCGGGCTGCGGGCGGCCACCGGGGACCTGCCCGCCCGCAGCGCCAGGTTCCGGCGCCTCCTGCTGGACCAGGGCGTGCACGACGAGCTGCGTGCCGTACTGCGGATCGGCGACCGGCCCTGGGGCCTGGTAAGCCTGTTCCGCACCACCGACGCGTTCCGCCCGGAGGAGACGGCGCTGCTCGCCGACCTGTCCCGCCCGCTGGCCGAGCGGCTGCGCAGGTTCGCCCGGCCGCCCGCGTCCACGCCCCGGACCGATTCACCCGCGCCGGGGCTGATCCTCTTCGACGAGTCCGGCGACGCAATCTCGGCCAACGACGAGGCACGACACCAGCTCGCGCTGCTGCCGGAGGGGCCCTCGTTCCCCATGCCGCTGGGGCTGAAGCTGCCGATCTGGGTGATCGGCACGGCGCTCCAGGCACGCGCCATCGCCGACGGCCGCGACCACGGCAGTGCCCGGGTACGCATCCGGACCACAGAAGGCCGCTGGCTGACCTGCCACGCCTCGTGCCTCTCCGGCCCCGGCGGCCGGCCCGGTCCGGTGGCGCTCGTGATCGAGCCCGCGACACCCGCCGACCTGGCGGTCCTGGTGGCCGAGGCGTACGGCCTGACCTCGCGCGAACTCCAGATCACCCAGCTCACCGCACGCGGGATGACCACCGCCGAGATCGCCGCGGCCCTGTTCATCTCCCCGCACACGGTCCGCGACCACCTCAAGACGATCTTCGCCAAGATCGGCGTCTCCAGTCGCGGCGCCCTGGTCGCCCGGCTGTTCACCGAGCACTACTGGCCCGCGCTGCCGGCCCCGACCCGAGTCGAGCGCCCCGGCCGGCCCCCTGTCCAGGCCCGGATCGCCTAGTACTACAGGGATCAATCTGATGAGTTGGGTGTGGCTAGGGGCTATATCTGGATCATCTGGAGTCGCATGCGTCGGCGGAAGTGCCTTCGGCGGGCGTCGCGTTGGTGCTGCCGGCGGAAGCGCGACCAGTGCAGCGCGTGCTGGATCTCGTGGACGGAGCGGCCGATGAGGTTGAACAGGCGGCGGATCTCGGCGAGGCTCAGCGCTCGCTTGGCCGGGCGGGCTGCGGTGGCGGTCGTTTCACCTGGTTGGTGTTGGTTCTTCCCGTCGGTGTCCCGCGGTTGTCCACAGGTCGAGGGTCCCCTTTTGAAGCCGTCCGCGCATCACGGCGAGCAGGCACAGGGCGAGCATGGACAAGGTGACGTGCCGGTGCCAGGCGTCGTAGGTGCGGACCTGGTACTGGTCGAGTCCGGCCTCCTGCTTCGCGGCTTCGAAGCACTCCTCGACCGGCCACCGCGACCCGACCGCGCGGACCAGCTCTCCGAGCGGGTCACGGCGGGGGTTGAAGCACCGGTAGTACGCGGTCTCGGCCCCGTCCAGGCTGCGCCGGACCAGGAACGGCCGTGCAAGGTCAGGGGTTTCGACCAGGGCCCAGTCGTAGGTGCGGAAGCCCTTCGCGCCGATGCCGCAGGCCCGGCGGGTGAACGCCCGCGCGGGCAGCGCCGCGACCAGCGCGTCGATCCGGCCGGTGTGCCCGGCCGCGTCCGTGAGCTCGGTGTTCTTCGGGACCGCCATCACGTAGGACACCTCCCGCTCCTCCAGGAACGCGCACAGGCCCGGGTTCTGCCCGAACTCCTCGTCCGCGGCGAACCACGCGAACGGCACCTTCGCCGCAAGCGCCCGCTCGACCATCCCCCGCACCTGCTCGGGCCGGGTGCGGAACGGCACCCCGTCGGGCACGCCGGCCTCCCGGCACCGCTCGCGGTCCGCGATCCAGGAGTGCTCGGGCAGGTACAACTCCCGGTCCAGCAGCACCCGGCGGCCGTCCGGCGTCGCGTAGGCGAGGAACGTGCCGATCTGGCAGTTGTCGATCTTCCCGAGCGTCCCGCTGTACTGCCTTTGCACCCCGGCGGACTCGCGGCCCTTCTTCGCGAACCCGGTCGGATCCGCGATCAGCACCGCCCGCTCGTCGGCGAAGTGCTCCATCGCGTACCCGACCAGCACATCGCGCAGCCGGCCCGCGTCCCACCGCGCGGTTCAGGAACCGCTGCACCCGCTTGGGCTCGGGCGCCCCGACGAACTCCGCGATCGTCCAACCGTTCTTCTTCTCCAACGGTGCCAGCAGCCCACGCAGATACCCCCGCGCGTGCGCCCGCGGCTCCGGACGCCGAAACAACGGATCGATCCGCGCGCACACCGCCTCGAACTCCGCATCCAGGACCGCGAGGTCCTCAACCCCAACCGCCGTATCGTCGTCGACCCGACCTCGTGCACTCACGGCAGACATTCTGCCGCACCCAACTCATCAGATTGATCCCTGTAGTGCTAGGGGACACCCTGGCTCGTTGAGCTGCTTGGTTGAGTCGGGTTCGATCGCCGGACCCCGGCGGCGTCACACTGTGAGCGAGCGTGCCTTTTCGTCCAGGTTCTTGGTAGGGCCAGTGGCGACCGCGCGCCCGTGCGGCCCTGCTGCTTGGGCGATTGCGGTGGACGCCACCTGATTGGTCTGCCCGTCCGAACGGCTGGCCCCGGTCATGCGGCCCGCCAGTTCGGCGGAACGGTTCAGCTGGCGCAAAGACCCCAGGCCGGCGACCGCGGGGGAGGTGTTGACCATGGGATCCAGGTATCCGTTCCGTTCCATCGCGGAATGGGCCGCCGCCAGTTGCCGTTTGAGGCGCTCGGTGTTGTCTCCCAGAGTGTCGTCGACATCGAAGTAGGTGAAGACGTCGCCCCGCTGCTCGCCGTAGATCTCGGCCAACTTCGCGTCCACGTCTTTGATCGAAGCGACGTAGTGGATCGTTCCGTGGCCGTGCTCCCTGGACGTCTCGCCCCTGGCCGCGAAGGTCTTGCTTCCTCGCGGCCCCTGCCCCACCACGATGGCGTTGGAGTTGGGGATGTTCTCGACGTACGCCTCCGCCTTGCCTTCCCGATCGTCGATCACGGCGGACGGCCTTCCGCGCGTCTGGGTGCGGATCCTGGCCATGTTCTCCGGTGAGGTCTTGTCCTCGGCGATGGCGGACATGACGTGTAGCGGCGGCCCGAACTCGAGGTTGGGCTCGGGGAGCGGGAAGTCCCGGGCCCCTTCGGTCTCGTCGGTGATCACACCGAGCTGGCCCAGCTTCACCTCTTGGTGGAACACCTCGCCCGCGGAGTAGATGCCCACGCCCGCTCCCTTGACCTGCGCAAGGCGTATTTGTTCGCGGGCCCCCGGGAACATCGTTCCGGCGATGTCGGCTTCATGGATCGCCGCTTGGACGTAGGTCTGGACGAAACTCTCCATGTCGGGCTTGCGATCGAAGGCCATCGGGGCCTCGAGAGTGGCACGCGTCTTGTCGCGCAGTGGCTTGGGTGTGTGGCTTGCCGGGTATCGGGACTCGATCCCGGCGACAACCTTGTCCGGCTCGTACAAGGCCTGGTAGGCGCGTTTCGCCGCCTCTGCCAGCGGGGCGTGACCGAAGTCGCCTACAGCGCTTCCCCATGCTGACTCGAGCTTGTCTTGCACGAGTTGACTGCGCTGTGCGGCGCGAGAGTCGATCATGGCTGGAACACTACTTGAGCGCGTTCTTCACCCAGCCTCCTTGGTGCGCATTGGGGATGATTCCTAATTGATCCTGATTTCTCCGGCGCGCGGGTGCCCTCGTCGGACTCGGCCCGTCGCCGGCGCGCGAAGCGTTCACGGGACGCCGAGGCCCACGCGGCGCCATTCGCCCGGCCAAGCGAGCGCTGAGCCTCGCCGAGATCCGCCGCCTGTTCAACCTCATCGGCCGCTCCGTCCACGAGATCCAGCACGCGCTGCACTGGTCGCGCTTCCGCCGGCAGCACCAACGCGACGCCCGCCGAAGGCACTTCCGCCGACGCATGCGACTCCAGATGATCCAGATATAGCCCCTAACCACACCCAACTCATCAGATTGATCCCTGTAGTACTAGTGCCGCGCCCGGCCACGTTCACCCCGTCGAGTTGAGGAGTTCGGCTCCGTCAAGACCGGCCAGACCCGGTCCTTCAACTCCAACAACGTCGTCGCCGCAGGCGAGATGGGCCACCGCGTCGCCTTCGTGCGCGCGGACTTCCCCCCTCGGGCCATCGAGCGGTGGTGGCCTCACACCGCCCACGACTTGGAGACCGTGCTCACGCGTCTGAAGCTTTGCGGGCGAGCAGGTGGATCTCCTGGAATTGGCGTCGGTCGGTGGGTTGAGGCCGGCGCACCATCCGGGCTACCTCGGCGAGCCCGGACTCGCGCAGCATCGCGGCGAGGTGATCCGGCGACCACCGATAGGCCGGCGCGACTGTGTGATCGAAGACCTGTGTCGGGTGAGACGGATCATCGCCGGCCGAAAAGCCGATCAGAAGGTGGCCGCCAGGTGCCAGCACGCGGTGGAACTCCGCCAGGATGACGGGGAGTTCATGCGGTGGAGTGTGGATGATGGACCAACGCGAGAGCACGCCGCCCAGCACGCCGTCAGCGATGTTCACCGCAGCCATCGAGCCCACGTCGAACCGCAGGCCCGGATAGGCATGTCGAGCCAACTTGATCATCGCAGGAGAGGCATCAACGCCAAACACCGCCAGCCCCAACTCATCCAGATGGGCGGTGATATGGCCGGGCCCACATCCCAGGTCCGCGACCCGACCGTCGCCACTCGCGCTGACAACCTCGGCGAAGGCACTCAAGATCGCGCGGTCCAGGGGCCTGTCACGCAGCTCGCCGCTGAACAGCTGCGCATACACGGGGGCAGCAGCGTCGTAGGCCTCGCGGGTGGCACTGAGGGCATCGTGTTCGACCATGCTCGCGACAGTAGTTCCTGATGAGCCGCCCTGGCGCAGCAGCATCGAGTCTCGGGACTTCTCCCGGTCGACGTCGACGGGCGTGCCCCACTCGCGCAGTTGCAGGCCCCAGGTCTGGTCCGTTGCCTGCTGTGCTGCCGCAGGCGTCCCTCCCGGCTGACGACGTAGATGCGGGTTCTCGTTCTTCCTGGTCCGATGCCCTCTGGCCGGTTGTGGCAAGAGGGCATCGGACCGGTCGCGCGGGGTGGGCGGTGTGTCAGGCGGTGATGGTGGCGACGGGTTCGAGGCCGTAGGTGCGGGCGTAGCCGTTCTCGGTGCCGACGAGGAGGTCGACGACCTCGAAGTAGCGGTCCCAGAACGGGGTTTCGCGCAGTGCGTCGATGAGGAGCTGGTAGGCGTGGTGGTCTTCCGCTTCCCACACCCAGACGTCGGTGACGCGCGCGGAGTAGAACTCCGTGTCGTAGAAGCGTGAACGGACGCCCGTGGTCTTGGCCGCGATGGCCGGCAGGACCTGGGTGGTGAAGGCGTCCACGCGTTCCTGGACGGTCAGGGCGAGCCACTCGGGCGTGGTCTTGACGAGCATGAACGCCGTGACCGGCGGTTCGGTTTCCTCAGCGGGCATCAGGGTGGCTCCAATGTGGCAGGTGGCCTTGGTTCGCCGGGCTCTGTGTGTTCCGGCGCCGGGGGCTGGACTTCAGGAGAGGACGGCGGGCTTGAGGGTCTGGGCGCACCACTGCTCGAAGCCGGTGGGGGAGGTGGTGTCCGGGGTGCGGGCGACGCCGGCGTCGAGGCCCTCGTCCTTGGCCCGCTTCATGTCGACGATGCCCTGGACGAATGCCTCGTTGAGGCCGTAGCGGACGAGGGTGGTGTACAGCTCGTCGAGCGTCTGGCGTTCGTAGCGGACGGGGCGGCCGAGCTGTTCGGTCATGATGCGGGCCAGGTCGTTGGGGGACAGGTCCTGCGCCCCGAGGACCGGAACGCTGTCGGTGCCGGTCCACGAGCGGTCCAGCAGCAGGCCGGCGGCGGCGGCCGCGATGTCGGCGACAGCGACGAAGGGGGCCTTGCGGCCGGCGTCGACGGAGTCGATGAAGACGCCCTTCTCCCGGATCGAGTCGGCCTCCTCCAGGAGGTTTTCGAAGAAGGACGGGCAGGCCAGGGCCCGATAGGCGACGCCGGTGTCGGCGATGAGGTCGTCCATGGCGAGGGAGGCGGTGACGACGCCGGCCCGGTCGGCGAGCGGGGTGCCGCGGCCGAGCGCGGAGACGCCGACGACATGGCCGACGCCGTGGGCGGCGAGCGCCTTGACGGCGGGGCGGGTGAAACCGCTGTAGGCGTCCTGCGGGGTCAGGGAGGCGTCCGGGGGAGCGAGCCAGAAAACGGCGTCCGCACCCTCGAAGGCCCGGTCGAGGACCTCGGTGTCTGCGTGCGAGCCGGTGATCACCTCGACACGTCGGCGCGCCGCGTCCGGAAGCCGGGCGGGGTCGCGCACGATCACGCGCAGTTCCTCACCCGCGGCGGGGGCGGACTCCAGGAGCTTGGAAAGCAGGTGACGGCCGATGTTCCCGGTGGGAGCGGTAATGACGATCATGAAAACCTCGCAGGTCGTGCCGGATCGGAACGACCCTCATCCTGCGGAGGACAGCCGTGTTGCCACAATGGGAACTTCGGCACGGAGTCATTGACTGAAATGGAATGATGCTGGTGAACAGCCCAGAGCCGGTCATCGACGCCAATCTCGCCATCGCGCTGGACGCCCTGCTGGCCGAGCACAGCGTCACCCGCGCCGCCGCCCGCCTGCACACCTCGCCCGCCGCCATGAGCCGCACCCTGGCCCGCCTCCGTCGCATCCTCCAGGACCCCCTCCTGGTCCGGGCCGGACAGACCATGGTCCCCACCCCACGCGCCCAGGCCCTGCGCGACGAAGCCGCCGCAGTGGTACGCAGCCTCGAAGCACTGCTCAGCCCCGCCGCGGGCGTCGACCCCGCCGGCCTGCGCAGCACCTTCACCCTCCAAGCCGCCGACCTGGTCGGCGCGGCACTGGTCCCCGGACTGCTGCAACTGGCCCAGCAGGAAGCGCCGGGGGTCTCGTTCCGGATCCGGGCCGAAGAACTGGAGGCCGGAACCACCCTCCGCGACGGTCGAATCGACCTGGAGATCGGATCCATCGACCACGTGGACCCCGAAACCCGGATCGAAGAACTGGTCAGCCTCCGCATGATGGCGGCCGTCCGGCCGGGCCACCCCCTCACCGAAAGACCCCTGACCCCGGCCCGGCTCGCCGCCGCGCAGCACGTCGCGGTCAGTCGCCGCGGCCGGTTCACCGGCCCCCTCGACACCGCCCTGGCCGAGCAGAACCTCCACCGGCGGGTCAGCGTCGTCCTCCCCAGCCACTTGGCCGCAATGACCCTCGCCACCCGCAGCGACATCGTCTGCCTCGTACCTGCCGCACTCCCCGGCGCCGCCCCCTCACCCCTCACCGACGACGCCATCGCCCTCGGTCTGCGCCTCCTCGACATCCCCCTGGCAATGCCATCACTGACCATCGGCATGGCCTGGCACCCCCGACACACAGCCGACGGAGCCCACCACTGGCTCCGCAGCGCCATCCGCCGAACCCTCCGCACACCCGGAAGCCCAACCACATGATCCGACCGAGGCACCGGGACAGCCACGACCAGGCGGCAACAAGATCCGAGCGAGGCCCTGTCACCAATCTCGTCGATGTCGGTCCCGGTGAGGACCCAGCCGGCAGAGGCGGGACCGGGGCGGAACCTATGCCCTCAGCCGGCCGGCCCGGGACTCGAGGTAGCGTTGCTCGGCCATGCTCGCGGTGGCCTTCGCGGCGCGACGGTAGTGCTCGTACGCCTGCGCCGTGTCGCCGGTCTTCTCCAGCAGATGCGCCCGTACGGACAGCAGCCGGTGGTGCCCGACCATCCGCTCGTCACTGTCCAATGTGGCCAGCAGGGCCAGCCCGGCCTGCGCGCCCTCGGTCTCGGCGAGCGCGATCGCCCGGTTGAGGGTCACCATCGGGTTCGGTGCGATCCGTTCCAGGATCAGGTAAAGGGCGTGCACCTGCGGCCAGTTGGTCTCCTCGACCTCGGCCGCGTCGGCGTGTGTGGCGGCGATGGCGGCCTGGAGCTGGTACGGCCCCAGCGACGGGCCCGCCAGCGATGCCTTGACCAGTTCGATGCCCTCGTCGACCAGCCCGCGGTCCCACTCCGCACGGTCCTGCTCGTCCAGGGGCACCAGATCGCCGGCCGCTGTCGTACGTGCGTCCCGGCGGGCGTGGGTCAGCAGCATCAACGCCAGCAGCCCGGTCACCTCGGCGTCCTCGGGCAGCTGCGCGTGCACCATCCTGACCAGCCGGATCGCCTCACGCGCGAGATCGACGCGGTGCAGCTCGCCGCCCGAGGAGGCGGTGTAGCCCTCGTTGAAGATCAGGTAGAGCACGTGCAGGACGACGCGTAGCCGCTCCTCGCGCTCCGCGCCACTCGGCATGTCGAACGAGCTGCCGGCGGCCTTGATGCGCTGCTTGGCCCGGCTGATCCTGACCGCCATCGTGGCCTCCGGCACCAGGAACGCGCGGGCGATCTCGGCAGTGGTCAGGCCGCCGACCGCCCGCAGCGTCAGGGCGGTCTGGGAGGCCGCGGTCAGCGTCGGATGGCAGCACAGGAACAGCAGGACGAGCGTGTCGTCGGTGTCCGGCACGTGCTCGGGCACCACCTCGCCGGCCGTCGCCGACTCCCGCTCGCGGCGCGCGTGGTCACTGCGCACCTGGTCGATGAGCCGCCGGGACGCGACGGTCACCAACCAGCCGCGCGGACTGTTCGGCACCCCCTCGGCCGGCCACTGCACAGTGGCGGCGAGGACGGCCTCCTGTACGGCGTCCTCACATCCTTCGAATTGGCCGTGCCGGCGTACCAGCGCACCGAGGACCTGCGGCGTGAGTTCACGCAGCAGGTCCTCGATGTGCGGCAGATCCTCGATGCCCGGTGCTGTCACGCCTCCAATTGTCCGTCAGCGAACATCACCTGCCGCACCTCGATCCCCAGACCCTCGATCGCGGTGTCCGGGATCTGCGCCGCCAGTTCGATCGCCCGCTCCTTGTTCTCGCAGTCGATCAGGTAGAAGCCGCCCAGGTACTCCTTGGACTCCAGGAAGGGGCCGTCGGTCACCACCGGCCGGCCGTTGCGTACGGACACCACAACGGCCTGTGACGGGTCGACCAGCGCCTGCGTGGTCAGAAGCTCGCCGGACTCCTTCAGCGCCGCGATGAACCTGCCATGACCGTCGCCGATCGCCGCCTTCTCCTCGTCGGTCAGCGCGTCCAGCACCGCCGGGTTGACATGCATGCTGATCAGGAACTGCATCTCGTACTCCTCGTGGTTGGCGAGCCCCGACCGGGCCCTTCGAGAGGTTGGTCGGAGCCGCCGCCGTCGTCTTGACATCCTCCGCCCGAAGATTCGCATGCGTTTTTTCGCCATCGCATGGCCCGGACCGCGAGGTCGTCGTTTCGGGTGACGACCCACCGCGGCCCGCGGCAGGCGGGAGAACTCTTCCGCCCGTGCCGATGTCAAGGAGCTCTCGGCCGCTCCGACCAACCGGCGAAACGTCGAGAGAACGGAGAGTTCGGATATGCGAGTCAACCGGGCGTGGCTGGGACTGGCCGTCCTGATGGTGCCGACCCTGCTGGTCGCGATGGACATGACGGCATTGCTCCTCGCGCTGCCGCGGCTGAGCGCCGATCTGGGGGCAAGCAACGTCGAGCAGTTGTGGATCAGTGACAGCTACGGACTCATGGTGGCCGGGCTGGTCATCACCATGGGTGCGCTCGGCGACCGCATCGGCCGCCGACGGCTGCTGATGATCGGCGGAGCGGCGTTCGCGGTGCTGTCGGTGGTGGCCGCGTTCGCGGTCGACCCACTGACGCTGATCGTCGCGCGTGCGCTGCTGGGCGCGGCCGGCGCGACCCTGGCGCCGTCCACGCTTGCCTTGATCATCAACATGTTCGACGACGAACGGCAGCGCGGGCAGGCCGTCGCGATCTGGGCGACCTGCCAGTTCACCGGCGGCGCGCTCGGCCCCGTGCTCGCCGGGTTCCTGCTCCAGCACTTCTGGTGGGGGTCGGTGTTCCTGGTCGCGGTGCCGGCGATGGCGTTGCTGCTGCTCGCCGGGCCGGTCCTGCTGCCGGAGTTCCGCAGCGATCGGGCCGGCCGGCCGGACCCGGCCGGCGTCGGCCTGTCGCTCGTCTCGGTGCTGTTGATGGTCTACGGCGTCAAGCAGCTGACCGTCGAGGAAGCGCCGATCGTGCCCGCGGTGGCCCTCGTCGTCGGTGCGGCCGTCGGAGTGCTGTTCGTACGCAGGCAGTTGCGGCAGGAGACGCCGCTGCTGGACCTGCGGCTGTTGCGCAACCGCCCGCTCACGGCCGTACTCGTCGCGCTGGTCTTCGCCGGCATCGCCATGGCCGGTACGGGCCTGCTGGTCACCCAATACCTGCAGAGCGTGCTGGGCTACTCGCCGGCCACGTCGGCGATGCTGTTCGCACCCATGGGCCTGGGCGTGGCGGTCGGCACCATGGCCGCGCCGGCACTGGCCCGGCGGATGAAGCAGACGACCGCGATCGCCGGCGGGCTGGTGGTGTCGGCGCTGGGCAGCCTTGTGCTGGTCGGCGTCGGCAGTACGCACGCCCTGCCGCTGGTGATGATCGGCATCACCGTACTGGCCCTGGGCACCGGCCCGCTGTTCGCGCTGGGCACCGGGCTGGTCGTCGGGTCCGTACCGCCGGAGCGCGCCGGCTCGGCGGCGTCGATCTCGGAAACCGGCAACTACTTCGGCGGTTCGCTCGGCTTCGCGCTGATCGGTGTGGTGGCCGCGGTGGTCTACCGCGACCGGATGCACGGCACCTCCGACTCGCTCGCCGGCGCGGTCGCCACCAGCCGGGACCTCCCCGCCGACCAGGGCGCCGAACTCCTGCACAACGCGCGGGAGTCGTTCACCACCTGCCTGCACGTCACCGGCATCATCGCCACGATCATCTTCGCCGGGCTGGCCGCACTGATCCTCACCATGCGCCCGACAACCCGGCCCACCCCGGCCACCCTCCCCGACTACGAAGCAGCCGGCTCATAAAGCCTCTGCCAGGGCCGACGTCGCGGTTGCGTTGCGGGTCATGGGCGCTCGGCCACGGGCGGCCCATTGCGCCGGCGAGCACGCGTGCCGCTGCCCGGGACGGCGTTGCCGCCGTCCCGTCGGGTCTGCTCGGGTCGTGGCCGGGCCCCGGCTGCTCAGGCGGGGACGGGCTCCAGGTCGGCGTCGTCGAAGGGTGGATAGCTCTCGCCGCCCGTTCGCTCGGCCGCATCGATGTAGTCGGCAAGAGCGTCGCGGGATTGAGCGATCCTGGTCATCTGATCGTTCAGTCGCCGCAGCCGTGACCGCATCGCGGCCAGCAACTCGGGACACCCGGGCAGCTCCGGGGCCTCGCCGACCGCACAGGGCAGCAGGTACGCGATGTCCTCGGAGGACAGACCGGCACCGAGCAGGTGCCGGATCTGCTTCACCCGCAGCACGGCGTTCTCGTCGTACTCGCGGTAACCGTTCGCGCCGCGGTCTGCCTCCAGCAGGCCCTGGGCCTCGTAATAGCGCAACTGATGGGCGTTGACGCCCGCCCGGCGACTCAGTTCCCCGATCCGCATCGAAACCTCACTTGACCTTCACACCGGTATCAACGTTGACGATGCTGTCATGAACAACAAGACCGAAACACCAGTGACAGTCATCGGACTCGGACTGATGGGCCAGGCACTCGCCGGCGCGTTCCTCAAGGCCGGGCATCCCACAACCGTGTGGAACCGTACGGCCTCCAAGGCCGACCAGTTGGTGGCCGAGGGTGCACTGGCGGCGCCAACGGTCGGCGACGCACTCAAGGCGGGTTCCCTGACGATCATCTGCGTCACCGACTACCAGGCCATGCGCGACCTGCTCGGCGCGAGCGAGGGCGAGTTGGACGGCAAGATGTTGATCAACCTCACCTCCGGCGACTCGGCCCAGGCCCGGGAAGCCGCCCTATGGGCCGAGCAGCGCGGCGCCCGTTACCTGGACGGCGCCATCATGGCCATCCCGTCGGGGATCGGGACCGCCGAGGCGGTGATTCTGCACAGCGGGCCCCAGTCGGACTTCGAGGCGCACAAGTCGACACTCGACGCGCTCGGTACCGTCACCCACCTTGGTGCGGACCATGGGCTGGCCTCCCTGTACGACATGGCCGGCCTGGCCATGATGTGGAGCGTCCTGAACGCCTGGCTCCAGGGCACCGCCCTGCTCAGGACGGCCGGCGTCGACGCCGCGACGTATGCGCCGTTCGCGCAGCAGATCGCTGCCGGTGTGGCCGAATGGCTGCCCGGGTATGCCGAGCAGATCGACAGCGGCTCCTTCCCGGCCGAGGTGTCGGCCCTGGAGACCGACGCGCGGGCGATGGCACACCTGATCGAGGAGAGCGAGGCGGTGGGTGTCAACGCCGAACTGCCCAAGTTGATCAAGGCGATGGCCGACCGCTCGATCGCCGCCGGACACGGTGGGGAGCAGTATCCCGTGCTGATCGAAGAGTTCGGCAAACCCCGTTAGGATTTCCTCTTCCCAAGAAGAGGATTCTCAGCAATGGCTCAGCGCGTCGTCACGCTCTTCACGGATGACATCACCGGCAACGAGGGTGAAGACATCACGACCCACACCTTTGCATTGGATGGCGTCCCCTACGAGATCGACCTCAGTGAGGACAGCTACCAGCAACTCCTGGACGAGCTCGCGCCCTACTTCGGCGCCGCTCGCAAGACCGGCACCGCTTCCCGCCGCGGCAAGGCGGTTCGCGCGTCGGCCGGCCAGGGGCCGGACCCGGTGAAGGTCCGGGAGTGGGCCAAGGCCCAGGGGCTCGAGGTCAATGCCCGAGGCCGGGTTCCCGGTGACCTCGTGGCGAAGTATCAAGCCGCTCACTGAACGACGAGCCGGAGCCGCTCCAGGCTCCGGCCGCTTCAGGCTCCGGCTGCTTCAGGCGCATCGCGGCGAGTCCGGCTCGTGGCTCCACCCGGAGACGAAGGCGGTGCGCCTGGTGACTTCGGCCGACGCGTCCGGGAAGTCGTGTCGGCTCATGGCCCTGGCCGACGGTGGGTCAGCCGAGGCGGTGGGCGAGGGTGGTGAGGGCGATACCGGTGGCGCTCAAGGGGTACCGGGCGGCGTTGCGTGGGCCGGCCGCTCCGAGTGTGGGCAGCAGATCGGTGTCGGTGCGGAGGCGGGTGAGTTCGCGGGCGAGGCGGGCGGCGTCGGTGAAGTCGGTGGCCAGGGCGGTGTCCCCGAGGGTTTCGGTGAGGCCGGGGACCGGTTGGTACAGGACGGGCAGGCCGCACGCCTGGGCTTCCAGGGCGACGAGCCCCATCGCCTCGAGCGTCGTCGAGGGGACGACGAGTGCGTCGTGGTCGGCGAACGCCTGCCACAGTTGGGGGCGCGGGAGCCAGCCGAGGTAGCGGACGTCGACGCGGTCGAGCGTCCGGGCCAGTCGCTCGTACGGGATCCGTGGGGCGGCCACGCTCAATTGCACGCCCTCGGCGATGGCGAGTGCGCGGACGAGGGGTTCGACGCCCTTCTCGACACCGAGGCGGCCGGCGTAGAGCAGGCGGAGCCGGTCGGTGGGAACCCGGGTCGGCCTGGGTGGCGGATCCGCGATGAGCCGGTCGGGGATGCCCCAGGGGATGTGGACGATCTTGCCGCGGTCCACGGTGGGGGCGAGTTCGCGCACGTGGTCGGCCATCGCTCCGCTGGGCACGACGATGGCGTGCGCGGCGCGGACGGTTTCGCGCAGGACGCGCATCTGGGTGCGCTGTCCCTGGGCCAGCAGCAGGTCGGTGCCGTGGACCAGGGCGATGCGCGGGTGCCGGGGCAGGGCGCGGATCAGGGCGGGGGTCGCGCCGAAGGTGAGGTGTTGCAGATGCAGGACGTCGATGCGGGAGGTGTCGATCGCGACCGCGAGGGCACGTTGCAGGGCGGTGACGTAGTGGCCGAAACGGGTCCCTGACGAGCACTTGCCCCCGACGCGCAACAACTCCAGCCCTTTCGGGGTGTGCGGCACCGGACCGTCCGGGGCGAGTATGAACGCCTGGGCGGGGATGCGGGGGCGGGGGCCGGTGTAGAGGTCGAGGAAGAGTTCGACGCTGCCTCCGGGGCTGCCCGCGGGCAGGTCGAGGGCGGTGGCGACGTATGGGCTTGTGGCCGCGTTCACGGCTGGCCTCCGGGGTCTTCCTCGTGGCGACGGGAGATGTCGACGCCCAGCATGCCGGCCCTTATATACCCACATGCCCGGCATTCGGCCCGGGTTGTGAACGCGTCGAGATCAGCGGGACGGTGTCGGTGACCAGACGCCCGTGGCGGTGCCGGCGGCGACGTGGTTCGCGTAGGCGACGACCTTGGCGTGGATGACCGCCAGGCTCGCGTTCAGGTCGGCGATCCGCGCCTGCACGAGGCGTTCGTGTTCCTGGAGGAGTGCCAGGCGCTCCGGTTCGTTGCCCGGGCCCGACCGGACCAGCTCGGCGAAGGTCTTCAGCGTGGCGATCGGCATGCCCGAGTCGCGGAGTCGGTTGCACAACAAAAGCCAGTCCACGTCCGTGGGTTCGTACACCCGCTGTCCGCCGGCGGAGCGGGGGATCGGACGCAGGAAGACGCCCTCGCGCTCGAAGAACCGCAGCGCGTGCACGCTGAGCCCGGTCGCCTCGGCGACGTCCCCGATGGACAGACCACCCGCGCCCTTTGTCATGGCGTCGACACTACCTTGACCTAGACCGCACTCTAGCTTCTAACGTCGAGGACATGACGACGAAGCAACACAGGATCGGTACCGGATTCGGTGCGCGAAGCACCGCCGACGACGTTCTCGCGGGGGTGGACGTATCCGCCACGACCGCCCTGGTCACCGGCGGCTACTCCGGGCTCGGGCTGGAGATCACGCGCGCCCTCACCCGGGCGGGAGCGCGCGTCGTCGTCCCCGCCCGCAGGCCCGGCACCGCCGAGGCGGCCCTGCGCGGTCTGCCCGGGGCGGAGGTGCACGAACTCGATCTGGCGGACCTGGCCGGCGTTCGAACCTTCGCCGAGCGCTTCCTGGACACCGGCCGCGCCCTCGACCTGATCATCAACGGCGCGGGGATCATGGCCTGCCCGGAGACCCGCGTCGGCCCGGGCTGGGAGGCGCACTTCGCGACCAACCACCTCGGCCACTTCGCGCTCGTCAACCGCCTGCGCCCGGCGTTGAGGCCCGGTCGGTCGCGGGTGGTGTCGGTGGCCTCGTCCGGGCACTTCCTGTCCGACATCCGATGGGACGACCTCCAGTTCCGCACCGGCTACGACCGTTGGCTCGCCTACGCGCAGTCCAAGACCGCGAACGCCCTCTTCGCCACGCACCTCGACACCCTCGGCGCGGGCAGTGGGCTGCACGCCTTCGCCGTGCACCCGGGCAGCATCCTCACCCCGTTGCAACGGCACATCCCCCGCGCCGAGCAGATCGCGCAGGGCTGGATCACGCCGGAGGGTGAGCCGGCCGCCGGATTCAAGACCCCGGCGCAGGGCGCCGCGACGGCCGTGTGGGCGGCGACCTCGCCGCTGTTGGACGCGCACGGCGGGGCGTACTGCCAGGACTGCGACATCGCCGAACCCGCGACCGGCGACGACATGCTCGTCGGCGGCGTCAAGCCCTGGGCCGGCGATCCCGACGCGGCATCGCGCCTGTGGGACCTGTCGGCCGAACTCACCGGCCTGAACGCCTTCGGGTAGGGGGCCTCGATCGCGTAGCCGAACCCCCGCGCCGGGCGTTCGGGCCGGGGCGTTCGGGCCGCCCGGCCCCCGGTCACTCGTCCGCGTCCACCGGCCAGTCGAAGAGGTACAGCCGAGTGCGCCGGTTGTGTTCGGTCGGCGTCAGGCTGACCCGCAGGGTTCGACCCCGCCCCCAGGGCAGCGTCAGTCCGGTCTCGGCGAGCATCCCGCGCAGCCCGGCGACGTCTCGCGCGCCGGCGACCCGCGCCAGCCGCTCGGCCCAGGCGCCGGACGGGACCGCGAGGCGGATCTCCAGTTCCTCCAGGCGCGGGCAAGCGTGGGAGAGGTCGAAGTCGAACGCCGGTTCCCGCTGCACGACATGCTCGACCACCAGCCGCCGCAGCGACGACACGAAGTCCGCCGGCGGTCCGGTCGCCCAGTCCGCGGTATGCAACACCACCTCGGACGGCACGGGATTCAGGTAGCTGTACTGCTCGATATCGAACATCGACGAGATCCCGACGCTCATCCCCTCCGGTACGTGGCACCGGGACAGGACCCGCTCGCCGTAGGCGGGAAAGGGGAAGCTACGGGCGGCCCCGAGCAGGAGCCGTATCAGGTCGTCGGCGTCCCATATGAAGGCGTCCTTGGTCAACTCGGCGAACCCGGCCAGATGTTCGAGCGCCATGTCACCGCCGACCGCCGCCGCCAGCTCGATGGTGGGCGCGTGGATCGGCAGCTTGGGCACTGACAGCGCATCGAGCACCACCTCGCCCAACGTAGCCAACTGCCGGGCCTGTTCGACCGTGGCCGGAGGCAACAGCGAGGCCGAACCCCACATCACCGAGGCCCGTAACTTAGGATCCAAGGTCGGCGAGTTGTCCACTGCGTCGGCGGCGAGCAACAACAGATTGTCCCGTTTACGGGGATTACTCCATGCTCGACAGAGCAACTCGTCGATCAGTCGGTCGCGCTCGCGCTCGCGTGCCAGGCCGACAGCCATCGTGAAAACCTCGCGCCACCGGTCGTCCGCATCGGCGTTCTCGACCAACAGACCCAGGTCGCCGTCCTCCAGGAGCTGTCGGGCGGCGAAGAATTCCTGGAACGTGCGGTGCACGAAATCCACGTACCCCGGGCTCGGTTCGCGTAACACGCCGGAACGGACCAGGAGGTAGTCCAAGGCCTCTGCGGGCGCGAGAACAGGTCTGGAGGTCCGGGCAAGGTAGCGGCCGATCTGCTCCTCCGCCGTCCGGCGCGGGACCTCCGAATGGCCGTTGCGCACCATCCAGCAAGCGAACTGTTGCGTGATCGCCTCTTGCGCCCGATCGCCGAGCGCGGCAGCCACCGGCGTGAACACGCCACGATCCTGGTCGCGGCGGGCCAGTAACATCTCCAGCGCAGCCTGGTACAGCTTGATCCGGTCGGCGGGGACCTCCATCCGGCGTTCGCGATGCAGCGTACAGATCAGCGCGCACAACAATGGGTTCGCTGCCAGGCGGCGCAGGTGGCGGTAGGTCAGGAGCTTGCCCAACAGGTCCGCCTTGTACGCGTCGTGCGAGGGTTGGCCCTCCCTGGGATCCGCGCGGACCGCGCCGTACCAGTGCTCGACGAAAGCGCGTTGGTCAACGATCTCCATCGGTAGCAGCCGCACGGACACGAACCCCTCCGTCGCGAGCCATTGGCTGGAGATCGCAGTAGGCCGTGAGGTCGCCACGATCCAGGCCCTTGGATACTGCGCGCACAACTCCGTGATCCAGTCGGTCAGCCGAGTGCGCTGGGCGTCCGGGATCTCGTCCACGCCGTCGATGAGCACCATGGCCCGGCCCGTGCGCAGGAGGTCGCGCACCCATCCCGGCGGCAGCTCTGCCCGCAGCATGGAACCCGTGTGGTCCAGGAAGTTCTCGGGCGCCGGCAGCGCGCCCGGATCCGCGGCCGCGAACGAGAAGTGCCGCAGCGGCAAAAAGAACGGAACGACACCCTCGCGGTCCGACAGCCGGGTGGGGAAACCGTCCCGCGCGGCCCAAACCGCCAAACGATGCAGCAGCGTGGTCTTGCCCGACCCGGCCTCGCCGCGGACGAGCACACGCCGCCGCCCGGCGAGCACGTCCTCGATCCGGGTTCCGAGCGTTCCCGTCGAACCGGGTTCGTCGGCGGCGAGGCTCACGTACGCGGTGCTCATCGGATACCGGAAGTCGGGGTCCTTGAGCGTGACCCCGAACAACTCCATCCGATCCAGGGTCCGCGCGACGCCGGCGCAGTAGCGCTGCTCGAAGTCGAGCAGATCCGCGTCCGAGGGCGGGGTCACGAACTGCTCGATCCGCTCCAGCCGGCCCAGCTGCTCGACGGCGACCGCCGAGGGGAACTCCGGGCTGCGCCGCACGCAGGCCACCAGTTCGGCACACGCCAGTTCCACGATCCGCTCGTACGCGCCCGGCACATCACGCACGTCGGCCCGATCGGGGCGTCGCTCGTCCAGCGCCAACACGTGCGCGGCGAGCCGCCCCGGATCCATCGCCTGACGCAACGTCACCCGCGCGTCCAGGCAGCCCGTGGCGGTCAGCGCCTCGGCGGCGGCCTCGGTCGCCCGCATCCAGCGGCGATCGTCGATCCACCCGAACTCGCTGCGCCGCAGCGCCTCGCAGTCGGCGGCAAGATTGCGTACCGCCCTGTCCCAGGCCTTGGCGTCCCACGCTCCCCGCGCGATCCGCAGCCGCCGGTACAACTGCCGGCCCCCGCCGGTCACCGCGGGCGCGAGCACCCGTACCGCCACCAAGACCGGATCCACCACAACGTTCCCCCGCCGACCGAGCATCGCCGCCACAAGCAGGGAAGAGGTTAGGGGCGCGGGCCCCGGCCCGTCGGCGTTTGTCGGTAGTTGGTCCTCGGTCGTCCACCCGCTCGCGGCGCCGTGCCACCCGCCGTTGCCACCCGCCGCGTCAGTCGCGCGCCAACCCCAGTCCCGCGAGCGCGAACCGCACGGTGTGGGCGGTGTCCTCGGCGTCCACGGCGGTGCCCGCGCGCAGGTGGTCGTGCAGCGTCGCGAGGGTGAGCCGGTACACCGCGAGGGCGTCGGCGTCCGTCGTGGCCAGGGCCTCGCGGAGCGGTCGGACCATGGCCTCGACCGAGTTGCGCTGCTCGGTGGGGAACAGTTCGGCCAGCCGGTCCTGGTGCGCGACGAAGGGGCGGGTCCGGGCCGCCGCGACCGGATCGCCGGCCTGTGCGAGCACGCCCTCGATCCACGCGGCGACCTTGCCCGGGACGTCGGTCGCGGCGGACATCCGGTGTTCGAGGTACTCGGCCATCCGTCGCCGGCCGTCGTCGAGCAGCGCGACGAGCAGCTCGTCCTTGGAACGGAAGTGCCGGTAGAACGCCTGGTTCGACAGGCCGGACTCACGCAGGATGTCGCGCATGGTGGGATCGAGGCTGCCGGTCCGCTCGACGACCCGGTAGGTCGCGTCGACGAGTCGCCGAACCTCCTGCTCGTAGACCGCCCACCGCGCTTCGAGCGGTCGGCGGACCGCGTCGCCCACCAGGCCCTCGGAGTTCGCGGCGCCCGCGGTGGCCGCGGTGGCCGCCGGTTCGATCCCGTCCATCGGCGATCCCTCCACTTCGATCCTTGACACTCTTGTTTGTCGGAACGCCGCATCCTACTATCCAGAACAGTGTTCTGGCACATGTAGTCGGTGTTCTGCGAAGGGGTGCGACATGCAGCGTGAGGTTCTGCTGACCGGCATCGGCGGTCAGGGCATCCAGCTGGCGACCGCGCTGCTGGCCGCCGCCGCGGTGGCCGAAGGGCGGCACGCGATGTACTTCGGGTCGTACGGCGGCATGATGCGCGGCGGCAACTCGGACACCACCCTCGTCCTGGGCGACGCGCCCGTGGAGAGCCCGCCCACGATCGGCGCGGCGTGGTCGGCGCTCGTGCTGCACCCGGCGCACGCGGCCGGGGTGTACTCGCGCCTGTACGACGACGGCCTACTCGTCATCAACACCAGCCTGTGCGATCCGGCCGCCGGCCCCACCGTCGGCCGTCTCGTACCCGTCCCCGCCTCGGAGTTGGCCGCGAGCGCCGGCAACCCGGCCGCCGTGACGATGATCGCGCTCGGCGCGTACGCGGCGGCCACCGCGATCGTCACCCTGGACGCCCTCCTGGAGGTGGCCCCCGACGTGCTGCCGCCCTACCGCAGGCAACACGCCGAGGGCATCCGCACCGCGCTCCGCACCGGACACGCGCACGCGGGCCCGGCACTGTCGGCCTGGCCGGTGCGCACATGACCCCGCACACGAACCCGCGCCCAAACCCGCGCCCGACCCCCCGCCCGTCCCCCCGCCCACCCCACGGGACGCCCTCCCCGACCGAGCCGGTCCTGAGCAAGGGCACCCTCGTCATCGACGTCGACGCGTGCAAGGGCTGCGACCTGTGCATCGACGCGTGCCCCGTCGACGTGCTGCGCATGACCGTCGACGAGGTCAACGACCGCGGCTACCGCTATCCGCAGCTGCTCCCGGGCTGCATCGCGTGCAAGGCGTGTTCGGCGATCTGCCCGGACTTCGTCTTCCAGGTCTACCGCTACGCCGAACCACGCGACGAGACCGGAACCGGAGGGACCACCGCATGAGCGCGACCGGAACCCGCGCCCCCGTACTGCCCGGATCCGCCGCGATCGCCGAGGCGATGATCGCGGCCGGATGCCGATTCTTCGCCGGCTACCCGATGACGCCGTTCACCGAGGTCCTCGAACACATGGCGGCCCGGCTCCCCGAGGCCGGCGGCGTATGCGTCAACGCCGAGAGCGAGTTGGAGGCCGTCGGCATGGCGTGGGGCGCCGCGGCGACCGGCACGCCGGCCGCCACCGGGTCGACCGGGCAGGGGCTCTCGCTCATGCAGGAGTCGCTGGCCGAGATCGTGTACGCGCGACTTCCGCTCGTGGTGCTGAACATGGCGCGGGCGCAGGGCGACTACTACCAGGCGACCCGTGGCGGCGGGCACGGCGACTACCGGCACCTCGTGCTCGCGCCGTGCGATGTGCGCGAGGCGGTCGAGCTGACCCAGTGGGCGTTCCACCTGGCCGAGTACTGGCGCAGCCCGGTCGTGGTGATGGGCGACTACTACCTCGCCCACACGCACGTGTCGGTCGACGTACGGCCGCTCGACTTCGGCCCGCTGCCCGCCCGGGACTGGGCCCTCGACGGCTCCTCGGGCGGTACCGGCGCCGCCAAACTGATCTCGCCGCTGTCCGACAGCAAGCAGCGACACGCGGGCGACCGCGCCGACGCCGGCTACGACCTGGCCGAGTTCTACACCCGGCACGGCGGCGCGATGGAGCGCATGGTGGCCGAGACCGAGCCGCGCGCGGAGACCGGATTCCTCGACGACGCCGAGGTGGTGGTGATCGCGTACGGCACGCCCGCACTGTACGTCCGGCAAGCCGTCCGCGACCTGCGGGCGCTCGGCCGGCGAGTGGGCTACGTCCGCCCGATCACACTCGTACCGTTCCCGAGCGACATCGTCCGCGCGGCCGCGGCCGGCGCGCGCGTGGTCGCCGTGTACGAGAACAGCGGAGGACAGATGGTGGACGACGTACGCCTGGCCGTGCTCGGCGCGGCGCCGGTGCGCTTCATCGGGCGGCTGAGCCTGGATTCGTCGGGCTTCGGGATCGCGCCGGACCTGGAGGTGGGCGCGATGCGGCGGCGGATCGAAGCGGCGCTCGACGCGGCCTCGGACCGGGCGGAGGAAGCCCGATGACCGGCATCGCCCCCGCGGGGCGGCGCGAACTTCCCATCCTGAACACGGCCACCGCCCCCACGTGCGGCGCCAGACTCGTGCACGACTTCACCCCCGACCTGATCGACGTCGGCGCGCACCACCTGTGCCCGGGGTGCGGCGAGCCAATCGCGATGCGCTCGATGGTCGAGCAGGTCCAGGAGCTGGACCGGGTCGCGAAGGCGATCGCGGTGTTCGGGATCGGCTGCTACACGGCCTACTCCAACAACCTCGACATCGAGGTGCTGCAGGCCCTGCACGGTCGGGCGCCCTCACTGGCCACCGGCGCCAAGCGGTGTCGCCCGGACACGCTGGTGTTCACCGTGCAGGGCGACGGCGACATGGTCAACGAGGGCCTCCAGGAGGTCCTGCACACGGCGGCACGCGGCGAGAACGTCACCTGCTTCATGCTCAACAACGGCGTGTTCGGCGAGACCGGCGGGCACATGACGGCGGCGACCGTGCTCGGTCAGCGCACCAAGAACACGCTCGGCGGACGCGACGCGGCCGAACACGGGTATCCGATCCGGCTCGCGAACCTGATCGCCGAACTCGACGGCGCGGCGTACGTAGCCCGCGGCGCGGTCAACGACATCGTCAACATCACCCGTACCAACCGCATGATCAAGAACGCGTTCCGGACCCAACTGCGCGGCGACGGCTTCTCGTTCGTCGAGATCCTGACGATGTGCCCGACCGGCTGGTTCGTGGACACCGCCGCCGCGCCCGACTATCTCGCGAGCACGCACGCGGCGACGCACACACTCGGCGTACTCAAGGACGTGGCCCGCGGCGCGGGCCCGGAAGGAAATCGCGCGTGACCGGCTCACCGGATCAGGCCCCCATCGTCGTGGGCATCCTCTATCCACCCGGCTGGGACATCCGCCCGGCGCACGTCCTGGCGGCCGACCTGGCCGCCGTCCGCGCGCTCGACCCGCGGATCGAGATCGTCGACTGCCGCTACGTCGAGTCGGCCGCCCTGCGCACCGCGCGCGGTCGACCCGGCGCCGAAACCGATCCGGAACTGCGGGGACAGGCACCGGAGTTGACCGACGAACAGCGCGCGGCACTGGCCCGGGTGGAGGTCGCGCTCGTGGCCGACCTGCCCTTCGACGTGAGCGCGCTGGCCCCGAACCTGCGGTGGGTGCAGAGCTGTGCGGCCGGCAACGGGCAGCTGCTCTCGGCCGGCCTGCCCACCGAGCGGGTCCGGCTGACCAGCGCCGCGGGTGTCAACGGCGCGCCGATCGCGGAGTTCGTGTTCGCCCGGCTGCTCGCGTTCTTCAAGCGGCATCGCGACCTCGACGCCGCGCAGCGCGAACGGCTGTGGAAGCCCGCGTTCGGCGGGCTCGTCCAGGGCCGGACGCTCGGGTTGATCGGCGTCGGCGGGATCGGTTCGCAGATCGCCCGGCGGGCACAGGCGTTCGGGATGACCGTGCACGCCACGCGTCGCCGGGTGGACCTGCCCACCGAGCACGTGGACCGGCTGTACCACCCCGACGATCTGCACGAGATGCTCGTGACCTGCGACGCGGTGGTGTCGGCGGCCCCGGAGACGGCGGACACGGTCGGCACGATGAACGCCGCCGCGTTCGCCGCGATGCGCGAGGGCGCGTTCTACTGCAACGTCGGCCGCGGTTCGTTCGTGGTCGAGCCCGACCTGATCGCGGCCCTGCGCACCGGCCGGCTCGGCGGCGCGGCGCTCGACGTCGTCTCGGTGGAGCCACTGCCGGCCGAGGATCCGCTGTGGGACGCGCCGAACCTTTATCTGTCCGCGCACTGCTCCAGCGCTGCCCTCGAACACTTCACCGACGTGTTCCGGCTCTTCCGCGACAACCTGGCCCGCTACCTCGCGGGCGAGGAACTCCACAATCGGATCGACCCGGCTGCGGGCTGCTGATCCGCCGCCGACTGCCCACGACCAGAGGACGGACGACATGAGCAACGAGAACACACCCGAACGCACCCTCGGCGGCATCGGCACCCGGGTCCTGTTCGAGGACGACAAGGTCCGGATCTGGGAGCTCGAACTCGCCCCGGGCGCCCGCAGCGACGCGCACCGGCACGAGTTGGACTACTACCTGATCCAGATCGCCGGCGACCGGGTCGCGGTCGAGCCCGAGCCGGACACCGAGGGCGAGTACCGCGAGTACTTCGCCGCCGACGTGGTCCCGGGCGTCGTCGTCCCGATGCGGCGCGGCGGCGTCGAGACGGCGGTCAACGTGGGCGAACAGCGCTACCACGAGATCATCGTGGAGCTGAAGGACCGCTAGGTTCACGGCGGCGGGCGGCGGGCGGCGGGCGGCACGGCGAGGCGGGGCAGCGCGAGGCGGGGCGGACAGGGCAGCGGCAGGGCGGTTCACGGGCAACGGAGGGCGCGGAGATGGGTCACGGCCTCGTCATCGGCAGCGTGTTCGCGGGCGCGGCGCGAGCGGTGCCCGATCGTGCGGCGGCGGTGCTCGGCGCGGACGTGCTGACCTTCGGCGAACTGCACGCGGCGGGGGTACGCACCGCCCGGGCGCTGCGCGCGGCCGGCGTCGGGCGCGGCGATCGGATCGTGTGCTGGAACCGGACCACGCTCGACGTGCTGCCGGTGTTCGTCGCGCTGGCCCGGATCGGCGCGGTGTACGTCCCGCTCGGCCCCGGGCTTTCCGCCGAGGAGGCCCGGGCCACGGTCGGCGTGGCCCGCCCCGCGCTGCTGATCGCCGACGACACGGTGCCGGGCGTGGCGGTGGGCGCCGCGCTCGGTGTACCGGTGCTCGGGCTCGCGGAGCTCACGCGGGCGGCCGGCGGCGAGCGGGATGCCACCGCGGACGTGGCGGGTCCGGACGAGACCGGTCCCGACGAGGCCGATCCGCACGTGCTGTTCTTCACCTCCGGCAGCACCGGTCGGCCCAAGGGCGTCGTGCTGTCGCACCGCACCAACGTGCTGCGCACGCACCCCGGTTCGCAGCTGGAGCCGCGCGGCGCGATGGTGTGCGCGTACCCGCTGTTCCACATGGGGGCGTGGACGATCGCACTCCAGCAGTGGCAGGCCCGCGACACGCTCGTGCTGGTCGCCCGGGCCGACGGCGCCGCGATCGTGGCCGCGGTGCGGCGGCACGGCGCGACCCGGCTGAATTGTGTGCCGGCGGTGTGGCGGCGGGTCCTGGAGGCGCTCGCGGCGGAGGCCGAACCCCGCATGGGCACGCTGGACACGCTGCGGTTCGCCGACACCGGCACCTCCACCACCCCGCCCGAACTGCTCGCGGCGATCGCGAAGGCCGCGCCGAACGCCGTCCCGCGGGTCTTCTACGGCTCGACCGAGGCCGGCAACGTGGCCTCGCTCGACGGCGCCGACGTGCTCCGCAAGCCCGGCAGTTGCGGCCTGCCGAGCCCGTACCAGGACGTCGAACTCGACGCCGACGGCGAGCTGTGCGTGCGCGGCCCGCTGCTGTTCGACGGCTACTTCGACGACGAGGCCGCGACGCTCGCGGTGCTGCGCGAGGGCCGATATCGCACCGGCGACCTGGCGCGGGTCGACGCCGACGGCTACCTGAGCATCACCGGCCGCGTGGGCGAGCTGATCCGCACCGGCGGCGAGGGCGTCGCGCCCGGCGAGGTCGAGGAGGTGCTCGCGCGGGCCGACGGAGTGCGCGAGGCGGCCGTCGTCGGACTCCCGGACCCGACCTGGGGCGAACTGATCTGCGCGGTCGTCGTACCGACCGACCCCGCCGACCCGCCCGACCTCGCCGCCCTGCGGGCCTTCTGCACCGGCCGCCTCGCCCCCCACAAACACCCGCGGCGCGTCGTACACGTCCGCGAACTCCCCCGCACCCCGGCAACGGGCCAACTCCTGCGCCGCCGGCTCCTCGACCGGATCACGGCCGCCGACTGAGGAAGCCGACCCGATCGCGCCGCGGCTCCGATCGCGCCGCCTCCGTTCCCGTCGCCTCCGTCAGGACGACCGCAGGAGGTTCTCGCGATCCCGGCGTACGCATTCGATGAGGTAGTCGCCGCTGTCCGGGTCGATGCCGACGCCGTGGGTCTCGCTGCGGAAGCCGGGGAAGTCCCGATCGAACGACTCCAGCGCGCCGAGATAGCGCAGCAGCGGGCCGTCCTTGGCGCCGATGCTCTCGCCGGGCATCAGGACCGGAATTCCCGGCGGCGTCACGGTGACCATGGCCGCGGCCACCCGCCCCGCCGCCTCGGCCAGGCGAACCCGCTCGGTGCCGCCCCGAACCAATTGTCGGTAGCAGCGCTGGGGTGGGACGACCGGCACCGGCAGGTCCTGGAACGCGGTGTCCAACAGCTCGACCAGACCCGCCCGACGCAGGTGGTCGTGCATCTCCCGGCACAACTCCCGCAGGCTCCGGTCCGCGTAGCGGCGGGGGAATCGCGCGACGACGTCGGGCAGGACCTGGGCAAGGGGCGTGTCCCGGTCGTGCAGCGCCTTGAAATCCGTCAAGGCGTCCAGCAGCGTTCCCCACTTTCCTTTGGTGATCCCCATGGAGAACAGGACGAGCGTCGTGTACGAGTCCGTCTTTTCCACCACGATGTTCCTGGTGGACAGATAGGAGGTGAGCACCCTCGCGGGAATGCCCCAGTCGGCCATCGTTCCGCCGGCGTCGATCCCGGGGCAGGTGAGCGTCACCTTGATCGGGTCGAGCAGGCAGTATCCCTCGCTCAGGTCGCGGAATCCGTGCCAGTCGGCCTCGGGCTCCAGCTGCCAACACGACGGCTCGCTCCGGAGCAGGTCCGCCGGGGCTTGGGCGAAGCCCCATCGTTCGCCGGTGGCCGGGTCGGTCACGGCGTCGGGTTGCCAGACCCCGAAGAACCATGGTGGGCGGTCGCCTTCGGCGGCGATGCGCTCGGCGAGACGCACCATCGACTGACGGAAGCGAATCGCCTCCGTCACGGCTTCGTCGACCAGCCAGTGCCCCTGGCCGCCGTCCATCATTCCCGTCGCCACGTCCAGCGAGGCGATGACGGGATAGAGCGGCGAGGTGGTGCCGTGCATCATGAACGTCTCGTTGAATCGTTCGTGCTCCACCGGAGCCCGCGGGGCCGGCCTGAGATGCACCATCGCGCTCTGCGAGAGCGCGGCGAGCAGCTTGTGCGTGGACTGGGTCGAGAACACCGTGGGCCGGTCGGGGCCGGGGAAGGTGTCCGGTCCCACCGACATCCCGTAGCGCCCGGCGTACAGCGGGTGGAAGCGCGCGTATGCGAACCACGCCTCGTCGAAGTGGACCCGCGGGGTACTGGGCGCGAAGGCTCGGGCGACCGCGACGGCGTCGTAACACAGGCCGTCATAGGTGGAGTTGGTCAGCACCGCGTATTCGGCCCCGGGCGAGGCGGCGGCACGCGACAGCGGGTTGTCGGCGATGCGGGCCGCCACGGCCGCGGCTCGGATCTCGGCCGGGGGCAGCGGGCCGGCCAGGCCGTATCCGTTGCGGGTGGGGACCAGGTAGACCGGGCGGGCGCCGGAGACGACCAGGCCGTGCAATACCGATTTGTGGCAGTTGCGGTCCACCAGCGCGATCTCGTCGTGGGTGACGCAGTAGTGCCCGACCATCCGGTTCGCGGTGGAGTCCCCGTGCAGGACGAAGTAGGTGCGGTCGGCTCCGAAGACGCGGGCGGCGTTGCGCTCCGCGTCGCCGATCGGCCCGGTGTGCTCGTACAGCGACCCGAGTTCCTCGACCGAGATCGACAGGTCGCTGCGGAACAGCCGCTCCCCGAAGTAGTCGAAGAAGGCTCGTCCGACGGGGGATTTCAGGAAGGCGACGCCGCCGGAATGTGCCGGGGTGTGCCAGGAGTATTCGTGGGTGTCGCCGAAGTGCCGCAGCGCCTTGAAGAACGGTGGGAGTACGGCTTCGAGATAGGTGCGCGCCGCGCGGACGAGTCGCCCCGCGATGAACGACGGAGTGTCCTCCAACGGCCAGACGTAGCCGACCACCGTTTCCGCGACCCACAGCGGCAGACGTTCGAGGTCCTCGTCGGCCATGACGAGGAAGACCGGAAGGTCCTTGAAGCGCTGCCCCAGTTGGCGCAGCATCGCGGCAGCGTCCTGGTCGTCCGGCTCCGCCGCGGGCCGTGCCGGCGCGGGCAGGTCCCAGGCCACCATCGCGGCGGCCAGTCCCGCCTCGGTACGCAGCACCGCCCGGGCGTCGGCGGCGTCGCGCGCCCAGCGCACCTCGAATCCGTGCTTCTCGACTTCCGCGCGAATCCGGCGGAGTTGCTCGGCGCCGGAGCTGTCGCCGCCGGGATCCTCCGGCAGGAAGAAGAGAATCGTGCCGTTTGCCACTTTCGCCCCCTTGGTGCATCGCGACGGATGCGCGAAGCCGACGATTCCAAGAAATCCGTCCGGAAGGATCCGATTGGATGTAAACCGCTCTTTTGGGGGAGCGCGCGACCCGCGCACCGCGACACCACCCGAGGCCGGTCCCGGAAAGCGTTCGACGGTCGGGTCGGTGGTCGAGTCGGTGATGTCGGGTCGGTGATGTCGGGAACCCCGTGGGTGGTTGGCGCGACTATGTGGCGACAGGGTGGACAGGGTGGACAAGCCGTGCCTCGGGGCGGGGTTCCGAGGGGCGCGATGGGGATGGGTACGACAGCCGGTCGAAGTGGCCGGCGCTCGGGCGGGGATCCGGGACGCGAACCGGGCCGGGGTCCGAGGGCGCGCCCCGGAAGTGGCGTGTCCCCGGCCCCGGCTCCGGTCCCGGCTCCTTGGTCAGATCGCCTGGCGTTGGTCGAGGGTTCGTACCTCCCTCGCCCGGGGCGTCGGGTTCTCGGCTTCGCGCAGGAGTGTGATCAGGTCGTTGCGGGCCCGGGCCACGCGGGAGCGGACGGTTCCGATCGGACAGTCGGCGACGGTGGCGGCCTCCGCGTAGCCGAGGTCGAGGACCTGGGTGAGGACGAACGCCTCCCGGCGGGCCGGGTCCAGGGTCCGGCACAGGTCGGCGAGGGCGATGCCCTCGTCGAAGCCGGGGCGGGTGATGTCCTGGTGGCGCTCGGCCGCTTCGACCCAGTCCTCGACGGCGGCGGTGCGCGGTCGGGCGGAGGCCGCCCGGTAGCGGTCGACCACCGTGCGGCGGGCGATCGTGAGCAGCCAGGTGCGTACCGAGGACGCGCCGGTGAAGCGGGGCAGCGCCGTCCAGGCCCGGAGGTAGGTCTCCTGGGTGAGGTCGTCCGCGCTTTGCACGTCGGTCAGGTACGCGACGAAACGCCACACGTCGCGATGGGTCCCGCGAACGAAGTCCTCGACCGCGGCCGGATCCCCCGCCGCGCCCGCCAAGGCCCGCGCGGTCAGGTCGAGGTCGTCCATCGGCCACCCCCCACGCCGTGGATGTCGTCAACGAACGGAGAGCATGAGCCCATGGAGTGCACCCGATACCGCGACGCGTTGTCCGCGTGGCTGGACGGCGAGGCGACCGGTGCGCCGGTCGTGGCCGCCCACGCGCATGTGGGCGGCTGCGCCGCCTGCGCCGCCTGGCTCGCGGACGCGCGCACGCTGCGCGCACTCGTCGAGCGTGCCCCCGAGCCCGACCCGGGCCACGTGGACGACGTGCTGCGGATGCTGCGCGGGCGACCGCTCGGGGAGGCCGGGCCGGGTTCCGCCGACGGGGCCTGATCCCCGGCCGAGGCGGCCGCCTCCGGAAGGCGGCGGTGCGGGTGATCGGACGATGCGGCAGGGCCGGCCCGGTGTTCGGGGCGGCCACGAGAGCGAAAAGATGTCACGTTCCACGTCCTCGTACGGCAGGCGGCGGCGATCGATCGCCCCGAGGGCGTACCGATGCCGGGATGGGGACTCGCGACCACCGGAGCCGGCAAAACCGCAGGCGTCGACGGCGGTACGCGAGGCGCCGGAGCGCGCGGGACGGATCGGCCGAGACGGTCGCCGTCGTGTCGGGTCGTGCCGGATCACGTCGTGCGGTGTGACGGCCTGGCATGTCACAGCACGTCGCGACGGGGCGGGTGGACACGGCGACGCACCGGTCGGCGCGATGGTGACGCGCGACTCGGGCGCGGGGGGCCGCCCATGGCCCACCGGCCGCGCGGCCGAACCGCCGACTGCCCGGGGGCATGGCGGATCCGGTTGGGTCGTGCGGATGCACGACGACGGCGGTGGACTGCTCAGGCGGCGAGCACGAAGGGCGGGCCCCGCCCGGGCAGCGGGCGGCAGACCCAGCGCGCGATCGCCCGTTCCCGGCGCCGCCGCGAGCGCGGCATCGACGGCAGCCGCGGGGCCGCGGGGGCGGTCCACGCCCCCACCAACGCGAGCACGACGGTGACCGCCATGGTCGCGAACAGCCTCAGAAGGCGAAAGAGCGCCTTCTCGCCGTGCCGCAGCCACAGCGCGCAACCCGAAGCGGCGAGCACGTGGGCCGCGACCATGCCGAAGCCGCCGTGCCCGAGCAGGGCCATCAGCGGACCGTCGTGGCCGGTTCCGGAACCGGCGGCGGTCGTGTGGTGTCCCCCGCCGGCCGCGCTCCCGAAGCCCGCGGACTCCGGGGATCGGCGGGCCAGGTCCGGGTCCAGACGCATCCGCACGAGCAGTTCGGCCACCGTGTGGTTCGCCGCGTCGCCGGGTGCGTCGTCGTTGCACAGCAGGATCTGCAACCACTGCGCCTCGAAGCGGGACGCGCCCGCCGTGGGCGCCACCGGCTGCTGGGCGAGGGTGAACAGCGTGTGCAGGCCGGCCTGGGCGGCGAGCATCGCGCCCGTGATGGCGGCCAGTCCGCGTTCGCGATCGGCAACGGCCCACGCGAGACCGGCGATACCCACCCCGGCGCCGACCGGCGCGGCCCAGTGGACCGGCGCGTCGGACATCAGGGTGTGTCCGAGCAGCGCGAGCAGCACACAGGTCACCGCGAAGGTGGCGGCGCGTGCGGCGCGGAGCGCGGACCGGGCAGGCATGGTGTCGCTCATGCTCCCACTCCTTGGGGGTCGCGGTGGAATCGGGGGCACTTTGTCCCACTCCCGAACAAGCACGCGCGCGACGCCGGTTGCGTCCCGAAGCCGACCCTCCGCCCCGCCCCCGGAAATCGCGCCCCGCCCGGAACCGCCCGCGATCACCGCCCGACTACTGGGATGCACTCGCTCGCGCAGCCTCCCCCTACCGGGCCGATCGTCTTCCCTGGAGCCTGATTCATGCCGATACCGGCCGACTTCGTGCCGATCCCGTCCGACGGCGAACCCGTCCTCCCTGCCGGCGCCCATGCCCGCGCCCGCCCATGGAACCGATGGCCGTCGTCGAGCCCACGAATCCCCGGCCGAGTGCTCGGCTTCCTCGGCCTGCTCGCGCTCGTGTTCGTAGCCGCGTTCGCGGCCGGGCGCCTGAGCGGCCCGGTGGCCCCGGACCTGCGCGAGCCCGGACCACCGGGCGCGCCGGTCCCGATGGGAGCCGACACCGGCGGCGGACACGGACACAAGAGCATGGGCGCGGGCATGGGCACGGGCAACGCCACGAGCGCGATCACTCCGGGCCGGATCTCGCCCGACGCGACCTCGGCGGGTGGTGCCGCGTGACCGCCGCCCAGGAGCTCCTCACCACCGACGTCACCGTGTCGGGCATGACCTGCGGCGCCTGCGTGAACCGCGTGGAACGGCGGCTGTCCCGGCTGGAGGGCGTCACCGCCACGGTGAACCTGGCGACCGGCCGGGCCCGGGTGATCCACCCCGGATCGGTGTCGATCGCCGACGTGCTGGCCGCGGTCACCGAGGCCGGATACTCGGCGAGCGTGGCGGCCGACGCGCCCATCGCGGCGCCCCCGCCCGCCGCGGACGAGCGCCGGAGCGGGCAGGATCTGGCGGTGACGGCCGCGCTGTCCGTGCCGGTCCTGGTGCTGTCGATGGTGCCCGCGTGGCAGTTCGCCGACTGGCAGTGGCTGTGCCTGACGCTGGCCGCGCCGGTGGCGACCTGGGGCGCGTGGCCGTTCCACCGCCGCGCCCTGCACGGGCTCCGGTACGGCACCGCGACCATGGACACCCTGGTCAGCCTCGGCGTGATCGCCGCGTTCGGGTGGTCGCTGTGGGCGCTGTTCGTGGGCGGCGCGGGTGAGCGCGGGATGCGGATGGACTTCACGCTGCTGCCACCCGCGAGCGACGCGCACGCGCACATGTACCTGGAGGCGGCGGTCGCCGTCCCGCTCTTCGTCCTGCTCGGACGGCGGCTGGAGGACAGGGCGCGCACGGCCACCGGGTCGGCGATCCGCGAGCTGGCCGCGCTGGTACCGGACGAGGCCGCCGTGCTGCACCCGGGCCCCACCGGCAAGCTCGTCGAAGTCACCGTCCCCACCGCCGCCCTGATGGTGGGTCAGGTATTCGTGGTGCGCCCCGGCGACCGGGTGCCCACCGACGGGGTCGTCGTCGAGGGCCGCTCCGCGCTCGACGTGTCCCACCTCACCGGGGAGAGCCGGCCCACCGAGGTCGCCCCCGGCGACCCGGTCCCCGGCGGCAGCGTCAACGAGGGCGGCCGCTTCACCGCGCGCGCGAGCGCCGTGGGCGCGGACACCCGCCTGGCCCGGATCACCGCCGCGGTCGAGGAGGCCCAGGCCGGCAAGACCCGGGCGCAGCGCCTGGCCGACCGCGTCGCGGGCGTGTTCGTCCCGTCCGTCCTGGCGATCGCCGTGACGGCGCTGGGCTTCTGGCTCGGCGCGGGCGCCGACCCGCAGGCCGCCGCGACCGCGACCATGGCCGTCCTGGTGGTCGCCTGCCCCTGCGCGCTCGGGCTCGCGACGCCGACCGCGATCCTGGCCGCCACCGGACGCGGCGCCCGCATGGGGATCCTGATCCGCGAACCGGCCGCGTTGGAGCGGCTGCGCCGGGTCGGCACCGTCGTCGTGGACAAGACCGGCACCCTGACCACCGGCCGGATGACCCTGCTGCGCCACGAGGCCGCCCCCGGGGTCGACCCGGCCGAACTGCTGTCCCTGGTCGGGGCCGTCGAGGCCGGGTCCGGACATCCGATCGCGCGCGCCGTGGTCCGCGCCGCGGTCGAGCCCACCGGACCGCCGCCGGCGGTGGCCGACTTCGTCTCGGATCCGGGCGTCGGCGTGCGCGGCCTCGTCGAGGGGACCCGCGTGGTGGTGCTCCGACCGGACGCCGAGGACTCGCCGCCCCTCCCGGACGCCCTGCGCACCGCGTTGCGGGAGGCGGACGCGGCCGGCCACACCGCCGTCGTCGTCACCGTCGACGACGAACCTGCGGGCGTGCTGGTCCTGGGCGACTCGCCGCGCCCCGGAGCGGCCCGGGCGATCCGGGCGCTGGAGCGGCTCGGCGTCACCGTGATCCTGGCCACCGGCGACCGCGCCGGACCCGCGCAGGCGATCGCCGCCGAGGTCGGCATCACCGAGGTGCTGAGCGAGCTGGGCCCACACGACAAGGCCGCGCTCGTCCGCGGCCTCCGCCTCGACACCCCCGGACGGGCGGTCGCGGTCGTCGGCGACGGCATCAACGACACCATCGCGCTCGGCGAGGCGGACCTGGGCATCGGGATGGGCGGCGGCACCGCCGCGGCGATCGGCGTCGCCGACGTCACGCTCGTCCGCGACGACCTCGCCGCCCTGGCCGACGCGATCCGACTGTCCCGGCGCACGGCGACCACCATCCGCGCCAACCTCGGCTGGGCCTTCGGCTACAACGTCGTGCTCGTCCCCGTCGCGGTGACCGGACTGCTCAACCCCATGTTCGCCGCCGCCGCGATGTCGGTCAGCTCGCTGGCGGTGGTGACCAACAGCCTGCGGCTGACCCGATTCCGGACCCGACGCCCCGACGACGCGAACCAGGACTCGACATGAAGCCCACCGGACCCATCGACCTCCTCAAGGCCGCCGCCGGCCCGCTCGTGGCGGCCGCCCTGGCCCTGGCGCTGCTCACGGTCTGGACGGCCGCCGGCCAAGCCGGCTCCGCCCCGAATCTGTCCATCAGCGACGGCCGGATCCACCTGCCGATGCCGGGCAACTCCCAGGCGACGTCGGCCTACTTCACCATCCGCAACAGCGGCGACAGCAACGACGAGCTCGTCTCCGCCTCGACGCCGGCCTCGGACGACGTCGGCCTCAGCTTCCACACCTACACCGGCTACGCCGGCCGGATGTGGATGACCGAGGCCCTGCCGATCCCCGCCAAGGGCCTGCTGGGCATGACCGCCAGCGGAAGCAACATCATGCTCGACTCCCCCAAACCCCTGCGCGCCGGCGACACCGTCCCGTTCACCCTCCGCTTCCGACACAGCGGAACCATGCACGTCACGGCCGTGGTGGTGGCCCCCGGCACGTGGACCGGATCCACGAAACCGCAACGGAGTGCCTGAGGCTCCGCCGCACCGGGCGAGGAAGGTCACGACAGCCCTTCCCCGTACCCGTCCTCGTCCCCGCCGTCCGGATCCGCGCAGCCCGGCAGTGTGACCCGGACCGACAGCCCGCCCCCGTCCCGGGGCTCGGCGCGGGCGTCGCCGCCGTGCGCCCGGGCCACCGCCCGGACGATCGACAGGCCCAGGCCCGCGCCGGGGGCGGCGGAGAGCCGGCTCGCACCGAGCCGGCGGAACGGCTCGAAGAGACTCGGAATGTCGTAGGGGGCCACCACCGGACCGGAGTTGGTCACCTCGACGAGCGCCGAGCCGTCCGGGCCGGTGTCGGTCACCACCCGGACCCACCCGTCCTCGGGCAGGTTGTACCGGATCCCGTTCTCCACCAGATTCTGCACGAGTCGCTCCAGCAGGACCGGATTGCCCGTGGTCGGCGCCTCGCCCGTCTTCGTGTGCACGACGACCCTGCCCGGCGGGACCTGGGCGGCCAGGTGCTCGACGATGTCCGCCAGATCCACGAACGCGTGCTCGTCCAGTTCCACCTCGTGTTCGGACCGGGCGAGCAGGAGCAGACCGTCGATCAGCCGTTCGTGTCGTGCGTTGATCTCCAGGAGGGTGCCGCCCAGTTGGCGTACCTCCGCCGACGCGGCCCCCTCCCGGACGGCGACTTCGAGCAGGGCCCGGTTCAGCGAGAGTGGGGTGCGCAGTTCGTGCGAGGCGTTGGCGATGAACCGCCGCTGGCCGTCGAAGGAGTGGTCGAGACGGGCCAGCATCACGTCGAACGTGTCGGCGAGTTGCTTGATCTCGTCACCGGGACCGTCCAGGGCGATCCGCTCGTGCAGGCCCCGGCCGGCCGCGGGGGCGTCGGCTATGCGCTGGGCGGTCGCGGTCATCCGGTGCAGCGGCTGGAGCAGCCGCCCGGCGATCAGCCAACTACAGACGACGGCGGCGGAGCCGACCACGGCCAGCGCGATGCCGCCCTGGGTCAGCAGCGAACCCAACACGTCCCGCTGGGTGTCCCCGACGATCCGGGTGACCTGCTCCACCTTGGCACCGCCGGCCTCCGGCCCGGCGGGCGCACCGCTGGTGGCGTTCTCCGGGCCCGACGTGGACATCCGGTTGTCGCCGGCCTCCATCCGTTGGGAGACCAGGGCGTACGTCACGCCCAGCAACAGGACGGCGGCGAGCACGAAGAGCCCGCCGTACACCAGCGTGAACCGCGCCCGGATGGTCAGCCTGCCGGTCCTGGGCCGGGTCACGGGATCCGGTACCCCACGCCCGGTTCGGTCCGCACCACGGGCGGGGCGCCGAGCTTGCGCCGCAGCTTGAGGATCGCGATCCGTACCGCGTTCGTGAACGGATCGGCGTGTTCGTCCCATGCCTTCTCCAAGAGCTGTTCCGCGGAGACCGCGGCGCCGTCGGCGCGCAGGAGTTCGGCGAGGACCGCGAACTCCTTGCGGGACAACGGGACATAGCGGCCGTCGCGATAGACCTCGCGCCGGTGCGGGTCGAGCCGGATGCCTGCGCGTTGCAGGATCGGCGGCGCGCTGGGCCCGCGCCGACCCAACGCCACCACCCGCGCGGCCAGTTCGGCAAACGCGAACGGCTTGGGCAGGTAGTCGTTCGCGCCCAGGGCGAAGCCCGCGACCCGATCGTCGATCTCCGTCGCCGCGGTCAGCATCAACACCCGGGCCGAACAGTCGCCCGCGACGAGCTCACGGCACACGTCGTCGCCGTGTACCAGCGGCAGGTCCCGGTCGAGCACCACCACGTCGTAGTCGTTGACACCGACCCGTTCCAGCGCCGCCGCGCCGTCGTGCACCACGTCCACCGCGTGCGCGTCCCCGCGCAGCCACTTGGCCACCGCTTCGGCGAGCAGCGGCTCGTCCTCGACCACCAGAATCCGCATCCGCCCATGGTGGCTCGCGAGGCATGTCCGCGGCGTTAACGCCGGCGGAAACGGCCGGGATATCCCGTGCCGCCGGCCGATCGGATCGTCGATCGGCCGGCATCGGCGTTAGTCCTTTCGGGTGTTGCGGTCGAATGGGGCTTCGGGTGGGGCGGGGGTGCGGTAGACAGGTGGGCATGCCTCTCAAGACGCGGGCCGCCAGGGTCGGCTCGATGGATGTGAATCGCATGGGCCCGGTGGAATTGCGGGTCTTCGCGTTGTTCGCCGCCGCCGCGGCGGCGGGACAGACCCTCACCCTCAGGGAGTTGGCGGGTCTCGCGGGGCCCAACGGGCGCACGATCGGGTCACGGAGCGCGATGAGCATCGCCACGGACCTGGTCGACAGCGGCCTGGTGGCCCTGTCGCCGGCCCTGGCCGCGGTCGGGCTGGACGGGCCGATCGAGGTGTCCGTCGCCGGCGGCGCGGCGGGCCGGCCGGTCCTGCCGCGACCGACCGCGCCGACCATGCCGGAGCTGCGCGAGCCGCAGGCACCGCGGGAGGCGCGGGCAGCGCTCGAAGCGGACGATGCGCACGAACCGCGTGCAGCCGCCCCGATACGGCGGAGCAGGCGCCGCGGAGGAGGCCGGCAAGGCGCAGGCCCCGCAGGAGGCCCGCGGGCCGCGCAAGGAGCGCGAGCCGAAGCTGCCGCGCGACACCGGCCAGGCGGGCCTGAAGCGGTTCGGCGTGCTGACCGTGCCGCCCGGCCTGCCGCAGCCGCTGTTGGCCGAACTCACCGCGATCGTCGACGGGTTCCGCGCCCACCAGGCAGCGGGCGTGTCGGACCTGACCGTCGTCGCCGAGTTGACCAAGCGCAAGGCCGCCGCGCTCGCCGAGTGGGCCGACGCGCCGTATCCGCTGGGCACCAGCCTCGTGCGGGCGGAGGCCGATCGCGCGCGGAAGGCGTACGACACGACGCTTCGGCAGTTGGCCCAGCAGCGCGGCGTCCCCTGGGACAGCGCGCGCCCCGGCGCGGCGCCGGGCGGGCACTGGCCGGTGAGCGGGCTCGGCGAGCCGGTGCGCGGCGCGCTCGGCCACATCGGCCGGACCGCGCCCGGCACCGCTCCCGTCGCCCGACTGCTCGCGCTGGTCTGCCTGCTGCGCGGGGTCGGCTCCGGCACGGCCAATCTGACCGGCCCCGACCTGCGGATCGTGTGCGGCAAGGAGGCGGCGGTCGCGGTCGGCGAGTTGACCGCGTCCGGGTGGCTCACGGTCGACCCCGAGGACCTGCTGGAGACCGAGGAGGAGCCGGTCGGCTGCGGCATCCCCGGCGCCGAGGGCTTCACTCTCGGTAAGCTGCCGCGGACCCGGTCCTCGGGCTGGGTGGCGAAACTGATCGCGCACAAGAAGCTCCGCAAGCAGCCCGCACACGTCCGGCTCGCCGCGCTCGGCGTCACCGCGCACTCCGACCAGACCGGCGACGCCCGCCCGCCGATCGCCTTCCTCACCGACCTCACCGCGACCGACGACGTCGCCGGCACGGCCGAGGCGCTGGTCGAGGTGGGCTGGCTGACCGAGGCCACGATCGAGGACGACGTGCTGCGCGCGCGGATCGCGCCGGACGCGCTGATCTTCGTCGAGGCACTGCGCACGAACACGCCGGTGCAGACCCTCCTGGCCGCCGCGAAGGCCGCCGCGGCCGAGGCGAGCGAGGCAAACGAGGCGAGCGAGGCAAACGGGCCGGTGGCGGCGGAGCCGGTCTGACGCACGCGGTCGACGCGGCCCGCCCACCGCGCCGGCGGATGTTCGCCTGCCCGTCACCCGCGATCCGCCCGCCGGACGGGCTGGGACCGATGGACTGCGGACGACCGGACCTCCGCCCGGTCGTCCGCAGCTCCGCGAAAGGGCACTTCGTGTCGGCCTCCCCTCAGTCCCCCTCCGGCTCCGGCGTATCGCGCCGCAGGCTCTTCCAACTCGGCGCCGGCGGCGCGGGACTCGCCGTCGCCGGTTCGCTGCTGCCGCCTTCCGTACAGCAGGCCCTCGCGTCGCCGCCCCGGCGCGGCGGCCTCAAGGCGATCAAGCACGTGGTCGTGCTCGTGCAGGAGAACCGGTCGTTCGACCACTACTACGGCACGCTGCGCGGGGTTCGCGGCTTCGGCGACCGCAACGCCATCAGGCTGCGCGACGGCCGCAGCGTGTTCGAGCAGCCCGGCGGCCCCGGCGGCCACGTGCTGCCGTTCCCGGTGCGCAAGGCCGCGCAGGACGCGTCCAAGGACCTCCAGTACATCGGCGACCTCCCCCATGGCTGGACCGACGGCCACAAGGCCTTGAACGACGGCTGGAACGACGGCTGGATCGGCGCCAAGACGCCGGCCACGATGGCCCACTACGACCGCGTCGACCTGCCCTTCCACTACGAACTGGCCGACACGTTCACGATCTGCGACGCGTACCACTGCGCGCTGCCGTCGTCGACCTCGCCCAACCGCAACTACCTGGTGAGCGGCTACACCGGCTTCGAACCCGGCAGCACGACCCAGCGCGCGATCAGCAACGCCGCGTACTCCGAGGACAGCCACGCGGGCTACTCCTGGAGCACCTACGCCGAGGAGTTGGAGCGCGCGGGCCGGTCGTGGAAGGTGTACCAGGAGTGGGACAACTACCAGGACAACAACCTGGAGTTCTACGTCTCGTTCAAGCGGATCGCGCGCAAGGCGCTGGCCGCCGCCGGCGACTTCAAGAGCCTCGACTCCTTCTACGGCAAGCTGGCCGGACTGCCCGCGGCCGAGCAGGACGTCATGCTGGCCAAGCTTGAGCAGGGCGTCGCCGGGCTGCCGGCCGCCGAGCGGTCGTTGTACGAGCGCGGCCTGCGCCGCGGCCGGCCGCAGTCGCTCGCCGCTTCGCTGCGCGCCGACATCGACGCGGGCACGCTGCCCGAGGTGTCGTACCTGGTGCCGTCCGCGGCCGACTCCGAGCACCCGGGCGCGTCGTCGCCGGCCGCGAGCGCGACCATCACCTACCAGGTGCTGGACGCGATCGCGTCCAACCGCGAGGTCTGGGACTCGACCGTCGTGCTGCTCACGTTCGACGAGAACGACGGCTTCTTCGACCACGTGCCGACGCCGCGCCCGCCGGAGGAGGTCACGGACGAGTACTTCGACGGCAAGCCGATCGGCTTCGGCGCGCGGGTGCCGATGGTGGTCGTGTCGCCGTGGACCGTCGGCGGCTACGTCTCCTCGGAGACGTTCGACCACACCTCGGTGACCCGATTCCTGGAGACCTGGACGGGGGTTCGCGCCCCCGACATCAGCAACTGGCGACGCACCGTGTCCGGTGACATGACCGGCGTCTTCGACTTCGACCGCGCCCGCCGCTCGCAGGTACCGCCGCGCCCCGCGCCGGCGCCGGCGTTCACGTCGCGGTGGAGGCCCGCGCCGCCGGCGACCCAGAAGCTGCCCGAGCCCGAGCGCGGTCGCCGCCCGGCCCGGGCGCTGCCGTACCAGCCGGACGCGTGGGCCCGCCTGGACGCGGCCGCGCGCACGCTCACGCTGAACCTCGCCAACGCCGGCCGCTCCAGCGCGCACCTGCAACTGTTCCCCTACTCGGGCGATTTGGCCAAGCCGAAGCACTACGACGTGCAGGGCCGGCGCACGGACGCGATCGCGCTCAAGGGCGACCGCTACGACCTGACGCTGGTGGGCCCGAACGGCTTCCGCCGCGAGTTCGCCGGCAGCACCACCGGCGCGGCGGCGACCGCCGAGGTGTCCTCCCGGATCCGCGCGACGGGTCGCGTCCTGGACCTCGAACTGACCAACCACGGCCGCGAGACGGTGACGTTCAAGCTCACCGCCAACGGCTACGGCCGCGACCGCACGGTCACCGTGCGCCCCGGGCGCGACCAATCGGTGAACTGGTCCACGGCCGGAGACGACGGCTGGTACGACGTGACGATCACCCTCCAGGGCACCGACGGCTTCACCCGCAGGCTGGCCGGCCACATCGAGAACGGCCGAGAGAGCGTAAGCGGCTGACGCGTAGGGTCGACCGCCCACGGCGGCGACCCGGACGCGGCCCGACGGTCTTCCCCACCGTCGGGCCGCGTCCGTCTTCCGTTTGCCGTCGGCCATCGGGAGGCGCGCCGAGGGATCGAGCGGTTCCGGGTCGGGGCGGTCCGGCCGGGGTCAGGCGTGGAAGGGGATGGCGGTCCGGTTTCGGACCAGTTGGGCGTACGGGGTGCGCGACCCCGGGGGGAGGGTGGCCAGGCGCAGTACGTCGGCCGCGGCTCGGGTGGGGTCCGCGTCCCGGTCGGTGGGAGGGACGCACGCGGCGTTGACGACGATGTCGCGACGTACCGCCTCCGCACCGAGGTCGCGAGCCAGTATCTTGACCGCGGCCACCCTGCCGATCATGGACGGTACGTCGATCCACGCCGGCCAACCCTCGGCCGCCGCGCGACCGTCCTCCACCGCCCGCACGTAGTCGTCCATGACCGCGGCCAGATCGTCCAGGGTCGCGTGCTCGACGTCGAAGCGCGGCCGCAGCCGGTGCGGGATGTGCCGCAGGCCGCCGAGGACGCCGGTCACCAGGACGAACCGCGCGCCGTCGTCGAGCAGCGGCGCGAACGCGTCGATCAGCCGGTGGGTGCCGTGGTTGTTGGCGTCCACGAACGCGCGGACCTGGTCCTGGTTGCGTACCCCGAGCTCGATCCGCGAGGCGGCACCGGCGATCAGGATGTCGACGCCGCCGTGCCGGTCCGCGACCGTGTCGGCGAGTGCCCGGGCGCTCGCCGCGTCGCCCAGTTCGAACGGTTCCAGGCGTGGCGCGAGCCCTTCACGGCGCAGCAGGTCGACGGCCTGCCGGCCCCGATCCGGGTCGCGGGCGGTCAGGTAGACGACGCCGTCGTCGCCGAGCCGGCGGCACAACCCGCGCACCAGCGCGAGCCCCAGCACTCCGGTCCCACCGGTGACGATGGCGGTTTTGGGCATGGCTTCCCCCGTTTCCGTACTCGTTGAGGTGTCGGGAACGCGGGCCGATCCGGCGCCCCCGGCATGTGTCCACCCTCGGTCAGGGGCCGCCGCCCGAACAACGGCGAAGGCTGCAACAATCGGTAACACGTGGGTTATGGGTGCCGGCGGGGCAACGGGCGGCGGAGGGCAGCGGGCGGATGGAACTGCGGGACATCGAGATTTTCCTGGTGTTGGCCGAGGAACTGCACTTCGGCCGCACCGCCGAGCGGCTGCTGATCTCCTCGGCACGTGTCAGCCAGGCCATCAAGGCCCAGGAACGCCGGATCGGCGCACCGCTGTTCGAGCGAACCAGCCGGCGGGTGGCGCTGACCCCGATAGGGCTCCAACTGCGCGAGGACCTGGCGGCCGGCTACCAGCGCATCCAGGACGGGATCGAGCGCGCCACGGCGGCGGCCCGCGGCCTGAGCGGAGTGCTGCGCCTGGGCACGATGGACGCGACGCTGGCCGAGATCCCGGAGATCGTCGAGTCCTTCCGGACCCGGCACCCCGACTGCGAGTTGCGGATCCGCGAGGCGCATCTCGGCGACCCCTTCGGGCTGCTGCGCAGCGGTCAGGTCGATCTGCAACTCGTATGGCTGCCGGTGGAGGAGCCCGACCTGACGGTGGGTCCGGTCGTGCTCACCGAGCCGCTGGTGCTCGCGGTGTCGGCCCGGCACGAGTTCGCGCGGCGCGAGTCGATATCGCTGGAAGACCTGGCGGTCGGGCCGGTGTTCCGTACCGACGACTCGGTCCCGGCCTACTGGGCCGAGGCGATCAACCCGGCGCAGACGCCCAGCGGCAAGCCGATCCCGCGCGGTCCCGCCAGTACGACGGCCCACGAGACGCTGGCGACCATCGCCGCCGGACTGGGCATCTCGCCGGTCCCCCGGCACGCGACCAAGTACTTCTCGCGCGGCGACATCGCGTACGTTCCCATCCACGACTCCCCCGACCTCGAATGGGGGCTGGTCTGGCGCACCGCCGGCCAAACCCCGCTCGCCCGCGCCTTCGTACAGGCTGCCGTCGACACCCTTGCCTAGGGAGTGGCCGGGCGCCGGCCGGGTCGCGGGACAGGCACCGATCGGTGCGTGATCCGGGCGGGATGGCCGACGGCTCCGGCGCGGTGGTGATCTCGGTGGACTGCCGGCGGTCCCCCGAGAATCGGTTCAGCCACCATCGAGTAGCGAATTCTTGTCGGCGACCCGCGATCAGGCGCGCGGGCCGAGGAACAGGCCGCCACTTGCGTCGATGACCTGACCGGTGATCCAGCGCGCGGCGTCGGAGGCGAGGAACGCGACCACGTCGGCGACGTCGTCGGGCCCGCCCAGCCGATCCAGCGCCGTCGCGCCGGCGATGAGTTCGGCCAGGCCCGGCGCTTCGAAGGACGATCCGTTGGTCGCCGTCCGGGTGGCGCCGGGAGCAACCGCGTTCACCGTGATTCCTCGGACGCCGAGCTCGTTGGCCAAGGTCATGCTCATCGTCTCGACCGCGCCCTTCGTCATGGCGAAGGACGTCTGGGCGGGGTTGGCCATCCGGGTCGCCACGGACGAGATCGTGATGATGCGGCCACCGTCGCGGAGCAGTGGCAACGCTCGCTGGATGATGAAGTACGGCGCTCGCACGTTCACCGCGAAGAGGTGGTCGAACTGCGTCCGCGTCGTGACTCCGAGCGGGCCGGCGGGCGCGGCCGCCGCGTTGTTCACGAGGATGTCGAGCGGCCGCCCGGCCAGGCCGGCCTCGACTCCCGCGAAGAGCGTCTCGACGTCGTCGTCCACGCCCAGTTCCGCCCCGACGGCGAGCGCGGTTCCACCGGTTCGTTCGATCGCGTCGACCGTCGCCTTCGCACCGTCCTCGTCCGTGCCGAAGTGCACGATGACCATTGCCCCCAGCGCCGCCAGCCGCGCCGCGATCGCCTGCCCGATGCCGCGCGATGCTCCGGTCACAAGGGCCGTCCTGCCGGTCGGATCACTCATGCCGAACCCCCCGATCTGTTAGTTGCTACCAATCTGTTAGTGACTACCACTGCGGTAGTGTCTATCACATGCCCGACCAGCACTCAACGTTGCGAGCGCAACGGCGATCCGAGACGCAGCGCGTGATTCAGGCGCACGCGGTACGGCTGTTCACCGAGCGCGGATACGACGCCACGACCGTGAACGACGTCGCCGAAGCCGCGGGCGTGTCGCCCATGACCGTCTATCGGCACTTCCCCACGAAGGAGGACCTCGTCCTCTTCGACCAGAACGGCAGGCTCGTCGCCGATCGGATCCTCGCCTCGTCCGCCGAGCAGCCCCTGGTCCACCGCATCGGCCGCGCGCTCGTCGACTCGGCCACGACGTTGACCGGTGGCGGCCACGGAGACGGCCCGACGGCGAACGAGCGGTTCCTGCTTGCCCGCCTCCGGCTCATGATCTCGACGCCGGCCTTGCGGGCCAGGCACCTGGACAACCACTACGCCCTTCAGCAGGCGATCGTCGACGCCCTCGGGGACGAGGCCACCGACCCCGAAGCGGCGTTCCACGCCCAAGTGGCGGCAAGTGCCTGCCTGGCCGCCATGCACACGGCATTGGTGCGCTGGGCCGCGGACGACGGACGCACCGAGCTGCCCGACCTGATCGCCAAGGCACTCGCAGCCGCCTTCGGCGACCCCGTCGACACCGTCCCGAACGCGTGAGAAGGAGTGCCGTGCTCGCCGCATGCCGACCACTGCCCGACCTACCGGGCTAAGGGTGGCGCGACGATCGGCTTTCACCGGGTCGACAGGTCCGAGATCGCCTTCGCCAGGCGGGAGGCCCGCCCGGCCGGGGTCCTGGCCTTCAACAGCGGCAGGATGATCCGGTAGCGGGCGGTCTTGTCGAGCGCCTCGAAGCGTGCGGCGGCCTCCGGGTGGGCCGCCGAGCGCCCGGACGACTTCACCCTCGCCACCGCGTGGCAACAGGTCGTCGGCGAGGTGGAGAAGCGGCGTTCGCGCACCTGGGCGACCGTGCTCGTCGAGGCCCGGTTCGTGCCGGTGCTGCGCGACCACTTCGGGCGGCACTGCCACACCGACGGCGAGCTCGACCGCGGGCGCGCCCGGGTCCGCGTCGCCGCACCGACCCCGTTGGACATCGCCCGGCACCTCGCCGGCTGGGGCGCGACGATCGAGGTGGTCGAACCACGATCCGTCCAGGCCGAACTGGCCCGGATCGGCACCGAGCTTGTCGACCGCTATGCCGACGAACGCTGACGTGCGGTCGGCGGTCCGCTACGACCCGAGAAGGCTCACACGGTGCGCTCTCCCGCCCGCCGCCACGGCCCGCTTCTCCGGCGCCGGTCGACGCGGACCGCTCACAGTGCCGCCACGTCGGCGACGGCGACGTGCACGTTCACCGATCTGGTGCCCCCGAGCAGGCCGGGGAGCGTGAACCGCACGTCCAACCGCCCGTCGAAAAGGTGGGCCACCACGATGCCCTCCGACCCCAGCGGCACCGCTTGGGTGAGACCGCTGCCGATGCTCTTGACCGCCTTGACCTTCGTCCCGACATCCACCATGACGTCCCCTGTCGTTGGTTGGCACGAATACCGCCATTCCATGGGCCGGGCCGGCCGGACCCGCCCCGGCCCACGGAACGACGGCACTTCACCGGCTCGACGAAGCGCGGCTCACAGCCGGGTGTCGGATTCGGCGCCGCGGTCCTGTTGGAGTCGCCACAACTCGGCGAACAATCCCCCCTGATCGGCGATGAGTTCGCCGAACGTGCCGCGCTGGACCACCCGGCCGGCCGCCATCACGACGATCTCGTCCGCGACCGCGACGTTGGCGAGGCGGTGGGTGACCAGGACGACGGCGCTGTCCCGGGCGATGTCGCGCAGGCCGGCGAAGATCCGGTGCTCGGCCCGCGGATCCAGGGCGGAGGTGGGTTCGTCCAGACAGATCAGGCCCGGTTCGCCGTACAGGGCACGGGCGATGCCGAATCGCTGCCACTGGCCCACGGACGGGTCGGTGCCACCCCACCACTCCCGGGCGAGCAGCGTGCCCAGGCCGCGCGGCAGCCCGGCGACGACGTCGTCGGCACCCGACGCGGCCGCGGCGCGCCGCACGGCGTCGGCGTCATCGCCGCGCGGTTGCCCGAGGTTGATGTTCAGGCGTGCCGACAGCGGCCAGCGGGCGATCTCCTGGGGAACATAGCCCAGGTGGGACCAGGCGGCGTGCGGATCCAGGTCGCCCACGTCGTCGCCGTTCCAGGTGACCCGGCCCTCGTGGGACAGGTACAGGCCGCACAGCAGCCGGGACAGCGTGGACTTGCCGGAGCCGTTCTCCCCGACGAGGGCGAGGATCCGACCCTTGCGGACCTCCAGGTCGACGCCGTCCACGGCGGGGGTGGCCTTGCCGGGGTAGTTGTACGTCACCTGCTCCGCGCGTACCACCACGGGTGGTTCCGGAACGAGCGTGCCGCGCCGCATCGCGTGGCCACCGGCCTCGTCGAGGAACCGCGCCCAGTCGTCGAGGTACAGGCCGACGCTGTACAACCGGCTGCCGGAGACGACCAGGCCGCCGAGCGCCGTGCCGACCGTGCGCAGCGCGATCACGGCGGTGCCCGCGGCGGCGACCGACATCCGGCCGCTGGACAGCAGGTACGCGAGCGCGCCCCACACCAGGCTCGCGGCCAGGCCGCCGACGGCGGCGCCGACGAGACCGATCTTGGCCGTGCTCCAGGCCCCGGCCTGGGTGACGCGCTGCACGCGTTCCGCGGCGACCGAGTACCGACCCAGCAGATACGGCGCCATCGTCGAGGCGCGGACCTGGTCGGCCCAGCGTTGGTCGGAGATGTGCCAACGCAGCATGCTGAGCAGGCGCCGCTCGTCCTGGGTCCGGAGCGTGGTCAGGTACTCGACCCGGGCCCCGCGCACCGCGGCCACCCCGCGCGGCAGCGCGCCGAGCAGGAGCAGCGGAAGCAGCAGTGGGTGCAGGACGGTGAGCACGGACGCGGCGGCGATCAGCGAGGCGCAGGAGGCGAGCACGTCCTGCGACTGCGGCATCAGCCCGCGCATCGACTGCATGCCGCGGTCGGCCGCGTCCCACCGGTCCTGGTAGCCGGGGTGGTTGTAGGCGGCCAACTCCGCCTGGGAGGCCGCCTGGAGGAGAAGCCATTCCGATTCACGGGACAGGCGCGGGGTCACCCGAGCGGACAGGCCCACGACGGCGATCCCCAGGACCGCGCGCAGCCCCACCGCGGAGGCGAGGAGGACGATCGAAGGCAGGGCGTCGCGCAGGCGGTCGGCGACGTCCCCGGACGAAATGAGCGCGGTGATCGTCCCCGTGATCGCGAGCAGGCCGCCCGCTTCGAGGAGCCCGGCGAGCACCTGACACACCAACAAGGCGGCCAGCGCGCGGGGATCGGCCTTCCACGCCAGGCGCATGGCGCGCATGATCAGCCGGGGCAGGCGGGCCGCCATCGCCCTGGTGGTGATCCTCGTCAGCGCGACATCGGTGTCGCGTCCCGCCGGTTTGAACGCCAGTTCCTGGTCCGGGGGTTCGCCCGTCCTCGGCTTGCCCGACGCGTCGGTGGCGGATTGACGGGGGATGCCGTCGGACCCGGGTTTCGAGCGCGGCGTGCGCGGCGAAGCGGGGTCTTCCCCGATGGCTTTCGTGGTCATTACGGAGCCTCCTGCATCGTGCGGACGGGGCCGCTCGGGAGAGCGTCCGCTCATGCTTGTGGGCTGTACCCCGACCCGGCAGAGCGCACGGATGTAGGAGCAAGGCGCGGGGCCGGCGAAGGCACCTCGAACGGGCGCTCGACCAAACGTGTCGCTGCCGGGCACGAGCGGACGGTTCCCGAGGAGGACTCGGCAAAGTCCGTGCTTTCGTCGCCGTCGCTCGCGCGCGCCGGGCGCACGCGGGAGACCGGGCGCTCGCGGGAAGCCGGGCCGTCGTCGCGCTGTCGGCGAAGGACCCGGGCCGAGCGGGCGCCCGGTGTCGAATTCCGCGCGGCGACATGCTGGGCGCCCGCGATCGGGCTGCGGGATCGGGGGCGCCAGGACCGGGGGCTGCCGCGATCGATCGACGAGCGCCGGTCTATCGTCGTTGAGCCGAACTAAACGATGCCGGGAGTGCCGTGGAACGCTATGAGATCGAGGCATTCCTGGTCCTCGCGGAGGAACTGCACTTCGGAGCCACCGCGGCGCGGCTTCATCTCACCACCGGCAGGGTGAGCCAGATCATCCAGAAGCTGGAGCGGCGGATCGGCGCCCTCCTCTTCGACCGGACCAGCCGCCGGGTCGCGTTGACCACGATCGGTCTCCGGTTCCGGGACGACCTGCTTCCGGGTCACCGGCAGATTCAACTGGCCCTGGAGCGCGCCGTGATGGCCGCCCGAGGCTTCGACGGCGCCTTCCGCGTCGGGTACGCCGGGGCGGCGGCCGGGCAGTTCGTCCTGAAGGTCAGCCGCGTCTTCGGCGAGCGACACCCGACGTCGCGGATCGAGATCTGCGAGCTCCAGATGAACAGCTCCTTCTCGGGCCTGCGCGACCACTCCACCGAGATGGTCCTCAACAGCCGCCCCGTCGTCGAACCCGATCTGGTCACCGGCCCCACCCTGTGGTCCGAACCGCGATACCTGGCCGTCCCCATCCGTCATCCGCTGGCCGCGAAGGGCGAGGTCGGCCTGGAGGACCTGGCCGACATCACCCTCATCCGCATGCCGGAGAACGGTCCGCCCTCCATCACCGAAGACCGCGTTCCGTCGCACACCCCGAGCGGCAGGCCCATCGCCCACGGCCCCAGGGCCGCCACCTTCCCCGAGGCCCTGGCCCTCGTGGGCGCGGAGGTCGGCGCCTTCACGGCCGGCGCCCAGGTGACGCGCTTCTACCTGCGACCGGATGTCGCCTACATCCCGTTCACCGACGCGAACCCCCTCGAATGGGGCTTCATCTGGCGTATGTCGCACGAAACCGAACGCATCCGAGCGTTCAACGCCCTGGCCGTGGACATCGCCCGCTCACCCGCCGCCTGACACCCGTCCCCCGGCAGCCGGGTGAGCACGGACGCCCGGACGGCCCGCGCCCGCCTCTCGGCGGCCGGTGTACGAACCCGACGGGTCCGACTACAGCGACGCCTTGATGCGGCGCGGTGCGTCGAGGATGCGGCTGATGATCTGGATCAGGATCGGCGGCTGGTCGCTGCCGTTCCGGTCGTTGCCGAGGATGTAGTAGACCTGCTCGACCGAGGGCGGCCCGACGGCCAGTGCCTGCCGCGCGGCCTCGCTCGGCGTGGCCGCGCCGGTGCGTACCGTGTAGGCGGCGGTCATGGCGCCGGTGCGGCCGACGCCGGCACCGCAGTGCACGAACACCGGTCCGTCGGAGGCGCGCACGACCCGCAGGAACTCGTCGACCTGAGCCTCGGTGGGGGTCTGCCCGTCCCGGATCGGAAGTCGCACCAGGGTCAGCCCCGCCTGCGCCGGTCGGTCCAGGTCGGCCTGCGACATCTTCTCCGCGCGCAGGTCCACGACCGTGCGCACGCCCCGGTCGGCGAGCTCGTGGTATCCGGCGACGCCCGGCGCGGAACCGCGCCACAGCTTGTCGTCGACCTGCTTGACGTGGTTCATGCCCGCGACCGCGTTTCCGGCGGACTCGCCCTGCTGGGCAACCGCGTGCGCCCCGAGCATGCCCAGGACGGAAACCAGCCAGATCACGCCGTACGCGAGCACGCAGACGAGCACGTACTTCAACGCTCGCCGCACCCCGCGCCGACGACGCGCGGAAGGCGCGGTCGCAGGAGACGAGGGAGACGAAGCGGACGGGGCATCGGGGGCGGAAGGAATGAGGACCGAGGGTCCGGACAAGGGGAATCACCGTCGAAGCAGGCGGGCGGTGGACAACGTACCGGGCGCTTGTGAACCGACGGGACGTACTGACCAGGTTAACCGATCGACCTCAAGATATTTAGTGCCTATCGCAATTTAATGGTCATTAGGCCCATATCGCCCCACTTTCATCGCACGGGCGGAACCTGACCCTCGCCCAGGATCTCCGCGCGAGCGTGGAAGGCGCTCGTGTCCAGCAGGCAACCGCGCAGGCGCATCATGTCCGGCTCGGCGAGCGCCGGCCGCACGACGCCCACCCATACGTCGGCGTCGAGCCGGCCGAGCGCCGAGTACTCGGGGCGGGCCCCGGTGGAGCTGCGGCAGCCCTCCCACAGCTCACGCGCGGCCACCTCGCGCGCGATGTCGCGTTCCTCACGCGAGATCACCCGGAAGACGACCGTGCTGGCGACCGACTCGGGCACCCCCTGGGCCCGGCTCTCGGTGGCGTCCGCCAGGCGGTCGACGACCAGAGCGAGCAGGATCACCGCGAGCACCGAGCCGGCCACCAGCGCCACCGCGCGCACACGGCGGGCGGGTGCGACCGCCGGCAGGTCCTCCAGTTGCACTTCGGCGCCCAGGGCCGTGTCGGACGGTGCGTTCAGCGCCGTCAACCGACCGGCAAGCATCCCCGCCGAGACCGGGCGCCCGATCAGCCGGGCGATCCGCTGGATCACCCAGGCGACGCCGGAGAGCACGACGCCCGCGGCCAGCAGGACCGGGACGAACACGTGGTGCGTGTCGCGCGTACCCAGGTGCTCGGTGTCGAGCCAGCGGAACCGCCCCTCCACGTCCGGCCCGGGTGCCTGCCCCAACCGTCGCCTGGCCTCCTCGGTGCGGGTGTCGGCCTCGCCCAGGAGCCGCTCCAGGCGCGCGATGCGGGTGAGCAGCATGGTCGCGACGACCAGGATCTCGACGATCACGAACAGCAACAGGCAGAAGATCGCGCGGTTCCACTCCCACCGGTACAGGTAGACCACCGCGTAGCACGCGGACGCGGCGCCGGCGAGGCCGCCGAACAGATACCCCACGTATCTCACGCGACCGCCCCCTTCCCGGGGCCCGCGCCGTTCCCACCCGTCCCGCCACGCGCACGGTCCCCGGCCGCCTCGGCCAGGCCGGTCACCAGGCCGGTGGCGCCGTCCACGGTGAGTGCGGTCCCGGGTACGAAGCGGTCCACGGCACCGCCCACGCCGACGGCGGTGGGCACACGGTGTTCCCGCGCGAGTACGGCCAGGTGCGACAGCGGACTCCCGGTCTCGGACACCAGTCCGGCCAGGCCCGGCAACAGAGCCGCGAGCGCGGGGTCGAGCACCCGCACGACCAGCACCGCGCGCGCGGGCCGCGGGCCCTCGCCGTCCCACACCGTGCCCGTGCCCGTACCCCCGCCCGCACCCTGCCCACCGGCACCGCCGCCCGGTCGGTTCGGCTCCGCGACGGGCCGGCCCGCGACCAGGCGGAACTCGGCGGGCAGCGGTGGGCGCTCCGGCCGGGGCACCCGAACGGACAGGTCGGCCGGCAGGTCGACGCCGTCGGCCGCGGCGACGAGTTCGCTCCAGCGCAGCAACGCGACGTCGGCCGGGTCGTCGAGGAGATGCGCCGCCGCGAGCCGGACGGCGAATTCGCGCACCATGCCCACCTGCATCTCCTGCACCCAGCGGATCCGCAGCCGCAGACCCTCCCGAACCGGCAGCGTGCCCACCCCACGCGGCACTCCCGTCCAGCCCGTGCGTGCGGGAAGCCCGTGCGAACGGTGGAGTGAGGGCGGCACCAGCGCCAGCAGGACCGGCCGACCCGCCATCAGATCCGCGTCGGAGCCGCCCGCCGCGCGCCCCTCGGACAGCACGGCCAAGGCCTCGCCGGCGACCGTGATGCCCGAGCCGCCGCCCAGGAGTGCCCCGGCCAGCGCCTCCTGCGCGTGCAGGGCCGACAGGGCCCGGCGGCCCCAGGACGCGGCGGACACGAGCCGGCCGCCGAGCATCTCGCCCGGGGCCGGGTACTCGGCGAGTCGGCGATCCACGTCCGCCATCAGGTCCAGTGCGAGCAGGGGCAACGCCGAGCGCAGCCGCCCCACCCGCCACGCGGCGCCGGCCGCGCGGGCGCCGGGCGCGGGGTTGAGGACGTCGAGGACCCGGTGCGGGGAAGGAACGGCGCCCAGCAGCCGCAGGTCGGCCACGGCCCGTCCGTCGACGGTGCGCACGAGCGGGACCGCGCGCAGCCGGCGCCTCGGCGCCGCCCCCGTGAGGTCGAGGGCGACCGCCAGGCCGTGGGCCATCGGCGCCACCCACAGGTCCTCCTCCAGCGGTTGGAGCACCTCCGGCAGGGTCTCGGCCACCGGCCCGGGTCCGAGCAGACGCGCCCCACGCGCCGGCCGGGCGGCCATCGCGGTGATCGGCCGGGACTGGAACAGCCACAGCCGATCGTCGTCGTCGAAGCCGAACTCCATGTCCTGTGGGGCCCCGAACAGGCGCCGGGTCCGCCGGGCGAGCGCCACCAGGCGCAACAGCCGCCGCGTACCCAAAACGTGCCTGCGACGCGGCTCGGCGGGCCGGGTGTGCAGTCGCCGGCCGTACCGGGTGAGCTGGTAGCGGACACCCTCGGTCCGGCCGTCCACGAGCCGTGCGGGGCTGCCCGGCACGGCGCTGATCAGAATGCGGTCGTCGCGGCCCTCGACGGGATCCGCCCCGAACATCACCCCGCCCGCGACCGGGCGCGCCATCGGCTGGATCAGGACGGCCATGTCGTCGGCGCCGCCGGCCACCGCATCGACGCGGTGGGCGGAGTCGAGGACGACGCGCACGGCCGCGGTGAAGTCGTCCCAGCCCCGTACGTCCGCGACCGTGGCGAACTGCCCGGCCATCGAGGAGTGCGTGGTGTCCTCGTGCGCCGAGGAGGAGCGGACGATCAGCGGCCGCGTGCCGTCGCCTGCCAGCGCCGCCCAGGCCCGACGCAGTTCCTCCTCGCCGTGGGGCGCGTCGGGTGCGTGTGTGGCCGGGACGACCACGAATCCCGGGAGGACGGGCAGTCCGGCCGCGGCGGCGCGGGCCAGTTGGGCGGCCTTGCCGCCGGTCAGTCGCGCGTCGCCGGCCCGCTCGGCGTCGAGCGACACGACGGCGAGCCGGTCGGCGTCGATCGCCATGTCCGGCTCCTTCCGCCGCCGGGGCGCGAACCGCGGTGCGCGGGCCGCGAGGTCCGAGGCCGCGGGGTCGGGGCCGCGCGGGCGACAAAGGCTCTCCCGGGCACGCGGCCGACGACGAATCGTGTGGCGTCCCGATATTCCAGGATCGCTCCCGCCCCGCCCACAGGCAATCCGGCGCGGCCCCGAGTCACCGCCGCGGGCCGCGTGACGGTGGGCGCGACCGACCCGACGGCATCCTGGTGATCGGCGTGGTCAGCCCTCGGTCGTCAGCCCTCGGTCGTCAGCCCTCGGTGGTCAGTCCTCGGTCAGCCCTCGTCGGAGTCTCGAAGGGTGATGACGACCTTGCCGCGTGCGTGCCCCTCGTGCACGTACCGGATGGCTTCGGGGACCTCGTCGAGCGAAAACGTGCGGTCGATGACCGGTACGACCTTGCCCTCCTCGACGACCTGCCGCAGGAACTCGAGGTCGTCCGCGCGTTCCTTCCGGATCATCCCCCGCAGCCGCTGACCCACGAACGGGGACAGCAGCAGCGCCCGGAGCGTGCGATCGGTGCCGCCGAGCCACCGCCCGCCACCCTCGCCGCCGATGATGACAAGCCAATGTCCTCGATCTCCAGGACATCGGCCGAGCCGTACGTGTCTTGAACGATTGCCTTCACGGTGTCTCCCCTGCACGGTCCGGATCCGCGTGCGGATCCGGGTACTGGAACACTTCGTCGAGCGGCACCCTGAACACCCGGGCGATCTGGAACGCCATCTCCAAGGAAGGCGAGTAGCGGCCCTGCTCGATGGCGATGACGGTCTGGCGGGTCACACCGACGCGGTTGGCCAGGTCGGCCTGGGTCATCTCGCCGTGCGCGAAGCGCAGGGCCCGGATCGCGTTGGTGACCCTGGTCGGCTTCACCACGGCTGAAAACCCCGTCGGTAGGCGAAGATCCGGGCGACGGAGCCGAGGATCGCAGACAGCGCGAACGCCAGGTAGATCGCGTTGGCGATCCAGAAGTGGTCCACCTCGGCAAGCGACATGCCCAGTGCCGCCACGCCGCCGATCACGACGAACGATTGGCCGACGTGCTCGCCGAACCGGCCGATCTCCCGGTCGCGATGGTCCTTCTTGTTGGCGTCCCCGGGTCCGGCGACCGCGACCACGACCTCGAGCACGATCGCCGCCAGGATCGCGGCGCCGATGGTCCACAGCAGCGTCGCTACATAGGACACCTCGGCGAGGGGCGTGTCGCCCGCTCGCCCGAGGACGATCGCGAGGTAGGCCGCGTACGTGCCGACCGTGACCACCGCCATGATCCACGCACGCTTCTCTTCGAACGCCACACTCGCTCCCATGTAAAACAAACCTGACATCGGCGAAGGTAAAACAACACTGACATCGTGTCAAACATTCTTGACTTCGCTCTGCGGCGCGCGCCCCGGCCGACATGCCCGTGCCCGGGCACTCCGCCTCGGCCCACGCGCGTGTCCGCGGGCCCGACCGCGCCCCTATCCTGGTCTCCCCGGGCCGGACGGACCGGGCCCGAGTGCCGAGGACCTTCCAGCAAGAGGCGTGCGTGTGAACTTTTTCGATGTCGAGACGCTGCCGGTCAGCCCCTGGCGCAACGGCGGTGGCGAAACCCGGGAAATCGCCTGCGGGACGTCGGACACGGGCGACTTCCCGTGGCGTGCCAGCATCGCCACGATCGCCCAGGACGGGCCGTTCTCCGCCTTCCCGGGCATCGACCGTTCGATCACGCTCCTGACGGGCGACGGCGTACGCCTGTTCGATGCCGGGTCGCTCGACCACACGCTGGAGGCCGGCGAACCGTTCGCGTTCTCCGGCGATGTGGCGCTGCGAGCCACGCTGCTGGGCGGCAGCAGCCGGGACTTCAACATCATGACGCGGCGCGGGCAGTGGGCGGCGCGCGTACAACGCGTCACCGCGCCGGTGGCGCTGCCCACCGGGCACGCCGGGGTGGTGTACGTGATGCACGGCGACTGGCACTGCGAACAGGCGTTGCGGCCCGGCCAGGGCGCGTGGTGGGAGAACGGCGCCGGCGGCGAACTGGCACCGCTGACGGCGGGCGCGGTCGCGCTGTGGGCGGACATCCATCCGCTGTAGCGGTCCTCGCGGACGCACGCGTGTGCGCGACTCGCCGGGCAAGTGGCTTTTCGATCCGGTCGGTTGCGGGACGATGGACCCGCTGTTCCAGGAACTGTTCCCGCACAGGAGGTATGCCATCGTGGCTACGACGCGCACCGCACACACGGTCTGGGAAGGCGAGCTGCTCAAGGGCAGCGGAATCGTCACGTTCGACTCGTCGGGCATCGGGGACTTCCCGGTCTCCTGGCCCGCGCGCGCCGAGCAGGCCAACGGCAAGACCAGCCCCGAGGAGCTGATCGCGGGCGCCCACTCCAGCTGCTACTCGATGGCGCTCTCGCACGGCCTGGCCGGGGCGGGCACGCCGCCCACCCGCCTGGAGACCAGGGCCGAGGTCACCTTCCAGCCCGGCGAGGGCATCACCGGCATCCACCTCACCGTCCGCGGCGAGGTGCCCGGCCTGGACAAGGACGGCTTCGCCGCGGCGGCCGAGGACGCCAAGAAGAACTGCCCCGTCAGCCAGGCGCTCACCGGCACCACCATCACCCTGACCGCCGAACTCGTCTGACCCGGGCGGCGTCCGGGTGGGCACGCGCCCACCCGGACGCGGTCTCGCGCGCCGCCCCGCGCCGGCGGTGACCGGCGTGGGCGCCGCCCGCTCCACCCGGTGGCCCTTGTCTCCTCCCGGCACCTCTGTCATACATGTCTGCACGTCGCACCTGACGCGGTGTCAGGTACGGAACGGAGGAGAGGCTGCCGTGACTCGTCTGGTGCTGACCGGTGCGAACCTGCTCGACGGAACGAACGCCGCCGTCGCCGACCGGACAGTGGTGGTCGAGGGCGAGCGGATCACCGCCGTCGGCGCCGAGCGCCCCGCGCCTCGGGACGGTGACGTGCTCGTCGACCTGGCCGGGCGTAGCGTCATGCCCGGCATGTTCACGTGCCACTTCCACGCGACCTACCACGAGCTCGGCTCGAAGCCGAACACCCCGTACGGCAACGAGTATCCGCCCTCCTACCAGGCACTGATCGCCGCCGGGAACCTGCGCACCGCGCTCGAACTCGGCTACACCGGCGTGGTCGGCGCCGGCGGCTCGAACGACGTCGAGGGCGGCGTCAAGCGCGCGATCGAGGACGGGCTGATCCGCGGGCCGCGGTTTTGGGCGTCCTCGCGCGAGCTGTCCACGACGGGGCACTCCAACGACGGCGTCCCGTGGCACTGGGGCATGGGCGCGTCCGGCGCGGTGCGGCTGTGCGACGGGGCGGAGAGCTTCCGGCTCGGCGTCCGCGAGGAGATCAAGCGCGGCGCCGACGTCATCAAGCTCTTCGTGACCGGCGGCCACGGCACCACCGCGCCCAAGGACCGGATCGAGATGAGCCGCGCGGAACTGGCCGCCGCGATCGAGGCGGCCCACCAACGCGGCGTGCTGATCCGCGCGCACCTGGTCAACAAGCCCGCGATCATGATGGCCCTCGAACTCGGCATCGACATCGTCGACCACTGCGACGAGATGGACGACGAGGTGATCGCCGCACTGGTGGAGACCGGCGCGTTCGTGGTCCCCTCGCTGCACTTCCCGAAGCACTTCCTCGGCTTCATGGGCTCGGGCTCGGGCTCGGGCTCGGGCTCCCGCTCGGGGGCAGGCTCGCGCTCCGGCTCCGGCGCGCGCCTGGGCTTCGCCGCCGACGCGATCCGGGCCGACCTGAACCACATGTACGCGATGATCCCGAAGGCCCAGGCCGCCGGCGTCCGGTTCGTCCTCGGCGACGACTACGGCGCGATCGGCTTCCCGCACGGCATGTACGGGGCCGAACTGCGCCTGTACACCGAGCACGCCGGCGTGACCCCGCTCGACGTGATCCGCTGGGCCACCCGCAACGGCGCCGAGCTGGCCCGGCGGGGCACGGACCTGGGCACGGTCGAAGCCGGCCGGCTCGCCGACCTGCTCATCCTCGACGGCGACCCCACCATCGACATCGGCGTCCTGGCCGACCGCCCGCCGCTCGCGGTGCTCAAGGGCGGCGAGGTCGTCGCCGGCACCCTGCCCGGCACCTGACCCTCCCCCGGCGACCCGCGGCGCGTCCGACGGCGGTATCCGGCCGGCCGTCGGGCGAATCCGCTCGCCTACACTCCGGTTGTGTCCGATCTTTCGTCCTCCTCCCCATCCGACGACGGCGCGCTCGACGCGGTCGGAGTGCTCGCCGATCCGGTGCGGCGTGCGCTGTACCGATACGTGGCCGCGGCCGGGACCGCGGTCGGACGGGCCGAGGCCGCCGAGGCGACCGGGATCCAGCGCACGCTCGCGGCGTTCCACCTGGACAAGCTGGTCGAGGCGCGATTGCTCGACACCGAGTTCGCGCGGCCGGCGGGCAAGGGCGGACCCGGCGCCGGGCGGCCGGCGAAGTTGTACCGGCGCAGCGCGGTCGAGACGAGCGTGACGCTGCCACCACGCGCGTACGACACGGCAGGCCACATCCTGGCGGACGCGGTCGAGCGGGCCGGGGCGGATCGCGCGGTCCACGCGGCCGCGCACGACACCGGGCGCGCCGCCGGGATGGGCCTGGCGCCGTCGTTGGCGGGCGAGGACGAGCGCGCGAGGGTGCTCGCGGCGCTGGAGGCACGCGGCTACGAGCCGACCGGCGAGCCCTCCGACGCGGACCGGATCCTGTTGCGGAACTGTCCCTTCCACCAGCTCGCCGAGGACTTCCCGCCACTCGTGTGCGGCATGAACCTGGCGCTCCTGGAGGGCCTCCTCGAAGGCGTCGACGCGCCGTGTCATCGGGCCAGGCTCGACTCGGTCCCCGGGCGGTGCTGCGTGGTCGTCGAGCGCACCGAGCACGACCCGGACACCGGACGGAGCCCGGGACCGGAGCGGATCCCGGAGCCGGGAGCGGAGACCGACGGTCCGCGCGTTCTCTAAAAACAATTCTCGTTGACATATTCATCGCGACCTGGTGAGGTGATCCCATGCCTTCGACACACCACATCGCCCAGTTCAACGTCGCCCGGATGCTCGCCCCCCTGGAAACCGCCACCATGGCGGACTTCGTCGCCGGTCTCGACCCGATCAACGAACTCGCGGACGATGCGCCGGGCTTTGTCTGGCGGATGAAGGGCGAAGACGAGGGCGTCGCCGAGGCGACCGACGTCCGGCCGTACGACGCCGACACCATCGTGACCATGTCGGTGTGGGAAGACGCCGAACTGCTCTGGCAGTTCGTCTACCGCAGCGGCCACCTGGAATACCTGCGCCGCCGCCAGGACTGGTTCGAGCACCTCGCCGACATGTCCCAGGTGCTGTGGTGGCTGCCCATCGGCACCGTCCCCACCGTCACCGAGGGCAAGGCCCGCCTCGACCACCTGCGCGAACACGGCCCCACCCCATACGCCTTCACCTTCCGCACCCGCTTCCCGCAACCGGCCGAGGCGGCCTGACCAGGGAGCGGCCGGCCCCGCCTCATGGCCGCTGGAGAAGGACCTCCGCCGTGGTCGCGTCCGCGCCCCACCGGGCCGGCAGCCGCAGGTTCTCCGCCGCCGCGGAGCCCGACTGGACATGGTGGGTGATCAGCGACTGCTCGTAGTCGTCGGGCAGCCGGAACGACTCGAAGGACAGGGTGAGGTCGCCCACCAGCGGATGATGCAGACGCTGGACGCCGTGGTTCTTCTCCTTGACGTCGTGCCTGGCCCACAGGCGGCGGAACTCCTCGCTCTTCACCGAGAGTTCGCCCACCAGCGCCGACAACTGCGGATCGTCCGGATGGCAGCCCGCGTCCAGACGCAGCGCGCCCACGACGTCGGCCGCCTTCGACTCCCAGTCCACGAACAGTCGGCGCTGGTCGGGCCGCAGGAACACCAGTCGCGCCCAGTTGCGCTCCCGGGCCGGCAATCGATCCCAGTCGCCGAAGACGGCCGCCGCCATCGGGTTCCAGGCGAGGATGTCCGAGCGCCGCCCCACGATGTACGCGGGCACGCCGTCCATGGCGGCCAACAACTCCCGGAGCGGGGCCCGCACCTGCTGCTGTTGCGGCGGCGGGGAGTACCTCCTCCGCTGCCGGCACTTGACCAGATGGGTGAGGTGGGCGTGCTCGGCGTGCGTCAGCCGCAGGGCACCCGCGAGCGCGTCGAGCACCTCGGCCGACACGTTGGGGCCCCTGCCCTGCTCGAGCCGGGTGAGGTAGGCGACCGACACGGCGGAGAGCTGGGCCAGTTCCTCGCGGCGCAGCCCCGGCACGCGCCGGTGCCGCCCGGAGGCCGGCAACCCGACGTCCTCCGGCCTGAGCCGGGCCCGGCGGCTGCGCAGGAACTCGCCGATCTCGGCCTGCGGATCGAGCGGTCGCCCGCCGCCGGGATCCGCCGCCTCCTCGGTACCAGGGCGATCGTCCATGGCGCCCATTATCTGTGGTCGTACGTCCACGAGCGCGGACGAGACTGACCCTGGCAGTAGTAGGACCACCGGTCGTAAGCGCAGCGGGGCTCTGGGCGACCCCGCTTCGCTGCGGCACGCTCGTCCCCAGCGCCCCGATCGGGATCTCGGCGGGGCGCCGACCACGAACCGGGGAGAGACTGCCGATGAGCACCGCCGCCGCCCAGGAGGCCCAGGACGCCCACCCCGCCGACGCGGCGCCGGCCGACCAGGCACCGCCGGAACGCACGACCCCTCGCGCCCAACGCGACGGCCGGGCGGCGACCGCCGAGGAGCCGGAGGTGCCGGTCCGGACCGGACCGGCCGGGTCCGACCCCGGGGGTCCGACCGCGTCTTCGCACCGAACACCGACAGTCCCTGCCGACCGCGCTCACGACAGGCGCACGCCTGTCGCCACGAACCGATGGAGCACCGTGCACTCCCCCCTGCTGGAGCCCTACCGCGGCCCCGCCCTCCACCTGCCCAACCGGGCGGCGATGGCCCCGATGACCCGCTCCCGCGCCGACGACGCCACCGGTGTCCCCACGCCGATCATGACCGAGTACTACACCCAGCGTGCCGCCGCCGGCCTGATCGTCAGCGAGGGAATCTGGCCGCACCGCCTCGGCAAGGGCGGCCCCGGCGTCCCCGGCCTGACCGAACCGGCCCACGTCGAAGGCTGGCGCCGGACGACACGCGCCGTGCACGCCGCCGGCGGCCGCATCTTCGCCCAGCTGTGGCACGTGGGCCGCGTCAGCCACCCCGACATCCTCGGCGGAGACCGCCCGGTCGCCCCCTCGGCCGCGGCGATCTCGCACGGCCGGGTCTTCACCGCCTCCGGTGCCAAGGACCACGTCGTCCCGCGTGCGATGTCCGCGAGCGAGGTCGTCGAGGCGGTCGAGGCCCACGCCGCGGCCGCCCGCAACGCCGTCGACGCCGGCTTCGACGGGGTCGAGATCAACGGCGCCTACGGCTACCTCATCGCCCAGTTCCTGTCCGACAACGCCAACCTGCGCACCGACGGCTACTCCGACCGCGTCCGCTTCGCGATCGAGGTCGTCGAAGCCGTCGCCGCCGCGATCGGGGCCGACCGGACCGGGTTGCGCGTCTCCCCCGGCAATCCGCTCAACGACATCGTCGAGTCCGATCCCGCCCCGCGCTACCACCGACTGTTGGGCGCGCTGGACGGCATGGGCCTGGCATACCTGCACGTGTTGCAGTCCGGAAAGTACGCCGCCCTGGCGGACCTGCGCCCCCGCTGGAGGGGCACCCTGATGGCCGGCTACGACGGCCCCGAGCCCGGCGGTCGGGAACAGGCCGAGCAGGCACTGCGCGCCGACCTCGCCGACGTCTACGCCTTCGGACGGCTGTACCTGGCCAACCCGGATCTGCCACAGCGCATCGCCGCCGACGCCCCGCTCAACCCGCTCCGCGAGAACGGCATATACGGGGGCGACGCGGAAGGGTACCTGGACTACCCCACCCTCAACGGGTAGCGGCGATCGACGATCGGCGATCACGCCCTCGCCGCCGCCCGACACACGGCGACACGCACACCGGCGGGCAGGGGACCGGCCATTCCCGCTACCTACGGCACCGTCACCACGACCTTGCCGAACGGGCCGCCGTCGCGCAGGTACCGGTACGCCTCCGCCGCCTCCTCGAAGCCGAAGACACGGTCGATCACCGGGTGGATGGCGTGCTCCGTCAGCGCGTCGTTGAGGCGCTCGAAGCTCGTCCGACTGCCCACCGCCAACCGCTGTACGGAAAAGAACCGCCCATTGAACAGATTCGCGTCGAACGAGGCCCCGCCCGAAGGGAAGGCACCGACCAACGAGATCTGACCGTTGAAGCCGATCGACGCGACCGACTTGGCGATCGTCGGCGCACCGACCGCCTCCAGGACGACACTGCGCGTCCGACACTGTCCTCGCCCTCGCTTCCGTACGTCTCTTCCCCACCGACCGCGCACGATCCCCCGAGCCACCCCGGGGGCCGCCGCCTGCTGCCGATCAGGACACTACGGAGCCCACACACACCCGGAATCGGTAGCGAGTACGTACTTCACCGCGCGACTATCGGTCACGCCACGCCCAGTGCCGCGTCCACCGCCTTGGTGTCCCAATAGAACGGCCGGATCTCCACGATCAGCCCGTCCCGAACCGTCATCATCTGCATGAGCCACGTCTCCAGCACGTGCCCCGTCGAACGCGCCGTCAGCCGTGCTCGGTTCAGGATCACGACCGTGTCGCCGTCGACCACGAACCGCTGCTCCAGGAACTCGAACTCCCGCCACGCCTCGCTCAGCGCGGCCACGAAGTCCTCGATGCCGCTCGGGCCGTGCCGCTCGCCGCCATACGGGAGCCCCGGTGCCTGGTACATGACCACATCCGGGGAGAGACAGGCGGCGAGGTCGGCGAAACTCGCCTTGCCCCTGCCACCGCCCTCGACGTAGACGGCTTCGGCCGCGAAGAAGGTCTCCAAAACGGACAGCGCGGACGGGGCAGACGTGGCGGACGCGACGGGCGGAGCGGGCGGAGCGGGCGGAGCGTCGGACTCTTGCGGTGTGGTGGTCACACTCTCAGTGGTCACACTCTCGGTGGTCATCCTTCGATGCTGCCGCCCCGCCCGCGCCTCCGCCGGCGGCAATCGGCCATCGCGTTCCGCACGTTCCGCATGTTCGGAACGCGCCGCACCCCACGAACCACCCCGGATTCCCGCACGCCCGACCGCACCCGCGCCGGGACGGCTACCGTCCGGCCGGCGGCACCGTCTCCGACCTCACCGAAGCCACCAACCCTTCCGGCCCGCACTCGGCGGTTCGGAACAGGACCCGGCACTCCGCGGGATCGCCGTACTTCCACGGGAACGGCCCGTCCCTGCGCGCCCCGGACGGATCGACGGTGACCGCCCTCGTCTCGATCTCCGGCCCGACCGGCGCGTCCGGGAAAATCGCCGTGTAGCCCTTGTCGTTCGCCACACCGGTGCCGATCAGGCGGTTGGTCGTCCGGTCGTACAACTCGACGGTCGAACCGGGCGGTGCCCAGGTCTCCCACACGGCCCGGCCGACCTCCAGGATCAACCAGGAAGCATCACCCGCCCGTTCGACCGGGATCGCCGGGTGGCTGCGCTGCCCATAGCTCGTCTCGACGAAGTCGACAGTGTCGGCCCCTCGGTTGATCCGCAGCACGACCCCGGTCGCGCCGGACTGGAACGTGCCTCGCCACATCACCCGAAAGCCCAGTCCGTCGCTGCCGTGTGCCCAGTAGTCCACCTGGCACACGATGCTTTCCAGCAACTTCCTCTCGGCCGAGTCGCGACCCTTGCTCGGTCCGTAATCCTTGATTGCCCGCGCCAACAATGCCTTCGTGGCGCCGGTCGGCATGGATCGCCCGTGCGAATCCGTCTTGCAACTGCTCCACGGAGCCCGCCGATCACTCGCGGGCGAGCCCTCCCCGAGCGGCGCGCCGTAGGACGTGAAGGCGATGCCGCCGGCGACGGCGATCGTCGCGACCCCCGCCGCACACGCCGCCAGGCTCCGCCGACGGGCGCGCCTGATGTCCCGCCGCAGGCTCGCGTACACCGAGTGGGCGGGCTCGACCGTGTCCGCGTGCGCCTGGAGGGTCGCCATCAGACGCGTGACGACCGGGTCCGACACAGTGCCGTTGTCATCCATTTTCGCTCCTCGTCGGTCAGGTGTGTGCGGCGGTCCGCACGAACGCGGACCCGGACGCGGTGGTGCCGGCGGTCGGTTCGGGGGAATCGGGCGACTCCGCCGACTCGGGCGGTTCCGGACCGAGCGCGGCGCGCAACTGGGCCAGGCCACGCGAGTGTTGGCTCTTCACGGTGCCGACCGGGCTGCCGAGGATGCGTGCGACCTCCACCTCGGGCAGGTCCTCGTAGTAGCGAAGGACCAGCACCGCCCGCGTACGCGGCGACAGCGTCGCCAACGCGGCCCACATGTCGGTGTGCAACTCGACCAGGGCATGCGCGTTGCGTCCCGCCCACTCCGGCAGCTCGGCCCGACTCTGCTCGCGCGAGGACTTGCGCCGCCACCACGAATTGTGAAGATTGACCACGACCCGCCGCGTGTACGCCTCGGCACCCACGCTCCGATCGATCCGGCGCCACCGCTTGTAGACCCGTATCAGCGCGGTCTGCACGAGGTCCTCGGCGCGGTGGTGATCGCCCGTGAGCAGGTAGGCGGTCCGCAACAACCGAGTCCGCGCACCGAGCACGAACTCCTTGAACTCGGCCTCGTCCCCGTCGCTGCCCGGTCTCTCCGCTTTGCCGTGCGTCTGCTCGCGGTGCCTCTCGGCCCTGTCCATCCGCTCCCCGTTCCGCCGCGCGTTGAATGCTTGTCGCCTGTAGTAGCCCGCGAGCAGGCACAAAGGTTGCACTCCCGCCCACCTTCTTCGCGGGAGCCCACGGGAAGCCGACAACCGGCAATCCCCGTTGCCTTCGCGGGCCGCTCCTCGACCGTGCGGCCCGGCTCGGCGGGCAGGAGGAAACCCGGATCCACCGGGCAGTTCCGCCGGACGACCATGGTCCGCCCGACAAACCGATCGACTCCGCGGCCTTGATCGCGTTGGCTCGACACATGGCCGAACTGCGTACCGATCGCCTGCTGCTGCGCCGATGGCGGGAATCCGACCTCGAACCGTGGGCGGCGATGAACGCCGATCCCGAAGTCCGTGAACACCTGGGGGACGTGCTGACGCCGGAGCAGAGCAATGCCGTGGTGGCACTCATGCAGGCCGAGTTCGACGAGCGCGGTTACGGGTGGTGGGCGGTAGAGGCGCTGGATACCGGTGCGTTCCTCGGCCGCGCCGGCTTGGACAGGGTGGACGAGAGCCTGCCGTTCACCGGGGTGGACATCGGTTGGCGGCTGACCCGCGCGGCGTGGGGACACGGCTACGCCACCGAGGCCGCTCTGGCCGGCTTGGCCTTTGGCTTCGAGTCCCTCGGCCTGCCCGAAATCGTTGCGTCGACGACCGTCGCCAACGTTCGCTCCCAGGCGGTGATGCGCCGGATCGGCATGACCCGAGACCTCGCCGACGACTTCGACGACCCGAGCGTGCCCGGCGGGCCATTGCGCCGGTGTGTCCTGTACCGGATCCGTCCGTGATCGCGTGGACTCGCCGTTGAGGCGGACGATTGGTCAGGACGTCAAGCGGCGTTGGGTTTCCGAGCCGGAAAGGCGTCATCGCGGGATCGTGCAGGCAAGCGCGCCGTTCGCTTCCTGATTCCGGCAATGATTTCGCCGTCGCCGTCGAATTATGCTGCCGACAAGATCATCACGAACGTGATGGCGCGGGGGCAGGCTCTTCGTATCCGCCATGCGTGGCGAGGGCTTTCCCGGCGCCGGGCCGGTGAAGGAATCGGCTGTCCTCCGGAGGTTGCATGAACGTCATACGCACACGCCCGGCGATCCTCGGCGCACTTGTCGTGGGCCTGGCCGCGACCGGGTGCGGATCGTCCGACGATTCGGGCGAGGGCATCGTCGAGCGTGCCAATCAGGCGATGGCCGCGACCTCGTTCCACGGCAAGGGGACCACCACCGCCGTGGCCGGTGGAACGCAGGAGATCTGGTCCGATCCCAGGCACGGGTTCCGGGCCCGGATCACCATCGGTCTCGACGAACCGGCCGGCGAGATACTCTGCCGCGACGGGGACGCGTTCATGAGCACCGACCTCGCCCTGGAGTCGCTGCGCAAAGCCGGCGGGTCCGGCCTGGAAGTGCCCGCCGACCTGAAGTCGTCCTACGTACGGATGCCGACCACCGGTGGTTGCGCGAGCTTCTACGCGATCCCCGAGTCGGGCAAGGTCGACAAGAAACTCGCCAAGGACGTCACCGGAGTCGCGACCACAGCCGTCACCGCCACCAACGGCTCCACCACCGACACGTACTTCGTCGCGGCCACGAACAAGCCGTACCTGCTGCGCCTGGAGTCGAACCGCTCCGGCCACATCTCCTCGACGACCTACGACTCGTTCGGTACGCCGGTGAGCATCACCATGCCGACCCCGGACAAGATCGTGTCCATGGACGATTTCCGCGCCCGCGTGAAGGCCGGTCAACGCTGATCGACACGAACGGCCGGTGGTGTGGCGGGGAGGCGGTGCCGGCCCGGGCCCCACCGCCTTCCCCCCTCTGCATTGCCCGCGACGGATCTCGGGTCCGCTCCGCACTTGCGTCTCCCCATTCAGCCCTCCTACGGTCGCGTCGACGCCTAGCGGGGCTATCGGGCACGACCGATGGTCAGGCTCCGACAATGGTGTCCGGAAGTGAGCCGTGTGGTTCGGTGTCGGCGAATACGCGGGTGCCCCGGCTGGAGTACCCGGATTGATGTGCCGTGCTCCGGCCGAGGGCTTCGGGTGCACACGTCGCAGGCTTCGGGTTCACGGCGCCGATCGCGCCCTGGGAGAGTCCGGGTTTCGTGGGGCTGTCCGCATCGGGGTCTGCGTGGTTGTCGGGTGCGGGTGATCGAATCAGCGGCGGGCATCGTCGCGGGGCGGGGCCGGACGACGGGGAAGTGGGGCCGGGTGGTGGTGCGGGTTCTGGACGGGCGTTACGAGCTGGTGCGGTTCGTGGGCCGGGGCGGAATGGGGGAGGTGTGGGAGGGCCGGGACCGCAGGATCGGACGACGGGTGGCGGTCAAGCTGCTCCCGCACGGCAGAGGCGACACGTCCGGGACGGCGCTGTTCCTGCGCGAGGCCCAGACCGCGGGGGCGCTCGACCACCCGGGCGTGGTCACGGTGTTCGACGTGGGGCAGGACGCGGCGGACGATTCGCTGTTCATGGTCATGGAGTTCGTTCAGGGCCGGGACCTGTCCGCGTTGCTGCGCGAAGACGGTGTGCCGCCGGTCACCGACGCGGTCGACTGGACGGCGCAGGCCGCGGCCGCGCTGGGCCGAGCGCACACGGCGGGGATCGTGCACCGGGACCTGAAGCCGGCGAACCTCATGCTCACCGCGGAAGGACGGGTCAAGGTCCTGGACTTCGGGATCGCCCGGTTCATGGAGTCCACGAACCACTCCAGCAAGGTCATGGGCACCCTCGCCTACATGCCCCCGGAGCGGTTCGACGAACACCCCGGCGACGCCCGCTCCGACCTGTACTCCCTCGGCTGCGTCCTCCACGAACTCCTCACCGGAAAAGTGCCGTTCGAGGCCACCGGCCCGGTCGGCATGATGAACGCCCACCTGCTCAAGACCCCCGCCCGTCCCGGCGAACACCGTCCCGGCATCCCACCCGCACTCGACCGGCTCGTCCTGGAACTCCTCGCCAAGGACCCCGACGAGCGGCCCGCCACCGCCGAACAGGTCCGCGAGCGCCTGCACGCCGTGACCGCCCCTGCGCCGGCGTCGGCGGGACCGGGCGATGGGCGACCACGGGAGAACGCGGGCGCGGCGGCGGCAACCGAACCCAACCTGGCGGCCCCTCCCCGGACCCGGGACGGCGCGGCAGTCGGGACCACTCCCGACCGTGACCCGGTCCACGCCGCGCCCACTGTCGGTCCGAACCGGGCCGGCGTGAGCGACGACGAGGAAAGGACCGGCGCCGGCGGGGCCACGACCCCTGCCGTGGCCCCCGGGCGCCGTCGGTTCCTCTGGCTGGCCGCAGGCGCCGCGGTGACCGCCGGAGGCATAACCGCCGCCGTCGCCCTCAACGACCGCGGCAGCCCGGGGGCATCTGGCGACGTCCCCACCGATCGCGCTACTTCCGGACCCTCGCTTACCTGGCGTTTCGCCACCGGCGACGACGTCACCTCGAGCCCCACTGTGGTCGATGGGGTGGTGTACGTCGGCAGCTTCGACAAGAACGTGTACGCCCTGGACGCGGCCACCGGCGCGAAGAAATGGTCCTACCCCACCGGCGGCGGGGTGAACTCGGCGCCTGCGGTGGTCGGCGGGGTCGTGTACATCGGCAGCGGCGACAAGAACGTGTACGCCCTGGACGCGGCCACCGGCGCGAAGAAGTGGTCCTACCCCACCGGCGACGAGGTGACTTCGTCGCCGGTGGTAGTCAACGGGGTGGTGTACATCGGCGGCGTCGACAGGAACGTGTACGCCCTGGACGCGGCCACCGGCACGAAGAAGTGGTCGTACACCACCGGCAGGGTCTACTCGTCGCCCGCAGTGGTCGACGGGGTGGTGTATGTCGGCAGCAATGAGAGCAGGGTGTACGCCCTGGACGCGGTCAACGGCGTGGAGAAATGGTCCTACCGCGGCGGGAGGGGGTTCAATACGTCGCCTGAGGTGGTCGGCGGGGTGGTGTACATCGGCAGCGAGGACTCCAGCGTGTACGCCCTGGACGCGGTCACCGGCGGGCAGAAGTGGTCGTACACCACCGGTAGAGAGGTCTCTTCGTCGCCGGCGGTGGTCGGCGGGGTCGTCTACATCGGCAGCGAGGACTACAGCGTGTACGCCCTGGACGCGGCCACCGGCGCGAAGAAATGGTCCTACCCCACCGGCGACAAGGTCCTCCTCTCGTCGCCCGCGGTGGTCGGCGGGGTTGTCTACGTCGGCAGCGACGACAAGAACGTGTACGCCCTGGACGCGGCCACCGGCGCGAAGAAATGGTCCTACCCCACCGGCGACAAGGTGCAATCGTCGCCCGCAGTCGTCGACGGGGTCGTCTACGTCGGCAGCGACGACAAGAACGTGTACGCCCTGGACGTGGCCACCAGGCCGGTCCGGAGTAGCCCTTGAGGCTGCGCGGTTCAGGGGGTTGTGCGAGGCCGCGGCCGTCGTGAAGCAGGCGGGACCAGGCTCAGGCCTGCGCGCGTTTTGGCACGGTCCGTTCGTCCTCCCCGGCACCCCTGGCTGGTCTTTCCTCCGTACCCGCATGCTGTTCCGTGTTCGAGTCGGTCGGCTGGGATTGACCCTCGACTTGGTGGAGGGCTCAGAGTTCCGGGTGTGGAGAGCGAGATGCGCAGTATTGGTGAGATGGCCCGGGACAGTGGACTGAGCGTGAGCGCCCTGCGGTTCTACGACAGGGCCGGTGTGCTGGTCCCGGCCTGGGTGGATCCGGTGAGCGGCTACCGCTGGTACGGCCCCGAGCAGTTCGAAGAGTCCCGGTTGCTGGCCCGGCTGCGCCGGGCGGGTATGCCGTTGGCGGACGTTCGGCTGGTACTGGCCGGCTGGTCCAGTGCGGACACCGACCTGGTGCGGAAGCTGCTTCAGGCTCATCTGCGCCGTCTTGAACTGGGGCTGTCCGATGCCCGCAGTGAGTTCTCCATGGTCCGAGCGCTACTCGAATGCAGGGAGAATCCCATGACTTTGCTCCGCGCCGCCACTGTCCGGTTGGCTGTCTCCGCGCCTGAGTTGGCCGCCGCGTTGGACGCGGTCCGCTTCGCCGCCAGTACCGACCCGGAGCTGCCGATGCTCGGCGGTGTCCTGTTCGACATCGAGGGTGAGGTGCTCCGTGTCGTGGCCACCGACCGGTACCGGATGGCTGTCGCGCAAGCCGGTACCGCCGGGCATGGCGGGCCCCGTGTGCAGGTCATCGTGCCGTCCCCGCTCGCCGACGCGATGCGGGCGCTGCTGGGTGACGACGCATCCGTCCAGCTCACTGTGGACGGTGACCGCGTGGCCTTGGAGGCGGGGGACCGTCAGGCGGCAGGCCAGTGTCTCGATCACGACTTCCCGGAGTACCGTCGCCTCGTTCGGCTGCCCGCAGGGCGCCGTGCCCTCGTCGATGTCCCGGCTTTCCGGGCGGCGGTGGAAACCGGCCCCGTCCGTACAAGCCAGGTGCGCGAGCAGGATGGCGTGTCCTGTGACCTCATCGTGCTCAAGGTGGCTGCCGACGGCGTGGTGACCGTCTGCGAAGACGGTGACGACGACCAGGACCACGTCGCCGTCAACCGCGAGTTCCTGCTGCATGCCCTCGCCGCCGGAGCCCGGGACCAGCTGATTCTGGAGTTCGGCGCCGCTACGGCGCCGCTGGCGATCCGCCGGACCGACGCCGAGGAGACCTTTTCGATACTGATGCCTGTCCGCCTGGAGAACTGACCTCCGGGGAGGCCGTCGGCGTCGCCGCCCCCTACAGGCGCGCCACCGAGGCGCCTCCGTTCGGTCTGGCGGCCGGTCGGGGACTTTACGGCCGTCAAGTCTTCGAGCGGTGACGCGTGAGATGACCGTCGAGGGTTCGAGGGGGGCGAGCCGGTCATGGAGGGGCCCCGACGAACCGAGGTTCGTCGGGGCCCGTTGCCGGATCAATCGGCGACGCTGAGGAGCTTCGCCAGGGTCGTTCTGCACTCGGGGGTCATGTTCTCGCGGAGTATCCGGTCCAGCTCCTCCGGCGAGTCCCAGGGAAGTTGGAGAGTGTTCCCGGGAGTGGAGGGCTTTACGGCCGTCAAGTTCTCCGTACCGCGCACAGCAGCCGTCGAGGGTGTGACGCTGTCCGCCGCAGCGGGAGACGCGGTCGGCGGTCGGCCGGGGGAACTCGGGGACGTCTGCGGGAGATCGTCCGCCCCGCGGCGGACAGCCGGGGAACCCGAGGACTTTACGGCCGTCAAGTCCTCCGCTCGTGCGGTGGTTGCCGGGGGATGCGCGGGCGCGGGCAGTTCCTTCCGGCCCCTGGGTACCAGGGCCCGGGCCGCCTGCTCCTGCTCCCACCACTCGGCCTGGCCCAGGTCGTCGAGCCCGCGATCCTTGATGGCCTTGGCCAGGTTGCGGGCCTTCTCGACCGGCATCTGCCGCGAGCTGACCAGGGCCTGCATGTCGGGGGACAACCGCAGAAGGGAACGACGTTGGGAGACCCACGCCTCGTGCTTGCCGCGGTGCTCCGCGACGGCCCGGGCGCTGCCGAACTCGACGACCATCTGCTCGACGGCACGGGCCTCTTCGACCGGATCGAAGTTCATCCGGTCGAGGTTCTCCGAGAGCACCGCGTCCAGGAAGTCCCTCCTGGAGCCGACGACGCCTTCCCGGATGACGGCCTCGATCGTACCGAGGCCCACCAGGTTTGCCGCGCGGTAGCGGCGCTCGCCGTTCGCGATGACGTAGGTGGTCGTCCCGACCCGATCCGTGTGCTCGGGGAAGAGCTTGAGGTACGGGGTCCGCGAGACCACGACGATCGGCTGGAGTTGCCTCCGCCGCATGCTCTCGCCGAGCTCGCGCAGCTTCTCGGGACCGCCGAAGTCGAAGCGCGGATTGAGCGGCGTGGGGACGACCCGGCTCAGATCGAGACTCACCAGCATCGGGATGCCGCGGCCGGGGACGTCCTCGACTTTCTGCCCGGCGAGGGAGGCCAGGCTGGTGCGTTGTCCTGCCATCAGGCGTTCCCCCCGCCGTATCCAAGTTCCAGGGCGAGGCGGAAGAAGTCCTCGCGGGCTTCCATCGCCACCCTGTTCTTGGCGTATTGGGTGACGACCTGGCCTTCGGCGGCCGCCCTCGTGTGGACCTTGTAGCGGCGGATCACCGTGTTGACACCGGGCCAGCCCTGGGCCGCGATGTACTGCCTCGTCTGGTCGAGGTCGACGGTGCCGTCGCGGGGATCCCAGTTGTTGACGACGACGCGGTAGGGGAGCCCCGTCTGTTGGATGACCTTCTCGATGGTGCGGGCGGTCGGGTCGAACGCGAGCGCCTCCGGAGGAAGCGGCACGATCACGTCGTGCGCGACCTCGAGTGCCTTGTGGAGGAGTTCCTCGTCCTGCAGGCTGCCCGGGGTGTCGATGAAGACGTGCCGAAGACCGTTGTCGCCCTCCCCCAGGACGGCCGCGCACACGGCCCCCAGGTTCAGCGTCGTGGTGGTCTTGCCGACGCCGCCCTTCTGGTTCGCGATGACGTGGACCTTCGCGCCGGTCCCTCGCAATATCTCGAGGTTCTCCGGGGTCTCGTGCTCCTGCGAAAAATCGAAGGGCAAATCGGTGATGCGGTTCGCCCACCAGACACTCGATGCCTGGGGGTCGAGCGATACGACATAGACGCTGGCCATCTGCTCCGTTTGCTTCCCGTGGATTCCGGTACTTCGGGCAGGACAGAGTTTTCCAGACAAGTGCGCCGTGATCGTGAGCGACCCGGCTTTCAACACAAGAAACTCACCCAAGCGGCCGGTCCGGCCGGTCCGGCCGGTCCGGCCGGTCCGGCCGGGGGACTTTACGGCCGTCAAGTCCCCCGGCAACACACGGAACCCAACCCCTCACGCCCGAACACGCCGTCCGGCCCCGCTCGTTGCCCAGCCGCCCGACACCTGCGCGCCTACCCCGGGGGCTGGTCCCGGTCGTCGTCCCGGTCGCGGGGCGCGGGCGCGCCGCTGCTCCGACCGGTATAGGCGCCGTAGATGGCTCCCACGCCTGCTCCCATGACGACCAGGGAGTGCCGACACGCTGTGGACCATCGCATGGGTCGGTTCGCTCCTGGCCGGGTTTGTCGCCAATCCGCTCGTCAGGTTCGAGGGCCGTGTGCCGCTGCCCTGGTAGGCGATTCCCGGTGGCGACCGCTGATCAAGCTCCGATTCCGAGTTGCCCGACCCACAGCCGACGCCCCTGCCCGTCGCCCCCGCCGTCCCTGGCGATGTGTCCGGGGTCACACGGAACCTTTCCCGTCGTCCCCGCCTCTTCCCGTCGACAGCTCGTCAGGCCCGGGAAGGGCCCGGAAGGGGACCGCCACATGAGCGCCATCATCACCCGCACCGAAACCGCCGTCACCACCACCCGCAAACGCGCCGGCACCGCCATCGCCGCCCTTCTCGCCGCCGACGCCCTCGCGCACGCGTTCTGGGCCACCGGCGCGACCTGGCCGGCCGACAGCACCGCGACCCTCTCCCAGGGACTGCTCAACGCCGACGTCCCGTTCACCCCCCGCGTGCTACTCCCCCTGTGCGCCCTGCTCACCACCGCCGCCGTCGGCGTCTTCGCGCACAGCCGCGGCCGCGGTGGCCGGCTCACCGCGCTCGTCACCGGCGCGGTCGCCGCCGGATTCGCCGTACGCGGGGCGGTGGGCGTGGTCTGGGTCCTGGGCATCGGGGCCGACACCGGCAGCACGTTCTACCGACTCAACCTGCTCGTGTACACGCCGATCTGCCTCGGCTTCGGGTACGCGGCGGCGCGGCTCGCGAGGGCAGGACTCGCCCGTACGCCGGGGCGCATCATCCGGGCCCGGGCCACCGGGAGATGATCAGAGGCGTGACGGACCGCCCGACCGAGGAGCGAACAGCCGACCGCCGTACGCGCGGCATCACCCTCGCCCGCGCCGCCCGCCGGGGCGACACGCTCGCGATGAGCGACCTGCTCGACCACCTGATCCCGTACGTCGCGAGCATCTGCGGCCCGATCGCGTTGGAGGCCCGCCAGGACGCCGTTCAGGAGACCCTCGTCGTGGTCTTCCGCGCGCTGCGTACCCTCGACGAACCGGACGCGCTGTACGGCTGGGTCCGCGCGATCGCCGTCCGCGAGGCGATCCGCATCGCCCGCCGGGCCGGCCGCGACGCCCCCACCGAACTGGCCGAACTCCCCGCCCCCGGCGACCCCCAGCTCGCCGCCGACATCGACGACGTGCTGGCCCGCCTGTCCCCCGAACACCGCGCCGTACTGGTCCTGCGCGACGTCGAGGGCCTCGACGAACAGACCGCCGCCGACCTGCTCGGCGTCCCCGAAGGCACCGTCAAGTCCCGGCTGCACCGCGCCCGGGCCGGATTCCGAAGGATGTGGACGGCATGACCGAGCTCGACCCGGTCCGACGCCTGCGCGTCCTGGCCGCCGGCATCCCCGGAGCGCACGTCGTCGAGGGCCTGATCGCCGCACCGTTCGCGGACGTGTGGGCCGTGATGGGCGACCTGGAGCACGGCTTCGGCCGCTTCCAACCCGACATGCGCGACGTCAGGGTCACCCGCGTCGAGGGTGAACGCGTGGAAGCCCTCGCTCGCAGCCACTACGGCCTGCGTGCCCGCTTCGACGGCGTCCTCCGCCCGGGCTGGTGCTGGCTGCAGAGCCGCTTCCTGATCTTCGGCATGGCCGCCGTCGAGGAGTCCCCCACCACTACCCGGGTAGCCCTCACCGGCGGCATCCGCATCCCGGGCCGGGCCGCGATCCTCCCGGTCGGCACCAGCCGCGAACTACGCAAGGCGCTGACCCGCCTGAACGAGACCGTGCGACGGCCCTGACGCGACGAGGTACCTCGCGGCGCGGTCGGCGGCCCGCCCGGGTCGAATCGGATCGGCTCGGCTCGGAGTTGAATCTTTAATCCTGGATATGTAATATCCAGAATCCATCCACTCACCGAGACCTTTACGGAGAAGGAGATTCTGGATGTTCTCCATCTTGAATAGACCGGTCCGATCGACTCCACAGCCGTCCATGACGCGCGCATGGCTCGCGGTACTGGCCGTGACGCTCGGGATCTTCTCCCTGATGACCTCCGAACTGCTGCCCGTCGGACTGCTGACCCCCGTCCGCGCGTCCCTGCACGTTTCCGAGGGCACCGCCGGCCTGATGGTCACCGCACCCGGAGTGGTCGCCGCGTTCGCCGCTCCCGTGATCGCCGTGACGGCCGGCCGCCTGGATCGCCGCGCGCTTCTGGCCGCCCTGATCGCCCTGGTCGGCGCCGCCAACCTGGCCTGTGCCGTCGCCCCGAACTACGCCGTGGTCCTGACCGCGCGCGTGCTGGTCGGCGTGGGCGTCGGCGGGTTCTGGGCGATCGCGGGCGGCCTGGCCCTGCGCCTGGTACCGCCGGCCCACGTGCCCCGGGCCACCGCCGTCGTCTTCGGCGGCGTCTCGACCGCTTCCGTACTCGGCGTCCCCGCCGGCACCCTGCTCGGCGAACTCAGCGGCTGGCGCACGGCGTTCGCGGCCGTCGGCGTACTCGGCCTGGTCGCCCTCGGCGCGCTGGTGTTCCTCCTGCCACCCCTGCCATCCGAGCAGACGATGACCTTCCCCGACCTGTCCCGCCTCTTCCGCGACAACGCCGGAGTACGCGTAGGCATGGCCCTGACGTTCCTGCTGATCACCGGCCACTTCGTCGCGTACACCTTCGTCCGCCCGATCCTGCACGACGTATCCGGTGTCGACGACGGCCTGATCGGCCTACTCCTGCTCGGATACGGCGTGGCCGGCGTCGTCGGCAACTTCGCGGTGGGAACCCGGAATCCGCGCGGCACGCTCCTCGGGATCACCGCCACCCTGACCGCCGCGCTGACCCTGATCGCCCTGCTGGGCGGCGTACCCGCGGCCGGCATCGCCCTGCTGCTCGTATGGGGCCTCGCCTACGGCGGCGTACCGGTGAGCCTGCAGACCTGGATGCTCTCCGCCGCCCCGCGCGCGACGGAGGCCGCGACCTCGCTGTTCGTCGCCGTCTTCAACCTGTCCATAGCCATCGGCGCGCTCCTGGGCGCCTTCGTGGTGGACGGCATCACCACCGCCGCCGCGTTGTGGACGGGCGCCGCGTTCACGCTGCTCACGGGGCTGACCGTATGGCGCGTCCAACGCACCGCGGCCCGCTGACCACCCATCCCCTCGACCCACCGTCAACGGCCCACTGCGGCCGGAACAAGGCCGGCACGCGGCCAACACACGGCCGACACACGGCCAACACAACCCGGCAATAAGGAGATCACCACCATGTCGCACACCATCACCAACCCGGCCGAGCTGCACGACCCGGTCGGATTCGGCTACAGCCACGTCGTCGACGCACCCTCGCCCGACCTCGTGTTCATCGCCGGCCAGTACGGCTCCGACCCGAGTGGTTCCGTGGCCTCCGCCGACTTCGCGGACCAGGTCGAGCGCTCGTTCGCGAACCTCGGCACCGCACTGGCCGCGGCCGGCCTGGGCTTCCAGGACGTCGTACGACTCGGCACCTACATCGTCGACCACGACCACGCGAAGCTCGACGCACTGCTCACGGTGATCGCCCGCATCTGGGGCGACAAGCCACCCGCTCAAACCCTCATCGGCGTGGCCGCCCTCGCGCTGCCGGACATGCGCTTCGAGGTCGACGCGGTCGCCGCGCGCCCCTGACCACGTCCCGTCCCACCCGGGCGCCCCGTCCCGCCACGCCCTCGACTGATCGAGGGCCGCGGGACGGGGCGCCCGGGCGCGCTCCCGTCAGGCTCGACGTGCCCGCCACTTCCAGACTCGTAGCGCCACCGGGACCGCCACCACCACGCCGGGGAGGAACCACGCGAGCGGGCCGGGCCGTTCGGTCCATCCCGGACTCGGCTGGTCCGGGCCGAGAAGGTTCGGCTCGTACGTGCAGACGCGGCCGGGCGGCAACCAGCCCCAACTGGAGTCGCCGTACACCGAAATGCCCGGCGCGAACGGGCACGCGGCCGCGCTGTCGATCGTGATGATCACGACGGCCAGGTAGCCGATGTAGAGCAAAAGGCACAGGAACCACACGCCCCACGCGACGACGCGAAAGAGCTCGCCCCAGGACATGCGTCGGCGCCCGAGCGAATCAAGCCCTCCGTCTGAGTCGACAACCATGCGAGCCTCCGGAGGGCGTTCCACAAGAAGAATCTTGCGACTTCGAGCCGACCCTACCGAGTGCATCGGGGCACGCCGGGCAACGACATCGACTGTTGGCGAATCACCACACGCATCAAGCAATTTGTGCCTTCATGTACGCGCCGCTCGAATGCTGCGGCATGCGGCATGCCGCATGCGGCCCCCGGGTGCGCCTCATACGATTCTCTGTAAATGTTTACTGCATGACAGAAAGCAGAGCTCATCTGCTGACCGCAGCCGCGGAAGAGTTCGCCCGGCACGGCCTCAAGGGCACCCGCATTCAGGCGATCGTCAAGCGGGCCGGCGTCAACGAGCGGATGATCTACCACCACTTCGGCAACAAGGATGGTCTGTACAAGGCCGTCCTCGAGGACCAGATGGCGGCCCTGCACGACGCCTGGCATCCGACCCTGGAGCGACGCGGAGCGGCCCTGATCGGCGGCCAGGAGGTCGGCCTGGCCGCGGACAAGGTACGCGAACTGGCGCTCGGACAGCTTCTGGACGGCATGACCGGCCCCGTGCGGGCGGCGGAGCACACCACCGGCTGAGACCACCCCTTCCGCACCACCTGACGACCACCGCACCGGCGGTTCGGTCGGACAATCGCCTGAGCACCCTTCGAACATCCGGCGCAGTAAACATTTACTGCAAGGAGCTGCCGAATCAGCATGGCCACAGCACACACGACGGAGGCGGCCGGCGGGCGCTTGCCCCCTCACCTCGTCACTCTCATGATCACGGTCGCCCTGGCTTCTTCATCAACATCCCCGTGTGCGTCGTCGCCATCGCACTCGCCTGGCGGACCATGCCGACCAGGACATCGCCGAGCGCCGGGCGTCTGGACGTCCTGGGTCTGCTACTGCTCTCCCCGGCCTGCGCCGTCGTGGTCTTCGGGCTTACCGAGGCCGGCAAGTACGGGTCTTTCGGCGACCGCCACGTCGTAATCCCACTGGCCATCGGGTTCGTCCTGCTCGCGGCGTTCTCGATACACGCGCTGCGCACCGAGAACCCCATGGGCTTCGCCGCCGTCTCCGTACTGCTCGCAGTGCTCATGCCGGCCCGCTCGCCACAGCAGCACTCCAAGGGGGAGGCATCGGTGCCCATCCTCTGACCCTCATGGTGAAGGCCACGGATGCCGGTGACCGAGCGCTTGAGTCGGCCCTTGAGCGATCGAGTTGGGCCGACCGCGCGCACGAGCAAGCTGCATAGGATCTCCGGATGGCAGTCACCAGGTACCTCATGCAAGGGCAGCGAGTGGCCATACGCCACGTCCGCCGTCAGGACTACGACGAACTCACAGCGCTGGCCCAGGAGAGCGCCGAGATGCTTCGGCGCTGGCTGGGCGCCCGCGAGAACACCGTAGAGGCGTTCGAGAGCTACCTCGAGCGATTCGAGCAGCCCACCCATGAGGGCTTCGTGATCTGCCTTCGCGGCACCGACATGATCGTGGGCGGCGTCAACATCAACAACATCGTCAGGGGCACCCTCCAGAGCGGAAGCCTGGGCTATACCTCCTACGCCTCTACGACCGGCCGTGGCTATATGAGCGAAGGACTGAGGCTCGTGGTCCGGTTCGCCTTCGGCCCGCTGGAACTGCACCGGCTGGAGGCGAACATCCAGCCGGACAACGCCCCCTCGCTGAACCTCGTCAAACGCCTGGGCTTCCAGCGCGAGGGCTACTCGACTGCCTTCCAGCACATCAACGGCGAGTGGAGGGACCACGAGCGATGGGCCATCACTGCCGAGACGACACAAACTCCACCACCCCGCAGGTGAACGTCGACCGCGCCGGGGGTGGCGCTGTCGGGGTGGCTGCGCTCGAACTTGATCATGTGGGTGATCAGCTCACGCTCGTGTCCGGCGATCAGCATCTCGGGTACGTCCGGCAAAGCGCTCACGGGCCAACTTGGCCGCTGGGTCTCAGCAATGGTGTGACTGAGCGCTGTAGTCGGCCTGTCCGGCCAACTACAGCGCTCAGCTCTCGTAGGGCAACCTCGCCTTGTGCGGCACCCCGGTTAGGCCGCGGGGCCGAGGTCTCCCGCGAGGAGCGTTTGTACGATCTGGGGCCGGTCCCAGAGGGCCAGGATCTCGTTGGCGATGGCCACGACGGGCAGGTGGTCCTGGTCCCGTACCTTGATGGCCGCGGCTTTCAGGGTGCGCGGGACGGCTCCGGCGTCCAAGAGGACGCGCCATTCCTGCGCGCCGAGTTCCAGGAACTCCAGTCCGGTGAACCCAGCGACCTCCAGGGGGTCGGCCAGTGTGCCGGGCATGGCGGTCAGAGTGCGCAGACGGGGCAATCCGGCGACAGACGCGAGGCTGAACGGTGTACCGTCCCAGGCGCCGATGGACAGGACTTCCAGGGCGGGATGGGCGGCAGCTTGGACAGTCTCAAGGCATCCGGCGCCGACCCGAGCCACGGCCGGAAGCTCGTCTCCGCGGCGGTCACGGCGTTCCTCCCGCACCCGGCCCAGAACGAAATCGGTGAGGGAATCCGCCACGAGCTCAGCACCGAGGCTCTGCTCGTGATCGATCAGGATGACCTGCCCGAAGTATCCGGCCGGGCCGGGAGTCAGATCGACGGCGAATTCGTCGCCGCCGTTGCTCCCGAAGCCGATCCAGCCCGGTGAGCCGGCCAGGCCCTGCACCGCGGCGTCGGGCGTAGTGCTGACCGCATGCTTCGCGCCGAGGTCCCAGCCGGGGTGACGTACTGCCGGGTCGACGCTGTACAGGTGGTCCAGGCCGGACAACTCGCAGCCGACCGCCTCGCCGGCGCGGTCCGCCTCCTCGAAATCGAAGTCGTCGCCCCAGTACACCCGTGTCACCCGGTAAAGCACCTTGAGCTCATCGGACAGTGTGACACCAAGGCGCACCTCGGCGGCAGCGATCGCCTCTTCCGTCGCGCCGATGGCGTCGGGCAGCCGCTCGCGCAGCGTCCGCTCCAGCAACTCCGGATCTGCCGATGGCGCCGGCACCGCTCCGGGCACCGGATCGGGACGGCGGAGCCAGGGCTCGGGAAGGAAGCCGTCGGCCAGGACGAGCACCCCTAGATCCGGGTAGACGCGAGCCGGTTCCACGACCGGGCTCGGCCAGACCAGACCGAGCGTGGTCCTTCCGTCCGGCTGGGCCTCCGCCCTGAAAGCGATCTCCTGAACTCCGCCGCGCGCGAGTGCCCTCTGTATGTTCTCCACCGCGATCCGCGCGGTCGACGACATGGATCCCCGATAGGCAAGGCTCCAGCCATGTTGGCCGATGCGTCCTGCGACACGGGCCAAACGGCCGGCACGCCGATCCTCGTCGTCGGCCAGCATGAGCCGGAGCACGGGCTCCCAGGTCGCGAAATCGGATACCGATGACAAGGGCGGTCTCTGATCAACCATGCGCAGACCGTACGCGGAGCCAATGACAAGTGGAGGAACCGGGCCGTAGAACGCTCAGGGGCCAAGTACAGCACTCAGTCACATAAACGGATAGAGAGCCACGAAACGCACTGAGCGGCAGTGCCCTGACCTGCAACGATGCCGCAGGTTGCGATGTGAGGGCCGAGAGTGGCTCGCCGCATCCAATCACTCCGGGTGGGGGTGGATCGGGCCACACGCGGAAATTTTCGCAAAGGTGCAGGTCAGATAGGGTGTGCCAGCTAATATCAAGCTGCTTGCAAACCGAACAGCTCTAATCGTCGACCCTCGACCCGTCTGATGAGCAGATCGGCGTGAACTCACCGGCGAGGTTCGACCCATCGCGGACGCGCGCGTGGCATCGGGCGGGTTGCCCAAGGCATTCAGACGGGCGATTCGACACCGCTCCGACTCCGGGGCGCGCCCGGCCGACGCCCCCTGCGTCAGGATCGAATCGCGCCACCTCCGCAACGAACGCGGTCCCGCCCTCGCCGGGCCGCCCTGCGCCGGGCACTAACACCAGGGGCGACGCCGCGCGGCGGACGCATTCACCCAGGTCGTGTCCGCCACGACGCGGTGGAGACCGGCCCGCCCACCTCATGCGGCCGGCCTTGCACGACAACCGCTCGGTGACCATTCGAAGCACCGTACCCGAGGCGCCATCGGGGTGACATCGCCGGCGGGGGAGTGGGGGATGGGTTCGTACCGCGAGGCATTTGCTCGGCCGCGCGTGCTCGACGCCGCCCGAGCCGTATCCCAATCCGGCGTCCGGGTGTGCAAACGGGGACGCGAATCCGCCGGCGATCGAAGCCCAGAACCTCCATCAGGCTCCGGGAACGATGATCGCGGCCTGCGGATTGGAACGGGCTACCCCTCGCACATCGTCTTCTCGATCGGCCTCGGCGGCGCGTCTCCCGCTTCGGGAACCCCGGCGCCGGGGTGACAGGCATACCCCGAATGGGACATCGACCACACGAGGCACGGCTCAAGCCTCCGGCCGCCGACCCCGGCCGGCGGCCCGTAGTGGGCCTGTATGCGTCCCCCCTCGGAGCATTCATGCATGCCGATCGCGACGTGTGCCATGACGGTTGCGAGTCGGCGACCTCGGCGTCAAGGACACGAACGGTCCCGCAACGGGTCCGCGGGTCCGCACAGAGAGGGTCGACGAGGGTGCGCCCGAAACGCAACGCCCCCGGAGACTGCCCCCTGGAGAGGCAACCTCGTGCCGGCGAAGTCCTCATCACGGGGCCGGATCTGCTTCGTGTTGCGACCGCCCCTCTTGCGGGCTTCATGGAGAAGCACCCGCACGGGCGCCGCTTCAGGATGGATGGCCGTTGGTGGAATCGGCGCGCCGACGCATGAGATCATCTGGCTTCAAGCGGGTTCGGATGCCCTTCTCTGCACGTGTTCTCGCTGTGGGCCGGGCAGGCGTGTCGGTTGATCGATGGGGCTGGTGACTGGCCAGGCATGGCTTTTGACCTGCATATTTCACAAGTTCACAACTCATGCAACGCGATCTGTTGCGGAGAATGTTGCGAAGATTACATCGCATCATGTCCGTGAAAATGTTCGGCGGACTATTCGGTGTAATGTGCTTTGAGTTGCATGGGAGAATGTCCGGGGAGATGTTCGTGAAGCTAGAACGAAGCATGTTCTTGCTCTTGCAACACTAAAACGGCGCCTGTGCGGGCGGGTGTGTGGGCGGGTGTTACGGCGGATGTGCGGGCGTGCGGATCGGTGTGCGGCTGGTTCTATGGATGGGTGGCCGGGTCTACGGCCGGTCGGGACGGTCGGTGCGCGTGCGGGTGGATGGATGGGTCGCACGATGGACGGCCGGGTGGATGACCGTGCGGTCGGACGGGCATCTGGATGTGCGTCCGGGCGTACGGTCGGAACGAACGGTGGAACGAGGGAACGAACGATGGATGTTACGAGCGAACAACGGGCGTAGCTGTGTGCGTACGGACGGGCGGGCCGGTGTGTGGCCGGGCGTGTGAATGTGCGGTCGGGCGTGCGGGTCGATGGGCGGATGGTCGAAACACTGGGCGTGCGGGTGGATCGAACGATGGATGTCCGGATGTGTAGGTCGGTGGGTGGACCTGCGGGCGTGCGGGCGTATGGATGTTTGTTGCGGTGGGTGGGTCGATCGATGGGCGGCCGGGTCAGTCCGCGTGCGGGCGTGTCTGTGGTCGGGTGGATCTGTGTCCGGGTGGATCTACGGTCGTACGGGCAGATCGACGGGTGGACGGGTCGATCGGCGGTCGGTCGGATCGGTCGACGAAACGAACGACGGCACGAACGACGGACGGCTCGGTCTCCGTGCGTACGGCGCGGTGGATGAGCGTTCGTACGGACGGGTCGCTGGATCGGCGGTCGTGCGTCCGGCTGGGCGGGCGGGACGATCTGCGTTCGCAGCAGCGGGTGTGGGGCCGGAGCGACGGCTGGTCGGGCCCAACGGTGGGTGGGCGGGCGCTCGGGTGTGTCTTCGGGCGGGTGGCTCTGCGTTCGGACCACGCGCTCCATGGCCGGGCCTTCGGACGGGCGTACCTGTGGCACGCTCCGACACTCGAACGAGCGCTCGCGCCATGAAACGGCCGCCGGTCGGATCGGTGTGCGGTGGTGGCTGCGCGCGGGCGTTGCGGGCGAACGCCGGATCGATGGCCCGCCCGATCGAACGACGGCCGAAACGGTGCACGGTCGGATCTGCGATCGGGCCCGCGGGCGGTCGAGTCGGTGGCTCAGGCAATCGATCGGGCGCGCGCTCGGCGGCCGCGGCGAACGACGACCGGCACACCATCGGGGCGCCGCGGTGTGCGGCCGGCACGCTCGGGCCCACACCGGACGGGCGGGTCTGCGGCCGGAGCGGTCGCTCCGGGGGCCTCCGGTGCACGGGATGGACGCTCCGAACGGCGGCTCTCCGGGTGGGCCGCCAGGCGGCTCTCGCGCGCGTCCGCGCGTTCAGACGTTCGGCGGTCGGTCGGTCCACTCACCGAGCAGGCGCCTGCCCCACACGACAGCCGCCTCGCTACCCAACCCCGCCGCCGCTCGGCGCACGAAGCGAACCGACGACCCGACGCACGAACCGGCGAACGAACCGACGCACGAACCGACGCACGGCACACGAAACGCACTACGGGGACTCATCGGACGGAGCGACCGCCGGTGCCGACCCGCCGGCTTCCTCGACACGCCCGGCCCGTCGCCGTTTCCGGCTCCCGCCGACGCCGCCCAACGCGCCGTATCGGCGTGTCGAACCCATCCCGGATCGCCACATAGCCGGCGCCACGACTCCCCCGCCGGCCCGCGCGAGGCTCGGCCGAGTCCCGGGACGGATCCGCGGCCGAATGAGACCCCGTAATCTCGAACACCCGAGCGATCAATTGCGCATTCGATCTGCTTTTCATGCGCTGAAAGGGTCTGTTGGGGGCCCTGATTCGCCCGACCAACCGGGTTAACAGGGACATACGGGTGGGTTTTCCGAGTGTCACAGTGAATTTTGGGAATCCGCTGCTAACCTGACAGACAAAACTTAGGCCGGACCCCTCAAGGACGCCTTGAAGGTTCTGCCCGCTAGATCCTGGTTCGTTGCGCTTTCGGGCTTCCGACGGAAGTATCAAGCAGCCATCCCGGAGGTACGTCGTCTTCCCTGTCAGGTGCAGTGGACGGCTCTGACAGGCCACCGGACAGAGACCGGGCTCCCGCAGGCGTTCGGCCGCTCAATCCGAGAGGACGCGCGATGGGTGCAGTTGTGGCGGTGGCCAGCCAGAAGGGGGGCCCCGGGAAGACGACGACGACGGTCAACCTCGCGAGCGCGCTGGCGATCAACGGCTTCCATGCGCTGGTGGTCGACCTCGAACCGCAGGCCCAGGCCGGGGTCGCCCTGGGCGTGGTGCCCCAGCCGCAGCGCTCGGTCGGTTTCGCCCTGTACGCGCAGCTCAACGGCATGACTCCCGACGTGCCCGAGATGATCTTCGACCGCAGCGAGCTCCTGAAGTCCTTCGAGACCACGGGCAGCCTCAGCCTCTTCGGCTCGGTGCAGAGCACGATGGTCGACGCCGAGCGCAAGATCGCCGGAATGGACTTCTCGACCACCGGGATCCTGCGTCGGATCCTGGAGCCGATCCGGAAGACCCCGACGATCGTGCTGATCGACACGCCGCCCAGCGTGAGCGCCCTGTCCGCCGTCGCCCTCGCCGCCGCCGACTTCGTCGTCGCGGTCTGCGAACCGCTGTACGCGACCGTCCAGGGCGCCGCCGTCATCAAGGGCCTGACCGCCGCCACTTCCGAGCGCACGCTCGGCGAGTGCGAGCCGCGCTTCCTCGGCACGGTCATCAACAAGGCCAACGCCCCGTCCCGACGAACCAGCGAGGACGACCAGGTCGAGCAGCGACTCGCCGACTACGGTCTCGACCCCTTCCAGACCCAGATCCGCCGCGACAGCCGCATCTCGCAGGCCTACGAGATCGGCCGGCCCGTCTGCATAGAGCAACCGAACATCGCTGCGAGCGTTGCCTACACCGAGCTGGCCATTGAACTGTTCGATCGCGTGAAGCAGGCAGCCTGATGACAGACGAGAAGCCCGCGCCCAAGTCCAGGGCCAAAGCCCGCAAGGCACCCGCCGTCCAGTCGTCCGTGCTGGCGGCGGCGCTCCAGGACGCCATGAACGGCAGCTTCCTGAACTCGGGCAGCGACTCGACGGCCGCCCTGCTGGCTCAGATGACCGGCGGTAACGCGGCCGCCGCGGGCTCCCCGACCACGGTCTCGGGACCACCGTTCAAGGCCGCGGCCCAAGCCCAGGCCCAGGCCCAAGCGCCCGCCCCCGAACCGGAGCCGGTACACGCCACCGCCGCGCCCGCCTCCGAGGTGGCGCCGACCGCCCCGGCCCCACCGGTCGTCGAGGTCACGCCCGAACCGGAACCGGAACCGGAACCGAAGCCGGTGGCCGAGCCCGAGCCGGAACCGGTTCCGGAACCGGCTTCGGCCACCGAGTCGACGCCGGAGCCCCGGCCGGAACCCGTGCCCGTGCCCGAACCCGAGCCTCAGTCGGCGAAGGCCACCCCCGAGCCGCAGCCCCAAGCGGCCCCCGAGCCCGCCCCGGCCAGGGTTGTCGAGCCCGCCCCGCGCGCCCCCGAACCGACCCCGGTGGCACCGGCCCGAGCCGCGTCCCCGACGCCCGCCAAGGCCCCTCGGCCGCCCGCGCCCCTCGGCGCAGCGCGCCCGCACCCCCGGCGCCGGTGCCGGCACCGGCGACCGTCGGATCCGCCGACGACGCGTCCGCGCACGCGTCGTTGCTCGATAGCTTTCTGGACGCACGGATAAACTCGAAAGGTTGGGAGACCTGGGGATTTCGGCTGCTGCCGGACGTCAAGTCCCGACTCGGCAAGCGGCTCACCGCCGACAAGCGCTCGTCGCAGAACCGGCGGCTGGCCCTCGGCCACTACCTCAACGCCGCACTGCTCGAGCTCCCCGAGGACAACGACGAGCAGATCGAGATGATCCGCTCGTTCCTGCGTGCTCGCGGCGGCATCACCGACCCGAGCCAGTCCTCCAGCTACCGGGTCAGCCCGGCGGTGTACGAACTCGCGCGTGACCTCGACACCGAGCTCACCGCCACCGAGAAGCGCGGCTTGGTCGTGTACCTGTTCTCGGCCGCCGTCGAACTGTTCCTCGAACGCCTCGACGCCGAGGGCCCCCTCGGGCGCCCCGAGATCTTCTCGCCCCAGCAGTGATCCGCCGTCGGCGAACGCGGAGGCCATCCAGGCCCCCTCGTTCGCCGACGGCGCCCACATGAGGCCCTGGACCCGGCACGTCTCAAGACCGTGCACTCGCCCCACCCCGGACGCCGCGGCAGCCCCGTGCTCAGACACGATCGCCGGCCACGACCCGCCCCGTCCCCCTGCCGACCCCGGCACACAACCCTTCCGTCGCCGCCCCGAACAGTCCGAACGGCCCGGCGCACCGCAACCTTATATATAAGGCAAATTGGGAGATAGCAGACAGTTGGGACAGTCGGCGTGCTCGCCCCCCGCGCCCCGACCGCCGATCCCGGAGTCGCTGAGCGGCTCCCTCCCCGCCGAACGGCGCTCCGCGACTCCCGAAACCCACGGGAGGCCCCGCAAGCCCTCAGAACGCCCCCTGGAGCTCCCGGGACGGCTCCTCGGCGCATCCGGAGGCCATTTCCCGGTCCTCGCGGCAGTCGGCGCACACGCCGTCCGGCCGCAGGCCGCGGACCGCCCGATCGCAGTCGTCGCACGTGCCCATCGGTGCCGGAACCACCGCCGACCGGGTCGGTGCGAACCCCGCGGGGGCGACCGGCGCGCGGTTCTCGGCTCGGCGGGCGGCGCCGAAGCGCTCGTCCGCCGCGGCCCGCCGGTCCTGGGCCCACCGGGCACAGTTCCGGCAGCCGTAGGGGTCGCCGTCGACGCCGACGCCCGGACCGGCCGTGGGCAGCCACAGGCGGCCGTCCTCGCAGTTCGGGTCCTCGCACCCCCGGCGGGCCAGTCCGCGGCCGCTCAGCCAGCCCACAGGGCTCTTCACGGCCCCCTCCTGGGTCCGCCAGCGGTCCGCCAGGCGGGCGAACACGCGGTCCGCGTCGCCGACTTCCGCCACGGCCCGATCCACGAGTCCGGCGGCCAGCACCCGCTGCCCGATGCTCATCCTGGCCACCAGCGGGGTGATCGTGGCGAATGCCCGCGCCGCCGTCGCCGAGATGGTGGTCCGGTCCCGCGACGTCACGTGTCGAGAACCCCGGGGTTCCGCCGAAGGCGCCTCCTTCGCAGGTTTGTTCGCCGTTGCCGGCGCCGGGTTCTCGAGCGACTCGGGCACGTCTACCACGTAGGACGCCCTACGGGCGGAACCCCCCTGGGAGTGCGCCTTCATCTGTAGGTCAATCGGAGTGTCTTCCTTATACGTGACGGAGGTCCGAACCCCCTGCGAACCCGACGTCCATTGACCCTCCGCACCCGGGTCCGGACCGGCCGAAATCCCGTTTCCTGCCTGGTCGGAGGGGCTTTCGGCGGCACCGTGGGACACGTGCTCGGCGAGCTTCGCGCCGGGGTCGGAAAGGTCCGCGTCGAGCAGGTCGTCGCACTCGGTCGGGTCGGTGCTCGGGTACGCGGTCGCGTCGGTTTCCGGGGACGATGCCAGGGCCTCGGTCCCGGTCTCGACGTCGGCATCGAGACCGGCATCGAGACCGGTCGTCGGCGCGGCCTCCTTCGGGTCCTCGAACGGTCGCAGCGGTACGAGCATGTTGCGTCCCTGCCACCCCTCGCGGCGGCCCACCTCGACCCACCCCCACCGCTCCAGGTCGGAGACCACGCCGCGCGCGGCGCGCACGCTCACCGATTCGCCGATTCGGCGGCCGGACTGGTGCCGCAGCACCTCCGCGAGCTCGGCGTACGTGAGGTGGTGGCCGCGGGCCCGGGCATAACAGATGACCGCGTACGCCCGGGCATGCCGGTGCGGGACCGCGCCCAGGAGCGCGACGGGCACCATGACCCACGGCTCGCCCTTGTCGGGGGTGCGCAGCCGACGCACGGCCGAAGTACCGGTGCCGGAGGGCTTGGTGCGGCGTACGACGGTGAGTTCACCGCCGGCGGTGAGCTGCTTCTGCGCGGCGTACAGCGAGGACGGGGCCTTGAGCGCGACCCGGCCGTCGGGCTGGGTCACCGAGCGGACGGTGAGGCCCAGGTAGCGGGCCACGGTCGTGAGGTCGGCGATGCAGCCCGGCTGGCCGGGGCCGGCGGCGAGATGGCCGACTTTCGCGGCGAAGACGAAGGCGAGGTCGCTGTACGCCGCGCCGGTCACCACACACAGCGGGACCTTGACCGACGCGCGTCGCACGGAGTCCGGCATGGTCGGATCGACGCCGCGGGCGCCTCCGACGCGAACTCGCGCGGCACGCAAGGCGGCTCGAACCCGAGCCTGCATCGTGATGGAAGAGGATTCGGGCACACTTGAAGCGGGCAAGGCTCTGGCTGAAGACAGCACTGGGCCTGCCTCGGGGATCGCAGGTATGATCTGCTCCTGAAGCTGGTGAAGAGAAAGAGCTATGGGTGACCCGACCGTTCGGCGCGTGGAAGTACCGGAACGGCTGGGTCTCACTGTTCGGTTGTGTAATGCGGCCGGCAGGCCTCCTTTCTCCGACGGCGCCCTTAGGGGCGCTGAGCTGCGAGCGAGTGGACTAGGGCTGGACTCCTAGGCCACTCGCTCTGCTTTTGGCGGTCCGACCTTCGGGGATGTCAGGCGGCACCATGTCGTCGTCCGGCTTGGTCCTGTTCGGCGGCGAGGGCCCTGAGGGCTTGCTGGGCCCACGCGCCGAGCGTGAGGTATTGGTAGGGCGTGTTCTCTTCGACGAACCGCAGCGCGAGCGCCGCGTGTTCACTGGGTCGGACGGCCAGGTCGGCCCCCGAGGGGTGCACGTAGAGGCCGGTCATCGGGTCGACGTCGCTCAGGTCGCCCACCCGCGAGTGTTCGATGGCCAAGTGCTCCCACAGGCGTAGACGTTGGGGCGTGTTGCGGGCGTAGTTCTCGCCGGGCCAGCTGATCCTTCGCAGGGCCTCGAAGGTGAGCAGGGGCAATACATCGCTGGGCGAGAGCACCGTGGGGTGCAGCACGTTTCGGTCCCGTGCCTCGTAGCCCACCTTGCTCGGCAGACCCGCGATGGCCGCGAGCCTCGCCACGGTCCAACGCTCCCGGGAAGTGGCCATGACCGTCCTTTCATGTCAACGCCCGAAGCCTATCGCGATCTCCGCCAAATAACTTCCTGTCAGGGGACTCGGCGTGTCGCACTTTGCAGTGAACCCATCACAAGAGCACCGCAAAAGCCCAGAAAATAAGGCATAGCCGTTGTGTTCGAGCTGCATGTTGGAAGATCTGCGCGCACACCCATCCCCTGTCACGCATGAATACCCGACCATCGAGCGTGTGCTCCATTGCGAGATCCACCGCGCGATCGAGCGCGTGATCCATCGCGCGAGCCGTCGCTCGATCCATCGTCGGATCCACCGCGCGAGCCGTCCCGAGATCCGTCGCACGATCGATCGAGTGCTCCGCCGCGAGACACACCGTGTGCTCCACCGAGCGCGCCGCCGCTCCGCCCGTCGTTCCGTGCGGCCGCACACGACTCCGTGCGTCCGTTGTCCGCGCCGCACACCCGCCCGCACACCCGCCCGCACAGCCATGCAGATTGACGAACGGGTTGGCATACAAGGTGCCGAACACATTGGAGGACACCTTGCCGCACACTTCCCCGCACAGATCCCCATGCAAGTTCCAGGTCAGAGGCCATTTGGGGGCTGCGCGAACGCGGGGCTGAACGAGGTTTGAAGGGCCCGTTCCGTGGCTATGGCGCGACTCGCCGGAGTGAGCGAAAATCACCGCATAACGCGATTAAGCCGGCTTCGAGCCCGATACAGAGCCGCTACCGACCGACTCGGAGGTTGGTTCGGGCCCGGTGCCGGCCACGCGAATGTCGGAAAGCCGGGACTTGTCGGCTCTGGATCACTAGCGTGCACAACCAGTGAGTCCGAGGATCCGAGGGTCCGCGGAATCCGTGGTTCGAGGTTGCCGAGGTTGCCGAGCGGTCGGATTCGGTGGAAGGGATGTCCGTGCGCTTCCGGATCGAGATCAGTGCTCGCCGCGGGACGATCGCTTGGGTGGACCTGCACGGCGCCGCGCGTGGGGTCGCGTACGGACTGCTCCGCAGTCAGGACCCGGCTCTCGCGGAGACTTTGCACGATGCGGGGTGGATGGGGTCGTCCTTGCGACCACTCGGGCTGAGCTGTCCGCAGTTCCGGAAGGCGTCGGGCGGACACGGCCGATACGCGACCTCACCGGTGGGCAGCATCTGGTTCGGGTCGCCGATTCCGCAGATCGCGACATCCTTGCTGGCCGGCGTGTCGAGCCGGAAGGAGATCATGTGGGGTGCGACACCCTTGCGGATCGAGGGTGTGCACGTGGAGAACGCGGATTCGTGGACGCAGAGCCGCAGTTCGCGCGAAATGTCGGAAACTGCGAGCCCGTCCGATGCCACCGCCGGAGTCGAAGCCGAGCCCCGGCCCGCAGTCGACCGGGCCGTGGCGCTGGTCGAGGCCGGTCGCGAGGTCGCCTTGGTATCCGCGACGCCCGTGCTGGTCAAGTACGACAGCCGGTTCATCGGTCCGGATCATCCCGAGTACGCCGCCCGGATACTGCACAACCTCCGACACAAGGCGGACCTGCTGGGCCTCGCCGGTCCCGAGCGGGTGCGCGTGATCCGGGGCGGCAGGTTGCGGCAGTTCTCCCTGGCGAAGGGGACGGCTTTCGGGGCCCACGTCACGGTGGGCGTGACCGCGCCCACCGAGTTCGTGACCGCGATCCGCGATTGGGGGCTGGGGTTGAGCACGGTGCAGGGGTTCGGGTGGATCCGCTGACCGATCCGGTGGATCGAAATCATCCGGATCGACCGAATCCATCAGGATCGGTCCGAGTTCGGCGGCCCCGGCGTCGGAGTGGTTGGCGCGGGCGCGATGCTCGGGGCAGTGACCGAATGTGATGGTCGGGAACCTGTACTCGCTCGCCGTGCTGAAGATGAACGTCTTTGGGCTCGCCGGCCACGTCGATTTCCGGATCGGGGCGTACGGCGACGACGCCTACGAACGCGTCGACCTGCCGGCGCGGGCGTTCGCGCGTACCGAGGAGCACCTCGGCCGGCGGCACGTCGGCGCCGACACGGTCATCGTGGGCGACACCCTGCGCGATGTCGCCACGGCGCGGGCGGTGGGCGCGAGGTGTGTCGCGGTCGCGACCGGGACGACGAGCCTGGCGCCCCTGACGACGGCCGGCGCCGATGCCGTACTGCCCGACCTCGCGGACACCGCAGCGGTGTTGGACGCGGTGATGGCGCTCGGCTGACTCGGTGGGTCGGTGGATCCGCGGGTCGGTCAGGCGCCGCGCATCGGCATCAGGAGGTAGCGGTAGTCCGGATCGCCGGTGTTCCAGGTGTTCCCGGCGTTCTCGGTGCTCGCGGTGTCCTCGGTCAGGACGGTCGGCTTCGTGGGGCCGCTGAAGAGCATTCGCGCGGTCGGCGCGCGGAGCGCGGTCAGGCCGTCCAGGAGATGGACCGGGTTGAACGCGACCGTGACCGGTTCGCCTGCCAGTTCGGCGGGCAGCGTCGCCGCGGCCTCGGCCTCGTTGGTGGTGCCGGCCGCGATCCGGAGCGCGTCGCGGCCGAAGGACAGCCGCACGGGGCTGTTGCGGGTGACCACGAGCGACACGCGTTTGAGGGCCTCGATCAGGGGCGCGGTTCCGATCGTCGCGACGGCAGTGGTCTCGTTCGCGAACAGCCATTCGTAGGCCGGGAACTCGTTGTCGAGCAGCCGTGAGGTCGCGTGCCGCGCACCGCCGGAGAGGCCGAGCAGACCGCGCCGGCCGCGCTCGGAGCCCAGGGCCAGCCGGACGTCCGCCCCGGAGCCTGCGGCTCGCGCGATGTCGGCCAGGACCTTGGCGGGCACGAGGGCCGTACGGTCCGGGTCCTCGGTGGCCGACTGCCAGGGCACGCGCCGGACCGCCAGTCGGTAGCGGTCGGTCGCGGCCAGGACGAGCGTGTCGTGGGTCAGGTGCACCCGGATCGCGGTGAGCACGGGCAGGCTCTCGTCCCGGGCGGCGGCGATCGCGACCTGCGCGACGGCCTCGGCGAACGGGGCCGCGGCGACGGTGCCCGCGGTCTCCGGGAGCAACGGCGTGGCGGGGTAGTCGTCGAGCGGCAGCAGCGGCAGCGCGAAGTACGAACCGGCGCAGGTCACCCGGGCCTTCGTCGCGTCGGCGGTGATCTCGACCGGGTGCTCGCGGGGGAGCGTGCGCGCGATGTCGGCGAACAATCGACCCGGGACGAGGATCTCGCCCGGCCCGCCGACGTCGGCGGCGACCTCGATGCCGGCCGAGACCTCGTAGTTGTACGCGGAGACGCCGAGGCCCTCGGCGGACGCGGTCAAGCGCAGCCCGGCGAGCACGGGCACGACCGGCCGAGCGGGGAGGGCACGCGCGGCCCACGCGATGCCGTCGGCGAGCAGGTCACGTTCGATCCGAACCTTCACAACAAACCCTTCCCCGAACACGCGACGGGCCCACGGCCACCCAATGATCGAACTTTTGTTCGATACCTGAGCTCCCGACCCTAACGGCCCCCTCGGACAGCCCGTCGCGACCGAGCGCCTCGTCCCGTGGCGGGTGGCGCCGGATTCCCCGTCTTGAGAGGTCGTCTCGTTTTGGTGCCGAAGGGACGGGAGCCGAGCCCGGTGGGTGCAGATGTTCAGGGGCGGCGAGTGCCGTCGGCGGGCGGCGCAGGGCGGTTCAGCCGCCAGACCACGTCGATTCCGGTGCCGGCGGGAGCCGTGGGCGGCGATGCCTGTTCACGCCCGACTTCGGTGAAGCCCAACCGGCGCGGTATGGCGGCGCTGGAGGTGTTGGCCAGGTCGTGCGCGATTTCCAGGTACTCCACGTCCGGCAGGGTGAACATCTCGGTGACCATGGCCGCTGTCGCTCTCGTGGCGATGCCCTGGCCGGTGGCCGCGGGGTGCAGCCAGTACCCCATGCGCCGGCCCTGAGGTTCGGCCCCGCGGTAGGTCTGGCACATGCCGACGAGAGTGCCGTCCTTGGCGATGGCGTAGTTGTACACGTCGCCGGTGGCCCACTTCGACTCGGACTTCGCGAGGAGGCTTCGGGTGCTCTCCTCGCTGTGACCGGCGACCCACGGCTCCCAGGGGCGCAGGTGGTCCAGGGACTCCTCGATCAACTTGAATGCCGGAGCGAAGTCTGTCTGCCCCTGCCAGCGTCGCAGGACGAAGTCTCCGCATTCGATGATCTGCCTCGGTCGCGCCATGACGGCCATGGTTGTTCGCGGAACGGCTCTTGGCAACGGGATACGGAAGAACCGGTGGGCCGTCCGCCCGGCAAGACGGCGGTCGGCGCGGCCAACGGCCGAATGGCCTTGCCACCGACGAACGAGAGCCAGGCGGGGGCGACTTCTCGGCCCATGGGCTGGACGCAGATCAACCGCCGGCCGACTCTTCGTCAGTCCTGGGTACCGGTCCTTGCCGCAAGAGCCGCCCACCTCATCCGAATGTGCCCCGATATGATGCCCTCCTCGGGACGGACCCGCGCGGGGCGGATCTCCTCGGCCGGAGCACACTTGGTGATCACTCGATGGTCGGCTTCGGATGAGGAGGATGGGTGGCACTGTCCTCGACGCCGGAAGCCGCTGCCTGGGTCGCCGCGTTGGACGAGCTCTCGCATCTCGAGGTCGTTCGTGTGGCGCCTCGGGGTTCGGCAGATTCATCGGCACGATCATCGACACCATCGACACGACCGCCGAGCGGGCCGGGGTCTCGGCGGCCCTATGCGCTCGATATCCCGGGGGCGTACCTGTTCGCCATCCCCGACGTTCCCGACAACCAGGGCTGGGCGCGGGTCGCTGCCGAGACGATGCGTCGGCACAATCGTGAGCCGGCCGCTCCGAGCCACAGGGATCCGCGCGGGTGGGCGAATCGCGGGTCCGAGTGGGTCGAGTTCACCGTGACCGATGGCCCGGCCCTCCTGCCCTACCTCGACGAGGTGGGTTGGCGGGCCGCGGAGGAATGCCTCAGGACGCGGCCCTGGGATGTCACCGCCCGAACCGACGTACCGGCCGTCGACGCCGCGCAGACCCTGCTCGGCCGCTTCGGCCGCCGCGCGCGGTACTACGCCAATGACAGTCCGACCCCCTTGGCGGCCCGCGACCACAGCTTCGTGCAGTGCTCGAACAACCTGGTCACGGTGACCTGCGACATCGGACTCGTCGTGGTCTCCGACGACGAGGTCGGCGTCTTCTGGTCGGCCGCGGACGACTGAGACGTGGTCGGGCAGGCGTGCTACCGGGGCACCAGTTCCGCCATCACGGCCAGGGGCAGCGCCGGATTGGCGGCTGCGGCCTCCACCACCTGTTGGTCGTCGTCGGAGAGCAGTTCGACGACGACCCGCGACGGCAGGGCCGGGTGACCGGCGGCCACAGGCCGGGATTTGGGGTCCGCCAGGCAGCAAAGCAGCGCCGGGGCGGTCGCGTTGGGGTGCCGGGCGATGGCGCGCAAGGCCCTTCGGACCGGAGGTTCGTGCCGGGCCAGGTCGACCAACAGCTCCGGCGACGCGTCCGGGTTGGCCGCCACCCGGGCGAGGACCCGGACGCCGTGCCGGTCGGCCATCGCACGCAGCCGGTCTTCGGACAGGCCCGGATGGGGAGTGACGGACTTGACCACCTTGGCGTCGGGGTCGTCGGCCGGCGCGTCTCGGACTTCGGCCGGCAGATCCCGTCGTTCCGCCAGGAGCATCCGTACCACCGGGCTCGGCGACTCGGCCGGCTGCCGGACCTCCGCCGGCGAGGCGGCGGCGATGCGCGGCAGCAGGGTCGAGCCGATCCTGGTGGCGCCGGCCACGTAGGCGAGCACGTCGAGCGGTATGCCCGGGTTGTGCGCGAGCCGGCGCTGCACGTCGTGGCCGCGGTCGGTGGCCAGGGTGCGGATGAGGGCGTCGTCGATCGCGGGATTCTCGGCGAGGTCGGCGCGAACCCAGGGGATGGGGTCGTTGGCGAGCCGCCGGTACACGTCCGCCGTCAGGTCGAGACGGGCGGCGAGTTCGCGGCGCAGCAGCATCGAGGGGGCGTGGACGAAGCCGAGAGCGGCCTCGGTCGGCGTGGCCGGGTTCCGCAGCGCCATCTGCCGCATGTCGTGCACGGTGGATTTGTGGGAGCCGTCGCAGGCGGCGCCCGGCCGCAGCGTACAGTCGGGCCGCGGGCAATGCACGAACGGCGTCTCCTCGTGGTCGCAGACCACGCACCTCAGCGCCGGCGGCAGCCCCTCGCCGGTGAGCAGCGCCGCCAACACCGCCGCCGGCGTCGCCGTGTTGGCCGCCACCGCGCGGCGCACCTCGGCATGCGGATGCCCCGCGAGTCGGGTGGCCGTGTCCGCCACATGCTCCACGCCCACATCCCCTTGAGCCCAAGACCACGACGCCCATCGGTCGGGCCGTTGGCCGCGCACCATACCCGTAGTACTTGAGAGCTACGTGCGGGGTGGGCTCTGGGGCGGGATGTCCGCCGTCGTATGTGCGGCATAGTTTCGGTGTCGTGAGTGTGAGTACGTATGACGGCCGGCACGGAAGGACCAACCCCCATGGCCTCTCGCCGTGCGTAAAGTGGATCTTGTGACCAAGGGGGGCGGGGGCCGGTTCGGGGCCACGCTGAGAGCGGCGCCGCGGACCCTTCGCGACGACTTGTGGCGGCCGACGTACGACCCGCTGCCGCGGGGTTTGCTGGACTGGGTCCCGACGATCACGGTGACGCTGGTGCTGATCGCCACGTTCACCGGAGTGGCCACGGTGAACCGGCTCGCCTTCGCCTTCGGCCTGGGCACCTCGACCGCGTTGCTGCTCGGTGGGATTCAGGCGGTGGCGCTCGTCGTCGCACTGTTCCGACCGGTGCCGGCCTGGTGGGCGACCACGATCGTGACGGTCGTCGTCGCGGCGCTCGCGGGGTCCCGGATCGGCCACGAGGAGTGGTTCCCCTGGACCGCCGCGGGGATCGGCGAGCAGGCCGGCGTGCTGTTCCTGCTGGCGTGGCGGGTACGCCCCCGGATCGCGGTCGAGGCGCTCGCGATCAGCCTGTGGGTGGGTCTTGCCTGCACCCTGTTCGATTCCTCGGGGGACCTCGCCGCCCTCGGCCGGGCCGGCCTGACCATGGGTACCGCGGTGGTGGTCGGTGCTTCGCTGCGTGGCCGCCGGGTGGCCCGCACGGAACTGGTCGAACAGACGGAGCTCACCGCCGAGGAGCGGGCCCGGCGCACCCTCCTCGAGGAGCGCAACCGGATCGCCCGCGAGCTGCACGACGTGGTCGCCCATCACATGTCGGTGATCTCCATCCAGGCACAGGTCGCCCCCCACTTGGTCGCGAACCCGTCCCGGGAGCTGAAGGAGAACCTCGCGGGCATCCGCGAGAACGCGGTCGAGGCGCTCACCGAGTTGCGCCGGGTGCTGGGCGTGCTGCGCTCCGAGGACGCGCTGACGGAGGGGGCGCGGCATGCCCCGCAGCCCACCCTCGACCGGCTGGACGAACTGGTCGCCAACGTGCGCGGGGCCGGGCTCACGGTGGCCACCGAGATCACCGGTGAGCGTCGCCCGCTGCCGCCGGGCGTCGAGCTGTCGGCGTTTCGCATCGTGCAGGAGGCGCTCAGCAACGCGATACGGCACGCGCCCGGCGCGGCGGTGCGGGTGGAGGTCGGGTACCACTCGACCGGCGTCACCGTCCGGATCACCAACACCGCGCCGGACGGGCCGGTCCCACCCTCGCGGGGCGCCGGGCACGGGCTGCTCGGGATGCGTGAGCGTACTGCCATGCTGGGCGGCGAGTTCGTCGACGGGCCGATCCCCGCGGGCGGTTACGAAGTACTGGCGACGCTGCCCCTGGGGGACGATGCATGACCATTCGCGTGCTGATCGCGGACGACCAGATGATGGTCCGTCAGGGCTTCACGGTGCTGCTCAACGCCGAGCCCGGGATCGAGGTCGTCGGCCAGGCCGTGAACGGTCTCGACGCCGTCGCCAAGGTGGCCGAACTCGCCCCCGACGTGGTCCTGATGGACATCCGGATGCCCGAACTCGGCGGCATCGAGGCGACCCGCCGCGTCACCGAGCCCGCCGGGTCCGCGGTCAAGGTCCTCGTGCTCACCACGTTCGACCTCGACGAGTACGTGTACGAGGCGCTGCGCGCGGGCGCGTCCGGCTTCTTGTTGAAGGACGCCTCGGCCGCCGAACTCGCCGAGGCGGTACGGGTGGTGGCGGCCGGCGATGCCCTGCTCGCCCCGAACATCACCAAGCGCCTGATCGCCGAGTTCTCCCGGATCGCCGCAGCCCCGCGGGCCCCGCTCAAGGCCCGCGTCGGCGACCTGACGGAACGCGAGACCGAGGTCCTGTCCCTGATCGCGCAGGGCCTGTCGAACGCGGAGATCGCCGCGCGCCTGGTGGTGGCGGAACAGACCGTGAAGACGCATGTGGGCCGGATCCTGATCAAGCTGGGCCTGCGTGACCGGACCCAGGCCGCGGTCTTCGCGTACGAGACGGGCGTGGTGCGGCCGGCCGGCTACTGAGCCGTTCGCGCGCATCCGCTCCCGGTACCGGCGAGCCGAGCCGGCGCCGGGCCGGGCACCCCGGTCGGGGTGCCCGGCCCGGGCGGGCCGAATCACGCGGACGCGGCCAGGTGTGCGACGGAGCGGCGGGCGTCGGCGAGGGCGGCGGGCAGGTCGGGGTGGGTGAGGAGGCCGGCGCGCTTGACGATGCGGCCGGCGACCAGGACGGTGTCGACGTTGCCGGGGTGCGCCGAGGCGACCACCGCGCCCGCGATGTCGTGCGTGGCGCCGACCATGTTGACCGCGTCCGTGCGGAGCAGGACCAGGTCGGCCCGCTTGCCCACCGCGAGTGAGCCGATCCGGTCGGACAGGCCCAGCGCCGCGGCGCCGCCGATCGTGGCCATCCGCAACACATCGGCGGCGAACAGCCGTGGCCCGTCCGCGAGTTGGCTCGTGAGCAGGGCGGCGCGCATGAGCGAGAACATGTCGCCGGGAGCGGTGGTGACCACGTCGACGCCCAGGCCGGTGACCACGCCCGTCGCGCGGGCGCGATTGATCATCGGCGCACCGTGGCCCATCTGGGCCTCGATCGCGGGCGCGATGGAGAGCGTGCCGCCGGAGTCGGCGATCATCGCGAGTTCGTCGTCGGGCAGCGAGTTGCCGTGGACGTACAGGGTTCGCGGGTTCAGCAGACCGCGTTCGCGCAACGCCTCGATGGGCCGTTGGGCGACCGGCCCGCTGCCGACGTGGATGGCGAGCGGGATGTCCAGTTCGGCGGCGAGGCGCCAGTCCTGCTCGACGATGTCGATCGGCGCGTACGAGGGTCCGCTCGGCGCCAGGGCGAGGGTCACCGGGTCGTCGTCGCCGGCGAACAGCCGCGCGCGCAGGTCGCGGACGAGCTTGGGGTCGCGGGCGTCGGGGTCGAACGGCGGGTAGCCGAACCCGAACACCGCCCGGATGCCCGCCGCGCGCAGTGCGCCGACCGCCGCCTCGCCGTGCTCGGCGCGATGCTGGACGTGCGAGAAGTCCTGCACCGTGGTGATGCCGGCGTCCAGGCATTCCAGCGCGCCGAGGAGGTTGCCGGCGTACACGTCTTCGGGGCGCATCGCTGGGGAGAGCCGGCCAAGGATGTGGTTGAGGTAGTCGCCGAGGTCGCTGTCGACGGCCGTCGCGCGCAGGACCGCCTGCCACACGTGCCGGTGGGTGTCGACGAAGCCCGGGAGCACGATCTGGTCGCGGGCGTCCAACACCTCGGCGCCGTCGGCCGACAGGTCGGAGCCGACGGCGAGGATCTCGCCTTGCTCGATCAGGACGTCGGTGTTCGGGCGGACGGTGACCTGCGGGTCGGTGTCGACGACGGTGCCGCCGCGCAGGAGCAGGCGGGCGGGGGTGGGGGACATGGGTGCCTCCGGGTTGGAGCGGGATGTCGAACGGGATGTCGAATGGGATGTCGAGCGGGATCTCTGCCCAACAAGCTCACAAGAAAGCTTTTCTGAAAGCTATCAGGTGTGTGGAATACCCTGTCAAGATGACCGCACCACAGGACCGCGCGACGGCCTTGATCAACGCGTGGCAGGCGGAACTGCCCGACGTGTTGGACGCGACGACGGAACTGAGCAAGCGGATCATGCTGCTCGCGGCCGACCTCGACGAGGCCACGCGGCGCGAGCTTCCCGAATTCGGGCTCACACCGGCCCAGTTCGGCGTCCTGGTCGCGCTGCGGCGTGCCGGTGCGCCGTACCGCCTCAAGCCCACCGAACTGAGCCGCGCCCTGCTGCTGTCCTCCGGCGGCACCAGCAACGTCACCAATCACCTGGTCGCCCAGGGCCTCGCCGAACGCCTTCCGGATCAGGGCGACGGGCGCGGCACGCTGATCAGCTTGACCGCGCGCGGCGTACAGGTGGCCGAGGACGCGGTCCGCGCCAACGCCGCAGCGCACGCGGCCGTCTGGCAGGGTGCGCCTCCCGAGGTGATCGAGGCGGCGACGCGGGCACTGCGCGACATCGCGACGGCGATCGAAGCCCCACGCCCGGCGGCGAGCCGGGGCCGACGCGCGGGCTGAACGCGCACGCCACCGGGGCGATACCGAGGATTCAACGAGGGGAGGGCCCGGCTGATCCGGCCGGGCCCTCTCGTGTTGCTCGCCCCGGGCGCGCGGTCGCCCGGACCGGAGGGGACCACCCGGATGGGCTTCGGCGTGTCGGGCGGGCGTGTGGCGAATGTGTGAGGTGGTTTGTGCTATAGGTGTCTGATTCATGTGAGGAGATGGTTCGTGTCCGACCTGTTCGATGCCGTCGACGCGCTGTTGGCGCAGGCAGCCGCCGAGGATGACCTGCCGCCGCCCGCCGAGCGGGAGCGGTTGCGGAAGGTCGCGCGGCTCACCCAGAAACAGGTCGCGGACGCGCTGGAGGTCGCGCGCGAGACGGTCGTCGCCTGGGAGAAGGGGCGCAGCGAGCCGCGGTCGCCGCAGCGGCAGGCGTACGCGCGGCTGCTCGACGGGTTGGCGGCTCGGTATCCGACGCTCGGTGGAGCGGGTGCGGGCGCGAACGGGGACGCGAGTGCGGATCCGGACACGGACGCGAGTTCGCACACGGACACGGACGCGAGTGCGGATGCGAATCCGGACGCGGACGCTGAGTCCGGGGCGGCGACGCGGTTCGTCGCTGCCGCGGCGTCCGAGTCGGGCCTTGCTCCCGACCCCGACCCCGAGCCCGACCCCGAGCCCACGGAGCCCGACTCGGTCGCGGAGTCCACCCCCGCCCCCACCCCCACCCCTGAACCGGCACCGGTGGCACCACCCACCGCCGAGCCGGCAGTGAAGCCCACCCCCACCCCTGCCCCCGTCGCGGTCCCCGCCGCCCGCTTCCCCGGTGGCCCGCTTGCCGTCCTCGACGCCGACGGCGCCACCCTCGTGGCCCACCTCACCGGCGGTCGCACCCTCCCCTGTCGCGCGAAGTCCCTTGCCGCCGTGGTTGCTTGGGCCCTGGAGGCGGGCCTCGGCGCGGAGCGCCTGCACCGTGCCGGCCGGGACGCCGACCCGCTGGTGGTACTCACGGCGGCTGCCGCCGCGCGGCTCGGGCTGCCCGACGAGCTGGAGGACCGGCGCAATCTGCGGCTGCCCGAGGACCACAAGCTGGTCAAGCAGGTCACCAAGGACGGTTGGAAACTGACCCGCCGCGGATTCGGGCCCTGGACCAAGGTCTACAAACCGGTCGAGGTGGGCCGCCGCCAGTGCGTGCAGTTCGCGATCCTTCCCTGGGGTGCGCTCGACAGCCGCTCCTGGGGCGACGCCGAGTCGCTCCCGGCGGCGCGACTCGCGGACGTACTCGGCGGATACGCCGAGCGGGTGCTCACTCCGCGCGGGTCCACGGCGGTCGCGGGCCTCGCGCTGATGACCGAACTCCGGCCGCCGACCCAGGCGGTCAAGGACACGGCCACGGGTACGTGGCGCTCGGGCCCGGTACCCGGGTCGCTGACCGACGCGGTCGACCCGGCGCCGCCGGAGGCCCCCGACGAGCATCCGGTCGCGCAGACCCGGGACGGCGCGGACGTCCTGGTCGAGGAGGCGTACGACTGGTATCGGGAGATTCACCTGGTCGGGAACGACGAGGGCAACCTGGAGCACGCCGTCGGCCTGGACGTGAACGCCGCGTTCCTCGCCGCCGCGAGCCGGCTGCCGGTGGGCCTCGGCCCCCCGGTGTACGTCGAGGCGCCGACGTTCGACAAGCGGCTGCCCGGTTGCTGGTACGTGGACCTGTCCGGCATCGCCGTCGACCCCCGCCTGCCGAGCCCGTTCACCCCGAACGGCCTGGCCCCCACCGGACCGGGCTGGTACGCCACGCCCACCGTCGCGTACGCGGTCGAACTCGGCGCCGCCGTCGACCCGTTCGAGGCGTGGATCCGGCCGGAGTACGGCTCGTACCTGGACCCGTGGTACGGCAGGCTGCGCGAGGCGTACCTCGCCACGATGGCCGATCTCGGCGTGACCGCGGATCTGGACGAGGCCGGGTTCCTGGCGGCGATGGCGCGGCACAAGCAGGTCGACCCGGGCCGGGCCGTCGTGCTGTCCGCGATCAAGGCGACCGTCAAGGGCGGCATCGGCAAACTGCGCGAACGCCCGCAGGGGGCCCGCTACAAGGTCGGCGATCGCTGGCCCGCGTTGGAGCGGCCGACGTGGCGCCCGGACATCCGGGCCGCGGTGATCGCCAACGCGCGGATCGGGATGCACCGCAAGATGCGCAAGCTCGCGGCGGTCGCCGACCTGTACCCGCTCGCGGTCCTGTCCGACTGCGTCGTGTACCCCTCGGCCGGGCCTTCGCCGCTGGACGTGCTCCCGCGCGGCGCCGACGGCAAGCCGGTACCGGGCGCGTTCCGGCTCGGGGTCAGCCCCGGGATGGTCAAGCACGAGGGTACCCGGTCGCTGGAATGGGCGCTGGGGCTGCTGGTCGAAGGCCACAACCCGGCCCGCCACATCAAGGACGGCGTCGACGCCGTCGCCGAAGGCGAATAGGAGCCCCGGTGGGCAAGATCGGCGACGGCCTGGACGCGGCCGCGCAGCACGTGCTGACCCGCAAGCCGCCGCGGTCCACGCAGGCGCGCGTCCGCTTCCTGGTCGGCCGGGCCGGCGGGCGCACGCGCACGGTCGCCGAGTGGCTCGGCGTCAGCCAGCGGTCCGTCGAGCGCTACCTCAAGGGCGACCGCAAGCATCCGCCGCCGGCCATCGCGGCCCGGATCGAGGCCGAGATCCGCCGCCTGTGGCAGCCCAAGGTCCGCCGCCGGGCCGAACAACGCGCCGCGTCCGTGGGCGGCGTCACGATCGAGGCCCGCGCCCGGTTCGGCTTCTCGTCCGCGGCCGGCTCCACCGACGACCCCCGGATGCGCCGGATCACCCAGCACCTGGCCCCGGTGTACGCCCAACGACTCTTCGACGCCCGCCACACGGGCGCGGGCGAACGCGACCTGGAACGCATCGTGGCCGCCGGCCTCCAGGAGGCGTACTTCAAGGACAACGGCCACCGAGCGGAAGACCTGGTCGTCGAATTCACCGGCATCGACTACGTCGAATTCGACTACTGACCGAGCCGCCTCGATTGAGGCGATCGCTGCCGCCGAAGCGCGCCTTGGTGTCACACCTTCCGATGAGCTCAAGGTGCTATACCGGGTGACACGGGTGTACTACGGCGACCACTCCGCTTTCGAGGAGGCGGACCGCGCCGGCGAGGCGGTCGGCTGCGAGCTGTCCGGCCCCGCGGCCTGACCGCGGTGCCGCACAAGGCGAGGTTGCCCTGCGAGAGCTGAGCGCTGTAGTTGGCCGGACGGGCCGACTACAGCGCTCAGTCACAGCGCAATGTGACTGAGCGCTCCAGTTGGCCAGTGGGCTGCGCGCGGTGCTCGGCCGACCGGCCTGGCGCCGCGCTGGGAGCGGATCGGCGGCTGGATGTTCATCGCCTCGGGGTTGGGGTGGCCGCCACCGAGTAACGCCCTAGGACCGCGTCGCCCTCCCGCACCCGTCCCCAGAGGACTCGCCACGCCCGACCGGCGCGCTGCGGTCGTACGGGTCGACCTCCGGGCCGGCCTCGTCCGCCCGGCGGTCCGTGCCGAAGGGCGGGGTGAAGTAGCCCGTGGGGGCGCCGCAGCCGCCGTTGGTCATGTCGTATTTGTACGAGACGATCGAGAACGTGCCCGGCTCGGTGATCACCTTGTCAGGGTCGTCCCAGCTCAGGACCAGCTCGCGCCGGACGATCGTGCGCACGATCTCGTCGTCGCCGCCCGCGTCCGCGCGGGTGACCGGGTAGACGAAGGTGACGTCGGCGGTCACCTGGAGCGCGCCGCGCTCGCCCTCCCGGTAGGTGAGCAGGCCCCGGGTCTTCACGACGTCGCCGACCAGGTGGATGCGGGAGGGCTGGAAGCGGCTGAAGAGGAGGAGGGGGTCGTTCTTCTCGCTCGGGGTTCCGAACGCGGTTTTCAGAAGGTCTTGGACGTCCTTCTGGTGCGGGTTGATCAGTGCGATCGCCTTCTCGGGGCGCTCGCCCCGCAGCACCCCGCGGTCCAGGCCGGACGCGACGAGGAAGTCCCGGCTGAGGGTGAGGGCCCGTTCGACCTCGGCCGCGCTCATCCAGCCGACCGCCCCGGCCTTCGGCACGGTGATCCCCGCCGCTCCGTTCGCCCAGGTCGCCGCCGGCGAGCCGCGGAACGGCTCGTCCATGGTGGGGCGTTGGGCCGCCTTCGCCGGGGGTGCCTGGGTCGGGCGGGCGGTCTCGGCCGCCGGCGGCGGGGAGTCAGGGTCGTCGCCGGCGAACAGATCCACCATCCGCCCCGGCGCGAGCGCCACCACCAGCAGCACCAGCGAGGCCAGCAGCCCGACCAGGTACCAGCCCGTGCGCCGCTTGGGCTGCGCGGGCGTGTAGCTGCGCCAGCCCTCCTGGCCACGGCCGGGCTCCGCGCGCAGCCGCCTCGCCACGTCGCGGGCACGCGCCGACGGTTCCTTGGGCGCGTCGGCGGCACCCGCCACCGACTCGCGCAGAAACCGCTCCCACTCCTCGTCGGACCTGGATGAGCCGTCCGGCTCCGTACCCGCGCCCATCCCCAACTCCCTGGCAATCAGTAGACCGCGGCCCACTCCCCTGGGACGCGTCCGCATAATGACACAGAGCGCTGACGGCGAGGCCGACCGGGCGGACGGTGTGGGCGCGCCGCCCTTACTCAACTGGCCAACCGAAGCGCTCAGTCGCACGAAAGGCCGGCCGTAGTCCTCCGGATATCGCAGGGCATTCGGGCGCCGACCCCAGCGATCCGACTCGCCGACTCAGGCACTCGTCCGCCGACTCGAGCGCTCCGTCACGATGAAGGTGATCTCCATGCGATCCGCACATGCGCTCACCCACTGGGACAGCCTCTTCGTCAACTTCCGTGACTTCGATTTCCCGGACGGGCGGGGCCACGGGTACCGGTGGGTCGACATCAAGCGCTTTCGTCTGCCCACCGACGTCTCGGACGATCGCGATCTGTTGGCCGCCCTGATCGCGCATCCGGACTTCCGGGACACCTACGACGGAGCCGGCGTGTGGCTCGAACCACGCCACGGCCCGTGGTGGTCGGATCGCATCACGCCCGACACCTACGAGGCCGTCGACGAGGCCATCGCGATCGGCACAATCCACACGTGGGCCACGAACGGAATCGATCCTCCCGCCGCCCTGGAAGCACGGCTGCAAGAGGTGGTCTACACGCCGATTCGCCAGGCGACCAGCCGGTACGCGCTGAGCGCACTCCCCGACGACGCGCACCACGACTACGGCCCCATCCACATCGAGTTCCACGAACTCGTCCTCGTCGATCGCGCTCGGGGCACCCTTGCCCTCCTGGTCGCGGCCGACGACTGAGGCCACCGCTCCTCGACGCTTCCACCTGTCCAACTACGGTGCTCCAGCGGCCACTTGAATCCCTGCGTCGGAGTGACCTGCGTCACGACGCGGGAGCGCGTGGCGGGCCTTCGGACAGTTCAAGGGTGTGGAAACAAGCATGAGAGCGCGGATAAGAGCCGGAGACCCGCACGCCTTCGAGGAGTTGTTCAACGAACACTCAAGGTCCGTCTACAACCACGCCTTTCGGTTGATCGGCGACTGGGTGGCGGCCGAAGACGTCGTGGCGCTGACCTTCCTGGAGGCATGGCGGCTACGTGACAAGGTCGTCGAGGACGGTGGGTCGCTGCGGCCGTGGCTGCTCGGTGTGGCCACCAACGTCACCCGCAACAGCCGCCGTACCGCACGCCGGCACCAGGCGGTGCTCGACCGGATGCCGCGCGAGCAGGTCGTCCCCGACTTCGCCGACGTACTCGTCGGACAGATCGACGACACCCGGACCATCGCGCAGGTCCGCGTGCTGCTCGGGAAACTGCGCCGACACGAACGTGAGGTCATCGCACTGTGCGTGTGGGCCGGGCTCGACTCGGCGGCGGCGGCCGAAGCGCTCGGGGTGCCGGTCGGGACGGTGCGGTCCCGGCTGTCCCGGGCCCGCGCCAAGCTCCGACGGCTCGCGGAACGCGCAGAGGCGCCGAGCCCTGGGCCACCCGCACCCGCACCTGCCGACCGCACCGGCGACGCCCGGTATCGCAAAACCACCCGAGAGCACGTCGCCCTGCGTACCAGGAAGGAAGCCCGATGAGCCTCCAGAGAACCGAAAGCGACGACACGGTGACCGCGGACCTCGCCGAACTGCTGCCGGTACCCGCCGAACGCGACGTTCCGCTCGGCCGGGCCGTGCTGATGCGGTCCACCCTGACCCGAGCCTTCCAGGAGGCGGCCGCCGACAACGGCGGCAAGTTGCCCACCCCCCGCCACCGGAAGCCGGTCTGGCGGATCGGCGTGCCGATCGCGGTGTTCGCGGCGGTCGGTGCCACGGCGGCGGCGATGTTCATCGACGACTCGCCGGCCCGCGTGTCTCATCCGGCGCAGACGTCCTGCTCGTACGAGTACACGAAGACCCCAAAGTTCTTGTACGGCGTCTTCGTCGGACCGGCACAGACCCCGGAAGAAGCGTGTCTCGGGGTCTGGGGTGCGATGACCGAGACGGCCCGCACCTACCTGCCGGCAGGCAGCCCCGAGCGGACCGCCCCGCACACCGCGCCGCCGCCGCTGGTGGCCTGTGCGGCGAAGAGCGAGGCGCACGACCTGTGGGTCATGCCGAAGCCGGACGGGCGCACACCGAAGGATGCCTGCACCGCGCTGGGCATGACCCTTCCCGACAACGAAGCGCGTTACGGCGGCGCCACCGTCGAGCAGGTCCGGCGGCTGGGCGGGCTGCTCAACGGCCCCGGGCTGGGGAGTACCCGATGCATGACCATCGGCGACGCCCGGGCCCGGGCCGAACGCGCGCTGGCCGAGGTCGGTGTGACGAACTGGCCCGTCAAAGCAGGCCTCGAACCGAATGAGGACCCGAACCTGGCCTTCCCCGTGGTCGTTCCGGAGGAGACCACGATCTACCTGCGCAATGGCGGCATGACCCAACATTGCGCGGAGAACCCCACCGGCCGCTGAGCGACCGGGCTCGAAAGGCCCACCGCGATCCGTCGCGATGAGGTCGAAAGCGACGGCGACCCCCGGCGGGCAGGACCCGCTGGGGGTCGAGGCCGGTCGGGGGTGCCTGCCAGTCAGGTGCCTTGCGTCTCCCTCGACGGCACGGCGACGAGTGCCTCGATTAGCCCTCCATGGGTGATGTCGCATTCCCGCCGGCCCGATCCGCGACGACGGACCACTCTTGGGGCATGCACAACGACGTGGAGCGGCGCGTTCGGGCCGTGCGGTCCAGCGACGTCCGCTTCGATGGCTGGTTACCTGAACCCTGAACCCCGAACCCCGAACCCCGAACCCCGAACCCCGAACCCGCCGCTCGGCCGGCCCGCCTCGACGAAGGACACGTGACAATTCCGATGCAACACAAGACGCACACCGTGATCGGCAGCCCCGTCGGCCCGCTCACCCTCGTGGCGACCGACGGAATCGTCAGCGGTCTGTACATGCATGAGCACCTGCACATGCCGCCGCGCGAGACCTTCGGCCGCCGCGACGAGGGAGCGTTCGACGATGCCGTGACGCAGTTGGAGGCGTATTTCGCGGGGGAGCGCACCGATTTCACGGTGCTCGTGGCGATGGCCGGGACGCCGTTCCAGCGCCGGGTGTGGGACGCGCTGCGGGAGATTCCGTACGGGGAGACGATCACGTACGGACAGCTCGCCGACCGGATCGGGCGGCCCACGGCGGCACGGGCCGTGGGACTTGCGAACGGCAAGAATCCGATCAGCATCATCGTCCCGTGCCATCGGGTCGTGGGGGCCGACGGCGCGCTCACCGGCTACGCGGGCGGCCTGGCCACGAAGCGGCATCTGCTGGCCTTGGAGGCGGGCGTCGACTCCCGTCGTACGAACGGGGATCGCGGCTCGGCGAGTTACTGATCGTTTCAGAAAGTGATTCGGAGCTTCTGAAGGTAGGTGCTGTCGGCCCCGACCGAGCGGGAGTTGGTGGCCGCGCGGGTCTCCGTTCCGGACGACAAGGCGTTGTGACGTGCGACCACTCCGTGACCCCGTTCGTCCTGGAGGGCACCAGGCCGCGCGTCGTCCGGCCGCGCCGCGTGCAGGCCCTGCGGTTCGAGGTCAGCGGGCATGTGGTCGTCTCGGCGAAGGTCCGACACCAGGGCACGCAGGCGAACAACTTCCTGCGGCGGGCGTTGCGGGAGGGTCGCCGGGCGGGGTACTGATTCCGGCCAAGTTCAGACAAAGCGTGCCGCTGCCGTGACCGGGCTGTGTAGCTTCGAGCGATCCGGAAGGCGTTGTTTGCCCATGGGCCAGGCGCTCCCATTCCTGGCGTACGTGTCGGCTCTTCCTCGTTTTCTTCGCAGACGGGAATCCTGATGACCACCCCGAGCACCGGAACACCCGCCACCACGCCGGCGACGACCCCGGCGAGTACGTCGCCCACGTTCGAAGTGGACAAGGCGATGCTCGACGGCGCGACGCCGAAGGACCTGCTTCCGACCACCGGCAACTACCCCGTGGAGATCGTCCGTTACCGGTCGGTGGTGCTCACCGACATCCCCGGGGCGAAGCCGGCGCGCAAGCTGACCGGCGCCATCGACCTCGGCGAGGAGAACCTGCCGTTCTACGACCGCCCGGCCGAGGGCATGATCGTCACGACGGAGCAGAGCTGGTCGGCCCAGGGCGTCACGCTCGGCCGGCTGCTGCACAGCCTCGCGCTCGCGCCCGGCGAGAGCACCAAGGTCGCGGTCGTCGACTGGCAGCGCACCACCAAGGCCACCGGCACCGAGACGGCCGCCGAGGCCGAGACGCTGGCCGCCACCACCGACCAGAACCGGTCGATCAGCGAGGTCGCGAACGCGATCGCCCGCGAGGAGCAGTACGGCACGTCCCAGGCGTCCCACGCGAGCAAGTCCTCCAGCTCCGGCGGCAGTATCGGCGTCGCGTTCTTCGGTATGGGGGCCGGCGGCAACTGGGGCGAGTCGTCGAACTCGGGCTTCGCGACCGCGGTGTCGCGCTCGACCGGCGTGAAGTCGGTCGCGGCCGAGGCGACCCAGCGCATCAGCGCGCGGACCCAGCAACTGGCGACCGCGGCCCGCAGCCGGAACATGACGGTCGTGCGCGAGACGACGCAGTTGGAGAAGGAGCAGGTCCTCACCCGGGTCGTCACCAACTACAACCACATGCACGCGATGTCGGTGCAGTACTACGAGGTCGTTCAGGTCTACACCGTGACGACCAGGCCGACCAGGCTGGAACGCTGCCTGTTCATCCCGCTGCAGGAACTCAACTTCAACTACACCAGCCTGCAACGGTACAAGGAGGTGCTCGCGTCGGTCGCGCCGGCCGACTGGGCGACCAAGATCCGGGCCGCGAACCCCTTCGACACCGCGGTACGCAAGCTCGACGCGTGCACGGCACCTGAAGCCCCGTCGACCCCCCAGGTCTTCGACGGGGTGGATCTGGTCGACATCGCCGCTTCGGCCATGGGCGTGTACGGGGTGCGCAAGTACGACGGCAGCCCGGTCCGGTTCGATCCGGTGGGCCGGCAGTGGAACCCGCTGCCCACCACCGGACTGGACGGCGACCTGGCCCGCATCGCACCGGGCAAGGACACCGTGTGGGCACTCAGGACCGACAACAGGCTCATGCAGTTCGACGGGACGACCTGGCGACGTGACCCGCAGGACGGGCGGGGCAAGGCCCTCGCATGCGGCCCGGACGGCGCGGTCTACGTCGTCGGCACGGACAACTCGATCTGGCAGCGCGCCCTGAACGGCACATGGCAGAGCCTGAACGTCCCTGCCGACGACGTCGCCGTCGTCGGCAGGGACAAGGTCTGGTACTGCCGGGAGGGCCGGACCTTCGAACGCAGCGGCACCGGCTGGCAGGAGCGGACCCCGGCACCGAACGTCAAGCGCCTGTCCGCCGGCCCGGACGGCGTGCTCTGGGGCGTCACCGCCGACGGCAAGGCCCTCGTGGTGGAGGCCGGCGCGACGACCTGGACCCCTCCCAAGTACTTCTCCGGAGTCCCCGGGATCGTGGATGTCGTCTCCTCCATCAGTGGGGACTACTGGGCGCTCGTGAACCCCGGCCACGTCCTCCGGCTGCTCACCGCGGGGCGGGAGGCGCCGATACCCTTCGACGTCCCCTCGAAGGCCGACTCCCCCTACGCGTCCAGGATCGACGTCTGGCACGACGAGTTCGGGATCCGCAGCATCCAGGTGGTCTTCCCGGGCCACACCTTCCGCTGCGGCGACACCGGCGGCTCCGGTATACAGCAGCGCGCGTCCCACACCTTCGCGGGCGCAGACAAGCTGCTCTCCGTCGACGCCTGGTCCGGCACGGCCGCCCGCGGCAGCCTCGCCGGGCTGCGCCTGACGATGACCTCGGGCGTGGTCGACTTCGGGATCGCCGCGACCACCACCGTCGCGCCGGACCTGACCGAGGACGCCGGCGGCGCGGCCATCTGCGGGCTGTTCGGCTCCACGGTGAAGTCCGGCACCCGCACCTACCTCGCGTCGCTCGGTTTCCACGTGCGCGGCGGGAACGTGCCGCAGGCGGTCCTGGACCACCTGAACGACAACCGCCGCCACTACAGCCAGGCCGTGTGGGCCAACGCCGACGAGTTGACGCTCAGCCGCATCCTCGCCAACTACTCGTACACCCCGGCGGGTTCGAACGCCGCGCCGGTCCTGCTCGGCACGCTGCTGGATCCGAAGCCGATCGCCGCCACCGGCAACTATCTCGGTTTCCGGTGGAACTTCGGCAGCGAGCAGGAACGAGAGGATTGGACCAAGGCCCGCCGGCCGGGCGACAACACGTTCGGGACGCCGGTGACCAACACGATCGCCATCGCCACCAAGGGCGTCTTCGCCGAGGCCGTACTCGGCCGGGCCAACGCGGCCGAGAAGATCGACCTCACCCGCTTCTGGAACTGGAAGGACTCGCCCATCCAGATCACCCCGTCCGACATCGCGCCGATATCCACCGGCACGCGAGCGAAGGACCCCGACACCACGGCGGCCGGCATGGGCGCATCCCAGGCGAAGTTCACGCCGCTCGCGGCGATGCCCGACCCGACCGCCCTGCAAGCGGCGCAGGCCATCGCCACCGCGAACCTCTTCCGCGACATGAGCGGCCTCAACACCATGAGCCAGGTACTCACCAAGGGCATCGAAGCCGCCGCCGGCAACGACAAGGCCGCCGGCGAACGCGCCCAGGAAGCCATGAAGACCGCCACCGAACACCTGCAGAAGATGGCCCAGATCGCAGTCGACGCCGCCGGCAAGGCCGCACCCCTCGTGACCGGAGGCGCCGCCGGCGCCGGCAACCTCAGCGCCCTCGGCGGCATGCTGAACCAAGGCGACAAGGCCGGTTCGGACGCCAAGTCCCCGGCATCGTCCAACGGCGGGGCCGCAGCGAAAGCATGAGTTGAGCTGCGAGTCCTGCGCTCGGCGATCTCGGTAGGCAGGGTGTCCGGGTGCGTGCCGACCTCGTTACGGACGACCTGTGGGAGTGGGTGGCTCCGCTGCTGCCACCCACTCCCGCGCGACGCCACCGCCATCCCGGGCGACCTCGCGTTCCGGACAGGACGGCCCTCGCCGCCATCATGCACGTGCTGCGGACCGGAGCTGCCCGGCGCAACGTCCCCGCCGAGACCGTGGGCTGCTCCGGAATCACGGCCTGGCGCCGGCTGCGGGACTGGACCGAAGCCGGAGTCCGGCCGCGCCTACACGCAACCCTGCCGACCGAACTGCGCCGCGCGGGCTCACTGGACCTGGACGACTGCGCCGTGGACGGCTCGCATGTTTGGGCCCTCAAAGGGGAGACCATGTCGGCCCCTCGCCGGTCGACCGGGCCGCCCCGGCTCCAAGCACCACCTGATCGTCGACCGCCATGGCACCCCGCTCGCCGTCACGCTCACCGGCGGTAACCGCCACGACGTCACCCGGCTTCTCCCGTTGTTGAACGCCGTCCCGCCGATCCGGGGCCTGCACGGACGCCCCCGCCGCAAGCCCCGGCGCCTGTACGCCGACCGCGGCTACGACTTCGACAAGTACCGCCGTCTTCTGTGGAGGCGCGGCATCAAACCACTGATCGCCCGGCGCGGCGGCGGTGGCGGCGGCGAACGTTCACGGCCACGGCACTAGGGTCGCGGGTCATGACCGCCTCTGAACCAACCATCCTTGCCACCTCGGGTGGCCACCGCGTGGGAGATCGCACGATGGTGTCCTTCGACGCCCTCGTGCACCACGCCGTCGAGCTGTCCGGGGTACACGGACGCCGACCTCGGATCATGTACGTCGGTACGGCGATCGGCGACGCCGAGCACTTCACGGCGCGCATGTACGAGGCCGCTCGCGTCGCCGGGTTCGACCTGACGCCGCTGCATCTCTTTCCGATGCCGAACATCGAAGACGTGGAGGGCGCCGTCCTGGCGCAGGACGTCGTGTGGGTCATGGGCGGTTCGGTGGCAAATCTGCTGGCGGTGTGGCGTGTTCACGGGCTGGACGCGGTCTTCCGCCGGGCCTGGGCGGCCGGTGTCGTGCTCAGTGGTGTCAGCGCGGGGTCGATCTGTTGGTTCCGAGGCGGCACCACCGACTCGTTCGGGCGCGAACTGAGGCCGGTGACCGACGCGCTCGGCTTCCTGCCGTACGGCAACGGCGTCCACTACGACACCGACCGGAACCGGCGCCCGCTGGTACAACGGCTGGTCGCGGACGGGACGCTGCCCACCACGCACTGCACCGACGACGGCGTGGGCCTCGTCTACCGCGGAACCGAACTCGCCGAAGCCGTCACGGAAGCGACCGGCAAGGGCGCCTATGTCGTCGCCCGGGACGGCGACTCGGCCGTCGAGGAGCGCCTGGAACCACGGCGGCTGACCGCGCCGCGGCGCTGAGGAGTTCCACGGCGGGGTTCGGCACCGGGCATTCACCACTCCGTCGGTATGTCGGTGCGGTGTCGGAACGTGTGGGGCGGAGGTGCCGGTGCACCACGTGCCGATGGGGTCCGGCCCGGAGTGGGGCCGGACCCCATCGGGGATCCGCGGACTCGGTCTACGGCCCTAGTTCACCGGGGCCGGCGCACCGGCACCGATCGCGGCCACCGTGGCGTTGACGACGCCCAGATCGCTCTTGGCCAGCGCGGTCACCAAGGCCGGGATGTCCGTGGTCGGGCCGGCGGGCTTGCCGGTCGGCGGCTTCGAGGGGTACGTGGTCGGGGCCGCTACGGACGGGCTCGCGGGCGGGCTCATCGGCGGGCTCGCGGGCGGGCTCATCGGCCGGCTCGCGGGCGGGCTCATCGGCGGGGTTGAGGGAGCCGCGCCGATGATCGCCTTCACCAGCGCATCGGCATCGGCGAGGAGGGTGGCCACCGCGTCCGGCAGCGACGGCGGGGCGGGGGGCGCTGGGTAGCGGGCATCCTGGACCGGGAGCGCGGCCGGCGGCGTGGTCGGGAACATGGCGAGCAGTTCCTTGGCTGCCGCCTGCAAGGCCGCCAGCCGCGCCTTGACCTTCGCGGCGTCGACCGGGCCCGTGGGCGGCTGCGCCGCCGCGAGCAGCTCGGAGACCGCCTTGGTCACCGCGCCGAGCGCGCCGAGCTGATCGATCTGCATGGTCGCGGTCGCGTCCGCGGGGAGCGGGGCGCGCAGGGCGGCGGCGGCCACGGGAAGCGAGCCTGCCGCAGTCCGCGAGGTGCCGTTTTCGCTGGTCGCCACCGCCGCTCCGGCGCCCACAACGAGCGAGGCACCGGTCAGAATGGCGACGATCCGGGTGTTACGCATGACAAAAGGGCCTTCCAGTGGGAAACGGGGTGTTCAACAACCGTCCCCCGAATTCTTACTCATAGCAACTGGAGAGTTACTCAATGTAGCCAAAGGTAGAGTTGGTGAATCGTGGGGCCGCCGAAACGACACCCCGGATGCGGCGAGCCGATCACCGGCCGAGTCGGGTGCCTTCCGGTGCCGGGTTCGTCGTCGCCGCGCCGGCCGACCGCCGGTGCGGCGGACTCACGTGTGGTGGCTCAACTCGCTTGCCAGGGACAGGAGTTCCGGCAGGCGCAGGACGTCGCCGGCCGAGCCCGGGAGGGGGACGTGCAGTGTGGAGGTCCAGCGCAACGGGATGGCTCCGAGGCCGTACAGGGCGCCTGCCAGCCCGCCGGTGACGGCCGCGACCGTGTCCGTGTCGCCGCCGAGGTCGACCGCCGCACGGAGCGCGGCCTCGTACGACGTCGTGGTGCGGACCGCCCAGACCGCCGAGCCCAGACACGGCCACACCGCGCCGTTGAACTCGGTGGCATCGTCGGGGTGCCAGGTCGGAGCGAGCACCGCGGCGTAGCGCTCGCGGTGGTCGGGATGCACCTCGGCCAGCGTGTCCGGCAGGGCCGCGAGCGGGTCGCCGCCGGCCAGTGCCACCCGAACCAGGTCGTGGAAGACGGCGGTGCCCTCCCACGCCGCCCGGTCGCCGTGGGTCAGCGCGGCGATTCGGCGCGCGGCGGCCATCGTCGCCGCGCGGCCTTCGGGCGCGAAGTAGACGGCGGAGGTCGTGGCCCGCATCAGCGAGCCGTTGCCGGCCGCGCGCGCGTTGACCTGGACGTGGACGCTCGCGGCGAGGTCCCACGGCATGCCGTTGGTGAGCACGTCCTCGGTCTGCAGGCCGATGTCCTTGGGCTCCGAACGGGCCCACAGCCGAAACCGCTCGAACATGTCCGGCAGGTCCAACTCGCCCCGCTCCAAGAGGGATCGGGCCACGTGCACGGCCATCTGGGTGTCGTCCGTGGCCTCGCCCGGATCCCACCCGCCGCCGCCGCACATCTCGGTGGCGTACGGGGCGTCGGCCCGGGAGGCCCCGGCCGGCGGTTCGGGGAACCGAGCCGAGAAGTCTCCCGCGAGGCCGAACTCGAAGGGGGCGCCCAGCGCGTCGCCCACCGCCGAGCCCACGACGGCGCCGGCGGCCCGCTGCGTAAGGTCCATCGGGGCAGCGTAGGGGAGCGGTCGGCAACGGCTCGACGATGGGCGCGAGTTCGTGACGCCGTGCTAATCCATGCCCTTCTTGCCCGGCGCCCAGAACGGCTTGGTCAGCACCGAGCGGCGCGGCCAACCGCGGTCGGTGACCAGGTGTTCGCGGATCGACTGGACCGTTCTGGCCTCGCCGGCCACGTACGCGATGCCAGGCTCGCTCGGCAGATCCAGGCCGCGCACGGCGTCGAGCAGCACCGTCGACGCCGCCGCGGACGCGTCGCCGCGCACCGGGAACGCGAGGTCGCCACTGCGGGCGAGCGGCAGCCGGTCCTCGGGCGTCGCGGTCTCCACGGCGCCGTGGACGGCCGCGTCGGCCGGCAGCGCCGCGAGCATCGCGCCGATCGCCACCGACGCCGTCTCCTCGCCGGCGAACACGTGGTACGGCGCGTCCGCACGGACCGTGAACGACCCCTCGGGCTTGCCGAATCGGACCTCCTGACCCACCGTCAGAGCCCGCCCCCAGCGCGCGCCGGGCCCGTCGCCGTGGTCCATGACGCACAGATCGAGATCACCCGCGGCCGGGTCGTAGCGCCACACCGAGTAGGTCCGCAGCAGATCGCCCGGGTGTGTCCACGTGCGCGGCGACAGCAGATCGCCCATGTGCACCCGGACCTGCTGCCCCGGGACGTGCGCGAGGCCCCGGACGGCATCGCCGCTGATCCGGACCCGGCGCATGCGCGGCGTGACCTGCTCCGTCTCGGCGACCTCGCCGACGACGAAGATCCGGTCGAGTAAGCGGCGGCCGACGCCGCCGGTTCGTTGGGTCGCGCTCATCGGACGAACTCCCTTGTGAGTCTGCTGAATGAAGTGCGGAACCAGCCCGGGCCCGAACGGCGCCGGGGAGTGCGCGGGCGGTGCGCGGCCGCGACGGGTCACCGCTTCCCGCGGCGATCCATGGCCTTGAGTTCACGGCGCGCGTTCTCCAGTACGGCGCGGACCTGCTCGACGACGGCCGGATCGCCGTGGGCGCGCACGATCGTGGCCACCGCCGCCTTCATCAGGCGCAGCGCGGGCGTGACGATCTCGGCCGCGTTGGGGTCGCGGAGCATGCCCCACTCGCCGCGGACGGCGGCGCGCGCCCAGAAAGGCCCGAGGAGGCCCGCGGAGGCCCGGCCCCGGCCGAATCGCCGTGCTGCCGGGTGACGGGTCCTCGCTTCCGCGTGGATGGGGGGTGTGGCGTGATCGGTCGCGCCGGGTTCGGCTCGACTCAGCCGATCCGGCCGGTGCCGCGGACGAGTTGCCTGGCCACCACCGTGCGCAGGATGTCGTTGGTGCCCTCGCCGATGCTCATCAGGACGGCGTCGCGGTAGAGGCGCTCGACGACGAACTCCCGGGAGTAGCCGTGGCCGCCGTGTACACGCATGGCTTCCAGCGAGTTCCTGATCGCCACCTCGGACGCGAACATCTTGGCCATCCCGGTCTCCAGGTCCACACGTTCGCCCGAATCGGCGCGCGCGGCGGCCCAGTACACGAGCAGGCGCGCGGCCTGTACCTCGGTGGCCATGTCGGCGAGCTTGAGTTGGATGGCCTGGAACTCGGCGATCGGCCGGCCGAACGCCTGCCGTTGCCGGCTGTACGCGAGTGCGGCGTCGTACGCGGCCTGGGCGATCCCGACCGAGCGCGCGGCGATGTTGATCCGGCCGGTCTCCAGGGCGGAGAGCGCCTGTTGCAGGCCGTGGCCCTCGGCGCCGCCGAGGAGGTTGCCGGCCGGGACCCGGACCTCGTCCAGGCGCAGTTCGCACGATTCGGTGCCGTTGTAGCCGAGCTTGGGCAGGTCCCGGACCACCTCGAAGCCGGGACGGTCGGTCTCGACCAGGAACACGCTCATGCCGCGGTGTCGGGGCTCGGCGGCGGGGTCGGTCTTGACCAGGACCGGCAACATCGCGGCGTGGCGCGCGTTGGTGATCAGGTCTTGGCGCCGGTGAGCACGTACGCGTCGCCGTCCCGGCGCGCGGTGGTGCGAATGCCCTGCAGGTCGGTGCCGGCGTCGGGTTCGGTGAGCGCGATCCCGGCGCGCCATTCGCCGGTGGCCATCCGGGGCAGGTAGTGGGCGCGTTGTTCGGGGGTGCCGTCGCGCGCGATCATCGTGCACGCGAGCGAGTGTGTGCCCAGGACTCCGGCGACGCCCATCCAGCCGCGCGAGATCTCCTCGAACACGAGCGCGTACGACACCTTGTCCAGGTCGAGCCCGCCGTACTCCTCGGGCACGGTGATCCCGAACAGGCCGAGTTCGCGCATGGTCGCGACGATCTCGGCGGGGTAGCGCCCGGAGTGCTCCCATTCGATCGCGACCGGGACGATCTCGCGGTCCACGAAGTCGCGCAGGGTCTCGCGAAAGAGCCTCTGGTCGTCGTCGAACGCGAAGTCCACGGTGCTGCTCCTCGGCCGCTCGGCAGGCACGGGCGCGCTCGCCCGCACGCCCGGGTCCTACCCGGCCCGGGCCGCACCCACCGGGGGCGATCACCGCGATCCCCCTAGCGTCTTCGACCGGCCTCGACGGCCTCGACCGGCCTACACCGGCCTCGGCCGCGCTCGGCCGCCTCGATGGTCAGCCCTGCGCAACGCGCCGCGCGGGGTGTCGGTGGGGGCTTCGAGGCGTGGGCGCGGGCCCCGGTCGGTGGTCAGTAGCCCGCGGTGAAGCGGGTGCGGTGGTGCTTGGGGTGTTCGGCCTCGTCGAGCAGGGCCACCGCGAGGTCTTCCATGGAGATCGCCGAGCTGCCGTCGACGTCGATCAGGAGGTCGTCGGTGCCGACCCGGAAGGCGCCGGTGCGGGTGCCGGGTTGCAGGTTGGCGGAGGGGCTCAGGTAGGTCCAGTTCACCTCGCCCCGCTCCGTGCGGAACGTGTCGAGCTGCTCGTTGCAAGCCAGCGCGATGCCGCGCCAGGCGGTGGGGACGAAGCGCTGGTCGTCGACGGCGAGCGTGCCGTCGCCGTCGGGCACGTTCAGGCTGCCCGCGCCGCCCACGACCAGCAGTCGGACGTCGCTGCCCGCGAGGCCGGCCAGCAGTGCCTTGGCCGTGGTGACCAGGTCGGTCTCGCTGCCGGGTGCCGGGCGGGTCGCGCTGATCACCAGATCGCGGCCGGCACTCAGTTCGGCCACGTCCTCGACGTTCGCGGCGTTGCCCACCCGCGGCTGCGCGTCGGGGTGCAACTCGGCGAAGCGGGCCCGATCGCGGACCACCGCGGTCACCTCGTGGCCGCGGGCGAGTGCTTCGGTGACGACTCGGCTGCCGACGTTCCCGGCTGCTCCGAACACGGTGATGCGCATGATGTCGCGCTCCTTTCGGGCCGGCCGGCCCAGGGTGGTTCGGATCGGCCCTGGTGGTCAATTTCTTAACGTTAAGAATCATATCTCATCGTTAAGATAATTGGGAAGCCCGGAGGGCGGCCGGCTCATCTGCCCGGGCACGGCACCACGTCGAGACCGAGCACCGCCTGCTCTCGGCGCTCTCCGTCACGCGTCCGTCGGGGCGAAGGTCGCGAATGGAATGGGCCGCCGGCGGATAGCAGTAGCCGCATGGTTCTTCATACGCGTTCCGTGCAGGTCTCCTTGCCCACCGACCGGGTGTACCACCTGCTGTCCGACGCCGGCAGGCTCCCCGACTACTTCCCGCCGGTGACCGCCGTGCGAGCCACGGCGGGCGAGGCCGTGGTGGTGACCGCCGGCGAGGGGGCGGACTCGGTCGCGGCCGAGGTCGACCTCGATCGGGACGGACCCGGGACCCGGATCGAGTGGGCTGTGCGCGGCACGCCGTACACGGGCATCGTGATCGTTCAGGAGGGGCCAAGCGACATCGACAGCATCGTCACCGTGATCGTCGACGACGGCGACGAGCACCCGATGGACCACCCCGTCGAGCACGAGCGCAGCCACGACTGGGCGCGGTTCGGCGGCCCGAAGGGACACGATTCGCTGTCGGTGGACGCGCTCACCCGGGACCGCCACGACGGCGACGACACCGGCGTGAACGTGGGGGCGGTGCTGGAACGCGCGCTCGACCACCTCCGGGACTACATCGAGACCGGCCGCCGGCAGTCCTGACGCCGCGGTCGCCACCCCGGGGCGGCCTCGCCGAGCCGCGCGCACCCCGACCAGGTCGGCCCACGCCATCCACTGCTCGGGGTGCGCCTGCACCCGGGCCGCACGGCCACGCGATGAGGGAGCAGCGCGCCGGGCGCCGCCGGCGCGCTGCGCCTGTCCGAGGACGAGCCGGCCGCCTTGGACTCCCTCCACCGGGGCGGTGCGTGAGTCCGAACCCGAACCCGAACCCGAACCCGAGTGCGTGGTTTCGGGGTTGGGCGTCGACCGGCTCGTACTGTGGTGAGCATGCGAATTCTTCTGACGGCCGATACACACGTGCCGGCGCGGGCCAGGGCGGTTCCCGAGCGGTTGTTGGACGAGATGGCGGCTGTCGACGTGGTCGTCCACGCCGGGGACTGGGTCGATGTCGCGGCGCTCGATCTGTTCGAGGAGCGGGCGCGGCGGGTGGTGGGGGTGTACGGGAACAACGACGGGGCGGACCTGCGGGAGCGGTTGCCGGAGGTGGCCCGGGTCGAGTTGGGCGGGGTGCGGTTTGCCGTCGTGCACGAGATCGGGCCCGCGGAGGGGCGCGAACGACGGTGCGCGGCGCGGTTTCCCGACGTGGACGTGTTGGTGTTCGGGCACAGCCATATTCCGTGGGACACCGTTGCCGACACGGGGCTGCGGTTGCTGAATCCGGGGTCGCCCACCGATCGTCGTCGGCAGCCTCGGCACACGTACATGACGCTGACGGCCGCGGACGGCGCGATCTCGGATGTGGTGTTGCACGACCTCATGTGACGGAGGCCGGTATGTGACGGCGGCCGGTACCGCTGCGATTCCCATTGACGGAGTGAGTACTCACTCCGTACGGTTCTCGTATGACGGACACCTCTTCCACGCCGCCCCGGCGCCGCGCGCCCGCCATGGACTCCGATCAGCGTCGGGCCATGATCGTCGCCGCGGCCCTTCCGCTCGTCGTCGAATACGGCGCCGCCGTGACCACGGCCAAGATCGCTCGCGCCGCCGGGATCGGCGAAGGCACGATCTTTCGGGTCTTCGCCGACAAGGACGCCCTGCTCGCGGCCGTCATGGCCGAGGCGTTGCGTCCCGACGACGCCGTCGTCCACCTGAAGGCGATCGCGCTGGACCAGCCGCTCGCGGACCGGCTCACCGAGGCCGCCGAAGTGATGCGCGGCTATCTGACCCGAATGGGCACCATCATCGGGGCCCTGGCCGCGACCGGCGGGATGGACCGCTCGTCGCACCTCAAGCCCGGCAAGGACGGACTCCCGAACCGCGAGACGGGACTCGCCGCGCCGCGAGCGGCCCTGGCCGCCCTGTTCGAGCCCGATCGCGACGACCTGCGGCTTTCCCCCGAACGGCTCGCGGACGCCTTCCAGTTGCAGCTGATGGCCGCCGGCCGCCTGGGCGCCTCGGAGCCGCCGACCCCCGAGGAACTGGTGGAGCTCTTCCTGTTCGGCGCGTTCACCGGATCCAGGGAGGTCCGGTGACCGCATCCGGCCCGTACGACGAACTCGGGCTCCGGCAACGGAGGTTGGTGACCTCGGCGCTGCTGGGCTGCGCCTTCCTGGCGGTGCTGGACGGCACCGTGGTCGGCACCGCCCTGCCCCGCATCGTCGAGCAGATCGACGGCACCGACTCCTGGTACGTCTGGCTCGTCACCGCGTACCTGCTGACCTCCTCGGTCAGCGTGCCGGTCTACGGCCGCTTCTCCGACCTGTACGGGCGGCGCCGGCTGCTGCTCGGCGGGCTCGTCGTGTTCCTGATCGGCTCGCTCGCCTGCGGCCTGGCCGGCTCGATGGCGGTACTGATCGCCTCGCGCGCCGTGCAGGGGCTGGGCGCCGGCGCACTGCTCACGCTCGGCATGGCCCTGATCCGCGACCTCCACCCACCCTCGCGTACGGAGGGGCTGATCCGCATGCAGACCGTGCTGGCCGCCATGCTGGTGCTCGGCATGGTCGGCGGCCCGATCGTCGGCGGCCTGCTCGCCGACCACGCCGGTTGGCGATGGGCGTTCCTGCTCAACCTCCCCATCGGCCTGGCCGCCGCGGTCGTACTCGCCCGCCTGCTCCCGGAGCGACGTCCACCCGCGGCACCGTCCGGACGCCTCGACGTGGCCGGGATCCTGCTGCTCGCCGGCGGGCTCTCCCTGGCCCTGACCGGCCTCAGCCTCAAGGGCAACGCCGCCGCCGGTCACCCGCTGCCCTGGACCGATCCCGCCATCGCGGGCTGCCTGCTCGGCGGCCTCGCCCTGCTCGCCCTGCTCGTCCCCGTCGAGCGGCGCGCGACCATCCCCGTCCTGCCGCTGCGCCTGTTCCGCCATCGCACCTACAGCGCCCTGCTGACCGCCGGGTTCTTCTTCCAGGTCGCCGCGCTACCGGTCGGAGTGTTCCTGCCGCTGTACTTCCAGTACGCCCGCGGCCATTCGGCCACCGTGTCCGGCCTGTTGCTGCTTCCGCTCCTGATCGGCATGACCGTGGGCAACCGGCTCACCGCCGCCGCCATCCTGCGCAGCGGAAACGCCAAACCCGCGCTCGTGACCGGCGCCGGGCTGGTCACCGTCGGCACCGCCGCCTTCTTCGCCCTGGACGCCGGCACGCCGCCGGCGTTGACCTGCGTGTGGCTGCTCCTCGTCGGCCTCGGCACCGGACCGGCGATGGGTGGGATCACCATCGCCACCCAGAACTGCGTCCCGCCCGCCGACATGGGCGCGGCGACAGCCGGTTCCGCGCTCACCAAGCAGATCGGCGGCGCCTTCGGCCTCGCCTGCGCCCAGTCCCTGATGAGTCACCCCGGCTCGGCCACGCCCACGGCCTCGGCGATCGGATCCGCCGTCGCCTGGAGCGGCGCGGTCGCCGGGCTGCTCGCGCTCGCGGCGCTCCTCGTCGTACGCGACAACCCCATTCCCGCGGGCGGAGTCCGCGGTGGGGTCCCCGCGCGTCGGTCCACCACGGCCGCAGCCCCGGCCTCGACGACCGACGGACCCACCCCGTGACGCGGGCCGGCCGCGCACCGCTGTAGGGATCCGGGGCGATCCGGGGGTGCCCCTGTGTGTTTGGGCAAGGTGGTCAGGTCGGTGTCGGGCGTGAGCCCACCTGGCACTACCCGACCCCACCGGCGGCCGTCGGCAGTCGTACCTCGGCGGCGGCTCTGATCTCGGGCTCCTCCATCGGGTCGTCCCGCAGCACGGCGAGCCGTTTATCGCCCGACCTCGGTGAGGAAGGTGGTGATGGCGGTGAGCCATTCCTCGGGGCGTTCGGCGAAGGGCAGGTGGCCTGCGGGGAGTTCGATCAGTCGTGCGTTGGGCAGGCCGGCGGCGACGGCCCGGTGCAGGGCGGGGGCGACGAGGTTGTCGCCGGTTGTCGAAACGACCAGGGCGGGGACGGTGATCGCGGCCAAGTCGGCGCGGACGTCGGTGCGTTCGACCAGGTCGGTGTGCTCGGGGGTGCCGGCGGGAGCGCTCTCGGCGGTCATCGCCAGGACGGCGGTCAGGGTGTCGGGGGAGAGGGCGTCGAACGCCGCCGGGCTCAGCGCCGTCGGGACCAGGAACGCGGCGAGCGCGGCGTGGTCGCCGGACTCGTACAGCCCGCGCCAGACCCGCGACGCCAAGGTCAGCCGCGCGTCGGGGTGGGCGAACGCCGCGGTCAGCACCAGGGCCGTGACGCGCTCGGGGTGTCGGGTCGCGGCGCGGATCGCCACCGCGCCGCCGAGCGAGTAGCCGGCCACCGCGAAGGTGTCCAGGCCCTCGGCGTCGCCCGCCGCGACGAGCTGGTCGGCGAGGTCGTCCAGGGACAGCGGACCGGCCGAGCGCGGTGTGTCGCCCGTGCCCGGATAGTCGACGCCGACGACGGTGTGGCCGGCGGCGAGGCCGTCCAGGATCGGGCCGTAGTTGCCGGCGACGCTGCCGCCGGAGCCGTGCGCGACCAGGAGGCCCGGGCCCGAGCCGCGGACGGTGCGGGCGAAGGTCGGCGTGGGCAGGGTGCGAGTGGGCATGTGGGACTCCCCGAACGAAATAATTGTGTAGCGATCGCTACTAATTTCACCGTAGCAGATTCCGTGACAGGTTCAGTAGCGAGCGCTATACAATGGTTCGCATGCCCAAGACCGCAGGTCGCCCGCGCGGATTCGACCGCGAAGCCGCACTCGATCGCGCGGTCACCGAGTTCTGGCTGCACGGGTACGAGGCCACCTCGGTGGCCGGGCTCACCGCCGCGATGGGGATCAAGCCGCCCAGCCTGTACGCGGCCTTCGGTGACAAGCGGGCGCTGTTCAGCGAGGCGATCCAGCGGTACGGCGTCACCTTCGGCGCGGTGAGCGGGCAGGTGCTCGCCGAGGAGCCCGACGCGCGCGTCGCCGTGGAGCGACTGCTGTACGCGATCGCCGACGCGTACACGGATCCGGCCCATCCGCCGGGCTGCATGGTGATCACCGCGGCGGTCAACTGCACGTCGGGGGCCGAGGACGTCAAGGCCGAACTCCGCGCGATCCGCGAGGCGTCCACGAAGGCGATCCGGGACAAGATCGCCACCGGCGTCGACGCGGGCCGGCTGCCCGCGGATACGGACGTCGACGCGCTCGCCACGTACTACGCGGCGATCGTCCAGGGCATGTCCACCCAGGCGTGCGACGGCGTCGGCCGCGAGGGCCTGGAGGGTATCGCCGCGTTGGCGATGCGCGCCTGGCCGGAGTGAGCGGGCCGGGTCGTCCTCGGGCCACTCGGGCCCGCGCGGGCCACTCAGGCCACTCGGCCCGCGATCAGTCGGGCCACGTGTGCGGGCGTGGTCTCGGTCGTGTCGATGACCTCGGCCTCCCGGGCGTGCCACGGCCGGGCGGCCGCGTAGGCGTCCAGGTGGGCGAGGCGCCACGTCCGCGCGCCGGCCTCCACGTCGTCCGCCTCGATCCGTCGGGCGAGCGTGTTCCGTTCCGCGTGCAGCACGAAGTGCCGTACCGGGATGCCGGCTTGCTCGAAACCGGTGCGGAGCTCGGCCCAATATCGCTCGACCAGGACCGACTGCGGCACGACGAGCACCCCGCCGACGTAGTCGAGCACCTGTGCGGCGGTCTGTACGACCAACGCGCGCCAGGGCGGCCAGTCCTGAAAGTCGGTGACCGGAACGGAATCCAGCACGTGCCGCAGCATGTAGCCGACGTACTCGGAGTCGAAGACCCGCGACTGCGGCACGAGCGCGACGAGTTCCTTCGAGACGCTCGTCTTGCCGGCGCCGAACGCCCCGTTCAACCAGATGATCACGCCATCGAGCCTATCCCGCCGGGTGCGGGTATCGATGGTGATGGATCGTCATGAACCGTTCGGGCAGGCGTCGTTCGCCAACGGGGAGGCCCAGGCGGGCGAATCCGTACCCCGAATGGCCTAGTTCGTGGTGAGGAGCGCGCGCACGGTCGAGGGAGGAGCGCCGGTCGTCGACTGAAGAGTTGTCTGTACGCGATATCTCGGCGGCGCGGATGACGAGCGGACTGTGTTCAAACGTCAACATTGAGTCATCGGACGGGGCGGCAAGGCGCCGCCGGCACACAACCGTTCGGAACCCGACTCGAGGAGAGATCGCGCATGAACACCACCGGCACCCACACCAACACCACCGGTACCGACTCCACGGGCGCCGACGCCACCGCCACCGTGACCCGCCGTCGGCGGTTCCGTTCCGCCGCCGTGCTGACCGCGGTCGCGCTGGCCGCCTCGGTCGCCGGCGTCGTCGGCACGGCCGGCTCCGCGTCGGCCCAGGAGCAGGCGTGCGGATACTACGAGCACGGCGACACCGGCTACTTCGCCAACTGCGGCGGCGAGGACGTCACCATCGAGATCGACGACTGGGGCCCCAACTCGTACGCCTGCGTCAAGGCGCACGAGACCAAGAACATCGGCAGCGCCTGGGACATCGACGACGCCTGGGTCATCCACAACGGCTGCAATCCCTGACCCCTCCCAACTCTCCGACCCCTGTACCCATCCCTCTGCGAAGCGCCCGGTCCCGCCGGGCGCTTCGCGCCGTTTCCGGTCCGTGGTCGGCGGATGGGCGGGCGTTGGACGGCGGCGTCAGGGGGAGTCGGTCGCCGTCAGGAGGATCTCGGCCGCCTGGGTGCGGGCGTACAGGACCACCCGGCCGGTGCGGTGGGCGGTGAGCAGGCCGGCCGCGCGGAGCGCGGTGAGGTGTTGCGAGATGCCGCCGGGGGTGAGTCCGATGCGGCGGGCCAGGTCGGTGGTGGAGGCGGGGGCGGTCAGTTCGGCGATGAGGGTGGCGCGGGTGCGGCCCAGGACACCCGCGAGCGCGTCGGGGGGTGCCACGTGCGAGGGGGCCGACCACAGGTTCCCGATGCCGCGCGGTGGATAGCGGAACGTGGACTGCCAGCGGCCGTCGAGGACGGAGAACACCCGCGGCCAGACGAAGGCCGACGGCACGAGGAGCAGACCGCGACCGTCGAGGGTGCGGCGGCCGCGGACGAAGCTGTGCTCCAGTTGGAGCGTGCCCGCGTCCCACGCGACCTGCGGGTCCAGGTCGTTGAAAAGGCTCCGGGCACCGCCCTCGACCAGCCGGCGGGCACGGTACAGGATGTCGCCCTCGAGGAAGGTGAGGATCCGGGGCCAGTACGGCGCGAGGGCCAAATCCCAGTACGCCTCGATGGTTTCCGACAGCCGGCCCAACTCGCCCTCGGGGTCGTCGAGCAGCGCCGCCAGCCGGGCCGGGGCGATCTCCGAGGTCGTTTGCAGGAGTTCGGCGGGGGTCGCGCGCATGGTCGCGAGTTCGACGGTGAGCGAGGCCAGCGGCGTGGTCGGCGGCGGGCACAGGAACCCGGCGATGCCTCGGGTCGGTACCGGGATCAGATCGGTGAGCGGGGTCAGGTCGACCTTCGCGGCGGCCAGGCGCTCGGTCACCTGATCGGTCCAGACGCGGTGTATCCCCAACTCGTCGGCGCCCTTGAGGACCCGAACGCTCGCGATGACCTCCCACAGCGGAGAGATCGCGAAGCGCGTCCGGGCGACGTCCTCGGTCGTGAACTCGATCTCGATCATCGAGTCGAGGCTAAATCATCGGGTCGGGGATCCCGCGTTCCGCATCGCGGGGCCGCCACGGGGAACGCGTCGCCCGCGCCCCGCGACCGGGCATCCCTGTGCCGGGCGTGGCACCAGGATGTGGATCAGGCCGAGGCGTCCCCGTTCCCGGCGGCATCGGTCCGCGCCTTCTCCGCGATCCGCCGCTTGGCGTCGTCCCACGTGATCGGCAGGTCCTCCACCACCACGTTCCAATAGGTGAAGGTCGAGGTCTTCATGGTGGGGCGCAGGATCTTCATGATCGTGCGGTGCGGTTCGGTCTTGACGTACTTCTGGAGGGCCTCGCGGCTCTCCCACGCGGACAGCGTGAAGAAGACGCCCTTGATCGGCTGCGCGATCAACGACGCGCCCAACGCGCCCGGCGCGGATCGCACCTGGCGCCATGCCGAGAGGGACTTCAGGAAGAAGCGGGGGACGTCCTTGCCGGACCGGACCTCGAAACGAGAGGCCATGATCAGGGCCTCGGTGCCGGGTGAGGCCGGATTCGGGACGGTCCAGGGAAGAGTGGGCATGTGAGCTCGCCTTCGTATTCATCCGGGTGTGACATCAGGCGGGCCGAGGGCCGACGGCGTTGCCGTCCGCGTCCGTTGGGGCTGCGGCAGGCTTTCCCCACCGACGTCGGCGGCCTGTTGTCGCGCTTCCGGGCCGGCTTCGAGGCGCGCCTTCGAGGGTGCTCTCGATGTCCCGGCCCGGCGCTGGTGGCCGAGCGGGCCCGCTCGGCCTCCGGCGTGGCCGTTCGGATCCGGACCGACGTTCCGGCCGTCGATCTTGAGCCGACATAGTAGGGCCGATCCGGAAGGCGGTCGATCCCCGGGAGCTCGGTGGCGCGGGATCTTGGGGCATCCGGGCCATTCGGGCCCTCGGCGGGACGAACGCCCCGATCCCGGCGAGGATGGCGTGCCCCCGATGGCGAATCGGCGCTGATCGGCCGGGACTTCGCGACCGACGTCCCGCGGCACCGTGTCGCTACGGCACCCTCGGCGCGGGGATCCGTCAGGCGCCGGGCGTGAGGAACCCGTCGACCACGCGGCGGACCTTGTTCACGACGCCGGCGTCGCCCAGGCGCAACGCGGTGTTCGCGGCGGTGAGGACCGCGTCGATCTGGAAGGCGGCGAGGTCGACGTCCGGGTCGGCGATCTCACCGGCGTCGACGGCCTGTCACAGCTCGTCGGCGATGAGCGCGAGCCAGCCCCGGTGGTGGCGGAACAGCGCGTCATGCACCTGCCCCGGTCGGCTGTCGAAGTCGGCGAGGTTCGCCGCCCAGAAGCAGCCGCCCGTGAACAGCGGTGTCTCGGCGTAGGAGATCCAATGTTCCGTCAGCGCGCGCAGCCGGACGCCGCCGCGGGGTTCGGCCGACGCGGGGCGCACGACCGCGTCGAGGAACGCCTCGTGGGCCGACGCGACGGCGGCGATCTGCAACTTCTCCTTCGTCCCGAAGAGCGTCGCGATGCCGCTCTTGCTGAGCCCGAGGTCGGTGGCCGGCCTGCCGATGCTGAGGCCGCCGAGACCCTCCATCGTCATCGTCGCGGGGCCGGCGATGCGGGCCGACCTCGGTACATCCGACGGCGAACTGCACTCGTCGGCGGCGTGTTGGTCGGCGTCGACCTGTCATTCCTCGATCTTCACCCTCCTCACCGCAGCCGTGACAACCGCCCTGGTCTACCTCCTCCCCCAAACCCGACCCACCCTCACCATCCCGAAACCATGAGGCCCCGGCCCCGACTCCCGGCCCCGCCACCGCGCACCTGACCGCCCCCTTCCACCTGCGGGGTGGGGAGGATTTAGGTGTGGGTAAATGATTGGGGTGGGGGTGGGGAGTGGCGGCAGGGTGCGGGGATGAGTTCTCTGCACTCCCCCTGGCGGGTTCGGGATTTTCGTGCACTGTTTGCTGCGACTGCGCTCAGTGACCTGGGTACCAATATCGGCTACGTCGCGATTCCGTTGATCGCGCTCGAGGCGCTTGACGCGAGTCCCGGTCAGGTGGGGGCGCTTGCCGCGCTTGGCACGGTCGCGTTCCTGTTGATCGGGCTTCCGGCGGGGGCCTGGGTGGATCGGATGCGGCGGCGGCGTGTGTTGATCGTCGCCGACCTGGTTCGGGCCGCGTTGATCGTCTCGATCCCCGTCGCGTGGTGGTTGGACGTGTTGACGCTGCCTCAGCTGTATGCCGTGGTGCTGCTCAATGGGTGCGCGACGGTGTTCTTCGATGTGGGGTCGCAGAGCTTTCTGCCCCAATTGGTCGGTCGTGACGCCCTGCTGCCGGCCAATTCCGTCATGGTCAGCCTGATGGCGACGACCAACATCGCCGGCCGCGGCGCCGGCGGGTTCCTGATCCAACTCGTCGCGGCCCCCGCCGCGCTCGTCTGCACCGCCGTCGGCTACCTGGCGTCGGGGCTCGGCCTGACCCGCATCCGCGCCCACGGCGGATCGGCCACGCCGGCCGTCCCCGCCGCCCCCGCCGTCCCGGTCGCCCCCGAGCGCCGGCTGCGCGCCGAGATCGGCGAGGGCCTCCGCCACGTCACGCACAGCCGCGAGCTGCGCGCGCTCGCGCTCACCGCGGCCTGCATGAACCTGGGCTCGCAGCTCGTCAACACCATGATCCCCGTGGTCATCGTGCGTGAACTCGATCTGTCCGAAGGCACCTTGGGGCTCTACTTCGCGGTCGGCGGACTCGGCATCCTGGCCGGTGCCCGCTCCGCCCGGCCGCTCGCGCGCCGGCTCGGCATCGGTCGCACGTTCGGTCTGCTCGGGCCGTGCCTGGCACCCGCCGCGCTGCTCATCCCGCTGCTGGACCGCGGCCCGTGGCTGTGGGTGGCCGGCGTCGGCTGGTTCCTGGCCACCGCCAAGGTGGGCACGGACAACGTGCTGGCCGTGAGCCTGCGCCAACGGCTGACCCCGGACGCGCTGCTCGGCCGGATGAACGCCACCTTCCGCTTCGTGCTCACCGGCGCGTCGGCGGTCGGCGCGGTGCTCGCCGCCCTGATCGGGCAGTTCGTGGGCGTACACGCGTCGATCTGGGCGGGCGCGGTCTGCATGACGATCGCGTTCCTGCCGGTGTTCTGCTCGCCGATCCGCAAGCTGCGTGAGCTGCCCGACCCGCTGCCGATTCAGGTGGTCGCGGTCGGCAAGACCGGGCGGGCCACGGCGGACTCGTGAGTCAAGCGTGCTCGCTTTCGTCGGGTTCGGCGCTCGGGTCGGTGGCCAGGACCAGCTGGGTGACGGGGGATTGCGCGCCGACCCTTGCCACCACCCGGAACAGCCCTTCCATCGGCAGGATCTGGCGGATCATCAGGCGCCCCTCCCGGCGCACCGGCCGCGCCCTGGGCAGGGTCGCGCCGGTGGTCACGTCGACCACGCGGACATCCACCGCCGCCGGGTCGGGCACGCCCTCGACGGCGATGTCGAGGGAGGTTCCGGCCGGCACGCTGTCCGGCATCTCCAGGGCCAACGGGGTGACCGCCCCACTCGGTTCGGGCCCGAGCTCCTCGTGGCCCAGGACCGCGCACACGTGCGCGATCGCCTCGCGTGTGATCGGCAACGCGCCGTGCGTCTGGACGAACGCGAACGGTTTGGCCGCGGCCGGAAAGGCGGCCTCGCGGTACACGGTCTCGTCGCCGCGCCGGTCGACCCGCTCCACGCACCCGGCCCGGTCGACTCGGCAGGTCACGAACCGCGGGTCGGCCACGCCGTCGCGCAACACCAGCGACTGCGCGGTCGGCTGCTCGACCCCGATCAGCGGCCACAGCGTCGCCCATGAGCCGTCCTCGCCCATGAGCCGCTCCCGGCGCGCGAACGCGTCGCCCGCCAACTGCCCGTCCCCGCCCAGGCCCGCGATGTCGCCGGCGGTCAACCGGCGGACCGACGTCCCCTCGTCCACGCAGTCGTACGACGGCAGCAGGTCGTGCAGCCCCGGCAGGCTCCCGGCCAGTCGGCGCAGCCTGCGGTGCGGGAGGGAAAGGGACGTACCGCTGTCGCCTCCGAGCAGGTCCACCGCCTTGACCGAGCCGAAGAACGGTGTACCGAGGGTCACCAGAGCGCGCAACTCGCCCGCGCCACCCAGGACTTCGGTGAAGTAGCGGGCGACCAGGCCGCCCGTCGAATGCGCGACCAGGACCAGGCGCGCGTCCGGCCCGGCCAGCGGGTGCGTCCGCCATCGGCGCAGGTGCTCGTACGCGGCGATGGCCAGCCGGCCCGCGTTGTACTCGACGGACAACCGCCAGTCGTAAGGGAATTCGAGCACAGCGGTGGGATCGGCGGCGGCCTGCCGGACGGCCGCGACGAGCGCGGTGTACGGCTCGAAGCCGCGCAGCACCGGCGCCCACGCGGGAGCCCGGAGCAGCCGCGTGGCCCGGACTCGCCCCACCCGGCCGGCCCGCTCGTCGTCGGTCACCGCCAGGCCCCCGAGCGAGTCGCCGGTGGTCCACGCCCTGGCGTACCACCCGGCGTCCGCGAGCCCCCACAGCGTCCGCCCCGAGGACACCTCCACCAGCTCGCTGCCCATGATTCCGGGCAACACGATCACCGCGTCGTTCACAGCAGCCCCCATGCTCGTATTCGTCGCCGATACCGTGCCGTCATAGGCAGTGCCGGTCGGGTACGCGCGCCAACTCCTCCTCGGGTCCCACCCCGCGCCCATCCTGGTTGGCGATACGCCACGTGCGCAGCTGAATCCGGCACTCCGGATCCGAGGGCGCCACTGGTTGCCCTGATCGAGCCGGACGCTGTGGGCACGAAGGTCTCGCTCGACACCGACCTGGTCATCCGCGGCAAGGTCGCGCAGTTCTGACGCGGCGTGATCGGCGACGTCTCACAGCGACTGATGGACCGGTTCGCCCGCAACGTGGAGGAGCTGATGCGGGGGCAGACACCGCCGCCCGCCCCCGCCCCCGGGGCCACGCCGAGTGCCGCCGAGCCGGTCGCCGCTCCGGGCGACGCCGCGGGCGGTGGGATCGGTTCGTGCACAGGGATCGATCCCACCGGCCTTCGGGTATATCCCAACAGAACGAGGGAGTCGCACCATGCGGGACATCGCCCCGGAATTGGCGGTGTGGCAGCACGAGGGTCGGGACTACGCGCTCGCCACAGTCGTCGCCGTGACCGGCAGTGCGCCTCGGGGTGTGGGTGCCGCGCTGGCCGTGGCCGGTGACGGCACGGTGCTCGGCAGCGTGTCCGGGGGTTGTGTCGAGGGCGAGGTGTACGAGCTGTGCCGCGAGGCACTGCGCACCGGCGAACCCGTCCTGCGTTCGTTCGACCACGACGAGGAGGACCCGTTCGCGCCCGGGCTGTCCTGCGGCGGGTCGATCGAGGTCTTCGTCCAGCCGGTCCGGCTCGGACACGAGGTCGTGCATCGGCTCGCGGTGGAGGCCATCTGCGCGGGTGCGCCCGTCGCGGTGGTGCGCGTGGTGGACGGCCCGACCCGGCTCACCGGGCGCACCGTCCTGGTCGGCGACGGATGGCACACCGGCGCGTTCGGTGACGACCTCCTCGACCGCCGGATCCTGGGCCGGGCCCGCGGCTTGCTCGAACAGGGCCGCACCGACATCGTCCGCACGCACACCGCGGGCGACCCCGAGCGAACCTGCGGCGATCCGGTGGTCGTGCACGTCGAGTCGTACGTGCCGCCGCCGCGCATGTTGGTGTTCGGCGCCGTCGACTTCGCCGCCGCGGTGGCCCGGATCGGCGCGTACCTGGGCTACCACGTGACGGTCTGTGACGCACGGGCCACGTTCGCGACGCCGCAGCGCTTTCCGGCGGCGGACGAGGTGGTCGTGGACCGGCCCGACCGCTACCTCGCCGAGACCGCGGTGGACTCCCGCACCGTCGTGTGCGTGCTCACCCACGACGTGAAGTTCGACATTCCGCTCCTGGCCGTCGCGCTGCGGCTGCCGGTGGCGTACGTCGGCGCCATGGGTTCGCGGCGCACCCATCGCGACCGGCTGCGTCGACTCGTCGAGGCGGGCCTCGGCTCGGCCGAGCTTGCTCGCCTGCACTCGCCGATCGGCCTGGACCTGGGCGCGGAGACGCCGGAGGAGACGGCGGTCGCGGTGGCTGCCGAGATCATCGCCGCCCGGCGCGGTCGGCCGGGCACGCCGCTGACTGCCACCGCCGGGCCCATCCACGGCGCCGACGCCGAGCCTCGACCGGCTGAGCGTCCGGTTGCGAGCGAATCGGGTCTGCCGTCGTCGCGCTGACGCGGATCGGTGATGGCGGCGGTGGCGGCCTGCTTTGGCCTCAAACGCCGGCCGGGCTGGATCGACCCGACCTTCGGCGAGGCGGCCGCCGGCACGACCGAACCGCGGGCGGTGCTCGCGGAGACCCTCGCGGTCGGCGAGTACATGCACGCCGTACGCGCCCTGCACTTCGACGCGTTCGCGCCGCCCGAGACCTGACGACCGCCGCGTTGAGGAGACAGGTATGCCGATCCAGCGGGGTGCGAACGCTGTTCCTCGGCCACTTCGTCCGGTTCGTGCCTGGCGCCGGGGCCGATAGGGCCGATAGGGCCGACGACCGTGACCTGCGCGGCGTGCACGCCGTCGTCGGCGAGTGTGTCGTGGAGCATGCGCGTGTAGGCCGACTCGGCCGCGTAGGCGATTCCCGACACCGCGCGGTCGCGGTGCGGTTCGACGGCGGCGCCGCCGGTGGTGAACAGCAAGGTGCCGTATCCCTGGTGGCGCATGTCCGGCACCACCGCGTGGACAACCGCCGCCGCAGCCACGAGGCTCAGTGCCGGCGCGCTCTCGATGTCCGACGGTGCGGTATCGAGGACGGGCTTGATCCACCCGAGATTCGGCCGTGGGCTGAACAGCGCCACCTCGATCGGACCGAGCCGCTCGCGCAGTGCGCCGAGTGCCACGGTGAGTGCTTTCTCGTCGGTGACGTCCGCGGATTCGGTTGCCGTGGTGATGCCCTCGGAAATCAAGCCGGCAGCGACCTTGTCCAGGTTTCCGGCGCTGCGCGCGATCATGGCGGAGGCTGAATCGGGTTCGTCGTCGTGTGTGGGAGTGGTTCGGGTCGTGCGAGTTGTCGGGTGAATAGGTGGAAGCACAGGAGCGCGGCGAGTGGGGGGATGGCGGCGATGGCCAGTGTGGATGGCGTGTGAGGGGTTGGTTGGGTGCACGAGGCGGTGCCGATGGTCGCGCAGGAGGCCATGATGATCCATGAGTTCGGCGCCTGGCGGCGGCGTCGGGCGGCGTACAGGATCACCGATGCGGCGGCCGACCACGATGCGTACACCAGCGCCGGCCACGCGTACTCCAGGCCGTCGGGTACGCCGTCGTAGGCGACGTAGCGCAGGGGATCACAGGCCAGGATCCCGCCGAACACGCTCGCCATCGCGCCGAACAGGGCGGTGAGCGCGCCGAGGGTCGGGTCGAGGCGGTGCGACCGCGAGGCGGCGTCGGGGGTCGGGTGGTCGCGGCGGCGGTGGCTGCCGGGTGGGCGGATCGGGGGTGGGGCGACCTCGACGCCCGGCGGCCGGGGTGGCGGGGCGGCGGTCGGCAGTACCGTCGGGATTTCGAGGGTGTCGGCGTCGGGGGCCCATTCGACGGCCTGCTCGTCGGGGACCGCCGCGAGGACGCCGAGGTGTCGGGCCGCGTGGTCGGCCGACGGCGCCGCGACGAATACCGCGGAGGGGTCAGGCATGGCCGTTCCCGGCCGGCCGGGCACCGGAGGAACCTCCCGCGCGGCGGAGGACCTTGGCGGGGAGGGAGGTCGCGTTGGTCATACCTCCACAACGAGGGCCGGCGACGAACGGGTGCGCGGCAGACGAGTGGTGTATATACGACGTTTTGTGTGTTGTGCGTTGTTCATTCCTTTTTTGGGCTCTATGGGGTTCCCGGAAAGGCCGCCGCAGGTCGCCGCATGCCGCTTCGGGTCGCTGCGGGCCGTCGCGGGCGTCGCGGCCTCTTGTTTTCCGCGTCCCCCTTCGCCACGCTGCCACGGCGCTCCATAGCGGCTCCACCCGGCTCGACCACGGTCCCACCACGGCCCCACCACGTCGACGCAAGGAGGAACGGCGGACATGACCTCGACGCGCGAACCCCGCTCGGAGCGGGAGACGGAGGGCGGTGTGGCCGCAGGTGCGGGCCCGGGAGCCGACCCGGAAGCGGAACCGGAAGCGGATCCGAGCCCCGGCGAGTCCGGCGAGCCGCTCGACGCCTTCGCCGCGAAGGACCGGCTCGGTGGGGTCGGCGTCCTCGCGAGTCCGTACCCCGGCCTCGCCGCGCTGCGCGAGCAGTCTCCGCTGCACCCGGGGGCGGTCTCGGCGAGGTTCGACCTGCCGGGCGCGGACCGGTTGCTCGCGGCGGAGCACGAGCAGTGCTCGGTCTACACCTTCGCCGGTGTCGACCAGGTGCTGCGCGACCCGGGCACGACCTTCTCCTCCGGCTGGTACCAGCCCAGTCTCGGCGACGTGATCGGCCGGACGATCCTGCAGATGGACCCGCCCGACCACCGCCGATTCCGCCGGCCGCGGCTCGGGCACCTGTCCTTCGGTGCCGGGCCGCACGTGTGCCTGGGCATCCACGCCGCGCGGATGGAGCTGCGCGTCGCGCTCGAACGGCTCCTGGCGCGGCTGCCGGGGCTGCGCCTGGATCCCGACGTTCCCTGTGCGGGCATCACCGGACTGGGCCTGCGCACGGCGGTCCGGCTGCCGGTGGTGTGGGACGCGTAACCGCTGGTGACGGGCACCGCGACAAGATCCGCGCGACTTCTCATGGGCGACATGTCGCGGCCACACGCGCGCAACATCGGTCGGTGAGACTTACGGCATGCGAAAGCTCAGCACACCTCAGGAGTTGCCGATGACCGACCCGAACCACCTGCTCGACCCGAACCACCCGCACGACCCGAACCACCGGCACGAGGTCCGCGAGCGCGGCATCGCACTCGTGGCACACGACCGGTGCAAGCCCGAGATGCTCGCGTGGGCCCGGACGCACCGTGAGACCCTGGCCGCCCACCGGCTGTACGCGACCGGCACCACCGGCGGCATCCTCGCCGGCGAGCTCGACCTCGACATCACCCGATTCCGCAGTGGGCCGCTCGGCGGCGACCAGCAGATCGGCTCGCGGATCGCCGAGGGGGACGTGGACCTGCTGGTCTTCTTCTGGGACCCGCTGAGCCCGCAGCCGCACGAACCCGACGTGCGCGCGCTGCTGCGGCTCGCGGTACTCGCGAACATCCCGGTGGCCTGCAACCGCGCGACCGCCGACTTCGTGATCACCTCGCCGCTGCTCGCGCTCGCGGACGACCCCGACCGGCCCGAGTCGCCGATCTTCGCGCCGCTCGCGGCGTAGCGCGGGCCCTTGGGCTTCTCGGGCCCCGGGCCCGGGCCCCGGCCTCCGGGTCCCCCAACCGGGCGGATCAGGGCTGCGACAGGCCCTGGCGGTGGGCGTACCGAACCGCGTCCGCCCGATTGCGCGCGTTGATCTTGGCGAAGGCGTTGTTGATGTGCGTCTTGACCGTGGCCTCGCCGATCGACAGCGCGGCGGCGATCCCCGCGTTGTTGAGCCCGTCCGTGATCAGCCTCAGCACCTCCACCTCGCGATCGGTGAGCCGGTCGGGGTGCGGCGCGCGCCGCGCCGGCCGGGCCGGATCGAGCGCCGTGCCGAGGCGGTCGGCGGCTGCGGGGGCGAACGTGGCCCGGTCCCGCTCGGCGATGTCGTCGTCGGCGATCAGGGCGGGGATGTGTTCCGGTTCTGAATTCGGCTCGTCCGTCACGTCGGTCAACCTTTCGAGCCCCGCACCGATCGCGGTGGTTCGGGCAGTGTTCGGTGCGTTGTGCGCGTTGTGCGCCGTTGAGACCGGTCCGTACCCCGAACCCGGGCCGTACAACCTACCGGCCCCGCACGGCCTTCATCCGACTTTGCCCCGAACTCCCCACGCCCCCATTCGGCTTCGCCGCGTCCTACGCGCCCCGGGCCGGGATCTCGCCGACCCGGGAGCGCGTTCCCTCAGTGGCGATCCACGTCGTTCGCCCAGGTCCAGTCGCGAATCTCGGGCAGGTCCTCGCCGTGTTCGACGATCCAGGCGTGATGCCTGGTGCGGGCGTCGAGCATGGTCTGACGTACCGTCGCGGCCTTGGCGCCGAGCCCGGGGACGCGGTCGATGACGTCGATCACCCGTTGGTAGCGGTCCATGTCGTTGAGCACGACCATGTCGAACGGGGTTGTGGTGGTGCCGTTCTCCTTGTAGCCGCGCACGTGGAGGTGGTCGTGGTTGTGGCGGCGGTAGGCGAGTCGGTGGATCAGCCACGGGTAGCCGTGGTAGGCGAAGATCACCGGGACGTCGGTGCCGAACAGCGCGTCGTACTCGGTGTCGGGCATGCCGTGCGGGTGCTCGCGCTCCGGCAGCAGCCGCATCAGGTCGACGACGTTGACCACGCGCACCCGCAGATCCGGGAGATGACGGCGGATCAGGTCGACGGCGGCCAGTGTCTCCAGGGTCGGTACGTCGCCGGCGCAGGCGAGCACCACCTCCGGGTCGCCGTCGTCGTTGGAGGCCCACTCCCACACTCCCGCGCCGCGTGCGCAGTGCAGCGCGGCTTCGTCCATGCCCAGCCAGTCCGGGCCGGGGGTCTTGCCGGCGACGATCACGTTGACCAGGCCGCGGCTGCGCAGTACGTGGTCGGCGACCGAGAGCAGCGTGTTGGTGTCCGGCGGAAGGTAGACGCGGACCACTTCGGGGCGCTTGTTGACGACGTGGTCGACGAAGCCGGGGTCCTGGTGCGAGAAGCCGTTCTGGTCCTGGCGCCAGACGTGGGAGGTGAGCAGGTAGTTCAGCGACGCGATCGGCGGGCGCCAGCGGATGTCACGGGAGGCGTGCAGCCATTTCGCGTGCTGGTTGAACATCGAGGAGACGATGTGCGTGAACGCCTCGTAGCAGGAGAACACGCCGTGACGCCCCGTCAGGAGGTAGCCCTCCAGCATGCCTTGGCAGGTGTGCTCGGACAGGATCTCCACGACCCGGCCGTCGGGGGCGAGGTGCGTGTCGAGGTCGGTGATCGGGCTCTGCCATGCCTTGGCGGTCGCGCCGTAGACCGCGCCGAGCCGGTTGGACTCGGTCTCGTCCGGGCCGAACAGGCGGAAGTCGCGGCGGCCGGCGGTCCGGGCGAACACCTCGCGCAGGTACTCGCCGAGCGCCCGGGTGGGTTCCGACGTGCCGGTCCCGGGTTCGGTGACCTTGACCGCGAACGCGTGTACGTCGGGCAGCGGCAACTCCCTCAGCAGGCTGCCCCCGTTGGCCTCGGCGACGGCGCCGAGCCGGGCGTCGCCGGCGGGCACGTTCGCGAGCACGGCCGGTGTCGGCCGCCCGTCCGCGTCGAAGAGTTCGGTCGGGTGGTACGAGTGGAGCCACGCCTCGAGGGCGGCCAGGCGCTCGGGATTCTCGCGGACGGCGGTGAGGGGGACCTGGTGCGCGCGCCAGGTGCCCTCGACGGGGAGGCCGTCCACGGCGCGCGGTCCGGTCCAGCCCTTGGGGGTGCGCAGGACGATCATCGGCCATCGGGGGCGCCCGGGCCGGCCGGACTTGAGCTTGCTGATCTCGTCCAGGGCCTCGTCGAGCGCGGCGGCGAACGCGCCGTGTACGCGGGCCGGTTCGTCGCCGACGTGTGGATCGCGCGCGAGACCCGCGACCTCCTGGCGCGTGGCCGAGGCGGCGACTCCGAACGATAAAAATGAACCTCAGGTTCGATTGATACTCCGGTTTATTTGTGACTTAATTCCATTAGTTGCCAACACTCCCCGGAGGTCGCCATGACAACCCCTGCCCCCGCGCTCTCCCCGCGCCGTTGGTGGGCACTCGGAGCCCTGGTGCTCAGCGCGCTGATCATCGGTTTGGACGGCACGATCATCAACGTCGCGATGCCGACGCTGGCGGACGAACTCGGGGCCGACAGCGCGCAGTTGCAGTGGATCGGCGGCGGCTACCTGCTCGCCCTGTCCGCGGCGATGCTGCCGATCGGGGTGCTGGGCGACCGTTACGGCCTCAAGCGCGTGCTCATCGCCGGGACGACCCTGTTCGGCCTCGCCTCGCTCGCGGGCATCTGGGCCGGCTCGCCGGGCGAGGTGATCGCGGTGCGCACGGTCCTGGGCCTGGGCGCGGCGATGATCATGCCGCTCTCGCTGGCGATCCTGCCCAGGATCTTCGGACCCGAGGAGGTCCCCAAGGCGATCGCCACCTGGACCGCGGCCACCGCGCTCGGCATGCCGATCGGTCCGGTCGTCGGCGGCTGGTTGCTCAATCACTTCTGGTGGGGCTCGATCTTCGCCTTCAACCTCCCGGTCGTCGCGATCGCCCTGATCGCAAGCGTTTTCCTGCTGCCCAAGGACCCCGCGCGGGTGCGCTTCGGCGCCGAGCCGACCCCGTTCGACGGCCTCGGCACGATCCTGGGCGCGGTGGGCATCACGTCGCTGGTCTACGGCGCGATCCTGGTGCCGCGCGAGGGGTGGGGCAGCCCGTCGGTCCTGGGCACGCTCGGCGCCGGCGCGGTCCTGCTGATCGCGTTCGTGCTGCGCCAGCGCGCCTTCGCGCACCCCCTGGTCGACCTCGGGCTGTTCCGTGACGCCAGGTTCAGGTGGGGCGCGCTGATCGCGGTGTTCGTCAACTTCGCGGTGATGGGCATCCTGTTCGTCGTCCCGCAGTACCTGGAGGCCGTACTCGGCAACGACGCCTTCGGCACCGGCCTGCGCGTGCTCCCGCTGATCGGCGGCCTGCTGGTGTCCGCGACGCTGAGCGAACCCCTGTTCCCCAAGCTCGGCGCCCGCACCGTGGTCACCACCGGCCTGCTCATGCTCGCCGCGGGCGCACTCCTGGGCGCCACCACCGACGGCACCGACGGCTACGCCTTCACCGCCGTCTGGTTGACCCTGACCGGCCTCGGTTTCGGGCTCGCCGTCGTCCCCGCGACCAGCCTGGTGATGGCCTCGTTGCCCACGAACAACACCGGCTCCGGCGCGAGCCTCCTGGAGACCGTCCAGCAGCTCGGCGGCGTCCTGGGTGTGGCCGGACTCGGCAGTGTGCTCGGCGCCGGCTACCTCGCCCGGCTCTCGGTGGACGGGGTCCCGGAGCCCGAGGCCGACGCCGCCCGCGACTCGGTCGCCGCCGCCGCAGGGGTCGCCGAACGGCTGCACGATCCCGCGCTGTCGGCCTCCGCCCACGACGCGTTCACCCACGGCATGAGCCTGGTCCTGGTCGTCTGCGGCGCGATCGCCCTGCTTACCGCGGTCCTGGCCGCGATCCACCTGCCCAAGCAGACTGCGAGCCCGAGCACCCCGCACGCGCCCGCCGCGACCGGGGAACACAGAGAATTGCTGGTATGAGTACCAAGGAAACCTCGACCGCGGCCGCCGTGTCGGTCCCGGGACTGCGCGAGCGCAAGAAGGTGCAGACCCGGCAGCGCATCCGGCGCGAGGCCTACCGCCTCGTCGCGGAGCAGGGCTACGACGCGACGACCGTCGACCAGATCGCCGCCGCCGCGGACGTCTCGCGGAGCACGTTCTTCCGGTACTTCCCCACCAAGGAGGACGTGGTCCTCACCGACGAGTACGACCCGGCGTTCGGCGAGGCACTCGAAGCCCGGCCGGCCGACGAACCGATCGTCGAGTCCATCCGCCACGCGCTGACCGGCTCACTGGCGCACGTGTTCGCCGCGGACAGCGCTGAACTCCTGTTCCGAAACCGGCTCATCTTCACGATCCCCGCCCTCCGCGCCCGGGCGATGGACGAACAGCTCCGCACCCAGGACGGCATCGCCGCCCTCCTCGCCCAGCGCACCGGCCGCGACCCCGCCGACCTGGAACTGAGCTGCGTGGCCGCGGCGATCATCGGGGTCTCCACGGCCGTCATGCGGCACTGGGTGCAGCGGGGCGGCGCCGAAGACCTGGTCGATCTGTACGACCGCCACCTGGACTTTCTTTCCCACGGTCTGCGGCTCTGAGCCGGACGCTCCGAGCCGGAGCCCGAGCCCGAGCCCGAGCCGGAGCCGGAGCCCCAGACCGAACCCGAAGCCCAAACCCCGAACCCCGAACCCCGAACCCCGGGATCCGAACCCCCTCGACCCCCGGCCCCGCACTCCCGAAGCGGCCCTCCCGACGGAACTCCACCGTCGAGGGGGCCGTCTCGTGTCGTACGCGGTTCGTGTCGTGGGTCGGCGGCGCCGACCGGTGACCGGCGACCGGCGGCGACCCGGCGGGGCAGACGTTGCCGGCGCCGCACTAGCCCCGCGGAGCGTTGACGTGCTGGGCGAGGCCGCCGTCGACCGGCAGCTTCACGCCCGTGGTGAACGTCGCGTCGGCGGCCAGGAAGAGCGCCGCGCGGGCGACCTCGTCCGACGTGCCGTGCCGCTTCATCGGGGTGGCCGCGTCGCCGATGGCGTGGAAGGCCGCCCGCTCCTCGGCGGTGAGGCCCGCCGCGCCCGCCGTCGGGGTGTCGATGAAGCCGGGGCTGACCGCGTTGACCCGGATGCCCCGGCCGACCAGCTCGGAGGCGAGCACCTGGGCGAAGGACCACACGGCGGACTTCGTCGCGGAGTACACACCCATCCCGGCCGACCCCGTGGAGTCGGCGATCGACGTCGTGAACACGATCGCGCCACCCGCCCGCAGCAGCGGGATCACCCGCTGGGTCGTGAAGAACGCGCCCTTGGTGTTGACCCCGAACTGGCGGTCGTAGGACTCCTCCGTGGCCACCTCGACCGGGGCCATCTCGGCGATCCCGGCGTTGACGAACAGGTAGTCGACGTGGCCGAGCCGCTCCTCGATGATCGTGCCCAGCGCCGCGATGTCCGCCATGTTCGAGGTGTCGGAACGGACCACGTGTGCCCCCGGGCCCAGTTCGTTCCGGGCGTCCTCGAGGTTCCGCTCGTTGCGGCCGGTCAGCAGGACCTCGGCGCCGCCCTCGACCAGTCGCTTGGCGATGGCCAGACCCATGCCGATCGTGCCACCGGTGATGACGGCCTTCTTGCCCACGTACTTCGTCATTCGCTTGCTCCCGTGTGATTCTTCGGCCGGCTCTCGGTTGGCCGCGGGCACTGTGCGGTGCTCGGCGGGCCGTGGTGATCACACTGCCGACCTGCGCTGATGGCCCGCTGAGGGTCGACTGAGGGTCGACTGAGGGTCTTCGGATACGGTCGTGGCATGCGGTTCGGCGTGCTCGGCTCCCTGGCGGTGTGGGAGGGCGAGGGGAAGTCCGTCAAGCTGCCCGAGGCCAAGGCCAGGGCGTTGCTGGCCGCTCTCCTGGTGTACGAGGGACGGCCCGTTTCCGCCGACCGGTTGATCGACGACCTCTGGGGCGAGGAACCCCCCGGGCGCCCCGCCAACGCCCTCCAGGCCAAGGTCTCGCTGTTGCGCCGCACCGTGGGCCGCGACCGCGTCGCGTACCAGGCGGCCGGCTATCGGCTGCGGATCGACGACGAAGACGACGTGGACGCCGACCGCTTCCGCACGCTCGTGCTGCGGGCCAGGGGCACCGCCGATCCCCGGGCCCGGGCCGCCGCCTTCGCCGACGCGCTCGACCTGTGGCGCGGCCCCGCCTACGCCGACTTCGCCGACGCCGCGTTCGCCCGCCCCGCCGCGCAGCGCCTGGAGGAGCAGCGCCTGGTCGTACTGGAGGAACAGGCCGAGGCCCGCCTCGAAGCCGGCGAGCACGGCCGACTGGTCGCCGAACTGACCGCGCTCGTCGACCGGAACCCCCTGCGCGAGCGGCTGCGCGCCGCCCAGATGCGCGCCCTGTACCGCTCCGGACGACAGAGCGAGGCCCTCGCGTCGTACGACGAACTCCGCGCGCACCTGGCCGAGCAGCTGGGCCTCGACCCGAGTCCCGAGCTCGCCGACCTGCACCGATCGATCCTCGTCCAGGCCCCCGAACTGGCCGCCGCCCCGCCCGCGACCCGTCCCCGCGGCAATCTCCCGACCCCGCTCGCCGGGCTCGTCGGCCGCGAACGCGAGGTCACCGAGCTGGGCGCGCTGCTGACCGGCAGCCGGCTGGTCACCCTCACCGGTCCCGGCGGGGTCGGCAAGACCCGGCTCGCGGTCGAGACCGCCGGCCGGCTCGCCGACGCCTGCCCGGACGGTGGATGGCTGGTCGAACTCGCCGGGCAGCGCGGCGCCACCGCCGACCTCGTCGACGCGGTCGCCGCCACCCTGGGCATCCGGGACGAGGGCGCCGGCGATCCGACCGCGTGGGGGCGGACGCGGGCACCGGCCACGCCGACCGGCTCGCGGCGGCCCTGCGCGATCGCCACACCCTGCTCGTGCTGGACAACTGCGAACAGATCGTCGAGCAGGTCGCCGACCTCGCCGGCCGGCTGCTGCGCGCCGCGCCCGGCCTGCGGATCCTCGCCACCAGCCGGGAACCGCTGGGCCTCGCGGGCGAGACCCTGTGGGCCGTCGAGCCGCTGCGACCCGACGAGGCGACGCGCCTGTTCACCGAGCGCGCGGCGGCCGTCGCCCCCGGATTCGTCCTCGACGCCGGCAACACCGAGGCCGTCGCGGTGATCTGCCGGCGACTGGACGGCATCCCGCTCGCCCTCGAACTCGCGGCCACCCGGGTCCGCGCCCTGGGTGTCCACGAACTGGCCGAACGGCTCGACGACCGCTTCCGGGTGCTGGCGGGCGGCCGACGCGACAGCCCGGCCCGCCAGCGGACCCTCCGCGCCGTCATCGACTGGAGCTGGGAACTGCTCTCCGCCCCCGAGCGCATCGTGCTGCGCCGGCTCGCCGCGCACACCGACGGCTGCACGCTCCGGGCCGCCGAAGTCGTCTGCGCGGGTGACGGGGTGAGCGCGGAGGACATCCCCGACCTGCTGATCCGGCTGGTCGACCGGTCCCTGGTGGTGATGACCGAGGACGCGGCCGGCCCGCGCTACCGACTGCTCGAATCGGTTGCCGCCTACGGCGTGGAACGCCTCTACGAGATGGTGGACTTCGAGCCCGTCCACGAGCGGCACCTCGACTACTACACCGAACTCGCCGAACGGGCCGAACCACACCTGCGCGGATCCGAGCAACGCGCCTGGCTGCTCCGGGTCGACGCCGAGGCCGCGAACCTGCGGGTGGCGCTCGACACCGCCGTCCGCCAGGGGGCGGCGGACCGGGCGCTGCGACTGGTCACCGCGCTGTCCTGGTACTGGGTGCTGCGCGGACGCCTCGGCGAGGCCCGCCGCGCGGTCGCCGCCGCGTTGTCCGCCGACGGTCCGGCGCCGGCCGACGCGCGGGCCGAAGTCCACTTCCTCCAGGGCTCGTTCGCCCTGCTGGGTGGCGAACGCCGGTCCCCGGGGCCCGATCCCGACATCGATGACCCCGCCCGGCGGGCCCGGGCGCGGCGGTTTCGCGCGTACGCCCTCTTCAACACCGGCGATCTGGCCGCGAGCGAGGCGCTGACCGCCGCCGCCCTGGCCGATTTCCTCGCCCTGGACGATCGGTGGGGGATCGCCGCGGCACTGGGCCAGCGGGCGATCCACGACCTGATCCGCGGCGACATGGCGGCGCTGCGCCGGGACAGCGCGCGGAGCGCGGAACTGTTCGCCGAACTGGGCGACCGCTGGGGCCGGTCGCGAACGAGCGTCCCGCTCGCGGCCCTGGCCGAGATCGACGGCGACTACGCCGAGGCCGCGCGCGTCCTGCGGGACGGCCTACGGGTGGCGGAGGAGCTGGGCCTCGCGGCGGAGGTCTCCTCACGACTGTCCGGCCTCGGCCGGATCGCGCTGCTGACCGGGGACTGGGACCGGGCCCGGGAACTGCACGAGCGGGCCCGCCGGTCGGCGGCCGAGCAGAGCCTCAAGTTCGGCGAGATCCACGCGGAGATCGGCCTCGGCCTCGGCGCCCGCAGGCAGGGCGACCTCGACACCGCCCACATGTGGCTGTCGCGGGTCCGGGACTGGTACGGACGGGTGTCCTCGGAGGCCGGAAACTCGCTCGTCCTCGCCGAGTTGGGGTTCATCGCCGAACAACGCGGCGACGCCGACACCGCCCGCGCGCTGCACCTGGAAGGGCTGGCGATCGCCCGCCTGGTCGGCGACCCGAGGGCCGTCGCCTTGGCCTTCGAGGGCCTCTCCGGGGTCGAGGCACTGGCCGCTCGGCCCGAACGGGCCGCCCGCCTCCTGGGCGCGGCAACCGCGGCGCGAGCCGGCGCGCACGCGCCGCTGCCGCCCGCGGAGCGGGGCGATGTGGACCGGATCACCGCAGCCGCCCGGGCAGCGCTCGGCAAGGCCGCGTTCGACGCCGCGTTCCGAGCAGGCACCGAGGCCGACCCGGCCGAAGCCCTCGGATGGTACGCGTAGGCCCTGTCCGGAGGGCATCGAGCCCGGCGCGAACGAACGCGGCGAACAACTCGCCCCACAGATTCACCCCATCCCGCGCGGCGCCGCATAGCTCTGTTGCCCGGGTGCGGCCGGTTTTGTTCACCCGGCCCGCCCGGCTCGTTTTGCGCCGGCGATTGGCCACTTTGCGCACACCTGCGGTCGAGGCTACAAATGGGCCGAGAGACCGGGCTACTCTGGCCTTCGGCCGGACGCGCAGGCCGATCGCCGTTGCCATCCCCTGCCCACGCCAGGGGCGGCACTGTCGGCCAAGGCTCGAAGGGCCCGCGGTGGAGGCCTTCTCCCAGCTCTGGGTAATCGCTGGCGGAGGCGTGGGGTAGCCGCCGGGATGGATGAGCTGTGACGAGATATGGATCAAACGGACTCAAGCGCGCAGCCCGGAAGTTGGCGGCGGCCGAGGAGATCGCGTACACGGAGGCGCTGCGCCGACTCACGAAGGGCGCGCGGACAACCGACCGCACGGAGGAGGAACAGCTCCGTCGCGCGGCACAGGGCGGCGACGCCGACGACGTGTGCGATCTTGCCCGCTGGTTGCAGGACCATGGGCGTCCCGATGAGGCCGAGACGTTGTACCGGCAAATCGCGGACGAGGGTCACGTTCGGGCAATGACCAACCTCGGTGATCTGTACAGCGATGCCGGGAGGACCGCCGAAGCCGAGGAGCTCTACCGCCGCGCCGCCGACGCGGGTTACCCCCGAGCGATGGGCAACCTGGGCCTGCTGTACGCGAAAGCGGGGCGGACCGCGGAAGCCGAGGAGCAATACCTTCGCGCGGCCGATACCGGCGACACCTATGCCATGTTCAACCTCGGCGTCCTGTACCAAAGGGTCGGGCGTACGGCGGAAGCCACGGAGCAGTACGGCCGCGCCGCCGATGCCGGCCACTCCTGGGCCATGTTCAACCTCGGTGTCCTGTACCTGGACGCCGGGCGCACGGCGGAAGCCGAGGAGCACTTCCGCCGCGCCGCCGACATGGGTAACCCCAGAGCCATGTACAACCTCGGCTTCGTGCACGAAGAGGCCGGACGGATCGCGGAAGCCGAGGAGCAGTACCGTCGTGCGGCCGACGCCGGCGACACCTATGCCATGTTCAACCTCGGCGTCCTGTACCAAAGGGTCGGGCGTACGGCGGAAGCCACGGAGCAGTACGGCCGCGCCGCCGATGCCGACCACTCCTGGGCCATGTTCAACCTCGGCGTCCTGTACCTGGACGCCGGGCGCACGGCGGAAGCCGAGGAGCTGTTCCGCCGTGTCGCCGACTCCGGCGACCCAGCAGCCCTGGGAAACCTGGGACTTCTGCAGGTGGAGGCGGGGCGGATCGCGGAAGCCGAGGAGAGCTTCCGCCGCGCGGCCGACGCCGGCGATTCCGACGCCATGTACCACCTCGGCGTCCTGCGCGAAAAGCTCGGGCGTACCACGGAAGCAGAGGAGCAATACCGCCGCGCGGCGAAGGCCGGCGATGCCAAAGCCGTGTTCAACCTCGCTGTCCTGTACCACCGGGCCGGGCGTACTGCGGAAGCCGAGGAACAATACCGTCGCGCGGCCGACGCCGGCGACAGCATTGCCATGTTCAACCTCGGCATCCTGTACGAACTGGGCGGCCGGACCACCGAAGCCGAAGAGGTCTACGGCCGCGCCGCCGACGCCGGCAACGCCCGCGCCATGAACAACCTCGCCAGTTTGTACCGGGACGCCGGACGGATCGCGGAAGCCGAGGAGCAGTGCCGTCGCGCGGCCGATGCCGGCGATTCCGATGCCATGTACAACCTCGGCGTCCTGTACGAAGAGGCCGGGCGCACTGCGGAAGCCGAGGAGCTGTTTCTTCGTGTCGTCGCCGACTCCGGCGACACGGAAGCCATGCGCAACGTCGGCAGTCTGTACCGGAAGGCCGGGCGCACTGCGGAAGCCGAGGAGCAGTACCGTCGTGCGGCCGACGCCGGCGACGTCGGTGCCCTGTTGAGTCTCGGCGTCCTGTGCGAAGAGGCGGGGCGTACTGCCGAGGCCGAGGAGGCTTACCGCCGCGTTGCGGCCACAGGCCATACCGGTGGCATGTACAACCTCGGCGTCCTGTGTAGCAAGGCCGGGCGTACTGCGGAAGCCGAGGAGGCTTACCGCCGTGCCATGGCCGGGGGCCACAGCGGTGCCATGTTCAACCTGGGCATCCTGTGCGAACAGGCAGGGCGTACGGCGGAGGGCGAGGAGGCATTCCGCCGTGCTGCGGCTGCGGGCCACACCGGTGCCATGTTCAACCTCGGCGTCCTGTGCGAAGAAGCCGGGCGTACGGCGGAGGCCGAGGAGCTGTTCCTTCGTGCCGCCGATGCCGGCGACACCAATGCAATGTTCAACCTTGGTGGCCTGTACGTGGATACGGGGCGGATGGCGGAAGCCGAGGAGGCATACCGCCGCGCGGCCGACGCCGGCAACACCAATGCCATGTACAACCTCGGCGTCCTGTGCAACAGGGCCGGGCGTACTGCGGAGGCCGAGAGCCGGTTCCTTCGTGTCGCCGACGCCGGCGAAACGCAAGCCATGCACATCCTCGGCGTCATGTACCTGGAGGCCGGCCGGATGGCGGAGGCCGAGGAGCAGTACCGTCGCGCCGCCGACGCCGGCGACACCAGTGCCATGTTCAACCTCGGCCGCTTGTACGAGAAGGCCGGTCGGCACGAAGAAGCGCTGCGGCTCTTCCGTCGGGCCTTCGATGCGGGGGACCCCGACGCCGCTTCCGCACTCGAGCGAGTCAGCCTTGTGCTCGGTCGCGATGCGGTGGTTGAGGGGGCTCCGACGCCGTGACGAAGCCGAGGACGCTTTCCGGCCGGTGTCGGCCCATGGGCATTTGCGTGCAGCGGCGCGGGTGACATTGGGCCGCGGCAGCCACTTCGTACGACTTTGCCCCGCCGAGCTGATGCTCGACGGGGCAAAGCAGGGGCCGAAGTCACCAACAGCATCCCGGTGTTGGTCGGTGCCGTCGGGCGTGACGACTACGTGCCCGTCGGTGTCGGCTCCGTGCGGGACCAGTGGCCGAGGATGTCCGTGTACGGGTTGACGGGGAGCCAACCGATCGCGTCGCGCGCGCTTTGTTCGTAGCGGTCGGCCAGGGCTCGGGTCTCGGCGTGGGCGCCGGTGGTCTCGACGAGCACGCGCATGCGCGCGAGGGCGATGGCCGGGTTGCTCTCGTGCAGGAGGGCGTCCCGGATCTCGGCGCGTTGTTCGGCGCTGCCGCGTTCGTGGGCGAGCAGGACCGGCAGGGTCGGGCGGTGGTTGGACACGTCGCTGTCGGCGGGCTTGCCCATCGCCGCGGCCGAGGCGTCGTCGTAGGGGAGCAGGTCGTCGCGGATCTGGAAGGCCAGGCCGAGGTGCCGGCCGAACGAGCCGAGTGCCTCGACGGCCGCGTCGTCCCCGCCGCCCAGGATCGCGCCGACCCGGCACGACGTGGCCAGCAGCGCCCCGGTCTTGCGGGCCGCCATCGCGAGGTAGTCCTCGACCGGGCAGTCCAGGTCGCCGGCGAAGCCGAGTTCGTCGAAGACGCCCTGGCACATCGCGGTGCCGCCCTCGGCCTGGGCCGCCATCGCCCGCGCGATCCGCTCCCCCGGCACGCCGTGGCGCGCGCATTCGGCCAGCGCGCCGAACCACGCGAAGTACAGGCTGCTGCCGGCGATGATCGCGCGCTCGGGGCCGAAGGCCACGTGTACCGCCGGACGACCGCGACGTTCCTCGTCGGCGTCGATGATGTCGTCGTGGACCAGGCTGCCGGTGTGCACGCACTCCATCCCGACGGCGGCCGGCAGCGCGTGCTCGACCTCGCCGCCGACCGCGAGCGCCGCGTACAGCACGAGCGCGGGGCGCAGCAGCTTGCCGGTCGGCAGCAGCGCGTAGCGGTACACGGCGTCCAAGCCGTCCGCGTTTCGCGGCCAGCGACGGGCGAACTCGGCGGCCAGCACGGCCGGTACGTCCACGATCGGCGGATCCGGCGGCCCGAACAGGGTGGGTGCGCCGGACGCGCAACTGCGTTGGGTCGGACGACGTTTGCGGGCGGTCGGTGAAACCTGCGGTGTTTCGGTCACGCTCTGCGAACCCCCTGTGTCGCCCCCGGTACGCCGTCCCCGTACGCGCCGAACGCGTGGGGGGACGGCGAAAAAATGACGCGAGCGCTCGACGGCGCCCGGGTCAACCCAACCGACCCCGGCCGGCCGCCGGCAGCCGGGTACGGAAGCACCGCTCCGGCGTGCGCTTCCCCCGAACGGGTTTTCGCACTCCCACACCCCACCATCGCGTGGTTTCCCGGCCGGCCCGTGCTCGACCCCGGGCCGCATCCGGGCCGCCGGCGGTCGCGCCGCGACCCGGGTGGTTGGATGCCGCGTGTGACCTCTGCCGAGCGCAGGCGCGGGCGAGTAGCCGGGAGGGCGCGGGCCGCGTGGTCAACATCGCCCGGCGGCGACGAACTCACCTTGTCTGGAACGGAAATCGCTTTGCCCGATCACGAACTCACCTTGTTCTAACCGGAATTTGCTCTTCCGGGTCACGAAGTCGCTTAGCCAGGAAGGTAATTGGTGCCTGCCATGACCTTTTGGTGAACGATCGGCGACGGGTCGACCAATCCTGACTGCCAACCGTTCGGAAGGCGCTCCCACCTGCATAGGCTCCGACGCGCGCACGCCGGCACGGGGCATGGGGGCGATCACATGGCAATACGCGACAGGTTCGGGAAACCGGACAGGGCCGAGAACGTCGAGAAGGCGGAGAAGACCGTCAAGGCCGTCAGGGCCGAGCGGACCGACCCGCCCGACATGGGGCTCAGGCCGCATCGGCTCGGCGGCGCCGATCCGGGCAAGGACGGGGAGCAGACGACCGCAAGACGCTGGTACGCCCGGCTGAGACCGCGCCGCGACCGGACCACCGCCGCCGTCGCGATCGCCGGGTTGACCGCGCTGGTCGCGACCTCCGTCGTGGTCGGCGTCGGCGCCGCCGGTGCGCTGCCGGACCTGTCCGACGTCGGTGCGTGGCTGCCGAACAAGGACAACGGCAGCGTCGTGCACGTCAACGGCACCACGGGCAAGCCCGACGGCAAGGTCGTCCTGCCCGACACGGCGGGCCATCCGCTCCAGGTCGTCCAGGAGGACGGCTCGGTCGTGGTCGTCGACCAGCAGACCGGGTCCGTGGCACGGATCGACCCGGCCCAACTGACCGTGCCGAACCGGTACGACTACGGCCTGCCGGGCCTGCGCCTGGTGGCCGGCGGCGGGCGCAGTTGGCTCGTGGACGAGGCCAACGGCACCGTCCAGGCGATCAATCCGGCCGACCTGTCGCCGCGCGGCGCGGCGGTCGCCCTGGGGACGCGTCCGCTCGGCCGCGCACAGGCCGATTCGCGCGGGACGCTGTGGGTGCCGCTGCCGGAACGCGGTCAGCTGCTGCCGATCCGCGACGAGGGACCGGGAGTTCCGTTCGCGGTGGGCAACCCGGGGGACCCGCTGCGGCTGACCCTGGCGGGTGACCGGCCGGTGGTGACGAACGCGCGCAGTCGTACCGTCATGGTGGTCGCGGCCGGTGGACCCGAGCTGACGATCCGGCTCCCCGACGCGATGGGCCAGGCCGATCCGGCCGCGGTGCTCGCCCCGGAGAGCACGCCCGGCAACGTGCTGCCGGTGCTCGCGAGCGACACCGGCACGCTCACCCTCGTCGACCTGGACCGCGGCTCGGTCACGGCGGTCACCCTCGGCCTGGACCGGGCGTCGTACGCGCCGCCGCAGATCCTCGGCGCGAAGGTGTACATCCCCAACCGCGGCAACGGCAATCTGGTCGTGTACGACACCGCGCGCGCCCAGTTCGACCAGCAGATCAAGGTGACCGGCGTGCCGGGGCCGCTCGACGCGTTCGTGCGCGACGGCATGCTGTGGGTCAACGACCAGAACAACGCCGCCGCGGCGGTGGTCGACAGTACGGGCGTCGTCCACCCGGTCGGCAAGTACGCGCCGGACGCGCCGTCGGGGGCGGGCGAGGCGCCGCCGGCCGAGCCGGTGCCGGCCGTGGTCCCGGTGGTGGCGCAACCGCCCCGGGCCGAGGTACCGCCGGCGAATACACCGCCGAACCCGCCGGGCCGGCAGCCGCCGGCCGAGCGGCCGACGAGCCTGCCGCCGGCAATCGCGGCGCCCGTCACGCCGCCCGCGACGACCCCGCCCACCGAGCCGACGACACCCACGGCCTCGGCCACCACGACCGCGTCCGCGACGGCCACCACGACGGCCACGCCAACGGCCACCGCCACCGCCACCCCCACCACCTCGCAACACCCCACCACCCCGCCGGCGACCACACCCCCGCCCACCACCAAGCCGCCCACCCCCACCAAACCGCCCACCCCCACCAAGCCCTCGGAGCCCGATCCGCCGCTGGAGGCCAAGCCGCCGAACCAGCCGGTCGTTGTGTCCGGAAAGGGCACGATCGAGGTCAAGTTCGTCCCCGGAGGCGGCGCGGCCGCGACCGGATTCCGACTGCTGGACGTCGCCGCCGACCAGACCGCGAAGCCCATCGAGCTGGGCGCGAACGACAAGACCCACCGGTTCCTGGTCACCGGCGGCAGTTGCGACAAGGAGTACACGTTCCGCGTCCAGGCGACCTTCGCCGACGGCCGGACCGCGACGTCGGCGCCGTCGGTGGGCGTGCGCCCGTGCGTGGTGCCGTCGACGGTGCGCAACCTCAAGGCGGTGCAGAACAGCGACGACAAGAGCTTCACGGTGAGCTGGACCCCGCCGGCGAACGTCGTGGTCAGCCCCACCACGTACACCAACTACTTCGTCAACTGGTCCGGCACCGACCACCAGACGCTCGCCACTCAGATGAAGGTCACCGGCCTGACGGTCGGCAAGCCGTACGTCGTCTCCGTCGAGGCGTGCAATGCCGCGGGCCACAGCCGACAGAAGGTCTCCACGACGGTCGAACTCACCTCGCCGCTCGTCCCGGCCCAGGGACCCGGCTGACCGGATCGCCTCGGTTGTCCGGGGGCGGCGGAACACCCGCCGCCCCCACGCCTTGTGACAAGCCGTCAGCTCGGAGGAGTACGCGCACCATGACCACCGCACCACCGCAGCACCAGCACCCGCCGCACCCGGCCGGCACCGAGTCGGCCTCCGCGATCACGCGGTTCGCCGAGTGCTTCGGCGCGCTCGCCGACAACATCGAGCGGGTCTTCCTCGGCAAGCGCGACCTCGTCGAGCTCGCGCTCACCGCGCTGTTCGCCGAGGGCCACCTGCTCGTGGTCGACGTGCCCGGCACCGGCAAGACCACGCTCGCGCGGGCCCTGGCGGCCTCGCTCGCGGCCGACTGCAAGCGCATCCAGTTCACCCCCGACCTGCTCCCGTCCGACATCACCGGCGTATCCGTGTACCGGCAGGGGACCGGGACCTTCGAGTTCCTGCCCGGACCCGTCTTCGGGCACGTCGTGATCGGCGACGAGATCAACCGGGCCTCGCCCAAGACGCAGTCCGCGCTCCTGGAGGTGATGGAGGAGGGTCGGGTCACCGTCGACGGGCACACCCACCCGGTGCCGCGACCGTTCATGGTGTTCGCGACCCAGAACCCGATCGAGATGGCCGGCACGTACCCACTGCCGGAGGCCCAACTCGACCGCTTCCTGATGTGCGTGAGCGTCGGCTACCCCGATCATCGCGCCGAGATGACCGTCGCCGGCGGCCCGGTGGACGGCCGGCTGAACGGCCCGGTGAACGGCTTGGTGGAAGGCTCGGTCGACGGCTCGGTCGACGGCTCGGTCGACATCGGTGCCGACGACCTGCCGACGATCGCCACGGCCGCGCAGGTACGGGAGTTCGCCCGGGTCGTGCGCGAGCGGGTGCGGGTCGCCGAGCCCGTGCTCGACTACGCGGTCCGGGTGGTCGCCGCCACCCGCGAGTTGCCGAGCGTACGCCTGGGCGCCGGGCCGCGCGGCAGCGTCGCGCTGGTCCGGGCGATCCGCGTGCGGGCCGCCGCACAAGGGCGCGACTACGCGCTGGCCGAGGACGTCAAGGCGCTCGCGCAGCCGGTGCTGGCACACCGCCTGCTGCCCGCGCCCGAGACCGAACTGGCGGGCGTGCGACCGGCCGACCTGGTCGCCGAGGTGCTCGCCCGGGTCGAGGCGCCCCGCCCCGGCGCGGTGGCGTCCTGAGCGGCGCCGGGCCGCTGCTGCCCCGGTTGACGTCGGCGGGGTGGCAGACGCTCGCGGTCGCCGGGTCGGTGGGCGCGGCGGGGTGGTGGTTCGGCTACGAAGAGGGCGTGCTGCTGGGCGCGTTCGGCCTGCTCGCGGTGGTCACCGCGCTCGCGTGGGCGCCGGGCCGACTGCGGGTCTCGGGCGAACGTCGCCTGGACCCCGAACGGGTCGCACGCGGCGCGCCGGCCGAAGGTGTGATCACGCTGGTCAACCACGGGCGCCGGCGGCTCGGCCGGGTCCGCCTGGAGGATCGCTGCGGGCGCGAACCGCGCCCGGTCGAGACGCTCGCGCTGCCGCCGGCTACGCCGCGCGAGGTCCGGTACGCGGTGCCGACCGACCGGCGGGGCCGGATCGCGGTCGGGCCGCTCGTGCACGTGCGGACCGATCCGCTCGCGCTGGCCCGGCGCACCCGTACGCTCGCCGGCCACGACTCGATCCTGGTCCGTCCGCGCGTACACCCGCTGCCACTGCTGCCGGCCGGGCGCGCGCACCACATCGAGGGGCCGACCTCGGCGACGGCCGACGGCGGTTCGCAGACCTTCCACGCGCTGCGCGAGTACGTGCTCGGCGACGACCTGCGCCACGTGCACTGGCGCTCGACCGCGCGCACCGGCGAACTGATGGTGCGCCAGATGGTCGACGTTAGCCTGCCGCGCACCAGCGTCGTTCTCGATACCCGGGAAGTCGCCTACGGGAACGACGTCGAGGCGTTCGAACTCGCCGTCGAGACCGCGGCGTCGGTGGTCTCCGCGATCGCAGGCCACGGTTTCCCGGTCGCCGTCGTGACCGACAGCGGCACCCGCCTGGGCGTCCCCGGTGGGCGCGACACGACCGCGCTGCTCGACCTGCTCGCCGTCGTGGACACCACGCCGGCCGGCTCGGCGGCGGCGTTCGAAGCGCTGGAACGCGAGCGTGCGGACGGAACGCTGATCGTGGTCACCGGTGGCGAGGACCCGTCGGGGTCGGCCCCGCCGGCTCGGGTCGCGGCCCGCTTCGAACGCGTCCTGATGGTGGTGTGCGGGTCCGCCGTGCCCGCGTCGGCCGGGCCGGGCGGCATACCGGTGTTGCACGCCACGAACGAGCAGACCCTGATCGCCGGCTGGCACCGCGAGGTGGCGCGATGAGCCGGTCGACGCGGGAGCGGCTGTGGTCGCTCGGCCCGGTCCTCCTGCTGGCCGCGAGCGCCGGGATGGCGCTGCACCCGGTCTACGGGACGCGCTCGACGGTGCCCGTGGTCGTGGTCGCGGCCATCGCGCCGGTACTGCTGGTGGTCGCGGAGCGCGCGGCCGGGCCGCGACGGGTGCCGTTGTGGCGGTCGCTGCTCGTGAGCGTGGCGGCGCTGATCCTGACCGGCTGCGCGACGCTGTACCGCGCCGACGCGCTCGCCGGGGTGCTGCCCACGCTCGCCGGCCTGCGCCGGATGGCGGACGATCTCGTGGACGCCCCGCATCGGATCCTGACCACCGTGCTCCCGGTGTCGGGGGAGGGCACGCCGCTCGTGCTCGCGCACGCGTGCGTGTGGCTCGCGGCCTACGTGGGGGCCGAACTCGCCCTGCGCACCGGGACGGTGCTGCTTCCCGCACTGCCCGCGCTCGCCGTGTTCGGCCTGGCGCTGCCGCTGGGCGCGGCCGGGCCGGGCTCCGCCGCGGTGCCCGCCGTGGGATTCGCCGGCGCCGCGGGCGCACTCGTCGTGCTGCGCGCCGCGGCGCCCGCGGCGCGCGGGCCGCGCTCGCGGTGGGCCTGCCGCTGATCGCCGCGCACGTGCTGGTGGCGGCCGTACTCGCGCCGCCCGTGGCCGGGGTCGCCGACCGCGCGCCGTACGACCCGCACGACCGGGTCGACCCGCCGACCCCGGTACCGGTGACCGGGGCCAACCCGCTGGACCTGGTCTCGGCGTGGCTGCTGGACCCCGACCGGCCGCTGTTCACGGTGGCCGAGTCCACCGCGTCGGCGGCCGACGCGGCCGTACTCGCCGACCACGACTGGCGGCTCGCGGTCCTGGACCGCTTCGACGGCGTGACCTGGCACCCGGCCGACCGGCTCACCCGCACCGGCGGCCGGATCCCCGACCCCGCCGCGAGTTCGGCCCGTCGGATCGAACTCACCCAGGACATCACGGTGCAGCGCCTTGCGGGCGTGTGGCTTCCCGCCGCCGACCGGCCGACCGACGTCGACCTGCCCGGCCACACCGCGCCGGCCGTGGACGCGCGCGGCGGCGCCCTCGCGGTGACCGTCCCGACCACCCCCGGCACCAGCTACCGGGTGCACTCGCGCGTACCCGTGTACGACCCCGACCGCACCCGGTACGCGTCCGCCGCCGACGACCCGGCCGCCACCGTGCTGCCGGCCACCGACGCGACGGGGGCGCCGATCCCGGCGTACGAGCGGCTGCGCACGATCGCCGAACAGGCCACCGCACGCAGCGGGTTCCCGTACCAGCAGGCGCTGCGGCTCGCCCAGTGGCTGCGCGAGCACCACCGCTACGACCCCGCTGCCGCGCCCGGCCACACCTACCGCAACGTGGAGTACTTCCTCAACGAGAGCAGGAGCGGGACGTCCGAGCAGTTCGCGACCGCGTTCGCGGTACTGGCCCGCAGCCTGGGGCTGCCCACGCGCGTGGTGGTCGGCTTTCGGCACGGGACGCCGCGCGACGGGGTGTGGCAGGTCACCGGCGGCGACGCGCTGGTGTGGCCCGAGGTCGAGTTCGCGGGCGTGGGCTGGGTCCCCTTCCAGCCGACCCCGGGCCTGCCCGGCACGCGCGCCCCGGACGGTGCAGGCGGGCCGACCGCCGACGCGCCCGCCGGCAGCGCGGCCCAGCGACAGGCGGCCGACCGGCGCATCACGGAGGAGACCCGGCCGAGCACACCGAACGCCCCGGACCCGCGAACCGCCGACTCCGGCACCGCCACTGACGACGCGTCACCCACCCGATGGCCGATCTACGCGGGCGCCGCGACCGCGTCCGCCCTGCTCGCCGCCGCGACCGTCCTGTGGCTGCGGGTCCACCGCCGACGCCGGATGCGCCGAGGCGACCCGGCCCGTCAACTCGCGGCCGCGTGGGCACTCACCACGACGCACCTGATCAGCCTCGGCGTCCCCGCGACGGGCGCGCTCACGGTGGGCGAGACCACCGCCCTGGGCGCCGCACGGCTGCGCGCGGGGGCGGCGGAGGAGCAGGCCCTGGCCCTGGAACGGCTCGCGGACCGGGTGAACGCGGTCGCCTACGGCGGACACACACCCACCCCGGCCGAGGTCGCCGCGGCGTGGACACTGTGCGACGACCTCGTGCGTTAGGGCTGCACCCGGCAAACCCGTCCGGGCCTGGCTGCGGCGGGTGCCGACCCGGGTGAGGCCGGCCGGCCCGACGGGAGCGGCGACGCGCTGCGGCGGCCGGCTCGAATTCCCGTTGCGGTAGGGCCGTTCGGCGACGGTAACCTGACCCGTTGGCAATCCGAACACCCCGTCGACGCGCCCGCCGCTCCGAGGAGTCCACCATGACCGATGCCACCCCCACGCCGTTCCGCCCCGCATCGGTCGTCGTCGCCGAGGAATCGGCGCGGGCGCGCGGGTTCCGGTTCTCCTGCGCACCCGAGGCCGGCCGGCTGCTCGCGGTGCTCGCGGCGGCCGTTCCGCCCGGCGGTCGCATCCTGGAACTGGGCACCGGAGCCGGCGTCGGCGCGGCCTGGATCGTCTCGGGCGTCGCCCCCGGCGCCGGCATCGAGTTCATCACCGTCGAGCGCGACGCCGAACTCGCGGCCGAGAACGCCAGGTTCCGTTGGCCCGAGGGGATCGACTTCCGGGTCGGCGACAACGAGGAACTGCTGCCCACACTCGGCATGTTCGACCTGATCTTCGCCGACGCCGAGGGCGGCAAGTGGTCCGGCCTGGACACCACCATCGCCGCGCTGCACCCCGGCGGCATCCTGATCGTCGACGACATGGACCCGACCCGCGTCGACGGCCCGGACCATCGGCGCTCCCTGGAGAGGGTCCGCGAGACCCTCACCACCCATCCCGACCTGCTCGCCGCGGAACTCCCCACCGCCACCGGCCTGATCCTGGCCACCCGCAGGCAGTAGCGCGCTGCGCCCGCGTCCACCCCGCCCGCCCCGCCCGCGCCAACCGCGCCGACCCTGTCACGGACCGACGTCAGCGCGCGGCCATCCGCAGGGCTCCGTCCATGCGGATGGTCTCGCCGTTGAGGTAGTCGTGGTCGGTGATCATCGTGACCAGCCGGGCGTACTCCGCGGGTTGGGCGAGCCGCGCCGGGAACGGAACGCCCGCGGCCAGACCGGTGCGCACCTCGTCGGTGAAGCTCGCCATCATCGGGGTGTCCACGATGCCGGGGGCGATCGTGACGACCCGGATGCCGTACTGCGCCAGATCGCGGGCGGCGGCGAGGGTCAGGCCGACGATGCCCGCCTTCGACGCGGCGTAGGCGGCCTGGCCGATCTGGCCCTCGTACGCGGCGATCGACGCGGTGTTGACGACGACGCCGCGTTGGCCGTTGTCGTCGGGGGCGGACTCGGCGATCAGTTCGGCGGCGAGGCGGAGCACGTTGAAGGTGCCGACGAGATTGACGTCGACGACGGACCTGAACAGGTCGAGGGCGTGCACTCCCTTGCGGCCCAGGATCCGGGCGGAGGGGGCGACCCCCGCGCAGTTGACCGCCACGCGCAGCGGAGCGCCACTCGCGCGGACGTGCGACATGGCGGTCCGCACCGAGGTCTCGCTGGTGACATCGGCGGGAACGAAAGTGATGCCCGCGGGCGGTTCGGGCGCGGCCGCCACGGCCTTGCCGAGATCGAATCCGTAGACGACGGCGCCGCGTTCGGCGAGCAGCGCCGCGGTGGCGGCGCCGAGCCCGGAGGCCGCTCCGGTGACGATGGCGGCGGTTCCTGCGAGTTCCATGTGCTGTGCGCTCCTTCAGGGGCGGCCGGGGAGGACCGGGCGCGGGATCAACGGGTCGGGGGTTCCGGTCCGGGCGGGCCGGAGTGGGTGGGGGCGTGTCCGCGGGCGCGCCGAGCCGGGCCCGGATCGCGCCGCCCACACCCTGTTTCGCACGTCAGGCGACCGTGTGCACCCATCCGTACGGGTCCGCGGCGCGGCCCGTCTGGATGTCGAGCAGGGCCTCGCGCAGGCGCATGGTGACCTTGCCCGTCGAGCCTCCCGACACCGTCCAGTCCCCCTGGGCCGACCGCACCTCGCCGACCGGGGTGACCACGGCGGCGGTCCCGCACGCGAACACCTCCGACAGCGTCCCGTCCGCGGCGTTCGCCCGCCACTCCGCCACCGACACGCGCCGCTCCTCGGTCCGGTGGCCGAGGTCGCCGGCCAGGCGCAGCAGCGAATCGCGGGTGATCCCGGGCAGCAGGGTCCCGGTGAGTTCCGGGGTGACCAGGGTCGCGTCGTCGCCCGAACCCCACACGAAGAACAGGTTCATCCCGCCCATCTCCTCCACCCACCGCCGTTCGGTCGCGTCCAGCCACACCACCTGGTCGCAGCCGTGCCGGGCGGCCTCGGCCTGGGCCGACAGAGACGCGGCGTAGTTGCCCGCGCACTTGGCCTCGCCGGTGCCGCCGGGGGCGGCCCGCACGTACTCTTGCGAGAGCCACACCGACACCGGTTCCACACCGCCGGTGAAGTACGGGCCGGCCGGGGAGGCGATCACCACGAACAGGTACTCGGACGCCGGCCTGACGCCCAGCGCGACCTCGGTGGCGAACATGAACGGCCGTAGGTACAGGGAGGTTTCGCCACCCTGGGGCACCCAGGCGAGGTCCTGCCGGACCAGCCGCGCGCACGCCTCGACGAACAGCTCGACCGGCAGCTCGGGCATCGCCAGCCGGGCCGCGCTGCGTCGGAACCGCGCGGCGTTGGCGTCGGGGCGGAACAGCGCGACGGTGCCGTCGGGCCGGCGGTACGCCTTGAGCCCTTCGAAGATCGACTGGCCGTAGTGCAGCGTCATGTTCGCCGGGTCCAGTGGGATCGACGCGTACGGCCGGACCTCGGCGTCGTGCCAGCCGTGCTCGGCGGTCCACTTGATCGTCACCATGTGGTCGGTGAAGGACCGGCCGAAGCCGGGCGCCGCGAGGATGGCGTCGCGCTGCTCGGCCGGCAGGGGACGCGTGGACGGTCGCACCGCGAATTCGACGGCGGGAGTGGACATCGGCGATCGCTTCCTTCGACAGGGGACCGGGTGTGTGGCTCAGGACAGCAGGGTCGGCACTCCGTAAACAAGGGCTTTGCGAGCTGTCGGCCCAAGGACGCAAATATCTGACGCATCGGCCTATCGAGATGCTCATTCTTTGCGTCTGGTCGCCCGATCGCCGTGCTTCGGGTGGGTGGACCGCCGGCCTTCGTGCGTTTGTACGGAAAGCCGCGCCGGCGTTGGTCTTTCGGACGAAGCCCGCGTGCACGGGGTGCCCATAGCGTCGCCGGCATACCTGGAAGGAAGGATTCGACGTGAGCCTTGAACTCCACGCCCGCGCCGTGGTCGCGGACACGCACAACGATCTGCTGATGGCCGTGGTCGAGCGTCCGCCCGAGCGCTGGGCGAGCTTCTTCCGCGAGCGATGGCTCCCGCAGCTGCGCACGGGCGGGGTGGACATCCAGGTCCTCCCCGTGTTCGTCGACGACCAGTTCCGGCCCGAGGGCGCGCTGCGCCGGACGCTGCGCATGGTCGAGTGCGCGCACGCGATCGCCGAGGGCAACCCCGACCACGTACGGCTGTGCCTGAACGGCAACGACATCGACGCCGCGTTGGCCGAGGGCCGGATCGCGCTCGTGCTCGCGCTGGAGAGCGCGCCCGGTGTGGACGCCGACCTGGAACTGTTCCGCACCCTGTACCGGCTCGGGGTCCGCGTCGCCTCGATCGCGCACTGGGGCCGCTCCCCGCTCGGCGACGGCAGCGGCGAGGACGCCACCGGCAGCCGGCTCACCCACGCCGGCGTCCGGGCCCTGCACGAGATGGAACGTCTCGGCATCGTCTTCGACATCTCCCACCTCGGCGCCGGCGGCGTGGCGCACGTCCTGGAGATCGCGACCCGCCCCCTGCTCGCGTCCCACTCGGCGGCCCGGGCGCTGTGCGACCACCACCGGAACCTGACGGACGACCAGCTCCGCGGCGTCGCCGGTACGGGCGGGGTCGTCTGCGTCAACTTCGTGCCCGACTTCCTCTCCACCGAGCGGGAGAAGCAGACCATCGACGGGATCGTCGACCACATCGAGCACATCGTCGGCGTGGCGGGCATCGACCACGTCGGCATCGGCCCGGACTTCCTGCGCGAGGTGCTCGCCGACATCGTCCCGCCGTGCTGCGAGGGCGTCGACGCGCTGACCGGCCTGGACAGCGGCACGACCCTGCCCGGTCTGGACGGACCGGCCGAACTCCCGGCGCTGACCCAGGCGTTGGTCAAGCGCGGGTTCGGCGAGAGCGACATCCTCGCGATCCTGGGCGGCAACGTGCGGCGCCTGTTCGGCGCCGAACTGGGACGGCCGCGATGAGCGACCTCACCATCCGCGAGCTGCACGAACTCGACGAACTCCAGTCCGTATTCGCCCTGTTCGGCGAGATCTGGGGAGCCGCTCCGGGCAGCGAGCCGATCACCGTCGAGTTGATGCGCGCGCTTTCGCACGCCGGGAACTACATCGCCGGGGCCTACCGGCAGGGCCGGCTCGTGGCCGCCACCGCCGCGTTCTTCGGCTCTCCCGTGGGCGAGTCCATGCACTCGCACGTCACCGGCGCCCTGCCCGGCCACGCCGGGGGCTTCGCCCTCAAGCTGCACCAGCGCGAATGGGCCCTGGCGCGCGGCCTGACCCGGATCACCTGGACCTACGACCCGCTGATCCGCCGCAACGCCTACTTCAACCTGGCCAAACTCGGCGGGCGCCCGGCGGAGTACCTGCAGACGTTCTACGGCACCATGGACGACGCGATCAACGGCGGCGACGACACCGACCGCGTGCTCGTCGCCTGGGACCTGAACGACCCGCACGTGGTGGCGGCGGCCCGCTCGACCCCGATCCCCGTGCCCGTGCCGGCCGACGCCCGGCACGCCCTGTACGAGCGCGACAGCCTGCCCGTGCTCGGCCGCACCGACGGCGACACCCTGCTCGTCGACGTCCCCGCGGACATCGAGGCGCTGCGCCGCACCGATCCCGGCGCCGCGAAGGCCTGGCGGCTGGCGCTGCGCGAGGTGCTCGGCGGCCTACTCGCCGACGGCGCCCACGTCACCGGCTTCCACAACAAGACCAGCTACGTCGTCGCGCGCGGCACCAGCGCGTGAACCCGAACCCGTCAGGAGTCCAATAATCGTGAAAATCACCGGAATCGAACTGCGTCGGATCGCCATGCCGCTCCGCGCGCCGTTCCGCACCTCCTTCGGCGTCGAGACCGCGCGCGATGTCCTGCTGGTGCGCGTGGTCACCCCGGAGGCCGAGGGCTGGGGCGAGTGCGTCGCGATGACCGAGCCGCTGTACAACTCCGAGTACGTGGACGGCGCCGCCGACGTGCTACGCCGCTTCCTGATCCCGGCCCTACCGGAAGGGGCCGACGCGATCGCGGTCAAGCGGGCGCTGAAGCCGTTCAAGGGCCACAAGATGGCCAAGGCGGCGTTGGAGACGGCGGTCCTGGACGCACAACTGCGGGCGAGGGGCGAGTCGTTCGGGTCCTACCTCGGTGCCTCGCGCGAGCGGGTGCCGTGCGGGGTGTCGGTGGGGATCATGGACTCGATCCCCGAACTCCTGGACGCGGTCGAGGGGTTCATCGGCGAGGGGTACGTGCGGATCAAGCTGAAGATCCAGCCGGGCTGGGACCTGGCGCCGGTGCGGGCGGTGCGCGAGCGCTTCGGCGACGACGTGCTGCTCCAGGTGGACGCGAACGCGGCGTACACGCTCGCGGACGCGCGGCAGCTCGCCAAGCTGGACGCGTTCGACCTGCTGTTGATCGAGCAGCCGTTGGCGGACGACGACCTGATCCAGCACGCGGCGCTGGCGAAGCTGATGAGCACGCCGATCTGCCTGGACGAGTCGATCGAGTCGGTCGAGGACGCCGCCGCCGCGATCACCCTGGGCGCCGCCTCGATCATCAACGTCAAGCCCGGCCGGGTCGGCGGCTACCTGGAGGCCAAGGCCATCCACGATCTGTGCGTGGCCCACGGCGTCCCCGTCTGGTGCGGCGGCATGCTGGAGACCGGCCTGGGCCGGGCCGCCAACGTCGCCCTGGCCGCGCTCCCGGGCTTCACCCTCCCCGGTGACACGTCCGCCTCGCGCCGCTACTTCGCCACCGACATCACCACCCCGTTCGAACTCGCCGACGGCCACCTCGACGTCCCCACCGGCCCCGGCCTGGGCGTCGAGCCGATCGCCGACATCCTCGACGACGTGACCACCGCCGGCGAGTGGATCAAGCTCTAGGCGGCCGGCGCGCCCGGTCGATCGTGTTCCTACGATCGACCGGGCGCGTCCTGGTCGTCCCAGTCGGCGCCGTGCCCCTGGGCCTCCTCGAAGACCAGCCAGGTGCGGGTGGAGCGGACGTTCGGGATGCTCTGGATCTGTTCCAGGACGACCTCGCGCAGCGCGGTGTTGTCGGGGGTGCGGACCAGCGCCAGGACGTCGTAGTCGCCGCCGACCAGGGCGAAGTGCTCGATGTAGGGGACCTTCCTCAGGCTCTCGCTGACCGCGCGCCAGGCGTTCTGCTGGATGGTCACGGTGACGTAGGCGCTGGTGCCCAGTCCCACGCGGGTCGGGTTCAGCCGGGCGGTGAAGCCGGTGATCGTCTCGTCGGCCACCATCCGGCCGATCCGGGTGTACGCGTTGGCCCGCGAGATGTGGATCTGTTCGGCCAGTGCCCGGATCGAGATCCGACCGTCCTTCAACAGCTCCGCGATGATCGCGCGGTCGGTCTTGTCGAGCGGGCCGGCCAAACGTCCGGGCTCGGAGCTTTCTGACGACTCTTCAGATGACATATGGCTCCCCAATCACATGAGAATCGGCACTCTATCGCGTGATTTCGTAAGTCCTTGAACAGATGTGCTGCTGGATGGACGATTCATCTGTCAAACGTCCAACGAAAGCGAGCGTCGTCGATGTCCGTGAAGATCCTGCGCCAAGCGGTGCAGAGTTTCCTTCCCTCGCTCGCGCCGGTGCGCTTCGTGGCCGAGGACGGTACCGCCGTGAAGCCGCCGGCCGGATACGTCGCACCGGCCGACGAACTGCTGCGCGAGGCCCACCGATTGATGGTCCTGGGGCGCCGGTTCGACACCCAGGCCACGGCGCTCACCAAGCAGGGCCGGCTCGCGGTGTACCCCTCCAGCCGCGGTCAGGATGCCTGCCAGATCGCCGGGGTGCTCGCGCTGCGGGCGCAGGACTGGCTCTTCCCGACCTACCGCGACTCGGTCGCCTTGGTCGCGCGCGGCGTCGACCCCGTCGAGGTGCTGACGCTGCTGCGCGGTGACTGGCATTGCGGCTACGACCCGATGGCCGTCCGGGTGGCGCCGCAGTGCACGCCGCTGGCCACCCAGGTCCTGCACGCCACCGGCATGGCCGAGGCGATGCGGCGCAAGGGCGAGGACGGCGTGGCGATGGCCTTCATCGGTGACGGCGGGACGAGCGAGGGCGACTTCCACGAGGCGCTCAACTTCGCGGCGGTGTTCGAGGCGCCGGTGGTGTTCTTCGTGCAGAACAACAAGTACGCCATCTCGGTGCCGCTGGCCCGGCAGAGCGCGGCGCCGGCCCTGGCGTACAAGGGCGTCGGGTACGGCGTGCGCTCCGAACAGGTGGACGGCAACGACCTGGTGGCCGTGCTGTCCGTGCTGACCGCGGCCGTCGAGCACGCGCGCGGCGGACACGGGCCGGTCCTGGTGGAGGCGCACACCTACCGGATGGACGCACACACCAACGCCGACGACGCGACCCGCTACCGGGACGCCGCCGAGGTGGAGGAGTGGCGCTCGGCGGACCCCCTGGACCGTCTGGAGACCTACCTGCGCGCGCGGGGGGTGCTCACCGACCGGGACGTCGAGGCCGACCGGGCGGTCGCCGAGGCCTTCGCCGCGGACCTGCGGACCCGGATGAACACCGACGGCGCGGTGGATCCGCTGGAGCTGTTCGACCACGTCTTCGCCGAACCCACTCCGCAGCTGCGCGAGCAACGCGCGCTGCTCGCGGCCGAGTCGACTGCCCAGGAGGACTGACATGGCCACCGTGACGATGGCACAGGCGCTGAACACCGCGCTGCGCGACGCGTTGGGCGCGGACGAACGGGTGCTGGTCTTCGGCGAGGACGTCGGCCCCCTCGGCGGCGTCTTCCGGATCACCGACGGCCTGACCCGGGACTTCGGCGAGCAACGCTGCTTCGACACCCCGCTCGCGGAGGCCGGCATCGTGGGGCTCGCGGTCGGGATGGCGATGGGCGGCTTCAGGCCCGTGGTGGAGATGCAGTTCGACGCCTTCGCCTACCCGGCGTTCGAGCAGATCGCCTCGCACGTCGCGAAGCTGCGCAACCGCACCCGGGGGCGGGTGTCGGTGCCGATGGTGATCCGGATCCCCTACGCGGGCGGGATCGGCGGCGTCGAGCACCACTGCGACTCCAGCGAGGCGTACTACGCGCACACGCCCGGCCTGAAGGTGGTCACCCCCGCGACGGCCGAGGACGCCTACTGGTTGCTGCGCGACGCGATCGAGGACCCCGACCCGGTGGTCTTCCTGGAGCCCAAGAAGCTCTATTGGGCGAAGGAGGACATCGACCTCACCACGCGCCACGCGAAGCCCTTCGGGCAGGCGGTCGTGCGGCGCGCGGGCCGGGACGCCACGCTCGTGGCGTACGGCCCGTCCGTACCGGTGGCGCTTCGGGCCGCCGAGGCCGCGGCGCGCGAGGGCCGCAGCCTGGAGGTCGTCGACCTGCGCACGCTCGTCCCCTTCGACGACGAGACCGTGGCCGCGTCGGTGCGGCGCACCGGCCGCTGCGTGGTGGTCCAGGAGGCGCAGGGCTTCGCCGGCGTCGGGGCCGAGATCGCCGCCCGGACCCAGGAGCGCTGCTTCCACTCGCTGGCCGCGCCGGTGCTGCGGGTGGCCGGGTTCGACATCCCCTACCCGCCGCCGAAGCTGGAGCACGCGCACCTGCCCGGCGTCGACCGCGTCCTCGACGCGGTGGACCGGTTGCAGTTCGATGACGTGCCCGACGTTCGGCACCTGGTCAAGGGGGCGGCGTGACCAGCGGCACGCTCGAAACGAGCGCCACGTGCCGGGCGCAGGTCTTCCGCCTGCCCGACCTCGGCGAGGGGTTGACCGAGGCCGAGATCATCGAATGGAAGGTCGCGGTCGGCGACACGGTCACGGTCGACCACATCGTGGTGGAGGTCGAGACCGCCAAGGCCGCGGTCGAGGTGCCGGTGCCGTACGCGGGCACCGTGCTGCGACTGCACGCCGAGGCCGGCGCGGCACTCGCGGTGGGTGAGCCGCTCATCTCGGTCCAGGCGGCGGCGGACCCGGTCTCGGCCGCGGAGCGCTACCGCGAGGAGGAACAGGCCGGCTCGGGCAACGTGCTGATCGGCTACGGGACCGGCCACGCGCCCCCCTCCCGGCGCCGGCGCCGCGCCGTGGCGACCGACCGACACGAAGTCCCGCCTCCCATAGTCGAGTTCGAGGCCGTTCCGGCCCCTCGGCCGGACCGACTCGCGGCCCACCTGGTGATCTCGCCGCTGGTCCGGAAGCTGGCGCGCGACCACGGCCTCGACGTCTCCCGGGTGCCGGCCGGCGGAGCCGGTGGGGTGATCCGACGTCAGGACGTGGAACAGGCCATCGCCCGGGCCGACCGCGCGGATTCGTCCGCCGTGGCCGAGCCGGCGGCCGCCGCCGACCCGGTGGAGCGCATACCGCTGCGGGGCCTGCGCCGCGCGGTGGCCCGCAAGCTGGCCCGCAGCCGTACCGAGATCCCGGACGCCACCACCTGGGTCGACGTGGACGCGACCGCCCTGCTGAACGCGAAGGACGTGCTGCGGGCCGCCGATCCGGGGCACGCCATCGGCCTGCTCGCGCTGCTGGCCCGGATCTGCGTCGCGGGGCTGCGGCGCTTCCCGGAACTCAACTCCACCGTCGACACCGAGCACGACGAGATCCTCCGCTTCTCGCACGTGAACCTGGGCTTCGCCGCGCAGACCGAGCGCGGCCTGGTGGTTCCGGTCGTCCGCGACGCACACCGCATGACGACCGCGCGGATCGCGGCGGAGCTGGCTCGGCTGACCGCACTGGCCCGCGCGGGCAACCTGCCGCCCGAGGCGCTGACCGGCGGGACGTTCACCCTCAACAACTACGGCGTGTTCGGCGTGGACGGCTCCACCCCGATCATCAACCACCCCGAAGCCGCCCTCCTCGGAGTCGGCCGGATCATCGACAAGCCCTGGGTCGTCGACGGCGAACTCACCGTCCGCAAGGTCACCCAGCTCTCGCTGAGCTTCGACCACCGCGTCTGCGACGGCGGCGTGGCCGGCGGCTTCCTGCGCTACGTGGCCGACTGCGTCGAGCGCCCCACGACCCTGTTGGCCGACGCGTGAACGGGCGTACCCGGCCCATCCCCACCGCATTCCCCCGAACCACCGCCGACCGCCGACCGCCCGCCCTTCCTGCCACGAGGTGAAGCACATGCCGCAGCACACCCCCGCGGAGCCCGACTTCTTCGCACGCCACCGCGAGTTGCTCGATCGAGCGGTGGCCGGCACCGCGAACCGCGAGTACTGGTCGCCGTATCCGGAATCGCCCAGCACCTCGGTGTACGGCGAGGACGCCCCCAAGCAGGGCGAGGCCGCGTTCCGCGAACAGCTCGGAAAGCCCTTCGAACCGACCGGCCACCCCGGCGTCGGTACCGTACCGGCCACCGAAGTCTCCCCCTACGGCTTCGAATTGGGCGTCACCTATCCCCGCGTCACGCCGGACGAGGCGGTGGCCGCCGCCACCGACGGCATCGGCCCCTGGCGGGCCGCCGGCCCCGACGTCCGCGCCGGCGTCGCCGCCGAGATCCTGGCCCGGATCAACGCCGCGAGCTTCGAGATCGCGCACGCGGTGCAGCACACCACCGGCCAGGCCTTCGTGATGGCCTTCCAGGCGGGCGGCCCGCACGCCCAGGAGCGGGGCCTGGAGGCCGTCGCCTACGCCTGGGCCGAGCAGAAGCGCCACCCGGCCGCCGCCCGCTGGAGCAAGCCCCAGCGCAAGGGCGAACCCCTGGCCCTGGACAAGAAGTTCACCCCCGTCGGACGCGGCCTGGCCCTGCTGATCGCCTGCAACACCTTCCCGACCTGGAACAGCTACCCGGGCCTGTTCGCGAGCCTGGTCACCGGGAACCCGGTGATCGTCAAGCCGCACCCCGGAGCCGTCCTGCCGCTGGCGATCAGCGTGCGGATCGCCCGCGAAGTGCTGGCCGAGGCGGGCTTCGACCCGAACCTGGTGATCCTGGCCGCCGAACAGCCGACCGACCGCAACGCGGCGCTCCTGGCGGTCCGTTCCGAGGTGCGCATCATCGACTTCACCGGCTCGACCGAGTTCGGCGACTGGCTGGAGGCCAACGCCCGCCAAGCCGTCGTCTACACCGAGAAGGCCGGCCTGAACGCGGTCGTGCTCGACTCCACCGACGACTACAAGGGCCTGCTGCGCAACCTGGCCTTCTCGCTGTCCCTGTACAGCGGCCAGATGTGCACCACCCCGCAGAACCTGCTGATCCCGCACACCGGCATCGACACCGACCAAGGCCCCAGGACCGCCGAGGAGTTCGCCGCCGACCTGGCCGGCGCGCTGGACAAGCTGCTCGGCGACCCGGCCCGCGCGGCCGGCACCCTGGGCGCGATCGTCAACGACGGCGTGCGCGAGCGCCTGGAGCAGGCCGCGACCGTGGGCCGCATCGTGCACGCGTCGACGGCGATCGCGCTGCCCGAACACCCCGACGCGGTGGTCCGCACGCCCCTGGTGGTGCGCCTCGACGCCGAGGCCGACCGGGGGACCTACACCCGCGAGTGGTTCGGCCCCGTCTCCTTCGTCATCGGCACCGACTCCACCGCCCACAGCCTGCGGATCCTGCGCGAGTCCGTCCGCGCGCACGGCGCGCTGACCGCCACCGTGCACTCCACGGACGAGGACGTCCTGGCCGCCGCCGAGCAGGTCGCCCTGGAGGTGGGCGTGCACCTGTCGGAGAACCTCACCGGCGGCGTCTTCGTCAACCAGTCGGCCGCGTTCAGCGACTTCCACGGCAGCGCCGCCAACCCGGCCGCGAGCGCCACCCTGTCCGACCCCGCGTTCGTCACCGGCCGCTTCGCCACCCTCCAGTCGCGCCGGCCCGCCCGGGTCGCGGAGGGCGGCGATGTCTGAGGTCTATCTGATCGACGGAGCCCGCACCCCGCAGGGCCGCTACGGCGGCGCGCTGGCCGGGGTACGCCCCGACGACCTGGCCGCCCTGGTCGTGGCCGAGGCGGTGCGCCGCGCCGGCATCCCCGAAGGGGCGGTCGACGAAGTGATCCTCGGCGCGGCCAACCAGGCCGGCGAGGACAACCGCGACGTGGCCCGAATGGCCGCCCTGCTGGCCGGACTTCCGCACACCGTGCCCGGCTACACCGTCAACCGGCTCTGCGCCTCGGGACTGACCGCGGTCGCCTCCGCCGCCCAGGCGATCCGCGCCGGCGAGGCCGACCTGGTCGTCGCCGGCGGCGTGGAGTCGATGACCCGCGCGCCCTGGGTCATGGCCAAGCCCGGCACTCCCTGGGCCAAGCCCGGCGAAATGCACGACACCTCGCTCGGCTGGCGGTTCACCAATCCGCGCTTCGCCTGCGCGGACCTCGCCGTGCCGGCGGACGCCGGGCCGTGGACCGCCAAGACGACCCTGTCGATGGGGGAGACCGCGGAGGAGGTCGCCGCCCTGGACGGCATCACCCGCGCCGAATCCGACGCCTACGCGCTGCGCAGCCACCAGCGCGCGCTCGCGGCCCGAGACGCCGGCCACTTCGACCGCGAGATCGTCCCGGTGCCCACCGCCACCGGCCGATTCGAGCACGACGAGGGGCCGCGCCGCGGCACGACCCTGGATCGACTCGGCACCCTGCGCCCGCTCTTTCGCCCCGACGGCATCGTCACCGCCGGCTCCGCCTCCCCGCTGTCCGACGGCGCCGCCGCCCTGGTGGTGGCGAGCGAGGTGGCCGTCGTGCGGCACGGCCTCGTCCCGCGCGCCCGCATCGTGGCGTCCGCCTCGGCCGGCGTACAGCCCAACCTGATGGGCCTGGGCCCGATACCGGCCACCGACAAGGCCCTCGCCAGGGCCGGTTGGCAGCGCGACGACCTGGACGCCGTCGAGCTGAACGAGGCATTCGCCGCCCAGGCGTTGGCGGTGATCCGCCGGCTCAAGCTCGACGAGGAGCGCGTCAACGCCGATGGCGGCGCCCTCGCGCTCGGCCACCCGCTGGGCTGCTCCGGCGCCCGCATCCTGCTCACCCTTCTCGGGCGCCTCGAACGCGCCCGGGCCCGCCGCGGCCTCGCCACCTTGTGCGTGGGCGTCGGGCAGGGCGTCGCGATGCTGGTGGAACGGGTATGACCGGGCCCTACGAGACCCTCCTCGTGGAGGAACGCCCGGACAGGGTCGTGGTCGCCCTGCACCGCCCCGAGGCCCGCAACGCGATCGACGCCCGGATGATCACCGAGCTGCACGACGTCTGCGACCTGCTGGAGCGGGACCCGCGGCTGCTGCTGCTCACCGGCCACGGCGGCGTCTTCGCCGGCGGCGCGGACATCGCCGAGCTGCTGCGCCGCGGCCGCGACCAGGCGCTGCGCGGCATCAACAGCCGCCTGTTCGAGCGGGTGCGCCGGCTGCCGATGCCCACGGTCGCCGCCGTCGACGGCTGGGCCCTGGGTGGCGGCGCCGAGTTGGCCTACGCGTGCGACATCCGGATCGCGGGGCCGGACGCGGTCTTCGGCAACCCGGAGCCGGCCCTCGGCATCCTCGCGGCGGCCGGCGCCTGTTGGCGGCTGCCGGAGCTGATCGGCGAATCCCTCGCCAAGCAGGTGCTGTTGGCCGGCCGGAACCTGGACGCCCCGGCGGCGCTGGCGGCCGGACTCGTCATCGACGTGGTACCGGCCGCGACGCTGCTCGACGCCGCGCACGCGCTGCTCGACCGGATGGCCCGCTCCTCGGCGGTCGCGTTGCGCCTGACCAAGCTCGTCGTCGACGCGCCCGGCGGCCACCCGGCCGTCGACGACCTCGCGCAGGCCGTGCTGTTCGAGGGGCAGGACAAGCAGGAACGCATGACCCGGTTCCTGGCGAGAAACCACCCGGGGCCGGGGACCCGGGAACGGCCGGCCCCGGAACGGCCCGCCCCGCAACTGCCCGCCCCGAAACAGCCGGCTTCGACCCGGAAGCCCTCGGAACAGGAAAGGAGTACGCCATGACCAACGCACCCCCCGTCGTCGGCGTGATCGGCGGCGGCCGGATGGGCGCCGGCATCGCGCAGTCCTTCGCCGCCGCCGGCTCGTTCGTCACCGTGGTCGAGGGCGACGCGCACGCGGCCGCCGCCGCCCTGGACCGGATCGCCGGCGGCCTCGCCCGCGCCGCCGAACGCGGCAGGCTCGCGGAGCCCGCCGACCGGGTACTCGCCAGGATCGCCACCGCGGCCTCGGTCCACGACCTGCCCGCCGACGCCGACCTCGTGGTCGAGGCCGTCTTCGAGGACGCCGCCCTCAAGGCCGAACTGCTGGCCGCGGCCGAACGCGTCGTGGCGGCGCGAACCGTGCTGGCCAGCAACACCAGTTCGCTGTCGATCGCCGAACTCGGCTCCGTCCTGACCGACCCGAGCCGGTTCCTCGGCATGCACTTCTTCAACCCCGTGCCCGCCTCGGCGCTGATCGAACTCGTCGTCGCACCGGCGACCGGCGAACAGACCCTGCGCGCCGCGCTGGACTGGACCCGGGCCCTCGGCAAGCAGGACGTCGTCGTCCGGGACTCCCCGGGCTTCGCCAGCAGCCGGCTCGGCGTGGCACTGGGCCTGGAGGCGATCCGCATGGTCGAGGAGGGCGTCGCCGACCCGCAGGCCATCGACGACGCGATGACCCTGGGCTACAAGCATCCGATGGGACCGCTGCGCCTGACCGACCTGGTCGGCCTCGACGTGCGCCTGGCCATCGCCGACCACCTGCACGCCACGCTCGGCGAACGCTTCGCCCCGCCGCGACTGCTGCGCGACAAGGTCGCCCGGGGCGAGCTGGGCCGCAAGACCGGACAGGGGTTCTATCCGTGGGAATGAGCAACGACCCGACGCCGCGGGCGGATTCGGCCGAGGAGATCCTCGCCGAGGCGCGACTGCACGAGCTCTTCGACGACACCATCGCCCGCGACCAGCGGATCGAACCCCGCGACTGGATGCCGGACGGCTACCGCCGAACACTGATCCGCCAGATCGCCCAGCACGCGCACTCCGAGATCATCGGCATGCAGCCGGAAGGGGAGTGGATCACCCGGGCCCCGTCGCTGCGCCGCAAGGCCATCCTGTTCGCCAAGGTGCAGGACGAGGCCGGACACGGCCTGTACCTGTACTCGGCGGCCGAGACGCTGGGCGCGGATCGCACCGACCTGACCGAACGGTTGATCGAGGGCCGGCAGAAGTACTCCTCGATCTTCAACTACCCCACGCCCACCTTCGCCGACGTCGGCGTGATCGGCTGGTTCGTCGACGGTGCCGCGATCTGCAACCAAGTGCCGCTGTGCCGCAGTTCGTTCGGGCCCTACGCCCGGGCGATGGTGCGGGTCTGCAAGGAGGAGTCCTTCCACCAGCGGCAGGGCTACGAACTGCTGCTGACGATGACGCGCGGCACCGACGCCCAACGGGCCATGGTGCAGGGCGCGGTCGACCGGTGGTGGTGGCCGTCGCTGATGATGTTCGGCCCGCCCGACGGCGACTCGCCCAACTCGGAGCGGTCGATGGCCTGGAAGATCAAGCGGCACACCAACGACGAGCTGCGGCAGCGCTTCGTGGACATGACCGTGCCGCAGGCGGCCAAGCTCGGCGTCACACTGCCCGACCCCGAACTGCGCTGGAACGAGCGGCGCGGCCGGCACGACTTCGGCACCCCCGACTGGGCCGAGCTGCAACGGGTGATCAGCGGCGACGGACCGTGCAACACCGAACGTGTCGCGCGTCGCCGCGCGGCCCACGAGGACGGCGCCTGGGTGCGCGAGGCGGCGAGCGCGTACGCGGCCAAGCAGGCCGCCCGCGCCCGGGAAGGAGCGACGGCATGACCGACGACGAGCGTGCGACGAGGGCCGCGTGGCCGCTGTACGAGGTCTTCGTGCGCGGCAAGCGCGGGCTGAACCACGTCCACGTGGGCTCCCTGCACGCGGCGGACGAGCGGATGGCGCTCACCCACGCCCGCGACCTGTACACGCGGCGGAACGAGGGCGTGAGCATCTGGGTGGTGCGCTCGGACCGGATCACCGCGTCGACGCCGGACGAGAAGGACCCCTTCTTCGCGCCCAGCGGCGACAAGGTCTACCGCCACCCCACGTTCTACGACATCCCCGCCGATGTCCCGCACATCTAGCCGCCGGGAGCGGTCATGAACGACGACCACGTCTACCTGTCCCTGGCCGAGGGACACCCCGAGGGCGACGGCCAATGGGCCTTCGGCACCGGGTTCGAGGACCCCCTCCACGGCGCCGACACCACCGTGCCCGACGGGGTGGACGGCGCGGAACTTGCCCGCTGCTGCCTGGCGTTGGCCGACGATGCGCTGATCGCCGCGCAGCGACTGGCCCAATGGTGCACGCGCGCCCCCGAGCTGGAGGAGGAGGTCGCGCTGGCCAACATCGGCCTGGACCTGCTCGGCCAGGCCCGGCTGTTGTACGCCCGCGCCGGACAGGCCGACGGCACCGGGCGCGGCGAGGACGCGTACGCGTACTTCCGCGACGCCTCGGAGTTCCGCAACGTGCGGCTGGCCGAACTGCCCAACGGCGACTTCGCCTTCTCCATCGCCCGACTCCTGGTCTTCGCCGCCTGGCGGCTGGCACTGTTCGAGCGGTTGACCGAGGCGGCCGACCCGATGCTGGCGGCGATCGCAGCCAAGGGCGTGAAGGAACTCGCCTACCACCGGCTGTACGCCGCGGAGTGGGTGGTGCGGCTGGGCGACGGCACCGCGGAGTCGCACCGGCGGATGCGGGACGGTTTGGCCGAGGTGGCTCCCCACCTGGGCGAACTCCTGGCTGTCCGAGCGGACTTCGGCGTGGATCCCGGGTCGGTGCGAGACGAGGTGATCGCGGTGCTCGGCCAGGTCGTGGACGCGGCCGGACTGGAGCTCCCGAAGCCGGAACCCGAACCGGAAGCCGGGCCCGCAACCGAGTCCGAGCCCGGGCCCGCAACCGAGTCCGTACCCGGGCCCGCAACCGAGCCCGAGCCCCGTCCCGCGACCGAGTCCGGCCCCGCAACCGAGCCCGCATCGGGCACCGGCGGCGGCCGCGACGGGCACCACACCGAGCATCTGGCCGCGCTGCTGGCCGAGTTGCAGTGCGTGGCCCGGGCCGATCCGGCGGCGACCTGGTGACCGCGCCCCGCACCGACCTGCGCACCGACGCCCACCTCGACGGCGTCCGGGCCAGGCGGATCGCCGAGCAGGTGCCCGACCCGGAGCTGCCCATGCTCACCCTCGCCGACCTCGGTGTGCTGCGCGGCGTCGAGGTCGACGCCCACGGCACGGTGACTGCGACCCTCACGCCCACCTACTCGGGCTGCCCGGCGATCGCCGAGATGCGCGCCGACATGGCCCGCAGGCTGTACGCGGCGGGCTTCCCCGAGGTGCGGATCCGGACCCGCCTCGACCCGCCGTGGACCAGCGACCGGATCACCCCCGAAGGCCGGCGCGTGCTGGCCGAACACGGCATCGCCCCACCCGGACCGGCCCCGCGGGCGGCCGCCGGGCCGGTGCCGCTGGTCCTGTCCGCGACCCGGCCCGTCGTACCGTGCCCGCGGTGCGGATCCGCGGAGACCGAGGAGACCTCCCGCTTCGCCGGCACCGCCTGCAAGGCGCTGTGGCGCTGCCGCCGCTGCCGCGAGCCCTTCGAGTACCTCAAGGAGATCTGATGGCCCCGTCCGACGCCCCGACGGCCCCGCCCGGCACGCCGCCCCGGTCCGTGCCCGGGCCCGCCGCCGGGGCCGCCCGCGCCCGCCGCCGGCCGGCCTTCCACACCCTGCGCGTCGCCGCCGTCGAGCCGCTGTGCGCGGACGCCGCCGCCGTCGCCTTCGAGATCCCCGAGCGGCTCGCCGCCGAGTTCGCCTTCGCCCCCGGCCAGTCGCTGACCCTGCGCCGCGAGATCGAGGGCCGGGACGAACGGCGCTCGTACTCGATCTGCGCCCCCGTCGGCGCCCCGCCCAGGATCGGTGTGCGGGTGGTCCCGAACGGACTGTTCTCCTCCTGGCTGGTCAACGACCTGCGCCCCGGCGACACCGTGGAGGCGATGGGACCCACGGGCACCTTCACCCCGGACCTGACCGCGCCCGGCCACCACGTCCTGATCGCGGCCGGCTCCGGGATCACCCCGATGTTGTCGATCGCCGCGTCGGTGCTGGCCGCCGACCGGATATCGCGGGTGAGCCTGTTCTACGGCAACCGGCGCAGCGACACCGTGATGTTCGCCGACGACCTCGCCGACCTCAAGGACCTGTACCCGGACCGCCTTCGGCTGGCCCACGTGCTCTCCCGCGAGCCCCGCGAGGCCGAGCTGCTGTCGGGGCGCCTGGACGCCGAGCGGCTCGCCGCCCTCCTCGCCGCCCTGATCGAGCCGGCCGGCGCCGACCACTGGTGGTTGTGCGGCCCGCACGGCATGGTCCGCGACGCGCGAGGGGTCCTCTCCGATCTCGGCGTGCCGGCGGACCGGGTCCACCAGGAGCTGTTCCACGCCGACGATGACCCCGCCCGCACCGTCCACCACCGGGACACCGCCCCCGACGGCCCGGTCAGTCACGTCACCCTCACGCTCGACGGACGATCCACCCGGGCCGTCCTGTCCCGCGAGCGGTCCATCCTGGACGGTGCCCAGCGGGTCCGCGCCGACCTGCCCTTCGCCTGCAAGGGCGGGGTCTGCGGCACCTGCCGCGCCCTGGTGACCGACGGCGAGGCGGACATGCGCCGAAACTTCGCCCTGGAGCCGGCCGAGGTGGCCGAGGGCTACGTGCTGACCTGCCAGACCTACCCCGTCTCCGCGTCGCTCGCCGTCGACTACGACAGCTGAGGACGCCGCCGACCGCCGGCGACCCCGAGGTCGCCGCCACCGTCTTCGTACGTCCCGACAAGTCCCTCCCGAGGGCTTCGTCGCAACGGCCAAGAACCCCGCGACGACCCGGAAATAGTGTGCAGGGCATCCAGCCCCTTGCCCCGAAGGACGGTTCCATGAGCGCACGTGTGGATGTCGATCACTGGACGAGCCGTTTCGCGGCTCTCGCCACCGAGTTCGAGGTGCCCGGCGCCGGCCTCGCGTTCTGGCACGACGGACAGGTGTACGAGTTCGCCACCGGCGTGCTCAACCGGGCCACCGGAACCCCGGTGACCAAGGATTCGCTGTTCCAGATCGGGTCGATCACCAAGGTCTGGACCGCGACGCAGATCATGCTGCTGGTCGAGCAGGGCCGGCTCACCCTGGACACGCCCGTCGTCGACGTGCTGCCCGAGTTCCGGGTGCGGGACGAGAAGGCGACCGCGACGATCACCGTTCGGCACCTGCTCAGCCACACCTCGGGCGTGGACGGCGACCTGTTCCTGGACACCGGGCGCGGCGACGACTGCGTGGAGAAGTACGTCACCGCCTGCGCCGACCTGGAACAGATATTTCCGGTCGGGGAGAGCCACGCGTACTGCAATTCCGGCTTCGTCATCGCCGGACGCATCATCGAGCGGCTGACCGGGAAGGTCTGGGACCAGGCACTGCGCGAGCAGATCTGCGAACCGCTCGGCCTGACCCACACGTGGACGCTGCCCGAGGACGCCCTGCGGTTCGGCGCGGCCATGGGCCACCTCAATGGCGAGCCCGCCCCGATGTGGGGTCTGATGCGCTCCGTGGGACCCGCCGGGCTGATCTGCGCCCGGCCCGTCGACGTCGTCGCGTTCGCCCGAGCACACCTCACCCCCGGCGCCCTGCTCGCCGCGCCCGAGGTGATGCGCGAGCCGCAGGTGGACCTGCCCAATCCGCACACGATCGGCGCGCAGTGGGGCATCGGTTGGATGCTGAACGAGTGGGACGGGCATCTGATCGTCGGGCACGGTGGGAGCACCCTCGGCCAGGACGCGATGTTGTGGACGGTGCCCGACACCGGCACCGTCATCACGCTGCTGGCAAACGGCGGCAAGGTCCGCGAGTTCCAATTCGCCGTCATGAGCGAGCTGCTGCAGGCCCTTGTCGGGCTGACCATGCCGACTCCGCTGGGCCCGCCCGACCAGCCCGTGACGGTCGACATCGAGCGCCACGTCGGGGTGTACGAGCGCGAGGGCACCCGCATCACCGTCACCAAGGAGGACACAGGACTGCGCATGGTCTCCGAGTCGCTCGGCGAGTTCGCGTACCTGGACAAGCCTCGGGTGATCGATCTGACCCCCGTCGACGACAAGACCTTCGTCGGCCTGGCCGACGGCGCCGCCATTCACGACGTCGCCGTGTTCTACGAACTCCGGGACGGTACGAACTACGTGCACTACGGAGTTCGAGCCACCCCCAAGAAGCGCTGACCCGACGACGACCCGAGGGCACACCATGACCACAGCACCCGAACAGGCCGCCATCGGCGAACCGACGAGCACCCTCCGGGGCATCTTCGACGCCGCAGAGGTCGAGGGGTTCGTGCACGTACGCGACATCGACGGCGACGCCGAGTTCTCGTTCCAGGGCGAGGCCCCCGTCGTCCTGGCCTCGGTCTTCAAGATCCCGATCGTCCTGGAGTACGCCCGGCAGGCGGCGGCGGGCACGCTCGACCGGGCGGCGCGACACCTGATCACCGACGCGGACCGGGAGGGCGACGGCGTCGGCACCGACGGCTGCCGGGACGACGTCGAACTGAGCGCGCGCGACGTCGCCTTCATGATGATGTCGATGAGCGACAACGCGGCCACCGACGTCCTGCTCCGCCTCGTCGGTCACGACAACGTCCGCGCGACTTTGGACGCGTTGGACTGCCGGCGCACCCGGATCTCGAGTTGTCGCGAGCTCCTCGGGCAGGTGTGGTCCGAACTCGGCATCGACGTGGCGGGCGATCTCCAGGCCCAGCTCGCGAAGGTCACGCCCGAGCGGCTCCGGGCGCTGTCGCACCGGGATCCGGAGCGCACCGCTTCGAGCACCCCGCGCGAGATCACCAAACTGCTCGCCGCGATCTGGCGGGACGAGGCCGGCTCCGCCGAGGCGTGCGCCGAGGTGCGCGAGATCATGGGCCGGCAGATCTGGCCGCACCGGCTTTCGTCGGGGTTCGAGGACGGCATCAAGGTGGCGGGCAAGACCGGCACCCTGTGGGGCGTCCGCAACGAGGCCGGCGTCGTCGAGTACCCCGACGGCAAGCGCTACGCCGTGGGCGTGTTCCTGCGCTCGGACTCGATGGCGAACCGGCTTCCGAAGGCCGACGCCTCGATCGGGCTCGCGGCGCGCGCGGCGATCGAGCACCTGCGCGCCTGATTTCGATTCGGGGGAACGGCCAAGGTCCCCCGAACCGGGCCCGATCGCCGGGAGGATGTGAGCGTGGCCGGATCCGGTCGTGGACGGTTGACGGAACGAGGTGTGGTGCGGGTGAACTCCGGTGTGGCCAGGCGGCGGCGGACGGCGCGGGACGCGGCGCTTGCGGGGGCGGTGAGCGAGGGTCTGCTCGGCGGTCCGGACACACCGCTGATCGGTCTCCTGGACGTGGACGGTGTCCTGGCCTCGGTCGCCGATCTGCGTGCGGCGTTCGACTCGGGCGGGGTCGCGGTACAGCACACGTTCGCGGCCAAGGCGTGTGCGCTGGTTCCGGTGATGCGGTTGCTGGCCGAGGCCGGCATGGACTGCGAGGTGGCCTCCCGCGCCGAACTCGAACTGGCGCTCACGGCCGGGTTCAGCCCGGAACGGCTCGTGTTCGACAGTCCGGCCAAGACCGTCGAGGAGCTGGGGTTCGCGCTCGCGTACGGCATCGCCGTCAACGTGGACAACTTCGAGGAACTCGCCCGCGTCGAGGCGCTGTTGGCCGGGAGGCCGGCCGTGGGCCCGATCGGGATCCGGGTGAACCCGCAGGTGGGCGGCGGGTCGGTGGACGCGACGAGCACGGCCACCGCGACCTCGAAGTTCGGCGTGGCGCTACGGGACGAGGGCGCGACCGAGGCCCTCGTCGAGGCGTTCGCGCGTTCTCCGTGGCTCGATCGGGTGCACGCGCACGTGGGTTCGCTCGGCTGCCCGCTGCCGCTGATCGCCGCGGGCATCGCCGCGGCGTACGAACTGGCCGAGCACGTCAACATGGTGCTCGGGCGCCGGCAGGTCACCAGCCTCGACATCGGCGGTGGCCTGCCGGTGAGCTTCGTCGACGACGAGGACGGGCCGACGTTCGCGGACTACGTCGCCGAGTTGCGTACGGCCGTACCCGGCCTGTTCGACGGCCGCTACGCGCTGGTCACCGAGTTCGGCCGGGCGCTGTTCGCCAAGAGCGGCACCGTGGCCTCCGTGGTCGAGTACACCAAGACCACCGGCGGTCGACGGATCGCCGTCACCCACGCGGGCGCCCAGATCCTCAATCGCGCGATGTCGATGCCCGACGCGTGGCCGCTGCGGGTGGGCACCTTCGACGCCAAGGGCCGGCCCAAGGACGGCCCGACCGAGCCCCACGACCTGGCGGGCCCGCTGTGCTACGCCGGTGACCTGACCGCCGTGAACCGCGAACTCCCCGTCCTGGTGCCCGGGGACATCGTCGCCCTGTACGACACGGGTGCGTACTCCCTCTCCACCCACTTCTCGTACAACTCGCTGCCGCGCCCGCCGATCCACGGCTACCGCACCGACCCGACCGGCAAGGTGACGTTCGCGCCGATCCGGACCGCGCAGACCATCCGTGAGGTGGTCGCCGACAGCGGCGCGGAGCACGCCGACGCGCTGACCGGCCTGCTGCCGGCCGCGGACTGACCGGGACTTGCGCGTCGCACGACTTCGCGGCCCTGATGTCGGCGGACGTCAGGGCCGCGAGGTCACGTCCCGTCGGCGGTCAGGGGTGGGCGATGATCACGCTGCCGAAGGGGCCGGCGGTCTCGCGGTAGCGGAAGGCCGCATGGGCCTCCGCGAACGGGAACACACGGTCGATGGACGGGTGGACGTCGTGCGCCGCCACGGCGGCGTTCATTGCGGCGAACTGGGCCCGGCTGCCCACCGCGATGGGACGGATGCGGGCGGCCGAGGCGAACAGGGTCGCCTCCGACAGGGGGGTCGCGGTCTCGCGGCCGAGCCAGTTGCCGACGAAGGCGACCTCGCCCTCGATCGCGGTGGCCCGCACGGATTGATCGAGCGAGCCGGCGACGTGCACGACGTGGTCCACGCCGCGGCCACCGGTGTGCGCGCGAACGGCCTCGTGCCAGGCCGGGGTCTCGGCGTAGTCGATCACCTCGTCGGCGCCGAGTTCGCGCAGCCGCCGGGCCCGGTCGGCGGAAGACGTGGTGGCCAGCACGCGGGCGCCGGAGAGCTTGGCGAAACGCACCGCGAACAGGGACACGTCACCCGTGCCCAGCGTCAGCACGGTCTCGCCGGCGCGCAACGGGCGGCCGCCGGTCAGCGCGTTCCACGCGGTGAGCGCGGTCAGCGGGAGCGTGGCGGCCTCCTCGTACGAGAGGTGGTCGGGGATCGGGACGAGCCCCTGTTCGCCGAACAGGCCCAGCTCGGTCAGCGTTCCGTCGAGCGAACTGCCCAACTGGGCCGCGTACTCCCACGCGAACGGCCCGTCGATCCAGTGCGGGAACACGCTCGCGGCGACCCGGTCGCCCGGGGCCACCCGGTCGACCCCGGCGCCGACCGCGACCACCTCGCCGGCCCCGGCGCAGCCCGGTATGACGTCCGGGCGGATGGGCAGCGGGTAGTCGCCCGTGAGGACCAGCAGTTCGCGATAGCTCAGCGCGCTCGCCCGCATCCGGACGAGCACCTGTCCCGGACCCGGCTCGGGGTCCTTGTGCTCGCGAATCGTCAGGCCCGCGAGACCCGTTCCCGGGGTGAGGTGGTAGCTCTTCATCGTCTTCCTCGGTTCAGGGATGGGGGGATGAGGGGGATGGAGGTGAGGATGGAGGTGGGGATGGGGGTGGGGAAGGAGGTGCGGCGGGGGCGGCGGGTTACGGGGTCTTCGTGTAGCCGAAGGCCTCGACGATCCGGCCGTCGCGCACCAGCATCAGGTTGACCCCGCTCACGGAATTCGCGTCCATGTCGCCGAAGACCGCGTTGACGTCGTCGCCGCCGAAGCGGACCCGCCACCGGATCACCGCGCGATCGCCGGCGACCATCACCTCCTCCGGCGTGAACTGCGTGTTCCGGTCCAGCGCCAGCGCCTCCCAGAACTCGACGCAGGCCGCGCGCCCCACGTAGCGGGTGCCGTTCGGGGCGGGCTGCACGGAATCCATCACGCAGTCCTCGCCCACCAGGTCGGCGAGCCCGCTCGGATCGTGCTCGATGAACGCGGTGTTGAAGCGGCGCATCACGTCGGCGGTCACGCTCGCGTCGGCGGTGGTGGACGCCTCGAATACGGGGTAATCGACGGAAACCTGGGAGTTCGACATGAATTCATTCCCTCTGCTCGAAGTCAGGGCATGATCATGCGGCGACCTCCGGACACCCGGCAATACCTCACGAGGTATGGCGCGGGGGCGCGCCGCCGGTTAGAACTGCCCCGTGACCACGATGATCGAATCGACCGTATTCGCCGATGAACTGCGCCGATGGCGCACCGCCCGCCGGGTGAGCCAGCTCGAACTCGCCGACCGGGCCGGCACGACGCAGCGCCACGTCAGCTACATCGAGCGCGGCAGATCGCGCCCGGGGCGGTCGATGGTGGTTCGGCTCGCAGAGTCCCTCGGGCTGTCGTTGCGCGAACGCAACGCGCTCCTGCACACCGCCGGCTACACGCCGCTGTTCACCGAATCGGGCCTGGACGAGGCCCTGCTGCGCCCGGTCCGCGACGCGCTCACCGGAATCCTCGACGGCCACATGCCGATTCCGGCACTCGTGCTGCGACCGTACGGCAGGGTGGTCGCCGCCAACGACGCCGTGTCGGTGCTGACCGAGGGAGCCGATCCGGACCTGCTCGAAGGCCCGGTCAACATGCTCCGGCTGATGCTGCACCCGCGCGGGATGGGACGCCGGGTGCACAACCTCGGCGACTGGGGCCGCCACGTGCTGGCGAACATGCGGGCCCAGGCACTGCGCAGCCCCGATCCGCGACTGGACGCGTTCATCGCCGAACTCGCGGGCTACGTACCGGATTCGGTGCCGGGACCCGACTACCTCGGGTTCGCGGTGCCGCTCCGACTCGACAGCCGCGACGGCGAGTTGCGGCTGCTCACGACGCTGACCTCGTTCGCGACGGCCACCGACATCACGCTCGCGGAACTGCACCTGGAGGCGTTCCTGCCCGCCGACGAGGCGACCGCGGAGATCCTGCGGGTGCGCGAGGAGCGCCGACGGGGTTGATCGGTGGTTGCCGGCCGCGCCGCAGGGCGGGCGCGGACCCCCGTACCGCGCCCGCCCCGGCTCACGCGGCCACGGCCCCTTCGGCGCGCAGCTCCGCCGCGATCTCGACGCAGCGCCTGGTCTGCTGCCGCGCGAGGTCGAGCGACAGCAGCGTGGGATCACCGGTGCCGCCCGGCAGCGCGGCCGCGAGAGTGGCCACGGAACGCTGCGGCCCGCTCCCGAGCCCCTCGGCCGGGCGCGGGTACACGATCGCGAAGCTGCGCAGCAACCCACCGTGCGCGCTGCCCGGTTCGGGCATGGTGACGAAGACGCCCAGGACCTGCCGGTCGGGCTCCCGCTCCCACCCCTGGCGCGGTTCCCGCGGAGCGGACCCGGACAGCCGGCGGAGCAGCCCGACCACGTCGCCGTCCCGGGCCGGCGCGCCGAGCAGCACCACGTCGGCCCAGGCGAGATCCCCCGCCGACGCGAGCGGATCGGCCTTCCGGTCTCCCGGCGGCTCGCCCGGCGCGGGGGCCGGCGCCACGCCCGGAAGCCGGCGGAGCCGGACGTCGGCGCCGGTGTTCCAGGCCACCGCCGTCACCGCGTCGGCCAACGCGCGCACGCACTCGGCGGTGTCGTGGTAGATCACCGCGACCTTGATGGTCATGTCGTCTCCTTCGCTGTTCCCGGCCGTCTTCCGCCGCGCGCGCCCCACTACGGCACCGACACCGGTACCTGAACCGCCGTCAGATCTCCGCCCCCCAAATGCAGTACGCCCCGCCCCGCCTGCACCGGCTGCCCCACCAGCGCCCGCGGCAGCCGGGCGCCGAACAACTCGCCGTCGACCAGGTTCTGCGGCGACAGCAGCAGCCCCCGCTTGGCCTTCTTCGCCTCGACCTGCCAGCCCGAAAAGCCCGCGCACACGCCGTCCGCGTCGCCGCCCACCACCAGGCCCAGGTCGGGCCGCAGCGACCGGCGCACCAGCAGCAGCAGATCGGCCGCCGCGTCGCACTCGCGCAGCAGCTCGGCGTCGTCGGCGATCACCACGCCGGGGCCGGTCAGCTTGTCCAGCACGGTGCGGAAGTCCTCCGCCCCGACCTGCGCCGACGCGAACACCTCGACCACGCCCGGCGTGCCCGCCAAGTCGCGCAGCGGCGACTCGCGCGGCGCGAGGATCACCAGCTCGGTGCCCGCGTCCAGGTACGAGCGGGCCAGCGCGAGCAGCGCGGTGCTGCGCCCGGACCGGGCCGGACCCGCGACGACGAACGCCGGCGTACCGCTCGCCAGGTCGGGGCCGAGCGCGGCGAGCTGATCGCCGCCGACGCCCACCATCGCCCACAGCGGCCCGCGCCCCGGCTCGCGCAGCTCCCAGGCCGTCGCGAAGTCGATCGCCGTCGGCAGCACGTCGACCCGGAAGGCCCGCCGCGCCCGCGGCACGTCCGCGTCGCGTTCGGCGGCCACCCGGCCGATCTCGCGCAGCTCGCCCGCCTGGCCCTGCCCCGTGGGGTCCGGACCGAGCAGCGCGACCTGAGTCTCCACCACGCCCGGCCCGTACGCCCGTCCCGGCGGCATCGTCTCCGGGGCCTTGCGCGGGCTGAGGCCGATCAGCGAGTAGTCCGCGCGGTCCGCCAGCCGGAACGTGAGCCGGTTCTCGGTCAGCGACGAGATCCGGCCGGTGAGCAGGGTGCGGTCGCCGGAGACGATCAGGTGCACGCCGACACTGGCGCCCTCGCGGATCATCTGTAGCACCGTGTCCGCGATCTCGCCGTTGTTGACCGCGCCGAGGGTGGCGGTGAAGCCCTCCCAACGGTCCAGGAACAGCACCAGGTGCGGCAGCCGCTCGTCCGCGGGCACGGCGGCGCGCTGCTCGCCGATGTCGGTGTGCCCGTGCTCGCCGAGCAACGCCATCCGGCGCCGGATCTCGTCGGTGAACTTCCCCACCAGTCGGATCGCCCGCTCGGTGTCGGTCGAGCGCACCACCGCGCCGCAGTGCGGGAGTTCGGTCAACGCGAGCAGTGCGCCGTTGCCGCAGTCGAGGCCGTACAGGTGCACGTCCGCGGCCGAGTTGTGCCGGGCCAGCGACCCGGCGATCGTGCGCAGCAGTTGCGAGCGGCCGGTGCGTGGCGCCCCGGCGGCCAGCAGGTGCCCGAAGGTCGCCAGGTCGATCGAGCGGATCCGTCGGCGCTGTTCGTGCGGGAGGTCCTCGATCGCGTAGGGGGCGGGGCACAGCTGCTCGATCCTGGGCGACTCGCCCGCCTCGGCCTCCAGTTCGGCCAGGGTGAGCGAGTCGGCGAGGGCCGGCGCCCACGGGCTGTGCTGCGCGGGGATGCCCAGGTGGTCGTTGGCCGCGCGGATCGCGTCCACGAGCACGCCCAGGTCGGTGACCAGGTCGTCGCTCTCGCGCGTGGTGCTCGCGGCGCGCGGCGCGGGTCGGCCCAGGTCGGCCCAGCCGATCCGGACCGCGTGCGGCGCCGGGATCGCGCCCACCGCCTGGGCGCCGGTGCTCTCGGTCGGATTGCGCCGGCCGCCCACCCGCGCGGACTGGAAGGGCAACAGCGAGGCCGCGCCCAGGCGTACGTACGCCCGGCCCGGCGTGGACTTGGAGATCCGCCCCGCGTCGGGGGCGTCGATCACGTCGGCGCTCTCCGCGGAGTCGGTGACCCGCAGCGCGATCCGCAGGTTGGTGTTCGCCCGGATCTCGGGCGAGACCGCGCCGCTGGGGCGCTGGGTGGCGAGCAGCATGTGGATGCCGAGCGAGCGCCCGCGCCGGGCGATGTTGACCAGCGTGGTGACCGCCTCGCCCATCTGGCTCGCCATCTCGGCGAACTCGTCGATCACGATCAACAGCCGGGGCAGCGGCGCGAGCGAGGGGTCGCTCCGCATCGCCACGACGTAGTCCTCCAGGTCCTTGGTGCCCGCGTCGGCCAGGATGTGTTCGCGGCGCTTGAGTTCGGCCGCGAGCGAGTCCAACGCCCGTTCCACCAGCCTGGCCTCGAGGTCGGTGACCATGCCGACGGTGTGCGGCAGGTGCACGCAGTCCTTGAACGCGGCGCCGCCCTTGAAGTCGACCAGGGCGAAGGTCATCGCGTCGGGGCGGTTGGCCACCGCGAGCGAGGCCACGATGGTCTGCAACAGCTCCGACTTGCCCGACCCGGTGGTGCCCGCGACCAGGCCGTGCGGGCCGTCCCGGACCAGGTCGACCGCGAACGCGCCGTCGAACGCCTCGCCGAGCACGACCTGCGTCGAGCGCCCGCCGAGCGCCCACCGGGCCGCGATCACGTCGGCGGTGGGCGGTTCGAGGTCGAGCACGTCGAGCAGTCGGCTGCTGTCGGGGACCATCGCGTCGTCCTCCTCGCGGGTGTCCCGCAGCGGCGCCAGCGCGCGGGCGAGGTCCTCGCACCAGTCGGGGCGAACCCCGTCCGGGCGCACGTCCTCGACCGGCTCGGCGCCGGTGCGCGATACCCGGAGCAGGCCCCGCGCGTCCTCCTCGACGACCGCGCCGCACTCCTGGGGAAGGGTCCTGCGGTCGGTGTCCAGGCACACCGCGTACACGCCCACGGCCGGGCCCGAGCGCAGGAGTTGGGTGACCCCGGGCAGCGCGCGCAGGCGCCGCGAGCCGTCGAAGACGACCACGACGGCCGGGCCGGCCGGCTCCGCGTCGCTCGACACGGTGTTCCGCTCGGCGTCCTGACGGGCCGTCATGAGGGCGAGCAGCTCGGCGATCCGGCGGCCGATCGCGTCCGCGTCCGCGCCGACGAAGGCGACCGCCTGACCGGGCTCGGGCGGCGCGGCGTGCGGCAGCCAGCGCACCCAATCCCAGTCGGCGGCGCCGGATTGGTCGGTCAGGACGCAGATCGTCACGTCTCCCGGGGGGTGCAGCGTCGCGGCCTGCGCGACCAGCCACCGCCCGAGCGCGCGGGTGCCGCGACCGCGCCCGGCGACGCCGAGCACCCCGCACTCGGCCAGCGGTACGCACACCGGCACATCGGCCAGCAACGTGCGTTCCTCGCGCCGGTGTTCCTCGCGGCGGGGATCGATCAACTCGACGTCGGTGGGCAGCGCGCCCGTACCGACCCGCAGCGACAGGTGGTCCTCGTCCGCGCGCCGGCGCTCCCACAGCCGCTGCCGCGGCCCGGTCGCGATCAGGCCGAGCGCGGCCGGGTCGGGCGCCATCCGCCGCCGGTGCAGCGTCTCGACCCGCATCGCGTACGTGGCCTGCGCCTCGATCGACTCCTTGCGGAGCTTGTACGCGGCCAGTCGGCGGCGGAACGAATTGCGGCCGTGCCGACGGTTGGTGACGTACATCGCGATCATCGCCAGCGGGCTGAGCGCGGCCAGGTAGAGCATCCGGGTGTTGTGCGTCATGTACGTCATCGCCACCGCGCCGACGATCGGCGTGAGCGCCATCATCCAGGGCAGCGGCTGCGGATCCCCCTGCTCGGGCCGGGTGGGGATCTGGAAACGGCGCTTGCGCGGCGGCGGTCGCAGCCGCGGCGGGCGGTTGAAGTCCAGCCCGCCGCCTCCCGCCGTCGGGCGCAGGGCGGTGTCGGCGAAGCCGGGCACGACTCGCTCGAACGTGCTGTGGCCGCAGGCCAGCACCGCGGCCGGCGGCCACGGCCGCCACTCCCGGTCGAGCGCCTCGCCGTCCAGCGTGCCGCCCGCGCCGCCCGTGCCGTCCGCACCCTCGCCATCGGCCCCACTGCCCGCACCGCCCGCACCCGGCTCGGCCGCGCGCACGGTGACCGCGCCGTCGAGCGCGACGTCCACCTCGGCCGCCGCGTCCGGCACGGCCGGGTCCGCGACCCGGACCCACGCGTCGGCTCCCGAGCCGAGCATCGCGACCCCGGGCCCGAGGCGGTGCACCCCGCCCGCGTCGGGGCCGCCGGTCACATGGATCTCGGCCGTGCCCTGCGCCCGCGCCGGCGCGCAGCCGGCCGGCGAACCCAGACCGACGACGACGCCGTCGCGTACGGGGGAGGACTCCACCGCGAGGTCCGCCGCGACCCGGTGGCCGGCGATGTACAGGTCCGCCGGCGCCCCCTCGCCCCGGCCGAGCACACGGTCGAGTTCGCGCCCGAGATCGGCGATCGAGGACGTGCCGTCGACGTCGACGAGCAGGTCGGCGCGGACCGTTCCGGAGGCATCGGGAACGTCCGGATCCGTCGCAGCCACGGTGAGTCGAATTTCCACGAACCGACCGTCCTCTTTCCCTACGCCCGCCCGATTTATCCGAATGCAATATCGCGGGACACCCACACCGTAGCGAGAAAGAACGGTCGACGTCTGCCCCGATCGTCTCCTATCGTCGAAGTGCGACTTTGTCCCGACCGATAACCGAAAGGATGCCGATCATGGCAAACCAACTGATTGTCGATCTGCCGGAACTCGAGATATTCGGCCGCCGACTCGCGGCCGTGCGGCAGGGTCTGCTGGACGCGCCGAAGCGGGTCGACCAGTCGGTCGCCGACGTCGGATCCGGCGAACTCCGGTCTGCACTAGAGTACTTCGAGGACAACTGGAAGGACGGCCGGCATCGCATGGACCAGACCCTGGACGCCCTCGTGCAGATGGCCGAACGGATAGTCACCGGCCTCCAGGACACCGACCAAAAACTCCGGGACGCCATCGACAAGAGCAAACAGAAGAGTGTTTGACGATTGTTCACCTGACGGATTCCTTTTCTTCGCCGAGGTCGCCGAATATTACGATGAGCCGACCTAGGGGGGACATGGTGACTACCCGGGCAAAATCCGGACGAGGTATTCACGGGGTACCTCGACCGCGCCCAAGGCCCGAAATCGCGCCGGGTATGTCGCTGAGTGTCCCGGCATCCTGGTACGAGTTCGATCTGCATCCCGCGACCCGCGACGACAACATCCGCCGGGCCGTCGCCGCCCGGGTGCGCGAGCTCCCGGAGCTCGCCGAGCGCCGGGGCGACCTGGTGCGCGCGCTGCGGACGATGGCCGGCCAGGCGTGGGACGCGGGCGCGATCTACTGCGGCTGCCTGGCCGAGGAGATCGAGGGCATCCAGGTCAGCGCGACGATGACGATGGCCGCCGCGTCGCTGCGCGGGCCCGACGGGGAGCTGTCCGACGGGGATCCGCGCGCGATCGCCGCGCAACTCAAACCCAAACGGCAGGAACACCCCCAGGACACCTGGCAGTCGGTGCGCACAGTGGAGATCACCGACGTCGGCACCGTCGCGCGCAGCGAGGGCGTCACGGCCCTGGCAGCGTCGTCCGGCCGGTCCGTGCGACTGGTCTCGATGCAGACGTTCGTCCCGATCCCGGGGATCACCGACCGGGTCGCGGTGATCAGCGGCAGCAGCCCGACCGTCGAATTGGCCGACCCCATGCTCGAACTCTTCGACGCCATCACGTCCACGTTCCGCTTCGACGGCGTGGGCACCCGCGCCTGACATCCATCCGCAGCACACCGCGACACCCATGCCTCGGGGACCACCCCGGGGCCCGTACGGGGAGAGGAACCACCCGATGGCGAACGTCAATGTCACCTACGAGCAGATGCGCTCGGCCGGCACCCGACTCGTGGGCGGCCAGCAGGAGATCCTCGAAAAGCTCACCGGCCTCCAGAGCCTGATCCAGAGCCTGGTCGCCGAGGGCTACGTGACCGACCGCTCCAGCAAGCAGTTCGAGACCTCGTACACCGAGTTCAACCACGGCGTCACCCAGACCCTCGAGGGCCTCAAGGGCATGTCGGACTACCTGAACAAGGCCGCCCAAACCTTCGAACAGGCCGACCAGTCCCTGGGCGCAGGCCTCCACGGCTGACTCCCCAAACGCCGGACGGGCCGGCCAACCCCAGCGAGTCGGCCGCTCGCCGCCGCTGACCGAAGACCAGGCCAATCCAGCCCGTCCGGCGCTTGAGGCCAAGCCCAGCACTTCAGCGCTGCCATCCAAAGGCCAAGCAATTCCAGCCCGTCCGGCGTTTGAGGACAGCCGACCGCAGGTCGCCAAGCCCAGCCAGTCGGCGTCTCGGCGCCGCCACCCAAAGGCCAAGCAATTCCAGCCCGTCCGGCGTTTGAGGACAGCCGACCGCAGGTCGCCAAGCCCAGCCAGTCGGCGTCTCGGCGCCGCCGCCCAAAGGCCAAGCGGATCCAGCCCGTCCGGCGTTTGAGGACAGCCGACCGCAGGTCGCCAAGCCCAGCCAGTCGGCGTCTCGGCGCCGCCGCCCAAAGGCCAAGCGGATCCAGCCCGTCCGGCGTTTGAGGACAGCCGACCGCAGGTCGACCAACCCGGCAAGCGCAAGCGGAAGCGCAAGCGCAAGCGCAGACGTACACACCGTATGGGGGAAAGAACATGGGGCGTCCCATCGACTGGAGCGGCATCGACCGCACCACCGATCCCGTCCCTGGCGATGTGGCCGCCGTAACCGCGCTCGCCGCGCACTTCAAGCTGCTCGCCGACCGCGCCGAGACCGCCGAGCGCCAAGTGGCCTCGCTGCGCGACGGGATCATCTCGAAGACCTGGAAGGGCGACAGCGTCGAGGTCTACGCCCAGCGCTTCGACAAGGTGCCGGAGGACCTCCGCAAGATCGCCGAATCGCACCACACCGCCGCCGCCGCGCTCACCGCCTACGCCGCCGAACTGGACAAGGCCCAGCAGCAGGCCGGCACCGCGCTCACCAACGGCGGCACCGCCAAGTCCGCGCAGGCGACACACCGCACCGAAGTCAAGAACGCGGGCGCCGCCGTCACCACCGCCAAGTCCCACGTGCAGACCCTGCAACAGCAGGCCGCCGCCGGCACGACGGTCCCGCCCCAGGACATGAAGGCCGCCACCGACGCGGTGCAGAGCGCCGACACCCGCCAGAGCACCGCGCAGACGGCGCTCAACCAGGCCGACAACCAGTTCAAGGCCGCCCAAACACTCCTGACCCAGGCCGAGGGCATCCGCGACACCGCCGCCAAGACGGCGTCGAAACAACTGCACGACGCCTCGCATCAGGGCATCCGCAACCTCAGTTGGTGGGCCAAGCTCAACGACTGGTTCCACGACAAGGTCGTGCCGTGGCTACAGATCGCCACCGCCGTCCTCGGCATCCTCGCGCTGATCCTCGGCGGCCCGCTGGTGTGGATCGTGCTCGCGATCGGCGCGGTGATCCTGCTGAACACGATCGTCGAGATGACCAGAGGCCGAGCCGGGTGGGGCGATCTGTTCATGGCGGTGCTCGACGTGCTGCCCGGCATGAAGGGGATCACCGCGGCCATCGACGGCATCAAGGTCGCCACCCGCGCGGTCGGACTCGCCAAGGCCGCCCGCGGCCTGGAGCGGATGGCCGCCGGGATGCGCGGGATCAACTTCGGCGGCCGGTTCGGCACCGCGCTCAAGGCCGCGTACAAGGGCGAGAAGGGCTGGAAGGCCAAGTACAGCCTGCAGTTCGCGTCCAACTTCGGCAGCAAGTACGCCACCACGCTCGCGGCCGACAAGCTCAACGGGAAGCCGGTCGATCTGTTCAGCATCAAGAACGCGATCAACGCGACCGTGGGCGGGCTGATCAGCGTCGGCGGCAAGGGCTTCGGCGAGGCGCTGACCAACCGCCTCAAGACCGGCACCTGGCGCGGTCGCGACGTCGGCGCCGCACCGCCGCGCACCACGCCCCGATCGACCCGCGCGGGCGAGCGCGACGCCGCCCGGGCCGACGGGCATCGGACCGCCGCCGACGACATCCGCACGCGGCGCGCCGACAACGAGGCCGAGGCCACCCGGCAGCGCGCCGCCGCCGACACCTCGCGCACCGCCGCCGACGCACACACCCGGGACGCGGAGACGCACACCAGGACCGCCGAGGGACACCAGGCGAAGGCCGACGGCCACCAGGAGACCGCGCGCAGGCACGGCGAGGAGGCCGAGCGGCGGCAGCAGGCCGCCGACGACCACGGCACCAGGGCCGGCGAGCACCGCGACGCGGAGACCGGACACCGCAGCGACGCGGCCGGGCACGACAAGGACGCGGCGCGGCACGGCACCGACGCGAAAGAGCACCAGGACGCGGCGACCGGACACCGCAACGACGCCGACACCCACGACCGGCGGGCCGACGACCTCAAGTCGCGGGCCGACGACCACGATCGCGCGGCGGCCGGCCACCGCACCGAGGCGGACAACCACGCCCGCGACGCGGCCAGGCACGAGGAGCGGGCCCGCACGGACCCCGACAACGCCGCCGAACACCGCGCCAAGGCCGCCGAATCGAGCCGGCACGCGCAGGAGCAGGACCGGCACGCGAGCACCGAGCAGACCAGGGCCGACGACCTGCGCACCCAGTCCAGGACCGCGAGCGACGACGCGCAGACCTCGCGCGAGCACGCGCAACGGTCCGACGACGCGGCCGCGAAGTCGCAGGCCGACCGAGACGCGTCGACCCGGCACGCCGACGACTCCCGTACGGCCGCCGACGACGCCAAGACCGCTGCCAAGTCCGAGCAGGACAAGGCGGATACGGCCAAGCGGGAAGCCGCCGACGAGACCCGCAAGGCGGATGACGCCAAGCGGGAGGCCGACAACAGCGGGCGCCAGGCCGACCGGGCCCGGGACGACGCGCAGACCGGCCGGGACAACGCCGCCACCGCGCGCAAGGAGGCCGACGACGCCGACCGGGCCGCGGCCAGGGCCCAGGACCGGGCGGACAGCCCGAGCGAACAGGTCCGCGAGGCCCGACACGACGCCCGCGCCGAGGAGCGGAACCACCTGGCCAACGGCCGCGACGCCGACGGCCGGCCGCGCTACGACGGCGGGCACCGGGTCACCAACCGGGTGGCGGACACGCTCAGCACCCGACGCTCGTTCATCGGCACCGGGATCAACAGCATGGTCTCCAGCGCCGGTGGCAAGGCCGCCGAACTCGCCTACCTCCAGGAGATCGAGCACAAGAACGTCAAGTGGACCGACGTCGCGGTCAGCGCCGGCACCGGATTCGCCGGCGGCGGCATGCAGCACACCACCGAGCGGCTGCACCAACAGCCGTTCCGGACCTGGGGGTCGGCGCCGCTCAACGGCCGACCGCACGGCCTGCCCGACGGCACGCGCTTCGACCTCGCGCACGTCCGACCCAAGCCCGAGTGGCAACTGGAACGCGCGATCGAGATCGGCACCAAGCGGGTGGCCAAGGCCGTCCCCGGCATGGAGGCCACCTACGACCAGTGGGTGAACACGCCCAGCCAGTACTGACGACGCGGGCCCGGCGGAGCACACTCCCGCCGGGCCCGCGCCGGCGCGGCCTTCGAACTCCCGCCGGACCGGCCGCGGCCTCCGGTGCCCTGCCTCGGCGCGCCGACGAAGCAGCCGCATGGTGGTTCCATGCGGCTTTCGCGGCGGTACGGCGAGGCATGGCACCCGAGGCCGCGGACCCGCGGGGTTCGACGACGCGTGCCGGGTACGTCAACTCCGGGACGTGCCGCGCGGCGTCGCCGACGCGCTCGCCCTCCCCGCCAGGCAGACCGCGGGTGCCGGTGCGAGGCCGAGCGAGCCGTCGTCGGTGCGGACCAGGGACGCGACCGTGAAGCACGCGTCGGTGCCCACCCTCGCGGTGGCGAACACGACGTTGGCGGTGCCGGCGGGGGTCTGCCGGCGGTCGAGTTGGGCGCCCGAGGCGTCCACCGCGAGCACCAGATAGCCGACGATCCGGGTCGCGTCCCGCGGCGGCTGCCACGCGACCTGCACACTGTCCCCGAACGCCGCCGTGCCGACGTCGCCGACCACGAACGACTGCGCCGCGGACGCGGACAACAACCGCGCGGGGGCCGAGTTGACCGGCGCCGGCGCGGTGGGCCCCGGCTTCGCGGCGGGCTTGTCGTCCTTGCCGCGCACCTGCGTCAACGCGAACGCGCCGCCGACGAACAACACGGTCGCCGACGCGGCGATCGCCAGCATCCACCGGCGCCGCCGCCGGGCCCGGTCCGCGCCGGCGTCGTCGTCCTCGTCGTCGGCGTACGGGACCTCCGCCGGCTCGGGCCCGAGCGGGCCGACCGGGTCCGGCTCGGGATCCGGCTCGGGCAGCCGCGAGCGCGCGCCGGCCGGTACCAGCGCGCGCAGGACGCCCTGCAACTCGGCCATCGACGGGCGATCCTCCGGGTGCGCGGCGAGCCCGCGCAGCAGCACCGCGACCAGGGCCGGCGGCACGTCCGGGCGCCGGAGCGCCGGCACCTCGCCGGCGAGCATCGCGAGGTACAGCGCCGCCGCACCCCGTTCGGCGGCGGCGGCGTGCGGGGGCGCGCCCGTGAGCAGCGCGTACAACGTCGCGGCCAGCCCGTACACGTCGCACGCCGGCCCCGGCGTCTCCCACCCGGCCGACTCGCGCGGCGCGTACCGCAGATCCGCGGCGGGCGCCGCCTCCGGCGCGGCCCGGCGCAGCGCGTGCACCAGGCCGAGGTCGGCGAGCAGCACCTCGCCGTCGGGGCCCGCCACCAGCGAGTCCGGGTGCACGCCCAGGTGCAGCACCCCGCGCCGATGCGCGGCGGTCAGCGCGAGCGCGAGCCGTACCCCCACCACCAGCACGTCCTCGACCGGGAGCCCGCCCGCGAGGCCCGCGACCCGCGGCACCTCGCCCGGATGGTGCCGGCGGGCGAGGTAGGGCGCGTCGTCGGCGGTGAACCCGACGTCGACCACCTCGGCCGCGCACGCGTGCCGCGCGGCGGTCGCGGCGGCGAGCAACTCGGTGTGCAGCGTGAGCCGGCTCCGCGGGTCCACCGGGCGCACCCGCAGGACGGTCAGCACGACCTCGGCGTCGTCCCCGTCCCGACAGCGCACCGTCGTACCCCACGGCTCGTCCCGGAGCACGCGCGCCTTCGTGTATCCGGCGGGCAGCGGCGGCAGCGTGTCGGCCGCGACCGGCCCGGCCGCCGCGACCGGCCCGCCCGGCCCCACCGGCCCCATCGGCTCGACCGACTCGATCCGTGCCGGGTCGTTTCTCGTGTCGTTCATCCTCACCGCACCCCCGTCCCGGCGGGTGTACGCGCGACGCGACGGCGGGCCCCCGGGTCCGGCCTCGATTAACGCCCACGGGAGCGTCCGCGAAGTGAACTCCGGGACAACACGCGGCACCGACCGGCGCAGCATTCGCCGGCAGCTCCTCCGGCCCCGGCGCGGACGCGCACAAATCGGGTATCGGCCGCACTGTGGGCTACCGTCACTGTGCCCCGACCCGGCGTCGGGGCCGCCCAGCCGACCCGCCACGCCCGACCCGTACTCGCCCCGCACCCGCCAAGTACCCGCCCCGTATCCGATCCGTACCCCAGGAGACCCGACCGATGGCGTTGGACCAGCTCGACAGCCGGATCATCGCCGCGCTCATCGACGACGCGCGCGCGACCTACGCAGAGATCGGCACCCGCGTCGGGCTGTCCGCGTCGGCGGTCAAGCGCCGGGTGGACCGGCTGCTCGCCACCGGCGTGATCACCGGCTTCTCCGCGTCGGTCGAACCGGCCGCGCTCGGCTGGACGACCGAGGCGTTCGTCGAGCTGTACTGCGTCGGCCGGACCTCGCCGACCGAGATCGGCCGCGCGCTCGCGAAGTTCCCCGAGGTGGTGTCGGCCAGCACGGTAACCGGCGACGCGGACGCGGTGATCCACCTGCTCGCGGCCGACGTGCAGCACTTCGAGCGGGTCCTGGAACGGATCAACGCGGAGGCGTTCGTGGTCCGCTCGAAGAGCTCTGTCGTGCTTTCTCGCCTGGTCAGGCGCAACGGAACGAGTTGGCAGGGCATCGAGACGCAATAGATCGGCGGAGACGCGCAAGATCACCCCCTTGGCCGGTCGCACACCCGTACGTAGGGTTTGAATTGCCGGTGTGGACCATCCCGGCGCCCTCATTTATCTCCGTGAGAACGCCGAGAGAACGTCGAGCCCCGCCATGCGTATGCACCAGTACGACCCTGCCCTCGCCGACCTCGTCTTCGACTACATGCGCGACCGGCTGGCGCTCGACCCCGTCCCGCTGGACCACCCCGGGCGCAAGGACAAGCTCGACCGCGCGCTCGACGGACTGATCGGGCCGGGGGGCAACGACGCGGGCGACGTGCTGTCGATCTACGCGGACCAGCTCGCGCCGGCCGTGATCTCCTGCGACAGCCCGCGCTTCCTGTCCTTCATCCCGGCCGCGCCGACCAAGGCCGCGCTGCTGTTCGACATGGTCGTCTCGTGCGCGTCGCTACAGGGCATCTCGTGGCTGGAGGCGGCCGGCGCGGTCGCGGCCGAGAACCAGGTGCTGCGGCTGATCGCCGACCTGGCCGGGCTGCCGGAGAGCGCCGGCGGCTGCTTCGTCAGCGGCGGCTCGGCGGGCAACCTGTCCGCGCTCGTGGTCGCCCGCGACATGGGCCGCCGGCGCACCGGGGCCACCGCCCGCGACCGCCTGCGGATCGCGGTCAGCGACCAGGCGCACTCCTCGATCGGCAACACGCTGCGGATCATCGGCGTGGACGCGCTCGTCGTGAAGACCGCCGACCACCGACTCACCGGGGAGGCGCTGCGGGCCGCGCTCGCCGCCGACCCCGACGCGGACGTCGTGGGCGTGGTCGCGACGGCTGGCACCACCAACGCGGGCATCATCGACGACCTGGCCGGCATCGGCGCGGTGGCCCGCGAACGCGACCTGTGGTTCCACGTGGACGGCGCGTACGGCGGCGCCGGCCTGCTCGCGCCGAGCGTGCGCGCCAAGTACGACGGCATCGAACTCGCCGACTCCTTCGTGGTCGACCCGCACAAGTGGCTGTTCGCCCCGTTCGACTGCGCCGCGCTGGTGTACCGCAACCCGGGCCTGGCCCGCGGCGTGCACACCCAGGACGCGTCCTACCTCGACGTGCTGCACACCGACGCGCCCGAGGAGTGGAACCCGACCGACTACGCGTACCACCTCACCCGGCGCGCCCGCGGCCTGCCGCTGTGGTTCTCGCTCGCGGTACACGGCACCGACGCCTACACCGAGGCCATCGAGACCGCGCTGACCCTGGCCCGGGAGACCGCCGCGCTGATCCGCGCGACACCGCACCTGGAACTGATCCGCGACCCGGAGCTGTCCGCCGTGCTGTTCCGGCGCGCCGGCTGGACCGCCGCCGACTACCTGGAGTGGTCGCAGCGGCTGCTCGCCGGCCAGGTCGGCTTCGTCACGCCGACCGGTTGGGAGGGCGAGACCGTCGCGCGCTTCGCGTTCCTGCACCCGGGTACGACGATGGCGATGGTCGAGGAGATCCTCGCGACGATGATCTGAGGCGTACCGCTCGCGCTCACGAGCCGGCTTGTCCAGACTGGAAGTCGGCGCGTGGCCTCCGACCCACGCCCCGGACGGGGCTTCGGACCGGAGAGGACAGGGCGTGGCGCTGGACGAGGACACGGGCTGCCCGGGGGCGGTGCCGGAGGTGGACCCCTTGGCCTGCGCGGTGGCGCACCTGATCGGGACGGACGACGGCGGGTGGGACGGCGGGGCGTACGCGGTCCTGCGGGGCCTGCTGGCCGGCACCCCGGCCGCGGTCGGGGTGATGAGCCCCAGCCTTCGCTACCTGTACGTCAACCCGGCCCTGGCCCGGATGAACGGGGTCCCGGCCGCTGATCACCTGGGCCGCACGATCGCGGAGGTGCTGCCCGATCTGGAGGCCAAGGAGGACGTGCTGTGGGCGGTACTGCGCGACGGCGTCCCCCGCGAGACCACGTCCAGCGGGCAGACCCGGGCCGGCCCGCCCGGTCGTCGCTGGTGGCACGGGGCGTACCACCGCCTGGAGCACGGCGGCGAGGTCGTGGGACTCGTGGGGGTGCTGCTCGAGGTCTCCGCGTCCTGGCGGACCCAGCTGGAGTTGGACGAGGCGCGGCGCAGGCTGGCGCTGCTCGACACCGCCGCGGTCCGGGTCGGCACCACGCTGGACCTGGTCGAGACCTGCGACGAGCTGGCCGACCTGTTCGTGACCGAGATCGCCGACGTGGCCGCGGTGGACGTCTTCGCGGTGGAGGGCGCGTCCGGGACCCCGCACGTGCCGGAGGGGACGATCCGGATGTGGCGCGCCGCGCTGGCCGCACGATCCGGGATGGAACCCCAGGCGTCGGTGCTGCGGCGGCCCGGCGAGAACGTCGACTACCGGCAGGGGTCGGCGGTGCCGCGCGCGCTGGAGGAGCGCAGTCCGGTGGTGCTCAACCGGCTCTCCGACCGGGATCTGAACAAACAGGTGTCGCACCCGGACCGGGTCGCCGCGTTCCGCGCGGTCGGCCTGCACTCCGCGGTGGCGCTGCCGCTGCTCGCCCGGGGAAGCGCGATCGGGATGGTGACCCTCGCCCGGACCGGGAACTCGCCGGCCTTCTCGCCGGAGGACGTCGTACTGGCCCGGGACCTGGCCGGGCGCGGGGCCATCAGCGTGGACAACGCGCGCCGCTACGCGCACGAGCACGACATCGCCCTCGCACTCCAGCACGCGTTGTTGGCCACGCCCGACGTGCCGCACCCGGACATCGAACTGGCCTCGCGGTACCGCCCGGCCGGCAGCAGTGTCGAGGTGGGCGGCGACTGGTACGACGCGGTGGCGCTGAGCGGTGGGCGGACCCTGCTCGCGGTCGGCGACGTGATGGGACACGGGGTCGAGGCGGCCGTGGAGATGAGCCAGTTCCGGGCGTTGCTGCGGGTCCAGGCCCGGGCGAACCTGGAACCGCACGAGATCCTGGCCGCGGTGGACCGGACCGGCGCCGATGCCGGGATCGAGCGGGTGGCCACGTGTCTGCTGGTCCTGGTCGACCCGGCGGCCGGCACCAGCACCTTCGCCAGCGCCGGACACCTGCCGCCGCTCTTGGTCGGCCCGGGGGACGCGGCCGAGCTCGTGGCGGTCCCGGTCGGGCCGCCGCTGGGAACGGGGTTCGGCGGATACACCTCCGTGCGCCAGGCGAGCGAGCCCGAGCGGGTGCTGGTGATGTACACCGACGGCCTGGTCGAACGCCGGGGCGAGGACATCGGCGAATCGCTCCAGCGGCTGCTGCGCGTCGGGCTGACCGCCGAGACCCCGTTGGTGCGGCTCGTCGACCGCCTGATCGCGGGCATGATCATCGACAAGCCGGAGGACGACATCGCCGTCCTGGCCGCCCGACAGCGGCCGCCGACCGGCTGAACCGACCCGGCCGCCGCGGTGTCAGCGACCCTCCCGGACCTCGGCCTCGACGCGGTACGCCTCCAGGCGGTCGGCCAACTCGCGCGGCCGACTGAGCGCGACCAGATGGCCGCCGGGCATCTCGTCGGGGAGGAAGCCGAGCCGCTCCTGGGCCACCCGGCGCTGGAACGCGACCGGGAAGAACCGGTCCTCGCGTGCCACCAGCACCCGGGTCGGCACGTCCGGCCAGGCCGGCAGCCACCACGGCGTGTCGAACACGGTGCCGGACTGGCCGCGTTGATGGCTCCACCCGTCCTCCACGACGACCTGCGGCACATCGTGCAGGAAGTACACGAGCGGATCGAAGCCGGCGTCCACGGCCCGGCCGTCACGCTCGTCGTTCTCCCGCATCGCCGCGTCCTGCCCGGTGTTGCCCCACCACTGCCCCGCGGTCTCGCCGGGCTTGGGGATCATCGCGTTCAACAGCACGAGCACCGACACCGGCAGCCGCGCACACGCGAGCGAGGCGCTGAACCCCCCGAGCGACTGCCCGACCAGCACGACCCGCTCCCGCCCGGCCGCCGCCGCGACGATCAGGTCGACGTACTCCGCGAGCCCGTAGCCCTCGTCCTCACCGGGCAGGTCGACCGCGACCACATCCCGCCCACGGATTCGCAGTTCGGCCTCGACCAGGTGCCAATACCAGGCAGCCCCACCGGCCCCGGGCACAAGCACATATGCGGCATCAGTCATACCGAAGACCCTACGGTCGCCCTCCGTCATCCCCCCGAAGGGACACGGCCGACACCCGGGAGTTCGCCGCGGATCCGGGTCGGGATTCCTTGGACGACGCGAGGCTCAGCGAGGGCCCGCGGGCGCGCGGGTGAGGGTGTGGTGGGTGCCGGTGACCCTCGGACGGGGGCGGGAGCGGGGCCGCGGGTCCGGGGGCGGGGCGGACAGAGGTGCGAGGCGACCACCGATGACGTCCTCGAAGCGGCGGCGCAGGGGGTCCCACCGGGCGTCGTGGCGGGCTGCCCGCAACGTGGCGCGGTGCAGCTTTCCGGGCTTGTCGCGGTAGTAGCGGTGCGCCCAGGGGGAGCCCGGTCGAGCCAGGCGGATGGCCGCGACGACGTTGACGATCGGGATGAAGATGCCGATCACGCCGATCCGGAACTTGCCCTTGGCGAACGTGATCGCGGCCACCGCGACATCCACCAGGAGCGCGATCAACCACCCGATCCGGTCGTCGACGGTGTCGCCCTCGGGAGACGCCTCGAACGGTACGAACCCGCTCGCCGCGAGGCCGACCGCCGCGATCGCCAGGACGGTGGCCTCGATCGACACCCGGCCCTGCTCCGACCAGTACACGTCGTCCAGGTGCACGATCATCGCGAACTCGTCCAACACCAGCCCCGCGCCCACCCCCAGCACCACACCCGCGATCGACCGCAGCACCAGGTGTTCGCCGGCCCCGATGCCGAGGAAGCCGCCGACCAGGGTGAGCACGACGCCGGGCACGACGTGGTGGATGTGCACCCCGCCCGTGTCCATGTTCCGAAAGGGCCCGCGCCCGGCCCGGATCATCCGGGTGATCATCCGGGTGACCAGGAACGTCACGAGCAGCGCCGCGAACGCGAGCGTCATCGGCAGTCGGCCGGCATCGAGCATCGTGTCGGTCCACTCGCCCGCCAACGTGCGTTCGGCGGCCATCCGCGCCCTCCTCCTCGTCCGTGCTCCTGTTCCCGATACGGCGCGGCCTACGAACGGCGAACAGGTGAACCGACCCGGGTCACGGGCCATCGCGGTGACCAAGTCGTCGCGCCGTCGTTGGTCGGGGCATGATCAAGCGCATCGCAGCCGTCGCACTGGCCGGCACCGCCCTCGCCATGACCGTCGCCGGCGCCGCGTCCGCCGCGGAGTCGCCGAACCCGAACACCGGCGGGGTCACCGGCGTGCCGACGAGCATCTACCCGGATGGTCTCAACAACCTGAACGACGTGAACCAGATGACGAGTTCGCTGTCCCTGTAGGCCCGCCGGCCGGACCGAACCAGGCGTGGTGCCCCGGACCCGACCCGGACCCGGGACACCACGCCGGCCATGGCGCCGGCCACGCGGCGGGAGGAGGATCCACCGAGCGACAGGGCCTAGCGGCCGATCATGAACGCGTCGGGTCGCAGTGCGCGGTCGACGATGCGGACGTCGCCCACCCACGCGTTGAGCGTCTGGTCGAGCTTGCCGTCGTACGCGTAACCGCCCAGCATCCACGGAAGGTTGAGCGTCGTGAGGCCGATCGACCGGGCCGTCGGGTTGCGTACCACCGGGCAGCCGTCGACGTACATCGTGGTCTGCCGGGAGTCGTTGACGACGGCGACGTGCCACCAGGTGTCCAGCTGTAGCTCGTGCCCCCAGCTGGTCGCCGACCCGCCGCTGTTGAGCGGGTAGACGCACCACTGGAGTTCCCGGCCACCGGACAGGCTCAGCGTGACGACCGGCTCCTGCGCGTCGCCCTCGGGCTTGCCGGCCTCGCCGCTCATGCCCCAGCGGCTCAGCAGCGCCGACCAGCCGTCCCGGCCCCCGTCCCAGTCGGCGGGCAGCTTGAAGAACGCCTCGACCGTGTAGCCCGAGCGGAATGTCGCGGTGTTCAGCGGAGCGCCGACGGCGGTCTGGAGGTGCCCGCCGCGCAGCGGGGACTTGCCGCCCGTCAGCCGAATGCTGCCGTGTCCGGGCTGGTCGGGGTGGTACTGGTGGGACCAGCTGACCGCGCCGGGAGCGGAACCCGGTGCCGGGACGAGGGTGAGGTCGTTGCCGCGTCCGGACAGGTCCGGGAAGCGCTGCGCGCCGGGCACCGGCGCACCGTCCGGCCGGGAGTCGTCGAAGCGCCAGTAGGCGACCGTGCCGGGCACCACCATGCGCTGGGCGGGGCGGGCCGCGCGCACGGGTATCGGGGCGAAGCGCGAGAAGCGCTCGTCGAAGTCGATCCCCACCGAGAAGTAGTCGTCCGGACCGGTCAACTCCATCTCCCGACGCTCGAGTTCGTTGAGGTCGCGGTTGGCGCGCCCCAGGATCCACGGGGAGAGCGTCTCGACGTCGATCGTGTCGCGGTCGAGGTCGAAGTGGTAGAGCCGGATCATCGCGGCGCCGCCGAAGTAGCGGTTCTGGTAGTTGGTGATGTGCAGGTGCACGTCACCCCCGGCGTCGTTCTTCCGCGTCGTGCGCCCGGCCGGCCAGTAGTGGCCGTTGAGCGTGAGGAAGATCTGGTCGTTGCCCTTGATCAGCTCGTTCCACAGCCGTCCGCCGTGCTCGGAGAACTCCGCTTCCTGGCCCGGCCGGTCGGCCGAGACGAGTTCGTGGGTCGTCAGGATCACCGGCGAGTGCGGGTGGTCGGCCAGCACCTTCTTCGCCCACGCGATGCCCGCCGGAGAGGGCCGCCAGTCCAGCGCGAGCACGAGCCACTCCCGGCCCGCCGCCTGGAACAGGTGGTAGGTGTTGTAGCCGTCCGGGGTCGCCCCGCCGAAGGAGCGCTTGCCGCGGAAGCGCTGTGGGCCGAACGTGTCCAGGTACGCCGACCGGCCGCGCTGGTCGTCGGTGTTCGAGTTTTCGATGTCGTGGTTCCCGGCCAGCACGCTGTACGCGACGCCCTTGCGGTCGAGCAGCTCGAACGCCCGGCCGATCCCGTCGAACTCGGTCTTGCGGCCGTTCTGGGTGAGGTCGCCCAGGTGCGACATGAAGACGATGTTGTCGTCGTGCGCGTGTTCCAGGATGTACCGAAAGGACGCCTCGATCGGGGCGGCCGTGATGCTCGGCTCGTCGAACATGTACTGCGTGTCGGGCATCACGACCAGCGTGAACCGCCGACTGTCGCGATCCGGCCGCCACGCCGGCAGGCGCTGCGCGTCGACGGCCGCGTCGTCGGCATCCGCGGCGGCCGGCGAGGCGCCGACCACACCCGCCGCCGTCACCCCGGCCCCGGCCAGCGCGGCAGAGCGCAGGAACGCTCGCCGCGCGGGCCCTGACAGCGGTGTGACGGGCTGATCGCAATCGTCGTGCTGCTGACACATGATGGTTCTCCGGCGCCGGCTGATGGGGGGCATGCGCACGGTATTGCGCCGAAAACCCACACAGATCATCCGCACCACCAACAACCGCCGTCGGCCTTGTGAATTCATCGCCCAGGGCCGTGGGCGGGCCGCCGGCTCGGCTTGGGCTTCGTCGGGTCGGCTATGCCAGGGCTGTTGCGATTGCCTCGCCGACTTCTCGTTTGGCCAGGTAGTGCTTCGGGGTGTGGGCGTGGGAGCCGTTGGGGACGAGGTGGCAGTTCACCTCTGGGCCGAAGGAGGGGCGTAGGTCCTTGACCAGGGCCATGACGTCGCGGGTGTCGGCGAGGTTGGTCCAGGCGGGGTGGGTTGCCCGGGTGGGGCCCGGCCAGGCTCCGGTGCCGTCGACGGGTGCGGGGCGCAGTTGTTCGAAGACGAGGTGGCGGACGCCCAGTGGCGATCCGAGCGTGATCAGGGCTCGGACCTGGTGTCCCGGCAGTGCGCACAGCGCCTCGTACGCGATCAGCGAGCCGAGCGAATGGGCGACCACCACCGACGTGTCCGGTCCGATCAGCGCTCGCACCCGTTCGCACGCCGCCGCGCGCAGCGCCGGATCGGTCAGGTATCGCCGTACCTGCTTGAGGTCCGCTATCAGCACCCGCTCGGCGAGCCCCGTGAAGAACCGCGAACGCGACAGCGCGAGCAACGCCGCCTGCACCACCGCGGGTGTGCGATTCAGCGTGCCCGTCGCGCTCGGCGCGATCACCTGCGGCTCGACCTGCGCGGCGGCGACCCACCACGCGAGCAGCAGTTCGCTCTCGAAGCCGTCCTCGATGTCGGTCGCCGTGTAGCACTCGTCGCCCGCCGAGGGCGTGCCCCCGGGCGGCAGGAACAGGTCGCCGTAGAAGGCCATCGCGATGTCGTCGGGATCCGGATGTGGTTGCTCCGCCCGGGTCAGCCCGTCGAGCAGCGCCGGCACCCACTCCTGCGCCAACTGCCGCTCACCGAGCTGTTGCCTGCCCACCCCGTGCACACAGACCACCCGTGCCATCGCGCCCCCTGATCACGTCGCAGCGTGCCCAAGACCCTATGCGCCGCGAGGGGTCGACGGTGGTGTCACTCGTTGTCGAGGGTGCGGCGCAGTTCCTCGGTTTCCCGGTTGGCGGCGGCGAGGTCGTCCGTCATGCGACGGGTGCCTTCGGCGACGCCGGCGTCCCAGATTCGTTGGACCAGGGCGCGGGCCTTGGCCTGCGGCAGATCGGTTTCCCGCATCAGCTGCTCGGTCAGATCGATGATCGGGTGATTGGGTTCCATGGGGCCAGGAGACCCCTTCGCGGGGTGATTCGCACATGGAGCGGGGGCGGATGGTCAGGGCTTCAGGTGCTGCCAGGAGTTCGGGTGGGTGGTCAGGTACGTGGTGAGGCTTTGGGCGGGGTGGCCGGTCAGGGTGGGGATCGCCTGGGAGACGGCGCTCATCTCGCCGGTGGCGATCGCCTCGTAGGAACTAACCCAACCGGCCAGTTCCCATGCCGGGGCGTTGTACTGGGCGCGGGACGCGTAGGCCTCGTCGCGGGTTTCGGGGACGTACGTGATCGGGCGGCCGGCGAAGCGGCCGATCTCGGCCGCGGCCTCGGCGAGGGTGAGGGCGGCGGGGCCGGTCAGGTTGTAGGTGACGCCGTCGTGAGCCCGGCCGAGCAACACGGCCGTCGCGGCGTCGGCGATGTCGTTGTGGGCGACCGCCGAGACGCGGCCGTGTCCGGCCGGGCCGCGCAGGAAGCCGTCCGCCCCGACCATGGCCGGGAGCGCGGCCAGGTAGAAGCTGTCCCGCAGGAACGTGTATCGCAGCCTCGTGGACCGGATGTGCTGCTCGGTGTGCCAGTGGTCGCGCGCGAACGTGAAGGTCGCGTCCGGCGCCGCGCCGAGGAAGGACACGTACACGATCCGCTCGACGCCGGCCGCGACCGCCGCGTCCACGGCCGTGATGTGGTCGCGGACCCGATCGGCGCTCTCGTGCGCGGAGACCAGGAACAACGTGTCCGCGCCGTCGAACGCCCGCCGCATCGCCTCCCCGTCGCCGTACGCCGCCGCGGGCGCAGGCACGGCACCGGGCAGCTCAGGCAGCCGAGACGGATCGCGACCCACCAGCCGCAGTGCGCTGCCCGCGTCGGCGAGCCGCCGGGCGACCCGGCCGCCCACCTGACCGCTCGCTCCCGTGACGGCGATGACTGGGCCCATGACGATGTCCTCTCGGTGATCCGGCGGCAGCGCGCGGCCACCCGAGCACCGACAGTAGCTTCGGCCCGCCGGATCGACCGCGATCGGGCGAACCGACGGCGCGTCCTCGCGCGTGGGCGCGCACCCGGGATCGCTCGGCCCGCCGGGGTCACTCGTCCCACCAGCGGTCGCCCTGTTCGCGGCGGTTGGCGACGATGGCGGCGAACGGTGGGATCGCCATCGCGACGATCGTCATGACCGCGGCGGCGGCGATCGACCAGCGGTACACGACGGTGCCGGCGAGCAGGAACAGCACCAGGCAGGCGGCCATCATCGCGAAGTAGCGCTTGCGCCGGCGCCGCTGCGACGGGACCGGTCCGGAGGGGGTCGCACCACCGCGGTTGACGCCGCCCGGGTTGTTGGTGCCCATGTCTTTCACGGTACGACTTGTCGGGGGGCCCGACAGGGCCGGGGTTGGCGCGGGTGGGCCTGCGGCCGGGGGGTCCTCAAGCGCCGGACGGGCTGGGGGTGGCCTGGTGCCTTTGTCCTCAAGCGCCGGACGGGCTGGATTTGGTTGTGTTGCGGTGGATGGCTGCGGGGGTCCTCAAGCGCCGGACGGGCTGGGGGTGGCCTGGTGCCTTGGTCCTCAAGCGCCGGACGGGCTGGAATTGGTTGCGTTGCGTTCGATGGTTGCGGGGGTCTTCAAGCGCCGGACGGGCTGGATTTGGTTGCGTTGCGTTGGATGGTTGCGGGGGGCCTCAAGGGCCGGGCGGGGTGGGATTGGTTGCGGAGGGGGGTCAAGTGTTTGGTGAGGTGGCTGCCTGGACTGTGTGGCTTAGGAGGAGGGCTGTGGTTACCGGGCCTACTCCGCCTGGGACCGGGGTGAGGGCGCCGGCGGTGGGGGTGGCGGACTCGGGGTCTACGTCGCCGGCGAGGCCGCCGTCGGGCGTGGGGTTGGTGCCTACGTCGATCACCACCGCGCCCGGGGCGATGTGTTCGGCGGTGATCAGGCCGGCCCGGCCGACCGCGGCGACGATCACGTCGGCGGTCGAGGTGATCGCGGCCAGGTCCTTGGTGCGCGAGTGGCAGATGGTCACCGTGGCGTGCCTGTCCAACAGCAGATGGGCGACCGGCTTGCCGACCACCGTCGACCGGCCGACCACCGCGACGTGCCGGCCGGTGAGTTCGATGCCGTAGTGGTCCAGGATCGTCACCACCGCCTCGGCCGTGGCGGGCGCGAACGCGGGCAGCCCGGCGGCGAGTCGGCCGAGCGAGAGCGGGTTCGCGCCGTCGACGTCCTTGCCGAACGCGATCGCGCCGGCCAGGTCCTCCAGCGCCGCGCCGGCCGGCAGCGGCGTCTGCAGGATGATCCCGTGCACGGCGTCGTCCGCACTCAGGCCCGCCAGCGTGGCGCGGATCGCGTCCGGCGTCGCGTCGGCGCCCAACCGCACGATGTCACACGTGATGCCGACCTTCTCGGCGGCCTTGGCGATCGAGCGCACGTACCACGCGCTCGACTCGTCGGCCGTCGCCACCACGACCGCGAGGGTGACCGGCGTGCCGGCCTCCGCGAGCGCGGCGGCGCGGGTCGCGGTCTCGGTACGGATCGCGGCGGCGAGGTCCTTGCCCGAGAGCATGGTCGCGGTCATCGGTTGATCTCCTTGCGCACGGCGGCGGTCACCTGGTCGGCGCGCACGGCGATGTCGTCGACCCGCCCGGCCTGCGCGGTGAGTTCGATCCGGGCCTGCTCGTCCTTGATCCCGCCGAGGTTGATCTCGATGTTCACCCGGGCGGTGGTCGCCGCCGCGCGGGCGGCCTCGGCGGCCGCGGCCACGTCGGTGATCACGTTCGGATTGCCGATCGGCAGCAGCTTCTCGGCCAGTTCGACGCACGCCGCGGCCACCACGACCACCTCGGCCGGCGGCTTGGCCGCGCCGACCAGGGCCGCGGTGATCGTGGCCGAGCGCACGGTCTTGGCCGCGTCGGTGTCCTTGGGCAGCTTGTACGCCTCCGTCACCGCCGTGAACGCGGCCGCGTCCTCCTCGGCCAACCGCAGTGCCACGCCCCGAAGTTCGTCGGTCAGCGCGATCACCTGGGCGATCGCCGAGGCGTGCTCGGCGTACTTGTCGCCGGTCGAGTAGCGCGCGACCATCCCCAACAGCGCCGCGGCCTGGGCGGCGTGCAAAGCGGCCGCCGCGCCGCCGCCCGGGGCCGGTACGCGGTCGGCGAGGCGGGTCAGGAAATCGCTGATCTTCTCGTCGCGCATGAGCGCTCGTCCTTCGGTCGGTGGGCTACCGCACGTCCGGAATCCTCGCACGGCTTCACCCTCCGGCCGGAAAGCGGGAGGTGGGACGCGGGGCCGACGCTCGCGTCAGTCGACCCGCAACACCACGGCCGTGGCGTTGTCGTTCCCGCCGGCGTCGAGGGTGGCGGCCAGCAGGCGGGAGACGATCGCCGCGGGGGCGTCGGGGGCCGCGAGGAGGTCGGAGAGCAGGTGGTAGGGGATCTGCTCGGCGACGCCGTCGGTGCACAGCAGGTACACGTCGCCGGGGCGCAGTACGACGTTGAGCACGTCGGGTTCGGGCCGGGCCGGGTGGCCGACGTAACGGCTCAACCGGTAGCGGGCCGCCGCGGCCTGTGGGGAGTCGGCCGGATACCAGCCGTATACCGCGGCCAGCCACGCCTCGGTGTGATCGACCGTCAGCAGGTCGAGTTGCCCGGCCCGCAGGCGGTAGGCGCGCGAGTCGCCGATCTGGACGATCCAGGCCGCCGCGTCCCCCGGACCCGGCGCTTCGGCCACGAGGGCGGTCAGCGTGCAGCCCGTGAAGCCCTCCAGGCCGGCCGCCTCGGCCAGCACCAGGTCCTGGATCCGGGCCACCGTCTCGCGCAGCAGCGCCGGGCCGGGCGCGACCCGGGCGACCGCGGCTCGCCGGATCGCGGCGGTGAACTCGGCCATCGTCGTTTGCCCCGCCGCCGTGCTGCCGGGCCCGTCGCCCATCCCGTCGGCGACGGCGGCCAGCCGGATGTCCGCCGCCAGACCGAGCACGTCGAAGTTCGCCCGGTACTTGTTGCCCACGACCGTTCCGGCCGCCGCGGGCACACGCACGGCCCCCGACTCCAGTACGGCCGTGGCCGCCTCTCCCGTGTCCTGCCCACGTCGACCGAACATCACCGAATCCCCGTTCCTCCGATTGGTGCGCACACGCACGGTATCGGGTGGTTGCGAGTCCGGTAGGGCTCCGGTCAGACCACGACGCGGTAATGCGTGGTCAAACGGCCCGAGTCGTCGAGCATGTGGAACGCGAACGCGGGCGGGATCAGCGGGTCGACGAACGGCGCGTTCTCGTCCGCGCGTTCGCACGGAAGGTTGATCGTGGACACCACGCCCGGGGCGACGATCAGCGGCTTCCCGGCGAACACCGTGGCCGCCGGCGTGTGCGCGTGCCCGCACAACAGGCCCACCACGTTGGGCCGATCAGCGACCACGGCCGCGAGCCGTTCTGCGTCGAACTGGCGGATCCGGTCGAGGTCCGGCACGCCCAACTCGACGGGCGGGTGGTGGAAGGCCACGAACACCGGTACGGATGGCGGGGCTTCGTCGAGGACCTCGGTCAACCACGACAACGTCTCGTCGGCGAGCAGACCGTCGGGACGGCCCGGGATCGACGAATCGCACAGCGCGTACACGGCGCGGTCGGTGCGGTGGACGCGGTTGATCGGACCGTCGGCGGCGGCCTCGCCGAGCAGCGTCTCGCGGAACGGCCCGCGTACGTCGTGGTTGCCGGGCAGGACCAGCACGGGATGCCGGGATTCGAGGAGCGTACGGGCCTCGTCGTACTCGGCCGACAGTCCGGTGTCGGCGATGTCGCCGGTGACCAGGACCGCGTCGAGGTCGTAGGGGAGCGCGTTCAGGTGGTCCATCACCGCCCGGGTGCGTTCGGCGCTGCGCGCGCTGCCGTCGAGGTGGGTGTCACTGAGATGCGCGAACACGATCATGCGGGCGGTCCTTGGGAGAGAGGGGACAGGGGAGCGGGAAGCGGCGGTTCCGGTGTACCGCGCCGTGCTGAAGCCGAAGCTACGCGGCGCATCGGACCATCGTTAAGATCCAGTGAAATGTTGGAATACTGGTCCGGTTCCGCCGCCGACCCCAGGGTCGATCCCTCCGCCGACCCGCCGCCCGGCGGCCCGCTCGCCGATCCGCCTGCCGCTTCGCACGCCGACCCACACCCCGACCCACACCCCGACCCCCGCGTCGATCTGCACGTCGAGGTGGACACCGTCGACGGTCGCCGGGTCGGTCTGGAGCGGGCGCTGCGGGCGGCGATCCGGGACGGGCGGCTGGTCCCGGGCGCGCCGCTGCCGTCCACACGTGGGCTCGCCGGTCGGCTCGGTTTCGCGCGGGGGACGGTGACCGCGGCGTACGACCAGCTGGTGGCGGAGGGCTACCTGACCGCGCGCCCCGGTGCGGTCACCCGGGTCGCCGACGTGCCCCGCCCCGCGCCCACGACCCCCGCGAGCGCGTCGCCGGCGGCGGCGACCGTACCCCGGTTCGACCTGCGTCCCGGGCTGCCGGACGGGTCGGCCTTCCCGGCCGCGGCGTGGCTGCGCTCGACCCGGCGGGTTCTGAGCGGCGCGCCGGCGGCAATCCACGGCGTGGGTGACCCGCAGGGCCGGATCGAGCTGCGCACCGCGCTGGCCGACCATCTCGGCCGCACCCGCGGCGTGCTGACCACGCCGGACCGGATCGTGATCACGTCCGGGTTCTACCAGTCGGTCGGGCTGCTCGCGGCCGTGCTCGGCGACGCCGGGGTGCACGCGGTCGGGATGGAGGACCCCGGCCACGACGTCTACCGCGACGTGGTTCGCCGGGCCGGCCGCACGGTCGTACCGCTACCGGTGGATACCGACGGCGCCCGCTTCGAACGGTTGGCCGATCGGGGCGTCGGCGCGGTCGTGGTCACGCCCGCGCACCAATACCCGACGGGCGTGCCGTTGCTGCCTCGGCGGCGGCACGAGCTGTGCGGGTGGGCGCGCGAGACCGGCGGGCTGATCGTCGAGGACGACTACGACGGCGAGTTCCGCTACGACCGACAGCCGGTCGGCGCGCTGCAGGGGATGGCCCCGGAGCACGTCGCGTACTGCGGTTCGGTGTCCAAGACGCTCGGCCCGGGCCTGCGGCTGGCCTGGTTGGCGCTGCCTCGGCGGCTGGTCGAGCCGGTCGTGACGGCCAAGCTCCGGGCCGACTTCCACACCCACACGCTCGGCCAGCTCGTGCTCGCGGACCTGATCGTCCGGCACGACTACGACCGGCACGTGCGAGCCGCGCGGCTGAGCTATCGGCGCCGGCGCGAGCACCTGGTCGGCCGCTTCGCCGCGGAACGGGCGCTCGGCGCCTACGGGTTCCAGGGTGTGCCCGCCGGACTGCACGTGCTCGTGACGCTCCCCGCCGACGGCCCGACCGAGCCCGACCTCCTGGCGACCTGCGCCGAACGCGGCATCGCGCTGCGCGGCACCCGCGAACTGTGGCACGGTACGCCCCGGCGCCAGGGCCTGCTCGTGGGCTTCGCCGCCCCGGCCGAACACGCCTGGCCCGCGACGCTCGACGCGCTGGCGGCGGTGCTGCGCGAGGGGTGAGCGGCGGTGGTCGGGCGGGGCAGCGACGCGCCGTCAGCCGCGCTCCAACACCCGGAAGTACAGGTGGGTGACCCGCCGACCCTCGATGATCCGGGTCGCCTCCAGCTCGATCGGGGTGTGCGCGAGGTGGTCGAAGAAGCGGATGCCCTCGCCGATCAGGACCGGCACGAGGTTGACGCAGATCTCGTCGACCAGCCGCGCGTCCAGGCACTGGCGCACGATGTCCGCGCCCCCGATCGAGACGTCGAGGTCTCCTGCCGTGGCCTTGGCCCGCGCGACGGCGCTCTCGACACCGTCGGTGACGAACGTGAAGGGAGCCCCCGGGTGGGCGGCGATCCAGTCCGTCGGCACGTGGTGGGTCACGACGAACACCGGTACGCCGATCGGGTGACTGCCGTCCCATCCGTCGGTGAGGTCGAACAGGCGCCGCCCGGAGATGATCGCGCCGGTCCGGACGATCACCTCCCGCAGGTGGCGGGCACTCGCCTCGGACGTGCGGGACGTCATGTCGGCGCCGGGCGCGGGCGTCTCCACGTCACCGTTGGAGTACCACCCGAACAGGTTGTCCACGCCGTCCGACGGGTCGGCGATGAACCCGTCCAGCGACATCGTCTTCTCGGCCACGACCAATCCCATGGGGATCGCCTCCTCGTGCGCCGGCCGTTCCCGGTCGGTTCCGGGTTCGTACTCCAGTTCCAGTCTGTGCGAGGAAGCCCGCGACCGCGCCCGAAACCCATCGCCACGCGTCGGTTCCCGGGCCCCGCACGGGCTCCCTTGCCCACGAGGCGCCCGATTGCGTGCCACGATCCGTCACCGCACATGTCGTTCGGGTTATCCACCGCACGGAAACGGAAGCCGGGGGAAGCGGCACGCCTGTCGGCACGTCCGGGTCGCCGGCCCGGGCCCGAACGCCCGAGCCCGGGACACTTGTGACCTCGCGTCACACCGATTGCGGCCGGAACGCCAGGCCGCCCGCGCGTTCGAGCACCCGGGCCGGCGGAACCCGAGGTGCCGTTGCGCCGGCCGGGCTTCATAGGCTGGCTTTCATGTACGAACCCGCAGCCGTGACATTTCGCCAGTACAGCCGCGCACACGACGTGGACGCCCCGACCCGCGACGCGTTGGTCGAGTGCTGGGTGGCCGTCACGAATGCGGGCGGGGCAGCGGGCTTCCCGTTCCCGCCGGTGACCGCGGCCGAGGTCGCGCCGGTCGCCGAGCGGTTGATCGCCGACCTGGATCCGGCCCGGAGCCGGCTCCTGGTGGCCGTCGCCGACAAGGAGCCCATCGGCTGGCTGAACGTGCGCCGTGGGCTCGATCCGCTGATCGCGCACTGGGGCACGCTGCACCACGTCCAGACCCGTCCCGACGTCCGCGGCCGGGGGATCGGGGCCGCGTTGGCGCGCGGTGCGTGTGCGATGGCTCGGGACGACATGGGCCTGGAGCAGCTGCGGCTCACGGCGCGCGCCGGCATGGGGCTCGAGGACTTCTACGGCAGGCTGGGCTGGAAGGAGATCGGCCGTTGGCCCGGCGCGCTGCGTTTCGGAGCTGGGAACGGGGTCGGGGCAGGGGACGGCGACGATCGGGACGAGATTCTGATGATCCTGACGCTCTGAAGCGATGGGCTGGGGAGGAGCGGCGGGTCTGTGGGCCGCAGTTCGGCCGGTTCGGCCGGTTTCGGCCGGTTGGGCCGCTCCGGTCCGTGTGTTGCGCTGGGCGACGGCTTGTACGCCGTGCGAGCCACGCGTACACGCGGCGTCGCCGGGCGTCACAGGAGAGCTCTGTGGCGTAACACTCGGTGTCGCGCGCATGGAGAATTGTGGTACCGGACTGATACGGTGAACTACGCGGATAAGCGTGCAGCTTTGTTCATAAAGCGCCCTTCTCATCCCCGTGATCCCGACCCGTGGTACCTCCACCGCCCGGCAATCGGACGACGTGCGGCCGGATCCGGGCGCCCCTCGTGCCACCACCCATGCCGGCCGTGCCGGCCACGCCGCGACACCCCCACCGAGTCGCGTGGCGGAGCCACGCGGTCCGACAGCAGGAGGCGGCCGATGAGCATCTCCGACGAGGAACGACGCGCGTTCACGGAGCACGACATGCGGGCCCTCCTCGACCTCGACGGTGCCGATCCACCGAGCGAGGTGCGGGCCTGGGAGCACTTGGGCGAGGTGCTGGGCTCGGTGCTGGACGGCCCCTTCCGGCATGGTGTGGCGTCCATGGCGGAGACATCCGTCCCGGACTGCCAGGGGCCGGTGGAGACCGCGATCGTGCTGCGCGCGCGGACCCGGGACATTCGCGACCGGGTGCTCGGGCACGACGAGGCCGTGCGGCGCGCGTTCCGTGTGCTGGAATCGCTGTGCCGCCAAGGGACTTGGCACCGGAGGGCGGAGGCGGTGATCGCGCTGTCGCTCGCCGCCGACCAGGCGCGCTGTCTGTGCGATCGGCTCGTGGGCCTACCCGTGCAGGCGTTGCCGCGACCGGCGGCGCTCGCAGCGGCACTGGTCACCGCCCTGGACGGGAGCGGCCGGGCCCTCGAAGCCGCCCGGAGCCGGCTGCGCGAGATGGCCGAACCGGCGGGCCCGACACCCGAAGCGGTAATCCCGTCCGCCGACGCCCTGGCCGCGGCGCGGACGGCGATCCGGATCGCGACCCGCCTCGAGGCGGAGGTGCGGGCGGAGGCCGTCGATGCGTCCGGGGTGGACCTGTCCCGACTCGATCTCACCGATCCGGGCATCCTCGTGGGCGTGGTGTGGACCGACACGACCGTATGGCCGCACGGCATGGCGCAGGTGGTCAGGGCCCGCTCCAATCGGATCGCGGCGGGCGTGTACCAGGTCCGGCGGACCCGCGGCTGACGGGCGGCCGCCGAGACCTCCCGGACCGGAACGGGCCGACTCGGCCCGTTCCGGTCCGGGAGGGCGGAGTCGACCCGCGGGCGGCGGGTGTTCACGGCCTCAGCCGGTTCTCACGAACCGCGGTGGGACGCCGCCCGCGGCTGGGCCGCCGGGCGGCTGACGGGTCAGAGCTCGGAGATCGCACTCTGGATGGCGTACCGCCGCTCGTACGACGACGCCGTGGGCCCGGGGGCCCGATCGAACGTCCAACCGGCGCCGCGCAGTTGACCCTGGCCGCACCGGATGTCCTCGCACAGGTCAGGGGTTGGCGATACGTACGGCCCGCCGCCCTCGCCGCCGCCGAGCGCGCTCCGCAGCGCGAGCCATTCGCGCAGCAGCACGGCAGGGTCGTCGAGGTGGGTCGAGAACAGCCGCTCGACGCACTAATCGGACGATCGGCCGCCACCGTCGGCCGCCACCGGAACCGCCACCGCCACCGCACCGCCCGGGACCCGCACGGGGAGATGGGCTCAGGCCGCCCAGTGGGCGGGGCGGGTGAGCGACCCCGGGAGCTTGGTGTGGGTGTCGCCCTTGGCCGCGTCGAGCTGCGATTGGACGACGTAGAGGCTGTCGGTGAGGTCCGCCCCACGCAGGTCCGCGTCGCGGAAGTCGACGCCGATCAGGTCGGCCAGGCGCAGGTCCGCACCACGCAGGTCGGCGCCGATCAGATATGCCCCGCGCAGGTTCGCGCCGCGCAGGTCGGCGCCCCGCAGCTTGGCCCCGATCAGGTCGGCGCCCCGGCGGTCCTTCTTCTTGCCGGGCGCACCGGCCCGGACGAGTTCGCTCGCACGCAGCAGCAGCGGGTTGATCCCGGCGCGCAGCGCCCCGATGTCCAGCCGCAGGAGGGCTTCGGGCTCGCCGTGGGTGAGCCGTTCGGTCTCGTCGAACGCGGCGCGCAGCTCGGCGTGCACCGCTTCCGCCGGGCGCAGTGTCAGCGCCTCGTTCAGGTAGTGGAGCAGCTCGTGCACGTGCCGCATGACCGGGAAGACCTCGAACATCTGCTTCGCCGTGCGTGGCGCCTGCCGCCAGTCCCGGCCACCGTAGGTGACCTGGGCGACCTTCTGGCCCGCGCCGAAGCAGTCGTAGACGGTGCAGCCCGCGAAGCCGGACGGACGCAGGCGGGTGTGGATGCCGCAGCCGAAGTCGGCCTGCCGCAGGTTGGGACACGCCTTGCCGGCGGGCTTGTCGATCGCGAAATCCGAGGAGGCGGCGAAGGCCGGCGCGACGCAGCACAGCGCGAAGCAGTTCGCGCAGTCGCCGCGCAGCATCGGGAGCCCCCGGTCGGGGGTGGATTCCGCGTGTTCGCGCTGCTCGGACAAGGTGTGTGTGCTCCCGTCGGGTCGAGGGCACCGGGTGCTCGGCGCGCTCGGGTCGATCTCCCATTCTCCCCGACGTCCGTGTCGGGCCGGTCCCGGGTCACGGGCCGCGTTCGGTCGTCACGACCGGGAGTCGTCCGGCTTCGGGCGACCTGGCCGGGGCGACGGCGTACGAGAGGGCGCCGCGGTCGGCTGGTCGACGCTGCCCAGCCACAGGGTGTCGCGGGCTCGGACCATGGCGACGAACAGGCGACGGCGGGCCAGCTCGGCGCGTTCGCGGGCCGCGGCGCCGGTTCGGAAGGGCCCGGGGGAGGCCCGGTCGTACCTCGGTAGGAGTACGTGCTTGAAGTCCAGGCCCTTGGCTCGGATGTAGCCGCCGACCTTGACGCCGGGTGTGGGGTGGCCGTCGTACTCCGCCAGGAGGCAAACGGGGATTCCGGCCCGCTCGATCAGCTCGGCGCAGCGGGTGACCTCGTCGCGGGACGGGCACAGCACGGCGGTGTCGGCCCACGCGCGCGGGCGGTCCCGGAGAGCCGCGATCAAGGCGGCGTCGTGGGCGGCGGGTGTGGGGTGGTGCGAGTGCGTGACGCGGGGTGGGGGCTCGGCGTCGTGATCGAGATCCGCGGAGTCGGTTCCGGCCCCGGCCCCGGCCACGACCGCGAGGGCGGCGCGGACGATCTCCGGGGCGTTGCGGTAGTTGCGGCGCAGTATGTGCGTGCGTTCCTCGGGGATCACGATCCCAGCCTCGGCGAGCCGGAACCCGCCCGGGTACACCGCCTGCTGGTCGTCGCCGATCAACAACAGGCCGTTGCGGACGTCGCCGACCAGCGCGTGCAACAGGCGTACTCCCACGAGCGTCAGGTCCTGCACCTCGTCGACGATCACCGCGGCGTAGGCCGGTGCCTCCCGGCGGAGCAGGACCTCGCGGAGCGCGGCGGCGAGGACGTCGTTGAAGTCGCAGATCCGCTCCGTACGTAGTAGTAGCTCGTACCGCTCGTACAACCGCCACACCGCCTCGCGATCCCCGTCGCGGGACAGCCGGGTCCGGCGCCCGTGCCGAGGCAGCCGCTGGTACTCCGCGAACTCGGTGATCCCGCGGCCCTTGATCAGGTGGTCGATCTCGTCGTGCCAGTAGGCGGACGAGGTCGCGATCCGGGCGAGTCGACCGTCGCGTCCGATCTCGGCCCAGGCCCGGTCGAACGCGGCGGACGCGCCGACCGGGTCGAGTCGGCCGGGCGCGCCGTGCCGCCTGGTCAGGAACGCGAGCGCCCACGCGTGGATGTGCCGGAAGTCCACCCGGTCCACGGCGACGGGCGCCATCGTCGCGAGGAACGTGCGCTGTACGCGGGGCAGGTTGGCGGTGAAGGTCACGTACAGCACGCGGCCGGTGCCGCGCTGGGCCAGGTACGCGGCGCGATGCAGGCCCACCACCGTCTTCCCGGTCCCGGCCGCGCCGGCGATCCGGGCGGGTCCGGCCCAGTCGGTCCGGACCAGCGCGCACTGGCCCGGATCGAGGTAGGTCATCCACTGCTCGATCGGCGCGAGCAGCGCGGCCCGTAGGGTCGCGGCGGCCAGGGCACGCGGATCGAAGGAGCGGTCGGGTGGGTCGAGTGGGCCGGATGGGTCGGACTGGCCGGGTGGGTCGGGCAGGCCGGACCGGTCGAGTGGATCGGACCGATCGGGCGGTGCGAGCAGCGCGGACGGCAGCCCGGCGGCGTCCTCGGGCGTCTCCTCGTACACCGGGAACACCTCCTCGAGGTGATCCGCGATCGTGGCCACCAACTCCGCGCCCAACCTGGGCTGCAGCCCCGCCAGATGCGGCGCGACCTGCGCTTCGCCGAGCAGCCGGATCCGGCGCAGCGCGGTGTCGACGCGGTGCCCGGCGAACACCATGAGCGGGACGACCGCCACCGGCGAGACCCCGAGCGCGCCCACCGCCTCCTCGGCGATCCGGGTGATCGCGAGCAGCTTGGCGGCCTCGCGGTCCCGACCGTCGCCTCCCGCGAGCAATCGGCCGCCCACCACCCGGGGTTCGGCGCGCCAGTTCTTGACGTCGACGACGTACACGCCACCCGGCCCGACGAGCAGCAGGTCCACGTTCGCCGCGCGCGTACCCGGCCAACGCCGATCCACCAGCAGCCGCCACCCGTACCCGGTCAGCATCAACAGGTGTGCGGCCACCCGCTGTTCCGCCTCCGACGCGGCCTCGAATCGCCGCGCCAACCGCCGCGCGGCCACCCACTCGCGGTACAACTCCCGCTCCCGCGCCCGCGCGTCCCGCGCCAGCCGCCCCATCGACCCACCCGCCGACTGCATCGCGCCCCCCTGAGCAACGCCGCACGTCGAGCGTAATGCGGAGCAAATCCCCTAACCAGACCCGGACATCGAACATTCTTACGGATCGATTCCTGTTGCCCTCGACGTTGCCGGGCCGGATCCTCGTCCCTCGACGGCTTGATGTCCGCTCCCCGTGTCGGCCGCATCGCGGGCAGGCCATCCCGATGCTCGGTCACCCGTTCGGCGCTGAGCGCTCAGGTTTTCGGCCCGACCGTCCGATGTCCATGGAGGGGCGGTCGGGTGCCGGAAACCCACCCGACCGTCCCATCCACCGGACAACTCGAGGCATTCCCGGAGCGCGGGTCGCGCCACGAAGTGCCGGCTCGCCTACGCCTTGCGGTCCGCGAGCGTGTAGGACGCGGCGGCGACGGTACCGGCGACGGCGAACACCGACGGCCAGGCGCCGATCTTCTTGGCCAACGGGTGTGACGCGCCGAACGCGACCGTGTACAGGCCGGTCAGCGCGGCGGCGGTGGGCGTACCGGCCAGCGCCGCGCCGGGCGCGGGGAAGAAGTTGAGCACCAGTCCGCTGACGGCCGCATCGCACGTCGCGTCGCGCAGGGGCAGCGCCAGCGCGTCGGCCACGACGTAGCACGCGGGCGTGGGCGCGGTCGCTCGGGCCCGGGCCACGAATCCGGCGGACCGGTCCACCCCCACCACCGTCCGGGGCCGGCACCGGCCGACCACCGTCGCGGTCAACGCCCCCGTGCCGCAGCCCACATCCACCCACCGCGAGCCGGCTCCGCAGCCGAGCCACGCCACGAACCGTTCGGCGACCGGACGGCTCCACCGGCCCATGTACCGCTCGTACGCGTCCCCGGCCGCCCACGTGTCGAACCGCCGCTCCTGGTCCATGCCACCACCATCCCCCACGGGGCCCGCCCGGGCCATCCACGTCCGGGTGGACGTCGCCCGACCCGGCAAGCGCCCGGCCGCATTCGCGTCGTGCCTGGTCGTGCCTGGTCGTGTCGGGGGCGGCGAGTAGTGTTTGCCGGTCGACGGGTCTGTCGGTTGTGGGTGATTCGTCCGCATCGGATGCGTCGAGAGGAGGGTCGCCGTGGATGGCTTCGGAGGTACCGCGTGGGTCGGCCGCTCCCCGTCGGGTGTCCGGGGCACGGGGTGACGCCGCTCGCGCCGCGAGTCGCGGTGGCGCCCGACGCGTACGGGCACGGCGGGCGTTTGCGGCCGCTGCGGGATGACGGGGCCGCGCTCGGACCGGCCGTGCACGTGGACGACCTGGTCGGGGCGGTCGCAGGGTACGAGGCGCTGCCGGTGCCGCCGCGGTGGGTGTGGGCCTCGGCGGAGAACGCGTACGCGCCGCTGCTGCCGGCCCGGGTGGCGCGCTGTCACGACCTCGCGCTGGTCGAGTCGCTGCTGCTCGCGCACGAGGGCCGGTTCGGCGAACCGCGTTCGCTCGGCGCGGCGTGGGCGCGACTCAAGGGCCTCCCCGTCCCGGACGACCTGCCGATCGGGGTCGCCGACGCGCAGGACAGCCTGTTCGTCCCGGACCGACTGCGGCTCCCGGCCGGGGCCGACGCGCTCGACGCGGTGGTCGCGGTGCACGCCGACCAGTTGCGCCGGATCGGCGCGATCGAGGACGACGGGCGCCGGTCGCGGTTTCGGCTGCTGGTCGCCGCCGAGTCGGCGGGCGGCCTGGTCGCGGCCGAGATGGCGGCCGACGGGCTGCCGTGGCGGATCGATGTGCACGACGCGCTGCTGACCGAGCTGCTCGGGCCGCGCCCACGCGTGTCCGGGGCACCGCCGCAGCGGATCGCCGAACTGGCCGAGCGACTGCGCGAGGCGCTGGGCGGTCGGCCGTTCAACCCCGATTCGCACACGCAGGTGCTCAAGGCGTTCGCCGATCAGGGCGTCCGGCTGACCTCGACCCGCACGTGGTATTTGCGCGACATCGGCCACCCGGCGGCCGACCTGTTGATCAAGTACAAGGAACTCGCCCGCCTGCACGCGGCCCACGGGTGGGCCTGGCAGGACACCTGGGTACGGGCCGGCCGGTTCCGCCCCGAGTACGTCGTCGGCGGCGTGGTCACCGGCCGCTGGGCCGGCCGAGGCGGCGGCGCGTTGCAGATCCCGCGCGTGCTGCGCGGCGCGGTCGTGGCCGACCCCGGTTGGTGCCTGGTCGTCGCCGACGCGGCCCAGCTCGAACCGCGCATCCTGGCCGCGCTCTCCCAGGACGCCGGCCTGGCCCGCTCCGCGGCGGTCGGCGACCTGTACGAGGCGCTCGCCAAGGCGGCGTTCCAGGGCGACCGCGCCAAGGCCAAGCTCGGCCTGCTCGGCGCGATGTACGGCCAGACCAGCGGCGACATCGGCCCGCTCCTGACCACGCTGCGCAGGCAATACCCGGACGCGATGGGGTACGTCGAGGCGGCGGCCCGAACCGGCGAGGAGGGCGGCATCGTGCGGTCCCGGCTCGGCCGCACCTGCCCGCCGCCGTCGTCGGAATGGCTCGACCTCGCCGAGGGGGTCAGCGGTGCGGGCGGGGGCGAGGCCGGTGACGACGCGGGGGCGCGGTCGGCGCGGGCTCGGGGGCGGTTCACCCGCAACTTCGTCATCCAGGCGAGCGCGGCCGACTGGGCCCTGGCGCTGCTCGCGGCGCTGCGGAGGCGGCTCACGCCGCTGGACGGGTCCCCGGAGGGGCGCCCGCACCTGGTGTTCTTCCAGCACGACGAGATCATCGTGCACGCTCCGCTCGCCCTCGCGGGACAGGTCGCGACCGCGATCGGCGAGGCCGCGGAGGAGGCCCGGGGCTTGGTCTTCGGGGACACACCGGTGCGGTTGCCGCTGGTGCCGGTGGTGGTGAACTCGTACGCGGAGGCCAAGTGAGGTCGCGGGCCGGCTTCGGTGCCGGCGTGGTCGTGCTCGTGTTCAGGTCCCGGTGGTGTCCCTGTCGACGCGGTGGCCGGGGACGATGAGGACGGCCCGGTCGGCGTGCTTGGCCATTTCCTTGGCGACGGAGCGGTCCAACAGCCGGTGCACCAGGGTCCCGGGGCCGACCCCCGGGCCGCCGATCACGATCATGAGGGCGTCGCACTCGCGTGCGATCGCGTTGAGGCGGTGGAGTGGGTCGCCCGTCTCGTTGCGGTAGGACCATTCACCGGGGAAGTCGGCCAGGATGCGGTCCACGCACGCGCGGTGATGGCCGAGGGAGATCCGCACGTACTCCGTTTCCAGGTCCGATCCGGCGAGGTCGGCGTCCGACGGATGGTCCAAGGGGTTCTCGACGTGGACGACACTCAGTCGGGCGTTCAGCCGCAGGGCCAGTGCGGCGGCGAACTCCAGGGCCGCGCCACTGAATTCGCGGGTTTCGTAGCCGACGACGAGATCACGTGGATGGCCTTGTTCGCTGAACGGCGACATGTGGACGCCTCCTACGGGAATCCTCTATAGCATAACGTCGCTTTGGTGATATTTCGGGCGGCGACCCTCGCCGGCACACGCATGGTCCTGCGGGTACCGCTGCCCGCTCTGCGGCCGGAATCGGCCCGCCCGGCACTCGCGGACAACAGCGGGTTGTCGGGGGACTCCGGGTCCTCGGCGATCACCACTCGCACGGGGGCGATCCTAATCGGCTCCGTGGCCTCGGTCCCGGAGGACTTTCCGGTATCGGACGCCGGGTCGGCCGTTGATCTCGACATCCTCCACTGCGGCGAAGCCGTTCTTTCCGAGCACGGCCATGGAGGCCGGATTGTCCAGGGTGGTCATCGCCGTGAGCGTCGAGAGTCCGTAGGCGGCGGCCAGGCGGCACACTTCCTCGACCGCCGCCGTCGCGACACCCCGGCCGGCGGCTCGCGCGCCGACGCGGTAGCCCAACTCGGCGGCGCCGTCGGCGACATCCACGAGATTGACGCGGCCGACGAGGGCACCGTGTTCGTCCAGGACGACATGGAAGTGGATCAGACCGGTGTCCTGCTCGGTGAGCAGGGCCTGGTGACGGACGGCGAACTCCGCGAAATACGCGTCCCCGCGATCCGGGATGGAGCGGGTGAAGAACTCCCGGTTCTCCCGCTCGAAGGCCAGCAGGGCGGGCGCGTGATCAGCCCGGAGTCGCTCCAACCTCACCATGATCAGGAGCATACGGAAAGCCCCCAAGGATCCACACCCAACCCGAACGGGGCCTGCCCGGCGCCCTTGCCGGCCGCGCCGAACGAGCACGGGGCGACAACCGAACGGCCAGGATCCAGACGTTCAACCTGCTGCCCTCGCTGACGGTCCGGCAGAACATCGTGCTGGACAAGCGGGCCGCAGGCCGCCGACCTGATCCTCGGACCGCAGCTTGATCCTGGAAGGAGCGTTCACATCCAGCCCGTCCGGCGTTTGAGGACAAGCGGGCCGCAGGCCGCCCACCAGACACCCGCGCACGCGCAGCCTATGCGTTGGGGATGTCCAGCGCCGTTCCGTACAGCCGCGTGACCGTCAGTCGGATCACCAGGCGCCGCTCGGCGACCGCCCCCGCGAAGAACACCGCCTCGTCCGCGGGCCGGAACTCCGGTGCGACCATGGCCAGTAGTTCGCGGCCGGTGGCGTCGCCCGGCGTCGTGGTGGGCTCGGTGGCTTCCGCGTCGCCCTCGGCGACCGCGAACGAGAAGACGTTGCCCCCGGACACGTGCAGCGCGGCGTTGGCGTTGCGGCGCACGTGGTGCGGCTTGGCGCGGTCGGCGGTGGTGGAGAAGCGGATCACCCGCTCGGCCGAGTCCCAGGTGTACAGCATGTTCGACAGGTGCGGTCGGCCGTCACGCTTGATCGTCGCGAGCGTGCCGAACTGCTCGCGGGCCAGGATCGCGATCACCTCGTCCTCGGTGAGCGGGCGGGGCGGGGGGCCGGCGGGGGCTTCGTCGGCGCCGGTCGTGGTGGCGCCCGTCGTGGTGGTGCCGTCGGCAACGGTGGTGTCGGTCGCGGTGGATGCGTGCTGCGGTGCTTCGATGGCGTTCATGGGATCTCGTCCTCGCGTCCGGTCGGTTCCTTGTTGTTCCTGAGGTGATTGTTTGTGACCATGGCCGTTCGCGGAAGGAGGCACTTTCATGTCCCGGAGTAACACGGAGGTTCCCGTCCAGGTCACGGGTGTTCTCGATCCGCGCGCGGGTGCGCCGGAGCAGGATTCGACCGACCCCGTCGAGATCACCTGGGCGAACGCCTGCCAGGTCGTCGGGACCCTCGACCACGTCGCGGGGAAGTGGAGCATCGGCATCCTGGTGTCCGTCGCGGAGGGGCCGATCCGCTTCACCGAACTGGAGCGCGCCGTTCCGGGTATCAGCCGGCGCATCCTCACCATGAACCTGCGCCGCTTGGAGCGCGACGGCCTGCTGCGGCGCACGGTGTACCCGACCGTGCCGCCCAAGGTCGAGTACACGCTCACCGACGTCGCGCGTGAGCTGACCGCGTCGCTCACCGGCCTGGTCCGCTGGGCCGAGCGGCACGGCCCGACGATCGCGGCGGCGCGCGAGGTGTACGACCGGGAGCAGGCGGGGCAGGAGTAGAGGCGGCCGCACCACCCCGACCTCGACCCCGACGGCGACCCCGACCCCGACCTCGACCCCGACCTCGACCCCAACTGCCGACCGGTCCGGCGCGTCCGCCCGGCGACGGCGCCGAGGAGCGACAGAATCGAGCGGTCACCCGTGCCCGGTGACGCCGGCCACGCGACGACGAGATCGACGAGGTCGACGAGATCGAATCGAAGGTTCCGACGATGCCGGGGATTTCGCCGAGATCGATGACAACGAGGAGTTCGATGAACAGCGCGGATCTATTGGTCGATGCCTTCGGCCGGGTGCGGGAGGCCGTCCACGAGGCGGTCGAAGGGTTGACCGCCGCGCAGTTGGCCGAGCGGCTCGACGACGACGCGAACTCGATCGCGTGGCTGATCTGGCATCTGACCCGGGTCCAGGACGACCACGTCTCGGATGTCGCGGACATCGAGCAGGTGTGGACGGCGCAGGACTGGCACGGCCGGTTCGAACTGCCCTTCAGGGTCGGGGCGACCGGCTACGGACACCGCCCCAAGGACGTGGCCGCGGTGCGGGTGGACTCGGCCGCGTTGCTCACCGGCTACTACGACGCCGTGCACGAGCAGACGATCGGCTACGTCCGCGGGCTCTCGGCCGCCGACCTGGACCGCGTCGTGGACGAGGGATGGACCCCCGCGGTCACCCTGGGTGTGCGGCTGGTCAGCGTGATCTCGGACGACCTGCAGCACGCCGGGCAGGCCGCGTTCATTCGGGGCCTGCTGCTGCGGCGGTAGGTACGCAGAGGTATGAGGTAGCAGGTACGCAGCACCCAGAGGTATGAGGTACGCAGGTACGCAGGTACGTAGGTGTGTAGAGATGCAGGCGTGCAGATGTGCGGCCCCCATCGCCCTGTTCGCCGTGTTCCACCGGAGAAAGGACGCCGTCCGGCATGACTTCCGAACCCGCCCACCCGTCCCCGCTCGCGCACGGCGCGGCCTCCCCGGCCGCCGTCCTCTTCGATGCCATCGGTGCCACGTACGAGACGGCCTTCGCGGGCCTTCCCGAGCAACTGGCCGCGCTCGACTGGCTGATCGATACCCTCGCGCCCGGCTCGAAGGTGCTGGACATCGGCTCCGGCACCGGCCGGCCGACCGCCGAGCGGTTGGCCGCCGCCGGCCATCGGGTCACCGGGATCGACGTCTCGGCGACCATGGTCGAGCTGGCTCGCGCCCGGGTTCCCGGTGCCACGTTCGAGCACTTGGACGCGCGCGATCTGGCGGACGACGCCGGTGCGTGGGACGCGGTGTGCGCGTTCTTCTCGTTCCTCCAGCTGCCCAGGGTCGACCTGGACGCGCAGCTGGCCCGACTCGGCGAGCGGCTCGCGCCCGGGGGACTGCTGGTGTTCGCGACGGTGCCGGCCGAGGTGGACGGCGTCGAGATCGAGTGGATGGGGCAGCGGGCGAGGGTGACCAGCCACGGGACAGACGTGCTGATGGACCGGCTGCGCGCGACCGGCCTGGAGATCCTCCACCAGGGCGTCAGCGTGTTCCACCCGAACCACCCCGACACGGGCCCGGAGGAGCAGCTGTACGTGTACGCGCGCAGGTCCGCCGACCCCCAGGGCGGCGCCACGGACTGACTCGGGGTGCGGCCGGGGCGGTCGTCGGCGTGCGTGTCGTGGTCGGTATCGTGTTCTGCGCGTGGAATGCCGTACTCGTCCGGCTCCGCGCGCCTGTTCAGCCCACCTCGCCGCGCTCGGGATCCTGTGATGACCATGACCGAACGTGACGATACGAGCGGTACGCGGCCCAGTCGCTTCGCGCCGCCCGAGTGGCTCGCGTTGACCCTGCGGGCGAATCCCGGACCGATGCCCAAGGCCGCCGCCGTGCGGGCCGCGATCGGCATCGGGCTGCCGGTCGCCATCGGGGTGATCGTCGGCGACACCACGTCCGGCGCGCTGGTGGCGCTCGGCGCGCTCGGTGCGGTCTTCGGGGACACCGCCGACGCGTACAGGTTGCGTGTCCTCAACATCGCCGTGCCGCAGATCGTCGGCGCGATCGGGCTCGCGCTCGGCAGCGCGCAGTACGGGCACGGCTGGACGGCCGTCGTCGTGCTGACCGTGGTGGCACTGGTCGCGGGAATGATCAGCACGATCGGCGCGGTGGCCTCCGCGTCCGGGCTCAACCTGCTGCTGATGGCGGTGATCGGGGCGGGGCTGCAGATGCCCACGCCGTGGTGGCGCGCGCCGATGCTGACCCTGGTCGGATCGGCGCTGATCCTGGCCATGGCGCTGCTCGCGTGGCCGGCGCGCTCGCGCATCCCCGAACGGGCCGCCGTGGCCGACGCGTACGACGTGACGGCCGAGCTGTTGGCGATGGCCGGGACCGATCGCTGGGACGACTCCCGGGCCGAGGTGACGCTGGCCCTCAACCACGCGTACGACCTGCTGCTGGGCCGCCGTGCGCTGGCGCCGGGGCGAAGTCGCGGGATGTCGCGCCTGGTTGCGCTGCTGAACGCGGTGACGCTGCTGGTGGAGGCGGCCACCGCGGTGCACGCCGCGGGTCGCCGCGTGCCCGAGGAGGACGTTCGCACGGTCCGCGGGATCGCCGAGGCGGTGCGCGGGGGTACGGTGCCCGCCGGGGACGCGCCGGGGATCGGCGCGAAGCGGCCCACTGCGACCGAGCGCGCCGCGACGGAGTCCACCCCCACCGAGCCCACCCCCACCGAGCCCACCGATCGCGCCGTCGACGCGGCCATCGCGCATGTGCTGGACACGCTGTCCGGCGCGGGCAGGGCGCCCGACCGGGTGGGCCGGCCCGTCGCGCTGCCCGAGCGAGTGGCCGCCGGGGCGCGCAACCTGCTGGTGTCGGCCGAGTCGTGGCGCTACGGGCTGCGCCTGGCGCTGTGTATCGGGCTGGCCCAGACGCTGGTGTCCACGGTGGATGTACCGCGGTCGTACTGGGTGCCGCTGACCGTCACGTTCGTCCTCAAGCCCGACTTCGGGTCGGTCTTCTCGCGCGCCCTGCTGCGCGCGCTCGGCACCGCCGCGGGGCTCGTGGTGGCGGGCGTGATCCTGGAGTTCGTCCCGCGCGGCGGGTGGGAGGTGCCGGTCGTGTGCGTGCTCGCGGCGGCGCTGCCGGTGTTGTCCCGGCGCGGTTACGGCTACCAGACCGCGGTGATCACGCCGCTGGTCCTGCTCCTGTCCGACATGCTCGGGCACCAAGGCGTCGACCTGCTCGCGCCGCGACTCCTGGACAGCCTGATCGGCTGCGCGATCGTGCTGGTCGCGGGGTACGCGTTGTGGCCGGAGAGCTGGCACACCCGAGTCGGCGCGCGGCTGGCCACGGCCGTCGAGGACACGGCCGTCTACATCGAGTGCGCCTTCGACGAGGCCACCGACCAGGCGGCGCGGGCCCGGATGCGTCGCCGCCTGTACCGCGACCTGTCCGCGGTCCGCACCGAGTTCCAACGCGCCCTCGGCGAACCCCCGCCCGCCGGGGCCCGCGCGGCGGCGTGGTGGCCGCTGATGGTCGCGGTCGAGCGGGTGATCGAGACCGGCACGGCCGCGGCGGTACGCACCGCCCACGGCGCGCCGCCGGCATCCCCGGAGGCCGCCGCCCACATCGCGGCCGAACTCCGGTCCCTGGCCGCCTCGATGCGCACGGGTGATCCGGCCACACCGCTCGAGCCGGAACCGACGGAGGAGACCGAGGACGCCCTCACCGACGTCCGCAGGGAGGTCCGCTCGGCACGCTGCGCCCTGGACGGCCCCCCTGCGGAGGCGGACGGCCCCACGTAGGCATGGCGCATCCCGGGCATCGGCCGGCAATCGGCTGGTTCGTACATCAATACGATGCCCGGGTGACGAGTGACGTGGCAACCGGTCAGCCGACCCGCAAGCAACTACCGGAGAGGGATGCGGAGTTCCCCGACAGCACCGGTGCCGCACGTGCCGAGGCCGGGGCTCGGGGGTGGGCCTGGTCGCCGGCCCGATTACGGCGTGGGGACCGGCCGACGTCGCTGCGCGAGCGGCTCGTGCCGTCGTACACCGACAACAGCGCGTACACCGGCGGCGGCTGGCTGCCGTGCATCCTGGTGACCCTGCTCGCGGGTTTCATCCGGTTCTGGAACCTCGGCAAGCCGCGTGCGGTGATATTCGACGAGACGTACTACGCCAAGGACGGCTGGTCGCTGCTCAAACTCGGCTACGAAGGCACCTGGCCGGACAAGGTGGCCAACGACCAGATCCTGGCCGGGCAGACCGACGTCCTGCAAACGCAGGGCTCGTACATCGTGCACCCGCCGATCGGTAAGTGGACGATCGCGCTCGGCGAGCAACTCTTCGGGCTGACGCCATTCGGGTGGCGTTTCGCGCTCGCGGTGCTCGGTACGCTGTCGGTGCTGATGCTGTGCCGGATCGGCCGCCGACTGTTCCGCTCGACGCTGCTGGGCTGCGTCGCCGGACTGCTGATGTCGCTCGACGGCCTGCACTTCGTGATGAGCCGCACCGCGCTGCTCGACCTGGTGCTGATGTTCTGGATCCTCGCGGCGTTCGGCTGTCTGTTGATCGACCGCGACGACACCAGGGCGATGGCCGCCCACCTCTTCAAGACCGGCCCCGACGCCGCCCACGCCGCCACCGTCACCTTCGGTCTCCGCCCCTGGCGGATCATGGCCGGCATCTGCCTCGGCCTGGCCTGCGGCACCAAATGGAGCGGCCTCTACGTGGTCGCCGCGTTCGGCGTCATGACCGTTCTATGGGACGTCGGCACGCGCCGCGCGTGCGGCGCGCGCCGGCCCTACCGCGCCGCACTACGCCACGACGCACTGTTCGCTTTCCTGTCCACCGTCGCCATCGCCGCGGCCATCTACATCTGGTCCTGGACCGGCTGGTTCATGACCGACGGCGGTTACTTCCGGCACTGGGCCGACGACCGGGCCGGCCTGTCCCCGGACGAGGTCCTCGGGATCCCGCTGCCTCGGTTCGGCATGACGTGGGTGCCCGCGCCGCTGCGCAGCCTGTGGCACTACCACGCCGAGATGTGGTCGTTCCATACCCATCTGGACGCTCCGCACCCGTACCAGTCGAACCCGTGGAGCTGGCCGGTGCTCGGCCGGCCGGTGCTCTACTCCAACGAGATCGTGCACCAGGGCACGGCCGGGTGCACCGAGCAGGACTGCTACCAGACCGTGTTGGCCATCGGGACGCCGCTGCTGTGGTGGACCGGCGTGATCGCGGTCGGCTACATGCTGTTCCGCTGGGCGGGCCGACGCGACTGGCGCGCGGGCGCGATCCTGTGCGGCCTGGGCGCGGCCTACCTGCCGTGGATGGCCTTCCAAGAGCGCACGATCTTCCTGTTCTACGCCGTCGCGTTCGTCCCGTTCCTGTGCCTGGCGGTGACCATGATGCTCGGCGCACTGCTCGGCCCACCCGGGGCCGGCGAACGGCGACGCGCGTGGGGCACCGCCGGCGTGGTCGCGATCATCGCGCTGATCGCCTGGAACTTCCTGTACTTCTATCCGATCCTCGCCGGCGAGACGATCGGTCGAAGCGCGTGGCTGGACCGCATGTGGTTCAGCACCTGGACCTGAGCCGGAGGGTCGCTTCTGCTCACACAGATGCCGGCAAGCTGCCCACCGGTTGGTCCGCACCGTAGAAGCCCGGTATCTCGACGGGACCTCGTACCGGGGCGCAACGGGCCGGCTCACTGACCCGATGGACCAGGAGTCCCGGTCGAGACCGTCGGCGAGGGAGCGAATGGGGCTCCGGGGAGGGGCGCATCGGTATTTCGCGCGCCGGTGATGCCGATGGTGCCGTCGGGGAAGCGCTGGACCGAGCGCACGCCGGGCAGCAGGTTCAGCAGCAGGCAAGGTGTGCCGATGAGGGCCGCGGCGGCCAGCAGGGTCGTGCGCATCCCGAGGAATTGGGCGACTGGCGCGGCGGCGGCGTAGCCGGCGGGCATGGCGATCAACGAGATCATCCAGTCCAGTGAGCTGACGCGGGCCAGCATCTCCTCGGGGAAGAGCTGTTGTTGCGTCGTCGCCAGGACCTCGCCGACAAGCGAGGTCATGGCAAAGGCCACAGCCACGCCGAGAGCGATGGCGAAGAGCGGGGCGGGGGGAGCGAGTAGCGCCAGCGGGGCGAAGCCGATCACCCCGGCCGCGTTCGTGGCGACCAGTGGGCGGCGCGGCCGGTAGTGCAGCGCGGCCAGCCCGCCGGCGATGGAGCCCACCGCGCCGGTGATCATGATCACGCTCCAGGCGGTGGCTCCGCCATGGCCGTTCTGCATCACGACCGGGCCCAGGACGAAGAAGAACGCTATCGCGAAGTTCCACACGCCCCAGCAGAGCAGGTTGGCCAGATACCAGCGGCGCTGGGCCACCACCAACCAGCCGTCGCGCAGGTCTGCGAAGAAGTGCTGTTTCTGGGACCGCTGCGCCTGCCTGCGCAGGTGCATTCGGGAGATCAGCGCGAAGCTCAGCAGGAAGCTGATGGAATTGATGAGCATCGCGGTGCCTGGACTGGAGATCGCCAGCAGCAGCGCGGCGAGGGCTGGGCCGAGCACCTTGGTGGTGCTGTCGGTCAGGCCGAGCAGGGCGTTCGCCGGCTGCAGATGCTCAGCGCCGACGAGCTCGGGTAGGACGGCCCTGGACGCCGGGGTGAAGAAGGCGAAGGCCATGCCGGCGATCGTGTAGGTGACGGCGAACTGCCAAACCGCTGCCTGATCCAGGAATATCATCACGGCGAGCAGGCCATAGCAGACCGCCTGGATGGCGTCGGCCGCCATCAGCACGAGCTTGCGGGACAGTCGGTCCGCCCAGACCCCGCCCACCGGCAGCATCACCACCTGGCCGACTGCCTGGCAGGTCAGCACCGTGCCGACATCCAGGGCGCTGCCACCCGAGCGCAAGATGGCGAAGACCGCTGTTACCGGTATCAGGGCATTGCCCATGGCGGAGATGCTGCGCGCGGTCCACAGGAGTCGGTAGGGGCGCTCCCGCAGCGGGCTCAACGATTTTGGCAAAGGCATGGGCGGCTGTCCTTTTCCGAGTAATCGGGTTTCGCTGAACTGACAAGGGTTCGCGGAGAAACAACCCGCCGATGTCGTCGACCGTCATGCCGTTCCCCTCGCCCACGATCGCGGCGGGCTCGGCGCTGATCGCGCGGATGTCGTCGGGCGTGCCCGCACCGCCGTCGTCGACGGCCTGGGTGCTGACGGGTGCGGCGGCCAGGAGGCGGGCACCGGCGGCGGGGGCGCTGTCCAGCGCCATGACGCCCGTCCGGTAGGTGTCTGGAAGTCGATCAGGACGAGGGTGGTGCCGGCAGGCAAGGCGACCGGGTGTCCAGGCCGATGGCGTCGCGGAGGTCCGCGAGGCAGTCATGGTGGTTCTGCCTCGTGCGTTGTTGCCGGTCAGCGAGTATCGCCGTCCCGCGTGTATGGCTCGGGATCGGGGAGAAAGGCGTCAGGCGGTCATGCGGAACCGCCGCCGGTAGGCCGCAGGCGTCGTGCCGATCCGCTTGCGCAGTGCGCGGTGGAGCGTCTCCACCGAGCCGAGCCCGCACACGGCGGCGACCTGGTCCAAGGGCTGGTCGGTGCCCTCCAGGAGGCGGCGGGCCGCTTCCACCCGCGCGGCCTCGACGTAGGCGCCCGGAGTGGTCCCGGTCTCCTGACGGAAGACCCGCGCGAAGTGGCGCTCGCTCAGGCACATCCGTACCGCGAGGGCGCCGGCGGACAGGTCGCCGTCCAAGTGGTCGACGATGAACATCCGCAGATCGTCGATGTCGCGGCGGGTCGCGGGTGGTCGACTCAGCGGGACCGAGAACTGGCTCTGGCCGCCCTGGCGCTTGAGGTACATGACCAGTTGCCGGGCCACCGTCAGGGCGACCTCGTCGCCCAAGTCCTCGGCGACCAGTGCCAGGGCCAAGTCCATGCAGGAGCTGATCCCGGCGCCGGTCCACACGCTGCCGCAACGCACGAAGATCGGGTCGGGGTCGACGGTGATCTCGGGATGCTCGGCCGCCAACCGCGCCGCGGTCGACCAGTGCGTCGTCGCCGTTTTGCCGTCGAGCAGCCCGGCGGCGGCCAGCAGATGTGCGCCCATGCACACCGACACGACCCGCCGGGCCAGCGGTGTGACCCTGGCGACCCACGCCACCACGTCGTCGTCCACACGGGCGACCTGGCCGCCGGGGCCGGCATCGACCGCCCCGGGGACCAGCAGCGTGTCCAACACGCCGTCCACCTCATCGAAGGACAGGTCCGCGACCAGCCGCAGCCCCGCCGACGTGGCCACCTCACCGCGGGTCTGCCCCGCAAGCTCGACCTGGTAGCCGGCGGCGCCCCCAGTCTCCCGGTTGGTCAGCGCGAAGACCTCGGCAGGGCCGGTGACGTCGAGGAGGTCGACGCCGGGGAAGACCGCGATCACGACACGGCGGGTGCTGGACATGGGTCCATCTTGACCCGCGTTACTCGGCGGCGACAATGACGGTCTGCTGTCACATCCGGACATGACGGTCCGGCATACGGGCCGGTGGGCCCTGTCCCGTGATTGGTGGTACGACGGGTGACGGCCGTCGTTGGCATGGTGGGCTGCCGCTGTGGCAGCAAGACGCTTCGTGTGTCCGGGTTTTCGTTGTGGCATCTGCCGTCGTGGGATCGGCAGATGGACCTGCATGTGTACATCGGTGCGGTGCGTGCGGTGCGTGCGGTGGGTGAGGGGGTGCCGCTGTACGAGTACGTGGCGGAGAACGGTGATCCGTTCACGTATCCGCCGTTCGCGCTCGTGGCGTTTTGGCCGTTGGGCTGGTGATTCCGGTCGCCGTCGGGCCGGCCGGGCCCACCGCCGACATCCGCTGTAGGGGGTGAAGGTTCCGCGCCGCGCGCCGCGTTACGCTCCCCGGCCGCAAGATCGCCGGGGTGACCCGGGAGTTCGACGCCGAGATCGTCGAACAGCGACCCGACCAGCGGGTCGCGTGGAAGACAGTGGACGGCCCGCGCCTACGACGACGCGCGGTCCCGGGTGCTTGAGGCAGGCGTGGACCCCAACGAGGACGGTGGGACGTCGTGCCGCCGGTGCGGCTGCGATTCCTTCGTCCTCGGCAGGAATGGTCTGGGGAAGTGCAAGCGGCTCTCCCCGGCCCCATGCGGCCACGACTGGGGGAGCCACGACGTGTTCTGACCTTCTGGTGGGAATCGGGAGCGGCTCCCGCTCCGATCTCCGCCACGAGGCCGGTCGCCGCCTCCTCCGCGAACTTCGCTCTCCGGCAAAGCCGTTGCCGTGCAGCAGTGGGTCGGGCGATCCATGTCCGGACCTCCTGCCCCCTCCTCTTCCTCCGCGCCTTTTCCTCCGCGAAGCTGCTCGCGCTGCTGCGCGCCGCTGTTCTGCAGGCTGCGGAGTCGGCCGCCCGGCATCGACTGCCGGAGGTGCGGCGTGGGACGGGGGATGAGCCCTGGGCCGCGGTGCCGTCGGACGGGATCGGCGCGGGCCATGGGCGGGATCCCCCGGGGGGTACCCGATGTCCCGCACCTCTCGACATGTACTGGTATCCGCGTCGAGCCCGCCTCGTGTCACAGTCGAAGGGCGCCAACGCCTGCCACCGGTGTGTTCGTACATGCGCTGGTCAGGCGCGGGTGGCCGGCGGCTTTTGGTCGTTTCCCACAACTGACGGCGCGTAGTGTGCACCGTCTGCGACATGGCGTCGCCGCCCGGTAGACGAAATGGTGAAGACTTCGGGGGGCGCCGTGTCACGGCGCGCGCATTATTGGTCTACAGAAGGGCTCGATCGGGTGTTCAGTCGTGTCGCCATCGTCAATCGTGGTGAGGCCGCGATGCGGCTCATCCACGCCGTCCGGGAGCTGGCCGCGGAGACCGGGACCCGGATCGAGACCGTCGCCCTGTACACCGACGTCGACCGCACGGCCACATTCGTGCGCGAGGCCGACCTGTCCTACGACCTCGGTCCCGCGTCCGCGCGCCCGTACCTCGACCTGAAGGCGCTGGAGCGCGCGCTGGTGGAGACCGGGGCCGACGCCGCGTGGGTCGGCTGGGGCTTCGTCGCGGAGGACCCGGCGTTCGCCGAGCTGTGCGAGGAGGTCGGCGTCACCTTCGTCGGACCGAGCGCGGACGCCATGCGCAGGCTCGGCGACAAGATCGGCGCGAAGCTGCTCGCCGAGGAGGTCGGCGTACCGGTCGCGCCGTGGAGCCGCGGTGCGGTCGAGACTCTGGACGCGGCCTTGGCGGCGGCGGCCGAGATCGGCTACCCGCTGATGCTGAAGGCGACCGCGGGCGGTGGCGGGCGCGGCATCCGCGTGGTCACGAGCGAGGCCGAGCTGGCGGATGCCTACGAGCGCACCAGCCAGGAGGCCGCGCGGGCGTTCGGCAGCGGCATCGTGTTCCTGGAGCGCCTGGTCACCGGTGCCCGGCACGTCGAGGTGCAGGTGATCGCCGACGGGCAGGGCACCGCGTGGGCGCTCGGCGTCCGCGACTGCTCGGTGCAGCGGCGCAACCAGAAGGTGATCGAGGAGTCGGCGTCGCCGGTGCTCAGCCCCGCGCAGACGGCCGAGCTCAAGGCGTCGGCCGAACGGTTGGCCATCGCGGTCGACTACCGCGGCGCGGCGACCGTCGAGTTCCTCTACCACCCCGGCGACAAGCTGTTCGCGTTCCTCGAGGTCAACACCCGCCTGCAGGTCGAGCACCCGATCACCGAGTCCACCACCGGGTTCGACCTGGTCAAGGCGCAGCTGCGGGTGGCCTCCGGCGGCAGGCTCGAAGGCGAGCCGCCGGTGGAGCGCGGGCACGCCATCGAGGCCCGGCTGAACGCCGAGGATCCCGACCGCGACTTCGCGCCCTCCCCGGGCCGCATCGTGCGGCTGGACCTGCCCGCCGGTCCGGGCATCCGCGTGGACACCGGCGTCAGCGAGGGCGACACCATCCCCGCCGACTTCGACTCGATGATCGCGAAGATCATCGCCTATGGCCGCGACCGCGACGAGGCGCTCGGCAGGCTGCGCCGGGCGATGGCGCGGACCACGGTGATCATCGAGGGCGGCGCGACGAACAAGAGCTTCGTGCTCGACCTGCTCGACCAGCCCGAGGTGATCGACGCCAGTGCGGACACCGGCTGGATCGACCGCGTTCGCGGCGAGGGCCGGCTCGTCTCGCACCGGCACTCCGCAGTCGCGCTGGCGGCCGCCGCCATCGAGGCGTACGAGGAGGAGGAACGCGCCGAGCGGCAGCGGCTGCTGTCGACGGCGTTCGGCGGACGCCCGCAGGTGCAGCACGAGAGCGGCCGCCCGCTGGACCTCAAGCTGCGTGGTGTCGGCTACCGCGTGCGCGTCGCGCGGGTCGGCGCGCATCGGTTCCGCGTCGGCATCGAAGCGGGTGCCGACGTCCGCACCGCCGACGTCGAGCTCGAGCGCTTCGACCGGCACACCGGGCAGATCGTCGTCAACGGAACCCGGTACCGCCTGCTCACCGGCACGCACGGGCCGATCCACCTGGCCGAGGTGGACGGCGTGACGCACCGGGTCAGCCGTGACGAGGGCGGCGTCATCCGCTCGCCCGCGCCCGCGCTGGTGGTCGCCACGCCGCTGGAGGTCGGCGCCGAGGTCGAGGCGGGGGCCCCGGTGCTGGTGCTGGAGAGCATGAAGATGGAGACGGTGCTGCGGGCGCCGTTCAGGGCGCGGCTGAAGGAATGCGTCGTGTCCGTGGGCAGCCAGGTGGACACCGGTGCGCCGCTGCTGCGGCTGGAGCCGCTCGCCGCCGACGACGCCGAGGCCGAGGACACCTCGGCCGGCGAGTCCGTCGAGCTGGACCTGCCCGCCGCGCCCGGGGAGATCCCGGTGCGCGAGCGCACCAAGCGCGGTCGGGAGGACCTGCGCAGCCTGCTGCTGGGCTTCGACGTCGATCCGCACGACGAACGCCGGGTGCTCGAGGACTACCTCGCCGCGCGCCGGGCGGCCATCGAGGACGGCCACCGGCCGTTGGCCCAGGAACTCGAACTCGTCGACATGTTCGCCGACCTCGCCGAGCTGAGCCGCAACCGGCCGGCGGGCGAGGACGGCGGCGGCGAAGGCCACCTGCACAGCGCCCGCGAGTACTTCCACAGCTACCTGCAAAGCCTCGACGTCGAGCGGGCCGGGCTGCCGGAGGCGTTCCGGGCCAAGCTCGCGAAGGCGCTCGCGCACTACGGGGTCACCGAGCTGGAGCCCTCCCCCGAGCTCGAAGCCGCGGTGTTCCGGATCTTCCTCGCCCAGCAGCGCGCGTCGGTCGACGCCACGGTCGTCGCGACGCTGCTGCGCGCGTGGCTGCGCGAGGCGCCGCCGGACGAGACGCTGCGCGAGCCCGCCGGTCTCGCGCTGGAGCGGCTGGTGGCCGCGACACAGGTGCGCTTCCCCGTGGTCTCCGACCTCGCGCGCGGCGTGGTGTTCGCCTGGTTCGGCCGGCCGCTGCTGCGCCGCAACCGCGCCCGCGTCTACGCCGGCGTCCGCAAGCACCTGCGCCACCTGGACGCGCACCCGGACACGCCGGACCGCGCCGAGCGGATCGCCGAGATGGTGGGCAGCACCGAGCCGCTGGTGCGGCTGCTGGGCCAGCGGCTCGTCCGCGGCGACCTGGACAACGCGATCATGCTGGAGGTGCTGACTCGGCGCTACTACGGCAACAAGGGCCTCACCGGCGTCCGCACCAGCGAGGTCGCGGGCTGCACGTACGTGGTCGCCGAGCGTGCGGGCTCGTGCGTGGTCTCCGCCGCGGTGGGCTTCGAGGCGCTGGGCAGCGCGCTGCGCGGGCTCGCGGAGCTGGGGAGCGGCGAGGACGACATCGACGCCGACATCTATCTGGCCTGGGAGAACCAACCGGAGGACTCGGACGCGACGGCGGCCGCGCTGCACGAGGTGGTGAGCGCGCACCCGCTGCCGAGCCGGGTCCGCAGGCTCACGGCCACCGTCGCGGGCAGCGGCGGCGCGGTGATGCACCACCACTTCACGTTCCGCCCGTCGGGCACCGGGATGGCCGAGGAGCGGCTGATCCGCGGGCTGCACCCCTACATCGCGCAGCGGATGCAGATGGAGCGGCTGAGCGGGTTCGACCTCACCCGGCTGCCGTCCTCGGACGAGGAGGTCTACCTCTTCCAGTGCGTGGCGCGGGAGAACCCGTCGGACGACCGCCTCGTCGCGTTCGCACAGGTGCGCGACCTGACCGAGCTGCGCGAGCACGACGGCAGGTTGGTCGCGCTGCCGACGGCCGAGGACATCGTCGCCACCTGCCTCGACTCGATCCGTCGCGCGCAGTCGCGGCGACCGTCGAAGACCCGGTTCAACACCAACCGGATCGTGGTCTACGTCTGGCCGCCGAGCGACCTCACCCGTGCGGAGCTGGAGATGATCGCCGGGCGCGTGCGGCCGACGACCGCGGGCGCCGGGCTGGAGGAGATCCTGTTCATCGCGCGGCAGCGCGACCGGAGTACCGGCGAGCTGACCAAGATGGCCGTGCGCATCTCCTTCGACGCCACCGGCGGCACCGAACTGACCATCGGCGAGCCGTCGGAGGAGCCGGTCGAGCCGGTCGACGACTACCGGCAGAAGGTGCTGCGCGCGAGCAGCCGCAACACGGTGTACCCGTACGAGCTGACCGGTCTGCTCGGCGACTTCGTCGAGCACGACCTCGACGAGAACCACGCGCTGGTGCCGGTCGACCGGCCGAAGGGGCACAACACCGCGGCGATCGTCGCGGGCGTGGTCACCACGCCGACCCGGCCGCACCCCCAGGGCGTCACCAGGGTCGTGCTGCTGGGCGACCCGACGAAGGCGCTCGGCGCGCTGTCGGAGCCGGAGTGCCGCCGTGTGATCGCCGCGCTGGACCTGGCCGAGCGGATGCGGGTGCCCCTGGAGTGGTACGCGCTGTCCGCCGGCGCCCGGATCTCCATGGAGTCGGGCACCGAGAACATGGACTGGGTGGCCGCGGCGCTCAAGCGGATCGTCGAGTTCACCCAGGACGGCGGCGAGATCAACATCGTGGTCGCGGGCATCAACGTCGGCGCGCAGCCGTACTGGAACGCCGAGGCGACGATGCTCATGCACACCAAGGGCATCCTGGTGATGACGCCGGACTCGGCGATGGTGCTCACCGGCAAGCAGTCGCTGGACTTCTCCGGCGGCGTGTCGGCCGAGGACAACTTCGGCATCGGCGGCTACGACCGGGTGATGGGTCCGAACGGGCAGGCGCAGTATTGGGCGCCGAACCTGGCCGCCGCGCGGGACGTGCTGATGTCGTACTACGACCACACGTACGTCGCCCCCGGCGAGCAGGCGCCGCGGCGGGTGGGGACGACCGACCCCGTCGACCGCGACATCTCCGGCTTCCCGCACGCCGTGGCGGACAGCGACTTCACCACCGTCGGCGAGATCTTCTCCGCCGAGGCCAACCCCGACCGCAAGAAGCCGTTCGACATCCGGACCGTGATGCGGGCGCTCTCCGACCAGGACCACCCGGTGCTGGAACGCTGGGCGGGCATGGCCGACGCGGACACCGCGGCGGTGCAGGACGTGCATCTGGGCGGTATGCCGGTGTGCCTGCTCGGCATCGAGTCACGGGCGGTGCCGCGGCGCGGCTTCCCGCCCACCGACGGGCCGGACACCTACACCGCGGGCACGTTGTTCCCGCAGTCGTCGAGGAAGGCCGCGCGGGCGATCAACGCGGCCAGCGGCAACCGGCCGCTGGTGGTGCTGGCGAACCTGTCGGGCTTCGACGGCTCGCCGGAGTCGATGCGCAAGCTCCAACTGGAGTACGGCGCCGAGATCGGCCGCGCGATCGTGAACTTCCGTGGGCCCATCGTGTTCTGCGTGATCTCGCGGTACCACGGCGGCGCGTTCGTGGTGTTCTCGAAGGCGCTGAACCCGAACATGACCGTGCTCGCGCTGGAAGGCTCGTTCGCCTCGGTGCTGGGTGGCGCCCCCGCCGCCGCGGTGGTGTTCTCCGGCGACGTCAACGCCCGTACCGCGGCCGATCCGCGCGTGCGCAACCTGGAGGCCCGCGTCGCGGCCGCCTTCGGCACCGACCGCGCCGCGTTGACCGCGGAGCTCGACGAACTCCGCTCGTCGGTCCGCGCGGAGAAGCTGGGCGAGGTGGCCACGGAGTTCGACCGCGTGCACAACATCCGGCGTGCGGTGGAGGTCGGCTCCGTCGACGCCGTCATTCGCGCCGCGGAACTGCGCCCACGGGTCATCGAGGCGATCGAGTCCATCGAGGCCCGCTTGGGCCGCCCCACCCCGGAGCCGCGGTAAGGACCTAGCCGTGGCACGGCGAGCCGGCCTGCTCGTCCGTCGGGCGCCCGCACCGGTGCGGGCGCCCTGGACGTGACCTGCCGAGAACTCGTGAATCGACCCGATGACCGCCGACGCGCCGACGCCCGACCACCGCGCGTCGGCGCGTCGGCGCGTCGGCACCCCAGCCGCCACGTCACCCGATCGTGGCCAGCGAGACCTCGGTCGCCTTCAGCAGCGCGACCACCGGCGAGCCGATCCTCAGGCCCAGCTCCTGCGCCGCGTCGGCCGTGATCGCGGCGGTCAGTACGCCGTCGTCCACGATCACCTTGACGCCGGCCATGGCGCCGCCGATGACAAGCTCGCTCACCGTGCCGGGAATCCGGTTGCGGATGCTCAACCCGGCCACCGGGCCGGTCGCGAGCGCGACCTCGGTGGACTTGATCAGGGCCCGGACCGCGCTGCCCTCGGCCAATCCAAGCTCGCGCACCGCGTCCATCGTGACGGCGGCGGTGAGCTCGCGGCCGGAGACCAGGCGGACGTCGACCGTCGCCATCACCTCGCCGGCCGTCACGGAGATCACAGTGGCGGACAGCTGGTTGCGGATGCTGAGCGTCATGGGCGGTACCTCGCACATCGGCGGCCGAAAGCGGATCCCCGACCGGGTATTTTTCGACCCTATTCGAGGGGAATGCGCAGATCGCGGCGGCACGAGCAGCGGCCCGCAAATGCCCCGAACGCGGCACCGAGATCCTCGCGGATGCGCCCCGAGCCCGCCCGGCCTCGACGAACCGGGCGGTTCACAGCCGCGCGGAGGCGGTGTGCGGTCGACGTAACGCCCACTGCCGGGCGGCGTGATGTCCGCGAAACCGCCGCTCTCTAGCGTCCGGAACGTGGGATCCGCCCACCGCCGGTCGCGGCCGTGTCAGCGCAGGGCCCCGCGGACGGCGCGCACAGGTTCCGAGGGGGTGTCCGTGACGACATCGGACGCACAGGCCGCAGCCGGCTCCGCCGGCGCCACCGGCGTCGTCGGCACCACCGGCACGCCGGACGGCACCGACGCCAGCGACAGCGCCGGCACGCCCGGCACGCCCGAAAGGCCCGGCACGCCCGACACCACCGACACCACCGGCGCGACCCGCACCACCGTCAAGACCGTCTGCTCCTACTGCGGCGTCGGCTGCGGGATGCTGCTCGACGTCACCGTGGACACCGGGACGGGACGACGCACGGTGGTCAAGGCGTCCGGCGACAAGTCCCACCCGACCAACCTCGGCCGGCTCTGTACCAAGGGCGCCACCAGCGCGGACCTGCTCGCCGCGCCCGGCCGGCTCGGCAGCGCCCTGGTCCGGGCCGAGCGCGGCGCGGAGCCCGCGGCGACCGCCGTGGACGCGGCGATCAGCGAGACCGCGCGGCGGCTGCGCGAGATCCTGGACGCGCACGGACCGGACGCGCTGTCCTTCTACGTGTCGGGCCAGATGACCCTGGAGGCGCAGTACCTGGCCAACAAGCTGGCCAAGGGCTTCGTCGGCACCAACCACATCGAGTCCAACTCCCGGCTGTGCATGGCGAGCGCGGGCACGGGCTACAAACTGTCGCTGGGCGCCGACGGGCCGCCCGGTTCGTACCAGGACTTCGAGGGCGCGGACGTCTTCTTCGTGATCGGCGCGAACATGGCCGACTGCCACCCGATCCTGTTCCTGCGGATGATGGACCGGGTCAAGGCGGGCGCCAAGCTGATCGTCGTCGACCCCCGCCGCAACGCCACCGCCGACAAGGCCGACCTGTTCCTGCGGATCAAGCCCGGGACCGATCTGGCCCTGCTGAACGGGCTGTTGCACCTCCTCGTCGAGAACGGCGACACCGACCCGGAGTTCATCGCCGAGTTCACCGACGGCTGGGACGCGATGCCCGACTTCCTGCGGGACTACGCACCGGCCAAGGTCGCCGAGGTCACCGGCATCCCCGAGGCGGACATCCGGCAGGCCGCGCGCTGGATCGGCGCGGCGGGGGAGTGGATGAGCTGCTGGACGATGGGGCTCAACCAGAGCACACACGGCACCTGGAACACCAACGCCCTGTGCAACCTGCACCTCGCGACCGGCGCGATCTGCCGCCCGGGCAGCGGCCCGTTCTCGCTGACCGGCCAGCCCAACGCGATGGGCGGGCGCGAGATGGGGTACATGGGCCCGGGCCTGCCCGGTCAGCGGTCCGTACTGGTCGCCGAGGACCGGGAGTTCGTCGAGAACCTGTGGAGCGTGCCGGCCGGCACGCTGCGCACGGACGCGGGCCGGGGCACCGTGGACATGTTCTCCCGGATGGCCGACGGCGAGATCAAGGCGTGCTGGATCATCTGCACCAACCCGGTCGCGTCGGTGGCCAACCGCAGGACGGTGATCGCGGGCCTGGAGGCCGCCGAATTCGTGGTCACCCAGGACGTGTTCGCCGACACCGAGACCAACGCGTACGCCGACGTGGTCCTGCCCGCCGCGATGTGGGCCGAGGCCGAGGGCGTGATGGTCAACTCGGAACGCAACCTCACCCTGGCCCGCCAGGCGGCCGATCCGATCGGCGAAGCACTGCCCGACTGGCGGATCATCGCCCGGGTCGCGAGCGAGATGGGCTTCGCGGACGCCTTCGACTACGCCGACGCCGAGGAGATCTTCGAGGAGATCAAGCGGGCCTGGAACCCGAAGACCGGCTACGACCTGCGCGGCGTCAGCTACGAGCGGCTGCGCGAGACACCGGTGCAGTGGCCCAGCGCGACGGCGGACGGCCCGGCCCGCAACCCGATCCGCTACCTCGACCTCGACCTCGACCTCGACCTCGACCTCGACGACGACGCCGCCGCCGACCGGGCCGACGGTACGCGCCCGCGCCTGCTCTTCCCCACCCCCACCGGCCGCGCCGCCTTCTTCGCCCGACCGCACCTGCCCGCCGCCGAACTCCCGGACGACGACTACCCGATGGTGCTGAACACCGGCCGACTCCAGCACCAGTGGCACACCATGACCAAGACCGGGAAGATCGCCAAGCTCAACAAGCTCAACCCCGGCCCGTTCGTGGAGATCCACCCCGAGGACGCGCGGACGCTGGACATCGCGGACGGCGACCACGTCGAAGTCGCCTCCCGGCGTGGCCGGGCCGTGCTCCCGGCCGTCGTGACCGACCGCGTCCGGCCGGGGAACTGCTTCGCGCCGTTCCACTGGAACGACCTCTTCGGCGAATACCTCAGCATCAACGCGGTCACCAACGACGCCGTCGACCCGATCTCCTTCCAGCCCGAATTCAAGTCCTGCGCCGTGTCGTTGACCAAGGTGGCCGCGCCGGTCCCGACCGTTTCCGATGGCTCCGCCGGACCGAGCACGGGAGCCGACGCCGCGCCCGGGCCGATCGACCTCGCCGGACCGGCCGCCCTGATCGGCGTCGCGGACGTCGCGCCACCCGTGTTCACGGCCGACGAACGGCAGTACCTGGCGGGCTTCCTGGCCGGCGCCACGCGGTCCGCCGACGTCCACGCCGCCGTACCGGTACTGCCCGCACACGCTCCCATCGCCGTCGACCGCGTCCTGTGGGTCAACGGCCTCCTCGCCGGCATCTTCTCCCGAACCGTCCCGACCCCGGCCACCGGCGGGGGAGCCGCGACCGGTGCGGGAGCCATATCCGGCGCCGGTCTCGCTGCCACCGCCGGTGCCGCCCCCGCCACCCATCCCTCGCACCCCGCGGACACCGAGCAGCACGATCCCGACGTGGTGGTCCTATGGGCCTCGCAGACCGGCAACGCCGAGGACGTCGCCGCCGCGACCGCGCGGCGACTCGCCGCGGCCGGCCGCCGCCCGCGCGTCCTGGAGATGGCCGACTGCACCCCCGACTCGCTGCCGAAGGGCGTGCCCGTCCTCGTCATCACCAGCACGTTCGGCGACGGCGAGGCCCCGGACAACGGAGCCGGCTTCTGGGCCGACCTCAGCGTCGACGACCGGCCTCCCACGCTGCGCGAACTCCGGTACTCCGTACTGGCGTTGGGCGACTCCAGCTACGACGACTTCTGCGGTCACGGCCGGCGGATCGACCAGCGCCTAGCCGAACTCGGCGCCACCCGGCTGGTCCCGCGCGCCGACTGCGAACCCGATTACGACCGCGCCGCCGCGCAGTGGCTCGACCGGGTGCTGGCCGCGCTCGCGACCGAGGACGCCCCGCAGGCACCGCACGCGGCTCGACCCGCGACGGCCCCCACGACGCCGAACCCGACTTCCGCCCCGACCCCGACCCCGACCCCGACCCCGCCGATCACCCGGGCGGCCGGCTACTCGAAGGCGTCGCCCTTCCCCACTCTCCTGATCGGCAATCGGCTGCTCAGCCTGCCCGGATCGGGCAAGGAGGTCCGGGAGTTCGCCTTCGACACCCGCGGCGGCGACCACGGCGACCTGGTGTACGAGGCCGGGGACGCGCTGGGTGTGTGGCCGGCCAACTGCCCCGAACTCGTCGCCGAGTGGCTGGCCGCCACCGGCCTCGATCCGGCGGAACCGATACCCGTCCCCGACCTGGGCGACATCCCGCTCGGCGAGGCGCTGCGGACGCGCCTGGAGATCGCCCGGATCACCCCCGAACTGCTGCGGTTCGTCGCCGAACGCACCGACGACCGGGGCCTCAGGCGGCTGCTTCGCGCGGACAACAAGGGCGAACTGGCGAAGTGGAGTTGGGGACGCCAGGCCGTCGACGTCATCGCCGCGTTCCCGGTTCGCGCCGGTGCGCTGGAGTGGGCGGGCGCGCTCAAGCGCCTGCAGCCGCGGCTGTACTCGATCTCCTCCAGCCCGCTCGCGCATCCGGGCCGGGTGAAGGTGACCGTGTCGGTCGTCCGGTATCGCAACGAGGCCGGCGTCGAGCGCAAGGGCGTGTGCTCGACCTACCTCGCGGACGCGGCCGACGACGGACCGGTGCCGGTGTTCGTTCGGCGATCCCCGCACTTCCGCCCGCCCGCCGACCCGACGGCGCCCGCGATCATGGTGGGTCCCGGCACCGGCGTGGCGCCGTTCCTGGGCTTCCTCGAGGAGCGAAGGGCGCGCGGCCACACCGGCCCGAACTGGCTGTTCTTCGGCGAGCAGCGGCAGGCCACCGACTTCTACCACCGCGAGGAGCTCGCCGAGTTCCGGCGCACCGGCCACCTCGATCGCTTGGACCTCGCGTTCTCGCGTGACCAGCGGTCCAAGGTCTACGTCCAGGACCGGATGCGCGAACACGGTCCGCGCCTGTGGGACTGGCTGCAGAGCGGCGCGCACTTCTACGTGTGCGGCGACGCCGGGCGGATGGCCAAGGACGTCGACCGCGCGCTGCGCGAGATCGTCGCCGCGCACGGCGGCCTGTCCGACGACGAGGCCGCGGTGTACGTCAAGCAGCTCGCCACCGAGAAGCGGTATGTGCGCGACGTGTACTGACGGCACGTCACCCCGGACCTCGGCCTCGGCTTCGGCCTGGTCTCGGCCTCGGTCTCGGCCTCTGAGCAGTGAGGCCGTGGACCACTTCGTGCGCGAGGTCCGCGCGCTGCCCACCGGCCGGATCGGCACCCCCGAGGACGTGGCGCGGATCGTCGCGTACCTGCTGTCGCCACTCGCCGGCCAGGTCACCGGCGCGGAATGGAGCGTGGACGGCGGCGCGTTGCGCCAGATCTGACGAGGCGAAGTCGGGGTGACCGTCCGCCCACTCGGCACGCTACGCGGTGCGGCACCGCAGGATCCGGCCGTCGGTGGTGCCGATGATCAGACGGTTCGGGGCCGGGACGGTCAGCGACAGGGGCTCGGCGGGGATGTCGTCGACGTGCAGCCGGACGCGCCGGCGGACCGTGCCGTGGGCGGCGTCCAAGGCGACGATCTCGCCGGAGTTGAACGCCGCGTAGAGGGTGTTCGTGGCGGTGTCGAGGTCCAGCGCGGTGACCGGGAAGTCGGCCGTGAAGACCCAGTGGGCGGCACCGCCGGGGAGGGCGCGGCGGACGACGAAGGCGCCGTCGGGCAGCAGGCCCTGGCCGCCAAGTCCGGCGCCGGCGTGGATCAGGGCCGGACCCCGCGCGTCGTCGACGTGTACCGCGGGACCGCCGTACAGATGGCCGTGCCGACGGGTGTCCCATTCGAGGGGGAACAGCCGGTGCACCCCGGGCGATTCGCCGCCCGCACGCGGCGGATCCACGGCCACGATCCACTTGTTCAGATGGGGTTCCTGCTTGTCGCCGACCAGGAACAGCAGCCGGGGGCTGCGCCGCACCGCGAAGTAGTGGTTGAACAGGTCGTAGCCGCCGAACGGCAGGCGGATCGCCGGCTGGGCTCCGGCGGGCGGGACGAGGGTCAGCATGGGCCGGTCACCCTGCCGAGACGTGTCGCGCAGCCCGAACCAGCCGTCGGCGCGGGCGGTGAGTGTGCCGGCCGTGCGGGTCGGGGCGTTCAGCGTCGCCAGGACGCGGCCGTCGGCCAGGGACAACCGCTCGACGTCGGTGGGCTCGTCGCGCCACCCGGAGCCGGTCCAAGTCCGTGGGGGTTCGACTGTGACCCAGGCCGATTCGCCGTCGGCCGCGAGCAGGATCTGTCGGCCGCCACGTCCTCCGGGCACCGACCATTGGGGCTGTCCGTCCGGGAGCCAGGATTCCAGTTTCGTGCCCTCCAGCACGGCCAGGATCCGTCCGTCGGGCAATTCCTCCACCGCCCATACCTTGCGGCGCGGCGTCCAGGTCGCCCCGCACGCCGCGGCCAGCTCCTCGACCTGCCGCCGAGCGGAGTCGTCGAGCCAGGGCCGTCGTTCCCGGGCGATCCGCGCCGAGGCCTGCTCGGGCCCGATGATCGAGCGCTCCGGGACGGCGAGCCAGTCGTCGCGCTCGATCGCGACCGGGTGCCCCTCGTGGTGCGCCCGCTCGTCGCGGTAGTCGTCGTACGGAGACAGCACCAGATCAAGCACCCCGTCGTGGCGCCAGCGCACGTCGAGCACCTCGCGGGGGTGCTTCAACGCGGACACCAGCCGCCCCGAGTCGAGATCGAGGAGCAGCAGCTCTCCTTCGAAGAGGTAGCCGCCGTCGTAGCAGCCGGTGCCGATGGCCAACAACGGCAGCGTGGGATGGAAGTCCAGCGTGTTGATCGGCCAATGCGAGGCCGCGATTCGGCGGCAGGTCAGATCCCGTGCGGCGTAGACGCCGACCCGGTGATTCCGGCGCCTTGCCCCCACGTCGCGGCCCGACCATTGGAGGTGCCCCAGATTGCCACCGACCGCGATCAGTCCCCGCGCGTCGTCCCGGGCCACCACCGCCGGGTCGCCGATCTGAGCGAATGGCCCGTTGCCGAGCACACGATCGATGACGAATGGGGTGTCGGACATCAAGCGAACCTCCGTGGTAGGGGCGGCTCATGATGCCGGCGGCCGGCAGGATCGGCATCCGAATTCGGCGCCGCCGGCCTGGAGTTCGTGGCCCTCGACGCGGTCGGACGCGGTCAGACGCGTTCGAGGGGGCGGTGGGGTGGTGCCGGGAGTTCGACTCGGATCGGATCGCCGGGGCGGATCTCGCCGCCGGCGCGGACGACGCCCATCACGCCCGCCTTGCGGATCACGGCGCCGGCCTCGTCGCGGACCAGGACCTTCTTGAGCAGGCCGGAACGGAACGCGTTGATCTGCGGGCACGGGTTGCGCAGTCCGGTGACCTCGACCACGGCCTCCTCGCCCAGGTGCAACAGCGTCCCGGTCGGCAGCGCGAGCAGGTCGACGCCGCGCGTGGTGACGTTCTCGCCCAGGTCGCCCGCGGTGACGGCGTAGCCGTCCGCCGCCAGCTCCTCGTGCAACTCCGCGTGGATCAGGTGTACTTGGCGCAGGTTGGGCTGCGTGGGGTCGACCGCGACCCGGGACCGGTGCTTGACGGTCACGCCGAGGTGCGCGTCCCCCTCGACGCCGAGCCCGGCGAGCAGCCGGATGCTGTTCTCGGTCGGCTTGCTGAAGCTGTGCTCCGCACTACGCCCGACCGCCGTCACGGTACCGCTCACAGCCGCGCCCCTCGGGTTCGACACCTGGACCCTCCGACCCTACAACCGGCCGTTTCCGAGCCCACGGTGAGCGCAGCTCGGGGATGCCCACGGGGTCGATGGCGGCCGGCTCGAGTTCGGGCATCGTGTGCGCCGCCATCCGTTCTTGCGTGTCGTATGCGGACCAACTTTGCCACGGCCGGAGCGGTGACCTGCGACTCGCAAGGTGGATCGGGACGTGGTTGGTCGAGGTTCTCCGGACCTACCTTGCGAAACCCGTGCACCTGGCCCGGTGTCGGCCGCCGCGGGAGCATGTCAGCATTTCCTGCCACGTGCTGATGTCGGTGGTTCGGTTGCGATGGAGGCATCCGGAGCGAAGGGGCGCCCGGGGCCTCGGAACGCCGAAGGGCCCCGGATCGCGAGCTGTCCGGGGCCCTTTGTCTACCGCGCGAGGAGGGTGGGCAGCGTCAGCCGCCGCAGTCCCACACGTAGTTGGCCGGGCCTCCGGTCGAGTCCCAACGGAAACGCTTGGTCTCAGCGGCAGCGAGGTATTGGCATTCCGGGTCGGGCCAGCCCGAGACCTGGACGCTCAGGTTCATGCGACGCCCACAGTCGTTGCGGACGTCCGCCCACCGCCAGGTGGGAAACCCGACGTGGGTGTCCTGATTGACGATCACGGCGCAGTCCAAGGGTTCCACGGCGGGGACGGCGGCTGTGGCGGCGGGTGCGGCGAACGCAAGGCCGCCGGCGGTCGCGAGCGAGAGGGCGGCGGTCGCCGTCCAGGACACATATCGGCGAGAACGAGTGAGAGAACGCATGTCTTTGTCTCCGGATCGAGGTATCGCTCCCCACGGTGGGAGCACACGTCCAGACTCCCCGCGGCGGGTATCCGGAGCGTCACGCGCAGGCACGACTTCGACGTACACCGATCCGCGTACGTCGTCAGCCGTACGGCCTCATACCGGCGTCGCGCCCACCTGCCGCCACCGACCGCAGCCGACGGAAGCGGGCCCGCCACCCCACCGTGTACACCGCGTAGTCCAACCGCCACGACGGAGCCAACGGGATGGCGATTCGCAAGGTCACGCCCGCATTCGCAAGTGCCCTCGCAAGGTTGAACCGGAATTCGCAAGGTTCACCGCTACGGGACATTGCGGGCCGCCGGCCGGGGCGTGGGCGGGCGTGAGTCGAGTGAAGTGTCGAACCGCGTCCGGCGGCTCTCGGGTCCCGGGACGACGAGCCCGTCGGGGGTTCCCATTACCGCCCGGCCGCGGAGATCCGGGCGCGGCGGGCGACGGCGCGGTCGGCCAACGCCGCGCGGGCCCCTTCGCTGTCGAGCCAGCGGCCGAGCCGGTCGTGTAGCTCGGCGACTTGGTCGAGGTCGAGCCCGGTGACGGGCATCGGATCGAGGCACAGGCGCGGTTCGGGCGGCGCGCTGGTGGGGATCAGGTCGGGGCGGTGGCGGGCGAGGTCGTCGAGCAGGCGTTGGCGGTGGCGGTCCTGGATGTACAGGACCGCGCCGGGCTCGGCGGGCAGGCTGCCGGCGGCGTCGGTCGCGGCGACGAACAGCCGCATCCGCAGCCCGGCTCCGTCCCGAACCACGCGGGCCCGGCCGAGGGCGGGTACGTCGGGCCGCGGCGGCCGCAGGAGCGTCTCGGCGAGCGCGGCCGCGTCGTCGTCGGTGAGGTGGACGGCGCCGTGGTCCACCCGGCGCGTGGGGTCGACGTCGTCGGCCGAGACGAAGGCCAGGACCCAGCGTCGGGTGGGGTGTTGGGCGGGTTCGAGGCCGACCCACCACACGGGCATGGTCACGGTCGAGAGGGACATGGATGCCTCCTGTGTGGCGGTGGTGAAGGACTCGCCCCGTTGGCTGGGGTGTCGTGCAGCCCGGCCCACAAGGTGTGGGTGTCGGATCCGGTGGTGTCGGTGAGGCCGTCGACCAGGGCGCGCCAGGGTCCGTGCGTGTCGATGACGCCGAGGAGTTCGGGACTGGTGGCGTAGACGCGGATTCGGGATCCTGCGGTGGACACGGTCATGTCGGCCGCGTCTCGGTCAAGGCCGGCGGCGGTGAACAGCTCGGACGCGACCAGCTCGGCGGCGCGCACGGTTTCGTTGCCCATGCAGTCCGAGAGCAGATTGCGAACCCAGGCGCGGACGGCTCGCGCCTGCTCTGGCCGGCCCTCGAACCGGCGTTGCCACGTATGGCCCTGCTCATTCATCGCGCCACATTTCTGCCAACACAATCAAGATTGTGTTAACAGAATCACCTTGTGATTGGTCACAGTCAACCTACTCGTGCAACATGGCGTGAGAACCACTCGAACGGTCAACGCGAGGAGTGCGCAGTGGAGCGGCCGGGGTACCTGCGGATCGCCGACGACCTGCGCGCCGGGATCGAGGCGGGCACCTACCCGGCAGAGACCCGGCTGCCCACCTTGGCCGAACTCGCCGACCAATATGACGTATCCGTGTCGACGGTGCGCGGGGCGATCAAAGTCCTGTTGGCCGAAGGCCGAGTTGAGACCCGCACGAAAGCGGGGACGATCGTCCGGTCATCGCCCGCGATTCACCGTGTCGCGGGCGACCGCTACAAGAAGCGGCCGGTGCCGTCTACCGCGTTCACCGCCGACCAGGGGATCGGGTGGTCCGAGTACCGGTTGGACAAGCGGTTCACTCACGTCCGTGCCGGCGATGAGCTCGCGGTTCTCTTCGAGGTCGAGCCGGGTGAGCCGCTGTTGGCGAGGCACTTCCTCTTCTATGACGATGGCGCGCCTCAGCAGATGAGCTCCAGCTATGTCCGCTGGTCCGACGTCGCCGGCACACCGGTGGCGGACCCGATCCACGAGCCGTGGCCGGGTGGCACGCCGGCACAACTCGCGTCGCTCGGCATCGTCGTGGCGCAGGTGACCGAGGCGGTGACCGCGCGTTTGCCCACGGCCGGCGAGGCCGACGCTCTGAAGATCTCGTCGAGTGTGCCCGTGTTCGCGATCACCCGCCGGATGCTGACGGCCGATGGCCGCGTGGTCGAGGTGGCGCACCCGATCGTGCGACCGGCGGACCGAACGATCCTGGACTACACGATCGACATCTAGGTAGCGCTGCGGTCGACCGCCGTCATCGATGTCCGCCGCAGGGCGGCGGGCGCCGGGGGTTTGGGTGGCCGGCGCCCGCCTTGGTGTCAGGTGGTCGGATGTTCCGTCAGTTCGGACCGTACCGTGTGGGCTGCGGTGACCAGGTTGGCCAGGGAATCGTGTACCTCCGGCCAGTTGCGGGTCTTCAGGCCGCAGTCCGGGTTGACCCACAGGCGTTCGGGCGGGAGGGCGGCCAGGCCCGCGCGCAGCAGTTCGGTGGCCTCCTCGATGCTCGGCACGCGTGGCGAGTGGATGTCGTACACGCCCGGGCCGACCGCGCGCGGGTAGCCGGCGCCGGTCAGTTCGTGCGCGACCTGCATGTGCGAGCGGGCCGCCTCCAGGCTGATCACGTCCGCGTCCAGGTCGTCGATCGCGGCCAGGATCTCGCCGAACTCGGCGTAGCACATGTGGGTGTGCACCTGGGTGTCCGGCCGCACCGCCGCGGTGCTGATCCGGAACGCCTCGCCGGCCCACGCCAGGTAGTCGGCCCGGTCCGCCGCCCGCAGCGGCAGCGTCTCGCGCAGCGCCGGCTCGTCGACCTGGATCACCGCGGCACCGGCCGCCTCCAGATCGAGCACCTCGTCGCGGAGCGCCAGCGCGACCTGCCGGGCGGTGTCGCCGAGCGGCTGGTCGTCGCGGACGAAGGACCACGCGAGCATGGTGACCGGGCCGGTCAGCATGCCCTTGACCGGGCGCTCGGTGCGCGACTGCGCGTACCGGGTCCAGCGCACCGTCATCGGCTCGGGCCGCGAGATGTCCCCGGCCAGGATCGGCGGGCGCACGTACCGGCTGCCGTAGGACTGCACCCAGCCGTGCCGGGTCGCGAGGTAGCCGGTGAGTTGTTCGGCGAAGTATTGGACCATGTCGTTGCGTTCGGGCTCGCCGTGCACCAGGACGTCCAGGCCGGCCTTCTCCTGGAACGCGATCACGTCGTCGATCTCCGCGGCGATCCGCTCGTCGTAGCCTGCCGCGTCGAGCCGTCCGGCCCGCAGGTCGGCGCGGGCCGCGCGCAGTTCGCCGGTTTGCGGGAACGAGCCGATCGTGGTGGTCGGCAGCAGGGGCAGGCCCAGCCGTTCGCGCTGCGCGAGGGCGCGCTCGGGGTACGGCGTGGCCCGCCGGGTGTCGGCGGCGGTGACCGCCGCGGCGCGGGCTCGGACCGCCGGGTCGCGGGTCAGCGCGGACGCGGCGCGCGAGGCCAAGTCGGCCCGGTTGGCGGCGAGTTGCGCGGTGATCGTGTCCTGGCCCTGGGCCAGACCGCGGGCCAGCGTGACGACCTCGGTGCTCTTTTGCCGCGCGAACGCGAGCCAGCGCGCGATCTGCGGGTCGACGTCGCGCTCGCGGCTCGCGTCGAGCGGGACGTGCAGCAGCGAGCAGGACGGCGCGACGTCGACCCGGTCGGCGAGGCCGAGCAGCGTCGCGAGGGTGGCCAGCGACTTCTCCAGGTCGTTGATCCAGACGTTGCGGCCGTCCACTACACCGGCGACCAGGCGCTTGCCGGGCAGTCCGCCGACCTTGGCGAGGTCGGCGAGGTTCGCCGCGGCCGGGCCGGTGAAGTCCAGGCCCAGGCCCTCGATCGGGGCCTTGGCCAGGATCGGCAGGGCCTCGCCGAGCCGGTCGAAGTAGGTCGCGGCCAGGATCCTGGGGCGATCGGTGAGCGCGCCGAGCTCGCGGTACACGCGGGCCGCGACGTTCAGCTCGGCCGGCGTCCGGTCCTGGACCAGGGCGGGTTCGTCCAGCTGTACCCACTCGGCGCCGGCCGCGCGCAGATCGGCGAGCACGCTCGCGTACACCGGCAGCAGCCGGTCGATCAGCGTGATCGGCGCGAAGTCGGCGGCGACGCCGGGGGCGGGCTTGGCGAGCAGGAGGTAGGTGACCGGGCCGACCAGCACGGGTCGGGCGGCGTGGCCGAGCGCGAGCGCTTCGAGCAGTTCGTCGACAGGCTTGGTGGAGTCCGCCTCGAACGCGGTGTCCGGGCCCAACTCCGGGACCAGGTAGTGGTAGTTGGTGTCGAACCACTTGGTCATCTCCAGCGGCGCGACCTCCTGCGTACCGCGCGCCATCGCGAAGTAGCCGGCGAGCGAGTCGGCCGCGACGGCGGCGCGGTGGCGGGCGGGGATGGCGCCGACCATGACGGTGGCGTCCAGGACGTGGTCGTAGAGCGAGAAGTCGCCGGTGGGCACCTCGTGGATGCCCGCGTCGGCGAGCCGGCGCCAGGTGTCCCGGCGCAGCTCGGCGGCCGTCTCGTACAGGGCCCCGGCGGTGACGCGGCCGGCCCAGTAGCCCTCGACGGCCTTCTTGAGCTCACGGTCGGGGCCTTGGCGCGGATGGCCGTACACGGTCGCCTGCGCACGTGGGGCGGCGGAACCGGGGAAGCCGGGGGAGCGGGTGGAATCGCCTGCGTTGTTTGCCACGGAACTCTCCTTCGCGAGTCGCGGTGGTGCCCCGCGGGAAGGGTCGCGAAAGATCGGCGCACACGCGGCGAAGCGTGCTCGGGCAGGCTGCGCCCGTACCGTCGACCCGCCCTCGAGGTCACCGAGAAACCACGTGCGAGATCGCACGCGGACAGAGGCAGGTCTTCGGACTCGGGGCGCGCCGTGACAAACCACTCGGCACCTACTGGCCGTCGCTTCCCTGGTCCGATCACTCGGACTTAGTGCTGATGACGGCGGTCGTTCCCACTCACCGCTGCGGGGCAGTCCCGGATTCCCACCGGGTTCCCTCTTACGACGCTCCTGCCTGGCAAGCAGGACGAACCTTCTGCGCGGCCCACCATACGCCCTTCGGGCCGAGCGGGAACTTCCCGGCGCGGCGCTGCGGCTCGCGGCGCACGACATCGAGCGGATCGACGAGGTGCTCGCGGTACCGCCGCTGCCGGAGCCGGCGTCGCCGGTGGCCGGCCTGCGGCCCGCATGTCCTCAAGCGCCGGACGGGCTGGATGGGGCTTGGGCTTGCGGTTCGTTTGTCCTCAAGCGCCGGACGGGCTGGATGGGGCTTGGGCTTGCGGTTCGTTTGTCCTCAAGCGCCGGACGGGCTGGGGAGCCCTGGGCCTGCGGGATGAGGGCCGGCCTGCGGCCCGCATGTCCTCAAGCGCCGGACGGGCTGAGGGTGGCTTGGCTTGCGGCCTGCTTGTATTTGAACGCCGGAAGGCTGGAGAGGGCTCGGGGGATGAGGGCCGGTCTGCGGCTCGTTTGTCGGCAAGCGGCGGGCGGGGCTGGATCGGGTGAATCCTTTGGGGGTGCTCGTGCCTCTTATGGGTGTGCCGACAACATCGTCGGGACGGGAATGGGAGGTTGTCATGGTCGTTGGTGTCGTCGTAGCCATCGTGGGCGTGCTCATTTGTGCGTGCACTGTCACCGTGGTGCGTCGTCGTGGTCGTGGTCGTGGCTGAGTCGAGCTGGCCCGGTGAGCGGTTGATCGTCGCCGCGAAGGGAGGGGACGTCGAGGCGATCGCCGCGTTGGTGTCCGGGTCGCACCCCCATGTGCGGCGCTTCGCCCACTCCCTGTGCGCGTCCCCCGAGGACGCCGAGGACGCCGCGCAGGAGGCGCTGATCATCCTGTACCGCAAGATCGGGATGCTGCGTGCTTCCGGCGCCCTGGCGTCGTGGATGTTCCGCATCGTCCGCAACGAGTGCCTACGGCGGTCGCGGCTGATCCTGCGGGACTCGGCGCCGGCTCCGGAAACCGCCGCGCGCTCGGCCGAGGACGAGGTGTTGGAACGCCTGGAAGCCGGCCGGGTGGCAGCGGCGATCGCCGCGCTGCCCGCCGATCAGCGGCGGGTGCTGATCATGCGCGACGTGCAGGGCTACAGCGGGCGGATGGTCGCCGAGGCCCTGGGGCTGAGCACCGCCGCGATGAAGTCGCGGCTGCACCGTGCTCGCGCGGCGGTTCACCAAACGCTGCGCGGCACCGCCGACTCGGCCCTGGGAGGCGGGGATGCGTGAGGATCGAAGCCAGGCGAGTACGTCGCTGTCCCGCCATCTGCTGCGCGGCGCCGTGGGGTTCGGCACGCTGGTCGGCTCGCTCGCGCTCATGCCGGTATTCGGGCCGGTCGCCCTGGTGCTCGCGCCGGTCGGCCTGGTGGCGCTGCGCGGGTGCCCGGCGTGCTGGGCGATCAAACTGATGGAGACCATCTCGCTGGGCCGGGTGCAGCGTTCCTGCGTGGATGGTCGTTGTGAGCTGACAGTCCCCGGACGACCACCCGTCACGACCCGGGAGGGCGATCCGAGCCTGCCGCCGTCATGAGCGCCTCGGCCACCCGGCGGGCTCGGGTGGCCGGGGCCGGGGTGCGCTCGCGGAGGGCGGTGACGATGGCGCCGTCCATCAGGAGCGCGAACTGCCGTGCCTGGGCGGCCGGTTCGGGGGCATCGGCGGCGCCGAGGAGCTGTTCGAGGTAGTCGATCACGCGCTCTTTGTGCTCGGCCGCCACGTGGTGTGCCGGGCTGTCCGGGTCGGCGGTCTCGATCATCGTGTTGATGAACGCGCAACCGCGGAAGTCCTCGCGCGCGAAGCGCTCGGCGAGGGCGTCGAACACGGTGAGCGGATCGCCGCCCAGGGCGTCCACCCGCTCCGCGAGCCAGGCCCGCCAGCGGCGATCGCGATCCGCGAGGACGGCCACCACGAGGTCGTCCTTGCTCGGGAAGTGCCGGTAGAAGGACGCCCGACCGACCCCCGACTCGGCCAGGATCCGTTCGATCCCGACGGCGCGAATCCCCTCCGCGTAGAAGAGTTCCTCGGCGGTCGCGAGCAGGCGGTCACGGGCTTTGACGGGCACGCTCCAATCGTATCCCCCCTTGACCAAAAACGGTACCGATCAGTACCGTCTCAAAAACGGCACCGACCGGTACCGTTTTTGAGATCGAGGCCATCGGGAGCCCGGATGCCATCCACGCCCACGCCCACGCCCACGCCCACGCCCACACCCGGGACAACCACCGACACCGACGAGCTGCTCGGGCGCGTACAGAAGCAGCTCGGGCGCGTCCCGAACCTGTACGCCGCGCTCGCGAGCGGACCCGCCGCGCTGGAGGGCTACCTCGCGATGCGCGAGCAGCTCACCCGCGGCGTGCTGCGGCCGCGCCTGCGCGAGCAGCTCGCGCTCCTGATCGCGCAGGAGAACGAGTGCACCTACTGCGTCAGCGCGCACTCCCTCCGCGGCGGCCTGATGGGCCTGACCGAGGACGAGCTGCGGCACACCCGCGAGGCCCGGGACGCGGACCCGCACACCGCGGCGGTCCTGATCCTCGCCCGCGAGATCGTGCGCACGCGCGGCCGCGTCTCCGAGGCGGGCCGGGCGGCGGCCCGTGCGGCCGGGGTGACCGACGCCGAGACGGCCGAGGTCGTCGCGCACATCGCGCTGAACACGCTGTCCAACTACTACAACCACGTGGCCCGGCCCGAGCTGGACTTCCCGGAGGTACAGGCATGACCCGCGACTGGCACGACGCGTCCGTCGAACTCCTCGACCCCTACCCGGTGACCGGCTCGGACGGCCGCCCGACCACGTCCGTACCGACCGCCCGAGTCGCCCTCGAAGGCGGCTTCGCCCATCTCGACATCCCCGGCACGGGTGTGGTCCAGATCGTCTCCGCCCCGGCCGTCCGCCGGATCACCTACCGAGCGCAGGACGGCGCGGCGGGCGGCGCGTAGGGCGGCGCGTCCGGGTGGCACCGATGAGTTCCGCCGGCGGTTCGGGTCTACCTGTCATGGAGTCGGAACACGAGTCGACGCACGACTCGACACAGGACCCGGCACAGGACAAGAGGAGCCCCATCATGACCGCGACCCCGGACTTCGAATCGCCCGCCGCCCGGATCGCGCTGCTCGTACAAGGGGTCGGGGACGAGCGGCTCGCCGACCCGACACCGTGCGCGAAGTACAAGGTCCGTGACCTGCTCTCGCACCTGGTCGGCCTGACCGCCGCGTTCCGGGACGCGGGCCGCAAGGAGTTCGGCCCGAGCACCACGACCGCGCCGGGCCCGGTGATGCCCGATCTCGACCCGGATTGGCGTACCGTCCTGCCCCGCCAACTCGACGAACTCGTCGCGACCTGGCGCAAGCCCGAGGCGTGGGAGGGCGAGACCCAGGCCGGCGGGATCACCCTGCCCGCCGAGATCATGGGCCTGGTCGCGCAGAACGAACTCCTGGTGCACGGCTGGGACCTGGCCCGCGCCACGGGCCAGGAGTACAAGGTGGACGCGGCGAACCTCGAGGCCTCGCTCGCACTGCTCACCCCCGCACCGGACGCCGACGCGGCCGACGGGGCCGACGAGGCCGGCCTGTTCGCCCCCGCCGTCCCCGTCCCGGCCGACGCCCCGATGCTGGACCGCGTCGTCGCGCTGGCCGGCCGCCGGCCGTCCTGGACCCCGCCGAGCTAGCCGTGTACCCCGAAGTGGGGCGGGTCCAGACCCGCCCCACCACGGCGACGCGTCACGCGTCCCACAGATCGACTCCCCGCGCCGCGACCGCGGCCCCGATCCCGGCCAGCGCCTCGGCGATGGGCAGCGGGCCAGGCCCGTCGCCGGCGCGCAGGCGCAGCGCGACACGATCGTCGTCGGCCTCGCGCGGGCCGATGATCGCCTGGTAGGGCACGAGCCGGCCGGCCCGGATCCGCGCGCCCAGGGTGCCGTGCTCGGGCCCGACGAGTTCCACCCGCAGGCCCTGATCGAGGGCGCGTTCGACGAGCGCGGCGGCCTGCGGTCGTTGCTCCTCGGCGACCGGCAACACCCGTACCTGCACGGGCGCGAGCCAGGCCGGGAACGCGCCCCCGTACAGCTCGATCAGATGCGCGATGACGCGTTCCAGACTGCCGATCACGCTGCGGTGGACCATCACCGGGCGGTGCTTGCGGCCGTCCGCACCGATGTAGTGCAGGTCGAATCGCTCCGGCTGGTGGAAGTCGATCTGCACGGTGGACAAGGTGGCCTCGCGGCCCGCCCCGTCGGCGATCTGTACGTCGATCTTCGGACCGTAGAACGCGGCCTCCCCCGCGACCGCCTCGTACTCCACACCGAGCCCGTCGAGCACCTCGACCAACAGCTCCCCCGCGCGCGCCCACATCGCGGGAGCGGCGACGTACTTCCCGCCCTCCCCGCGCAGCGAGAGCCGGTAGCGGACCGGGCGGATGCCGAGCGCCGCGTACACGTCGCGAATCAGCGCCAGCGCGGCCCCGGCCTCGGCCGCCACCTGATCCGGGGTACAGAAGACGTGCGCGTCGTTGAGCTGGATCGCCCGCACCCTGGTCAGCCCGCCGAGCACGCCGGAGAGCTCGGAACGGTACATGCCGCCCAACTCGGCCATCCGCAGCGGGAGTTCGCGATAGCTGTGCGCGCGGGACCGATACATCAGCGCATGGTGGGGACACAGGCTCGGGCGCAGCACGACCTGCTCGCCGCCGAGGTCCATCGGCGGGAACATGTCCTCGCTGTAGTGCGACCAGTGCCCCGAGAGCTCGTACAGCTCGCGCTTGCCGAGCACCGGCGAGTACACGTGCCGGTAGCCGGCCCGGCGCTCGACGTCGCGGACGTACTCCTCCAGGACGTGCCGCACGGCGGCGCCGGCGGGTAGCCAGTAGGGCAGCCCGGCGCCCATCAGCGGATCGGTATCGAACAGGTCCAGATCGCGGCCGAGTCGGCGGTGGTCGTGCATGGTGGTCTCCTCACGGGGGGCGAGGCGAGTGACCACATGGCGAAGCCCGGGGCACTCGCCCCGGGCTTGTGACAGCTGCTGTCAGTACGCCGGGACGGTGTCCGGCGTCGTCGTCAGAGCTGCAGATTTCATGCCGGCCACGCTAACAAGCGCGCGGCGCGGATGCGACCGGTTTTTTCCGCGCGACATCTCTTCGGGGCGGGGCCTGCGGGACCCTCGGATCCGGGTGAGGGACCCTCGTTGCCGGGTGAATCGGTACCGATCGCATGCGGCCGACGACAGACTCCGGGGCCAGGCACCCCATCGGAGGAGCATGCTCATGCGCACCACACGGATCCGGACGCGACTGGCGGCAGGCGTACTCGCGGCCTCGGCGCTGCTGTTCGCGTCCGCCTGCAATTCGGATTCGGACTCGGCTTCGGACTCCACGGGGACGCTCGCGTCGGACTCGACCGGACCCCAGGCGCCCGGCAGCGCGAAGCCGTCCGACGGCGGGAAGCCCGCCGACGCCGGTACCTCGCCCACCAAGCCCGCGGGCAAGACCCTGACGCAGGATCAACTTGCCGCCGCCGTGCTCACCGAGACGGAGCTGAACACGGGAACGGACTACGAGAAGGACGCCCCCGACCCGAAGGTGCTCGGCGGCAAGGAGACCGCGGTCCGCCCGGAGTGCCAGCCGTTCGTGGACCTCGCCCTCCCCGGCAACGGCAAGACCGCGCCCGCCGCCGGGATCAAGGCCGGCACGTCGCGAGGCGCGACCACCGTGGAAAACCCGTTCCCGGCCTCGATCGACATCGTCGAGCTGTACGCGTTCGGGCCCGGCGAGGCCGCGAGCCTGCTCACCAAGGGCCGGACGGCGCTCGCCACGTGCAAGGACATCGACACCACGGACGAGCAGGGCCCCAAGTCCACGATGACGTACACCCGCGCCGACGGGCCCAAGCTGGGCGACGACGCGCTCGCGGTGCACGGCCTGATCGAGGACGGCGGGGTGACCAGCGCGGTGATCGTGCGGGTCGGCGCGCACCTGGTGATCGTCTCGAAGACGGACCTCGGCGGCAGCACGCCCGTGCTGCCCGACACCGAGGTCGTCCGCAAGCAGGTGACCAAGCTGGAGGCGGCCGTCCGGGCCTGAGCGACGACCGCCCCGACCCCGGCCCTGGCGGCGGCCTCGGCGCGAGCCCGACGCGGGTCAGGACTCGTACGCTCCGAACCCCGTCTCCGTCTTCGGCTCCGTCCCTGCCACAGCCCCCGCCTCCGCCATGCGTTCCCGGGCCTCCGCCCGGTCGTCCTCCGTCGGCGCGTCGTCCTGGGTCAGGGCGCGCCGCCAATACCCGGCGAATTCGATCGACCGCTTGGCGAGCCCGCGTTCGCCGACCAGGTGCCGGCGCAGCGCGCGCACCGTCGCCGCCTCCCCGGCCAGCCAGGCGCGGACCGTGCCGGCGGGCAACTCGGCGGCGCGGACCGCGTCGAGCAGCAGGTCGGCGTGGCCGGGCGGGACCTCGCCCCGATGCAGCCAGTGCACCGTGACGTCGGCGCGGGCGGCGAACCGCTGTTCCTCGGCCGCGTCGCGTACCTCCACGTAGGCGATCGCCCGGGCTTCGGCGGGCAGCGATTCCAGGATCGAGCCGATCGCCGGCAGCGCGCTCTCGTCGCCGGCGAGCAGGTACACGTCGGCGTCGCCGAGCGGTCGGGCGTAGTCGGCCGACGGTCCGTATCGGCCGAGCACGTCGCCGGGTCGGGCCGCCCGGGCCCAGCGGGTGGCCGGTCCGGCGTCCGGGTGCAGCACGAAGTCGACGGTGATCGTGTGCTGCTCGGGGTCGTACGCGCGGACCGTGTAGCTGCGCATCCACGGCCGCTCGGCCTCGGGGATCGCCAGGTAGGCCCGATACCACCCCATGACATCGTCCGCGTCCGCCTCGGGCAGTCGCGGCCGGGTCTGCCCGGGTCGTGGGAAGCACAGCTTGAGTTGCTGATCGGGCCAGGTGCGGAAGTCGTCCAGGCCCTCGCCGGTGAAGGTCACGCGCGCCATGTGCGGCGTCAGCCGGCCGACGGTGGTGGTGCGCAGGTAGGAAACGAGCGATGACCGTCCCATGGAGCCAACCCCACAAAAGATGTGAATCGTGACGGGTCGATCGACCCGGCCTCGGCAGGTATAGCGAAAAATTGCGCGGAATTGTCAAGCCCGACGGCCGAGGTCGACGAGAATCCCCAGGACCGTCCGGGTGGGCGGGCGGGGTACGGTGCCGGTGGAGATCATCCGGCCGGAGCCTGCCGGAATCCGGAACGAATGGACGAGACCATGCGCATCGTCGTCGCCCGCCCACCGGTCGGGGACCGCCGGGAAGCACGTCGAGGAGCCCGCCGATGAGCCCCGCCGCGGAGCGGGCCCGGCCGGCCGGGCCGACGCCCGCGAAGACCGTGCCGTCCGAGGAGACCGTGCTGCTCGACCGGGTCGGCCGGCTCGGCCGGATCACCTTGAACCGGCCGCGCGCGATCAACGCGCTCGACCACGCGATGGTGCGGCGGATGGCGGCCGCGCTCGCCGAGTGGGAGCACGACGACGATGTCGCCGTCGTGGTGGTGACCGGGGCTGGCGAACGAGGGCTGTGCGCGGGCGGGGACATCCGCGCCGTCCGCGCGGACGCGCTCGAAGGCGGGCACGCGTCCCGGGACTTCTGGCGCGACGAGTACCTGCTCAACGCGCGGATCGCCGACTACCCGAAGACGTACGTCGCGATCATGGACGGCGTCGTGATGGGCGGCGGGGTCGGCGTCTCCGCGCACGGCGACATCCGGATCGTCACCGAGCGTTCGGCCGTCGCGATGCCGGAGACCGGCATCGGCTTCGTGCCCGACGTCGGCGGGACGTACCTGCTCTCGCGCGCGCCCGGCGAACTGGGCACGCACCTCGCGCTGACCGCCGGCGCGATCGGCGCCGCCGACGCGATCCTGTGCGGTCTCGCGGACCACTTCGTGCCGGCCGAACGGCTGCCCGCGCTGCTCGGCGAACTCGCGGCCGACGATCCGGCCGAGGTGCTCGCCCGACATGCCCGGCCCGCGCCGGCCGGCGAACTCGCGCGGCGGCGGGCGTGGATCGACGCGTGCTACGCGGCGGACACGGTCGAGGAGATCGTGGACCGGCTCCTGGGCAGCGGCGAGCCGGCGGCGAAGGAGGCCGCCGAGGTGATCGCCGCCAAGTCGCCCACCGCGCTCAAGGTCACCCTGGCGTCGCTGCGGCGGGCCCGGCGACTGGGCTCGCTGGGAGCGGTGTTGGACCAGGAATACCGGGTCTCGTGCGCGTCGCTGTCGACGCACGACCTGGTCGAGGGCATCCGCGCGCAGGTCGTCGACAAGGACCGCGACCCGCGCTGGTCGCCCGCGAGCCTGGCGGAGGTCACCGAGGCCGACGTCGCGGCGTTCTTCGCGCCGCCGGCCGACCGGGAGTTGGGCCTGGGCTAGCCCAGGCCCGGCCCGGGACCCGTCCCCGGCCGTTCGGTCAGTGGCGGAAGCCTGTGTGCTCGGCGCTGTGTGCTCGGTGCTCGCTGGTCGGTGGCCGGCATCGGGACGGCGCCTCGGTTCGGCTTGGCCCACCTTAGGTCGCCTTACGGGACCTTAGGCCGAGCCTGAGGCCGGGCGGCCGGATAGATCCGTCATCCGCCCCATGCCCGGAGGCCCACTGGGCCGCGAGGCTGTTACCACGAGCCGGGGAGACCGGGTCGGGGACACGGCCCGGGAAACCGGGAAACCGGAAACAGGGAGACGGACATGATCGAGTACGAGCTGTTCAAGGCACGTCAGCAGGACACCCTCGCCGGCGCGGAGCGCGACCGCATGGTGCTGTCGGTACTGCGCGGTCGCCGCGCCGAGGCCAAGGCCCGGCGCGCCGAGCGGGCCGGGCTGGCGGCGCTCACCACCATCGCCGTGTTCGAGGCGGGCGACATGCACCGGCAACTGCACCTCCTGGCCCGGTGAGCCCCGGGATGCACCGGCGCGGACACCCGGTTGTGGTGTTTCGCCGGTCGCGGTGTCGGGACCACGGGGCCGGACACCGCGACCAACGAAACACCACAACCGAACACCCCCCAGCGACCCCGAGCGGACGACGGTCCCTCGGGGTCGCCGCACGTCCGGCCCCGGTGGGGGCCTGAAGACACGCCCTACGCCGTCGGCTCCGGCGACCTCGGGTCCCGGCGCGAGACGACGCGGGCGGCCTCGGGGGCGGGCAGGGCCGGGGGCTCGGTGGGGGCGGGCGGCACGGGAGTGGGGCGCGGGGTGTGGCCCGGGCCGAATTCCAGCGCGACCACGCGTTCGCGGAGAGTGCGGTCGAGCAGCAGCACCGACGCGGCCTCGGGGACCACGGCACCGCCCTGCACGGACAGCGCCAACAGGAGCTGGGCCAGGCCGCGCCGGTGGCGGGCGAAGACCCGCCCCGGCACCCAGCGACCGCGCTTCTCCTGGCCGGCCAACGCCTCGACGGCGTCCACCGCGAGCAGCACCAGGTGCAGCTCGCGGTGCCGGCGCCCGGCGGAGCGGGCCAACCAGCGCCGCATCCACGGCCGACTGCCGCAGTCGTGCACCAGCACCGGACCGCCGCCGCGCACGTGCGCACGCAACCGGCGGACGTGCTGGAGGCGCACCCACGGGCGGTACACCGCGTACGGCAACCACGCCGGCATCCGGTCCTGGTACTCGACGTGCACCGTGCGCGGATCGATCACCGTCGCCGACCCGGACCAGCGGCGCAGCAGCGTGCTCTTGCCGCTTCCCGGCAGCCCGGAGACGACCACGACGGCGCCGGTGGGATAGCCCAGGACGGCGGGTCCGTGCGGATGCCCGCGCAGGTCCACGAGGCCGCGCGGGCGCAGCGACGTCTCGGTTCCGGCGGACGGGTCCTTCCCTGTGTCCGACCGGTCCGATCCGCACGTCTCGCCCACTGTCGCCTCCCGGCCCCGCCCCACCGTTGCCCCGCCGTCCGATGCGGCTCCGGGCCGACCGTCGTGGCGGGTCGCAGCGGGCCGCCCGCCGCGACGGGGACAGCCTCGGGGACACCCCACGGCGTGGTCGTACCGGTCCGGCGCCCCGAGGAAACCCGGCGGAATCCAGGGGCTGCCGCACCGCGACGTGGGGCCTGTTCGTGCCGCACTCGACGGACATCCTCACAGGTCTCGCCGATTCCGGGGCGATCGGGGCCACCGTGTCGATCAGCGCCGACCCTCGACCGTCGGCATGGTCGCCCGGCCCCGGTGCCGCCCCGAGCTTCGGGAGAAGCCGGTGGAAATCCGGCGCCGCCCCGCAATCGCCGGCAACACGCGGCCGGTACGGGTAGGTTGGCCTCGGCGCGCGATCCGGGATCCGGCCCCCGGCCGGTCGTCCCGAACGTCGCCGCCCCCGAACGCGCGGCCGCAGTTGCCCCGACACTGCGGCCGCGCACTTCTCCCGACCTAGTGCGGGGCGCGGCACTAGCGGGCCGGTCGTGGACGGTGCCCGGTCCGCGAGTCGGTCGGACCGCGCGGCCTACTCGTAGCGGTACTTCAGGGAGTCGGCCTCCGCCTGGCGGACGGCCTCGATGGTCAGGCCGGGCATCCGGAGTTGTGCGAGGGTCACCTCGGCGGACTCCGGCTGGGCGTCGGCGGGCAGCCAGCCCTCGGGCTTCCACGCCGAGCTGCGCAGCAGTGCCTTGGGGCAGTGCGGGTAGACCTCCTCGATCTGCACGACGAGCGCGCTGACCGGCGGCTTGCCCACGGCGGTCAGCTGCTCGAGCAGCTCCGGGCGCGCGGAGATACACGCGCGGCCGTTGACCCGAAGCGTCGTGGTACGTCCCGGGATCACGAACAGCAGCCCGACCCGCCCGGTCGCCAGCACGTTGTGCAGCGTGTCCAGGCGCTTGTTGCCGGTGGCGTCGGGGATGACCAGGGTGCGTTCGTCCAGGACGGCGACGAACCCGGCGGGGCCGCCGCGCGGCGTGACGTCGGCACGGCCCTCGGCGTCCGCGCTGGAGACGAACACCAGCGACGCGCAGCCGATCAGCTCACGGGTCTTGTCCGTGAGGTGGCCCATTTCCTTGGCGACGGCCGGCGGGCTCGGCTGCGCGTACAGCGCGCGCAGCCCCTCGACGTCGCCTATCGAGTCGGCGCGCAACGCGTCGAACAGGTTCGCGCCGGTGGTGCTTTCGGTGCTTGTACTCATGACGTCACCCTAAAAGGCCGGTCATCGACCATCGACGGCCGACCCGTCTCCCGAAGCCCCGGGCGTGGCCGACCGGTTGGCCCGGCTTCTATGCTCGGCCGATGACGACCCTGAACGCGAAGCTCGCCGACATCCTCGATCGCGGCGCCGAGGACACGGAGGAAGCCGAACTCCTGGCCGCCATCGTCGACTTCGGGGTGTTCGTACCCGTGGACGACGAAGGCGCGGTGATCCTCGTCGGTGCCGACGGCGGCGCTGTGGCCATCGCCGGTGCGGTGAGTTCCGAGTGCCTTCGGGAGCGGATGCCCGAGGCGGCCGATGCCGTGCACTGCGACGCGGTGCGCCTGCTCGACATCGCGAGGGAGACCCCGTTCGAGACGCTGACGGTGTACTCCACGGCCGGTCGGGCCGAGGTTCCGCTTGCCACGGTGGCCGAAACCCTTCGGGTGCGCGGCACGATCTCCCAGAGCGATCAGTCGTACACACTCACATGGTCCACGCACCCCTTGGCGGTGGCTTTGCGGGATGCGATCGGTGAACGCCTGCCGGAGTTCCCCGAGATCCGGACGGTATGGATCGCGCAGGCACGGTGGGCGGAGACCGGCATGACGGGGTTGATGCTCCATGTCGTCGTCGACGAGGACGCGCCGTCGGGCGTGGGATCGCAGTTGATGGAGACCCTGCTCGCGGCGGACGTCACGTTGGCCGAAGACGACCCGGGCGTGGGCGTTCGCGTCCTGGATCCGGTCGCCGAGGCGGACACGATCGCCGAACTGGACGCACTCGGTCTGGACACCGTGCGCGCCGACCCCACCGACGGACAGGTCACCATCGTCTCCCGCGAGTACGGCGAGCCCGAAGCGCCGACCCCGCCCCGCCCGCGCCGGTGGTGGCGGCGGTCCTGAGTGGGTCTTTCCGGCCGAGGCTCCCGCGCGACGCGGCGTCCGGTGGTGTGCCCGCGTAGGGTCGGCGCATGCTCGACGATCTCGGCTCGACCGTGTCCGTGCCGGCGGACGTCCGCCGCGTCGTCTCCCTCGTGCCGTCGTTGACCGAGGCGGTGGCGGCGACCGCGCCCGGTCTGCTCGTCGGCGCGACCGACTGGTGTTCGCACCCGGCCGACCTGGACGTGGTGCGGATCCGCGGCACCAAGAACCCCGACGTCGCCGCGATCCGCGCGCTCGCCCCCGACGTCGTCCTCGCCAACGAGGAGGAGAACCGCGCGGCCGACCTGGCCGCACTGCGGGACGCCGGAATCGCCGTATGGGTGACCCGGGTTCGCGGTCTGGACGAGGCGTTCACCGCGCTGGAGCGCATGCTGGCCGGCGCGTGTCGGCTGCCCGTCCCCGACTGGCTCGGGCGTTCCCGGGCCACATGGTCGGGTGCCTGCGGCGGTATCGGTACGGTCCGGTCCGGTCCCGTCCGATCAGGTCCGACAGGTCCGATCAGGATCGGAATCCGATCGGATCCGACTCAGCGCAGTCGCAGCGCCGTGCGGAGGGTGGAGAAGAGTTCCGCCGCCGGTTCCGGTCGGGCTCGGGGTTCAGTCGAGTTCGCGGGGGCCGTACAGGGCGCTGGGGGAGTCGGTGAGCAGCGCCCAGTAGCGGTCGCCGTAGGACCAGTGCCACCACTCCGTGGGGTAGTTCACCAGGCCGGCCTCGGTCAGCGCGGCGCCCAGTATGCCCCGGTTGGCGCGGGCCTCGTCGGTGATGTTGTCGGCCGCGGTGTAGCAGGCGCCGGCGCTCTCCTCGGGGCTCGCGTTCATCGGGGTGCCGAGGTCGAGTTCGCGACCGTCCGCGTCGGCGAGGGTCAGGTCGACCGCCGAGCCGGCGCTGTGCGGGGCGATCTCGGGCGGGGAGACGTAGCGGCTCGCGGCGACGCGGATTTCCTCGGCCGACCGGTCGGGGTGCGCGGCGCGCAGTTCGTTCGCGTACTCCTCGAAGTAGTGCGCCTGCAATGCCGGTGGCCGGTAGCCCTCGACGAACAACAGGCGCAGCCCGGGCGGCAGCGTCGCCTGGGCCTTGACGAGCCGGTCGAGTACGCCGGTGCGCAGGAACGCGAAGGTCGTCGCCTCTTCGGCCTGGCGGTGGTCGACGAGAAGCGAGCCGTCGAGGCGGACGTCCACGAGGGGCTCGCCGGACTCCCGGACGGGTACGGCGGCGACGCGCGGGTCGGACATCAGGATGATCTCGTGCATGCGGTGATCATCTCGCGAGCCGGTGACGGTCGAACGGTGAGGTGACCACGGGTGGTTGGTGCTTGGTGCCGCGCCCGGCAACGTTCACCCCGTCGCGGCGCCCGGCACGGCCCCTCGCCGCACCGCCGAAACGTCCAAGTACTCCAGTACGAGAACGTTCCGGCGCCACGCCGAGGCACCGCACCGAACACCGCGACGGGGCAAACGTTGCCGGGCGCGGCACCAGCTCACGCGCCGCCGGGTGGCGGTCCCGCCCGGCCCGGTCGCGGGTCGCGCGCGCCGCGCTCGCGGAGCAGCCGCAGCAGCTCGACCCGGGTGCCCGGGATCCGCCCGTAGGCGGTGTACCCCTCGTCGTTGCGGAGCTCCGGGTCGGCGCCGGCGTCGAGCAGCAGCCGGGAACACTCCAGGTCCCCGCCGTTGCAGGCGCGCATCAGCGCGGTCCAGCCCGACGCGGATCGCGCGTCGACGTCCGCTCCCAGCGCCAACAGCAGCCGCACGAGGTCGGCGCGCCCGCGTCCCGCCGCGGCGATCAACAGGGTCTGACCGTCGAAGTACCGCGAGCGGGGATCGGGCGCCTCGATGTCGGCGCCCCGGGCGAGCAGTTCGCGCAGTTCGCGCACACCGTCGGCGTCGTCGCGCTCCAGGGCGTGGAACGCCTCGCCTCCCGGCGCTCGCGGATCCCACTCGGCGATGTCCATCGCTTGACCTCTAGTCGACTTGAGGTTCCATAGTGATCTTCGTACTCGACGGCACGGGCCGACGGGCGGACTTGGGAGTAGATCACATGTACGCAACCCGACTGCACGCGTTCGGCCCCGCGGAGAACCTGAGCCACGAGATCGTGCCCGACCCGGTGCCCGGCGCCGGGCAGGTGCGCGTCGATGTGGAGGCGAGCGGCGTCCAGTTCATCGAGACCGTGTTCCGGCGCGGTGTCGGCGTGGGCCCGCACGAGCCGCCCGAGCTGCCGTACACGCCCGGCGCGGAGGTCGCCGGCGTGGTGGGGGCGGTGGGCCCTGGCGTGGACGCCCGATGGCTGGGGCGCCGGGTGGTGGCGCAGCTGGGGACGCACGGCGGGTACGCCGAGCGGGCGCTCGCCGGCGTCGACCTGCTTCATCCGATCCCCGATCACGTCGACGCCGACACCGCCGTGGCGATGATCACGACCGGCGCCACCGCCCAGGGCGTCCTCGGGGTCGCCCGACTGTCCGCCGACGACGTCGTGCTGGTGATGTCGGCGGCCGGCGGCCTCGGCAGCCTGTTCGTCCAGGCGGCGCACCGGGCCGGCGCGGTCGTGGTGGGCGTGGCGGGCGGCGCGGCGAAGGTGGCGCGGGTCCGGGAGCTGGGCGCCGACGTCGCGGTGGACTACCGGGCGGGCGACTGGCCCGCGCGGGTGCGTGCGGCACTGGACGGGCGGGAGGTGACCGCCGTCCTCGACGGCGTCGGCGGGACCACCGGCCGGCAGGCCCTGGAACTGCTCGGCCCCGGTGGTCGCTTCCTCCTGCACGGCTGGGCGGCGGGCGAGCCGACCGAGATCACCACCCGCGACCTCGTCGAGCGCCAACTGACCGTCACCTGGGCGATCGGCCCGAACATGCTTCCCGCGGGCGGTTGGCGCGAGTTGCAGACCCGATCCCTCGCCGAGGCCGCCGCGGGCCGGCTCACCCCACTGCTCACCCGGTTCCCCCTGAGCCGCGCCGCCGACGCCCAGGCCGCGCTGGAATCCCGCCGGGCCGAGGGCAAGGTGGTACTGACCGTGTAGCCGCCGGCCGCCGACCGCAGCGCGCCCGGCTCAGCGGGTGCCGAGCAGATGGTCCATGGCGAGTTGGTCCAGGTGCTCGAAGGCCATCCCGCGCCGCGCCGCCGCGTCGACGTCGAAGTCCTCGAACGCGGAGCGATCCGCGAGCAGGTCGGTCACGGATTCGCCGGGGGACAGGGTCGGCACGGCGAGTCGGTCCAGGCGGGCGGCGGTCAGCGCGGCACGAACCTCCGGGTCCGCGCGGAAGGCCGCCGCCTTCGCCTTCAGCACCAGATAGTTGCGCATACAGGCCGCCGCCGAGGTCCAGACGCCGTCGATGTCCTCGGTGCGCGGGGGCTTGAAGTCGAAGTGGCGGGGGCCCCGGTAGCCGGCCGATTCGAGCAGGTCGACCAGCCAGAACGCCTGGCGGACGTCGCCCGCGCCGAAGCGCAGGTCCTGGTCGTACTTGATGCCGGTCTGGCCGTTGAGGTCGATGTGGAACAGCTTGCCCGCCCACAGCGCCTGCGCGACGCCGTGCGCGATGTTGAGGCCGGCCATCTGTTCGTGGCCCACCTCCGGGTTCACGCCGACCAGTTCGGGGTGTTCCAACCGCTCGATGAACGCCAACGCGTGGCCGATGGTGGGCAACAGGATGTCGCCGCGCGGCTCGTTGGGCTTGGGCTCGACCGCGAAGCGCAGGTCGTAGCCCTGGCCCAGGACGTAGTCGGCGAGCAGGTCGAATGCCTCCTTCATCCGGTCGAGCGCGACCCGAACGTCCTTGGCGGCGCCGGATTCCGCGCCCTCGCGACCACCCCAGGCGACGTAGGTCTCGGCGCCCAGTTCGACCGCGAGGTCGATGTTGCGGATGGTCTTGCGCAGCGCGTACCGCCGCACGTCGCGGTCGTTGGCGGTGAACGCGCCGTCCTTGAACACCGGGTGGGTGAACAGGTTCGTCGTCGCCATCGGCACCTTCAGGCCGGTCGCGTCCAACGCCTGCCGGAACCGCTTGACGTGCGCTTCGCGCGCGCCCGCGCCGCTGCCGTAGGGGATCAGGTCGTCGTCGTGGAACGTCACGCCGTACGCACCGAGCTCGGCGAGCCGGGTGACCGACTCCACCGGGTCGAGGGCCGGCCGGGTCGCGTCGCCGAACGGGTCGCGGCCCGGCCAGCCGACGGTCCACAGGCCGAAGGTGAAGCGATCGTCGGGGGTCGGGGTGAAGGGGTCCGTCATGGTCGCCGCTCCCGGGTCGAGGCGCGCGCAGCACGCCGAAGGCTGCGAAGCCTATTAGTAAACGCGGAAAACAAACTAGTATCGAATCGAGCCGGGCGGAACCCGAGCCGGATGCCGGACGGAACCCCGGGCCGGACGGAACCCGAGCCGGGCGGAACCCCGGGCCGGACCGACTCCGAGCCGACCCCGGCCCGGTCGAGACCAACGGGAGGCAGCATGGGCGCACGGCGCGTGGTCATCGGTGTCGACAGCTCCACCCAGGCCGCCAAGGCCGTCGCCGTGGACGTCGACACCGGCGCGGTCCTGGGCACCGGGCGCGCGCCCCACCACGTCACCACCGGAGCCGCCCGCGAAAGCGACCCCGAGCAGTGGTGGCAGGCCCTGTCCACGGCCCTCGCCGCGACCACCTGGGCCCACCGCGCCGACGCCGTCTCGATCGCCGGCCAGCAACACGGCCTGGTCACCCTCGACGCCGCCGGCGCCCCGGTCCGCCCCGCCGTGCTGTGGAACGACGTCCGCGCCGCGCCCCAGGCGGCCGCCCTGGTGGCCGAGTTCGGCGCCGCCGCGTGGGCCGCGCGGGCCGGCAGCGTACCCACCGCCGCGTTCACCGCCGCCAAGTGGCGCCGACTCACCGAACACGAACCCGAGGCCGCCCGCCGCGTCGCCGCCGTCCGCCTGCCGCACGACTACCTCACCGAACGCCTCACCGGCGAGGCCCGCACCGATCGCGGCGACGCCTCCGGCACCGGCTGGTGGACCCCGGCCGGCTACGACACCGCCCTGCTCGAACACCTCGGCCTGCCCGTCGAGTTCCTGCCCACCGTGGTCGCGCCCGGCACCGCCGTGCCCGCCCGCCCCGGCACCCCGCTGCGCCCGGGCACCCCGGTCGCCCCGGGCACCGGCGACAACATGGCCGCCGCCCTCGGCCTGGGCCTGACCCCCGGCGTGCCCGTGGTCAGCCTCGGCACCTCGGGCACCGCGTACGCGGTCACCCGAGGCCGCCCCGCCGACCCGACCGGCACCGTGGCCGGCTTCGCGGACGCGCTCGCCGGCTGGTTGCCCCTGGCCTGCACCCTCAACTGCACGCGCGCCGTGGACCGGATCGCCGACCTCCTGGGCCGCGACCGGGACGCCGTCGAACCCGCCGGCGACACCGTCGTCCTGCCCTACCTCGACGGCGAACGCACCCCCAACCTGCCCCACGCGGCCGGCCTGATCCACGGCCTGCGGCACGACACCACCGGCGGCCAACTGCTCCAGGCCGCCTACGACGGCGCGGCCCACGCACTGCTCACCGCGCTCGACGACGTGCTCCGCGCGGGCGGCGAACCCATCGACCGCGACGTGCCGTTGCTGCTGATCGGCGGCGGCGCCCGGGGCAACGCGTGGCGCGACACCGTCCACCGGCTGTCCGGCCGCCCGGTCCGGATCCCGGTCGCCGACGAACTCGTCGCCCTCGGCGCCGCGGCCCAGGCCGCCGGGCTGCTCACCGGCGAGGCCGCCGACGCCGTCGCGCGCCGCTGGGGCACCGCCGAGGGACCCCTGCTCGAGCCGCTGCCCAGGGACGACGCGGCCCTTCAACGCATCGCGGATACCCTGCACAACGCCGGGAACCTGTTCGACGCCGCGCCCGGCCGGCCCTGACGAGAAAGGCCGAAGTGCGCGGCGCGACCGAACCACCGAGGCCCGACCCCTCCCCGGCCTCCCAACAGGGCATGCGTCGGCAGAACCTCGCCCTGGTGCTGCGCGACGTGGCCGCACGCGGCCCGCTCTCGCGCGCCGACGTCGCCGCCGGCACCGGGCTCACCCGCGCCGCGGTCTCCAGCCTGGTCGAGGAACTGCGCGCCGCGGGCCTGGTCACCGAGGTGGGCGCGGCCCCGAGCGGACGCCCGGGCCGGCCGGGCCGCGCGCTGATGGTCGGCGACCGCGGGCCCGCCGGACTCGGCCTGGAGATCGGCGTCGACCACGTCGGCGCGTGCGTGGTGGACCTGCGCGGCGAGGTCCGCGCGTGGGTGCGCGCCGACGCCGCCAACCGCGACCGCCCCGCGCCCGCGACCCTGACCGCGCTCGCCCGGGTGGCCGCCCGGGCCGTCCGCGCGGCCGCCGCGCACGAGCTGCGCCCGGCCGCGCTCGTGCTGAGCGTGCCGGGCCTGGTCGGCGCGGTACCGGGCACGGTGGAGCACGCGCCCAACCTGGGCTGGCGCGGCGAACCGGTGGCCGAACCGCTGCGCGCGCTGCTGCCGGCCGGCCTGCGCGCGCTGCCGCTGACGATCGAGAACGAGGCCAACCTCGGGGCCCTCGCCGAACTGTGGGACGACCCCGACGCGACCGACTTCGTCTACGTCTCGGCGCAGGCGGGCATCGGCGCGGCCGTGGTCGCCGACGGCCGGCTCTTCCGCGGCGCGCGCGGCTTCGCGGGCGAACTGGGCCACGTCCCCGTGTACCCGGACGGCCCCGCGTGCCCGTGCGGCGCGCGCGGCTGCCTGGAGCAGTACGCCGGCGAGGCGGCCGTGCTGGCCGCGGCCGGCCTCGCGGACGCCCCCGACTCCGCCGCCTGCCCCGGCGACCCGATCGCCCTCCTCGCCCGGCACGCGAGCGACGGCGACCCGGCCGTGCGCGCGGCCCTGGACCGCGCCGGATCGGCACTCGGCACGGCCCTCGCCGGCGCGATCAACCTGATCGACCCGGCCGGCGTCGTCCTGGGCGGCGCGGTCACCGAGCTGGGCGAGTGGCTGCTCCCGGCGATGCGTCGCGAACTGGCGGCGCGGGTGACCGTACGCCCGTGGCCTCCCGAGGCCCTGACCGCGTCCCGGCTCGGCCGCCGCGCCCCGCTCCTGGGCGCGGCCGGCGCGACGATCCGGCGGATCATCGACGACCCCGCGACGTTCGCCGCAGGCCCGCCCCGAGCCCGCGGCGGCGCGGAGCAGGGCGCCCCACCGTGACCGAACCAGGCGAAAACCGGCCGCCCCACCGGCCGCTGAGCGCGGGCTACTCGCCGCGCGCGAACGCATCGAGGCCGAGGCCGGGCGTCACCGGATCCGCAGCACCAGCTTGCCGACGTTCGCGCCCGAGAAGAGCCGAAGCAGCGTCTCGGGGAAGGCCGTGACGTCACCTTCGACGACGTCCTCGCGCGAGCGCAGCCGACCGTCCGCGAGCCAGCCGGCCATCTCCGCCGCCGCCACCGCGTAGCGGTCCGCGTAGTCGAAGACCACCATGCCCGTCATCGACGCGCGATTGACCAGCAGCGACAGGTAGTTCGACGGGCCCGGCGTCGGCTCGGTGTTGTTGTACTGCGAGATCGCGCCGCAGATCACCACGCGCGCGCCGCGCGCCAACCGGGCCAGCGCGGCGTCGAGGATGTCGCCGCCGACATTGTCGAAGTACACGTCCACGCCGTCCGGGCAGTGCTTGCGCAGCGCGTCCTTGAGGTCCTCGGCCTTGTAGTCCACGGCCGCGTCGAACCCGAACTCCTCGACCAGCAAACGGCACTTCTCGGCGCCGCCCGCGATGCCGACCGTCCGGCAGCCCTTGAGCTTGGCGATCTGCCCCACGACGCTGCCGACCGCGCCCGCCGCGCCGGACACCAGCACGGTCTGTCCCGGCTGTGGGTCGCCGATGTCGAGCAGGCCGAAGTACGCGGTCAGGCCGGTGATCCCGAGCGTGCCCAGGTAGGTCGGCAGCGGTGCGGCGTCCGGATCCACGCGCCGCACGCCGCGGCCGTCGGAGACCGCGTACTCCTGCACCCCGAACTCGCCGTACACGTGCTCGCCGACCGCGAAGTCGCGGTGGCGCGACGCGAGGACGCGCCCGATCGCCCCGGCGCGCATGACCTCGCCGATCCGCACCGGCGGGATGTACGAGCGGACGTCGTTCATCCAGCCGCGCATCGCGGGGTCGAGCGAGATGTGTGAGACCTCCACGAGCAGCCGGCCGTCCTCGGGCTCGGTCACCGCTTCGGTGACGAGTTCCCAGTCGCCGGGCTTGGGCAGCCCGAACGGGCGGGCCGCCAGTCGGATCTGTCGATTGGTCAGGTCGGCGGGCACGGTCATGCGGAACGCAACTCCTTCTTGAGAATCTTGCCGGAAGCGCCCTTCGGCAGCTCCTCGACGATGCGCACTATTCGGGGGTACTTGTACGCGGCCATCCGCTCCTTGCAGAACGCGATGACCTCGTCGGGCTCGGCCGCCGCGCCCGGGCGCAGCGACACGACGGCGAGGACCTCCTCGCCGAGTCTTTCGTCGGGTGTCCCGATCACTGCGGCCTCGGCGATCGCGGGGTGCGTGTACAGCACCTCCTCGACCTCGCGCGGGTAGACGTTGTAGCCGCCCCGGATGACCAGGTCCTTCTTGCGGTCGACCACGAACAGGTAGCCGTCCTTGTCGAGGTAGCCGAGGTCGCCGGTGTGGAACCAGCCGTTGCGGAACGCCTCGTCGGTCGCCTCCGGGTTGTCGCGGTAGCGGGTGATGATGTTGTGCCCGCGCAGCAGGATCTCGCCGACGTGCTCCTCGCCGGGCGGCAGCGGCAGGTCGTCGAGACCGATTACGCGCAGTTCCACGCCCCAGATCGGCTTGCCGACGGACAGTACGCGCCGGGCGTCGACGCCCTGGTTGAAGGTCGCGGTGCTCGCGCTCTCGGAGAGGCCGTAGCCCTCCAGGATGACGATCCCGAACGCCTCCTCGAACGCGCGGAGGACCTCGCCGGGCATCGACGCGCCGCCCGAACTGCCCACCCGCAGCCGGGAAAGGTCGCGCCCGGTGCGGTCGGCGCCCAGCAGCGCGACGTACATCGTCGGCACGCCCACGACCACGCTGACGCCGTCCCGGACCATCTGGTCGAGCACGCTCTGCGCCTCGAACCGCAGTACCAGGGACACCGTCCCGCCGTAGCGCACACACGTGTTGAGCACCCCGGACAGGCCGTACACGTGGAACAGCGGCAGCGCGCCCAGCGACACGTCGCCGCGCACCACGCCGAACAGCTCGCCCGAGACGGTGCAGTTCATGTACAGCTGAAAGTGCGTCAGCTCGGCGCCCTTGGGCCGTCCGGTGGTGCCGCTGGTGTAGAGCAGGACCGCGGTGTCGTCACTCGACGTGGGCTCGATGTCGCCGCGGACCCACTCGGCCCGATCCGGCGGCCCGTCCGGCAGCAGTTCGCCGAACGGGACCGTGCCCGGCGGCACCGGGCCGCCCTCGGTCATCGTGACGATGTGGACCGTGGTGCCCGCGACGTTTCCGGCCGCGCCCAGGGCCTCGGCGGCGAACACGTCGAAGGCGATCAGGACGCGGGCGCCGGAGTCGGTCAGGTGGAACTCGATCTCGGTCGCCTTGAGCAGCGGGCTGAGCGGCATGACCGTCACGCCCGCCTTGAGCGCGCCGAAGTAGGCGACCACGAACTCGGGCACGTTCGGCAGGGTCATGGCCAACACGTCCCCGGGCCCCAGCCCGCGCGCCCTCAGCCCGCGCGCGAACCGGGTGCTGAGGTCGTCGAGTTCGCGGTAGGTGACCGGCTTGCCCTGGTGGATCAGACACGCCGTGTCCGGGGTCGCGAGGCGGGACTCGCGCAGCATGGCGGCGAGGTTGAAACTCACGCGTGATCCTTCCTGGTCGGGTGGTTCCGGGGGATGCGGGGCTCGCCGCGACGCGCGGATCGTCCCGACGTACGCGGAGCGCGCGGTCGTCCCGCCGGGCGGATCGCGCGGTCGGGCGGACCGGGCGGTCGGGTGTCGGCCGGTCGGCCGGTCGGGTGTTACGGGACGACGAGCGACAGCGTGTCCGCGACGCACGCGGGCTTGGCCAGGCCCTCGATCTCGATCGTGTGCCGGACCGTCAGCCGCACGCCCTGCGCGACCTCGGCGACGTCGACCAGCACCGCGTTGTCCCGGATCCGCGCGCCGACCGGGACGGGCGCGGGGAAGCGAACCTTGTCGGTGCCGTAGTTGACGCCCATCCGCACCCCGCGCACCTGGAACAACTCGGCGGCCAGGACCGGGATCAGCGACAGGGTCAGATAGCCGTGCGCGATGGTCGTGCCGAACGGGCCGTCCTTGGCGCGCTCGACGTCCACGTGGATCCACTGCCGATCGCCGGTCGCGTCGGCGAACCGATTGATCCGGTCCTGATCGATCGTGAGCCAGTCGCTCGAACCGAGCGACTCACCCTTGGCCGCGAACACCTCGGTGATGTTCTCGAAGACGCGCATGATGCTCCTTCCTCTTCCGGATTACGGGCTGCGGGCTGCGGGCTGGGCGCTGGGGAAGTGCGGTGCCGCCGGGGTCGGCGGTCCCGGTCCCGGTCCCGGTCACGGCTTCAGGCGGGCAGGTTCACCAGATCGGCGAGCAACGCCCGGTGGCGGTCGGGGGTGCCGAACGCGAGCGAGTCGGCCTTGGCGCGCTTGAGGTACAGGTGTGCGTGGTGCTCCCAGGTGAACCCGATGCCGCCGTGCAACTGGACGCATTCCTCGGCGGCCCGGACCGCGATCTCCGAGCAGTGCGCCTGGGCGACGGCCACCGCGATCGCGGTGTCGGGATCTCCGGCGGCCACACACGCGGCGGCATACCGGGCGACGGCACGGGCCTGGGTGACGGACACCCACAGCGCGGCCAGTCGGTGCTTGGGACCCTGGAACGAGCCGACCGGGCGGCCGAACTGGTGCCGGGTCTTCATGTAGGCGACCGTGCTCTCCAGGCAGTGGTCGGCCAGGCCGAGCTGCTCGGACGCCAACAGCGCGGCGCCGGTGGTGATCGCGGTCGCGACCGCCGCCTCGGCGTCCGCGCCGCGCGCGAGCGGCGTGCCCGGTACGCCGGTGAGCACGAGGTCGGTCAGCGGCCGGGTCAGGTCGAGCGAGACCACCGGCCGCCGATCGACGCCCGGGTGACCCGAGTCGACCGCGTACAGGACGGGCCCGTCGGGGGTGGTCGCGAGTACGACGAGCAGATCGGCGCCGCCCGCGTCCACGACCGACCGCACGGTGCCGACCAGGGTGTCGTCGTCGGCCCGCACCTCGTACGGGAGTCGCGCTCCCGGCACGGACGCGAACGACACCGCGAGGGTCGCGACCCGCCGGCCCGACGCGAGGTCGGCGAGCGGCTCGCCGGCGCCCACGTGCCGCAGCGCCGCCGTCGCGAGCACGGCACTGCCCAGGAACGGGGTCGGTGCGACCGCGCGGCCCAACTCCTCCATGACCACGGCGGTTTCGCGCCAGGTCGCGCCGCTGCCGCCGTGCTCCTCGGCGATGGCGAGACCGGCCGCGCCGATCTGCTCGGCGAGCACGCGCCACAGCTTGGGGTCGTACGGCTCGTCGGTCTCGATCCGGGCGAGCAGCGCCGCGAGCGGTACCCGTTCGGTGAGCAGGTCCCGTACCCCGGCCCGGAGTTCGTCCTCCTCCGCGCTGTGGATCAGGTGCTCGATGGGGCTCGTCAGGCTCGTCACGCCGGTCAGGTTCGTCACGCCGGTCGGGCTGGTCGGGCTCATCGGGGGAGGTCCTTCCACGCGGCGTCCTTGTCGACGCGAATCTCGGACGGCAGGCCCAGGACGCGCTCGGCGATCACGTTGAGCAGGATCTCCGAGGTGCCGCCCTCGATCGAGTTGCCCTTGGCGCGCAGGTATCGGTAGCCGGGCGAGCGGGTGGTGAAGTCCACCGAGGCCGGGCGCCGCATCGTCCACTCGTCGTGCCGCAGACCCTCCTCGGCGAGCAGGTCGACCTCCAGGCCGGAGATCTCCTGGTTCAGGTGCGCGTAAGCGAGCTTGGCCGCGGAACCCTCCGGACCCGGGTCGCCCGCCGCCAGGTGCAGCCGCAGCCGTTCCGAGGTCAGCCGGGCCGCCTCGGCCTCGACCCACAGCCGAAGGAGCCGGTCGTGCAGGCCGGCGGTGCGCAGTTCGGGACGCTCGCGCCAGGTGTCGGCGGCGATGCCGATCATGCCGCCCTCGCGCGGGGACGCGCCGCCGCCGATCGCCACGCGTTCGTTCATCAGCGTGGTGCGCGCGACGCTCCACCCGTCGCCGATTTCGCCGAGGCGGTGCGCGTCGGGGATGCGCACGCCGGTGAGGAAGACCTCGTTGAACTCGGCCTCGCCGGTGGCCTGGCGCAGCGGTCGGACCTCGACGCCGGGGGCGGTCATGTCGCACACGAAGTACGTCATGCCGCGGTGCTTGGGCAGGTCGGGATGGGTGCGGGTGACCAGGATGGCCCAGCGGGCCTCGTGTGCCATCGACGTCCACACCTTCTGGCCGTCGACCACCCACTCGTCGCCGTCGCGCACCGCGTGGGTGCCGAGCGCGGCGAGGTCGGAGCCGGCGCCGGGCTCGCTGAAGAGTTGGCACCACACCTCCTCGCCGGTCCACAGTGGCCGCAGCCAGCGGGCCCGTTGCTCGTCGGTGCCGTACGCGAGCACGGTCGGCGCGGCCATGCCCAGGCCGATGCCGATCCGGCCCGGGTCGTTGGACGGCGCGCCGGCCGCGACGAACCGCGCGTCCACGGCCGGTTGCAGCGCGCGCGGCGCGTCGAGGCCGCCGAGGCCCACCGGGTAGTGCACCCAGGCGAGGCCCGCGTCGAAGCGGTCCCGCAGGTAGCCGAGCGGGTCGGTGGTGTCCGGGTGGGCCGCGATGAACGCGTCGACCCGCTCGTCGAGTTCCCGGGCGGTCAGCACAGCGGGCCGCCCGCGACGTAGACGACCTGTCCGGACACGAAGCCCGCGTCCTCGCCGGCCAGGAACGCGATCGTGTGCGCGACGTCCTCGGGCCGACCGACGCGCCGCACCGGGATCTGCTCGGCGGCGGCCCGCTGGAAGTCCTCGAACCCCATCCCGACCCGGGCCGCGGTGGCGGCGGTCATGTCGGTGACGATGAAGCCGGGTGCGACGGCATTGGCGGTGACACCGAACTTGCCCAGTTCGAACGCGAGCGTCTTGGTGAAGCCCTGGAGGCCCGCCTTGGCCGCGGAGTAGTTCGCCTGGCCGCGGTTGCCGAGTGCCGACGAGCTGGACAGGTTGACGATTCGGCCGTAGCCGGCTGCCGTCATGTGCGCCTGGACGGCGCGGCACATCAGGAACGCGCCGCGCAGGTGTACGTCGATGACGGTGTCCCAGTCGCCGTCGGACATCTTGAAGAGCAGGTTGTCGCGGATCACACCGGCGTTGTTGACCAGGACGGTGGGGGCGCCGAGCTCGTCCACGACGCGCGCGACGGCGGCGTCGACCTGCTCGCCGACGGTGACGTCCGCGCCCACGGCGACGGCCCGGCCGCCGGCCGCGACGATCGCCGCCACGGTGTCCTCGCACGCGGCCTCGTCGAGGTCGAGCACGGCCACGGCCATGCCGTCGGCGGCGAGCCGGCGCGCGGTGGCCGCGCCGATCCCACGCGCGGCGCCGGTCACGATGGCCACGCGCGGAGCGCTCGCGGGCACGGGAGTGTTCTCGGTCATGGGTACGGGGTCCTCCGGGTCGTCGCCGGTCACCGTCGGTGGTGCGGTGACCGGCACTGGTCGGCCGTCGAATGCCGCGTTCGGACCGCCCCGACGCACGTCCCGCGAGCCCGGTGAACGAGGTGCCGACCGGTCGGTTTGCACGTGCTTCGGTAACGGGGAACGGGTTTCATCCTGCGTCTGTCACGGTACCGACCGGTCGGTATCAAGGCTAGAGCCCTACCCGAACTCGTTCGGGTGAGCGGCGATCCGTTGAATGCGCACAAGAATGAACGGCTGCCTCGACGAGTCGGTCGACCTGCGCGCCGGCGGAGTCGACGATCGATCGACCGACGATCGATCGGCCCGTGTGAGCCGCTCGCCCGGGAGCGCTCACGCTCCCGGGCGCAGCACCATCAGGGCCGCGTCGTCGGTGAGCCGGCCGCCGCCGTGTTCGAGCAGGGCGTGCTGGAGGTCGGTCAGCAGGGCCTCGCCCGACCGGTGCGCGTCGACATGCTCGGCGATCCACTCGCGCAGCGGGAAGAAGCGGCCGGCGTCGTCGCGGGCCTCGGTCGTGCCGTCCGTGTACAGCAACAGCAATTCGGTGGGCTTCATCCGGAATCGGAACACCGGCGGCCGGCCCTCCTTCGGCACGAGGCCCGCGAGCCCCAGCGGCAGCGCCGGATCGACATCGATCCAGCGCACGCCGTCCGGGCCGATCAGCGCCGGCGGCTCGTGGCCGTAGTTGACCAGCTCGACCCAGCCGTCCGCGCCGAACTGGGCGAGCAGGGCGGTCGCGAACCAGTCCGTGTCCGGCGCGCCCAGCTGGATCTGGGTCCGGCCGAAGCGCTCCAACCGGTCACCCATCCGACCCCCGGCGGCCCACAGGTCCGGCTCGGCGCACGCCGACTCGCCGAAGGTGCCCACCAGCGCTCCGCCCGCGCCCACCGCGGTCAGGCCCTTGCCCTGCACGTCCGCGATGAACGCGCGCGTCCCGTACGGCGTGTCCACGATGTCGTACACGTCGCCGCCGACCTCCGCGTCCCGCTCCGCCGCCAGGTAGCCGCGCGCCACCCGCACTCCGCCGACCACCGGCGGGACCGGTGGCAACAGCGCGCGTTGGACGTGCTCGACCACGTTGCCCAGCCGCGACACCCGCTCTTGCAACCGGGTCCGCAACAGCGCGGTCACCACCGCGATCACGCCGCCCAGGATGACCACGACGAACCCGGCCCAGTCGCGCGCGTCCCCGCCCTCGTTCAGCAGCGGGTCCAGGAGCGAGAAGGTCAGCGCCGAGACGATCGCGTAGATGGTGGTCGCGCCCACGGACGTCAGGCTGGAGGCGGTCATCGGTACCAGGCACAACATCGTGTCGGTTCGGAACTCGTCGGGAGTGGTGAAGTCGACCACGACCAGCACGACGAACAGCACGCCCGGCAGCAGCGGAATCGCCTGCCGCAGCACGCTGCCGTTGCCCTCGCCGCCGATCGGGGTCGCACTCATCACCGAGCCCTTTCCCGATCCACCCCACCTCCAGCTACGCCACACGGCTGACGTGGGCGTCCGGCCGCCCCACCGGCCCCACCCACCGACACCGCCCACCGGCCCCGTCGCTTCGCCGAAAAGATTCGGCCGAACGGCGGAATGCCTTCGGGAGCACGCGGGTTGCGGATCGAAGCAAACCGAACCCAACCCGGGGAGTAGACCGATGCGCGCTCTCGTCGTCGACCACGCCGAGCCCGGCCGAATCCGGCTCGACACCGTGCCGGAGCCGATTCCCGAACCCGACGAGGTGGTCGTGCGGGTCGCCGCGATCTCGCTGAACCTCGGCGAGTTGCCCAAGGTGGAGGGGGACACGCCGAACGGCACCATCCCCGGATGGGACGCCGCCGGCGTCGTCGAGCGGGCCGCCGCCTCCGGGCGCGGACCGCGCGTCGGGGAGCGCGTGGTCACCTTCGGCTGGACCGCCGGTTGGGCCGAGCTGCGCACCGTCCACGTCGACGAACTGGCCGTGCTGCCCGACGAGGTCTCCTTCGCGGCGGCCGCGACCCTGCCGGTCGCGGCGGTGACCGCGCTGCGCGCGCTGCGCCGGGCGGAGGTACTGCCCGGCATGCGGGTCGGCGTCACCGGCGCCTCCGGCGGCGTGGGCACGTTCGCGGTACAGCTCGCGCACCTCGCGGGCGCCGAGGTGTACGCGTTCGTCGGCGGCCCCGAACGCGGGCAGGGCCTGACCGAGCTCGGCGCCGACCACGTCCTGGGCGCCGACGAGAAACCGGCCGAGCCGCTGGACGTCCTCGTGGACAACGTGGGCGGCCCGCTGCTGACCGACCTCGTGCACCACCTCGCGCCGGACGCCAAGGTGATCAGCGTCGGCGCCGCGTCCGGCGCGCGGGCGAGCTTCTCGTCCTACGACCTGATCGGCCCCGGCGCCTCGATCATCGGCTTCCGGCGCGGCGGGGACTCGGCCGCCGATCTCGCCTACGTCGTCCGTCTGCTCGCGGAGGGACTCCTGCACGCCCCGGTGGACTGGCAGGCCGACTGGGCGGAGATCGCCGAGGCCACCTCGCTGCTGCTCGGGCGGCAGGTCCGCGGCAAGGCGGTGCTCACCCTGAGCTGAGGCCGGGAGCGAACGCGCTCAGCGGTAGCCGGTCTGGTCGGCGGGCTTTCCGACGTCCTGTACCTCGACGAGGTAGCGCCAGGCGTCGGGCCGGCTGCCGTCCAGATCGGTGAAGCCGTACACCCCGGCGAGTTGTCCGCTGGACAGCGACTGTCCGTTCCAGCGGGCGACCTCGGGATCGGCGGCCAGCGCCGCGACCGCGCGCCCGACGTAGAACGGGGTCTCGGAGATGCCGAAGTGCGGCTGCATCTTCAGCGCGTCCCGCCAATTGGCCTCGGTCACACCGTAGTTGTCGAGCATCATCTCCGAGCGCAGCCACCCGGGCGTCAGCGCGACGGCGGTCGCGCCGCGCGGGCCCAGCTCGTGGCCGAGGGCGAAGGCCATCCGCAGCACCGACGACTTGGCGATGTCGTAGAAGAAGGACACCCGGTAGGTGTCCCGGTTGTACTCGGTGGTCCCGTCGGTCATCTCGACCACGAGGCCGCCGGGGGTGCGCAGCAGCAGCGGCAGGGCGTGGTGGCTGGTGATCGCGTGCGTCTCCACCGCGAGGCGGAGCAGCCGCAGGCCCTTGTCGAGGTCGTGTTCCCACACGGGGGCGTCCCACGCGAAGAGCAGCTCGCCGCCCCAGATGTCGTTGACGAGCACGTCCAGCCGGCCCTGCTCCGCCTCGATCCGGTCCACCAGGGCCTTCACCTGTTCCGGGACCAGGTGGTCGGTGGGCACCGCGATGCCCAGCCCGCCCGCCGCGGTGACCAGGTCGGCGGTGTCCTCGATGGTTTCCGGGCGGTCGTACTCCGAGCGCGCGCTACGCGTACTGCGCCCGGTGACGTAGACCGTCGCGCCGGCCGCCCCGAGCTCGACCGCGATACCGCGCCCCGCACCCCGAGTCGCTCCCGCCACGAGGGCGACCTTGCCGCCGAGTGTCGTCGTCGACATGCGAATACCTCACGTTCGTGTCGTGTCCGAGCCCCATCCCCACCATGGTGACCGCAATTCCTGACACCTGCCGGTCAGCATTCGCTCCCGGGGCGATCACGGGTTTTCGACGACGCGAGCAAGGTGTGACCGACCGCCACGTCCGGATGATGCTCGGGCGCGATGCACCACGTCGGACGCGGCGGTCCATACGGGGACATGAAACAGGGCGCCCCACGCCGCTCGGGCATCGGCGCCACTCGAATGGGCGTACGCGCGGACGAGTCCACTCGATCGCGTGACCGCGCGCCCCCCGGCGCGCTGTCCGGCGCACGCCCGGCACGCGGTTCGCGGACCGGACGCACGCCGTCGATGCCGGGGTGTGTCTTCGGGCCCCCTGGGCCGAGGCCCGTCAGTCGGCCGGTTCCAGGGCGGGCTCCAGCGGATTCTCCAGGAGCCGGGCGAAGGCGAGTTCGGCGGCGCCGTACAGCGGGGCGTCGTCGCCGAGCGCGGCGGTGCGGAGTTTGAGGTGTTCGCGTGTGACGGCCAGGCTGGTGCGATTGAGCCGGCTGCGGACCTGGGCGGCGGTGGCGAGGTAGACCTCGCGCAGCGTCCCGCCGAAGACCACCATCTGTGGATTGAGGATGTTGACCAGGTTGGCCACCCCCAGACCGAGCCGGTCGCCGACCCGGCGCAGCCCCTCCTCGGCGTCCTGATCGCCGCGCGCCGCCGCGTCGGCCAGGCCGCCTATCGCGTGCTTGGCGGTGCCGCGCGTCAACGCGAACTCGCCGATCTCGGCCTCCCAGCAGCCGCGCGACCCGCACCGGCACGGGCGGCCGTCCGGGTTGACCACCAGGTGGCCGACCTCGCCCGCGTATCCGTCGCCGCCGGTGACCGGCCGCCCGGCGGACAGGATGCCCCCGCCGATGCACACGTCGCCGTGCAGGTAGATCACGTCGTCGCAGCCCACGGCGGCGCCGCGGGTGTGCTCGGCGAGCACCCCGAGGTCGGCGTCGTTGCCGACCATGACCACCGTGCCGACCGCCGCCGTGAGCCGCTCGCCCAGCGGTTCGTCGCGCCAGTCCGGGGTGGGGCCCTCCGGGATCGTCCCGTCGGAGCGCCGCACCATCGCGCACACCGCGACCCCCGCGCCCACGCACACCCCGTCGGGCGGCGTGGTCAGCCGCATCTGCGCGACGAAGCCGCCGAGCGCGTCGGCGACCTCCTTCGGCGAGAACCGGGCGCCGGGGCGCTGGAGTTCGCGGCGGTCCAGGATCATCCCGCCGAGCCCCACCCGGGCCGCGACGACCCGGTCCACGCCGATCACGAACGCGTACACGTACACCCGCCGGGACTGCGCCCGCACCACGAGCGAGGGCCGACCGCGCCCCGCGCCCCCGGTGTCGCGCGGCTGCTCCTCGACGATCAGGCCCGCGGCGGCCAGGTCGGCGGTGAGTGCGCCGATCGTGCTGCGGTTGAGCCCCATGCCCGCGGTCAACTGGGCCCGGGTGGTGGGTCCGAGCACGTGCACGTGGCGAAGCAGCGCCCCCAGGTTCTGCCTGCGGATGTCCTCCTGGGTGGGCGCTGCGCGCATGGGGCTGCGGACCCTGCCTTTCTCATCCGTGGCGTCGCTCGAGGGGGAGGGCGGCGTCACCGCAGCCCGGCGGCTTCGGCCCGCCGCCGCGACAGGGCGTCCACCCCGGCGGCGAGGAGCAGCACGACGCCGGTCACAACGTACTTGACGCCCGCGCTGTACCCCATAAGCCCCATCCCGTTGTCGATCACCGCGACCACCGCGCCGCCGAGCACGGCGTCCAGGACGCGCCCCTTGCCGCCGAACAGGCTGGTGCCGCCGATCACCGCGGCGCCCACCGCATACAACAGGACATTGCTGCCGCCGGTGTTCGAGTCCACCGAGTTGGCGCGCGACGCGGCGACGATCCCGCCGATCGCGGCCATGGTGGAGCAGATCACGAAGGCCGAGATGCGCACGCGGTCCACGTTGATCCCCGCGCGCCGGGCCGCCTCGCGGTTGCCGCCGACCGCGTACAGGCTCAGCCCGTACGGCGTGCGGCGCAGCACGAACGTACCCACCAGCAACAGCACGACCAGGACCGGGACCACGATCGGGACGCCCTTGAGGGAGGAGATCACCACGTTGCGGCTGCGCTCCTGGTTGAGCACGAACACCGCGAGCCCGACCGCGACCGCCAGCACGCCGACGCGGATTCCGGTGATCGCGATCGGCTCGGCGCTCAGGCCGCGCCGCACCCGGCTGCGATTGCGGCGCAGTTGCAGCGCCGCATACCCGCCGACGGCCGCCGCGGCCAGCAGCCAGCCCACGACGGGCGCGAGGTTGCGGTTGGAGACGGCCAGGATCGTCGAGTCCCGCACCGGGACGTTCGTACCGCCCTTGACCAGCAGCAACACCACGCCCTGGAAGGCCAGGAACGCGCCGAGGGTGACCACGAACGAGGGTATGCCGACCTTGGCGACCAGGATCCCGAGCACGAGCCCGATCACCACGCCGATCACCAGGGCGGCGAGCACGGAGAAGTACCAGGGCCAGCCGTGCTCGTCCATCAGCACCGCGAGCACCGCCGCGCACACCCCGCTCGCGAAGCCCGCCGACAGGTCGATCTCGCCGAGCACCAGGACGAAGATCAGGCCCATCGCGATCACCGTGACCGCCGCGCCCTGGGTGAACAGGTTCGCGAAGTTGCCCGCGCTCAGGAAGCGCGGCCGCATGATCGAGAACACCGTGCACAACACGGTGAGTCCGAGCACCGCGGGCATCGCGCCCGTGTCGCCGCCGCGCAGCCGGGCGAGGTAGCCCTTGACGTGCGTGACGACCGGCGATTCGGCCGCCGATGTGTCCTTCTTCTCGGCGAGAGGCAGCACGCTGCTGGTCATCGGTTCACTCCGTTCCGGCCCGCGGCGGGTCCGACTGCCTCGGTCTGTCCCGACGTGATGAGTTCGACGATCTGGGAATGCGTGATCTCGCTCGTGCTGACCTGCGCCGCGGTGCGCCCCAGGTACAGGACCGCGATCCGGTCGGCGACGGCGAACACGTCGTTCATGTTGTGTGAGATCAGCACGACGGCGAGGCCGTTGTCGGCCAGTCGGCGGACCAGTTCGAGCACCTGCGCGGTCTGCGATACGCCGAGCGCGGCGGTGGGTTCGTCCAGGATGACGACCTTGCTGTTCCACAGCACGGCCTTGGCGATCGCGACCGTCTGCCGCTGGCCGCCGGACAGGCTGGAGACGCGCTGGCGGATCGAGGAGACGGTCCGCACGGACAGGCCGGCGAGGGTCTCCTCGGCGATCTGCTCCATGCTGTCGTCGTCCAGGACCCAGCCGCGGCGCTTCTCGCGACCCAGGAACATGTTCTGGACGATGTCCAGGTTGTCGCACAGGGCGAGGTCCTGGTAGACGATCTCGACGCCGAGATCGCCCGCGTCGCGCGGGCTGTGCACGGTGACCGGCTCGCCGTTGAAGAAGTACTCGCCGGAGTCGGCGGAGTGGATTCCACCGATGCACTTGACCAGGGTCGACTTGCCCGCGCCGTTGTCGCCGACGAGTGCGGTGACCTGGCCCTCGTAGACGGACAGGTCGACGTCGCGCAGGACGTGTACGGCGCCGAAACTCTTGTTGACACCGCGTAGTTCGAGCACCGGTGCCGATGCGGGCGGCGGTGCGGGGGTGGGGGACAGGGCCACGATGCGGGCTCCTCGCTGACCTCGACGGGATGCTGCCGGTGGGGTGGGCGGCAGGGGGCGGTGCGGCGGCCGGAGCCGGCCCCTCGTGGGCGCCGACTCCGGGCCGAACCACCTTGCGTATGGCGCTAGCTGATGCCGGCTTCGGTGCACTTGGCGGCGTAGGCGCCGGTGCACAGGGTCTCCTTGGTCACGTAGCCGTCGGCGATCACGTCCTTGACGTTCTCCTTGTAGATCGGCACCGGCTCCAGGAGCACGGACGGCACGTCGCGCTTGCCCTCGGGGTCGCGGACGACCGCGGGCACGGCCGGCTTCTCGCCCTTGGCGAGTGCGACGGCGAGCCCGGCGACCGCGTCGGCCTCCTTCTTGATCGCCTTGTACACGGTCATGCACTGGTCGCCGGCGAGGATGTTCTGCAGCGCCGTGGTCTCCGCGTCCTGTCCGGTGACCGGCACCTTGCCGTTGAGCTTCTGCTTCTTGAGGATCGAGATCGCGGCGTTGCCGAGTCCGTCGTTGGCCGCGACCACGCCGGATATGTTCGGCGACTGGGTGAGCATCTGCTCGAACATGTTGGCGCCCTCGGTGTTGTTCCACTCCGGCACCGCCTGGTCCGGGCCCTTGATGTACTCACCGGAGTCGAACTTGGCCTTGAGCACCGCGTCGTAGCCCTGCTTGAGCAGGGTCGCGTTGTTGTCGGTGGCCGAGCCGTTGAGCATCGCGATGGTCGGCTTCTGCGCGTTCGCGGCCGACAGGCACTTCTCGATGCCCTGGCCCATCAGGGTGCCGACCTTCACGTTGTCGAAGCTGACGTAGTACTGCGCACTGCCGCCGAGGGTCAGTCGGTCGTAGTCGATCGTCGCGACGCCCTGCGACTTGGCCTTGTCGAGGACGGCCTTGCCGGTCCCGCTGTCCAGGTTGACGATCACCAGCACGGTGGCGCCGTTGGTGATCATCTGGTCGGCGAGTGTCTGGAACTGCGACTTGTCGCCCTGCGCGTTCTGGATGTCGTAGTCGACGCCGGCCGCCTTGAACGCGTCGGTGAGGTACTTGCGGTCGTTGTTCTCCCACCGGCCGGACGTCTTGCTGTCCGGGAGGATCACGCCGATCTTCGCCTTCTTGTTGCCGTCGGAACCGGAGCCGGAGCCGGAGCCGGAGTCGTCCGAACACGCGGACAGGGTGCCTGCGGCGAGCACGGCGCAGGCGGAGACGGACACGAGGAACCTCTTGCGCATGGTGGATCCCTTCGGGCGCGCGCCGGGGAGCCGGCGGGGGGAACGTGGAGGCATCGCGGAGGTGGTGCGGCTTGCTGCGACTGCGCGTTGGTGTGACTGAAGGCGACCTCGCCTTTAAATGTTGTGGGCGACAACGTAATAGCCCGGCAGGGTGTTCGCTAGACCCTGGAACCCGCGAGAAATGCCGACTTCGGTAACAGTTGGGAAACGTAATCGGGCGAAAAAATGGTTGGATGCCCGTTTAGTCTTCGAGAGTCAACATCACGGCACGTAGTTGGCGTCCGTTGACTTCGGCTGTCGAACCCGGCGGCGTGGCTCCGCTGTACCGATTAAGTTTCGAGCCGCAACTTAGAAGAGGCCGGTCTTCCGCTCGGGGGCGCGAGCGGGAGACCGGCCCCGGAGACCGCGGGCCTCGGCAAGCGGTACGGGAAGAGCCGGGCGTTGCACGGCTGTTCGCTCCGGCTGCCCGCGGGGTCGGTGATCGCCCTGGCGGGGCCCAACGGCGCGGGTAGGTGACGCGGTGCGGATGGCACGAGCTCGCCGTCCGGGCCGGTCCGGGCCTCGCGTCGGGCGTGGATGAGCAGCATCAGCCCGAGCAGTCCGGCCACCTTCCGCTCGGCGGGCAGCAACCGGCGCAGGATCCGCGCGAGCCGGATGGCCTCCTCGGCCACGTCGGGCCGCTGTAGGTCCGGGCCCGAGCCGGCCGCGTAGCCCTGGGTGAAGATCGAGTACAGGACCTGAAGCACTCCCGGCAGGCGCTCCGGCAGCTCGTCGGCAACCAGGCCCCGGCCTTGGCCGGAACACCGTCGACGGCCAGTGCACCAGCGCCGCCCCGATCGCCTCGGAGGTCACCTTCTCGGCCGGGTCGAGGTCGCCGAAGCGGCGCACGAGAGAGGCCGGCAGTCGGCCGCGCTCCTCAGGGAACACCGACTCGACGGACGACTGCACGCGCGCGACGGCGGGCGCCTCGGCGGGCACGGTCCGGTCACCGCCGGGTCGGCCGTATCGCGCGGCGCGGGGTATCGGCAGGCGGTCGGTGGTGGCTCACCGATTACGCGGCGGGTGCCGCGGCGCCGTCCAGGAGCGCCAGGCTGTCCGGATCCAGCACCAGATCCGCAGCCGCGGCCGAGTCCCGGATGGTCTGCGGGCGGCTCGCCCCGGGGACCGCGACCAGCGCCGGGCTGTGCGCGAGCAGCCAGGCCAGGCACACCCGCTGCGGGCTCACCCCGTACTCGGCGGCGACCTCGTGGAACGCGGTGCCCGCCGAGGTCGCGCCCGACGCCCCGTCGAGCGAACTGCGCGAGATTCCGCCCAGAGGGCTCCACGGCAGGAAGGCCAGGCCCAGTTCCTCGCTCAGCCGCAGCTCTTCCTCGCCGGCGCGGAAGCCGGGCGAGAACCGGTTCTGTACCGAGACCAACCCGTCCCCGAGGATCGCCCGAGCCTCGCGGATCCGCGGGCCGTCGACGTTCGAGATCCCGGCCGCCCGGATCGTGCCCGCGTCGAGCAACTCGCGCAGTGCGCCCACCGATTCGGCCCAGGGGACCGACGGGTCCGGTTTGTGCAGCTGGTACAACCCGATGCTGTCCACCCCGAGCCGGGCCACCGAGGCGTGGCAGGCTCGGATCAGATGCTCGGGTGTGCCGGTCACGGTCCAGGACCCGTCGCCGGGTCGACCGCGTCCGCCTTTGGTGGCCACCAGCACGGAGGAGGTGTCGCCGCCGTATTCGGCCAGCGCCCGAGCGATCAGCAGCTCGTTGTGGCCGACCTCGTCGGCGTCGCGGTGGTAGGAGTCCGCGGTGTCGATCAGCGTGACCCCGGCGTCGAGCGCGGCGTGGATGGTGGCCACGGCCCGCTCCGGGTCGGGGCGCCCCTCGATCGACAGCGGCATGGCCCCGAGGCCGATCACGCCGACGTCGACGCCGCCGATTGCGCGTGTACGCATGTCATGCCCCTGTCCGGGCCACGGCCGCGGCGATCGCCGCGCGAAGCCGGGTCGTACCGTCGTGGAAGGTGAAACCGAGCCGTTCGGCCCGACCGTTGTCCATCGCGTAGTAGCGGTCGAACGAGTACGGCGACGCCCGCACGTCGTCGACGACCCGGTACACCGGATCGACGCCCACCCGCGCCGCGACCAGTTCGCACAGGTCGGTCACCGTGAACTCGCCGTGCGCGCAGGCGTTGACGGGGCCGACGAAGTCCGCGCCCGCGACCCAGTGCAGGAAATCGGCGATCTCGTCGCAGTCGACGAACGATGTCGGCATCGGATCGCGGTGGACGTCGACCGGGCGCCGGTCCGCGATCCGCTCCGTGTAGTACGCGAGGCGGCCGGTGAAGTCCCGGGCGCCGCCGCCGAGCACATGCGCGCTGCGCACGCTGACGTACGGGAAGACGGGGTCGGCCGAGAAGACCGCCTCGGCTTGGCGCTTGCCCTCGGCGTAGTGCGCCTCGGGCGTCAGCGACCGGGCTGCGCGCTCGGGGTCCCGCCACAGCGCCGCGTCGACCGGCCACGCCGTCGGGTCCACCCGCTCCTCGACGACCGGTTCCCCGGCCCGGGCGGGTGCGATCGCGTCGGACGTCGCCGGGTCGTAGACCTCCATCGTGGAGGTCATCACGTAGCGGCCGGTGCGCTCCGCGAAGACCGTACGGGCGACGGCGGCCTGGGCCGGGGTGTAGCAGACCTGGTCCAGGACCACGTCGAAGTCGCGCCCGCCGAGGGCCGCGTCGAGGGCCGCCGCGTCGTCGCGGTCGGCGATCAGCTGCTCGACCCCGGGCGGCGGCGCGACGGATCCGCGGTTGACGACCGTCACCCGGTCCCCGCCGTCGCGCAGCAGCTCGACCAGCCGGCGGCCGAAGTATCGGCTTCCCCCGATCACACATGTCTCTCGCATGGCTCAGAGTCTGGTCGCCTAGAGTCATCAGTGGAACTGACCACTTGCTTACCTGGTTGTAAGGAGAACTGGCGACCGATGAGTGTCGACGAGCGCCGACGACTGCCGACGACTGCCGGCGAGCGCCGATGAGCGCCGATGACTGATGTGCAGCGGCTTCGGGTGCTTCGCGAGGTGGCGCGGCACGGCAGCTTCAACAAGGCGGCGGCGGCGCTGCACGTGACGGCTTCCGCCGTGTCGCAGCAGATCGCGGCCCTGGAACGCGGCCTGGGCACCGCGGTCGTCTCGCGCAGCCCGCGCGGCGTCGTCCTCACCGAACCCGGACGCCTCCTGGTCGAGGCGGAGGAGGCGATCTCCGCCGAGTTGAGCCACGCCCGCAACCGCATCGCACGCCTGGTCGCCGGGCGCGGCCGGCTCACCGTCGCGACGTTCACCAGCGGCGGTCGCCACCTGCTGCCCGGCGCGCTCGCCCGCTTCTCCGTCGCGCACCCCGACGTCGAGGTGCACGTGGTCGAACACGAGCCGGAGGCGAGTCTGCCGTTGGTCCGCCAGGGCGAAGCCGACCTGGCCATCGCCTACCACTTCGACGGCCCGGCCCCGGCACGGATCGGCGACCGCTCGGGATTGGCCTGGGAACCGCTGATGGACGACCCGATGTCGGTCGTGGTGCCGCGCCGCCATCGGTTCGCCGACCGCGCCTCGCTCGACATCACCGAACTCGCCCGCGACTCCTGGGTGATGGGCTGCCGCAAGACCGAGGTGTTCCTGCGTCGCTACGCGGCGATCGCCGGCTTCGAGCTCAAGACCTCGGGCAGCACGACCGACTACTTCTTCGCGGTCTCGCTGGTCGCGGCCGGCCTCGGCGTCACCCTGGTGCCGTACGTGTCGCTGGCCGGCCTCCCGACGGACGTGGCGGTGATCCCGATCGACCCGCCCCGCCCCACCCGCTACGTCGGCATCGCCACGGCGCCGAGACGCCACCCCCAGCCCTACGTCGAGGCCCTGACCGCCGAACTGCGGACAGCGGCGCAGCGGGACTGACCCCGGCGACAACCGGGCCGCTTCCGGTGCCTCTGGCCTCTGTGCGGGGTGCGCAGTACGATCGGCGACAATCTGCTGAATCGTGCAGGACTACGTCCCGGCCGCCCCCGTGGTGCCGAGCCTGATCCAGTCCGCCGAGCACAGCTTCATCGTGACCCCCGCCCTGAACGAGGAACTCCGGGCGAACGGCTTCGAGGTGCGCGTGGTCCCGAACGTCGGACACTGCATCCACCGCGACGACTTCGACGCCTTCATGAAGTCCCTCGACGGCTGGATCTGACCACCCGGACCGGACCGGTCCGGACCCGGCCCGACCGACCCGCACACCCGACGGTCTCGGCCCCGCCCGGCCCTCGTCCCGCGCCGTACGTTCCGCACGATCGCCCCGAGCGCGGCGTACGGCGTGAACAATCATGCACTCGAAGCGCGTCGCGAGAGAGCACGGCCGCCGATCGCGATGGCGATGGCGAGGACGATCAGAATCCCCGCGACCGCGAACGTGATTCGCATACCGGTGGCAACGGGCTCCGGGCGTGCCGTCGTGACGTCGCTTGTCGCCGATGCGAGCGCGAAGACCGCGCCCATGACGGATGTCCCGGTGATGAGCCCGAGGTTGCGCGACAGGTTGAGCATGCCGGAGATGACACCCCGTTGATCCGGGCGGACATCCGTCATGACGGCGGTGTTGTTGGCCGTCTGGAACACCGCGTAGCCGGCGGTGACGACGACGATGGGGGCGATGTAGCCGGCGATGCCGAGGGTCGACGGCAGCATGGACAGGATGAAGGCACCGGCCGCCATCGCGATGAGCCCGACGACGGTCATGCGTTGCGCGCCGAAACGGTCCGCGACGCGACCGGCCGGCACCCCGGTCAGCGCGGCGACGAGCGGACCGACCGACAGGACGAGTCCCACCAGAGCCTCGTCGAGTTCGAGCGAACGAGCGAGATAGAACGGCCCGACCACCAGCGTCGCCATCATCACCGTCGAGACGAGCGTGCTCATGGCGAGGCTCGCGCTCAGCACCGGATCGCGGAACATCGCCAATCGGATCAAAGGCGAGGCCGCTCTCGCCTCGGCGCGAACGAAGAGGGCGACTCCGAAGGCGGCGGCCGACAACAGAGCCACGTTGAGCGGACCGAAACTGCCGCGCCCGATGGTCATGGCCAGTGCGTAGGCCGCGAGCGTCAGGGCCAACAGCAGAGTGCCCACGTTGTCGAAGCGGATCCGGTCGGTCGTGGGTTCCCGCCGATCAACGGGCAGATGGCGGTGCGCGAGCAGCAGAGTCAGGACCCCAAGCGGTGCGCTGACGAGGAAGATCGCTCGCCAACCGAACCCGGAGATCAGCGCGCCGCCCAGCGACGGGCCGAGAGCGGTGCCGATCGCGGACATCGTTCCGAGCAGCCCCATGGCGCTACCGGTCCTTGCCTTCGGAACCGTCTCACCGACGAACGCCATGGTGAGGGCCATCATGACGGCCGCCCCCAGGCCCTGCGCCGCCCGGGCGGCGATCAGCAGTCCGAGCGTGGGCGCGACGCCGCACAGCACCGAGGCCACCGTGAACAGGAGGATCCCGGCCGGCAGCAGCCGGCGGCGGCCGATGATGTCACCGAGCCGTCCGACGCCGACGATCACGGTGGTGATGGCGAGGAGATAGGCGAGGACGATCCACTGGACCGCTTGGAAAGAGGCGCTGAACGCCTCCGCCAACGTCGGCAGGGCGACGTTGGCGATGCTGGTGCCGAGCGAGGACAGCAGCATCGACAACGAAAGGGCGGCGAGCGCCCACCGAACCGCCGGCGCCCGCTCCGCGCTTTCGGCGCTATCGGCTCTTTCGGCGCTTTCGGCACTTTCCGCACCTGCCTCGACTTCTTGTGCGCTGACCGGCTTCAACATGAACTCCGTTCCCTGGTGACTCCCGATGCGCGGTCGTCAGGTGACAGCGAGCAGGGCGGCCGGACGTTGCCGGCGTGTGGTGCGTGTGTCACCGAGCCGGGCGCACGCCCGTGCAGACCGTGGTGGCGGAGAGGAGGAAGGCGTCGGGCCGCCGCAGGATGCCCTCAGGCGCCTCGGGATCGAGCAGCACGTCGAGTGTGGTGCAGTCGTCGTCGTCCAGGGACTCGCTCATCGAGTCCCGCAGCCGGGTCAGGTGGGCGTGCAGGAAGGCGCGGGCCGTTTCGCCCAGAGGTGCCGGCAGGTCGAGCAGGAAGGTGAAGCTGCCGACGTCGGTGAGCCCGGCGCGGCCGAGCATCGCGGGCCAGTCCTCGACCGCGCTGGTGCTGCCGGGCAGTTCGGCTCGCATGGTCGCGAACCAGCGCTCCTGGGCGGCGTCGAGCCGGGCCTGGAGACCCGGCGTGCCGATGCCGATGTCGCGTGGGAGGTAGCGCATCGGCAGCCCGCCCTCCGCCACCGCGAGCAGCCCGCCGGGTCGCAGCACGCCGGCGAGCGCGTTCAGTGCCTCCTGCTGATCGCCGAGGTGGTGCACGGCCTTGCTGCTCCAGACCAGATCCGCGGTGCCGAGGCCGCCTTCCCCGTGCTCGTCACCGCCGACCAGTCCCTCGGGCAACTCCGCGTGCCGGACGGCCACCCTGCCGCCGAGGCCGAGCCGCTCGGCGCGAGCCAGCGTGCGCTCCAGCAGCCCAAGTGTGCCGTCCACGGCGACCGTCTCGGCATCCGTGAAGGTCTCGGCGAACACGCAGGTCATCACGCCCGGCCCGCTGCCGATGTCGAGGATGCGCCGGACCGCCTTCGCCGGACCGAGCAACTCGCCCAGGCGGGCCGCCGTTCGGCGCAGGATCGGGAGTTGCAGTTCGCCGTTGTTCTCCAGGTGGGTGGCCATGACCTCCCAGTCGATGTCGGAATGTCCGTGTCCGTGTCCGTGTCCGTGTCCGTGTGCGTGGCCGTGTCCGTTGCCGTGTCGGGAATCGCTCTGTGGGCTCATGGCGAGGAGAGTGCACCCGCCGAACGGCGATGGCAACTTCTGTTGCCAATCCTGGGACAGCGGGGTGGAATGCTCGCATGGACACCCCACCGCCCCACCAAGCGGTCCTCGACGAGGTCGCCCCCCGGCTCAGACGGCTGCGCGCCGAACGCGGCCTCACCCTGGCCGCGCTCTCCGAGGCGACCGGCATCTCCAAGAGCACCCTTTCCCGGCTGGAGTCCGGACAGCGCCGCCCCAGCCTGGAACTGCTGCTGCCACTCGCCGGTGCGTACCACGTGGCCCTGGACGACCTGGTGGGCGTCCCCGAAACGGGGGATCCCCGGGTACGGCTGACACCCCGCACCCTGCCGAACGGCGGTACGTGTGTCGCCCTGTCCCGGAGTCCGGGCCCGCTCCAGGCGTACAAGCTGGTCATCCCCGACCGGGGTGTCGAGCCGGAGTTCCGCACGCACGAGGGCTACGAGTGGCTGTACGTGCTGGACGGCCGGCTGCGGCTCGTGCTCGCCGGGCACGATCTGGTCCTCGGCCCCGGCGAGGCGGCCGAGTGGGACACCCGGCTGCCCCACTGGTTCGGCAGCGCGGACGGGCGGCCCGTGGAGATCCTCAGCCTCTTCGGGAGACAGGGGGAGCGCATGCACGTCCGGGCGAAGCCCCGCGCATGACCGCCCGACCCGTGGCGACGAAAGGTGTTCCAGGCGGGGTGTCCCGCCACTAAGGTCCGATTATGGGTGAATCGAGCACACTTGAAGTCGGCGGCATCCGTCTGGTCCACGACGTCTCGGGCCCCCCGGAAGGCCCGCCCCTCGTGTTGCTCCACGCACTCGGTGAGGACGCGACGCACTGGACCGAGATATCGGCGGCCTTCGCCGCCCACTGGCGGGTGTACGCCCTCGATCTGCGCGGCCACGGCCGCAGCGACTGGCCGGGCGACTACTCCGTCGAGTCGATGCGCGACGACGTGCTCGGCGTCCTGGACGCGCTCGGCCTGCGTCGGGTGGACCTGATCGGGCATTCCCTCGGCGGCCTCGTGGCCTACCTGTTCGCTCAGGAACACCCGGAGCGGGTCGGCCGGTTGGTCCTCGAAGACGTCTCCGTCCCCGAGCCGCGGAAGCCGGTCGCCCCGGTGCGGCCCGAGGGCGAATTGACCTTCGACTGGGACATGGTCGTCGCCATCCGCAAGCAGATCGACACCCCCGACCCCGCCTGGTCGGACCGGCTCGACCGGATCACCGCCCCGACCCTCGTCGTCGCGGGCGGTTCGGCCAGCCACATCCCGCAGCACCGGGTCGTCGAGTGGACGCGGCGCCTACCCGATGCCCGCGTGGTCACCATCCCGGCCGGCCACCTGGTCCACGCCGCCGAACCGACCGCGTTCATCGAGGTCGTCCTGGCCTTCCTGACGCCGCCCCGCACCCAGCCACGCTGACCCCACCCGCGCGGCCGCGACTGCGGCCCGACGGCGAACTCGCGGTCGGTGGGCCGTCGGTGTGCCAGGGCGTGTCTTCAAACCCCCGTCGGATAGGCCGCGGCGTCTGGTGCCGTGCCTCGGCGTGCCGGAGAAGCAGCCGCATAGTGGTTCTATTCGGCTGTTTCTCCGGTGCGGCGAGGTGCGGCGCCAGGCGTCGCGGACCCGGCGGGGGTTTGAAGACACGCCCTAGCGGCTTCGCGGCGCGGACGTGGTGGGCTCGGTGGTCGACAGGCGCGCGCAGCGGCGGCAGCTGCGGGCGGAGGTGGCCACCACCGCGTGGGACGCGGCCGCGAGTGAGCCGGCGAGGGCGAGCAGGGGCCAGTTCGCGGCAAGGAGGGACGCGGCGGCGAGGGCGAGTGTGGCCAGGGCCATGGCCGCCGCGGCGGTGGTGCCGGTCCAGGCGACCGCGAGTGGCAGTCGGTGCGGTGGGGGCAGCCGGCGGGCGAGGGCGCCGGTGGCGGCCAGTGCGGCTGCGGCGAGCAGTGCGACGGTGGCCGCGATACCCGTGAGCTGAACGGCCAACAGCTGTGCGGTGCGGGGCAGTTGCCCAGCCTGATCGTGGCCGGTGGTCCAGATCAGGTACCAGCCGGCGATCAGGAGGGGGATGGTGAGGGCGAGGGCCCGGGCGGTGTGTCGGGCCTGGGCGATGGTGAGTTCGCGTTGGCAGCTCGGTACGAGTTCGTCGGGCGCCCCGAACTCCTGTACCGCCTCGTGGGCGGCGTGTTCGTAGGGCACGCCGTCATGGGTGTGTGCCGCCACCGTGTCCGCGAGGCCGCCGCGGATCTCCTCGATCAGCCGGGACTTGGCTCGGGCCGGGCCGTGCAGGGCGGCGGTCAGGGTCGCGACGTAGTCCTCGATGGGGTCGCCTTCGATGGGGTCGGCTTCCCGACCGATGGCGCTCATGTGGCCGGCCGGGGCGGTGCGGCGGGGTTCAGGACCGAGCCGATCGCCGTGGTGAACTCGTTCCACGCCGTGCGCTCGCCGGCCAGGCTGCGCCTTCCCGCGTCGGTCAGTTCGTAGCAGCGCCGTCTCCGTTCGCCGACGGATTGCCAGCTGCTGTCCAGCAGCCCGAGCCGCTCCAGCCGGTTCAGGGCCGGGTAGATCGTGCCCGTGCGCAACTCGAGCGCGCCTTCGCTGCGCAGTTGGACCGCGGCGATGATCGCGTAGCCGTGCAGCGGGCCCGATTCGAGCACGGCCAGCAACAGTCCGTCCAGGTGTCCTCGTACCGCGTCTGCTCTCATGAGTAGGCAGCCTACCCAAGAGTGGTGTCGACAGGGTATGTATTGGTAGCCAACATATTCGCGCATCGGCTTGGAGGCGCCCGCAGTGGCCAAGGTGCTGTTGTCCATACATGTCCTCGCGGCGATCCTGGCGGTCGGATCGATCGCCGTGGCCGCCTCGCTGTTCCCGCGGTATGCGCGGCAGGCGGCGTCCGGCGACGAGGATCCGGGCGGACGGGCCGCCGGGATCGCCGCGCTGCTGCACCGGATCTGCCACGGCTACGCCGTCGCGGGTGTCGCCGTGCCGTTCTTCGGGTTCGCCACCGGCGCCGTACTCGGTGTCCTGGGCGACACCTGGCTGATCGTGTCGCTCGTATTGACCATGATCGCCGCGGCCATCCTCGCGACGGCCATCCTGCCCGCCCAGAAGCGCCTGCTCGCGCCCGCGGGGGACTCGGCCTCGGCCGCCGACGACGGGGCGATCGTCGCGGCGGCGACTCGGCTGAGCATGCTCACCGGCATCTTCAACCTGTTGTGGGCGATCGTGGTCGTCCTGATGATCGTCCGCCCGGGGTCCACCACGGGAGCGTGAGGTGGTGGGTGTACGCGCCGGACGGCTGTGCTCGCCCGCTCCCGTTACTCCTCCTCGGGCGGGAGCGAGGGTAGCGTTTCGCCGGTTTCGAGGAGGGTCTTGAGGTTGGACAGAATCATCGGCCAGCCCTCGGAGACGCCCTTGAGCATCTCGGAGTGCAGGCGGACACCGGCCGCGTCGAGCCCCGGCCCCGGCGGTGGGAGGGGGGCTTGCGCTGCCGCCGGGACCGGGTGACCGGGGGTATTGCCTCCGGGTCTCCACTATCCGCCGGCGGGTCGGCGACTTGCCGCAACCGGGCGGGCGCCACGCCGACGAATGGCGGCATATGCGTCGGTATGGACGCCTGCTCCGGTTGCTCCGGCCACCCCGGCTGCTCCGTTTACTCCGGCTACTCCGCGAGCATCGACTCGCGCAGCCGGGTCAGCGTCCGGCCGAGCAGTCGCGAGACGTGCATCTGCGAGAGGCCGAGGTGTTCGCCTATCTGCGCCTGCGTCAGTTCCGCGCCGAAGCGCAGCGACAGGATCGTGCGCTCGCGCTCGGGGAGTTCGGCGAGCAGCGGCTTCAGGGCGTGGATGTTCTCCACGGCCTCGAATCCGGTGTCGACGAAGGACGCGCGCCCCGCGTAGGCGTCCCCACCGCTCTCCTCGCCGGCCGGTGCGTCGAGGGAGGCGCTCGTGTAGCCGTTGGCGGCGGTCAGGCCCTCGATGACCTCGGGCACGCTCAGGCCCAGGTACTCGGCGAGTTCGGCCGGCGTGGGCTCACGGTCGTGTTCGGCGGTCAGCGCGTCGCGGGCCTTGGCCAGTTCCAGCCGCCGTTCCTGGAGCCGGCGCGGGACGTGCACGGCCCAACTGGTGTCCCGGAAGAACCGCTTGATCTCGCCGGAGATGGTCGGGACGGCGAACGTGGGGAACTCGACACCCATCGTCGCGTCGAACCGGTCGATGGCCTTGATCAGGCCGATGGTGCCGACCTGCACCATCTCCTCGGTCGTCTCCGGGCGGGCCCGGAATCGGCCGGCGACGAACCGCACGAGCGAGAGGTTGAGCTCGATCAGGGTGTTGCGCACGTACTGGTACTCGTGCGTGCCCTCTTCGAGGACGCGCATCCGCGCGAACAGCACCTTGGACATCGCGCGGGCGTCCGTGGCGGTCGCCGTGCCGATGTCCTCGATCGACAGGCGTTCCCCTGCCTCGATGGCCTGTTCAGTCGTCGTGATCCGGACTGTGGTGCTTGTTCCCGTGCTTGTGCTTGCACTCGTTGTCGCGGGAGCGGGAGTCGGGGACTCGGATGTCACCGGACGGATCCTTTCGATTCGGCAGCCTGGCAGGCAAGCAGCCGACCCCTACCCCACACACGGGCATCGCACACGTGATCGAGCATCGGGCGGATCCGCGGCCCGTTGGCCGGGCCGGCACCGTGGCGCGTTCGGCCCGGGCTACCCCATCCCCGCGATCAGCGCCGTGGCGGACAGCACCAGGGCGCCGAAGCCACCGACCACGCCCGCGGTTCGCGCATCCCGACGATCGGCGACCCGGTTCAGGTGGATTCGCGCGGCGAGTATGAAGGCGACCCCGCCGGCCACGAACCACGGGCCCCACAGATACGTGTACCACCGGCTGACCGACCGCAGGTCGGGGTCGACGCCGATGACGTGTGTCTCCACGAGCAGTCCGTGCCCGATGAATTCCACGCCGTGCCAGACGAGCAGGACCCCCGCGCCCCACCCCATCAGTTGCAGGAGTCGCTCCACGCCGCGTCCCCGGGCGCGAGGGTGCGCCAACGCCAGACCCAACAGCCCGCCGACGACCTTGAGTACGGCCGTCACCCACAACAGCGCGATGAAGCCGGGATCCCGGTCCCGGGCCAGTTCGACCAGCGCCGGCGCGAGCGTGGAGGAGGCCCCGACCAGGCTGCCCATCGCCCAGGCGAAGCTCGGAACGGCAAAGGCGAATCCCCATACGGCGGCGGCACGGCCGGGCCGGACGGGAGGGCGGCTCACGGCTTCGGCACGTTCACTCATGCCGCGATTGTGCCCGGTCCGCCAACGCCTCTGCTGTGCGGGCGGTCATGACGTATCCCCGGGCCGCACCGGGCCCGCACGGCGAACACCGCGCGGGGGACCCGGCCGGGACGAGGGAGGATCTGTTGCACGTGGCCGCTCCTGGGTGCGACGGCACGTGGAAGCACATCCTCGAGCAACTCCAGGCCACGAGGAGACAAACTAGGCTGGGAACGCGAAGTCCGGTACAGAACAAGGGGGAACCATATGAAACCGCCACGGTGCTTCGTCTGCTCCGTATCGATGCGGGACACCCCATGGGCCGAGGCAAGAGATTTCAGAGACTTCACCTTGGTGCGCTTCGGGCCTGCCGTGCACCATCGCCCGGGCTGGAAGGGCCACCCGTCCAACGCGGTGTGGTTCTGTTCCGACCATGTCCCGCTGACCGAAGGCCTGATCGACCTCCCGGTCAGCGCGGCGCTGGAGCGGATTCGGGACACGCCCGCAGCGCGCGAGGAGAAGGCCCGGCGTCAGGCACGGGTGGCGGCCCAGGCCAAGGAGGGGTAGCGGCCTGCGCAGAGAGGGCGCAAGCCCAGTAGGAGAGGGCCGACGGCTGATCTGCCCTGCTCCGAGGGTCGGTCAGTGCTTGTCTCGGAGCTGCCCGGCCCGGGTCGGAGCTGCGTTCGTCGTGGGGCCGTGATGCCGGCGTTCAGAGTGTTGTTGGAGCGATGGGCGCTGGAAATGGCCACGCGGTCGGCTTGTGGGGCCGTTGGGCTTTCTCGGGCGGTTGCATTGGCCATGGCCGGCGGTGTTGGCGGTGACGCCGGCCGCCCCCGGTGTGCCGCGGGAACCGGCGCCCCCGATGTCGCCGGTTTCGTTCCCGCCATCGGCTGTTGTACGGGTCCCCACCCGGGGCTCAGCGCTCGTCTCGGAAACGCCCCCACCGACGTTGCGGACCCGTTCGGGAAACGACGCCACACGCCGCTGTCAACACGCCGTCGGCTCCCCGAGAACCACTCCCGGGGAGCCGACTTCGAGGCCGCAGCCGAAATTCGCCACCAGCATCCCGCATGGGGGTGCGCCGCCTCTGACACCCGCCCGGTATCGAGGGGCAGGTCGGAGACCGGACCGGCTCTCAACGAATCGTGTGCGCCGGGTCGTCTCTGACCGGGGCGGACGCGATGGGTTGAGGACTCGGTCGTGTGAATCTCCGGTGGATCGCTGCTCTCTGCGCTTCTCGTTGCTGCTTCGCCGTCCGGATCGTCATCGAATCCGATCCGAATGTGGCACTGCCTGATGCGGTGCCGAGGGGGGTGTCACTTCTTCTGGGGTTTCTGTTTCGCGCCTTCGTAGAGTTTGTGTGTCACCAGGAACTCGGTCAGTTGGAGGAGTTCGGGGTCGGTGAGGATGGTGAACATCTGTGTGTCGGTGAGCGGTACGGGGAGCGGGTAGAGCATGCCCGTGTTGATGGTCACGTCGGTGTCGCCGTAGCGAATGTCCCCGGCGGGGGAGGTGGCCATCGGTGAGACGGACTTGTAGGTGCGGGCGATCGTGCCGTTGGGAAGCACGTGTTCCACGCAGGAGGCGCGGTCGGGTTCGCGCATGCGGGGCACGTCGCAGCGCAGCGCTTCGGGCTCGAGGAGGGAGTGCGCGCGTCCGGTCGCGAGGATGTCGACCGTGAACGGATGGCGCGTTCCGTCCGGCATCACCACGCCGTATCCGCTGACGAGGCCCCGGTCGACCTCCCAGGTTGCCCCGGGGATCGCCAGCAGTCGCTCCAGCGCCGCCGCGACACGGTTCCGGTAGATGCCGCGCAGGCGCTCCTCCTCGGCCGAGAACTTCTGGTCCCCGGGCATGCCGGGCAGGCCCTCCGAGGGCATGTTGGGGTTGGCCCATACCGGATAGGACTTCGCGGCCGGTGTGAGCTCGGTCAGCGGGGGCAGCCACCCCGACGGCCTTGCCGGGTCGGGCTTGGCGGGGCCGGTCTTGGTGGGGGAGGAGTTGTCGGGCCATGCGGCGGGGACCGCGACTGCGGCCAGGACGGCGAGGCATGCCGCGGCGGTGGCCGTGAGCACGCGGGTCCGGCGCCGGCGTCGGCGGCCGCCGACGACCGCGGCGGGCACCAGGTCAGGCACCGGCGGAAGCGCCGATGTCGTCTGCTCCATCGCGTACTTCATGGTCGTCTCGGGGTGTTCCGTGGGCACTTCCTCATCCCTCCGTCACGTAGATGGCCGCGTCGCCGAGGATTTCGCGCAGCCGTGTCAAAGCCCTTGAGCAGGTGCTTTTGACCGTGCCGGGGCGGCAGCGCAGTTGAGCCGCGACACTTTCCACGGTCTGGTCCTCCCAATAGCGCAGGACGACCATCGCCCGCGCCTTCGGCGCGAGCTCGGCGAGCGCCGCAAGGAGCGCGATCCGTACTTCGGGCTGGTCGGCGCCGGGCCCCGCGGCGATGGGGGTGTGCAGTTCGCGTTCACGGCGGCGGGAGCGTTGCTCGCTGAGGAATGTGCGGATGAGGACGGTTTTCGCGTACGCGTCGAGGTTGTCCGCGCGGCTTGCCCGTCGCCAGTGCTGGAACAGCTTGGTGAGGGTGGTCTGCGTCAGGTCCTGCGCGCGGTGGGTGTCGCCGCACAGCAGATATGCGATGCGGTAGAGCTGCTGCTGTCTGGCTCGCGCGTACGCCTCGAAGTCCAGTCGGATTTCCGGTGGCATCGTCCTCCCCTTCGGATTTCACCTTGTCACCCCCTCCAGAGCCGCGTCACCGCGAAAGCGTTCCATCCTGTCCGAAGAAAATGGATCAAGCCCACAGCGGCCCTCGGTAAGCGCCTGCGGCCCGATCACCGTCGCGGCGCAGGGAACCGGCGCACCCGAGCAGCTCGCTGCTCCGACGTTGACAGGCAAGCTCAGCAAGGGGCTTCTGGTGCGGTAGCCGGCGTCGAACCAGACTTTGGTGACGCGGTAGTGGGCGATCGCCGAGAGCAGGTGGATGCCGCCGACGTTGTCGGAGACGCTCGCCGCGGTGACCATGCCGCGAGCAGGAGACCGACGGTGTCGACGCCGATGTGGCGTTTCCTGCCCGCGATCTTCTTGCCCGCGTCGATGCCCTGACCTGCGGCGGGGACGTTGGCGGAGGTCTTGACGCTCTGCGCGTCCAGGACGCACGCGCTCGGCTCCGCGTCGCGGCCCTCCCGCTCCCGCACGACGCGCCGCAGGGTTCCGTTGAGCCTCTCGAAGACGCCGTCCTTCAGACCCCAGGCCACCCGTTCCCGACGCCTCGAGCCCCACCGGGGCCCCGGTCGGTCCGGCCCACCCTGCCCGCGCTCCCGAGAGCATCGCGCGTGGTACCGCGCGTGTGGGGCCCTGGGGACGATCCGCGATTACGGCAGCGCGCGGCGCGAACGAGCCCCGGTCTTTGGTGGGTTCGTGCGCTCGGTGGTCCGGGGCTCCTGGCGGTTCGGGTCAGGCGGTCCGCAGCGCGGCGACGAGCGTCGACCACGCCCGAGGGGTGATGGTCAGGTGGCCGATGCCGGGGTCCTTCGAGTCGCGGACGGGGACGACCGCGAACCCGTCGGCGACTTCGAGGCAGTTGCCGCCGTCGCCGTTGCTGTGGGTGCTCTTGCGCCACTGCGTGATGATGTCGCCCTGAGGAATGTGGATCATGATGCTCGACTCCTTGCCGGTGGCCACGACGCGTACTGATCGATGGCGGCTTCGATCATGGCCACCGACTCCTTTGGGGAAAGGGCGTACGCCCGAAGCAAATCGTATGTGCGTTGGCGCTCTTCGACGTCTTCCGGATCCTCGATCAACGCGCCGCTGTCACTGCCTTCAAGATAGGCGAACCGGTCCTGCTTGGGGAGTGTCAGGAGCGTGAGCGAACCCCCCAATCCCGGGTGCGCTCCGTGCGCGAACGGCAGTATCTGAATCGTCGTCCGAGCCGTGTCCATCTGCGGTAGCAGGGCGGCGAGTTGGGCCCGCATCACGTCGGGTCCACCTACCGGGCGCCTGATCACCGCCTCGTCGAGGATCGCCCACAGAATCGGCGGATTGCTTTCCGTCAGTCGTTCCTGTCGGCTCATGCGCGCCGAGACCAGGTTCTCGACCTCCGCGTCGGTCGCACGCGGCTTCGAGGCACGGATCAGTGCGTAGGCATACTCCTCGGTCTGGAGCAGACCCGGGACGGTGTGGCCTGCGTACTCGGCGATCAGGATCGCCTTCGCCGCGCGTTCCATGAACATCCTGTATTTGTCCGGATGCATCTCCCGTCGAGCGGCCGGCCAGTGCCGGACGAAGAAGTCGCCGGTTCCGAAGTAGTGGTCGACGCGTTCGGAAAATCCCGGAGGGGGCACCCGGGTTGCCCGCTCGATGTCGCACAGGTGGGTCTTGCTCATGTTCAGGTCGTCGGCCACGCCGACGATGGTCTTCCCCGCCGCCTTGCGGGCGCGCCGCAGCTCGGACCCGTACAGCCCACGCCCTGTGGAGGTGTCGAGTTCGTCGTTGTCGGTGGCCATGTCCATCGCTCCTTCGTTCCGCAGTCGTCGCTGCGGAAGGGGACCGTCTATCCGCCGACCATTACGGCGGGAATTCTCCTGTACACAGACGGTAATACGGAATAGCGACAGAGAAGGGCGTATCGATGAATCACCCCTCGCGGCGGGGCTGGGACCCGCAACGTCCCCTGGGCAGCGGGATCACCATCGCGGTCTATCGGATCGACAAGGACGGGGCGCACGTCGTCAAGGAGCCCGAGGAAAGCTTCTGCTTCTCGCGCGACGTGGGTTGGGACAAGTACCCGCCCTGCGAATGCGGCGGCCCCGGTTGTGCGTTGGCCCGGCCGCTCACCGATGGTCGAGGGCGGGACGGAGTGGGATGGCTTGACGTCGACTCGGGGTGAACCACGCGGCCGGTCCCCATGGCGCCCACACGGGCGTCGGCCGAGTCGGCAAACGACTTGAGCCCGGGTTGTCGGGTGGCGCGGTTCGGTACGTCCTCGTCCGTTGTTCGGTTGGCGGGGTGTGGTCGCGTGGCGCGTGCCATGCCGGCGGGTCGGCGCGAAGGCGTGGGGGGATCTGCCGTTCGTCGAGGAGGTCGTGCCTCCGGTTGCGGCGGCTCTGTCCCGGTTGGGGGTGCACGGCCGACGTTCACGAACACCCGGGTGCCGAGGATCTGCGGTTGGCCGGGCGGGGGCGACGCCGCGTGCGGGGAGTGCTCGGGCACGGCCGCGTGTCCGCAGTGCAGGGCCGGAGTGTGCCGATGGTCGCGCCTGCCTGCCGGCTTCCGGTCCATCGGGCCGGCTCGCCGAGGCGGCGGGGGTCAGCGCGGGATTGCCCAGTCCGGCGCCCAGGTCCCCGCGGCGGCGTGGCTGCCCGCCGTGGCGGCGAGGTGGGCGCGGAGGGTGGCCAGCGCGGGGTGGGGGTTGTCTCGGTGCCACAGGAGCGAGTGCGGGTAGACGGGCGTCGGGTCGGTCACCGGGATGCGGCGTAGGCCGTGGCCGACGGGCCAGACGAGGCGGGTCTGCTCACCCATGAAGGTGGCCAGGGCCGGGGTGTCGGCGATGGTGTCGAGGAGCGCGTCGGAGCCGAAGTTGGGACCGGTCGCCTCGATGGTGAGTTCGAACTCGGCGACGAGGTCGTCGTAGTAGGCGGCCCACTCGGTACCGGGGACGATGCCGGGCATCCAGATCCGGTGCCCGGCGAGTCGAGCCAGGGGCACCGATCGGGCGCGCGCCAGCGCGTGGGCGGGGCCGGTGAGGAGTTGGAGCTGCTCGTCGAGCACGCGGACGGATTCGATGTCCTCGGGGAGGGGCCGGCCGGGCATGGCGACGGCGCGGAAGGACGCGTCGATCGCACCGGACCGGAGGGCGGCGACGGCCGTCTCGATGTCGAACAGCCACACCACGTCGAGCTCGATCTCGGGGTGCGCACGGTGGAAGCCGCGCATCAGTCCCGACGCCGCGCTGCGCGAGGCGAGCACGTCGACGCGCAGCGGACGGCGGCCGGCGCGCACGGACGCGTCCGCGCGCTCGGCGACGCGCAGTAGTTTGCGGGCATGGGGCAGGAACGCCTGCCCGTCGATGGTGAGTTCGGCGCCGCGCGGCGTGCGGGTGAACAGCCGCACGCCGAGATTGCGCTCCAGCGCGGCGATGCGCTTGGAGACGGCCTGCTGGGTGATCGCCAGCTCGGCGGCGGCCTCCTGGAACTGCCCCGCGTCGGCGGCGGCGACGAAGGTCCGGACGGTGTCGAGGTCCATACGGGCAGCCTATGGGTACAACCATTGGTTGTGGCCAGACGGCCCTATGGTTGTTTGATCCCCGGGCATGGCGCTCGCTTTGATGTTTCCGATCACAGATCGGTTGTGCAGCGAGTGACAAGGGGCGTCGGACATGGGGAACGGGCACCGGTTGGGGCGGCGGTTCGGGTGGCTATGGGCAGCGTACGGAACCAGTGCGCTCGGCACGTGGCTCGCGTTCGGCGCGTTCCCGCTGATCGCGATCCAGGTGCTGCACGCCGGGCCGGCGGAGGTAGCGGCGTTGTCCTCCGTAGGGGCGGCGGTGGGCGCGGCCGTGGCGGTACCGCTGGGCCCGTGGGTGGAATTCCGCCGCAAGCGGCAGGTACTGATCGGGATGGACCTGGTGCGGTTCGCGGCGCTGCTGACGGTCCCCGCCGCGTTCGCGCTCGGCGTGCTCTCCTTCGTCCAGCTCCTGCTGGTCTCGGTCGTCGTCGCGGCGGCCGACATCACCTTCGGCGCGGCCTCCGGCGCGTACCTGAAGACACTGCTGCCGGCCGAGGACCTGCTCGTCGCCAACGCCCGATTCGAGTCCACGACCTGGACGAGCACCATCATCGGACCGCCGCTGGGCGGTGCCGCGATCGGGCTCCTCGGTCCGGTGGTGACGGTGGCGGCCGACGCGGTCAGCTACCTGCTCTCGGCCCTCGGCATCCGCGCGACGGGCGGCCGGGAGCCGCGGCCCAAGCGTCGGGAGGCCGCGCGCATGCGGGCCGGGGACCTGCTCGACGGTTGGCGGTACATCCTCGCCGACGCGACGCTGCGACCGCTGTTCTTCAACACCGCCTTGTTCAACGCCCTGGTGATGGCCACCCAGCCGCTGCTGGCCGTTCTGATGCTCGACGGACTCGGGTTCACACCGTGGCAGTACGGCCTCGCCTTCGCCGCGCCCGCGATCGCCGGGCTGCTCGGATCGCGGCTGGCCCGACAGCTCGTCACCCGCTTCGGACAGCACCGGGTCCTCATCGTGGCCGGTACGCTGCGCGCGCTCTGGCCCGTCGGCCTGGCCTTCCTGGGGCCGGGCGCCGGAGGGCTGCTGCTGGTGATCGGCGTCGAACTCGGGCTCATCTTCTGCTGTGGGGTCTTCAATCCCGTCTACAGCACCTACCGCCTCGAACGCACCGCAACCGACCGGGTCGCCCGCACACTGTCCGCCTGGTCGGTGACGACCAAGGCCACGACCGCGCTCCTGACAGCCGTCTGGGGCGTGCTGGGCAGCCTGCTCGGCCCGCGCACGGCCATCGGCTTGGCCGGCATGCTCCTGCTGGCGACCCCGCTGCTGCTCCCCCGACGCGCCGCGGTGCCCCTCGCCGAGCCCAAGCCCGCACCGAGCCGCGCCTGACGGGCCGCCACGGCCGCCACCGCGATCGGGCTGCACCACCCCTCCGCGTGGCTCGGAGATGAGCGCGATGGCCTTTGCCGTGGCCGGTGGGGTCGCGGCGCGGCAAATCGTGGCTTACCTGCCCAATGTGTAGTCGGCCCAAGCGCGGCCTCGCGTGTCAGGGCGCCCTCATCACCCAAGGAGAGAAAATGACCGTCACGACCCCGGCGCTGGACCCCCGGGCGGCCGCACTGCTCGTCATGGATTACCAGCAGGGAATCCTGGCCTCGCTCCCCGGCCCGGCCGACCCGGAAGCGCTGCTGTCACGGGTGGCCGGCGCCATCGCCGACATGCGAGCGCACGGCGCCGCCATCGCCTACGTACGAGTCGGATTCACCGAAGCCGACTGGGCGGCGATCCCGCCGGCCAACGAGACTTTCTCCTTCCTCGGCCGGCAGCGCCTCATGCATCACGAGGATCCCGCCACAGACTTCCACCATCAGCTCGCTCCCGAACCCGGCGACATCACCGTCCGCAAGACCCGCTACGGCGCGCTGTCCACGACAGACCTGGACCGGCAACTGCGGGATCGCGGAATCACCACCCTGGTCATCGCCGGCATCACCACCAGCGGCGTCGTACTGTCCACCCTCACCGACGCCGCCGACCGCGACTACCGGCTCTACGTCCTCTCCGACGGCGTCACCGACCCGGACCCGCAAGTCCACCAGACCCTGATGACCAGCATTTTCCCGAGACTGGCCCACATCATCGACACCGCCGAACTGCGCTCGCTCCTGCACGAGAGCCATCCGGATCGGGCAAAGACCGGCAGGGCATAGCCGTCAAGGATGATCAGCGACCGTCAGGGCGATCGCTCTCAGCAGCCAGACCTCGGTTCCGACGGATCATGCGACCATCTCGCTCCCAGAGCGTCTTTCGGCTCGGGTCGTGCTCGCTGAAATGAGTAGTGCTTCGGACAGACGATTTGCCGGAATCGGACCCGTGGCCCGACAAGTCGGCCGCGAGCCCCCACGGTTCAGCCTCGGCTCGGTATCGCTGAGGTTGTGGCAGGAGTCCGCGCCTGAACTCCGCAATGGGGCTCCTCTATAGAGGAATCTCATCGCTATAGTGGAGGCATGAGTGAAGGTGGTGTGAACAATGCCTTGTCCAGTGGTCTGTCGATGGGTGAGTTGGGGGCCCGAGTTCGCGCCGAGCGGCGAGCGCGCGGATTGGGTCTGGAGCGGCTCGCCGAGCTGAGTGGCGTGAGCCGGAGCATGGTCTCCGAGGTGGAGCGCGGCACCAAGACGCCGAGTGTGCTGGTTCTCGACCGTCTGGCGACCGCATTGGGCACGTCGATCGCCCGGCTCCTGGACGAACCCGTCCGCGCCGAGGTGGTGATCCTGCCGCACGATCGGCAGCACGTCGTGCGCGATCCCTCGGGGTGGGAGCGGCGCATCCTTTCCCCGGTGCTGCCGGGCGTGGAGTTCGAGTTCATGCGTACCACCCTGGGATCCGGTGTCGACGCCGGGGAGTTCTCCCCGCATGCTGCGGGATCGCACGAGTACGTGGTGGTGGAGTCCGGGTGTCTGCGGCTGACCGTCGACGACACGCCGCACCTGCTGGCGGCCGGGGACGCCGCCTACTTTCCCGGCGACCGTCGGCATGCCTTCGCGAACGACGCGGCGGACGAATGCGTGTACTACCTGGCGATGGCGCTCGGCCGGCCGGTCGACGCCCAACACCGCTCGACGCCGGCGGCCGAGGCGCGGGGACGTGGCGGACACGATGGAAACGGCGGGCACGGAGGGCACGGAGGGCACGGGGAACATGGGGGACACAATGGATGACCTGCGCCGAGCGGGCCGGTCGGCCGCGGGCCTCGCGGCCGATCACCTGGCCGCCGTACCCGGCGGGCCGGTGTGGCGGGCGGTGCCCGATGCGGATCGCGCGTGGCTCACCGAGCAGCAACTTCCGGCCTCGGGCCGCCCGTTGGCGGACCTGCTCCACGAGATCCGCGACCACGTGCTGCCCTACCCGATGGGCAACGGGCATCCGCGGTTCTTCGGCTGGGTCAACTCCCCACCCTCGCCCGCCGGCGTCCTGGTCGCCCCGCTGGCCGCGGCCATGAACCCGAGCTGCGCCGGCGGCGAACACGCCGGCGTCCTGCTGGAACGCACCGCCGTACGGTGGTTGGCGGAACTGGTGGGCTATCCGCACCCGCCGGGCGCCGGGCTGCTGACCAGCGGCGCCTCGATGGCCACCGTCATCGCACTGGCCACGGCCCGGCAGCGGGTGTTCCGCCAACAGGGGCTGGACGTCCGGGAGTCCGGCCTGTACGGGCAACGTCCACTCGCGATCTACCTGTCGGCCGAGGGACACAGCTGTCTGCGCAAGGCGGCCGAACTCCTCGGCCTGGGCAGCCGCCACCTCCGCACGGTCCCGGTCGACGACGCCTTCCGGATGGACACCGCCGCGCTGCGCCGCCTGATCACGGCGGACAAGGAGGCGGGCGTGCGGCCGTTCTTCGTCGCGGCGAGCGCGGGGACGGTGAACACGGGCGCCGTGGACCCGCTGGAGGAGGTCGCCGAGATCGCGCGCGAGCACGGACTGTGGTTCCACATCGACGGCGCCTACGGTGCGTTCGGCATCCTCGCCGACGAAGCCGACCCCGGCTACGCCGGGCTGGGGCTCGCGGACTCCCTCGTGCTGGACCCGCACAAGTGGCTCGGTGTTCCCGTCGACTGCGGTTGCGTCCTCTTCCGCGATCCGGCGGGCGCGCGCGACACCTTCAGCCTCGTGCCGCCCTATCTTCGCGACGACGGCAGCGACGAGTTGGGCTGGTTCGCCGAGTACGGCCCCGAGCAGACCCGTCCCTTTCGCGCGCTGCGCGTGTGGGCCACGATCGCGCACCTCGGACACGAGGGGGTCGGCCGGCTGGTGCGGCGCGGCACCGAACTCGCGCGCACGCTCGCGGCCATGGTCGACGCCGCCGACGATTTCGAGCTGCTCGCCCCGGCCGTCACATCGGTCGTCGCCTTCCGCTTCCGAGGCCGATCGGCGGCACCGGACCCGAGCCGAGCGGAAGCGCTGAACGAGCGAATTCCGGCCGCCGTGCAGCATCGCGGGCGTGCCTTCCTCACCGGAACCCGGCTCGCCGGCACGGCAGCGCTGCGCGCGTGCATCCTCCACCCGGACACCACCGAGGCCGACCTCGCCGTCCTGCTGCACGAAATCCGGCTCGCCGCAGCGGAGATCACCGCGAGCGAGACCCCCGCGCCCGGCACCACCTCATGAGCATCCGGCGCGTCGTCGTCGACCTCGGCGGCGTGCTGTTCCGCTTCGACCACGCGCATCGCCTCCAACGACTCGCCGCGGCGTTCTCGCTCGCGCCGGACCGGGTCGACGCGCTGTTGTGGAAGTCGGGGTTCAGCGCCGAATGCGACCGGGGCGCATTCGCGTCCGCGGTGGATGTGCGGGCTGCCATCCGTGCTGCCACCGGGTTCACCGGCGGCGACGAGCAACTCGACGCGGAGTGGTGCAGTGCCTTCCGCCCCGACCACGCCGTTCGGGAGGCGCTGCACCGCCACCGCGGGTCGCGCAGCCTCGCGCTGTTCACGAACAACGGTCCCCTGGAGGAGGAGGCGCTGCCTCGTCTGCATCCGGAGCTGTTCGATGGCTTCGGGCAGCTGCTGTTCAGCCACCGCCTCGGACACCGCAAACCCGGGCCCGCCGCCTTCGCCGCCGCCACGCGTCGACTCGACGCGGTCCCCGACGAGATCCTCTTCATCGACGACCACCTCGGCAACACCGATGCGGCGCGCTCCTTCGGTTGGCACGCCGTCCACTTCCGCGGCCCGGAGACCATCGAGCAGGCTCTGGGCGTTGCGCCCGAGCATCGGCGTGACCGCGAGCACGCGCTTGAGGTCGACGTCGGACTTCGTGGGCCGGAGAGGCGGGACGCGAACGGTTCGGGACATCCCACGCGCATGCCGCCGGGCGGTCGTCGTCCGCACGGCGACGACCGTCCTCACCAGGCCAATGGTCTATACCAACCCCGGTTTCGTCCATAGCTTCGGCCGGACTTTCTCGACCGGATCCGGATGGGCCGACGGGGTCGATGTGATTGCGGGAATTTTTCGGCGGCACAATGACGATACATCTGACGTCACGTCAGAAACCTTGCCGTGCAGGCCAACCCGACTATTCGGTGGGTCGGCCGATGATTCGGTTGGCGAGTAATGAAGCCCCGTGGGCGCGGTCGAATCGGAAAGACCTCCTCCGCACTCTTGCGCGACCGTACGCGCGCGGCGACCCTGAGTACTGCCGCAGCCAATGGTCTATACCTCTCCCGGGCCGCCGGCCGCGGCGACTGACCGGGTGACCGAGCCGGCCCCATGCCACCGTTCGGCGCGATCGGGCAGCACCCGCAGGTGTCGCCCGCACGACCCCCGCGGGTGCTGCCCGATCGCGCCGACCCGGCATCGGCCTTGCCAATTCGTGCCGGACCGCGAACTCCCTTCGACGGTACGGGCCGTCGTTCTAGCGTGGGATGGATGACGACCTTGACCTCCGTCCGCCCGGCGGTGCCGTTGCACCGGCTCGACGTGCCCGCCCCGAGCATCCTGCCGTTCGCGGTCGGGTCGTTCGACACGATCGGGCCGATGTCGCGGGCGGACTTCCCGCATCGGCACACGTTCCACGAGATCGTCTACGTGACGGGCGGGACGGGGACGCATGTGGTCGACCTCGTGCCGCGCCCGCTGCGCCCCCCGCACCTGTTCTTCGTCGCACCGGGACAGGTGCACTTCTGGCACCGGGCGCGTGAACTGACCGGCTGGGTCGTGCTGTTCAACGACGACTTCCTGCTCGCCCACCCCGAGGACCGGGACACGGTACGCGAACTGTCCGCGTGTACCCGGCTGCGGCCCACCGCCGAGGCGGCGCCCGGGCTGACCGGGGTGGTCGCGGAGCTGCGGCGCGAATACGCCGAGCAGGGGGAGGGGTTCATCCCTGTTTTGCAGGCATATCTGCACGTGCTGATCCTGCGTGCGGCGCGCCTGGCGGCCTCGGTGACCGATGTCGTCGTGGACGTCGAGCCGGACCTGGGGCCGACCGCCGCGATCGCGCAGCGGTTCGCCCGACTGCTGGACCGGCCGACGGATCCGGTCGAGCGGACCGTCGGCGCGTACGCGGCCCACCTGGGCGTCTCGGTCGGCCACCTCAACCACGCGGTCAAGACGGCGACCGGCCGTACGCCCGGCCGGATCATCCGTCAGGCGCAGGTCGTCGAGGCCAAACGGCTGCTCGCGGGCAGCGATCTGACGGTGCGCCAGGTGGCCGATCGAGTGGGGTTCGGCGACCCCGCGTACTTCTGTCGGTTCTTCCGGCGCGAGACCGGGAGCACGCCGGGGGAGTACCGCCGTGACATCCACGCGAAGCACCACGACGGCCGTGCTTTGTCCATCGACGTCCCTCGCGAGCGGCCATAGGTTCAGACCAATCGCGGGCGTCGGGGCTTCGGCCCGACCGGCCCGTCCCCCCGCCGAGGAGGCCGCTGTGGACCACGACAACAACGATCAGGACGAGCCCGTCGGGCGTGGCATCACCCGCAAGAACCTGCTCAAGGCGGCCCTCGTGGCCGCACCCCTCCCGCTGCTGATCGGCGGCGTCCCGGCCCTCGCCCGCGCGCAGCGCGCCAGTGGCGACACGCTCGCCCCGACGCCGTCGTGTCACGACGGGGACGCCCCGACGATCGACCAGACCGAGGGTCCCTACTTCAAGCCGAACTCGCCGCCGCGCACCGTGTTGACCACCCCGAGCACGCCGGGGGTGCCGCTCACGGTGACCGGCTACGTTTTCGGCCGGCAGTGTCAGCCGCTCGCCAACGTGCTGTTGGACTTCTGGCAGGCGGACACCAACGGCGCGTACGACAACGCGGGGTTCGGCTTCCGCGGGCACCAGTTCACCAACGCGCAGGGCGCGTACACGCTGACCACGATCGTGCCGGGCCTGTACCCCGGCCGGACCCGCCACCTGCACGTCAAGCTCCAGGCGCCGAACCGGCCGATCCTCACCACGCAGCTCTACTTCCCGGGCGAGCCGCGCAACAACACCGACACGATCTTCGACGCGCGGCTGCTGATGACGGTACGTCAGGTCGGCAACGCCAAGCAGGCGTCCTTCGACTTCGTCCTGAACGTGAACGGCGTCCCGCCGACCCAGCCGCCCACCGAGCCGCCGACCGAACCCCCGAGCGGGACCTGGCGGATCGGCACGAACTACGCCGCCGGCAGCACGGCCACCCACAGCGGCTCGACCTACCGGTGCCTCCAGGGCCACACCGCCCAACCGGGCTGGGAGCCGCCGAACGTACCGGCACTGTGGCAGCGGATCTGAGCGTCCCGACGGGGCCGGGCCGAGGTCGATCAGGGTTCGGCCTCGGCTCCGGGATCCCGGGTCCGTACCGGGCGGCTCAGCCGGCGATGGTGAGTTCCATGAGTGCCTTCGCGGTGTGCATGCGGTTCTCGGACTGGTCGAAGACGCGGCTCTGTCGGCCCTCGAAGACGTCGTCGTCGACTTCGCAGATGTCGGGGTGGGCGATCGCGGTCTCGGTGTCGGGGCCGTGGAAGGCCGGCAGGCAGTGCAGGTAGATCGTGTCGGCCCGGCCCGTCGATGCCATCATGTCCGTGGTGACCTTCAAGTGGCGCAGCGTTTCGACGCGTTGGCGGGTCTGGTCCTCCTCGCCCATGGAGACCCAGACGTCGCCGTAGATCGCGGCCGAGCCGGCGAGGGCCTCCTTCGGCGACGCCGTGACGGTGATCGCGGCGCGGGGCGATTCCGCCTCCGTGCGCAGTTCGGCGAGCCGCTCCGCCGCCGGCCACAGTGATTCGGGCGCGAGGATCCGAAGGTCCAACCCCAGCTTGCCCGCGGCGATGGCCAGCGTGATCGCCACGTTGTTGCGGCCGTCCCCGACGTAGGTGACGGGCAGGCCCTCGAGATCGCCGAAGTTCTCGCGGAGGGTGAGCAGATCGGCGAGCACCTGGGTCGGGTGGTAGCTGTCGCACAGACCGTTCCACACCGGAACCCCGGCGTATTGCGCGAACTCGACCACGGTGGAGTGCTCGAACCCCCGGAACATCACCCCGTCGAAGACCCGCCCGAACACGCGCGCGATGTCACGCACGGACTCCTTTATGCCGAAGCGGATGTCCTCACGCCCGAAGATCTCCGGATGCGCACCGGACTGCGTGGCCGCAACGACGAACGACACCCGCGTGCGACAGGACGGCTTGAGGAAGATCAGCGCGATGTTCCGGCCCGCGAGCACCGGCTCGCGTTCGCCCCGCGCGGCAAGCTCCTTCGTCGTCGCGGCGCGCTCCAGCACCTCGGTGATCTCACCCGGCGTGAAGTCCCGCAGCGTGAGCAGACTGCGTCCCTTGAGTGTGGAGGCTCCCATGGCCCAACTCCGCTTCCGTAGACGTGATGTGTTGCATGACTATACGGACGCTCGCATTGTCATGCAGTTCAATTTCGGCTGAGCCGGCCGTGCCCGAGGAGGTCGGCGGCTTCCCATCCGTGCCTCGCGCGGCTCGGTGAACCGGGATAAGGTCCCCTTCAAGATCACGCGCATCAAGATCGTCAAGGGGGAGATCTGCCATGGGCAACACCGACAACAGCAAGCACGAGGGATTCACGGCCGACGAGCGGGCCGCGATGAAGGACCATGCCCAGGAGCTGAAGAAGGCCGCGCGACGCAGCTCGCGAGCCGACAAGGCGGCGGAGGCGGAGCGGGACGTGCTCGCGAAGATCGCCGAGATGCAGGACTCGGACCGGGTCATGGCCGAGCGCGTCCACGCGGTCGTCACGGCCAGTGCCCCCGTCCTCGCGCCGAAGCTCTGGTACGGGATGCCCGCCTACGCGCTGGACGGCAAGATCGTCTGCTTCTTCCAGAGCGCGGAGAAGTTCAAGGCGCGCTACGCGACGCTCGGGTTCAGCGACCAGGCGAAGCTGGACGAGGGCACGATGTGGGCGGCCGGCTTCGCCCTGACCGAGGTGACGCCCGAGGTGGAGGCGCGGATCGGTGAGCTCGTGAAGCAGGCGGTGAGCTGAGGCGCACCCGGTGAACGGGCTGGTCCTGCGGTTGCCATACGTGTTCGGCGTCGCCCGGGAGTACGCCGTGCGTGTCGTCGAACTCCCTTGCACACGAGCGATCTCGGGTCGGTACGAAGCCCCCACTCGGTCACCGGGTGGGGGCTTCGGCGTGCCGAGTCACATTGGTGCGGGCCGACTTCGGCGCTCGGTCCGGCCAACCCTGACGCTCACAGGTCGACTCGGCCGCTCGGTCACTGCGCGACCGGTGATGGCGATCCGGTGGCCGGCTCCCAGCGCGGACGTCGAACAGTGCACGATGCGCGCCGTGTACGCGGACCAGTCGCCGAACTCCCGCGTCCACAAAGGCCGTCCGTCCCGGGATACGGCCCGGTGGGCGGTCGCGCCGGCGAACACCGCGAACGACAGGTCCACGGCCACCGGCCGATGCCCCACGGGCCCCCACGCGGGCCCGGGGTTCGGATAGACCGCCAGGATCTCCGCCGTCTCGCCCAACGCGTGGACCGTCATCGACCGCGCCTCGCGCACCACCACGCGTGGCAGCGGCCCGCGCGGATCGACGTCGACCTTCTCGGATCCCGCCGCAGGAAGACTCGGCATGGGATACATCGCCCGGAGCCGGGCCGAAACCTCGTTCATCCCGCACCATCACTCGGTCGGGTGAGGGGGCTTGGGTCTTCATCGAAGGAAGCCCAGTGGCAGGGCCAGGGTGCCGAGAGGAGCCCGTCGCCAGGCTGATGGCGTCGGATGGCGTCGGAATTTGCCGCTCGTGACTTGCGATGACACTAGAGTGACGTCATGATGACGTCATGGATCTCACGCCTTACGTCGACAAGATCTGCCGCGACCTCGCGGATGCCGCCGAGGCCGGTGGCGAGGACGCGCGGGCCCTGGCCGAGCGCCTGATCCCGCCGCTCGAATCGGCCACCAGGCTCGCGCTGCTGGGGGCGTTGTCCGCCGCCGCGGACGAGATCACGCGTGACCTCGCGCCGGGTTCGGTCGACGTGCGGCTGCGTGGCCTCGACCCCGACTTCGTCGTGACGCCACCGCCGCCCGTCCAGTCGTTCGAGGACGCGGCGGGACAGGGCGCGGCGGCGGACGGCTTCGCGGCGCCGCCGCCCACAGCGGGTGCGAAGCCACAGCCGGAGCCCGACGAAGGTGGCACGTCGCGGATCACGCTGCGGCTCTCCGAGGGCGTCAAGTCGCGTGTCGAGGCCGCGGCCGGTCGCGACGGGCTCTCGGTCAACGCGTGGCTCGTGCGCGCCGTCTCAGCCGCCCTCGAACCCGACGACCGGGCCCGCCGCGCCGAACGGCCGGGAAGCGCGCACGAGTCCGGCCGCCGCTACACCGGCTGGGTTCGCTAGAACCGGCGAACCTTTCCGGTCACGGCACCAGGCCCTGGCCGGCGGCTCCGCGACCACGCCATTCGTTCCGGCAACCTGACAACCGGGCATCCCGGCAGGCCATCAGGAGGGCACAGCCATGCCAACTTTCGACACCCCCGAGCCGATCTTCGTCATCCTCGACCTCTCCGTCGGCCAGGTCCGGATCAACGCGAGCGACCGCTCGGACACCGTCGTCGAGGTACGGCCGAGCGACCCGTTGAAGGGGTCCGACGCGGAGGCCGCCGAGCAGACCCGCATCGAGTACTCGATGGGCAGGCTGATGGTGAAGGCGCCCAAGAACAAGGCCCGTTCGTTCTTCGGCGGCGGCGCCTCGATCGACGTGACGATCGACCTGCCGTCGGGCTCCCGGGCCGAGGGCAAGGCGGCCGCGGCGGACTTCCGGGCCAAGGGTCGGCTCGGCGAGACCAAGTTCAAGGTCGCCGCCGGCGGCATCCGGCTCGATCGGACCGGCACGCTGAAGCTGAGTTCCGCCTCCGGTGACATCTCGGTGGCCGGGGTGGTCGGGCACGCCGAAGTCGGCACCGGATCCGGGGACGTCAGGATCGAGGAGGTCGACGGTACGGCGGTGGTCAAGAACGCCTCCGGCGACATCACCGTCGGCGAGGTGACCGGCGACCTGCGGCTGAACACGGCACAGGGCGACATCACCGTCGGCCGCGCCCTGTCGACCGTCGTCGCCAAGACGGCGCAGGGCAGCGTGCGGATCGGCGAGGTGGTGCGCGGATCGGTGGTGCTGGAGACCGGTTCCGGCGGGTTGGAGGTCGGGATCCGCAAGGGCACCGCCGCATGGATCGACGCGCGGTCGCATGCCGGCACCGTACACAACTCGCTGGACGCCGCCGCCGGGCCCGAGGGGTCCGACGAGACCGTCGAAGTGCGCGCGCGAACCAGTTCCGGAGACATCGTGATCCGCCGGGCCTGACGGGTCGACGTCCGGCCCCACCGCCCGCCGCCTCCTGGCCCATCGAAGCGGAGAGGAAGGTTCATGACGCAACCGTCGGTGCCGATCGGGACCGCGCTTACGCTGCTCGAAGCCGGCGGCGGGGGCCGGACGACGATGCTACGGACCCTGACCACACTGCTGAGCCGCACGAGCCCGGCGCCGACGAGCCCGGCAGTGGCGCGCACGACAACGTCGACTGCCGCTGCAACGTGTACTGCGGCGACAGGTGCCGCGGCGACGAGTTCCGCGGCGACGAACCTCGCCCGCCCGAACACCGCCCGCCCGGATACCGCACCGGCGAGCGCCGCCCGTCCCAATTCCGCGCCGGCGAGTACCGCGCCCACCACCCCCGCACGCACCACCCACACCGCCCCCGCCCCCGCCCCGCGAGCGTCGACCTGGTCCGTGCCCCTGGCCACTTGGCGCCACGAAGCCGGCCGCGAGTCGATCAAGGCCGGCTGCTGACGGCGGGCCGTCGACCGCGCGCACCCGCCGGAGCCCATGACGCTCCGTGACGCCGCGAGTGGGACCGGAAGCCATCATGACCATGTTGGTCATGATGGCTTCACAGCGCGGGCGGTTCGTGCCAAGGTGCACCAAGCGCCGAACCGGAGCCTGTTCCACCGGGGTTCGAAACCGATCCCGGCGGACCTGTTGGTTGCCGTAAATGCAGGTCAGCACGTGTCGAGCGCGGTCCGAGCGACGAGTCGGCCGGGCTCGACGTGATCGATCCGGAAGCGGATGATCCGCTTCCGAATGCCCGCCCATGCTCTTCCATCCGGCCCGTGGCCGGCCGCGCCGCCACCGTGCGACGCCGCGTTCGGGAGGTATTCGCGTGACCGAGACCGTCGACACCACCCCACCACCGCAGGAGCCCGACCCCGTCGACAGCACCGCCAAGACCGACACCGGCCGACTCGAAGGCGCGTCCAAGCTCCGGCTCTTCTCGGTGCTCGGCGTCATCGTGCTCTTCTCCGAGGTCGTACCGCTGCAGTACACGATGATCGGCACCGCAGTACAGAAGATCGGCCTGGACTTCCCGTCCGCCGGGAACAACATCGGCTGGATGATCATCATCCTCGGCCTGGTCGGCGGCGCGACCACGCCGATCATCAGCAAGCTCGCCGACCTGTTCGGCAAGAAGCTCGTCCTGCTCGCGTGCAGCGTCTCGTTCCTGGCCGGGTCCGTGCTGTGCGCGCTGACCGACTCCTGGGCGATGTTCCTGGTCGGCCGCGGCCTCCAGGCCGTGGCGTTCGCGATGGCGGCGGTGGCGGCGGGCCTGATCCGCGACCTGATGCCGCGCCGCATGGTGCCGATGGCGATCGGCGTGATCGCGACCGGGTTCGGCGTGTCCGCGCTGACCGCGCCGCTGGTCAGCGGCTGGCTCACCGACCACTGGAGCTGGCGGTCGCTGTTCTGGTTCCTGACCATCTACATGCTGGTGCTCATCCCGATCTTCTGGCTCGTCGTCCCCGAATCAAAGCTGAGGACCCGTCAGAAGTTGGACTGGCTCGGCTCGGTGCTGCTCGGTGCGGGTGTCGCGCTCGCCCTGATCTACATCAGCAACGGTCAGCAGTGGGGCTGGGGCCGCTTCACCGCGTGGAGCTACCTCGTCATCGGACTCGCCCTGCTGGTCGCCTTCTACCTGTGGGAGAAGCGCGCCGCCGAACCGATCATGGACCCGAAGCTGCTGCGCGCGCCACGGGTGTCGATCGTGCTGGCCATCGGCCTGTTCTCCAACATGATCATCGGCGTGCAGTTCTACGCCGTCTCCTACATGGCCCAGATCGACGAGAAGGTCGTCAAGGAAGGCACGATAGCCGGCTTCGCGGACAAGGCCGGCATCCCGCTCGACACGATGCGCCAGGGCCTCGTCTTCGAGGGCGACATCGGCTACGCCCTCGGCTTCAGCCTGATGGCCCTCGCCCTCCACCTGACCACGTGGCAGTCCATCCCCGGCATGTTCACCGGCCCGGCCGCCGGTCAGTGGGCCACGAGAGTCGGCCTGCGCCGGCCGTACATCGTCTGCCTGGCGGTGATGACGCTCTCGATGGGGCTGTACGCGCTGTTCCACGGCTCGTGGCAGGTCCTGCTGATCATCGGCATCGTCTACGGCCTCGCGTTCGGCGTCTACTACGCGTGCGCCAACAACCTGATCATCGAGGCCGTGCCGCAGGAGCAGCAGGGCATCGGCGCGGGCATGCTCGCGCTGACCCAGTCCTTCGGCAGCGCGGTCGGCACCGCCGTCCTGACCGCGATCCTGTCCGCGCACACCTACCAGGTCTCCACGGTGGCCCAACCGGGCGCTCCCTCCCAGACGTTCGACATCCCGCAGGTGTACACCGACTCCGGCTGGACCATCGGCTTCTGGACCATGGGCGCGGCCGGCGTGATCTGCGTGGTCCTCGCCGTCGTCATGAAGGCCGGCCGCACCCCGGCCACCGGCGGCACCCTGAACTGACCCCCTCACCACGCCCGGTGGCGGCGAAGGACGCGGGAGAGCCCACCGCGCCCTCCGCCGCCACCCACCCGCGCCCGAGTACGCACCGCTCGGGCGCGGTCGCGGTCAGCGAGTGCCCAGTCTGGCCAACGCGCGCATGGTGGCGGGGGACAGGCGGCTCACGAGGCGGCCGAGCCTGGCCTCCGGGGTGACCGGGACGACCGTGCGGCGGCGGCGGATCGCGTCGACGATGTGGTCGGCGACCTTCTCCGGGGGATAGTTGCGCCGGGCGTAGAGCTTGCCGAAGCGTTCGCGGCGGGCGCTCTGTTCGGTGTCGTCCAACCCCGAGAACGTGGTGCTGCGGACGATGCCGGTGTTCACGATGCCGGGACAGATCGTGCTCACGCGCACGCCCGACGAGGCGAGTTCGGCGCGCAGGCAGTCGGACATCATCGCCACCGCGGCCTTGCTGGTCGCGTAGGCCGCGAGCTGCTTCGAGGGCGTGTACGCCGCCGCCGACGCGATGTTGACGATGTGCCCGCCCTCGCCGCGCTGCGCCATCAGCGTGCCGAACGCGCGCGAACCGTGGATGACACCCCACAGATTGACGTCCAGGACGCGCTTCCACTCGGCGTTCGTCGTGGCCAGGAACGTGCCGGAGTGACCGACGCCCGCGTTGTTGACGACGATGTCCGGGACGCCGTGCGCGTGCGCGACATCCGCCGCGAACGCGTCCACCGCCGCGGCGTCCGAGACGTCGACGCGGTACGCGTGCGCGGCGACCCCGTACAACCGCGCGAGCACCGCCGTGCGCTCGGCCGCCGCCGCGTCGATGTCGCACACCACGACGTCCGCGCCCTGCTCGGCGAACGCGACCGCGGTGGCTCGGCCGATGCCGCCGCCCGCGCCGGTGACCAGCGCGAGCCGGCCCGCGAACGGGTCCTTGCCCACCGGCCGTTCGCGCTGCCGGGCCAGGTCGAGCGCGGGCACCGCGGTCCCGTTGTCGATGTGGTCGACGAACTCCCGGGTCATCCGTGCCACGGTCGAACCCTGCTCCAGAAGGGCGGACCAGTGGCCGGCCGCGATGCCGCGCCGCCACAGCCGCGGCGCCCACCGCTCCAGGCCCTCGGACAGCGCCGCGCCCACGAAGCGGTCGTCGGCGAGGGTGATCAGCTGGACCGGCACCGTGGTGCTGCGTTCCCCCGGCAGCAGCATGCGCGGGAGCATGTTGGCGCGGTACAGCGCGATGCCGCGCACCGCGTCGTCGGCGAGTGTGGGCTGCGGATGCCCGGCGCGCGGACGCACGCCCTCCGCCCTGGTCAGCATCCGTCCCCACCCCGCCGCCAGGCCGAGCCGCCAGGTCGCGGGCGCGAGCACCGGGACGTGGAACGCCGTGATGTACCACGAGCGCACCGACTGCGCGGCCAGCTGGCCGACATGCCGCGGCGTGGGCCGCGCGAAGCGCCGCCTGGTCCAGTGGCCGACGTGATCCAGGCACGGCCCGGACATCGACGTGTACGAGGCGATCCGGCGCGGCCCGGCCCGGTCGGTGACCGCCTCCCACGCCTGGATCGAGCCCCAGTCGTGCGCGAGCACGTGCACCGGCTGGTCCGGGCTGACCGCGTCGAGCACCGCGAACAGGTCGGCGGCCAGCTGCTCCAGGCGGTAGCCGTACCGGCCGGCCGGCGCGCCCGAGTCGCCGGCCCCGCGCACGTCGTAGCGGACCACGCGATGATCGCGCTCCAGATCGGCGGCGACGTCGTCCCACACCCGGTGCGTGTCGGGATAGCCGTGCACGAGCAACACCACGGGCCCGCTCTCCGGGCCCTGTTCGTACACCGCGAGCGCGACCCCGCCCGAGGTGACCGTGCGGGTGCGCGGGCCGGAGACCACGTCCACCACGCGCCGCGCGGCGGCCGGGGCCGTCATCGCCGCGCCGCCTTGCGGACCCGGTGCACGTGCGGCAGGTCGTCGTCGAGCCAATGGGCGTCGTCGTCGGTGACCACGAGCAACTCCTCGAACTTGGCCCCGACATCGCGCAGCGCGATGTGCGGCTCGACCGCCCACAACCCCGGCGTCGGCACGTGCCGCGAGGCCCGCCCGTCTGCCCACAGCGGCGAACGCCCGTGCAGGCGCTCGCCGATCAGCTCCCGCCCGAGGGTACGCAGCGTGCGCACGCCGAAGCCGAGGACGTTGACCCCCACCGGCCGACGCAGCGTCACCCGGGTGACCTGATGCCCGATCACCCGGCCCGGATACACCTTGTGCCGGTTGTCGTAGCCGTGCGTCGCGATCAGCGCGTCGACCGCGCGGTACACCTCGTCGAGCGGTTTGCGCTGCCTGACCTCGCGCAGGATCAGGTCGCGGTACTCGCCGAGGTCGGCGACGATCCGGTCCCACACCGCGTTCTCGCCCAGCTTGCCCGCGTAGCCGATGTCGGCGGTGTACCCGTCCACGATCGGCGCGCAGTCCAGGATGTACGGCATCCCCTCCACCATCCGGCGGTTGCCGGCGAAGAACTGCAGCGGCGTGTGGAAGCCGCGGAACGCCGTGCGATCGCCGAACCACGCGAACGGGATGTGGAAGAAGTCCTGGACGCCGTCGGCCACCAGCTCCCGACGCAGCCGCGCGGCGGTCTGACGCTCAGTCACGCCCGGTTCGATCCAGGCCGCGACGCGTTCGGCGCAGCGGTAGGCCAGCCGCTGCACCTCGCGGAACCGGTCGAGGTCGACCTCGTCGAACGCGAACGCGGGAATCCCGCGCGGTGGGCGCACTGCCGGGGCTTGTAGCCGTGTGCTCATGAACTCCGCCTTCGTGGGAGTCGAGTGACGCTGGGTCAGAGGTCAGAGGTCAGAGGTGAAAGGTCGGAGGTGAGAGGTCAGAGGTAAGAGGTCGGAAGCCGGAAGTCGGAAGTCGGAGGTGAGAGGTCGGCGGTCAGAGATCGAGGTCGAGCCGCTCGCCTTCGGCCGCGCGCGACACGCACACGAGCATCGTGCCCTCGGCCCGCTCGTCGTCGGTCAGCCGCAGGTCGCGGTGCTCGACCTCGCCGGCCAGCACCCGCACCCGGCAGACTCCGCAAAAGCCCTGCCGGCACGAGTAGGCGGTGTCCGGCACGGCCTCACGCAGCACGTCCAGCGCGGGCCGGTCGGCGGGCACCGCGAGGTCGATGCCGCTGCGGCGCAGGCGCAGTTCGAACGGCCGACCGTCCCGCACGGGGGCGGGCGCGAAGCGCTCGACGTGCAGCCCGGTGGCGGGGCTCGCGGCCATCGCGGCCCGGACGCCGGCGAGCATCGGCGCGGGCCCGCAGCAGTACACGGCGGCGCCGGCGGGCGCGCGCCGCAGCAACTCGGCGCAGTCGGGGAGGCCGACCTCGTCGTCGGCGCGGACCTCGAATCGGCCGGCCGATCGACCGCCCGGGCCCGCGAGCTCGGTCAGTTCGGCGCCGAACGGCAGTGACGCGCGGGTGCGTCCGACGTGCACGAGCCGCCAGTCCAGGCCCGCGCGCGCGGCTTGGCGCACCATCGGCAGGATCGGCGTGATCCCGATCCCGCCGGCCAGGAAGAGCACGGCCGGCTCGGCGGCGAACGGGAACGCGTTGCGCGGTCCGGCGGTGGTCAGGCGCGCGCCGACCGGCAGTTCGTCGTGCATCTCGATCGATCCGCCGCCGCCCGCGGCCAGTCGGCGGATCGCGATCCGGTAGGTGTAGCGGTCCTCGGGGTCCCCGCACAGCGAGTAGTGCCGCTGTCGCCCGGAAGGCAGGCGCAGCGCGAGATGGGCGCCGGGCTGCCACCCGGGCAGCCGGCCGCCGGCGGGCGCGGTCAGCCGCAGCGAGACGACGTCCTCGGCCTCGACGACGCGTTCGCGGACGACCAGCGCGAGCGGCCCGGCGGGCGCGGCCGCGGCGAGTGGCGAGCCGGAGCGGGCCCGCCGGCGCCCGGACCGGGCGACCGCCTCGGTGTGCAGCCGGCCGAGCACGGTCAGGGTGCGCATCATGCGGTCGCCGCGTTCGCGTCCGTACAGGTCCGGCGGCGCGGAAGTAGGCGGCGTTGCGGGGCTCATGGGCATCCTCGGCACTTTCGGCATTCTCGGCGTTCTCGGCATCCTCGGCGTTCTGGGCGTCTTCGGGCGTCCTCGTCGAACGGGCCGTACCGTCACCGCGCGGCGGCGCGGGCGGCGGGTGAACGCGCGAGGTAGGCGACGGCCTGGCGGGTCGAGCCCTCCTGCGTGGGGTGGTAGCGCGGCTTGACGTAGCGCGCGGCGGAACGCGCGGCGGCGGTGAGCCCCGGCAGCAGGCCCCGGCGCGAGGTCTGCACGTAGTCGCGCCAGCGCGGCTTGCCCCGGCCCGCCAACTCCGGGTCGGTGAGCATCAGGAAGCGCACGCCGCGCACCCACAACCAGATGAGTACCGGGCCGGTGCCGGCCATGGTGCGCATCCGGCGGAGGTAGCCGGGGTCGAGGTGGATCAGCAGGTCGTAGGCCACGCTGCGGTGTTCGACCTCCTCGGCGCCGTGCCAGCGGAGCAGGTCGAGCATCGTGGGGTCGACCGCGGCCCGGTCCAGGCCGGGCGCGTTGAGCACCCAGTCGCCGAGGAACGCGGTGAAGTGCTCGATCGCGGCGATGATCGCGACTCGCTCGACCAGATGTTCGCGGCCCGCCGCGCCGGTCAGGTCGTCCCGGCCGCCGAGGATGCGGTGGAAGAGCCACTCGACCTGGCGGACGTACGGTGCTGGGTCCAAGCCCTTGGCGAGCAGGAGGTCCAGCACGCCCTGGTGGGCCTCGGCGTGGACGGACTCCTGGCCGATGAACCCGATCACGTCCTCGCGCAACTGCTCGTCGGTGATCAGCGGCAGTGCCTCCTGGAAGGTGCGGACGAACCAGCGCTCGCCCTCGGGAAGCAGCAGGTGCAGCACGTTCATGGTGTGCGTGGCCATGGGCTCCTCCGGTACCCAGTGCATCGGCAGGCGCGACCAGTCGAAGTGCACGGCGCGCGGGTTGAGCGCGAGGTCGCGGTGCTCGTCGGCGCGAACGGCCGGGCCCCGTACGGAGGTTCGAGTGGCGTGTCGGTCGTCGTGGCTCGCGGGGGAGGCGATGGCGGACGTTGCGGTGGTGGGAGGAGCCGAGGACATCGGAGGTGCTCCTTGGTCGGGAACGACTCTTGTTACCCAACAGTAGGGAGTGTTGAATAAAAGTCAATACATGGCGCGCGCGACTGCTCCGACCGGTCGGGGCGGTCCTCAGGGCGATGTGAGGACGATGTCGGTGGTGAGTCGATCCGCGTGTACGAAGGCCTGTTCGGCCCGCACGTCGGTCATGAAGACGAACGGCGGGATGACCGGCGGCAGCGGCAACGCGTCCGGGGCGAAGTCGAGGCAGATCAACCCCTCGATGCACCCGTGCAGCCTGGTGAGATAGATCCGGACGTCGCCGTCGAGCGTGAGATCGGTCGTGGTCAGCTTCAGGTTGGCGCCGTCGTCCCGGGTGCTGAGCCGGTAATCGCGCAGGTGGGCCTTGCGCATCGTCAGCACCAGCACCCGTCGCGACCCCTGGGCGGTGTCGACCGTGGTCACGCCGGCGAGCGCGAACCCGACCGGCGCGAACACGCTCGCGGTGATCGTGGGCGGCTTGAGGCCGGTCCGGACACCGGCCGCCGGTGCGGCCGTGACCGCCTCGGGCGCCTCGACGGCGCCGGCCCGACCGCCCGTCGGGCCCACCGCCGACGCGGCGATCAGTACGGCCAGCACTGCCGGCAGCATGGACAGGGTTCGATCCGGCCACGATTTGGGATCCATGTCGAGTCGTCCTCCTCGGAGTCCGTCGCGCTGATGGAGGTGCCGTGGATCGCGCAAGAGTCCGCGAGGGCCGAGGTGTCCGCGAGGTCCGCGGGAGCTCCGAGGCCGCCCCGGGATCCGAGCGGGCCGAGGGGTCCGAAGGGGTCCGAGAGGGTCCGAAAGGGGCCGAGAGGTCACGGGGTTCGCGGGGCCGAGTCGGCCGTCGCCGAGGCGAGCGGGGCGCCGACCCTCGCCAGTACTCTTGCCGTGGAACGCAGAGCGGAGTTGCTTCCAGCCGTGCATATACCTTGCCGCGACAGAGACTAGGCTTCGTTTTGAACAAAAGTCAACGATCCGTTACGGAGGGTCGCCGCACCCCGCCCGACTCGGAGCGCTCCCAGGCCCGACGGGCCGAACTCGTGGCCATCGGGCGCCAGTTGTTCGCCAACGTGTCCTACGACGCGCTGTCGGTGGACGACATCGCGGCAAAGGCCAACGTCGCCAAGGGCCTGCTCTACTACTACTTCAAGAACAAACGCGGCTACTACCTCGCGGTCATCGAGGATTCCGTCGCCGACCTGGTCGCCCGCGCGCGCAGCGACGAGGACCAGCCGGCCGCCGACCGGTTGCGCAACGTGCTCGACGGCTACCTGCGCTTCGCCCAGGGCAACGAGGCCGCGTACCGCACGGTCGTCAGCGGCGGCGTCGGCTTCGACACCGACGTGCTCACCATCCGCGAGCGGGTCCGCGAGGAGATGCTCACGTCGCTCGCGCACGGCGCGTACGGGCGCAGCGACCTGTCACCGATCGCCCGGACGGCACTGATCGGCTGGCTGTACTGCGTCGAGGGCGCGACCCTCGACTGGCTCGCCCGCGGCGACCTGGCGCGCGACGAGGTGCACCATCTGCTGGTCATGCTGCTCCTGGACACCTTCGTGACGATCGCCCACCTCGATCCGGCCTGGGTGCCACCGGAGGCCGCGCTTAACCGCGGCACCGGCACGGGCACCGGTATCGCCACCGGCACCGGTATCGGCACGGTCGGCGCCGGGACCGCGGTCGGCTCGGAGGACCGAGCCGGTTAGGCATGTCATCCTTCGGAACGACCCCTTCACCCGCACGACGCACGATCGCGGGACCGAAGGTTCGCCCGCACGGCGATCGTCGCGAGCACACGCGCTGCCTAGCGTTGAGGTCATACCGGGCGACCACCCGGCGGCCCCCTCTCGCGGAGGTGCCGAAGCACCGAACCCTGGAGGCGGCAGCGATGATTCAAGCCCGAGCATTGACCAAACGGTACGGATCCAAGACCGCCGTGGACGGCCTGACCTTCACCGTCCGTCCCGGCGTGGTCACCGGCTTCCTCGGCCCCAACGGCGCCGGCAAGTCGACCACGATGCGGATGATCCTGGGCCTGGACCACCCCACGTCCGGCGGCGTCACCGTCAACGGCCGCCGCTACGCCGACCACCCCGCACCGCTGCACGAGGTCGGCGCGCTCCTGGAGGCGAAGGCGGTACACACCGGCCGCTCGGCCTACCACCACCTGCTCTCGATGGCGGCCACCAGCGGCATCCCGACCGCCCGGGTCCGCGAGGTGATCGACCTCGTCGGCCTCGACGAGGTGGCCCGCAAGCGGGTCGGCGGCTTCTCGCTCGGCATGGGCCAACGGCTCGGCATCGCGACCGCGCTGCTCGGCGACCCCGCGACACTCGTCCTCGACGAGCCGGTCAACGGGCTCGACCCCGAGGGCGTGCTGTGGATCCGCACCCTGCTCAAGTCGCTGGCGGCGGAGGGCCGGACGGTCTTCCTGTCGTCACACCTGATGAGCGAGATGGCGCTCACCGCCGAGCACCTGATCGTGGTCGGCCGAGGCCGGCTGATCGCCGACACCTCGGTCGCGGACTTCATCCGCGGCGCGGCCCCCGACCTGGTCCGCGTGCGCACGCCCGACGCCGATCGGCTGCGCGCACTGCTGCCGGCCCCCGACGTTCGGGTCGCGGGCCGCGAACGGGACGTACTGGAGGTCAAGGGGCTGTCCAGCGACGACATCGGGCGGGTCGCCGCCGCGCACGGCATCACCCTGTTCGAGCTGGTGCCGCAACAGGCGTCCCTGGAGGAGGCGTTCATGGAATCGACCCGGGACGCGGTCGAGTACCGGGTGTCCGCGTCGGGGGCGGCCGGCCCGGCCGGCGCGGCCGGCGCGGCCGTCGGCATCGGCATCGGCATCGGCATCGGCGCCTGCGCGGGCACGAGCGCGGGCGCGGGCGGCCGTGCGAACGGGGAGGTCGCCTGATGGCCGGCACCGTCTCGACCGACGGCGCGTCGGCCACCGGCCCGCTGTTCGTCTCCCGTGCCGCCGGCTCCGGCAAGGTCACCTTCGTACGGGTGCTCAACGCCGAATGGATCAAGCTCCGCAGCCTGCGCTCGACCTTCTGGGTGCTGGTCACCGCGGTCTTCGTGGTGATCGCGCTGGGTCTGCTGATCACCTCGGGCACGGTGAACCGCTGGCCGAGCATGAGCGCGGACGAGAAGTCGCGGTTCTCCGCGCCGAACGCGAGCCTGACCGGCCTCTACCTCGCCCAACTGGCCATCGGCGTGCTGGGCGTCCTGGTGGTCACCGGCGAGTACGCCACCGGCTCGATCCGCGCGACGATGTCGGCGGTACCGCACCGGCTGCCGGTGCTGTGGGCCAAGACCCTTGTGTTCGGCGCGGTGACCTTCGCCCTGATGCTCGGCACGTGCCTGATCGCGTTCCTCAGCGGGCAGGCGGTCCTGGCCCGGGAACACATCGGCGTCTCGCTCGGGGACCCCGGCGTACCACGCGTGGTCGTGGGCGTGGCGGTGTACCTCGCCGTCACCGGTGTGCTCGCGATCGGGATCGGCGCCATCGTGCGCACCGCCGCGGGCGGCATCGCCATCGTGTTCGGGCTGCTGCTCGTGCTGCCCGAGATCGCGCGCGCCCTGCCCGCCTCGTGGCAGGACCACATCTCCAAGTACCTGCCCAGCGAGGCCGGACAGGCGCTCTCCCGATGGCATCCGGAAGCCGACGCGCTGTCCCCGGGGATGGGCATCACCGTATTCGTCCTGTACGCAGCGGTGACGCTCGCGGTGGCGGCGGTGCTGCTTCGGCGGCGCGACGCGTGAGCACGATCCTTAGACGGTTCGGCGGTGGGCCCGTGCTCACCGCCGTACCGGCACGCCTGACGACGTTCGCCCGCCGACATCCGACCTGGGCCGACAGCGCGCTCGCGGTGGCCATGCTGGTGCTCGTCGACGCCGGGAGCCTGCTGCGGGCATCCGCCTGGGCGGCGCTGGGGGCCGCCCTCACGTTGCCGCTCGCGCTGCGCCGCCGGGCCCCGGTCCCGGTGTTCGCGGTGCTCGCGGTGGTGGCCCTCGCGCAATGGTCGCTCGACGTGCGCACCGCCGCCGACATGAGCCTGCTGGTCGCGCTGTACACCGTCGCCGCGCACTGCGACCGGGCCCGGACCCTGTACGCGGTCGCGGTGGTCGAGGCGGGCATCCTGTTGGTCACCGTGCGCTGGACCGAGCCCGACTACCGGCTCGGCGCCTTCGTCGGCCTGAGCGCGATGACCGTCACGGCCGCGGTGCTCGGCGCGAACCTGCGCACGCGGCGACGCTATCTCCTGGCCCTGGAGGACCGCGCCGACCGCCTCGAACGCGAACAGGAGCAGCAGGCCGCGCTCGCGGTGGCGGCCGAACGCTCGCGGATCGCGCGCGAGATGCACGACATCGTCACGCACAACCTGTCCGTGATGGTCGCGCTGGCCGACGCCGCCGCGATGACCGTGCGCAGCACGCCCGACCGGGCCGGGCTCGCGATGGAGCAGGTCTCCGGCACGGGTCGGCAGGCGCTCACCGAGATGCGCCGCTTCCTGGGCATCCTGCGGGAGGACGAACCGGAGGCCGCCCGCCACCCGCAGCCCGACCTGGCCCGTCTGGGCGGCCTCGCGGAACAGGTCCGCGCGGCGGGCCTGCCGACCACGCTCACCGTCGAGGGCGACGCCCGCGACGTGCCCCAGGGCGCCCAACTCGCGGTGTACCGGCTCGTGCAGGAAGCGCTGACCAACACCCTCAAGCACACCCTGCCCGGCGCGAGCGCTCGGATCCTGGTCCGGTGCTCACCCGCGCACATCGAGCTGAACGTGGTCGACGACGGCCGGGCACGCGCACCCGGATCCGGGGCGGGCGCCGGCAGCGGCGTCACCGGCATGCGCGAACGCGCCGCCGTCTACGGTGGTCACGTCGAGGCCGGACCGCTGGCCGACGGCGGCTGGCGGGTCTTCGCCCTACTGAACCTGACCGATCCCGGAGGATCCTGACGTGGCCATCGACGTCCTTGTGGTGGACGACCAGCCGCTGCTGCGGATGGCGTTCACGATGGTCCTGGGCGCGCAGGACGACATGACCGCTGCGGGCGAGGCCGACAGCGGCGAGGAGGCGGTCCGGCTGACCGAACTCCTGCGCCCCGACGTGGTGTTGATGGACGTCCGGATGCCCGGCATGGACGGTATCGAGGCGACCCGCCTGATCGTCGAACGCTGCCCCGAGACGCGTGTTCTGATCCTGACCACGTTCGACCTCGACGAGTACGCCTTCGCCGGCCTGCGCGCGGGCGCCTCCGGCTTCCTGCTCAAGAACGCCCTGCCGGCCGAACTGCTGGCCGCCATCCGCTCGGTGGCCGCCGGCGACGCGGTGGTCGCCCCGCGGATCACCCGTCGCCTGCTCGAAACCTTCGCCCATCGCATCCCCGAGCAGGGCCCGGTCACCGACGAGGACCCGCGACTGGCCCAACTCACCGAGCGCGAACGCGGCGTCCTGGTCGAACTCGCCCAGGGCCGGTCCAACGCCGAGGTCGCGGCCCGCCTGCACCTGTCCGAGGCCACCATCAAGACCCACGTGAGCCGAATCCTGACCAAACTCGGCCTCCGCGACCGCGTACAGGCGGTCGTCTTCGCCTACGAGAGCAGGCTGATCAAGCCGCTGTGAGCGGCGAGTCCCGGTCGGTGGGCGGGCGCGCCGGTGAGCTCGTGTGCTCAGTCGGTGGGTGGGATCGGCGGCGGGTGTTGTCCCCGGTCCGGGTCGTAGAGGCCGGCCAGACCGACGTTGCGGCCCAACGCCAGGAAGGCGTAGTCGAGTTGCTCGTACCACTCCCGTTGGTTTTGGAGTTCCTTGACGACCTGCACGGTTCCCTCCCCGATCCCCGAGTCGGGAAAGAGCATCGCGGTGAACGTCGTGCCGGGCTCGCTCGGATCGCCGGACCGGGCGAACACCGTGAACTCCCACGACTGCGTGCCCGCCGTCCCGGACCCGTGATCGCGGCGCAACAGGGCGTACGCCGGCGGCTGCCGCCACACCTGGAGCGGCGCGCGCACCGCGAACGTCGGTCCGACCTTTCGCCACGGCGGTTCGGGCCGGCCCAGATGGTGCGCGTCGGAGAACAGGTCGCGGCGCAGCCGCGCGTACCGCGGCGCGATCGCGGCCAGCCCCGAGACCGCGTCCGCCAGGTCCATCTTGCTGTCACAGTGGTTCAGCGAGTGCTCGCAAAGGGCGATCTCCCGTCGCACCCACGGCTTGAGCAGGGAATCGAGCGCGCCCAGGCGGTGCGCGTCCTCCACGCACTCCGCGGTGAACAGCGCGGCCTGGTACGCACCTCGGTACCGCGAGGCCAGATCCACGTTGCCCCCTTGTGGCGGTGGGGTGTCGCGATGTCGCCTTGGCGCGGCGTCGCCGGGTCAGCATATGGCGGGACCGTGCGCCGCGGGACGGCCGGGCCGAACCGGTCCGGATGGGTGGCATCACGGCATCGTCCTCGCGCCGCCGCGCACCGTGCCGGTGATCGGCACGGTGCGCGGAAGGGTGGGTCGTGCGGGGAGGGTGGATCGTGCGCGGAAAGGTGGATCGTGCGGGGAACTACGCCGCGGGCTCCACGCTTTTGATGATGGCGAAGGTGGCGCCGAACGGGTCGGTCAGCCAGGCGAGTCGGCCCACGTCCGGAACGTCGGCGGCGGGCATGACGACCGAACCGCCGTTCCCCTGGGCCCTGCTGACCACGTCGTCCGGGTCGGTGACCTCGAAGTACGGGATCCAGCCCGGCTCTTGGCCCTCCCGAGCCGTGACGACGCCACCGAAGGACGCGTCCTCCTGCTTGCCTTCGGCGGTGGAGAGCACGGTGTACTTCATGCCGGGCATCTCGAATTCCTGCGCCCGCCAGCCGAACAGGGTGCCGTAGAAGGAGAGGGCCGCATTCAGGTCACCGGAGTGCAACTCGGCCCAGGCCAGGGAGCCGGGGGTGCCCACCACCTCCGAGCCCGCGAACGCGGCGGACTGCCAGATCGCGAACCGGGCGCCGCCCGGGTCGGTGAGCTGGGCCATCCGGCCGGCGTCCATGACGTCGAACGGCTCCAGCCGGACCGTGCCGCCGGCCCGCTCCACGGCCTTGGCGGTGGCGTCCGCGTCGGGGACCTTGAAGTACACCATCCAGGCGGACGAGGCCCCCTCCTCGGTCAGCGGGCCGAGCCCGCCGACGGTCTTGCCCTCCTGCCGGAGGAGGCCGTAACCGCCGGCTTCGGGCCCCGCGGACTCGAAGGTCCAGCCCAGGACCGCGCCGTAGAACTGGGCCGCCGCGGCGGTGTCGGGGCTGCCGAGGTCGAGCCAGTTCGGCGAGCCGGTCACGTAGTCGGTGCTGAGCATGTCGCTCCTTCGCCGGACCGCGGTCGGTCCGAATCACATGTGTTGTACGGACTCTTCGAGTCTGACTCCCGGAGCCCGTCCACGGCCCGCAAGCGCGCGGATCCGGCGGCGGAGATTCGCCGCCGCTGCGCCGAACGAGTGAGCGGCACAACGGCACAACGAACAGCGCGGGTCGGAATCGCGCGCTACGCGGGGCCGGAGGCCTTGCGGTGCAGCACCTGGGAGTCCGGACCGGGCGACATGATCGATTCGTGCCCGTTCGCGTCCCGCACTCGAAAGGGCGGTGTGCCGTCCGGGCCCAGTACCTCGATGATCTCCACGACGTGGTCGTGTTGGCCGACGACCCGGCCGTGCGTCACAAGGCGATCACCCTTGGTGGCGTGCATATCGACTGGCTCCTCTGTGGAAGGGACCGGGCTTCGGGACTGCTCGGACGCAGGGCCGTACCGCGAGTCCATGTCATCAGATGGTAACAGTACGATCACTTTGCGTGGTGGTCGAGCGCTCGCGCAGGAGCAGCCCGGCGGTCACGGCCACCGCGACGGCGGTGAGGCCGTGGATCCCGAACGCGGTCCCGGCCGAGCCGTCGTGGCCCAGCACGATCACCATGTCGCCGGTGGGCACGAAGGTGATCGCCGCCATCGCCCACCCCAGCGCCTTGCGGTGCCCGTTCAGCAGGAGCGCGAAGATCACCAGGCCGGACGCGATGTCCCGCACGCCCTTGACGGCCAGGAACGCCGTGCCGTCCTCGCTGGGCCAGGTCGGCACACCGAAGCCGGAGGCGCTCGACTGCGGGGCGAGCAGGTAGGCGATGCCGACGTAGATGATGAAAACGGCGCCCAGGGCGGCGAGGCCGGTGGTGAGGTTCTTCAGGGTCATCGCAGTCTCCCGAGGTGGGAACGCTTGCTGGGAAGAAGCGTTCGTCGTGTTCCTTGAGAGAAGCTTCGCCCCGGGATCATGGAAGCCACATGGAAGGGACTTGGAGGCCGGCTCGACCTCGACGCCGACGCCGACGCCGACGCCGACGCCGACGCCGATGTCGGAGTCGTAGCTTCGCTCCTCGGCGACGTGCCCGTCGGCACCCGACCGGCCGCCGGTCCTCGCGCGCGGCGAATCACACGGCGCTGGGGCTGCTCACGGGCGCTGCCGCGGGGGCAGGGCGCGGAGGGTTCCGGTGCCGACCGTCGATACGGTGCCGCCGACCGTGACCCGCTCGATGTCGTCGGGCCTGCCGTGCGCGGCGATCGTGATCGAGCCGGGCCGACCGACGAAACGGCCCTGGGACAGCGTGAGTTCCCGGCCGTCGTGGGCGCGGCCGTGGCGCATCAGGTAGGCCGCCACACAGCCGGCCGCGCTGCCGGTCGCGACGTCCTCCAGTACGCCGTCGTTGTTCCAGTGCCGGCCTTCGAGCGCGGCCGGGTCCAGGACGTACGCGAATTCGGCGCCGAACCCGCGGAGAAAGTCCTCGAAGTCGGCGTGCTCGATGCGGGCCCGGCCGAGGGCGTCGGCGTCGCGTACCGGGACGATCAGGTAGCGCAGGCCGGTGGAGACCACCTGGGGTGGCAACGTCGCGTCGAGGTCGTGTGCGGCGAGCCCCAGGGCGGCGGCGATCTTCGCCCGGTGCCCGGCCGGTTCATCGGGGGCCAGCTCGGGGCGGCCCTGGTCGAGGAGGGCGAAGATCCGGCCGTCCGTGCTCCCGCGCGTGGTCACCCCGACGGTGCGCGCCGACAGGGCGATCGTCCACCGGCGCTCCTCGTCGACGGGGGTGCCGGACGTGCTGTGCAGGACGGCCGCCGCGCCCAGGACCGGGTGTCCGGCGAACGCGAGTTCCTCGAAGAGGTCGAAGACCCGGGCGTGCGCCACGCCGTCGGTGTCCGGGCCGGTGACGAAGATCGTCTCGAAGTGCCGCAACTCCTGGGTGATCCGGACCATCTGGCCGGTGTCCAGCGCCGGCGGATCGATGAAGACGGCGAGGCTGTTGCCCGTGTACGGCCGGTCCGCGAAGACGTCGACGTGGTGGTATTCGGTGGAGATGGGAGCCATGTCGCCGAGCGTAGGCGCGATGTGGATCACAGGGAATCACGATATTTCGATGCCTTGCATAATCAATTCTTATGCAGAAGGACTTCCAGATCTCCGACCTGCGCGCCTTCGCGGCGACCGTGCGCGCGGGGAGCATCACCAGCGCCGCCAGGGCTCTGCGACTGAGTCAGCCCGCGGTGAGCCAGCGGATCCAACGCCTGGAACAGGCGGCGGGCGGACGCCTCCTGGTCAGGGGCGCGCACGGGACCCGGCTCACCGAGCCGGGGGAGCGACTCCGGCTGCGCCGGGGCTCGATCCGCTCGCCGATCCGCTGCCGTTGGTGCTGTTCTCCCAGCCGTGCCAATGGCGGCAGCCGGCCCTGGACGCGCTCGATCGGCACGGCCGGCACTGGCGGATCGCCTTCCAGAGCACCAGCGTGCACGCCGTCCAGGCGGCGGTCTCCGCCGGGATCGGGGTGGGCGCGCTGCTGCCGGGCAACCTGCCGCCGGGCGCGGTTCGCCTGTCCGCGCAGCATGGGCTGCCGTCTGCGCCGACGGTCGACATCGCGATCTCGCGGCGGGCGGACACCGACACCGATGCGGCCTTGGTGAGTCTGGAACGACTGCTGCGCGGGGCGGCGGGCACGACCGCGACCGACTGAGGCGGGCGGCGTCGATCGGCGCGGGCGGGACCGGCTCGGGCAGGACCGGCTCGGAGGCCGGTGAGTGAGGCGCCGAGGGTCACGATTCGGGCCATCCGCCTTTCTTATGGCCCCTCTGCGGCGATGGTGATGGCGCGGGCCGGGCACATCGCCGCGGCTCCGCGTACGTGCTCCGCGTGGGCGTCGGCGGGTGTCGCGTCGTAGACGAGGTAGTCGTCATCGTCGAACGAGAAGACGTCGGGTGCGGCGAAGACGCACTGGCCGTGGCTCTCGCACAGGTTCATGTCCACGGTGACGCGCATGGTCGAACTCCCTTGCCGGTCGGGGAATGCCGTGGCGGCCGGCGGGCCGGTCTCTGGTCGCTGGTTGCTGGTCGCGGGCCGCCACGGCGATGCTTCGGAAAAGTGGTCCTGCGGTGTGGTGGGGGCGGCGTCGGTGCTGCGGGGTTTGCCCGCCGGTCTAGAAGAAGCCGCAGGTCGGGGCGCCGGCGGTGGGGGCGTCGGCCGGGTCGGCGCCGGACGGGGCGTAGATCTCCAGGCGGATGCCGTCGGGGTCGGCGAAGAAGATCCCGCCGGACGTCCCGTTCTCGCCGTGCGGGACGACGCCGTCGTAGTTGAACCGCGCGTCGAGCCCGCGCAGCACCTGCTCGGCGGCTTTCACCTCGTCGATGGTCTCCACCTGGAAGGACAGGTGGTGCAACCCGGGACGGCCGGCGGCGAAGTCTCCCTCGCTCTGCTGCCACAGGGTGACGAGCAGCTTGCCGTCCCGGCCGAGGAAGGCGAACCGGCGGTCGTCCTCCTTGCCTTCGGCCACCACCTCGAACTCGAACACGGCCTTGTAGAAGGCCACGGAACGGTCCAGATCGGTGACGTTCAGCCCGACGTGTCCGGTCTGAAGTGCCTTGATGTTGGCCATCGTTGCTCCTTGTGTCGCGGTGCGGGTGGCTGGGGTGCCGTGCGGAAGGCATGCGGGTGCTTCGAAGCGCACGCATGGGCACGCCTTCATTATGATCTAATGATTACACATCCATTGAGCCATTAGAAATAGATTCGAGGATGCATCCAGAGGACAACGACGACGCGTCCCGGTGGCCTGCGGCCTTTACGGCCGTCAAGGGACGGTCTGGATCCGGGCGGTCGCGGTCGCCACTGCCACCGGCCTGCCGTCGGGGCCGATCAGCTCACCTGCGAGAAAGCAGATGTCCTTACCGCGCTGCACGATCCGCCCCCGACCCAGAAGCCGTCCGGGACGGGCGGGGCGGAGGAACTGGACATGCAGATCGACGGTCGGCGCGAACTGATTCTCCGGCAACGTCGCGACCAGCGCCGGACCCAGGGTGTCGTCGAGCATCGCGGCCAGGAACCCGCCCTGGATCACACCGACCGGGTTCGCGAACTGCTCCCCCGCCTGAAACGCCACCTCGATGGTCCCCTGCTTCGGATCCACCCCGACCAATTCCCACCCGAGCAACACCGCCGCAGACGGCGGCGGAACCCGCCCCGCCAACACATCCCAAAACAACCCACGCCTACCCGCACCCATCTCCATACACCACATCGAACCGCCCACCACCGACAGCGGCCCGGGCCTGTTCGGCGTCGACCTCGACGAGGTCCGTGTCGGAGGGCGGGGTGCGGGTGGGCGTTGAGATAGGCGACGACCGCTTCGCGGGCCACAGTTGTCGGGGGTGTCCGGCGGGGCCCAAGACGGCGGCCAGGGCGCGGGTCGGGGCACGAGCCCGACGGGTTCGCTTCGTTGGGCGACGTCCAGGGACAGCAGCAGTGGCTGCGGCCACCGGCCGCCGTACCGTTCGGTGTCGGCCCGGCAGGGCAGCAGGGTGTGGAAGCCGGGCCGTGCCGGTCGTGAACAGCCGGAGAGCTCTACTGGAGCCCCAGGGCGGTGGCGAAGGCCGAGAAGGTGGGGGTCACGGTGCGCCATTGGCAGATCGGGGGGTGGGTCCAGAAGTCGCTGCCCACGACGCGGGGGTCGGATGGGTCGGTGCGGTAGTCGAGGGCGAGGGCCACGTCGTCGCCGGGTATGCGGTTCACCGCGATGAGGACAGCCTGCTCGACGTCCAGCCAGGGCAGTTCGACGGGTGTTGCTCGGCTGCTTCCTCGTGCCTCGCGGAAGAAGGCTCGGGACGCGTCGTCGGCGAAGGTGTCCAGCGAGCTGGACTCCCATGCCATCTGGTCCGTGCTCGTGAGGAAGTCGAGTGGGCTCTCGAACCAGGGGATGAGTCGCCCCATTTCGGCATCGCCCGGATGACGCCACCGGCCCTGGCCGAGCAGGTTGGTCAGCTGCGCGGGCAGGGCCAGTCCACGGACTGTCGGGTGCTCCATGGGGACAGCGTGGCAGAGCCGGTGGCGACGGGGCGATGCCGTTCCGCTGTGGTGTTGTTGCTGGTTCTGCTTCTACTTCTGCTTCTACTTCTACTTCGGTGGGGTTGGGTGTAGTTGGGTGTAGGTCTTGAACGTGTACTGGCCGTCGAATGTGACGGCGCTCGCGCCGGTGGGTGCGGGGAGGCCGTTGCGGTGGTTCAGGACGGGGCCCAAGGGGCCGCAGTCGGTGGCGGCGGGGACGGTGAGGGTGGTGTCCCAGATTGTGCCCTTGAGGATGGGCGGGTCCTTGGATACCCACTCGTTGCTGCCCTTGCGCATCATGGTCAGCCGGACCGGGCGCTCCGCGGTGCCGATCGTGCAGCCCTTCGGGAGCAGCGGGCCGCTCAGGGCGAAGGTCACGTCCAGGCCGCCGGCCGAGGTGCCATGGGAGATGAAGTCGAACCAACCGCCGTACCTGGTCTCGACGTTCACGCCGAGCAGGGGCGCTCGCTCGGGCAGCCCCGGGATGTTGAGCAGGCCGCCCGCCGCGGGGCTCGGCGCCGCGTGCATCGCGCCGAAGACCTGGCCGGTCGTGCCGTCGGGTAGGGGGCCTTCGGAATGGGTGATGGTCATCGGCGTGCGGATCGGGACGGTGAGTCCACCGAGCCGGATGTCACCGGTGGCGATCATCACCTCGCACCGCCATTTGTCGGGGTCGGCGTTGGCGGGCAGCTCGGGACAGTCGCTGAAGTCGAAGGTGGGCAGGGCCGTTTCGGCCGCCGCGGTACGTTCCGCCGGTCGACCGTCGGCGAGCGCCGGCGCGGCGGACAGACCCACGGCGCCGAGCGCGAGCCCGGCACAGACGGCGACCTCGGCGAGCTTGCGGTTCCTCTTGCGGTGCACGTCGATCGTCTCCTCGGTTCGGCAGGATGCCGGTGACTTCCCTCGAACCTAAGGAAGTTGACGCCACATCAGAATCCGGCTGCCCCCACACCCGGCACGGGTGCAGGCCCCAGTGCGCACGCGAATTGCCGGCGGCAGGATCCCCGCCGGGTTGCGTCTCCGCCCGCCCTTACCGCCCCGAGAATTCGCGCGCGGAGCAAAGGGTCGAACTGGCATGCTGCGCTCATGAAGAAGCCGATCAGAAGGGACGATGCCGCGTAATCGGCCGTCCCGGGTGCGTCGTACCAGTCGTTACTCACAGCGGCGTTCACCCGGAACTCCGCAACGCGGCCTGGCACATGGCTCCGGCCTGCTCGCCGGCGCGATCGCCCGCCTCGAACGGGACCGCCTCTGGTCCGGCGCGGTCGCCCAGGCACTTCGGCGGTGGTCGCGAGTGGCCCGTCGCCCCGGCCTGGCCCTCTCGGGTGGGTGCGGTTGCCCGTTGTGCAATCCGTACTACACAACCGACGAGCGCGCGGTGCTCGAACTCGCCCTCCACGCGCTGCCGCCACGAGCCGCTCGTGAGCTACGCGGCATGGTCCAACCACTCGACGACCTCTATATATCCCAGACCTGGCCCGATCCGTTCGCCCCACTCGACGACGGCTGGTGGGCACGGCGATGTTGGGGCTGACGCGCCTCCGTCGCGCGCCCAAGGGCCGATCAAGGGCCGCATCCGCGAGGCCATACTCGACCGGCCGCGGGCCGCGCGCCGTGCCGCCGTGCCGCCGTGCCCATGGACCGAGACAGCCAGACGGCTCGTTCAATCCGGTGGGTGTGGGTCAGGAGAGCTGCTTGTAATAGAAGTTGCAGTCCCGGAGGGAGCCCGTCGGGCCGGCGGCGTATTGCGGGACCGTGCCGTATCGGGTCCAGCCGGTGGTGCGGTAGAGGTGGTCCGCGGCGGAGTCGGCCTCGGTATCCAGGAGCAGGAGCGTGGCTCCGGCTCGGGCGGCGGCCTGTTCGGCGGTGGTGAGGAGGGCTTGGCCCAGGCCCCGGCCGCGGGCGTCGCGGTGGACCATGAGCTTGACGACCTCGGCGCGGTGCCGGCCGTTGGGCTTGGGCTCCAAGGCGAGGCTGACGGTGCCCGCGATGCCGGTGCCGCCGTTGGTGTCCTGGGTGTTCTCGGCGATCCAGACGGCCAGGTTGCCATTGGCGACGGCGGGCTCCAGGGCCGCCCACCAGGCCGCTGCCGCGTTTCGGTCGAAGGGGGCGAGGAAGCCGAGCGAGGAGCCGCCGGCCACGACGTCCGCGAGCAGGTCGGCCAGGCTCGGTATGCGGCTCCGGAAGTCATCGGCGGTCAGGCGGGTGATGGTGGGCAACGGGACCTTCTCCATGTTCGCGGCGGGTACGTTCACGGCAGGACGATCAGCAGGACGTAGCGGACCGGTTCGGGGCCCGGGCAGTGGAAGCGCGATCGATCCCACAGCCGGAAACGCAGGCAGTCCCCGGCCCGGATCCGGTGCGCGCGACCGCCCGCGGTGACCTCGAGGACGCCGTCCAGCACCCAGATGTGCTGCTCAAGCCCCGGCACCGGCGGACCGTCGTAGGAGATGTCCGCGCCGGGCCGCAGGATGCCCTCGACCACCTCGCCGCGCAGCCCCGGATGGGGCGGGGATACCGACCGGCGGGTGAAGCCCGACACCTCGTCCCGCCACACCGCCTGCCGTTCGGCCCGAACCAGTTGCGGCGGCTCCGCCTCCACCTCGGCCAACAGTTGCGACATGGTTCGCTCGTACGCCGCGCACAACCTGCCGAGCAGCGCCGCCGTCGGGCTGATCTCCGCCCGCTCCAGCCGGGACAGGGTCGACCGGCTCACGTCCGTGCGTCGCGCGAGTTCATCCAGTGACCAGCCACGCTCCGTCCGAAGCTCCGCGAGCCGACCGGCTAGGCGCGCCTCCACGTGCTCGGCGGAATCGCGGCTCTGGGATGCCGCGTTCCCTTCCCCATCCCCGGCGGTTCTCATATTCGAGACTGTATCCCATATATGAGAGCCTTGCTTTGGTGTCCGAAAGCTCCCGTCCCTGCGCGGTTTCGGGCCGCACGCAGCGCGAAGGGCCGCCCGGCCTTAAGCCGGACGGCCCGTCTACGAGGTCTTCGTCGGGTTTCTAGTTGCCGCCCGCGCCGTTGAGCAGGCCGCCGATGTTCAGGGAATTGCCGCAGATGTTGATGGGGATGCTGATCGGGATCTGGATGTTGTTGCCGGACAGGATGCCCGGGGAGCCGACCGCGGCGCCTTGCGCGCTCGCCCCGCCGCGGTTGATGCACGTGTTGCCGTGCGACCCGTGACCGGAGTTGCCGTGCTCGCTGTGCTGACTGGGCGTGCTGTGCTCTTCGTGGTGACCGGGCTTGCTGGGCTTGCTGCTCTCCTGGTGTTCGGGCTTGCTCGGCTTGCCGCTCTCATGGTGATCCGGCGTGCCCATGGGTTTGTTGTTGCAATCGCTGGAGTGGTGGCCGGGCTTGGGACACGGCTTCTCACCGCCCGCCGCCGCGGCGGAGCCTGCGCCCACCATGGTCAACGAGACGCCGAGACTGGCAATAAGAACTGTTTTCCTGATTTTGTTCATATACAACCGATACGCGGTCACGGTTGCGGACAGGCGACCCGACACGAATCTCCACCTGATTGGAGCCGGGACTCCACCCGACCGCACCAACGAGGCCGCCCCGCTTCGCCGGTGCCGGTCGGCGCGGTCGGCGCGGTCGACGAGGTCCGGCGCGGCCCGGCGCGGCTCGCAACAGCGCGGGGACGACCGTGAGTTCTTCGATTCGTCCGGGATTGTGCGAATCCTTAGACGATTGAACATGTAATTGCGATCCTCGACCATGTTCTGTCTCATACTGTTCGACTTGAATATGGGCATGACGACGAACGAGAACAACACCGCGAACACCACCGACGCCACCACGCTCGTCCTCGGGGGCACCGGCAAGACCGGCCGTCGGGTCGCCGAGCGGCTGGCCGCGCTGGGTCGTTCGGTCCGGATCGGCTCGCGCTCCGCGGCCGTACCCTTCACCTGGGAGGACCGCAGCACCTGGCGGCCCGCGCTGGAGGGCGTCGACAGTGTGTACGTCTCCTACCAGCCCGACCTGGCCGCCCCCGGCGGCGCGGACGCGGTCGGCGCCTTCGCCGAAATCGCCGCCGCCGAAGGTGTTCGCCACCTGGTCCTGCTGTCCGGCCGGGGCGAGCCCGAGGCCCAGGACGCCGAGGCCCGCCTCCGCGCCGCCGGCACCGAATGGACCATCGTGCGGGCGAGCTTCTTCGCCCAGAACTTCGACGAGGGCGCGTTCCTCGACCCGATCCTCGCCGGCGAGGTGGCGCTGCCGGTCGGCGACGTGGGCGAGCCGTTCATCGACGTGGACGACATCGCCGACGTCGCGGTGGCCGCGCTGACCGAGGACGGCCACACCGGTCAGGTGTACGAGGTGACCGGCCCGCGCCTGCTGACCTTCGCCGACGCCGTCGCCGAGATCGCGCGGGCCGCCGGACGTGAAATCCCCTTCGTCCAGGTCCCGTTGGACGCGTACACGACCGTCCTGGCCGAGTATCAGGTCCCGGCCGAGGTGATCGACCTGCTCGCCTTCCTCTTCAGCGAGGTGCTCGACGGGCGCAACGCGCACCTGTCCGACGGCGTGCAGCGGGCCCTGGGCCGCGCGCCCCGCGACTTCTCCGACTACGCCCGCGAAGCCGCGGCCCGCGGCGTCTGGAAGGTGTGACGACGTACCGTTCGCGTCCCCACCGCCCCGGTCACGCCCCCGGCATCCTGCCCGGGGCGTGCCCAACGCGCGACGCCTTCGGCGAGATGGCCGAACCGCATGCCCACGCCGCATGCCCACACCGTCCGCCGCATGGCCGCGGAGCCGGATCTCGGTGGATCGGCCCGCGTCGCGTGGCGCGTGTGTGCCACGCGGCGCGGGCCGACGAGATTCACCGGACAGGGGTTAGCCCTGGGCGGCCGGCTGGTAGGTGCACACGTGCACGCCCCCGTCGCTGACCACTGTCGAGGTCAGCTTGAGCGAGCGCAGTACACCGTCGGTGGGGAAGACCGTCTTTCCGCCGCCGAGGATCACCGGCATGACTATGAACCGGAGTTCGTCGATCAGGTCCTCCTCGAGGAGGGTCCGCACGAGCATGGCGCTGCCGGTGATCGCCAGGTCGCGACCGTCGGCCTCGCGCATTTTCCGGATCGTGGCGACGGCCTCGCCGCCGGGGATGCGAGTGGTGTTCTCCCACGTCAGGTCGGCATCGCCGAGCGTGTCGGTGACGACGTACTTCCGAGCGGCGTTCAACTGGTCGGCCATCGGGTTGCCAGCCTGCGCCGGCCACGCCGCGGCCATCGCCTGCCAGGTGCGCCGCCCGAACAGCAGCGCGTCGGCCTTGGCCATCGTTTCGGCGAAGGCGCCGCCGACGACCTCCGGGTCGAAGAACGGCTGCGACCAGCCGCCGTGGGCGAAGCCCCCGTCGGTGTCTTCCTGGGGGTGTCCGGGGGCTTGCACGACGCCGTCCAGGCTCATGAACTCACTGACCACGATGCGCATGGGACTGGGTCCTCTTCCTCGTTTTTGGGTGTAGGCCACTTCTTGGGTGTACGGCCACAGAGATCGCTCGACCCCTCGACGACCTGCGTCCCGGAATCGCACGGGTGGCCTCGAACCGATCTTCGGAACGACTCGAAAGCTACATTGCATTCACCGTTCTTTCAAACTTTATTTTCGTCAAACGGCGAAAGATTGCAGGTAGTTGCCGATCGATGTTTGCAATGAGATTGGCGATTACCGTAAAACCAACGCCAGCTCATTGCAATAGAATGGAGGTGAACGCATGCCGACTCCCCGCTCGCGGCGATGCCGGGCGGCAGGTCGGCCCATCAGAAACGCCGACGTATCCGGGTGATCGAGATGCCTCTCAACTCACCCGCGGATGCCCCTCAACTGCCGCAGCGTGTGGCCCGTCGTCGACTTGAACAGGAACTGCGCCCGCTCGTACGAGAGCCGTCCCCGCCCGGTCTCCGGACACACGTCCCGCGCGCCCAATACCTCCGCCCGTGCCGGGCCCGGCCGCCGTTCCGCGAGGAACACCGGGCCCCGCGTCCGTCCCGCCACCAACTCCGGTAGCAGGGCCGCCGTCGCCGACCGCCACGTCACCCAGCGGCCGCCCCCGCGCCGGGCCCGCCGATCCGCCGGCTCCAGGTCCTCCACGTTCAGCGCCAGCACCGCGACCACCACGGCGCCCGACTCGTGCAGCAGCGTCCACAACGCCCGCTCCCGCAACGGCACTTCCAGTTTCCCGAGCCACTGCGCGTCCAGTGGCGACGCCGCCGGCCGCCGATCCCGCCGCCGCCCCGCCCGCCGGCCGAGGCCCGCGTCGAGCCCGGAAACCTTCGCCCACGCGCCGAACGACCGCACCGCCGCCGCGTGCCGATTCCACGTCGCCGCCGCCGCGCCGCCCCACACCGTGCGGAACACGCCCGCCACCTGATCGGCCGTCAGCGACGCCACCGGCATACCGTCCCCCAACGCCAGCCGCAACCGCCGCAGCGTCTGGCCGTAGGAGCGAGCCGTCCCCGGCGCCATCCCATCCCGGGCCAGGAACGCCTCGACCGCCTCCCCGAGCGTGCACGCAGCATCGTCCGCCTCGTCCACGTCGTCCGTCGGGACGGCCTCCGCACGGCGCCGCAAGAACTCCCGCTCCGCCACGTTCCGCGTGAGCATCGCCGACCGCTCGAACTCGCGCCGCGCCTCCTCGTTCCGCCCCAGCCGCAGCAGGAGGTCGCCCCGGACGCCGGGCAGCAGGTGGTAATCCCGCAGCGTCGGTTCCGAGACCAGCTCGTCGGTCAGGGCCAGCCCCGCCGCGGGGCCGTGCGCCATGCCCACGGCCACGGCCCGGTTGAGCCGCACCACCGGCGTCGGCAGCAGTCGGACCAGCGCCTCGTACAGCCCGGCGATCCGTGCCCAGTCGGTTGCTTCGGCGGTACGCGCCTGCGCGTGGCAGACCGCGATGGCCGCCTGCAACACGTACGGGCCGGCGCCACCGCCCGCCGCCCGGGCCCGGAGCATCGCCGCGAACCCGCGCCGGATCAGCAGCTGGTCCCAGCGTCCCCGATTCTGCGCGTGCAGCGGTACGGGTTCGCCCGACGGGCCGGTCCGCGCCGCCGCACGCGATGCCTGGATCTCCATCAGCGCCACCAGCCCGTGCACTTCGGCCTCGTGCGGCGCCGAATCGGCCAGCAGCCGGCCGAGCCGCAGCGCCTCCAGGCACAGGCCGGGCCGCATCAGATCGTCGCCGGAGGTCGCCGAGTATCCCTCGTTGAAGATCAGATAGACGACCTCCAGCACGGACGTCAGCCGCTCGGCCAACTCGGCACCGTCCGGAAGCTCGAACGGCACCCGTTCCTCGGCCAGGGTGCGCTTCGCCGCCGCGATCCGCCGGGCGATCAGCGGCTCGACGGTGAGGAACGCCCGGGCGATCTCGGACGCGCTCAGCCCACCCAGAAGCCGAAGGGTCAACGCCGCTCGCGCCTCGGTCGGCAGGACCGGGTGGCAGGACACGAACATCAGCCGCAGTACGTCGTCCTGATCGGACGCGGCATCCGACTCCGCGCCCCCGGGCCCCTGTCCCTGTTCCAAGTCGCGCGCGAGCTGCTCGCCGCGCTCCTCCAGCCGCCGGTTCCGCCGGATGTGGTCGACGGCGCGGCGCTTGGCGATGGTGGTGAGCCAGGCGCCCGGGTTGTCCGGAACACCCGACTCGGGCCATTGCTCAAGCGCCGCGACCAGCGCGTCCTGGGCCAGCTCCTCGGCAACGCCGACGTCTCGCACCATGCGAGTGAGTGCGGCGATGATCCGGGCCGACTCCATCTTCCAGATCGCGTCGACCGTGCGGTGGACCTCCGTCACGGACACGGCGACGGCTCCGCCCCTGTCCGGATCACGGGCCGAACACCTGCTGGATCACGCTCTCGCCGTCGCCGACGATCCGCCGGAACCGGCGGCCCAGCTCGATCGCCTCCTCCTTGGAGCGCACCTCGACCAGGGCGAAGCCGACCACCGCTTCCTTGGACTCGGCGAACGGCCCGTCCGTCACGGTGATCTCGCCGCCGGAAGAAACCAGCCGGACGCCGGCCGGCTCCAGGCCGCCGGTGGCCAGGAGGACGCCTGCGGCGCTCAACTCCTCTATGAAGGCGCCCATTTCGGCGAAGAGCTTCTCGTCGGGGGCGGTCTCGGACGCCTTGGACATCATCAGATAGCGCATGGGAACTCCCGCTTTCCTCTCGCCCGGTCTGCCGCCGGGATGCACCAACACGTCGATCGGCCGATGTGACAGGGAATCCTAGCGTTCCCTGTCACATCGCCCGATCGACGAAATGGCGAGCACCGAAACACACCGCACCGCGACCCACACCACCGCGACCCACTCCACCGCGACCCACTCCACCGCGACCCACTCCACCGTCAGCGCAGCGGTAGGCGAGACCTGTGGCGGCCCGCCCGTCCCGCCCGTCGACAGTGCGCAAACAAAAATGGACAATCCGAGATCACCAGGCATCGAGAGAAATGGACTGCGACATGACCGCATCGGCGAACGGCCCCGCCAGCTACTTCCCTTCGATCGAGAAGAAGTACGGCCGCCCGATCGGGGAGTGGATGGTCCTCATCCGGTCCTCTCCCCTGACCAAGCACATGGAGCTCGTCTCCTGGCTCAAGGCCGAGTACGGACTGGGGCACGGCCACGCCACCGCCCTCGTCAAGCACACCCTCACCGAAGACCTCGGTAAGTGACCTCTCTGCACCGGGGCGATCCGGAAGCCGGGGTGCGCCCGACCGGCGGTCGCACCCCGACGACACCGGCGATGATCCGCGCGGTCAGCGGCCCTTGCCCCGGTGTCGGCCTCGGCCGGTCGGGGGTGCGTCGGGGGTGGTCGGCTTGGCGGGGGAGGTGTGGTCGGCCGCGGCCAGGACCGCGGCCAGCGCCGTGGTGACCGGGACGGAGGCGACCAGGCCGATGCTGCCGACCAGAGTGCGGGCGATCTCCTGGGCGACGATCTCGCTGGACGCGACGTCGAGGACGTCCCGCCGGGCGATCGAGAACAGCAGCAGCAACGGCAGGGCCGCGCCCGCGTACGCCAGGACCAGCGTGTTGACCGTCGACGCGATGTGGTCGCGGCCGATTCGGATGCCCGCGCGGTACAGCCGACGGGCCGACATGGTCGGGGCCGCCTGCTTGAGCTCCCACACGGCCGAGGTCTGCGTGACCGTCACATCGTCGAGCACGCCGAGGGATCCGATGATGAACCCGGCGAGCAGCAGGCCGCGGATGTCGATGTCGGGATAGAGCACGTGCACGAGGCCGGTCTCGTCGGAGGTGTTGCCCGTCAGGTGGGTCCACCCGATGAACAGCGAGCCGAGCAGGCCGATCAGCGACAGCGAGACGAGCGTGCCGACCACCGCGACCGAGGTGCGCGTGGAGACGCCGTGGCACAGGTACAGGGCGACGAACATGATCGCGCTGCCGCCGACGACCGCGACGAGCAGCGGGTTCGAGCCGTGCAGGATGGCCGGAAGAATGAAGAAGGACAGCACCGCGAAGCTGATCGCCAACGCGATCAGCGCGGTCAGCCCGCGCAGTCGGCCGACCAGGATGACCGCGGCCGCGAACAGTCCGGCGAGCAGCAGCATCGGTGGACCGCGATGCACGTCGACGACCGAGTAGCGGAGGTCTTCCGGCGCCTCCGGGGAGTACGCGAGCACGACCCCCTGCCCGACCGTGAAGCGGCGGAGCTGTTCGGGCCGGACGACTTCGGTGACCAGGCGGCCCCTGTCGGCGCCGGTGGTCACCTCGATGGTGGCCTTGCGGCACGCAGCGGGCGGGCCGGTCGCCGGCGAGGCGCCGAGGGTGGGGGGTGGCCAGGGCAGATCGCCCGGTGTTCCCGCCCCGCCGTCGGCCGCGGGCGATACGGCTTCGCCGCCGGCCCCGGTGCCGGGCGAGTCGTTCGCACCGCCGGTGCCGCCCGTCCCGCTCGCTTCGCCGCCGAACGCCTCGGCGTCGGCCTGCGCGCAGGACAACTCCTCGATCCTGGTGACCCGTCCGTCCCGGGTCTCCAGGTCGAAGCCCACGCCCGTACGCTGATGCGCCGGCGTGCCGCTCGGCCAAAGCAGCACCAGGCCCACGACGACCGCCGCCGCGAACGGGATCAGCACCGCCGCCACCATCCGCCGCAGCCGCGTCGACACCGGCGAGGCCGGACCGTGCGCGTGGGCGTGCGAGTGCCCGTGGCCGTGCCCGGGCGCGTGCCCGCGATGCGAATCGGCTTCGTCATCCGCGTCGCCGCGACCCCTTCGTGTCCTGCCCATGGCGCAGCCCCTCCCGACCCGGTCGACACGTCGTCCGAGAGCCCGGCGGAAGCGTACCGGGCCCAGCCACCCGCATCCGGCGCCCGAGCGGTCCCGCCGGTTGGCGCCCGCCCCGCCCGGCCGCGCAAGCAACTTGTGGTCAATCCGGCCCCGGCCGCAATATTCTTGCCTACCAGCCATTGTCATGGCTGATCGTTTGCGCGCGCAGCGCCGAGGTGGGAGCGCCGACATGGCCGAGATCGACAGCATCGACCACACCATCCTGCGCATGTTGCGCGAGGACGGGCGGCGGACGTTCTCCGAGATGGCGGGCCAGATCGGCCTGTCGGTCGCGGCGGTCAAGCGCCGTGTGGACCGGCTCCGCGAGGAGGGCGTGATCACCGGCTTCACGGTCCAGATCGACCACGCCAAGCTGGGCTGGGGCGTCGAGGCGTTCACCGAACTGCGCTACCCCGGGAGCATGCCGGTCAGCGAGATCGTCCGCACCGCCACCGACGCGCCCGAGGTCCAGGCGGTGTACACGATCGCGGGTGATCCCGACGCGCTCATCCACGTCCGGGTCCGCGACATCACACACCTTCAGCAGGTCATCGACCACCTGCGCCGCAACGGCAACGTCACCGGCACCAAGACCCTCATGGTCCTGGGCTCGTGGACCCGCGAGAGCTGACCACCGGGCTCCGGGCGGCTTCGGCCCCGGCCCCGCCCCGGCCCGAAGCCGACTGCGAGACCGACTTCCACGCCGGGTTCCGAGCCGACTTCGGCCCCATAAAGCGGACCAAGTGCGCGGCTACGGCGCCGGCTTGGTTGCCGCGTCCGCTCCGAACGGGAACGACTCCCGCATGAACCACTGCCCGTCGGCGTCGCCGACCACCAGGTCGAGGCGGTCGACACGCGCGGTCAGCGGCAACCGGGTCGTCACCTCGTCGGCCAGGGCCTGTAGTTCCTCGGGGCCCTGGCCGAGGGCGAGGGTCAGGTGCGGGCCGATGTCGTCGGGGTCGTCGATGTACGCGCCGCCGTACGGGGGATAGTCGGGCCAGCGCGCCGTCACCGCCTCGGTCAGGCGCAGCACCGGCGCCGCCGGATCGGGGGCGAGCCACAGGCCCCGGTGGAACCGGCCGACCCGGTTGAAGACCAGTTCGAGCGGCTCTTGCCCGGCGGCGATCACGGCGAGCGCGTCGAGGTCGGCGGGGCCGATGTCCGCGGGCGGCAGCCACGGGTACAGCACCGTGACGTGTGCGGGGATGCCGTCGGCGGCCCGCGGGTCGTGCCGTTCACGCCAGGGCGCGACGCTCCGCTCCACGTCGGGGACGAGCAATACGAGAGCACTCTCGACGTACCGTTCGGCCATGCCGGCAGTCTACGGTTCGCGGACGCGCATACCCGTGTATCGCGCGGATGGGCGGGTTCGAGTCGTGCCTTCCGGGGGCACTCGTTCCGACATGGCTGTGTTGAGAACCTTCGCGCGTCCCATGCTCGCTTCGATCTTCGTGGTGCAGGGGTACGAAACCCTGCTCCGTCCGGAACGCGTGGTGCCGGCCGCCGAACCCCTGGTGCGGCGGGTCGCCGATCGGGTGCCGTTCGTGCCGGCCGACCCGGAGTCGGCGGTCCGCCTGAACGGCGGCATCCAATTGGTCGCGGGGACGCTGCTCGCAGTGGGCCGGATGCCGCGCCTGTCGGCGCTCGCGCTCGCGGCCACGGTGGTGCCGACGACGCTGGCCGGGCACCGGTTCTGGGAGGTCGAGGACGACAAGGAACGGGCGGGTCAGCGGGTCCACTTCCTGAAGAACCTCTCGCTGCTGGGCGGCCTGCTGATCGCCGCCGCCGACACCCGCGGCCGACCCTCACTCGCGTGGCGGAGCCGGCACGCGGCGCACACCGTCCGCCGCGACGTCGCGATCGGCAAGCGCGCGGCCAAGGTGAGCTTCGCGCTGAGCGCGCCGGCCCATCGGGTGGGTGCCGCGCCGCGCGCGCTCGCGCATCGGGTGGGCGACCTGGTACCGAGCCACTGACGGGCGGGCGACCCAGCCCGGCGCCACGCGTCCGGCCCGCGCTCGACCCGCCCGGCCCTCACCCCATCCGGCTCACACGCCCGGGTCCGGCTCGATCGGCTCCTTGATGTGCGCGCGCACCGCCTCCAGCTGAGCCGCGAACGCCAGGCCCAGGAACAGCGCGATCGAGGTCACGTACACCCACAGGATCAGCAACACGAAGGAGCTCAGCGGGCCGTAGACCCGGTCGAACGAACCGCTGACCTGCACGTACAGGCTGAGTAGCCAGGTCGCGAGGGTCCACAACCCCAGATACACCGCCGCGCCGAACGCCAGCCAGGTGAACCCGGGTTGGCGCCGGCGCGGCGACCAACGGAAGATCGCGCACGCGGACAGCAGCGCGAGCGTGATGCCGATCGGCCAGTACAACGCCGTCCACACCGCCCGCTGGGTGTCGCCCCAGCCGTAGACCTCCGCCATCGCGTCGACGATCGCGCCGCCGGCCACCGCCAGAACCGACCCGATGCCGTGCGGGATGCCCACGATCACGGTCATGCCGAGCGCGCGCCCGTACTTGTGCTGGAACGGGCGGTCGCGCTCGGCGCCGTAGATGCGGTTCGCGCCGCGCTCGATCGCCGACATCGCCGTGGCGATGTTGACCAGCGCGAACGCCAGCCCCAGAGACATCGCCAGGGCGCTGCCCTCGCTCGCGCCTTGCAGCGTGTCCTCGACGACGCTCGAACTCGGCCCGGAGGACAGCCGCCCGATCACGAGCGACACCACTCGACCGAAGTCCTCGGTGTGCACGATCCGGGACAGACCGACCACGGCGATCGCGAGCGGCAGGATGGACAGCACCACCTGCAGCGCGAGCGCGCGCGAGTGGGTGAACCCGTCGGCGTACCGAAAGCGCAGGAACGCGTCGCGCACCAACGCCCAATTTCCGTACCGGCGGAGCGTCATCCACGCCTCGTCCGCCGACAGCTCCGAGCCGATCATGTCCCGCGTCTGCGGAACCCGCGTCGCCGTACCCACCTGCCACCATCTCCCCGTTGCCCCGCAGCGCCGAAGCCGCGCGTCCCCATCGGCCGCCCCCGCGCGTCCCCAACCGCCGAAGCCTGCCACGCCGGTCCGGGCGAAACGCCGCCGGGGGCGCGATCGGCGCGATCGGCGCGGGCGGCCGCCGGCGCCGCCAAGCGAAACGCAAGTGCGGGCGGCTGTACTCCTTGAGGAGACGACGAGAAGAAGGCACGGCGTAGGCCGCGTCCGATCGCTGGGAGACGCCGGGACGCTTGGCCGTGCGCCGACACGGGTTGACGCGCGTCACTGCGTATCGGCCTTCGGCCGGCCCGAGGTGCGACGGGCGAGATCCGAGCGCGTCCCGTACGCGAGATCAGGTGAGTTTCATGCGCATGGTGATCAGGGCCCGGCTGAACAGCGAGGCCTACAACCAGGCGAGCGCCGGGAAGCCGATGGCGGACACGATCAAGGCCATCATCGAGCAACTCCAACCGGAGGCGGCCTACTTCACCCCCACCGAGGGCGACCGCTGCTGTTACATCGTCTTCGACATGCAGGACTCCTCGGAGATGCCAAAGGTCGCGGAGCCGTTCTTCCTGATGGGCGCGAAGGTCTCCATCCAGCCGGTAATGAACCTCGAAGACCTCCTGAGGGGCTTGGCGACGCTGGATTGATCCAGAGCACAGGAGAGGCCGGTAGGAGAGTTCAGTAGGGGCCGGCCAATCGCGTGCGCGGGCGAGGCTTCGAGGGGAGATCGATGGCTTCCCTGCGGATCGGCGGCGCGTAGGTCCAGGCGATGTCGACGGTGTCGCTCGCGTCGACGGTCACAGTCATGCCGTGCGGCTCTTGAGGTCCGCGAGTTCGGCCTGGTGGGCGTCGATGTCCCGCTGCTCGTACGCGGATTCGACGGCAAACCAGGTGCCGACGACGTTGTTGTCACGCATGCAATCGCTGTGCGCGACCGCAGTGGCGATCTCCTGTGGTGATGCGGTCGATCCCTGCTGCCAGCGCCGGTCGGCCGACGCGTCCATGGGCGTGGCGTAGTCGAAGCCCTTGGCGCGCATACAGTCGGACCAGGCCCGGAACGCGGTGGTGACCCGCTCGTCCCGGATCGAGTGCTGCATGTTGTCCACGTTGATGTTCACCACGACATCGGGGTCCTGGGCCAACAGGCCCTTGGCGGCGAACTCGGCGTCGACCTCCTCGACGCAGCCGCCTTTGCCGGCCAGTGCCTCCCGTGCGGCGGCCGACATCGACGGCGGCACGGGCTGCTGTACCGCGCCGGGCTCCCGATACCCGTACTGCGCGGCCGCCGCCCGGTCTGCCCCGTACCGCATCTCCGACTGGGTATTGGGACCGGCGCCGGCCGCCGCGACGGGGAGGGTGACATCGAATCCGCGCCGCTTGAGGCATGTGGAGACGAGGACGCTCCGAGCGTTCTGGATGAGCCGCATCTGGTCGAGGTCGAGGAGGTAAGGCTCGATCGGAAGGAGCTGCCCGTGCATGTCGGCGAGCTGCCGGGGCGCCGGGATCGACGGTGGCGGCCCCTGTTCCAAGGACTGCGGGGCGCGGGGCGACTCCGACGCTGCCGCTTTCCCGGCCGCGGCTTCGTCATCTCCGGCCGCGCACCCGGCCAGGGCGAGGGTCGTCGCACAGGCAAGCGCCGCGAGGACGTGCAGCGGGGAGCGTGCGGCCCATCTGCCGCTCACCTCACACGTCCTTGAGTCGCGACGGCATGGCGTCGGTTTCCAGCCGATGCCGCATCGATTCGGCCATGATCATCATGGGCTAAGTAGAACTGGAGCCGACTGCCACGACTATCCGGACAGCGATGGCGACGCTGCGCATTTTGGCTTGTGTGGAACTGGGGCGAAGTACCTCGGGCCGGTGACGTTCACCATCCCCGGAGGCGCTCCGCTGCACCTTCCCTACACTCCCGGCAACGCCTCCGACCAGGCTGGATCGCGAACCGCTGGTGGAGTATCAGCGGTCGGCGGTGTCGAGGCGGCGGGTCAAGGTGAGGAAGGCGTCGGCCGGGGTGGGGGAGTGGGTGGTGAGCCGGTCGGCCTGGATCGAGGCGTCGTCCAGGATGTCGAGAATGGCTCGAAGGGTGAGGACGCTGCCGTCGGTGGGGATGTCCAGGGTGAGCGCCTCGGGGTCGCGCGTCACGGTGATCAGGTCGAACAGGGCGGCCGTCGACGCGAGTCGACTCGCGTCGGTGAAGCGGAGGCGGATGTGGCCGCCGGGAAGGCGCCGCTTCAGCTCGTCCGCGGTGCCCTCGGCGACCAGCTTTCCGTGAGCCAGGACGGCGATGCGGTCGGCGAGCCGATCGGCCTCCTCCAGGTACCGCGTGGTCAGGAAGATCGTGATGCCCTCGTCGGCGACCAGGCGGCGGATGAGCTCCCATACGGTGCGACGGCCCGGCGGGTCGAGCCCGGTGGTCGGCTCGTCGAGGAGGATCACGCGCGGGCTGCCGACCAGGGACATCGCCAGGTCGAGCATGCGCCGCACACCGCCCGGGAAGCCGGCGACGGGTTTGCCGGCCACCCCGGTCAGCTCGAAGCGGCGCAGCAGGTCGGCGGCCCGCCGACGGCCCTCGCGCCGGCCCAGGTGGTGCAGGTCCGCCATGAGGATCAGGTTCTCTTCGGCGGTGAGCAGACGGTCCACCGCCGAGAACCGTCCGCTGACGCCGATCGCCTTGCGGACGGCGTCGGCGTCGCGGTGCAGGTGGTGGCCCGCAACGCGGGCATCCCCGGCGCTCGCGCGGATGAGCGTGGAGAGGATCCGCACCGTGGTGGTCTTACCCGCGCCGTCGGCGCCGAGCAGGGCGAAAACCGTGCCCTCGGGGACACACAGGTCGATGCCGTCGAGCACCACCTTGTCGCCGTAGGACTTGGCCAACCCGACGGCTGTGATCGCCGCCGGACGGGTGGTTGTGGGAGACGCGGCCATGGCCGTGACGTCCCTCCTTCCGGGTCGTGGCGGCCTTCCGGTAGGCGGTAGGCGGTAGTGCGGTGGGGCGGTCTTCCGTAGGGCGGCGGGGAACGGTCAGGCGCGGCGGATCACGATGTCTCCGACGGCGGTGCGGGCGCGCACCTCGACCTTCTCCTTGGCGGCTCCGGGGCTCTCGGACGATTCGAGGGCGTTGCGCACACTGCCGAGGCGGGTGTTCACCTCAAGCCAGGCGCTGGTGGACTCACGGATGCCGACCTCGAGGTCACCCGCGGCGGTCTGGAGCACGATCCGGCCGCGCGCGACCTCGCCGACCCGGATGCCGCCGTGGGCGGACTTGGCATCAACTCCGGCGTGCGCGACGCCGATCGAGATCCGGCCGTTGGACGACTTCGCCCGCAGGTCGCCGGTGACCTCGCCGATCGTGGTCTCGCCGTTGACGTTCTTGGTCGTGACCGCGCCCGCGATCCTGCCGACCTCGATGCGGCCCGCTCCGAAGACCTCGGTGTCGCCCGTCGCGCGCTCCAGGTGGATGTCGCCGTGGTCGGTCTTGAGGTACACGGTCCTGGCCTCGGCCACCCGCACGTCGCCGATGGAGGTCTTGAGCCGGCAGTCCCCGAGCAGGCCCGTGCAGGTGTAGTCGGCCAGCGGCGAGGTGCCCTGAACGTCGGAGCCGGCCGGCAGCTCGACGCGCACGTCGATCGACCCGCTCCTGCCGAACAGCGAGCGCTTCTTGGGTCCCTTGACCAGCAATCGGCCGTCCGAGCAGGTGACTTTGGTCAGTTCCGCGGCCCGTACGTCGGCGCCTTCGGTGTTGTCGGTCGGCGAGACCTCGACGACCGTGTCGGTGCGCTTGCTCGCGATGATCCGGGCGGATCCGACCTCGAATTCGAGGGTGGCCGAGATCGGTTCGGGCGTGTCGAAACCAGGCATGGCTGTCCCGTTCTCGTGGCTGCGTGTCGTGTGCGTTCCCGCCGCCGGGGCGGGCGGATGTGAAGTACCGGGTGGCGCCATCCGAACCGGGCCTAATCGACCCAGCCCGTGTAGCCCTGCCCGCCCCCGTGGCGGCTGCGTATCGGCGGGTGGCCCCGGTTGCCGGGTGCCAGCGCGGACGCGACGGCCCGGCCCAGCCACGCGTTGACGGACAGGCCCTCCTGCCCCGCGGCCTCCTCGACCCGGGTCTTGAGGTGGGCGGGCAGGCGGAAGTTGATCCGCGCCATGCCGCCCTCGTCGCCGTCCGGAGGGACCGGCGGCATGGGCACCCGCACACTGTGCCGCGCGCCCCCGACTTCCTCGGCCGCCCCACCGTAGGACTCGTGCGTCGGCGGCGGCGTGACCACGAACTCCGGGTCCAGCCCGCGCAGTCGGACGTGGACCGAGCCCGGTGCCAGGTCGCCGGTGACCTCGTCCATGGCGGCGGAGAGCGCGTTCAGCAGGGTGAGCCGGGCGGCCGACTCCAAGGGCGCGGTGAGTTGATCGGCCAGGGCGCGCGCCGCGTCTCCGCGGGCGTCCGCGGCGACGGCGAGCTCGTGGCGGAGACCGGCGACGTAGGGCGTGAGATCCATGACGCCAGTATGGCAGAGATGCGACGCCATGACGAGCCATCGTGGCGCCATGAATGCGCCACCGGGTCGGCCGTCGGCCGGCCGAGATGCGCCCTCGGCCCATCCCCGCGAACCGGGGGTCGTGGATCAGACCGTCAGGACGATCTTGCCCGTGACCCGGCCGGTCTCCCCGCGCTCGTGTGCCCTGGCCGCGTCCGCCAGCGGGAACACCGAGTCGATCGCGGCGCGCAGCCGCCCCGCCTCGGCCGCCGCCGCGACCTGCCTCATGGACGCGTGGTCGGCCTCGACGAGCATCTCCTCGGCCCGGACCCCGTACCGCTCGACATCCAGATCCCTGACGTGGTTCACGATCGAGACGAGGACGCCGCCCTTGCGCAGGGTCGGCAGCGAGCGCGGCCCGTATTCGCCGCCGACGCCGTCCAGCACGACGTCCACGTCCCGCACGGCCTCGGCGAAGTCGGTCGTCGTGTAGTCGATCACCTCGTCGGCGCCCAGCCCGCGGACGAAGTCGTGCTTGGGCGCGCGGGCGGTGCCGATGACGTACGCGCCGCGCGCCTTGGCGATCTGTACGGCCAGATGACCGACCCCGCCCGCCGCGGCATGGATCAACACCCGCCGCCCCTCCTGGAGGTCCGCGGTGTCCACCAGGGCTTGCCAGGCGGTGATCGCGGCCAGGGGAAGCGCCGCGGCCTGCACGTGGTCGAGGTTCGCGGGCTTGCGCACCAGGTGGCGGGCCGCCGAAACCACGTACTCGGCGTGCGACCCGTTCCCGTACGGGTACTTCAGCATGCCGAACACCTCGTCGCCCGGTCGATGGATCGTCACCCCCAGGCCGACCGCCTCCACGACGCCCGACACGTCCCATCCGAGCACGAACGGCGGCTCGCCCAGGATCAGGCCCGTGGCCCGGTGTATCCAGTCGGTCGGGTTGACGCCTGCCGCGTGCACCTTGACCAGCACCTCGCTCGGGCCGGGCACCGGCCGCTCCAGCTCGACCTCCTTGAGCACCCCGGGACCGCCCAATACGTCCTGACTGATAGCGCGCATGTCACTTCTCTCCCACAACGCAGATCCCATAACGGCCCCGTGTGCCCGTGCATGCCGAAGTCCGTCGCCGTACGACCCGTTCCCATCGGCTCTCCCCTGGCCGAAAGGTCCACCCGGACATCGTGACGGCCGCCCGGATCCCCGCGCGAGCGTCCGGAACGACATGACGCATACAATTCCGGACGTGAGCACAGTTGCGATAGCCGTCGCGGACGGGATCCTGCACTTCGAACTGGCCTTGGCGTACGAGCTCTTCGGCTCCGCCCCGCCGGTTCCGGTCGAAGTCTGGTACGAGCTTGTCATCTGCGGGGCGGGCACCGTGCGGGCCGATGGCCGCTTCCTCCTGGAGCCCGACTGGGGACTCGACCGGCTCGCGCTGGCCGACACCGTGATCGTCCCCGGGTGGGCCGACGTCGACGTGGACCCACCGGCGGACCTCGTCGACGCCGTTCGGACAGCTCACGAGGCCGGTGCGAGGGTGGCCTCCCTCTGCACGGGCGCTTTCGTACTGGCCGCCGCCGGTCTGCTGGAGGGACGGCGCGCCACCACGCATTGGGCACACGCCGAAGCGCTGGCCACCCGCTATCCGCAGGTCGAGGTCGACCCGGACGTCCTCTACGTCGACAACGGCAGCGTGCTCACCTCCGCCGGCAAGGCCGCCGCGATGGACCTGTGCCTGCACCTGGTCCGTCGCGACCACGGCTCGGCGGTCGCCAACGCGGTCGCCCGGAGGCTGGTCGTACCGCCGCACCGGCCCGGAGGCCAGGCCCAGTTCGTCGCCACCCCGGTACCCGAACAGCACGACCATCCCCTCAGCGAGCTGCTCGCCTGGGCGGCCCAACGGCTGGATCAACCGTTGACGGTGGAGGATCTGGCCCGCCGGGCGAACATGAGCTCGCGCCACCTCGGCCGGCACTTCAGGTCGATGACGGGCACCACTCCGCTGCAATGGTTGCTGACCCAGCGGATCCACCGCGCCCAGGAGCTTCTGGAGACCACGGACGACAGCGTGGACGCCATCGCAGAGGCCACCGGCATGGGCACGGCGACGACGCTTCGCCGACATTTCAACCGCACCGTCGGCGTGCCCCCTGACGCCTACCGTCGTACCTTCCACAGGCAGCGGGCCGACGCCACCGCCGGTACTCCCCAGCGGTGACGGCACCGCACCGGGCAGGGCAGGGCGAGGCTGTAGCGACCGGCGCGTTCACGCTCGCGCCGGTCAGGGGCGGGAATCCGGGTCGGGATCGGGTTCGGGGTCGTGCCAGGTGAAGAAGGACAGGAGGGCTTCGGGGTCGTCGATCTCGTCGTCGAGGGGTTCGTCCTCGACGCCTCGTAGGCGGTCGAGCAGTCCCAGTACGGGGCCGCCCGCCCAGATCGACACGATCCCGGCCGCGAGCAAGACCACGGCCGCGATTCCGATCCACGCCAGGGCATTCATCCACCACTGGGCGATCGCCCCGGGGATCTGCCCGAAGTCGGCGCATCCACAAGCGATTTCGGCGTCTCCCATACGGCCCCCTCAGCCCGACGACACCGAGCCCAGGCCGCCCTTCACCCACCCGGCGGAAACGAATCCGAACGACTCCCCGATCGCGGCCGACCCGTAACCCGCCCGCTCGAACGCCGAACGCCCGGTGCAGGCAAGGGCGTTCGTCGATCATGGGACCGGCGGCGAAACGGCCGACGCCGCCGCGAACGGGGCGGCGTCGGCCGGGAGTTGGGCGTTGTCGGCGGTCAGGCTTGGGACTTGAGTGCCCCGAGGAACGCCGCCCACGACGCGGTGCCGTACTCGTGGATGGGGCTGCGAGCGAGCTTGCTGTCCCGTACGGCGACGGTGCGGGGGAGGGGGGCGGCCTCTACGCAGGTGCTCTCTTCGGCGTTGCTGCTGTATGACGACTTGCGCCAAGGCGCCTGGCTGTAACGGATGTTGGTCACAAGTCCTCCAGCAGCGAGTGGATCAGACGTGCGGACGCAGCGGGCGGCAGAGCTTCCGCCCGAAGTAGATCGTACCTGCGCCGCATGGTTGCGACCGTTGTCGGATCGTAGATGATCTGACCACCTGACACCGGTTCGACATATCCACAGTCGTCCCCATCCTCGAACGCCAGCAGCGTCATGACGCCCTGCATCGCCGAGTAGTGGCCTTGCACGAAGGGAACGACCTGCAAGGTCAGGTTCGGCAACTTGCTCGCTGCGAGCATGTGCTCAAGCTGCGGTTTGACGACGTGGTGGTCACTCGGCCAACGCCCGAAGACCGCCTCGTCCACGATCATCCAGACCTCCGGCGCGTCCTCCCGCGTCAGGACGTCCTGCCGAGCGATCCGCCTCTCGACCAGCTCGTCGATGCGCTCCTTGGACAACGGGGGCTGGTGCATCTCGTACGAGGCCCGGGCGTAGCGTTCGATCTGTAGTAGACCCGGAATCAGCTGGGGTTCGAAATGGCAGACCCGCGTGGCTTGTTCCTCCAGACGCAAGTACCACTGGAAGGGCGTGGTCACCCTGCCGTCCGTCATCTCCTGCCAGAGCCGCACGAGGGCGTGGTCGGCGGCGAGCGCCGAATCGGCCAGGCTGATGAACGCGGGTTGGGGAACGCGCACACCGGATTCGATGGCACTGATCAATTTCGGTGAACAGTAGGTACGTTCACCCAAGTCGGCTTGAGTGAGGCCGCCGAGTTCACGGCGGACCCGGATCTCGCGGCCGAGATACCCGAGTAGCCACGAAGCTGTCGGCATCTGTTGCACACGTCGTACGGACACGACTCTCCCTCCACAACCGGTCATGGAGTGTCGGTGCCCGGCCACCGCCAATCTCCCGCGGCGCCCCCGCCACGCCGGAGGCGTAGTCGACGCTATCCCCGCGGGTGCTGTCCTTGTGGCGGAATGATCCGATTCGTTCGAGATTTGCGACTCCTCAGGGCGTGGGCGGGTGCGGGAGGCGTCGCGGCGTGTGATCATCGTTCGCTGTGATGGTCGACGGGGAGGATCAGGCGGCGATGGAAGTTGTTCGCGCGCGAGTGGGCGTTGTGGTGCCCACGTACAACGAGGCCGCCACGATCGGTGAGGCGTTGCGTCGGCTGGCTGAGCTGCCACTGCCCGATCTGGTGGTGGTCGTGGTGGACGACGGGAGTCCGGACGGTACGGCGGACCTGGCCGAGCAGGCCGGCGCGGACTGGCCGGACGGTCGGCGGGTGCACGTGGTTCGTCGCACCAGTAAGGACGGACTCGGCCGGGCGTACGTGGTGGGCATGCAGACCGCCCTCGACCTGGGCTGCGACATCGTCGTACAGATGGACGCCGACCTGTCCCATCCCGCCGAGGCCGTGCCGCGCATGGTGGCCACGTTGGACGCCGGTGCCGAGGTGGTGATCGGCTCCCGGTACGCCGAGGGCGGCGAGTTGGACGCGGACTGGCCGTGGCCGCGTCGGCTGCTGTCCCGGGGTGCGAACCTCTACGTCTCGGTGCTGCTGGGCCTGGGATTGAAGGACGCGACGGCCGGGTTCGTCGCGTGGCGGGCGGACACGCTCGGCAAGGTCGACCTGTCCACCATCCGCTCCAACGGCTATGCCTTCCAGGTGGAGATGAAGTGGCGGGCCCGGCACCTCGACGCCCGGATCCGCGAGATCCCGATCGTGTTCTCCGAGCGGGCCGCCGGCTCGTCCAAGATGTCGATGCAGGTCAAGCTCGAAGGGCTCGCGCTGCCCTGGCGGTTGCTGTTGTCCAAGCGCCGCCGTTAGGGCGCGGCACTAGCCCTCGGCGGCGGGCTGTTCGGCGAGGGGCGCGCCGTACCAGCGCCACGTGGTGAGCCGCGGGTGCCCGGGCAGTTCGGCGCGGCCGGTGGCCCACAGCAGGGTGGGCCAGGGGTCGGTGGCCGAAGGCGCGTCCGGGAACAGCCGGGCGAGCACGCGGGCGCAGAGGTCGGCGGGTGGCGTCCAGCCGAGCCCGAGCCCCTCGGCCAGGTCGTGGGTGTGTACGAGGGTCTCCACGACCCCCATCGCCGCGAAGCCCTCCGGGTCGGACACCCCGTGGCTGTGATAGGCGCGGACGTCCGCCGGCGACGTGCGCACCATCGCGACCAGCAGCGCGCCGCTGGCCTCCAACACCTGCAACAGCCCGGCGGGGCCCGCCGCGTGGTCGGCGTGCACGGCGTTCGAGGGACCGCCCGGCCGACGGCTCGCCCACACATAGGGGACGTTGCCCGTCAACGGTGGTGTCCGGGGGCCCAGCTGGACGGCGTACGCGAAGAGGTCGTCGCTGAGGTGCTCGACGGTCTCCCAGCAGTCCCAGGTCAGTGAGCCGGCCTTGCTCTCCCAGGCGGCGGCAGGCGCCTCCCGGAGCGTGGCGACGGCGAGTTGGACGGCGCGGTCGAGGTCGTCCGCGGTGACGGGGGAGCGCTCGGATGCGATGGATCGGGACATGACGGAAACGGTAGCGCGGATGCCGGCGCCCACCGCGCCGCAGGGCGCCTTGAGTCACTGAGGCTCAGCGCCCGGTGCTGCCGTCGGCGAGTTCGCGGAGGATGTCTGCGTGACCCGCGTGGCGACCGGTTTCCTCGATCATGTGGGTAAGTGCCCAGCGAATGCTCGGCGACGGGCCTGAACGCCCCGGCCGGGGGAGTGGCGCGCCGAGATCGGTGCATTCGTCGAGAACCTTGTTCGCGCGGTCGACGGTTGCCCGGTAGCGAGCGACGACGTCGGCGACGCTGTCCTGAGGGGCAGGCCGGAATGTCGCCTGCCAGTCGGTGACCTTCTCGCCGAGAAACGTCACGTTCTCCACGGCGATCAGATGGTTGAGCAGGCCGAGCAGGCTCGTGCCCGAGGGCACTGCCGGTGTCCGGACCCGAGGTTCTGCGGCTCCGTCGACTTTCGTGGCGACCGAGGCACGCAGGTAGTCGAGGAATCCGCGCAGGACGTCGGCCTCGCTGTTCGCGGTGCGGGGCGGCGGGGTGTCATTGCGGCGGGAGGCTGTGGGCACGGCGTTCTCCTTGTGTGGCGCTTGTCGGGGCGGTATCACGCGGTCCGGCGGATGAGCAGGACGTGGTCGACGACCTCGGCGGTGCGCCCGTCGGGGCCGACCGCCATCCGGCGTGGCGTGTCTGCGCGTTCGACTGTCCACTCGGCAGGGGAGAGGCACATCGGTGCCGCGACCTCTTGAGGAGTCGGATACCGCAGGTCCGCGTCCTGATTCCACGACCACGGCGCTGTCGATCCGTGATCGACAACCAGGAGCCGTCCGCCCGGACGCAGCAGGTGGGCGGCGGACCGGAGGATGGCGGTCCTGTCTTGCGCGTAGGGGGTGTGGAAGTAGTGGGCGGTAACCAGATCGAATCGCAGTCCGGGCAGCGAGGCGCTCGCGTCGTGCTGCCTGGCGGTGATCCGATCGCTCAGGCCGCGCGAGCGGGCCTGCCGGGCGAGCCGCGTGGTCGCCACCGCCGAGACGTCGAGGGCGGTGACCCGCCAGCCCCGGGACGCGAGCCACAGCGCGTCGCCGCCGCCACCGCATCCGAGGTCCAGCGCGTCCCCTGGGGGCAGTGCGGTGACTGTCTCGACGAGACGGTCGTTCGGCTGCGGGTCAGCGGACGCGGGCCGCTCTGCGTACACCTTGTCCCAGTACGTTGCCGCGTCGGAGCGCTCCATTGGGTTCCTTCCCCTCTGTTTCCGTGTGGCCAGTCTCAGCCGACGGGTCACAAGGTGGCGCCGATCCTTGCCGTTTTGGCAAGCTGGTCACATGGACTCTGCAATGGAAGACGTGCTTGACGCGGTCGGACCGCGACTGCGTGCGCTTCGGCACGCGCGCGATATCACCCTCGCTGATCTGTCCGTGACCACCGGAGTGTCCGAAAGCACTCTGTCCCGCCTGGAGAGCGGCCGGCGCCGGGCAACCCTTGAACTGCTGCTGCGTCTGTCCGATGCCTATGACGTCCCGCTGGACGATCTCGTGGGCGCCCCGCGCGCCGGCGACCCCCGAATCCACCTGAAGCCGATCCGGCGGTTCGGGATGACGTTCGTACCCCTGTTCCGGCGGCCGGGCGGAACACAAGCCTTCAAGATGATCATTCCGGCACGGCCGGAGCCACTCGAACCGACATTGCAGACTCACGAGGGCTTCGAGTGGCTGTACGTACTCAACGGCACTCTGCGACTGGTGGTCGGCGAGCGTGACCTGACGGTGAAAGCGGACGATGCCGCCGAGTTCGACACCTCTTTGCCGCATTGGCTGCGAAGCGCGGATGGCGGAGCGGTGGAACTTCTCGTCCTGTTCGACATGCAGGGCGCGCGCGCCCACGTGCATGCCGGCCGCACGCCTCGGGCGAAGACATAGCCCACATGGACGAGGCTGACCCGCGGTGGCCGGCTGCGGGCTTGCGGGTGACGCGCTACGGCACGGGACAAAACCGCTGCCGGGCCGGACTACGGTTCGCGCTGCGGCACCGGTTGGCGGGATGCCGGCCCGACTCCGCGATCCGCTCGATCGTGACCGGTTCGATCCTGGAACGACTGGAACTGCCTCCCGGTGAGGGGCGTAAAGCCTGCGGCGGCGGCGAATCGTCCGGCTGCCGCGGGGGCCAAGGCCTCACGTGAGGTGGGTCGAGTCGACAACACGTGGGCGCGCGCCGGTTCCCAAGCGCGGTGTTCCGCGATGCGCGGGCCGGGTTGCCGGGCACGCGAAGTCGCGCTCCCCAGGGTGTGCCGTGTCCGCGGCGTGGTCGGTGGTGTCGGGTGTCGGTGTCAGGGGTTGGTGTCGACGGTGTTGATCGGGCCTGCGGTGTCGCGAAGGGGGCGGGCCGTGCGGGAGTCGAGGGCGGCGAGGATTTCGCCGCAGACGGCCAAGGCGGTTTCGGCGGGGGTGGCGGCCCAGGTGGCGGCGGAGGTGTCGGGCGGGGGTGGGGTGGTGGTCGCCGATTCGGTGCGGTCGGCCGTGGTGGTCACGGTCGACGTGGCGCGGGTGCCTGCCTCGATGGGGCTGGTGATCAGTGCGGCGCCGCGGCCGCCGGCGAGCAGCGACCACCAGCGCTGGGGGATGGCGGCGAGTGGCAGGAGCAGTACCTCCGTCTGGCCGCCGCAGGTCAGACCGGCCTCGGCCGCCTCGTGGCCGTGTACGGCGACCTCGCAGATCCGGGACGTGCCGTCGGCGGGCATCCGGACCACCTCGGCGAGGAAGTGCGCGTCGAACACGCCCCGGTACAGTTCACCCGCGCGGTCGCCGCGGTCTCCGCGGCCGTCGAGCAACAGCGCGTCGTGCGGGTGGCGCGGCCCGAAGCCCTCTTCGGTGACCGGGCGGACCAGCACGGCCGGCCGCGCTTCCGCCATCCAGCGCAGCGCGATCCCCGCCAAGTCCCGCATCGTCCAAGTCCCGCATCGTCGACGCCCCTTCGTCTCGGACCACGCGTACGCCGTCGCGCGATCATAGCCGGAAGGTTGGAGCAGCAGATGCGGGAATCTACGCGAAGAGAAGCCGGCAAATACAAATCTGATTAACGAATATGCTTGCGCCGTCGAATCATGTCCAGTCGTATGGCGGGCCGATCCGAGGGAGACGACGGTGGGCGACCGCAGCATCCGAGGGTTCGGACTCGGTCAGGAGTTGACCCGGATCGCGGGCATCGAGGTCGCGTTCGTCGTCGACGGCATCGCGGCGTGGGGCGTGGAGTGGGTCGACGGCCCGACGGTCGACGGGATGCGTGCGCATGTCGACGCCGTGCGTGCGGGGCGTGGCGGGTTCGCCCCGGCCGATCACCGGCTCGCTTTCCGGCGCCGGCAGAGCCCGCGCGCGTGGGCCGCGCGTGCGGTTGCGGCGGAGCGGGAGGGGAGGCTTGCCGGTGCGGTTGTTGCGGGGGCCGCGTTGCGCAGGGGGCATCCGGCGGGTGAGGCGTGGGGTGAGGGGGGCCTGACGGCGGAGGAGCATGCGTTGATCGACTATGTACGGGTGCTCTTTGAGGTCACCGGGGATCCTGATCGTGCGGATCGGGTCGAGGACGAGGTGGGGATATCCCGGCTGCTTTTGGAGGGGGCGGGGTCTGTGGATGCGATGGCTCGGGTGCTGGTTGGTGGGTTGGGGGCGGAGCGGGTGCGGTTGCGCGTGGTTCGGGGTGGGCCGGGGCGCTGAGTGTTGTCCTCAAGCGCCGGACGGGCTGGAGTTGGTGCGTCCTGCGAGGTGGTGTCCTCAAGCGCCGGACGGGCTTGGGTGGCCTCTGCCGGGGTGGGCGGCCTGCGGCCTGCTGTCCTCAAGCGCCGGACGGGCTGGGGTTGTGGGGTGGTGTCCTCAAGTGCCGGGCGGGCTTGGGTGGCCTCTGCCGGGGTGGGCGGCCTGCGGCCTGCTGTCCTCAAGCGCCGGACGGGCTGGGGTTGTGGGGTGGTGTCCTCAAGTGCCGGGCGGGCTTGGGTGGCATCTGTCGGGGTGGGCGGCCTGCGGCCTGCTGTCCTCAAGCGCCGGACGGGCTGGGGGTTGGTGGGGTCTGTGGGTTGGTGGCCTCATGCGGCGGTTGGGCTGGGGTTGGTGGGGTCCGTGGGTTGGTGGCCTCACGCGGTGGTTGGGCTGGGGTTGGTGGGGTTTTTGGGGTGGTGGCTGTTGGTCAGGTGATTGGTTGGGTTGGTGTGGCTGCGGCGATGGCTGCTGTGGTGATTTGGGTCAGGTCGGCGGTGGTGGAGATGTATGGGGGCATCGTGTAGATGAGGTCGCGGAACGGGCGTAGCCAGACGCCGTGTTCGATCGCGGTGCGGGTGGCGGTGGGGATGTGGACCTCGTGGTCCAGTTGGATTACGCCGATTGCGCCGAGGACGCGGACGTCGCGGACGCCTGGGAGGGTGCGGGCCGGGGCCAGGCCGGTGGTGAGGTGGGACTCGATGCGTTTGACGTCGGCGCGCCAGTCGCCGTCGAGGAGCAGGCCGAGCGAGGCGTTGGCGGCGGCTGCCGCCAGGGGGTTGCCCATGAACGTGGGGCCGTGGGCGAGTACGGGGACGTCGCCCGAGGCGATTCCGGCGGCCACCCGCTCGGTGCACAGCGTCGCGGCCATCGTGAGGTAGCCGCCGGTCAGCGCCTTGCCCACGCACAACACGTCTGGGCTGACCCCGGCGTGGTCGGCCGCGAACAGCTCGCCGGTGCGTCCGAAGCCGGTGGCGATCTCGTCGAAGACCAGCAGTACGTCGTGCTTGGTGGTGAGTTCGCGCAGCGCGCTCAGGTAGCGCGGGGAGTGGAAGCGCATTCCGCCGGCGTTCTGGACGATCGGCTCGACGATCACCGCGGCCACCTCGTCGGCGTGCCGGGAGAGCAACTCGTCGAGGTGCTCGACGTAGGCGGGTTCGAACTCGCGCGGCGGCGCGTCGGCGAAGACCTGTTCGGCCAACGCCCCCTCCCACAACTGATGCATCCCGCCCTCGGGGTCGCACACCGACATGGGGTGCCACGTATCGCCGTGATAGCCGCCACGCCAGGTCAGCAGCCGGCGCTTGGCCCCGCGGCCCCGCGAACGCCAGTACTGCAGGCACATCTTCATCGCCACCTCCACCGACACCGATCCGGAGTCGGCGAAGAACACGTGCCGTAGCGGTTCCGGGGTGATCTCCACGAGCGTGCGGGCCAGCCGGATCGCGGGCTCGTGGGTCAGTCCGCCGAACATCACGTGGCTCATCCGGCCCAACTGGTCCCGGATCGCGGCGTCGATGACCGGATGGGCGTATCCGTGCACGGCCGCCCACCACGACGACATTCCGTCGATCAACTCGCTTCGACCATGCACCGGTTCGGCGAGCGTCAGCCGTACGCCGGCGGCCGACTCGACGAGCAGGGGCCGGGTCGTGCCGGGCATCGGGGCGTAGGGGTGCCACACATGGTCGCGGTCGAGGTCCAGAAGTTGTCCGGGATCGAGAGGGGCGAGGGGAGTGCGGGGAACGGGGGTGGTCATGACCTACAGCCTCACCTGGCGAGACCGTGCGGCCAATGTGGGCGGCCGACAAGATCACGAGCCGCTCTTTGTATCGCCGCACGCGGGTCCGGGGGGATTCGGTGGGTATGGTCCGGCCGGTGGCGCACGTCCTGTCACCATCCATGTCATGAACAGGGGTGGTCCCGCTTGCCCGCGGATCCGCAGTTCCAACGTCCCTACAGCGCACCTTGCTTCGGGGGCCGGCAGGTGGCCCGATGAGGCGCGGGGCACGTCGCCGGCAAATGGCCGCGCACGCCGTCGCGGCCGGTGACGCCTCCACGGCGGAGCTGTTCGGAGCGCGTTTGAAGTACGACGATTCGGCCTGGGATCGACATCGGGACGCCGGCGCCAGGATGTCCCTGCCCGGTGTCGCGCGTCGCCTGCCGCACCTCGTCGGGCAATCGGTGCGCCTGGCCTGGGCGGTGGACCCGTTCGCGCTCGTCGCGGTCGCCGTCGCCGAGATCGGCCAAGGGCTGACGGCGGCGTTCGGCCTGGTCGCCACCAACCAGGTCCTGGTCGAGTTGCTCGCCGGCGGCCCGACCCCGTCCCGGGTCCGCGCCGCACTGCCCGCACTGCTGTTCGTCGGGCTGATGGGCGTACTGGGCGCGGGCCTGGCGGCCGCCTCGACGGTGCTGACCGGTCGGCTCGAGCCACAGGTCGAACGGGCGGCCGATGTACGGTTGTTGGAACGGGTGGTCCGGGTCGAGATGGCCACCCTGGAGGACCCCGAGTTCCGGTCGCTGCTGCGCTCGGCCACGTTGGGCACCGACGCCGCGCGCTACATGGTGGGCAACAGTGTGGCCGTCGTGAACGCCCTCCTCTCGCTCGCGGCGGCGGGCACGGTGCTGACCGTGCTGCATCCCCTGCTGCTGCCGTTGCTCGCGCTGATCGTCGTACCCCAGGCCGTCGGCACCCTGCGCACCGCGCGCCGCGCGTACCGGTCGATCCAGGGCTGGCTGGACAACGAGCGCCAACAGGACCTGCTCACCAACCTGATGACGGCCAAGGAGAACGGGCAGGAGGTGCGCGTGCACGGCGTGGGCGACTACCTGCTCGACCACTTCGTCGCGCTCGCGCGGGCCTCCGAGGCGGAACAGACCCGGCTGGCCCGGGCCGAGGCCGGCACCAACCTGGCCGCGTCCGCGCTGTCCGGGATGGCCGCCGCACTCACCTACGGCGCGCTCGGATGGTTGCTCACCTCCGGCCGGGTTCCGCTGTCCACGGCCGGTACGGCCGCGCTCGCGATCCGGACCGGCACCGCGGGTCTGCGCCAGGTCGTCCTGTACGTCACCCAGCTCTATCAAAAGGCCCTGCACTACAACGACCTGCTCCGGGTCTGCGCGCAGGCCGAGGCGCACGCGATTCCCGTGGGCGGCGGCGACGTCGACCGCCCACCCGCCCTGATCGAGGCGCAGGGCCTCACCTTCACCTACCCGGGCCGGGACACCCCGGCCGTGCGGGACGTGGATCTGCGCATCCCGGCGGGCAGCATCGTGGCCTTCGTCGGCCGCAACGGCTCGGGCAAGAGCACCCTGGCGAAGCTGCTCAGTCGGCTGTACGAGCCGCAGGCGGGCCGGATCCTGTGGGACGGGGTGGACACCGCCGAACTCGCCCCCGCCGCGCTTCAGCACCATGTCGCGCTGATTCCACAGGACTTCGCGCAGTGGCCGTTCACAGCCGGCACCAACGTGCGGGTGGGCCGGCCGCGACGGCCCGCCGACGACCTCGACCTCGCCGACGTCGCCGCGAGTGCGGACGCGACCGGCGTGTTGGCGGAACTGCCCAACGGCTGGGCGACGTTGCTCGGTCGTGAGTTCGAGGGTGGGGTGGGCCTCTCCGGCGGCCAGTGGCAACGGATCGCCGACGCTCGCGCCCGATGGCGCCAGGCCACGCTGTTGCTGTTCGACGAGCCGACGTCCGCGCTCGACCCGGAAGCCGAGGTCGCCGCGTACGACCGGATCCGCGCGCTCGCCGGCGAGGGGCACACCGTGGTCCTGATCACCCACCGGATGGCCTCGGTCCGGCACGCCGACCACATCTACGTCCTCGACGCCGGGCGCGTGGTGGAGAGCGGCAGTCACGACGACCTGATGAGCATCCAACACGGCATCTACGCGGCCATGTTCACGATCCAGTCGGAGCAGTACACGGCCGCTCGCCGGACACCCCGGGCGAAACCGCCGGCGGCACCCCACGCGGAGGCCACCCTCGAATAGGGCAGCCGGGGGTGACGGGACGCCCCCGACTCCGGCTCCGGCGCTCACGCGCGGACGGATCGGCGGCAGGCGGATCCGTGTTCGCCGGCATGCTCACCGGAGGCGGAGGCGGAGGCGGGGCGGGGGCGAAGCGGGTGCGGGTGCGGGGGTGGAGGTAGGGGCGGGGAGCGTCAGGGCGGCCGGTCAGCCGAAGGCGGTGGCGAAGCGGGCGCGGAGGTCGGTGAGGCGGTTCGCGGGCTCGTTGGCGAAGACCAGGCGCAGGTGCGAAGCACCCTGTGGGCCCCATCCGTTCATCGGGGTCGCGGCCACCCTCCCGAGCCGGAAGAGTCGTTCGGACGCGGCCTCGGGGGTCAGGCCCAGGGCGGTGGTGTCGATCAGGAGGGACCAGCCGCCGTGCGGGCGGATACACGGGTAGTCGGCGAGGTGGGTGAGGATCGCCTCGCAGCGGTCGCGCCAGATCGCGGTCGCGGCGGCGACGTCGGCGTCCGCGTCCGGGTGGGACAGCGCGGCGGCGACGGCGTGTTGGGCGATACCCACCTGGCAGACCACGTTGGTGACGCCGACCAGCTTGACGTCGGCGACGATCTCGGCGGGGCCGATCACCCAGCCCACCCGCCAGCCGATCAGGCGGAGTTCCTTGGACGCCGAGCCGACGGTGATCGTGCGGTCGGCGAGGCCGGGGTGCGCGGCCGGGTGCTCGGGGGCCTTGCCGTCGAAGCGGATGCGTTCCATCGCCGCGTCGTAGATCACCCAGCAGTCGTGTGCTTCGACGGCGCGGGCCAGCGCGTCCCAGTGGGTGCCGTCGAGGAGGGCGCCGGTGGGCATCGCCGGGGCCATCACCAGGACGGCGGCGGTGTTCGGGCCGACCGCCGCGGCGAGTTGCTCGGGGTCGGTGGCCCAGCCGTGGGCGGTCGCGGTGCTCGGTACGTGGCGGGGACGCGAAGTCACCAACAAGGCCGTGCTGCTGATGGTGCATCACTGACGGATGGTGCGCGGGGTCGGTGCGTCGGTTCGGGGCTTCAGGAAGGGCGCGACGTCACGGCGTGAGGACGACCGTTCGGTCCACGTGGCCCGACCGCACCTCGAAGACGGTGAAGCCCTCCGGCCCGGCCTCCACCCGGTGGACACAGCCCGACGGGATGAACACGACGTCGCCGACGCGCATATGCACGCGGTGGGTCAGGGCCTTGCCGGAGAAGACATCGCAGCTGCCCGCGGTGAGCAGCACGATGGTCTCCTCGCCGTCGTGGTGGTGGACCGCCGTGTGCTCGCCGGGCCCGAGTTCGGCGAAGAAGCCGCACAGACGTCCCGCGCCGACCGTCGCGGCGGACACCCGTTCGCTGATCCTGACCCCCTGGGCTCCGACGAGGTCGGCACCGGCGGGCACGAGCACGGCTTCGTTCATGGATACAGGGTCGACACCGGCCGGAACCCGGAAACGCGCACCGCGACGAACGGCACCGAATGGGCGAATCCGTTATCGGCGCCCGGCGCACGGTATCGCCCGTCGGCGCGCTGCGGCACTCTTGGGACGGCTCCGCGCGGCGGGGTCGGGTATGTGCGGCACGGGCGAACCGGAGGCAGTGATGGCGAACCGCGACAGCGACGGGCACCTCGTGGCGGGCCACGACGTGGGGGTGGCCGGCGCGCGGGGGATCGTGGGAGGGGTGGTGGACGCGGCGTCGGCGGCCGGGCGCGCGGTCAGTGTCGCGGTCGTGGACGGCGCCGGTGTACTGGTCGCGTTCGAGCGGATGGACGGCGCGCTGCGGTTCAGCGCGGATCTGGCGGCGGCGAAGGCGCGTACGGCGGCGGAGTTCGGGCGGGCCACCGCCGCGATGGAAAACGTCATGCGTGATCGACCGGTGTTCGCGCAGAGCTTCGTCCAGCAGGGGAGTTGGTATCTCGGGCGCGGCGGCTACCCGCTGCTGGTGGCCGGCCGGCCGGTCGGCGGGGTCGGCGTCAGTGGGGACGCGGCGGAGCTCGAGGACGAACTCGCCGAGGCCGCAGCGTGGTTGTTCAGCGTCGAGGTGGACCAGGGCGGGGCGGACGGTCCCGCGTGATCTTGCCGCCTTGCCCCGCCCTGCCCCGCCCTGCCCTGGCCCGTCCTGCCTTGCCCGTCCGGGCTACTCGACGATCCGCTTCTCCAGCGCGGTCGTCAGCCGATCCACACCCCGGGCCGCGTCCCGGACCAGGCCGTTCACGCGCAGCACCACCGCCGAGGCGACCGTGGTCACCGCGCCGAGCACGTTGCCGGACGCCGCGGCCGGCACCGCCGCGGCGGCCGCGCCCAGTACGCCGCCCGTGGCCGCCGGGAACGGCAGCGGCAGCGGTCCGGTCTCCGAACGCAGGTCGGAGAGCCGCCCGTTCTTGAGCGCCATCGCCGCGTCCTCGCCGGACACGTGCGACTCGCAGTAGCCGTACCCCTTGAGCGCGGCGTGCAGGAACGCGGTCGCGTGCACGTTGGTGATGGCGTGCTGCTCGGCGAAGCTGATCCCGGGCTTGCCGTCCCGGGGCAGCCCGGGCAGGTGGATGTCCATGTCGCTCGGGTCGAGGAACTGGACGTGGTTGCCGCCGGAGATCTCGACGTACGCCTTGTATCCCTTCGGCACCAGGTTGAGGTAGTGGATGCCCGATCCGGGCGAGATCTTGTCGTTCTGCCCGGACACGATCAGGGTCGGCGTGGCGACGCCGCGAACCTCGGTGTCGATCCGCTCGTAGAGGTCCACCTCCTTGACGTTGCGACCCGGGGCGAGTCCGACGACGGCCCGGATCCGCTTGTCGCGGGCCGCCGCCAGCAGCGCGCCGGCACCGCCGAGCGAGACGCCGACCGCCGCGAACGCGTTCTTGTCGATCAGCCCGCGCAGCGGGTTGAACCGGTCGTCGTCGATGTCGATCAGCTTGTCGATGGCATCGCTGATGGTGTCCGCGTGCACGTGCGGGTCGAGCGCGAGGATGTTCTCCGGGAAGTAGCGGAAGACGATGTACCCGTGCCGCACCACGTAGTCGGTGAACCAGTCGTACATGTTGGAGCCGGTCCAGGTCGCCGGCGCGACGACGATGGACGGGTACGAGTCCTCGGTCTTGTCGGCCGGGGCCATCCAGCCGTCGTGCTCCGCCGGGTAACTGATCTTGGCCAACGTGAATCCGGGGCCGCCGGTCCAGAACGGGAACTCGATGGTTCCGATGTTGTAGTGACCCGGCTGGTCCGGCCGCACAGGGCTCTCGGGCGCGAGTGTGGTTGCCATGCATGGAGTCAACCGCGCGCGAACTTTCTTTGACAGGACGATAGTTGGCCAAAGTATGAAGACCGTGATCGAGCCGGTGAATCGTTCCGGCGGTGGTGTTCACAGCGCACACGGGCCCGCTCGGTCGGTCCGGCCCGGTCGGGCGCGAGGGGCGCCCGACCGCTGGACCGGCCAAACGATCGCTGCTCGGGCAGGAACCGGCAATTTCCCTTCCATATAGGGCCGTTCGTCAACCAAGCGGGCTTCGGGAGGGATATTCGGCCATGTGTGATCACGGTATGAGTTGGCGAGATAACCCGACGTCCGTGTCTGTCCCGAACGGTGAGCTGGTCGATCCCCTTCTCTGCAATCTGCGGCCCGGTGGGGCCAGTTCTGGGCACCCGGGCAGATTCTCTTTCTGCGCGGGCGATTGGCCATTTCACGCACACTGGCAGTTGCGGCTACGAATCGGCGGGGAAACCGCGCTAATCTGGCCTTCGGCCGGACGCGCAGGCCGATCGCCGTTGCCATCCCCTGCCCACGCCAGGGGCGGCACTGTCGGCCAAGGCTCGAAGGGCCCGCGGTGGAGGCCTTCTCCCAGCTCTGGGTAATCGCTGGCGGAGGCGTGGGGTAGCCGCCGGGATGGATGAGCTGTGACGAGATACGGATCCAACGAACTGAAGCGCGCGGCCCGCAAGCTGGCGGCGACCGACGACATCGCGTACACCGCGGCGCTGCGCCGACTCAAGGATGAGGCGCGGACAACCGACCGCACGGACGAGGAACAGCTCCGTCGTGCGGCACAGGGCGGCGATGCCGACAAGGTCTGCGACCTTGCATCTTGGTTGCAGGGCCATGGGCGTCCCGATGAGGCCGAGGCGTTGTACCGGCCGCTCGTGGACGACGGTCACGATCGGGCAACGACCAACCTCGGTGATCTGTACAGCGATCCCGAAAGGCGTGCCGAAGCCGAGGAGGGCTACCGCCGTGCCGCCGACGCGGGTTACCCCCGAGCGATGAACAACCTGGGGCTTCTGTACGACAACGCGGGGCGGACGGTGGAGGCCGAGGAGCTCTACCGCCGCGCCGCCGCCGCAGATTACCCCGCAGCGATGAACAACCTGGGGGTTGTGCACGCGGACGCGGGGCGGACTGCGGAAGCCGAGGAGCTCCTCCGCCGCGCCGCCGACGCGGGTTACCTCAAAGCGATGAACAACCTGGGGCGTCTGTACGAGTCCGCGGGGCGGACTGTGGAGGCCGAGGAGTCCTACCGCCGCGCTGCCGACGCGGATTACCCGGCAGCGATGAACAACCTGGGGATTCTGTACGAGTCCGCGGGGCGGACTGTGGAGGCCGAGGAGCTCTACTGCCGCGCCGCCGATGCGGATTACCCGGCAGCGATGTACAACCTGGGCCTTCTGGACGCGGAGGCGGGGCGGATCGCGGAAGCCGAGGAGTTCTACCGCCGCGCCGCCGATGCGGATTACCCGGCAGCGATGTACAACCTGGGGATTCTGTACGAGTCCGCGGGGCGGACTGTGGAGGCCGAGGAGCTCTACCGCCGCGCCGCCGATGCGGATTACCCGGCAGCGATGTACAACTTGGGGATTCTGTACGAGTCCGCGGGGCGGACTGTGGAGGCCGAGGAGCTCTACCGCCGCGCTGCCGACGCGGATTACCCCGCAGCGATGAACAACTTGGGGATTCTGTACGAGTTCGCGGGGCGGACTGTGGAGGCCGAGGAGTCCTACCGCCGCGCTGCCGACGCGGATTACCCGGCAGCGATGTACAACCTGGGCCTTCTGGACGCGAAAGCGGGGCGGACCGCGGAAGCCGAGGAGCAGTACCGCCGCGCGGCCGACGCGGGTGACCCCAGAGCCATGATCGTCCTCGGCTTGCTGGATCAACAGGCGGGGCGGCTCGCGGAAGCTGAGGAGTTCTACCACCGCGCCGCCGACGCCGATTACGCCGGTTCGATGCACAACCTCGGTGCCATGTTCAAAGAGGCCGGTCGTACTGCGGAAGCCGAGGAGGTCTACCGCCGTGCTGCGGCTGCGGGCGATACCGATGCCACGCTCAACCTCGCTGTTCTGTACGACGAGGCCGGTCGTACTGCGGAGGCCGAGGAGGCTTACCGCCGCGCCGCAGACGCGGGCAATCCTAAAGCCATGTACAACCTCGGCCTCCTGTACAAAAGGGCGGGGCGGCTCGCGGAGGCCGAGGAGGCTTACCGCCGCGCCGCAGACGCGGGCACCTCCGAAGCCATGTACAGCCTCGGCCTCCTGTGCAAAAGGGCGGGGCGGCTCGCGGAAGCTGAGGAGTTCTACCGCCGCGCCGCCGACGCCGATCACGCCGGTTCGATGCACAACCTCGGTATTCTGTACGACGAGTCCGGGCGTACTGCGGAAGCCGAGGAGGCTTACCGCCGCGCTTCGGCCGCGGGCCATACTGGTGCCACGTTCGCCCTCGGTCTTCTGTACGACGAGGCCGGTCGTACTGCGGAGGCCGAGGAGGCTTACCGCCGCGCTTCGGCCGCGGGCGACACCAGTGCCACGCACAACCTCGCCATCCTGCTCAAAGAGGCCGGGCGTACCGCGGAAGTCGAGGAGCTGCTCCCTCCTGTCGCCGACGCCGGGGACACGCGAGCCATGCGCATGCTCGGCAGGCTGTACCTGGAGGGCGGCCGGATCGCGGAAGCCGAGAAGCAGTACCGCCGCGCGGTCGACGCCGGCGACACCGATGCCATGGTCAACCTCGGTGTCCTGTTCAAGGAGGCCGGGCGTATCGCGGAGGCGGAGGAGCAGTACCGCCGCGCGGCCGACGCCGGCCATGCCAGTGCCATGTACAACCTCGGCCTCCTGTGCGAACAGGCCGGGCGTACCGCGGAGGCCGAGGAGGCATACCGCCGCGCTTCGGCCGCGGGCCACACCAGTGCCACGCACAACCTCGCCATCCTGTTCAAAGAGGCCGGGCGTACCGCGGAGGCCGAGGAGTTGTTCCTTCGTGCCGCCGACGCCGGCGACACCGATGCCATGTTCAACCTCGGCATCCTTTGCAGAGAGGCCGGGCGTATCGCGGAGGCGGAGGAGCAGTACCGTCGCGCGGCCGACGCCGGCCATGCCGGTGCCATGAACAACCTCGGCGTCCTGTGTGACAAGGCCGGGCGTACTGCGGAGGCCAAGGAGCAGTACCTTCGTGCCGTCGACGCCGGCAACACCCGTGCCATGAACAACCTCGGCCGCTTGTACGAGAAGGCCGGTCGGCACGAGGAAGCGCTGCCGCTCTTCCGTCGGGCCTTCGACGCGGGGGTCCCCGACGCCGCTTCCGCACTCGAGCGAGTCTGCCTTGTGCTCGGCCACGCGGTGGAGGCTGGAGAGGCTCCGACGCTCTGACCGGTAATGCGGAAAGCCCACCCCGTCGGGGGCATGGCGCCGACGTGCGCCCGGGGTGAGGACCTGATCCGGAGGTGTCCGGGGCCTCAGCGCGGGCCCAGGAGTCTGCCGGGGCTCCGAGGCTTCCAGGGCGCGTTCGTGGTTCCAATGATTGGGTGGTTGAAGGCTGCGGATCCGGATGACGGCGCCGCGGAGGTGCGGTCCCGCAAGGTAACTGGCGAGGGTTTGTCGCAGCGTGTGGCCGGCCCTCGCCAGGCCTTGATGGCGGCCGCGGCCGTTACCGCGACCGGGAATGGGATTACGTGGCGACCGGGCGTCTTGGTGCCAGGTATGCCACGGCCAGCCCGAGCACCGCCGAGACCGCGCCGACGGCCAGCGCCGCGTTGAACCACGCGACCGTGTCCGGGGTGCCGACGGGGCCGCCCAGGGCCAGGATCGACGCGGCCTGCTGGGCGCCCAGGGTCATCCCGATGTTGCGCGCGACGGTGTTGGTGCCGGCCGCGGCGGCGGTCTGGGTCGCGGGTACGGCGTCCACGACGAGATTGCCCATGGCGGTTTGGACGAGCCCGGTGCCGAGGCCGACCACGGCGCTGCTGATGAACGCCTGCCACGGCGCGTGGTGCAGCAGCGCGAGCATGCCCAGGCCCGCGCCGCCGGCCGCCGCGCCGACCATCAGGACGGCGCGGGAGCCGTACCGCCCGCAGGCCCGGCCGCCGACCACACCGGCGAGCAGGATCGTGAACGACTGGGGCAGGATCAGCAGGCCCGCCCGAGTGATGTCCATGCCGAGCCCGAAGCCGGTATCGCGTGGTTGGGCGCCCATCTGCGGCAGCAGGAACATGCTCGTGGACATCGTGACGCCGCACAGGATCGCGGTCGCGTTCGCGGTCCACACCGCGCGCAGGCGCATCGTGTGCAGGTCGATCAGCGGGTCGGCGGTCCGGGTCGCCTGTCGGGCCCAGATCGCGCCGAGCACCGCGGCGACGGCCGCCGACGCGCCGACCCGCGGCGAGGTCCAGCCCCAGGTGCCGCCGCGGGCCAACGCGAGCAGCAGGCCCACCAGCGCGCCGGACAGCAGCAGCGCGCCGACCCAGTCCACGCGGCCGGGGACGCGTTCGCCCCCGCTCGGCACCCACGCGAGGGTGGCCGCGAGGGCGGCGGCGATCAGCCCCAGCGGAAGCCAGAACAGCCAGTGATACGAGAGGTGTTCGATGATCGGGCCGGCCACCACGATGCCCGCCCCGCCGCCGACGCCCACCAGCGCCGACAGCAGCCCGATCGCCGGCCCCACCCGTGCCCGCGGCAGACTCTCCCGCACGATCGCGAACGACAACGGGAACACCGCGCCGCCGAGCCCGGCCACCACCCGCCCCACGATCATCGTCGGCAACGACTGCGCGAGTCCGCACAGCGCGGTACCCACCGCGAGCAACACGAGCGCGATCAGCAACACCCGCCGCCGCCCGAACATGTCCCCCAGCCGCCCGGCGACCGGCGTGGCCACCGCGGCGGAGAGGATGAACCCGTTCATCAGCCAGGCGAGGTCACTGGTCTCGACCCGGAACTCGTGCTGAAGGGTGGGCAACGCCGGCCCGACCATGGCCTGCAACTGGGAGTAGGCCATCGCGGACAGCATCAGCGCGACCATGATCGCCCGATGCGACCGCACCTCCGCGGCGGTCGGGCGCGCACCGTCGGAACCGTGTACGGCCGGCTGTCCACTCGCGGCACCGCGCTCCGCCCGGCCGCTCCCGCTCCGCCGTCGCCGCACGCCCGCCCCGTCCTCCGACCACACCGCCGCCAGGCGGACCGGCCCCGTTCCCGGGCCGACCGGCCCCGTTCCCAGGCACCCGAAAACCCGCTCCGACCTGCCCGAATCCGCTTCGGGAAGTCCCACTTCGCGGACTCTACGAGCGATCTGACGGACCGTCAACTATGGCCATTCGGCATCCGTCCGGCATCCGTTCGGCGATCCCGGGGCCACGGCTCCCGGTCGGGCGCGTTCCCGGTGGTTGATAACCGTTGGCTATGAGGGCCGGTCTTGGACGGGTGGACGGGTGTCGGGTCAGGATCTTGTCGAGGGCTTCGCCGGACCGGCGGGGCCGACTGCGAGGGGGACTCGATGAGCAAGGTTTGGCTGATCACCGGAGCCAACAGTGGATTTGGGCTGGCGTTCGCGGAGGCCGCTGTCGCCGCGGGGGACATCGTTGTGGCCACCGCGCGGCGGCCCGAGACGTTGGATGATCTGGTGGCCGCGCATCCCGAGCGGGTCGAAGCCGTACGTCTGGATGTCACCGACGCCGGTGGGATCGAGACCGTGGTGGCCGACCTGATCGCCCGACACGGCCGCGTCGACGTGTTGGTCAACAACGCCGGGCGTTCGCACGTGGGTGCGATGGAGGAGACTTCGGACGCGGAACTGCGGTCGCTGTTCGAGGTGCACGTGTTCGGGCCGGCCGCGCTCGTGCGGGCCGTGCTGCCGCACATGCGGGCCCGGCGGTCCGGTGCGATCGTGCAACTCAGCAGCATGGGTGGGCAGATGTCGTTCGCGGGCTTCTCCGCCTACAGCGGCACGAAGTTCGCCCTGGAGGGCATGTCCGAGGCGCTCGCCGACGAGGTGAGGTCGTTCGGCATCAAGGTGCTCGTGGTGGAGCCCGGTGCGTTCCGTACCGGCCTGTTCGGCGGCATCAGCGCGAGCGCGGAGATCGACGCGTACGCCGACACCGCCGTGGGCACGACCCGGCAGATGATCGGCGCCGCGGACGGGCAGCAGCCCGGCGACCCCGCGAAGGCGGCGGCCGCGGTCATCGCCGCCCTTGATGCCGAGGTGACGCCGCTGCGGCTCCCCTTGGGCGCCGACGCGATCGACGCGGTACTCGGCCACCTCGACGGGGTACGGGCCGAGATCGCTACGTGGGAGAAGGTCGGCCGCGACACCACGTTCGATTCCTAATCTTCTTGTCAAGCGGCGAGTGTGACGGGCGGTGTGGGCTGGTAGCACCGTCCGTCACGCAGCAGGGCCCACAGGACGTTGACGCGGCGGCGGGCGAGCGCGAGGACGGCCTGGGTGTGTCGTTTGCCCTCGGCTCGCTTGCGGTCGTAGAACCGGCGGGACTCCTCGCAGCAGCGGATGCTGATCAACGCGGAGGTGTAGAAGACGCGTTGGAGGCGCCTGTTGTATCTCCGGGGGCGGTGCAGGTTGCCGCTGACCTTGCCGGAGTCGCGCGGGGCCGGGGCGACTCCGGCGAAGGCGGCGAGGCGGTCGGGGGTGGCGAACGCGGTCATGTCGCCGCCCGTGGCGGCGAGGAACTCGGCGCCGAGGAGCGGTCCGATTCCTGGCATGCTCGCGATCACGGCGGCGTGTTCGTGCCCGCGAAACCGGCCCTCGACGAGCTTGTCGGTCTCGGCGATCCGCGCGTTGAGGGCCATCACCTCCTTCGCGAGCGTGTGCACCAGATGCGCGGTCACCTTCTCGCCCGGTACCGCGGTGTGTTGGCGCTCGGCCGCCGCGACGGCGTCGGCGGCGAGCCGCGCGGCGCCGCGCACCTTGCGGTTGCGCAGCCAGGTCTCCAGCCGCCGGGCACCCGTGCGGCGGATCGCCACCGGGGTCTGATAGCCCGTCAGAAGAACCAACGGTCCGATGTTGGTCAGGTCCAACTCCCTTTCCAGGGAAGGGAATACGCCGGTCAGCAGGGCGCGCAGGCGGTTGATCGCACGGGTGCGGTCGGCGGCGAGATCCATGCGATGGGCGGTGAGCAGCCCGAGCTCGACGGTGAGCTCGTCGCCGGGTCGCAGCGGGTGCAGGTCGCGGCGGACGCGGGCCTGGTCGGCGATGATCGCCGCGTCCTTCGCGTCGGTCTTGCCCTCGCCCCGGTAGCCGTCCGCCGCTCGGTTGACCACCCGGCCGGGGATGTAGAGGAGGTCTTGCTCGTGGTTGACCAGCACCGCGATGAGCAGGCCGGCGGCACCGTCCGCCAGGTCCACCGCCCAGACGACCTCGCCGCCGAGGGCGAGGACGTCGCCGAGCAGGTCCAGCAGAACCGGCTCGTCGTTGGCGACCCGGCGCGAGAGCAGCCGCTTGCCGTTCTCGTCGATCGCCACGCAGTGGTGGTGGGTCTTCCCCGCGTCCACCCCGGCCCAGATCCTCGCCACAAGCGCCTCCGCAAGTCTGTCGGTTCGTGTTGTCCCGCAGACGACCTCGCCGTCGAGTCCCTACACAGCGACCGAATCGCAGTTCCTAATCAGCGGCCGAGTCGTCGCGGGGTGCCGGGCGGCAAATCGAACAAAGCCACGATCGGCAGACGCCTGAAAGCCACACCCGGCACCCCTGGGTGGGAGAACCCTACGAATGGCTCGCCCTGCCCATCAACAAGGTAGGGACGCCTGAGCGCCGAGCGCGACCGGACACGACAGCCGCCGCCCGACCCGGAACGCGCAGGTCACGCCCCGGATCCCGGGCACGGTCCGGCCGGCCGGTACGGTGAGAAGCCGGGCCGCCAGTCCCGGCCGTGACCCAGGAGGCAGCATGCAAGCGCGTGTCATCGACAACCCGGAGCAGTCCCGCTACGAGATCTTCGCCGGCGTCGACGCCGGCGAACTCGCGGGCTACGCCGAGTACTTTCTCGGTGACGACGAGATCGCCTTCATCCACACCGAGGTCGACCGGCGCTTCGAGGGCCACGGCCTGGCCGGCGTCCTGGTCCGGGGCGCCCTCGACGCGGCGCGCGAGCGCGGGCTCGGGGTCGTACCCAACTGCGACTACCTGCGCGCCTGGATGCGCAAGCACCCGGAATACCTCGACCTGGTCCCCGAGCAGCACCGCGCGCCCCTGGGCCTCTGACGAGACCCCGGACCCGGCCCGTTGCGGGCTCGTGCCCGCGAGCCGGCGGCCCGGGTGGGCCCGTGTCGATCCGGCGGAACCGGCGACGTTGCACCGACCCTGGGGGAAAGCGTCCCCAGTCGAACGCAACGAAGGAGCCCGCACCATGCGCGCCGCAATCGCCACCGCCGTCGACGCACCGCTGTCCCTGATCGAGCGCGACGTACCCACCCCGGGCCCCGGCGAGGTGTTGGTACGGATCGCGGCGTGCGGCATCTGCTTCTCCGAGGTCAACCTGCTGCGCGGCCACTACACCTTCGCGCGTTTCCCGGTCGTCCCCGGACACGAGGTCACCGGCACGATCGTCGCGGTCGGCGACGGGGTCATGTGGCCCGCGGTCGGTACGGCGGTGGGCGCGCAGTTCCTGTACGACTCGTGCGGGCACTGCGACTATTGCGTCGCCGGCGAGCAGACCCTGTGCCCCGCGAAGCGGATCACCGGGGTCGTGGCGGACGGCGGCTACGCCGAGTACGCGGTGTTCAAGGCGGGGTACGTCACGCCGCTGCCCGCCGACCTCGACCCGGTCGCCGGAGCCCCGCTGATGTGCGCCGGGATCACCGCCTTCAACGGGCTGCGCCAGGGCGGCGTGCGGCCCGGCTCGCGGGTCGCGGTGATCGGTACGGGCGGGATCGGCGCCCTCGCGATTCGCTACGCCGTCGCGATGGGCGCCCGCGTCGCCGCCGTCGGGCGTTCGCGGCGCGCCGAGGAGCAGGCGAAGGAACTGGGCGCGGAGCTGTACATCGCCACCGACGGCCAGGATCCCGCTGTCGCGCTGAAGGCGTGGGACGGCGGCGCGAACCTGGTGGTCAACGCCGCGCCCTCGACCGCGGCCGCCGCCGCGACGCTGGGCGGTCTGGCGCCCGACGGCACGCTGTTGTTGTGCGGGTACGACGCGGAGCCCCTGGTACTGCCCGCTCAGCCGATGGTGCTCAACCGGCTGCGGGTACTCGCCTCGCCGTCCGGCTCGCCGCACGACCTGCGGGACACGCTCGCGTTCTCCGCGGCGCACGGCATCCTTCCGCAGGTCACCCCCATCACCCTCGACCAGGCCCCGGCCGCTCTGGACAGCATGGCCGGGGGCGCGGGCGGCGGTCGGTTCGTCATCGCCTTCGGCTGATCCGCCGATCCCGATCACCGATCCGCGGGCGGTGATCGCGGGCCCGCCGCCCTCCGGTCACGACTCGACGGCCATCCGGATGCCGAGTGCGACCATGACGCCGCCGGAGGTCTGTTCGAGCCGACGGCGGACCTTGGCCCGGCTCAGGACGGTGCGCATCCGGCCGACGAACCACACGTACAGGCTGTAGTAGCCGATCTCGTACACGGCCCAGATCGCCGCGAGCGCGACCATCGTCGGCAGCTGCGGGGCACCACGCGGGACGAACTGCGGCAGGAAGGACATCGCGAAGACCGCCGCCTTCGGGTTGGCCAGGTTCAGGGTCAGCGCGGCGCGGTAGGCCCGGCGTCCGGTGCCCGGCTCGGGGTCGGCCGTCGCCTCCTCCTTCGCGGTCGCGAATCCGGTCAGACCGTCGCGCCGGGCGGCTCGGATGGCCTGGACGCCGAATCCGACGAGGACGACGGCGCCGACGATCCGCATGATGTCGTAGGCCAGCTCCGAGGCGGCCAAAAGTCCGGTCAGGCCGAAGGCCGCGGCGAGTCCCCAGATGAAGACGCCGGTCTCGTTGCCCAGCACGGCCAGGAAGCCGGAGCGGCGGCTCTGCAACGAGTGTCGGATGATCAGTACGGAACTGGGACCGGGACTCGCCGCGATCAGGGTGCAGGCGCCGATGAACGCCAGAAGCGTATGGGTCATCCCCGCATCCTGGACCCCGGCGGACCCGCGTGCCACCGAATAGTCCGGCTCCGCCGCGGCAGGCGGGCAGGCAGGGCAGGCAGGGCCGGCGGGCCCGCAGGGTCACGACGGGGGAACTACGGCGCACCGACGGCGGGCCCGGACGGCAGCCAGGTCTGTGGATCGGCGACCGTCTGCTCGGTCGAGACCAGGTCCTTGACCTGGTGTACGGCGGGCTCGTCGCCCGCGTCCCCGACCGGCGGGAACCACACGTGCGCGATCCCCTTGCGGAGCGCGTACCGCAGTTGCTTCTGCAACTTGTCGGGCTGGTGGTAGACCTCCGTCCGGATGCCCCGGGCGCGCAACGCGGCCGCCGTACGCACCGCCACCGCGAACGACTCGGCGTCGGGCACCGCGACCAGCACCTGGGTCGGGCACTTCGGGCCGATCGGCAGTCGGCCCTCGGCGAGCAGCTTGGCGAAGATCCGGGTCAGCCCGATCGAGATGCCCACACCGGGAAGGTCGCGCCGGATGAACGAGCCGGCGAGGTTCTCGTACCGGCCGCCCGAGCAGATGCTTCCGTAGTCCGGAAACTCGACGAACTTCGCCTCGTAGACCGTCCCGGTGTAGTAGTCGAGCCCGCGCGCGATCGACAGGTCGGCGACGATCGACCCACTCGGCAGATCGGCGAGCGCGTCCAGCACGAAGGCCAGTTCGGCGAGCCCCTCGTCGAGGAGTTCGTTCGCCACGCCCAACGCCCGGATCTCGGCGACCACCGACGAGTCCGTACCCCGGATCCCGGTTAGTTTCAGGCAGTTCGCGACTTGGTCGCCGGTGAGCCCGAGTTCGGCGGCGAGCAGGTCGCCGACCCGGTCGAGCCCGATCTTGTCCGCCTTGTCGACGATCCGAATCGCGGCCAAAGGATCCGCCATCCCCAGGCCGGCGTAGAAGCCCTCGAGCACCTTGCGGTTGTTGAGGCGGATCGTGAACGGCCCGATCCGCAGGGCGGTGAGGATCTCGTGGGCGATGCGCGGCATCTCGGCGTCGAAGTACAGCGGGACCCGGTCGACGTTGATCACGTCGATGTCGCACTGCACGAACTCCCGGTACCGCCCCGCCTGCGGGCGTTCGCCGCGCCACACCCGCTGGATCTGATAGCGCTTGAACGGGAAGACGAGGTCGTTGAAGTGCTGCGCCGTGTACCGGGCGAACGGGACGGTGAGGTCGAAGTGCAGCCCGAGTCGGGCGTCGCTGTCGTCGTCCGCGTCCGCCTGGAGTCGCTGGGGGGTGTACACCTCCTGGGAGGTCTCACCCTTCTTGAGCAGGACGTCGAGCGCCTCCACCGCGGGCGTCTCGACCGACGCGAACCCGTACGACTCGAACGTGCGGCGGATGTGGTCGAGCCATTGCACCTCGACCATGCGTACCTCCGGAAGCCATTCCGGAAAGCCGCTCAATGGCGTCGGCCGCAGCGGTTGATCAGCCCGCACGATGCTCACCCGTTCTTTGCACGACGACGAACTCGACCCGACCCGAACCGGGTTCGGCCCGGGATTCGGTCCGGGTTTCGGCCCGGGTTTCGGTCCAGGATTCGCAGAGCCTCACAGAATCGGCGGGGCCGGGCAAGCGAGTTCGGCACGCATGATCAGGCCCGGCGCGCTGCCGGAACTCGTGTGCGCGGCGGGCCGCGGGTCGCGCATACTCGCGCGTATGACGACCGAGATCACCCGAATCAACCCCGACCGACTCCACCCCACGCCCGGCTACCACCACATCACCGTCGTCGAGGCGGGCCGGACGGCTTACCTCGCGGGCCAGTGCCCACTCGACCGCACCGGCGTGTTGGTCGGGCCCGGCGATCTCGACGCGCAGATCGACCAGATCGCCGCCAACGCCCACGTCGCCCTGACCACGGTCGGGGCCCGGCCGGACCATGTCGTCCGCTCCGTGATCTACGTGACCAGCGCCGACACGGAGGTGCTGGCCGCCGCGTGGGAGCGCCTCACCGAATCGATCATCGGACCCGCCTTCAGCACCGCGAGCACGCTGCTGGGCGTCGCCCAACTCGGCTTCCCGGGACAGCTCGTCGAGGTCGACCTCACGGCGGCCCTGACGGATTGACGCGGGCGGGTCGCACCGCACGCGTCGGTCGTGTACCCGAGCCGGGTCAGGGCCGCCGCGACGGATCGTCGGGCATGGCAGGCGTGGCCGCGGCGGCATCCGGAATTTGGCCGGTGGCGCCGCGGCTGCGCCCACGATCGCAGGGTCGGCTTCAGGCCGGCCGCGGCGCGTTGTCGCTGTCGCCTTCGCCTTCGTTGTCGCCGACGGGCAGGAGTGTCACGCGTGCCAACGGGGTCTCCCATTCGAGTCCGCCCGACGGCGGTCGGAGGAAGGCGTATCCGTTGATGACATCCATCAACTCACCTTCACGGCCGGATAGTTCGTCCCGGCCGAGTCGACCACGCAGCCGTTCGATCGCCGCGTGTCCCGATGCCTGTGAATCCGTCTGTGAATCCGTCACGGAGTACTCCCGAGTCGTCCGAAAAAAAGCTGTTTCGCTTCCAGACAACTGCGCCGGCCCCATGCTCGGCTACGGTCCGTTCGTCTGCATTCCCGGGCGCGATGGGAACCGTCACCACCGACGTCCGATCCACAACAGGCTTGTAGACGAAATGCGATCGTGTCGGACCGCGGACGGATCCCGTCCCGGTCACTCCTCTTCGATATAGACCTTGCTACCGTCCGGATACAGCTTGTACACGCGGCCGTTGCCGTCGCCTTGGATGGCCGGGAGACCCGCCGCGTGTAGTTCTTCGATCGCCTTGCGGACGGCTTCGGCAACCAACTCCTGGGCTCGCTCCGGGCCTATCTCGTCCATGAACGATTTCGTCATCGACTCCTCCGACCGGGCTGGGCGGGTGGGTGGCGGTACCCACAATGGGCTCACGCTCAGCATGCCAGGTTCGGGTACAGACGGGGTGGGCCGGATGTCGGTGGCGTCCGGCAGAGTCGGCGGGTTCCCGAGCAGGAGGTCATCACAATGAGCGGTGTGCCCATTCCCAAGCACTTCGCGCCGGCGTGGGAGGGCGATACGCGCACCACTCCGCCCACCGTCGGTGGCGAGCGGGAGATCCTGACCGCCTTCCTGGACTGGCATCGGACGACGTTCGAGCTCAAGTGCGCGGGTCTTCCGTCGGCCAGACACTCGGAGAAGGCCATCGCGCCCTCAGGATTGTCGCTGCACGGGCTGCTGCGGCACCTGGCCGGCGTCGAGCGTTGGTGGTTCCGGATTCAGTTCGCCGGTGAGGATGTGCCGATGCTCTACTACTCCGACGACGACCCCGATCAGGACTTCGACGACCTGGATGGCGATCCGAAGGAGGCTCTGGAGGTCTGGCGGGCGGAGTGCCGGCGGTCCAGGGAGATCGTGGCGGCCGCGGCGTCGCTGGACGACGAGGGCGCCAACAAGCGGTCCGGCGAGCCGTTCTCGCTGCGCTGGCTGCTGGTGGACTTGATCGCCGAGTACGCCAGGCACAACGGTCACGCGGATCTGCTCCGGGAGCGCATCGACGGCAACATCGGGGCGTAGGGGCGTAGGGGCGTAGGGGCGTAGGGGCGTAGGGGCGTAGGGCCGTAGTCAGCGCCGCGGTCGGTTCGTTGCCTTCCGATGCGATGGGCCGAGGCATGTGATCCTGGGCAACCTGTCCGCCCTCAGAGGCGACACCGTCAGGCGCTGGGCGAGCAAAAACCGGGTCGAGCTGTGCTTGACACCGGCCTACGCGTCCTGGGCCAACCCGATCGAGGCGTACTTCGGGCCGTTGCGGCAGTTCACCGTCGCCAACTCCAACCACCGTAACCACACCGCGCAGACCCGTGCCCTGCACGCCTACCTGCGCCGGCGGAACGCCAACGCCCGTCATCCCGATGTTCTCGCGGCCCAGCGCAAGGAACGTGCTCGCACCCAGGCGGATCCGTCGAGCCACAAGCCGGCGATGAGCAGAATGTCCATGGTGGTTTCCCGAAGTGGAGTCGGACCTGGTTGCCGGCACGCTACCGGGAGGCTCTGACACCGGGCTCTGGTCAGAATGCGGTCTTCGAAAACGGCGGCTCGGCCCAACCCAACCCGGCGGACCTACGCGGTCACGCCCTAGCGAGGCGTCGGTGTCTGCTCCGGGGCGAGGCCGAGGGCGACCAGGCCGGCGTATACGGCCTCGCCCAGGGCCTGTACCGCGGACTGGGGGCGGACCATCACGGTGAACTCCCGGATCAGGCCCGCCTCGTCGAAGTGCAGTTGGTCGATGCCGTGGATCCGCTTGCCGCGTACGACGGCCCGGAACGGGAGGATCACCGCAGGGGCCTCGCCGTCGGTACCCCTTGTTCCACCGCTGCCCCCGGTCTCGGCCGCGCCCTCGAAGTGACCGATGTAGTGGAAGTCCTCGAAGGTGCGCAGCAGGACCTCGAAGAGGCCCAGGACCATCGGCTTGCCCTCGAAGGGTGTGAACTTCACCGGGCTGTAGAAGCGGATGTCGTCGGTGAACAGGGCGTCCAGTGCGGCGAGATCGTGCTTGTCGACGGCGGTGCGGAAGCGTTCGGCGGTCGTCTGCATGGGCATCTCCTTCTCGTTCATAGTCAAGATCTTGACTAGTCACTTTCTTGAGTATGATGCTCCTGCGAGTGAGCGAATGGGAAGGGGGCGCCGCGATGGCCTTGCGACATGCGGTGCTGGCCGCGCTGCTGGACGGCGAGTACAGCGGATACGAGCTGGCCAAGGTCTTCGGCCTCGGCGTGGCCAACTTCTGGCATGCCGTTCCGCAGCAGCTGTACGTCGAACTGGCCAAGCTGGAACGGGAAGGGCTGGTCGCCGGCCGGCAGGTGGTCCAGGAGTCGCGGCCCAACAAGCGCCTGTTCCGGGTCACGGACGCCGGCCTCACCGAGCTGGAGCAGTTCGCGGCGGCGTCGGCGAAGCCCTCGTTCATTCGCGACGATCTGACCGTCAAGGTCCAGGTCGTGGATCGGATCGACGCGGGGCCGGTGATCGAACAGCTCGACGAGCGCGCGGTGGCGGCCGAGGCCAAGATCGAGCTCCTCGACAAGCTGCTGCTGCGGCTGCGCGGCGACATGGAAGAGGAAGACTTCCTTCGGCGAGGCGAGCGGATCGGGCCGTACCTGACCTGCCTGCGGGGCCTGGCCTTCGAGCGGGATCATCGGGACTGGTGTCTGCGGACTGCGGCCGTCCTGCGGGAAAGGCGGACGGCACATGTCGAGCGGTGAATACCTGCGCTACGTGGCCCTGGGCGACAGTCAGACCGAAGGACTCGGTGACGGGGACGAGACCACCGGCTGGCGAGGCTGGGCCGACCGCCTCGCCGAGCAGCTCGCGGTGGTCAACCCGGGCCTCCAGTACGCCAATCTGGCGGTACGAGGACACGGTGTCGAACGGATACGCACCGAACAGCTGGGCCCCGCCGTGGCGTTGCGTCCCGACGTGGCCACCGTCGTCGCGGGCGTCAACGACCTGCTCCGGCCCCGGTTCGACGCCGCGGCGACGGCCGCGCATCTGGAGGAGATGTTCGCCGCGCTCACCACCGCCGGCGCGCGCGTGGCGACCGCGACCTTCCCCGACGTCGGCCGGATCGCCCCACTGGCCCGGCCGCTCAGGTCCCGCGTGATCGACCTCAACGCCCGCATCCGCGGCGCGGCCGCGCGGCACGGTGTCGCGGTCGCCGACTGCGCTCCGCACGACGTGAGCACCGACCCGCGGTTGTGGAGCGCGGACCGGCTGCACGCCAGTCCGCTCGGCCACGCACGCATCGCCGCGGCCGTCGCGCACGCGCTCCGGCTGCCCGACAGCGACGACACGTGGACGCTGCCGCTGCCACCGCTGCCGGCCCCCGCGCGGCGCCAGGTCGCGGCGGCCGAACTGCGTTGGGCGGTCGCGTTCCTGGGCCCCTGGGTCGGCCGCCGTGTGCGTGGCCGCTCCTCCGGCGACGGCCGTACCGCCAAGCGCCCACAACTGCTGCCCGTGCAGATTTGGCCCGGGGCCGCGGTGGACGACATGTCCGCGGCGCGCGATGGCGTGCCCTCGCGTTCTCGAGGCCGGAGGGCTCTGGGCTGATCGGTGCGGGTGATCGTCTCCGAGCAGGAGAGCGAGATCGTCCGGATGCGTACGCTGCTGCTCGATCGACCGGGTCGGCGGGGAATCGTGAGCCGGGTCGGGGAGCTTTTCGCTGATTCGCTTCGGTTTCCAGGCATCGGCCCGCGTCTCCCGGAAATGCGTTGGACGCGGCGCCGGGCCTCGTTCATGATCCGCTGGTGACAAATCCCCATGATCCCCCGCGCCCGCCGTCCACCACCCCCGAGCAGCGCGTGCGCTTCGTCTACCTGATCGGTCGACCCATGAGCGCCCTCCTCGCCGGGAACCTCGCCGAGGGCTGCTACCAAGTCGGCCTCGAACTACCGGAGTTCTTCGTATCCGAGCGGGCCCGCGGGCTCTGGCGGCGGCGGTTCGACCAGGTGACGGCGGAACCCGAGAGCGCTCCCTGGCTCGCGCGCGCGGCGGTCTCCGAACCGGACGGCGCCGTGGTCGGCTACGCCGGCTTCCACGGGCCGCCGGACGAGGTCGGGATGGTGGAGATCGGCTACACGGTGGTCCCCGAGCACCGCCGAAAGGGCTACGCCCGCGCCATGCTCAAGTCCCTGCTGGAGCGCGCCGCCCACGAACCCGGGGTCGAGATCGTCCGAGTGACCATCACGCCGGACAACACCGCGTCGCTGGCCACGATCGTGGGGTTCGGATTCGTCGAGGTCGGCGAACAGATGGACGAGGAGGACGGGCTGGAAATCGTCTTCGAGGTGCCTGCCGACCGGATCCTGAAGGCCTGAGCGACGGCCCGCGAGAGCCCCTCACCCGCCAGGCCCACTCCGGCGCCCCCGGCAAGGCCGGGCGGGATGATGCGGTGCGCCTGGAGCCGCGACACCGGACGCCTCCACGCTCGCGGCGATACCAGGCTCAGCGATAGCGATAGCGATAGCGATAGCGGTAGCGATTGCGGAGGCGGCCGGCGGTCACGTCCTGGCGGCGGCGAAGGACCCCTCCAGCTCCGACGGCGCGTATCGGGAGTCCACGGGCTTGATGCCGAGACCGCCTCACCGCGCCCCGTTCTCCGGTCCCATGGCGCCCGCCCGACGATCTGGCAGCCGACTGTGATCACTCTCATCTCAGCGGAACTCCGGCTGAATTCGGATCTTTGACACTCAGTCATAAGCAAGGTTCCTTCAAGCCGTGCCGCTCCGGTACAGCTTCCGCATCACGTCGAAATGGCTACCCCTGACTCGATGCCGCGCACGAATATCGATCATGGGCCGGCGGCCGGGGGCAGGATCGAGTTACGCGCGCACCGTCCGTGCCGCCCCCTTCCCGCCGGTGCGACGGAAGTTCAGCGCCACCAGCACTGACACCGCTGCTCCGATCGCCGCCAGGAACACCGCCGTTCGCAGGCCGTCCGCGGCGGCCACCCGCAGCGCCTCGCCACTTTTCCCGCTCGTGCCGGAGTTGGCGACAGCGACCAGTACGGCCAGCCCCATCGCGCCGCCGACCTGCTGACCGCTGGACGCCATCCCGGACGCGATGCCCTGGTCGCGGGCCGGTACACCGGTCGCGGCGGCGGCGAACATCGTCGTGTACACGATGCCCTGGCCGACCCCGAACACCACGAGCCCGGGTACCAGGTCGAGGTACGAGGCATCCGCCGAGATCGCCATGCCGATGGCCACCATGCCGACCGCGCTCACGGCGAGGCTGCCCAGCAGTGTGGACCGAACCCCGAACCGGGTCGCGAGCCGCCCACCCAGCAGCGACCCCAGGAAGCCCGCGCCCATCGGGACGAGGTAGGCGAAGCCGGTGCGCAGCGCGCTGTACCCGTGCACGCTCTGGAAGTAGACGGTGAGGAAGTACGGCAGCGTGCCCAGAGTCGCCATGAACAGGAACGTCACCGTCATGCCAGTGCCCAGGTTGCGATCCCGCAACAGGCGCAGCGGCATCAACGCGTCGGGGTTGCGCGACTCGGCGAACAGGAAGGCGGCGAGCAGCGCAACTCCCAGTGCCGCGCTGCCGAGCAGGAGCGGCGCGGTCCAGCCGACCTCGGGGCCCTGGACGAGGGCGAACACGATCAGGGTCGAACCGGCGGTCGCGGTGAGTGCGCCCGGCACGTCGAATCGGCGGCCCGTCTCGCGGGCCGGATCGGCGGGGAGCACGGATAGCGCGAGCAGCGCGGCGGCGGTCGCGAGCGGCACGTTGACGAAGAACACCGCACGCCAGCCCAGGACTTGGGTGAGCACGCCACCGAGCAGCGAACCCAGGATCAGGCCGCCGGACCCGGTTGCGGCCCAGACCGAGAGCGCACGGTTGCGTTCGCGGCCCTCGGCGAAGGTGGTGTTGACCAGCGAGAGCGTCGCGGGGAAGAGGAAGGCGCCGCCCAGGCCCTGTACGGCGCGTGCGCCGATCAGCAGCCCCGGTTCGGTGGCGAGGCCGCCGGCGAGCGAGGAGAGCGCGTACAGCGACAGGCCGAGCACGAACATCCGGCGGCGCCCGATCAGGTCGGACATCCGCCCGCCGAGCAGCAGGAACGCGCCGAAGGCGACCGCGTACGCGCTGACCACCCATTGCAGTGTCTGAGCGGAGAAGCCGACGCCCGCGCCGATGTCGGGCAGCGCGACGTAGACGATGTTGTAGTCGAGCGACGTGATCAGGCTCGCGAACGCGAGCAGGGCGAGCGCCGCGCCGGGTCGAGGCAGGCGGGACGAATGCGACGAGCGGGATGAATTGGATGAGCCGGACGGGCCGGATGAGCCGGACGGGCCGGGTGCGGTGGGGCTGGACGCGGACATGGCGGAGCCTTCCGAGGCACGGGGAGGGAAGTCGCGGGGCGGATCCGACCGGTGGGGTGGGTTCCTGCCGACTCCTGCGACGCCTCGAAGATTTCACGGCCGCGTCCCGGTGAGGAGCGGAGCGCTCAGCCTGGGATCGCGGATCCCTGGATGCACGAGTCGCTGTCGGCGCCCCGCCCACGGATCGAGAATCGGTGCGAACGGACCGCGGCGGGCACCCGCAGCGGCGTACACCCCGAGGAGTCGTCATGCCGATCCAGCTCAACCACACCATCGTCGCGGCCGGCGACAAGCGGAAGTCCGCCGCCTTCCTGGCCGGTGTCCTGGGCCTGACTGTCGGCGAACAGTACGGTCCGTTCCTGCCGGTCGCCATGGCCAACGGCGTCACCCTCGACTTCTGGGACAACCCGACGGAGCAGGTCACGCCGCAGCACTACGCGTTCCTGGTCGAGGAGGACGAGTTTGACGCGATCGTCGGCCGGCTCCGCGCCGCGGGCGTCACGATCTACGCGGACCCCGGCCGCCGCATGGCCGACCGCACGAACACGTGGGACGGCGGCCGCGGCGCGTTCTTCGCTGATCCCAACGGCCACAACATGGAGATCCTCACCCGCGCCTACGGCAGCGGCAGCTGACGGCGACGCGCGGGTTCGGGGGGTGGCCTTGGTGATCGAACGGACGTGTACGGCAACGCCGTTCGGGCCGTGGGCCGCGAACGGTGCGGGCAGCGTAGGGGCGTACGTCTTCGCGATCACGCCCGGGTCGACTCGGCGCGGGGTGGGCCGGTGTCGGGCGTGTCGTGGCTTGGGGTTGCTCTCGAGGGGCGGGCGGATCGGAACCCGGGGCGTGGGGGGTGCGTCACATGGCTGTTGTTGTGGCGTGGGGCTGATGACGATGGGTGGGTGGGTGTCGTGTTCGGACGGAGTGGGCCTCGGGGTGGGGTAGTTGGGGTAGTTGGGGTTGTGGGGGTGCTGGTCGGGATGGTGTTCGGGGTCTCGGCTTGTGGTGAGGCGCGGGACCAGGCGCGTGGGCCGGCGGATTCCGTTGCGCCGGAGGCCACTCTGGCGGCGAAGGCCGAGGCGAGCACCGTCATTGCCGCGAACAGGTGGGAGCAGGAGCAGAGCCGAGAGGGTCCGCGGTCGTTCGTGGTCACCGGCGGGTATCGCGATCAGATCGGCGACTGGGAGCCGGACAAGGGCGTCTACAAGGCCGCCTTCGGCAGCGGCTGCCTCGACGTCCCGCCGGGTGTTGTGCCCACGCTGCCCGTCGACGGCGAGATCCGTTGGCCCGATGGGATGGTGGAGCGCCGGCCGCTGCTGACGCCGGCTCAGACGTACGAGCGGCGCGGCATCCCGGCGGACGTGCACGCCGCGTGTGGGCGGTCCGGCGGTACGCCCATGCTGACGGTGGCGGCCGTGAGGCCGATCACCTTGGACGTCGACACCGCGCGTGGCCGGGCGACCGTGCCCGGGTGGGAACTATCCTTCGCGGACACGGCGGTTCGCGGCGTACTCGTGGCGGTCGCCTTCGACTCGGTGCCGCCGTACCGTTCGGCCGTCGGACCCAAACCCGACCTCGCGACGGTGTCCGCCGACGGGCGCGGCCTGACCCTCAGGTTCGCGGGAGCGCCCGACACGCCCGGCCCGTGCGGCGCGGACTACGAGGTTCGCGCCACTCAGCGCTCGGGGGTCGTCGCCGTCGCGGTGGTCGGCTCGCGGCGCCCGACCCCGACTCCCGCGACGGTGGACGGGTGCCCGGCCATGGCCGTCACGCGCACGGCGACCCTGAACCTGGACGAACCGCTCGGCGACCGCCCGGTCATCGACGTCGAGGCGATCACGGTGCGTCGCTGACCACCGGGCCCGGTGCTGTCGGGGGACTGGGCTCGGGGGTGTCTTCGGGTTCGTCGGCGGCTTCGCCGTTCCCGCGCTCGGGCAATGGCATCGAGGCTTCTTCGGCCCCTTTCGGCCCCTTTCGGCCTCCTTGGGCCTCCTTCGGCCTCCGAGCGGGAGGTTCGGGCCGGTGCCGGTTCAGGCCACCGGGCGGATGCGTTCGACGCCCGCCCGGTTCAGGGCCGCGGCCAAGGCGTCGCGGGCTTCGGTCTGGGCGGCGATGCGGGCGTCCAGGACGGCCAGGCGATCGAGCGCCACGCGCAGGGCCCGGGCGGAGGGCGCGGCCGCGGTGACGTCGGTGTCCAGGCAGGGGAGGAAGATCCGGATGTCGTCCAGGGTGAGGCCGACGGCCAGGAGGCGGCGGATGTTGTGCACGCGGGCGGCGGCGCCCTCGGGGTAGACGCGGTAGCCGTTGGTGGCCCGCTCCGAGTCGATCAGGCCCGCCTGTTCGTAGTGGCGCAGCGCGCGCGGGGTGGTACCCGTCGCCACCGCCAACTCACCGATCCGCATCCGTACCCCTCCGCCTCCGCGTTCACCACCACCACCGAAGGCCACCACACCTATCACGCGACCACCGCGCCGCCGTCGACCGGGAGGACCACGCCGGTCACGAAGGACGCGCCGGGCGCGGCGAGCGGCTCGGCGCGGCGCCCGACGGCGATCACGTGCGCGCCCTCGGCGGCGAAGGCATGGGCGGTGGCCCGACCGATGCCGGTGCCGGCACCGGTGATCACAACGACACGGGAGGTGTGGATGTTCGTGTTGTCCATGGCCTCATCGTTCAACCCTGCCGCCAATGACAGGGTCAAGCGGAGGGCGCGGGGGACGCGGGGGACGCGAAGGTACAACAGCCGGCAGCCCCTGGACGAGGCGTCGCTGCCCTGCGGCCAACTGAGTGTGCGACATGAGTGAGGGTGAAAGGACCTCACCGACATGCTCACCTTCGCCGTCGCGCTCAAGGACAAGGACATCCCTGTTCCCGAGATCGCGAAGGGGCTGACGATCAAGACCGGGAAGAACGCGGGCATGCACCCCTCGGTCGCCTCTCTGTACCAGGCCCTCGCCGAAACCGAGGAGGCCGGCACACCCACCGACGCCCACCCCGTCAGCGGCCCGCGCCGCCCGGATCACCGGACCCGGCAGCGGCACCGACTCGGAGCTGATGGAACGGCTCACCCGGCAAGTTCTCGACGGCGCCCGTGTGCTGGACGACCTGCACACACTGGCGACGCAGGTGCCGTCCCGGTGTATGGACGCTAGTTCAACAGTTCTGGAGTCGGCAGGTCAGGGCGCGGGCCCGGGTGTTCGCGGGCCCGGAGTGTTCAAGACGTGGTCGCCCCTGCTGCGGTCGGTCCGGCGCGTTCAGGCCTGGACGGGCGGGGCCGCGTGGCGGTGTCGACGACGATGGCCAGGAGGCTTTTGAGGGTGGCGAGTTCGTTCGCGGTGAGGTCCGCGCCGAGGGTGCTGTCGAGTGTGGCGACGCGGGCGTCGGCGCGGGCGAAGAGCGCGCGGCCGGCCTCGGTGAACCGGATCTCGATGAGCGTGCCGTGCAGCGGACGCGGACGCGTTCCGGCCCCGCCGGTTCCAGGGTGCAGTTGCCGGGATCAGCACGGGGCCTTGACCGTGGCGCCGGCCTCGACCCGTGCCCGGTCACACGGGGCCAGGGGCGCCGCCATCGACTGGTGGCTCACCCACGGGGCGGTGGGCGCCCCACTGCGCACTTCCTGCACCTGCGGGTGGATCAGCACCGCCGCCGGTCCGGCGCTGCCCATTGAATCCGGCGCCACCGGCAAGTCGGTACCCGACGTGCGCAACGGTGTCAGGATCCTCCTGGCGAACCGGGGCATCGACTCGCGCAATGTGGATGATTCCATGAGGCGCCTCGCGCATTGGAACCTATCGATGGCGCCAATGAGACAGATAGCTTGATCATTCTTGTATGACTCTGTTGGAGGCTGGACATATGGCGGATGCCAACCCCTGGGTCCGAGCTTCCGATCAGATCAGATCCGAACTCGGTGATCTGCGTGCCGAGCTCGGAGCCGCGCGCGCGCTGAGCAACTCGCTCGCGGACCGTGCCGCGAACGTGGCGAATCCGCAGGGTGCCGTCAAACGGGCGGATCTGGCGCTGGCCGCGTCCGGGAAGGTGCGTGGTCCCGGTCTCGGTCAGCGGATGCTCGCGGTGGGTCGCCGGGCCGTGGCCAGGCTGACTCCGACCCGGCGCCCGGCGCCCGCGCAGACCGCCGGTCGTCAAACCGGGCCAATATCGGGTCCGCCCCGGCCGCAACACGCTCCCACCAACATGGCCCCGGACGTCCAGATCGGAAGAGTCGGATCCGAACTCGGTGATCTGCGTGCGGAGCTCGGAGCCGCGCGGGCGTTGAGCAATTCGAACGCGGACCGTGCCGCGAACGTGGCGAATCCGCAGGGTGCCGTCAAACGGGCGGATCTGGCGCTGGCCGCGTCCGGGAAGGTGCGTGGTCCCGGTCTCGGTCAGCGGATGCTCGCGGTGGGTCGCCGGGCCGTGGCCAGGCTGACTCCGACCCGGCGCCCGGCGCCCGCGCAGACCGCCGGTCGTCAAACCGGGCCAATATCGGGTCCGCCCCGGCCGCAACACGCTCCCACCAACATGGCCCCGGACGTCCAGATCGGAAGAGTCGGATCCGAACTCGGTGATCTGCGTGCGGAGCTCGGAGCCGCGCGGGCGTTGAGCAATTCGAACGCGGACCGTGCCGCGAACGTGGCGAATCCGCAGGGTGCCGTCAAACGGGCGGATCTGGCGCTGGCCGCGTCCGGGAAGGTGCGTGGTCCCGGTCTCGGTCAGCGGATGCTCGCGGTGGGTCGCCGGGCCGTGGCCAGGCTGACTCCGACCCGGCGCCCGGCGCCCGCGCAGACCGCCGGTCGTCAAACCGGGCCAATATCGGGTCCGCCCCGGCCGCAACACGCTCCCACCAACATGGCCCCGGACGTCCAGATCGGAAGAGTCGGATCCGAACTCGGTGATCTGCGTGCGGAGCTCGGAGCCGCGCGGGCGTTGAGCAATTCGAACGCGGACCGTGCCGCGAACGTGGCGAATCCGCAGGGTGCCGTCAAACGGGCGGATCTGGCGCTGGCCGCGTCCGGGAAGGTGCGTGGTCCCGGTCTCGGTCAGCGGATGCTCGCGGTGGGTCGCCGGGCCGTGGCCAGGCTGACTCCGACCCGGCGCCCGGCGCCCGCGCAGACCGCCGGTCGTCAAACCGGGCCAATATCGGGTCCGCCCCGGCCGCAACACGCTCCCACCAACATGGCCCCGGACGTCCAGATCGGAAGAGTCGGATCCGAACTCGGTGATCTGCGTGCCGAGCTCGGAGCCGCGCGCGCGTTGAGCAATTCGAACGCGGACCGTGCCGCGAACGTGGCGAATCCGCAGGGTGCCGTCAAACGCGCGGACCTCGCGCTCGCCGCGTCCGGATATACACCGGTCGCCGCCGTCAGGGTCGAGCCGACAGGGGTGGCCCGCAGTTCGAAGTCGACCGCCCCAAGCCAGGCGCCTGGGCGGTCGATGTCTGGCCCTGCGGCGGAATTGGCGTCAGGACCGGGGCATTGACGGTTGCTCGGGACGGCGGCTTCGGGGCAGGGCACGCGTCGGGCGCTCGTGACAGTGGCCGCCCGAGCGGTATCGGAGGGCGGGCTGCCGTGGCGGCCGCAGCCACACGCCGGCGACATCCGGATGGTCCCTCTCGCCTCCGGCCAAAGGCCCCGGCCGGGCGCGTACTTGGCTCAGAGCCCAGAGTTCGGCCTTGCGGCCGGGCCCTTGTCCTGGGCGGCGAGGCAACGCGGCCGACCACCGGAAACGCATACGCTTCCGCCGACGGCCGACCCGCCCATCGAGCCCCAACCGGTCCTGGCCTGGACCGTCGATGGGTCCCAGTGCGTCCTGCTGCCCAGAGGCAATACCGGTGATTTAGGTCTTGCTTCGGAGGTTCGGTGTCGGCTTGGTGGGTGCGATCGCGGTGATGTGGGTGGGTTCGGTCGGGGTGGGTGGCGGGGTTCGGCGCGTTTGAAGGCCCAGTTGGACATTTTGCGTTTGATGACGCGTGGGTTGGACCGCGCCCGGCGTGGTGGTAGCGGGCGTTCGAGGATTTCACGCAGGCCGAAGGTGATCGCCAGGGCGAGTCGTGAGGGGGAAACGCCGCTTGGTCGTTGACGCAGCGGCGGACGATCCTCAGGGTGCTGACGAAGGACATCCGGTCGGGATCGCGGCAGCCTTGTCGTGCGGCCGCGTGCACAAGGTCGCGCAAAGCGTGGTGGACCAGTCGCGCCCGGCCGATCGCCGCCGTCGGGGGCACCCGCCACGCCGCCGCCCAGCGGCGTTCCCACCCCGGGCGCTGCGTGAGCAGGCGCGCGACCTCCTCGTTGCCCTGACCCGAACAGACACATCGCCAGGACGAAGTACACGACCACCCGCGCCGGCAGCAACCGACGACGCTGCTCGCCCCGCCCACACCCCGCGACCACCTCGTTGATCAACTCCGGCGGAAACGCGCGCGTCAACACCCCCAACGCGATCCGATCCGAGAACCGCTCACCAGTCGACGACTTCACCTGCCCAGGCCTTGGCGCCAACGAGCAAACCCCGCCAAAATCACCGGCTAGGGCGTGTCTTCAATCCCCCGCCGAGCACCACGACGCCCGGCATCCGCCCTTCGGGCTCCTCGCTGCGCTCACCTCGCCGCACCGGAGAAACAGCCGAATAGAACCACTATGCGGCTGCTTCTCCGGCACGCCGATGCACGGCACCGGACGCCGCGGAGCCCGACGGGGGATTGAAGACACGCCCTAGAGGCGCCTAGAGGAGGGCGTATCTCTTCGATCGGAAGCTCCGTCGGAAGCACTGATCCGTCACGTCTGTGACTCGTGGGCGGCTCCGTTCAGTTGGTGAGCATGTCGCACGCGGCAGGATCGGGGGCCCGACATGGTGGCACTGCCCGTCACGGCGAATGGTCGGGCTCATCGACGCCGTACAAACGCATCACCGACGCCCGGAACTGCCTTGCCGCAACCCGCGCGTCCAGGCGACCGATACCTACCTCATGGTCGGCGGCATGGCCGAGCGCGATCGTCGCGGCGACCAGCCAATCCGTCTCCAGTTCGGTTGTGAACTCGCCGCTGTCGCGCCCGCGGCGGATCAGAGCCGCCAGCCGCTGCTCGATCAGTAGGTGACGTGACGCGTCGGCCGCCGAGTCGCTGTCCGAATGGCCGAATGCCGCCTGCTCGGTCAGCAGTGTCCCGACTGCGGCGAGGAACCGGCCGAGGGCTTCGGTGGCGGGGCCGACCTTGAGGTCAGCGGCATCCAGCACGGCGAACGCCCGGTGACTCAGCTCGTCGCGCACCGCTGCGAGCAGTGCTTCACGGGTGCCGAAGTGCACGTACGCGGTCTGTCGCGTCACGCCGGCCTCGGATGCGATTTCGGACATGCTCGCCTCGGAGCGTTCGGCAAGCACCTGAATCGCCGCCGACACCAGAGCGGCACGGTTGCGTGCAACTTCCACCCGCTGACGGCGACGCCTTATCTCTGACACGGTTGACAAGGGTAACAAGACTCATAAGCATGACAGTCATGTCAGAGATAACCGAGTTTGCGGCGCGCCGCCTCCTGATCGACTACACCCGCGACATGTCCCTATCCGACGAAGATCCCGCCCGGATCGTGGATCGCACCTTCACCGATGACGCGGTCTGGGTAACCGACGGCACAGAGATCACCCGCGACCAACTGATCGCGCACGCGGCCCCGTCCCGCAAGAACGTCACCGCCGGCGAGATGCAGATCGATGATCTCCTCGTCGACGGCCACCGGTTCGCCGCGCACTGTCGCCTGAGCGTGGAACACCGCAAGCTCGGCCACATGGTGATGGAGTGGATACTGATCGGCGAGGTCGCCGACGACGGACGGGTGCGGCGCATCCGCCAACTCGGTCGTACATCTTGAAGCTGTCCAGATCACCAGATCACCACCTGGGGGAGGCTGCTACAGCGCGTTCAGGCCGTCACCGATGCCGAGGGCGGCATCAACTGGAGCATCAACATCGACTCCACCTCGATCCGGCCCACCAGCACGCCACCGGGCCCCGACGATCCCGCCACCGGCACCACCCAGTGCCTCAAAAGGGGCCGCACAAAGATCAGTTCACGTGTGTGCACTTGCGCCTGCGCCCGTTCCTGGAGGAGGCGGCGCGGCAGGCGAGGCCCTCGGAGGTGGGCACTTCCTCGGGGTATCAGGCGCGTGGGGTAGGTGCCATCCCGACATGAACGTCCGTGCGGGCATTGCCCGTTGCCCACCCGGGTGCGTGGAGGTGGGCGAGCTCCGACGGACTGATCGCCTCGCCGCCGTGAACGCGTCTGCGGCGCCTTCTTACAGCGACCGGCCGCCGCCGCACCCTTGCCCAGCGGCCCGCAACGCCCTGGTGGATGTGGGACCGGTTCTCACACTTCAGCGGCGGGCGGGTGCGACGAGGCGGGGCGGCCGCGTCTTGGGTGTGGTTCCTCGGCTGGTCGTGGTCTTGGTGCGATAGGGAGCACGCCCGGCGCCCGTGCCGGCTCATCGAGCGACGCAAGGTCGGTCGGATGTAGCAACAACGCTTCTGATTGCGGGAGTTCGTGCTTGGTCTGGGATGACGGAGCCGGGTGTTTTGCGTCTTGGGTTCACCACAGGATCAGTCGAACGGTCCTGGCGGGTCACCGCTGGTGGGCTTCCGGCCGTAATTCGGATCATCGACCGGAGGCCGTCGCCCCGACGGTGACGAGCCGCGCAGTGCCTTGTCGACGTCGGGCGCCCCAGTAGGTCACGGGCCGACGGCGGGATCGCCGCGAGGGGCGAGGGTCAACTCGTAGCCGCCGACGTCGTCGAATACGGCTCGACGCCGAGGACCGAGGTCCACCACGCCTTGCCGGCGGCGAGGTCGGGCGCCGGATGCAGGACTACTCGCGGGCCCAGGAACACCGGCGACCATCCCGTTGCGACACTCGAATGCTGGTTTGACTCGGTGACTGTAGCGAGGTGGATCAGAGTCCCCGCCCGGCTCCAGACGCGGCCGGCCCCGTGGTCGAACGCGACGCCTCGTTGTCGGCGGTGCCGGCGGCGTGTCGAACGTCGATACGGCATCCCCGGCGCGGATTGCCTGCGGGTGTCGGGTGCGCGCCGAGGCTTGGTGGCGGGCGGTCGGTCGACGTGGTCGGCCGACGTGTTCGTGCGGCGCGTGCACGGTGATCCCGGCCTACGGACCGATGTGTGGGGCCAGCCACTGCCGAGGCGGCGGGAGGGTCGGGTCGGGTGCCGGGAGCCGATGCGCTTGATTGCCGACATCTGACGATCCTGGGCCCATCCGATACGTGATCCGTCGGACGCCGCCCCGATGCGCCGGCCGGTGCCGTGTCTCGGTGGGCTGTGAAGGCGCGCGCCGGGCCCGCGCGGGCGGGTGCCTCGAACACAGGTGCGCATCGCGCCGTACGCTTGCGAATTGCGCCCATGGCGCTCCCCACCCGTACGCGGAGGCTGTACATGTCCCGACCCGCCCCCCGTTCCCGCCCCAGGATCGCGGTCTTCGGCGCCGGTAGCGTCGGCTGCCACCTCGGTGGCCGGCTCGCCGCGTTCGCCGACGTCACGCTGATCGGCCGCCCGGCGGTGATGGGCGCGCTCGGCGACGGGCTGACCGTGACCGGGGCGGGGCGTCCCGCGATGACCGTAGCGCCGGAGGAGCTGACCCTGGCCACCACGCCCGACGCGGTGGCGGGCGCCGACTTCGTCCTGGTCACCGTCAAGTCGGCGGCGACGGCCGAGGCGGGACGCGAACTCGCCGCGCACCTGAGCCCGGCCGCGATCGTGGTCAGCCTGCAGAACGGGCTGCATAACCCGAGCCTGCTCCGGGCCGCGCTGCCCGGGCGCACGGTGCTGGCCGGGATGGTCCCGTACAACGTCGTTCGGCCGGAGCCCGGTGTGGTCCACCAGGGCAGTGCGGGCGTGTTGATGATCGACGCGAACCCGCGCGCGATACCGCTCGTGGACGTGCTGACCGAGGCCGGCCTGCCGGTGCGGATGCGCGAGGACATGCGCGAGGTCCAGTACGCGAAACTGCTGATGAACCTCAACAACGCCGTCAACGCGCTGTCCGGCCTGCCGCTGCGGGACCAGCTGGGACAGAGGGCCTATCGGGCGTGTTTGGCGCTGTGTCAGCGCGAGGCGCTCGCGGCGTTCGAGGCCGAGGGTGTTCGGCCCGCCAAGCTCGGGCCCGCGTCGGCGGCGCGCTCGGTGCGGTTGCTGGGGCTGCCGGATCCGTTGTTTCGCCGGCTCGCGCGTTCGGCCTTGCGGATCGACGCGCATGCGCGGTCGTCGATGTGGGAGGACCTGGAGCGGGGGCGGCCCACGGAGATCGACAACCTGCAGGGCGAGGTGGTGGAGATCGCGGAGCGTCATGGGCTGGCGGCGCGGGCCAATGCGCACATGCGGATGTTGGTGCGGGAGGCGGAGTCGGCTGCGCCGGGGGAGGCGCGGCGGTGGAGTGGGGCGGAGTTGCTCGGGTCGCTTTTGGCTGCGGTGCGGGCGTCGTAGCGCGCGGGGTGCGTCCCACATGGCCTCACGCGCCGGCCGGGCTGGAGGGTGGCCTCAGGCGCCGGCCGGGCTGGGTTGGCCTCAAGCGCCGGCCGGGCTGAGGGGTGGCCTCAAGCGCCGGCCGGGCTGGAGGGTGGCCTCAAGCGCCGGCCGGGCTGGGTGGCCTCAAACGCCGGCCAGGCTGAAGGGTGGCCTCAAACGCCGGCCGGGCTGAAGGGTGGCCTCAGGCGTCGGTTGGGTTGGGTTGGCCTCGAACGCCGGCCGGGCTGGAGGGGTGGCCTCGGGTGTCAGTTGGGCTGCGGTGGGCTCAAGGGCTGGTCGGGGTGGACGGTGGTCTCAGGCTTGGGTGGGGTTGTTGGGGGTGTTTTGAATTGTGGGGTTTGTGGTGGAGAGCCTCTTTGGATTCTGGTGGGTGGGGATCTACGTTCGAGGTCGGCGACGCGATGACGGCCGGGTGCGGTGCGTGCGTGGGTGTCGGGGAATGGAGGGATGGGTGATGGCTAAGGTTTTGTTTGTGGTGACCGGGTCCGATGTCTGGACGTTGGCCGATGGGACGCGTCATCCGAGTGGGTTTTGGGCCGAGGAGGTCGTCGCGCCGTACGAGGCGTTCACCGAGGCGGGCCACGAGGTTGTCGTCGCGACGCCCGGTGGGGTGGTGCCGACTGTCGACCGAGCGAGTCTGGCGCCCGAGGTGAACGGTGGCGCGGACGGGCTCGCCGCGGTCACCGCCGGGCTGAAGCGGTTCACCGCGCTGCGTGCGCCGATCGATGTGGCGGACGTCGAACTCGCGGACTACGTAGCCGTGTTCTACCCCGGCGGGCACGGTCCCATGGAGGACCTGTCGGCCGACGCCACCTCCGGCGCGCTGCTCACCGCCGCGCTCGCGTCGGGTAGGCCGCTGGGTGTGGTCTGCCACGGGCCGGCCGCGCTGCTCGCGACCACTCGCGCCGACGGCGGCTCGGCGTTCGCCGGCTATCGGCTGACCGGTTTCACCAACGCCGAGGAGTCCCAGGCCGGTTACGCCGACAGGGCCAAGTGGCTGCTCCAGGACCGCCTGGTCGAACTGGGTACGGACTTCCAGGAGGGCGAGCCGTGGGCCCCGCACGTGGTCGTCGACCGCAACCTGTACACCGGCCAGAACCCGTTGTCCGCAGCGCCGTTGGCGGCCGAGATGGTCAAGGCCCTCGGCTGACCCTGCCGGCGAACCACCCCTGATCGCCCACGAGTTACGCGCGGGTCTCGCGCCGCACCGACACCGCGACCACGGCTCCCGAAGTCGTGGTGCCGGGGAGATCCAGGAGCGCCGACGACGCGCCGGCGCGGCTCGACGGCCGGCCGTCGGGGGTCCGCGTGGCGTGGATCGGACGGGCGGTCGGACTCAGTAGCCGGGCGGCCGGGATCAGCGCCGCCGTGAGCACCGCCACCAGCGCGAAGGACGCGCCGAGCGAGGCGTGGTCGGCGATGCCGCCGACGATGGCCGGGGCGATCAGGCCGGACGTGTAGGTGACCGTCGCGACGCCGGCGATCGACCGGCTCGGATCCTCACCCGTACGGCCGGCCGCCGCGAAGGTCAGCGGCAGGACCGCCGAGACGCCGACCCCGAGCAACGCGAAGCCGATCGCGGCCGGCAGCGGTGAGTGCGCGGTCGCGACCAGGACCGCGCCCACCGTGGCCACGATCGCGCCGGCGCGAACCGTGCGGGTCACCCCGAACCGGTCCACGAGCACGCCCGAGGCCAGGCGCGCGATGGTCATCGTGAGCGCGAATCCGGTGTACGCCAGGGCCGCGACGCCCGGGGACGCGCCCGCGACGTCCTTGAGGTGTACCGCGCTCCAGTTCATCCCGGCGCCCTCGGCGAACACCGCGCAGAAGCCGACCGCGCCGATCGTCAGGGCCGCCCGGGACGGCAGCGCGAAACGCGGCGGAGCGGGCGCGCCCGCAGTGGGACGCGCGTCGAGGAGGCCCCGGCTGCCGATCCAGCCCGCGACCGCGAGCAGTACGGCCAGGGCGGCCATGTGAACGCGGGCGTCGACGCCCGCGAACGCCGCGGCGGTGCCCAGACCCGCGCCGACCAGCGCGCCCGCGCTCCACATGCCGTGCAGCAGGGGCAGCGTCGAGCGACGGAGTCGCTGCTCGACCACCAGGCCCTGGGTGTTCATCGCGACGTCGGACATCCCGGCGCCGACGCCGAGCAGCAGCAGCGCCGCGCACAGCCAGGGCAGGCCCGGCGCGGACATCGGCAGCAGCGGTACGGCGCACCACAGCGTGATCAGCCAACGCAGCGCGCTCCGGCCGCCGTACCGATGGACCAGCGCTCCGGCGAGCGGCATCGCGAGCGAGGCGCCGACGGCCGGGGCGGCGAGCGCGAGACCCAGTTGGCCGGCGCTGAGGTCGAGGTGGTCCTGGAGCCACGGCAGGCGGGACGCGAAACCGCCGCCGACCGCGCCGTGCACGGCGAACATGACGCTCGCGGCGATCCGGGCGCGACCCGCTTCGGGGTCACCGGTCGCGGACGTCGGGGCGGAGGGGTCCAGGTCCACAGGGGTGCAGGTCTGCTTCATGGTGGGATAAATTATCAGGCAGGGTTCCTGAAAGAAAGAGTCTGCGAGGATCGTTTCCCATGACAGCCGCCCGTACCGCGACGCCGAGCACGGCCCGTGCGATCAACGACCGCCTCGCCCTCGACCTGATGATCGAGCACGGCCCGTTGACCGCCTCCCAGCTCAAAACTCTCACCGGACTGTCTCGGCCCACCGTCGCCGACCTCGTCGAACGCCTCTGCCAGGCGGGCCTGATCCACCTGGTCGGCGAAGCGGGCGAACGCCAACGCGGCCCCAACGCCCGGCTGTACGGGATCGTCCCGGACCGCGCCTACATCGCCGGCCTCGACGTGCGGCTCGACGCGGTCGAGGTGGCCGTCGCCGACCTGACCGGGCGGATCACCGCGACTGGCACGCTCGCCATCCCGCCGCACGCCGACGCGATGCACCCCGTCGCCGACGTGCTCGCGCTGCTCGACGACACCGCGCGGCGGGGCGGCGCCGAGACGTTGCATACCGTCGCGGTCGGCGCGCCGGGGCTGGTCGACCCCGCATCGGGCAACCTCATCTCGGACACCTGTAGCCTGCCGGGCTGGCACGCACTGGTGGTGGCGGCTTTGCGGGAGCGGGGCGGCGTGATCCTGGAGAACGAGGCCAACCTCGCGGGCATCGCCGAGCAGCGGCTCGGCGCGGCGCGCGGGCTGGACACGTTCGTGTTGGTGTGGCTGGGCCAGGGGGTCGGCGCGTGCGTGATGCTCGACGGCCGACTGCGGCGCGGAGCCTCCGGCGGCAGCGGTGAGTTGGGCTTCCTGCCGGTTCCGGGCACCGAGCACCTGCCGAGTCGGACCAACTCCAAGGGCGGCTTCCACACGCTGGTCTCGGGCGCGGCGATCGAGGAACTGGCGGCCCGGCACGGCTTTTCCGGCACCGCGGAGGAGAGTCTGCGCGCGGCGGTCGCGGGGGAGTCCGCGGCGGGGGCGGCGCTGCTCGACGAGTTGGCCGGGCGGATCGTGTTGGGCGTCTCGGCGCTCGCGGTCATCCTCGACCCGGGGTGCGTGGTGCTGGGCGGGGAGCATGGGCGCGTGGGCGGGGTGGGGCTCGCGGAGCGGGTCGAGGTGCGGCTTGCGGCGGCGACGCCGTTGCGGACACGGGTGTTGGCTGGGATGGTGCCCGGCAATGCGATTCTTGGCGGGGCCGTGCTGATTGGGTTGGACGCGGTGCGGGACGACTTGTTCGGCTGCCCATAGCCCGGGGGGCGGCCTGCGGCCCGCATTGTCCTCAAGCGCCGGACGGGCTGGTTTTGGGTGGCCTCGGGTGTGAGGCGGGCTTTTCGGGATTGTCCTCAAGCGCCGGACGGGCTGGTTTTGGGTGGCCTCGGGTGTGGGGTGGGGGTTTTCGGGATTGTCCTCAAGCGCCGGACGGGCTGGTTTTGGGTGGCCTCGGGTGTGGGGGGGGGTTTTCGGGATTGTCCTCAAGCGCCGGACGGGCTGGTTTTGGGTGGCCTCGGGTGTGGGGTGGGGGTTTTCGGGATTGTCCTCAAGCGCCGGACGGGCTGGTTTTGGGTGGCCTCGGGTGTGGGGTGGGGGTTTTCGGGATTGTCCTCAAGCGCCGGACGGGCTGGTTTTGGGTGGCCTCGGGTGTGGGGTGGGGGTTTTCGGGATTGTCCTCAAGCGCCGGACGGGCTGGTTTTGGGTGGCCTCGGGTGTGGGGTGGGGGTTTTCGGGATTGTCCTCAAGCGCCGGACGGGCTGGGTTGGGTGATCTCGGGTGTGGGGTGGGGCTTTTCGGGGTTGGTCTCCAGCGTGGGGTGGGCTGGTTAGGCGTGGGATGGGGTGCTGGTCAGGAGAGTGGCTGGGGCTACCGAGGTCCAGGCTGCGAAGAGTTCGCTTACGTTTGAGTAGCGGGCTGCCGGGTCGCGGCGGGTTGCGCGTTCCACTACTGCCAGTTGGGCCAGGGTGCCGCGCCAGGCGCGTTCCTCGTCGCCGGCGTCCAGGAGCAGGCGCAGGGTGCGGCCGAGGAGGTAGACCGTGCCCGCGCGGGTGACCAGCGCACCGCGGCGGCTGTGCTCGGGCGGCATGTACCGCGTGGACCCGAACAGACGCGCGCAGTCCAGGACGAACGGGGCGCTGCGGTACTCGTCCAGGTCGATCAGGTGGACCCGGCGGGCGGTGAAGTCGTAGAGGACGCAGCCGTCGTACCAGTCGACGCCGACATACCCGGCCGCGTCGATGACCCGGTGGGCGTCGAGGATGGCCTCCAGCGCCGCGTGCACGTCGTCCAGCGGAAGGGCGCGGAAGCGGGCCAGCGGGGAGGTCGCGCCGGTGCGCAGTTGCCTGCCCGCGCGCTTGACGGTCGGGTGGTACAGCACCTCGCCCGTGCGCCACGGCCCCACCGTGACGGGAACACCGGCCGCGGTGAAGGTGTGCAGCACGGGCACTATCGCCGGATGCCGCACATGCGCGTGCAGATCGATCGCCCGGCGCAGGCTGTGTGCGGACGACGTGGTGGGCCCGGTCTTGACGAACCAGTTCCCGTCGGCGTGCACGCCGTACGAGACCGCACCCGAGTCCTGGTCGCCGAAGGTCGCGTGGACAGTGCCGACCGAGCGCAGGTAGTCGGCGGCGTCCAACGGGGTGTCGGGAGCATCGAGCAAGGGGTGCGGCACGGTGGCGGGCCTTTCATGACGGGTGTTCCGGACCCGCCGCCCGGGTGTCGAGTACGTGGACGGATCGAGCCGGTGGGCATCGGGTCCTTGCAAGCGACGGTAGCGCCCCCGGGCAGGGCGGTGGGGCTTTTTCCGACCAAGGCCCGAGACGAGCGATGGGTCCCGGCCTCGGGAAAGGCCGACGGTGAAGACTTGATAGAGGGTTGAGGTGGGGTTCGACCGGCCCCGGAAACGACCGACCGGCGGGTCGGGGTACGCCGAGCCCACGCGCCCCCCCGCCCCGCTCCCCGCCCCACGAAACGATGCCTCCCCAAAGGCACTCCGCGAGGCCATCAACGCCGGTAATTCCGGTCAGGGCCTGTTCTCGACCCCATCTCGGCGCCGTCCGGACGCTCGAGAACGCACGGTACCCAGGTCTGGGGCACTGTCACCCTAAACCCGCCCGTCCGACGCCCGACAGGCGAATATCGGACACATGCGGCCCGGCCGTCGGGACCGCTCGGGCTCACCAACGCGCCTTCCGAAGCCACCGGCGACGCCGGCCGCGGTGCCCTCGAAGTGACCACCGCCACAACGCTCGCCACCGCCGGAACACCCGCCGCGCCCCACACCGCCGGCGACAAACCCACGCGAAGCCCGGGCGCGAGTCGTCGCCGTCGGCGTCCAGGAAGAAGGCGGACAACACCGGGACGCCGGGCAGAACGCCGACGTCGCGGACCGAGTCGGTCACCCCGGAGGCCCGTACGGGGGCAGGCCCGGCGCCTTCAGCGTCATGGGACTGATCCCGAGGACGCCGACTGCGGGGGGCGGACCGCGCGCGGGAGCAGCGCGATCGGGTACACGCACATGCCGGTGAACAGCATCTCGGAGAGATCACATCGGTGAGTTCGGTGGCCAACGTCTCGGTGACTGCCGCGAATTGGGCGTCGGTCTGTTTCGCGAACACCTCCAGGACGGCCGCGCTCGGACTGCGGATGCCGGTCAGGTGGGTGGTCTGCGGGAAGGCCGCCGCCATGTCCCGGTCGCCGAAGTCCGCCGACGCGGGCAGCGGCAGGAACTCGACGCCGGTGGCCTCGATCCGCTCGCTATGGCGCGACCCGGTGAGGAAGCGGACCCGATGGCCGCGCTCGACCAACTCCGAGGCCACCGCCAGGCACGGGGAACGCGCCCGAGCAGGGGTGAACTCGTCACCAACACGGACGCCTTGGTCTCTCCTGAGCGAGGGAGGCTTAGCCGGCGGCGCGGCCACGGCAAAGACGTGGAAGTGGACGGGAGTTGGGAGCAGTGGCCGGAGGATCGCGTGCGGGCTCAGTCCGAGATCCGGGCCGCCGCCCCGTCGGCGTCGGTGATCGGCGGTGCGTGGGCTTCCGGGTTGCCCGCCGCGGCCACCACGTCGAGCGCGCGGATCAGCGTCTGGACGTCCTCCAGGGTGTGGATCTCGGTGATCCGGCCCCACCGCATGCCCATGAACTGGGTCAGCGTGTTCTGGTAGCGGGTGCCGTCCGGGAGCGGTCCGTCGATCTTGGAGAGCATCGCGATCCGGGTCGCCCACGGCCACCCGCTGACGAGCAGTTGTTGCGGCTCGAAGTGGGCACCGGGCAGGAGCCGGAACAGCCGCTCCCACCACAGACGCATCGCGGCGACTCCTCGACGACCTCCGACGTGGCCCGGATGCTCACGAGCGAACCCGCACCACAGCGGGCGAGCACCCGATCCGGCCCCAGGCTCGTGAACACCGGGCCGTCGCCGACCTGTTCGAGCGCACCGGGCAACCTCGAGGCAGATCAGGGCGTCGGGGGTCTGCGGCGTGATCAGGCAGCTGTCGCCGGCCGGCACGATGTCCCGGGGCCAGGTGCCGACGTGGGCGTCCCACAGTATCGAGCCGTCGGGGCGGTTCAGTCGGACCAGGTGGGATTCCCGCTCGTAGACGAGGACGTGCTTCTTGGTCGCCGACATCTGCGAAATCGCTCCGCGCTGGTGCAGCGGTCGTTCCCAGAGTGGTGGTGTGATCATCGGAGCATCCGACCGGATGGTGATGAGCGTCCACAAGCGCATTGGCACCGCCGCCGCGCGGGTGCTTGAAGTCACTGTGCGATCACCCGGGTTGGCGTTATGCTTTTTGCCATGCGTGATTCGTCGTGTTCGAGTTGGTGGCGCCCCTGCTAGGGGCGGCCACCTCGCGTGCATGACCAGGGCCGTTCGGATGGACGGCCCTTTTGTGTGCCCTGGATCAGGGGCGACCGCCGTCCGTACGGCGATCTGCCACCGACCAGGAGAAGCTCATGACCACCATGTTCGATACCCCGATCGGCACCTCCGCCGCCCACGCGCGCAGCATGGTGCTGGAGGAGCGGCTGCGTCGGGAGCCGGAGCGGTTCCGGGTGCTCACCGGTGATCGGCCCACCGGCCGCCTGCACCTCGGCCACTACTTCGGCACCCTGCACAACCGCGTTCGGTTGCAGGAACTGGGCGTCGAGGGGTTCCTGATCATCGCCGACTACCAGGTCCTGACCGACCGGGACGTCGCCGACCGCCTCGCCGAGCACGTCGAGGGGCTGATCCTGGACTACCTGGCGGTCGGCATCGACCCCGCCCGGACCACGATCTTCACGCACAGCGCGATCCCGGCCCTCAACCAGCTGCTGCTGCCCTTTCTCAGCCTGGTCTCGGTCGCCGAGCTGGGCCGCAATCCGACGGTCAAGGACGAGATCGCGCACTCGCGACAGGCCGCCGTCAGCGGCCTGATGTTCACCTACCCCGCGCACCAGGCCGCCGACATCCTGTTCTGCAAGGGCAACCTCGTTCCGGTCGGCCAGGACCAGTTGCCGCACCTCGAACTCACCCGCACCATCGCCCGCCGGTTCAACGACCGGTACGCGACCGCCGCAGACCCGGTGTTCCCCGAGCCCGACGCGCTGCTCTCGGCCGCGCCGCTGCTGCTCGGTACCGACGGCACCAAGATGAGCAAGAGCCGCGGCAACGCCGTCGCCCTGGGCGCCACCGCCGACGAGACCGCCCGGTTGATCCGCGGCGCCAAGACCGACGCCGATCGGCACATCACGTACGAGCCGGCCACCCGCCCCGAGGTCGCGAGCCTGGTCCTGCTGGCCGCACTCTGCCTGAACCGCGAACCCGACCAGGTCGCCGCCGACATCGGCGGCGCGGGCGCCGCCGCCCTGAAGCGGACCGTCACCGAGGCCGTCAACGAGTTCCTGGCCCCGATCCGAGCCCGCCGCGCCGAGTACGCGGCGGACCGCTCGTACATCCGCCACGTCCTGCGCGAGGGCAACGAACGCGCGAACGCGGTGGCCGAGACGACCCTGCACGAGGTGCGCACCGCCATGAAGAGCCTGTACTGATTCCATTTCCATTTCCATTTCCATCCACCGAAAGAAAGAGGGGTGGATACGTTGACCGACGATCACGATCCGTACACCGTGCGCCCGATCGGATGGGTCGAGTCGGTGCTCGTGGATCGATCCACGGCGCCCCGGCAGGGGGACGAGGGTGCCCCCGACGCGTGGCTCGTGTTCGAGGAGGACGTACGCGCGGGACTGGGCGACCTCGCGCCGGGCAGCGAGGTGATCCTGCTGACCTGGCTCGACCGGGCCGACCGCGACGTCCTGGTGGTCCACCCCCGCGGTGATCGGGGCAGACCCGAGACCGGCGTCTTCAGCACCCGATCGCCCGATCGCCCGAACCCGATCGGCCTGCACCGGATCGAGATCGTCTCGATCGACGGCCTCCGCCTGCTGGTTCGCAACCTGGAGGCCCTCGACGGCACACCGATCCTGGACGTCAAGCCGGTCCTGACCTCGCGCGGCGAACGGTAGCGAGCCGGTCCGAGTCCCGGGCTTCGGGGCAACCGTAGACGCCGGATGCGGCCTCCGGCAGCACCCTCCACCGGGCAGGGTTCGACGGGAGCCGCCGGGGCCGGCGGCCTGACGCAGCGCGACTGGTGACCGCGGAGGGTCACGCCGGAAATAGTGTCTTGGGCTCTACGCGGCAAGACGCCAAGAAAGCCCATGAGCGGCCCTCTGTCGCATTTTCAAGGGGTCAAGGCAGGGGGGATTGGCTTGGGTAGAGCAAGGGCCGCACGGTGGCATATGGAGATGCTCTCGCCCCTTTGACAAGGGGCATCTCCGGTATCCTGGACAGCGTCCTGGCAGTAAAGGGCCCCGAGGCCGGTGGGCCTCGGGGCCCTGTTTGGGCTGCCTGTCTCCGCCAGCTGTCCGGCCGCTCCCGCACCACGGTGCGGGAGCGGCGTCTGCCATGCCCGAAAGAGAGCATCTGTGACCACTTACGACACTCGCGCCGCCACCGATACCCCCGGATCCCAGCAGACCGGCGACGTGGGGGCGGCGTCGTATGACGCCAACGCGATCACTGTTCTGGACGGCCTGGACGCCGTACGCAAGCGGCCAGGGATGTACATCGGCTCCACGGGAGAGCGGGGGCTCCATCACCTGGTGCAGGAGCTCGTGGACAACTCCGTGGACGAGGCACTCGCGGGGGTGGCCGACCGGATCGACGTGACGATCCTGGCCGACGGCGGGGTGCGGGTGGTCGACAACGGCCGCGGCATCCCGGTGGGGATGCACCCGGAAAAGAAGCGGCCGGCCGTCGAGGTGGTGCTGACCGTGCTGCACGCGGGCGGGAAGTTCGGGGGCGGCGGGTACGCGGTCTCCGGCGGTCTGCACGGTGTGGGTCTGTCGGTGGTCAACGCGCTGTCGACCCGGCTGTCGGCGGAGATCCGGACCGACGGCTACCGGTGGACGCAGGACTACAGGGACGGGGCTCCCGCCGCCCCGCTTGCCCGCCACGAGGCCACCTCCCGGACGGGCACCTCGCTGTCGTTCTGGGCAGACGGCGACATCCTCGAGACCACCGAATACTCCTTCGAGACGCTGGCCAGGCGTTTCCGGGAGATGGCCTTCCTCAACCGCGGGCTCACTCTGACCCTGACCGACGAGCGGCCCTCCGCGCGCGCGACGGCCGCGGCCGACGAAGCCGACTCGGACCCGGCGGCGAAGACGGTCTCCTACCGCTACGACGGCGGCATCACCGACTTCGTGACCTACCTCAATGCCCGCAAGGGCGAGCCGGTCCATCCCTCGGTCATCACCATCGCCGCCGAGGACACGGAACGGCTGCTGTCGGTCGAGGTCGCGCTGCAGTGGAACGGCCAGTACACCAACAGCGTGTACTCCTACGCCAACGCCATCCACACCCATGAGGGCGGCACCCACGAGGAGGGCTTCCGCACGGCCCTGACCACCGTGGTCAACCGCTACGCGCGGGAGAAGAAGCTGCTGCGGGAAAAGGACGCGAACCTCTCCGGCGAGGACATCCGCGAGGGCCTGACCGCGATCATCTCGGTCAAGCTCGGCGAGCCGCAGTTCGAGGGCCAGACCAAGACCAAACTCGGCAACACCGAGGCGCGCACCTTCGTGCAGAAGATCGTCCACGAGCAGCTGACCGACTGGTTCGACCGTAACCCGAACGAGGTCGCGGACATCCTGCGCAAGGCCATCCAGGCGGCCACGGCCCGGGTCGCGGCCCGCAAGGCGCGCGACCTGACCCGCCGCAAGGGCCTGCTGGAAACGGCGGCGCTGCCGGGCAAGCTGTCCGACTGCCAGTCGAATGACCCGGCGATGTCGGAGATCTTCATCGTGGAAGGAGACTCAGCCGGCGGTTCGGCCAAATCCGGCCGCAACCCGCGGTACCAGGCGATCCTCCCGATCCGCGGCAAGATCCTCAACGTGGAGAAGGCCCGGATCGACAAAATCCTGCACAACCAGGAGATCCAGGCGATCATCTCCGCGTTCGGCACGGGCGTGCACGAGGACTTCGACATCGCCAAACTCCGCTACCACAAGATCATCCTGATGGCGGACGCCGACGTCGACGGCCGGCACATCAACACCCTGCTGCTGACCTTCCTGTTCCGCTTCATGCGCCCACTGATCGACGAGGGCCACGTCTACCTCTCCCGCCCCCCGCTGTACAAGATCAAGTGGAGCCGGGACCACGTCGAATACGCCTACTCCGACCGCGAACGCAACATGCTCCTGGAACGGGGCCGGCAGGACGGCCGCCGGATCAAGGACGACTCCATCCAGCGCTTCAAGGGCCTGGGCGAGATGAACGCCGAGGAACTGCGCGTCACCACCATGGACCCCGATCACCGGGTCCTGGGCCAGGTCACCCTCGATGACGCGGCCATCGCCGACGACCTCTTCTCCGTCCTGATGGGCGAGGACGTCGAAGCCCGCCGCCACTTCATCCAGCGCAACGCCAAGGACGTCCGCTTCCTCGACATCTGACCCCGGGCACTGCTCCCGCCCCCTCGGGCGCCCGACCCGAAGCCCCACCACTGCCCTCTGTTGCCCAGGAGAGAATCGCCCTGCCGCAGCCTCCTCGGCCGGCGGCGGGACGGGCCGTCGGCCCCCGTGCGGGGGCGGGGGCCGACGGCGTATGAGGGGGCCTGCGAGAGAAGGCAGCAGGCCGTGGTGACGGCGCCGACCCCGGCGCCCGGACCCGGGCAGGGGAGTCGCCGCCCCACCGAACGACGCGTCCCACACGAGCCGGCGCGGCCGGCGAATCAGGAAGCCGCCCGCCGCACCCAGCAGCAGGATCGCCACCGCGGCGTTGGTAGGCACCATGTACCCGCCCCCGTCCGAGTCGTGATGACGCCCTGGCCCGGCGCGCCGACCTCCACATCGGATGGGGCGGCGGCACCCCGAGACCTCGAGTCCCACGCCCACCACGCTAGGCGGCGCCTTGACGGGGCTTCCAGGCTGAGGGTCCCTCACGTCTCCCTCAAGGGATGCCCATCGCCGCGCGACCATGGCACGACCGCGGTGCGCGACCGTAAGGCGTGACCACGGCGCCCGACCGCAAGGCCCGACCAGTGTCCGACCGCGACCGAGGGTCCCTCACGTCTCCCTCAAGGGATGCCGATCGCCGCGCGACCACGGCGCGACCACGCGACCACAGCGCGCAACCGCAAGGCCCGACCGCAAGCCCCGACCAAAGTGCCCCCCGCCGCTCGACCGCCGCGCCCGACCGATGCCCGGGTTCGGCGGCCCGGTCAGCGCCCCTTGCCCGCCGGGACCTTCGCCGGCTCCGCGTCCCGCGCGGCCGTCGCGCCCCCCGGCAGGTCACGCATCAGATACGCCACCACCAGCGCCGACGCGAACAGCACCCCGGCCCCGGTCCACAGCGCGAGGTGCAGCCCGTCCACGAACGCGGTCGACGCCGCCTCGCGGATCACCGGCGGCGCGCTGCCCAGGTGCCCGACGCCGCCACCGCCGCCCGACGTGCTCGCCTCGACGACCCTGCGCGCGTCCGCGGCCGGCACCTCGGCCGCGTCCAGCAACTCGGCCAGCCGGCTCGACAGGCGTGCGGTCAGGACCGCGCCGAGCGCGGCGATGCCGACCACGCCGCCCAGTTCGCGAGCGGTGTTGGAGACCGCGGAGGCCATCCCGGCACGCGCCGGTTCGACCCGGGACATCACCGCGACGGAGATCGGCGTGAAGCACAGGCCCATCCCCGCGCCGAGGAACGGCAGCACCCAGAAGAACTCCAGGTAGGCCACGTCGTTGCCGTAGAACGACAGCCCGGCCAATGCGATCCCGCACAACGTCAGACCGGTCACGAGCGGCACGCGCGGACCGATCCGCCCGGCCAGCAGTCCAGCGATCGGTGCCGCCGCCATGATCGCCAGCGTCGACGGCAGCGACGCGAAGCCGGCCTCCGTGGGCGAGTAGCCGAGCACGTCCTGCATGTACAGGCCCAGGAAGAACAGCGCGCCGAACATCCCGAAGGAGACCGCGAATCCGGCCCACGCCGCGGCGGCCACCACCCGGTCGCGGAAGAACCCGACGTCCAACATCGGTTGCTCGACCCGCCGTTCGACGCACACGAACGCGATCAGCGCGACGAGCGCCACCACCGCGGCGGTGAGCACCCGGGGCGAGACCCAGCCCTGGGCCGGGCCCTCGACCAGCGCGAACACCAGCGAGCCGATGCCCAGCACGCCGAGCACCAGGCCCGGCACGTCGAACCGGCCGCGGCGCTCGGCGAATTCGGGCAGCACGAGCGCGCCGACCACGATGCCCGCGACGCCGATCGGGACGTTGATCCAGAACACACTGGCCCACCCGAACGCGTCGACCAGCGGCCCGCCGATCGCCGGCCCGAGCGCGAGTCCGGCGCCGGAGACGCCCGACCAGATGCCGATCGCCCGGGCCCGCTCGCGGTCGTCGGTGAACACGTGTCGGATGATCGACATGGTGCCGGGCATCAGCAACGCGCCGCCGACCCCCTGGACCGCGCGTCCCGTGATCAGCGCCGGCAACGAGCCCGCGAGGGCGCACGCGATCGAACCCGCGGTGAACACGCCCAGGCCGATCAGGAAGACCCGGCGCCGGCCGTACCGGTCGCCCAACGTGCCGCCGGTCAGCAACAACGCGGCGAAGACCAGGCTGTATGCCTCCATCACCCACTGCAGACCGCTGACACCGGCCCCGAGATCGCGGTCGATGCTCGGCAGCGCGTTGGACACCACGACGTTGTCGAGCATCGCCACGAACAGCGCCACACACAGGGTCGCGAGGATCAGGCCCTTGTGCGCCGACCCGTTGCGCGGCGCGTCGTCCGCCGCGGTCCCCGAGTGCCCCTGCGCCGGAATCCGGCTGGGCGGGTCGTCTGCCATCACTGACTCCCTAACACTGTTAGTCACAATCTAACGGTGTTAGATTGCACCTGTGCGGGAAACTGCGCAAGGGGATAACCGAGGAAGGGACGAGCGGATGGCGGCGAAGGCCCGTGCGGGAGGCGGCGGCGCGCGGCGACGGCCGGGAGTGACGCTCGACGCGCTGGCGAAGGCCGGGCTCGTGGTGCTGGAGCGGGACGGCTTCGACGCGCTGTCGATGCGCTCGGTGGCCGCCGAACTCGGGGTCCAGGCACCGTCGTTGTACTGGCACGTGCGGGACAAGGACGAGCTGCTCGACCTGCTCGCCGACGAGCTGTTGGCGATCGCCGCGCCCCAACTGCCGCCGACCCGCGGCGACTGGCGGGTCGAACTACGCGAACTGTCCTGGGCCTACCGGAGGTTCCTGCACGAACACCGCGACTCGGTCCGAGTCCTGGTGGGTCGCTTCCCGGCCGGGCCCGGGACGGCGACGGTGATGGAGCATCAGCTCGGGATGCTCGACCGGGCCGGGTTCTCCCGGCAGGACGCGGCGTACATCACCTACGCGGTCAGCACGATCGTGATCGGCTTCGTGCAGAGCGAGCAACTCCCGATCTCGGCGGCGGTGGCCACCGGCGGCGTGCCCACCCGCGAGGCCGTGGACGCGATCGGCTCGGCCCTGGCGGCGCTGCCGGCGGGCACCTATCCGCATCTGGTCGCGTCGGCGCGCGCGCTCACCGCCCCCGACATCGACGAACGCTTCGACTTCGTCCTCGAACGCCTCCTGGACGGCCTCGCCGCCCTACCGCGAAACCCGGACAGGGTCGCCTGACAGCCCGTCCGGCGTTTGGACAGACCGGCAGCAGTCGTAGTGGACATGAAAACGTAGGGCCCGGGCGCATGCTCGGACGGTGAATGCTCATGAGTTCACCATATGTTCACCCGTGCTGTGCCCGCGGAGTGGGAAATGGGTGGACGGTAGGGTGGTCCGTCCTGGACAATCCCCCCTCGGACCCGGCCGGCAAGCGATGAGTTTCGGGGCGTCGGTCGGTCTGAACTCCTGTAGGGAACACCGCTATTCCAACACCCGTCCGGTTGGCATCGGGCGATGTCCTCGACAGTCTCGATCGCTCGGTCATCGAACCGGCGTAGAGCTGACTCCTTGTTGTCGATCTATGGCTGCTTCCTTGGGATCAGCCCATTTGCTGGGGGAAACATGAATCGGGTCAAGGCGCTTGCGGCATTGCCGTGCGGGCGCCGGTCCAAGTGGGTCGTGCTGGTCCTGTGGGTGATCCTGCTCGGGGTATCCGCGCCGTTGTCGGCCAAGCTGACCGATGCACAAAACAACGAGGTCTCGTCGTGGCTGCCCGCCGACGCCGAGTCCACCAAGGTCATCCACGAACAGAAGGCGTTCCGCCCGGACACCACGGTGCCCGCCGTCGTGGTCTACGAGCGCGCCTCCGGGTTGACCAAGGGAGACGAGACGGCGATCGAGGCGGACATCGCCATGTTCGCCAACGCCAAGGGCGTGGAAGGCACGATCGAGAAGCCGGCCTTCGACACGAACAAGAGGGCGGCCCAGGTCCTGGTCCCGATCGGCGTCAAGGACGGTGGCTGGGAAGACCTCGGGGACGCCGTCGACCTCCTCAAGGCGGCCCTGAAGGACAACCCGTCCGGCCTGGACGGGTACGTCACCGGCCCGGCCGGGCTCGGCGCCGACCAGGCAGCCGCGTTCGAGGGCATCGACGGAACGCTGCTGTACGCGACCCTCGGCGTCGTCGTGCTGATCCTGCTGCTCACCTATCGCAGCCCCACCCTGTGGTTGCTCCCGGTGATCTCGGCGATCGCGGCACTGTTCAGCGCGCAGGCCGTGGTGTACCTGTTCACCAAGGCCGGCCTGGTCGTGAACGGCCAGAGCGCGGCCATCCTGACCGTGTTGATCTTCGGCGCGGGCACCGACTACGCCTTGCTGCTGATCGCCCGCTACCGCGAGGAACTGCACCGGTACGAGGACCGGCACGAGGCGATGGCGCACGCGATGTTCCGCGCCGGACCCGCGATCGTCGCGAGTGCCGCGACCGTCGGCATCGGCATGCTGTGCCTGATGGCGGCCGACATGCAGTCCACCAAGGGCCTCGGTCCGGTCTGTGCGCTCGGTGTGGTCGTCGGTCTGATCGCGATGACCACACTGCTGCCCGCGCTCCTGGTGATCGTCGGTCGCTGGGTGTTCTGGCCGGTCCGCCCGGCCTTCGAGCCGGACGCGATCACGCACGACGAGAAGGGCATGTGGGCGCGCGTCGGTCGCCAGATCGCCCGCGGCCCGCGGCTGGTGTGGATCATCACCGCGGTCATCCTGGGCGTGATGACGATCGGCCTGACGAACCTCAACGGCGACGGCATCGCCAACAAGGACTCGTTCACCAACAAGCCGCAGTCGATCACCGGCCAGGAGGTCTCCGAGCGCTACTTCCCGGCCGGCTCCGGTGACCCGATCGTGGTCATCGGCCGGGAATCGGCCGCCCAGTCGCTGCTCCAGGCGATCGAGGGCGCTCCCGGGATCGCACCCGGACAGGTCAAGCAGGTGGGCCCCGCGGTCGGCGGCCGGGTCCAGATCGAGGCCGTGATGACCTCGTCCTCCGACTCGGCGGCGGCCAAGGCCACCGTCAAGCGGGTGCGCGCGGCGGCGCACGCGGTCCCGGACGCGAACGCGAAGGTCGGTGGCGGAACGGCGACCCAGATGGACATCGCCACGGCGTCCGATCACGACGACAAGCTGATCATCCCGCTGATCCTGCTCGTGGTGCTGATCGTTCTCGGCCTGCTGCTGCGGGCCGTGGTGGCGCCGCTGGTGCTGATCGCGACCGTGGTGCTGTCGTTCGCGGCGGCGCTGGGCATCAGCGTGTTCACCTTCGAGCACCTGCTGGGCTTCAAGGGCACCGACGTGGGCTTCCCACTGTTCGTGTTCGTCTTCCTGGTCGCACTGGGCATCGACTACAACGTGTTCCTGATGAGTCGGGTGCACGAGGAGTCGAAGAAGCACGGGACGCGGCGCGGCATGCAGATCGGCCTGGCGGCGACCGGTGGCGTGATCACCTCGGCCGGCCTGGTGCTGGCCAGCACGTTCGCGGTGCTCGGCACGCTGCCGATCGTCTCGTTCGCCGAGATGGGCTTCACCGTCGCCCTCGGCGTCCTGCTGGACACCTTCATCGTCCGCTCGGTCCTGGTCACGGCGCTGACCCTGGACATCGGGCAGAAGATCTGGTGGCCGAGCAAGCTCGCCCAACACCCGGACGAGGACGACGACACGCCCGGCGGCGGCGACGACCGGGAGCGGATGCTGGTCGGCTGACCCGACACGGCGGATCGGAAATGATTGATCGCGGGGCGGTGGGAGAGCGTGACTCTCCCACCGCCCCGCGGCGTTTCACGCCCCGGACACGCCCCGGTCGGCGATCTCGTCCCACCGGTCGGCGAGCAGGCCGAAGAGCAGGTCGTCGGTCCATTCACCCTTGATCCAGGTGTACGCCGGACGGCGCCCCTCGAGCCGGAAGCCCACCCGTTCCAGGAGGCGGGCCGAGGGCAGGTTGCGGGCGTCGCACTCGGCCGACACCCGGTGCAGGCCGCGCTCGAACAGGTCGCCCAGCACGGCGCGCACGGCCTCGCCGCCGTAGCCCCGTCCCTGGCGGTCGGCGGCGAGGGTGAAGCCCACCTCGGCCTGCATGCGATTCTCGTGCAGGTTCACCCCGATGTCGCCGACCAGGGCGCCCTCGGCCTTGAGTTCGACGGCGAACTGGAACCAGCCGGGTTCCTCGGGGTCGCCCGCGGCGAAGCCGCGGACCAGGTCGACCCCGGACGCGAGGGACACGGGCACGTTCCAGCTCTGGTATCGCGCGACCGCCGGGTCCGAGCGGTAGCTCGCGAGTGCCGGTGCGTCGTCGGGCCGAAAGCGACGCAGGCGGAGCCGAGGAGTATCGAGAAGCACCCCGGGAGCATCTCACGGCGACCCGCGGCTCAGTCCCGCGGCCCGATGCCCAGATACCGTTCCAGGTTGCGATGCGTGTTGATCACGCGCTTCTCCTCCTGCGACAGCACGATGTCGGTCGTGCCGGGCTGGTGCAGGCCGCGTTGGATGCCGGCCAGGACGGCCGCGTCCTGGTTGAGCACGTAGCCCAGGTCCAGCTTCTCGAACGCGACGCGCGAGTCGACCGGGCGACGGTACGCCGTGCCCGGGGCGGCCCGGCGGAACGCGAAGATGATCATCTCGGCGGTGTCCGGATCGGCGCCCGGACGCGCGACCAGCGCGCTGAGCGTGTCGGCCGTGAGCAGGAACGAGCAGTTGGGGAACACGTTGTACTGGTGCAGCCGCATGATCCGGTCGGTGTCGAATTCGGACAGGTCGGTCCCGCCGCGAGCGGCGTGCGCGCGGATCGCCTCGGCGAGCACCTCCTGCAGGGTCGAGCCCGCCGGGATCTCCGGCAGCGGCGCGGCGGGGTCGCTCACGCCCATCCGTCCGCCCTGGGTGACCACGAACGACTCCCAGACCTGCGCGTCGGTGAGGCCGTCCTTGAACCGGGGACTGGCCACGCCGTACACCTGCTCGGACTTGCCGGTGTGGCCCCACAGTCGCTGCGGCGCGTGCACGTCGTCGATGTTGTGCAGCAGTTCCGGGTGCAGCGTCTGCACGTGGTACGTCTCGCTGAAGCCGTCCGCGACCGTCTTCCAGTTCGCGGCCACCTCGCCGCCGAGCGAGGCCACGCAGCGGAACTCGTCCAGCCGGGCCCACTCGGTGTCCGCCGGAACGCCCTCCAGGTAGCTCGCGAGGTCGGGCGCCTCGGGGTCGAGGTTGACGAACACGAACGGCCCCCACGCCGCCACGCGCGCGGGATGCAGCGGGAACTCGGACATCCGCAGGTGCCCGAACCCCTTGCGCCCCGGCACCTTGCGCAACTGCCCGCCCAGGTCCCAGGTCCAGCCGTGATAGCCGCAGCGCAGCTCGGTCAGGCCCGTCCCCGCGCCGGTGCACAGCACGTTTCCCCGGTGCCGGCACGAGTTCTGAAAGGCCCTCAGCTCGCCGTCCTCGGCCCGCACGACGAGCACCGAGTACGGGCCGACGCGGTACTCGAACCAGTCGCCCGGCTCGGCGACATGGTCCACGCAGCAGGCGAGTTGCCAGGTCCTGGGCCACATCCGGGCGAGCTCCAGGGCCGCGAACGCGGGGTCCGTGTACCGCGAGGCCGGCACCCGGACCGGCTCGGCGCCCGGGTCGACCACGCCGATCGCCGTCCCGTCGTCGACGCCCTCGTGCAGGCGGGGATCCGACGGCGGCGCGTGCTGTTCCCGGCTCACGGTCATCGGCCTGCCTCTTCGCTCGGGATCCTCGGAACGCGCGGACGCGGCCCCGAACGTGCGCTCGACACGTGCGGGTCGAGCGCACGTTCGCACGAGCGGGTATCGGTTGCAAGAGGCATCGACCACGGTGCGCCGAAGCGGCGCGGCGGGGCCGACAGACCCCGCCGCGCCGCCGCCGGTCACCCCTCCACGCGCGTGCGTGGCGCCACGATGAACCACTCGTGGGCGGCCTCCACCCTGGGGAGACTCAAGCCCGAATCCTCGGCCTGTGCGGCCTGTGCGGACTGTGCGGCCGATCCGGCCCGGTCAGCCCTTGAGGCCGATCCGGTCCATCAGCACCATGCCGTCGTTGGTCAGGACCATGCCCACGATCACCGACCGGTGGAACCCGGTGACCACCGACGACTGGTAGGTCCACAGCGCCGCGTCCTGCTTCAACTGCGCGGCGACCGCCGTGTACGCGGCCTTGCGCTGCGCCGCGTCGTTCGTCGTCCGGGCCTTTTCGAGGTTCTGGTCGACGGCGGGGTTGGCGTACATCAGGTAGTTGTTCGGGCTGGTGCTGAACAGGTTGACGTACAGCCCGGGTTCGGCGTCCGAGAGGTAGTAGCTGAACATCGCGGCCTGGTAGTTCTTGTTGATCACGATGTCCGTCTGGAACGCGGCGATCGGCATCGGCGCGATCTTGACGGCGATGTTCTTCAGCGCCAGGAGCTGGGTCATGATGTATTCGGCCGTCTTCGCCGCGTTGGCGTTCTGCGGGATCGAATACGTGAAGTCCAACGGCTTCCCCTCCGCCGCCAGTTCGTTCAGCAGCCGCTGCGCCTCGGCGCGGTCGGTGCGCTGGACGGTCTCGGTGCCCGAGTCCACCAGCGGGCTGTCCGGCGGGAAGATGCTGCGCGTAGGCGTGCCGTTGCCGCTGAACGAGATCTTGTTCACCTCGTCGGCGTCGAGCGCCAGTTGCACCGCGCGGCGGGCCCGGGGATCGTCGAACGGCGCGCGCTTGTTGTTGAAGTACAGCGACTCGCCGCCGATGATCGTGACGGTCTTGGTCTCCAGGCCCTTCTGCTTCGCCTTGACCGGGTCCTCGGCGTTGACCGACACCTTCATGTCGGCGCTGCCGGAGAAGACCGTCTCCAGGGCCTGCGTGCTGTCCTGGATGATCTTGAACACGACGGAGTCGGCGTACGGCTTGCCCGGGCCCTGCCAGTAGGTCGGGTTCTTGACGAACGTCATGTGGTCGCCGTTCGACCACTCCTTGAACGTGTACGGGCCGGCGCCGACCGGGTTGCGGGAGAAGGCGGCCGGGTCCTTTCGGTACGCGGTCGGCGAGACGATGAAGGACAGGTTCGAGGCCACGATGTGGTCGAAGTTGGCGTTCGGACCCTTGAGCGTGATCCTGAGCGTGGTGGGGTCGACCACCTCGGTGGACCCGATCGCCTGGATCGTTCCCGCCTGGTACGACTTGCGCGCGGGCGCGGCGTGCTCGTCCCAGGTGAACTTGACCGCGGCGGCGTCGTACGGGGAGCCGTCCGAGAACTTGACGTTCGGCTTGATCTTGAGCGTCCAGGACGCGTTCCCGGGGTCGGGGACCAGGCTCTCGCCGATCTGCGGCATCACCTTGCCGGTCTTGGCCTCGTGCCAGAACAGCGAGTCGTAGACCGCGTTGAGCCGGGTGTTGTCGGTGTACGAGTTGCTGAGCGCGCCGAACGGGTCCATCGAGCGCATGTCGCTCGCCATCGCCACGGTCACGGTGCCGCCGCTCTTGGGCGTGACGGCGGAGGTGTCGGTGTCCTTGGCGGACTTGTCGTCGTCACCGCCTCCGCACGCGCCCAGCACCAGGCACGCGGCGACCGCGGGGACGACGGCCCGGGAGACGCGCCGACGGCCGCCGCGGGATGCGACACGTGTCGCGGTGGAGTCGAAGCGGCGCGAACGGCCGCCGGAGACCATGGAATTGGGATTCTCGCCTGCAGTGTCCATGCCTGTGCCTCGCTTCGATCTGTGGGCCGACCCCGAAGGGCGGTCGATCGGGCCGGTCGCACCGACCCGCACGCGGTGGCCGGATGGCCGCGCGGGCGACGGACAACCTCCCCCGAACACCTGTAATCCGGGCGCCCCGGCCGTCCGGACGCGGAGCATAACCCAAGCGGCGAACGATCTTTGTCGCGGTTTTCCGTGTATTGATGGACGTTTTGCCGTCGCGCCGAAGCGGGAGCGGACGGTCTCACTCCTCGACGGCGGCGAGCGGGTCCAGGTCCGCCACGGCGTGCGCGGTCCGCTCGATGACGCCCAGGCTCACGTCGTCGGCCTGGAACCTCGGCTGGACGGCGCTGCGGCCGATGACCAGCAGCCACGTGAGATACGGATAGACCAGCTGTCGTCGGTAGGCGAGCCAGGCCGCGTCGAAGTCCGGTGCCTTGGCGCCGGTTTCGGCCAGGCGGTCGAGGTAGAGCGCGAGCAGGTCCCGCTCCCAGGCGCGGCGATCCGCGACGGCCAGCGTCGAGACGACGAGGTACGAGACGTCGTGCGCCCAGTTCCCTCGCGAGACGACCTGCCAGTCGCAGAATCCCATCCGGCCGGCGGCGGTCGTGTACACGTTGCCGATGTGCGGATCGCCGTGCAGCAGCGTCGCGGGCCCGCGATCGGCGGCGGCCATGGATCGCCACAGGGCCTCGTACAGGCGCCCGTGCAGCGCCACGACCTTGTCGGGGATGACCGCCCGGGCCCGCTCGACGCCGACCTGACCGCGCTTGCGCATGCCCGCGAAACGATCCAGGGCGACGACGAACCCGCTCGGTGGGCGCAGCCAGTCGTGCCGCGCCAGATCCGGGTGCTCCCAGTAGCGCCCGTGCCACTGCGCCATACCGGTGAGAAGGTCCTCGATCTCCGGGCGGGTCAAGGGAGTTCGTGGTGCCCGGAAGGTCGCGCCCTTGGTTGCCACGACGTCCTCGACGAGCACGATCGAGCGCCCCGACGCGAGATCGGCCGCGCCGTGGTACCCGATCGGGGCCTCGATGTCGAGGGCGGGGCGTAGCGAGCGGTAGAACCCCGGTTCGCCGCGCAGCAGATCCACCAGGCCCAACAGCAGGCGTTGGCTCGCGCTGCACGTGGTCTTCGCGAACAGCTGTACCGGCAACCCGGCTTCGGTGCCGGCGGCGTTGTAGGTCACCGCGACCCGCCAGCGGCTGGAGGTTCCACTGCTGACGTCCTCGACGGCGAACGACTCGACCGCCGCACCCAGGGACCGCGCATCCGAGGCCCTCGCAGCCGGGGTTCCCGACAACGAATTGCCTAAGGTCGAAGTCCCCGAAGTCGGACCTCCCGAAGTCGAAGCCCCCACACACAACACCGCGTTGAGCCACGCCGCGGTCACCTCCGAAGCCCGGACCGGGATGTCCTCCCTCCGGGTCGCGGGTCGTCGGCGTACCCGTTCCAGCGCGATGTGCGCGCCGTACCGGACGGCCGCGCGCCCGATCGCCCGTCCCGAACCGCCGAACCGCGCGTTCCCGGCCATGCCCGCCCTCCCGTCGCAGTGCGGCACCCCATCCCCGCGCGACCCTGCGACGTCCGCTCGCAACGCCGTCCCGGTCGGGGCGATCGGTCCGCGTGCGGCGGAGTATTCCGCATGCGACCCGTGCCCGGGAACACCCACGTGCCCGGAGCGGGGCGACCGCGTCGACCCGACGGCCGGTGCCGGCCTGCCGCGAACCGGTCGCAACAGGTCGGCTCGGGGAATGAGCTCGAACAGATCGGGCGGACCCTGGGGATCGAACTCACCGAGCCCGCCGGTGCGGCGCGGGCCGGGTGGGCCTGGCCGGATGGCGGCTGCTGAACAACTGACCTCCGCCTCGGGAGCGGCTCGGCGGCATGGCTGTGCAACGTCGCTGAGCCCCCTCCTCGCCGGTGGGTCTGCGCGGCGAGGAGGGGGCGGCGGCGTTGGTGGTGGTGCTTCCGGGGTCCGGGTTCCGGGTTTCAGCGCACGGGGTGGAGGGTCTTGCTCCACAGGACGGCGGAGGCCCCGTCGCGGAGGTTGACGGTGAAGGCGCCGGAGGGGCCGTCGATCTCCACCTCGCCGAAGTGCTGGAAGCCTTCCAGGGGCGAAGTGTTCGCGCGCGGCGGGGCGTGCACGAACTCGGCCTTCGGGCCGAACGTGCCGTCCAGCGCGTTGGGACCGAACCCGCCCGCGTTGAGCGGACCGGAGACGAACTCCCAGAAGGGGTCGAAGTCCTTGAAGGCGGCCCGGTCCGGGTCGTAGTGGTGCGCCGCGGTGTAGTGCACGTCGGCGGTGAGGAACACGATGTTGCGGACCCCGCGCCGCTGCGCCGTGCGCAGGATCTGCGCGAACTCCAGTTCGCGGCCCAGCGGCGCGCCCGGATCGCCCTGCCCGATGCCCTCCTGCGCGGCGGGGCCGTCGGGGACGACCAGGCCCAGTGGGAGGTCGTTGGCGATCACCTTCCAGGTGGCCCGGCTCTGCGAGAGGCCCTCGATCAGCCACCGGCGCTGCCGCTCGCCGAGCAGGCCGCGCTTGGGGTCGGCGTAGCGGTTGTCGTCGTTGGCGTCCTTGTACGTGCGCATGTCGAGCACGAACACGTCCAGATGCCGGCCGTACGACACCTTGCGGTACATCCGGTCGTCGCCGATCGGTACCCACTCGCGGAACGCCTGCTTGGCGCGCGCGGCGAGCACGTCGACCCGCTTCTCGGTGTAGCGCGCGTCCTCGAGGATCTCGCCCGGGTACCAGTTGTTGGTGACCTCGTGGTCGTCCCACTGGTTGAGCTGCGCGACCTCGGCCGCGAACGCGCGGTAGTTGGGGTCGAGGAGGTTGTACGCGAACTGGCCGCGGTACTCGGTCAGCGTCTCGGCGACCTTGGACTTCTCCGGCGTGGTGACGTTGTGCCAGATCCGGCCGTCGGGCAGCGGCACGCCGGCGACGAGCGGGCCGTCCGAGTACACGGTGTCGCCGCTGTTGAGGAAGAAGTCCGGGCGCAGCCGGCGCATCTGCTCGAAGATCGTCATGCCGCCGATGTCGGGGTTGCTGCCCCAGCCCTGGCCGACCGTGTCGCCGGACCACAGGAACCGTACGTCGGCGCGGCTGTGCTCGCTCGGCGCGGTGACCAGCGAGCCCGTGACCGCCTCGCCCGCGGCGCCGCGCTCGCCCTCGATCCGGACCCGGTAGTGGACGCGCTTGCCCGAGGGCAGGTCGCGCAGCCGCACCCGGCCGGTGAGGTCGCCGTCCGGGGTCAACCACGGGCCGCGTACGCGGTGGGCGCCGCGCAGGTCGGGGCGGGTGCCGTACTCGACGATCAGCCGGCCGGGCCGGTCGGCGCGGCCCCACACGATGGCCGAGTCCGCGGTCGCGTCGCCGCTTTGCACGCCGTGGCTCAGGTTCGGCCGACCGGAGGCGATGTACGCGGGCGCGGCCGACGCCGAGGTCGCGCCGACGACCGGGGCTATCGCCAGGCCGGCGCCGACGGCGGAGCCGGTGCGCAGGATGGTCCTTCTGTCCACTGAGGTCATGGACTCGTGTGTAGTGGCGCCGGGCGACGTCGCGGCGAACGGCGCCTGGACGGATCGTCAAGTCTGGTGATCGAGTCCGGGGTGGGAGTGGGGCGGGACGGGCGGGTGGGCGAGGAGGAGTGCGATGCGGGGGACGTCGCGGCCGGCGTCGAGCACGACCGGCACGTTCGGTTCCCCGAAGGCGTGCTGCCCGGCCGGATACGGTGTCTGCGGCAACAGCGGTCGAGCAGCGGGGGCACTCGGGTATGCGGGTTCTGGCGGGGCGGTACGAACTGGTGCAGTTGGTGGGCAGGGGCGGCATGGGGGAGGTGTGGAAAGGCGTCGACCGTGAGCTCGGCCGTACCGTGGCCGTGAAGGTGCTGCCGGCCGAACTCACCCGCCACGAGGAGTTCCGCCAACGGTTCCGCCGCGAGGCACGCACCAGTGCCGCCCTGTCCCACCACGGCGTGGCGACGCTGCACGATGTCGGCGAGGACCTGGGCGAGGACGGTGCCGAGGCCGTTCCGTTCCTGGTCATGGAGTACATCGACGGCCGGACGCTGACCGATGCCCTGCGCACCGGCCCGCTGCCGGTCGCCCGGGCGGTCGCGATAGCCCGCGACGTCGCCGACGCCCTGGTGCACAGCCACGGCCTGGGCGTGGTCCATCGCGACATCAAGCCGTCGAACGTCATGGTCACCGAATCCGGCGCGGTCAAGGTGCTCGACTTCGGCATCGCCAAAGCGCTCGCCGAGACCACCACCCGGCTGACCGCGACCGGGCTCATGGTCGGCACACCGGCGTACCTGTCGCCGGAACAGATCGACGGCGACGCGGTCGACGCGCGCACCGACGTCTACTCGCTCGGCTGCCTGCTGTACGAACTGCTCACCGGAAGGCCGCCGTTCACCGGGGACTCGCCGTTCGCGGTGATGCACCAGCACCTGACCAAAACACCGCCCCCGCCGTCGGCGCTGCGGACGGACATCCCGGACCACATCGACGTACTCACGCTGTCCGCACTCGCCAAATCGCCGGAACAGCGGTACGCCGACGCGGCGGCATTCCGGTCGGCGCTGGAAACGGCACAACGCGCCCTGAGCACCGACACCACGGCGCCCGCCCTGCACAGACAGCCGACCGTCACGGCCACACCGCGGTCACCGGCCCCGGTTTGGCAGCCGAACGATCAGGCCGCAGCCACGGCGACGATCGCGCCGCCGGGTCCATTGCCGGTTTCGCCGACGGGGCGTCCACCCACAGCCTGGTATGGCCCCGGCCATGGGGTCGGTCCGTACCCGGGCGACACGGCCGTCGCTCCGCCATCCGGGAATCCTGCCGCTGAGAGCGTGCGGCCCTTTTCCCCGTGGGCGATTCGCTACCGCCCCACGGAGACGGGGGCGGTCGCCGTCGTGGGATGGGTGCTTCTGCTGATCTCCACGATCTCGGTCAACCGGTTCGAGCGGCCGGTCCCTGTCATTCTGATCCCCGCCGCCGAAGTCGCGCTGGTCCTCTCGCTGCCGGCGCTGCTGTGGTCGGCGCGGCTGAGCGTCACGATCAGTTGGGCATACGTCGTCGCGCTCAACTACGCCGCCCTGGGGGCGCCGGCCTGGATCCACACGCTGCCGTTCCTCGGGCTCGTGCCGTTCGCGCTCGCGGGGTTCGTCCGCCGTCGGCACAACCCCTCAGTCCTGACAGGCCTGTTGTGGCTGGCATTTACCGCCGCTTGGTGGGCCCAGACCGAGGATCGAGGCGCCGGTCCCCGCGAGGGCGGGTTCACCCTGGTCGTGCTGATCGTGGTCGCCGTCACCGGGGTGCGGGGACTGGCCGAACGCAGATCCCCCACACCTGCCGCAGCCGACCGTTGAACCCTGCGGCCATTCGCCGTGGGCCCCGCCGCACACCTCCGCCCGGCCATCGCACGGTCCGCGCCGTCAGTCGACGACGGTCAGCACGATCTTCCCGGCGGTACGCCCGGTGCCACCGATCTCGTGCGCCTTGGCCGCCTGCGCCAGCGGCAGCACCGTCTCGACCGCCGCCCGCAACTGCCCCGCCTCGACCAGCTCCGCGATCGCCTTCAGCCCACCTTGATCCGGCTCGACGATCGTGAACCCGGCCCGGAAGCCCAGCTTCTCGGCCACCGGGACCAGCGCCGTCTCCGCCGGCGAGGCCAGCGAGACCACGTGCCCGCCCGGACGCAGCGTCCGCAGCGACCGCGGCCCGTACTCGCCGCCGATCGTGTCGATCACGATGTCCACGTCCCGGACCACCTCCGCGAAGTCGACCGTCGTGTAGTCGACGACCTCGTCCGCGCCGAGCCCGCGCACGAAGTCGTGCTTGGCCGCGCGGGCGGTCCCGATCACGTACGCGCCCCGCGCCTTCGCGATCTGCACCGCCAGGTGCCCGACCCCGCCCGCCGCGGCGTGTACCAGGACCCGCTGCCCCGGCCGCACGTCCGCCGTGTCCACCAGCGACTGCCACGCGGTGAGCCCGGCCAGCGGCAGCGCCGCCGCCTCCACGTGCGACAGCCCGGCCGGCTTGCGGGCCAGATGGCGCGCCGGCGAGGTGAGGAACTCGGCGTACGCGCCCGCCGGCTGCGGCAGCCGCGGCATCCCGAACACCTCGTCACCCGGCCGGAACATGGTCACCCCGAGCCCGACCGCCTCGACCACACCCGACACGTCCCAGCCGAGCCGGACGGGCACCCCGCCCAGCAGCCCCCCGGTCGAGCGGTGCCAGAAGTCGGTCGGGTTGACCCCGGCCGCGTGCACGCGCACCAGCACCTCCGAGGGTGCCGGTTCCGGGCGGTCGACCTCGACCAGTTCCAACACCTCGGGCCCACCCAGCGTGTTCTGACCGATGGCGCGCATTGTCATCACGTTCCCTTGTTCTCGTTCCTGCGGCGTGCGAGCAACGATGCCGTCGCGCTCCGACCCCATCGAGTGGCCTGGTGGCCAACATGTGAAAGGATCCGGCCATGCATCGCGTCGTGGTCCTGGCCCTCGAAAACGTCTACCCGTTCGAACTCGGCATCCCGGTCCGCATCTTCGGCACCGCGACCGGGCCCGACGACGAGCCGCTCTACGAGGTGCTCACGTGCAGCCTCGACGGCGGCCCGATCCGCACCAGCGCCGACTTCACGATCGTCGTCGACCACGGCGCCGACGTGCTCGCGACCGCCGACACCCTGGTCATCCCGCCGTTCACCTGCGACCCGGGGTCCGACGGCGAGCGCGACTGGCTCCCCGAACCGCTCGCCCGGGCCCTGGCCGGGCTCCGGCCGGGCACGCGCATCGTGACGATCTGCACCGCGTCGTACGTCCTGGCCGCTGCGGGCCTGCTGGACGGGCGCCCCGCGACCACGCACTGGAACGACGCCGACGCGTTCCAGCGACGCTTCCCCAAGGTCAAGCTCGACCCGGACGTGCTGTTCGTCGACGACGGCGACATCCTCACCGCCGCGGGCGTCGCCGCCGGCATCGACCTGTGCATGCACCTGCTGCGCCGCGACCACGGCAGCGAGGTCGCCAACGGCGTGGCGCGGCGCTGCGTCGTACCGCCGTGGCGCGAGGGCGGGCAGGCCCAGTTCATCGAACGCCCGGTACCCGAACCGTCCTCGGCCACCACCTCGGCGACCCGCGTGTGGGCGCTCGAACACCTGCACCGCCCGCTCTCGTTGGCCGAACTCGCCGACCACGCGCGGATGAGCGTCCGCACCTTCACCCGGCGCTTCCGCGACGAAGTGGGCCTGACCCCGGGCCAATGGCTGACCCGCCAACGCGTCGAACACGCGCGCCGCCTCCTGGAGACCACCGACCTCAGCGTGGACCGGATCGCCGACCAGGCCGGCTTCGGCACCGGCGCCTCGCTGCGCCAACACCTGGTCGCCACGATCGGCGTGCCGCCGATGGCCTACCGGCAGACCTTCCGCACCCACGAGCCGACCCCGGCGCACGCCTGACCGACGGGGTCGTCCTCCGACGAGTGACCGGGGTCAAGCGACCCGCCGGCGCGGCCGATACACCTGCGACAACGCAGGTTCCGACGCTCCGGAGGAGATCCACCCGTGCAGTCGCCGTGCCGTGCCGCCGCATCCGTCGCCGTCACCGTCGTGCTCGCGCTCGTCGGCCTCGCCGCCCCGTCCGCGCGGGCCGAGCCGGGCTCGCGCTACGTGGCGCTCGGCGACTCGTACAGCTCGGGCGTCGGCGCCGGCGACTACCTCGCGGGCAGCGGCGACTGCAAGCGCAGCGCCAGCGCCTATCCCGCGCTGTGGAACAAGGCGCACCCCGCGGACGAGTTCGCGTTCGTGGCGTGCTCCGGGGCCACCAGCGCCGATGTCCGGGCGGGTCAGCTCTCGGCGCTGACCTCGGCCACGTCGCTGGTGACGATCAGCGTCGGGGGCAACGACGTCGGCTTCGCCACGACGATCGCGACCTGCGTGTTCGGCTCCGACCGGCAGTGCGCCGACGCGGTCGGCGAGTCCGAGGCGTACACGCGCGAACGGCTCCCCGCGGACCTGGACACGACGTACGCGCAGATCCGCGACCGCGCGCCGAACGCCCGGCTGGTCGTGCTCGGCTACCCACGCCTGTTCGAACTCGGCAGCTGCCTGTTCGGGCTGAGCGAGGCCAAGCGCGTTGTCCTCGACCGCGCCGCGGACACCCTCGCGGCCACCACCGCCGGTCGAGCCGGCGCCGCCGGCGCGGACTTCACCGACGTCCGCACTCGCTTCGCGGGCCACGGCGTGTGTGCATCGGACGCCTGGCTGCATGGGCTGGCGCTGCCGTTCGACGAGTCGTACCACCCCACCGATGCGGGGCAGGCCAAGGGCTACCTCCCCGAACTCACCGTCACGCTTACGGGGGCGTGACGTCGCGCGGGTGTGGGCCGGCCTGCGGCCTGGCGTCCTCAAACGCCGGACGGGCTTGAAAAGCTTGTCCTCAAGCGCCGGACGGGCTGGGGTGGTTTTGGTTTCACGCTGCGGGTGGGGTTGGAAGGCTTGTCCTCAAGCGCCGGACGGGCTGGGGCGGCTTTGTTCTCACGCTGCGGGCGCTGTTGGGAGGCTTGTCCTCAAACGCCGGACGGGCTTGAAAAGCCTGGCCTCAAATGCCGGACGGGCTGGAGTGGTTTTGGTTTCATGTCGCGGATGGGCTTGGCGAGTGGGGGTTGCGGTAGACCAGCAGGTAGCGCCAGAAGAGGAGTCTGCGTACGGTGCTGCCGGGTAGGAGTGTGGTTGCCTGGTGGCGGATGTCGTTCAGGGGCATGGTCGGTGGTGCCACCGGTGCTTTGACGGCCGTGTGGTGGGCGGTTCGGGTGCCGCGTGCGGTTTCTCCGGCTGCTACCGCGAGTCGTGCGATCGCGTTGGTCGGGACCGCGGCCAGGCTCCATGCCCAGTCCACCCACGTCCGTTCGGGAGCGCAGCCCAGGACGACCAGGACGCCGCCCGGGGCGAGCGCGTCGCGCAGGGACGTCACGGTGTCGAACGGCATGTGGTGCAGGCTCGCGAGGCATGACACGAAGTCGTAGTGTCCCGGCGGCAGTTCGACCTGGGTGACGTCCGCCTGGCGGAACCGCGGCGCCGCGTCGTCGCCGAGCGACCCGGCGCGCGCCGCCGCGACGGCTTCCTCGGAGGGGTCGATCGCGTCGACCAGGAGACCCGGGCCCGTTCCGCCCCCACTCGCCAGCCGCCGGGCGAATCGACCGGTCCCGCATCCGACGTCCAGCGCGGTACGCGCGCCGCGCGGCACCTGACGCAGCAACAGGCGGTGGTAGTGGTCGTTGTGGTCGAAGGACATCCGCCTCACGATGCCACAGCTCCGCGCGGCCGAAACGGTCGGGTCGCGCGGACGCGTCACGCCGATTCCGTGCCGGGCCGCAGGTACACGTCCGTGTGTTCGAAGTCCTGGAGGCTCGCGGGCCGCCCCTGCTGGAAGCCGGTGCGGACGAAGTCGTCGCCGGCCGCGGCGTTCAGCGCCCAGTTGACCAGCACGCGGGTGCGCGCGGTGAAGGTCGGCAGCGCCATGACGTGGTAACCGCGGGCCACCACCTGCGCCGGCACCCCCGACAACTCCACGCCCAATGGCCTGGACACCGCGTCGCGGCCGCCCAGGTCCACCACCAGGCCCAGGTCCTTGTGGCGGTACGGCTTCAGCGGCGGCGGCCAGGTCGAGCTGGGCGATGACGTGATCCCGCAGGTAGGCCGCCTGGGCGAGGGTCTTCATGCCGAGCGCGTGCCGGGTCAGGCCCGGGATGTCGAAGGTTCGGGTGGTGCTGCCCGCGGCGAGGACCGCGTAGTCGTACCGCACGTTCACCTCGTCGCCGACCGACGTGCGCACCACGACGGTCTTGGCCGGGGCGTCCATGCCGATCACGAAGCCGGGGAGGATCCGGGTGCGGCGCAGCCGACGACGCAGCGACACCGCGACGGACTGCGGGGTCAGCACGCCGGCGGCAACGTGCGGCAGCAGCGGCAGGTAGAGCTGGTAGTTGGTGGGCGTGATCAGGATCAGGTCGGCCTCGGCGGCCGTGAGCGCGCGTTCCAGGCTGTGCAGGCATTCCACGCCGGCGAACCCGCCGCCGATCACCACGACACTCGGGCGGGTCATAGCGTCCCTCCGTACAGCCGAATGCCGGCGCGAGGCGCCGGCGGATGCGTGCTTTTCAGTCTGGACCGGGTACGGGAGTGCCGCGCGTCGTGACAGCCGTTCGGGGCGGCGGCACGAACCGCGCGGCGCCGGATGGCGGCGTCCGTATATTCGTGCCGAATTCCGTCCGCCCGAACAGCGCTCGGCACACCGCAGCACACCGCAGCACACTGCGATGCACCGCGATACACCGCGACATACAGTGAAATTCAGCGAAATATCAGGAGTCACGTCGTGAAGTTCATGCTGCTGATCTACAACCGCCCCGGCTTTGTGGAGGACCTGTCCGAGGCCGAGCGCACCGAGTTGTTCGGCGAGGTCGACGGCCTGATGGCCGAGCTCACCGCGTCCGGCGAACTGCTCGGCGGCGAGGCGCTCGCCGACCCCTCGCAGACCCGGACGGTCCGGGTCCGCGACGGCCTACCGGCGGTCACGGACGGCCCCTTCATGGAGGCCAAGGAGCACTTCGCGGGCTATCTCCTCGTCGAATGCGAGAGCACGGAACGTGCCACCGAGATCGCCGCGCGTTGGCCCGACGCCAGGTACTGGGCCATGGAGGTCCGCCCCGTCATGAGCGAGTCCGGGACGCAGACGTGAGCGTGGACGCGCCCGTCGAGGGCCTGTTGCGGGAGCTGACGCCGCAGGTCCTCGGCGTGCTCGTCCGACGCCACGGCCAGTTCGACGCGTGCGAGGACGCGGTACAGGAGGCGCTGCTCGCGGCCACCGTGCAATGGCCGAAGGAGGGGATCCCGGACAACCCGTGGGCCTGGCTGCTCACCGTCGCCGACCGGCGGCTGATCGACCACTGGCGCAGCGAACGCGCCCGCCGCAACCGTGAGGCGCGGTTGGCCGTACAGGCGCCGGTCGACGAGCACATCGCGCCCGCGCCCGACGACGAGCGGGCCGCGGACCACGACGACGCGCTGACCCTGCTCTTCCTGTGCTGCCACCCGGCGCTGTCGGCGGCCTCGCAGGTCGCGCTGACCCTGCGCGCGGTCGGCGGCCTGACGACGGCTCAGATCGCCGGCGCGTTCCTGGTGCCCGAGGCCACGATGGCGCAGCGGATCAGCCGCGCCAAGCAGCGGATCAAGGCCGCCGGTGGGCGATTCGGCAGGCCGGCCGGGCCCGAGCAGGCCGAGCGCCTGCAGGCGGTGCTGCATGTGCTGTACCTGATCTTCAACGAGGGCTACACCGCGAGTTCGGGCCCGGAACTGCACCGCACCGACCTGACCGCCGAGGCGATCCGGCTCACCCGCGCGGTACACCGACTGCTGCCCGACGACGGCGAAGTGGCCGGGCTGCTCGCGCTGATGCTGCTCACCGACGCCCGCCGCGCCGCGCGCACCGGCGCCGACGGCGGACTGGTCCCGCTCGCCGAGCAGGACCGGACGCGCTGGGACGCGGCGGCCATCGACGAGGGGACCGCGCTGGTCACCGACGCCCTGACGTGGGGGCCGCCGGGCCCGTACCAGCTCCAGGCGGCGATCGCCGCCGTGCACGCCGAGGCGGCGGCGGCCGACGACACCGACTGGCCGCAGATCCTCGCGCTCTACCGGCTGCTCGCGCACGTGTCCCCGGGGCCGATGGTCACGCTGAACCAGAGCGTGGCGGCGGCGATGGTGCACGGCCCGCAAGCCGGCCTGGACCTGCTGGACACCCTGGCCGACGACGAACGGATGGCCGACCACCACCGCGTCTGGGCCGTCCGCGGCCACCTGCTCGACCTGGCCGGCGACCACGACGCGGCCCGGGAGGCGTACCGCACCGCGGCGCGGCGCACCACGAGCCTGCCGGAGCGGCGCTACCTCGAGACGCGTGCGGCGCGCGAGGTGCGACCGGCCGACGGGCCGACCGGGGCTCAGGGCTGAACCCGCCCCGGAAGCGGCCGAAAACTTTCTCGAAGATTCCTCGCCGCGATGTCGAGAACCGCGAGCCGGCTTCGACCTTTTCGCGAAAGGCGACATCGACACACGCACCACCGAGAGCGGGAGCCCGACATGCGCAAGATCCTCTACATGGTCCACCAGTCGCTCGACGGCCACATCGAGGGCCCGAACGGCGAGTTCGACTGGCCGGTGATGGGGCCGGAGCTGTCCGACTACGGGCAGGAGCTGAACGCGGGTGTCGACGTCTTCATGTACGGCCGCGTCGTGTGGGAGATGATGTCCGGCTACTGGCCGAACGCCGAGTCGATCTCCACCGACCCGCACGACCTGCGCTTCGCGCCGATCTGGCGGGAGACCTCGAAGGTGGTCGTCTCCACGACGCTGGAGAAGGCTGACTGGAACACCCGCGTGATCGGCAAGAACCTCGTCGAGGACGTCACCGCCCTCAAGAACGAACCGGGCAAGGACATCCTGCTCAACGGCGGCTCGGAGCTCGCGAACACGCTCACGGGGCTCGGGCTGATCGACGAGTACCTGATCGTCGTGCATCCGGTTCTGCTCGGGGGCGGCAAATCCGTCTTCGTGGACAGCGATACGCGGATCGGCCTGCGGCTCGTGGACTCGCGGACGTTCGACGGGCGCACGGTGCTCTTGCGCTATTCGCGCGAGTCTCGGTAGGGAACCGGGGCGTCCTCAAGCGCCGGACGGGCTGAGAAGCTTTGTCCTCAAGCGCCGGACGGGCTGAGAAGCTTTGTCCTCAAGCGCCGGTGGGTTTGCTTTCGAGCGGCGGTCGGGTTCGGTGTGGTTCGGTATCGTCGGGGCGCGATGCGTTCCGATACGAACTGGCGGTTTGCCGAGCACACCGATGCCGTGTGGGGGCGGGTGGCCGCGATGCTCGCGGGTAATCCGGGCACGCCGGACGTGTTGTTGTGGCGGTTGGCCGAGAGTCGGGACGGGCTCGCTCTGTTGTTCCTGGGCAAGCGACCCGATCTGCCCGAAAGGCTAATGCGTCGGCTGCTTGGGCACGCCGATCGCGAGGTTCGGGAAGCTCTTCTGGACAACCCCTCCTGGGGCGTCGAGGTACGCGTGGCCCTGCACACCGATCCGGATCCGACGTTGCGGAGCGAATGCGTCGCCGTTCGGCACGGCACGATCGAGGTGCCTCCCGAGCTGCCTCGCGCCGTATACGTGCGCCTGGCGGCGGACCCCGATCCGGCCGTGCGCGCAACCCTCGCGGGGGTCGAGTCGCTCCCGGACGACCTCACGACGGAGCTGGCCGGCGACCGCGACCGTCGGGTCCGCATGGGCCTGCTGTACCGGTGGGGGACACTCCCGGAGGCCGCGCGGGCCCGGTTGCTCGCGGACGGGGACGACGACATGCGGCGCGATCTCGCGCTGCACGTGCCGGGCCATCGCCCGTCCGCCGAGGTGCGCCGTGCGCTGCTCGCCGACCCGCGGAGTGCCCCGAGGTTCGTGGCCGTGACGCCGCTGGACCCCGACGAGGTCGAGGAATTCGCCACACACGCGGATCCCCGCATTCGGGCCGCCGTCGCGGCCAACCCGACCCTGCCCGTCGGCCGGCGGGCCGCCCTCGCCGAGGACGCCGAGGACCGGGTGCGCATGGCAGTGGCGACGCGGCCCGACGTCCGGCCCGAGGAGTCCGCCGCGATCCGGCCGTGGGCGCCGGAAGCCCTGTTCATGGTGGACTGGCTCCTGGACCGGCTCGACGACGTCGACCTGCTCGTGCGGTACCTCGACAGCCCACACCCCGCCTTCCGACGCGGCATCGCGCACAGCCCCGCGTTGCCCGCGGACGCGGTGGCGCGGCTCGCGGTCGACGAGGACTTCCACGTCCGTCGGATCCTGGCCACGCATCACCCGGACGCGCCGACCGGGGCTCTGGTCGGCCGGGTTCCGCCGCTGCGGAAGGGACCTTCCGGGCCGCAGGTCCACCATCGGCGCTTCCCGCAGGAGGTCCTGCGCCGCTTCGCCGGGTCGCGCGTGCGGTATCTGCGGAGCCTCGCGGCCATGAGCCGGCAGAGCCCGCCCGCCCTGGTCGAGCTGCTGAGCCACGACCCCGAGCCCGTCGTACGGGCCTGCGCCGCCGCGACGTCCCGGCTCCCGGACGCGCGCGTACTCGAACTCCTGGCCGATCCGGACCCGGAAGTCGTCGCGCGCTTGGCCGGTCGTGCGGCCCTGCCGGTCGCGGCGATGGAATTCATCGTGGCCAAGGCGGGCCTTTAGGCGGTCAAGCGGCGGCCGCGCCGATCGGCATGCGGGTGTGTGTGGCCACAGTTCGCGCAGTACCTCGGGATCGTTGGCGAGTTTCGCGAACAGGACCATGCCCTCGATCCGGTCAATCCGCCGCCCTCGTCGACAGCGGGTCGGCCCGCGACTATCTGTGCCGCTCGTCGAGGGGATTCCGCCCGGTCCTGAGGGGTGGGTGAAGGTCGGAGTCGGTCGAGTCGGTCGAGTCGGTCGGGTTCGTCAGGCCGGTCGGGCCGGTTCGATGTCGCCGAGTTTCCAACTGCGGTCGAAGTACGACTCCAAGGGGCCGTAGAACCGGAAATAGGCGAACCAGTGGTACCCGGCGAGGGTCTGTACCCAGTTGGACTCCCCGCTCGCCGGCGCGTCCGGGCCGAAGTACAGGTCGACCGAACCGTCGTCGTTGTAGCGCAGGTCCGGGTCGCGGGAACCCCGGGCGCCGCAGCCCTGCGGGTTGTCGATCAGGCAGCGGCTCGCGACGTCGTACACCGTCGCGGACCAGAACAGCTTCGCCGGCGGGTCGGCGGGCACGTGCAGCGTGTACGCGCGGTCGCCGGCGAGCCAGTCGCCGTTCGCGTCCGTATACGAGGCCAGGTACGCCTGGCCGAGCCCCGGGGTTCGGCTCTTCATCGCGGCGGAGAAGCTCACCGCCTCGTAGAACCAGGCGGCGCGTTCGAGGAGTTGGTCGTAGTACGGGCCGCGCTGGTCCGACCGGTCCAGCATCGAAACCAGGTCCCACTGCCGGTCGGGCCACCACCGGGAGCCCTCGAACCGCTTGGCGAACGAGTTCGCCTGCGCCATCAGTTCACCGGCGGCCGCGCCGTGGCTCAGGATCCGGGAGAGCCGTTCGTCGGGGGCGAACGGGGCGTCCTTGGCGATCCCGAGTTGGCGCAGCATCGCGAGGAAGAAGCGGTCGCGCTCGTCGACGATCTCGCGCTGGTAGATGTTGTGGAGGCGCTCCCAGTACTGCAACCCGCGCGGCTGCGTGCCGGACCACGGGTGGCCGGCGGGGGAGACGATCCGGGTCGGCGGGGTGGTGTCGCGCTTGCCGAACGGGTGGATGCGGACGGCGTCGACGAGGGCTTGGGAGCGCTCCTGATCCGGGTCCAGGGTGCGGAACCCGAACATGATGTTCATTCCGGAGGAGGTGAGGACGCGGTGTCCATCGGTGTTCTCGGGCGGTTGCCCACCGGGCGGCACGATCAGGTAGCGCCCGCCCCGGCCCTGGTCGGGACCCATCTCGCCGATGACACCGATGTCACGCTGCCAGAAGTCCGAGACCCCGCCGGCGGTCGGACCGGCGGGCAGCTCGATCACGAGCGGGCCGGTGACGCTCAGGTCGATGAAGTTGAGTACGTACGGGGTGGTCGCGTTGGCCGTGATCAGGCCGAGCCGATCCCGATAGGAGAGGTAGTGCACGAGGTCGTAGGGCCCGGCCCCGAACGTCTCGGCGTGTACATGCTGCCAATGCGCGTAGGACACCAGGGGCAGCGACCAGAGGTAGAGCTGGGCGGCCATCTGGTAGTCGAGCTCGTCGAAGATGACGGGCAGATCGTCGCGCGCGGGCAACTCCCCGGCCATGCGCACCGAGCCCAGACGCCCCGGAAGCCCCGCGTTCACAGTCATCAACCGACCGTATGCGGGGGTGGGAACGGCCGCATCCGGGGTCGGCCGGGTGGGTGGCGACGGCCCGGCCTCGGCGAGGGCCGGCTTCGTGGGGGCCGCCGCCCAGGGCGTACGGGGTGCAGGGGCGCACGGTGACCATGCGTCCACATGGCGGGCCCTGCGGCGGCGACCGGGTCGGGGCGGGGCGCCGCGCGGAGGTCCCCTCGAACGGCGTCCGGAGCGTGTTCGAAGGAGTCCCGGGTAGGAGCCGGGCATGAACGTCTCAGCAGCCCGACCCCCGCCGAGGCAACGCCCCGACGGCGAGCCGCACACCGCGCGGAGCGCGCTCGGCGGGCTCCTGGTCCGGTCCGGGATCGCACTCCCGGTCTTCATCGTGGCCGGCACCCTGTTCGCGGTGGCCGCCGACACCGACGCGGCCGACGCCCGCGCCCTCTGGATCGCCGCCGCCGCCATCTGCGCCGGCCTGGCCCTGACGGCCTGGACCACTCTCCTGATCGCCGTACACCGCCGCTGAGCCGACCGAGCCCCATCCGCCCGTTCCACTGGTCGATCCAGTCCCCGCGACCGAGATCGCGTCGACCACCTGCCGCCGGTCCCGGCACGACCTGCCCATCCGCTGCCGCGGCGGCAACGGCTCGATCCGCCCCCATGCCTCGTCCGTCAGCTCATTCCGGACCCGCCTAGAGGGTGTCGCCGATCAGGAGGGTCAGGTCGAGGAGGCGGTTGGCGTAGCCCCACTCGTTGTCGTACCAGCCGACGACCTTGACCTGTGGGCCGACCACGCGGGTGAGTTCGGCGTCGAAGACGCACGAGGCCGGGTTGTTGACGATGTCCGTGCTGACGATGGGTGCCTCGGTGTAGGACAGCAGGCCGCGGTAGGGACCGGCGGCGGCCCGGGCGTAGGCGTCCTTGACCTCCTGCACGGTGGTGCGGCGGCCGGTGGTGACGGTCAGGTCGGTCACCGAGCCGGTGGGGACGGGCACCCGCAGGGCGAAGGCGTCGAGGCGGCCCCGGAGTTCGGGCAGGACCAGGCCGATGGCCTCGGCGGCGCCGCTGGAGGTGGGCACGATGTTGAGGGCCGCGGCGCGGGCGCGGCGCAGGTCCTTGTGTGGGGCGTCCTGGAGGTTCTGGTCCTGGGTGTAGGCGTGGACGGTGGTCATCATGCCGGATTCGATGCCGACGGCGTCGTGCAGCACCTTGGCCAGTACGCCGAGGCAGTTGGTGGTGCACGAGGCGTTGGAGACGATCGTGTGGCGCTCCGGGTCGTAGGCGTCCTGGTTCACGCCGAGCACGATCGTGACGTCCTCCCCGTCGGCCGGGGCGGCGATGACGACCTTCTTCGCGCCGCCGTCGACGTGCGCGCGGGCCTTGGCGGCATGGGTGAAGACGCCGGTGGACTCGATGACCACGTCCACGCCCAGATCCCCCCACGGCAGGTCGGCGGGGTCGCGTTCGGCCAGGACCGTGACGGTGGTGTCGCCGACCCGGATCGCGCCGGGCTCGGCGATGATCTCGCCGGGGAAGCGGCCCAGGATCGAGTCGTGGGCCAGCAGATGGGCCATGGTCGCCACGTCGCCGAGGTCGTTGAGCGCGACGATCTCCACGTCCGCGCCCCGCGCGGCCGCCGCGCGGAAGACGTTGCGGCCGATTCGCCCGAATCCGTTGATGCCGATACGCACTGTCATGGTTGCCTCTCCTGGCGCCGACGAGATGTGGCGCGCCCCGTACGCACAGCGGCTCGCGGGGCGTCCACGGCAACATCATAAGCAACTTAAATAAGTAGGCAATATAGTCACCTTAAATAAGCGTGCGATACATTTCCGATGTGGACGACACCCCGAACGACGACCTGGACGCGGACGCCTTCGCCACGGCGATCGAGAACTTCAACCGCTTCTACATCCGGCTCCCGGTGCTGGAGAAGCTGTCGTTCACGACGCTGTCGGTGCTGGACACCCTCGCGAGCAGTGGTGGCCCGATGCGACTGACCGACCTGACCAAGACCGAGCAGGTCAGCCAGCCCGGCCTCACCCAGTTGGTCACCCGACTGGAGCGCGACGGACTGGTGGAGCGCCGCCCCGACCCGAGCGACGGACGCGCCGTCCTCGTCCACATCACCGAGGCCGGCCGCCGGATCGGCCGATCACGCCACGACGACCGGATGCGCCACCTGACGCCGCTCATCGCCCGGCTGACCACCGAGGAGCGACAGGCGATCGCCAACGCGCTGCCCGCCATGACCCGCCTCGCGGAACTCGGCCGCGGCTTGTCCTAGGACGTCGTAGGGTTGCGGCCGTTTCGGTGACACGGGCCCGGCGTACGGGTGTTCGTGGCGTGGCGGTCGTTACGGTGGCGATGTGATCATCGAAGCGATCGACGCCGCGCCCCGATCACCGCGTGTGGTCGTGCAGGCGTTGCTGTTCGCGGGCAACGGCGACGTCCTGTTGGTCGAACCGGTCGACCGCCCCGGCTGGGAGGTCCCCGGCGGGTACTTGCGGGCCGGGGAGTCGCCGGCCGAGGCGTGTGTGCGCGCGGTGCGGGAGGAGTTGGGGCTCGACCCGCGCGTCGGCGACCTGCTGGTCGTCGACTGGGTGCCGGGCGAGGAGTGGGACACGCTCGTGTACGTCTTCGACGCGGGTACGCACCCCGGCTTCGACGACGAGTCCGAAGTGCTGCCGCTGGACCCGTCCAGGCACGTCGACTGGACCCTGACCTCCGCCGCCCACCTGCATTGGCGGCTGGACGGCGAGGTGCTCGACCGGACCCGGCTCGCGTTGACCGCGGGGACGCCGCTGGGGCACACCCTGTACCTGGAACGCGGCGCCCCGCGCTGACTCCCGGCCCGACACCGCGCGGGAAACCTCAGGAGCGCTTCGTGATCGAGATGGTGTCGGTCAGGGTGTCGCCGCTGTCGACGCGGATGCGGACGCCCGTCGCCGGGTCGTCGAAGGTTTCGCCGGGCCGGTAGGCGGCGTCGTCGAGGGGGCCGCAGCCGGTGGGAGGTTCGGTGGCGGGCCGGGCGTCCTGCACGCGCACCGGTCCCTCGCCGGTCTGCACGGCCGAGTCGACGCGGTAGATCAGTACACCGGTAGAGCAGGGGTTCGGGTCCAGTCCCGTGGCCCGGCGGGACTCGGCGACATAGGCCGTGGTCGGGCCGGTACGGATGACCGCCATCTTGGTTCCACCGGGGACCTCGACGGCCTTCAGTCGCACCGACCGGCTGCCGGGCGCGGCCAGACAGGCGACCTGCCGGTCGCTGATCCACCGCATCTTCCAACTCTCCCAAGCGAGTTGCTGCGGGGAGCGGCCGGCGATGTTGCCCATCACATCCCAGCCGCCGACATAGGGGTGCACGTCGCCGCCGGAGAACGCGTACAGGTCGGGCAGCCCGAACGTGTGCCCTGTCTCGTGGTTGGCGACCTTGAAGCCCCAGCGGTACATGTCCTGGCCGAAGGTGACCGCCCACTTCAGGCGCTTGCCGTTGACGATCACCCCGTCCGTGGCGGGGTCGGCGATGTACGTGGGGGAGAACTTGATCGCGGCGGCGCTCTTGGTGGGCACTATGTAGAGCATGTCGAACCGGGCCAGGTTCGCCTTCCGGCCGGCCGCCGCGACGGCCTGGCGGACGTAGAGCTCGTGCTGTTCGAAGGTGATGCCGCGGTCGAAGCCGTAGTCGGTCGAGGGCTGCGGCATCCGCAGCCAGCCGCCGACCGGCTCGATGTCGAGCCGGGTCGTCCCGTACGAGGCGTCCGACAACCATCGGGCGGCCGGCTGGAGGAAGTCGCGGTACTCGGACGGTTCGCCCACGGCGGGGGCGTCCGGGAAGTCGACGAACAGCATGCCGACCCGGATCTTGCCGACCGGTCGCTGAAACAGGCTTTGGTCGGTGTCGTGGCCCTCGTCGGTCCAACCGGTACCGCCCGCGAGCGCGCAGTCGCCGGCGGGGTCGGCGGGACGCGCCGGCGCGGCGGCTGCCGAGGCGGACGCGGCGAACGGGGCGAGTAGGACCAGGGCCAGAGCCAGCGATCTGATGGTGCGGATGGAGGCGGGCATGTGTCGCTCCTTCGGCAGGGCAAGGCAGGGCAGGGCAGGGCAAGACAGAACAGGGCGGGGCGAGGCAGAGCAGAACGAGGCAGAACAGGGCAAGGCGGGGTCGCGCAGGGCAGCGCGACGCGACGCCGGGCGGCGCAAGTACCGTGTGGTGTGCGGGTGTTATGGGGCGCGGAGCGCGGGCGCGGGATCAGGCCCGGCCGGCGGCCATCTCCATCAGGCGGGCCAGGACGGCGTCCCCGGAGGCGGCGACCCCGTCGTGCTCCCACTCGTTGGTGACCCAGGTCCGTACGGCGCCGACTTCGCGGGCGGTCCGCAGGGAGAGTCCGGAGTCGACGTACATGTCGTCGTGGTAGACGGCCGCGGTCACCGGGACGCGGTTGGCGGCCAGCCGCTCGGGGTCGTACAGCCGCGGCCAGTCCGTCCGTTCGGCGAGGAGCCGGGCGGCCTCGGCGAACGGACGCAGACCCGCGATCTCGTCGAACATCCAGGGGTGGATCGTCTCGCCGGTGAGCAGCAGTGGGTCCGCGTCCTCGGCGAACTCGGGGAAGGCGGACAGGGCCCGTTCGGCGGCCCATCGGGTGGGTCCGTCCCCCTGGGCGTAGATGGACTCCTGGAGCACCGCGTACAGCGGGTTGTCGACGAACCCGGTCAGGTTCGTCACCTGGAGGAGGAAGGTGTCCGACAGCTCGCCGGACCGCGCGTCGAGGGCCTCGTCGAGCAACCAGTGCACGCGTTCGAAGCCGTCCCCCATGCCGAAGACCTGGCCGAGGGCGCGCAGTCGGCGCACCGTCAGAAGGTCCCCGTCGGGCAACCGCACCCGACCCGTGGCGACCGTGTCGGCGATCCGCCGCAGCCGGGCGACGTCGTCCGGATAGCGGTCGTGGTACTCGGCGTTCTTGTCCCGGATCCGAGGGTAGGTCCGCGCGTACACGTCGTCGGCGGTGGCGGACAGGCCGGGCAGGCCGCCGGTGATGTAGCAGCCTCGCAGCCCTTCGGGGGCATCGGACAGGTAAGTGAGCGTCAGGAAGCCGCCGTAGCTCTGGCCGAGCGTCTCCCACGGCTCGTCGCCGCAGAGGCTCCGCCGGATCGCCTCGGCGTCCGCCACGATCGAGTCGGCCCGGAAGTACGAGAGATGGCGGGCCAGTTCGTCGGCCGACGGGAAACGGCCGGCGATGCGGGCGGTCAAGGGCGTGCTGCGTCCGGTGCCCCGCTGGTCGAGGAGCAGTACGCGGTGGGTCTTGGTCGCGTGCCGCAGCCAGCCGGGCGTGCTCGCGGTGGGTCGAGGCGACTTGCCTCCCGGCCCGCCCTGGAGGTACAGCAGCCAGGGCAACCGCTCCGCGGCGCGGGCCGGGTCGACGACCTCGCGGGCGAAGACGTCGATGCGGGGGCCGCCCGGATCGTGATGGTCCAGGGGCAGGTCGAACACGTGGTCGGTGATCGCGTATCGGTAGCTCATGCGGTGCCTTCCTGGGGTCGCCGGTGGCGTCGGCGAAGCGGGCTGCTGCGAAATCGGGGCGCGCCGAGGAGCCGCGTCCGGGTGTGGCGGTGGGACGGCCCGGTCGCGGTGAATCCGAAGTGCCGCCGCCCGCGTGACCGGACGACCGGACGACCGGACGACCGGACGACCGGACGACCGGGCGACGGTGCGCCCGCGCGCCCGGGGTCGACGAATCCGCGTCGGCGCGTCGGTCGCTGGTTCAGCGGCCGGTGCCGTGGCCGGGAGCCGGTGCCCGTTTCCGGCCCCGGCCCCGGCGACGCGGCCTCACTCCGGTGCGGACTCGCGCGCCGGATCGGACCAGAGCGAGCGGATGTGGCCGAGGTGTTCGCTCATCGCTCGACGAACACCCTCTCCGTCCCCGGCGATCAACAGGTCGAGGATCTCCTCGTGTTCCCGCGCCGAGGCCACCAGCGCGCCGCGTGCGGCGAGGTGGTTGAGCCCGTACAGGCGCGAGCGCTTGCGCAGGTCGCCGACGACCTCGACCAGGCGCTGATTGCCGCCCAGTTCGAGGAGTCCGAGGTGGAACTGTCGGTCGGACTCCAGGTAGCCGATCAGGTCGCGCCGCTCCGCGGCGGCCACGATCGCGGCGGCCACCGGGCGCAGCGCTTCGATCGCGGCGTGGTCGGCGGTATCGGCCAGGCGCACGATCACCGGGATCTCGATCATCGACCGGATCTCGGTGTACTCGTCGAGGTCCCGGCCGGACAGCGCGGTCACCCGGAAGCCCTTGTTGCGGACGACCTCGACCAGTCCTTCCTTGACCAGGTCGAGCATCGCCTCGCGCACGGGGGTGGCCGAGACGCGGAACTGGGCGGCCAGGCTGGGCGCCGAATAGATGACGTCGGGGCGCAGTTCGCCGGCGATGAGGGCGGCGCGCAGGGCGTGCGTCACCTGGTCGCGCAGGCTTCGGCGCTCCCGCACGAACGGCAGGTCCAGCGACCGCTCCGGCGGGTTCGCCGCAGGAGCGGTGGGCTCGCTCTGCCCGGTCGGCCCGGCCGGCACTTCGGCGTGCGCTCTCATCGGGTGTGTCCTCCCTCGGGGTCGAATGCGCCCCGAATAACTGTACAATGTGCAATGTTACAGTCTAGCTGTCATCGTGCCCACCGCCTCTCGGTTTTTGCCGACGTCCAGACGCCCCGACGTCCGGACGCCCCGACGTCGCGACGTTCCGACGCGCTACGGACTCGCCGGCAGCAGGCTCACGGTGCGGGTGGCGGTGTAGAAGTCCGCCGCGGCGCGGCCCTGTTCGCGCGGCCCGTGGCTGGAAGCCTTCGTGCCGCCGAAGGGCAGGTGGAAGTCGACGCCGGTGGTGGGCGCGTTGACCTTGACCAGGCCGGTGTCGATCCGGTCGACGACGGCGAGCGCGGCGTCCAGATCGCGGGTGTGCACCGACGCGACCAGGCCGTGCGGCACGTCGCGCGCGAGCGCGATGGCCTCGTCCAGGTCGGCCGCGCGTTGAAGCACCGCGACGGGGCCGAAGATCTCCTCGCGGAGCGTGGCGTGGCCGGCCGGCACCTGCTCCAGGATGGTCGGGGTGGCGAACCACCCCGCGCCGTCGTACGCCCGACTCGTGGTCAACACCCGGCCGCCGGCCGCCGCCGCGGAGTCGAGCGCGGCGCGGACCCGGTCGCGGGCCGCCTCGGTGACCACCGGCCCGCACACCGTCGCGGCGTCGGTGGGGTCACCCACCGGCAGCGCCCGGGCGGCGGCGTCCAGCGCCGCGCGCAGCGGATCGGGGTCGCCCACCACGATGATCCGCCGGGTGGCCGTGCACTTCTGGCCGGCGTAGCCGAACGCCGCCCCGATCAGCTGGGCCGCGGTGGTCTGCACGTCGGCGTCGGGCAGCACCAGCGCGGCGTTGCAGCCGCCCATCTCGGCCTGGACGGGAACCCCCCGAGCGGTGGCCGCGCGGACCACGTCCAGGCCCACGGCGGTCGAACCGGTGAAGGAGACCACGTCGGCGGCCTCGACCACGGCCGCCCCGGTGGCCGCCTCGCCCGGCAGCACGGTGAACACACCGGCCGGCAGCACCGCGTCGAGCAGTTCGGCCAGCCGCAGCGCGCAGCCGAGCGCCTGGGGGGCGGGCTTGAGCAGTACCGCGTTGCCGGTGGCCAGGGCGGGCGCGGCCTTCCAGAGCGGGATCGCCAGGGGGAAGTTCCACGGCGTGACCAGCCCGGCCAGGCCGTACGGACAACGACGGGTCAGCAGCAGGCCGGGGCCGGCGGCGGGCTCGTGCACGGAGCCGACCGGGTCGTACACCTGCTGCGCGTTGTAGCGCAGGATCGCGACCGCGCGGGCGACCTCGCCGCGCGCCTCGGTGATCGGCTTCCCGACCTCGCGCACGATCAGGTCGGCGAGTTCGCCGGCGGCGTCGGCGAGTCGGTCGGCGGCGGCGCCGAGCGCGGCGCAGCGGGCCGAGGCCCCGGCCGTCACCCAGCCCCGCTGGGCGGCGCGGGCGCGTTCGGCGGCACGGTGCACGTCGGCGGGCAGCACCGCCGGGGCCTCGGCGACCAGCTCACCGGGGTCGGCGGGGTTGTGGCTGCGCACGGGAGGCGCGGCGGAGGTGGTGGTCACAGCAGGAAGCCCTTCGGGAAGGGGTCGGTGGGGTCGAGCAGGTACTGGGCGGTTCCGGTGATCCAGGCGCGCCCGGTGATCGTGGGCAGCACGGCCGGCCGGCCCGCCACGGTGGTCTCCTCGATCAGGCGTCCGGTGAAGGAGGTGCCCAGGAAGGAGGTGTTGACGAAGTCGCGGTCCAGCGGAAGCTCGCCGCGCGTGTGCAGCTGGGCCATCCGCGCGCTGGTGCCGGTGCCGCAGGGGGAGCGGTCGAACCAGCCGGGCCGGATCGCCATCGCGTGCTGGGAGTGCCGGGCGTCGGAGCCGGGTGCGAGGAGTTGTACGTGGTGGCATCCGGCGATGTCGGGCCGCTCGGGATGCACGGGTCGGTCGTGGGCGTCGATCGCGTCCATCAGGTCGAGCGAGACCCGCAGGATGTCGGTCTTGGCGGCGCGATCGAAGGGCAGGCCGATCCGGTCGATGGGCAGGATGGCGTAGAAGTTGCCGCCGTAGGCGAGGTCGTAGGTGACCGTGCCGAGTCCCGGCACGGTCACCTCGCGCTCCAGGCCGACGGTGTAGGAGGGCACGTTGCGCAGGGTCACCGACCGGGCGGCGCCCTCCGTGACGGCGACGTCGGCGACGATCAGGCCGGCCGGCGTGTCCAGGCGGATCGTGGTGACCGGCTCGGTGACCGTCACCATGCCGGTCTCCACGAGCACGGTGGCCACGCCGATGGTGCCGTGTCCGCACATCGGCAGGCAGCCGGAGACCTCGACGAACAACACGCCGTGGTCGGCGTCCGGCCGGGTGGGCGGTTGCAGGATCGCGCCGCTCATCGCGGCGTGTCCGCGCGGCTCGTACATGAGCAACATGCGCAGGTGGTCGAGGTGTTCGACGAAATGGGCGCGGCGCTCCGCCATCGTGGCGCCGGGGATCGTACCGATGCCGCCGGTGACGACGCGCGTGGGCATGCCCTCGGTGTGTGAGTCGACGGCGTGGATGACGCGGCGGCTGCGCATGTGTCGGCCTCCTGTCCGGGAACGTGGTTGGGGCTTACGGGAATTGACGATGCGTCGGGTGCGCGGGGTCGGGTCCGGTCAGCTCAGCCCGGCCGCGACGGCCCGCTCGGTCGCCAGGCGGACGATCTCCCGCGTCTCGGCGTTCAGCGGCAGGCGCGGCGGTCGGCAGGGGCCGCCGGGCTTGCCGACCACGTCCATCGACAGCTTGATCGCCTGGACGAACTCGGTGCGGGTGTCCCAGCGCAGCAGCGGGTGCAGGATGTCGTACAGCTCCCGCGCCCGGGTCAGGTCGCCGGCGACGGCGGCGTGGTACAGCTCGACGCAGGAGTTGGGCAGGACGTTGAGGAAGCCGCCGATCCAGCCCTTGGCGCCGGCCACGGCCAGTTCCAGGAGCACGTCGTCGGCGCCGGCCAACAGGTCGAGATCGGGGGCCAGTTCGGCGATCCGATAGGCGCGCCGGGTGTCGCCGCTGAACTCCTTGACGCCGACGATGTGACCGTCGGCGTGCAGCTTCGCCAGCAGCTCGGGGGTCAGGTCGACCCGGGTGTCGAACGGGTTGTTGTACGCGACGATCGGCAGGCCGACCGCGGCCACGTCGGCATAGTGCGCGTGCACCTCGTCCTCGTCGGCGCGGTAGGCGTTCGGCGGCAGCAGCATGACCGCCTTGGCGCCGGCCTCCGCCGCCTGCTCGGTCCAGCGGCGGGCCTCGGCCGAGCCGTACGCGGCGACGCCGGGCATCACCCGGTCGCCGCCCACGGCCTCGACCGCGACGCGGACCACGCGGGCGCGCTCCTCGGCGGTCAGGACCTGGTACTCGCCCAGGGAACCGTTGGGCACCACGCCGTCGCAGCCCGCGTCGACGAGGTGGCGCACGTGGTCGGCGAAGGCGTCGTAGTCAATGCTCAGGTCCGCGCGCAGCGGCAGGGTGGTGGCGACCATCAGGCCGCGCCACGGGTGGAGGGTGCGGTCGGTGGGGATCGGGCCGGGCATGGGGACTCCTTGGATTTCGATGTCGACGTCGATGTCGATGTCGATGTCGGTGGTGAGGTGGGTCTCGGTGGTGAGGTGGATCGAGGCGGTGGTGCGGTCTTCGGGGATGGTCATCGGGCGCCGTCGGCGCCTTCGGCGAGCAGGCGCAGCGGCACCGGGCAGGCCAGCGGGCGGGTCGGGGGAGGCGGGGCCTGGCCGTCGGCGAGGTGGGCGGCCAGGCCCTGCACGGCGGGGCCGCACATCCGGCCCTGGCACCAGCCCATCCCGACCCGGGTGAGCAGCTTGAGCGAGCGCGGGTCACCCGCCCCGAGGTCCTCGCCGGCCGCGCGGACGGCGGCGTAGGGAACCTCCTCGCAGCGGCAGATCACCGTGTCGTCGGCGAGTCGGGCGATCCAGCCGGCGGGCTCGCGGTGCACGTCGAGGAGCGCGGCGGCGAAGGCGCGCAGCCGCGCGACCCGCGCGGCCGGCCGCGACCGCGCGCCGTCGCCCCATGCGGGTGAGGAGGCGCGCGAGGTGTCCTCGCCCAACCGGTGCGCGGCCGAGTGTCCGGCCGACTCGCCCTCGGCCAGGGCCAGTTGCGCGCCACCCACGCCGGTGCTCTCGCCGGCCGCCCACACGCCGGGGGTGCCGGTGCGTTGTTCGGCGTCGGCGGTGAGCACCCAGGTTCCGTCGGTGTCGGCGCGGACCGGGCAGCCCAGCGCGAGGCCGAGATCCAGCTGCGGGTCGAGGCCGTGGCCCACGGCGAGGGTGTCGCAGGCCAGGGTGCGGTCGCCACCGGGCGCCGGCGTGCCGTCGCGACGCAGCCGCCGTACGGTCACCGCCTCCACCCGGTCGGTGCCGTGCGCGGCGACCACGACCTGCCCGGTGTACACGGGCACTCGGTGGCGCAGCAACCGGGCGGCGTAGGACGCGCCTTCGGCGAGCTTGCCGGGGTTGACGGCGAGCGCGCGCCAGTGACGGGCGTAGCGCAGCGGATCGGCGGCCTCGACCACGGCCGCCACCTCCGCCCCCGCCGAGGCCAGCCCGGCGGCGACGCTGAGCAGCAGCGGGCCGGTGCCGGCCACCACGATCCGCCGCCCGGGCAGCGTGAGCGCGGTCTTGAGCTGGGCCTGCGCGCCGCCGGCGGTGAGCACGCCGGGCAGGGTCCAACCGGGGAAGGGGTACTGCCGCTCGTACGCGCCGGTGGCCAGGACCACGCCGCGCGCGAGCACCGTGGCGGCGCCGTCGCCGCGCTCGCCGGTGACCGCGTGTACCGCGAACGACCCTTCCCCCGCCGCGTCCTGATCCGGCGTCGGCCGCGCCACGGTCCACACCTGATGCTCCGCGAGGTGGTGCACGCGCCCGGCGGCGACGTGTCGCCCGAGCCGGGTGGACCAGGACGCGTACGCCCGCCAACCGTGGTGCAGGGCCCGGATTTCGCGTGCTCGGAGTTCGGGTGCGGGCTGCCGGTAGAACTGTCCGCCGGCGGCCGGGGCGGCGTCGATCAGGGCGACGCGCAGGCCGCCGTCGGCGGCGCGGACCGCCGCGGCGAGACCGGCGGGTCCGGCGCCGATGACGGCGAGGTCATACCGCACGGGTGGTCACCTCGTCACCGGGGCGGGCGCGCACCAGGCACGCGCGCAGGTCGGGTACCCCGTTGACGGTGACCAGGCAGTCGAAGCACACGCCGATCCCGCAGAACGCGCCGCGCGCCTCGTCCTGGACGCGGGTGCGGCGCCACGCGACCACGTCCTCGGACCACAGCGCCGCCGCGAGGGTCTGCCCGGGCAGGGCCCGGATCGGACGACCGTCGAGGGTGAGATCGAAGGCGGGGTCGGGGTCGGCCCGAACCAGCCGGGCGAGTCGGGGATTCACACGGAGCTCCGTTCCAGGGACGTCGCGGTGGGGGAGGGAAAGCGGTCCGGGCGCAGCGGCGTGGGGTCGAGCGCCGGGGTCGCCCCGGTGAGCGCCTGGGCGACCAGCAGCCCGGTGGCGGGCGCCAGGCCGATGCCGGCGCCCTCGTGACCGCACGCGTGGAACAGGCCCGGCCGGCGTGGGTCCGCGCCGATCGCGGGCAGGTGGTCGGGCAGGTACGGGCGGAAGCCGTGGTAGGCGCGCAGCACGGCGACGTCGGCCAGCGCCGGGAACAGCGCCACGGCCTGCGCGGCGAGCCGGCGCAGCACCGGCACGGACAACGTCCGGTCGAAACCGACGCGTTCGCGGCTGGCGCCGATCAGCACCGGCCCGGCCCCGGTCCCCTCGACCACGGCCGAGGTCTGGAGCGCGGCCGAGCCGCTGGCCACGTCGGCGACGTAGTCCGCCGCGTACACCTTGTGCCGCACCAGTGGCGGCAGCGCCCGGGTGACCAGGACGAAGCCGCGCCGCGGCAGCACCGGCAGGTGGACCCCGGCCAGTGCGGCCAGTTCGCCGCCCCAGGTGCCGGCGGCGTTGACCACCGCGGAGGTGTGGATGCGCCCCCGGTCGGTGCGCACGCCGGTGATCCGCCCGTCGCGGCCGGTGTCGATCCCGACGACGGTGGTGTTGGTGCGGACGATCGCGCCGGCGCCCCGGGCGAGCCGGAGCAGGTGGGCGGCGGCCAGCGCGGGTTGTACCTGCGCGTCCTGAGGGTAGTGCATCGCGCCTGCTTGTCCAGGCGCCAAGTGTGGTTCCAGCTCCGGGAGTTCGTCCGGGGCGACGGGGATCGCGGCGACGCCCGCGCGGGTCTGGGCGGCGGCCAGGGCCGCCAGGGCGTTCAGCCGCCGCGGGTCGGCGGCGACCACGAGGCCGCCCTTGGGCTCGTACTCCATCGCCTCCCCCAGGGTGGGTGGGCTCGCCCGATCGGCGGCCGGTGGGTGGGTGGTCGGTCGGGGTGCCGTCGGCAGCTCGGCCAGCTCGCGCCACAGTCGGTGGGACAGCAGGGCGAGGTCCAGTTCGGGCCCGGGCTCCTTGTCGGAGACCAGGATGTTGCCCTCGCCGGAGCCGGTGGTGCCCGAGGCGACGGGGCCTCGGTCGATGACGGTGACGGTCAGTCCGGCGCTCGCCGCGTACCAGGCGCAGGCGGCGCCGACCATGCCGGCACCCACGACGACGACGTCGCAAGTTTCAGCTGCGTTCACGTCAGTACAATGTCACATTGCTCTGCCGTTCGCCAGACCTGATCTCGATCAAGGCTAAAGACGGCCGAAAAGATAAAACCCCAGGTGAGAGGTAAAGAAAAGGTAAATACAATGTCGCACCTCAAATGTGACACTGCCCAGACCTTGACCATTGGATTGCTCCTGGGCAGAGTTCCCCACCACCACCCACCCCGCCGCCTCCCGAGAGGCCCGCCACCATGACCACGCTCGCGCCCCCCACGGATCCGCCGGTGGACGAGGTTCCGCCCGTCGCCGGAACCGCCCCCACCGGGCTGCGCCCCTCGCAACTCGCATGGCGTCGCTTCCGGCGCGACCGCACCGGGATCGTCTCCGCCTGCGTCGTCGCCGTCTTCGTCGTCGCGGGCCTGGGCGCACCGCTGTTCGCCCGGTGGTACGGGCACGACCCCTACACCACGTACGGCCAGAACCGGCCCGGCCTGCTCAACGAGTTCGGCTTCCCCATCGCCCCCAACGGCGGCATGTCCGGCGAGTTCTGGCTCGGGCTCGAACCCGGCCTCGGCCGGGACGTGCTCACCCAACTCCTGTACGGCATCCGCACGTCGCTGCTCATCTCGCTGGCCGTGGTCGCGATCGTCACCGTGCTCGGCGTGCTGGTCGGGGTGACCGCCGGCTACCTCGGCGGCAGCGCCGACTACCTCGTGGGCCGATTCATCGACGTGATGCTCAGCTTCCCGTCGACGCTCTTCTTCATCGCCTTCACCCCGGTGGTGACCTCGCTGCTGACCAACCCGGGCGAGCAGATGTCGCCGCTGCTGCGCGGGGCGGTCATCGTCGCGGTGCTCTCCGCGTTCGGTTGGGCCTCGGTGGCACGCCTGTTGCGCGGTCAGGTGCTCTCCCTGCGCAACCGCGAATACGTCGAGGCGGCGCGCGTGATCGGCGCCTCGCCCGGCCGCGTCGTGCTGCGCGAGCTGCTGCCCAACCTGGTCACACCGATCCTGGTCAGCGCCTCGATGGCGGTGCCGACCTACGTGACCACCGAGGCCGCCCTGTCGTACCTGGGCGTGGGCATGGTCGAACCCACCCCCGACTGGGGGCGGATGCTGCTCAAGGGCGCCGAGGTCTACCAGACCGACATCACCTACATGTGCGTCCCCGGCATCTCGATGCTCGTCTTCGTGGTCGCCTTCAACCTGTTCGGCGACTCGGTCCGCGACGCGCTCGATCCCAAGAGCGACCGCTGAGCCCCTGGCGCCCCGCCCGGCGATGTCGCCGCGCCACACCGCACTCGCACGGCAACCCTCGGAAGGAACCATGAACCCTCGCCGTAGACCCACTCGCCCCACCCGAGCCGCGCTCGCCGCGCTCGCCCTCGCCCTCGGCGCGGCCGCCTGTTCCGGCGGCGGCGGCACCTCCGGCAGCAAGGAGCCGGGCAAGGGTGCCCCCAAGGCCCAGGTCCGCGCCGTGTCGATCGGCGCCGTCGCCGATTCGAAGGGCCCGGCCAAGCCACTGCCCGGCGCCAAGCCCGGCGGCACCGCCACGGTCCTGGAGCGCGCCGACTTCAACCACCTGGACCCGGCGCGCGTCTACGTCTCGCACGAGCAGACGGCCGAGCTGCTGATCTCCCGTCAGCTCACCTCGTACAAGCAGGAGGGCGACCACACCACCCTGGTGGGTGACCTGGCCACCGACACCGGGACCAGCCCCGACGGCGGCAAGACCTGGACCTTCACCCTCAAGGAGGGGCTCAAGTACGAGGACGGGTCGCCGATCACCGCGCAGGACGTCAAGTACGGCGTCGAGCGCTCGTTCGCCAAGGAGATCACCGGCGGCCCGACCTGGATCCAGGAATGGCTCGTGGGCAACACCGACTTCCGCTCGGTGTACGACGGCCCCTACGGCGGCCGTGAACTGGACGCGATCAAGACCCCCGACGCGCGCACCATCACCTTCGCGCTCCCCGCCCCGCGCGGCGACTTCCCGTTCGCGGTGGCGATGCACACCAGCACCCCGGTGCCGCGCGCCAAGGACACCAAACTGGAGTACGACAAGCACCCGTTCTCCAGCGGTCCCTACAAGATCTCCGCCCGCGAGATCGACAAGTCCATGACGATGGTCCGCAACGAGCACTGGGACCCGAACACCGACCCGGTCCGGCACGCCTACCCCGACCAGTGGAAGTTCGAGTTCGGCGCGTCCAACCAGCAGATCAACGAGCGGTTGATCGCGGCCAACGGCGGCGACCGCACGGCGATGACCTTCCGCGTCGTGGTCGGCCGCGAGGTCGCCCAACAGGTGCTCACCACACCGGACCTGAAGGCCCGCACGGCGGACGCGGCCACCCCGTACACCGAGTACTTCGAGATGAACAACCGGCGCCTGACCAACCCGAAGGTACGCCAGGCCATGATCGCGGCGTTCCCCAAGGAGCAGGTGCGGCAGATCATGGGCGGCCCCGCCTACGGCGAGTTCGCCACCACGCTGATGGGTCCGACGGTGCTCGGCTTCGAGCCCTACGACCTGGCCGGCGTGCCGAACACCGGTGACATCGCCAAGGCCAAGCAACTGCTCGCCGAGTCCGGCACCCCCAACCCCACCATCGTCTACGCGTACAACCAGACCCCGCTGTGGGAACAGGTCTCGGTGACCATCGTCCAGGCCCTGCAGCAGGCCGGCTTCAAGGTGGTCCCGCAGCCGATCAACGACAAGAGCTACTACACCGAGATCGGCCGCACGGACAACAAGTACGACCTGTACTGGGCCGGCTGGGGCGCCGACTGGCCCAGCGCCGCGACCGTGCTCCCGGCCAAGTTCGACGGCCGCAAGATCATCGACGACGGCTCCGTCTACAGCCTCTACAACAACCCGGCGATGAGCACCGAGATGGACCGCATCACCGCGATGTCGGACGTCGTCGCGGCCGGCAAGGAGTGGTCGAACCTGGAGAAGAAGATCATGGCCGAGGCCCCGGTCGTGCCATTCGTGTACAAGCGCCAACTGACCCTGTACGGCCCCGGTCTGGGCGGCGTACGAGTCGGCTTCATCGGCTCGACCTATCCGATCGACGTCTGGGTCAAGTAGCCCCCGGGCGGGGCGGCCCCGGCTCCGGCTGCCGGCGCGGGCGTGGGCGGGAAGGCTTCCCCTTCCCGCCCGCGGCGCCCGCGTCGCCGGGCCGCCCGGCCACTCCCCGGTCCGACCTCCAGTGAGGGCCCCATGTTCCGATTCCTGGTGCAGCGACTGCTCGGCGCGGCGCTGATCCTGTTCGTCGTCTTCACCGTCACCTTCTTCCTGTTCTTCGCGATGCCGGACGACCCGGCCCGGCTGTCCTGCGGCAAGACCTGCACGCCCGAGACGCTCGCCCTGATCCGACGCGACCTGGGCCTGGACGAGTCGGTGCCGATGCAGTACTGGCACTACATCGTCGGCATCTTCGCCGGCCGAGACTTCGGCTCCTCGGAGTGCTCCGCGCCGTGCCTGGGCTACTCGTTCGTCAACCACGAGCCCGTGCTCGACACCCTGCTCGACCGCTTCCCCGCCACCCTCTCGCTGGCTCTGGGCGCCTCGGTGATCTTCCTCGGCGTCGGCATCATGATCGGCATGCTCGCCGCGCTGCGGCGCGGCACCTGGCTGGACAAGTCCACGATGGCGTTCTCGCTGATCGGGGCGTCGGTGACGATCCAGTTCCTCGGGGTGATCGCCCGCTACGTCCTGGTCGACCAACTGCGCTGGCTGCCCAAACCCGAGTACATCCCGTTCCTCGGCGACCCCGGGGGATGGACGGGCGGACTGCTGCTGCCCTGGCTGACGCTGGCCTGCGTACAGGCCGCGGTCTACGCACGATTGACCCGGGCGTCGATGATCGACGCGCTCGGCGAGGACCACATACGCACCGTACGGGCCAAGGGATTGACGTCCCGTCAGGTCTACGTCAAACACGCGTGGCGCGGCGCGATCACTCCGGTGGTGACCGTCTACGGCATCGAACTCGGCGTCCTGCTCGGCGGTGCGGTGGTCACCGAGACCACCTTCAACATCCCCGGCATCGGCAAACTCGCGGTGAACGCGGTCGCCAACTCCGACCTGCCGATGATCACCGGCGTGGTGCTGATCGCCGCCACCGCGATGGTGCTCGCCAACGTCGCGGTGGACGCCGTGTACGCCGTCATCGATCCCCGGGTGCGTGTGTGATGACCCCTCCTCTCCTCGCGGTACGCGATCTCAAGGTGCGCTTCGCCACCGAGGGCGGCGTGGTCAAGGCCGTCGACGGTGTCTCCTTCGACGTCGAACGCGGCCGCACGCTCGGCATCGTCGGCGAGTCCGGTTCCGGCAAGAGCGTCACCAACCTCACCCTGCTCGGTCTGCACAACCCCGCCCGCACCACCATCGAGGGCAGCGCGGTCCTGGACGGGACGGAACTGGTCGGCGCCCCCGAACGCACCCTGCGGGACCTGCGCGGGCAACGCGTGTCGATGGTGTTCCAGGACCCGCTCACCGCCCTGTCGCCCTACTTCACGGTCGGCGCGCAGATCGTCGAGACCTACCGCCGGCACACCGGTGCCGGCCGACGCGAGGCGAAGGCGCGCGCCGTCGAGATGCTGGACCGGGTCGGCATCCCGCAACCCGCGCGCCGGGCCGCCGAGTACCCCCATCAGTTCTCCGGCGGCATGCGCCAGCGCGCGATGATCGCCATGGCGCTGGTGTGCGAACCCGACCTGCTGATCGCCGACGAGCCCACCACCGCGCTCGACGTCACCGTGCAGGCCCAGATCCTGGACCTGCTCGCGGAGTTGCAGGAGCAGTTGGGCACCGCGATCATCCTGGTCACCCACGACCTCGGGGTCGTCGCGGACGTCGCCGATGACGTGCTCGTGATGTACGCGGGCCGCGCGGTCGAGTTCGGCCCGGTCGCCGAGGTCCTGGACACGCCCAGACATCCGTACACCCGGGGCCTGCTCGCCTCGGTCCCCCGCCTGTCCGACGCCCTGGACCGGCCGCTGCAACCCGTGCCCGGCTCACCGCCCAGCCTGCTCGCACCACCGCCCGGCTGCGCCTTCCACCCGCGCTGCGCACAGGTGATCGACGGCCCCGAGGCGCCGTGCCGCACGGTGCTCCCCCTGTTGACGCGAGCGCACGCGGGCCCCGGCGGCAGCGGACACGCCGCCGCCTGCCACCTGGAGGCGGCGCCGGGCACCGCGGCGCCGACGGATCTGCAAGGAGTCACCCCATGAACGCCAAGTCGCTCGACGCGTCCGAGCCGCCGCTGCTCCGGGTGAGCGGACTGACCAAGCACTTTCCCACGGGACGGAGCCTGCTGCGCCGCCGGGGCGGGGCCGTCCGCGCGGTCGACGGCATCGACCTCACCGTCGGGGCCGGGCAGAGCATCGGCCTGGTCGGTGAATCCGGCTGCGGCAAGTCGACGACCGGGCGGCTGATCACTCGACTGCTCGAACCCAGTGCGGGCACCATCGAGTACCGCGGCCGCGACATCACGCACGCCTCGCGCCGCGAACTGGCGCCGATCCGAGCGCAGATCCAGATGATCTTCCAGGACCCGTACTCCTCCCTGAACCCGCGGCAGACCATCGGCACCATCCTGCGTGCCCCGCTGGACGTCAACAACATCGACCCGCCCGGAGGACGCGACCGCCGGATCGAGGAACTCCTGGAGACCGTCGGCCTCAACCCCGAGCACCGCAACCGCTTCCCGCACGAGTTCTCCGGCGGGCAGCGGCAACGCATCGGCGTCGCCCGGGCACTGGCCGCCGGGCCCAGCCTGATCGTCGCCGACGAGCCGGTGTCCGCGCTGGACGTGTCGATCCAGGCACAGGTGATCAACCTGCTCGAGGACCTGCGCCGCGACCTGGGCATCGCGTTCGTGTTCATCGCGCACGACCTGGCCGTGGTCCGGCACTTCTGCGACCGCGTGGTGGTGATGTACCTCGGACGCGTCGTGGAGAGCGCGGATCGCGAGTCGCTGTACGAGCGGGCCCACCACCCGTACACGCAGGCGCTGCTGTCCGCCGTGCCCGGCGCGACCGCCCCGGACGGCACCCGGCTCGAGCGCATCCGGCTGAGCGGGGACGTACCCAGCCCGATCGACCCGCCCTCGGGCTGCCGCTTCCGCACCCGCTGCCACAAGGCACAGGACGTGTGCGCGGTGGCCGAACCCCCGCTGACCGTGCTGGAGGGCCGGCCCGGGCACGAAGTGGCCTGCCACTTTCCCGAGCCCGTCAAGGCTTTGCCCGCCAAGGCCCCGACCGCCAAGGGCCCGACGGCCGAGGCCCCGCCCGCCAAGGGCCTGGCGCCGGCGGCGTCCGCGCGGCCGAGTCGGACCTCGTGATGACTCGATCCACCGGAAAGGTAGGCGACCCGTGACCCGGCAAGACCCCGCCGCGGCACTCGCCACGGGCACCCACGACCTGCCCGTGTCCCCTGCCCTCGAAGCGTTCATGGGCACCGCCTGGGCACCCGCCCCGCTGCCCGACGTCGACGCCCGACCGGTCGCCTCCTGGGCCGCGAAACGCCGGGCACGGCTGTCCGCGCGCTACCCCGGCGAGCGGTTGGTCATCCCCTCCGGCACGCTCAAGGTGCGCAGCAACACCGTCGACTACCGATTCCGGCCGCACACCGCGTACGCGTACCTGACCGGCGACCACGAGCCCGACGGCGTCCTGGTCCTGGAACCGGCCGGCGACGAGCACGAGGCCGTCCTGCACCTGCGCCCGCGCTCGCGGCGCGACACGGGCGAGTTCTACCGCGACTCCCGCCACGGCGAGTTCTGGACCGGGCGCCGGCCGACCCTGGACGAGTCGAGGGCCCTGCTCGGCATCGAGTGCGTCCACCTCGACACGCTGCCCGCCCGGCTCACCGGCCCCGCCGTGCCCACCCGGCTGCTCGCCGGCGTGGACGCGCGCGTGGACGCACTGGCCGCCCCCACCGACCCCGGTCGCAACGCCGAACTCGTCGCCCATCTGGCCGAGATGCGCCTGGTCAAGGACCCGTGGGAGGTCGAGCAACTGCAACTCGCCGTCGATCACACCGTCACCGGCTTCGCCGACGTGGTCCGCGCCCTGCCCCAGGCCCTGGGACACCCGCGCGGTGAACGGTGGATCGAGGGGGTGTTCGACACGCGGGCCCGGATCGAGGGCAACGGCACCGGCTACGACACGGTCGCCGCGGCCGGCGCGCACGCCTGCGTGCTGCACTGGATCCGCAACGACGGGCCGCTCGACCCGACGCAACTGCTGCTCCTGGACGCCGGCGTGGAGACGAACAGCCTCTACACCGCCGACATCACCCGCACGCTGCCACTCTCCGGCCGATTCGACCCCGTCCAGCGGGAGGCGTACCAACTCGTGCTGGACGCGCAGCAGGCGGGCATCGACGCGCTGCGCCCCGGCGCGCGCTTTCGCGACTTCCACCAGGCCGCGATGCGGGTGATCGCCGAGGGCCTGTACGAATGGGGCGTGCTGCGGGTGCGGCCCGAGGACGCGCTGCGTCCGGACAGCGGCCTGCACCGGCGCTACACGCTGTGCGGCACCGGCCACATGCTCGGCATGGACGTGCACGACTGCGCCAAGGCACGGGCGGAGACGTACCTGGACGGGGTCCTGGAGCCCGGCCACGTGCTGACCGTCGAACCCGGCCTCTACTTCCAACCCGACGACGAGACGCTGCCCGCGGAACTGCGCGGCATGGGCATCCGGATCGAGGACGACCTCCTGATCACCCACGACGGCGCCCGGCTCATGTCGCACGCGCTGCCCCGGACGCCCGACGCGATCGAGGAGTGGATGGGCGCGTCGGCGGGCTGACACCGGGTCCGCCCTCGGCGACACACATCGACCCCGTACGCCGTCGCGGCGTACGGGGTCGACGTGTGTCCGACGCCGCGCGGGATCCGGTGGGCGCGCGCCGACCCGCGCCCGGGTGGGTCAGCGGCGCGGCCTGCCCTCCCTCGGTTCCAGCAACTGGGTGCGCAGGACCGTGAGTTGGTGGGAGTGCTCGACGGAGCGAGTCTCGTCCAGGGAGGCGACCGCGAGCAGGAGCGCGTCGCTGAGGACGATCGCGCCCAGGGATTCGGCGGTGATGCCGGTGGGGGTGTGCGGGGCGTACAGCACCACGTCCGCGTCGTCGGCCAGGCGCTCCACCAGCTCGTCGGTGACCACCACTATGCCCGCGCCGACGACCCTGGCGCGGTCCAGGAGTACCTCCATGTCGCGCAGCAGCCGGCCCGGGACGAACATCACCACGACGTCCTCGCGGCGCAGGGCGAGGAGCTCGTCGGCCAGGCCGAAGCCCGTGGTGCCGACGAAGCGGGCGCGCCGGCCCATCCGGTTGAGCTTGAGCGCCAGGTGCCGGCCGGCGAGCTCGGACGCGCCGACGCCGTAGGCGAGCACCTCCGTGGCGTCGGCGAGCAGCTCGACCGCGCGGCGGAAGGCGTCCGCGTCGATGTTGGCGCGGCTGTGTTCCAGGCGCTCGGTCGCCTCGTCGTACACCCGCGCGCGGATCCCGTCGAGGTCTTGGCCCACCTGCGTGATGCGTTGCCGCAGGCGCACCTCGGGGGCCACGTCCGTGCTGAAGTCGGCGGCGATGTCGCGCTTGAGCGCGGAGAGCCCGCCCAGCCCCAGCCGCTGCAGCGTGCGCACCACCGTGGCGTTGCTCGTGCCGATCGCCGAGCCCAGGTCCTGCGCGCTCGCGAAGAGCACCTGCTCGGGGGAGCAATGCGTCAGATATCGGGCGACGTTTCGCTCCGCCGGCGACAGTTCGTCCCATTGGTCGCGGACCGCCGCCTGGAGCCGAGCCAGGGCCGGGTTCTGGGTTTGTTCGCTCACAGCTCTTGACTCCCCGGTATCAACCATTACTCTCCTGATGCAACGAGCAATACATGTTACCGCGAATTCGTAATGAACGTTACGACGCTCGCGGGCCACACGACAGCGTGCAGCATCGAGCACCGAGCATCCAGGAGACGACGTGAGTCGCGTGTCCCTACCGACGATCGAGATCGGCGGCGAGCCCCGAGAGCGGGGCCGCCAGTACGGCGAAGGTGCGCGCGCGCTGATTCGTACCGCCATCGACTACTACACGGAGGCATTCGGCGCCTCCAGCGGACTGACCTGGCACCAGGTCACCGAGCGGGCCGAACGCTGGATGGCCCCCTCACGGGCCTTCGCCCCCGACCTCGTCGACGAGATGGCCGGCATCGCCGAGGGCGCCGGCGTCGACCCGCTGGACGTCCTGGCCCTCAACGCCCGCGGCGAGATCATCTACGACGACACGTTCGCCGCGATGCAGCCCGCCGGCGCCGAGGACACCCCCGACGGCTGCACCTCCTTCGCCATGCTCGACCAGGCCTCCGGCGACGGACACGTCTACGCCGGCCAGAACTGGGACTGGCGTCACGGCGTGCGCGACACGATCATGGTCGTGCGCGTCGTCCAGCCCGGCAGACCCACCGTCGTGATGCAGGTCGAGGCCGGCCAGATCGGCCGCCAAGGCGCCAACTCGGCCGGCATCGCGCTCAACGCGAACGGCCTCGGGGGCCGCTTCGACCACGCCGTCGGCATCCCGCAGACGCTGATCCGCCGCCGCGTCCTGGACTGCGCCAACCCCGCCGAGGCGCTCGACGTGCTCTTTCACACCCGGGCGCACATCGCCAGCAACGCCCTCCTCACCCACCGTGAGGGCTTCGCGATCGACGTCGAGACGACCCCCGGCGCGAACGGCTGGATGTACCCGACCGACGGCCTGCTCGTGCACGGCAACCACTACCAGGCGTTCGTGCCCGAGCAACTCGCCGCGAACTACCGCCCCTCGGCGCCCGACTCGCTGATCCGCGTGCCGCGCGCCGAGGCCGGACTGCGGCGCTGCCGCGACACTCGGGATCCGGCCGAGACCCGCAAGCTCATTCGCGCCGCGATGTCCGACCACCTCGGCCACCCCGAATCGCTGTGCACCCACCCGGATCCGGCCCGACCGGCCGTCCGGCAGTGGGCGACGCTGCTCTCCAGCTGCGTCGACCTGACCACGGGCGAATACCGCGTCACCGCCGGCACCCCGTGCGACCACGAGTACGAGCTCATGCCCTGGAACCTCTACGACGGGCCCGGGGCCTGACGCCACGCCCGTCGTTCGGTCAAAACGCCGCCGCTCCACCCTCACCCCTCCCGGAGAGTCGCATGTCCCGCACTCGCACCCTCGCCACCCTCGGCCTGGCCGCCCTGCTCGGCCTGACCACCGCGTGTTCCGACCAGGCCGCCACCAAGCACGAAGGCGCGCCCGGCAAGCCCGCCGACCTGGCGCTGACCGACACCACCCCCGGAGCCGCCGGCGCGGTCGACAACGTCAAGTGGCTGCTCGCCAAGGAGCCCAAGTCGCTCGACCTGGACGTCCGCTCCGACAGCGACTCCAACGCCCTGGTCGCCAACGTCTGCGAGCGGCTGTTCCAGACCCGGCCGGACCTGACCATGCGTCCGCACCTGGCCGACACCGCGACCTACACCGACCCCAAGACGCTCGTGCTCAAGCTGCGCGCCGGCGTCACCTTCCACGACGGCTCGCCGATGACCGCCGACGACGTCGTGTGGAGCCTCCAGCGGCACGCCGCGGAGGGCAAGAACGAGTCGGACGAGTTCGAGCGGGTCGCCGCGATCGAACGCACCGGCGACGCCGAGGTCACCATCCGGCTCAAGGAGCCCGACGCGCTGTTCACCAAGGCCCTCGCCGGCAACGCGGGCGTGGTCCTGGACCGCGAACAGGCCGAGGCCGCCGGCAAGGACTACGGCACGCCGGGCCGCGCCGACGCGTGCTCGGGCCCGTACCTGCTCAAGGAGTGGAAGGCCGGCAGCCGAATCTCCCTGGAGCGCTACGACGGCTACTGGGACAAGAGCCGCAAGCCGCTCGTCCGCTCGGCCACCTTCACCTGGGCCGACGAGAACGCCATGGTCAACAGCCTCACCACGGGTGCCGCCGACGGCACCTACCTCACCACCATGAGCGCGGTCGCCCCGCTCGCGGGCAACGGCCGACTCAGCGTCGCCTACGGCTCGTCCTCGCGCGCCTGGACCCTGATCCCCACCGAGCGCGGCGGCATGAAGGACGCGCGCGTGCGGCGCGCGCTCTCGCTCGCGCTCGACCGTCAGGGCATCGCCAAGGCGGCCTTCGGCGGCCTGGCCACACCGTGGAAGACCCCCCTCGGCCCGGGCGCGTGGGGCTACGAGAAGGCCACCTTCCAGGCCGGCTACGACGCGCTCCAGGGCGCCCCGGCCCAGCCCACCGCCGCCGACCTGGAGGCGGCGAAGAAGCTGATCGCCGAGGTCGGCGCCGACGCACCGACGATCGTGGTCGCCAACGACGGCACGCCCACCCGCAACCTGATCGCCAACGCGGTGGTCGACGCGGCGAAGAAGATCGGACTCAAGGCCGAGATCAAGACCATGTCCGGCGCCGACTTCAGCAGCCTGTACACCGACCAGGGGCTGCGCAAGACCGTCGACCTGGTCGCCGACGACTGGTACATCTCCAAATCCGACCCGGCCGGGTTCTACGACAACGCGCTCACCGGCTCGTCGAACAACTGGGTCGGCTTCAGCTCGCCCGAGTACGACAAGGTCGTGAACGAGGCGCTGCGCACCACCGACGACGCGGCCCGGGCCAAGCTTCTGGTCGAGGCCGAGCGCCGGTTCACCGCCGACGCGGTGTGGCTGCCGCTGGTCCAGGTGCCCAACGTGCTCGTCACCGACGCCAAGCTGACCGGCGCGCCCCCGTCGATGGCCAACGTCGCCTACCCGTGGCTGGCCGACCTCGGCGCCAAGGGCTGATCCCTTCCTCCCGTTCACGCCCCCTGTGCACGCCCCCTTTGGAGGTGTCAACCACATGCCCGCCCGCGCACTGCGCATCACCCTTGGGCTGCTCGTCACCCTGCTCGCCGCGTCGTTCGTGATCTTCGGCGCGATCTACGCCGCCCCCGGAGACCCGGCCGCGTTCCTGGTCGGCGGGCAGGAGGACGCGACGCCGGAGAAGCTCGCCGCCGTCCGCGCCGCCTACCACCTCGACGACCCGCTGTGGGTCCAGTACGGGGACTGGATCGGCGGGGTTCTGCACGGCGACTTCGGCCGCTCGCTCCAGTACAACGACCAGGTCGCGGACCTCGTGTCCTCGCGCGTGCCCACCACGCTGTTCCTGGTGTTCTACTCGGCCGTGCTGTTCGTCGTGGTCGGCGTCGCCCTCGGGGTGCTGTCCGCGGTGCGCGGCGGGCGGGTCGACGCGATCATCGTGGCGGTGACCACGCTGCTCGCGTCGATCCCCAAGTTCGTCAAGGCGCTGGCCCTGGTCGCCTTCCTCGGCGTCCAGCTCGGCTGGTTCCCGGTCACCGGCGCCGGCGAGGGCTTCGGTGACCGGCTGTACCACCTGACCCTGCCGGCGCTCTCGCTCGCGCTCGGCGAACTCGCCGTGGTCAGCCGGGTGACCCGGCAGAGCATGCTGGAGCAGTACGCCCAGGACCACGTCACCGTGGCCCGCGCGGCCGGCCTGTCCGAGTTCAAGGTGATCCGCCGACACGTGCTGCGCAACGCGCTCGCGCCGGTGGTCACCATGTGCGGCCTGATCATCGCGAGCCTGTTCGCCGGCACCGTGGTGGTGGAGACCGCGTTCGGGATCAGCGGCATGGGCTCGCTGCTGGTCCAGGCGATCAACACGCACGACTTCCCCGTGACGCAGGCGGTGCTGCTGCTCATGGTGCTCGCGTACATGCTCGTCACCACGCTCGTCGACCTCGTCCACCCGCTGATCGATCCGCGGGTGCGCCTCGAAGGAAGCGCCGCATGACCCTCCTCCAGGCCACCGCGCCGCCGCCCGTCGCCGAGGCCGCGCCGCGACGCAAGACCGCCGAGCGCCGGCGGCCCCGGCCGCTCTCGTTCCGGATCGCCGTCGGATTCCTCGTGCTGACCGCGCTCGCCGCGGTGTTCGCACCGCTGATCGCGCCCTATGCACCGGACGCGATCGACCTCGACGCCTCGCTCGCGGTGCCCGACGGCACGCACGTGCTGGGCACCGACCAGTCCGGGCGCGACCTGCTCTCGCGCGTGCTGCACGGCGCGGGTCCCAGCCTGGTGGCGCCGTTGGCGCTGCTCGCGCTCGCGTCGGTGATGGGGATCGCGCTGGGCACGCTCGCGGCCTGGAACGGCGGCTGGGTGGACGCGCTCGTCTCGCGCGTCACCGACGTGATGTTCGCGTTCCCGGGGCTGCTGTTCGTGATCCTGATCGTCTCGGTGTTCGGCGACGGGTTGACGACGGCGGTGATCGCGCTCGCGCTCGCCTACTCGCCGGTGGTCGCCAAGTACACCCGCAGCATCGCGCTGGCCGAGCGGGCCAAGCCGTACATCGACGCCTACCGCGTGCAGGGCATGGGCGGATTCGCCATCTGCGCACGGCGGTTGGTGCCGAACCTGGCACCGTCGCTGATCGGGTACCTGGTGCTGATGTTCGGTCAGGTGCTGATGGGCATGGCCACCCTCAGCTACCTCGGCTTCGGCGCCCAGCCGCCCAGTTCGGAGTGGGGCCTGATGGTCAAGGAGGGCCAGGCCGCGCTGGTCCAGGGCGCGCTGTGGCCGGCCCTGGTGCCCGGCACGGCGATCGCGCTGGTCGTGGTCGCCTTCAACATCGCCGGCGTGCGGATCTCCGACCGCCTTGGGGTGAGGGAACGCTGATGACGGAACTGCCGAACACGGAACCGCTGAACACGGAACCGCTGAACACGGAGCGGCCGAATACGGAGCGGCCGAATACGGAGCAGTCGAATACGGAACTGCCGAATCCAGAGCGGCCGGACATGGAACTGCTGGACATCGAAGGGCTGACGGTGGAACTGCCCGGCGCGGGCGCCGCGCGACCCGTGCTCGACGCGGTGACGCTGCGCGTGGGGCGCGGCGAAGTCGTGGGCCTGGTCGGCGAGTCCGGCTCGGGCAAGTCCACCACCGCCAAGGCCGTGCTGCGGATGTTGCCGGGCGACGCGCGGGTGAGCGGGCGGGTGGGCGTGGACGCGACCGACGTGCTGACGCTCGACGCCGGCGCGCTGCGCGAACTGCGGGCCCGCCGGGTGGCGATGGTGCACCAGGACCCGCGCTCGTCGCTCAATCCGGTGCGCCGGATCGGCGATTTCCTGACCGAGCGGCTGATCCACACCCTCGGCGTGCCGAAGACCACCGCCCGCGAGCAGGCGCTGCGGCTCCTGGAGGCGGTGGGGATCGTGCGTCCGGCCGAGCGGCTGCGGCAGTTCCCGCACGAGCTGTCCGGCGGCATGCTCCAGCGCGTCGTGATCGCGGCGGCCCTGGCCGGCGACCCCGAACTGCTGCTCGCGGACGAGGCGACCAGTGCGCTCGACGTCACGACCCAGGCCGAGATCCTGGCCATCCTGCGCGAGCACCAGACCACGCGCGGGCTCGGCCTGCTGTTCATCACGCACGACCTCCACCTCGCGGCGGCCTACTGCGACCGGGTGTACGTGATGTACGCGGGCCGCGTGGTGGAGGAGCGCGGCGCCGAGCAACTGTTCGGCGATCCGCGACACCCCTACACGGCGGGCCTGCTCGGGTGCACGCCCGAGCTGGGCGATCCGCGCCCGATCCGCCCGGTCCCGGGCCGGCCGCCGTCGCTCGACGACGCGTTCCCCGGCTGCCCGTTCGCGGCGCGGTGCCCGCTGGTGGAGGCCGAATGCGAGACCTGGCGGCCGGTCGCGCTCGAGATCGAGGGCGGCGGCAGCGTGGCGTGCCGGCGTGCGGATCTCGGCGCCGCGTCCCGGGCCGACTCCGGCACCGCGTCCGCGTCCTCGTCCCGGCCCTCGTCCCGGCCCTCGCCCTCGTCCTCGTCCTCGTCCTCGTCCCGGAAGGTGCTTACGTGAGCGTCCCCATCGTCGCCCCCGCCCCCGTACCGGCGCTGGAAGTCGACGGCGTCTGCAAGGAGTTCCCGCTGCCCGGCCGGCGTGGCGAGACCACGGTCGCCGCGTCCGACATCACCTTCACCGTGCCGCCGGGCGGCTCGCTCGGCCTGGTCGGCGAGTCGGGCTCGGGCAAGACCACGATCGCGCGGATGCTCGTGGACCTGATCCGGCCGGACGCCGGCACCATCGCAGTCGACGGCCGGCCGCGCGAACTGCGGGCGCGGGGCGGGGCCGAGCGGCTGCGCCGGGCGCGCGAGATCCAGATGGTCTTCCAGGACCCGTACGTCTCGCTCGACCCGCGGCTGACCGCCGCCCAGTGCGTGGGCGGCGTGCTGCGCCTGCACGGCGAAGCCGACCGCGAGCGCCGGGTCGCCGAACTGCTCGACCAGGTGGGCCTGGGCACGCGCGAGGCCGGCGCCCGCCCGCACCAGCTCAGCGGCGGGCAGCGGCAACGCCTGTCGATCGCCCGGGCGTTGGCGGCGCGCCCGCGGGTCCTGGTCCTGGACGAGGCGGTCTCCGCGCTCGACGTGTCGATCCAGGCGCAGATCCTGGAGCTGTTGACCGAGCTGCGCCGGGAGACGGACGTCGCGCTCGTCTTCGTCAGCCACGACCTGGCCGTGGTGCAGCAGGTCACCGACGACATCCTGGTCCTGTACCGCGGCGTCGCGGTCGAACAGGGCCCGACCGGCGACATCCTGGGCGACCCGCGGCACGCGTACACCCGCCTGCTGGTGGGCTCCGCACCGCGCCCGGGCTGGGACCCGGCGTCGGTGGCCGAGCTGCGGAAGGCGCTGACGGTGTAGCGGCCGACGTGTGGTGAGCGCAGGTCAGGGAGGCGGATCGCGCAGGTCCAGGTAGCGGCGGTACGCCTCCAGACCATCCGGGACGAACGGCAGGCGTCGCACCGCCTCCCGCAGTTCGCCCGGGCTGAGCCACGCGTGCCAGGCCACCTCGGCCGGGTCCACCACGACGACGGTCGGGACGACCGCCTCGTGCAGCGCCAACCAGTAGGGACTGATCGCGCCCCGGCACAGGTACTTGCAGATCGGGCGCACGGTCGTCGTGACGCCGATCTCCTCGACCAACTCCCGCACGGCCGCCGCCGCGTAGGTCTCGCCGACCTCGACGGCGCCGCCGAACATGATCTCGTGCCGACCGGGAAACCGGATCGCGTCGTCGGGACGACGGTAGACCAGGATCCGGCCGGCCGAGTCCCGACAGATGGTGGTCGCGATCCGATGCAGCCAGCCGTTTCGGATCGCCTCGTCACGCTCGACGACGCCCACGACGCGATCGTGCTCGTCCACGCGTTCGACCGGTTCGCCCATGGCACGCACGATCTCACGGGCCACCGACGCGGGACGACGCGAGGACCGGGCTGTGGCATCCTCGGGAGTCGCATCGGACGAGGAGCTGCCCGTGCCTGTTCCGCCCTATGACGCCGTGCTCTGCGACATCGACGGTGTACTCCGGCACTGGCCCGTCGCCGATGATCTCGAACGTGCCCATGCCCTGCCCTTGGGGGCGCTCGCGGCGGCGGCCTTCGCGCCGGCGCGGCTGATGCCCGCCATCACGGGGGAGGTCACCGACGAGGAATGGCGGTCGGCGGTGGTCGCGGACCTCACCGATGTCCACGGCTCGATGGATCGCGCCCGCGCCGCGGTCGCCGCGTGGTCCGACCTCGTTCCGATCGTCGACCGGGAGGTGGTCGCTCTGCTCGCCCGGCTGCGCGGCGTCGCGCCCGTGGCGCTGGTGTCCAACGCCACCACGCGGTTGGAATGGGACCTCGCTCGCCAGGGGTTGGCCGACCTTGCCGACACCGTCGTGAACACCGCCCGCGTCGGCGTGGCGAAACCCGATCCGCGGGTCTACCGCATCGCCGCCGAACGTGTCGGCACCCCGGTTCGGCGCTGCCTGTTCGTCGACGACACCCCGGCCAACGTCGCCGCCGCCCGCGAAGCGGGTATGACAGCCCTCCACTACCGTCGAATCGACGATCTCCGCATCGCGCTCGCGCCGCTCCTCGATCCGGCGGTGTGAGCCCCGCAACGCGGTGGAAACGCGCGGTGTTCGCGCGGAAATCGGGTGTGGCCACGAGGTCCGACGCGCACCCTTTGCGCGGGTTCGCGGCGACCGTCGGCCGAGCCCGAACAGGCCTCGCCGTGCACCACTTTCCGTGACCTGCCGGCGACGCTGAGGTAAACGGAATCGGATCCCGTGGAAAACCTTGACACGCTCTATTGGTCTGGACCACTTTGGCCTAGACCAATAAGCGCGCGCAGAGCGGGCTGCCGCGTCACGCATTCGCACCACGTCCCCATCGCTTCTCCACGCACGGAGGCAGTAGTGGCACGCGTTTCGCATGCTCCGCACGCGAGTTCCCCGCGTAGCGGACACCGCACCCTCGCCGCGTTCGCGGCGATCACGCTCGCCGGAGCGGGGCTCACCGTCGCCGTGGCCGGCAGCGCCGAGGCCGCCGACAACCTCGTCACCAACCCCGGCTTCGAGAACGGCCTGTCGAACTGGTCCTGTTCGGCCGGTTCCGGCAGTGCCGTCGCCACCCCCGTCCACGCCGGCACCGGCGCGCTCAAGGGCACCCCGGCGGGCTCGGACAACGCGCGCTGTTCGCAGACCGTCGCGGTCCTGCCGAACTCCGCCTACACGCTGAGCGCGTGGGTCCAGGGCAGCTACGTCTATCTGGGCGCGACCGGCACCGGCACCACCGACGTGTCCACCTGGACGCCGAATGCCGGAACGTATCAGCAGCTCACCACGACGTTCCGGACCGGCGCGTCCACCACGTCGGTGACCGTCTACACACACGGCTGGTACGGGCAACCCGCGTACTACGCCGACGACATCACACTGGCCGGACCGGGCGGAAGTACCCAGATCCCGGCCACGCCCACCGGCCTGGCGGCCGGTTCACCGTCGTCCACGAGCGTCCCCCTCTCGTGGAACGCGGTTCCGGGCGCGACCGGCTACAACGTGTACCGCAACGGCGTGTTCGCCCAATCGGCAACCGCCGCGAGTGCGATCGTCTCCGGTCTGACGCCGTCCACGGCGTACGACTTCCAGGTCACCGCGACCAACTCCGCCGGCGAATCACCCAAGTCGGCGACGGTCACCGCGACCACCACCACCGGCGGTGGCGGCGGCGGCACGCTGCCCAAGCACGTGCTGACCGGCTACTGGCAGAACTTCAACAACGGCGCGACGATCCAGACGATCGCGCAGGTCCCGGCCGAGTACGACATCATCGCCGTCTCCTTCGCCGACGCGACCGGCACCCCGGGCGGAGTCTCGTTCACCCTCGACCCGGCGCTGAATTACCCCGAGGCGCAGTTCAAGGCCGACATCGCGGCCAAGAAGGCGGCCGGTAAGAAGGTGATCATCTCGGTCGGCGGCGAGAAGGGCACCGTGTCCGTGAACAGCGCCGCCTCGGCGACCAACTTCGCGAACACCCTCCACACGCTGATCCAGACCTACGGGTTCGACGGCGTCGACATCGACCTCGAGAACGGCCTCAACTCGACCTACATGACGCAGGCGCTGCGCTCACTGTCCGCCAAGGTCGGCGCGGGGCTCGTGATCACCATGGCGCCGCAGACGATCGACATGCAGTCGACCGGCACCGAGTACTTCAAGACCGCGCTGGCGATCAAGGACATCCTCACGGTCGTCAACACCCAGTACTACAACAGCGGCTCGATGCTCGGCTGCGACGGCAAGGTGTACAGCCAAGGTTCGGTGGACTTCATCACCGGCCTCGCCTGCATCCAGCTCGAAGGCGGTCTCGCGCCCGCACAGGTCGGCCTCGGCCTGCCCGCCTCGCCGCGCGGCGCCGGGTCGGGATACGTCTCGCCGACCGTCGTCAACAACGCGCTCGACTGCCTCGCCAAGGGCACCGGCTGCGGGACGTTCAAGCCGACGAAGACCTACCCGGGCCTGCGCGGGGCCATGACGTGGTCCACCAACTGGGACGCCCTGAACGGCAATCAGTTCTCCAACACGGTCGGTCCGCACCTCGACACGCTTCCGTAGCTCGCCTTGCGTAGCCCGAGCCGGACCACGCGACCGGCTCGGGCCCCGTCGAACCCCCACCCCTTCGGAACCGCCGACGCGGTCGACGCGGTCGACGCCGCCGAACTCGTTCGCAACGGCGGCTTCGAGTCCGGCCTGACCGGCTTCGACACGTACTTCGGCGGCTGAGGCCGGATCCTCGAACGACTGCCTCGAACGACCGCCTCGAACGACTCCCTCGAACGACCCCCGCCGCCGGCCCCCACGAGAGACCGGCGGCGGGCCGGTCAACGACGATCACGGGCATTGTTTGCGCAGGCCCGATAGGGCAGCATCCGGCGGCATGGACATAGCGATGACCCTGCCGACCATGCTTCCGCACGGCCGCGACGAGGTACTGCGCTGGTGCCGCGGCATCGACGAGGGCCCCTGGTCGAGCCTCGCGGTGCCCGAGCGGATCACCTACACCAGCCACTCGCTCACGGTGCAACTCGCCGCGGCCGCCGCGCTCACCGAGCGCGTCCGGTTGTGGACCACGATCGTGATCCTGCCGTCGCACTCCGCCGTCCGCATGGCCAAGGATCTCGCCTCCGTCGACCGGCTGAGCGAGGGCCGGCTGACCGTGGGTGTGGGCGTCGGCGGGCGGGAACAGGACTACCGCGCGGTCGGTGCCCCGTTCGACCGCCGCTGGCAACGCATGGACGACCAGGTCGCGACCATGCGCTCGATCTGGGCCGGCAACCCGCCCGAGCCCGACCTGGACCCGGTCGGCCCACCGCCCGTCCAGCCCGGCGGCCCACCCCTGATCGCGGGCGCGATGGGCCCCAAGGCGACCGCGCGCGCCGCCCGGTGGGCCGGCGGCGTGGACGACGGCTCGGCCGTGGCCGCGCCCGACCCGGACACATTGCGCGATGTCGCCGAACGGGTCCGCACCGCCTGGCGCGAGGCGGGCCGCACCGACGCCCCGCACCTGTCGACCAGCCTGTGGTACGCCCTGGGCCCCGACGCCGAAGCCCGCCTGCGTGGCTACGCGTTCGACTACCTCCGCGTCTTCAGCGACGAAATCGGCGAAGCCGTGGCCGAAAACGTCACCGCGTTCACCCCGAAGGCCCTGCGAGCCGCCGTCGACACCGTCCGCGACGCCGGCTTCGACGAACTCTTCCTGGTCCCCACCACCACCGCCCCCGACGAACTCACCAGAACCCGCGACGCACTGGGCATCTGACCGAGGCGGTGCGCGACGAGGCGGCGCATGAGCGAGGGGCCCGGTGCCGGCGGCCCGCGTGGCCGGCGGCACCAGGTCCCTCGCATGTGTCAGTAGGCGCGCGCCACGACGGCGACGTTGCCCGGCTGGTCGTCGCTCTCGGGGACCGAGCCGTCGGCGGCGACCAGGCAGCGCACGGACACGCCCTGCTCGGCGAGCTTCGCCTCGCCCTCCGGGCCCAGCGTGGCCCAGGGGATGCGCGCCCAGCCGGTGCCGGCGGCCGCTGCGGCCTCCTCGATCGTGGTCACCTCGACGGTGCGGTCCCTGCGGCGCTCACGCGACTGCGCCAGCAGCAGCGCCTGGTCGTCCTCCAGCACCTCGGGCAGGAGTTCGGACAGGGCCTCGATCGCCACCGGCTCCTTGCTTCCCGCGATCCGGCGGACCAGCACGGCGGTGCCGTTCTCCAGGTCGCGCGGCCCGAGCTCGATCCGTACCGGCACGCCCTTGAGCTCCCAGTCGACCGCGCGGCGGCCGAACGGCGTGTCCGTGCGGTCGTCGACGTGCACGCGGACACCCGCTGCCTGCAACCGGTCACCGATCTCGCGGACCTTGGCCAGCACCGCGTCGTCGCTCTTGATGGCGACGACCACCACCTGAATCGGAGCCAGGCGCGGCGGGACGCGGAGACCGTTGTCGTCCCCGTGCATCATCACCAGCGCGCCGACCATACGCGTGGTGGAGCCCCAGGAGGTCTGCCAGACGTACTCCTGGCGACCGTCCTTCGACAGGTACCGCGTATTGAATGCCTTGGCGAAGTTCTGGCCGAGCTCGTGACTGGTGGCCAGTTGGAGGGCCTTGCCGTCGCCCATCATGCCCTCCAGGGTGAGCGTGTTGATCGCCCCGGCGAACCGTTCCCTGACCGTCTTGCGTCCCGGCACGACGTCCATGGCCAGGACGTTCTCCATGAACTCGGCGTACACGTTCCGGTGGATGCGCGCGGCATAGTCCCGGGCGTCCTCGTACGTGGCGTGCGCGGTGTGGCCTTCCTGCCACAGGAACTCCGTCGTACGCAGGAACACGCGCGGGCGCAGCTCCCAGCGCACCACGTTCGCCCACTGGTTGATGAGCAGGGGCAGGTCGCGGTAGCTCTGCACCCACTTGGAGAAGGACTCGTTGACGATCGTCTCGGAGGTCGGGCGGATGACGACGGGCTCCTCCAACCCCTTGCCGCCGCCGTGTGTGACGACGGCGAGCTCGGGGGCGAACCCCTCGACGTGCTCGGCCTCCTTCGTCAGGTACGACTGCGGGATCAAGAGCGGAAAGTACGCGTTCGAGGCACCCGCCTCCTTGATCCGGGCGTCCACCTCCTGCTGCATGCGCTCCCACAGGCTGTACCCATACGGTCGGATGACCATGGTGCCGCGCACCGGACCGTTGTCGGCCAGCTCGGCCTTGCTGATCAGGTCCTGATACCAACGGGGGAAGTCATCCGCTCGAGAAGCGAGCACAGCTGCCTTTGCCATGCTGCGCAGGGTAGGACGCCCGCCCGCCCGTATGCGAATCGATTACTCCCTGTCCCGAATCGCCCGCCGACGCCCCGCATCAGTCCAAGTGTTCGCGGATCGAGCAGGGTCGCACCCCGCCGTCCGATACCGACAGGCGGGTCTGGACCCGGCTGTGCGAAGCCCGGGAACACGCCGCTTCGCGATCGTCATGGAGGAGAGCCTCCCCCCGCGGCATCGGATCGGCGGTGCGGACACGATGGCGGGACAACCCGATGTTCGACGGCGAACAGGTCGACGTCGCCACCGCCACCGCATCATGCCGGGTTCGCGTGCCGGTTTCGTGGATCAAGAGATCAGCCACTCGCCCTCTCGGAGCAGTTCGCGGTTCTTGAGTTCGTTTTCCTCGCGCCAGGCTTGCAGGCGTTGTGGGCGGATGCGGAAGTAGTGGTACGAGCTGGTGAGTTGCCGTGGGTCGAAGCCGGTCTTCACGGCGAAGCCGTCGCCCAGTTCCGGCGAGATGTCGGCTGCGGGCAGTGCCTCGGCGGTGCCCTCGATCAGGACCACGTCGCGGGTCGGCCCGAGGGCGACCCGGACCTTTCCGCCGGCCAGCAGGTTGCGTGCCGTCGGACTTGCGGACGCGGTGGCGATCAACAGGGTGAGCCCGTCCCAGAGGAAGGACAGCGGGACCAGGTACGGGGTGCCGTGCTCGTCGGCCGTGGACACCCATGCGTCGACGTCGTGCTCGAGCCGGTCGAGGGCGTCCTGCTTGCGTTGCTCCGGGCTACGGGCGGGCGGCTTCATGATTCCTCCGGATCGGTGATCGGATGCGGCGCCCAGTCTTCCCGATCTTCGGCGCCGACGGGGGTGCGGCGCCGCCGAGGAATGTGACCGGGGCGGGAAATCCGTCCGAACACGTTCCCCCGCCGCGTTCTCCCGGACCGGCGCGCCGCGTAACGTCGACCGGTGAAGCGGAGCGACCACCGTGGTGGCCGCGGGAGTTCGGAGGCATTGCATGGCACGTCGACTGCGTCTCGAGGACCTCACCGCGATCGCGGTGCCGGAGGAGCCGGCCATCTCGCCGGACGGCTCGGAGATCGTCTACGTGCTCCGCAGGTGCGACCGGACCACCGAAGTCGCCGACGTCGACGAGCAGGAGCGGGACACGGACCGCGACGTTCGCGCCCTCTGGCGGGTGGCGACCGCCTGCGGTGGCCCCCGGCGGCTGACCGCAGGGCCCGCGGACACCGCGCCGGCCTACTCGCCGGACGGGGCGTGGATCGCGTTCCTGCGCGAGGTGGACGGTCGGCCGCAGGTGTGGCGACTCCCGCTCGACGGCGGTGACCCCGAGCAGTTGACCCGGCTGCCGCTGGGCGCGGGCTGCCCGGTGTGGAGCCCGGACGGGACGCGTCTGGCGTTCTCGGCGCTCGTGGAGAGCGGCGGTGCGGCTCCCGCCCACGCGCCGCTGGTCGCGGACACGCTCGACTACCAGGTGGACGGCGTGGGCCTCGGCACCGGGCGGCGGCACGTCCACGTGCTCGACCTCGCCGCCGGATCGGTGGTCCCGGTCACCGAGGGCGAGTGGAACACGGGCGAGCCGGCGTGGTCACCCGGCGGCGATCGGCTCGCGTTCTCCGGTACGTACGGCCCGGACCCCGACCTGACCTGGCGGTCCGCCGCGTACGTGCTGGACCTGGCCAAGCCCGACGCGAGCCCCGAACCGGTGGGCTCGACCGAGGGCATGGCCGGTCCCGTCACGTGGGCCGGCGACGCGCTCCTGGTGGTCGGCCGGGATCGTCCGGCGGCCGGCCACCTGCGGCTGCTTCGGGTGTCGTTGGTCGGTCACCCGACCACGGATCTCGGTGCGCTGTTGGACCGCAATGTGATGCCCGGCAGCTCCGGCTACCCCGGCGCGCTGCCCCAGGTGACCCCGAAGGACCGGGCCGCGCTCTTTTGCGTGCGCGAGGCCGGTGAGACCCACCTGTACTCCGTCGACCTCGTCTCGGGACACCTCCGCGCCCTGGTCGAGGGCGCGGGCCGCTCGGTCTCGGGCGTCGCGGTGGCCCGTGCCGCCGAGTGCGCCGCGATCGTGCTGTCCACGCCCGACCGGTACGGCGAGATCGCGGTCGTGGACCCGGTGGCCGGCACCGAGCGGGTGCTCACCGCGCACGGCGCCGCCGCGCTCCCGGACGTCGAGCTGTACCCGGCGGTGGATCGCTACTTCACCATTTCCGACGGCGCCGAGGTCCATGGCCGGCTGATCCGCGATCCGCGCACGACCGGCCCGAGTCCGCTGCTCCTGGACATTCACGGCGGCCCGCACAACGCGTGGGGCGGTGCGGCCGACCCGGTGCACCTGTACCACCAGGTGCTCGCCGAGCGCGGCTGGACGATCCTGCTGCTGAACCCGCGCGCCAGCGACGGCTACGGAGAGGACTTCTACCGGGCCGCGCTCGGCGCGTGGGGCGAGGCGGACCGCAAGGACTTCCTCGAACCGCTGGACCAGCTCGTCGCCGAAGGGGTGGCCGACCCGCACCGCCTCGCGATCGCCGGCTACAGCTACGGCGGATTCATGACCTGCTACCTCACCGCCCACGACGACCGATTCGCGGCGGCCGTGACCGGCGGCCCGGTGGCGGACCTCACCAGCATGGTCGGGACCTCCGACTTCGGCGCGTACATGGCCGGCACGCAACTGGGCTCACCGCCCTGGGCGAACCCGGCCCGCTTCGCGGAGCTCAGCCCGCTGACCGAGGTCGCGAACGTCATGACCCCCACCCTCGTGCTCCAGGGCACGGCCGACCGGCGCTGCCCGATGGGTCAGGCCCAGCAGTGGTTCACCGCGCTGCGCGAACGGCGGGTGCCGACCCGGCTCGTGCTGTACCCGGAGGCGTCGCACCTGTTCTTCCGGTGCGGCCGGCCCTCGCATCGGCTCGATTGGAACCGGCGGATCGTGGACTGGGTCGAACAGCACGCGGCGCCCTGACCCCCGCCCCGGGCCCGGCCGGCCGCCCCACTCAGCTGACCCGATGCCCGAACTCGGCCTCGAACGGCCCGAGTTCGGGCACACCGAACTCCGCCATCAGCGCGTCGAACGCGACGACCTTGTCCTCGCCGAAGCGCCGGATCTTCGCGGCGAAGGTCGCGGACCGCAGGAACCGCGGCGGGTTCGACTTGCTGTGGAACTTGTCCGCGTACATCACCAGCCGCTCCTCGGCCGACTCGGGGAGATAGTCGTCGACCGGGATCGGCAGGTCCTGGCTCAGCACGTCGTGCCGGGTCAACCCGACCCCGGTGTGGCACGAGCAGAACCGGTGCAGCACCTCCGGCAGGCCCTCCTTGCGCAGGATCTCCGCGCCGAGCAGGCCGTGCCGCACGTAGTTCGCGCCGTCGAGCCGCCCCTCGTCGTCGTACAGCCGGTACACGCCGATGTCGTGCAGCAGGCAGCCGGCCCGGACCAGATCGGCGTCGAGGCCCGCGCCGCCGGGACCGGCCAGGAGCTGTTCGGCGATCCGCCACACGATCCCGCAGTGCGTGTGCACCTTCTCGAACGCCGCGCGGGTGGGTGCGTACGCCTGGTGCAGGACGGTGATCTCGGCGACCGTCGGGAGCTGTGACATCCGGGGAGCCTAATGCCGTCGGGCCGGCCCCGGTGTGCTCACTGCGCCAAACGGCGATCGCCCGCCCAGTGGGTCGCGCCGAGCTGGTCGGCGATCTCGGCCGGGATATCCCAGAACGCGCGGACCGAATCCACCAGTCCCGCCGCGTCCACGCGCACGGCGTCAGGTCTAGCCGCGACCTCCTTGACTTGCAATGGGCATCGGAGTCCGGGGCGAACACATCGGCCGCCCGCGGAACGGACCGCCCACGGAATCGATCGGCTGCGCGATCTCGCCGTCACATACTGCGAGTTCGGCACAGGCCGCGGTGCGCGGTACCCTCTTGTACGCCTGATGTTCGCCCACCCGATCCTGCGGGGGCATCCAGTGATCGCGCATCGTGGAGTGGCGACAGCCTTAGGGGCACCGTGAGCGTACGGTCGGCTCGTCGCTCGACCGACGTCCAATCAAGTGAACCAGGACACCGCGATGACCCCGACCACGCTCGCAGGTCTCGACCCCACCGGGCGCGTCGACCGACACGCCTTCGTCGCGATCGAGGGCCCGCCGGGCGCCGGCAGTTCGGCGCTCGCGGACACGCTCGGTGTCGCGCTGGGCTGTACACCGATAGCCGGCCGTGCCGAACCGATTCGGCTCGCCACCCGGGCCGGGCACGGACTGGGCCTGTCCGGGCTGCTCCGCGCCGACGAACTGGTCAAGCGGCAGCGGCTCGTCGGCCCGGCCGTCGTCGACACGTGGGCCACCAGCGTGGCCGCCGACAGCGCGGCGATCTACCGCGCCGACAGCACCCGGCTCAGCGGTCAGGTCGCCGAGTACCGGGCCGTACTGGAGGAGCCGACCGTCACGGTCCACCTGACGGCCTCGGCCCGAACCCTGCGCGACCGGCTGTCCGCCCAGCGCAGCCTGTCCGCCGACGACCGCGGTTGGCTCACCCGTCGTGGCGCCCTCGAACGCGTCGCGGACGCCCACCGGGCCCTCGCGCACGACGTGGACACCCGGCACGCCATCGTGGTCGACATCGACAACCGCAGCGCGCAGGCGATCGCCGACGCGGTGATCGCCGGCCTCAAGGCCCGCCACATCACCCTCGCCGACGCGACGGCGGCATAGCCGCTGCGCCTCCTCCGGGTGGGCCCCGCCGCCGAGGAGGACGGGCGGGCCGCGGGTCGGCCGACTAGGGTGCCGGGACATGAGCGGTCACATGGGTCTGCGCGAGCGCAAGAAGCTTCGGACGGTCGAGACGATCTCCGAGACCGCCATCTCGCTCTTCCTGGCGAAGGGCTTCGACGAGGTGTCGGTGGTGGAGGTGGCGCGGGCGGCCGAGGTCTCCAAGCCGACGCTCTTCCGCTACTTCCCGACCAAGGAAGACCTCGTCCTGCACCGCTTCGCCGACCACCAGGACGAGGCCGGTCGGGTGGTGGCCGAGCGGCCCGAGGGCATGTCGGCGCTGGCGGCGCTGCGGGCGCACGTCCTGGCCGGGCTCGCCGCCCGGGATCCGGTGACCGGGCTGTGCGACGACGCCGAGGTGCTGGCGTTCCACCGGCTCCTGTACGGGACGCCGAGTCTGGTCGCGCGGCTGCACGCGTACACGGATCGGGCCGAGGAGGCGTTGGCCGGCGCGCTGGGCGGCCCGGACGAGATGGACGCGCGACTGGCGGCCGGACAGATCGTCGCGGTGCAGCGGATCCTGGCCCGGGAGAATTGGCGGCGGATCGCGGCGGGCGAGAGCGCGACCTCGCTGTACCCGGTCGCGGTCGCGGCGGCGGACCGGGCCTTCGACCAGCTCTCCGACGGGCTGCGTCGGTACGTGGAGACGCCGCCCTGAAACCGCGGCCCTGGCGACCGCGGCCTTTGGGAGCCTAGCCGGGAGGCACGGAGCTGAAAACGTAACCGAGTAACATTATTGACTTGGTTGCATTATTATCATCGTCATGACGTCACTCGATCATGAACTGGGTAGGGAGCGGACCTACCACGAAGCGTGCCGCGAGGCGATGGCCGCGATGGTCGAGGGCGCCGCCGAACACGTGATCACCGGCGCGGACGTCTCCGCCTCCGGAGCCGACGCCGAGGCCCTCGGCTACACCCTGCGCAGCCGGGCCAAGGAGATGGGCGAACTCCCGGAGACCCCGCTGTTCTTCGGCCGGCTGGACTTCGACCGGACCGAGGCGGCCGGTGACCACCGGGGCCGCCGCTATCACATCGGCCGCCGCCGGATCACCACCGACCTGGCCGCCCCGCCGCTGGTCGTGGACTGGCGGGCGCCGATCTCCCGGGCGTTCTACCGCGCGAGCGCACGCGATCCACACGGCGTCGCGGTCCGCCGCCGCTTCGGCTGGGCACCGTGGAGCGTGGGCGCGTCCGAGGACCTGACCAGCCTGGAGGACGAGCACCTCGGCAGCGCCGCCGCACCCGGCACGGACCCCGTCGGCGCCATCGACGGCACGGGCAGCCCCGGCGGGATCCTGGCCGGTGAGATCGGCCGGCCGCGGTTCGGCCCCATGCGCGACATCGTCGCGACGATCCAGCCCGAACAGGACGACCTGGTCCGCCGCGAACTCGCCGCGTCCATCTGCGTCCAGGGCGCGCCGGGCACCGGCAAGACGGCGGTCGGCCTGCACCGCGCGGCGTTCCTGCTCTACACCTACCCACAGCGCATCCAGCGCGGCGGGCTGCTGATCGTCGGCCCCAACCGGGCCTTCCTCCACTACATCTCCGAGGTGCTGCCGGCCCTCGGCGAGACCGGCATCCGCCAGTCCACGATCGACGACGAGGTTGGTCGACACCCGATCCGGAGCCGGGACACCCCGGCCGCCGAGGTGGTCAAGCACGACGCGCGGATGGCGGACGTGCTGCGCCGCGCGCTGTACTCGCGCGTCACCACGCCGCTCGAACCGGTGGTCGTCCCGGACGGCGCGTACCGTCGCCGGATCACGCCGGCCGAACTCGCGGACATCGTCGCGGGGGCCGCGGCCGAGGACACGCCGTACGAGGTCGGCCGCGAACGCGTGCGGGCCCGCGCGGTGCGTGTGCTGCAGCGGCAGGCCGAGCGCAACTCCGGCCCACCGAGCGGGGATTGGCTGCGCCGGATGGGTCGGTCCAAGGGCGTCGGCGGGTTCGTCGACCGGTCGTGGCCGAAAGCCTGCCCCGAGCAGGTCGTCGCCGAGCTGCTCACCGATCCGGCCGCGCTCGCCGCCGCGGCCGACGGCGTCCTGACGGCGGCCGAGCAGCAGGCGATCCGGTGGACGAAGCCGCCGCGCTCGTGGAAGAGCGCGCGGTGGTCGAGCGCCGATCTGGTGCTCCTCGACGAGGTCGCCGGCCTGATCGAGCGGCCCGCGGCCTACGGCCACGTCGTGGTGGACGAGGCACAGGACCTGTCCCCGATGCAGTGCCGCGCGCTGGGCCGGCGGATCGGCTTCGGCTCGGTGACGGTACTGGGCGACCTGGCCCAGGGGACCACGCCGTGGTCGGCGCGCGACTGGCCCGAACTGCTGACCCACCTCGGCCGGCCGGACGCCACGGTGGCCCCGCTGACCGTCGGCTTCCGGGTGCCGGCGGTGATCGTCGCGCTCGCGAACCGGCTCCTGGGCACGCTCGACGTCGACGTGCCGGCCGCCCGGTCGCTGCGCGAGGACGGCGAGCTGAGCATCCGCGAGGTGGCCGACCTGCGCGCGGCGACCGTCGACGCGGTCCGCGCCGCGCTGGCCCGCGAGGGCTCGATCGGCGTGATCGCCGACGCCACCGAGACCGCGCACCTGCGCGCCGCCCTGGTCGCGGCCGGCATCGCGACCACCACCGCCGACGACCCGGACCCCACCGGCGGGGCCCGCGTCACGGTGCTGCCCGCGACACTGGCCAAGGGCCTCGAATACGACCACGTGGTGGCGGTCGAGCCGGCCGCGATCGTCGCCGCCGAGTCCCGCGGCCCCAGCCGGCTCTACGTGGTCCTCACCCGAGCCGTCTCCCGCCTCGACATCCTGCACCACCGACCCCTGCCGGCCGCGCTGGTACTCGCGCCGGGGCGGTGACCTCTCCCCCGGCCCCGGCCGGTCCGGGGCGTGGCCACCCGTTCGCGGGTGTCGGGCGGCAGACTGGAGGTGGGGAATCTAGCGTGTGTAGTGCCGGCGCCGAGAACCGGTGAATTTTCCGGTCGCGGCACCGGGGCGGGCGGTGGATTGCGTCGGTGGATCGACCCGGGAGGGCAGGATGACGGGCGCGACGTACGAGATCCCGATCATGATCGTCGGGGATTCGATCAGCCACGGCAGCAGCGGGCACTGGACCTGGCGCTACCGGCTGTGGCGGCATCTGCGCGCGCACGATGTCCGGCTCGACCTGGTCGGGCCCAAGACCGGGCTCGACAACGTGGACCCCGACGGCACCACCTACGCCGATCCGGACTTCGACACCTATCTTGCCGAGAAGGACGCGATCGAGGCCAAGGTCGCCGAGCACCGGCCCGAGTACCTGCTCGTGCTGCTCGGCATCAACGACCTGCTCTGGCATCCGGTCGAGCCGCCGCGGTTCGAGGCCGACCTGCGCGAGTTCGTCGCGAACGCCCGGCGCGCCGATCCTCGACTGCGGATCGTCGTGGGCCGGATCCTGCCCACCCGTAAGGCCGGCGACGAGCCGGAGTTCGCCGCCCGGGTCGCCGCCTCCAACGACCGGATCGAGGCGGTCGCGGCCGACCTGAACACCGACGAGGCGCCGCTGGTCGTGGCGCGGACCGACGCCGAGTTCGTCGCCGCCGAGCACACTTGGGACGGCACCCACCCGAACCCGGCCGGCGAGTACCGGATCGCCGCCGCCTTCGCCGACATCCTCGCCGCCGCCTTCGGCTTGGGCGCCCACTACCCCCGCCCCTTCCCCCGGATCGCCGACACCCCCACGGCGGCGAACTCGAATACGCCGACGGACTGACCGAGGGCGCGGGCGGGCCTACAGGGGGCGGTCCGGGTCCTCCTCGATCACCAGGCCCTCGTACGGTTCCATTCGGACGGCGCTGGGGACCGGCTCGCCGGCGCGGGGTCCGGCCGTACTGACGCGGATGGTGCCGGTCGCGGGGAGGGACGCGGGGGCGTTGCCCAGGTTGAGGGCCACGGTGAGGGTGCCGCGATGCCAGGTGAGGATGTCGCCTCGGAGCGGGAGCAGCGTCATCGGGCCGGTCGCCAGGTCCGGGAGCGTGCGGCGCAGGGCGATCAGGTCACGGCACAGGTTCAGGGTGGACATGGGGTCCTCGCGCTGGTCGGCGACGTTGAGGCCGGGGCCGCCGGCGATCGGCAGCCATGGTCGTGCGGACGTCGAGAAGCCGCCGTCGGGGCCGCCGTCCCACTGCATGGGAGTGCGGCCGGCGTCCCGGTGTCCGTGCGGTTCGGCCAGGTCGCGGACGCTGTGGGTGAGCAGTTCGGCGCCGGGCTCGACCATGCCGATCTCGTCGCCGTAGTAGAGCACCGGCGTACCACGCAGCGTCAACAGCAGGAGCAGGGCGCAGCGGACGGCGGCCGGCTCGCCGCGGCACCAGCGGGTCGCGGCGCGGCCGTCGCCGTCGTGGGTCGACATCGCCCACACCGGCCACGCGTCGGCGGGCAGCCGATCCAGGGTGCGGCCGATGACCTCGTGCAGCGCGGGCGCGGTGAAGCGGGCCTGGAGGAAGGGCACGTTCCACGCCAGGTGGAGTTCGTCCGAGCCGTTGCCGTAGTACGCGGCCAACGCGTCCACGGACGGCACCCACGTCTCGCCGAACAGCAGCCGTGCCGAGCGGTATTCCTCGCCGAGCGCGCGCCAGTGCCGGATCGCCTCGTGCACCCGCGGGTGGCCGCCGCTGTGCGCGAACCGCCGCCCGAGGGCGCGTTCCGTCGTGCCGTCCTGTTCGGTGGCCGGCGGATCGTCCCGGAACTCCGGGTCGTGGAACAGCGTTTGCAGGGCGTCGATCCGCACGCCCGCGACGCCGCGGTCGAACCAGAAGCGCAGGATCTCGTCGAACTCGGCGCGGACCGCCGGGTTCCACCAGTTCAGCTTCGGCTGGTGCGGCGAGAAGCTGTGCAGGTAGTACTCGCCGGTCGCGGGGTCCAGGGTCCAGGCCGGGCCGCCGAAGTGGCTGAGCCAGTTGTTGGGCGCCCCGCCGTCCGGCGCCGGCGGGCGCCACACGTAGTAGTCCCGGAACGGCGACGTCGTGGCGGACCGCGACGCGGCGAACCAACGGTGCTCGTCGCTGGTGTGGCTGGGCACGAGGTCCATCAGCACGCGCACCCCGAGCCGCTCGGCGATCTCGATCAGTCGTTGCAGGTCCTCGTGGTCGCCGAAGTCGGGATGCACCCCTCGGTAGTCGGCGATGTCGTAGCCCCAGTCGTGGTCCGGGGACGGCATCGTGGGGTTGAGCCACAGGCCGTCGACGCCGAGCCAGGCGAGATGTTCCAGCTTCTCGATGATGCCCGCGAGATCCCCGAAGCCGTCGGCGTTCGTGTCCTTCCACGACCGCGGATAGGCGTTGTAGACCACGCCTCCACGCCACCACGGGTCCGGATCCGGGGAAGGATCCCGCTGGTCGGGCACTGTCGGGTCGGTAGCGCCGGAGGAGGTCGTCACATACCAGTAGTACCCGCTCGCCCACCACGAACATGGGCGCCGGTCGTGCGGGCCGCGCCGGCCGGGCCGGTCACATCGTCGCGCGGGCCGGCCGCCGGATCCTGCTCGACTTCCGGCGGCCGGGCCGGTCGCATCGTCGCGCGGGCCGGCCGCCGGATCCTGCTCGACTTCCGCACCCCGAGCCCGGGCAAGTCCTGACCGGGTCGTTTCCGACCGGGACCCGCCGTGACGTCGCCGTCACATCCGCGGCCTGCCGAGCCGGCCCGATCCGGTCTGCCCGCCCGATCCGGTCCGCCCGCCACTCGGCGACTCAGCGCTCGTCGGCGAGCCGGCCCACCCCGGCGTAGAGCCAATCGGTACGGATCTTGTCGGTGGGGTCGGGACGCCAGTCCCACGCGCGCGTCAGACCGGGCTCCAGGAGGTCGAACCCCTCGAAGAACGAGGCGATGCGCTCGCGCGGGCGGAAGACGATCGGGGAGGTGGCGTTCTGGTAGATCGCCTCGGTTCGGGCCACCGCCTCGGGCGGCGGGCCGTCGGTGGTCAGATGGGACAGCGCCAGGTAGCTGCCGGGCGCCATCGCTTCGCGGAACGCGCGGAGGATCGTGTCCGGCGCCTCGCTCTCGCGGATGAAGTGGAATACGGCCACGAACAGCACGGCCACCGGGCGGGAGAAGTCGATCAGGTCCTGGACGTCCGGATGTTGCAGGATCTTGTCCGGCTCGCGCATGTCCCCGGTGATCACGGTGGTGCTCGCGTTGTCGGCCAGCAGTGCCCGACCGTGCGCCAGCACGATGGGGTCGTTGTCGACGTACACCACCCGTGCCGCCGGGTTGATCTCCTGGGCCACCTCGTGCACGTTCCCCTGGGTGGGCAGCCCCGTGCCCAGATCGAGGAACTGGTCGATGCCGGCCTCGGCGAGCGTCCGCACCGCGCGCTGGAGGAAGTACCGATTCTCCCAAACGCTTTCGTAGGTGTCCTCGACGGCTTCCTTCACCCGCTCCGCGGCCTCCCGGTCGACGGCGAAGTTGTCCTTGCCGCCGAGGAAGTAGTCGTACATTCGCGCCGGAGTCGGGTGCGTGGTGTCCAAGACAGTGGGCTTCCAGTCGTCGGTTCCATTCCGTAACTCGGCCCGCGCGCGCCTCGGTTCCCCATCGTCGACCATGAATTGCCCTTCCATGAGATCTGACGCTTCGTCACCAACCATGCGTAGTAGGCGATCGTACCCGGTGACTGGTTGGCGGGTCCGGCGGACGGCGGGCATGACGGGAAACCGCACCGGATGGACACCTCGCGTTCCGGAGCGCGTTGCCGGGCGGTCGGGACCCCGGTTCGGGGGAGCCCGGCCGGCGATCGGAGCGGCGATCGGACGGGTGATCGCACGGGGGATCAGACGGGCGGTACGAGGGTCGAGTAGCGGTCGAGGACGGCGTGGTCGCCGGTCACGGTGAGGGGTTGCGCCGGCCGTCGGCCCCACAGGAACAGCATCAGGTCGGATGCCGTGCCGGCCGCCTCCACGTCGCAGGGCCCGTCGGGCCCGGCGAGCCGGACCTCGTCGCCCTCGAAGCACGCCGTCCACACGCCGGGGCCGTCGGTCCGTCGGAATCGGAATCGTTCGCCCGCACCGAGGGGCGCGCTCTGCACGGACCGCCGGTACGGCGCCATGACCTCGAACGCGTGGCCGACGGCGTCCACGGCGACTTCGGTGTCGATCGGCCCGGCCGCGCCGAGCGCCCGCTCCGCGTCCCAGCGGTGCACCGATGCCTCGATGGTTTGGACCCGCAGCCAGAACCCCACCGTATGGTCCGCCGACCAGGTCCACACCGCCTCGTTCGGGTCGGTGCGCACGAACAGCTCGTCGAGCGCGCGAGCCCCGGCCGCGAACCAGTCGACCAGCGCGACCGGCACCGGGCCGGGTGTCGGCCCCTGCCCCGGCACCGGCCAATCCTCGCGTTCGGCGGGCAGGTCGAACAGGCCGGCGTCGGTGACGTCCGGAAGCTCCGGGAGCCGCTCTTTGACGACGCACCCCACGACGCGGTGGACGCCGCCCAGGTGCACGACCAGATCGGACATCGTCCAACCCGGACACGAGGGCACCGAAGGCGCCTCCCCGGCCGCCACCGCGCGCCGGGCCGCGGCCTCGAACGCCTTGATCTCACGCCGGAAATGGGGGTAATGGTCCATGTCCTCACCCTGCCATCGCCGCCCCGGATCCGTATTCGTATCCGCGCACAACGGTGCGAGGAGCCCCCGGATGTCGGTTCCGCCGTACGGACGCGAGCTATCGCGCCCGCTTCGATTTCTCGCCAGGCTGTTCGGTAGGCGTGCGGGTGGTACGCCGGAGCCGACACGAGGAGCAGCAGCCATGCAGCAGAACAAGCACCCGGCGTACGGTCCGGTGGTCTTCCGCGACCGCGCGGCGGGATACGCCTTCCTCACCAGGTCCACGGCCGTGAGCGAGCAGACGATCGAGTGGGACGACGGCAACACGTACCCCGTCGTCGACGTCGAGATCTCCTCGGAGAGCCATCCCTTCTACACGGGCAACGCGCGGCCGGTGGACCCGGAGGGCGAGGTCGCCAAGTTCGAGCGGCGCTACGGCGGCCAGGGGGCGGGCGGATCGGGCCCCGCGGAGTGAATCCCGCGGCGATTGGACCGTTGTGAGCGCGATGGCATAGCGTCACCGAACGTTACCGTCGGGGCGCGCCAGGCGTCCGGTCGGCCGAAAGGGTGTGGCCGCATGTCGCCGGATGCCGTGGACGCGATGACGGGGCGGGTAGACCCGTGTCCGGGCCGGGCCGGCCGGAACTCCGACGCCGCCGCCCGGCGGTGAGCGCCACCCCGGCGGTGTACCCGCGCCGCGCGGCCGGCATGGGCGTCAGCGACCACCCCGACGGCCTCGTGATCCACCAGCACAATCCGCCGCGCGTGCACCACCTCGACCGCACCGCGGCCCTGGTCTTCGAACTGTGCAGCGGCCGGCTCACCACGGACGAGATCACCGCCCACATCGGCGCCCGGCTGGGGCGCTCGGCGCCGCCGCGCGAGGAGGTCGCCGAGACCATCGCGCGCTTCCACGCCGAAGGCATCCTGGAAGCCCGGTCCTGATCGGCGGCGGTTCGGCGGGCGGCGACCGAGCCGCCGGTCCGTGTCGACCCGAACTTCGGCACCTCGAGCCGGAGTTCGAGGCGATTGTGCCCCGCCCCGCCGGCCTGCCCGGAGTGATTCACCCTTAGGCTTACCACCAACGGGAATCGATGATCATTCACCCTACGGTGGGAGCCTCCATGGCAGACGAGTGGCGCGCGTCGGACAACCTCGCGGATGGCGGTGCGAACGACGCGGAGTCGGAATGGCGGCCCGTCGGGATCGACATCTCCACGCCCAGCATCGCCCGGGTCTACGACGCCGTTCTCGGCGGCAAGGACAACTATCCCGTCGACCGCGCGATAGCCGAGGCGTCCTTGGCCATCGTGCCCGAGATCGGCGACGTCGGCCGGTTCAACCGGGCCGTGCTCGGGCGCGGCGTCCGCTTCATGGCCGAGCAGGGCATTCGCCAGTTCCTGGACCTCGGATCCGGGCTGCCGACGGTACAGAACACCCATCAGGTGGCCCAGGCGCACTCCGCCGACGCCAAGGTGGTCTACGTCGACAAGGACCCGATCGTGCTCGCGCACGGCCGGGCGCTGCTCGCGGAGAACGACCGCACCACCGTCGTCACCGCCGACCTGCGCGACCCGGAGGCCGTCCTGGGCCACCCGGACGTGCGGGCGCTGATCGACTTCGACCAGCCGATCGGCCTGATGCTGGTCGGCGTCGTCCACCACCTCAACGACGACGAGGGTCCGCTCGCGATCGTCGAGGCGTACAAGAAGGCGCTGCCGCCCGGCAGTTACCTCTTCCTCACGCACTTCTGCGCGTCCAGCCCCGACGCAGTCGCGCTGGAGAAGGCCCTGCTCACCGACCTCGGCTCGGGCCGCTTCCGCACCCTCGAGGAAATCACCGCCTACTTCGACGACTTCGACCTCGTCGAGCCGGGCGTGGTCTACCTTCCGCAGTGGCGCCCGGAAGAGCCGATCGGCGACGAACTCACGGTCGGCCAACGCCTGATGGCCGGCGGTATCGCCGCAAAGCCGACGGCCTGACCTCGCCGCGATCGGCGGCCGGGATGGCGGATTCTCCACCGTTTCCGTGTTTCACGGGACACGGGTGGGGCTTGACCGGCAGCGATGATCCCGTGCTCGACGGTGTGGAGCACGGGATCGGAGTGGAGCAAGGGCGAGACAGGCCGTGGCCCGGGCTCGGCGGGCGGCGAAGGACGCCGACCGGGCGGCGTACGCCGACGCGGTGTCGGAGTAACGCCGCCCTGGGGCGGGACGAGTTGCGGGAGGCGGCCCGCGCTGTCACGTCGCCTACTTCGGGTCGCGGTTGAACTTCGACGTCGACCAGAAGTAGCCGAGCACTGCGAGGCCCAGGCACCAGGCGATGGCGAGCCACCCGTTGTGGCCGATCTCGGTGCCGAGCAGCAGGCCGCGCAGGGTCTCGATGGCCGGGGTGAACGGCTGGTACTCGGCGATCGGCTGGAACCAGCCCGGCATCGTGTCGGCCGGGATGAAGGCGCTGGAGAAGAGCGGCAGCAGGACCAGCGGCAGCGCGTTGTTGCTCGCCGCCTCGGCGTTCGGGCTGACCAGGCCCATCCCGACCGCGATCCAGGTGAGTGCCAGGGCGAAGAGCGCGAGCAGCCCGAACGCGGCGATCCACTCCAGGACCGTGGCGTCCGTGGATCGGAAGCCGATGGCCACGGCGACGGCGCCGACGAGGACCACACCGGCGATCGACTGCAGCACGCTGCCGACGACGTGCCCGATGAGCACCGACGGGCGGTGGATCGCCATCGTGCGGAAGCGGGCGATGATGCCTTCGCTCATGTCGGTGGAGACGGACACCGCGGTCCCGACCGTGGCGCCGCCGATGGTCATCATCAGGATGCCCGGGACGATATAGGCGATGTACTCGGAGCGGTCCGCGCCGCCGCCGCCGATGCCCGCGCTCATCACGTCGCCGAAGATGTAGACGAAGAGCAGCAGCAGCATGATCGGCGTGAGCAGCAGGTTCAGGGTGAGGGACGGATAGCGGCGCGCGTGCAGGAGGTTGCGGCGCAGCATGGTGTTCGAGTCGCGTACGGCGAGGGAGAAGGCGCTCATCGGACGGTCTCCTTCAGGACGGCGGGCGCGGCAGCGGGCGCGGCGGTGGCGGTGGGGTGGCCGGTCAGGGCGAAGAACACGTCGTCGAGGTCGGGGGTGTGCACGGTCAGCTCGTCCGCCTCGATGCCGGCCGAGTCCAGCCGGTCGAGGATGGAGCGCAGCTCGCGCTGGCTGCCGTCGCTGGGGATCTGCAGCGACAGCGACTCGTCGTCCCGGCCGACGTCGCGCAGCGCGGAGGCGGCGGACCGGTACGCGGACGGGTCGGAGAAGCGCAGTCGCACGTGTCCGCCGGGGATGAGCCGCTTCAGCTCGTCGGCGGTCCCCTCGGCGGCGATCCTGCCGTCGTTGAGCACGGCGATGCGATCCGCGAGTTCGTCGGCCTCGTCGAGGTACTGGGTGGTGAGGAAGACGGTGACGCCGTCGGAGACGAGCTCGCGGATGATCCCCCACATGTTGTGGCGGGAGCGCGGGTCGAGGCCGGTGGTCGGCTCGTCCAGGAAGATGATCCGCGGGTTCCCGACCAGCGTCATCGCGAGGTCCAGGCGGCGCTTCATGCCGCCGGAGTAGCTGGAGGCGGGCTTCTTCGCGGCCTCGACCAGGTCGAAGCGCTCCAGCAACTCGGCGGCGACCCGCTTGCCCTCGCGCTTGGAGAGGTGGTGCAGGTCCGCCATGAGGAGCATGTTCTCCTCCCCGGTGATCAGGCCGTCGACGGCGGAGAACTGCCCCGTCACACCGATCGCGGCCCGCACCGCCTGCGGGTCGGCGGCAGGGTCGTGCCCGCCGACCCGCAGCTCGCCGGCGTCGGGGGAGATGAGGGTGGAGAGAATCTTGACGGCGGTGGTCTTGCCGGCGCCGTTCGGTCCGAGCAGGGCGAAGATCGTCCCTTCGGGGACGGCGATGTCGATGCCGTCGAGCACGGTCTTGTCGCCGTAGGACTTGCGCAGCCCGTTCGCCGCGATGGCCGGGTTGGTCATGGTGGGTGCTCCTTCAGAGGCTGCGGGCGTTCAGAGGCTGCGGGCGGTGATGTTGCCGTGGTCGGTGGTCGCGTGGATGGTCAAGCCGGGCGCGGCGCCGTCGGTGTTCTTCAGGGCGTTGTCGATCCGGCCGTAGCCGGTGCCGGCGTCCAGGGAGGCGGACACTCCGGCCGCGGCGCCGACCGACACATCGCCCATCCGGGTGCGCAGCACGACCGTGCCGGAGATGGCCTCGGCGATGTGGATGTCGCCCTTTTGGGTGCTGATCTCCGCGGGGCCGCCCAGGCGGCCGACCGCGACGTCACCGGCGTGGACGGTGAGGCGCACGCTCGCGGCCTCGTCGATCTTGACCGGGCCGTACGCGCCCTCGACGGCAACGTCGCCGAGGCGTCCGACGCCCCGGAACTCGGCGCAGGAGGCCTTCGTCTCGATGCGGGAGCCGGCGGGCAGCTGAATGGTCACCTCGACGGACCCGGAGGGGCCGAAGTACTGGTTCTTCGCCGCCGGGGCATCGATCCGCAGGACGCCGTCGCCGTATACGACCGTGGCCTGTTCCGCCGCCTTCACATCGCGGCCCTTCGAGGCGTTTGCGGGCAGGACCTCCACCGTCGTGTCGGCGCGGTCGGCGGCGATGAACTGGATGCGCCCTGCGGGGATGTCCAGGACGGCGGTGATCGGGGTGGGGGTGTCGAACTTCTGCATCGTGTGCTCCGGTGCTCGTTGTTTCTGACTTCGGAAACGCTACGTTGCATTCAAGATTCACTCAAGATATGTGTTGCGAAAAACTGTCATCTATGCAGGTAGACGTGGGAAAATCGTTGCAATGATATTACGCTTAATGCAACAGCAGTCTCATGATTCGTTGCAATGATTTGGAGTGAACGCTATGCTGAGGGCATCAACGAACCGCGAAGGAGATTGCGATGCCGGGAGGCAGGCTCACCCAGCAGGACCGCCGGCAGATCGCGCTGGGGCTGGCCGACGGCCTCGCCTACGCGGAGATCGCCCGAGGTCTCGAGCGCCCCACGTCGACGATCACGCGTGAGGTGATGCGAAACGGCGGCCCCGCCGCCTACCGCGCCGACTTGGCCCACCGCGCCACCGAACGCCGCGCCCACCGGCGCAGGCACACCCCGCCCCGAGGGCAGGGAGCGCCTGCGCAGGGCCACGGGCGCGACGACGAGGCCGTGCGCGAGTACGAGGAGACGTTCACCACCGTCCTCATGCAACAGGGCGTGCCCAAGATGATGGCCCGGGTGCTGACCTGCCTTTTCACCGCCGACGCGGGCAGCCTCACCGCGTCCGAACTCGTCCAGCGCCTCCAGGTCAGCCCGGCGTCCGTCTCCAAGGCGATCGCGTTCCTCGAAAGCCAGGGCCTCGTCCGCCGGGAACGCGACGAACGCCGCCGGGAGCGCTACGTTGCCGACGACGACGCCTGGTACCAGTCGACGATCGCCAGCGCCCGCGGCGCCGCCCAGGTCGCCGAGATCGCACGGCAGGGCGTCGGCATCCTCGGCCGCGACACCCAGGCCGCCGCCCGCCTGGAGAACATCGCCCGCTTCAGCGACTTCATGAGCGAGAGCATCCTCCGCGCCGCGGCGCAGGTCCGCGAAGTCCTCTATACGAAGCCCGAAGCGAGCTCGGGCGGCACTGCCGAGTCAAGTCCGGATCGCGGATAGACAGCCGTCTCGATGGTCACGGCGACCGAGCCCGGCCGGCGATTGAGGCCAACCGGCCCGTTCGGCGCTTGAGGGCGCCCTTAGGCGAGCTGCGCCTCGGCCTCGGCGATGACCTCCTGGAGGTACAGCCCGCGCCGAACATCGCACGCGTGCCCGCCGCCAAGGCGAACCATCCCCGCGAACTCGGACCGCAGCGCGGCGAACGCCGAGCCGTCGATCGCCGTGGACAGGTCCAGGTCCACGGATCCGGCCGACCCGTACAACTCCAGGCCATAGCGATGCCCGCCCTCGGCGGTACCGCACAGCACCACCTGCGACACCGCCCCACTCGCGTGCACGAGCTGCGACACCGTCCATCCCGCCCCGGGTGAGTCCGCGCGCAGGGCCACGATGTCGCCCAACGCGACGCTCAGCAGGTCGAACGCGTGCGGGCCGACGTCGAGGATCGCCCCCCGCGCCTGCCGCCAGGGCGAGGCCGCGAACGGCCCGCCCAGGAACGCGTCGTTGACACACGTCAACCGGCCGCCCCGCCACGGCGTCCCGGCCCCGGCACTCGCGGCGTCCGCGAGGAACTCCCGTACCCGCGGGGCGTATCGCGCGCTGAGCGTGACCATCGAGCCGACTCCCGCCGCCTCGACGACCTCGGCCAGCCGGCGCGCGGCGTCGAGGTCGTCGGCGATCGGCTTCTCCAACAGGACGGGCTTGCCCGCCCGCGCCGCCCGTTCGGCCAGCGCGGGCTGCGCCTCCGGGGCGATCGCGAAGACCACGGCCTCGCATCGGTCGAGAAGTTCGTCGAAGCTCGCACACCACGCGGCCCCGTGCCGCGCCGCCAGCGCCTCGCCCGCCTCGGCCCGCCGCGCCCACACCGCCGCCAACCGTGTCTCCGGCCCGGCGGCGAACACCGGCGCGTGCACCTGCTCGGCCCAGGGCCCGGCCCCCACCAACCCCACCGCGACCCGCTCGACCACCGTCATCGCCTCCGGTCCCGCCTCGCTCACGACACTGTGCCGGCCGAGCGTACCCGTGCCGATCGCCGCGACCCGAGGCCGTGACGCTCGTGCCGTGTTCGCCTACTTGCCGCACCCGACGTTCGGCCCCGCGTCGGGCGCGACCCTGCACAGGTCGAAGACCAGCGCCGGTGGCCGGACCCGCGGGATGACGAACCGGACGTGTTCGCCGACCACCGACAGCGAGAACATGGTCCCCACCGGGATGGCCGGATTGTCGCTCTCGCCGACGCGCGCGACCACGGCGCCGTCCAGGACCGACAGTTCCAGCCGGAGCACGGTCGGCCGGCCGCCCTCGAACGTGGTGGGATCCACGCAGGGTTCGCCGGCGACGGCCTCCGGTCGCCCGCACGTGGGGGCGTCGCGGAAGGTCACCCGCCCCTGCGCGGATTCCACCCGCAGCACGGTTCGCCGGCGGTCGACCCACGTGCCCTCGACCTCCGCCGGCGCCGCCGGGGAGCGGGTCGGCACGAAGGTGGGCGTCGGGGCGGCGGAGGGCGCCGGTGCGGCGGAAGGAGTCCGCGTGCCGGGCGCGGTCCGGCTTTCCGCCGGGGACGGAGCGTTGGTGCCGGGTCCGCTCTCGGCGGCGGACGGTCCGGCCGATGTCGCCGCCGCATGCGACGGACTTCCGCCGTCGTCGTCCCAGCCGAGCAGCAGGACCGCGACGACCGCCACGATCAGCGCGGTGACCACCACGACGATCGTGGCCCGGCGCCTGCGCCGTCGTTCGGCGGCGTTCCGCGGCATTCCGAAATGTGGCACGGGCTTCCCCTTCTCGGGTCTCGCCGGTCTCTCGGGTCTTGCCGGTCTCTCCGGTCTCGCCGATTTCTCGGGTCTCGCCAGTTTCTCGGGTCTCGCCGATTTCTCGCCGGTCGCTCGGGCCGCCTGCGCTGCGGCCGACCACACGCGGGGGTGTGGTTTTCCACAGGTTAGGTCGGTGCCGCGCCCCATGTCTGCGGCGCCGCGGATCTCGCAGGCTGTTCGTACCGGGGACGCGCACCCCGTCCGATCGGGACGGGGCGTCGCCGGCCCGAGCGAGGAGGTCGGCGGATGCCGAGGAACAGGACGCGGACGCGGGCCGTCGTCGAGGACATCGATCACGGGTCGCCGATCGCCGCGCGGGCCCGGGGGTTGGTGAAGGAGTACGGCGCGGGCGCGGTGCGGGTCGCGGCGTTGGCCGGTGTGGACGTGGAGATCGCGCGGGGCGCCTTCACCGCGATCATGGGACCGTCCGGCTCGGGCAAGTCGACGCTCATGCAGTGCCTGGCCGGCCTCGACACGGCCACCCACGGCAGCGTGTGGCTCGGCGGCACCGACCTGGCCGGCCTCGACGAGACCGCGCTGACCGAACTCCGGCGCGACCGTGTGGGGTTCGTGTTCCAGGCGTTCAACCTGCTGCCCACGCTCACCGCCCTGGAGAACATCACGCTCCCGATCGAGATCGCCGGCCGCCGGGTCGACCGCGCGCACCTGGATCGGATCGTCGAGGCCACCGGCCTGGCCGGCCGGCTCGCGCATCGGCCCGCCGAGCTGTCCGGCGGACAACAGCAACGGGTCGCCGTCGCCCGGGCGTTGGCGTCCCGGCCGGAGATCGTGTTCGCTGACGAACCCACCGGGAACCTCGACTCGCGGGCCCGGACCGAGGTCCTGGACCTGCTGCGGCGCGGCGTGGACGCGTGGGGGCAGACCGTCGTCATGGTCACCCACGACCCCGGCGCGGCGGCCTACGCGGACCGGGTGGTGTTCCTGGCCGACGGCCGGCTCGTCGACGACCTGGCGCGGCCGACGGCGGACGCGGTGTTCGAGCGGATGAAGCGCCTCGACGGCCGCGTCCCCCGCCCCGACGATGTCGCCGTCGCCGCCGGGCGAACCGTGGGCGGGGTGCGGCCGTGACGATGCTTCGGATCGCGCTGCGCGGCGTCGCGGCGCACAAGGCCCGCATGGTCCTGGCCCTGGTGGCCATCGCGCTCGGCACCGCGTTCGTCGCCGGGACGCTGGTCTTTCGCGACTCGGTCGAGGCGTCCACGCGCGCGTCGTTCGCGGCGTCGGCGGCGGACGCCACCGTGACACCCCGGCAGGGTGCCGGCGACCGGCAGGACGGCACGGGGCTGCCCGCGACCGTGGCCGGTGCCGTGGTCGACGTGGTGTCCCGGGCCGAGGGGGTACAGGCCGCGTACGGGCGCGTGCACGTCCCCGACACGGTCGTCCTCGACGGGCGCGGCGCGCCGCTGCGGTCGCGGGGCGTCACGGTGGCGGACTGGTCGCCCGGTGCCGGGGCCGCGCCGCGCGTGGTCGCCGGCCGTGCGCCGGCGGGCCCGGCGGAGGCGGTCCTGGACGCGCGCGCCGCGAAGGCGCGCGGGATCGGGATCGGCGACCGGCTGCGGATCCAGGCGGTGCCCGGCACCTTCGAGGTCACCGTCGTGGGCGTGGCGCAGCGCCGGTCGGATGGGGCGCAGGACGCGGACGTGTTCGTCGAGGCGTCCACCGCACAGCGTCGACTCCTCGGCGCACCGGCGGTGTTCACGTCCGTCGTGGTCACCGCCGGGCCCGGGGTCGGCGACGGACCGCTCAAGCGGCGGGTGGCCGGCGCACTCCACGACGCGGCCGACCCCTACGTCGTCCGCACCCGCGCCGAGGAGGCCGCCGCTCGCGGCGACGCCGCCGGATCCTCGCTCGACATCGTCACCTACGCGATGCTCGGCTTCGCCGGGATCTCGGTCCTGGTCGGCGTCTTCCTGATCGGCAACACGTTCGCGATGCTGGTCGCCGCGCGGACCCGGCAGAGCGGACTGCTGCGCGCCGTGGGCGCCCGCCGCGGCCAGGTGAACCGGCTGATCCTGGGCGAGGCCGTGCTGCTTGGCGGGATTGGCTCGACCCTGGGCCTGACCGCCGGGGTGGCCCTCGCGGCCGGCCTCACCCGGGTGGTCGGGCGGGTCGGCGACACCTCCGCCGCGGCCGAGGTGACGGTGCGGTGGTCGACGCCCGCGGCGGCGTACGCGGTGGGCGTCCTGGTCACGCTCGCGGCCGCCTACCTGCCGGCCCGCCGGGCCGGGCGCGTGTCGCCGATGGCCGCGCTGCTGCGCGTCGCCGGCCCGGACACTCGGCGCTCGTTGCGGGCCCGCAACCGGATCGCGGCGACGACCGGTCTGCTCGGCGTGCTCGCCCTGGCCCTCGCGGCGCGCGCCGAGTCCGTGTCGCTGCTCGGCGCGGGCATTCTGCTCACCCTCGTCGGCACGGTCGCCGGCGCCCCGCCCTGAGCGTCCTGGCCGTCCGAGCCCTGGGCCGGCTCTTCGCCGACCGCTCCGGGCCGATCGGCCGGCTCGCGCGCGGCAACGCGATCCGCGACCCGCGCCGCACCGGGGCGACCGCCGCCGCGCTCATGATCGGCCTCGCGCTGGTGAGCAGCCTGTCCCTGGTCGCCGCCTCGCTGGTGACCTCGGTGGACGGTCAACTCGAACGCACCATGAGCGCCGACTACTTCGTGCTGTCCTCTCGGCCGATGACCGAACAGGTGGCACAGGCCGTGCGCGCGACCCCGGGCCTGGACCACGTCACCGCGCAGAAGACCGTACGCGCCGACCTGATCACCGAGCACGGCACCGACGAGGACCACGACCTGACCGCCACGACCGCACGCTTCACCGACGACTTCCGGCTCACCTTCACGGCGGGCGACGCCGTGTCGACCTTGGCCGGCAAGGACGCGATCACCGTGCCCGAGGCGTTCGCCGACGCCCACCGGCTGGAGCTGGGTGATCCGATCCGGGTCCGCTTCCACGGTGGCGGGACCACCCGGCTGAGCGTCGGCGGGATCGTGCGCGGCGGGGACATCTTCGCCTCGGGCGCCACGTACATCGGCATGGACGTCGTTCGCGCCAACCTTCCTCCGGACCAAGTGCCGCTGGACGACGTGTACTTCGCGACCGCGGCACCGGGCGCGGATCGGGCCGAGGTGTACCGGGCGCTCACCGCCAACCTCGACCCCTACCCGCAGACCAAGGTCCGCGACCGGGAGAGCTACCGACAGGCCCTGCACGACACGGTCGCCCTGGCGCTCGGCCTGGTGTACGGGCTGCTCGCCCTCGCGATCCTGGTGGCGATCCTCGGGGTGGTCAACACGCTCGCGCTGTCGGTGGTCGAACGCACCCGTGAACTCGCGCTGTTGCGCGCGCTGGGCGTCACCCGCCGGCAGATCCGGCGAATGGTGCGGATCGAATCGGTCGTGATCGCCGTCGTCGGCGCGCTCCTCGGCCTCGTGCCGGGGCTCGCCTGGGGTGTGGTCACCCAGCGGGTGCTGGCCTCGAAGGGCCTCGATACGCTCGCCGTTCCGTGGCCGACGATCACGGCCGTGCTCGCGGGGGCGGTCGTGGTGGGGCTGGTCGCGGCGTGGATCCCGGCCCGCCGGGCCGCCCGCCTCGACATACTCGGCGCGATGACGGCCACGGGCTGAACCCGACGAGACACGAACGGGACCGGACACGAACGGGACCGGACGCAAACGGGACCGGACGCAAACGGGACCGCACTTGAACGGGACCGCACGTGAACGGGACCGGACAGGCCCGACCGGACACCCGACCGGAAACGAACGGCACCGCACCGCACCGGACGCAAGGAGGCAGCCATGGCCGGCCCGACCCGCCGCCGCGTCCCGACCGTCGTCCGCGCGGGCGCGACCACCGCCGCGATCCTGCTCGCGGGCACGCTGACGGCGCTGCTCGAACTGCTCTTCCTGATCGGCGTCGGCATCGGGGCCGGACTGCTGTACGCCACCGGCGGCCGGCCCCGTCCGCACCGCGCCGCGGTGCGCCGGCTCGGGCCCGGCGCCCGGTTCCTGACCGGGCTCGAACGCCGCCGCCTCGCGCACCGCGGCCAGGTCCTCCCGACCTCGGTCGGCACCCGCCGAGCGCTGCGCTACCTCGCGGCACACGTGCCGGTCGGCCTGCTCGGCGGAGCGGTGCTGGCACTCACGCTCTGCGGCGTCGGGGTGGCCGCGGTGATGGTGGCCGCGTGGCTCTCGGGCAGCTCGAACACCACCACCGCCGACGTGCTGATCCTGGTCCTGCCCGGCCTGGCCCTGCTCTACCTCGCGGTGCGCGGCCTGAGCGGCCTCGCGGAGACCGACCGGGCGCTGGCCCGGCGGCTGCTCGGCCCCGACCCGAGCGAGGTGCTGCGCCGCAGGGTCGACGAACTCGCCACCAGCCGGGCGGGTGTCGTCGAGGCGGTGCACGAGGAGCGCCGGCGGATCGAACGCGACCTGCACGACGGGGTCCAGCAACGCCTGGTCGCCCTGGGCATGCTGCTGGGCCGGGCCCGCCGCGGCACCGACCCGGCACGCACCGACGAACTGCTGCGCCAGGCGCACGAACAGGCCCAGCAGGCGCTGACCGACCTGCGCGAGGTCGCGTGGCGGATCCATCCCACCGGCCTGGACGACGGCGGCCTGCGCGCGGTCCTGGAGACCATCTCCGAGCGGGCGGCGGTGCCGGTCGGGCTCGACTACGACGTGCGCACCGAACCCGCGCCGATCGTGGCCACCGCCGTCTACTTCGTGGTCGCCGAGGCCGTCACCAACACCGTCAAGCACGCGCGGGCCGACGCGGTCACGGTGACCGTCTCCGACCGCGTCGACGCGGACGCGCTGCGCGTGCGGATCGTCGACGACGGCATCGGCGGCGCGGACGCCGGCGGCGGCGGCCTGTCCGGGCTGGCCCGCCGGATCGCCGCGCTGGACGGAACCCTGCGTGTCGACAGCCCCGTCGGCGGCCCCACCACGATCACCGCGGAGGTCCCGTGCGGATAGTCCTGGCCGACGACTCGGCCCTGCTCCGGGAGGGCCTGGCCCGACTGCTCGCCGACGAGGGGCACGACGTGGTCGCGGGTGTGGCCGACGGCGACGCCATGGTCGCGGCGGTCGCCGAACACCGCCCGGACGTCGTGGTGGTCGACGTGCGGATGCCGCCGACGCACACCGACGAGGGCCTGCGGGCCGCCCTCGAGGTCCGCGGGCGCTTCCCGGGGATGGGCGTCCTGGTGTTGTCCCAGTACATCGAGAAGCGCTACGCGGTCGAGCTGTTGACCCAGGACGGCGCGGCGGTCGGCTACCTGCTCAAGGACCGGGTCGCGCACGTCGACGACTTCCTGGACGCGCTGGAGCGGGTCGCCGCCGGCGGCGCGGCATTCGACCCGGAGGTGGTCCGTCAACTGCTCGCCCGGACCAGCCACGCCGACCCGCTGGACCGGCTCAGCCCGCGCGAGCGCGAGGTGCTCGCCCACATGGCCGAGGGCCGCACGAACGCGGCGATCGCACAGGCGTTGCACGTGTCCCAGAGCGCGGTGGAGAAACACGTCAACGCGATCTTCGACAAGCTCGACCTGTCGCACGTCACCGGCTACAGTCGCCGCGTCCTCGCGATCCTGCGCTACCTCGGCTCCTGACCGGCGACGCGCCCCGAGCCGGATGCGTAAGCCGGACACCTGAGCCGGACACCTGAGCCGGATGCCCCTGGAGTGCTCGCGAGGACGCTGCTAGCTTCCGGCCGCATGAAGTTCTCCATGTCGCTGCCCGTACTCCGCGATCCCGGTCACGCCCAGCCGTACCACCGCACGTTCGCGCTGGCCCGGATCGCGGAGGAGGCTGGCTTCGACACCGCGACCATCGGCCACCACCACTTCATGCCCGGCAACATGAGCGATCCGCTCACCCTGCTCGCGGCGGTCGCGGCCCGCACCGACACGCTGCGCGTGGGCACCGGCATCTTCCAGCTCCCGGTGCACAATCCGCTGCGGGTGGCCGAACAGGTCGCCACGATCGACGAGATCTCCGGCGGCCGGGTCAGCCTCGGCGTCGGCTTGGGCTGGTGGCCGCTGGAGTATCAGGCGCACGGTTCGGAGTTCCGCACCCGGGGCGCACGGATGGAGGAGGCGCTACAGATCCTCCGGCTGGTGTGGAGCCGCGAGAACGTCCAGTATCAAGGCCGCTTCCACAGCTTCCCCGAACTGACCGTGCACCCGCGCCCGGTGCAGGAGCACATCCCGCTGTGGGTGGCCGGCGTCGCGGACACCGCGGTCGAGCGCGCCGCCCGGCTCGGCGACGCGTGGCTGTGCGGGCCGGTCCAGTCGCTGGCCAAGGCGCAGGCGTGCCTGGCCGTGTACCGCGCGGCGTGCGCGGCCCACGACAAACGCCCCGACTGGGTGCTTCGCCGCTACGCCTGGGTCGGCAAGGACCGGCGCAGCGTGGCCGAGGAGGTGCTGCCCGCGTACGTGGACGGCCTCCTGGCGCACTGGCGCGAGTCGGCGGAGGACGACACCGAGAAGGACCTCTTCCGACGACTCGACGCCGGGGAGGACGTCCCCGCCGAGGAGATCGCCCACGACCGGCTGCTCTGGGGCGCGCCCGAGGACGTCGTCGCGCAGGTCGGCCGCTACCGCGAGTCGACCGGCTGCGACCACGTGCACGCGGCGTTCGGCGCGGGGCTGCCGGCCGGGGACAGCGCGGTGTCCACGCGCGGCTCGTACGACGAACTGGCCGAGATGATCCGCCTGTTCGGCCGCGAGGTGATCCCGGCCTTCGGCTGAGGGCCAGGCACGGGCAGGGATACGGGTACGCCGAACGGGTGGGACGCACCGCCGCCATCGGCCGGCCGGCGGCGGACGGCGCGGGGTCGCCCGATGGCACCGGCTCGGGTGGTCTACTGGGCTCGGCAGGGTAATTCGTCGGAAATGACGTATGGCGTATGCGTATGCGTACGCGTATGAAGGGCTCGTATCGTGCTGATCGATCTCACCGGTAGGACCGCCTTGGTCACCGGATCCACCCAGGGCATCGGGGCGGCCATCGCGGTGGGGCTGGCCCGGGCCGGGGCGCGGGTCGCGATCAACGGGCGCGGCCGGGAATCGGTCGACGCGGCGGTGGCGCGGCTGGGCCGCGAGGTGCCCGAGGCCGGCTTCCTCCCGGCGCCGGGCGACATCTCGACCGACGAGGGTGCCGCGCGGGTCCTGGACGCCGTGCCGCACGTGGACATCCTGGTGAACAACCTCGGCATCTTCGGCGCCCGACCCGCGCTCGACATCGACGACGCGGAGTGGCGACGGTACTTCGAGGTGAACGTGCTGACGGCGGTGCGGATGACCCGCGGCTACCTGCCCGGCATGCGCGAACGCGCGTGGGGGCGCGTCCTGAACATCACGAGCGACTCGGCCATCGCCATCCCGGCGGAGATGATCCACTACGGCATGTCCAAGACGGCGCTGCTCGCGGTGTCGCGGGGGTTCGCGAAGGAGGCGGCCGGCAGCGGGGTCACCGTCAACGCGGTGATCGCCGGGCCCACCCACACCGGCGGCATCGAGGACTTCGTCTACGAACTGGTGGACCGCGCCCTGCCGTGGGACCGGGCGCAGCGCGAGTTCATGCGCGTGTACCGGCCGCAGTCGCTGATCCAGCGGCTGATCGAGCCCGAGGAGATCGCCCACATGGTCGTCTACCTCAGTTCGCCGTTCGCCTCGGCCACCACCGGCGGGGCGCTGCGCGTGGACGGCGGCTACGTGGACTCGATCCTGCCCTGAACCGCTTGGCCGGCGCCGCGTTGCCGGCCGGCACGGCGTCGGGAGCAACGCGCAGGCCGCCTCGGCGCGGCGCGCGGCCGGCGGACCGGTCGACCCCTACGGCGTGCTCGGCGCCTTCCGCGAACCGCTCGATCCAGGCCCCATGCGCGGCAGGCTCGGGTAGTGGCGCAGCGGTGACGTACCGGCGCGTGAATGCGTCGGCAGCAGGTCCTCGGGGGTCGGCATGTCAGTGTTGCGCCGGCGCGGTCAGGCGCGTTGGCCGTCCAAGAGAACCACTTGGAACTCCTCGATGCTGCGCAGGGTGACGCCGGCCTTCTTGAGGCTTTCACCGCGGACCGTCGACTGCGGGCCTCGGGTGGAGAGCAGGGCCGCGCGGTCCCGGAGGAGCGCACCGACGGCCGCCCGTCCCTGCGCGCGATCGATGAAGAACACTGCGCCTTCGAGCCCGTCGATGGCCTCCAGGTTGGGCAGGCCCATGTCTCGGAAGGTCTGTACGAGCGACTCGGCGTCCGACGGCTTGAACTCCAGTCGGCCCATGCGCATATAGGCGTCGTCGGTCACTTGGAAGGCCGGGGTGAACGCCACTGCCTCCCAGTCGTCGACGGTCACGGTGTCGGCGAAGGGTGCCAGCAGCTCGGCCCGGCGCTCACGCAGCTGCCTGTCGCTTTCCGACCGGGCGTTTGCGCTTTCCCACCACGAACCCATCTGGATCTTGCCGAGCTCGCGATCGGCGAACAGCCCGTAGCGACGATAGCCAGGGTTCCGGGCGAGCAGGGCGGGGGCTTCGCGGCGGAGTGCGTCGAGCGCGCTCTCGATCTTGGCGGGGTCGCCGGTTGCGTATGTGGTGCGGACGTACAGCGTTTCCTGCATGGTGTATTCCTGTCCTGGGAGTGGCACCGGCGTCGGTCCGGCCGGGGGTTTGCCCCTCCATCGCAGGCCGAGCCGCCGAGATCGGCAACACGGGTGGCCCATCCGGGTGCCCGGAGGCCGAGTCCGCCCGCACGTCGGCGTCCGGTCGGTGCCAGGCATCCGTCCGTGGTCCGTACCGGCCGGGCCTACGGATCAAATGGTTCAGGAGGGCCGACCACCACCGTCAGCGCACGCGCACCGCCGGATCCGGGACAAAGGTCCCGGCAGAGAGGGCATGCCGCGGTCCGCTCACGGGGTGATGTTCTGGTTCAACCGGAACAGGTTGCCCGGGTCGTAGCGACGTTTGACGGCGCTCAGGCGGTCGTAGTTCTGTCGGTAGTTCGACCGGACGCGGTCCTGGTCGTCGGCGTCGAGGAAGTTGACGTAGCCGGCCTCCTCGACGTGGGGCCGCAGTGCGTCCGAATACGCGCGGCACCAAGCCATGTTGGGCTCGATGTCGGACCGGTTCCGGAAGCTGGGGCCGATGCCGGTCGAGAACGCGGCGTCGCGGTAGGCGAACGCGGTGTCGCCGGGGCCCACGCGCCCGGCCGCGCCGTCGATCGGGAACACGAGCGTCGCGGTCTCCAACGAGGGGATCGTGGGCGCGTACTCCAGATGGACACCGATCGCCTCGTCGGACAGATCACGGCTGAAGTTGCCCTTCCAGTAGTGATACAGCCCGGCGGGCAGCATTTCGTCGAACAGCGTGTTGATCACCGGGTAAGGGATGCGGTCCAGAAACTGGCCGACGACCGGGCCGAGTCCATTGAGCATGCCGCGGACCTTGTCGTCCTCGTCGGCGGGCCCGCTCCAGCAGGTCAGGACGGCGGTCAGCGGCCGTCCATGCCAGGGCTCGGGTAGGAACGGCACGGGCGGGCCGAGCGCGACGATGAGGAGCGCGTTGAGTTCGTCGGGGGCGTCGGCAATCAACTCGCGGTAGCGGCGGCCGACTTCGCCGTCGAGCGGGTAGAAGGTGGGGCCACCGAGGATGTCGTCCACCGGATGCAGGCGATACTCCAGGGATGTCGCGACACCGAAGTTGCCGCCGCCTCCGCGGATCGCCCAGAACAGGTCGGGGTCGGCATCGCCGCTGCACCTGCGCAGGCTGCCGTCGGCGGTAACCACATCGGCCGAGAGCAGGTTGTCGCAGCTCAGCCCGCAGCGGCGGGTCAGATGGCCCATCCCGCCACCGAGCGTCAGACCGCCTACGCCGGTCGAGGAGACGATGCCGCCGGTGGTGGCCAGCCCGAAGGCGTGAGTGGCGTGGTTGAAGTCCGCCCATGTGCAGCCGCCCTCGGCTCGCGCGCTGCGCCGTTCGGGATCGACGCGGATGCTGCGCATCCCGCCCAGGTCCAGGACGAGCCCGCCGTCGCATGTCCCGTATCCGGCCGCCGCGTGGCTGCCGCCGCGTACCGCGAGCAGTAGGTCCTGCTCGCGGGCGAAGTCGACGGCCGCGATGACGTCCGCCACGTCGGCGGCCCGGACGACGACCGCGGGGCGGCGGTCGTGCATGGCGTTGTAGACGCGGCGCGCCCGGTCGTACCCGGGGTCCTCGGGCAGGACGATGTCGCCGTGTGTGGCGCCCCGCAGCCGGTCCAGCTCCTTGTCGTCCAGTACGGACGGGTACGTGGTCATGACAACCACCGGCTTTCTTGCGTCGTCGGGCCGATCCGGTGCCCTCCCGCGGCGCGGTGCCGCGGGACGGCCACGTATCCGTCATAGGCACTTGCGCCGCGCCCGGGCATCGCCGAAACCGCCCAAGCTTCCGCTCGCCGATGGGCCGATCCGCCCATGCGGAGATCAGGCCAGGCCGTGCGTGAAGGCGAACGCGGTGGCCGCGGCGCGTGAGGACACGTCGAGCTTGACGAAGATGTTGTTCAGGTGCCGGGCGACGGTGTGCTCGCTGATGACCAGCTCGGCGGCGATACAGCGGTTGGTCAGGCCGGCCGCGACCAGGCGCAACACCTCGACCTCGCGCTGCGTGAGCTCGCCCGGCAGGCGGCCGCGGTCCTCGCCCAGCAGGGCCGCCGCGCGGCGGGCGTCGGGCACGGCACCGAGACGGTCGAACACCGCTTCGGCGGTGCGCAGTTCCAGCCGGGCGCCCTCGCTGTCGCGCGCCGCGCGCTTGGCCGCCGCGAGCGTCATGCGGGTCTGCGCCGCCTCGTACGGGACGCCGAGCGCGATCCACAGGTCGCACGCCTGTCGCAACACCGGCACAGCCGCGTCGATGTCTCGCTCGGCGAAAGCCACCGCGCCGCGCGCCGTACCCGCAAGGGCGTGCAGCAGCGCGAACTCGGACCCCGGCGGACGGGCGGCGACCGCGGCCAGGTCCTCGGCCGCCGCCCGGGCCGCGTCGACCCGGCCGACCGCGAGCGCGATCTCGACCTGGGCCGCCAACAGCCACGACCGCCGGACGCTGTCGCGCCAGTGGCCACCCTCGTCCCCGGCCAGCGCCAGCCGCAACGCCGCGGCGGACGACTCGGCCTCGCCGCGTGCCAGACACAGCAGCGCGAGGCCGGGCTGCGGGTCGTACCCGAGAGCGTGTGCCCGCTCGAAGGCGGCCTCGGCGGCATTCGGCTCGCCACGGCGCCGGTGCAGTTCCCCGGCCAGGTAGCACGCCTCACCCGCGATCCGCGGGTCGGTGGCAAGCAGCTCCTCGGACGCCAGTTCGGCTTCCGCGGCCGCGCGCGTCCAGGAGCCACCCAGCAGGAGCACCTCCGCCCAGTGCACGCGGCACAACCCGCGGAACGGGTTCCCGTCGTGCAATGCACCGCTCCAGGCCATCGCCGCTTCCGTCCATTGCGCGGCCCGTTCCAGCTGGGCCGCGCTCATGCACTTCTGCAGCGCCTGGCAGTAGATCCAGCCCGTGAACATCGCGCTGAGTTCGCCGGCCATCACCGAGCACATGGCGTCGTCGAGCAGGGCGAGACCTTCGGTGACCCGCCCCTGATCCAGCAGCACGCCGCCTTGCACCTGAAGACCCATGGCGGCCAGGTCGGGGTTGCCGCAGCGCCGCCCGATCGCGGTCATCCGGCGGGCCGCCTCCCACGCATCCTCCAACGCGCCGCGGTCGCGCGCGGCCTCCGCGTCGCTCCAGGCGAGATAGCACTGCTCAACGCACTCGGGCTCGCTGCCGAGGTGCCGCCGCGCGCGCTGGAGCCATCCCGCCGCGACCGCGCTCTTCCCGGCGTCCTGGTAGTCGTAGAACAGCATCCACGCGGTGTAGCCGGCCCGCCGGGCGTTCCCTTGGGCTGCATACCCGGCGTACGCCTTCAGCCGCGCCTCGACCGACTCCTGCGGGCGGCAGTTCCACCACGCCGCGTCGGCAAGGGCATCGAGGTCGTCGGGCGTGAGGTCGGCGGCGTCGAGCGTGCGTAGCAAGGCGTACGCGTCATCCCACGCCTCCCGCGCGGCCGATTCGCGCGCCCGGGAGACCTCCGAGACCCGATCCACCACGAGCAGCTCCCTTCTCCTGCCCCTGCCTGGTGTGCCCTCCTCCTTCCTCCAGCCTACGAGCGCCCGCCGGCGCCGTCCCCGCGTGGCAGTACGGGTTACCCCGGCGCCGAGCGCATGCTCAGACGGGCCCCAGGCGGCCGGCGGGCTTGGGCGCCAAACACGGTGTCGGGAACGCCAGGGGTCCCACCGCATTCGGCGATGGGACCCTTCGGTGTCCGGGCGGACGAGGAATCAGTGCACGAGCACCGGGATCGGGACCTCGTCGGCGTCGGTGTCCGCGTTCGCCTTGTCGCTGCCGGCGACCAGCGTGCTGTCGCCGTGGCCGACGGTGATGAACGTGAACGCGATCGTCGCGGCGAGGGCGAGGATGCCGACGGCCCACCAGATGGCGGTCGCGTAGCCGTGCACCATGGCCTGCATGCGCAGCTGTTCGGCGCCCGCGGAGGCCGCGGCGTGCGACGCGACGTAGGCGGTGGTGGCGCTCGCCGCGATGGTGTTCAGGAGCGCCGTGCCGATCGCCCCGCCGACCTGCTGCGACGTGTTGATCATCGCCGAGGCGACACCCGCGTCACGCGGCTGGACGCCGTACGTGGCCAGGCTCATGGCCGGCATGAACGCGGTACCCATGCCCAGTCCGAGCAGGATCTGCGCCGGCAGGATCAGGCCGACGTAGGAGCTGCCGACCTCGATTTGGGTGAGCAGCAGCATGCCCAGCCCGGCGGTCAGGAAGCCCGGGCCCATCAGCAGCCGGGCCGGGACCCGGGTCATCAGCCGCGCGCCGATCTGGGTCGAGCCGGTGATCATGCCCGCGATCATCGGGAGGAACGCCAGGCCGGTCATGACCGGCGAGAAGTCCTTGACGATCTGGAGGTAGTAGGTGAGGAACAGGAACATGCCGAACATCGCGATGATCGCGAGACCGAGCGAGAGGTAGATGCCGGCGCGGTTGCGGTCGGCGATCACGCGCAGCGGCAGCAGCGGCGACTTGACCCGGCTCTCGACGAAGACGAACGACGCGAGCAGAACGGCGGCTGCGACGAACAGGCCCAGCGTGCTGCCCGAGGTCCAACCGTGGCTCTCGGCGCGGGTGAACGCGTACACCAGGGTGCCCAGGCCGATGGAGGACAGCAGCACGCCGGGGATGTCCAGCGGCGAACGGTTGCGGGTGCCGGCGGGCTCGCGGACGACCAGGACGGCACCGGCGGCGGCGACGGCGGCGAACGGGATGTTGACGAAGAACGTCCAGCGCCAGTTCAGGTACTCGGTGAGCACGCCGCCCAGGATCAGGCCGACCGCGCCGCCACCACCGGCGATCGCGCCGAAGATGCCGAACGCCTTGGCGCGCTCCTTGGAGTCGGTGAACATCACCGCGAGCAGCGAGAGGGCCGACGGCGCGAGCAGCGCGCCGAACACGCCCTGGAGCGCCCGGGCCCCGAGCAGCAGGCCGGTGCTGGTGGCTATGCCGCCGAGGGCCGAGGCCGCGGCGAAGCCGATCAGGCCGACGATGAAGGTACGGCGTCGACCCCACAGGTCGGCGATCCGGCCGCCGAAGAGCAGCAGTCCACCGAAGGCCAGCGCGTAGGCGGTGATCACCCACTGGCGGTTGCCGTCGGAGATGCCCAGGTCGGTCTGGGCGGACGGCAGGGCGATGTTCACGATGGTGCCGTCGAGCACGACCATCAACTGGGCGATCGCGATGAAGATCAGCGCTTTCCAGCGCCTGCTGTCGGGGGCGGTGGTCGCGGGCGGTGCGGTTCCGGGCATGGGGGTACTCACTTGGGGGTGCGCGCGACGGTTTGAGCGTCGCGTGGGTGGACGGTGCGGGCCGGCGCCCGCAGCGGCGTTCAGCGTTCAGGCGGTCACGGACGTGCGGATGGAACGCACGGCGCCGTTGATGGCTCGGGGGGTCCCACCGCTGTCGCGGTGGCGAAGGACGCGGGAAGTGAAAGGGAAAAGTGAGGGGAGTCGTGGCGCGTCAGCGCCGGGGTTTCGGGGCCTCGCCCTCGTGTGCCAGGTGGTCGAGGTCCCGGATCGTCACGGGGGCGCCGGACAGTGGGCTGGGGTCGGTCGACCGCAGACCGTCGAGCAGCACGTCGAGGTGCCGGTGCACGAACCTGTCGTTGGCCATGCAGCCGACGCCCGGCAGCGGCCGGGTGAGCTGGGTGATCGCCAACAGCAGATCCCCCGAGCCGACGTCCGCGCGGAGTACGCCCTCGGTCCGAGAGCGCTCCATGAGCGTCTCGACGAGGTTCTCCAACCGCGCGCGGGCCGCGACCAGCTCGGGATCGGCCTTGTCGACGGTGTCGGACATCAGGGTGCACAGCGCCCCGATCCGCTCCTTCACCGCGCCGTGCGCGAAGCGCCGCAGTGCGGTGAAGGCCTCCGGCTCCTCGGCCGCCGCGAGCTCGCCCTGCTCGGTGACCCGTTCCAGGACGGAGACCACCACGTGGTGGGCGAGCTCGGCGCGGTCGGCGAAGTGCCGGTACAGGGTCGCGTTGCCCACGCCGGCGCGTCGCGCCACCTCGTCGAACCGCGCCTCGGCGCCGTGCTCGACGAACATCTCGCGCGCGGCGGCGATGATCCGCTCCCGGTTGCGTCGGGCGTCCGCACGAAGCCGCGGGCCGCGGTCCTCGACGACGTCGGTGACGGTGACGGTGCTGCCCATGATCCGGCTCCTTCCTGTCGGTGCCCGATGCGTAACCGGGGAGTGATTCCCCGATTGTTCGTTCGCTCGGTTAAACGGACAGGAAGTCCCCGGATATTTCGATGATTCCTGTGACCTGGGTCACAGTTGGGAATCACCAGGCGAACGACTCGGGAGCGGCCCCCTGACCAGGGAAAAGACGGTCGAGCTCGGCGAGTGTGGCGTCTTCCAGCTCGACCCGCACCGCGCGCAGCGCCGCGTCCAGCTGTGCGCGCGTACGCGGGCCGACGATCGGGGCGGTCACCTCCGGGCGGGTGAGCAGCCACGCGAGCGCGACGTCGCCCGGCGGCGTACCGAGCTCGGCGCACAACTGCTCGTACGCCTGGATCTGCTCGCGCCGCCGGGCCAACTCGGACGCGGCGCGGCCCGTGGCGGAACGGTGTCGATCGCCCGCGCGCTCCTTCGCCAACACGCCGCCGAGCAGTCCGCCGTACAGCGGCGACCACGTGATGACGCCGAGGCCGTACGCCTGCGCGGCCGGCAGCACCTCGGCCTCGGCGGCGCGCTGCGCGAGGTTGTACAGGCACTGCTCGGCGACCAACCCGAGTGACGAACGGCGCGCCGCCGCCTCCTGGGCGCGGGCGATGTGCCAGCCGGCGAAGTTCGAGGACCCGACGTACAGCACCTTGCCCTGCGCGACCAGCAGGTCCATCGCCTGCCAGATCTCCTCCCATGGGACCCGCCGGTCGATGTGGTGCATCTGGTAGAGGTCGATGTGGTCGGTGCCGAGCCGGCGCAGGCTGTCCTCGCACGCGGTGCGGATGTGTCGGGCGCTGAGTCCGCCGGAGTTGGGCCAGTCGCCCCAGTTGCCGTAGACCTTGGTGGCCAGCACCACCTTGTCGCGGTGGCCGGCGCGGCCGAGCCAGCGGCCGACGATCTCCTCCGTCGCGCCCTTGGTGCCCCAGTCACGTTGTCGATCGTGGCCGTAGACGTCCGCGGTGTCGAAGAAGTTGATGCCGGCGTCCAGCGCGGCGTCCATGATCTCGCCGCTGTCCTGCTCGTCGGTGATCGCGCCGAAGTTCATCGTGCCCAGGACGAGCCGGCTGACGGTGAGGCCGGTGCGGCCCAGTCGGGTGTACGGCATCTCGGTCGTGCCGCCGGTGCCGCCGGTGCTGCCAGTGGTGGCCGTGGTGTTTGTGGTGTTTGTGGTATTCGTGGGGGAAGTCATGTGCATGCCGCTGCCCGGCGCGGGCGGCGCGGAACCGCCCGTCCCTCAGCGGCTCGCCGCGAGCCGGCGGGTGTGCTCCTCCCACGCGGCGGCGAGACCGGCATACTGCTGCGCGGGCAGCCGGCCGGATGGTCACCCCGAAGACGACGACACAGGGGGACGATCCCGATCGCCGAACCGAGCCCGAAGGCCGAACCGAATGCAAACCCGAGCGCGGGGCCGGGCGCGGAGCCGAGCGCGGGGCCGAGTCGAATAGCCGAGTCGACCCCGAACCCCAACGCACCGACCACTTCGGCTGACTCCGAGCCCGACCTCGCCCCCGTCACCGAGCCCGACCGCGTTCTCGATGCCGACGCGGACCCCGGCGTCGGCCTCGGTCCCGACCCCGACGACGACCCTGCGCAGCCCCCCGCGACCCCGTCCCGCCGCGGCCGGCTGCGCCGAAGGTGGCGGGCCTGGAGCCGACTTCGGCGCGTCACCGTGATCGGGCTGGTCCTGTTGGCCCTCCCCCTCGTCCCGATCGGCTCCGCCGCGCTGGCGCTGCGCCTCGAATACGCGGGCGATCCGTCGGCGCAGGCGCGTACCCGCGGGCGGGACGCGATCTGGCTCGGCCACGCGTGGGTGGACGGCCGCAAGGGCCCGGCCGAGCTGGCCGCGCTCGCGCAACGGATCCGCGGCACCGGCATCCGGGACCTGTACGTCCACGCCGGCCCCCTGGAGCACGACGGGACACTGCCGGCCACCGCTCACCCGCAGGCCCGGCAACTGGTCGACGCGGTCCACCGCGAACTGCCGGGCGTCCGTGTGCAGGCCTGGCTCGGCGACATCGTGTCGCACGGCGGGGCCGGGCTGCGGCTGAACCGGCCCCAGGTCCGGGAGAGCGTCACCGCCTCGGCGCGCCAGGTTCTCGACGCGGGTTTCGAGGGCGTGCACTTCGACCTGGAGCCGGTCTGGTCCGGGGACGCCGACTTCCTGACCCTGCTCGACCGCACCCACGAACTGACCACCGCGCGCGGCGTCCCGCTGTCGGTGGCCGCCGCGCAGATCGACCCGCTGCCGGCCCTGCACACCGTGCCGCAGGCGCTGGCCGACCACCCCAAGTGGTGGTCGCAGCGCTACTTCGGCCAGGTCGCGCGACGGGTCGACCAGATCGCGGTGATGTCCTACGACACCGCGATGCCGCTGGAATCCCTGTACGGCGGCTACGTCGCCCAGCAGGCCACCCTCGCCCTGGAGGCGACCCCGAAGAACGTCGACCTCCTGATGGGCCTGCCCGCCTACTACGCCGACACCTGGGGTCACCGCGGCTCGGCCGAAACGGTCGCGGCGGCGGTACGCGGTGTCCGCCTGGCCCAGACCCGCCACGCCCTGAACCGCCACACCTTCGGCGTGGCCCTCTACGTCGATTTCGCCGCCACCGACACCGACTGGACCTCCTACCGCCGCGGCTGGTGCGCGCTCCCCTGACCGGCGCCCGCCGCCCGGCGGCGTAACGGGCGCGGCCGTATCGCTTTCGGCCGGCCCGGGCATTGTCCTGGCCATCCCTTCTCGGGATTACCCGAGTTCGCCGCCCGTGCCGGCCCCGCCCACTACTGTGGAATGCGGCTCCCGGGGGAGGAGAACGTGGCGTAATCACACGCCGGATGGCGCACCCCTGTCGATCGACGAGGGGGGATGGTGGCGGCAGATCCGGTGGAGGCGGCTTGGAAAGTACATGGCGCGCTCGCGGATTGGACCGGAAAAGCGGATATCAAGGCGTCGTTCGCGCTGACACTGCAATCGACGATCCTGGCGGTTCTCGGGGTGTTGGCAGGGTCGGGGCAGGGATTCCGAGACCTCGGCTCCGGTGCGGCCCGGCCCCTCTTATGGGTGGGTGCCGGTCTTTTGGCCTGCGGCGCCGCGTGTGCCGCGGTGGCGATCTCGCCGAATCTCCGCAAGGAGCGGCGCGGCCCGGCCGTGGATGACGACTTCTTGTATTTCGGTCACTTGCGCACGTGGGATCCGAACGAGCTGGAGACCGCCCTGCGGGACAAGGACCTACTCCCGGCACTGTCCCGGCAGTTGATCGTGATGAGCGAGATTGCCTGGTCCAAGCACCGGAGAGTGCAGTGGTCGCTCGTCTTGGCCGTGGCCGGGTCGGTGACGCTGGGCCTGGCAGCGGCCGTCCGGTAGCGGGCCGCCGAAGGGGGCGGAGTGAATTTTCGCGACATCGTGCCGGCAGCGGCATGGCAGGATCTCGTCGCCCGTGGGCGACGGAGATCGTATCGACGCGGTGCCCATGTGCTGCGCCAGGGAGAATCGGCCGGCTCGGTCATCGCCTTGACCGAGGGAATCGTCAAAGTGATACAGGTCGCGGAGAATGGGGAAACGCTCACGCTGACCCTCCGCGGCCCGGGTGAAGTCCTGGGTGAAATGGGGGCGATCCTGGATCGCCGACGTTCGGCGACGGTAAAGGCGGTCTCCGCCTGTGTCGGCCACGTTCTCCCGGCCCATGCCTTCCGGGGTTATCTCGACCGGCATCGGCTGTCGAGCGAGGTCTATCGACTCGCGGTGGATCGGATGCAGGAAAACGAACGACTGCGCGCCGACTTCGTCCGATTGGCTCCGCCGGCTCGGATAGCGCGCATCCTGGCGCACCTCACCAAGGAAATCGGCCGTCCGGTGGAGGACGGCGTGCTGGTGGAACTGGGGATGCCTCGCGAGGAGTTGGCCGCGATGGCGGCGATGAGCAGGTCGTCGGCGGTGCCCGTGTTGAGCGGGCTGCAGGCGGCGGGCGTCCTCACGCTCGGCCGGGGCCACGTGATCGTGCGGGATCCCGCCCGCCTCGACATCGCCGCCGGCGGGTCCGGGGAGCCCGCCTCGGGCGGCGTGTGAGGCCCCTCACGACCGGACCGGCCAATCCTGGACGGTTCCGCTCGCCGGACTCCAGAAAAGTAGCCGACGTAGCCACTCGGGCAACGCGGACAAGGGGAACGAAGATGACGCCCTCCTGGGAACAACTGTGGCCGTATCGAGCGGTCCTGGCGGTGGACGCCCGAAACTTCAGCGCCCACACCGGCAAGGTGATGCAGCAGGTGAACGCGGACATCCAGCAACTGCTGGCCCGCGCACTGACCACGATCGGGCTGAGCGGCCGTTGGGAACGGCGGATGTTCGGGCAGCACACCGGTGACGGCTACGTCGCCGGGCTGGACCCCGAGGTGCTTCCGGGCCTGGTCGGATGCTTCCCGGACGCGCTGCGGGAGGCCCTGTCGGCGCGGCGCAAGGAGCATCCCGGTCAGCCCCCGTTGCAGCTTCGGGTCAGCATCCACGTCGGCCCGCTGCCCAACAGCGGACTGGGTGTCCCGATGGTGCACACCCACCGACTGCTGGACGACCAGGCGCTCCGGAGCCTGCTGGCGCGAGCGAACCCCGAGGTCACCAACACGGCGGTGATCATCTCCCAGCGGGCGTACGAGGACGTGTTCGACAGCGGCTGCGCGACCGGCGAGACGGTGGCCGGCCAGTTCGCGCGTCGGCTCGTGAAGGTCAAGACCTTCGAGCAGCCGGCCTGGCTGCATGTACCGGGGCTGGACTGGGGGTTGGCCGACCCGGCCATCTTCGAGACTCCCGACGGCGTGCCCGCTGCGGGGACCCCGCAGCCGACCACTGCTCCGGAGGCCGCGAAGGCCGTCTCGCCCGGCGTGACCTTCAACAATCACGGCGACCACGGCACTTTCGGCGTCGACCAGACGATCCACAACACCTTCGGAGGGCAGCGGTGACGAACGACCCTGGCGAGCACGGTCCTTCGGATGACGGGAGCTTCCGCGAGGCGTATCAGGAGACCGAACCGAATGCCGACGCCCCGTTCCGGGACGGGGACCGGTGGCGCCTGCCACGAAACCGCTCGCGTTGGGTAGGTGGGCCGGGGCGACTCGGGCCACAGCCGAGGGACACCGGTGAGAGCGGCCCGGTGGGCGATACGTCGACCGGCGGCCACGAGGCCCCCCACGGTGGCGAGGGCGAAGAGTGGCTGGTGCCGCCTTCGCCGAGCCGGGACATTCCCCCAATCCCGACCCATCCGGCGGTCGTCGCGGAGGTGCCCGAGCACGTGGTTCCGGAGGTGACCGATGGCGAGCCCGGGGGCGTCGACCCTGGGCCGGTCGTCCCGGGTGCGCATGGAGGCGATGTGTCGGAGCAACCCGTGCACGTGACCTTCAACGCGTCGGGGCCGAACAACAACCTTGCCGTGAATCAGCGCGTCACCAACTACTGGAAGGGTGACTTCGTCAGGCCGGTGCCAGTACCCGCCGCCGATCTCGAAGCGTGCGCGGAGCACCGGTTCCTCGCGCCGCGAGTTCCGGGGCAACTGGAGGCGGCAAGGCGGCTACTGGCCACCCATGGTGTCGTGATCCTCAGCGCCGCGCCCGGGAACGGACGCCGTACGGCGGCTCTGAGGCTCCTGCAAGAAGCCATGGGAACCGACTCCCGAGCGCCGGCACTTTTCGACCTCGAACCCGAGTGGTCCAAGCCGGATGTCGAGCGACTTCCCACGGCGGCGGGGGAGGGCTACGTGCTCGACCTGTCGGAGTTCGCCGGGGAAGAGCCGGATGGTCGTTTCGGGCGGGGCCTGGTCGATTATGGCCGCGAAGGACTCGACAGGGGCAGCTTCCTCGTCATCCTTGCGGCCCCGCAGGCGTGGCGGGGCGCTTGGGTGGAGCCGACTCTCGACTTCACGGTCGGACTGTCATCGCCCGACGCCTGGCAACTCGTGGCCAAGGAACTGGAAGCGCGCTCGGCGTTCGATCGCGTGGATTGGCTCGCGGATTCCGCCTTCGAACAGATCTGGGAATCCAACCCGTCGGCCCAGGAGGCTCGGCGCCTTGCTCGCATCGTCGTCGACGCGAAGGAGGGCAACCTGGCCACGATCGTCGACGAGTTCCGGGGCTGGCAGGAGCACATCCAAGTACTCCTGAACAAGGTACCGAGCGGATCAGGGGAGCCGAGCCTGCTGTCCATGCGGGCCACGATGTGGGCCGGCGCCCTGCTGCATGGCGGACAGTCCCGTTCGATTCTCAGGGCCGCAGACGCACTGCTGGAGAGACTGGCTGTTTCCCGTACTCCGGGAGAGGTGCTCGCGGACGCCACCTCGTCGCGACGGTTGGATGCCGCGCACCTCACTGATCGAGGTGGTCACGCCTTTCACGCGGAGGACAAGCACGACCTGGCAGCAGCCATCCTGCAGAACCTATGGGAGGAGTTCCCCACTCAGTTGAACCTCCTGCGTTCGTGGGCCGTGTCCGTGGCCGCCGACCCGGCGATTCCCGAGGAGGACGCTCAGCGCGTCACCACCGCGCTCGTCCAACTGGCGACCGCCGGACGAGACGGCGGGATTCTGGACGAGATCGGCAAGAATCTGGCCGGTCGGCGCCGCCCGCTGGCCGTGGCAGCCCTCACCACCGCAGCGCTCGATCCGCAGATCGGCGCGTTCGTAAGAAATCGCCTCTATCTGTGGGCGAAGACCACCTCGTCGGAGGAGACGATCAAGCTCGTCACGGAGATCTGCGGCGGGCAATTGGGCTTGGTCAAGCCCGAGATCGCGCTTACGCGGCTTCGCTGGGCCGCCGGACAAAGCCCCTTCGGGGCTCGCTCCGTCACTGACGCCTTTCGCCGACTGGTGTCGGAGCGTCCCGACGAGGTCGGGGCGGCCGTGGGCGCCTGGCTCGACGATGAGAAGTTGCCGCGCCAAGGGCTGGTCGTCTTCCTCGCCCTCGCTTCGAGCGACGAGGGCGCCGCCTTCCTCCTCCGGAGCGTCAACGCCGACGACAGCAGGCGGCGCTTTGTTCGAGCCTGGCAGCGGCTCCTGGAGGGGGACGACGCCAGGGACGCGACAAATGCCGAACTGGACAGATGGGGCGATCTCGCACAGCGGGACATCATGCCGCAGGGTTTGCTCATCGACGTGTTCGCCGACGTCTTCGCGCCGGCCGTATACCGCAGCAGTCTGAATCGGTTCTTCGCCCGTGGCGTCGACCTCGTCGGAACCTTCTGGGGCCAAGTCCTCGAAGATGCCATCGTTCGCAACCGGCACGACAGTGAGCGGCGGGCGCGGTAGGCATGCACCTCCTTCCCGGGCGTCACCTCCGTGCGCGCATCGCCTGTACCTGGCCGTCCGAACTACCCGGTGTGCGATTCACCGCCACGGGCAGAATGCTTGTTCAGCCCACGGACGACCTCCGCCGGAAGGGACGGGCCGCGGCGCGGGCCGCCGCTCGGCTGGCACTGGACCGCACGGCCCGCGCGATCACCTCCCGTCATGCGCCGGCGCGCGTCCATGTCGCCCAGGATGAACTCGCCTTGGCCGTCGGCGGATGGGCACAGTGCGAGGCTGATCCTCGGCTGCGGATCAAGGCGCGTGTCACCCTGACGCTCGGACCGGAGGATCGGGTTCGTGCGCAGGACTACGACGACAGGCTGCGCGCCGAACGGCTGCGGCACGACGTCGATCGGGCGCGCCTTGCCTACCTTCGAGAGGTGGTGTTCGGCGATCCGGGAACGGCGCGCACCTGGTGGCTCGATCGCCACCAGGGAGAGGCTTCCCGGCTGTCCTGGGGCGAGTTCAACGAGAAGGTCCTGCCCTCGATCGGCGCGGCCGGCGACACCCAGTCCAGAGCCGTGCACATCGCCCACGTCCTGGCGGAGGTCATCGAGCATCTCGACGCCGAGCCCGGGCGGCAGAAGCAGTTCGTCGAGACCACGCGCATCGTCCTGCAACAGATGGGTTGGGAATCCATCGTGGCCAAATTGCCGGAATAGCCGCACGCGAGTCGGCACGGGTACGGTCGGCGAACGCCGTGTCCGATAGCCGCCGGCAGGTCGAACCGGATCCGCGCAGGCTTGCGGGATGACCACCACCACGCAAGCCCGTACGTTCATCGTCCGACCGATCCCCGCCGAGGTCCTCGACGCGGTCCGAACCGACGGGGTGGACGTTTCCGGGCACCCCGTCGAGCACCGGACCTCGACCGGCGGCGAACCCCTGCGCTGCTGCCTGCGCAACGCCGAACCGGCCGAGGCGATCATCCTGTTCGGGTACGAACCGCCGCTCCCGGCAAGCCTGTACCGCGAGATCGGCCCCGTCTTCGCGCACGCCGAACCGTGCCCGGGCCCCGAGGACGACGGATACCCGTCCCAGTGGAGCGACCGCACCCAGGTCTTCCGCGCCTACGACGCCCAAGGCCGTATCCACGACGCCAGCCGCGTACACGAGGGCAATACTCCCGAGACTCCCGAGGCGACGCTCGCGGCCATGCTCGCGGACCCCGACGTCGTACAGATCCACAGCCGCAACGTCGTTTACGGCTGCTACATGCTCAGGATCACTCGACCGACCTGACGAACCGACCGCGCGGCCCGCCGCCGCGGCCGGCGGCGGGACCGGGCCGGTTCGAGGTCGGCGTCGCCGGCGGCGGCCCCACAACGGCGAGTCGGTCAGTGCCCTCTTCGACGCCTCCTGAGCGGCCTTTCGACGCCGGCTTTCCGCCGCCCCGGCGGCCGGTTTCCCGGGGCGCCGAACGACCTTGGAGGCGACCGGAGTTCGGCCCGGAACGGAAGCCCGGATTCCTCTGTTGCCCGACCCACTGTGGCGCTACGTTGAACGCTCCGTAGTTCCCCAGTCAATGGTCGGTGACCGGTAGGCCCGGCGCACACCGTCGGACGTACAGGCATCGGCGGAAAGGTATCGCCATGCGCACCGCATCGAATGCCTCCAGGGACGCTGTCGACGCTTGGCGCTCCGGCGCCGAAACGGCCGAGGGCGCGGAAAGTCCCGCAGGTCCGCTGTACATCGGTGGATCCGCGACCGAACGGGGCCTCACCGAGATCGACGTGGCCGCACTGACGTGCGGCACCGCGTGTTCGGGTTCGCGCACACGCCCCTGCTGCTGACGCACGCACACACCGACGACCCGTCTCCCGAAACCCGGTGCACTCGCACGCACCGGCCCGGGAGGCGGGTTCGTCATCGATGGGAGGCAATCCGAGCATGACGGTCCCGGTCCGGCCCCATCCCGTGGTGACGTACGACGACGCGGGCGAGTTCGACGCCGCGTTCGAGCCCTTGGTCGGGCCCGCCCTCGACCGCCTGCGCCGGCGTCTGGCCGGCGCGGCACAGGCGCTCTCGGCCGCCGAGCGGGAGACGGTGCTGCGCGCCGCCCACCGCAGTCTCCTGGGCGCGGTACGGCCCAAGGCCAACCGCCTGCTGCTCCTCGAACTGCATGCCGCCCGGATGTCGGGCCGGCTCACCCGGGAGACCTCGGAGCAGCGCTGGGACGAGTTCCTCGAACTCGCCGCCGAGCCCCGGTTCTGGTCCGGGCTCGACGCGCACTATCCGGCGTTCGGGCCGCGCCTGGACCGGGTGGTCCGCAACCGCTGCGCCGCCGTGCTCGCGCTCGCCCGACGCCTGGCCGCCGACCGGCCCCGACTGGACACCCTCCTGGGTGGTCAGGCGGGGGAGCTCACCGAGATCTCGATGGACGCCGGCGACTCCCACCGCGGCGGCCGGACCGTGGCGCTGGTCCGCTTCGAGGGCGGACCGGCGGTGTACAAGCCGCGTTCGCTCGCCGTGGACACCGCGCTGGCCGCGACCCTGGACGTGCTGCTCGACGGCACCCCGCCCGAGGGGCGGATCTCGGTGCCCCGGGTGGTGGAGGGCGACGGCTACGGCTGGGCCGAGCACATCGACCACCGCTACTGCGCCGACGCCGCCGAACAGTCCCGCTTCTACCAGGGGCTCGGCGAGTGGATGTGCGTCATCCAACTGCTCGGCGGCACCGACCTGCACTCGGACAACGTGATCGCGTGCGGCCCGGTCGCCTGGGTGGTGGACTGCGAGACCCTTTTCAGCCCCGAGCCGTACGTCGGCCCCAGCGGGCTCGGCGACGCCTTCGACCGGGCGGCGGCCTCGGTGCGCAACACCGTGCTTCGGACCGGCCTGCTCCCGCTGCGGCTGTCCCAACTCGCGCTCCAGGGCGTGGACATGTCGGCGGTGGGCGCGCTGCCCGGCCAGCAGCCCCGGGTGCCGGTGCCGGTGATCGCCGACGCGGGCACCGACCTGGCCCGGCTCGCGATGGAGCCCGCCGACATACCCGGGTCGGCGAACCTGCCCGTCCCCGACCCCGATCCGATCGCCCACCAGGACGACATCGTGCGCGGCTACCTCGACCTGCGCGGGCGCCTGGACGCGCTGGATCGGGCCGGTCGACTGCGCCCGACCCTGGACGTCTTCACCGGCTGCGACCTGCGCGTGGTGCTGCGGCCCACCCAGGTCTACGTCGAGCTCACCCGCATGCTCTGGCACCCCGCGTCCCTGCACGAGCAGGCACCGGCGGTCGCCCGCGCCTGCGACGTACTGACCCGTCAGGCGAAGGCGCTGCACGGCGCCCCGACCGACCCCGACGTGGTGGCCGCCGAGGTCGCCGACCTGCTCGACGGCGACGTCCCGTTCTTCACCATGCTGCCCGAGCACGGTCTGATGGCCGGCCCGCGCGGGACGAGCTGGGGGGAACCCGGCGAGCTGATCGAGCAGAGCGTCCAGCGCTGGCGGGCGGGCGACCCGGCCTTCGAGGAGGGCATGATCCGCTCGTCGCTGCTCGGCGTGTACCGCGACCGCAGCGCGATGCCGGAAGGCGACCGGCACCACGCGGTGGTGCCCCGGACCGGCGACGCGGACGCCCGGCGGCGCGACCTCGCCGACCGGCTGGCCCGGGACCTGTGCGCGCGGGCCGTCATGGGCGACGACGGGACCGCCACCTGGATCGGCCCGGTCTACACCGACAGCGGCTTCAACGTCCGGCCGTTCGCCGCCGACCTGTACAGCGGTCAGGCGGGCGTCGCGCTGGCGCTGCACGCCTACCGGACCGAGGCGCTCGCGGGCCACGTGCCGGCGGTGGAGGGGTTGTCGGCGATCGCCGACGGGGCGGTCCGGGCGTTGGCGGCGATGGAGGACACCGTGCCCACCGGCCGCCTCGGCGCCTTCGACGGGATCGGGTCGGGCATCCGCACCTGGCTGGCGCTGCACCGGGCCTCCGGGCGCCCGGAGGAACTGGAGCGGGCGATTCGGCACGCCGCGCGCGTCCCCGGCCTGCTCGGGGACGACACGATGCTCGACATCGCCGCCGGCGCCGCCGGACTCGTGGTGCCGCTCCTGGCGCTGGCCGGACGCACCGGCGACGGGCGGTGGATCGAACTCGCCGAGTCCGCCGGACGGCATCTGGCCGAGCGCGCCGTGATCGACCCGGGCGGCGCGGGGCCGACCGCCCGGTGGGCGTCGGAGACCTTCCCGCAGGGCATCGGCGGATTCGCGCACGGGGCCGCCGGGATCGGCTGGGCCCTGGCCCGACTCGGCCTGGCCACCGGCGATCCGCGCTGGACCGAACTCGCGGACGCGGCCTGCGCGTTCCAGGAGAGCCTGTACCGGCCGGGGGCGGGGAACTGGCTCGACCGCCGGGAGGAGGGGCAGGTGCTCTACCTCGACTCGTGGTGCCACGGCAGCACCGGCGTCGGCCTCGCCGCGTGGGATTTGCACGTCAGGACCGGCGAACCCGGCCACCTCGACCGGGCGGTCCGCGCGGCCGCCGCCACCTGGCGCACCGGCTTCGGGTGGGACTACACGCTGTGCCACGGGGACCTGGGCGCCTGGGAGTTGATCGACGCGGTGTCGGCCGCGGCCGAGGCGCCGGCGGCCCCCGCGGGGCAGGCGCCGACTCGGGACCGGCTGGACGCGATCGTGCTCACCGGCCTGGAGGAGTACGGACCGCTCGCCGCGGAGGTGGCGCACACGACGACGGCGAGCCTGCTGCCGGGCAGTTCGGGCGCCCTGTACCAACTCCTGCGGATGCGCCGCTCCGGGGCGACGGACCGGGTGCCGTCGCTGCTGCTGTTGGACGAGCTCTAGAGGCTGCCCGGCGCGCGATCAACTCGTCCGCCCGGGGGCGTCCCGGTCGGCGTAGGCGGCGGCCTGGATGTGGTACATCTCCGCGTACTCGCCGCCCGCGCGCAGCAGTTGCTCGTGCGTGCCCTGCTGGACCACCTCGCCTCGGTGCAGGACGACGATCCGGTCGCAGTCCCGCACCGAGGCCAGGCGGTGGGTGATCAGGACGACCGTGCGGCCCGCGGCGAGTCGGCGGATGTTCTCGTACACCGCCTGCTCGGCGCGCGCGTCGAGCGCGGCCGTCGGCTCGTCCGCGATCAGCAGCCGCGCGTCGCGGTAGAAGCCCCGCGCGACGCCGATCCGTTGCCACTGGCCGCCGGAGAGGTCCACGCCGTCGCGGAACTTCTTCGACAGCAGGGTCCGGTAGCCGTCCGGCAGCCGCTCGATCATCGTGTGCGCCCCGGCGTCGCGGGCGGCGCCGACCACGGCGGAGCCGTCCGGGTCCGGGCGGTCGGTGCGGCCCAGGACGATGTTGCCGCGCGCCGTCAGCGGCCAGCGGGTGGGCTGCTGCATCACCAGCGCCACCTGGTCCCGGACCCCGGCGGCGTCGACGTCGGCCAGGTCGGTGCCGTCCCAGTGCAGCGTCCCCTTGTCCGGGCGGTGCAGTCCGGCGAGCAGCAGGGCCAGCGTCGTCTTGCCGGATCCGTTCTCGCCGACCAGCGCGACGATCTCACCCCGGCGGACGACCACGTCGATGCCGCGCAGCGCGGGGCGCGTGCTGCCGGGGTAGGCGAAGTGCACGTCCCTCAGCCGGATCTCGTCGAATCCGACCGGAGCGGGACGGACCGCCGCCGGTCGGGCGCGCACCGCCGCCTCGGCGAGGAACGCGTGATAGTCGGTGATGTAGAGGGACTTCTCGTAGAGCCGGTCGACGGCCACCATCAGCGTGGCCAGCGAGCCGCTCGCGGCACGGACCGCCAGGACGGCGGTGCCGGCCACGGCGAGCGGCACGATCTCGGCGTGCACCAGCAGACCCAGCGCCGCGTACGTGGCCCCCAGGGCCAGCCCCGACAGCGCGCGACCGACCGCGCCCACCCGGGTCTGCGCGTAGCCGACGTGGACCTCCTCGCGCTCCACGAGCTCGGCCAGGCGCCGGAACTCGGCCAGCAGCGGGCGCTCGGCGGTGCAGGCCCGGACCTCGGCCGCCGCCTCCCGGGAGGTGAGCAGATCGGCGAACAGCCACAGCCGCCGATACACCGACATCCGGCGCACCATCCCCTCGAAGCCGATCCGGGCCGACCGCAGCGCGGCCCACCCCTGGGGCGCCACCGACAGGGCCAACAGCGGCAGCAGCAGCGGGTGCAGGCCGGTCACCACCCCGATCCCGACCAGCAGGCCGACCGCCGCCCCGAGCAGTTCGACGGCGTGGCCCAGGGCCAGTTGGGCGTGGTCGATGCCGCGATCACGGGCGCGGGCCAGCGCGTCGTGCCAGTCGGCGTCGTCGAACGCGGCCAGCTCCGCGCCGACCGCCGCCGCGTGCAGGCGGTCCTCGGCCACCCGCCGGACCCCCGGGGACAGTCGCGCCTGGGCCGCGCCCACCACGATCTCCAAGGCGGCCCGCACCGCGTGGCGACCACCACGGCCACCACCGCCGGCACGGCGTCACCGACCCGATCCGGCGTCGGACCCGACGCGAACAGCGCACCGAGCGCCCGCACCGTGGCCAACAGCGCCAGCGCCGCGGCCACCCCGGCGGCCAGTTGCGCGGTGACCAACACCACCGCCCCGCGCCGACTCGCCGCCCAGGCCAGCCGCCACACCTGTGCCAGGGCGACCGGCAGCCGGGTCAGCATCCGGCCCAGCCCGGCGCCGGCCGCCTCGCCGTCGAACGAGTTCTCCGATTCCCCACCCAGCTCGCCGAACTCGCCCTGCTCCGGTTGTGGTTGCCCCTCCATGCCGATCCCCTCCCCGACGACGCGACGAAGGCGGCGTCCAGGAGTCGAGCATCCGGCACCGCGTCGCACGCCGGCCACCGATTCGACAGACCGCCGAACAGACGCCCGAACGGAAAGCCGAACAGACCGCGGATCCGGCCCACGACAGCAGGGCATCGCGTTTAGGGTTCTGCGATGCGCATGTACCTCTCCTCCTTTCGGATCGGCGACCACCCCGACCGACTGCTCGACCTGCTGGGCGCCGCGGGACCCGGCGAGATCGCGGTCGTCGCCGACGCCATGGACGGCCAGTCCGCGACCGAGCGCGCGGCCGGCGTCGAGCGCGAGGTCGGCGCGCTCCGGGCCCTGGGGCTGCGCCCGAGCGAGGTCGACCTGCGCGCGTTCTTCGACCGGCCCCCGGGCGAAGTCGGGGCCGTCCTCGCCCGGTTCCCCGCGGTCTGGCTCCGCGGCGGCAACGTGTTCATGCTGCGCTACGCGCTCGCGCGCAGCGGCGCGGACGTCGCGCTGACCGACCTGCTGCGCCGCGACGCGCTGGTCTACGCCGGATACAGCGCCGGCGCCTGCGTGCTCGCGCCGAGCCTGCGCGGCCTGGAACGCTGCGACGATCCGGACGTGGTGCCCGAGACCTACGGCGACCCGACGCCCTGGGCCGGCCTCGGCATCCTCGACCACGCCGTCGTGCCGCACGTGGACTCACCCGAGCACCCCGAGTCGGCGGCCCTCGACCTCGTCGCCGCCGGCTACCGCGCGGCCGGCACCGCGCACCGTACCCTGCGCGACGGTCAGGTCCTGGTCGTGGACGGCGCGGAGGCCGCCGTGCACTGACCCCTCCCGGCGGGGCGTACGAGAGCCGTTCGGGAGGCCGTCAGGAACCGCCGCCGGAAGGGTTTCGGTAAATCCTTGCGGCCACGGCACCGGCGCATGACGGCCCGAGGGCCGGACGATGACGGTTGGCCGAACTTGTGGCGGACCCCCTTGGCCCGGACGGTCCCGGCTCGGCACGGTGGGCGCGACAAGCTCGCCGACGATCTTCGGGGGATTCTCGTGTTCGGTCGATCTCGCTCCGATGGCCTGCGCCGATCCGGCATCGCCGCAGCCGTCCTCGCCACCACGGCCGTCCTGGCCGGTCCCGTCCCCGCCGCCCAGGCCACGAACGCGACGGTGGACGCGAACGCGCGCGGCGCGTTCGGCGTGCATCGCGACGGCCGGCCGGTCGTGATCCCGTTCGGGACCGCCCGCGACGGTGAGGGATTCGTGTCGCTGACGGTCGCGGCGCCGGGAATCGACTGGGGGACGCCGGGCGCCGAGTCCGCGGTCCTGCAACTGTTCGTGGACGACCGGCCCGCCGGCGATGTCGTGGTCTTCGGATCCACGCCCACCGAGCGCTCGTTCGCCCTCGGGGCGCTGCGCAAGGGTCGGCACAAGCTGACGATCCGTTACGCGGCCGACCGCTCGTCGCCGGCCGGATCGGTGGTCCGGGTCTCGCGGGTGCGTACCGACACCGTGGCCGAGAACGACCGCGATCACGCGGTGGCCGCGAACGCGCCCGTCCTGTACGGCCGGAGCATCGCCGGCGTGCCGGGCGGCGCGACCGGGCCGTTCCAGAACGCGGTCAGCGACACGCCCGTACTGGCGTGGCACCAGCAGGCCCCGGCGGCCACGCCCGGCCATCGGGTGCTGACCTACACGATCGTGTGGAGCAACGAGGACGGCGGCACCTCGACGCCCGCCCTGATGGCCCGGTGGGGCCGGACGACCGACATAGAGTGGGCCTATCGGGTCGAGGTGGACCGCCAGGGACGCGCGGTGCCCGGCACGGCGTTCTTCCAGTCGCCCAACCACGGCACGACGCCGTTCGCGGGCCGCTACGAGGACGGCCACCCGCTGCTCCAGACCTGCACGCTCAACAACAACCTGTGCGATGTCGTGGACAACCCGATGCGCTTCGCGCCGGCCGCGCTGGAGCGGCTGGTGGACCCGACCCGGACCGCGCGCGAGGAGATGGTGGACCGGCACCCGTGGGTGTACCCGGTGATGACCGACGAAGTGCGCCGCGAGGGCCGGGTGGTGGCCGACCCGCCCGCCGACACCACGACGTTGATCGCCGACCCGCGCGACTACCTGTACGCCGTCGTCCGCAAGAGCACGGCGGCGCCCGCGCCCGGTGCCGTCGGCTGGGTCGGGGTCACGCTCGGCGTGCGCCTGAAGGGCGACCCGACGCTGTACCGCTCGGACCGCGGCCGGGTCGACTGGTCGCTCCAGCGCGACGATCCGGCGGCGACGACGGTACGGCTGCCCGCCGGCACGAAGGTCTCGGACATCGTGGAGGTGGTGGCGATCCGCACGGTCGCGGGCACCGACACCGGAGCGGCCGTGACGGTGCACGGGGTCAATCGCGCGTTCCTGCTGGGCGCCGACGACCGCCCCGGTCGGCGGGTGTCCGTCCCCGCGGGGTCGGCCACGCTCACCGCGACCGCGCCCGAGGCGGTCCTGTACCGCCGCTGAGCCGAGGCCGAACCGACGCCGCGGCGGCGCGACCGGAGTGCTCCGGTCGCGCCGCCGCGCCGCGTCAGCCGGTGGTCGCCGGCGTCCGGTCGAGCGGCTCGGGCTCGTCGTCGGCCGCCGGAGCCCCGGCCGTTGCCGCCGCCGGCCCGCCCTCGGCGAAGCCGAAGCGGTCGTGGAAGCGGCGCAGCGGGCCGGGGGCCCACCAGGTCGCCTTGCCCACGAGGGCCAGGATCGCGGGGGCCAGCAGGCTGCGCACCACGAACGCGTCCACCAGTACCGCGAGCGCCAGACCGCCCCCGAGCATCATCGTGTTGGTCACCCGCGACGTGCCGATCGCGGCCATCACGACGGCCAGCACACAGGCGGCGGCGGTGATGATCCCGCCGGTCCGGGCGAGTCCGGTCGCGACCGCCCCGCGGTGGTCGCCGGTGCGGTCGTGCTCCTCCTTGACGCGCGAGATCAGGAATACGCCGTAGTCCATCGAGAGCCCGAACGCGATGCAGAACATCAGCACGGGCAGCGCGGTCTCGATCGAACCGGTCGCGGTGAAGTCCAGCAGGCCGGAGAGGTGGCCGTCCTGGACCACCCACACGACCGCGCCGAACATCGCGGTCAGGCTCAGCGCGGCGAAGACGATCGCCAGTATCGGCAGCACCACGCTGCCGGTGAGCAGGAAGACCAGGACGAACGTGGTCAGCAGGATCAGCCCGCCCGCGAGCCACAGCCGGCTGCCGATCGCGTGCTTGCTGTCGACGAGTTCGGCGGCCGATCCGCCGATCAGCGCGGGACCGGGGGCGGGTACGGCGCGCACGTCGTGCACCAGGTCCTGCCCGGCGGCGGAGAGGTCCTCGATGGCGGGGACGACGGATATGTACGCGCTGCCGGCGGCGCGGCGGCCGGTCTCGGCGGGGCCGGCGGGCGCGGTGCGGGCGCCGCGCTCGAAGGTGCCCCCGGGACCGACTACGCGGGCGACGCCGTCCAGCGCGGAGAGCCGGGCGCTGTAGTCGGCGGTGGTGTCGGGCTGTTGCCCGGTGCGTACGACGATCTCGATGGATCCGGTCGGCCGTCCGTCCACGTGGTCCCGGATGACCTGCTGGACCTGCCGGGACTCGGCCGACTTCGGCAGCTGCCGGTCGTCCGCGCTGCCGAACTGTACGCCCAGGAACGGCAGTCCGAGCGCGACCAGGACACCGGTGGTGAGCACGGCGACGAGCGGGGCCCGGCGCATGACCGCGCCGGTGAGGCGGTACCAGTTGCCGGCGTCGGCCGCGGCGGGGTCGTCGGTCGCACCGGCCGCGAGGTCGTCGGTCGGGCGCGTGCGTCCGGGGCGCAGTTTCGCGCCGAGGCGGCGAAGGGGACCGCGCAGGTCGCCCTTGTCGACCCGATGACCGAGCAGGACGAGCGCGGCGGGCAGCACGACGAGCGCGCCGAACGCGGCGAGCAGGACCACCGGGATGCCGGCGTACGCGAACGAGCGCAGGAAGTACTGCGGGAACACCAGCATCGCGGCCAGGGACACCGCGAGGGTGAGCGCGGAGAAGACCACCGTGCGGCCCGCCGTGTTGAGCATCGTCGCGACGGCCCGGGTCGGCGGCGCGCCGGCGGCGAGTTCCTCGCGGTAGCGGCGGACCACGAACAGGCCGTAGTCGACCGCGAGTCCGAGGCCGAGCACGGTGGTCAGGTTCTGCGCGAACACCGACACGTCGGTGACCGAGGAGACCGCGCGCAGCACCGCGTTCGTGCCGACCATGGCCAGGATGCCCACGCCGAGCGGCAGCAGCGCGGCGACCAGGCTGCCGAAGACCAGGATCAGGATCAGCAGCGTGATCGGCAGCGCGATCAGCTCGGCGCGGACCAGGTCCTCGGAGATGGTGGCCTGCATGTCGTGTCGGACCGCGACGCTGCCGCCGACCTCGACGTCGAGGTTTCCGCGTTCGCCCCGGTACTGCGGGGCCATCCGCTCGAACGCGTCGGAGGCGGCGGTGTCCTCGCCCTCGATGTGCGCGAGGACGAGCGCGTGCCGGCCGTCGTCGGTGCGCAGGGTGGGCGCGCCGGTGGTCCAGTAGGAGACGACGCCCTTGACGTCCGGCTCGGCGGCCAGCCGGTCCGTCAGTTCCTTGGCCTGGGCCGCGATCGCGGGCGCGTCCAGGGGTTGGTCGGCGCCGACGAGCAGGACCAGGTTGGGCCTGCTGCCGGGGAAGTCGCGGTCGAGCGCGGCGGCGGCGCGGGCCGACGACGACGCCGGGTCCTGGGCGCCGCCGCCCAGGAGACGGTCGCCGACGCCGCGACCGAGCAGGGCGGCACCGATCAGGAGGAGGAGGGCACCGAGGAGCAGCAGTCGGGGGCGGGCCGTGGTCAGGCGCGCCAGGGCAGCGAACATCGCCGAACCTTTCGTGGGTCGGTGGGTTGATCGGATCGAATGATCGTATGTGAAACATACGATATGTATGACGGTCCGTCTAGACGGCATATGATGTGGGACCGCTAACATGTGGGCATGACGGACCGACCCACCACGAGGCGTCCGCCGATGGGAGCGAGAACCGGGTACCGGCTGGTCAAGCTGGCCGATCTCCTGTTGGTGCTCGCCGATCGGACGCTCGCCACACTCGGCGTGAAGTCCAAGCACGTGCACGTGCTGGAGACCCTGTTGACGTACGACTCGCTGTCCCAACAGGACGTCAGCCGGCTGCTCGGGATCGACCCCAATGTGCTGGTGGGTGTGCTCGACGAGTTGGAGGCGCGGGGCTTCGCCGAACGCCGTCGCAACCCCCGCGACCGCCGGCGGCACGTCATCCAGGTCACCGATGCCGGCCGGGCGTTGGTCGCGGAGAGCACGCGACTGCTCGACGAGGCCGAGGACGCGTTCTTCACCGCCGTGTCGGCCGCGGACCGGCAGGTCGTGCACGACGCGGCGGGCCTGCTGCTCGCCGCGCACCGGCCGGGATGGTCCGAGGAGTCGCCCGGCGCCGGCTGCTGAACGGCCGCCGCCCGGCGCTTCCTCGTCCGGGCCCCGGAGCGGGCCGGTGGGAGCCCGAGCCCCGTTCGGACGCCACGACTTCGTCCGGATGCCACGATCCGCTTCCCCGCGCATCACCTTGCGCGGGCGAGAGTTGTGGGCGTCGACCGGAGCGAAGGAGACGCCCATGTCCCGATGGAAGACCGGCACGGCCGCGGTCCTGGCCGGGGCGGCCATCGCCGCCCTGCCGAGCACGGCGGGCGCCACCGCCACACACGGCCGGACCTTCGACCTGGAGGCCCATCGCGGCGGCCTCGGGCTGACCGTGGAGAGCACGATCGCGTCGTTCTCGAAAGCGCTCGACCTCGGCGTGTCCACGCTCGAACTCGACGTCCAGATCACCGAGGACGGCCGCGCGGTCGTCACCCACGACCGCAAGGTCGACGGCCGCAAGTGCGCCGACACCGGGCCGGCGCGGGCGGGCGATCCCGAGTTCCCCTACGTCGGCAAGTACGTCAACACGCTCACCCTCGCGCAGGTCCGCACGCTCGACTGCGGGTCGCGGCAGTTCCCCGGCTTCCCCGAGCAGCGCACCTCGCCGGGCGCCCGAATGCCGCTGCTCACCGAGGTGTTCGACCTGGTGAACCGCCGGCACGCGCGCGGTGTTCGGCTCAACGTGGAGACCAAGGTCGAGGCCGGCGCTCCGCAGGAGACCGCGCCGCGCGAGCAGTTCGTCCGGACGGTGGCCCACGAGGTGCGCCGGGCCGGGCTGTTGCGCCAGGTGACCGTACAGAGCTTCGACTGGGGCGCGCTCAAGCGGATGCGCGAGGTCGAACCGCGGTTGCCCCTGGTCGCGTTGACCAACTACGACTTCCTCCAGGTCGGGCAACCGGGCGCGTCGCCGTGGCTGGGTGGCCTGGACATCGACGACTTCGGCGGCGACCCGTTGCGCGCGATCAGGACGATCGGCGCCAGGACGTTCTCACCGGTGCACGGTTTCCCGCAGAACGGCACGGTCACCGACCCGAACTACCGCCCGTACGTGACCCGCGAACTGGTCGCCCGCGCGCACGCCCTCGGCATCAAGGTCGTGCCGTGGACGGTCGACGACCCGGCGACCATGGCCAAGCTCGTCGACGACGGCGTCGACGGCCTGATCACGGACTACCCCGACCGCCTCCGCACGCTGCTGGCCGACCGCGGCTACCGGCTGCCGCGGGCCTACCCGGCCGGGTGAGCTCGGCGGGGGCGGGGTGGGGGTGTTCGGCGAAGAAGGCGTGTCGGGACGCCGACAGGGCCGTGCCCGTCGACCTGGTGGTCGACGGGCACGGCCCTGTGGCTACCGCGTTGGGTGACTCTGGGATCAGAGGTTCACGCCGTGGGCGCGGAGGTAGGTGACGGGGTTGATGCCGCTGCCGTAGTTCGGGGTGGTGCGGATCTCGAAGTGCAGGTGCGGGCCGGTCACATTGCCGGTCGCGCCCGAGCGGCCGATCTGCTGACCGGTGCTGACCTTGCTGCCCGCGCTCACGCTGATGCTGGAGAGGTGCGCGTACTGCGAGTACTTGCCGTCCGCGTGCTTGATGACGACCTCGTTGCCGTAGGCGCCGCCGTTGCCGGCCTTGACGACCGTGCCGGAGGTGATCGCCTTGACGCTCGCGCCGGTGCCGACGACGAAGTCCTGACCGGTGTGGCTGCCGCTGGACCACAGCTTGCCGCCGGTGCCGAACGCGGTACCCAGCGAGCCGCTCACGGGAGCGACGTAGCCGGACGAGTTGCTCTTGGTGGCGGGGGCGACCTCGGCGGAGGCCTTCGCCTTCGGCGCGACCGGCGCCTTGGCCTTGGTGACCGGCTTCGGCGCGACCTTGACCGAGACGGAGGCCTTGGTCGGGGTCGACGGGGCGGTCGAGGTCTTCTCGGTGCCCTTGTCGGTGCCCTTGTCGCTGTCGTCCGAGGACGAGGAGGACGAGGCCGCACCGGAGAGGGTGAGCTTCTGGCCGATCTGGATCAGGTTGGGGTTGCCACCGATCACGGAGCGGTTGTCCTTGTACAGCTTGTGCCAGCCGCCCTCGACATCCTTCGCCGCGGCGATCTTGGACAGGGTGTCGCCCTTGACCACGGAGTAGGTGCCGTTCGAGGACTTGACCTCGATCTTCGGCGCGGGCTTGGACTCGGCCGACTTCTCGGTCGTGGCGGCCTTGGGGGCGACCTTGACGGTGGCCTTGCTCTCGGCCTTCGCCGAGGGGCTGACGGCCGGAGCCGCGCTGCCCTTGGTCAGGTTGGACGGGCCGGAGGTGTTGGGCCACGCGCCCGGGCCCTGCACGGCGAGGACCTTCTCCGCGATGGCGATCTGCTGGTCCTTGGTGGCCAGGTCCGCACGCGGGGCGTACTTGGTGCCGCCGAACTCGGTCCAGGTGCTCTGGGTGAACTGGAGGCCACCGTAGAAACCGTTGCCGGTGTTGATGTGCCAGTTGCCCGAGCTCTCGAGCATGGCGACCTTGTCCCAGGTCGAGACCGACGCGGCGTTGGCGGTCGCGAGGCCACCGATCAGCGGGGCGGCGACGATCGCGCCGGCCATGCCGACGGTCAGGGCGAGGCGGGTCTTCTTGGGCATGCGGGCAGGGGTGTTGAACGACTGCACGAAGAGTTTCCTTCTCCCACGCCTACGAAGTGAGCTGTCGGATTCGGGCTGGAGAGTCTCGCCCGGCCGTGTCTGGTCCCTCACGAGTGAGGAGACGCGGCTTCACCCCAAGCCGTCCAAATAGGGCGTCCGCGCACATGTCTGTGCAGACGCCCATGACGGCGTACCACTTGGTTCCCCCGCTCCTGCCTTTCGGGTACTCGTACCGTGGCCCCTCCGGCGGCAGGATTCGGCGAACCGGGAGGCGCAATCCGCTGGTGCACCAGACCGGTGCGGCGGAAGCACCAAACTACGCACAACACCCACTCGGATCCAAACATCACGATCGGTAGAAATCGCTGAATCGTGTCGAATCGGCGGAATATGGGAACCGAAAGTCCCGAGTCGTGCACGCATTGTGTCCGAGGGCTTGTCATTTCGGTGATCCGGGAATTACGCTTCGTGAGAATTGCGGAAGTGCGGTTCACGGTCCGTGCGAGAGCCTGACCATCGGTGCGTGCGATGTGACGTGCGTAACGTCGACGACCGCCGGCGGCTCGTTCGGTGGCTCACTCTGCCGCCGGTCGACGGCCGCCGCCGTGGTGTCGCGCCGCCAGCCGGTCGCGACCGAGGTGGGTCGCGCCGGCAAAGCCGAGCGCGGCGCCGGTGCGAGACGCCCGCCGAGGATCTCGGCGGCGGGGAGTGGCCGCCGGCGAGTACGGCCATCGAATATCTCGAATCACCGCGCGATTTGATCTTCCATGCCACATGACCTGGGATTGTGTATCGGCGAGGCGATTGACGCTTCCTTGGCCACGGGAATATTCGACGGTGAATTGTTGCGGGGGCAAGGATTCGTTGATCCCTGTTGATCTTCGTTGAATCTTCGTTGATCCTCGCGCTCGTTCCGATCGGTGCAATCGGTGCACCCCTGCGACGCCATTGCGAAGCATGGGGTGGAATCGCCGCCGCACGTCCGTCTTTCCATCGGTTTCCCGACAGTCGACACAATGCGAGTACATGTCCGGTGTATACCGGCCGACAATTCTGGCGATCCGGCGCGTGCCGGGCCGCCGCACCGGCGCTGCGCTCCGGCGGACCCGCTTCCCTATCGGGGGGAGCGGTCGGCGGAAACGAGTTTTCTACTTCCGGAGCGAATTCGAATGATCGCAGCCGGCTCAGTGGATTTCAGGTCGCAACCGGACCAAAATGACGCATTGCTCTCATTGACATTCGACACGTGAGACCCGGATGCTGTGCTCTGCTCGAATATCCGACCGAGGGAGCGCGAGTAACATGTCCGAAACGAATGCTTCGACGTCCGAAGCGATCTCCGAGCAGACGATGTACGAGCAACTCGGCGGTGGCCCGGTTATTCGTGAGGCAGTGGACCGCTTCTATCGCCTGGTATTGGCCGATCCGGAATTGGCCCCGTATTTCGAGCGCTCGGATGTGTCGGCCGTCAAGCGCCACCAGGCGCTGCTGCTGGCGTCCGTCCTCGGCGGCCCCGAGACCTACGACGGGCGGACCCTGGCCGCCGCGCACACCGGACTCGGCGTCACCGGCCCGCACTACGACAAGGTCTCGGCGTACCTGCTCGACGTCCTGGGCGAGATGGGCGCGCCGACCCACATCGCCGACGCCGTGGCCTCGACCCTGAAGGCCGTGCGCGACGACATCGTCCAGGACGACGGCGCGGTCGCCGAGGGAGTCCGCTGAGTCGTGGACACCACCCGCCTCAAGGAGAGCTGGCGCCTGGTGGCGGCGCACGGCGATCAGGTACCGCTGTACTTCTACTCGTCCCTGTTCCTCACCCACCCGCAGACGCGCGAGATGTTCCCGGTCTCCATGGCCGGGCAGCGCGGCAAGCTCGTCGAGGCGCTGGGACACGTCGTCTCGAACGTCGACGACCTGGACACCCTGGTCGTCTTCCTGGGGCAACTCGGCCGTGACCACCGCAAGTTCGCGGTTGTGGCCGAGCACTACCCCGCGGTGGGCGAGGCGTTGCTGGCGACGCTCGAACACTTCGCCGGCAGCGCGTGGACCCCGCAGCTGGCCGCCGACTGGGGCGCGGCGTACGGACTCGTCGCCAAGGTGATGTGCGACGCGGCCGACGAATCGGCCCGCACCACACCCGCGTGGTGGGACGCCGAGGTCATCCGACACGAACGCCGCGGCCTGGGACTGGTCGTGCTGACCGTCCGCCCGCACACCCGACTCGACTTCGTGCCCGGCCAGAGCGTGGCGGTGGAAACCGCGTTGCGGCCCCGCATGTGGCGCTACTTCTCGCCCGCCAACGCGCCGCGGGCGGACGGGACGCTGGAATTCCACGTGCGGGTGGTCGACGGCGGCAGCGTCAGCACCGCGCTGGCCCAGGGCATCCAGGCCGGCGACATGCTGCGGCTCGGCGCGCCCGTCGGACAGCGGCTCACGCTGGACGGCACCGGCGGACGCGATGTGGTCCTGCTCGCCGGCGGCACCGGGCTCGCCCCGTTCAAGGCCCTGATCGAGCACATCAAGTCCGAACACGACTACGGCGCCATCCGCAGGCGCGCGGTCGTCTACGCGGGCGCGCGCCAGACCCGCGAGCTGTACGACCTGCCCGCCCTGGAGGCGTACGCGCAGGCGTGCGAGTGGTTGACGGTGATCCCCACGGTCTCCGAGGACCCGGCGTATCGGGGCGAGATCGGGGAACCCGTGGACGTGGCACTGCGGCACGGTCCCTGGGGCGCCCACGAGGTGTACCTCTGCGGTTCACCGGACCTGGTCACGACCGGCCTCGCGAAGTTGCGTTCCGCCGGTCTGCCGGAGGAACGACTGCACTACGAGGAATTCGCCGGCTACGCGCAGCCCGGGCAGTCCCCGGCGACCGCGAACCGATCGACGGAGGTCAGTCATGAATCAGCCGCGTGGTGACGAAGAACGAGGCCGACCCCACCCCGGGTCGGCGATCCGGCACCGCACACCGCTGACTCCGCAGCGGGTCCGCTCCACCGAGTTCAACCGCGCGTCGCTGGCCCGCCGGGGCTACGACGTCGAAGAGGTCAAGATGTTCCTCGGCCGGATCGCCGAGGACATCGCGGCGAGCGACACCGAGAAGTCCGGGCTGCGCGCGGAGATCGATCGGCTCCGCGAGTGGTACCGGCAGCAGGGCGTCGAGACCGGTCCGCAGACGCAGGCGTCGACGTCCCTGGTGCCGGCCGTCAAGGCGGACAAGCAGGCGGTCGCGATGCTGTCGCAGGCCCAGCAGCAGGCGGACGCGTACGTCGCGCAGGCGGAGCAGTACTGCCGCCAGGTGATGGGCGAGGCCCGTCGGCAGGCGGACGAGATGCTGCGGGACGCGCAGGCGAGCGCCGAGTCCGCGGCGAACGACGCGGCGCGCGCGTATCGGGCGCAGGCGGGCGGTGAGTACGCGGCCGAGCTGGAGGAGATGCAGCGCCGGGTGGCGTGGCTGCGTGCGTTCTGCCACGCGATCCAGGTGCAACTCACCGCCGCGTCGGAGTCGTTCGCTCGCGAGGTGGCCAAACTCGCGGACCTGCCCGCGAACTTCCCCTCGACCGACTTCCTGTCCGCGGGACCGACCCCGGGGGCGGGGTACCGGCCGTAGTCGGGGCGTGACCGGCCTTGCGGACAGGGGTCCTTGCCGGTGGATGCCCCACCCACCGGCGAGGACCCGCGCCTCGGGCCTCGGGCCGCTCGCTGCCCCGACGTCGCCGCTCCGGACCACGCCCCGGCGGATCGGCGGTTGCTTGCCGGTGCCGGCCGTGAGTTTCGGGTTCGACGGGACGGCGGTGTCGGTGGGCACGGGGTTGGCCGATCGCCGATCGCCGGTTCGCGGGTGGTCAGCCGAGGGTGAGTGCCGCGGCGGCGGCTGCTCCCAGGGTCGTGCCGGCGATGGTCTGGGCGAGGGTGTGGTAGCGCAACGCGACTCGGGACCAGCACACGGCGACCACGCCGGCGTAACCCGTCAGCCACCAGGCGCCGCCCGCGACGGCGAGCAGGGCGACGGTCGCGGAGGCCACGGTGCAGTCCACGCTGATCTTCCACGCGGCGTTCACGACCAGCAGGACGACGGTCATGCCCCACATCGCGAGCATCGCGACCACCAGGCGGTTCGGGGCGCCGGCGGCGAGCATCAGGGCGGTGCCGGCGCCGATGGAGGTCAGGATCACCGCGAAGATCCGAGGCCGTTGGCGCCGGTCGACGACGTGCCGGTCGCCCCATGTGCCGCGCCGGCGCTCCCACTGGATGTACGCGGCCGGGACGATGCCGGCGCAGCCGGCAGCGACCAGGCCCCACGCGGCGCCGGTCCACGAGCGCGCGACGACGGCGCCGAGGGTGATCAGCCCGACCAGGAGGGTGTTGCGCGGCTGGAGGACGTCGGTGACCAGTCGCGCGGCGACCCGGACCCGGTCTGCGGTCGGCGGCGCGGCGGAACCCACGCCCGAACCGACCTCGTTCTCGGCAACACGGTTGTCCATTCCCGTACGGTAGCGGGGGCCGCCGAGGCCGCCGACGGCCGGGCGCTCCGCCGGGCGCACGCGCGCACGCGGCCGGCACGGCCACATACCGCCACCACTTCATCTGCAACCCATGCCCACCGCGTCCGGCGCGCACGGAGAAGGAGTGGAATCCCTCCACCATGGGGTTGTCGATCGTCACGCGGTCGACGCCGCCGTCGAGCGCGAACCCGCCCACCGCCGCATGTAGGCGGCCGCTCGGTGTGGGCGTGGTGGGATCTCCCGGCCTGCGGCCCGCTTGTCCTCCAACGCCGGACGGGCTGGAGGGTGGCCTCGTCCCGTTGTCCTCACGCCGGGCGGGCGCTACCCATAGCCCGGCCGGCGTTTGAGGCCGAACAGCCCGTCCGGCGTTTGAGGACAAGCGGGCCGCAGGCCGGCCCGCCCCGCAGGCCGTGTCCGTTCGCGCCCGCCGCGAGCGCGGCGGTGGTGACGCCCGGCTCGACGACGGCGAGCCGCACAGGTTGGATGAGGCGCCGTCACATCACGGCGAGCTGGCCGCCGTCGACGACGAGCTCCGCGCCGTGCACGAAGGCCGCGTCCTCGGACGCCAGGAACGCGTAGGCGGCGGCGACCTCCTCGGCCAGTCCGGCGCGCCCGAGCGGGATGCGGTCGGCGACATGGCTCGCCTCGAATTCGCCGTCGGTCATCGCGCCTGCGATCGAGGCGTTCAGTGGTGTACGGATGTATCCGGGACACAGGGTGTTCACCCGGATCCCGTACCGGCCCAGCTCCACCGCCATGGTCTTGCCCAGCAGGAGGACTCCGCCCTTGGAGGCGTTGTAGTGCGCGTAGTCCTCCTCGCCCGCGATCCCGTTCGTGGAGGACATGTTGACGATCGCCCCGCCGCCGCGGCCGATCATGTGCCGGCCGACCGCCTGCGCGACCAGGAACATCCCGCGCAGGTTGACCGCGAGCATCCGGTCGAAGTGCTCCGGGGTGATCTCCAGGAAGGGTTCGCGCCAGGCGATGCCGGCGTTGTTCGCGAGCACGTCGATGCAGCCGAGCGCCTCGGCGGCGGCGTCGACCAAGGCGTTGGCACCCTCCACGAGGCTGACGTCCGCGGCGAATCCGGAGACCTCGCCGTACGGTCGCAACTCGGTGACGGCCTGCCGGACCTCGGCGGCGTCGAGGCCGCCCACGAACACCCGGCACCCCTCCTCGAGGAAGCGTCGGGCGGCCGCCAGGCCGATGCCGCTGCTGCCACCGCTGACCAGTACCCGTTTACCGATGAGTCCGCGCATCGCTGCTTCTCCTCCGTGACTCCGATGAGCCGGGACGCTACCAGCGTTTGCGCGATACGGCCTATCATTCCATCAGACGGAATGCCATCCCATTTTGGCTACCTCAAGGGGGGACCTTGGCCGGCAAGAGCGAATCGCCCGTGATCAGCGTCGATCGGGCGCTGCGGGTCCTGATGCGGATGGGCGAGATGCCCCGCGGCATCACGCTCGAGGAACTCGCGCGCGATCTCGACGTGCCCAAGAGCACCCTGCACCGACTGCTCGGAGCGCTGAAGCACCGCGGGTTCGCGGCGCAACCGGAGCCTAACGGCCCGTACTTCATCGGGAGTCAGCTCCTCGCGACGGCGTTCCGCTTCCACGACGACATCGACCTGCGCTCGATGGTGCACCCGCTGCTGGCCGACCTGCGCCGGGTGATGGACGAGACGGTGCATGTCGCGATTCTGGACGGCGGCGAGGTGGTCTATCTGGACAAGGTCGAGGCGTCCGGGGCGGTGAAGCTCTCGTCGGTGATCGGTGGGCGAAATCCGGCGCACAGCACGGGGGTCGGCAAGGCGCTGCTGGCCTGGACCTACCCGACGGACGAGGCGCTGCGGGCGTGGGCCACACCGCGGTTGCCCTTGCGGGCGGCGACCCGGCACACCTTCACGTCGGTGCCGAAGTTGGCGGCGGAGCTGGACGAGGTGCGGAGGCGCGGGTACGCGACCGACCTGGAGGAGAACGAGTTGGGGTTGCGGTGTGTGGCCGTGCCACTCTTCCTTGGGAGGGCCGCGCCGACTGCTGCGATCAGTGTGACGGGGTTGAAGTCTCGGATGACGTCGGGGCGGATTGCCGAGCTGGCTTCGACGTTGCGTGCGCGGGTGGGCGAGTGGGCGGGTGGTGCGGGCTAGTTGGCGGCGCGTTCGGTGTCCTCAATCGCCGGACGGGCTGGGGGCCTGGTGCCCTTGTCCTCAAGCGCCGGACGGGCTGGTGGGGTTGGCCTGGTGCCGGTTGTCCTCAAGCGCCGGGCGGGCTGGTGGTGTGCCGTCGACCAACTGGCCGTAGTGGTAAGAGATTTGCTCTGCACTCCCAGGTCGGCTGCCGGCCGGCATGGGGCCTCTTGACGTCGCTACATGGAATTGCGTTCCGCTAGACGGAATGATGGGACGAAGGAGTGGCATGAGGCCTCCGACCGGATGAACGACGGCGCCTGCGACGGGGCCGGCTGCTTCTTCGCCGGCATCAAGGCCGAGGACGACACCCCGGGCGCGGGCGCCCTGTACCGCCTGGATCCCGAGATTCCCGACGACTGGCGGCCCCGACCCGCGCCTGTCCGGGGGTTCGACGACGTGACGACTTCATGCGCGGCGGCAGCCACCCGGGCAAGGCGATCCTGCGCCCCTGACCCTCCCAGGCCCACACGCGCGACCGGAACCACCGCACCTCGCACGCGTAACCGGAACCATCGCGGGCGGTTGTCGTCGTTCCCGGGCGGGCTTGCATTCTCGCCACGGGGGCATGGGCCGACCCATGGAACGCTTCGAGATCGAGATCTTCCCGTTCACCGACCAGAACATGGCCGCCGACGCGCGAGGGCCGGCGGTGCGCTCCGCCGTCGTCGAGGCCACCGGCGAGACCGGCGCCTCGGGCCACCCGCGCTACGCGGGCGAGGGCGTCGTGGCCGACATCGACCCCCACTCCCGCGCCGTCGAGGCGATCACCATCGACGGCGCCGAACTCGAGGACGGGTGGAGCGTACGCGTCATCCCGGTGGAGACGGACCGGGCCTGACCTCCGGAACCCGTGCGGGCGCGGTTCGTTCGGGTGAACAGGTACGAGCACGACCACGACGGCCGGTGGCCGGCTCGACGAGTCGGCCACCGGCCGTCGTCGTCACGACCCAGCGAACCGACCCGAGATCGCCGCAGCCGTCCGGAGCAGTTCCGGGGCCCGCGCCCGCAGCTCGCTGGGGGTCACCCGGGAGGTCGGCGCGGTGATGAGTACCGTGCCCAGTGCGGCCGTTCCGGCTTGTGGCGGGTAGACCGGGGCGCCGATGGCGATCGTGCCCGGGGAGCCGCCGGTGGTCAGGTAGTAGCCCCGGGACCGGATCGCGTCGAGCTCGGCCGGGGCGGGTAGATCGTCGCCCAGGAATTTCTGCGCGTCCGCGTCCAGGAAGGCCGCCGCGCCCGCCCCGGTGGACAGCGGCGCGTGCAGCCCGACCGGCACCACGATCCGCAACGCGTGCTCGCTGTCGACCGAGTCGACCGCCACGAACGAGGGCCCGCGCACCACCCACAGCGTCACCGTCTCGCCGGTGCTCCGCGCGAGCGCCTCCAGATGCGGCCGGGCCCGATCGAGCAGCCCGCCGGCGAAGCGCCGACCGACCACCAGGGCCTGCGCGTCCAGACTCCACGCGCTGCTCGCCGGATCCTGCCGCAGCCAGCCCGCGTCCCGCAGCGTCACCACCGTGCGCTGTACCGCGCTCTTGTCGATGTCCAACGCCCGGGCGAGGCCGGTCACGGTCACCGGCTGCCGCTCGGAGATCGCGGTCAGCACGCGCATCGCCTTCTCCACGGTGCCCAGTCGGCCCACGGCCACGGCGGACCCCTTTCAAAGGAGACGGGTGTCGGCTACCGTCACGGTGTCACAGAGCGATTCCTCGGGTCAAATAGTGACCTCGCTTCAGCGTGGGTGAGTCGGGGTGAGTCGCGCGGCCGACGAAAGGAGCGAGCATGATGGCACCGCGCCCGACGTGGCCCCACCGCCGCACCCCGCAGGGTCCGACGATCGGCGTCCTCGGCGCCAGCGCGGGCGGCCTGGCCATGGGCGTCCGGCTCAAGCGGGCCGGCTTCCACGACTTCGTCATCTTCGAGAAGTCCGCCGGCGTCGGCGGCACCTGGCGCGACAACACCTACCCGGGCGCGGCCTGCGACATCATGTCGCACCTGTACTCCTTCTCCTTCGCGCCCAACCCGGCCTGGAGCCGGACCTACGCCGACCAGCCGGAGATCCTGGCCTACCTCGAATCGATCGCCGACCGCTTCGGTCTGCGCCCACACCTGCGCCTGGCCACCGCCGTGACCGAGGCCCGCTGGGACGACGACGCGAACCACTGGCGACTGCACACCGAGTCCGGCGAGAGCCACCACGTCGACATCCTGATCAGCGCCCTCGGCATGCTCAACCTGCCCGCCGTGCCCAACCTCGTCGGCCTCGACGGCTTCGCCGGCAACGTGTTCCACTCGGCCCGCTGGGACCACGACCACGACCTCGCCGGCAAGCGGGTGGCCGTGGTCGGCACCGGCGCCAGCGCCGTGCAGTTCGTCCCCGAGATCGTCGAACGCACCGAGCGCGTGCACGTCTTCCAGCGCTCGCCCGCGTGGATCGTGCCCAAGCTCCTGCGCCCCTACACGCCCGAGGAGATCCGCCGCTTCCGCACCGTGCCCGGCGCCGGCCGGCGACACCGGTGGCAGATCCTGGCCCAACTGGAGCGCAACACCTCGATCCACACCGCCGACGCGCGCACCGCCGAGCGGGAGAACTGGCACCACGGCCACCTGCGCCGACAGATCCCCGACGACCCGGACCTGCGCGCCGCGCTCACCCCCGACTACCCGATCGGCTGCAAGCGCCTGCTGCCATCCGACACCTGGTTCCCCGCGCTCGCCCGCCCCGACGTCGAACTCGTCACCACCGGGATCGAACGGGTCACCAGGTCCGGGGTCCGCACCGTCGACGGCCGCGAGCGCGAGGTCGACACGATCATCCTGGGCACCGGTTTTCGCGCCGGCGAATACCTGGCCGCCGTCGACGTGTTCGGCCGGGACGGCCGCCGGCTGCGCGACGACTGGCGCGACGGCGCCCAGGCGTACCTGGGGATGGCGGTCGCCGGCTACCCCAACCTCTTCGTGATGTACGGCCCGAACACCAACCAGGGCGGCGGCTCGATCCTGTTCGTCCTGGAGGCGCAGGCCCGATACATCACCGCCGCCGTGCGCGCGATGGCCCGGCGCCGCCTCGCGCACGTCGAGGTGCGCCGCGAGATCCAGGACGCCTTCAACGCCCGGATCCAGCAGGCCATGGACGGCACCGTGTGGCAGGGCTGCGACAGCTACTTCCGCGCGCCGAACGGCCGGATCACCACGCAATGGCCCTACCCCGCGCGGCGCTACTGGTGGGAGACCCGACGGCTGCGCCTGGGCGACTACCGCACCACCCGCACCCCACACCCAGGAGCGAGCGCATGAGCACGCCGGCCCCCACCCTGGTGATCCGCGGCGGACTGATTGCGGACGGCACCGGTTCCACCCTCTACCGCGCCGACCTCACGATCACCGAGGGCCGCATCACCGAAATCGGTCCCGACCTCGAAGTTCCGCACACCACCGGGGAATTGGACGCGACCGGACTCGTGGTCGCGCCCGGCTTCATCGACATCCACACGCACTACGACGCCCAGGTGTTCTGGGACCCGCGGCTGACCCCCTCCTGCTTCCACGGTGTCACCACCGTCGTCGCCGGCAACTGCGGCTTCTCGATCGCGCCGACCCGCCCCGAACACCGCGAGGTGATCGCCCGCACCCTCGAGAACGTCGAGGACATGGACGTCGCCACCCTGGCCGCGGGCATCCCGTGGGACTTCGCCGACTTCCCCGGCTACCTCGACTCGGTCGAGCGGCACGGTGTGGGCCTGAACTTCACCGCCTACGTCGGCCACACCGCGCTGCGGCTGTACGTCATGGGCCTGGACGCTTACGAACGCCCCGCCACCGCCGACGAGATCACCCGGATGGCCGAGGTGCTGCGCACATCGCTGCGCGCCGGCGCCGCCGGATTCGCCACCAGCTACTCGCCCACCCACCAGGGCATCGACGGCAAAGCCATACCCAGCCGGCACAGCGAACGCGCCGAGCTGGAGGCGCTGTTGGCCGTGGCGGGCGAGGAACGACGCGGCATCGTCGGCTTCACCCCCGGCCCCGGTCTGACCATCGCCGACCTGTACGACCTGCAACCGGGCGTGGGCATACCGTTCACCTACACCGCGCTGATGACCGCGCGCAATGGAAACCACGAGCGGCTGCTGACGCTCAATCGCGACGGATGGGCACGCGGCGCGCAGGTGTGGCCGCAGGTCAGCCCGCGCCCGCTGGCCTTCTCGTTCGGGCTGGCCGAGCCGTTCACGCTCAACTCCAATCCGGTCTTCGCCGAACTGATGGCGGGCGACGCGGCCGCCCGCGTCGCCGCCTACGCCGACCCGGAGTTCCGCCGCAGGGCCCGCGAGGTGTGGTCGGCCGAGGGCGCGATCATGGTCCCGCGCTGGGCGACCTACCGGATCGCGGAGAGCACGGCGCACCCCGAACTGGTCGACCACGCGCTGATCGAGATCGCCACGGGTCGCGATCCGCTGGACACCCTGCTCGACCTGGCCGCAGAGGAGAGCGACCCGGGACTGCTCCGGGTGCGCTGCGTACTGGCCAACGACGACACCGACGCGCTGTACGCCATCCTGCGCGACGAACGCTGCACGCTGGGCCTGTCCGACGCCGGCGCGCACGTCGGCCAACTCTGCGACGCGCCCCAGGCCACCGACTTCCTCGGCAACTGGGTCCGCGATCGCGAGCTGATGCCGCTGGGCACCGCGGTACGCAAGCTGACCGGCGTCCAGGCCGACCTGCTCGGCCTGACCGACCGCGGCTACCTGCGCGAGGGCCACTGGGCCGACGTCGTGGTCTTCGACCCCGCCACCGTCGCCCCCGGTCCGATCCGCCGGGTCCGCGACTTTCCGGCCGACGGCGAACGCCTCACCGCCGACCGGCCGGTCGGCATCCGACACGTGCTGGTCAACGGCACCCCGATCCGACTCGACGGCACCACGCAGGACCCGCCGACCCTACCCGGCCGAGTCCTGCGCGTGCCCCGTCGCCCCGCCGGCGCCTAGCGCGGCACTAGACCGCGGCGGACAACGCCGCGAACTGCTCGCCGGAGAGCCGGATCCGGCCGGCCTCGGTGTTCTCCTCCAGGTGCGCGACGCGCGAGGTGCCGGGGATCGGCAGCATGACCGGCGAGCGGTGCAGCAACCACGCGAGCGCCAACTGCGAGGGCGAGGACCCGTGTTCCGTGGCGGTCCGGTCCAACGGGCCGCCCGGTCGGGCGAGTTCACCGGTGGCGATCGGGAACCACGGGATGAAGGCGATCCCCTCCGCCTCGGCGTAGTCCAGGACCGTCTCGGCCTTGCGATTGGCCAGGTTGTACAGGTTCTGCACGGAGACTATCTCGACGATCTCGCGGGCCTGGCGCAGCTGCTCGACGGTCACCTCGGACAGGCCGATGTGCCGGATCTTGCCCTCCTCCTGCAACCGGCCCAGTTCGCCGAGCTGCTCGGCGAGCGGGACCTGCGGGTCGATCCGGTGCAGCTGGTAGAGGTCGATCCGTTCCAGGCCCAGGTGCCGCAGGCTCAACTCGGTCTGCTGGCGGAGGTATTCGGGTCGGCCGATGGCGCGCCACTCGCCCGGCCCGGTCCGGGCGAAGCCGCCCTTGGTGCCGATCACGAGGTCGTCCGGGTACGGGTGCAGGGCCTCGCGAATCAGCTGCTCGCTGACGAACGGGCCGTACGAGTCGGCCGTGTCGATGAAGTTCACGCCCAGCTCGATCGCGCGCCGCAGGACGCGGAGTGCCTCCGGCCGGTCCTTCGGCTCGCCCCACACACCCGTCCCGGTGATCTGCATGGCGCCGTACCCGAGCCGGCGCACGGGCAGATCGCCACCGATCGAGAAGACGCCGGAGGCGTCGGCGGGGCGGGACGCGGAAGATGCGGTCATGGTTTCCCTCGCACTCGGTGAGCGGTCACGGCACTGACAACCCATCGATTCAAGCGCATTCGGCACCGGAATCGGTCACTCGGGTCGCCCCTATTCGGCTTGGCGCACCACGACGGCCGCGACGGGCAGCGGTTCGACGCGGGCCGCCGCGACGCGATCGGCCAACTCGCGGTCGAACGCGCCCGCCAGCAGCTCGCCGCGCACCTGGTCACGGACCTGCTCGAACGGCGGCGCGTCGTTCGACGGCCCCGCCGCGGCCAGGAGTTCGCCGTGCCGGGCGCGCAGCCGCGCGTCGGACAGATCCACCCGGTCGGCCAGGCTCTCGCGGAGCGCGGCCGACAGCCCGGCGAGTTCGGTCCGGGCGTAGCTCTCCTCCTCGTAGCGCGGCACCCCGGGCTCGGGCCGAACCCCGGCGGCGGCCGCGGCACGCCGGGCGTTCTCGGCATCCAGGCGGGCCCGGAAGGCCTGTTCGCTCGGATCGGCCAGGAGCCCGGCCCGCACCGCCCAGAGCCGCAGCAGCTTGTCGGCCACGACCGCGCGCAGCGCCCGCTCGACGAGCACGTCGTGCGGGACCCGGCCCGCCACCGGCGTGCTCCAATACGCGGCGCGCGCGACGCCGGTCGAACACGTTGTGCTCCTTTCAATCCCGCGCCCGGTGCGTGATCGCACCGGGCGCGGGAGTCGGGGGATGTCCGGCCGGGCTCAGGCCGAGTGCGTCAACGTCTCCGGTTCGACCGCGTACGCGAACGGGACGCCGCGCGTGTACCGCTCCAGCTCGTCCAGCGCGTGCTCGACCATGCGGCGCAGCTCGCCGCCGAGGGACCCGGCGATGTGCGGCGTCAGCAGCACGTTGGGCAACTCGTACAGCGGGGATTCGGCGGGCAGCACGTCGGGTTCGGTGACGTCGATGACCGCGTGCAGCCGGCCGGCGGCCAACTCCGCGGTGAGCGCCTCCTGGTCCACCAGCGATCCGCGCGCGGTGTTGATCAGGGTCGCGCCGTCGGGCATCAGGGCCAACCGGCGCCGGTCGAGGAGGTGGCGGGTGGACGCCAGTTCGGGGGCGTGCACGCTGACCACGTCACTGCGCCGGACCAGTTCGTCCAGGTCCACCCGACGCGCGCCCAGGGCGGTGGCCTGATCGGTGGTCAGGTACGGGTCGTGGACCAGGAGTTCGAAGTCGAAGGCGCGCAGCAGTTCGAGCACGCGGCGGCCGATCCGGGAGGCGCCGACGATGCCGATCGTGCGGCGGTAGTTGCCGAACCCCGGGTAGCGGGCGTCCCAGTCGATCGAGCGGCGCTCGGTGCGGTAGGCGTCCCGGATCTGCAGGACGCGCTTGTTCGCGAAGAGCACGGACGCGACCGTGTACTCGGCGACCGGCAGCGCGTTGACCGCGGCTCCGGAGGAGACGATCAGGCCGCGTTCCCAGCACGCGTCGGTGAGGTGGTGCTTGACCGAGCCCGCCGCGTGCACGACGGCGCGCAGGCGCGGCGCCGCGGTGAGCACCGCCTCGTCCACCCGGGCCGCGCCCCAGCAGGTGAACAGCACCTCCGCGTCGGCGAGCGCGGCGCGGGCCTTCGGGGTGTCGAAGTCGGCGGCGATCAGGCCGAGATCCACCTCGGACAGGGCGCTGAGCCGGGCCCTGGCGTCGGCGTCGAGGATGCGCGCGGCGACGGAGGGCGCCATCGCGAGCAGTACGCGCGGCCGACGCCCTTCGGCGCGCGCGGAGCGGGGGGCGGTCTCGAACGAGGTGGTGCCGTTGGTCACTTGACGCTCCCGGCGGACAGTCCGGAACGCCAGTGGCGCTGGAGCGAGACGAAGGCGACGACCAGAGGGACGACGGCCATGAGCGAACCGGTGATCACCAGCGGGTAGAACTCGGGGAAGGCGTGCGCGTTGGTGTTCCACGAGTACAGGCCGAGGCTGACCGGGTACAGCTTCTGGTCGGAGAGCATCACCAGCGGCAGGAAGAAGTTGTTCCAGATCGCGGTGAACTGGAACAGGAAGATGGTCACGAAGCCCGGCATCATCATCGGCATCGCGACCGAGAAGAAGGTCCGGATCTCGCCGGCGCCGTCCATCCGGGCGGCTTCGAGCACCTCCCCGGGGATGTACCCGGCGCTGAACACCCGCGCGAGGTAGACCCCGAAGGGGTTGACGATGACGGGGATGAACACCGCCCAGAACGTGTTGACCAGACCCACCTTGGACGCCAGCAGGTACAGCGGCAGCGCGACGGCGGTGGTGGGCACGAGCACCCCGAGCAGGACGCCGCCGAACAGCTTCTCCTTGCCGGGGAAGTCGAACTTGTCGAAGGCGTAGCCGGCCAGCACGCTGACGAACGAGCCGAGTGCCGCGCCGACGCCCGCGTACAGCAGGCTGTTGACGTACCAGCGCCAGTAGATCCCGTCGTTCTCGGCGCTGACGGCCTTGACGTTCTCGGTGAAGTGGAAGCCCTCGAAGGCGAATCCGTCGCCGCCGAACAGGCCGCCCATGTCCTTGGTCGCGGCGATCAGCAGCCACGCCAGCGGCATCATCATGTACAGCGTCACGAGCACCAGGGCGCCGTTCACGGCGACCTTGGACATCAATGCCTCGGTGGCGCGCCCCTTGCGTCCCTCGCGCGGTCGTCGGGGCGGCTCGGGCAGCGTCTTCGAGGTCGGCACGGGCGCGTCGGCCGCGGCCCCACTCGGCTGCTTCACGGTGACGCTCATGCGGTCCTCCGTCCGGACGACAGGCGGGTGACGCCGAACGACAGCGCGGCGGCGAACACCGCGAGCAGCACCGAGGCCGCCGCGGCCAGGCCGAAGTCGTTGGCGCGGAAGGCCGCCGTGTAGGCGTACATGTTGGGCGTCCAGGAGCTGCCGACGGCGGGGTTGGCGTCGCTCAGGATCGAGGGTTCGGTGAACAGCTGCAGCGAGCCGATGACGGTGAAGAGCATCGTCATGGCGACGGCGGCCCGGATCATCGGGATCTTGACCGACACGGCGATCCGGATCGGTCCGGCCCCGTCCACGGTCGCGGCCTCGACCACCTCGCGCGGGATCGCCTGGAGCGCGGCGTAGAAGATGATCATGTTGTAGCCGATCCACTCCCACGTCGCGATGTTGACGATCGAGAACAGGGCGGTGTCCGAGGCCAGGAAGTCCCAGTGGATGCCGCCGGACTCGAGCAGGTCCACGACCGGGCTCAGGCCCGGCGTGTACAGGTACACCCAGATCAGCGCGGCGATGATGCCGGGGACCGCGTGCGGCAGGAACAGCGCGAGCTGGAAGAACTTGCGCGCCCGGGCCAGGGCCGAGTCCAGGAGCAGCGCGAGGGCGAGCGCGGAGCCGACCATCACCGGGATGTAGAGCACGCAGTACAGGCCGATGGCGATGAAGCCGTCGCGGAACGCGTCGTCGCCGAGCGCGTCGGCGTAGTTGCCCAGTCCGCTGAACACCCGTCTGGTTCCGCCGAAGCCCAGTCCCGAGGTCTTCTCGGTGAACAGGCTGAGCCAGACCGCGTAGCCGATCGGCACGACCATGGTGGCGATGAACAGGGCGTAGAACGGGATCAGGAACAGGGCGGCTGTGGTGTGCCGGCGCCGGCGTACGGCGCGCAGGGGTGTGTTCATCGAACTGCTTCCTCGTGGCGATCCCCCGGTGCGCGGCGGCGCGGGGCGCACCGGGGGCGTACGGGTCACGGGCTCGGGTGGGGACGGGCGGTCAGCTCTTGACCGAGATGCCGCGCTTCTTCAGGTCCTCGACGGTGGCCTTCTGGGCCTCCTCCAGGCCGGCGATGATCGTGCCGCCGCTGGAGAGCTTGCCGAACTGGTCCTTGAGGATGGTGTTCGTCTGCGTCATCGACGGGCCCCACGTCCAGCCGGCGCCGATCTTCGTCGCGGCCTCGGTGAACAGCGGGTAGATGTCCTGCTTGCCGAAGTAGGCGGTGTCGAAGGCCTGCGCGGCGGTGGGCACCAGGTCGGTCGCGGCGGGGTACGCGCTGGAGGTACCGCTGGCGATCCGCGCGGAGATGCCCTCCTTGGTGGTGGTCATCCACTCGATGAAGGTGAGCGCGGCCTTGGTCTTCTTGCTGTCCTTGCCCACCGCGAAGGTCGAGCCGCCGAGCATGCCGTTGGCCGGCGTCCCCCAGTCCGGCAGCGGCGCGACGGCCCACTTGCCGGCCAGGTCGGGCTGGCTGCCCTTGAGCACGCCCGCGCTCCAGGACGCGCCGACGATGCCGACGGTGCCGCCGCTCTTGAGGTCGGCGTTCCACTGCTGGCTGAAGGAGGGCTGCACGCGCACCAGGTCGTCGGTGACCAGCTTGTTCCAGTAGTCGGCGACCTTGCGGGAGTTCGGGTCGGTGAGCGAGACCTTCCAGGAGTCGCCCTCGGTGCCGAACCACGCGCCGCCGGCCTGCCAGGTGAGCCCGGCCATGGTGCTCGGGTCGTCCGGGTAGAAGGTGCCGATCCGCGCGTTCGCGTCGGCCTTCTTGACCTGCTCGGCGGCGGCGCGGTACTCGTCCCAGGTCTTGGGGACCGGGATGTTGTGGCTGGTGAAGAAGTCCTTGCGGTAGTACAGCGCCATCGGGGCGGCGTCCAGCGGCACGGCCCAGGTCTTGCCGCCCAGTTCGGTGAGCTTGTTGACCTGGGCGGGGAACTTCGACTTCAGGCCGCCGACCTTCGACGTGAGGTCCTGCACGGCCCCCTGGCTGACGAAGTCCGGGAGCTGCGGGTATTCGATGGTCAGCACGTCGGGGGCGTTGCCCGCCTTGACCGCGTTGGACATCTTCGCGTAGCCGCCGGCGTTGCCCGAGGGGATCTGCTCGTACTTGACCTGGATGTCGGGGTGGGACTTGTTGAACGCGTCCACCACCTCCTGGGTGCCCTTGGTCCAGGACCAGAAGGTGATCTCCTGCTTCTGCGCCGGCCCGCCCCCGTCGGCGGCGGCGGGACCGGCGTCCTTCTTCTTGTCGCCGCCACCGCCGCAGCCCGTGACGAGACTCAGGGCGGTGACGATGCCGACAAGAGCTGTTCCGAGTCGGATGGATGTGCGCTGCATGGACGCTCCTGGGTCGAACCTGCATCGAAGGCGATAGCGAGCATCATTCGGTCAGGAGCGAACAGGGTCAAGAGCAAATGAACAATCGATGAAAAACGAAACTGATTATGATCGTTCGATCACAGGGAGGTTCGATCGCTCGTCCCTGTCGGTCTCCCCCGTGCCGGTGGTGGCGCGCAGGCGCAGCTGCGGAACGAGCGAGATGTGCCGCGGCGCGGACTCGTCGCCGTCGACCAGGCGCCGCGCGAGCAGTTCGACGGCGGTCCGGCCGACCTCGTGCTTGGGCGGCGCGATGGCGCTCAGCGGCGGGTCGGCCAGTGCCGCGACCTCGTCGTCGTAGGCGATCAGCGCCAGGTCGCCGGGCACGTCGAGACCGGCCGCGCGCAGCCGGGAGACCAGCAGCAGCGCGTCCTGGTCGTTGTGCACCAGCGCGGCCGTGGCGGCGCCGGTGCGCGCGGCCTCGACCACGCGCGCGACCGCTCCGTCGAAGCCGTCGGGATCCTCGCCGGGGTGTGGCGTCTGCACGCCGGCCGGGTCCGGCGGGGTCAGCCCGAGCGCGGCCAGCGCGGCCGTGTACCCGGCCTGGACCGCCGGCGTGGTCGGGCTGCCGAGCCGGGCCACGAGCAGGATCCGCCGGTGGTCCAGCCCGGCGAGCCGGCGCACCGCCTGCGCGGCGCCCAGGGCGTGGTCGGAGGCCACCCGATCCAGGTGTTCGAGCCCCGAACCGATCTCGGCACGACGCTCCACGAGCACGACGGGTACCGGCAGCTGCCCCATCCAGGCGTCCTCCCCGCCCGGCCCGGGCGCCCGCGAGGGGGTGAGCAGCAGCCCGTCCACACCGCCGCGCAGCAGCTGGTCGACCTGGTCGCGGTCCTCGGTCGGGTGATAGCGCGAGATGCCCAGGACCAGCCGCCCGCCGATCGCCTCGACCGCGTCGCGCGCGCCGCGGACCACCTCGGGGAAGTAGTACGTGGCCGACGGCACGAGCATGCCCACGGTCGGCCCCTCGGCGCCGCCGGCGCGCGGCCGGGCCGCGTCGCCCGCGGTCGGCGCGGCCGCGCGCGAGTGCGGCAGGGTGGCCCCGCCGTGCACCCGGTCGAGCAGGCCGCTGGTGACCAGCGACGTGACGTCGCGGCGCACCGTGACGGGCGAGACGCCCAGCCGCTCGGCGATCTCGTTGACCTTGACACTGCCCTGTTCGCGCGCCGCCTTGAGGATGAGTTCCTGTCGTTCTTCCGCCAGCACCGTGGACGCCGTCCTTCCAGATCCCCCAACGCGCGCCGAGAAGAAGGCGCACGGTCCGCAATGCCCGGCTGCTGCCCGGCCGCCCCAGCCTATGACATCCGCATTCGTTTTTGATTGAAACGGATCGTTCGATCAAACGCACCCTTGACCCGATCGTTCGACTCGGCCTAGCGTGTGGAAAGCGCCTTCCAGCGGGTCGAGCGCCGCGCCGACGCCGACGGTCGCCCGACCCGGGGAGTACACGTGAGCACACCGCATCCCTTCGCCCTGCCGCCGGAGGACCGCGAGCTCAGTCCCCACACGGGCTGGACCCGCGCGCACTGGGAGGCCGTCGCCGACGGCCTGATCGCGGCGGTGCGTCCGTACGGCTCCCCGGGCGGCGCGCTGATCACGCTCCCGGGCCGGACCAGCTGGTCGGGCCGCCGCTCGGACGGACTCGAGGGCTACGCGCGGACGTTCCTGCTCGCGGCGCTGCGCGCGGCGGGCACCGCGGCGTCCGGCCGGCCGGTCCCGGCGGGACTCCTGGAGCCGTACGCCCGAGGTCTGCGGGCCGGAACCGCCGCCCCCGGTACGGACGATGCCGAGTCCTGGCCGCACGTGGTCGACCGCGGCCAGGCCATGGTCGAGGCCGCGTCGGTGGCCCTGGGCCTGCACCTGACGAAGGATCAGTTGTGGGACCGGCTGGACGAGTCGACCCGCGAACGGGCCGCGGCCTGGCTCGCGGGCGCGCTGCGACACGAGCCGGTGGACAACAACTGGTGGCTCTTCCCGGTCGCGGTGGGCACGTTCCTGGCGGACGCGGGCCACTTCCCCGACGAGGCCCGCGCCGCGATCGACCGCGGCCTGGCCCGGATCCAGGACTGGTACGTCGGCGACGGCTGGTACACCGACGGCGCCGGACGCTACTTCGACCACTACAACGGCTGGGCCATGCACCTGTATCCGCTGCTGTGCGCGGTGGTCGCGGGCACCGCCCCGGACCCGATCGCGCGGGAACGGCTTCGGGTCTTCCTCGACGGCTACGGCCGCCTGTTCGACCGCACGGGCGCCCCGCTGCACCAGGGCCGTTCGCTGACCTACCGCTTCGCGGCGGCGGCGCCGCTGTGGCTGGGCGCGCTGGTGGACGCCACCCCGTTGGCCCCGGGCGCGACCCGGCGCCTCGCGAGCGGCGTGCTGCGGCACTTCCTGGATCGCGGCGCGGCTCGCGACGGCCTGCTGTCGCTCGGCTGGTACGGCCCCGACGACGCGACGGTGCAGCCGTATTCGGGCTCCGCATCGCCCTATTGGGCGGCGAAGGGCTTCGTCGGTCTGCTGCTGCCCGACGACCACGCGGTCTGGACGGCGCGCGAGCTGCCCGGCCCGGCCGAGGGGGACGACACCGGATTGGGACTGCCGGGGCCCGGGCTGCTCGTGCACACCGGACACGGCGTCGCCCGGCTGGTCAACCACGGCAGCGACCATCAACCGGTGGACGCGTCGGCGCCGGACGACCCGCTGTACGCGCGCCTGGCCTACTCGACCCTGACCGGCCCGACCCGGGAGGGCGATCCGGCGGACAACCACGTGGGCCTGGTCGTGGCCGGCGGGGTGACCGAACGCGGCCGGGTCGAGCCACTGGGGGCGGGGGAGGACTGGGCGGCGTCCGCCCACGTGCCGACCACCGCCGACGGACCGGTTCCGGGCACGCGCATCGCGTCGATCAGCGTGGTGCGCGGTCCCTACGAGGTGCGGGTGCACCACGTGCAGGCGCCGGCGGGCACGCGGGTGCGCGAAACCGGGTGGGCGCCCGCGAGTTCGGTGCCGGGCGAGCTGCGCTCGACGGTCGACGGGGTCGACGCCCGGGTCGAGACCGGGTCCGTGCGGGGCACCCTGACCGGCGCGTTGGGCTACGACCGAGCGGCGGTGTCGGCGGCCCCGCAGGGGACCGCGTTCGGCAGCTCGGCGGCGATCCCGTTCCTGGAGGGCACCGCCACGGGCGGCCTGTTCGCGAGCGTGCTGACGCTGACCTGGGCCGACCGGGCCGAGGGCGGTGCCCCGCGCGTGGTCGAGGCGGAATCCGGCGCGGAGATCGTCTGGGGCGACGACCGCGCGACCCGGCTCCACCGCGACCGCGACGGCCGCTGGAGCGTGCACCACGCGGGCGCCGGCGCGGCCGGGTCGACCCGACGAGAGGCCGGGTCGCCCGCGCGGTGATCGGGCGCGGCCGGGCCGACCGTCGTGGGTGCCGCACGACGATTCCCGGCGGGGCGGACATCGCGCGCCCTCGGCCCGGGACGGACGCCCGGACCCGTCCCGCGAGGTCGAGGACTTCGGACGTGGCGCGTCGCCGAGGCGTCCCGGGCGTCCCGGGCGAGCCAGGCGGGATGCGTGATCCGAGCCTCCGATGCGTCCCGTACGTGCCGTGCATCCGCCATGGGGTACTTTGCGGCGGTATATGGCTTGTCCGCGCATCGCAGACCCCGAGGGCGCTGTCCATCCCCGCGGTGACCAAATTCCGGGCGCGCACTTGTACAGAACGACGCGACTGTCGCAGGGTCCCATTCCCTAGTGTTTGATACTCGTCGTCCACACGATCCACTTGATCCACTTGATCCACGCAAGGGGCGGTTCATGGGCTGGCTCATACAGGACTACCGCGAGGACGATCTCGCGGCCGTGGTGCACCTGATCGACACCACGACCGGGCTCGGGCAGGAGTCGGTGTTCTCGTTGTCCGAGTGCATCAACGCCCTGACCTCGCGGCAGCCGGCGGTGATCGCCCGCAGGGAGGGCGCGGTGATCGGCGCGGCGCTCGCGACGGTGTCGGAGGGGCGGGCCTGGGTGATGCGGATCGCGATCTCGCCCGCGGCCCGTGGACTCGGCCTCACCAGTACGCTGCTGCTCGCACTGGAACGCCGACTCGTCGAGGACCGGGTCCGGCGGATCGCGTACGTGCTCCCCGAGGAGGACTCCCGCGAACTCGGGCTGCGCAACGCCGGCTACGAACGACGCCCGGCGGTGGCCTACTTCGAGAAGGTCGAGCCGATCGACGACCACGCCGCCGAGACCCTGGACCGGCTCGGCGGGCGCACCCTGCCCGGCGACCTGTGGTCCAAGGTGGCCGGCATGGAGGTCGAGAAGAACCTGATCGAACGCCGCGTGGTGCTCCCGCTCGCGGATCCCGAGCGCGCGCACCGGCACGGCGTCGAACCGCCGCACGCGATCGCGCTGTTCGGGCCGCCCGGAACCGGCAAGACCACGTTCGCCCGGGCGATCGCGTCCCGGCTCGGCTGGCCCTTCGTCGAACTGCTGCCCTCCCGTCTGGCGGACAGCGGCAACCTGGCCGCCGCGCTGCGCGAGGCGTTCGGACGGCTCGCCCGACTGGAGCGGATCGTGGTGTTCATCGACGAGGTCGAGGAGATCGCGCCCGTCCGGCACGCCCGGCCGAGCGCCGGACACGCGGTGACCAACGAACTGCTCAAGCTGATCCCCGCGTTCCGCGAACACGGCGAACGACTGCTGGTGTGCGCGACCAACTCCGTGCGCTCGCTCGACCCGGCGTTCCTGCGGCCCGGCCGGTTCGACTACATCATTCCCGTGGGCACGCCGGACGCCGACGCGCGCCGGGCGATGTGGACGCGATACGCGTCGGCGCGCCCCGACGTCGACCTGGACGCGCTGGTGGCGGCCAGCGAGCTGCTCACCCCCGCCGACATCGGCCACGCGGCCCGGATCGCGGCCCAGGCGTCCTTCGAACGCGACCTGTTCGACGAGAACGCCACGATCGACGGCCCGGGCGCGGACACCCGCGACTACCTCGACGCGCTCGCCCAGTCCAGGCCCACGGTCACCGCGAGCATGGTCGAGCACTTCGAACAGGACATCACCACGCACGCCCGGGTCTGATCGACCCCGGTCACGGCACCGAGGCTTGTCGCGGATGCCCCACCCATCAGGCATCCGCAACAAGCCTCAGGCGGTGAACCCGACGATGCCGTGACCCTCGCGGGCGCCGGCCTCGCGCCACCACTCCACGCACGACTCGGCGGCCTCCAGGACCTCGGAGTCGAGTGCGGCGCGCTGTTCCGCCGTGCTCGACTCCCACTGGGCGAGGGCCTCTCGACACTGGTCGGCGGTCCACTCGCCGTAGTAGGGGTACATGTCGGGCCGCGGCAGCGCGTCGGGCAGGGATCCGTACATGAAGTCCGAGACCCCGGCGGCCTTGACCCCGAGCCCGGTCAGGCCCTCGTCCACGGTGTCCAGCCACAGACCCCGCATCGGGGAGAAGTGGCTGTTGTCCAGCAGTTGGCCGTGGAACCGGCAGATCAGCCGATAGGCGTAGCCGTACTGGAAGGCGTGCGCCTGCTCGAACGGGCCGCCGGCGAGCACCGCGCGGACCGCCTCGTAGCGGGTGGGCGCGCCCTGCGCGATCTCGTCCGCGAAGTAGGCGTCGTCGGTGGCCAGCAAGCTCTTGAACCGACCGCCGATCATCCGCAGCAGCTTGTCGTCGGCGGACCCGATGGCCCCGCGCACGGTCGCGAGGTCGACGAGGTAGACGTTCAATCCGTAACTCATGCGGTCAGCCTAGGAGAACCTCCCGACAGCCGCGCCGCACGACAGCCGCGCGCCGCACGACAGCCGCGCCGCACGATCGCGCCCGGGAAGCGGAGCGCTCAGCAACCGCCGTACACGTGCCCGCTGTTGCCGCGCGGGGTGACATCCCGGTCGCGCAGCACCATGGCCAGCCTGCCGCCCCACTCGCGGCAGCCCGCGTCGAAGTCGGCCCGGGTGTACTCGACCACGAAGACCCGATCGGCGAAAGCCGAGGCGTACGCCCCGCATTCGTCGTAGCGCGCGCACTCCTCGGCGACCGCGAAGTCGAAGCCGATCGCGGCGCGCCGGTCGAGCATCTCGACGGTGTTCTTCTGCGCGATGGCCAGGCCGCGGCTGTGCGCCCGCTTCGCGAGCAACTGGGCGAAGGCGACGTTGTGCGCGATGGTCAGCTGCCCCTCCGATCGGCTGTAGGAGTCCAGGTTGTCGGGCTCGACGGCCTGGAAGCCCTTGCGTGCGCAGTCGTCGATCCAGTCGCCGACGACACCGGCGAGCGCGGTGCGCTTGGCGTCGGTCGAGATGTCGAGCAGGGCCTCGCCCCAGTCCTGGTCCATGACGACCTTGCCGCCCTTGCGCAGCAGCAGATCGGGATGCTCCTTCTCCCACCACGCCAGCGCGTCGGGCTGGGCCTGGAACGCGTTGACGTAGCAGACGTTGTACAGCCCCGGCTCGGGGCGGGCGCCCCGATCGCGGGAGACCACGCGGACGTTCGCCGCCGGTGCGTACGGGCCACCGATCTGATAGTCGAAGCCGCCGTTCGCGGCCGGTGCCACGACCGCCTTCGGCGCGGCGAGGCTCGGCGCGGCCGATGCGCTCGGCGCGCTGGGCGCGCTCGGCGGACCGGGACTGCCGGACGGGGCGGGCGCGGTCGACGACACCGGCGCGGCCGAGCCCGGATCGCCTGCCGGCGGCGCGGGGGCGGCCGGTTGCTCGGCGGCGGCGGTCGCCGTGCCGGACGCGTCCGCCCGGGGCGAATCCGCGTCCGAGCCACAACCCGCCGCGGCGCCGACCACGAGAATCGCCGCGGCCGTCACGGCGGCGAGCCGGCGCCGGGCGCCGAGGAAATCGAGCACGAATACTCCGCGAATGTCACGTCCCGAGCGCGCGGATATTTTGGCCGCGTTCGCCCGAAACAATACGAGTGCTTTCGAGAGGTGGATATTCCGCTCGCGTAATACTGCGACGGCCGGTCGATCATCTGCTTTCCGGCTCGAATCGGAATTGCCGGAATATTTCCCGCCGGCTTCGATGATCATTGTGGCCGGTTCTTCGATGCGCCGATCGGGAGGCGGTGACACCGCCGCTCGCGAATTCATGATCAGGATCGTACGCGCGTCGGGCCGCCCCGATCGCCGACCGGTCGGCGGCCCGCCCGACGGTCAGGCGTGCGCGTGCGCGTGCGCGGGAAGGCGCTTGGGATCGAGGGCCGTTGCCGTGACCGTGCCAGCCGCGTCGATCAGGCCGAACACCGGGTAGCCGGTCACGGCGAAACCCTGTCCGAGCGGGCCGTCCTCCGACTCGATCACGATCTGCGCGACGCCGGCCAACGCGGCGACCTGCTCGCGTGTCTCGATCTCGTCCCCGTGCAGCACCGCGAGGACGCTCTGGTGCCCCGTGCGTCCCGCCGCCCGGGCGGCCTCGACGAACACCGGAAGCCGCTCCTTGCAGGCCCCACAGCTCGGCGAGAAGAAGCCGAACAGCGTTTCACCCAGGCTCTGCCGGGACACCGTGTCCCCTGCGGTGGTGACGGCGGAGAACTCCGGGACGGTCGAACCGGCGGCCAGCACCAGGTCGCCGACGTCCGCCGCCGGGTGGTTGTCGGCCTGGGCGCGGAGCTTGCGAATGACCCCGAAGGTGAGCAGCAGGTTCAGCAGACACAGCGCCGCGACGAGGACCACTGCGGCGATCAGGAAGGGCATGGGTGTCTCCCGGGGATGGCGAAAGGATGCGGGCCGGCGCCCGCCGGAACCGGCCACCAAATCACGGCAGTTGGCCGAGCCATATCCCGGCGGGACACGGGACCGACGAAATGTAACCCCGATCCCGCCATCCGCAACAGTGCTCGCTCGGACCCGGTCCGAAACTGAAAGGCCGGTAATTTATTTCGGCAACTCCCTTTCCCTTGCGGCTCATTGGGGAAGGGGCCTAACGTCGCCCCCGGCGCTGAAGCAAACCCTGCTTCCGCCATTCGACCCTGCAATGGAGGTCCACGATGAACCGTGTGATCGGCACCATGGGCGACAAACTGTTGGGACTCGTCCTCAAGGAGAAGCACGCCGGCGCGTGCGTTCCGGAGCACGGCCAGTTCTGCGTCTGCCGTAACCACTACCGCTACGTCTTCAGCTGCAACGGCCCGTGTGTGAAGACCGCCACCAGGTGCTGACCCGCACCCCCGCCGCCACCACTCCCGGAGGTATGTCATGAGGAACGCGATCGGATCCGTCGGCGACCGCATGCTGCGCCGCGTCCTGAAGGAAGAGCGCGCCGGAGCCTGCGTGCCCGAGGTCGGCCGGCTCTGCTTCTGCCGGAGCCACCGTCAGTACCGCTTCGCCTGCAACGGTGTCTGCACCAAGCGGTCCAACACCTGTTGATCGAGCAAGCGACCGGGCCCTCGGAGGGCACCACGCCTCCGGGGGCCCGACTGCGTCCCCGAGCCGTGAAGGTCGCCATCGCGCTGCAGTTCAAGGCGTCGCCGATCGGCGCCTCGACCCTGCTCCTGGCCACGGTGGCCGTCGGCGTCCTGCCCGCCACCATCGCCTGGCTGACCAAGCTGCTCTTCGACGAACTCGGCCGGGGCGACCGGGCCGACTCCGGCCGGGCCGTGGCGCTCGGCATCGCGGTGGCCGCGCTCGGCGCGCTGGTGGCCGTACTGCTGCAGATGTCGGGGTATCTCGACGAGATGGTGCGCCGCCGACTCGTGGTCACCGTCGAGCACGACCTGTTCGCCAAGGTCAACGAGTTCCGCGGGCTGCGCAGGTTCGAGGACCCGGCGTTCCACGACCGGCTGCGGCTGGCGCAGCAGGCGTCGGAGGACGCGCCGCACAACATCACCATGTTCAGCCAGGAAGTGGTCCGTTCGGTCGCCGCGCTGAGCGGCTTCACCGGCGTGCTCCTCGCGGTGTGGCCGCCGATGGTCGGACTGCTGTTCCTGGTCGGGGCCGCCGCCCTGCTCGCGCGGATGTCGATGGCCCGGCGCCAGGTGGCGGTGTGGGAGATGACCTCCGGCCGACAGCGCCGCCGGCTGTTCTACCGCTCCCTGCTGATCGACCCCCGCGCGGCCAAGGAGATCCGGCTGTTCGGGCTCGGCGGGTTCCTGCACGGCCGGCTGGTGCGGGCACTGCGCGATGCCACCGAGGCCGAACTCGCGGTGGCCCGCCGCAGCGCGTGGATCCAGTCCGGCTTCGCCGCGCTGAACGCGGTGGTGGCGGGGCTGGGCATGGTCGTCGTCGTGGCGGGCGCGGCGCGAGGCCGGTTCACGGTCGGTGACGTGATGCTGTTCATCGCCGCGGCGGCCGGCGTGCAAGGCGCGTTCACCGGGGTCGTCACGCAGGCCGGCAGCGCGGCGGAGGCGGTTCGGCTGTTCGGCCACTACCTGGACCTGATGGACACCCCCGACGACCTGCCGCCGGGCACCGAGCCGGTGCCGGCGCTGAGCCGGCAACTGGAGTTCCGCGACGTCTGGTTCCGCTACGACACCGATCGGCCCTGGGTGCTCGGCGGGGTGAACCTGATCGTGCCGGCCGGCTCCGCGATGGGCCTGGTGGGCCGCAACGGCACCGGCAAGAGCACCCTGATCAAGCTGCTCTGCCGGTTCTACGACCCCGAGCGCGGCGCGATCCTGTGGGACGGCGTCGACATCCGGACGATGGACGTGGTCGAGCTGCGGCAGCGGATCGGCGTGACGTTCCAGGACTACATGGCGTACGACCTGACGGCGGCCGAGAACATCGGCATCGGCGATCTGGCGCACCGGGAGGACCGGGACCGGATCCGGGCGAGTGCGACGCTGGCCGGCATCCACCCGGACCTGGCCGAGCTGCCGGACGGCTACGACACCCAGCTCAGCCGCGTGCACCTGGACGAGGACGACGAGAAGACGGGGGTCACGCTGTCGGGCGGGCAGTGGCAACGGGTCGCGCTGGCCCGCTCGTTGATGCGCGGCGACGCCGATCTGCTGATCCTGGACGAACCCAGCTCGGGCCTGGACCCGGAGGCCGAGCACGAGGTGCACCGCACGCTGCGCGAGCACCGCTCGGGCCGGACCAGCCTGCTGGTCTCGCACCGCCTGGGCGCACTGCGGGACGCGGACACGATCGCGGTGCTCGCGGACGGCCGGATCACCGAGCTCGGTCGGCACGACCAGCTGATGGCCCTGGCCGACGGGCACTACGCCCGCCTGTTCGGACTCCAGGCGGCGGGATACGTCGACCGGCAGGAGCCGGCGAGGATCGCGGAGGACGCGCAGTGAGCACCCTTCGACCGGCCGCGGCGATCGCACTCGGGGTCACCGCGACCTTCCTCGTCGGCGTGGGCCTGGTGCGCTCGCGGGTCGCGCTGGTGCGGGTGACCGGGTCGAGCATGGCCCCCACCTTCGTGGACGGCGAGCGGCTCCTGGTCCGGCGGACCAGGCGGGTGCGGCGCGGCGATGCCGTCGTCTTCCGCAACCCGACACAGTTCGACGGCGGCGACCCCGACCTGAGCTGGATGGTCAAGCGGGTGGCGGCGATGCCCGGCGACCCGGTGCCCGCCGAGGTCCGCGATCGGGTCGGCGCCGGCTCCGGCACACGCGTGCCGCCGAACTCCCTGGTGCTGCGCGGGGACGCCGCGCGGACCCAGGACTCCCGACACTTCGGGTACGTGCCCACCTCGACGCTGCTCGGCGTGGTCGTCGGCCGGTTGGGCACGGCCGACCCCGATCCGGGCCTCGATCCGGGCTCCGATCCGAGCCCCGATCCGGTTCCCGGTCTCGCTCCCGGGTTCGGCCCCGCCGGCCGGCTGTCGGCGAGCCCGACGACGCCCTGAACGGTCGCCAGGGACCGGGCGCGTGTGTTCGAACCCCCGTCGGACCCGGCGGGGGTTCTTGAGTACTCGCGCCAATCTCGTGACCACCCGTAACCATCCGTAATCATCCGTAACCACCTGTGATCACCCGTGATTACGCGTGAGCCCCCGGCCTCGTTTCCCGACGCCGGTGCTCGGCAGCGCCCGCTGTGTGCGCCCCGCAGGCTCCCGCGGAAAGTCTGCCGCGGCCTGCAACCCCGAGCCGGGGCTGGGGCTCTTCGTAGTCGAGGGCCGCCGGGTGCGGGACGAGTGTCGCCGGGGCGGGACAGGTCGAGGGGGTGGGTGTTGGCTCGAGAGGACGAACAGCTTCGGGAGTTCATCGCCGCGCGGCGTGGGCCGATGCTACGCAGCGCGTTCCTGTTGTGCGGCGACGCGCACGAGGCCGAGGACCTCGTGCAGACAGCGCTGGTCAGGGTGGTCCTGGCGGGCCGGCGCCTGGATCGGATCGACAACATCGAGGCGTACACCCGGCGCGTGCTGATGAGCGTTTTCATCTCCTCGCGCCGGCGTCGATGGCGCCGCGAGCATCCGCACGAGGTGCTGCCCGATCGGGCCGCCGTCAGCCACGGCGATCCCGAGCTGGGCCTGGCGGTGCGGACCGCGCTCGCCGCGGTCGCGCCGAGGCAGCGGGCGGTGCTGGTGCTGCGCTTTTGGGAGGACCTGAGTGTCGACGAGACCGCGCGGATCCTGGGGGTCAGCGCGGGCACGGTGAAGAGCCAGAGTGCGAGGGGATTGGCGACACTGCGCGCCGCTCTGGGCGATGCGTTGCCGGCGGAAGGTATCCGCGTGGCCGTGGCAGAGGAGGCACGCCTGTGAACAAGGAGCACGACATGCGGGATCTTCTGGGGCACGCGGTGCTCGGCCTGGGCCCGCCGGGGACGACCGGATCCCTCAACGTCGACGAGGTCTTCCGGCAGGCCGCGCGGGTGCGACAGCGGCGTCGGGCCATGGCGGTCGGGGCCGCCGCGGTCGCCGTCGCCGCGGTCGTCGGCGGGACGGCCGCGCTGCCCAGTGTGCTGGGTTCGTCGTCTCCGCAGGGCGTGACCGCCGGTTCGACGTCGTCGACGGGCGCGACCGGGTCCACCGACGCGACCATGTCACCGACCGGTTCGGCCTTGGCGACGACGCAGAGCGCCGCGGGCGCGACCTCGTCCGAGACCGACGACCGGCTCGTCTCCTCGTCCGCTCCGCCGCGCACGACGGCGCCGTCGTCGAGCATCCCCCCGTCCGGAGCCGGCGAGACGACGCGCGAGGCGGAGGCCCTCGTCGCCTCGTTCGTCCAGCCGTCCGTCGGCATCGTGCGCAAGGACTCCCAGGCCAACACCCCGCTGTACGGTACGAATCCGCTCTCGGGGCGCTACCTGGTCAGCAAGGACGGGCGGACCGGCTACGTCGACATCACCGTGTACGACCCGAAGGTGAACGCGGACCCGTCGGCGCCGACGATCGCCGGGGAACGCGTCCACAACTGGTGCCAGGACTACGGCAAGGTGGCCCCGAACACCGATTGCGCGGACGAGACGCCCTCCGAGGGCGTGCTCGTCAAGACCTGGACGTCGCCCGCGAACCAGCAGGAGCCCGACGCCGCGTACCGGGCGACCGGAGGTTACGGCGCGAGCATGACCCGCGCGGACGGGCGAAGCATCGTGATCTCCGTGACCGCGGGCGTCGTCAACAGCCAGAGCTACGGCCCGCCCCTGGCCGCGCCGCCCCTGGACCGGTCCGGCCTGTCCGGCGCGATCCGCAGCCCCGCCTGGTTCCGTCCCTGACCCTGGCCGCGGCCGATTCCCACCGGAGCCGGACGACCAGCCAGCGGCCGGCGCCGGTACGGACCCGCACCCGGCCGGTGCCGGCCGCGGCCGGCGTGGCGATCCACACCGGCCCGGCCGGCGGACCGGACCCCGGCCTGACGTGCCGGAACGCCGGGGCGCCGGGGTTTGAAGACACGCCCCGGGCGCCCGGTGCGGCGGTCCTCCTCGCCGGCGCGCTCGGCCGCCACGACCTCGATCAACTGCCGCATGCGGTCGGCCGGCAGGGCCGGGTTCGCCGCCGCGTAGCGGGCGCCGTCCGCGTCCGCGAGCAGTTCCGTGAGCCGGTCGAGCGGCAGCCTCGGGTCGAGGCCGGCCGCGTGCCGCACGGCGGGGGCCGGGTCGTGGCTGAGGCGTTCGACCAGGTCGGGGCCGGCCTGCGGGTCGAGCAGCGCGGCCCGGCGCAGGCGTTCGTTGGGGTCGTCGGCGAACCGGGCCAGGCCGGGGCGGGCGAAGCCGGGGGCGTGGCCCAGCAGGATCCAGTCCTGGTTGTCGTCGCTCGCGTACATCGCCACGAGGACGTCGTGCGGGGTGTCCAGGCACGCGTGGCAGAGCGTGTGCCGAACGGTGAAGTCGGGGTCTCGGGCCAGCAGTTCGACGATGTCGGCGGGCAAGCGGGGAAGGCTCGCAACGCTGCGGCGGAGCAGGACGTGCGCCGAGGCGGCCGCGCGGCGCAGCGCGCTCGGGTCCGTGCGGTGCGCGAACACCCAGGCTATGACCGGGTGTTGCTCGTCCGTGACGGTGTAGTCGATCGCGGCGCGCTCGGCCTCGGTGAAGCCTTCGGCGGTGGAGGCGGCGAGTCGCACGCTCGGGCTCGGGTCGGTGGCGAGCCGCCTGGCGAGGTCGAGCGGCAGGTGCTCGTTGCGGGCCACGCTCGCGCGGACCGTCGGGTTCGCGTCACGGGCCAGGGCCGCGGCCAGTTCGAGGTCGAGCTCGCCGCGGGCGGCGACCACGGCGCGACGGGCGGGATCGCGTTCGGCCAGGTACTCCGGCACGGTGCGCGGCAGCGGCCGGTCGGCGTGCCGGCACTCCCACACCGCGCGCTCGACCCGGGGGTCGAGGTCGGCGCGCAGCTCCTCGCGGGCCGCGGCCGGCAGCAGCTCCCAGAGATGCGGATGGCACATCAACACCCGGGCCCGCACGCCGGGTTCGCGGTCGAGCGCGAGGCGCAGCCGGACCTCGTCGTGCGGTCCCGAGAGCATGGCCGCGCGCTTGCGGAGCACGTCGCTCGGGTCGTCGGCCAGCGCCGCGACCGCCTCGGTGGGCAGCACCGTCTCGTGTTCCACGGCGGTACGCGCGCACCGGGCCCGCACCTCGGGATCGGGGTCGGCGGCGAGTCGGCCCAGGAGGTCGCCCGGCACGGACGGGTTCCCCGCGACCTGCTCGCGCACCCGGCGATCGGGGTGCGCGACTGCCGCCGCCGCGCTCGCGCGGGGCAGCGGCAGTCGCCGCAGCCAGTCCGATTCATCACCGGGCAGCGGCACGAGCGCGAACACCCGTTCGGCGAGTGCCGTCGGCATCGCCGGATTCTGCGCCAGTCCGATGACCCACGCCGCCTGGACCTCGGTCCGATCCGTCAATTCCGAGCCTCTCGCCTCGCCCGGCGCGGTCGCCGGGCCCCCGTACCGCCGTACCGTTGATCGAGACCATCACACCACGACGACCCGCGCAGCCACTCGAACCACTCCGATACGGTGCGCGCGGCGGCTCGGCGGGCAACCTCGAACGTCGAACGGGCGCACGGAAGTTGGGCCATGCTTCGGGCTCCGACGAGGGGGCTTTGCCCGACCCGGCCCCGGCCCGACTCGACTCGACTCGACTCGACCCGGGACCGAACCGGCCCAGGATCGAACCGACTTCGGGACCGGACCGGCTCCGGGATCGAACCGACCCCGGGACCGCGCGGTCGCGCTATCGCTTGTCGGACGCGCGGAGTTGAGCGGCGGCGGCGTCCGCCGTGGCCGCGTAGTTGCTCACCTTGGGGTTGTGGACTCGGGCCTTCCCGCCGCCCGGCCGCTGCGTGACCGGGAAGCCGAGGGTCGCGGCGTTGGGCGTCGCACGCGGATCGACCAGGACGTTCATCGTGCCGGTGGTGGCTTTGCCGGAGTCCGTCCCCGGCGACGCGAGGTCGATCGCGGCGTACACGCTCTGCCGGCTCTTCACCAGCGTGCCCTTGCCCGTGCCGCCCTTTTGGAACGCGTTCTTGCCGTCCGTGCCGACCGCCACCGCCGCCGGAGTGGTGTCGAAGTCGACCGCCGGCAGGTCGTCGATGTAGCAGTCGGTCCGCCCGGTGTTGGTGACGGTGATCAACCGGACGGTGTCGGGCGTGGCCGCCTGGTACTTCACCGACACGTCGAGCACGTTGGTCGCGCAGTCCGTCGGGTGCCCGCCGCGATCGGTCAGGTCGCGCTCGTGCCGCTTGGTGGTGCCCGGATCGGCGGCCGGCTTGCCGGTGCTCGGCCGCGCCGGCTCGGGCGGGAACCTTCCGGAGTCCTTGCCGGGCGCCGCGGCGCCGGTCGGGGCTTCGGTGACGGGGATGGGCGCGGGCGCGCCCGAACTCGCCGCGGAGGCACCGCCACCGGCCTTGGTGTCGCTGTCGCCGTCGTCGCTGTCACAGGCCGTGAGGCTGAGCAGCCCGGATACGGCCAGCAGCGCGAGCGGGACGAGTCGGCGGTGGCGTACGGACATGGGTCTCCCTGAGTCGTCGTGCCGGGAACGGCCGTCACGCCCGCCCCCGATGATCTCCGTGAGCCACACGCGGAGCCCCGCTCAAGGGGTTGCCTCCACCTGCTGTGACCTGGGCCACGAAGGATCACCGGGAGCGACGACGAGACACGACACGTCGAGACACGACGAGGAACGACACGTCGGGACGCGACGGGACGTGTCGGGACGCGCCGGCGAATCAGCGCCGATCCGCCGGCACCGCGAACGCCGCGAGCAGCGTGGTGGCGACCGTGTCGCCGGCCGCGGCCCGGTCGAGCCGGCCCGCGTCGACCTCGTCGGCCGCCGCGTGGATGAGGCCGTAGTAGGTCGCGGTCAGCCACGGCAGCGGGAGGTCGGTGCGGATGTCGCCTTCCGCGCGCCCGCGCACGATCACCTCCTCTAGGCGGCCCAGGACCTGGGCGTGGTGCCGGCGCAGGCTCTCCTCGCCCAGCCCCTTGAGCGCGGCCAGGCGCAGTCCGCGGCAGCGGTCGAGGACCTGCCAGGCCCCGCCGGTGAGCCGGGCGAGGGCTTCGGTCGCGGTACCGGTGGCGAGGTCGGCGGCGTCCAGGACGGCGTTCACGTCGCCGAGGACCTTCGTGATCGAGGCCGCCAACAGCACGTCACGGGAGGCGAAATGCCCGTACAGGGTCACCCGGCCCACTCCCGCGGCGCGGGCGATGTCGGTCATCGTGACCTCGGGGTCGCGCGCGAACGCGTCGAGCGCGGCGGCGAGGATGGTGTCGATGTTGCGTTGCGCGTCGGCGCGCCGACGTACGCCGGGAACTGCGGTTGAGCCCATGGTGGTCCAGCCTAGGCTTGCGAAGCGTGGTCAGTGGAGGTGTCGGGGGCCGTCGCCGGCCGGCGGCACTCCGGCGGGCAGCAGTACGGCGATCAGTACGGCCGCTCCCGCGGCGACCAGGCCGCACGCGAGGAAGGCGTCGGTGTAGCCGTCCACGGTCCGTGCCCCGGGGGCCAGGCTCGACGCGGCGAGCGCCGAGGTCAGGGCCACGCCGAGCGCGCCGCCGAGTTCGTGGAAGGTGTTGACCAGGCCGGAGGTCAGCCCGGCCTCGTGGTGGGACACGTGCGCCATGGCCGTCGTGGTGGCCGCGACGAAGGCGGGTCCGATGCCGGCGGCGGCGATGGCCAGCCCGGGTACCACGTCGGCCGCACCGCCGCCGTGGCCGGGCAGTCGGCTCAGCAGCAGCGCGCCGGCCGCCGCGATCGCCAGGCCGGCGGCGCCGACGGTCCGCGGCCCGACCCGGCCCACGAGCACACCGCCGAGGTGCGCTCCGGCGGTGACCGCGACGGCGACGGGCAGGAAGGCCAGGCCGGTCCGCAGGGCGCCGAAACCGAGTCGTTGCTGGAGGTACATCGAGCCGAGGAAGAACAGCGGGATCAACAGTCCGCTCGCCACCAGCATTACGAACGCGCCGGAGACCACGGGCCTGCGGGTCGCCAGGCGCGGCGGGACCAGCGGCTCGCGCGTCCGCCGCTCGACGAGCACGAAGGCGGCGTAGCCGAGCGCGGATCCGGTCAGCGGGACCAGCGCCCACGGCGACCCCCAGCCGTCCGCGCCGGCCCGGGTGACCCCCAGGATCAGCAGCGTCGTGGCCGCGGTGGCCGTGATCGCGCCGGGGAGGTCGAGCCGGCCGGAGGAGGTGCGCGCGGTCCGCGCCGGGAGCACGGTGCGGGCCCCGGCCAGGACCGCGAGGCCGATCGGCACATTGGCGAAGAAGATCCACTCCCAGCCGGGGCCCGAGGTGAGGAGCCCGCCGACGAGCACCCCGGCCGCCGCGCCGGTGCCGCCGATCGCGGCCCACACGCCCAGCGCGCGATTGCGGTCCGGGCCGCGGAAGGTGACGGTCACCAGGGCCAGCGCGGCGGGCGACAGCAGCGCCGCGGCCGCGCCCTGGGCCACCCGGCCGGCCAGCAGCACCTCGCCGTTGGGGGCCAGCCCGGCGGCGGCCGACGCGGCGGTGAAGACCGCGAGGCCGACGAGGAACGCGGTGCGGCCGCCGAGCAGGTCGGCGATCCGGCCGCCGAGCAGCATCAGGCCGCCGAAGGCGAGCGCGTAGGCGGTGACCACCCAGGTCAGCGTCTCCCGGCCGAGACCGAGGTCCGCGCCCATGCTGGGCAGCGCGACGTTCACGACCGTGACGTCCAGGACGAGCATGAACTGCGCCAGGCACACGAGGGTCAGCACCGACCACCGCCGCCCGGGTGCCGGATCGGGCCCGTCCTCGCCCGGGTCGGGCCGCTCGTCGACGGTGGGGTGGGGTGGCGTTCCGTGGCTCATCGCATCGCTCCTCGAACGTGGCGGCACGAGAGGGCCCGTCGTCGGCGATCCGAGACCCGGGCCGATATCTCGTACAGATGTGTTCAAGTACGGTAGGGATCCTCGATCAGCCGTACAAGGGTGTTCGACTTAAGGCGTGGACACGGTTTCGCGGCACCGTCCGCGACCGGCCGACCACGGTCGGCCATCCCGACCCCGACCCCGACCCCCATCCCGACCCCGGCCGCCGGAAGGCGTCGAGACCGAGCCGTCAGCCGCGTCGGGAGCGGACACGTGTCGACCACCGCCACGTGTGAGGATGGGCGCGTGCTGCCATACCCGGGACTCGATACGCCCCTCGTCGGCCGAGGCGAGGAAGTGGCCCGCCTCGACGACGCGCTGCTGCGCGCCCGCGCGGCGGACCCCAGCGCGGTACTCGTGGTCGGCGACGCCGGGGTCGGCAAGACCCGGCTCCTGGCCGAGGCGGCCGCACGGGCCGCCGCCGCGGGCATGACCGTACTCACCGGCCACTGCGTGGACCTCGGCGACGTCGGCCTGCCCTACCTGCCCTTCACCGAGCTGCTGCGCGCCGTCGAGGCCGACGAACGCCACGCCGCCATCCTGGAGAGCCACCCCTCGGTCGTGCGGCTGCTGCGCCCCGGCGCCCCGGCGCCCGGTACGGACACCGCCGCACCCGACACCGGCGTACGCCTGCGCCTGCTCGACGACGTCGCGGCGCTGCTGGCCGACCTGGCCGAGCAGGCCCCGGTACTGCTGGTGCTCGAAGACCTGCACTGGGCCGACAAGTCGACCCGCGACCTGCTCCGCTTCCTGCTCAGCCGGCTGCTGACCCAGCGCTCCGGCGGCGCCGCCGCCTACCAGCGCATCGCCGTGCTCGCCTCGTACCGCTCCGACGACCTGCACCGTCGGCACCCGCTGCGCCCGCTGCTGGCCGAGCTGGTCCGTCTCCCCGCCGTCGGCCGGCTCGAACTGCGGCCGATGGGCGACGAGGACGTGGCCCGCCTGGTCCGCGACCTGGACGCGAAGCCGCTGCCCGAGGACACCGTCCGACGGATCGTGGAACGCGCCGAGGGCAACGCCTTCTACGCGCAGGAACTGCGCGCCGCCACCGCCGACGGCACCGACGGCGGCACCGACGGCGGCGTCCCCGGCGGCCTTGCCGAGGTGCTGCTCACCCGGATCGAGCAGATGTCGGACACCGCCCAGCGCGTGGTCCGCACCGCCGCCGTGGCCGGGCGCCGCGTCGAGCACGGGCTGCTGCGCGACGCGGTCGAACTGCCGGACGACGAACTGGACGCGGCGCTGCGCGAGGCGGTCGGCCGGTACCTGCTCGTCGCCGTCGAGGGCGACACCTACGCGTTCCGGCACGCCCTCACCCGCGAGGCCGCCTACGCGGACCTGCTGCCGGGCGAACGGGTGCGCATCCACAAGGTGTTCGCCCACCTCCTGGGCCGGCCCGACCGCAAGGCCGGCACCGCCGCCGAACGCGCCCACCACCACCGCGAGAGCCACGACCTGCCCGGCGCGCTCACCGCCTCCGTCGAGGCGGCCGACCACGCCGCGCGGGTCGGCGCGCCCGCCGAGGAGATGCAACGCGTGGAGGCGGCCCTGGACCTGTGGGAGGCGGTACCGGGCGCGGAGGAAATGGTCGGCAGCGACGAGGTGGCGCTGATGCTGCGGGCCTCGGCGGCCGCGGTCCGCGCGGGGGAGGCGCATCGCGCCGTCACGTTGGCGCGCGCCGCCCTCGGCCGGGTCGGCTCGCACGCGGACACCGACCTGGCGGTGAAGGTCCGCTACACGCTCGCCTCCAACCTGATGAACGTGGACAGCCTGCAGGCCGCGTTCGAGTACAGCAGCCAGGCGTTGGCGTTGATCCCCGAGGACCCGCCCTCGCGCACGTGGGTGTGGGCCGCGGCCACCCACGTCCTGGCCGCGTACTACCTCAACGAGGACGAGACCGCCCTCCAGTTGGGCCACCGGGTCCTGGCCGCCGCCGAGGCGCTCGGCGCGCACGACGCCCGCGCCGACGTCATGATGTCCCTGTCCTCCCTCGAAGGGGCCCATCGGCAGACCCCGGCGGGCCGCGAACGGCTGCAACAGGCCCTCGAGTTGGCCCGCCGGGCGGGCAACGCGGCGATCGAGCTGCGCGCGCTGTACAACCTGGCCATGGGCAGCTACGAGGCCGGGCTGCTGGAGGAGTGCCTGACCTGGCTGGACGACGGCCTCGAACGAGCCCGACACTCCGCCCAGGCCAACTCCCCCTACTCGCTGGAGATGCGCTACCTGCGCTCCCTGGCGCTGTACACGTCGGGGCGCTGGGACGAGGCCCTGGCGGTGGTGGGCGCGGCTCCGTCGGAGTTCGGGCATGTGTCCCAGGCCGCGCTGTTCGTGCCGCTGGGTCGTGGTGAACCGGGCGTGGCCGCGGGAGCCCTCGCCCTGTTCGAGCGTCGCCCGTTCAACTGGATGGGCGCGCTGGTCGCGGGCCTGGTGCTGACCGACGAGGCGGCCTGGCGACGCGATCCCCGGACGGCGGCCGACTGGACGCGGCGCACGCTCGCGGCGCTGGCGACGGACAACATCCCGCACCCGGACGTCGGGGTCCGGCTCGGCGCGCTGGTCCTGTCGACGATCGGCGACGCGGTGGTCGAGCTGCGGCTCTCGGGGGACGCGGCGGGCGTGGACCGATGGCGGGCGGTGGCGACCGAATTCGTCGAGCTGGCCGAGACCACGGCCGTGCGCCCGGGCCGCCGCTACCCCCGGATCGGCCCGGAGGGTGCGGCGTGGCTGCTGCGGGTCGAGGCCGAGCACGCGCGCCTCGAGGGCCGGGTGGACGTGGACCTGTGGGAGCGGACGGTCGCGGCCTACGGGTACGGCAACGTGTACGAACAGGCGCGCTGCCGTTGGCGGTTGGCCGAGGCGCTGGTGTCGGCCGACCGCCGCGCGGAGGCGGTCGCGATCGCCGAGGCGGCCCGGGAGACGGCACAGGCGCTGGGGGCGGTACCGCTGCGGGAGGCGGTCGACGCGCTGATCCGCCGTGCGCGCCTGGGCGCCACGGCCGCGCCCGTGGGCGGCACGATGCTCACGGCCCGCGAACAGGAGGTGCTCGACCTGCTGGCCAAGGGCCGGACGAACCGGCAGATCGGCGAGGCACTCTTCATCACCGCGAAGACCGCGAGTGTGCACGTGTCCAACATCCTGGCCAAGGTGTCCGCGTCGTCGCGCACCGAGGCGGTGGCCATGGCGTACCGCCAGGGCCTGATCACCGACGACACCACGCCCCGCTGACGCGGGACGACGGCGGGTCGGTCGGCGGCGCCCGGCCGCGGCCCGCCGTCGGGCGCCGGTCGATCGCGGCCGCTACTCGCCGTTGTACGCCTTGCGAAGGGTGGCGATGTCGAGCTTGCTCATGGCGTACATGGCCCGGGAGGTGCGGCTTGCCTTCTCCGGGTCGGCGTCGCTGATCATGTCGACCAGCGCGGTGGGGACGACCTGCCAGGACAGGCCGTACTTGTCCTTGAGCCAGCCGCAGGGGCCCTCCTGCCCGCCTTCGGAGAGCTTGCCCCAGTAGTAGTCGACCTCGCTCTGGTCGGCGCAGGGGATCTGGAACGAGATGGCCTCGTCGAAGGTGAACTGCGGACCGCCGTTGACCCCGACGAAGTTCTGGCCGTTGAGCTCGAACTCGACGGCCAGGACACTGCCGGCCTGGCCGGGACCGGCCTCGGTGTAGTGGCTGATCCGGCCGAGTTTGCCGTCCTTGAAGATCGACAGGTAGTAGTGGGCGGCCTCCTCGGCCTGGCCGTCGAACCACAGACACGTGGTGAACCCGGTGCTGCTCATCGCTGCCTCCCAGCATGTGGATGTGCTCACGAATACCGACCGATCCCACCGTGCAAACTCATCGGCATCCGGCCCATCGATCGACTTCTCGCCCGGAAGGGAGGCTCCCCGCCCCCGCGCGTCCACGGTCGGCGGCCGAGCCACGCGTGCCGGACCGGACGCTTTCGGCGCCGACCATCACCCGATCGGGTCTTCGCGTGGACGGGACTCCGTCCCGGTCGCCACGCGTGTCGAGATGCGGACCGGGTATCCGAATGGTATGAGCGCGCAAGGTCGTCCCACATCGAAGCGCCCGCCGGGCAGCGAGGCGGCCCACCCGCGTACCGACCTCGCCGCGCGCCGTGTCATGTCCGGGATCGCGTTGCCGTTCTTCGTCGTGGCGTGCCTCCTGTGCGCGATGGCGGCCGCGGCCGATGTCGCCGACATGCGCATGTTCTGGATCGTCGCGGCCATCCTGTGTGTGGTGATGGTCCCGATCGCCTGGATCGACCTCATGGTCATCGCCCGCCGGGCCCGAGCCGAGCGGACCCGAGGCTCCCACCGCAGCTGACGGCCTCGCGAGCCCGGCTTTCAGCCGGGCGGTTGTTGGCGTGCCGTGCCGCGATTCGATCGTCTACGAACCCGAGCGGTCGTGGTTCGACAGGAAACGCGAGCAGCGGGTCCGACTGTCGCGCAAACGAATCATTCGGTCACAAGTAGTGGTTTGTTCGGCGAGGCGGGGTAGCTATGGAGCTGTTCGACGTCAAGTGGGGGGCGTCGGCGTACATCGGACGTCGACTTGAGGACGAACATGATTCGGGTTCTCTTGGTGCACGACACGGAACTGATGCGCTCGGCGTTGAGCGCGTTACTGGAACGCGAGGAGGACATCGAGGTCGCGGCCGACAGCTGGGCAGGCGCGCCGATCCGCGCGCGATCGGAGCGTCCGGACGTCTGTGCGGTGGACACGGACTGCCCTGGGGCGGCTCGCTTGTCGAGCCGGCCGGTGGGCCGGGAATGCGCGCTGGTCATCCTCGCGAACGCGTCCCGGCCGGGCAGCCTGCGCGGCGCCGCCGAGGCCCAGGCGCTGGGGTTCGTGGACAAGGACGCCCAGCCGTTGCGACTGCCGCACGCGATCCGGCTGGCGGCGACGGGCCGCCACCCGACGCACCAGACCGTCCCGCAACGGCTCGACCAGGTCGGCCAGTCCGCGAAAGACCCCACCCGTGGCCAGGCCGCCGACGATCACCGCCACGGCCGCGACGGCCAGCCAGAGCAGGCCGGTGCCGGTACGGCCGGCCAGGAAGCCGCGATCCAACGCCATCGCCACGCCGTAGCCGCCGAGGAAGGTCTGCGCCGATTCCAGCAACGACCAGCCGGCCAGCACGACCAGGACGCGCTTGCGCCGGCCCAGGAAGCGTCGCGCCCGGGCCGACACGCGTGCGTCTCGGGCCGTCACGCGTGCGTCGCGGGGCGTCACGCGCCCTCCTCCCCGGGGGCGGCGGCCTTGCCGGCGGCGGGCGGAGCGGGCGGAGCGGGCGAGCCGGCCGCGACCGGCCCGTCGCCCGGGTCCGCCATGTCCGGCCCCTCATACGGTGCCTCATCCGGCCCCTCTTCCGGGTCCACGAACACCGCGCGATAGGCGGCGTCCGCCCACAGCACCTCGTGCGCCCCGACGGCACGTACGCGGCCGTCCTCCAGCCACGCGACCAGGTCGGCACGGGCCGCCGAGGACACGCGGTGCGCGATCAGCAGTCGAGTGCCCCCGCGTACGTCGCGGACCAGGGCTCGACCCACGTGCCGCTCGGTGACGCTGTCCAGGCTGGAGGTGGCATCGTCGAGCACGAGCAACCGGCCGGCATGCGCGAACGCCCGGGCCAGGCCCAGGCGTTGCAGCTCGCCGCCGGACAACGGCGCGCCGGCGAGGGGGGTCGCGTATCCCGCCGGCAGCAGCCGGATGAACGTGTCGGCCCCGGCCGCCGCCGAGGCCGCCGCCACCTCGCGCGGGGACGGCCGGTACGGCCCGAAACCGATCCCGTCAGCGATCGTGTCACCGAACAGGACCGGCCGTTCGAAGGCGTATCCGACCTCCCGGCGCAGCCCCGCCGGGTCCACCTCGGTCAGCGGCACCCCGTCCACCAGGACCACACCCGCGTCGACGTCGGTCAACCGCCCGGCGACCGCGGCGAGCGTCGACTTGCCCGCGCCGGAGCGGCCGACGACGGCCATCGTGGTGTTGCCGGGCACGATCAGATCGACGTCGCGCAGCACCGGGACGCCGCCGCGAAGCACGGTGACCCCGCGCAGTTCGAGCCGGCCGGGTCCGCCCGCCGGCAACGGACGAGCGCCGTGCCGCATCGGGGGCAGCGCGAGCAGTTCGGCCGTCCGGTGCGCGGCCGCCCGGCTGCGCACGAGCGCGTTGAGCCCGCCGACCACCGTGCCCACCCCGGCGGCGAGCACGGCATAGCGCGACGCGGCGAGCAACTCGCCGACGGTCAGGCTCCCGTCGACCAGACGGAACCCGCCGACGGCGAGCACGGCCGTGGTCAGCAGCGGCACCAGGATCCCGGCGCCGGCCATGGCCCGGCCGTACACGAGCCACATCCGCCGTCCCTGCGCGCCCAGTTCGGGCAGTGGGGCCAGGATCCGGTCGAGTTCGCGGGTCGAGGTCCCGGCGGCGGCGACGGTGCGGGCCCCGCCGAGCGCCTCGACCAGCCGGGTCGCGATGTCCGCCTGGGTGTGTTGGTAGCGCGACACGCTGTCCGCGGAGCCGCGCGCGAACACCCGCAACAGCCAGGCGAGCAGCGGCAGTCCGGCCAGGAACACCGCGACCAGCCACACGTCGATGACCGCGAGCGCGATCATCCCGCCGATCGGGACCAGCAGTGCGGCGGCGCCGATCGCGGCCGTGGTGGGCGCGCTGCTCGCCTCGGCCACGTTGCCGGTCAGGCGGGTCACCAGGTCGCCGGGTGTGTGCCGCTCGGTGACCCGGTGTGGAGCGAGGGACACCAGGTGGTCGATGCCCAGGCCGCGCAGCCAAGCGGCGGTGCGCGCGCTCGTGCCGCCGCCGGAAGGGCACCGCGCTCCAGGAGAGCGACTCGATCTGGCGGCGCACGTCGGCGGCCTGCGTGCCGGGCCCGCCGGTGGTGGTTCGGCTCAGATGCAACACCATGCCGGCGGCGCCGCGGAACAGCCCCGGCTGCGCGTAGAACTTGGCCTGCGCGGCGCGGACGATCTCTTGGCGGGCTGCTCGTTCGTCCGCAGGTCCCGGCCGACGTAGACGCCGCCGCCGTTGGAGAAGTGCAGCGCGCGTTCGATCCGGTAGGGGATGTCGGCGACGGTGGTCTCGGCGCGGGCGGCCAGGTGCGCTTCCAGGAACGCGGGCAGGGTGATCCACGGCGGTACGTGGAACGTGGGCTCTCGGCGATCGGGGACCAGGATCCCGTTGTCGTCCTCGATCGCGGGACACAGCTCGCCGCGGTCGTTGTAGCAGTGCCGTTCGGTGAAACTGCCGTACCGCACGTACACCGGTCCCGCGCCGCACCGCAGATCGCTGAGGATGTACGGTCCGGGTTCGCCGTCGAGCAGGGCGGCCAGATCCTCCGCGATGCTGCGGAACTGCTCGTCGTCGGCCGGATAGACGGTGACGAACTTCCCGCTCCCGGCCCGATCACCGTACTTGGCGTTGCGGGTGTGCAGCAGGTACGGACTCGGCATGCACTTGAACGCGATGGACCGCGGCAGGCAGTAGTCCCACACCGCGGCGAGCACCTTCTCGGCGTTGTCGAGTACCGCGGACACATGGATCTTCCAACCCTGGCTGGGTAGTTCGCACGCCACCGGACGGAACGCGAGCCAGTCGCCCGAGCGGTTTCGCCGCCAGTCGGCCGGCAGTGCGCGCCGCGTGGTCTCGTAGTGTGCGGCCGGCCCGCCAGCATCCCTCCGCAGCCGGTGCGGAGCGTCGTAGAACTGCCGGTCGGCGTCGCAGAAGACGGCGTATCCCTTGTTCATGGCGCTCCCCTTTCCCCATGACCCGTGACCGTGACCCGCTGTCCCGGGGAACACTGCCGGAGGGTGGGGGCGCACGACAGTCGCAATCATCATGAAACAACCGTGAGGAACGTGCCGGGGCACCCGTGAGGAGTTCACGGCTCGAACCCACGAGCCCGCCGTCCCGCGGCGCCGTGCGGGGCGCCGCGGAGCGGGGGATTTTCGGGGACGACCTGCGGCTCGGCGCCGTCAGTGCCGGGTGACGGCGAAGCGCAGCGGAGTGCCCGGCACGGCCTGGGCGGCGAGGGCGAGGTGTTCCTCGGGGACCACGCCGATCACCGGATAGCCGCCGGTGACGGGATGGTCGGCCAGGAAGATCACCGGGCGGCCGTCCGGCGGCACCTGTACCGCACCCAACACCATTCCCTCGCTGGGGAGTTCACCCGTCCGCGCCCAGCTCAGGGCGGGCCCGTCGGTGCGCAGCCCGATCCGATTGCTCGCCGAGGCCACCGCGTAGCGCGCGGACCCCAACGAGTCGCGGGCCGCCGGGGTGAACCAGTCGTGACGCGGTCCGAGCACCAGCGGCAGCACCAGTTCGGTGGGCGGCCCCTGCCAGCGCGCCACGTCCGCCCCGGCCGGCGCGAGGCCGGTCGAGGCGCCCAGCGGCAGCACGTCGCCGTCCGCGAGCGGGGCCGGCCCCAGGCCCGACAGCAGGTCGGTGGACCGGCTGCCCAGCATCGGTTCGACGGCCACGCCGCCCGCGAAGGCCAGGTGGCAGCGCAGCCCGCGGTCGCCTTGCCCACGTCGAGCACGGCGCCGGCCGGCACATGGATCGCCGCGCCCCACGCCACCGGAGCGCCGTCCACGCGGACCGTGCACGGCGCACCGGTCACCGCCGCGACGACGGCGGCGCGCACGCGCACGGCTGTGCCGGTCAGCGTGGTCTCCAGCGTCGCGGCCTCCGGCGGATTGCCGACCAGGCGATTGGCGAGCCGGTGCGCGGGCTGGTCCAGGGCGCCGGAGCGCGGGACGCCCAGATGGGCGCAGCCGGACCGGCCCAGGTCCTGAAGGGTCGTCAGGGCGCCGGCGCGCACGACTTCGACGACGCGCGCGCTCATCGGGGCGCCAGCACGAAACGCACGCGCGTGCCGGGCGCCAGCAACGCCGCGGGCTCGCGCGCGGGGTCCCAGAGCACCGCGTCGGTGCTGCCGACCAGTTGCCAGCCGCCGGGCGACGAGCGCGGATACACCCCCGCGTACTCGCCGGCCAGACCGAGCGAGCCGGTCGGCACCGCGGTCCGCGGGGTCGCGCGGCGGGCCAGGTGATAGCGCTCGGGCAGGCCGGTCAGATATCCGAAGCCGGGCGCGAAGCCGCAGAAGGCGAGCCGAAACGAGGTCGAGCCGACGATCTCCGGCACATCGTCGGGGGCCACCCCCCACAGCGCGGCCACCTCGGCCAGATCCGGCCCGTCGTAGCGGACGGCGATCTCGATCCGCTCGCCCGCCTCGGCGGACAGCGCCGGCACCCGCCAGCCGGCCACGTCGGCGGCCAGCGCGGCGGGATCCGCGAGCCCGTCGAGCAGCACGGTCCGCGCCGCCGGCACGATCTCGCGGACGGCCGGCAGCGTGCCCGCCTCCCGCCGGCGCAACAGCTCGGCGTGCAGCGCCTCGGCCCGGTCGGCCGTGTCCACCTCCAGGAGCAGCGCGTGTCGGCCCACCGGCAGGGCCCTCACGCGAACGGCTCCAGGGACACGTCGGCGGCGAGCAGCGCGCGCCGTACGCGCAGCGCCAGCTCCGCCGCGCCCGGGGTGTCGCCGTGCAGGCACAGCGACCGGGCCGAGACGGCGACCCGCTCTCCCGTGAGGGCGACGACGACGCCCTCACGCGCCATCGTCAACGAGCGGGATACCACCCCGTCACCGTCGTGGATGACGGCTCCGGGTTCCCCGCGCGGGACGAGGGTGCCCCGTGCGGTGTATGCGCGATCCGCGAACGCCTCGTGTATGCAAGGGAGTTCGGCGGATTCAGCGGCTTCGAGCAGGCGTGAGCCGGGCAGTCCGAGCACCGGCAGCGAGCCGCCGGCCAGGCGCACGCCCGCGACCACCGCACCGGCCTGGTCCTCGTCCCACACCGTGCGGTTGTACAGCGCGCCGTGCGGCTTGACGTAGGTCACGCGCGACCCGGCGGCCCGCGCGAACACCTCCAACGCGCCGATCTGGTAGGCGACTTCGGCGGCCAGCTCGGCGGCCGGCACGTCGATCGCGCGGCGCCCGAAGCCGGCCAGGTCGCGGTAGGAGACCTGCGCCCCGATCCGGACCCCGCGCTCGGCGGCCAGATCGCACACCCGGCGCATCGTGGCCGGGTCCCCGGCGTGGAACCCGCACGCGACGTTGGCGCTGGTGACCACGGACAGCAGGGCGGCGTCGTCGGTGAGCGTCCAGCGGCCGAAGCCCTCGCCGAGGTCGGCGTTGAGGTCGATCACGGTCGTGCTCATGCGCCGTCCGCCCGCATGGAGTCGCAGATCATCCGTCGCGCGTCGTCGAGGTAGCGCTCCAGGACCGCCGCCGCGCCGTCGGTGTCGCCTGCCGTGAGCAGGTCGGCGATCTCGCGATTGCGGCGCAGGAAGGGTTCGTGCAGCCCGCGCGCCGAGGGCATGGCCAGGAAGGCCAGACGCAGCTCGGCCAGCAGGCGGTTCATGAACTCGTCGATCCGGGCACTGCCGGCGAGCGCGGCGAGGGCCCGGTGGAAGCGCAGGTCGGCGGTACCGACCTCGGCCCAGTCGCCCGCCCGGGCGGCCGCCTCGCCGCCGGCGACCGCCGCCTCCAGTGCCGCGATCCGCTCCGGCGCCGCGCCGGTGGCGGCTCGCAGCCCGGTGCCCTCCAGGGCGCTGCGGACCGCGTAGATGTCGACCACGTCGTCGGGCCCGAGGGTGCGGACGAACACGCCGCGGTTCATCTCGTGGACGACGAGGCGGCCGTCCACCAGCGTGCGAAACGCCTCGCGCAGGGTGTTACGGGAGACGCCGAGGGCGGCGCCGAGCGCGTGTTCGGAGAGTCTGGTGCCGGGTGGCAGGGCCCCCTCGGCGATCCGATCGCGCAGGACCTCGGCGACGCGCTGCGCGGTGCCGGCCCGACCGAGCAGATCGCGGTCGGCGGCGAGGCGGCCGAGGGTGTCCTCGGCCGACGGCTGCGCGAGGTCGAGGTCTTGGGCCATGCGGTCCCCCAGAGTGCGACGGACGGTGCGGTGGAGTACAGCAGCTTCGAAGTACAGCAGCTTCCCGCACCGTTAACAAGATCTTGTGGGATTGTTCAACAATAGCCTAGCCTCCTCGGCACCTCCTCGTCCCCCATCGAGGACCCGAGCGTGGAAGGCGAAGGAATGATAGTTCTCCTCGGCGTCCTACTGGTGATCGTAGGGTTCGCCACACGACGCAACCCTCTCCTGGTGGTCGGCGTGGCCGGCATCGCCACCGGACTGCTCGGCGGCCTCTCGCTCCGCGAGGTGCTCGCCGCGTTCGGCACCGGTTTCGCCTCCAGCCGAGGCGTGACGATCTTCGCGATCACCCTCCCGGTGATCGGCCTCCTGGAGCGCAACGGCCTCCAGGAGCAGGCCAGGACGCTGATCGCCCGGTTCGCCAAGCTCACCACCGGACGCTTCCTGGTCCTGTACCTGGGACTTCGCCAACTCACCGCCGCCGTCGGCCTGGTGAGTCTGGGCGGCCCGGCCCAGACGGTGCGCCCGCTGGTCGCCCCGATGGCCGAGGGCGCCGCGGAGCGCAAGTACGGGCCACTGCCGGAGCAGACCCGCGAGAAGATCCGCTCGCACTCCGCCGGCGCCGACAACGTCGGCCTGTTCTTCGGTGAGGACTGCTTCCTCGCGGTCGGCTCGATCCTGCTGATCACCGGTTTCGTCAACACCACCTACCACCAGCACATCGAGCCGCTGCACGTCGCGCTGTGGGCGATCCCCACCGCCGTCTTCGCGTTCCTGATCCACGGCGCCCGACTCCTGCGCCTGGACCGCACGTTGGCCCGTGAGCTGACGCCCGCACTCGCCACCGCCGCGGTTCCCGCCCTCGTCGAGGAGAAGACCAAGTGATCAAGGTCGAATGGTTCTTCTGGCTCGTGGGCGCCATCTTCCTGTTGATGGCCGCGCAGATGCTCGTCGACCGCACCAACCCCAAGCGCTTCGGCAGCGCCGCCTTCTGGGGCCTGCTCGGGGCGGGCTTCATCTACAGCACGCGCGTCGTCGAGAAGACGTCCCCCGCCGAACCGCTGGGCGTGGCCGTTCTCGTGATGGTGTGTCTGGCCGGCTTCGGCTTCACCGGCAAGGGCACGGTCCGCACCACCACCCGGGAACAGCGGGTCGCGGTCGCGTCCCGGCTCGGCAGCCGGATCTTCATCCCGGCGCTGACCATCCCGGTCGTGGCGATGGTGTTCGCGGTGATCGTCAAGAAGTGGCACATCGGGTCCGAGCCGGTCCTGCAAAAGGGCAGCGAGACCATCCTCGGGCTCGGCATCGGGGCCGTCGTCGCGCTCGCGGTGGCCATGATCGTGGTCAAGGAGAAGCGGGTCACCGTCCCGATCAGCGAGGGTCGGTCGATGCTGGAGGCCATGGGCTGGGCCATGCTGCTGCCGCAACTGCTGGCCACCCTCGGATCGATCTTCCAGGCGGCCGGCGTCGGCAAGCAGGTCGGCGAACTGACCGAGAAGGTCCTGCCGGACGACAACACCTTCATCGCGGTCCTGGTGTACTGCGTGGGCATGGCCCTGTTCACGATGATCATGGGCAACGCCTTCGCGGCCTTCCCGGTGATGACCGCGGCCATCGGCTGGCCCGTGCTCGTCGAACAGGGCGGCGGCGACCCGGCGGTGGTCCTCGCGCTCGGCATGCTCGCGGGCTTCTGCGGCACGCTGTGTACGCCGATGGCGGCCAACTTCAACATCGTGCCCGCCGCGCTGTTGGAGCTCAAGGACCAGTACGGGCCGATCAAGGCGCAGATCCCCACCGCGGGCGCGCTCCTGGTCTGCAACATCGGCATCATGGCGGTCTTCGCCTTCTGAGCCCGGTGCGCCGGGCCTGCCGGGCCGGCCGAGCACGCCGACCACGCGTGCCCGGCGCACCCTCCTCTCAACTCTCCCCAACTCTCCCCAACCCGTCCCGGACGGACCCCTTCCAGGAGATCGCGCATGACCCGCGTACTGATCACCGGCTTCGAGACCTTCGCCGGCGAGCCCACGAACCCCTCCTGGGAGGCCGTCCGTCTGGTCGCGGACGCCCCCGGGCCGGGCCCGGAGGTGACCGCGGTCCGGCTCTCCTGCGTGTACGGCCGCGCCCTGGACGAACTGCGGGCCGCGGTGGAGCGGGTCGAGCCGGACCTGGTGCTGTGCGTCGGGCAGGCCGGCGGGCGCCCCGACGTCACGGTCGAGCGGATCGCGATCAACGTCGACGACGCCCGGATCCCGGACAACGCGGGTCGACAGCCGATCGACGTGCCGATCGTGCCGGGCGGTCCCGCCGCCTACTTCGCCACGCTCCCGATCAAGGCGTGCGTCGCGGCGGCCCGCGCGGCCGGGGTGCCGGCCTCGGTGTCCTCGACCGCGGGGACGTTCGTGTGCAACCACGTCTTCTACGGCCTGATGCACCTGCTCACCACCGAGCGCCCGACCGTCCGCGGCGGCTTCGTGCACGTCCCGTTCGCCTCCGACCGGGCCACGGACCGAGCGATCGCCTCGCTGCCGCTGCCCACGATCGCCGAGGGCCTGCGGGCGATCCTGACCACGGCCGTCGACCGCGTCGACGACATCGTCGAGGTCGGCGGGACCACCCATTGACCCGCGGAGCGGGCCGCGGATCGCGCGGCGCGGGAATTCCCGGCGACGACGGGTGTTGGCACACGTGTGACCGAGCTGCCGCCGGGTGTCCGGCTTTCCGTCCTCGACAGGTCGCTCACCCGGCAGGGTGAGCATCCCGCGGAGGCACTGCGCCATGCCGTCGCGTTCGCGCGCGACGCCCAGGCGTGGGGATACCACCGCTTCTGGGTGGCCGAGCACCACAGCGTGCCCGGTATCGCCGGATCGGCACCGACGGTGCTCGCCGCCGCGGTGGCCGCGGTCACCGACACGATCCGGGTGGGTACCGGCGGAGTGATGCTGCCCAATCACCAACCCCTGGTGGTCGCCGAGCAGTTCGGCGTGCTCGAAGCGCTGTACCCGGGCCGGATCGACCTGGGCGTGGGGCGCTCGGTCGGTTTCACGGACGGGATCCGCGCCGCGTTGGGGCGCGGAAAGGACGCGGCCGAGGACTTCCCGGCGCAATTGGGCGAGCTGCTGGGCTACTTCAGCGGCGACCAGGACGCCCACCCGGGTGTGCACGCCCGACCCGCGGAGGGCCTGCGCCCGGCACCGTTCGTGCTGGCCACCGGGGAGGGCGCCGCCCACGCGGCCGCCGCGGGCGTGCCGCTCGTGGTCGCCGCCGCGATCGGTGAGGACCGCATGATGGCAGTGATCGACCGCTACCGGGAGCTGTTCCGGCCCTCGATGTGGTCGTCGCACCCGTACGTCGTGGTCGCCGGGACGGTGGCCGTCGCAGAGACCGAGGAGGCGGCCCACGACCTGCTGCTGCCCGAGGCGTGGGCGTCCGCCTACTCGCGCACGCGCGGGACCTTCCCGCCGCTGATCCCCGCGGCGGAGGTTCGTGGGCTCACGATCACCGCCCGCGAGCGCGACCTCCTCGACGCCGCGCTGCGCGACCAGATCCACGGCACCGCGGACAAGGTCGAGGCCGAGCTGGCCCGGGTGCTCGCGCGGACCGGCGCCGACGAGTTCCTGGTCACCACCGGCGCGCACGACCGCGAGGGCCGCCTCGACTCGTACCGACGCCTGGCCGAACTCGCGAGCATCGCCCCACGAACCACGCAGCCCGCCTGACCCACGCCCGTCGCCCGCCTACCGCTTGCCCAAGTAGGCCGCGCCCGCCGACCCGCTCCCGGCCCTCGCCTGACCCTCGCCGGATCCTTGCCCGAGTGGCTCGGCCTACCGGAGCCGGCTCCGGTACGCCGAGCCACTGCTGTCCGGCAATGGGCAGACCGCGTGGGGACGGGCGGATCAACCGCCGAGGACGGCGAGTTGCTCGACGGCCACGTTGGCGCGCTTGGGCCCGTCGGTGCGGACCTCGAACCGGTACCACTGCTGCACGGGCGAGTGGGTGGCCGGGTTCAGCTGCATGACCCCGCGCGGGCTGTCGATCTGGCCGACCTTGCTCAGGGCGGCGTTCACGGCCTCGGGGGTGAGGGGCTTGCGGTCGGCGCGCACCGCGGCGATCGCGGTGTCGAGCGAGCGGGCGATGTCCCACGCGGCCACCGCGTAGATGGTGGGGGTGCGGTCGGGGTGCCGCTCCTGCCAGGCCGCCACGAACGCGCGGTTCGCCGGGTTGTCCAGGTCCGCGCCGTAGGTCGCGAAGGTGGTGATGCCGGCGGCGGCGTCGGCCTGGGCGTCGAGTTGGCGGCCCTCGGTCAACGGGCCGCTGCCGTACAGCGGGAGCTTCGCCGCCTCGGACATCTTGTACTGCTTGACGAAGTCGACCGCCGCGGTGCCGGCGTAGAAGGCGTAGACCGCCTTGGCGCCGCTCTGCGCGATCTTGTTCAGGTAGGGCAGGAAGTTCTGGGTGCCGGGGAACGGCGTGAAGACGGTCTTGCCGTCCGGGTTGGCGAGCGTGCCGCCGGCCCTGGTGAACGACTCGGTGAAGCCCTTGAGTTGGTCCCAACCGCCCTGGTAGTCCGGGCCGATGGCGTACACGGGGCCGGTGACGTGCTCCTTGATCCACGGGCCCGCGGCCGCGCCGGCCTCGTAGGACTGGGTGTTGAAGGACCAGACGTGCGCCGTCAGTTTGGGATCGGGGAACTCCGGCCGACCGGCCACGCCCATCAGCGCCGTGTGGTTGTCGGCCAGGAGCGGCAGGATGCCGGCGACGCTGCCGCCGCTGACCACGCCGGTGACGGCCAACACGTTGTGCTGCTTGACGAGTTCGGTCGCGGCGGGGACGGCGGTGGGCGGGCCCGCGCCCTCGTCGCGGACGACCACCTCGGCCTTGAGGCCGCCGAGCTTGCCGCCGTGGGTGTCGCGGTACAGCTCCAGACCGGCACGGGTGTCCTCGCCGACGGCCGCGTAGGGACCGGTGGCGGGCGTGAGCAGGCCGATCCGGGCGACGGTGTCCCGGCCCTTCCCCTTGTCGTCACCGCCGGCGGCGCTGCCCGAGCAGGCGGACAGGACCAGGAGTAATCCGGTGGCGAGCGCGATCGGGGTGCGGTTGCTGCGGATCCGTCCGCCGGTGGTTCTGCGCATGTCTGCTTCCTTCTCGGAGAGGGAGTCGGGTGACGCGGCTTCGACGCGCGGCGCGGCCGGGACGGGCCGGGCGCGGGGATACGACGGGGGACCCGGGCGGCCGGGCCGCCCGCCCCGAGGGAGCGGGGCGGCCCGGCGGGCGGTCAGAAGACCCGGCTGGGCGAGGGCATCCGGGCGGGCTGCGGCTGGAGCCCGCGGCCGCGGGCCAGCGGGGTCAGGGACGGGCCCACGCGCTCCATCAGGGCGTGCATCGCCCGGATCAGGTCCCCGACGTCGGCGTTCCACGTGGTCGCCACGACCAGCGCCGAGGGGTGCACCTGCCCGTCCGGCCCGGGGCTGGTGTTGCCCATCGTCAGGAGCAGCCCGTGCTCGGCCTGCGCCATCAGGACGCTGACCGGCCCCAGCCCCATCAGGTCGGCGCTGTAGTCCTGCATGAGCAGCGCGCCCGGGGCACTGGAGGCGATCTTCTCGGCGTTCGCGATCCACGCCGAGTGCGCGGCCTCGTCGCGGACCGGGCCGGGACGGGACGCCTGGGCGACCAGGAGCGAGTCCCCGCTCGCCGCGATCGCGTGCAGGACGTCCGGGGCGTGGTCCTGCACGAACTGGCGCATGAAGTCGTCGAGCACGCTTTGGTCGACGGCGGGCTCGGTCATGGCGATTCCTTCGGGGTCCGAGTGAAGGGCAGGTTGCGGGCGCCGCGGCCGAACGAGGCGGCGGCGGCACTGGCCTGCGCGATGTCACGGGTGGGTGGGGCGGTACGGCGGACGGGCGTGGCGCGCGGCGTCCGGCGCTCGCGCCGGGGCAGGCCCTGCGCGGTGAGTTCGGGAGCGAGGTTGGCCGGCAGCGGGCCGGCGACGATCGGGCCGGCCCCGACGTCCGTCGCGATGGCGGGGCCGGCCTCGATGGCGATCGGTGCGGGCGGGACTACGGCCGGTACCGGCACGCGTTCCACCCGGCGCCGGTGCCGGCCGACCGCGGCGATGATCGGGTGCGGGAGGACGATGTCGACGACCGTTCCGCCGTCCGTCCCCGCGCGCAGTGCCACCTCGATGTCCAGCGGTCGGGCCTGGAGGGCGACCACGGTCAGGCCGGTCTGGCGCAGCGAGGGCAGCGCGTCGACGTCGGCGCGCAGGCGCCCGTTGAGCAGCTCCGGGTCCGGGTGCGCCACACCCTGGTCGAGGATGCTCACCAGGACGCCGGCCTTGGTGCGCCGAGCGGTGATCTCCACCGGGTGCCGGCCCGAGAATCGGGCGGCGTTGTCGACGATCTCGCCCAGGATCTGGGTCACGGGCCCCACCGCGTCGCCGGCGAGCGTGACGGAGGTGGGGATGTCCTTGAACGCGATGTGCGACAGCCGCTCGTAGTTGGTCACGCGCTGCGCGCCGGCGCGGATCACCTCGAAGAGCGGCGTGTCCGGCCAGAGCCGGTTCGGCGGCTGTCCGCTCAGCACCCCGATCGAGTCGGCGAGGCGCTTGGTGCCCTCGTTGCCGTGGTCCACCTCGTACACCGTGCCCAGCTGATCCACCGTCAGGTCGGAGGCCTGGAGCCGGTCGAGGGCGCTGCTGACCCGGCTGGTCTGGACCCGGATCCGGCGCGCGACGTCGCCGAGCGCGCCGTTGTACTCGCGTTGGGCCAGCACGAGCGACGCGCTGTGCTCGACCGTGCTGTACGCCAGCCGGTTGAGCGCGCGGGCGAGGTCCGCGATCTCGTCGGCGCCGCGCTCGCGGACCGGTTCGGGCCCCAGCATCTTGAGCGCGTACGCGCGGCCCGTCTCGTGCTGGGCCAGCGCGTCGCGGCGGCGCAGGTCGGCCTCGACCGCGGGCAGCGTCTCCTGGGTCATCACGGTGACGCGTTCGGACAGGGTGCTCAGGCGCCGATGCAGGAGGCGGCCGAGCCAGGCCGCCGCGGCGGCGGCGGCCAGGACCGCGACGATCAGCAGGGCGCCCTGGACACCGGCCAGCCACCAGCGGTCGTCGGTGACGTCGGCGACCTCGGCCGCGATGTCGCCGTCCGCCTCGTGCTCGACCGACCACACCCGGTCGGCGCGCTCCGCGATGGCCGCCCGCCAGGGATCCGGCTCGATCGAGTCGCGGCCGAGGGCGTCCTCGACCTGGGCGACCCGGATCATCTCGGGCCCGGAGAGCGCCCGGGCGAGCCGGTCGCGCCAGCTCGTCGGCGCGGTCACGGCGAACGCCGCGATCGCCTGATCGTGCGCGGCGCGTGCGGTGGCGGACGCCTTGAGGACCGTGCCGGGCGGCGGGCCGGAGCCCAACGACCGCAGTACGGTGACCTGTTGCTGCCCCAGCGCGGCGCGGGCCTGGGCCAGCGCGGTGATCGCGCGCAGTCGCCCGGCGGTCTTGGTGGACATCCCGGGGACGAGGGCGACCTGGGCCCGCAGGTCCACGGTGGTGCCGATCCACGCCCAATAGCGCACGGCCGCCGCCGAGGTTGCGACGCCGCGCCCGCCGACCTGTGCGCGCAGACCGGGCAGACCGCGCAGCGCGGTGTCCACCCCGTTCAACGCCTCGCGCTCGGCGGCCGAGACGGTGTCGAGGCCCCGGCGACGGTCCAGGTAGCGCCGCGCGGCGACCTCGCTCTCCTCGATCGCGGTCCGATAGTCGGCCGAGGTGGTGGGGCCGGGGCCGCGGGTCAGCAGGGTGACCGCGGCCGCGCTCTCGACCTGGAGCCGGCGGCCCACCTCGCCGGCCTCGGCGGAGGTGAGCACCAAGTCGTGGGCGTGCTCGGCCGCTTGGGCCTGCTCGACCAGGGTGAGGATCGCGGAGCCGGCGAAGAAGACCATCCCCGCGGAGGGGACGACGACCATGAGGGTGATCAGACCTCGGACCCGCGGTCGCAACCGTGCCCGCAGCCACCGGGGGGCTCGTTCGGCGAGGAGACGTCGCTTCATCCGCGATCGCCGTCCCGGCCGGGCCACGAGCGGGCGGGGAGGAACCGAGCGGGCGGGCGCCCCGGGGGAGGGGACGCCGGGGCGGGGATCCGATGGGCGGCGGGAGCGGGGGTGAGGGCGGGGGCGCTGAACGGCCGGCGATGGCACCGGGATCGGGCGGCCGGCGGGGGGCGGCGGAGTAATTGCGACACGGGCAACGGTCCCTGAACGGTGGGTCGGTGGGAATGACGTGGCGGTGGTCGCGACGACGGTCGAGAGGGCGGACCGAACGTCACGGACGCTCCCGACGCGGGCGCCCGACGGACGCCGTGCCTTCCGGGCCGGCGGGCCCGGGGGCGGTCGTGATCGCGTGTGTACGTGACCGAGCGCGGATGCGCACGCGCGTGCGCGGGGCCGGGGACTCCGCCGCGAGCGCACGTCGCGATCGACGCGCACACCGGGCGCCTTCGCCGACGCGATGGGGGAGACGGCGGTTGCGCCGCGCTCGCTGGTGCCGTGACTAGTGCGCGACGCGCGCGTTCGCCGGGTCCGCCACGCCCGAGGCGGTCGCGACCGCGACACGAGCGGCCGTTCGCCGATACGGCGTCCTCGGACAGTCCGCACACCGATCCCGGATCGTTCGGCCGTGAGCTGTTGACGCGGAAACGCCCATGAACGGATCACTCCTCGCAAGGGGGTGCGCGGTCGACCGAATGACGCACGATCGCCGCCGGTGCAACTGTTCGCATCGATGCGCACACACACTGTCCCCGCGAATCCACCGGACGTCAAACGAAACCTGGGTGTCGTGGAGCGCACATCGCGTCCACCGGCGAGATCGCTCACCGAACCCACCACCCGTCCCGGCAAAGGCAGTTCGTCGGACCGGTCGGTACGGACCCGGCGGTCGGGCGGGTCCGATCCGGTGCCCGAGGGCGGCCGAGTCGCCCATGTCGTGATTCGCCCGGGGCATCGAAGCGCCGGCCGCGACGATCACGACCGCGATCGGCGGACTCGTCGGATTTCTCCAAGACTTTCATCCCGTGTCCCGAAACGGTTGCCGCGCAGGCCACTTCCCCGCGCCCGAACGGAGCGACGTCCAGATGCGCAATCCGAAACGTACGATCGCGGCCATCGCGACAGCCGCAGTGTTGACGATCACCGGTTTCACCGCCCCACCCGCCGCCGCCGGCGTGGTGCCCGACCCGCCGACGCTGCCGGCCGCCGATTCGCACGGCATCACCGTCGTGGACTGGGCGAAGTCGAGCCCGAACGAGACCGCGCCGTACTACGACGTCACGCTCACCACCGACGCGATCCACAAGAACCTCGGCCCGGGCGCGCCGACGGTGCCCGCGCACCCGCGGATCAAGGTCCGGATCCTGCTGCCGGTCGGATATCGGACCGATCCGGCCCATCCCTACAAGTCCCTCTACCTCCTGCACGGCGGCAACGACACGTTCGCGTCGTGGTCCGACAAGGGCAACGTCGCGGCGATCTCCGCGGCGGCCGGGTTCGACAACATCGTCGTGATGCCCGAAGCCGGCGACGCCGGCTGGTACAGCGACTGGGTCACCGGCACCACCGGCAACATCGCGCCGCAGTGGGAGACCTTCCACATCGGGCAGTTGGTGCCGTGGATCGACGCCAACTTCAACACCGTCGCGAACCGCTCGGGCCGCTACATCGCCGGCCTGTCGATGGGCGGCTACGGCGCACTGCGCTACGCCGGGCGCCACCCCGACCTGTTCTCCGCCGCCGGCGGCTTCTCGCCCGGCACCAACATCGAGATGCCGTGGGCGCAGGCCCTGGTGCACGGCTCGGTCGTCCAGGTGCCCTTCGCGCCGACCGCGCCGGGCGCCTTCATCGGCGCCTACGACGCCAACACCTCCGACCTCGCCAAGTATCGGTACCCGCTCGGTTGGCTCTGGGGACCGCACCAGGTGTTCGGCACCATCGACACCTGGGACACGCAGAACCCGGTGAAGATCGCCACCGCCGGCGGATACGGCTCCTACAACGGCAGGTTCGCCGTCTACGCCGGCAACACCAGCGGGGGCTCCGACGCCCAGATCCACGGCGACGCCGTCGACTTCCACACCAAGCTGAACACCGCCGGCACCACCCACCGCTTCTGCTCCGGGCCGGGGACCCACGACTGGCCCTACTGGCAGAACGACCTGGCCGACTTCCTGAAGGTCGTCGCCGGCACCGCCTCCGACACCCAGTGCACCACCAACCCGGGCTGGACGAAGGTCTCGTAGCCGCGGCGAACGCACGCGCGCGGTGGAGCGGCGGTCTCGGGATCACCCGGGGCCGCTGCTCCGCACGTCCGCCGCTTCACGCTCGGCGCGCGACCGGGTCCTCCCGGTCGTCGGGTGTGCGGCCCGCGGCCCGTGCGGTGGCGAGGAGTTCGGGCACGGTTCCGGAGAAGTCCGCCAGGAGGGCGACCGCGATGGCCCACGTTTCCGCGGCCCGCGGCGAGGACAGCGGCCCTGCCACGAGGGCGCGGATGGCTGCGGTGCCGGCGGCATGCGTCTCGGGGACGGTCGTGCGGGAACGCTCCAGGATCTCCAGAACGGCGGCGGCCGGCCGCCCGCGCGCGATCAGATCGCGGGCGTCGACGAGCCGGGTACCGAGCGCCGGCCAGATCCATCGCGCACCCGGTTGGCTCGTGTCGGCGAGGTCGAGCGGACGTCGGTCGAGCGAGGCCAGACAGTCCTGCCGCGACCGCAGTTCGGGACACCGCAACAGGGCCGTGGGCGGCGAGCGCAGGAACTGGGCGGGCATTCCGGGCGCGGCGACCGCGACCGCGTCGGGCTGCAGATTGCTGTACCGGTTGTACAACACCGCGTTGAGCTCGCGGGGTTCGATCCGGGACACCACTGCGACGGCGATCGGCGGCGGAGCCAACGTGAGGATCAGCGCGCCCGCGCTCCCGTGCCCTCGCGTCCACAATTCGGTGCGGGGCGGCGCTTGCGGCGGGGACTCCCTCGCCGCGCGGCCGAGTTCGGCGATCGTGCCGAAAAACCGAGGGCCGATGCGCAGGAGCCGTACCCAGGCGTCCGGATCATCCCCGACCAGATCCGCCAAACGCAGGTCGAGCAGCGCGTAGAGCAAGGGGTGCGAGGAACCGACCCAGGGCGCCTGGCCGGTGGGCTCCACGGTGCGGTCGATGTACTTCAGCAGGGCCCAGCCCCGCGTGGCGTGTCGGACGATGTCGGCGGCGGTGAGCACGCCCGCGCGCATCGCGGTGAGCAGATCGTGGTTGAAGCGAAGGAGACCGTGCAGAAGCTCCGGTACGGCCTCGTGCGGGCAGTCGGGGCGGCCCAGGAGGGCCAGCCGTACCCGCGCGTCGAACGGGTCGGCACGGTGGGCGCGGAGCAGGGCGTCCCAGTCGTCGGCGGTCGCGCCGTCGAGGGCGACGCGGGCGGGGTGCCGTGGGCTGCTCCGCCGCAGCCGCGTCACCAACTCCCCGGATCCGCCCAGCTCGGCGATCCGCCGTTCGAGCCGGTCGGGCCCGTCGGGCGCGTTGAGGTAGCGCTGCAACAGCCGGGTGGAGTTCACGTGCCTGGGCCGTTCGGCGAGCGTCGCGCGCACGACGTCGAGCCCGCGCGTGCGCCACAGGCTCAGCACGCCGGACAGGAACGCGCGGTCCCGGACCGGGTCGGGGAGATCGACCCAGGCCAGCGCCCGGCCGACGACGTCGGGGTCCCCGGCCGTCAGGAAGGGCCGCAGCCGGTCGGGCGATCGGTCGCGGAGCTCGTGCAGCAGCGGCGTCGGATCGAGCGTCGTCCGCGCCAGGGTGGCGGCGCGTACGTCGGCCTCGACGTGGGGGCGCGAGAACAGCGCGTCGTCGACCGCGGGCACGCACAGGGCGGCCAGGCGACGCTGTGCGGCGGGGGTGAGCTCGGGGTTGCTCGCGAGAGCCGCGAGCCTGTGCGGATCGCCGCGGCGCAGCTCGTGGGCGAGCAGGTCGTCGAGCGGGCCGCGGGCGCCGGCGAGCAGGCGCCGCTGGGACGGCTCGGGCAGGCGCGCGAGCACCGCGTCGTAGGCGTGGCCGGGAAGCTGCCGAACGAGCGCGATGGCCGACGTCCCGTCGATGGGGCCGCGCGTCACCGCACGGACCCGTCGACGGTCGCGCCGAGCCGCCCCGGCAACCTCGCGGTCCCGCCCACCCCGCTCAAATCCGCCCCCACCCATTCGGCGCAGCTCCCGGCAGCGTACCGACGAGACGACATCGGCGCCGGGCCGGCAGCCGGCCTCGGCGCGTGTCCGGTACACCCCGGCCCGGGCGACAGGCGCGGTCCCGCCTCGACCCCCGACCCCACCCGGGTCACACCGCCCGGATCACCCGTCCGCCATCCACGAGCCGTTGACGCCGTAGGAAAGGATCCGCCCCTTGTGACGCACCGGGTGACCGATCGGAAGCGGGCACCCTTCCGATGTCGGCACTCGGCCCGCCTGCCAGTCGTCGACCACGCGCCCCAGACTCTTCCCGGACAACCGGGACTCGCGGTGCCTGGCGACCAGGATTCCGCCTTGGTATCGGCAGGCCACCGCTTTGGCGACGACGTGCCAACCACAGGCCCCGAACCGGTGGACTTGATCGACATCGCGCAACACCACCAGCCGCGGAACCGTCTCCCCGTTGTTGCTCACGATGAGCTCGACCTCCAGGACGAAGCAGTCGAACCGACCGGTCAAGGCGGGCTCGTCGGCCTCGCCGCCGCCCTGCTTGCTCGACAGCAGGGCCAGACCGCTCGCGGCGGCGTCCGAAAGTGGGTCGAGCCGGAGCGCCGCACCATAGAGCCGAGCGGCCTCCTCGGCCCGCCGCGTGCCGTCGGCGTCCCAGCGTTTGCTGTGCCGAAGGTGAGCCGTCAGGTCCCGGATCCGGTCGCACTGCACCGACAGTAGGGTCGCCAACAGGATGATCGCCCGCACGTCGTCCGGCCGTCCCGTCACCGCACGCCGCAGCCAGTGCTCCGCTTCGGGCGTGTCGCCGGCGACGGCCACCTGTGTGTCGGCCCACGACACCTGAAGCATCAGGTGTCCCAGCTCCAGGGCCGCCGTCGGATCCTTCGGCGCGGCCCGGCGCAGCATCCGCCAGACCTCGTCGGATCGCCGCGCGGCAATCAACTCCCGTACCTGTTCGGCCCAGTTCGCCATGTCTGATTGTTTCAGGCGGTCGCGGGATCCGATCGGCCGAGCCCGGACGGCGCCGTGGTTCCGGCCGCCCGGCGAGACACGTACACGCCGGATCCGCCGCTCAATCCGTCCCGCTGCGCGGTCGCGGGCGTATTGTCTCGGCCATGGCCGGCCGGCGCGTTTCCCCCGGCCGAGCTTTCGAAGCCGGACGCCGGCCCGGACCCTGACGACGACTTCGGCGAGGACCGCGATGCGAAAGATCATCTTGTCCATGTCGATCTCCCTTGACGGCTTCATCGAGGGACCGAACCGCGAGATCGATTGGCACCTGGTCGACGACGAGCTGCACAGCCACTTCAACGAACAGCTCGGGGCGATGGGCGCGTTCCTGCTCGGCCGGGTCACGTACGAGCTGCTGGCCGAGTTCTGGCCGACGGCCGACTCGGACCCGGCGAGCACGGGACCCATGCTGGAGTTCGCCCGGATCTGGCGGGACATGCCCAAGATCGTGTTCTCCCGGACCCTGCAACAGGCCGACCGGAACACGACCATCGTGCGGGACGTCGTCGTCGAGGACATCATGGCGCTCAAGGAGCAGCCGGGCGGCAACCTGGTACTGGGCGGCGCCGACCTGGCCGCGGCGTTCCGGCGCCACGACCTGATCGACGAGTACCGCATCTACATCCATCCGATCGTCCTCGGCCAGGGCAAACCCCTGTTCCAGCCGTCGGACATCAAGATGGACCTCCAACTCTCCGAGACCCACGCCTTCGGCAACGGCGTCGTGCTCCTGCGCTATCAGCGCTCGTAGACCTCCACGGCGAAGACCCCATCACCAAGCGGTGCGAGCAGCGCCTCTTCTGCCTCTACCGGGGCAGCAACTTCAACGCCGGCCAGACGCCGGGGGTCGGCGACAAGATCCTGGCCATCCCGTCGGGCGCGTACAGCCAAGGGCTTCACCGACGTCTTCTGGGGCGGGATCGAGCGGGACGGCACCGACGGCAGTGTCCTGCTCACCTCACCCGAGGGCGGCGGTCACTCGATCGACCCCCGGGACCGATCTGCTCATCGACATCCAGATCGTCTTCCCCGGCCAAGATCCCGCCCACGAACACCTCGCCGGCCTGAACGCCCAACACCTGGGCTGACCCGACACCGCCCGCACGCCGATCTCCCCCGGGCAGTCCCGCCGTGCCCGGGGGAGTCTTCGGCGTCCCCAACCGATCCGGCCGCGTCAAAGCTCACAGATGAATGTTCAATCGAACATCGCTGTGTTAGAAATAGGTCATGGATGTCGCCGACCGCCTGGACCTGACGTTGCGCCTGGTGCAGGGCTCCGATCGGATCTCCGTGTCGGAACTCGCCCGGCGCCTGGGGGTTTCCGAGATGACCGTGCGCCGGGACCTGGACGCGCTGGAGCGCCAGGGCCTGGTCCGCAGGGTGCACGGTGGTGCGGTGGCCACCCGTGCGCGCGAGGAGGGGGCGGGTTTCCTCGCGCGGGAGCCGTGGCAGGCCGCGACGAAGGACCGCCTGGGCGCGTCCGTGGCGGGCATGGTGGAACCGGGATCGCGGGTGCTGCTGGACGCCGGGACCACCACCGTGCACGTCGCGGAGCATCTGGCCGCGCGGGCGCCGCTGACCGTCGCGGTGCTCAGCCTGCAGGCCGCGATCCGTCTCGCGGACCGCCCCGGGATCGAACTCCTGGTGGTCGGCGGCCGCTCGCGTCCCGGGGAGCGCTCCCTGGTCGGCCCACTGGCCGTGCGCACGCTGGAGTTCCTGGTCTTCGACTGCTTCGTGATGTCCATCGGAGGCGTGCACGCCGAGCACGGCTGGTCGGAGTTCTCGCTGGACGACGCGGCCGTCAAGCAGGTCGGCCTCGCCCGGGCCGCGCGCACGATCGCGGTGGCGGACGCCACCAAGCTCGGCGTGCGCGCGTTCAGCCGGGTCGCCGTACTCGACGCGGTGGACACCTTCGTCACCGACACCGCCGCCACCGACCCCCGAACCCACCCCGGCGGCCCCGCCACCCTGGAGGCCCTGCGGGAAGCGGGCGTCCACACCGTCCTGACCTGATTCCCGGCCACCGCGCCGGCTCGAGGAGCGATGCCATGAACGCCGTCCGACGCTCGCAGATGATTCTCGTCGCCGGCCCCTACCGGTCCGGAACCGGTGACGACCCCGTCAAACTCGAAGCGAACGTGCGGGCGATGAACCAGGCCGCCCTGGCGCTGTTTCGCGCCGGACACCTCCCGGTCACCGGCGAGGCCCTGGCCCTGCCGCTTCTGGAGACCGCCGGATGCACCGGTCCGGGCGACGCCCTCTTCGAGGAGATCTTCCACCCCGTCGCCGAGCAGCTGCTGTCGCGTTGCGACGCGGTACTGCGCATCGGCGGCCCCTCCGAGGGGGCGGATCGCATGGTTGTGCGGGCCCGGGCGGAGAACAAGCACGTCTACACCGGTCTCGACGAAGTCCCGGCCGGCCGATGACCGCGGGCATCGACACACCCGACCGTCGGGGCCGCACCGGCCTGGATCGGTACGGCCGCGACCTGACCGGCAACCCGCGGGTGCGGATCCGCGACGTGGAGGTGCTCTCCTGCGACTGGTACGTGCTGCGCAAGACGACCTTCGACTACCAGCACGGCGACGGACATTGGAGCCGCGAGCAGCGGGAGAACTACGACCGGGGGGACGGGGCCGCGATCCTGCTCTACGACCTCGGCCGCCGGACGGTGCTGCTGACGCGCCAGTTCCGGCTCCCCGCCTACGTCAACGGGCACCCCGACGGCCTGCTCATCGAGGCGGCCGCCGGACTGCTGGACGGCGACGCCCCCGAGGACGCCATCCGCAGGGAGGCGGCCGAGGAGACCGGCCACACCGTAGGCGCGGCCGAGCACGTCTTCGCCGTCTACATGAGCCCCGGCTCGGTCACCGAGCGCCTGCACTTCTTCGCCGCCCCCTACGGCCCGGCCACCGCCACCGCCGACGGTGGCGGGATCGCCGCCGAGGGCGAGGACATCACCACCGTGGAGCTGCCCTTCACCGAGGCGCTCGCGATGATCCACGACGGGGCGATCGCCGACGCGAAGACCATCATGCTGCTCCAATGGGCGGCCCTGAGCGGCCCGTTCCGGGATACCGCACACGTTTCCCGACACCAGGGCGCGAACGCCGTCGAGCCGAGCTGATCCCCGTGGCGGAGCCGCATGACGACGCCCCCGTTCCGGTATGTCTTCCATACCGGAACGGGGGCCTCGACCGAGCGTCAGGAGGCGACGATGTTCTCCGCCTGCGGACCCTTCTGGCCCTGCGTGATGTCGAAGGTCACCTTCTGACCTTCCTGGAGCTCGCGGTAGCCGTTGCCGGCGATGTTCGAGTAGTGGGCGAAGACATCGGGGCCGCCGCCGTCCTGCTCGATGAAGCCGAAGCCCTTTTCACTGTTGAACCACTTGACGGTGCCACTGGCCATGGCTGAACTCCTCGATCAGGGATATTGAATCGGGCTTCGCGTTCGCGGGCCCGGAGGTGATCGCCCTGGTTCGTGAGAGGGCTTTGGACAGCGAAAACGCCCGTGATCGCGATCACGGGCGAACGACTTCGAACCACGACTGCTGTGTCTCCGACCGTACCGGACGCGTGTTCGTCGCGCCACGGATCGCGCATATGTAGGGGGCTGTTGCCCACGCCACCCGGTGGGACAGGGGGCGGGACGGGGGCGGGTAATGGCGTAATCCGGCTCTTATCTGGGTGAACCGGATCACCGACCCGTCCGACGGGCGACCCGGCCCGTTCGTGAGGACGTCGGCGGAGATCGCCGCGCCGCGCGGTCGGGCGTCAGACCAGGCAGAACTCGTTGCCTTCCGGGTCGGCCATCACCATGTGGTCGGGCCTGCCCTGCACTTCGTCCTCGCGGACCACGGTCGCGCCGGCGGCGGTCAGTTGTTCGACCGCCGCGATCACGCGGGGCCATCGGGTGGCCCAGGGCGTATCGCGGCCGCCGCCGACCTGTATGTCCAGGTGCAGGCGATTCTTCACCACCTTTGCCTCCGGCACCTGCATGAAGGACAGGCTGGGACCGATGCCGTCCGGGTCGGCCAGGTAGGCGCCCTGGTCCCATTCGTCCGGCGGGATGTCGTGGCTCGCGAACCACGCCTCCCAGCTCGCGAACCCCGCGGGCGGGGGCTTCTCGACGTATCCCAGAGCCAGTGCCCAGAACCTGGCCAACTCCGTCGGGCGCGCGCAATCGATCGTCAGGCTCCACTTGGTCGCCACGGGACCTCCTCGAGTCGGGGCAAGCGGGTCGCGCCGCGGCCGCGCCCCGGCGGCTCGGGCGGTGACTCCTGTGATCAGCCTAGGCTCGACCGACCGGCGGGTCGAGGCGCGCCCACGCCCCTCCCCCGTCCCGGCCGGGGTGGGCCCGTGTCACCCCACGGATCGCGCCAGGGCGTGCCCTAGACGCAGGACGCCTGCGCGCAGGCGCTCCTCGCCCACCTCCGGCAGGATCGCCGCGACGTGTTCGGCGGCGAGCGGAGCCAGCAGGCAGTGGGCCGCCGTCGCCGGGTCCGGCGTGTCCGCGAGCAGGATCGACACGTGGCGCTGCCAGAACCGGTACGCGCCGATCCGGTAGCGCGCGCCCGGCGCGGCCGTCTCGGACATCCGGACCAGGTCCAGGTGTTCGATCAGGTAGTCGAGGTAGGCCGTGACGAACGCGGCGAGGCGGGCGTCGGCCGGGGCGCCGGGCCCCAGTGGCGGCGGCCCCGACAGCACGGCCTCCTGCAACCGGCGTTCGCGCGCGTCGAGCAGCGCCACGGCCAGGCCCGACTTGTCGCCGAACCGGCGAAACAGCGTGCCCTTGCCCACGCCGGCCGCCGAGGCGATCTGGTCCATCGACACATCCGCCACGCCGCGCTCGGCGAACAGCCGAGCCGCGGCGTCCAGCACGGCCGCGCGATTGCGTGCCGCGTCGGCGCGCTCCCTGGGCGGCGGCGTGCGCAGCAGTTCGAGCGGGACGGGGGTAGCAGAAGCGGACTGCGGTCCGTTAATCTTTGGAGGCACAAGCGGACTCTAGTCCGATTCTCTCGGAAAGGTTGTGCCCCACCATGACCGCACTGATATCCCGCGACGAACTGAAGACGGCGATCGAGGCCGGCGCCGTGACCGTGGTCGACGCCCTGGGTGGCGAGTACTACGCGAAGCAGCACCTGCCCGGCGCCGTCGCGCTCGTCCGGGACGAGGTCGACACCCTCGCGCCGACCCTGCTGCCGGACCGGGCCGCCGCGATCGTCACGTACTGCTCCAACCCGGCCTGCCCGAACAGCGGCCAGGTCGCGGACCGCCTCACCGCGCTGGGCTACACCGACGTACGCAAGTACCGCGACGGGATCGAGGACTGGGTGGGCGCGGGTCTGCCCACCGAATCGTCCTGACGCGACACGCACGCGGCACTTCGGCCCGCCCGCACCGGCGTTCCCACCGGTGCGGGCGGGCCTGCTCGTGATCCCGGCCTCGATCGGTGCCATGGGGGCCATCGGCGCCATGGCTTCGCCGGGATCGGCCCGTTCGTCCGGGCGTCGTGATCGGCCGTGACGCACATCTGACGCTGCGTCAATTCCCGCTGTGCGCGCGCATCATGATCAACGTCGTCTTGTCGATTAAGTCGATTGTCAAATCTGACGCATCGTCATATCGTCACGCCGGTCGAGCGGAATGATCTCCTCCGCCACCGACACAGGCGCGAAGCGCGCACGCAGGGACGCGGACGCATGGACGCACGGACACCAGGGGTGAGACACGTGGGCCAGGAGCCACCCGAATCGGCCGGGCAGGCCGGCAGAATCCGAGCAGCGGGAGTCGAGCGCCGGTTCGGCCGCGGCGCGTCGGAGGTACACGCCCTCGGTCCGCTCGATCTCGACATCGAGGCAGGGGAGTTCTGCTGCATCGTCGGCCCGTCCGGCTGCGGCAAATCCACCTTCCTGCGCATCGTGGCCGGCCTCGTGAAGCCGACCGCGGGCCGCGTCGAGGTGACCGCGGCGACCGCCAACCCCGCCGCGATGGTGTTCCAGAACTACGGCATCAGCCCGTGGAAGACGGTGCTCGCCAACGTCAGGTTCGGCCTCGACCTGCGCCGCGTGCCGCGCCGCGAAGCCGACGCGCGGGCCCGCGACTGGCTGCGCCGACTCGGCCTCGCGGAGTTCGCCGACCGCTATCCCGCCGCCCTCTCCGGCGGCATGCAGCAGCGCGTGTCGATCGCCCGCGCCCTCGCCGTGGAACCGGAAATCCTGCTCATGGACGAGCCGTTCGCGGCGTTGGACGCGCAGTTGCGCACGATCCTCCAGGACGAACTCCTGGAGATCTGCCAGGCGGACAAGCGGACCGTCCTGTTCGTCACGCACAGCCTGGAGGAGGCGCTGGTCCTCGGCGACCGCGTCCTGGTGATGTCCGCGCGCCCGGGCCGACTGATCGCCGAGCGGGTCCCCCCGTTCGCCCGCCCGCGCACCGGGGAGGTGCGCAGGTCACCGGAGTTCGCCGCGATGCAGGCCGAACTGTGGGAGCTGCTGCGCGGCGAGGTCGAGCAGGCGTCCGCACAGAAGAAGGAGGAGGTCGCGCCGTGACCGTCACCGTCAAGGAGAGCGCGCCGACCCGCGTCCTGGTCCGCGAGCCCGGAGCCGCCGAACGCGACCCCGGCAAGGCCCGGCTGCGTCGCCGCCTGTTGGAGATCGGGTTGGCCATCGCGGTCCCCGTCGTACTGCTGCTGTGGTGGCAACTCGCCGCGAGCCAGGGGTGGATCGACGACCGCCTCTACCCCGCTCCGTCGACCATCGTCCAGGACGGCTGGAACGACGCCGCCGACGGCAAACTGTGGCCGGACGTGTGGGCCACCCTCGCCCGGGTCCTGCCCGGCTATGCGATCGGCGCCCTCGGCGGCTTCGTGGTCGGCCTGCTGATGGGCACCAACGCGCTGATCCGCGCCGCGCTCGAACCGGCGCTGGACGCCCTGTACGTGGTCCCCAAGCTCGCGCTGCTGCCGATCTTCATGACCATGTTCGGGCTGGGCGAGGCTCCGCACATCGCGCTCGTCGCGGTGACCGTGTTCTTCTTCGTCTGGATCGCCACCATGGCCGCGGTCATCGCGGTTCCGGACGGCTACCGCGAGGCCGGCGCGGTCTTCGGCGCCGGGCCCTGGCAGATGTTCCGACACGTACTGCTGCCCGCGTCGCTGCCGCAGGTCATGGTGGGACTGCGGATCTCGGCCGGCGTCGCGGTGCTGGTCATCATCGCCTCCGAGGGGATCGCTTCGCCCGACAACAAGGGCCTGGGCTACGTGATCTTCAACTCGCGCCAACTCTTCGACAACCGGGCGATGTTCGTCGGAATCATCGTGGTGGCGATCGTCGGCGTGCTGTTCTCCGAGCTGATCCGGTACATCGGCCGACTCTGCACCCCGTGGGCTCCGCGCGACCGCGGCCCCGGCCAGTCCTGAGACCCCGTCACCACCCCCTGCACGCACCGCAGTTCCCCTCGACCCGCCCGACCCGCTCAGCGAAACCACTTCCGAAAGGCACATCATGGCGAGACGCGGACTCCTGACGGCAACCGTCCTGTTGGCCTGCACCACGTTGCTCGCCGCGTGCGGCGGGTCCTCCGACTCCGACTCGGACAAGGCGAAGTCCGAGCAGCCCAAACGGCCGATCCAGGCGGTCGCCGGCTGCGAGCACGCGTGGACCGATCCGACCGACCTGTCCCCGACCCGCAAGCCCGCGCGCTGCGCGCCCGGCGCCCCCGCCGCGAAGCCGCTCGCGCAGAAGACGAAGATCACCGTGACCGCCGGCTCGCTGTCCGCCGAATACCTCGGCCCGCTGCGCACCGCGATCGCCAAGGGCGAGTTCGCGAAGGAGGGTCTGGACGTCGAGCTGAAGCAGATGCCGGCCACCGACGCGATCACACTGCTCGCCAAGGGCCAGGTCGACGTGCTCTACTCCGCGCCCGAGGCGGGCATGGTCAACGCCGTCAAGCAGGGCTTCGACATCAAGTGGGTCGCGGGCAACTACTCCGTGGCACCCGAATCCAAGACCGGGGTCTGGGCCCGGGTCAAGGACGGCAAGACCGGCGCCGCGGTCGACCTGAAGAACGCCCGCTTCGGCACCCTGGTGGGCAAGACGTCCGTGATCATGTACCCGATCGAGAGCGTGCTCGCCCAGCACAAGACCAAGGTCACCGACGTCTCCTTCCAGCAACTCGACGGCGTGGGCGCCCCCGAGGCGCTCAAGAACGGCGGCATCGACGCGGCCTGGCTGCTCGACCCGATCTGGAAGGACTTCGAGGGCAAGCCCGAGTACACCTTCCTCGGCGGCCAGCCGGTCGGCGAACCCCTCGGCGGAATGTTGTACGGCCAGAACCTGCTGGAGAAGAACCGCGACGCCGGCGTCGCCTTCCTGCGCGCCCTGATCCGCACGGTCAACACGGACTTCGCGGGCGACTACAAGCAGGACCCGGCCTTCGTCCAGCAACTCGCCACGACACTCGGCAGCAAGCCCGAACTCCTCAAGTCCGTCCCCGCCCAGGTGGTCGACTGGGAGATCCGCGCCGGCACCACCGACCGCGTCCAGAAGATGTACATCGAGGGCCAGGTGGTCAAGGACCCCGCGCTGCCCGAGGACAAGCTCGTCGACCGCTCCTTCTACGCGGAAGCCGTCGGCCACACCTCGTAGACGCCGAGACGACAGGACGGCAAAAGCGCCCCCACCCGCACCACGCCAGTGCACCACCCAGGGACGCCCGAGCCGAGGGCCCGTCCCGTCCCCGACACACGGGGACGGGAACGGGCCCTCGCCCCGTTCCGACCCTCGCCGCACGACAGGACCTACCCGGCCCCCGTCGCACCGGGCGTCCCCGTCGCGGCCGGATGTTCCCGCACGAGCGCCGCGACCTCGCCGTCGTACGGACTCGCCGCACACGGCACGCCATCGATGGCACGCACCCACGTCGCGAGCCGAATGCTGGAGATCAGCCACAACCCGTCACCCGCACGCAGGTCGTCGACCGAAAGCCGCCCGAACTCGCACTCCCACCCGGCCTGCCGCGCCGCCGTGAACAGACCCCTGAGCGCGATGCTCGCCAGGATGCCCAGGTCGGGGGAGGGTGAGCGCAAGGTACGCCCCTGGGCCACCACCACGGCGGCCGTCGGCGCCTCCAGCACCGTGCCGTCCTCGGCCAGGAAGATCGCGTCGTCCGCGTCGTGACTCCGTGCCCAGCGCTGCGCGGCCATGTTGATCGCGTACGACAGGGACTTGGCGCCGGTCAGCAGCCAGGGCGCCCGATCGGGGGCGGCGACCACCGTCCCCCGCGTCAGGGTCACCACCCGCACGCCCCGCGCGCGGGCGCGCCGCGTACCGGCCGGGACGGGATCGACCAACACGTACCCGGTTTCGGGGCCGCCGCCCTCGGGGCCGCGGGTCAGAATGAGCCGGGCGTAGCTCTCCCCGGCGGTGCCGTGCCGGTCGATCGCGACGGCGAGGCAGCGTCGCCAGGCGTCGGCGTCGGGCGCGCGCAGCCCGAGCGTGGCCGCGGATCGGGCCAGGCGCGCGAGGTGTTCGTCGAGGTGCCACGGCCGGCCCTCGACGACGAGCAGCGCCTCGAACACGCCGTCGCCGCGCAGGGCGCCCAGATCGTCGGCGCGCAACAGCGGCTCGGCGCGGTCGGCGACGGTACCGTCGAGGCGCACGAGGGTCCCGTCGGCCGCGGGCTCCCGGCCCCGGTCCGCGGTCATCGCAGCGCCGCCGAGGTGAGCGTCAAGGTGCCCGCGCCCGCGTCCAGTTCGGCCTCGACGCCGAGCGGGACGGTGAGCTGGGGGCGGCCGTGGCCGAAGTCGAGCCCGGCGAGCACCGGCACACCCAGGTGCGCGAGCCGCTCGCGCAGCACGGCGGCGACCCTGTCGGCCGGCCCGCAGTCCGTCCAGGTGCCGGCCACGACGCCGGCCGCCCCCGCGAACCGGCCCGCCCGCAGCAGCTGGGTGAGCATGCGGTCGATCCGGTACGGCTGCTCCCCGGTGTCCTCGAGGAGCACGATCGCGCCGGTGGCGGTGGGCGCCGACTCGGGGCAGCCGACGGCGGCGGCGAGCAGGGTGAGGGTGCCGCCGGTGGTGACCCCGCGGGCGCGGCCGGCGACGAGGCAGTGGGCCCGGGGGGAGGCGAAGACCAGGGCGTCCTCCGGGGCGAACAGGGCCGTCCGCAGGTGGGCGAGCGTGCCGTCGTCGGGGACGCCGGCGGCCGTCACGAAGCCGGCGGTGGCGGGCATCGGCCCGAACAGGGTGGCCACCCCCAGCCGGGTGGCGAACGCCTGATGCAGCGCGGTGACGTCGCTGGACCCCAGGAGGATTTTCGGCTCCGCCTCGGCCATCAGGTCCCACCGTAGGTGGTCGAGCAGGCGAGTCGCGCCGTAGCCGCCGCGGGCGCACACGACGGCGGCGATGTCCGGGTCCCGCCAGGCGCGCTCCAGATCGCGGGCCCGATCCCGATCGGTGCCGGCGAGATGCCCCGGCGCGATCTCGTCGAGCGCGTGCTCGCCGACCACCACGTCCAGGCCGAGGCCGCCCAGCACCGCGCACCCGGCGCGCAGCCGCTCGGGATCGGCCGGGCTACAGGGGGACACCACGGCGACGCGATCGCCGCGCCGTAGCCGCCGAGGCCGGCGCAGGCCGGGTCCCGCACCCGGCGCCGGCTCGGGCGCGACCGGCGCGGCGACGGGGCTCACCGAGTCCACGGCCCGCCACCCTCCGGACCGGCCTCGGCACCCGGCCCCATCGCCGCCGCGACCGCCTCGACCGCCTCGAAGAACCGCACCGGGTTCCGATCCGCCCCGTCCGGATGGAACCCGTCCGGATGGAACTCGAAATGCAGGTGGGCGCATTCGCGCGGGACGGGCAGCCCCGTCGCCACGGACCCGCCGGTACAGCCCACGAAGCCGAGCACGTCGCCCGCGCGCACGACCAGCCGGTCACCGCAGGCCACGTCGGCCGGAAAGGCGTCGCCGGTGGACCGCAACGAGGTGCCCAGATGGAAGTACCGGTAGTCGGCCCCGCCGCGACCGCTCAGCAGGACCCGGTTCCCCGCCGTGCTCCAGCCCCGGCGCCCGGCGTCCACCGAGGCCGAGCGGTACTCGGCGACGCCGTCCTCGACGGCGATCACGGGATGGCCCACGGCGGCCCGCAGATCGATCCCCCGATGGACATGGCCGTTGCCGCGCGCGTACCGCCAACCCCCGCTCCCGGCCTCGCCGTCGTCCGCGCCCACCAGATCCGGATCGTCCGCGAACGCGGGCCAATCCAGGTCGTGCAACGGGAAACAGAGCCTGCCGGATGTGGTCCCGCGGGGCCGCGTCCGCGGCCGCCGGCCGCGCGACGGGGTCCGGCCACCGGGCGTGCGTGCGCTCTCCATGCTGTGCATCCTGCCCGCGACGGCCCGTACGCACCGTCGGGACTCGCCCCTTCGGGTGATCCCCCGGATGCTCCGGTCGCACCGGCCGGCCGGTGCGTGCGCCCCACACACCGGCGGCACGCGGCTTCGCGTCCTCGGCGGATCGGCCGTCGGCCGCGCCGGCCACATGCCGTCCCACGCGCCGCCGGCCCGCCCGTATCGCACGGAACTGCGGTTGCGTGACCCATGGGGCAGGCAGAGATTGGAGGTGGTGTCGCCGAAACGGGGGCATCCGCACGGTTGGAGGATCGTCATGGCCATTCTCATGCAGATCGACCTCGTGGGCGTCAAGAAGGAGCAGTACGACGCACTGTCCGCCCGGGTCGAGTCGGGCGAGATACCGGCGGACGGCTGTCTGGCGCACGCGGCGATCGTGACGGGCGACGGGGTGCGGGTCGTCGACCTGTGGGAGTCGCAGGCGGCGATGGACACCTTCACCGCCAAGATGATGCCGGCGGCCCAGGAACTGGGCTTCCCGGAGGGCTCGACCGCGCCGCAGGTCAGCGAGGTGCACAACTATTGGATCCCGGGCGCGTAGAGCGCCGCGCGAACGCCGCCGCGCGAACCGGGTCGGGCAGGCCACACCCCGCCCACGGCGGCTCCGGCCGGCTCAGCTCGCCCTCGGCGAAGCGCTCGTTCCCTGGATGTCCACCTTGTCGCCGTGTGCCGCCCCGATCCTGATGTTGACCACCAGGAACTCGCCGCGCGTCCCGCACGGCAGGCACAACCTGCCGCGGCCCGCCCGGTAGACCTCGTGCAGATCGGTGCGGGCCGCGGGGCTCCTGGGACTCAACGTCGCCGTCCACCCCATCGGAGCCGCGTCCGGCCCGGGGTCGTAGAGGCGCTCCTCGTCCGCGTCCACGACCGCGTGCACCCGGATGCGCTTCCCGTCGGGCAGGACGACGGTCGCCGATCCCTCGTGGTCCTTCATGGTTGCCAGTGTCGTCCGCCGGGGTCCCTTCGGCACGCCGACACGGCTTTGATCCGACGCCGGGATGCCATTGTCCGAAAATGGACAACCTGAAGCGATCGTACGACCACATTCGGTCGCATCGCTGAGGTGCGAGGGTCAACCCGTCTGCGGGGTCAGCCACACGTAGACGTACTCCGGCCGGCCCGTGCCGCCGTAGCGCGGCTCGCGCGAGACCAGCCGGCGCGAGGACAGGTGGTCCAGGTAGCGGCGGGCGGTCGGCCGGGAGATGCCCACCGCGTCGGCGATGTCCGCGGAGGAGGTCTCGACGCCGGTGCTCAGCCGGGCGACGATCGCCTCGAACGTGGCCGGCGCCAGGCCCTTGGGCAGCGGTGACGCGTCGGAGGTGTGCCGCAACGCGGCGAAGGCCTGGTCGACCTCCTCCTGTCCGGTGGCGGTGGGCGCGTCGGCGGCGTCGCCGATCCGGCGGCGGTACTCGGCGTAGCCGTCGAGGCGCTCACGGAACGCGGCGAACGAGAACGGCTTGAGCAGGTACTGCACGACGCCGAGCGACACCGCCGACCGCACCAGCCGCAGATCCCGTGCCGAGGTCACCGCGATGACGTCGGCCTCGTGGCCCTGGGCGCGCATGGTCCGGCACAGGTCGAGGCCGTGCAGGTCCGGGAGGTAGAGATCGAGGAGGACGAGGTCCACCCCGCGGGTGGACAGCAGTCGCAGCGCCTCGGCGCCCCGGCCGGCGACGCCGACCACCTCGAATCCCGGCACCCGCCCGGTGAAGACGACGTGTGCCTCGGCGAGTACGGGATCGTCCTCGACGACGAGGGTGCGGATCACGTGTCCTCCCGTTCGGATTCGGTGGTCGGAGTGGGCCGGGCGAGCAGGGCGGGTTGGGCGGGCAGGGCGGGTTGGGCGGGCAGTCGTACGGTGAACACCGCGCCGCCGCCGTCCCCCCGGGTGACCTCCACGCTGCCCTGGTGGCGCGCGACGATCGCGCGCACGAGGGCGAGGCCGAGGCCGCGGCCCTGGGATCCGTACGCCTCCTTGGTGCTCCAGCCGCGTTCGAAGACGCGGGTGGCGAGTGGCTCGTCGATGCCGGGACCGCTGTCGGCCACCCGCAGCAGCAACCCGCCCGCCGGGGTCGGGATCGTCTCGACGGCGACGTGCACGGTCCGCGGCGGCGGCGCCGAGACCGCGGCGTCGATGGCGTTGTCGACCAGGTTGCCGAGCACGGTGACCAGGTCACGCGGCTCGAACCTGGCGGCGAGTGCGTCCAGCGGGTCGGCGGCGCCGACGTCGGGTGAGGGCTCTCCCGTCACCGTCAGCTGTACGCCGCGTTCGGCGGCATGCGCGTGCTTGCCGAACAGCAACGCGGCGAGCGCGGGTTCGTGGACGGCGGCGGTGAGTTCGTCCGCGAGGTCCTGGGAGGCGGCCAGCTCGCCGGTGGCGAATCGGATCGCCTCCTCGCCGCGGCCCAGTTCGACCAGCGCGACGATGGTGTGCAGTCGGTTGCCCGCCTCGTGGGCGGACGCGCGCAGTGCCTCGGCGAACCCGCGGACCTGGTCGAGTTCGCCGACCAGGGCCCGCAGCTCGGTGTGGTCGCGCAGGGTGGCGACGATCCGGCCGTCGCGCCCGGTCGGGCTGATGTTGACCGCGAGCGCGTGCACGCCGCCGAGGTGGATCTCGTCGGTGACGGTCCGGCCCGCGGCGAGCGTCCGGGCCAGGGTCTCGTCCAGGCCCAGCGCGCTCACGTGGCGCCCCTCCGAGGACGGCGGCAGGTCGAGCAGCCGCACGGCCTCGTCGTTGGCCAGCACGAGACGGCCGTCGGCGTCGACGACGACCAGGCCCTCCCGGACGGCGTGCAGGACGGCGTCGTGGTGCTCGTACACGCGCCGCAGTTCCACCGGACCCAGGCCCAGCGTCTGCCGGCGCAGTCGCAGGTGGACCGCCATGCTCGCCGCGCAGGCCAGCGCGAGGGCGGCGCCGGCGACGGCCAGGACCAGCGGGATGTCCTCGCCGACCAGGGCGTCGACGCGCTGATCGGTGACGCCGACGGAGACCAGGGCCGCCGGGCGGCCGCCGGGACCGCCGGGGACCGGGACGACGGCGCGGACGGACGGCCCCAGCGATCCGGCGTACCTCTCGGTCGAGGTCTCGCCGCGGGCGGCGGAGGCGATGTGGCCGCGGAAGGTCTGCCCGATCAGCGTCGGGTCGGGGTGGGTGAACCGAACGCCGTCGACGGTCATCACCACGACGAAGTCGACACCGTTCTCCTTGCGCACGGCCTCGGCCATCGGCTGCAGGCGGGCGGTGGGGTCGGCGGAGGCCACGGCCTCGGCGATGCCGGGGGCGCGGGCGAGCGTGCGCGCGACGTCGAGCGCGCGTTCGCGGGCGGTCTGCTCGCCGGCACGGCGCACGCTGTGGACGGCGACGCCCGAGCCGGCCGCGACGAGCAGCAGTACGAGGGCGAGCTGCCACAGCAGTACCTGCCGGGCGATGCTCTGGTGGGGCATGCCCGAATTATCAACGGACGTCGGGGCCATCTCGCAAGGCACCCACTGCCCGGTTTTCACCTGATTACCGACGATTCTCGCCGATTGTCGCCATGCACGTAATGCGCGTAACCGCGAAGCGACCGCCGGGGCGCGCCAATCTACGACGCGTAACGCGATGTTTCCCCGACGTTTCCGCCACGCCCGTCCGACCGGGCGGCCGGACTCGTCGTCCCGGCAGTGTTCCCGTCCGCCGGTCGGCACCGTCGCACTCACGGCACCGCCCCGCCCCGCTCATTCCATCGCTCCGCTCACCACCGCTCTCAGGGAGGCCCGTCATGTCCCAGGCCACCGCGACCGACAGCGTCGCCGGTTCACCAGACCCGACGCCCGCCGGGGCGCCGCCCGCGCGCCAGGCGTGGTACTCGCGTTTGTACGTATGGGTCCTCGTCGGCATCGTCGCCGGCATCGTCGTGGGGGCCGCCTGGCCCGCCACGGGGGAGGAGCTTCGGCCGCTGGGCGACACGTTCGTCAACGCGATCAAGATGATCATCACGCCGATCATCTTCGTGACCGTGGTGACCGGCATCGCCGGCGTCGACAGCCTGCGCAGCGCGGGCCGCATCGGGTGGAAGTCGCTGCTGTACTTCGAGGTGCTCACCACCATCGCGCTCATCCTCGGGCTCGTGGTCATGAACGTGCTGCGCCCCGGCGACGGCGTGCACGCCGATGTCGGCTCGATCAAGATCTCCGAGACGGCCCAGAACTACATCGACAAGGGCGAGTCGCAGACCTGGTGGCACTTCCTCACCGATCTGGTGCCCAGCAGCATCGTGGGCGCCTTCGCCGACGGCGACGTGCTCCAGGTGCTGTTCTTCGCGGTGCTGTTCGGCGTCTCGATCAAGCTGGTCGGGCGGCCTGCGGCGGGCGTGGCGGCCGGTGTCGAGAAGACCGGCCGAGTGCTGTTCGCGGTGCTGCGCATCGTGATGTACGCGGCGCCGGTCGGTGCCTTCGGCGCGATGGCGTTCACGGTCGGCAAGTACGGGGTCGACACGCTGACCAGCCTCGGCAAGCTGGTGGCCATCTTCTACGGCACGAGCCTGTTCTTCGTCGTGGTGGTGCTCGGCGTGGTCATGGCGATCATCCGGCTGAACATCTTCCACCTGCTGCGCTACATGAAGGACGAGCTGCTGATCGTGCTGGGCACGTCCTCCAGCGAGACCGTGCTGCCTCGGGTGATCACGAAGATGGAGAACCTGGGCGTGCCGCGGCAGGTGGCCGGCCTCACCGTGCCGAGCGGGTACTCGTTCAACCTCGACGGGACCTGCATCTACCTCACGCTCGCCGCGCTGTACGTCGCCCAGGCCACCGACACGGCGTTGTCCATGGGGCAGCAACTCGGCCTGATCGGGGTGCTGTTGCTGACCTCCAAGGGTGCGGCGGGGGTGACGGGTTCGGGGTTCATCGTGCTGGCCGCGACGCTGTCCACGGTCGGGCACGTGCCGGTCGCGGGCATCATGCTGGTGTTCGGCATCGACAAGTTCATGAGCGAGTGCCGGGCGCTGACGAACGTGTGCGGCAACAGCGTGGCCAGCCTGGTCGTCGCGGCCTGGGACGGCGTCCTGGACCGGGATCGCGCCCGCAAGGTCCTCGCGGGCGAGCCGGTGGAACCGATCGAGCCGCCGGAACCGATCGATTCGGCCGACCGACCGTCGGCCGTGACGGGCGCTCCGGTGTCGCTCGGGAAGGCACCCGTCGGCGAGCCGGTGGGCGCCGCGCACTGACGCCCGTCCACGAGGGAACGCACGTGGCCGCGAACGCGCCCACGTGCGTTCCCTCGTCGGTACCCGTCGGGCATGGGCCGCCCCATGTCTGCCATCAGGATGACTCTCGGACCCGATTCGGCTCGCCCGGCCGCGCCTATGAAGCGAAGCCGAAGGCGTGGGTCACAGTCGTTCCTGTCCCGACGGGCACCGTCGGGACAGGGTCGACGCGCGGTCCGTTCGGGTCGAGTTCGCCGGCCGGCCCCTGTTCCACTTCCACCGGTTGAGAGGCGATCACCATGACGGATACCCACGTCACCCATCCGCCGCAGGCGGCGACCCAGCTGCGCGAACTGGCGATGAGCGCCGTGTCCGCCGCCGCGGTTCGGGCCGCGCTGCGCCTGGGCATCCCGGACGCGCTGGGCGACACCCCGGCGAGCGTCGACGAGCTGGCGAGCGCGGTACGCGCCGAACCCCAGGCGCTGCACCGGCTGTTGCGCGCGTTGGCGTGTCACGGCATCTTCGCGGAGGAGCCCGACGGCCGGTACACGCACACCGAGGCGTCCCGGCTGCTGTGCGCCGACGCGCCGCGCAGCATGCGCGACGTCGCGCTGTGGTCCACCGAGCCGTGGACCTGGGAGGTGTGGCCGCACCTGGACGAGGCGGTCCGGACCGGCAAGAGCGTCTTCCCCGGTCTGCACGGCAAGCAGTTCTTCGACTACCTGCACGAGGACGCGCCGGAATCGGCGGCGACGTTCGACCGGGCGATGACCCAGTCCAGCAAGCAGTCCGCCCAGGACGTCACGGCGATTCTCGACCTCACCGGAGTGGACACCGTCGCCGACATCGGCGGCGGGCAAGGGCTCGTGCTGGCCACCCTGTTGGAGCGCAATCCCACCCTGCGCGGAACGCTGCTCGACCTGCCCGGCGTGGTCGCCGCGGCCGACCCCCGACTGCGCGAAGGCGGCGAACTCGCTTCCAGGGCACGGCTGGTGGGTGGCGACTGCCGGGTGGACATCCCGATCCGGGCCGACCTGTACATCATCAAGAACATCCTCGAATGGGACGACGACAGCACGGCCCGGACGCTGCGCAACATCGTCTCGGCGGCGACGCCCGGGGCCCGGGTCGTCATCATCGAGAATCTCGTCGACGAGACCGCCTCGATGAAGTTCACCGCGGCCATGGACCTGCTGCTGCTGATGAACGTCGGGGGCCGCAAGCACACCAAGGACAGCCTCCTGACCCTGATCGAGCGGGCGGGCCTGTGCGGCCGGGACGTGCGCGCGGTGAACCCGTCGCTGCACATGTTCGAGTGCGCCGTGCCCGCGTGATCCCACGCCGAATGGCTACCGAACGTGACGAGTTGTAGCGGTGAGGTAAACATTCGAATGCTCCGCGCGAGTGAAGACGGCCGTGATTTCCGCTCGACAGGCCCACTGGAGGTCCTCGAATGCAGTCACGTCGGTCGCGGGGTCGGGAAAGGCGGTCGATGGTGATTAAGGCGCCTCGCCGATCCCCGTTGCCGATGCCCGTCGGCAGTCTCGCGAAGCGCCGGAAGGATTACCACAATGCGTCGTGTACGCACTCTTGTCGCCGGTTCCGCCCTCGGCTTCGCCGCCCTGACCCTGGCCGTCCCGGCCGCCTACGCCGATGGGCAGCCGGCGCCGCACAACGCGCCTGCCGCCGAGAACGGTAGCGGCGAGAAGTCCCATTCGTCCGAGGGGAAGTGGACCCCGGAGAAGGAAGCCGAGAAGAAGTACGAGGAGTCGGACAAGGGCGGGGAAGGCTCCTACGAGAAGTCCTCGCACGAGAAGTCCTGGAAGGACCACAAGAGCCCGCACGGTGGCGTGCACACCGGCATCGGTGGCGCGTTCCTCGATGACGGTGCCGCGCTCGGTACGGGTGCGGCCCTGATCGCGGGCGGTGTCGGCATGGGCGTGTACGCGCTCCGCCGTCGTCCGAGCGCGGTTGCGGCCCAGGCCTGACGGTCGCCGTCGGGCAGCACAGCAACATACGCCGTGGCCACCGCCCTTCCACGGGGGCGGTGGCCACGGTCACGTCGTCGTCGGCGCGACGCCGTCCGGCCGCGCCGGCCAGACAGAGAGGCATCGTCTTGCACGACTCGGCACCGCCCATGGAGAACGCCGAACCACCGGCCGAACGCCGTATCAGCGCCGGTCGGCTGATGCTGATCGCCGTGGCGGCGGTCCTCCTCGGCGTCCTGGTCATCCGGAACCACCTCACCACCGACTCGGGCCCGCCGCCGCAGCCGGTGCCCGCCGCCGCGCAACCCAGCGCCTCCCCTTCCGCCTCCGCGTCCCCGTCCGCCTCCCCCTCCGCCGGCCGCCCGCCCGCGACACCGGTGGAGAGTCCCTCCGGACCGTTCGCGATGAAGTCCTCGAAGCCGGTGCGCATCAAGATCCCCAAGATCAAGGTGGACGCGCCCTTCACGCCGCTGCACCTGAACTCCTCCGGCGTGCTCAACGTCCCGCCCGCGGCGGATCGCAACCTGGCCGGCTGGTACGCGGACGGCGTCACTCCCGGCGCCCTCGGCAACGCGATCGTGCTGGGCCACGTCGACACCAGCCTGGGCTCGGCCGTCTTCTGGGGGCTCGGCAGTCTCAAGGCCGGCGACAAGGTGGAGATCTCGCGCACCGACGGCAGCGTCGCGAAATTCGTCGTGGACTCGGTCGAGTCGTTCCCGAAGGACGACTTCCCCGACGCGCGGGTCTACGGAAAGACGCCCGACGCCCAGCTGCGGCTGATCACGTGCGGCGGCGTGTACGACAAGAAGGCCAAGGACTACACGGACAACGTGGTCGTGTTCGCCCACCTGCTGCCCCCCGCGTAGCCCGGACAGCCCAGCGGACCACGCCGCCCCCGTGGCCGGAGCGCCCCGAACACCTCGAACGCACCGAACGCACTGCGGCCGGCTCCGAATCCCGGAGCCGGCCGCGGTGTGCGTGTGCCCTATCCGTCGACCTCGCCGCGCACCCCGGCCTCGGTGCGGGCCGCCACCGTGTGCAGGACCGCGATCAGCGCGTCCTCGGGGTCGGGCTCGGCGGCCGGGACGCGCCAGGCCACGAAGCCGTCGGGACGCACCAGCACCGCCCCCTCGTCGGTGATCCCGTGCAGGATCGCCCAGTCGACGTCCGGCTCGGTGACCAGGTCCACGCCCGCCGACTCGGCCTCGGTGCCGATCCGGTACACCGTCACCGGCACCCGGAGCCGTTCGGCGGTGGCGGCCGCGGCGCTGCGCCACGCGTCCCCGGCCGGGCCGGCGCCGACCAGCAGCACGAGCGAGGTCTCGTACAGATCGAGTGTGGACACCCGGGCGCCGGCCCGGCGCAGCCACAGGTGCGGGGCCCGGCTGCCCGGCTCCCCGTTCGGCGGTTGGAACCGTTCGGGCAGCAGCGGCTGTTCCGGGTCCGTCCCGAGCACCGCGGCGGACGCGTAGCGGTAGCCCAGGACCACGCCCAGGACACCCGGCTGCTTGCCGCCGCCCACCGGCGGCGCGGCGTACCCCGGGTGGCTGTGTTCCGCCGACCGGGTGGACGCCCGCGCGGCGGTGGCCCGCGCCACGGGGCGGCGTTCGGCCTCGTAGGTGTCCAACAGCTCGGCGCCCGCGTGGTCGTTCAGGACGGCCGCGAGCTTCCACGCCAGGTTGTGCGCGTCCTGGATGCCGGTGTTCGAGCCGAACGCCCCGGTGGGCGACATCTCGTGCGCGGAGTCGCCCGCCAGGAACACCCGCCCGGAGCGGTAACGCTCGGCGACGCGTTCCGCGGCGTGCCACGGGGCCTTTCCGGTGATCTCCACGTCCAGGTCCGGTACGCCGGCGGCGGCGCGGATGTGCTCGACGCAGCGCTCGTCGGTGAACGCCTCGATCGGCTCGCCCCGGTCGGGGTGCCACGGCAGGTGGAAGACCCAGTGCTCCCGGTTGTCCACCGGCAACAACGCGCCCTCTCCCTGAGGGTTCGTCAGGTAGCAGACGATGAACCGCCGTTCGCCGACGAACTCGGCCAACCGCCGGGACGCGAAGGTGACGCTCACGTTGTGGAAGAGGTCGCCCGGGCCCGATACCTCGATGCCGAGCTCCTCGCGAACGGGACTGCGCGGCCCGTCGGCGGCGACCAGGTAGTCCGCGCGCACGGTGTGCCGCTGCCCGTTCAGCCGGGTCTGGACGATCGCCGTCACGCCGTCCTCGTCCTGTTCGAACGAGACGAGCTCGGTCCCGAAGCGCAGGTCGCCGCCGAGCTCTCGGGCGTAGTCGACGAGCACCGGCTCCAGGTCGTTCTGGCTGCACAGGCACCACGAGCTCGGGCTGAACTTCGCCAGCCCGCCGCCGGGGTCGATCTCCTTGAACAGCCACTCCTGCCGGTCCCCGGCGATGGTGTCGGCCTGGAGGATGCCGTGGTTGTCGGCCAGGACGGCGGAGGCGGCGCGGATCCGATCCTCGACCCCCGCGGTGCGGAACAGCTCCATCGTGCGGACGTTGTTGCCGCGGCCGCGCGGGTGCCGGGAGGTGTCGGCGTGCCGTTCCACCAGCATGTGCGGCACGCCGAGGCGGCCCAGGAACACGGAAGTGGACAGCCCGACCAGCGAGCCTCCCACGACCAGGACCGGTACCCGCTGTTCGATCTCGGGGTTCATCACTTCTCCTGCGTAGGCGAGGACTACGGACGCGCGACCGTCCTCGTGGACGGCCGTGCTCCGTCGGTGTCCTCCTTTTCCCGATGTTCCACGGTGAGCGATTCAGACGGTCGAATGTCACTCATATGCTACTAAAAGATGCAGAGTGTGACGATTCGCCGCCACGCTCGGAGTCGAGGCCGGGTCCCGACGGAGGGATCGGTCGGGTGTCTCGGTGCGACCACGCGGTATGCGCGGCGCACCGTGTCTCCCTCGCGTCCACGCACCCCGGCCGGCGTCGGCGCGACCCGGGCCCCGGGATTCCTCCCATCGGGCATCACCAGGCACGCCGGATCCCATGAGCAAAGGAATGACATGGAAACCCTGGTCCACCCCGCAGCACCCGCCGCCGTCGACACGGCGAAGCTCCGAGTGCTGCTCATGCTGGAGATCCACGAAGGGTCGGAGCAGCGCTTCCTCGAGGCGTACGAACACATCAGGCACGAGGTGGCCGCCGTGCCGGGCCACCTGCGCGACCAGTTGTGCCAGTCGATCGAGGACCCGACCCAGTGGCTCATCACGAGCGAGTGGACCGGCAGCGCCGAATACCTGGCCTGGGTGGACAGCCCGGAGCACCAGCTGATGGTGCAGCCGCTACACGGCTGCGTGCGCGGCACGCGGTCGCTGCGCTTCGCGGTGGCCCGGGAGACCGACGTGAGGGCGGGCGGCGTCACCACGAAGGCCCCGAAGCGGGCGGCCGCCGGCAAGTCGAAGGCCGGCCCCGCCGACAAGGCGCGGGTCGCGGCCAAAACCACCCGTGCGGACGCACCGAGCGTGGTCCGGTGCGCCCTCACCTTCACGGTCAAGCCCGGCAGCGAGGCCGAGGTGGCCCGCATCCTGGCCGGCTACAAGTCGCCGAAGGCGCGCGTGAACGCCACGACGTCGCTGCGGCACACCTCGGTGTTCATGCTCGGCAACCGCGTCGTGCGCGCGATCGAGGTCGAGGGCGACCTGCGGGCCGCGCTGCGCCACGTGGCCGAGCAGCCGCAGGTCCGGGCCGCCGAGGAGGCGCTGAACCCGCACCTGGAGGAGGCGCGCGACCTGAACGACTCGGAGGCCGCCCGCGCGTTCTTCATGCGGTCGTCGCTGGCGGAGATCTACCACCTGACGGCGCCCGAGCCCAAGTCCGGGAAGCAGCAGAAGACCACCCGCCGCGCGTTCCTGTACCCGGTCCGGCACGGCAGCGGCGAATCCGCGGCGGCACTGCTCAAGCGCCGCGACGAGCAGGCGATCGCGTCCGCCTCGGGGCCGATCGCCTGCAGCTCGGTCTTCCTGCGCGGGGACACCCTCGTCCGGGTGCTCGACCTGCGCCGCTCGCTGGACGACGACCCGGCGCTCGCGCTCGGTATCGACCGCAAGGAATCCGCGGCCCGGCTGGGCCGGCTGCTGGACATCGAGGAAGGCCAGCTGGACACCGACGAGGGCATCCGGCGCCTGCTCGCCACCTGCGAGACCACCCTCGTCACCGACCGTCGCGCCGACCGCGACGCCTGACCCCCCGGGGCGGCGCCACCCGGCGCCGCCCCGCCACTTGGAGGTGGCACGCATGACCACGCAGACCGTACGCATCGTCAACCTCGACGAGATCGAGCCCAACCGCCGCCGGGGCGGTGACCTCCGGGTCATGCTCGGCCCCGCGACCGTGGGGGCCACCAGCGGCTTCATGGGCCTGGCCATCATCGAGCCCGGCGACTCGATCGCCGAGCACTACCACCCGTACTCCGAGGAGTTCATCCACGTCGTCACCGGCTCCATCGAGGTCGACCTGGACGGCACGGCGTACGAACTCCGACCCGACCAGGGGCTGATGATCCCCCGACACATGCGCCACCGGTTCCGCAACGTCGGCCGGGTCCAGGCACGGATGGTCTTCCAGCTCGCGCCGCTGGCACCCCGCCCGGAACTCGGGCATGTCGACACGGAGGGGGTCGAGCCCACCGAGCCCGGGGGAGCGCGGTCGTGAAGCGCCGGGTGGCGGTCACCGGCGTCGGCGTCGTGGCACCCGGTGGCGTGGGCGTCGCCGCGTTCTGGGACATGCTGATGGCCGGTCGCACGGCGACCCGCGGCATCACGTTCTTCGACCCCGCGGGCTTCCGGTCCCGGATCGCCGCCGAATGCGACTTCGACCCGCTCGCGTGCGGTGTCGATCCGGACCGGGCCCGACGGGCCGACCGATACGTGCAGTTCGCGCTCGCGGCGGCCGGAGAGGCGATGCGCGACTGCGGACTCGACCGCGACGCGGAGGACCCCTGGCGCGTCGGGGTGTCCCTCGGCACCGCCGTGGGCGGCACCACCCGGCTCGAACACGACTACACCGCGGTCAGCGGCTCGGGTGGGACCTGGGCCGTCGACCCCCGGAAGGCGAACCCGTTCCTGCACCGGGCGTTCTCGCCGAGCACGCTCGCGTCCGAGGTGGCCGAGGAATTCCAGGCCCGCGGCCCGGTGCAGACGGTCTCGACCGGCTGCACCTCCGGCCTCGACGCGATCGGGTACGCCGCGCACGCCATCGAGGAAGGCCGCGCCGACGTGTACATCGCCGGCGCCTCGGATTCGCCGATCTCGCCGATCACGGTCGCCTGCTTCGACGCCATCAAGGCCACCTCGACCCGCAACGACGACCCGGCTCACGCCTCCCGGCCGTTCGACGCGGACCGGGACGGCTTCGTCCTCGGCGAGGGCGCCGCCGTGCTCGTCCTGGAGGAGCTGGAGCACGCCCGGCGGCGCGGCGCGCACGTGTACTGCGAGGTCGGCGGCTTCGCCACCCTCGGCAACGCGCACCACATGACCGGGCTCACCCGCGAGGGCCTGGAGATGTCCGAGGCGATCGACCGCGCGCTGGCCGACGCGCGGGTCGACGCCGGCGAGATCGACTACGTCAACGCGCACGGTTCGGGCACCAAGCAGAACGACCGGCACGAGACGGCCGCGGTGAAGCGGTCACTGGGCGCGCACGCGTACGCGACCCCGATGAGCTCGATCAAGTCCATGGTGGGCCACTCGCTCGGCGCGATCGGTGCCATCGAACTCGCCGCCTGTGCGCTGGCCATGGAGCACGGGGCGGTGCCCCCCACGGCGAACTACCAGACCCCGGACCCGGAGTGCGACCTCGACTACGTGCCGGGGACCGCGCGCCCGATGGCCCTCGACACGGTGTTGTCGGTCGGCAGCGGGTTCGGCGGCTTCCAGTCTGCGGTGGTCCTGGACCGCCGGGAAAGGAGATCCCGGTGAACATTTCCGCACCCAGGCGGACCGTGGTGACCGGTCTCGGCGTCGTCGCGCCGAACGGAATCGGCGCCGACGTCTTCTGGAAGGCCACCCGGGAGGGCGTCGGTGCCCTGGGCCGGATCTCCCGCGAGGGCTGCGGGGACCTCCCGTTGGCCGTCGCGGGGGAGGTGCGCGACTTCGACCCGGCCGCCACGGTCGAGGAGCGCTTCCTGGTCCAGACGGACCGGTTCACGCACTTCGCGCTGGTGGCCGCCGACCAGGCGCTGGCCGACGCCGCGCTCGGCGAGATGCCGACGTTCGGCGTCGGGGTCACCACCGCGAGCTGCTCCGGGGGCGGCGAGTTCGGTCAACGCGAGTTGCAGAACCTGTGGGGCCAGGGCCCGGGCTTCGTCGGCCCGTACCAGTCCATCGCCTGGTTCTACGCCGCCACCACCGGCCAGATCTCCATCCGTGGCGGCTTCAAGGGCCCCTGCGCGGTTCTGGCCAACGACGAGGCGGGCGGCCTCGACGCGATCGCGCACGCGGCCCGGACCATCCGGCGCGGCGCGGACGCCGTGGTCGTGGGCGCCGCGGAGGCGCCCCTGGCCCCGTACTCGATGGTCTGCCAGCTGGCCTACGACGAACTCAGCCTGGCCACCGATCCCACCAAGGCCTACCTCCCGTTCACGGCGGCCGCCTGCGGATTCGCGCCCGCCGAGGGCGGCGCGATGTTCGTCGTCGAGGAGGCCGAGGCGGCCCGCCGGCGCGGCGCGCGGGTCCGGGCGGTCGTCGCCGGGCACGGCGCGACCTTCACCGGAACCGCCGGCTGGGAACAGTCCCGACACGGGCTCGCGCGGGCCATCCGCGACGCCCTGGCCGAGGCCGAATGCGCCCCGCAGGACATCGACGTGGTCTTCGCGGACGCGCTCGGCGTGCCCGCCGCCGACCACGCCGAAGTGCTCGCCCTGTCCGACGCGTTGGGCGCGCACGCCGCCCGGGTCCCCGTCACCGCGCCCAAGGCCGGCTTCGGCCGCGCCTACTGCGGTGCGCCGGCCCTGGACTGCGCCGCCGCCATCCTCGCGATGGAACACGGCGTACTGCCGCCCACCCCGGGCGTCTTCGACGTCTGCCACGACCTGGACCTGGTGACCGGACGGGCCCGCAACGCGGAACTGCGCACCGCACTGGTCCTCAGCCGCGGCCTGATGGGCTGCAACGCCGCCCTGGTGCTGCGCCGCGGCGACGGCCGGCCCACCCGCCAGGTCCCCACCCCCACCGCACCCGCGGTCCGCACGAAAGGACAACTCCGATGAACGGACCCCTCACCCACGAGGAACTCGCCGCGCTGATGAAGTCCTGCGCCGGCGTCACCGCCGACCCGAACGACATGCGACGCCGACCCGAGTCGACGTTCGCCGAGTTCGGGCTCGATTCGCTCGGACTGCTGGGCATCGTCTCGGAACTGGAGCGCCGCTACCGGTTCCCGCTCGGCGCCGACGCGGACCAGTGCAAGACCCCGCTCGAATTCCTCGAGACGACCAACTCGCAACTGACCTCTGGAGTGTGACATGGCCGGCCATACCGACAACGACATCGTCATCTCGGCCCCGCTCGACCTGATCTGGGACATGACCAACGACGTGGACAACTGGACGGACCTGTTCAGCGAGTACGCGTCGGTCGAGATCCTCGCTCGTGAGGGCGCCAAGATCACCTTCCGCCTCACGATGCACCCCGACAAGGACGGCAAGATCTGGAGCTGGGTGTCCGAACGCGAGGCCGACCGCGAGACCCGCACGGTGTGGGCCAAGCGCGTGGAGACCGGACCGTTCGCGCACATGCACATCCGCTGGGAGTACCACGAGGTCCCCGACGGCGTGCGGATGCGCTGGGTGCAGGACTTCGCGATGAAGCCCACCGCTCCCGTCGACGACGCGTGGATGACGGACAACATCAACCGCAACTCGCGCGTCCAGATGGAGCTGATCCGGGACAAGATCCAGCAGCGCGCCCGGGAGCTGGGGTCGGCCCCCACCGTGCGCACCTGGTGACGCCCGCGTCGTCGACCTCCCGTGCCCGACGACGCACCTCCCCGGCGGGGCCGCCACGCCCGCGGCTCCGCCGGGTCCCACCCAGCGAGAAGGACGAGTCCCCATGCACCGCACCCTGATCGTCGCCCGGATGAAGCCCGATTCGGCGCCGCGGATCGCCGACATCTTCGCCGACTCCGACACCGGCGAACTCCCGCACCTCGTGGGGGTCACCGGCCGCAGCCTGTTCCAGTTCGGCGACCTGTACCTGCACCTGATCGAGGCCGACCGACCACCGGGGCCCGCGGTCGCCAAGGTCGCCAAGCACCCGGAGTTCCGCGACATCAGCGAACGGCTCGCCGTCCACGTCGACGCGTACGACCCGCAGACGTGGCGCACCCCCCAGGACGCGATGGCCCGCGAGTTCTACCGCTGGGAACGCGACCTCGCCTAGCCGGTGCCGTGACCGGACAGGGCCTGGCTCCCTGCGCCGCCCTCGCGAACCCGTCCTGTCCAAGGCCCTTCGTCCAAAGGCCCCTTCGCGCAAGGACCAGTAGTGATGATCGAGACCGACCCCGGACTCACCGTCCTCGACCGACCCGACTGGGTCAAGTGTGGACGCTGCGCCGAACTCGTATACGGCAAGCGCTTCACGCGGGGCCTGCAGGTCTGCCCCGACTGCGGCGACCACGCTCGGCTGACGGCGCGTCAACGGTTGGAGCAACTGCTCGACCCCGGCTCCGAGACGCCACTGGAGGCCGGCCGGACCCCGCACGACCCGCTGGGCTTCGTGGACTCGCGTCCCTACCCGGAACGCCTGGACCAGGCCCGGGCCGTCACCGGGATGCGCGAGGCCGCGCTGTGCGCGCGGGGAACCATCCACGGCCACCCGGTCGTGGTGGCCGCGATGGACTTCCGCTTCCTCGGCGGAAGCCTCGGCTGCGGCGTCGGCGCGCTGGTCACCGCGGCCGCGAACGAGAGCCTGCGCACCCGCGCCCCACTGCTGCTGATCACCGCCTCCGGCGGCGCGCGGATGCAGGAGGGCGTGCTGTCCCTGATGCAGATGGCCAAGACCGCCCAGGCGTTGGCGGAACTCGACGAGGCCGGCGTCCTGGTCCTGTCGCTGATCACCGACCCCACCTACGGCGGAGTGGCCGCGTCGTTCGCGACCCTGGCCGACGTCATCCTGATCGAACCCGGCGCGCGGATGGGCTTCGCCGGACCCCGGGTGATCGAGCACACGATCGGCGAACGGCTGCCCGCGGGCTTCCAGACCGCCGAATTCCTGCTCGAACACGGCATGGTCGACGCGATCGTCTCCCGGCCCGCGCTGCGCACCACGATCCGGCACTTCCTCGCCCTCGACGCGACACGGGACCCGGACCGCGTAGAGACCCCCGCCGGCGCGCCGACCCCCTTCGTTTCCACGGCGAACGAACCCGACGAGGGCGACCCGTGGGAAGCCGTCCGGCTCGCCCGCCACTCCGCGCGACCCACCACCCTCGACTACGCGGGCCGAATCCTCGACGACTTCCACGAGTTGCACGGGGACCGGATCGGCGCCGACTGCCCTGCCGTGGTCGGCGGCGTCGGCCTGCTCGACGGCCTCCCCGTCATGCTGATCGGCCACCAAAAGGGCGGCGACAACCTCGCCGAGCGGCAACGCCGCAAGTTCGGCATGGCGACCCCCGCGGGCTTTCGCAAGGCCGCCCGCCTGATGCGGCTCGCCGCCAAGCTGGGCCTGCCCGTGCTCACCCTGGTCGACACCCCGGGAGCCAACCCCGGGCCGGACGCCGAGGCCAACGGCCAGGCGGTCGCCATCGCGGAGAACCTGCGCCTGATGGCCCGACTGCCGACCCCGATCGTCACGGTCGTCACCGGCGAGGGCGGCAGTGGCGGCGCGCTCGCGCTGGCCGTCGCCGACCGCGTCCTGATCGGCGAGAACGGCGTCTACTCCGTCATCAGCCCCGAGGGCTGCGCGGCCATCCTGTGGAAGGACCCCGCGGCGGCGCCGGCCGCGGCGGCCGCGCTGCGCATGCGCCCCCGGGAACTCCTGCGCCAAGGCGTCGTCGACCACATCGTCCGCGAACCACCCGGCGGCGCGCACACCGACCCGGGCAAGGCCGCCGCACTGCTGCGCGCGGCGCTGATCCGGGTCCTCGACGAACTCCTCCCGATCGAACGGACCCGACTCGTGCGCGAACGCGGGGACCGATTCCGCAGGTTCGGCGTCGAGCCGGACACCCGCACCGAAGGAAGCGCGTGATGACCCCACAGCACGGAACGGCCCACGGGCGCGACACCCACCCCAACGACCGGGACCGCGCGGGACGCCACGTCGGGTACGCGGACGAGCGGTGGGTGACCCCGCTCGACGCCACGCGCACCCCGCACGCGCACCCGCAGGACGAGCCGAGGCAGGGACCTCCGTCCCCGGCCCCGATCCCGCCGCGCTGGATCAGGATGCGGTGCGGCGACACGACCATCGAGGTCGAGTGGCCCGAACCCGCTTCGGCCGGCGCCGCGCCCGTGGTCACCCGCGCGCCCGTTGCCGCCGCGTCCCCCGTCGAGCAGCCGGCCGAGCCCGACAGCGAACTCCGGTTCGTGTGCGCCCCGATGGTCGGCACGTTCTACCACGCGCCCGAGGTGGGCGCGAAGCCGTTCGTCAGCGTGGGGGACATCGTCCGGCACGGCCAGACGGTGGGCATCCTCGAAATCATGAAGATGATGAACACCATCACCGCCGACGTCTCCGGCGAGGTGGTGGAGGTGATCGCGCCGGACGCGCACCCGGTGGAGTACCAGCAGCCCCTGATCGCGATCGAACCGCGAACCGCCGGCCCGGACGGCCGCGCCGACCACAACGGCGGCGACCCGGGCCGGCAGGACCGCAAGTCCGACGACGGTCGGGGCCAGGGCCATGGCGGCCACCACAACCAACGCCGGCGATCGGGGTGATCCACGTGTTCTCGACCGTGCTCATCGCCAACCGGGGGGAGATCGCCCTTCGGGTGGCCCGCACCTGCCGCGAGCTCGGCATCCGCAGCGTCGCCGTCTACTCCACCGCGGACCGGGACTCCGCGGTGGTGCGCTTCGCGGACGATGCCGTCCACATCGGCCCACCGTCGGCCCGGGCCAGCTACCTCAACATGCCGGCCATCATCGAAGCGGCCCGACGCAGCGGGGCGGACGCGATCCACCCCGGCTACGGGTTCCTGTCCGAGGACCCCGACTTCGCCGAGATCTGCGAGGCGAGCGGGATCACCTTCATCGGGCCGCCGCCGAAGGTGATGCAACAACTCGGCGACAAGAGCCGGGCACGCGCGGTGATGGCGGCCGCCGGACTGCCCGTACTCCCGGGCAGCGACGGCGCGTTGACCTCCCCCGCCGACGCGGTGGAGACCGCCGCCCGGATCGGCTATCCGGTGATCCTCAAGGCCGTCGCGGGCGGCGGCGGGCGGGGCATGAGCGTCGTCCGCGACCCGGACGAACTCGCCTGGGCCTACCAGGACACCCGGGCCCAGGCGCGCGCCGTCTTCGGCGACGAACGGGTCTACCTGGAGCGGTACATCGACGATGCCCGGCACGTCGAGGTCCAGGTGTTGTGCGACGGGCACGGCGGCGCCGTCCACCTCGGCGAACGCGACTGCTCCGTGCAACGCCGGCATCAGAAACTGGTCGAGGAGTCCCCGGCTCCCCATCTGCCGCCGCACACCCGTGAGGCGATGTGCTCGGCGGCGCTGCGCGGGGCCACCGCCGTCGGCTACGTCGGGGCCGGGACCTTCGAGTTCGTGGTCACGCCCACGCACGAGTTCCACCTCCTGGAGATCAACTGCCGGATCCAGGTCGAACACCCCGTCACCGAGATGGTCACCGGCGTCGACATCGTCCGCGAACAGCTCAAGATCGCCGCCGGAGCACCGCTGTCGTTCCGTCAGGAAGAGGTCGTGCCCCGCGGTGTGGCGATCGAGTGCCGGATCAACGCGGAGGACCCGGACCGCGGCTTCGCGCCGACACCCGGTCGGCTCAACGAGTTCGTGGCACCGGGCGGACCATGCGTGCGGGTCGACACCCACGCCTACGCCGGGTGGAAGGTGGGCCCCGACTACGACTCGCTGCTCGCCAAGGTCATCGTCTGGGCGCCCGACCGGGACCAGGCGATCGCTCGGGCCGACCGGGCGCTCGGCGAGTTCCGGGTGACCGGCGACGGAGTCCGCACGACCAAGGGCTTCCTGCGCCGCATCCTCGCGCACCCGCGGTTCCGCGCCGGTGACCACTCCACGAGCCTCGTCGGCGCGATGACCGCGGATCCGGCGGAGGTCGAGGTCCCCGCGGTCGCGTCCGGCCCGCCACCGAAACCACTCATGCCGCTCGCGGGCACACCCGCCCCGGCCCATCCCGCACCCGTCGCCTGAACCGTCATCCGACGCTTCATCCAGCGAGTCTCATCCAGCGAAGGCAGATCACCGCTCATGCACGCACGAAACCTGCTTCCCCTCGCCTGCGTCTCCGCCCTCACCGTGCTGGGCTCGGCCGTGACACCGGCCGCCCACGCGACCACCCGCCACATCGTCCATCCGGGTGAATCGATCCAGGCCGCGGTGGACGCCGCGGCCCCCGGGGACATCATCGACGTGCTGCCCGGCACCTACCCGGGCAGCGTCCTGATCACCTCGCCCGACCTGACGCTGCGCGGCGCGGGGGAGCGCACCGTGATCACGCCCGGTGCGGCGGACGCGGCGGGCGCGTGCGCGAGTGCCGGGCACGGCATCTGCGTCTCCGGAACCGCGGAGCAGCGGATCACCGGCGTGCGGGTCCTCTCGCTGGCCGTCACGGGGTTCCGCAAGACCGGCGTGATGGGCAGTCACACCGAACGCATGAGCGTCCGTCACGTGTTCGCGCACGACAACGGCGAGCACGGGATCGGACAGGAGGACTCCCTCCGGGGCGAACTGACCGGCAACGTCACGAAGGACAACGCGCAGGCCGGCCTGTTCCTCGCGGACACGCCCGACGCGATGGGCGCGAGAATCGCCCGCAACCAGGCCTCCGGCAACCGCCTGGGCGTGCATATCCGGCGCGGTCGGGAACTGGTCATCGAGCACAACGAGCTGACCGGGAACTGCGCCGGAGTGTTCGTTGTGGGCGACGAGACGAAACCGTCCGCCGGGGCGCTGTCCATCCGGCGCAACGAGATCAACGAGAACAACAAGTACTGCGAGGGCAACTCGCGCCTGGCCCACATCCAGGGTTCCGGCATCGTGCTCACCGGTGCCCAGGAAACGCGGGTGACGGGCAATGAGGTGCACGACAACCGAGGCGAGTCCCCGATGTCCGGCGGCATCGTGATGTTCCCGAGCTTCACCGGCAGCCCGACCACGCTCAACGTCGTCAGCGGCAACGTCGTGCAGGGCAACGGACCGTCGGACCTGGCCGACCGCGACAGCGCGGCCGTCAACACGTTCGAACGCAACGTCTGCGGTACCTCGGAGCCGGCGGGCCACTGCTGACCGGGCGGAGCGGCGCGGGCGGCCGGTGCCGTGACCGGAAAGGCTCACCGCTTTCCGGCCACGGCACCAGGGTCGGGCCGGGCGGCCAAGCGAGTGAACTCCCGGAACAAGCCATTGCCTTCCGGAATTCGGGTCGTTGCACGTGACGTCCGCGCCACCCCGGCGCCATCCGAAGTGGAGATCACGTGAACTCGTTCAAGAAGACGGCTGCCCTGGTCGTCGGCTCTGCCGCGCTCGTCCTGTCGGGCTCGGGAATCGCCAGCGCCGACTCCACCGCCCAGGGTGCCGCAGTCGGTTCCCCCGGCGTGCTTTCCGGCAACAACATCCAGGTCCCGATCCACATCCCGATCAACATTTGCGGCAACTCCGTGAACATCGTCGGTGTGCTCAACCCGACGATCGGCAACTTCTGCGCGAACATCGACGGCGACCACCACCGGGGTGACGACCGGGGCGAGCACGCCCAGGGTGAGCACGGCAAGGGTGAGCACGGCAAGGGCGAGGCCCCGCACCACGGCGGCTGAGCCACCGGCACTACTCGTCCTCCTGAAATAACACGACACCGCAGTACCGGCGGCCCCTCGAGCGGACGGATCCGAGGGGCCGCTTTCACGTGCCGGTCCGCGACGCCGTACCGGCTTCTTCACGGTCCGCGATCGCGTGCCGGTTTCCTCGATCTATCGGCCGGGCTCCTCGTCCTTGAGCATGGCGCGGATCTCCTGGCGCAGCTCGGGCGAGTCGGTGTGTCCGTGGACGGCCTGGGCGTGTTGAGCGGCGGCCTCGAGGACCTCGTCCTCGGATCCGGCAATGGTGAGAGTGCACCCGGACTCGCTGGGCATGTCCCGGCAGTCGGCGACCTTGCGCATGATGGTCCTCCTGGACTGGGATGGCCCCGATGGGGCGCGGCCCCGGACGAGACGGTGCGGGACCGCACTCACAGTTTAGAACGAATGCTCCCGAAATTCCCTCGTATGCCCGATCGGGCGGACTGCCGCGATCACCAGCGGGTTTTGGCTCGGTCACTGGATCGATTCGACCCTGGTCGGATTCGGGGCCGTCGCATTGCCGGCCCGACCGCGCTTTCCCGAACGGGCGTCGGGAACGGGCGTCAGGGTGGCGGGCGAAGCTATGCCACGCTCACCGTGAGCGTCACGACGAAGCCGGCGCCCACCAGCGCGAGCATCGTCGTCGCCAGCAAACGCAGGCGTCGTCGGAAGCCCGCCAACTCCGGTGGGAGCGCGAAGACCCGGGCCGGCCAGTGCCGCCACGAGACGTGCGCGAAGATGCCGGCCGCGCCGGCGTACAGCACCAGCGCCGCCGCGTAGCCGACCACCTTCGCGCCCGCGGAGGAGACGATCACGGCGACGCCGGTGAGCAGCAGGGCCGCCACCAGGCCTACGACCTTCCGGCGATTGCCGTGCGCCAACGTCACCAGGAACTCCTCCCGGCGCTGCTCGTCGGGAAGGAACGACGCCACCTTGGGCTGGACCACGGTCAGGCTGTAGGCCATCGATCCCATCCAGGACGCCGCGAGCGTCAGGTGGGCGACGGTCGACAGCAGCTCGAACATGGCACGACCTTCCGAGCGCGGCGGTGGCGGCACGGCGTGCGCGGCGATCACGCGTCCGCGCCGGCTCGCAGGCTATCGCCATCGGCGGGGTCGCCGGTCGCCGGCGCACGGCCGCGGGAGCCGGTGTGCCGGTCAGAGACGTTGCGCCGCCGCGACGATGTCCCGGATCCCGTCCGCCGAGGTCACCCGGCGGGCGTACTCGGGCTGCCGCAGCGCGCCGCCCATGTAGGGGTACGGGTTGCGGTGCCCTTCGGGGCTCTCCAGGATCGCGCCCGCCGCGAAGTGCACCTCGCGGGCACCGGTCGCGGCCAGGACCCGGTCGATGTTGCGCGCGGTGACGCCGCCGCCGGGCATCACCACGATGCGCCCCGCGGCCTTCTCGACCAGGCGCGCGATCAGCGGGGCGCCTTCGAGCACGCTGCTGTCCTGACCGGAGGTCAGCAGTCGATGGACGCCCAGCTCGACCAGTTCCTCGAACGCGGCGAACGGGTCGCGGGCCATGTCGAAGGCACGGTGGAAGGTGACGGACAGGTCTCCGGCCGCGGCCATCAGTCGCTCGATCACCGGTCGGTCGATGTCGCCCGCCGGAGTCAGCGCGCCGATCACGACGCCGTGGGCGCCCGCCTCGCGGACGGCCGCCACATCCCGTTCCATCACGGCGACCTCGTGCTCGTCGTAGACGAAGTCGCCGCCGCGCGGGCGCACGATGACATGGACGCGGATGGTGTCCACCGCCCGCAGGGTGGTTTGGATCAGGCCGATGCTCGGGGTGATGCCGCCCTCGAACAGATCCGCGCACAGCTCGACGCGGTGCGCGCCGGCCTGCTCGGCGGCGAGCGCGCCCGCGACGTCGTCGATGCAGATCTCGTAGGTCAGCGGGGGGTGGGGTCCGGCGGTGACGATCATGTCGTGGATCTCCTCGGGTAGCCAAGGGTTGCGGGAATCCGGTCGGATGCCCGCGGCGGGGGGCGTTACGGATCCGGGGACGCCGGTCGAACAGGCGTGCCCCGCAAGTGAATTGACGTCACGTCAGGATCGGAGTCAGCCGAATCTCGCCCACCGGGAGTCCCCCGCCCAGGACCGGTACCGATGCCCACTCCCGTGCGGCGGTCGTGTCCACGCCGAGCGTATGCAACGCGGCCAGGGCGAGTGCGGTGGTCGCTCGGGGACTGCCGTCGACGACCTTGAGCGCCACGGCGTGTCCGGCCGTCGTCGCCGCCACGAACACGCCCTCGGCGCCGCCCTTGACCAGGGTGCCCGGCAGCAGCCGCATGACCTCCGTGTTGGCCTGGCCGTCGCCGCCGACGTGGGCCGGGTGCGCGCGCATCGCCGCCGCCACCGCTTGCGCGGGCCCGTCCGGCGCCGTCGCGAGCGCCCGCACGCCGCGGGCGAGACCGGCGAGGGTCATCGCGAACACCGGTGCGCCGCAGCCGTCGACGGCCGTGTGCGCGACGCGCTCGTCCGCGAGTTCCTCGATGCCCTCGCGGACCAGGAGCTGCAGCGGATGCTCCGGGGCGAGGTAGTCGTCGGTGGACCAGCCGGCGGCGACGCAGGCGGCAAGCATCGCGGCGTGCTTTCCGGAACAGTTCATCCGTACCCGGGACTCCGTCTCGCCGCGACCGATCATCGCGCGGTAGGCCGCCTCGTCCTCCGGGCGACTCGGCGGACACCGCAGGGCGTCGACGCCCAGGCGCGCGGCCGCGAGGATCTCGTCGACCGCGCGGACGTGGAAGTCCTGTCCGGTGTGGCTGCCGGCCGCGATCGCCACGTGCTCTCCGTGCAGCGGCGCACCGGCGCGCAGACACGCGAGCGCCTGGAAGGGCTTGGCCGAAGACCGGGGTACGACCGGCTCGTTCGGGGTGCCGAGGCTGATCGCGGTCCGGCCGTCCGGAGCCAGCGCGACGAGGCTGCCGAAGTGCCGGCTCTCCACGAAGCCGGACCGGACGACCTCGGCGAGTTCGGCGTACTGCATCGACGTCACGGACGTCATGGGGGTCAACTCGGTCTCCTCGTGGGCGGGCCGATCCCGTCGGCCGACGTTGGCGGGCGTCACACCAGCGCGCCGTCCGCGCCGGCGCGGGCCCGGGTGAGCGTGCGCAGACCGCGCCGGCCGGCCGGGCGGACGCCTTGGCGCGCCTCCAGCGTGCGGGCCAGTTTCGACAGCGACGCGTTCAGGACGATGTAGACGAGCGCGATGATGATGTAGGTCTGGATCAGCAGGCGGTTGTAGCCGGCCAGGATGCGCCCGCTGAAGAGCAGTTCCGAATAGCTGACGATGAAGCCGAGCGAGGTGTCCTTCAGCAACCCGACCGACTGGCTGACCAGGGACGGGAGCAGCCGGCGGACGGCCTGCGGCAGCACGATCAGCCGCATGGCCTGGGTGTCGGTCAGGCCCACCGCGAGCCCGGCCTCGCGCTGTCCCCGGTCCAGGGACAGGATCCCGGCCCGGAAGATCTCGGCGAAGACGGCGGCGCTGGACAGCGACAGGGGGACGACCAGCTTCCAGAACAGCGGCAGGTCCACGCCGTAGTGCGGCAGGCCGAACAGGACGAGGTAGACCAGGAGCAGAACCGGGACGGTCCGCATGACCTCGATGTACACGGTGGCCGGCCAGCGCAGTCGGCGCCGCCGGGACAACCGGCCCAGCGCCAGCACGATGCCGCCGAGCACGGACAGGGCGGTCGCGACGGCCGCGGCGCGAATCGTGGCCCACAGCCCTTCCAGCAGGTACCGCCACATCGGCCAGGTGGTGTAGGGGCGCCACTTGTCGGCGTCGAGTTGGCCGTGATCGGCGAACCGGCGCACGGCCAGGGCGAGCAGGCCGGCCACCACGATCGCGACCACGACGGTGGCGATGCGCATCCGCCGGCGCGCGATCGGGCCGGGCTCGTCGAACAGCACTCGGGACGCGCTCATCGTACGATCGCCACCTTCCGCTCGATCACGCCGGTGGCCAGCCCGGCCGCGGCGCAGATGACCATGTAGCCGAGGCCGGCGCCGACGAACACGGGGATGGGCTGGGCTTCGAGAAGGTTGACGCGGTTGGCCGCGGCGGTCAGTTCGACCACGCCGACGGCGGCCGCGAGCGAGGTGTTCATCGTCAGCGCGATGAAGATGTTGCCGATCGGCTGGACGACGCCGCGCAGCGCCTGCGGCAGGATCACCAGGCGCAGCGACTGACCGAACGTCAACCCGAGCGCGCGGGCCGCCTCCGCCTGGCCGATCGACACGGTGTTGATCCCGGATCGGACCGCCTCGGCGATGTACGCGGCCTCGTACAGCGCGATCACGATCACCGCCGTGGTGAACAGCGGGAAGATGACGCCGACTTCGGGCAGTCCGAAGACGAACAGGACGAGCAGGACGAGCAGCGGGGTGTTCTGGAACGTCTCCACGTACACGGTGCCCACCCCGCGCAGGGCGGCGACGGGGGACACCCGCATGGCGGCCACGACGACGCCGATGAGCAGGGCGCCGACGAAGGACAGCGCGGTGAGCTCGAGCGTGGTGGTGATGCCGTCGGTGAAGGCGGAGAGATGTCGCAGCACGACATCCATCGGCGGTGGCCTTTCGCGGAGGGGACAGGGACGGCCGGCGGGGTGGGGCCGGGCGGGGCGGGACCGGACCGGGTCGGGCTCCGAGGGGGGCTCGGAGCCCGACCCGACGCGTCAGGAGCCGGGCACGCCACCGATCGCGGGCGGCGTCGGCGGGTTGCCCTCGACGACCGTGCCGAGGGTCTGCTTCCACGCCTGCTGCCAGGAGTTGTCCTGGGCGATCTTGCGCAGCCAGTCGTTGACGAACGTCTTGAACGCGGCGTCGTCGTGCTTGAGGCCGATGCCGTACGGGTCGGCCGTGAAGGGCTCGCCGACGACGGTGGTGTCGGGGTTGTCCTTGACGGCGGCGACCAGGAGCGCCTGGTCCTGGACGTACGCCTCGCCGCGTCCCTGGCGCAGGGCCGCCACGCACTCGGGGTCGCTTCCGAACGTGACGATCTTCGCGTCCGGCGCGACCTGCTTGATCGCGGCGATGGCGGGCGTGTTGGCGCCGGCGATGACGGTCTTGCCGTTCAGGTCGGCCGGCAGCTTGATGCCGCCCGCGCCCTTCTTGGTCAGGATGGCCTGTCCCGACGAGTAGTACGGGCCGGCGAACGCGACCTGCTCGGCGCGCTTGGGAGTGATCGTGTACGTCTGGAACACCACGTCGACCGTGCCGTTCTGCAGCAGTGCCTCGCGTGTCTCGGTCGCCGAACTGACGATCTTCACCTCGGGCTTGCCGATGATGTACTTGGCGAGCATGCGGCCCATCTCCGCGTCGAACCCCTCGGTGCGGCCGGATATCGGGTTGAGCTGCGACCACAGCGGCGCGTCCTGCGATCCGCCGACGATGAGGTAGCCGCGCTGCTTGATCTTCTCCATCGTGGAGCCGGGCAGGATCGCGGTGTCGGGCGCGGACTGGGCCTGCTTGGCCACGTCCTCGCCGGCGGGCTTCTTCCCGCCGGGTACGTCCGACGACGAGCCGCTCGAGCACGCGGCCAGGACGGTCAGGGACAGTGTCGCGAGGGCCACCGACACAGCGGTGCGCGCTCGACGTGAGGAGGAGCCGGACATCGGGGCCTTCCTTTGCAGGTAAGGGAATCTGCGGAGGTGCGGGGACGTGGCGGGCCCGGGCCGATCGTGGCGGCGGGTCCGGGGGACCGGAGCGGGGTGGGCCCGGGCCCGGGGGCCGAGGAGCGGACCGCGTGTCCGGCGGTCGGGCGGTGGCTTCGGTGGCTCTGGTGGCTCTGGTGGCTCTGGTGGCTCTCGTGGCTTCGAGCGCCTACAGACGCCTCGGGTACGTCGGGTACGTCGGGTGCGCCGGGTGATTCGGGCGCTTCAGTGGCTGAGGACCTTGGACAGGAAGTCGCGGGCGCGCTCGGTGGTCGGCGCGGTGAAGAAGGTGTCGGGGTCGCCGACCTCGACGATTTGTCCGTCCGCCATGAAGACCACGCGATCGGCGGCGCGGCGGGCGAAGCCCATCTCGTGCGTGACGACGACCATGGTCATGCCCTCGCGGGCCAGGTCGACCATCACGTCCAGGACCTCGTTGACCATCTCCGGGTCCAGCGCGCTCGTGGGTTCGTCGAACAGCATCACCTTGGGCCGCATCGCGAGGGCCCGGGCGATGGCGGCGCGTTGCTGCTGACCGCCGGACAGTTGGGCGGGGTAGTGGTCGGCCTTGTCGGCGATGCCCACACGTTCGAGCAGGACCCGGGCCTCCTGCTCGGCCCGACTCGCGGACAGGCCCTTGACCCGGATGGGCCCCAGCGTGATGTTCTGCAGCACGCTCTTGTGCGCGAACAGGTTGAACTGTTGGAAGACCATGCCCACTTCGGTGCGCAGCCGGGCCAAGGCCCGGCCCTCGGCGGGTAGTTCCTCGCCGTCGAGCAGGACCACGCCCGAGTCGACGCCTTCCAGTCGATTCAGGCAGCGACACAGCGTCGATTTGCCGGCGCCCGAGGGGCCGATCAGGACGACCACCTCGCCGGCCCCCACGACCAGGTCCACGTCGGTCAGCACGCGGACCGCCCCGAACGACTTGCTGATGGCGCGGGCCTCGACCATGGGTGTCTCGACGGGGACAGTAGGTGTCCCGACGACGGAAGAAGGCGGCGCGGGCTTCATCGACGCTCCATCTTTGTTCGGAATCGAAGTTTCGTGTGACACTAGATCCGGAATTCGAATGAAGTCAACGCCTTGCTGGAAATTACGGCGTGTGCTATTCCTGTCACTGCCGTACCGCAGCAGGCACGCCTCGAACGGGAGTGGGACGTTGGCTGGAACCGCAGGTGACCTGGTGCGACTGGTGGCCACAGGGCACGGTCGTTCACGTGCGGAGCTCGCCCGACTGAGCGGCATGGCGCCGTCGAGCGTTTCCCTGCGGGTGGAGGAACTCATAGACGCGGGGCTCCTGCGCGAGGACGGCGAAGGCGCCTCCCGTGGCGGCCGGCGCCCCCGACACCTTCGCCTGCACGAGAACGCGGGCGTCGTGGTCGGCGCCGACGTGGGCACCCACCACGTGCGCATGGCGGTCATGGACCTGGCCGGCCGCATCGTCCTCAAACACGAACTCCCCGGCGAAATCGCCGAAGGGCCCGAGCAGGTCACCGAGCGGCTGACCCGCCACATCCGCTCGACGCTGCGTCAGGCCGGTGCCGAACAGCTGCCGCTCCTGGGTGTCGGTGTCGGCATGCCCGGACCCGTGGATCCCGCGACGGCCAAGGTCGTCGCGCCGTCTCGGATGCCGGGCTGGAACGACTTCCCGGTGGGGGAGCGGCTCGGCGAACTCCTGGGCGTGCGCGTGCTCGTGGAGAACGACGCCAACCTCATGGCGGTCGGCGAGCACCGCTACGGCTGGCCGGGCCGGGACAATCTGATGGCGGTCAAGGCGGGCACCGGAATCGGCTGCGGCATCATCGCGTCCGGCAAGCTGCACCGCGGTCGGGGCGCGGCGGGCGACATCAGCCACGTCCCGGTGCACGGGCCGGAGCCGGTCACCTGCTCGTGCGGCCACTCCGACTGCCTGGAGGCACACGCGAGCGGGGCGGCGCTGCGGCGCATCCTGCGGAGCAAGGGCATCGAGGTCACGTCCTCGCGCCATCTGGTCGAACTGGTCAACGACGGCGTCCCCGAGGTCACCACGCTCGTCCGCAACGCGGGCCGGCTGGCCGGCCAGGTGCTCACCCCGCTGGTGAACTTCTTCAACCCCGACGTGGTCGTCCTGGGCGGCGGCCTGTCGGCGGCCGAGCCGTTCATCGCCGCCGTGCGCGGGGCCATCTACGAACGCTGCCTGCCGCTGGCCACCCGGGACCTGGAGATCGCGACCGCGGTCACCGGCGAGGACGCGTGCATGTTGGGCGCGGGCAGCGTGATCCTGGACGAAGTGCTCACCAGCGCCTGGGTGGACGAGACGCTGTCCGCCAGGTGACTCGGTCGGTGACTCGGTGACCCGGTGCGAGCTCGGGTGCCGAGTCGGGGCGCGGGACGGGCGCGGCCCGGGTCGACGAGGTCGACCCGGGCCGCTTTTCTACCGTGCGTGTTCGTGCGTTTTCGTGTGCGTTCGTGCGGGTTCGGCTACTTGGGGACCGACCAGAGTTGGCCCTTGCTCGTGTTGGCCGAGTGGAGCTGGACCACCGTGCTGTTCGCGGTCGCGGCCCCCTTGACGTCGAGCACCTTGCCGGACGCGACATGCACGATGCGGCCCTTGGCGTCGACGCTCCACTTCTGCGCGGCCGAGCCGTTGCAGTCGTACAGCTGGATCTTGTTGCCCTCGGCGGTCTTGTTGCCCGCGTTGTCCAGGCACTTGCCCATCGAGCGCAGCGTGCCGTCCTTGTTGACGATCCAGGACTGCCCGGCGCCGGTGTTGCAGGTGTAGATCTGGATCTGCGTCCCGTTGGCCGGCTTGCCGCCCTTGGGATCGAGGCACTTGCCGGCGATCCCGGTCACCTTGCCCTGCGGCGGCACGGGCGCGCCGCCGCCCGCGGCGAGTGTGCGCAGGCCCTGTACGTCGAACTGCTGCACGTACTGGCCGGCGCGGGCGTCCGGATACGCGTTGACGATCGCGCACATCACGGGCGTCTGGTTGGAGTCGGTGCCCCGGACGCAGTCGCCCCGCGTGGCGCTCTTGTCCGCGTGGGTGAAGCCCATGGTGTGCCCCAGCTCGTGGCTGACATGGTTCTTCATCCCCGCCACGCCGAAGCGGTCGATCGGCTTCCCGGCGGCGGTGAAGAAGGACGTGTTGATGTACGCGTGCCCGCTGGTCACCGTGTCGGGGGTGCTGCGCGTGTGGAAGCCGCAGCTCCAGCCGGGCGTACCGGACCCGTCCATGACGACCTTCCACGGGCCGCCGTCGGTGGGCACGAAGCAGGGGTTGAGGAAGGTCCCGACGACCACCTCACCCTTGAGTCGGACGTGGTCGTAGCCGACCGGCTTGGTGTCGACGTTGATCGACAACCCGGTGACGCGCTGGAGTTCGGCCGCCGAACCCTTGACGTACGGGCCCAGCCAGTCGACGGCCTTCTGATCGTAGAACTTGATCGTGTAGCCGGTCGACAGCAGCTTGGTCGCGCCGCCCGACTTCCAGCCGACCCCCGACGGCGCCTCCGCCGCCGCGGCGAGCGCGGCGCGCTGCCGAGCCGGGCTCGCTGCCGGAATGGTCATCCGACCACCGCTGAAGACGGTGCCGTCCACTTCCGACCACCCCGTGTCCGGCGCGTCCAGCTGATCGCCGGCCGTACCGGCCGCCGCCACGACGGCCTCGGCGCTCGGCCCCTCGTCGTCCTGTGAACCCGACGCCGAGTTCGAGAGCTGTAGCCCACCCACGACCGCGGCTGTCGCCGCAAGCGCGGCGATCAGTGATATTCGACGTTTCCCCGTTGCTTTCAAGTCCCCGTAACCCTTTCGTCGAAGGGCCAACAGGCTACTGATCACCGCCGCACGCCGAACAACCGCCTGCGATGTCCGCGTAGTCGGCGGTCGGCCGTAGTCTCCGTGGGTGCTTCCGCGCTTCCCGCCGGGCGACCTCTCCGGTGGGCGTGGTGGCCACGCGCTCTCGATTTTCTACCCGGGGTCCGCCTCATCCGGGCGCCCGCCCGGGTCCAGCCAGGACGGACGGTCGCCGACTCCGTCGAACCGGAGCTCGTTCCCGTCCAGCCGATCGAGCAGCTCGTCCATGGCGACGCGGAAGGTGGCCCGTTCGCCGTTGAAGTGCACGTGGCCGTGCCCCGCCTCCTTGATCGGCGTCAGCGACGGGGTGCCGGGGACGCGCGTCAGGGTGCCGCGCCACCGATGGGGCGCGTCCTGGAAGCGGCGGCAGGGGTACATGATCGCGTCGGCGTCGTATCGGGCCTCGGGGTCGTCGACCAAGGTCACCGTGACGCGGTCCTTGAAGATGCCGGGCTCCATGGCCGGCCTCCCTCTTTCGCCAAAGGCCGCGAACCCGGCCCCGCAGGCGGCGGGGCGGACATGCGATCGCGCGCCCACTTCGACCGTACGCCCGACCCACCGCGCCCGCGCGCGCCGACCGGGCGGAGCGGCCGTCGTCGAGGCGCCGGCGGCGCGCTCCGGCGGCGTTTTGAGGACGCCGATCACCGTGCTACACAGGGCCTGACCAGCATCGTCGTGCGCACCGGACGCGTTCCGGCGGGCGCGACGCCGGATCCGACCCGCCCGATCGAGATGGGGAACCGTGAGCGACGAAATCCCGTACTGGCCTTCCGACAACCACCCGCTGTTCCTGCGGGAGCTCCCCAAGCACGTGCGGGAGTCGAGTCGGCATCCGGACGCGGCGCACCATCCGGACGTCGCCGCCGTCTCGGTGTGGTGCTCCTGCGGACTGTGGAGATCGACGCGCCCCTGGGACGTCCAGTCCCACCAGGCCGGATTCGAGGAGCACCTGGCGGACGTCCAGCGGGTCGTGCGCGTCCTGCCCGCCGACCTCCTCAAGTATGGCTACGCCCGGATGAGATGCCTGGACGAGGACGCCGCCGTCGAGGTCGCGAGCGCCTGGATCGACCGGGCGAGCGCCCGCAACCGCGTCTTCCTGGACGGCGATGCCGTGGTCGTCGCCTTCATGGACGCGCAATACCTGGCGGACATCGTCCACGGGGCGCTCGACCGCGTCGACCCGACCGCCGTGTACCTGGTCAACGCGCTCAAGCACATGGCCGCGCCGCCGAAGCCCGAGGACTGACCGGGCGCCGTGGGCGGTGCGGGTCCGCCGCCGGTGGCCGCGAATCTGGTCGAGGCCGTATGCCGCGCCATCGGGTCGTCGGCCCAAGAGCGCGGCGAGCCGGCGCCGCACGGCCGGCTCGCGTGCGGTGATCGGTCCGCCTCACACGCGCACCCGCCGACGTGCGGCCGGGACGATCAGGGGAGTGCCGCTCTCCGGGTCCTCGATCACCCGGCACGGCAGCCGGAACACCTCCTCCACGAGCGCGGCCGTGACGATGTCGTTGGGGTGGCCCGCGGCGACCACGTTGCCGTCGCGCATGGCGATCAGATGGGTGGCGTAGCGGGCGGCGTGGTTGAGTTCGTGCAGCACCGCGACGAGGGTGCGGCCCTGCTCCTCGTGCAGTCGCGCGCACAGGTCGAGGATCTCGACCTGGTGGGCGATGTCGAGGTAGGTGGTGGGTTCGTCGAGGAGCAGCACGGGGGTCTCCTGCGCGAGTGCCATCGCGATCCACACGCGTTGGCGTTGCCCGCCCGAGAGTTCGTCGACGCCGCGCTCGGCCAGGTCCGCGACGCCGGTGGCGGCCATGGACTCCTCGACCACGCGTTCGTCCCTGGGCGACCACTGGCGCAGCAGGCTCTGGTGCGGGTAGCGCCCGCGCGCGACGAGTTCGGACACGGTGATGCCGTCGGGGGCGATCGAGGACTGCGGCAGCAGGCCCAGGGTGCGGGCGAGCTTCTTGGCGGGCAGCGCGGCGATGTCCGCGCCGTCCAGGAGGATCGTCCCGGTGGTCGGCTTGAGCATCCGGGCCAGGGCTCGCAGCAGGGTCGACTTGCCGCACGCGTTGGGGCCGACGATCACGGTGAACGAGTTGTCGGGGATGGCCACCGTCAGCTCGCGGGCGATCGTGCGTTTGTCGTAGGCGAGCGTCAGGTCGCTGCCGCTCAGCCGGGCGCTGCCGCTGCCGTTGGGGCTGTCGTTGTCCGGGGTCATGGGTGCGCTCCGTGTCGGTGTCTGCCGGGGGTCGGGGGCAGTGGCCCTGCTCAAATGCGTCCCGCCTTGCGCTGTCGGGCCAGTAGCCAGACCAGGTAGCCGCCGCCGAGCAGGCCGGTGACCACGCCGACGGGCAATCGATGTGCGGCGAAGGCCCGTTGGGCGATCCAGTCGGCGGACACCATCAGGGCCGCTCCCACGCACGCGGCCGGGACGAGGTTGGGGCCCGGTGCGCGGGTGAGCCGTTGCGCCAGTTGCGGCGCGGTCAGCGCCACGAATCCCACCGGCCCGGCCGTGGCCGCCGCGAACGACGCGAGCACGACGGCGCCCGCGAGCGCCGTCAGCCGGGTGCGTTCGACCCGGACCCCGACGGCCGCGGCGGTGTCGTCGCCCATCTCGATGACGCGCAACGCCCGCCCGCAGCCCAGGACCACGATCGGCGCGAGCACGGCGAGGACCACGAGCAGCGGCACCACCTGGGCCCAACCGCGCCCGTCCAGACTGCCGGTCAGCCACAGCAACGCCCGCGCCGCCTCGGTGAGTTTGCCGCGGGTGAGCAGGTAGCCGTTGACGCCCGTGAGCATCGCGGACACGCCGATGCCCACCAGGATCAACCGGAACCCGGGCGCGCCGCCCCGCCACGCGAGGGCGTACACCACGACGCCGGTGGCCAGGCCGCCGAGCACCGCGCCGCCCGCGAGGGCCATCGTGCCGCCGCCGGCGATGACCACCAGCAGCGCCCCGGTCGCCGCCCCCTGCGTGAAGCCGAGCAGGTCGGGACTGCCGAGCGGATTGCGCACGAGCGACTGGAAGACCGCGCCCGCCAGACCGAGCGCCGCGCCCACGGACAGCGCGGCGACCACGCGCGGCAGCCGGACCTCGTTGACGATGAAGTCCTGCGTGGGTGTGCCGTGGCCGGCGATGGTGTCCAGGACTTCGCCGAGACTCATCGGGTAGTCGCCGCGGCCGATCGTGTACAGCCCGAACAGCACCGCGACCAGGACGCATCCGCCGGTGGCGAGCAGGGCTCTGGGGCGTATCCGCAGGCTCACGAGTGAGCCGATCCGAACGACCCTCACGTGTGGGCCACCTTCCCGCGACGGACGAAGTACAGGAACAGCGGCCCGCCCAGTACGGCGGTGACGATGCCGACCTGGAGTTCGCCGGGCCGGCCGAGCAGCCGGCCCAGCACATCCGCGCCGAGCAGCAGCACCGGGGCGAGCACCGCGCAGTACGGCAGCAGCCACCGCAGGTCGGGACCGGTGATCGCGCGCACCAGGTGCGGCACCATCAGCCCGACGAAGACCAGCGGCCCGCACGCGGCCGTGGCGGCACCGCACAGCAGCGTGATCGCGACGATGGAGGCGGCCCGCACCCGCGCCGGCCGGGCACCCACCGCCCGCGCCGCGTCGTCGCCGAGCGCCATCGCGTCGAGCGGCCGGGCCAGCGCGAGCGCGAGCGCGGTGCCGACCGCGATGAACGGCAACACCCGTACCACGGTGGACATCTGGGCCGAGGCCAACGAGCCGACCGACCAGAACCGCATCTTGTCCAGGGACTCGGATTCGAGCAGCATCGCGGCGTTGACGTACGAGTACAGGCTCGCGTTGAGCGCGGCCCCGGCCAGCGCCAACCGCGCCCCCGTGGCGCCACGCCCACCGCCGACGACGTACACCAGGACGGACACGATCGCGGCGCCGATCAGGGCGAGCCACACCGAGCCGGTGAAGCTCGTCACGCCGAGGAACGACATGCCGCTGACCACGGCCGCGGACGCGCCGGCGTTGATTCCGAGCAGCCCCGGATCGGCGAGCGGATTGCGGGTCAGGGCCTGCATCACGCCACCGGCCAACCCGAGCGCCACCCCCACCAACAGCCCGAGCAGGGTGCGGGGCAGTCGCATGCGATGCACCACGGTGTACGTGTCGGAGTCGTGGTCGACGAGCCCCCGCCACACCTCCGGCAGCGTCAACGACCGGGCGCCGAAGCCGATGCTCAGGGCGAGCACGACGAGCAGCAGCACCAGGGAGGCGACCAGTCCGACGGCTCGCCGGGCGTGCCGCGAAGGTGGTCGGGAGCGGTCGGGCGACTCGGCCGGACCGTCCTTGACCTGCGGTTTTTCGACTTCCAACAAGGGTGCGCTCTCCGGTCGTGCCGAGAGCGGATCCCACCCCCGGGTGCTGAACTGAGGTTAGGTTAACCTAACCTCCACATCGGGCTTTCGCCCCCCTCGCAGATCACTCGCACAGGAAAGGGCGCAGCCATGCCCAATGCCGGAAATGGAAGAATCACCGCCGGGCTCTCGCGCCGCGGCCTGCTCGCCGCGGGCGGCGCCGCGGGCATCGGCGCCCTGCTCGCGGCGTGCGGCTCCGACTCGAAGTCGAAGACGTCGGGCTCGGGTTCGGAGGCCGGCGGGAATTGGTCCTTCGTCGACGACCGCAACACCACCGTCACCGCGAAGTCCGCGCCCAAGCGCATCGTCGCGTTCACCGGCACCGCCGCCGCGCTCGCCGACTTCGGGCTCGCCGATCGCATCGTCGGCGTCTTCGGCGAGACCACCCTCGACAACGGCGCGCCGCACCCCCAGGCGGGCGACCTGGACGTCAAGAAGGTCAAGGTCCTGGGCAACGCCTGGGGCGAGTTCAGCGTCGAGAAGTACGCAACGCTCGACCCCGCGTTGCTGGTGACCCACATGTACGACCCGGGCGCGCTGTGGTACGTGCCCGACGAGAGCAAGGACCAGATCCTGCGGCTCGCGCCCAGCGTCGCGATCTCGGTGGCGAAGCTGTCGCTGCCCAAGCCGATCGAGCGCTACGCCGAACTCGCGCGCTCGCTCGGCGCGGACCTGAACGCCCCCAAGGTCACCGAGGCCAAGGCCCGCTTCGAGGCGGCCTCGGCGAAGCTGCGCCAGGCGGCCAAGGCGAACGGCGGGATCCGGGTGCTGGCCGCCTCCGGCAGCGCCGACACGTTCTACGCCTCCACGCCGGGGCCGGCCGCCGACCTGACCTACTTCGCCGAGTTGGGCGTGCAGTTCGTCATCCCCCAGGACGTGAGCGCCAGTGGCGGCTACTTCGAGAGCCTGAGCTGGGAGAACGTCGGCAAGTACGCCGCCGACCTGATCCTCCTCGACAACCGCTCGACCGCGCTTCAGCCCAAGGACCTGACCGCGAAGCCGACCTGGAACGAACTCCCGGCGGTCAAGGCGAACCAGGTGGCCCCGTGGGACGCGGTCCCGCGCTTCTCGTACGCCGGAGCCGCGCCGCTGCTCGAGAACCTGGCCAAGGCGGTCGAGTCCGCCAGGAAGCTCGGCTGAGCCCGCACGACGCCCGTACCGGCATATCGACAGGGGGAGGACCCGCATGACCACCGACACCAACGACGCCACCGGCCGCGACGATCACACCGATGCCGCCGACACCGATGCCGCCGAACTCGCCGCGTTCGGACTCTTCGACGCGAGTGTGCTGCGGACGCGCACGCTCGGCCACTCGCTCGTGCGGGTGACCTTCGGCGGCGAGTCGCTGCGCGAGTTCGCGAGCGGCGGCCGGGACCAGAGCTTCTCGCTGTTCCTGCCGCATCCGGGCCAACCGGCCCCGCTGCTGCCCCAGGTGCCGGCCGACGAATGGTTCACCGCGTACCGCGAGATGGACCCCTCGGTGCGCGCCGTGATGCGCTCCTACACGGTCGCGGAGCAGCGCCGCGAAGTGGCCGAGGTGGACGTCGACTTCGTTCTGCACGGCGATGGCGGACCCGCTTCGCGCTGGGCCGCCCGGGCGCGGGCCGGCGACCGGGTCGCGCTGCTCGGGCCGCGGATCGAGGACAACAAGAGCGTGGGCTTCCGCCCGCCGCCGGACACCGACTGGGTGCTGTTGGCGGCGGACGCGACCGCGCTGCCGGCCGCGGCGGGCATCCTCGCGTGGCTGCCGGAGGGCACGCGCGTGCGGGCCTGGATCGAGGTCCCGCACGAGGACGACCGGATCGAACTGCCCACCGCGGCCGACGCCGACGTGGTGTGGCTCGTGCGTGCGCCCGGCACCCGACCCGGACTCCTGGTGGACGCCGTCCGCGCGGCCGACCTTCCCGAGGGGCGGCCCTACGCGTGGCTCGCGGGCGAGTCGGGCGCGGTGCGCGCGCTGCGCCGCGAACTGGTGGGTGAGCGCGGCCACGATCGCGGCCGGGTCGAGTTCACCGGCTACTGGCGGCCGGGCGCCTCCGAGGAGGACCTGCGCGCCGAGGCCGTCGAGGGCTGACGGGGCGATGGGCCGTGGCCGGAGGGGAGACGACACCCCGCGGCCACGGCCTGTTCCGGTGCCACGGCACCACGGCACCATGGCGCCACGGCGCCACGGCCTGCGGCCGCGCTTTCGGCCCAACGCCCGTTCGGCGCGCCGCCGTTACCGCACCGCCGTCGGCGATGCCGCGTCGGCGGCGAGCAGGCGCGGGGTGCCGCTTCCGTCGGCGGGGGTGGCGTAGACGTCGTGGCCCCGGCCGTACATCACGGTGTCGTCGTCCAGCCACGCCGCCTGGTCGTCGATACTCGCGTGCTCAGCCAGCGGGGTCTCCCGCATCGTCGCCAGGTCGAGCACGTGCAGTCGCCACGTGGTCTTGCCCGAGCGCTTCTTGAACGCGATGCGGGTGCCGTCCGGTGACAGGGACGGGCACTCGACGTTCTCCCGAATCGTGTGCGCCTCCCAGTTCGCGTAGTCGCCCTCGACCAGGTACGTATGTCCTTTCGTGGAGACGGTGGCGTAGAAGCGGTTGTCGTCGGCGGCGAACGTGACGCCCCAGTAGTTGACGTCGGCGGATCGGTATCGTTTTCCGTCGACGGTCAACGGGATGCCCTCGATGTTGAGCAGCGTGTAGTCCGTGCGGGTGTCCGCGATGCCGGTCCAGGTGGAGAACCCGGTCTTGTTGTAGGAATCGCCGGTGACGAAGACCGTCCACGACACCATGCGTCCGCTCGCGGAGACGCGGGCCCGGCTGGGCGTGCCCGCGAGCTCGATCCGGCGGCGGACGTTCATGCCCTGGTCGAGGATCACCGCGTCCGTACCCGGCAACGGGCCGCCCCGGGTCTGGAGGCAGACCCCGATGCCCGCGCCGGTGGCGAACCGTTCGCAGCGCAGGCCGCTGTCGGTGCGGGTATCGCCGGGAGCGGCCAGCCCGGCCGCGGCCACGGTGCGGTGGCCGCCGCCGCGCGTGGTGTCGACGAACACCAACCGCCCGGCGGCGGCCAGGTCGAGGGGACGGCGCTCGACCGTCGACGCGTCGTCGCGTCCGGCGGCGAACGTCGAGTAGCCGACGGCCACTCCCACCAGCACGAGCAGGCCGAGCACCAGCGCGAGCGCGCGCTTCATCCGGTCACCTCCGGTGCGTGCGACGGCAACAGCCGCCGGGCGAGGACGAGGCAGCCGGCGAGCCCGGCGCCCATCGCGAGCAGTGCGGTGTCGGAACCCCACAGCGTCCAGACCGCGCCGAAGAGCACGGACGACACCAGCCGGGCGCCCGCCTGCCCGGTCTGGAGCAGCGCCATGCCGCTGGTGCGCAGGTGGGTCGGCAGCAGCGGCCCGACGGCGGCCATCAGGACGCCGTCGGTGGCGGCGTAGAACAGCCCCTGGAGACCGAGGACGGCGAGCAGCACGGTCCACAACAGGACCCCGCCCGATACCCGGCCGCCGGTGGGCGCGGCGGCCACCGCGTACGTCGCCAGCAGCGCGAGGTGCCCACCGAGGAACACCCGGAAGCGGCCGACCCGATCGGCCAGCCGGCCGAGCGGCACGGCGAGCAGCAGATAGGCCGCCGCGGTGCCGAGCGGCAGCAGGGGGAAGTAGCGGAGCGGGATGTCGAAGTTCCGTTGCAGCACGAGGTACACGAACGTGTCGCCGACGGTGAGCAGGCCCAATACCGTCGCGGCCACGCAGGTACGGCGGAACCGCGGCAGCCGCAGCAGGCCGAACGCGGCCCGCAACGTCGCGGCGCGCCGCGGCCGGGCCGGCTCCCGATGGTCGCGGACGTACAACGCCAGGAGCAGGACGGCGAACGTGGCCACACAGAAACTCACCACGAAGACCGCGTCGTAGGCGTCGTGGGTGGCCCACAACACGGCGAACGCGGCGAGCGGGCCCAGGAAGGCGCCGAAGGTGTCCATGGCGCGGTGTACGCCGAACGCGCGACCGAGCTCGCTCGGCGGGGTGCTCAACGAGATCAGCGCGTCGCGCGGCGCGGTCCGCAGCCCCTTGCCGGTCCGGTCCGCGGCCAGCACGACACCGAGCCCGGTGAGCGACGAACCGGCCATCGGCAGGGCGAGTTTGCACGCGGCGGACAGGCCGTACCCGGTGCCGGCGACGAGCTTGCGCCGACGGGTGCGGTCGGCCACCTGGCCGCCGAGCAGGCGGACGAACGCGGTGACCCCGAAGTACGTGCCGTCGAGGAGTCCGTACTGCAGCGGGCTCAGACCCAGGGTGAGCACGAAGTACGCAGGCAGTACGGCGGTGACCATCTCGGAGGAGATGTCGGTGACGAGACTGACGGTGCCGAGCGCGATCACGTTGGCCGGGACGGCGCGCATGAATCTGCGTGGCGTCCCGGCTGCGGCGATCCCACCGGCCTGGTCCGAACGCCGGCTCGCGGCGATGTACACGGGCGGTCCCTCTCTTCGTCCGTCCGTCCGGCGGACCTGTCGGGTGAGGTGGGAACGTTTCCTGGGCTCAGTGGCAGGCGACCGGTCCGAAGGAGTCGAGTTGCTTGCCGTCATAGCGCACGAGCTGCCCGGAGTACGTGCTGTCGGTGAGGGTCAGCTTGAGCACGGCCGGCGAACCGGTCACCCGCTTCTCGCTGTTGGGTTGCGGGCTCTCGAAGTCGTAGCTGTCGGCGCCTCCGGTGCCCACGATCAGTTCGCGGACGCCGTTGGGATCCGCCTTGGCCTTGGGGTTCTGTGGCGCGTAGCGCTCGTACAGGTGGTCGTGGCCGTTGAGGATGAGGTCGGTGCGCGCGTCGTAGAGCACCTGCCACGCGGTCTGGCTGACCTTGTCGGCCTGCGGGCCGGAGCTGTACAGGGGGCGGTGCCAGTAGGCGGCGACGCATCCCTGGGTGTTGTTCGCCAAATCGGCCTTGAGCCACTGGATCTGCGCCGAGTTCGCCGACATCGACGATTCGGAGTCGAGCGCGATGAAGTGCCAGCCGCCCCGATTCCAGCTGTACCACGTGGTGCCGGCGGGGGTGGCTCGGTCGCCGAAGTAGGCCTTGTAGCCGGCGGCGGGCGTGCTGTCGTCGTACTCGTGGTTGCCGGGGGAGGGTCGGGTCTTGGCCTTGAACCGGCCCCAGGTGGTGTCGTAGTACTTGCGGTAGTCGGAGAGGCTGCCGGTGTCGTACTGGTTGTCCCCGAGCGTGATCACGTCGTCGGGGTTGATCGCCTCGACCCGCCGCGCGGTCTGTTCGGCCCCGCAGTCCTGGGCCGAGGTGCAGCCAGGGTCGGAGATGTCGCCCGCGGCGACGACGGTGATGGACGAACCCCCGGCCTGCGGGGTGCCGATCACGGCCGCGCTGGGCGCCGAGACGTTGCCCGCCGCGTCGCGGGCGCGGATCGTGTAGGTGTAGGAGACCCCGGTGGTCAGGCCGGTGTCGGTGTAGGACGCGGTGGCGGTCGTGCCGACGACGACTCCGTTGCGCAGCACGTCGTATCCGGTCACGCCGACGTTGTCGGTCGACGCCGTCCAGCCCAGCGAGACACCGGTGGACGTGGTGCCGGTGACCCGGGGGCCGGTCGGCACGCTCGGCGCGGTGGTGTCCGGGCCACCCGTGCCGAAGACCTCGAACTCCCAGAGCGAGTAACCGTATTCCGTGGCGCGGGTGGTCGCGTACACCCGGACGTAGCGGCCGTGCGTGGACAACGCGCCGAGGTCGTCCGTACCGCCGTTGCCGGCGGAGGTGCTGTAGGCCCCGGCCCAGGACGCGCCGTCGGGCGAGACCTCGATCCGGTACGCCGTGGCGTACGCGGCCTCCCAGGTCAGCCGGACCCGGGAGATCGCGACGTCGGCCCCGAGGTCGACCCGGATCCACTGGGCGCCGGCGCCCTCCTGACTTGCCCACCGGGTCGTCGACTTGCCGTCCACGGCCTTGGCCGGTCCGAGCGAGGAACTCTCGCTCGACGAGGCGGAGGTGGGTTTGCCGCGGGAGAGCAGGACGTCGGCGGCGGAGGCGGTCTCGCTGAACGTCAGCACGGTGGCCAGGAGAGCGGTGACCGCGACGACGGCGGACAGCCTGGGCATGGTGCGCCGGGACGGACGGGCATGGGACGTACGGGGGCGGGACGTACCGGCACGGGAGGTATGGGGACGGGACCTTCGACGGGTCAGGAGTGGGGGCAGGGGCAGAAGCACGTCGTCCTCCAGCGTTGAGGATCCGATCGTGGTGCTGGGACCGAGCATGTTCGTGTGCGCGACCGGGCCGGGGGGCCTCACCGTGCGGTAGTGCGGTACGCCTTCGCGGGGCTCCGGAGCGGCCGTTGCGCTGACGATCCCAAGGCGCCGCGCGCGACGTCAAGTCATGTTAGGAAACTTTACTAATAGCGCTCGCGGGCGTGGCGACCCGCGCGGCGGCGGGGTGTGGGACGGGCCGGTCGGGCCGGTGCCGGCCCGCCCCGACCGAGGAGCCGCAGGTCGGCGTGGTTCGGGGCCGGGATCTGACGAGGCGTCACGTAGCGTGTTTCGTGGGCCGATTGGGCCCTCGGCGGGCCGATGTCGGGTGCCTGTACCGGTGTTCGTATCACCGGTCAGGAAAGTTTCCTAACCGAGGGGCGATTCGTCGGCTGCGTCGGGGGTCGTGCCGGCGGTCGTGCCTGGGGGCGCGCCGGTGGTGGGCAGCAGTGGCCGCTCGAAGAACGTCTCCAGGGCGACCGTGGCCTGGGTACCACCGACGCCGTCGATCGCGTAGAGCCGGCGCAGCACGTCCTGGAGTTCCTCGGTGCTCCCGGTCCGCACCTTGACCAGGACCGACGCGTTGCCCGCGATGACGTGCGCCTCCTGGATCTCGGGGATCGCGGCGAAGTCCGCGCTCGAATCGCCCATCCACGCGGTCGATTCGATCAGGACGAAGGCCAGCACCCCGCGCCCGACCGCCGCCGGGTCGACGTCGACGGTCGTGCGTCGGATCACGCCCCGTTCCCGCAGCTTGCGCACCCGTTCGTGCACGGCGCCGGCGGAGAGCCCGACCTCCTTGGCCAAGGCGGCGTAGGCCCGGGTCGCGTCCGCCTGGAGCAATGCCAACAGCCTCCGGTCGGTCTCGTCCACGCCTTGATCCTCCTGTGTCGGGTGTGCCGGGTGTACCGGGTGTACCGGGTGTACCGGGTGTACCGGGTGTGTCTGGTATCTCGGGCCTGGTGTCGGGTCGACTCGAAAGGCTCGACGCGTCGAACCTCGAATCCGGTTACGTCCGTTGGTTGATCGCCGCGCTCGGGATCTTGCTCGGACCATATCTCATACTGCAATACTGCCATCTGACAGAACGTCATTCGGCAACGCATAGTTTGGAGCATGTGATGCCCGCTACACAGCTCTCGGTATACGACGTCATCGACGAGCGCTTCCACACCGACCGATGCATCTTCGGCGACGATCAGCTGGAGACGCTGTACGTGGGCAGCCGCTGGGCCGAGGGGCCGATCTACGTGCCCGCCGGGCGCTACCTGATCTGGAGCGACATACCCAACGACCGCATGCTGCGCTGGGACGAGACCACCGGCCACGTCGGCGTCTTCCGCGCGCCCGCCGGTCACTCCAACGGCAACACCCTCGACCGGGAGGGCCGGTTGATCACGTGCGAACAGGGCAACCGCCGGGTCACCCGCACCGAGCACGACGGCTCGATCACCGTGCTCGCCGACCGGTTCGACGGCAAGCGACTGAACAGCCCCAACGACGCCGTCGTGCGCTCGGACGGCTCGATCTACTTCTCCGACCCGGACTTCGGGATCACCACCGACTACGAGGGCCACCGGGCGAAGAGCGAGATCGGTGCGACGAACGTCTACCGGATCGATCCCGTGGACGGCGAAGTGCGGCTGGCCGCCGACGGGTTCCGCGGCCCCAACGGACTGGTGTTCTCCCTCGACGAGAGCCGGCTGTACGTCTCCGACACCCGCGCCAACCAGATCCGCGTCTTCGACGTCCGCGCGGACGGCACCCTGTCCGACGGCGACGTCTTCGTCGAAGGGCGGGAGAACGGCTCCTTCGACAACATTCGTTTCGACGACGAGGGTCGGCTGTGGGCGGCGGCGATGGCGGACGGGGTGCACTGCTACCACCCCGACGGGACTCTCCTGGGCCGGATCGAAACCCCGGAGCCGGTCGCCAACATCACCTTCGGCGGCGCCAAGCGCAATCGCATGTTCCTCACCGCCACCACGTCGCTGTACTCGCTGGTGATGTCGGTGACGGGAGCCCCACGCGTACGGTCGGCGCGCTGACCGCACGCTCGGCGGCGTCCGACATGAACCCCTCGGCGCGCACGCGCTCGCGGGCCGGGACGCAATAGCCGGAGTGCGGCGCCGCCGCGTCGCCGCCGCGCCTCCACCGGGGAGAGGCGCGTGGGCGGTGGGGTGTCCGGCGTGCGATCCGACACCTACGCCCGGAACATGCTCCTGTGCTCGGCGAGCGAGTCGCAACAACTCGACTGGCTGCGCGGCCACGGCGGCTTGGGATACGGCGGCTGGTCGATCGATCTCCTCGCCACACTCGCGGACGGCGTCGGCACCGGATTCGCCGGGCTGTTGGTCGAGGAACTGGCGGACAACACCTACCACTACGCGGACACGCTCAAGCTCGTCTACGGCGCGCTCGCCGAACTCGCGTCCGTCGACGCGATCCGCGCGATGCTCGATCACGTCGACGACAAGGTGGCGCGGACGAGCGTGCTCGCCGCGGCCCGTCGCTCCCCCGCGGGGGCGCTGGAGCCGATGGCCGAGGCGGCGAACGGTACGGGCAAACCCGCCCTGGCCGCGCGCCGGCTGCTCGCCGCGCACATCCGGGGCCGGCACGAGTTGGTGGCGGCGACCCTGCCCAAGCTTCCGCCGGAACTCGCCGCGGTGGTCGCGTCGTTGGTGGAAACCACCGCGCGGGTCGAGGAGGCTCCCGAGGAGGCGCTGCCAACGTTGCTGGTGTCGCCGCCCTGGACGCGGCCGCGGGTACGGCCCGCGCGTGGTGCGGCGGTGCCGGGGCCGGTTCCGGCCGACATTCGTCGGGTCGTGTGGCGACCCGACGAAGGCGAGCAGTGGGCGGCGACGGCGACCGGCTTCCGCGATTACCACCCGGCCGACGCCCTGGTGGCCACCCTGCCGGCCGCGATCCCGGAGGTGCCGGAGTGGGCCGAGCCTGCCGCCCTGCCACAGATCCGGCTGCGCGACGGCCGCGGCGCGCTGCCGAGGCGGTACGGGTGGTCGAGGTCGCGGAGGTGACGGACATCGGATACGACGCGGCCGAGCAGTGCGTGACCGCGGTGGTGCGCGACGGCGGGGAACCCGCGGGCTGGTGTCGATGGCGTACAACCCGATCGCGCCCGGCGGGTTGGACGCACTGGCAGCGGCACTGCCCGAGGCCCGTCGGGTGAGCGGAACGCTGAGCCGCTCGGACGGTCGCCTGCTGATCCACCCGATCGCCGTGCAGACCGGCGCGGGCGCGATCGTGGTGCCGGACCTGGCCCCGGACGGCGCCGCGGGGCCGCTCGGTCGACCCGCCCCGTGCGCCCGCGACCTGTTGGCCGACGCGTTGGACGAAGCACGCGCGGCCCTCGCGGAGGCCGCCCATCACGGGCTGCGCCGGGTGAGCGCCGCGACGCGCGCCCGCCTGGAGTCCGCGGCGACCGCCCTGGCGAAGCCCGGACTGACCACGGCGGCCGGCCTCCTCCGCGAATTCCTGTCCGTACACCACTCCCGGGGGCACACGGCCTCGATCCGCCCATGGGTGGACGCGCAACTGCACGTCCTGGTGGCCGCCGAACTGCACCACGAGGAGTAGGGCGTGTCCATCGCGCAGCGGGTCGAGCTATCGGCTGTGCGGTCGCGCCGCGGTTCCCAGCAGGGACGGCTCGTCGATCGATCTGGCGCCGTCGCCGGGGACGGTGCAGGTGTAGGCGCCCGAGACGGTGCCCAATCGTGCGCAGTCCTCGGGGGTTCGGCCGGTGAGCAGGCCGTACAGGTAGCCCGCGACGAACGCGTCGCCCGCGCCGTTGGAGTCCACGACCGGCCCCGGTGGGACCGCGGCCGGCACGTGTCGGACGGCGTCGGCTCCCCGCGCGAACAGGTGGCAGCCATGCGCGCCGGCGGTGGCCACGACCGTGTGTGCCCGCCCGCGGTCGACGATGTGCCGCATCAGGTCGGCGAACCGCTCGGGCACCGCGGCCGTGCTGAGGAAGACCACGTCGGAGGAGTGCGCGAAGACCCGGTGATGCTCCCGCACCCCGTCCCAGTCGTGCAGGTCCGTGGAGATCGACACGGGGTGGCGGCGCAGCTCCGGATACACGTGCCGGGCGGACTCGGTGATCGTCACGTGCACGTGCCGGACCGCGGGCAGCAGTGGCACGTACAGATCCGGCGGCAGGACGAGTGCGGGTTGGTCCCGCCCGTCGAAGAAGGACATCCGCCGCCCCTCGTCGTCGACGAGGTTGACCGCCCGCCGGGTCCCCGCCGGGCTGTGCGCCGCGTGCAGGTCCACTCCGTGCCGGCGCAGCGTCGCGCGGACGAGTTCCCCGTGCGGGTCGTCGCCGATCGCGTCGACGAGCGCGGTGGGCAGACCCAGTGCGTGGCAGCCGAGCGCGACGCCGATGCCGGTGTGCGCCGCACGCTCGTACACCGGTGGCACGTGGGTCGAGTCGGCGTATGCCGGCGGCAGCGTCGGCACCCGCACGATGGTGTCCACCCCCGCACCGCCCACCACCAGGACACGCGGGCGCGCGGTGCCGCCCGCCGGGACGGCGGCACCCGAGGCGGCGGGCGCGGGGGAAGGCTCGGGCAGACCGGACATGGGCATGGGCATGGTGCGTCCTCACCTCTGCTCTGGGTGGGCCCGGCCGTGCCGCCGCCGGCGGTGGCGGGACGGCGGGTCAGCGCTGGATCTTCGGCCCGGAGCCGGTCGATCCGCGCACGATGAGCTCCGGCCGAAAGACGAACTCCGAACGCGGCGCCGGGATTCCGGCCAGTTCGTCGAAGAGCGCGCGGACCGCGGCCAGCCCGATCGCCTGCACCGGCTGGCGGATGGTGGTCAGCGGCGGGTCGGTGTAGGCGATGAACGGCGAGTCGTCGAAGCCGATCACCGAGACGTCGTGGGGCACCGAAAGGCCGCGCTCACGAATCGTGGTGATCGCGCCCAGGGCCATCACGTCGCTGCCGCACACCAGGGCGGTCGCGTTCTGGTCGAGCAGTGACCGGGCGCCGGCGGCCCCGCCCTCGAAGGAGAAGATGGTGTTCTCCAGGAGGGCGTCCTCCTCGGCGGTGCCCAGGAGTTCGGCCATCGTCCGCAGAAAGCCCTCGGTCTTGCGGATGACCGGCACGAACCGTCGCGGCCCGGAGAGTAGCCCTATTCGCTCGTGCCCGAGTTCGACGAGATGGTTGACCGCGAGCCGCATCGCGAGCCGGTCGTCGGTGGAGAGAAAGGGCGCGTCCACGCCTTCCGCGTAGCCGTTGATCATCACCATCGGCACGTTCTCGCCGGACAGTTTCGTGTAGCGCTCGACCCCCGCGGTGGTGTCCGCGTGCATGCCGGAGACGAAGATGATGCCGGCGACCCCGCGCTCGATCAGCAGGCCGGTGAACTCGTCCTCGGTCGTGCCGCCGGGGGTCCGCGTGCACAGCACGGGCGTGAACTCGCGCTGCGTCAGCGCGCTTTCGATGACCTGCGCGAACGCGGGGAAGATCGGGTTGTCGAGCTCGGGGGTGATCAGCCCCACGAGGCCGGCGCTGCGGCGGCGCAACCGGGTCGGCCGCTCGTAGCCGAGCAGGTCGAGAGCGGCCAGGACGACCTGGCGGGTGGCCGCCGAAACGCCGGGCTTTCCGTTGAGGACACGGCTGACCGTCGCCTCGCTCACGCCCGCTTGGGCGGCGATGTCGGAAAGCCTCGGGGTCATGGAAGACGACTCTAGTTGACCACCGGAAGGGAAGGTCATAGCGGGGTGAAACCTCCTGCGCGGTGCAACTGACGGGTCGTCAGTGCGGTGCGGTGCGGATAAGGGATCGGTGCCCGTGCGGCCCGTGCCGCCGGGGAAGGACGTGCGATGGAAAGCGCCCGGAAAGCCACGTCGATTGTCCGAAAAGGACCCTCCGGCGCCGCCGTGCCGGCCGTCGGCGGCGCCGCCGAACGGGCCGGTGCTCACTCCGGTGTCCGCTCCCACCAGACCGCGCTGTTCGCCGGCAGCACCACGCCGCCGTCCGCGGCCGCGACGAGCGGCGCGCCCGCGAGCAGCGGCCGTCCGTACGCGGGTATGGTCACCGGCGCGACACCGAAGTTGACCACGCACACGAATTCGGCACCACGCTCGAACGCGAGGCAGTCCTGCGGCGCGTCGATCCACCGCAGTGTGCCGCCACCGAGACCCGGCAGCGTGCGGCGCAGGCGAAGCGCCTCCCGGTACAGCTCCAGCATCGAGTCGGGTCGCCCGCTCTGCGCCTGGACACCGAGCTCCTGCCAGTCGGCGGGCACCGGCAGCCAGCTCAGGCGTGATCCGGGCGGGCCGAAGCCGAACGGCGCCTCGGTGCCGTCCCAGGGCATGGGTACCCGGCACCCGTCGCGGCCGCGGTCGGTGTGGCCCGAGCGTTCCCACTGGGGGTCTTGGAGCACCTCGTCGGGCAGGTCGGTGACCTCGGGCAGCCCGAGCTCCTCGCCCTGGTAGAGGTACGCCGACCCCGGCAGGGCGAGGGTGAGCAGCACCGCCGCGCGGGCGCGCGCCTGACCGAGTTCGCCCCCGCCGTAGCGGGTGACGTGGCGCTGCACGTCGTGGTTGGACAGCACCCAGGTGGCCGGCGCGCCGACGTCCGCGACGGCCGCGAGCGAGTCGTCGACGACCGCGCGGAACGCCGGCGCCGACCAGTCGGTGCCCAGGTAGTGGAAGTTGAACGCGGTGTGCAGCTCGTCCGGGCGCAGGTACAGCGCGAGCCGGGCGGCGTCGGGCACCCACGCCTCGGCGACCGCGACCCGGTCGCCGGGGTAGGTGTCGAGCAGGGCCCGCCAGTCGCGGTACACCTCGTGCACCTCGTCGCGGTCGAAGTACGGCAGGGCCTGGGTGCCCAGCAGCGAGATCTGCTTGCCGTGCCCGATGTCGGCGAGCGTCGGCTCCTTGAACATGCCGTGCGCGACGTCGATCCGGAAGCCGTCCACGCCGAGGTTGAGCCAGAAGGCGAGGATGTCGAGGAACTCGGCGCGCACCTCGGGGTGGTGCCAGTTGAGGTCGGGCTGTTCGGGGGCGAACAGGTGCAGGTACCAGGAGCCGTCCGGCACCCGGGTCCAGGCCGGCCCGCCGAAGACCGATTCCCAGTCGTTGGGCGGGAGTTCGCCGTGCTCGCCGCGACCCTCGCGGAACATGTACCGCTCGCGCGCGGCGGCACCGGGTTCGGCCGCCAGCGCCTCCTGGAACCACGCGTGCCGGTCGGAGGTGTGGTTGGGCACGATGTCGACGATGACCCGCAGGCCCAGCCCGTGCGCCTCGCGCACCAGCGCGTCGATGTCGCCGAGCGTGCCCAGGGTCGGGTCGACCGCCCGGTAGTCGGCGACGTCGTAGCCGCCGTCGGCCATCGGCGACGCGTAGAACGGGGTGATCCACAGCGCGTCCACGCCCAGGTCGCGCAGGTACGGCAGCCGAGTGCGGATGCCCAGCAGGTCCCCCACGCCGTCACCGTTGCCGTCGGCGAAACTGCGCACGTACACCTGGTAGATGACCGCGTCCCGCCACCAGGGCCCGGGGGTCTCCCGGGTCCGCGACGGCTCGGGAAGAGTCAGTGGGAAGTTCATGGCTGTCCTGTCGTCCTGTCGTCTCGCGATGCGATGGATTCGTGGGCGTGCGCGCCCCATCCGGACCGTGGCCGGGTCACGGCCGGACGCGGGGGGTGGGCGCGGTGGCGGGTCAGGATTTGGTGCCGCCGGCGGTGAGTCCGGAGACGAGGTGACGCTGTACGAAGAAGAAGACGAGCGCGGCGGGGATCGTGATGAGCACCGAGGCCGCGGTCATCAGGCCCCACTCGCTCTTGAACTGGCCCACCCAGGTGCTCAGGCCGACGGCCAGCGTGTAGTGCTTGCGGTCGTTCATGAACGTCGTCGCGTAGGCGACCTCGCCCCACGCGGTGAGGAAGCTGTAGAACGCGGTGACCGCGAGACCGGGTCGGGCGAGCGGCATGATCAGCCGCCAGAACGTCCCGAACGGCGTCAGCCCGTCGACCCGGCCGGCTTCGTCGATCTCGCGCGGGATCGTGTCGAAGTAGCCCTTGAGCATCCAGGCGCAGAACGGCACGGCCACCGTGCAGTAGGCGAGGATCAGGCTGCCGTAGGTGTTGATCAGGTGCAGCTTCGACATGATCGTGTACATCGGCACGATGAGCACGGCCACCGGGAACATCTGCACGACCAGAAAGGCCCACATCAGCGGCTTGTGGCCGGGGAAGCGCATCCGGGAGAGGGCGTAGCCGGCGCTCGCCGCGATGAACACGCCGATCACGGTGGTGCCGAGCGCGACGACGATCGAGTTGCCGAACCAGCGCACGAACGAGCCGTCGGAGAGCACGTCGCGGTAGTTGTTCAGGGACAGCCCCTCGAAGCTGCCGGGCTTTTGCCAGTCGTCGCCCGGCTTGAGCGAGGTCAGTGCGATCCAGACGACCGGGAAGATCGCGACGGCGCTCGCGAGCAGCAGGGTGGCGTGCAGGGCGATCGAGGCGAGCGGGCCGCGTTCGCCGCGCTTGCGCCTGCGGGGGCGCGCCGGTGCCCGGTCGCTCGGGGCATCGGGAGCGGTCCGGGCCTCTTGGCGCGTGATGGACGTGGTCATGCCGTCTCCTGCCCCTTGCGGTCGAGCGTGCGACGGTAGGCCGTGGCGAACAGGATGAGCATCGACAGGATGATCGCCCCGTAGGTGGCGGCCCCGGCGTAGTCGCGGATGTTGGCGAACCCGAGCTTGTAGGCGAAGGTCACGAGGATCTCCGTGGACCCGAACGGTCCGCCCTCGGTGACGAGGTAGATGACGGCGAACTGGTTGAACGTCCAGATCACGCCGAGCAGGATGATCGTCGCGCTGATCGGGCGCAGGCCGGGCAGGGTCACGTAGCGGAACCGCTGCCAGGGGGTCGCGCCGTCCATCTCGGCGGCCTCGTACTGCTCCTGCGGGATCGCCTGGAGGCCGCCGAGGATCGCGACCATGCAGAACGGCACGCCGATCCAGACGTTGACCATGATCACCGAGATCTTGGCCGTGGTGGGCTGACCGAGCCAGTCGACGGGGTCCATGCCCGCCCCGCCGAGGATCGAGTTGATCACGCCGTTGTCCTTGTTGAGCATCAGCCGCCACGCGAATGCGGAGACGAACGCGGGCACCGCCCACGGGACGACGAGCAGGATCCGGTACACGCCGCTGAACCGGACCTTGCGGTTGAGCAGGACCGCGAGCGCCAGGCCGAGCGTGTAGTGCAGGACGACACACGAGACCGTCCAGATCAGCGTCCACCGCAGCTTCGGGTAGAAGTTGCCGTCGCTGCCCGACAGCACGTCGACGTAGTTCTTCAGCCCCACCCACTCGTAGGTGGCGGGGATGTGGTTGACCCCGATCGTGCGGCCCATGTTGGCCTCGTTGATGTCGGTCAACGAGTAGTAGAGCCCGCTGATGAGCGGATAGCCCACCAGCACACCCAGGACCAGTACGACCGGGAGCACCATGGCCCAGGCGTACCAGTGCGAGTCGTAGGACCTGCGGAGCCGGCGCAGGATCCGACGGAAGCGACCGGCGGCGCGTTCCTTCTCCGTCGTGCCTTCGGGGACGGGGGGCGGGCCGGGGGACTCCGGCGCTTCGATGGTGGTGGTCATGATGGGCCTGCCTCATAGCCTGCTGCCGCAGGGTCCGCGACGCCCGACGCGATGTCTGACGCGATGTCGGTCGGGGTACGGCGCTTGGGGGGTTGGGGACGGGTGGGCCCGGGGCTCGTTCTCCCGGGCCCACCCGTTCGACGTTCGCGGCGCGCCGGGTGGGGGCCGGCGCCCTCGGCCGCTACTTGTAGTCGGGCAGGATGTCCCGAGCCGCCTTGGCGACGTCGTCGAGGCCGGACTTGGCGGAGACCTGACCGCTGTAGATCTTCTCCAGCGTGGTGTCCAGCGGGTCGAAGAGGTCGCTCGCTCGCGCCAGCGGCGGGCCCGGCCGGGCGGTGTCGAGTGCGGCCCGGAAGGCGGTGATGGTGGGGTCGGCGGTGACCGCGCTCATCGAGTACGCCGCGGTGCGGGTGGGCAGCACGTGGTTCTTCTCGGCGGCGAACGCCTGGTTCTCGGCCTTGGTGAGGAAGTCGACGAACAGGTACGACGCGTCGAGGTTCTTCGAGCCCGCGTAGACGACGAGGTTGTGGCCGCCGTTGGGGGCGCCGGCCTTGCCGCTGCTGCCCGCGGGGACCGGGGCGATGCCGAGGTTGGCCTTGTCGGCGAACGCCGGGCCCTTGAGGTCGTCGCTGACGGACCAGGGGCCGTTGATCATCATGGCCACCTTGCCCTCCTTGAACATGGCCTGCATGTTCGAGTAGGAGTCCTTGGTGACGTCGGTGACCGCGGCGCCCGAGGAGATCAGGTCCTGCCCGATGCCGATCGCCTTCTGCGCCTTCTCGTCGTTGACGGTGATCTTCTTCGCCTGCACGTCGACCAGCCCACCGCCCTCGCCGTAGATGAGCGGCAGCGCGTAGAAGCCCTGCGGCTTCATGAACACGCCCGCGTTCCCGGTCTTGGCCTTGACCGCGAGACCCGCGGCCTTGACCTCGTCCCACGTCGCGGGCGGCTTGGTGACGCCGGCCTTCGCGAGCAGGTCCTTGTTGTAGAGCAGCGCGAGGGTGTCCGTCACCATCGGCACGCCGTAGGTCTTCTGCTTGTACTGGGTGCTCGCGAACGCGCTGGGCAGGAAGCCCTCCTGGCCGGTCAGCGCGGGCGTGCCGTCGAGCGGCTGGAGGTAGCCCAGCTCGGCGAAGGCCGGGGTCCAGCCCACGTCGGCGCGCAGCACGTCGGGAGCGCCGGAACCGCCCTGGGCCGCGGTCTTGAACTTGTCCCGAGCGTCGTCGAACGGGACGTTCTCGTACTTGACCTTGATCTTGGGGTAGGCCGCCTCGAACTTGGCTATCAGTTCCTTGTAGGCGGGCGCCTCGCTGGTGGAGTCGGAGGTGTCCCACCAGGTCACGGTCCCGGACACGGCCGCGGGATCCTTCGCTGCGGCCGCCTGCTTGCTGCTGCCGCCGCCGTCGTCACCGCCACACGCGGTGAGCGTGAGTGTGAGCGCCGCGGCTGCGGCCGCCGCGGAAATGCTCCGTCGCATCTGCACTCCTCGGGAATGGGTCCGGCCACTGGGGCGTCGGACCGTCCGTTGGCCGGGGCGGCCACCGGACTGCCGGAGGAACGTAGCAACGGGAGGCCCCTCATTGGAAGACCTTGCAAGAGATTTCCGCAACATCTTGCAGATTTGCAAGCTCGGATCGACCGGTCGAGGGCGCCGGCTGCCTGTGCTCTCGATCCCGGGGCCACGGCTGCCGGGGGGCGGGCACCACGGGGGCGCCGGTGACCTGCCGTGCCGTCCCCGGCCGGTGTCCCGACCGGCCGCGCGGGGGAACGGCCGCCTGTCGGCGGTGTATTGACGTGGCGTCAGGCCACCTTTAGGTTCACATCGGCTTGCAAGGAGTTTCAGCAACGAACGCGCGAGGATTGCGGACCGTGGCCGGCCCACGCCGGCGGCTCGGGGGATCGTCGGCAGTCGGCAGTCGGCAGTCGGCAGTCGGCAGTCGGCAGGCGACCGTCGGCCGCGCGTCGAAAGGTGATGTGCGTGGATATCTTCGAGACCACGAACGGGGCGGTCCGAGGGCATCGACCCGTGCCCGACGTCGTCGCGACCCTCGGCGTGCCCTACGCCGCGCCGCCCTTCGGCGCCGACCGGTTCCGTGAGCCGCGCGCCGCGGCGGCGTGGACCGGCGTCCGGGACGGCACGCGCTTCGGCCCGATCGCGCCGCAGTCGGCGCGACTGCCGGGCGCGCCGGTGTGGTCGCCCGGGGGCGAGGACATCCTCACCGTCAACGTCTGGACGCCGGCCCCCGGCGGCGCCCGCCTACCCGTGCTGGTGTGGATCCACGGCGGCGCCTACACCTTCGGATCCTCGGCCCAGCCCGACTTCGACGGGGTCGCCCTGGCCCGGGCCGGACTGGTCGTGGTCACCGCGAACCATCGGCTCGGCTTCGAAGGGTTCGGACATGTGCCAAATGGAAGAGAAGGTGTATTTCCCGACAATCGGGGCCTGCTCGATCAGGTCGCCGCGCTGCGCTGGGTCCGGGAGAACATCGCGGCCTTCGGCGGCGACCCCGACAACGTCACGGTGGCCGGCCAGTCCTCCGGAGCCACCTCCGCGGCCTGCCTGATGGTGATGGACCGCGCCCGGGGCCTCTTCCGCCGCGTCATCGCGCACAGCGCGGTCGCCCCCGTCCACTCCCTGGAGCTGGCCGCGGCGACCACGACCGAGGTCGCCGCCGCGGCCGGCTGCGCCGACACCGCCGAGGCCCTGCTGTCGACGACCCCGCAGACCCTGGTCGCCGCCTGCGACCGGGTCCTGGACGGCTACCGTCGCGACCCCTCGTCGGGTCCCCGGCACTACGGCTCGGCCATCCACGCGCCGGTCGTCGACGGCGAGGTGCTGCCCGCCGACCCCCTCACCGGCCTGGCCGCGGGCCGGGCGCCCGACCTCGACCTGCTGGTCTGCCACACCGCCGAGGAGTCCTGGCTGTTCGACGCGGTGGGCGGCAGCCCCAAGGTCACCACCGCCGAGCAACTGGCCGCCTTCGCCGCCGACTTCCGCCTGCCCGACGGCCTCGTGACCGCATACCGGGCGGCGCTGCCGCAGGCCCCGACCCTGGACGTCTACCTCGCGATCTTCGGCGACCTGATGTTCGGCGAGTACACCCGACGACTCGCCGAAGCGCACGCCCGGGCCGGCGGCCGGGCCCACGCGTCCCGCTTCGTACGCCGACCCGACGGCCCGGGCGCGCCGGCCCGCGCCTGGCACTGCGCCGACGTCCCCTTCGCCTTCGGCAACCTCGACGCCGACGCCGTGCGATTCCTCATCGGCGGCCCACCCGACCCCGCCGACCGCCGACTCTCCGGGCAGATGGTGCGCGCCTGGGCGGACTTCGCCGGCACCGGCGACCCCGGCTGGCCGCCCATCGACACGACCGGCGAGCACACCCGGATCTGGGACACCGACGACGACCGCCTGCCCGACGAGCGCCGGCCGGTGCCCGTCCGCACACCATGGACCGCGGCGGAGTTCGCCGTCCTGCGCCCGTGAGCGCGCCGTCCTGGAACGACTCCGACCAGTGCGTGCCGTCGGGGGACGGGACCGGGAGTGGGTCGTCGATCGTGCGGGGACGCCGGGCGTGGTCGGCGGGCCCGGCTCGCGCCGGTCAGGTGGTGGCGGGTTCGAGGGACTCGGCGTGGGGAAGGCCGGCGGCGCCGAGTGTGGGGTAGTCGGTGTAGCCGGTCTCCCCGCCCACATACATCAGGTACTGGTCCCGCACCGGATTGAGCGGTGCGCCGACGCGCAGCCGTTCGACCAGGTCGGGGTTGGCCAGGAACGAACGGCCGAGCGAGATCAGGTCGGCCCCTGCGGCCAGGAGCCGCTCGCCCTCGTGCCGGCCGCCGTCGGCGGGCAGCGGCCCTCCGAATCCCAGCACCGGATTGGCGATCAGCGTGCCCGGCCAAGCCGCGCGGATCTCCCGGAAGAGCGGCTGGTCCGGGTCGGCGAAGACGAAGTGCAGGTAGGTCGGACCGACCTCGGCCAGCGCGTCGACGAGCGCCGGGTAGATGGCCTCGGTGTCGCCCTCTTCGATGCCGTTGACGGTGAGTCCGGGGGAGATGCGCACGCCCACCCGGTCGGCGCCGATCGCGTCGACGACGGCGCGGACCACCTCGACCGCGAACCGGATGCGGCCGGCCACCGAGCCGCCGTAGGCGTCGGTGCGGTGGTTGGTGCCCTGCGCCAGGAACTGGTGGAGGAGGTAGCCGTTGGCGGCGTGCACCTCCACGCCGGCGAAGCCCGCGTCGACCGCGTTGCGGGCGGCGGCGGCGAAGTCGGCCACCGTGGAGCGGATCTCGTCGAGGGTCATCTCGCGGGGCACGACGGAGGGCCGGTGCCCGTCGGGGGTGTACATCGTGCCCGGGAGCGCGACCGGCGAGGGCGCGACCGGCGTCAGCCCGCTGTTGTCGGGGTGGCCGACCCGGCCGCCATGCTGTAGCTGGAGGAATATCCGGCCGCCCGCGGCGTGCACGGCGTCGGTGACGCCCCGCCAGCCGGCCACATGCGCGTCGTTGTGGATCGCGGTGATGTTGGGGTAGGTCTGCCCCACGGCGTTCGGCGTGGCGGCCTCGGCGATGATCAGCCCGGCGGAGGCGCGTTGTGCGTAGTAGGTGGCCATGGTCGATTGCGGGACGCCGTCGGCGGCGGCGCGGTTTCGGGTCATCGGTGCCATCACCAGGCGGTTGGGCAGCGGCAGGGTGCCGAGGTGGGTGGACTCGAAGAGGCTGGAGGCAACTCGTGCGTTCGTCATGCCGGTACGGTAGAAGTTGACACTGATGTCAGAGTCAAGTCCTGCGGCAGGCGAGGTGGGTAATGCGGATCGGGGAACTGGCCCAGCGCACCGGGGTGAGCGAGCGCTCGCTGCGCTACTACGAGAAGCAGGGTCTGTTGACGGCCGAGCGCAGCCCCGGCGGCCACCGCCACTACGCCGACAGCGCGACCGACCGCGTCATCCGCATCCAGGAACTCTTCGCCGCGGGACTGCACAGCGCGAAGATCGCGCAGATGCTGCCCTGCATGCGGGACGCGGACGGCGGCCCGTCCGAGATCGCCACGCCGCGGTTGGTCGACGATCTCACCAAGGAGCGCGAGCGCATCGATCGCCTGATCGCCGACCTGGTCCGGTCCCGGGAGGTCCTGGACGAGGTGATCGACACGGCGGCGGAGCGGGTGCCGGTGGCGCTGCCGACCTGAGCTCTAGGCTCTCCGTATGCGCATCGTGTCGTTGTTGCCCGCCGCCACCGACATCGTCGCCGAGTTGGGTCTGGGCGGTGACCTGGTCGGGCGTACGCACGAGTGCGACTGGCCCCCGGACGTGGTGCGGTCCGTGCCGGTGGTCACGGCGGCCGAGTTCTCCGCCGACACGCTGAGCAGCCGGGAGATCTCCGACGCCGTGGGCGGCGCGTCCCATCGGGGCTCGTCGCTCTACACCCTCGACGTCGAGCGGCTCGCCGAACTGGCCCCCGACGTCGTCCTGACACAGGACCTCTGCGATGTGTGCGCGGTCTCGTACACGGGCGTCGCGCGGGCCGTCCGGGTGCTGGACGCCGGTCCGCGCGTGATCAGCCTCGAACCGCGCACGCTGCCCGACGTGTTGGCCTGTCGCGAACACGTCGGGGCGGTGCTGGGCGTGCCGGACGTGGCCGCCGTGCAGGTCGCGCGCCTGCGCGCCCGGCTCGACGCGGTCCGTCGGACGGTGCGGGATCGACCCCGACCGCGGGTGGCGGCGATCGAATGGCTGGATCCGCTGTGGCCGGCCGGCCACTGGGTTCCCGAGCAGATCCGGACGGCCGGCGGCGAGCCGCTCCTGGCGGAGGTCGGCGAGCACACCAAGCCGATGGAATGGGCGCGCCTGCGCGCCGCGGACCCCGACGTGATCGTGCTCTTGCCATGCGGGTTCAGCCCCGAACGCACGGAGGCGGAACGGCAGTTGCTGACCGAGCTGCCCGGGTGGGCCGAGCTGACGGCGGTGCGCGCCGGCGAGGTGTGGGTCCTGGACGGCCCCGCGTACTTCAACCGCCCCGGTCCCCGGGTGGTCCGCGGCGCCGAGGTCCTCGCGCACGTGCTGCACGGAGTCGACGCCGTCCCCGCCGTCTCGTCGTCCGAGGCCCGGCGGCTGCTCCCGGTCTGACGAAGGCACGCCCGGCAAACCCGCCGTCGGGGCCGGACACCGCCCTCGCACCGGACGTGCCGGCGGACCATACACAGCGCGTGCACACGCTGTGTATGGTCCGCCGTGGCTGCGGCTCCGGCCGACACCCGCGCGCGTGTCGGCGCAGCTCAGGCCGGCGCAGGCCCGGGAGTGGCCGGGGTCTTCGGCGTCCCTGTCGGCGACATTGGGGTGTTCGTGCCGCTACACACTGTCACTATCGGTTACGGGAAGGGTTCACTGCCCAGGCGCCAGCACCGGGCTGTTGTGATAGGCGGCGATGCGCCACCGGCCGTCCTCCTTCTCGAAAACCCAGGTCGCGTTCACCTTGCCCGTGTCCGGCACCTCGGTCTGGCCGGGGAACAGGATGCCGGATTCGCTGACGACGATGGCGGCGTCCCTGCCGACGAAGCGGAGGCTGAGCTGCTTGTTGTAGGTCGAGCTGTCCTTGAGTGGTCCGGCGAAGGCCAGGGCCATGTTCTCGCGGATCACCTCACGGCTGTCGCGGAGCGAGCCGGTCATGATGGCGGTCGCGTCCACGGTGTAGTCGGCGACCATGCCCTCGGCGTCGCCGCCCTCCCACGCCTTGTAGGAGTCGACCAGGACGGCCTCGATGGCGGCCCTGTCTTCCGCACGACTGTCGGACATCGGATCTCCCTTGTGAGCGGTTCGCCGGGGGTATCCCGGCGAACTCGTCACTACATACCGGCGGCGGGGTCGGAACTCATCGCGCCTGCGGTAAACCCGCGGCAAAAAGGTGTCGAGGCGCGCTCGACACAGAGAGGTTGCCGCACCGGCATCACCTCCAGGCCGTACCCCGGCACGAAGCAGTCCGGCTACGGCTTCCCGAACACGCCGTCGGCCTCCGTCACCATCAGGCCCATCTCGGCGGATCAGGTGGTCGCGAGTCCCTGGGCGTCGAGTCGGGCCGCCAGACCGAAGGACGCGAAGACCTCGGAATCCTGGAACACCGAATTCCGGCTGATGCCGCCGGCGGTGACGGTGAAGATCTGAAGCGTGTGCAGCTCGTATCCGCCACCGACGCGCCGATAGGCGGCGAAACCGGGCTGGCCGTTGGCCGCGACCGGCTGCAGAGACCAGTCCGTTCCGGCCTGGTCGAAGACCCACTCCATGAACAGGCCGTATTTGCCGGGGCCGGCGAACCAGTTGAGCATCGGCGGCATCTCCATGATCACGTCTTCGGTGAGCAGCCGCTTGAGACCCTCGACATCGGCCTGCTGGAACGCCTTCATGTAGCGATCGACCCAGGCGCGCTGCTCGGCTGTCGACGGCTCGCTGACACGCTCCTGCCGGCCCCCGACCTGCTTCAAACGGGAACGCGCCCGCTGTAGGGAGCTGTTCACCGACACGACGGTGGTGCCGAGGATTTCCGCTGCCTCGGACGCGGAGAAGCCGAGCACATCACGCAGGACCAGCGCACCACGCTGACGCGCCGACAGGTACTGCAGGGCGGCGGCGAACGCCAGGCGCAGGCTGCTGCGGTCGATCACGGTCCCAGCCGGATCGCCCGCGTCCACCAAGGAGTCCGGCAGGGGCTGGAGCCAGGCGAGGTTCTCTCCCGGCACGAGCGGCGCGAGCGGCTCCGACGCGGCCACCAGACCCGACGGCAGCGGTCGGCGGCTGCGGGCCTCCAAGGCGGTCAGACAGACGTTCGTCGCGATCCGGTAGAGCCAGGTACGCAGCGAACTGCGAGTCTCGTCGTACTGCTCCCGCGCCCGCCACGCCCTCAGGTACGTGTCCTGGACCAAGTCCTCGGCGTCGTGAGCCGAGCCGAGCATCCGGTAGCAGTACGCCAGCAACTCCGAACGGAACGGTTCGACCAGGCGATCGAAGCCTTCTGCCTTGGCCGTCACGCCCACACCCTCTCTGCCGATATCAAGAGCACGATACCCGCGAGGCGATGACATGCTCCTGCGGGCCGGTCGGCCACCGGATCGAACTCCCTTGCCCGGGTGTCGCTCAGGGAGCTCTTCCGACCGGGGCCGACCGACGCGTCGGCGCCCGCGCGGCCCGCCGCCCGGCCCGGCCGCACCGCGCGCCGGATGTACTCGGTCCGGCAAAACAGACAGTGGCGGGGCCGTGACTCTGCTCCAATGGTCGCCCCAGCCGAGTCGAGCCGGTGCACGCCGGCCCCGGGAGGCCCCGATGAGCCGGATACCGCACGCGGACGCCTTGGCCGCCGTGATCGAGCGCACCGCCCGGGCCTTCGCGCTGGTGGACGCCGACGAGCGCGCGTCGTGGGTCTTCGCACGCTGCTGGATGCTGGCGAGCCGCTACGAGGAACACGGCTGGGCCCCGGCGGACATCGACGCGGCGATCGCGGATTTCGAGACGTTGCCCGGGACGCTGCCGGGACGCGCCAAGCTCGCGGCCATGATGGCGACCGCGCTGCTGCGCTCGGGTTCGCTGGTGGGATCCGAGCGGATGGGCCGGGCGATCTCCCTGGCGGACGTCGCCGACGCGGATCCCGCCCCATTGCGCGACTGGCCGGTGACCTCCGCGACGCTGCGGGCGGCCGACCTGCTCGCGGCGGGGCAGGAGGGCCGACCGGGTTTCAACCCGCGCACGGCGTCGGCCGACGTGGAGCGCTACGCGCTGATCGTCGGGGACACCGAGCCGCACACGAAGATGATCGAGATGGCGCGGTTGGGCCTGCGGCATCTGATCGGCCAGGCGGAGGCCAATATCGGCGAAGCCCAGGAAGTGACCCAGGGCGCACGGGCGTTCGACGACAAGCTCGACCCGGGGTCACCGCTGCGCGATCGCAGCACCCTGCTCACCCTGCTCGCGGAGGTGCACGAGCTGGGCCTGCGAGGCGACGTCCTGGCCGCCGTGGACAAGCTCGACGAGATCCGCAGGGTGGTGGACCGACTGCCGCTCGGCGATCCCCTTCGACTGTCGTCGGAGCAGGCGTTGGCGTCGATCGAGCCGCTCCTGGACATGTTGCGGCCGAACCGCGCGCCGAGCGGCGGCGACCGCAACGACTCTCGGACCACCCCGCGCACCGGGAACCTCACTCCACCCCCCGACGCCGCGCTCCGCCGACTGGAGGAGTTCGCCCGTGAGCCCGACCTCCCCGGCAGCGAACGCGCGCTCCGGCTGGCCAATCTCGGCACCGCCGAACTGGGCATGGACACCCCGCAGTCGGTGGACAGTGCCGTGCAACACCTGCACGAGGCCCTGGCCGCCGCGGCGGACCACGACCCGCGTTTGGCGTTCTACCTGCTGTCGGCCGGTGCGGCGCGCATCCGCCGCAGGGAGATGACCGGCCGGGCCGACGATCTCGTCCGCGGCATCGAACTGCTCGAACAGGCCCGAGCGCTGACCGAGCCCACCGCACAGACGCTGTGGACCACGATCGCGATGCCCCTGGCCCACGCCTACCGGCTCGCCGGGCGTACCGAGTCGTGCCGGCTCACCGCCCTGAGCGGGCTGCGCGGGCACACCTGGAACGTGCTGCTCCAGGCCAACCCCGACGAGATGCAGGCAGCCGCCCGCCACGCCGCCGACGACGCCCTCGACACCGCGCGCTGGTGCCTGACCGACCACGACATCGACCGGGCCGTGACCGCCTTGGACGCGGGACGCGGCCTGATCCTCTACGCCGCGACCGAGACCCGGGACATCGAGGCCCGGCTCGTCGCGAAGGGCGACCCGGCGTTGCTTCAGGAGTGGCGGCAGTGGACGCGGGGGCGGCGGACCCCCGCCGAGGAGCCGCCGAGCGAGCTGCGGCGCAAGGTCGTCGGCGCCTTGGCGGGCATCTCGATGGACCCCTACGGCTCGCTGACGACGAGCCCCGGCGAGGGGACGACCCGGCTGCTCGACCCGCCGGATGTGCACGAGGTACGTGCCGCCCTGGTCGCGCTCGGGGCCGACGCGCTGATCTACCTCGTGCCGGGCGACGAGCGCAACGGCGCCGCCGTGGTGATCCCGGCCGACGCTCCGCCGACCTGGATGCAGCTGCCGAAGCTCAACGACTCCGGCGCCGCGGCCCTCGATGCCTTCATGCGCGAGGCCGCGCAGGGCATGACGGCGCGATCGGCGCAGGACCGCGAGGCCGCCACGCGCGACGCGGGGATCAAGGCGCCCGGGGTGCTCTCCGGCATCTCCGAATGGGCCTGGGAGGCCGCGATCGGACCGCTGCTCGAGACGCATCTCGCCCCTCCCGCCGGTCGCCCGATGCGGCTGGTGCTGATCCCGGTGCGCGAGTTGGCGCGGGTGCCGTGGCACGCGGCCCGCCGGCACGTGGACGGGAAGCGGCGCTACGCGATGGAGCAGGCCGTCTTCTCGTACGCGGCGTCCGCCCGGATGTTCTGCGGGTCGGCCTGGCGCACCGCGGTGCCGCTGACCGACCGGGGCCTGATCGTGGGCGACCCCGACCCGGGCGGGCGGGCCAGGGACCTGCCCGCGGCGCGGATCGAGGCGTTGGCGATCAGGGACCACTTCTACCGGGACGCGCGCTACCTCGGCAGGGGGCTCGACGGGCAGCCCAGCCCGGAGGGGCCGGGGACCCGCGAGGAGGTCCTGCGCTGGTTCGCCGATCCCGACGGGGGATCGGTGGTGCATCTGGCGTGCCACGGCGTCGTCGAGGAGCGAACGTCCGCCGGGGACAGTGCGTACCTGGTGCTGGACGGCGGCGAGACCTTGGCCGCGGAGACGCTGATCCGGGAGTTGGGTGCCGATCCGGGCCGGGAGATCGCGTTGGCCGTGCTGGCGGCCTGTAGCAGCGGCCGGTGCGGCCGGGGGTACGACGAGGCGTTCAGCCTGAGCACCACGCTGCTGGCCGGCCGGGTGCGCTCGGTGGTCGGCGCCACGTGGAGCGTGCCGGATACCGCCACCTCGGTGTTGATGTTCCTGTTCCACCACTTCCTGCGCGAGCGGGGAATGCCGGCGGCGGACGCCCTGCGCGAGGCCCAACTGTGCGTGATCGGCCATCGGGAGCTGCCCGACGTGATGCCGAAGCGGTTGCGCGACGACCTGCGTCTCGGCGACGGCTCGGACATCGTGTCCTGGGCGGCGTTCGTACACTTCGGGCGGTGAGGGCGGCACGGCGTCGCGGGCGTCGCCGGTCGTGGGCGGTCGCTCGCGGGCGGGGTGGCCGAGGTCGTCGTCCGGCGGTGGTCAGACCTCGGGGACGTGGACCACGATCGGCAGGATCGCCGTCGTCCAGTCGCCCGCAGCCGGCCGGGCCGCGCCCATGTCGCGGTCGAGGGCGGCGAGGCCGAGTCGATCGAGCACGCCGCGGTAGCCACGAGAGCCCCTACGTGCGCAGGCACCCTCCGGTTCGCCGACCCGCCCCAGGGCGAACGCCGCCGCGTTGAACGGGGTTTCGGCCACCAGGACCTTGAACCAGTCGGTTCCGGTGGCGCCGGGCACGACGGGGCGGCCCGGCGGCAGCGCCAGGTCGATCACCTGACCCCAGGCCGCCGAGGCGGTGTGGTGTGGAGCCACCCAGTCGCCGGAGAAGAGCTCCGCGTGCACGCGGAACCGGTCGGTCAGGTCCAACAGGACGCAGTACAGCTGCCGGCCGGTGGTGTTGCGCAGGCGGACGAACACCTCGGGGCCCGCCCAACCCGCCGACCCGCGGCGGTAGTCGAGGTGCACGGCTCCGTCGCGGCCCGGGCGCAGCGCCGGCCGGTTCCCGGGATCGGTCACCTCGCCCGCGCGCACGGCCACCACCTCGATGACCACCGCGTTGGGCAGCGCGGAGAGGGGATTGTCGAGGCCCTTGATCCGCCGCCAGCGGGCGATGTGTTCGAGATCCGTCACCACCCGCGAAGCCTCGCCCGACGTTCGGCACGGTGCCTCGGGAACGAGCGGGGTGCCGTCCGTGTCGGTGATCCGCGCCACGCCGGGGCCCGGGGTCGAGACGCGGGTGTCGGGCGAACGCGCCGCGTCGAGCGGGCCCGACGGATCCAGTGCGCGGACGTGCGGCGACGGCAGACCGCCCGGAGCGGCGACGCCCAGCGCCGTCGCGATCAGCGCGAGGGTCTTCTCGTCGTCACCGGGAGCGCCGCCGAGCGCGACCGTCCCCACGGGCAGCGGAACACTGGTCAGGATCATGGGGTATTGCCTGGCGGGGGCCGGTGCCCAGCCGATCGGCTCGACCAGGCTGCGATCCGCCAGCACCGTGACGACCCTGACCTCGAGCGGCGGATCGGAGCCGTGCACGGCCAGCAACGACGGGTCCCGGGCCGTCCCCGCCGCCATGCCGTGGCACGCCCCGGCGTCGACCTCCCAGACGTCGCGCAGACAGCGCATGGTCACGGCGGAGCGGGGTACGGTGATCCGGCCGCCGAGGAAGGGCCGATCGACGAGGGCATCGGCGCTCGGGGACAACACCGGGATCTGAGCTCGGGCGACGTTCTCGACGCGGCAGCGGGCGCCGGCCATCAACTCCCGGTAGGTCGCCGCGAATCCGAGGGCGCCCAGCTGTTCCAGCAGGGCCAGGCTGAAGAGACCGCGCCCGCCCTCGGGGGTCGAGGTCTCGCAGGCGAACTGGTGCGAGTGGCAGGCCGCGAGGGACACGTGGGCGATCCGCGGCACGGCCGGCCGGTCGGCGAGCCCGTCCAGCAGGGCCGCCGTGGGCGTCGGCGAGGTGGCTGCGGGCTCCCAACGGGCCACGAACGAGGGCAGCTTCGGCGGACCGGTCGCCGCCCGCACGGCGGTGGCCTGCCGCGTGGCGCTGTCCGCGTGGCAGCAGTCCATCACGGCCACGACATGGACCCCGCGCGCGGTGATCTCGCCGATCAGCAGCGCGAGTTCCTTGTCGTAGAGGTCGGGGACCCCGTCGTGTCTGCTGTCGACGCACAGGATCGTCTGGAGCAGGCCGGTGGGTTCGAGGTGGGCCCACTCCGGCGGCACCGGAGCCTGGGACCCGTGGCCGCTGAACCAGAACAGGGCACTGTCCTCGGGGCCGGCCCGCCCGAGATGCCGACGGAAGCCGTCGATCACCGCCGCGCGGGTGGCGTCCCCGTCGCGCAGGCACAGCGGGGCGTACTCGGCCGCGGCGAGCCGACTTTCGAGGAGCGCCGCCGCGGCGGAGACGTCATTGCCGCAGCCCGCGAGCCGCCTGACCGGTTCGCGATAGCCGTCGATGCCCACCAGGAGCGCATACAGGACCACGTGCCCACCCACCTCGGCCATCCGCTTCAACCCGCGAAAGCACCCTATTCGCCCCGGAAGATCCACTACGCGAAACGCCGAAATCCGACCTGTCGACGCAACCCCACCGCGCGGGTGTCAGAACGGGAGGTGCGGGGTGTACGGCTCGCAGGCCACACCGTCGCCGTCCGCGTCGAGTTCGGCGGAGTAGCCCGGCTCACCGGAGTGCAGGGGAGCGACGCCGGCTGCTCGGGCTTCGTCGCAGTTCGCGAACGTTCGGCCGGTCGGGCCGGTCGAGTGGGTCGGGGCGGTGGGGTCGGTCGGGCCACTCGTGCCGCCCACCTGGTCGAGGTCGGCGCGCACGATGGCCCCGTCGCGCACCGTGTAGGTGCCGACGAAGTAGCGGTGGGTCGCGTCGGTCTGGATGGCGTCCAGGGTGATCGTCACGGTTTCGCCGCGCACCGAGACGATGTCGACCCGATCGTGGGCGGTGGTTGCGAAGCCGGCGACGAACTGCTCGTAGGACGCGGCGAATCGGTGCCCGCCGAGGTCCCACGCGCGCCGGTGGTCGTGGCGGTTGACGGCGTCGAAATAGGCCCGGACCACGGAGGCGGCATCGGCCACCGGCGACGAGCGGGGTGGCGCCGGGTTCGTGACGGTCACGGTCGCGGTCGGCGTGGGCGCGGGGGACTCCGAGGGCGTCGGGGTCGCGGAGGGCGACGGGGGCGCCGTCACGGTGACCGTCGAGGGCCGCGGATCGCTCGCGTCCTCGGAGGAGCCGCATCCGCCCACCGCAACCGCGGTCAACGCGGCCAGGCCCGCCGCGGAGAGGGAGAGTGTGCGACGCACAGGCGTCACCTTCTCGTTCGGCGGAGCCGGGTCGGCGGACGTCGGCCCTGTGTCCAGCGTGCGCCGGCCTTCGCCCGACCGCCGGCGGAAGGCAGACGGAAGGCAGGCGGAAGGCCGGGCGGCCCTCGGGTTCGGGGACGAACCGGTTGCTTCACCTGCCGGAGTATTTCCGGGCACCGCATGCCCACCGCGTCCCCACCGCGTCCCACCGCCTCCCCACCGGGCCGACCCGCCGGCGACCGCCGGGGCGCTCAACGGCCCTGAAGCGCCTTGACGTTGTTGCCGAAGGTCCATCCCTTCGAGCCGTCCCAGTTGATCGACCAGGTCATCAGCCCCTTCAGGCCGTTGCCATAGGAGTTCCAGGCACGGGAGACCAGGGTCGGCGACATGTGGCCGCCGCCGGCGCCGGGTTGGGCCGGCAGTCCGGGGGCCTGCTTGTCGTAGGGAACCTTGATCGTGGTGCCCTGGACGACCAGGCCGCGGTTGAGGCAGTCGGTCTGGGCGGTGAACCCCGCGACGGTGCCGGCGGAGTACGAGTCGCCGGCACACCCGTACATGTTGCCGTTGTAGTACTGCATGTTCAGCCACCACAGCCGGCCGTTGTCCGCGTACTTCTTCACGATGGGCAGGTACGCGCCCCAGATCGAGCCGTAGACGACGCTTCCCCCGGTGACGTAGGCCGTCTCGGGCGCCATGGTCAGGCCGAAGTTCGGTGGCATGGCGGCCAGTACGCCGTCGATGATGCGTACGAGATTGGCCTGCGAGGTCGACAGGGTGTTGATGTTGCCGCTGCCGACGAGCCCGGTCTCGACGTCGATGTCGATCCCGTCGAAGTTGTACGCCCTGAGGATCGGCACCACCGTCGCGACGAACCGGTCGGCGACGGCACGGGAGTTCAGGTCGATGCCGGCCGTCGCGCCGCCGATCGACATCAGGATGGTGAGCCCGGACGCCTTGGCCTGACACATCTCGGCCGGGGTCGCCACCTTCACCGTCGCGTCCATCCCGTCCTCCCACAGGACGGTGCCGTCCGAGCGGATGACCGGGAAGGCCGCGTTGACCACGTTGTATCCGTGCTCCCGGATGCGGGTGTCGGTGATGGGGATCCACCCGAGCGGCGGATGCACGCCGTTCGCCGCGCCGTCCCAGTTCTCCCAGTAGCCCTGGAGCACCTTGCCCTCGGGCTTCGACTTGACCGCGCAGGTGTCGCCGGGCGCCGCGCCCGCCGTACCCGGCGCGCTCGCCGTATGCGTCGTGCTCGTCGTACTCGTCGTATTCGGGGTGCCGGACGCGCTCGGTGTCGCGGCGGCCGGCACGATCACGGTGAAAGCCATCGCCAGGGTGACCCCCAGCAGGCGTGACGTCCGACTTGTCATGCGTGATTCCCCCCTCACCGCGGTCGGCCGTCATCGAGTCGATGGTGCGCGTGGCGACGTGAAGGAGCATCTGCGGGCACGCTCACCTCCCGGACTGCGACGGCCCGGAGACGTACGTGGTGCGATTGCCCAAACCGTAAAGTGGTCTGGACCTTTGGTCAATAGGTCTGGACCAACCCGAAACCTGGGCAGGCGCCCGCGGCGGGGACGGATTCGCCGGCCGGATCGATCGCGTAGCGTCCCGGCCATGGCGGTGGATCGAGGTGCGTTCGTGGAGTGGTGGTACGAGGAAAAGGCGACGCACGCCGGGGTGGTGGCGGCGTTTCGGGCCGTCCGGCGGGGCGACGCCGCGGAGTTGAGGACCCGGCTGCGGGCCGAGTGCGTGGAGGTGCTGCGTGTCGAGCATCGACGGCCGCCCGCGCTGTTGGCGGCGGTGCTCGATTCCGGTGACCTCGAAGCGCAGTTGTCGTTGGCGGAGGCCGAATTCGCCGGGATGACCACGCTGCTCGCGCTCGCCCGGCTCGGACGGCCCGAACTGGGCCGCGCGCTGTGCACGTTCCGGCGCCACGACTGGAATCCGGCCGAGGTGATGGCGGCGGTCGTGGCCGCGGCCGATCCGACCGATCCGGGTTGGCGCGCGCCGGATGGACTCGTCCCGTGGCTCGTCGCGGGGGACCACGTCTTCCGGCACGAACTCCTGTACACGCCGTTCGGGGAGGTCCTCGCCGCCACGCTGCTGCGGATCGGCTCCGACATGGCGCCCGAGTTGCTGCTCGACCGCGTCCGCGGGCTGCGCGACCTCGTCGGGGCGGCCGAGTTCGCGGACTTCGTCCGCCGCGCGTGGGAAGAGGACGAGCTGGGCCATCCCGGACTGCTCGCGCACCTCGACGAGGAACCGGCCGGCCCACCCGATCCCACGGGTTTGTGGCTGCTGGCGACCCGGGGCCGCGGTGCCGAGCGCGGCTCGACGGTGATCGATTGGGACCTGGTCCGGGCCGAGCACGTGCGCAAGCCGTGCCCGGGGGCCGTACTCGCCCGGTCGGCGATCGAACCCGACTGCCCCGAGGACCTCGTGCGCGAGGCGTACCGGCACGATCCCGCGGCCACCGCCCGGCTCGCCCACCGGTTGCCGGACGACCTGTTGGCGGACCCCGAGATCGAGCACGACCCCAAGTGGTGGCCGGAGTTCATTCGCCGCCATCGGCGACACGGGTGGTTGCCCGCCGAGCGCGTCCTCGCCGAGATCGCGCCCGCCGTCGACGCCCTGGGGTGCCTGGACGCCGAGGACGCCGGAACCCGGAAGGCGATCGCCGAACTGGTCGCGCCGCTGGGTGCCGACCACGTCGCGTGGACCGCCGTGTATGCCCGACTGGGCGCGCACGAGGGATTCCTGGCCGCGCTCGTGGCCGACGTACTGGCCGCGCGCGACGCGGACGAGTCACGGCTGGGCGCCGCCGAGCCGCGCGATCCCGAGCCCGACGACGTCGTGCCGGAAGGAGCCGATACCCCGGCGTCCGCCCCGACCGACGCGGCGCGCGCCGGATTCCTGATGCTCTTTCAGAGCGTGCCGCAGGATGTACGCGACGCCCTCGTGCCGGTCCTCGACCTGCCCGCGCTGCGCGACGTACTCGCGTCGGCGTCGACGAACGCCGAGACCCGCACCCGGATCGCGGCCGTGCACGGGAGGCGGGTGCTCGTCGCGCGAGCCATGCGCACCGAGCAAGCACCGGAAACCGTACGGGAGTTGCTGGATCTCGACGACCCCGACGTCAATGCCGCGCTGTTTCGGGACGCGCCGCTGACCGACGCGCAGCGAGTGCGCGTCCTGGCCGGCGTGGATCGCCACGGCGAGCGCGGTGCGGTGCCGCTGACCGACGACCTGTTCCACACCCTGAGCCGGATGGACCTGACTCGGTTCAGGGGCCGGCTGCTGACCGGGCTCTGCTCGGGGGACCCTCGACTCGTCCGGCTGATCCTGGGCCGCACCCGGTTGTACACCGGGGTCGGGGCGAGTCGGATGCTGGTCGCGCTCTGGGAACGCGGCGGTCCGGACGCGGTGCGCGCACTGCTGGACGACGTCACCCCGCCGGAGGGGACACACAAGCGACTTCCCTTCGACGCCGATGTGGCCCGGTACGCGCGGGAGGCGCTCGCCGAACTCGACGGCCTCGACCGGATGCGCCGGCACGCGGACACGGCCGGCGATCCGGCCCGCCTGGTCGCGGAGATCCGACAGGGCAGCGAGGCCATTCGGCACCTGATCGCCGAGGGGGTGGCGATGCCGTGGCCGGCACTGCTCGCGGCGCACGCGGTGCGATCGCTGGACTTCGGGCCCATCAACGCCCTCGTCGCGCGAGCGGACTGCCCACGCGAACTACTGCTGGACGGTCTCCGATTCCAGCCGAACGCCTATACCGGAAGGGCGTTCTGGGTCCGCGACAGTCTGGAGCGTGGCACCCTCACCGTGCATGACATCAGCGCCCACTGCGCCCCGGCCGGAATGGCCATGATGCTCACGGTGGACGTACCGATCACGAAGGATCCGCAAGAGCACGAACAGTGGGTGATGCGCGACCTGCGGGAGGCATGTGTGATCGACCGACTGGGCGACTCGGTGGAGGCGTGGACGATCGCCGTCCGCATGCTGCCCGAGTTCCCCGGCACGCTTCTCGAACTCCTCGACACGGTGGTCGCGATCGTGGAGTGACGTGGTCGTGGACTGACGCGGCGCGGCGCGGCGTCCGGACGGGAGGCGGCGGTGCTCAGCCGACGTCCGCCGGCAGGAACCGGGGTGTCCGGCGGGCGAGGGTGGCCTGTTCGTATGCGTAGGCGAGGCGGATCAGGGTGGGTTCGCTCCAGGCGGTGCCGACGAAGGTGATGCCGACCGGCAGGTCGGAACACCAGCCCGCCGGGACGGTGATCGCGGGATAGCCGGCCAGCGCGGCGGCCTGCGAACTCGAACCGGCGGAGTAGTCGCCGTTGAGCAGGTCGATCTTCCCGGGCGGGCCACCCGTGGGCATCACCAGCGCGTCCAGGCGGTGTTGGCGCAGTACCGCGTCGATGCCCTGCTCGCGGGCAAGCGATCGCATGGTCGCGAGGGCCTTGAGGTAGGTGGGATCGGTACGGTCGCCCGAGGCCCCGGCGAGGATCTCCAGGCCCTCCTGGCCGAAGTAGGGCAGTTCACGGTCGGCGTGCTCGCGGTTGAACGCGACGAGTTCGGCGATGGTGCGAGGGTGCTCGCCGGGGGTTTCGGCCAGGTATGCGCCCAGGCCGTGGGCCATCTCGGTGAGGATCACGATGAAGTTGACGTCGGTGCTCGCCAGTTCGCGGGCGGTGGGGATGTCCGCCGGATCGACGATCACCGCTCCCGCGGCGCGCATGACCTCGATCGCCTGGTGGGCGACGGCGTCGGCACGGGGGCTGTAGCCGAAGTAGACGTCCCGGGGGATACCGATGCGCGCGCCGGCCAGCGCGTCGCGATCGAGGAAGCGGGTGTAGTCGGGGTGGTCGTGTCCGACGCTGTCGCGGGTGGCCGGGTCGCGCGGGTCGACACCGACCAGTCGGCCCAGGATCGCCGCGGCGTCGGCCACGGTGCGGCACAGCGGGCCGACCGAGTCCTGGCTGAACGTGCCCGGGATCAGGCCGCCGCGACCGACGAGACCGACCGTCGGCTTGAGGCCCACCAGGGCGTTCGCCCCGGCGGGGGACAGGATGGAACCATCGGTCTCGGTGCCGATGGCGGCCGTGCACAGGTTCGCGGCGGTGGCCGCGGCCGAACCCGAACTGGACTCGTTGGGGCTTCGGTCCAGCTTGTACGGGTTGCGGCACTGCCCGCCCACGGCGCTCCAACCGCCGGAACGGGGCCAACTCGTGCCGCCGGCCCACTCGCTCAGGTTCGCCTTGCCGAGCAGGATCGCGCCCGCCGCGCGCAGCCGATCGGCGACGGTCGAATCACGCTCGGGCCGGGAGCCGAGCATGGCCAGCGAACCGGCGGTGGTGCGGAGTCGGCCCGCCGTGTCCAGGTTGTCCTTGAGCAGGATCGGGATGCCGTGCAGGATCCCGCGCGGCCCCCGGGCCCGTCGCTCCGCGTCGAGCGCGGCGGCGTCGCGCAGGGCGTCGGGGTTGACCTGGATGACCGCGCGAAGCGTCGGCCCCCGCTTGTCGAGGCGCTCGATCCGGTCCAGGTAGAACCCGGTGAGCGCCACCGCCGTGAGCGCGCCGGACGCCATCCGCGCCTGGGCGCCGGCGATGTCCAACTCCGCCGGCCACGTGGACGCGGATCCGGCCCCCGAGCCTCCATCCGCGTCGGCGGCCGACTCCGTCGCGAAGGCCACGCCCCCACCGCCCGCCGCCACCACGCCGGCGCCGCTCGCAACCCCCAACCCCAACAGGGCCCGCCGCCCCAACCCACGCCCACCGGTGTCGCCGTTCCGCTCTCCATTCCCTGCGCCCACGACCCGCCCACCTTCCCCTCGTCTCCACTCCCATCCCGGTAGCCGCCAGTCTCGATCACCCACCCCCCGATTCCAGTCGAGCCACCACCCGACTTCACCCTCGTGGTGGCACGCCCGACTGTCCGCACGCCCCGACTGTCCGCACGCCCCGACTGTCCGCACGCCCCGACTGTCGGCGCGCGCCGACAACAAGACGGATGTGTCCGAGCCAATGAATGAGGCGCTGTCGATCACCGCGGCGACGGAAGACGGTGCGAGGCGCACCACACCGGGTGGTGGGGTCAGTGGTTGCGGAGGTGGGTTATTGCCTTGGACTTGGGGGTGTAGGCGCGGGGGAGGTGCAGGCCGGCGGTCAGGGCTTCGAGGACTTCGGTCTCGGCTTGGTGGTAGGTGAGGGCGTCGGCGAGCAGGGCGGCGGCGTCGGCGGGGGATAGGGCCACGGCTCCGCCGTCGTCCAGCAGGATCGGGTCGCCGTCCGCGACGGGGGTGTCGCCGATCCGGATCGCGCCGCCGATCTCGGCGACGTGGACCGCTCCCCCGGGGCCCGCCGTCGCCTCGGCCAGGGCCCACAGGCGCAGGCCCAGGCGGGTGACGGCCGGTACGTCCCGGACGCTGCCCTCGATCAGCGCGCCGACCGCTCCCCGGGCCAGCGCCGCGACGCTGAGGATCTCGCCCCACACCGCCCCGGGTGCCGCGTCCGCGCCGGCGACCACCACGACCCGGCCGGTCAGGTCCTCCGCGAGCAACGCGTGCAGCGGCTTGAGGCCGTGCCCGCCCGGACCCGGCAGCACACGCACCGTGCGGGCGGTGCCGAGCACCGCCCCCTCGCCGCGCTGGAACGGCCGCAGCGGCGGCGTCAACCAGCCTGTCCGGCCCCGGAGTTGGAGCACGTCGGCGAGCGCGGCGGTGGCGGGCAGGGACGACGGGTCGAGGCCGGTCACGGTGCGGTCCTCTCGGTGAGCAGGAACTTGCGGATCTTGCCGACGGACGTCCGCGGCAACTCGGCCACCAGCTCGTAGCGCGCCGGCCGCTTGGCCTTCGCGAGCCGGGCCGCGCACCAGTCGGCGAGATCGTCGAGCGCGCCCGGACCGGCGTCGGGCACGGCCACCACGAACGCGACCGGTACCTCGTCGCGCACGTCGTCCGGCACGCCCGCGACCGCGGCCTCCAGCACCGCGGGATGCTCGGCGAGCACGGCCTCGATCTCCACGATGGAGACGTTCTCGCCCGCGACCTTGAGCACGTCGCCGCGCCGCCCCGCGAAGTGGAAGTGGCCGTCCGCGTCCACCCGGGCCCGGTCGCCGGTGACGAACCAGCCGTCCCGGTACGCGGCGGCGGTCGCGGCCGGGTCGTCCAGGTAGCCCGCGAACAGGCTCACCCCGGGCTCGCCGCCGACCACGATCTCGCCGGCGCGCGCGGGCGCCCCGGTCGCGGCGTCGTGGACGGCCACGACGCAGCCGGGCGTGGGCCGGCCCATCGACCGAGGGAGCGGCGCGACGGTGGGATTGGTCAGCACCGCGGGGATGGTCTCGGTCATCCCGTACAACTGGCGCGGCCGGCAACCGCCGAGCAGGGCCGCGAAGCGTTCGTACTGCTCGTCGGTGACGTTCTGCGCGTACCAGCAGTGCCGAACCCGCAGCTCCGCTGCCGTGTCGCCGGCCTCGGTCCGGGCCAGGATCATCCGGATCGGCGCGGCGAACAGGCTGACGTGGGTGACCTCGTGCCGCGCGGCCTGAGCCACGAAGCGGCTCGCGGAGAAGGCGGGAAGCAGCACGACGCTCGCGCCCACCGCGATCGCCGACGCGAACGAGTAGTACTGCGCGTTCGCGTGGAACATCGGCAGGACGACGAACTGTCGGTCGGTGGGCCCGAGTTCGGCGGCGGCGGCCATCACGTCGCCGGCGAAGGCGTAGTTGGCCTGGGTGACCATCACGCACTTGGGCTCGGCGGTGGTGCCGGAGGTGAACATCAGCCCGACGAGGTCGTACGGACCGGGCGGGGGAGTGCTCGCGGGCGCGGCCCGGCCGAGGAGAGCGGAGAGGTGGGTGTCGTCCTCGGCGATCTCGACGACGGTCGTGCCCGTGTCGCGTGCCGCCGCCCGGTAGTCGTCGGCCCGTTCGGGCGCGCAGAATCCGAGCCGGGCACCCGTGCGGCGCAGGTGCGCGGCCAACTCCGGGGTGCGGGCCGAGGGATCGGAGCACACCATCGCCGCGCCGACGCGGACGAGGGCGAGCCAAAGGGCCACGTACGCCGGGGAGTTGCGCAGCGCGATGCCCACCCGGTCGCCGGGCGCCACGCCCCGCGCGAGCAGACCGCCGGCGACGCGGGCGACCAGGGCGTCGAACTCGGCGTAGGTCCAGCGGGTCACCTCACCGTCGGGTGCCTCCCAGACCAGGAAGAGCGCGTGGGGGTGGGCGGTCACGGTGTCGGACCAGCGCGACGCGAAGGTGGGCGGAACGGACACCATGTGACCTCCAGGACATCAACCGAGGAACGGACGGAACAGTACGGGACCCGAGCGGAACGGAACGGGACCGGCGCGGAACGGACCGACACGAAACGGGACCGGCGGAGCGGGACCGGCGGAGCGGGACCGGCGGAGCGGGACCGACACGGAGCGGACCGACACGGAACGGGACCGGTCGGCGCGCGATCGCGGGACGGGGGCCCGACCCGACGCCGGGCCCCACAGGTCACCAGTCGCGACGCACGAGGCGCAAGTCGCGCGCCGTGCCCGTCGTCACCCCGTGACCGCGGCCCCGACCGCCGCCGCGACGGGCGTACCGTAGCCGCCCCCGCCCGGCAGTTCGAGCCGCACCACGTCCCCCGGCTGCAAGGTGATCCGCGCCTGCGTACGCACCGGTTCGCCGTTGACCAGGAAACGCCCGGTCGCGCCCGCTTGGCCGCCGAAGATCCCGCGCGGGCCGCGCGCGAGCCGGCTGGCGACGGCGTTGAGCACCCACGGCGACGGCGAGTCGACGGTGAACTCGATGGTCTGGCCCATACCGCCCTCCTGCGCGCCGAGTCCGCCGGACCCACGCCGAAGTTCCTTGCGCAGGAAGCGAATCGGTGCGGACGCCTCGACCACTTCCAGTGGCACGGCGGAGACCCCGGTCGGGTACGACGTGGTGGACAGGCCGGGCTTGCCGGCCCGCGCGCCCACCCCGCCCGCGTACGTGAACATCGCCGTGATGAACGGCTTGCCCTCCGCGTCGTGCCCGCTCACCTGCATCGTCCACACCGCCGCCGAGCCCTCGGCCATGACCGCCTCGGGCAGCGCCTGCGACATCGCGTTGAGCAGCGGCATCGGCAGGAACATGCCCACCACGTGCCGGGCGGTGCACGGCGACGGCGACACCGCGTTGACGATGCTGCCCAGCGGCGCCTCGACCTTGATCGGCGCGAGCGAGCCGGCGTTGTTGGGCACGTCCGGGTTGAGCAGGCTGCGCAGCGTGAACGTGGTGTAGGCGTGCGTGTAGTTCTTGACCACGTTGATGCCGAACGGGCTCGCGCCGGACGAACCCGCGTAGTCCACCAGGATCTCGCCGGCCTCGGGGTCGATGGTGACCGCGACCTTGATGGTGATCTCTGAGCCGTCCGCGAGGTCGAGGATCGACGCGGCCTCGTACGTGCCGCCGGGCAGCGCCCGGATCGCCCGCCGAGTGGCCTCCTCGGAGCGGCGGATCACCTCGTCGCCGAGGTCCTCGATGTCGTCGAGCGCGTACGCGTCGAGCAGCGTCTTCAGCCGGGCCGCGCCGACCTCGCCGGACGCCATCTGGGCGTGCAGGTCGCCGGCCATGTGGGTGGGTTGGCGTACGTTCGCAAGCACGAAGTCCCAGACCGGCTCGTTGCGTTCGCCGCCGACCATGAGTTTGCTGATCGGGATCCACAGGCCCTCTTCGAACACGTCGCGCGCGCCCGCGCCGATGCCGTAGCCGCCGACGTCGGTGTGGTGGATGGTCGAGCCGAAGAACGCGATCACCCGGCCGCCGCGCCACACCGGAACCAGGACGGTGACGTCGAGCAGCTGACCGGCGGTCTGGTAGGGGTCGTTGGTGACCAGTACGTCGCCGGGGGCGAGCGAGTCGACGGGGTGTCGGTCCAGGATGTTGCGACACGCGATGGCGAGCGAGTTGATGTGGCCGGGGGTGCCGGTCACGGCCTGGGCGACCATCCGGCCGCGCCGGTCGAAGAGCGCGTTCGCGAGGTCGCCGGCCTCGCGCACGATCGGGCTGAACGCGGCCCGTTGGAGCGCCTTGGCCTGCTCGTTGACGGTGGCGACGAGGGAGCCCCACAGGACTTCCAGCTCGATCGCGTCGAAGGTGCGGGTCACGCGGATCCCTCCTCGTTCCTGGTGGCGGTGCTGGTGTCGGCGGTGGCGGTGGTGACGGCGGTGGCGATGATCGAGCCGTCCGGCGCGACCTCGCAGGTCCAGCCGTCCGGGATCACCGATGTCGTCTCGCGCTCCTCGACCACGGCCGGGCCGGCGAAGCGGTGGCCCGCGCCGAGCTCGGCGCGGCGGTACACGGGCACCTCGACGGCGGGGGAGCCGAGGCGGAACCGCGCGGCGCGATACCGGTTCGGAGTCGGGGCGCCGTTGCCGACCGCGATGGTGGGGACCTCGAAGCCGGGGGCGTCCGACCAGCCCGCGACCCGCCAGGTGACCACCTCGACGCCGACGTCGGGGATGCGCAGGCCGTAGATCTTCTCGTACTCGGCGTGGAACAGTTCGACGGTGTCCGCGAGCGAGGTCGGCCAGGCGTCGCCTTCGCCGACCCACAGGGTGATCTCGTTGCCTTGGCCCTCGTAGCGGGCGTCGAGGCCGTAGCGGAAGCTCACGTCCCCGGCGGCCGCGCCGGCGGCGGCGAGCACCCGGCGCGCCTCCTGACGCATGTCCGCCAGCAGCGTGTCGCGGTCGGCGGACACCCCGTCGTCGAGCGTGCGGACCATGCTGCGGGCCAGGTCGATGCGCACCGGGCTGACCAGCGTGCCGAACGCCGAGAGCACGCTCGCGTTGACCGGGAAGATCACCCGCGGGGCCTCCAGGAGGGTGGCCACGCCGCACGCGTGCACGGGCCCGGCGCCGCCGAAGGCGATCAGCGCGACGCCGCGCAGATCGATGCCGCGTTCCACCGCGTGCATCCGCGCGGACGCGGCCATGTTCTGGTTGATCACCTCGTACACGCCCACCGCGACGTGGTCCGGATCGGCGTCGCCGCCCAGCCGCTCCGCCAGCGGCGCGAACGCGGCCCGCGCGGCGGCCAGGTCGAGCGGCATCTCGCCGCCGAGGAAGTACTCGGGGTCGAGCAGGCCGAGCACCAGGTCGGCGTCGGTGGTCGCGGGGATGGTGCCGCCCCGCGCGTAGCCGACCGGGCCCGGGTCGGCGCCGGCGGAGTCCGGGCCGACCTTGAGCAGGCCCAGGTCGTCGACCCGGGCCAGGCTGCCGCCGCCCGCGCCGATCTCGACCAGGTCGACCGAGGGGATCGAGCACGGGTAGCCCGAGCCCTTCTTGAACCGGTAGACCCGGGCCACCTCGAACGCGTTGGTCAACTCGGGCCGGTAGTCCTCGATCAGACAGGACTTGGCCGTGGTGCCGCCCATGTCGAAGCAGAACAGCCGCTCCTCGCCCAGGCGTCGGGCGTACCAGACACCCGCGAGCGCGCCGGCGGCCGGACCGGACTCCACCAGGCGGATCGGCACCCGGCGGGCGTCGTCGGCCGAGACCACGCCGCCGTTGGAGAGCATCATCAGCACCGACGCGCCGAAACCCTCGGCGGTCAGCCAGGCCTGGAGCTCGGCCAGGTACGGGCCGATCACCGGCATGGTCGCCGCGTTGCAGGCCGTGGTGACCATGCGCGGGTACTCGCGGATCTGCGGGGTCACCTCGTGCGACGCGCACACCGGCACCGACAGGCGCTTGGCCAGGCCCTCGGCGACCGCGCGCTCGTTGTCGGCGTTGGCGTACGAGTTGAGCAGGCACACCGCGACGGCCTCGACCTCGTTCGCGGCCAACCGCGCGGCCAGCGCGTCGAGTTCGTCCTCGCTCGGCGGGGTGCGCACGTCGCCGGTCGCGGTGGTGCGCTCGTCGATCTCGAAGACCAGCTCGCGCGGGATCGGCGGGGCCGGGAACTCGATCTGGAGGTCGTACATGTCGTACCGGTGCTCGTTGCGGATCTCCAGCGTGTCGCCGAAGCCCGCGGTCGTCACCAGCGCGGCCCGCCCGGTCTTGCCCTCGATCAGGGCGTTGGTGATCAGCGTGGTCGCGTGCACGATGGGCCGGGTGATGTCGGCCGGCGTGATGCCGGCCTTGGCCAGTGCGGACGTCACACCCGCCCGCACCCCGCCGAGCGGGGCGGAGGGGGTGGTCAGCGTCTTCTCGACCACCACTCGGCCGGTGTCGGCATCCAACAGGACCACGTCGGTGAAGGTGCCACCGATGTCTACGGCAAGGCGCCAGTCGGTCACGTCAGCCTCCTTCTTTCTCGGGTGGGGGAGTTCAGGGGTGCGGGGAGGGGTTCGGGAGCGCGGGAGGGCGGGAGCGCAGGGGAGTCGGGTTCACCACGTCGGGGGCCGCGCCGGCAGCGCGGTCACGGCCGGGTGGTCGGGCACCGGCTCGGCGTCCTCGCGGCCGGCGGTGACCTCGGTGGCGGCGTCGAGGTGCCACAGCCAGTCGGCGGGCAGGTCGTCCACGTGGTAGATGGCCTCGACCGGGCACACCGGCTCGCACGCGCCGCAGTCGACGCACTCCTCCGGGTGGATGTAGAGCATCCGGTCGCCCTCGTGGATGCACGCGACCGGGCATTCCGCGACGCACGTGCGGTCCTTGACGTCCACGCAGTTCGCGCCGATGACGTAGGTCACGCGGGCCCACCTCCAATACCAACGGCCGCGAGCGGCGATTCGGGCACGGTCCAGGTGTCGCCGGCCGCGAGCAGGTCGGCGACCCTGCCGGGCCCGCGCGCGGCGAGCGCGCGCCGGGCCTGCTCGGCCACCTGGCGGTCGTACGCGGGCCGCCGCACGTCGCGGAACACCCCGATCGGGGTCGGCCCGCCCGCGTCCGGCAATCGGGACAGCGCGAACGCGTGGACCGGGTCGCTCGTGTGCGCGTCGTGCGTCACGGCGGTGTCGTCCGGGCCGCCGGGCCGCAGCCCGCCGCCCGCGTCGCGCACGACGGCGCGGGTGCCGTTCGCGCCGTAGCGCATCGGCGCGCCGTGTTCCAGACGCAGGACGTACTCGTCCCGGGTGCCGGGCGCCTTGAGCTGCTCGAACGCGCCGTCGTTGAAGATGTTGCAGTTCTGGTAGATCTCCACGAGCGCGGTGCCCTCGTGTTCGGCCGCGGCGCGCAGTACCGACGTGAGGTGCTTGCGGTCGGAGTCGAGTGTGCGGGCGACGAAGCTCGCCTCGGCGCCGAGCGCGAGCGAGACCGGGTTGAAGGGGTGGTCGAGCGAGCCCTCCGGGGTGGACTTGGTGATCTTGCCGGTCTCTGAGGTCGGCGAGTACTGACCCTTCGTCAGGCCGTAGATCCGGTTGTTGAACAGCAGGATCTTGAGGTTGACGTTGCGCCGCAGCGCGTGGATGAGGTGGTTGCCGCCGATCGAGAGCGCGTCGCCGTCACCGGTGACCACCCACACGCTCAGGTTGGGGCGGGACACGGCCAGGCCGGTCGCGATGGCCGGCGCGCGCCCGTGGATCGAGTGCATGCCGTACGTGTCGAGGTAGTACGGGAACCGGCTGGAGCAGCCGATGCCCGAGACGAAGACGATGTTCTCGCGGCGCAGGCCCAGTTCGGGCAGGAAGCCCTGGACGGCGGCGAGGATCGCGTAGTCGCCGCAACCCGGGCACCAGCGCACCTCCTGGCCGCTGCGGAAGTCCCGGGCCGACAGCGGGGGCGCCGCCGGCTCGGTGATCGTGGACTCAGACATCGGCGGCGGCCTTCTCGATCGCGGTGCGCAACTCGGCCACCTTGAAGGGCATGCCGCGCACCTGGGTGAGGGATTCGACGTCGACCGGATGGCGGGCGCGCAGCAGGTGCGCGAGCTGGCCGAGGTTCATCTCCGGGACGAGCACGCGCCGGTACCGGGCGAGCAGGGTGCCCAGGTCGGCGGGGAGCGGGTCGAGGTGGCGAAGGTGGGCATGGGCCACCGAGCCGCCGGCGGCGCGGACCTCGGCGCACGCGGCGGCGATCGGGCCGGCGGTGGAGCCCCACCCGAGCACGAGCAGCTCGGCGGCGCCGCTCGGGTCGTCGACCGCCAAGGGCGGCAGGTCGCGGGCGATCCCGTCCACCTTGGCCCGACGGGTGCGCACCATGAGGTCGTGATTGGCTGCGTCGTAGGAGATCTCGCCGGTGCGGTCGGCCTTCTCCAAACCACCCACGCGGTGCTCCAGGCCGGGGGTGCCGGGCACCGCCCAGGGCCGCGCCAGGGTCAGCGGATCGCGCAGATAGGGCAGGAAGCACGGCGTTCCGTCGGCGTCGACCGCGTTCGGCCCGGTCGCGAACGCCGGGTCGATCAGCGGGAGTTCGTCGAGGTCCGGGATCAGCCACGGCTCGGAGCCGTTGGCGAGGTAGCCGTCCGAGAGCAGCACCACGGGGGTGCGGTAGGTGACCGCGATCCGCACCGCCTCGACGGCCGCGTCGAAGCAGTCGCCGGGCGAGGACGCGGCCAGGACCGGCACGGGCGATTCGCCGTTGCGGCCGTACAACGCCTGGAGCAGGTCGGACTGTTCGGTCCTGGTGGGCAGCCCGGTCGAGGGGCCGCCACGCTGCACGTCCACGATCACCAGCGGCAGTTCGAGCGAGACCGCCAGGCCGATCGTCTCCGACTTGAGCGCGAGCCCGGGCCCGGAGGTCGTGGTCACCCCGAGCGCGCCGCCGAAGGACGCGCCGAGCGCCGCGCCGATACCCGCGATCTCGTCCTCGGCCTGGAACGTGGTCACGCCGAAGTTCTTGTGCTTGGCGAGTTCGTGCAGGATGTCGGAGGCCGGGGTGATCGGGTACGAGCCCAGGAACAGCGGCAGCCCGGCCCGGTCGGCGGCCGCGATCAGGCCGAAGGCGAGGGCCCGGTTGCCGGTGATCGTACGGTGCATGCCGGCGGCGCGCGGGGCGGGCGCGACCTCGTAGCCGACCGCGAACGACTCGGTGGTCTCGCCGAAGTTCCACCCGGCCGTGAACGCGGCCACGTTGGCGGCGGCCAACTGCGGGCGCTTCGCGAACTTCTCGCGCAGGAAACCTAGGGTGACCTCGGTCGGGCGGTGGTACATCCACGAGAGCAGGCCGAGCGCGAACATGTTCTTCGCCCGTTCGGCGTCCTTGCGCGGCAGTTCGAACGCGCGCAGCGCCTCGACGGTCAGGCCGGTCAGGGGTACGGCGTGCAGCCGGTAGTCGGCCAGTGAGTCGTCGGTGAGCGGGTTGCCGCCCGCCGGGTAGCCGGCCTTGACCAGGTTGCGGGCGGTGAACTCGTCGGCGTCCGCGATGATCCGGGCCCCGCGCGGCAGTTCGGGCAGATTCACCCGCAGCGCGGCGGGGTTCATCGCGACCAGCACGTCGGCGGCGTCGCCGGAGGTGGTGACCGCGTGGTCGGCGAACTGCACCTGGAAGGCGGACACTCCCGGCAGCGTGCCCGCGGGGGCACGGATCTCGGCGGGAAAGTCGGGAAAGGTGGACACATCGTTGCCGAAGAGCGCGGTCTGCGCGGTGAACCGGTCGCCGGCAAGCTGCATGCCGTCACCGGAGTCACCGGCGAACCGAATGACCACCCGGGATACGGGAATGACCTGTTTGGACACGATCACGACTCCTGATCACAGGCACGGCGAAGACAACGCCGGACGGCCCCCCTCAGCCCGTCCGGCGTTCGAGGACAAGCGGCCCGCAGGCCGAGGCGGACCCAGTGGGGCGAACCTCAGCCCGTCCGGCGTTTGAGGACAAGCGGGCCGCAGGCCGGCCAGGCCGACCGGGCCAGTCACGCCGAAAGGCCACCATGCACCGCGTCGCGGAGCCGTTCGACCAAGAGCTGCGGCTTGGCCGATCCCCACACGTTGCGGCCGAAGGCCACACCCGCACCGCCGGCCTCGACGACGCCCTTGGCGATCGCGACGACCTCGTCCTCGCTGTCGGACTTGGGGCCGCCGAGCGCGACGACCGGCACCGGGCACGCCGCGACCACCGCCGCGAACTCCTCGGGGCGCCCCGGGCACACGGTCTTGACGATGTCCGCGCCCAGTTCGGCGCCGATCCGGGCCGCACGGGCCACGTTCTCGATGGTCCACGGCACGGCCTTGCCCCAGCCGCCCGGGATCATCTCGGCCATCACCGGCAGGCCGAGCTGCTCGCACTCCGAGGTCAGCCGGGCCAGCCGTTGCAGCGACAGGTGCTCGTCGGGCGCCCCGGGGAAGGCCAGCACCACGACGCAGTCCGCGCCGAGCCGCAGCGCCTGCTCGGGCAGGTGCATGATGTCGGTGACGTCACCCGGGGCGAAATCGCCCAACTCCGAGGCGCCGCCGTCGATCCGCAGGACCAGCCCCGAGTCGGCGAACGTGTCGGCGTACGCGCGGGCCAGATGCCAGGTCGCGAGCACCGCGTCCGGACCGCCCGCGGCGATCTGCGCCATCGGCTCGCCCAGCGGCGGTCCTGCGCCCATGTACGCGGCGTGGTCGATCGCGACGAACACGGCGCGGCCGTCCGCACCGAACATCCGCCGCATCCGGCGGAGCTTGCCGGCCCCGGTGGCCGAGAATGTCTGCACAGTCGTTCCCTTCAAAGGTTTTCAGTGGTTCTTGCCGCGGCCGTCTGCCGCTCGAACTCGGCGCCGTCCCAGTAGTCCACGCGGTGCGCGACCAGACCGTCCGCGATCCGCAGCCGGAACACGCCCCGGATCCGCACCGGTTCGCCGGACGCCGAGCCGCGGACGCGGACGCGGAACGTCATCGTGTACGCCAGGGCGGCCCGATCGCCGTCGACGAGCAAATCCTCGACCCGGTAGCGCAGGTCCTCGAACTCGGCGAGGAATCCAGGCAATCGCTCGCGGTACGCCGCGCGCCCGCGCAGGCTCCGGCCGAGCGCCGAGGTGTGCTCGTTGTGGAAGTCCTCGGTGACGCAAGCCGCGACCCGGTCCGGATCACCGGAGTTCAGCGCCGCGACGTACGCCTCGGCGGCCGCCCGCGTCCGCGCGTCGACACTCACGCGCCGGCCCGGTCGCCCCACAGCTCGCGGACCTCCGCGAACACCCGCTGGTTGTGCGAGATCTCCACGACATTGCCGTCCGGGTCCTTGAGCGCGCAGATGTAGCCGACCGGCGGCGGGATGTCCATCGGCTCCCAGTGCAGACAGCCGGCCGCGCGGGCCCGGGCCGCGATCGCGTCGACATCGCCGCGCGCGGCCACCTCCATGCCCAGGTGCGCGAACGGGGTCAGCTGCGGCTGCGGGTTGCCCTTGTCCTTGTTGAACCCGACCAGGACGAGCACGAAGGGCGTCTGTACCTGGTTGGGGTTGGACAACCACGCGTTGGAGCCGTCAGGGTCGCTGTGTCGGGACACCACCACGAGCGGGGTGAATGAGGTGTAGAACTCGATCGCTGCCTCCAGGTCGGACGACGGCAGTGCGATGTGGGTCCAGCGGGCCTCGGTCAGCGTCGGTTCCATCGCGGCGACTCCTCTCACGTTCGGTGCGTTGGCGGGTTGGCCGGGTTCGGCGCTTCGGCGGGTCGGGCTCAGTCGATCGGACCGTCGAACTCGTCCGGCGCGAGCGGCGTCGCGACGTCCTGTCGGATCTGCCGCATCATGTGCTGGGCGCGGCCCTCCCACGCGCTGGCCGGGCCCACCCGGTAGAACGGCGAACGGAGGTTCTCCATGAGCACGGTCACCATGTCCGTGTCCTCCTTGTTCGTCAGCTCCAGGTTGACCAGCTCGCGCTCCTGGAGCTCGATGTCCTCGGTCAGCCCGTAGATCCGGGAGAACAACCGGGTCCGGTCGGGGGCGATCGGGTCCGCCCGCACCATGATCAACTGCGACGCGTAGGGCAGCGGGGTCAGATTCGGGTAGATGAACTCGGCGTAGCTCCCGCGCAGGTCCTCCTCGCCCAGGTCGGTCCGCCCCAGCGACATGTCGTACGCGTCGCTGTGCGGCTTGTAGCCGCTGGTGGTCCGGCCCTCGAAGCGCACGACGGTGTCCATCTGCTTGCGCACCTTGTTCAGCCGCCGGTGCACGAACCGCACGTGGTAGTCGTCGTTCGAGTTCTCGACGAACGCCTTCCAGTTGAACGGATACTCGTCGTCGAGCTCGCGGTGATAGCGGTGGTACCCGCCGATCTTGTACGCGGTGTAGCGCGGCAGCAGCGGCGCGATCCACTCCTCGAACGTCGGCGCCTTGTGGGACAGGCACGCGAAGACGAGCTTGTCGAAGGCCAGGTGCACCCTGATGGGCACCAGGCCGTACTGCTGCATCGGGAAGTCCGGGCCGTACATCCGGTTCATGTCCGGAATCGACAGCAGCTTGCCGTCGAGGCCGTACGTCCAGGCGTGGTACGGGCACGCGAACGCCTTGCCGCAGTTGCCCGCGGCGTCGAACGCGACACCGGAGGCGCGGTGCCGGCAGTTGTTCAGGAAGCCCTTGATCGAGCCGTCCCGCTGCATGACCACCAGGACCGACTGGCTGCCGATCCGCCCGGTGATGAAGTCGCCGGGCCGACGCAGATCCTCCGTGTCGCCCAGCCACACCCACGAGCGGGCGAAAACCCGGATCATCTCCAGGTCGAACAGGTCCCGATCCCAGACCTCCCACGGCTGCAACATCTCGCTCGGCAGGGGAGCGACCACGAGCCCGTCGCCCTCTCGCGCCGACGCGGTCCGGCGATGCTCCGCCACCCGCTCGTCCAGGGCAAGTTCCGCAGCCCCCATCTGGTTCGCCGGCACAGCTTCCTCCCCGTCACCTGGGATGTTTGCGATACAGCCGAAGGTAGGCGTCGGGAATCGGCCCCGATATGTGCTTGAGGCACGAACAAACGGCCTGCCAGCTGCGCCGGGACCACATCGGTGCGCACGCATCGGCATGCCAGCCTCGGGGGAGCAGGTCCGATGATCACCTTGGGAGGGCAACCGTGGAGTACGCCGCGCTCGGCCGCACCGGCATGCGGGTCAGCAGGCTGTGCCTGGGCACGATGATGTTCGGCGCCTGGGGCAACCCCGACCACGACGCGTGCGTGCGCATGGTGCACGACGCGCTCGACGCCGGGGTCAATTTCGTGGACACCGCCGACGTGTACGCGTTCGGCGAGAGCGAGCGGATCCTGGCCAGGGCGCTGAAGGGGCGGCGCGACGACATCGTGCTCGCGACCAAGTTCGGCGAGGCGATGGATCCGGGCGAGCCGCTGCGCCGGGGGGCATCGCGGCGCTGGATCATGCGCGCGGTGGAGGACAGCCTGCGCCGCCTGGACACCGACCACATCGACCTCTACCAGCTGCACCGCCCCGACCCGCACACCGACCCGGACGAGACGCTGGGCGCGCTGACCGACCTGGTCCGCCAGGGCAAGGTGCGCGCGATCGGCTCCTCGGCGCTGCCCGCGGAGGGCATCGTGGAGGCCCGCCGGATCGCCGAGCGGCGCGGGCACGAGCGGTTCGCGGTCGAGCAGCTCGCCTATTCGGCGTTCGCCCGCCACGCGGAGTCGGCCGCGCTGCCCACGTGCGGGCGGCACGGCCTGGGCGTGATGGCCTTCAGCCCGCTCAACGGCGGCTGGCTGAGCGGCAAGTACCGTGCGGGCGCGGCTGTTTCGGCCGACTCGCGGGCGGTGCGCAACGCCGAGCACTTCGACCACGCCGACGCCGCGATCCGGGCCCGAAAGCTGTCCCTGGTCGAGGAGTTCGCGGTGATCGCCGCGGACGCGAACTGCACCCTCCCGGAGCTGGCGCTGGCCTTCGCGCTGGCCCACGCCGACGTGACGGCGGCGATCATCGGCCCGCGCACACCCGAGCAGCTGCAAGCCCAACTCGGGGCCTGCGAAGTGGAGTTGACTCCCGAGGTCCTCGCCCGCCTGGACGCCCTGGTACCGCCCGGCACCGACGTCAACCCGGCGGACTCGCCGTACCCGCGACCCGTCCCGGCCCGCCGTCGCACCGCCGGACGGGAACACCGGGAAGGCACCGAACCACGATGACTCGACCGGTCGTCCCGACGGGCGCCACCCACGGCTTGCGTCCGACCGGGAACGGCCCGACCCTCGGCCGACGGCCGACCACTTCCGAGCAAGTCGACACGCCCGTACCCGCGATCCCCCTCGGATCGCGGGTACGAGCGTGTCGACGTGGTGATCCCGCTACTTCTCCCACATCACGATCTGGTTCCCCCACGGGTCCAGGAACGAGGCGTGGTGACCGCCGAACTCCTCCCAGAAGCACTGCTCCCACAGCGCCGTCGCGCCCAGCAGGACGGCCTTGTTGAGGTATTCGCTCGGGGCCGCGTCGACCAGGATGTACACCCGGGCGTGCAGGCCGGCGCGCGGCTGCTGCGGCAGCGGGGCGGGGTCGGGCACCTGGGCGATCTCGTCGTACAGGCCCAGGTGCAGCCCCTCGCCGGGGACGATCTGGTGGAAGATCCCTTCCGGGCGCGGGTTGATGGTCCAGCCGAACAGCTCTCGGTAGAACTCGGTGGTCGCCTTGACGTCGGGCGTGGGCAGGTCGACGAAGACCAGGGTGTTGGGCATGAGGATCCTTTCCGGGGGGAACTCGGGAACGTCGGGCGGTATGTGACGGGCCGTCAGACCTGGTGGGCGTGGCCGTGCTTGAAGTAGGTGCCCTTGTCGCGCCACAGCACGACCTCGTTGCCCCACGGGTCGCGGAACGCCGCGTAGCGGGCCTCGAACTCGGCCCACGGCTTCTCCTCCCACAGCACGCTCGCACCGGCCGCGACGGCCCTGTCGAGGTAGGCGGGGGGCTCGTCGACCATGACGTAGATGCGCGGCACCGGACCGACCGCGGGGCTCGGCTCGTGCCGGATCCCCAGATTGGGCTTGACGCCCGGGAGCACCTCGCTGAACTCGCCCGCGGGTCGTCGCTTGAAGTCCCACTCGAACAGCTCGGCGTAGAAGACGGACGTCGCCTCGACGTCGGGCGTCGGCAGGTCCATGAAGATCACCGGGTTGGGCACGTCGGCTCCTCGGAGGGGTCGGGGGTGGTGGTGGCGTTCGTCAGATCGGACAGCCACGACTCGGCGGCGTCGCCGAGGCTGAGGAAGCGGCGCAGGCCGTCCCGGTACTCGGGGTGCGGTTCGGGCTCGATCACGGTCATCGCGGGGCGCGGCCAGTCGCCGGCCCGTCCGGCGCCCGGCGCGGGCCACCAGCGCGCGCCGGCGCCGGCGGCCAGGGCCGCGCCGTACGCGGCGAGGTCGGTCTCGGCGGGCACCTCGACCGGTACGCCGAGCACGGCGGCCTTGATCGAGCACCACAGCGGGCTGCGCGCGGGCGAGCCGGCGCAGACCAGGGTGTCCAGGCGAACTCCCTGTGCGGTCAGCCCCTTCGCGATGTGGGCCAGGCCGTACGAGGTGCATTCCAGGACCGCGCGGGCCAGTTCGCCCGGACCCGCGGCCGAGGTCAGGCCCAGCACCTCGCCGCGCAGCTCGCGATTCCAGCGCGGTGCGCGCTCGCCCTCCAGGTAGGGCAGGACCAGCACGCCGCGCGCGCCGGGCGGCACCTTCGCGGCCAGCGCGAGCAGTTCGGGCACGGTGCGGCCGGTGAGGTCGCGCAGCCACTCCAGCATCAGGCCGTGCGCGGCGACCGGGCCGCCGACGATGTCGACCCCGGGCACCGCGGCGGGCAGCGCGTACGCGTCGGCGGCGGGCGAACCCGCGGGCACCGCCACCGCCAGGCCGCCGGTCCGACCGCCCGGGTCCATCGCGCGACCGGGCCGGTCCAGGCCGCCGGCCCAGAACGCGAGGTAGGCGTCCTGGCCGCCGGCCACCAGCGGGGTGCCGGCCGCGACGGTATGCCCGGCGCCGACCGCGCCCACGACCGAGCCGGTCGCGGCGATCGGCCCGTAGCCGGTCAGTGGCGGATCGCCCGGCCAGCGGGCCTGCGTCCGGTCCGCGCCCAGCCGGGCGGCGAGCCAGTCGTAGAGCTGCCAGGCCCGGACGTCGGGCCCGTGTTCGGCGCGCAGCGCGGCGTGCTGGGCGTGGTGCTGGTCGGGCGGCGAGCCGGTCACGCCCGCCGGGTGCCGGCAGGTGAGCGCGGCGGGCCGGCGGGCAGGCCCGCGCCGTCGGCCACGGTGGTCGGGCTCTGGCCGCCGAGGCACAGCGCGGCGGGACGGGCCGCGCCGGGCACCTGCGCGGCCAACGCCGCGAGCGCCTCGCCGGTCGCGGCCAGCCACGCGCGCGGGTCGGCGTGGCCGGGCGGCCAGGACGCCGCGCCGGGGTAGCCGGCGGTGGTCCCGCCCAGGACGGTGCCGTCCGGGTCGAGCGCCAGGGCGCGGGCCGAGTTGCTCCCGACGTCGACGCCGACGACGACGGGCGGCCTGGCGGCCACGCTCAGCCGCCCACGAGTACGCGGTAGACCGGCGACTTGGCGGCGAGGCGGAACGCCGCGTCGACGTCGGCGAGCGGGTAGGTGGCGGTGACCAGGGCGTCCAGCTCGGCGGCGAGCCGGCCGGAGCCGATGATCGCGGCGGCCTCGGTCCAGTCCTGCGGCTCCTGGCTGTACACGCCGACGATGCTCAGCTCGTGGTGGTGCACGTGGTCGGGGCCGACGCCGGCGACCGCGTCCTTGGCGAAGGCGCCGAACAGGACGACCGTGCCGCCGTCGTCGCACAGCGACAGGGCGGTCTCCAGGGCGCCGGGGGCGCCGGCGGTGACGAAGACGACGTCCTGCCTGCCGCCGGTCGCGGCGGCCTCGTCCGGTGTGCTCGTCCAGTCGGCGCCGGCCTCGCGGGCCTCGGCGAGGCGTTCGGGGCTGATGTCGATCAGGCCGACCGACTCGGCGCCCTTGAACCGGGCCAGGGCCAGGTGCAGGCGGCCCATGAACCCGGCGCCGACCACCGCGACGCGGTCGCCCGCGCGCAGGCCGCCGAGCCGGGCCGAGTGCGCGACGCACGCGAGCGGTTCGCCCATCGCGGCGTGGCCGATCGGCGCGGAGCCGGTCCGGAACGCCTGGAGCGCCTTGACCTTGACGAACTCGGCGAAGCCCGCGCCCATGGACATCGTGCCGTCGGCCAGGGCGCCGCCCTGCGGCTGCTTGCACAGCGCGCTGCGGCCGCGCCGGCACGAGGTGCAGGTGCCGCAGCGGGTGAGCAGGTCGACGGTGACGGTGTCGCCGACGGCCGCGACCCCGGGCAGGCCGGCGACGGCCGCGCCGACCGCGACCACCTCGCCCGCGACCTCGTGGCCGGGGGCGACCGGGTAGATCGGCTTGGTGCCGAGGTAGAGGCGGCGTTCCATCGTGCACAGGCCGGTGCGCCCGACGCGCACGAGCACGTCGTCGGGGCCGACCTCGGGGACCGGCTCCTCGCGCAGATCGACCTGTTCGGGGGCGGTGACAACGGCAACTCGCATCGTGTGCTCCTGGGTTCGGCGAGACATCGGACGAAGGTGGGTGGGGGCACAGTGGTGGCGGCGGACGAGGTGGACAGGAGGCCGGCGCGGGCCCTCGAACCCCCGGCGGACCCGGGGCGGGGTCGAGGACCCGGGCCGGCTCAGTGCGCGGGCACCGTCGGCCAGCGCGAGCGCAGCGGCACGCCCGCCCGGGCCAGCAGCGCGCCGGAGGCGCGTGCGGCGTCGGCCCGCAGTACGCGTTCGTCGACGCTCACGCACACGTGCTCGCGGATCACGATCCGCCCGCCGACGAGCACGTCGCGGACCGAGCGGCCGTCCGAGGACCACACCAGCTGTTGGGCGATGTCGCCGCGCGGGGTCCACTGCGGGCCGGTGGCGTCGTGCACGACCAGGTCGGCGTACTTGCCCGGTTCGAGCGAGCCGATCCGATCCGCCATGCCCACCGCCTCGGCGCCGCCGATGGTGGCCAGTTCCAGCGCCTCGACGGCGCCGGGTCCGGTGGGGTCGATCGCCATGTCCTTGGCCAGGCCGACCGCGAGCGCGGCGGCGCGCAGCAGGTCGGCGGAGTCGGCGGCGTTGCCCGCGTCGGTGCCCAGCGCGAGCCGGCCGCCCCGGCGCAGGATCTCGGCGTGCCGACCGGCGCGGGTGACGCCCTGGCCCAGCCGCAGGTAGGCCCAGGGGCAGTAGGCGAGCGCGGTGCGGCTGTCCAGGAGCGCCTCGACCTCGGCGTCGTCGAGCCACACCGCGTGCGCCAGCAGCAGGTGCGGGCCGAGCACGCCCAGGTCGGCCAGGTGCAGGGCGGGCCTGCGGCCGGTGCGCCGCAGGTAGTCGTCGGGGTCGGCGCCGGAGGGGGACAGGTGCATCGTCATCGGCGCGCCGCTGACGCGGGCCAGGTCGGCCGCGCCGGCGAGCAGTTCGTCGGAGGCCAGGCCGTGTCCGACCAGGGTGACCCAGCCCTCGACCCGCCCGCCCGCCGGGTAGGCGGCGACCAGATCGGCGAGCCGGTCCAGCACCTCGGCGGCGGGGGCGGCGAACGGGGCGCCCGGCACGTCCCAGCCCCACGCGCCGATCGTGCCGCGAATGCCGACCTCGGTCATCGCGGCGGCGACCCGGTGCGGGTGGGCGACCGTACCGGCCTCGACGATCGTGGTGACGCCGTTGCGCAGGCTCTCCACGCCGGCCAGCAGCGCGGAGAGTTCGTCGTCGGCGGGCAGGTGGGCCGCGTGCAGCGGTACCGCCCAGGTGTCGACGGAGGCGCCCGGCGGCAGATCGTCGGGGATCCGGGCGCGGGCCAACGGGTCGCCGGTCTGGTGCAGATGGGCGTTGACCAGGCCGGGGGTGACCACGCAGTCGGTCGCGTCCAGCTCGGTGGTGCCGGGCCAGCGCGCCCGCAGCCGGGACGTGGCGCCGACGGCGAGGATCCGCTCGCCCGCGACGGCGACCGCGCCGCCGAGCAGCACCTCTCGGCGCGGGTTCATCGTGACCACGTCACCGCCCACGACCAGCAGGTCGGGTCGGGCCGGATCGGCGCCGCTCACGTTGCTCTCACCTGCGAACTCACCATGTCTGGGGACACTAGGCCCGGCGTCGTCCGCCGGCATCGTGGCCGGGAGCACAATCAAGTGGGCCCAGTCCATGCCGGGAACACAATGCGAGCACGGTGTGGTGGGGGCAAACCTGGCGCAGTGCCGCGTCCGGCGACTCCGTACCCCGTCGCGGCGCCCGCACGGCACCGTGTCCGTCCGCCGCGTCCAGGGAGTTGCCACGATGACCGACCCCACCCCCGCCCCCGGCACCCGGCCGCGCATACGCGCCGATTGGCTCAGCCCGGAGCCGTATCCCCAGCTGATCGGCGGTCGCGAGTCGCACGACGGCGAGCTGTGCCCGGTGATCGACCCCTCGACCGGCGGGCGGCCCGCGTCCTACCTGGCCGCGACCGGCGCCGAGGTCGAGGCCGCGATCGCCGCGGCGCGGACCAGTTTCGACGCGAAGGTGTGGCAGCGGATGCCGGGCCCGCGCAAGGCCGAGGTGCTGGAGGCCGCGGCCGCGGCGATCCGCGCGGACGCCGGCCGGTTGGCCGCGCTCGAGGCGATGGACACCGGCAAGGCGATCTCGGGGGCGCTGACCAACGACGTCTACGAGGCGGCGAACGCCTTCTCGTACGCCGCGGCGGTGTGCCGCACCACGCACGGCGACGTGCGGCGCTCGTCCTTCCCGCCCGAACTGCTGCCCGGCGGCGGCCCCGACCTGCTGACCCTGCGGTTGCGCGAGGCGGCGGGCGTGGTCGCGGAGTTGTTGCCGTGGAACGGACCGCTGATGACGGGCAGTCAGCGGATCGCGTCGGCGCTCGCCGCCGGTTGCTCGATCGTCGCGAAGCCGCCCGCCGACGCGGTGGTGACCCTGGTCGAGCTCGGTCGCGTCCTGACCGCGGCGGGGCTGCCGGCCGGGGTGCTGAACATCGTGCTCGGCGCCGGCTCGACGGTCGGCGAACAGTTGATCACCGACCGGCGGATCGACCTGATCAGCCTGACCGGCGGCACCGACACCGGTCGGCACGTGATGGCCGCCGCCGCGCGCAACCTGACTCCGGTGCACCTGGAGCTGGGCGGGAAGTCGCCGGTCGTGGTGTTCGCCGACGCCGACCTGGACCAGGCGGTGGGCTGGGCGATGATGGCCGCGTTCGTGAACATGGGCGAGGTGTGCGTCGCCGGCAGCCGGCTGCTGGTCGAGGAATCGGTGTACGAGCAGGTCGTGGAGGCGGTCGCGGCGGCCGCGGCGACGCTGCCGGTGGGTGACGCGCTCGACCCGGACACCTTCATCGGGCCCTTGATCAACGAGCGGCACGCGGACCGGGTCCGGGGCTACGTGCGCCGGGCACTCGACGCCGGCGACGCCTCGGTGGTGGGCAAACCGGGCCTGCCCGAGGGGTTGTCGCCGACGTATGTCGCGCCGACCGTGCTCGGCCGGGTGCGGCGCGGGTGCGAGGTGGAGCAGCGGGAGGTCTTCGGGCCGGTGCTGGCCGCGATGCCCTTCCGCGACGAGGCGGAGGCGGTCGCCCTGGCCAACGGGACCGATTACGGCCTGAACGGCACGGTGTTCACCCGCGACATCGAGCGCGCGTTCCGCTTCGCGGACGCGCTGGACTGCGGCGAGGTCAACGTGAACTGCCACTTCGCGCCCGACATGAACGGCGGCCGCGGGGAGCCGCGCCGGGCCAGCGGGTTCTCGAAGACCGGCGTCGACGCCTACACCCGGACCAAGGCGGTGAACGTCCAGGTGCACAGCGGGTGAAGCGTGGGGTTGTGCTGGGAGACCAATGACCGCACCGGACCGAGCTTCATACCTTCTGATTGTCAGACCAACAGCCTGACCCACACCCTGAGGAGGCCCGATCGTGGCCGTTACCGGGATGAACCACGCGGTCCTGTACGTGCGCGACGCACACCGGACCGCCCGGTTCTATCACGAGGTGCTGGACTTCATCACCGTCATCGACGGCCCGCCCGGCAGCTACGTCTTCATGCGGGCCCCCGCCTCCGAGAACCACCACGACATCGCGTTCTTCACCGTCGGTGCCGAGGCGGGCGACTCGCAGGCCGGCCGCCGCACCGTGGGGATGTACCACGTCGCGTGGGAGGTCCCCACGCTCGACGCGCTGGCCGAGGCGCGGCAACGACTGGTGGCCGCGGGCGCCCTGATCGGCGCGAGCGACCACGGCGCCAACAAGAGCCTGTACGCGAAGGACCCCGACGGCCTCGAGTTCGAGGTCATGTGGCTGGTCCCGCCCGCGCACTGGGGCGACGAGGAACACGAGGCGATCATTCGTCCGCTCGACCTGGACGCGGAACGCGAGCGCTTCGCGATCCTGGCGGGTTCGTAGTGCCGCTACGGGCGCCGGGCGATCGGATCCGGTTCGCCCGCGTCGCGCGTCGCACGATCTCCGAGGAGGTCCGCGACGCGCTCCTGGCGAGCGTGCGCGAGGGCGAACTCCGCCCGGGCGCCCGGCTGCCGCCGGAACGCACCCTGTGCGAACAGTTCGGGGTGGCCCGCACATCCGTCCGCGAGGCGATCCAAGGACTCGTCTCGCTCGGTTGCCTCGTCAAGCGCGGCAACCGCTTCTACGTCGCCGAACGCCTGCCCGGAGTGTCCTTCGACGCCGAGGACGGCCGCAAACTGCGGGTCTCGGAACTGTTCGAGGTACGCCAGGTGACCGAGGTCGCCATCGCCCGTCTCGCGGCCATCCGCGCCGAGGACGACGAGCGGGCCGAGATCACCGAACTCGCGGCCGGCTTCGACCCACAGATGACCCTGGAGGCGTTCCGCCGCCAGGACCGCCGCTTCCACGCGGCGCTCGCCCGCGCGTGTGGCAACACCACACTGCGCGAGCTGTACGCGAAGGTGCTCGACGCGGTATTCGCGTCCGGCGACTTCGCCTCGCTCCTCGACGCCGAGGGCAACGCCGACGCGGTCCGACAGGTGATCACCGAGTCCTGCCGCTCGCACCGCGACATCGCCGACGCGGTCGCGGCCGGCGCACCCGACGCGGCCGCCCGCGCCGCCGCCGTCCACCTCGGCGAGGTGGAGAAACAGATGACCGCCCGGATGTTCTAGCGGGGCGACGCCGCGCGCCGCCCCCCTCCGCGCCGCAGGCGCGGATCGACGGAGAGGACGGGAACGACATGAGCGACAGTGACATCAGCGACGTACAACGCGTCTGGGCCTTCGACGACAGCGAGTTCGTCGAGGTCAAGCCGGGATTCCGGCGCCGGGTCTACACCGGCGACGACATGATGCTGACCCTGTGGCGCATCCGCGAGGGCTGCGGTCCCACCCCGTACGACGACCACCCCGAGCACGAGCAGTACGGCATGGTGCTCAAGGGGCGGCTCGACTTCCGGATCGACTCGGAAGAGCGAGCAGTGCTCGGCCCCGGCGACGTGTATTGGGCGCCCAAGGGCTGCGACCACGGGGACAGCCTGTTCATCGGCGACCCCGAGCACGGCGAGACGTGGATCCTCGACATCTTCACGCCGCCGCGCGACGAATACCGCAACGGCTGACCGCGGACGCACCCGTACCACCGCGTCACCGCACCACCACGATACGGCGACATCGCAACACCCACATCACTGTCGGACGGTCGCGGTCGCCGCAGGCGCCGCGCACCGACCCCCACCCGCTTCCGGGCCGGATTCCCCCGCGCAACCGGAACGGGTTCCTCCGCCGGACCGACAATCCCCGCTCGCGGCACCCACCGCACATCCACATCCGAGACCGCACGCCCACCGTGGCGGCTCGGATCGCCGCGTACCCGTCGGTCCGTGTCGAACCAAAGCGCCCTGATTCGTCTGGAGACCTTCCGATGAAGAACATGGTTCGAGTCATCGTGGCCTCGGTCATCATACCGGGACTGCTCGTCACCGCCTGTGGCGGTGGCTCCTCCTCCTCTTCGAGTTCCGCCGCGGCACCCGCCTCGGCCGGTGCGCCCGGCGCCGGTACGCTCCCCGCCAACGAACCCGACGTCAACCAGGACAAGAAGGTCGTCATCGGGGTGATGAGCCCCGGCGACACCAAGGACAAGGGCTACTACCAGAGCTTCGTGGACGAGGCGAACAGCTACGCGAACGCCAATGGTTGGAAACTCGTCGTCGTCGACAAGATCAACCCGGCCAACGCGGTCCAGCAGGCCCGCAACCTGTGTCGGCAGAAGGTCGACATGATCGCGATCGGCGCCAGCGAGCTCAAGGACGCGCTCAGCGCCGCCAAGGAACCGCAGTGCAAGGGCACCGCCTGGTACATCAGCGGCGGCCAGGGCGTGAACCAGACCGCCGAGTTCACCCAGTCCCTCGACTACATCAACGAGTCGCTGTACGTGGCCGGTTACGCCGCCGGACTGATCCTCAAGGAGAACGGCGGCAAGAAGGCCGGCTTCATCACCGGCCCCGACCTCCAGTTCGCGCGCGACGTGGCCAAGGCCTTCGCGGCGGGCATCAGGAAGGTCGTCCCGGACGCCGAGTTCGTGCAGACCTACACCGGCGACTTCAACGACTCCGGCAAGGCCAAGGAGGCCGCCCAGGCGCAGATCAGCCAGGGCGTCAAGGTGATCTACCCCTACCTCGGCGGCGCCACCGAGGTGGTCACCGAACTCGCCAACGAGAAGGGCGTCCCGGCGCTCACCCCCGGCACCGACCGCTGCTCGACGCCCGGCACGCAGTACGCGGTGTCGGTGATCTTCAGCCCCGGCGCGTACTTCGCCGCCGCCCTGGAGGACTTCAAGAAGGGCACGCTGCGGATGGGCGTGGCCCGCGAGTGGCACCTGGGCAAGGACCCGGTGCCCACCGTCAAGCTCTGCAAGCCCACGGGCAACCAGGAGCAGCTGCTCACCGCGCTCATCCAGGACATCGGCAGCGGAAAGGTGAAGGTCGATGAGGCCGTCGCCACAGGCAAGTGACGTCGCCGCCGTGACCGCACCCGACCCCGCACCCGCACCCGAGCGCGACCCCGCACCCGCACCCGCACCCGACCCCGCACCCGAGCGCGAACCGGCGCCCGAGCGCGAACCGGCCGCCGGCCACCCCGCCTCGCCGTCCGTCGTCGCGGTGCCCGTCGTGCAACTGCTCGGCATCGGCAAGCGCTTCGGCGCGGTGCGTGCGTGCCAGGACGTCTCGCTGCGCGTGCACGCCGGGGAGATCCACGGCCTGCTCGGCGAGAACGGCGCGGGCAAGAGCACCCTGATGAAGATCCTGCTCGGCCTGGTCGTCCCCGACACCGGGCGGATCCTGCTACGCGGCGAACCCACCACCATCGCCGACCCGTTGGCCGCGGCGGCGCACGGCATCTCGATGGTGCACCAGCACTTCAGCCTGGTGGACCGGCTGAGCGTGTGGGAGAACGTCGTGCTCGGCGACCGGGGCCGGGTCGACCGCGACCGGGCCCGAGCGCTCGTGCGCGAGGTCGGCGAACGCTACGGCCTGGACGTGGACCCCGACGCGTGCGTCGAGGACCTGTCCACCGGCCAGCGCCAGCGGGTCGAGATCGTCAAGTGTCTGCGCCGCGACCCCCGGGTGCTGATCCTCGACGAGCCGACGTCGGTGCTGACCCTGGAGGAATCGCGCGAACTGTTCACCGTGCTGCGCCGCGTGGTCGCCGACGAGGGCAAGGCGGTGATTCTGATCAGCCACAAGCTGGACGAGATCGTGCACGCCACGGACCGGGTGACGATCATGCGACAGGGTCGCGTGGTGGCCCGCCGGGCCACCGCCGACACCGACGTGCGCTCGCTCGCCCGGGAGATGGTCGGGCGCGAACTGTCCAAGTGGACCGCCGCCGCGGCGGTGGGTGCGATGGACGCGCTGATCGAACCCGGCACGGGCGAACCGAGCGGCGGGAGCGCGCTCCTCGACGTGCGCGAGCCGGCCGCGGCGCCCGCACCGGACCCGCGGCCGCCGGCCGGCGAGGTGCGGCTGCGGATCAGCGACGCGCACGCGGTCGCCGCGGACCGCCGCCCGCTCCTGCGCGGACTCACCCTGGAGGTCCGCGCCGGGGAGATCCTGGGCATCGCGGGCGTCGAGGGCAACGGCCAGGCCGCGCTCGGCGATCTGCTCTCCAGCCTGCTCCCGCTCAGCGCGGGCCGGGTGGAGGTGTGCGGCCGGGCCGTGGTCGCCGGTCGGGCCGGCGCGATGCACGCGGCCGGGGTCGGCATCGTGCCCGAGGATCGGCACGTGTCGGGTTGCGTCCTGGACATGACCGTCGCGGAGAACCTGCTCCTGGCCGACCTGTCCTCGGTCACCACCCGAGGACTGCTCAGCAGGCGACGAATGGCCGAGCGGGCCCGGCGGTTGATCGAGGAATTCGAAATCGCCACACCCTCGCCGGACACCCCGATGCGGCAACTGTCCGGCGGCAACCAGCAAAAGGTCGTGCTCGCCCGCGAACTCGCGGCTCAGCCAAGGGTGTTGGTCGCCGCTCAGCCCACCCGCGGCCTGGACATCGGCGCGATCGAATACATGACCGAGCGGCTGCACGCCGCGGCCCGCGCCGGCATCGCGGTCCTGCTGCTGTCCACCGAACTGGGCGAGATCCTCACCCTCTCGCACCGCGTCGCGGTCATCCACCGCGGCGCCGTCGTCGGCGAGATGGACCGCGCCGACGTCGACACCGAGCGACTCGGCCTGATGATGGGAGGGCAGGCGGCATGACGCAGACCCTGATCCCCGAACCGGCGCCGGCCCTGGACGAGCCGCCGGCCGCCGCGCGCCGTCGATCCCCGCTCACCGACCTGGGCACACCACTCCTGTACGTCGTGTCCCTGTCCACCGCGCTCGTCCTCGCAGGCCTGCTCGTCGCGCTCGTCGGCCGTTCCCCGTGGGACGCCGCGGGCGCGATGTACGACGGCAGCCTGCGCGACGGTGCGGCCCTTGGCCAGAGCATCGACCAGGCCGCGCCGCTGCTCCTGGTCGCGATCGGCTCGGTGATCGCCGCCCGGGCCGGGATCTTCAACATCGGCCAGGAGGGCCAACTCCTGGTCGGCGGCGCGGTCGGCGCCGCGATCGCGCTGTTCACCCCCGGCCCCGGCCCGCTCGTACTGATCCTGGCCCTGCTCGGCGCGGCCGTCGGCGGCGCGCTGTGGGCCGGTGTCGCGGCCGTGCTCTTCTACTGGCGCGGGGTGGCGGTGGTGATCAGCACACTGCTGCTGATCTTCGTCGCGAACCAGGCCGTCTCGTACGCGGTCAACTCGCCCTCGCTGCTGCGCGAGAAGGCCGTGGCCGGCCAGGTCACCACCTCGCAGACGGACATGCTGCGCGAAGCGGTGTGGCTGCCCCGGATCGGCGAGTACCCGAACTTCAACCTCGGCGCGGGCATCTTCGTCGCCCTGGCGCTGACCCTCGCCACCTCGCTCGTCCTGGTGCGCAGCCGGCTCGGTTTCCGGGTGCGCATGCTCGGGCTCAACCCCAAGGCCGCGCACCGGGCCGGCGTCGGCGCCGTGCTGATCGGCGGCGGCGCGCTGCTGGCCTCCGGCGCGTTCGCCGGGCTCGCCGGCGGCGTCATGCTCACCGGCAGCGGACACCGCATGCAGGACGGCTTCGCCGACAACGTCGGCTTCGACGGCCTGCTCGTCGCACTGGTCGCCCGCGACAAACCGCTGCTCGCCGTGCCCGTCGCGCTGTTCTTCGGCGCCCTGCGCGCGGGCGGCGGCTTCCTCTCCGCGACCGGAGTGCCGCGCTACATCGTCGCCGTCGTCACCGCGCTGATGGTGCTGGCCACGGTGTTCCCCGCCGCCTACGCCGAGATGCGGCGCCGTCGCACCGTCGGCGCGGCCTGAGACCAGGAGGTTGACATGATCGACGACCTTGCCATGGTCCTCGCCAGTTCGGTCCGGCTCACCGTGCCACTGGCCTTCGCGGCCTGCGGCGAGTACATCGCCGAACGGGCCGGAACCATCAACATCTCGGTCGAGGCGATGATGCTCGGCGGCGCGTTCAACGCCGTCTGGGGCGCCTCGATCTCCGGATCGGCCTCCTTCGGGCTGGTCTTCGGCATGCTCGCCGGACTCGTGATCGGGTACGTCCACGCCGAGTTCAGCCACCGCCTGTCCGTCAACACCTACGTCGTCGGACTCGCCCTGAACGCGCTTGTGCTCGGGCTCACCAGCTTCCTCCTGGACTCGGTCGACCTGACCGGGCATCAGGTGGACGCGCTGAACCTCCCCGTCCTGTCCGACCTGCCGCTGCTGGGCCCGGTGCTGTTCTCCCACCGCTGGCCCGCCTACCTGCTGCTCGGCGTGATCCCGCTGGTCTGGTGGCTGGTGCACCGCAGCCGCTTCGGCCTGGAACTGCGCGCCGCCGGGGAGAACCCCCAGTCGGCCGACGTCACCGGGATCGACGTGCGCCGGCGGCGCCGGCAGAGCGTGCTGCTGTGCGGTGTGCTCGCCGGGCTCGGCGGCGCCTACCTCGCGGTCGGCGAAGTGGGCGCGTTCAACCAGAACATGACCGCGGGCCGCGGCTTCGTGGTGATCGCCGCCGTGATCTTCGGTGGCTGGACACTGCGCGGCACCATGGCCGGCTGCCTCGTGTTCGGCGCCGCCGACGCGATGCGGCTCGCGCTGCCCGCGCTGGGGGTGCACCTGAACTCGCAGTTGCTGATCGCGGCGCCCTACCTGTTGGCGCTGCTCGCGATGATGTTCCTGGCCAGGACACACCGCCAACCGGCCGCGCTCGGCGCGCCGTTCGTTCGGGGGATCGTGTGAGGGCCGTCCGGCACCAGGGCCACGGCGGCCCCGAGATCCTGCGGGCGGTCGAGCTGCCCGACCCCGAACCCGGCCCCGGGGAGGTGCTGGTCGCGGTACGCGCCGCCGCGGTCAATCGGCTCGACCTGTTGCAGCGCCGCGGCCCCGGGCTGCTGCCCGGCTTCACCCTCCCGCACGTGCCCGGCATGGACATCGCGGGCGACATCGTGGCGGTCGGCGGCGGGGTGCACGAACGCCGGGTGGGCGACCGGGTGTTGGTCAATCCCGCGCTGCACTGCGGGCGTTGCACGGCGTGTCGGGTCGGCGACGACGCGTGGTGCGCGGCGCTGCGCGTGGTCGGCGGCAATCGGCCCGGCGGCTACGCCGAGTTCGTGGTCGCGCCGGCCGCGCGTACCCACCGGGTCCCGGCGCACGTCGGCCACGTGGCCGCCGCGAGCCTGCCCACCGCCTACGGGATGGCCTGGCAGGGCCTGGTCGTGCGCGGCGGCCTCCGACCCGGCGAGACACTCCTGGTCCACGGCGCCGGCAGCGGGGTGAGCATCGCCGCCGTGCAACTCGCCCAGGCACTCGGCGCGCGCGTGGTGGTCACCTCCGGTTCCCGGGCCAAGCTGGACCGGATGGCCGACCTCGGCGCCGACGTGCTGATCGACCACCGCACCTCGGACCTGGCCGAGCAGGCCCGGGCGGCGACCGACGGGCTCGGCGTCGACCTGGTGCTCGACCACGTCGGCCCGGCACTGTTCCAGGCGTCGCTGCACGCGCTGCGCCCGCGCGGCCGCCTGGTCTTCTGCGGGGACACCACCGGCACCGAGGCGACCTTCGACCTCCCGCACGCCTTCCACAGCGGGGTCACCCTGCTCGGCGCCGGCTCGTGCGGGCACGCCGACTTCTCGGCCATGGTCGCCTTCTGCCTCGCCCATGGCCTGGCTCCCGTGGTGGACACGGCGTACCCGCTCGCCGATGCCGCCCGCGCGCACCGCCGGTTGGAGAGCGGCGACGCGTTCGGCAAGGTCGTGCTCCTGCCCGGCGGCACGTCGTGACCCCCGCCGAGGCCCTGCTCGTGCTCGTCGCGGGCCTCGGCGCGGGCACCGTCAACACCATCGTGGGGTCCGGCTCGCTGTTGACCTTCCCCGTGCTGCTCGCGCTCGGCTACCCACCGGTGGTGGCGAACGTCTCCAACACGGTCGGGCTCACCCCCGGTTCGATCGGCGGCGCGCTCGGATATCGGCGCGAATTGGCCGCGCAGTCCGCGCGGTTGTTGCCCCTGTCGATCGCCGCCGTGCTCGGCGGGACGGCCGGCGGGCTGCTCCTGCTCGGCCTGCCGCCGGGCGCCTTTCGCGCGGTGGTACCGGCCCTGGTGCTGCTCGCCGCGCTGCTGATGGCGATCCAGCCGTGGCTGTCGCGCCGGATGCGCGCGCGGCGCACGGGGCCGCACCCGGTGCGGATCGGCCCGGTCCTGCTCACGGCGGTGTTCACGGTGAGCGTGTACGGCGGCTACTTCGGCGCCGCGCAGGGCGTCCTGCTGCTCGCCCTGCTCGCGACCGCCCTGGACGAGGACCTGAATCTGCTCAACGGCCTGAAGAACCTGCTCCAGGCCCTGGTCAATCTGGTCGCGGCGGTGCTGTTCACGCTCACCGCCGACGTGGCCTGGCCGCCCGTGGCGCTGCTCGCCCTGGGGTCCGTGGCGGGCGGCGGGCTCGGCGCCGTGCTCGGCCGCCGCGTGCCCGCGCCCGTGCTGCGCGCGGTGGTGGTCGTGGTGGGGACGGGGGTGGGCGTCGCCTTGTTGGTCACCTGATCCCGCCGCTCGCCCGATCCGGTTCGCCGCTGTTCGCGTTCATTCGCCCCCGTCCGTTCCCTGCTCGTCTCCGGACCCGACCGAACGTCTCCCGACTGAACGTCTCCCGACCGACCGAATGTCTCCCGACCGACCGAACGACGTACGTCTGAAAGAAGGACACACATGTTGCGCTGGCTGACCGCCGGAGAGTCGCACGGCCCCGCGCTCACCGCCGTCCTGGAGGGCCTGCCCGCCGGAGTGGAGATCTCCTCCGCCGACCTGGCCGCGGCGCTCGCCCGGCGGCGCCTGGGCAACGGTCGGGGCGCGCGGATGCGCTTCGAGCGCGACGAGGTCGAGTTCAACGGCGGGGTCCGGCACGGCCTGACCCTCGGCGGCCCGGTCGCGCTGCGGGTGGCCAACACCGAATGGGCGAAGTGGGCCGACGTGATGGCGCCCGATCCCGCCGACGCCGACGGCCGGCGCTATGACGAGCCGGGGCGACTCGCGGACCGCGGACGCGCCGCGGCGCTGACCCGCCCCAGACCCGGCCACGCCGACCTCGCGGGCATGCAGAAGTACGGCTTCGACGACATCCGCCCGGTGCTGGAGCGAGCCAGCGCCCGCGAGACCGCCGCCCGGGTGGCGATCGGTGAGGTCGCGCGCGCGTTCCTGCGCCAGACGCTGGGCGTGGAGATCCTCAGCCACGTCGTGCGGATCGGCGCGATCGCCCTGCCCGACGCCCTCGTGCCCGAGCCCGGCAGCGCGGACGCGATCGACGCCGACCCGGTGCGCTGTATCGACCCGGACACCGCCGCCGCGATGAACGCGGAGATCGAGGCCGCCCAGAAGGAGGCCGACACGCTGGGCGGCGTGGTCGAGGTCGTCGTCTACGGACTGCCGCCCGGCATCGGCAGCTACGTGCACTGGGACCGGCGCCTGGACGCCCGGCTGGCCGCGGCCCTGATGGGCATTCAGGCGATCAAGGGGGTCGAGGTCGGCGACGGCTTCACCAGCGCGACCCGGCGCGGCTCGGTCGCGCACGACGAGATCACGCCGGTCTCCCCGGGCCGGCCCGGACCCGCCCGGGTGCGCCGGGTCACCGGGCGCGCGGGCGGCATCGAGGGCGGGATGACTTCCGGCGAGCTGCTGCGGGTGCGGGCCGCGATGAAGCCGATCTCCACGCTGTCGCGCCCGCTGGCCACCTTCGACGTCCGCACCGGCGACCCGGCCAAGGCCATCGCGCAGCGCAGCGACGTGTGTTCGGTGCCCGCGACCGGCGTGGTCGCCGAGGCGATGGTCGCGTTGGTGCTCGCGGACGCGGTCCTGGAGAAGTTCGGCGGCGACAGCGTGGCCGAGACCCGCCGCAACGCCGAGGCATATCTGGCGGCCCTGCCGGTGACCGTCGCCGACGCGTGAGTCGGCGTGGTTCGGCGCGCGCGGATGATGGGCGAGCCCACGGGCGAGTACACGGGCTCCGGGGCGATCGCCCCGGAGCCCGTCGGCGGATCAGTCTTGGGCCGCCGACCCCGCGAGCAGGCGTCCGCGCAGGCCCTCGTCCAGCGCGGCGTCCACGCACGTCCAGGCCATCGCCAGACCGCCTTCGAGCAGCGCCCGGTCCGCGGCCGGCCGGACCGCGTACGCGGCGAACTCCGCCTGATGCAACCCGGCCGTGCCCGATTCGATCGAGACCAGCGGCTGGATGGACGGGATCGCCAGGGACACGTTCGCCATGTCCGTGGACCCGGCCTGCCGGTCGTCCGCCGGGGTCACCGGCGGGAACTCCCGTCCCACCGTCAGCGCGTTGCGCTCGTACGCGGCCAGGAGGTCGCCATCGTGTCGGAACTCCGAGTACGCGGGCGAGGTCGAGGAGATGCTCAACCGCGACCGGGTGGCCACCGCGCCCGCCTCGAAGCACTCGCGCACGCGCGCCTCCAGGTCGGTCAGCCCGGCCAGCGTCGCGGCCCGCACGTAGTAGCCCGCCTCGGTGTGCTCGGGGATCACGTTCGGTACCTGCCCGCCGACCGTGGTGATCCCGTGCACCCGCTGATCCGGTGTCATGTGCTGGCGCAGCAGCCCGATCGCCACCTGGGCGACGGTCAGCGCGTCGGCGGCGTTGACGCCGTCCTCGGGGCAGGCGGAGGCGTGCGCGGCCCGGCCGTCGTACTCGACGTGCAGTTGCGCGCGAGCCAGGCAGGTCGGGTCCAGGCGCTCGCGCGGGGACGGGTGCACCATCATCGCCGCGTGCACGCCGTCGAACGCGCCGCGCTCCAGCATGAGCACCTTGCCGCCGCCGTTCTCCTCGGCCGGAGTGCCCAGGACACGCACGGTCACGCCGAGGTCGTCGGCTATCGCGCCGAGCGCGAGCGCCGCTGTCATCGCCGCCGACGCGATGACGTTGTGCCCGCACGCGTGCCCGATGCCCGGCAGGGCGTCGTACTCGGCGCAGATGCCGAGCACGAGCGGTCCGCTGCCGCGTTCGGCGGTGAAGGCGGTCGGAAGGTCACAGACACCGGAGGTGACGGTGAAGCCGTTCTCGGTCAGTTGGTCGCCGAGCCAACCGCAGGCCCGTTCCTCGGCGAAGCCGAGTTCGGGGTGAGCGTGAAGTCGGTGACTGAGTGCAACCAGGTCTGGGGCGGCGGCGTCCACCGCCGCCTGGGCGGCGGCCTTTGCGGTCGCCGCGAGGTCGAAGGCTCGCATGCGCGCATCTTGCCCCACGAGGGACGTAACGGGAAGTGACCAACCGAAGTATCTATTCCGTGCATCAGCGACCGGATAAGGTGCGGAATTCCATGATCGATAAGGCAGATGCGACGGAAACCCGGCACACCATGTCGGATCGGGCCGAGGCGTTCGAGCGTGAGCTGAACGTCCTCGCCCTCTCCGGCGACGGCTGGCTCGCGATCCTGCGCGCCCTGGCCGCGCGCACCGGCCGCACCGCCCGACTTGTGGGCGTGCACGGCGGAGTGCTCGCCGCGACCGACAACGGCACCGAGTCGATGACGCCGGTCGGCGTCGCCCGCGTCTTCGTCGACGACAAGGTCGTCGAGGTCACCTGCGACGAGGGCTGGCGGGCCTCGGCGCTGGCGGTGCGGGTGGCCCAACGCCGGGTCGGACTCCTGCTGTTGGGCGAACCGGACGGCGCCGCGGACGACGAACCGCTGCTGCGCGCCGCGGTCACGGCGGTGGCGATCGAGGCGATCCGCCGCGACGCGGTGGCCACCGCGACCGCCGAGACGGCCGGGCGGCTGATCGACGAGCTGCGTTACGGCGCGCTGCGCAACCTCGGCGACGTGACCCGTACCGCGGCGCGCTTCGGCCTGCATCTCGATCGGCCGCACTCCGCCGTGGTGTTCGCGTACGACGGACCCAACCAGCGCACCTGGACCACCGCGCTGTCGTGGTTGGAGATGCCGGTGCGCCAGGAGGGCGAACTGGGTCTCGCGGTGCTCTCGGGCGATGTCGAGCGGGAGATCAGCCGGATCCGAATCCGCTTGCAGGGCATGGTCGGTGACGTCCCGGTGCTGGCCGCCGCGGGGCCCACGGTCAGCGACCCGCGCGGGACCGCGCGCTCGTTCCACGACGCGGAGACGGTGCTCGGGCTGCTGCGTCGGCGGCCCGGCGAGGTGCAGTTGATGTTCTCGTCGCTCGGCCTGGCGCAGTTGCTGTTCGGGGTGCCGCCGGCCCGGCTCCAGGCCTTCGTGGACCAGCACCTGGGGCCGATCCTGGAGCGGGAGGAATGGGTGGCCACGCTCAGCGCGTGGCTCGCGACCAACGGCAGCCGCGCCGCGGTGGCCGAACTGCTGCACCTGCACCGCAATTCGGTGGGCTACCGAATCGGCCAGATCCGCGAACTCCTGGGCGCGAACCCGCTCGACCCCGAGGTCACCCTCCAACTCCAGGCCGCCCTGACCGCACGCGAACTGCTGCTGGCCCTCAAGGGCGTGCCGTAGGCCCACCGTCGGTCCCCGGCCGGGAGCCGGAATCTCGTAAAGGCGACCGGGAAGTGTCGAATTCCCCTCCGGAAAAAGTACCGGACGGCCCCGACCTTTCGGTTGCGGAACATGTTCGCCGCTTTGTCGCCCCCCAATGGGAGAGCGGATACAGAGAAGGCGACGAGATCAATCCGGTGCTCATCTATCGGGCCGTAGGCAGGTCCGGAAAGTCCACCGGCCGGGCTGTATTTCGGCGGGGACGACGGCCGCAACATTCCGGCCGCGGCCGGCTCCGTCGTCCCGCACACGCATCCCGCCTGCTATCTCGGCGTGGCGGCGCACCCGGAGGCGCGCGTGCGGATTCTCGCGGAGCCATTCGCCGTCCGCGCGTACATCGTCATAGGCGAGGAACGGACCCGGCCGAGGAAGACCCCGGCCCCCGCCTACCACGCCCACCAGGCCCGAACCCGCCGCGTCATCCCGATCGTGGTGCCGGAACGCGGCCGGGTCGGCCGGCGGTGACCACCCGACTCGGTCCGCGAGCGGCACGTGCCCCGGGCCGGGCCGTTTACGCAATCCAACCTGTTCGGAGGGTTGATCCGCACGGCACCATTTGGCAACCGGATACATGAATTCGGGCGGGATCCACGAAATCGCATCACAACGAATCCAATCCTCGGTGGCACCATTTTCAGCCATCCGCTTGTCCGAATTTTCTTACCGCAGAGGTCTTGTCCATGGTCGAAGCGCGCTACTACCTTCCATCCTGTTCCACCTAACGGAAGGAAGATTCGAATGCGCATGCGTTCTGCACTCCTGACCATGGGAACCACCATCCTGGCGTTGACCGCGGTCACCACCACCTCCGCCCAGGCGGCCAGTTGGCTGTATGTGGGCTATTACACGTCCAACTCCCGATGCGTGGACGCGGGCCAGCAGTACCAGCGGGAAGGTTTCTCCACGTTCAAGTGCGTGGACCGGGGCAACAACAAGTACGACCTGTTCGTCATGTAGTCGCCGACCGGCGCCACCGGCGCGGCTGCGCCGGGTACAGCGGGGCGGGACGCGGCCCGAGCACTGCCGCGTCCCGCTCGTCCGTCCGCGCTTGGACGCACGGACGCACGGACGCGGTCCGCGCAGCGGCCCGGCCAGTGGAGCCCGGCCGTGAACCCCGGCGCGGGGCCGCTGATGAACGATCCGTGGACGATCGTCCGCAGCGAGATCGACCTCGGCGCCCGTCTTCGTGTACGACGTCACGGTGCGCTGACCCGGGCGTCGGGATCGGTTCCCGATGATCGATCTTGTGGCGCCTGATACCCCATACCCGTATAGTCACGGCTCGGCGCAGGCGCTGCGCGCTGCCTTCACGGGGAGAGCTCCATGGAGTCACACCACGACCACCGGTCCGGGCACGAGCACGACGAGCACGACGAGCACGCCGGGCACGGGGAGCACGAGCACCACGAGCACCACGCCGAGCCCCACCCGCCCGACGGCGCGGCCTCGTGGAAGATGGCGGCGATGGCGACCCTGCACTGCCTGACCGGCTGCGCGATCGGCGAGGTCCTCGGCATGGTCATCGGCACCGCGCTCGGCTGGTCGAACCCGGCCACCATCGTGCTGGCCGTCGTCCTGGCGTTCGTCTTCGGCTACGCCCTCACCATGCGCGGGGTGCTGAAGGCCGGCGTGGACCTGCGTCAGGCGCTCAAGGTCGCACTGGCCGCCGACACCATCTCCATCACCGTCATGGAGATCCTCGACAACGGCGTCATGATGCTCGTCCCCGGCGCCATGCACGCGGGACTGGGCGACCTGCTCTTCTGGGGCGCCCTGGCCTTCGCGTTCGCGGTCGCCTTCGTGGTCACCGTCCCCGTCAACCGTTGGCTCATCGCCCGCGGCAAGGGCCACGCCGTCGTCCACGCCTACCAATGACCACCCTCACCGGGTCGGTGCTCCCGCCGTCCGCTCGGGTCGATCCGCGCACCGGTCGGCCAGTGGCTGCCGGAGCGGCTCCGTCCGTCGGTGTCGTTTCGACCCTGGTGACCGCGGTCGGCCCCGAGTGTGAAATATGCGGTAAATATTAGTGTTTGAGCGGGTTATTCCCAAGTGTGAGGGCTATCAACTAGGGGACCGCGATTCCTCGGAAAGAGGGTGGTGGACGTGTCGACGTCGACATCGTCTCCGATCGAACAGCACCCGGACATCATGGAAATGCACGCCCGCTCCGAACGGGCGACCACCGGTGTGGTGGGGCAGGCGGCGGAAGCGCTGGGCGTGCTGTGCGGTGTCTATCTGGCGGCGTCCCCGTGGATCGTCGGGTTCAGCGACCTGACCGCCCTGGCGACGTCCAACCTCATCACGGGCGTGGCGCTCGCGCTGCTGATGGGAGTCTTCGGCAACCCGTACGAGCGTACCCACGCGATGAGTTGGGCCGCATTCTGCATCGGCGTCTGGACGATCGTGGCACCATGGGCCGTGACCGGAGCCGTCGACACCACCCGCACGATCACCAGCAACGTGATCGTCGGCGCGGTGGCGTGTCTGATGGCCCTGGGCCTGGCCCTGAGGGGAGTCATCGGCATTCGCCGGTTGTGAGTGATTCGAATCGATGACTGACCGGGTGGCCGGTCGGCCCCTGCTCGTGGGCGGTCCGCCCGACGGCCCCGCCCGGCGTGTCCGGTCGCCGGCCCCCTGCGCGACTCCGGGGGTGGAGGTGGCTGTAGTGGACGGGTCTTCGCTTTCGGGCCGTGAACGTCGAATACTGGCGCATTTGGAGGCGTCACTCGCGCAGGATGTACTGCTGACCGAACTGGTGCGGGTGTTCGACGGTTCGGCCGCGCCCCCGACCCCGATCCCGCGTTACCGGCGCATCGGTCGGCGCATCGGTCCCGGGGCGGTGAAATGGTCGCCGCTGCTGTTGGTGGGGGCATCCGTCGGACTGACCGCCGCCGCGATCCTCACGGCCGCCCCGGCGATCCTCCTGGCGGCGGTGTGTGTCTCGGTGGCAACCCTGCTCGTGGCGGCAACCCTCGCGTACAGGCGCTACCGCACCCGCCACCCGAGCACCCCTCACGCTCCCCACACCTGGACCCACCCCACCCCGCAACCCCCCGACACCCCCACCCGCCGCCGGGAGGACTGACGACGGCGTCGTGCGTGTCACCCGCTCCGGGTTTGCGGGGCGGGTGGGTGTGCGTTCGGGGCGTTTCTTCGTGCCTGTTCTTCGTGCTCGTTCGTAGTGCCCGTTCTTCGTGCCTGTTCTTCGTATCGAGGGCAGCGCCGCGTCGGGGACGGCGGGTGGGCCGTCCCCGACGCGGGTCGCCGGTGGGCTCAGGTGGTGCCCTGGGTGAGGGCGGCGGAGTCCGGGACCCGGACGTCCTCGGTGACGGTGAGCGGGATGGCGCCGAGGATCTGGCCCATCACATAGTGGGCCGACATCATCGCGCCCTCCTGCCAACCCGGAAGCGGGGACGCCTGGTCACCCGTGACGAAGAAGCGGCCCTGACCCTCGGGCTGGAGCAACTGCTTGTAGGCCACCCGGTGATCGGGCTTCCTCGGGTCCCACGCGGCCCAGCCGCCGAGCTGGTACGGCACCCGGTGCCACGCGATCGACACGCCCTTGTCGGTGGGGACGACGTCCTCCCGCTCGAATTGGCGGTGCAGTCGGATCGCGCCCGCACGGGCCTCGCCCAGGCGGCCGTCGGGGTGGAGTGCGCCGAGCTTGACGGCGTCCTCGTCGAAGTTGTACGCGCCGGTCAGGGTGCCCTTGCCCGAGAAGTAGTCGTTGGAGGGGTACCACATCTGGGTGATGTTGTGGTCGGTCCAGCTGATCCCGCCGTAGATCTTGTCCGGCTCGTCCTCCCAGAACCTCTCGTTGGCCTGCCAACCCACCTTGCACGTGCTCGCGTAGGGCACGACCTTGATCGCGTTCTCGAATTCGGCCGAGAAGTTGCTCCGGACGATCTTGCGGAGCACCGGCAGCGGGATGCTGCTCACGACGTAGTCGGCGATCGCCCTGTTCGGGACGCCTTCGCGCCGGTACTCGACCGCGACGCCGCCCTCCTCGAGGATCTCGATCCCGACGACCTCGGCTTCGAGCTCCAACACCTCGTCGCCGAACTCCGTCTCGATCCGCTTCCGGAACGCGTCGACGATCCGGTCCATGCCGCCGACGGGTTGGAACATCGAGGCCTGCCACAGATAGTCGGCCGGCTGGTAGAAGTGCTGCTTCCAGAACTCCGATTCCACCAGCTCCTCGAAGCCCAGCGGCGGCGCGGGCCGCGGGAAGTCGTGGACGTCCAGGTCCTCGGAGTATCCGGACCGGGTGGACCCGCGATATACGCCGTCCTCGTCCAGTGCGCCGAAGGCGCGCAGCAGATCGAACAACTTCCCGGAGAACGCGTCCTGTTCGGTCAGCGTCCCGGCGATCCGCGCGGCGAGGTGGCCGCGGGTGTCGTTGGCCACCCGGCGATTGCGCCAGCGCAGCGACCTACCGTTGGAGAGGCTGACCAGGTTGGCCGTGGTCTCCATGACGTACGGCTCCAGGGCCACCTCGAAGTCGCGGCAGTACTTCAACACCCGGCGGTGGTGGTAGGGGATGCGCCCCGGACCCAGGTTGAGGTAGAGGCCGCGGTCGAAGTCGCACCGGTGCGTCTCGTATACGTCCCCGGTCTCGTCCAGCTCCGTGAGGACGTCACCGTTGCGGGCGGTGCGGTTGCGTCCGCCGACGCGATCCTGCGCTTCCAGGACAGTGCAGTCGTAGCCGCGTTTGCTCAACTCGTAAGCCGTCGTCAGTCCGGCGATACCGGCCCCGAGGATGAGTACTTTCGCGCCCTTCCTGGGCGCGGGCGGCAGGCCGAACACCCCTGTCCACCCGGTCGCTTCCGGTCCCGCGTTACCGATCATGGCCTCGCGCAACGCCGTTGTGGCGTCGGGGGGTGTCACGAGTGCCTCCGACAGCGTGCAGTGTTCATGGCAGCCTCGTCTCCGAGTCGTGGACGATTTCTCCAACCGTTCGGATGTTACGTGTAGTACCGAAGTGATTTCCAGGAGTTGCCAACTCCGGGTTTGCGAAATGTCGCCGCGCGCATCGCCGCAGCCGCATCCGTAGACGATCGGACATGAAATCTGGAGCATGGGCCATGGAGGCACTCAAACGTCTGCGGTTTGCTTGAGACATGAACAAGGGCGCCCCACACGGGGTCGCCACCACCGGAGAGAGGAACCGTCTCCCATGTCCGTCCTTCCCGCGGCGTCCGCAGTGTCCGCAGCGTTCGTCCCGTCCGCGTCCGTCCCGAGCGCCCACCTCGCCCCCTCCACCGTGTCGAGCGAAGGCGGCCTGGAACTGATCCCCGGTCACCTCCACGCCTTCGGTCTGATGCACCGGGCGATGCGCCGCGACGCCCGCAGGCTCGTCGCGGTCGCCCCCTCGGTCGCGGCCACGCCCGCCCGGCTCGCCGGCACCGCCGCGTGGTGGGAGCGTCTGCGCGCGGTGATCGACTGGCACCACCACAGCGAGGACGACATCTTCTGGCCCGAACTCCGGCGCCGCACCGGCGTGTCCGTCGACGATGCCCTCGACGACGACCACACCGGCCTGGACCGGGCCATGGCCGCCGTCTCCGCCGCGCTGGTCGGCCCCGCGGACACCGACGCCCTGATCGCGGCGGCGGCCCGGTTCGACACGCTCGTCCACGAGCACCTGCGGCGCGAGGAGGCCGCCGCGTTCCCCGTGCTCGCCCGGGTCGCGGTCCGGCCGTACCTCGCGGTCGAGCGGCGGCTGATCGCGAGCGCGCCGCGCTCGGTGCTGATGTACCTGCAACCGTGGATGTTCGACGGTGCCGACCGAGCGTCGGTGGCGCACGTGCTCGCCACGGTCCCGCCGCCCGCGCGCCTGCTCGGGGGCACCGTGCTGCGCCGCCGCTACGAGCGCACGCTGGCCGCGGCGCCTGTGATCGAGGGCGGGCGCCCGCCCGTCGCCGGCCCGGCGTGTGCCGCGCCCTCCGCCCGCCCGACCCTTCACCCGATCGGCCGCCGGTTCGGCGCGTCCACCCGGGTGAGGCCCGGCGATGCGGCGCATCGGGGTCGCCCGCCGCGGGTGAGCATGGGCCCCGGACGACGCGGTCTCGCACCGTATCCGGCGCCGCCGAGGGAGCACGACGATGGACGAGCTGACGGCCCTGGTCGACAGCATGCTCGACGACCTTTGCGACGACCTGCGACGGCTCACCCGTATCCCGTCGATCGCGTTCCCGGGATATCCGCAGGCGCCCGTACAGGAGGCGCACGACCTGCTGGTCGACCTGCTGCGCGAGGTCGGCGTCCGGGACGTCTCGGCGCTGCGTCTGCCGGACACCTCGCCGGTGATCACCGGCCACGTCCCGCCTCCGCATCCGGACGCGCCGACCGTGCTCCTGTACGGCCACTACGACGTCCAGCCCGCCGGTGACGAATCGCTGTGGACGACACCGCCGTTCGAGCCGACCGACGTCGACGGCGCGATCCACGGCCGCGGGGTGGCGGACGACAAGTCGAACCTGATCGTGCACCTGGGCGCGCTGCGCGCGTTCGGGGGTCGCCCGCCGGTGGGGATCCGGATCGTGTTCGAGGGACAGGAGGAGTACGGCAGCGACTTCGACGGCTACCCCCCGACCCGTCCGGACGAGTTCGCCTGCGACGCGATGGTCATCGCGGACATGGGCAACATCCGTCCGGGCACCGGCACGCTGACGGTGGCGCTGCGCGGCGTGGTCGAGGTGATCGCCGAGGTGCGCACGCTCGACGAGCCCAGGCACAGCGGCAACTTCGGCGGCGCGGCACCCGACGCGCTTCTGGTGCTGATGCACGGGCTGGCCCGGTTGCACGACGCGAACGGCGACGTCGCGGTGCCGGGTCTGCGGCGCGAGGAATGGCACGGCGGCGGCTGGAACGAGGAGGAGTTCCGCCGGCTCGCCGGGGTCCGCGACGGCCTGCCGCTGATCGGCTCCGGCAGCCTGGGCTCGCGGCTGTGGTCGGGGCCGGCGATCACGGTCATCGGGCTGGACGCGCCGTCCGTCGAGCGGGCCGCCTCCGCCGTCGTGCCGTCCGCCCGGGCGAAGATCAACATGCGCTGCCACCCGGGCCAGGACCCGGAGGAGGCACAGCGGCTGCTCATCGAATTCCTGGAAGGCACACGGCCGTTCGGGGTACCGCTGACGGTGACCCAGGCCGGGGCGCCCGGCTCCGGGTTCGCGGCGGCGACCGACGGAGCGGCGTACCAGGCGGCGCACGAGGCACTGCGTACCGCGTGGGGTTCGGATCCGGTACACGCGGCGGCGGGCGGATCGATCCCGTTGGTCAACAGCCTCGCGGCGGCCCAACCCGAGGCCGAGGTCCTGCTGTTCGGGGCACAGGACAGCATGTGCAACCTGCACGGGCCCAACGAACGGCTGCTGGTGAGCGAACTGCGCGACGCGGTGGTGGCCGAGGCCGCGTTCTTCGCCGCGTACGCCGACCGCTTCCGCCGCGCGTAGCGCCTGGCGGCTGTCGCCTGTCGCCTGTCGCCCGATCCTCGCGCCTCGCCCCTCGTCTCTCGCCCCTCGTCCCTCGCGCCTCGTCTCTCGCCCCTCGTCCCTCGCGCCTCGCGCCTCGCCCCTCGCGCCTCGCGCGACCCGATCCACTCCTCCTCGTCATCAGCAGCCGTAGGGAGCCGCGTGAGTACCGACCAAGCCCCGCCCGAGGTCACGGACGACGCCCCCGGGCCCAAACGCGGCTTCCGGTTCCCCAGCGCGCTGACGGTGCTGGCGATCGTGACGCTCGCGGTGTGGGTGCTCGCCTTCGCGATCCCGACCGGCGAGTACCGGCGCGGCGAGGACGGCAAGCCGGTCCAGGGCAGCTATCACCACACGGACCCGCCCGAGGACTTCGTCCAGCGGCTCAACGACCTGTTCCTGTCGCCGGTCAACGGCCTGTACGGGATCAGGGACGCGCAGACCGGTCAGGTCGCGCCGGACAACGCCGGCGATCTGTACGGCAGCGCGGCGGTGTTCCTGTTCGTGCTGGCGATCGGCGCGTTCATCACGGTGGTGTTCGCGACCGGCGCCCTCGACCGGGGCATCGCCCGGCTCGCCCACCGGCTGCGCACGCGCGGGGCGGTGCTCATCGCCGCGATCATGACGGTGTTCTCGATCCTCGGCTCGGTCGAGGGGTTCGCCGAGGAGACGCTCGGGTTCTACGGGCTGATCGTGCCGCTGATGCTCGCGCTGGGCTACGACCGGATGGTGGCCACCGGCACGATCATCCTGGGCGCGGGCGTGGGGGTGCTGTGTTCGACGGTCAACCCGTTCGCGACCGGTGTCGCCTCGTCGGCGGCGTCGATCTCGCTGGGTGACGGGATCGTGCTGCGGCTGCTGATGCTGGTCGTGCTGACCACCGTGACGATCCTGTACGTGATCCGGTACGCGCGCCGGGTCAAGACCGATCCGACGCGCTCGCTGGTGGGGTTCCTGCCCGGCGACCGCGAGCAGGCGGCCGCGGCGGCCGGCAGCGAGCCGGAGCCGCTGACCGACACGCACAAGACCGTCCTGGGTGCGGTGACGTTCACGTTCACGTTCATGATCTTCGCGATCATCCCGTGGGCGCAGGTGCTCAGCGGCGATGCCGACGCCACCCCGTACGGGTGGGAACTGGACTGGTCCTTCGCGGAGTTGGCGGCCATGTTCATCGTGGCGGCGGTGGTCGTCGGGGTGGTGGCCCGGCTCGGCGAGAAGAAGCTGTCGGAGACGATCATCCAAGGCGCGGCCGACTTCGTCTCCCCGGCACTGATCATCATGCTGGCCAGAGGCGTCACCGTCATCATGAACAACGCCCTGGTCACCGACACGGTGCTGCACTCGATGGAGGGTGCCGTCTCCGACTCCTCATCGGCGGTGTTCGGGATGCTGATCTTCGGGGTGAACCTGCCGCTGGCGTTCCTGATCCCCTCGACGTCCGGGCACGCGACCCTCGCGATGCCGATCCTCGCGCCGTTGGCCGACTTCGCCGACGTGCCGCGCGCCCTGGTGGTGACCGCGTGGCAGGCCGCGTCGGGATGGATGAACCTCTGGGTGCCGACCACCGCGGTGGTCATGGGTGGCGTGTCGCTGGCCAAGGTCGGCTACAACCGATACCTGCGGTTCGCCGCGCCGCTGCTGGCCATCCTGTTCGTGCTGATCTGCGGCTTCGTCGCACTGGGCGCGGGACTCTCGTGACCCGCGCGCCCGGCCCGTCACATCGGACCGACCGGGCTTCGACCCCGGAAGCCCGGGCTACGGCCGGCGGGGCTACGGCTTGCGGCCCACCGCGCCGTACATGGCGACCTCGGGCGGCTTCGGGTCGCCTTCGGGTCGCCAACGCGAGCACGAGACGACACCCGGTTCGAGCAGTTCCAGGCCGTCGAAGAAACGCCCGATCCCCTCGGGCGAGCGCTGCTTGAGCCTGGGCGTGCCGTGCTCGTTCCAGAACGCGACGGCCTCGTCCACATCGGGCGGTGCCGGCGGGCTGGTGACGGTGTGGGACAACGCGAGGTGACTGCCGGCGGGAAGCGCGTCCACGAGCCGACGCACCGTCGCGTACGCCTCGTCGTCGTCGTTCACGAAGATGACCACGCCCAGCAGTACCAGGGCCACGGGCCGGGTGAAGTCCAGCGTCTTCGACGCCCGGGCCAGGATCTCGTCGACGTCACGCAGATCGGCGTCGATGTAGCGGGTGGCTCCCTGCGGGCTGCTGGTCAGCAACGCCCGCGCGTGCACGAGCACCAGGGGGTCGTTGTCGACGTAGACGATCCGCGACTCGGGGGCCACCTGCTGGGCGATCTCGTGGGTGTTCCCGGCGGTCGGCAACCCCGTGCCGATGTCGAGGAACTGCCGGATGCCCACCTCACCGGCCAAGTGGCGCACGGCCCGGCCCAGGAACAGCCGGTCGGCGAGTGCGTAGTCGCTGGTGCCCGGGTGGATCGCGCGGATCCGATCGCCGGTCTCGCGGTCCACGGGGTAGTTGTCCTTGCCGCCCAGCCAGTAGTTCCACACGCGGGCCGTGTGCGGCACGTCCGTGTTGATCTTCCGCGCGGGTAAGGCCGATTCTGCGTCGGGGAGGGACTCGGTCACGGACTCTCATCTCCGGATGACGGATTGGACGGTCACGCCCAATCTAGGCGGCCGAATATCCGCCCGAGGACGTTGTCGGTGAACGTTCCATCACGGTCGGCAAACTTTTCGTCGTTCTTGCACCGTCCACAAGGCACCGTCCACAAGGCTGCGCCGGGCGAGCGGGTACGACGCCGAGGCCACACCGCACCCGACCCGGTCCCGGCACGCGACGGCCACCGCCGCCGCACCGGAGCCGGGTCCGGCGCGTTCGCCGTGCCTCGGATCCGCCGCGTTGGCACGTGGAGGGACTCCCTGCGGTTGCGGCGAGGTGGATGCCGCGTTCCACTGTCGAGAGTAAAGGCGGTCCCGATCGGCGGTGCGCGGCGGCCGTTCGCGCCCGTGGCGCCGCCGCACGATTGCCGTCGCTCACGTCAGGAGTCACCCGAATGGACGACTACCCGCTCCTCAACGCGTTCCTCACCATGATGTGGCTGTTCCTGTGGATCCTGTGGTTCTTCCTGCTCTTCAGGATCATCACGGACATCTTCCGCGACGACAGCCTCAGCGGCTGGGGCAAGACCGGCTGGTTGGTCTTCGTGATCGTGCTGCCGTTCCTCGGCGTGTTCGTCTACATCATGGCCCGCGGCAGCGACATGGGCCGGCGTGACATTGCCCAGGCCAAACAGCAGGACGAGGCGTTCCAGGCCTACGTTCGCGACGCCGCCGGCACCAACAAGGGCAGCAGCGGTGTCGAGGAGCTGTCCAAGCTCGCGCAGCTCAAGAGCAACGGCGACATCTCCGTCGAAGAGTACGAGCGGGCCAAGCAGAAGCTGCTCGCCTGACGACGGGGCGCCCTCGCAGGCGCCAAGCGCCCCCACACGCCAAGCGCCTCCACACGCGCCCGGCGGCCGCACCCGCGGCCGCCGGGCGCGTGTGGTTTGGGCGCGTGTGGTCGGGGGTGCGGGCGCGGTGATCCCGGATCCCGCGCGCGTCAGGGTCACGGGCCGGGGCCGAGGAGGGTGGGGCATCCTGGAGGGAGGCCGTAGTCGTCGTACGGAGGAGGAAGTACGTGACCGAGCGCAAGCCGCCTGAGGTCCCGTTCGACTCGTGGGTGGACCGAGAGATCGAGGACGCCGCCGCGCGGGGCGCGTTCGACGATCTTCCCGGGTTCGGAAAACGGTTGGCCGCGATCGACGCGCCCTATGACGAGTTGTGGTGGGTCCGGGGCAAGATGCAGAGCGAGGGCATCGCCGTACTGCCGCCCACCCTGGCCCTGCGCAAGGAGGCCGAGGACGCGGTGGCCGCGGCGGGGGAGGCCCGGTCGGAGCGTGAGGTCCGGCGGATCGTCACGGAGATCAACGAGAAGATCGGCTCCGCGCTCCGGAGGCCGCCGCCCGGCCCGGTCCTGGGACTCCGCCCGTTCGACGCCGAGGAGATGGTCGCCCGGTGGCGGGCCGCGCATCCGGATCGGGTCCGCGCGGAGTCCTCCGCGCCCGCGGAGCCTCCGGCACCCGCTTCCGCCGCCCGCCCCTCCTCGCCCGGTTGGCGGCCCTGGCGCCGCCGAACCCGGTAGCCCATACCGGCCGACCCGATCGGCCCGCCCGGACGGAACACCCTGTACGAGCCCCCCGTGTCCCCTATTCTCGACGCGGATACGGGGGAGGCAACAGTGACGGTGGACGAGACCCGGCGGGCCGCGGTGCTGTTGGCCGACGACGATGTCGCCATCACGGCGCAGCTCGAACCGCTGTTGCAGCGTTCCGGGTTCGACGTGCGGGTCGTGCACGACGGAGCGGCGGCGCCGGCCGCCGGGACCGGGGAACCGGCCCCGGACCTGATCGTGCTGGACGTGCTCATGCCGCTGATGGACGGCCGCGAGGTGCTGCGGCGCATCCGGCGCTCCGGCGCGTGGATCCCGGTCATCCTGCTGACCCAGGTCGGCGAGTCGACCGAGCGCGCCATGGCACTGGAGGAAGGCGCCGACGACTACCTCAACAAGCACCGGGCGCGGCCGCCCCGATGCGGTTGCGCCCGGCTTCGGGCGCGAGCCGTCGGACGTTAATCGATGGCTCGCCGCCCGGGCTGCTCCTACAGTGACCAGGGATTCCCGCAGCGCGATGACGGGACGTCGGGGCGGGTCGGGGGAGGGGGACATGCGTACGCACTATCCCCGTACGCCGCACGTGCCCTGGTCGCCCGGAGCCGGCGCCGACGACATCCGCGCCGGTGACCTGTCGGGCCTGCGGGGGCGCGAAGTCGTGGTCACCGAGAAGCTCGACGGCGAGAACACCACCTTGTACCCGGACGGACTGCACGCGCGGTCGCTCGATTCGGCGCACCACCCCTCGCGCGCGTGGGTCAAGGCACTCCAGGGGCGGATCGGCGCGCGGATCCCGGCGGGGTGGCGGGTGTGCGGAGAGAACATGTACGCGCGGCACTCGATCTCCTACGACGCGTTGGAGAGCTGGTTCTACGGGTTCTCCGTCTGGGCCGGCGATCACTGTCTGGATTGGGACGCGAGCACGCGTTTCCTGCGCCGGCTGGGGGTTCCGTCGCCACCGGTGCTGTGGCGGGGCGTGTTCGACGAACGTGCGCTGCGCGCGATCCGGCTCGATCCCACGCGGCAGGAGGGCTTTGTCGTGCGTTCGGTCGAGGGCTTCGGGCGCGCGGAGTTCGGGCTGCGGGTGGCCAAGTGGGTGCGGCGCGGTCACGTCCGGACCGACACGCACTGGATGCACGCCGCCGTGGTCGCCAATGGAGTGGGACCCGACGCGGCATTGTGGGCCGTGCGTTCGGGCGCGAACCCCGACCTGGCGGCCCTGCTCGCCGCGGTGGGGACACCCGAAGTACCCGCCACCGCCGCCGAAGTGGTCTCCGACGTGTGCGCGCGCCTGGACGTGCTGGGGCGTTCGGGCGACGCGCGGTTGGCCGGCGTGCTGGCCGCCGCGCTGCACGCCGAGCGGCGGGCCGACCTCGCGCCGCGACTCGCCCCGGCCCTGGGCATGCCGCAGGCGCGTCGCGTCGCGGACCTGGTCGGGTTGCAGGCGCGCCTGCGCGAACTGTTCCCGGACGACGAACGCCGCGGCGGATTGGCCCGGTTGACGGTCGCCGCGGATGTCGGTGTGCTGCACGCGGTGGCCGGCGCGGTCCTGGTCGGAGGTACCGGCCCCGAAGCCGACGACGCGCGCGAGCAGGTCGAGTGGTCGGCGCTGATCGCGACGGATGCCGGCCTGACCGAGGAGGCACCGCTCGCGCCGCTGCGGGCCCGGGCGCGCGACGCGTTCGCCGGCCTGGCCCCGGACGTGGCGGACCGCTGCTGGGCGCACATGCGCGACGCGTACGCCAGGGATTGGCCGATGCCGCCCGAGGCCACCCGGGGCTGGTGGGCGGGGACGTTCCCCCGATTGATCCACCTGGTCGGCCGCTCGGGCAGCGGCAAGAGCACGTTCGCGCGCGAACTCCCGGGCGTGGACGCGTACATCGGCCTCGACGATCTGCGCCGCGCGCGCGGGTCGCGCGCGGACCAGACGGCCAACGGCGACGTACTGCGCGAGGGCCTGGACCGCTTGGACGCGGCGCTCGCCGGCGGCGGGACGGTGGTGTGGGACGCCACCTCGCTCAACAAGCACCAACGCGCCCCGGTACAGGAGATCGCGCGCCGGCGCGACGCGCTGACCACGCACGCCGTCGTGCTGGTCGACGACGACGCGTTGGCCCGACGCAACGCCGAGCGTGAGCACCCGGTCCCGCCGGCCGCGCTCGCCGCACAGGCGCGCCGGTTCGCTCCGCCGTACCCCGGTCAGGCGCACCGGACCTGGTACATCGGCGCGGGCGGCGAACTCGACGACGTCGCCGGCGCCCTGGACGCGGAGGACGCCTGATGCGTACGAGCGAGGAGATCTACCACCGGGTGCGGTGGGATCCCCGATTCGATCCGGCGCGGTTCGTGCTGGCCGTCAGTCGGCGCGGCCAGGGCCCGAAGCGGATCCCGCTGCCGGCGTTCGTGCCCGGCGGCGAGATCCCGTGGCACCGCGTGCTGCTGATCGAGGCGGACGGCGAGGTGGTGTGGGATCGGGCCGCCCGGGTGGATCGCGTCGACACCTGCGACGTGGGCCGGGCCCGGGGTCCGCGCCGGTTGCGGGCGCCGTACTTCACCGCGCGCGAGCCGTACGCGTTCGACCCGCGGGCGGCGGCCTGGCTGCCCGCGAGCGGCGCCGAGCCCGCCGGCGCGCCGGGTGCGGGGCGGATCCGGGTGCTCACCTGGAACACGCTGTGGGATCGCTACGACGGCGACCGGATCGACACCGCGCGGCGGCGCCTGTTGCTGCTCGCGGCGCTCGAGGAGGCCGACGCGGACGTCATCGCGCTCCAGGAGGTCGAAGCCGACCTGCTCGCGATGCTCGCGGCCCAGCCGTGGGTGCGCGCCGCGTACACGATGGACACCGTTCCCGACGGCCGCGATGTCCAGGACAGCGGCCTGTTGCTGCTGAGCCGGTTGCCGGTGCGCGAGGCGGCCCGGCACGCGCTGGGGCCGTACAAGGCCGTGGCCGCGATTACGGTGGCGACCGCGGCGGAGCCGCTCGTGGTGGCAGTCACCCACCTGACCAGCGACCACGCCGAGGACGGACCGGGCAGGCGTCGGATCGAACTGGCAAGCCTCGCGGACGGGTTCGCGGGTGTGCCGGGCGACCTGGTCGTGGTCGGCGACTTCAACGACGGCGACGCCGGGCCCGACGGACCGGCCGCGAGGCTCGGGCTGCGGGACGCGTGGGCGGACGTGCACGGCGCCGACGACCACACGCCCACGTTCGACCCGCGGGTCAACCCGCTCGCGGCGATCTGCTCGCGCACGGGCCGGGCGTCCCGCCTCGACCGGGTACTGCTGCGCGCGGACGGGTGGCGGACGCGGGCGGCGGTGCTGCGCGGGGACACGCCCACGCCCGACGGCCTGTACGCGTCGGACCACTTCGCGGTACAGGCGGACCTGGCCGTCGGCGCGAGCGCGCCCGCCAAGATGCTCGACATCGCGCCGACCGCCCGCACGGCGGTGGCCTGGCTGCCGCCGCGGCGGCTGTGGCCGGCGATCCAGGCGGCCCGCCGCGCCCACGACCCGCAGGTGGACCGCTGGCCGCCGCACGTGAACGTGCTGTTCGGCTTCGTACCGGAGGCCGATTTCGAGCGGGCCGCGCCGCTGCTGGCGGCCGCGGCGGCGAGGATCGCGCCGTTCACGGTGAGGCTCGCCGGCGTGCACACGTTCGGACACCGCGAGGACGCCACCGTCTGGCTCGACCCGGCGGCGGCCGACGAACAGCCGTGGGCCCTGCTGCGCCGCGCGTTGGCGGAGCGTTTCCCGCGCTGCCTCGGCCGGGCGGAGGGCTACACCCCGCATCTGACCCTGGGCCGCAGCAGCGACCCGCAGCGGGTGGCGGCCGAGTGCGCGGCTCGGCTCGAACCGATGGCGACGCGGGTCGGCGAACTGGTCCTGCTCTCGCGCCGCGGCGACGAGCCGATGCGCCCGCGTGCCACGGTCGCGCTGGGCACGGGCGAACTGCGGTGGCTGACCGAGCCGCAGGCGCACGCGTGGGACGCCGCCGAGGTCGAGGCGGTCCCGACGGCATGGGCCGTGGACCGGGCGCCGGCCGTCCCGGACCCGGCTCGGGACGCCTTGGACGTCCGGGACGCCGGGGACGCCCGGGCGGGCCGGATCGCCGGACGGGTTGCGGGAGCCTTGGCCGAGGGCGTCGTGTCGGTGGTCGGATCGCGTCGCATGGGCTGCGCCCTGCCCGGCGCCGACCTCGACTTGGTGGCGGCGCTGCCCGCGCCCGTGGACCTCGCGGAGGTCGCGGCCCGGGTGGCGGCGGCGCTTCCGGAGGCCGCCGGCGTGCGACACGTCGTCGGTGCGCGGGTACCGGGGCTGCGCTTTTCCGTGGGCGACCTGGACGTGGATCTGATCGTGGTCGGCACCGTCGGAGCGGCGCCCGCCGACGCCGTCGGAGGGGGCGCCGATCCGGACCCGGCCACCGCGATCGCGTTGAGCGCGGTCACCGACGCGGACGCGGTGCGGGCCTTCGTCGGCGCGGATCACGAGCGGTTCGCCGTCCTGGCCCGGGAGGTCAAGGCGTGGGCGCGGGCGCGCGGTCTCGACGCGGCCCCCTTCGGTGGACTGCCCGGCCTGGCCTGGTCGGTGCTCGCGGCGCGGACGACGCGCGAGGCCGCCCGGGGCGGCGGTGACCCGCTGCGGCACTTCTTCGGCACGTGGGCGGCGTGGGACTGGCGCGAGCCGGTGGCCCTGGCGGGCCCGGCCGTCCCCGCGTGCGGCGACGCGCCGGTGTCGATCCTGACGCCGACCGACCCGGTGCGTTCGTGCACCGAACAGGTCGGTCCGGGCGGCCGCGACCTGCTGACCGACGAGCTGTACCGCGCGTGGGAGATCCTGACGGCGGCGGCCGACGGCACCGACTCGTGGCCCGCCCTGCTCGCGCCGGCTCCGCTGCACCGCCGGCACGCGGCGTGGGCGGTGCTGACCGTATCGCCGTTCCGGGGCGAGGAGTTCGCGACCACCGAGGGTCGGTTCCGGGGTCGGGTCCGCGCGCTCTTGGGCGCTCTCCACGAGGCCGGCTGCGGGGACGCGCACGCGTGGCCTCGACCGTTCGAGACCGGAACGCGAGTGCGCTACGCGATCGGCCTCGGCGCCGACCCGCCGAACGCCGCCGCGCTCGCGGAGCTCGGCGGCCGATGGGTCAAGGGTCTGCCGGGCGTCGACCTGACCTGGGCCGAGGGCGGCGCCGTACCGACCCTGTACTGACCGGGCGGCCTCTCGGCCTCGTCAAGTGGCGGATGTGTACAACGTATTCGGAGTAGACGATGTACACAGTGATGTGTACGTTGTATCTGTGTCGATACGACGTACGCATCGGATGTCCTTCCGTGGGGGATCCGTCGATTCCGCCGCGCGAAAGTGAATGACGTGACATCCGACAGCTCCGCCGCACGTGCCAGGGACATATTGGTCCGCCCGTTCTCCGTGGGCGGCCTCGCGCTCCCGAACCGGATCGCGATGGCACCGATGACCCGCGAGTTCTCGCCCGGCGGCGTGCCCGGTCCCGACGTGGCGGCCTACTACGCCCGACGAGCGTCGGCCGGGGTGGGTCTGGTCATCACCCAGGGAACGTACGTCGGCCACGACTCGGCGGGGACCAGCGACCGCGTCCCCCGATTCCACGGCGACGACGCGCTCGCCGGTTGGGCCGGGGTGGTGGACGCGGTCCACCGCGCCGGCGGGAGGATCGTGCCGCAGTTGTGGCACATGGGCATGGAGCGCGCCGCCGGCACCCCGCCGGTTCCGCGGGCCCCGCGCGTCGGCCCCTCCGGAATCGCCCTGGACGGCACGCGATCCGGCCGAGCGATGACCGGGGCAGACATCGACGACGTCGTCGCCGCCTTCGCCGCCGCGGCCGGCGCGGCCGAGCGGCTCGGCTTCGACGGCGTCGAACTGCACGGAGCGCACGGCTACCTCATCGACCAGTTCCTGTGGGCCGACACGAACCGGCGCACCGACGCCTACGGCGGCGACCCGGTCCGGCGGACCCGCTTCGCAGCGGAGGTCGTGGCCGCCTGTCGCCGGGCCGTGTCCGCGGACTTCCCGATCCTCTTCCGGATGTCCCAGTGGAAGTTCGGCGTCTACGAGGCCAGGCTCGCCGAAACGGCGCGGGAACTCGAGGCCGTCCTCACCCCGTTGGCGGCGGCCGGCGTCGACGTCTTCCACTGCTCCACCCGCCGTTTCTCCCAACCGGAGTTCGCGGGCTCCGACCTCAACCTCGCGGGCTGGGCAAAGAAGATCTCCGGCAAGGCCACGATCAGCGTCGGCTCGGTCGGCCTCGACAACGAGTTCACCGAGGCGTTCCAGGGCGACCAGGGCCGGGTCACCGGCATCGAAGGGCTGCTGGACCGGCTGGAGCGGGAGGAATTCGACCTCGTGGCGGTCGGTCGCGCCCTGCTGGCCGACCCCGAATGGGCCGCGAAGATCCTGAGCGGCCGCACGAACGAACTCGAGCCCTTCGACGTGCGCATGCTCGGCACCCTGTACTGATCGTCCGCGTCGGTCCGCGTCGGTCCGCGTCGGGCGGGGCAGGGCGGGGCGGGCGAGTCAGAAGGGCCTGGTGGGCAGGTACTTGCCGTCCAGGGTGATCACGGCGCGCTCGCCGCCCTCGGGGTCGGCGACCTTGCGTACGTCCAGCTTGAAGTTGATCGCGCTGATGATGCCGTCGCCGAACTGCTCGTGGATCAGCGCCTTCAGCGTGGTGCCGTAGACCTGGAGCATCTCGTGGAAGCGGTAGATGGTCGGATCCGTCGGGACACCACCGACGTGCGAGCCGCGGGTCGGAATGGTCTGCAGGAGCCGCACCGCGTCCTCGTCCAGGTCCAGCAGCGCGCCGACCGCCTCGGCCGCGTCGGCCGGGAGGGGGTGTTGGCCCAGGACGGCGGCGGTGACGAAGGCCGGCGACAGACCGGCCGCGTCCGCGATCTGCTGCCACGACAGGTCCTTGCGGGTCTTGGCCTCGACCGCGACGATCGCGATCCGTTGCCGGGCGGTGGGGTCGAACTGGGCGTGCACCATGAGTGATTCCTTTCGAGAGTCCTGCCGTCCCGGGAGGGTGGGCAGGCGAGTGTGGTCCCGAACCGGCGCGGCCGAAGCGCGGAGCCGGTCCGTGGGGAGAGAGGGGGATCAGGCCACCGCGAGGGCGGCGGGCCGGCCGCTCGCGGGGGCGAGCTCCTCGACGGCGCCGGTGGCGATGTCGAAGACCCAGCCATGCAGACGGACGGCGTCCCGGGCGAGCGCGCGGGCCACCGAGGGGTGGGTGACCAGGTTGGCCAGCTGCGCCGCCACGTTGTCGCGTACGAGGGTGGCGACCGTCTCCGGTTCGCCGGCGCCGGCGCCGGCGCCGGCGCCGGTGGTGGTGGCGTTGGCGGTGCGGGCCTGGGCCGCATCCGCGTGCCGGAGCCAGTCGGCGATCGCGGGCAGTGCGGTGAGGTCGTGGTGCTCGGCGAGGGCGGTCATGGCGCCGCACGCGGAGTGGCCGCACACGACGATGTCGGCGACGCCCAGGACGGCGACGGCGTACTCGATGCCGGCGGCCACGCCGTCCGCGCCGGGAGCGTATGCGGGGATGAGGTTGCCGGCGGTGCGAATGACGAACAGTTCGCCTGGATCCTGCTGCGTGATCAGCTCGGGGACGACCCGGGCGTCGGAGCAGCCGATGAACAACGTGCCGGGCTGGTGGGTGGTGGCAAGGCGCGAGAACAGTTCGGCCTTGGCGGGGAACACGTCCCGCTGGAAGCGGCGCGTTCCTTCGGAGAGGTTCTGCATGGCCTTTCCTCCGTTCGGTCGGGGTGCCGGCGAGGCCGACGAGTCCAACCATGCACGACCTGTACCTATAGTGTCCAAGACGCAATCTCGATGGTTGCCATCGATGGCATCTATAGTCGATGACATGAGCCCGGAACTGCGTCACCTGCGCTATCTGCTCGCGGTGGTCGAACACGCCAACTTCACCCGCGCCGCAGAAGCCCTGCGCATCTCCCAGCCGACGCTGTCCCAGCAGATCAGGCAACTGGAGAAGGGACTGGGCGTCCAGCTCCTCGACCGCACCGGGCGCACCGTGCGCCCGACCGACGCCGGTGAGACCTACCTCCACTACGCCCGGCGCGCCCTGCGCGACCTCGCCGCCGCCGAACGCGCCGTCCTGGACGTACAGGACCTCAGCCGCGGACACCTGCGCCTCGCGATGACCCCCACCTTCACCGCCTACCTGATCGGCCCGCTCGTCGCACGGTTCCACGCCAGTCACGCCCAACTCACCTTGGACGTACGGGAGATGACCCAGGACCGGATCGAATCCGCCCTGCTCGCCGACGAACTCGACCTCGGCATCGCCTTCGGCGCCACCCATCTGCCGGGCATCGACGCCACCCCGCTGTTCACCGAAACCCTCGGCCTGGTCGTCGGCCCGCTCCATGCCCACGCGGACGACCGCCGAGCGCTGCCTGTGGCCGAGCTGGCCGGGCTCGAACTCGCGCTGCTCAGCGGAGACTTCGCCACCCGCGTGCACATCGACGGCTACTTCGCCGAGCAGCGGGTACGACCGCGCATCACGATCGAGGCCAACTCCATCAACGCGCTGACCGAGATCGTCCGGCGCACCACCCTGGCCACCGTCCTGCCCGACGCGGTCACCCGAGACCACCCCGGCCTCCACCCCATCCCGCTCACCCCCGCGCTCCCGGCCCGCACCGTCACCCTGCTGCGCCGCGAGAGCGCGTACACCAGCGCCGCGGCCCGGGCCTTCACCGACCTCGCGCGCCACTGGACGCGGGAGCACGCCCCCGCCGAGTGAGCCGCCGCCGCATGCCGGCGGCTCAGGGCCGGCGTACCGCGTCCGCCGAGACCGCCCAGAACCGCAGCGACAGCGTGACCAGCGCGAACAGCACCAACCATGTCACCGACCAGCCGAGATCGGCGCCCGCTCCGTCCGACAGGGCCACACTGAGCACGCCGAGGCTGGTGACCGCCATGAGGGCGAGCATTGCGAAGAAGCCCACCCGGATGACCTTGGCCGAGGTACGCCCGAACCCGTAGAGCAGTAACAGCCGCCTCGGTGACAACCGCCGTTCCGGCTCGAGTGCGCCCGGTCCCGCCGCGACGACGAGCGCGCACGCCTGATCCAGCCACTCCCGCGTGATCGCGCTCGCGTTCCGCGACTCCTCCGGGGTGCCCGGCACCAACTGCCGTGCCTCCCACCACCGCACCGCGAACTCGACCTGCCGATTCGCGTCGTCGAAGGCCGACTGCCGACGCCCGACCCGCGACCGACTCACCCGTCGGTCCTGCCACACCACCGCGAACGCCCCCACCACCGCCGTCAGCACGGGCACCACCACCGCGACCGCGACCGCCCCCACGTCTTCCGCGCGCATCGACAACCCCCCAGTCGTCCGATCCGGAACGACCAGCATGCCGGCGGCACTTGGCTCCCATCAGCCGATCACCATCGAATTACCGTTGAATCACCGCCGAATGCGTCAAACCGTCGCCGAATCACCGTCATTCGTCTTCGGGGCAGTCGCGGTGTGGGCGATGGCCACCTTCGTGGCGCCCGCCTCGCCCCACAGGATCAGGGACTTGGCGGCGGTGTCGTAGCGCAGGCCCAGCGACTTCAGTTCCGGCAACACCCCGTCGGGGATGGCGGCGGGAGGCAGGCCCAGGGCGGTCAGGACCTGCGTGGGTGCGGCGCCGGTGGTGTTCCGCCAGCCCGCGTCGACGTCGTCGGGCCGCGAACAGCACGTGCGGTCGGCGCGGGCGCCTGACCGCGGGCGGCCGGTTCAGGCGGAGGTGACGGTTCAGGGGGAGACGACGGGTTCAGGCGGAGGTGACGGCTCAGGGGGAGACGACGGTTCAGGGGGAGACGACGGGTTCCTGGAGTTCGGTCACCCACTGCTCGGGGTCGTCCGGGCATTCGAGGTAGAGCTCGCGCGCGTAACCGACGGAGCGGTAGCCGTTGGCGTCGATCCAGCGGGCCAGCGCCTGGACCCCCGCCAGGACCGCGTCCATCGGGCCGCGATGCACGAGGGTGGCGGCGCTGTCGATTCCGGGCAGGTCCACGATCGCGAAGTCGTGGCCGCCTCGGGCGCCGGCCGCCACCGGCACGCAGGCGTGGACGATGATCGCGTCGTCCCCCTCGGGCGAATCCTCGTAGTAGGCGATGCCCGGCCCCGTCGCGGCCACACCCGCGGCCGCGAGCCGACCACACAGCTCGTCGTAGAGCGGCCCGATGACCGGCCCGATGCCCTCGGGCGTGTCCGTGGCGGCGGTACCGGTCAGCTCGGCCACCCGCACCGCGGGAATGCGCTTGAGTACAACGTCGTCGGACGGCACGCGTCCCTCACTCTCGATCGTCCGGAGCCTCGCCTCGACCCGGGCCAACCGCAGGGCATCCGCGGCCATCGCCGCCGCGAGCTCGGCCCGCCGCAGCCGCAGCATTCCGCGCAGCTCGTCGAGGTTCACCCGTTGGTCCAGGATCTCCCGCACCTGTTGAAGGGTGAAGCCGAGCTCCTTGAGCGCGACGACGCGGTTGAGTTGGGCGAGTTGCCCCGCCTCGTAGAAGCGATAGCCACTGGCCGGGTCGACGTGGGCGGGCCGCAGCAACCCGATCGCGTCGTAGTGACGCAGCATGCGGACCGACACGCGGCCGTGCCTGGCGAAATCTCCGATGGTGAACATGATGTCTCCCAGTGCAGGGCCTCACACGGTGTCAGAGTCAACGGCCACGCATCGATCTCGCTTCCCATGCCCCGTCGGCAATGAGTGCTTGATTCCCGGTCGTTGCGGTGGAACCCTGCCGAGGGCGAACCCGAGACGGATGACGGCGAACGGATCGGCCCGGTTCACATGGCCGGTTCGGCCGCGGTGGGCGGCGACGGAGGGCAGGAACGATGGTGGATCTCGCAGCCGTTCTGGACGACCTCGAGGCGGAGGGCGCGGCGCTGGATCGTCTCGTCGGCGACCTCGGGCCGGAGCTGTGGGCCGCGGAGACACCGGCGCCCGGTTGGACGATCGCCCACCAGATCGCTCACCTCGCCTGGACCGACGACCAGGTCCGATCGGCCGCGACCGACCCCGCCGCCTTCGCCGCGGCCCTCGAGGACGCCGCGGCCGACCCCGACGGCTTCGTCGACCGGGCGGCGGTGCGCGGCGCGGCGTTGCCGCCGGAGCGAATCCTGGCGCGGTGGCGGACCGGTCGAGCCGCCGTGTCGGCGGTACTGGCGGCGGTACCGGCGGGGCAGCGACTGCCGTGGTACGGGCCGCCGATGAGCGTCGCGTCGATGGCCGGCGCCCGGATCATGGAGACCTGGGCACACGGTCAGGACATCGCCGACACGCTCGGGGTGGTCCGTCCGCTCACCGACCGGCTGAGGTACGTCGCGCGGATCGGCGTACGGGCCCGCGACTACGCGTACGCGGTGCACGGCCTGCGGCCGCCGGAGCGGGAGTTCCGCGTGGAGCTGACCGGACCGGCCGAGGTCGGCGGTCCCTGGACCCACGGTCCCCAGGACGCGGCCGAGCGGGTCAGTGGACCGCTGCTCGACTTCTGCCTCCTGGTCACCCGGCGCCGGCACGCGGACGACCTCGCCATCCGAGCGCACGGAGCGGAGGCCGCCCGCTGGCTGGGCATCACCCAGTCCTACGCCGGGCCGCCCGGACAGGGCCGAACCCCGGGGCAGTTCGCCTGACCCGATCCCTCTCGATCCAGCTCGATCCCTCTCGATCCCTCTCGACCCCTCTCCCTGACCGACCCACCCGCCGGCATCGAACGACCGTGCCCCGCCACCCGCAACGGATCTCGGTCCGCTCCGGGCGGCCATCGGGACGCGCGCCGTCGGCGTCGGCGATGTTCGCAGGCCGGGGCAACTCTCCCGGAGAGAGGGACAGTTGACTCTCTCGCGGGATACCCTTCCCGGATGAGCAACGCTGCGCCCAGAGCGCGTGACACGGGGACGGAAGAGCCGATACGGATGATCGTCGTGCGAAACGTGCGGATGCTCGCACGCCGCGACGGCTACACGGACAGTGCCATCGGCGAGGCGCTGGGGCACGGAAGGTCCTGGGCGTGGCGCCGATTCACCGGCGAACTCCCCTTCGACCTCAACGACGTGGAACGCCTGGCGGACCTCTTCCACGTGGACCCCGCGCATCTCCTTGCCCCGGCCCACACGTGGACTCCGGACCCGGCTCGAAGGGTGGCGTCATGAGCGCGAACCGACGCCCGACCCGCCGTAGGAACAAGCCGGCCACCGCGCGCCGCCCCGACAAGGTGGCCGTGGACGTCGACGTCGACGCCAACGTCGACGCCAACGCCAACGTCGACGTCGAGCACGACAACGGCGCGACGGCCGTCCAGGTCGAGCACCGCCACGACGGCGCGTCCGTGCCGGCCATGTCGTCGGAGGTGATCGAGGCCGCTCTCTACCGGGCGGCCGAGGGGAACTACGCGGCGCAGGCGACCGCGTACATCCTCACGGAGGAGGGCTCGTTCGTACGCCGCCCCGATCTGTACGCCGTGTGCCTGGACTGGTCCGACGACGGCCGGTTCGCCTCCGTGCAATGGCACACGCTGCGCGAGGTGGTCACCGGGACGAACGCCCCCTACCCCGACGGATCGCTGCGCACGATGCTTCTGCTGTGCTGTTCCCTGCACGACGACGGCCCGGCGCCCCTGTCGCAACTGTCGTTGCTGGACACGACCAACGCGCGGATCGTGTCGCGCGGAATCCACATCGCCACGGGCAGGCTGCCGCTCCGCGAAGCCCTGGGCAACACGCGGTAGGCGCCACGAAGGCTCCGACCGGGTTCGGGGTCCGGTCGGGGCTTGTTTCAGATCCGGTTGCGGCGGTGGAGGCGGAGGGCCTTGGCCATGGCGAGGGTGGCGCCGGTGGTCAGGAGTGCGCGGATGCCGTTCCAGATGTTCCAGGTGGTCTCGAAGTCGGTGCGGGCCTTGGTGGGGTCGGCGTCGCCGGTGGAGGCGAGCATCTCGTTGAGGGGGACATTGATGCCCGAGGTGGTCAGCACGGTGGTCGTGTAGAGGGCGAGCGCGCCGATGGCCCACTTCATGGTGGTGCCGCCGCCGCGCTTGCGCAGCTTCCAGGCGGCGACGGCGGGTGCGGCCAGCGCGCCGAAGAACACCGCGAGGAAGAGCGGGTTCTCGATCCCTGTGTTGATGCTCTGCATCGAGTTCACGAACCCGGCGTCGTCCTTGGTGGAGAGCATGGGCATGACCACGGCGGTGAAGGCGACGTAGGTGCCGGCCATGAGGCCGTTGGCGACGGTTCCGGCGGTGAGCCAGCGGCCGACGGTGTCGCGGGTGGCGGCGACGGTGCCGGCCGAGGCAGCGGCGGTGGCGGCGGTGGCGGTGAGGGTGTGGTTCATGGCGGCCATGGCGAACTCCCGAGAGACGTGGTGCGGGTGAGGGACGGTGGGCGGTTGCGGTGTTTCGCCGCCCTGTTCTTCGACACCTCAAGATTCGCGTGTGCGAGCAGCGCGAACAACGGCCGATCCCGCAACCGCGGTTAACCCACGGGTTACCGATCTCGGCCCGGTCGCCCCAGGCGCGAGCGCGTCCGCCGCGAGTCCCGATCGTTTAGTCGCGGTGCACGATCGTCTCGGAATCCGTCGTTGTTCCGACTCCACCGCTGGACGAGTGTTGGGGGTGCCTCCTCCGCGTCCGCGGTGGCGGCGTCCTTTTGCGCGGGAGTGACGTCATGACCGGATACTTCGAACCCCTGACCATGGGCAAGTTGGACCTGCCCAATCGACTGGTGATGGCGCCGATGACACGAAGTCGCGCGGACCGGGCGGGCGTGGTCTCGGAGTTGACCGCCGAGTACTACGCACAGCGGGCCGGTGCGGGTCTGATCATCACCGAGGCGACCCAGGTGAGTGAGCTCGGACAGGGCTACATCCTGACGCCGGGTCTGCACACGGCGGACCAGGTCGCGGCCTGGCGCGGGGTGACTGACGCGGTACACGCGGCCGGTGGCCGGATCGTCGCCCAACTGGTGCACTGCGGCCGGATCGGCCACCCGAGCCTGTACCCGGACGGCGTGCTTCCCGTGGGCCCGTCGCCGATCGCGTCCGGCGAGCAACTGTTCACCGCCGAGGGCATGTTGGATCACCCGACGCCGCGCGAAATGACCCTGGACGACATCCGCGGCGCGGTCGATGACTTCGTCGCCGGGGCCCGCAACGCGATCGCGGCGGGCTTCGACGGGGTGGAGGTGCACGCGGCGAACGGGTTCCTGCTGCACCAGTTCCTGGCAGACGGCGCGAACCGGCGGACCGACGGCTACGGCGGGTCGATCGCGAATCGGATCCGGTTCACCGTCGAGGTCGTCACGGCCGTGGCCGAGGCGATCGGCCCGGAGCGGGTGGGGATCAGGCTCTCGCCCGGGATCACGTACAACGGGATCGGCGAGAGCGACACCGCCGACCTGTACACCGAACTGGTGCGCGCGTTGGCCCCGTTGCCGTTGGCCTACCTGCACGTCCTCGAGATCGTGACCCGGGACGTGACCCGCCTGATCCGTGCCGAGTGGCCCGGTTCGGTGATCCTGTGCGCGCACCCCACGCCGGAGTCGTTCCCGAGCACGCCGGAGATCGGTGCGGAGGCGCTGCGCGAGGGGGTGGCCGACGCGGTCGCGATGGCGGAGATGTGGTTGGCCAACCCGGACCTGCCCGCGCGGGTACGTGCGGGCGGTCCCTACAACGTGGCCGACAAGGCCACGTTCTACGGCGGCGACCACCGCGGTTACACCGACTACCCGACCCTCGACGCGGACGACTGACCGGCGTCCACACGCATCGGAAACCCCGAGGCGCCCTCCTCCCGAGGACGCCTCTCCACCGTGTTGTGAAACAACGGAAATATCAGGAGAAGTCATGGATTTGCAGCTTGCCGGCAAGACCGCCGTGGTGACGGCCGCGAGTGGCGGTATCGGCGGTGCGGTGGTGCGTACCTTGATCGCCGAGGGCGTCAAGGTGCTCGGTGCGGACCGCACGGTCTCGGCCGCGCTGAAGGAGACGGGTGCCGTGACCGTCGAGGCGGATCTCCTCTCAGTCGAGGGTGTGGAGGAGTTGCGGCGGGTGGCCGAGAACGAACTCGGCGGTGTCGATCTGCTCGTGAACGGCGTCGGCGGATTGGCGGGCCTGGATCTGGGCGGGTTGCCGGATCTGGACGACGCGACGTGGCAGCGTGCGTTCGAGTTGAACTTCTTCGGGACCATGCGGATCACCCGCGCGCTGGTGCCGCTGTTGCGGGAGTCGGTGGTCAACATCTCCACGAGCGTGGCGCACTGGCCGGCGTCGGGTCCGCATTGGTACGGGGCGTCCAAGGCCGCGCTGACGGCGTTCGGCAAGGGCCTCGCCGACGAGCTGGGCCCGCGCGGGATCCGCGTGAACACCGTCTCGCCCGCCCTGATCCGCACCCCGTTGTGGGACGAGTATGGTCCGCGCGTCAGCAAGGCCGTCGGCGGCGACTTCCAGGAGTTGATGACCGACCTGCCCGAGAAGATCAACGTCACGCTGGGCCGCTGGGGCACCCCGCAGGAGGTCGCCAACGTGATCGTCTTCCTCGGGTCCCCGGCCGCCGCCTACGTCACCGGCAGCGACTACGTCATCGACGGCGGACTCCTCAAGGTCCTGTAGGCAAGCGCGCATACCGGCAAGCACGCAAACCGGCAAGCACGGCAACCAAGCAAGCGAGCAAGCCCCCGGGGGGCGGGCTCGAACCCGCCCCCGGGCCCCAAGAAAGGGAGCCACACATGCGAGCACTGATCAACGGCCCACAGGGCCTGCACCTCGCGGACGCGCCCGACCCGAAACCCCGCGACTCCCAGGTGCTGGTCGCGGTCGAGGCGGTCTCGCTCAACTTCGGTGAGGTCGCCTTCCGATCACCGGACACTCGCTCGAAGCACGTCTCCGGCTGGGACGCCGCCGGGATCGTCATCCAGGCCGCGGCCGACGGCTCGGGTCCCGCCGTGGGCGCGCGGGTGGTGACGTTCGGCTGGTCCGGAGCCTGGGCCGAGTTGCGCGCGGTCGACACCACCGAACTCGCCGTCGTCCCCGACAGCGTCGACCTGGGCGTGGCGAGCGCGCTGCCGGTGGCCGGTGTGACGGCTCTTCAGGCGGTACGCAGGCTGGGCCCGGTCGTCGGTCGCCGTGTACTGGTCACCGGCGCGTCCGGCGGGGTCGGCCGCTACGCGGTGCGCCTGGCCGCCCTCGCGGGCGCGCACGTGATCGCCTCCGTCGGCGGCCCGCAACGCGCCCAGGGGCTGCCCGAACTGGGCGCCGCGGAGATCGTCTTCGGCCCCGAGGGGCTGTCGGAGCCCGTGTACGGCGTGCTCGACACGGTGGGCGGCGCGCAACTGGCCGAGGCGTTCTACCGGATCGGGCCCGACGGCGTCGTGCTGGCGATCGGCAGGGCCTCGCGCGAGGCGACCACCATCGACTTCGAGGTGGCCGGTACGAAATCCGCCCGGGGGCGACTGGAGAACTTCAACGTCGCCACCCCCTTCGCCGACGACCTCGCCTACCTCCTCCGCCTCCTCGAAACCGGGCGGCTCGACCCGCAGATCGGCTGGCGCGGCCCCTGGAGGCAGGCCGAAGAGGCCGCCCAAGCCCTGCTCACCCGCCGCGTCCCGGGCAAGGCGGTACTCGACGTCGAGTCGTGACCATGACGGCGATCGTCAGCGAGTGACGCGCGCGGCTCAGGGCGACCGCCGTCTCGTGGCAGGCGCGAATACGCGCGGCCACGGGACGCGCTGGCCCGGGAGGGGGATCTTGATCCGCGCAGCGCGTGTCACCCCGGGCTTCGGCCGGGCGCGGAGGAGTGTGGGTGTACTCCCGACCCTTCGGCGAAAGAGAGCTGAGACATGTCGCACGAGGTATCGCGACGAAACCTGCTGGGTTCCGTCGGCGTTGTGGCCGCAGGGGCCTCCATCGCCGGCCTGGGGCTCGGGGACGGCCAGGCCCAGGCGGCGGAGACCCCGCCCCCGTCCGCGTACCCCCATCCCGCCGAAGGGGGTGCGGCCGCATCGGGCGCGTCGCGCGTGCTCCCCGACGATCCCCGGTACGAGACCCTGAGTCAGGGCTTCAACCAACGCTGGACCAGCAGCCCCCGCTACATCCAGGTGATCACCAGCGACGCCGACGTGGTGACCGGCGTGGACGAGGCCCTGCGGCTCGGATTGCGGCCGACCGTACGCAGTGGAGGCCACTGCTACGAGGACTTCGTGGAGAACACGGGCGGCGCGATCCTCGACATGAGCGCGATGAAGGACGTCCGGAAGACGAAGGACAAGTACGGCAAGGCCGCCTACGGCGTGGAGTCCGGCGCCACCATCTGGGACATCTACACGACACTCTTTCGTCGGTACGGCGTGACCATTCCGGGCGGCTCGTGCTACTCGGTGGGAGCGGGCGGGCACGTCTGCGGCGGGGGATACGGGGTGCTCTCGCGTCGCGACGGCCTGACCGTGGACCACCTCGTACAGGTCGACGTCGTCACCGTCGAGAACGGCCACGCCGTCGTGACCCGGGCACACCGTTCGGACCCGCCCGGCTCCCACACGTCCGACCTCTTCTGGGCGCACACCGGTGGCGGCGGCGGGAACTTCGGCGTCGTCCTGCGCTACTACTTCGCCGAGTCCATCCCGGCGCCGCCGCCGAACGTCTGGCTCAGCAGCATCGCGTGGCCGTGGGCCGAGCTGGAGAAGAACCCGGACGACTTCACCAAACTCGTGGCGAACTACGGCAGGTTCTTTGAAACCCACAGCGGCGCCGAGGAGCCGCTCTACCAGAACCTGTTCAGCCTGCTGAAACTCACCCACAAGAGCAACGGCAACGTCGTCCTCTCGAGTCAGTGGGCCGGCGAGGACATCGGCCCCGTCGAAGACTTCCTCGCCGCGGTCGAGGCCGGCCTGCGGACCAAGTCGACGGTCCAGATGTACAGCGTGGGGGATCACTTCCTGCCCTACCCGGACAAGCACCGCAGGATGCCCTGGTTGCAGGCGACCCAGACGCTGAACGGATCGGGCCCCAACCAGCGCGGCAAGTACAAGTCCGCCTACCACCGCAAGGCGTTCACCCCGACGCAGATCGCGGGCATGTGGACCTGGCTGACGCGCGACGTCCCCGACGTCAATCTCACCCAGACCCTGGTCCAGATCGACTCGTACGGATGCCGCATCAACGCGATCCGGCCGCACGAGACGGCCGTCCCACAGCGTGATTCCGTCCTCAAGCTGCAGTACCAGACGTACTGGACCGATCCCGCCGAGGACTCGGCGCACGTGGACTTCATGCGCGGCTTCTACGAGGCGGTCTACGCGGAGACCGGCGGGGTCCCCGAGATCACCGACGCGACACACGACCGCACCACGGACGGCGCCTACGTCAACTATCCCGACGTCGACCTCGGGATCGCGACGGACCCCGCGCCGCAGTACCCCACGCTCTACTACAAGGACAACTACGCCCGCCTGCAACGGACCAAGAAGACCTGGGACCCGAAGAACCTCTTCCACCACCAGCAGTCGATCGTGCCACCGGCACAGTGAGGTCACGGACCGCGCCCGGCCGTTCGCGGCCCACCCACCGCCGCGCACCGCGGGCTCGGGCGACGGTCCGGCAATCCCCTTCCGCCGTACGACGCGATCGCCTGCGCCGCTGGGCTACGCGAGCTCGGCGGCCGCCGTCTCGGCGTCCTCGACCAGGTTCGGCTCGCCCCAGCGAACGGGCCAGGCGAAACGATGCCGGGAACACCGCGAACAGGCTTCCACCGGTCGAAACAGGCTCGACCCGGACGTGACACGGGGTCGACGCTCCCGACATGACGCCGTGACGCCTCGCAAGTGACGTGAGGCCGACGGGTTGTTGTACTCAATGTGCGGTGGGTAATCCACCGCGCCCGGCCGCTGCGCCCACTGCGATCATCGGGAGCCCGCCTCGCCGCCGGCCCGGCCCCTGTGGAACGAACGATTCCCGCAACACACCCCCGCCCAACACGTGCGCGAACACACCCCAGGCTCACGGCCGTTCGTCGCACCAGCCGGTAGTCCCATGCCATACCCCGTCGGCCACCGAATTCCAACGGCCGGGTGACGGCGAGGGCCCGTCCACGCGGAGCGTCCGACTCGGGGACGGGCTCGGGCACAGGGTTCGGTGCGTCACGCGGACTGGAACGGCAGCACCCGTCGCAGTACCGCGTCCGCGCCGGATCCCGTACGCCACTTGATGGTCATCGTGCTGCCGTCGCGAAGGTCCAGACGCAGCAGGGTCTCGCCCGACCACGAGTTCTTGATCCGGGTCCGCGCGATCGAGTGCCAGGGGATCTCGACCACCCGGGTCGCGCCCTGTTCGGCCAGATAGTCGACCCATTCCCGCTCGGTGAACCGATAGGCCGAACCGAGTCGAAAGTCGTCCCGCGCCCGCCGCTGACGCCTGGCCGCCGAGCCGGCGAGTGCGTTGGCCTGGCTCGCCAACACGTTTCGCATGCCGCGCTTGGACGCCCACGGCATGTCGATGTACACGAGCCGATCCTCGAGCAACCACAACCGACTCCCATGCGCGAGCATGTTGGTCGAGCAAGCGTCGGCCACGAAGATCGGCCCAAGCACCCGATCCTCCGCACCCTCGCCCGCGATGGACGCGTCCCGCATCTCGCCTGCCACGTATCCGATTCCCTCCGAGACGATCCCCACGACGGCGACCCTGGATCTTCCCGCCACCGCCCCACCACCACAAGACCCGTCCCGGGCGTGCCCCGTCGTCGGATCCGTGGTCCGGATCGCTCGGAACGGGTGTTTCGGACACGCCGGTTCTCCCCCTGGACCCCCGCGCCCGGCGAGCCCACCCCGGTCCCGGACCGGTGATCCGATCAAGTGTGCGCAGAGGCTATCCACCCCCTCCGACGTGCGAACACGCAGGCCCCACACCCGCCTTCGACACCGACCCGGCCGGACCGCCACTCCGCCTCCGCCTCGCGGTCCGCTGCCGGACCACGGCAACACAGGCCCGCCGCCCGGCTTGTCGGTGATCGTGAGTACGTTCGGCTGCGTCTCGCCGTTCCGGTGTGGCAGTTGTGGCAGTCGTGGCAGTTCCCCTCGGCACGAGAAAAGGAGATGGCGTTGTCGGATTGGGAGGAGTCGAGCACGGCACGGGTGGTACCACCCGCCCGGCCGCGCAAGCTCGCCAAGGTCCCGTTCGTCGAGCTGGCCGACGGACGCCTGCAGGGCGTGGTGTCCAGTGGCTCGGACATCGGGCGCGTCTACGTGTCGTCGATCGCGGCCGGCGACTACACGTTCGCCTGCAGCACCAACAACAACCGGGCCTGCGGCGGCGCGCGCGGCTCGTTCTGCAACCACATCCGGGCCCTGGTCAGCGAGTCGGTGCTGCAGTACGGCGCCGAGCGCGTCGCCCGCTACCTGCGGGTCGAGATCGTGAACGCGGAGCCGAGCGTGCAAAGCATCATCGGCGGCATGACCAACACCCGCCCACCGCAGGGAGACAGCAAGGCCGCCGCACCGGTCTTCAGCAGGTTCCTGCGCCACCTGGCCTACCTGGAACTCGCCCCGACCACCGCGCCGCTGCCGGAGATGCAGTGGTTCCCGCCGACCAGGGCGGTGGCCTGATGCGCGCCGACCTGCTCGCCGAACCCATCGCCGGGCTCGACGAAGCCCTCGCGGCCGTCGACGCCTTCGACCGGACCCTCGTCGGCGGCCTGCTCCGACCCCAGCCCGCCCACGCCGCCGCCCTGACCGAACTCGCCGGTGCCGTCGCGGGGACGCCGCTGGCCTCCCGGGTCGCCGAAGCGGCCGAGAAGGCGGTGGCCGGAGCCGCGAGCGAGGACCACTTCGTCGCCCTCGCCGCCGCCCGCACCGCGCTGCTGGGTTCCGTCCACGACGCGCTCACGGCCCGCGTCGACGAGGCGACCGGCCGAACCCGCATCGAGGAGGCGGCCCCCGAGCCGGGCGAGCCGCCGACGGCGAACCTGCTCGCCGCCGCCCGCTCCTGGCTCTGCGATCTGGCGCGCGCCGGGTGGCAGGGCATCGACCACGACCTGGTCTCCGGGTCGGCGCAAGTGGTCTTCGCGATGCTCCCGGACCCTGCCCTGCGCCGACTGGCGACACTCCTCGACGGCTTCGCCGCCGAACTCGCCGCGTCCTGCCCCGGCGCGACCCTGGAACGGATACCGGTGCGCCGCTGGGCCGACCTGTGGTCGCGCGCGATACTGCTGACGCAGCCCCGAGCCGCCGCGACCGCCGCCGCGCCCGCGACCGGCACCGCGACCGGCCGCCTGCTGCCTCTGGGCGTCGACGTGCACGAGCACGCGACCGCCGCCCAGGCCCAGGTGCACGCGGTGTTCGAGCCCGCCGACGGCACCACGCCCCGCCTGGTGCGCGCGAGCGTCTCGGTACCGAAGCCGGACACGGTTGTCGGCGCCGGCGTCTGGCAACTGCTGCGCCCGCACATGTCGCTGCTGGCAGCCGCCGGCGAAGGCCGCTCGATGGACCTGACGGACATGCCGATCACCGTCGAAGGCGACCTGATCTGGAGTGACGAGCACGCGCGCCTCGGTGCACCCGCCGACGCCTTCGCCACCGCCCGCGTCGCCCTCCCCGGCGCCGACGCCGCGGCGACCGCACCGCTGGACCGGCACCCGGCACACATCGCGATACCCGTGTTCCTGGAGGGCTACGCCGTGCACACGGACGACGCCGCCCCGACGTTCACCGTCGCCGGACACCGACTCGCCGTCCGGACCGACCGCGTGCCGACCGCCGGCCCGCTCACTCCCGAGGCCGTCGCGACATCCGGCGCGTGCATCGGCCTGTTGCGCTGGGACGGCGGGACGTTCGGCATCCAGCCGCTCGCCGTCGAGACCACCGTGAAGAACAAGACGGTCGCGATCCACGCCGGGGCATGGGCCGGCGGCACGACCGACAAGCAGGGCGTCAAGGCCGAGAAGGCCGCCACCGACGCCGTGGCGGTGTTGCGCGAGCGCGCCGGAAAGCTGCTGCGGAAATGACCGAGCCCACGGCCGAGCACAGGGCCGAACCCCCGGCCGAACCCACGGCCGAGTCCACGACCCGGCCCACCCCCGAACCCACCCTCGCCGACCCCACCCTTGCCGACCCCACCCCCGCGGTGGACCCCGACGAGAACCGCCGCCAAGTCCTCTACTGGCGCCTCCTCGCGCGCCTGTTCGACCACGAGGAACAGGCGTCGCTGGAATCGGCGAGCCTGGCTGTCGTCGAGGACATCGGCCTGCCGCCCGCGCTCCTGGACCCACAGGTCTCGGTCGACTCGATCGTGCAGCGCCACCCCGAACTGGCCGACGAGTTCGACGGCCTGATGGTGCCCGAGCCCGACGAGGACGGACGCGACCGCGCCGCCGAGGTGCGACGCGCGGCGATGGTGTCCAAGGTGCTGCTCAACGTCCTCGCCACCGGCTCCGGCACGGTCACCGCCGGACAGCTGTCCCGATGGCAGTCCGACGCCGGCTGGTTCGAGCGCGCGCTCGGCTGCAAGCCCGGCGAATTGCGCGGCGGCCGCCCGGGACCAAGCGCCCCGGGCCCGGGCGTCTCCCCGACCGGAACCGGCGGCCGCGGCACGACACCCGACCTCGGCAACCTGATCCCGACGATCGGCCCCGAACTCGGCGCCATCGAGGCCGACCTCGTCAAGCGCATGCACCTACGCGAGGTCCTCGCCGACCCCAGGCTCGCCGCGCAGCTGACCCCCAGCATGTCGCTGATCGAACAGCTGCTGCACGACAAGAACAACCTGTCCGGCGTCGCCCTGGCCAACGCCAAGGTCCTGATCCGCCGCTTCGTCGACGAGGTCGCCGAGGTCCTGCGCACGCAGGTGGCCAAGGCCACGGTCGGCTCCCTGGACCGCTCGATCCCGCCCAAGCGGGTGTTCCGCAACCTCGACATCGATCGCACGATCTGGAAGAACCTCACCAACTGGAGCCCGGAGGACGAACGGCTCTACGTCGACCGCCTCTTCTACCGCCACACCGTGCGCAAGACCACGCCCACACGCCTGATCGTGGTCGTGGACCAGTCGGGCTCGATGGTCGACTCCATGGTGAACTGCACCATCCTGGCATCGATCTTCGCCGGACTGCCGAAGGTGGACGTGCACCTGATCGCCTACGACACGCGGGCGATCGACCTCACACCGTGGGTGCACGACCCCTTCGAGTCCCTGCTGCGCACCACCCTGGGCGGCGGCACCGACGGCACCGTCGCCATGGCGCTGGCCCAGCCGAAGATCGCCGAGCCGCGCAACACCGTCGTGGTGTGGATCTCCGACTTCTACGAATGGCACACCGATCGGCTGTTCGAGAGCATGGCCGCCATTCACCGCTCCGGGGCCAAGTTCATCCCGGTCGGCTCGGTGACCAGCTCCGGCCGCGGCAGTGTCAACCCGTGGTTCCGGGAGCGCTTCAAAGACCTCGGCACACCGGTGATCTCCGGCCACATCCGCAAGCTCGTCCACGAACTCAAGACGTTCCTCGCCTAGAAAGACACAGACATGTCCGACCTGTTGCGCGCCCCCGCCGAGATCAAGTACGCCGAGGAACTGGACTGGCTGGAGTCGGTCGACGACGGCTCCAAGCCCTTCACCTGGCGCCTGTCGCCCAAGATGATCCGCCTGTTCGTCCTGGGCTCCGAGCGCTCCGACGGCCTCGACCGGGAAGTCTCCCAGAAGTGGTTCGGCGACCGCAGCATCGTCGAGCGCGCCATCGTCACCCTGGCCTCCGACCGCGGCCTACTGCTCATCGGCGACCCCGGCACCGGCAAGAGCTGGCTGGCCGAACTGTTGGCCGCCGCGATCTCCCGCAACTCCACACTGGTCGTCCAGGGCACGGCCGGCACCACCGAGGACCACATCAAGTACTCGTGGAACGTGTCCATGGTGATCGCCAAGGGCCAGTCGCGCACGTCGATGATCCCCTCACCGATCATGACCGCGATGGAATCCGGCGCGATCGGCCGCTTCGAGGAGCTCACCCGCTCCACCAGCGACGTCCAGGACGCGCTGATCTCGATCCTGTCGGAGAAGTACATCTCCGTGCCGGAACTGGACAGCGACGGCATCGTCTTCGCCAAACCCGGCTTCTCGATCATCGCCACCGCCAACAGCCGCGACCGAGGCGTCAACGACCTGTCCTCGGCCCTCAAGCGCCGCTTCAACTTCGTGCGCATCCCGGTGGTGACCAACAAGAAGAGCGAAGCGGAGATCGTCCGCTTCCGCACCGAGGAACTCCTGCGCCGCCACCAAATCGAGTTGGACGTCCCGCCGACGCTGCTGGACGTCCTCCTGCAGAGCTTCGCCGACCTGCGCGCCGCGGCGGCCGCGGCCGGCAGCGACGACGAGAAACTGGAATCGGCGCTGTCCACCGCCGAGCAGATCGGCGTGCTGGAAGACGCGATCCTGCACAGCAACTTCTTCGGCGCGCGCGCACTGACCGCCCACACCCTCGCCTCCTCGCTCGTCGGATCGCTGGCCCGGCGCGAGCCGGAGGACCTGGCCATCATCAACAAGTACCTGCACGGCGTCGTCGAACCGCGCGGCAAGGAAGAGGGCGGTCCCTGGCCCGAGTTCCTGGAGGGCGGCCGCAACGCGATCGCCGCCCTGTCATGAGCACCACGCACAAGGGCGAGTTCGACGCGCTGCGCACCCAACTGCACGAAGCCGCCGGCACGTTCGCCGACGGACCCGACGCGCTCCAGGAAATCCTGCTCGGCATCGTGGACGACGTCGACCGCGCCGTGCGCGAGCCGCTGGAGATCTTCCCGGTCTGCCACCACTCGCCGGCCTCGGCGATCGCCATGGCCCGGCGGCTGCGCGAGAAGCAGCCGAAGGTGGTGTACCTGGAGCTGTGCGAGGACATGGCGCCGCTGCTGTCCGAACTGCGCAACTGCACGCTCCCGGTGGCGGTACAGGCGTTCGCGAGCGAGATCGAGGGCTTCCCCGCCGAGTGGGCGCCGCTGTCGGTGGTCGCGCCGATCACCGAGGCATCGGCCGAATACCAGGCGATCGCCTACGCCTTGGACACCCCTGGCACCGAGCTGGTCCTGGTCGACCGCTCCTCGGACCACGTGTTCCAGTGGGAGCCGCGGGGCACCGAACCCGCCGACCCGGTCGACCCGGCCGACCCGCAGGCTTCGGTGGAGGAGGAGACCGCGCTGCACGGCGACGCGGTCGGCCTGGAGATCGGCGACCTGCGCCCGCGCTTCGCCGAACTGGAGGAGCACCTGCTGCGCCACGGCCGGGTGCGGCACTGGTCGGAATGGTGGCACCAGTACGTCGAGTTGCCGCTGGGCGACTGCGACCACGACACCTACCGGCAGGTCATGCTCCTGATCGGCAGTTTGTTCCGCCGCCTGGCGCCCGGGGATTCGCGCCGGGTGCGGGTGGACGAGGACCGCGAGCGCCACATGTGGACCCGGATGCGTGAGCACCTCGCCGCGACCGGGACCGATCCCGCGGACTGCCTCTACGTCTGCGGTGCGTTCCACGCGGCCGCCCGCGTCGCCGAGTTCGGCGTCCACGGCACCGACACCTTCGAGATCACCCCGCGCAGTGCGACCAAGTGGCAACACGGCCTGATCCCGTCCAGCCACGCCGCGATCGAGACGCAGTTCGGCCTTGCCGCCGGCTCGGTGTCGATCGCCGCGACGGAGTGGACGAAGAACCTCAAGCGCACCGGCGTCGCGCCGTTCCGCCTGGCCGGACAGGCGGGCGCCAAGAAGAGCTCGAACGCCAAGAAGGGCGCGACCGCCAAGAAGGCCGCGGTACCGGTCGCCGCCGCCGGACCGTCGGCCCCGCCCGCCGACAAGCTGTCCGGCTTCCTGCGCCGGCCGCCGGTCCTCGACCACCTGGACGAGGCCGAACTGCTCGGCTGGTCCGTGGAGATCGTGCGCGCCGCGCGCCGCAACGGCTACCTCGCCTCCACCGCCGACGCCATCGCGGTGTTCGAGACGTCGATCCTGCTGGCCGGGATGCGCGACCGGGCCAAGCCCACGCCGTACGACTTCCAGGACGCGGCGGTCACCTGCATCGAGAAGGACGCCGTGCCGGGCCGCCGCGACGTGCGCCGCCTCGTCGAGATCATGATGGGCGGAGACAGGATCGGCCGGGTCGGCTACGACGCCCTGCCGCCGCTGGCGCGCGACGTGCACGACCGGCTCGCGCCGCTGCGGCTGAACCTGGAACAGCGGGGCGTGCGGCGGGCGTTGCTGGACATCGTCTCCCACCCGGAACTGGGACAGTGCTCCGACGTGCTGTGGATGCTGCGGTACCTGATGCCGCACGGCGCCGCACGACCGATCATGGGCGAGCGACGGCTCGGCGAGAAGTCGATCCAGGAATCGTGGGACCTGGCGCTGGGCACCCACCAGCGTGCGCTCATCGAACTCGGCTACGAGGGCGTCAGCATCGAGCAGGTCCTGGAGCAGCGGCTTCGGCGGAAGGCGTACGGCCCGCATGCGACCGCGGCGACCGTCCTGGAGGCCGTCGAGGACGCGACGCTGTATCTGCGCGGCCGCCGCCTCTCCGACGAGCTGGGTACGCGCGCCCTGGAGGTGCTCGCGACCGAGCGCAGCGTCGACGGGGCGCCCGAAGTACTGCGCCGGGTACGGCGGTTGCTCGCCTACTACCGCACCGGCGAGCCGGTACTCCCGGCCTGGATCGAGTCCTTCGTCAAGACCGGGTACGCGCACTACTGCACCCTGCTGCCGACGGCGTTCGCCGACGAGGACGCGACCGTGCGGCAGGTCGCGGCGATGCTGGGCTTCCTGTTCGGCATGGAGAGCCTGGCGCTGTCGCTGGGCTGTGACCGGACCCAACTGGAGTTGGCGGTCGCGCAGTCGCATCCGGAGGACCCGTCGAAGGTGGCGCTGCTGTGGGCGGCGCAGGTACAGCTCGGCCGCCGAACCCGCGCGGACCTGCGGGCGCGGTGCGACGAGTTGCTGGGCAACCCCCTGGTGCTGCCCGCCTATCCGCGCTACCTCAGCGGGTTCGTGCACGCGCTGGAGCCGGTGCCGCAGCTGACCGACTTCGTCGTGGAGGCGGTGTCGAACGCCTTCGCACGGTTGCCGGACCCGGTGCTGCTGCCGTGGCTGCCGACCCTGATCGGCACCCTGCGATCCGGCGGCGCCGAACTCGCCCCACTGCTCATCCGCGAGGCCGGCCGCATCTTCCCCGCCCGCCTCGCCGCGCTGGACGAGTGGACGCCCCCGTGGGGAACCCAGCCAACCGCGAAGGCCACACCCGCCCCCGGCCGCGGCGTCGCACTCCTTGCCACCCACCCCGCCACATGCGACGCGGTCGCGACCCTGCTGAACTGCACCGACCCATGGAGTCCGGCAACCGCCAACCCGACGGGCGCAACACTCCTCATCACCCAGCATCCAACCACCGCAGCAGCCCTGGAAGCCCTCCTGACCACCCGCTGACCACCCCCAGACCCCCGCCGGGGCGGCGCCGCGACCCGTCGCCGCCCCGGCTCTCGACCAGCGATTCCGGCGCCAAGAGCGCACGGCCGGCATGATGCGGACCATGATCGCTCCGATGGTTGGACGAGTCGGGCTCCCGGGGCGGCTCCGGCTTGCAGCGCATCCGTGAATCCAGGGAATCAGGGGAACCACGTGCACGCTCGAATCCTGCTGCTGGACGCGGCTCCCGGTGAGTTGCTCGATCGGGAGTTGGAGTGCCTGCTCGGTCATGGGCCGGCCGTGACGTTGAATCTGCGCCGGGTGGCGGATCGGGTCGGTGTGCGGGCCGCGTGGACGGGGCGGGTGGACTTCACCGATTTCGACGCCTTCGACGAGGCGGCGTTGCTCGCCGAGACCACTCGGGGCGGGGTGGGCCATCACGCGGTGAAGTCCCGTGCGGGTGTGCCGTTGCGGGCCGCGTTTCTCGCGGCGGCGACCGACGCCGCGCAGGCCAACCGGCTTCGCGTGATCGGCCGGGCCGGGGCGGGTACGGATCACGTCGATGTGGTGTCCGCCGCCCGTCACGGTGTCGCGGTCACCCATACCCCGGGGTCCAACGCAAACGCGGTTGCCGAGTTCGCCCTGGCCCAACTGCTCACCCTGACCCGTGATCTCCCGGCGCTCAACTCCGCCGCACACCACGGCGATTGGAGCGCGCCGGCCACACCCACGGTGGAACTGTCGGAGCTGACCCTGGGCATCGTCGGCACGGGGAGGATCGGCCTGGCACTGGCCGCGCGAGCGCAGTCCCTGGGCATGGACGTCCAGGGTTTCTCGCGGCGGCCGACCGAGACCCGGGTGCCGCGGGCCAAGTCCCTTGCCGCGCTGCTGGCGACCAGCGACGTGGTCTCCCTGCACCTTCCGCTCACTCCGCAGACCCGAGGGCTGATCGGCCGGCCCGAGCCGGCACTGATGCGTCCGGGGTCGATCCTGCTGAACACCTCCCGAGGCGGGATCGTCGACGAACAGGCGCTGGCCGACGTGCTGCGCGACCCGGCGCACCCGCTCGCGGCGGCCGCCGTCGACACCTTCGAGCACGAGCACGCCGCGTTCGCCTCGCCACTCTTCGGCCTGCCGAACGCCATGCTCACCCCGCACGTCGCCGGGATGACCAGGAGCGCCATGGCCACGGCGGCCCTCCGCCGCGCGGACCACATCGCGGCCCTGCTCGCCGGCCGTCCGGAGGGCATTCCCGTGGTGGCCGCCGCATAACAGCCGCCGGTGGGCAGGAGGCATCGGTCACCCCCGCGCCGCTCGACTTCTCGCGCCGGCACCTGTCCTCCACAATCACGTCGGGGGGCCGAGGGCACCGGGGAACTCCCCGGCGGTGCAGCGGAGTCAGTCGTCGCGGGCTGAAGGCGCGGCCGAGGCACGGCAAGATGTGATCGGTGAACCATGGGTGCCTACGGGGGCACGAGAGGGAGGCACGGGATGACCGAATCCGCCGGGAACCGACAAGTCCAACCGGGTGGACCGTGGGCGGGGCCACCGCCGCTGCCGCCCGGTCGGCGGGCGCGGCTCTGGGAGAATCTCCCGGCTGTACTCGGAGTGCTCGCGGCCATGATCGGTGCGGGCTTCTTCAGCGGGTGTCAGGTTCAACAACAAGTCGGGAGCCCCGGCCCGCGCGAGACGGTCACGGTCACCGCGACCGTCACGACGGTGGCACGCCCCCAAGGGTCCGGAGCCTCGTCCCCGCCCACCGGCACGTCGACGAGTTCGACGGCACCCGACGAGGTGCAGTGGACGGGCAGCGTACGCCTTGGCGACCTCGACCTCGACACAGTCCCACCTCAGCAATCGAGCGTGGCGTACGCCGACATCGGCGGCAGGCCGAACGGCATCCTGGTCAACAGCAGGGGACCCGGCCCGGCCGTCGCGCCCAAGGGGACGCGTCCCACGCGGCAGGAATGCGCGACTCTGGTGTCGACCCAGGCAAGGTCCAGCGTCGACACCGACGGAGTCGAGTACGTGTGCCTGACGACCGACAAGGGCCGCGTCGTCCTGGTCGAGGGCTTCCAGGGCGACATGGCCACCGTGACGGTCTGGGCCAAGTAGACCCGCCTCGACGTCGATCCCGACCGGGCCTCGACGGCCCCCGGGCCTGAGTACCAGTACCCCGGTATCGCCCCACGAGGAATTCTCGTCCCGCCGCACGACGGCCGGCTCCGGAAGCCCTGACAGAGTTGAGGAACAGGACGCGGGGCCGATTCGCCTCGTCGATCGGTTCCCCGACGTCACGTTCGACCTCGCCGAACCCGGACCGCGCTGTTCTCGCCGATCTTGGTGTTGGCACCCTGGACATAGTGGCCCGGCGGAATCGGGGCCGGATTGTCGCCGCTCGGGGTCGGGGACTTCATTGCCGACTCCCGCGCCGAATCGGTGGTGGGCCGGCAGCACCGGAAGTGGAGTACGCCTGGGGGATTTCAAGGGAGCAAAGTGAAGGGGGTCGTCGCGCGGACTTCGCCGTTGACGATGATCTCGAGGTCGCGGGGGCCGGGGGGTTCGGTGCGCGTGGTGACCGGGCGGAAGGAGTGGGACCTGGCGAGCGTGAAGGTGTCGCCGGCGGACTTTGCGACGCGTTCGGCCAGGTGGAACACACGGCGGGAACCGTCGCGGCGGACCGCGTACTTCAGGATGAGCGCCCCGGGGCCGTCGGCGCGGACGGTGACGGTGAAGGGGATGCGGTCGCCGGTCGCGACGGTGTCCGCGACCGTGAGGGATTCGACCGCGCCGCTGCCATGCGCCGCGCCGACGAGGTCGAGCGCTTCGGGGTGACCAGCGCGTAGCAGGCCCCGGGCGGCGTGGCGTACGACGCGGGTGGTGTGTGCGCCGCCTTCCGTGTGCCAGCGGCGCAGCAGGGTGAGGGCCGTGTCGGGATGGTCCTTGGCGATGTCGTTGACGTGGTTGGCGACCGAGCGTCGGACGTACTCGCTCGGGTCGTCGCGCAGCCGCTCGAGGATGGGGAGGGCCGGGCCGGGGGACATCAGCCAGCGGACGCGTGTGCCCCAGGGAAGGCGCGGGCGGGTGCCTTCGGACGCGAGGCGGCGGAGGTGTTCGTCGTCGGAGTCGGCCCAGTCCTGCATGGTCTTGAGCGCGGTGTCCCGGTAGCGGTCGAGGTAGGGGCGTACCGCGAACTCGGCGGTGGCGTAGGGGGTGATCGCGGCGAGCGTGGACATGGCCTCGTCGAGGTGGTCGACGCCGTGGACGGCGACGTAGTCGGTGGCGGGCCAGCCGCTCCACATGTCGAGGCGGGTGTGCGCGGTCGCTGCGCGCAGGACCGGGGCGGCTTGCGGGAAGGGCAGGTCGAGGGTCGCGTGCAGGGCTTGGGCCACGTGCCCGACGCGGGCCTTCAGCTCCTGGCCGTCGAGGCCGGACAGCGCGGTGGCGACGAAGCGGTCGCGGGGGAAGGCGCTGCGGGCGGCGGCGACACCGTCGGCGAGGGCGGCGACGGAGGTCGCGTTGATCATGTCCTTGAGCGGTTGGGCCATGGGGGCAACGGTGTCAGACCGGTCCGACGCAAGCGTCAGCACAGGCAGCGGCTCATGGTGCGTCCGAGGCGTGCGGGCCGTAGAGCTCCAGGATGCGGAGGCGGCTCGTTTGGAGGCGTTCGGCGACCACCCGGGCGCAGGCCAGGATCACGTGGTAGCCGAATTCCGGGTCGCGTTCGCACTCGGCTCGGATCGCGCCCGCCTCGAACTGCAGGGCGTGCACGGTCCCGACGCTTTCGGCGCTCATGTGCCACCGGTGGGGTGGGAACAGCCAGGCCCAGCCCAGCAGATCGCCCGGACCCAGTCGTTCCACGGCGACCGCGTGCCGACCGGGGACATGCATGTCGAGCGCGACGCTGCCGGAGCGGAGCAGCCAGAATTGGCGTGCCGCCGAGCCCTCCTCGAAGATGCGGGCGCCCGGCGCGAAGACCACTTCGGTGCCGAAGTCGAGCAGATGGCTCAGGTGCGGCGCCGGCAGTCGATCGAGTTGTCCCGTCCTGTCGATCATGGTCGTTTCCCCTCGGAATGTGAGGCGGTCGGTGTCGACGGCGGGACCGGCGGGGGCCCGGACAACGCCACCAGCCCTCCGTCGACGCGGAGGGTGACGACTCCAGGCGCCGCCTCCGGCTCGTTTCGCCGCAGTTCGTGCCCGATGGCGTCGCGAATCTCCTCGTCGGAGTGGGGACCCGCGGACCGCTGTGCGGCGCGGCGACGGGCATCGCCGCGGGCGTCGTGTTCGTCGCGCGATCGCGACGGCTCGAGTGCCTCGTCGCCGCCCACTCCGAGGGCGTCTCGTGTGGTGGCGTGTTCAACTCTGTCGTGGGGCATCCGGATCTCCTGCCGGTGCGTGGTCGGCGCTCAGCGCGCGGGCGATCCTGTCGGCCCATGCGTCGATCTCGGGCCAGTCGCGGTAGTCGCCGTAGTGGCCCCGGACCATGCGAAAGAGCCTGCGGCCGAACCATGGAAGGTCGTCTTTGGCCAAAACCCCGGAGAACACGTGGTGTTCGCGTACATCGGCGATTTCCCGGAAGGCCGCGACCTGTTCGCTCTCGTGGGCGCTCCCGGCGTGTCGGCCGGCCACGACGCGGGTGAGACCCACGCTGTACAGCCACACGGGTCGGCCGTCGAGGTGCCGGCCGTGCTCACGCAGGAACGCCGTCGCGGGCGGCAGCCAGTGGCCGTTGTGGACCGCGCTGCCCAGGACGAACGCGTCGTACCGCTGGGGATCCCGGACCGCGTCCATGGCCGCCGTCTCCGCGTCGACACCGTCTTGTTTGAGCAGGGTGGCGATCCGTTGCGCGATTTCGTGGGTGGAACCGTGAGCACTCGCGTATCCGACGAGGACGATCATCGCGCCACCTTCCAAGGGGGTGTATGCGTTCACCGTGCCGCTGCGGGCGAGAGTGCGGCAGGGCCGTTGGGCCCGTCGTGACGGGCTGGACGGCCCTGCGCCGGCGCGCGCGGCCGGAACCGGGACGACCGCCGAGGGGGCGTGGTGGTGGGCGTCCCCGATCGGACGCGCGCCCACCGGTCACGACCGGTACGAGGAGGCATCCGGTGACACTCGTTGCTTCGAGCGTACTGCGGGGCGCCGCACTCGCGAATCCGCCGGCGAGCGCTCCACCGGGCCGCGGGCGCCGATCCCCTGCGAACGTGCGGCAGGGCCGACTCTCGTTTGGCAGTCACATCCACTCATGTCGGCTCCGCGGGGGAGATCCGGCCGGGCGGGTTGTCCGCACGTTCCGGTCGGCGCCGTCGGCCGGTCCAGGGCGTACACCAGCCGGGCGTGGGCTTCCTGGTCGGGAGCGGTGGAGTCGATGTCTCGGTTCCACCGCCTTCGGCGGCTGTGCCGCCTGGCCGTCGCGCGGGATGCGACAGGCCGCCCCACGACGCGGGATGCAACAGGCCGCCTACGAAAAGGGCTTGCCGCGGCCGGCGCCGCGATGGCAGTCTCCGGGGCGTGATCAAGAGAATCGAGTCTTCCGTCCGCCCGTGAGCGAGACGCCCGGGACTGAACTGCCCGGAACCCGGCCCACGCTGTTCGGCCATGCGCTCCGGCTGCATCGACAGACGCCGGACAAACCCCTTCCACGCGATGGCGAGCCCTATCCCGACGAGGAACGGCGCCAGAGTGAACCACAGCCGAGGAGGCCGCGAGACCACAGGCTCGCGGGAGTCGACGTCGCCCGGATTCTCGACGCGTACTTCGCCGACCCGAGCACGATGCCGAGCGCGTTGAACGACCGCTTTCACGGCATCTACGTGCCGATCCATCACAACGAGCACATTGCCGCCGCAGCCGGAGCGGCAGAGGGGGACCGCGCCCGGGAAGCCGGCCGTTGGCTGGTGCGGCACGGGACCGAGACCTGCGGCGTCACCGTCGGGTTGGCCTTGCTCGCCGCAGTCGGCACCGTGGAGGACATCCCGGCGATCCAGACCATCGGACTGCTCTCCTGCACCTTCGGCCCGCTCGCGGCGCGGGCCCTCGAACGCCTGCCCGGTGGTGCGGAAGCGCTGATCCGGCTTGCCGAGCGCGTGACCGGCTGGGGGAGGGTCTACGTAGTGGAGGCCCTGTGCCGACTCCACGACGATGACGCGGTCGTCCGGCCATGGCTGTTGCGGAGAGCGGCCGACGGCGACTTCCTCAATGGCTACTTCGTGGGTCGGGTCGCGCAAGTGGTCAGACTCCACGAGGCCGTCACGGAGTCGGGGGACGACGCGGAACTGGTCGACCACACGACGCGGCTTCTCCACGTGATGACGTACTGCGAAGGCATGGGTACGTCCCTCCGCCACTACCCGCACGCGGTCACGGTGATGGAGGCGCACGTCCGGCACCTGGCCGATCTCGGACCGACAGCCTCGCGCTACTTCGTCGCGGCGTCGATCGCCCGGTACCTGACCGAGGAGATGCCCGCCGGATCCGACGATCCCGGCCTCGAGGCGCGTTGGCGGTGGATCGGGTCCTCATACCTCGCCCTGCTCGACAGGAAGGACTGGTGCGACACGGCGCGCGAGGGTCTCGCGGCCGAAGACGGTCGACTGACAGGGCTCGCCGAATCCGTGGCACCAAGTCTCAAGCTGAGGGCCTTCCTCGACGATCAGCCGAACACGGAGGCGTAGCGCAAACCACGAACAAGCGCGCTCCGCCAATACACCAGACTCCGAACACGATTCGGCCCTGCACCCCGCACCCCACACCCCACACCGCCGAACAGGGGTGTGGGGCCCGACCCATTGCCACAGCCCAAGCTCGAAACGGCCCGCGCGACCCGACGGGGCACTCACCGACGGGCCCGCCGGCGCCCGCCGAATCGGTCGGGTAGCCGGGTCGCGCTGCCGTGGCCCAGCCCCTCTACGCACCGCCCCGCGCCCGCCCGCACGAGCGGGTCGGACGGGTGCTGGGGCGGAGGGCCACGGCGGATGATCGCGATGGCCCTCCGTCGGATGTGGTCAGCCTGCCGTCTTCTCGTCGGCGTTCGCCCGCCACTCGCGTCCGATGGCCCGGAGCAGGGCGGGGTACACCCCCACGTATCGGAAAGGTTTGATGCCTGCCATGTACAGGGCGCCGAGCAATCCGTTCGGCTTCACCAGGACGGCCATCTGGCCGCGGTATCCACCGGCCTCGTCCGGGACCCAACTGATGTGCATCACCCCGTGCACGGTTCGGTTGGCCATCTCGGCCGCCCACTCGTCGTGCGTCTGGTAGACGGACGTGAACGGAACCGCGCGGAGGTCGGGTCCCCGGGGTCCCTCGCGAAGGTCGGCCGGCAGCCGGTCCCGCAGCGTCGGCACGCGGGTGCCGATGCCGTCGTCGGGCCTGTCCCAGCCGAGCAGTTCCCCGAGCTTCCAGCGGACGGCGAAGAGCAGGCGCGGCACGGGGGAGGAGACGTGCGCCCCGTGTTCCGGGTCGCCGGTCGTGAACTGGCGCACCAGTCGCTCCAGGTCGTCGGGACCGCCCGGTGTCGGCAGTGCCCACACGTCTTCCAGATGGAAGTCGCCGGCGATCTCGTGGATCCGCCAGGACTGGGAGGTGTGTGCGGTCTTGGGGAGTCGCATGAACGGGCCCCTATCCATCGATCTATACGATGCCGTATAGATCGAGGCTAGCACCGGTTGTACGATGTCGTATAACCGGTGGAGACGTGAGAGGAGGCACATCATGGGCGCCCTCCGCACGCCTCGCGGGAGATGGATCGAGGAGGGGCTGCGAGCCCTCGCCGCCGGCGGCCCGGAGGCCGTCCGGATCGAGTCGTTGGCGCAGGCGCTCGGCGTCAGCAAGGGCGGCTTCTACGGGTACTTCGCCAACCGGGGCGCGCTGCTCGCCGAGATGCTCGACACCTGGGAGCACGACGTCGCCGCGGGAGTGATCGAGCGGGTCGAGAGCGGCGGGGGCGACGCCAGGGCCAGGCTGGGGCGGTTGTTCGCGATCGCCGCGTCCGCCGACGGGCCGACGACGGGCATCGCGGCCGAACTCGCGATCCGGGACTGGGCCAGGCGCGACGAGGACGTCGCGGAGCGACTGCGGCGCGTCGACAACCGCCGAATGGACTACCTGCGCTCGCTGTTCGGCTCGTTCTGCGCCGACGAGGACGAGGTCGAGGTCCGCTGCATGCTCGTCTTCTCACTACGAATCGGCAGCCACTTCATCGCCGCGGACCACGCCGGTCGCAGTCGCGCGGACGTGATGGGGCTGACCAGGGAATGGCTCCTGAACTAGTGCCGCGCGCGGCACTGGCGTCACGGCGCGCCGGCGCCCCGGGCGGGCTGTCGATGGTGGGCGAGTAGTCGGGTCAACAGCCGTACCAGTTCCTCGCGTTCGGGATCGGTCAGCGGCTCCGGCAGGTCCTGCTGGACCCCGTTGAGGAGCTCGTCGAGCCGGCGCAGGTGGGCGCGGCCCGCCGCGGTCAAGGTGATGACGTTCCGGCGTCGGTCCTCGGGGTCCGGCGCACGGTCGACGAACCCGCTTTCGGCCGGCGCGTTGATCACGGCGACCAGGTCGCTGCGATGGATGTCGGTGCGCCGACTCGGTTCCGCCTGGCCGGCCGGTCCGTACACCGCCAACCCCACGAGCGTGGCGTAGTGCCACTTGTGCGCGTTCGCACCGGCCAGGAGCGCTCCGACGAGGCGGTCGGCCTGGTCGGCGGTCTGGGTCGGCAGGCGGCTGGGGAGCGCGTGAAGGCATGTCGGGGTGGGTGTGTTCTCCGCGTTCTCCGCCTCGTCCGTCGAGTTCGCGGCGTCGTCGTTCGTTGGGTTTACGTAGTCGACCCTACCTCTTGTGTTAGTGCCACTAACGATGTACTTTCATTCATATCACTAACGTTTATGTCGCTAACGATTAAGACCGGTACCAAGGAGCGCGCCATGCCCACGATCGACGTCCTCGACTCGACGATGTACTACGAGGAGATCGGCACCGGAACGCCGTTCGTGTTCCTGCACGGCAACCCGACCTCCTCCCACCTGTGGCGCAACGTGTTGCCGGGCGTACAGGGCCCGGTCCGTCGCCTGGCGGTCGACCTGATCGGGATGGGCCGATCGGGCAAGCCCGACATCGCCTACTCGTTCGCGGATCACGCCCGCTACCTGGACGCCTGGTTCGACGCGCTCGGACTCGACCGGGTCGTCCTGGTCGGCCAGGACTGGGGCGGCGCACTCGCCTTCGACTACGCGGCGCGGCACCCCGAGCGGGTGCGCGGGATCGCGTTCCTGGAGGCGATCGTGCGTCCCATGAGCTGGGAGGAGTTCCCGGCCCCCGCGGTCTCCAGGTTCGAGGCGTTCCGCACCCCCGGGGTGGGCGAGCGGTTGGTCCTGGAGGAGAACGTCTTCATCGAACAGGCATTCAATGCCGCGGTGTTGACCGTCATGAGCGAGGAGGACCGGGAGGCGTACAGGGCGCCCTACCCCACGGTGGAGAGCCGCCGGCCGCTGCTGGAGTGGCCGCGCGCGATGCCCCTGGGCGGCGGCCCGGCGGACGTGGTCGCGCGGATCGAGGACTACGACGCCTGGTTGGCGACGAGCCCGAGCGTCCCCAAGCTCCTGATGACCTTCGACTCCTCGCCGACCCTGATGATCGGCCCGGAGATGGCCGCGTGGTGCAAGGACAACATCGCCGCTCTGGAGGTCGAACACTGCGGCCCGGCCGGACACCACGCGCCGGAAGACCGCCCCGAGGCCATCACTGCGGCGATCAACGACTGGGCCGGTCGCCACGGCCTGACGCAGGCCTGACGGCCGAGGGCTCGCGGTGGTGGGGGTGGGCGCGGGCGCGGAAGCGGACGTCGAACGGGACGGTGCACGGGTCCGGGGGTGATCGCCGCCACCGACCGGCCCGTTCGCCGGACCGGCCGAGGTGCCCGGCAGCGCGTGCGGTCCACGACATGGCGGTGCGGAACGCGCGGGTCGGCGCGGTGGGGGACCGTCGGGCAGGGCGGCCGGATGGTCGGCGGCGATGCCGAGCGCGTTCGCGTCCCTGTTCGTTGCCTGTTCCCTGTTCCGTGATCGCTGCGATGACGTTGGCGGGTCCTGCGCCCCCGAGTCGGATATGGGCGCAATGATGGATGAATGTACTTCCGCTTCCGTGTGGAGACGAAGGCTTCCGCCGAGCAGGCCTTCCGCGCGTTCACCGACTTCGGCGGGCGCCGCCTGGACACCTGGCGAATGACCCTCGACCCGGGGAAGTACGAACTTCGCGAGCTCGGGGACACCTGGGCGGTCGCCAGGGAAGGCAGTGCCGGTACGAGGGTCTGGGTCCTGTTGCGCTACGAGTGGCGAGAGCCCGGCGCCGTGCACTGGACCGTGCTCGACAGCGACCATTGCGACGGCGGGACCGGCGACATCGCCATCACTCCACGCCCCGGGGGCGGCAGCAGGCTCGACGTCGTCTTCGACCACAGGGATCCCCGCGGTGCGAGGGGGCGCGCCATCCTGCTGGGTCGGCGCCTCCTGGGTCCCATCGCCTTCCCCCGGCTCTGGGGGGCCGCGCTGGACGGGCTGGCCGAAGTCCGTCCATGAGCTGCCGACTTCCTTGCCGACCTACCGGCGACCGGCTTCGGCGCTTGGACATCGGGTCCGGCCCCATCGACCGCATCGTGAGCGAGAACTCGGCGCTCGGGGTGACGCTGCGCGCCGAGGACGGTGTCGGGCCGTACGTGCCCGGGAGCCGGTGATCGTGATGGTGTCGGTGCCGCGTGCTATCCAGGCCCGCATGACGGAGACGACCTACCCCGAACTCCTGCGATCCATCGACGAGTTCGCCCGGACCCTGCCGCCGCGCGAGCGGCTCGCCCGCCTGTACGGCCTGATCGCCCCGCTGCTCGAAAGCGTCGAGGAGGAGGACGAGGAGTTCGCCGACGAGCAGGAGTTGTCGACACCCGAGGCGGTGCGCGGACTGCGCTGCGCGGCCGCCGGGGAGCAGGTCGACGTCGAGGCGATCCACGAGCACCTGGCCGGGATGGGGCTGAACTACTCCGAGGACCAGGACCCGGAGCGGCACGTGATCTCCCAGTCGGCCTATGCCGCAGCCGCCTGGTTGCAGCTGGTCGCAGGGCACCCGCTGCCCACCGGGTTCGACGACGAGGACATCCTCCCGACCTTCGCGCCGTCGACGTTCACGCAGATCGTCGACCTCTTGGCGTGGACGCGATCCGGGCAGATATACCTGTTCTGGGAGGACGCCGAAGCAGATCCCGACCTGGGCGATCTCGCGGCGTCGACAGGCGAGTTGCGGGGGATGTTTCCCGAGGTCGCCGGCTGAAACGGGACCGGACCTCGGCGCACATCGGCACTCGGCCGCGCCGGGCCGGGCGTCGTGCCGCGTTCCTTGATTCGACGTCGTGGTCGATCGCCTCCGAGGGGCGGCGCCGGTACCGCCTGTCGCCCGCCGCCTGCCGTGCCGGACAATTACAGACCATGAGCGCACCACTGACGTACACCGAGATCGGGGCCACCGTCGACGCCGGGGCGGCCCTGCCGCACGGCTACCACCATGTCGAACGGCGCGTTCGCGTGGGCGACGGTGACGTGGTGTTCCGCGCGCTCGCCGACGGGATCCTGAGCTGGGCGATCCAGCGCGGCGCGGGCCTGACGATCAAGGTGAGCGCCGAACGCGCCGCGCTGGACGTGGACATCACGTCCGTCGTGCGGCTGGGCTTCGTGCCGATCGCGGCGCCGTGTCGCGTCGTCCGAGTGATCGACGAACCGGACCGGATCGGCTTCGCCTACGGAACGCTGCGCGGCCATCCGGAACACGGCGAGGAAGCGTTTCTCGTCGAACGCGACGCTCAGGGCGAAGTGTGGTTCGTGGTACGCGCGTTCAGCCGCCCGGGGGTCTGGTGGAGCCGCCTGGGCGGACCGGTGGCGCGACTGGTGCAGAGGCGGATCACCGACCGGTACGTGCGGGCGGCACACGAGTCGGCGGCGCGCGCGTAGAACGCACGCGCGGGACACCGGACGCGATTGTGTCGCCTCACCCGCACGGGCGAGGATCCACCCCATGACATCCGTGCGCGCCGTCCATGAGCCCTTCGAGATCCGCAACGGGGTGGAACCGGGAGAACATCCTCATGTGCGCGTTCAGCGCCATTGTGATCGCGTCTTGGCACTCCTCGCCGCATCCGCCTCCTGATCTTCCGGGAGTACCGGAGGCGCCGGGGCCGGTTCGGCGCGGCGCGATGTGGCCGGGGTGCGGCCGGGGCCCGCGCAGGACGGCCGGATTTCGCCTTCGATGTCACGGAGTGTTGCCGTCAGACTGCGTAACGACATGATCGTGGTCGACGCGAAGGATCGGGTGGTTTGGCATGTCGGATGAACTCTCGTCGGAAACACCGGAAACACCGGGAATGCGAGCCGGAGCGGCCGACGTGATCTTCCACGGCGGCGAAATCGTGCCGGTGGCCGACGGATTCGCGCCTACGGACGCCGCGCCCGAGGCGGTGGCGGTCAAGGACGGGCTGATCGTCTTCGTCGGCACACTGGAGCGGGCGATCGCCGATTGGCAGGGGGAGGGGACGCGCCTCCGCGACCTCAAGGGCCGCGTGCTGCTGCCCGGCTTCATCGACCCACACGGTCACGTCGTCGGCACCGGCCTGCAGGCCACGATCGCCAACCTGCTGAGCGATCCCGACGGCGACGTCACGGACACCGCCTCGATCCAGCGGAAACTGCGCGAGTTCGCCGACAGCGATGTCGGCCTGCGGTCCAAGTGGATCATCGGCTTCGGCTACGACGACTCCCAGCTCACCGAGGAACGGCACCCCACACGTCAGGAGTTGGACGAGGTCTCGACGGAACGACCGGTACTGGCCATCCATCAGTCCTTCCACCTCGGCGCGGTCAACACCAAGGGCCTGGAACTGCTCGAGTACAGCGCCCTGACGTGCGACCCCGAGGGTGGCGCGATCCGGCGCGAGAACGACGCGCCGGAGCACGGGGACCCCAACGGAGTGCTGGAGGAGACCGCCTTCTTTCCCGCCTCCGACCGGGCGATCGCGGGCCTGGGCAAGATCGACACCGCACAGCTCCTGGACAAGGGCCTACGGGCCGCCGCGAGCTTCGGCTTCACCACCGTCCAGGAGGGCGCCGCGTCCCTGGCCGTACTGGACGCCTTGCGGGCCTTGGCGAACGCCGAGCCCGACCGCCTCGCGGCGGACGTCGTCGTCTACGTCAAGGCGAAGGAGGCGATCGACGAACCCGACCGGCTCAGGCCGAGCAACCAGTACACGAAGGGGCTGCGGGCCGCCGGTATCAAAATGATCCTCGACGGCTCCCCGCAGGGCCGCACCGCGTGGCTGCGCGAGCCCTACACCACCCCACCGGGGGATCACGGCAAGGAATACTGCGGCTACGCGACCCTCACCGACAAGGTCGCCCTCGCCCAGGTCCGCGCCGGCTTCAAGCACGGTTGGCAGATCATCGCGCACGTCAACGGCGACGCCGCGGTCGACCAACTGATCCGCTCCGTACGGATCGTGACCCAAAAGGCCGAGCCCGCCGATCGTCGCATCACGGCGATCCACTGCCAGACGGCGGGTGAGGATCAGATCGAAGACTTCCGCGAACTCGGCATCATCCCGTCGTTCTTCTCGATGCACACGTTCTACTGGGGCGACTGGTACCGCGACGTCGTGCTTGGTCCGCTGCGCGCGGCCGACATCTCACCGGCCCAGTGGGCGCTGAAGCGCGGCATGATCTACACGTCCCACCACGACGCCCCCGTCGCGCTGCCGAACTCGATCGCGATCCTGTCCAGCCAGGTCACCCGCGTCACCCGCGACGGCTACCAACTGGGACGGCACCAGTGCGTGTCGGGCCTCGACGCGGTCAAGTCCATCACGATCAACGCCGCGTACCAGTACGGCGAAGAGGCCACCAAGGGCAGCATCGAGGTGGGCAAACTCGCCGACCTGGTGATCCTCAGCGCCAACCCGGTCACAGTGCCGCCGGGCGCGATCCAGGACATCACCGTCGAGGAGACCATCAAGGAAGGCCGGACGATCCACCCGGCGACCGGCCCGAAGACCGCCCCGGTCCTGCCACACGACGAGCCGATCCTCTTCACCCACCACTGCTGACGCCGACCCAACGTGGCGGGGCCGATCACCGACCGGCTGATGGCCGACGACACGATCGCCTTCCTGGACCGGACATGCCTCGAGCCCCGCGGATGCACTCGCGGGGCCCGGGCGTCGGACGCGGAGGACGGCCGATCAGGAGGGAACGGGGCTCGGGTCAGTTGTGCATGCCGCCACCGTGCTCGCCGGAACCCTCGTGCTTGCCGGCACCTTCGTGCTTGCCGGACTCGTGGTGCTTGCCCTTGTCGTCGTCGCCGTCGATGTTGGCGCAGAAGTTCCCGAACGTCGGGTTGAGGATGCCGACGATGTCGACAGTGTTCCCGCACACGTTGACCGGGATGTGGACCGGGACCTGGATGTTGTTGCCGGAAAGGACACCAGGGGAGTCCACCGCGGCGCCGTCCGCGTCGGCGGCGGCACCGGCGGCGCCCGCGCCGCTCATGACCAGGGCGGCGCTGCCGGCGGCCATCATGGTGGCCTTCTTGAACGAGTTCACTGCATATCTCCGAATCACCCACCCACGCCGCCCGAGTGCGGCGCAGGACCGGTTCAACGACGCGAACCCGTCCCGGCAACCACCCTGTGCGCCCATTCATCCGATCGGCCTAGCGGGGCAACTCGACGCGTAATTCGGCGAGTTGCACTCGGGCGCATCGGGCGCATCGGGCGCATCGGGCGCATCAGGCGGGCGCCGCCGTACGCCGCGCACACTGCCCCCGCATCGCCTGCCGCGGTGTCGACCGGTGTCGACCGGCGATCAAACCGGGGTCAACCGCGTTTCGACCGCCGACTCCCCGCCCGCTGCCCGCGTCGGGCTGCCGTGATCGCGCCGTACCGACGCAGGTGCCTTCGCCTCCGGGTTCCTCGCGCTGGCCGCGGTGATCATCGCGGCCGGTCTGCTGAGCGGTCCGCGCGACATCCTGGTGACCACCCTGCTCGCCGAGCGCGCGCCCGACCGGTACCGCACCGAGGTCTTCGGCCGGCTCAACACCTTCATGTGGACCGGGTACGGCCTGGGCACCGCGGCCACCGGCGCCGTGACCGGCCCGACGGCCGACGCCACGGCCGCCTTCACCATCGCCGCGGCCGTCGCCGTCCTGGGCGCGGCGGTCGCCTTCCTCCTCCACCGCCCCGCGCCGCAACCCTCCCGCACGCCAACGCAGTCAGGCATCGGATAGCCCGGACCTGGGATTGCCGAGGACCGAACACCGCGGCCGGGAACCCCCTTCGCACGTGTCATCCGTGCCGGGAAAGGATCTCCCGAATCGAGGCCGACGCACTCTCCCGGGCGGCATCGCCCGCGTACCTCCCGGCGGGGACCGCCTCGCGCCCGTCCGCGAAGGGGAAAGCCCTGAGCGGAGTTACTCCGCGAGACGATTCCGGAAGGCGACCTTGACACGGCCAGGGTTCATCCGCACGCTGAGGGGCCAAATTCCTTGGTACATGGAAGCGGGTAGGGCCGCCGGATCATGCCGGCCCCGGTGACCGACTCGAAGCCGACCGCTTCACCGGCGCCGCGTCGTCGCGAACCCCGCGCGACCCACATCGCGTACGACAACACGTCAGAAGGAGTGGGTCATGAGTTCGACACACGACACTGCGGGGTTCGGCTGGGGGATCGCGGCCACCGGGTCGATCGCCGAGACCGTGGGTAGGGTGATCGCGGCCGAGCCGGGGATGCGAGTGGCCGCGGTCGGGTCCCGCGACAAGGACCGCGCGGTCGACCTCGCCGGCCGACTCGGCGCGGCCGCGGCGTTCGGCTCGTACGAGGAGATGGTCGCCGACCCGGCCGTGGAAGCCGTCTACGTGGCCACCCCGCACACGCGACACCGCCATGTCGTCGACCTGGCGATCGCCGCGGGGAAGGCGGTGCTGTGCGAGAAGCCCCTCGCCGCGACGCTCGCCGAGGCCGAGGCGATGGTCGCGCGGGCGCGAGAGGCCGACGTGTTCCTGATGGAGGCCATGTGGATGCGGTTCAACCCGCTGATCCGCCGCGTCACGGACGCCGTCGCCGACGGCGCGATCGGCGAACCACGCTCTCTCAGCGCCTCCTTCGGGTTCCCCCTCCCGTACGACGCGCAGCACCGCCTGTGGAACCGAGCCCTGGGTGGAGGCGCGCTGCTGGACCTCGGCGTCTATCCCGTCGCCCTGGCGCAGTTGCTCTTCGGGACACCCGATTCGGTGGCCACGGTGGGAGCACTGGCACCGAACGGCGTCGATGCGGAAGCCGCCCTGCTGCTGGGTTGGCCCGGCGGGGCCAGAGCCCTGCTGGAGACCTCACTCGTCAGCTTCCTGCCCATGACCGCCACCGTGATCGGCACCGCCGGACGCATCGACATCGACCCGCCGTTCCACGCGGCCACCACGATCACGGTGCGGCCGGACGGAACCCTGCCGCAGGAGTTCCGGATCGACGGCGCCGAACAGGCATACGCCGCCGAACTCCGCGAAGTCCGCGACCTGGTACGCGCGGGGCGCATCGAGAGCCCGACCATGCCGCACGACGCCACCCTCGCCGTCCTGCGCACCCTGGAGAGGGCACGCACCACACTTGGTGTCGTGGCCTGACCCGGTCGCGGGATCCGCCGCTGCCGCGTTCCCGCGGCCGCCGCGGTTGTCAGGGCCTGGCTCGGATCGCTTCGTCCGCGGCCGCGATGAGAGCCGCACGTTCGATGCCCAGATCGCGCAGGACCCGGGCCGCGGTTCCGTGCTCGAGTTCCGCGACTGCCATGACCACGTGGGCCGTTCGCAGCTTCTTGGGTCGTGCGGTCTTGGAGATGGCGACCGCGCGCTGGAACACGTCGTTCGCGCTGCCGGACGCGCGATACGGCCCGTGGGGGGCGGGGCCCGGTGGCGTCGGAGGGACCGAGTCGGCGTCGACCCCGACCGAACGCAGGGCCGCGACGTGGGACGCGGTCAGGGAGCGGCGGACGTCCTCGACGGTGACGCCCGACGCAGCCAGGGCCTCGCGCCCGGAGTCGTCGGGGAGCGCGAGTGCGGCCAGGAGGAGGTGTTCGGGGCCGGGGAGTTCGTCGCCGAGCGCCCGTGCCTCCGCTTCCGCCCCGGTGAGCAGGAGCTTCATCGCGCCCATGTCGTGTATCGCGTTTCGAATACCCATGGTGATTCTCCCTACTGGTCCTGTTGTGGTGCTCGCCGGTTCGGAGACAGTCGCTTGTGGGCCGCCTGAGCACTGGTGCCGAGGGCCTGCCCGATGTGGTTCCAGGTCCACCCCTGGGCGAGCGCGTGCTCCACCGCAGATCGCTCCAATGAGGCCGCGAGCCTCCGCAGTGCAACAACGGCGGCGAACGCGTCCTCGGGGTTCTCTGGCGAGGGAATGTCTCCCGAATCGATCACGCATCAACTTTAGTTGATAGAGGATCGGCGCGTCAACAAAGGTTGATGAGGTCTGCCCGGCCCGGCCCGGCCCGGCCCGGCCCGCCCTCGCCCCGGTGCCCGGCGCCGGGGCCGCGCCCGCCACGCCGAGGCATGAGGCGGTCCCGGCCTTCGGGTGGGGGTCACGTGCCGGCCAGTGCCTCCGTCGGGGTCAGGCGGGAGGCGCGGATCGAGGGGTAGACGCCGGCGGCCATGCCCACGAGGACCGCGCCGCCGAAGCCCGCCGCGACCGAGGCCGGCGAGACCACCGCGGGCCAGTGTTGGGACCAGGCGTAGCCGATGGTCGCCGCCACCCCCAGAGCCGTGCCGGCGAGGCCGCCGAGGGTGGACAGGGCGACGGACTCGGTGAGGAACTGGCCGCGGATCTGGCCGCGGTTGGCGCCCAGGGCGCGGCGTAGGCCGATTTCCTTTCGGCGTTCCAGGACCGAGATGAACATCGTGTTGGCCACCCCGATGCCACCGACCAGGAGTGCGACGCCGGCGAGGCCCAGGAACAGGGCGGAGAACGTGCTCTCGGTCGCGCGCTTGGCGGCCAGGGCGTCGGAGGGTCGGCTGACGTGGACCATGCCGGGCAGGGCCGGGTTGACGGTTTCGGCCAGGACCGCGCGGACGGCCTCGATGGCCGATTCGTCGGAGCGGACGTAGACGACGGTGGGGTGGCCGTCGAAGCCCAGGTTCATCCGGGCGGCCTCCCAGCCGACCAGGACCGCGCGGTCGATGTCGGGGGCCAGCGGGGCCGGTTCGAGGATGCCGACGACGGTGAACCACCGGTTGCCGATGTCGACCTGAGGTGGGGCCTGGCCCGGTGTCAACGTGTCGAAGCCGAGCCGGAGCGCGGCCTCGTGGCCGAGTACGACGGTCGGGAAGCGTTCGGTGACCGCGTCGAGGAAGCGGCCGGAGCGGACCTTGCCGTGGATGGCTTCGAGGAGGTTGGGCCGGCTCGCCAACACCGCCAGACCCGAGCCGTCGTTCGGGTCGATCCGGTCCGAACGACGGACCACCGCGTGGGTGTTCGCGACCGCGCTGGTGAGGGTGACCGGGCCGATCCGGGCGGCCATCGCGTCGGCGGCCTCGGGCAGCAGTACCGGGGGCTTCTGGTCCGGCTGCGGTTCGGCGCGCAGCGTGTCGGTACCCATCGCGGAGAGTTCGTCCATCAACGCCTTCTGGCTCGACGCCGGAATGCCGATGACGATGATCATCGTCGCGATGCCGATCGAGATGCCGAGGGCGGACAGCGCGGCGCGCATCTTGCGCGTGCGGATGCCGAGCAGGCCGAGCCGCAGGATGTCGGCCGGGGCCAGGCGCACGGGTCGGGTCCGGTCGGTCGCGGTCGCCGCTCGCGCCGAGCGGGCGCGGCGGCTCACGGCCGACCTCCGACGGTCGCGGGCGCCGCGGGTACGGACCCCTCGGACCCCTCGGACCCCTCAAGGGCGTCGGGCGCTTCGGGCGCCGGGCGCCCGCTGTCGGCGACGAGTCGCCCGTCGCGGATCTCCACGCGGCGCGGCAATCCGGCGGCGATGTCCCGGTCGTGCGTGATGATCGCGATCGTGGCGCCCTCGGTGTTCAGGTGATTCAGCAACTCCAGGACCGCCTGCCCATTCGCCGTGTCCAGCGCGCCGGTGGGTTCGTCGGCGAGGACGAGGGCGGGCGCGTTGACCAACGCCCGGGCGATCGCGACGCGTTGCCGTTCGCCGCCGGACAGTTCGTTGGGCCGGTGTTCGGCGCGGCGGGCCAGGCCGACCCGGCCGAGCGCCTCCAGGGCGAGTGGCCGGCGACGGCGGCGCGGGACGCCTGCGTACAGCAGTCCGGTCGCCACGTTCTCCGCGGCGGTGAGCCCGTCGGTGAGGTGGAACTGCTGGAACACGAAGCCGAGCAGGCGTCCACGGAGAGCGGAGAGCCGACGGTCGGACAGGACGCCGACGTCGTGGCCCAGGATGGACACCGTGCCCGCGGTCGGGGTGTCCAGCGTGCCCATCAGGTTGAGCAGGGTGGACTTGCCCGAGCCGGACGGGCCGACGATGCCCACGAGTTCGCCGGGTTCGATCGCGAGCGACACGTCGTCGAGCGCCTTGACGCCGCCCGGATACGCCTTGCTCGCGTGTACGACCTCCAGGACGGGACTCACGACGTGGTCACCACCCGCGTGCCCGGCTCCAGGCCGCTGCCTTCGACCTCGACCAAGCCCTTGACGAACAGGCCGGTCTTGACCGCGATCAGGCGGCCGGCGGGCAGTTGCACGGCGTACCCGCCCTCGCGGAGCGCGACCAGCGCGCCGATCGGCACGGTCAGGACTCCCTTCCTGGTCTCGGTGACGAAGCGGACCTGGACGCCGGCCGCGTCGAGGTTCTTCACCGCCGCGGGGTCGTCGAGGGTGACCGTCACGGTCATCTTCGCCGCGCCGGCCTCCGGGCCAAGGGCGCCGATGCCGGCGTCCTTGCGCTCGGTGCTGCGGCTGATTCCGGACACCGTGCCCGGGGCCTCGGTGTTGTCCGGGAGCACGACGGTCACGGGGGTGTCCACGGCGATCGAGCCGATGTCGGTCGCGGCGACGGACACACTGACCGCCTTGGCCGTCGGCGTGGCGGTCATCACCGGTGCGATGGACGCGTCGTCGCCGAGCGCGGCGGACAGCGCGCCCACCCGGATCTCGCCGGTCAACACGGTGACATCGCCGACCTCCAGGACACCGGTCTGCGGGGCGCCGATCGCCTTCTGCCACTTCTTGACGGCCGCGGACAGGGCGGGAGTCCAGGTCGCCTCACCTGCCGGGTTGCCGGTGGGCTGGGTACCGATGTCGTGGCCGAGTGCCTTGAGGTTGTCCGCGACCATCCGCACGTCACGGCCCCGAGGGGGCTTGGCGGCATCCTTCTTGGCGGTGTCCTGCTTGGGATCGGACTGCTTGGGATCGGACTGCTTCGGGTCGGACTGCTTGGAATCCGTCTGCTTGGAATCCGTCTGCTTCGGATCCGACTTGGCGTCCGTGCCGCCGCCCGCCGCGTCCCCCTCCGCCCTGCCCAGCGCGCGGAACATCGGGGTCGCCCCGTAGAAGAGCGAGACCGGCCGATCGTCGAGGCGGTACAGCGGCTTGCCGCGGGTGATCGTGTCCCCGCTCTTGGGCAGCCACGTCACGATGCCCTTGCGGCCGGCCTTGAGCGGCTGTTCGGTCCCGAACCCGAGTGTGCCCGGCAGATCACGGGCGTCGGACAGGTCGGTCCTGGCCACCGCGGCCGTCGCGACGCTCGCCGACTTCTTCGCGGAACCGTGCGACCCGTCGCCTCGACTCGTGACGGCGAACGCGGCGCCCGCGCCGAGGACCAGCACCACGACGACGATCAGTACGACCCGTCGCCCGGCTCGCGCGCGCCGCGGCTCGCGGAACTCGACGGTGCCGGCGCCCTCGTCGTCAGCGCTTGCCACCGAAGGCCTCCATCTTGCATTCCTGTTCGATCTTGCGGTGCTGCTCATTGGTCAACGTCGATTCGCCGGTGAAGGTCCATCCATCGGAGACGACCTTGACCTTCATGCCCTTCGCGTTCATGCACTTGACCCAATTGCGCATGTCGTCGTCGTACTTCGGGTTCGTCTTCCTGTCCATCTCCGGCGCCATCAACGGCAACTTGATCTCGCACTCCTTGAACTCGCGCGCGTACTTCTTGGTGCGCGCGATCTCGCCCTCCACGGATCCGGTCTGCCGGGTGTCGACGCCCTTGCCGGTCAGGCACGCCTCGTAGGCGGCCCACATGCGCTTCTCCTCCTCCTCGGACGTGTCCAGGCGGCGCTGGGGTCGGCCGGCGGTGGGCGCCTGGGACGTGTCGGCGCTCGTGGCGGGCGGCGCACCGACCTGTCCGCCCGCGGTACCGGGGGCGGCGGGTCGGTCCTGGGCCGGGGCCGCGGACGTGGGAAGCGAGGCGACCTGCGAGGAGGACTTATCGGCATCGTCGGCACCACATGCCGTCAGCACGAGCAGAGCCGCCAGGGCGACGCCGGACAGGGCGACCGAACGGGAACGGCGGGCGGGCGGGAGGAAGGGGTCGATTCGAGGCATGGCCGTGATGCTGCCGTCCGGATGTCAGAAACCTGTCAGGTCGTGGTCAGGATGGGATCGGAACCGGGACGACCTGGGCCCGATGGCGATCGGACCAGGTCACGGCACCCGGGCGCGGCACCAGTGCCGCGCCCGGCAACGTTTGCCCCGTCGCGGCGCCCGGCACGGCGCCTCGCCGTCCCGCCGAAACGTCCGAGTACTCCAGTACGAGAACGTTCCGGCGCCACGCCGAGGCACCGCACCGGACACCGCGACGGGGCAAACGTTGCCGGGCGCGGCACTAGCATCGACGCCATGTGCGCGCACGTTTTGGTGGCCGAGGACGACGAGAAGCAGGCCCGATTGGTCCGCCTCTACCTGGAGCGCGAGGGTCACGTGGTCACCGTCGTCCACGACGGTCGGGACGCGATCGACGCGGCCCGCACGAAGCGACCCGACATCCTGGTCCTGGACGTGATGATGCCGCGCGTCGACGGCCTGGACGTCACCCGAGTCCTGCGCCGCGAGAGCGAACTGCCGATTCTGATGCTCACCGCGCGCTCGACCGAGGACGACCTGCTGCTCGGTCTGGACCTGGGCGCGGACGACTACCTGACCAAGCCGTACAGCCCGCGCGAGCTGATGGCGCGCGTGCGTACGCTGCTGCGCCGAAGCGGGCGCCCGGCGAGTCCGCCCGATCCGGTCCTGCGGGTCGGCGAGCTCTCGGTGGACCCGGTACGGCACGAAGTGGCCGTCGCCGGGCGCCGCGTGGACTGTACGCCCGGCGAGTTCCGGCTCCTGGAGACCCTGATCACCGAGCCGGGTCGGGTGTACACCCGGCAGCAGCTGCTCGATCAGGCGCACGGGTTCGACCGCTACGTGACCATCCGCACGGTCGACGTGCACATCATGAATCTGCGCCGGAAGATCGAGGCCGACCCGCAGCGCCCGGCGTATCTGGTGACGGTGTTCGGCGTCGGCTACAAGATGGGCGAGCCCGGCGCGGACGCCCGTGGGGAGCGCGGCGGTGGCGCGTAGGGTCCCGCTGCACCGGAGCCTCCTCGTCCGTCTGCTCGCCTCCTCGATCCTGGTCGCGGCGTGCGCGGTGGCGGCGACCGCGTGGCTGGCGGCGCAGACCACCGAGGGGGCGATCCGAGAGGGGCAGAGCCGGGTTCTGGCCGACGACACCCGGATCTACCGGACGCTGTCGACGTACGCGGCGACCCACACGCAGTGGCCCGGTGTCGAACCGATCCTGCGCGAGCTGTCCCGGGACACCGGCCGACGGATCGCGCTGGCGACGCGCGAAGGCGCACCGATCGCCGACTCCGACGCGGGGCCGGCGTCGCCGCCGCCGTTCACGCGACCGTCGGCCGTGGTCGACCCGCTCGCGGTCGACGCGCTCCTCGTACCCACCACCGGATCCGACCGCATCGATCCGGAGGCGGTGGGACCGTTCCGGCTCACGGACACCGAAAGCGCGCAGTCGCGCAAGGACGCGGACCTGGTGGTGCAGTGCCTGCGCGCGTCGGGCCGCTCCGGTGACATCGGGCAGCGGCCGAACGGGCGCTCGGTCGTCACGATCGTGGGCGGACCCACGGGGGCCGGCGAATCCGCCGGGCCCATCGCGACCTCCCCGGGTCCCGTTTCCGTGCCTGACTCCGGTCGCAGTCCGAACGTGGTGTCCGACAGCTCCGGCGTACGTCCCGGAGCCGGCGACAGCCGGGCTTCGAACGACGTGATCGGCAGGCTGTGCGGCCTCGAACGACTGAACGCGCCGACCGGGACCGAGGTGAAGGCGCTGGGCGCGCTCAACGGCCTGTTCGCGGCCTGCCTGGAGCGCAAGCGGATCGCGCCGCTCACGCTCGGGCTCGACCTGACCTGGGACAAGAACGCCTCGCCCGCCACCGCCCGGGACGTCGACGCGTGCGTCGACACCGCCCGGCGCGAGCAGCTCACCCCCTACGTCGTGCCGGCGACGCTGTTGTTCGTGGGCGACCACGACGGCTCCACAGCGCCCGCGTTCGACCTGAGCCGGGCCGACACCGCACGCATCGGCGGCGTCGCCGCGCTGATCCTGTTGCTCACCGCAGCGGTCACCGGACTGGTCGCGGCCCGGCTGATCCGGCCGCTGACCGCGCTCACCGACGCGGCCCTGCGCATGCGGGACGGCGACGACGCGACGCGGGTGGACCTCGCCGCGAACCACGAGATCGGCCGGCTCGCCGAGGCATTCAACGACATGTCCGAGCACCGGAGCCGGATGGAGGAGCAGCGCAAGGAGATGGTCGGCGACGTGGCCCACGAGCTGCGTACGCCGCTGAGCAACATCCGCGGCTGGCTGGAGGCGGTCGAGGACGGGATCGTGGCGCCGGACCGCGCGTTGACGTCCTCGCTGCTCGAAGAGGCGGTGCTGCTCCAACACGTGATCGACGATCTCCAGGACTTGGCCGAGGCCGACGCGGGCCGGCTCGGCCTGCGGGTGGAACCGGTGTCGCCGCGTGAGTTGTCGGAGCAGGTCGTGGCGGCGCACCTGCCCCGGGCCGCGGCGGCGGGCGTCGCGCTGGTGGCGCGGGGCGAGGCGGACCTGCGGGTGCCGGCCGACGCGGTGCGGCTGCGGCAGATGGTGGGCAACCTCGTGTCGAACGCGGTGCGGCACACCCCGGAGGGCGGGAGCGTGACCGTGCACGCGTACCAGGACGGGCCGGAGGTCGTGTTCGAGGTGACCGACACCGGAACCGGCATCGCGGCGCAGGACCTTCCGCACGTCTTCGACCGGTTCTGGCGCGCGGAGAAGTCCCGGAACCGACGCACCGGCGGCAGCGGACTCGGCCTCGCGATCGTCCACCGACTCGCCCGGGCCCATGGCGGTTCGGTCACGGTACGGAGCACACCCGGCGTCGGTTCGGTATTCGGCATACGCCTGCCGGCCTGAGCAGCCTTCCTGAGCAACCGGGGCTCGGTCGGATGTCCGGATGTGACAGCCGGTCGTCATCGCGGTCATGGGTGGCGGTGATGAGCGGCGGCGAGCCCGCCTGACCCCGGACCGGGCCCGGTCGTGCTCGGCGGGGCCGATACCCCGCCGCGCGGTGTCCCACCGCGGCACCACCACCCCGGGAGCCGGTCGACGGCCGAGATGCGCGTCCACCCGTGCGCTGGTGCAATGACGGAGGCGGCGGTCACCGATCGGTCCCGGCGGGCCGCGGTGGCCCGGAGGGGCCGAGGGCGAACGGTCCCGATGCTCCGCGCAGCCGGCCCGCCGCCATGGCCCGACCAGACGAGGAGCCGACATGAGCGACGAATCCAACGAGCCCGGACCGATCGACTACCTGGTGGTCGAGTTCCCGGGAAGCCGGATGACCGGCGAAGGACTGCCTCTCCTGATCGATCTGGTCGACCGGGGCATCATCCGGATCCTGGACCTGATCTTCGTCAGGAAGGAGCAGGACGGATCGGTCCGAGGCGTCGAACTCGCCGACCTGACCGGGGACAGCCAACTCGACCTCACCGTCTTCGACGGCGTCTCCTCGGGCCTGCTCGGCCGGGACGAGATCGAAGACGTGAGCGGAGTCCTGGAACCCGGCAGCTCCGCGGGCATCCTCGTCTACGAGAACGTGTGGGCGGGACCGTTCGCGGCGGCCCTGCGGCGCGGCGGAGGCCGGCTCGTCGCCAACGGACGCATCCCCGTCCAGGAGATCCTGGCCTCGCTCGACGCCGCCGAGTCCAGGGCCTGAATCGTTCCCGACCGCTTTCCTCGAAGCCAGCCAAGGAGAACACCATGCCAGGCCTTCTTCGCGGGGTCGCCCGCACCGCCGTGGTCGCGGGAACCGCCACCGCGGTCTCCAACCGAGTCTCCCGGCGGCAGGCCGGCCGCTGGGCCGAGCAGGAGCCACAGCAAGCCGCGCCCCAGCCCGCACCCGCCCCGGAGGCAGCGGCACCGACGGACGACATGAGCGGCAAGCTCGCCCAACTCAAGGAGTTGGGGGAGCTCAAGGACCAAGGCGTACTCAGCGAAAGCGAGTTCGAGGCCCAGAAGGCCAGGATCCTCGGCTGAAGGCCGAGCAGAAGCTCCTGGCCTGAAGTGTCCGAGGCGTCCGAGGCGTCCGGAGCACCTGAAGCACCTGAAGCACCCGATGCCCTGAAGCCCCCGAAAACACCGCGCCGGGCGTGCCTTCGCATCGGTCGGCCCTGCCGTGGTCCCGGGGCGCCGACCCGAAGGATGCAACCCGGAGTGCGCTGTGGGTCACATTGTGTACTCAATGGACGGGTACGCAGTTCCAGCGCAGTCGCCCCGGGAGTGACATGAGCACGCCGCCCGAGCCGCCGCACGACGCGCCCGCCCCGCCACCGCGTTCACTGGGCCGAAGGGGTGCCTCGCGTGCGGGGCGGATCGTCATGAGCACGATCTCGGCCGTGCTGATCACGCTCACCTGCATCCTGGTGCCGGTCTCGCTGATCACCGTGTGGGTGCACGACATCGTGCTGGACACCGACCGCTACGTCGAGACGGTGTCCCCACTCGCGTCGAACTCCGCGATCGAGGCCGCCGTGGCCAATCGCATCACCAAGGCGGTCGACGTCCGCGTCGACGGCGTCCAGGTCACCTCGGACCTCGCGGCCTGGCTCGAATCCCAAGGACTGCCGCCGCGAGTGGGCAAGGCGGTGAAGGGACTGGCGCCGCAGTTGAACGACGCGGCCACCCAGGCCGCCCACAAAGCGTCGACCCGCTTCGTCGAGAGCGACAGGTTCGAGACCGTCTGGACCGACGCCAACCGCGCCGCCCACACAGCCGTCGTCGACGCCCTCACCGGCGAGGGCCGCGGCGCGATCGGGGTCGACGGAGGCACCGTCACCCTCGATGTCGGCACCGCCGTGGATACGGTCAAGCAGGATCTCGTGTCCGCCGGCGTCAGCCCGGCGGAGAGCATCCCCGACGTCAACAAGCAGATGGTGCTCTTCCAGTCCGACAAACTGGATCAGATCAGAGGCGCCGCACACGCGCTCGACATGCTGGGCAACTGGCTGCCGGTCATCGCCGTCCTGATCGGCGCCATCGGGGTACTCCTCGCCCGGCGCCGCCGCCGAGCCCTGATCGCCGTGGCTCTGGGTGCGGCCGCCGCCTCCCTGATCATCGCCATCGGCCTGGCGATCGCACGCCGCTTCTATCTCGACCACCTGCCCGCGGAGGTACAGTCCCCGGCGGCGGCCGCGGCGATCTTCGACACGCTGCTGCGCTTCCTCAAGGACAGCGTTCGCACCGCGATCGTCCTGGGCCTGGTCGTGGCGATCGGCGCGTACCTGTCCGGCGCGGGCCGGCTGCCGCGCGCCCTGCGCGGACGTCTGGAGCGCACCAGCGACTCCATCGCGCACTGGGCCGACCGCCACGGGATTGTCACGGGGAAGGTGGGCACCTGGGTGGCCGCCCAGCGGCGGTGGCTCGTCCTCGGCGTACTGCTGCTGATCGCCTTGTGGTTCGCGCTGTGGAACCGCCCCACCGCACTGACGATCCTGCTGCTCGTCGTCATCCTCCTCGTCCTGCTCGCGGTGATCGCACTGCTGGCCGCGACCGGTCGAGAGACGCAGGCCCACCATCACGACCCGAACGGCCGGCCGGGATCCAGCGCCGTCTGACGCCGCGTCGGGTCCCTGGACCGTGGGGGAACCCGCACCAAACCAGCGCCCACCCCGTCGATCCAGGAGGATCCGGCGGGGTGGGTGACGCGCATCTGGGCCTGGCCGATCCCGGCAAGGAATCCCCCCGGCACTGCTCGGCGGGATGCGGTCGAGGGGGCGTCCGTGACTCACCGGCCCGACGCATGGGCGAGGCGCTTCCGGCGCAGGGGAGGCGAATCGGACGGCGGAGGGGTCGGTCCTATGTGACGAGTTCGTAGGTGCTCTCCGCCACGAGCCACAGGCCGAGCAGCAGCGACAGGATGACGATCGCCTGGTCCTGGTGTTCGTCGATCGCCGTGCGAAGCCTCCCGAGCTCGGCGTGCGCCTTGGTCGGTGCGAACGTCGCGTAGAGCTCCATCGCGAGCAGGCTGGCGGTGGCGAGCAGGAAGTAGCCGGTCAGAGCCACGAACGAGGCGGTGGAGGACAGGTCCGCCTGCAACACGGTGGCGCCACCGGCGGCCACCATCGCCCAGGGCTGCAGAAGGATGGCGAGACCGGCGGCCGTCCATGCCGAGACGCGATCCAGTTGTGCCAGCCACTTGGGAGTTCCCCGGGAGCGGGTGACCTTCCGACGCCGTCTGTGCTCGCCGTACACGACCAGCGCGACGCCCACGGCAAGCTTGATCGCCAGGGCCGTCGTCGAGGGCGAGCTGTGGCGCGAAGGAGGGTCGCCACCGGTCAGCGCCAGCACGCCGGCCACCACCACGACCAGCTCGGCGAGCCAGGTGAGGACGAAGACGAGTCCCTTCAGCAACCCCCTGTTGGCGGACAGCAAGAGGATGAACGCGGAGTTGTGCAACGGCCCCAGGGTGATGGCTGTGCCGATGACGACGAGATCAAGGACCATGGCTGCCGCTCACGGGACTCGGCGTTTGTGGGTCACTCGACAACGTGCTCACGTGCCCTCGCCTTCGAACACCAGAGGTTGTCCCCGGTGCCACCTCGTGCCCCCGACCACCCCGACGCCGCGTCACGTGGCCGGAGCGACGCTGCGGAGTCGTCGTGAGTGCCACGCTTCCGCTCTTCTCGGGGAGCGGCAACCGGGCCCGGGACGCACTGAGCCGGACGTGTCCATCGGAGGCCGGCGTCGGCGGCGGGTGCCGCGGCGCCGTGGAGTGACGCTCCACGCGTCCCGGTTCCGGCCTGATACGGCGTCGTCCGCCGGGCGGCGTTCGGGGGCGGGGTGGCTCCGGCCGGGGAGGGGCGGCCGCAGGGCTCCCCCGTGGCGGGGAGGGAACGTTGGCTCGTCTGCGGGACGACGCAAGCCTTCCGGATTCGTAGCGTTTTCGAAGGCGACGCGGGAAGTCCGCGTCCGGACGTTCGGGGGACCTGATGGGACGCATCGGCACGACACCACGGCGCGGGCGTGGGCACCGGCGCGGGTACATCGCGGGGGCGGCGGCCATGGCGGTCGCGTTGGCCGGCTGTGCGGGCGGGGACGAGCACAGGGACGACCGTCCCCGGTCACGGCCCTCGGTTTCGACGGGCGCCGCGGGGAGCCCGGTGTCCGCACGGGCGGCCGCGATCGAGCGGTTCCTCGCCGAGAACTGGCCCGCGAAGGCGGGCGGCACGGTGGCCACCGCGCGGGACGGCGAGCTCGTCGGCTGCCAGGGCCGCGGGCCGGCGAACCGGGAGGAGAACCGCGCGGCGGGCTGCGACACGGTCTACGACATCGGCTCGGTCACCAAATCCTTCACCGCCGCGGCCGTGCTGAAGCTGGAGATGACCGGCGCGCTGCGGGTCACCGACCCCATCGGCGCCTACCTGGACCCGGTCCCGGACGACAAACGCGCGATCACCGTGCACCACCTGCTCACCCACACCTCGGGGCTGCCCGAGGGCCTCGGCGACGACTACGAGCCCCTGACCCGGGACGCGATGCTCGACCGCGCTCTCGCCGCACCCCTGCGATCCGTGCCGGGAACCGTGTTCGCCTACTCCAACACCGGCTACTCGGTGCTTGCCGCGATCGTGGAGAAGGCATCCGGCACCGGATACGCCGAGTTCCTGACGCGGAGCCTGTTCGAACCGGCCGGCATGACCCGCACCGGCTACCTCCTCGCCGACCCCCGCCGCGACGACGTGGCCGTCGAGTACGACCGGGACGGCCGCGCCCACGGCACTCCGCTCGACCACCCGTGGGCACCCGACGGCCCGTACTGGAACCTGCGCGGCAACGGGGGTCTGCTCTCCACCGCGCGCGACATGTACCGCTGGTATCGCGCTCTGCAAGGCGATGCGGTCCTGAACGCCGGAGCCAAAGCGAAGATGTTCACGCCCCACGTTCCCGAAGGCGACGGCTCCACCGGATCGTATGGCTACGGCTGGACCATCCTGCCCTCTCCCGGCGGCCCGATCGCCACCCACGACGGCGGCAACGACTGGTCCTACGCGCGCTACGCCATCCGCCCCACCGACTCCATCATGGTCTTCTGGGCCACCAACCACGTCACCCGGAAGGGCGGTTGGGACCTCGAGGATCAGGATGGCGAACTCACCCGAGGACTCGTCGCCCTGCTTTCCGACGGCCCCTGATCCGGGCCGACGCGCACGGGTCGGCCCGGGGCCGGAGAGCTCGTCGTGAGAGCTCGTCCGGAGATTTCGTCCGGAGTCATGCCGTTCAGGCGGTGAATGTACGCATTGATCGGATGGCTGTGGGTAGGCATCGACGCATGCATGGAGCCGACGCGTCTCCCGCCCCGGCCCTTCCGGCCGCCCGGACCTACAGCGCCACCCCCGGCTCGCGGGTCGGCTCGAGGAAAGCGATATCCGGCCGCCACCGCCGAACACATCGCGTCAAGGGTCGCCTTCGCCGCAGGATGCGTGCCTATCGCGACGTGAACATCCTGGACACGCCGGTCCCTGGTCGAGGCGTCGATCAATGCCTCCTCCTGGTCCACGCGCGCCGGGTCGTCGGCGAGGTGACCTATGTGATCTGTCGGCGATGTGGGCGCGCGGTGATCACCCATCTCATGCTCGGACAACCGTTCCTCGCGGGCGGGTTGGGGATTCGAGCCCTGTCACATCTGCGATCCCTGCACCCCGGTGTGGCCTGGCACCATGCCTCGGGCGGGCGCCTCGCACGCGGCCTGCTGCGCCGAATGTGCATCACCGAAGCCGCGCCAGGCGCCACCTGTGTCCACATGTCGATGCCGCCGCCCGGTTGATCCCTTCGTGGGCGTCCTGCGGTGCGCGCCGTTCGGGAAGCGTCTCCAGCCCGATGCTCGGAGTGTGATCCAGAGGGAGGGGCCGCAGCTCACGCCGGCGTGACGTGCATGCCGCCCTCGGCCAGGACTTCGAACAGGTTGGTCGAGTGCATCGGCGGCGGCCATCGGCCACGCGTGCTTTGATGGGCGACGGCTTGGTAGGGCGTGGTCGCGGTGCGTGGCCGTGGTGGCCCTTCCGGGGGCGGGTCGGACGCGGATGGTGCTCGACTTTCGCGCCGGCAAGAGAGGTGGATGTCGTGCGCTTGCGAAGTGATGCGGGGAAGATCCGTCCGGTGTGGTTTCTCACCGCGGCGCTGATCGCGCTGGTCTGCGCGGCACTGGTGGCCTGGACGATCGAGCGGGCGGATCACGGCTCGCGGGGTCACGCCGCCCCGAGCAGGGGGGCCACCCCCTCGGGCGGCCCGCGGACGGACGGACCCGATGTGACCGGGTCTCCGACGGAAGGTCCCCGGGACGGGGATGCCAAGGTCGATCTACCGACCGACCCGGAGGCCCGCCCACTGATCCTGAACATCGACGGTCGACCGGTGCTCACCGATCTCCGGGATCCCGAAGGACCCCCCACCGAGATCCCTGTGCGCGACATCGGGATCGAGGCGATCTCCCCGGACGCCCGTCGGGTCGCGGGGAACGTCCTGGCGGCCGACGGCAAGCCCGGGCCCGGGCTGCGCGTGGAGTCCCTGGACGGGTCCCACCCGGTGGACTTCGCGCCGAAGGACGGCGCCTACATCCAGCCGGAGTTCTCTGTCGATGGCAGCACACTGTTCTTCACGCACACAGCCGACCCGGGCGGCGTGACTCATTTCGGAGCGCGGATCATGTCCGTTCCGGCGGACGGCGGTTCGGCGCCCAAGCAACTCTTCGACGATGCGAACGAGTTCTGCGATTCCACGTTCTCCGCGTCTCGGGTCGGTTTGTACTCCTTCTCCCGCGCGGAGAGGATCACCGAGGACGCGAGCTGGCCGGATTCCCCGCCGAAGTGCGGGGCTACCGGGGGTGTTCTCGCGCTGTACAACGAGAAGGACGGCTCGATCATCGACGTGCCGCGCCCGGAGGGACTTCCCCCGGTGGATCCGTTCTCGGCCATTTCGCCGGACGGCAAGCGGCTCGCGGTCGTCTCGGTCGTCACCCACTCGATCCACCTATACGTCCTGGATCTGGATTCCGGCGAGCTGAACCGGATCCCCGGCAATGCGACCAACGGCGGCGGCCCCTTCCGCCCGATCTTCGGCTGGTCCCCCGACGGTGACCACATCGCGATCGACCATCAGGATCCGGGTCGCACGCTGGCCTATGACAGTCGGACCGGCGAGACCACCGCGGCTTGGCCGACCGGCAGCCGGACACCGGTCTGGCTACCGGAGCGGTCTTCGTAGACCCGAGGATCGAACGGCCGCCCCCAGGGTCGGTTCGCCGGCCCGGCCGCCGAAAGCGGCCGGGCTATCGGGTGGTCTCCACTCGGGTGAAGGACAGCCAGTCGTGCAGTGCGCGGTTGCCCGGCAGCACCGCGATCGCCAGGCCGCCGGCTGCCGCCCAGGATGCCGCGTGGAACGCCGTTGGGCGGTCCGGGCGTTCGGCCAGGGTGTACGCCCACGCGTAGCACAACAACACGGTCGGCACCCCGATGAGCACCGCGGTGCGCGCCAGGCTTCGCACGAGGCCGGGCCGCCCCCAGCCACTGCCGCGGACGACCTCGAGGCCGAACACCACCTTGCCCAACGTCCGGCCGAACACCGCGTGCGCGAACCAGTCGTACAGGAACCACAACACCATCGCGACCACGAGCAGCGCGATCACGAACGCGGAGGCCGTCTTAGACATCGTCTCCGCCGAGTCGCGTGCGGTGTCCCTCAGCACGTCGGCGTCCACGCCGGACGAGATGATCCGCGCCCGGGTCCGCCGACCCACCTGCTGCGCCTGTGCCGAGACCATCCGCTGCACGAGTGGCACCGCGGCCCAGCCGAGCGCGACGGTCGGCACCATCACCAACAAATAGTCGACGAACCTGGCCCCGAGACGACGCCACAGCGCACCACCGAACACGTCCCCACCCCCTTGTCCGCGCCCCCCGACGCGGGCCACCAGTGTGACGCCGCCCCGCCGCGCTTGGGGCCGGAACGCCGCGATGTGTTCGGGTACGTCGGCGCGTTCGCCACCGGCCGCGCACCGACAGGCGGCTCGCGCGAAGTGGCGCACGACGTCCTGGCGTACGAGGGTGGTGTGCCACCACTACCTGTGAGTCGCCGCCCGGGTTCAGACGCCGTGCAGGGCTCGGGGCGAGGCGTTGGGTTGCCGGCCGGGGAGGTGGCGTCCCGAGCCGTTGACGGTTTCGAAGGCGTGGGCCGTGCGGAGCAGGCTCGCGTCGGCGGCCGGTGCGCCCACGAGTTGGATGCCGACGGGCAGGCCCGCCGCGGTGAAGCCGCACGGGACCGAGATCGCGGGCAGGCCGGTGGCGGTGATGAAGTAGGCCGACCGCATCCAGTCCAGGTAGGTGTGTTGCGGGACGCCCTCGATCTCGGTGGGCCAGGAGCGCTCGACCGGGAACGGTGGTGTCTGGCTCACGGGCAGCGCCAGCACGTCATACCGATGGAAGAACTCCGCCATGTGCTGGAACAGCCGGCTCCGTCGGGCTTCGGCGACGGCGAGGTCGTGGCCCGTGAGGGTGAGTCCGCATTCGATGTTCCACCGCGTCTCGGGGGTCAGGGCGTCGCGGCGATCGCGGTACTCCTCCTCGAACCAGGTCGCGTAGTACCAGGCCCGCTGCGTGCGGAAGGACTCCTCGGCACCGGTGAAGTCGGGTTCGTCCTCGGTGACGTGACATCCGAGTGCTTCGAGGGTCGCGAGGCCCTGGTCGCGCAGGACTTCGGTGACGTGGCGGTCCACCGGGAGGCCGCCGAGGTTCCCGCCCCACGCGACCCGCAGACCGGGCAGTGTGCGCGGCCCCGGTTCCAGGTGCGGCGCGAAGTCGCCGGTTGCGCCCGGCCAGGACAGCGGGCTGCGCGGGTCGTGGCCGGCGATGGCGCGCAGCATCAGGGCGACGTCCTCGACGGTGCGGGCCATCGGGCCGTCGACGGCCAGGTTGCACCAGGCCGTGCCGGACGGCGACGACGGGACCAGGCCGGGACTGGGACGGAAACCCACGACGTTGCAGAAGCCGGCCGGGTTGCGGAGCGAGCCGCCCATGTCGGTGCCGGTCGCGAGGGGCGTCATGCGCGCCGCGAGGGCCGCCGCCGAGCCGCCGCTGCTGCCCCCCGCGCTGAGCGTGAGGTCGTAGGGGTTGCGCGTGGCGCCGAAGATGCGGTTGACGGTGTGGGACCCGGTGCCGAATTCGGGGGTGTTGGACTTGCCCAGAGTCACCGCGCCGGCGCGGGCCATGCGTTCGACGATGATCGCGTCCGTGGTCGGGACGTGGTCCGCGTAGATCGTCGACCCGTAGGTGGTGCGGATGCCGGCGGTGTCGAACAGGTCTTTGTGGACCACGGGGACGCCGTGCAGGGGACCGAGCGGCCCCGAGCGGACGAGGGCCCGGTCGGCGCGGTCGGCTGCCGCCAGGGCCGACTCCGGGACCACCGTGACCACGGCGTTGACCTCGGCGTCGAGGCGTTCGATCCGGTCGAGGTGGGCCTGTGTCGCCTCGCGGCTGCTGAGGTCCTTGCGGCGGATCAGCCCGGCGAGTTCGACGGCGGTCAGGTGGGTCGGGCTGTCGCTGGTCAAGGAGACTCCTGGAGGAGCGACGGACAGGGAGCGCGGACCGGCGCGCCGACGTGTGTATCCGAGCATGCGCATCCCAGCGGACGTCGAGGCCGAAGGTGTTCCTCTCAAGGGCGGGGGCGACCGTCCGCCGTGCGCCAGGCATCCCGACCGGCCCGGGACGCCTTCCGGGCCCTTCGCAACGTGCCGACGGTCCGTTCTCTGGCGGGCTCCTCGAGCCGCCGCATCCACTTGCGGCCGGCCGCAGCGACGGCGAAGGCGGCAAGACCCACGCCCGCGGACGCGACCACCGCACCGCCCGCGGTCAGCACCGCGCCGGCCGCGAAGAGGCGCGCGTCGGTGTGCGGCGATCGATCGTTTCCTCGGCCACGGTTCACCCCTTCACGATCGCGCAGGTCGTCGGAGCCCGCACCAGGAACGGCCGCCGGGTAGGGGCCGTCGGGTAACGGCCGTCGGAATCGGCCGTCGTGCCCGGGTCGGCATGCCCGGTGTTCACCCGCGCATCGGGCGAGCACGCCGCACGTTCTCGGATCTCGGATCTCGGGTCTCGCGACGAAGGCCCGGCGGGTTCAGGACCGGGAATCGGCGGGGCCCGCGCAACGGAAGCCGATGTTGCCGGTCGCGGATTCCGGGGTGTTCGGCATGCGCGCCGAGACCCGGTAGCGGCGGCAGTACGACGCGTGGCACAGGTACGAGCCGCCCCGCAACGCGCGTGCGCTGCCGGTGGGCGGCCCCGCCGGGTCCTCGCGGGGGCCGTCGGCGTGCCAGGTGGGGTGGAACCAGTCGGCGGTCCACTCCCAGACGTTGCCGGTCATGTTGTGCAGGCCGTGGCCGTTGGGGGCGAAGGCGTGAACCGGGCAGGTACCGAGGTAGCCGTCCTCGAGGGTGTTGTGGTCGGGGAAGGAACCGTTCCAGACGTTCATTCGGTGCCGTCCGCCGGGCCGGAGCTCGCCGCCCCACGGGAACGGCCGATCCTCCAGCCCGCCCCGGGCGGCGTACTCCCACTCCGCCTCGGTGGGCAGCCGCAGCCCGGCCCAGGCGCAGTACGCGGCCGCGTCGTACCAGGACACATGCACCACCGGGTGGTCCTCGCGGCCGTCCGCCGTGGAACCGCCGCCCTCGGGGTGGCGCCAGTCGGCGCCGGGCACCTCGCGCCACCACGGAGCGGCGGCCACGGCGCGGGTGGGCGGGAAGTCGTCGGGCAGCAGGCCGCCGAAGACGAAGGACGCGCCGTATCGCTCGGCATCGGTGACGTGTCCGGTGGCGCGCACGAAAGCGGCGAAGCGCGCGTTGGTGACGCAGTGCGGATCGAGACCGAAGGCGCCGACGCGGACCCGCCGCAACGGACCCTCCCCGTCCTCCGGGTAGGCCGCGGCGTCCTCGCTGCCCATCCGGAACCAACCGCCCTCCAGGCGGACCAGGCGCGCCGCCGCATCGACGGGGCCGGTCGGCGGCACGGCGTCGCCCGGCGCGCGAGGGGCGTCCGCGGCGCGGCCGGGGCTACAGCAACCGGGCCGGTTGGTCGTCACGGGGTTCCTCCTGGAATGCCGGATACACGCCGTTCCGTCATTCTGCTCACGCAGGGCGGCCATAGCCTCCGGAACTGGTCCGTGCGAGGCGTCCCAATTCCACGCCCCGGGTCACCGACGGATTCCATGACCCGGGTCACTGACGGGCCATCGCGATGCGGATGCGTTCCTCGGGCGCGATGAAGTGGTCGTCGTCGTTCGCGCCGGTGTCGACCTGCACCCAGTGGATGTCGCCGGTGAAGGCGCCGTTCAACGTGCCGTAGCCGGCGGCGACCGGAGTGCCGCTGTCCTGCCCGACGTCGGCCGTCTCGTCCGCCGAGAAGAGGAAGGGAACCGTGTGCTCGATGTGGCCCTCGCCGACCTTCTCGCCGTCGTAGAACAGCGAGACGTTGCCGCCCCTGCCGAGACCGCCGCCGTCGTAGTCGAACTCCATGCGCACCTGGTGCTCACCGGACGAAAGGGCCTGGTCCGCCTCGATCTCCGCGGTCTCCAGCGCGCAGAGGTTGTAGGCGAACTTCGCCCGGCCCTGCTTGGTGTACAGGCTCCAGCCGCCGAAGCTCCCGCCCTGGGCGAGGATGACGCCGGATACCGGGCCGTTGGTGGACGCGATCTCGGCGGTGACCGAGAACGACTTGTTCTTCACGTTGACCAGGCTGTTCTCGCTGAGTCGGCCCATGCCGCCGTACAGCAGTTGGGAATCGCCCTCGACGAGTCGGGGTCGCCCGGCGAGGTCGGCGTTCAGGCGCTCGGCCGCGCGGTCGTCCAAGGGCAGCACGTTGTACCTGGTCGCCTCGATCAGCCAGAGTCGCTGCAACTCGTGCAGCTTGTCCGGCATCACCTCGGACAGGTCGTGGGCCTGGGTGGGGTCGTTCGGGCCGCTGTACAGCTCCCATATGTCGTCGTCGAAGGCGATCTGCTGCGCGGTGCCGAGCAGCCACGGAGTGCGGTGCTTGGTGACCGCGGACCAACCCTTGTGGTAGATGCCGCGGTTGCCGAACATCTCGAAGTACTGCTGGTCGTGGCGTTCGGGCGCGTCGGCGTCGTTGAAGCTGTAGAGCATCGAGATGCCCTCCATCGGCGACTGCTGCACGCCGTTGACCATGGTCGGCTCCGGCAACCCGGCGGCTTCGAGGATCGTCGGGGCGACGTCGATGACGTGGCAGAACTGGTCGCGCACCTGGCCCGTGGACCGAATGCCGCGCGGCCAGTGGACGACGGTGCCGTTCCGGGTCCCGCCCCAGTGCGAGGCCACCTGTTTGGTCCACTGGTACGGGGTGTCCATGGCGTGCGCCCAGCCGACCGCGTAGTGGTTGTACGCCTCCGGCGTGCCGAACTTGTCGATCCGTGCGGACAGGAACTCGGGCGTCTCGACATCGGCCAAGGCGTTGAAGGCGAGCATCTCGTTGAAGCTGCCGCGCAGGCCGCCCTCGGCGGATGCGCCGTTGTCGCCGACGATCACCATCAGCAACGTGTCGTTGAGGATGCCCAGGTCCTCCATGGCCTCGACGAGCCGACCGATGTGGAAATCGGTGTGCTCCAGGAAACCGGCGTAGACCTCCATCTGCCGGGCGAGTACCGGCCGCAGCTCGGGCTCGATCTCGTCCCAGGCGGGGATCTCCGCGTGCCGCTTGGTCAGTTCGGCATTCGGCGGCACGACGCCGAGTTCCTTTTGCCGGGCGAGGGTCTGCCGGCGGATCGCGTCCCAGCCCTGGTCGAACCGGCCGCGGTAACCGTCGGCCCACTCCTTGGGCACATGGTGCGGCGCGTGGGTGGCGCCGGGCACGAAATAGCAGAAGAACGGCTTGTCGGGTATCAGGGTCTTCTGTTGGCGGATCCAGGCGATGGCCCGGTCGGTCAGGTCCTCGGTGAGGTGGTAGCCCTCCGCCGCGGTCTTCGGCGGATCCACCGGTGTCGTCCCTTCGTACAGTGCCGGGTCGTACTGGTTGGTCTCGCCTCCGATGAAGCCGTAGAAGTGCTCGAATCCGCCGCCACCGCTGGGCCACGCGTCGAAGGGGCCGGCCGGGCTGGTCTGCCACACGGGCACCTCGTGGCACTTGCCGAACTGCGCCGTGGAATAGCCGTTGAGCTTGAGGATCTCGGCGATCGGCGCCTTGGTGTTGGGCCTCATCGAGTTGTAGCCGGGGGCCGAGGTCGCGATCTCGGTGATGCTGCCCATGCCGACGGAGTGGTGGTTGCGTCCGGTGAGCAGTGCTTGGCGGGTCGGTGAGCACAGCGCGGTGGTGTGGAAGCGCGTGAAGCGGAGCCCGCCCATGGCCAGCCGCTCGAACACCGGGGTCCGACAGGGCCCGCCGAAGACACTGGCGGCACCGAAGCCGACGTCGTCGAGCATGATCACCATGACGTTCGGCGCGCCGTCCGGGGGGAGCAGGGGCCGGATCGCCGCGAAGGAGGTGTCGGGGTCCTTCGCGTCGTACGTGATCGGCCCCGTGCGCGGTATATCCGGGATCGGCAGGATCTGGCGCTGGATGTCACCCATGAGCTTTGCCTTCTCTCGCGAATTTCGCCCTGCTCGGGGTCTACGGTCCGGGACACGCCGCGGACACTCGGGTCCGTGGACACCCCACGCCGGCCCTGTGTCCACCCTGGTCGGCAGCTCGGCCCGCCGCCTCACCCCGCGCGGGTGAAGATCGGCTCGATCGCCTGCCCGACCGCCGTCGGCATCGCGCCGACACCGTGCGCGACGGGCGCGGCTCGGGCACGCGCGCGACGCGCGCCCCGGCTCGGTCGCGTGACCTGGAGTGGCGGGCATCACCGAGTGGCGGGCACCACCCGGCTGCGGTTCAGTGGAAGGAGTCGCCCGATCACAGTCCCCTCGTGACCGTCGGTGACCTGGATGTGAACATCGGTGACCCGGATGCACGACCTTGCCGCGCCCGTCGCTCCCGGAGCCTCGCCACACCGAGGCCCGGCGCGTTCCGGTGATCCGATGCTCGCGGTCAGGTTCTCCGTCCCGGCGGCGCCGAGGATCCTGGTCCATCGGCCCGCGTTGCTGAGGCGACTGACAGCCGGGATCGAAAGGCCGCTCACCCTGGTCAGCGGCGCGGCCGGTGCGGGTAAGACCGTCCTCGCCGCCCACTGGGCCGCCTCGGGGGAGGCGCCGCGCGCGACGGTATGGCTGACCGCCGAACGCCCCGACGCGCCCGGCGTGTTCTGGGCGTACCTGCTGGAGGCGTTCCGTCGGCACGGTGTCGAGCTGCCGGTCGCGGTGGGCAGCCCCGCGCGCACCGAAGGGGTGGACCGGTCGTTCCTGGTGCGCCTGGCCGCGGCGCTGGCCGACCTTCCGGAACCCGTCGTCCTGATCCTCGACGAGTTCGACACGGTCTCCTCGCGTGAGATCACCGACAACCTGCACTTCGTCCTCGCGCATGCCGATGGCGGCCTACGCCTTGTGCTCACGGGGCGGGTCGAACCGCTGCTGCCCCTGCATCGCTACCGGGCGGCGGGTGACATCGCCGAGATCCGCAACGCGGACCTGCGGTTCACCGTCGCGGAGGCCGACGAACTGCTGCGCGGTCACACGCTCGACGTCTCACCGGCGGGCGTTCGCCTGCTGGTGAGACGTACCGAGGGCTGGGCCGCCGGGCTGCGCCTGTGCGCGTTGGCCATGCAGCGGGGCGGCGATCCCGAGGCGTTCGTCCGCGAGTTCGCCGCCGACCGTACGACGATCGCCGACTACCTGCTCACCGAGGTGCTCGACGCGCAGCCGCCCACGACGCAGGACCTGCTGTTGCGGGCCGGGATCACCGACCGCGTCCATCCGGATCTGATGGACGCGCTGACCGGCCGCCGGGACGCCGAGTGGACGCTGGCCCGACTCGCCCGTGCCAACGCCTTCCTGGACCGGGTCGACGAATCGGACTGGTACCGGCTGCACCCGCTGTTCGCCGAGGTTCTGCGCGCCCACCTGCGTCACCGGTGCCCGGGCCTGGAGCCGCGACTGCACGCACGAGCCGCCCGGTGGCTCGCCGGCACCGGGCGGCCGACGGACGCGATCGTGCAGGCGACCGCCGCCGCCGACTGGCGGTTCGCGGCCGAGCTGATGGTCGACAACCTGGCGATCGGCCGGCTGTTCACCGGCTTGGAGAGCGAGCGGCTGGCTCATGCGTTCTCGGGACTGCCGCCGGATACGCCGGGTGCGGCCGCGGCGTTGGTCGGGGCGGCCTGCCGGGCGGCCGACCACGACCTCGACGGCTGTGCGGCGGGACTGCGGCGCGCGGACGCCCACCCCACCGGCCGGGCCGGTCCTGCCGCGCGGCTCGGCCGGGCCCTGGTCGGTGTGCTCGCCGGGCGGCTGGCAGGCGACCCGGCGGCCACCGAACACGCCGCGGCGGACGTCGACCGGCTGCTGCGCCGGCTCCCGCCGCCGTTGCGCGAACAGCACCCGGAGATACCGGCTCTGGTGCGGGCCGGACTCGGCGCGGCCGAGTTGGGTGCCGGGCGTCTGGATCGCGCCGAAGCCGAACTCGGCGCCGCCGTCAAGGCGTGCCACGGCCCGGGAACGGAGGACCCGCTGTGCGATGCGCTGGGGTCGCTGGCCCTGGTCGAGCTGCTGCGCGGCCGGCTGCGCGAAGCCGAAGCGCACGCGTACGGCTCGCTCACGGTCGCCGAAGCGTCCGCGATGCCGCCGGACCGTCCCGTCGGCGTCGACCACCTCGTCCTGGCGGGCGTCGCGGCCGAGCGGGACGACCTCGCGGCGGCCCGCACACAACTCGACCTGGCCATCGCGTCCGCCGGACCGTACGCCGAACCCGTTGCGACGGTCGAGGCCGCCGTGATCGGCTCCCGACTGGCGATCGCCGCAGGCGACTGGGAGCAGGCGCTGGCGGTGCTGCGGGCAGCCGGATCGGCGTTTCCGTCCGCGGTACCGATGGCGGATTGGGAAGCGGACGAGCTCGCCATCGCGGAGTCCCGCGCGCACCTGGCCCATGGCGACGCGGACGCGGCGCTGGCCGCCCTGGACGACACGGAGTGCGGCCGGCCCGAGCACGCGGTCGCGCTGGCCCGCGTGCTCCTGGCCGCGGGCCGGCGCGACCGGGCGCTGGAGGTGCTGGCCGACTTGGCGGACGATGTCGACGCGACGGCGACCAGCCGGGCTCAAGCGTGCCTGCTCAGGGCCGAGGCGGCGGCCGAGGCCGGCTCGCCGCGGGAGGCGCACCGCCTGCTGTGCGCCGCCCTCGGACTCGCCCGTACCGAGCGGCTGCGCCGCGTGTTCGTCGAAGCCGGCCCGTGGACGCGTCGGCTCCTCCGCCAGGACCCGGAGCCGGCGCGGGTACACGGCCGGCTGCCCGCTCGTGCCCTCGGCCATCCGCGGGCCGGCGCCCGCACGCGGTCGCCCGCGGCGGTGACGCCGCTGAGCGACCGCGAGAACGAGGTCCTGCGCCAGGTGGCGCAGATGCTGTCGACGCGGGAGATCGCGGCCGAGCTGTACCTGTCCACCAATACGGTCAAGACCCATCTGAAGAGCATCTACCGCAAGCTCTGCGTCACCCGACGCAGCGAGGCGGTCCGCCGGGCCCGGGAGTTGGGCATTCTGTGACTCCGGGACTCCGGGACTCCGGGACTCCGGGGCTCCGGGGCTCCGGGCTCCGACCTGTATCGCGCACTGCCGCTGACCGCGCCCGGCCATGTCTTCGGGGTGGTCAGGTCATGGAGGCGGGCACCGGGGGTAGGTGGACGGTCATGATCAGATGGCAGGGGTCGGTTCCGGCGCCGCGGTAGGTGTGGGCGTTGTCGCCGTCGAAGGTGGCGGTTTCGCCGGCCGCGACGGGGTGTTCCACGCCGTCGACGAGGAGGGTCATCCGCCCCCGGGTCACGCTGACGGTCTCCACGACGCCGGCTTGGTGCGGGTGGCTGGGGTATTCCTCGTCCGGGTGGAGCGTCCAGCGCCAGACCTCCACGGGGGCGGGGCCCGTCGTGGTGAGCATCAGTCGCGCTTCGCCGCCCCGGTCGCCGGTCCACAGCGGGGTCACGTCGGCGGACGCGACCACCCGGACGCGGCTCTCCTGCGGACCCCGCATCAGCGCGGACACCGACAGGCCGAGGGTGTCGGCCAGGCGGACCAGGGTGGCCAGGTTGGGATTGCCCTGGGCCTTCTCCAGGCCCACGAGGGCACCCTTGCTGACCTGGGCCCGGGTGCTGAGCTGCTCCAGGGACAGGCCGGCGCGGACGCGGGCCGCCCGCACGTTGTACGCGACCGTCCGCAGCGCCGCCCCCGTCTCGGTCACCGGATCACCTTCCGTCGCTCCGCCGAGCCCTGATCCCATCGAGAATCAAGAGCTCCGTACGAGATTCAGAATGTACTCCACGGTCATTTCATTGCACCGCGCTGGTCATTTCATTATACCCTGTGGTCGTTCCACTGGCCCTCCTCGCCTTGGCGTGAGAACCCGACTCACCCAGCAGCCCGACAACTCACCAACCCACCAAGGAAATCCACATGTTCGTGCAGCCCTGGGACGCCGCCTTGGACGAGGCCGAATGGCAGACCTGGATCAAGGAGGGCCACGACTTCGGGCAACTCGTCGTCAACGGCCTCCCCGGCCGCCCGCCCGCCGTCGTCCCCACCCACTTCACCGGTCACGGCCCGGACCTGCTGGTCCACCTGGCCCGCCCCAACCCCGTGTGGGCGGCGATCGAGCACGACCCGAATGTCGTACTCAGCGTCATCGGCGACTACGCCTTCATCCCCGGCCCGTGGCGTGCCACGCCGGACATTCCGGCCCACGACGGCGTCCCCACCAGCTACTACGCCGCCGTCCAGTTCACCTGCCACGCCGAGATCATCGACGACCCCCAGGCCAAGGCCGACCTCCTGCGCCGCCAACTCGCCCATTTCCAGCCGGACGGCGACCACGCCCCCGTCGAGGTCGACCAACCCCCGTACGGGCGGCTGCTGTCCGGCATCCGGGGCCTGCACCTCGAAGTCACCGAGGTCCTGGCGAAGTTCAAGTACGACGACCACAAGCCGGCCGAGCACCGCGCCGCCGTGGCGGACAGACTCACCGCACGCGCCCGGGACCTGGACATCCCCACCGCCCGCAGGCAGCAGCAGCGCCTGGACCGCATCGGCCCCTGGAAGCCCACACCCCGATAGCCCGCCCCCGATTTCTCCCCGTCACGCCCTCGATCCGCCGTACTTCGACCGCACCTGGCCTCCGAAGTCTGGACAGTGGCCTGCGGCCGGTGGACCAGGCCGAGGGCGACGTCGAGCCGGCGCTGCCCAAGTCGCTGGTGCCGCACTGGATCCGCGTGGTCGCGCGCTTCAACCCGATCGACTGGGCCCTGGTGTCCGCGCGTTCGGCGATGCGCGACTCCCCGGACTGGAGCCTGGTGCTGAGCCGCGGCGCGGCGCTGACGGCACTGGCGGTCTTCGCGGTGTGGTTGTCGATGCGCACCTTCGGGGTGTATCGAAAGTCCGTGTAGCCGGGCCCGGCGCCCAAGGAACGAGAAGCAGGAAGGCGGATGGGCCCAGGCACGGCGAACTCGGCCCATCCGCCGCGTCCGGGCGGGGCCCGGCTCCGTACGGGACCGCTCACGGCGCTCATGACGCTCACGTCGAGATCCGGGCACAGGCCAATGCGACCGGCTCGTGTCGCGCACACTCGCGACGTACATCGCCGACCCGGCGCGGGTTCCGTCGAACCCGTCAATTCCCTGCCGATTCCACCCAGGCCGCCGCCAAGCGGTCCGCGATTCGCCGCAGCACCTCGTCGTCGAAGGCGAACGGGACGCGGAGAAAGTGGTCGTGCGCTCCGGTCGCGTCCATGGCGGCACCGGGGACCACCTCCACACCGTGGCGCAGGGCCACCTGGGCGTAGACGCGAGCGTCGGTGTCCGGTGGGAGTTCGACCCACAGCACCGACCCGCCGGCGGGCGGATGGGGGCGCCAGTCGGGCAACCGCTCGGCGAGCAGTCGCTCGAACGTGGTGAGCCGGTGTCGCATGAGGGCACGGCGCTCGACGCTCAGCGCCGGCAGCCCTGGCAGGAGCCGGGCGGCCAGCGCCTGGTCCAGGAGCGGCGTGCTCAGATCCGATCCGGCCTTGAGCCGGGCGAGCGGTTCGATGGTGGCCCGCGGCGCGCGAACCCACCCGATCCGCAGGCCGCTCCACACCGCCTTGGACAAAGACCCCACCGTGAGTACCCGCCCGCCCGACGCGTGCGCCGCGATCGGCGCGGGCACCTCTCCGGGGGCCGTCGCCGCCGCGTGCGCGCTGTCTTCCATGACGGTGACGCCGTACTCGCCCGCCAGCGCGGCCACCCGGCGTCGCCGGCTCTCGGACATCAACGAACCGGTGGGGTTGTGATAGGTCGGCATGACGAACAGCAGCGCGGGCCGATGTTCGACGAAGGCCCGGGCGAGCAGGTCGACGCGTACCCCCTCGTCGTCGAGTCCGACCGCGACCAGTCGCGCGCCGGCCGCCCGGAAGGCGTCGATACAGCCCGGCCAACTCGGAGACTCGATCACGACGGCCGCTCCCCGGCGAACGAACAGCCGGGTGGCGAGAGCGATCGCCTGGGTCGCGCCGGTGGTGACCAGGACCTGATCCGGTTCGGTCGGCAGACCGTGGTCGGTGTGATGCGCGGCGATCGCCGCCCGTAGCGCGGGCAGACCGGCCGGGTGATAGCCGGCGTCGCGGAGCAGGTCGGGAAGGTCCTCGCGGACCAGATCGAGCAGGGCGCTCGCCAAATCGGGGCCGCCACCGTCGACCGCGTGCCCCAGCGAGATCACGTCGCCCGGTCCGGAGACCATGCGTTGCAGCAGCGCCGTCGCCTGACCGCCCCGTACCCGCCCGTCCCCGGCGGCGTCCGGCAGGTCGGGACGGCGCGCGACGCTCGTCCCGCTGCCCCGTCGACTCTCCGCCAGTGCGGCGGCCCGCAACGCGTCGTATGCGGAGACCACCGTGGCCCTGCTCACCGCGAGTGCCTTGGCGAGCCGTCGCTCGGCCGGAAGCCGCGTTCCGGCGGGCAAGGCGCCGTCCGCGATCAGCCGCGTGGTCGCGGTCGCCAGCCTGCGGTAGAGCGCCCCTTCGCCGGAGGTCCAGTCGCCGAGCAACCCGACGAGGTCGTCGACCTCCATCGGCTGCGTCGGGTGTGAAATCCGGTCCACCTCCGGCCCTATTGGCCCGTGTCGAAGAGGGGCGTTGCCCGCAGGCTGGTCGTCGTCAGCACAGCGCCACAGTAACTGGAGCAACACATGGGTACGGCTCGACCTCTGGATGACCGGCTCGCCGCCATATGCGACGCGTCCGTGTTCGCCGCCCGCGAGAGCGCCGGCCGGCACGAGTACGACGGCACGATCCAGGATTTGTCCCCCGCCGGCGTGGACCGGGCACTCGCCGCGCTCGGCGGACCGCCCGGAACCCCGAGCTACCCGGACCCGCACGACGAGGCACTCGCGAGCGCGGCGGAGCGGGCACTGCGCGTGCGCCTGGGCGAACTGGAGTTGCACCGCAGCAATCCCGTGTGGCACATCGACAATCTCGACCTGTCCGGCTACGACCGCGAATACGCGCCGGCGCCGGAACGCGCGGCCGCGCGACGGGCACACCTCGCGCGCTGGCCGGAGGGCGTGGACGCGGCGATCGAGGCACTCGATCGCGTGCCGGCTCCACTGGCCGCCGCCACCCTCCCGCTCGCGCGTGGGTTGGCGTCCTTCGTCGGGCCCGATTCGAGTCCCGTACACGACGCCGCGCGCCACGCGGTCGGGCGCTTTGTTCGGCACCTGGAGCGGGCCGTCGTCGACGGTCCACCCTTGGGTGCCCTGGGCAGCCGCAACCTGGCCCGACTCCTCGGTTCGGCCGAGGCGCTGGACATCGATCTGGATCTGATGACCACCCGCGTCGACGCCGAGCGCGACCGACTGCGCCGGCTCCGCGACCAGGCCTGCCGGCGGCTGGATCCGCGTGCCGAGATCGCGGACACGATCCGCTCCCTACAGGAGGATCACCCCGACACGGACGGCGTCATCACCGAGTTCCGGGCGCTGGTCGAGGAGGCCGTCAAGTGGGTCGCCGAACACGACCTGGCTCCGGACCACGACGTGCTCGTCGAGGTGTTGCCGATGCCCGAGGCGCAGCGCAGGGCCCTTGCGGGCGCCACCTGGGCCGCCGCGAACGAGGCCGACGCGCCCGGCCGATTCCACGTCTCGCTTCCGCTCGACGCGTGGTCGGCAACCGAGCGTGACCAATGGCTGCGGACCGGTTTCAGCCGGAACCTGATGGCCAACATGGTCGTGCACGAGGTCGCCCCGGGACACCTCAGCCACGGCCGGGCCATGCGCCGGGCCACCAGCGAGGTGCGGCGGACCGTGCTCTCGGAGGTCTTCATCGAGGGCTGGGCCCACTACTGCGAGGAGATGGCCCTGGAGGAGGGCTTTCGCATCGACCCCGCGTTCGCCGTCGCCGTCGCGCAGGACGCCTTGCGCCGGGTCACCCGCTTCGCGTGCGCGATCGGGCTGCACACCGGCGAGATGACCATCAACGACGCCGCCCGCAGGTTCACCGAGGACGTCGCGCTGGCCGGCCCGGCCGCTCTGCACGAGGCCCAGCGCGGCCTCTTCGATCCGACCTACGGCCGCTACACCTGGGGCAAGTTCGCCGTCGTGGACCTGCGGGAGCAGGCCCGCCGGCAGTGGGGGCCGGCGTTCTCGCTGCCGCGCTTCCACGCCGCGCTGCTGAACCTGGGCGCGCCCCCGCTCGGGCTTCTGGGCATCGCCCTCGAACGCGGATGATCACGTTTCTTGCGGCCACCTTGGTGTCGACCGCCGTCCCCGGGCCGAACCTGTGGCCGAGCCGTGGGATCGGGCCCGGACGGAAGCGACCGGCTACCGCGGTTCCCACCAGGTGGGGGAGATGTCGAGGGACCAGATGTCGCCCACCTGTTGCTCGTCCGGGTCGTCAAGGTCGTGGTCGCCGTCTCCGTAGGGGTCGGGGTCCGTGATGACGAAGATGCGGGTGCCCGAGTCCGATACGCGGTAGCGGTTCATGTCGATCGTCTCGTCCTCGAGTTCGACCGTGTGCCCCAGGGCCAGGACGGCGTTGCGCAGTTCCTCGAATCGGGCCCGGGGCGCGAAGGTCCCGTACCTTCGGGAGAGGGCGGGTGGCACCGTGTCGGGGGAGCGGTCGTGCATCAGCCGGTGGACCTTCACGCCGAATCCGAAACAGGACATGCGCCCTCGGGAGTCCGGCAGGAAGTTGACCGTCACGAGTCCGTACTCCCGCCTCAGGGAGCCGCCCCCGGGGACATCGAGGTAGCCCGGTCCCACCGCCTTCTCCCAGTCCTCGGGGCCGAAGTCGGTTCCCGCCCCGGCTCCGAGCACGTCGGAGCGGGTGGCGACGTGAGCGTAGAAGTCCAGATCGGACACCCGTTGATTCCCTTGGGTCGAGCTGTGTGAGCGCGGCGGATACAGCGGGAGCGAGACCACTTCCCGGCAGTGTGACACCCAGGGACGGCGAGCTTTGCAACCTCGTTCGCCGCTCGTAATCCGCAGCCGGTTTATTTCTCACGTTCAGTGAAGTCTGTGGAGTTGGGCTGCCGGCGGGTCCTCGCGACCAATCGTTGCCAAAACGGCTCAAGATCGACTTTAGGGAATCCGGGTGCTTTTCCCGTGATACGCGGAAAAGTAAACGATGATATTGGTAAAGGTTTGGTAATGCAGAAGTCCGTGGTGATGGTCGTGACACGCCTGTGACTATTGTTTCGCGACAGGTGATCGGTTCGAGGTTGACCACCCCGGTCGACACGATCGCCTCCGCCGAATTCGGGGACGAGTTTCGGTGACGGTGGGTAACCGCTGTCGTCGGGACGCGAAGCCGGAACCGGGGACCCTCGCAGTCCCTGGGGTGAATCGGTGCTTCGGCACCGTAGGGCGCCTTCTTCCGCCCGAACCCGTCAGCTAACCCGGTAGGCGGCCGAGGAAGGAGACCCGCCGCCAGTGGCGTCCCAACGTCGACCCGGGCAGCACCGCAAGCCCAAGCCGCGCACCGCCGTCCGTACCGCAGCGACCGTTGTCACGGCCGCCGCGACGATGACCGGCGTGATGACCTTCGCCGGCACCGCGAGCGCGGATCCCGCGCAGTCGTTCCAGCAGACGAAGGAACGCGTCAACCAGCTGCACAGTGACGTGATCAAGGCCACCGAGGCCGCCAACGGCGTCGAGGAGCAGATCGAGAAGCAGCAGGGCAACGCGAACCAGACGCAGGCCCGGATCACCGAGGAACAGGCCGTACTGAACGCCCTGCGCGACCAGATCGGTGTCCTCGCGGCCAACCAGTACCGCAGCGGCGGCCTGCCGCCGTCGCTCTCGCTCGCGCTCAGCGGCGACCCCGAGGGCTTCCTCCAGAAGTCGCAGATGATGTCCCAGCTCGACGGCCGGCAGGCCGCCAAGCTGAAGCAGATCGCGGCGCAGGCCCGAGTCCTCCAGCAGGACCGCACCGAGGCATCCTCGCAGCTCGCCGAGCTGGAGAAGCTGCGGACCGAGCTGAACAAGAACAAGACCGACATCCAGACCAAGCTCGCCGAGGCCCAGCGGCTGCTGAACACGCTGGACAAGAAGCAGCAGGACGACATCCTCAACTCGGACAAGCACGCGAGCGGCCCCGGTTCGCGCGACGACACCGACCGCAGCTCGCGGGCCAAGCCGGACACGCCGCCGCCGGCGAACGATGTCCCCGTGTCCGGCCGGGCCGCGGCCGCGGTCGCGTTCGCGAAGGCCCAGATCGGCAAGCCGTACGTGCCCCGGGGTGTGGGCCCCGACTCCTACGACTGCTCGGGGCTGACCATGGCTTCGTGGAAGGCCGCCAACGTCAAGCTGACCCGCACCACCTTGACCCAGGTCAACGACGGTCCGCGGATCTCCAAGGGCGCGCTCAAGCCGGGCGACCTGGTGTTCTACTACCCCGACAACTCGCACGTGGGCATCTTCATCGGCAACGGTCAGATCGTGCACGCCCCGCGGCCGGGCAAGAACGTGACCATCGCGCCGGTCGACTCGATGCCGTTCTACGCGGCCGTTCGACCCGGTTAAGCCCATCGGTCGCGCGTAGAGCGCCAAGTCGAGGCCGGGTCCTTCGGCGCGCTGTCGTCCTTCCGGTCTTCGTTCATGGGGTTCGTTCGCTGAGGCTTCAGGGGCCGCTGTCGCCCGGAGTCCGGTGTTCGGTGCTCGGCCCGCCGCCCCGCCGCCCCGCTGTGGCGTCCGCGCCTTCCGGCAGGTGCTTCGGGCCGATCGGTGGCGGGCCGGGGTGGCCGCATCGGAACAGCGGGTCGCGGGTGTCGAAGGGGACGTCCTCGCGTGACTGTTCGACCGCGCGCATGGAGGACGGCAGGTCGAACGGGAGGCGTCCGGTGGCCGGGGTGCGGTTGAAGACGGCGTCGAGGACGACGTCGTCTTCGGCACCGAAGTCGGCGAGCAGCAGCAGCGCGGAGTCGGCGAGCCCGGTGAGTACGGCGGGCCGGTCCAGAGCGACACAGACCGCCAGGGGAACGGTGGCGGCGAGCTCGCGCAGTCGTTCGAGTTCGGCGGGAGGGAATTCCAGGGAGCCCGCGTGGAAGTAGCGTTCGAGTAGGCCCTCGCGTTGCTCGTACGGGGCGTCGAGGCGGACCACCGCGACGTCGGCGTCCTCCGGGCGTTGCACGGGCGCGCCGTAGCGCGCGGCCACGCGCGGGTCGATGTTCTCGACATAGAGGGCGCAGTCCGGGCCGAACCCGACCGGGGTCCCCGACAGCGGGACGAGTGAACGCTGTTGGACGCGGCGGGCGAGCGCGCGGGTCTCCGGGCGGCCGACCAGTTCCTCGGCGGCCTCCGGGTCGACGTACGGGTTGTCGAAGAGGCCCAGACGGAACTTGTCGCGCAGGATCCGGCGGACCGAGGCGTCGATCCGCGCCTCGGTGGCGGCGCCGGAGCGCACCGCCTCGATGATCAGCTCGGGACGGGTCTCACCGCCGAACTGGTCGACGTCGGCGTCCAGGAGCATGCGTACCTGCTCGGCGAGCGGGAGGTGCTCGACGCCCCAGTTGCGCGCGGGCAGCGAGCCGCGGCCGGGGATGTTCATGCCGGCCAGCAGGTTGAAGTCGGTGCACACGACGCCGTCGAAGCGGTATCGGCCGCGCAGCAGCCCGGCGATCACATCGCGGTTGAAGCACGCGCCGACCTCGGCGAGGCCGGTGCCGACCGGGATGCCGTACCCCGGCATGACCTGGGCGACTCCGGCCTCCAGCGCGGCCGCGAACGGGCGCAGGTGGTATTCGAGGTTGCCGCCCGGATATGCCTGGAACCGGCCGTACGCGAAGTGCGGGTCCTCGCCGCCGGCCACCGGGCCGCCGCCGGGGAAGTGCTTGACCATGCAGGCGACGCTCTCGGCGCCGAGCGTCTCGCCCTGCATACCGCGGATATAGGCGGCGAGCATGCGGGAGGCCGACTCCGCGTCCTCGCCGAACGTTCCGCCGACTCGCGCCCAGCGCGGCTCGGTCGCCAGGTCGGCCATCGGGTGCACGGCGACCCGGATGCCCACGGCACACAGTTCGCGCGCGGTCGCCGCCGCGAACTCGCGGACCAGCTCCGGGTCGCCGGTGGCGGCCAGACCGATCGGCTCGGGCCCGCGACTGAACCCGCCGCCGGTGTGCGCGGCCGCCGGGTTGTCGCCGAACCCGTGGCGGGGGTCGGACGACAGCGTGACCGGGATCCCCAGGCGGGTGGCGGCGGCCAGGTCCTGGAGGTGGTTGTTCCAGCGGGCCATGGTCGCCACCTCCGGGGCGGTCATCACCAGGAAGTGGGTGATGCCGAGCTCGGTGATCGCGTCGGATCCGGCCGGGAAGGCGTCCGGCCGCGGGGCGTTGACGCGCCCGTGGCACATCAGCGCCGCCTTCTCGGCCAACGTCATGCGGGCCAGGAGGTCGGCGACCCGCTGCTCGGTCGGCAGGCCCGGGTTCTCGTACGGCTCCATGGTGCCGTTGTGGTTCAGGTCACGGAACATCGTCCCGTCATGGTGGCGCAGCAGTTTCACCGTACGTCCTCGCTGGAGTCGTGGGCCGGAAGGCGGGTGGTCACGTGGGCTCCCCGCGACCCCCGCCAGCCTTGCCGCGGAACGCGGGATGGCATCGTGGATGCCGGAACACCTCCCGAAAGGCCCGGCTCATGCGGGAATCGAAAGCGGCGCACGGTCCGGACGCGCTGGACGAACTCGACCTCGCGCTCGTGCACGCCCTCCAACTCGCCCCGCGCGCGACGTGGTCCGGGCTCGGGCCGGTACTCGGCGTCGACCCCGCGACGCTCGCGCGCCGTTGGCGCCGCCTCGAAGCGACCGGCGCCGCCTGGATCACCTGCCATCCGGGCGGCCCCGGCACGCTCGGCGCCACGAGCGTCGCGCTGGTGGAGGTGCAGGTCGCACCGGGCCGGATCCCGGAGGTCGCCACCGCGCTGGCCCGGCACACGCACGCCGTCAACATCGAGTACCTCACCGGAAACCGCGACCTGCTGATCACCGCCATCGCGGCCGACGCCGACGCCCTGGCCCAATACCTCCAGGTCCGCCTGCCCGCCGTGCCCGGCATCACCGGCATCCGCGTCCAGCTGCCGATCCGGCTCTACAAGGACTCGGGTTCGTGGCGGCTGCGAGCCCTCGACCGGCGAGAACGCGAGCAACTGGCCACCGCGCCGCTCCCGCCCGCGTCGGCCGCCCGCGGACTCGACGACGACGACCGCGCGCTGCTGCTCGAACTCGGCCCCGACGGCAGGCTCGGCACGGCGGAACTCGCCCGCCGCCTGGGCACCACCGGCGTCACCGTGGCCCGCCGACTGTCCCGCCTCGTGGCCTCCGGCCAGGCCAGATTCCGCTGTGAGGTGGCCCGCTCGCTCACCGGCTGGCCGGTCTGCATGACCTGGTGGCTCCGCGTCCCCGCCGCCGAACTGGACGAGACCGCCGCCCGGTTGACGGCCTTGGGCGACGTGCGCATGTGCTGCGCCGTCACCGGCACCGCCAACCTCGTGGTCGTCGTGTGGCTGCGCCGCGCGAGCGACGCCCCCGCCCTCGAAGTGGACTGGTCGCGCCGCTTCCCCCGCCTCGGAGTCCTCGACAGCGCGATGACCATCCAGGTCGTCAAGCGCATGGGCCGCGTCGTCGGCCCCGACGGCCACGGCACCGGCTTCGTGCCCCTGGACATCTGGTCCGACCCACTGGCGGGGATCGACTCGTAGGAAGGGCGTATTCCGCAACGGAGTTGCGGTGTGTCGTCGACGTGGCCGGGGCCCGGACCGCGTGGTGCGATCCGGGCCCCGGGGCGTGAAACTTGTCAGGCCGTGTGGCTGCCGCCGCGCCTGCGGCGCAACAGGTAGCCGCCGCCGACCAGGGCTGCCGCGGCGGTGAGCAGCCCGCCGAGCGCGACCGCGCCGGTCTGGGCAAGGGATCCGCCGCCGCCCGTGCTCGCGGGTGCCGTCGCCGTCGCCGCGACCGACGCGGTCGCACTCGCCGACGCCGACACGGAGGCCGACGGGGTCAGGGAGCCGGACGGTGAGGTGGCCGGGGTGCTCGGGACGGGGGGCTTCGTGGTCGCCGTGGGAGGCTTGGTGGAGGCCGAAGCTGTCGTCGTCGGGGTGCTGGTGGGCGGCTTGGTGGTCGGGGGCGTGCTCGTCGGCGGGGTGGCGGGGCAGGCGTGGGACAGGTTGAACCACGCGACCCTGCCGCCCTTGACCTCAGCGACCGCGGACGTGAGCTTGGCTCCGGCGGCCGAGGCGACGTAGGCGTGCTTGCCGGTCGGGGGACCGAAGACGGTGACCACCTGTTGGCCGCCCGGCGCGAACGTCACGGTCAGTTTGACGAAGACCGCGTCGTTGGTGGGGAGAACGAAGTGCCAGCCGTCCTTGTCGGCGGGAATCGTGTCCGGGCAATCGCCCCGCTCCACGCCGGGGTCGGTGGCCGTCAGGGGGAGCTTCTGGTGCAGGCCGATGCTGTACGTGTCGGCGGCGGCGAACGCGGGCGCCATGCCGGCGGACAGGACGAGCGACGGCACGGCGAGCACGGCGGCCCACCGGGCGGCCGTGGAGCGGGAAGTCATGCTGAGGCACCTCTGTGGCAGTAATCGAGTGTGACCCACAAGGGCGCGCCGTCTCGGAGTGGACGCGAGGAGCCCCCGGGGCGCGACCACATCACGCGGTCGGGCCGAAGATCGGCTCGTTCCCCCCACAAACCGGAACGGCGGCCCCCGAATGAGGGCAGCCAAGATTCCCGCCGCCGGACTTCCCCGTCAAGAAGCGAATTTCCCGACTGACACTGAATATCTCGTATGCCCGAAAGGTCGGAGGTAACGATTTCGGCCAACGACCCGTCCGCGCCCGCGGGCGACTCGAACACATCCGTCGTGGCCGACGCGATCACTGCCCACCATGGGTCAACGCCGGGAACGCGATGGTGGGATCGCCCAGCAGGACCAGGCTCTGCCGGTCGAGTGCCGAGACGCGCAGTCTGGTCAGCGTCTCCCGGACCGACGTGTCGCCGCCGGCCAGGGTCTCCCTCAGGCGGGCCCAGCGGGTGTGCAACTCGCCCACGTCGGCTCGGTATTCGGCCAGGGCCAGGCCCAGCGGCTCACCCGCGTACAGATGCGCGGACAGGGCGGAGACGAGGCGCCCCCCGAGACCCTGCCCGGTGTCGTCGACCTGGAGGGTCCAGCTGAACGTGGGTTCGACGTGCCCGAGTACGGCACGCACCGGGTTCTCGCGGCCGAGCAGTTCCAGCGCCGCCGGCGCCACCATCGTCCCGAGGCTCGCGACCGCATCGACCGTGGCGAAGGCGGAGGTTCCCACCGGAAGCAGCCCGGCGTAGAAGCTCTCGCCCGCGGCGCCGGCCGAGCAGCACGCCTGGGCGTACCAGACGCAGCCGCCCGGCATCCCGTCGCACAGGGTCCGCAGCGCCACGGTGGTGTGAGTGCTGTCGACCGGAAGCCCGAGCGCGGCGCTCATCTCGGCGGGGTTCCCGAGCGGTCCGGTGCGGCCGTGACTGGAGGTCGCGAGCAGGCCGGGGCGGATCTCGGACAACGCGCTCACCAGCGCGGCGCCGGTGGCCTGGGCCGCGGTGAGATCGCGGAACTCCGCGAGCGGGGGCGGCGTGAGCCGCGCGGCCAGCGGTGCGGCGATCACCGCGCGCATCAACGCGGTGATGTCCGTGGGGCCGTGGTCGACCGTCCAGGACATCGCCCGATCGGGACGGGCCTGGGCGCCGTTCCAGTCCGCGAGCAGCGCCCGGACGTAGTGGGCGAGGGCGTCCCCGGACAGGGGGATGCGCCCGACCAGGTGCCTGGTGCCCAGCGCGTACTGCACGGACCAGGGGATCACCTCGGGGCCGCCGATGATCGCCACGTACCTCGGGAGACGGCCCCGGCCGACCCCGAAGTCCGACAACCCGATGGCCGGTTCCTGTACCGCGTCCTGCGCGAAGTACCTGCGCAGCAGGTGGTCGGGCAGGTCCGGGCTCCAGCGGAGCACCACGGTGCCCGGCCGCGCCGCCAGCAGCTCGCGTACCGGTGCGGCGGCATCCTCGCCGGCCGCCTTCGCGGCGTCGGAGAGACTCGGATCGGTATTGTCCGGCAACAGGATTCCGTAGCCGACGTCGGGCGAACGCCAGTCCCTCGGATCCGCCGGCGGGCCGAAGGGGAGCACGGCCTGGGAGCGCGGAATGCCGCGCTTCCCGGCGCCCCAGCGCGTCGCGTCGTCGTCCAAGGCGGCCGTTGCGACCTCGTCCCCGGTCCAGGCGTTGAGCTGTATCTCCGCCGGCAGCGTCATGTCTTCCCACCCGCCAGTCGAGACCGCAGGTCGTCGATTCGGGCGTGGACCCAGGTCAGCACGGCCAGGTCGGTGGTGGCCGCGTCGAGGATCGCGCGGAACCGTTCGTAGGTGTCGAGCTGCCCTTGCAGGAATGCCATGTCGAACGATCGGACGGCGGCGGGGGCGGAGGCCTTGTCGATCCGCTGGATCCGCAGCGGGCTGTCCTGCACGTAGAGCACGGGGTCCGACCACGCGTCGGTCCGGGTCGGGTCGACCTGCGCCATCGCCTGGCGCGGCGCGGTGAAGGTCGTGGCCCAGTCGATCTCGTGTTCCCTGGTGTCCGCCACGGCGATGCGGACGGTGGCGAGCACCTCCGGATACAGGGCGGCGCAGAACCGGTCCGTGTCGTTGAGGTCGATCAACCTGCGCATACCCGCGACGGCGGGCAACCCCTGCGAGACGAGTTCGTGTGCCGGCGCGAGAGTCTCCGAGGCCTGTGCCGTCTGGCAGGCACCGAGGACGACCAGCCACGGCGCGCACGGAACCAGCGCGACCACCAGATCGGGCAGTTTCAACGGCACGGAGCCGACGAGCGTCTCGTCGTCGACGAAGTCGGCGGTGTGCGCGAAGGCCAGCGTACGGACACCGCCGCTCGCCCCACCGTGACACAGCAGATGGATGATGTGCGGCTTGGCACCGGTGATCTGCTTGGCCAGTTCGGGGGCGGTGGAGGCGATCTGCTCGACGCTGACGTCGGATCGCCCGGCGGACTCCACGGCCTTCAGCACGGCCTGCTCGGCGGTGATGACGTGCAGATGCGTATCGACCGCGCGGGCATCGGGCAGGGCGGTGGCGGCCAGCAGTGCCTGGAGCTGGGGCACGCCACTGCGTTGGGCCGCGGACAGGACGGCGACGATGTTCAACGGCGGGGTGAACGTGCGGCGATCGACGGGGCTGCGAATCGCGGCGATGCGGGCGATCGGCCAGCGGGCATCGAGGGCGATGAACCCCTGTGGTTCTGCCCGGAGTTGCTCCCAAGGCAGTTGATCGGCTTGGTTGGAGACCATGTGCAGGTACAGCGGTTCCGGTCGGGCGGTCGGCGGCTGCGCCAGCGCGACGTTCAGCCCTTGGCTCACCACCGGATGCTGGCGCAGTCGCTCCAGCAGGGCCTCGCCGCGGGAGGTGATCGTGCCGCCGGGGTCGGTGACGTCGGTGAGTTCGTTGGTACCCAGCCCCGGGATGTTGACGGGCGCCTCCCGCAGTTTGAGTACGGTGCCGTCCCCGAACGGTTCGAAGCCAAGGACGGTACGCATCACGACTCCCGCATCCGCTCGTCGACCAGGGCACGCAGTTCGGCGATGGCCTGTCCGACGCCGAGGTCGTAGGCCTGCTTCGCGTCCGGGGTCTCGCCCGGAACGCCCGCGGTCCGCACCAGGGCGGCCACCTGGTTCTCGATGTAGCGCGTGGCCGCGGCGACCCACATCGGCACCGACTCCGCGTCCGCGTAGCGCGCGGTGATTTGCTCTCCGCCGGCCGCACCGAGGGCGTTCGGCAGGATCTCGCCACTGGTGGCCGAATCGCCGATCGGCGCTCGCCCACTGAGCCAGGCCTGCCCGGGCCGGTCGGGATCGGGCCACGGGTCCTGGAGCGCGGCTTGGACGAACTCGGGCTGGAGGTACATGAACAGCGAGGGATCACGCGGTATCGGAAGCGACCCCGGGGCAGCGGCGATGAACGCGTGCGCCCGTGCCAACGCGTATCCGGCGGGATCCAGTGGCAGCGCGCTATAGAAGGTCGGCCCCGCGCGCCGCAGGCCGACGTGGGCGGCCATCATCCGGGTGGCCGAGTCGCACGGATTGTCCGGGGGCGAGCCGAAGGACAACACGGACGCGCCGACGCGGTCGGCCAGGCGCCGCACCCGGTCCGCGGTCACGTACGCCTGATCGGATCGGCGGGTCGGCACCGCGGGATCGGAACTCACCGACAAGACCGGGCGGTTGCCATCGAACGCGCCGTCAGCGACGATGTGCAGCGCCCGCACCGCACGCCCGGCGAGCCCCGCGGCGATCCAGTCCCCCCACAGCAGCCGGCCCGGGGCCGGCTGCGCATCGAGGTTGTCGTCCACCTCGAGCTGTGGTCCTGTCCCCGACGCCCGACCCGAGATAGACCATCTAAACCTCCGCACGTCGCCGTCGTACACCTCGAGCTGCGATCCCGTCCCCAACGAGCCCCCCATCGCGTTTCCGTCGTACACCTGGAGCTGTGGTCCTGTCCCCGACCGGTCGAACCAGATGGCCTCGCCGGGGTCGTGGAGATGCACCTGCGGCTCGTCCGACCCCCGCTGCAACAGCGCCCGCAACGCCTGTTCGCCGCCTCGCTCGGTGAACACGTGCACGTCCACCCCGCCCGCGACGGAGGTGCGCAGGGAGGAGACGAACGACGAGAGATATCCGGCCACCCAGGGCGCGTCCGGCGCCGCGGACACCGCGATGGCCACGGTCCACACCCGCCCCGGGTCGGAGCCCGGCGGCAGCCGATCGGGAACCCGGACCAGTGGGCGGCCGGTGGTCGGGACCAGGGCGCCTTCCCACGGCACCGCCCCCAGGTGGCCGTACGGCGGGATCAGCCGCAACCAGAGCGCCGTATTCGCGCTGAAGTCCGCGTTGAGGCAACGTGCGACGCCGTCGACCAGGTCGCGGGGCACGTCCAGTCGGCTCGGGGGCCCGGTGCCCTCGGAGAGCCCGAACTTGCCGTAGTCGAATTCGGCCCGCCAGTACGTGTGCGCGTCCGTCGAGGGATATCCGACCAGTTCGGCCGTCACCATCGGCGACGAGCTTGCCAGGTCGAGCCGCACCCGAAGCACTGCCAGGCGCCATCTCTCGATGAGGGCCTCGGCCATCACGACTCCTTCGATTCGGTCGCGAATCCGCGCCGCCGGGGACTCGGCCGGGCGGGCAGCGTTTCGAGTCGCGGTTCGCGGGGTTCGCACGATTCGCTCATGTCGGGGCGGTTCACGCGGTTCGCTCCCATTGCGCGTCAGTCGGGCCGGGCGAGGGCGTGCATGGCCCACCACGTCGCCGGGTTGCTGACCTCGCCGTGTCCGGCGATGGCGGGCTCGCCGTCGATCTCGATTCCGCCGTCCACGGCGATCAGGCGCAGCCCGCCACCGAGGTCGTAGCGCTCCAGACCGGGGACGGCCGCGGTCCGCCGGGCGGAGATCCCTTCCACCCCGGCGGGACCGAATCCGCCGAGCGCGCCGTACAGTTCGGGGTCGCCGATCGCGGCGACGCCCGGCTCGCCCAGTTGACTTCCGCGCATCGCGAGATGGAAGACCTTGGTCAACGGGTCGTCGAACGCGGAGAACGTCGTGAGCAGTGGCCGCTCCAACTGATCCAGAGCAGAGTGGTAGCCGCCGGGGCGTCCGGTGCCGGCGACGTCGGCCGCGAAGCACCAGCGGTTGATGGCGGCTTGCAGCAGCAGCATCGAACGCGCGGGACGGTTCGGGGCGGCGGACACGAGCGCGGACAGCAACACCTTCGCGCCGAACGAATGGCCGACCATGTGCAGCCGGACCCCGCTCTCGCGCAGGATGTGCGCCACGAGCGGACCCACTCCGTTGCTCCCCACCTCACCCGCGCGCGCCTTCATCTTCCACACGGTGGCGGTACGCAACAGGCTGCGTGGATCGAACGACCCGCCCCCCGCGACGAGCAGGCCCGACTCGGCACGGTGTGCGGTGCCGAATTCGTTGGGGTCGGCGGGTGGGGCCGCGTCTCCGCCGCCGTCCAATGCCTCCCAGACGGCGAGGAATTCCTTTGCGGTCGGCGGCGGCGAGCCGTCGTCCGGGTCGTGTTCGGCGCGCAATCCGTCGAGCACGATCTCGGCGGCACGCAGCGCGGCGTCGGAGTCGATCACCGCCCGGCCGTCCACCAGCTCGATGAATTCCCGGTCCACCTCGGGATCCAGGGACTCGGTGACCAGGCCGAGCATTTCCTCGATCTGGCGGGCCCCCGCCCCGTCGGGATCAGGGTCGGCCGCGATCTTCGGGCCCGCCTCCCACGGCATGACGAAACTCGTGGAGGGCCAGATGACGCCGATCAGCAGGGGCTTGTAGTCCGGTGGGACCGGAACGGCGAATTTCTGCCGCTGATCGATGAACCCGGTGATGAAGCTGCGATACCGCGCCAAGGCCTGCGCGAAGATGTTGTTCCAGCCGTGCGAAAAGAGGAAGACGTCGCTGACCCCGGCGAGCCTGTCCTTGATCTCCTGTTCGGCGAGCGGGCTGCGCAGCCGCCCGTCCTGGCCGTAGCGAAGCAGATAGAGATCCGCGGTCGGGCCCCCGTCGAGCGGAAATTGTTGAAAAGGACCAGACATCGTCCAGCTCCATGTCCGTGCGGTTGTGGAGCGACCTTGATTCCATGCTTCACCTCCCTCCGGGCCGCGGCAAGCGGGGCAGGGCCCCGGCGCCCGGAGGGTTCGCACGAAGTGGCGCCGCCGGTCGGATGAGCGGAACCTGGGGACAGGACCGCGGCAGTGCGGTCCTTCGAGCCGACCTGGCAGTTCGATCCATGCCGGGTTCAGTCGGCAGCCGTTCGGCTCGTCCGTGCCGGCCGGACCAGGGACAGGGCGATGAGCAGCGTGAAGGCCGCCAGGGCGGTGACGGTTCGCGCGATGTTGAACATCTCCCACCGCTGCAGTACCTCGGCGTGGTCGGCGGGCGCCGACGTGCGGGCCCACTCCTTGATTCGGGCGTTGATCGGTACGTTGCCGAATCGGGTGATCAGGAAGGACGCCGCCACCAGCGCCGTCGCTCCGGCGGCCAGGAGTCGTTCCCGGCCGACCCGAATCACCGACAGCGCGAGCGCACCGACCGCCGCGACGCCCATCGCGGTCTGCATCACCGGGCTGTTCATCCGCATCAGTTCGGTGTGGAAGGTCAGCCTGGTCTCCAGCGGTACGGCGCCGAACGTCGGGACCAGATTGACCGCGCCGTAGCCGAACGCGCCCGCGAGCAGGCCGGTGGACAGCAGGGCGATGCCTTGGACGAGCCGGACGAGCCGGGGCCGAACGGGCCGAGCAAGCCGAGCAAGCCGAGCAAGCCGAGCAAGCCGAACGAGCCGAACGAGCATGCTTCCTCCGGAAGTTGTCGGGGCCAGGGCCCCAGCGAAAGTTGTGGGGGCCGGCTGCGGCCCGCCCGGGCGCGGTCGTGCACGCCTGGGCGGAGCCGGGTCTCGATCAGGCGCGGGTGTCGACGCGGTCGGCCGGGCCGGCGGCCGGACCCGATCGTTCGGCCGGCAACAGCCGGGCCAGGGCGGGCGGAAACCACCAGTTGGCCCCGCGCAACAGGGCCACCAGGGCGGGCGCGAGCACTCCGCGCACGATCGTCGCGTCCACCAGGATGCCGACCGCCAGCGCGGTGGCGAGGATCTTGACGTCGGTGACCGGCACCGTGGACAACGCCACGAAGGCCAGGAACAGGATCAGCGCGGCCGAGGTGACCAATCGGCCGGTGCGACCGACGCCGACCACGACGGCGTCGTCCGTGGTGTCGCGCACCCCGCTCGCGGCGAGGTCCAGATGGGCCTCGCGGATCCGGGTCAGGATGAACACCTCGTAGTCCATGGACAATCCGAACAGGAACGCGAACACCGCCATCGGAACCCACACGGTGATCGCGCCCGTGGCCGGGGTGTCGAACAACAACTCGCTGCCGTGGCCCTCCTGCCAGACGAGCACGATCGCGCCGTAGGAGGCGGCCACGGACACGGTGTTCAACACGAGTGCCTTCACCGGCAGCCAGATCGAGCGCAACGACAGGGCCAGCACCAGGAACGTCAACAACGCGATCACGGCGAGTACGACCGGCAACGACCCGTAGACCGCGTCCACGAAGTCGCGGTCCTGGGCCGGGCCGCCACCCGCATGGGCGCCGGGGGTCGCGCGCGCGGCCGCCAGGACCCCGGCGACGGCGTCGCGACCGGCGTCGGTGGCCGGGTCCTCGGTCGTCCACACGTCCACGACCCGCAGGTCGCCGTTGGTCCACGCGCCGGGTGCGATCGCGCCCGAGACGCCCGGCTCGGCGGCCAACCGGGCTGCGAGAGCGACCGGATCGCCGTCGGTGGCCACCTCGATCGGCCGCGCGATACCCGAACCGAGGCCGGCGTCCTCGATCGCGGCGAACACCCTCGCCGGCTCGCCGCCGCGTCCCAGCGACGCCACCTGCGGCTGCCCCACCCGCATGGTCAGCGCCGGCGCGGCGAGCGCGAGCAACAGCGCGGCGCTGAGCACGGCGGCCAGGAGCGGTCGACGCGTGGTGGCCCGCGCGATCCGCGACCAGAGCCGGCTGTCCGGGGACGGGGTTCGACGCGGTACGTCCAGGCGTGCGCCGCACGTGTACAGCAGGACCGGCAGCAGGGTGAGCGTGACCGCGACGCTCACCAGCGGCATCAGCAGGCCGGCGTAGCCGACGCTGCGCAGGAAGGGCACCGGGAGGACCACGAGCGCGGCGAGGGACAGCGCCACGGTCGCCCCGCTGAGCAGGACCGCGTGGCCGGCGGTGGTCGCGGCCCGCACGATCGCCTCGACGCGGTGGGCCGGATCGCGGTCGTCGCCGCGGGCCCGCTCCTCGCGCCATCGGGTCACCACGAGCAGCGCGTAGTCGATCGCGATGCCGAGCCCGATCAAGGCGACCAGGTATTGCACGATGAACGACACGTCGGTGACCCGCGTCAGGCCGCCCACGAGCAGGAACGTCGTGGGAATGGCGATCCCGGCGATCAGCAGCGGCACCAGGGCCAGGCCGCTCGCGAAGGTCAGGCCGAGTACCACGATCGCGCCCACCGCGCCGAGCAACGTCTCGGCGATGGGGCTGCGGGGAGCACCGTTGCCCCGGCCGGTCAGCAGGGGTTGGCCGGTGACGCGGACGGGCGCGCCGGCGACCTCGGTCCCGGCCAGCGCTTCGCGCACTCGGGCCGGCGTGTCGCCGTACGCGTTCGGGCCCTCGCCGCCGGGCGGGTAGATCAGGGCCACGGTGGTGCGTCCGTCGGCCGAGATCAGCGACGGATCGCCGGTGGCGGCGAGCGAGGCATGCCGCCCGCCGGGGGGAGTGACCCGCTGTACGACCGCGTCGAACTGCGCGCGTACGTCGGCCGCGTCGGCGCGTCGACCCTCGGGCACGGTCAGTTCGAGCAGCAGCGGGGCGTTGCGCCCGCCGGTGCCGCCGAATCGTTCGGCGACGAGGTCGTTGGCCTCCTGCCCCGGCCGGCCGGGCAACTTCGAGCCCTGACCCAATCGATCGATGGTGCCGCCGATGGTGGCCACGCCCGCCGCGGCGAGCACCAACCACACCAGGGTTACCAGACGCCGGTGTCCAAGGACCCAGCGCGTCATCGCTTCCACGACGGACGCCCTCGCTTCCGAATAGATAGCGTCGCTACTTATGGTCTGTCGGCGCGCAGTCTATGCATAGTGACGCTACCTATCGCAAGCGATCGGCCGCGAGCTCGATGTAGCCTGACTACTCATGAAGGCCGAAGTGCTCAAAGGGCATCTCGAGGGCATGCTGCTCGCCGTGTTGGAAACCGGCGAACAGCATGGCTACGCGATCGTCGAGGAACTCAAGGCCCGTAGCGGCGGGCACATCGCCCTGCCCACGGGCACCGTCTACCCGGCGCTGCATCGCCTGGAGACGGCCGGTCTGATCGCCGGCCGCTGGTCGGTGCACGGCGGACGCCGACGCCGCAGCTACGAACTCACCCGCGCGGGTCGCCGGGCCTTGAAGGAACAGCGCTCGTCCTGGCGGGAGTTCACCTCGGTCGTCTCCGGCGTGATGGGAGTGGAACCCGGATGGACCGTGACACCGTGATCGAGGAGTACCTCGACGCCCTCGCCGCCGAGTTGGTGGGCCCGCGCGCCCGCCGCCGCGCGATCCTCGACGAGGCGCTCGACGGACTCCTGGAGGCCGCCGACGCCCACTCGGACGACTGCGCCGACCCGGACGAAGCCGCGCGCCGAGCCGTCGCCGAGTGGGGACCGGTGACCGTGGTGGCCCGAGCCCACAACGCGGCCGGCCATCGGCGTGGCACCCGACGGCTGATCGCGACGGCCCTCGGAACGCTGCCCGTGCTGGCGGCCGTGTGGTGCGTGGCCATGCTCGCCGGACCCGCCGGCCCGTGGGAGCGACGGCCGGTATTGGTGGACGCCGGCCTGGTCCTGCTCGGCTTCGGTTGTGCCTTCGGCGTGGCGGCCGCCCTGTCCGGCCTGCGCGCCGCCAGGGGCATCCGAGCGGTGGCGCCCGGCACACCGGCGCCCACGCGCGAGGCGACGGCGGCGGTGTCCGGCGTACTCCTGGTCCTGGCCACCCTGCCCGCGATGGTCGTCAACCGCGGCGTCACCGACCCCCATTCGCTCGCATGGCCGCTGATCGCCCCCGCGATCGCAGTCAACCTCGGCCTGGCCGTGCACTTGGCCACGGCATGGCGCCGCCTGCGCGGAGGGCGCGCCATGTGATGTAGGTCACATTATCCGTGTCATACCGGGAGCCGTTACCGACCGTGTACGGGGTGTCCGCTTTTTGTACATCGAAGGGACTTCGTCATGCGTCTTCGTAACCTCGTGCTCGGTCTCGCCACGGGCAGCGCCGTCCTCGCCGGCACCGTGCTGAGCGCCGCTCCCGCCCAGGCCGCTCCCGCGACGGTCGCCTGCACCCATCCGTGTCACCCGCCGGCCAGCCCCGGCTACACCTACATCACCGACTACTACTGGGCCAGCGCGTGCAACGACACCGGCAACCAGGGGATCAACGCCCACCGCTGGTCGAGCTACCAGTGCACCGGCGGCGGCCAGTTCGAGAACTACGAGCTGTGGGTGAAGTAGTCACTGCGACACCCCGACACCTCGACGCTCCGACAGCCCACGGTTCCGGCCGTGCCGCACCTCTCGGTGTCGTCCCCACCGACAATTCGTCGGTGGGGACGACACCCGCGCTTCGGCGGGCGAAGCCGGCGCCGCCACCCGGCCCGAACGGCCAACCGGTGGACGGGGTGACGGCGCGGCGGGCCGGGCTGCGGCCTCGGCTACAGCTTGACGACGTTTTCCGCCTGGGGACCCTTGGGGCCCTGGGTGACGTCGTACTCGACCACGTCGTCCTCGTACAGCTCCTTGAAGCCGGTGCTCTGAATGGCGGAGAAGTGGACGAACACGTCCGGGCCGCCATCGTCTTGCGCGATGAAGCCGAAGCCCTTGTCCGCGTTGAACCACTTCACTTTGCCTGTTGCCATTGCTGCTCTCCTTGCAGAGATGTCGGGCGCCGTCGGCGGCGCAGCCACGGTACTGCTTCCGAGCAGAAATTATGACGGAAGGTACGGGTTTGGATACCTACCGCAATGGTCGGGTCGCCACAAAAGCCCGCACCGGCCGCAACTCGCCTTGGGCCATACGGAAACGTCGGTCGCACCACTGCCCGGTTGCGCGTCACGGGGACCCGGGCCGAGCGTGACGGGCCCCGGCGTCCTCGCCGGCGTCCGACGTCGACGAGGACGCCCGGGCCAAGCCTTCCGCGAGGGCGAGTGCGTGGGCTTGGCCGGGGCAGGCGTGCGGGCCGAGTCCGAAGAATGCCGCCGAGAGGTCGATTTCCACGAGGGTGCCGTCCGGTCCGACACGACGCGTGCGGGGCACGGGTGGGTCGGTGCGTCCCGACCTGATGTTCTCGACCAGTGCCTTGGTGGCGTCGCAGGCCTGGACGAGGAGGCCGATCCGGTTCGCGGTGGCCTCGTCCGCCACGCCGCCAAAGGCCCGAACGAGCCGGTCCAGGGCTTGATCGGCGGCGTCGGTGATCACGGTGTGGGGTTGGTAGGACCGTGCCACGAGGGCGACGTCGTCGGCGATCTCGGCGGCGCTGTCGGGGGACAGGCCGAGTGCTTCGGCGAGGACCTCGACGGGGCCCGGGGCGCCTTTGGCGGCTCGTTCCAGCAGGGTGTCCGGGGCGATGTGCGCGAGTTCGGCGATCGCGAGGGCGCGCCTGCGTCGGTGTGCCGTGCCGCCGCTGAACCGCGCGACCGAGGCCCGCAGCCAGGCGACGCCCCCGGGCGGGGCATCGGGTACGGAGGGGACCACGTAGGCGGGATCGGTGAGCAGGGCATGGTTTCTCGTCGTCATGGCCCCATGCTGACCCCGCGACGCTTCGGCCCCCACCGAAGCGACGCGGCCACCCCTGCGCCGACACAGGGGAGTTGGGGACCTTCGTCCGGCTATTGCCGTGGCTGGAAAGGTTCACCGGTTCTCGGCGCCCGGCACGGCCCCTCGACGCACTGCCGAAATGCCCGAGGGCGCCGGGTCGCCAATCGCGGGAGGGGTGAGTATCGCCGCGGGTCGGCCGGCAAAGGAGCTTCCGGCTCGGCCAGGCCGCGGCAACGGGCATGGCACACAATCCGATCAGCGGAATGGGTCACCGCCGGAGTGTGGCCTGCCCGCCGCCTGCGGTTGGGCCGTGAAGGGCCTGCGGCGTGCTACTGGCCGAGCTCGGCGGCGAAGAGCGTGCGTACACGAGCCCAGGAGTCCTCGGCGGCGGCCTTGTCGTAGGGCGCGCGCTCGGGGAAGAAGAAGGCGTGCTGGACCCCCGGGTAGACGACCGTCTCATGGCGTACCCCGGCCGCCGTCAGCGCGTCACCGATCCTGCCGCGCTGGTCCTCGTCGATGACGTGGTCGAGCTCCGCGAAGAACAAGAGCATCCGCACATCGCGCTCGGCGATGCTGCCGGTCGACTCCAGCAGCGGTTCGGGGCGGCTCAGCGCGGTGCCGGCAACGGGTAGCCAGCCGGGGTAGAAGATCGCGGCTGCCGCGAGGTCGATCCTGCTCGCGGCGAAGTAGGCGATGTGGCCGCCGAGGCTGAAGCCGAGCACGCCGGTCTTCCCGGTGGCTGCCGCGTGGTCGCGGACGTAGGCGGTGCAGGCTCGCAGATCGGCCTCGACGCCCTCGCGGGTCAGCCGACCGAGCAGTTCGAAGCCGCGCTCCCGGTTGGCATCGCTCTCCGCCAGGCCGGCGGCGGTCTCCGGGCCGGAGCGGTGATAGAGGTTCGGGGCGACCGCGACATAGCCGAGCGCCGCGACCTGGCGCACGGTGTCCCGGACCTCCTCGGTCACGCCCCACAGCTCGGAGCAGACGAGCACGGCCGGACGGCTCCCGGCCCCTGCGGGACGGGCCACGTAGGCGGTCATCGGTATCGAGCCGTCAACCTCGATGTCCACATCCTGCGCGACGATTTCGTATGCCACGGAAGCCCCCTCAAGCGTGACGATTCTCGGACTCTGTCGGATCACCGACAGCCACCGGGCACCGTATCGGGATCCGGGCGGCCGGTCCGGGATCGACTCCGGGATCAACGCCACCAGTCGTCGAGTGGGGTGACGGGAACGGCCCGCTTGTGCCGGGTCGCGAGGTATCCCGACTCCACCTTTGCCGCCAGGTCCGGCGCGACGTCGGTGCCTTCCAGATAGTCGTCGATCTGGGTGTACGTCAGGCCGAGTGCCACCTCGTCGGGCAGCGCGGGCCGGTCGTCCTCGAGGTCGGCGGTCGGCACCTTCTCCCAGACACTCGGTGGTGCGCCCAACTCCTGCAACAGGGCGGCGCCTTGACGCTTGGTCAGTCCGGTCAGCGGGGTGATGTCGACACCGCCGTCGCCGTACTTGGTGAAGAAGCCGGTCACCGCCTCGGCCGCGTGGTCGGTGCCCACGACGAGCAGGCTCAGCTGGCCGGCGATCGAGTACTGGATCACCATGCGTTCGCGGGCCTTGATGTTGCCGCGCACGAAGTCCCGCAGCTTGGGCTCATCGCCCAGCAGCTCGCGCAGGCCGAGCGCCGCCTCGGCGGCGACGGCGTCCGCGCTCGGCTTGACGTTCACCGTGATCGACCGGTCGGGCCGGATGAAGGCCAGCGCGATCTGTGCGTCGTGCTCGTCGGCCTGCACACCGTAGGGCAGCCGCACCGCGACGAAGGTGGCCTCGTGCCCCTCGGCCCGCAGCTCTTCGGCGGCGAGTTGGCACAACCTGCCGGTCAGCGTGCTGTCCTGGCCGCCACTGATCCCGAGCACGTAGCCCTTGGCCGGGGTCGACCGCAGGTAGCCCTTGAGGAAGTCGACCCGTTGCCGGATTTCGACTTTGGGCACAATGGTCGCCTTGACGCCGAGTTCGGTGAGAATCTGCTCCCGTAGGTTTGCCATCCACGTACTGTACTGGCCGGTTCTTCGAGCAGGACGGGTGGACCGCGCTCGATGCCGAGGGTGGTCCGCCCGGTGCCGGGTGCCGGTGCCAGTGCGGGGTACCGGGTTCGGGTGAGTGGGTGTCGCGTCGCGCCCGGTCGCACAAACGGACCTGACTGAGCATCGTTCGGGTCAGGGAGCAACGGGAATGCCCTGTCCCGGACGAGCGGGACATCGTCCGGCTTGGTCAGGGCTTTGGTCCGGATGATGTCCGGGACAGCGCCCACGGATGGGATCGGCCTCGGCGGCTCGCGGAGGCCGCCGTGGCGATGGTGGCTCGAATGATCTCGTCGGCCGGTGCGCCGGTTGTCCCCGCTGCGGTGCGATTAGTCTGCGGGGTCATGACCGCGACCCCGTTCTCCCCGCCGCCCATCCACTCCTGGCTCGACTTCAACTCGCCGCTCTCATCCGCTCGGTCGGCCGGCTTGGTCGATCGCCTCGCCGGGAGCACACCGTCGACGGTGCTCGATCTCGGGTGCGGGTGGGGAGAGCTGATGCTTCGGTTGTTGTCCGCGGTGCCCGGTGCGGTCGGCACCGGGGTCGACACCAACGCGGAACACCTCGCCAGGGGCCGCGCGAACGCCGCGTCGCGGGGTCTCGCCGACCGGGCCGAGTTCATCGAGGGGCCCGTCGCCGGCTTCTCCGGGGGTCCCGGCGACGTCGTCCTCTGTGTCGGATCGAGCCACGCGTTCGGCGACGCCGAGCCGCCGGCCCACACGGCCGAGGCCCTGAACGCCCTGCGGAACATGGTGGGAACCGGCGGCCGGGTGCTGTTCGGCGAGAGCTTCTGGCAGCGGCCACCGACGGCCGATGAGCTCGCGAAGATGTGGCCGGGCGCTTCGGCTGACGAGCACGTGGATCTCACCGCACTCGTCGAGCTCGCGGGTGCCGCGAGATTCCGCCCCATGTGGATCGAGACGGCGAACCTCGACGAGTGGGAGCAATTCGAATCCGGATACCTCGCCGGCAAGGAGGAGTGGCTGGCATCCCACCGCGATCACCCCGAGTCGGCAGCGGTCCGCGCCGCGGCCGACGAGCACCGGAAGATGTGGCTGGGCTATCGCGGCATACTCGGCTTCGCCTACCTCACCCTCATCGCGTACTGATCCCTCGCGACCCGGCGGGTGGCGGTCGCGTGCGGGCCGTCTCCTCGGCGGCCGTTCAGTACTCGAGTCGGGCGACGACGGGTGCGTGGTCGGAGCCGGGTTTGCCCTGGCGTTCGGCGGGTTGGGTGGTGACGGACGGCAGGGGGCCGTCGGCTCCGGTGAAGACGGTGTCGACGCGGGCGAGCAGCGCATGGCTGACGAGGATGTGGTCGATGAGTTCGCCCTGGCCCTCGAAGACGCGGGAGAAGCGCTGCTCCTCGGGGATGCGCGGGGCCAGGTTCCACAGCCGCGCGGCGTCGCCGTTGTCGGCGCGGGTGAAGCCGCCGGTGCCGATCTGGGAGCCGGGCGGGCCGTAGAGGATCTGGGTGGTGGCGGCCTGCGGCTGGTCGTTGAGGTCGCCGAGGAGGGCGACGTCATGGGTACGGCCGTCGCCGGCGAGGAGCTGGTCTGCCAGGGCGCGCATGGTGGTGGCCTCGGCGCCGCGGCGCCACAGGGCGTAGGCGGCGTAGCGGGCGCGTTCGCCTTCGTTGCGCGGGGCGTGGCGGTTGCCGGGATAGGTGAGCAGCTTCGACTTGAGGTGGCAGACGGCCGCGGTCAGGGTGTGGCCGGGCCGGGGCTCGATGGTTACGGCGAGGCCGCCTCGGCCCATGGTGTTGAGCGGGACACCGGTGTCCTGGGTCTGCACCGGCCCGAATTGGGCCGGGAACGCGGTGACGTCGGCGACCACGGTGAGCGGTTTGCGGCCGAGGAAGCCGACGCGGATGCGGCGTCCGTCCGGGTGGGCGGACAGCGCGGTGTGCCATTGGCCGTCCAGCAGGTCGACCAGGTCGGCGAGCGCGTCGGGGTTGCCGACCTCCTGGATGCCGAGCAGGTCGGGGCCGAGCCGGTTGATCGTGGATGCGAGCGCGGCCAACTTCGCTCGGTAGGACGCGTCGTCCTTGGGGCCGCCCTCCTCGCCGGGGCGGAACAGGTTCTCCAGATTCCACGTACCGATGGTCACCCTCACGAGCGGCTCCTGACGACGGCTGAGCGGGACCCTCCAAGTGTTTCGGTCGCTCCCGTTCCTGTGTAAGGGCCGTCCGGTGTATATCCGCGGGCGAAGTCCGCCGTTGTACGACGGGTGTCTCGCCGGCGGTTCCATTCGGCTGCTTCTCCGGTGCGGCGAGGTGCGATGCCGGGCCGCGCCGCGGACCCGGCGAGGGTTTGACGGCACGCCGCGGCACTATTACGGCTGAACGGTGTCCGCGGATGCCCCGTTGAGGACGACAGTCGCGGATGCGCGATCCAGGTAGGCGCCCGCTTCGTTGGAGGACCATCGGCCCTGTGCGGGTACGAGCGAGCGCAGGGTGGCCGGCATCTCCGACGTTTGCGGATTCTCGGTCGGCTGCCAGGGCCCCCACGCCTCCACAGCCGCGGTGTCCGCCAGTCGGACCACCGCGTAGTACGCCCAGTCGTGGGGGCCCGGGATCGTCACGCGGGATTTGTCGGGTGTACCCAAGGCCCTGACGCACCAGGTCGCGGAGGCGACGGTACCCAGCCGCGGAAAGCTCGCCGACAAGGCGGGCGTGCTCGTGCTGAGCGGTTCACAACGGTGCGCCGCCTGTTCGACCTTCGCGTCGTGCTCGGCGTCACACCCGGCGACGAGCGCACCGGCCACCATCGCGAGCGTCGCGGCAAGTGCTCGTGCTCTCATCGACCGCCGCCTTCCGTCCACGGGGGCGCCTTTGGTTCTCGTCGCCAGGGCCCGGAGTTCGAGTCTGTCGCCGGGGCGCGGTTCCCGCGTCCTACTTCATGCGTACTCCCGATGGGTCGTGCGGGCGATCCTTCGGTACTCGATTTCGTGCCTCCCCGTCCCCGAACGGCGGACCATGCGCCTCAAGGTCGCCGAATGCGAGGTCGGACTCGGGGAGTTGGCCCCGCTGACCGTCCAGGAGCGGTTGGACCTGCTCGCGAACGTCCTGCCCGACGACCCCGCCGCGCTGTGGGAACCCACCGGACCACGGGTACTCGCCGGCCGCATCTCCGCCGCGTGGCAGGCCGCCCACGGAAAGCCCGACCGGATTCCCGACGAGACACCTCACCCACGTGGCGGGACCTGGGCGCCCACGAGCCCACCCGGCGACTTCTCACCACCGCCGGTCACGCCCTAGCGGCGGTCCAGCATCGGGAGCCGCGAGCGGGCGGAGTGTGCGGCGATGGTGTACCAGACGTTGACCAGGTCCATCACCCCGTTCGGGTCGGGCGCCTCGCAGCGCACGGTCAGCAGGTTCACGCGCTCCGCGCCCGGCACCGCCGCCGCGAGCTCGGCGGCCAGCGGGATCTGGAACCCGACCTCGAAGACGAACTTCTCCGGCAGCGGCAGCGGCTCAAGGGTCGCGGCCTTCTCCACGGCCGCCGCCGCGCCGGCGCGGATCAGGTCCCGGGCCACGGACGGGTGCACGTTGTTCGCCGCGGTGAAGCCCTCGGCCGTCTTGACCGGGACCGTGATCACGCCCGGGAACGCCTTGGCCGTCGCGTCGCAGACCTCGTTGTCGCCGGTGACCAGTCCGACCGGGACACCGTGTCGGGCCGCGAGCAGCGCGTTGACCTCGGCCTCGGTGACGGGGTGGTCGTTCAGCCGCACCGACGTGAAGTCGGACGAGAAGGTGTGTGCGAGCACTCCCGACGCGCCGGCCGCCGCGTGGTAGCCGATGAACAGCGCGACCGCGTGGTTCGGGCCGAGGCCGTGCGCCATGCACTGGGCCTTGGGGCTGCCCAGGATCACCCGGGCCCGCGGGTCCAGGTCCTGCGCGATGAGGTTGTCCATCGTGCCGTGGCTGTCGTTGATCAGGACCGTGTCCGCGCCCGCCGCGAACGCGCCCTCGATGGCCGCGTTCGCCTCGCCCGTCATCATCTCCTGTGCCCGGCTGTACCCGCCGCCTCCGCGCACGATCTGGTCGAGGGTGGCGATGCCCGCCACGCCTTCCATGTCGATCGAGATGTATACGTCCATGGATTTCTCCCGTTCGTTGCCCTGCTCGGCCGGTTCGCGGGCTGTACGACGCCCTGCCGAGCATCACGCACGCCGCCCCCGGGGGGCGTCGGAGATTCGGACAGGTTCGGTGGCGGTTCTTCGTCGAGGACGACGATTCGGGGCTCTCGGACGCTGCCTACCGTGATCCGTCACCGCGGCACACTCGCCGCTCTTCGAGGAGGTGCCCGACCGTGGGACGACCCGACCCGACACCGGCCGCTACACCGACTTCGGGCCGACCGGACCCGCAAAGCCCGACCGAGTCCGTGCCGACGCCCGAATACCTCGAGGCCCGGCTCGCGGAACTGGCCCACAAGGCCGGCATACCCGGCGCGAGCATCGCGGTTCGCGTGGGCGATCGGACCGTCGCCGCGGCGGTGGGCGTGCTGGACACGGCTACGGGCTACCCCGCGACCACCGACTCGCTCTTCCAGATCGGCTCGATCACCAAGGTGTGGACCACGACCCTGGTGATGCAACTCGTCGACGAGGGCCTGCTCGACCTGGACGCCCCCGTACGCACCTACCTCCCCGACTTCCGGCTCGTCGACGAGGACGCGGCCCGGCAAGTGACGGCCCGTCAACTCCTTTGCCACACAGCCGGTTTCGAGGGCGAGCTGTTCGACGACCACGGCCCCGGAGACGATGCCATCGAGCGCCTGGTCGCGAGCCTGGCGACCGTCGCCGACCAACTGTTCCCGCCCGGTGAGATGTTCTCGTACTGCAACAGCGGATTCGACCTGCTCGGCCGCGTCGTCGAGGTGCTGACGGGCCTGACGTGGGAGACGGCGGTGCGCGAGCGCATCGTCGTGCCGCTCGGCCTCGCACACGTGGCTAACAACGCGAGCGAGTCGATCGTGCAGCGTACGGCGATCGGCCACCTGAGCGGCCCCGACGGCACGCAGGTCAAGGCACCGGTCCACCACATGGGCCGCGCCGGCGCCCCCTCCGGGGGGATGCTCGCCACGAGCGCGACGGACCTGCTGGAATTCGCCGCCGCGCACGTGCGCCGAGGGCTGCTCCCGGACGGGACACGGCTGCTCTCGGAGGCGTCCGCGCGGGCGATGTGCGAACCGCAGGTCGAGATCATCGGGGACGGCGTGCTCGGCCGGTCGTGGGGGCTCGGCTGGAACCTGTACGACTGGCCCGGCGAACCGGTCATCGGCCACGACGGCGGCACGATCGGCCAGTCGGCGATGCTGCGCGTGGTGCCCTCGCGCGGGGTCTCGGTCGCGTTGCTGACCAACGGCGGCAACATGTACCTCGTGTACGACCTGATCCGCGAACTGCTCGGCACGCTCGCGGGCGTCGAGGTACCCGACCTGCGGGTGCCGCCCACCGAACCGCCGACGATCGATGCGCGTTATGTCGTCGGCGGCTACGCGTCGGCGGCGATGCGGGTCGACATCGCCGAGACCGAGGACGGCCTGACCCTCACCGCACAGAACCTCGGCGCCATCGCCGAACTGGCCGGCGACGAGGTCGTCACCACGCGGGTGGTGCCCGTGAGCGAGCGCGCCCTCATCGCCGGCGAAGGGGGCGGGCGACTCCCGGTGTACGCCTTCCTCGGGGAAGGCGAGCAGGCCGATCTCCTGCACATGGGGCGGGTGTTGCGCCGGGTACGGGCCACCGAGGCCGAAGCCGGGTAGAGCGCCGCGGGTCGTTCCGTCGAGGCCGCACCGGGCATGGGCCCACGTGGTGAAGCGCGACCGACGCCATGATCGATGCCTCCCGGACCAGGACGGCGCGTCGGCGACCAGGAGGAGGTCGTCCAGGACGGCCGGGATGGGTCGTCGGCCGGCGACGCCGTCGGCGATGGTGTCGGTCGCGTCGGTGGTGACGACGCGCCGTCGGCGCCACGAGTGTGTCATCGCCGGTGCGCCCAGCGGCTGGACGCAGATCACCTCGACTTCGGGCGCCAATGCCTTCACCACATGACCCACACCGGTGGCCGGCGCCCCGCCGCCGAGGGCGATCAGGACGGCGTCGAACGTCGGTGCGGCGTCCACGAGTTCCAGGCCGAGGACCGGGTCGTCGACGAGCACCTCGTGGAGGCCGTCCACGATGCGGCAGATCTCGCTGCGGACTACGGCCGACACGTCCCGTCGCCGCACCTCCTACCGTTGCGGGGAGTCCGTGTTCGCTGACGTTCAGGTGCTTGTGCTTGAGCGGGGACAGCCAGGCCACGTCCTCCTCGCGGACCTCGTGCCCCCGTGTCCGAGTTCGGCGACGTCCCGCTCGGCGGTCGCCCATCGCCTTCAGAAGCCGGTCATGTGTTCGCCGAGGGTGTCCCATCCGCCGAACCAGGCGCCGCTGTCATCTTCTTGCCAGGTGTGCCAGATCGCGCCGTCCGGACCGTAGGCGAACACTTGCAGCCGACCGTCCTTGTTCGCGGCGACTACCGGCCTGCCCGCCAGCCTTCCGCCGAGGCTCGCCCATCCGCCGAACCAGGCGCCATCGGGCTCGATCTCCCAGGTATGCCAGATCGCGCGATCAACTCCCAGGGCGAAGACTTCCTGCCCGTTGTTGTTGAGCTTGGCCGTCGGCCAACCCGCCAGCCTTCCGCCGAGGCTCTCCCAATCGCGGTACTCGGGGACGCCCGGCGACCGTTGCGAAGTGTGCCAGATCGCGTTGTCCGCACCGTAGGCGAATACCGCCATCGCCCCGCGAGTGTCCATGTATGCCACCGGTGTTCCGACCGTCATGGGTCCCCCGAGGGTGTCCCAGCCGCCGAACCAGGATTTGCCCTCCTCGACCGTCCACGTGTGCCAGATCGCGTTGTCGATGCCGCGAGCAAATACCTCCCGCTCGCGCCCAGGACCGGCGTAGGCCTCGTAGCGGTTGACCGACGGTGAGTCGGCCAACACTCCGCCGAGGCTCGCCCATCCGCCGAACCAGGCGCCGCCCGGCTCCACCTGCCATGTGTGCCAGATCGCGCCATCCCAGCCGTAGGCATAGACCTCCAGCCCACCGGCGTTGGTCTCCGAGATCACCGGCCCGCCGGCCAGTCTTCCGCCGAGGCTTTCCCAGTCGCCCCAGGGACCGCCGGGTTCGCGCTGCCGAGTGTGCCAGATCGCACCGTCCAGGCCCCGGGCAAACACCTCCAATCCGGCGCCAAAGGTGGTGGCGGCGACCGGACTTCCGGTGGTCAGTGGATGGTGGTTGTGAGGGAGAGATTCCCATCCGGAGAACGACGTGCCGTTCGGCTCCGCTTGTTGGCAGTACATGATGTCGCCGGTCCTGCCCTGCGCGAACACGTGGATGCGCTCTCCAGGGCCGTAGATCACAGGCTGGTCGCACTTTTCGTTCGAGACGAGACCCATGTCGCCACCTCACACCTATCGTGCACAGCACGGATTGGGGCCTTCGAGCGATGCGACAGCCAGCCCAGAAAACCCAATACCCACGCTAGCGCTGCCTACCAACGACGCAATCGGACGCGGGGCACAGGGTCCGCAAGATGGGTCGGCAGATCGTCGGCACCGAAACGAGCACGGCCGCCGGGACCTGGCCGCCCCGCTGCTGCCGACCCCGCACGCCCTCCCGGAGTCGGGGTGGGTTTGGTGCTGTCCGCGCTTGTCCTGGCAGGGCAGGCGACACCACACGATTTCACCGATATCGCACAGTTGGTTTGTTGACGGACGGATCCCTCCGGCGCGGGTCCGGGCTGAGGAGTGTGGTCAACATCGGGCGGGCCGGTGCCCGTCGGCTTACGGTCGTCAGGGTGTCGACCGAAACAACGGCATTGACGTGGTGGTCACCGCCGTCCGCGCCAGTCTCGGGACTGACGTTCCTGTGCGTGGAGGGGGCTTGTACATGGCAGGGCGGGAAGACGATCTGGCCTACCAGGCGATCGTGCGGGCGTTCCTGGACGGCGATCCGCAGAACCACCAGGGGGTCCTCTCGATGTCCGCGCCGGATGCGCGCGGTCGACTACGGGCGTGACGCGGGACTGCAACGCTGCGTCCGAACACTGCTTCACCCTGACGCCCCTGAACCGGTGTCGGCATGGAGCGCGCCACCGGCGTCCACCTGAGAGAGGACACCGGCCAGACCAACGGCGGCGAGAGGCTGCGCGGTCTCGGGCACTCTGCCGGCTACGCGGGTTCGAAAGGTGACCGCAGGACTTCGGCGGCTGCCTCGCATGCTCGGGTGCCTGGTGCCCGTCGGTGCTCCGGGCCTGGTGGCGAGGGGTGCCGCGGTGGTCCGGCTCGGGCGGCCTGTCCGTCGTGCTGCCGCCTCCCTGCCGTCGTCGCCGGGCGCCCTGAAGTCGCCGTCCAGGTGGGCGTCGTAGTCGTCGGGGGTGATGCCGAGTTCGTGGGTGGAGTACTCGCCGAATCGCTTGATGTGCTCGGTCGGGAACGGGGAGATCTGCGCGAGGTCGAGGGGACTCTGGCCGCGAGGCATGTCAAGGCAAGTACGTCGAAGCCCACTTGCCTCACCGATATCCATGGGGTGTGAGGCAAGTCGGGCGGGCGGTTGAGTGGCCGACGGATGCTGAGGGTGCCGTATCACCACGCGATGACCAATCCGATAGGACCGGGACTACTCCGGAAGATTCATCGTGTCGGCGCAGCACGCGATGCTGCGGCCATGCCCCGAGTACGTGCGGCTGCTGCTGGCCGCCCTCGCGGCCGCCACACCGATCCACGACCCACGAGGGGACTGCGCCGCATTCACAATTCTTGACCGGCCGCCGCTCGTTGCCTTCCGCCGAACCCCCTGGCGCTTCTGGCCCACTTCGGGGATCTCGTCTACGCATACGACCTGGACGACGACGATCCTGCGACCCGCAGGCACCCGGCGATCGTCGCGGTACGCCGACTCAACGCGCCCGTCGTTCGCCCAGCTCGACCGCTGATCGTGGGTTGCCGCCTCCTATTCCCAAGGTCTTGCGGTCGGTCCACGCCCGCCACCGGAGACGCCGGGGCCGGGGGATCGGTGGAGTGTCAGGCCAGGCGCTCGGCGAGGACGGCGCGTCCGGCCGCTGCGGCGCGGTGTTGGTAGGCGCGCAGGCGGGCCCGCGAACCTGAACCCGGAATCCCGGCTCCTGGGCCGGGCCGGGAATGCGATCCCAGGCCCACAGGCCCACAGGCCCACAGGCGCGGAGCGCCGGAGCGCTCCGCGCCTGCGCCGCGACGGCCGACCCGACCGCTTCCGGCTCTCGACGTGGCTCCGTCAATCCGTTGACCAGCTCGGGCGCGGCGAGCTGCGGCGAGTGCCGCCCGAGCGGGTACACGCGATCGCCTCGCGCGCGTCGGCATCCCGCCCGCACCACCGTTACCCCAAGAACGTCTCAGCAGTGGTCCCGGTCGCCGGGAACGGTCGTGCGAGTCCTCGCTGCTCCAGGTCGAAGCGGCACCACACCGACTTGCCGTACTCGTGCGGTCCCCAGCACAGCTGATCCGAGAACGCACGTACGGTCGCCAGGCCGCGATGGCATTCGGGCAGGTCGTTCACGGCGGCCGGCGAGGGCGTCGACAGGCTCGACGCCCGCATCCCGGGCAAGTCCCGGTCGGGGTCCACGACTTCGACGGCGAGGGCCTGGAACTGCCAGAACCACAACCGCACCGTGACCCCGTCCCCGGCCGGGAACACCGCGTGCGTCACGGAGTTCGTCACCAATTCCGACACGCACAACAGCGCGTCGTCGACCAACTCGGGCAACCCCCACCCGACCAGCGCCGCGGCCGTCCAGACGCGCACCTCGGCCACCGAGGCGGGATGGGGCCACCACGCCCGGTCCCTGATCCGCACCCAGTCCTTCGTGGCCACGTTGAGCCCTTCCCTGACCACCCGAAGCCCGGGAACCGGCAAGGCGTCCAGGCACTTCAGATGCGGCCGTTCCCCCTCGGTCGGCGTCCACTCGATCACACCCTGGAGGCCTGCCGGACTTGTCTGCGTTCTGCTCATGCGGACGAGCTTCGAGGTTGGGTGCGTCTGTCCGTCACCCCCCGGTGGGGGTACCCGTGGTGGGTAAACTCGGCGTTTACAGAGATCGACTGTGTGTGACCGGACGCGGGCCAGGGGGTCGACGGATCATGACGAGCGTCGTATCACCGGCAGCCCTGCCCCGCCACGTGCTCGACCGCGACGACATGCGCCAGGCACTCGCGGACCACGACTTCGGGGCCGTGTTCCGTATCGCCCGCAAGTACGGCGGCATCAGCTTCCAGAAGATCGCCGACGCCTGCGACATCAAGCCCGAGCGGGTCGGCACACTCGCCCGAGGAATCGGCCGCATCACCACCGTCGAGAAGATCCGACACATTGCCGAGGCCCTCCGTGTTCCCGGAGAAATGATTGGAATGACTCCGTGTGAATGGGAAAAGGCGACCTCCGGACGGAGTTCCGTTGCGCCGGCGGTGGTTCGTGTCGATCAATCGCCTGAAGTCTTCCCATTCAACGACGAGCTGGATGCGCTGGAACTCGGCCGCCGCGCCGTAGCCAGCGATGTGGGAACCGAGACGCTTGCTCGCCTCGAAGCGGTATTCGACGAGTTGGCCATCGGTTATTCCGTGACACCGCCGCATGAACTTCTCGTGCGCACACGCCAACACCTGTCCTATGTGGCACGGCTTTTCGACGCGCGGAAGACTCTGGCCGAACATCGGCGCTTGATCGCTCTGGGCGGATGGCTCTCCCTGTTGAGCGCGACGCTGCACATCGACTTGGCCCAACAGGAAGCCGCGACGGCTCGATTGGCGACGGCCATCGGCCTCGCCGAGCAGGCCGAGTACCCCGAGTTGCAGGCGTGGTGCCATGAAACCGCTGCCTGGCGGCTGCTGACGCAAGGGAGGTACGCGCAAGCGGCGGACCTTTCCCGGGCGGCGCGGAAGCTTGCGCCCAAAGGAAGCTCTGTCGCCATTCAGGCGACCGCCCAGGAAGGCCGCGTCAACGCACGTCTGGGGAAATTCCCCGAGACGTACGACTCGATAGCGAGAGTCCACAAGCTCGTATCGAATCTCCCCAGGCCGGACCGCCCGGAACATCACTACCGATACGACCCCAATAAATCCATGTCATACACTGCCACCACATTGGCGTGGTTGGGCGACCCCGCGGCCGAAGACTATGCGCGCGAGGTCATCGCTCGGCTCGCTCCCGGCGAGGGACACAGCAAATGGCCGCGCAGGGCGGCCGTGGCCGGCCTCGACCTGGCCCTGACCCTTTTGGTGAACGACAGCCTCGACGAAGCCTGCCATTCGGCCCAGCAAGCCATTCTTTCCGGTCGAGTAGTGCCGTCGAACCATTGGCGGGCGCTGGAAGTCGTCAGGGCCGTCGAGGCACGGGGTCTGCCCGAGGCCGGCGACCTGAGAGCGGCATACCAAGACCTGACGCGGCCCGGCACACCCGCAGGACCGACGTCTGCGTGCGCGTGGATTCATCCCGGGTTTCCGCCACCACCGACACTCGCAGCTCGGCGCCGTCGGGAGCCACCGTGGTGCGCACTCGGCCCATGTCATCAGTGGGAGTAGATGAGGGAACGAACAACGGGACCAGGGCCGTTCCGCCCTCGGCGAGGTGACTGCGGATGCTACGGAGGGCGGCCAGGGCGGTGGCGTCGTCGGGGAGCAGTGTGAAGGTCGGACCGGCCAGGAAGATCGCGCGATAGCGGCGAGGCAGATCGAGTGCTTCCATCCGTTGGCAATGGACTACGACGTCGACGCCACGCTCCTTCGACCGGCGGCGACATCGCTCGATCATGTCCGCGGAGGAGTCCACGCCCTCGACATCCAGACCACGTTCCCGTAGATCGAGGAGCGGATCGCCATCCCCGCATCCCAGTTCCAGGGCCGGGGCGCCGGCCTCCTCGATGAAGGCCGCGTAGGGCTCCGGGTCCTGGGCGAAGGATTTCAGCGGCCCGTATGCCTCCGCGACGATACCTGTGTAGAAATCAGCAGGCTGAACCATGCCCGCACCCTAGGTGAGCCCGCTCGCGACGGCGAGCGGGGTTCCTCCGAGTCTCCTCTCGCCATGCGCTCTTCAGCGCCCTGGTCACTGCACAGCGCTGGATGGCTGCCGGTTGTCCTGTGTCCGGGTGGCTACTTCCTCGTCTTGCCGTCCTTGTTTCGCCAGTCGCGGTCCGAGGAGCGGGGGGCGGCTTCGAGCTTGTCGTAGGCCTCGGTGAATTGCGCGTGGAACTGCTCGGCGAGTTGGTCGCGCAAGGGAGCCAGGGCCCCTTGGCCAAGGCTGCCGATGTTCACCTCGTTGTCCTCGTCCCCGCGGACGTACGCGGAGCCGAAGCCGAAGAGGTACTCGCCCGTCGTGTCGGTGCCCGGGTGGACATTGATGATGAGCTCGACGCCGTGCACGCCGACGCGGATGGCCTTGGTGGTGAGCGAACTCCGGCCCTCCCAGTAGAAGTTGAATTCCACCTGGTCCTTCAGGACCGCGCGCAGTAGTGAGCGCGCGCTTTCGGTGGGCGGCGGTGCCGATGCCGGGACGGGCGCGGGAGTCGTGCTCGTGGGGGTCGTCGAGCTCGTGGACGTCGTGGACGTCGCGGGGGTGCTGCCGGTGGTCGACGGCGACGGGGTCGGCGTAGCGGTACCGGTGGGCTTCGGCGGGGGTTTGTCACCGCCGCCGGAGCCTGTGCCGGATGGACCGTCCGTGCCGCCGGGTTTCGGTGCAGCCGGAGTCGACATGAAGTTCCCCTCCCCTGGGGCGAATTACCCTCATCGTCAGTGTGGGCCTGCGGGCATCATGAACACCATGCCGCGGGCCACCAAAGGTGCGGGTCTTCCGTCGGCGGGCGGCGTGTTCGCGGGGCGATGGGTCCGCGAGCCTTCATGCCGCCCTCGACGACCCGGTCTTGGGCCGATGGCTCGCGTGTGATCGGTGAACCAGTGAACCGGTGAAATCGTCGCGACTCGATCGGCCGCGACGCGTGGCTGTGGCCGTGCCGTGTGCTTGTACGAATTGTTCAACGGATGGGCCGGTTGTACCGACCACACGGTTGTGAGCCATTTTCTCTTCCGACACCCTCGAATCGGCCGTGTTCCAGGCCCCGTCCTTTCGGCCGACCCCGAACGACCCGTGTGCGCAAGGTACTTCGACTGTGGGCGGCGGCGACCACCGTGGCCGCGATCGTGCTGCTGCCGGGCTCGACCGGCCCCGTACTGGCCCAGCCCATGGCAGGAACGATCACACCGGCGGCCGAGTCCAAGGCGGCGATCACCCTCGACGGTGACCATCTGACGGTCACCCAGATGAGAGCGGTCCTGCGGGGGACCGCCGGCACGCTGCAGCTCTCGAACGAGGCCGCCGACCGGATGCGCGACTCCCGGTCGGGCGCACTGGACGCCCTCAAGGCCGGGCAACGCGTCTACGGCTGGAACCAGGCCCTGGGACCGCTCAAGGACCACCCCCTGACGGACGCGGAACAGCTCGACTTCCAACGCCGGATCCTCCGTTCGCACGCCGCCGGCGTCGGGGACGAACTCCCCGTGGGTGTGGCGCGCCTGGCCTTGGTCCTGCGGGCGAACTCGATGGCCCGCGCCCACATGGGGGTACGCCCCGAGATGGTGCGTCGCATGCTGGCCCTGGTCAACGCCGGCGTCACACCGGTCATGCCGGCCGTCGGCTCGCTGGGCACCGGTGACCTGCAGCCCATGGCGGCGGCCGGCCTGGTGCTCACCGGCGACGGCGCGACGGCCCGCCTGCGGGGCGGCCCGGAACGCCCCGCCGCGGCCGTGCTCGCCGAGGCCGGCCTGCCCGACCGGTTCGCCCTGGAGGCGGGCGAGGCGCTGCCCCTTCTCAGCGGCAGCGGCGTACTCACCGCCCGCTACGTCGCGTCCACGTACCGGGCCGAGACCTTCCTCGACCAGTTCGACGGGGCTTTCGCGCTCTTCCTGGAGGCCACCCGCGCCGAAGCCGACTCCCTCGACCCCCGCACCCACGCCGAACGGCGCATCCCCGTAGAGGAGAAGGAGGCTGCCCGACTGCGTTCCCTGATCTCCGGCAGCCGTTGGACGACCGAGGAGGGACGGCTGCGCTTCGGCGAGAAATCGCCCCGCGTACAGGACGCCGTCTCCGTACGGGCGGCCCCGCACATCGCCGCGACGCTGCGCCAGACGTTGTCCGAAGCGGACACCATCATCACCCGCGAGGCCAACGCCTCGACCTCCAACCCCCTCGTATTCCAACGCGACGGCGGAGACTACGAGTTCGTCATGGGCGGCAACTGGGACGGGGCGCAGATCGGACACGCGATCGACACCCTCAACGCGCAGGTCACCGACGTCGCGGTACTCAGTCACGAACTGTCCGGGCGGCTGATCGCGTCCAAGTGGAGCTACGGCCTTCCCGACAACCTGGGCGCGCCGCCGGTGGGCCTCAACTCCGGCATGGTGCAGGTCCAGACCGTGGGCGCGGCGCTGATCCCGGAGATGCAGGCGCGGGCGATGCCCGCCGGGGTCCTGTCCCGGCCGGAGAAGTTCGGCCAGGAGGACCACAACACGATGGCGATGGCGTCGGTGCGCAACCTGGACGACAACCTCGAACGCGCCGAGACCGTACTGGCCGTCCAGTTCCTGCTCGCCGCCCAGGGCATCGACCTGGCCCGCCCCACGATGGATCCGCTGCCCCTCGCCAAGGCCACCCAGGCGCTCCACGAGCGGTTCCGGCAGCGGGTCCAGACCCTGGGCGAGGATCGCTGGATGACACCCGACGTCCGAGCCGCCGTCGCCATGGTCGAGGCCGGCGACCTGCGCCCCGACGTGACCTGACGCCCGACCCGACCCGGCGAGATCGTTCGGCGGGCGCCCCGGCGGCGCCCGCCGTGTGAACGAGTGCGGGTTCGGGGCCAACGTTCCGCCGGGCCACGGCGGTGGGGGCGTTTACGCGGGGCTGTCCCAGACGAGTGAATATCGCCAGAGCAGATGGCGGCGGAAGTGGCAGCCCGGCAGCAGGAGTTCGGCCTCTCGGCGGACGTCGCCCCAGGCCATGGTGGGCTCCTGGGTGGGCATGCCGTCCGGGTCGGTCTTGCCTCCGTGTCGGCGGGCGTTCAGGCGGGCCGCCGGGACTCCGGCGCCGCTGATGATCCAGTCCAGCGGTGTCCGGTTGCGGGCCAGACCGATGACGACCAGGCGGCCACCCGGTGCGAGCAGGCGCGTCATGGCGTTGATCGCCTTCGAGAACTCGACGTGATGCACGACTGCCACGGCGCTGACGAAGTCGTACGCGCCTTCGCTGAGCAGGCCGTGCGATTCGTCGAGGAAGTCCGCCTCCGCGAAGGTGGCGTTGCGCAGGTCCGGGCAGTGCCGGCGGGCGAGGAGGACCATCTCGCCGGATCTGTCGACGCCGACCACCGTGTTCGCCCGCTCAGCGAGCTTGCGAGCCAGTGATCCTTCGCCGCATCCGATGTCCAGGGCCGCGTCGCATCCATCCGGCACGGCTTCGAGGACGAGCGGGTGGTAGTGCACGTTGTGATTCCAGTAGTCCGCGCCCATCGGCCCAACCTATCCCTGCGGGGCGAGGGGCCTCGTCCTTGCTCGACTCGCGCTGTCGAGGTGCCGTCAAGGCTCGGGCCGGCCGGCCTCCACGAGCATGGACCTCACGGCGTTCCGGGGCAGCCATGCGCGGGCGTTCGACCACTTCGGCGGCATCCTCAAGACGATCGTCCACGACCGCACGAAACGGGTTGCGCCGGGACGCGAACCGCATCCACTACTCCCTGGTGGAGGAACGCCTCGCGCTCTCCCTCGGACGGTTTCTCGGCGCCGTATGTCCCGAACAACTCGTGATACGGCAAAGGCGGCGCAGGACCACCGAAGGGAAGCAGCCGTGAGTGCATCGGAAAGACTGTGCGAGATCATCGAAAGGACACGGTCGTGAAAGCGCCGGTCATGGCGAGCACCATCGAACGTCGGCTGCTGGTCAACTATCGCGTCGACCCCGAGATCACCGCCCGTCTGCTTCCGGCACCCTTGCGGCCAGTCCTGGTCCGCGGGTACGCGGCCGCCGGTATCTGTCTCATCCGCCTGGCCCGACTCCGCCCGGACTCCGCACCATTCGGCCTCGGACTGCGCACCGAGAACGCCGCGCACCGCATCGCCGTACGTTGGGACACATCCGACGGCCCGCGCTCGGGGGTCTACATCCCGCGCCGCGACAGCGACTCCGTCCTCACCGCCTCGTTCTCCTCGTCCTCCACCTCGTCGCCGCCGAGGGAGTCGTAGAGCTCGTCGATCAGCGGAGAGTCGTCGGCCCACCAGAGATTCGCCGTACGCTTGCCGGAGGCGCCGACGACCAGAGAGGGATCGACGGCGTCCAGCCAGGGGGCGTCGCCGTCCTCTTCGAGCTCGACGGGGTCGGCGTCGGTGATCATCGGGACGGGAACGGTCGACTGCCGCTGCTTGACCATCCAGGAGTTGCGGAAGAAGTCGAACCGAAGGTGGTGGCAGTCGGCCGACTCGGTGAAGACGATCGGCGGGACGAGGAAGTGTGCCACGCCGACAGTGGCCGCGACATCGATGTAGTTCTCGGGGGTGCCGCCGGAGTTCCAGCAGGCGGCGAAGTTCACGGGAGCCAACGACTCCTTGCCGAGCACGTGGATGAGGTTGCCCCGGATCACGAACTTGTCCGGATCGAGGACCACTTCCTCTCCGAGCATCAGAATCGGCGCCGGCATGATGTGCGCCTTCGCGAAGCTCTGGGCTCGCGTATAGAGATCGACGATCTCGTCGTGGCGCGTGGCGTCGAACCCGCCGTAGTCGTGGAACGGGCAACACTGATTGTCGTCGGGCTCCTCCGGATCGGGGAAGAGAGCGGACTTGTCGAACGGCGCGACACCCGAACCGCCGCCCTTGCCTTGGAGGAACCCGGGAATCCACGCGTCGTCGTCGGCCTCGATCACGGCCGAGTCGCACAGGGCGCGGAACGCGGTGTCGCCGACCTTGCAGTTGAAGTAGTCGAGAAGCGTGATCGCGGCGCACTCGGCGAGCGAGAGCGTGTCGCTCTTGGGGAACCAGAAGTCGTAGCCGTTCGCGACGAAATGCACGCCGCGGAACTGCCTGTGGACGAACGGCTCGCGGGCGGCACCGGGCGTGAGGCCGCTCCAATGCGCCGCCGCGACCTGGTTGTAACAGGCGTCGGCGTGGCGGGCGAGTTCGGGGGCGAAGACGCTCTCGCCGGTCCAATAACAGGCCTTGGCGAACAGCGCGCCGATCTCGGGATCGTGCGTGACCTCGGGATCGGTGAAGACGAGTTCGGTGCGCAGGAAGACCTTGCGGCCGTCGCGGTAGGGCGCGCCCTCGTGCTCGTACCGCTGATCGAGGATCACACAGGTGAAAGGCTCGATGTCCGTGAGCGCGGCGCCGGTGACGAGGTCGAGGGCGGGCGCGGCCGAGCCGCCGGTGAGGTAGATCAGGACCGTGTAGCGGGAGATGTGCCCGCGCGCGGCGTCGTAGTAGGGCGTGTCGCGGTGGCGGTGGAAGTGGGCGTCGCCCGGCTCGAAGCGGTTGCAGCGGAACACGGGGTTCACGTGCGAGAAGCCGTCGAGCAGCGACTGCGGCATCGCCTCGACCACTGCCGCGGTGAGCGCCTCGGCAAGCAGCGCGGAGTGGAAGATGAAGCGGTCGCCGCCGCGCGAGGCGGCGTTGAGCGGCGGGACGTAGAGGTTCAGCGCGTCGAGGCTCTCGAGCCGGGCACGGGCGGGGGCCGGGAGCCGCAGCGAGAACGAGTACGCGTCCTTCGCGAGCTCCACGCGCTTTGCGAGCTCGAACTCCAGCCCGGTGTCCGCGAACAGGCGGTCCAGCGGAAGGATGTTCTCGAACGTGCGGAACGACAACTCGCGCGGATCGACGAAGACGGCGGCCAGGTGTGGCGCGGCCTCGCTGGGCCGGGTGAACAGCTCGCGCACGTCGGCGTCGATGCGCTCGGCATCGACGAAGCGCACCGCCTTGTAGCGCACGGTCGGGTGCCAGGAGATCGCGAGCCCGTCGAGCGTCGCGGCGGGTTCGGTGTCGGTCGCGTCGACCTGGGCGCGGTAGCGGGCGGCCTCGTCCGCACCCGCGTCCCCGAGGGCCCGACCGCTCGACAGGGCAAAGAAGCGATCGCGGAGATCGATGCTCACACACTCCTCCAGTAGTTGCGCAGCGCGGGTGAGAGCTGCGGGGCAAGCGCCAATTTCCGCACGCCGGCGTCGGAGACGTCGCCGCGATACAGCAGCAGCCGCGTGAGCGAGCCGACGAACCCCGCCGCGAGCAGGGCTTCCGCCCCCTCCGCGCCGATCCGGTTGTAGCGCAGGTCGAGTTCGACGAGGTGCTCGAAACGCGCCAGTGAGCGCACGCCCTCGGCGGTGAGCGCGTTGCGTTGGAGGTGCAGGCGCCGGACGTCGCCGAAGTGCGGGGACGCCGCGAGTGCCGCCAAGCCGGCGTCGCCGATGCCGCAGTACCGCAGGTCGAGCGCCCGGATCCGCCCGCCGGGGGTCGACGCCGCCAGGGCCTGGGCGCCGGGGTCGCCGATGCGCAGATGCGCGAGGTCGAGCTCGACGAGGCGGCCGAGGTCGAGCGTCGCGAGGGCGGCGGCCTCGATGGGCGGTGGCGGGATCGGATTGTCTTCCTCGTCGAAGCAGTCGTCCCAGTCGTGGTCGTCCTCCGCGACGTCGGCGGACGGTCCGATCCGCAGGGCCGTCACGAAGCGGTCCTCCAGGGCCCCCGCGATCAGCGCGGGCGCGTCGTCGGACCATTCGACGGCGACCTTCGTGGCGAATCCGTACCGGCGGGCCAGGACGGTCGCCCCCGGCGGCAGCGCCGCGTCCCAGCTCTGCCGGTGCTCTTCCATCAGCGCGGCGATCTCGCGCGCCAGGGCCTCGCGCTCGACGGGGCCGACGTGTGCGTGGCGCTGTTCCAGACGGATCAGCGTGCCCCGGGCGTCGCCCTGCGCCAGGAGCCGGTCGCCGTAGACACGCCACGTGGCGACGTCGTCGGGGTGATCCCGCAATGCCTGTTCAAGGGTTGCAGTTTCCATCCCGAGCACGCTATCGACAGCCACGGACAGTCGTCCCCCGCGGTGCGCGAATCACGGCGGATGCCGTCAACCGAGCGTGCCCGCGATCGCGATGACGGCGCTCTATCGCCTGCGCCGGCTGCGGCATTTGCAGTCGCGATAGATGGCGCCGTAGGTCTGGGAGTAGTGGTGAACGTACTTGCCGGTGTCGTTGCACACGGGGCAGAACACCGCCGAGTAGCCCCCGGCGGCTCCGCCGGGCCCGGACCGGCCCCGCGGTGTCGGGTCAGCGAGGTTGTTCCGGCAGGCCCAGTGCGGCGCGCAGGTGCGAGCCGAGTTGGGTCCGCGAACGGACGGCGAATTTGCGGTAGATGCGGGTCAGCGACGCCTCGACCGTCTTCACGCTCAGGAACAGGGCCGCCGCTACCTCGCGGTTGCTCGCCCCCTCCGCGACCAGCCGCGCCACCCGTTCCTCGGTCGCGGTCAGCGTCGCGAACGCCCCGACCGCGTCGGGTTGCGGATGGGCGGCCGGTGGCCCACCGGTTGCCGGGTGCCGGGCGAGTGTACGACCCGCCTGTTCCATCCACGGCCGCGCGCCGTACCGGGTGAACACCGCCAGCGCCTGCTCCCCGGCCGAACGCGCGGCGGCGTGCCGGCGGCGGCTGCGCTCGATCCGGCCCCGGATCAGCAGGCAGTGGCCCGACTCCAGGGGCTGACGCAGGGCCTCGAACACGTGCCTGGCGTGGTCGAGCAGCTCCACCGCCCGGCCGACGTCGCCCCGGGCGGCGTACAAGACCGCCTGCGCGCGGTCGAGTTGGGCGCTGGTGCCCCGACCACGATCCGAGGGGGCCAGCGCCTCCCGCGCCGACCGGATCACCTGCTCCGCCTCGTCGAGTCGGCCCCCGATACCCAGTGCGCAGGCCAGGTCGCCGTGCCAGCGCAGCACCGGCGGCGGCGACACCCCCTGGACCCGCTCCAGGTCGGCGATCCGCCGCAACGCCTCGATGCCGCCCGCGACGTCGCCCGCCCGTAACTTCGCCTGCCCGAGCGCGTGCAGGTGGCGCTCCAGGAAGATCGAGTCGCCCTCCTGCTCCGAGGCGCGCACGCCGCGTTCCGCGTACGCCAGGGCCCGGGACACGCTGCCGCCGGCCAGTTCCGCGATCGCGCCGTTGTACCAGCCCGGCCCCGGGCTCAGGCCGGAATCCTCGGCGATGCGCATCGCCCGGTCCGCGAAGTGCAGCGCGTCCGCGCACCGGCCCAGGCGAGCGGAGACCTCGGACAGCGAGCGCAGCACCGCGACGATCTCCTCGCCGGTGCCGCGCTCGGTCCGCGCGAGCATCGCGAGCAGGTCGCGGCGGGCGTCGTCGAGGCGGTCGTCGAAGACCGCGAATCGCGCGGCCACGAAGCGCGGCGTCATGTGCAGCCAGCCGTCGAGCGCGGGTTCCGGCAGTGCCAGCGCCCGGTCCATGTGGAGCCGGTAGTCGGGGCGTCCGGTGACCCGCGCGGTCATCGCGGTCAGGGCCAGGGCCATCGACTCGGTAGCCGCATCGTCGGCCGTCCGGGCCAGATCACCGGCCAACTCGGCGTGGTACGCGCTGCGTTCGTGGTCGCCCTCGACCATCGCCGCCCACGATCGCCGCAGCCACACCGGTCCGGTCAGGGCGGGGTCCTCGCCCGCGTCGAGCATGGCGGCCGCGAACAACTCGTCCATTTCCACCAGCCCTTGGCCGGCGAGGTCGATCAACGCGATGCGCACCCGCACCCGTTGCGCGGGCAGCGAATCGGCGGCCAGCACGGAATCCGCGGCCCGGTGCACGGCCTCCGACAGCCCGGCGGTCGCACCGACCTCCGCCGCGGCGACCAGCCGATCGAGTCGTTGGGCGTCGAACTCCGCGGGCGTACGGCCGGCGGCCAGCAGGTACAACTCGGCGGCGAGCCGGCGGGACCCGCGTCGGCGGGCCTCGTCGGCGGCGGTCGCCAGCTTCCGCGCGACCTCCGCGTCCGGGTCGGCCGACACGAGCGCCCGATGGCGGATGCGCCCGGCGGCGTCGGTCACCACCGTGGACAGGGCCAGGTGCAGCTTCGCGCGATGGTCGGCGCGCGCGGATTCCGCGATCACGCCGGCCACGGCCGGCGGGGTGAACCTGATGTGCTCGCCCTCGGTGACCAGGAGTCCGGTGGCGGCGGCGAGCCGTACGTCGTGCTCGGCGTCCGCGCGGCCCGCGCGCAGGAGCAGTTCGGTGGTCGGGCGGGTCGTCAGCGCGGCAACGAGCAACGTCTCGCGGGTCTCCGGAGACAGCCGGTCGACGCGCTCGCCGATCAGGGCGCGCACCCGCTGCGGCAGCGGCGCCGGCCGGCCGTGGCGCGGGGTGCGGTCCGAGGGTCCGCCCGCCAGGGCCAGGGCCAGATATGGATTGCCGCCGGAGTCCGCGTGCAGCTTGTTCGCGATGCGGGCGGGTACGCCGTGCCGGTCGAAGAGTTCGACCAGGTCTTCCGGCGGCAGCGGCGGTACGGCGACCTCGACGGCGATCGGCGCGGTGAGCCAGGGCAGGTCTCCGCCGTGCTCGGCCGCGCCGCGCTCGGGCCACCCGCCGGCGACCAGGGCCCGGACGTCGGGGCCGGCCAGATGGTGCAACGCGTGCGAGAGGACGTCGGCCGAGGCGGCGTCGAGCCAGTGCGCGTCGTCGACCACCACCAGGGTCGGCAAGAGCACGGAACAACCTTCGAGCAGATCCCGCCAGGCCCGCCGGCACAGGTCGTGAAAAGGCGCTCCGGACACGTGAGTTCCCGGGGGCGCGTGGCCCGGGGCGAACGGGTGGGTCCGCACCGGCGTGTGCCTGCCCGCGAGCAGGTCGCCGACGACGGAGCGCTGCGGCGGCGCCAGCGCGGCCACCGACTCGGGCGGAACGCCTTGCAGCAGGGCGGCCAGCCCGGAGTAGGGGACCCGTCGACCGACCTCGGTGCCGCTCGTGCGCAGGATGTTCTCGCCGCGGGCCGCGGCCGCCCCGCACACGGCGTCCACCACCGTGGTCTTGCCGATGCCGCTCGATCCGGTCAGCACCACGCTGCCACCGGCCGCGATCCGTGACTCGACGGAGGCGAGCAAGGCCGCCCGACCCACCAAAGGTGCTGACGGCGGGCCGAGGGTTTCGGCAGAGCCGGCGACATGGTCGGCCATCGTCTGCTCCCAGCGGGTGTGGGGAGTCCCGACCGAACCCTAGCCACTGGGTGTGCCCGGCATCAATCCCGTTGGCGGGTGTCGCCCGTCATGCTCCCCACGGGTTTGCCGGGGCGATCGCCGGTTGCCGCGGCACAAGGGCACGCCCTGGGGCGTGTCTTCCATGGTGGAAGACACGCCCCGGCGGCCCGGCCCGGCCCGTGGCGGAACCGGGCCGAGCCGAGCCGATGCGAACGAGAGGCCTGCTCGGATGGGACCTTCCAGGAAGCGAGACGCGTGCTCGGCGTGACCTTCCAGGAAGCGAGACGGCTGCTCAGACGGTGACTTTCCAGGAGGTGAGGCGCCTGATCAGAAGGTGACCTTCCAGGAGTCGATCTTGCCGGTGTCGGCGGAGGCCACGTCCTGCACCTTCAGCCGCCAGGTGCCGTTGGCGACTTCGCTGGAGGCGTTGACGGTGTAGGTGGTGATGACGTTGTCGGCGGAGTCGCTTCCGCTGGAGTTCTTGAGTCGGTAGAGGGAGTTGTCGGGGGCGACGAGGTCGATGGTGAGGTCGCCGCGCCAGGTGTGCTTGATGTCGACGCCGACCTTGAGGGTGGCGGGCGCGTTGCCCGATACACCGGTCACGGCGATGTCGCTGAAGACCGCGGCGCCCTTGTCGGGGATCGCCACGTCGTTGGTGTTCTCGAACGTCTTGCCCGGCGGGTCCACTCCGCCCAGATCGGCGGCGCCCTGCGCGATGGCCGTGGCGAAGGTGCTCACCTCGGTGTACACGCCCGGTTGGCCCGGTCGCGCGCAGCCGACGCCCCAACTGGTGATGCCGATCTGGATCCAGGCGCCCGCGTTGTCCTTGCGGAACATCGGCCCGCCGGAGTCGCCTTGGCAGGTGTCCGTACCGCCCTGCGGGTACGCGGCGCAGATCTCGGCGGCCGGGATCAGCCCCGAGTATCCGCTGGACGCCTTGCAGGTGGCGTCGGTCACGAACGGGACGTCGGCCTTGAGCAGGTACCGCTGCTGTCCGCCGCCCTCGGTGGCCGCACCCCAACCGGCGATGGTGAACGTGCCGTTGTCGTACGTCTTGGTGGCGGCGACCGGCAACGTCACCGCCCCCGGGATGGCACTGGCCAGCTTGATCAGCGCCCAGTCACCACCGGTGGGCGTGTCGTAGGTGGGGGAGCGAAGGATTTCGACCGACGTGCGCTTGATCGCCGCCGTGCTCTGGAGGTCGACCACGCCGTACGTGGCCGTGATGCTCGTGTCGGGGCCGGAGCCGTCGACGCAGTGCGCGGCGGTCAACACGATCTGGCTCGTGTACATGGCCCCGCCACAGCCCATGGACAGCCTGACCATCCAGGGGAACTCGCCTTGTGCGGCTCGGGTGCCACCGACGATGTGCGGGGTGACGTCGCCCGAGTCCGAGGGGGGTGGGGGCGGGGTGGCGATCGTCTGCCCCGCGCCGCCGGCGACGATCGCCGTTACCGCCGCGGAAACCACCAGGAGTCTCTTGATCAGAGAGTGCCTGCTCACCATTGTCTTCCTTTCGGCCCACATGAAGGCTGCGTGGATGTGGAACCGAACGGACCCGACGACAACGAGGGGGGACGTTCGTCGGGTCCGTTCGCTGGGGGAAGGGGGACGCTCGTCGGTTCCCTGGGATGCCCGGAGCGGGACACGAACTCCGGGCGACGGCAGGAAGGTTCGATCGAGCCGGTGTTGGCTTTGGTGCTGGTGCCGGCGTGGAGAGCCGGCGCCGGTGCGGCCGGTTGGTGCCGATCGGGAATGCCGCACCGGGGATCCGGGGACCTAGAAGGTGACCTTCCAGGAGTCGATCTTGCCGGTGTCGGCGGAGGCCACGTCCTGCACCTTCAGCCGCCAGGTGCCGTTGGCGACTTCGCTGGAGGCGTCGACGGTGTAGGTGGTGATGACGTTGTCCGCGGAGTCGTTGCCGCTGGAGTTCTTCAGCCGGTAGACCGAGTTGTCCGGGGCGACGAGGTCGATGGTGAGGTCGCCGCGCCAGGTGTGCTTGATGTCGACGCCGACCTTGAGGGTGGCGGGTGCGTTGCCCGGTACACCGGTCACGGCGATGTCGCTGAAGACCGCGGCGCCATTGTCGGGGATCGCCACGTCGTTGGTGTTCTCGAACGTCTTGCCCGGCGGCTCTCCGCCACAGGGTTTGCCGATCGCACGCGGGGGACAGTCCGCGTAGTCGAGCAGATGCAGAACCGCGGCCTTGTTTCGGGACGTTTCGCGATCGATGACCTCGTCGGGCGGATAGAACCCGCCGTTGCCCGAGGCCGGGTACATCTCGAACGTGTAGGCGTAGACCCGCTGTTCGCCCCACAGCCAGTCGTCGATCGAGCCGTCCGTGATGTAGAGATCGGACGACTGCTCGGGGGTGTAGCCGTTGGTCGCGGCCATGTCCCGGCCGATGGTGGCGAACGTGTTGTACTCGTCGGCGGTCATGCCCGGCACGACCTGGTCGTACGTCCAACCGAACGGCCACAGCACCAGTTCGCTGTAGGTGTGGAAGTCGATCGCCGCCGTCAACTGCTGCTTGCCACCGACGACGCGGCCCTTCACCCAGTCGGTCACGGCCTTGACCTCGGGCGCGGACTCGGCCCGGGGGCCGCGATACGTCTCACTGCCGGTGCTGCCCGAGGAGCCGCCACAGCAGCCCCACTTGTAGGGCCAGTTGCGGTTGAGGTCGGTACCGACGTTGCTCGAACCGGAGTTGGGCTGACGGTTCTTGCGCCAACTGCGGTACGAACCGGAGGAGATGTCGAACTCGCCGCCGTCCGGGTTGACATCGGGCATGATCCAGATCTCGCGGCTGTCGACGAGCGCCTTGACCCGAGGGTCGGTGGCGTAGCCGTCGCCGAGCAACTTGACCAGATAGAGCGCCATTTCGACGGTAAGGTGCTCGCGGGCGTGCTGATGGTGCGTGAACAGCACTTCCGGTTCGCTCTCGTCGGCCGCCACGTTGTCCGAGATCTTCAGCACGTACAGGTCGCGGCCCTCGTAGGAGCGCCCGATCACCTGCTTGCTGATCAGGGTCGGGTGGTTGGCGACGGCCTTGTCGATCTCGGTGACCATCTCCGCGTAGTTGTGGTAGTTGGAGTCCGCGGGCGGGAAGTCCCGGTTGGTCTGGCCGCTGAGGGCGGGCGGGGCCTCGGAGTTCACCTTGAAGCCGAGCGCCCTGATCTGCCGGACCTCGGCGGGGGTCGCGGTGATCAACAGACGACCGTCCTCGACGCCGTTGACGGCGGCGCCGGTCGCCGCGATGGCGCTGCGCTGTTGGGCGGTTCGGACGCCGATGACGCTGTACTCGGCCGATGTCGTGGTTTCGGCGGACGACGGCGCCTTCTCCCCGACGGCGGGGTTGGAGTTCACCGCCACCATCGTGAGGGCGGCGGTGAGGGCGGCCGTCAGGGCGGACAGGCGTTTGCGTTTCACACGTGTACCTCCTCGTGGGGGCGCCGGATGTCTCCGGTGCCGGAGGGATTTCGTCGTGTGTCGACGGATGCCGTCGGTGGGAGGCCGACGGCATTCCGCCCGAGTGGATCGGAATCGACGCGCAATGCCGTGAGAGGGCAGGTGTGGGCCGACCGGCAGGGGGACACCCGGTCGCGCCGGGCAGCGCCGAACGAAACCACAAGATAAGGTGCGGAGGGGACGAACCGCGCGTTGAACGCAAAGCCGCGCGTTGAGAGGACAACCGCGTCGAGGGGGACAACCGCTCATCGAGCGAACGGGCGCGCTTGACTTCCGATTCCTCACGCCGGAGGCGATGCGGTACGGGGGACGTGCTCGGCACGAGAAGTCGAGGGGGACCGCTACCAAACGGTAACCATCCGACTCCGCTCGCGAATCGGGGAAAACCCTTGTCGTCCCGGCCAACCAAAGGGGGGTCCGGCAGGGCCCACCCGACACCCGCACCCCGCCGATCGTCCCGCGGGCCGCCCAGGGGCGAGATCGATCGAAAGGCACCCACTCCCACGGGCCGCACAGGAGACTGTGGACATGCGTACCGAGGACGACCCGCACGGATTGTTCACCAACGGCCGTGTCGAGCGTGTACTCGGCTCCGGCGGCGCGGGCGGGTCCGCGTCGAACGAGGTGACGGCTCCGCTGCTGCATCAGCGATTCCCGGCGCTGCGCGAGACACTGCCACACCTGCGGCTGGGCTCGGTCCCCACCCCGGTGCGTCCGCTGCCGGGGCTGTCCGAAGGCGCCGCACCCGTGTGGGTGAAGGACGAGAGTGTCTTCGGGGACGGCGGTTGGGGCGGGAACAAGGTCCGCAAGCTGGAGTGGCTGCTGCCCGACGCCCTCCGGCGAGGGCGACGCACGATCCTGACCGTGGGCGGGCTGGGCACGAACTGGGGGCTGGCCACCGCCCTGTACGCCCGGGAACACGGGGTGGCCACCGCCATCGCGCTGATCGACCAGCCCATCGACGACCACGTGCGCGCGCAGTCGGCCCGACTCGAAGGCAGCGGCGCGACACTGCACTTCACCCGCACCAAGGCCCGGACCATCGCCGCGGCGCCGGTACTGTTCGCCCGGCACATGGCCGGCGGCCGACCGCCGTACTTCGTCCCGGCGGGCGGTTCGTCACCGATCGGTGCTCTCGGCTATGTCGAGGCGGCTCTCGAACTGGCCGCCCAGGTGCGAGAGGGAACGCTGCCCGAGCCGTCGCACATCGTCACCGCGGTCGGATCCGGCGGCACGACGGCAGGGCTGCTCCTGGGCCTGCGGCTCGCCGGCCTGCGCACCCGGGTGGTCGGTGTCGTCGTCAACGACACCCTGCGACTCGACCCGCCCGCCCTCGTGGGTCTGGCCCGCCGCGCACAGAAGTTGCTGCGGGCCCGAGGCGCGGACCTTCCCCACACGGATGTGTCTCCGGACGACCTCCACCTCGTCCGCGACTGGCTCGGGCCGGCCTACGGTCACGCGACGGCGGAAGGCGAACACGCACAACACCTGGCCGCCGAAAGGGAGAACCTCACCCTCGACCCGGTCTACACCGCCAAGGCCATGGCGGCGCTGCTGGCGATGAACGCCTCCGGCCGCCTCGGAGCCGGTCCCGTCCTCTACCTGGACACGAACGGGCCACGGTGAGCGTCCACGGCTACAGGAGCCCGTGGGCGTCGTATCGGACCGTGTTCGCGCTGCGCATCGCGGCCGCGACACCGATGGTTCGGTTGAGCCAGTCGTAACGGGCGTCGCCCGTCTCGAAGCGGCAGACCAGGCGGAAATAGTACGACCGCGGGTCCACGTCCTCGCCCCGGCCGAGCCGGGCCAGCACCTCGGGCGGGCCATGCCGCAGCCCGGTGGTGGCCAGATGGACCAGCGCCCCGTCGTCGGTGCGCAGGGTGTATCGAGTGTCGATGTCGGCCGCGCCGCCCGCGTGGACGACCTGCCAGTCGCCGCCGCCCGCGAGGACCTCGCCGCGCAGCCGCGGTCCCTCGAACGAGCCGCCGACGATCGGGATGACGCGGCGCCGGCCCCACGGGGTGTCGCCCAGGTCCAGCATCGGGTCCAGGTCCACCCGGAAGCGGGCGAGGAACTCCAGACCGGGGGGCGGCGGCAGGATCGGTTCCGTGCTCATGCCTGGCTCCCGGTGCCGACGGTGTAGGAGGCGCGCTCGTTGAGCAGGGCGGGGTCGAAGCCCGCGGTGCGCTTGTAGCCGGCCGCGGCGGCCTCGCGTTCGGCGCGGGTGAGGACGTCGTCGATGTCGGTGAAGCCGTGCGGGGCGCGCTCGTGGACGATCCGCATCACGATCTCCGGGCCCAGGCCCCGGTTGGCCTGTTGGATGGCGGTGGTCGCGGGGCGGCGCTCCGCCTCGTAGGCGGCCAGCGCGTCGTCGACGGGACAGGTGGCGAGCCGCCAGGCGAGGACGCGGGCGTCGAGGATCGCCTGCGAGGCGCCGTTGGACCCGATGGGGTACATCGCGTGCGCGGCGTCACCGAGCAGGGTGACGCGTCCGTGCGTCCAGCGCGGCAACGGGTCGCGGTCGACCATCGGGTACTCGTACACCGCGTCGGCGGCGGCGACGACCGCGGGTATGTCCAGCCACGGGAACCTCCAGTGCCCGAAGTGCGCCAGGACGTCGGCGGGTTCGGCCTTGCGGTTCCAATCCCCGGGCGCGGGCGGCGGAGTGTCGAGCGGGCGTTCGGCGATCCAGTTGAGCAGCCGGTTGCCGTCGGCGTCCGGCTCCGAGGTGAGCGGGTACGCGACGAACTTCTCGCTGCCGTCGCCGGCCATGATCATGGTCCGGCCGGTGAGGAAGGCGGGCGCGCGGCTGATGCCGCGCCACAGGACGAGGCCGTTCCACGGCGGCGGACCCTCGTCGGGGAAGAGCTGCCGGCGGATCGCGGAGCGGATGCCGTCGGCGGCGACGAGGACGTCGCCGTCGAGATGACCCGAGGAGGTGTGGGCGCGTACGCCCTGCGGGAGGTCCTCGTACGAGGTCACCGCTCGGCCGGTGTGCACCGCGTCGGCGCCGAGGCGTTCGCGGACCGCGTCCAGGAGCAGCATCTGCAGGCCGCCGCGGTGGACGGAGTACTGCGGCCAGCGATACCCCGCGTCGATGCCGCGCGGCTCGGACCAGATGGCCTGGCCGAACCGGTTGAAGTACGCGAGTTCGCCGGTCGGCACGCCCAGCGCGGCGAGCCGATCGGCCAGGCCGAGCTCGGTCAGTTCGCGCACGGCGTGCGGCAGGACGTTGATGCCCACCCCCAATGGCCGGATCTCGGTCGCCGACTCCAGGACGGTGACGTCCGTGATGCCCGCCGCGTGCAGCGACAGCGCGGCGGCGAGCCCGCCGATTCCTCCCCCGGCGACGATGACGCGCACGAGAACCTCCCGATAGATTGTTTCGGCCATAACAACTTTGGACATCTTGGGGGTACGGGCCGAGATCCGCAACAACTCTTGGGAAGATGTGCCCCGTACGCCCCCGTCGAGGCACCCGCCGAGGGGCCCACCGATCGAGACGGAACCCATGACGCCGCGCGCGACACCCCCTGCCAAGGCGACCGCCGCGCTGCCGGACGTCCGGTACGCCGACCAGGCGCGCGAGCGCGTCACCGAGCTGGCGCCGGGCGCCGACCCGGACGCGTTCGACCTGGGCTACCAGCTGCTGCACGTCGCCTACCTGCTGGTCGCCGACCTCGAGGCGACCGTGCACCGGCCGCGGGGCTGGACGCTTCCGGGCTTCCGGATCATGTTCAAGCTGTGGGTGCTGGGCCCCACCCAGCCCGCGCGGCTCGCCGAGCTGTCGGTGCTGTCGCGCTCGGCGCTGACCAACGCGGTCAACACCCTCGAACGCGACGGGCTGGTGGAACGCCGCCGGGTCTCCGAGGACAAGCGAGCGGTCCTGGTCGCCCTGACCGAACAGGGCCGCACAGCGGTCGCCGAAGCGTTCACCGCCCACGCCGAACGCGAACTCGACTGGTTCTCGTCCCTGGACCAACGAGACCGCGACCGACTCGCCGCTCTGCTGCGTCGCCTGACGGCAGGACGCCCCACCCACACGCCCGCAGCCGACTGAACCTCACCGCTACCGGTCGTGCTGGTGGGCTTCCCGGCGGTGAGGTCCCCGGCACCGAACCGCACGGGCGCCGTCGCGCTGCCGCGCCCGCGCCCCTCGGCGGAGTCCGGGCCCGCGCACCCGGGTCGGGGCGTTCGTCATTCGCCGGGCGCGACGGGTGTCGGCGGCCTGTCCCGCACCGACACGAGCACCAGGACGGTGGCCAGCACCGAGCCCGCGGTGAGTACCGGCCAGACCTGGTGTCCGAGCCGGATGAACAGCCAGCCGCCCACGACGGGGCCGACCGCGGCGCCCAGGCTCCAGGCGAAGTGGAAGCCGCCGATGTAGTGGCCCTTCAGGTGCGGGGGTCCGGCGACCACCGGATAGGCCGTGGTCGCCGGACCGCCGAGGATCTCGCCGACGGACCAGATCAGGGTGCCGAGCAGGATGACGGCCGGGCCGAGCGGCAGGCCGTATACGGCCACGCCGACGCCGACCAGTACGAGTGCCCACGCGATCGTCAGTCGTTGTGACCACGCTTGCGCGTATTTCGTGACCAGCAACTCGAACGAGATGACGATGAAGCCGTTCAGCGAAACCGCGAGCGTGTACCAGAAGATCGCGACGCCGCTGTCGCGCACATCGAGCGGCAGCGTGGAGAGGTATTGCACATAGACGACCCCGAAGAAGAAGATCGCGACCAGGTAGAGCATGTAACGCCGGTCGCGCATCATGGCTCGATAGCCGCCCCGCCCGGCCTGGGCAGTCCCGTCCGCGCCGGCCGCCTCCTTGTCGCCATCGCCACCATCGCCATCGGCGCCCGCGCCCGCGCCCGTGCCCGCGGCCGCCCCATCGGCGGAGCGCGGTGGCAGCGTCAGCCAGGCGACGGTCGCGTAGAAGAGCGAGATCAGCGCCTCGACCCAGAAGACCAGCGCGTAACTTTGGTCCGCCAGGTTGTAGAGCGCGAACCCGAACAGCGGCGCGACGGTGGTGCCGAGGTTCAGGCCGAAGCGGTACATCGCGAAGATCATCACCTGGCGATTCGCCGGGGTGAGGTCGGAGAGCAGGGTTGCCGACGCCGGGCGGTACAGCTGTCCGGCCAGGCTCACCAGCGCCACGGCGGCCAGGATCAGGCCGAACGAGGGCAGGTAGAGGATGGCGGCGAGGGGCACGCTCGCGCCCACCATGCCGAGCACGCTCGCGTTGCGCGCCCCGAGTCTGATCGAGAGCGCCCCGCCGAGTAGCACCCCCACGATGGCGCCGCCGCCGTACACGCCCAGCGCGAACGCCGCCTGTCCGGCGGAGTAGCCCCGGGAGGTCAGGAAGAGCACCAGGAAGATGTTGAGGAACGCGCCGAGGCGGTTCACGAACGCCCCGGCGAGGAGCGTCTTCGCCGGGAGCGGAGCCTGCCGGAAGGTGGCCGCCACCGCGACCTTGTCCGGCTCGTGGGTCTCCCCTTGGACGACGTCGGTCATGTCCGTCAGCCGGTGACGATGCGGATGGCGCCGCGGACCCGCTGTTCCAGGGCGTCGAGTCCGTCGGGCGTGGGGGCGTCGATGAAGAAGGTGACGGACCGGTCGTCGGAACTGGCGAGCGGCACCAGGTCACTGCCTCGCTTCCGCAGGACCAGCACCGCGCGTAACGTCGGTCCCTCGCCCGGCTCGCCGGGCTTGATGTCCGGCCACACGCCGCTGTCACCGATCCACTCCGGCCGTACGTCCGGCCAGTCGACGACGACGTCCTCCAGCGTCCCGCACTCGTGTTCCAGGTAGACCTGCCGCGTGTGGCGGTGTGGTTCCGGGTAGGAGGCCGGCTCGCCGAGCGCGACGCGCAGGATCTCCGGCTCCAGGGGGCGCCCGGTGGCCAGTTGATAGAGCGTCAGCAGCCCGTCGCCGGGGGTGCGTGCGGCCACCTCCATCAGGCGCGGGCGACCGTCGCCCCCGACCCGCCACTCCGAGTGGGTGATCCCGTTCTCGAACGCCAGCGCGTCGAGCAGCCGGCGGTTGGCCGCGAGGAGCGCCTCGCGCAGGTCCTCGCGGGCGCTGGGCACGCTGTGTGCCATCTCCACGAAGGTGTGCGTGTGGCTGTCGCTGGTTTCCTTGTCCGTCACCGACGCGAAGATCACCCGGCCCTCCTGGACGAGGCTCTCCACCGAGAACTCGGGGCCGATGACCTTCTCCTCGACCAGTACCACCTCGTGGTCGGGATACGTCGCGAGCCGACGGCGCAGGCCCGCCGGGTCCTCGACGGTCTCGACGCCGGAACTCGAGGCGCGGGAGGCGGGTTTGACCACGGCGGGGAAACGCACCGCGCCGAGGTCCGCGGTGTCGCGCTCGCCCGCCGGGACGGTCAGCGAGCCGGGGCCGAGCTCGGGGGCGTACCAGCGCTGGAGGTACTTGCTGCGGCAGGCGCGGCTGGCCCGCAGACCGGGCGAGCGCACGCCGAGTCCGTCGGCGAGAAGACCGGTCGGCTCGGCGAGGTAGTCGCCCACGGCGTAGGCGCCCACGATCGTGTACGTCTCGCGCCAGGCCGTGGTGCGGGCCACCGCGCCCGCGACGAAGGCACCCTGGACGGTGAAGTCACCGGTGACGTACGCGATCTCGGTGATCTGCGACGCGGGGTTCGACGTGTCGGCCATCGCCGCCGTCGCCTGCTCGCGGTAGGACTCCGCGGTGATCACCAGGATCCTCAGTCCGCGCCCGGAGAGTTCGGTCAAGTACAGCGGATTGCGGCGGATCACGGGGAAGGAGCCGGTCAGGATGAATGCCTTGGGCCTGCCGTCGGCATCGTGCGACTCGAGTCGGGCGTCGGTCATGCTCGCGTGTCCCCCTGGGTCCGCACCTGGTCGGATTGCGTTGTCTCGTCGAATCGCCAACCGACGCCGTTCGCGCTCAGGAACGCCAGCCACCGTTGGGCGTCTTCGGCGCCCTGTGCGGCCTGGCGCAGCCCGGCGGGCGCCTTCCCGTCGAGGATCTCGGTGACCCCGTACGCCAGCGGCAGCGAGACACACCGCGCCATCGCGCTCTCGTCGGCCTCGCCGACGGCGTCGAGTACGTATTCGCCGCGCCAGGCGCCGCCGTTCGCGCCCCGGACGTCGAGCGCGACCGCGAGGACCACCCGGTCGCGGTCGACGTCGGTGGTCGGGTATCGGGCGGCGAGTTCGTCGGCCAGGGCGGCGATGCGTTCGTCGTCGTCGGTGCGCAGCGTGGTGAAGACGTCCTCCCATGCCCGCTGCCAGCCGTCCAGGCGCAGGGTGCCCCGGACGAACACGCGCGGTTGCCAGGATTTCGGGAAGGCGTACTGGGCGAGGTAGGGGACGCTGTCGCGGTTCGGGTAGACCTCGAACGGCTCGCCGTCCAGGATGTGCGGGCGGGTGACGGTCCAGGGGAGGGCGACGGTCTTCTCCACCCCCTCGTCGATGTATCGGGCCGGGGCGCGCAGCGCGCCCAGTACCCCGCGCGGGGCCCAGCTGAATCGGTAGCGGAACTCGTTGGGCACGGCGGGGAGCCCACCGCAGTACGAGGTGAACTCCACCGTGGCCGGGCCGTCGCCGACCGCTTCGCGGCCCCTGGCCACCAGCAGGTCCGCGAACAGGTGGTCGATGCCCGGGTCGAGGCCGGCCTCGGTCAGCACGGCCAGGCCGGCCTTCGCCGCGGCCGGCACCTCGGCCAGGATGGCCTCGGAGACGTAACTGCTGCACGCGAAGTGGGCGTTGTACTCGACGCAGAGCCGCAGCAGCGCGGGGTGTTCGCTCGCGGGCAGCATCGACACGACGATGTCACCGGTGCGCAGTTCCGCGGCGAGCCGCGCAAGGTCGTACGCACGCGCGGTGGCTCGATCGGTCAGGCCCAGCCGGGCCAGGCACCGCTCGGCCTTGTCGTCGGTGCGGCCCCACACCAGCAGGCGAGGTGCCCGCTCGGCCAGCACCCGCAGCCCGCTGCCGGAGGACAGGCCGGTACCGATCCAGTGGACGGTTCCGCCGGCGGGAATCGACTCAGACATGGGCGCTCTCCGTTTCCAGGCCGTTCGCTTCGCATGCTTCGCGGAAGACCCGCAGGCAGCGCTGCCAGGGTTCGCCGGGTTTCCCGGGTTCCCCGGGTTCGCCCAGCGTCAGCAGATGGGGCGTCAGTTCGGCGGAGAAGGCGACACTGGCCTCCCCGGGCAGCAACGACGGCAGGTTGTCGATGGCGATGACCCCCAGGGGATCGCCGACGTCGTCCAGTCGTCGTACCGGCTCCCGCCATCCGGTGACGCTGTCGTAGATGGGCAGTACGTTGTGCTTGGAGGTCACGTCGCAGGTGACGTCCGCGACCAGGGACAACCTCCGGGGCCCCGACCGCAGCAGTTCCGCGGTCACGAAGGGCGGGGTCGGTCCGGTCACCAGGACGGTGTTGACGAGAATGTCGTGGTCGAGCAGCGCCGCGTGATCGAGCGAGACGGTCTCGGCGACGTCCCAGCAGGTCGGTTCGATCCCGGCGACCGCCAGCGCGTCACGTGCGCCCCGTCCGCACCGTCCGAGGGCCCCGATGACCACAACCCTCGGCTGCGCGCCGGCGGCCGAGGCACGCAACGCCTCGTCCAGGGACTCCTTGGGCAGCGGTCGCAGCGGCAGGGCGAGTCGGCCCCGATGGTGGAGCACCGCGAGCGCGGCACCCATGTATCCGGCCCAGTAGCCGAAGGCGGCGAGCCGCCGGCCGTCGGAGTCGGTGAGGTACTCCATGTCCAGCAGCGCGCCGCCGCCGGCGGCGAACCGGCGCAGCAGTGCCCGGGCGTCGCGCTGGCCCTTGTACGCGTGGCCGAAGTACACGTGCCGGTGTCCGAGTGCCGCGGGCTCGTCGGGTAGTTCCTTGAGGCCGACGACGAACTCCCCGGGCGGGGCGTCGATCCAGCTGCCGGCCTCGGCCTGGGCGCAGCCGGCGTCGAGGTAGTCCGAGATCGCGAACGCGCGCTGCGGCGAGTGCTCGACGGTGAGCGCGATGCCGCGCTCGACCAGGAGCGCGGCGTCGGCCGGCACGATGGGTGCCCGCCGCTCGGTCTCGCGCACCTCGTGTCGCATGGTGATCCTGATGTCGGCCATGTGTCCTCCTCCGGTTGCCGGTTCGGGGTTCCGCGTGGTCGAGCCGGGCTCAGATGACCAGCTCGGCCACGGTGTCGTCGGCGGGGCCGGGCGACGGGGCGGTCGGGCCGGCGGCCGGCTCGCCGGCGGATATCCCCTTGAGCAGCGGCTGTTCGAGGAAGTACGCGAAGGACGCGTAGCCGCGCCAGACGCGGCGCCATTCCACTGCCACGGCCGCCTCGCCCACGGTGCGCCGCACGTGGTCGAGGTAGCCGACGATGATCTCGGCGGCCTGCTTGGCGTGACCGGCGGAGAAGTTGTCGATCGTCAGATGTGCCTGCTCGTAGCAGGTGTCGATGTCGTGGTGGCGGAGTTTTTGGATCTCGTGCAGCCGCATCTCGCCGGAGCCGAACATCTCGATCGCGAGGTTGTAGCCGAGGATCTCGTTGTGGAAACGATCCGGGAACAGGCACATGCACAGCTGCTGGATCGCGAACCCGTAGAGGTCGTCGGGCAGTTCGTCCTGCTCGACGAACGCCTCGTCGCGAATGTGCGGCAGTTCGATCCCCGCGCTGGCCAGTACTCGGTGGGTCAGCGTGATGTGGTTCTTGCACAGGTCCCCGTTGCCCATCTCGTCGGCGTAGATCGCGAACAGCATGCCGTCGCTCTCGCGTTCGCGGCCGAGGTTGCCGAGTCGGTGCAGCCAGGCGCCGTCGATCAGGTAGGTGAGGTAGTACGTGGATTGCCGGAAGATCACCTCGTCGCGGTCCGGGATCTCCCGGAGCGGCTCGTAGGGGTCGACCAGTTTCTCCCAATAGACCCGTTCCGCGCGCTCGTACAGCGCCTGCGGGCTGTATTCGAACCAGGTCGCGTCGGTGTACCTGCCGCCGGCGCCGTGCACGAAGAGGATCTCCGCCTCCTCGAAGCATCGCTGCGCCCGCTCGGCCGCCACCGGGAGGATGTTGGCGAAGTTCTCCACGTTGACCAGGCGGTGGAACAGCTCGCGCTGATCGCGCGGTTCGGCTTCGGCCACCACGACGTCGGCGGGGGCGCTGCGCGCGATGGCGGCCCGTCGGCGGTCGGCCGGTTCGTCCCCGGCGGTGATGTTCGAGATCTCGATCCGGGGCCGCTCGCCGGCCTGCACACTCGCCGCCCAGGCCCGGATGGTCGCCGCCTCGCGTTCGTCGAAGATCCCGAACATCGGACCGCCGAATCGCATGGCGTCCACGAGCCGGCAACTGCCGTCTCCGGGGCCTCGCAGGTGACCGGATTCGCGGAGGTCGGCCAAAAAGCCGGCCAGGTCGATCCGGGGAGCGCCGAAGACGTCCGACAGCAGCCGGCCGCCGACCCGGGTGCCGCCGTGCTGTCGGCCGGCCAGCGGGGCGTGTCGTGCGATGATCCGCGCGACCTTCGACTCCGGCGTGAGCGCGCCGCGCCAGGCGCCGAGTTCGGTCAGCATCGCGAGGTGCTCGCGCTCGAGTTCGAGCGTCAGTCGCACGGCCGCGTACAGCCGGCGCCGCGCGGAGGGGCCGGCCAGGGCCAGGTGCTCGGCCAGGACCTCCCGTAGCGCCGGCTCGGACAACAGCGGCGGTGTGCCGCTCAGCAGGTCGTCCGTGCCCAGGGCGTGGAAGGTGTAGTGCACGCCCGAGACCTCGGGCAGGAAGTTGGCCGGCAGGCGGGAGAGGGCGAGGTAGAAGCAGCCGTGCAGTGCGGTGAGCGGACGGGCCTGTGCCCTGTCCAGGAAGTCGGCGGCGGCGATCTCCGGCAGGTGCACGCCCGCGTCGGCCAGCGCGCGCCGCCGCCGCCGGGCCTGACCGTGCTCGGCGTTGCCGCCGCCGCGCAGGGTCAGGTGCTGGGCGAAGAGCCGGTTGACGACGACGGAGGGCTGGGTCGCGGGTTGGGAGACGGTGTCCAGCCAACAGCCGGCCAACAGCCCCAGGGGCGCGCGCTGGCGCAGGACGCTCTCGCGCGGTTCCGGCTCCAGGCGGGTCAGCGCGTCGATCACCGCGGCCGACTCCGCGCGTGCGCCGAGCACGTGGGCGGCGATCGCCTCGGCGTCCGCTTCCGCGTCCGACGGCCCGACGTCCGTCTCCCGGACGAAGGCGTCGATGACGCGCCGCGCGATCAGGAGCGAGGACTCCGATTCCTGGTCGCGCAACAGCCGCCGGAACAACGCGTCCGGCTCCGCGCGCGTGGCCGCCGCGGCGTCGTCCCATCCGGCGCGGCTGAACTCGAAGGGCCGGTGCGGCAGCGCGTCGATGGTGTCCGGAAGGACGAAGGGGACGAAGGCACGGTCGCGGCCCGGCGTGTTCGGTGTGCTCGGTGTGGTGGTCATGGGGGGCCTCCTTCCGGGGTGTCGTCGGTGTCGTCGGTGTCGTCCGGTGTCACGCGTCGGCCCCGCGCAGCAGCACTCCGATCCGTTGACCGGGAACGGCGGCGGCGAGCATGTAGTGGCGGCCGGATTCGACGTGTCCCGCCGCGGCCCGGTCGACCAGGTTGATCAGCGGATCCGCGGCGAAGCAGTGCCCTACCCGGGTGATGTTGTCGAGGTGGAGTTGGGCCTGTGTGAAACCGGCCTGGCGTTCCTTCATCACGACGACGGGTTTGAAGATGTTCGCGTGCATCAGGCCCGCGACATCGCCGAGTTTCATGCCCGAGGGGGTGAGCAGACGGTCGTTCACCGTTCGGGCCAGGTCCGCGCTGATCTCGTTGGCGTGCGCCAGGGATCCCCGGTGCTGGGCGCTCGCGCACGCGACGATCTCGTATCCGCCGTCGATCTCGCCCTCGGCCGCGACGAGGCAACTCGCCGCCCCGTCGCTGAACAGGGCGTAACTCGCCACCCGGTCGTCCTCGTGCGCGACGCTGTCGGTGGTGACGATCAGCACCCGGCGGTACCGGCCGGCGTTGACGAACGCGGTCGCCGTGTCGATCGCGGCCAGGAGGTTCACGCAGCGGTTCATGTTCTGCCCGTAGAACGGGATGTCGCCCAGGCCGGCCTCGGCGAGAAAGGTCTCCATGAAGCCGCCGTGGCCTTCCGCGGGTCCGGGGATCCGGGTGGAACACAGCACGACCGCGTCGACCCGGGAGGGGGCGGTCGCGGCGGCCCGTAACGTCGCGGCCGCGCTCTCGGCCGCCATCGCCTCCAGGCTCCGCCCGGTGCGGCGGACGTTGCCCCACCCCCACAGGTCGGCCGTAGGCGCCATGCGGAACTCGGCCGCGCGCGCGGACAGGTTGGCGATCCGGGTGTGGTGGACCTCGGTCTCGCCCAGGACGTAGCGCGGCCCGTGCAGGTACGCCGCGGGCGCGTTCACGAGCGCCCGCCTTCTTCCGGCCCGGCCGCGGTCCCGGACATCAGCGTGTTCAGCTCGCCGTAGGGCACGGCCTGCTCGACGAAGCAGACCGTCCCGTGCTCGCGGACCTCCCGAGCCGCCCGCAGGAAGCCCCCCATCGCGGCCCGGGCCAGCGCCGAGCCGAGGCTGATCCGCCGGGCTCCCAGCGCCGACAACTCGTCGACCGAGAGCATCGGGCCGACGCCCGCGAGGACGTTCACCGGCTTGTCGAGCACCGAACACACGAGGCGGATCGCCTCGGCGTCGGGCAGGCAGGGGGCGTACAGGACGTCGGCTCCCGCCGCCTCGTACGCCTGAAGGCGCGCGATGGTGTCCTTGAGGTCTTCCCGGCCGTACAGGAAGTTCTCGGCCCGCGCGGTCAGGGTGAACGGGAAGGGCAGCGCCCTGGCCGCCTCGACGGCGGCGGTGACGCGTTCCACCGCCGTCTCCACGGGCAGGATCGGATCGTCCGGATCACCGGTCGCGTCCTCGATGGAGGCGCCCACCAGCCCGGCCGCCGCGGCCAGGCGGATCGTCGTGGCGATCTCCTCGGCGGAGCCGGCGTAGCAGCTCTCCAGGTCGGCGCTGACCGCGAGCGGCGTCGCGGCCACGATCGATCGCGCGTTGTCCAGCGCCTGTTCGCGATCCAGCAGGTTCACGCCGTCGGACCGGCCGAGTGCGAAGGCCAGGCCGGCACTGGTGGTCGCAAGGGCGGCGAAGCCCAGTTGCGACAACAGGCGTGCGCTTCCCGCGTCCCACGCGTTCGCCACGACGAAGGCCCGCTCACCGGCGTGCGCTTCCTTGAAGGAGACTCCCCGTCGGTACTGGTCTGCCGGGTCGAGCAGCATTGCCGTTCCTTCCGGTTCGATCACGTGTGGATCGGTTCTGGATCGGTGGTGGGCTACGACTTCCAGTGCCGCGACGGGGCAACCGTTGCCGGGCAACGTTGCCGCGCCCGGCCCTAGATCACTTCGATGTGCCGGTCGGCCCGAACGGCGGCGAGCATCAGGTCGGTCACGGCCGACGGGCTCGTGTCGCGGTAGTAGAAGTGGCCGCCGTCGACCCAGTGACACGCGGGCCGCGTCAGGCATTCCTCGTCCCACAGCGCCACCTTGTCGGGATCCAGGTAGGCGTCGTCCCGGCCGGCGATCAGCGTGACGCGCACCGCCAGCGGGGGAGCCGGCCGGTAGCGGTACGCGGCGGCCATGCGGAAGTCCGCGATCACGCCGGGCAGCAGCAGGTCCAGCAGTTCCTCGTGGGCCATGGCCTCCGGGGGGAGTCCTTCGAAGAACCGGAGCGCCTCGGCGAACTCCCGGCCCTCCAGGGCCGCGAGCTCGCGCACCCGCTGTGAGGGCGCCAGGGAGGGGGCCGAGACCCCGGAGACGAACAGATGGCGCAGGGCGGGCAGGTCCCGGAGTCGCCGCGCCGTCTCGAACGCGACGAGACTGCCGAGGCTGTGCCCGAAGAGGTAGACCGGCCGCCCGTTCCCGTTCCCGTCACCGTCGCCGCGGCCGGAGTCGCGGGCCCGGGCGAGGATCGCCGCGGCCGCGCCCTGGGCGAACTCCTCCAGGGAGGGCCGGGGTTCGCGGGCCCGATGCGCTCGACCGGGCGGGCATACCGCGACCAGCTCCGCCTCGTCTCCCAACTCGTCCTGCCAGGGCAGAAACGCGCGGGAGTCCTCGCCCGCGGGCGCGAAGCAGTAGACGCGCGGGGCGTGCGCGGCGGCGCCGCCGCGGGTGACGAACCAGCCGGTGTCGTCCACGGACGCGGTCACGGCGTCACCTCCGCCATCTCCGTCATCGACTGCGCCCCGGGACCGCGCAGCCCGAACGAGCGTGTGCGGTTGCGGGCCGGATCGCCCGGCCGCACATGCAGTTCCCCCAGATCCGGCCGCATCACGACCGCCGCGACCGTCCGCTCCCGTCGGATGTCGCCATTGCCCTCGACCCGGATCGGCGCCGCCGACAGCAGGGCGAAGTGGTCCTCGACACCCGCGTCGGCCGGCAGGGCGGCCAGTTCCGTACGGCAGGTGTCCAGCCGCAGCCGGGAGAAGTTGTGTGCGAAGACGTTGAGTTCGTCGTGCGCGCGGAAGTCGGGGTGCAGGAAGTGGTTGGTATGCGTGGTCACCTCGGCCTCGGTCACGCGCTGCTCGTCCCCGAGGATCTCCACCCAGGCCGTCTTGCGGGTGTCGCACAGGACCAGGTTGCGGGAGCCGGCCGGCTTCAGTCCGCGCAGGATCTCCACCGCCTCGTCCACGCCCGAGGCCGTGTCCAGCAGGTGGCGGATGGCGAGGTAGGGCGGCAGGCCGGGGCGCCACTCACCGCCGAGCACCAGGTTCAGCCCCACCGCGAGACCGTCGCTGTTGACCCCGAGGTAGCCCAGGAGCCCGCCGAAGCTGAGCACGAGCACCTGTCGGGGCGAACCGGTGCGCGCGATGTGCAGCACGCAGATCTGGTCGTCGAGGTCCCCGTTGAGATCGACGGTCTGCGCCAGCACGGGGCCGGCGTCGCCGCGAAGGGCGTACGTCGTGCAGTCACCCATGGTCGGTATCCGATGGTATCCCATGATTTCGCGCCGCAATTGCAGCAACAACGCCTCGTCGGCGCCCAGCCCCGCGCCGTCGGCCAGACCGCGCAACTCCTGTGCCAGCAGCGGCGTCTGGGTCTCGATCTGGTCCCGGTACGCGTCGAGCACGGGCCGCAGCGACGGCAACGACACCGGGTCCGGCATGATCCGGTCCAGTCGGGTCAGCCCGTCGCCGACGAAGGCACGCAGGCTCCTCCCCCGCTCCCTCCCGTGCCGACGGCCGCACTCGAACGCGTCGCCGTGGGCCCGCACCAACGGGACGTGGAGGGTGTCCCCGGTCATCCGATCCCCACCGGCCACGTCACCTTGGCCCGCGTGCGCAGTTGCTCGCGCACCGGCGGCCATTCGGCGCGCAGCACGCTGAAGTAGATCGCGTCGCGGCGCCGACCGCCGGGCATCGGGTTGAAGCTGCGCAGCACCCCTTCCTCGGTGGCACCGATGTTGCGCAGACCCTGGCGCGCCTGGAGGTTGAGCACGTCGGTCTTGAATTCGACACGTTCGGCCCCGAGCCGCTCGAAGGCGTGCTCCAACATGAGGAACTTCGCCCAGCGATTGATCCCCTGCCCCCGGAACTCCCTGCCGAGCCACGACCAGCCGATCTCGAGCCGCCCGTCCGGCTCGGCGATGCTGCAAAAGCTCATGCTGCCCGCCGTGTGGCCCGTGGGCTTGTCGATGACGTTGTAGACGACGCGGCGGCCGGCGGCCTGGTCGGCCAGGGCCGCGTCGAAGAACGCGTCGAACTCGGCGTCCGTCTCGATCAGCAGGACGAAGTAGCGCCAGATATCCGGGTCCATCGCCTGCTTGCGCAATGCCTCGCGGTCCGCCGGGACGATCGGCCTGAGCAGGACGTGATCGTTCTCCAGCGTCGTCGACGCGGTCTCCACCCAGCTCATCTCAGGCCACCTTTCCGGCGTGGCGCGACAGCGCCTCGGTCACGTCGCGCAGCGTGCTCATGGCCGCCACGTCGGGTTCGGTGAAGCTCGACAGGTCCACTCCGGCATCGTCGCAGGCGGACATGAGGAACAGGACCTTGTTGAGCGAGGTCAACCCGTAGCGGCCGACCATGTCCTCGTCGAGGTCGATGTCCTGTGGGGCGACGTCGGTTTCCAGGACCCGGGCGAGGTTCTTCCTGGCCGCGGTCTCAATCTCGGACTGCATGGATGCTTCCCTGGGTGTCGTGGATCTGCGCGCGGTAGGCGTCGAGAATCCGCCCGCGCCTGACCTTGAGCTGAGAGGTGAGCAGCCCGTTGTCGACGCTGAAGCGGGTGCGCGCCACCACGACCCGGCGGATCTGCTCGTCCGGGCCGAAGGCGGCGTTGGTGCGGGCGAGTTGCTCGGCGATGGCCCGCTCCTCGGCCGGCCCGACCGGTTCCCTCGTGGGTGAGACCACGGCGACCAGATGGGTCTGCGTCGGGCAGAACACCACGCACTCCTCGATCGCGGGACTGGTCCTCATGTGCTCCTCCAGCGGCCGTACGACGATCTTCCGGCCGTTGTCCAGCACGATCACGTCGTCGGCGCGGCCGTGGATGTAGAGGAACCCGTCCTCGTCGAAACGGCCGATGTCGTTGGTCCGCACCGTCCCGTCCGCGCCGAAGACCTGTTCCGACACACCCGGCGGTGCCTGCTCGTAGCCCCGGCACACCGGGTGGTCGCCGCGCACGTGGATCACGCCTTCGGCATCCAACAGAACCTGTTTGCCCGGCAGCACACGCCCGACGCTGCCCTCCCGGTGCGCGCCGGGGTGGTTCTTGGCGACGATGCAGGTCTCGTTGAGCCCGTAGCCCTCGAAGATCGGCAGCCCGGCGCCGGCGAAGAACCTCAGCGTGCCGCCGGCGGCCGGCGCCGAGCCGGTCCACAGGTAGCGGATGCGGTCGCCGAACAGTTGTCGGGCCGCGCGCTCGCGCGCGCTCCGGTCGTCACCGGCGGCTCCGGTGTCGCCCATGCGGGCCTCGATGTGCTTCCTGGCGGTCTCGTAGAAGCCCGGCACGCCCATCACCACGGTCGGCCGGATCCGCCGGAGCGCGGGGAACGCGGCCTCGTAGCCGGCGATGGTGACGTCATGGCCCCAGCGGAGCGCGGAGTACGTCCAGTACCGCTGCTGTAGCACCGAAAGCGGGAGGAAGACGAGCAGGTTGTCGTCGCCGCCGTGCCCGAACATCTCCTGGACCGCCCGCAGGTCGCTGTCGATGCTGCCGACGGCGGCCGTGAGCGTCTTGGGCTCGCCGGTGCTGCCGGAGGTGAGTTTCAGCGACAGCACGTCGTCGGGCGCGTAGACGATCGGTTCGAGGGTCCGACCGTGTTCGGGCTCGTCGGCGAGCGGACCGACGTCCCCGAGCGCCCGGCTGCCGGGCGCGTCGGGGGAGCGGTCCGTGAACAGCAGGCTCAGGCGGTAGCGCTCCCGCAGATCGGCGTCGGAGTCGAACTTGGCCGGGTCGAAGCCCACGGTCACCGCGCCCAGGCGGATCGCCGCGAGATCCAGCAGCACCCATTCGAGGCAGTTCGCCGCGAGGATGCCGATCCGGTCACCCCGGTCGATGCCCAGGTCGCGCAACGACAGCGCCAGCCGTCCGGCGCGTGCGTGGAGCTCCGTCAGGTCCAGGGTCTCGATCCCGCCGAGCCGGAAGAAGGAGATGCGATGTCCGAGCGGGGGAGGCCGGGACACGATGTGGTTGATCACCGAGTCGCTCACGTCGCGCTCGTCTCCTTCCCGGCCTTCGGGGACCTCTCGGCGAGGCTTCGCTCGATGTGTGCCGCCATGGCCCGTACCGTGTCGACCTCCGGCAGCCGGTCCAGCGTGATGGTCAGGCCGAACTGCTTGCGCACACCGGCGAGGATGCGCGCGGCCGCCAGCGAGTCGCCGCCGAGGTCGTACAGCGGGCGGGTGACGTCCAGATCCCCGTCCGCGATCCGCAGCGGCTTCGCCCACAGCCCGGCGACCCGGAGTTCCAGCTCCGACCCGGCGGGAGCGGCGACGGACGCGGGCGGCGCGGCCGTGTCGGCGGCGGCCGCCAACCTCGCCCGGTCGACCTTGCCGTTCCCGGTCAGCGGCAGGTCGGCGTGCCAGTGGACGGCGGCGGGGATCATGTACGGGGGCAGATGGCTGCGCAGCGCCTCGCGCACCACCTCGACGGACGGGCGCCCCGCGCCGGACGGTACGAGATGGGCGACCAGCCGGTCGCCCCGGGCACCGCCCTGCCGGGTGACGACGGCCCGCTCCACGTCGTCCAACGCGACCAGCCGGGTCTCCACCTCGCCGGCCTCGATGCGATAGCCGTTCACCTTGATCTGGAAGTCGCCGCGGCCGAGGATGTCGATCTCGCCGTTCGGCAGGTAGCGGCCCAGATCGCCGGTCCGGTACAGGCGTTCGCCCCGCACCGGGTCGGTGACGAAGCGCTCGGCGGTGAGGGCGTCGTCGCCCCAGTACCCCCGGGCCAGGCCGACACCGGCGGCCCAGATCTCACCGGTCACCGCGTCGGGTACGTCGCACAGGTGCTCGTCCAGGACGTACGCCCGGTTGTTCGCGTTGGGCCTGCCGTACGGGATGCTCCGCGAGCCGTCCTCGTCCGCGTCGATCGGGTGCAGCACGTTCCAGATCGTGGTCTCCGTCGGCCCACCGAGCGAGACGATCTCCAGGTCGGGCCGCAGCCCTCGCACGGCGGCGGGCAACGTCGGCGGGACGCGATCCCCGCTCATCATCACCAGGCGCAGTGCCTTCAACGCGTCCGTCCCGTCCGAGGCCGCCTGGTCCCGCAGGAGGGAGACGATCGCGGGAACCGAGTTCCAGACGGTGACGCCGGCCTCGCCGCACAACTGCAACCAGTGCGCGGGATCGGTCGCCTTGTCCGCGTCCGGCACGACGACGGCCGCGCCCGAGCACAGGGCGCCGAAGACGTCGTAGACGGACAGGTCGAAGTTGAAGGCGCTGATCCCGAAGAACCGGTCCCGCGGCCCGACGCGGAACCGCGCGTTGCAGTCGGCGACGACGTTGGCCACGCTCTTGCGGCTGACCATGACGCCCTTGGGCTCGCCCGTCGTGCCCGAGGTGTAGAGGACGTACGCCAGGCGGTCGTCGTCGTCCCCGCCCGGGACCGGTCGCGGATCGGGCGCGGGGCCGGGGGGAAGCGGGCGGGTCGCGTCGAGCACCAGGACCTCGCGTCCCGGGCCGCCCGGATCGTCGCAATCCCGCGCCGCGTCCGCGTCGGTCAGGACCAGGCGGGCTCGGCCGTTGGCCAGCATGTACCGCCTGCGGGCCGCCGGGAGCGCGGCGTCGACCGGCAGATAGGCGGCCCCGGCGAGCATCGATGCGAGGATCCCGATGATCTGCTCGGGGCCGCGGTGCATGACGAGCCCGACCAGTTCGTCGGGGGCGACGTGCCGGGCACGCAACCAGGCCGCGGCGTGCGCGGCGCGTGCGTACAGTTCCGCGTAACTCAGTGTCCCGGCGCCGGTCAGGACGGCCGGCGCGGCCGGCGCCCGGTCCACGTTCGCCAGGAAGGCGTCCGTCAGCATCCCGGGCGAAGGCGGCGCCGTGGTCGTGGCGTTGGCCGCCCGGCGACGCTCCCGCTGCCGCTCGGGAAGCAGATCGAACGTGGTCGCCGACCACGCTTGCTCCGTCAGCAGGGCCTCCAGGAGACGTTGGTAGCCGGACACCAGATCTTCGACCAGCCCGTCGGGAAACAGTCCGTCGACACTGTCGAACTGCACGACCACGCCGCCGTGTTGCTCGAAGGCGGATACGTCGAGCCAGACCTGCGGCGTCTGGCTGGAGGTGTACACCTCCGGCCCGAACAGCTCCAGGGCCGAGCCGTCGACGTCGGCGTGCACGTATCCGAGCGCGCTGTTGAACGTGTACGGCATCCGCCCGCGCGCCGCGCCGTCGCCGCGGCGGGCCAGTTCACGCATCACCTCGATGCCGGAGAAGTGCCGGTTGTCCAGTTCCTGGCGGAGCCTCGCCTGGAGGGCACGTGCCCGGTCGACGAACATGGTCCGCCGGTCCACGGCGATCTCGACGAGCATCGTCTCGCAGAAGTTGCCGATGGCCTCGAAGATGCGCGGGTGAATCGGCGGACGGTTCGCCACGGTGGTGTTGATGGTGAAACGCGAACCGGCGCCCCACGCCGCGAGGGTGTCCGCGTAGATCGCGAACAGCAGCGCCGAGGGGGTGAGTCCGGCCTCGGCGGCGCGGGATTTGAGCACGGTCCACGACGGCTCGGCCAGCCGCGCGAAGTGCGCCGAGAACCGGGGGTTGACGATCGCCGACGGACTGGTCCGCAGCGGCAGGTCCGGATAGGGGGCGAGATCGTCCAGCCGGCCCAGCCAGTACTCGCGCGCGCGCTTCGCGGGGGCGCGGGTGCGGGCGGCCTCCAGCGCCGCGACGTACGCCTCGAAGGACGCCTCCCGAGCCGGGTCCGCGCCGTCGGCGGCATCAATGCCGGCGACCGTGTCGTAGGCGGACCACCAGTCCCGGAAGAACAGGAACATGCTGATGGCGTCCATGACGAGCCCGTCGTGCTCGACGTGCAGCACCATGCGATCGTCCGCCAGGATCGTGACGTCCGCCGTCAGCAGCGGGGCCCGGTCGGCGGGCAGGACGCGGTGCGAGCGCCGTTCGCGCTGGGCGAGCCGGTGCTCGCGCTGCGCGGCCTCGGGCGCACCGCGCAGGTCCAGGCGCTCGATGCGCACCTCGACGGTGTCCTCCTGAACCTGTCTGCCGTCGGGCGTGAAGCGGGTGCGCAACGCGCCGTGTCGCGCCACCACCGAACGCAGTGCCGCCTCCAGGCGATCGATGTCCCAGACGCCCTCGATCTCGTGGTAGACGTGGCTGGCCACGTTGCCGATCTCGACGTGCTCGCCCCGGCCGACCAGGTAGCTCCGCTGAAGGTCGGTCGGCGCGAAGCCGTCCGGCGCGTCCAGGTGGGCGATGAGTTCCGCCTTGTGCGCCTTGATCAGGCGCAGCAGGTCGGCGTCCATCCGCTCCCGCGGCCCTTGCAGGCGCAGGTCGGCGCCGGCGGCCGTGATGGTCAGACCCCTCGCCTCGATCTCGCGCAGAACCTGTACGTGGCTCACCCCTGAACCTCCGCGTGGGCGGCGACGACGTCGGGATCCAGGCCCTCCGCGATGAGCGCGCTCAGCTCGGCGACCGTGCGGGCGCCGAGCAGGTCCTCGATCGAGACGTCGGCGCCGACCTGCTCCGTGAGCCGGTACTGCAGGGCGATGGCCTGCAGCGACTCCATGCCCAGCAGCACGAGCGACTTGTCGTGTACGGGCTCGTCGTCGGGCAGGCGCAGAAGGTCGCGCACCAGGCGGCCGAACCACGGGAGCAACGGCGAGGGCGGCCGCTCCGGAGCCCGCTCCCACGCCGTGGGAACGCCGAAGAACACCTGTCCGGTCAGGTCGACGGGGGTCCCGGCGGGCACCAGGGCGACCGAGTCCGGCCATCGCGTCGGTGGGGGTCCTCCGAGGGCGGCCGAGAGGCGGTTCGCGAACCTCGGCATCACGGGGGCGCCGCACGTGGCGAGCAGCCGCGCGGCGGCGAGTTCGAGGGCGACCGCCGTGCGGGCCTCGTCCTTGCAGGTCGCGACGTCCGCGGAGGGGGCCTGGAGCCGGACGAAGGTGGTGACGTCCTCGACGATGCCGTCGAGGATCTCGGCCGCGCGGTTGAGCGAGAAGCCGTCCTGGCCGAGGCTGCCGGTCAGCGCCGACCGCCGCGCCTCCAGGCGGGCCAGGAAGGCCATGTGCTCGGGCGTCCAGGTGCCGGCTTCCGGAGCGGTGCCGTCGTACCGCTTCCGGACGCGGTCGCCCAGGTCGTTCAGCCACTCCTGCCAGGTGCCGACCAGAGTGTCGCGGACGAAGGTCTCGTACGCGGCAGGCGCGAAGCCGGTGCGGCGGCCCTCGGGGCGGGTCAGCGCCAGGTAGCAGCGGATGGAGTCGACCGTGTGCGGGTTCAGGACGTCCTTGCCCCAGATGGCGTGGCCGCGGCTGGTGGAGAACTTGCTGTCCTCGAGCAGGTAGAACTCGTTGATGTTGTAGTCGATGTCCGGGTTCCACCGCGGGTGCGCGAGCCGGTAGAGCGCCGGGATGAACATCGGGTGGAAGAAGCTGCCGTCCGAGCCCAGGAAGTGCACGATCTTCCAGTCGGCGTCGGGGGCGTCCGCGTCCCAGTCCCGGCCCAGGTCGCGGCCGAGTGCGCCGATGCCGTACAGAATGCTGAAGGCGTAGTCCAGCCACGACCAGATGACCTGGCCCGGCACGTCGGATTCGGCGGGCGCCACACCCCATTCGGCCGGGTGGGTGACGGGGATGTCGAGCCGCTCGCGGCGGGAGAGCCGCTCCGCCAGCTCCTTCACCGCGGCCGGGACGCGCCCGAGTCGGTGATGGGCCGTGATGTCGTTGCCGAGCTCGTGCAAGGGAAGGGTGTAGCGGGTGACGGCACCCTCGCGGGGAGGGACGTCGCAGGCGGGGGAGCGCGGCTCGATCAGGTCGGTGCAGACGTTGGGCTCCAGGCACGCCTCGCAGACGTTCCCGCCGGCCTCGCTGCCGCAGGTGGGGCAGCGACCGGTGACTCCCGACTCGTACAGGTATTCGCCGGTGTCGGCGGCGAAGAGCGCGCTGCCCTCCCTGGGCGCCACGGTCCCCGAGGCGGTCAACCGGGAGAAGAACGCCCGCAGGGCGGCGGGGTAGGCGGCGTCCCGGCTGGTCGCGGTGTACTGGTGGACATCGATGTCCATCAGCTTGAGCGTGGCCAGGATCTCGGCGCTGTAGTGCGCGGCGGTCTCCGCCGGTTCCCGTCCTTCTCGACGGGCGGCGGCCACGACGTAGTTCTGGTAGTCGTCGCTGCCGGTGATGTGCCAGGCCTCGGCGCCGATCATGCGCTGGTAGCGGACGAACACGTCGGCGCCGAAGTACGGGCCGGACAGGTGGCCCAGGTGGAGATCCCCGTTGGGGGTCGGCGCGGAGGAGAAGACGAACAGCGGACGGGCCCCGAAGCGTCGGTGCCCCGGGTCGTTCGCCGCGCGCACGGCGCGTTCGCCGTCGCGCCAGTAGAAGCTGACGAAGAGCAGGTCGGTCTCGCCGGTGTTCTCGACCGAGTGCGTCTCGAACGGTTCGAACTGGGCGACGGTGGAGGCGGATACCGGATGGTGTTCGGCGTCGACGGTCAGCTCGCCCGTGCCCGAGATGAAGACCCAGGTCTCCGTCTCGTCGTGCTGGTGCGCGTCCGAGCGGGCGCCGGGCGCGACGCTGACCCAGGCCGCACCGACACCCAGCCGCGTCGCGGAGCCGGCCTCGACGGCGGCCACGGCGATGCCGTGGGCGGCATCCGGGGCGTCGGGGCCGTAGGTGCTGATCCTCACGACTGACTCCTTTGCTTCTCCATCGTGTGCGGCGGCTTCGGTGGCAGGTGCAGCAGGTCCGCGGCCTCCGCCGCGATCGCTGGGGCGAGCCGGTAACCGGATCCGTTGGCGGCGCCCGCGAAGACGACGCGTCCGTCCTCCAGCGCCCGTACCTCCGGTTCACCGGTGGGGCTGTACGCGTCGCAGAACACGCGGCCGGAGACACCTCGTTCGGCCAGCTCGGGGGCGTGGCGGCGCAGACTCCCGCGCGCTTCGTCGACGTCGTGGGGAGACAACCCGTCGACCATCTCGTCGGGATCGACGTCCCATGTCGTGCAGGTGTAGCTGAAGAGCCAGTGCCCCAGCGCGTGGAGGGGCAGCAGGAAGGCGTCCTCGTCCTGGAAGACGACGGCTCGGTCGCCCCGGTCCGGAACCTGCTCGATGTGCAGGGCGACGACCTTCTTGACCCGGGCGCCGAGCGGGGCGACGAGGCCGCGCCAGGCGGGGGCGGCGAGCCAGGGCCCCGGCGCGAGGACGACCCGACCCGCGGTCAGCGTCTCCCCGGTGCCCAGCCTCAGCTCGACGTCCCCGGTGTCTCGGCCGTTGTGGCCGACGGTGTTCACCGCGTCCACCCGGACGCACTCTCGGAGCGTCGCTCGCGGGCGGAGCTCTCGGGTGAGCTCCTGGACCAGGGCGTACACGTCGGCGTACTGGGCGCCTTGGCAGTCCCAGATCTCCGCGTCCTCGGGAAAGCGGATGCCGGGGTGGCCGGGGTGGGCGGGGTCGCCCGGGTTGCCTGGGCCGCCGGGGTGGCCCGACGGGGCGCGGTCGGGCAGGTGATCGGTGCGGGTCAGCTCGGCGCTGTCGAGGTAGACCTCCCGCAGTCGCGGTGCGCTCGCGGGCGAGGCGACGACCGACATGGGCACCTCGTGGATCGGAAGCCCGGGGGCGCCGGCCTTGAGCTCGCCGTAGTAGTCCTGGCTGTACCGCGCCATGCGCCGTACGCGCTCCGTCGAGCCGCGCGGGCAGTGCAGCCCCGCCGATCGCCGGCTCGCGCCGGTCCCGACCGTGTCCCGGTCCAGGAGCACGACCGAGGCATCCGGTATGCGTGCGGTGATTTCCCGGGCGACCATGCAGCCGACGATTCCGGCGCCGACGACGGCTACATCGGTCCTGGCCGGTGTCACAGGGCGTCCAGTTCGTCGGCCGGCGGCTTGGCCGACCACTCGACGAACGAGGGCAGTTGTTCGTTCGAGCCGACGCCGAGCAACCGGTCGAGGATGCGTCGGCTGCGCCAGGCGGTCAGGCTCAGGTTGGGGTCCGCCAGGCCGCGTTGCCCGCGTGCCGCGTTCTGCATGAAGATCAGCCGGTCCCGGGGCCCGTCCCATTGGACGGCGAAGTCCTGGTCGATGCGGTACTCGTCGCCCTCGCGCTCCAGTCGACTTTCGATCGGCGCGAGGAAATCCGTCGACGCCGGACGAAATCCGGTGGCCCAGACAATGGCGTCCACGTCCACGTGCTCGATGACGCCCGGCCGGTCGTTGTGGCCCATCTTGATGGTCCAGCCGCCGGACTCGTTCCCCGTCACGTCGGTGACGCCCCGATTGGGGAGCAGCGCCAGCAGATCGTGTGCTCCGGCGATGAAGCGGTGCTCGTAGCAGCGCTGGTAGATGTCCCGGAGCGTCGACGCGGAGATCCCATCGCTGCTCAGCACGTTCCGGTTGTTGAGCGATTCCCTGACGGCCTTGTCCAGGCCGGAGAAGTATTCGGAATAGCTCGGCATGTAATACTCGTTCGTGAACGGGGAGTCGTCGATGGGAAAATAGTTTCCGCGTCGCGATATCCACGTCACCCGCCTGGGTAACTCTTTCGGCGGCCGTGATATCAAGTCCAGGAACGCCTCCGCCCCGGACTGGCCGCCGCCGACCACGGCGACTCTCTTCCCGTCGAGGTCCACGTGCGTTTCGGCAGTGAAGTCGGAGACGTGGAACTGGGTGTCGCCGAGCTTGTCGCGGGCCTGCTCCGGAACCCAGGGTCTGGTGCCGACACCGACGCAGATGTTATCCGTGGTCACGCTTCGCCGGTTGGTGTGTACGACGAAGGATCGATCGAACTCGACGGCGAGCACCTTCTCGCCGAAGACGATGTTCTCGTTGCGCCGACTGGCCCACTCCAGATAATTGCGAAACTCGCGGCGGGGCACGGCTTCGTACTGGGCGTTGATGAAATGATAGATCTTTCCCTGCTCGTGCAGATACGAGAGGAAAGAAAATCCGTTCGTCGGGTCGGAGAGGAGGACGAGGTCCTTGAGCAGTGATACCTGGAGTGCCGCGCCGGGTATCTGTTGATTGTCGTGCCAGCCGAACTGCTCCCTCTGGTCGAGGAAGAGGTTCGGCGTCTCCGAGCGGCCGTACAGCAGCGATGCCAGGCTCAGATTGGCAGGACCGACTCCGATGCCGACGCAGCGGTACTGCGCCGACTGGTGTCCGCCTGTTTCCGGAATGCGGTTTTCGACTGATTTTCCCACAGCTCGAAGACACTCCCAGCACTCGCGCAGGACTGATCATCTGGCGAAATTCTGCGTCGTTCCATGAGCCACTCGCGGGGCGGCGACAGAACAGCTCGAGTACGGTCGGTTGCCGACCCCACTCGGAGCTTCACGACAGATGCTTCTCAGAGATTGGCCGCCATGTGCTGCAGAAATCGAACAGCTATCCACGGCAAAAATCAGACGGCGACAAGCGGTCGGATTGTATCCACGCGAAATTCCCGGTCCGCTCTTTCTCGATTTCGACCACGGCGGAACGGGTTGCGGACATCCGATCCCGGTCCGTCTTTGGTCGACGTCAACAGAAAGGAGGAACGTCGGGCCTGTGAAAGAGCTGAAGAACAGTTATTCACTGCAAAAGCCTATTCACGTGAGTTCACGCGGGCTGATGACCGAGACAGACTCTATAGCAGTCACAGCGGCTTGGCTAGTGCGTCGCGGAAGCCCTGTCGAGAAGATCGATTACCCGATCGCGACCGGGGTGCTCGAAGATCCCATTCCGCTTTCTCTCGGTGATCGTGATACTCGAAGATCCCATTCCGTTTCCCTGGTCGAACAACTGCCGTAGGGGCATTGACCAGGTTGTTTCTCCCGGGTATTGCCCGCGCAGGCACGGCATGTGACGCGCGTGGACAAGATCCGTTCGCACGGGCCGGTCGGGTCCGGCCGAGCATTTGACGGACATGCGGCGTCGGGTATCGTCGGCCAGCCTCGGGAGATGGAAGCCCCGGGCCGGGATATCGGGCGATCCTTCTGCTCCGGCCGTGTCGCGCCAATTCCCGCGTGTCTCCGAATCAAGGGTTACGCAAGGATGAATCAAGGGTTTACGCAAGGATCGCGAGTCGCATGATCGCGAATTCCGCGGCCGCCGAGACCTGCGGTCTCCGACCCGCACCGGTCCGGCCGGTCGACCGGGCCCGGTGACTCCCGCCGCACCACCCGGCAGGGTGTGCCCGGGGATCGGGTTGCGGTGCGGCTCAGTCGAGGGTGCCCTTGTCCGGGGTGCGGCGGCGGGGGGTGTCCTCGTCCTCGGTCCTGGGCCCCGATGCCGAGAACGACCCGCTCGCGAGCCACAGCCTCAAGGTCGAGCGCGCCCTCGCCGACTCCGACCTCACCTGCACGTTCCTGCGGCCCGACGCCTTCGCCGGCAACTCCCTCGGCTGGGCCTACTTCATCGGCCAGTCGATGCCGATCCAGCTCGCCTACCCGGACGCGCAGATCGCGCCCATCCACCCCCAGGACATCGCCGACATCGCCGTGGAGGCCCTGACCGGCGACGCCCTCACCGGCCGCTCGGTCACCCTGACCGGCGCCGAGTCGCTCTCCTTCCGCGAGCAGCTCGCCGTCCTCGCCGACACCATCGGCCGCGAGATCCCGGTCGAACTCATCACCCGCGCCGAGGCGGAGCGGCAGATGGGCAACCACATGCCCGCGCCGATGGCGTTCTCGCTGCTCAACCTGTGGGAAGCCGCCAACCACGGCCCCGCCACGATCGCCGACACCACCGAGACGCTCCTCGGCCGGCCCGCCCGCACCTTCGAGCAGTGGGCCCGCGAGAACGCCGGCGCCTTCACCCGGCACTGACCCGAACGGCCGGCGACAGCCGTCGGCCGGCCCGTTCACCGTCACCCAACTCAGCCCAACCCAGCCTCGGCACCGCCGACTTACTCGGGAGCAGACATGAAGCCCATCGGCTACTGGCTCAACCGCACCGACAAGGCCCTCACCGGCTACATGAACGCGATGCTGTCCGAGTTCGGCCTCACGCGCCTCGCCTGGCAGGTCCTCAACGTCATCGAGGACAACCCACAGGCCGGCGACACCGACGTCCGCACGGTCCTGGCCGCCAACGCCGGCGTCGCCGACCTGACGGCCGCCATCGAGACGGTCCTTGCCGACGGCTGGGCGACCCGCCCGGAGCCGACCCGCCTCGCCCTGACCGACGACGGCCGCGCGCGCCTCGCCAAGGTCGCCGAACGCGTCGACGCCTTCCGCGACCTGTCGACGACCGGTATCACCCGCGAGGAATACCACACCGCCGTCACAGTCCTCGAACGCATGACCCACAACCTGACCCACAACCTGGAAGCCGGATCCGAACACCACGACTGAGCCCGATCCCCACGCCGCGCTCGAACAGCGGCGCACCGCTGCGCCGTTCGAGTCTGTGGACGATCCGGCCGACCGAGCCGGCGACGAACACACGGCACGCGCGGCGGACAGGCCTCCGCCTCGCCGCAGACCTGGCGGCCCCGCCCTCGGCGAACGGGGTCGTGGGCGGCGGGCCATGCGCGTGGTCGGGTCGGCCGGCCGTGGTGGAATACGGCGGTGACAGTGCATGGTGACGCGCCGGGCCGGTTCGAGGACATCGTGGCGGACAGGCTCGTCCACGCGTACGGCCTGAGTGTGGCCGCGGTCGCGCGGATCCCGTTCGGGGCGGAGACCGACAACTTCACGGCTCGCCTGTCGGACGGCGGCGGGGTCTTCGTCAAGGTCTATCGGACCGGTCAGGACCTGGAGCGGCAGTCGGTGCGCGTGGAGTCGGCGCGCTTCGCCCGCGCGCAAGGTGTTCCCACCCCGGCCGTCGTTCCCGACCGGGCGGGACAGGCCCTCTCCCGCGAGCGGGAACCGGTCCTGTCCGTTTGGGAGTTCGTCGCCGCGACCCCGTCCACGCGCCCCTGGACCCTTCGTGTCGCCGAGAACCTCGGACTGACACTGGGCCGCCTGCACCGCGCCTTCGCCCACCACCCCGCCGCACCTCGCCTGGTCCCGGTCCGACCGCTGTGGTGGGACCGGGACATCCGAAGCGCGCTCGACGTCGCGGACGCCCTCCTGCGTCGTATCGGCGAACCGCGAACACAGGCCGATGCCGCGCGGCGCGATCAGGTCGCGACGCGCCGCGCGGACTTCGAGGCACACGCCCCGGGCCTGACCGCGGGCTTGCCCAGAGTGGTCGTGCAGCCGGTGCACTACGACTTCACCCGCCCGAACCTGCTCGTCCACCCGGACGACACGATCGCGGCCGTCATCGACCTCCACGACCGCATCGCCCCACCGGCCTGGGAACTGGGCCGGGTCGCGTTCGACCCCCTGACCGTGGCCACCACGGACGACTGGCCCACCACGGCACTGACCCTGATCGCCGCGTACCGGTCCGAGAACCCCGATCTGCCCACCGAGCAGATCACCGCCTGCGCGCGCATGGCTCTGCTCCAGGCCATGCAGTCCTTCTACGGCGTCCGTGAACACTACGAACGACCCGACCCCGTCCACCAGGCGGACCTCGACGGCTATTGGCACCGGCGGTGGCAGATGACCCGCCGCCTTCTCGCGGCCCTGACCGACATCGAGGACGCCCTCAAGGCATCCACACGATGACCCAAGTCGAGCGTCGCCCACCGGCGCGTCCTCGCTGGTGCCGTGACCGGAAACGTTTGCCGGGCTGGTGGGTCATGCGGTGGTTGGAACGTGACATCGCCATGGTCCGGCACGATCCACGCGCTTCCGTGGAGACGGTGTTCGATCTGCTGATCCACGGTTGGCAGTCGTCACAGCTCGGTTCCGGGGATGCGACCACGGAACCCCACAAGGGCTGAAACATCGGGATGGACCGGCCATGACGATCGCGCTTTGCGCCGGTGGTCAGGCATTTGCGCAGGAGCGATCCAGAGCGCGTGTTCATGCACGCGGCGGAAGTACGCATCTTGCCCGCCGATTTCAGCGGGGTCCGTCGGCTCGGGGCTAACCCGTCGCGGCGAGAGAGTTTCGATTCCGAGCAACGAATCGCGTGGTCTTCCCGTCAGGAGGGGTGGCCGGGTCGACGATCCGGTCTCCCCGGCCCGCCCCAAGCGGACCATCGGGGTGCCAACTCCCCACTGGACGAACGGAATGCCCGTGATGAACTCGAACAACGGATCCCGACGCCGGCTCCGCAGCCGCACGGTCCTCGCCGCCATCGGTGCCGCGGCGGTGGTCGCGGTCGGCGGCGTGGCGTTCGCGTCGGGCGACGACTCGCCCAAGACCGCCCAGACCGAGACCGCCCAGACCGAGACCGTCAAGACCCAGCCCGCTGCCGGCACCCCCGCCGCCACCTCGAACGCGCGGGTCGTCGACCCGGCGGAGCGCGTCGATCTCGGCAACGGCAACACCACGTGGCTCGCGGACGGGTACCACTGGATCAGCTCCGCGAGCTCGAAGGGGGCCGACTACGGAAAGTCGGTCACGGACGGCAGGTTCTTCCCGGCCGACAGCGTCGACCTGCGCGTGTTCGGCGCCGGATCGTCGAGCCTGTACACCGGCGCGTACCACGGTGACGACAAGGTCGCCCGGGTCACCGTGGAGGTGGCCGGTCAAACGCTGGACGCCCGCATCCTGACCCTGGCGGGCGATCCCGGTTGGTCCGCGTACTACGTCGACGGCCCCGCCGCGAAGATGCCCGAGCGAAAGGGCGAGTCGGTCGCGGCCCCGGTCAAGGTGTACGCCGCCGACGGCACCGTCCTCGCGACGACCCCCGGCACCGCACCGCTCGCCAAGTAGTCGGCCCCGGCGGCGCTTTCCGCCGGGGCGGCGCGGCGCCCCACTGCGGTGCGCGGCCGTCGCGGCCGGTGTCGGGGGCTGTCCGGCCGATCGTGGTGGACCCGCCATCCGGGTGCGCGTACCCGGATGGCGGCGTTCCGTCGGGCTGTGGACGGGAACACACGGGGGGCCCATCGAGGAAAAGGAGCCACCCATGGCCAAGAACGCCCATGTGCGCCAAAACGGTGACGGGCAGGCATTCTGGATGCTGAACGGTCTCTACGAGGTCAAGGCGTCGAGCGACGAGACCAACGGCGTGATGACCGTCATGGAGGTTACGGTTCCGGTGAACAGCGGCCCGCCGCCGCACACCCACCCCGGAACCGAGAGCGTCTACGTGATCGAAGGCACGCTGCGGTATCACATCGGGGACGAGACGTTCGAAGGCGGCCCCGGGAGCTTTTTCCACATCCCCGAGGGCACATTGGAGCGGTTCGAGCCCACCAGCACGGCGCGGCTCCTGATCACTTACATGCCGGGCGGCATCGAAAAATTCTTCGCCGAGGCCGGCGAGCCGGCCCTGCGACGTGAGCTACCGCCCCCGTCGGACGCGCTGCCGGACGTCGATCGCCTCATCGAGATCGGCAAGCGGCACGGACTTGTGATGCGACCGATGCCTGCCGCCTAGGCTTTTGCCCGGGCGATGCTCACAGCCGGTCGAGGACGGCCGAGGCGAGTGCCGCGTCGAGTGCTCCGACACCGGTGAGGTCGGCGACTGTGATCGCCGTGTCCGGCCGGTCGAGGGGAGTCTTGAGCAGGAGGCCGGCGGTGATGTCGTCGTCCTGGGCGACGGCCCCGGCGCGGACGGCGTGGCCGAAGTCCCCGTGTTCGAGGCACTGCGCATGGTCGTCGGTTGCGATGAGCCAGGCGCGCCGAAAGAGGGCCGGCGGAAGTTCGTTCTTGTGCGGCATGTCCGTGCCGATGCCGGTCAGGTGCGCGCCCGCGCGCACCTGCGCGGCGTCCAGGACGGGGGCCGCTGCCGGAGTCGTGGTGACGATCATGTCGGCGCCGGCCGCCTCTCGTGCCGAAGCGGGCCGCGCGGGCAGGCCGTCGGCGTTGAGCTCGTCGCACAGGGCGTTCGCCTTGTACGGGTCGCGGCCGTGGATCAGCACCATGTCGAGCGGGCGGAGCATGGCCAACCAGGACGCCTGGAGGCGGGCCTGCTCGCCGGCGCCGAAGACGCCCAGCGTGCGGGCGTCGGGCCGGGCCATGGCGTGGGTGACCAGCGCACCCGCGGCGGCGGTTCGCCGGGCGGTCAGCAGACCGCGGTCGTCGAGGATGGCGCGCACCTGTCCGGTGCGTGCGCTGACGACGCAGACCAGGCCGTGGTTGGACGGAAGACCGAGGCCGGGGTTGCCGTAGAAGCCGGTCGCGATCTTGACGGTGAAGTCGGCGGCACCGGTGATCCAGCCGGCCTTGACGTGGCAGTCCCCGTCGGCCTCGGGAAAGTCGAGGTGGAGCGGTGGCGGCACGTTGGTGCCGCCCTCGGAGTGGGCGATCAGCGCCCCGCGGACGGTGTCGAGGACCAGTTTCGGCGTGGCGGCCTGCTCGATGGCGGCGGTGTCCAGGACGCGGAGCGTCATCGGCCCGCTCGCATCCACTCGGCGAAGGCCGCCAGGCCCTTCTCGGGGTCGCGGCGGCCGATACCGATGCGGAACCGGTCGGTGGGGCCGGCGGTGAGGTCGGAGCGGAAGACGCTCGCGGGCAACAGCAGGACGCCGGCCTCCTCCACCAGGCGAGTGCAGAATTTCTCCACCCCGTCGGCGCCGAGGTAGCGGGGATAGGCGACGCATCCGCCGTCCGGCGCCTGCCACTCGAAGTCGTCCGCGAACTCGGCGAAGAACGCCTCGAAAGCCGACAGGTTGGCGGTGATCAGGGCCCGGTTGCGCGCCAGGATCGTCTCGCGGGCCTTGAGCCCGATACGGGCCAGGATCTCGCTGGGCGCGGAGTTGCAGATGCTCGTGTAGTGCTTGGCCCGCTCCAGGCGCGCGCGGAGCGCGCGGTCGCGGCAGGTGATCCAGCCGATGCGCAGCCCTGGCAGCCCCAGGGACTTCGAGGTCACGTTCAACGACAGCGCGCGCTCGGACAGGTCGGCCGCCTGCGGCAGGATGCGGGCCGGGTCGCGTTCGAGGCCGCGGTAGACCTCGTCGCTGAACAGGTGGATGCCGCGCTCGTCACACAGCCGGGTCAACGCGGTGAAGTCGGCGGCGTCGATGATCTTGCCGGTGGGATTATTGGGGAAGTTCACCGAGACGACCCGGGTGTTCGGCCGGATCGCCGCCGCCACCGCGTCGAGGTCCAGGGCCCAGTCCCGCTCCGGGTCCAGGGCCACGCCGGTGACCTCGCACAGCGCCAGCGGCACGGTCTCGGCGGCCTGGTAGTTCGGGGTCACCACCACCGCGTGGTCACCGGCGTCGAGCAGGACGTTCATCGCCAGGTAGACGGCTTCCTCGGCGCCCGCGAAGCAGATGACGTCGTCCGCGTCCGCGTGCTCGTACGTCCGGGCGATCACCGCGCGCAGGGCCGGGTCGCCGAACGTCTCGGTGTAGCCCAGGGACAGGTTCTCGAACGCGTCGCGGTCCGTGTCGTCGGCCAGCCCGAGCAGTTCGCCGAGTGTCATCGTCTGGGCGTCGGAGGCGGTCAGGTGGTGGCGAGCGGTGAACTCCCAGCGGGAGAAGTACGTTTCCAGGCGGAAGTCGGGCAGCCGGGTCATCGCGATCAATCCTTCGCGCTTGGTGTTCTGAGCTCGGCCAGCAGGCCGTAGACGGTGGATCGGGACACGCGCAGGGCCGTGGCGACGGCCGGGGCGGCGCGGCGCACCGCGAACACGCGGGCCTCGTCCAGCCGGCCGAGGACGGCGAGGCGGTCCTGGCGGGTCATGCGTTCGATCGGGCGTCCCGTTTCGCGGACGTAGCCGCCGATCACGTGCTGGATGCGCTCGGACCAGTCCTGCTCGAACAACGGCTCGGGGCGCTGCACGGTCGGCGCGCCGAAGGCGGACAGGACGGCGGCGGCCTGCTCCAGCGGCGTGCGGTCGAGGTTGATGCACAACACCGCGGACGCCCGGTCCTGCGCATCCCGCAGGACCGCGCTGACCGAGGACAGCCGTCGGCCGTCCGCCAACAGCTTTTCGTACGGGCCGTACACGTCCTGTGCCGACGGGTCGAGCGCGTCCAGCTCGCCGAGCAGAGACGGATCTCCCGGGCCGCGAGCGGTCATCGGGTTCCAGATCTCCAGGACCCGGTCGGTCTCGGGATCGTGCAGGACGACCTCGGCGTACGGCCCGAGCAAGAGCGCCACGGCCCGGCATACCGGCGCCCATGTCCGCACACGAGGGTCCGGGCCCTCTTCCGTTACCGCCATGCTCGTGACCTCATGCTTGGACTATACGTCCAGATTGGACAATGAGTCCATACGTAGGCGGCGATGTGAGCCCGACCGCCATGGAAACCGCGGCGGGGCACCGCTACCGAGCCCGCTCGACATCACATGTCGACTATTCATCATCGGAGTGGGCTGTGCCTTCTTCCCCGTCCGATTCCCCGTCCGACCGGGTGGCCGACCACCTCGGCGCCGTCGAGGGCAGCAAGCAATGGGTGACCGGTCACGGCGTCGTGGGGTCGTGCGCGGCGAGCGCGGCGTCGACCGCCTCGTCCGAGAGCGCCGCGACCCGCACGTGGATGCCGGCGATCTGTTCCAATCGCCCGGGCGTCGCTTCTTCCGCGCGCAGGCGCGCGGCCAACGACGCGACGGTGCGGGAGGCGAAGACCAGGCGGACGGTCACCGCGCCGGCGCCGAGAACCTCCCGCAGGCGGCCCACGATCGCCGTGGCCAGGATCGAGTCCCCGCCCAGCGCGAAGAAGTCGTCGTCGCGCCCGAGCGCGCGGTCGGTGGGGGGCAGGGCCTCCTGCCACACCGACGCGATGAGGCGTTCGAGGTCGGTGCGCGGCGGCTCGGGCGGTGGGCCCGCGGGTCGACGCCCCCACAAGGGGGCCAGCGCGCGCCGGTCGATCTTCCCATTGGCGGTCAGCGGCAGTTCGTCGACCAGGACGACGTGCTCGGGAATCATGTGCGCCGGCAGTGACTTCCCGGCCGCGGCGACGAGTTGATCCACACTCACTCCGGACCCCGCGGCGACCGCCGCGACCAGCGCCCCCTCGTGTACGCCCGCCACCGCGCGGCGCACCCCCGCGACGCCGGCGAGCGCGGCCTCGATCTCGCCGGGCTCGATCCGGAACCCGCGCAGTTTGACCTGGTGATCGCCTCGACCCAGGAACTCCAGGGTGCCGTCGGGCAGTCGCCGGGCCAGGTCCCCGGTGCGGTACCAGCGCCGCCCCGCGACCTCGCGGAAGCGGTCCGCGGTGCGCTCGGGATCGCCGCGGTATCCGGCGGCCACGCCGTCGCCGCCGATCCACAGTTCGCCGGGGACCCAGTCCGGGCTGTCCCGGCCGACCGCGTCCACGACTCGGCAGCGCACGTTGCGCAGCGGTGTGCCGTAGGGGATCGTCCGCCAGTGGGCGGGGAGTTCGGTGCCGGCGCGCACCTCGTGGACGGTGGAGTGGATGGCCGTCTCGGTCGTGCCGCCGAGCGCGACGAACCGGCACCCGGGGACCTGCGCGTGCAGCCGTCCCGGAAGGTCGACGGTGACCCAGTCGCCGCCCAGCAGTACCACGCGCAACCCGGAGCCCAGGCCCGCCGACGTCGGCGCCGCGCCCGCGGTGAGCAGCATGTCGAGCAGGGCCGGCACACAGTTGACGACGGTGACGTGCCGCTCGCGTACGAGGTCGACCCACCGGCCGGCCTCGCGTCGGTCTTGGTCGGCGGGCAGGACCACCGCGCCGCCGGCCGAGAGCAGGCCGAATACGTCGAAGACCGAAAGGTCGAAGTCGAGTGCGGACAGGCCCAACGCGCGATCGGCAGGCCCCAGCGCGAAGCGCTCGACGAGGTCGTCGATCGTGTTCATCGCGGCGCGGTGCGGGACTTCGACACCCTTGGGCTCACCGGTGGATCCGGACGTGAAGAGCACGTAGGCGATGCTCTCCTCGTCGACGGGGACCGGAAGGCCACCGGCGGGCGGTGCGGGGTGGGCGACGGCATCGGCGAGCGCGAGCGCCGGGGCGAGCGCGGAGCCGCCGCTCGTGCCGTCGGTGTCCAGGACCAGTCGTGCGCCCGCCGTGCGGTGGATGCGTTCGCGGCGCGCGGCCGGCTGCTCGACGCCGATCGGGACGTACGCGGCGCCGGCGGCGAGCACGCCCAGTGCCGCCACGATCTGCTCCGGCCCCTTGGGCAGGGTGATCGCGACGGTGTCGCCGGAGGCGATGCCCCGCGCGCGCAGGGCGGCGGCCACGCGCAGTGCGCGCTCGGCGAGTTCGCCGTACGACAGCGTGCCGCCGTCGGCGTCCGGGAGGCCCCACAGCACGGCCGGCGCGTGTGGTCGCGCCGCGGCGTGCGCGAAGAACCCGTCGTGCAGGGCGCGGTGCGAGCGTGGGGCGTCGGTGGCGTTGACGCGATCGAGTACAGTCCGCTGCGCGGCGGGCAGCAGATCGGGGATCGGCAATCGCCAGTCGGCCTCCGCCGTGCCCAGGCGCGTGACCAACTCCCGGTACGCGGCGAACATCGCGTCCGCGACACCGTCGGGGAAGGCGTTCTCGCGGATGTCCCAGTTGACCAGCAGGCCGCCGCGCACCTCGGTGATCTGCGCGTCGAGCAGCACCTGCGGGCCCTGCGAGAGGATCCATGACGGCTCGCCGAACAGACGGCGCACGTCGGGGTCGAAGAGTTCGCCCAGGCCCAGCGCGCTCGTGTACACGATCGGGGCGAGCACCTGTTCGCCTCGGGCACGCGCCATGTCGCGCAGGACGTGCAACCCCGAGTGGTCGGCGTGCGCCGCGTCGTGGTGCATGCGCGTCTGCAGCGCACGGGCGTGATCGAGGAACGAGCGCGGCTTGGACATGTCGACGTCCAGGAGCACCGATCCGGTGAAGTCGCCGACCAGGCGCGGCACGTCCGGGTGCAGGTCCTCGCGGTCGAACAGGGGTACGTTCAGCAGGAATCTCGGCGTGGCGCTCCACCCCGCCAGGACGCCGGCGAACGCGGTCGCGAAGGCCATCGCGGGAGTCACCCCGTGCGCGTGCGCCCGGGCCGACCAGTGGCCGCGCTCCTCGGCGGTCAGCCACAGGTGACGCCGGGTCACCCGGCTCAGGTCGGCCGGTCGCGGGCCGCGCAGCGGCAGTTCGGGCGCGCCGGGCAGGTCGGGTATGCGCTCGTGCCAGTACGCGCCGGCGCGTTCGGCGGCGGCGCGCCGGCGAGGGGGACGGGCCGCGAGGTAACTGCGGTAGTCGTAGCCGAGTTCGGCGGGCACACGATCGGGGTGCGCGTACAGGTGCGCGAGGTCGGCGAGCAGCACCCGGAAGCTGAGCGCGTCGGCGGCGACCATGTCCACGTCCAGGTGCAGTCGGCTGCGATCGCCGGGCAGCAGCGTCACGCGCAGGTCGAAGACGCGGCCGGATTCGATGTCGAGCGTCTGGTGCGAGCATTCGTCGCGGATCCGGTCGAGTCGCGCGGGGACGCTCTCGGGGTCCACCTCGCGCAGGTCCAGCACCCGCAGTACGTCGCCGGGCGCGCCGGGCAGGATCTCCTGGCGGCCGTCGTCGGTGATCCGCACGCGCAGCATGGGGTGCCGCGCGACCAGGGCGCGCGCCGCGACTTCCAGTCGAATCGGGTCCACGGCGTGGCCGGGTTCGGTGTCGAACTCGGTGTACAGGTGCGCCGCGACACCGCCCAGGGTCTGCCCTTCGGATCGGCCGATCCAGTACGCGTGCTGCATGGGCGCGAGCGGGAACGGCCCGGAGTCCGGCGTGCGTTCCGCCGCCGGCTCGGGTGCCGGTTCGCGGTCCGGCTCGGTCGCCGCCGACTCGGCGCCGCCGCCGAGCAGCGCGCTCCACGCCGCCAGCGTGGGAGCGGTCGCCAGATCCGCGAAGGTGACCCGTGCACCGCCCCGGCGCCAGCCGCCGGCCAGGCGCATCAGCCGCAGCGAGTCGAGGCCGTGCGCGATCAGGTCGTCCTCCTCGCGCAGGGACTCCGGTGCCACGCCCAGCAGTTCCGCCACGTCGCGCCGTACGTCCTCGACGGTCAGCCGCACGCTGTTCTCCTTCGATCGCGAATGTGTCCGCAGGACGCGAGTGCGACCGTGTCCACGCGACACGTCCTTGACACCCACCCCGAGCGTCACAAATATAGGGTAGGCAAACCTAAGTCAGGCAAGGCTTTTCGATTGATCGAGACCGTTCGCCGCTCTCCGGAGCCGGCGCCGAAGGGGCCACGCCTTGACGAGTGCGAACCCGGCCGCCGAACGCCGCCAAGAACTGATCCGGCGGCTGATGGCCGAAGCGGGCATGCAACCGGACACCCCCGCCGACGGCATCCGGCCACGCGACCGGACCGGGCCCGCGCCGCTCTCCGCGGTGCAGCACAGCCTCTGGCTGCACCAGCAGGCTTACCCCGAGAGCACGTCGTACAACGGCTGTCTGCTCATCCGGATCCGCGGTCCCCTCGACGTCGGCGCGCTGCGCGTGGCCACGCGCGAACTCGTGCGCGCACACGAAGTCCTGCGCACCACCTACCACGCCGACCCGGCCGGCGTTCCGTATCAGGTGATCGCCGAGGCACCCGAAGACCTGCTTCCGGTACGGGACTTCACGCACATTCCCGTGGAGTCCCGGGATGTCGAGGCCGACCGCGTCGCGCTGCGTCTCGCGTCGCGCCCCTTCGACCTCGCGCGCGAGCGATCCGTGCGGTACGAACTCCTCGTCCTCGGGCCCGCGGACCACGCACTCGTCCAGGTCGTGCACCACATCGCGTGGGACGGCGGTACGTGGGGCGTGCTCTCGCGCGACCTCGCGGCGTTCTACCGGCGCGCGAGCGGGCCGGACGGCGCGTTCACCGCGACCGCGCCCCGCGTGCAGTACGCCGACATCGCCGCCTGGGCGCAGGCGCGGCCCCTCGACGAGGCCGGCACGAAGTACTGGCGCGAACGACTGACCCCGCCCCCGATACCACCCGAACTGCCGGCCGACGGCCCCAGGAGCCCGGCTCCCGACGAACGCGGCGGCCGCGTCGTGCGCCGATTCGCCCCGGAACTTCCGGTCCGGATCCGGGCGTTCGCCGCGGAATCCGGGAGCACGGCGTTCACCCTCGTGCTCACCGCGTTCGCGGCCGTACTCCAGCGCTACACCGGGGCCGGCGACCTGCCGATCGGCACGCTCGTGATGGACCGGGCCGACCCGCAGACCGCCGAACTGGTCGGCAACTTCGGCAACACCGTCGTGTTGCGGGCCGACCTCGCGGACGAGGCACGGCAGTTGACGTTCCGCCAGGCCAGTGCGCGACTGGGCGCCATGTGCGCCGACGCCTTCGAGCACCAGGACATCCCCTTCGACCGGGTTCTGGACGAGGTCCGCCCGGCGCGTCGCCCCGGTCGACCACCGCTGTTCGACGTGATGTTCGGACTGCTCACCCGGGAGCTCGGCGAACTCGACCTGCCCGGCCTGGAGACCTCGTGGCGCCACGTACACAACGGCACCACCCAGTTCGACCTCGCCCTGGAGGGCTTCCTCCGGGACGAGGACCTGCTCGTGGAGGCGACGTACCGCGCGCCGCTGTTCGCGCCCGACACCGTCGAGCGAATACTCGCCCACCTCGAAACGCTGCTGACCGCCGCGCTGTCCGAACCCGACGCGCCACTGGCGCTGCTCGACCTGACCGCGACCGCGGAAACACCCGAGCCACCCGACGACGACGCCGAGGACTTCCCCGAGGGCGGCGTCGCCGCGCTGGTGGACGCGACGATCCGGGCGCGACCGCAGGCCGTCGCCGTGCGCGCCGGCGACACCACCTGGACCTACGCCGACCTGGACGCGCGCGCGGACCGGATCGCCGCCGGCATCACCGATGCCCTGCGCCACACCGGCACCGAACCGGTCGTCGCCCTGGCCCTGCCGCGCACGGCCGACCTGATCGCGACCCTGCTCGCCACCCTGCGCGTGGGCGCCGCCTACCTGCCGCTGGACCGCACCCACCCGCACGAGCGGGTCGCCGCGATGCTCGCCGACGCGGCACCCGACCTGGTCGTGTGCGACGCCTCCTACACCCCACCCACCGACACCGCGCGCGTGCTCCGGATCGACGACCTCCTCGCCCTGCCCGCCGACGTCCCGACGCCCGGCCGGGACCACCCGCCGATCCACCCGCAGACGCCCGCCTACGTCGTCTTCACCTCGGGCTCCACCGGCCGCCCCAAGGCCGTCGTCGGCACCCAACGCGCCCTGACCAACCGGCTGCGCTGGGGCCGGGGCGCCCTGTCGTCCGCGCCGGGCCCGACCGTCCGGGTGGCCAAGAGCGCGCTCGCCTTCATCGACGGCAGCACCGAACTCCTGGGCGCCCTCGTCGCCGGCGACACCGTCGTGCTGGCCGACGACGCCACCGCCCGCGACGTGTTGCGCCTGACCGAGCTCGCGGACCGGCACGGCGCCGGCGTGCTCACCGTCGTGCCCAGCCTGCTGGAGACCCTCCTCGACACCGCGCCGCCCGGTGCCCTCGACAGCGTGCACACCTGGATCTGCTCCGGCGAGGCGCTGCCGACCGCCCTGGCCGACGCCGTCACCGCCCGCTGGCCCAACGCCGGCGTGGTCAACCTGTACGGCTGTTCCGAGGCCGCCGGCGACAGCCTCGCGCACTTCCACCGGCCGCCCGCCGCCGCGGCGTCCCCGACGGTGCCGATCGGCCGGCCGATCGCACGCACCCGGGCCCACGTGCTGGACGCGGCGCTGCGTCCGGTGCCCCTCGGGGTGCCGGGCGAGCTCTACCTGGCCGGTGACGGCCTCGCCCGCGGTTACCTCGGCCGCCCCGCCGCGACGGCCGAGCGATTCACGGCCGACCCCTACGGGCCGCCCGGCGGCCGGCTGTACCGCACCGGCGACCTGGTCCGTCGGCGATCCGACGGCCGACTGGAGTTCCTGGGCCGCGCGGACCACCAGATCAAGATCCGCGGCGTGCGGATCGAACCCGGCGAGATCGAGAGCCGACTCCTGCGACACGACGGCATCGCCCGCGCCCTCGTGGTGCCGATCCGGTCCGGTGCGGCCCTGTGCGCCTACCTCGTGCCCACCAAGGGCACTTCGATCGACGTCGACGCGGTGCGGGCCGATCTCGCGCGCACGCTGCCCGGACCGTTCGTGCCCGACGCCTATGTCGTCCTGGACGCGTTCCCGCTCAACCCCAACGGCAAGCTCGACCGGGCCGCGCTGCCCGCCCCGCAGGGGAGGACCGCGCCGGCGCGACCGCCGGCCGACGAGCGCGAGCGCGCCCTGTGCGCGATCTTCGCCGAGTTCCTCGACCGGGCGCCGGGCGAGGTCGGCCCGGACGACGACTTCTTCGCGCTCGGCGGGCACTCGCTGCTCGCGGCGCGCCTCGCGAACCGGCTCCGCAGTGCCTTCGCGGTCGAACTGGCCGTGCCCGACGTCTTCCAGGCGCCCACACCCGCCGCGCTGGCCCGGATCCTGGACACGGCCGAGCCGGTGCGGCCGCGCGTGCGCGAGATCGCCGTACCACGGCCGGCACCCGCGTCGTTCGCGCAGGTCGGTCTGTGGTTCGAGGAACAGGTGCGCGGGCCGTCCGCGGCCTACAACCTGCCGCTGGGGGTGCGACTGCGCGGCCGGCTCGATCCGGAGGCGCTCCGGGCGGCGCTGCGCGACGTGGTCGGGCGGCACGAGAGCCTGCGCACCCTCTTGTCGCCCGGCGCCGACGGCACACCCGTGCGCGACGTGCTCACCCCCGCCGCCGCGCGCTCCCGGCTGGACTGCGCCGTCGTGGCGGCCCACACCTGGTCGGCCGAGCGGGTCGCCGCCGAAGTTGCCGCCCTGGTGGCGCGGCCCTTCGACATAGACGCCGATCTGCCCTTCCGGGCCGCGCTGTTCGTCGGCTCCCCCGACGACGCGAGCGTCCTGGTGCTGGTGCTGCACCACAGCGCGGCCGACCGCTGGTCGTTCGGGCCGCTGCTGGCCGACCTGTCCCTCGCCTACGCCGCGCGCACGGCCGGGCCGAACCCGCCACCGCGTCCCGAGCCGGTCACCGGCCACGGCGCGTACGCGGCCTGGCAGCGCGCGATCCTGGGTGAGCGGGAAGCGCCCACCGACCTGACGACACGTCAACTCGACTACTGGGAAAACGCCTTGCGCGACGCGCCGGACGAACTGGCGCTTCCCGCCGACCGCTCCCGTCCCGCGGAGCGCACCCATCGCGGCGCGACCGTCGAACACACCTTGCCGGCCGACCTCACCGATGCCCTGCGCGATGTCGCGCGGGCGGCCGGGGCAAGTGTGTTCACCACGTTGCACGCGGCCGTCGTCGCCGTGCTGCACCACCTCGGCGCGGGCGAGGACGTGCTCCTGGGCGCGCCCGTCGCGGGCCGCACCGACGAGGATCTCGACGGCGTGGTGGGCTTCTTCGTCAACACCGTCGTGCTGCGCACCCACGTCGGCGGCGACCCGACCTTCATCGAGCTTCTCGAGCGCACCAGGAGCGGCGACCTGGCCGCCTTCGCGCACGCCGACGTGCCCTTCGACTGGGTGGTGGACCGGCTGCGGCCCACCCGCACGCTCTCGCGGCACCCGCTGATCCAGGCCACCGTCACCCATCACCGCGCCGAGGAGGTCGAGGTCGCGCTTCCCGGGCTGCGCGCCGAACCCTTCGCGCCGAGCACGGGCGCGGCGATGTTCGACCTCGACCTGCGGTTCGTGGAATCCGCGACCGACGGCATCCGGGTCCAAGCGGGCTACGCGTGCGACCTGTTCGAGCACGCCACCGTCGTCGCGCTCCTGGACCGACTGCACCGATTGCTCCAACGTGTGCTCGCCGACCCGCACGCGCGCCTGGGCAGCCTGGACCTGCTCACCGACGCCGAACACCACCTGCTGGTGCACGAGGTCAACGCGACCGCGCACGAGGTGCCCACCACGACCGTGGTGGAACGCTTCACCACGCAAGCCCGGCGCACCCCGGACGCGCCCGCCCTGATCGACGCCGGCGGCACGGTCACCACGTACGCGCAGTTGGCCGCCCGCGTCGAGGCGACGGCCCGACGGCTGATCGGCGAGGGTGCCGAGCCCGGTGCCCTGGTGGCCGTCGCGCTGCCGCGTTCGGTCGACCTGGTGGTCGCACTCCTCGCGGTACTCGCGAGCGGCGCGGCCTACGTACCCCTCGACCCCGAAGACCCGCCCGCGCGCCTTGCGGAGACGATCGCCGACGCACGGCCCACGCTCGTGCTCACCGACGCCGCGCGCGCGGACCGGCCCTGGGGCCGGCGGGTCAGCGTGATCGCCGATTCGACCGAAGCCGCCGGCACGGGCGACCGCCCGGCACCGCCGCAGGCCGCGCACCCCGCGTACGCGCTCTACACCTCCGGCTCGACCGGCCGACCCAAGGGCGTGCTCGTCTCGCACGGCGCGTTGGCCCACCAACTCGCCTGGGTCCAGGGCGAGTACGTGCTCACCCCGGCCGACCGCGTCCTGCACAAGGCGCCGATCGGGTTCGACGTGTCGCTGTGGGAGCTGTTCTGGCCGCTGTGCCACGGCGCCGCCGTCGTGCTGGCCGACCCCGACGGACACCGCGATCCCGCCCACCTCGCCGAACTGATCGACACCCGTGCGGTCACCGTGGCGCACTTCGTCCCGCCGGTACTGGACGCGGTACTCGACGTCGTCGAAGCGGCGGCCGACGGCGCACGCGACGCGCGGGCAACGCCGTTGGGGGAGCGGCCGTTGCGCCTTCTCCTGTGCGGCGGCGAGGCGCTGTCGCCGGCCACCGCCGGCCGCAGCGCCCGGGTGCTCGGGCTGATGCCGCACAACACGTACGGCCCCACCGAGGCCACCATCACCGCGACCGCGTGGAACCCCGCAGGCGACATCGTCGGGGACGTCGTGCCGATCGGACGACCCGTGTGGAACACCGGCGCCTTCGTGCTCGACGCCCGGCTGCGGCCCACCCCGATCGGACTGCCGGGCGAGCTGTACCTGACCGGTGCCCAACTCGCCGACGGATACCTGCACCGCCCCGGACAGACCGCCGAACGTTTCCTGGCGAACCCGTACGGCCCGCCCGGCGCCCGGATGTATCGCACCGGAGACCTGGTACGCCGGCGTGCCGACGGCGCACTGGTCTATCTCGGCCGGACCGACCATCAGGTCAAACTGCGCGGCGTGCGGGTTGAACTCGGCGAGATCGAGGCGCACTTGACCCGTCGGACGGACCTGACGGCGGCCGTGGTCAGCGCCCGACCCGGGCCGACCGGCGCGCCGCTGCTGGTCGCCCACGTGGTGGCCGCGGCCTCGGCCGCCGTGGACCCGCAGGTGTTGCGCGGCGAGTTGGCCGATTGCCTGCCCGAACACCTGGTGCCGGCCGCGATCGTGGTCCTGCCCGCGCTGCCGCTGATGCCCAACGGCAAACTCGACCGGGCGGCGCTGCCCGATCCGGCCGTCGCGGAGTCGACCCCGGACACCGCGCCGAGCGATCCCGTGCACGCCGAACTCGCCCGGATCTTCGCCGAGGTGCTGCGGGTGGACCGAGTCGGCGTGCGGGACGGCTTCTTCGCGCTGGGCGGGGACAGCATCGGGGCCACGCTCGTGGCGACCAAGGCCCGGTCCGCCGGGCTGAGGTTCACCGTCAAGGACGTCTTCCGGCATCAGACCGTGAGCGCGCTCGCCCGAGTCGCCTGGCGGGACGACGCGCGGCCGGCGGCCCCCGCACCGGTCGTGTTCGCCGATCCGCCGCTGTCGCACGTGTTCCGGGACGGCGGGACGGGGCCGAACGGCCATCACGTCTGCGCCGTGCGTCCGGTCGGGGCCGGGCGGTCGCATCTCTTGGCGCCGGCCGTCGCCGAACTCACCCGTCGACACCCCGGATTGCGGTTGCGGATCGAGACGGTCGGCAAGCGGCTGTGGCGCACCACGTCGACCGCCGACGCGAACCCGAGGGTGACCGTCGTCGAGGGCGAGCCGGACGGCGCGGCCGAGGGACTCGGTCGAGCCCTCGCCGCGTCGGACGTGACCTTGGACGTAATCGGGGGACCGACGCTGTCGGTGACCCTGACGCCGGGGCGCCTGTTCGTGGTCGCGCACGCGCTCGTTCTGGACGCGGCGGCGGTCGAACGGGTCGCGGACGAACTGACCGTCGCCCTGGCCGACGGTCGGCCGGGGGCACCGGCTCCGGTGCCGGTCGCGGCCTCGGTCGCGGCCCCGGTCGACGCCGCGCCGCCCGACGCCGCGCCGCCCGACGCCGAGCGGGTCGATGCGGACGTGGCGACCTGGGCGGAGGAATTGCGCGACGCATTGCCGGCGCCGGCCGTACGGGGCACGGGTTCGGGCCGGTCACTGTTCCTGTCGACCGTCCTGACGGGTTCTGGCTCCGGCTCCGGTCCCGCTCCCGGTTCCGACCCCGGCCCCGACCCCGGCCCCGGTTTCGGTACCGGCTCCGGCCCCGGCTCGGTCGAGGTCGCTCGGGCCGCCGCGTGCGAGGCGTTCCTGATCGCCCTGCGCGCGCGCACCCCCGACCTCGAAACCCTGTTGATCGACCGGGTCGTGGACCCGCACCGGCACGGATCGCCCCAATCGGCGGCCCCGGTCGGCTCGTTCGCCTTCGCCTACCCGCTCGCCTTCGCTCGAGGGGGGCCGGTGCGGGACGTGCCCGCCGCCGACATTCGGGGTGCCGGCTACGTCCGGGTGCGCTACGCGAGCCGAACCGGTGCCCGGGTCCTGGGCCGGGTCGCCCGCGCGGAGATCGTCCTGCGCGACGCGCCGGCCCACGGCTGGGCCGACGACGTGCCCTCCGCGGTCAGCGCGCGCTGGCCCCTGGACGCGGCGGTCGCCGTGGCGGTGGGCGACGACGGCACGCGGTGCCGGCTCACCCTGCACGCCGGGCCGACCGTCGACGCGGACGACGCCCGCCGACTGCTCGCGCTCTGGGCCGCGGAGACGGCCGCGCGCATCCCGGGCACTTCGACGACCACCAGCACCGAGACGACCACACCGAACACGGACACGGGGCGGAAGACGTGAGCGACCTCAACCCTTCGAACGACCGGCCGGCCCACACCCCGGCGGTGCTGTGGCGTCGCGAGGCGTTCGAGAGCGCGCCGCCGACGGTGCGCGCGATGGTCGCCCCGCGCGAACTCGCGCCCGACGCCGCGCACGTCCGCGCGATGGCGGTCCTCGCCCGCCATCAAGGCTTGCGCGCCGACGGCCGCACGGCGTGGTGCGGCACCTTCACGATCGGCACGGACGCCAGGCGCTCGACCGCCCGGGTGGCGCGCGTGGACGGGACACCCGCGACCGCGTGGGTGGATCGGGGCCCGGCCCTGCCGGGGCTGCTGGTCGTCGCACTGCCCGGAGCCTTCGTCGACGGGACGTCGTGGCGGATCCTCGCCGACGAACTGCGCTCGGGCCTGCGCGGCGCACCCGTGGGACCCGAGCCCGCGGCGACCGCGGAGTACGCCGCCGCCGTCGCCCTCGACGCCACCGACCCGGAACTGCTCGACCGCGCGACCCGATGGTTCACCCTGATGGACCGGGTGGACGAACTGGAATCGCCCCTGCCGTGGATCGGGAGCGAACCCGGGGTCGCGGACACGCCCCCCACCAGCGTGGCGGCCACGCTCGAACTGCCGCTCGAAGCGGGCCCGTTGACCTTGCGGACGCCGCTGCGCGAGATCGTCGTTTCGACGGCGGCGAAGGTACTGGGCCCCTTGGCGCCCGGGCCGCTGTTCGTGGACGTCGCCGAGGACGACCGCGACCGGCACGGCGATCGCTTCGCGCACACCGTCGGCGACCTGCGGCGGGTCTTCCCCGCCCTGCTGGAACCCGGCCCGCCGATCACCGACGCGCTGCCCGAAGAGCCGCGTGTCGCAGCGGACTTCGGCATGGCGCTCTACCTCGCCGAGCAGACCGCGGGCGCCCTCGCGGACGCGCCCGAGCCGGGCGTGCTCCTCGCCTACGGCCACACCGACCTCGGCGACGAACCGCTGCTCGCCCACGACCGCGACAGCGACAGGCACGCTGCCTCGCGCTATCCGCTGCGCTTGGACCTGTGGGTGGACCACTCGCCCGCCGGGGCCGGGCGACGCGTCGCGCTGCGGGTCGTCGCCGACCCGAAGGCGCTGCCCGAACTCGACGTCGCGGCGTTGGTCCAGGCGTGGCGGGCGGCACTGGAACCCGCCCTGCTCGACGCGGCCCCGGCCGGGCGCGAGGACGGCGCGTCCGCCGATGAGGCTGCCCGTGACGCCGCACTCGACGCCGCGATCGGGGGCCTGGGAGTGGCCGAGGTGCTGCCGCTGTCGCCGTTGCAGGAGGGCCTGCTCTTCCACCTCATGCTCGGCGGCGTGGCCGGCGACATCTACGTACAGCAGGCCGTCCTGTTCCTGGACGGCCCGGTGGACACCGATCGCCTCGCGGTCGCGGCCCGCCGGGTTCTGGAGAAGTATTCGAATTTGCGCGCGGGCTTCGTGAGCACCCAGGACGGACCGGTCCAGGTGGTGCCCGAGCGGTTCACCGTGCCGTTCGCCTACGCCGATCTCACCGACCCGGGTGCCGACGTCGACGCCGCCTTCGAGGCGTTCGCCGACCGCCAGCGCGAGATCCCGTTCGACCCGGCCCGCCCCCCGCTGATCCGCTTCGCGCTGGCCCGCACCTCCGACACCGGTCACCGACTCGTGCTCACGTCACAGGTGGCCCTGTTGGACGGCTGGTCCGGCGGCCTCGCGCTGACCTCGCTCCTGGAGTTCTACACCGACGCCGAGGCCGAGAGCTCCCGGACCATCACACCCTTCCGGGCCTTCCTGCGCTGGTTGGACACCCGCGATCACGACGCCGCCCGCGACGCCTGGTACGCCTACCTGGGCGACGTCGCCGAACCCACGCTCCTGGCCGGTCCGCGCCCGCCGGGCGAGGACGCCACCCCGGCCTCGGCCGGGGAGATCCACCGCGAGGTGCCCGCCCGACTCGCCGCCCGCCTCGCGGCCCGCGCCCGCGAGGCCGGGGTCACCGTCGGCACGCTCTACGAAAGCGCCTGGGGGCTGCTCCTGGGCCGGCTCACCGGACGCGACGACACCGTGTTCGGTGCGCTCGTGTCGGGGCGGCACCCGGACGTCGAGGGCATCGACACGACCGTCGGGGTGCTGTTCAACACCGTCCCGGTGCGCGTGCGCGTCGCGCCGCACGAGCCGATCGCGGACCTGTGGCGGCGCACGCAGGACGACAAGACGGATCTGCACGACCATCCGTACCTGGGCCTGAGCGAACTCCAGGCGATGGTGGGGGCGGGCCCGCTCTTCGACACGTTCTTCGTGTTCCAGAACCTCCCGCTGCCGGACAAGAGCCGCGAGTTCGGCCCCGAGGGAGGACTGCGCGTCCTGGGCCACGCGGTACGCGACGCCACGCACTACCCGGTGTCCGTGGTGATCACCCCCGGCGAGGTGACCCGACTGCGGGCGATGTACCACGACGACGCCTTCGACCGCGCCGAGGTCGAGGTGCTGACGGAACGCTATCTGCGAGTCCTCGAAGCCTTCGCGAGCGACCCCACCCGCGCGTGCGCCCGGATCGACGTACTCGGACAGGCCGAACGCCGCCGCGTGGTCGACACCTGGAACGCGACCGCGCACCCCGTACCGGAACTGACGGTGGCGGACCTGTTGGAGGAGCGTGCGGGGCTGGTTCCGGATGTGGTGGCGGTGGTGCAGGATCCGGATGGTGTGTTGCCGTTGGTGTGGTCATATCGGGAGTTGAACGAGCGGTCGAATCGGATCGCGCGGTTGTTGCGGGCGCGGGGTGCGGGTCCGGAGCGGGTGGTGGGTCTGGCGTTGCCGCGGACCGCCGACATGGTCGCGGCGTTGTTCGCGGTGCTCAAGACCGGCGCGGCCTACCTGCCCATCGAACGCGACGTGCCCGCCGAGCGTACCGCGTGGATGCTCGCTGACACCGCACCCGTCTGCGTCCTCACCGCCGGACCCGGCCCGGACACTCCCGCCGCCGTCGACCTCGATGACCCCTTGGTTGTCGCGGAGTTGGCGGGGTTGTCGGGGGCGGATCTGTCGGATGTGGAGCGTCCGGATTTCGTGCGTGGGGACGGGTCGCGGTTGGAGCATCCGGCGTATGTGATCTATACGTCGGGTTCGACGGGGCGGCCCAAGGGTGTGGTGACTCCGTATCGGGGTTTGACGAATATGCAGGTCAATCATCGTCGGGAGATCTTCGATCCGGTGGTGGCGGCGGTGGGTCGGCGGTTGCGGGTGGCGCATACGGTGTCGTTCGCGTTCGACATGTCGTGGGAGGAGCTTCTGTGGTTGGTCGAGGGGCACGAAGTGCACGTGTGCGACGAGGAGTTGCGGCGTGACGCGCACGCGCTGACGCGGTATGTGGACCGGCATCGGATCGACGTCGTCAACGTCACCCCCACCTACGCCCAACACCTCCTGGAGGAAGGACTCCTGGAGTCCGACCCGAGCGGCGGACGGCACCGACCCGCCCTCGTGCTGCTCGGCGGCGAGGCCGTCTCCGACGGAGTCTGGGCAGCGCTGCGGGACACCGAGGGCGTCCTCGGCTACAACCTGTACGGGCCGACCGAGTACACGATCAACACGCTCGGCGCCGGCACCGAGGACAGCGCGACCCCGGCGATCGGGCGGCCGATCCTCAACACCGCCACGCACATCCTCGACGCCAACCTGCAACCGGTACCGGTAGGCGTACCCGGCGAGTTGTACGTCACGGGGATCGGCCTCGCCCGCGGCTACCTCAACGGCCCGGGGCAGACGGCCGCGCGGTTCGTGGCGAACCCGTTCGGGCCGCCCGGGAGCCGGCTCTACCGCACCGGCGACCTCGCCCGGCGCCGCCCCGACGGCATCATCGACTACCTCGGCCGCACCGACGACCAGATCAAGATCCGCGGCCACCGGATCGAACCGGCCGAGATCCAGAGCGTGTTGGACGCGCATCAGCACGTGGCCCGAACGGCGATCGTGCCCACCACCGGCCCGGACGGCGCGGTACAGCTGACCGCGTACGTCGTACCCGAGACAGCCGGTTCGACCGATGCCGACACCAGCACCGGCGCCAACGCCGAGCACATCGCCCAATGGCGGCAGATCTACGCCGACGAGTACACCGCCATCGACACGGCGGTGTTCACCGAGGACTTCGCCGGATGGGACAGCAGCTACGACGGCGCGCCGATCCCGCTCGCGCACATGCGCGAATGGCGCGCCGAGACCATCCGACGCATCACCGAACTGCACCCTTCGCGGATCCTGGAGATCGGGGTCGGCACGGGGTTGCTGCTGGGCGAACTGGCGCCCCAGAGCGAGAGCTACTGGGCCACCGACTTCGCCGACCCGGTTGTCGAGAAGCTGCGCGCGGACCTGGCCCGCGACCCCGAACTCGCCGCGAAGGTCGAGCTGCGAACGACCCCGGCGCACGAACTCGACGAGCTGCCCGAGGCGTTCTTCGACACGGTGGTGATCAACTCGGTCGTCCAGTACTTCCCGAGCGTCGACTACCTCACCGACGTGCTGCGCCGAGCACTGGACCTGGTCCGGCCCGGGGGAGCGGTATTCGTCGGCGACGTGCGCAACCTGCGGCTCGCCCGAACCTTCCACAGCGCGATCCGACTCGGGCAGGCGACACCGGACACCGACGACGCGACGGTACGCGCCGCGATCGAGCGTGCCGTGCTGCTGGAGAAGGAACTGCTGGTCGACCCGGACTACTTCGCCGCCCTGCCCGATCTGCTGCCCGATCTCGCGGGGGTCGACGTGCGGCTCAAACGCGGACACCTGCACAACGAACTGACCCGACACCGCTACGACGCGGTACTGCGCCGGGCCGGTGGCGGCCCGAACGCGGCGCTCGCCGACGTGCCGAGCCTCCTGTGGACCGGGTCCGAAGGCACCGACGGGCTCGTGCGCCGGCTGACGGCGGACCGGCCGGACGCGCTGCGCCTGCGGGCCGTGCCCAACGCCCGACTCGCGGGCGAACTCGCCGCGGAACGCGTACTGGCGAACGGCGGCACGAGCGCCGAGGCGCGAACCGCCCGGGCCGAGGCCGAGCAGGCCGTCGAGGCGGCGGTCGAGCCCGAGGCGCTGTACGCGCTGGGCGCGGAACTCGGCTACACCGTGGTCGCGACCTGGTCGGGCGCCGGACCCGGCGCCTTCGACGCGGTGTTCGTGGCCGGCGAACAAGCCGGGGGCGGTGTGCTCGGTACGTACGTGCCGACCGGTGCCGGCCGGCCCGACCTGTCCGGCTACGCCAACCACCCGGCCGCCGGCCGCGAGGCGGGCACCCTCGTGCCCCGGCTGCGCACCTACCTGCGCGAGCGGCTGCCCGAGTACATGGTGCCCGCCGGAATCGTCCTGCTCGACCGGCTCCCGCTCACCGTCAACGGCAAGCTCGACCGACGCGCGCTGCCCGCCCCCGACGCCACCGCCGGTCGCGCGCCCACGCGGGCACCCGCCGGCGCCGCCGAGCACGCGCTGTGCGCCCTGTTCGCCGAGGTGCTCGGGGTCGCCGACATCGGCGCCGAGGACAACTTCTTCGACCTCGGTGGCCACTCGCTGCTCGCGGCCCGGCTGGCCGCCAAGGCCCGAGGCACGCTCGGCGTCGAGATCGCCATCCGGGACGTCTTCGCCGCCCCGACCACCGCCGCGTTGGCGGCGCTGCTCGCGGAACGCGCCGGGTCGGACGCGGCCGGGGCCGAGCCGCTGCGCCCCGCCGTCACGCGGCGGGAACGTCCCGACCGGGTGCCGCTGTCGTTCGCCCAGCGGCGGCTGTGGTTGCTCGGCCAGTTCGAGACGGCGAGCGCGGCCTACCACGAACCGATCGCGGTCCGGCTGCGCGGAACCCTGGACCGGCAGGCGCTGCGCGCGGCCGTACAGGACGTGACGAACCGTCACGAGACGTTGCGCACGTTGTGTGTCGCGCAGGAGGAGACCGCGGGAAGCGGCGTCACCGAGGTGTTCCAACGCATCCTGGCCCCGGAAGACGCGCGGGCCGACGTCGAGTTCGTCGACACGGACACCCTCGGTGACATCGCGTCCGAACCCGCGCTGGTCGCGCTGGTCGCCGAGGCCACGCGCCGTCCCTTCGATCTGGGCACGGAACTGCCGCTTCGGACCACGGTGTTCCGGATTCGCCCGGACGAGCACGTGTTGCTCGCGGTGTTCCACCACATCGCCATCGACGAGTGGTCCATCCGGCCGTTCGCGCAAGATCTCGCCGCGGCCTACACCGCACGCTCCGCCGGGCACGCGCCCGCATGGGAGCCGCTGCCGCTCCAGTACGCCGACTACACACTCTGGCAACGCGACCTGCTCGGCGAGCCGGCCGATCCCGCCGGTCGCTACGCCCGCCAACTCGCCTACTGGCGAACGGCCCTGGCCGCACTTCCGCAGGAGCTGGAGCTCCCCACCGACCGACCGCGCCCCACGGTGGCCGGCTACCGGGGCGGCACCGTCGAACGACTGATCCCCGCCGAAGTCGCGGAGCGCGTCCGCGCCGTGGCATCGGCCGCCGGGGCCAGCGCGTTCATGCTGTACCAGGCAGCGGTGGCGACCCTGCTGCACCGTCTCGGCGCGGGGACGGACATACCCCTCGGCAGCCCGGTGGCCGGGCGGGACGACGAGGCACTGGGCGACCTGATCGGATTCTTCGTCAACACCGTGGTGATCCGTGCGGACGTGACGGGAAACCCGACCTTCGCACAACTGCTGGCGCGGGTTCGCGATACCGATCTGGACGCGTTCGCCCACCAGGACCTGCCGTTCGAGCGACTCGTGGAGGAACTCAACCCGGCCCGCTCACTCGGCCGCAACCCGCTGTTCCAGGTGATGGTCGGATACCAGAACCAGGGAGTGGGCGAGGTTCGCTTCGGCGATATCGAACCGGTCGGCGAGCGATTCACCCCGCCGACCGCCAAGTTCGACCTCGACTTCGTCTTCCGCGAGACCGACCTCGCCGCCGTGCCCGAGGGTGCGGTCGAGCTGGGCATCGAATACGCGGCGGACCTCTTCGACCACACCACCGTCGAGGACTTCGCCGAGCGGCTGCTGCGGTTGCTCGCCTCGATCACGGACGATCCGAACCGCCGGGTGGGCGACTACGAACTGCTGTCGGCGGCGGAGCGCGAGCGCATCGTAGGCGAGTGGAACGCGACCGCGCATTCGGTTCCGGAACTGACGGTGGCGGACCTGTTGGAGGAGCGTGCGGGGCTGGTTCCGGATGTGGTGGCGGTGGTGCAGGATCCGGATGGTGTGTTGCCGTTGGTGTGGTCGTATCGGGAGTTGAACGAGCGGTCGAATCGGATCGCGCGGTTGTTGCGGGCGCGGGGTGCGGGTCCGGAGCGGGTGGTGGGTCTGGCGTTGCCGCGGTCCGCCGACATGGTGGCGGCGTTGTTCGCGGTGCTCAAGACCGGCGCGGCCTACCTGCCCCTGGAGCGCGATCTGCCGCGCGAGCGGATCGCCTGGATGGTCGGCGAGGCCCGACCGGTATGTGTGCTGACCGCCGGCGACATCGTGGGAGAGCACACCGTCGACCTCGATGACCCCTTGGTTCGCGCGGAGTTGGCGGGGTTGTCGGGGGCGGATCTGTCGGATGTGGAGCGTCCGGATTTCGTGCGTGGGGACGGGTCGCGGTTGGAGCATCCGGCGTATGTGATCTATACGTCGGGTTCGACGGGGCGGCCCAAGGGTGTGGTGACTCCGTATCGGGGTTTGACGAATATGCAGGTCAATCATCGTCGGGAGATCTTCGATCCGGTGGTGGCGGCGGTGGGTCGGCGGTTGCGGGTGGCGCATACGGTGTCGTTCGCGTTCGACATGTCGTGGGAGGAGCTTCTGTGGTTGGTCGAGGGGCACGAAGTGCACGTGTGCAACGAGGAGTTGCGGCGTGACGCGCACGCGCTGACGCGGTACGTGGACCGGCACCGGATCGACGTCGTCAACGTCACCCCCACCTACGCCCAACACCTCCTCGATCTGGGCCTGCTCGACGGTGACCCGGCGCGGGGCCGGCATCGACCGTGCCTGGTGCTGCTCGGCGGCGAGGCGGTGTCGGACGCGGTGTGGAACCGGTTGCGCGACACCGACGCGGTGCTGGGCTACAACCTGTACGGGCCGACCGAGTACACGATCAACACGCTCGGCGCCGGCACCGAGGACAGCGCGACCCCGGCGATCGGGTGGCCGATCCTCAACACCGCCACGCACATCCTCGACGCCAACCTGCAACCGGTACCGGTAGGCGTACCCGGCGAGTTGTACGTCACGGGCATCGGCCTCGCCCGCGGCTACCTGGACAGCCCCGGTCCCACCGCCGCGCGGTTCGTGGCGAACCCGTTCGGGCCGCCCGGCAGTCGGCTCTACCGCACCGGCGACCTCGCCCGGCGCCGCCCCGACGGCATCATCGACTACCTCGGCCGCACCGACGACCAGATCAAGATCCGCGGCCACCGGATCGAACCCGCCGAGATCCAAAGCGTGTTGGACGCGCATCCCGACGTGCTGCGGTCCGCGGTCGTGCCGAGCGCGGACGGGACCCGGTTGACCGCCTACGTGGTCGGCGGAGCCGATCCGCACGCGCTGCGCACGTGGTCGGCCTCGCGGCTGCCCGACTACATGGTCCCGAGCGCGTTCGTGCCGCTGGACGTCCTGCCGCTGACCGTCAACGGAAAACTGGATCGGGCTGCCCTGCCCGAACCGGACTTCGCGGCCGCGGTCACCGCCCGAGGGCCTCGGGACACGGTCGAGGCCGTGTTGTGCCGGGTCTTCGCCGACACCCTGGATCTTCCCCGGGTGGGGATCGACGACAACTTCTTCACCCTCGGCGGGCATTCGCTGCTTGCCGTTCGACTTGTCGGCGCGATCCGCGCCGCCGACATCGTGCCCGACCCCGACACGGTCACCGTGGCGCTGGTGCTGACCGCGCCGACGGTCGCCGACCTGGCGGATCGGCTACGCGGGAGCACCGACACGGACGACCTGACCGCACCCCTGCTCGCGCTGCGTTCCGACGGTGAACTCCCGCCGCTGTTCTGTGTGCACGCGGGATTCGGGTTCGCCTGGCCGTACACGACGCTGCTCTCGCACGTGGCGGCCGATCGTCCGGTATACGGACTCCAGGCCGCGATGTTGTCGGGTGCCGCCGCGCCGACCCGCTTCGAGGACGTGGTCGCGGAGCACCTGCGCAACATTCGCACGCTCCAACCGCAGGGCCCGTACCACCTCCTCGGCTGGTCCTTCGGCGGCGAACTCGCCTACGCGCTGGCCACCGAGTTGCAACGCGCGGGCGACCGGGTGGATCTGCTGGTGCTCGTCGACGCCGAGCCGCCCGTGCCCCGAACGCCTGCCGACGGAACGGGTCCTGGCGACGGGTTCGACGAGGAGGCCGCGCGGGCGCATCTGTCGCGGGCGACCCCGGCCGAGGTGGACCTGTCCACCGCGCTGGGCGAGGAGGTCGTGGCGGCCCTGCTGAGGACTCGGGTCGCGCACGAACACCTCTCGCCCGCCGACACCTACGAGGCATTCCGCGGCGACGTGCTGTGCGTCGCGGCGCGCGAGAACGTCCGGCGGACCGGCCGGGAAGCCTGGGCGGCCCATGTTTTCGGCGTGGTCGACGAGTACGTCGTCGACCACGCGCACGACGATCTGCTGACCTCGGCCGCGGTGGACCAGTGGGGCCCGCACGTACGCCGACGGTCGGACGCGACACACCGAGAGAGGCACTGAACATCATGCGAAGAATCGCAGCGCCGGCCTTCGTCCGCCGCAACGCCGCCCGTCACACCGGCCCCGGTCGCATAGCCGCGACCGGGATCGCGGTGGCACTCGTGTTCGGTCTCGCGGCCTGCGGCGACGATGACGACGAGAAGAACTCGTCCGCCGGCCCGTCCGTTCCGGGCGCTCCGGTCGCGGGCTCCCCCGGGACGGGCGGCGCAGCCGCGCCGACCTACCCGATCACGATCACGCACAAGCTGGGCACCACCACGATCAAGCAGGCGCCGAAGCGCATCGTTGCGCTGGGCGAGGGCGATCAGGACGCCGCGCTCGCGCTGGCGACCAAGCTCGCCGGCATGGTCGAGACGACCCCGCCGGACGGGGTGGCTCCGTGGGCCAAGGCCAAGTTGGGCGGTGACAAGCCGCAGATCATCACGATGGGCGAGAACGGCGCCCCGCTGGAGAAGGTGCTCGCGCTCAAGCCCGACCTGATCCTGGCGAACACCGACTACTGGGTCGAGCAGGAGTACGACAAGCTCAGCAAGATCGCGCCGACCACGGCGTTCGAGACCGGCCCCTCGCAGGACAGCTGGCAGCAGGTGACCCGGCAGGTCGGCAAGGCACTGGGCAAGTCCACCGAGGCCGAGAAGCTGGTGGCCGACCTGGAGGCCAAGGTCGGCGGCGTCGCCAAGCAGTATCCGGCGATCGCCGGCAAGTCCTTCGCGCTCACCAACGCGCAGAACGCGGGCACGGTCGCGGTGCTCAAGGACAGGTCCGACACCTCGGTGAAACTGCTCGCCGGGTTCGGGATGACCTTCCCGGACACCCTCGCCAACCTGCCCGGGGCCGGATTCGCGGCCGAACTGAGCATGGAACGGCTGGACGTGCTCGAAGTGGGTGTGCTGCTCGGCAACTACAACGGGGACGACGCGCTGAAGAAGGCGATCGAGGGCAACCCGCAGTTCGCGAAACTGAACGTGGTCAAGCGTGGTTCGTATGTCCCGCTGGACTCCAACGACTTCTGGGCGCTGAGGGCGCCCACCCCGCTGGCGGTGGAGTACGTGATCGACAAGATCATGCCGCGCGTCGACGTGGCCGCGAAGGCCGCGAAGGGCTGATCGCCGGCGCTCGCCGCAACGCTTGAAGGCCCCCGACTCCCGCCCGATCGGCGGGAGTCGGGGGCCTCGTCGTCGGGCCCGGGCCGCTCGACCGGCGTCAGAGTGCGGCGACCGTGGTGCCGGCGATCTGCCCCGGCATGCCGGGGACCGGCTCGGCCGGGTCACTGCCGAGCGCCACGATCCGGTTGTCCGCGTCGACGTGCACCACGCGTGGTCGGTGCTCGGCCAGTTCGGCCTCGTTCAGGAGCGCGAACGCCATCACGATGACCAGGTCTCCCGGATGGATCAGCCGCGCGGCGGCCCCGTTGGCGCCGATCACCCCGCTGCCCCGAGGGCCGGGGATCGCGTACGTGGTCAGGCGCGCCCCGGTGTCGATGTCGACCACCTGGACCACCTCGCCCTCGGTGATGCCGGCCGCGTCGAGCAGGTCCTCGTCGACCGTCAGCGATCCGACGTAGTGCAGGTCGGCCTGGGTCACCCGGGCCCGATGGATCTTGCCACTCAGCAACGTGCGCAGCACCGGTGCTCTCCGCTCACTTCTCGGTGGCGGCCACGAGGGAGCGTGGTCGCATGTCGGTCCAGTGGGTCTCGATGTGTTCCAGGCACCGCGCCCGCGAGGCGGGCCCGTGCTCGGTGCGCCAACCGGCGGGCACGTCCAGGAACGCGGGCCACAGCGAGTACTGGCCCTCGTCGTTGAGCAGGGCCAGGAACGTGCCGGAGTCGTCGTCGAACGGGTTCGTCACGGCGGGTCAGCCTTTCGCGGTCGTGGTGTTCGTCGGCGGCGTGCCGCCGGGGGAGCCGGCGGCGGGTTCGTGGTCGGCGAGGGCCGGGGCGGCCGGTACCGGGGCCGCGTCCGCGGTCGGTGGGGAGATCGGGTCCGCGGTCGGTTTCGAGGTCGGGTCCGATGTTGATTCCGCGGTCGGTTCCGCAGTCGGTTCCGAGGTCGGTCCGGCGGCGCGCAGTGCGGGCAGCGTTGTGGCGACCGCGATGACCGCGGCGACACACGCCACGCCGCCCGCCACGAGGGTGGCGCCGGGACCGATCAGGCGTGCGACGCCGCCGGACAGCGCGTTGCCGGTGGCCGGGCCCGCGGTGGCCTGGGCCAGCCACAGGCTGCCCACGCGGCCCTGGAGCCGGTCGGGCGTGTACTGCTGGAGGAGGGCGCGGCGCAGGATCTCGGAGATCGTGTCGGCGCCGCCCGCGACGGCCAGGACGAGCAGGCCGAGCCACAGGTGCCGGGTCAGCCCGAACGCGGCGATCGCCGCGCCCCACAGGGCGGCCACCACGATCAGAGCCACCCCGGGCCGTCGCACCCGCCCGATCCAGCCGCTCGCCAGCGCGCCCAGGAAGGCGCCCACGGCGGGGGCGGTGTAGAGCAGGCCGACCGCGGTGGGACCGCCGTCGAACACCTCGTGGCCCATCTCGGGGAACAGCGCGTACGGCATCGCCAGCACGACGGCCGCCAGGTCGACGAGCATGAGCCCGCGGATGACCCGGTTCGCGCGTACGTGCCGCAGGCCGTCCAGGATGGCCCGTACCGGGTGCTGCGCGGCCGTGTGATCGGCGTCGTCGTCCTCGTCGGGCGCGGCACGCAGCGGCGGCAGCCGCCACAGCAGGGCCGCGCCCACCACGAATCCGGCCGCGTCGACCAGGTAGCACACCGCGACTCCCGGACCGGCGGCGATCAGGCCCGCCAGGCTGGGGCCCACCATCGCGCCGAACTGGGTGGTCAGGGTGAGCAACGCCCCGGCGGCGGCCAGGTGTTCGCGCCCGGCGAGAGCGGGCGTCACGGCCATCAGCGCGGGGGCGCCCAGGCCACCGGCAACGCCCGCCGCGACGGCCGCGAGGTACACGAACCACAGTTGCGGCTCGGGCACGAGCGCGTTGCCGGCCAAGGCGAGCACCACGACGGCGGAGCCGGCGCGGGTGGAGAGGATCAGCCGGCGCCGGTCGGTGCGGTCGGCCAGGACGCCGCCGGCCAGCAGGCCCACACACAGGCTGACACCGATCACGAGGTTGACCAACCCCACGTGCAGCGAGGAGTCGCCCAGGTCGTAGACCTGGATGCTCGCGGCGACCGAGGTCAACGCGGTCCCGAGCATGGACAGCGCGGTCGCGGTGAACAGCAGCCGGAACTCGCGGCTCGCGCGCAGCGGTGTGACGTCTACCGCGATGTCCCCCAAGCGCACCGATCAACCCTGCCGGGAGGAGGGGACCAGGCCGAGTGCCGACGTTGCCGTTGCCGTCGCCGCCGCCACCGTCCCGGTCCCGGGATCGCTCTCGGCGGTGGGGTCCGTGCCCGAGTGGTCCTGGATCGAGGCGAGGATCTCGCCGGCGCGGACCGCGATGTTGGACAGCAGCGTGGAGCCGATGCCGTGGGTGTGCTCGGTGCCGCCCTGGAGGTAGATCCCGGCGCTGAGCGGGGGTTCGGTGAGCACGCGGTAGTCGCGGCCGAGGCGGGGGCGTCCGTACTCGTCGCGCGCGCAGGCGTCGGCGGTGTCGCCGAAGAGCGCGAGGCCGTCGCCGGGACGGTATCCCGTCGCGTATACGACGACGTCGGCGCGCAGGGTCTCGATCTTGCCGGTGGGCAGGAACTCGACGTCCACGTGGGCTGCTTCGGGGTCGTCGCGCAGTTCCACGACCCGGGTCGCGTGGCGAATATGCAGACGCTGTCGGCCCTGGACCCGCTCCTCGTACACGCGCCGGTACAGCTCCGCGATCAGATCGCCGTCCACGACCGAGTAGTTCGTGTTGCGGTGATACTCCGTCAGTCGCCTCTTGACGTGCTCGGGCGCCTCGAAGTAGTGGTCGACGGCCTCGGGATCGAAGATCCGGTTGGCGAACGGACTGTCGTCGGCGGGGGAATAGCCGTAACGGCCGAAGACCGCGTGCACGTCCGCGTCGGGGAAGCGTCGGTAGAGGTAGTCGGCGGTCTCGGCGGCGCTCTGTCCGGCGCCGACGACCACCGCGGTGCGCACGCTCGCCGGGTCGGTGCCGGCGACGTTGGGCACGAGTCGGGAGTTGTGCCATACCCGGGCGGAGAGATCGACTCCGTCGGGCAGGTGCGGTGTCAGGCCCGGGGCGAGCACCACGTTGCGGGCGCGGTGTACGACGGGGTCGCCCGCCACGACGACGTCGAACGCGGTGATCCGACCGTCCGTGAGAACAGGCTCGATCGCCAGGACTTCGGCGCCGTAGCGGACCTGGTCGGCGACGCGCGCGGCGGCCCATTCGAGGTAGCCGTGGAACTCCGCCCTGAGCGGGAAGAACACCTTGTGGTTCACGAAATCGACGAGCCGGCCGATCGAGTGCAGATAGGCGACGAAGCTGAAGCTGCTGGTCGGATTGCGCATCGTGGCCAGGTCCTTGAGGAACGAGACCTGCATCGTCGCGCCGTCGACGAGCATGCCCCGGTGCCAGCCGAACGTCGGCTGTTTCTCCAGGAACAGGGCGTCCACCCGGCGGTCCGAGCCGGCGAGCGCGTTGTGTTCCTCGATCGCGACGGCGAGCGCCAGGTTCGAAGGCCCGAATCCGACCCCGATGAGGTCGTGGATGGGTATTCCGTCGTGCCGAGAGGAGGTCAACGCGCGTGTCCCTTCTGGTTGGTGGCCTCGAAGGGCACACTGAGCACTATGGCCTTTCAGTAGGGGAGGCTAACCTAACTTCGATCGATGTGAACAGGGTTGGAGATTAATAGGTTAGCCTGCCCTAACCTGTCAGTGGGCCGAATCGCGGAGGCTGCCGTGTCCGACTACGTCGAACGTGAACTCCCTTTGTCCGAGGATCCCTTGGACCTTGCCGCAGCATTGGCCGAGGCCTCGTCGAGCATCGTGGGCGGTCGTGCGCACGTGGTCTACGAGCGGAACGACGAGTGGTGCGTGGGTCTGGGCGCGCTCGTCGAGATCATGGTGACCAAGCGCGAGGTCCGCTGTCGCGGCGGCGGCGACGAGAGCGTCCGGTCGTGGATCGGGTCGCCCCTGCCGGTGGTCGACGAATTCCTGCGCCAAGCCCCGGTGTCGGGGTGGCGCGCCTACGGGTGGGCCGGGTTCGAATTCGCCTACCTCCAGGCGGGGATGCCGGAACTGGTCGGTGAAGAACCGTTGTTGCACCTGTTCGTGCCCCGCGTCGAGATACGCATGAGCACGGGCCTGGCGCGCGTCCGGGCCGTCGACGCCGAGGAACTCGCGTTTGTCGTCGCGCTGTTGACCGAGCATCGACCGGCGCCGCGCAAGGATCCGGTGGCCTTCGACGTCGCGGCCACCGGCGCGGACGAGTATCGCTCGGCGGTCGGCTCGGCGGTGGACGAGATCCGCGCGCGGGTCCTGCGGAAGGTCATCCTGTCCCGGACGGTCGAGGTGCCGACACCGGTGGACATGGTCGGCACCTACCTCGCCGGCCGGCGGGGCAACACGCCCACCCGCTCGTTCCTGCTCGACCTGGGCGGCGTGTGCGCGGCGGGCTTCAGCCCCGAGATCGTGGTGTCCGTGGACGCCGATCGCAACGTCGGCACCCAACCACTCGCCGGCACCCGCGCACTCGGCGGCGGGGCCGCGGCGGACCTGCGCCGGCGCGAGGACCTGCTCAGCGACGCGAAGGAGATCTACGAGCACGCCATCTCGGTCAAGGTCGCCTACGACGAACTGGTGCCGTTGTGCGACCCGGGCACGGTGATGGTCACCGACTACATGTCGGTCAAGCCACGCGGCAGCGTGCAGCACCTGGCGTCCTCGCTCGTGGGTCGGCTCGCGCCCGGCGTCGGGTCGTGGGACGCGTTCGCGGCGCTGTTCCCGGCGGTCACCGCGTCGGGTGTGCCCAAGCCGGCGGCGTACCGCGCCATTCGGCGGCACGAGGCCACGCCGCGCGGGCTCTACAGCGGCGCGGTGTTGACCATGGACCACGACGGAGCGCTGGACGCGGCGCTGGTGCTGCGCACGCTGTTCCGGCGCGACGGCAGGACGTGGCTGCAAGCCGGGGCCGGCATCGTGGAACAGTCCGAGCCCGGACGCGAGTTCGAGGAGACCTGCGAGAAGCTGCGCTCGGTGGCCACGTATCTGGTGCCGGCGCACTGACCGATGCGCGCCCTTCGCGCCGCCGGGGATCTCGCGCGGCGCGAAGGGGGCTCGCACCCAGGGCCTGTCTTCAATCCCGCGTCGGGCTCCGCGGCGTCCGGTGCCGTGCATCGGCGTGCCGGGGAAGCGCTCGCATAGTGGTTCTATTCGGGCGGTTCACCGGGGCGGCGAGGTGCGGTACCGGGCGTCGCGGTGCTCGGCGTGGGATTGAAGACAGGCCCTAGCGACGGCCGCCGACCGGGATCACCAGAGGCGTGCCCGCGATGGGACACTCGATCACCGCCGCGCGCAGGTCGAATACCTCCCGTACCAGTTCCGGCGTGACCACCTCGGCGGGTGACCCGGCCGCGACCACCCGACCGTCGCGCATCGCGATCAGGTGATCGGCGTACCGGCACGCGTGGTTGAGCTCGTGGATGACCATCACCACGGTCCGGCCCTCGGCTCGCCCCAGCTCCGCCACCAGCTCCAACACGTCGACCTGATAGGCCAGATCGAGGTAGGTGGTCGGCTCGTCGAGCAGCAACACCGGGGTGTCCTGAGCCAGCGCCATCGCGATCCACACCCGTTGGCGCTGCCCGCCGGAGAGTTCGTCGATGCCTCGTCCGGCCAGCGCCTCCACGCCGGTGGCCGCCAGCGCGGCGTCCACCACGGCGTCGTCGGACGAGGACCACTGCCGCCACCACCGCTGGTAGGGAGTACGACCACGCGCGACCAGATCGCGCACGGTGATCCCCTCGGGAGCGGTCGGGGACTGCGGCAGCAGCGCGAGCCGTTGCGCGAAGTCCCGCCCGGACAGGCCGGCAACGCTCTCGCCGTCGAGCAGGACGGCGCCCTGCCGCGGTTTCAACAACCGGGCGAGCGCGCGCAGCGCGGTCGACTTCCCGCACGCGTTGGGCCCGACCAGGGCGGTCACCCGGCCGGCGGGGATGTCGAGATCCAGATCCCTGGCGACCACTCGCTCGCCATAGCCGAGGGTGATCTTCTCGGCGGTCATCCCGGGAGCGGGCTTCGGGGCCACGGCGGGTGCGTTCGGCAGGGTCGACACGGACCCGGCCTCCGTCGCCCGGAGCCCTGTCGCTCCGTCCCGCGCCGCCGACTCGCTCGGTTGCCTCGTGCGCTCCGCCTGCTCGGTCCGGTCCGCCTGGTCCGTCTGCTCGGCCTGCTCGCTCCGCTCCGCTTGTCCCGCCTGTTCCGCCTGCGCGGTCTGGTCTGTGTCTTCCGGGTGTCCCGTCTGCTTCGTGTCCTTCGTGTCCTTCGTCTGCTCCGTCGCGGAACCCACGTCAGCCTCCCTTTCCGGCCCGGTTGTTCCAGGCGAGCAACCACAGCAGGTACGGCGCCCCGACGGCGCCGGTGACGATACCGACGGGGAGTTCGGCGGGAAACGCGGTCCGGGCGACCACGTCCGCCAAGACCACCAGGGCCGCGCCGACGAGGCCGCTCACGACCATGGGCAGCCCGGGGGTGCCGGCCAGTCGGCGGGCGATCTGCGGGGCGGCGAGCGCGACGAAGACCACCGGCCCCGCGCACGCGGTCGCCACCGCCGTCAGCGCCGTCGCCAACACGAGCAGGGCGATCCGTGAGCGGGTGACCGGCATACCCAGACTCGCGGCGGTGTCGTCGTCGAACTGGAGCATCCGATACGGCCGCGCGAGCGCGATCGTCGACGGCACCAGCACGATGAGCGCGTAGCCCAGCCAGCGCACATGGGTGTACTCGCGTCCGTCCAGGCTGCCGGTCAGCCACGCGGTGGCCCGAGTCGCGGCGTCGACGTCGACGCGCGCCAGCATCCAGCGGGTGAACGCCGCCAGCATGCCGTTCACCGCGATTCCCACGAGCACGAAGCCGTATCCGGAGATGGTGCCGCGGCGAAACGCCAACAGATAGATGGCCGCGGCCGTCGCCAGCGCGCCGATCAAGGCACCGAAGGGGACCGCGCCGTAGGTCGTGGACCGCGTGGTGCTCACGCCGCCCAGCAGGATGGCCAGCACCGCACCGGCCCCGGCGCCGGCCGTGATCCCGATCAGGTCCGGCCCGGCGAGCGGATTGCGGGTCACGGCCTGGAAGACCGCCCCGGCCATCCCGAGGGCGAGCCCGACCAGCGCCCCCACCAGTGCGCGAGGGAGCCGGAGTTCGTGTACGACCAACTCGGCGTCGGCCGGCCCCGCCCCGAACAGGCCGGTGACCACGTCGCTCCACGAGAGCGGGTAGTCGCCCAACGCCAGCGACGCGATCAGGCCGCCGAAGACCACCGCCACCAGGCCGACGGCGGCCACGAGCGTGCGCGGGCGGACGGCGATCCCGAGGGGCCCGCGCTCCCACCGCACGACGCGCGGTGCGTGATCGGCAGTCTTCATCCGGCGTGCTCCCCGATCCTTCCGCGCCTGACCAGATAGATGAGGAAGGGCGCCCCGAGGAAGGCGGTGACCACGCCGACCTCCACCTCCGTGGGCCGCGCGATCACCCGCCCGACCACGTCGGCGACCAACAACAGCACCGCGCCGGCCAGCCCCGAACACGGCACCAACCAGCGGGCGTCGGGCCCGGTGAAGGCCCGCAGCACGTGCGGGACCACGAGGCCGACGAACACGATCGGCCCCGCGGCGGCGACCGCGGTGCCGGTCAGCAGGACGACCACGAGCGCACCCAGGGCCCGGGTACTGCCCGCCCGCGTGCCCAGCGTGGTGGCGAGTTCGTCGCCCAGGGCCAACGCGTTGAGCCGACCGGTCAAGCCGAGGGCGAGGCAGACTCCGACCACGACGAACGGCAGAAGGAACAGCATGGTTTCGCTGTCTCGGCCGGCGAGCGAACCGACCGCCCAGGACCGGTACCGGTTCAGCGAGTCGGGGTCGGTCAGCACGAGGGCGCTGGTACCCGCCTCCAGCAGCGCGCTGACCGCGGCCCCCGCGAGCGCGAGCTTGGCGGGCGTCGCGCCGCCCACGCCGGCTCCGCCCACCAGGTAGGCGATCGCGCCGGCGATCGCCGCGCCCACGAAGGCGAACCACAGGTAGCTGTGCGTTCCGGTCAGTCCGAGCAGCCCCACGCTCGCCGCGACCGCGAAGGCCGCACCCGCGCTGACCCCGATCAGGCCGGGGTCGGCCAACGGGTTGCGGGTCACGTCCTGGGCGACCGAACCGGCCACACCGAGCGCGACGCCGACCAACAGCCCGAGGAGTGTGCGCGGGACCCGCAGATCGCGAATCAGTCCGGCGTCACCATCGCGTTCGCCGCCGAGCATGGCGAACACCTCGCTCGGCGCGACGTTGCGCGCGCCGATCGCCAGGGACGCGAACAGCGCGCCGAGCAACAGCACGGTCAGGATCACGAGCAGCCCGATCCGTGACGAACGGCCGGGCGCGGCCCGGGCGTCGGACGCGGCGACGACGGACGGAGCAGCGGGGGAATCGACCCGGAGAGACACCCCAGTAAGGTAAGGCATACCTGAATGCCTTGCCCAGTGCGCCTGGTTGTGGGCTCGTTCCGTCGAGCGCCGCATACACAACGCGCTCGACGGGCCGGCCCGGGCGCGCCCGACCCGAACCCGCGGCCGGCGCGCCGGGGTTCGGCCACCCACGGCCGGCCCACACCGAGCGATCCGGCCCGTACGCCGGGCAACCCGGCACCCGGGCGACCGAGCCCGACACGACGAACCGAGCAATCGAGTCCGCAACGACGAAGGGGCAACCCATGGCGCGAGACGACAAGGCCACCCGCAGCCGCACCGGGCGATCGCCGATCCGTACCTGTCTGGCCACGGTGGTGCGATCGGTCGAGGTGACCCCGAGGATGCTGCGACTGACCCTCGGCGGCGACGAGTTGCGCACGTTCGACGGAGGCAGGCAGGCCGACGAACGGGTCAAACTGTTCTTTCCGGCGCAGGGTGAGCGGATACCGGTGCTGCCCGAATTCGGCCCGGAGGGCCTGGTCTATCCCGACGACGCCACGCCGCCGCACGCGCGGAACTACACCGTGCGGCGCTTCGACCCGGCCGGGCCCGAACTCGACATCGACTTCGTGATCCACGGCGACGGCCGAGCCGTGGAGTGGGCACGTGACGCCCGACCCGGTGACGTACTCGGCATAGCCGGGCCGGCGGCCGGTTCGCTTCCGCCCGCCGACGCCGACCTGTTGTTGATCGCCGGGGACGAGACGGCGCTGCCGGCCGTGGCCTCGATCCTCGAACGCCTGGCCCCCGGTACGTGCGCGCACGTCTTCATCGAGGTCGCCGACCGGTTCGAGGAGCAGCCCCTCGCCGCGGCGCCGGACACCGACGTGCGGATCCAGTGGCTGCACCGTGACACGGCGGTCGACGCCGACGACGACCAACTGGCCGACGCAGTCTGCGAGTTCCCGTGGCCGGATGGGACCGTGCACGCCTGGGTCGCCGGCGAGGCACTCACCGTGCGCACCATCCGCCGATACCTGTGCAACGAACGCGGCCTGAACAAGCACACCTTGCACGCGGCCGGCTACTGGCGACGGGGCAAGACGGTGGAGGAGTGGCTGAACGACCCCCAGGACACAGACGCCTGACGATCGCCGCGCGCCCGGCCGACGCGCGCCGGCCGATGCGTCGGTCACCGCCTCCGGGCTAGGTCAGCAGGCCGGACCGGTGGAGGTGGTCGAAGATCAACCGGCCCCCGGCTCGCCCGGGCCGGCCGCGCCTTCATCTCTGTGGATACCGGTCGATCGGCAGACCGAAGAGGGGGAACAGGTCGGCCCGGTGGAACGCCAGCACCGCGGAGACGCCGGCCTTGGTCAGTGTCGGCACCTGCAGCGCGTGCGCGTGGAAGGCGCCGTCTCGTCCGCGGATGTACACCGCGAACGCGGGCTGCCCGTTCGCCGACGTCTCCACCATGATCCGCTGTCCCTCCCCTGGCCGCAGCTTCGCCGTGAGCAGACGCATTACGTCCTCGCGACCGTCGAACCAGGTAGGAATCGGCGGCATTTCCCAGCGGGTGTCCTGAGTCAGCAGCCCTTTCAGGGCGACCAGATCGGTCTTCTCGAAGGCATTGGCGTACTGGTCAAGCAGCGCGCGGCGTTCGGGTTCGTCCGGTTCGCTGAACTGCTCTTCGGCCGGCGCGAGCCTGACGAGCTCCGCACGCGCCCGCTGGAGCGAACTGTTCACCGCCGCCGTCGTCGTTTCGAGTAGATTCGCGGCCTCCGACGCCTGCCACGCAAGAACGTCCCGGAGAATCAGTACCGCGCGCTGGCGGGGTGGCAGGTGCTGTAGTGCGGCCACCATCGCCAGCCTGAGGCTCTGGCGAGTGCCCACGACCTGAGCCGGGTCGGCGCTCAGCAGGAGGTCCGGGAACGGCTCCAGCCAGGGCGCCTCCAGCGCCGGCGCCTCCAGGTCGTCAGGATCGGTGCCAGGAGCACCCAGCGCCGACGGCACCATCCGGCGGCTGCTGTGCCGCAACGCGTTCAGGCAGATCCGAGTGGCGATCCGGTAGAGCCAGGTCTTGACCGACGAACGCTGCTCGAACCCCGCGAACCCCCGCCACGCACGCAGGTACGTCTCCTGTACGGCGTCCTCCGCGTCGTGCAGCGAGCCGAGCATCCGATAGCAGTGCGCGACCAGGTCGCCCCGGTACTGCGCGAATTCGTCCTCAAGGTTCATGCCGACTCCCCGACCGGCTCCCGCCGGGCAACCGGAGCCCCGGGGGTGGGACTGCGCCGTACGGCGATCCCGAGTCCGGCAAATGCTCCGAGCAACGACAGTACGCCACAGCCGGCCAAGACCCGGGTGAATCCCGTAGTGGGGGATTCGTAGCCTCCGGCCGCGGCGAACACCGCGGCCAGGACGGCGACTCCGACGACTCCACCGAGCTGCCGCATCATGGTGTAGATGCCGGAGGCGATTCCGACGGCCTCGCGTGGCAGTGCTCCGACACTGGCGCTCTGCGTCGCGGGCATCGCCATGGACACGCCGCAGCCGGCCACGATCAGGGGCAGCACCAGCTCGGAGTACTCGACCGAGCCGTAGGCGACCCGGCTGATCCAGAACATGCCGGCCGCCTGCAGACCCAGTCCCGTTACGACGAGCGGGCGTTCGCCGATCTTGTCCACCAGGCGGCCGGATATCGGCGCCACCAGGAAGAGTGTGGCGGTCCAGGGCAGAAGCTGCAGCCCGGCCTTCATCGGGCCGGAGCCGAAAACGGCCTGCATGTACTGGGCGAGGAAGAACACCGCGCCGAAGAGGGCGGCGGTGAGGAAGAAGCCGGCCGCGTTACCGGCCGAGAACGCCCTCGAACGGAAGTAGGACAGTGGCACCATCGGCTGCGGGGCGCGACGTTCCCAGGCCAGGAACGCCGACAACAGCAGGGCTCCGAGAACGAACGAGCCGATCACCTCGAGGCCGGCCCAGCCCGTCGCCTCGCCGCGGACCACACCCCAGACGATGCCGAGGACGGCCAGGGAGATCAGGGCGGCGCCGCGGAGGTCCACCCGGCGAGCCGCTCCCCGGCTCTCGGGGATCTTGCGGAGCACGAGCGGGATGGCAATGGCTCCGACCGGCACGTTGATCCAGAAGATCCACTGCCAGGCCAGGCCCTCCGTCACGGCGCCGCCGAGCATCGGGCCGCTCAGCACGGCCAGGCCGGTCAGACCGCTGAAGATGCCGATTGCCCAGCCGCGGCGTTCGGGTGGGAAGGCGGCGCCGAGCAGGCCCATCGCGAGCGGCATCACGACGGCGGCGCCGACGCCCTGGAAGGTGCGGGCGGCGATCAGCCACGGCACCGAGGTCGCCAGCGCGCAGGCGACGGAGGCGACGGAGAAGAGGGCGAGGCCGGCCGCGAACGTCCGGCGCCGGCCCCATCGGTCACCGATCGCAGCCGCGGTCATCAACAGCATCGCGAAGCTGAGGCTGTACGCGTTCACCGTCCATTCCAACTGTTCGATCGAGGCGCCGAGGTCCTGCCTGATGGTGGTCAGCGCCGCCGCGACCACCAGGGCGTCGAGCGCCACCACCACCGAGCCGACCGCGGTCAGGCCCAGCACCCAGCGCTGCTCGACGGTCGTTCGTTCCTTGCTGCCCACGAGGGTCCTCCAGAAGTTCGCTGTCACTGGTGCTGACAACGCAGGAGGGCCGAAGTAATCGCGGCGGCGAGAGTAATCGCGGCGGCGAGTTGGCGACCGGGCGGCGACCATCGCCGAGGACAGGTGCGCTCCCATCAATGGGCCTTCCGGTGGGACTGACCCCGCTCTTGAGGGCTTCCTGCCAACGCGCGGGCCCGGCCGTAGGACAGCCGGGCGACCCGGGCTCAGGCGGCCCGGCTCGCTCGCTCGGCCCGGGCGGGCGAGGGCCGGTGTCGTCGCCGACGGACTCCGTGGAATTTCTGTGCGGCGGCGCCGGCGGGGACGATGAGGATCATCAGGGCGCCGCAGCCGACGAGCATGACGGGGGCGCCGGTCCGGTCGAGGAAGAGGCCGCCGAGAGCCGCACCGAGAGGGGAGGCCGTGAGGAGTATGGCGCTGCGTGCCGCCAGGACCGTGGTGAGCGAGTCGGCGGGTGCGCGGTTTTGGAGGAGGGTGAAGGAGAGCGCGGAGAAGGGACCGTAGACGAGTCCGGCGAAGGCGAAGCCGATCAGGGAAGGCAGCGCGCTGTGGGTGATCGCGAAGGGGAGCATGCCGATGCCGTGGCCCGCGATGATGGCGAGCATGGTCGGCCACAGGGGGAGCCGCCCGGCCGCGCCCAACGCGAGAGCGCCGATGACGGCTCCGCTTCCGAAGGCGGCCCAGTAGGCACCGAGCAGCCCCGGGCCGGCCTGGAGGTCGCCGGAGACGAACAGGGGCAGGGCGACCTCGACGGGGCCGAAGGCGAAGTTGAACACCCAGGTCACCACGAGCAGGCCGAGGAGTTCCGGCTGCCGGCGCAGGATGCCGAGCCCGTGCCGGGTGCCGCCGGTCCCCGGTGGCGCGGCCGCAGACGGCGGCAGTTCGGTGCGGCCGGCCTGCAGGGCGAGTACGGCGAACGTGGCGGCGTCCAGGCCGATGATCCATGCCGGGGACATCACTCCCGCGAACACGCCCGCGAGGGCGGGACCCGCGATGGTCGCGCCCCACAGACTGGTGCTGAGCACGCTGTGGGCCGCCAGACGCTGGTCGTCGGCAAGCAGAGGGGCGAACAGGGCGTGCTTGCCGGCCCTGCCCCAGGCATGGAGCAGCGACGAGGCACCCAACAACCCGACGTAGACGGCGGGGGTGAGCACCCCGGTCGCGTGCGCGAGTGGAACAGCCCCCAACAGAGCGGCCCGCAACGCGGAATCGGTGACCAGCAGCCGCTGCGCCGGAAGTCGTCGCATCCACCGGCCGAGGACCAGCGCGCCCAGGGCGCCGGGCAGCACGTACGCGGCGACCGCGATCCCGGCCAACGCGCCTTGGCCGCCCTCCGGCCCCAGCGCGAACGCCAGCCACGCGACGGCGACGACGGTCATGCCGTCGCCCAGGTCGGACAACGCGAAGACCGGCATCAGCCGCCGAAACGTCGGGTCGGCGAACAGCGCGCGGTAGGGGCCGGGCACCGAGCGTCCCGGGCATGCTGAGAACATGCACGCCACAGTCGCCCTTCACGCGCGCTTGAAGTCAAGGTCGGACCGAGGAGGGGGCGGGCATGCGCTATCTGCCCATCGGTGAGCTCGCGGACAAGGCCCGCGTGCGGGCCTCGGCACTGCGCTACTGGGAGGAGCGCGGCCTGCTGCCCGGTGCGCGCCGCGAAGGTGGACGCCGGGTATGGCCGGCGACCGCCCTCCGCCGGGTCGCACTGATCAGGATGGCGCAGCGGGCCGGGTTCACCCTCGCCGAGATCACACAGCTGCTCGCCGCCGACACCACGCCGTCCGCCACCCGCCAGTGGCGGGACATGGCCGCGCGCAAACTGCCCGAACTCGACCGGCACATCGCGCAAACCCAGGCCCTGCGCCAGGCGGTGGCGGACTGCCTGGAGTGCGGCTGCATGAACTTCGATCAGTGCGAACTGCTGGGCACCACGAACTTGGAGTGATGCCGCTCCGTGTCGTCCCGTGGGCGCGCCGTGACGGGCGGATCATGCCGCACACGCTGCGCGGGGAAGACCCGGACGCCCGCTTCGACGGCTTCCTCGACAGCGTCCCGGCGGCTGTAGGCGACGAGTGCGTGCTCCCACGCGATCTCGGCTGGCGGCAGTAGCCTGAATACATGACGAAAGTTACATTTCGTTTCCCGTGTCTGCCGCCGATGACGGCTGTGCTCATGCTCGTGCTGGCGGCCCTGTTCTTCGCGTCGGCGCCCGTCCACGCGGCGGCCGGCGGTGGCATCGGGACGATCGCCGCCTCGCTGCGCGACGATCCGGTGTACACCGTCCCGGAGGCCGCGGACGTGCTGCCGTCGGCCACCGCCGATGAGCTGCGGGCGAAGATCCGCTCGTCCGACAAGCCGGTCTTCGTGGTCGCGGTACCGGCAGACTCGCCGCTCGCGACGGCCGGTTCCTCCGGGGCCGTACTGTCCGGCCTGCGCGAGCAGGTGGGCCGACCGGGCGTGTACGCGGTCGCCGTGGGCCGTACGTTCGACGCCGCGGCCGACGCGTCGGTCATGTCGCGAGCGCAGCTCGCCACGCTCAAGAGCGACGTATTGGCCGCGCACCAGGGCGATGGACCGGGTCTGCTGACCGCCTTCGTCGACGGGGCCGTGGCCGACGCGGACCAGGGCTCGGAATCGACTCGCGACACCGGCGGCTCGTCGTGGGCCGGCCTCGTGACGGTTATGGTCCTGATCGTCGCCGCCGTCGGCGCGGTCCTCTTCGTCCGCAGGCGGACCCGAACCCGCGCGGCGGCGCGGGCGCGGCAGGAGCTGGAGCAGGTGCGGCCCGTGGTCGACGAGGACATCACCGCATACGGCGAGACGCTCGATCGGGCGGCCTTCGATCCGGGCGCGGCCGACTCCGACGACGCCATGCGCGAGGAATGGACGAAGGCCCTCGACGCCTACGAGCGGGCGAAGTCGGCCATGGCGGCGGCCCGAGGACCCGCGGACGTCCGCGCGGTCAGCGAGGCCCTGGAAGAGGGACGATTCGCGCTCGCGACCCTGGAGGCCCAACGCGCGGGCGAACCGCTCCCGGAGCGTCGACCGCCGTGCTTCTTCGACCCACGGCACGGCCCGTCCGTACGGGACATGCGCTGGGCACCGGCGGACGGTGCCGAGCGGGACGTACCCGTCTGCGCGGCCGACGCGGCCCGCCTGGACGACGGCCTCGACCCGGCGATCCGCGAGGTGGAGGGCCCCCTCGGCCGCCGCCCGTACTGGGAGGCCGGTCCCGCCTACGGGCCGTGGGCGACCGGCTGGTACGGCGGCATGCTGCTGCCGGGCCTGCTCATCGGGACCACACTCGGCACATCCATGAACATGGGCTACGCGGCGGACGCGGGCGCGGCCGGGTCGGGTGACGGCGGATTCGGCGGTGAGGGCGGCGGCTTCGGTGGTTGGGGCGGAGACGGCGGCGGTGGTTGGGGCGGCGGTGACGGCGGCGGCGGTGGGTTCTGACGGGGATCCGAGCAGGACGAGCTGACCTCCAGAGCCGAGCCGAGCCGAGCCGAGACGCCGGCCGTAGCCGAGACGCCGGCCGTAACCGAGGCACAGCCGACGGTGACGCGCGTGCCGACCGTCGTGCCGCTCAGCCGGATGTCGTCTCGGAGCGCGCGAACGGGCCCAAGCGGTCGGCCAGGAAGGCGAGGATCTCGTCCCTGGCCTTCCGCGTGGGATGTCCGTCCTCGTCGACGAGGTGCGCCGTGACAACGCTGTGGGGGGACCCGACCACGTCGCGAAAGAACGGGGGCGGGTCGGTGTTCGCGGAACCGCCCGGAAGGACGCGGCCGTCGAAGGCGTCGCCGAGGAGCGCTTGGTAGGCGGCGAAGCGCCGGCCGGTGCACCAGCGATCGTCGTCGAAGCGGTAGGCGAGAACCTTCAGCCCATCGCGCGCGATGCGGTCTCGGACCGCGCGCGCGTCCTCGTCGCTGATCTCGAGCCCGGCGGGGTCGTCCAGCGGCAATGACGGGTGGTTGACCACCGGCGCGATGACGGCCGGCTCGAGCGCCATGGTGAGGGCGAAGTTGCCGGTGAAGCACAGTCCGATCGCGCCGACTCCCGGACCGCCGCATTCGGCGTGGGCCCGGCGCGCGAGCCCACGTAGCCACGCCGTGGCGGGGCTGGTGCCGCCCCCGGCGAACGCACGGAACTCGGTACTGACGCACGCGCGACGGACAACCTGCTCACCACCCTCGACCGTGGGATAGGCGCCGTCGATCCCGAAGAGCGAGGGGACGTAGACGGTGAAGCCCGCGTCCCGCAACCACCGCGCCAGTCGAAGGACGTCGGGGCTGATCCCGGGCATCTCCGGCATCAACACGACGGCCGGTCCGGAACCCGCGGTGTACACCGTCTTCACCACCCCGTCCACGTCCACGAGTCGGCGGGAAAAGTCCGTGATCGCGTCGTCGAGACGTCCGTCGGCAGCACTCATGGTGACAGCGTGGACTGATGTGCCCGCACAGGGCGATGGGCCGGATCGCCATGCTTGGGGGTAATCTCGCCAACGGCAGGGTGGGGAGGAGGCGAGGTGGCGAGCGTGAGCGCACTGCGGATCGGTGTCCTGGCCTATCCGGGCTGCTTCGCGTCCGAGGTGTTCGGCGTACCCGATCTCTTGACGATGGCCACGCACGTGGCCGGTCCGGACCGCGCGGGATACGAGGTGTCGGTCGTTTCGCCTCGTCGTCGCGTCGCCGCATCGGGTGGTGCGGCGTTGGCCGTCTCTCCGCCGCGCGAGGTCGACGTGCTTGTGGTGCCGGGGTTCGAGCTCGTGCGGGGCCTCGACGTGGACGCGAAGCTCGCGTCGCTCGCCCCCGAGATCGCCGTGATCCGCTCACACGCGGCCGCGGGCAACGTCGTCGTCTCGATCTGTGTCGGTGCGTTCCTGCTCGCCGAGGCCGGACTGCTCGACCGACGCCGGGCCACGACGGCCTGGCTCTTCGCGGACGAATTGGCTCGACGCTGTCCGGACGCCGACGTCCGACCCGAATGTCTGGTCGTCACCGACAAGGGTGTGACGACCACGGCGGCCTTCAGTGCCATGTACGACTTCGCGCTGGAACTGATCCGCGAGCACAGCGGGGCCGGCGTGGCGCGGACAACCGCGCGGGTGGCGCTCCTCGACGATGCGCGATCATCCCAGACTCCGTACGTCGACGCCCGACTTCTGCCGCGGCCCGGAAACGAGTTCTCCCGCAGGGTCATGCGACGGCTCGACCAGAACCTCGTCGCCCGATACGACCTCGCCGCGTTGGCGGACACGTTCAACGTCAGCACTCGGACGCTGCTGCGGCGCTTCGCGGACGAGACCGGCCGGAGTCCGCTCGAGTACCTGCAGTCGTCGCGCGTCCGTCGCGCCCGCCACCTCCTCGAGACCACGGACCGAACCGTCGCCGGCATCGCCGGCGCGGTCGGGTACCGGGACGCCGGAACCTTCGCCGCTCTCTTCGCCAAGCACACCGGACGACGCCCGAGGGACTACCGCGCAACCTTCCGGCGTGCTGCCGACTGACGATGGCGGCCTCACCCCCGGCTCGGCGGTGGTGGTGGACGTCGTGGTGGCCGCCCGCACGCGGTATCGGGCCGCTTCGTTGTAACGGGCCGCTGCGGTGAGGGGCGGAGGCGCTTGTCCTCAGCCCGACAGCCTCAAGGGCTGGGCCTGCCTCGCGGAGCTCGGAGCCCCGGGGCGGGCGTGGACTCGGGGTGACCGCCGGCGTGTTCTCGCCCCCGGTGGACGCGAACCGGCTCCGCTCGGAGGGGTGCGCCCGGCTCTGTGATCCCGGTCCCGGGTACGTCCGACCGCTTTCGCGAGACGGTTCGGCGCGGGACCCACCGCGTCCCGGTCGGCGATATCACGCGCGTCGACTATTGATGCGACAGCATCGACGGGTGATTATCGGCCGCCCCGAATCGAGAATAGGCCCGGTCCGCGCGTCCGGGACGCGCGGATATTCGCCCCCCGACCCGTTGGACGAGTCTTCGCGAAAAACCATAGGTTGAATGCCGTGCGGATCCGGAATTCGAAAGGGGCGCCGGTGCGCCGACGTCCCTCTTTGCCCGAAATCTCGGACAACGCATTGTTTCGTACGGGTGAAAGAGACGAACGGGGAGTTTCATGAACGCGATATCGAAAACGAAGAAGAAGCGTCGCACGGTGATCCGGGGCGTCGCGGCCGTCGGCTTCGCGCTCGGCATCGTGGCGGGCGGCCAGTCCGCCGCCTCGGCCGACGCGACGGGCCCCACCATCATCGGTGGGACGCCCGCCTCGGAGAGCTACGAGTTCACCACGGCCATCGACATGACGCGGGACAACGGCGAGGTGCGCTTTCGCTGCGGCGGCTCGCTCATCGACGCGCAGTGGGTGCTGACCGCGGCGCACTGCGTACACGACTTCGCGACCGGCAAGACGCTGGATCCGGCGCTGTTCCACACGCGGACGGGCTCCGCGGACCGCACCACGGGCGGGTCCACCGCCGAGGTGACCGAGGTCCACGTCAATCCGGCCTACCTGGCCAACGGACGGGCCGGCGATCTCGCTCTGCTCAGGCTCGACCGGAAGGTGCCGCAGAAGCCGATCAGGCTCGCCGACAACGTCGGTCGGCCGGGCACCGCGTTGCGCATCGTGGGCTGGGGTTACACCAGCACCGACGCCACCGAACTGCCCAAGTCGCTCAACCAGTTGGACACCACGGTGCGCCCGGCTCGCGAGTGCGTCGGCGGCGAGTTCGGCATCGACACGGGCGACTTCTGCGCGGACAACCCGGGTGGTGTGGCCGGCCCGTGCGGCGGTGACTCCGGCACGCCGGCGATCCGCAAGGTCTACGGACGCTGGCAGTTGGTGGGCGCGGACAGCCGCAGCCTCGGCGACTGCGGGGTGACCAAGGAGGTCCTGCCGAGTGTGCCCTATCACAGCGGCTGGATTCGCGCCGTCGTGAACGGCTGATCCGACGAAACCGGGCGCCGGCGAGGGCGGAAGCCGTTCGCCGGCGCCCGGTGTGCGGAGCGCGAATTCCGGATGCTGCGGAGTTTCGGTTCGAGGGTTTCACTCATGCAGGCTCGCGGTCTTTCGCCCGGTCGCTTCCGGGTGAAAGACCGCGTACCTCTCAATAGTCGATCGTGCTCTGATACAGGCTTTTCAGCGGACCATCGGCGGTGTTGTATCCGTCCGCCTTGCGCTGTTGCCAGAATTCGGCGAACGTCGTGGACCGGTGGCGCAGGAACGTGTTCCAGACGTTTCCGGGCGCGGCCTCGCCGTAGACGTCGGAGCCCTCGTTCGTGGTGTCGGTGAGGTCGATCAGGGCACCGGCCACGCGGCCCTCGACCGCGTCACCGTCGTCCCAACCCGCCGTGCTCCAGCTGGGAGTCTCCAGGTTGAGGGACGCGCCGCTCGGCCACCGGTAGTACGGATCCTTGTACACGCTCGCCGGCACCCACTCGGCGAAGCCCTCCACCCACGCGCACCCCGTCGAGGACTTCGCCGAGACGCCGTGCGGGCTGCAGTTGGGGATGGGCGGCGTGTTGTCCTCGTAGACGTCGGCCATGATGGCGTGCGTGAGTTCGTGGACGACGGTCATGTGCGAGTCGGGAGCGTCCGCCTTGAGGTGGATCTGCTTGTTCCCGTAGTAGTTGCCGACCGTCGAGTCCGGTGCCCAGTTGACGACGACCTGACGGCACGTGGTGTCCAGACCGTCCCAGCAGGTGTTGCCCGGTACCCACTTCCACGCGTCGTTGAGCGCGTCGAACGCGTGCAGCGCGCGCATCTTGTTGGCCGTGGGCTTGCGGCTGCCGAAGGAAGTGGTGCTTCCGTTGGCGACGTTGGAGACCGTGGGCGTGGTGAACGTGAAGGCGTTCGTGGTGCCGGTGGCCTGGACGCGCCAGTTCTTGTTGGTGGTGATGAGTTTGACGTACACGTCCTGACCCGAGTTGTTGCTCTCGGCGTTGTCGAAGCACAGCTTGTACTCGCCCGTGGTTCCGGTGAGGCCGGAGGCGAGCCGGTCGTGCGCGTTGGTCGTGTCGGCGTCCCATGCCTCGACGGTCATGTTGACCACGGGCCGGGTGACGCCCTTTTCGTCGACGTACAGCCACTTGCCGGTCGCGCAGGCGGTCGGTGCCGCGGCGGCCAGGGCGCGCGGTGCCGGCGGGTCGTCCCCGGCGGCCGCGGCCAGACCGACCGGGGACAGCGACTCGGCCGGCAGATGGGGGGTCGACGCCTGCGGCGTGACGTCGGACGCGACCTCGACCGAGTCCGTGTCGGTCGAACGCTCCGCGCCGAAACTCGACATCCCCGGTACCGCGCCCACGGTGAGCGGGATCAGGTCCTCGGCGGCGTCCACTCCCGCGCGCACGTCGGCGGCGGCGCGAACCTTGATCTCCGCGGGACCGGCCGCCTTCGCGACGATCCGTCCCGTGTAGGTCGTGGTCTGCCCGGCCTTGAACGAACGCACGGTGCCCGCACGGTTGATGCCGCCCAGATGCACGGGATTGGGTGAGGCGTGCGACGACAGGGTCAGGCCGACGGGCGAGTCGACCCAGGCGAGGTTGGCGGGCAGGTCCGCCTCCACGCGTACGCCCTTGGTCGCGAACTGAGCGCCCACCACGAACCGGACGGTGGCGGTCTCACCGACCGCGAGGGGGTGATCGACGGTGGCGTCCACCGAGAAGCAACTGCGCTCCTCCCCGGCCTCCGGCGCGTCCGGGTTCGGGCGAGTGGTGCATGTCTGCGGCCCCTGGGAGCTCTTCCCCGAGCCCGCGGAATCCCACGCCGCGAACGCTCCGGCTCCCAATCCGACCTGAATCGCTACGGCACCGGCGACGACGATCAACACGCGCCGTCTCGACCGTGCAGATTTTCGGTTGATCATGGTGGACGAAGATAGCCATTCGCGGCAGGTGCCACTAGCCGATCCGCGCGACTGAGCACGACTCCGTGCGGCGAACGTGGGGGAGTGTCGGTGGCCGGCGCCGACGACCACGCACGGGGAGGACGGTCGGTGTCCTGCCCCGCGCGGAATCGGCGCCCGGGACCCAGGGCGGGGGTTTGCGGCGTGCTGTCCAGGCCGCCGGTCGCCAATGCCCGAGGTATCCGGTCGCGGCTCACCGCGTGGTCTTCGGACGGAGCCCGGCGCGCCCTGCCGAAGCAGAGCCCCGGCAGGCCCCCGAGGTGCTCGCCGGACCGCTCGATCACGTGTGTGAGCCTTGGTCGAGACGACGGCCGATGTCGCCTGGTCGTCCTCTCTCGGGCAGCCTGTCGCACGCGCCCGTCACTGCCAAGTGATCGAGCCCCAGGATCCGTTGGGGTCCGGGCCACGACAACGATCCCTGCGTCGATCCGGTGCCGGTGTGCGACGTCGCGCGGCCCCGGGCGGTGTGCGGCCCGGGGCGCACCGGCCGCGTCCGGCGGTTCGCCGACCCCCGCGGCGCGGCCTCGGCTCGGCCGACCGGGTCTGCCTGGAGGCGGCAGCTTGCCTGCTAGGGTGCCCGTTCGTCAGCCGGAAGGCCCCTCTGTACGAGGTGCTCAGCCCCAGATCCGGAAGCCATACCCGCGATGCCCGCAGGGGAGCGCCCCCTCGGGGTCGCGCGGGCCCGCCTCGGAGCACCACGCATGCGCACGTTGCCATTCGCCGTGATCGGCGCCACCGTCACCCTCGCTCTCACGCTCGGCGCCTGCGGCGGTGACGACAAGAAGTCCGACCAGGGCAAGGCCGAAGACAAGAAGTCCGCCTCGGCCGGGGCATCCGCCTCCAACGCCCCCTCGCAGGCGTCGGAGAGCCCGAAGCCGACCGCCACCCCCGTCGACCCGGCGAAGTTCACCCCCGCCAAACCCGGTACGCGACTCGCTCTGGGGCAGACCGCGGTCGTGCCCTTCGAGTCGGACCAGGCCAAGGGGAACGTGGAGGTGACCGTCACCGCCATCGAGAAGGGCTCGATCGATCACCTCACCGCCTCCAAGATCAAGGTGGACGACAGCGACAAGGATTCGACGCCCTACTACGTGCGGACCAAGTTCCGCAACGTGTCCGCCGCCGACCTGTCGCACAGCCATCCGGACACCGAGCTCGCGGGCCGGGACGCCACCGGTCGCAGCTTCGGGTTCACCATGCTCTTCGGGCGGTTCGGCATGTGCCAATCCCTCGACACGAAGGGCTTCGCCGGCGGCGCCGAAGTCGAGGGATGCACCCTGCTGTTGGTCCCCGCGGGCGGGACGGTGGCCTCGGTGACGTACGACTTCCCCGACAGCAGCCAGGACCCGGTCGTCTGGAAGCCGTAGCCTCCCCGCTCGACCCCTGTCCCGGCGCCGCCCCTCGCGAGGGCGCCGAGTCGACCGGAGCCGGGCCGCAGTGCGATCCGAGAGGACACGAACCCGTGGCATCGCACGCCCACAACTCCGCGGACGGGCGACCTTCACGCCCGTCGCACGGATCGCCTCCTCGATGATCGCCGGGCGCGCGGGGCTGGCGGACCTCTACGGCCCCGTCCCGGCGGAACTCCTTGCCGATCCCGAGGCCCTGGCCACCGCGTACACACCGCTCCTGGCGGACATGCTGCCGGCCTTGCAGTACCGCCACCACGACGAACCGCCCCTGGAACTGCCGCCGGCCGTATACGGTGGCCGCGACGACGCCGTCTTTCCCCCGGAATGCCTGCACACCTGGGGCGACCTGGCCGCTCAGCCCGTCGCACCCCGCATCTTCCCCGGCACCCACGCCTACCCACTGGGCCGAGCGCGCGAGCTGACCGACCGCCTCGGCAAAGACCTGCACGCCGCCATGCTGTACGCACCCGCGCCGTGACGGCGACGCCCCGGGGGCAGGCCGTGGAACGCGTCGGGCGGGAGGCGCTCACCGCCCACGGCGAGAACTAGTGCCGCGCCCGGCGCAGCCGGGCGGTGGGTCAGGCGCCCTGCGCGGTGAACGGGCCGCCGTCGCCGAAGGCCAGCCCGGCGAAGTGTTCCCCGATGCGCAGATGCGTGGCGGCGTCCGGGTGGAGCCCGTCGGGCAGCGGCAGTTCCGCGAAGTCCCTCTCGCCGTAGAGCTCGCGGCCGTCGAGATAGTGCAGGTTTGGATCCTCGGCCGCCCGTTGCGCGACGATGCGAGAGAGCTCCTCCCGGATGACGCCGAGCGTCAGACGGGTGCGGTCCGAGGGGTCGCCCGAGGCCCGGAACAGCAACCTTCCGGCGCCGAGGTTCTCGAAGTCCGGAGCGGAGGGGCCGGGGGTGTCCTCGTGGATGGGGCACAGGACGGGCGAGACGACCAGCAGCGGCGTGGTGGGGTGCCCCTCGCGGATCGTGTCGAGGAAGCCGTGTACCGCCGGACCGAACGCCCGCAGACGCATCAGGTCGGTGTTGACCAGGTTGATGCCGACCTTGACGCTGATCAGGTCCGCGGGGGTGTCCCGCATGGCGCGCGCGGTGAACGGGTCGAGCAGGGCGCCGCCACCGAAGCCCAGGTTGACCAGCTCCACGCCGCCGAGGGAGGAGGCCAACGCCGGCCACGTCGTGGTGGGGCTCGCGGCATCCGAGCCGTGGCTGATCGAACTGCCGTGGTGCAGCCACACCTTGCGGCCGCGGTCCGGCACCGTCTCGACCGGGGCGTCGGTGCGCAGGGCGACCAGCTCGGTGATCTCCCTGTACGTCAGCCAGATCTCGACGTCCTTCACATCGGCGGACAGACCGGTGAACCGGACGGTGCCGACCGGACCGGGCCGGGTGACCGCGGACCCGGTGGCCATGTCCACGACCAGGACGTTGCCGCCGGACGCGGTGGCCCGCCCGGCGAGGCGGCCGTCGACGAGCAGGTCGTACACGCCGTCGGGACGGGGCGGAGCGCCCTCGTAGACCATCTTGGTGGGGAGCACGTCCAGCTCGACGGTGGTGGCCCGGGTCCGAAAGACCAGCCGTACGCCGGAGGGTTGGGCCTCGGCCATGGCCAGCTGCCCATCGGGGATCTGCTTGCGCGCCCGGGCGGGCAGCCGGTGCGGCAACACACCGTGCTCGGTGGGCTCCAGATCGAGGGCCCCGCGCAGGAGGCCGGCGGTGACGGGCGTGGTGATCCAATCGGCCGTGCCGGCCCTCGTGTCGTCAGGGTCGGGGACGTCGTCGAGCTGGGAGTTCATGACTCTCAGCGTGCCCATTGAATGCCTGATCCGCCAATAAATACTTTGATCCGGTCACATCTCCCCGCGGCGAGTGCCCGTGCGCGGGCGCTCCGCGAGGACATCCTGCAATTCGCGATGGCGGAACCGGTAAGCCGAAGCACCGGCCGAAGCACCAGCCGTGGAGTCACCAGGTAGCCATCCCCGAAACCCGGCGAGGGGCGCACCCGCGCGCTGTCCGCCGTTTCGGCTTCCGCTGTTGTTCGGTGTCCCGGTCCGTGGCTCGGTGACGCGTCGGGGTGGGGCGATGGCGCGCGAAGCCCGGCGCGGTTCAGGCGACGGCGTCGCGCAGCAGATCCGACAGTTTCAGTGCCGCCGGTAGCGGGGTGGCCGGCAGCGCCACATGTACGGTCCGACGCAGGGCCGGGTCCGTGAGGCGGCACAGGACGAGCTCGTCGGGGACCGCCCGGGCGGCCAGCGAGGGGACCAGCGCCACCCCCAGCCCGGCGGCCACGTAGCCGAACTTCCCGGTCCACTCCGCGATCCGGATGAGCTTCCTGGGCGTGAAGCCCGCCCGCGCGCAGGCGTCGGCGAGCATCGTGGGACGGTCGCCGTACGCGTTCTGGAGCCAGGCCTCGTCGCGCAGTTCACGAAGGTCGACCGGGTCGGCTCCGGCCAGGCGGTGCCCGCGCCAGAGGGCGACGAGCAGCTCGTCCTGGCACAGCACGGTCGTGGTGACACCGTCGGCCGACGGCAGGCCGGACGGGTAGTCGCTGACGACGGCGAGGTCCAGCGCCCCGTCCGCGAGCCGCCGCACCAGCGCGTCGGTCGTACCCTCGACCGCGACGACCTCGACATCCGGCCTGGTGTCCCGGAACGCGCGCAGCGCGGTGGGCACCAGCGAGATGTTGGCGGTGGCGAACGCGCCCACGTGCAGCAGCCCGCCGTGCCCCGCGTGCAGCACGGCCAGCTCCCGCTCCGCCCGCGACAGCCGGTCGAGCACCTCCACGGCGTGCCGGTGCAGCGTACGGCCGGCGGGATTCAGCCGTACGCCCCGAGGCAGCCGTTCGAACAGCGGTCCGCCCGCCTGCTGTTCGAGCGCGGCGATCCGTCGTGACACCGCGGACTGCGTGTAGTTGAGCCGGGCCGCCGCCTTCGTGAACGATCCGCTCTCGGCCACGGCCACGAGCAGCCGCAGCGCGTCGATCTCGAACATGTTCCCCCCGCCTCCAGATCCCCCGCCTCCAGGATCCTCTTCCGACCATCACCATCCTCTCTCGACACATTCCTGGAACGCGTAGGTGGCATGCAATCCAGTCGCTGGTGGAATGCCTTGCCTCGCCCTAACGTCGTTCAGGCGGCGGGGCTCCCGAGGGGGGAGGGGCTCCGCCGCTCAAGTGGTCCACGGATCCGAGGGGGAAGTGCTTTGTTCCGACCGGAAGTTCGGACGAGAGTTCAGACGAGCGTCAAGACGAGGCACGCCCGGTGACCGGGGGAGCCGCGCCGGCGTTGCCGGCGATGCTGGCCGATCTGGAGGAACTCGTGCTCTGCGAGTCCTTCTCCGCCGATCACGCGGCGGTGGCGCGCAGCGCCGAGGTGGTCGGCGCCCTCGGGGCGAGGCTGCTGGGGGCCGGCCCGGAAACGATCGTGATCGATGGTGTGACCCATTTGCGGTGGACCTTCGGCACCCCGCGGGTGCTGCTGGTGGGACACCACGACACGGTGTGGCCCATGGGCTCGCTGCGGACCCACCCCTGGTCGGTGGTCGACGGGATCGCCCGCGGCCCCGGGGTCCTGGACATGAAGGCGGGCCTGGTGCAGATGTTCCACGCGCTGGCCTCCCTGCCCTCGACGGACGGGGTGTGCGTACTGGTCAACGGGGACGAGGAAGTCGGCTCCGCGACCTCCCGGCAGCTGATCGAGGAATCCGTGCGGGGGTGCGCGGCGGCCTTCGTGTTGGAGGCGTCCGCGGACGAGCAGGGCACGCTCAAGACCGCCCGCAAGGGCACTTCGCGGTACGAGGTCGTGGTGCACGGCCGGGCCGCGCACGCGGGGCTGGAACCGCAGAAGGGGGTCAACGCCGCGATCGAGGTCGCACACCAGGTGCTGTCCATCGCCGACATCGGGGCCTCGATGGGTACCGACGATGCGGCCCGGTCGCCCCTGGGCAGCGCGACCCTCACGCCCACCCTGCTGTCGGCCGGCAGCGCGCGCAACACGGTGCCCGCGCTGGGCCGGGTTTCGGTGGACGTGCGCGCGCCCACCGCTGCGGCGCAGGACCGGATCGACCGGCTCATGCGGGGGCTCACCGCCCGGACCCCCGGAGCCCGACTGGAGGTCCTGGGCGGCAGGCAACGCCCGCCCATGGAACCGGAGTCCTCCGCCGAACTGTTCGCCCTCGCCTGCCGACTCGCCACGGAACTGGGCCAGGAGCCGCCGCGGGGGATCGCCGTCGGCGGCGCCTCGGACGGCAACTACACCGCGGCGGCGGGCTGTCCGACGCTGGACGGCCTGGGTGCCGTGGGCGGCGGCGCTCACGCGGACACCGAGCACGTCGAGGTCGCACAGATGCTCCCCCGCACCCGTCTGCTCGCTCGGCTCATCACCCGGACACGGTGACGCCCCGACCCTGACCGACGCAACTCCACACCAAACCCGGCAGAGACTCTCTCGGCCTCTCGGCCTCTCGGCCTCTCGGCCTCTCGGCCTCTCGGCGTTCGTTTTCGTAGTCGGCGGCTCGCAGCACCACACGCCACCGATGGTGGTCGTCACGGTGCGCAGTCCCCATTGAGAACCCCCGTTTCCTGCGACCGGGACCGGGCAGACGCTGGGTGATCGCCGCAATGGCGCTCACCACCGCACGACAGGGAGGCACCCAATGTTTCGGGCAATCGGAGATGTCCTCGGCAAGATCGGCAGCGCCATCGCCACCGTCGTCACCTTGCCCTTCCGCGCACTGGCCCGCTTGTTCGGCGGCGCCTCGGACTCGGCTCGCGGCCACCACTGACCACTCCTGCGCAGGACGCGACGCCCCACGAGGGCGGCCGAGGAGCGGCCCTCGCTTCGGGCCGGGGCACTGCGCCGCGATGAGGGCCGCGGCCACCTCGGCTGGAGGGCGGTTCGCTGCCACGAACCCGCCCGGCGCACAAGCACCGCACCGTGCTCGCACACCTCGGCTCTTCTACGCTCGCGGACATGACGACACCCTTCCCGGACTGCTACTCCTGCCGCCAGAACGCCTCGCACGACGCGCTCCCGCCCCGCGAGCGGATCGCCTCCGACGCGCGGTGGCGGGTAGCGCACTCGATCAGCACGAGTCTGCCGGGCTGGCTGGTGCTGATCCCCCGGCGCCACGTGACCTCGATCGCGGGACTGACCGAGGAGGAGTCCGCGGACCTGGGCCGATGGCAGGTCCGTCTGTCCCGGGCACTGCACGACGCGACCGGCTGCGCCAAGACCTACGTGGCCCAGTTCGCCGAGAAGCCGGGGTTCGAGCACGTGCACTTCCACGTGGTGCCGCGAATGGCGGATCTGGCGCCTGAACTGCACGGCCCGAAAGCATTCGCGCTGTTGAACCCGCCCGAGGCCGAGCGGGTGCCGACCACGGAGATGGACCGCATCGCCCTCGCCCTGCGCGAGCGCCTCGAATGCGGGTGATCCCTCGAAGCCATGCCTTCGTCAAGCGCGATCGGGTCGTGCCGTGGCCACGTCGACACCGACTCCTTGGCGCGCCGGCCTCCATGGCACCCGCCCGCCTCGCCGATGGCTGATCGTCGGCCCGGACCGATGGCGAGATCGTCGCCCGTACAACTTCCGCGTCGCGAGTGACGCGCCACCCAAGGACACGCGTGCCTTTGATACGTCCGCCGACAGCGGGAACGAGGGTGGGGTCGGTGCCCGGGGCGTTTCGCCGGTCGAATCCGCGGCGAGTCGACGAGGCCGACGTGTACCCCCGGGCCGGGTTTATGAATATAAACACAACTGCCCGATCAAGTTGTGATCATCACATCAAACCCGCTCCATTCCGTGTGTCGGCCATTCCTGAAAGGCCTCGACCGGCACAAGATAGTGCCCGTCGTCTCCGACCCATCGGGACGGTTGAAAGCCCGCGAGGAGAGGAAACGACGATGAGCGAAGCGCCGGTCGTCACGTACGGAAGCTATCTGCGGCTGGACACGCTGCTGTCCTGCCAGGAGCCCGCGACCGAGGCGCACGACGAGATGTTGTTCGTCGTCATTCACCAGGTCTACGAGCTGTGGTTCAAGCAGATCCTGCACGAGCTGGCGCTGCTCCAACGGCACCTGGAGGGCGGCAACGGCGCGGGTGCCCTGCACACGGCACGTCGGGTCGCCAAGATCCTCAAGACCGTCGTCGGCCAACTCGACATCCTGGAGACGATGACGCCCCGGCAGTTCGCGTCGTTCCGCGACGCGCTCGGTACCTCCAGCGGGTTCCAGTCGGCGCAGTTCCGCGAGCTCGAAGCCGTGCTCGGACGGCGGGAGTTCGGAGCGTACGAAGGCGGCCACGACGACCGGCTCAAGGCCGCCGCCAACCGACCTTCCGTATTCGACTCGCTGCTGCGCCACCTCGCGGGTCTGGGGTACGTGGTCCCCGCGCGTGTCCTGGAGCGCGACACGAGCGCCGCGTGGCGACCGGACCCGGAGGTGCAAGAGGCCCTCAAGGCCGTGTACATCGACGAGACCGGACACGCGGCGCAGGTCTGCGAAGCCCTCGTCGACATCGACGAGGGCCTCCAGGAATGGCGCTACCGGCACATGAAGATGGTCGAGCGGACCATCGGCGCCAAGATCGGCACGGGCGGCTCGGCGGGCGCCGAATACCTGCGCGCCACGCTGTTCAGCCCGGTCTTCCCGGACCTGTGGGAGGTCAGGTCCCAGGCCTGAGATCCCCCGGCAGATCCCCGACAGAGCCCCGGCGGCGGCATGCCGGTCGTGGTGCTGCCGCTCCCGGGAAGTCCTACGGTCGCCGACCGCCGCTCCACCGGCGCCGGACGCGGGAGATCGCGGGCAGCGACCGTGGCGACGCCTCGATGCCTGGGTCATCGACGTGGCTCGAACACGGATGACGTGTGGTCGGGTTCGGCGGTGTGGGCGGGGCGCCCGCCGATGAAGTTGCGTCCGCGGCGCAACCAAATCGGTACGATCGTCCGGGCCGCAGGTAACCGCATGGGACAGGGCAGAGATGACCGACGACAGGAACACCACCCCGGCGCCCGCGGCGTCGCCGGACATCGCCGAGGCGAAGAGGTTGGCCACGCTCGTGCCTCCCCTGCGTGACCTGGTGCGGGCAGCCCGGGACGAGCGTCTCCTGGAACGGGTCGGCAGGGAGGCGCGGGTCGACGTGCCCACCCACCTGGTTCTGGCGCTGACCCGCATCGGGGATTTCCAGCCGATCCGCCTCAGCGACCTGGCGGACCAGATGGGAATCGGCCGCACCACGCTCAGCCGTCAGGTGACCGACCTGGTGGCGGCCGGTCTGGTCAGGCGCACGCCCGATCCCCAGGACGCACGCGCGGCCACCTTGGAACTCACCGCCTCGGGGGCGTCCGCGCTGCGCGGCATCTGGCAGGCGTGGGCCCGGCTCCTGGGCGAAGCGACCGCCTCGTGGGGCCCCGCCGACCGGGACGTGCTTCCGCTGTTGCTGGAGCGGCTGGCCCAGGCGCTGACCGCCATGGCGGACACCTGATCCACCCCGAGGCGTCGCCCGGCCGTCGCGGTTGCCCGCACCGCACTGCGGGACGTCGTTTCGGCCCGGCGGCGGCCCACCGTCAGAGCACGAACGTGCCGTTCGCACGGCGGGCGGACCGCCGCCCCAGGGCTGCGCGTTCGCTCAGGTGCTCTCCGCCGCGGCGCTGCTCACTCGTCGCCCGTGCGGTCGCCGATGACGGAGTCGACGGTGATCCAGTCCGGCGGCATGATCGGCGGGGTCTTCCAGAAGATGTCGAGCCTGCTGATCAGGCCGTCGTCGTCGAGTTCGAGGTGGTTCGCGAAGCGCATCGCGAGGGGTTCCTCGCCCGGCGCGTAGGTGATGATCTCGACGGACTCGTTGAACGCGTGGCGGCCGTCCTCGCCGAGGAAGGTGAAACGGGACCGCAGTTCGTGCTTCTGCGTACGGCCGATCACCCCGGACACGAACGCTATGTAGGCGTCCTTCCCGCGGCAGGTGTCCTCCTCGTTGTCGCGCATGCCCACGCGTACGAAGTCGTCGGCGAGTGTGGAGGCCACGAGGTCCCAGTCGTGGGTGTCGACGCCCTTCCAGAAGTCGGCGACGGTGCGTGCGCGCTTCTCACGGTCGTTCATGATGACGAATTCCTCCGAGGAAAGGGGGGCAGGGACGGGCAGTGGGCGGGCGGGATCGCGTCGGTTGTGCGACCGCGTCACCACGGCTGGAGACGGTGGTGCGTGGTCATCGCCGAGCCGGCGGGGCCGAGTAGTTGGTGGGCACGCCACAGGCGGCGGTGGAAGAGCCGGACGAGGACGTGGTCGGACCTGCCGTCGTCGGCGAGCACGAACGCCTCCAGAGCGGCGTCCCCCTCCTGCCAGGTCCCGGGGCGGTGCCCCAGCACGGCGGCCAGATCGTCGAGATCCGCCTCGGCGCACTCGCGTCCGATCTCGTCGAAACGCTTGAGGTGTCGGGCCAGGCGGAACAGGCGGCGCTGCTCATAGTCGCCCGACCGCAGCGACTCGACCAGGTGCCGGCCGGGCACCGCGGCCGGCGACACCTGCGGCTCCGGCAGGGCCACAGGCTCCAACTCGATCCCGAGGAAGTCCGCCAGGGCCTCGACCGCGAACAGATTGGTCTCGTGGCACCACTGGAGGTTGGTCATGTAGTCCGAACCGGGCGGCGGGTCGGCGAGTGCGGAGTGGAAGGCGAGCTGGTTCGACAAGGTGAACGCGAAGTGGTGGTGCTGGAGCGCCTCCAAGTCCACTTCGGTCCCGGATTGTTCCTCGTACTTCGCGTACAGCCGGCGGAAGTCGCCGTAGCCGATGACGGTGTCGCGCATGCGCATGGCCGCGAGGTCCATCAGCGGGTCGCCGATATGGGCCAGTTCGAGGTCGAGAATCGCCGTGACCCGCTGCCCCTCCTGATGGAACTGGCCGGAGTCCCACACGATGACCGAGTCCCGGCCGCGGGTGGCCGGCGGATGACGCCTCAGCCACCCCAGACAGAATTCCAGGAAGGGATCGGGGCGCTTCTTCGAGGACCGGTACCAGCGCTCGTAGGCGCCCATGCCGTCGCGCCGCACACCGGCCGCCTCGAACGGCTCCACGTCGAGCGCGTGCAGTTCCGCGAGGATGCCGATGTAGTCGTCCATCACCGCGTCGCGCTGTTCCGGGGTGCAGTCGGAGAAGTCGGACCGGCCCGGGACCCGGTCCATCACGTACGCCCGGGGCTCGTCGATCCATCCGTGCACCGCGGCGACGCGGACGCCCCGCTCGTGGAGCATCCGCTGCACGAGCATCTCGTGCTCCAACGGGAAGATGCCCGGGTAGTCCGTGCGGTCGCCTCGCACGCACAGGGCAAGGGACTCGGCACCGTCGTCGACGTCGACATCGGCGAACCAGACCGGCCGCCACCTGGCCTGACGCTCCAGGCTCGCGACACGGCCGACGTGCTTCTCCAGCCACGAGCGAATCAGATCTTCCACGGCATCTCTCCCTGTCTGCGCCCGGGCGACCGCCGGGCCGGGGTCGACGATCGACCCAGACAAACATAGTTGCGACACTGAATCAACTATATGCGGCTACTCGATTTCCGAGACCACCCGCACCGCGGGCTTCGAGCCACGTAACCCAGTCGGTCGCGGCGCGGAGCGGCGCGCGGCGGCACGACGCCGCGTCGCCGGGACCGGTCGCCGGCAGTGCGGCGAAGTCGAGGAACCGTGCGGTGCCGGTGGCGCCTTCCCGGTGCCCGTCGGCGAGTTCGCGTATGCGCGGCATGATCCCCGTGCTCGCGGCGAGCACGGCCCGGCAGCCGCTCGCACTCCTCGGTCGGCGAACTGCGGCCGGCTCTCCGATTGGCTGTCCGTGGCGCGTTCGTTGCCTTTCGGCCGTCGGCGCGGTGCGCCCTGTGCGAGCCGTGGTGGTGGGGACGCAACATTGCGGGTCGTTCGACCCGTCCTATTCCCGACACACACTCTCGGGCCCGTTCATTCGGCGACGCCCGTTCATCCAGTGACATCGATCGTATGGGGACGCCCTGATGAAGCCCGAGAAGGAGCGATTGTTCGACGAGTATGTCGCGGCGCGCTATCCGGCTCTTCGCCGTACGGCGTACCTGCTGTGCGGTGACTGGCACCAGGCCGAGGATCTCGTGCAGAACGCATTGGAGCGGGTGTATTCGACGTGGCACAAGATGCGCGACCCGGGTGCGGTCGACACCTACACCCGCCGCGTCATGGTCCGTGGCTTCGTCGACGGCAAACGCCTGCGCGCCAGCCGTGAACTCCCTTCCGCGGAGGTTCCCGACGCGGCGTCGCCCGGCCCGGATTCCGCCCGCCGACTGGCGCTGCTGGCGGCCCTGGGACAGGTGACGCCCGTGTATCGGGCCGCGCTGGTCCTTCGCTACTGGGAGGACCAGAGCGTGGAGGAGACCGCCGCGCTCCTGGGCCGGAGTTCGTCGGCCGTGCGTTCGGCGTCCAGTCGCGGTCTGGAGCAACTGCGCGCGATCCTCGGCGACTCCGTCCACGAGATCGCCCGGTCGTGACCACCGGCCCCTGCCGCCGGCCGACGACCACACGAACGACCAACACGCGCACGAGCAGCACACCAACGACCAACCACGTGAACGACCACTACACGAAGGAGCACATCGTGCCCATGGAAGAGGATGTGAGCGCGTTGATGCGCGACATGCTGCCCCCGACCGACGCCGAGCCGCCGATCCCGAACTTCCTGAGCGGGGTTCGCGCCGGCGGCGCCCGGCGGCGCCGATACCGGCGTCTGGGCATCGGAGCGGCCGCCGTCGCGACCGGTGCCGTGCTCGTCGGGGGGACGTTCGGCGTCCTGGCCCTGGCGCCCGGCGACGACCGCCCGGCGACGAGCGGCCCCGCCGCCGCCCCGCCCCGGACCGAGTTGCCGTCCGCCGTGGAGCCGACAATCCCGCCCCCGCCGGGGTCTCCCATCGACAACACGACCCGGAAGCACGACGTGCTGATCGCCGCGTTCCGGGCGAACCTCCCGCCGGGGGTCGTCAAGATCGAGGATCAGGACCCGGACGACGACACCCTGTTCTTCAAGCTGACCAGGTCCGACGGCAGCACCCTCACCCTCGAGGCCGGCGTCGGTCCCCGTGAGGAAGCCGGTGCCGAGCCTGCTTCCGAGTGCGACCGAGGCCCCAGTTACGACAAGCTCGGCGCCCTGATGCCGCCCTACACCGACTGCGTCCGCGCCCTCCTGCCCAACGGCTCGAAATCCGTCACCTCCAAGTTCGCCCGGTCTCAGGACATCATCGTGTCCCTCAGGTTCATCACCCCGGACGGCATCCCGTACTCGGTGAGATCCAGCACACGCGACAAGTACGGCACCGTCATGACCGGCCAACCCCTGACCGGGGCCGAACTCTTCGCCCTCGCCGCCAATCCCGCCGTCTTCGCGGCGCTGCCTCCGACACACGCGGGCCCCGCCGACCACCCCGCGAACGAGGGCTGACCCACCCACCCGCACCCCGGACGCGGCAAAAGGCCGACGAACAACCCGGGCTCGAACAGGGCTCCGGTCTTCGCGACCGGAGCCCTGTGCGGCGGGCTCTTCATGCGCCGCATCCTGCGGGACCCCACCAAACGGTAGGTAAACGTCGTCGGGCATCGACAAGATGACCGCGTGGCGTTTACACGTTTCAGCAATGGAAAACGAGGAAGACAATGCCGCCTAGAGTTCGGACGCGCCCCACTCGGTGATCGCCAACTCGTCGCCCACCGACAGCTTGCCGGGGCGCAGCACGGCGAATTTCGCGCCGAAGGCCACCCCGCCCTGAGCGGCGCGACGGTAGTCGGCGAAGGTGCGCAGCGGTTCCGGACCCGCCTTGGCGCCGGCGATCTGGTCCACCATCGTGACCGCGCATCGGATCGCGAGCTTGGCGTAGCCCAGTTCGGCGTCGCCGACCGTGAACCGCCGGATCCGGTCCTCGGTGTGCGGGTCGGGCCAGCCCTCCACGACGACGTTCGGCCGGAAGCGGTCCATCGGCAGTGGGGCCTCGCCGCGCTCGGCCAGGCGTGTGTTCAGCACGTCGAGCGAGGTATGGGAGAGCACGTGCAGGGGTGAGCTGTCCGCGTACCCGGCGGTGCCCGGGATCGCGCCGTCGGTCACTCGATCGTGCTCCGGAGGCACCCGAACCAGCCGGCTGTCCGCGCCGAGCGCGTCCGACAGCCAGTCGGCGGCCGCGTCGCCCTGGTCGATGCCCCGGTAGGGATTGCCGAACAGGTCCACGTCCCGCCGGGGGCCGGTGGTGTCCACCTCGATCGTCACCGGATCGGCGCCGGGCCGATGCAGGGTGAGACGGTCGCCGTCGGCATCGATCTCCGGGCGGATCGTCGCCAGCCGGGGATCCCGGCGCTGGGTACGGAACACGCCGCCCGCGTCGACCACCATGAAGGCGCGGTCGTGGGCGAGTCCGGCGGTCGTCAACAGCGCCTGGTCCGACGACGTACCGGCGCAGCCCTTGATGGGGTAGTAGGTCAGTCCGACAACAGTGGCCATCGCCCGATCCTATCGATGGCGATTTTGCTCGATGAGGCGGAGCACCACGAAGCCGAGCAGGTATACGGCGAGAAGCCCGGTCTCTTTCGGTGTAGTCCGCACGGACGTGTCACCGCCGAGTTTTCGCAGTTTGAGAATAACTCCCCTGTTCACTTGTGCGCCCGGGAGTGCCGCAGGAATTGCCCGTGTCCGAAAAACGCACGTGCGCATCCACGTCCCCGCTCGACGGAAGATCCCCGCGCAGACAACAGCCGCAAGATCGCAATCAGTTGCTTCGCGCTTAGTGTGATCAACCACGTAAGAGGCGGCCGATAGGTGACCTTTTTGATCTGTGATTCACGTCACATTGACTTGTCTTTCGTGTCGGGGATTCACTTTCCAGGCGACGAGAATCGGAAAGTCGGATTCTGTAGCGGTGGATTATCGCCCCGATCCGCCTGAGTCGTGTGTACGGGGCTCGGCCGGTTCACAGTCACCTGGAGGTTGTCGTGATGAAGATCGTCAACTCTTTCTCCAAGAGGTTCAGGTCCGAAAAGAGCCTGAAGTCCGCCACCTGGTTCATCTGGTACAGCTGATCGGCACACGTTCCAAAATCGGTTGATCATCGAACCGCCGCGGATCGTGCTCGCTCCCGACGCGCGATCGGTACCACTGCGGTAGCGCGACCTCGACCCGACGAAGCGTCGGTTCGCCGTCCGGGCTCGCGTCCGGTGCAGCCGCACGTCGGCCGCACCGGGCGCGGGACCCTCGCCTTGTGGAGGGCACCGATGAGTCGTTCCGAGACGGTCGAACGTGCCCGGGTCACCGTCTTTTCGTCGAAGATCGAGGAACTCCTCCGCGACCGTCGCGGTGCGAAGGTTTTTCGACTCGACGCCGACACCGTCGGAGTCGCCGACCCGGATCTGATCGACAATCTGCTCGGGAGCAGGCGCGCTCATGAATTCGAGCGGCCGACTTTCAAGCCGCTCCAAGGAAGATCCATCGACCGGGCGGAGGCGGCCGATGTGCTGCACGCCGTCTCGCGGGACGTCCGTGCCGCCTTGAGCGGGCCGGCTCCCGATGCGGTCGATCTTTCCGGAATTTGGCCGCGCGCGGGCCATGCCTATCTTCGTGATCTGCTTTTCGGGCCCGATCCCTTGCGGTTCCGCGTCCTCACGGATCGTCGACTCGAAAGGACGCCGGCACTGGCCCGGGCGGCAATCCGGACGAGTGCGGTACTGCCCGGCAAGCGCGACCCCGACGCGTCGATGTCCCAATTGGCGGCACTGACCGTCACAGCAGCCGAGGACCACGGCGATCGGCGATATGCCATGGGTTTGTACCGGCGGGTCGCGGCGCCGGTGTGCCTGGGCGTGTCAGCGCTGGTCGCCAACGCGCTCTGGCTCGGCTCGCCCTTCGGCGCCGACGCGTCGAACCGGCACATCGTGCTGGAATCGCTCCGGTTGCTGCCCCCGTCGTGGAACATCCTGCGCGTGGCGTCCCCCGAGTTTCCCGCCCTGGACTCCAGGATCGGTCCGAACGACGACGTGCTGTTGTTCCCGCTGCTGACTCACCGCGATCCCGATCTGTGGGACGACCCGGACGAGTTCCGACCCGAGCGCTGGAACGACCTGGACGCCGACAACCACTCGGCGTACTTCCCTTTCGGCCACGCCAACGAACGTTGCCGGGGCCGACACATGATCGTGCCCCTGGCCGAACACCTCCTGGATCGGATCCGTTCCGAGCACCTCGCGGTCAGCCCACACCAGACCATCGCCAAGGTGCCCCTCGCCGGCCTGCTCGGGGTATCGCGAGTACGGGTCTCCCGAACACGGGTGACCTGAACACGGGTGAACCGACCGTGAGATCGGCGCGCGGGGCGCCTGCGCGCAGGACGGCACGGCCGGCCGGAAGCGTCTCCTCCTGGGTGTGCTGTATGCCACGGGCAGCCGGGTCCCGCTCGACCCGGCTGCCCGAGAGCACCCCCTGGACCCACCGCGCCGCCGAACTCGGAAGTACCCGCGCGCGGGGTCCGATGCCGCCGGCCACGGATGCCGGCGGGTGCCTATCGGGAACTTCGGACTCGACGCCCCCACCCAATATGGTGTTCCGTGTTTGCGTTTCGGGATTCGGATCTCGTCGATGGGGTGGGGTGGCCGAACGGTGACGGCCGATGTGGACAGACCGGAGTCGGACGAGGAGGCCCGGTTCGTCACGATGCTCTACCGCGAATACTCGCGGCCATTGCTGGCGGTCGTATCACGACTGAACGGCGGTGATCGGCAACGGGCCGAGGACAGCGTGCAGGAAGTCCTCGTCCGGGCTTGGCGCAACCGGGACAAGCTGGACGCCTCCGCGCCGCTGCTGCCGTGGTTGGTCACCGTCGCCCGGCGGCTCGTCATCGACGAGCAGCGCGCGCGATCGGCGCGGCCTCCGGAGGTGGGCGACGAGCCGTTGGCGTTGCTGCCGACACAGGACGGGATCGACGCCCTGCTGCGATCCGTGGTGGTTGGAGACGCGATCGACGCGTTGTCCGAATCGCATCGAGAAATTTTGATCGAAACGTTCTTCCGCGACCGTACTGTCAATCAGGCGGCCGACGTGCTCGGCATCCCGGCAGGCACCGCGAAGTCGCGCGTGTACTACGCGCTGCGCGCCTTGCGGGTCGTCTTGGAAGAGAGAGGTGTGTCGGCGTGAGCATCCAGCCCGAACACGCGGACGTCGCCGCGTACGCCCTCGGTGTGCTCGAGGAAGCGGATCGGGACGCGTTCGAGGAACACCTCGCGACGTGCGATCGGTGCATCGAGGAACTGGCCGACTTCTCCGGTCTGGCCACGCTGCTGACCGAGGTCCGCTCCGAAGGCACGTACGAACTGCCGGAATTGGTACGGGATTCCGAGCCGGTGGCGTCCGTGGTCCCCTTTCCGCCCCCTCGGGGTGAACTCGCGGGGCCCGAACGACCCGACGCCGGCGGTGAATCCGCGCCCGCGGCCGAGCCCCCGTCCGAACTCCCGTCCGAGCCCCGGTCCCGGCCGGAGTCCGAGCGCGAGCCCGCACCCGTGACCGACCTCGCCGCGCGCCGGGCGGCCCGCCGTGCGCCGCGAATGCTTCTGATGGCCGCCGCCTGCGTCGCGACGCTCGTTCTCGGCCTGGGCGCGGGGCTGCTCACCGGCGGGCTGTGGTCGGACGACGACAAGTCCGAGCACTCGATGTCGCACGACGCGATGAACGGTCCGATGCAGATCCTCTTCGACACCGGCGAGAATCTGCGCGCCACCAGCCCGGAGACCGGCACCATCGCCCGGATCGGCATGGAGAACAAGGCCTGGGGCACCCACCTCGGCCTGGAACTGACCAACGTGCGCGGCCCGTTGCGCTGCTCCCTGGTCGCGGTCACGCGTGACGGGCGCGAGCAGGAGATCTCGACCTGGACGGTTCCCCCGAAGGGCTACGGCGTACCCGGCTCCGAGGCGCCGCTGCGCGTGCACACCGGCACGTGGGTTCCGCGCGATCAGATCGCCCGCTTCGATGTCCGCACGACCGAGGGCAAGACGTTGGTCAGCGTGCCGGCCTGAGCCCGGGGCCGCGCGATCGGCGGCCCGGGTCGAGCGGGTACAGGCGCCGCTCGGCCGCGTCCGGCGTCCGGCGTCCGGTGTCCCGCGTCGCGCGTCCCGCGTCCGTTCCCGATCGGTGGTCGGGCCCGCTCGGCACTGCGGCGCACGCCGGAAGAATCCTTTCCCCACGGGCGCGACGCCCGCAAACCGGGTCTCCGCAGGTGAAAACGCCCCTGCGGGCCCGGGGATCCGAACCTGCGCGAAAAAGGATCGAACGGCGGGCAACTTTTGCCGCCGATCCTGCGGTCTGAGTGTTCGGAGGTGCCGAAGTGAAAGCCGAAGAGGTCGCGGATTTTCGGGCGTTCGTGGAGTCCAGGTGGTCCGGACTCGTACGTACCGCCTACCTGTTGACCGGCGACCACGGAATCGCGGAGGACGTCGCACAGAGCGCGTTGACCAAGACGTACGTGAACTGGCGTCGCGTGCAACGCGCCGACAATCCGGACGCCTATGTGCGCCGTGTGCTGGTGACCACCAACACCGATCGTTTTCGCAAGATCCGAGTGGCGGAGCAACTGAGCGCCGATCCGCCGCAGTCGATCGGGGAGGACCCATACAGCCGGATCGACCAACAACACATGTTGCGGGACGCGCTCGCCGATCTGCCGGCGCGCCAGCGCGCGGTTGTCGTGCTGCGCTATTGGGACGATCTGCCCGAGACGGAGGTGGCCCGGATCCTGGGCTGCGCGCTCGGCACGGTCAAGAGCCAGGCCGCCAAGGGCCTGGCCAAACTGCGGGAACACCCCGGCCTGACCGGGGCCCGCCTCAGAGCCGAGGAGTATGCCGATGACCGGGCCTGACGAGGCGGATCGACTGCGCGCGAGACTCGCCGCCGGGGTCGAGCACCTGCCGCCGACGGTCGCGCCCTACGAACGCATCCTGCGGGACGGGACCCGGGCCCGACGCCGGCGCACCGCGTTGCTCGGCGCGTCGGTCGCGGCCGTGGTCGTGGCGTCGGTGCTGACGGCGGCGTCCCTGTCCGGGTCGAGCACTCGGGCGAGCGGCCCGGCGGGCGCCGGCCCCGCGGTCGCACCCGGCGACCTGGCGTCCAGCGCCACGGCGCCCACCGAGGCGGCGACGCCGAAGCCGGCTCCGATCGCCTCGGGCGAGTTCGCCGGGCACCGCTGGGACCTGGTGCACGCGCCTGCGCTCCCGCCGACCAGGACGCCGCTCACCGGCTACTCGCCCGGATGCGAGGTGATCGAGGTGCTGCTCGACGGGCGGCTCGACAACCGTGGCGGCGAGTGGTGCGCGTCGAGCCCGGGTGGGCCGCCGCCGTCGCTGTCGTCCGAGGAATCTCCCGGGATCGCCACGATCGGCGTGGGCGACACGGCGCTGTACAAGCCCGGCGTCGGGTCGCTGGGCAGCATCACGTGCGGGGTGGTGTCCCCGAACGTGGTTCGGGTGGTCGCGAAGTTCGACAACGGCGCGCCGTCGATCACCGTGACCCCGACGAGGAACGGCCCCAACGGCCGGTCGTTCTACGCGATCCCGGTCGCGAGCGGCGCCGGCTACGGCGAATCGGGCTCCCTGCACTTCTACGACGCGCGGGGCGAGCAGATCGTCTCCATCGTGAACCTCGGCCTCGGCATGCACAAGTAGCACCACCCCGGTAGCACCAGCCGAGTAGCACCCATGTAGCACCACCCAAGCAGCACCACCACGTGGGCCGCTCGCTCCCGCACCGGCGAGCCCACGTCCCCCAGCCCTCGCCGCGTCCTCGACGCCGGCGCTCCCACCGTGGCGACACGGCGATGGGTGCTGCCCATTTCCGGCCGCCACACACGGACACAGATCCCGCAACCGGTCCCGTCGGGCGATTCGCCTCACTCGGCACGGGGACGACGAAAGGACATCGTGCACCAGCGCGACCAGCACGCCCGACGACGAAGGGCGGGCGCCCGGATCGGGGCGCTCACCCTCGCGATCGGACTGACGACCGGTGGCGGCGCGTTCGCCGCCCAGCCCCCCGCCCAGCCCCCGACCGGGCCACCGACCCGGGGCGCCGGAGCCACCGGCGCCGCCGGCGGATCGCCCGACACCGTAACCCTCCTGACGGGCGATCAGGTCCGGGTGGAACACCTGCCCGCGGGACGCGAGGCGATCACCGTCAAGCCCGGTCCCGGGCGCGACCGGATGACGTTCCTGCAGCGGCGCGTCGACGATTCGGTCAGCGTGGTACCGGCGGATGCCCTCGCCCTGCTGAACCAAGGCGCCCTGGACCGCCGCCTGTTCGACGTGACCGCGCTCCTCGCCGCCGGATACGACGACCGCTCGCACCCCAGCCTGCCGTTGATCGTGCAGTCCAACGGCGGCCCGAGCACCCTCGCACGGCGGCCGGGCACGGCCCTGCCGAGCATCGGCGCCCGCGCGATCGCCGAGCCCCGCACGACCGCCGGCGAGTTCTGGCAGTCCGTCACCTCCGGTGCGCAGCACGCCCGTTCGCTCGTGCCGGGGGTCACCCGGATCTGGCTGGACGGCCGGGTCGATGGCGCCCTCGACAAGAGCGTCCCGCAGGTCGGCGCACCCGCCGCGTGGCAGGCCGGCTTCACCGGCCAGGGCGTGCGAACGGCCGTCCTGGACAGTGGCATCGACGCGACCCATCCGGATCTGACCGACGCCGTAGAGCAGGCGGTCGACTTCACCGGAAGCGCGAGCGGCGCCACCGACCGGGCCGGCCACGGCACGCACGTAGCCTCGATCATCACCGGCAGCGGCAGCGCATCCGGCAGCCGCTACAAGGGCGTCGCCCCGGACACCAGGCTCCTGATCGGCAAGGTTCTCGACGACACCGGCCACGGCACCGATTCGAGCGTCATCGCCGGGATGCAGTGGGCGACGGAACAGGGCGCGCGCGTGGTCAATCTGAGTCTGAGCAGCTGCCCGGGCGACGGCCTCGACCCGATGTCGCTCGCGCTGAACAGCCTGACCGCCTCGAGCGGCGCGCTGTTCGTGGTCGCGGCGGGCAACGACGGTCGCCGGGGCGGCAAGGTGAGCAATCCGGGGGCCGCCGACGCGGCGCTCACGGTCGGCGCGGTCGACCACGGCGACAAGCTCGCCGACTTCTCCAGCCAGGGCCCGCGCGTAGGCGACAACGCCGCCAAGCCCGAACTCACCGCGCCCGGTGTGGCGATCACCGCGGCCCGGGCCACCGGCACGGCGCCCGACCAGCCCGCCGATCAGCGGTACACGGCGAAGAGCGGCACCTCGATGGCCACCCCGCACGTCGCGGGCGCCGCCGCGCTGCTCGCCCAACAACACCCGGACTGGCGCGCGGACCGGCTCAAGGCCGCGCTGGTCGAGACGGCCGCGCCGACCGCCGACACGAGCGTGTACGCGCAGGGCGCGGGTCGGCTCGACGTGCCACGCGCGATCACCCAGGACGTGTACGCGACCCAGAGCACCGTAAACCTGTACGCGAAGTGGGGCCGTACCGAACCGGTCGCCAAGACCGTGACGTACCGCAACGACGGCGCCGAGCCGATCCGGCTCGACCTGCGCGTGGACGGCGACGCGGCGGCCGTGACAACGCTCGGCACGGACCGGATCACCATGCCGGCGCACGGCAGCGCGGACGTCGTGCTGTCCGCGAACCCGTCCGGCGCCGGCGGCGCACACGGCGGCACGCTGCTCGCGACCGGGCCGGCCGGGCCGACCGGGCCGGCGATCCGGGTGCCGGTGAGCGCGTACGCCGAGGGCGAGATGCACGACCTGACCCTGGACGTGCGCGACCGCGACGGGGCACCGTTCGCCGCCGGCGCGCTGTGGATCGCCGACCTGGACACCGGCAAGCCCTACGAAACCACCCGGCGCGGCGACGCCCGGGTGGTCCGGCTGCCCAAGGGCCGATACACGGTCGGCGCGATGATCTCCACCGACTCCGGTGCGAACGGCCGCAGTTGGACCCTGGCCGGCATCCCCGAACTGAACCTCACCGCGGACACCGAGATCGCCCTGGACGCGCGCCTGGCCAAGCCGGCGACGGTCACGGTGGACAACCCGGCGGCGCGGCTCGTGGTGCGCCGGCTCGGCGTGAACCAGACCATCGCCGGCCGACGAGTCGACGGCGACATCACCGTCCAAGACCCCGACATCGGACTGTACGCGCTGGCGACGCCGACGACGTCGCGGCCCTACTCGCTGGTGATGCGCGCCTTCTTCGGCGCGGACAAGGTCGACTACGACCTGACCCTGCCGAAGGACGGCGGGATCCCGCAGGATCCGTCGTTCCAAGTCCGCACCCGTGACCTCGCGGCGGTGCAGGTGCGTCTGCGCAGCCAGGGACGGGCCCAGGAGGGCTCCCACTCCCGACTCTCCTCGTTGGACGGGGACCCCTCCATGTCGGGCTGGTTCCACGCCGTCCGGTTCCCCGAGGTCAGGACCGAATACCTCTCGGCCGGACCACGCGTCGCCTGGCAGGGAGTGCTCTCCGCCGACGGCAATTACCGATCCGAGATCGGTCCGGTGACCGCGTACACGCCCGGACGCAACCCGGCCGAAACCTGGAACGGCGGGGTGCTCGCGCCGGTCGTCGACGCGTTGCGCTGCGGCGACGGGCTGTACGGCGAGTATCGCCCGTTCTCCGCATCCGCCCCCGGGCACCGGGGATTCGCGAGCGACGGGGAGTGGACCGGCCGACTCGCGCTGTCCACGGGCGGCCGCGAACTGTCCACCACGCAGGACCTGGACTACCCGGAGCTGACCGGCATGTCCGCCGAACGGGCGGACTACGCCCTGCGCCTGACCGCGACCCGGCCCGACACCGACGCCGCCTCGACGAGTGTGGCCGCCGAATGGACGTTCGCATCCGCCCGGCCCACCGGCCCGACCGGCTGCGTGCCACACGCCAACGGCCTGCTCGCGACCCGGATCGACGGTGACTTCGACCAGGACGGCCATGCGCCGGCAAACCGCCCGTTCGTCCTGCGGATCGGGGTCGAGGGCGCCGGCGCCGACGCGCCCAAGGTGCGCTCGTTCACGGCCGAGGCGTCCTACGACGGCGGCACGACGTGGCACATGTTGACCGCACTGCCGATCGGCGGCGCCAAGTACGTCGCGATCGTCCCGCCGATCGCCCCGGGCACCGGCGACGGCGCCGTCGCCCTGCGCACCACGGTGCGCGACGCCGACGGCAACGGCCAGGCCCAAACCATCACCCGCGCCTACGCCTTCGCCCGCCCGTAGCGTCCCCGCCGACAAGCAGCACAACGAGGGCCGCCGAACCCGCGGCGGCCCTCGCCCGGCGCGAGGGCCGGCCAGTCCGAAACCAGGTGACATCCGCCATTCCGTACAGTAAGCACTGTTGGACAATGGGTGATCAACGATGCATGGGACGGATCCGTGCGGCTAGGGAGAACTCGATGACGGAGATTGTGTTGGTGGGCGGGCCTTCCGGTCTTGGCCCGGTGTATCGCACGGAGGGCACGGACACGCCGGACAAGCTGCAAGTGGCTCACTACGGACAACACGTCCACTTCGAACGCACCCATGACGTCGAGGTGGTCGACGGCCGAGAACTCCCGGTCTATCGGTTCTCCTACAGCACGGCGATCGCCGAGTAGGCGGTTTCACGACGACCTCGGCTCGGTCGGCGGAGGGGGTGGGACACTGTTGCCCATCCGCGGCGGAACCGCGCCGACGACCGAGCGGGCGAGATCGCGCGAGCGCGGCCGATTCGCGTTCGCCCACGGTCGCCGATGCCGGGAGGACGCCGCCCGAGCCGCAGGCCGACACGGTGAAGGGCTCCGACCGCGAGCGCGATCGGAGCCCTTCACCGCCGAACGGGTCGCCGCAGTGGGCCTGGACGCGGGAGTCGTGTTCCGGGGCGGCGGACGCTCCCTGCCCGCCGGAACCACCGTTCATGGCGCGGGCGGGCGCCCGGGTCATCGTCGATGAGGTCTTCCTCGGCGGAGCGTCGTCTCAGCGGCGGTGGCAGAAGGCATTGGCCGGACTTCAGGTGTTGTGAGCTGCACACGCCCTCGCAGGACGACGCGGGACCCGCTCGCTCGGATCCCGGGCCCGGTGTCGACAACCGACTCGGCGTTCCGTCCCCAGGCGATGTCGTCGTCGATCGTCCACTCGACGCGATACTCGCCCGGCTCCGCCGCCGGATCCCCACACCAGCGCGCCGAGACGAGGCCGAGGGGGGTTTTGACGCGGGCGATGCGGGAGTTGCCGGCGAGTTCGGCAAGGCTCACGAGTTCGATCAGCACGGTTCGATCATGCGGCATCCGAAGCCACCGCGATCATCGACCGAACCGCTGCTCTTCGCCCTGAGCCCCGCGCGAGTGCCCCTGCGCCTGCTCGGGGCGCACCGCAGGCCTCGAACACCGCCCATGACGCGTGGAGACCCCAATCGTGGCCGTCGGTGCGCGCGGCGGAGCGCGGCTTCGGGTCAGGCGATGTCGAAGCGCCACCGGGTCTGGCTGTAGACGCCCTTGCCGAAGCCGAAGACGGTCGTCGGCGCGACGCGGTAGACCACGGCCCGGTTGCCGTCCTTGCCGTGGAAGGCTCCGTCGCGGACCTCGAAGTGCCAATCCGGCCCGTACTTGCCCTGGTAGGCGTCGGCCAGCCGGCCCAGCCGCAGGTGGTCCGTCAGCGGCAGCGCCGCACCCTCCACGACCAGGTCCAGGCCCTCGTGCAGGGCGTTGTCGCCGGTGGTCAGGACACAGTTCGGGTTGGCGGCGAGGTTGCGGGCCTTGCGCTCCTCGGCACCCGTGCAGAAGTGCAACGCGTGGTCGAACCAGACACCCAACAGCGGGGTGACGTGCGGCCGCCCCTCGGGCCGCACGGTACTCAGCCAGTACACCTGGGCGGTCGCGAGTCGTGTGACGGCCTCCGACCACGAGGTGGCGGCGGCAGCGGGGTCGCTGTAGCGGGCGTCGAGATCGGTACGGGGTTCGTTCTGCGACATCGGGGCGTCCTTCGGGTGTCGGTCGGCTGGGGCCTTGTACAGGAAGGACCGTCCATCGTCGGAAAACTCATCGGCGGAGTCCGCGAGTTCCCATGGGGCCGAGAGCGCTCAACGGCGTGAGGTGACGCTTCTTCGGTCGATGTGCGCTGCTGCTGCTCTGCTGCCCCTGGATGGACGAGCACGCTCCGGACATGGCCCGTGCCCCCCGGCCGCGCGGAACCGGGCGTGGCGACTCTCCCCGGCCGCCCCGTGATTCCTCGGACCGGGGACGTCCGGGTCGGCCTGCGCGGCCGACCCGGACGTCGTGGTCAGACGAGGTCGAACCGGTCGAGGTTCATCACCTTGTCCCACGCCGCGACGAAGTCGTTGACGAACTTCTCCTTCGCGTCATCGCTCGCGTAGACCTCCGCGAGCGCGCGCAGCTCGGAGTTCGAGCCGAAGAGGAGGTCGACACGGCTGCCGGTCCACTTGACCTCGCCCGTGGCGGCGTCGCGACCCTCGAAGGTGTTCGCGTCCTCGGACGTCGCCTTCCACGTCGTGCCCAGGTCGAGCAGGTTGACGAAGAAGTCGTTGGTCAACGACCCGGGGGTCGCGGTGAAGACACCGAGCGACGACTCCTGGTGGTTCGCGCCCAGGACGCGGAGGCCACCGACGAGGGCCGTCATCTCCGGGGCGCTCAGGGTCAGCAGGTTCGCCCGGTCGATCAGCAGGTACTCGGCCGGCAGCCGGTTGCCCTTCCCGAGGTAGTTGCGGAACCCGTCGGCGGTCGGCTCGAGCGCGGTGAACGACTCCACGTCGGTCTGCTCCTGCGACGCGTCCACGCGGCCCGGGGTGAAGGGGACCTCGACGCGGTAGCCGGCGTCCTTGGCGGCCTGCTCGACGGCGGCACCACCGGCGAGCACGATCAGGTCGGCGAACGAGATCTGCTTGCCGCCGGTCCGGGCGGCGTTGAAGGCTTCCTGGATCCCCTCCAGGGTGCGCAGCACCGTCGCCAGCTCGTCGGGGTCGTTGGCCTCCCACCCGCTCTGCGGCTGGAGGCGGATGCGCGCACCGTTGGCGCCGCCTCGCTTGTCGCTGCCGCGGAAGGACGAGGCCGACGCCCACGCGGCGGACACGAGCCGGGACGCCGACAGGCCCGAGGCGAGGACCTGGCTCTTGAGCGAGGCGATGTCCTCGGCGTCGACGAGCTCGTGCGTCACCGCGGGAAGGGGGTCCTGCCACAACAGCGTCTCGGCCGGGACCTCCGGGCCGAGGTAGCGCACGACCGGGCCCATGTCGCGGTGGGTCAGCTTGAACCACGCCCGGGCGAAGGCGTCCGCGAACGCGTCGGGGTTCTCCAGGAAACGTCGCGAGATCTGCTCGTAGGCCGGGTCGAACCGGAGCGAGAGGTCGGTCGTCAGCATCGTCGGCGCGTGGCTCTTCGACGGGTCGTGGGCGTCGGGGACGGTACCCGCACCGCCGCCGTCCTTCGGCTTCCACTGGTGCGCACCGGCGGGGCTCTTGCTCAGCTCCCACTCGTGACCGAACAGGATCTCGAGGAAGCTGTTGTCCCAGGTCACCGGAGTGTGCGTCCACGCACCCTCGAGACCGCTGGTGATCGCGTCGGCGCCCTTGCCGGTGCCGAAGGAGCTCCGCCAGCCGAGGCCCTGCTGTTCGAGCGGGGCAGCCTCGGGATCGGGGCCGATGTGGTCCGACGGGCCGGCGCCGTGCGTCTTGCCGAAGGTGTGGCCGCCCGCGATCAGGGCGACCGTCTCCTCGTCGTTCATCGCCATTCGGCGGAACGTCTCACGGATGTCGCGGGCCGCGGCGAGCGGGTCCGGGTTGCCGTTCGGGCCCTCCGGGTTGACGTAGATGAGGCCCATCTGGACCGCGCCGAGAGGGTTCTCCAGATCCCGGTCGCCGGTGTAGCGCTCGTCGCCGAGCCAGGTGGTCTCGGGGCCCCAGTAGACGTCCTCGTCCGGCTCCCAGACGTCCGCACGACCGCCGCCGAAGCCGAAGGTCTCGAAGCCCATCGACTCCAGGGCGACATTGCCGGCGAGGATCATCAGGTCGGCCCACGACAGACTCCGGCCGTACTTCTTCTTGACCGGCCACAGCAGGCGGCGGGCCTTGTCGAGGCTCGCGTTGTCCGGCCAGCTGTTGAGGGGGGCGAAGCGCTGCTGGCCGGCCCCGGCGCCGCCGCGGCCGTCGCTGATCCGGTAGGTGCCCGCGCTGTGCCACGCCATCCGGATCATGAACGGGCCGTAGTTGCCGTAGTCGGCCGGCCACCAGTCCTGCGAAGTCGTCAGGACCTCGGCGATGTCCTGCTTCACGGTCGGGAGGTCGAGGGTCTTGAACGCCTCGGCGTAGTCGAAATCCTCGCCGAGGGGGTTGGCCACGGCGGGGTTCTTGGCAAGGATTTTCAGGTTGAGCCGCTCCGGCCACCACTGGCGGTTTCCGCCGCCCTGAGTCGGGTGCGGGGCGCGCGCCACGGGGCACCCACCCCCGCCCTCCGTCTTCGCGTCTACGACGATTGCATCATGGTTCTCAGACATGGGATTCCTTCCGGACCAGGCGGATCGCGGTGCTCGGAACTGTGGGCGGTGGAACGGTCGGGGCACAGGCCCCGACTGACGACCTCGGCCTCGTCGATCGAGAGCCCGTGGTCGTCGGACGCGGTCGGGCAGGACGCCTCGCCGACCGCGCGGTCGACGTCGGCGACGACACGGCGCGTTCCTCGAACCGGGCCGAGCCGCCGGCCGGGTCGATGCGGCGTACGAATCGCGCCGCCATGTGCGCGTCGAGGGCGTCGAGCGCGTCGAGGGCCGCACACACGATGTGAAGGGAGACATGGTCCACGCGATCGCGCACCCCGGTGGCGATCGCCTCGACGTCGAGGTGGTCGCCATCTCGGACGGTCTCGAGCGGCGCGACATTGGTGGCCGTCACCGGCGCTCCGGCACCGCGCGGCTCCCCGGCGGTGGTCCTGTCACGTCTCTGTCTCCCGCCTTATGGAGTCTTCCTACCCCTTGGCTAGCGTCGGAACCGATCCTACGATGGACAGAGTCCAAGTCAAGATGCGCGCCAAACCCATATCCAACCGGAACCCGGACGTCCACCGGTAAACTTCGGGCACCCCACCGAACCTGAATAGGTGAACCGATATGAGTGACCTGCTGGAGCGACTGCGGGAGCGCGGCTGGCGGATGACCTCCCAGCGGCGTGTCGTTGCGGAGGTCCTCGACGGCGACCACGTGCATCTCACGGCCGACGAGGTGCACGCCCGCGCGGTACAGCGGCTGCCCGAGATCTCCCGGGCGACCGTCTACAACGCCCTGGGCGAGCTGGTCTCCCTCGGCGAGGTCATCGAGGTCTCCACCGACGGCCGCGCCAAGCGCTACGACCCCAACGCACACCACCCGCACCAGCACCTGGTGTGCTCCGAGTGCGGCACCATCCGCGATGTCCACCCGACCGGCAATCCGCTGGCCGACCTCCCGGCGGACGAACGGTTCGGCTTCACGGTCTCCGACGTCGAGGTCACCTACCGCGGGCTGTGCCCATCCTGCGCGTAGGCAACGCCCGCCCTGTTCAGGAGGGCGGCGCTGCGCGGCGAGTCGCGGTCGCTCGAACGGCGAACGGCCCTGTGACAACGCGAAGTTGACATCGGCACTCTTGTTTCGGACGGTCGACGCAACATGACGCGCACCGCGCCGACCCACCGTTCACCACCGCATGGTCGACTCCCCGAGACACCGGCGGAGCCGACAGGCGCCGTGGGGACCGACTCGTAGTCCGTGCACCCGAGTTCGCCATCAGGGATCGGGTGGTGCTTCGCACGGAAGTACCTGGCAGACCGCGAGTCGGGAGCGCTATGCTCCCCGCGATGACCACTCATTCTGTTCTCGGATTGGGGGTCCCATCCGCGCAAGGTGAGTGCTGATGCTCACTCGAACCGCGAATAGGGATTCCCGCCTTTCCTTCTGGCCGCGCGTGCGTGAGTTCGCCGTGCCGCCGTCCATGATCGAGACTGCCACCGCCCGCCGTTGTGCCGGGGATTGGGCAGGGGCGTGCGCCGCCGCACGCATCGATGTCGATCTCAATCTGCGTTCCATGGCGCGCACCCATGGCCGGGATCTCGCAGCCCGGGTCCGGGGCGATCTCCGCCACTTGGCGCCTGACCTGTTGCGCTGGCACATGCCGAGGATCGCTCCCGACGGGCTGCTGCGGCCGGGTCTGACCATCGCTCTGGCCCGGTACGACACCGAGGGGCGTGACGGCGAACGCCCGGTGCACCTCGTGGCCCGGACCGCGCCGGCTTGGGCGGATGCCGGCCAGCGGATCAGCCTCGCGCTGTGGGACGGATCCGACCGCGGGGCGGGCGACGCGCATCGTCCATACCCTCATCCCCATCCCCACCGGCGGTTCCGCCTCGACCTGCATCGCCACCTGTGGGACGCGCGCAGAACCGATGAACTGCGGATCCGGTCCGGGGTCGATCCGCTGCCCGCCGACGGCCGTCCTGTGATCAACCCGGAATTGCCGGGGATGGTGCCGGAGGGACGCCGCTGTGCCGTCGACCGGTGGGCGGCCGAGGCGAGCATTCTGCTCCAGGCCGAGGGGCGGCCCACCGGTACCGTCGACGTGCGGCTCGGGGGGCGACATCGGCTGGCCCTGGACCTGGTCGCGGACCGGGACGGCCTCGGGCCACCCGTACTGCGGATCACCGCGGCGTCCGCCGACGGCGGCGCCTCCGCGCTGCCGGTCCTGCCCGACGCGGCGACCTGGGTGCTGCCCGACCTGGAACTGATCCGCACCGGTGCGATCGAGGTCGATCGGCTGCACCCGCTGGTCGCCTCGGCACTGGTACCGGATCATTCGCCGGCCGGTTCGGCCCGGGTTTCGGACCGGGAAGGCCAACCGCGTCTGGTGGAGTGCCGGGGAGCTCGGCACCGGATCGGCCTGGTCAACGGGGTACTGGCACCGCTGGACCACGACCCGGCCGAGATCCGCCGGGAGGAACTGCTGGCCGCACTGTCCGGTACTCCGCTTCCCTGCCTGCAGGCGATCGATGAGGCGCACCGTCAACCGGACTGCCTCGTCGGCGTCCGAGAACGCCTGGACCACGGCGACATCGCCGGTGCGCTGGCCGTCGTAGAGGGCCTGCTGGGCCCCGACGCACTGCTGCGCGGCGGCGCTCTACGGGACGAACTCGAGGCGGCCGCGCTGCGGCGGATCACCTACGGCCTGTTCAGGGCCGGCCTGGTCGGGTCGGAACCCACCCGGATCCACCCGAATCGGCGCCGTTCCCGTGACCGCCGCTCCCGCCCGCGTCACGCGCTCTTCAGCTGACCCGGGGACATCCGTCCCCGCACCCGCTCGCCCCACCACGAACCCAAAGGTGATCGAACATGCCCACATACACCCCGCTTGCCCCAACCGAAGCCCCAACCGAAGCCCCAACCGACGCCCCCTCCGCACCGGCCGACGCATCCCAGCTCGACGTTGCCGGCGAGTTGCTGGCCCTGCTGCGCGACGCCACCACCGAACCACGCGCCGACACGCAACTGGAGGCCTTGACCCTGGCTGTGGCCGCCGACCTGCCCGTACTCCTGTGGGGTGAGCCGGGGATCGGCAAGACCGCAGCCCTGACACAGCTTGCCGCGGCCCTGGATCTTCCGCTGACCACAGTGATCGCCAGCGTGCACGAGCCGTCCGACTTCTCGGGGCTGCCCATAGTCGGAGACGATCCCGCGGAACACGGTGTCCCGATGGCCCCGCCGGATTGGGCGGTGCGACTGGTACGGGCCGGCCAAGGGCTGCTGTTCCTGGACGAACTGTCCACCGCGCCGCCGGCCGTTCAAGCCGCCCTGCTTCGCCTCGTGCTCGAGCGGCGGATCGGCGCCCTGCAACTGCCCCCCGGGGTCCGGATCGTGGCCGCCGCCAATCCGCGATCCTCGGCGGCCGACGGCTGGGAGCTGAGCCCGCCACTGGCCAACCGATTCGTCCATCTTCAGTGGACGCATGACCACGAGGTCGTGGTACGAGGCCTCGGTGGGACATGGCCGCTGGCAACGCTGCCACGGCTCGACCCGCAGGGACTGTCGGAGGCCGTGGCCTTCGCCCGCCGTGCGGTGTGCGGGCTCCTCTCCGCCCGCCCCGCGCTCGTGCACCGGCTGCCGAGCAACGAAACTCGCCGGGGCGGCCCCTGGCCGTCACCGCGAAGCTGGGAGATGGCACTGTGCCTGACCGCCTTCGCGACCGCGGCCGGCTCCTCCCGGGAAGTACTCTCCCTGCTGGTCAGGGGCACCGTGGGGGACGGACCGGGGCTGGAGCTGCTGGCGAGCCTGGATCGGATGGACCTCCCCGACCCGGAGACGCTTCTCGCCGACCCGACGGGTGCCGTCCTGCCCGAGCGCGGAGACCTGCGCCAAGCCGTGCTCGACGGTGTCGTGGACGCGGTCCGCAACCGCCCGGAGAAGTCCCGATGGGACGCGGCATGGGCGCTTCTGGTCCGGGCGATGGAGACCGGAGCCCCGGACCTGGTGGTCGTCCCCGCGACCACCCTCGCCACGCTGCGCCACGAGGACTGGGACGTACCGGCATCGATCGAGCGGCTCGCCGGAGCGGTGTCCCTGTCCCGGCGAGCAGACCGCGCGGCGGCCCGGGCCGCGGTCGTTGCGGAGGTCGGCCGATGATCCCGGACGCACCCGGGACCCTCGACCTCGACAAGCTCTTCGCCGCCCGACTGCACGCCGCCCGGGTCCGGCCCTACTTGGCGACGGCGCTGTTCGCCCTGCACACAGTGGAGTCGCGGCGGGTTCCGACCATGGCCGTCGACCGTCACTGGCGGTGCTACGTCTCGCCGGTGTTCGTGGATCGCACACCGGTGGAGGAACTCGCCGGGGTATGGGTGCACGAGGTGTCGCACCTGCTGCGCGACCATCACGGACGCAGCGACCGGGTCGCGCGGGAGCGCGGGCTGACCGGCCCGGGGGAGCGGCTTCGGATGAACATCGCCGCGGACTGCGAGATCAACGACGACGTGTTCGGCGACGGGTTGGTCCGGCCCGAAGGCGCCGTCGAGCCGCGGTCCTTGGGTCTGGACGACGGGGAGCTCATGGAGGACTACCTGCGCCGGTTCCGGCTCGGGCGCCATACGCAGAGCCTGGTTTGGCTGGACTGCGGCAGCGGCGCCGACGGACTGGAACGGGAATGGGAGCTGGGACCCGACGGCGCGCACGGCCTCAGCGCGCAGGAACGGGACGCGGTCCGGTTCCGGGTGGCGCAGGGCATCGCCGCCCGCCCGGGGGACGCCCCGAAGGGGTGGCAGCGATGGGCGCAGGAGGCGTTCCACCCGCCGCAGCCGTGGCGGGAGTTGCTCGGAGCGGCGGTCCGCTCGGCAACCTCCGGCGCCGGCGCGGGCGAGGACTACACCTACGCCCGGCCGTCGCGACGTTCGGCCGGGGTGCCCCGCGCTGTTTTGCCGAGCCTGCGGCGTAGGCCGCCTCGGGTTGCCGTGATCATCGACACCTCCGGGTCGGTCAGCGACGCCGAACTGGGCGGCGCGCTCCTCGAGGTGGCCGCGATCTCCCGCGCCGTGGGCGGCCGTCGCGACCTGATCAGCGTGCTGCCATGCGACGCCGCGGCCCAGATCGTGCACCCGCTGTGCCGTGCCGAGGGAATTCCGCTGGTGGGCGGTGGGGGCACGGACCTACGCGCGGGTTTTGCCAGGGCGCTCCGAGCCCAGCCCCGACCGGACGTCATCGTGGTGCTGACCGACGGCCAGACACCCTGGCCGTCCACGCGACCACCGTGCCGCACGGTGGTGGGTCTCTTCCCCCGGCAGTGGGCAGCCCAGTCGTGGGACGAGAACGATCCCGACTACGTCCCGGACGCACCGCCCGAGTGGGCCCGAGTCGTCGTCATCGGCGACCCGACTTCCACGAATCGTTGAGCCCTGTCAGGACGGCGCGGACGAATCCCTCCCGAACCCAAGTCGCCGTCCAGCGGCCACGGGCGATCGTTTTCGGTCTGTTGCATGGATCGCGTCAGGCTCTGGTCAGGCAGAAGGGATGCCCGGCCGGGTCGGTGAAGATTCGCCATCTGTGTCCGCCCGGTTGGTGTTCCGGCTTGGTCGCGCCCAACTTCAATAGCAGGGCCTCGGCCTCGTCGAGGTCGTCGACCGCGAAGTCGAGGTGGATTTGTTGTGGCACGGTTTGGGCGGGCCAGCGCGGGGGCTGGTAGTCGTCGACCCGTTGGAAGCCGATGAAGAGTCCGTCCTCGCGGGTGAGGCCGGCGAAGTCACTGTCGGATGTGGGGTGAAGCTCGAATCCGGTGGCCCGCCGATAGAACGCGGCCAGCGCCTCGGGATCGGCGCAGTCGAGTGTGATCGCCGTCAGCTTCATCTGTGGGGGCATGGCAACTCCGTGACAGCCATCATGCTGCGGGTTCGAACTCGTGTGGCGTCACACCGTAGTGATCAACTCCACGCCTCGCGAGCTGATTTACGTCAACGTCGAGCCGCAGCAAAGAGTGACACCCCCACCCCCACGCAAGGCGCGACGGAGCATCATCGGCCGGTTTGAGCGTGGTGGTCGGTCGTCGTCGAGTGCGAACGGTCCGTCGCCCCGGAGGGGTGCTTATGGGGGCGGCGGACCGTTCGGTACACACCACCGGACCTGGTTGGGGGGCAAGTCTCCGGCGGTACAGGGGAATGTAGTCGCCCGCACCGACAACGGCCTCGGGCCCGCTCCCCGTTCACCCGACCGCATACCGCATCACCTTCTTGTGCGTACCAGCGGGTGCGGCGCCGGCGGCCCGGTGACGTCGGGTCAGGTGGTGGTGAACAGGCCGCGTCCGGCCTTGGCGGCGCGTCCGGCCTTGATCAGGCCCTCGGCGGAGGTGCGCACGCTTTCCAGGCGGCTCTTGGTGGGGTTCTCGCCGAGGGCTTCGGTGAGTTGGCGGGCGTTCATGGGTTGGCCGGTGGCGGCGAGGAGTGTGGCGATCTCGTCGCGCAGCCGGGTGCGAACCGGGCGCGGTTTGGCAGGTACGGGGGCGGTGGTCACGACCCGGGTCGCCTTCCTCGCGGGCGCGGATGTCGCCTGGGCTCGGGCGGCCCGCTTGCGCGTCGCGGCCTTGGGCGGGCGTGTCCCGCCGCCGGTGGATTCGGAACGCTCGGCCCGGTCGGGGACCTTGCTGTCGCCAGGGACCGTGTCCGCCGGCGTCGCCGGTACGACCTCCTGGCGCGGGCGGGGCACGAGGGGGCGGATCAGGGCCAGGTGCGCGACCGCGTTGCGGCGGGCTTCGAGTTGCCGTTCCACCTCGGCGAGTTCCGTCTCCAATTCCTCGCGGCGCACGGCCAGTTCCTCGGCCTCGCGCTCCAGTGCCACACGCAGTTGCTCAACCGACGACGCCATCCGACGACTCCTTCGCTCGACGTACCCGTGGGCGGGACGGTCCCCGCCCGGGATGCGCACATGATCACCCGTCGCGGTACGCCGCGTGTACGAAAGGCCCCTTTTCGTGGACATCCGGATCCTTCGATCTACCATCGAGAACGCCGGGCCACGGACCGGCCGCCCGCCACCGGATTGGACACCGGCGTCCACCGGCCGCCCCGAACCGCTTCCCCGGAAACGCCCCGGTCCTCGACCCGCGTGAAGCGCGAGCATCGGGACGAACGCGACTGCGGCCGCCTACTCCGACACGACGTCGTCGGCTGAGGGCCTACCGAGGAGGCCAACCCGAAGGACGTCTCGATGACGCCTGTGCTCGGCAATACCCCTCGTCCCCAGCGTGGGTACACACGGTTGGATCTCCGACCACCATCTCTCCGGCAACGGAGCCCGCGACATGTGCGCGGACTGGTAGAACGGCCGGTCGGCCACACCGAAGCGGAACGCCTCGTATCCGCCGAGCTCGAACTCCCGACCGGTGTGCACGTCTCGGGTGACCTGGAGAAGATCAGGTTGTGGCTTCGGCCCCGGTGTCTTCCGGCAGGAGAGCCAGGAGTTGCTTCGTGTGGCCGGGCAGTTCCACTTCCGCGAGGCCGGTGATGAGGTCCCTCAGCGGCACGGGCTGATCGACCAGCATCATGTCGTTGGACAGGAGCAGGGTGGGCACCGGTGTGTCGAGTTCGGCCTCGCTCAGCATCGGTCCGCCGAGTGCGCACAGGGCGTCTCCTTGGAGACGGATGCGGTCCCGGAGCCCCTTGTTGCCGCCGGCGAGCGCGGTGACGCGGTCGATGGTCCAGGTGTCGAGCGCGACGCGGTTGTCGTACGTCGCGATTGCTCCCGTGGCGACCGAGGAGACGGTTGCGATGGTGGTGGCGTTGACGATCGCGACGTGCGCGAGGATCTGGTCGGCGTTCCACTCGCCGGCCGGCGGGACGGGGCTCGTGTCGCCGGAGTCGGCCACTGTGGCAGCGGCGTCCAGCAGTGCTCGGTAGGCGTCCCGAAGCGAGGCGGTGTCCATCGTGTCTTCCTCTTTCTGCGGTCGTGCGCGGGTGAGGCGAGGTGATGCGGGGTGAAGCGAGGTGATGCGGGGTCATGCGGGGTGAAGCGCGGTGAATACGGGACGGGCTGCGGCGGCTGCCGGCTCAGTCGTGCGCGGGGGACATCTCCCATGGTGCTTGCGGGAGGGTCTCACCGGTTTCCAGCAGCGACTTGAGGTTCGCCAGCACCGCCGGCCATCCACGCGAGATGCCGCCGAGCATCTCCAGGTTGGCCAGGTTCTCGTGGGTCACGGTGAGTCGGACGATGTCGTGGTGCGGTTCGACGAGGAAGGTGACGACCGACGGTTCCCTCGGCGATTCGGCGTCGGGGGCGTCCTCGAAGGTGATGACCAGGCGCGTCGGGGGCTCGGCCTCGATCACCCGACCGACGACATCGACGGCGCCTGATCCGTCGACGCGTCGGTGCTCCCACTTCGAGCCGGGCTGCCAGTCCGAAACGTTGGCGTGTCCCCAGTAGCGCGCCGTCAGGTCCGCGTCCGTCAGGGCTTGCCACACCTGCTCCGCGCCGGCGCGGATGTAGGTGACGTAGACGTAGGTCGGCACGGGTGTGGGTCCGTTGGTGTCGGTCATGGCGTACTCCTCTGCCTGGTTTCGGATGGCACTGATCGCTTGGAGGCGGGGCTTGTCGAACCCCGAGATCCAGCGCTCGTCTATCTCGTGGATCGGCACCGGGTTGAGGTAGTGAAGTCGTTCCCGTCCGCGCCGAACGACGGTCACGAGGTTGGCCCGCTCGAGAATGTCGAGGTGCTGTGTCGCCGACTGGCGCGCCATGTCCAGGCGTTCGCAGAGCTCGCGCAGCGTCTGCCCGTTGTGCTCGTGCAGACGGTCGAGCAGGAGTCGTCGGGTGGGGTCGGCCAGTGCTTTGAAAACCGAGTCCATCGCTCTCGCTTCGAGGCTCACCCTTCAATTATGCAGGTAATCACCTGCCTAATGTCAACGACGAGTCACCTTCACCCGATCCCTTCCGTGAGTGGTGGATGCGGACCGCGCCCCGCCGGAGTGTGTTAGTAAAGAGTTAGTAAAGAAGTCTCACCCTCCTCTGCCTCTGTAGTCACTTGCGCCTCTAGTGTCCGGACGCCCGGCCCGAACTCCCGCCACCGCTGCGACCCGACGGTTGGTGGGTGACAGGCGTCGGGTTTCTGCCGAATCAGCTCGACGTCGTGGGCGCGTACGGCACCACAGCACCCTGATCGGCGTCGCTTCGCGTCCGGGATCACCTTCCGGGCGGAAGGGGGACCATCTTGAGTCGAGCGATACCCGGACGTGGCGGAACGCCGCCGCGAGGCATCCGGCGATTCCGTGGCCCGGTGACATTACTGTCGGTCTCGGTCCTCGCGATCGCGGGCCTGTCGACCGCGACCGGCGCCACGCCGTCCGCGGCGACCGCGCGTGTGGACGACACCAGGGCCCAGTGGAATCCCGGCCCCGAGGACCACTACTTCAACACCGTCGAGGCCGAGGGCGGCCACGACAGCGCGATCGATGCCGAGCAGAGCGGCTCGGACAAGGCGCGCAAGGCCAAGGACGGGACCGGCCGCAAAGACCGCGAGGGCAACCCGCGCGCCGCGTCGCAACTGCGCGTGCTCGAAGCCGAGGCCAAGCGCACGGGCAAGAGCCCGGAGCAGCTCAGGGCCGAGAAGAGCAGCTTGGCGGCCGGTGGGAAGCAGGACGCCAAACTGCTGACGATCCTCGTCGAGTTCAACGAGAACGCCAACGACGACTTCTCCGGGTTCAACCGCCGGGCGAGCGTCGCCGACCCCTCCTGTGTGCTCGAACCGCCGGGCACGATCAAGAACGGGCCACTGCACAACACCATCCCGGACCCGGCGCTCACCGGGCGGGACAACAACTCGCAGTGGGTCAAGGACTTCAGCCCGGAGCACTTCAACAAGATGCTCTACACCAAGCAGGGCGTCACCGAACGCATGCGCCTGGACCTGACCGGTCCCGACGGCAAGCCGGGCATCGACGTCTCCGGCTACACGATGAAGAACATGTACGAGGAGATGTCGGGCGGCAAGTACACCGTCTCCGGCACCGCCACCCCGTGGATCAAGGCCCCGCACTCCGAGGCGTGGTACGGCGCCGGCCGCTGCGGGCAACGCGAGCAGGACATGGGCGGGCACCCCAGCAATCCGCGCGGTCCAGGGCGGCTCGCGATCGACGCGGTGAACGAACTCGCGCGCAGCCAACCGAACTTCCCGTGGGCCGACTACGACAAGGAGGACACCGGCGACGCCGACGGCGACGGCAACACGCTGGAGCCGGACGGCGTGGTCGACCACCTGGTCCTCGTGCACTCGGGCAAGGACAAGTCCGCCGGCGGCGGCGCCGAGGGCACGTACGCCATCTGGGCGCACGCGAGTTCCGTGCCCAACGGGTACACGGTCCCCGGGACCCGACTGAAGGTCGCCAACTACATCGTGCAGCCGGAGGACTCCGGAGTGGGCGTGTTCGCCCACGAGTACGGCCACGACCTCGGCCTGCCCGACCTGTACGACAACTTCAGCGGCGGTCAGTCGGACGTCAACTTCTGGGACCTGATGGCGAGCGGATCCCATTCGGGTCCGCTGTTCCAGTCGATGCCCGCGCACATGAGCGCGTGGTCCAAGTACACGCTGGGCTGGCTGACGCCCGAAGTCCTCAACTCGGGCGACAACCCCAGACTGGTCACGCTCGGACAGGCGGCCAAGACGCCCAAGGGCACCAAACAGGCCGTGCGGGTCAACCTCCCGGACAAGGTGATCAGGTTCAGCACGCCACACAGCGGCCAGAAGGCGTGGTACTCGAGCAACGACCAGGACTGGGCGGACGTCAAGATCGTCCGTGACATCGCGGTCCCCGCGGGCTCCGACGTGAAATTCCGCTGGTGGAGCGACTACGTCCTGGAGGAGGACTGGGACTACGGCTTCGTCGAGGTGTCCACCGACGGCGGCACCACGTGGCTGCAACTCCAGGTCCGTGACCAGGCGGGCACGCTCGTGTCGACCCCGCCGGACTACCCGGACCCCAACGGGAACCTCGGGGGGTTCGGCAAGACCACCGCGTTGACCGGCACCAGCAACGGCTGGCGCCACGACCAGGTGGACCTGACCCCGTACGCCGGGCAGAACATCAAACTGCGCCTCGGCGTCAACACGGACGCGGCGACGACGGAGAAGGGGTGGGTCGCCGACGACTTCTCGCTCACCAACGGCACCGCCACCGTGTGGTCGGACGACGTCGAGCAGGGTGACAACGGCTGGACCCCGCAGCGGGGCTCGGTCGGCTCCGGCACCCAGGGCGCCGGCTGGATCCGTTCCGACGGTACGTTCACCCGCGAGCAGTATTACCTGCTCGAGTGGCGCAACACCTCCGGCTTCGACCAGGGCCTCAAGTACACCTACACCTTCGGCGAGAACGGCAAGCGCGAGAAGCTCGCCTACAACGCGCCGGGCCTGCTGGTGTGGCTCAGGGACAGCGAGTTCGACAACAACGGCGTCAACTTCAACGTCGACAAGCCCCCGTCGTGGGGCGCCAAGGGGGAGTTGCTCCTCGTCGACTCGCACCCGGACCCCTACCGCTTCCCGGACGCGCCGTCGAACCCGGCCGCCAACGCGGAACCCCGAGTCCAGTCGGCGAACGCGGCGTTCGGGTTCAAGGACACGTCGCCCTTCCGCGCCTGCCGACCGCCGGCCGGCGACCGCTGCGCCGCGTTCGCCAAGCAGCAACCGGTACGGTTCTTCTCCGACATGCTCGGCTACGCGCCGGGCGCCGAGGCCAACGCGAACGGCTTCGTCGCCAAGGACCGTTACGGCTCGACCGTGGTCCCGGCGCGGGCTCCGTACTCGACCAGGGTCACCAAGCCGGACGGCTCACCGGACTCCGCGAACTACGGCAAGCCGTTCTTCTCCTCCGTGCTCGGCTCCGGCAATCCCGGGTGGGACAAGGCATACGGCGTGACCGCGTTCCCGATCACCCCGCTTCAGGGTGACAAGGGTGCCGTCGTGTGGATCGCGCCCGCGCGCAAGTAGGCGCGGACGAACAGGATGTGAGCGACGTCGGCCCCCACGACCCGGTTGCGGTCGTGGGGGCCGACACACGCCCCGGTACGCCGCCGGCGCCGACCCCACGTCAGCTCGTTCGTCCACGGCCGACGGAGTCCTACGGGCGGGCGGTGGCGAGGACGGCTTCGGCGACGGAGGTGCGGGCGTAGAGCACCGAGCGGCCCGTTCGGTGGGCGCTGACCAGACCCGCGTCGCGCAGCGCGGTGAGGTACTGGGAGACCCCGGCCCGGGAGAGCCCCGTGCGGTGGGCCAGTTCGGTGGTGGAGGCCGGGATCTCCAGTTCGGTCAGCAGCAGGGTCCGCGAGCGGCCGAGGACGGCGGCGATGGCGTCGGTCCTGGTGACGGGCCGGGGTTCCCACAACGCGCCGACGCCGCGCGCCGGGTAGGCCAACTGCGGTGGCTCCGGCGGGGTCACCCGGGTGAGCGGGCCCGGTGTGGTGAAGGCCGAGGGAATCAGCAGCAGCCCCGCGCCCGCGGTCTCGCGGGACAGCGTCCGCTGTCGGCGCGCCAGCCGTAGGGCGTTGTCGTCCCAGCTCACCGAGGGGTGCAGATCGTTGAGCAGCCGGCCCGTGCCGTGCTCGGCGACCTGCCGGGCCCGGTGGAAGACGTCGGCGTCGAGCACTGCCCGGATCCGCGCCCAGTAAGGGGCGAGTGCCAGCTCCCAGTAGGTCTCGATCTCCTGCGCGAGCCGGACCAGGCCGGACGGCGGGTCCGCGTACAGCGTCCGCAGGCGGGGGCCCAGGCGCCCTTGCTCGTGCCTCAGGCGGTCGAGGTCCTGGCGTACCCGGGCGGCGGGAGCGGCCAGGATCCCGGCCAGCTCCTGCGTCAGCGTGGGAGCCGGCCCGCCGGGCGCCGGGTTGAGGAAGTCGGGAACGTATCCCCAGGGCGGGACGAGCTCGGCGAGCCAACCCCGGTCCAGCCCCGCGGTCGCCAGCCGCGGCCGCACCTGCTCGGCCCAGGGCTGATGCACGGGATGCGCGGAGCCGCGGGTCAGCAGCCGGAAGCTGGTGCCGACCTCCCACATCGGCGAGACCGCGAACCGCACCTGTGCCAGATCGCTCGCCGAGAACGCCAGCTCCGCCACGACAACGACCCCCAGGATTCAAACATGTGTGAATCAATGGTCGACAGCCTACAAGTGCGTGAGCATGCGGGCATGACCTCAAAGACGACCACCGCGGCCGCGTCGGGCACCTGGAAGTTCGGCGATCTGGAACTCACCCGGATCGGCTACGGCGCGATGCAACTGGCGGGCCCGAAGGTCTGGGGGCCACCGCGCGATCGGGACGGAGCCCTGGCCGTTTTGCGCGCCGCCGTCGAGGCGGGGATCACCCACATCGACACCAGCGACTACTACGGCCCGCACGTGGTCAACGACCTCGTCCGCGAAGCACTCCACCCCTACCCGCAACACCTGCGCATCGCCACGAAGGTCGGCGCCCGCCGCACCCCCGACCGCGCCTGGCCCGCCGCCCTGTCCCGCGACGAGCTGGTCCAGGCCGTCCACGACAACCTCAAGCGCCTGGACGTGCCGGCCCTGGACCTGGTCAACCTGCGGATGACCCACACCCTGGCCGCCGCCGACATCGTCGAGCCCTTCACCGTGCTCGCCGAACTGCGCGAGCAGGGCCTGATCCGGCACCTGGGGGTCAGCAACGTGAGCGCCGAACAGGTCCGGGCCGCCCAGGACATCGCCCCCGTGGCCGCGGTACAGAACCACTACAACGTCGCCTTCCGCGCGGACGACGCACTCGTCGACCGGTGCGCCGAGCAGGGCATCGCCTACGTGCCGTTCTACCCGTTGGGGGGCTTCCGCCCGCTCCAGGTCGACGCCCTGGACGGGGTCGCCCGCGATCTGGGCAGCACGGCCCGCCAGGTGGCGCTGGCCTGGCTGCTGCGGCGCTCCCCGACCATCCTGCTCATTCCCGGCACCTCCTCGGTCGCGCACCTGCACGAGAACATCGCGGCGTCCGCCGTCGAGCTGCCCGAGCGGGCGCTGCGCACGCTCGACGCGCTCGCCGCCGGCTGAAGGCGGGCGACGGGCGACCGGCGACGGGCGGCGGTTCCCCGGGTGCCGGCGCGACGGCCGGGTCGCTGTCGGCGCAGGAGGTTGTCGATCGCGCCGTTGACGGCGAACGACGTCTGTGTCCGGGCCGATCGGCTGCCCGGACCAGGCGTCGTTCGCCTCGTGCACGTCGAACCCGAACAGAGTGATCGCGGCGGTGTGTTGGTCCGCGCGGTTCATGTACGGCCGGTAGTCGTTCACTTCGCCCGGGATTTCGGACGCCGCCCTGAAACAGGGGCCGTTGGGGCCGAGGCATCGAACACCCCCCACCCATCGCCGGCTTACGGCCGCGCGCCCCGCCCGTCGGCGCCACGCGCACCCGCATATTCCGGCCGGCGCACGGCAATGCGGGCCGAGATCCTCGGGTCGGCAAAGTGAACCGAAACTTCCGTGAATTGTCGAGGGCCGCGCGCCTGGATTCGCCGGCTGGAATCCAACGCCGAGGCATCGATCTCGCCCACGGCCACATACCCGCAAAGGTGCCGCTCACCAGGCATTGTGCCCCTTCCATACGCGTGAGTACGGTTTTGCGGAGCCATGCGCCAACCCCCCTGAATACGACATAGAAGACTTCTCATCCTTCACAACCGGAACCAGACGTTCGACTTGACGGCGGTATGACGAGACCATGATCGTGTTCCGGCCACCGACTTTCCGTGACGACCTCGCGATGCAGCCGGCACGCGATCGTCTTCCGAAAGGGCTACCGATGGGTCGATTTTGGAACCTCATGACGCAGACCTCATCCAGCGAAATCTCGCCGTCGTCGCCCCTCGCGCGGCCGACGTCACGTCTCACTTCTACGCGCTGCTGTTCCTGAGGGAACCCGCCCTGCGCGACCTGTTCCCGCCCGCCATGGACACCCAGCGCGACCGACTGCTGCACGCGCTCATCCGCATCGTCGGCGACCTGGAGAACGCGTCCGCCCTGTCCGGGTTCCTGTCCCAACTCGGACGCGATCACCGCAAGTTCGACGTGCTCGCCGAGCACTACGACCTCGTCGGCGAATGCCTCGTCGCGGCCCTGGCCCGATACAGCGGGGACACCTGGAGCGACCACACACAAAACGCCTGGGTCCGCGCGTACGCGGCAGCGGCGGGCATCATGATCGGCGCGGCCGACGAGGACGCCCTCACCAACCCCCCGCACTGGACCGCCGAGATCGTGGCACACGAGAAGCCCGCCGACGACATAGCCGTGGTCACCGTCCGCCCCGAACTCCACTTCCCCTACCGGGCCGGCCAGTACACCTTCATGGAAACCCCCTGGTGGCCCCGTGTCTGGCGGGCCTACTCGATCGCCAACGCGCCCGACCACCACGGCCTCTTGACCTTCCACATCCGATCCGTGCCCGCGGGCTGGGTGAGCAACGCCCTGGTCCACAAGGCCAAGATCGGCGACCGGATCAAACTCGGCGCGGCGATGGGCGAGATGGTGGTCGACCACCTGGCCCCCAACCCGGTCCTGTGCGTGGCGGGTGGCACCGGCCTCGCCCCGCTGAAGGCGATGGTCGAGGAACTCGCCTACTACGGCACCGATCGCTTCGTCGACCTCTTCTACGGCGCGAGTGCGCACAGCGGTCTCTACGGCCTCGACGACCTGCTGCGCCTGTCGCAACGCGTGACCTGGCTCCGGGTCCGACCCGCCCTCGACGACCTGACCCTGGCCGGAATCAGCGGCGGAGTCTCCGACGTGGTCCGCGAGTACGGGCCCCGCTACGACTGCGACGCCTACCTCAGTGGCCCGCCCGCGATGGTGCTCGACAGCGCGCGGGTGCTGCGCCGCCTCGGGCTCGGCCGCGACCAGATCCACCACGACCCCGTGCTCGGCGAGTACCCGGCCGCCGTGGAGGGGTCCGGGTCCTCGACGCGGGCCCCCGCGGGGGCGCCCGGTTGACCCGCTCCGAACCCAGCAGTCGCACACCAGCCACCCGAAACAGGCTCCCGCGACCGACGGTCGCGCCCGCGAGCCGGTTCCCAGGAGAACGTTGACCGATCAAGGCATCGCCCATGCCCGCGCCGAGCGCCCGTCGTGCCCCGTGCCGCACGACGCCTCCCCGCCGCCCGCGCCCGGTGAACGCGGGAAGCCCGTCCCGCGTGCCGACGGGGTGGTGGATCGCGCGGAGGCCCGCTCGTTCCTCGACCGCTTCGTCCGGGAGACGAAGGCGCCGCAGGCCCCGGACATCCGGTGGCGACAGATCTCCGAGCAGATCGAGGACACCGGGACCTACACCCACACCGCGGCCGAACTGGGTTGGGGCGCCCGCGTCGCGTGGCGCAATTCGGTGCGCTGCATCGGCCGCCTGTACTGGAACAACCTCCAGGTACGAGACCGCCGCCACGTGCACCGGCCGGACGAGGTCGCCGACGAGTGCGCCGGCCACCTGCGCGACACCTGGCGCGACGGCCGCATCCGTCCCACCATCACGGTGTTCGCCCCCGACGCCCCGGCGGGGCCGCGAGTGCGCATCTGGAACGAGCAACTCGTCCGCTACGCGGGATACACGACGCAGGACGGCACCGTCGTGGGCGACGGACGCAACGCCGGCATAACCGATCTCGCGCGGCGACTGGGCTGGTCCGGTCCCGGCACCGCGTTCGACGTACTGCCGCTGATCGTCGAGGGCGAGGACGGGATCCTCCGGTCCTACCCCCTGCCGGCGGACGCGATCCAGGAGGTGGCGCTCACCCACCCCGACCAACCGGCCTTCGCCGAACTGGGCCTGCGCTGGCACGCGGTCCCGGCGATCTCCAACATGCGCCTGGAGATCGGCGGCGTCTCCTACAGCGCCGCGCCGTTCAACGGCTGGTACATGGGCACCGAGATCGGCGCCCGCAACCTGGTCGACCCCGACCGCTACGACATGCTCCCGGCCGTGGCCGAACTGTTCGCCCTCGACACCTCCAACGAGCGCACGCTGTGGCGCGACCGGGCGTTGATCGAGCTCAACCGCGCCGTCCTGCACTCCTTCGACCAAGCCGGCGCGACGATCACCGACCACCACACCGAATCCGCCCGGTTCCTGACCCACGTCCGCCGCGAGGCGGACGCGGGCCGCGAATGTCCCGCGGACTGGAGTTGGATCGTGCCCCCGGTGTCCGGCGCGCTGACCCCGGTCTACCACCGCTACTACGACGACTACGACGAAGCCGCGCTGCGCCCGGCGTACCTCCTCGACGAGGCGTCCACCCGACGCGCGCGCGGACAATTTCCCTGAGCCCGGCCGGAATCCGACTCCTGGCGCGCGACGACCGGGCCGCGGCCGCGGTACTCCGGCTGGTCCACCGCCTCTCGGCCACTCCCGACCGGTCCGTCGACGTCCGGTGGGCGGACCGGGTCGCGCGTGAACGCGTGCCCGGTCCGCCGCGTCGTTCAGGTTCGAACGGGCTTGCCGGGCAGGGCGTCCAGGCACAGGACGCCGTCCTGGACGACGGGGACGCCGCCGACCAGGACGTGGGCGTACCCGGTGGACGGGCGGGTGCTGTGTTCGTAGGTGGCCTGGTCGGTGACCGTGTCGGGGTCGAAGACGATCAGGTCGGCGTCGCAGCCCGCCTGGAGGCGGCCCTTGCGGCGCATCGCGGGCACGCTGTCCTGGAGGAGCCGGGCCGGCTCGAAGCTGCTGCGCCCGACCGCCTCGACGAGACTGAGGGCGCCGAGTTCGCGGACGTAGCGGCGCAACACCTTCGAGTACGTGCCGGCGGTGCGCGGGTGGGTGATCGCCTCCGGGGGCGGCGGCCACGCCATCGGGTCGGCCGGGCCCTTCGTCCAGACCAACGGCATGGCGTCGGAACCGATGACGGTCGACGAGTGCAGCAGGGCCCGGTCGATGAATCCGCGCTCGTGGGGGTCGTTCTCGTCGAGGAAGTGCGCGATCGCCAGCCCGCCGGGATCCGACGCCCGCAGCTCCCGCAGGCGCTTGTCGTCGGTGACGCGCTCCCCGGTGGGGGCGTACACGATGTCGGTGGCCGTCAGACCCGCGGCGCCGAGTTGCTCGGGGGCGAGGAAGGCCGCGCCGATGGCGGTCATCCCCGCGCCGTAGGGGTATGCCTCGGTGGAGATCCGGCCGCCCTCCGCGCGGACGCCGTCCATCAGCCGCAGGACCCGGTCGGTGTGGCTGAGCGAGGTGCTGTTGACGTGGCAGTAGTGGGCGTGGACGCCGGTCTCCGCCGCCGCGCGGGCGATCTCCTCGGCCCCGTCGATGGGGGTGCCGGCGACCTGCTCGACCAGGTGCCGGGCGTGCGTGTACGTCGCCACCCCCGCGGTCGCGGCCAGCCGGGAGACGGCGAGGTATTCCTCGGGCTTGATCAGCGGCGCGTAGCCGACCACCACCCCGATGCCCAGGGCGCCGGCGGCGAGGTCGAGGCGGAGCAGTTCCAGCAGCGCGTCCACCTGTCGGGCGTCGGCCTCGTGTTGCCAGCTGGGATTGCCGAGATTGCGCAGGCCGGCGGCGATCCCGCCGCCGTGCGGGAGACCGCCGACGACCGTCATGCGAGCCTGGCACCACGACGCGGAGAAGCCGTAGTTGAGCGGCCGTCCCTCGGCGGCGGCTTGGCGGTAGCCCTCGTCGACGGGCGACAAGCCCGCCTCCAGGTCGAGGGCGGTGGTGACGCCGTCGAGCGCCTGGAGCCGGTGGCCGATCACGTCGTGCGAGTGGCTGTGCATGTCGATGAAGCCGGGGGCCACGACCAGGCCGGTCACGTCGAGGGTCCGCAGTCCGGTCAGGGGTTGCGGCGAGACGGCGGTGATGGTGCCGGCGGTGACGCCCACGTCGGCGGTCGCGTCCAGCCCCGTTTCGGGGTCGAGCACCCGTCCGCCGCGCAAAACGAGATCGTGGGTTCGGGTCGGTGGTACGGCCGATCGCATCATGGGAAGACACGATAGGAAGCCGGCAGGCGCGTGCCATTGTCGGCGCGGCCGAAATCCGTGGCGGGAGTTCGTGGGCGGGCACGAGTCGGGCCGGGGAGTGGCGTGGCGGCTGGTGTCGTGTCGTGTGCGACGACACAGCCCCGGAGCCGCCGGTGCGTTGGTCGGCTGCGGAGTCCGGACACTCTTGACCTCGACTTTGGTTGAGGTTGCAGGATCCTCCGTATGACACGTGCACTTGTACTCGGTCCCGGCGGCGTCGCCGGTACGGCATGGCTGGCCGGGCTCGTCGTCGGCCTTCGCCGCGCGGGCGTCGACTTGGCCGATGCCGACCTCATCGTGGGTACATCGGCCGGCGCGATCGTCGGCGCCATGATTGCCACCGGCCAGGACCCTTCGCGCCTGGCCACCCTCAACGGATCCGGGAACGGCACTGCCGGCCCCGACAAGTCGGCCGAGGTCTTCGCGACTCTCGGCGACCCCACACTGGACCACGGCGAGAAGCTGCGCAGAATCGGCAGGGCGGCCCTCACCGCCGACGTGCCCCCCGAGCAGAACCATCTCGACCGGACGGCCGCCCTGATCACCGCCCGGGACTGGCCCGAACAGCGCCTCCTGATCACCGCGGTCGACACGGAAACGGGCGAAGCCGCGGTCTGGGACCAAGACGGGGACGCGTCGCTGCTGTCGGCCGTCGCCTCCAGTTACGCGGTGCCCGGCCTCTATCCGCCTGTCACGATCAACGGTCACCGCTACATGGACGGCGCCTTCCGCGGGGGAGCCAACGCCGACCTGGCGGCCGACGCCGACACGGTGGTCGTCATCGAGCCTCTGGGTCATGTCTTCCCCAGTGGTGCCGCCGTCTCCATCACCCCCGACGAGGCAACCTTGGCGGCTTTCGGTCCCGACCTGCACGACTTGTCGGCCTGGGAGGCGTCTTTCGAGGCGGGTCTACGGCAAGGCGCGCCGGCTGCCGAACGCATCGGTGGGCTGTGGAACGGCACCGACAACCGATGAGTCCGCCCACGCGGGCGCGGGCCGGGTGGTGAGATCCGCGTACCCGGAGGAAGGCCGGTGCCTCCTTGCGGGCACCGGCCTTGTCGACGAGGTCAGGTCCGGCTTCCCCGAGCCCAGCCGTGCGATCGACACCGTCCTGTCCTACGTCATCGGCGTGAGCACCACGGAGGCGGCCTGGCTCACCACGGTCGCCCGCTCCGGCGAGACCGAGGCCGCCCTCTTCGCCCGCCTCATGCCCTCCGCCCGAGAAGCCGCGGCCGGCCACGCCCACCTCGCCGACTCCTACAACGTCGCCACCGAGGCCCTCGGCCCCGTCGCGATCCGCGACACCAAGTTCGCCTACGGCCTGGAAGTCGTCCTCGACGGCCTGGCGATGCGGCTCCCGCGCTAGGGCCCTGGTGACTCGCGCCGGTGGTCGACCGTTGATCGTCGGCTGACTCCGCCGGGCCTGCCGAGGCCGCCGAGCCCGGCGGGCCCGACTCGGCGCCGAGGGAGTGTCGTCGGCGGTTGGCCTGCCACACCTCGGTAAACGCCGCGGTGTACCCGGCGCGCGTGGCAGGAACCCCGTCGATCCGGATCCGCTCCCGCGTGGGTGTCACCGATCGAGGTCGCGAATTCATGTGGCGGATGTGCGACTTTCCGCCGGCCTGGACTCGTCTCATCCTCGAAAGGCCGAAACCGAAGGGGCACAGTGTGCGTAGGAGACACCACGGTGACTTCACCGAGTTCGCTCAAGCCGTGGCACCACAGCTCCGGCAGACCGCCTATCTGGTTTGTGGGGACTGGCACCGCGCCGAAGACCTGACGCAGATCGCGCTGGAGAAGGTGTACTTGGCGTGGCGTCGGGTCGAACGCGCCGACAACCCCCAGGCGTACGCCAAGCGCATCATGCTCAACGTGTACCTCGACCGGCGCCAGTTGCGTAGCTCGGGTGAGGTGATCGGCCTCGACGTTCGCGAACTCGACCGGCCGGACGCCGGTGCCGGCGAGGACGCCGAGTTGAGGTTGACGCTGTGGGAGGCGCTGATGCGGCTCCCGCCCCGCACGCGCGCCGTGCTCGTCCTGCGCTACTGGGAGGACCAGAGCCTGGAGAGCACCGCCGAGATGCTCGACATGTCGCTGTCCGCGGTCAAGAACGCGGGCCCGCGCGGCCTTGCCCGGCTGCGTGAGCTGCTCGGAACCGACCCTTCCCTCACGATGTCGCGCTGAGTCCCGAGAAGAGACCACCATGTTGACCGAAGACCGCTTCAAGGAAATGCTCCGCGCCGAGCTCGACGCGCGGCCCGCGCCGGTGATGCCGGACGTCGTCCATCGCGCCGCCGAACGGGGGCGCCGCCGGGGCCGCCGGCGCACGATCGGACGGGTGCTCGGTGCCACGCTCGCGGGTGCGGTGATCGCGACGGGCATCGTGGGCGCGTCGTCACTGCGGCCGGGGGAGGCCGACGTGGTACGGCCCGTCGCCGTGATGCCGCCCAACCCGGGCTCGATCGAATGGAACGCCGTCCACGGCAACCCGCGGTTGCCGACGCAACCGGTTGCCAAGAACCCGCTCGCCAACCAACTCCCGGCCATCATCAAGGAGTTGCTCCCCCCGGGCGTCAGGACCACCGCCGACACCAACACCGGAGACGGAAGCGTCTACGTCTCCGTGAACTGGGAGACCGGGCAGGGCCTGGTTGAGCTGCGCTTCGGCGTGACCGGCGAACGGTGGTTCGGCTGCACGACGGGCGAAGGGGGCCGTCCGCAGGCCAGGCCGGACGACGGCGTGCAGTGCAGCGTCACCCCGGACGGCACGCTCCTGGGTCGGTACGAGGGCACCAATGCCGACACCGGCATCACGTGGCGGCAGTTCCAGTACGTCACGGGACAGAGCATGGTCACGCTGTCCTACGCCAACGGCCCGCTGAGCAGCGTGGCCAAGCCGACCAGGGCGACCTTGCCGCTCACCGACGAGGAGGCCCTCGCCCTGCTCAGGAATCCCCGATGGCAGCCGGTATTGGACAAGTACACCGCACCGCCGGCCGCGCCCACGCCCGAGGACATCGTCGGGACCGCGCCCCCGCGTCACTCCTGACGCCACGCGTGGCCGCGCGAATCGCTTCGTTACCTGGGTGCCCGACCGTCACGCGGTCGCATACCGGTCACAGTGGCACGCGAACCACATCTTTCGCGCATGGCTGCCGTCCCAAGCGCCACCCGATCGGACCCGGTCGGACGAGACGCCTCCGGTGAACGACCCTTCGGGTGAACAGCCCCCGGGGTGAACGACCCGCTCGGGCGAACAGCCCCGTCCGGTGACGACCGCGGCCATCGGCGTGCCCGGGCCGCGTGAGGACACCTGGACCGCGGAGCCCCGTGGACTGCGGCGCGCCACCGACCCGCCGCCTCACACGAGGGCAGGGCCCCGAGCGGGGCCGCCGTGCTCGGCTCACGCACGCATTCGCCGACGCCGCACCATCGAGTCCTCCCTTCTCACCAGCCGATCAGCAGGTCGGCAGGTCAGCCGACCTGCCGGTGTGGGCGCGAAGACCGACGACGAACGCGCCTACTACGTCGTGTTCACGGGCGAGTCGCACCCCACCGACTCGGACGACTACGTACGCACCCACCCGCGCATCAAGCAAGCGCTGGACGAAGAGATCGCGGCCGGTCGACGAACCCTGGTCTACTACGGCCCGGCCCTCGAGGGCACGATCCTCAAGGTCCCGTTGCGCGCCGACATCCCGGGCAAGGCGGCTGTCGTCGGCGTCTACCTGGGAGCGGCCGGAGCACTGGCGCCCAACGATGTACGCATCGTGGATTTCTGGGGTCTCGTCAACCCGATCGGTGCGCGATTCGCCTACCCGGTGACCAAGCCGGGACACTCCAAACCGCTGAGCAACGTTTGGCTCGTGGCGGACTACGCGGACCCCGACGCGCCGTTGAACACGAGCCGTACGTTCGCCGAGGCGCACGATCCGACGGCTGAACAGGTCGCGGCCGCCCGCCGAGCCCTGGAATGCGGCGATCTGAAGGAACTTCGCGAGTCGAGTCGCGCACCGATGACGGCGAGCCGCTTCTGGAGGAACCTCGTCGGCTCTTGGCACCGCACCCACATCACCATCCCTCCGAACCCCGCCGACGCGGAACGCAAGTTCTGCGCCACCGCCGACTCGTGACCACCGGCGCCCGACCCGACCGGTCTCCTCCCGCACCCCGGGACCGCACCGTGCCTGACCTACGACGTGCGCGCGGATGCCGCGGCCCCCGCTCACTGCTCCCGCCGCGTCGAACTCCCCTGTAGAACCGCCATCGCCGCGTTGTGCCCGGGAATGCCGCTCACGCCGCCGCCGCGCCGCGCACCCGCCCCGCACAGCAGGATCCGCTCGTGGGCGGTCTCGACACCCCACGTGCCGCGCGCCTGGGCGTCCTGCGCGTACGGCCAGGACAGGTCCCGATGGAAGATGTGCCCGGCGGGCAGCCCGAGTTCGCGCTCCAGGTCGAGTGGCGTGCGGACCTCCAGGCACGGGTTGCCGTCGCCGTCGCGCAGCAGGCAGTCCTCGATCGGTTCCGCGAGCACGCTGTCGACGGAGTCGAGCATCGCGCGCAGTGCCTTCGCCCGAGCGCCGTCGTTGTCGTCGGCGAACAGGCGTGCGGGCATGTGCAGGCCGAACAGCGTCAGCGTGTGCACGCCCGCGGCCTGTGGTCCCGGACCGAGGATGGAGGGGTCGGTGAGCGTGTGGCAGTACATCTCGCCCGGCGGCAGCGTCGGCATCTCCCCGGTCGCGGCGCGGTCGTACGCCGCCGCGAGTTGCGCGTATCCCTCGTTGACGTGGAAGGTGCCCGCGAATGCCCGGCGCGGGTCCGCGAGCGGATCACGCAGGCGCGGGAGCCGGGCGAGGACCATGTTGACCTTGAGCTGTGATCCCTCCGGCGCCGGCCCCTCGGGAGTGTCGCCGAGGAGTCGGTCCAGCGTGTCGGGGGCGATGGCGGCGAGCACCTGCCCGCCCGTCACGCGATATTCCTCGTCGCCGATCGTGTATCGCACCTCGCCGTCCGGGTCCACGGCGGTGACCGCCGCCCCGGTGCGCAGCTCCGCCCCTTCCGCGCGGGCCGCGTCGGCGAGGGCCGCGGTGACGGCGCCCATGCCACCCACCGGCACGTCCCAATCCCCGGTTCCGCCGCCGACGACGTGGTAGAGGAAGCAGCGGTTCTGCCGCAGCGCGGGGTCGTCCATCGGGGCGAACGTGCCGATCAGCGCGTCCGTCGCCACCACGCCGCGCACCGTGTCGTCGGCGAACTCCGCCTCGATCACGCCCGACAGGGGCTGGGTGAACAGCGCGTCCCACACCTGTTCGTCGTCCACCAGTCGGCGGAACTCGGCTGCGGAGCGCAGCGGTTCGGTGAGGGTGGGAAACACCCGACCGGCCAGTCGCGCCGTGGCCGCGCCGAACCGCTCCCACGCGTCGGCCTCGCGAGGGCCCGCGAAGCGGGTCAGTTCGGCGCGGGTCCGCTCCCGGTCCGCGGAGTCGACGAGGAAGCCGCCGGCGCCGAGCGGGGTGTACGACCCGATGCGGCGCCGGCGCAGCACGAGGGGCAGCCGCAGGTCGTCGACGATCTTTCGAGGCAGCAGGCTGACGAGGTACGAGTATCGCGACAGGCGCACGTCGACCCCGGGGAACGGCCGGCACGACACTGCCGCGCCGCCGACCTCGCCGAGCCGTTCCAGCACGACGACCGACCGGCCCGCCCGCGCCAGATACGCGGCCGCGACCAGGCCGTTGTGTCCGCCCCCGACCACGACAACGTCGAATCTCCCACCGTCACGCACCACACCCGCCTCCAAATCAGCGATCTCGGGCTACACGGCAACCACACAGAGCAGCGTAGGCACCCGCGAACACGGCCGACATACGCGATTCGGTGATCGCGGCGGACGGGAAGGGCGCCCCATCCCCAAGCGCCTCGATTCCCTTCGGGACGCCCACGCAACCTCGTGGGGTCCGTGCGCCGCGCGGCCACGTGCGCGGCCGGGCCTCCGGGCGTGGTCGCCCTCGACGGTGGCGGTTTCCGGCGGTCCGAACCCGAAGAGCCGTGTGTCACCGCTCCGGAGCCCGCCGTTAACATGCACATCACGGCTTGCCTGCACGGCAGTTGGTGTTGTTCCTTCCGGCGGACGGATGAGGAGGCGAAGGATGTCGGACGCGGAGTGGATGTCACAGGAGCCGCAGGACGACCACTGGCCGGTGGTCGATCTGCGCTTGGATATCCCGCACTCGGCTCGGGTCTACGACTACCTCATCGGCGGCAAGACCAACTTCGAGGCGGACCGGGTGGCCGCCAACGCGTCGGTGGAGGCATGGCCGGCCCTTCCGATCTCGATGCGCACCACCCGCACGTTCATGCAGCGCGCGGTCCGCCACCTCACCGACCGGTACGGGGTCCGCCAGTTCCTGGACATAGGCACCGGCATCCCCACCTCGCCGAACGTGCACGAGATCGCGCAGGAGATCGCCCCCGAGACGCGGGTCGCCTACGTCGACAACGACCCGATCGTGCTGACCCACGCACGGGCCCTGATGTCGAGCACCGCACAGGGCCGGACCTGCTACGTCGATGCCGACCTGCGCGACGTCGACTCGATCATCAAGGCCCCGCAACTGCGCGAGGTGCTGGATCTGACGAAGCCGGTGGCACTGTCCCTGATCGCGATCGTGCACTTCGTCCTCGACGAGGACGACCCCCAGGGACTCGTGCGGCGGATCATGGACGAACTGGCGCCGGGCAGCTTCCTCGTGCTGACCGTCTTCACCGGTGACACCGACCCGGTGGGTGTCGGCGGTGTCGACCGCGAGTACAACGCACGCGGCATGCCCCTCCAGGTTCGGGACAAGGCGGAGGCCCTCGCCTTCTTCGACGGTTACGACCTCCTCGACCCCGGGGTCACCCTGGTTCACCACTGGCGCCCCGACGAGGACGCCCCGCACGTGCGCGACCAGGACATCGCGATGTACGGCGGTGTGGCCGTCAAACGAGCTTGATCCACCCCTTGGCCGGGTCACCGGTTCGGCCGAGGGATGCCGCGCCGAAGGGCTGTGCCGGATTGCCCTCGGCGAGCCGGAACGCCACGGCATGGTGGGTACTTTCGGCGTAACTACCCCAAAAGTGTGTTTAACACATATTTCGCGTGGAACTGGCATCGCTGGAGAGATGCCTGCCGTTGGCGGGCCCCGCGAGGAGGAACCATGTCAGCAACTGTCAGCAGGCGCGCCCGTCGAGCCACCGTCGTCGCGACCGGTGCGCTCGCGGTGTTGGCGGCCTTCCCGGTCGCGGCGTACGCGGCCGGGCCCGCCTCCGAGAATCCGCCGATCCAGGGCCGGACCGAGGGTGGCAGCATCATCCTGACCAGCGGCGACATCGTCGCTTGTGCGGGGGTCAACGACCTGCGCATCGCCGGCGCCGACGGCCGCGAACATCTAACGAACGGACCGGGCACGCACTTCACGACGCCGGCCGGCACGGATGTGCTGACGTTGCGTACCGGAGTGGTGCGGGCGACCGTCAAGGGTGCCTCCGTCGACATCCAATGCGGCCCCGAGGAGTTCCCCACCGTTGTGAAGCTGGCCGATACCGGCCCGGGCGACGAGCTGGCACCGCTGGCCGCCGTCGGCCTCGGCCTGATCGCCGCCGGCGGGGTCGCCGTCGCGGCCACGCGCCGGCCCCGTCGTCGCCCCGTGGGCGCCTGAGCAGCCGGGGGAGCGCCGTGTTCATCCAAGTCGTTCAAGGCAAGGTGTCGGACCGCGAAGGTATGCGGGGGGCAATCGAGCGGTGGCAACGCGAGCTTGCCCCCGGCGCCGCCGGCTGGCTCGGCGCCACCGGCGGCGTGGCCGACGATGGCACGTTCGTCGGGGTCGTGCGGTTCGAATCCGAGGACGCGGCGCGTCGCAACAGCGATCGGCCCGAACAGGGCGCGTGGTGGGACGCGACGTCCAAGCTGTTCACCGGCGAGGTGACCTTCCGGGACTGTCCGGACGTCGACGTCCACCTGCGCGGGGGATCCGACAAGGCGGGCTTCGTCCAGGTCATCCAGGGCCGGGTCTCCGACGTCGACCGAATGCGGCAGCTGAATCGGGCGATGGACGACGACCTCTTCGTCGACTTCCGGCCGGATGTCATCGGCAGCACAGCCGCCTTGCACGGCGACGGCGGGTTCACCGAGACGGTCTACTTCACGTCGGAGACGGAGGCCCGCATAGGAGAGCTGCGGGAACCGCCGCCGCAGCTACGGGAAGTCTTCGAGGAGGAGATGGCCCTCATCAGCGACCTCACCTACCTCGATCTGCGCGACCCCTGGCTGACGTCCCCCCGCTGACGAGGCGCCGTTCGGCCTCGACCCCCTTTCCGGCCACAAGACAGGTCGCCTGAGGGTCGGGGCCGAACGGCTGCCTTGCTCCATCGACCATACCGAGTATATATACTCGGTATGGTCGCCCGCAGCACGCGATCGAACACTCCGCCCGATAGACGACCAAGTCGACCATCGACGGGTTGGCGAGGGGGCAGAGCCGTCCGGGACGGGACGACCTGTACGGCCCGCTGAACACACCGCACAACCTGCTCGCGACGTATCCACCGTTCACGGCCATGCTCTTCGTGCCCCTCGCCTTCGTGCCGCTGTGGCTGCTCCTGCCGATCGGTGTCGCCGTCAACGCGTGATCTTCCTCGTGGCGGCCACCAGAATCGACTCCGGCCCGAAGGACGCGGTGGACGCGGTGTACGCGCCCGATCCCGCGAGCATCAAGCCGATCGCCGAGGTCCGCTGACCCCAGGGCGGTTGTGGTTGCCCGAGTCCGGCGCCGTGCCGAGCAACGCGCGACTGCGGCCGGCGGCGTCGCCCGGGCGGCGGGAAGCGCTGTGCGCACGGCGGGCGTTCATTGAGCCGGTCCCGGGCCTGACGCATCGCCGACGCGGAATTGCCTTGCCATGTGGGCTCCTTGGGGCCTCGACCTCGGAGCGCCATGTCCTCGGGGTCTCTTGCCGGCCAACCGACCCGGAAGCCCGTTGCGTGGTAGCGGCCTCAGGCGATGTCCGGCTGCGCACGTTCGCGCGGCGGTGCGACCGGCCTCACCCCGGAAAGGGGCGCAACTCCCTTTACAAGCTGGGGATCGAGATCAGGATCCGCTCGACCACACAGTTTGTCCAGTGAGTAGAAGAAGTTTGTTTTTCTGCGGGAAAACTCTTCTCGGAACGAGCGGAAGAGACTACGTTCCTGGCCAAACCTCGACCGCAGAGGGGCGGTTGTGAAGCGAAGGGAAGCAACTCTGTGACGACGCATCACGACCGGCCGTCGCTCGGGATCGGAATGGTCGGCTACTCGTTCATGGGCCGCGCGCACTCCCAGGCGTGGCGCAACGTGAGCGCGTTCTTCGATCTGCCACGTGCCCCGACGATGGCCGCGCTGGTCGGTCGCGACCGTGCCGCCGTGACCACGGCGGCACACAGACTCGGTTGGGCCACCGCCCTCACCGACTGGCGCGAGCTGCTCGACCGCGACGATGTCGACCTCGTCGACATCTGCACGCCCGGAGCCTCGCACGCCGAGATCGCCGTGGCCGCGCTCGCCGCGGGCAAGCACGTGCTGTGCGAGAAGCCCCTCGCGAACTCCGTCGCCGAGGCCGAGGCCATGGCCGCCGCGGCCGACGCCGCCCGAGCCCACGGTGTTCGCGCCATGGTCGGGTTCAACTACCGGCGGGTGCCCGCTCTCACCCTTGCCCGCGACCTCGTGGCCGAAGGACGCCTCGGCGAGATTCGACACGTGCGTGCCCAATACCTTCAGGACTGGATCGTCGACCCCTCCTTCCCGCTGGTATGGCGCCTCGCCAAGGAGAAGGCCGGTTCGGGTGCGCTCGGCGACATCGGCGCGCACATCATCGACACCGCCCAGTTCGTCGCCGGCCAACGGCTCACCGGCGTCAGCGCGCTCACCGAGACCTTCGTGCGCCAACGTCCGCTCGGGGAGGCCGGATCGGAACACGGCGACGTCAGCGTCGACGACGCGGCCCTGTTCATCGGCCGACTCTCCGGCGGTGGTCTCGCGTCGTTCGAGGCCACCCGCTTCGCCACCGGGCGCAAGAACAGCCTGCGAATAGAGGTCAACGGATCGGCCGGCAGTATCGCGTTCGACTTCGAGTCCATGAACGAACTGTGGTTCGACGACCGAGCGGAGGACGCCCGCACGGCCGGCTTCCGCCGCATTCTCGTCACCGAACCGGAACACCCCTACGCCGGCGCCTGGTGGCCGCCGGGCCATGGGCTCGGCTACGAACACACCTTCACCCACCAGGCCGCCGATCTGGTCACCGCGATCGCCGAACACACCGACCCCGCACCCACGTTCGCCGACGGCCTGCAGGTGCAGCGCGTCCTCGCCGCCGTCGAGACCAGCGCGGAAACCGGCAGCGGATGGGTCCCCGTGCGGACCGGCAAGGTTCCCGCGCCCGTCGGCGGTGTCCGATGACCCTCCTGGCCGTGACCGGGATCAGCAAGGGATTCCTGGGTGTTCGCGTCCTGCACGACGTCGACCTCGATGTCGACGGCGGCGAGGTGCACGCCGTCGTCGGCGAGAACGGTGCCGGCAAGTCGACCCTGATGAAGACGCTCGCCGGTGTCCACACCCCCGACAGCGGAACGATCACCGTGGACGGCCTGCCCATGACGTTCTCCCACCCGTCACAGGCTCAGGCCGCCGGGATCGGGATCATCCACCAGGAGTTCACGCTGTTGCCCGAGCGCACGGTGGCCGAGAACGTGTTCCTGGGCCGCGAACCCACGCGGCGCGGCCTCGTCGATCGCGCGGCCATGGAACGGCACACCGCGCGGCTGCTCGCCGAGTTGGACGAGACCTCGTTCGGCCCGCGCACCCCGGTACGCCGCCTGTCCGTCGCCCAGCAGCAGGTGGTCGAGATCGTCAAGGCGCTCTCCACCGACGCCCGCGTCCTCATCATGGACGAACCCACCGCGGCGCTCGCCGACCACGAGGTCGACAAGCTGTACGCGCTCGTGCGCCGCCTCGCGGGGCGGGGCCTGGGAATCCTGTACATCTCCCATCGCCTGCGCGAGGTCTTCGACCTGTCCGCACGCGTCACCGTGATCAAGGACGGCCGGCGCGTCGCGACCCTCGCGACGGTCGACACCCGAGAGGACGAGATCGTGCGGCTGATGGTGGGCCGCGAACTCGGCGCCTACTACCCGCCGCGAGCCGATCCCGTCGACCTGGGCGACGTCCGCCTGGCGGTGCGCGGCGCGGGCAACGCCAAGCTCGCGGACATCGACCTCGAATTGCGCGCCGGCCAGGTCGTCGGGATCGCCGGACTCCAGGGATCGGGCCGCACGTCCCTCGCCCGTGCCCTGTTCGGCGCGAGCCCGTTCACCACCGGCACCATGCACGTCGACGGCAGGGACCTGCGGCCCCGCACCCCCCGCCAGGCGATCCGCGCCGGTATCGCACTCGTCGGGGAGGACCGCAAGGCCGAAGGCCTCGCACTGCGCCAATCCGTGCGAGACAACACCATGCTCGTCGAACGGGCCATGTCTTCCGGCAGGTTGCGGGCCTCCCGGATGTTGCGCGCACCGCGCACACCCCCGGTCGCCGACCTGCTCGACCGCGTGGCGTTGCGCGCCCGAGGCGAGGACCAGCAGGTGCGCTACCTGTCCGGCGGCAACCAGCAAAAGGTCGTCATCGCCAAGTGGCTCGGGGTGCGCCCCGGAGTGCTCGTCTTCGACGAGCCCACGCGCGGCGTCGACGTCGGCGCGAAGGCCGCCATCCACGACCTCGTCCGCGAACTGGCGCGCGACGGCATGGCGGTGCTCATGGTCTCGTCCGAGCTACCCGAGGTGATCGGCATGAGTGATCGCGTACTCGTCATGTCCGAAGGCAGGATCGCCGGCGAACTCCCCGCCGGTCCGACCGAGGAGGAAATCATGCGCCTGGCCACCGCCGGTCGCGCGCCGACGGGGGCCGTCGCGTGAACGCGCACACCTTGGCCCCGCGAACAGCCGGCGGCAGGACGGTCCTTCCGAGCCGGCTCGCCGACCCCACCACCGTGGTGTACCTGGCTCTCGTCGGCGTGACCCTGCTGGGCTGGATCGTCGTCACCGCGCGCGGAGGCGAATTCCTCAGCCTCGACAACACGGTGGGCATCCTGCAGAACTCGGTCGTCCTGGGCCTCGTCGCGGTCGGCCAGACCGTCGTCATCCTCACCGGCTCGCTCGACCTGTCCGTCGCCTATCTGATCAGCATCGCCACGCTCGTCGCCGCCGAGACCATGGACGGCGCGGACGGCAACATCCTTCCCGCGATCGCCGCCGTCCTCGCGTTCTCCGTCGCGGTCGGCCTGGCCAACGGGCTCGTGGTCACCAAACTCAAGGTCAACGCGTTCATCGCCACCCTGGGCGTCGGCTTCATTCTGCGCGGTTGGATCGAGGACAACTACTCCGGGCCCACCGGGAAGGTCCCCGAATCCTTCCAGCGCCTGGGCTACGACCGCATGGGGCCGATCCCCGTCTCGGCGCTTCTCCTCCTCGCCGTCGGCGTCGCCGTCTGGTTCGTCCTGCGCCGCACCCGCCTCGGCTACCACATGTACGCGGTCGGCGGGGACGAGCAGACCGCGCGCCTGTCGGGTGTGCGCACCCACCGCGTCGTGATCGCCGCGCACGTGCTCTGTGCCGTCTGCGCGGGCCTCGCGGGGCTCTTCCTGGCGTCGCGGCTGGGCGCGGGCTCGCCGTGGGCCGGTACCGAGGCCCGCTACGACCTCACCTCCATCGCGGCGGTCGTGCTCGGCGGCACCCTGCTCGCGGGCGGTCGCGGCGGCGTCGCGGGCACCATCGGCGGCGTCCTCATGCTCTCCGTCCTCGACAGCGTCTTCAACCAACTCGGCGTCGACCCGTTCTTCCAGAACGTCGTGCGCGGCGTCGTGATCATCGTCGCGGTCGCCCTGTACGCCCGCAGAGGCAGCAACAAGGGGGTGATGTCGTGAAAGCCGTCACGGTGACCGTGGACAAGCGCGGGGGCGCCGCGAGCGACGGCGTCGCCGGCACCCGGATCGGCCGGCCCACCCCCACCCGCAGATTCCTCGCGTCGCTCAGAGCCGGCGCCCCCGTATACGTGCTCCTCGCCGTGCTCCTGGTCGCACTCGGCCTCGAGGACCCGACCTTCTTCGAACCCGACCCGTTCTTCGCGTTCCTCAAGCGCTCGGCGCCGCTGATCGTCCTCGCCGCAGGCCAGTACCTGGTCATCGTCTCCGGCGGCTACGACCTGTCGGTGGGCGCCCTCGTCACGGTCGGCGTCGTCGTCACCGCCGAGACGTACCACGCGTTCCCCGGCGCGCACTGGACCGTCGTCGTCGCACTGCTCATCGCCGGCGGCGCGTTCGTCGGCCTCGTCAACGGCCTCGTCACGACCGTGTTGCGGGTGCCGTCGTTCATCGCGACCCTCGGCATGACGCTCATCCTCGAAGGCGCCGTCTTCTACTGGACCCAGGGGTCCCCGCGCGGCATCCTGCCCGACGACTTCCGCACGATCGGCCGCAACACCGCGTTCGGGCCCGTGCCCTGGGCGGTCGTCCTGTGCCTGGTGATCGGTGTCGTCGCGGTCACGATCATGCGCTCCGACTTCGGGCGCACCCTCATCGCCACGGGCGACAACGCCCGGGCGGCCGGCCTCGCCGGTGTACGAGTCCTGTGGGTGCGGACGCTCGCGTTCGTGCTGTCGGGGGCCGCCGCGGCCGTCGCCGCGATCCTGGTCGGCGGCTTCTCCGGAGTGTCCGCCCAGGCGGGCCGCGGCTACGAGTTCGAGGCCATCACCGCCGTCGTCCTGGGCGGCGTCGCGCTCGGGGGCGGCAGCGGATCCGTCGTCGCCGCGATGGCCGGCGCGCTCTCGCTCCAGACCCTGTTCACCCTGCTCAACCTGCGCGGCGTCTCCGGAGCCATGGAGACCACGGTGCAGGGCGTCATCGTCATCACCGCGGTCGCTCTGGGAGCCCTCGACTGGGCCGGGACGCGGCGGCGTGTGACCCCGTATCTGTCTCTGCTCGTGCGTCACCTTCCACGCCCGTCCCGCAACCCCCGAGGAGAACAACGATGAAGCGGCGCAGACTTCCGGTCACCGTGCTCTTGGCGGCGACCCTCGTGGCCACGGCCTCGTGTGCGAGCGACAAGGCCGACTCCCCGTCGGCGACCAAGGCACCGGTCCCCGGTGCCGCCCCGGGCAACTCGGCGAGCCCCGGCAAGAGCGACTCCGGTGACTCGAAGTTCTTCGTGCAGGCGGACTACGACCGGCAGTTGGCGCTGCTCAAGGCGACCCCGCAGGGACCCGCCGACAAACCCTGGGAGCAGATGCTCGACCCGCAACAGATGGTCGACACCACGCAGTACAAGAAGGACGGCCCGTACGAGATCTGCTTCTCCAACGCGAGTGTCGCCAACAACTGGCGCCAGACCGGCCTGAAGAACATCCAGGCCGAGGCCGGCACCCATCCGGAGATCTCCAAGTTCACCGTCCTCGACGCCCAGGGCAAGGACGACAAGCAGATCTCCGACATCCAGGAGCTCGCCGGCAAGGGCTGCTCGGCGCTCATCGTGTCGCCCAACACCACCGCGACGCTCACCCCGGCCGTCAAGGCCGCGTGCGGGAAGATCCCGGTCATCGTCTTCGACCGCGGCGTCACCACCGACTGTCCGGTGACGTTCATCAACCCCGTCGGCGGTTACGCGTTCGGTCAGACCGGCGCGGAGTTCCTCAAGACCAAGGTGAAGCCGGGCGGGAAGATCCTCGCGTTGCGCATCCTCCCGGGCGTCGACGTCCTGGAGAACCGCTGGGCGGCGGGCAAGCGGATCCTCGAACAGGGCGGACTCGACGTCGTCGACGTCAAGTTCACGGACGGCGACACCGCCAAGACCAAGGCCGTCGTCAGCGACGCCATCCAGCGGCACGGCACCATCGACGGCGTCTGGATGGACGCGGGCGACACTGCCGTCGCGGCCGTCGAGGCGTTCGAGGACGCGGGCAAGAAGGTGCCGCCGATCACCGGTGAGGACCAGCAGCAGTTCCTGGAGGTCTGGAAGAAGAAGAACCTCACCGCGATCGCCCCGACCTACCCCTCGTACCAGTGGCGCACCCCGGTCATCGCGGCCCTGAAGATCCTCAAGGGCGAACCGGTTCCGAAGGAATGGAAGCTGCCGCAGCCCACCATCACCGCCGAGAACCGCGACCAGTACATCAAGCCGGGCATGCCGCCGCTGCACTACGCGATGTGCGGATGCGAGACCCTGCCGGGCTACCCGCAGAAGTGGGGCGGCAAGTAGCGGAGCGGGCCGGGGCGGTCGTCCGGCCGCCCCGGCTCCGGCCCTGTACCGATCCCGCCGCCTCGGCGACCCCGCGACGACAAGGAGCACAGCCATGCGTCCGCTCGGTGTGAACACCTGGATCTGGGCCTCCCCGCTGACCGATGCCGACCTCCTCGAACTCGCGCCGCGCATCCGGGAGTTCGGTGCCGACATGGTCGAACTCCCGTTGGAGCAGCCCGACGACTGGAGTCCGGCGACGGTCCGCAAGATCCTCCTCGACCACGACCTGACGGCCGCCTCCGTGGCGGCGGTCATGCCACCGGGCCGCGACCTCGTCGCCACCGACGCGGCCGGCCTGGGCCGAACCCGCGACTACCTGCGCCGCTGCGTCGATGCCGCCGCCGAGGTCGGCGCGACCGTCGTCGCGGGCCCCATGTACGCGGCGGTCGGCCGCACCTGGCGCACGACCGCGGCCGAACGCGCCCGCTGCCTCGACGAGTTGCGCGACGGCCTCGCGCCGATCGCCGAATACGCCCGGTCGAGCGGTGTCGTGCTCGCCGTCGAACCGCTCAACCGGTACGAGACCAGCCTGCTCAACACCGTCGCCCAAACCCTGGAGGCCATCGCCGAACTCCCGGCCGACGCCGTCGGCATCGCCCTCGACACCTACCACCAGAACATCGAGGAGCACGACCTCGTCACCGCCGTCCGGGCGGCGCGCGGGCGGATCGCGCACGTGCAGGTGTGCGCGAACGACCGCGGTACGCCCGGCGCCGATCACCTCGACTGGCCCGGCTTCCTGACCGCGCTTCAGGAAGCCGGCCATCAGGGCCCGCTCTGCATCGAGTCCTTCACCGCGCACAACGCGTCGATCGCGGTGGCCGCCTCCATCTGGAGGCCGCTCGCGGCCACCCAGGACGCGATCGCCCGCGACGGCATCGCCTTCCTGCGTGCGACCCTCGCCGCGCTCTGACCCGTACGGCACCTCGCCCGGTCCGACCAACCGGCCACGGAAAACCCTCGCACCGTCCCGCTCGCCCGCGACCCACGCGGCGCGAGCAGCGCATCCCTGCGTGAAACGAGGAGAATCTATGCGCTCGATCGGTCCACCCAACCCCAGACGCGCCTCCCGATCCGCCCGATCCGTACGGTCTCTCGGCGTCGTCCTCGCGATGGCCCTGGCCCTGTTCACCCTGACGCCCGTTCAGCAGGCGCAGGCGCACCCCACGTTCCGCGCCCTCTTGTTCACCGAGGCCGTCGGCTACGTGCACGACTCGATCCCCGCCGGGATCAAGATGTTCCAGGACGAGGCCGAGGCCAACCACTACGAAGTCGTGCAATCCAACGACTCGGCCGTCTTCAACGACGCGAGCCTGGCCGGCTTCGACGTCCTCGTCATGCTCCAGAACTCGGGCATGGTCTGGGACAACGACGCCCAGCGCACCGCCCTGCAGAAGTACGTCCGTTCCGGCAAGGGCGTCGTGGCCCTCCACAACGCCACCGACATGGGCATCGACAACGAGTTCCCGTGGTGGGACGACCTGGTCAACGGCGGCGCGCACATGCCCGCCCACTCGCCCGGTGTCCTCCCGGGCACCGCCAAGGTCGCCGACCGGAAGCACCCCTCGACCAAGGACCTGCCGGAGCGCTGGGCCCGCAGCGAGGAGTGGTACAACTTCGACAAGAACCCCCGAGGGAACGTGCACGTCCTCGTGACGGCGGACGAGACCACGTACAACCCGGGCCCGTCCAAGATGGGCGCCGACCACCCGATCTCGTGGTGCCGCAACGCGGAGGGCGGTCGGGTCTGGGCCACGGCCATGGGCCACACCGCCTCGTCCTACGGGGAACCCGACCTGCGCAAGCACATCCTGGGCGGTTTGAAGTGGGCGGCGGGCGCCGAGCCCGGCGACTGCGGCGGCACGGTGTGGAGCGGCTTCGAGAAGGTCGCCCTCGACGACAACACCGCCGACCCGATGCAGCTCGACGTCGCCCCCGACGGGCGGGTCTTCTACATTCAGCGCAGCGGTGAGGTCAAGGTCTACAAGCCCGACACGCACAGCTCGACCACGGCGGCCAAGCTCTCGGTGTACACCGGCGGTGAGGACGGCCTGGTCGGCATGGCGCTCGACCCGAACTTCGCGCAGAACCACTGGATCTATCTCTACCACTCGCCGGCCGCGAGCCCGGACGACGTGAACCGCCTGTCCCGTTTCACCGTCACCGGCGACACGATCGACCTGGCGAGCGAGAAGAAGGTCATCGACGTCCCCGCCTACCGCAGCCGTACCTTCGGCGAGCCGGGCCACACCGGCGGCGCACTCGACTTCGGCCCCGACGGCACCCTGTACCTGGGCACCGGTGACGACGTCGCGCCCAACCTGGACCCGAGTTGGCAGGGCTACTCACCGATCGACTGGCGGCCCGGCAAGTTCATGCTCGACTCGGCCCGGACCGCGGGCAACACCAACGACTTGCGCGGCAAGATCCTGCGGATCAAGCCCAAGGCCGACGGCGGATATGACATTCCGTCAGGGAACATGTTCGCGGTGGGTACGGACAAGACCAGGCCCGAGGTCTTCGCGATGGGCTTCCGCAACCCGTTCCGCTTCCGCGTCGACCAGGCCACCGGCTGGGTCCACGTGGCCGACTACGGGCCCGACCGTGGACTGCCGACCACCGACCGGGGGCCCGAAGGCCTGGTCGAGTACAACGTCATCAAGCAGCCCGGCAACTTCGGCTGGCCGTTCTGCCACGGCAACAACCAGCCCTACGCGCCGTACAACCCCGACACCAAGGTCGTCGGAGCGAAGTTCGACTGCGCCAACCTGACGAACCCCTCGCCCAACAACACCGGTCTGACCCAGCTCCCGGCCGTGCAGATGCCGGAGATCTGGTACGGCTACGGCGCCTCGCCCGAGTTCCCCGAAATGGGCCAGGGCGGCTCCGCGCCGATGGCCGGGCCGGTGTACCGCTACGACCCGAACAACCCCTCGACCACGAAGTTCCCGGCCTACTACGACGGCGCCGGCTTCTTCTACGAGTGGGCGCGCGGCTTCGTCAAGGAGATCCGCTTCGACGCGTCGAACAAGGTCCTGAAGATCAACGACTTCCTGCCGACGGCGAAGTTCGCCAAGCCGATGGACATGACCTTCGGGCCGGACGGCTCCCTGTACGTGCTCGACTGGGGCAGCTCGTTCGGCGGCGGCAACAACGACTCCGGCCTCTACCGGATCGACTACACGCAGGGCCAACGCAAGCCGATCGTCAAGGCGAGCGCGACCCCGAGCAACGGCCCCGGGCCGCTGACCGTGAAGTTCTCCAGCGCGGGCACGCTCGACCCGGACGGTGGAGCGCTCACCTACGCGTGGGACTTCGACGCCGACGGCACCACCGATTCCACCGAGGCCGACCCGACGCACGTCTACACCGTCAACGGCGACTACAGCGTGCAACTCAAGGTGACGGACACGGCCGGCCAATCGGGCTTCGCGAACCTCGCGATAACCGTGGGCAACACCGCACCCACGGTCACCCTGGAGTTCCCCGCCAACGGACAGTTCATCGCCTTCGGTGACCGCGTCCCCTACAAGGTCAAGGTCACCGACCCCGAGGACGGGCCCATCGACTGCTCGCAGGTCGTGGTCAACCCGGCCCTCGGCCACGACGACCACGAACACCCGACCGCCGACCTCACCGGCTGTGAGGGCACCATCGCCACCGACGACCTCGGTGGGCACCCGGAGGGCGCCAACCTGTACTTCGTGCTCAACGCGAAGTACACCGACAACGGCGCACCCGGCGCGAGCCGGCTCACCGGCTACGCCCGAGCCGTCCTCCAGCCGCGCCACAAGCAGGCCGAGTACTTCACCGCGCAGTCCGGGATTCGGGTGATCGACGAACCGGGCGCGGAGAACGGCAAGCGACTCGGCGACGTCAGCAACAACGACTGGATCATGTTCGACCCCGCCAACCTCGCCGGTACCAAGTCGGTTCGATACCGCCTGTCCTCACCCACGGGCGGTGGAAGCATCGAGGTGCACGCGGACTCGCCCACCGGAACGCTCCTCGGCAGCACGCCCGTTCCGGCCACCGGCGGCTGGAACAACTACCAGACCACGCCCGGCGTGTCGCTGGCCGCGCTCGCCGGAACGCACAAGCTCTACGTGGTGTTCAAGGCGGCGGCGAACAACTCCTTCGACGTGGACGCGATCCAGTTCGATCCGGAGGTGGTCACCGGGCCCGGCATCGAGGCCGGCCTGTACACCCTGACGGCCAAGCACAGCGGCAAGAACATGGCCGTGCAGGGCGCGTCGCCGGCCGATTCCGCGCCGATCGTCCAGCAAACGCCGGGCGCCGGCAAGGAGCAGAAGTGGCAGGTCGACCCGGTCGGTGACGGCTCGTACACGATCAAGTCGGCGATCGGCGGCAAGTGCCTGGAGATCCCGGGCCAGTCCACCGAACTCGACGTCCAGCTCGCCCAGTACACGTGCAATGGCGGCGGCAACCAGCACTGGCGGCCGGGGACGGGCGCCGAGCCCGGCGTGTACTCGCTCGCCAACGTCACGAGCAACCTGTGCGCCGACGTCGCCGGCGTCGGCACGCAGGACGGTGCCAAGGTCGTGCAATGGACGTGCAACGGCGCGAACAACCAGAAGTGGAAGTTCACCAAGGTCGCCGCGGACGCCCAGGCGCCGGTCACCACCGCGACGCCGGATCCGGCCCAGCCCACGGGGAAGGACGGCTGGTACACGACGGCTCCCGTCAACGTGACGCTGACGGGGACCGACGAGGCGGATGGGTCGGGCGTCGCCGCCACCGAGTACAACCTGGACGCCGCCGGTTGGACGACGTACGACGGAACTCCGGTGAGCGTCAGCGGCGACCGTGAGCACAAACTCCAGTACCGCTCGAAGGACAAGGCCGGCAACACGGAGGAGAGCAGGGAACTGGTCGTCAAGGTCGACGCCAAGGCGCCGTTGACCACGGCGGGATTCGCGGCACCCGGCGACGGCGGCTGGCATGCGGGAGCGATTCCGGTCACGCTGGCGGCCGTTGACGAATCGTCAGGGGTCGCGGGCATCGAATACGCGCTGGACGGCGGCGCCTGGACGCCCTACTCGGGCAGCCCGGTATCGGTGTCCGGCGACGGCGAACACGTCCTGCGCTACCGGGGTACCGACCGGGCCGGACTGGTCGAGGCGGACAAGGCCGCGACGATCAAGATCGACGCGACCAAGCCCGTGCTGCTGGTGGCCGGGGTCGCCGACGGTGCGGTGTACGGCGACTCGCAGGACGTGCGGGTGAGTTGGGAAGCGATCGATCCGACCTCCGGCGTCAAGACGCTCGCGGGCACACTCGACGGGAAGGCCTTCACGTCCGGCACGGTTCAACCGCTGTTCGCCCTGAGCCTCGGGCAGCACACCGTCGACGTCTCCGCCGTGGACAACGCGGGCAACACGACGACGACCGCGGTCCGGTTCGCGGTGACCACGTCGATGCGCGACATGCAGAACCTCGTGGACCGGTTCCGTGCCACCGGATGGCTGTCCGCGACGGCCAAGACGAAGCTCACCAGCCAGATCGAGAAGGCTCGCGTGGCCGAGGCGAAAGGCAACGACGACAAGGCGATCGCCGAACTGGGGAGGTTCAAGACCCTCGTCGCCGACATGAAGGTGGTCCCGAACGCGGACGTGCGCACGACCCTCACCCGGGATGCGAATCGCGTGATAGCCGACATCGGAGGGTGATCTCGCGATAGACAGGGCGTAACGTCGCGAAACACGGCAACGTGGGGGAGGAGAAAGGGACTTGCCGCGGCCCCGCTTCGGCGGGGCCGCGGGAACCCCGATACAGTCGTCATCAACTTTGTTCTTGAATGGGGAAAGTTCGATGATGCACAGGCCAAACTCAAGGAGCAGCGGGCGAAAGCCGGCTGTCGACGGACACGTGTCGGCGCGAACTCCGGATCGGGACCCCGCCACGGATCCCGAAGCGCGCTTGGGGGCGACCTGTCTCGACTCGATCGAACTCGACTCGGGTCCCGGTTCGGATCCGGACCCCGGCACAGCGGATGCGCACCCCGACTCGAGTCCCGGTCCGGATTCCGGTGCAGCCGATGCGGACCCGGCGGAACTCGACGAAGGCGATGCCATGCGGATGCCACCTCGCCCGGAGAACCGACACCAAGCGCGCCTGCTCGGTCTGCTGCGCGACAACGGCCCCCAGTCCCGGGCCGAACTCGGCGACGGCGTCCACATGTCGCGTTCCAAGCTCGCCATCGAGGTCGATCGCCTCACCGAACTCGCCCTCGTGGAGCCGGCCGGGCTCGCCGCCTCACGCGGCGGGCGACGCTCGGGCATCGTTCGGCTCTCGCCCGCCATGCGATTCATCGGCGTCGACATCGGCGCGACCTCGATCGACGTCGCGGTCACCAACGGCGAACTAGAGGTCCTGGGTCACCTGACCGAGCCATGCGATGTCCGGATCGGCCCCGAGAAGGTCCTCGACCGGGTCTTCGCGCTCGTCGACAAACTGCGCGAAGTCGACCCGTTTCCACAGGTACACGGCGTCGGCATCGGCGTACCCGGACCCGTCAGCTTCCGCGAGGGCATGCCGGTGATCCCGCCGATCATGCCCGGGTGGGACCGCTTCCCGATAAGGGACGTCGTCGGCCGCCGGCTCGGCTGCCCCGTGCTCGTCGACAACGACGTCAACATCATGGCCCTCGGTGAACTGCATTCCGGGGTGGCCCGATCCATCGACGACTTCCTCCTGATCAAGATCGGCACCGGCATCGGGTGCGGCATCGTCGTCGGCGGTGAGATCTACCGGGGCATCTCCGGCAGCGCCGGCGACATCGGCCACATTCGACTCGACGACGCCGGCCCGATGTGCGTCTGCGGCAACGCCGGTTGCCTGGAGGCCTACTTCTCGGGCGCGGCACTCGCCCGTGAGGCGCGGGCCGCCGCCGATTCGGGCGCCTCACCGTTCCTGGTCCGCCGGCTGGCGAGCAACGGAACGCTCAACGGTCGGGACGTCGGCGATGCCGCCGCGGCCGGAGACCCGGCGGCGGTGGCCATCGTCCGGGAAGGCGGCATGCGCGTGGGCCGGGTGATCGCGGCACTCGTCAGCTTCCTCAATCCCGGGTTGCTCATCATCGGCGGCGGTGTGGCCGGGCTCGGTCACCCGCTGCTCGCCGAGATCCGCAGCGTCGTCTACCGCCAGTCGTTGCCCCTCGCGACCGGCAATCTGCCCATCGTCCTGTCCGAACTCGGCGGCACCGCAGGGGTCATCGGTGCGACCCGCCTCATCAGCGACCACGTTCTGATCGCCCACTGATCCCTCCACCGGTTCGTTCGCACAGCAGGAAGGCACACACCGAAAACAGACCGCGGATATCCGGCACGACACGTACTCGGCACGACCGGGACCGGCACGACCGGGACCGGCACGACAGGGACTGGCACGACAGGTACTTGGCACGACAGTTGCTCGGCACGACATTGCTCGGCACGCAGACGGCACCAAGGGACAGGGAGAGTCGATGCCTCGATCGATCGCGTTGTTCGCCGGATGGAGAGTCGATCCACCACTCAAGGAGGTGCCTGGGCCCATCGGCCGCCGGGCGACCGACGTCGTCCGGGGTGCGGCAGGCCGCCTTCCCGGGTGGTGCTCGTGAAGTCGGCGGGTCGGACCGGCGTGTGGTTGGTGGGGGCCCGTGGCTCGGTGGCCGTGACCACGATGAGCGGGGCGCTCGCGGTCGGTGCCGGCGACGCGCCGCCACTGGGCTGCGTAACGGCCACCGAACCGTTCGAGGGGTGCGCGTTGCCCGCGTTCGCCGACCTGGTGTTCGGCGGACACGACATCCTCGGGACACCGCTGCGCGAACGCGCCGCGCGGCTCGCCGCCGACGGGGTGCTGCCGCCCGGTCTGCCGGATCTGATCGCGGCCCGACTCGACGAGGTGGACGCCCGACTGCGTCCGGGCGTGGCCGTCGACGACCCGCGGCCACAGGTCGAGCAGATCGCCGCGCTGACGGGCGATCTGACGGAGTTTCGGGAAACGTACGCACTCGCCCGCGTGGTGGTGGTCAATCTCGCGTCGACCGAACCCGTCACGACCCCACACCCGGCCCACGCCTGCGGCGCGACGCTGCGTGACGCGCTCGCGACGGGGGAGGACGTCCTGCCCCCCAGCGCGCGCTACGCGTGGGCCGCCGCACACGCCGGTTGCGCGTTCGTCGACTTCACCCCGTCGGCGGGTGCCCGAATACCGGGCGTGGCCGAGGTGTTCACCTCGCGCGGGCTGCCCTTCGCGGGCAGCGACGGCAAGACGGGGGAAACCCTGCTCAAGACCGTGCTCGCGCCGATGTTCGCGCAGCGGGCCCTGCGCGTCACATCGTGGTCGGGGACGAACCTGCTCGGCGGCGGCGACGGCGAGACCCTGTCCCGACCCGAGCGGGCCGCCGCCAAGATCGACTCCAAGGATCGGGCGCTCCGCTCGCTGCTCGGCCACCCCGTGGGCGGGGGAGTCCACATCCACAACGTCCCGGAACTCGGCGAGTGGAAGACGGCCTGGGACCACGTGACGTTCGAGGGCTTCCTCGGAACCCGCATGAACCTGCAATTCACCTGGACCGGCTGCGACTCGTCGCTTGCCGCGCCACTCGTCCTGGACCTCGCGCGGCTCTCGGCGCGTGCCCTGGACGTGGGCTGCGCGGGGCCGCTGCGCGAACTCGCCTTCTACTTCAAGGATCCGGTGGGGACGGACGTGCACGCCCTGTCGGCGCAATACGACGCCCTCGTGTCCTGGGCCCGCGGACGCCTGACGGCAAGTCAGGAGGCCGTGGGTGAGTGGTGATGGCGAATCCTTCGAAAGCCTGGACGTCGCGGACGGGGGTGTCCCGAACGTGAACCCCGGCGTGAACCCGAACCCGGACGCGAACGCGAACCCGGACCCGGACCCGGACCCGGACCCGGACGCGAACCCGGGCGCGAACCCGAACCCGAACCTGGGCGCGAACGTGAACCCTGGTGCGTGCGCGAGGCGTTCGCGGTGGCGGGCGTTCGCGGAGCTGGTCCGGGCCCCGGCCGCGCTGAGTGTCCCGGGCGACGTCCTGGTGGGCGCGGCGGCGTCGGGAGGGCTGCCCCGCGGCCGGGAGGTGGCGCTGCCGGTGGCGTCCGTGTGCCTGTACTGGGCCGGCATGGCGCTGAACGACTACGCCGACCGGGATCTCGACGCCAAGGAACGGCCCGAGCGGCCGATCCCCTCGGGCCGGATCAGTCCCGGCGAGGCGTTGGCCACGGCCGCGGGTCTGACGGCTGCCGGGGTGGCGCTCGGGGCCTGGGCGGGCGGTCGCCGGCGACTGCCGGCGGTGCTCGGCCTCGCCGGGGCGGTGTGGATGTACGACCTGGTCCTGAAGGGCACCCCGGCCGCGCCGACGGGCATGGCCCTCGCCCGCGGCCTGGACGTCATGGTCGGCGCACGACCGGGGTTGCCGGGCGGACTCGCGGACGCCGCCGGGTGCGCGGGCGTCGTGGCCCTGCACACGTACGGCGTGACCGCGCTCAGCCGCCACGAAGTACACGGCACGACCCCGGGCCCGCCGGCGGCGGCCCTGGCCACGGCGGCGGCGACCTCGTTCGCGGCGGGGGCCGTGGGGCGGAGGCGGAGGGCGGGATGGGGCGCGCCGGGCGGCCCGGGGACGCGGGGAGGCGCCCGATGGGACCGGGCGGGGGCCGCTTCGGTGTCCGGTGCGGGGCTTGCGGGTTACCTGGCCGCCTACGGGCGGCCGTTGGTCCGGGCGATCGGCGACCCTCGGGTCGGCACGGTCCGCGCGGCCGTCGGCGGTGGTGTCCTGGGCCTGTTGCCCCTCCAGGCCGCGTTGCTGTCCCGGCTCGGCCGACCGCACGCCGCGCTCGTCCTGTCGGCCGCGTGGCCGGGCGCCCGAGCACTCGCGAAGGTCGTGTCGCCGACGTGAGGGCGGAGCTCGAAGCGCCCACGCTCCCGGACCGGCGGCCACGCGCGGCCCGTTCCTTTCCTACCTCTTGACCCCTCGCACGTCTCGCACTTCTGGCACTTGTCGCGCTCGCACGTCTCGCACGCTTCGCACGTCTCGCACGTCTCGCACGTCTCGCACGTCTCGTACGTCTCGCACGTCTCGCACGTCTCGCACGTCTCGCACGTCTCGCACGTCTCGCACGTCTCGCACGTCTCGCACGTCTCGTACTTCTCGCGCTTCTCGCACTGGAGGTGACGTCTTCGTGAGGCTCGCCTACGGCACCAACGGCTTCGCCGATCACCGGATCGGCGACGTGCTCTCGGTTCTGGCCGATCTCGGCTACGACGGTGTCGCATTGACGCTCGACCACCATCACCTCGATCCCTACGCCGACGACCTGTCCGCGCGCGTCGCGGATGTGGCCGCCCGGCTCGACCGACTCGGGCTCTCCGTCGTCGTCGAGACCGGCGCCCGCTACCTTCTCGATCCCTGGCGCAAACATCGACCGACCCTGCTGTGCGCCGACGACGCCGAACGCCGGGTGGACCTGTTGGTACGCGCCGTTCGGATCGCGGCCGAACTCGGTGCGCCCGTCGTGTCGTTCTGGAGCGGCACCGCCCCCGACGATGCCGACCCCGCGGCCTGCTGGGATCGTCTCGTATCCGGCTGCGCGCGCGTTCTGGCCGAAGCGGACAGCCGAGGTGTCACGCTCGGCTTCGAGCCCGAACCCGGAATGTTCGTCGACACGCTCGACCGCTACGACGAGCTGTGGCAGCGCCTCGGCCGACCCGAACACCTCGGTCCGACCCTCGACATCGGGCATTGCCGCTGCCTCGAACCGCTGCCCGTGCCCGACTGCGTGCGGCGCGTCGGGTCGCGCCTGGTCAACGTCCAGATCGAGGACATGCGGCGAGGGGTGCACGAGCACCTGGAATTCGGTCGGGGCGAGATCGACTTCCCTCCGGTCGTGGCGGCGTTGACCGAGGTCGGCTACGACGGGCTCGTCGGCGTCGAACTTCCACGCCACAGCCACGCGGCAACCGAGACCGCCCGGCGATCGATCGCCTTTCTGCGCGCCGCCGAGAAGGAGGCCGAGAGTGCCTGACCATCGAACCGTCGAGGAGGAAGCGGCGATACCGGGTCCCCCACCCGCGCCGCCCGGACACGGGGTGCGCCCGGACGGGCCACCCGATCCCGACATGGCCGAACTGCGCGCCGTATTCGCCCACGCGGTCGGGCCCGATCGGCGGGACTGGCCCGTCGAGGCGGCGGCCGAACCCGCCCGCCTGGCCACCGCGTTCGCGTCCGCCGGGCGGCTCTGCGGCCGGGCACCGCTCGCCGAACTCCCGGGCTGGACCTGTGATGACGCCGCTCGGGTGCTGCTTTTGCACGCCGTGTCCGCGGCAGCCGTACGGGAATTCGAACCGCACGCGGGAGGCGGCCGAACCCACCCGGCAAGCGGCGACCTGCCGGCGCTCGTGCGTGCCCTGTACGAGCGCGGCGACGCCCACGAGCGGCGCGCGATACTTCGCGCTCTGCCCTATCTGCCGGCGGGTTCCTCGCACCCGCCCGGGCCGAACGCGCGAACCGGCCCCGACCCGCAGGCCGACGTGTCCCGCCTCCTCGTCGAGGACGCGCTGCGCACCAACGACCACCGCCTCGTCGCCGCCGCCATGGGCCCGTGCGGTTACCGGGCGCTCGGGTCCGAGGCATGGCGCCACGGCGTCCTCAAGTGTGTCTTCCTCGGCCTTCCGCTGGGCCCCACCGTCACCGGGCTCGGCGACCGCGCCGATGCCGAACTGGCCCGAATGCTGGCCGACTTCGCCAGCGAGCGAGCGGCCGCCGGCCGGGCGGTGCCCGCCGACATCGCCCCGATCACCTCCTGCTTCACGCCGACGCCCGAGGAGTACTGATCCGATGCGTATCTTCGACCCGCACATCCACATGACCTCCCGCACCACGGACGACTACCGCGCCCTGCGCGACGCGGGCGTGCTCGCCCTCGTGGAACCGGCGTTCTGGCTCGGCCAACCGCGGACCGCCGTCTCGACGTTCACGGACTACTTCGACGCGCTCCTCGGCTGGGAGCGCTTCCGGGCCGCCCAGTACGGCATCGAGCACCACTGCACGATCGCGCTCAACCCGAAGGAGGCCAACGACCCGCGCTGCACGCCCGTGCTCGACGTGCTGCCGGACTACCTCGCCAAGGACCGCGTCGTCGCCGTCGGTGAGATCGGCTTCGATTCGATGACCGACGCCGAGGAACACGCGTTCAGGCGCCAACTCGCCCTCGCCGTCGAGTTCGACCTGCCCGCGCTCGTGCACACCCCACACCGGGACAAGGCCGCCGGTGTCCGCCACACCCTCGACCTCGTCCGCGACAGCGGCATCGACCCGGGCCGCGTGCTCGTCGACCACCTGAACGAGACCACCGTCGGCCTGGTCGCCGATACCGGTTGCTGGATGGGTTTCTCCGTCTATCCCGACACCAAGATGACCCCCGAACGCACCGTCGACGTCCTGCTCGACCTCGGCCCGGAACGCGTGGTGGTCAACTCGGCGGCGGACTGGGGCCACAGTGATCCGCTGTCCACCCTCCACACCGGCCGGGCCATGCTCGCCGCGGGTTGGCGCGAGGACGACGTCGACCTCGTCCTGTGGCGCAACCCCGTCGCGTTCTACGCCCAGAGCGGTCGCCTCGAACTACCCACGGAGGCCAGTGACTTCGCGGCCGACCCGACCGGGCCGACGGCCCCGAAGACCCCGACGCCCCCGAGGCGGGACCCGACCCGCTCGCCCGGCCCGAGTGCCACCTTCGAGGGCAACTCCATCCTGCGCGGAGCGCGCGCATGAGGTTCCGCCATCCGGACGGCACCCTCGTCCACGCCGCCTACTGCACCAACGTCCACGCCGCCGAAGACCTCGCCGGTGTTCTCCACCAACTCGCCGTCTACTGCGAGCCGATCCGCGAACGCCTCGGCATCGCCACGCTGGGCGTCGGCCTGTGGCTCGCCCGTCCCGTCGCGACCTCCCTCGTCGAGGACCCCGCGGCCGTCGACCGACTCCGCCGCGCACTCGCGGAGCGCGGCCTCGAAGTGGTCACCCTCAACGCGTTCCCGTACACGGGATTTCAACACGAGGTCGTCAAGAAGGCCGTGTACAGCCCCGATTGGGCCGATCCCGCGCGCTTGGAGTACACGCTCGACTGCGCCCGACTCCTCGCCCGCCTGCTTCCCGACGACGCCGTACGCGGAAGCGTGTCCACGCTCCCGCTCGCGTGGCGCGAGCCCTGGCCGGTCCGACGCGCCGACGCCGCACGCCGCGCGCTCGACGACCTCGCCGCAGGTGTCGAACGGATCGAAGCCGATCACGGGCGCCGCGTCCGGGTCGGCCTCGAACCCGAACCCGGCTGTGTCCTGGAGACCACCGAGCAGGCGGCGGCGGCACTGCGCGGCACCGATCCCGACCGGATCGGCGTCTGCTTCGACACCTGCCACCTCGCCGTCGGATTCGAGGATCCCGCCGCCGCGCTCGACACATTGGCCGCCGACGGGATTCCCGTCGTCAAGGCGCAGGCGGCATGCGCCCTGCATGCGGAGGATCCGCACACGAAGGCCACCGCGGAAGCCCTGCGCGCCTACGCCGAACCGCGCTTCCTCCACCAGACCCGTGAGGCGAGGGAGGCCGCGCACGGGAGCCCGCTCGCCGTCGACGACCTGCCCGACGCCCTCGCCGGCGGCCTGCCCGGCGTACGGCCGTGGCGCATCCACTACCACCTGCCCCTGCACGGCGACCCGCCCGCGCCGCTCACCGCCACACACGACGTGCTCGACCGGGCGATCGAGGGCCTGTTCGGCGGCCCCGTCGCGCGCACCGACCACGTCGAGGTCGAGACGTACACGTGGCCCGTCCTCGACCGTGACGGGCCACCCGCACGGGACGCCCTCGTCGCCGGCATCGCCGCCGAACTCGATCGGCTCCGCGCCGGCCTGCTCGATCTGGGCCTGAAGTCGGCCGACCAGGAAGGAATCTGATGCCCCGTCTGCTCGTTCTCGATGTCGTCGGCCTCACCCCCCGCCTGCTCGCCGACATGCCCAACCTGCGCGCCGTCGCCGATGCCGGATTCCAGGCCCGCCTGGACACGGTGCTCCCGGCCGTGACGTGCTCCGTGCAATCCACCTTCCTCACCGGGTCCCTCCCGCGCGAACACGGAATCGTCGGCAACGGCTGGTACTTCCGCGACCTCGGGGAGGTCTTCCTGTGGCGCCAACACAACCGCCTGGTGCGCGGCGAGAAGATCTGGGAGGCGGCCCGACGGGAGCGGCCCGGCTACACCGTCGCCAACATGGGCTGGTGGTATGCCATGGGCGCCGACGTCGACTGGACTCTGACGCCCCGTCCGATCTACTACTCCGACGGCCGCAAGGAGCCCGACTGCTACACCGTCCCACCCGAACTGCACGACGAACTCACCGCGACCCTCGGCACGTTCCCACTCTTCGACTACTGGGGGCCGACCGCCTCGATCCGCTCGTCCCAGTGGATCGTCGACGCCACGACGCATGTCCTGACCCGGCACGGGCCCGACCTCACCCTCGCCTACCTCCCACACCTGGACTACGACCTCCAGCGCTACGGTCCCGACTCGCCTCGGGCGCGCGAGGCCGCGCGGGCCATCGACACGGCGATGGGGCCGCTGCTGCGGTACGCCCGCGACCACGGGTACACCGTCGTCGTGCTCAGCGAGTACGGCATCACCCGCGCGAGCCGGCCCGTCGACGTCAATCGCATGCTGCGCGGCGAGGGCCTGTTGCGCGTGCACACCCAGGCCGGCATGGAATACCTGGACCCGTGGACCTCCCGCGCGTTCGCCGTCGCCGACCACCAGATCGCCCACGTGTACGTGGCCGACCCCGCGGACCGCGCGCACGTCGCCGGTCTGCTCGCCAAGCTGCCGGGCGTGGCCGAGGTCCTGGACGAGGACGGCCGACGCGAATACGGGCTCGACCACGAGCGCGCGGGCGACCTCGTCGCGATCGCCGACCCGGAGGCATGGTTCACCTACTACTACTGGCTCGACGACGCGCGCGCCCCCGACTTCGCCCGTCAGGTCGAGATCCACCGCAAACCCGGCTACGACCCGGCGGAACTGTTCTGGGACCCGAGCGACCGCGCGGTCAAGGTCAAGGCGGGCATCGCGCTCGCCCGCAAGAAGCTCGGCCTGCGCTACCGCATGTCGGTCGTCCCGCTCGACCCGTCGCCCGTGCGCGGCACCCACGGACGACTGCCCGCCGATCCGGACGACGGCCCGATCCTGCTGTGCGACGACCCTGCCGCCTTGCGGCACCTCTCCGGCGCGTCGTCGATACACGCCACGAACGTCAAGCGCTTCCTGCTCGACCTCGGCACGGACCGAAGTCCCGCGTGACGACCTCGCCCTGCCCGCCGGCCAACGGGCGGGGCGAGGTGTGGACCTCGCGGGTCTGCGCGACCGTGCGGGGCCACGGGGGTCTCCGGCGGCCTGCGGAAGGCCCTTCGGGCCGGGACGGACGCGGTTGTGGCTCTCACGCGGTCACGGAGGACGCGGTGGTCAACAGTTGCGGGAGGGTGCCGCTGAAGTCGTCGAGCAGGGTCAGGGCGACGGTCCACGCCTCGACGTGGAATCCGAGGGTTTGTGTGGTGAGTTCGGCGACGGCCGAGCGGGCTTGTTCGAGTTTCGGGCCGGTCGAGTCCTCGAAGGCGGCGAGTGCGTGGATCGCCGGAGAACCCTGCGTGACGATGTGGGCCGCGTCGACGGCACGCCGACGGTACGCGTCGCGCAGTTCCCGCAGGGGCGCACCGGCGGACAGCGGCGTGCCGAGCAACTCTCGTGCGCGGGAGCGGCATCGACCCCGATTGGGTACGGGCCCGCGCGCGTGGACTTCGTCGGCCGCCGCGGCCAGATTCGCGGGGCAATCGGCGAGATCCGCGAGGGCGACGAGTGCGTGGTCCGGCAGTGGTGAGGTGGCGTGTTCCCGACGGACCACGTCCCAGCGCAACGGTTCGTGCGGTGCCGCCAGGACCAGCCGAGCGTCTTGGACGTGACCGGGCAAGGGGTCGTGGTACAGGCTGATCTTGGACAGTTCCCGCAGCCGGCGCAGGACCACGCGGGTGCGGCCGTCGCGTTGGATCAGCCGGTCGAGGCGTTGTTGGCCGTCGTCACGGTCGAGTGCCTCGCGGGTGACCGCGAGTCGGTCCCGCAGGAGATCGGTGACGTTCGCCGGCGCTGCCCGGGCCGACTCGCGGCCGGTTGTCCGCCAAAGGTTGAGGCAGCCCCGTGACACGACGGACGCGGCGGCCGGGAACCGCGGACGGCCGTCGATCCGGGCGAGCGCGTGTGCGACGAGCTCGTGGTCGTGGGACTCGACCAGGGGGTAGAGCAGGCGTTGGTCGTCGGTTGTCGTCAGTTCCTCGCGCAGGTTCGGGTCGAGTTCGCTCGCGGTCAGGACAAGGACCGCGGTTTCTCGGGTTACGCGCGGGTTGCGGTAGAGCCCGGCTCCGACGTGCGGGTCGATGATCCGGCCGAGCCGCAGCAGAACGTCCGGAGCCGCGTGGGGATTCCGGGCGAGCGCGGCTCGATCGGCCACGCTTCCCCGGGACAGGACGAAGGACGTCAACGCTTCGCCCGGTGACGGTGGTCGGGCCAGGATCGCGTCCCGCATCCGGTTGTCCACCCGGGCCAGAACCGCGGCCATGACGTGTGATGGGGCTTGGTCGAGCACAAGAGCATGAGGGTTCACGTGGCCGATCCCGGGTGCGGCCGTGCCCCGCGTGGTCCTTCCCGTCCATCGAGGTCCGCGACGGGGAGCCTGTCACGACGGCCCCGCCGGGAACAGCGAATATTTCTCCCCGGCAAGCCATGTCCGGACGGACGGATCGGGCGCAGGTCCAAGACCACCTTGCCGAAACCGCAAGTTCTCGTGCCCGGTCGTGGCGTGCCTGGCAAGACTGAGCGCGTCCCAACGGAACGAGACTCGACGAGTACCACCGATGCGGTCACGTTCCGGGACGGCGACCGGTTCATCCGCGAACCGAGCGACGGCGCGACCGGGCGCCGACTCCACCATCTTCTCCAGGACAGGAACACATGATCCCCGCACCACGGCCGTCGCCGCGCCGCCGCCTCCGATCCGCGCGGACGGCGGCGACCATTACGCTCACCCTCCTGCTTACGATCGGCGCGGCCGCCTGCACCACGCCGGGCGACGACGACGTCGCCCCCTACGCCGTCGCCACCCGGGACGACCCGAAGTTCGAGGGCACGTTCCGGCACGAGTTCGCCGACGTCGACGACGTCCGGATGCACTACGTGACCGGCGGAAGCGGCCCGCCGGTGGTGCTGATCCACGGCTGGCCGCAGACCTGGTTCGGCTGGTGGCCGATCATGCCGGCCCTCGCCGAGCACCACACCGTCTACGCTGTCGACCTCCCCGGGCTGGGCGACAGCATCGGCTCTCCGACCGGCTACGACAAAGCCACCCTGGCGCGGTACGTGCACACCCTGATCGCCGATCGGCTCGGGCTGCGCGACGCCCGCGTCGTCGGGCACGACTTCGGCGCCGCGGTGGCGTTCCAGTACGCCACCCAGTTCCCCGCCGACACCGCACGCCTCGGCTACCTCGACCTGCCGCTGCCCGGGCCCGCGATCGATGCGCCCACATACCGCTCACTGAGCTGGCACATCGCCTTCCACTCCCAGCGCCGGATCCCCGAGACGGTGGTCGGCGACGACGTCCGCGCGTACCTGGCCCTGTTCTACCCCCAAGTCTCGTTCGGCGGAACGGCGTTCGGCGGCACCTCGGATCGATCCCCGTTCACCGACGCCGAGATCAACGAGTACGCACGGACCTACCGCCGACCCGAGGTCCTGTCGGGCGGCTTCGAGCTCTACCGTGCCCTCGACAAGGACGTCCGCGACACCATGGCGGCGGCACCGACAGGTGTCCCGACCCTGCTCATGACCGCCCAGGGCCAACTCGACCCGGTCCGGGCCACCGCGGCCTCGCGCATGACCAACATCGTGCGCGCGGTGGACGTGCCGAAGGCGGGGCACTGGCTCGTCGAGGAGAACCCCCAATTCGTCACCGCGGAGTTGCTGCGCTTCCTCGACGGATGACCCCGCCCCCGGCGAGTAGAGGATCTCGTCCGCCCGCGTCGCCACGCCCTTGTCCCGGGTGAGTTCCCGCGGGGATACGCCCCCGCCGGGGGGCCTGGCCGCCTCGGGCACCCGGGACTCGGCTCGCCGCCCGTGCCGCGCCGGGCGACCATGGAGTGCCGGACCGGTTCGGGGGCCAGGCACTGGGAGACACCCGTGGCGCACACCCACACAACCGACGTACTGATCGCGGGCGCCGGCCCGGTCGGACTGAGCGCGGCCGCCGAACTCCGTCGCCACGGGGTGCGCTGCCGCCTCGTCGACCGGCTGCCGGCGCGCCTCCCGTACGCCAAGGCGGTCGGCATCCAGCCGCGCACGCTGGAGATCTGGGACCGGATGGGCCTGGTCCGCACCGTCCTGGAAGCCGCCGTTCCGCTGCGCGGCCAGCTGATCTACGTCAACGGCCGGGAGCAGACGCGGATCGACCTCGCGCTGCCGCCCGAGGTGCCCTACGGATTCGCCGCGCTGCCGCAGTACGAGACCGAGCGCATCCTGGAAGCGTACGTCGCGAGCCTGGGCACGGTGATCGAACGCGACACCGAGCTGCTGTCGTTCATCCAGGACGCGGACGGGGTCACAGCCCGGCTGCGCTCCGCCTCCGGCGCCGCCGAGGAGGTCCGTGCCCGCTACCTGATCGGCTGCGACGGCGCGCACAGCACCGTCCGCAAGGGGCTGGGCCTCGGCTTCGAGGGCGGGGCCTTCCCCCAGGAGTACATGTTGGCCGACGTCGAGACCGACTGGTCCCTGCCGCACGGATACGGCCTACGCTCCAGCCACCGCGCCGACGACGGCTCCACCGACGACCTGTTGGTCTGCATCCCACTGCCCGGTGCGGGCCGCTACCGCATGTCGATGCCCGCCCCGCCCGAGCTCTCCACCCGGGCGACGGACGGGGCGCCCGGGCGGGACGACGGCGTGGCGCACGGCCTGGAGGGCAGCCGCTCCCCGGAGCTGTCCCATATCCAGGCCGTCGTCGACCGCCTGGCGCCCGGGCCGGCCACCCTCTCCCGAATGCGCTGGTCCTCCGTCTTCCGCATCAGCCACCGGATCGTCGACCGCTACGCCGCCGGCCGGGTCTTCGTCGCGGGCGACGCCGCCCACATTCACCCGCCCACCGGCGCCCAGGGCATGAACACCGGTATCCAGGACGCGTGCAACCTGGCCTGGAAACTCGCCCTCGTCGTCCGCGGGGAGGCCGGGCCCGCCCTGCTCGCCGGCTACGACACCGAACGCCGCCCGGTCGGCGAGGAAGTCGTCGGCCGGACCGTCCGGCACGCCACCCACGGCATCGAGGCCGACGCCGACGACCCGCGGACCCTGATGCTCCGCGAGGCCCAACTGCTCGTCGGCTACCGGGGCGGTCCGCTCGCAGGCAGCCCGTACGGGCCGGCCGACGCGCCTCAGCCCGGCGACCGGGCCCCGGACTGCGCAGGATTGACCACCCCCATCGCCACCTACCCGCTGCGCCTGCTCGACATCCTGCGCGGCCGGCCGGGGCACGTGCTGCTCCTGTACGCGGCCGAGACGGCCGCCCTGGCCGAGGCCGCCGAGGCCGCCGACGCGGCCGGGACTGCCGGGGCGCCGCGGGTGCCCGGCGGCAGCCCGGGCACCTCCGACGACCCGGACCCCGAGGCCGGCCCGCACGCCATCGCCGTCCTCGCCCGTGAAGCCGCACCGACCGCCCCCGGCACCCTGGCCGTCCCCGAATACCGCGACGCCGCCGGGGAGTTCGCCCGGCTCTACCGCCCCGACGGCCCGACCGGCTTCGTCATCCGCCCGGACGGGCACCTCGGCGCACGCTTCCCGCTCGCCGGCACCGCGACGGCCCTGTCCGGCTACCTCGAGGCCCTGTCCGCCCCGACATGAACGCGCTCGGCCGCGCCGAAGGCCCCCGCGGCGGTCGGCCGCTGCTCCATCGCCACCCGCGGCGGAACGCGGAAACCCGTCGGCGCACGAAGGGCGCCGGGTAGGCAGCCCCGATTCGTCATGGCCCGACGCGAGTGGTCGTCACACCGCTTCGTCACACGCTCGTCGCAACCGCCCATGCCGCCGCGCCCCGGAGGCCGCACGGCGCTAACGTCGCGCGGCATGACCCACCTGCCTCCCGCCGAGTACTACGCCACGCTGCCCCGCCACATCGGCGGCGCCGGAGCGATCCTGCACGACGAACACGGCCGAATCCTCCTGGTCGAACCCGCCTACGGGGACGGCCACTGGGAGATCCCCGGCGGCGCCATGGACGACGGCGAATACCCCTGGGACACCGCCCGCCGCGAGGTCCGGGAGGAACTCGGCCTCGACCTCAACCCCGGTCGCCTCCTGGTCGTCGACTGGGTCCCGCCCCAAACCGACGGCCGCCCCGCCCTCGCGAACTACCTCTTCGACGGCGGACCCGTCACCGAAACCCACGCCCACCGGGACATCCGCCTCGCCGCCGGTGAACTCACCGCCTGGCACCTGGCCACCCCGGCCGAGTGGGACACCCTCATGGCCCCCCACATGGCCCGCCGCCTGCACGCCTGCGCCAAAGCCCTGGCCGACCACACCACCGCCTACCTCCATCACGGCCTCGTCCCCGGCCACGGCTGACCCGGTGTCCGCGGCGAGGAGGAGCGACTGTCGGGCGAAAGAGCCGTCGCCGCGCTGCGCCACGAGGCAGCGGGCCGCCAGGGCCGGCCCCGGCCCATCCACATCGGCTTCCGCCGAGGTGCGGTGGCCGGCGGGCCTGCTTAGGGTCGAAAGGAGGGGGCGTGGGGCCCGGGCGGAGCGGACACCCACAGTCTCGACGCGTAAGCGTCCCGTCTCAGAAGGAATGAACACGATGACCACATCGTCGGACACTCCCGTTATGGACACCCTGCTCGCCATGACCGCCGACTCGCTCGAGCGGTGCAACCTGGCGCCGGAGGCGCTCATCCTCACCCGCATCGCCGCGCTCGTGGCCATGGACGCCCCTGCCGTTTCGTACCTGGCGCACCTCGCGGTCGGCGTCGAGACCGATCTGACCGCCGAGCAGGTCCAGGACGTCCTCGTGGCCATCGCGCCCATCGTGGGCACCGCCCGCGTCATGACCGCGTCCACCCACATCGCCGAAGCCCTGGGCTTCTCGATCGCCGCGTCGGAGATGACCTCCGGAGACTGAACCCGCACAACGGAATCCCGCTTGCAGCGAGGTCGGGGAACCGGCGGATCTCGCGGAGATCCCCACCGGTGGGGCGCCCTCACACGTGAATCCCGGCGGGCGCGGACCAGAAGGCATGAAGGCCTGAAGGTCTGAAGGCCGCCAGACCAGAAGACCAGGAGGCGGTAGCCGATGTGCCGATGGCTCGCCTACGCGGGAACACCCATCCTGCTCGACACCATCCTCTACAAACCGGCGCACTCGCTGATCGACCAGAGCATGCACTCCCGCTTGGGCGTCGAGACGACCAACGGCGACGGGTTCGGCGTCGGCTGGTACGCACCCGACATCGACGTCCCGGCGGTCTTCCGGGACACCGGCCCGGCGTGGAGCAACCGCAACCTGCGGGAGATCGCCGACCACATCCGCTCTCCACTGTTCTTCGCTCACATCCGGGCCACGACCGGCACCGCAGTGCAACAGACCAACTGCCACCCGTTCCGGCACGGGCGCTGGATGTGGATGCACAACGGCGCCATCACCGACTTCCACCGCAGCAAGCGAGAGCTTGCCGTGGCCGTCGACCCGGACCTCTTTCCCGACATCGAGGGATCGACGGACTCCGAGCTCATGTTCTTCCTGGCCCTCACCTTCGGCCTGGAGCAGGACCCGCCGGGCGCCGTCGCGCGGATGGCCGGCCTGGTGGAGCAGACCGGTCGCCGGCACGGGGTGGAGTTCCCACTGCAGATGACGGTCGCCGTGACCGACGGACAGCGGCTGTGGGCCTTCCGCTACTCCAGCCAGACGGACTCACGCTCGCTCTTCTTCAGTACTCGGGTGGAGACACTGCGAGCGCTCCACCCTGATGTGGAGTTCCTGCGCGAAGTATCCGACGAGACCCGCGTCATCGTGTCCGAGCCCCCCGGCGATCTGCCCGGTGCCTGGAACGAGGTCCCCGAGAGCAGCTACGGCATCGTGCAGCCCGGAGGGGACGAACTGCTCCCGTTCACCCCGCAATTCGGATAGCGCCACCAACCTCCCCGCCGAATGGGGCTGAGCCCGGCAGCGCGGGCAGCCCCAGGCGGTGTCCCCGGTACGCGAACACGCGTGACGGGCCCGGCATTTGCCCCCGGCGAAGCCCCACGACCTGCGATGCTGACGACGTGTCAACCCGTGACATGCGAACAGCGGAAGAGGAGGGGCTCTGTGCAACAGCCCGATTGGCGGATGGAGTACCGGTACGACGTCCTGATGAGTTATCCGCACGCCCGTGCCCGACTCGAACAGGCGGCCGCCCAGGGGAAGGGGATGTCCGTGAATGAGTTCCTGGGGAAGGCGGGCGATGTCAGGGACCTCTTGAGCGGGTCCTTGGACGGCATCGAGCAGCGGGTCAGTCACGCGCTGGGCGCGGCACTCGGCAAGGCCCTGGGCTTTGAGATACGTCGTGTCCACACGGTGCCCTACCCGCATCCGGTGGGTATCGCTCTGCTCGGCGTCTCGTGTGCGATGGCCGAGGCCGGCTTCCCGCTCAAGCGCGTCGTCCAGGGCACCGACGGCTGCCTCTTGGAGGCCAAGCTGCCCAAGAACTGGGCGACCAACCACGGGTCGGTGGTCTGCGCGGTCGCGGGGGACGCGCAGCAGGCACAGGTCCAGAGCGGCGTACAGGTACCCGGGCAACTCTACGACTGGGGACGGGGAAATCGCGTCCTCGGCAAGCTGGCCACGCGTACGAGCATGTACGTATCCGCCGGGTAGGTGCGTGACCTTGCCGACGTAGAACCGGGGGCAGCAAGGTCTTCCGCTCGGTACAAGCGACCGGGCAGGCGACCACGCCGCAGGACCCCCGGAGCGGGACACCGGCCGCGCGGTCAGTCGGCTTCGGCGGCGAGGGGGCGCGCGGCCGGGCCCGGCCGTACCGTCACGTCACGGTTCGTCAGGTGGGCGTGATCGGCGGAGCATTCGACGACCACGCGGGCTGGTGCGCCGCACTCGGTATGGCGTATCTCCAGCAGGGGCCCGGCCGGGTCGGCGAAGTGCTTGTCGCCGAACTGTTTGAGCGCCAGCAGCGCGGGCCACAGGTCCCAGCCCTTGGCGGTCACGCGGTACTCGAGGCGGGTGCGCGCGCCCGGTTCGCGGTACGGCCGCGTCTCCAGCACGCCGCCCGCGACGAGCTTGCGCAGTCGGTCGGCGAGGACCGCCTCGGACATGCCGACGTGCCGGCGGAAGTCCTCGAACCGGCGCACACCGTTGACGGCGTCGCGCACGATCAGCAGGGACCACTTCTCCCCGACGAGGTCCAGGGTGCGCCGGACGGGGCAGTTGTCGCCGTCGATGTCCACCCACTCCATGGCCATGGGGGCAGTGTAGGCACCTGGCTTCGAGATTGACAGTCAGCTGGTGGCGGGCCTAGCGTCGAGGCGTCAGTACCGAACAGCCGGCCGAGCCACGGTACGGCCGAAGCGAAGCGGAGACGACGCACATGGGCAGGTCGCGTACCTATACCTGGGAAGACCCGGCGTTGACCGCGGCCGGTGCGATGTCGCTGCCCGGCCTGGAGTTCCTGCGCGCGATGCTCGCGGGCAAGTACCCCCCGCCGCCGATCGCCTCGACGCTCGACTTCACCCTGGAGGAGGTCGACCACGGCCACGCGGTGTTCTCGATGACGCCGGGCGAGGAGCACTACAACCCGATCGGCAGCGTGCACGGCGGTGTGTACGCGACACTGCTGGACTCGGCGGCGGGCTGCGCGGTGCACTCCACCCTCCCGGCCGGGATGGCGTACACCTCGCTGGACCTCACCACCAAGTTCCTGCGGCCGATCACGTTCGACTCCGGCAAGATCCGCGCCGTCGGCCGGGTACGCAGCCACGGCCGCCGTACCGCGTTCGCCGAGGCCGAACTCCTGGACGCGAACGACCGGCTGCTCGCGCACGCGACGAGCAGCTGCCTGATCTTCCCGATCCCGGGCGCCTGACCGGACGGGCGCCCGACGCACCGTAGCCGGCCGCGCCGCGCCGGAGGGGCGGTCGCCGGTGTTCCTCGGCACACGGGGCGGCACCGCCCCTCGACTCCGGCGCAGGCGCACCCGTCCCACCGGATCCGCGGTTGTACCGCTCAGCCCTTCGCCCGAACAGCCGCCGCGACCTGCTCGACCTGCTTGCGGACCGCCGCCGGGTCGGGATGGTGCGGAGTGGCCCCGGTGAGGTTGACGTGGGCCGCGCGGATCAACGTGGTGCCCACACGCACCAGCACCACCGAGTGGACCCAGCTCCGGCCGTCGTCCACTCGGGTCGTGATCACGATCGCGACGCTCTCGTCGCCCAGCCCCGGACCCTGGATCTCGCGGGCGGTCACGGTCGCGGAGAGGTCGTCGACGGTCTGCTGCTGATTCGAGCACCCCGGGACGGCGTCACGAACAGCCGGGATGACACGCTGCGCGTCACCGGAAGCCAGCGAGGTCAGACTCACGCCGAACAGCGCGTACGCCTTCTTGCCGCCGGCCGGGTCGGAAGCCAGGATGTCCGCCGTCGCCTCGACGGGATGGAGACCGGACGCCGGGTTCGCGTGGGTGGTCAACCGCTCGCAGCCGGTGCCCTCGCCGCGGTCTCGACCGACGTCGTTCGATCCCATGCGCGTGACCCAACCCTTGGGCATGTCGGCCTTCGTGAGCAGTGCCCGTTGCAGTTCACGCGTCGTCAGATACGGTTCGGCGTCGGGAGCGGGCGCGGCGGTGGACGGCGCCGCGGACGAGCTCGGCGCGGCCTGTGACGGGGACCCGGCCGCGACTACGTCGGCCGCGACCGTACAGGCCGTCGTGGCGGAGAAGAGCGCGACCACGAGCAGCGCGATCGTGCCGCGCGCGTGGGCGTGTACCAAGGCAGGAACCTCCGCTGGAAAGAATGCCGGGGGATGTGGAAGGCGCTCAGTATGGCAGCGCACCACACCGTTGGGCGCTCCGGGGTACCCCTCCGCGACCCGACGAACGCGCCTCGTTTCGTAGCGAGTTCCCTGTTGTGGACGGCGACTCGGTCGCGGTGCGCGCGTGAGCGTTGGCGATCCCGCGGCTCTGGACGGTCCCGGGATCGCGACCACTGGGCACCTGCCCCGGGGTGCCGTCGAAGTGCAACTCTGAGGTTGCGTCTGGGGAAATGATGTGCAACTCTGAAGTTGCATCATTCAGTGGCGGCGGTGAAGGTGTTCCCTCATGAGCGCGGCCCGGATCGCGTGAGGGACGAACGTGGCGGCGGCGTCGGGGCGGTGGACGGCGTCCTGGTCGCGCCGGCCGACCCGACGCGGCGTGTGCTGCTCGATCTGCTCGCCGCGCGGGGCGAGGCCACCGCGACGACGCTCGCCGAAGGACTTCCCGTCTTGAACCGAGCCGTACCCAAAGCGAAGTTGGAAGGTTCACATGAAAGCCGTAGGCGTAACCAGGTTCGGTGGGCCCGAGGTGCTACACGTCATCGATCTCCCGGCCCCCGATGCCGGTCCGGGCGAACTGCGTATTCGGGTCCATGCGGCGGCTGTGAACGCGACCGACACCGTGGTGCGCAGCGGGGCACCGTTCGTCATCCCGCCGACCTCCCGGCCCCCTTATGTTCCGGGAATGGACGCCGCGGGCGTACTCGAGCAGATCGGCGCGGGAGTCGACACCGATCTGCGGATCGGCGAGCACGTGATGGCCGTCGTGGTGCCGTCCGAGACGCACGGCGCCTACGCGGAACACATCGTGGTGCCCGCCGAGTCGGTCGCCAGGGTCCCGGCCGGCGCGACCGACGCCGAAGCCGCGTCCCTGCCGATGAACGGCTTGACCGCGCGCCTGGCGCTGGACACGCTCGACCTCGCGCCGGGCGCGACCATCGCGGTAACCGGCGCAGCCGGCGCGGTCGGCGGCTACGTCGTCCAACTGGCCAAGGCGGACGGTCTGCGTGTCGTTGCCGACGCTGCGCCGCAGGACGAACCGCTTGTCAAGGAACTGGGTGCCGACATCGTGCTGCCGCGCGGGCCCGAGTTTCCGGAGCAGGTACGCGCAGCGGTGCCCGACGGCGTCGACGGGCTCGTTGACGGCGCCCTCCTCGACCGACCCGCGGCCCGCGCCGTACGCGATGGCGGTCGGATCGCGACCCTCCGCGGCTTCGAGGGCACCTGGGAACGGGGCGTCACCTTTCAGCCGGTGTGGGTAGCCCGGTACGCGCGCCAACGGGCGAAGCTCGACCGCCTCCGGCAGCAGGTGGAGGACGGCCGGGTTGCGCTACGGGTCGCACGGATCCTGCCGGCCGAGCAGGCCGCCGAAGCGCACCGACTCCTGGAAGCGGGTGGCGTCCGGGGACGGCTGATTCTGACCTTCCGACCTGGCCATGACCGGGCCCTCGGAGCGACGGACTCCAACGGCTGAGCTCGACTTCCCGCCCTGCGGTTCTGTGGAGCCCGAGGGACGGGCGTATCCGGCCTTCGCTGCATGGACCTTGGCCGCGTCCAGGGCGGGTGATGGAGCACCTACGCGGGTTGCGAGGCGTTGCGCCCGGAAGGCGTTCTCCGGGCGCAGCACCTCGCAGCAACTCGCGACCCCCCGGGCCCATTTCCTTCCTCTGGTGGTCGGCCCGGCGCGCGGTGGCGGTGGCGGTGGGTCAAGGATCCGATCCGCGGCGGTCAGCACGACACCGCGGACCCGTCGCTGCGGGGGTCGGCGGCGGCGCGGGGGGCGCCGTTCGCCGCGCGGCGGACGAGTTGGCCTTGTCCCACCGCTTCGTCGAGGTCGGCGCAGACCCGTATTGGGAAGCCCGCCGCCCGCAGCGCCTCGGTGGTCTCCTCGCCCATGTCGCCTTCGACGGAGGCGACATGGGCCGGCGCGCCCGCTCCCATGCCGTCCACGATCCAGCGCGGGCGCCGCAAGCGCGTCCGGGTCGGCGGCCGGCGGCGCGGCTCCGCCGGCGTTGACGACGAGGATTCGCCCGTCGGGGCGGGCCACCAGTGCGATCAGGTCTCCGCCGACGGCGCAGTGGTGCGGATAGACCACGGTCAGTGCCACCGCGGCGGCCAGCGCGGCGTCGACCGCGTTGCCGCCGTCGCGGCGGGCGCCGGCGTCGGTCGCGAGTGCGTGCGGGGTGGCCAGGCCGAAGGACGTGGTCGGCACCGGGAGCGGGAGTGCGGCGGTCATGTGGGCCTCTCGTCCGGGAGCGGTCGTGTCACGGCGCGGGTCGAAGGGCGGTGCCGCATCTCCCGTGCGGGGTTCGGTTCGGTTCGGCTCCGCCGCGGGAGACGGCACTCGTCCCGCCGCGGGATATGCGGGACTTGGGGAGCCGGAGGGAGCCCCAGGCGGGCCCCCGTGTCGTCGTCGAAGTCCTCGCAGAACACGGCCAGGGCGTCCGCGAGGTGGTCCATGGAGCGCGCGGCGAACAGGAATGGCTGATACCCCTCGGCGCGGTACGGGGTCGTGGCGATGGCGCGGAGATCCCATGCGCGGATCTCGAACCGGGGCAACCGGCTGATCTCCGCGGGCGAGGAGAGCAGCGCCGCACCGTACGCCTTGACGGTCCCGGCCTCGGCCACCACGCCGAACTCGAGGGTGTACCAGTACACCCGGCTGAGCAGGTCCAGGGCCTGCCTGGTGCGCAACCGTCCGGCGCTCCGGCCGAACAGGCGGTACAGGTCGGCGAAGCGCGGCGACGTCAGGTGGACGCCATGGCCGAACACGTCGTGGATCACGTCCGGTTCCGGCGTGTACAGCGGCGCGGCCGGGTGCCGGACGAACTGCACGGCGTGGAAGTAGCCGTGCTCAAGCGACCCCAGGAACCGCCGGTTCCGTACGAAGCCACCGGCGACGGTGAAGTCGAACCCGGTACGGGCTCTCAGGTGCGCCCCGACCTCGGCGTGCTGCGGGATCCGGTCCGCGCGGATGTTGGAGTCCTCGTGCGCCTCCAGCACCGCACGACACGCGTGGGCGCGCAGGGCCGGCTCCAGGGCCGCGTGCACCGTGCGCCACGTCGCGTGTTCTACCGCGCTGTACGCGACGGGTAACGAGGACTCGCCCACGCCGCGGCCGTGGGCCAACGCGATGATCGCGCTGCGCCGTAACCGGTATTGGGGGTCGTGCAGGCCAGGATGTCGACCCACTGGACCGAGCCGGCCGTCGGGTGTGATCGGGACTGGTTCCCACGCAGCACTCATGACACTTACAGTGCCCCTATCGGGACAAGGTGTCACCGATCTCGGTCTCACGACCGCGAACGCGCGATGCTTGGTCGCCCGCGCAACCCCCGCCCCGACGCCGCCCATTCACGATCGGGCGCGGAAATCGGGCCGGGCGTAGGCGGCTTCGCCGGGTACCAGGGACAGCCTCGCGCCCCCTTCCACAAGGCGCGGATTCCCCCGGGCGAGCCCGGCGGCTGCGTGATGGGGGAGCGAGGCTCGGTGCGGCTGTGCCGGGTGGTGCACGTTTGCGGTCGATGCGGCGCGCCGCAGGGTTCGGGTGAGTCGCAGAGCGGACAATATGCCCAAATTGTCCAGTCGAGGTGGCAGGCGACATCGCAAAAGCAGCCGGGAGCCGGTGGTTCGCGCCGACCGCAGCGGCTGTGTGGTGGGCGCGGAGGGAAGCACATGTCCACGTACCTGTTCCGACTCGGACGGTGGTCGCTGCGGCATCGACGCACGGTGCTCGGCGTCTGGCTCGCCCTGCTCGTCGCCGCGATCGTCGCCGCGACCGCGAGCGGGGGGCAGACCAACGACGCGTTCACCATTCCCGGCACGGAGTCGCAGGAGACGACGGACCTTCTCAACCAGAAGCTCCCCGCGCTCGGTGGCGCGCAGACCCAGGTCGTGTTCGCGACCGGCGGCACGACGACGGTCACCGATTCCGCCCATCGATCCGGCATCGAGGCGGCGGTCGCGCAGATGCGGACCGTACCCCAGGTGGCCTCGGTCTCCGATCCGTTCACCGACCAGGGCGTCTCACCCGACCAGCACGTCGCGCTCGCCTGGGTCCAATACACCGCGCAACCGGCGGACGTGCAGGACTCGACCCTCGACGCCCTCGAACGCGCGGCCCTGCCGGCCCAGCAGGCCGGAGTCCAAGTCGAGTACTCCGGCAGCGTCTACCCCGGCTGGCGGATCACCCCCTCCGAACTCCCCGAGATCATCGGCCTGGCGGTCGCACTCGTCATCCTGCTCATCACCTTCGGCGCGATCGTGGCCGCGGGCCTGCCCATCCTCACTGCGGTCATCGGAGTGGGCATCGCCCTGACGAGCGTGACCGCCCTGGCCGCGGTGATCGACATCGCCTCGGCGTCGACCACGGTCGCGATCATGCTGGGCCTGTCCTGCGGCATCGACTACGGACTGTTCATCCTCTTCCGGCACCGCAACAACCTCCTCGCCGGCATGGACGTCGAGGACTCCGCGGCCCTGGCGCTCGGTACCGCCGGCAGTTCGGTGGTCTTCGCCGGGCTCACCGTGATCACCGCGTTGTGCGGCCTGTCCGTCGTCGGCATCCCGTTCCTGACCATCATGGGGCTGTGCGCCGCGGCGGCGGTACTGATCGCGCTGCTGATCGCCCTGACGCTGCTACCGGCCATGCTCGGCTTCGCGGGCGAGAAGGTCGCCGCGTTCATCAGCACCCCGCTGCGCCCGGGCCACCACGAGGAGGTCGCGCGGACCACCGCGACCGAACCCGCGCGGACCTTCGGCGCTTCCTGGGCGAGGTTCGTCGTGCGGCATCGGGTGTCGGTCCTCGTCGCCGGGGTCGGGCTGTTGCTGCTGCTGGCCGTTCCGGCGACCCAGATGGAACTGGGCCTGCCCAGCGCCGCCTCCCAGCCGACGTCCAACACGGCCCGCAAGGCCTACGACCTGACCGCCGAGAGTTTCGGCCCCGGTTTCAACGGTCCGCTGCTGGTCGTCACCGAGAACGCCGTCGACCAGGCCGCCGTGCAGCAGCTCACCACCGCGCTGGCCGGGCAGCCGAACGTCGTGGCGGCGGCGCCGCTCGCGGTGATCGACCAGATCGCGGTCATCCGCGTCATCCCCGGCAGCGGACCGGACACGAGCGCCACCGCGGATCTGGTGCATCACATCCGCGACAACCGGAGCGCCATCGAAGGCGCGACCGGCGCCCAGGTCCTCGTCGGCGGAAGCACCGCCTCCAACATCGACGTCTCCGCCAAACTCGCCTCCGCCCTCCCGGTGTTCCTCCTCGTCGTCGTCGGTCTGGCGTTCGTGCTGCTCACGTTCGCGTTCCGAACCATCCTCGTGCCGATCAAATCGATCATCGGCTTCCTGCTGTCGATCTCCGCCGCGTTCGGCGTCGAGGTCGCGATGTTCCAGTGGGGTTGGGGCGAGGACATCTTCGACATCACCCCGTCGGAGACGATCAGCTTCCTGCCGATCATCATGCTCGCGATCATCTTCGGACTCTCCAGCGACTACGAGGTGTTCGTCGTGTCGCGCATCAAGGAGGACTTCACCACCACCGGCGACGCTCGCGGCGCGGTCGCCCGCGGCACCGGCCTGTCGGCACGCGTGGTGACCGCGGCCGCGCTGATCATGTTCTCGATCTTCGTGGCCTTCATGTTCACCGACGACCCGACCATCAAGGCCATCGGCTTCAGCTTCGCCGTGGGCGTCTTCCTCGACGCCTTCGTCGTCCGCCTGGCCCTCGTTCCGGCCACGATGGCCATCGTCCGCGCGAAGCTCTGGTACCACCCCCAGTGGTTCGCCAAGTACGTCCCGGACCCCGACATCGAGGGCAAACACCTCGAGGAAACCCTGGCATCCCCCGCGCCCAGCGGCGGCCTCGGTCACGTGCCGACGTAGGTCGCGAGGTGCTTGCCGGTGAGGGTGGAGCGGGCGGCGACGAGGTCGGCGGGTGTGCCCTCGAAGACGATCCGGCCGCCGTCGTGGCCGGCGCCGGGGCCGAGGTCGACGATCCAGTCGGCGTGCGCCATGACCGCCTGGTGGTGCTCGATGACGATGACTGACTTGCCGGCGTCGACGATCCGGTCGAGCAGGCCGAGCAGGTGCTCGACGTCGGCGAGGTGCAGGCCGCTGGTCGGCTCGTCGAGGACGTAGACGCCGCCCTTTTCGGCCATGTGGGTGGCCAGCTTGAGCCGTTGCCGCTCGCCGCCGGACAGCGTGGTGAGCGGCTGGCCGAGGCTGAGGTAGCCGAGCCCGACGTCGGCGAGCCGGCCGAGGATCGCGTGCGCGGCCGGCGTGTGCGCCTCGCCGGCGCCGAAGAAGTCCTGGGCCTCGTTCACCGACATCGCGAGCACCTCGCTGATGTCGCGACCGCCGAGGTGGTAATCCAGCACCGATGCCTCGAACCGCTTGCCCTCGCACTCCTCGCAGGTGGTGGCGACACCGGCCATCATCGCCAGGTCGGTGTAGGTGACGCCGATGCCGTTGCAAGTGGGGCACGCGCCCTCGGAGTTGGCGCTGAACAGCGCCGGCTTCACGCCGTTGGCCTTCGCGAACGCCTTGCGGATCGGGTCGAGCAGTCCGGTGTACGTCGCCGGGTTGCTCCGTCGCGAGCCGCGGATCGCGCCCTGGTCGATCGACACCACACCCGCGCCGGCGGCCCCCGAACCGTTGACCAGCGACCCCTGCACGAGCGAGCTCTTGCCGGAGCCGGCCACGCCGGTGACGACGGTGAGCACGCCGAGCGGAATGTCGACGTCGACGTCGCGCAGGTTGTGCCTCGTCGCGCCGCGGATCTCCAGCGTGCCGGTGGGCGTGCGTACCGTCTTCTTGACGGAGGCCCGGTCGTCGAAATGGCGGCCGGTGACGGTGCCGCCGGTCCGCAGTTCCTCGACGGTGCCCTCGAAGCAGACGGTGCCGCCCGCCGTACCGGCGCCGGGGCCGAGGTCGACGACGTGGTCGGCGATCGCGATCGTCTCCGGCTTGTGCTCCACGACGAGCACCGTGTTGCCCTTGTCCCGCAGCCGCAGCAGCAGGTCGTTCATCCGCTGGATGTCGTGGGGGTGCAGGCCGACGGTGGGCTCGTCGAAGACGTAGGTGACGTCGGTGAGCGAGGAGCCGAGGTGGCGGATCATCTTGACCCGCTGCGCCTCGCCGCCCGACAGCGTGCCCGACGGCCGGTCGAGCGAGAGGTAGCCCAGCCCGATCTCCACGAACGAGTCGAGAGTCTGCCGCAGCGTCGCGAGCAGCGGCGCCACCGACGGCTCGTCGAGACCGCCGACCCATTCGGCGAGGTCGCTGATCTGCATCGCGCAGGCGTCGGCGATGTTGATCCGCTTGATCTTCGACGACCGGGCCCCCTCGCTGAGCCGCGTTCCGTCGCACTCGGGGCAGGTGGTGAAGGTGACCGCACGCTCCACGAACGCCCGGATGTGCGGCTGCAGCGCCTCCTTGTCCTTGGACAGGAACGACTTCTGAATCTTGGGAATCAGCCCCTCGTAGGTGAGGTTCACGCCCTCGACCTTCACCTTGACCGGCTCGTGGTAGAGGAAGTCCTGCATTTCCTTCTTGGTGTACTTGCGGATCGGCTTATTCGGGTCGAGGAAGCCCGACTCGGCGTAGATCCGCACGGTCCACCAGCTGTCCGACTTCCAGCCGGGGATGGTGAACGCGCCCTCGGCGATCGACTTGGAGTCGTCGTAGAGCTGGGTGAGGTCGATATCGGAGACCGCGCCTCGGCCTTCGCAACGCGTACACATGCCGCCGGTGCGGTTGAAGGTCGCTTTCACCGCCTTCTTGGCACCGCGCTCGACGGTGATGGCACCGCTCGCCCGGACCGAGGGGACGTTGAAGGCGTACGCGCTGGGCGGGCCGATGTGCGGTTTCCCGAGTCGGCTGAAGAGGATACGCAGCAGCGCGTTGGCGTCGGTGGCGGTACCGACCGTGGACCGGGGGTCGGCACCCATCCGCTGCTGGTCGACGATGATCGCGGTCGTCAGCCCTTCGAGTACGTCGACCTCAGGCCGCGCCAGCGTCGGCATGAAGCCCTGCACGAAGGCGCTGTAGGTCTCGTTGATCATCCGCTGCGACTCCGCGGCGATGGTGCCGAACACCAGCGAGCTCTTGCCCGAGCCGGAGACTCCGGTGAACACCGTCAGCCGGCGCTTCGGGATTTCGATGCTGACGTCCTTGAGGTTGTTCACGCGCGCGCCGTGCACGCGGATCAGTTCGTGGGTGTCGGCAACGTGCAGTGCAGGCGACTGCGTGTCCGTCCGCGTGGCCGCGCTCATCGTGTCTCCATCTGTTGGGCGGAGCCGCCTTCGCGGTTTCCGTTGGTGGCGCCTGGCTCGATCCAACCAGTTCGAGCAGTACACCTGGTTGTCCTTCGTTTCGGCCCGTGGCGGCTCTGGGCCCCGGCCACGCGGCGCGATCCGGCGCAGCGGGGCCGGGGCGGGACACCGCCGTCCGCCCGGAGGGACCGGATCGCCTGCGCCGCCCGGGAGTCGGAGCGCTGGACGGCGACGGCCGGGCCGGGACCTACCGCAGCCGGTCCCTACCGCTTGCGGGGTTGGCTGAAGCGGAGCATGTTGCCGGCCGGGTCGCGGAAGGCGCAGTCGCGGACGCCGTACGGCTGGTCGATCGGCTCCTGCAACACGTCCCCGCCGGCGGCCCGGATGCGTTCGAAGGTGGCGTCGCAGTCGTCGGTGGAGAAGATCACGCCGCGCAGCATGCCCTTGGCCAGCAGTTCCGCCATCGCCTCCTTGTCGGCCGGCGAGGCGTTGGGGTCGGCGAGCGGCGGTTCGAGGACGATCTCCACGTCCGGCTGCGCGGGGGAGCCGACGGTCACCCAGCGCATCCCCTCGAACGCGACATCGTTGCGTACCTCCAGGCCGAGGACGTCGCGATAGAAGGGGAGCGCCTTGTCATGGTCGTCGACTGCGATGAAGCACTGTGCGAGCTTGATGTCCATGTCCTCGACGCTACGAGGTGGCGGCGGGTTTCGCTTCTCCGTTCCTGACCGGTCGCGTGAGGATCTTGGCGACGCACGCCGGGATCGCGGCGTCGGCCCCGTGGCTGCGGGCCCGGTAGGCGCTGGGGCTCTCGCCGACCAGCTCGGAGAAGCGCGAGCTGAACGACCCCAGCGAGGTGCATCCGACCGCGAAGCAGACGTCCGTCACGCTCATGTCGCCCCGCCGCAGCAGCGCCTTCGCCCGCTCGATACGGCGGGTCATCAGATAGCTGTAGGGCGTCTCCCCGAAGGCGGCGCGGAAGCTGCGGGAGAAGTGCCCGGGCGACATGAGGGCGACGTTCGCCAACGCCGCGACATCCAGCGGCTGAGCGTAGTCGCGGTCCATCATGTCCCGAGCGCGGCGCAGGCGTACCAGGTCCTCCAGGATCATGTGCACCAGCATGGCACGCCACCGCCGGCCCGCGTCCACGACCAGCGCTTCCGGACCGTCGGCCGCACCACGATCTCGCTGATCAGGGGCCTTGCGGTGGGCCCGACGGATCGTGGCACGCGATCTTGATCCGCTGGGCGGAGCCAGGCTGATTCGGCCGAAACCGAGATTCGACCGCGCCGGCGATGATCCTTCGGGTACAGGCGATGTTCCGGCGCCAACGAGGGCCGTCACCGGTTTCGTCCCAGAGCGCGGCGAGTTCGGAGTCCTCGGCCAAGACCCGGTCGAGCGCGTCGATCGTGAGTGTGCGCAGGTCGAAGGGGAGTGCGGGGATGGGCTCTTGGGGGCCGTGGGAGGCGTCGATCGGCACGCCGGAGGGACATTGGGCCGCGATCAGTGCGGCGGCGGCGACGGCTTCCGTCCCTTCGAAGGCATTAAGGTAGCCGCGGGTGGCGATCGTGGTGGTGAGCGCGCCGCGGATGATGCTCTCGCGATCCGTTTCGGCGGCTTCGTCCAAGGTGTTGGCGAAGTCGGCGCCCATGTCGTTGTCGAAGGGGCCGATATCCCAGGTGCCCATGCTGTTCCCCTCGTGTCGCTCTTTCGCGGATGTTCGCATCGGCGACCGACACATGGTTCATGAGGCCGGCAGGACTCACGTACTCGCAAGAGGGCGCGCGACTGCGCGTCCGAGGCCGAGTGTCGTCCAGGCGCTGCCGAGGCCGCGGCTGCGCAGGGCGCGCATCAGGCTCCAAGTGCCCGATCGGTGAGCTCGGCGATCGCCTCCGGGGACGCGGCATTCGGTGGTTCACCCGGTGAATGCAGGTGTGTCGGGTGTGCGGACCGGGCTTGGGGAGCCGGTCCGCACACCCGACCGGTGTCACGTGTGAGGTGCTATGTGACCGGGCGGGTCGCCAGGTCGAGGATGTGGAGGGCGGAGTTGGCGGGCGGTGACCGAGTGCAGTTCCCTGGCCGGGTCGACGGGGACGGTGTTGACGTAGAGGCGGTAGTTCAGGCCGAAGTTGGCGGGTCCGGTCGGGGTGACCCGGTGGTCGGTGGTGACGGCGATCCGGGCGCCGTTCGCGGTGGGCTGGTCCGTGAGCCAGTTGGTCAGGAAGAGGTTCGCGGTGGTCGAGGTGCCGTCGGCGTACCGGATGGTCACCGCGCCGGTGACCCCGCCTGCCGAGGCGCCGAGGAAGCCGATCTCGCGGGCGTGCCCGCTCAGTGCGATCACGCCGCCCCCGCCCGCCACGTTGTCGCGCTCGCCGGGACCGTACCGCGGCATGGTGAAGGCCAGTCCGTCCACCGTGATCCGGGCGCCGGGGGCGGCCCTCGCGGCATTGAGGGCGTCCGCGGAGTAGCTGTTGCCGTCGGCGAAGGAGCCGTCCGAGGGATCGCTGTCGCGGGCGATCATGGTGCGTGGATTCGCCGTGGTCGGTCCGGACGCCGCGGCGGCGGCGGTGTGCCGTCGTCGTCGGCGCACCCGGGAGTACAGCCCGCCACGGGCCGGTTCCCCCGGGTCCGGGACGCGGCACACCGGACACGGTCCGGCGTGCCGGGGGCGCGCCAGTTCGAATCCGTTACTTCGGCTCCTCGACGTTCCCCGCATACCGCATCGTGCAGGCCCAGTCGGCCGCTCGCGAGTACCACCTGGGCCGCTACGTCACCGAACAGCCCAGCTACTCGATCCTGCAGCGCGGTATCGAAAGCCACGTGCTGCCCGTGACCGAGCAGTACCGGCTCGGTGTACTGGTGTGGAGCCCGTTGGCTTCGGGCTGGCTGTCGGGCGCGATCCGTGCGGGCCGGGACGTCACCACCAGCCGCTCCACGTTCCTGCCGCAACGCTTCGACACCGACATCCCCTCCAACCGGGCCAAGCTCGATGCCGTCGAGCAGTTGGCCAAGGTCGCCGACGAGGCCGGCCTGACCATGATCCAGCTCGCGCTCGGATTCGTGACCGCGCATCCCGCCGTGACCAGCGCGCTCATCGGTCCCCGCACACTGGACCACCTGCACTCGCAGCTCGCCGCCGCTGACACCGTGCTCTCCGCCGACGTGCTCGACGCGATCGACGCGATCGTCGCTCCCGGCACCGACCTGGCCGCGCACGAGAAGAACGACACCCCGCCCGCGCTGCTCGACCCGGCGTTGCGCCGCCGCTGACCGCCGGGGCCGCCGCCGCCCACCTGATGTCGCCCGTCGCCCCGCGTCGGGGACCGGCGCCGCGCCTGCGGCCGGGCCCGCAAGGCGCGGGGCGTTGGGGACGGTGTCGATCAGCCCGGCGGCGGGGCCTCGTCCGGGTCCGCGCCGCGCACGATCGCCACGGCCGCCCCGCCGGCCGCGAACCCGTACTCGGGCGGCGCGAGGCCCGCGAACTGCTATACGGCCGGCCTCACATCCGGGCCCGGCCTGCCGCCGCGGCCCCTTTCCGGCGTATTGCGGGTGTCACCCCTTTCCGGGGGTTCGTCGTGGTCGCCGTTCCGTAGGGTGTCGGGGAGCATCGATAGCGTGCCGCGTGCACCCTCCGCGCCGAAGCCGAAAGGCAGTTGCCCGTCGATGACGACGACTGGTTGACGGTCAACGTCTGGTCGCCCGAGCCGGGCCCGGGCGTAGGGCTGCCGGTGATGGTGTGGATCCAAGGCGGCGCCTACACGATCGGCATGTCCAGTCTTCCCGAGTACGACGGCGGTCCCCTGGCGCGTGACGGCGGCAACCTCCGGGACGGGGTGGGACGACGGCCGCCACAACGACCCGCGCCGGGCATCGTGGGCCCAGCGACATCATGCCCGTCACCCTGCTCCGCGGCAGCCGCCTGGAGAAGCGGACCGAAGCCCAGGCCGTGTCGGTGCCGGGTTTCCTACGCGAGTGGGAGTGAACCCCGCCCAAGGACTGCGGCCACTCGACGACCAATGCCCCATCCGCGCGAAGCGGATGGGGCATTGGGTTGTCCGGGCCGTCACACTGCGACCTTGTAAGGTCCACCGGACCGTCCACCGGGCACGCGTACTCCAACGGACCGACGCGTGGAAAACGGTGCTCCAGCTTCCGCGCCGGCATCCAAGGGACCATCTCCCAGGCAGCGGAGCCTTCGGCATACGCCGCAGCCGCTACCACTGCCTGGCCAAGACCAGCCTCGGACGCCTACTCACCGGCGCCGCGCTCAACCTCGTCCGCATCGACGCCTGGCTCACCGAGACACCGCGCGCCCGCGCCCGTGGCCGCACGCCGCGCTTGGTTGCATTCCGGCCCGCGGATGAGATCCGATGGGCCGGACAACCCCACCCGAATTCGCCAATAGCATCAGTGGCAACTCGGCGCGGCGAAGCCGACAGGACTCGATCGACGCTGTGCGCTCACGGCGGCGCTGTTGCGCCCGGGACTACGAGGCGACGGTTGCGCGGCTCCGCGTGACGGTCGGACGCGACGTCAGCAGGGGATCACAAGATCGATGGTGACCGGCCGCGCCGGCCACTGGTAGGAGTCCACGCTGAAGCTGCCGTGGATGGTCGAACCGCATGCGACGGTGCCGCCCACGCCGGAGACCTTGATCGTCGCGTTCTGGAAGACCGAATTCTGGTTCACCGCACCGAGCGAGACACCGGCCACGTTGCCGGACAGGTGCATGATCAGCGGCTTCGGCTGCGGCAGCGGACCGCCCGGCGAAGGGGGCCCCGCCAGGCCGACCTGGCCGAAGAGTTGGACGTTCTCGCCGGTGACCTCGGCACAGACCTTGGTCGAGAGGCCGGACTGGAGACCGTAGGTACCGCAGGTCACGGTGCTGGGAGCAGGATCGGCGATCGCGACCGGCGCGGCGGCGACGATGCTCAATCCGGCGACGCCTAAGGCTGCCGCGGTCAACATGCGCTTCATGGGGAATCCTCCGATGTCGTGACGCCCGGGTTCGGGCGTACAGCTGGTGAGGTGTGACATTTCACATCTCACATGACACATCCTTGCACGGCGGTGAGCCGCTCAGTGACCTTTCGGGGCGGGCATCAACGTGATTTGCGTTACACGGAGTCTTCGGTCATGACTTTGCGTCATGCGTGGTGCTTCCGTGGCGGGGGCGGGAGGTCCTGGGTGCGACACCGGGGAGCGGGTCGGGGAGTCACTCCTCCGAACGGGAGGATCGATCGGAAGCGGGACGAGCCGGTCGCCCCCGCCAAGCCGCCCACGGCCACGCGGCCGAACCGGCGGACGGCAGGAAGCTGACGGCGGTGCGCGCTGGGGATGCCGAAGGGGTTGCCACCGTGCTCCACCCTCGGCGCCGCCGAAGCCGAACAGGTACTGCGCCGCTTCACCCGCGGCGGCCCCAAACGCCCCGCCCGCCAGGCGCTGGAAGAACTCGGCCGCGTCGTCCGCACCGTCTTCGTCGGCGTCGGTGATGTCGATGACGACGCTGGTCCATTCCGGGGCGGGTTCCTCCGGGGCGCGCCCAAACTGGTACTCGGCGTCGCGCAGCAGCTCCTCGGTGACCCGTACGCCGGTCAGCCGCTCGGCGAGGCCGGATTCGTCGTCGTCGAGGTCGAACCCGACCTCCACCACCACCATGCGGACCAGGTCATCGGGGTGCTGCCGGAGCGGGCCGTGGGCCCCTCGAATGTGGTCCCCGGCACCGTCCTTGGTAGGGAGGCGGCATCCTCGGACGCTCGGGCCGGCCGCGTCACCCCCGTTGGTGGTGGGTGAGCAGTTGAGTGAGCAGGCGGGTCAAGGTCTGCCTGTCCTCGGCCGAAAGCGGTCCGAGTAGGTCGTCCTGCACCCTGTCGAGTGCTCGGTCCAGGCGTCGCAGCTGGCGATGACCCGCGTTGGTGAAGGTCACGATGTTGCGCCTTCGGTCATCCGGGTCCGGCGTCCGCTCGACGAAGCCCTGCTCGGCCAGTTCGTTGATCGCCGCCACGACGTCGCTGCGGTCCATGTTGCATCGGCGACCGAGTTCGGCCTGGCTGGCCGCCCCGAACTCGTCCAGCGCGGCCAGGATCCGGTAGTGGTACCCGCGCGCGCCCACCTCGCCGAATCCGTCGGACGCCAGCCGGTGGGCGTGCACTGCCAACTGGGTGAGCAGCCAACTCGGCTTCACGCTCAGGCATGCGGGGGTCTCTTCCACGACGGCCATACATCGTTGGCGCGGCCAATGAGTCTGTGTATACGGCGACCGTGGTGGTAACCCGTCCATCTGCCCGCATCGCGCCTCGTGGTGACACGACGCGCCGCACCGCGTGTGCGGGCTTCGGTGCGTGCGGAGTCGGCGTGCGCAGAGTCCAAGTGGGCTGGACCTTGGCAAGTCGAGTGCAATGTGAAATTGTACAGTCGTGTTCAAGAGACCTGCCACGGATGCCGTCGTGGTCGGAGCCGCGCGCGCCTACTACGCGGCCCTGGCGGGCCCGGCCATGAGTAGCGAGCCCAAGGGCGGCGTGGCCGTCGCAGGGCATCCGGAACGGGTGCGTGCATCGCAAAAGCCGGTACGTCCGGTTGCTCGCCCCCGGGTCGATCTCGTCGTATTCGCCACACGCGATGGCCATCCGCCCAGGTTCGATCGTTCGCAGTGCGGCATCGGGACCTCGCGTGCATGGCGCAACCGCACGCGCGCGGCGACCTGCCGCTCGGCCGCGACTTCCGCGATCTCCGCGACCTCACGACCCTCACTGGTCGACCAGTCGACCAGTCGACCGGTCGACCAGTCGACCGGTCGCGCAGACGAGCGTCGCCGGCCGCCCCGCTGTGGTCCCCAGCGTGACCGGGCGAGCCTGGATCACCGGCACCGCCCAGTACTTCCTCGACCCCACCGACCCGATCCCCGGAGGCATCCTGTGGCGACAGTCACCGCCCACAAACCCACCGATCCCGTCGATCCCGTCGATCCCGTCGATCCCGTCGATCCCGTCGATCCCGTCGATCCCGTCGATCCCGTGCTCGCCGTGCCCGCTTTCGGGGCGGCCGAAACGGTTCGGGCCGTCGAGCGCGCCCCCGCCCGGCGCCCGGACCGGACCGGGCTCGACTTCGTCACCACGACCCGCACAGTGAGCCCGCTGCCCTCGGAGGCTTCCCGATGACCAACGACCCGGCGGTCGTCGAGACCGTCGATTACCACTCGGCCGGCGAACCCTTCAGGATCGTGCGAACGGGTCTGCCGATCATCGCGGGCGACACGGTCGCCGAGCGTCGCGCGATCGCCATCGGCGCGGGCGGCAACGCCACCGCCCCGCGCCGCAGCCCACTCGACGACATCCGACTCCTGCTCACCCGCGAACCGCGCGGTCACGCCGGGATGTACGGGGGCTTCGTCGTTCCCCCGGACGACGACGAAGCACACCTCGGCGTGCTCTTCTGGCACAAGGACGGCTACTCCACGGCGTGCGGACACGGCACGATCGCGCTCGGCGCCTGGGCCGTGGAATCAGGGCTCGTCGCCGCGCCCGACGACGGCATCGCCCGGGTGCGGATCGACGTACCCTCGGGCCGCGTCACCGCCCTCGTGCGCCGCCGGGCCGGTCGCACCGTCGACGTGACCTTTCGCAACGTCCCGACCCGGATCGCCGCGCGGAAGATCCCCGTGACCACCTCGCGCGGCACCGTGTACGTCGACCTCGCCTACTCCGGGGCCTACTACGCCTCGGTCGACGCGACCACGCTCGGGTTGACCGTCACCGCGGGCCTGCTGCCCGAACTGACCGCGACGGGACGGGAGATCCGCGCCGCTCTCGCCGACGAGCCCGCGACCCGACACCCGGACAGCCCGATGCTCTCCGGCGTCTACGGTGTGATCCTGCACGAGGACCTTGCGCCGACGGCGAGCGGGCCCAACCAGCGCAACGTCACCGTCTTCGCCGACGGCCAGATCGACCGCTCCCCGTGCGGCTCGGGGACGTCGGCCCGGCTCGCCCTGTTGGCCGACAGCGGTCGGATCGGGCCGAACGACGCACTGCGACACGAATCGATCACGGGCACGGTCTTCACCGGCCGACTCGCCGGCTTCCATCCCGAGGGCGTGATCACCGAGGTCACCGGAACGGCCCACCGGACCGGTGAGCATCGCTTCCTGTTGCACGCCGACGACACGCTGGGGACGGGATTCCTGCTGTGACGACAGTCGACCCGATGTCGGCCCAACCGCGGTCCGCTCGCGTCGCGTTGCCGCCGACGGCGGCCGCCGACGCGATCGAGCGGGTGCTGCTGGACGGGCTCGATCCAGAGACCGTCCCGGCGCGCTCGATCGTGCCGGTCCCCGCCGGCGACCTGCTGCTGATGCCCGCGGCCCTGTCCGAGTACGTCGGCGTCAAGATCGCCGGGGTGGCACCCGCCAACCCGGCGATCGGCCTGCCGCGGATCACCGGTACGTACCTGTTGCTGGACGGGCCCACGCTGCGACCGCTCGCGTGGCTCGACGGCGTGGCGCTCACCTCGTTGCGGACCCCGGCCGTCACGGCGGTCGCGGTGCGTCGTCTGGCCGTGCGCGACGCCGCGCACCTGGTGCTCTTCGGCACGGGACCACAGGCGTACGGGCACCTGGACGCGCTGCTCGCCGTGCGTCCACTGACCCGGCTCACCGTGGTCGCTCGGCGGCCCGAACCGGCCGAGGCCCTTGCGGGATACGCCCGTTCGCTCGGCCTCACGGCGACCCTCGGCACCCCGGACGCCGTGGCGGACGCGGACATCGTGGTCTGTTGTACGACGGCCAGGACCCCGCTCTTCGACGGTGGTCTGATCCGCGACCATGCCACCGTGGTCGCGGTCGGCTCGCACGAACCGACCGCCCGCGAGGTCGACTCCGCTCTCGTGCGCCGCTCCGCCGTCTACGTCGAGGCGCGCACGGCCGCCCATCGCGAGGCGGGGGACCTGCTGATCCCGCTCGCCGAGGGTGCGTTCGCCGAGCGAGCGGCGCAGAGCAATCTCGCCGAACTGGTGCGCGGGAAGGCGACCGTCCCCATGGACCGACCCCGGTTGTTCAAGAGCGTCGGCATGGCCTGGGAGGACTTGGCCGTGGCGGTCGCGGCGTACCGGCACGACCTGGATCCGGCGGCACCGGAACCCCATCGGGAGACCGTCTCCGAGGCGGCCGCCGCAATCGGGTATGCCGTCGAAGCAGACCTGGTGCGTGATGCCGACTGACGGCACCTGGCGCCGATCGCGGGCTGACACGCGGGCGGGCGCCCGACCCGCTTGACGAACTCGTCGACTTGCCGGCCGAACTCGGCTGGGGCTCGCCTCTCGGTGGTTGTGCGCAGGAGCATCCGCGTGATTCGGCTACCGGTCGCGTCTGCGCGAACCTGCGTACGGCGTACGGGAGTTGGCTATGCGCCGGTAACTCCGTATCGGTACCCGCGGGGCCGGTCAGGAGCGTCCGGTGACCGGAATCTGCCCCCTCGGTTCTGCCTACACTGGCCGCACCGTCACCGGGTGCTGGTACGCCTCCCGACGGTCGCATTCCGAACGGCGGCGTCCAGCCCCCGACTCGAAGGGCTCAGCGTGTCGCAAGACCGTAAGAAGCAACGCGGCAAGAGAATCCCGATATCCGTCGCGATCGCGGCGGCCCTCGCCCTGGCGGCGAGCACGATGTCCGCCGGCACGGCCCAGGCGGCCCCAGCCGACATCACCGTCGATCTCACCACCGTCAAACGCGCCGTGCCGGCCGACACGTTCAGCGCGGACGTCACCGGATACGGCTACCACTCCTACATCACCAACGACCCGCAGGTGCGCGCGATGCTCGCCGGGCGATACGGCTCGCTGCGGATGGGGTTGAAGTACGCGGTTCCGGGCGACACCACCTCGGCGATCGTGGCCAACGGCGACGGCGCGGACACGACGGTGTCGGGTGACGCGTGGGTCAAGGCCATCAAGGACGTGGGCTCCGAACCGGTGGTCATCGTGCCGGTGGACGCCCGCGAGGCGGCCGCCATGGTGCGCCACTTCAACACCGGGCCGGCCGCGAACCGCGTCGGTCGCTGGATCGTGGGCAACGAGCCCAACACCAAGCCCGGTACCGGGGACGCCGGCGTCTACGCGGCCGCGTTCAACTCGGCCTACGACGCGATGAAGGCGGTCGACCCGACCATCACCGTCGGCGGCCCCGCGATGTCGGACCCGAACTGGGACTACCTGCGCCCGTTCCTGGTGGCGAGCGGTTCACGGGTGGACTTCGTCGACTTCCACAAGTACGGCGCGGGCGAGCGTGCCGCCTGCGACAACGCCCTGCTCGCGGCCACGCCGCAGTGGGGCGCCGACGTCGAGACGGTCCGTGCGATGATCCGCGAGATCGTCCCGGCCCGTGCGGACCGGATCGGCATCCAGGTCGGCGAGACCAACTCCGACTGGGGTATTCACCCCAACCCGGCCGGCTGCGACAACATCGGCACCGAGCCCGTCCAGTACCGCAACGCCGCCATCTGGTGGTCCGCGAGCGTGTTCGGCCACCTCGCGAACGCGGGTGCGCGCGGCTACGCCTTCGGGGACAAGAACGGAGCACTGAGCCTGCTCTACGACAAGGCGAACGCCGACCGTGATCCCACCTTGCGGAACGGTGCCGGTTTGAACGAACGCATGCCCCTCTACCAGGGGTTGGGGTTCTTCACCGGTCAGGAGGGCACCGCGCTGTCCCACTTCGGGACGAGCCTGGTCCAGTCGTCGACGACCCTGCCCGGTGTCGAGGTGTTCGCGTCGGCGAACCCCAACGTGGTGATCCTGATCAACAAGGGCACCACGGCGTACAACGCGGTCGTGTCCGTCAAGGGCAACGTCACCAATGTCGACGGCCACCGCAAGGACGGCTCGACCATCAGCTACGCCAAGCCCGTCCCACTGGCCCGGCAACAGGTGGTCAACGGTCAGGTGTCCGTGACCCTGCCCGGCCCGTCGGTCACCCAACTCGTCCTGTCCTGATCGCCGGTCGCTGAACAGACGTGCCGTCCCGCGCCGTTCGGCCGAGTGGCGCGGGACGGCACGCGGGCACGCCCCAGGGGAGCAGCCGCTCGTCTTGTCACGGGCAACCCTTCGTGTCACGTCAAGCAACGCCACAACAGCACCGCCCCCGCGGTGAAGCAGCCCACCGTGGGGGCGGTGTCCCGGCGCGATGCCGGGCGGCCTCGGCTCAACCACCCTTCTCGGCGGCGCGCCGCCGAATCTCCTCGGGTGGCACGTCCTCCACGTGCGTGGCGACGTTCCAGCGGTGCCCGAAGGGGTCCTCGAAACAGCCGCTGCGGTCACCGTAGAACTGGTCGGCGAGCGGCTGCACCACCGTCGCGCCGGCCGCCACGGCCCGGTTGTACGTGGCGTCGACGTCGTCCACATACAGGTGCATGGTCACCGGCGTGCCGCCGACGGATTTCGGGGCGAGGGCGCTCATCTCGGGGTACTCGTCCGAGATCATGATCAGCGCGTTGCCGATGGTGAACTCGGCGTGGCCGATCTTGCCCTCGGGCCCGCCCATGCGCATGCGTTCGGTGGCGCCGAAGATCTCCGTGTAGAAGGCGATCGCCGCTCCCGCGCCGTCGACACACAGGTACGGAGTGAGCTGCGGATATCCGTCCGGAATGGGCTTTACGGATTCGACATTCGCCATGACGGTCTCTCCTGAAGGGTGTGCGATTCCCCCGGAAGGATGTGCGATGCCCCCGGTCCCAGCCTGGCACGCCCGCATCCGGTCTGCCGCCCGAAGCCACGGGCGGCCCGCGACCCGCCGGCCGAGGAAAAAGCGGGGGCGGCGCTGGGCGCTCCGGCCTATCCGTTCGAGTCGGGGCCCGGCCGTCCGACGAACCAGTTCCGAGCCAGTTCGGCCACCGCGTCGAGAGTGCCGGGTTCCTCGAACAGGTGGCCGGCCCCGGGGACGACCTCGAGGCGGTTCTCGCAGCGAAGGAAGGTACGCGCCCGGTTGTTGAGCTCCAGCACCACGTGGTCGTTCCCGCCCACGATGAGCAATGTCCGAGCCGTGACCGCAGGCAGACGTGGTTCCGCGAGGTCGGGCCTGCCGCCCCGGGAGACGACCGCCCCCACCTCGTCACCGAGTTCGGCCGCCGCCCACAGGGCGGCAGCGGCGCCGGTGCTCGCCCCGAAGTAGTCGATCGCCAACGCTCGCGTTTCGGGCCGCTCCCGGAGCCCGCGCGTGACGTCGATCAGGCGCTGGGCCAATAGTTCGATGTCGAAGACGTTCGCCTGGGCGTGTTCCTCACTCTCGGTGAGGAGATCGAACAGCAACGTCCCCAGGCCGGCCCGGTTCAGCGTGCCGGCCACGAAGCGGTTGCGCGGGCTGTGTCGGCTGCTGCCGCTGCCATGGGCGAAGACGACGATCCGGCCGGCTCCTTCGGGCACGATCAGGTGCCCGCGAAGCCGCATGGTTCCGACCGGTAGCTCGATGTCCCTGTTCGTGGGCACGGATCCCGCGCTCCGCGTCGACCCGTCACCCGCCCCCGGCGACGGCTCCGACTCCCGGGCGACAGCCCGGTCCAGGCACGAGACGACCTCCTCGTCGGTGGTCTGGGAGAAGTCCGCGTAGAACTGTCCCACCGCCATGAAACCCACCGGCTTGTTCAGGCAGATCACCTCGTCGGCGTCCGGGTCCGGTTGCTCCCCCCAGCCGGCCGGCGCCACCGGTACGGCGAGCACCACGCGCGCCGCGCCGCGGTTTCGGACGGTTCGACACGCAGCGCGGGCGGTGGATCCGGTCGCGATGCCGTCGTCGACGACCACGACGGTTCGGCCGCCGATTTCCAATGGTGGCCGGTCGCCCCGGTAGCGGCGGGCACGGTCTTCCAACACCTCCCGTTCCCGCTGTTCGATCTCTCGCAATTCGGCCTGGGAGACGCCCGAGGCCCGGACGACGTGGTCGTTGAGGACGAGGACACCCTCTTCGGCGACGGCGCCCATCCCCAGTTCCGGTTGGAAGGGCACGCCCAGTTTCCGCACCAGGCACACGTCCAGTGGCGCTCGGAGCGCGTCCGCCACCTCGGCGGCGACCGGCAACCCTCCCCGGGGCAGTCCGAGGACGACCACGTCCTCGCCCGCCAGGGGCGCCAACCGCTCGGCCAATTTTCGTCCCGCGTCGACACGATCGGTGAAGAGCACGACTTCTTCTCCTTCCGGCCGCTCGGGGCACCTGCCGGGCCCGATACGGGCGGGTGACGGTGTTCGGCCGCCGCGTGAACCGGCTCCCATCGGTGTGATGGCCCGGTCCTGGACGGATGCGCGGCGAAAGACCGGCTGCCGATCCGTCTCCCTTGCTCCTTCGATTCTGCGATGTTTACGGCCCGAGCGCCCGCCGTGCTTGCCACGTACGGCTTGTTCGCCTCGGCGTCGGGACTACCCGGCACTACCCGGCCCGGACAGCCGCGCAGCGGGAACAATCACGTGCGCCCGGCCGATGACGCCGCCACCACCGCAACCGCAACCGCCACGGCAACTGCCACCGCCACCACCCAGCCCCTCGGCGAGATCCGCGGCAGCGTCACTCCGGTCCGTCGAGAAGACGTTGTGCGTAGAGGTTCGCCGCGTCGGATGTCTGCCCGTGGACCAGGTGGAACGCGGCTTCGGCGGTCAGACGTGCGGCGGTGGCGTGGCGCAGCATCGAGCGGGCTCCGGTTGCGGCGAGGCAGGCGGAGGCGCTCCGGAAGGCCAGTTCCACAGCGGCGGCGCGGATCGTATGCCGTTCCCGGGTGGCCTCGCCGGGCGGTGCGTGGTCGCACAGGGCGTAGGCACGCCTGCGCAGGATTGCCGCCCGCCGGGCGACGTCGATCGCGAGTTGTCCGAAGCCGTCCGCCGCGCCCGGCGCGGTGTCCGTACCGCCGGCGTGGGCGTGAAGGAAGGCCGTGGTCGCGCGGAGCGAGCCGAAGACGGCGGGGTGGGTGTCGATCGTGCGTTGGGTGTACGCACGCAACCAGTCGGTACGCGAGGGGAGGGCAACCACCTGGGCCGGCGTGACCCGTACCGCCCTCAGCTCGATGCCGACGGCGTGCGTGGCGCTCATGCTCCACAGGTCGTGGCGGCGCACCGTGCCGGGGCGGGAGGCGACCGTCGCGCACGGCAGGAGCGCCAAGAGGACACGGTCGTCCGGGGTCGCCGCTCCGAGCAGCACGACATCGGCCAGGCCCCATCCGGTGAACCACGGCACCCGCCCGGTCAGCAGCCAGCCGCCGCCGCGGGAAGCGGTCGCGGTGACGGCGGGGCGGCCGGGGTGGGCGAGGTGTGACACGGCGATGCCGCTCAGCGTGCGGCCGCTGGTGAGTTCCCCGAGCCATCGCTCGCGCAGTTCGCCGTTGTCGCTGGCCATGACCTCCCGGACCGGCTGGTGGTGCTGGGCGGCGACGAACCAGGTGGCGCCGTCCGCGGCGGCCAACACCTCCGCGGCCTCCCGCATGAGCCGGGCCCCCTGCCGCCCATCGCCGGCCGGTCGATGAGCGGCGAGGCCGAGCGTGCCCGCGCGCGCGAGGGCGTCCAGGTGCGCGCGGGGAACCCCGCTCTGCGCGGTGGCGTCCGCGTGCGGCCGCAGCAGCCGGTCGGCCACGTGGACGGTTGCGGCCAGGACGGGATGGGCGAGGAGCTCGGGCGCGGTACCCAAGGCGAGCGCAGCGGTCATCAGGCGCCCGCGGCCGCCTGCGGGGTGACCAGGCGTGTGGGGGTGAGGTCGGGCGCGGCGAGGTCGGCGGCGAGCTTGGAGAACTTTTCCCCCAGCGGTCGCACGACGTTGCGTTCCACCTCGTAGTAGCTGGTCAGGTTGGTCATCGGCACCCGCTTCAGGTGCCAGCGGCCCGTCAGGTTGCAGCCGATCTCCTGACCGGCGAAGTTGCCCGTGGCCCAGCCGTCGGCCTCGTCGTCCAGGGTCCGTTCGACCCGGAAGTAGTTGAACAGGCTCTCCGCCGTGGCCCGTACCTTCTCGTGTGGATCGTCGGGCCTGGGGTCGGCTACGCCGAACCAGCATTCCGGCTCGGCGGCGTCGCGGACGTACGCGTCGTTGAAACCCAGCCACGGCCAGATGAAGGCGATGAGCCGGGCGTCGGCCGTCGGACACTCGTCGATGACACATCGCCCGGGTACCCGATCGGGATCGACGTAGAAGCGCCCCAGCCAGGTGGGCAGCCACAGGTAGAACGGGTAGGAGCTGTCGTCGGCGAGCAGATAGCTGTTGGCGTTGGAGAACAGCTCGTTGCCGGCGATCGGGCGCAGCCTGACCCCGTACTCGGGTATCGCGAAACGCACGTTGACGACCTCGAAGAAGGCCCGAATGTCGCGGAAGTACTCCGACAGGCCGTCGTAGGCAGCGGGCGCTTTCGCCAGAACGTCTTTCCTGAAGATCACAGATTCTCCCTCGACGACGTTCGACGACCACCGCGTTTGGTGACTCTATGGTGCAAGGGGTGAACGCTACGGTAAAGAGTGATGAATGGAATGGCGCGAACTGGGGGGCGCGACCACGACCGGCATCGCCGTCGTCGGCGCCGGTGTGGGTGGCTGCTACACGGCGTACCGCCTGAAGTTCGGCCGCGCCGGCCCTCCCCACACCCCGGTGACGTTGTACGAGCGTTCCCACCGGACCGGCGGGCGCATCCGGTCGGTCGCCCTCCGAGGCGTGCGCGGCGGCTGGGCCGACCTCGGCGCCATGCGCCTGAACCGCGAGGCGACCCTGGTGATGAGCCTCCTCGACCACCTCGGTCTCGGCTCCCGTCTCGTCCCCTTCGAATTCGGCCGCGGCGAGAACCTGACGTACGTGCGCGGTACGTTGCTGCGCCAGCACCAGCTCGGCGACCCCGGCTCCCACCTGCCGTACCGGCTGCGCCGCCGCGAACGCGGGTACGGCCCGGACGAACTGACCCTGCTCGCGGTGGAATCCGCGATCGGCGGATTCCAGTGGCTGCGCGCGCGCTATCACCGGGCAGTGGCGCACGGGCGCCGACGGGACGCCCACACGCACGCCGGCGTCTACCGGTCGCTTCGGGACACCGCCACCGTCCTCGGCCGGCCGCTGAATCGGCTCGCCTGGTCGTCCGTGCTCGAAGCCGCACTCAGCGCCGAGGCGGTGCGGTACGTGGACGACACCGGCGGCTACGACAGGCACGGCGGAAACGCGGCCGACTGGATCGACGTACTGTTCCACACCCCGCCGCACGCCCGATACGTCACGTTGTCCGGCGGCATGCAGTCCCTTCCCACCACTTTGCACGAGTCCTTCGAGGCGGCGGGAGGGCGAACCTGTTTCGGCCATCGACTGTGCCGGATCGACCGAGCCACCCCCGATCCACAGTCCGTACGTGAGGCGCCCGCCTACGAGCTGACCTTCGCGCTCGAAGACCGCGCGGGCCGGGACACCGGAGACCGGCTGCGAGTGCGAGCCCACGCCGTCGTACTGGCGTTGCCGCAAGGCGCGCTCAGGCACGTCGACGGAACGGCCTTCGCGCCGACCGAGCGGCTGCGCCGGAACATCGAGGCGGTCCAGGCGGTGCCCGCGCTCAAGCTCTTCCTCGCGTACGCCGAACCGTGGTGGCGGGAGCGGGGCGTGACCACGGGGCGCAGCACCACCGACACCCCGTTGCGACAGCTCTGGTACGGAGGCATCCGCCCGCCCACATCCCCCGACAAGGGCCCCGCGCTGCTGCTGGCCGCCTACCCCAACGGCGCGTCGGCCGGGTACTGGGACCGATTCGACGCCGGCCCCCGCTATCGCGGGCCGGACGGCGAAGTCTTCGACCAGGCGCCGCGGCCCAGTGCCGCCATGGTCGACCACGCCCACGAACTGCTGTGCGCGATGCACCGGGTACGCATCCGGCCACCGCTGGCGGCGTGTTGGCAGAACTGGTCGCGTCCGCCACACGAGGGCGCGTGGCACGTGTGGCGGCCGAATCGCCGCTCGCATGCGATCGCGGCCGATATGCGCAGCCCCGTGCCCGGCGAGGCCGTGCACGTGGTCAGCGACTGCTGGACATCCGACCCCGGCTCGATCCCAGGCGTGCTGGACTGCGCGGAGCGGGTCCTCCAAGACCATCTCGGCCTCGCTCCGCCAGTGTGGCGAAACCGTCCCACTCGTGATCGCAGCCCCTCGTGACACCCGGAGGAAACCCATGCCCGTACCGCCTGCCCCGCACGAGGACTATCCGCTGCTCGACGAGAGCGGCCTACGGCGCTATCTGACGGGTGTGCCGACGCTGGTCGGGCGGCTGGGAGGGGCACCGGCCGACTGGGTCGTGCGCGAGATCGGCGACGGCAACGTCAACTTCGTCTTCGCCGTCCACGGCCCCCAAGGCGCCGTCTGCGTCAAGCAGGCCGTGCCCTATGTCCGCGCGATCGGACCCGAATGGCCACTGACGCCCGACCGCATCCTCTTCGAGCACCGGGCGATCGTCGAACACCGCCGACACGCGAGCGCGTACGTGCCCGAACCCCTGCACATCGACGCGCAACTGCGTCTGCTGGCCGTCGAATACCTTGACGGGCACACAGTCATGCGCCACGGCCTCACCACCGCGACACGCTACGGGCACTTCGCCGATCACATGGCCGAATACCTGGCGCGAACCCTCTTCTTCACCTCGGACCTCGCGCTCCCGGCACACCACAAACGCGCCCTGATTTCCTGGTTCGAGACCAACACCGAGATGTGTCGAATCATGGAAGACATGGTCTTCACCGACATCTATCTGCCCCACCCGCGCAACGAGTGGACCAGCCCCGAACTCGACGAAGACGTCGCCCTGATCCGACAAGACACCGAACTGAAGCTGGCGGTGTCCCGGCTGAAATCCCGCTACCTCAGCGCACGCGACGCACTGATCCACGGCGATCTGCACACCGGCTCCATCATGATCTCCGACGACCGCGTGCACGTGATCGACCAGGAGTTCGCCTGCTACGGCCCCCTCGGCTTCGACCTCGGCAACGTGCTGGCCCACCTGCTCATCAGCTACTTCGCCCAGGAACAACGCGAACACACGCAAAAGCAATGGCTGCTCGAAACCGTCGAACGCCTCTGGGACGGTTTCCGTGAACACTTCGCCGCGCTTTGGCGCGCCAGTGCGTCCGGCGACGCCTACCCGCAGGCGATGTTCGCCACCCCGAGCGACCGGACCGCTCTCGAAGAAGAACGTCAGGACTACCTCGACCGACTCTTCACGGAAACCCTCGGCTTCTGCGGCGCCGAAATCCTACGCCGCGTCATCGGCTTCGCCCGGCCCACCGACTTCACGTCGATATCCGATCCCCGACGACGCGCTGCGTCCGAGCGTCGCGCCCTGCGCCTGGCCCGCGACCTGGTGACCGGCCCCGGCCGGTACAAGAGCGCCGCCGACCTCACGGCCGCCGCCGGGCACGACGGTCCGTGTACGGCGAGGGCATGAGGCGTTCGCACCCGGCCCGTTCGGCTCGGATGCGGTGTCCGTCGACGACGCGCTCCAGTTGCTCCAGCGCCTGTGCCACGTCGGCGGAGGGCGCTCTTTCCTGAGCACTGCGGCCAGGGCGATGAGGATCGCGTCGCGGTCCCCGCGCATCGTGCGTGCTCACTTCCCTGGCAGTACGCAACACCCGCGCCGGCTGACGCCCCTCCCTTCGGGGCTACCTCGTACGGGACGACGATCGGTCGAGTCGGTCGAGTCGGTCGAGTTTGATCCCGCGTACTTCAACTGGGCTACAGGCAAAGCGAGTTCAACAATCCACGCCCGGACCGACACGGATACCGGGGCCGGTCGCCGTGGCGTCGGCGATATGGTGATGCCCTTTCCGGTGGATGATCGGGGCAGTGGTGCAGTTCTTGTTGATCGCCTACGACGGAACCGACCAGGACGCTGTGGCCCGCAGGCTCGCGGCCCGGCAACGGCACATCGAGCTCGGCGACACGATGGTCGCCGCGGGGCGGATGCTCTTCGGCACGGCGATCCTCGCCGCCGACGGACGGATGATCGGTTCGATGCTCGTCCTGGACTTCCCGACGCGCGAGGAGCTCGACGCCTGGCTGGCGATCGAGCCGTACATGACCGGCGATGTCTGGCAGCGTCTCGACATCAGTCCGTGCGCGGTGGGGCCGTCGTTTCGTGGGATACCGGGTCGGCCGACGGAGCTGCCCTGAACGAGGGGACGACCCGGCGGCTGTGCCGAGCTGACGTACCGGCAGGGTGAGACGTACCTCGACCGGATCCGGGTGGAGTTCCGGACCGGTCGAGGTGCGCTCCGACTGGATCGATTTCTCGGTGACGTGCGATCCGCGGACCCTTACGGACGAGGGCTACTGCTCCACGAACGCCGTCGATGCGGCTCTCAGGCGTGTGCGGTGAAGACGGGCAGGTAGCCGCCGGACTGTCCGGCGCGGGTGGGGTGGTACGACTCGGTGAGGTTGAACCAGTTCACGCTGTGCAGCCACTCCGACCCGGAACAGATTTCGTGGCCGGTGAAGGCGGGGACGACATCCGCGAAGTCGTAGCCGTGGTTGGCCGCGCGCTTTGCGACGGCGGTGTTGAGGTAGTCCGCGGCCTCGTTGATCGCGGATCGTGCCCTGTCGCTCAGCCCGAAGGTGCAGCCGTCGCCGAGCTTGTAGAAGCGGGGGTAGCCGATGACGACGACCCGGGCCGAGGGAGCCTTGGTTCTGATCGCCGAGTACACCGAGTCGAGCTTTCCGGGCAGGGTCGAGTCGACGTAGCTCTTGGCCTGGTTGATCCGGCTGATGCAGTTGGACTCGGACTGGAGGACGCAGGTGATCATGACGTCCGAGAAACCCGCGTCATTGCCGCCGACGGTGATCGAGACGAGGTCGGTCGCGGAGCTGAGGGGGGCGAGCTGACCGGCCTTGACATCATCCGTGCGAGCACCCGAACAGGCGGTGAACGCGAACGACGAGGGTGAATGCGCGGCCGCCCAAAGCTTGGGGTATGCCTTGGTGCTGCGCATGCAGTTGCCGCTCGCGCTGTCGTAGCTGCCGGCGCCGACTCCCGCGGAGTAGGAGTCGCCCAGGGCCACGTAGTCGAGAGCGGCGGCGTTGTCCGAGGCCTGTGTTTGGCCGGCTCCGGTGAGAGCGAGGACGGCGCCGAGGAGGAGCGAGGATGAGAATGCCGCGATTCGGGACAGTTTCATGGAACCTCCCAGTAGCAGGATCTCTGCCTCGACTTTCTTAGCAGCACCCATACTTCACCGGAAGTACCCATACCAGGTGAATCGGCGAGAGCTCCTTGGGGCGCTTGCGCGACACGCGCCCGTCGACGTCACTCGGGGTTTACCGACCTTGTCTTCCTTCTTTCGGTGAGATCGCCGTTTGTTGTCCTTCGCGTCGGTCGCGTCCGTGCTCTTTCTCGGGTGTGCGCCTTCGGGCGTGGCGGGCGTGGTGGGGGAGCCGAAGCCGCCCGTGGGGTGCAGGGTGCCGGTGGGGGCGCCGGCCGCCAACGCCCGGGCCGCGTCGGGGTCCGCGAGGGCCGCGGCGAGGGTGTCCTGGAGTTCGCGCAGGGTCGCCTCGCCGATGGCGGGGTGTCCGCGAGCGGCGGCGAGGGCCTGGGCCCGGCGCTGAAGGGCATCGATCATCCGGTGGCGCTGTCGGGAGAGTTCCCGCAGTTCGCGGCCTTCCAGGTGCTCCTGGGCTCGGCGCATGGCCGGGCCGAGCTCCAGGAACGCGTCGATCTCCTCGCGGTGTTCGCGGACGAGCAGGTTCGCCGGCCAGGCCGCCAGGACCGGGCGCCGCAGCTTGCCGATCCGGCCGGAGGCGGCACGGTCGCCGGTCTTGCGGGCCTGGGCGGCGTACGTGTCACGGGCGGTGGTGAACTCGTCGGGGGAAAGCCCGTACAACTCGTCGACCACCGCGTCCTCGTCGACGGCTCCGGCCTCGGTGTTCGGCTGCTTTGTGCTCACGCCACCCCTATTGCCCTCCCGGAGCCCGCTCACCCTCGCGGCCCCGGACGACACTCGCCCGGGCCGGCTCCGATGGCCGGTCGGCCGGAGGACCCGTCGGACACGACCGTGGCGCGCCGACAGGGCGGGGGCGGGAGTCGGTGTCGCAAGCCTCGGTGCGCTGATGGCGGTGGATCACGGAGCGAGGACCTGTCCCGCGGCCATCGCGGATGCCAGGACGCCGCCGATCACCACGGCCGACGCTCCGGCGATCGGCAGTCGCAGGGTCCATGTCCGCAGCCTGGCCGACTTGGACGCCTGGGCCAGCAGCACGTCGCGTCCTCGCAGCACGGCCAGACCGACGCCCGCGAGAGTCAGTGCCATCCCGACCCCGAAGGCCGCCACCATCAGGATGGCGATGCCGAACCGACCGGTGAGCAGCCCGGTGAGCAACACGAGGAACGCCGAAGGGGACGGCAGCAGGCCGCCGGACGTGCCGAGCAGCACGAGGCCGCGCCTGGTGAGCAGCGATTCGGTGGGGACGACATGACTGTGCCCGTGCTCATGCCCATGCCCGTGGCTGTGCCCGTGCCCGTGCCCGTGCCCGTGCGCATGGTCGTGCCCATGCGCATGGCTGTGCGCGTGGTCGTGGTTGTGCCCGTGCGTGAGGCCGGCCCGGTGGCGCCGCAGCAAGCCCACGCCCACGCCGACCACGACCAGCGCGGCGATCAGTTGCAGCCAGCCGGTCAGCGCCGCCACGTCCGGGGCGCTCTCGGCGGCGAGCCACCACCCGACGGCGAGCGCGGCCACGGACACGGTGTGCATCGCGGCGACGATCAGGCCCAGCCACAGCGCGTGTGGCGCCCGGCCCCGGCCGCCGATGAGAAAGCCCGCCGCGAGCGTTTTCCCGTGGCCCGGGGCGCAGGCGTGGAAGGCGCCCACGAGCGCGGCGACGAGCAGCGCCAACGGCAGCGCGACACGGTGGTCCAGGAGTGCGGTCAGATCCGTGGTCCAGACACTGAAGGGCCCCTGCGGTCCGCCGGCGTCGTCGGCGTGGTCGGCGCCCGATGGGCCCAGGGCGAGCGTACGGGTCGGCTCGTTCGCCGTGTGCAGTCCACCTGCGCCCGTCGGCGTCACGGAGATCGTCCGGTACCTCGAGTCGACGTTCGACAGCGCGGTGATGGACAGGGCGACAGTGTTCACCGGCTCGGGGCAGCCGTAACGCAGCCGGGCGCCGTCGCCGGCCAGGCGCAGGGTGTTCGCCTCGTCGAGTCGGCAGGCCACTCCGTTTTGGCTCACCTTGACGTGTGCGCCCAGGTACTGCGCTTCGGAGACCGCCTCGGCCTTGGCCGCCTCGCCGAGTACGGTCAGATCGTCCGCCGCGGCCGACCAGATGACGTTGACGGTCGTGCCCTCGGCCGCGATGCGGACGACCGGCGGGGTGCCGAAGGGGTGCGCCTCGGCCACGCCCGCGAGTCCGAGGACCGACGCCGCTGCCGCCAAAGCGCCCATGAGCAGGAGACGAAGCGCTCGGGAACGAGCCGCCGTAAGGGGGTTCACAGTAATTCTTCCGATCGACGGTGCCCCGCGGGTTGCCCTCCCCGGCCGGGGAGGGCAACCCGCGAAGCGTGGATGTGCCTACCGGTGCGGCGTCAGCCGGTGTGACCGCGCAACTGCCGGGCCGCCAGCGCGTGGATCGTCCCGTCGTCGGTCAGGGCGAACAGCCAGTCACCGCTGACGGACGGCGCCGAAGCCAGCCCGGCGCCGAGGTTGTACTCGGTCAGCAGCTTGCCGGTGGCACGGTCCAGGACGACGAGCCGACCGTCCCAGGTGCCGGCGTACACGAGGGACTCGGTCACCAGGGCGTGCATCGTCGGCGACCCGGCTCCCGGGGTGGTGCAGCCCATCGCGACCCGCCATTTGTCGTCCTGGGGGCTCTCGCCGGGCAGATAGCCGACGCGGGTCTCCCACAGCGGCTTGGCCGGGTCGACGGCGGTGGTGTCGTACGCGCGGACGATGCCGTCGCGACCCGCGATGTAGGCGATGCCGCCCCAGACCGCGGGACTGGTCACCGGGGCGGGGCCGGGCTCGCAGGAGCTGGATCCGCCCACACTCGACTGCCAGGTGACCGCACCCTGCTTCCTCGGGTCGTGCCCGCGGGCGCCGCTCGCCGTCATCGTCACGAGCTGCGGGTTGCCGTTCGCCGGGTTGGTGAGGACCGGGGAGGAGTGGCTGTCGATCCCCCCGCCGGTGCCTTGCACCCACAACTGGCTGCAACTCGCGAGGTCCATGGCGACCAACGTGCTGCTGGAGTCCGTGTGCAGGTAGGCGGTGTCGGAGCCCGGCTCGCGTACCGCCGTGCTGTGGAACTGGCCCCAACTGGTTGCTCCGCCGAAGCCGCCCAACAGGTCACCGCTCTTGGCGTCGCGGCACTGGATCCTGTTCCAGTCCTGGTAGACGGCGACTGTTCGCTGCGCGTTCTTCAGCTCGAAGACGCTGACCGGGCCTCCGGCACGGCCGTATCGGCGCACCGTATCCCCGTGCTGCTCCTCGTTCTCGATCGCCTGCCAGGCGACCCGGCCGTCGGACGCGTCGAGTGCGTAGATGCGGCCGACACCCGTCGTCAGGTAGACCTTTCCGTCGTGGAACGTCGGCGCGGACTCCGCGTCGCCGTCCAGATACGTGCGCCAGACCTCGCGGCCGGACTTGATGTCGTAGGCGAGCATCATGCTGTGCGGCGAATCGAAGGCCCGGGACGAGACGATCACCTTGCCGTCGACCACGACCGATCCATTGAGGTTGAACTGCTCGCCGGTATTGGCCGCCCAGCGCAGGTCCAGCGCGGTTCCCGGTTCATCGGCACTGGCGGAGCGGCCCGCTTCGTCCCCGCCCTGACGAACCCAGTCCTGACCGGTGTTCGGCTTCTCCAACCGGCCGCCCGGAACCACCTCGAAGGTGTTCGTGATCGTGGTCCACGGCTTGCCCGCCGTGTCGACCGCGGTCATCTCCGCCGTGTACGCGCCGGGGGGAAGAGGCTTGGTCGTGTCGCTTGCCCGGGTCCAGGAAGTCCGCGCCGCCGGACACGGCTCCGGTACGCCCCCGGGGGGTGTGTAGCAGTTCCGGATGCCCGTCTCGGGGACCTTCGCACCGAACGTCAACCGGCTCTCCTGCCGCACCTTGCCGCGCGCGTCGCGGATGGTGAGGCGGGCCGTGGCCGGAGTGCGGCCGTCGTCCTCGGCATACAGTTCGATCGGGATGGCGGTACCCGTGCCGTGCACGCTGCCCTGCGCGGGGCTCACCAAGGCGGCGTCGTCGTCGATGGCGAATTGGCGGTGGACGCCCATCACATAGCCGGTGTCCTCGTTCCCCGGGGTGCCGGGGTTGTCGGTGATCCCCTTGAAGTCGAGGACCTTGTAGTCCGGACGTGCGCCGTCGATGCCGTACGTGCCTTGGTTGTTGATCTCGACCGACCGGTCGAAGGCGCCGCGGCGGAACTCGGCCTGTTGGTTGTGGCCGGCCGCGAACATGCGCACGTCGTACTTGGAGAGTTCGTCGACGGTCGGCTGCATTCCGGCGCCGGGGCCCCACACGGTGAACAGGGAGCGATGCGCGAAGACGAACACCTGCTTGCCCACCGCGTGGCGCTTGAGGTCCTCGCGCAGCCACGCCAACTGCGGTGCGAGGCCGCTGGAGTCGTAGTTGTTCTCAAGTACGACGATGTGGCGGCCGTTGCGGTCGAAGCTGTACCACTCGGGGCCCATGTTCCTGCGGAAGTACTCCAGGCTGCCGCCGTATCCCTTGGAGGTGGCGGTGCCACCGACGTCGTGATTGCCCACGACCGGGTAGAACGGGTGCCCCAGTTTGCCGTCGACCAGTCCCTTGCGGAGGATGTCGTACCCGCCCTGACGGCGGGGCTCCGCGGCGTAGTCGGTGACCGTCAGGTCGCCCGTCGTGATGGTCAGGGTTGCCTTGTCGACCTCGGACATCGCCTCGACCTGGCCGGTCCACTGCGGCAGCGTCGTGGCCGCGGCCCCGTCCTGGGTGTTGCTGACCTCGACGTCGGAGACCATCTCCCATGTCTCGGTGGGATTCGCGGCGTTCTTGTCCGGCATCAGGGCGAAGTCGACGCCGGTGCGCGGCCCAGTGCCGTCGGGCACCTTGCGGAAGAACCCCGGGACGTAGTCGTTGCGCAGGGTGGGCGTGTACCCGTTCGGCGAGACGATGCTGACGAGGTCCGTCTCCCGGCGCGACAGGTCCACCGGCAGGCTGTACGAGCCGTCGGCGCCGGTGGTCGTCCAGACCGCACCGTCGGTGACGTCGACGCCCGGCATGGGCGTCTCGCCGTTGTCGCGCACCCCATTGGCGTTGCCGTCCGCGTACACCGTGCCCTGAACGGTCACCACGTCGGCGGTCACCGCCTGGTCGGCCGCGAACGCCACTCCCGAGGTTGCCTGCTGCGCCAAACCGGCCAGGACCGCGGCACCGCCGAAGGCGATCCTCGTGCGGCGCCGGCGGGAAGTGCGGACCGGACGCGGCGGCATCGCGCGGTATCGGATCACCAGACGCGCGATGAGCAGCGCGATCGCGGCGGCGAGCGCCACGCCCACCATCAGCGGGCGCCAGGGGAACGAGGGAGTCGTGGGAGCCGCGTGGACCCCCGCCGCGTCGACGATCGGTGTGGCGGCGGTCGCGTCGACCGTCGTGCCGTCGAACTCGGTGACCACTTGGGTCAGCCCGCCCTGCTTCAGCAGCGCGGCCAGGTCCAACGCGTCGACGTGGCAGCCCCACGCCAGTTCGATCACGACACCGCCGGGGACCCCGCCGCTGTCGCCGGCGACGCCCGATCCGCTCGCCGGGCAGTCGGCGGTCAGCAGGCGCGACGCCCAGGCACCGGCCTGCTCCGGGGACACCAGGTCGCGGTGGACGATCAGCCGCCCACTGGTGACTCCATCCTTGGTCGAGACAACGAGTTCGGCGTGCTGCGGCGACACGTGCGCCGATGCGGACTGCACTCCGAAGCACAAAGCGAAGACGAGCAGCACAAGACCTGTCTTGGCTGCTACACGTATCCATTTCATGCCGCGGAGGCTATTTCCGTCGGGGCGCGTTTTGCGCCCTGTGGGCAGAGAATTCCTCGTCGGGACGGCGAGAGTTCGCCATTGGGTCATGTCACGACGAAGCGCGATGCAGTCCCTTCACGCAACCGCCGCACGCAGGTAACCCGACAGACGTCCGGCGAGTGCTAGTGCCGCGCCCGAGCGGCTCGCGATCACCCGACCGGTATGTACTGCGGCAGTTGTCGACGGCTAGCTTGCTAGCTTGCTAGCATCGACGTCGTGGGTGACGAGGATGTGAAGCAGTTCAACGTGTACTTGCCGATCGGGTTGATCAGGCAGGTCAAGCACCGTGCCATCGAGTCGGAGCTGTCGCTGTCGGCGTTGGTCGCCGCGGCGCTGCGCGCCTACCTCGACGACACCCAGGGTGAACGAGAGCCATCGTCCGAGAAGGAGAACTGACATGACGACCGAAGGCATCGAGGCCGTGTTCCTGGAGACGCACAACTGGGGCAAGGCCGCCAAGTTCTTCCAAGGGCTGGGATATGAGCTGGAGTTCTCGACGGATCACAACTCCGGCCAACTTCGCAACGGCGACGGTCCCTACCTGTTCATCGCCGAGGTTCCCGAAGACAAGGAGCCCGAGATGCGGCTCGTACTGAAGGTGCCCGACGCGGATGCGTTCCGCCCCGCCACCGGTGTCGAGGTGGTCGCCCCGTTCGCGGACACCCATTTCGGGACCAGGGAGATGACCGTTCGCGACCCCGACGGGCGTCTGTGGAGCCTCCAGGCCCCGGCGCAGCGATGATCACGGGAGACGGAGAGGAAGCGCATCATGACTGACGAACAGACCGCGGAGCCGGACAGCACGGCGGTGCGGGTGGCCCTGTGGCGGGCCTTGCACGTCCGGATCGACTCGCCGCCCCACGTGCTCGAGGACGAGATCGGCTTACGGCTGGCCGCCCCGGGCGACGATTGGCGCAGCCGCGCGGACATGGACCCGAGCACGACCGACTGGTTCCGGGCGGCAATCGTGGGCCGGGCCCGTTTCATCGAGGACCTGGTCGTCGAGCAGGCCGGCCGTGGCGTCGGCCAATACATCATCCTGGGCGCCGGCCTGGACACCTTCGCCCAGCGCAGGCCCGAGATCGCCTCCCGCCTGCGGGTGTTCGAGGTCGACCAACCCGAACCCCAGGCCTGGAAGCGCCGGCGTCTGGCCGAGCTCGGCTTCGGCGTCCCGGACTGGCTGCGACTGGTGCCGTTCGACTTCGAGGCGGGCGGGTCGTGGTGGGATCAACTGACGACTGCCGGCTTCGACCCGGACCAGCCGGCCGTGGTGGCCTCCACCGGCGTCGCCTTGTACCTGACCAAGGACGCGAACGCGGCCACGCTGCGCCAACTCGCGTCGCTCGCCCCGGGCTCCACGCTGGCCATGACGTTCCAGCTGCCGCCGGAGCTTCTCGACGAGGACAAGCGCGCCGGATTCCAGGTCGCGGTCAACGGGGCCAGAGCGGCCGGGACGCCGTTCATCAGCTTCTTCGCGCCGCCGGAGATGCTGGCAATGGCCGACGAGGCCGGATTCAAGGAAACCCGGCACGTGTCGGCGTCCCAGCTCAACGATCGATACTTCACCGGCCGCCCGGATGGCCTTCGCACGTCGAGCGGTGAGGAACTGCTGGTAGCCACTACCTGACCCGCCTCCGCTCCACAGCCCGCCCGGCGGTGTCCGCAGCCTGGAAGCGCGATTGACGGGAGGGCCGGATCCGTTCGGAATCCGGCCCTCCTTTCGCAGTGCGGGACCCTAGACCTGTCCTAGGGCGTGTCTTCAATCCCCCGCCGAGCACCACGACGCCCGGCATCCGCCCTTCGGGCTCCTCGCTGCGCTCGCCTCGCCGCACCGGAGAAACAGCCGAATAGAACCACTATGCGGCTGCTTCTCCGGCACGCCGATGCACGGCACCGGACGCCGCGGAGCCCGACGGGGGATTGAAGACACGCCCTAGCGCTTGACCTCGAAGATCGCGGACGACGCTTGGCCTTCGCCGAACTCCCAGGCGGCCACCAGAGTGTGGCCGGGTTGTTCGGCCGGCCAGAGAAGGTCTGCCGGGCAGTGGTCGGTGCCCAGGTAGAGGCCGCCGGCGCTGCGCGCCGACTGCGCGGTCAGGCACAGCATCCGAAGGTGGTCGCGCAGCGCCGGGTGGTCGATCCGTTCGAGTGCGGCGGCCCACTTCGGTTCGGTCTCGGCGTCGGTACGGAAATCCGCCAGGTCCGCAGGCGATCCCATGGTCCACGTAGCCGCGCGCATGGCGTCGAACAGCGTGGCGTCGGTGGCCACGCGCGCGAGCACCGTCACGAACACGTCGTCCGGGGCCACGTCCTCGCCGTCCAGCAGCCGCGCCAGATCGGCCCCGTTCACCACGAGCCGGGACTCGTCCAGCGAGACGGCCCGCGCCCCGGCCGAGACGTTCCCCTCGAGGAGGAACAACGAACGCCCCAGATCCAGTTGCCAACGCGTCCAGCTCAGCGGGTAGTCGTCCGCTTCGAAGTCCTCCGCCTCCGGTGCGACCACCGCCCCGAGCACGTCGGCGTCCTCGAAGAACTCGAAGAACTCCGCCGACATCATGTCGTCCCAGTGGTACAGGACGTACGCCGCCGACGGATCGAACTCGTCCAGCCGGCGGCCCAGAAGTGCTTCGAACGCGCCGGCGAGTTCCCCCCTCCAGCTTTCTGCGGAATCGTCCAACTGCACACTCTGCACGGGTGGTTCGGATGACATGTGAGCTCCCAAAGACGACGAGTCAGCCCCGTCCTACCACCGCGCCCCGACAAGCGTGACGGCACCGGCCGTCGGCGGCCGTCTCGATCGGGACGGCAGTGCGGTGGCGCCGTGGTCCGCGCCGGCCATCGCGTCGGGTTGTTCAGGTGTAGGCCGCGCTGTTGTTCACCGCGCCGAACCGGGGAAAGATCCTCTCCACGGTGAAGTCGTGCTCGTCGGCCGTGAATCCGGACATCGCGTCGGCGACGAACTCCACGTCGTAGCCGTGGTCGCTCGCGGCCCGCGCCGTGGACTCCACCCCCATGGTGGTGACCAACCCGGCGAGTACCACCGTGTCCACATCCCGCTCGCGCAACCGGTCGTGCAGGTCGGTGTCGTGGAACGCGCCGACCGTACGCTTGACGATCACGATGTCGCCGGGCCGGACCAGACCGTCGACGAAGTCGCTGCCGGGCGGCTGTTCGCTCGTATTCGGCCTCTCCACCCGAACCGCCACCACCGGGCGTTGGTTCGCCCTGAACACCTCGGCCAGCCGACGACAACGCGCCAGTACCTCCTCACCGGAGTGCGGCGCAACGGGCAAGGCGACGATGCGTGGCATCAGGTCGATCAGGATCAGCGCGGTGGTCACGGAGACGATCGTAGGCCAAGCCCGCGAGACGTCACCTGCCGCGACCGGCCGCACCGAATCGGCGCCACCTCGCAGTCCTCCACCCATCGCGAACCGCCCTGCCCGAAGGGTCGTGAGGACGGATGGAAAAGTTTCCTTCCGGCGGAGTTCCGCCACGGCCGGTTCAGCCGAGTAATCGCCATGCGGAGAAAGGCGCGTCCGGCGCGTTCGTGGTCTGGGTGGCGGCGTACAGGTTGGCGTCCGTACCCAGCCGGAACAGGACGAGTCGGCCGTCGGGACCGTAGCCGGTCGCCGGAGTGTCGGCGGCCGTGCCGGCCAAAGCGGTCCAACTGCCGAAGCCCGCGTTCGGGGCGGTCTGCCGGCAGATGCTGATACCGCCCGATGCGTTGCGGGCGTAGAGCAGGACGCGGCCGTCCGACAGCACGGTGGTCCCGCCGATCTCCCTGGTGCCGCCGTCGCCGCCCACGTTGGTCGGACCGGTCGACCAAGGGCCGCCCGCGGAGGACTGGGTGAGTACCGCGACGTCGGCGGTGCCGTCCTCGCGGTAGAACACCTGGATCCGGCCGTCGGCGTTGCGCACCGGGGTCGGGCCGCTCGCGACATTGGTCGCGACCAGCGGCGAGGTGCGGTCGAACACGGTTTTGGTCGCCGACTGGTACCACGTGGACAGCAGGCCGTTGCGGGAGTCGTCCAGCGCGTAGCCGAACAGCTCGATCCGGCCGGCGTTGCCCACCACGGCGGCGAGCTCGTCCTGCAAGCCGCTGCCACCCAGGTCCGTCCAGGTCAGGTCCCAGGCCCCGGTGACCGGGTTCGTCTGCACCACGGTGCTGACGCCGCCGCCGCCGTTCTTGACGAAGATCTGCAGCAGGCCGTCCTGGTTGCGGACCAGGATCGGCGTGCCGATCCGCGGCCTGTTGGCCGGGGCCGCGATGTCGTTGGGGTTGCCGAAGTCGGACCACGATGTGGCGAAATCGCCGTTGACCGAGGTTTGATGGATCGTGGTGACCCGATGGTTGTCCAGCCGCCGACCGACCACCTGAAGCCGCCCGTCCGGGTTGTTCGCGACGGACAGCCCCGGGGCCGGCGGACCGCCGGGTGAGGGCAGGCTCCGGGCGCTGCCCCAGGTGCCGTCGGCCGCCTGACGCCAGAACAGCACCTGGTTGCCGACGACGACGAAGGCCTGAAGCGTGTTGTCCGCGTTCCGCCCCACCCAGCGGCTGCCGCGGGACCATCGCACGTATTGCGGCTTCCCCCAACCCGAGGTGGTCGCGCCGTGCGTGGCGATGTCCGTGTACGCGAGCAACACGGCCGTCTTCGCGGCCTGTTCCGTCGAGCAGATGTCGTCGGGGGAGTTCGCGGTGCCATATCCGCGATACGAGGTGACAAGGATGCGGCGACCCGTGGACCTCTGGTACTGCGAAACGGCGTCGTTGGCGAGTATCGCGGCCGAGGTGTGGTCGAGGTGGTCGCTCGCGTAGCGCGGGTCCGGAAGGTCGTCGAGCGTCCGCAGCACGCCGGGGGTGAAATGGTCGAACAGCGTCACCAGCGCGGTCAGGAGTTGGGCGCGGGTATACGTGAATACCGCGTCGACGCCGGTGACCGCGGAGCGCGGGTTGACGGTCCGCGCAGCGGAGGTGCCGGCAGCCAGGCCCGGCAGGCTCGTGCCGTCGGGGAGGTTCATGAAGACCAGGCGCACGTCGGGGCGCTGGTCCAGGGTGAACACCTCGACCAGGGAGGTCGGCACCCCCAACGCCGCACCGCTCCAGGTCGGTGCGCGCACCTGCGCCGCCTCGGCGTGCGCGGCCATCAGCCCGAGTTGGCGCGTGTGCAACGGGTCCTGGATCTCGCCGGCCGTCAGGAACACCGACGTGGAAGCCGCGCCTGCCCGGATCCCCTCGATCATCTCGGGATTCATGAAATACAGGTCGTCGTCGGGGTGCGCGGCGATCTGCATGAAGCCGTCGGGTGTGTTCACGCTTTCCTCCGTCGACTGGGAGAGGGATGCGTCGTCATCCGCGGGCCACCGCTTGATGTGGATTCGACCCGTTCAGCGAGGAACGTTGGCGTTCTGTGCTCATTGCTTGACACACCGTCCGGAAACGGGTCGGAAAAGTAGAGCCGGTCGCCCGATGGGAACCTGCGTTCGATCTCTTGAAAAGACTACGCCTGAGACACCGGCGTCACCCGGGAAGCCGAGCGGCCCGCCAACGCCGCCGTCGACCGCGGCGAGGTCGTCGCACTCGACCTCGGGGACGGCACGGTGCGCGGGCGGCAGCGCTTGACCGTCGGGGCGGCGACGGCGTTGCCGATCGCCCTGACGGCCACCGAGCCGCGCCGACTCGTCAGCGGCACCGACGACGGGCGCATTCGGCCCGAGGCGCCGTGTCGGAACACGTCGTAGAGCGTCGGGACGGGCCTTCGGCGGGCGGCGGCAGATTCAATCGGGTGACCTTGTCGGTGGGTCTCGACTGCGGAGGTCGCATATGGGGCGAGGATCGATTCCGGTCGGGTCTCGCGGCTCTCGCCGCTGGGTGGCGGCCCGGAGGATGGCATGCGGATTTTGCTCGTCGCGAGCGTGTTCAACAGTCTGACCCAGCGTGTTTTCGCCGAACTGGGCGACCGCGGCCACACGGTGGCGGTATGCGCGGGCGTCGACGACGACCTGCTTCGGGAGGCCGCGAGCCGGCACGCGCCCGACCTGATCGTGGCCCCGATGCTCAAGAGCGTGATTCCCCGGGACATCTGGTCGGCGTACACCTGCCTCGTCCTGCACCCCGGACCGCTCGGCGACCGAGGCCCCTCGTCCTTGGACTGGGCGATCCACGAGGGCAACACCCGGTGGGGCGTGACCGTTCTCCAAGCCGACGACGTCATGGACGGCGGCGACGTGTGGGCCTCGGTCGACTGTCCCCTGCCACCGGCGATCGGCAAGAGCGACTTCTACCGCAACGAGGTTTCCGACGCCGCCCTCGAAGCCGTGCTCCTCGCCGTGCGGCGATTCGCGTCGGGGACCCATATTCCGCGCCCTCAGCATGGGCCCGGCTGGGACATCGACGATCACACCAGGCCGTATCACCGCCAAGTCGTGCGCCGCATCGACTGGTCGACGGATTCGACCGACACCGTGTTGCGCAAGCTGCGGGCGGGCGACTCCCAGCCCGGTGTCCTGGACGATTTCCTCGGCGGCGAGTGGTTTCTCCACGGTGGCCACGCCGAGGACGAGTTGCGCGGCAGTCCCGGTGCGCCGATCGCCACCCGCGCCGGAGCGCTGTGCCGGGCGACGACCGACGGCGCGGTGTGGATTCCGGAGTTGCGACCCCGACGCCGTGCGGGCGGTCCGCCGACCTTCAAGCTGCCGGCGACCATGGCTCTGGGCGCCGGGCTTCCCCCGCTGCCCGAGGTGCCCGCCCCGCTCGTGCTGCCCGAGGGCCGCCGCACCTGGAGCGACATCCGCTACCGCGAGGACGGCCCGGTCGGTTTCCTGGAATTCGGCTTCCCGGGCGGTGCGATGAGCACGGCCCACTGCCGGCGACTCCTCGACGCCTACCGGCACGCGTGTTCCCGGCCGACCTCGGTCCTGGTGCTCGGTGGCGGCCGGGACTTCTTCTCCAACGGCATCCACCTCAACGTGATCGAGGCGGCGCCCGATCCGGCCGCCGAGTCCTGGGCGAACATCGATGCGATGGATGATCTCGTGGAGGCGATCCTGACCACCACCGACCGCCTGACCATCGCGGCCGTCGCGGGCAACGCGGCCGCCGGCGGCGTCATGCTGGCCCTGGCCACCGACGAAGTCTGGTGCCGCCACGGCGCACTGCTCAACCCGCACTACCGTCTGATGGGTCTGTACGGCTCGGAGTACTGGACGTACACGCTGCCGCGCCGCGTCGGAGCGACCGTCGCCGAACGCCTCACCCGACAGGCTCTTCCGGTGACCACGGCCACCGCCCATCGGCTGGGTCTGGTGGACCGGGTCGTCGCGGTCGGACCGCAGTCCTTCGCGGGCGAGGTCGCCCGGCTGGCCCGGCTCACCGCGTCGAACCCGCACGTGCAGAACCGGATCGGGACCAAGAAGGCGATCCGCGAGCGCGACGAGGCCACCAAGCCGCTGGCCGACTACCGGGCGGAGGAACTGGCCGCCATGCATCGCAACTTCTTCGCACCCGGCGAGTCGTACCACGCGCGGCGCTCCGCCTTCGTACGCAAGGGGCCCGCCCCGTGTACACCGCCGCACCTCGCGACCGAGGCGTCCGGTACGGCCGCGATTCCCGACTGACGCGCGTGGCCGACTCGGCCGCGGCCCGGAGCGACCGCGACCCACCGGCCGCCGACCCACCGGCCGCCGACCCAACCGAGGAGCGGTTCGGACCCGGTCCGCGGCACACCTGTTCGGCCCAGTCCGCAAGCCCATCCGACCCGGTTCCTGCTATGAAGAACAAGGTCCGTTTTGTCGGAGTCTTCCATCTTTTGAGGAGGCATTCGCATGGATGCCGCATCGATGAACGCCGATACCGCCGCAGGGCCCGCCGGGCAGCCACCTCCGGACGAGGAACCGCTGGTTCATATTCTGTGGATCAACGCCGGCCTGAGTTGTGACGGCGACTCCGTGGCGTTGACCGCCGCGATGCAGCCGAGCATCGAGGACATCGTCACCGGCACACTGCCGGGCTTGCCCAAGATCGCCGTCCATTGGCCGCTGATCGACTTCGAGTGCGGCCCGGTGCAGGGCGCGGACAACTTCATCGAGTGGTTCTTCAAGGCCGAGCGCGGCGAGCTCGATCCGTTCGTGTTGGTCGTCGAGGGCTCGATCCCGAACGAATCGATCAAGGCCGAGGGCTACTGGTGTGGCTTCGGCGACAACCCCGAGACCGGTCAACCCATCACCACGAGCGAATGGCTCGACCGGCTGACGCCCAAGGCCACCGCGGTCGTCGCGATCGGCACGTGCGCGACCTACGGCGGCATCCACGCCATGGCCGGCAACCCCACCGGCGCCATGGGTGTGCCCGACTACCTCGGGTGGGACTGGAAGTCCAAGGCGGGCCTGCCGATCGTGTGCGTGCCCGGGTGCCCCATCCAGCCCGACAACTTCTCGGAAACCCTGACCTACCTTCTCTACCAGCTTGCCGGATCCGCACCGATGATCCCCTTGGACGACCGGCTGCGCCCGACATGGCTGTTCGGCGCCACCGTGCACGAGGGCTGCGACCGGGCGGGCTACTACGAGCAGGGCCAGTTCGCCTTGAGCTACGACTCGCCGAAGTGCCTGGTCAAGCTCGGCTGTTGGGGACCCGTGGTCAAGTGCAACGTCCCCAAGCGCGGCTGGATGAACGGCATCGGCGGATGCCCGAACGTCGGCGGAATCTGCATCGCCTGCACCATGCCGGGCTTCCCCGACAAGTTCATGCCGTTCATGGACGAACCTCCCGGCGCCAAGGTCTCCAGTTCCGCCAGCACCGCGTACGGCGTGGTGATCCGCAAGCTCCGCGCCATGACGGCCAAGGCCGTCGACAAGGAACCCAAGTGGCGCCACACCCGCCGCGAGCTGACGACGGGCTATCGACCGCCCTGGTGATCGTCCAACGCTCACGACCGCGCGGCGGCCACTCCTGGCCCGCCGACGTCCTCGCTTGAAGAAGGGCACGACAGACACGATGGCAACGAAGACGAAATCGTCCGGCGACGGCCTGGTGGAGATGTCCTGGGATCCGATCACCCGGATCGTGGGCAGCCTGGGGATCCACACGAAGATCGACTTCAAACAGAAGCGGGTCGCCGAGTGCTACAGCACATCGTCGGTCTTCCGCGGCTACAGCGTCTTCATGCGCGGCAAGGATCCGCGCGACTCGCACTTCATCACCAGCCGAATCTGCGGCATCTGTGGGGACAACCACGCGACGTGTTCGGTCTACGCGCAGAACATGGCCTACGGCGTCAAGCCGCCGCACATGGCCGAGTGGATCATCAACCTCGGCGAGGCCGCCGAGTACATGTTCGACCACAACATCTTCCAGGAGAACCTGGTCGGGGTCGACTACTGCGAGAAGATGGTTCGCGAGACCAATCCCGGCGTGCTGGAGATGGCCGAGCGTACCGAGGCGCCGCATGCCGGCGACCACGGTTACCGCACCATCGCGGACATCATGCGCGCACTCAACCCCATCGAGGGTGAGTTCTACCGCGAGGCCCTGCAGGTCAGCCGGTACACGCGGGAGATGTTCTGTCTGATGGAGGGGCGTCACGTACACCCCTCCACGCTCTACCCGGGCGGCGTGGGCACCATCGCCAGCGTGCAACTGTTCACGGACTACCTCACCCGGCTGATGCGCTACGTCGAGTTCATGAAGCGCGTGGTGCCGCTGCACGACGACCTGTTCGACTTCTTCTACCAGGCGCTGCCCGGGTACGAGGAGAACGGCAGGCGCCGCATCATGCTCGGCTGTTGGGGTGCGCTCAACGACCCGGACCACTGCGATTTCACCTATCGCAACATGACGGACTGGGGCCGTCGGATGTTCGTCAGCCCCGGCATCATCGTGGACGGCAAACTGATCACCAACGACCTCACCGAGATCAATCTGGGCATCCGGATCCTGCTCGGCAGCTCCTACTACAAGGACTGGGAAGGGCAGGAGCAGTTCGTCACCCACGACCCGCTCGGCAATCCCGTCGACGCCCGGCACCCGTGGAACCAGCACACCATCCCGGATCCGCAGAAGCGGGACTTCGAGGGCAACTACAGCTGGGTGATGTCACCGCGCTGGTTCGACGGCAAGGACTATCTGGCGCTGGACACCGGAGGCGGCCCGCTCGCCCGCCTGTGGTCCACCGCCCTGAACGGCCTCGTCGACTGCGGCTACGTCAAGTCCACCGGCCACAGCGTGCAGATCAACCTTCCGCGCACGATGACCAAGCCCGAGACCACGTTCGAGTGGCGGATTCCGCAGTGGAGCAACACCCTCGAACGCAACCGGGCCCGCACGTACTTCCAGGCGTACGCCGCCGGCGTCGCCCTGCACTTCGCGGAGAAGGGCCTCGAGGAGGCCCGCGCGGGACGCACACAGACGTGGGAGAAGTTCGAGGTTCCGAACGAGGCCGTCGGGGTCGGTTTCACCGAGGCGGTACGCGGTGTGCTCTCGCACCACATGGTGATCCGGGACGGCAAGATCGCCAACTACCACCCGTACCCACCCACGCCGTGGAACGCCAGCGTACGGGACAGCTTCGGCACACCCGGACCCTACGAGGACGCGGTACAGAACACGCCGATCTTCGAGGAGAACAGCCCGGAGAACTTCAAGGGCATCGACATCATGCGGGCCGTGCGCAGCTTCGACCCGTGTCTGCCCTGCGGTGTGCACATGTACGTCGGCGGCGGCAAGACGTTGCGTCAGATGCACGTGCCCACCGGACTGAGCGGTTTCGGCGGATGAACGCCGAGCAGACCGGCCGCAGGGTCGAGGAGGTCCTCGAGCGCCTCGCGGAGAGCGGTGACCAGGCGGCATGCGCGGCCGCCGAAGAGCTGGTGCGGGTCCTGATGGAGTTCTACGGTGCCGGCCTCGCCCGGCTGACGGGACTGCTCGACGCGTCCGGCGGTGACCTTCGGGCGGCCTTGGACGACGAGCTGGTGACCGGTTTGCTGGTGTTGCACGACCTGCATCCGCACGACGTCGACACCCGCATCGAGCGGGCGCTCAAGGCCGTCACGGCGCATCCGGCCGAGGTCGTCGCCTTCGACCCCGACGCCGGAACCCTTCGGCTGCGCCTGGCCGACGGCGGTGGAGGGTGCGGGTGCGCGAGCACCGAGAACGCGGCCAGGGAGAGCATCGAGGCGGCACTGGGGTGCTTCGCCCCCGAGGTGGCGTCCCTCGAACTCGAGAAACCCGAGCCGCGCGCGCCCGAGCCGACGCTGTTGCAGATCGGCGCACGGCCGCCCGAACTCGCTCGGGAGGGCACCCGGTGACCGCGATGCACACCGCGCCCGAGCGGCTCGCGACGACCGGGCTGCGCAGATTTCGGGAACCCGCGCCCCCACGGAGCGAGCGGTGCGAACTCTGTGGACAGGCACTGGCGGAAGGCCACCGCCACCTCGTGGACACCGAGGTTCGCGTCCTGGCCTGCGCCTGCCAGGGCTGCGCGATGTTGTTCGATCGACCCGGCGCCGCCGGGGGCCGGTTTCGCACCGTGCCCGATCGCTACCTGGCCGATCCCGACCACTGTCTCGACGACGGCGTGTGGGAAACACTGCAGATCCCGGTCGGCACCGCGTTCTTCTTTCGCAACGCCGCACTCGATCGCCTGGTCGCGCTGTACCCCAGCCCCGCAGGCGCGACCGAGAGTGAGCTGGATCCTCGAACGTGGCAGGAGGCACTGGGCGAAAGCCACCTCGCGGCCTCGCTCAGGGCCGATATCGAAGCCCTCTTGGTACACCGCTCGGCGGAGGGCACCGAGTGTTTCCTCGTGCCGATCGACATCTGCTACGAACTGGTCGGCCGGATGCGCCTGCACTGGCAGGGCTTCGACGGCGGGGCCGAGGCCCGCGCCGACCTCGAGGCGTTCTTCGCCCACGTCAGGGAGCGGGCCCGTACCCCGCGAAAGGACGAACGGCCGTGACCGAGCTGAGTTTCGCGTGCGTCGACGTGCGCGCCGACCGATACGCGGCGGGCCCGACACTGGTGTTTCGGCTCCGGATCACCGCCGCCGACGACGCCCGCGTGCACGCCCTCGCGCTGCGCTGTCAACTGCGCATCGAGCCGGCCCGGCGCCGATACGACACGCCCGAGGCCGACCGGCTCGACGTCCTGTTCGGCGAGCGTTCGCGCTGGGCCGACAGCATGAACCCGATGCAGTTCGCGCAGGTGTCGATCACCGTTCCCGGCTTCACCGGGACGACCGAGGTGGACATGCCCGTCCCCTGCACCTACGACATGGACATCGCCACCGGCCGCTACTTCCACGCGCTGCGCAGCGGAGAGGTGCCCCTCCTGCTGCTGTTCTCCGGGACGCTCTTCGCCGGCGCCGGCGGTTTCCGTGTCGAGCCGGTGCCGTGGGACCGGGAGGCGAACGTCCGCATGCCCGTCACCGTGTGGCAGGAGATGATCGAGCAGCACTTCCCGGGCTGCGGGTGGATCCGGTTGCCCCGCGACAGCATGGACGACCTGCTCGCCTTCCGCACGCGGCACGGGCTCGCCTCCTGGGAGGCGACCGTGCGGGCGCTGCTCGACACGGCGGCGCCCGCGCCGACACCCTCGGTTCGCGCCTCGAGCCGCCTCACCGCCGAGGGGACGCCCCGATGACCACGACCACCTTCACCCCGGCGGTGGAGTCCCGGTTCGCCGCGGCCCGCCAGATCGCCGACGCCGTCCTGTTCGAGGGCTACGTCCTCTACCCGTACCGGGCGTCGGCCGCCAAGAACAGAATGCGGTGGCAGTTCGGCGTGCTCGTCCCGCCCTCCTGGGGCACCGACAGCGCCGAGCACTGTTCCCAACGCACCGAATGCCTGATGGAGCCGCGCCGCGGGGCGTCCCTCTCGGTCGAGGTGCGTTTCCTGCACGTGGAGCGACGCCTGGTGGAACAAGCCCTGGGGGAGGACGTGTTCGAGCCGGTCGACACGCTCGCCCTGCCGGAGCGGGTACTGGTTCCCTGGGACGAGGGTATCGAGGAGCGCGTCGAACTCGTGGTTCCCGTCGACGCGTTGGCGGGTGACGGCGTCGTGTTTCCGTTCTCCCGCGACGTGCGCCGGGAGATCGAACCGGTATGCCAGGACGATCGGGTGGTCGGCCGCCTGGTGCGCACGCGGCGGCGCGTCGAGGGCGTCGTCCGGGTTCGGTCCGGCGAGGTCCCCGGACCGTACGCGTGTGCCCGGCTCATCGTCGAGGTGGAGAACACCAGCGACTGGGAGCCGCCTCCGGGCGCGGACCGGGACACCGCCCTGGCGCACTCGCTGATCTCGGCACACGTGCTGCTCGGCCTCGACGGCGGGGCGTTCGTGTCGATGACGGATCCGCCCGAGTGGGCCAAGGGCGCCGTCGCGAGCTGCCGCAACCTGCACACGTGGCCCGTGCTCGCCGGGGAATCGGGTCGCACCGACGTCGTGCTCTCCTCCCCGATCATTCTGGAAGACCATCCGATGGTGGCTCCCGAGAGCCCGGGCGCGCTGTACGACGGCACGGAGATCGACGAGATCCTGGCCCTGCGTACCGCGGCCCTCACCGACGAGGAAAAGCGCGAGGCCCGGGGTACCGATGCCCGGGCCGGCGCCGTGATCGACCTGGCGGACTCGCTTCCGCCGGAGGTATGGGAGCGCCTGCACGGCGCGGTCCGGACGCTGCGCCCGGACGCCGAACCGGCCGCGATGGCGGTCGCGGCCGGCCTGACCCCGGCACCGCCCGACACACCGTGGTGGGATCCGGCGAGCGACGCCGGTTTCGACCCGGCCCGCGACCGGGTCGTGGTCGAGGGCCGATCGCTCGGCGCGGGCAGCCGTGTCCTGCTCAAACCCGGCCCGCGCCGCACCGACGCCCAGGACCTGTTCCTCCACGGGCGGGCCGCCCGAGTCGAGGCGGTGTTGCACGACGTCGACGGTCTCGTGCACCTGGCGGTCACCGTGGACGGCGATCCCGGCGCGGACCTGCGCCGCGAACAGGGCCGGTTCCTGTACTTCCAGCCCGACGAGATCACTCCCCTGGAGGAGATGTGAGCGCCGGAGGACAGGGCGGCGGCGCCGGTCACGTACTGGTCGCCGGCGTCGGCAACATCTTCCTGGGGGACGACGGATTCGGGGTGGAGACCGTCCGCCGGCTCGCGGGCCACACACTGCCCGCCCGCGTCGAGGTGGTGGACTTCGGTGTACGCGGTGTCCACCTGGCCTACCAACTTCTGGAGGGCTACCGGACGTTGGTATTGGTGGACGCCACCGCGCGCGGCGGCGAGCCGGGGACCGTGTACCTGATCGAGGCGGCGACACCGGGAGCGGTCGAGCCCGGATCCGCCCTACTCGACGGTCACCGCATGGGGCCGGACGCCGTGCTGGCCCTGCTCGGCACGCTGAGCGCGGGCACCGGTGGCACCCCACCGCGACGGGTACTGGTGGTCGGCTGCGAACCGGCCTCGCTCGACGAGGGCATCGGGCTCAGCCCACCCGTGGCCGAGGCCGTCGACGAGGCGGTCGACCTGATCCTGCGGGTGCTGCACAGCGAGACCCGCGGCTCGTCACCCGACGAAGCCCACGACGCGGTGCCCCAAGTGGCGTCGAACCCGACCCGGGACGATGCCTCGCCGGCAGCCGGTGCGTCCGAAACCGGTGAAGACACAGAAGACACAAGGCCCGATGAGAAGAAAGAGGCTTCAGCGTGCGAAACATCCTGATCCGCGGCCTGGGCGCAGTCGCCCTTGCCGGTCTGGCCGTCCTCACCGTGCAAAGCCTGCCGGACATCGAGCGCTACCTGCGCATCCGCCGGATGTGACCGCCGACGGCGAACGGTGACCGGGCACTGCGGCGAACGAGGTAGACCGACACGTGGTGACGGCGCGGCGACCCGCCTGCGCGGTCACCACGGCCTGTAATGGAGCCGGACGGACCCGCCGGGCGGATGTACGTGTCCGATGCGGCGACCACGCGCGGTCAGGAGGCCCATGCACGAGATGTCGATCGCGGCGGCCGTCGTCGATCAGATCGAGTCGAGGGCCCGGGCGGGCGGCGCGCATGCCGTCCTGACCGTCCGGCTCCAAGTCGGCGAACTCGCCGGTGTCGTTCCCGAAGCCCTGGCCTTCTGCTTCGAGTTGGCGTGCGCCGGCACGGTGTCGGAGGGCGCGGAGCTGATCGTCGAGCCGGTGCCGGCCCGTGCGCGATGTATCCCGTGCGCCACGGAGTGGGCCGTAGGCATGCCGCCCGATCTGTGCTGCTCCCGGTGCGGCCGCGGCGCGGGCGTCGACCTGCTCGCCGGACGCGAGTTGCGCATCCTCGACGTTCGTTGGGCCGACGGTTCGGCGTGCGCCGACGGTCACCGAGGGGCCGACGCCCACGCCGACCCGCCCGCCCCCTCCCGTGCTCGCGCCCACCAGGAAGGCTGAACCCATGTGCCGAGTCGTCGATCTTCGGCAGGCCGTGCTCGCCAGGAACGACGAGGGCGCGCGGGACCTGCGGGCCGAGCTGGCCGAGCGTGGCACCGTCGCCGTCAACCTGCTGTCCAGTCCCGGGAGTGGGAAGACCGCCCTCCTGGAGGCGGAGCTGGGCCTCGCCCGGCAACGCGGCCTGCCGGTCGCCGCGTTGACTGCCGACCTGGCCACCGAGAACGACGCGACGCGGCTGGCCCGCGCCGGTGTGCCGGTCAAACAGATCCTCACCGATGGGCTGTGCCATCTGGAGGCGTCGATGCTTCGGCGACACCTGGCCGGCTGGCTGCCCGACGGCACTCGGCTGCTTTTCGTGGAGAACGTCGGAAATCTGGTCTGTCCCGCCTCCTACGATCTCGGGGAAGCCCTGCGGGTCGTGTTGGCCTCGGTCACCGAAGGCGAGGACAAGCCGCTGAAGTACCCCACCGCGTTCGGGCTCGCGAACCTGGTCGTAGTCACCAAGGTCGACATCGCCGAGGCCGTGGAGTTCGACGAGGCCGCCTTTCGGGCCAATGTCGAACAGGTCAACCCCGGCGTGGAGGTCGTGCTCACATCCGCCCGGAGCGGCCTGGGGGCGGGCACGCTCCTTGATCGGGCGGTCGACGTTCTGGGGGGTGGGAGCACGCATCAGCCGGTGATGTCACGACAGCACTCCCACGGAGGGCACAGCCACGGCCACGGCCACGGCCACGACGGCCACGACGGCCACGACCACGGCCCCGCGCATGTCCACGCCTTGTCCGGGGAGACGCCTTGACGACATCCCCCGATATCGCCACGACTCGGCGATGTCGGGTCGCCGTGCGCGGCCTCGTCCAGGGAGTGGGCTTTCGGCCGTTCGTCTTCACGCTCGCCACCGAGCTCGGGCTCACCGGCCACGTCACGAACACCGGCGCGGGGGTGCTCGCGGAGGTCGAGGGACACCCGGACGCGGTCGCGGACTTCTGTCGGCGAGTCGGTACCGAAGCACCGCCACTGGCCGACGTGCAGTCCGTGGCGCACGAGGGCATGACGAGCGTCGGGGGCACCGGATTCGCCATCGTGGCCTCCCGCCAGGGCGGTGGTCGCACGCTCATCCCACCGGACGTGGCCACCTGCGCGGACTGCCTCACGGAGCTCGCCGACCCCGCGAATCGTCGCTACCGCCATCCCTTCATCACGTGCACCAACTGCGGCCCGCGCTTCACCATCGTCACCGCCCTGCCCTACGACCGCGCGGGCACGACCATGGCCCGCTTCCCGATGTGCCCGGACTGCGCTCGCGAGTACGCCGACCCGGCCGACCGGCGTTTTCACGCCCAGCCCATCGCCTGCCACGCGTGCGGCCCCCGACTCGCTGTGATCGTCCCCGGGGACGGCGTGCGCGCCACCGGTCCGGACGCCGTCGCGGTGGCCCGTCGGATGCTGGCCGACGGGGCGGTCCTGGCGGTCAAGGGCATCGGCGGATACCACCTCGCGTGTGACGCCGCCGACGCGGCCGCCGTGGCGCGCCTGCGTCGCCGCAAGGCCCGAGGCGACAAGCCGTTCGCGCTGATGGCGCGGTCGCTTGCCGACATCGAACCGCACGCCCGGGTCGGCCCGCGGGAACGCGCACTGTTGACCGATCCCGCGCGACCGATCGTCCTGCTGCGCCGCCGCGGTGTTTGCACGCCGGCCGACACCGTCGCCCCGGGTGCTCCGGACCTCGGCGTCATGCTCCCGTACACACCGCTGCACCACCTCCTCTTCGGGCTCCCGGGTGATCCGCCCGGCCCACGCCTGCTCGTGATGACGAGTGGGAACGTGGCCGGCGAACCCATCGCCATCGACGACGAGGAGGCGTTGACGCGGCTGGCCGGACTGGCCGACGCGTGGCTGGCGCACGACCGGCCGATCCGGGTGCCGTGTGACGACTCCGTCGTACGCGTGCTCGACGGCGAACCCGTGCCGCTGCGTCGCTCCCGCGGGTACGCGCCGCTGCCCATTCCGCTGCCGGTGCCGGTTCGGGCGGTGTTGGCGGTGGGCGGAGATCTCAAGAACACGTTCGCCGTGGCCGAGGGCCGACACGCCTGGTTGTCCGGGCACATCGGCGACATGGACGACTTGGCCACGCTGGACGCGTTCGGCAAGGCGGTGGAGCACATGGAGACGATTACGGGCGTGCGGCCCGAGGTGCTCGTCGCGGATCGCCATCCCGGCTACCGCTCGGCCTCCTGGGCGCGGAACGGCGCGGCGGGGCGGCCGCTTCTGCGGGTACAGCACCACCACGCGCACATCGCCGCGGTCATGGCCGAACACGGACTGGACGGCGGCAGGCCGGTGATCGGGGTGGCGTTCGACGGCACCGGCTACGGCGACGACGGCACGGTGTGGGGCGGCGAGTTCCTGTTGGCCGACTACGACGGTTACCGGCGCTTCGCGCGTCTTGGCCAGGTACCGCTGGCCGGTGGCGACGCGGCGGTGGCGCGCCCTTACCGGATGGCACTGGCCCACTTGTACGACGCGGGTATCCCGTGGGCGAAGGACCTGCCGTGCGTGGTCGCCTGCCCGTCGGACGAGCGCCGATTGCTCGCGCGTCAGCTCGAACGCGACCTCAACTGTGTCCCGACGTCGAGCATGGGGCGACTCTTCGACGCGTATTCGTCGCTGATCGGTGTGTGTCACCGAGCCGGCTACGAGGCGCAGGCGGCGCTCGAACTCGAGGCCGCCGCGACCCGGCACGACGCGGGGCACCCTTTCCCCCGCTACGCGTTCGGGCTGCGATCGGCCGACGCGCGGGCGGAGGGGGCGATGTTGGTCGCGGAGCCGGGCCCGCTCCTCGAGGCCGCCGTGGCGGATCTGCGCGCGGGGACCACACCGGAGGCGCTCGCCGCCGCATTCCACGGCGCGCTGGTTCGGCTCGTCGTCGACGTGTGCGTGCGTGCGCGCGAACTGTACGCGGAGCAGACGGTCGCGTTGACGGGCGGCGTTTTCGCCAACGCGCTGCTGTCGTCGGCCTGCGCGCGGGAATTGCGCGAGGCGGGATTCACGGTACTGCGGCACCGGCGCGTCCCGCCGAACGACGGAGGTCTCGCGCTCGGCCAATTGATGGTGGCCGCGCGCGTCCCACACCCGGGCCGCGACCCCGTCGGCTGAGTGCGGGAGACGACGGATCCGAGCGGTCACCGAACGAGGAGAATCCGATGTGCCTGGCGGTACCCGGAAAAGTGATGCGGATCGAGGAACGAGACGGTACCCGGATGGCCGTCGTCGACTTCGGCGGCGTGATCAAGGACGTGTGCCTGGAGTACCTGCCGGACCTGCGCGTGGGCGAGTACGCCATCGTGCACGTGGGTTTCGCGCTGCAACGACTGGATGAGGAGTCGGCCCGCAAGACCCTCGCGCTGTTCGACGAACTCGGGCTGTTGCAAGAGGAGTTCGGCGACCCGTGGGAGGCGCTCGGGGGTGCGCCCGGGGCGGGGGGTGCGCCCGGGGTCGGGGGTGCGCCCGGCGCGCCCGGGACGATGGCCGGCGACACGCCGATGGAGGCCGCGAAGTGAAGTATCTGGAGGAGTTCCGCAACCCGGAGACGGCCCGACGACTCCTTGAGGACATCCGCGCCACCGTGACCCGGCCGTGGGCGCTCATGGAGGTGTGCGGCGGGCAGACACACACGATCATCCGGCACGGGATCGACCAACTCCTGCCGCCCGAGGTCGAGTTGATTCACGGTCCCGGCTGCCCCGTCTGTGTGACCCCGCTGGAGGTGATCGACAAGGCGTTGGAGATCGCGTCGCGCCCCGAGGTGATCTTCTGCTCTTTCGGGGACATGCTGCGGGTGCCCGGCACCGACCGCGACCTGTTTCGCGTCCGCGGCGAGGGCGGCGACGTGCGTGTGGTGTATTCGCCGCTCGACGCGCTGCGGATCGCGCGGGAGAACCCCGGGCGCGAGGTGGTGTTCTTCGGCATCGGCTTCGAGACCACCGCCCCGCCGAACGCGATGGCGGTCCATCAGGCGAAGAAGCTCGGGATCCGAAACTTCAGTCTGCTGGTCTCGCATGTCCGGGTGCCCCCGGCCATCGAGGCCATCATGCGCTCGCCGGACTGCCGGGTGCAGGGTTTCCTCGCCGCCGGTCACGTGTGCAGCGTCATGGGCGTCGACGAATATCCCGAACTGGCCGAGCGCTACAAGGTACCCATCGTGGTCACGGGATTCGAGCCGCTGGACATCCTGGAGGGCATCCGCCGCACGGTCGGCCAACTGGAGCGCGGCGAGTACACGGTCGAGAACGCGTATCCCCGGGCGGTTCGCGCCGAGGGCAACCCGACGGCCAAGGCGATGTTGGACGACGTTTTCGAGGTGACCGATCGTGCGTGGCGCGGTATCGGCGTCATTCCCGCGAGCGGGTGGCGGCTCTCACCGCGCTACCGCGATCACGACGCCGAGTATCGCTTCGAGGTCACCGACATCACCACGCGCGAACCCTCCGCGTGTCGAAGCGGCGAGGTGTTGCAGGGCCTGCTGAAGCCGAACCAGTGCGAGGCGTTCGGCACCACGTGCACCCCGCGCAATCCGCTCGGCGCCACCATGGTCTCCAGCGAGGGCGCCTGCGCCGCCTATTACCTCTACCGCCGGCTCGACGCTACGACCGCACCCCGGAAAGCGAGTTCCGTTGTCTGACCTCACGATCGACCCGGTCCGCGACGCAGTGCCCGATTCGCGTCCCACGCCGGACTTCGCCGACTGGAGTTGCCCCGTCCCGCTGCGCGATCACCGGAGGATCGTGCTCGGGCACGGCGGCGGTGGGGCGATGTCGGCCGAGCTCGTGGAGCACATCTTCGCCCCGGCTTTCGGCGGCCGAACCCTGGCCACGCTCGGCGACTCGGCCGCCGTCACGCTCGGTGGCGCCCGGCTGGCCTTCTCGACCGATTCGTTCGTCGTCCGCCCGCTGTTCTTCCCCGGCGGCAGCATCGGGGACCTCGCGGTCAACGGCACCGTCAACGACCTCGCCATGAGCGGTGCGCGGGCGGCATACCTGTCCTGCGGGTTCATCCTCGAAGAAGGCGTGGAGATGTCCGTGGTCGCTCGGGTGGCCCAGGCACTCGGGGACGCGGCTCGCGCTGCGGGTGTCGAGGTGGTGACCGGCGACACGAAGGTCGTCGAGACCGGCCACGGGGACGGCATCTACATCAATACGGCCGGAATCGGTCTGATCCCGGCCGGTGTGGATCTGCGACCGCAGCGGGCGACGCCGGGCGACGTGGTGATCGTCAGCGGCGATATCGGAGTGCACGGCGTGGCCGTCATGAGCATGCGCGAGGGCCTCGAGTTCGGTGTCGAGATCGAGAGCGACTGCGCCGCGCTGGGCGGGCTCGTCGAGGCGATGCTCGCGGTGACGCCCGACCTGCACGTACTGCGCGACCCCACCCGGGGCGGACTCGCGGCGGCGCTCAACGAGATCGCCGTGGCGGCCGGTGTCGGCGTGGTCGTCGAGGAGCGCGCCGTTCCGATCCCCGACCAGGTGGCCAACGCGTGCGCGATCCTCGGTCTGGACCCGATGTATGTCGCGAACGAGGGCAAGTTGGTGGCCTTCGTCGGCAAAGAGCATGCCGACGCGGTCCTGGCCGCGATGCGCGCACACCCGCTGGGCGCCGGGGCCGCCGTGATCGGGCAGTGCGTGGAGGCCCATCCGGGCATGGTGGTGGCCCGCACCGGTCTGGGCGGTACGCGAGTCGTGGACCTGCCGATGGGGGAGCAGTTGCCGCGCATCTGTTGAGCCGGTGTCCGTTCGGATGCCCCGCTTCGCCGGCGGGTGACGGCGGCGCCGAACATGTCGGCGTCACCCGCACCGCGCGCGGCCCGCCTCACTCCTTGGCGGCGTCGAGCGTGTTCCGCGCCCGCGTGACCTCCCACGGGGCGTCCTCCACGGGCCAGTTCGCGCTCAGTTCCGCAAGCATGGCGCGATGGTCCTCGATGATCTCTTCCCACATCAGCCCCCATGCCGCAGCGGCTTGAACCTCCACCTCGGGGCAGCGCGTCGCCCGGACGAGCGCGTCCACGGAGTTGGTCCCCGGAGACTCGTCCAGCAGTTCCAGTGCCCTGAGGCGGTCGTTCAACGGCACGTTCTCGTCACAGGCGACATTCCCAAGCGCCTCGACGAGCCGTCGGTCGGCCTCCTCCGCGTCCCCGAACACCGCTGCCACCGCATCGAGGGCCCGCTCGCGAACGTGATCGCTCGCGGCGGCCTCCACGACCTCGGCCACCAGGGACGGTTCCTCCGCTGCCACGACGTCCAGCGCCGACAGTGCGGTGAGGTGCTTGGCCTCGGGCCCGTACGTGGGGCTGAGCTCGGCCGGTGAGGGAGGCTGCCGCAGCATCTCCCGGATGTGGTCCAGGACGAGTGCCCTCTCCGGTTCACGTGCTTCCTCGCCGCCCCGCTTCACGGCGCCGTCGGGGCTCCACCAGTGGTCGAGGGCGATGCCCACGGCCGCCTGGTCGTCGCTTTCGAGCAGCGTGCGAAGCGCCTGATGATACGACTCGTCCACCGTGGGAGCCCTCAGCCTTTTGTGGGCGCGATACAGGTCCGGGTCCGCCAGTCGGTGTCCTTCCCAGTGGACGCTGTGCGGCTTGCCGAAGATCAGCTCGATGGGGTTCCGGCCCCAGGGGTGCTGGGGCGGCCGGTCGTCCCAGCTCTCGGCGACCTCCTCCAGGACGGCGCGGTGCCGATCCAGGCCTCCCGTCCGGACCAGGTAATAGGACACGTGGGCCTGCACCTTCGGCTCACCCTCGCGGAGCGCCCGGAGCAGAACGTCGTCCGCGTCGGCGCCGAGGCTGTCGGCCAGGACGCGGATCGCCGTCTCCTTCGTGATGTAGAAGCCGACGGACGGGTCGAAGATCAGGTCCCCCAGGGCGGCGACAAGCCTCTCGTCCTTCACCTCGGCCTCGTCGAGCACGCCGTAGGCCATCCAGATGGCCTTGCTGCGCACCGCGTCCGAGTCCGTGCGGGCGAGAACGTCCAGCAGGAGTTCGGCGTCGCCGGGCTCGGCGTGCCGCTTCCCGATCATGTTCAGGGCGCTCACCTCGGCGGGGGACATCGGCCGCCGGAGCACCTCACGAGCGCGGGCCAGCACCTCGGGCAGGTAGGCATCGACACGTTCCTCGTCCTCAAGGACGTGACGCAGCCCCTCCGAGGACTCGTAATGGTCGAGCGCGATGCCCACGGCGACCGGGTCCTCGCTACGGAGCAGGGTGGCGAATGCTTGCAGGCATCCCTCGTCGCCGAGCGGGAACCTCAACTCGTCATGGGCCTTCCGGAGTACCGGATGGTCCGGCTCGGTGTCTTTCCAGTAGGTGCTGTGGAAGCCCTCGAGCGCTTCGCGACGAATGTGCTCGGCCTCCCAACCGGCGTCCTCCGGCCAGGACTTTGCGAGCTGCCTGACGCGGTCGCGGTGGACGCGGAGCCGTAGGGGCGTCGCGAGACAACCCGCCGCGTACACCTGGAGTTCCAGTTCGGACGACTCACTGACACGGACGAGGAGGTCCTCGACCTCCGGGAGATCGAGATCGTCCAAGGCGCGCATGGCGTCCTTGCGATCCTGCACATCGAGGCCCTCGTCCAGCACCATGGCGGTGATCAGGGCCAGCAGCCGCCGGTTCGGTTCCTCGCCTTCCGCGAGGGCGGTGCCGGCCGCCGCAAGCGCCATCTCCCGCACCCCGGCGTCCGGGGCGCCTTCGAGGGCGTCGGCGATCAAGTCCGCGTCCTCCTCCTCGGCGAGATGCCACATCACGGTGAGAGCGCTCGCGTGGCTGTAGCCGGACGGAGGTTGCCCGAGGAGGTCTCGGGCGGCGAAGAGCACTTCGTTGTCCAGCGGCCAGTAGGGGTTGTCCACGCCCCACCTGGTGTCCGCCTGTGCCGACTGGTAGTCGTCCAGAGCCCCCCGGACGACATCGATGTCGTCGCTCTCCAGCCGTGCGCTGAACTCGCCGAGGCGGGACTTCTCGTCGTCGCTCACGAAACCTCTTTCCTAATGAACGCGAGCTGGTGGCGCGCTATCGGATGGCCGTCGCCGAAGTTATGAGGGGTAGCCGACAGCCGGCAGCGCCGATAGCGTAGCCGCGTGGACAAGGATGAACGGCTGCTTCACGCCTCGTCGTTCGGCGCGGCGGCGGTTGCATACGCCGAGCACCGTCCGGACTACGCGCAGGCCGCGGTGCGTTGGGCGCTGGAGCCCGCGCCCGGCCCGCGCGTGCTCGACCTCGGCGCCGGAACCGGCAAGCTGAGCGCCACGCTGGTCGCGCTGGGTGCCGAAGTCATCGCGGTCGAGCCGGACTTGGCAATGCTGACCGAGCTGCGCCGCTCGCTGCCGGCTGTTCGTGCCCTGTCGGGTAGTGCCGAGGCGATCCCGCTGCCGGACGCGTCCGTCGATGCCGTGCTGGCCGGCAACGCCATGCATTGGTTCGACATGGCCGTCGCGGGACCCGAGATCGCCAGGGTCCTCGCACCCGGCGGGATCCTGGCCGGCTTGTGGAACGTGATGGACGACCGGGTCGAGTGGGTTGCCGGGCTCGCGCGGGTCGGCGGGAGCGCGGCCGTCGGCCCGCGTGACACGCCCACCAGTTGGCGCGCCGAGACGGCCGACATGCACCTTCCAAAGACGGGCGTGGCCGCCCGGTTCGGCTCGCCGGAGCAGGCCGAGTTCCCGCACGGGCAGCGTCGCACCGCCGACTCTCTCGTCGCGATCATCGCGACGCGCGCGGGGATGCTGGTCATGCCGGAACAGGAACAAGAGGCCACGCTGGGCCGGATCCGCGCTTTCCTCGCGAGTGGACCGGAGACTGCCCGCGGCGAGTTCACCCTCCCGATGCTGACCGGCGTGCTGCGCGTCCGGCGGCTGTGAAGCATCTCGTCGACAACCATCGGTGACACGCCGCACGCCGGCGGTGCTCGGCGAACCAGTGCGCGGCGAACCGGTGTTCGGCGAACCGGCTGCGCCACAGCCCGACCGTCTTGCGGTCGATGCCCAACCGGCGGCCACCACCGTGTTGTTCCCGCCATCCGCGCACACACCAGCGCGATGCGCGCCTGCCGAGCCGAGCCCTGCGCCGTCCTGCGCCGGCTCGCCCACCCCTGAAGCGTCCGCCCGCTCCTCCTCGTGACCACGAGCGGGAGTCTCGCCCTCCCTGTCATGCCTGCATGGGACCGCGCATCTCAGGACCACGCCACCATCACGAGGCGCTCGCGATCTCATCCGGGCGCAGGGCGTCGAGGATGAGGGTGAGGCCGAAGGTGAACTCGTCGGCGTAGTCGTAGCCGGGCTCGAGGGCGTGCCGGGTGACGAGTTCGGTGAGGTGGGGGTAGGTGTCGGCGGGCATTTCCCGCAGGATGGCGCCGGCGACCTCGTCCAACTCCGCCGAGCCGCTGAACGGCAGGCTCAACTCCTGGATCACGAAGCCGTACAGGTAGCTGTCGATCAGCGAGACGGCGTGCGCGGCCATCGGGACGGAGAAACCTCCGGCGCGCAGTGCTCCGATGACGGCGTCGTGGTGGCGCAGGGTCGCGGGGCCGGGCCGGGTGCGGGAGTCCAGCAGGGGGACGGCCCACGGATGGCGCCGGAGCACGGCACGGGCGGACGTCGCTCGGTGGCGCATGGCGCTCTTCCAGTCCGTGTCGCGCGGCGGCAGATCGATCTCGCCGAACACCGCGTCCACCATGCCGTCGAGGACGTCCTCCCGGCCTGCGACGTGGTGGTAGAGCGACATCGCCTCGACGCCCAGTGGTTCGGCGATGGCCCGCATGGTGAGCGCGGCCGAGCCCTTCTCGTCCGCCACTGCCACCGCCGTGCGGATCACGCGCTCGCGACTGAGCGGCGTGCGCTCCGACGCCCCGCGTCGGCGCTTGGCCCCCTCGCCCATCCGCCTCTCCTGTTCGCTGCTGTTGACCGCCTTACAGCATAAGGCTAGCGTACCTTACAGCATAAGGTCGGCATTCCGACGAAGGGGCTGCGCCATGGGCACGGAGCGTATGAAGAAGGTCTGCATCGTCGGAGCTTCGGGGAAGCTCGGGCAGTACATGGTCAGGCACGCGCTGGACCGCGGCTACGAGGTGGTCGGCGTGTGCCGGGAGCGCAGCGTGCCGAAGCTGGCCGCGTTCGACGGCCGGATGACCATCGTCCCCGGGCCCACGAACGACCCGGAGGTGATCCGGCGGGCGGTCGCCGGGTGCGACGGGGTGCTGACGGTACTGGTGCCCTGGGGCGTGAAGCAGTACGCGTCGGGCACGGCACAGGCGGTGCTCGACCACGCGCGGCCTGGCGCGCGCCTGGTCTTCTCCTGCGGCTGGCACATCACGCGCGACGGCAAGGACCGGTACTCGCGGACGTTCACCATGGGCGTTCGGATCGCCGCCCTGCTGGGCAAGCTCGTCCGCGCCGTCGAGATCGACGACCAGGTGGAGGCGTGCCGCCGGGTGTTCGCCGGCGACACCCGGTGGACCGTGGTGCGCGGCAGCACCCTGGAAGAGGGCGACAGCCAGGGCCTGCCCGTGTGGAGCCGGCACGTGGGCGATCCGGTTCTGGCGGGCAACCTGACACGTCGTGTGGACTTCGCGCTGTTCATGGTGCAGGCGCTCACCGACGACGCGCTCATCCACGAGGCGCCGGCGATCGTCGGCTGCCGCACCCCCAGCGCCCTCGCCCACAACACCGGCAACCCCCACGATCACGGCTAGGGCCTACACGGCCGGCGGACCGTTCGGTGGTCCGTGCGGTGCTTGCGAAATGCGCCGATCAAGCGGAACGGCCGGTGGATTGCCCGTTGTGACCAGGCCGTTCCCGGCGCCGGATACGGGTGTGCGACACCGGATCGCCGAGTGGTATTCCTTGGCGCGTGATCACTCCTTTCCAGGCGGCGTCCTTCCGCCGCTCCATACCCGCGGCCATGGCCCTGCTGTTGGCCGCGGGGTGTACCGGGGGCTCCGGCGGTCCCGCGTCCAACGCCGCCGCCAAGCCGGTCCCCACGCAGGTGACGACCGCACCGGCCGCGCCGAAACCCAAGGGAGCGGCCGACCCCGCGCTGCGCTCCTTCTACGAACAGAAGATTTCGTGGAAGGCGTGCAAGGACGACCCCGCGACGAAAAAGAAGGACGAGCGCGAATTCCGGTGTGGGACCTTGAAGGTCCCCCTGGACTACGCCGCTCCCGACGGCAAGTCCCTGGACATCGCCGTCATGCAATACCCGGCTGCCAAGCCCGACCAGCGGATCGGCTCGCTCGTGTTGAACCCCGGCGGACCCGGCAGCTCCGGCCAGGATTTCGTCAAGTACGGGTTCGACGACTTCGACGGCATCCTGCACGACCGATACGACGTCCTCGGCTTCGACCCGCGCGGTGTGGCCGACAGCGCGCCCGTGCGCTGCTTCGACGACAAGACCCGCGACGAGCGCAACGCGCGGGACTCGCCCCGCGATCCGGGCGAGCGCAAGGCGTACGGCGAGCAGAGCAGCAAGGAGTTCTCCGCCGCGTGTCAGGACAAGTCCGGCGACCTGCTGTCGTTCGTGGGCACCCGCAACGCGGCTCGGGACATGGACGTCCTGCGCGGCGCGGTCGGTGACGACAAGCTCAACTACCTCGGCGTCTCGTACGGAACCTACCTCGGCTCGCTGTACGCGGAGGAGTTCCCCGACCGCGCGGGCCGACTCGTCCTGGACGCCGTGGTGGACCCGGCGGCCGACAAACTCGACGCGAGCATCGACCAGACCATCGGCTTCGAGCGCTCCTTCCGCGCGTTCGCGGCCGACTGCGCCGCACGTACGGGCTGCCCGCTGGGTGGCGACCCGGGCAAGGCCGCCGAGGTCGCCGCGAACTTCCTCGACGGGCTACAGGAAAAGCCGCTGCGCACCGCTTACGACGGACGCAAGCTGACCTCCAGCCTCGGCTGGACGGGCACCACCAGCCTGCTGTACGGAGACAAGGAAACCGCGTGGAAGTACTTGCGCGAGTCGCTCACCCTGGCCATGAACGGCAAGGACGGCAGCCACCTGTTGTTCTACGCCGACAACTACATGGGCCGGGACCCCAAGGGCCACTACGACAACAGCGGGGACGCACGCTCGGCGATCCGTTGTGCCGACGGCGCCGCTCCCGCCCCCTCTCCCGAACGGATCCAGCAGGTCCTGGCGAAGCTCAAGGCCGAGGCTCCGTTGTTCTCCAAGGACACCGTCGCGTCGGACATCGAGGGCCCCGGCTGCGAGTTCTGGCCCTACAAGACACCCGAGAAGCCGCACGTGATCCGGGCCGAGGGCGCCGCACCCATCCTGGTCATCGGCACGACCGGTGACCCGGCCACGCCCTACGCCGCCTCCGAGAAGCTGGCCCAGAACCTTTCGCACGCGACCCTGCTGACCCTCAAGGGCGAAGGCCACGGCGCGTTCGGCCGCAGCAAGTGTGTCGACGCCGTGGTCACCGCCTACATCGTCGAGGGCACCCTCCCGGCCGCCGGCACGCAGTGCACCGACGGCAAATAGCCGAAGCCGCCCAGCCCCACCGGACCGGCCGTGACCAAGGCATCTCCGGCCACGGCCGGTTCCGCATCGCCGCCCGCGGCGAGTCCGACCCGGCGGCGCCGACAAGTGGAGTTCCAGCGGGTTCCTCAGAGGACTTGAAGAGTGGAACAGCGCAAATGAGGTCCGCGACCCGGCAAGCAACGTGCATCTCACCACCCCCGTCCGGGTGCCTCGCCAGATCCCGTCCGACCGCCTCAAACGCCTTCTGGACCAGGCACCGGGGACAAAGGACAAACTGGCCCTCGTGCTGGTGGCCGTCTATGCCGTCCGCCCCAAGCAGGTCGCGGGGCTCCTGCTGGAAGACCTCGACCGATCCGCAGGACGTCTGCGGATCCGCCGACCGGGACGTCTCGACCACGAGGTCCACCTTGACGAGTTCGCGCTCCTGCTCGTCAAGAACTGGATGGCAGAACGCCATCGCCGATGGCCGTTGAGCACCAACCCCCACCTGTTCGTCAGCCCCACGAGCGCGATGCACGTCGACCGTCGCGCTGTGGACATCTCCAACTTCCACGCGCCGCACGAACGGATCGATTCCTGGATGAAGCCCGCGAGACCGCGGACCCCGTCCGGCTGATGCGGTTGTTCGGGATCACGGCCGCAACCGCGATCCACTACGTCCACGCCGCCCATCCCGAGCACTTCACCATCGATCCGACACAAGCATAGGGTCGTGACCGGTCAAGACCAGCGGTTGCTGTTCGCTCCCTGTCGTGGGGCGCCGGCACCTCCGGAGGTGATCTTTGCGAATTTTGACCCAGGATCGGTCAGGGTGCCACACAGCCGCTCCAAAGTGGCCGCCACTACCAGGGCTCACCTGTGGAGGGGTCGAGGCCCGTGTCCCAACGCCGTTTCTGCTCACGCCAGTTGACGAAGGAAGGCTCTCTCGGAAGGACGACACTGATCGTCTCCTCCTGGAACACCTCGTCGGTGAGCAGCCTGACCAGGAATTCGGCCATTCCGAAAGGGTGGACCTGGTACTGGGGATCCGTGTGTCGCCCGCACACGAGGACGGGCCACCGGTCGGGATCGTCGCCCGTGGTCAGCCAGCAATAGATGTCCGAGCCGGTGGTGACGCCCCAAGCCAGGATGGAACCCGGGTCCACGTCCAGGACCGTTCTGCCGCCGCACATCTCCCAGCCACCGCGGGCGTTCGCCGTCTCCTGCCGCAGACCGGAGCCGTCCGAGTACGTGTCGGGCCGCGGAACCGGCAGCAGTATTCCGATGTTCCCGCTGAGTTGCCCCGCCCCGTACGTCTGCATGAAGGTGACGTAGTCGGCCGGAAACCGGGTCTCCCAGATCTCCTCGACCGCGGTCCAGTCGATCCGCTCGTCCACGCCCTGCGTCGCCGACACGATCCCCTCGAGCGCCGATATCCGCGAGTCCCCGCCCATGCCACCCCTCCGCGCATCTTCGAGAAGCCACAACATACGCGATCACGTTCCTCACGGAAGGAAGTGGCCGTGGTCCGGTTGCATCTCAATCCGGCGAACCATTGCGGGCACTGCCGTAACGACCGAACCGGCCTGTCTTCCACACAGATAGCCGCCACCACCAGCGGGTTTGCCTCGAAACAGCCGCAGGAATCCACGAACTCGCTGCTTTTCCGGTTCCGGTACGCCCGCTTACTCGTCTGCCTGATCACCCGATCCGGTTTCGCCGGCGCGGGCCGGAACCGCGGCGGGCGGACCGGTGACCGCCGGTTGCGAACGGACCCTGCGACGGGGACTCGTCGGGCCGTGTCCGTGTTCGCCGGGGTTGTAAGCGGTGTGCGGCGGCATGGTGAACTCGGCCCGTATCCCGCCGCCCGGTCGCGGGGTCAGGGTCAGGGCGGCGTCGTGGGCGTCGGCGACGGCGTCGGCGATCGCCAGGCCCAGGCCCGTTCCGCCGCCGTGCAGTCGGTCGCGGCGGCCGCGCCGGAAGGGTTCGCGGAGTTCGGTCAGGCGGGCCGCGGTGATCTCGGCGCCGCTGTTCTCGACGACGAGGCGACCGGCCGAGCCGGCGACCCGCAGGTATCCGCCCTGGTTGTGGTCGACGGCGTTGCGGATCAAGTTGTCCACCAGGAGTTCGAGCAGAACCGGGTCGCCGTGGACGAGGTCCGGTTCCAGGGCTTGGTACACCGTGACGCCGCGCTTGCCGATCGCGGCGGCTGATCGGACGAGGGCCTCGCGGGCGAGCGCGTCCAGGTGTACAGGCGTGATCGTGGTGGTGCCGTTCTCGCTCTGGGCGAGGTCGAGGAGCCCGTCGACCAGGCGCTGCTGCCGGTCGAGTTGTCCTCGCAATTCGTCGGCCAGGTACGCCAGTTCGTCGTGACCGCAGGGTCCGGTCGCCGATGTTTCGGCGGGGGCGGCCACGTCGACGAGGGTGCGCATGGTGGTGATCGGCCCGCGCAACTCGTGGGAGGCGTTGGCGGCGAAGCGATGTTGGGCGGCGAAGGACTGCTCCAGCCGAGCCAGCATGGCGTTGAACGTCTCGGCCAATTCCCGCATCTCGTCGTGCGGACCCGCCACGGGTATGCGTTGGTGCAACTCGTGCCGGGACAGCCGCCGGGCGGCCCCGGACACGGCGCGCACCGGCCGAAGCACGCGACCGGCCATCAGCCACCCCAGGCCGGTCGACACGAGCGTCATGCCGGCTACGCCGACCCCCGCCGTGATCAGGAGCCGCTCGCGCAACTCGCGCCTGGCCTCCTGTTTGGCCCGGACCGCCAGCCGGGCGGGGTCCACCGGCTTCGGCACGTACGACACACTCTGCCGGGAGCCGGCTGTGGCCGTGTCGCCCGGGGCGAAGGCCGTGGTGATCACGATGGCGCTGAGTATCGCTCCGGAGAGCGCGAACAGCGTCGCGTACATCAGGCTCAGCCTGGTGCGCGCGGTCACCCGAGGTCCGCGTCCGCCGTCGGTATCGGTATCGGTATCGGTGTTGGTATTGGTATTGGTGTCGGTCATGCCACGCGATATCCGGCGCCGACGACGGTGACGATCACCGGCGGCGGACCGAGTTTGCGGCGAAGGGTCGCCATGGTCGTCCGCATACTGTTGCTGAACGGGTCGGCGTGCTCGTCCCACGCACGGTCGAGCAGTTCCTCGGCGCTGACCACCGCGCCGTCCGCGCCGAGCAGGACATGCAGCACCATGAACTCCTTCGGTGACAACCGGACGAAGCGCCCGTCGCGCAGGACCACACGCTGCGCCGGATCCAGGCTGATCCCGGCTCGTTCCAGCACTGGCGGGCGCGCGGGTGTCGACCGCCGCAGGAGCGCGTGTACCCGGGCGACCAACTCCTCGAAGGCGAACGGCTTGGCCAGGTAGTCGTCCGCGCCCCGGTTGAGCCCGTCGACCCGATCGCGCAGGGTGGCCGCGCCGGTCAGCATGAGAATGCGGGTACTGCCGGCGCCGCCGGCCACGAGTTCGCGGCACACCTCGTCCCCGTGTACCTCCGGCAGGTCGCGGTCGAGTACGACCACGTCGTAGCGGGTCACCGCGGCGCGCAGCAGCGCCTGGGCTCCGTCCAACGCGACGTCGACGCTGAACGCGTGACGGCGCAATCCGCGCGCGAGCGCGTGGGCCAACACGTCGTCATCCTCGACCACCAGAACACGCATGCGGCGCACCATAGTCACCGGGACATAAACGGGACTTCAACATCTACGCACATCTTCTGTTGACGCCCCGCCGTGCAGGCTCCTCGACGTTCACCGGCCCCGGCAGCCGCCCCCCCGGCATCGGTGCCCGCTATCGGTCCCGGGCATCGGCCGCCGGGCCGCCGGCGAACGGTCCACGTTCAGCGACACGAGGAGACGACATGCGACGATCGAAAAGCTTCGAGCACACCGGTGGGCGAGGGCGTCCCCAACGGGCTTTCGCCGCAGCGGTGTTCGCGGTGATCGCGGCGATGGCGACCGGTTGCGTCGGCGAAAGCGGCGACGGGTCGCGCGCGAAGTCCGGGCAGAGCGCGTCCGCCGGCCCGCGCGACGTTCGCTCCGCCGCGGTGTACTTCAGCACTTGCATGCGCGAGCGCGGTTACGACCTCAAGGACCCGGAGTTCGACGACCAGGGGCTGCCGCGGATCGATGAGCAGGGCAAACGCGGCGAGCCGCAATACGAGAAGGCGCGGCAGGAGTGCCGCAAGCCGCTGGACGCCGCCGTGCAGGCCCAAGGTGTCCAAGGCAAGAACTCCGCGGATCTCCTGCCGTTCACCCGCTGCATGCGCGAGCACGGCGTCGACATCCCCGACCCGAGCCCGGAGCAGGGAAATGCCCTGCGTCTGGACAAGCAGACCATGAGTTCCCCCGCGTGGAAGGTCTCCCTGGACACGTGCCGAGGCCAACTCCCGCCCGCCTACGCGGGCATGTTCGACAACCTGGGGGCCAAGTGACCTCCGACGGCGTCTCGATCCGTCGCCACCGGCGTCGCGCCGCTCGGGTGTGCGCGGTCGCGATCGCGGCGTCCGCCGTCGGCGGCATCGCGTGGTTCCTGATCCTCGGACCCGAACGCGGCACCGACGACCGCCCCGCGCGCGTTGCGCGGACATCGCCCACGAAGACGGTCACGCGAGGGGACCTGGTCGCCACGTTCCGGACCAACGGTCGACTCGGCTACGCCGGCACCTACCGGATCGTGGGCGGTCGGGCCGGAACCGTGACGTGGGTGCCCCGCCCGGGGCAGGTGATCGAGCGCGGGCACTCCGTGTACGCCCTCGACCAGCGCCCGGTGCCGCTGATGTTCGGCGGCGTGCCCTTCTATCGGGACCTGAGCCCGGGATCCGAGGGCGCCGACGTGCGCCAGTTGGAGGAGAACCTTCTCGCCTTGGGGTTCACGACGGCGGACGAACTGCGGGTGGACGAGGCGTACACGACGACCACCGCCCGGGTCGTCGAACGCTGGCAGCACGCGTTGGGCGTCGACGAGACGGGGTCGCTCGCCGCGGGCGACGCGGTGGTCGCTCCCGGCGCGCTCCGGGTGGGCGCGGTCGAACCGCTCGTGGGCCAAAGCACGCAGCGGGGTCAGGCCGTGGTCGCCGGCACCGGTACCGGGCACAGCGTCCGGGTCGACGTCCCCGTGGAGCGGCGCTCCTTCGTGCGCGAGGGGCAGTCGGTGTCGATCCTGCTGCCCGGCAGCCGTACGGTGCGAGGACGCGTCGACTTCGTCGGTACCGCCGCCGATCCGGTGTCCGCCGGCACCGGCGACGGTGCTCCGTCCGCGAACCGGGCCGCCACGCCCGGGTGCCAGGGCGCGGCGTGCGGCGGACAGGTCGCCGTCGAGATCGCGGTGACCGCGAGCGAGTCCGAACTGGGCGGCCTCACCGAGGGATCGGCGTCGGTCACCTTCGCCGCCGACACCCGACGCGACGTACTCAGTGTTCCGGTGGAGGCGCTGACCGCGAGCCCCGAAGGCGGCTTCGCCGTAACCGTCGTGGATGCGAGCGGACAGCGATCCGTCCCGGTACAGACAGGGCTGTTCGCCTCCGGACGGGTGGAGGTGTCGGGCCCGGGCATCGACGTCGGGATTCGAGTGCAGGTGCCGACACCGTGAACACATCCGCACCCGCGCCCGCGCCCGCACCCGGACCCGTGCTCGAACTGGTCGGCGTCACCCGCCGGCACGGCGACCTGGAGATCCTGCACGCGGTGGATCTGACCCTGCACGCCGGCGAACTCGTCGCCATCGTCGGCCCCTCGGGCTCCGGCAAGACCACGATGCTCCAGATCATGGGCACGCTCGACCGACCCACCTCGGGCTCCGTGCACGTGGACGGCCGCGACGTCACCCGCATGAACGACCGGGAACTGTCGGCCCTGCGGGCCCACCGAATCGGCTTCGTCTTCCAACAGTTCTTCCTCACCCAGGCCTTCACCGCCCTGGACAACGTCGCGACCGGTCTGCTGTACACCGGCCTGCCCGCACGGCAGCGCCGCGCACGCGCCGCCGAGGCCCTGGAACGGGTCGGACTGAGCCACCGGGCCGGGCACCGACCCGGCCAACTCTCCGGCGGCGAATGCCAACGTGTCGCCGTCGCCCGTGCCCTGGTGGGCCGTCCCGCCCTGCTGCTCGCCGACGAGCCGACCGGCAACCTCGACAGCAGGGCCGGCTCGGACATCGTCGCGCTGCTGCACACGTTGCACGGCGAAGGCGTCACCATCGCCGTGATCACCCACGACGCGGACCTCGCCGCCCGGCTGCCGCGTCGGCTGCGGATCCGCGACGGAGCGATCGAGGCGGACGAACGCGACCGACCCAGCGGGGGAGTGCGCCCGTGACACGGACCGCGACGCGCCTTCCGAAGGCCCGCGTACGAACCGCCGACATCCTGCCGCTGGGCCTGATCGGCATGCGCGGCAGACCCGTGCGGGCGGTACTCTCCGGCCTGGGCATCGCACTGGGCATCGCCTGTGTGGTGGCGGTGTTGGGGATCTCGGCGTCCAGCCAGGCGCGCCTGCTCGCCCGGATCGACGCGCTGGGCACCAACCTGCTCACCGTGCAGCCCGGTCCGACCGTGACCGGCGACCGGGTCGGCCTCCCGGTCACCGCGCCCGCGATGATCGGACGCCTGCCCGGCGTGCGCGAGGTGGCGTACATCGGCGCGGTCGACGGGGCCGTCTACCGCAACGACCACATCGCCGCGGCGGCCACCGGCGGCCTGACCATCCGCGCCTCCAGCCTCAACCTCCCCGACACACTGCAACTGACCGTGGTCTCGGGTACGTGGCTCAACCCGGCCACAGAGCGATACTCGACCGCGGTGCTGGGCGCGGTCGCCGCCCGCCGACTCGGTGTCACCGAGGCCCGCGACGGCCCGCAGGTGTACCTGGCCGGCCAGTGGTTCACCGTGGTCGGAGTGCTCGCCCCGTCCGCCTTGGACCCCGCGCTGGACGCCTCGGCACTGGTCGGGTTCCCGGTGGCCGTCGAACGGTTGGGCTCGGAGGGGCGGCCGACCAAAATCTACGAGCGCTCGGACGACGACGCGGTCACCACGCTTGTCCGGCAACTGCCGCCGACGGCCGACCCCGCCGAGCCGAGCGCGGTCACCGTCAGCCGGCCCTCCGACGCCCTGGTGGCCCGAGCCGCCGCGCAGAGCGTGCACACGAGCCTGTTCATCGGGCTGGGCGCGGTGGCCCTGATCGTGGGCAGCGTGGGCATCGCCAACGTGATGGTGATCGGAGTGCTGGAACGGCGCGGTGAAATCGGCCTGCGCCGGTCCCTGGGAGCCACGCGCCGCCATGTGCGCACCCAGTTCCTGACCGAATCGGTGCTCGTGTCTCTCGCGGGAGGTTGCGCGGGAGCCGTGCTCGGTGCCGCCTCCACGGCGGGCTACGCGGCGTACCGGGCCTGGCCGGTGGTCGTTCCCGGAGCCGCCGTCACGGGCAGCCTGGTGGCCGGCCTGGTCGCCGGCATCGTCGCGGGCATCTACCCGGCCGTCCGCGCGGCCCGAATGTCCCCGACGGAGGCCCTGCGCGCCGTATGACCGAGCACCCACCCGGACCGGCTCACGCCGCGGCGTGAGCCGGTCCGGATCGGCCGGCGACGTGCCGGCCCCGGTCGCGGGGGGAAATCGGGTGCCGTCGCGAGGTGTTTGGGGCAGGATGCGGCCGTGGCATTCGATCCCGAACTCCTCGGCCTCTGGGACAGCGGCCCGTACGACCTGGGTTCCATGGAGAACAGCCAGGTCGCGTTCCTGGCGGACGGCGACGGTTGGACGCTGTGGCACAACGCGGCGGGCGGCCAGTCGGTCGCCGCGTTCCGCTGGTCCTGTCCTGAGCCCAACACGCTGGTGATGCGCGAGAAGTGGAGCGCGGAGGGTGTGTGGCGCGGCGAGGAACCGGCGGGGTGGCGGACGCTGTCCCTGTCCGACGGGCCGCCTGCCGTGACCCGCTACTGGGTCAACCCGGTCACCGTCGTCCGGGGCATGGGCCCCTTCGTGGGGGTGAGGTTCCGCGATCCGGTCGAGGGCACCCGCGGCTACAAGCTCCTGGAGCGCACGGTGACCGCCCAGGACTGCCCGGCGTACGAGCTGGTCGCCGCCCCCCTCCCACCACAGATCCGCGCGGCAACCACGACCGGCCCGTGACCGCCGCACCCACCGCACGCACCGCGCGACCGTGTTGCGTTCGGCAACAGGTCCGCCGTCCGGCCGCCGTGGGCGTGCTCAGTGGGCAGGTTCGCTGCTCGTGTCGGGCTGTGTGAGGATGCGTCGGAGCCAGCGGGAACGGGCGTCGCGGGCGTCCTGGCTGAGAGTTGCCCGCGCGTCGGTGGACGCCTGTCGCCCGCCGCTCAACTGCGCAGCTGTGCGTTGAGTCGTGCGGCCTGTCGCGTGAGGTGGTCGCGTTCGGGGAGGCTGGGCGCCGATCGGGCGGCTTCGGCGTAGAGCCGTGCCGCGGTCACCGGGTCACCGTCATGCTCGTGTAGGTACGCCGCGACGGCGGTGTGGCGGGGCAGGGTGGGGTCGAGCTCGGCCAGGGCGGCCAGGCCGGCCCGCGGGCCGTCGGCCTCGCCGACCGCGACGGCCCGGTTGAGGCGGGCCACCGGGCTGTCGGTGAGGCGCACCAGTTCGTCGTACCACTCGACGATCTGCACCCAGTCGGTCTCCTCGGCCGTCCGGGCGTCGGCGTGGAGCGCGGCGATGGCGGCCTGGGCCTGGAACTCGCCCAGGCGGTCGCGGGTGAGGGCGGCTTGGAGCACGTCGACGCCCTCGGCGATCAGGCGGGTGTTCCACAGGCCGCGGTCCTGCTCGGCAAGAGGCACGAGCCTGCCGTCGGGGCCGGTCCGTGCCGGGCGCCGTGCGTGGTGGAGCAGCATGAGTGCGAGCAGGCCCGCGACCTCCTCGTGGTTGGTCTTGACCGCCAGTTGGCGAGTGAGCCGGATCGCCTCGCCGGCGAGGTCGACGTCGCCGGAGTAGCCCTCGTTGAAGACCAGGTAGAGCACACGCAACACCGTGGCGACGTCACCGGGTTGGTTGAACCGGACGCCCGAGACGGTCCGCTTGGCCCGGCTGATCCGCTGGGCCATGGTCGCCTCCGGCACGAGGTAGGCCCGCGCGATCTGACGCGTGGTCAGGCCGCCGACCGCGCGCAGCGTGAGCGCGACGGCCGAAGCCGGTGTCAGGGACGGGTGCGCGCACAGGAAGTACAGCTGGAGCGTGTCGTCCACCCCCTCGACCGGGCCGGGCGCCGGCTCGACCTCGACGCGTACCTCGCGGTGCCGTCGGGAGGTGCCGGCGCGGGCGGCGTCGAGGAACTTGCGCCAGGCCACGGTGACCAGCCAGCCCTTGGGGTCGCGGATGGGCCATTCCCCGCTCGAAGAGCTTGGGGAAGAGTCGTCCGGCCATACGCGCACGGCCTCGATCAGGGCGTCCTGTACGGCATTCTCGGCCGCCGCGAAGTCGGCTCCGCGACGGACGAGGATCCCGATCACGGTGGGGGTGAGGGTCCGCAGCAGGGCCTCGTCCACGTGCGTCACTCCGTGATGGTCGAGGGCGCGCCCAGGAACGGGCGTACCTCGAGCCACTCGTGGATCGGCTTCCCACCCGCACCCGGAGCCGCGGACAACTCGCCGGCCAGCTCGAGTGCGCGCTCGTAGGTCTCGACGTCGATCACCATCCAGCCGGCGATCACGTCCTTGGTCTCCGCGAACGGGCCGTCGGTGACCGGCGGCCGGCCCTCGCCGTCGTAGCGGACGAACGTGCCCTCGGGGGAGAGCGCCTGACCGTCGACGAACTCGCCGGTGCCCTCGAGCCGAGCGGCGAAATCCTCCATGTACCGCACGTGGGTCGAATGCTCCTCCGGCGTCCACTGGTCCATCGGCACGTCGTTGACCGATGCCGGCGCGCCCCGGTAGTGCTTGAGCAGCAGGTACTTGGCCATCATGTCCTCCTTGGTGCGGTGCGGCCCATTGTGGCCGTGTTCACTGCGGGGACGAAGCCGCGCGCGGGTTCTCGACATCCCACCGCGATAATTTTTGGCGGACTTTCGAAGACTCCGCGCGCTCCGAGGCGCCAGGGACGGGCACGGGGAGCCGCCTCGCGTCCGAGGCGCGAAGGGCACGGTGGTGAGCCGGAACCGGCCTCTGGCTCAAGTGGCGTGCTCACGCCCGGAGTTTCGGGCGGCACCTCGCTCCGGGCATCGGCAGCGTGGCGGCGGTGGTCGAGCGCCCAGGCGGCTTCGAATGCCACTGGAACGGCCATCGGAAGCTGTTCCGCAGCCGTAATAGCTTTGGGCCATGACCAAGTCGCTCTCCTCCGCGGTCCGGGGTCGGTGGTGGCCGGGCACGGGGGGTCTCTCCCGCACAGGGCGTCAAACGCTCGTGCGGTCGCTCTACTTGCTCACCGCGCCGGTGACCGCTGCGGCTGGGGTCCTGGCGGTACTCGGCGGAGTGTTTGCCGCAACGGTCGGATTGCTGCTGCTGCCCGGAGGTTCGCCGGTCGTGGCCTGCGCTCTGGCACCGGCGCGGTGGTGCGCCGACCTGGAACGGTGGCGGATCGCCAAGGTGCTTCCCCCGGCCCCCGGGGTCGAACGCGTTGACCTGTGGCCGAGGCTGAAAGGGCGAGCCGCCGCGCCGGCTCCCGGGCCGTGGCTCGACGCGGCCCACGCAGTGGTGGTGCTGCCTGTCGTCCTGGTCACGTCAGCGGTGACCGCGCTCTGGTGGTTCGTCGGTCTCGCGTGCGCCACGTGCGCCCTGCGCTACCCGTACGCGCCGCCCGAGTCGCTGCGGCCCCTGTCCCTGAACGCGGGCAGTGCCGAATCGCACGTCACCGTGAGCCTCGGGCTGTTGTCGCCGACCGATCGGGTCGCCTTCGGGACCACAGTCGGCCTGCTGCTGCTGTTCACCCTGCCGCTGGTGACCCGGGCGTGCGCTACGGCCCAGGCCGGGCTGGGGCAGGCGCTGCTCTCCGACGCGTCCGCGTTGCACCGCAGGATCAGCGGGCTGGAGCAGGAGCGGGACACCGCCCGTGCGCAGACCGTCGCCGCGGTGACGGCCGAGGCGACCGCACTGCGCCGACTCGAGCGCGACATCCACGACGGCCCCCAACAACGACTGGTCCGCCTGGCGATGGAACTGGGGCGGGCCCAGCACTACCTCGACAGCAGGCCGGAGACCGTCCGGGCGGCCCTCGCCGACGCGATGGTCCAGGCCCAGGAGGCGCTGGACGAATTGCGGGCGCTGTCGCGCGGCATCGCCCCGCCGATCCTCGTCGACCGCGGTCTGCACGAGGCGCTCACCGCCCTGGCCGCGCGCTCCACCGTCCCCGCCGAACTCGATACCGTTCCCCTGAGCCGTCGGCTGGACGCCGGCGTCGAGACAGCCGCGTACTTCGTGATCGCGGAGACCCTGACCAACGTGGCCAAGCACAGCCACGCGCACCGGTGTTCGATCGGACTACGCCACAGTGAGGGAACCTTGAGGGTTTGGGTGACGGACGACGGGGTGGGCGGCGCGGCGCCGGCCAAGGGACACGGACTGCGGGGTCTGGACGAGCGGTTGCACGCTGTCGGCGGTCACCTGCGGGTCAGCAGTCCCTCCGGAGGCCCGACGACGATCACCGCCGTGCTGCCGTGCTGCTGACCCCGCACGAAGGAGCGCCCGAACCGTCACCGGACCCCGCAGTCCGCGGTTCGCTGCGGATCGTCGTGGCCGACGACTCGGTGCTGCTGCGCGAGGGCCTGGTCCGCCTGCTCGTCGAGGACGGCCACCAGGTGGTGGACGCGGTCGGTGACGGCCCCTCCCTGGTCGAGGCGGTCCTCGAACACCGTCCGGACGTGTCGATCGTCGATGTGCGGATGCCGCCGACCCACACGGACGAGGGCCTGCGCGCGGCGACCACCGCCCGATCGCACCTGCCCGGAGCCCCCATGCTGATCCTCAGCCAGTACGTGGAGGCGTCCTACGCCGGCGACCTGCTCGCGGACGGCTCCGGCGCGGTCGGGTACCTCCTCAAGGACCGGGTCGCCAGGATCGAGGAGTTCCTGGACGCGCTGGACCGGGTCGCCCACGGCGCGACGGTACTCGACCCCCAGGTCATCGCCCAACTGCTGGCGGAGCGGCGCCGGGACAGCGCTGTGAGCACACTGACCGTACGGGAACGGCAGATCCTGGCGCTGATGGCCGAGGGCTGCTCCAATACGGCCGTCGCCCGGCAGTTGACGGTCTCCGCCAGCGCGGTGGAGAAGCACATCGGCAACATCTTCGCCAAGCTCGGCCTGCTGCCCGACGACGCCCGGCACCGCCGGGTACTCGCCGTCCTGACCTACCTCAGAGGCTGACGACGGCCCGCTTCCACCGCATGTGACCCTCGGAGCGTTGCCTGGGGGCCTGCTTGTCCTTCCCGGGGGTGTGGACAGCCACACCTCCGGGTGTCCGGCCTGCTCCGGTGACCGTGCGGCGCTGGTGCGGAACGGTGGTCGGCATGACAGCAGCACCACACATCACGGGTCCGCGGCAGCAGGCCCGGACACGCCGCAGTGCCCGCTTCATCGTGACGGCGGCCTTCCTGCCCGCGGCCGGGACACCGCCCCCTCGCCGTCGGCCCCGTCCCTCCCTTCGCCGGCGATCGGGTCCTCCAGCCGGGAGCGGGTCGCGTGGCTGAGCCGGTCCAGCACGCCGCGCCGAACCCCTCAACCGGCGAACCGGCAGGTCGGCGCGCCGTCCACACACTCGATCGAGCCGAAGGAACCTCCTTGCGCAGTCCCGCAGCCCCGTCGCGATCCGCAGGTATCCCCGGTCGCGCACTCGCCATCCTCGCCGCCCTCGCTGTGGCCCTCGTCGCCGCTCTCTTCGTCGTCCCGCCCACGCTGGCGGAGAGTGGGTCGGCCGGCGGCTCCGTCGATCAGGGCAACCTCGGCAAAGCCTTCCGCGAGGCGTTCGTCGAGTATTGGAGTTCCGGCGACCGGGACTTCTCCCCGGGCTTGGAGAGGGTCGTCGATTACTGGTTCCGTTTCCACGTGGTCAAGGCCGTGATCGCGGCGATCCTGCTGATCGTGCTCGTTGCGCTCGGCGTTCTTCTCTGGAGGGCGTTCCTGAGGGCTTGCGGTCTCGGGGCGGGAAGTCGGGCCGCCCTCGGGTCGGCGGGCGTTCTCGTCACGATGCTCGCGCTGTTCGCGTTGGTGACGATGGCGGCCAACGTCCAGGGTGCCGTAGCGCCCTTCGCCTCGCTGTTGTCGATGCTGCCGACCGGCGCAGCCGATGGGGAACTCGCCGTCACGATCGGTCAAATCAGGCAGCGACTGGCGGCCCCCTCGAACGCGGGTGACCAGAGCCCGCCTGCCCTCGACGTGATGATCAGCGACTTTGCTCGGTATCACCTGGCGATGGCCGTGATTGCCGCGATCGTGGCGGTCGTCCTCATCGGCATGAGCGTGGTGTTGTGGAGGAAGTTTGCGCGAACGGAGTCGTCCGACCGGCGAACGAGGCGCGTGTTGGGGTCGTTCGGTGCTCTCTCGGTGGTGTCGTCGCTGGTCGTGATCGTCGTCGTGGTGGTGAACACCGCCACCGCGGCAGACTCGAGGCCGGCGCTCTCGGCCTTGCTCGATGGCGGATGGTGACGCACCTCGTGGGCGATCGGCAGCACGCTTGCCGGCGAGGACACCTCTGAAGATCGGCGGATTACCGTTCGATCAACGAATCGGCTGCGCCTGATCGCACAGCGAGCCGAGTTCTCCGCAACGAGAAGCAACCGCACCTCCGGCACAAATCGGTCCGACCATGCGTCGTGCACAGATCACCACGTGCCGGGGTGTGCGCGGTGCATCGCCTCCGGACCGGAGGAGCCCGCGCGCGAGCCGCGGTACTCCTACCCCGACGAGATCATCGAGCCGTCGGGATTGGTGCCACAGCAAGATGTGACGGCGACCCGACGCGGTCCCGGGCGGCCCGAGGCCGTGTCCACGACATCCGTCGCGCCGGTTCGATCACACGTCGTTCGAACCGTCCGCCGTGTGGGTGTCATTGCCCGGGGGCGGAGTGTCCAGACCCGCCCGGACGATGAGGACGCCAAGATGGGTGCGGCTGGTGCCGCCGAGCGTCCGGGTCAGTTTCCGGATGCGGTCGTCGCAGACGCGCATACTGACACCGAGTCGTTTCGCGATCGCCTCGTCGCTGTGGCCCTCCGCCAACAGGGCGGCGACAAGGTGTTCCTCCCGGGTCGGGCCGTCTCCGCGGAACGTGGTCGGGTGGGGGTCGGCCAAGGGCGTTCCCAGGCGCCAGAAGGACTCGAAGACGGCGTGCAGGTAGTCGATCGGCGCGGGCTGCCTCAGCACCAGGACGCGCCCACCCTTGGCGGCGGCCGGGACGAAGGCGACGGTGTGGTCGAAGACCAACATCTCCGGGACCTCGGTGCCGAGCGCGTCGAGGCTGCGAACCGTCACGGTGTCGTCCACCTGACGGACGAAGTCGTGGAGATCGGCCCGGGGCCTGCGCGCGTAGAGAACGCGTGCCCGGGCACCGCGGCGGTGCAGGTCGAACGCGTGTGAGAGGGCGCCGGCGAGCGGCGTGTGTACGGGCCTTCGTGGGGCCGCTGCCGCGGGTGTTCCGCCCGACTGAAGGGCGAGCATCTCGGTCGTGCATTCGGCGATCGCCGCGTTCAGCGCCGCACCGATGTGGGGCCCCTTGAGCACTGTGATGGCCTCGCTCGCTGCCGTCGATCCCATGCCGTCAGCCCCCTGTTCGATGATCATTGTCCCGCTCGTTCCGGCATTCCCAAGTCACGCCGCCCGGGCATCGGCCCCGGAGCGGTTCATCCGGTCACGGGTGGGTGGTCCGCGAGGATCCGCCGCGCGATCTCGATCGAGCGGAGAGGTCGAGGTCCTTGGCCCGGGTGTCGGCCCCGGCCTGGACCGGCGCGGCGAAGCCGCCGCTGCCCGGGCCGCCTTCGTCGTCCCCCGCCGTGGCTGGGGTGGGTGTGGCGATGAGTAGGGTTGTGGCGAGTGCGGCGGTGGCCGTGAGCCCGGTGGTGGTGCGCTTGATGGTCACGTGGTTTCCTTCCTTGTGAGAATTGCGGTTCTCATCGAGGTTAGGGCGTGGATCGAGCGTTCTGGGAGGGGAGAACCAGCCATGCGAGAAGACGAGTTCTCACTGGTGGTCGAGGTTGCCGACGAGTTGTTCTACGACCACGGTGTGCATGCGGTGACGATGCAACGCATTCGGGACGCGTCGGGGGTGCCGCTCAAGAACCTGTATCGGATGTTCCCGTCGAAGAACGATCTGTTGGCGGCCTGTCTGAGGCGGCGGGACGGGATTGCGCGCGAGGCCGTCCACGCCTTTGTGGACCGGAGTGCCGATCCGGTCGAACGTGTGTTGGCGATCTTCGATTTCCTCGACGACTGGTTTCGTCGGCCGGGTTTTCACGGGTGTGTCTTCGCGGGGGCGTTCGGGGAGGTGGGGGCCGCGGCGCCCGTGGTGGTGGATGTGGTCCAGGATCACAAGCGGGGGCTGTTGGAGTTGTTCACCGGCTTGGTGGAGCAGTTCGGCGTCGCCGATCCGGCCAAGGTCGCGGCGCAGTTGGCGGTGTTGTTCGACGGGGCGATGGCGGTGGCCACGTTCACGGGGAACGCGGACGCGGCACGGGACGCCCGATCGGCGGCGCGGGCCGTACTCGAAGCGCTGTAACGCACGCGAGGCCACGACGCGCCGACCGACCGACGCCGGCCGAAAATCGCCGGTCCTTCACCATCGACGCCGCCAACCCCCAAGATCGGCGCAGTCCGCTTGATCCAAGCGCAGCCCGGTATGGCACATCCTCGACCTCACTCGCAAAGGCCGAGACGACTGGCACGCAGCACTCAGCTACTAGGCATTCGGGCGTGTCTTCATCCCTCGACGAGCGGCGAAACACTTCCCGCTGGGCGGGAAGTACAGGATCCGACGCAGGTTGCCGGCCTCGCCGATCACCACAGAAAGCCGGACGCACACGCTTTGTGCGGCTAAGGGCTGCGGATTCGAGGCCAATGGTGAGCGGTCGGCCCGTTAGCCTGCGGTTATGGCGTCGATCAGACTGAACAACGACACCGCCGCGCCGCTCGGGATCTGGATCGAGCCGTGGGGCACCGACCACTGGATGAAGCCTCAAGAGATTTTCACGGTCGTGGCCGACGATCCCCAGGATCCGCCGGCCGGCGACGTGCCCTTCGATGTGGTCTTCCACGAGCAGGGCGTCAGCGTCCACGTGAACCTCGCCTACCAGGCCACGGTTTACGACGGATCGGGAGCCGAGGTGCACTGCGGGCACCAACGCCCCCTCGAAGTCATGTGCGCCTGGATCGAGTCGGCCGAGGTGGCCGAGGACGGGCGCGGTGCGCTCACCTCCGTCGAAGCCGCGGCGCGGGAAGCCCGAGAAAGCCAGTAGGGGGAGGGCAGTTGCGATCCACCGGGTGCAGGTGACCGCATCCGAGCACCTGACGCGCACCGACTCCACCCCGCGCCGAGGTTGAAAGACAAGCGCCGAACGCCGGCCTGTGGAGGCCGTCGCGTCAAGCCGCGGCGTTGAGGTGTTCGCCGATCCGGATGAATGCCTGGACGAGGGGCGCGGGCGGGACGGCGGGTGACATCACCTGCGATGCGTAGTGGGCGATGACGAGTTCGAGGGATGGGGAGACGAACAGCCGTTGGCCGTGGATGCCGCCGGCCATGAAGGACTGGTAAGGGTCGTTCAGGACCCACCACAGGTCGTGGTACGAGAGCGTCGCGGGCGTGGTGGCGGGTGCGGCCGGGAAGCGGACGCGCTTCGGATATCCGTCGGGCACGCCGGTTGCGATCGTTGATGCGATGGCGCTGGGGATGATCTGTCGGTCACCGACAGCGCCGCCGCAGCGGATCATCTCGCCGAGGCGGGCGATGTCGCGCAGTGTTGCGCTGAACCCGCCGCAGGCGGCCTCGACGCCTTGGGAGTCGAGGGTGTAATACGCGTCCTCGTCCATGCCGAGCCGGGACCACGGCAGGTCGCTGAGCAGGTTGGAGGTGCTGGTGCCGGTGATGGCGCGCAGTACCTCGGCAAGGGCTTCGACGTTGCCGTTCTCGTACCGGAACGCGGTTCCCGGTGTGCCGGTGGCCCGTGCCGTCGACAGATGTTCGCGGATGGTGGTCGGGCCGGTGTAGCCGTACGAGTGACGTTACCTTACACGATGTCTGGAAACCGTGGCAGACGATCCGGCGGTGACCAGTCGCGATCAGGCGTCCGCCGCGGGCGCCGTGCCGGACGAGTCGAACGCGCCCGGCGCATCCGAGGGGGCCAGGCCCGAGGCCCAGACGCGGCCGTACACCGACAGGTCCCGCAGGTGGGCGGTGATCTCCGCGGCGCTGTAGCCGGTGTCGTTCTCGACCCACCAGGTCAGCACGCCGATCAGTTCGCCGGTCCAGGTCCGGGCCACGATGTCGAGGGGCACGCGGGGGGTGACGCCGTGCTGGGCGGCGCGTTCGCGGAAGACCTGTTCGACCCGGTTGCACAGGATCGCGGTGAACTCCCGCAGCGCGCGGCCGTCGCCTTCGCCGCGGAGGATGACGCGGTAGACGTCCCGTTCCTGTTCGGCGTGTTCGAAGATGTACCGCACCGGCAGGCCGGTGAAGCCCCGGGCCTGGGCCTGCGCGACCGCCGGCAGCAGCTGTTCGCGGTCCTCGGCCAGGTCGCGGACGATGCCGACGAGCAGGTCGTCCTTGTCTCGGTAGTGCGCGTAGAACGTCGCGCGGGCGACGTCCGCCCGCGCGGTGATCTCCTCGACCGTGATCGCCTGGAAGCCCTTCTCGAGGACCAGGTCGACGAGGGCTGAGCGCAGTGCGCGTCGGGAACGGCGGACGCGGCGGTCCTGGGCGGGCTTCATGGCCGGGCTCATCTCTTTCGTTCGCGAACCGTTGACGTGGGGGCTTCGCCATATTACGTTGCCGGACACCAAAGACGTTTCCAGACTCCATGTTCATTGACGGGAATTTGGAAGCGCTGACCAGGAACGATGACGGCCGCAGGGCGGCCGTCATCACGCGGCAATGGAGTCCCGATGAATCTTGGCCGGTACGTGCGCCGGACGAGCTGCCACCAGCCCGATGCGGAAGCCGTCGTCTGCGGCGGCACGCGGATGAGTTACGCGGAGCTCGACGAAAACAGCGACCGGCTGGCCGTCGCGTTGCGCGCATCGGGTCTGCGGCGCGGCGACCGGGTGGCGACCCTCGCCGCGAACCGCGCCGAGCTCGTGGTCACCGAAGTCGCCTTGTACAAGTCCGGCCTGGCGCGAGTGCCCGTCAACGCCCGGCTGGGCGTCGGCGAAGTCGCGCACCTGCTGCGCGAGTCCGGCGCGCGCGTGCTGCTGACCGATGCGGCGCACCTGGATACGGCACGCGAGGCGCTGCCCGGGACCGAGGTGACCACCGTGTTCGGCTATGACGGCCCGAGCGACCTCGGCGAGGGCTACGGGGAAGCGCTCGGGGCAGCCGCCCGCGAACCCGTCGACGTCGACTGCGCCGCGGACGACATCGCCGTGCTGCACTTCACGTCGGGCTCCACGGGCAAGCTCAAGGCCGCGGTCCAGACCTACGGCAACAGGCTCGCGTTGCTGCGCAAGACGGTCATGAACCCGGAGACCCGGATCGGCCCCGGAGCGCGGCAGATCCTCGCCGGACCGGTGACCCACGCGTCCGGCATGCCGCTGATGGGGATCTTCTTCGCCGGCGGTTGCGCGGTGGTCATGCCGCGCTGGGACGCCGAGGCGTTCCTGGCCACGATCGAACGCGAGCGCGCGACGCACGCGTTCGTGGTGCCGACGATGATCAATACAGTGCTGGCGCTGCCGAACGCGGACCGGTACGACGTGTCCAGCCTGCGGCAGCTCGTCTACGGCGCCGCGCCCATGTCCGCCGCCCGCATCCGCGCCGCCTGGAACCGTTTCGGTCCCGTGCTGTCCCAGGGGTACGGCTGCGGCGAGACCACCTCGGGCGTGTTGTTCCTGTCGACCGACGACCATCGACGCGCGATCGACGGCGAGGACGAGGAACTGCTGCTGTCGTGTGGACGGGCGCTGGGCGAGGCCGAGGTCAGGATCGTCGACGACACCGGCGCCCAGGTGCCCGACGGCGAGATCGGTGAAATCACCGTCCGCGGCCCCGACGTCGTCGCCGGCTACTACAACGAGCCCGAACTGACCGCGGAGTCCTTCCCCGACGGATGGTTCCGCACCGGGGACCTGGCCCGCCGACGCGCGGACGGCTACGTCTTCATCATCGACCGCAAGAAGGACATGATCATCTCCGGCGCGTTCAACATCTACGCCGTCGAGGTCGAGGCGGTGCTGCACCAGCACCCGGATGTGTTCGAGGCGGCCGTGGTCGGCGTACCCGACCCCGACTGGGGCGAAGCCGTCAAGGCGGTCGTGGCCCTGCGCGACGGCGCCGCGCTGACCGAGGCGGATCTGATCGAGTTCTGCGCGTCCCGACTCGCCCGTATGAAGAAACCGCGCTCTGTGGAATTCGTCGACGCCCTGCCGCACAACCCCAACGGCAAGATCGACCGCCGCACGATCCGCGACCGCTTCTGGGCCGGCGCCACGCGCCGCGTCCACTGACCGGCCGACCCCCCACGCCACCGGCCAGGAGTACCGCCATGCCCTTCACCCTGCACCCCGACTACGACGACAACCCTCGCCTGCGCGACCTCGTGACGCGGCTCCGCGACTACCTGAACGGCGAACTCGCCGACTACGAACGCGACTTGGGGCTGACCCAAGAATCCCGCTACACCCGCGCGACCCTTGAACCCGTGTGGCGGCGCAGTCGCGAACTCGGCTTCTACGGCGTCCACTTGCCTGCGGAGCACGGTGGCCAAGGACTCACCTACACCGAACTCGCCGCCTTGAAGGAGGAGGTCGGCGCCTCCGGCCGGGTCCTCCAGCACAGCGTGCTGGGCGACATGGGCGGGCCACTGCGCGCCGGCTCCATCCTCCAACACGCCACCGAGGAACAGCTGCACCGCTACCTGCTGCCGGTGATCCGCGGCGAACGAGCATGCTGCTTCTCGCTCACCGAGACCGACGCCGGGTCGGACGTACGGGCCATGCGCACCACGGCCACCCCCGATGGCGAAGGCTGGCGCGTCACCGGCCACAAGGTGTTCTCCTCCGCCGGACCGTTCGCCGACTTCTGCGTCCTGATCGCCCGGATGGCCGACTCTGCGCCCGACGCCGCCACCGACAACGCGGGCGCGAAGCCGGTCTTCTCCGCATTCCTGATCGACCTCGACGCTCCCGGGGTCACCGTTCTGGACGGCCAGACCCCGATGTCCGGCGAGCACATCGAAGCCGACATCCTCCTCGAAGACTGCTACATCGGCCCCGAGCAACTCCTCGGCCGGGTCGGCGACGGCCTGCGCATCGGACTGGGCCGTGTCACCGTCAACCGGCTGCTGCACTGCCCGACCGTGCTCGGCATGACCCGCCGCGCGCTCGAGCTGACCCTGGACTTCACCCGCACACGCCAGGTCGGCGGCGCCCCCCTGGGCGCGCTGCAGTCGATCCAGCACAAGCTCGCCGACATGGCCACGGCGTACTACGCGGCACGCGCCATGACGTACGACGCGCTCGCCGCCCTGGACGCCGGGGGACGCCCGAGTACCGAGGCGTTCATGTGCAAGCTCTTCGTCGCCGAAAACGCCTTCCGGATCGCCGACGAAGCCGTCCAGATCCATGGCAAAGCGGGCCTCGTCCGCGGCTCCGAACCCGAGTCACTGTTCCGCCGCCTGCGCATGTTCCGCGTCCTGACCGGCTCCTCGGAGATCCAGAAGAACGCCATCGCCGGGCGCCTCCTCCTCGGCGACACGCATTCCTGACGCGTCACCTTCCTGAGGCGTCACCTTCCTGACACGTCTTCTTCCCGACGCGTCACCGTCCTGACGGATCACCACCGCGCGGGTCGGGGAGCAACCCGCCCGGCTCCCCGCCCTCCCGCGCGGCGGTCCCAGCACGTCGCGCACCGTTTCCCCCGGCGGTGGCCCGCCGCCATCTGCGCGTTCGTCGGATCCGCGCTCGCCCCACGCATCGCCCGCAATACCAGCGCGCGCACGGTCCTGGTGCTCAGCGGCGCCTCCATGGCCGCGGGATTCCTCCTGTTGGCCCTCGCCCACACCGAGCCGTGGCAGTTCATCGTCTCGGACGTCCTCCTCGGCTTCGGCCTCGGCCTCGGTCTGAGCGTGCTGCCGGTGCTCGTCCTCGACGCCGGCAGCGCCGACCGCACCGGCGTGGACACCGGGATCTACAGCACCGCCAAAACCCTCGGCGGCAGTGTCTCCGGAGCGGTGTTCGCCGCCATCCTCACCGCCATGACCTTCAAAGGCGGCCGCTTCCCCACCGAAACCGCCTACGAGACGGTGTGGTGGATCTGCACCGCCATCGCCGTCCTCGTCGCAGCCGCAGCCGCGGCCGCTCTCGTCATTCCTGCCCCGACCGCGGCGCGCCCCCACACCGCTTCCGCGTCCACCGCACAGGGCAAAGCTGCCGGTACGGCGTAGCCGTCCGGCCGGGGCGACCCGGGCCGAAGGCGCCGTTGGGGCAGTGGTGGGTCCCGGATCGTCAGCCGCTGATTGGCCGGCGGGCCGGGCGGCTGGTGGGGTTCGGGTCGGGGTTCGACGAGGTCCGGGCGCGTCACGTGGTCTCGGACTTCCGCGAACTTGCGAACTTGCGAACCACGGGAGTACTCAGGACGAAGGGCCTCGACCGACCCGCAGGCGTCCTGCCGCCGCGCCGACACCGGAGCGCAGCGCACGCCTCTTCACATCCGCCAGCGTCTTCCCGGGGCGCCGGCCCAGGCCCATTGGGCGTCGGGTTCGACGGTGACGCCGAAGTCGTAGGCGTGGATCTCGGCGTCGTCCTGCCAGGCGAGGATCGCGGTGACCTCGTCCCACAGCCTTCTGGGACCACCCTGGACGGCGTGCCCGGCGTCGGGGGTGTCGTCGACCAGGGCCCAGGAGTCCTTGCCGTCGTGCAGCCACCACTTCGCGCCGCCCTTGCCGATGGCGCGGTGGACGTCGGGGAGCTTGAGTGCGAGCGCCTGGATGTGGTTGCCGTCCGCGGACACTCCGGCGAGGTGCCAGTCCACGGGATGGGTGTCGTGGTCCGGGTGCGCGGTTCGGATCTCCTCGAACACATCGTGCCCCGAGCCGCGTTGCCCGCGCAGCGGCATGAACGCCACGCTCTTGACGAACCGACCGCTCGCCGTCCCGTCGTCGCCGACGACCAGGCGCAGCAGGCTCCCGGACCCGAACGGCGGCGAGAAGGGCAGCACCAGGACCGCACCGGACTTGGCGTGTTCGACCCAGGTGTGGGGGAGGCGTCGGGTGACGGCGGCGGTGATGTGGACACGATCCCAGCGCCCGCCCGCGCCGGTGGCGGGGGCGCCGTCCTCGCCGTCGCCCGTGACCACCTCGACGGTGTTCGCGAAGGCGCCCAGACGCGCGCGGGCGGCGTCGGCGAGGGCCCGGTCGATCTCGACCGTCACCACACGCCCCGTCGGGCCGACGCGGTAGGCCAGCAGCGCGGCGGTCCACCCGGAACCGGTGCCCACCTCCCACACCCGCTGCCCCGGGTGTACGTCCAGCGCGGTCAGGAAGTTGACGACGGCGAGTCGGTCGCTGACCGAACTGGTCGCCACCTCACCGTGTTCGGCGTCCGCGCCGTCGTCGACCTGGGTGACCACCGGCCCGCGCCCACCCACGACCGCGGCCCAACCGGCGGGATCGGTGCGCCGGTCCACACGGGTGTAGAGGTCACCGTCGTCGCGCCAGATCACGTCGGGCACGAACGCCTCGCGCCGGACGGCGTTCATCGCTTCCCGCACCCACGGGGCGCCGGAGAACGCGCCCGCCGCGTCGAGCCGGCGCATCGCGTCCGCGTGGCCGGTCACGGCTTCTTGTGCTTGCCGCCGCCGGGCTTTTGCACGTCCGGGTTCTGCCCGTCCTGGTCCCGGGTCGGCTGCGGCTTGTCGTCCGGCTTCCCGTCGTTCGGCTTCTCGTGCTCACCCATGACGACCCTCTCGGATACCGACAGTAATCCGAGCATGGCGCGCCGAACCCTCCGAAGCAACACCCTCACCGACAACATGGCCCGTGCCGGCAGTCGTTCGGGTTGTGTCGGGTCAGTGGCGGGCGTGTGTCCTGGACCAAGTCATCCGGCTCACGAACTCGTCTGCCGGTGAAGGGTGATGATTGTTGTCATGACGTTGTCTACAGACTTCACAAGGTTGTTCGGTGTGCGGCACCCGATCGCCCTGGCGCCGATGGGCGGTTCGGCCGGTGGCGCGCTGGCCGCGGCCGTCTCCCGCAGTGGCGGGTTGGGGATGCTGGGCGCCGCGTACGGGGACCCGGAGTGGCTGGCACGTGAGGTGCCGATCGTCGCGGGCACCGAAAGGCCGTGGGGTGTCGGCTTCCTGACCTGGGGGATCGATGCCGCCGCGGTGGAGCTGGCGCTGAGCTACGGCCCCAGGGCGGTGATGCTGTCCTTCGGCGATCCGAGCCCGTACGTGGAGCAAGTACGCCGGGCCGGGGCCCTGTTGATCCTCCAGGTCACCGATCTGCAGGAGGCCGAGCGGGCCGTGGACCTGGGCGCCGACGTGATCGTGGCCCAGGGAACCGAGAGCGGTGGGCACGGCGCCCGGCGAGGGCGGTCCACCCTGCCGTTCGTGCCCGCGGTGGTGGATCTCGCAGCTCCGGTGCCGGTGCTGGCAGCCGGCGGGATCGCGGATGGCCGCGGGGTGGCCGCGGCTCTCGTGCTGGGTGCCTCCGGAGCCCTCATCGGCACCCGCTTCCAGGCCACCACCGAGGCCCTGGTCGATCCCTCGATCACCAAGGCGATCCTCGAAGGGCACGGACAGGACACCGAGCGCAGCACCGTGCTGGACATCGCCCGCGGCTCCCGGTGGCCGTCGCAGTACCCCGCCCGCACCCTCGGCCACCCCTACGTCGACCGATGGCGCGGCCGGGAGGCCGAACTCGCCGCCGATCCCCAAGCCCTTCAGGACTACCAGGACGACGTGGCACGCGGCGCGGTCCCCCCGCTGCCGGTCTGGGCCGGCGAGGCCGTCGACCTCATCACCGACCTGCCCTCCGCCGCCGACCTCGTCGGAGCCCTGGCAGCCCAGGCCGAGGACGCACTGGCCCAAGCGGGCAGACGCTGACCGAAGCGGTCTGCCAGGAGCGGTAGGTCCCGGCCGAGACGTCAAAACCGTGCCCGAGCCGAAGCCCAGGCCGGCTGACCAAGAGCCCCAGGAACCTTGCGGTCGATGCGGCAGTCTTCCAGTTTCGCTGCGCGGGGGATGGCGGTCGGGGGTCGTGGTCGGCCGGCGTTCGCGCCGGTAGGGGACTCCTACGTTACGTACGCCGCGTACGCCGCCAGGGCTGCCACGGTTGTGACAACCGCCGACACGTTCGCGGCTTCTTTGGTCAGCCGTATCCGAAGCAGGGTCTCGAGTCCCCGGTACATCAGGCCGCCACCGATAAGGTGGTGCGCTGGAGGACGCCTCGAATCAGGGTCTCGCGCTCTTCGGGCCCGGCATCGTCCAGTGTGTTGGAGAAGTCCGCGGCCGTGTCGTTGTCGAACGGGCCCGTATCCCAGGTCCCCACGTGTCTCCTCGCGTCGTTCCGGCGGGAGGATCCTCGCAGTTGCTCCCGACAGGGGTGGTCACGAAGCGAGGAGGACGCGTTTCCTGAGGAGTTGGAACCCCGCGGTTCTCTCTCGATCGCGCGGCGGCTGTTGCCCGCGGCAAGCAGCGCTTGCGATGACACGACGGAGGCGTTCCCGGGCTCAGCGGTGCAAGGGGGTCTCCCGCTCCATATGTGACAGCTTCGCGGGATTGCGCACGGCGTAGAGCCCGGTGATGAGGCCGTCGTCGATGCGCACCGCCATGACGGTGTCGATCTCGCCGTCGAGCCGGAGAATCAGCGCCGGGTAGCCGTTGACCTGCGCCGGCTGCAGCGATGCCGCGGCGGAGATTCTGCCCAGCACGTGGGCCACCTGGTCGGCCCCCACGACGGGCGCCGACGCGGCCTGTACGACTCCGCCACCGTCGGTCAAGGCGACGACGTCCGGCGCGAGGATGTCGAGCAGGCGTTGCAGATCGCCCGTTTCGATCGCCCGTTGGAACGCCTCGAGAGCGTTGTGGGTCTCGGCCGGGGAAACAATCCCGCGTGGTCGGCGCGCGGCGACGTGGGCCCGTGCCCGGTGGGCAATCTGGCGGACCGCGGCCGGGCTCTTGTCGACGGCTTCCGCAATCTCGTCGTAGCCCAGGTCGAACACCTCGCGCAGCACGAACACCGCCCGCTCGGTCGGCGCGAGCGTCTCCATCACCAGCAGCATCGCCATCGAGACGCTGTCGGCCAACTCGATGTCCTCGGCCACATCGGGCGCGGTCAGCAGCGGCTCGGGCAGCCAGGGGCCGACGTAGGACTCCTTGCGCCGGGCGAGCGTACGCAGCCGGCTCAGCGCCTGGCGAGTGGTGATTTGGACCAGGTACGCACGCGGCTCCCTCACCTCATCGAGATCGACGCCCACCCACCGCAGCCAGGTCTCCTGCAGGACGTCTTCGGCGTCGGCGCCCGAGCCGAGCATCTGGTAGGCGACGGTGAACAGCAGGCTGCGGTGGGCGACGAACGCCTCGGTGGCGGAATCCATGCGGCGGCCACGAGCAAGCGGCTCGGCTGCGTCCCTTGCCCGGTCCCCTACCCGGTCCCCTGCCCGGGCCATTGCTCGCTCGCTGCGCTCGCTCATCGCCGGCTCCCGCCTGTTCGCTCTCGTCTGCGCCATACGCACAAGACGCCGGCCCCGGCCGGTTTGTGACACCCACGACCGGTGGCGCACGTCACATCACCCGCGCTGTCACAAGGACCGGGTCGCCGGCATCTCGTGTTCGTCAGGACGCCGCGCGAACGATCCGCGCGGCACGCAACTCCCCGAGTGAGGACGAAGTCATGGGACCCCGTTTCGACTTGATGGCCAACGAGCTCGGCGCCAAGATCGCCAAGCGTTTCTACAACGTCAGCCTGGCGATCCAGCAGTCGCCGCTGCCCCAGGCCACCCAGGAGCTGGTGATGCTGCGCGCCAGCCAGATCAACGGCTGCGGTTTCTGCATCGATTACCACACCAAGGACGCCGCGGCCGCCGGGGAATCCTCGACCCGGCTCCACCTGGTCGCCGCCTGGCGCGAGTCCACCGTGTTCACCGAGGCCGAGCAGGCCGCGCTGGCGCTCGCCGATGAGGGCACCCGGCTCGCCGACGCCCACCGCGGTGTGTCCGACGAGACCTGGGCCCAGGTGCGCAAGCACTACGACGACGACCAGACCGCCGCACTGGTCTACCTGGTCGCCATGATCAACGCGGCCAACCGGCTCGGCGTGATCGTGCGCAACCCGGGGGGTTCCTACGAGCCCGGCAAGTTCACCGGTCTCGAGAGCTGACCGGCACGCGAATCGCGGCCCGGCCCGGGATCATCCGATCCGGGCCGGGCCCGCACATGAACGTTCGCGGCGACCGCGACCGCGACCGCGGCGGGCTCGGCGCGGACCGCGCCCGCCCTCCGGGCCGACCCGCCATCGGGCGGCCCGGTCGGTTGTCGGTGGGTGCTGTCACGGTCGACGGCATGACGACTCCCCTCGCGCGGGTGCCCGTGATTCCCGGCCACGAGCCGGCGTTGGACGGGACGGACCTGAGATGCCGGAAGACCGATGGCCAGGTCTTGAAATCCATCCCAAGTGCCGTACGGAGACATCCGGTCGGCAGGCAGTTCGCGGCGCTGCAGGAGCAGTTGGCTCGGCACGAGAAGGAGTGCCCGGGCCACCGTGGAGTCGTGGTTGCCGGCCGGGATCCCGATCCCCGCCCAGCTCCTCGCACGGGTGTGGCCGGATCCCGTCTGGCGGACCAGCCTGCGGCATCTGGTGGTGTCCGTCGACGGGCGGGTCGGGCTGTTGGAGAAGGTGTCCGAGGACGAGCGGGTGCACATACGGGAGGCGGACGGCGCGCTGTGTGGGCCGCCGATCGGGTCGCCTGTGACGCTGGTGCACCCCGTCCTGCTGGACGATCTCGGGCCGTGGCGGCGGCTTCTGGAGGAGCATGGGGCCACCCAGAGGGTCGAGCAGTTGAATCGTCGGGTTCATCGTCGGCGGGAGGGGGATCCCGAGGCACGGGGTAGAGGGGGAAGGGTACGCCGAGGAGATTGATTTCGCCCGGCTGCGCGCCATCGCGAACGGCTTTGCTGTGCGGGGCGGATTCGCTGTTCTGGCGATGACCGAGCGCGGCGTTACGGTGGAGGCGCGCTGCCGGCTGGGGAGCGACGAGTCCGGATCGTCCGGAGAGGCCGGGCGGCTCCAGTGGGTCGATGAAGCGGAACGGGCGGTCCCGCTCGGCGAGTTGGGGCCGGTGGCCTGGACCGAAGGCCGGCGGATGGCGGAACTGATTTACGGCGAAACCGATTCACGGGGGTCCGAAGACCGATGACACATGACCCGCATACGAGCCTCGGCGCGGACGCCGCGGCGGCTGCCGATACGGCGTCGGCGCTGACGGCGGGGCTGGCACCGGCCGGGAGGTCGGGCGGGGAGGACATCACCGCCCGACGCTACAGCCACCCGTTGCTGGGCGCGCGGCCCATGGTCCGGCTGACGGGGCAGACGGTCGCGCCCGTCGAGGACCGGATCCTGGCCGACGTCGGGTACTCCGCGCCGGTCGCGGTGGAGCCCGTGGCGGCCGGGCACCACCCGGAACTCCGTTATCCGGCCTGGGCGATGGTCCACGACCTCGCACACGCCGAGGTCGCGCTGTCCGCGGGCGTCGAGATGGCGCGGGCCGGGCGGCTGGTCGGCCCCCGGCCGGGTCCCGCGTTGGAGGAGTTCCAGCGGATCGCGGCGACGCTTCCCGACGACCACCTGCCGGTGTTCTGGGAGGAGGTCGGCCGGATGTTCATCGCTGCCGGGCGGGACAAACAGGGCGCGATGATGTTCGGCAGGGCGCGGGCCGCCGACCGGCACGCCACCATGGGCGTCGATCCGGCCCGGCGGCGCGCGGTGTTCCTGGAGTTCGCGCTGGCCGGAGCCCTGTCGGCCAAGGACATCAAGGCGTACGTCGGCGAGCTGTCCCAAGGGCCCGACCCGGTAGCGGCGTACCGCGAGCTGCGGGAGCTGGCCGTACGGCGGACGACGGGCGGGCTCGCGCCATGGCCCGCGATGCTCAAGCAGATCGGCGAACTAGCCAAGGCCGCGGGGCTGGACGTCGTCACCGCGCACCGGCTGCTGCTGGAGCGCCTGGTGGATACCCCGGCTCTGTGGCGGTCGGCGGACGGGTTCTGGACGGCGCAGCGCAAGCTGCTGGTGCCCGCGGTCGCCGCCTCCGTAGCGTTGAGGAAGCGGCTGCTGTGGCGGCTGACCGAGGTGCCGCCCTCTGAGATGGACACCTGGTGGTGCAGCCTGATCGAAGAGACCGGGGCGCTGGACGAACTCGCCGGTGACGCGGGGGAGTGGCTGTCCGCGATGCTCGGCCGGTACGTCGGGGCCTCATCGCCCTCGGTTCCCGACGGGTTGCTGCGGCTGCCGCCCCTGCTGGCGGACCGCATCCGGAAGGTGGGGACGCCGGTACGGTTCGGCTCCGGCGCGCCCGAGGACTACTGCAGCATCGACGCCGTCGCGCTGGTCCGCTGCCTGGACGCGGGGATCCCGGTGGTGGATCCGGGCCCGGGGGCGTCGTTGAGGAACTGGCAGGGGGCCGATGTCGATCTGCCGGCGCTGATCGATGACGAACGGTTCGGGCCGGTGCTGGTTCGGTCCGTTCCTCATGACGGGGGCGAATTCCGTGGGCTGTGGGGGAAGAAGGCCCTCCGGCCCGTCCTGCGCGCGATCGTCGACACCAAGGTCCGGTGCGCACGATCGGGCGGCCTGGCGGACGCGACCTTCGCGCTCCGCTGGATGGAGGACAACGTCCGCGGGGACATGCTGAACCAGACGCTCGACCTGCCTGCCCGGATCGCGCGGCTCGACATGGTGACGCCGCTGACCCGCACGCTGCGCGCGGGCATCCTGGACGAGCTGGGCTGGCCCGCCCTGGACGAGGCCGCCGCCGAGCTCACGGGCGAAAACTTCTGGGGCCGGGCGAGCTGGCCCGTCCTGACCGTCCACGACCGCAGGAAGGCCATCGCGATAGGGCCCGGCGGTCGCATCGCGGAGCACCGGCTGCGGGTGCCGAGCGAAGCCGCCCGATTCCACTACAGGCCCGAGGTCTACTTCTCCGACGGGCAGTTCCTTGTCCTGCACTACGTCAACGGCAGGCAGCGGCACTACTGGTCGGACGCACCGGACGAGGTCTTCGGCGTGCGGCCCCGGATGTGGGATTCGCTCCACTACGAACCGGATCGGCCCGGATACACCTTCATGGCGCCGAGCGGCCGGCGGTTCATGGGCCACCGGGTCCTCGGCCCCCGCGAGGAGCGGGTCGGCCCGAACGGCCATATGTTCCATGACGGCCGGGACTTCTGGTGGCACACCGGGGACGGTCGGGAATCGCAGGTGCACCGCGTCGACCCGGCGACCGGCGAGCTCGCCGAGGCCGGCCTGCCGGAGTTCTTCGACCCGTCCCTGCTCGGCGAGGACGAGCGATGGGACTTGGAATCCTCGTCCCTGGCGCCACTGCCGTACGGCGTCAAGGGGTCACCGCTGGGCAGCGATGGCACGCATGTGGGCTTGCGGGTCGCCGAGGACAGGGCGACCGGACAGGTCCGTTATCACCGCGTCGACGGGGTCCACGGCGCGCTCGACGGGGCGGGAATCACCGCCATTTGGGGTCTGCTCGACCTACCGGGCGCCGAGAAGCGGCTGGTGCTCAGCGGCGGTGTGGGCCTCTACAGCCCGGTGCTCGCCCGTGACGCCGAAACGGGTGACCTCTACTGGCAGGCGGAACTGAAGAACGACGGCTGGGTGGACAACGAGCCCGACCCGGTGGCCGCCGGGACCCGGCTCATACCGCCGCCCGCCTTCTGGCACTTCCTCACGCCGCGCGACCCTGCCGGATCGCGGGCCCTGCGGGAGATCACCGAGGACACCGTGCGGTGTCTGCTGAAGGCCGCGGCCACCTCTGAGGAAGCGCTGCGGACCGCCGTCGGGAAGCTGCTGCCCGAGGTCGGCCATCCGCTGCTCGCACGGGGCGTCGTCGGGTGCGTCCAGGCCGCCACCGCGATGATGTCCCACCGGGACCGGATCCTGACCCGGCTGAAGCGGCCCTAGAGCCTGTTCTGGGTTCCAATCTTCGGACTGGTTTTCCTGCGCGGGAGGGCGGTTGCTTGATACAAGGTCGGGATGACGCGTGGTGATCTGGCCGATGGCGAGTGGGAGTTGGTCGAGCCGTTCCTCCCGATCGGGGAGCGCGGCCCGTATCCGGGGCGGTTGCGGGACTGCTTCGACGGGGTGATGTGGCGTTTTCGCACGGGCAGTCCGTGGCGGGACGTTCCCGAGCGGTACGGGCCCTGGCAGACCGTCTACCAGCGGTTCCACGCGTGGGCCCTGGCGGGGACGTTCCGGGCCCTGATGGAGGCGATGATCGCCGAGGCCGCCGCCCGCGGGCAGGTCGAACTCGGCCTGGTGAGCGTGGACTCCACCGTCGTTCGTGCGCATCAGGACGCGGCCGGGATGGTCGTCGACGCCGAACTCCTGCGGGAGGTGGAGAAGGCCGTCGACGAGGAAAAGGGGATTCTCGAAAGGGGCAAAAGGGGCCGGTGACGGAGGGGGTGCCCGCAGCGGGGGACGAGGCGGCGCGCGCGGAGCGTCGGCGGGTGCGGCGCCGACACCGGGCCAGGCTGAGGACGGCCGCATTGGGCCGTTCGCGCGGCGGACTCTCCGCGAAGATCCACCTGTCGGCCGACCGCCGCTGCCGGCCGCTGTCCTTCGTGGTCACTCCCGGACAAGCCGCCGACAACCCGCGCTTCGTCGCCGTCGTCGAGGGGATCCGGGTCCGGGGCCCCGTCGGCCGACCTCGCACCCGACCCGGCGCCGTCGCCGCCGACAAGGCCTACTCCAGTCGCGCCACCCGCCTCTACCTGCGCAGACGCCGGATCAAGGCGGTCATCCCCGAGAAGGTCGACCAGGCCGCCAACCGCAAGAAGAAGGGCTCACGCGGAGGTCGACCGATCGGCCACGACGCCACGCTCTACAAGGACCGCAACACCGTCGAGCGCTGCATCCACAAGATCAAGGCATGGCGAGGCCTGGCCACCCGATACGACAAGACGCCCGACAGCTACCTCGCCGGACTCCACCTCCGCGGCGCAATCCTCTGGCTCCGCAGCCTCCGACCCACCACATGATCCGAACCCAGAACAGGCTCTAGCGGGCGCGGATCAAGGTGTCGGAGGAGGAACCTGGGCGGCGCGCTGGAGGGGTTGGTCAGCAAATACACCAGCGGTTACGGCGGCACGGCGATCCAGATCGAGCTCACCTCGGCTTTCTTCGCCGGCACGATCGACGCAGAGACCGCGATGGAACGATGGCTGGACAACGGCAGCGCCTTCGACTGGACCGAATTTCCCGGACGGATCGGGGGTCTTGCGGTCCGTGCGGTCAGCGCCGTCACCAGTACCGCGCACCGCCGGGCGCCGGCTCGACTGCTGAGGTTCTGGAGCCTCTCGCCGCCGGCCGAACCGGGTTTGCAGCGAGGTCTGTTGGACAGCGAGGAGCGGGCCGCGCCGGCCGACGAGAACGGCACACTGATGCCGTTGGACATCACCATGCTTCATGGCGACTGGGGCCGGTCCCATTCCGGTGCCACCCGGAACATCGCGGCGTTTCTGCAACGGGGGACCGTGCCCCGCCCCGCTGGTCTCCTCGACATCCAAGCGGTGCCCGAAGGCTGGGCCACGCCCGAGCGGCTGCACCGACTGGTCGACGAACTGGAGCGCGGCGGACCGGTCCCCTTCGACCCCGCCGCGGCCGCCCGGCTCGCCGAAGCCACCGACCTCGACCGCGCCGCGGCGGCCCTGCTGATGGCAGGTCTACCGCACATCACGGACCCCGAGCACAACTTCCTGCCGCCGGAGACCCGTAAGGCCCTGGGCCTGAAGGTGACGGACGCCCGGACCGCCCGCGACAGGCTCCGGCGCATACCGGAGATTGCCCGTCTGGAGCTGTACGACGCCGCCATGCCCGACGACCCGGCCGAGTTGTGGGACCAGGCCGCGATGGCGGAGCGGCTGGCGGCGGCGTGGAAGGGTGCGGGGGCCGGGTTCTGACCCAGGCGGATCTCGATGCTTGGCGAACATATGTTCGAATTATATGAGGTCGGTGGCTCCCTCCACCTGGATCGGCAGCTCGGTGAAGCGGGTGGCGCGCGCGAGGATGGTGGTGTCGTGCGGCGTCCAGCGCATGAAATTATTCATTCAGGATCTTGAACTCTGTTCATCTCCATGCCAGATTCGGCGGGACAGACACAGTTCGGCGTGATCGCCGCTACGCCTTGGGAGTCACGCACATGCCGATCGAGCAAACCTCCGACGGGGGCCTCGCGATGGAACGCCGCACCATCGAGGTGATCCCCGACGCGGAGCGGCACGGTACGCCGCTCAGCCAGTTCACCCTGTGGTTCGGCGCCAACATGCAGATCACCGCGATAGTCGACGGCGCCTTGGCGGTGGTCTTCGGCGCCGACGCGCTCTGGGCGATATTCGCCCTGCTCATCGGCAACGTGCTGGGCGGCGCCGTGATGGCGCTGCACTCGGCGCAGGGGCCGCGGCTCGGGGTCCCGCAGATGATCTCCAGCCGGGCGCAGTTCGGCGTCTTCGGTGCGGTCCTGCCGCTGCTGCTGGTGATCCTGATGTACCTCGGCTTCGCCGCGACCGGCACCGTCCTGGCCGGCCAGGCGGTCTGTGAGATGCTGCACATCGACAACGCCAAGGTCGGCATCCTGATCTTCGGCGCGCTGACCGCGGTGGTGGCGGTCACCGGCTACCGGCTGATCCACCTCGCCGGCCGCATCGCGACCGTCGTCGGCGTGCTCGGCCTCGGCTACCTGATGATTCGCCTCTTCACGCAGTACGACGTCGGCGCGCACGTGGGCGAAAAGGGCTTCGACGTCGCGACGTTCCTGCTCGCCGTCGGCCTCGGCGCCGGGTGGCAGCTCACCTTCGGCCCCTACGTCGCCGACTACTCGCGCTACCTGCCGCGACACACCAGCCAGAGCGCGACGTTCTGGTCGACGTTCGCAGGCTCGGTGGTCGGATCGCAGATCGCCATGACGCTGGGCGCGCTCACCGCGGCCGTCGCGGGCAAGGCGTTCCTGCCGGACCAGGTCGGCTTCCTCGGCGATCTGGCGGGCCCCGCGTTCCTGGCGTTCCTCATCTACCTGGTGATCGTGGTCGGCAAGCTGACCGTCAACTGCCTGAACGCGTACGGCGGCTTCATGTCGATCCTGACGATCGTGACGGCGTTCGACGGGCGTTCGCGGATCTCGCAGGTCGCCCGCGCCGCGTACATCATCGGGTTCACCGCGGTCTCGGTGGTCATCGCGATGGCGGCCAGCGCGGACTTCCTGACCAACTTCAAGAACTTCGTGCTGCTGCTCCTGATGGTCTTCACGCCGTGGAGCGCGATCAACCTCGTCGACTACTACCTCATCTCGCGCGAGCGCGTCGACATCCCCGCGCTGTACGACCCGAACGGCCGTTACGGCCGCTGGAACGTCACCGCCCTGACCTGCTACGTCGTCGGCGTGGTGGTGCAGATCCCGTTCCTGGCCACCAAGCTGTACACCGGCGCGATCACCAAGAAGCTGGAAGGCGCGGACATCTCCTGGATCGTCGGCCTCGTGGTCACGTCGGCGCTCTACTACCTGTGGGCGCGCCGTACCGCGAACCCGCCCGCCGAGACCATCCGCCCCGCCGAGCCGCAGGCCGACGACACCCGCACCGAGGCGCCGGTCGGCTGACGCCGCAGACCCCGCACAGACGGGTCGATCTCCTGCCGCCGCACAAGAACACGCCGCCTCCGAGCGGTCCCTCGCACCGGGACCGCACGGAGGCGGCACGGTTGTGTTCGAGGGCACTTCGGCCGAGCTGGTCAAAGGCGGAGGGCTCGGCGACGGCCGATTTCCTGTGAGCGGCGCCGGAGTTCGCCGAGCGGTCGCGGACGAACTGATCCCCGGGCGCACCCCGGAGCCGGTCGCCCGCGCGGTGGCCGGCATTCTGGGCGACCGCGTACGAACTCCGTACGCGCATCCGGTTTCGGGTCGGCGCCGTTCGACATCTGCGGGGGAGAACACCTTGAGCACCGCCGTCGCCGAGTCGTTGTCGGTCGCCCTGCTGGTGGCCGTGCTCGCGTTCGCGGTCGGGCGACCGCGCGGGTTGCCGGAGGCGGTGGCGGCGGTCCCCGCGGCGGGGCTGGTGATCGCGCTCGGGGCGGTGCCGTTCGACGACGCCTGGGCGCAGGTGCGAACGCTGTCGCCGGTGGTCGCGTTCCTGGCGGCCGTGCTGGTGTTGGCCAAACTGTGCGCGGACGAGGGGCTGTTCGTCGCCGCCGGGCAGGCGGTGGCGCGATGGTGTGGCAAGCGGCCGGGGCGGTTGTTGCCGGGGGTGTTCGCGGTCGCCGCGGTGGTGACGGCCGTGCTGAGCCTGGACGCGACGGTCGTACTGCTGACGCCGGTGGTCTTCGCGACGGCGGCGCGGGTGGGGGCGCGGACCCGGCCGCACGCGTACGCGTGCGCGCATCTGGCCAATTCGGCGTCGTTGCTGCTGCCGGTGTCGAATCTGACCAACCTGCTCGCGTTCACGGTGAGTGGGCTGTCGTTCGGGCGGTTCGCGGCGCTGATGGCGTTGCCGTGGGTGGCGGCGATGGCGGTCGAGTACGGGGTCTTCCGGTGGTTCTTCCGGGCCGATCTGGCCGCGCCGCTCGAACCGGTCGAGGAGGCGCTGCCGGTCGAGGTGCCGGTGTTCGTCCTGGTCGTGTTGGGCGGCACGCTCGCCGGGTTCGCGGTGACCTCGTTCGCCGGCGTCGAGCCGGTGTGGGCCGCGCTCGCGGGCGTGCTGGTGCTCGGCGCGCGGGCGCTGTATCGCGGGCGAGCGAGCGTGCGCGGCCTGCTCGGCGCGACCGATCCGCTGTTTTGCCTGTTCGTGCTCGCGCTCGGGGTCGTGGTGACCGCCGTGGTCGACAACGGACTCGGGTCCGCGCTGGCGCGGGTACTGCCGGCCGGGTCGTCGTGGCCCGCGCTGCTGGCGACCGCCGCGGTGGCCGCGGCGCTGGCGAACCTGATCAACAATCTGCCCGCGGTCCTCGCGCTGCTCCCGCTGACCGTGAGCGGCGGTCCGGGCCCGGTCCTCGCCGTGCTGATCGGCGTGAACCTGGGCCCGAACCTCACCTACGTCGGCTCGCTCGCGACCCTGCTGTGGCGTCGCGTGCTGCGCGAGCACGACGCCGACGCGAACCTGGCCGTGTTCACCCGACTCGGGTTGCTGACCGTCCCACTGGGCCTGCTCGCGTCGACGACGGCCCTGTGGGCCGTGCTCTAGCCTCAAAAGGCTCATGCTCCGACTCTCCCGTGCCCGTATCCGTACAGTGATCCCCGTGACACCCGGTGTTGTCTCGGCGGGGGAGGACAATCGGGATCAGCGCACTCCCGGCAGGCCGTCGACAGCCGCCCCGGCTCGTGATCGCCTGCGTCGCGGAGTGCCGGGCGGCGGCACGGAAATGTCGTCGCCGAGCACCACGCCGTTCGATAGAGTGAATGAATGTTCATTCATGAAGTGGGATCACGGCAGGTACAGCTGCTGGACGCGGCGTGTCGGCTGATCGCCCGCAGCGGGGTCCGGCGCTTGCGGATGGAGGATCTGGCGCGCGAGGCGGGGGTGTCGGTCGGCTTGCCCTATCGGTACTTCGCGGGTCGTGCCGAATTACTGGTCGGCGTGCTGTCGTACGTCGCGTCCGGTGACGCGAGGTATCGGCGCAAGGAGGCGCTCGAACCCGACGACTGCGGACAAGACTCCCCGGAAACGGCGTTGACGCTCGCACTGACCGACGAAATCGCGGACGAACCCGACGCGATACGACTCGCGCGCGTGTGGAGCGAACTGTATGCCGAGTCGTTGTTCGACGACGGACTTCGTCGGCGGCTGCACGACGTGAACCTGGCTTGGATCGACGAGATCACGGGTCTCCTCGCCGATTGCGTGCGGCGCCCGGCCGAGACGCTCCGTCCCGCCGGCATGCGGCTGATCGCAGCGGTCGAGGGCTTCCACAGCTGGTGGGTCCTCGGGATGATCGATGCGGACCAGGCCCGCGAGAGCATCCTGGCCGCCATCGAGGACACCATCGCACGGTCCCGCGAGACCGGGCCCGGCATCCGATGACCGCGTCCGCCCACTGGCCCGCGGTGATCGTGCGATCCCGCCGACGCATCGCGGCGACCTACGCCTTGGCCGTGGTCGAACTGGCCTGTGAAACCTCCTACCCCTGGGCCGTGGGCGTGGCCATCGACGGGCTGCTCGCCGACCGCCCCCGCGCCATGGTGCCGCTGGTCGCGATCTGGGTGCTCCACGCGGCGGTCGGTGTGGCTCGCCAGGCGTACGACACGCGGCTGTTCACCCGCCTCTACGCCGAGGCGGTCACCGAGATGATCGACCGCCAGGGCCGCTCGGGCACCTCGACCGCCGTGTTGGCGGGTCGCTCCGCATTGGCCCGCGAGCTCGTCGACTTCTTCGAGCGGGACGTGCCCGCCCTGCTCACGGCGATCCTGGGCTGTGTGGGGTCGTTGGCCCTGCTGACCGCCTACGACGCGCGCGCCGGCGGGGTCGCGCTGCTGATGCTCGTCCCGGTCGCCCTCCTCAACTGGCACTACAGCCGACGAGCCGTCGTCCTCAACGAGGCGATCAACGACGCCGCCGAGGAAGAGGTCGACATCATCGCGTCCGGTCATCGCCCCGCCGTCGTCGAACACTTCCGGCACCTCGCCCGACTCAGGGTGCGACTGTCCGACGCCGAGGCCCGCACCTGGGGCATCACCGAACTGTTCTCGGTCGCCACCGCGATCGGCGCACTGTTCCTGCTCACCACACCGACACCCACCAGCCCCGGTCACATCTTCGCGGCCATGACCTACCTCTTCGCCTTCATCTACGGACTCGACGCGGTTCCCAACGCGGTCGAACGCACCATCCAGGCATACGACATCGCCGCCCGACTGAGCTCCGAGGACGACCAGCCCCAACCGCGCAAAGCCCTGTGAGTTCTCGGAACGCGCGCTCCACCCCTGTGCACCACTCCCGGGTGGAGCGACGAAGGTCACCGAGGGCGCCGGGGCCCGCGCGGCCGGACTCGCGATGCGCTTCAACCGGTCGAAGCCGCCCGGGCCCGCCGATGCTCGGCCAACGGCGCGCGGCGGTTCGGCACATGCGCTCGGCAGGTCACCGGGCCACGGCCAGGCAGTCCTGGCCGCCGACCCGTACCGCGCCCTCGTACGCGTGGGGCGGGACGTTCACGGCCAGGATCGACGCGAGGTCGGCCGCCGCGCGCGGCTGGTAGGCGGCGATTGCCACGAACTCACCAGCGGCACCAGGAACTTCAGCTTGCGCAGAGACTCGTATCGGACGCAGTCGACCTCGAGGTCGCCGCCTGCGGCCGGGCGCCCCACCCCCGGGGTCGCTATCGGCGGCCAGGGCCCGCGCCCCGGCCTCGTCCAACACCTCGACGCCGAGTTCGCGCACCCGCCACGACACGGCGGTGACCTTCTCGCGGAAGGCGTCCTCTGCCGGTGCGGTCGAGGACAGCTGCTGCGTGATCAGGAAGAACCCGTGACATGCCACTCCCATCGTGCGAGGGCAGTCGCCTGCCAGGCGTGGGGAAATACGAGAGGTGGGCACGTCGACGGGGCGGCCCGCCTGGAACTTAGGTGAGCCTAAGTTAAACCTGTGAAGCTGTCGACAGGGCAAAACGGGCAACCCGCCACAGGCGCACGAAACGAGGCCGTGGCGGTCGGTCAGGCCCGGTGTTCGACGACCCACGCCGCCCACGCCGCCGGGCCGATCGCCGCGGAAGAAAGACGCCGGCAGGGCGATGAGTTCGCGCGCCGGATGGGGTCTGACAAAGCAAAGCCGTTGAGGCCGGCACGACAGCAACGGGCACCACCGGAACAAGGACACAGGAGTCTTCATGAGCATCACGCACACGGTCACGTCCGCCGACGGCACCACGATTGCGTACGACCGGCACGCCCCGACGGGCGACAGCCGCGGGACGGTGGTCCTCGTCGGCGGCGCCTTCAGCTACCGGAAGTTCCCGAAGATGGTGGAACTGGCGGAGATGCTCGCCGGCTCGTATGGGCTGACCGTCGTCAACTACGACCGCCGCGGCCGCGGCGACAGCGGCGACACCCCGGGCCGATACAACCCCGCGCAGGAGGTCGACGACCTGGCCGCACTGGTCGCCGCCGAGGGCGGTTCGGCGGCGCTGTTCGGCTGGTCCTCCGGCGCGGTGCTGGCGCTGCGCGCCGCCGGCTCCGGACAGGTCCCCGGGATCAGCCGGGTGGTGGCCTTCGAGCCGCCCTTCGTCGTCGACCGCACCCGCCACGTACCGCCGTCGGACCTGGCCGCGACGCTGCACGGCTTGGTCGCCGCCGACCGGCGCAGCCAGACCGTGCGGTACTTCATGACCAAGGCGATAGGCATTCCCGCTCCGTTCGTGAGCCTGATGCGGATCACCCCGATGTGGTCCAAGCTCACCGCGGTGGCCGGCTCCACCCCGCACGACTGGGCGGTGATGGCCGAGCACATGCGCGGGGAGCCACTCGACCCGGCCGACTGGGCCGGCGTACAGGTGCCGGTGCTGGTGCTCTCCGGCGGTCGCAGCGACGCCCTGCTGCGCACCGCCGCCCGCGCCGCCACCGCGGCGCTGCCCGACGCCCGGCACACCGAGATCCCGAAGCTCAGCCACAACCCGAACGTCCGGCTGCTGGCGCCACCCGCGGGCGAGTTCCTCACCACCCACGTGGCCCCGACCACCTGACCGGCACGATCCGATCCGGTCCAGGGCGCGTCAAGCCAGTCGTGCAGGCGGGTGGTTGATGTCGCCGGCCCGCAGCGGTCAGGCCGCGATGCGGCGCGCCCCGCTTCGCACCCGTCCGCCCTGAAGCGCCGCCCGAAGCGTCGGCCCCAGCACCCGCCGCACGTCGGCCGGGGACAACCGCTCCGCGGCCGGCAGCGGTTGCAGGTACCGCGTGAAGATCAAACCGCCGATCACCGTGACGACGGCGGTCGCGCGCTCGGTCGCGTCCGTCCCGCCGAGATATTCAGCAATCTGCGGGAGTACCTCGCCATCGAGGTACTCCCGCAGGACTGCCATCACGTCCTCGTCCTGGAGTGCGTCGCGGTTGACCACCGTGGCGTCCCACAGGTCCGTGACAGCCTCCAGGATCCTGTCGGCGACGCCCGCCGGGTCACCGCGCAGCGCCTCGGCGAGCCCCAGCGACTCGGCGCAGTGCAGCTCCGTGACCTCGCCGAACAGCCGTTGCTTCGACCCGAAGTGGTACTTGATGAGCGCTTGGTCGACGCCGGCCGCCGCGGCGATGGCTCGCAGGGTCGTGCGACGGTATCCGTGCTCGAGGAACAGGCCACGTGCGGCTTCGGCGATGAGCGCTCTGGTCGGCGGGTTGCCCCGCGGACGGCCCCGGGATTTATTCATCGTCTTTGAATACCACGCCTTCGCCCCGGCAGAGTCAACGCCTGTCGAGCCCCCGGACAGCGGGGGCGGGAACAAGGAGCGAACACATGCGCATCACCGTCTTCGGCGCCACCGGACCGACCGGCCGTCAGCTCACCGACCAGGCCCTTGCCGCCGGCCACCTCGTCACCGCCGTCTCCCGACGAGCAGACGCCCTGGCTCCCCGCGCGGGCCTCACCGTCGCCGGTGTGGACGTGGCCGACGCGGATGCCGTCGCCTCGGTCGTCGCGGGCAGCGACGCGGTGGTCTCAGCGCTGGGAGTGCCGCCGACCCGGGACCTGGTCACGGTCTACTCGGGCGGCGTACGGAACATCCTCGCGGGCATGGAACACCACGGCGTGAAGCGCCTGTTGGCGGTCAGCTCCAGCGTGACAGACCCCGCCTGGCGACCGACCGGCGAGCACTTCTTCAACCTCGTCATGGATCCGCTGGTCAATCGCAAGGTGGCGAAGACGGCACACGACGACATGCGCCGTATGGAAGCCCTGATGCGGGCAAGCGATCTGGACTGGACGATCGTGCGTCCGGGCGGGCTGTTCGAGCACCACGAGGTGACGAACTACGAAATCGGCGAGGACAGCGTCGACGGGCTCTACACCGCGCGGACCGATCTCGCCGCCGGCATGTTGAGCCAACTGGAAGACGGTCGGTTCGTCGGAAAGGCCATGGGAGTGGCGACCCGGGACGTCCCGATGAGCATCCCCAGGATGATCTGGCGCCAGGTCAAGGCGGAGAAGAAGGCCAAGGCACAGAAGAAGGCGGACAAGTGAAGCCGTCCGCCGAAACCCTGCTGGCGTCGCCGAGTGTCGGGACGCTGACGACACTTCGTCCCGACGGCTCGCCGCACGTGGTAACCGTCCGCTTCACCTGGGACGGCGCGTCGGGACTGGTCCGCGTTCTGACGATCGACACGACGCGCAAGGCACGGAACGTGCTGGCCGCTCCGCGAAGCCGGGCCGCGATCTGCCAGCCGGAGGGCTTCCGGTGGATCACCTTGGAAGGCCCCGCGACGCTGTCCGCCGATCCGCGGCGAGTCGACGAAGGTGTCCGCCGCTACGCCGACCGGTACGGATCGCCGCCGCCCGATCCGCCGGGGCGCGTGGTCATCGAGATCGCGGTGGACCGCGTGTTGGGGCTCCACTGAGGACCGCACGCGCGAGGGCCGACCCCGGCGGCGGGTGCGGTCGGCCGGGCGGCCAACCACTCGCCGACGGACCGGACTTCGGCATGGCCGGACACGGTTCCGAGGCTGACGTGGCCGACTTGCCTCACAACCCTTCGTCACCTTCGACGGCACAGGACAACGGTGGTGTGACTGAGCGCGCTACATGGCGGCTCTCGCCAGGTGACGTGTTCGGAAGTGACGTGGTCGATCGGGCTACTCGGACGCTGTGTTGCTCGCGGGGGGTGCATGGGTGGTGCGGCGGTGGTGCGTTGGAGACGGCCGCTCGACGCGAAGTACCGAGCACGCCCCGCCTTTCGGGTGACATGAGGTTCTCGGCATTGCCGCGGCACTTCGCCGGTGGGCTACTTGAGTGACGAAGTGGAACCGTTGCGGTCGTCGACGGGCGGGTCGGCTCGAGAGACGTCCCGTCCGTCGACCGATGGATTCAGGGAGCGACCTTATGCCGGTCTCACCAGACCAGGGATCCACTGGCGGAGGCGACGCGGTGACCCTCACCGGCAGCCACTTCACCGGCACCATCGGCGTGCGCTACGGCTCCCGCCAGGCCGCGAGCTTCACGGTCGTCAGCGACACCACCACCGCCACCGTCACCCCCTCCGGCCAAGGCCCTGTTCCGGTCTCCGTGACAACCGCCGGAGGGACGGGGATCGTCGGCACCTTCTACTACCTGCCGCCGCCCTCCTTTCGCCTCACCCCGCCTCCCGCGGGCCCCCTGGCCGGTGGCAATACGGTGACTCTCACCGGCCTCGGCCTCTACACGACGAGCGAGGTTCGATTCGGCACGCAGGTCGCCGAATTCACCGTCGACTCCGACGGCCGACTCACCGTGACGGTCCCCGCGGCGGCAGCCGCGGGCCCGGTTGCGGTCACCGTGCGCACCAGGGGTGGCATCGGCGGCGGAGTCGCGTACACGTACCTCGACTCGCCGTCGATCACCGTCGTCACCCTCGACTCGGGTCCGGTCGACGGCGGCAATCTGGTCGTCATCACCGGGACCGCGTTCTCGTACGCCACCAGCGTCACCTTTGGGGGCATACCCGCTCTCTCCTACCGGATCGCATCCGACACGGAGATCGACGCCGTGGTACCAGCGGGGGCGCTCGGCTCGGCCGATGTCTCCGTCACCACCCTCGGTGGCACCACATCCGCCTCGGACGCCTATACCTATCTGGGACGCTTCGCGGTACTGGGCGGACAGTCGGTCACCAACACCGGCCTCACCACCGTCACCGGAGACCTCGGCGTGAGCCCGGGAGTGTCCGTGACCGGATTCCCGCCCGGCCAGGTGAACGGAACCATCCACATCTCGGATGCGGACGCCGTTCAGGCCCACGCCGATCTGGTCGCGACGTACGACGACGCCGTCGGCCGGATCCCGGACGCAAGCATCTCCGGAGACCTCGGCGGCCTGACGCTGACTCCCGGCGTCTACAACGCCGTGTCTTCCATCGGGCTCACCGGCACGCTCACGCTGGACGCCGAGGGCGACCGCAACGCCGACTGGATCTTTCAAATCGGATCGACCCTGACGACGGCAACCGCAAGCGGTGTGCTCCTCACCAACGGCGCCACGGCCCGCAACGTCATCTGGCTGATCGGAAGTTCGGCCACTCTGGGCACCGACACCGCCCTGGCCGGCAGGGTTCTGGCGCAGACATCGATCACGCTGAACGCCGGCACGACGGTCAACGGCCAAGTGCTGGCCCGCGACGGCTCCGTGACGCTGGACAACAACAGCGTCACCCGACCGTGGTGAAGAAACCCACACGCTGCGGATGACGCGACAACCACGCCCCGCGGCCTCACCGGAAGCGCCGAGGCGTCTTCGCCGCACCGGGCCCTGTGAAGCCCAAGACGCGCGGAACGACCGCCTCGAACCGAGCCCGAAGGCTGGATGTTCAACCCGGCCCCGGGAGCACCGCGACCCGCACCGGCCTGCGCAGCGTGATCCGCGACGAGAACACCGGGCCCGACTTCTCGTGCGGACGCGCCGTTCGGGGTCGTCCCCTCAGTGGAAGGGACGACCCCGAACGGTTCGTCGGCATTTGGCGCCGGCGCTGCCAAGCCCGAAATCGCCGCCCCCGGGCGGCCGTTGGGATCCGCGAGGCGATGGCGCGCGAGCAGTGGTCGAGCTCGTCGCGAGACCGCGAACGGACTACGGCGGCTCGACTGCCGTCGGGCGGGTCTCACACGCGTTGGGCATCTCACACACTCGGTGGCAGAACTCTTGTGTACGTCTGGCCAGTGCTGGTTCCACCGGGTGTCTCGACGGTGACGTTGACCGATCCCGCCGGCCCCGCCGGAGCGATCGCGACGAGTCCGGTGTCGGAGACGACGGTGAAGGCGGCGAGGGTGACGCCGAAACGCACCGCCCCGGCGAGAGTGAGGTTGGCACCCGTCACGGTGACGATGTTGCCGGCGGAGGTCGGTCCTTGGGCCGGGGAAAGTGCTGAGAGCACAGGCACGAGAACGTAGACGTACGGGAAGTCGTTGCCGGTGCCGCCCGGCGTGGTGACCGTGACTTGAACCGTGCCGGTTCCGGCGGGGACGACGGCGGTGATCTGGGTGGCGGAGACCACGGTGAACGATGTCGCCGACGTGGTGCCGAACTTCACCGCGCTGGTGCCGGTGAAACCGGTCCCGCTCAGCGTGACCGTGTTGCCGCCCGAGATCGGCCCCTGAGCCGGGTCGACCCCGATGACCACCGGCGCGGAGACATAGAAGTAGAAAATGTTCGGAGCGCTGGTGCCACTCAGGGTGGTGACGGTTACGGCGACCGGACCGGGGGTTCCGGCGGGGACGACGGCGGTGATCTGGGTGCCGGAGACCACGGTGAACGATGTCGCCGACGTGGTCCCGAACTTCACCGCGCTGGTGCCGGCGAACCCGGTCCCGGTCAGCGTGACCGTGTTGCCGCCCGAGGCCGGCCCCTGCGCCGGGGCAAGCACCGTGACGACAGGCGCGCCGGCATAGGTGTAGGTGATGCCGTTGCTGGTGCCGTTCGGGGTGGTGACGGTTACGGCGACCGGGCCGAGGGCTCCGGCCGGAACGACGGCGGTGATTTGTACGGCGGAGACCACGGTGAACGATGTCGCCGACGTGGTGCCGAACTTCACCGCGCTGGTGCCGGTGAAACCAGTGCCGCTCAGCGTGACCGTGTTGCCGCCCGAGGCCGGCCCCTGCGCCGGGGACACCGCCGAAACGAACGGGACGTAGGTGTAGGTGATGCCGTTGCTCGTGCCGCTTGGGGTGGTGACGGTTACGGAGACCGGGCCGGGAGTTCCGGCGGGAACGACGGCGGTGATCTGGGTGGCGGAGACCACGGTGAACGATGTCGCCGACGTGGTACCGAACTTCACCGCGGTAGTGCCGGTGAAACCGCTCCCGCTCAGCGTCGCCGTGTTGCCGCCCGCAGCCGACCCCTGCGCCGGGGAAAGCACCGAAATGACAGGCGCGGCGAGTACGGCTTCCTGGCCGACGGTTTGTTGAAACTCGGGATGATTCACAGCCTTCAGTCCTCTGTCTCGCGCAAGGGTGAGCCACGGCCGAGAGCGGGCCGTCCGCCGTGGCTCGGTGCGGGTGTCCGGTGTTCCTCGTCGGACACGGACGACGAAGCGATGTCCGATCGGACGTTCCGAGCGATCCCGGCGGCGGGCCACCGCCGGGGGCGCATCAGATGCCGGGGCCGGCGACGTAGGTGAAGGCACCCGTGTCGGTGGCGGTTCCGGCCGGGTTGGTGACGGCGACGTCGGCGGGTCCTGCGGCGCCCACCGGGGAGACGGCGGATACCGAGGTGCTCGAGATGACCGAGAACGGCGCCACCGTGCCGTCGAACGTGACCTGTTCGGTGCTCCCCAGGTTGGTGCCGGTGATGGTCACCGCCGTACCGCCGGACGTGGGGCCCTCGGCGGGGGTGACGAGGGTGACGGTGGGGGCGTCGATGTAGGTGTACGTCAGACCGTTGTTGGTCCCTCCTGCGGTGGTGACGGTGACGCCCACCGGGCCGGCCGCCGCGCCGGCCGGCACGATGACGGTGATCACGCTGTCGGACACGACCGTGGGGGCCGCACTGTTCGCGCCGAACGAAACGCTGGTGGCGGTCGACAGCCCGGTGCCGTTGATGGTGACGCTCTCGCCGCCCGCGGTGGCTCCGGAGGTGGCGCTCAGCGAGGCCTTGAACGGCGCGCCGACGTAGAAGAACGGGATCGGGTTGCTGGTCCCGCCCGGGGTGGTGATGGTCACGCCGACCGTGCCGCTGCCGGACGGGGAAACGGCGGTGACCGTTGTGGGGGACACGTTGGTGACACTGGTGGCCGGCTTGGTTCCGAACTTCACCGCGGTGGTGCCGGTGAGGTTTGTGCCGGTTACGGTCACCAGGGTTCCGCCCCCGGTGGATCCTTGGTTCGGTGAGATGGGCACGATTTCCTCCTTGTTGACTTGCTCGATCCGGAACTGGGTTGTGCGCTGGTCCGAACGGTTGCGCCGATCCTTGGGGGTGGTCTCGTGCACCGACGGTTTCGGGCACGAGCGGATCCCGACCGGGTCGCCGGAATCGGCGACCTGGATGACGCCCCGGGCAAGGGCTGAAGGAGAAAGAGACGAATCACGGTGTGTCCCGGCCGGTCTCTACTGGCCTGAAACGGGTCACCGGGCCGGTCGGCGCCGAGTCTTCGACACCGACCGGCCTATCCAAGATCCCAACAGGGGTGCCCATCACCGCACCTGGCGTGGAAGCCGCTCAACCCTTGGTTCAGGGGTGTCGGCGCTGCGCTGAATGCCGTGTCCCCCGAGAGGATGGGCGCCCACCGGTTGGATGTTTCCAGTAACCCATACGTGTGAATCCAGCCACAAGGGTTCCGCCATCCGCTCACTCTGATGGCGGGGCGCAGCAGGGGTGCGTCGGCGCACGATCTCGCGGTTCGCGATCCGCTCCCACGCTTTTCGCGCGCTGCCCGCCGCCCCTTTCCGCCCCGGAGGAACCGTCGGAGCGGCAGCTGCGCCGCCGCTCGACAGCGTCCGCGTCGCGGCGACCGCGACCCGACACCCGCGCATCGGGACATGGAGCCCACCGGGCCGGTGCTCACCACCACATCCAACGCGCCGGGACCGTCTCGCCGCATCCCGGGGCAACGATTCCCGTCGCAGGTACCGCAGTTCGCGCAGCGCGCTGCATCGCCGACTACGGATCCGCGCGCCCGGCGGTGGCGCCCGACTACCGATACGTGACTGATTCCGCTGCCCGCGTTCCCTCGTAACGTCTTCCTCGTCGGTCCCCGAGGGCTACGACCCGACTCCCTTCGACAAGGCGATGCGGGCGGCCCTGTCGGCCGAGTAGCCCGCGGGTGTGTCGTGTCGGTGAGATACGTCGCGGGCCCGCGCACCGCCCCCGGGCCGAGGGCGTGTCGGGGTCTACGTCGGGCCGGGTGCGTGTCGTTCGACGGCGGTACGCATGCGATCGAGGATCTCTTCGAGGACTCCTCGGGTGGTGGCGAAATTGAGCCGGGTGAAGCCGTCTCCGCCGGGTCCGAAATCGGGGCCGGGGCTGAGCCGGACCCCGGCGTGGTCGAGAAAGAACGCGGTCGGATCGGCGTCGAGTCCGAGTGCGCGGCAGTCCAGCCAGGCCAGGTAGGTCGCCTCGGGAAGGTGGTGGCGAATTCCGGAGGGCAAGGATTCGGCGACCATGCGGCGGTTGCGTGCGAGTGTCGCCCGCGCCTCGGCCAACCAGGCGTCGCCCTCCTGCCACGCCGCCAGAGTGGCCAGCACACTGAGCGAGCTGACCTCACCGAACAGCAGGGGCGGTTGACTCTCCAGGGCCCTGCGGACGCGGCGGTCTCCGATATGTGCGACCGAACAGCGCAGGCCGGCCAGGTTGAAGGCCTTGCCGGCCGAGGTCAGGGTGATCGTCCGGTCGGCGGTCTCAGGGTTCAGGGAGCCGATCGGGATGTGCCGGTTCGGCGCGTGGGTGAGGTCGGCATGGATCTCGTCCGAGATGATCAGGAGATCGTGACGGGCGGCGATCTCCGCCAACTCGGAGAGCTCCCGGCGGTTCATGACCCGGCCGGTGGGGTTGTGCGGGTTGACCAGCAGGAGTGCCCGGCAGCCGTGGCGGCGTACGTCCTCGGCCAGTCGCTTCGTGTCGAAGGACCAGCCGTCGCCGTCGTCGACCATGGGGATCGGCAGAAGTCGACGATTCATGTCGGTCAGGGTCCGCAGGAACGGCGGGTAGGCCGGCACGTGCATCGCGATGGTGTCCCCGGGACGGGTCGCGACATGGAGCACGACTTGGAGCGCCTGAATCAACTCCGTGAACAGGCGCACGTGTCGGGGGTCGAGCACGAAGTCGTGGTGGTGTCTCATCCGTTCGGCGAAGGCCTGGTTGAGCGGGTTTGCTTCGGGGTGGTCGTCCCAGGCCGGGTAGCCGAGGTCGGCGTCGAGATTGCGCAGGAGCGCGTCACGCACCGGAGGCGCGACGGGGAAGTCCTGATCCGCGATCCACGCGGGCAGGACATCGGGCTTGACCGTGCCCCACTTGACACCGGACCGCTGCCGCAGGGAATCGAGGGAGACATCGTCGAACACGCAGGGGCTCCGATCCATTGAAGGTAGCCGCAGACCGGGCGTCGGCCGCTCGGCCGCCCGTCCATGAAGGGCATCCGAGGTCGTCGGCCGCGGGCATCGCGGCGGTGGACGCGCGCCGGCCGTCCTCGGGTGCGGAATGCGCTTGCGTCGATGATCGTAGGACGAACACCGGTCCACGCGATTGACGATTTTCGCGGCTTCGTGCAACTTTATTGCGTGCCCTCGATTCCTTCTCTCGACGAGACAGATCACCTGCTGCTCGACCTTGTGCAGACCGACGCGACCCAGCCTCTGCACGAACTGGGTGAGAAGGTGGGCCTGTCCCCGAGTGCCGTACAGCGCAGGCTGACCCGGTTGCGCCGCACGGGCGTGATCCGTGCCGAGGTCGCCGTCCTCGACCGGCAGGCGGTGGGACTGGGTCTGACGACGGTGGCGCTCGTGGAGTTGGTGGAAAACGACGACGCACAGCACACGGCCTTCTGCGCACGGCTACGGGCGGAGCCGACGGCGCAGCAGTGCCACTCCGTCCTCGGCCAGGGACTACGTCGTGGTGCTGGTCACCGCCGACCTCACGGCGTACCGAGAGGTGTCCCGGAAGCTCTTCATCGAGGACAAAACGGTGCGCAGGTACGAAACCCTCCTGACCTACGAGGAGGTCAAGCCGGGGCTCAAGCTTCCGCTCCCCGGCTCCGGGCACCCGGGTGCCTCGGGCCATTCGTAGATTCCGAGGTTACGGATCCGCGCGGAAGGATCACCTTGCGTGGCCGCCCGTGCACGGAGCTGTCGCCGGGCGGTCTCCGCGACGGCCGGGACGGCGTGTACGAGCGGCTCGTGTCTTCGCGGCGAGTCCGGTGGCACCGCGCATGCCCACCCATATGCCGGGTAGTGGTCTCCGAGGTCGAGGTTCGTGATGATCTTCGTGATGATCGAGGTGAGAGCCATGCCACGCGGATCGAGCCCCAAGCGGGAACGCCAGTACGAGCACATCAAGGAGAGCGCCAAGAAGCGCGGCGAGAGCACGGTGCGCGCCGAGGAGATCGCGGCGCGCACCGTCAACAAGGAGCGGGCGCAGGCCGGCGAGTCCAGGACCGCGAGCCGAACGTCGATCAAGGACAAGCCGGCGACGCAGCGGGGCGGTGAACGTTCGCACAGCGGTGCGAAGGGTCCCACCTACGACCAGCTGTACGCGGATGCCCAGCGCCGCGGCGTCAAGGGCCGCTCCTCGATGAACAAGAAACAGCTCCAGCAGGCCCTGAGCCACTGACCGCCCGCGCCGCGACGGCCGAGCCCGGAACGCGGCGGTGAAGAAACGTTTCCGGACACACCGTCCGGGCGGACAGGACCCGGGGAGGCCCGGTTTCTCGCGGGCACGAGAGGCCGATATCAGGCGAGAAGGCTGACCATGGCACGGATGTGGAAAAGGCGACAAGCGGACGGATCCGCCCACGCCGGACCCGACTCCGGTGCCGGCGCCGACGCGGGGCCGAGTGTCCCGGACGAGCCGTCGGATCTGTCGAGGCGGTCGTGGTGGGCGGTGCTGAAGCGGACGGTCACCGAGTTCAAGGACGACGAACTCACCGACCGCGCCGCGGCGCTGACCTATTACGGGGTGCTGTCGCTGTTCCCGGCCCTGCTGGTGCTGGTCTCGCTGCTCGGGATCGCCGGCGAGTCGGCCACCCGGGAGATCCTGGACAACCTTCAGCAGCTCGCCCCCGGCGCCGCGCGTGACGTGATCACCAACGCGGTACGGGAGTTGCAGTCCAGTGGTGGGACCGGGTCGTGGCTGGCCATCGTCGGTCTGCTGGCGGCGGTGTGGTCGGCGTCGGGGTACGTCGCGGCGTTCATCCGCGCGTCCAACATCGTGTACGACATCGCCGAGGGCCGACCGGTGTGGAAGACCACGCCGCTGCGGCTGGCCCTGACGCTGGTGCTGATGGTGCTGGCCTGCGCGAGCGCCCTGATCGTCGTGTTCACCGGAGGTCTCGCCCGTCAGGCGGGCACCGCGCTGGGCATCGGGGACACCGCGTTGACGGTGTGGGCGATCGCCAAGTGGCCGGTGCTGATCCTCCTGGTCACGCTGATGATCGCGATCTTGTACTGGGCGGCGCCGAACGCCAGGAACCGCGGTTTCCGCTGGATCACCCCCGGCAGCTTCGTCGCCCTGCTCATCTGGCTGGTCGCCTCGGGAGGCTTCGCGCTGTACGTGGCCAACTTCGCCTCCTACAACAAGACGTACGGCACGTTCGCCGGCGTGATCGTCTTCCTGGTCTGGCTGTGGGTCACCAATCTGGCGGTCCTGCTGGGCTTGGAGTTCGACGCCGAACTGTCCCGCGAACGCGCCGTCGTCGGCGGCCACCCGCTGGACGAAGAGCCGTACGTGGAGCCGCGCGACACGCGCACCTGGACCGCGGACCAACGCGACGCGGCGGCCGACCGCGAAGTGGCCGCCGACAAGCCCACCCGCCACCACCTCTGAGGACTCCCCGACCGGGGACGACCACGGTGGCCGGCCCGTGGGAGTTCGAACCGGCCTCACAAGTGAGGAGCAGACGATGAAGGCAGCGAAGATCGCATACAAGCCGGTGGGACTGCTGCTCGGCGCGATCAGCGGGATGGTGGCCGGGGCGTTGTTCAAACAGCTGTGGAAAGCCCTGGGGCACGAGCAGGACGCGCCCGACGCCACCGACCAGGACCGCACCTGGCGCGAAGTCCTGCTCGCCGCCGCCCTGCAAGGCGCCGTCTTCGCCGGAGTCAAAGCCGCCGTCGAGCGCGGCGGCTTGGTCGCGACGAGAGGCCTGACCGGCACGTGGCCCGGCTGAGCGGCGCCACACCCGCGACGCCCCCGCCGAGCGAGTCGGCGTCGCTCCGGGCGAGCCCCGGCACTCGCCGTCTTGATGTGGCGGAAGAGCCGGCGGACGGGACAGGCCCGCCGTCGGCGGAACGGGTGTAGCCGAGTGCGCCCCGTGACCTGTCGGGTTCAAAAGTGGAATCCTGTGTAGCTCGTGTGGCTCGATCCGTACGATTTCGGGCTTGGTCGGGGGACGGTCCCGGTCTTGTAATCCTCCTTGAACAGCCGCCACCAGAATTGCCAGAGCCCCGTGCGCGACGCCATGCCGGGCAGATCCGCGAACCGCGCGAGGACGTGCTCCTCGATCGAGTCGTCGAACACCACCCCGGCCCACCCGCGAGCGGCCAAGAGCTCGCGGAGCGCACGTACGTCGGTGTCGGTGGTCAGGCGCGTGGCATCCCCTGGTACCGCACGCGGTGGGACGCCCTCACACACCACGTGCAGCGTGTCGCCCGGGGCGTTCGAGGTCGATACGCCCCAGCGAAGTTCCTCAGCCAGGGCGTCCAGGCGCGCGTTCACGAGGGCTTCGACGCGCTTTCGCTCCGACTCCGCGGCCCGGTCCCGGGCGTGGGCGCGGCGAAGGTCCTCCTCCGCCTGCCGTCGGATCGCCTCGCAAATCTCCTCCGCAGTCGGCTCGTAGGCAGCCAACGCAGCGTCGAAGCGGGAGCGGTAGAGCGCCTGCGCCTCCTCCCAGGCGCGCTCCATCTCCTCCGCGCGGGTGCGTCGACGCGGGCGCGGCAGCGCCGCGTGCCCGCGGGCCTCGTACAAGCACGCCGCCGCGTCGTCGAGTTCGACCACGGCCGCCACCGCCGCCGCCGTCCATTGCTTTCGACGAGTCGACACCGTCCGCCGGTAGGCCCGGGCCGACGAACGCGCGGAGTCGGAGCGCGATGCTCGGGCGGGCGGTCAGGTCGGCTGACGTGCGGCGTGGAGTGTCATTCCCGGCGCAGCGACAGCGATGCCTCGTCGCGTCCGACTTGTGCGCCGGGTGCGACGCTCCGTCCCGCGGGCGAGCCGTGCGAACGACTGCCGTGACCGACACCGGATGCGAGCGAGGGCAGCACGACCTGTGTCCAGTTGTCGCTACCCCCGTTGACCGGTTCGGTGTCCCCGGGCTGCAGCGCCGCCCACTTGGGCGCGGTGAGGCCAGTGGCCGCGAGGAGCGCGAGTCCGCCCGGCGTCGAGTGGGCACCGTCCCGGATACTGTCGTGGCTGCGCCAGAAGGCTTCCCGGAGCCGGCGTTGTAGGCGGCGATGGCCCGCGTACCGTCGCCTGCCCGATCGTCGTCTCGGTAGCGGGCGTTGTCCTGCTTCAACTCGTCCAGCGCGGCCACGCGGGAGGCCTTGGTGGCCTCTCGCCACGTTCGATGCTGACGCGGATCGGTGCGCGCCTCGCGCAGATGGCGGGGACCACCGCCGCCGACCGTCATTTGGGCCAACTCGTACGCCCGCATCGGCGTCAGGCCGGCGACGACGGACGGCGTCGGGAGCGAAACGGTCGGGACGGCGACTTCCGGCGCCCTACGGGCCGTTCTCGGTTCGCCCGGTTCGTGTGCCGCCTGACCGGCGGCTGTGAAGTGCGCGTGCAGTTGCCGTCGGAGGTCGGCTGCCGTGTCGAAGGCCCGGGTCTGTGCGTGCGTGCCGATGGCGTTGATCCTGGGATCCTGGTGTCCCCCGCCATTCTCCGACGCCGCGATGATGTCGTCGGCCGCGCGCCCGGAACCTCGGTAGGCCAAGAGGATCTGATCCTCGACCGGCCGGCCGTTCTCGGTCATGTCCCGGACTCGATGTGTCGCGTCCTGCACGGTGATCCCACCACCGTTGATGAGCACCGTGGCGGAGCCCTCTGTCCGGGACAGGAGCCGACCGGCCTGTGCCAGTGCCCAGGATTCGTCACCGAAATCCTCGCCCGGCACAACGAGGATCAGGTCTTGGTCGGGTTGTAGGGGCGCCTTCTTGTTCGGATCGTAGAGCGTTCCGGGATAGGCCACCGTGCCCTTCGCCACGACACCGATCAGCGGGGCGTCGGCCCCACCCAGTCGGCCCTCGGCGAACAACCGGCGCTTGGCCTCGCCGACTTCCTTGAGGCAGCCGGAGTCGGTACCCCCGAAGAACACCGCCGCTCCGAATCTCGCGGCGCTCAAAAGGATTTCTTCGTATACCGCCTGGTCCGCGGCCGTCGCCTTGCCGGCCCCTGCCGCGCCGCCGACGACGGTGATCACGGGCATCGAATCGGCCACGACGTCGTACAGCGCGACGCTCAGGTCGGCGTAGGAATCTACGGTACGAACCGAGAACCACCGGACGCCCCACCCCGGCGCGGTGAGCATCTCGCGAGCGTCGGACGCTGTCGACGGGGTGGGCGGCACAGCTCTCCTTCGGTCCCGGGGGTTCCCAACGGACGCGATCGGAGGGTGACCCGGTGATCACGTTTTGCCGGATCCTATTGTCGGGATCGGTAAATCGCCACGCGCGACCGAAGTTCGGGCGCGGTGCCCCAGTTCGGGCGCGAGTCCGCGGTGCCCCGAGCAGGTCGGCGTCTTCGACGCCTCGTAGTCCAATGGACACGCTCGAACCCCCGTTGTACGAAGGCGCGTTGCTCCACGGCCGCCGGGAAGCGCCGGCCGCCCGAGGGGCGAGGCTCAGGGGAGGTCGTCGTGGGCGCGTGCGAGGGCCTCCATGGGGATCGGCTTGACCGGAGCACGGGCCGCCAGGGGGCCGATTCCGGCGGGGGCGACGCCCGTCTCCCGCTGCAACAACGCGGTCAGCGCGGGTCCGCACATGCGGCCCTGGCACGGCCCCATGCCCGCGCGAGTGAGCAGTTTGATCGCGTCCGCGGTGGCCTGGGGCGGATTGTCCCGCACCGCGCAACGGATCCGACCGAACGTCACCTCCTCGCAGCGGCACAACTGGGTGTCATCGTCGGCGAGTTCGGTCAGCGCGGCACGGTCGGGCGCACACGTGCGGTCGAGGAGCTCGGCCATCCGCCCGGTGGCGGCCACCTCGCGACGCGCCGTGCGCAGTTCGCGATCGAGCGCGGCCCCGTCGACGACGCCCAGACTTCGGCAGATGTCGAGCGCCGCGCGGCGGCCCGTGGCGACGGCGTGTTCCGCGCCCGCGACACCGGTGAGTTCCCCGGCCGCCCAGATGTCGGGCAGGCTGGTGCGCATCGCCTCGTCGTGGACCAGTACCCAGCCGCCCGCGGGGCCGTTCCAGGTCGCCTCGCATCCCGCCTGGCGGGCGAGTTCGGTGGAGGGCACGAAACCGAAGCCGGTGCCGATCGCGTCGCACGGCACGTGGCGTTCGGTGCCCGATTCCACCCGCCAGTCGCGGTCGACCCGGGCGAGGACCGCCCCGGTCACCCGGTCCTCGCCTCGCGCGCGCACGACGACGGTCCCGGTGCGCACGGGGACGCCGGCGCGACGGAGCGTGCGCAACGCGGCGATGCCCTCGGCGACCTTGGGGCCGTTGCCGGCCAACGCCCCGAGCGCGCGGGCCAACACGCCCGGACCGGGCGGTCGTTGGGCGAACGCCACCTCCGCCACCTCGGCACCGGCGTGGACCAGTTGCGCGGCGACCACGATCAGCAGCGGGTGGGACCCGGCGAGCACCACGCGCCGCCCGGCGAGCGTGCGATGGCCCTTGAGCAGCGCCTGGATACCGCCGACGGTCAGCACTCCCGGCAGGGTCCAGCCGGGATACGGCACCGGCAGGTCGTACGCGCCGGCGGTGAGCAGCAGTGCGCGAGGCAGCAGCACCTGCACACCGGCGGGGCCGTGGACCGCGAGCCGCGGGCCGGCGGGCACGGGTGAGCCGGGCGCCGCGAAGCCGTCGGGGGTCGTCCTGGTGCCGAAGACGCCCCAGGCGGTGGTGCCGTGCCGGAAGGTGATGCCCGAAGTAGCGGCGGCTTCGGCCAGGAGAGCGCGTCCCGCCGCGTACGCGTGGGCCGCCAGCGGGTCGGGGCCGGGCGAGGCGGGGTCGGGCCGCCGCCAGATCTGCCCGCCGGGCCGGGCCTGTTCGTCGACGACCAGGACGCGGGTGCCGTGTCGGGCCGCCGTCACGGCGGCGGCGAGGCCGGCGGGCCCGGCGCCGACCACGACGAGGTCCCAGCGCTCGCTCATCGTCGATTCTCCGGTTCCGGGGGATTCCACCGCGTCGCCCGGCACGGGGGCATCCCCCGTTTCGTTGCCCGGGGTTGGGGTTCCTCGGGTCCGCGTCGCCCCGGGATGTGCACGATCGGGCGTCGTGCCGGTCTCGACGCACATGCCGGCGCGTACCGGTTCCTGGCACGCGCGGACGAGTGGAACACCGTCGACGGTGACCGCGCACTCGAAGCAGACGCCCATGGCGCAGTAGGGACCGCGCGGGCGGCCGGCCCGGTCGAGTCGGGTGGCGGGGTGTCCGATCGCGATGAGGGCGGCGGCGAGGGAGCGCCCGCCGGGCAGCGACGTGCGCCGGCCGTCGAGCGTGACGGGTGTGTCGGCGTGGGGTGTGCCGAGGTCAGACAAAGTTCACCGACCCGAATCGTGCGGGAGAGTAGTCGTCGATGGGCAGCGCGGTGCTCTCGCCGAGGATCAGTTCCGCGAGGAGGCGGCTGTACGTCGGCCCGAGGGTGAAGCCCGAGCCGCCGGTGGCCACGTAGAAGCCGGGCCGGCGCGGCACCGCGCCCAGGATCGGGAGTTGGTCGGGGGTCAGCGAGGTCGCCCCCGTCCAGATCCGCAGGACCGGCAGGCGTTGTACGGCGGGTACCACCCGGGCGGCGTCGGCGCTCCCGAAGACGGAGTCCAGGCGGGGTTCGGGGCGGGCGTCCAGGTCGAGCGCGCCGGCGTGCTGGACGAACTTGGCGGGCCACCCGCCGCCGACCAGGATGTTGCCCTCGTCCGTCTGCTTGAGCGAGAGCCGGCGTCCGGCGTGCTGGATCAGGTGGGGCACGAGCGGCGGCGCGGCGGCGGTGACCGCCATGGACAGGGCCACCGGCACCACGGGCAGGCGGATGTCGGCCATCGCGGCGACCTCGCCGGTCCAGATTCCGGCCGCGGCGACGACGGCGGAGGCGGCGACGCGCGGCCCCGGCTCGGTGTCCGCGAGCCATCGCCGGCCGTCGTGGCGCAGCGCGGTGAGCCGGGTGGCCGCCCGGATCCGGGCCCCGAACCGGCCCGCGGCCCGCGCGTAGGCGTGGGTGGCCAGGCGGGGGTTGGCCTTGCCCTCGCCGGGACACCAGGTGGCGCCGACGACGCGGTCGGACAGGTAGGGGGCGAGTCGGTGGGTGGCCGGGGCGTCGAGGAGTTCGACGTCGAGCCCGCGGGCCGTCTCGAGTGCGGCCTTCTCGGCCAAAAGCGCCATCTGGTCGGGCGATTCGGCGAGCATGAGGCCGCCCTTGCGGCGTACCCCGCAGGGTTCGCCGAGTTCGTCCTCCAGGCTCTCCCACGACCGCATCGCGTCCAGGTGCAGGGGCAGGGCCTCGGCCGCGCGTTCCGCGACGTGCCGGCCGTGCCGGATCATCCGGTATTCGAGTTGGAAGTGCAGACTGCCCGCGTTCTGGCCGGACGCGTGTCGGTTGAGCTGGTCCTTCTCGATCAGCAGGACCGTCGCCCCGGCACGGGCGAGGTGGTAGGCCAGGGCGCAGCCGAGCAGCCCGCCGCCGACGACGAGCACGTCGTGGCTCTCCATCAGGGCACGAGCCCGAGTTCGGCCATCGTCGCGCGCACGCGTTCGCGCTCGCCGGCGGTGAGGGGGAGCAGCGGGCGTCGAGGGTGCCCGGCGGGGATGCCGCGCAGGGTGAGCGCGTACTTGAGGATGGCGGGTGCGTTCGCGAAGCGCGGTCCGTAGTCGCGGTTGAACCACGCCCGCATCAGCACCCGGTCGCGGGCGCCGACGGCCAGGGCGGCGTCCAGGTCGTCGGCGGCGAGATGGGTGAAGAAGGCGGGATGGTCGCGGCCGAGCACCGCGCCGGCGCCCATCAGGCCGTCGCCGCCGATGCCGCGCATCAGGGCCGCTCCGACCTCGTCGGTGGTGATGCCGAAGCAGCGCACGCGTTCGCGCAGGGCGACCAGTGCCCGCACGAAGGCGCCGAAGTCGCCGGTGGAGTTCTTGACGGCGACGACGCCGGGGACGTCGGCCAGCGCCGACAGCGTTTCGGTGTCCAGGTCCAGGCCGGTGCCGCGCGGCCAGTTGTACACGCAGATCGGGATGTCCACGCCGGCCGACACCTCGCGGTAGAACTCCACCGTCTCGCGGGAGTTGGGCACCACGTACGGCGGTGGGGTGAGCAGGATGCCGTCGAGTCCGGCCTCGCGGGCGGCACGGGCGTGGCCGATCGACTCGCCCGCGGTGTAGGCGTTGCATCCACCGAGCAGGGTGTAGCGTCCCCTGACCTGCCGGGCCGCGCGGGTGAACAGCGCCGCGCGTTCGGTCGCGGTGAGCGTGTACCACTCGCCGGTGGTGCCCGCGATCACGACACCGTCGAGTCGCTCGGCGGCGAACCATTCCAACTGTTCGTCCCACGCGCGCAGTTCGAGTTCGCCCTGTGCCGTGAACGGGGTGGTCACGGCCGGTATGTAGCCGTGCCAATCGACGGTGTGGCGGTCCATGCCCTCGGTCCTTTCCGGGGCACAAACCGGGATCCGGGCGGCTGCCCGCGCGCTACGGCATCGGCGGTGTGACCGCGAGCAGCAGCCGGGCGGGTTCGTCGTACGGGTTGGCGAACCGGTGCCGCAGGCGTGAGTCGAAGGTGATCGCGTCCCCTTCGCCCAGGTGGTGGACGTGGCCGTCGACCTCGACGTCGAGGCGGCCGGCGAGCACGGTGGCGCATTCCGTGGAGGGATGTCCGTAGGGCTCGTCGGAGGAGACCTGGCCGGGTTCGATGTGCGCCTCCAGCACCTCCAGATCACCCGATCCGGGCGTGAGCCTGGTGTACGTGATGTGCTCTCGGGCCGCACCGAGCCGCATGCGTTGCTCCCGGGTGGTGACCACCACTCGGGGCATGTCCGGATCGTCGAACAACGTGGCGATGGAGGTGTCGAAGACCTGGGCGAGCTTGCGCAGTGTGGCCAGGCTCGGTTCCGCCGCGCCGTTCTCCAACTGGCTGAGCATGCCCGCCGAAACCCCGGCCCGCGCCGCCAACTGACGCAGTGTCAGATCATGCGCCTGGCGCAGAGAGCGCAGTCGGTCACCCAGCATCGTGTGGTCCTTGCTCGATTTGGTGCCGCCCACGCTTGACCCGCGAATCCTAGCTTGTGCGTGCTGGTGTGTTCAGTGTGATTGAACGCTTCGGGGGGAAACTAGGCGTGCCGGCGCATGCCCGTCAAGACCCCCTTCGCGGGGACTCGATCGGATCGAACGCACCCGGGAAGTCCGTTCCGTCCCCGGCTCATTCGTCGCTCTGCGCGATGGCCACCGTACGCAAATGTCTCCTCTGACCAGGCATCGGATCGCTATTCGGCCGTCGAATCGTCGCTGTTCGTCGATGTTCGATCACCGGGCGCAGACAATCGGACCCGCCTGCGGCGAGACGTCGAGAAAAGTCTTGACCGTCGAACTCGGACACCCTTACGTTCAGCCCCACCGTTCAGCCACATCAAACACTCGACTTCCGTCCCAAGTCGGTCGAGTGCCTTGAGGAAGGTGCACCATGCGGGCCAATCACCCCATCAAGGCCAGTCCAAGCCAGGTCGTACGACGGGCCTCCGGTCCGCTCGCGGTCACCGTCGCGGCAGCCTTGATGCTCACCGCCTGCGGTGGGGCCGACAAGTCCTCCGCCGGCGCGGGCGGCGACACCCTCGTCGTCGACACGTCGTTCAGCCTCAAGACCGCCGACCCCGGGCGGACGTTCGAGCCCACCGGCATCCTGGTCACCCGGCCGGTCTACGACACCCTGCTGACCTTCGACAACGGCGACGTGACCAAGCCCGTGCCGCTGCTCGCCGCCTCGTTCGAGGCCGCGCCCGACGCCAAGACGTTCACCTTCCCGCTGCGCCCGGAGGCCAAGTTCTCCGACGGCTCGCCGGTGACCGCCAAGGACGTCGTCTTCTCGTTCAACCGGGTCAAGAACATCAAGGGCAACCCGGCGTTCCTGCTCGACGGGGTCACGGTCGCCGCGAAGGACGAGCACACGGTCGTGCTGACCACCGAAGCCGCCGACCCCGCCCTGCCGTTCCGCCTCGCCACCCCCGCGCTGGGCATCGTCAACTCCAAGACGGTCACGGCCCACGGCGGCACCGACGCCCCCGGCGCGGACCAGGGCGACAAGGCCGAGCAGTACCTCAACGGCGACTCCCAGGGCAGCGGCCCGTACCGGATCACCAAGTACGACGTCGGCACCGAGGTCGTACTGACCCGCAACGACAACTACTGGGGTGCCAAGCCCAAGTACGCCAAGGTCGTGGTGCGCAACGTGCCGGCCAACACCCAGCAGCTCAACATCCTCCAGGGTGCGAGCCAGGTGTCCCTGGACATGTCCCCCGACCAGGCGACCAAGGTCAAGGGTCAGGCGCAGGTGCTCACCAAGCCGACCCCCACCACGGCGTTCCTGTTCGCCAACGACGACCCGGCCGTCTCACCGATCACCTCGAACAAGGACTTCCAGGAAGCCGTTCGCTACGGCGTCGACTACAAGGGCCTGCTCGACGTCGCCGGAGCCGGTTCCGCCCAGGCCGCGGGTGTCGTCCCGAGCTTCTTCACCGGTGCCCTGGACCCGGCCGCCGCGATCGCGCGCGACATCCCGCGCGCCAAGGCCGCGCTCGCCCGCGCCGGACTGAACAACCCGAGCGTGGACCTCTACTACGCCTCCGACGTCACCATCAACGGCATCAACTTCGGTGACCTCGGTGCCCGCGTGCAGGCCAACCTCAAGGAGGTCGGCATCACGATCAACCTCAAGCCGGCCCCCACCCAGACCGCCCTGGAGTCGTACCGCAAGGGCTCCGAGGCGATGGGCCTGTGGTGGTGGCAGGCCGACTACCCGGACGCCAGCGACTACCTCGCCTTCGCCCCCGGTGAACTGGTCGGCCTGCGCGCCGGCTGGAAGCCGGGCGGCAACGCAGAGGTCACCGCGCTCGCGCAGCAGGCCAAGACCGCGACCACCGACGCGCAGCGGGTCCAGCTCTACCGACAGATGCAGGAGGCGATGAACAAGACCGGACCGTTCATCCCCCTGCTCCAGCCCGCACAGGTGATCGCGGCCGCCAACTCGGTCAAGAACCTGCACTACAACCCGATCTGGTACATCGATGTCGACAAGCTCGGCTGACCCCACCACCGGCCGCAGCACCCCGCCGTCGGCCGCGCCCTCCCCGGGCGCGGCCCCCGGCCCCGGGGCACCGGCCTCCCGCCGCAGCCACCCCTTCGCACGCTTCGTCCTGATCCGGCTCTCCGTGGGCCTGCTGCTGTGCCTGGGCATCACGATGCTCGCGTTCGCGCTCACGCACGCCGTGCCCGGTGATCCGGTCGCCGCCAACCTGGGCCAGCGCGCCCTGGGCGACCCTGCCGCGGTGGCCGCCTTCAAGGAGAAGAACGGCCTCAACGACTCGCTGCCGTCGCAGTACTTCACGTACCTGGGCAACCTCCTGAACGGCGACCTGGGCACCTCCCAGCAGACCCACCGCCCCGTGTGGGACGACCTGGACCAGTACGTGCCGGCGAGCGTGGAACTCGCCCTGGTCGCGATCGTCCTGGCGCTCGCCCTGGGCGTCACCATGGGCGTGGTCGCCGCCGTCACCCGCGACCGCTGGCCGGACCAGATCATCCGGGTGATCAGCCTCGCCGGCGTGTCGGTGCCCGTGTTCTGGCTGGCCCTGGTCGTGTTCTACGTCTTCTTCTACCAACTCGGCTGGTTCCCGGCCGGCGGACGGCTGCCACCCGGGGCCGAACCACCGGGCGACATCACCGGCCTGTACACCGTGGACGCGCTGCTGGGCGGCGACTTCGCGACCTTCAACGACGCCGCCTCCCGACTGGTCCTGCCCGCGAGCGTGCTCGCCGCGTTCAACGTCGGCGTGCTCACCCGGTTCACCCGCGCGGCGGTCCTGGAAGCCCTCGGCAACGACTACGTACGCGCCGCCCGGGCCAAGGGCCTGCCCGAGACGACCGTGATCCGCCGGCACGTGCTCAGGCCCGCGCTGACCTCGATCCTCACCGTCGCCGGGCTGACCTTCGGCGGCATGCTCGCGGGCACCGTTCTGGTCGAGAGCGTCTTTTCCTGGCCGGGCCTGGGCCAGTACGCGTACCGCAGCGCGCTCAACCTCGATCTGCCGTCCATCATGGGCGTCTGCCTGGTCGTGGCCGTCGTGTACGTCGTGATCAACCTCCTCGTGGACCTGCTCTACGGGGTCATCGACCCGAGGATCAGAATCTCGTGAACGCCACGCGCATCTTCCTGGGCGACCGGCTCGGATCCCGCCGGCCCGATCAAGACCCGCCCGCCAAGCCTCGAAAGCGCCGCACCGGCCGCAAGTCGGTCTGGCGCAGCCCGCTGGCCGTCACCGGCCTGACCATCCTCGCGATGTTCCTGATCGCGGCCGTGTTCGCCTCCGTGCTCGCCCCCGAGGATCCGCTCGCGCAGAACGCGCCCAAGTTCCAAGGGCCTTCCGGCGAGCACTGGTTCGGCACCGATCAGCTGGGACGCGACGTGCTCTCGCGCGTCATCCACGGAACGCGGGTCTCGCTGCCCCTCGCGCTGTTGCTCGTCGTCCTGTCGATGACCATCGGCACCGTGCTCGGCGCGATCGCCGGGTACTTCGGCGGGTGGATCGACATGCTGATCATGCGCTGCGCGGACCTGGTCCTGGCCTTCCCCGGGATCATCCTGGCGATGGCCGTGGTCGCGGCCCTGGGCCCCAACCTCACCAACGCCGTCCTGGCCGTCGTGGTGGTGAGCTGGCCGACCTACGCGCGGGTCGTGCGCGGACTCGTGCTCACCCTGCGCCAGTCCGACTTCGTCCAGGCCGGGCGCCTGCTCGGCGCGTCCGGGTGGCGCACCCTGTCCGTCGACCTGCGCCCGAACCTGGCGGGCCCGGTGGCGGTCCTGGCCGCACTCGACCTGGGCAACGCCGTCCTCCTGCTGTCCGGACTGTCCTTCCTCGGCCTGGGCGCGCAACCGCCGACCGCCGAATGGGGCGCCATGGTCAACGCGGGCGCGCAGAACTTCGACTCGTGGTGGGTCGGGGTCTTCCCCGGCCTGGCGATCCTCCTGTCGGTGCTCGCGTTCAACTTCCTCGGCGACACCCTCCGGGACGCACTCGACCCCCGTACCGCACGGGCCATCCGAGGGTGACGACCATGAACAAGACCTCGACCAAGCAGCCGGCCGGGCCCGTGCTCGACATCCGCGACCTCGTCGTCGAGCTGCCGGGCCCCGACGGCGAGCGCCTGCGGGCACTCGACGGCGTCGACCTGACGGTGCGCCGCGGCGAGATCGTCGGCCTCGCCGGCGAGAGCGGCTCCGGCAAGACCATGACCGCGCTCGCCCTGCTCGGCCTGCTCCCGCACGGCGGCAGTGCGACCGGTCGCATGCTCGTGGACGGCGACGACGTGCTGGAGATGACGCCGCGCCAGGTCAGGGATCTGCGCGGGAACCGCGTCGCCATGGTGTTCCAGGACCCGATGACGTCACTGCACCCGATGCTGACCATCGGCAAGCAACTCACCGAACACCTGCGCCACCACAAGAAGCTCGACAAGCGCGCCGCGAACGCGCGCGCGGTCGAACTGCTGGCCACCGTACGCATCCCCGATCCCGAAACCGCGCTCGGCCGCTACCCGCACCAGTTCTCCGGCGGCATGCGCCAACGCATCGCCATCGCCATCGCGCTGGCCTGCGACCCCGCGCTGCTGCTCGCCGACGAACCGACCACGGCGCTCGACGTCACCGTGCAGGCCGGCATCCTGCGACTGCTCGACCGACTGCGCCGCGAGAACGACCTGTCCGTCCTGATCATCACGCACGACCTGGGCGTGATGTCCGCGCTGGCCGACCGGGTCTGCGTGATGTACGCCGGGCGCATCGTCGAAAGCGGGCCGCGCGCCGACGTGTTGCGCGCACCGCGTCACCCCTACACACGGGGTCTGCTCGACGCGCTGCCGCACCCCGGCGGCGGCACCGCCGCGCTGCTGCCCATCCCCGGCTCCCCGCCCAAGCTGGGCCAGGCCCCGGCCGGGTGCGCGTTCCACCCCCGTTGCCCGCACGCCGAGCAGAGCTGCCGCGAGGACACCCCCACGCTGCTCTCCTTGACCCCGACCCACGCCGGCGCCTGCCCGATCGACCCGTTGGCCGTCGCCGTACCCGAGGTGAGCGCCCCATGACCGGATCCGACCCCACCAGCGGCGGGCTGCGCCTGACCGACCTGACCGTCTCGTACCGCTCGGCCGGCCGGCGCCCGGTGCGCGCCGTGGCCGGGGTGAACCTGAGCGTGGCGCCGGGTCGGGTGGTCGGCCTCGTCGGCGAGTCCGGCTGCGGGAAGTCGACGCTCGGCAAGGCCGCCGTCGGACTGCTCCGGCCCGCCTCCGGCACGGTCGAATTCGACGGCAGACCCGTCACCCCGCTGGGGCGCCGCCCGCGGCCGACCGACCAGCGCGGCCTCCAGATGGTGTTCCAGGATCCGTACGCGTCGCTGAACCCCCGCCGCCGGGTCGGCGACCAGATCGCCGACGCCGTCGTCCTGGGCGGCGGCACGCGCCAAGGCGGACGCACCCGTGCCGCCGAACTCCTGGACCGGGTCGGACTGCCGACCGAGTTCGTCGACCGCTACCCGCACGAATTCTCCGGCGGCCAACGCCAGCGCATCGCCATCGCGCGCGTGCTCGCCGCCGACCCGGCCTGCATCGTCGCCGACGAGCCGATCGCGGCCCTGGACGCGTCCGCCCAGGCCTCCATCGCCAACCTGCTGCTCTCCCTGGCCCGCGAACGCGAGGTCGGACTGCTCTTCATCTCGCACGACCTGTCGATCGTGCGACAGATCGCCGACGAAGTCGCGGTCATGTACCTGGGCACGGTCGTCGAGAGCGGCCCGACCGACCAGGTCTGGGACGACCCGCGACACCCGTACAGTAGGGCGCTGATCCAGGCCGTACCCCGTGCCGACGGCAGCGGAGAGCTGCCGGTCGACCTGCCCGGCGACGTGCCCGATCCGGCGTTTCCGCCCGGCGGTTGCCGCTTCCACCCGCGCTGTCCGGTCGCGGTGGACGCGTGCGCGGTCGACGAACCCGTGCTCGCCGAATTCCTCCCCGATCGGCGCGCCGCGTGCGGTGTGCTCGCACCGGTCCTGACGAAGGTCGGGTGACCGGCGTGACCGGCGTGACCGGCGTGACCGGCGCTCGATGGCTGACCAACACCCACGTCGTCGACGTCCTCACCGGTGAGGTGCTGCGCGATCGCAGCGTACGGATCGAGGACGGCCTGATCGCCGAGATCCGGGCGGCGCTGCCGCCGGGTGCCGACGCCCACGATCTCGGCGGACGCCACCTCCTGCCCGGACTGATCTCGTGCCACACGCACCTGTCCGTCGTGTTCCCGTTCGAGGACACGCGCGAGGACGAATCCCCCGCGCTCACCGCGTTCCGGGCCGCGCAACGCGCCGAGGACGCGCTTCGGGCGGGCATCACCACGCTGCGCTGTGTCCACGAGCAGAACCGCATCGACCTGGTGCTGCGGGACGCGGCCCGGCGCGGCTGGATCCGGGCGCCGCGCATCTTCGGCGCCGGACGCGCGCTGTCCACGCCGCACGGCCACGGCGAGGGCGCCGACTGCGCGTACGCCACCGGAGCGGACGGCTTCCGCCGCGCCGCCCTCGGCGAACTCGCGGCCGGCGCGGACCACTTGAAGATCTTCATCAACTCCGGGCTGGCCCGCGAGGGCGAGGACTTCGAGCACGCCGAGATGAGCGACGAGGAGATCGCGGCCACCGTGCGCGCGGCGCACGAGCACGACGCCTACGTCGTCGCCCACTCGGGCGAGTCGCGGGCCATCCGCCAGGCACTCGCCCAGGGCGTGCGCTCCTTCGAGCACGCGTACGCGCTCGACGACGACACCGCGCGGTTGCTCGCGGACCGCGAGGCGTTCGTGACGCCGACGCTGTGTGTCACCAACTCGGCGGACTGGATGCGCGAGAACCGGTTCGGCGAGGCATCCATCGCCAACGCCCAAAACGCGATCGAACCGCACCGGGAGAGTTTCCGCCGTGCGGTCGCGGCGGGCGTGCAGCTCGTCAACGGCACCGACATCCCACCCGCCGACCTGGTGGAGGGGGTGCCGGCCGCCGTGTACGAGATGTTCCTGATGGCCCGCGGCGGGCTCGACAACCTGCGCGTGCTCCAGTCGGTGTCCACCACCGCGGCCGGCCTCGTCCGGGCCGCGGACTGGCTCGGCCGGGTCGCGCCGGGATTCACCGCCGACCTCGTCGCCGTCGACGGCGACCCCGTCCGCGACATCTCGGCCATGGGCCGGCTGTCCTTCGTCATGCAGGGCGGACGCGTCGTTCGCGACGATTTCACGGTTTCGACACGGTAGTTCGTGGTTCCGGCACGGTAGTTTCGCGGTTCCGCCGCAGCGCTTTCGACCACAGCGTTTGTCGTAGACACGGCGCTTTCGACACGTGCTTTCGACACGTGCTTTCGACACGCGCTTTCGACACAAGAGTGAGGAACGACCCCACCATGACCGACTCCAACCCCTCCCGCGCCGCCCATCGGGAGGCCGGTTCGGCCGAGGACCGCGCCGCGGTCTGGGCCGCCCTGTGCGACATCTACGCGGGCTTCACCGCGCACGACCGTGAACGCATCGACCGCCGCATCCATCCCGAGGCCACGATCTGGGACTCCGCGGTGACCCCGCTGCTGTTCGGGCGGGCCGACCTGGACTGGGTCCGCGCCCAGCGTCCCACGGGCGAGGGCGCGCCCGTGGTCGCCGGGATCCACGCCCACGACGAGGTCATCGACGTGTGGGAGGACACCGCACTGGCCCGCTACCTGCTGCGGGTCGACTTCGCGCCGGCCGCCGACGGCACCACCGCGGCCCCGGAGCGGATCCGCAACACGGCGGTGGTCCGACGCTTCCCGCAGGGCTGGCTCGTGGTGCACAACCACGAGGACCTGCTGCCCTGACCCCGGCAGGCGGCCGAACGACGGAGCGGGTGCTCACCCTGCTCGGGCGAAGTCGAGGACCAGCAGAGCGGTGTGTGTGGGGACGAGCGCAGGGGCGGTGCTCACGCGGGTGTTCTTCTTTCCGGTGCTGCCCGGTCGGTGCTTTCGTGTTGCGGCGAGTGGTCGTGTCGTGGGAGCAGCAGCGGGGTGGCCAGGACGAGGACCCCCGCGGCGGCGATCGCGGTGCGCAAGCCGGTGACCACGGCGAGCAGACCCCACGCGGCGGTCAGGGCCGCGATGGCCGTACTGGTGCTGATCGACCACGCGGTCAGGGTCCGGGCGATGCGGTCCGGTGCGATGTGCTCGAGACGGTAGGTGGCCGACACCGGGTTGAACACACCGCAACAGGTCACCAGACCGAGTTGCACGACGATGATCAGGACCATCCCGGGCACGCCGGGAACCACGAACGCCAGCCCGAGCGGCCAGCACGCGCGCAGCACGCCGGCGGTGCGCAGCACCTTGTGCCGCCCGAACCGTGCCACGAGGTGGGGCGTCATGCGCGCGCCGACGAGCCCTCCCACGCACGGGGCCGCGAACACGAGGCCGTACTGCCACGGCGCGAACCCGAACCGGCCGAGCAGGAGTACGGCGAGCAGCGGCTCGGACGCCATGATCAGGCCGTTGAACACGATCGTGTTGAGGAACAGCGGCCGCAGGGTGGGGTCGGCGAGGATGTGGCGCCATCCTTCGACCAGGTCGCCCGCACGCATCCGGGGCGGGCCGGTCCGCACCGGGCGCGGCTCCGTTCCGCCGACGGCGCGCAGGCCCAGCGCCGAGAGCAGGTAGCTGACCGCGTTGGCCACCACCGTCGTCACCGGGCCCAACAACCCGATCGCGGCCCCGCCGAGCGGTGGTCCGACCGCCGTCGCGGTCCATGTCGTCGACTCGAAGCGGCCGTTCGCGATCAGCAGGTCCTCGGGCGGCACGAGCGACCTCAGGAACGCGCCGCTCGCCGCCCTGAAGGCGATGTCAGCCGCCGCGACGACGATCGCGACGACGAGAAGCTGCGCGAAGCCCAGCCGACCGAACGCGAACGCCACGGGGATGCTCATCAACGCCGCGAACCGCGTCAGGTCCATCGCCACCATGACCGGCCGCTTACGGCGGAACTCCACCCACGGACCCAGCGGCACCGCGACCACGGCCCCCACCACCCGCCCCGCAGCCGCCAGCGCCGCCACCTCGGCCGGCCCGCTGTCCAACACGATCACCGCGATCAGGGGAAACGCGCCGAACCCCAGCGCCGTGCCGTACGCGCTGACCGCGTACGCCGCCCACAACCACTCGAACCGCCGCCCCAACGCCCGCCCACCCGACATTCCGACCACACCCCGCACAGATTCGAACAACCACGCGTCGACCAGCGGCATCAAATCGTGTGGCAGACGGCGAGATCAAACAACCGATCAGCGAGGAAGGCACAACCACGGGTTGTGTCGTTAGCATGCTCGGCGTGGACTTCAACTCTGTGCGCGCCTTCGTGGCCGCCGCCGAAGCGGGGCGGTTCCAAGACGTCGCCGCCGAACTGTCGATCACCCAGCAGGCCGTCTCCAAACGGATCGCCGCGCTGGAGAAATCCCTCGGCGTGCGGCTGTTCACCCGCACCGCACGAGGAGCGAAACTCACCATCGACGGACAGGCGTTCCTGCCCCACGCCCGCGACCTCCTGAGGACCGAAGCGCGGGCAATCGCCTCCGTGTCTCCCGGCCGCCGCGCGCTCCGCGTCGACGTGATCGGCCGACGTCTCGCCCCGGCCACCCTGCTGGGTGACTTCCATCGCGCGCGTCCCGACGTCGAACTCGACGTCGTCACCCTCTTCGACGCCGACGCGGCCGTCGCCGCCATCCGGTCCGGCACCATCGACGCGTCCTTCCGCGCCGTCACCATGCCCGGCCGGCAACTCCCCGACGACATCGAGTCCGCCCGGGTATTCGACGAGCGCATCCAACTCCTCACCGGACCGGCCCACCAGCTCGCCGCCGCCCGCGCGGTTTCGCCCGCCGACCTCGTCGGGCACCGGATCTGGATGCCCGGCATCGTCCCCGGAACCGAGTGGGCCGCCTACTACGACGCCCTCGCCGCCGCGTTCACACTCACCATCGAGATCACCAGCCCCGACTTCGGCACCGAGCCCGTGCTGGACACCGTCGCCGACTCCCGTTCACTGGCCACCTTCGTCGGCGAGCACACACGCCTTGCCTGGCCCGCCGACCACGGTCTACGGCGCATCGACATGCGCGACCCGACACCCGTGTACCCGCACTCACTCGTATGGCACCGCGACAACCCGCACCCGGCACTCGCCGCGCTCCGCGACCACTTCTCCTCCCGGCGGCCCGACCCCTCGGAGGCCGGGACCTGGACACCGACATGGGCACAGTGAACGGGACCACCGCTGTCACCCGGCACCGACAACAACATCGCGTGATTCGACGGCCGGCGCGCATCAGCCGTCCCCGCTCGTCCGCGTACCGCGCACGAAACGTCAGGACATCCGCCAGTGGCGTGCCCGGCGCCGGCGCGAAGGGGCAAACGGGGAGGAGCGATTCCGGGCGTCGGGTTCCCGGTCGCCACCGCCGGCGACGTGAGTCGCTGAGGCAGTTCCGTCCGCCTGGCCGGCTTCGGCCGCCGCCGTGGCTGACAGCCTCGTCAGGAAGTGAGGAGCCGCAGCAGGCTTTCTCGGTCGGGACCCGCCGTCCCCGCCGTCCCCGCCGTGTCCGCGGGTTCGGGCCGCGTGATGTCGATTCTTGCCCGGATGTCCGGTCGCGCGAGCACGTCCCGGGGGAGTGCCAGGCAGGTTGCGGTTTCCAGAAGGGCGCGGAAGACCTCGGCGTCGCGGAATGCCGCCGCGCCGAAGGGGCTTGGCGTGGGGGCGGGGGTGGCGGTTCGGTCGGCGGACATCACCGCGGCGCGTGCGCGGTCGGCGCGGATCTGGTCGTGATGGAACGGCGTGACGACCCGTTCGGTGGCCTCGTCCCACGCGAGCGGGAAACCGGCCGGGTCGTCGGCGCATCGGCGTACCACGTCGCGCAGCAGTTGGGCCTGGACCAAGCCGACGCTCAGCCCTCGGGCGGCGGTGGGGTTGGTACACGCCCACGCGTCGCCGACGGCCGCGAAGCCGGTGGCCACCGGGTGGCCGTCCACCACGAACCGTCGTCGACGGTCGAGGATGCCGGCCATCACCACGATGTCGGTGACCGGTGTGCCGTCCAGCCAGTGGGCCTGGGCCGGGCAAGCCCGGACCACCCGGGTGAAACGATCGGGCTCGCGCAGCGCCTTGAGCGGCGCGTCGCCGGTGACGGCGACGACGGTGACCGACCACGTGTCGTTGTCGCCGGGAATGGTCAGCAGCGCGAACGTGTCGTACGGCGTGTAGGGCGCGCTCCGTCGGACAGGCTGCCGCGGACCGGTGAAGTAGCGTGTGTAGTAGGCGAATCCGCCCTCCTCGGACTCGACGAGCGGGGCCGGCGCCCCGATGTCGGTCAGCCAGCGCGCCGAGGCGGTCCGGCGGCCGGTCGCGTCGATCACCAGGTCGGCGTGGAACTCGGTGCCTTCGGTGGTGCGTACGCCGATCACGTGGGCGGTATCCGGGAGGATCGGTGCGCCGGTGAGCAGGCCGGCGATCGTGGTGCCCCGATGGACGCGAATCCCGGCGGCGACGGCGGCCGACGCGAACACCGCCTCGACGACGGGGCGTCGGCCGGTGAGGAAGCGGAAGCGGTCGTCGTCGGGCCGGTGGACGTAGCCGGCTACGCTCGGGGGCAGCGGGTGCAGCGCGTTGCCCTCGAAGCAGCCGGCCGCCACGAGCAGGTCGATCACCTCGGGCAGTTCCTCCGCGAGCACTCCGCGAAACCGGGGCAGCAGGTTGTGCGGCTGGCGAAACTGGGCCACGCCCCGACGCTGCCACGCCGTCCACGCCTGCGCGGGATCATCCGGCGGAACGGAGGGGTCGCCTTCGTACACGGTCACCTCGTGCCCGTCGCGCGCCAGCATCAGGGCCGTGGCCAGACCCACCACGCCGGCGCCGCAGATCAGGACCGATGCCATCGGACCTCCTCCCACTTCCGTCGATCCGACACGGTGACACGCGGATCGCCGGCGACGCGACCCATTTCGCCCACCCGGTCACGGCCGACGGCGGCCGAAATGAGATTTCTGCACCGGATCGACGAGGCGGCCCGGTGGCCGCTCGTGCCCCGCGTACGCCCGCACGAGCGCGAGCCGGCGGCCCGCGTGTGCTTGCGCGCGGAACCGGTTCCCGGCTGCTGCGTCCGCGTTGCGGTCGGCGTGCGAGCTACGGGCTGCGGAGCCGCGCGCTTCGGGTTTGGTTTCCGGCCGGAGCCTCAGCCGTTGGCCAGGGCGCGGCCGAGGAGGGGGAGCAGGCGGTCCCAGTGGAGCTGTAGGGCGGCGGGGTTGAAGGCGTCGGTGTCGGACATGGTGAAGCCGTGGATGGTGCCGGGGTAGATCTCGGAGGTGTAGGCGACACCCGCGGCGTCCAGGGCCTGGTTGAGCTCGCCGAGCGCCTCGGGCGTCACGTCGGTTTCGGCGTGGCCGAGGTGGACCTGGGCGGTGAGCTTGGAGAAGAGGTCGGGCCCGTCGGCGCCCACGGGGCCGTGGAAGCCGGCGACGGCGGCCACCTGGCCGGGGTGGGCTGCGGCGGTGCGCATCGCAAGGAGGCCGCCTATGCAGTAGCCGGTCACCGCGACCGGTCCGGGGCCGACCTCGGGCTGGGTGGTGAGGAACCTGAGGTAGGCGTCGGCGTCGCTCAGGACACGTTCGATGGTGTGCGCCTCGATCAAGGGCATCAGCTGGGCGAAGACCGCGGGCCGGACATCTTCTCCGATGTGCTCGGGAAGTTCGATCACCGGTGTCGGGCCGTGCCGGTAGAAGAGGTTGGGGACGAGCACGTAGTACCCGTGCCCGGCCAGTTCGCGGGCCAGCTCCCGCAGCACGGGCCGGATGCCGAAGCCGTCCGCGTACATCAGCACCCCTGGGTGCCGCTCGCCGTGGTCGGGGAAGGCGGCGAAAGCGTCGGCCCGGCCGTCCGTGGTGGGAATCTGCACTGTCTTGGTGGGCAAGTTCTTCCTTCCTTGGAGTTCACTCCATTAACGTTAGTTGCACTAGCGTTTTAAGCGTGAGTGAACCTATACCGTTAGTTGGACTAATGCAACGGGTAGCATGAACAGCATGATCAGAGCCGAAGCCGCAGACATGCCCGACGACGGCGCGCGCAAGACGCCCGACCGGCTGCGTCGGCGGGCGAGCCGACTGTTGTCGCAGTTGAGCATGCCGTCGGACCGGCTGATCACCGAGGGGCTGGCCCGGGTCGACGCCCGCAAGTGGCACTATGCCGTGCTCGCCTCACTGCAGGATTACGGGCCGGGCAGCCAGGCGGAGCTGAGCACGCGCTCCGGCATCTACCGCAGCGACATGGTCGGCGTGCTCAACGAACTGGCCGAGCGTGACCTCGTCGAGCGGGCACCGGATCCCGACGACCGGCGCCGCAACATCATCACGATCTCCGCCCAGGGCCGCCGCCACCTACGCCTCCTCGACAAGGTCCTGGACGACCTCCACGACGAACTGCTCGCGCCGCTGAGTCCGGCCGAACGCGACCAGTTCGTGCAGCTGCTGACCCGCTTGCTGGACCACCACACCCGGAACTCCTGAGCCGCGTGGTGGCATCCGGCATCAACGTTGCCCGGGCGCTGTTTCATCGGTGATCTCCCAATGCCGCGAAGTTGAGGATCACGGGGCCGTGTCCACCCCTGTCGAGGGTGCGATCAGGAAGACGCCCGAGGCAGTCTTGGTGAGCCGGCCTCGACGGGCCCGAGCGGACATCTGGAGATGGAAGCTGCGGAGGCCCTGCTTGCCGGGCGGCCAATGGCCGGGGACGGGACGCGGCGCCGAGTCGGTGCGGCCGACTGAAGCTTCTTGTGCTGTTCGGTCGCTGGTTTGGGCTGGTGCACGGTCACCTCGACGGGGGTGACGTCGGTGCCGGTCAGCGGTCTCTTGTCGCTGGAACGCAGTCCGCTACCGCTTGAGCCACTCCGGCGAGGAATGGCGCCGGCAGCTCAGGGGATGTCCGTGCCGACCAGCCGTCGTTGCCGTCCCAGTACCCCTCCGCGATCCGCACTGCCCGATCGGCGACCTGATACGGGATCAGGCCCGGAACCTCCAGTGCCGCCACGGCCCAACCGACCCGTTCCCCCACGGCGATGTACTGGTACCACTCGGCGTCGTCCCAGTCCTGCTTGTCTTCCTTGGCCCAAGCCCTTTGCAGGACATCGACGACGGCTCGGGCCGCCCTTTCCCGGGGAGTGCCCGTCGCCGCTTGTGCGGCGGACGCGGCCTCACCCACCAACTCCAAGGTCCACCGGAAGTCGAAACGGCCGAAGAAGTCGATGTTCTCGCCGACGGTGTCGCGAAATGCTCTGCCCCGGCCACGACTGTTCGACGCGACCAGCCAATCGCTCAGCGACGGGGGCCACAGTGCCTCACGTCGGGTGTCCCCGCGGTCGATGGGCAACACAGCGTCGAACCAGCCCTGGTTGTACGCGTTGGCGGCGGCGACCATCGCATGCACATCGGCGTCCGTCGCCGTGGCCTCCCGGTCGATCCGCTCCCAGACGACGACCAGCGAGCGTTCCACAGCGGTCCGCGCCCTGTGGTCGAGGGCGGTATCTTCTGAACGCTCGATCCACGGCAACAGCGCTTGGTAGCAGGCAATCCAGGGGTCGTCTTCGTTGGCCATCCGGCAAGCCTAGGAGCATGTCCCAGATACCGGCGGCGCCCCTACGCAATATGGCTACTCGTGTGTACGCACTGCGCACGCTGGGCGGAGTGCCGCGCGGGAAGGTGCGCTACGACAACCAGTGGGGCCGGCCGCTGTGCCTGATCGGCGACTCGGGAACCGGCAAATCGCACCTGCCGATCGCACTCGGGACGGAGGCAGCGACGGCCGGGTACCGCGTCTGCTGCACACTCGCCACCAAGCGCAGCCTGGCCTTGCTGTACCGCGTCAAGAAGGCACGAGGCCGCGCGGTCTACGGCGCTGACGGAGCGGTCTGGCCGGGCCCTGCGGTCCATTGCGATACCAAAGCCGCCAGGGCGTCGTGGAAACCTGGGAACGTCTTGCGCACGACCCGGGAACGCGGACTACAGCCACGGTGCTCCATCGCAACGGTTGAGCAACACATGAGCGGGCAGAGGCGCGCAACTCCACGACCCACCCCTCGACTCGCTCTGATCTTGCCAGGGCTCAACCCTCGACACCAAGGCGAATAACCGCGCCTCGGACCGGCACAGCAGACGTTCCACACCGTACGTACGCGAACACCGGGCCGCGCCGGCGCCGTCCCGACCTGAGCGCGGCCCCGGTCGGTTGAGGTACGCGCCGATCCGGCCACGAGGTACCGAACAGCCCTCGCGTGGCGAGGGTGGTCCGGTTCAGCCCTGTTGGAGTTTGTAGAGCTCGCCGAACAGACCACCTGTGTGGACGAGTTCGTCGAAGGTGCCGGTTTCGACGAGGCGTCCGGCGTCCATGACCAGGATGCGGTCGGCGATGCGGTCGGCGATGCGGACGTTGGCGAGGCGGTGGGTGACGAGGACGGTGGTGCGGCCGTCCCGTGGGTTGAACCAACCATGACGTTGTCGTAGGTCGGATATTTGTCCCGTTGACGGGACAATCCATGTTGCCGTAGGTCTGAGATTTTTCGCGCCCGCCGCATTGCCCTTGTCGACTTCTGTATCCGGCCCTTGATCAGTCCTCCGGGCTGTGGACGTGCTTCTTGCCGACCGAACTACGACTGCTCTGACGGGTCGCAATGCAGTTGCCTTCCTGGCCTGCACGGATTCCCTGACTTTCGCGAGTGCGTGTCCGATGCAATGGGCAGCGGTTGGAGCAACGGAAAAGCATCGACGGTGGCGCGAATTCTATGGGGTCTATCGGTTCGTCGGCTCGCTGTGCTAGCAAGGAGAAAGTCCAGCGAATGGACGGATTCCCGGGGGCGCGTTGCGCCACGGGTTTGACGGGCACCATGATCAGAAGAGGAGAACTCATGCGCATACGTCATGCACTGGCAAGCCTGGCCCTGGGGGGTGCGCTCGCCCTCGGAGGCACAGCCGTGCCCGCCCAGGCGACCGAACCCACGCCATCGGCGAAGGTTTCGGCCAACGATGCGAACGCCGCAGCGCCTGATTGGCACTACCACAGCACGTACTATAACTCGCCCTCGTGGTGCGAGTCTGCCGGAGAAGCCCTCAGCCTCCCCTACAAGTGCGTTTTCGGCCTGCCCGGACCGCTCTTGCCAATCTATCTTTATGTCTGGTACTGACATCGCAAGTCAGTGGCCGGCGGGTAATCTCGGATCATTTACGGAACATTCCTTAAGAACTCGTAACGCGATCATGAGTTGCGTTTCTTGAGGCGTCTCCAGTAGATGAGGCTGCATGCGAGAGAGCTGAAGGCGCCGTGGAATTCGGTGCGGCGCTCCAGCGAACGGCGAGGCGTTTGAACCGGTGGAGCAGGGCGAGGGGCTGCTCGACGACGTAGCGGAGCTTGCTCAGGCCCTGGATGTTCGGGGCGCCTTTGCGGGAGACCACCGGCAGGACCCGGCGCGCAGTTCGCGGCGGTTGGGGTTGGAGTCGTATCCCCTGTCGCCGAGCAGGGCCTGGGGGCGGCGCCGCCGTTGGCGGTGCCGTTCCTGCTGCGTATCGCCGCCGACCGTTCGCCCCACCAGTGGGCAGGTGTAGGACATCCGCATTGACACCGTTGCCTGGAGCGGGGCGTGCTGGTCGGATGCGACACGGCCGGCCGAGGTAAGGCTGAGTAGAGCGCAACGGGTTGCCGCTGGAGCCGGTCCGCGGTAAAGCGCGTCGAACGCCGTGTCTGGGAGGTCAAGACCCTCCCGACAGGCAAGTTGAAGCTCCTCAGTCCCGACCGGCCCCTGCCCTCCCCGGTGGAACAGTTCCTCGCGTACGTCGAGAAGGACGGGTGACTTCCCAGGCCGCCTCGATCATCCGGAAGATCTCGTCCACCGCAGCGTCCGGGTCGGCCGCCTCACGGGCCAGTGAATGGGCGTCGATCACGAACCTCGCGATCGTCCGGCAGGCCGTCGTGGTCTGTGACAGGTCGAGATCGGCGGCGATGGCCGTTGCCAGCGACTCTGCATGGCGCAGCCTCATCGACTCCTCGTACTCCCGCAGGGCACGTGATTCGTCGATCATGTGCCAGATCGGGGCGGCGCTGTCCGCCGTGCAATGTCGCACCATGGCCTGGATCTCGCGGCGCAGCGCAGGGATGAGCGGCTCGTGCGGCGGCCGGCCGGTGACCGCCCGCGTGAGGCGTTGTTCGAAGTCTTCGTCCCGCTCGAACACCAGGGCCTCTTTCGAGGCGAAGTGGGAGAAGAGCGTGGTGACGGCCACGTCGGCCTCGGCGGCCACGTCACGGATGCCCACCGCGTCGTACCCGCGTTCCAGGAAGAGCCGCAGCGCGGTGTCGGCGATCTTCTGGCGGGTCGCGGCCTTCTTGCGCTCACGGCGTCCGGACGGCACGGTCATGCCCTGACGCTATCAGATGCAAAAGTGACACGGTTTCAAAACACTAACGGTTAGTGTTACGGTCGACCGCATGAAGAGAGTGAGCTTCGCCGAGTTCGGCGGTCCCGACGTTCTGCAACTCGTAGACGCCGAGGAGCCCCACGCGGGCCCCGGTCAGGTACGCATCGCCGTGCGGGCGGCGGGCGTGAACCCCGTGGACTGGAGGGTCCGTGAAGGCCAGATGCTGAAGGCCCATCCGATCGAGTTGCCGGCCGGAGTCGGGCTGGACGCCTCCGGGGTGGTGGACGAGGTCGGCGAGGGAGTCGAAGGGGTCGAGGTCGGCGACCACGTGTTCGGCGAAGGCTCGAGCACCTATGCCGAGTTCGCCGTGCTGTCGGCCTGGGCCCGTATGCCCGAGGGTCTGACGTTCGAAGAGGCGGCCGGGTACCCATCCGTGGTGGAGACCGCGCTGCGCATCGTCCGCGAGGTCGGTGTGCAGCCCGGGCAGACGCTGCTGGCCAGCGGTGCGTCCGGGGGAGTCGGATCGGCGGTGCTGCAGATCGCCCGCGCCCGCGGCATCACGGTGATCGGCACGGCCGGGGCCGCGAACCAGGACTATCTGCGCAGCCTGGGTGCCCTCGCCACGACGTACGGCGACGGCTGGGTCGAGCGGGTGCGTCGGCTCGGCCGTGTCGACGCAGCCCTCGATCTGGCCGGCTCGGGCGTGATCCGCGAGCTCGTCGAGCTGACCGGGGACCCGCAGAAGGTGATCTCCATCGCCGATCTCGGTGCGCCGGAGCTCGGTGTCCGATTCTCCGGCGTGGCCGGGAGCGTGCCGGAAGCGCTCGCCGAGGCCGTCGACCTCATCTCGCGGGGAAAGCTCCACATCCCGGTCGAGAAGTCGTACACGCTCGCCGAGGCCGCAGCGGCGCACATCGACAGCCAAGCCGGTCACACGCGCGGGCGCCGGGTCGTGGTCGTCTGAGCCGTTTCCCGCGCAGTTGCACCCGCGCTCGGTTCGGGTTCTTCTCGGCGGCCGGGTCCACCGACGACCCCCAGGATGCGCCTGCGTCGACCTCACGGTCGTTACGCAACATGAGGTTGCGGATCGCCGGTGCGACTACTAGAGTCATGCGCAACCGATGGTTGCTTATTGGGGGTCCGTAGTGGAGTTCGGAAAGTTGGAGCGCGAGATCCGCATCGACGCGGCACCGGAGATCGTGTTCGATGTGGTGAGTCGTCCCGAGCACATCAAGATGTGGTGGCCCGATGACGCGAAGTTTGAGCCTGCGCCAGGCGCGGTCGGCGAACTGGTGTGGGGCGACCGCGCCGGGGTTGAAGCGATCACGGTGGTCGACGTGGATCCGCCCCGCAAGTTCGCGATCCGCTGGATCGCTCCCGACGGTCAGCTGCCCGATGCAGACAACTCGCTCCTGGTCACCTTCGAGCTCGAACCCTCTGGTGACGGCACGATTCTGCGCCTGACCGAGAGCGGCTGGCGGGAGAAGGGCTGGGAAGCCGCTGTGCTCGAGGAGGCCTTCCACGACCACGAGCGCGGCTGGGACATGTTCCTGCCCAGACTGCAGAGCTACGCCCCTTCCGTGGTGGCGCAATGAGCGTCGCCGTCGACGACGAACTCTGGTCGGCGATCGGCGACCCGATCAGGCGCCGCCTGCTCGACCTGCTGCTCGCGGAAGGAGTCGGTACGCCGACCAGCCTGAGCGATCATCTCCCGATCTCGCGCCAAGCGGTCACCAAGCACCTGGGCGTCCTCGATCGCGTAGGCCTCGTGCACGCGACACCGATGGGCCGCGAGCGGCGCTACGAGGTTGACGAGGCGCAACTCACCCGCGCCGTCCGGCAACTGAATGAAGTCGGCAAGACCTGGGATGCGCGACTGAACCGCATCAAGCGCATCGCAGAAGAGATCCAGCGTCAGAAACGCGACTGACCAACAGGCCGCCGGCCGGTTCGCCGACCGGAATGCCGTGCGCACCCTGATCGTCGGCGCCAGCGGTGTAGCGGCTTCGCCGCTGGTGCTCTTGCTTGTCGGGCGATTGCTGTGCTCGTGGCGCCGGCGTTACCGGCCTTCGGTTTGTTCGCCATGGGCATGGTGCCCTCGATGCGGTACCGCGTGGTGAGCCTGGCCGGCCCAGGTGGACAGCCGGCGTCCTCGCTGCCGGTCTCCGCAGGCAACGCAGGCAGCGCGTTGGGCCCGTGTGCCGGTGGCGTGGTGATCGGCACCTTCGTCGCCTCGTCTGCGGTGATCTCCATCCCGGCCGCCTGGGCCGCCGGCTTACTGAAGCCTCCGGTAATTGCGGACGGGAAAGAACCCGCAGCGGAAACCCGCAGCGGGACTCGCAGCGGCGACGGTGTGACCATCAAGCCTGCGTAATCATTCGGAAGAATCAGTCACCCTAGGAGGACACATATGAGTGGCTTGCTGCTTGAGAATAAGAACGCTGTGATCTATGGCGGCGGGGGCGCTATCGGCGGCGCAATCGCGCGGGTATTCGTCCGGGAAGGCGCGAGGGTCTTCATCGCCGGGCGGACGCAGGCGAAGCTCGACGCCGTGGCGCGTGATATCGCCGCCGCGGGCGGAACAGTCGAGACCGCGCAGGTCGACGTTCTCGATCAACAGGCGGTCGAAAAGCACGCCGCCGCGGTCGCGGCGACGGCCGGCAGCATCGACATCGCCCTCAACGCCGTGAGTGTCATGCACGACCAGGGGACTTCGCTGGCGGACCTCTCGCTGGAGGAGTTCATGCGGCCGATCGACGGATTCCTGCGGTCGCTGTTCATCACCAGCAAGGCGGTGGCACCGCACATGGGCCACAAGCGTCCCGGCGTCATCCTGACGCTGTCCGAGCCGGGTTCCAAACTGGCTGTAGGCGGCATCTTGGGGCACAGCGTGAGCGCGGCCGGCAAGGAGGCATTCTCGCGAGTTCTGGCCGCGGAGCTGGCACCCGGCAACATTCGGGTGATCGGCATTCGTCCACACGCTGTCGTCGATGCGCCGGCAGCGGGTTCCTACACCAAGGACCTCTTCAAGCAAACCGCGGCGGCGGCCGGGCAGTCGGTTCAGGAATTGCTCGAAGGCGGGGCGATGGCGCAGGGGACGCTTCTGAAGCGGCTGCCTACACTCTCTGAAATCGCAGAGACGGCCGCGTTCCTGGCTTCGGATCGAGCCGGATCCATGACCGGAACAATCGCCAATCTGTCCGCCGGCGCACTTGTCGACTGAGACCGCGATGTCCGATCAGGCCGACAAGGCCGAGTTGCTTCGTTCCCTGCACATCCCGGGCGCTCCGCTGGTGCTGCCGAACGCCTGGGACGTGGGCAGCGCCCGCGCCGTCGTCGACGCAGGCTTCCCGGTGGTCGCGACCGCGAGCAACGCGATCGCCGCCGCTCTGGGCTACGACGACGGTGAGGGTGCCCCGAGCGAGGAGATGATGTTCATCGCTCAACGCATCGCAGTCTCTGTCGACGTTCCGGTCACCGTCGACGCCGAGGCCGGCTACGGGATGGCGCCGGAGGAACTGGTCGAACTGCTGATCGGGATCGGAGTCGTCGGCTGCAACATCGAGGACAGTGATCACGCCAACGGCGGCCTGATCGACGTCGATGTCCGCGCCGCCTACATCGCGCAGATGCGCGCAGCCGCCGACCGTATCGGCGTGCCGTTGGTCATCAATGCCCGGATCGACTCCTTCTTCCCCACCTCGCCTCTGGCCGAGAACCAGAAGCGTGGCGATGCGATCGGCAGGGCTGAGGCCTATTGGTCGGCCGGCGCTGATTGTGTGTTCCCTCCCGGAGCCGGGCCGGACGACCTCCGGGCCATCGTCGCCGAGGTCGGCGCGCCGGTGAATGGTGGTCTGCCGCTGAAACGCGGGTCGCTGGACGAGCTTCGTGCAATCGGTGTGGCCCGGGTCTCCGTGGGGCCCCAGCTGTACCGCAGCGCACTCGACCACCTGCACACCGATCTCCAGCCTCTCAAGAGGCCGTCACCCGAACCGTGAACTACTCCGCGCGATGAACCACCACCTGGAATACGCGGCGCAACACCCCCCGGACCCCGCGCTGGGATCCGTCAACCGCGCCCCCAGCTTGAGTCAACCTTCGTCGGGGCCTGATGCGCCATGTCCAGGGAGGTACCTGCCGGCCCGACACTGCCGGCTGTCGCGCCCGGTCAGGCCGGCTGCGGTTTTGGAACACCGGTGGAACGAGGGCCTCTTCCGCCGGTGTTGCAAAACTCGACGGTTCCTCCCGCCGAACAACACGGACGGACGCCGAACTCGGCGACGACGTCCGCCCACACGCGGTCCCTGGACGCCCAGCGGCGCACCATGCCGCGCAGCACGTCGTACTCGTCGGCCGCGAGCACACGGTCGGGCCTGAGCCGGCCACGACGGTGCGCGAACTCGGCGTACACCGCGGCCACGGAGTACGACTGGCAGCCGCTCGGGAGGAGGTCACTGAAGGCACCCGCCACCCCCGTTGCGGTCCAGGCCCCGCGTTCCTCCCACCACCGCTGCTGCCTTGTCCAGGCTGCGGCCGACCCTCCACGAACGGTTATTCAAAGGCCCTCAAGGTCAGACCGGCGGCATCAGATCGCTCTCGCTGATGGTGTACGTCAGCAGGGGGTAGATGAAGTCCGTTTCATTGTTCTCACGGCGCCGTAGTTGGTAAAACTCGTGCCTCTGCTCATCGTCGGCAGACATGAGGCGCGCACCCTGCGGGAGGTATACATGTCCGTCGCGAAACCGAACGAAGGTCTTTGACGTTCGAAACGTTACACCCAACCATTGGTTGTCCGCCGTCCGGACGGCGGGCGTGTCCAATACGATTTTGTGCCTGAGTCGCCGATTCGAGTCGACAGAAAACGCGACGATACTGTTGTGGGCGAGAGGGATCTCGAACTTCTCGCCACCGGACCCCTTTGATTCGAAGATCAGCTTCCTCGGCGGGCTCGCTTCAGGATGTTGGTAGCAGGAGAAGACGGCGATATACGACTCGTTGGCCAGATCGAGGGCTTGGTCGGAATGGCTGCCCATGCTTGTGTAAGCGTTCGTGTACCTCTCGATGAGAGCGTTGTTGAAGCCGAGCGAAAGCGCCGCACGTTCTTGAATCTGTTGCGCCAGCCGTTCGTGCACCGCCCGGAAACGCTGCGTCGGGCTGCTGTATCGAGTGGTAGTACGTACGAGAGGCACACCACCCGCCTCGTCGATCTTGGTAAGCACGGCGCCTCGCCGGCCTTTTCCTACGTCTTCCAAACGAGCCGATGCGGACAGCTCCGCAAAGAGATTCTCCTCGGTTGCCAAAGCGCACGAGAGGATCTCATCCGAGATCCTAGACTCGGGGGGCAACGTAGTCTCCCGTGTTCATACTGAAGAGGAATTGGTCGCCGTAATCAATGAAGGACGAGGTCTTGTTCTCCTCGGTGTACAGCCTGCGCAGCTCGTTCATGCCGGCCGGTGTGGGTGGCCCCAGCTTCACCAAATCTCCGGCCACTTTGAGGAACGTGTGGCCGTTCTTGTGAACGGCTTCGGCGCTCGAACAGCGGACCACGTATCCCAGGCGGGTCGGGAGCAACTCGGCGTCCAACGTTGAGGGCCGGATTTCGTGCGTATACAGGCGGTTGGTGGACAGCGGCATGAGGAATACGGAGCCGGGGTAGAGAGTCACGGTGAACTGCGGGGGGAACGCAACCCCGTCGCGTTCTTCGGTCGGCCCCTTGAGGCGAAAGTGGAGTTTGGTCAGCCCGCTGGCACCCTTCACACCGTAGTCGAAGGCGTCTTCGGCCAGGGGCTGCAGCTTGTCGAGCCGGTCATAAAAGGTGCAGAAGGCCATGATGCCATTGACGGGCATGTCCTTGGTCTTGTCGGCATGGGCCGAGATCTTGGCCTTGGACTGCTTGCGCTCGGTCGTGGCAAGGGTGTTGTGGTAGATCTGAGCGAGGACGTGATTCAGCGGTGCCTGGTTCCGGAAGACGGCGGCGGCCTCGCGGTTCAGAGCCTCGACGATGCGCGTGTCGGTCGGGCCAAAGCTTTCGGTCGGCCCCGAGAGATTCGTGGAGCACCGGAGCAGGCGGAAATGTAGTTCGTCACCGTTTCGTGTGACGGGCGTCAGATAGATTCCGCTGCGATGGGCTGTTCCAGGCTTGGTGGACTCCGTCAGAGACTGGAACGCGTGCTCCGTGCGGATCCGTCCGAAGTGATCGGCGCCGAGTTCGAAAAAGCGGCGGTAGTACACGCCGATCCCGTGTACACGGATGGGAACTCGGCCGAGGTCGACGAGGGTCCAAGGTTTGTCGACGTCCTCGTGGTAACCGTGTGATAGCTCCCGGATAACGAATACCCGGGCAGCCGCACGCAGTTGGCGGGCGCTGATCCCGGATATATCGCCACACAGGTAGACGGTCTTCTGCGCGAGGTTGGGCGAACCGGAAGCAAGGTCCTCCGGCGTGATTGTGGATCCGAAGAAGTCTCTGGTCAAGTCATTATCTTGCAGCATCGAAGGCGCAACCAAGATGTTGCTCGCATCTTCGATGCAGGCTTCTGTCGGCTCTGTTGTGTACATCAAACGGTACCTGCCATTCGCAGATCTTGATGGATTTCTCAAAACCGTGAACATGGCAACGGCCCGCACTCTTTCATTTGCGTTGCGAAGCGTAAATGAAAGGAGACGGACCGTTGAACCTTGATGCTCTCACGGGGCTCGACAGCGGGCAACGGGTTCTGGGTCGTGAAGCCGGGCGGACGGCCTGCGGCGATTGGGCTGTACCAGTCGGTGATGTTGGTGCTCTGCCTGATGCGCCAGAACCTCCCGCAGGAGGTCGCGGGTGCGGTCTTCGGCGTCAGCCAGTCCACGGTCGGCCGCCGCTGGGACCTGCTATCGGCCGCATGTACGGCCGGGATCATTCGCGGCTCGACCGGCTCGACCGGCTTGATCGGCTTGACGGGCTCGACCGGCTTGATCGGCTTGACGGGCTCGACCGACCACCCGAGCGGCTGACCCGTCGCTCGAACTACCGTTGGGGTTGTGGAACTACGCCAGGTCAGATATTTCGTGACGGTCGCCGAGGAGTTGCATTTCGGACGAGCCGCCGAGCGGCTGCATATTGTCCAGTCCGCCGTCAGTCAGCAGGTGCAACGCCTCGAACGCGAGCTGAACGTCCGATTGTTCGATCGCTCGTCGCGCCATGTCCGACTGTCCGCCGCCGGGACGCGTTTCCTCCCCGAGGCGCGCGCCTTGCTCGTGGCCGAACAGCGCGCCCGGGCGGCGGCTTGCGGCCCGCCGGGCGAGCGCCGAGCGGTCACTCTGCGGCTCGGTACCAGCACCGGGCTCGGCTCCCACCTGGATCGCCTACTGGATGCCTTCGCCGCCCGCGCGCCGACGACCACCACCCTCGAACTGGTCTCGGTACCGGTGCGCAGTCGGCTGGACATGGTGCGGGCCGGACAATTGGACGCGGCCTTCGTCCGGAGCGACGACGACGCCGATGCCCCGGGACTGCGAGTGGTCCCGCTGTGGAATGACCCGCTCGTCGCGGTCTTGCCCGCGGGACATCCGCTGACCGAATCCGCCGACGTGGCGCCGGCCGACCTGGCCGGCCTGCCGTTGCGACTCACCTCGCGGCGCAACAATCCGGCCCTGGTCGACCTGGTTGTCACGGCCTGTCAGGACGCGGGCTTCGAACCGATTCCCGGGCCGCCGTCGAGTTCGCTGCAGAACGCGCTCGCCGCGATCGGATCCGGCGAACCGATGTGGACCGTGATCTATGCCTCGCACGCGAACCTGCTGCACGCGCCGCGCGTCGCGTTCCGACCGTTTCGAGGCGCGGGGCTGTCCCTGCCCACCGGCCTCGCCGTGCGTGCGGACGCCTCGTCCGCGGCACTCGATCTGCTCATCGACGCGTGCACGGCTGCCGCGCCCGGACCGGACCATCTCGTTTCGTGATCGCTGCGAGCGGAAGTTGCCTCTTGGTCGTCCGGTCCGCAGGCGCTGGACTGGAGTCGTGCCGGTGAGCACCCCGGAAGACCGCGGAGGCCACCGCCGATACAGGGAGCACAGTCATGCCTGTCGTTACCATCCAGCAGGGCCCGCGCAGCGTCGAACTCAAGCGCGAACTGATCAAGCAGGTCACCGACGCGTTTGTGGACAGCCTGCAGATTCCGGCCGAGTCGGTGCAGGTCTGGATTCAGGAAGTGCCCACCGACAGTTGGGGCAGCGCCGGCACCCTGACCGCCGACAAGTAGGCGGGGTCGGCGCCTGTCCCGAGCCTCGGGCCCCGGTATGGGGCCGAGGCGGGGGCGGGGTCGGTGTGAATTCGGATCGAGGGCGGGCGTTCGGGTGACGCCTGCCCTCGACCTGCGAGGCGGCCTGAGCCGGCGCGAGGCGGTACGGGCAGGCTCACGCCGATTGGCATGCCACTGCCGGTTCCGCCCGCTCGCGTAACGCGGTTGGAACCGTTGGAACCCGTCCCACTTCACCCTGGTCCCGTCTTCAAGGGCTCTGCGATAGCGGGGTGAGCGTCATGAGATCCGTGGGGCGAACACCGCCCAAGTGCCGCGCGCCGACGAACTCGCCGTGCGCGTCGCACTTGGTCTCTCGGACTGATCAGGTGGGCTGTGAACTGGGCAGATGCGTCGCGTAGATGTCCGTGACGGGGTGGGCTCGTTGGCGAGGGCGGTCTCGATCGCGCCTGCGTGGAAGCAGAGGGGGCAGCGCTGAACGCGTCGCCGGCGGGGCTGAGGCCGAAGTGGGCGGCGAGGGCTTCCTCGACTCTCTCGTCGCATTCGTTGAGGAACCGTTCGACTTTCCGTAGCAGGCGGGCGAGTGACGCGCGGCCTGGTCGCGGCCGTGCGACTCATCTCTTCATCCGGCGAGTGAGCACTTGACCTGGTGGGCTGAGCGCTCTGGTTGGCGAGCGGAGCATCGCGGCCCGTGAACGAGTTGCTCTCTGTTCGGCGACGGTAACCTGCGGATGCCGTTGCAGAGCGCGTAGGGTCGCCGGCATGGCACTGCGACCTGTTCAGGTGAACATAAAGGCTCTTGATCACTCGGCGGTCGGCCGGTTCTGGGCGGAGGCGCTCGGCTGGGGTGTCTACGAGGGACCCGCCGTGACCTACGTTGGACCCGGCGTGACCAACGCTGGACCCGTCGTGACCGACATTGGACCCGTCGGCGGCTTCGTTTGGCCGGACCCGGTCGCCGTCTGCGTCGACGTCGTTACCGTCCCGGAACCCAAGACAACAACAAAGAACCGTGTGCACCTCGATCTCGCCACCACCTCTGCGGCCCATCAGGCGGAGTTGGTCGCGCGCCTCCAGGCTCTTGGTGCGACGCCTGCCCACGTGGGCCAGGGCAACGTGCCGTGGACGGTCCTCGCCGACCCCGAGGGCAACGAGTTCTGCGTGCTGGAGCCTCGGGAGATCTACCGGGACACCGGGCCGATCGCCGTGGTGGTGGTCGACTGCGCGGATCCGCGGGCCATGGCCCGGTTCTGGGGCGAGGCGATGGACTGGACCCTGCACGAGGTCACCGACGAACATGCGGTGCTGCGCTCCGCCAAGGGCGTCGGCCCGTATCTCGAGTTCCTCCGCACGCCCGGTGTGAAGACCGTGCCAGACCGCATCCATCTTGACCTGCTGCCGTACCCCGGTGACGACAAGGCAGCGGAGGTGGCCCGGCTGCGGGCCCTCGGCGCCACCGACCTCGACCTCGGCCAGGGCGACGTCCCGTGGACGTGCCTGACCGACCCGGAGGGCCACGAGTTCTGCGTCCTCGCCCCGTCCTGACGCGGAACCTTGACGACACCCCGACACATGAGCCTTGTGTGCTCATACGCCACGACCCCGGGTCGGTTGGGCTGTGGCGTCTCGGTCGATTCGGGCAGCGAGAGCTTGCGTGTAGGGGGCGAGGTCACGTGTTGGCCGGGACGCAGTTCGGCGAGGTGTCGGGCGTCGACCGCGCCGATCTCGCGGAACAGCCGGTGGTGGTGCTCCATCAGGTGTCGGGTGGCGTCGATGCCCGGCACGTGGAGTTCCGTGCCGACGGCCTCCCGGGCAGTCATCTCCGGTAGTCCGCTGGGGTGGGTCGTGTCGGGCCGGCTGTCGGCGAGCGGGAGTTGCCCGTCGCCCACCCTGCGATGTCGACGGTGTGGCCGGGTTGGGAGTGGTTGACGTCGACGGGGAGGGTCGGGACGTGGCGTCGACGGGCGTCGGCGACGATCCCCCGACGCGGCCACATCCCCGGGTCGCGGTCGAGCCACCCGGCGTAACAGCGCGGCGGGATGGTGCGCCTTGAGCCACGGGTTCTGCAAGGCCGGAACGGCGAATGCGACGGCGTGTGCCCAGCCGAGGCCTTCTCCGAACCAGGGCCTGTCCGGCGGATCTGGCCGAACAGGTCCCTGGCTTCGAAGAGGGCTCAGCGCTTGAGCGTGAAGGTGAAGTCGCCGGAGAGCTTTCCGCTCAGCCGGACTGCCGAAACGAGCTTCCCCTCCGTGATCAGTCTCTCGACTTCGCCCCGCGAAAGACCGCAACCTTCAGCGATCAGTCGCACCGGCCGGACAGGGATCCGCGCCGCGAAGCGGACCGAGACGTCGATTACCTCGCGGTCCAGGTGATCCGATCCGCCAGTGTCGAGTCGCCAGGCGTTGTCCCAGTCGAGGGCGATGCGATTACGGCGCCGCACGACCGGATCCTGAAGCAGCTCAGCTGTCAGGCCAGGGTCGTTGTCGTACAGCCGGTCCAGCAGCTCAGGCCGTATGGAGCGCACATTCATCCGCTCCAGCACCGTGAGCTTTGCAGTTTCCCCGCAAGCGGTGCAGAGCGCGAGGAGCCAGGCGTCGATGAGCTTGTGGTTTGCGTTGACGCGAAATTTACGGCTTGCCCGGAAGCGCTGGGACGCGCACGCGTGGCAACGGCGGAGAACGAGCGGCAGGCAGGTGGGCACGACCACCCAGCTTTTGAGCACAGAAGTACACCGGTTTCAGTGAGAAGTCCGCAGCAAAAAGGAGCGCGGCGCACATGCGCGACGCGCGACGATTCAGCGCTCAGGAGGTCTCACAGGGTGTACAACGGCGCGTCCTTGACTAGACGACTTGGTTCGGCAGCACGGTAATGGCGCACAGCGGCGCTGCTCCACTTGTTTTCGAGCGCCTCACCGCCAGGTTCCGTCCGGCGGATCATGGACGAGGCCAGAGCCGGATCACGGCGACGGTGACTGTGCCGTGGAAGACGTAGGCCCGCTTGTCGTACCTCGTGGCCACAGCGCGGAAGTTCTTGAGCCTGTTGATCGTCCGCTCGACCTCGCTCCTACGCTTGTAGATGGTCTTGTCGAAGCCGGCGAGCCGACCGCCTTTGCTGCCCGGCGCTTGCGGTTGGCCCGCTGCTCCTTCGGCTTGGAGATGGGATGGTGTGCTTGATGTGGCGTCTGCGCAGGTAGCAGCGGTTACGGCGGGAGCTGTACGCCTTGTCGCCGCCGAGGTGTTCGGGGCGGGTGCGAGGATCCCCGCCGCCCGGGCGGGGGACGCGGTCGTTCGTAGACGGTCTTCCACTTGCCGAAACGTGCGGGCAGATCCCGCCAGGGCACTCCGGTCCGCTTCCGGAAGAGGATCCCGTCGATCACCCTGCGGAGGTTCTTCCAACGCCTGCCCCGCTGGGCCGTCTTGGGCAAGGTGGCTTCATCCGGGCCCACTCGTCGTTCGTCAGATCTCCCCGTCCCACGACGGGCGCAACGACCCCGGCCCGACCGAACCAGTCACATGACCGCCGGACAGGCACTAACCGAAACTGCAGGCAGTCGGCCCTCCTCATGCGAGTGTGTTTTCGAAGCCTGGAGGTCTAGGCTCGGCTGATGACCTTGGAATGGGAGCAGGTAATTGTTCACTCGGTAGACCCGGTCGCCTTGGGGCAGTGGTGGGCCGAGGCTCTTGGGTGGGTCGTGGTCCACTCCTCTGATGAGGAGTTCGAGATCCGCCCGGAGCCGGATCGCCTGCCGGGGTTGGAATTCGTCCGGCTTGATGAGAGCAAGAAGGTTAAGAGCCGACTGCATCTCGACTTCAGGCCTGATGATCAGGACGCCGAGGTGGATCGTCTGGTGGCTCATGGCGCACAGCGTGTTGATATTGGCCAGGGTGATCAATCGTGGGTTGTATTGGCCGACCCCGAGGGTAACGAGTTCTGTGTCCTTGGCCAACGGCGTCAGTAACTGAACGTCTGGTGCGGTTCGCTCTGAGTTCCGTGGTGCGGGGCTTGCAGTCGCAGGCTCCGCATTGGTTTCACAGTTGCTCAGCGTCCTTCGATGCGGAGTCGCCGAGTCCCTGCAACGGGAGACCGGAAATGTGGTGTGATCGGCGGCCTCGAAGAGGGCGGGGACACCGAGATGGATCGGCGATTTCCGGCGCTCCTCCCGGGCAGCGAACACACGCTTCTCTGAACGATTGAGATTGAAGCCGTGACGTGGTTCCCGGCAGCATGACCAGGCGCTTCGCAGCGGTGGTTGATGAGGGGCCCGTGGATGGGGAGGGGAAGGCGAGTGGATTCAGAGCGCATAGCTCGCGCCAAAGCAACGGCGTGTTCGACAGATGCCCCGAGGTTCTTCCATATCTTGGCCTGCCTCCCGGTTGGCGGTTCCGCATCGCCCCCGGCCATTCGGACGTCTGGGACGATCCCGAGCTACTGACCATTGATCGTCATTGACACCCCGAATAAACCCCCGACTGACGAAGACGATCAGGGCCACAAGCTTCTCTGAACTACCAGTGGATCCATGCCTGTTCGAGCGAGATCATCCCCAGGTGATGATCTCGACGGTATCCGGCCTGGGGAACGGCATCATTTCCCAACCCCACGGCCAGTCGTCCTCGCGGTGCTCTGAGATTTCCACTTCCAGGCGTCGGGGAACCCGCCGGTGCCACCAGTCGGCTTCGTCCTGGGGTCGTCCGGGCCACGGAACCGTGGCCTCGCGGTATCGGTCATCGATGCGGTCGAGTTCGGGCTGTCTGAGTGTGCGGATGCGTGGGGGCAGCAGGGGCCAGACCTGGGCAAGGGTGTTGCGGCACCAGATGTCGTGGTGGAACTCGGGTGCGCAGTCCGAGTAGCCCTCCGCCTCCAACTCCGCCGTGATGCCGTTCCACTGCGCAAGCAGGTAGTTCAGGGTGGGAGGTGGCCCGCCCCTCCAGGCGCTCGCGACGGCGGTGAGGGCCGCGTGCACTGCGCTGTGCTCTTCGGCACTCGGAGCGGCGGCGTCCGTGTGATCCTCTGCAGGGTGCATGTGATGACTATTCACGGGACGACCGGCAGTTGGCGATGGGTGGGTGTTGTGCGTCCGGAGGGCGCGCGGAGGTCGGGCATACCGATGTGGACGGTGCGGTTGGCGAGCTGAGCGAGTTTGGCTTCGGTGCCGGCGAGGCCAACCGTGGGGCCTTCGAGCTGGCCGAGCCGTCAAAATCGACAACATTCCCATGATCTGTTCGTGCCGGATCGTGACGTCGTAGGTGTCGGCGAGGACCGGTTCCAGATCGGGGTGCGGGTAGGTGGGGGCGGCGCCGTGGCGGGCGGCGAGGTATTGCTCGGAAGTCGCTGCTTCATCGCTGCGGGATTCCGAACTCGCCTTGGCAGCAGGCTCGTTCGAGTCTGTCGCGCTTCGTCCTGTCGGATACGTAGTGTCTCCGGCCATGCGCATGACCAGCCTCACGCGGCAGGTTGGGAGTCGTGGGATGGGAGCACTCTCAGCCGGTGGGATTCCCATTCTCATCGACGACTACTTGCTGTTCGAGAATGCCGTCGGCGCGCCCCGGTGGATCCCAGCGGCTGTTCCTCGCGGAGGTCGAGGAGGCTGAGGAAGAGCACCATGTTCAGCTGACCGTGCAGGCCTTCCGCGAAATCCAGGAGGGCCGCCTGCCTGCAGGCCGCACGGCATCTGGCCGAGGATTCGCGCGGCGCCTGCAGGAAGTTCAGGACGCCGGCGCGGTCGTCGATCCCCGCGCCGCGCAGATCGAAGGACTCACGAAAGAGAACACCGAACTCAGAGAACGGATCGCGCGGCGAGACGGTGAGTTGGCGAAGGTGACCGAGTTCAGGCTTCTGGCGATCTCGTGGATGGCCGCCCGGCACGACGAGATCGAACGGCTGCGTTCGAGGCAGGTTCAGGAAGCCGAGGCACGCGTCACCCACCTCGCGTCGAGGGCCGGCGAGGCGCCGTTCGGACCCGGCAGCCGACGCGGCCGAGCCGCTTGTGCGTGGGATCGGACACGCAACAGGCCGCGGCCCCAAGCTCCTTTCGGGTCGGTTGGAAGGTTGTTCAGCCTGAACCCGAGGGGGGTCGATTGCCCTGATTCTGGGGGATGGCCCCTGGGTTCACGGTCAACTCACGGGGGGCTTCGGGTGCGAGCCCTCTACCCGGGGCAACTTCAGGTCGGCGAGGAGGTCATCGAGGGCCTTGTTGAGGGCGTCGGAGTTGGCCGGGGCGAACCATGTGGTGCGGATGCGTTCGTTGCTCCCGTTCGGGGTCTCGTGGTCGGCCGCGAGCTGGTGCAGGGAACGGGTCTCGTCACTCAGGGAGCGACCGACCCCCTGGAAGAGGCCGCGAACGTAGCTGTCCGCGTCGTCGGAGGCGATGCCGTGGCCGATGGCCCACGACGTGAGCGTGGCGAGGTACCAGTAGTGGGTGGTCAGCGTCCCCGTCAGTGCGGAGAAGACGTCGAAGGCCGCCTCGTCCGCGACCGGGAGCACCCCGCCCAGGTGCTCGAAGAGGGCATTCACCACCGGGTGCGACGGGCACGTCGCCGTGACGGAGCGGCGTTCGCGTACGGCGGGCAAGGGGATGGCCCGTACCAGCGGGGCGTCGGTGGCCAGTGTCCGGCGCAGGTCGTCGATGCCGACGCCGGCCATCACGTTGACCACCACCTTGTCGCCGTCCACCTTCAAGCCGGCGAGTGCTTCGTGCCCTTCTTGGCGGCGTACGGCGATGATCACCACGTCGGAGCGGTCCACGACCTCCTGGTTGTCGGCGCATACCTGTACGCTCTCGTAGCGCTCGGACAGCTCGGCAGCAGTGCGGGCTCCCCGGGGGGAGAGGAAGACCTCCGGCGACTTGTCGCCCCCATCACACAGGCCCATCACGATGGCCCGGCCGATCTCGCCCACTCCGATGATGCCGATGCGTTTCATTGTGTCTACCCCTGTCGTCCGCGGTGGTTCGTGAACCGTGTTGGTTCGGGTCTGTGGCGTTGAGTCCGTGTGCATCGCGTTGATGGCCCATCGCTCATGGGTGTCTTCGTTATTGGAATGCTTTCCTTTCGGGTTACGCGGCGAGGGAGGCTCGGAGGAACTCGAGGATCTCCGCCCGCGCGGCTTCGGCCTGCTGTGCCACGCCCGGCATGCTGAGGAACGCGTGCCCCGCTCCGGGGTATTCGGTGAGCCGCGCGGGCGTCCCGGCCGCTCGCAGTCGTTCGGCGTAGCGGCGGCCGTGATCGGCCAGGGGGTCGTGGGTCGGCACCACCACCAGCGCTGGAGCCCGCCCGTCGAGGTTGTCGGCATACAGCGGCGAGAGCGCACGGGGGTCGGTTCCCGGTGGAACAGCGAGCCGCTGGATCAGGCGCAGTTGCGGCACGGCCAGGGTCGGGGTGTGGGCGTGCTCGGTGACCGAGGCGTGGTCGAACATCGTCCCGGTCACGTCGACAGCGGGATTGACCAGCACCTGCGCCTGGAGGTGCGGTCCGGCCTCCCTGGCCCGGATCGCTGCCAGGGCGCTGATCAACGCGCCGCAGCTCTCGCCGAAGACGGCGGTCCGCGCCGGATCGATGCCCCACCGCGCGGCGTGCTGCACCACGTGATCGAGCACGTCCCAGCCGTCGTCGACGGCTGCCGACAGCGGAGTCTCCGGGTCGAGGAGGCGGTGCTCGACCGAGACGACGACCGCGGGCAGGTGGGCGGCGAGGTGGCTGTTGATCCAGTCGCTCTGCACCGCCGTGCCCACGAACCCGCCTCCGTGCACGTGGAGCACGAGTGGCAGCTCGGTCCGGTCGGCGCCTTCGCCGTCGCGCCCGGGGGCCGGCCGGTACACCCGGACCGGGAGCTCGCGGCCGGGCAGCGTCACCTTCCGCCATTGAATCGCGGCGCCGGGATCCGGATCCCCGGTGATCGCCCGCGCCGCGCCGGACGCCCGAAAGCGGTTTTCCGCGTCGCGGTAGGCGACCAGTTCCTGGGCCGTCATCGCCGACCAGTTCGGCACCGGCGGCCGCTCCGTAGCAGTGACCTCGCTCATGTCATCTCCTTGCCCACAGAATTACGCGACCTCAGGTATCGAAACCTAAGGTAGCGAAACCAGGTATCGTCTGGCTATGGCATCGACCACATCCGCCAGGCCACCCGGCCGCCCGCGCACCGGCGTCAACGCCGTGGTCTTCGCCGCGACGCTGAGCACGGTCCACGAGCTCGGCTACGCGCGCGCCACCGTCGAGCGCATCGCTGCCGCGGCCGGCGTCGCGAAGTCGACGGTCTACCGGCGCTGGCCGTCGAAGGGAGCGCTGATCGTGGACTGTCTTCTGGACGCGTTCGGCCCGCCGCCGCTGGAGGGCACCAGTCGAGCCGAGCTCATGTCCTCGACCATCCACTGGGTCGCGGGGAAGATCGGTGAACCCGGGGTGGGTGACGCGTTCGCCGGCGTGTTCAGTGACGCGGTCAGCGACCCGGCCCTGCGCGAGATCCTGTCCGCGCGGTTGCAGGACCCGTACCGGCTCGCGCTCCAGGACGCGCTCGGCGAGCCGGAGCACCGGGTCCTGTTCTTCATCGACGTCGTGGTCGGAGTCCTGCTCCACCGGATGGGCATGACCGGCGAGCCGATGGTCGACGCCGACGTCGCCGCACTGGTCGAGATGGTTCTGCCGCACTTCGCTGAAGACCGCAGCCCGGCTTGGTAGTGGCGCGTCAGGCCACGTTTTGCCCTGTTGACGATCTTTCGTAGACGGGGCTTGTCGGTCGGTTTTGGGTTGCGTCAGGCGATGCAGCGCCGGATTACGCTGCCCTGAATGGGACCAGTTCAGCCACGTCGGCCTACACCGCCTGACGGCCCGTGTCCGGCTGCGAGGGTCATCGACGGCCGCGCCAGGCTCAACGCCGGCACCTGGCGGGAGGCCGGCTGGACCTTCCGTGCATTCGGCCGTCCGTACACAGCAGCTCAGATCAGCACGTCGAGCTTGATCAGGCCGAGCGCCTCCACCTCCTCCGCCGCGGCCTGGACCATGGGGAAGCCGCCGCCGGGTGTGGGCTGCACCGGCAATCGGTCCAGCAGTGTGGCGTCGGTGATGATCACACCGCAGGGGTGCATCGCCATCCCGCGTGGCGACGCGTCGAGCCGCCCGGGCGAGGATGGCTCCTGGAGAGTGTGCTCGACGCTCTGCTCCCGGGCGTCGATGCCGACGACGCCCGGGTAGTCACCGGCGTGCCGGGGTTGCGCGGCAGGGCCGTGCCCGAAGGTGTTGAACTGTTCCACCTCGCCGCCCAGGGTGCGTCGTGGTGGCCGTCCCCCCGTCCCCCCGTCCCGCCGTCCGAGCGGCCGTACCTGTGGGGGTGGGTGGGTCACCGATGAGGCGTCGCCGGATCACCCGCTCGTAGGGCGCTCGTCGCCTTCCGAGCGGGTGATCGTGGCCCGGGCGACGGCTTCTCTCGCCGTGCGATGCGCCGTGCCGTGCGGCAGATCCTCGCCGCTCGCCGGTGCCCGGCGCCGGTGGTGTCGTGCTGTGAGCGGTGTGCGGATCGTGGCGTAATCGATCGACAAGGTCCCACTGCGGCTGATCGCCGGCTTCGGAAGCGAATCAGCAAGATTGCTATAGTCTCCGGCACTCGTCACCCATTCGGGTGACCTCGGCCGGGTTGGCACTCGGTGAAGCCCGACGTCCGACAGCGGAAGGGGTGCAGCACCATGGCCCGGCACAGATGGCCCGAAGACAGCCAACCGCCCCGCGCGGCCCGCCCGTGGCGGCAGCGTGGGCGGCATCGCCAACCATCGAGTATGGCCGTTGCCCCGGTCCTCGCGGTGGTCGCCGTCCTCGGCGTCGTCGCAGGCACCGCCGCGCTTGGCCGAGTCGACGGGAGCGGTGACAAACACGTGGCCGAGGCCACACGGGTGCCCTCGCCGCCGACCGTCGCTGATGCGCCCCCGTCGCCGCCGACTGCCGTCTCCGATGCACCCACGTCCCCGCCGACGACTGACGCCGAGTCGACGTCCCCCTCGCCGCCGATCACCGACGCGGGCGGTCGGCCCCCCGCGAGTGCGCAATCGCCTGCGGATCCCACCACGGTCGACAACCGGCGGGGCCGGCAGTCTCCCTCGACCGTTGCCCGTGACAGGCCGGGGTCGCCCCCGCCGACGCACGCCACCGCCGGTTCGGTATCGACGCCGCCCGCGGCCCCTCCCGCCGAGGCGGTACCCACGCCCGCCGACTCGACGACGCCCCCGGCGCCGTCGACACGCCCACCGCAGCCACCCCCGTCCGCCTCCACGTCAGCGCCCGCGACCGCTTCGAAGCCATCCACGGACGGCGGCTCCGCGACGTTGGAGGAGCGCGTGCTGACCCTTGTCAACGTGGAACGGGGCAAAGCAGGCTGCGCCCCCGTGCGTAACGACGGCCCGCTTCGTGAACTCGCCGGGGCGCACAGCAAGGACATGGCGGAACGCGGCTACTTCGCGCATGACACCCCGGACGGCAAGAGTCCGTGGGACCGGGCGGCGGCGGCCGGGATCACGAACCTCGCCGCGGAGAACATAGCTCGCGGGCAGGCGACTCCCGAGGCCGTGATGAAATCCTGGATGAACAGTTCGGGGCACCGCGCGAACATCGTCGACTGCAAGGTCACCTCGCTCGGCGTCGGCGTGCACACCGGTCCCGGCGGCCCATGGTGGACGCAGGACTTCGGACGGTGATCGGCGGGCACCGTGACCGCCGAGTCCGGTCGCGGTGACGCGGGCGCTTCGGCTTCGCGGTGACTCCGTTCGGAGACACCGCGGCCGCTCCCGAAGCATGACGAAGGCGGCCTTGGCCTCCCACTGACGCCGGCCGTACCGCGCCCACCCGGCCCGACCGGCTGCGCCGGATCGGGATCGGTTCGGTTCGGTTCGCATGATCCCCGCGGGGTCGTACTTCTGCGCGGGACGGTCGCAACCAAGGGTTGGGCCATCGCGCGCGCGTGGACCGACGGCGGCCCGCACCCTCGATACAGCCGGAGCGTCGTACTGCGGCCGTACTGCGGCCGACGGACAAGCCACGCCTGCGCCGTCCGAGCGAGGCCGGGGCGCCGAAAGCGCGTCGGGTGAGGCGTGAGAACGCGGTCCAGCGCTTGCGCGGGACCGCGTTCAGCGGCCCGTGGCTGGTGCGGTCTGGTGAGCTCGCGGTCGGCGGCTCGCGCGGCGTCGAGTTCCTCTGCCTGTTCGTCGAGTTCGGCCTGACGTTCGGCGAGCTGAGCTGCTGTCCGAGCATGGTGATGCGCCCTTGGAATCGGTCGATTCCGCCGCATACCGGTGCGATATCGCGTCCACCCTCGAGGGCCTTCCCGCTCGTCGGCGTTTCGCGTCATCATGAGGATGCGTACGGTGACGACACCGAGGAGGTGGGTGCGATGGCCGATCATCGCAAGCCCGATCAGGACCTGGCCAAGGGGGAGCCTCCGCCCGATAACGGTGACGGCCGGGTGCCGCAACCGGAAGACCCCAAGGGCAAGCACAAGAAGGACAAGCAGGAGTGAGCGACGACCCCGACGACCTGGTCGAGCATCGTCGACGCTCCACCGCCGCGATGGACGACAGCGGCGCCTGGCCCAAGGACTCCCCGTGGGTGCGCGCCGCGATGGACGCGCTGCCACGTGACGTGTTCGCCCCGGACCGGCTGTGGGACTGGGACGGCCACGCCTGGACACCGATCGACCGCACCGTCGACCCCGACCGGTGGGCCCGCCTGGTCCACGCCGGCCCCTACGACGCGGCCGTCACCGAACTCGTCGACGACCGGCCCTCCTCGAGCCTGTCGTGCACGTCGATCGTCGCGGACATGCTCGACTCCGTCGACGTCGAACCCGGCCACCGGATCCTCGAATTGGGCACCGGCACCGGATGGAACGCAGCCCTGCTCGCCCACCGGGCCGGACCCACCGGACACGTCACCAGCGTCGAAGCCGACCCCACCCTCGCCACCACCGCGGCAGCGACCCTGGCCCGCACCGGAGCGCGCGTTGACGTCGAGCTCGGCGACGGCACCCTCGGCTGGGCCCCGACCGCCCCCTACGACCGGATCGTGGCCACGTACGCGGTCGAACGCGTCCCCCGCGCCTGGATCGAACAGACCACACCCGGCGGCGACATCGTCTTCCCCTGGACCCGCCTGGGCTACTTCGCCCTCACCGTCGCCAAGGACGGCCGCTCCGCCACCGGATGGCTCCACGGCCTCGCCCAATTCATGAACGCCCGCGACACACCCGCAACCCCCACCCACCGCCAAGTCCGCGCCGACCGCGACCCCGACCACGAACACCTCCTCAGCCGCGACCTGCGCCCCCTCCACAAGAACGCGCACCTGCTCTGGGCACTGCGCCTTGCCCTGCCCGACGTGCTGTTCGACACGAGCGTGGACGCGGACGGCGTCAACGCCCGCCTCCACGACGGCACGGAGTCCTGGGCGACGGTCTCAGCGCTGCCGGACGGGCGCACGATCGCCTCTCAGGGCGGCCCGCGTCGCCTCGTCGACGAACTCGAGGCCGCCTGGGACGCGTGGATCGCGGCCGGCGCGGTCGGCCTGTACGACCACGGCATGACCGTCGCCCCGGACGGCGAGCAGTTCGTCTGGGCGGGCGACCCCGACACCGGCCCCCGGTGGCCCGTCTCGGCCCCGGCAGGGAGCATGACCGAGTGAGGTGGATGTCGCGCGTGGGGCATCCCGCTCATCTTCACGACGTGGTGACGCTGAACGCGGTGAACAGGTCCTCGAAGAATCGTCGGACCACGGGTCCCGCCTGCTGCGGGGTGCGGGGGAGGGGCACGATGTCACCGTCGGAGCAGAGTCCGCCCCCGGTCTCGGCGCGTGACACGGTGCGCCGGGCGGCGACAGCCCGTCTGCTCACCTTCGCGACGAACCGCACATTACCGTGTCGTCATCGCCAGACGTGGCTCGCCGGCCAGGGTCGACGGGGTCACTCCGGTGAACGCCATGACGTCCCGATGCAGGTGGGACTGGTCGGCGTAGCCGGCCTCCGCCGCCACCCTGGCCGGGTTTTCACCGGCGGCCAGGCGGTGGGCGGCATGGTCGAAGCGGACCAGCCTCGCAGCGCGCTTGGGCGGCAGGCCGATCTGCGCCTGGAACCGGGACCACAGGCGCTTGCGGCTCCATCCGACCTCGGCCGCGAGTCTGTCGACTCGGACCAGGCCGCGGCCGACGACGATCCGGTCCCAGACCCTGGCCACCTCCGGATCCACGGACGGCGACCGCTCCGCACGTCGGCGGACGAGCAACGCGTCCGTCAACGCGAAGCGATCCTCCCACGACGAGGCATCGCCCAGTTGCTCACGCAACCGTGACGCCTCTCGGCCCCAGAGGTCGTCGAGGGCCACCAGGGTGCCGTCCAGGTCGGCTGGGGAGGTGCCCAGAACCGCACGTGCGACCACGGGGGACAGGCGCACCTGCACACACTCGAGGTTCTCGCCCCGCATCCGAATCACGCCGTGGCCGAACCCCATCCCGGCGACGAGACTTCCCCGCTGCTGCCGCCCGACGGCATCGTCCACGATGAGCGGGCCGGCACCGAACTCCACAACCAGCGTCACAGCCGGGCGCGGGACCCTCCGGTGCCGATCCGCGGTCATGCCACGATCACAGAACCCGGCCATGCCGACCCCCGCCACCCGGCTGGGCCGCGTCGGGCGTGCGAGGTCCCGCACTTCCGCGTCATCGCGTTCGTACCCGAAGGGCCGCATCGTCACATGCTAGACGAGTAGTTCCAATGTGGTCGGTGTTCGAAGGAAGTTCTAGACGGAGCAGAGTTGGGAGCGCAGGCAGTCGTAGGTCCACTGCTCCCACTGCTCGGGTGACCAGCCGCGCTCGCGAACGAAGAGCAAGTAGAGCTCGGGGCTGAGCACACCGAACAGCACGTCGGCGGCCCTCTCGGCAGGCACTCCTGGGCGTGCTCCCGGCTTGGCCATCAGGGCCTTCGCGGCAGTGTCGTGAACGACGAATCGCGGGTCCTCGTCCTGTTGCCAGAGCCCGGCGACCTCTGGATCCGACGCGGCCGCCGTGTCGACCATCTTCATGATCGGCGCGACGCGCTCGAGGATTTCTCGCGTCCCGCGGATGTGCGCCCGCAGTTGTGCATCGGCGGTTCCGGTGGCCAATGCGTCGCGGAACCACGGCCTGTCCATGGTGGCCACGGGCTCGTGGTCACCGACGATCGAGATGTCGACGAGTTCCTTGAGCAGGGACCGCTTGTTCCCGAACACGAAGTAGATCGTTTGCACGGCCACCCCCGCCTGGGCCGCGACGTCCTGAAGCATCGTGGCGCCGTAGCCGCGCTCCACGAACAGCTCACGTGCGGCCTCCAGGATGCGCCGCCGCGTCTCTTGGGCCTTCAGCGCCCGCTTCCCCGCCCTCTTGACATCAGCCATGACTGCACTCTATCTCTAGAGTTGAACTCTAGAAGTCAACTCTAATGAAACTGGAGTACCGCTGATGAAGCCGATCGCCAACACCCAACAAGCACAGGCATGGAACGGCCCCGAGGGGGCCTACTGGGCCGACCGTTATGACCGCTTCGACACGTTGAACGGCGGGTTCGACGACGCGCTGTTCACCGCAGCGGCAATCAACGAGCACGACCGCGTTCTCGACATCGGGTGCGGAGCCGGTCAGACCACCCGCCGCGCAGCCCGCCAGGCCATCTCCGGGCAGGCCGTAGGGATCGACATCTCCGCGCCGATGCTGGAGCGGGCCCGCGCCGTCACCGCTGAAGAAGGCGTCACCAACGCGATCTTTGAGGAGGGAGACGCGCAGGTCCACCCCTTTCCTTCCGACGGTTCCGACGTGGTGATCAGCAGGGGCGGGGTCATGTTCTTCGCCGACCATGTCGTCGCGTTCGCCAACATCGGCCGCGCTCTGCGCCCTGGCGGCCGGCTCGCCTTTATCTGCCCACAATTGCCTGACCCTCATGGGGAATCCGCCCAGGTGTTCGCGCCGGTGAACGCCCTCATGCGCGAGCCCTCCCCGGCCGCGCGAGGCATGATGTCGCTCTCCGACCCCGCCCGCGTCCACGAAGTACTCACCGCCGCTGGCTTCGCCGATGTGACGACGACGTCCGTCCAGGGACCTGTCCACTGGGGGCGGGATGCCGGCGACGCCGCCGACTTCTTCTTCGCGATGAGCCCGGTCCGCTTCAACCTCGACAACATCCCCGAACAGGTCACTGCCAAAGCCCGCGAGCAGGTGACCGCGGCGCTCCGGCAGTACGAGACCCCGGAGGGAGTCCGCCTGCGCGGCGCCGTCTGGCTGGTCGCGGCCACTCGCCCCTGACCACGCGACGCCGAACGGGACAGTACCCAGAAGCAGAGGGCGTCCAAGATCAGTTTGTGACGACCGACCTGAACACCCTCTTGACCGCACTCTATGTGAAGATCGACGACGAGATCGGAGAAACGCGATGGATGGGACGGCCGCCCCTGCTCAGCGACTCCGAGCTCGTCTGTCTCGCGGTCGCCCAGGCCCTGCTCGGTTACCACTCCGAGGCCCGCTGGCTGCGCTACGCCCGCAAGTACCTGTCCGGCATGTTCCCCTACCTGCCCCAACGGGGCCATGTTCGATCGTTGGACAGTCGGGCGTGACATTGCGCAGGGCACGGCTACCACAAGCGGTTGAAGGCCGCGTTGCCGCTGCTCAAGCGCATGATCCGTGAGCTCGCCATGGACAGTGACTTCTGGACCGACACGGTCTGGATCGCCGACTCCACCCCGGTAGTGCTTGACCCTCACGTGGCGTCATGCCGCATTGTCGGTGGTGTGGCAAAGCACCTGACCGTGGGACGTGTGGCCGAGCTGACCGGCGTGAGCGTCCGCACGCTGCATCACTATGACGAGATCGGCCTCGTGCAGCCGTCCGCGCGGACCGCGGCCGGGTACCGGGCCTACTCGGCGGGCGACGTGGAGCGACTGCGGGAGGTGCTCGCCTATCGGCGGCTGGGCTTCGGATTGCGCGAGATCGCGGATTTGGTCGACGACCCGACCACCGACGCGGTCGCGCACCTGCACCGGCTGCGCGGCCTGCTGCTGGAACAGCGCGACCGCGCTGCCGCCATGGTGACGGCCATAGACAGGGAACTGGAGGCACGGGCAATGGGGATCAGGACGACGCCGGAGGAACAACTGAAAGTGTTCGGCGCGCAGTTGTACGAAGCCATCGGGTCCGCTTACCCAGCCACGCGGCGCACCGAGCCGCGGATCGCCGCGAGGGTCTGGGATGCGCTCGGGGACGCACGGACGGTCCTGAACGTCGGGGCCGGCACCGGCTCCTACGAGCCGCCCGACCGCGACGTCACGGCGGTGGAACCGTCGGCGGTCATGCGGGCACAGCGTCCCGCGGGCGCGGCGCCGTGCGTGGCCGCGAGCGCGGAGAGCCTTCCGTTCGAGGACGAGTCCTTCGACGCCGCGATGGCCTTCAGCACCGTTCATCACTGGCACGACCCGATCGCCGGACTGCGCGAGATGCGGCGCGTGGCCCGCCGCGTGGTGGTGTTCACGCACGACGCCGGTGACACCGGCTGGCGTCACCGGTTCTGGCTCACCCGCGACTACCTGCCTGAGGTCGCCGGCCTGGTCGCCGGCCGGCCCTCGGTGGACCGGCTGGCCGGCGCGGTCGGGGCCCGCATGGAGCCGGTGCTCATCCCGTGGGACTGCGCTGACGGCTTCTTCGAGGCCTACTGGCGCCGGCCCGAGGCGTACCTGGACGAACATGTGCGCCGCGCGGTATCGGTATGGACCAGAGTCGGGCCGGAGGCCGAGCAGCGGGCAGTAACCAGACTCCGCGACGACCTTTCCTCAGGCCGGTGGGTCGAACGCAACCGCGACCTCGTCGCCCTCGACGCGGCAGAGCTCGGCCTCCGCCTTCTCGTAGCCTGAACCATCGTGACCATCGTGACCATCGTGACCATCGTGCGCGAGAACGCCGGAAGGAGCCGACCCGCCGGAACTGAGACGTTGCCTCGGTGTCACTTGCAATCGCGTGGGGGCAGTCGCATGGGGGGTGACGAACGCGATCGCCGAGGAGGGTGAACAATGTGGCGATGCTGGAGATCCTGCCGGGAATCGGTGTGGCCCTGCCGGACGGGGCCGGGACACTTGGGTTCGGGATGCCTCCCGACGAGATCCGCGTGTTGCTGACGGCGGCGACCGGGACCCACCACGGGATGCAGTGCATGTCGCTGACGCGCAGCGACTACACGGAACTCCGGCACGCCCACGACGCCTGGCTTTCCGGCATGCTCTTCGATCCCGCGTGGACCACCGTCGCTGTCTTCGACGGTGTCGTGGTGACCGTCGCGGGAGGCGGACCCGCCGGCGCGGACCGCCTCTCCCGAATCGCCATCGAACGCGACCTCGCCCCGTCCCGCGGCGGGTCGGCTGCCGTTCCCGTGCTGTGGGACGGTGTCGACCTGTTCGGCCATCCGCGCCACGACATCGTGTCCGTGCTGCCGGGGGCGACGCGTCCGTCCGCGCCTTCGTCCGCCGACGCGACGGTCGAGCCCCTGGGCCTGTGGCTGCGAGGGCGAACGTCGGCGGACGACCACTGGTCACATCTGGTCCTGCTCGGAACACCGAGCGGGTGGGAACCGTGTTGCCCGGGCACCTTCGCGTGCGCCGAGGGCGGGGACGGCCTCGTGGGGATCCTCCGATAGACGAGCGTCCCGGCGAAACGGGCGGGCCTGCGTCCTCGCCCCTGCTGCCGCCGATCCGCGCGACCTGGGCGACTTGGGTCTTCACGACGCCAGGACTATCCATGTTCTGCCGGACTGGAGTGTCATCGGTGAGCCGTTGATGGAATACGTCGTCGGTGATGAATCTGTCGGCTTGCTCCATGTGCAGTGGTAGACCAAGCCGTTCCTGTATACGTCAGCGTTGCCACTGCCGGTCGTCCTGCTGAGGACGGCATTATTGTCAAGCCCGTCCGTAAACCTGCCCGGGACGATGTTGACGTGTTGAACGATGACATTTGTCGTGGTGTCGCGTTGTCCGCTGTCGGTGACCGCGGCATGCCCGTCTGTCGACACCAAGTACTTCGACCCGTCCCACGAGAACCCAAACGAAGCCGCGGGCATTCTTACGACGAACGAATCAGCAGACGTACCGCCAGGTGGCGTGTTCGGCGCGTCCGCGAAGCGTAGCCCTATGTCGGGTGCTACAGCAGCGTCGGGAAATTGGGCGAAGACAGCGGCCGGACTGATGAATGTCGGGCTTGAACCGCCGTTCGAGAATCCGCCGTACGTGGACGGCGTCACATTGAAGACGTTCGCCTTGGCGAGATCGGGCAGGAAGCCGTTGGACGCACCGGAGTATGCAAAGTCGACCTTGCCGTAGGCGGCGAGGATCGGCAGGTCCGTCTCCCGCGCACTCCGAACAGGGCCCACTGACGTCGGGACGTGGCTGCTGTCGTAGATCGCCATGAGGCGTGAGAGTCCGCCTTCGACCCGTATGGCGTACACGATGTCGGCCGAGTTGAGTCCTGCCTGTCGCGCCTGCGTGGCCGCACCGACGTTGTCGATCTTCACGGCGAGAACCTTGCCGCCCGGTCTCACATCGCCCGTGAGCGGGTTGGGTGAGGCCGGCAGGCCGCCGGGTGTCGGCGGCTGTACCGGCGCGGCGGAGGGCTCTCGGGATATCGGTGGCGGGTTCACGGTTTCGTCGGTCTGCTTTCCGCCGTTCCCTCCGCTCAGGGAGAGACTCAAGACGGCGACGCCGGCCAGGAGAATAGCCAACCCCGCGGCGGCGGCAATCTGGAACCGCTTATCCAGAGCGCGGAACCATCGCAGTCGGTCCGTGAACCACCGTTCGAGACCGCCGCTCTGCCCATTCCCCGACGGAAATTCCGACTGTGCCATGTCAGCTACTCTGTGTCATTCATAGACACCGGGTCATCGTCCGGTTGCTTGACGCGCTCTGCGCTCAATGTGCGGCCGATTCCGGCAGCTTGATTCCCGTGCGTCACCACATACGACGTGTCGTCACACGAGATGCGTTCCGCCGGAGTCCATTCTTCACCCTTCCCGATGATTACGTGAACTGAGCCTTGAAGGCTCGTCGGACGGAAGAGTCGGCCCAGCGGCCGGACATCAGCGGCCGGCCGCATATGAGCAGGTCGGAACCGGTCGAAGCGACCCGCAAGGAGAACCGAGAGGACCCGGGAAGTCCGTTCCCGAAAGCCATCGGCCCTCAGCGTTGGTAGAGGCCGACGAGTGTGCCGCCTGCCAGTTGCCTGTCCACCGCGATGTGTACGTCGTCCGCGGTCGCGTTCTCGGGCAGGGATACCGGTTCGGGAAGCGCGTAGACGCGGAAAAAGTACCGGTGGGCCCGATCGCCGGCAGGCGGCTGTGGCCCTCCCCAGCCGGGCCTGCCCCAGCCGGTGGTCCGCTCCTGCCCGCCGGCAGGGGTCTGCCCGGCCTCGACGCCGTCGCTGCCCGGATCGATACCGGTGACCAGCCAGTGCACGAATGTCCCGGACGGCGCGTCGGGGTCCTCGCAGAGCAACAGCAGCTCGAAGGTGCCCTCCGGTACGCCGGACCATGACAGGTCGGGCGAGACGTTGTCGCCGTCCTTGGCACAGCGGCGCGGAATGAACGCTCCGTCGTTGAACGTGGCACTCTTCAGTTCGATTCCAGCCATGCCACAAGCCCTACCCCATCGCGGGACGGATGCTGCCGCCGTACACCGCTATGCATCCGAGTGGCGCAGTGGCGCAGTGGCGCACTGGCGCAGCGTCGCCCGGCGACACGGTGCCGGGCCGGCCAGGGCGCCCGCATCCGGCGGAACATGCGGGCCGGTACGCGGGCGACGTGGAGGTGCGGCAACCCATGCACAACCTCGGCGTGACAGCCGGACGGACCGATTTCAGGGCTCGAGGCACGTATTTCGGATGCCGCCGGTGGCCCCTGCGGTGTCGGCTCGAGGTTCAACCTCCGCCACGGCTTGTGCAGGCCGTGGTTGTCGTCATCGCTGCGGTCGGCGCGGGTTCTGGGACACCGGCGGTCCGGGACGGGTGCGCCTCATGAATGTTCTGGTCGTGAGTGCGAACAGCGCGCCGCCGAGGAGGAAAGGCGGCTCGAAGACGAAGACGTTCCAGCGGACCACCGAGGCCGGCCCGTACGTCCGCATCGGCTCGGTAGTCAGCTCGATGACGTCGGCCCCCGCGAGCGCGAGGATGGCGAACGCGCCCGCGGTATGGACGAACAAGATCGCGGCGACACTCCAGCCGGCGACGAGGAGCATCCTCCGGGGCACCACCAGACCCCAAGGCTGAACCAGAGCGAGAGCAAGCCCACCTGCGACCAGGCACAGCAGGCCTGTTCCGAACAAGCCGACGGCGATGAAGGTGTCGCCCGAGGCGCGCGTCTCGCCCACGCTGTGCCGGATGAGTACGCGCGCGCCACCCAATCCGGCGTATACATGGGCGAGTCCGAACGCCACCGCCCATCCGCAGGCTGCGTACCCGGCCCAGGAGTCGGACCGGCCTTCGATCGGACGTCGGACCATCCGGCGCCCTCCACGACTTCGTTGTGAGCCCTTGCTCCCGGCCCGCCGCGCCCGTTCATCGCGTCTCCGTGCCTTCCGGGACGGGATGGCTTCGGCCGGGTGGAAACGGACCTGGGCCCTCGCTGGTGAGCAGCGCGTCGGACCGCACAAGTTCGATGCCCGTCCCGTGCACCGGGTCACGCAAAGGCAGGTCCCGCAACCGGTGGCCGACGGCGAGCCGGTGCGGCCTGACCCGTTCCGCGAACCGTTCGCCGGCGTTGACCAGCGAGGCATTGACGTCGATGTGACGCAGCGGCCGGGCGACGCGCTTGACGGCGACCGACCCGGCGTAACCCGCGCCCGGCACTACGATGTGATGGCTCATCAGACTCCTCGATCTCCACGATCTCCTCGCCACGCCTGAACCGACGGGCATGGCGGCCTCTGGAACTCCCGCACGAATCCGCGCACGCGCCGGCCCGGGCGACCGCGACGGCCCAGCCGATGTATGCGGCGTTCACCACCAACCGCACCACCGCGCCGATCGGCCGTTCCAGCACGCGGGCTCGGTCCGAGCGGGCGTGCCACAACGCGTCGAGATGGGTTGCCAGGTAAGCGGTGATCAGTACGGCCGCCGTCCATCCCCCGACCGCGCGGCTTCTCGGTACGGCGACCAGCGCCCCCACCGCGATCTCCGCCACACCGCTCAGGGCGACCAGCGGACCGGCCCCGCGCAACCATGCCGGGACCAGGGCGCGGAAGTACGCGGGCCGCAACAAGTGCGCGATGCCCACAACGACCAGGAAGACCGCCAACGCGACGGCAGCGATATCGTGCACGACGCGATGATCTCCTCGGCCCATGCGTGGACGCTTGAACAAAACGATCGCCGGCTGGACTTCGCCACCGACGCCGAGGCGACGATGTTCGCTGAGACCGGCGCGGCGGGCGTCACCCGCCACCTCCACCCGGCGTGGAAGATCGTCCTGTCGATCAGCGGCCACGTCGAGATCGGCCAGGGCGGTCGGACCATCGCCGCGCCCGGGCTGATCGTGCCCCCTCAGCTCGCCCACACCGCCACGGCGACCTCGTCGTACGCCGCGCTCTTCGTCGACTGCCGGCGGCTGCCCGCGAGCACGCAGGTGACCCGACTCGACGAGGCCGCGGTACGTCGGATACTCGCCGCCCTCGGCCGAGCCGGAGTCCACGCCTTCGCCGGGCCGGCCGATCTGTCCGCGGCACTCACCGAACTCACCGCCGCCACAGGGGCCGGCGACGCGCTCGACCCCCGAGTCGCGCACGCCCTGCGGGAGATCGCCCACCCCGACGCCACAGCCCCGATCGGCGCTGTGGCCGCCGACGTCGGACTCTCGCCGCCACGCCTGCGCACCCTCGTCCGCGAGTCCGTCGGGATCCCCCTGGTACGCCTCAGACAATGGGCACGCCTACGCACCGCGATCGCCAACCTGCCCCGCGACACCGTTGCCGCCGGCGCCGCCACCGCCGGCTTTGCCGACCAAGCGCACCTCACACGCATGGCACGCACCATGCTTGGACGGACGCCTGCCTCCCTCCGGCCGACGACGGGATCCTGCGGCCACCAGTGATTGCGCACTCCGAAGCTTCGACTCCTCCGAGAACGAGAACGAGAACGAGGACGAGGACGAGAACGCCTTGAACGCGAACAGGTAGCCGAGCAGCCGACTCTCGGAGTCCTCGGCGGTGGCCGTGCTGTAGGTGAACGGTCATTCGTGTGCCCGCGACGCCCACCAAGTCGCCGCGCTGCGGAAGTCCGCCGAAAGTGCGAGGCTGGAGACGACTATTGCGGAGAAACAGTTGAACCTCATCGTCGCGAATGTCATCCGCCACCACGAGCCGACCCGCGCCGAGCCCTGGTGCGAATGGCTTCGTGGCCCGGGCGCGCTCGTCGGACCCCGCGGCGACGGCCCGGCCCCCCGACGCCCTCCCAAGGGGTGAGTCGACGCATGGACATCGAGCTGACCTACGACGTGGCCGGCAGCCGGCTGCGCAAGATCGGCGACGTGGAGATCTCCTACGACCGACTGGGCAGCCGACCCCACACCCTCGGTTCATGGGCGCTCGACTACGACTTGCTCGGTTCACGCCTGCGCGTCGTGGGCGCCGCCGAGATCACCTACAGCCGGTGGGCCAATCTGCCGCGCACCGTCGGCCAATGGACCTGCGAGAACACCAAGTTCACCGCCCGCCTGCTGCGCATCGGGCCGCACGAGCTGAGATACGACAACCATGGCAGCCGCGTGTGTGGCGTCGGCCCTCTGGAGATCTCCTACGACCGACTCGGCAGCCGTCCCATTCGAGTGCTGCTGCACGGCGAGGGACAGTCGCTGCCGGACGACCTCCTCCTTGCGCTCTTCCTCGTGCTGTATTGGCAAGAGGAGAAGTGGAGGGAGTACCAAGCCGCACACTGACCAGGCAAACCGGGTCGGCGGGGTTGTGCCGTCTGCCATCCCACCAGTGTCCGTCACTGTGCCAGGAAGCCCGGTCGCCCAGCAGGACCCCCTGGCCCTCCCAGGCCCGTTGCCCCGGGCCCGGGGTCGGGGCGGCCATCCCCGGGGGCCGGCCAGTGCTCGTCCCTGGCTCGCTGCGTCCTGCGACGTCACCGTCGTGCTGTCTCACCCCAGTGCCGGCGACCACGTCACGGTCAAGGTGATGCTGCCCGGCAACCCGGGGGACCGGCCGACTGCAGGCCGTCGGCGGCACCGCCTACCAGGCCGGCGACCTGAACGGGTCCGCCCTGGCGGTGGGGGTGAAGAACGGGTATGTCACGACCACCACCGATGCCGGCGTCAGCCAGAACCCCGTGGACGCCACCTGGGGACTCAAGCCCGACGGCACCGTCGACACGGCGCTGCTGATGGACTTCGCCTCCCGGTTCGAACACGACATGACCGTCGTCGCCAAGACCGTGGCGCACACCTTCTCGCGCGGGGGTGGGCCGCGGGTGCGTGAGCCGGATCCCCAGGCTCGCGCAGGCCCGCAGGAGCCAGGCGTCCACGAAGGGACGGCCGTCTCGGGCATGCCGTCGGCCTCGACATGCGGAGAGCCGCCCCCGGGCACAGTCCCGGGGGCGGCTCCAACCTTGCGGGGGTGTACGGCTGTGGCGGTCGCGACCGTGAGGCGGTCAGCGAGGGGCGACGGGGTGCTTTTCCGCAGCGGTCGCGCGGTAACGAGCTGCGCCGTCCAGGTGCAGATATTTGGTGCTGATCGGATCGGGTTGGGTCGCGGTCAGCAGCGCAGACAGGGCTGCGGCCGACTGGCCTTCCGTCTTGCTCAACACGCCGGCCGGTCGGGGTTTGCCGCCTGTCTGCTCCCCGTGGCCGATCTGCTTGTCGTTGTACGGCAGGGTCACGAAGGGCATCCAGTCGTCTGCGGCGTACCCGCGTTCCTGCAGTCGGTACACGGCCATGATGTAGGTGTTGCCCACCTCCAGGCGGGAGTCGCCTTGAGTGGCGAACGGCGTGCGCTCGTTCTTGCGCAGGACCCACCCGGCCGCGTTCGACTTGATGGATCGGGGTGCTGCCTGGGCGGCCCCGGGACGGCTCCACAATGTCTCGTCGACGTTCAGGGTGACTTCGCGCATGATCATGCCTTCTCCGCGCTTGATCTCCTGGTCGGCCGGAAGCTCCCGTTCCGCGGTCACGGTTACGACGAGGACATGATCGGCGTAACTGACCGTGTCCACGACGTCCGTGGCTGGAATAAGCGGGCTGCCGGACAGAATTTCGGTTTGCGTGCCGCTTGCCGGGCCTTTTTGCTTGTCGTGCGTGCCGCAAGCCGCCGTGCCGGCGAGCGCGATCAGGGCTGCTGTCGCTAACGCACCCATGCGCTTTCTCATTCAAGATCCCCCGAATCTCAGTACGCGCCGTTGATATTGTCGTAGTTGTTGTACCCCAGCCAGGGGTCGTTTTGTACATAGTTCATGCACGCGAGACGTGCGTCATTGATATCGAGTCTGGGGTTCGCATCCGGGCCGTGGGTCAGGCCTACCGTGTGGCCCGTCTCATGGCACGACAGGTAATGGTTCGGGGCTCCGGTCCAGAACCGCGCGTAGTGCTGGTCGCACTTCGTGCTCGAGACCGCGTCGTCGCACCAGGCCACCCCGCCGAGGTTCGGGGGTAGCGGTCCGGCCTGCCACACCACGTCGGTCTCGCTGCCGCCGGTGTAGACGGGGACTTCTCCGGCCGTGGTGAGGTCCGTGCCGTTGAAGTCGTTGGCCGCCGCCATGAGCCCACCGGAGTCGGTGATGCTCGCTTCCCAACCCCAGGTGAAGTAGTTGTTGTCGGTCCGGCAGAACGTTTCGTTCCCGTCGTAGACGGGACCACCGGACCAACAGTTCCAGCCGTAGTTCGGGAACATGTTGTCCGTCACGGCCGCCTGCGCTTGATTCCCGGCGGAGAGGACGGTCACGAAAGTAACGGATATCGCGATCAAGAAACGCGCAAGGGCATGTGCTGATCTGGTTTTCATCCAGTCCCCCGATTTGGAGATGACAGAACAGGTTGCCCGAGCCTACGGACGGTTTGGGTGTCGATACAAGGCCGGATAAGCAAACGGCAAATTCTGATCAATTGCTAGTGATAATCACCTTGGCCATCCTTTCGTCGGGTTGATATGGCAGGACACCTGCTTTCACCGCACGCGGCCGCCCGCCGGGCCCTCGCCCGCTTGGACGCACATACGCCGAAGTGGTTCCCGAGGAATCCTTTATTCCGGATGGCAGCCGATCTTGAATTCGCCCTCCTCTTCCGGGTCGAGGTAGTCGAATTCATCGAGCAAAGAAGATCGACTTTGCTGTAGCGGGCGATTACCGACGAGCGGCGGCGGGCCTGCTCGGCCTCGGCGAGCCCGTCGACCTGCGCCGACGCGCTGGTCGGCCCGGGTGACCACGATGCCCTCGGACCGGCCGGCCTGACCGAGTGAACGCCTCTCGGTCGAGGGGTATGAAGCCGGGTGCCGTCGCGGCGATGAGTCTGCCGGCGCCGACAGGTCTACCTTCCGACCGAGACAACCAACTCATCGGGAGAAGACGTGGGCCTCATCCACATCGAGCTGTTCGCAACCCTCGACCTCGTCGGGCAGTCGCCCGGCGGCCCCGACGAGGACCCGGTGGGGTTCCCGTTCGGCGGCTGGCAGGCGCCCCTGCTGGACGAGGTCGCCGGGGCGCAGGTCGGTGCCGCGTACGAGGGTACGGACGCCCTCCTGCTCGGCCGGCGGACGTATGACCTCTTCGCCGCCTACTGGCCGTACCAGGAGGGCGGCGGGGACAACGCGATCGCCACGCTCTTCAACGGCGTCCCGAAGTACGTGGCCTCCCGCGGCAGGCCCGACCTCTCGTGGGCAGGCTCCACGCAGCTCGGCCCGGATCTGGCCGGCGCGGTGCGCGAGATCCGTGACCGGCACGAGCACGTGAAGGTCGTCGGGAGCCTGAACCTGGTGCAGACCCTCCTGCGCGAGAAGCTCTTCGACCGTCTCGACCTCTGGGTGCACCCGATCGTGCTCGGCGTCGGGAAGAAGGTGTTCGGCGGTGGCGAGGTGCCCACGAACCTCACCCTCCTCGAACCGCCTGCAGCCGGTCCGAAGGGCACCGTGTACCTGCGCTACGGGCTCGCCGACGGCACGCCCGAGACGGGGGACATGAGCGCACCCGATCGCGATGCCCGGCGCGACGACGACGCCGGCCGCACGGGGTGAGGTCGAACCCCGGCGAGCCCGGCCGGCGTTCGTCGGCTTCGGGGCCGGCCCGCAGAAGGCGGCAACTCTCAGGACGACACTCCGTAGCAGGTGGCGATCGCGGCGGCGCGGTCGCGCAAGGAGTTGCGCAGCCACTGCGGGGCCAGGGCCTCCGCGTTCGTGGCGAGCTGCCACAGCGCCCATTCGGCGTGTCTCGGATCTTGGAAGGTCACCTCCAGCCGCAGCCAGCCGTCTGCGTCGGCTTCTTCGGCGCGGACGGTCAGCGCGGTGCCCACCAGGTCCTCCCGCCGCGCCGGGTTCACCCGTACCAGCACGGTGACTTGGTCGCCGCCGGTCCGAAACTGCGTGCTGCGTTCCTGCCAGGCCCGATCCAGATCGACCCGGTCCGGTCGCTGTGCCGGTTCGGCGAGTTCCTCGGCGGCCAAGACCCGGGACAGCCGGTAGGTGCGGTCCACGCCGGACCTCGTGGCCAGCAAGTAGCCCTGGTCGCGTACGGTCACCAGGCCGATCGGGTCCACCGTGCGCCACTTCGGGGCCTGGTCCACAGCCGCGTAGTGGATGCGCAGCTTGTGTCCGGCAAATACCGCGCGCCGGACCTCGGCCACGATGGCGTCGGGCACCTCCTCGGCGGCCTGCCGACGCGAGAGGAGGTCGGTCTCCGGGTCGATGAGCAATCGCCGAGCCGCGCCGGCCGCGGTGACCCGATAGCTCTCGGGTAGCGCGTCGACCACCTTGCGCATGGCCGAAGCGAGCGCCGCGCCGAGGCCGAATACCTGCGCGCCGCGCCGCGATCCGGCGACCAGCAGGGCGAGTGCCTCGTCGTGGTTCAGTCCGGTGAGCTCGGTCTGGAAACCGGGCAGCAACGCGAAACCACCGTGCCGACCGCGTTCGGCGTAGACCGGGACGCCGGCTGCCGACAGCGCCTCGATGTCGCGCAGCACGGTGCGGGTGGATACCTCCAACTCGCGGGCCAGCGCGGGCGCGGTCAGCCGACCGTGCTGCCGCACCAGTAGCACCATCGACACCAACCGGTCGGCGCGCATACGAAAACTCTACCGGAATACACGACACAGGGTGTCGTGATTCGTTGGGAGGCTTAACCAGCACGACAAAGCCCCACCGCAAACAAGAGGTGACCCAACATGGCACACGCCATTGTCAATCCGGACGGCCTGCACAACCCGGTCCCGTTCGGCTACAGCCACACCGCCACCATCCCCGCAGGTACGGAACTGGTGCTTATCGCGGGTCAGTACGGATCGGGACCGGACGGCGCGGTTGTCTCGGCCGACTTCGCCGAGCAGGTGAAGCGGACGTTCCACAACATCGGTGTCGCTCTTGCCGCCCATGGGCTCGACCTCAGCCACGTCGTCCAGCTCAGGACGTATGTGGTGAACCATGACGTCAGCAAGCTTGGGCCGATCGCCGGGGCCGTGCAGGAGGGCTGGGGTACGAAACCGCCCACGCAAACGCTCATCGGTGTCGCGAGCCTGGCCGCGCCTGACGTGCTGTTCGAGGTCGAGGCCCTCGCCGCCCGACCCTGACCCGCCGTCGCCCGCAACCGGGCTGTTCAACCCGACGCGGGTGGCGGTTCGGCAACGCGGTGGCCTTGGGCGTGTCTTCAAACCCCCGCCGAGCACCACGACGCCCGGCATCCGCCCTTCGGGCTCCTCGCTGCGCTCGCCTCGCCGCACCGGAGAAACAGCCGAATAGAACCACTATGCGGCTGCTTCTCCGGCACGCCGATGCACGGCACCGGACGCCGCGGAGCCCGACGGGGGTTTGAAGACACGCCCTAGCAACGTGAACGGGCGCCATCGGACACGAAGGTCCGGGCAACACGTCGCCCTGATGAGGGACCGCCTCGTAGGCGAGCGCACGCTGCTTGCCTACGAGGCGTCGACGGATTCCGCCCCTCTTGCCGCCCGAAACTCGGCCGCTACTCGAACCGCGCGGTGTCGCCCGCTCCTCGGCGTACGATCTCGGCCTCGTCGCCGGAGAAGTCGATGACCGTGGTCGGCTGGGTGCCGCAGTCGCCCGAGTCCACCACGGCGTCCACTACGTGGTCGAGCCGTTCCTTGATCTCCCAGCCCTGTGTCAGCGGCTCGTCCTCGCCGGGCAGGAGCAGCGTGCTGGAGAGGATCGGCTCACCGAGTTCGGCGAGCAGGGCCTGGGCAACGGCGTGATCGGGAATCCGGACCCCGACCGTCTTCTTCTTCTGGTGCAACAGTTGCTTCGGCACCTCGGACGTCGCGCGGAGGATGAAGGTGTAGGGACCGGGCGTCGATGCCTTGATGGCACGGAACACGTCGTTGTCCAGGTGTACGAACCGGCCCAGTTGAGCGAAGCTCTCGCACACCAGGGTGAAGTGGTGCCGGTCGTCGAGGTTGCGGATCGTCCGGATCCGGCTGATGCCGTCACGGTTGCCCAATTGGCATCCCAGCGCGAAGCAGGAATCCGTCGGGTACGCGACGAGCGATCCGGAGCGGATCAGGTCGACCACACTGCCAATGGTGCGCTGCTGGGGGTTCTCGGGGTGCACATCGAAATACTTCGCCATCCGCCGACCCTACGGGGACGAACCCTACTCCCGGACAACAGATGTCACCCCGAGAGCGGCCGCGCCCACATCGCCTGGCCGCAGCGCGCCCACGTCCAGGCCCGCACCGCCCGCCTTGAGTACGGCGGTGACGTTGCGCAGCGTCTGCGTGGTCTGCTCGGCGACCGTGGTGCCGACGACCTCGCCCGTGTCCGGATCGAGCGGGAGCTGCCCGGAGACCTGCAGGACGGGGCCCTTGCGGATGCCTTGGAACAGCGGGGCTGCCAGGGCGGGTGCGTTCTCGGTGGTGATGACGGTTCTGGTCATGGGTGTGTCCTTGAGAAGGGCGGTCCGAGGGTCAGTTCCACGCTTGTCGTTCCTGGCTGCGAGGGTCGTCGACCTGAGTCCACTCGGCGTCGACGCACATCGTGGCTCGGCGCTCGTCGTCGTACGGGTCCCAGCCGGGGTCGCCGGTCCTGGCGAACCGGACCCACGTCTCGTGCATGCGAGCGGCGAGATCCGCGGGGGGCCTGTCGGGGCCGAGCAGGGCGGCGGATCCGCGCAGCTGGGGGAAGTGCGCGACATCGAAGACGAAAGGCAGCTCGACCGCGTGGGTGGCGCCGAGTTCTCCGTCCAGAGCGTGGGAGCGCCAGGCGAACTCGTAGGCGTAGGTGGCGGACTCGGAATGGGTGGCATGTGCGCCGGCCAGGGCCCAGGTACCCGCGCCGAACAACGCGTCTCCCATGATGGCGGAGCGCAGCTCACCGAAGGACGCCTCGGGGCGTTCCTTCCGGTACGTCTCGACGAGTTGCGCCGGATTCGGGTGCGAGCGCGCCGCCGCATCGTCGACGTCTCCGGCGGCCGAGGTGGCGTACTTGCCCACCGGGACCAGATAGAGGTGTCCCTCTTCGGTGTTGGTTCCGATGAGCAGGTCGATGTCGCTACCGAGCCCGGCGGCGACGGATTCGGCGGGCTGCGTGTCGAGGACCAGGCTGAAGGGGCCGAGTCCGATCAGCGGATCATCGTGCGTCCCAGTCTGCAGGTCGATGCCCGCGAGCCGGGAGGCGGCCTCGACCAAGCGCTCGTCGGAGACCTCCGCGAAGGCGTCGACCTGGGGCTCGATACCCAGTGCCTCGGCTGCTGCCCTGGTGACGCGGGCGGCCTGCTCGGTGGTGAACGCCCCCAAGCCGCTGCCGCTCTGGACGATAGCCCGGCGGAAGAGGCCGGCGGCCTCCGGGGCGGCGAGGACGCCGCCGACGATGGTCGCCCCGGCCGACTGGCCGAAGAGGGTGACATTGTGCGGGTCACCGCCGAAGACGGCGATGTTCTCCCGCACCCAGCGCAGCGCGGCGACGACGTCGAGCAGGCCGCGGTTGGCGGGCGCGCCGGGGAGGTCGAGGAACCCGGCGATGCCGAGCCGGTAGTTGAGGGTGACGAGGACGACGCCGTCGCGGGCGAAGGCCGAGCCGTCGTACAGCGCGGACCGCGTCGATCCGGCAACGAATCCGCCGCCGTGGACAAACACCATGACGGGCAGGTTGTCGCTCGCGGCAGCGGGCGTCCAGACGTTGACGGTGAGGTAGTCCTCGCCCCGGCTCCAACCGGTGCCGAAGTAGGGGGCCATGTCCACACTGCCGAGCTTGCGCTCGGACTGCGGCGCGTTGGGCCCCGGCGCGGTGGCGTCCCGTACGCCGTCCCACGGCTCGTGCGGCTGCGGCGGCGCGAACCGGCCGGCGCCGCGGGGCGGGGCGGCGTAGGGGATGTTCAGGAACGTGGCGGTGTCGTGCCGGCGCAGGCCGCGGACGGCCCCCTGCGCCGTGGTCACGACGGGGTCGGGGTGGTGGCTCATGTTTCGTGCCTTTCCGCAGGACTCAGGCCTGTTCGGTGTACGGGGCGAAGGGCGCCCAGCCCCTGATGGCGAACTTGCTTCCCTCGCGTGCCACTTCGGCGGCGCCGTGGCCGCCCAGGTGCGCGGGGATCACGCGGTCCTTGTGATTGCCGACGCCGGTGTCGACAAAGCGCCGACTCCGCGATCGCCGCCTCGGCGGGGCTGCCGCGCGCCGAGGACGCGGCCTGGCTGCCGGCCGGGCAGGCCGGGCTGGTCCGGCGGACCGGCCGGGACCTCCGGTTCCGCCACCCACTGGTCCGGTCCGCCGTGTATCACGCCGCGTCCTTGGGCGCCCAGCGCGAGGCTCACCTCGCGCTCGCCGAGATGCTGCGGGCCGAACCGGACCGGCGTGCCTGGCATCTGGCCGCCGCCTGCCCGCACCCGGACGCGGCCGTGTCGGCGGAACTGGAGCGGACCGCCGGCCGGGCCCGCCGACGCGGCGGCCATGCGGCGGCGGCCCAGGCCCTGCAGCGCGCCGCGGAACTCGCACCGCGACGCGAGGACAGCGCCCGGCTGCTGGTCGAAGCCGCCGCGGCGGCCGTGTTCACCGGAGACATCGCCTGGGTCGAGGAACTGGTCGCCGCGGCACACGCGCGCACGGATTGCGCAACCCTGCTGGCCTCCGCCGCCGTGCAGGCCGGACGGCTGGCGGTTCTGACCGGACGCCACACCATGGTCTTCTCCCGACTGGCCGACGCTGCCGAGGAGTTGACGGTCTCCCAACCCGCCGCCGCGCTGGACCTCGTGGCCGGCGCCGCCGTGGTCCGCTTCTACTCCGGAGAGGACACCCAGCGCCACCGCATCCAGGACATCCTGCGGCGCCTTCCCGAGAACGCCTCACACGCGGGCTTGCGTACCTGGGTGAGAGCCGTCTCGGACCCCTTCGACGACCGGGCCCAACTCGTCTCCCTGCTACAGCAGTTGGCCGCCGAGGCGGAAGCCCGACCGGAGCGGCTCACCACCTTCGGGATCTTGGCGTGGCTCCTGGACGAGACCCCACAGGCGGTCCGCGCCTTCGACGAGGCCTTCGACCGCTGGGAGTTGCAGGGAGCGCTGCCCGAGGGTCTGGGCGGCGCAGTCGCCTGGGCCTACGTGGAGCGAGGAAGGTGGGAACAGGCCCGTGAGGCCTGCACCCGCACCACCGCGGTCGGCCGGGCGGCCGGTCTCGACCACGCCGTGGCCTGTGCGGCCACCGTGGACGCCACCGTGCTGGCCTTCCAGGGCGATGCGTCCTCGGCCCGAACACGAGCCGAGGACGCGCTCACACTGATCGATCCGCTGGAAAGCCGCTCGGTCTCCGTCTATGCCCGTCGTGCGCTCGGTGCCGCGGCAGCCGCGGAAGGCGCCTACGAGACCGCGTACGACCAACTCCGCATGGTCTTCACGGCCGACGGCGCGCCCGTGCACTACCACGCCGCCTACCCGGCCCTCGCGGATCTGGCCGCCGCCGTGCGCTGCGGCCGCCATGAGGAGGCCGTCGCGATCGTCGAGCGCTCGGCATCTGCGCTGGCGGACAACGCTTCACCTCGTCTGCGTGCGCTTATCAGCCGAGCCCGTGGCCTGCTGGCGGGCCCCGAGGACGCCGAGCCGCACTTCCGGGCGGCTCTGGCGGATCCGGTACTGGAGTACTGGCCCTTCGAACGCGCTCAGACCCTGCTCGACCTCGCCGAGTGGCTGCGGCGTCGTCGGCGCATCACAGAGGCGCGTGGGCCGCTCACCGAGGCCCTGGAGATCTTCCGTCGCCTGGGCGCGCGCCCGTGGATCGAGTGTGCCCGGGCCGAATCGCGCGCCGCCGGCCTCGACGTCACGGATGCGGCCCCCGACGCGCTCGCCGAACTCTCCCCGCAACAGCAGCAGATCATCAGGCTTGCCGCCCGCGGGCTGACCAACCGTGAGATCGGCGAGAAGCTCTTCCTCTCTCCGCGCACGGTCGGCTCGCACCTCTACCGCAGCTTCCCCAAGCTGGGCATCACCGCCCGATCCCAGCTGCGCGACCTCATCGAGGACACCCTCGCGACGGGGCGGCCCACCAGGAATCAGGAATAGGGGCACGTCCGGCCATGAAAGCAGTCACCTGACGCATACCGCGCGCCATCCGGCCGGACCAGACTGGCCACAAGGGCGAGGCAGCGGTAACCCGCCAAGTGGCCTCGTCGTCCTGGTATTCCGATTCCCCCGCTTGTCCTCAAGGCCGTGCGAAATCGCAGGCCCGAGTCCAGTGGGCCGGGCTGAACACGGCCTCAATCCCACGCCTAGCTCCGCGACGCCCGACACCGCACCTCGTCGCCCCCGGTGAACCGCCCGAATAGAACCACGCTCGTCGCGGCCGTTGATGGGCAGGCAGAGCAGATCGGCTGCATGACGGGCGAGTTCGGCGGTGAGCCGGGCGTCGGCGCGGGCGTCCCATCCGGCACCGCCCGCGCCCGCCGGCGCACCTGTTCCGCGACGCCCGCCCCGACATAGCCGCGATCGTGGATGCCGACGCGCGGTGGTTGTGCGTGTCGTGCGACGGATTCGTCTGCGGTCACCGCAGGGGCAACCGGCCCCGGGGATGGGCACATCGGGCCGGATCTTCGAGCCCCTGACACTGCTTGCCCGCGAGACGGCCACGGGCCTTCTCGCCGAGCGGGCCGCCGAACCGGGCAGACGCACAAGGACCGGTCCGCGCCGCCACGGCCGCCTCAAGACCGTCATGAAGGTCTCGAGCCGCGCACGCGTCACCGGAACAACTCGCCTCGGCCGCCCCGGACTTCGTCGAACGATGGCCCGCCGACCCGTAAACGACCGGTTCACGCTGCCCGATCCCACCGAACACGACCTCGCAATATGACGACGTCTCAGTTGTGCCGGGCAGCAGTCCGGCCGAGGCTCTTCCGGCGTGATGCGACATGTGCAATGTTACATGTCGCATGTCAACAGGCTGCGTTCCAGTACGCGGCCGACAACGGCTCCGGAGGCCCCACAGATGAGTCCCTCCCGGATATCAAAGGCCAATGCGCGCAGACTCCCTGCGCTCGGCGTGGCCTTCTTCATGGCGCTCGGCCTGTTCGCGCCGCAGAGCCACGCCGCCCCGGTCGGTGCCACGGCCCCGGCCGGTGTGAGCGCCACCAAAACCGCGGCCCCGGCGCCGCGGTCGATCCCGGTCCCCAGGTCACCCGACGCCAAGACCGACAGTTCCGGCTTCAAGATCTCCTCGCCGGAAGGCACCGAGGAGTCCGGCCCGCCGGCCGCCCCGACCGCCGAACCCGCCAAGGGGGACAGGCAGTTCTCGGCCGCCGGGGACGAGTGCGGCGACTTGTCCGGAGTGATCAACGCCACGGGCAGCGCGCTGATCCAACAACTCAAGGCCCTTCCCAGGGTCACTTGCACCTACCCGCTGTTCAACCTCACCGGGGAGACCGCGCGAACGGCCTTCCACGAAGCCAAGATGGTGACCGTCGCCGACGCGCTGCGCGACACCTCCGCGACGTACCCGGGCACCAACACCACCTCCATCGGACAGCTGGTGATGTTCCTGCGCGCCGGCTACTACGTGCAGGACAACCACGCGGACGCCGTCGGCGACTACGGTCCGGCGTTGGACACCGCGGCCCGCGGCGCGCTGGACGCCTTCTTCGCCTCCCCGCACAGCAAGGACGTCACCAACACCAACGGCGAGACCCTCAACGAGGTCGTCACGTTGATCGACAGCACCCACTCGGCCGGCCGGTACGCCGGCGTCGTCAAGTGGCTGCTCGCCGGCTACGACGCCACCTGGCCCGGCCAGATGACCCTTGCCGTGGAGCACGTCGAGTGGGTCGTCGAGAACGGCTTCAAGGCCAAGAACGACGGCCGCGGTTGGCGGGCCGCCCTCAAGGCCGACCCCGCCCTCCTCAACACCTGGGCCGACTTCATCATCCGCAACAACGCCCAGCTGAACCGCTTGGACGTCGTCAGCAACGTCGGCCGTTACCTCGGCTACGCCCTCGACATCCCCGAGCTCAAGGACCGGGTCCGGCCGCTGCTGAAGGACCTGATCAACCGCTACCCGAACGTCGGCCCCACCGCACCGATCACCATGAACCTGGCCTGGTACACGCGCCAGTTCGACAGGAACAACTGTGCGGCCTACGCCATTTGCGACCTCGGCGACCGTGTGCTCCCCGTGGTCCTGCCGATCCAGCACACCTGTAACCTGAACCTGAAGTTCCGTGCCCAGGACATGTCCCCCGGGCAGCTGGCCACCACCTGCACCAACCTGATCAACCAGGACGCCTACTTCCACCGGGTAATCGGCGACAAGGGCGCGATCCCCGGCGATGTGAACACCAACCTCGAGGTCGTCGCCTTCGACGACTACGCCCAGTACGCGCTGTACGCCTGGGCCATCTACAACATCGACGTCGACAACGGCGGCATGTACGAGGAGGGCAACCCGACCCAGGCCGGCAACCAGGCCCGCTTCATCGCCCACGAGGCCGACTGGCTGCGTCCGTCTTTCGAGATCTGGAACCTCAACCACGAATACACCCACTACCTCGACGGCCGCTACAACATGTACGGCGACTTCGAGGCCAGCCTGACCACGCCGACCATTTGGTGGGTCGAGGGCATCGCCGAGAACGTCTCGTTCGGCTACCGCAACGAGCGCAACGCCGATGCCATCGCCGCGGCCGGCAAGAAGACCTACACGCTCAGCGAGCTGTTCGACACCGTCTACGGCCAGGACGAGGACCCCGACGTCAACTCGGCCCGGGTCTACCGGTGGGGCTTCCTGGCTGTCCGCTACATGCTGCAGGCGCACCCCGCGGACGTCGAGACCGTGCTCGCCAAGTACCGCGCCGGTGACTGGAACGGCGCCCGCACCTTCCTGAAGCAGACCATCGGCACCGGCTACGACGCCGGCTTCGCCACCTGGCTGACGACCACCTGCGCCACCGACGACTGCGGCCCCCTGCCGGAGGCCTCGTCCACCCCGCTCTGCACCATCGCCGACCCCCGTCAGTTCGACAAGAACTGCCGCCGGGACAACCTCGCTGCCACCACCGGCAACTACAGCTACCACTTCCTCTACCTGCCGGCCGGTGTCAAGGAGCTGACCATCACCAGCAGCGGCGGCACCGGCAACGCCGACCTGTACTACGGCGGCAGCAACTGGGCCACCACCAGCAACTACCAGGCGAAGTCCACCAACGCCGGCAACGGTGAGACCTTGACGATCGCCGCCCCGCCGTCCGGCTGGGTCTACTTCACCCTCGCCGCCTCGCAGACCTTCGGCGGCGTGAGCGTCACCACGCAGTACAAGTGAGCCGGTCCGCCGGGAATGGCGCTGAGCCCCGGCGAACCAGGATCCGCTGAGCAGGATCTGCTCGGCAATACGGGCCCCGCCGGCGTGGCACTGCCGCGAAACGGGGCCCAGGCGTGACGGCGGTCCTTGCCACCCGGTTGCGGCCGGCAAGGACCGCCCCTCGCGTCCGGGCGGCTTCAGTGGTGTCGGTGATCGGCTCCGTGTGCGCCTCCTCGACGCCGCACGCATGGACGACGTCCAGGGCCTGTACGGCCAATCGGACGGCAGCCCCGCTCGGCCGGGCGCCGCGTGCCGTGAATGGCGAACCCCCCATCGTCGAGGGAACATTGATCCGCCTGGAAGCCGGAACGAGCGTTCGGAGTCGGTGCTGTCCGTGCCAGGAGCGGGGGGCGCGAATCAGTGGGGTGTGTGCCCGGTGCGATCTCCGCTTCGGCAGCCGGCGCCGCCGATGTAGTACGCGTTGAGATAGTTCGGACCCGCGCCCGGGAGCTGCGTGGGGCCGGGGCTGACGCAGAGGTGGTAGTCGTTCCCGCTGCCGCCCCCTCTGACGTCGACGTGGACCCGCACCGTCGTCTCACCGCAGTGGTTGTACGCGGCGAACTCGGACTCGCGGACCTTGTACCGGAAGAAGCCGCACGGGGTGGAGGCCGCATCCGCCTGGCGCACTTCCGGCCCACGCCCGGCCTCGGCGTGGGCCGGACCAGGGAACGCCATCACGGTCAGCGCGGTGAGGGCGCTTGACGCTGCCACCAGGACGACTCGAAGAGGACGGGGGGAGAGCTTCACGAACACTCCTTGGGGACGAGCCATGACGATGGACGACCAGCTGATCGGCTCTGCCTGACGCCACGACACCTCCTGCGCGTCGCACTGGTACCGACATCGTAACTCCATGTACTTGTTCCGTCACCGAAATGAATACCCGGGCGGGCCAGTTGCCTCCCGCCCGCCTTGCCGACGGTCCGCGCGAGGCACGGAACGGGCGCCGACCGGACCCCCGGGCCTGGGTGACGCAGTCCTCCGCGATGTCCAGGCCGACCGCCCGGGCGGGGCCCAGGGCCGCGAAGTGAGCGAGGTTGTCGCCGCGGTTGCAACGCGCCGTCCGACTACCGGCCGACGATGAAAGCGCCGAGGCGTACGATCGATCCGGTTCTACGCGGCAGTACGCCTTTTGTCCAGCAGCGCACGCGTAGTTCTCGTCATTCGGGTCGCACTTCGGCATGTGGGCGCGAAGGGTGGGTAAGGACCCGGGCATTGTCGGGACCGGGCCGGGGAGACTGCATGACGGCATTGCCGCGCCGCATACGGCGTCCCCTTCCGCGTAGCGGCGGCATCCTCGACGGTCGCTATCGCCTGGGGCAACTGCTGGGCGCGGGCGGTACCGCCGACGTCTTCCGGGCCGTCGATCTGCGACTGCGGCGGGAGGTCGCGGTCAAGATCTTCCGACCCGGCGCGTGTGCCGTGACGGCGGAACGGTTCTGCCAGGAGGCGGTGTTGCTGGGCCGGTTGACGCATCCTTCCCTCGTCACGGTGCACGATGTCGGTTGGCACGAGAGTTGCACGTATGTGGTGATGCGCCTGGTCAGGGGCGTCACCCTGCGGGAGCACGTGCTGGACGGCCCCCTGACGGGCGACCGCGTGGCGAGGCTCGGCGCGCGACTGGCCTCGGCGTTGGAACACGTACACGCGGCCGGCATCGTGCATCGGGACGTGAAGCCGTCCAACGTCCTGATCGGCCCCAACGACGTCCCGTACTTGGCGGATTTCGGGATCTCGCGTCTCGTCGACGAACCCACCCGCTCCACACCCGGCACGATCGTCGGCACCATCCCCTACCTCGCGCCCGAACAGATCCTCGGTCAGGGTTCCGGGCCCGCGTGCGACGTCCACGCCCTCGGCCTGGTCCTGCTGGAGGCGCTGAAGGGCGAACGCGAATATCCGGGAGCCTCCCTCGAGGCCGCCCTGGCTCGCTCGCTGCGCTCGCCGTGCATCCCGTCCTACGTGCCCGGCGAACTCGCCTTTGTGATCGAGGCGATGACGCGAACCGATCCCGCCGCCAGGCCCGGCGCCGCCGAGTGCGTCCGCCTGCTCGAAGCCGCCGCGTCATCGTCCACGCCCACGTCCGGCGCGCCGCGCCAACCGGAAGTCGCGACCCGCCACGCGTCCGTCGACGGGGTCCCTCCGTCGACCTCGGACTCGACTCCTCCGGTCGCATCCGATACCGAGGTGGTGCGGCGGAGACGACATCGCCTGCCGGCCACGGCTGTGGTCGCCGGCATCATCCTGGGCGCGACCGGGGCGACCATGGCGGTCCTCGACAACCACGCCGCCCCGGACGCGGGCAACAGCCGCCCCGCACCGACCACCGCGCCCCTCCCGCCTTCCACGCAGCCCGCGACCCCACCCACCGCGACCCCGACGACGGCCTCCACGCCGACATCCTCGGCGTTACCCACACGTGCGACCGCTCCCGCTCCACCCCGGGAAACAACCCCCGCCGTCGACAACCAGATCTCCTCACCCGCCGGTGACGAGTCCCCGACCCGAGGCTCGAACAAGGAGCCGGGAAGCGACACCAAGACCAAGGAGAAGAGAAACAAATCCGGCGAACCTTCCGGCAAGCCGGAGAAGTAGACCAGCGCCCAACCGGACCCGCCCCGGGGAGACGCCGGACCACGACGGGCACAACGACGAACCCCCGTGGCGTGGAACGATGTTCCACGACATGATGTCCGTGGCGGCCCGTACACGACACGAGGCCGGCGGGAATCGGCGACGCGAGGACACACGCGACCACCCCGCGATCATCGACGGGGGACCGAGAACAGTGCTGTGCTCAACGTGTGGCGGGCCCTCCAGCACGCCCGGCCGCTGCACCGACTGCGTTGTCCGGAGCATCGTCCCGCCTCCCGCGCAGGACACCCGCGGCCCTTGGGGCGCGGGATCCGACGTCGCTCCGCCGGCCCACCTGCCGCCGCCGACCCACCCTTGGCCCCACCCGGCCTGGGCTCGCCCGGCCTGGCCCCATCCGGTGCCCCACCCGCGCCCGTTGCGAGGGCTCGCGATCGCCCTGTACGTCCTCCTGGGAGTCCACGCCGCCCTCTCGGTGTTCGACGGCATCTGGCTCCTCGAACGCGCCTTCCAGTGGGACGACATCGCACGGGACCGGACGCCCGGAGGCGATCCCCACAACACCGGCGAGGCGGTGACCCTCCTGTGGCGCCTGAGCGCGATCCCCTACCTCGCCCTGATCGTGGTGTTCCTGATCTGGTTCCACCACGCGCGCGCCAACATCGACACGTATCCCGACCGCCGGACTCGGACGTTGTCCCCCGGCTGGTCGATCGGCGGTTGGTTCTGCCCGGTGGTCAACCTGTGGTTCCCCATGCTGATCACCCGGGACATCTGGCGCGCCAGTGACCCACATCCACCCCACCCCGAGGCTTCCACGCGCGGCGGGCTCCCCCTGGTGTGGGCCTGGTGGGCCACCTTCGTAAGCGTGGTCCCGCTGTACGCCTACGTCCGCTACGTCCGCCCCGACGGCGAGCCGGACATCTCCAGCGACACGTTCGACCCGATCGCCCATGCCGAGGCATCCCGCACCGCGGACATCGCGCTTGCCTGCGGCTACCTGATCCTGACCATCTCCGCAGGCCTGCTCGTCGCCGTGATCGCACGCATCACCGGCTTCCAAACCGAACGCGAACACCGCATGGCCGCAACGCAGTTCCGGCCACCGCACTACGCTCCCACGCCACCGACCCTTCGCCACCCCACCGCCGAGGCGATCGCTCCCGCGCGCCTACCCGACGCCCCGCAGCCACCACCTCGGCCACAACATCCACCGACCCCTCAGACGACGCCGCCCTCCTGATCGGCAACGCCCGCGAGACGACCGCCACACCGGCCTGGACGGTCCCCTGCCGGTGGATCCGGACCAGCCGACTTGGTAGCGGGGCAACCCGGGCTTCGTTCAGTACGAGGCCTCCGGCAGGTACATGACGTAGTGCCACTGTCCGTCCTGCAGTCCCGTGTACCGCAGGTCCGGCAACGCCGCGCACAGTGCCTTGCGCGCGGCCTGGTTCCCGACCTGGATCTGGGCGTGTAACACACGCACCGTGGCCGCCTGGGCCGGCGGCGCGACTTCCTTGACCAACCGCGTGCCGAGGCCGTTTCCCTGGTACCGGTCGCAGACCAGGGCGGCGACATCGGCGTGGCGGGGATCGCTGTTCAGTCCGTACTCCGCCCAGCCCACGATGCGGCCTCCGCTCTCGGCCACGTACGCGTTCCAAGTGCGCCGCGCCCAGCCCTCGGTGATCCGAGCCAGGTACCAGTCGGGGATCGTGGTGTACGGCACGCCGAACCGCAGGGCGAGTGTGTCCTGCGAGATGCCGGCCACGGCCTGGCCGAGCCTGTCGATGTCGTCCGCGCGCCAAGAGCGCAGGTGCACGGTATTGGACGCAACCACGGTGGTCACGGTGATCAGCTCCGGGTGCGGCCGGTGATGCCGAAGGCGGTGGCGGCGGACCCGGCGGCGGTGGCGGCGATGAACCACCAGGCGTGTTGGAAGGTGTGCGTCGGATCGTGTGCGGTGCCGGCCGTGCCGAGGACGGCGACCAGGATGGCGACGCCGAGGACATAGCCGAGCTGGCGGCTGGTGTTGACCACGGCGCTGCCGGTGGCGGCCTGGGCGCCGGGCAGTTGGGCGGTGGCCTGGGAGAGCATGACGGGCATGGCCAGGCCGATGCCGACGCCGATGACGAGCCATCCCGGCAGGATCTGCGTCGCGTACCGGGTATCGGGGGACGCACCGGCGGCCAGCATCAAGGCGCCGCCGGCGAACAGCAGGTTCCCCGCCGCCACCAGGGCTCCGGCCGGAACGCGCGTGGCCAGGCGCTGGCCGACGGCCGCGAACAGCGGCACCATCAGCGGGCCCGGGGCAATGGCCAGGCCGGTGACCAGGGTGGAGTAGCCGGCGGGACCTTGCAGCCACAGCACCACGGACGGGAAGACCGCGCCGAAGGCGGTGCAGAACAGCAATACCGTGATGTTGGCCCAGACGAACGCCGGTGTCCGGAACAGGGCCGGATCCACGACCGGTGCCGGGTGACTCAGGATCCGAACGACGAACACCGCGATACCGGCGGCGGCGACGGCGAAGGTGCCGACGGTCGCCGCCCCGGTCCACGCCCACTCCTGGCCCTTGACCAGGCCCAGTGAGACCGCGCCGAAGGCGACGACCAGCGCCGCCGTGCCGAGCGGGTCCGGCATGCGCACGGCCGAGTCGTCACGCAGGTCGGGGAGCACATGGCGGGCCGCCGCGAACGCCGCCACGCCGACCGGGATGTTGATCAGGAACACCCAGCGCCAGGACAGTTCCACCAGGCCGCCGCCGACCACCGGGCCGACCGCGGCCGCGAACGAGCTGGTGGTGGCCCAGATCCTGACCGCTCCGGTCCGGCGCTCCGCCGGCAGCACGGTGAGCAGCAGCCCGAGGCCGGCCGGGGTGAGCACGGCCGCGCCGACCGCCTGTATCCCGCGGAAGAACACCAGCCACCACAACTGGGGCGCCAAGGCGCAGGCGGCGCTCGCAGCGGTGAACAAGGCCAGTCCGGCGAGGAACGCCGGTTTGCGGCCGTACCGGTCCGCGAGGCGCCCGGCCGGGACCAGCAGCGCCGCGTAGACGATGGCATAGGCGTTGAGGACCCAGCTCAGGTCCGCGAGCCGCGCGTCGAATTCGGCGCCGATGTCGGTGAAGGCGACGTTGACCACGAACACGTCGAGCATCGCGACGAACGCCGCGGAGCACACGACGAACGTGATCGCCGACGGTCTACCGGGGTCCTGTCGCACGCCCTCGGTGGCTGGTGTGGTCTGCGTGGCCATGGGAATCCCCTTGCGATTTGTACCGGATAGCCGGTCGAAGGCAGCGGCCTGCTTCCCACTCCCGGAGCAGGAGGCAGAGCTCTAACTATCCGCGAGTATAGGCAGGGGGGTCTGGCTATACAAGGATCAAGCTGAAGCGGGTACCATGGACCCCATGCCGGTTGTCATGGAGGGCGCGCTGGCCGATCTCGGCGCGTGGAAGACCGACCACTGCTCACTGGTCAAGGCGCTGGAGGTGGTCGGAACCCGCTCCGCGCTGCTGATCCTGCGCGAGGCCTGCTACGGCACGACCCGGTTCAGCGGCTTCGCCGGTCGTATCGGCATCACCGACCGCGCCGCCGCCCAGCAGTTGCGGCGCCTGACCGAGGCCGGCCTGCTCGCCAAGCGTCCCTACCGGGAGGACGGCGGCCGCACCCGCGACGAATACGTGCTCACCGACATGGGTCGCGACCTGTTCCCGGTGATCGTGGCCCTGATGCAGTGGGGCGACAAGCACCTGCAGGACGGCACGGCGCCGCTGCACTACGTCGATCACGAAACCGGCGTCCCGGTCCACGTCGAAGTGCGCAGCGAAACCGGAGACGCGCTCGAACTGGAACAGGTCGGCGTCCGGAAGAATCCCGCATGGCGGGCACCGAAGCAGGCGCCGCAACCGAACACGGCTTCCTGACCAACGTCGCCGTCACCCAGAGCGTCAGACTTCTGGCCCGGTCACGATCAGCGGCGCCCAGCGGATGGAAGGCAGCCTCGATCACAGTGCGGGCTGGATACAGCTCCGGGAACGCACTGCGGCAGGGCCGGCCTGGCCTTCGACGCACAACCGCCATGGCATGCCGAGACGGGCGGCCGCCCGACCGAACGAGCCCTCCTCGGCGATGGCGGCCATCGCCGCCAGATGGCGCAACTCGACGTCGGTCACACGTTTCAGCGTAGCGACGATCATTGGCATGAGCGATCGAATCGATCGAAAATCATCGCTTTTCACGATGGAGTCACGGGCTCTAGCGTGCTGGACATGACCCCTCAGCAATCACACGGCGAGCGACTTCTCGAGATCAACGGCATCGAGCTCTGCGCTCAGACCTTCGGCGACCCGGCCGCACCCGCCCTGTTGCTCATCGGTGGCGCCGAGGCGTCGATGGACTGGTGGGACGACGAGTTCTGCGAGCGCCTCGCCGCCGGCGGGCGGCACGTCATCCGGTACGACACCCGGGACACCGGCCGCTCCACAACCTTCCCGCCCGGCGAGCCGCCGTACGGAAGCGACGCCCTGCTCGACGACGCCGTCGGCCTGCTCGACGAACTCGGCGTCGCGGCCGCCCACATCGTCGGCGTCTCCATGGGCGGCGGCATCGCCCAGCACCTGGCCGTACACCACCCCGACCGGGTCGCCTCCCTGACGCTCATCGCCACCAGCCCGGGCGGGCCCGGCGGCCCGGGCCGCCCCGACCTGCCGCCGATGAGCGAGGAACTGGCGGAGAAGTTCGCCGAGGGTGGCGACGAGGCGCCCGACTGGTCCGACCGCGAGGCGGTCATCGCGTACTACACCGACGGCGAGCGCACTTTCGCGGGCACCATCCCCGTCGACGAGGAGCGGGTGCGCCGCGTCGTCGGCCGCGCCTGGGACCGCGGCCCGGCCCTGGCGTCGGCGCAGAACCACTGGCGGCTCGACGGCGGCGAGCCCGTCCGCGCCCGCCTCGGCGAGATCACGGCGCCCACGCTGGTGCTGCACGGCACCGCGGACCCGCTACTCCCGTACGGGCACGGCGAGGCGCTGGCACGGGAGATCCCGGGAGCACGGCTCGTCCCGCTCACGGGCATGGGGCACCAGATGCCGCCGCCGGAGCTCTGGGACACCGCGATTTCAGCGATCCTTTCAGTCTCCGAATCAGTCTCCGAAGCCCGGCCGACCACGTGACGAAACCAGAGGGACTCACCGGACACGACCTGCCGGGGCCGGTGTGAGACGACTTCACATCGGCCCAGGCGCGGCACATGGACGAAGGCCGCCCCCAGCGATCGGTTCGGCGGCGAGCGGTGTGGCCCGCCGGATTCCCGGGCAACGTCAAGCCGATCCGCCGAGCCGCCCGGCTCGATGGCTTCTTCCCGGCCAATCTCGAGCACCCGGACCAGCTCGCCGAGGTCGTCGCCACCCTCACCGAACTCCGAGCGGGCGTGACCGGACCGTACGAGATCGCCATCAGCCTGCCCCTCGACGCCGATCCGCTGCCGTACGCCGCGGCCGGCGCGACCTGGTGGCTGCCGGAGTTCGAACCGGGTGTACGGCTCGACGCGGTACGCGGCGTACTCCGCGACGGCCCAGCGAGTCCGGGAGGCGATTGAGGTGTTCGACTACGACGCCGAACTGAGCCGCTACAACGTGCGGCTGCGAGCGGCTGCCGGCGTCCGGACCGCTGATCGCGTGCTCGACATCGGCTGCGGCACCGGACAGACCACGCGAGACGCCGCCGGATCCGCGCCGTTTGGAAGTGCACTCGGCGTGGACCTGTCCGGCCCGATGGTGGACCGTGCCCGCCGGCTGAGCGAGAAGGGGGGAATCCGCAACGTCGCCTTCGAACGGGCCGATGCCCAGGTCCACCCCTTCGCGCCGGGAGGCTTCACCTTGGGGATCAGCCGGTTCGGCACGATGTTCTTCACCGACCCGGTCGCGGCGTTCGCCAACATCGGGTGGGCGTTGCGGCCGGGGGCGCGGCTGGTGCAGCTGGTATGGCAGGCCGAGGACCGCCAGGAGTGGTTCGGTGCGATCCGACATGCGTTGGCCGGTGGTGGGATGGCGCCGGCCGGACTCGGCGATGGTGCCTTCTCGCTGGCGGATCCGACCGTCGCGGCCGGCGTGCTGACCGCTGCCGGCTTCACTGCGATCGAGATCACCGAGGTTCGCGAGCCGATCTATTACGGTCCGGACGCGGCCCGCGCCCGCGACGCCCTGTCCAATCTGCGGATGGTCGAGGATCTGGTCGCCGACCTGGACGCTGCGGCGACGGCTCGTGCCTTCGGCCGGCTGCCGGCCACGCTCGACGCCCATGACACCGGCGAGGGCGTGTGGTTCGACTCCCGCGCCTGGCTGGTCACCGCGCGTCGTGCAGTGGTGGGAAGCGTAGAGACCGGTTTCACCCCCTCGCCGCTCCCAGAAGGCGAGACCCCCGCGCCCTGGAGATCCTGATCGCAGCGGGATCCAACCGGGCTCCCCGACAGCACAAGGAGCCTGTTGTGCGATTCGCACCCAAGGCGGGCAGCGTGCTCACCGCGGTCGGGCTGGCCCTCGGGCTTGCCACGATCCCCGCCCCGGCCCACGCCGCACCGATCACCTGTGACGAGGCGGCCCTCGTGGACGCCATCGACGCGGCCAATCTGGCGGGCGGCGGCACCATCGATCTGGCCCCGAACTGCGTCTACTCCCTCGATACGGTTGAGCCCCCGGTCGGCGGCAGCGGACCGAACGGGCTACCGGTGATCACCGAGCCCATCACCATCAACGGCGCCAACTCCGTCATCGAACGCGCCGCCGCGCCCCTCACCCCGAAGTTCCGCATGTTCGAGGTCGGCGGCACGGACGGCGAGCTCACCCTCAACAGGATCACCCTGCGCAACGGCAACCCCGCCGTCCTCGGCAGCGAGGACGGCGGTGCCATCCTGGTCAACGCCGGCCGCGTCCTGGCCGTCAGCAGCAGCAACCTGGCCGGCAACACGGCTCAGGAGGGTGGCGCCATCGCTTCCCTCGGCGGAAGCAGCACCACGATCTCAAGCACCGTCGTCAGCGGCAACGTCGCCTTCTTCGGCGGTGGCGGCCTCTACAACCTCGGCGGCAGCGTCACGGCCCGCTCCAGCATCGTGTCGGACAACAATGCCCACCACGGCAGCGGCATTCACAACCTCGGCACCCTGAACCTGCAGTCCAGCGTCGTGCGCAACAACTCCGCGACGCTCATGGGAGGCGTGGGGGGCGGTGTCTACAACACCGGCACCGCGACGATCAGTAGCAGCAGCGTGCAGAAGAACACCGCCGGCATCGGCGGCGGCCTCTTCAATCTCGTCGGCTCCATGACCGTCAACTTCAGCTCCATCAGCGGCAACACCGCGGAGAACGAGGGCGGCGGGATCCGCAACTACGCCACACTCGGCCTCAACTCCACCAGCCTCTCGAACAACAAGGTCACGGCTGCAGGCTCCCAGGGCGGGGGGCTCTACAACGGCACGGGCACCGCGACTCTTACCGGCAGCCTTGTGACGGGCAACAGCGCCGTGCTCGAAGCCGGCGGCATCTTCGAGAATCCCGGCAGCACGGTCAACCTGGTGAGCAGCTTCGTTTCCGGCAACACACCCGACAACTGCCGACCCCCCGGGGCCGTCCCCGGCTGCACCAACTGACCAGCCCCACCCGCCCGGGCCGCAAGGCGACGCCCCGGTCAGGCCGCACAAGGCGAAGCCCGACGGCGAAAAGACGGACCCAGCCCGACGGTCCCGGAACGGAGCGCGACGCCTGGTGCGCGGTCCGGGACTCCGTCGGCTGCATGCCCGACCGGACTGCTCCCACCGCGGCCGACCATGGTGGCGGCGCAAAGCTGTTTGGCCGCCGGCACATCGACCTCTCCGGCGTCGACGCCGACCGGCGCCTGAGCGCCCGGCCGCGAACGAGTCAGTGGGGTTCGCTAGCTTCCGGGCATGTCGATCACTGCACAACTGCGCAACTCGGTGAGGCTGTCGGGTGGTGATGCCCTGGTCAACGGCTACGCCTTGGACAGCCGTGGGAACGGGTCGCACCGCGTGCTTCTCCGGAACGGGCACGAGCTGGAGGCGTACGACCTGGATGAGCTCTTCGCAGGGGAGTTCGCGCCGACTGCTTTCTTCCCCCTTCCGTGGCCGGGGTGGGACCGCGGTGTCGATTCGGTGAGTCCCGACGCGTCGTTCGCGGTGTTCTCCGGCCAGCGCGCGGTGCGGGCCGTGAGCGAGGGCGGCGAGACACTGTGGGAGTACCGGCACAGCTGCTGGGGGCCCCTGGTCGGTCACACGCACACAGGGGACGAGCAGGAGGTGTGCCGCGGCCTCGAACATGGGTCCTGCCACGTCTCCGACGACGGCCGACTCGTCTGGGCGCACGTCGTGGTCGGGGGACATGACCGAGACGGGGAGGACTGGCATGAGTGCTGGGTAGTCCTGGACGCCCGGAACGGACGGGAACTGGCCCGGCTGCCGCTGGAGAGCGCGGCCGCCGGCTCACACCACGTCTCCCATCCGGACGGGATCCACGTCGGCCTCTGCATCGGTATGGGCCAGGACGGCATCCTGCTCTACTGGGCGCGCTGGGACGGCGAGAAGCTGACCAGTTGGGATCTGAACGAGGGCATGGACCGCATCCTGACGGACGTCCATGCGGGGCACGCGGGCTTCCTGACGGTCGAGCACTATGGAGCCGACCTGCAACTGCACGCGCTGGATGGCGCCGTGCTCGCCGAGGGGGTGCCCGAGGCGGCCGACGGCGAGGACTCACCCTGGTGGGACCACGGCTGCGGCTTCGTCGACGCCGACACCGTCATCGCCACGACGATCGACGCCGATGAGGACTCGGAACGTGCCGTCCGGCACTGGCTCCTGGACGCCCGGACCCTGGACGTACGCGGGAGCCCCATGTACCCCACCGGCCCTGCCGACCGCTACGTACGCCCGCTCGGCGACGGGACCTGGCTGACCTACGACGGCACGAGTGAGACGCTCGATCGCTGGAGTGAAGCAGCGTCCTGAGCGCGACGTCGAGACCAGCGTCGGCTCGCGGACCTTCCTGGCTCTGCGCGACACACCGGAACGTCAAGCGCCCGGTGGATCATGCGCACGCGCTTCCGCGTCCTCACGGTGACCCGTTTCCTTCCGCTGCTGTACGCGTTCGGTGCCCGCGCCGTCCGGGCCGCCCGTGTGGCTGCGGCGGCCCGGACGGCGTAGGCAAGTCAGGTCGGTCGGTTGGTTCAGCCGTTGTACGGAGCGGTGACGTCCAGGACCCAGGTGACGCCGAATCGGTCGGTGAGCATGCCGTACAGCGGCGCCCACTGCGCGGGCTCCAGCGGACTCACGATGGTCGAGCCCTCGGCGAGCTTGCCCCACAGGGCGCCGGTCTCCTCGACGTCGTCGCCACGCACGGAGACGAAGAACGAGTTCTCGCCCTGGTTCCAGGGCAGATGCGAGGGCACGTCGTAGGCCATGACGTGGAAGCCGTTGCCGCCGACCACCTCGCCCCACATCACCCAGTCCGCCTCGCTCTCGTTCCGCACGGCGCCCGCGTCCTTGTAGGTGACTGCGACAGTACGTCCGCCGAAGACGGACTGGTAGAAGTCCAGCGCCTCACGTGCGGTACCCCGGAAGTTCAGGTGAGTGGTGGTCGTGACGGACATGACCTGCTCCTTGCCTTGATGTGACAAATGTGCGCCGTCGGCCGTCGATGCCGAGCGGCGGCTGCCGTGACCAGGGGTCATGCCTCCCGAACGGCTCGTATGCCACGATGGCAGAGGTAGAGGACAGGTTCTGTCCGGTACTCCAGGAAATATGTGGTGTCATGTATAAGACTTCCGCCCGGTTGCTCGCGCTGCTCTCGCTGCTTCAAACGCCCCGTGACTGGTCCGGCGATGATCTCGCCGAGCGTCTCGGCATCACCTCGCGCACCGTGCGCCGTGACATCGACCGCCTGCGCGAACTCGACTACCCGATCACGACCGTCAAAGGACCGGCCGGCGGCTACCGCCTGGAGGCCGGCACTCACCTGCCGCCCATGCTGTTCGACGACGAGCAGGCCGTCGCCCTGGCCGTCGCGCTGCAGACCGCGGCCGCCGGCACCGCCGTCGCCGAAGACGCTTCCCGCGCGCTGGCCACCCTCCGCCAGGTCATGCCGCCCCGCCTGCGCCACCGCGTCGACCTGTTGCACATCACCGCCGTCCAACCGCCCGCGGCGACCGGCGACACCCCTCGGGTCGACGCTCAGGTCCTGATGGACCTGAGCCGCGCCATCCACGCCCGCGAGGAACTGTGCTTCGACTACACCCCGGGCCCGAGCACCTCGGCCGATGACACCCGCCGCGTACAACCCCACCACCTGGTCGCCTGGCGTCATCGCTGGTACCTGGTGGCCTGGGACCTCCACCGCGAGGACTGGCGTACCTTCCGCGTCGACCGCATCCGGCCCCGCACACCCACCGGCCCCCACTTCGCCCGGCGCGAACTTCCCGGCGGCAACGTCTCCACCTTCGTCACCAGCCGATTCCGCGGCAACGACGGCACCACCACCGACTGGCCCTGCCGAGGCGAAGTCATCCTCCACCTCCCGGCCGCCGATGTCGCGTCCTTCGCCCAGGACGGAATCGTCGAGGAACTCGGCCCCCACCACTGCCGGCTCACCCTCGGCTCCTGGTCATGGACCGGACTCGCCGCCGCCATCGGCCGCTTCGACACCGATATCGAGGTCATCGGACCGCCCCAACTGGCCACCGCATTCGGGGACCTCGCCGCCCGCTACGCCCACGCCGCCCACACCACAAGACCAGAGACCGGCCCAGCGCGGTGAGAACGGAACTCACCACGCCGCTCAACCCCTCCGAACCTCCGGCCCCGACCCAACGCTCAGTTACGCGCGATCCGAGAGCTCCGAGGGCAGGGAAGGGCTTCGCAGGTGAGTAATCGGCGTTCCGAGACGAACTCCGCGACGTCCGCCGGATTACGGAGCCTGGAGGACCGCAGGAACGGCCGCTGCGAGCCTATGGGTGTTCGCCGAGTTGGAGGAGGCCGGCGAGGGAGAAGCACAGGGCGCCGGTGAGGGTGCCCCAGTTGGCGATGTCGATGTTGGCCGGGCTGTCGGTGGCGGGGCGGGTGTAGGCGGCGAGCGCCGAGACCATGAACAGGACAGAGCCGAGTTGGTTGACGGCGACGATCCACCAGCCGAGGTCGTGCGGGCGGACGCAGGGCCGGCCATGGCAGATCTCGACGAAGCCCAGGTGGCCGGAGACCAGGAAGAGGGCACAGCCGATCACGTCGGGCACCCAGATCAGCCGGTTGACCTGGTGGACGTTCAGACCCTGCAGGAAGGAGTCCAGCAGGTCGACGGCGAAGACGAGTGTGCCCGCGAAGAGGACGAACGTGCCCAGCCAGTCCACCCGGATCGGCTCGTAACTCCACCACCGCCAGGGGCGGGTGACCAGCCGGCCTTCGCCGCCGCCGACGTGGCGGGGCGCGTTGATCACCTGGAGCAGTGAGACATACCCGCCGGTGTTGAAGAACAGGCCGCCCGCGAGGTAGATCGAGGCGCACTCGGTGGCATCGCCGGAGCCGAACTGGGACACGGCCGCGCCGGCCGCGAAGAGCGCCCCGCCGATGACGAAGGCGATCGCGGCGATGGGGTTGAGTCTGCGCAGCCGGGTGATGGCAACGGCGTCCGCTCGGGTGTGCCGAGCGGCCGCCGCACCAAGGGGACGGACGGCGATCACGCCGCGCCGCCGCGCGAGCCGGGACTCCCACACGGCGGTGCCGCCGCCGGGAACGTGCCAGGTGAGCCGGGTGGTGAACGGTCCCGCGCCCTCGGCGCGCTGCTCGGGTTGCCTCACGGGCCGAGCCTAGAACCTCGGGCAGGACCGGAAGCCGGGCGAAACGCCCGTCCTGTCGATCCGTCGCTGCGGCCTGCGGGGGCGCGGCATGGTGCCCGGCCGGCCCGGCCCCGGCGGCGGGAGCGGGGCGCGGCCGGCTCACGCGGGCGGTATGGCCGCGAAACCTCCCTCCGCGTGGCGGCCTCGGCTGATGCAGTCGACCGGACGAGCGCGCTCCGTCCGGCGTCTGGGCGGCGCGTACCCGCCAACCCCGGGCGGAGTACGCCCACTGTCGAGCATCGGCATTCACCCGTATTGTTCGGAAAAGCATGCAAATAAGGCAATATGAGAGGTTTCTCTGATGGCTCTGCACAAGGCCAAGGAACAAGCCGGTGACCCGGCCGACGACGTCTTCGCTTCCCCGCTGAGCGAGCGCCCCTTGTCCAAGCGGGCCATGCCCGAACTCCCGACGCCCCCGAACATCGTCTTCCAGGTGCTGCGCAACGAGCTGCTCCTGGACGGCAACGCCGCGCAGAACCTCGCCACGTTCTGCACCACCTGGGCGGACGACGAAGTGCGGCACCTCCTGGACCTGTGCCTCGGCAAGAACATCGTCGACAAGGACGAGTACCCGCAGACCGCCGAGATCGAGTCGCGGTGCGTCAACATCCTCGCGAACCTGTGGCACGCGCCTGCCGGCGGCGGCAACGCCGTAGGCTGCTCGACCACCGGTTCCAGCGAGGCCGCCATGCTCTGCGGCCTCGCGCTGAAATGGCGCTGGCGCAACCGCCGGCGCGACGCGGGCCTGCCGACCGACCGGCCCAACCTGGTGTGCGGGCCGGTACAGGTGTGCTGGGAGAAGTTCGCCCGCTACTTCGACGTCGAACTGCGCCAAGTCCCGGTCGAACCCGGGGCGACCGGCCTCGAACCGCACCAACTGCGCGACTACGTCGATGAGAACACCATCGGCGTCGTGGCGATTCTCGGCGTCACCTACACCTGCACGTACGAGCCGGTCGCCGAGATCGCGGCCGAACTCGACCGGATCCAGGCGGAAACCGGCCTCGACATCCCCGTGCACGTGGACGCGGCGTCCGGCGGGTTCATCGCCCCCTTCCTGCACCCCGACCTGTCATGGGACTTCCGGGTGCCGCGCGTTGCCTCGATCAACTCCTCGGGCCACAAGTACGGCATGGCCCCGCTCGGCGTCGGCTGGGCCCTGTGGCGCGACGACGCCGCCCTGCCCGCCGACCTGGTCTTCCACGTCAGCTACCTCGGCGGCGACATGCCCACCCTCGCCCTGAACTTCTCTCGCCCCGGCGGGCAAGTCATCGCCCAGTACTACTTGTTCCTGCGCCTGGGCCGGGAGGGGTACCGGCGGGTCTACGAGGCGTGCGCACACACGGCCCAGCACCTCGCCCGGCAGATCGCCGACATGGGCCCTTTCACCCTGCTCTACGACGGGGCGGGAGCGCTGCCGGCCGTCTCCTACACCCTGACCGATCCCGACTCGGTCGGGTGGAGCCTGTACGAACTCTCCGACCTGCTCCGGATGCGCGGCTGGCAGGTGCCCTCCTACCCGCTGCCGCCCGACCGCCAGGAGACCGTCATCCAGCGCGTACTCGTCCGCCACGGCATCGACCGCGACGAGATCGAACTCCTCGCCGACGACATGCGCCGCGCCATCAAGCAACTCGACGACGGCCGCCCGCAGGAAGCGAACCGCGGCGGCTTCCACCACTGACCAGGCCCGGCAGCCTCCGGTACGGCCCACCCCGGAAGTCCCGAACAACCCGCGTTCGCGCTGAGCCCCCGCACGGGCATCACCGCGCGCAACGCAAGACGACGGCCGCAGCGCCCTCCACTGCCCCGCCGACACCGGTCGTGGTTCGACGAACCCGAGCACATCGCCACCGCCGGGCAAGACACTGGCGGTCGACGAGCGCGACGCGCGCGTCCCCACCGCCGGCCTGGCGCCGGGCAGCTACGCGGCTTGGTACCTGTACAACAACGAGTACACCAAACTCGCCGAACCCCTCACCATCACCGTCACCTGACCCGGGCGCCGGGTTCGGCACCACGAACACTCGACAGCCCCGGCCCGGGCCCAGGCAACGCGCTTGCTCATGTCTACGAGGCACCGAGCGTTCGGGAAGCGGGCGTGCGGGCCGAACTCCACGTATCAGGCGTGGAGTTCGGCCCGGCTCCCAGCGCTGCGGACGGTGCGGACGGTGCGGACGGGCGGAGTTCGAGCGGCACCACCGGGCCCGGAAAGGGCCACCCAAGGCCCGCCGACGATCGCCGCCCCACCCCGCCGGCGGGGTGGGGCGGCGGCCGTCGGGTGGCCTACTCGTGGAACTGGAAGTGCCAGGCCTGGTTGAGTTCCTGGGGCTGTAGGGGCCGCAGCGCCGTCATCGGCGGGAAGATCCGCAGCAGGCTGAGGTCGGCCGCCAGTTCGACGCCGTCGACCGGGCCGCCGGGTACGACGATGTGGAACGTGTGCGGCTGCGCGGACTGTCGCAGCTGCCATGGGGTCTCCTGCGAGGAGCCGCGGAGCATCTTGTTGACTTCGGGAACGCCGTCGTAGCTGAGGTACGTGTCGTGCCGCAGGTTCTTGATGGTGACGTTGCCGTCGGAGAGGCTCTGGACGTGCCACTCCTGTTCGCCGGGCTGACCGGTCGGCGGGAGGACGACCACGGGGGCCTTCGCCTCGGAAAGCGTCAGGTTCTGCTCGCCGGGTTTGACGATTCCGTAGGTGCCGTTGGGGATCGTTGCCATGACGGTTGTCTCCTCGGGGTCGGGGTGTCGGTGCGGCTCTCCTCGGAACGCACACACACGACCTTGGACCCGAACCCGCGTCACGCGCGGCGAACTCGCCCAACGGTCGCCCGATCGGACCACTCCGCCTCGGGTGGTGGCGACTCCTGGGCGAGCAACCCGATTGCCGCCACGGCCTCCCGGAACCAACCCGCCGGATACAGAGGGCACGTGCGGTCGTGAATGATCATGATTCAGGCGCTGATGACCGAGCTGCGGCCGCCAACCCAGACCGTACGGCCGCAGGCATCTTCCGACGGCCTGAACGATTTCTACGATCGAGCCGACACTCGCCGGCCGTGTCGGCGGCCGCGGTTCGGGAGGGTGCGGCGCCGGAAGGCGTGCTCGATAGCATCGCGTCGCGATGTCACTGTGACTGACCAGGTGGGGGAGCCATGAGCGATGACGTCCTGTCGATCATTCCGACGGATCCGCAGTGGCGGCCGGAACGCGATGCGGTTGACCGCGTCGTCTCGCTCGTCGAGGAACTCGCTCCCGGAGCCGCCGACGGCGTGGATGTGGACATCGACGTGACGTGGCACGACGCAGTGACCGTCGTGGACTGCGGGGGCAACCTGGAGAGGATCGGCTGTCCCCTGTGTCGGGCGTCCATCGACACGGAGTGGTGGGGCGACCTCCTTGATGCCCACTGCGACGATGGCTTCACCACCCTCGCGATCGAGGCCCCGTGCTGCGGAGGGTCAACCACGCTGGACGCACTGGATTACGACTGGCCTTGTGGCTTCGCCCGGTTCGAGATCGCCATTTGGAACCCCGAACGTCCCTGGTTCAGCGAGGACGAGCTGACAGCACTGGCAGACAGGCTGGGCCATCCGGTGAAGCAGATCCGAGCTCATACTTGAGCCTGGCAGATGTGAACCGGGCATGATCTCGTCCGGGCCACGGGGCCGGTGAAACGGGTCGCGACCGCGGTGAGGGCCATGACGAACGGGTCCGCGAGGTGGCTACGTAGGTCAGAGCGGAGAGCGTTTGTCGGTCGGTTTGGAGAGCGGTCGGCGTAGCGCGTGGGGTGCCCTCCCCGGAGAGGGCACCCCACGCGGGTCGAACCTCCCTGCGGCGCGGCGAGGGCCGGCGGGGTCGTGCAGGACCATGAGCGCCTCGTCGTGCCCCTCCCGAACTACGCGGCACAGCCGTTTCGGTTCGTGTGGTGCTTCCTGTGCCGATCCGGCGCGTGTACGCGGATCCGGCGCCCTACCGCCGGATCGCCTCGTAGCGGTCGAGTGCGACGCGTCTTTCCTCGGCGTGGTCGACCACCGGGTCGGGGTAGCCCTCGACGCCGATTCGCCACGGCTCGTGCACCGCCTTGCCGGCGATGCCGCGCAACTCGGGCACATAGCGCCGGACGTAGTCCCCCTCGGGGTCGAACCTACGGCCCTGGGTGATCGGATTGAAGATCCGAAACCACGGCGACGCGTCGGTTCCGCAGCCCGCGGTCCACTGCCAGCCGTGGCTGTTCGAGGCGAGATCGCCGTCCACCAGGTGCCGCATGAAGTGCGCCGCGCCGCGCGTCCACTCCTGGTGCAGGTCCTTGACCAGGAAGGACGCGACCACCATCCGCGCCCGGTTGTGCATCCAGCCCTCGGTGAGCAGTTGACGCATCCCCGCGTCCACGAACGGGAAGCCGGTCCGGCCCGCGCGCCACGCGTCGAACAGCGCGTCCGCGTCCGGCCCTCGGTCGTAGCGCATGTCGGCCATGTCCCGGTTCAGGTACTCCCGCGCGGTTTCCGGTCGGTGCCACAGCACGTCGCCGTAGAACTCCCGCCAGATCAGCTCGCTGCGGAACGTCTCGTCGACGCGGCCGGCCAGCAGCGTACGGGGGTGGATCTCGCCGAACTTCAGGTGGACCGAGAGCCGCGAGGTGCCGGCCAGGTCGGCCCGGTCGCGCAGTTCGCGATAGCGGTCCAGGCCGTGCGCGCGGAACGTGTCCCAGGTCGCGCGCGCGGCTCGCTCGCCCGCCTCGGGCAGTCGCACCCCCTCTGGCGCGGGCGCGGCGGGCGAGTCCACCGAGTCGGCCCGCGCCCACGCGAGGTCGGTCGGGCGAGGCAGCGGGTCCCGCGAGCCGTGTTCGAGCCACGCGCGCAGGAACGGGGTGAACACCCGATACGGCGACCCGTCGGCCTTGTGCACCCGTCCCGGCGCCACCGCGTACGGTGACCCGGTGGCCCGAAACGGCACGTCCAGGGCCGCCGCCACGGCCGCGTCGCGCTTGCGCCCGTAGGGGCCGAAGTCGGCGGTGACGTGCACCTCGGCGGCGCCGACCTCGCGCACGAGCGCGGGCAGTTCGCGGGTCGGATCGCCCGCACGGATCACCAGGTGCCCGCCGAGCTCGCGCAGATCCGCGTCCAGTGCGCGCAGCGAGCCGATCAGGTGCGCCCGGCGTGCGGGTCCGGAGGCGTCCCACAGCACCGGGTCCAGGACGAACAGCGGCAACACCCGCGCGGGCTCGCCGGAGCCGGTGCCGGGGAAGCCGGTTCCGGCCGCGGCGTGCAGCGCCGGGTGATCGGCCAGCCGCAGATCCCGACGCAACCACAGCACGTGTACACGATCGAGGGATCCGGACGAGGCAGAGGTCATTCGGGACGGCGATGGCATATCGGAACGTTATGACCGTACGCACCCGACAGCGTGGGCCCACACGGGCGGGACACACGTACGGATGACGCGGTGGCGCACGCGGGACGGCGTGGACAGGCCAAGCCGCAGCAGGTCGATCGGCCGGACGCCCGCATGGGCGTGGAGAAGACGAAGCGGTGGCCGTCCAACGTGGTCCTCATACGTCGCCCCGTTCTCCTTCTTTGCCCAACTCCACCTCGACCCCGACACCACCCGCACCCTCACTCACACCGGCGAACACCACACCACCACCCTGCGCACCTCGACGGCTGCGCCGCCACCGTCACCGAGACCGACCACGGCGCCGCGGTCACCCGGTCCAGCTCCGCGACCTGTGGGCGTCGATCGGAAGCCCACTTGCTCCGCACACGCCTCCAGAGCCACCCCACGCCGGTGCGGTTGATGCTCTTCGGCAGCGACAGACACACCGGGAACAAATCAACCGCTGACAGTGCAGGGCTATCGACGACGATGGCCTGGCCACGTGCGATGCCGGCAGAGAGCGGACCACCATCCGCCTGCCGGCCCAGTCAACACAGCAGAGGAGAGAACATGGCCGCGAACACAGCATTCGTGATCGTCGGAGCCGGCCTGGCCGGTGCGAGGGCAGCCCAGACCCTCCGGGAAGAGGGGTTCGACGGCCCGATCGTGCTGCTCGGAGAGGAAAACGAGCGCCCCTACGAACGCCCGCCGCTCTCGAAGGGCTATCTGCTGGGCAAGGACGAGCGCGACAGCGTCTACGTCCATCCTCCCCAGTGGTACGCCGAGCACGATGTCGACCTGCGACTGGGCACCACTGTCACCGCGATCGACCCGGCCGCCCACGAGGTGACGCTCGCCGACGGCAGCCGCATCGGCTACGCGAAGCTGCTCCTGACCACCGGCTCTTCACCTCGCCGACTGCCAGTGCCCGGAGCCGACCTCGACAGCGTCCATTACCTGCGCCGACTCGCCGACAGCGACCGCATCAAGGAATCCTTCGAGTCCGCGTCCCGCGTCGTGGTGATCGGCGCGGGCTGGATTGGTCTGGAGACAGCGGCCGCCGCCCGCGCGGCCGGCGTGGAGGTCACCGTGCTGGAGATGGCGGAGCTGCCGCTGCTGCGCGTGCTGGGCCGCGAGGTCTCCCAGATCTTCGCCGACCTGCACACCGATCACGGGGTCGACCTGCGCTTCGGTGAACAGGTCGCCGAGATCACGGGGAACGGCGGCCGGGCAAACGGTGTGCTGCTGGCCGATGGCAGCCGCATCACTGCCGACGCGGTCATCGTCGGGGTCGGCATCACCCCCAACACCCAGCTCGCCGACGCTGCCGGCCTGGAGGTCGACAACGGCATCCGCGTCGACGCCGACCTGCGCACCTCGCACCCGGACATCTACGCCGCAGGGGACGTCGCAGGCGCCTTTCACCCGTTGTTCGGCAAGCACATCCGTGTCGAGCACTGGGCCAACGCCGTGAACCAGCCCCAGGTCGCGGCCAAGGCGATGCTCGGCCAGGACGTGACATACGACCGCGTGCCGTACTTCTTCACCGACCAGTACGACCTGGGCATGGAGTACACCGGCTACGTCGAGCCCGACGCCTACGACCAGGTCGTCTTCCGCGGCCGGAGGGACACCCGGGAATTCATCGCGTTCTGGCTCGCCGAGGGCCGGGTGCTGGCAGGGATGAACGTCAACGTCTGGGACGTCACCGACCCGATCCGCGACCTCGTCACCTCCGGCCGAGCAGTCGACGCAAAGGAACTCGCCGATACCGGCGTGCCCTTGACGCACCTTCTCAGGCGCTCCGACGGAACCGGCTGATCGGCAAGGACGATTCGGGACCCTGGCGTCGGGAACGTTGCGGTGTGCTGCCGGATGCCGTCGTGCGGTTGGGGGCCCGGGCCCGGCCAGGGTCGCGGCCTGATCCGTGTGCGCCGGTCGGGAGCCGTCATGGAGCGGAACGGCGGGTCCGCACCGAAGATCGCATCGTCAAACGAGCGATCTCCAAGTACAACGCACGCGGACCCGCCGTCGACCGGGCCACCGACAAGGCGACCACCTGCATCAACATGCTCACAGCCGACCCTTGGCGCCGCCCAGTCCCGCCCTGACCGAACGGCGTTGCCTCTAGGGCCTGGGCCCGGGCCCTAGACCTTGGTCGGCGCGTAGACCTCGAACTCGTACAGCGAGATGCCCCACGTCGTCGCCCGCGCCGTGCCCTCCATGCGGACGTAGCGGCCGGAGCCGGACAGACCGGTCAGGTCGTCGGTGCCTCCGTCACCCGTGGTCGTGGTCTGAATCGTGGTCCACGTGGTGGCGTCGTCGGAGACCTGGATCCGGTAGCCCGTGGCGTACGCCTTCTCCCAGTACAGCTTGACCCGGCCGATCTGCTGCCGCGATCCGAGGTCGACGGTGATCCACTCGTTGTCGGTGTAGCCGCTGGACCAGCGTGTTCCGTACTCGCTGTCCACGGCGTTCACCCCGGGGAAGTTCGCGGTCTCGGTGCTGGAGACGGTCACCGGCTTACCCGCGGCGAGGTTGCCCGCCTGGGTGGCGGACGGCCAGGCGGGGTTGCGGCCGATCGTGTTGATCACCGAGACGAAATTCGACCAGGGCGTCACCGGCTTCGGCGAGCCCCAGGTCTGCTGGGCCAGCATCCGCAGCCCCTGCTTGATGTCGGAGGCGATGCGTTCCTCGGTCGCCACGTCGGGGTTGTCGCACCAGACGTGGATCTTCGAGCCGAGGTTCTTCGACTTCGACGCCTCGCCAATGGTCTGGTTGCCTTGGAACAGGTCGGGGTTCCACGTGTCGTAGCCCCACTGGCCGGCCGGGCCGCTTTGGCCACCGGCATGGAGCACGTAGTACGTGGGAGTCCAACTCTCATTGGAGATCAGGTGCCCGTTGTCGATGTGTGTCTGCGGTGATTTGCCGATGTTGTACCAGAACTCGAGGATGACATTGGCGTCGACGGTGACCGCGACGCCGCCGCCGATGCCGTCGTTCCAAGCGCGGGTGGTCTTGCCGGCCCCGCGGACGATCCCGTTGGCCCAGTCGATGAAGCCGAGGTAGGCGTCCTTGCCGGTGGCGTTCGCGCCGTAGGTCGCCTTGGCGTACTGCTCGAGCTGCGGGTAGGAGCTGTAATCGACCTGGTATTCGTCGGCGCCGATGTGGAAGAACGGGCCGGGGAACAGCGGCAGGTACTCGTCGTACAGGTCCTTGATCAGCGCGTACGACTCGGGCTTGCTCAGGTCGATGTACGACCCGTGTGCCGCACCGGTATTGCTGACCAGCTTCAGCTCGGGGTGGGCGGCCATGATCGGAGCCATGTGGCCCGGCGCGTCGATCTCCGGCACGATCGTGATCTTGTACTTCGCCGCGAGCGCGATCAGGTCCCTGACCTCCTGCTTGGTCAGGTGCTCCGGCGAGACGATCTCGGGGTGCGACGTGCTCTCGATCCGGAAGCCCTTGTCGTCCGACAGATGCAGATGGAAGTAGTTCATCTTCAGATAGGCCAGTTCCTTCACGTGATCCCGCAGCCACTGCGGAGTGAAGTACTTGCGGCCGTTGTCCACCATCAGACCGCGCTCGGGCTTGAGCGGCCAGTCCCGCGCGGAGCCCCGCGGGATCGAGGTTCCCTGCTTGAGCAGCTGCAGGACGGTCCGGGTGCCGTAGAAGGCACCGCGATCGTCGCGGGCGCTGATGGTGATCTTGTCGGTGATGGAGAGCGCGTAACCCTCGTCGCCGAGCGCGCTGTCGGTCGAGCCGAGCGACAGGAAGATGTCACCGGCCCGCAGGTCGGCGCTGGTGCCGACACGCCTGGTGACCGGCCGGCCGGTCAGGTCCCGTAGGTCGCCGGCGAAGACCGCACTGGTCGACGCCAGGGCCGGCGCGTCGTCGGCGGACCAGACGATCCGGGTGGCGTCGGTGAAGGTGAACGAGCCGGTGCCACCGATCCACTCTTGCAGCGCCGGGATGGTGAGGGGGCTGGGATTCGACGCGCTCTGCGCGGCCACCGGGTCGGCCGCCACCGAGATGGTGGCGACCAGGCCGACAGCCATGGCAAGCACGCCGCGGGACAACAATCGCAGGAGGCTCATCGTGTTCCTAGTGGGGAGTAGGTGATAAAACCCGCCACAACCAGGTGCATGATCCAGAGCAGTGGTCTAGACCACTGATTCAGTAGAGCGTTTCGTCAGGCCCACGTCAAGGGTCGGCTCCGTTCGGCCGTCAGAACGCGACGCCGAGCGAGCCACAGCCGCAACCCCGAACTGCGGGGCCTCTTTTCACGATTCGAGGATGCGGCTCTCTTGAGCCTCGAACCCGGCCTCGGTGAGCACTCCTCGCTCCTTGAGCTGTCCCAAGACGGGCCGTTCACAGGAGCACCTCCGAGTGCCGAGACCGGGCCGCGCCCTCGGGAAAGGCGTACGCGGCAAGCGATTCGGGGCGCATGCGCGCGGAGAACCCGGGGGCGGTCGGGGCGAGTTCGCGCGTCCACCTCCCGGGCGTGGTCGCGATGGTTCGGTCCGATGCACACCACCTCGCCGGGGCGGGCTGCCCGACGACCGCCGGCAACCGCCGTGAGACGGCAGCCCTTCGCGTTTCCGGTGGATCACCGACAGCGAGGCACCATCACGCTTACCTCGGCGGCGTGGTCTTCACCCGGTAGGTGATCTTGGCGTCGGCGATGTCCCCACCGTTGCGGGCCGTGATGGTGAACTTGCTGGTGCCCTTGGCGCGAGGCACGCCCGTGATGCCGCCGGTGTCCTTGTTGAGGGTGAGTCCGGGCGGAAGATCGCCGGACGTGACTTCGTAGCGGACCGTCTGTGGCGTGCTCGAGGTCACCTTGAACGCGTACAAGACACCGACCTGGGCATCGGGCGGCTCGGGTGTGATGAAGCCTGGCGTCGGCGCCTTGGCCCGCTGCGGCTCACCGATCGGCTGACCGGACGAGTCCACCTGCTGGAGCGACCATTCCTGATGTGGCGTCACCTCGCTCAAGTGCCAGTAGGTGTTCGGGTCGCCCAACTGCTTCTTCTGTTCGGCCGTGAAGGCGCCGACGCCGCGCGCGGACTCCCAAGTCCTGACCGCTTGAAGCAACGCGGCGGTGTTCGCTCCGGAAGCGAGACTCTGCACGCTGGTCTCGAAGTTGATGCCGGCGTTCAGGGACGCCGCGCGCGCCATGGTGATTTCGATCTTCTGAAGGCTGTCGCCGCCGGAGAACCCCTGTTGCCCCATCATTCCGGGCAGACAGTTGGCGCGGTAGAACGTGTTGCTGCGGAGGATCTGGGCGTAGTCCGTCCTTCCGATCTCGCCCCAACTGGCCCGGGACTGGGCGTCCCAGGTGTTGGACGAGAGGTTGCTGCATTCGGTGACGAACTCCTCGGAGTCGAGCCGCCGGTGGACGCCGTTGACCAGATGCGCGAAGCCGTAGCCGCCCCACCCGGTGTAGCCCGCCGATTCCAACCCGTCGTAGGACGTGGCCCGGATGCCGGTGGCGTTGTACGCGCCGGCCAGCCGGATGGCTATCTCGTCGATGATCGGCAGGCCGCCCATCGCGCCGCCGTAGCCGTTCTGGATGAGCCGGGTGGCACGGGTGCCGGCCGGACAGGACTGCGCGGCCGATCCCCATTGCGCCCGCGCCAAATTGCTTACCTGCCACTCGGTGCCGCTGATCTTGGTGACGGTGCCGTAAGTGATGAACTCGTCGCCGATCCTCAGTCGTTGGCCGTCGACGCCGGGTCCCAGCGGGCGGTCGGCGTCCACGTACAGCGTGGTGTCCGACGAGCCGAGCGGTCGGGTCAGCCCGACGCTTCCTCCCACTGACAGCCGCGCGTCGGCCGGGGCCTTCACATACGGATCGTGGGCGTCGATGAAGTCGGACAGGGTGTGCACGCCGACCTCGATGCCCTCCTTCGCCGCGGTGGCCACCAACTGGGCCGCTGCCGCGTCGGATCCGCCGAACGCGCCGTTGAACTGGTAGTGCCCGTGCGACACCCAGGGCCCGTCGCCGGCGATGGCGTAGATGTTCCTGACCCCGGCCTGCCGGGCGTACCGGCCGGCAGCGGTGACATTGCTCGTGTTGAGATCGTGGACCCAGAAGTGGGACTGCGAGGTGCGCTGGGCCGCCTTTTGCCACTGGCCGTCGAGGGTCGGGTATGCCTGGCCGTGCTCCTGGGCGATCTGACTCAGCACGGTGAGGGACAGATCCGGCGCACTGCCGAACAGCGCGATCTTCGACCCGACGATCCGACCTTCCGGCCCGGGCAGCGGTCCGAGCGGGATCTCGTACCCATTGGTGCGCTGCCGGACCCGTTCTCGGCTGTAGTCGTAGGTGGTGGCGCGCAGCACGCTGCCCCACTTCGTCTTCGCCGCGACATTGCTCGCCAGCCACTCGTCCTTCTCGCCGGTCTGCAGGCCGTACGGATTCCAGACGAGATCCGGGCCGAACCCGTAGGCGAGGTGCTCGTTCGGCCACCCGCCCACGGTCTTGTCGTTGAGCGGGCGCACCCCCACGACGACATTGTCGTCGCTGACCATCCCGACGGTCTCACCGATCGTCTGGGTGATCTTCGTCGGCAGCGGCCCCCACAGCAATGTCTGCACGTCCACACCCGGGGCCGCGGTCAAGCCGGTCACCTCGAGTGTGGAGTACGTCGGAAAACTGACGACCTTCACTTCGATCGTCACCTTCTCGCCGGTGAACACCAGCACTCGCCGGTCACGCGGCGAGACCCTCACCTGGGTAGGAGCCTCTTGTCGGCCATCGGCCACCACACTGACCAGCGGCACCGAAGTGCCCGCCGCCAGATAGTCGGTGCCGCTGCGCAGATCCAACAGGCTGTTCACCCGACCACGGCTGTCGACGCCCACCGACAGGAAGCCCGCGGTGATCCGATGCGATTGGGACGCCCCATCGGTGGACACCCCATCGGTGGTTGCCTGCACCGCCTGAGCGGGGGAGGCCGCAAGCCCCATCGTCCCCACCGTCGCGACCGAACTCAGGCTACTGACGATCAGAAATCGGCGTCTGTCCATATTTTCCCCTCGGTGAAGCAGATCTCGACGAAGCGTGTAAGTGCTGATCGTTCGTGCTGCAGCCTGCATGGGGTCGGAGTCCCGCGTGGGGGACGACCGACGGTGTCCCCCCACATAGTTCGTACTCTTCAAAGGAGTACGAGCAGACGAGAAGCGTCGAGCGGGCGCTCCCGCAGCTACATGAAATACCTTGCCTCTTCCGGGAAGATGCCCGGCGCAAGTGCGATCCAGCGTGCAGCCGACCGACGAGCGAGTCAAGACTTAGTTCGGATCTATCTGCGTTCGAGCGCCGGCGCTTCGCTGAGGTCGAGGCCGGTCGGCCGTCGGCAGTGAGCGCCACATCTGTCCGACTGGGGGAGACGTGCGAGGCCGCACAGTAGTCGGTGCGCGCTGCCGGGTGCGACGACGCGGCGTTCGCCCGGGCTGACGAGGCGCTCCATCAGGCCGTCGGTGCCGCGGCAGGCCGTCATCGTGGTCGGCGAGCAGCGATGAGTTCCCTCGGTGCCGACCCCGGCGCCGCCGGCCAGAACCCCAGCTACCCCCGATGTATCGCATCTATTAGCCAGGAAGGGCGGGATAGTTGGGTCTTATCTCTTGACACTGCCATCGGAGGACTTCGATACTCGAAGGCCTTCGGACTCGGAGCGCTTTCGGTCGGTCGCCGCCGAGCGCAGGAGAACTCTCGGAAGAGTCCGAACCATGGGACGGATGTGACGGGCGGTTGGGATCGGGCCCCATCTCGTCATCGTAACGACACAGGCACCGACACACCATCGCCTCCGACATCGACGGGCAGGGGAAGAGACACATGACAAGCAATTCGAAACTCCTGGGGGCCGCCGCCCTCGCCGGTGCGCTCGCACTGACCGGATGCACGGCCGGCAGCACCAGTGGGAATGCGTCATCAGGCGACAAGCGCACCCTGACCTTCCTCACCTTCGAAACGCCCAACCTCGATGCGAAGTATTGGGATGCGGCGATAGCCCGTGCCTCGGCGAAGGTGCCCGGGGTGACCATCAAGAAGCTCGTGGCACCCAGCTCCGACCGCACCGGATACGCGAAGCAGTTGGACAGTACGGGCCAGTTCCCGGACATCATGATCGGCCTGAACCCTGCCGGATTCGCCCAGGCGGGCAAGTTGGCGGAATGGTCGGACACCGACCTCGCGAAGTACAGCCAGCCCCGCGCCAACACGTACGGCGGGAAGGTCTACCAACTGCCCTATGCCACGCAGACGACGCTCGTCTACTACAACAAGAGCGATTTCGCCGAGGCCGGTATCGATGCCCCGCCTCGTACCTACGCCGAGCTGCTCGACGACAGCGCCAAGTTGAAGGCGAAGGGAATCAATCCGTTCGTGGTCGGCGGTGGCGGCAAGGACTCGTGGGCCGACATGTTCCCCTTGATATGCACCGTGGCCAGTGAGGTCTACAAGGAGACGCCGGACTGGCTGTCACAACGCACCGCGGGCAAAGTCAAGTTCACCGACAAGGCTTTCGTGACGGCCGCCCAAAAGGTCGCCGACCTGGCCGGCAAGGGCTACATCGACCGGGCGGGGCTGTCCCGCTCCTACTCGGACACCGAGCAGGCCTTCCGCGACGGCAAGGGCGCGATGTACCCGATGGGCAGCTGGTTCTCCGCCTCCGCCGACACGAAGAAGCCGAGCTTCGACACGGGTGTGTTCGCGTGGCCCACCGACCAGGGAACGCCGGCGCTTCCGAGCGCCACGGGCGGCGGGATGACGGTGAGCTCCAAGGCGGCGGACGTGGAACTCGCCAAGACGTGGGCGAAGGCCTTCATGGAAGACGAGGAGAACCTCAACGCCGGCGTCAAGGCCGACGGGCTCATCATCGACGTCAAGGGTTACACGGCCCCGGCCGACATGGGACCTGTCTACAAGGAGACCGTGGCGGCGTATCGGCAGGCCCAGACGGCCAATGGAATCGTCAACTCGTTCTCCCAGGAGACCGGCGACGGTTCCTTGCCGCCGGGTCTGGCCGACAAGGCCGCGGCAGGCGTCCAGGATCTCCTCAGCGGTCGCATGACAGCCTCGCAATTCGGTACCTACATGGACGAGCAATGGGACAAGGCCACCCGGTAATGCGTATCCGTACCCTCACCCGGCCGGCACGTTTTCCTGCCACGCTCGAAAATTCGGGCGTGGCAGGTGAGGGGCCGCCGGCCACCGTGCCGAAGCGGTCGCCGCATCGGTCCCGGGGGGCGCGCTCGCGGGACAAACTGAGCCGCTTCACCCTCTTCGCGGCGCCGGGCCTGCTGGTCTACCTGGCTCTCGTGCTCGTGCCCGTCTGCATCACGATCGGTTACAGCTTCACCAACAAGAACCCTTTCAATCCACCGACCCGGTGGGTGGGGGCGGACAATCTGACGAGCCTTGCCTCGGACGACGAATTCCTCACGGCGCTGGGGAACACCGCCCTCGTCACGGTAATCGTGACCATCGCCACCAACGTGGGTGGGCTTGCCATCGCCCTGCTCCTTGATCGACGCGGCTGGCTGTACAACGTGCTCCGCAGCGTGTTCTTCGTCCCGGTCGTCCTGAGCGCTGTGGTGGTCAGCGTCATCTGGCAGGCGATTCTCGTCGACGACGGCCTGCTCAATTCCATGTTGCGTCAGCTGGGGATGAGTGATCCGCCGGGATGGCTCTCCGACCCGAATCTCGCCCTCTACACGGTCTCGTGGGTCATCGCCTGGCAAGGGCTCGGATTCTGCGTGGTCATCTACCTGGCGGGGCTTCAGGGAATCCCGCAGGAGTTGCAGGAGGCGGCATCGATCGACGGCTGCGGACCACTGATGCGGTTCCGTCATGTGACCTGGCCGATGCTGGCGCCCGCCGTCACCATCAATACGGTCATGTCGCTGATCGGCGGGTTCAAGGCATACGACCAGGTCCAGGTCCTCACCAACGGCGGCCCCGGCCCAGGCACCACATCCACCCTCGCCTTCGAGGTGGTACAGACCGCGTTCAACGGCAACCACATCGGCTACGCCTCTGCGATGGCCGTGGCGATGCTGGCCATGGTCGCGGTCGTGTCGGTGGTCGCGCTCGGTCTGTTGCAAAAACGCGAGGTGTCTTCCTGATCATGAACAAACCCAGGGCTTGGCTCCGTCCGGCTGCCGCGCTGCTCGCAGGCATCCTGTTCTTCCTGCCGATCTACCTCGTGCTGGTCAATGTCTTCAAGGACGGTTCGGCGATCGTGTCGAACCCGGTGGGTCTCCCGGCCCCGCCGACCTTGGACAACATCCAGAGCGTGCTGTCCCGACCGGACCATCTCTTCTGGTACGGATTGATGAACAGCACGGAGGTCACCGTGATCTCCATCCTCATCGTCACCGCGATCTCCGCCATGCTCGGCCACTACCTCGCCCGGTCGAACGGTGTCCTGGCCAAGATCGCCATGGTCGCGCTGCTGTGCGGCCTCATGGTGCCGCCGGCGGTCATCCTCACCCCGATCACCGAAGTGCTCAGGACGCTCGGCCTGATGAGCACCGTGCCCGGTCTGGTCCTGGCGTACGTCGGCTACTACATGCCGTTCGGAGTCTTCGTCTTCGCCGGCTTCGCCAAGACGATCCCCCGCGAAATCGAGGAGGCGGCGGCCATCGACGGGGCCGGTGCGTTCCGTGCCTTCTGGCAGGTGGTCTTTCCCCTGATGCGACCGGCATCGTCCAGCGTGCTGATCTTCCTCGGCGTCTGGATCTGGAACGACTTCCTCAACCCGCTGATCATCCTGGGCCCGGCCACCGGGACCACGGTGACCGTCGGCATCTATCGCGCCATCGGCGAACACCAGGCGGACTACGGCACGGTGTTCGCCCTCATGTTCCTGGCGACGCTGCCCATCCTGGTGTTCTTCCTGGTCTTCCAGAAGCAGTTCGTCAAAGGCCTCACCGGCGGAGCGACGAAGGGCTGACCGGCGGAGCGGCACAACGGGGTGGGGGCTGTGGAAGCCCCCGCCCCGTTGTGCCGTCTCGCCATCGTGCGCGCTCACACCGCACCGGGCGACGGCCACGCCGCCGGCGACAGGGACGAAGCCGGCCGTGCCGGCCTGCCGCAGCCGAGCTCCAAGCACCCGGCCCGGCCGCGGGGACAACGGTTCCAACGTCTGCTGCGCCCACTCACCGGACCGCACGCCGACGACGAAGGCTGCCGCTGACGCGGATCGTCGTGGCAGGCAGGCGACAACAGGGAGGGCGGGCGCACCTGCGCCCGCCCTCCCTGTTGTCGCCTGCGGCGACCACTTGCGAACTCGTCACCAGCCCGGTTGGTCGAAGCCGATGCCCGGGGCTGTCGGCGCGTGGACGAGCCCGTCGGCGCCGACCGCCGGCTCGCGCTGCACGGGGTTGGTGTAGACCAGGGATTCGTAGTAGGTGGTGTTGGGGATCGCCATGCACAGGTGGGCGTTGACCACTCCGGTGCCGTGCACTTCGGCTCGTAGTTGGTAGCTGTCGGCCAGGTGTGCGATGCGCATGGCCCCGGTGATTCCGCCCTTGTACTGCGCACTCGTCCTGACCCGGCCTGCGGCGCCGGCCGCGATGAAGTCGCCGACGTTCATGTGCGCGCCGTCGGAGGTCTCCGCGACCAGCAGCGGGACCTCGACTCGTTCGGCCAGCCGGCGGTAGGCGGTCACGCTGAACTCGCGCATCGGCTCCTCGTACCAGAGGTAGCCGGCCTCGGACAGGACGTGACCGAGTTGGATCGAGTCGGCGAGGTCGAACCCGGCCGAGCCGTCGTACATGAGTGGGACGTCGTCGCCGACGTGCGCCCGTAGCTTCCGGCACAGTTCCGCGTCCGCCTTCGGGTCGCCCCAGGCGTGCAGCTTGATGCCGACATAGCCCAGTTCCAGGCACTGGGTGGCGACGTCGAGGTACTCCTCGACGCTGCCGAAGGTGACCGTGCTCGCGTAGGCGGGGATGGCTTCGCGGTAGGTGCCCAGCAGTCGGTGGACCGGTTGCCCGGTCGCCTTGCCGGCCAGGTCCCACAACGCCACGTCGACCAGACCGAGGGCATAGATCGGAAGCTCCTCGATGCGGTCCAGTTCCCACAGCCGTTGCCACAGCAGCTCGCGCATCATTGGATCGCGACCGACGAGGTCCTCGCGGATACGACGGGCGACCAGGTCGGCGACGATCAGCCCGCGCCTCGTGTGCGCCTCGCCCACCAGGCCCTCGTCCGTGTGGACGCGCAGGATTCCGCCCACCACCGCCGGCTCCGAGCCCGGAAGCCCGGCGCGCCATCGGAAAGGCGGCTGAGCGGGCAGATCGACCAATTCCACAGTCACATCGATGATTTGCATGGATGTCCTTCACGGCTAGAGGCCCGGGGATCCTGAGTGGCTGTCGTCGCCGGGCTGGAGTCCCACCCGGACGGCATGGTCGAGGATGCGTAGGGCAGCGACCTCGTACCCGGGCGCGGAGACGTGCTCTGAGGGGGCAACGACACTCCCTCACTTGCTCCCTGAGGCTGCCCGTCGTCACATTCCGGCCCTGGCGGCCATCATATGTCTCGGATATATGATGCGACGCTGGATCAGTAAATCACATCAAAAATTCCGACGCCAGGTTCGGTAACCCGAGACTCTTCCCCGTCTCGGTCGGGTTCTTCCGCCTCGACGTCGGTGCGAGGGAGGGGTTCAGGCGACTGGTGTCGCCCCTTCCCACCTGCGACGGGTCTTCAGGAACGTCGGCACGGTTCGATTTCCTGGATCCGGTATGTATCCGATCCATCTCGCGCTACGCCGTGCGCTCATGACCGCTCAATCGATCCTGCCCCACCAGAGGAGTTCTCCATGCACGTCCGCGACCCACGCGAAGCCGCCGCGGAGCCGGACCGGATGCTTGCCCCATGCGCCTCGGTGAACGTCTCCAGGGGGCACTGCGGCACGAACTTCGGCTGGTGGGAGGGCGCCAATCGTGGTGAGGCCGACTACCGGCCCGCCTCACGAGCTGCGACTACGACGCGCCGGCCGGCGCGGCGCGGGAGAGCCGACCGGGAAGTTCCACGCTTTCGCGAGGTGATCGAGCGGCACCGCGGTCCGATCGGGTACGAGACGCCCGCACGACCCACCCGGGATCGCTCCGCAGGCGGTGGGCCGAACGGCGCGGTGGCGCTGCGCAATTGGCCGAACACCCAAGCACGCGCGCTTGCTCAGGGGCGGCTGTCGTCGCTCGGTACGACGCGGCGCCAGATCTCCTGCTGGAATTGCCGGGCGGTCATGTCGATGTGTTCGGCCATCAGCGTTTCGGCGCGGCCGGTTTCTCCGCCGGCGATGGCTTCCGCGATGGCCTCGTGCTGCTCCGCGGCCACTTGCAGGGATCCGCCGGCGACGCCGGCCAGTCCGATGGCCATGACCTGCTGCTGCAGACGTCGCATCGCGTCGACGGTGGAGACGAAGAACATGTTGGCGGCAGCGGCCGCGATGCCGGTGTGAAAGGCGTCGTCGGCGCGGGTGAAAGCATCGATGTCGCCCTGCTGTGCCGCATGGGCGGACTGCCGTGCGGCTTCGCGTATCGCCTTGACCTGCGCGGGAGCGGCTCGCTGCGCGGCCAGATTCGCGGCGGTGGTCTCCAGATGGCGGCGGAACTCGAAGAGTTCGTCGACCTGCCGAAGGTCCGCGGGCAGGAAGTTGGCGAGCGACTGTTGCCAGGAGGACTGCTCGGGCTCGGCCACGTAGATGCCGCGGCCCTTTTGCACGGACAGCCGCCCCAGGGCCGAGAGGATCTTCACCGCCTCCCGCACCACGGTCCGGCTCATCTTCACCTCGTCGGCCAGGTCCTTCTCCGTGGGCAGCCGGTCACCGGGCTGAAGTCCCGCCTGGACGACGTATTCGAGGACCCGTTCGGCCGCGACCTCGTATCCGGGGCGGTAACCCCGCACCGTGCCCGTCGACTGCGTGGGCGCGGAGATCTTCTCTGAGTGGGTCAACGACTCTCTCTCGCTTCCCTCTTGGGCCGCTGGTCTGTCGACCCGGCCTCGATGCCGACATATGTTTCGGATACATCATACGCTTCGTAATCAGTGAATCACATTCAGATCCATGGTGCCAGGATCCGGCAGCCCGAAGACCTTGCTCGTCCCGATCGCACCGCACCACCTGACCGTGACTACGCGGTATTGCTCTCGTCCGGCCGTGACACAGTCCTTGGACAACCACCTTGAACCCTCGCAACCCGCGCATGGAGCCCGGGGAAGTTGGCACGGTTCCAGCTTGAGGGTTCGATATGTATCTGATTTATCGCCCTTCCATCGTAGCGCGGATGGGATGTCTCCATGTACATTCGGCAGAGCAGCAGGGCATCTCCCGGTCCGGCTCGACTACGAGGTCCGCGACAGGGACCAACAACCAAGCCTTGCAGCGCGGTGGCGGGCCATCGCCTCCGCACGGTCCTTGCCGCCGATGGCCCCTCTCGCCAGGTTCCAAGGCAGCCCTCCTCCGGCGATGCCGACCGCCGGGTCGCCCATGGCCTCCACGTCGGTGAGCGTTGCCCGCATGCTGCCCGAGTGGCACTTCTTCCAGGGCATCACCTTGGCCGGCGGCAACCGCAACTCCCCGAAATCCCTCCGAAAGGACAGCGCGTTGGACGACACCAGGCTCGGCGTCATCGGGTTGGGCGCTCGTAGTGATCTGGTCGAGTTGGCTCATCGGCCCGGCTCGGGCTCGCTGGTGGTTGCGGCCTGCGATCGCGACCCGCGGATTCTGGCGCGCGCCGAGGAGCGCTTCGGCACCCGGGTCAGGACCACCACGGACCATCTCGAGCTGCTCGATGCCGGGCTTGACGGCGTGTTCGTGCTGACCCCGGACCGCACGCACGAGCAGATCGGCCTGGACTTCCTCGCGGCCGGGATCCCGGTCTTCCTGGACAAGCCGATGGCGATCACCACCGAGGGCTGCGACCGGCTGCTCGCTGCGGCCCAGGAGCACCGGACGCCGTTGTACGTCGGCCACAACATGCGGCACATGCCGGTCGTGGTGGCCATCCGTGAGCTGATCACCAGCGGGGCCATCGGCGAGGTCAAGGCGGTCTGGTGTCGCCACTTCGTCGGCAACGGTGGGGACTGGTACTTCAAGGACTGGCACGCCGACCGACGCAATACCACCGGGCTGCTGCTGCAGAAGGGAGCTCACGACCTCGACGTCATCCACTGGCTGGCCGGCGGGTACACCCGGCGGGTCAATGCCATGGGCGGACTGACGGTCTACGGCGACATCGGCTCGCGCCGCGACCGCACCGGGGAGCGGATGACCGAGTGGCTCTCGATGGACAACTGGCCGCCGCTCAGCCAGACCGGTCTCAACCCGGTGGTGGACGTGGAAGACCTGAGCATGATGCAGATGCAGCTGGACAACGGTGTTTTCGCGAGCTACCAGCAGTGCCACTACACACCGGACTCCTGGCGCAACTACACCGTGATCGGCACCGAGGGGCGGCTCGAGAACTTCGGCGACACCGAGGGCGCGGAGGTCCGAGTGTGGAACCGGCGCACCGGATACCGTGCCGAAGCGGATGTGGTGGTGCGCGTCCACACCCCGCCCGGCACGCACGGTGGCGCCGATCCGGTGCTGGTCGCGGAGTTCCTGGAGTTCGTACGGGAGGGCGGGGCCACCGTCACCTCGCCGGTGGCCGCCCGCGAGGCGGTGGCCGCCGGCTACGCGGCCACCGTGTCGCTGCGCGACGGGGGAAGGCCCATCGACGTCGCCCCGGTGGACCCGAAGGCGGCCGCGTACTTCGCAAACGGTCAGGTCTGAGCCCGCCGCCAGGGCATTGGTGACCCTGTGGTGAACGCGGAGGCGGCGCCGGTGGTCCTCGCCCGGGATCCGCAGGGGCTCCGACGCCGTTCGCGTGATCCGGATATTTCTTGTTCGGACCATGGCCGGCTCGCCAGGATGGATCCCATGGGGAGCCGGGCGCTATGGAACGAGACGTACGAGATGCTGCTGCCGCAGGCGCGGCGGCCGATGCTGGAGACGGACGAAGAGTTCCGCACCGCGGTTCTCCACGCGTGGCTGAGGGTGTGCGAGGACACGACGGAGGAACCGCTGGACATGATGGTCACGGTCGATCAGATGGCGGTGATCCGCGGCTTGAGCGGCGCGTGTTCGCTCGGTTGGCGCGATGCCCTGCTGGGCCGGGTGCTCGCCGAGCACGGCTTCGAACCATATGGACACCACGGCGGCCACGGCGGCCTCTGGGGTCCCCCTCAGGACGGCAAGGCGTTCCGGCCCACCCGGAAGGCCGCCATATCCCCGGAACCGCTGCGCGAGGTGCTCCGCAGTAAATGGAACGATTTTCGGGACGACGTCGACGCGATCCGCAGGGCCCACGCGGCGTTGGAAGCCGTGCCGGTCGAGGGCCTGTCGGCGAGCGATCGCGTGCGCGCCGTGGTGACGCGCCTGTGCCACGACGCCTGGGACGCGCAGGTGAAGGCGAGATTTTGCACCTGGGACGACGCCGAGTGGTGGGACTACCTGGATGTGGAGGCCGCCCTTCCCTGGGTGGCCGTCGCGTTGGGACTCCCGGGCGAACATCCCGAAAAATACGGAAGGTTGGTCGAGTCGGTCGCCTGGAAGACCGTCTCGTACTCCGATGCGATCGAGGCGCGCTCGTGGGACGTCCTTCCCTCGATCTTCGTCACCGAGTTGGCGGACGCGTGCATAGGGCTGGCACGCGAGGAGTCGCCGGCCTGGCCACCCGCCGCTCCGCCTTCGACCTGACCCGACCCGACCCGACCGGGCGTGGCGTTCCTCGCCGACTCGTCAGGAGAGGTACCAGCGGGCCAGGCCTCGCGACCGGGACAGGATCCCGCATGAACTGAAACCTCGAGAACTTCATCAAGACCTGTCTCGACGAAGAGCAGGGGTACAACACTTCACGGGGCGCCGAGCTCCACTGAGATCCCCTCAACACGGAGCCGGAGCGGCACCGTGTGACCATGCCGATATGACATCTGGTCGGATCATCTTCCTCAATGGCACCTCCAGTTCAGGGAAGTCGAGCATCGCCCGGGAGCTACTGGACATCCTGGACGACGGCGTCTTCTTCCACTTGGCAGTCGACAGCTTCAACGCGATGCGCAGCAAGCGGGAGCTCGGGACGGAGGAGCTCGACGCCGCGCTGCGGCGGACCAGGATGGGCTTCCATCGCTCGATTGCGGCCATGGCCGAGGTGGGCAACGACATCGTGGTCGACCATGTGCTGAGCGAGCCGTGGCGACTACTCGACTGCCTGACGTTGCTGCCACCCGAGGACGTACTGTTTGTCGGCGTCCACTGCTCGCTGGAGGAGCTGGCCCGCCGCGAGTCGGCCCGGGGCGACCGCCCGCCGGGCCTCGCGGCACACCAATACGACCTGGTCCACGTCCACGGCGACTACGACCTGGAGTGCGACACCAGCACGGCAAGCCCACGCGAATGCGCACAGCGCATCAAGGAGTTCCTCCCGCACCGCCCCAACCCCACCGCCTTCACCCGACTCCGCCGACGCCATCTGACGGGCAGCCCCGCCGACGGCGATGCACAACCACTTCGGCCAGGGCCGGAACGCGCTCATGCCGCGCTGGACTTCCACAGAAGCCAGGTGCGGTGAGAATCCCGAGGCATGCCGGTCTCACCCCAACCGGCATACCCGCAGCTCGGCCCTGCCCCCGGTGGAGCGATCTTCCCCATTTCCTGACGAACCCCCGTCAAGGGGTTGGCGTTGCGGGCGCGTTTGCCTAACGTAATGAGCGGAACATGAGCCCATATCACATTTAAGGACTGTGTGATGATCATGGTTCAACCTCTGCGCCGCAGACGCGGATCCCTCGCGGTGGTGTCACTGCTCCTCACCGTGATGGCCCTGGTACTCGGTCCGATGCCCAACTCCGCGGCGGAGCCTGGCTGGTGGACCCCGGCCGCGCGGCCCACGCCCGACTCGCAGATCAACGTCACGGGCGAGCCCTTCAAGGGCACCGACGCCCAGGGGCGCGTGAGGGGCTTCGTCGACGCCCACGACCACATCATGTCCAACGAGGGCTTCGGCGGCCGGCTCATCTGCGGCAAGCCGTTCTCGGAGCAGGGCGTCGCCGACGCGCTGAAGGACTGCCCCGAGCACTACCCCGACGGCACGCTCGCCATCTTCGACTTCATCACCAAGGGCGGCGACGGCAAGCACGACCCCAACGGGTGGCCGACCTTCAAGGACTGGCCCGCCTACGACTCGCTGACACACCAGCAGAACTACTACGCCTGGATCGAGCGGGCCTGGCGCGGCGGCCAGAGGGTCCTCGTCAACGACCTGGTCACCAACGGCTTGATCTGCTCGGTCTACTTCTTCAAGGACCGCAGCTGCGACGAGATGACCGCCATCCGTCTCGAGGCACAGAAGTCGTACGACATGCAGGCCTTCATCGACAAGATGTACGGCGGCCCGGGCAAGGGCTGGTTCCGCATCGTCACCGACAGCGCGCAGGCCCGCGAGGTGATCAAGCAGGGCAAGCTCGCCGTCGTCCTGGGCGTCGAGACCTCCGAGCCCTTCGGCTGCAAGCAGATCCTGGACGTCGCGCAGTGCAGCAAGGCGGACATCGACCGCGGCCTGGACGAGCTGTACAAGCTGGGCGTGCGCAGCATGTTCCTGTGCCACAAGTTCGACAACGCGCTCTGCGGGGTCCGCTTCGACCAGGGCGCCCTCGGCACCGCGATCAACGTCGGCCAGTTCCTGTCGACCGGCACCTTCTGGAACACGGAGACCTGCCGCGGCCCGCAGCACGACAACCCGATCGGCAACGCGGCGTCGGCGGCGGAGAAGCAACTGCCGGCGGGGGTGGCCGTCCCCTCGTACCCCTCGGGTGCGCAGTGCAACACCCGCGGGCTGACCGACCTGGGTGAGTACACGGTGCGCGGCATGATGAAGCGCAAGATGATGCTGGAGATAGACCACATGAGCGTCAAGGCCGCGGGTCAGACCTTCGACATCCTCGAATCCGAGTCGTACCCGGGCGTCATCTCCTCGCACAGCTGGATGGACCCGGGCTGGACCGAGCGGCTCTACAAGCTCGGCGGGTTCATCAGCCAGTACATGAGCGGATCGGAGGCGTTCAGCGCGGAAGCCGAGCGCACGGACGCACTGCGCGAGAAGTACGGGGTCGGCTACGGTTACGGCACCGACATGAACGGTGTCGGCGGCTGGCCGTCCCCGCGGGGCGGGGACACCCCGAACCCGGTGAAGTACCCGTTCCGCAGCACGGACGGCGGCTCGGTGATCGACAAGCAGACCACCGGCGAGCGTACTTGGGATTTCAACACCAGTGGCGCGGCGCACTACGGCATGGTCCCGGACTGGATCGAGGACGTCCGGATCGTCGGCGGCCAGAAAGTCGTGGACGACCTCTTCGCGGGCGCCGAGACCTACCTCCGCACCTGGGGGAACTCCGAACGGCACAATTCCGGGGTGAACCTGGCCTCGGGCGCGGCCGCCACGGCGTCCACGTCGGAGTGGTGGAACCCGTTCGTCAGCTTCGCGCCCGGCCGGGCCGTGGACGGCGACAGGGGCACCCGCTGGGCCAGCGAGTGGAACAACGACCAGTGGCTGCGGATCGACCTCGGATCCGCGAACCTGATCAAGCGCGTCACCCTCGACTGGGAGGCGGCGTACGGGAAGTCGTACCGCGTCGAGTTGTCGGCCGACGGCACGAACTGGCAGACGGCCTGGTCCACGACCACTGGTGACGGCGGCCTGGACACGGCGCGGTTCGCCGGAACTCCGGCGCGCTACGTGCGGATCCAGGGGCTGGAGCGCGGCACGCAGAGGGGCTATTCACTCCACGAGGTCGGCGTCTACAGCGACTGACGGCACCGGTGGGGCGATGTCCACGGCGGGGCCGGCCCGATCAGCTCTCCTGATCCGGCCGGCCCCGGCCGACTTCCCGGCGCGCCACGCGGAGCGAAGGGAACCACATGGCACGGATGCCGTCGGCGGACCGGCGCCGGCAGCCGACCGAGGCGGCGATGCGGGCAATGACCCGCGACGGCATCGCCGCTCGCAGGTACTTCACCCACCTCTGACGCCGCGAACTCGGTCCTCCACCCTGAGAACCCCTCACGCTCACACATACGCGCCTGTCGTGACCAAGGCACGCATGCACTCCATGATCCCGACAGTCGGAATCGACGTCCCCGCTCGGGCATGCGACGGCCCGACCCCCCGGTGGAGCGATCTTCCCCATTTCCCGACGGCAGTCCCCGTCAAGGGCTTGGCGTTGTGGGCGCGCGTACCTAACATGTGAGCCAAACATGAGTGCTACTCATATTTAAGGGTTCCGTATGATCATCCATCACTCCGAAGCCCGCCTGTGGCTGCTGAGCACGCCCGGCACCTCCTACGCCTTCCGGTTGGACGCCGACGACGTACCCCGGCACGTGCACTGGGGCCGCCCGCTGACCCTGGAGCAGGCCGTCGTGATCGCGGCCGACCTACCCGCCGAGGACCCCGGCAGCGACGACCCCGGCGGCGAGGAGTACGCGGTCGAGGGCGGCCTGCGCTTCGGGGCGCCGTCGCTGACCGTCCGGTTCGACGACGGCGTCCGCGGCTTCGAGTGGCGGTTCGTCTCGCACACGGCCGGGGACGGCCGGCTCACGCTCTCCTTCACCGACCGCGTCCGCTCCCTTGGTCTCGACCTGAACTACCGGATCCGGGACGGCCATGACCAGATCGAACGCTGGTCCGTTCTCACCGCGGACGAGCCCGTGGACGTCATGCGGTTCGACTCCGCCGCCTGGACGCTGCCCGCCCGCGACGACTACCGGGTCAGCCATGTGGTGGGGGAGTGGGGCCGGGAGTTCCAGCTCCAGCGCGACCGGGTGCCCGTCGGGGAGACCGTGTTCACCAGCCGCCTCGGCATCACAGGACAGCACGCCGGACCCTGGCTGATGCTCGACGCGCACGACGCCGCAGAGGAGCACGGCGAGGTCTGGAGCGCGGCCCTGGCCTGGAGCGGCAGCCGCCGGATCACCCTGCGCCGCGACCCCTACGGCCGCACCTCCTGGACCGGCGGCTTCGGCCACGAGGGCCTGGTCTGGAAACTGGTCCCCGGCGAGAGCCTGGAGACCCCCGCCTTTATCGGTCTCTACGCCCCCGACGGCTTCGGCGGCACCAGCCGCCGCTGGCACGCCTACACAGAACGCCGGGTGCTGCCCGCCCGTCCGGCCGAACGCCCGCTGATCTTCAACTCGTGGGAGGCCACCGAGTTCGACATCACCGAGAAGCAGCAGACCGAGCTGGCCGAGCTGGCCGCCGGTATCGGCGTCGAGGTCTTCGTGGTGGACGACGCCTGGTTCGGCGCCCGCACCAGCGACATGGCCGGGCTCGGCGACTGGTGGCCCAACCCGGACCGCTTCCCGAACGGTCTGAGCCCGCTCGCCGACCACGTCCGCGCGCTGGGCATGGGCTTCGGCCTGTGGGTCGAACCCGAGGCGGTCAACCCCGACAGCGACCTGTTCCGTGCGCACCCCGACTGGATCCTGTGCCAGGACGGCCGCACCCGCACCCAGCGCCGCAACCAGCACGTGCTGAACTTCGCCCGCCGCGACGTCCGTGAATGGGCGGTCGAATGGCTGGTCAGGACCGTCACAGAGCTGGACGTCGCCTTCCTCAAATGGGACATGAACCGGTCCTTCAGCGAGGCCGGGCAACCCGGGGCCGCCGATCCCGACCGGGTCTGGATCGAGCACACACGCGGCGTCTACGAGGTGATGGACCGGCTGCGCGCCGCCCGTCCCGGCCTGTACCTGGAGTCGTGCGCGGGCGGCGGCGGCCGGGCCGACCTGGGCGTGCTGGCCCGCGCGGACCAGGTCTGGACGTCCGACAACACGGACGCCGCCGACCGGGTCGCGATCCAGCACGGACACTGTCAGCTGCTGCCCGCCCGGACCATGGGCGCCTGGGTCACCGACAGCCCGAACAGCTTCACCGCCCGCCCGACCTCGATCCGGTACCGCTTCCACGTCTCGATGGCCGGGGCGATGGGCATCGGCGGCGACCTGCGGAACTGGAGCGAGGAGGATCTGGCCTGGTCCCGAACGCTGGTCGAGCAGTACAAGCGGATCCGGCCCGTGGTGCACGGCGGTGTCCAGTACCGCCTGGGGCACCACGCCGTGCAGTACCTCACCGAGGACGAGGTCGTCGTCTTCCAGTTCCAGCCGTCCGCGCTGAATCGCTCGGTCGCCCGTACCCGGCTCAAGGGCCTCGATCCCGACGCCCGCTACCAGGACCAGGCCACCGGCGCCGTGCACGAAGGTGCCGTCCTGCTCGGTCACGGCCTCCCGCCGCTGCTGTCCTTCGACTGGACGAGCGAGCTCGTCCACCTCGGCAGAGTGCCCCGATGACCCTTGCGCCCGTACGGCCCGAGGCCCTCGCCGAGCCGACCCGCAGGGTCGGCCCCGCATGGGTCGTCCTGTACGTCCTGGCCAACGCCGGGATGTACATCCCGATGCTGGTGCCGACCACGTTCCTGATGCCCGAGCAGATCGCCCAGATCGACCCGGAGGGAAAGGTCGACAGCTACGCCTGGGTCAGCATGATGGGCGCGATCTCGGGAATCGTCATCGCGCCGCTGGCCGGCGCGCTCTGCGACCGCACCACCGGCCGGTTCGGCCGCCGCCGGCCGTGGATGATCGCGGGCTCGCTGGTCTGCATCGCGGCGCTGGTCTACACCGGCGTTCAGACGACGGTCGTCGGGGTCGCGCTCGGCTCTCTCGTGCTGTCCGCCGGCTTCATGATCATCGGTGCCGGGCTCGCCCCGGTGGTGCCCGACCGGGTCCCGGTCGCGCAGCGCGGCGTGGTGCTGGGTTGGGCCACGGTCCCGCAGGCGGGCGGGATGATCGCGGGCGGGCTGCTGATCGGTCTCGTCGCCGGGTTCTCCGCGCAGTACGCGCTGATGGCCGCCTTCCCGCTGCTGATCGTGTTGTTCGCGATCGTCTTGAAGGACCCGCCGCTGCCCGGCAGTCACCACGAGCCGTTCTCGCTGCGCACCTTCCTGGACGGCTACCGAATCAGCCCTCGTGAGCACCCGGACTTCGTCTGGGCGATGGTTTCCCGGTTCGTCATGGGTCTGGGGTACGGGCTGGGCACGCTGTACATGCCGTACTTTTTGGACGACGTCCTGCACTACGAGCAGCTCTTCCCCGGCCAGTCCACCGAGGACGGCCTGCTCATCGTGATCGGCGTCAACTGCCTGGCTACGATCTCGACGGTCGTCCTCAGCTGTTGGCTCTCCGACAGGCTGGGCAGGCGCCGCATGCTGGTCTTCCTCGGCGGCGTCACGATGGCCGTCGCCGCGATCCCGCTCGCCCTGTCGCCCACGTGGACCATGACGCTGGTCGCGGCCGTGATCCTGGGCCTGGGCTTCGGCGTGTACCTGGCAGTCGATACCGCCCTGGTCACCGAAGTGCTCCCGGCCTCGGCGAACCGGGGCAAGGACATGGCCCTGGCCAACCTGATGACCTCCCTGCCGTACGTGCTGGTTCCCCCGATCGCCTCGGTCGTGCTCGGCGAACTGGGGGGCTACCGCTCGTTGTTCCTCTGCTCCGCGGCCATGTCCGTGCTGGGCGCGGCACTGGTCTGGAAGGTCACGAGCGTCCGTTGACCGGCTTGTGCGCTCGGAAGAAGTCCGGTTCTGTGTCGCGGTGTTCGGAGGAGGTGGCGGTGCCTGTTCCGCGTGGCTGCCACGTGGGAGATGTGACGGCGCTCGGGGGTGGTGTCGGTGCCACGCCGTTCGTGTCTTTCGGCGGCGAAGCGCGTCATGACACTAACTTGTTGTCAATGAACGGATTCGATCGTTCAGATAGCTGTTGAGGACTCGCTTGCACTCGGCGATCAGTCGGGGGTCGCCCTGCGAATCGGTAAGGAAGGCCAGTTTCAGCACGCTGTCCGCGCACTCCAGGGCCACTCGGACGACGATCTCCAGTTCGGCGTCGTCCCGGGCCCCGGTCAGGGTCGCGGTCAGTCCGCGCAGCCGTCCGGCGACCGCGGTGTTGTTGTCCAGGGCCGGATCGAGGGTGTGGTCCCGGCCCTCCGCGCCGAAGTCGACCACGCCGAAACCGGTGATCGTCCGACGCATGGTGACGAACTCGTCGACGGTCACCTCCACGATGCCCGAGACGTCTTCGGGCATCTCGCTCTCCAGCCGGGCCGAGACCCGCTCGAGGAAGGCGTCCAGGTTGCGGGCGGCGAGCGCGCCGATCAGCCCCTCCTTGTCGGAGAAGAACTGGTACAGGGTGCCGATGGGCACCTCGGCTCTGCGGGCCACCTCCTTGGTGGTCAGCGCGACGTAGCCGACTTCGTCCAGGAGTTCGGCACAGGCGTCCAACAGCCGTTTGAATCGTTCGGCGCTGCGCCTCTGGACTGGCCGGCGGCGCAGCGTCCCCGCGGTGCGATCTTCGTTCACGCTTCCATCATCCCATCGATCTACACTAACATGAGTCCTACTCATGTTTTGGAGGTTGGACATGGCACTGGACCATCTGCCCGCAGACTTCATCTGGGGCGCCTCGACGGCGTCGTACCAGATCGAGGGCGCCACCAGGGAGGACGGCCGCGGCCCGTCGGTGTGGGACACCTTCACCGCCCGCCCCGGCGCGATCCGCGACGGGCACACCGGTGACGTGGCCTGCGACCACTACCACCGGTACGAGGAGGACCTCGCGCTGATGGCCGAGGCGGGCCTCACCGGTTACCGGTTCTCGATCGCCTGGCCCCGAATCCAGCCGACCGGCAAGGGCGAGGCCAACCTCCATGGCCTGGACTTCTACGACCGCTTGGTCGACGGCCTGCTCGCGCGCGGCGTCGAGCCCGTCCCGACCCTGTTCCACTGGGACCTCCCGCAGGCCCTCGAGGACGACGGCGGCTGGCTCAACCGCGACACCGCGCACCGCTTCGCCGAGTACTGCGCCACCATGGCCGACAGGCTGGGCGACCGCGTCCGGAAGTGGATCACGCTCAACGAACCGTTCATCCACATGGTCTGGGGCTACGGCCTGGGCACCCACGCGCCGGGCCGCACCCTGTTCCTCGATTGCCTGCCGGTCGCCCACCACCAGCTGCTCGGCCACGGCCTGGCGCTGAGGGAGCTGCGCGAACGCGGCCTTCAGGTGATGATCGCCAACAATTGCACCCCGGTCTGGCCCGCCTCGGACGCCCCCGCCGACCGCGCCGCCGCGCAGGCCTACGACAACCTGCACAACCGCCTGTTCAACGACCCGATCCTCACGGGCACCTACCCCGACCTGTCGGCCTACGGTGCGGACGCCACCCTCGGCGGCTCCGTCCGGGACGGCGATCTCGAACTCATCTCGGCTCCGCTGGACGCGCTCGGCATCAACTACTACAACCCGACCCGGATCCAGGCTCCGACGTCCGAGGGCCTGCCGTTCGAAGAGGCCCCCATCGAGGGCTACCGCCGCACCGCCTTCGACTGGCCCGTCGTCCCCGACGGCCTGCGCGAACTGCTCGTCGGCCTCAAGGAGCGCTACCCGACGCTCCCGACGGTCTACATCACGGAGAACGGCTGTTCCGTCGACGACGTCGTCACCGCGGACGGCACCGTCCCCGACCTCGACCGTATCGACTACCTGGACACCCATCTCCGGGCCGTCGACGCCGCTGTGGCCCAAGGCGTGGACGTCCGTGGCTACTTCACCTGGACCCTGATGGACAACTTCGAATGGGCCGAGGGCTTCCACCAGCGCTTCGGCCTCGTCCACGTCGACCACGACACCCAGATCCGCACCCCGAAGGCGTCCTTCCTCTGGTACCGAGACCTCATCCACGCCCAGCGCGGCTGAACCGCCCGCCGAGGCTCGCGCAGACACCGTACGAGCTCCGGCGGATCCCGGACGTCGAACTCGCGCCCGAGCCGGATCAGCGGGAACGTCGCACGCCCAAACGCCCGATGGGCGAGAGCCCGCACCGCAGCGGCAGTTCATGACAGTGGATCGTCTCCGCGGCCACGAGATCCTCACTACTCACCGTGACGACGTCGGGGAGCGCGACCAGCGACTCGATTCGCATCCGGGCCGATTCGGGGTCGCCCATCAAGGACGGGCGTCAGTTCGGGTCGTACGACACGGTCATCCGCCCCTGTGCCCGTTCCAGGAGCGACCGCACCACCAACGCCCCGGGCGCGAGCGTCGCCGCGATCGAAGACCCCGGCGACCCGGGGAATCCGCACTGCCGGCACGGGGATGCGCCGCAGCAGCCGCAGGGCGGTGGCGTACGAGACGGGCACCGCCAGCGGCCGGGTGAGCCGGGCGGACGCCCGGCCGCATAACTCCTTGACCACTGCGGATAGTTGGCCGGTCAGACGTGCAGTGCGACGCTGATGGCGCTCCAGGAGCCCGGGAACTTGCTCGCGGAATGTCCGTCGACAGCAGCCCAGGGCCGGACAGGCCAGCCGCCGTATCCTCACCCGGACCACGACCGGGCGGCCGTCGACCGGTACATCCCGCACCGTCCGCCGGTGATACCCGTGCACCTTCCCCGTCGGCACCCCACACACCGGACAGGGGACGGGGACATCGCGGGTCCGGGCGGTGATCCGGACCACCTCACCACCGTCCACTACATCCTCGATGACCAGCGCCGAGAGCCCTGAAAACACCGTAACCACAAGCGTGTTCGCATCATGCACGCCCCATGATCACAAACGGGCACCCAACGTCACCACCGACTACGGAACAGAGCCGAGTCCTTGATAGTCCCCCGATAGACCCTGTGCACGCCGGTGGCGCGGACGCGGTGCCGTGCGACGGCCGGCCGGGTTCCGCAGGGCCGCGGGCCGCCGTCCGCAGCGGGTAGCCGCCCGGGGCATCGACTTCGTCGGCTGGAGTGTTCGTGGCGCGTGCCACGGTTCCTTCGCCTTGCGGTCAGGGTCGGGTGAACGAGAAGGCGCCCAGGTAGTAGGGATCCACACCCGGGAATCGTTCGGTATCACGGGCGATCTCGAAAGGACCCGCAGGGGCAGCGTATTCGTGGTCGAACAGCATCCAGGCGTATTGGGCCTCGGTGATCCCCAGCTCTTGGGCCGCCTTCACCGCGGCGTCGATCCACGACGCGCAGTGGCTGAGTCCGCTCAGCAGACGACGGACCGGCTGTGGGTGGAACTGGCCGTCGCTGTCACCGCGGCCGTGGCTTTCCTCGTAGTCGTGGTCGTACCAACCGATGCTCTCGTTGACCTCCTCGAAGCAAGCGTTCAACCAGATCGCAACCACACCCTCGTGTTCGAAGAGGTCGTCGTTGAAGAACTTCTCGTCGTCATCGTCGAACTCCTGTGCTTCGTGGGACACATCGACTCCCGATGGGGGACACGGATGCGGGCTAACCTAGCCACCGGCGGGCGGCCCGCCGCCGCGCACCCCCACACGCACCCTCGGACGGGGAACCCCCGGCGTGGCTGCGGCCCCAGCCGCCGATAGGCCCAGCTGGAGTGCCGGGAAGGCGCCCGTGATCGAACGAGTCGCGAAACCGAGGGAACTGCACCCGGTCCGGATCCAACAGCTCGATCAATGCGACCAACTCGTGCTGAAGCGCCTTGAGGCGCGGAACGGCCGGCAGGACATTCGCCGCGATGCGGTCGACGTCCGCCATGAGATCGATGAACCACGCGCGGAAAACGGTATCGGTGTCCAACCTGAGCGAGAACTCCGCGTAGCCCAGACATCGACGTCGTCCCGGTTCCCCGTCCGGATGCACCATCACTTCGCCCACAGCGCGCTGATGGGCGTGGAACATCCGCAGTTCGTTGCTCGTCGCGGACCCGTTCAGCACCGCCCGGACGGCGGCGATCTGCTGCCCGTGCCACTGCGGATTTTGCCGCCCTGAGGGTCAAGACATCGGATCCAACCACTCGTGTTCCATGCCGAACAGGGCCGCGAGCACGGTGGCCTGCGCCTCCAGGTGGGGCACCACCGCCGTCGGCAGGGCGGTCCTGCGCGGCTCGGGCGCGCCGGGGCCACGTCACCGGAGCCCTGGTCACGGCTGCGAGGGCACGCGCCTGCCTAATGGTTCCCGAGGGCGGGGGTGATCGACGCGGTCGAGGCGCCCACCAGTCCGATCACCAGGAACAGCGCGATCAGGCCCCGCCCGAGCCCGCTGACCAGCAGTGGGCGCGTCGCGGAGCGATCCGTGCCCGCCTCCCACGTGTCGGCGTCGCCGAACAGACCCTTCGGGTAGGCCGACGTCACGAGCAGGCCGTACGCCATGAAACGCATCCGATAGCGCACGATCGCCGCGGTGGCCTCGAACAGCGGATCCGGCATCCGGCCAGTGATCAACACGATCAGCCACAGCACGAAGGACACCGCGAACCACCCCGCCCACGCCAGGGCCTGGACGACGAGGGCGGGGATGATCAGGATGACGCGGAACAGCACGGCGAGCCGATTCAGCCGCCCCGGCCGCAGCCCCACCCGAACCGGATAGTCGGCCGGGGGCTCCAGGGCGAAGGGCGGATACCGGTCGACCAGCAGCATCTGACTCGCCGTCACGCGCGTGTCGTAGCCGATGAACCCGCACAGGAACGACGCGATCGGTCCGGGCAGCCGACCCATGACGAGCGCGGCGAACCAGCCCACGAACACCAGGACGGTCGCCACCAGGCCCAACACCCACACGACGATGAACTGCGGGATCAGCAGGAGGTACCGGAACAGCACGGTGAGCCGCCGTTGCCGCCCGGGAGAGGGCATGTCGAGAACGGGCAACCACTCCCCCCGCTCGGCCACCGATGTGCTGCCCCAGGTCCCGGTCGTCATGGTGTGCTCCAGACTCGGCCGATGGTCACCGCCCCCACGCTGACAGCGGGTGGCCGGGACGGCATCCGGGCCGACCCGGACGGGTGAACCCCTCACCCGTCCGCCCGGCGTTCAGGCCGAGGCCAGGCGCAGCACCAGCGCCGCGGCGGCGATCAGGCCGAGGATCACTGCCGGTGCCACGGCACGGTCGCCGGCGCGGACGCGGTGATGACCGCGCCGGCGAAGCAGAAGAACAGGACCACGCCGATCGCGGCGGCCGCGCCGTCGGCGGTATCGCGAGGCCGACCGGGAACGCGATCACGCCGGCCGTCTTGCCGACGGCGAGGCGAGGGGGATCACGGCTGCGTAGAGGACTGCGCATCGGCGTCGGGAGCCCCCCGGGGAGGCCTCACCCCTCGAATGCGCCACCTATCCGCTGGATGCGCCTGAAGTCACCAGGTTTGGAGTTCTCAGAGGGATCAGCGGAGTTCTACGGTGATGCCGACCCGTGCGAGCAGTCCGAGGACGTCGTCGACGTACGGTGTCTCGCCCTCCGTGTCCACGCTTACCGAGGCGAGCGCGCGTCGGGCCACACTGGTGTCGTGCCAGACCGGCGTGAAGGGCGCGGGCGGCCACTCCCCGCCGCACGGGCAGCCGCGCAACGTGCCCCAGCACTGGTGGTAGTGGCCGCCGGGGCCCGCGACCGCCTCGCCCAGCGCGCACACCAGCGCCGACACGTCGGTGACGTGCCGGCCGTCGAGGTGCCGGACGGGGTCGTGCAGCGGCCGGCCGGCGCCCTGACGGGCGGCGGCGAAGGCGCCCCACTCGGCCCGGCCTTCGGGCGGAAACGTGGCCCACGAGCCGGACTCGGTCGGCGGGCCCTGGAACCACGTCCCACATCGGCCGGGCCGCAGGCACGGGCCGGACGGCCGGGCCCTCACGCAGCCACAGGTCCACGAGGGCCCCGCCGAGCGCGGACGGGCGGGAGGCGACGACCTCCAAGGCCCCCGCACCGGCACCCGACACCCCGCCGGCACCCGACACCGCACCGGCACCGGGTGCCGTGCCGCGGTCGCGCCACCACCTGGCCGGGCCTGTTGCGGTCCGGCGGGTTCGTGGTGGTGGGGGGTGTGGGTCGGATGGTTCTGGTTGACTGGGCGTCGGAGGAGGAGATCATGACCGCACACCATGCCGAGTGGGGCGACGAGCCGCTGATCCCGATGCCGCCCTTGAAGATCCGGGCGCTTCGTGAGGCGGTGGCCGTGTTGAGCCCCACCTACCTGCCCGAGTTCCAGCAGGAGGAGGACGAGGCGCTGGACTGGGTCGCCGAGAACCTCCAGCCGAACGCGGTACGGCTCTTCCTGCGCAAATGGGCCGTATTCGTGGCGATCGAGCGCCGCCCCGCCCTCGCTCGACGCCTGCGGGAGTTGGAGCGCGTCGTGGCCCGGTCGAACGATCCCGAGGAGATCCGGGACGCGGGCACCGAGATCGCCCGACTCCGCGCCGAGGCGCACCGCGAGATCGCCGGTGAGTGACTGGTCCTGGGAATGGCTGCCCAGCCTCGAGGAGGTCGCCGCGGGCCTGCCGACCGAGGTCTTGTCCGCTGTCGAGAAGGCGGCCGCGGACCTGGCCACGGTCAACTCCATGGTCTATCTCGACGGTGTCGACTTCCAGGGCACCGGCCCGGGAGTGCGCACCCACAGCGACCCGGCCCGCAAGCCACACCACAGGACACCTCGACGCAGGGCCTGGGCCGGCACCGGGATGAGCTGTGGCCCGCCGGGGTCGGTCAACTCCTGCGGCTGCGCCAGGCAGGGGAGTTGACCACCGATCACGTGCGGCTGGTCGCCGAGTCGGTGGATGTGAATGTGCGCACGGTATGGCGCCGGCCGGCCCAGGCCGAGCGGACCGGTTCCCCGGAGAAACCCGAGCGCAGCGGTTCCGGATCACCGACGAGATCATCGATGTCCTCGCCGAATACCAGGGCAACGTCAAACGCGCCCACGAGCACCTGGCACGGACCGCCCTGGCAGCGGGGGAGGAGCCGGTGGGGCCGACCACACTGCACGACGCCATCGTGACCCCGATCCGGGCTTCATGGCGGGCCTGCGCAAGGGAATTCCGGCCGCCCGCGGCTTCGATCCGGCCTTCAAACGGCCCGCGGTGGCCCGTAACCAGGTATGGGAGGGCGACCACAAGCAGGCCCCGCTGGTGGTGGCGATGCCCGACAACCCCACCTCGCGGGTGTGGGTGACGTGGTTCGAGGACCGCGGCACCGGCTACGTGATGGGCCGGCCGGTCAGCGCCGGCTCCGCGCACCGCGGATCGGTCCTGGCCGCCGTACGCACATCGGTGCTGCGAGAAGCCCCCTACGGACCGGCCGGCGGACTACCGCACCTCGTGCGCATCGACGGCGGCGCCGACTTCATGTCCAAGACCGTCCAACGGGCTTTCGGGCTCCTGGGTGTGCCGGTGAACCGGGTGCGCAGCGCCCGCCACAAGGGCGGTATCGAGCGGCTGAACCGCACCGGCATGACCCGCTTCTTCGCCGACCTGCCCCGCTACACCCAAGCGCCCCGACTCGATCACCGCCGCCGTGTCGGCGACCAGGACCCGCCGCTGACCTTCGAGGCATTCGTCGACCTGCTCCGTGAGTGGGTCGACGAGCGCAACACCCGGCACATCCTCGAACGCACCCGGATGACGCCGCTTCAGGCATGGCGGCGCCCCGGGCGAACACTGCGCCGCGTGTCGTGGGCGCTTTGCGGGTGAGGCTGCGGCGGTGGTGACGCCGCGGTGGTGGGGAGGGTTGTGTCCCACGTGCGGTCGTGGCGGGAACTGTCGGGGACGACGGCGCCGGGGGTGGGGTGCTGCGGTGTGGACGCCTCGGGCCTGGAGGAACAGACTGCGATGGATGGTCTCGTGGGAGACGTACATCCCGCTGTCGCGTCCGTGCTCCCGGGCGAGCCATCCCGAGATCTGCTGCGGTGACCAGTCCTCGGCGAGCTTGACGGCGACGACGTCCCGCAGAGCCGAATTCCGTTGCAGCAGACAGGATTTGGGGCGTCAGGCATTGGCCCGGGTCCTCTCGTCGGCGGCTGCGGCGCGGTACCGGGCGCGCCCGCCGTGCCGTCCCACCTCACGATCGATCATCGACGGGCCCGCTTCAACCGGGTCGCGATCGCCCGAAAGGGCTCGTCCCGCGCCAGGCTCCGCGAGATCTCCTCGCGCTCGGCCGCGGTCGTCGCGGTCGTCGCGGTCGGTGCGCTCGGTGCCCGTTTGCGATCCGAGGGGACGATGCCGCCGGGCGACCGACGGTGAAAGCATCCTGTCGGGTCTGCGGCGTGTGCCTCGATGTCACATACGCACGTACTCCTCGGTGTCCTCGGCGAAGTCCTTCAGTGCCTGGTCGGTGAGTGTGGGACGGGTCTGGGCGATGGCCTGCAGGTAGTCCTCCGTGCCGATCGGGATGCCTTTCCCCTCGGCGACTTCGCGTTCGAAGGCGGTTTGGGCACCCTTGCGAGCGGCGAACTCGATATCGGCCGGCGTGAACATTGCGCTTGCCTCCACCAAACGGTGCAAGTCGACATGGACGGCGGCGGGCCCGAGGTAGCGCCGCCAGACCGCCGAACGGGCCTCCGGATCCGGCGGGCCGACGGGGATGACGTAGTCGAAACGACCGGGCCGAAGGAACGCCGGGTCGAGGGAGCGGACGGAGTTCGTGGCGCAGATCAGGAGGCGGTCGTCGTGGTCGCGGAATCCGGGGATCAGCTTGAGCAACTCGTTGGTGACTCCGTGACTGGGATCGACAGCCGTACCGGACCGGATGGAGGCAATCTCCTCGACCTCGTCGATGAAGAGCACCACCGTCTCCAGCTCGGCCAACTCGGTGAATGCCTCCCGCAGCGAGGCCGCCAGTCCTCCCTCCTGGGATGACGCAAGCCGGGAGGGGAAGAGCTCCACGAATGGCCACTGCAGCCGCGAGGCGACCGCTTGGGCGAAGCTGGTCTTGCCGGTGCCAGGCGGCCCGAAGAGGATGACCGCCTTGGGCGGCCTCACTCCGTAATGCTCGGCCAGTACGGGCTGGGCCAGAGGCAGCACGATCCGCCGCTCGATGGCTTCCTTCTCCCGTTCCATTCCCGCGAGGCTGTCCCACAGACCCCCGGGAAGCATCCTTCCCCCGAGTTCCGCGAGGAGGCCGGCGTCGCTCGCGCCGAGGTGCTCCACCTTCTCGTAGAAGACGAGCCCGGCCCGGGAGCGGTAGCCGGAGTTCTCCAAGGCTGCGGTTCCCGTCGCCCCCGGTGTGAGGAGCGCGCCGATCCGGCGGACCCCCTGTGACCGCAGGCGGCGCTCAAGCTCGGCGATCAAGGAGCTCCCGATGCCGCGGTTGCGCCACGTCGCGGCCAGGGCCACCACGGTGATCCAGCCCCGCTCGCCATAAGCCTGCGCCACGGCGACGCCCACCAGCTCGTCGCCGACCACCGCCACCATGGCCGGTCCTCCGGCCATGGCTGCGGTCACGACCTCCGACACGGGGAAAACGGCAGGCGCCTCGTCCGCTTGCTGGTTCTGGTCCCAGATCTGGATGGCGCGGTCCAGGTCGTCGTCGCGGAAGTCCCGCAATCGCCACGTTGGCATCGCCACCACCTTCGCGAAGGAGCCACCGCTGCTCAGCAGGGCAGAGGGCGTGCTGCTCCTGGCAACGGATCCTTGCTTCATTCTCCGCGTCCGTGCCACCCATGCGCGCGTCGAACGATCCGGCATGGGAGCTGCCGAAGACCGCGTGGCCGTCTACAATCCCTGGCTGCATCACGTCGGGTAGACCCGGACCAGATCGCAGCGACCGTCTCACCGGCGTCCCGGGCTCGCCGCACGCCGAACCACGCCGCGCCCAACTCCCGGCACCGACGTCGCCCGATGCACCGTCGCCCGGTTGATGAAGGACGCCGGGCTTTCCGGCGCGGTCCGCGGCGGGAAGGTCCGCACGACCGAGGCCGACCCGAGCGCCACGCGGGCGCCGGACCTGTTGTGACGCGATTTCGTTGCGTCGGCGCCGAACCGCGTGTGGCCGGCGAACTTCACACATGTCGCCGCGTGGGCCGGCACCGTCTACGTCGCGTTCGTCGTGGACACCTTCTCGCGCCGCGTCGTCGGTTGGTCGGCCGCCACCAACAAACGCACCGACCTCGTACTCTCGGCGTCCGAGATGGGGCCTGTGGCGACGCGACCGGACGCAACAACCCGTCCTGCAGGGGGAGTTGATCCACCACTGCGACGCCGGGTCGCAATACACCTCGTCCCGCCCCGCCGCCCACCTGGCGCGCGAGGGCACTGCCGGATCCATCGGCACCGTCGGCGACGCCCTTGACAGTGCCCTGATGGAATCCACCATCGGCCGCCACAAGACGGAATTGATCAGACCCCGCGGCCCGTGGCACACCCCGGCCGCCGTGGAACTCGCCACCGCCGAGTGGATCGACTGGTACAACCACTTGACGAGGTTGCTCACCCGGGCGGGCTTTCAAACGCAGACGTCCTCGCCGCGCACGCTGTGGTCCAGCGCGGCGGCCGGCTCGGCTGAGGTGCGCCGCCGAGTAGCGTTCCGGCGGCATGACGGACGGGATGGGACGTGGGTCCACGACGACCGACGTGCGATTCGATGGCGAACGCGGCGCCGAGCGCGGCGAAGTCCGAGTGTAGGGATCGCCGTTCGAAAGGTTACCTGCCATGGGGACGTCATGTGAGATCTGCGGCGACGCCCCGCGTATTCGGGATGACCGATGGGAAGTTCCGGAAAATATCGACGAGAGCGCCGATTCGGGCAAACTGCCGTGGAAGTGCTCGGACTTGCGTAAACAATCCGGCATCGGGCAGTGGGGTTGCGGTGCCCCCCGACCTTTGTGCCATGCTCTGCGTGTCGCCCCGGCCACGCCCCGTTTATCGCGTTCCGAAAGAGGCCAACTCCCTTGCTGTGTACCGCATTCGCCATGCCCTGCCGCGTGCTTTCGAGCACGTCGGCCGCGCGGCGTGCGGTGCTCGTGCTGCTGTTCGCGGCAGGCATGGTGTTGCTCGGGTGGGCGCTGTCGGACCAGGCGCGGGCCGCAGAGGTACCGGTCGACACGGTCACCGATACGGTCGCCCGGATCGACAACCCGACCGACCCTGTCGCGGGACGCGTCGCCGACGCGTTGCCGAAGGTCACGCCCGGCAAGACCGCCGTGGTGTCGCCGAAGAAGCCGGCTGTCGCCGTTGTGTTGCCGCAGGGCACGCCCGGCAAGACCGGCATTGCGTCGCCGAAGACCGTGACGCGCTACGCCGATCGCGTCACGGAGCAGTTGCGGGAAACGGTGATTCGCCCGCCGTTGCACGACCTCGCCGATGATCTGCCCGAGGTCCTGCCTGCGAAGCCGACCGACCCGCGCGGCGAGACGGTCGAACCGTATCCCGCTTGGTCGGACGACGCGGCGTTCGCGCCGCCGTCGAGCGAGATCGCCACGTCGTCGATCGGGCTCACGACGACCCCCGCGACCGTTGTGTCGCCGACGCACCCGTCGGCCTCTTCGGCTGATCCGTCCGCGCTCGGCCACGAGTTTTCGATGGCCGGCCGCGCCGACGCCGAGCGCGGCGCGACGGCGCTCGTCCCGCATGACACGGATTCGCCCCGCCGGCAGTCGCCGCACGGGTCGGTGGCGCCCGACGACGCGGTCGTCGGCTCCGCGCATCGCGGTGGCGACGCCGCGGGCACTCCGGTGCCGGCCACACCCGTCGCTCCGGCACGCCTTGTACCCGCGCAGGGTTTGGGCGCTCCCGTCGCCCAGCCGGTCGACCGGCCCGAAAAGGTCTCGGTCTCTCCCGCCTGACGCGATTCTCCCCCGCTCGACCGTGATCGGTCCGAGCCGGCTCACCCTGTGATCGATGCCGTCGCCGGTGCCGTTGGCACCCGTGGCCCGGCCTCGATCGGGTGACCCCTCCGATTTCCGCCCGGTCGTAGCCCATGTGCGGGCTCGATCCGAGCGGATCCGCGCCCGGACGCCCGTGTCGGCATCCGCGGTTCGCAGCAACACCCCATCGATCGACCCACCCCATCAGGGAGTTCTCACTCATGCGCAATATTGTTCGCCGCGGTTTCGTTCTCGCCGGTGTCGCCGTCGGTCTCGCGGCTCTGGGGCAGACCACGGCCGGGGCGGCCACCGTCCCGTTCCTGCCGTCGCTGCCGACGGCAGCCGCAGCGGCTTCGACTCTTCCCGGCGTTCCGGGCGTTCCGGCTGCTCTCGCCGTTCCCGCCGTTCCGGGCGTTCCGGCCGCCCCCGCCGTTCCCACCGTTCCTGGCGTTCCGGCCGACCTCGACCAGGTCACCGACATCGACGCCGCCCAGGTCACCCATGCCGTGAAGACCGCGCTCGCGGCACCGGTTCTGCCTGACGGCGTCCCTGCCGAGTTGCCTGCCGGTGTGCCGGCCGAGCTGCCGTCGGGTGTGCCGGCCGAATTGCCCGCCGGTGTCCCTGCGGAGCTGTCGTCGAGTGTGCCCGCCGACCTGCCCGCCGACCTGCCGTCGGGGCTGCCCTCGGCCCCGCTGACGCTGCCCGGCACCGTGCGCACGCTGCCCGCCCCGCGTACGGCGGACCTGCCGTCCGTTGGCGATGTCCAGAGCGCCGACAGCCTCGGCAAGAACGTCGAGCAGACCCGGCCCGCCCTCGAGGGCACGGTCGGCACGGTCAAGACCACGGTGACGGACACCGTCACCGCGACCACCGCCACTCTCCCGCTGCCGGTGGGCAACGCGTCCTGAACACCAGGTCTCCGACAATCCAGCCGGCTCTGACAGTCCGGCTCTGACAAACCCCCTCGGACAAGCGGTTTGCGGCCCCGGGCAGCAATGCCCGGGGCCGCGAACCCACGCGAGCCGGCGCCGCAGTCGATGGCCCCACAGTCCGGCGGCGTTGCGACGACACGCAACCCGTGGAAGCCAGAGTTCAAGCCACACGATACGAAGGAGCCCCAAGTGTCGAAATCCGGCCGGATCGCATTGTCGGTCCTGATCGCCCTCGTCACGAGCGGAACAGCGGCTCAGGCCGATGCCGCCACCTCCGCGAAAGACCCCGTCAAGGTCGGTCAAGCGCCTTTGTGGGCCGAGGAGTTCGATGCGCCGATCAGCTCGGAGACGCGTTGGGTCGGCGACCGGAGCAGCGCCTACCGATACGGCGACCACAACCCCGACGACAACAAGCTCGACTGGCTGGACCGCTCGAACGTGAACGTGGAAGGCGGGATCGCCACGTTCACCGCACGCCCCGGGGCGCACGACCTGGAGAACGGCAAGCGGGCATGGTCCACCGGGCTGCTCACCACCGAGGGTTCCGCGGAGGGCTTTCGAGTGCGGACCGGCGACTACGTCGAGACACGAGTGCGGATGCCCTCCGGTGACGGGGCCTGGCCCGCATTGTGGACGTGGCAAGACGGCGGCAACGAGATCGACTCGTTCGAGTACCACCCCGACAACCCGAACCTGCTGGAGCTGACCAACCACGTCCGGCCGAGTCAGCGGTACCACACCGACGCGCTCGCGATATCTCCCGGCGAGTGGGTGACCATCGGCACGAAGTACGGCGCGCGGTCGGTCGATTGGTACGTCAACGGCGTCAAGGTCTTCGCGGACGACACCGGCGTGGGGACGTCGTGGTCGGCTTACCTCATCCTGAACCTGTCGGTCTGTGCCGGTGAGTACCACCCCGCGCCGAGCGACGACGATCCGCTCACGTTCGCCGCCGACTACGTTCGCGTCTACCGGTAATCACGCCCGGCCGCGCGAAGCCCCACCGCGCTCACCGACCCGGTCCTCGCGTACCGAGCCCCGAGGTGGCCGGAGTTCCAACACCGCGGTGGGGCTTCGCGGCTCGTGTCCTTTCGAGGATCGAGGATGCTCGACCCGGCCGTCGCGGGTTGGGCGCACAGACGGTGGCCGGCTGAGCGGGCGAGAGGCTCGGGCGCCCGTCGCGCGGGTACCAGTCGGCGAAGTCCTCGTCGCACCACAGGCCCTCCATCGGGTCTCTCATCCACATCGCTGTCGTACCACCGGGGTCGCTCGCTCGCGCGACCTGCGTAGTCAAGGACGGGATCTGCACGCCCCGCGTTCCCCGGACCTACCGGTGCGTTCATCATGCTCGGTTAACCGCCACAACCTTGGCCGGCCACCCGGATGCTGATGCAGTCACCCGTAGGGGGCCGCACCAGACGGCGATCCCCGGCGTCGACTCGATCCGCTCCCCACACAGCACCGACAGCCGACCCGCGCGCAGCGTGCGGGCCGGCTCGCTGCGCGCCCGAAGCCGGGATTCGGGCCCGCCGACGACAACGCCGACACCTCGATGCCCCAGGAGGCACGTGCCGTGCAGTCGCTGATCCGACACGCCCGTGACTATCGCGAGATCGTCTCCGATCGGTCCGGAGACTTCGCCGCCCTCGCCGAAGGGCAAAAACCACAGGGACTGTTCATCACCTGTTCCGATTCCCGAGTCGTACCCGCCCTGCTCACCGGGGCTCAGCCCGGAGAACTCTTCGAGATTCGTAACGCCGGAAACATCGTTCCACCACACGGCCTGCGGCGCCCGTGCGGCGTCGCCGCCACGATCGAGTACGCCGTCACCGTCCTGGAAGTCCCCGACATCGTGGTCTGCGGCCACTCCCACTGCGCGGCCGTCACGGCCGTCGTGACCGACCAGGACCTCAGTGCCATGCCCGCCGTGCGGGACTGGCTCCGACTGGCCCAACCGCGGCCGAACGCGGGGAAGACGACATCGGGCGAGGCCGCCGGCAGCGTGTCCGCCGCGATCCACGAGCACGTGGTCGCCCAACTCGAACGGCTGGCGGAGTACCCGTTCGTCGCGACCCGCGTCCGGGCCGGCCGACTGCGCTTGCATGGCTGGTTCTACGAGATCGACACCGGCACGGTGCGGACGTACTCCGCACGCGAACGGGCGTTCCGCCCCCTGTGACCCTCCTGTCACCCCGCCCGTGACCCGCCTTCGAACACTCGACCTCCCGCACGACGCGGCTTCTGCCACACCGCCGCACTTACCGGATATGGAACCCCTGTCATGCCGCGCGACCTGATCTTTGGCCGCCCTCGCATCACCCGACCCGACTTCACCGCTTCGCTCGTCGTCTTTCTCGTCGCCCTCCCCCTGTGTATCGGCGTCGCCGTCGCCTCCGGGGTACCCGCCGAACTCGGCCTCGTCACCGGCATCGTGGGAGGCCTGGTCGTCGGCGCCCTGCCCGGTAGTCGGTTGCAGGTCAGCGGGCCCGCCGCCGGACTCACCGTCCTCGTGTACGAGGCGGTCCGCGCCTACGGTCTCGCCACCCTCGGCGTGATCGTGCTGGTCGCGGGCGTGCTCCAGATCCTCATGGGCGCCGGCGGGATCGGGGCGTGGTTTCGTGCCATCTCCTCGTCGGTCGTCCAGGGCATGCTCGCCGGCATCGGACTCGTCCTGATGGCGAGCCAGACCTACGCGCTGCTGGGCGCCGCTCCGCGCGGCGACGCGGCGGCCAACCTGGCCGGCTTGCCCGGGCTCGTCGGCGACGTCGCCGGCGATCGACGTGCCCTGACCGCGTGCGCACTGGGCGCGGGCGTGATCGTGACGCTGCTGCTGTGGCCGCGTCTGCCGCGCCGGATCCGGACGATACCCGCGCCGCTTGCCGCCGTCGGCCTGGCCACCGCCGCCGCGGCGCTCCTCGACGCTCCGGTGTCCCATGTACACGTCGAGGGACTGTTCAACGCGATCCAGCCGCCCGACACGAACGCGTTCTCCCGCGTTGCCGAGGTCGAAGTGCTGGGCACGGCGGCAGCGTTCGCGCTCATCGCCTCGGCCGAGAGCCTGTTCAGCGCCGCCGCCGTGGACCGGATGCACAAGGGAGCACGCACGAAGTACGACAAGGAACTGATGGCGCAGGGCGTCGGCAACGTGTGCTGCGGGATCCTGGGTGCCCTGCCCATGACCGCGGTCGTGGTCCGCAGCGCCGCCAACGTGCAGGCGGGCGCGCGGACCAAGGCGTCCCGCATCCTGCACGGGCTGTGGCTGTTGCTGTTCGCCGCCCTGGTCCCGTCCGCGCTGGGGGCGATCCCGTTGGCGGCGTTGGCCGGAGTGCTCGTGCACGCCGGTTGGAAGCTGCTGGCACCGGCCGAGTGCCTGCGCTGGTGGCGGCGGGATCGGGCGGAAGCGGGCGTACTGGTGGCCACCGCGGGCGCGATCGTGGTCACCAACCTGCTTGAGGGAGTCGTCCTCGGGCTGCTGCTCGCGGTGGCGAAGTCGGCGTGGGAAACGTCCGCGGTGCGCATCGACGTGATCGAGACGGAGCACGACATTCGAGTCCGTATGGTCGGGAACGCCACCTTCCTGCGGCTGCCCCGGATCCTGGCGACCCTGGAGGCGCTTCCCCAGGATCGGGCGATCCATCTGGACGTGTCCGAACTGCGACACCTGGACCACGCCTGTCACGCGGCCCTGGTCTCGTGGGCGGACACACACGGCGGCAGCGCGTCACGTGTCAACTCTCCGCTGCATCGCGCCGGCACCTCGCGTAACGGGTGACCAAACCGTGTCGCCGTGGCGCCGCCGCCGGGCTCCGGCGCGAGCACGAGCCGAACACGACCGCCGGCCGCGGACGGAGCCGTTTCACAGTCGACGAGGAGGAGCCGATCCCGCATGCCGTCCTTCCGGCGGCCCCCGCTCCGACCGGGGCGAAACCGCCGGACACCGCACGTTCCGAATCCGCGCCGGTCGCGGTCCTGGTGGGCCTGCTCCTGGTCTCGCTCAACCTGCGTGCGGCGATCACGGCCGTCCCGCCTCTCCTCGCCGAGATCCGCGGGGATCTCCGCCTTTCGAACGCGGCCGCAGGAGCCCTGATAGCGATACCCGTCGTCGCAATGGGGCTGTTTGCCCCCGCGGCGCACCGCATGGCGACGCGCCGCGGATACGAGGCCACGATCGCCGCCGCCATCACGGTTCTCCTCGCCGGCCTGGGATTGCGCGTGGCTCACGCTTCCGTGGTGGCGCTGTTCGCCGGCACGCTTTTGGTCGGCATTGCCATCGCGGTCCTCGGTACGGCCCTGCCGGGCGTGGTCAAGACCTATTTTCCGCACCGCGCCGGAGCCGTCACCGGCCTGTACAGCGCCGGCTTGGGCATAGGAGCCTCGGCCGCCGGCGCCGTGTCCGTCCCGATATCCGTCGACTTCGGCTCATGGCGTGTGGCCCTGCTCGCGTCCGCGGTCCCCGCCGCGGTCGGGCTCCTCGCGTGGCTTCCGGTGCTGTACCACGCCCGAGCGTCGCGCGTTGTCGAACCCGCGCCACGGCGCCGCGCCGGACAGTCTCCGTGGAGGCGACCGATCGCCTGGGGGCTCTCCGCGTTTCTGATGATGCAGACGACCGCGTACTACGGGATCGTCGGCTGGCTCGCTCCCGCCTTCATCGAACGCGGTTGGACACCCGATCGCGCGGGGTTCCTCCTCGCGGCGTTCGGAATCGCCGGGATCGTCTCGGGTGTCGCCATCCCGATGCTGGCGGACCGTATCCGCGACCACCGACCCGTGCTCGCGTCCACCGTGGGCGGTGCGATGGTGGGCATGGTCCTCCTGGCCTTCGCCCCGGATGCCGCGCCCTGGCCGACGACCGTCCTCCTGGGGCTCACGCTCGGCGGCGCATTTCCGCTTGCGCTGGTCCTGGTAGTACGGATCGCGCCGGATCCCGCCTCCGCCGGTCGACTCTCGGCAATGGTGTTCGCGACCTCGTTCCCCGTCGCGGCACTCGCTCAGGTCCTCTTCGCGGCCCTCCACGACAGGACCGGCTCGTGGGCACCGGTCTTCACCACACTCATCGCCGTCACCGCCGTGCAGTTCGTGGCCTCCCTGCTCCTGCACCCGGGGAGCACCCGACAGCCCCGACACGCCCGCCGAGGACGACCGCCCGGCTCGCCCCCGAGCCGGGCACGGCATGCCAGGCCCCGCCGCCGTGACAAGGGGCGTCCGAGACCGCGCGATCACGCACTCCAGTCCCGTCCGGGAGAGCCACCCCGGACTGAAGAGAGTTCGACTCCCGCAAGATTTTCGTAGTCGATGATCGGGTCGACGGACCGTGCCCTCACCCGAGCACGCCGCATCGGGACCCACCCCGCGAGCCATGAGATCGCCCTGGGCGACGGCGCGATGGTATCGAGCCCGTCGCGGCATCCCGGGCCTTTTTCGCGACAGCAAGGACGAGTATTCGGCAAGCGCTGCGATCGCCGATTTCGCAAAGTGGATAGCGGGGCGTCGCGGCTAATCGGACGATGTGGTTCCGGTTGGTCCGTCGGGAGCGCCCGGGTCTCCACGCTCGTAGAGCCTCGCCACGCCGCGCACAGCACGTCGAGCGCGCTTCGCGACGGGACTGCCGTCTCATGGGGACGGCGCACACCTGAAGGAACGCAGTGAAGGCAATAGTCGTCGGTGGTGGGCCGGTCGGATGTCTGATGGCCAAACGGCTGCGAGAGCGTGGCTTCGAGGTGGACGTTTACGAGCGCGCGCCGGACCCCCGAGAGGCCGATTCCTCCCGCGGCCACTCGTACTCCTTCAACTTGACCCTGACCCTTCGTGGCGCCGGCACGCTGGAACCCGAACTTCGGAACCGGCTGTGGAGTGCCGGGGTTGCGTGCACCCACAGAGTCGTGCACCACTCCGACGGAACGCGCACGGCGCAGCCATATGGAAAGGACCCTGAGCAGCACCTGTTGTCGATTTCCCGGTCGGTGTTGCACCGCACGATGCTGGACGAGGCCGAGCGTGCGGGTGTCAGGATCCACTTCGAGCACGAGTGCGTACGCGTGGACGCGCATACCGGGCGAGCGGTGTTCATCGCGAACAGCGACGGCCTGCTTACCCGGGAGGCGGACCTGGTGGTCGGGTGCGATGGCGCGAGCAGCGTGGTCCGCCACGAGATGTCCCGAGGAGGAAGCCGGCTCGACATCCGTCAGGAGTTCATCGAGCACGGCTACGTCGAGTTGCGGATCCCACCGGGCGAGCACGGGCAGGATCGCTTGGGCGGATCCTCCCGGTCGGGGGGCGAACCGCGGGGCCTGCACGTGTGGCCGCGAGGTGGCAGCATGCTGCTGGCCCAGCCGAACCGGGACCGGTCGTACTCGGTGACACTGTTCCTGCCGGTCTCCGCCGCCGATCCGGTCGAGCCGAGTTTCGACACCCTCACTCGCGCTGTGGACGTGGAGACCTTTTTCCGGACAAGGTTCCCCGACGCGTTCCCGTTGTTGCCTCACCTGACCGACGAGTTCCTCGCGCGGCCGCGGGCCTCGCTACGGATTGTCAAGGCGAGCCGCTACCACCACGGCCGTGCGGTACTGATCGGCGATGCCGCGCACACGATGGTCCCGTTCTACGGGCAGGGAATCAACTGCGGCTTCGAGGACGTACATGTCTTCTTCGACATTCTCGATCGCCTTCGCGCCCGCCACGACTTCGTTCCGCAAGCCGTGGCGGAGTTCACCGCCGCCCGCCTGGGGCCGTGCCATGCGATCACCGATCTGTCCCGGGCCCACTTGGCGCGACTGTCCGAGCCGGTCGAGCACGCCGACCTGCGCCGTCGCGACCGGGTCGAGGAGTTGGTGCACAAGGCACATCCGGACTACTTCGCGCCGCTCTACGGAGCCATCGCGTTCTCCAGCGTCCCCTATGACGAGGTGATCGCCGCGCACGATCGCGGCCGCAAGGTGCTCGACGACCTGTTCGAAAATCTTGGCCGGGACGTCGAACCCGAGGAGATCGCTCATCGGTTCGCGCGACGAATGCGGGCCTCGGAAGCGGTCGCGCTCGACGACCTGTGAGCCGCCGCCCCGCATCGACGATCGCCGTCACCGCCGCGTGGATCGGCCCCACGTGGCCACCGGTGCCACCCGCGCTCCCGACGAAGGCAAGGAACCACCATGGTGGACCAGCTCGGCACCCGCTCCGACGACGAGCCTTCGGGCCCGGACCTGAACCTGTCGGCCGCCCAGTCGCGCCGGCTGATCGAGTTGGCGTCGGCCCACGTGCTGGGATTCCGGGAAGGCTTGGCGTCCGGTGTCCATCCGGCCTCTTACGTCGACGACTCGCTCGATCCAGCGGCATACGAGGACGGCATACGGGCGGCGAAGGAGCTGCGTGAGGACGTGGTCCCCACCAACGGCACGAGCGTGGAGGTGCTGCTCGGTGAGATCTTCGGACCTGCGATGGCGAACGGCACCATGCATCCGCACCCCGGATTCATGGCGCACGTTCCCTCTGGTGGCCTGTTCCAGAGCGCGGTAGCCGACTTCGTCGCACGTTCGGTGAACCGCTTCGCGGGCGTATGGATCGCGGCGCCCGGGTTCCAGCAGATCGAACGCAACGTGATCCGCTGGTTCTGTTCCATGCTCGGCTACGGCGAGGGCTCCTTCGGGTACCTGACGACCGGCGGTTCCATCGCCAACTTCATGGCGGTCGTCTGCGCACGCGAGCACGACGAAAGAGCACGGCCCGCAGGCGGCGAACCGGTACTCTACGTCTCGGCCGAGGGGCACTTCTCGATTACGAAGGCCGCCCGGATGGCGGGATTCCCCGCGTCGGCGGTCCGCGTGATTCCGACGACGCCGGCCTACGCGATGGACACGGACGCGCTGATCGCCCACATCGAGGCCGACCGCGCGCTCGGGCATCGCCCGACCTGCGTGATCGCCACGGCGGGCACCACCAATTCCGGCGCCGTCGACAACCTGCCCCTGCTCGCCGAATACTGCCGAGCCCACGACATCTGGCTGCACGTGGACGCCTGTTTCGGTGGGTTCTTCCACATCACCGAGCGCGGCCGGGCGGCGCTCGCCGGCATCGAGAACGCCGATTCGATCGCCGTGGACGGGCACAAGTCGCTGTTCCTGCCGCACGGAAACTCGGCCCTGCTCGTACGCGATCAACGACGACTCGGTGACGCCTTTCGAGTGTCGGACGCCGCCTACCTGCCGGGCCTGACGACCGACGACGAACTCGTGGACTTCTGCGGATTGGGACCGGAACTCTCGCGGGAAGTACGCGGTGTCACCGCATGGTTGCCTTTGAAAATGCACGGCATCCACGCGTTCGAGCGGGCGTTGGACACGGCGATGGACCTCGCAGCGGACTTCTCCGCCCGCGCGGCGCGACTACCCGGCATAGAAGTGATTCAGCCGCATCCACTCGTGTTGCCGGTGGTCAACTTCCGATTGCTCCCCGAACACGAAGGCGCCGATGAAGCGCGGCTCAACGCTCGCCTGTGTGCACTGATCTGCTCCCGCAAGAACGCTTACCTGGCCACCACGCAACTCCCCGGCTACGGCGTCGTCGTCCGGGTCTGCATTCTGCACCCCCGGACCGACGCGGCGGTCGTGGGCCAACTCCTCGACGACATCACGTGGGCCCTGAACCGCCTCCGTGCCGAATCCGACACGGTCGGACGAAGCCCGCGACGAGCGCCCCGGTCCGGCCACAGACGCTGCTGAACAACCCGAGCTCGTAACCGACCGAAGCGGACCCGCGCCTGCGACGCACGGCGCACAACCGCAGCCGAACGCCGTGCCAGTCGCGGCCACGGTCCTGGACGAGCCACAACGCACTTGTCCTGCCTTCGCGACGCGAAGGACCACCGAATCGGCGCCCAGTGCAACACCTGCACTGGAATGCCGGGGTCGGTCGTTTCAGGCCGGGAACGCGAATCGGTAGCCCCGGTCCTTCAGCCATGGCAGAAGCCGCGCGAGCGCGTCGACGCTCTGGGTGCGGTCGCCGCCCGCATCGTGCATGAGGATCACGCCGCCGGGGCGCAGCTCACGGCGCACGTTGTCGAGGATCGTGTCGACGCCGGGCTTCTCCCAGTCGCGGGTGTCGACCGACCAGCCGAGGGGCTTCAAGCCGTACGCGGCCGACACCTGGCGCACGGTCGGAGACCACGCGCCGCCGGGCGCGCGGAACCAGTCGACGTCGTGGCCCGGGGCGGCCTGGGCGATCGCGTCGCGCGCGGGGACGATCTCGTGCTCGATCTGCGGGGCCGATCGCTTGTCGATCTTCTCGTCGTGCGTGACCGAGTGGTCGCACAGTCGATGGCCGGCGTCGACCACACGGCGCACCAGGTCGGGGTGGCGCCGGGCGTTGGGGCCGACCATGCAGAAGGTGGCCTTGACGTCGTACTCGTCGAGCAGCGCGAGCACTTGCGGTGTCCACCGCGGGTCGGGGCCGTCGTCGAAGGTGAGCGCCACCGTGCGGTCACCGGGGTCGGTGGTGCTCCGTACGATGCCCATGGGCACGCGTGGCGGGGGTATGGCCGCAGCCTGGGTCGCCGCCGGCGCAGGCGGGCCGGCCGGTGCGGCCTGGTCGGGGCCGCCGGGCGTCGCGGCCGACGAAGGCGCGCCGGGGGCCCTCGACGCGGGAGTCGTCGGCGGTGGGGTGGAGGGATACGGCGTCGAGGGCGCCGGCGCTGACGACTGCGCGCCCGACGGCCGGGGACGGTCGTCCCGGCCGGGCCGGTCGGGGCCGTGCCCCGTGCCCCGGGGTCGGCCGGAGCCGGGTTCGTGGCGGCCGTCGTGGGCGGATCCACGGGTACCGACGCTGCCCTGCCGCTCTGGGCAGGCCCCACGCCGTCACCCTGACCACACGCGGCGACGGTCAGCGCGAGCACGCCGACCACCGCCAGGGTCGGCAGCCGGCGGGCGGCCTCCCGGCCCGGGAGCGCGGGAATCCGTACGCGACGGGCGACGGATGGCTGGGACGTCAGGACGGGCTTCGGCACACGAACTCCGGAAAAATCGGCAACGGGTCACGCGTGTCAACGCGACGCGATCTGGGAAGAATGTCCACTTTGCTCAGATGCTCTGGTTTCGCGCAACGAGGCGACCGTGTGTACATGCATGTGGGACGGTCCATCACCAATGCCCCCACCTGCGTCATCGCCAACCCGTCAACCCCACCAGCACCACCGGCACCGCCGGCACCGAGCCCAACACCCCGCGAAGTGACCGATGCCACCGCCAGGGCACAAGCCTCGTGGCCCGGACGCGCAGCGCGATGGTGCGAGCCCCGCGCGGGGCGCCGGCGGTGGCATACACACGCAGGGCTCGAACGCCGCCAGGATCTTCGAGGCCGGGCCCTGCCGGACAGCGCAAACGCGGGCGGCATGCGGACGTCGGTGATCACGAGGTCCGGTGTGTCCTTGCGTACGGTGTCCTTGAGGGTTGCTCCGTCGGGGACCGCGGTGACCTGGAATCCGAAGCGTTCGAGAAGTTCCGCGAGGCCTGCGCGCAGCAGGACGGCGTCTTCGGCGAGGATCACCCGCAAGGGGGGCGCCCCGGTTTCGGCGCCGTTGCCGGGAGTCACCGTGTCGGTGCGGTCGTTGTCGGCGGCGAGCACGGGATCTCCACGCGGACGAGAGTCGGTCCGCCCGGCGGGCTGGACAGTCGGATGGTGCCGTCGGTGACTCCGACGCGATCGGCGATCCCCCTCGGCGACATGGTCGACGCGGGAGTCACCAACGTCGGCGAGGGCGAACGCTGGTTCGCCGAGTTCGCCGGCTCCCTCACGTGGGACGAGACGCCATGACCGGGGCACCGTTGCGATGCTGCGCCGGTTGCGCCGGCTCCTTCCTCGGGGACAACCGCCCCGGCTCCTACCACCGCCCTCGGTGCACCGCCGAGATGCCGCCCTGGGACCCGCAACCCAACGACTCGGTCCGCCTGCACACGGACCGGATCGCGCGATACCTCGTCCTCGCCCGGGACGGCGAGACCCTGACGCTCCGCCGACTCGGCTTTCCCGAAGAACGGTCCTTCACACGCCGCGGACGGATTCCTCCCCGGCTGCGGGTGGGCGCGGTTCACTCCTCTTCGTGGGTGATCGTGCAGTGTTCGTCCATCGGCGGGTGCATCTGCGTCCGGTTCGTGCATGTCCACGTCGGACGGGCGCTGCGGCTCGGGCCCGTCGGGGCAGATCCGCCGATTCGGGTGATGGAGAAGTGCTGGGCGCCGACCGGGAGGTGGTTGGCTGCGGCCGGCGACTCTCTCGGAACTCGTCGGCGATACGGGCGTATTCCGCCCGGGTGTCCCCGTCGAGGCGGTACACCGGGGCCACATCTCTCGCGCGTCACTGCTCGCTCCGGCGTTCTCATCACGCTGCGACGCGCGCTCCGAACCAGGTGCACGCCTGCGCCACTACGTGGAAACCACAACCTCCCCGGTCATGACCTGGGGAGGAGTGGGGAGCAGTGACGCCAGGTTGTCCCGCACGAACTCCGACGCCCTCGAGATCGATTCCTCGGCACCGGCCCGGTCCCGGAAGACGCTGGTGGAGACCATCACTCCGTTCCCGGCGTCGATCCAGTAGTAGGCCACGAAGCCGGGAACCTGCCGCATGAGCGGCACGAACCCCTCCTTCACGACGCGTGCCGCCTCGGCCGGATCGGTCACTTGTTCATACCGCCGGACTGCTGCGTACATAGCCGATCTCCTCGTGGGTTCCGGTTCGCCTTTGCCGAGATGCCGTACCCCTGCGACGGCTACCTCGCTCACGAGGCGTTCGGTATTCACCGGAAGGGGCCGCTTTTGTGATCCGAACGGCGGCTTCGGTCCCGGGCACACGGCCCTGCGTCGGTCCGCGGCCGATGACCGTCAGGCCGGCCCCGCAGCTACGCGACCTGCGCACCCATCGCCCCCACCCAGGCGGCCACGAAACGTTCTCACCCAACCCAAAAACACACAAACGCGGCGGCTACGTCTTCCACGGCACCGTCATCTTCGCAGCCCTGATCATCTGGCTCCGCACATGACCCGCAGGACAGAACCTAGCCCCACAGGCCGTTCAAAGGCACGCGGCGTGCGTGGACCTTGCGGTGGCTGATACGCCAGCCGCTGTCAGTCCTGACAACGGTGTCCTCGTACGTCGCGCTGCCGCACGTGCCGTCGGTGTTGACGCCGATGCCTTTGGAACGGGCCACCACCTCCGTGTCGGAGATCGGCGTCAGCACGATGTTGGTGACGTGGTGCGCGACGGGATTGCCGGCGCCGAGTGCGTGTGCGGCCTGACGGATGCCGTCGAGTCCCTCGAGCGCGGTTCCCCCCAGGTCGGTGACGTCGTAGATGACATCGGCGGTGAACAGCTCGTCGAGGCGCTGAAGTTCGCCCACGTCGACCAAGTGTCCGTGCAAGGCGATCAGGTCGGTGATGGTGACGCGGTCTTCGGCGTTCAGTGCCACGGTCGTTCCTCTCGCGGTGCGGTGAGACGGTCCGGGTGCCAGGGGCTCGGTATAACCGGGGAGTTCCCCGCTTTCTGAGTGTTGGTTAACCGGGGAAATCCCCGGTTAACAACGGAACCAGGGTGGTGCGCCATGGTCGGCACGGGAAACCCGGCGGCGGGGAAGCCGCGGCGTGCGCGGGCCGACGCGACACGCAACGCACAGCGACTGGTGGCGGCGGCCAAGGAACTCTTCGACACGCACGGCCCCGACGCGGCGCTCGACGACATCGCCAAGCGGGCGGGCGTCGGCAACGCCACGCTGTACCGACACTTCCCCACCCGCGGCGAGCTGCTCGCCACGGTCTACGCGGACGAGGTCGCCGCGCTGTGCGAAGAAGGCGCGGCACTCGCCCAGGCGCCGACCTCACCCACCGAGGCGTTGTTCACTTGGCTCGGTGCCTTCATGGAACACGTCGCGGACAAGCGACCCCTGGCCCTGGCCGCCACCCACGACGCGGCGGAAATACGCACCGAGCTGTTCGATCGCTGGCACCACAGTCTGCGAGCCGCAGCCGAGCCGCTCCTGACGCGGGCTCAGGCCGCCGGTGCCATTCGCCGCGGCGTGACGACGGACGACCTGCTCGCCGTAGCCGGTGGTTTGTGCATCGCCGGGGGCGGCGCCACGCACGGCCGCCGCCTTCTGCACCTCGTGCGCGAGGGCATCGAAGTGCCCGCGAGCACCGTCAACGATTCCGCCTGACCCAGGCCGCGAATGCGGCACCATCCAGGAAGGAAACCGGGCACGCGGACCGCGCGGAAGCCGTCGAACGCAGCCTCAAGGAGCAGTTGGACGGCGCCGGCGCCAGGAGTGTCATCCGTGCAGTTCGGCTCGCGTGGAGTTTGAGCGGTTCTTCTTCCTCGACGACGCGGACCGGGCGTTGGTGGAGGCCAAGCGGCGGGCTCACAACCGGCTCGGATTCGCGGTCCAGTTGACGACGCTGCGGTACTTGGGGGTCTTCCTCACGGACCCGGGTGAGGCCCCGCCCGCGGTGGTGGACTACCTGGCCGGGCAGTTGGGGATTGCCGATCCGTCGGTGTCGAAGGAGTACGGCACGCGGGAGAAGACTCGCTTCGAGCACGTGTGGGAGCTTCGGGAGGCGTTCGGATATTGCGAGTTCTCCGACGTGCAGGCGGAGTTGCGGGCGTGGGTGGACGCGCGGGCGTGGACGACTGGCGACGGTCCGAAGGCGTTGTTCGACGCGTCGGTGGTGTGGTTGCGCGAGCGCCGGGTGTTGTTGCCCGGGGTGATGACGTTGGCGCGGTTGGTGGCCGGTGTGCGCGAGGAGGCGACGGGCCGGCTGTGGGACACGCTGTTCGAGATGTTGGACCCCGTTCGCTGGTCCGCAGTGATCCGGTCATCACCGAGAGTGATAGTCCGAGGTTCGGCTTCCTCGCCGGGTTCGGGCGCTGTCGGTGTGGGTTGCCCGGGTCGGGGAGGTCGATCCGGGCGGCGTGTGTGCGTGGGGGAGGGCGGGCAGCCTGCGATCGGTCCGGGACCGGGGGCGGTGCCGTGTTGCCGGGCCGGTCGGCCGAGCGGCCCCGGTCGATCGGGATACGGATGCGTGTCCCACCCGTTTCGGGGCGGAGACACCGGTTCCTCTGCGGCCGGGCCGAGCCGCCGCGATCGAAGGCGCGGCGGCTCGGGCCCGTCCGGCCGTGCCGGATCCGGCTGCGCGAGGGGGTGTCAGGAGACTTCGCCGGCGGCTTCCCGGATGGCCTTGTCGATGTCCTTCGAGCTCACGTCGAGATCCTTGGCCACCTGCTTCTCGGCCTTCAGCTCGGCCTTGTCCAACGCCTGCTGGAGCGTGCTCTCGCCGACGATGACCAAGGCGGCCTCGCCCTCGTCGATGAGTTCCCCGAACTCCTTCACGTCGGCTCGCGACATGCCGCGCCACAGGTGGCCGCCCACTCCGCCCACCGCCGCCCCCACGGCGGCGGTGCCGATGATCGCCGGCGGGAACAGGATGCCGACGAGGGCACCGGCCGCGGCGCCGCCCCACGCGCCGTGTCGGGTGGCCGTCTCGTCCTTGTTGACGTGCACCTTCCCGTCGTCCTTGGTCACCACCGACGCGTCGTAGCTGCCGACGGCACCGAGCGAGTGCAGGTCCTTCACGACGTCGTAGTCGGCACGCGCCGCGGTCTCGTCCGGATAGGTCCCGATGTAGATGAACACTGCTTCGGGCTTCGCCATCTCATTGATCCTTCCACTCGGATGGACACGGCGATGATCGACGGCGCACCACGGAACGTAGGCGACGGGCACCGCCCGGGTCGGAAGCCATCCGATCTCGTCCATCAGTTCCAGCATGTGCTCCTCCGCCCGACTGGGCATCCCGCACCACGGGCGAGCCGCGGGTGGCCGGTCCGTGGCGCGCGGACGACTGGTGCCTGGTTGTCTCGCACCGAGGTCGACGCGGAAGCCCTCCGTGAGGAGATCGCCGGAGTCCTCTCCCCGATGGTTTGCGCCTGTCGCCGGAGAAGACCCCGATCACCCACATCGACGAGGGCCTCGACTTCCTCCGCCGGTGCGTCGGGCGTCACCGGATCGCGGCGATGCGGTATCACCGTGACAGAGCTGTGTGTTCCGGGGCGGTTGGTGACGGCACCCGTGCGGCCGGGGGCCCTGGTGCCGTCGAGAACGATGTGGGTTCCGCGGATGACGGGTGGCGCACGGGAAGCGGGCCGGGGGCGGTTCGCGCCGCGGGCGCCGGGTGAGGCGTGGCCGTTGACGTTGCTGTCGGCCGGGGGCGTGGCCCTGTGGCGGCGGCGGCCGTTGCGGGCTGCGGTCGTGCACATCCGGTGGTTCCGGGCGACCGGGGCGGGCGATCCTGCCCACCGGTCACAACCCGGTGGCTCCCGAGGGCACGCACGCTGCACGACACCGATTGACCGTCGGCGCCAGGGCACCGACGGTCGGCGTGGTGGCAGCGAACCCACGCACCTCGCCGTGTTCCTCCGCACACGGCGAAGGCGGACGGGAGAGAACCACGGCCAGCTCCTGGCGGAGTCTTCGTCCACATCGGCACGTACCCGAGCGAAGCCGCGGCGCGGGTCGACTACGACGTCGCCAAGGACCTCCACTCGCTCGGCGTCGTCGCCGGCTACGACGCCTGCGCGGTCACCAAGGACGACGCCGGCCGGATGCACGTCAACCCCGGAAAGGGTGGCGTGCGTGGCGGGGAGGGATGGTGCGGCCGCGGACCTGATGCGAGAACTCGGAGCCGCCTACGACGCCGTGGCGGAAGGGTTGCCGCCCGACGCCGACGACCAGGCCCATCTGGACGCCGCCGCCTGGCAGGACGTCCTGACCGTTGCGGGCGTCCTGGCCCGCGAAATGGTCGTCAACGACCTCCTCGCGCTGTACCAAGACGCCCTCCGGGCGATACCCGGACCAGAGTCCGACACCGGGCAGGCCTGAAGTGCGTCCGGCCGACCGTCGTCACGCGATGCGCCGGGCGAGGCGGTCGCGGTGCAGGACGTCGAGCACGTCGAGGATGTGCCCGGTGCCGCGTACGAGGCGGAACATCTCGGAGATGTGCACGGTGTCGCCCGGCTGCGCGTATGCCGGCAAAGGCTGAGCGGCCTCGGGGATGTGGGACGGCGTCAGTGCCTCCCGGCCGCAAACCTCATGTTCGGCAGCCATCCGGGGGGAAGTAGCTGGAGGTGATCCGGTAGATCCCGGGGCGCGAAGCGGTCAGTTGTATCCAGGGGCCGCTCGCGCGCAGGCAGGCGCCGTCGGAATACAGCCAATGCGAGTAGGCGGCACGCACGGTGACCGTTCCCGGGCGGGGCATCTTGAGCACGATGTCGGCGTCGCCGGCACGGAGCACTTCGGCGGGGGCGGTGGCCAGTGGCACGGCGTCCTGGACGCGGAAGACGGTCCAATAGGCGTCGTTCCAGACCGGCTCCAGCCAGGAGCCCAGGCGGCCGGACCGGATCAACGCGGCCTCGGTCCTGGCGTAGCCGTCCGGTGGGGCGTGCGGCAGGACGACGTAGCCGACCGCCCAATCGTTCAGCCACGCCCGATAGCTCGCCTCGTCGAGCTCCTCGGAGTAGAACAACCGGCCGCGCTCCATGTCGAGTTGGCGGTTCCAGCCGCGCACCGCCTGGAAATACCGGGCGAACACCCGGGCCTCGCGGTGCGAGCCGGTGGGGACCACTTCGACACGGCCGCGATACGCGCCCAGCCGGTCCAACTCGGCGATGACCCCGGCGGTGTGCCGCGACCAGCCGGGCACCTCCGTATGCGCCTGCACATCTCGGGCCGTCGCCACCGCCGTCCAGATCACGCACATCGCCAGCCCCGCGGCACAGAAGCGCGTGCGGAAGGACGCGTCACCACCGACTCGGAGCAAGGACCTCCCGGGCTGCGGGCCTCGCCGTCTCCGCTCGAACCAGATTGCCAGCAGCACGGGCGCGCCGCAAAGCGTGCCCAGGCGCTCGACGTTGGTGCCCACCGGCGAAGGAATCAGCCAGGTCAGCACCACACCGACGGCGTAGACCGCGCCACCGGCCCGCAGCACGCGCCAGTCGCGCGGCGCCGTCAAGGCCACCACGACGCCGGCCAGGACCGGCAAGATGATCCGCTCGGCTCCCATGGGCTGTTGGCCGTGGGACGGGAACAGCGCGGTCACCAACCCACCGACCACACCCGTCGGTACGGTCAGGGCCAGGCCTCTCGCCCACTGCCGGTCGAGCAGGAACCCCGCGCCCGCCACGAGAAGGAACAGACCAGCCACGGGGCTGAACAGCACGGTCAACCCCGCCCCCACGACCCCCGCGACGAGCCGCCACACAGGTGTGTGCCGCCCCACGAGGACCAGCAAGGTGCCCAGCGCGCTTGCGACACCGAGAGCGAACGTGGCGCGGCCCGAGACGACGTTGGCCCACAGCGCCAGCACCCCTATCAGCGCCGGCCACGTCGGCACTTTCCGGGTGGTGCGCACCAACAGCGCGGCCAACAGCCAGGTCGAGGTCAACCCACTGAGGGCGGCGAGAGTGCGGACCCCGACCAACGCCATCAGCGGCGGCGAGAGGACGCTGTAGCTGCCGACGTCGATCCCGCCAAACCAGAACAGGCCGTACGGTGTACCCGGATGCCGCACGGCGAACTCCGCCCAGGAGTACTGAGCCGCGAGATCACCGCCACCGGTGGCCAGCAGGAGGCCCCATCCCACATACAGCGGTAGTGCGAGCGCAACCGCCACATGACATATCCGCCACCGGGGCGGGGAGACGCCGGACGGCTTCGCGGGCTCGGGGTCCCCGCCGTGACGCGCGCCGGACGCCTGGCCCAGGCGACCACCGCGCCGTTCGCCGGCGGCGGCGCCGACGACCGCCGTCACGATGCGGCCGCCCTCGCGTCCGAACGCCGACCGACGCGGGCATGGACCCCACCGCAGGCGGCGCAGTCGAGCGAAATGATTCCGGCCGACGCCCCCGCGCGGCTCGCTCATGACAAGTTCCTCACAGGCACGACTGGGCTCCGCAACCGCTCGACGGATGCGGAGCCTGCTCAGGCATCAGGATGACGCACGAAGACTAATCGGCCAGGCGCGCCGTGTCGCGCTCGGGGGCGGACCGGGCTCGATCGAGGGGAGGCCGGCGGCCCTGTGGTAGGACGGCGTAGGACACGGCGGGGCAGCGAGTGTGAGCGCGAGGACTGGGTGGGACGTGGTGCCCTGCCGGGCTCCGGTCGGCCGCGCGGTGTCGTCCGCGGGCCGGCTGCGGGTTCCGCGTGTCAGGGCCGGGCGGCTGCGGTGCACCGGTGCCGCCGGAAGGGCGAAGGCCCGGATCCGCCGTGGTGTGGCACGTATCGGGGCTCTGGCCGTTTGCCCCATGTCCGGGACGCCGGGACCCGGCGTGGGGGTCGCGGCGGCGACCCTGAAGAAGGTCGGGGCGGTCGGTGACGGCGAGCAGATCCTGGACCTCGGTCCGGAAACCGTCCAGAACACGGCGGAGATCCTGGAGCGCGCCCAGACCATTTTGTGGAACGGCCCGGTGGGTGTGTGGGAGTTCGCCAACTTCCGGAACGGGACAGAGACCGTCGCCCAGGCCGTCGCCAAGAGCCGGGCGTTCTCGGTCGCCATGGGCGGTGACACGCTCGCCGTCATCGACCAGTTCAACCTGGTGGACAAGCTGTCGTACGTCTCCACCAGCGGCGAGGCCGCCCTGGAGTATCTCGAAGGTAAGCGGCTTCCGGGTATCGACGTCCTCGAAGCCCGCGCCACGTAGTACCCGGCCTGGGGGAAAGCTCCCGGTTCATTCGTGAATCGGGTCATTCGTGTCCCGGGCCACACACCCGCATGCCCAGGTGTCGGAAGGCTCGACATCGCGCCCGGGGGTCCGCCTCGATCGGAAGCGCTCCGCCTCGATCGGCACGGTCGGCACTATCGGGCATGGGCAACTCGCCCGGTAGGCTCATCGATCCGGAACCCCGTATTCCCGACACCTGTGTGTACCGGAACGGATCACAATGCCCAACGCCATTACTGATCACGTCCGCGGCCGGAAGCTCCAGGGCAGCGCCTGGCTGGAGAGCGACGAGCGATTTCGCATCGAGTATCGCCGAATGCGTCGTCGGGTCCCGCTGTACCGGGTGGCCATCCGAGGACTTCGTCTCCTGCACAGGCTCACCTCCGACAAGACGCAGGCGCGCGCGAAGCTGAGTGTCACCTGGTGGCCCCGGATCGGCCCACACGGCGGGATCTACGCGATGCCGAAGCTGTGGACCATGAAGGAGGGCAGCGACAAAGACCCCGATCCTCCCGCGACCGAGGCCGAGATGTGGGAACGCCTCACGTCCGGCACGTTGCGCCCGCCGATCGTGGAGGGCGGCGTGCGTCCGTCCGGGAGCGCAGATCAACTGCGTGCGAACGCCTCCTTGGCGGCGCGCCTGGCTCGCGCCGTATCGGCCGACGAATGGCCGCAAATGATCCACGAGTACGAGCACCGCAAGGCGATTCTCAAACAACTTCGCAAGGGCGTCATACCCGAGGGCAACTGGCTCGTCGAGAGGGTCGCTGCAGAGTCCTTGGCCGGGCTGATGGTGCGGCGGGTGTGACGCCGCGGGGGAGTCGGCTCGCCGTAGCGCGGATCCGACTCACGCGCTCACCGTTCCTCGTTCCTACGGTCCGTCGCCCGGTCGACGGGTCCTGGCGCGGTTGAGCCGAACCGGCGCCGCGGGCGCGGCGGTTCCTGCGGGGTCTCTCGGTTTCCTGTCGAGTTTTCCTGTCCGGTTTTCCTCCCGACTTTCGGGTCGGGTTGTCGGTCGGGCGCCGGGCCTGTCGATGGCGCTGTGTGGTGTTGCCCGGTCCTTGATGGTGGGATGTGGCGGATTGGGTGTGTAGGGGCCACAGGGGGGCGTCTGGGTCCCTTGAGTAATTGTCAAGAGTTGTGGATTCGCTCGACTTTCAACGTTCTGGCAGGCATTGGTGATCACGGGGCGGTGTCGGGGCTTGCTGTGGCTCGCGGCCGTCAGGCTGGTTCCGTCACCTGGCGCCGACTGGCGAGGACCACCAGGCCGCCGATGACCGCGAGGCCCATGAGGACGGCACCGAACACCGTGGCACCGCTGGTCAGGCCCACGGCGTCACTGAGGTAACCGGCGGACACGGGCAGCAGCCCCGCCGGGACGTACCCGCCGACGTTGAGCGCGGCGTTGGCCTCCGCGAGGCGCTGGGGCGGGACGCTGGAGTTGAGCAGCGACAGGCCGCCGAGCTGGCCCATGCCCTGGCCCGCACCGGCGAGCAGTGCGGAGGCGATAAGGACCGGCACCAACGAGGTGTGCACGGCGACGATCAGCGTGATCATGCTCAGCATGGTGCTGACCGCGCCGGCCGTGAGGATGGTGCGCCGGTCGAGGCGTTGTACGGCGAACTGCACGCCGGTGGCGACGAGGAACATGACGAAGGCCATGGCGCCGGTGACGATCCGGCTGGTGGTGCCGAGCAGGCCCGACAGGAGCGAGGGGCCGAGCGAGAGCACGAATGAGGTGGCGGTGATGCCGGGCGCGAACACGGCGATGCCGAGGGCGAGTTGACGGCCGTTGCCGCGCGGCACGCCGGGCACGCGCACCCAGGCGCCCTTCGCGGGCGCCGCGGGACGCCGGAGGGGCATGTGCAGCACGGCGAGCACCGCGGTGACGAGCAGCACGGCCTCGACGACGAAGACGGTGACGGTCGGCGCGGGCAGCGTCTCGGAGAGCACCCCGGCCAGGAGCGGGCCGAGACCGGCACCGAAGACCATCGCGCAGGAAGCGAGCAGGGCGGCGATCCGCTTGCGCCCGGGACCGGCCACGTCGGTCACCGCGGCCATGCCGGCCGAGACGATTGCACCGACGGCGATCCCGGTGAACAGCCGCGCCACGATCAGCGCGGCCACGGTGGTGGCGGTCGCGAAGATCAGGCAGGCGGCCATGGCGAGCACCAGGGCGGGCAGCAGCACGGGCTTGCGCCCGAGCCGGTCGGAGACCACTCCGGACACCAGAAGCGAGCCGATGAGGCCGACGATGTAGAACGCGAACACCACGGTCAGGGTGCCCTTGGAGAAGCCGATGTCACGCTGCCACAGCACATACAGCGGCGTCGCCGCGTTGGACAGCACGAACACGGCGGTGACCGGCCACGCGGCCAGCCACACCCACCACAGTGGAGCAGCGGATCGTCCGCCGGGCTCCGCGGTGCCACTTCGTTGCCTTCCGTCGACGGCGGCCTGGACGGGCGCGGTCCGAGTCTCGGACATGACTGCTCCTTCCGACTTCCTGCAGTACGAGTCGAGTCGAACTTAGCATGCAGTACGATCGAAGTCGTACAAAGGAATCGACTTATGAGGAGTTGCCCATGCCTTCGACCGCAGGCACCGCATCCGCCACCAAGGTGCTCCCGGAGCCGCCCGGCCTGCCCGAACCGCTGCCGGAGCCGGCGGTTGAGGAGCTGCGTCTTGAGGCCGTTCTGGGTGCGCTCAGCGATCCCTTGCGGCTGACGATCGTCCGCAAACTCCTCCTGGAATCAGAGCAGTTCGACCACTCCTGTGGCTGGTTCGGCTTCGACCGGCCCAAGTCGTCGCTCACACACCACTTCAAGGCGCTGCGGGAGGCGGGCGTCACGCGCCAGCGCCAGTACGGGCTCGAACGCCGCAGTCACGTACGTGTCGACGACCTCAACGCCCGCTTCCCCGGCCTCCTCTACCTGGTGGCTGCCTGGACCCCGGAGGTATGACGAGGCGCCGCTCGTCGAACGAAGAGAGGCAGGCATGGGCCACAGTAAGCCCCGACACGCCCCGTGATCACTTATGCCTGCCAGAACGTCGAAAGGTTCATTCATGATCGGGTGTGACGTGCTGGTGCTGACCGCGCCGGGCGCGGCGGGCCGCCTGGGCAGGCTTGTCAACGACCGGCGGGTGATCGACCCGCGCGGGGCGCTGGTGTTCGCGTGTCTGCTGCATGTGAGCGGCCGGGACGAGGGCGCGACGTTCTGGTGGAGGTTCGCCGCCGGCGCGGGCAGCCACCACGCGGCCTGGTGCCTGTATCTGCAGCACCGCAGCCGCGGCGAGGCCCGCGACGCGGACTAACTGGCTGGAGCAGGCCCGTTCGCTCTCGGCTCTGGTGTGCACGACCCCGCCGCCGGTGTTCACCAAGGAAGTCGAGGTCGACCGGCCCTTGTTGCCCGAGGACGTGCGCGAGGAGATCCGGGCCCAGTGCGACCGCGGCGACCGCCCCCGACTGCCCGGACGGCTGCAGGCGGTGATGCGCCGGCTGCGGGTGGAGGGCGACGCCGACTACCCCGACGTTCCCCAACCCTGCGGCAGCCTCCCCGACGCGCTCACCGCCGCGCCCCGTTGACCACCCGGCCGGGCCGGCAGGGCAGTGTGCCGGCAGGCCGCGTCTATATAGAGAATTCCTCGATCCTGCGGAGGTTCGCCCACTCGAATCGGGTGATGGGGCCTGTCCCCGAAATCGGTCTACCAGGGAACCTCCAGGGGTTGCGCCCCCATGGCCGCCCACCACAGTTGGAACGGGCCAACCTTCTGTTTCGTCATGGTGATGCTTTCGCCCTTGTTCATGGGAAACGTCCACTGGGGTTTCGAGTAGTCCACGGTGACTCCGGAGATGACGGAGGTGTTGAGGTACACCTCGCCTCCGTTGCTGAGAAGGATCAGGATTCCGTCGTTGTTCGCCGTGAGTGTCACCGTCCGTCCGTCGGGCAGGTCCTTGAGTCGCCGGCGGAAGCTGGTTCCGAGTTTCATGGTGCCGTTGACCGTGAGGTTGCCGACTTCCAGGTCGGGGCGGTTCACACTGATCATCGTGTTGAGGGTGCGTTCGACGGTGTTGTTGCCGGATTGGGCGATGCCGCGCAGGTAGTAGATGGTGGTGCGGCGGATGTCGGTGAGTGGGTAGCTGCGGCGGTTGGTGACGTCGATCTCGGCCGTGTCGTACAGGAGTTTGTAGGTGGCGCCCTCGGATGCTTCCCAGGTGAGGGTGGCCTCGCCGCCGTTGTCCACGACGAGCGGCGTGACGACGAGGTTGCGCAGGTGGAAGCCGGGCGGGAACTTTCCGACGCCGAGGGTGACCGTGTCGGTGCGCCAGGCGGTCGATCCGGCGCGGTATTCGAGTTCGAGGACCACCGGGGCGCTGCCTACTTGGCGGTTGATGCGGATGCCGTCGAGTTGGATGGTGACGCCTTGGCCGGGCTGGATGGTGGCGGTGCCGGAGGGTGGTGCGAACACGATGCGCTGGCCTGTGGGGTCGGATGTGGCGGTCCAGCCGGGCAGGCTGGTGCGTGCGGCGATTCCGGTCAGGTCCAGGGCGAGTTCGGCCGAGGCGGTACCGGTGGGGAGGTACACGGTGAGTTTGCGGGCCTCGATCGCGTCGGCGGCCTGGCGTGAGCCGACGACGACGAGGTTGGCGAGTTCGACGGTGCCGGTGGCGGGCGAGGCGCGGATCGGGTCGGGTTCGGTGGTGAGTTCGTACGACAGGACGGTTCCGGCGGCGAGGGACTGGGAGTCGTCCGGGTCCGCGGCGATGGATTGGGCAACCAGGCTCATGCTGTGGGTTCCGTTTCTGCGATAGGCGGAGTCGGGTGCGCCCCGGTTCGTCCCGGCGACCCCGGGCAGGGGCTGCCCGGAGGGGCCGGTGGTGTGGTCACCTGTTCGGGCTCGCTTCGCGAGTACCTCGTGGGGGGCGGATTCGACGGCGCCCGGGGCGGGAGGAGGCCCCCGATGTCGGTCGGCCACACGGCTGCGCCGTGTCCGGGGCGATCCCGATCGGGTCCAGAGCCGGGTTGGCGGGGGCCGTGCCGGTGAGGATGTGGACGGTGAGCTCGTCGGCCTCGATGCCCGGGCCGGATGCGGACTTCCCACGATCACCGGGTTCGCGCGTTCGATTTCGCCTTGCGCGGGTGATGGCCGGATCGGGTCGGGATCGATGGTCGACTCGTGGACCGGGACTGCCTCGACCTCGGTCGCCCCCGAATCGCTCCCGTCGTCCGTGGACTCGGACAGGACCACACTCGCCCGCAACTCCTCCACCGGCACGGCCACGCGACACTCCCATTCCTTGAGATCTCCGCGAGGGACGTCCGCCGCGTAGGCCGGGCCCTGCGGTACACGACACCTGTCGACGACGACCCGAACCGGCGTGGCGCGGCGTTCGCGGTCATCGTGCCGATCGCCGACAGGCCGAACTACGATCGATCACCTTGTGTGGCTATGACAGTACGAGGAGCGATGATCGTCCGGTAGGCGTAGAACCGGCCGAACCACACCGGAACTTCGCGGCGCACACGTTCCGTCGGCGGGGACCGACGCGTCCACGGCCGAATAGTCGACTGGTTGGATGGTCGTGCGTTCGAGAAGACGACGTGCTTTCGGGGACATCCGGAAAACGCGGGTGGCGCAACGCCACCGGACCGACGCTCCGCGCCCGAAGGCCCTCGGTCCACCGAATCCGACGTAGGACGGCCTCGCGGACACCGGACGAGCCGGCGACGACGCCGGGACGATCGCCGCCCGATCGGGGGTCGACCGCGCGATCGTGCCCGCGTCGTCCCACTGGTCTGTGCGCCCAGGTGGCCGGTGGTTTGCCGTGACGCGACCCCCGGCGCTCGCCGCGCGGTGGTCGAGGTGCGCGGATCCGGCCCGACGCGGTGGCCGCCGACAAGGCGTACTCCTCCCGCGCCAACCGCACCCACCTGCGCACACGCAAGATCAAGGCGGTCATCCCGGAGAAGGCGGACCAGGCCGCAAACCGGAGACGAAGGGGCAGCCGGGGCTGGAACTGTCGCCGGAAAAGACGCTGATCACCCACGCCCGTAAGGGAGCGGCATCCTTCCTCGGATATGAGATCACCGTTCAGCACAATGACAGGCAGGTCACCCACGGCCGTAGGACGGCCAACGGGAGTATTGCCCTACGGGTGCCGGCGGCGGTGATCAGAGAAAAGGCAGCCCCATACTGCAGACGGGGGAAACCCGCGCACCGGCCTCAACTTCTAAACGAGGACGATTACACCATCGTCAGCGTCTTCGGGGCCGAATACAGGGGCATCATCCAGTACTACCTGCCGGCCCAGAACGTATGTCGGCTACATCGGCTGCGATGGGCCATGGAAACCTCGCTGCTCAAGACACTGGCGGCAAAGCATCGCTCGACGGTCTCAAAGATGGCGGCCCGATACAAGGCCAAAGTCGAGACACCGCACGGGCTTCGCACATGCTTCGAAGCCAGTGTCGCCCCGCAGCGCGGGAAGGAAGCCACTGGTCGCGCGATTCGGTGGAATCTCTCTTGTACGACAGAAGGCGGCAGTCCTCACGGACCGCCAAGTGGCCGGTCCTCATCCCAGAAAAGAGCTGATCGCTCGGCTCTTGAAAGGGGAATGCGAGCTCTGTGGGGCGTCACACGACGTACGGGTGCACCACATCCGGAAACTCGCCGACCTCGACAGGGGCAGGTTACTCCCTCAATGGAATCGGGTCATGGCGAAGAAGAGGCGCAAGACCTTGGTGGTCTGCACCGATTGTCACGACGCCATCCATGTCGGGAAGCCGACTTGCCGGATCACGGAATAGGTCACTGGAGAGCCCGTTACGGGGAAACTCGTACGGCGGGTTCGGAGGGAGGCCGTGCGGAAAAGGACCCGCCCAGAAGCGGACACCTCGCCGCGCGGCCTACCCAACCAACAAGCTCAAGGCCTGGCGCGGACTGGCAACCCGCTATGACAAAACCCCCGAAAGCTACCTGGCGGTCCTCCACCTGCGAGGCACGATCATCTGGATCCGCAGCCTCCGCCCCGCCGAATAACCACAACTCCGTACACGCCCTGGCACCACGCGCTGATGGCCCGTCGCCCCGACAACCCGCAACGCTCTCTTCCACAAGCGTGCCGCAGACCACCCGCAGATCCTGGGCCTGCGGCACTGCCGCTGCCGCGGCTTGTCTTCGCCGCGGATGTCAAGACTCGCGTGGTTGCTACGACTCTGCGGTGAGTCGCTCTCATCCGGGGAGCGGCCCGAGGGCAAGGATCTGGCATGGGAACGTTGGCGGAGAAGAAGGCCTTGGTGACCGGGGGGTCGCGGGGGATCGGGCGGGCGATCGTGGTGAGGCTGGCTCGTGAGGGCGCGGCGGTGATGTTCAGCTTCAAGCACGACCAGGCGGCGGCTGAGGACGTGGTGGCCGAAGTGGCGGCCTTCGGCGGGCGGGCGATCGCGGTACGGGCGGACCAGGGGAGTCTGCCCGACCTGAAGCACCTTTTCGCCGAGGTCGACCGGAGCCTCGGCGGGTTGGACGTGGTGGTCAACAACGCGGCGATCAATCCGATGGGGAGCATCTGCGACGCCTCGGAGAGCGACTTCGACGAGGTCATGGCCGTCAACACCAAGGGGCCGTTCTTCATCATCCAAGCGGCTGCCGAAAGGCTCGGCGAGGGCGGGCGGATCGTCAACATCTCCTCGTCCGGCGCGGTGCCGGGTCTGGCCCTGTACTTCGCCAGCAAGGCCGCGCTGGAGGCGATCACCGCGGTCGCCGCCCACGAGTTCGGTCCCCGGGGCATCACGGTCAACAGCGTGACCCCGGGAGCCACCGAGACAGACATGATGCGCGCCGCGGCCGGGGAGCATCTGGAGCAGGCCGTCGAGCACGTCGTTTCCCTGACGCCGCTGCAGCGGCTCGGACGCCCGGACGACATCGCCGGCGTCGTCGCCTTCCTGGCCGGGCCCGACGGGCAATGGATCACCGGTCAGAACCTGCGCGCCTCCGGCGGCCTGATGGTCTGACGGTCGCTGATGATGCGAGCGACCAGTCCCGCGGAAGAGCGCGGGACTGGTCGTTCCGGGAGCAGCCCTCGCGTGGCGAGGGTGGTTCGGGTCAGCCCTGTTGGAGTTTGTAGAGCTCGCCGAAGAGGCCGCCTGCGTGGACGAGTTCGTCGAAGGTGCCGGTTTCGACGATGTGTCCGGCGTTCATGACGAGGATGCGGTCGGCGTTGCGGACGTTGGCGAGGCGGTGGGTGACGAAGACGGTGGTGCGTCCTGCGGCGAGGGTGCGCAGGCGGGTGAAGACGTGGTGTTCGGCGCGGGCGTCGAGGGCGGCGGTGGGTTCGTCGAGGATGAGGAAGGCGCTGTCGCGGTGGAAGGCGCGGGCGATGGCGATGCGTTGCCATGGGCCGCCGGAGAGGTCGTGGCCGCCCCACCAGGAGCGGGCGAGGCTGGTGTCCAGACCGTGGGGCAGGGCCGTCAGTGCGGCGTCCGCTCCGGCGGCCTCGGCGGCGGTGTGCACGGCGTCGTCGCCGGTGGGTGTGGGGTGTCCGAGGTCGATGTTGTTGCGGGCGTTCATGGGCCATCGGGTGTAGTCCTGCGGTACGGACGCCACGCGTGTCCACAGGTGTTCGGGGTCGGTGTCGGTGGTTCTCACGCCGTCCCAGGTGACGGTGCCGGTGTCGGGGAGGTAGAGGCCGGTGAGGAGTTTCGCGAGGGTGGTCTTGCCACTGCCGTTCTCGCCGACCAGCGCGACGACTTCGCCGTGGTGCAGTTCCAGGGACAGGTTCTCGACGGCGGGGGTGTCGCGGTCGGGGTAGGTGAAGGAGACCTGCTCGGCCCGTACCAGGGCGGGCCCGGTGGTGGGGAGCGGGACGGTGCCGCGGGCGGTGCGCCACTGGGTGGCGTCGTTGAGGAAGGCCCGCCAGTCGTCGACGTACAGCCCGGTGTGGAAGACCTTCGCCCGCTGCGCGGACCATGGCGTCGACGGCCGCCGACGCGGCGCGGATGCCGGCGAACACCGACGCTCAGGTTTTGCGCAGCTCCAGGACCAGGACGTCGTGCAGGACCGCGCCTTCCCACGGGTGGGCGCCGCCCACTCGCCGGTATCCCAGGTTGCGGTACAGCGTCTGTGCGGCGTCCGCGTCCGGGCGCGCGTTGAGCAGCACCCGCTCGTGCTCCGCGTCCCGCAGGACCGCCTCGTGCAGGTCCCGGCCCACGCCGCGCCCTCGGGCCTCGGCGAGGACGGCGAGTTCGATCAGCCCGAACGTGCGGTGTCCGTCCTCGCGGCGGACCTCGTCGGGGACGGGTTCGGTCAGGGTGTCCCACCAGCCGGTGTCCGCGGACAACGCGTATCCGTAAGCGATGCCCAGCGCGCGGCCGCCGTCTTCGCGCGCCACCGCGAGCCGAAAACTCGCCTTCCTGCATTGCCGGCGGAATCGGCGCCCGTTCGCGGCGACCTCGCTCGCGGTCTTGCCGTAGGGGGGTTCGGCGAACACCGCGCCGTAGGTCGCGCTCACCTCGTCCTCGAGTGCGGCCGCCGCCGGCCCGTCGTGCCGCTCGATCCTTACGTCGCCCACGCCCCGCCCCCTCGTTCGCGTTCGTGTCCCAGCCGTTTCACCAGTTCGCGCGCCGCTGCGGTGTCGACCCCGGTCATTGCCCGGCCGAACCGGCAAGACCGACGGAAACGACAACTAGCAGAAACCGGAGCAGATCGCGATGACCCTTGTGTCGATCGCGGAGCGCCTGGGCGGGGACACCTGCCTCGCCCGGGCGTTGCACCGCGACTTCCTGCACGTACCCGGCAGCCCCGCCGACGTCGCCGGGCTCTGTCCTGGGACGCACTCAACGACATCCTCGCCCACCAGCGCCTGGAGCCGCCCCGGCTGCGGCTCGCCGTCGGTGGCGACGCCCTGCCTCAACACGACTACACGATGCCCGAGACCAGCCGCCGCAACGTCGTCGTGCACCGCCTCCAGCCCGGCCACCCGCACGAGCGCCTCGCCGCAGGAGCCACCCTCGTCCTGGACGCCGTCGACGAACTTTATGGCCCGCTCGGCGGGTTCGCCCAGGACCTCGAACGGTTCACACGCACCGGCGTCCAGATCAACGCCTACGCGTCCTGGACCCCCGTCGAGGGATTCGGCGTCCACTGGGACGACCACGACACCGTGATCGTCCAACTCGACGGCTCCAAACGCCGGCGCCTGTACGGCTCCACCCGCACAGCGCCGCTGCACCGCGACGTCGCCGTCCCCGAACCCCCGCCCGACACACCGATCACCGACCTCGTCCTGACGGCCGGCGACGTGCTCTACGTGCCGCGCGGCTGGTGGCACGCGGTGACCGCAGACCAGGGACACCCCTCGCTGCACATCACCGCCGGACTTCAGACCCGCACCGGCGCCGACCTCCTGGCGTGGATCGCCGACAACCTGCGCCGCGACGCCGACTTCCGCCGCGACCTGCCCGTACACGCCATCCCCGCCGAACAGATCGCACACGTCGAACGCCTGGGCAAACTCGTCCTTGCCGAATTCACCGACCCCGACCTGTTCGGCGCCTACGCCGCCTCCCGGGACGCCCTCTACCCGGGCCGGATGCGCCCCTCGCTGCCCCACATCGGCGACGTCCCCGCCGACGGCACCCTCGCCGTGCGTCTGACCACCGCCCGCTCCCATCTGCGCACCGACCCCGTCACCGACACCACCGTCCTGACCGCCAACGGCAAGGAGTTCGCGTTCGCCGCGGCCACCGAGCCGATGCTGCGGCCACTCGCCGAGGGTCGCGGCGCAACGCCGGCGGAGTTGGCCGCCCGCGCCGACCTCGGGATCGCCGACGCAGCCGCCGTCGTCACGGTCCTGGTCGCCGGCCAAGCCGCCACCATCGCCGGGAGCCCGACGTGAACGCCCGCCTGGGATTGGGTACCTACCGCTGCCGCGACAAACCGGCTGGCAGGAACGCTGGGAACGCCTACGTGATGCCGAACACCCGTTGGGCCAGTCCACGCCGTCCCCGGGAGTTGGATCCGCCGCCGGGATGCTCGGGTGGGATGGCGCCGTCGAAGGCCTGGAGCCGTCCACCGCCCTGGAGAAGCCGTGGTTGGGGCGCCCCCGACTGGAACGCCTCGCGACCCCGCCGCGTCAGCGCCAAGTCCTCGCGTGGACACTCGCCGGCTTCACCCCTTCGGAGATAGCCCAGGAACTCGGCCTGACCAGTGATGCCGTGCGCGCGAACCTGATGAAGGGCCGACGAAGGGCGGCGCTTTACCTGAAGACGCGAGAGGAGAACCGGTGACCGACCGCCAGGCGCAGGACGACGTCGCCCTCGAGTTCGATCGACACCGGTACGTCCTCGCGGTGGGCCTCGAGCAGGCATTGGACGTGGAAGCCGGTCTGCGCGAGATCCTGCTCCACTCCCGCCACGCCACCCTCGTCGAGAATCTCGCCGACGTCCTCGACGTCGAAAGCGGGTTGGCGGCGATCGTGCCGCAGGAATACTCGGTGCGGACCCAGTCATGGCCCGATCCCGTCTCTTCCGACCCGATCCGATCCGCCCGCGACACCCGGGAGGACCAACGCGCCCTCCTGGAGCGATTCGTGTGGTCGGTCGAGCCTCGGCAACGGCTCGCCCTCCGCGGCAGAACGCAGGTTACGGCGACCCTGCGGGACTACGAACTCGCCTTCCGGATCGCCAAGGAACTCGAACACGCGCACCGCCACGCCGCAGGTCTCGTCGACTATCTCGCCGACGCGGCCCGCTTGGATCCACGCGGCGAGCACGTGCGCGCCAGGGCCCGGGAGCATCACACCCTGCGCGGAATCAGTCGCGTCCACCACAACGTCCTGAACTTCGCGTCCCATGTCCTTGCCCGGGCCTGGACGCCCGACGAAGTCCGCAAGTACGCCACGAGACTCACCGACTCCGTGGGAGACGCCCTCGACTGCTCCGAACGTCTCCTCGACCCCAAGGCGTGGCCACAGCCCCTGATCCCGACCGAGATGTGGAGCCAGGCGGACTCCACGAACCTCATGCACGCCCTCATCGCCGCGATGGAATGCGCCGGCCACCTGGCACAACGATTCCTCAGCGAGACACGCCACGAGATCGGCCTCGTTCTCGGGCGCTTCCCCCTGGGACTGAACGGACCCTCGTTGAGGGCACTGCTCCACGACTTCACGACCTCGGACCTACGCGGCGTGACGCTGACCGAAGTCGACCTGGCGGGAGTGCGCTGGTCTGGGACCGGAACACGATGGCCTGAGACGATCGACATCGAAGACCTCAAGGACCGCTCCCAAGAAAGCCCGAAAGAGAGCGGAATCTACGTCGTCCGGCCGCTAACGGCCCCAGCCACGGAATCCGCCCCATGGAACCCGACGTGATGACCCCTGCCGCGCCACGTGTGCCCGGGGCCGTGGACAGCGTGCCCGACCACGGGTGTTCGGCAAGGGCCGAGCGAAGTTCCGCGTGCGTCGAATCGCGTCAACCCCGATCGGTCGACATCGATTCGGAGCCGACTCCGTACGCCTGAACGGCTCGCCGACGCTTTCGAGGCGGGTCTGCCCGCCCCCGCAAGCCGGTGCGTCCCAATCGGGAGACACGCGCCGCCATCCCAAGGCCCGACGGCCGTTGTTGGTCGTCAGGACGGCGGCGCGTGCCTCGCCGGCGGGCTTCTTGGCCGTGGTCGCCGCGTCGACCTGCCTGCTCAGGGAGGTGGCCTTATTGAGCGAGGCGGTTTGGGTGATGCGTGGCCTCGTGGCCCCAGCCGCGCGGCGTCTGGGAGGTCACCCCGGGGCACGAGGGGGAGAGCGGCCGATGAGTCGTGGGCGGCCTGAGCGCGACCCCGACCCCGCCCTGCACCCGGATCGCCTCGCCCTGGCCAGGGAGTTGCGCGACTGCCGCAAGGCGTCGGGGATGACCGTGCGCGAGGTCGCGGACAAGGCGCATTGCTCGCCTTCCTCCGTCTCGCATGCGGAGAGCGGCAAGCGCCTGCCGAGTCCGGGGGTGTTCCGCTGCATCGTGCGCGCGACCGGCGGCAACGCCGCCTCGCCCCTGTGGAGCCGGCTCTACGCTGCGGCGACCCTCGCGGCCACGAGTCTCGCCGGCCTGTTCCATCAGGTCTACGGGCACATTCACCACTGAACCACGCGAGAGCCCCCGCCCGACGTAGCGCCGCCGGGCGGGGGCTCTGCATGTACATGCCCGGAGCGCTGGCGATGGCTGGCCTGCTTCTTGCGCGTTCGCGCCGGTGGCGAGTGGGTGATGCTGTTCTGTGGGTTCGGGGTCCGGTCGGGGCTTGTTTCAGATCCGGTTGCGGCGGTGGAGGCGGAGGGCTTTGGCCATGGCGAGGGTGGCGCCGGTGGTCAGGAGTGCGCGGATGCCGTTCCAGATGTTCCAGGTGGTCTCGAAGTCGGTGCGGGCCTTGGTGGGGTCGGCGTCGCCGGTGGAGGCGAGCATCTCGTTGAGGGGGACGTTGATGCCCGAGGTGGTGAGGACGGTGGTCGTGTAGAGGGCGAGTGCGCCCAAAGCCCACTTCATGGTGGTGCCGCCGCCGCGCTTGCGGAGCTTCCAGGCGGCGACGGCGGGTGCGGCCAGGGCGCCGAAGAAGACGGCGAAGAAGAGCGGGTTCTCGATCCCTGTGTTGATGCTCTGCATCGAGTTGACGAACCCGGCGTCGTCCTTGGTGGAGAGCATGGGCATGACGACGGCGGTGAAGGCGACGTAGGTGCCGGCCATGAGGGCGTTGGCGACGGTTCCGGCGGTGAACCAGCGGCCGACGGTGTCGCGGGTGCCGGCGACGGTGTCGGGCGAGGCGGCGGCGGTGAGGATGTGGTCGACGGCGGCCATGGCGAACTCCCGGGAAATCGACGGCGGGTGAGGGGAGGAGCGGGTCGCGGTCTCCGCGTTTCGCCGCTCCGTTCTTCGACACCTCAAGACTCCCGTTCGCGTCCGCCTCGAACAACGGCCGTTCCCGCAAGCACGGTTAACCCCGGGGTTACCGATACAACCGGGGACATGCTCGGACGATCACTCCACCCGACGCGTTCGCCCGGAACGCCGAACGGACCGTCGCCCGGCTGCGACCATGCTCCGATGACTGAGACCACCGCGACTCCGCCGTGCCTGCAGTGAACGAGCCCAGGGACAGCCGAGACCGGCCGTCCCCAGGCTCGCGCGCACCGACAAACGCTTCTCGCGCGAGACTGCGGGTCGGGTTAGAGCCGACCGGTGGCGTGGTCGACCGGGTGTCCCCGCAGCAGACCGGCGTACTTGATCACTTCAGCCTGGATTGCGCGGGCGTCACCGTCGCCGTTGGCGATCTCGTCCAGCACGTTCTGGATGTCCCACATCATGCGGTGGGGGAGGGGGATGACGGCGGCCGGGGGATTGACCCCGCTCACGGACACCCCCCAGCCGAGCTGGATTTCGGGGTCGTTGTCCGGGGTGACCTGCTCGACGACGGTGTCGTCGCAAGCTCCTCCGGCCTTGGCCTGGACGACGAAGTCCCGGGAACACGTTCCTTGCCGGCGACCCGGACGCATCCGGGGCTGCAATGTCCGTGCATCTGCAAACTTTGCAGGTCAGAGCCATATGCAACGTGCGCTCAGGGCCGGTTCGTGTGACTACTCTGCTGTCGTGCTCAGCGGGCCGACGCCGAAATGGCGACGGCCCCCGGTTGCCTCCGGGAGCCGCCTGTTTCACAGAGTCCGACGGATGGAGACTGAATGCCCATCGACGAACCACGCCCATGCTGTCATGCCCGCTTGTCGGTTGCGACACCCGCCGATGAGTATCACCGACACATGGTGATCGACCGGATCTTGGCGACATGGACGGCCGGCGCGGTGCGGCAGGACCGGCCAGTGGTGGTCTTCGTCGGCGGTCAGCCCGGCGCGGGGAAGACCTCGATCGCCGATCTGGTCCAGGTGGTACTCGATCGTCGTGGCGGCACGGTCCGCGTCGGTGCCGATCTCTACAAGCCCCTCCACCCCCGCTACGCCGAGGCCCTGTCCGAGGACGTGCGCACCGCCGGCGCGGCGGTGCGAGCGGACACCCGTCGTTGGCAGGTCGCAGTCGAGGCGCATGTGCGGGACCGGGGTTTCGACGCGGTGGTGGAGACCGCGCTCGCCGACGTGGACGCGTTTCGCGCCGACGCGGCGGCGTACAGGTGGGCGGGTTTCCGGGTCGAGGTCGTCGCGTTGGCGACGCCGGAAGCCCTGAGTCAGTTGGGGATCCTGGACCGCTATGTCACCGGCGCGACCGCCGCCGCGGGCCGGTACGTGTCCTGGGAGAACCACGACGCCTGCGCGCGGGCGTTACCGCAGGTCCTGGCAGTGATCGAGGCAGAGCAGCTGGCGGACCGGGTTACCGTCGTGCGCCGGGACGGCACCGCGCTGTACGCCAACGAGGCGGGCGTGGATGGTGAGTGGGTCCGCCCGGTGGGAGCCGACACGGCCGTGGTCGGCGAGCGCGCCAGACCGTGGACCGCGCCGGAGACGATGCGATTCCGAGCGGATCTGGCCGACACCGACCGGCGCCTGCATTGCGAACCGCTGGCCGAGGACCACCGCTTGGCCGTCCGACGCGACGCGGAACGGGCCGCGGCCCTGGCCGAGCCGGTCCGGCGGATCGCCCGGGCGATCGCCGAGGCACCCGGCGTCGACTACCACCGCCTGTCCGCCGCGGAACACCAATGGATCTTCGACGAGTTGCTCGTTCCGGACCTGGGGGAGATCACCGCGCACGAGCGCCCGGTGGTGGTGTACGTCATGGGCCAGCCCGGCGCCGGCAAGACCCGCGCGGCGCGCCTGGTCCACCGCGCCATGCGCCACCGCCGACCCACCGGGATCACCGCCGAGGACTTCAAGGTCTCCCACCCCGACTACCTGCAACTCCTCCGGGAACGCCCCCGCACCGCCGGCGAACGCGTGCGCGCCGACTACCGTGCCTGGCGCGACCAGGCCATGGCATACGTCCGCGCGCGCCGCGGCGACATGATCGTCGAGATCTCCCCGGGCAGCGCCGACGCGTTCCTGGCCGACGCCGCCGCGGACCGCCGCGCCGGCTACCGGGTCGACCTCGTCGTCCTGGCCGTCCGCGCAGCGGACAGCCGCCAGGGCACCGCCGCCCGCTACGCCCGGGTAGGCAGGTCCGGCCCGGCCCGATTCACCACGGCCGCCGGGCACGACCGGTGCCTGCGCGCGGTCCTGGACTCGGTCCACGCCGCCGAGCACGACTCGCCGGTGGACTCGGTGACGGTCGTGCGGCGCGACCACACGGCGACCTATCGCAACGACCGCGGCCCGGACGGGCGGTGGACCCGTGCGGCGGGCGCCGCGTGGGCGTTGCTGGGCGAGCAGCGGCGTCCCTACACCCCGGGCGAGGCGGCCGAGTTCCTCTCGATCCACCGGTGGCTGACGGCGGTGTTGCCGCAACACCGGTCCGAGCTGGCGGACATCGCCAGCCTTGCCGCGCCCCTGATGCCCGCGCCGACGCGACTCCAGTCCCTGGGCACGCCCACGTCGCGGGCCGGGCTGCCCGTCCCGTCCCCGCGGACCGCGCCGGAATTCGGTTACGGCTCTTCGGTGAGTTCCCTGAAACGCGCGTCGTAGAGGGCTGTGATCTCCGCCGCCCGGTCGGGGTCGGCGTATTTCAGCTCCCGCCGGTCGCTTACGCACGCCTGCCGCTCGGCCCGCAAGCGCGCCAGACGTCCGGTGTCCGGCGCGGCCGCCCTGGTCTCGGCCAGGATCCGCTCGGTGTACCAGGCGATCACCTGGCCCACCGTTTCGGACCCGCCCTCGTGGTCGGCCGTCTCGGAACGGTCCGGGACTTCGGGTGATGTGTGTGGGGCGTCGTCGGGGGCGGGGTCGTGCACGGAAGCCGCCTTGGGATCGGGGCAGGAGAGATGGCGAGGGCCATTGGGTGGCGCGCCCGGCCGGGGGCCCGGCGCGGGTTCTGTCCCGACGGGGGACCGTCCTGTCGGATGCTTTCCCCGATATCGCGGCTGCGGCCGAACGGGACCTTCCCGAAGACGTGCTGCTGGACGGCGAGCTGGTGGACTGGCACGACGGCAAGCTCGCGTTCGACCTCTTGCGGAAGCGGATGAACCGAACCCGGGCCGGGGCCTCGAAGTTGGCGTGGGAGAGTCCGGCGAACTTCGTGGCCTTCGACCTGATCCCTCGGGATCGGGATCTCACCGCGTTGCCCTACACCGAGCGCCGCTCGGCCCTGGAGGCCCTGTTCGCCGAGTACGGGCTCGGCCCGCCGTGGGTGTTGTGCCCGTCGACGACCGACCGCGCTCTTGCAGAGCGGTGGATGCGGGAGTGGGCGCCGGCGGGGATCGAGGGCCTGATGGTCAAGGACCCGCGACAGCGGTATCTGCCGGGGGAGCGCCGGTGGCGCAAGTTCCGATAGCGAGCGGAATTGCGCTGGATGCAACATTCGACGCGGGCGGCAAACGGGGCTGACCTGCAGGTCACGGCGGATCTCGGGCGGCGGACTCTGTCCGCCGCCCGAGGCTTGACCAGCGCCCCGTAACCGATTCAACGATGTTGCGTTGGACGCAACGCGAGCGTGGACCTGCCGGAAGTCTCCCATTTGGTGCTGGTCGATGGTGTCGCCCTCCTGGATCCCCAGCGGCGATCTTCGAGGCGGTCAATAACCTTCGTGCCGGGATGAGGTCGAAGCGAATGGTCAGGCCGAGACTCTTAGCTTCTTTGACCATGCGGCGCATGGCGCCTTTGGGTTGCTGCGGATCGTTGATGTTGATGGAACTATCTGCGAGATGTGGGCGTGATCCGTGATGCCGAGCATTTCGGATGGACAGGTCACGGGGGTGGCGGGTGGAGCGGGGCGCTTTGATCGCGGGCAGGTACGAGTTGACGCGAGAGCTCGGTCGAGGGGGCATGGGCGAGGTCTGGGCCGGACGTGATCGCCAACTCCACCGCAACGTCGCCGTCAAACTCCTGCACCACGACGACCACGCCCCGCCCGAGCGGATCCGCCGATTCGAACGCGAGGCGGTGGCCGCAGCCCAGATCAACCACCCCAACATCGTCGCCCTTTACGACCGCGGCACCCACGACCACCTGCAATTCCTGATCATGGAGTACGTCGAGGGCACCAGCCTGGCCCAATACCTGCGCGGGCGCGGTCCCCTGGCTCTGGACCGGGCCTTGGAGATCACCGAGGAGATCTGTGCCGCCCTCGTCGCGGCGCACGAGGCGAACGTCGTCCACTACGACGTCAAGCCTTCGAACGTCATGCTCACCACGGCCGGCTCCGTCAAGGTCGTGGACTTCGGCATCGCCGGCTTCACCCACTCCCACACCTTCACCGTCACGCCCACCACGATGCTTTCCCCCGCCGGAACCGCCCAGTACGGGGCGCCGGAGCAGTTCCTCGACGAACGCGGCGACGAACGCTCCGACCTCTACGCCCTGGGCGGCGTCCTTTTCGCCCTGCTTACCGGGGCGCCTCCCTTCGGCGAAGGCACACCCTTGTCGGTGATCCGTCGCAAACTCGACGAAGACCCTCCGGAGGTGACCGAACTTCGCCCCGACGTCCCCGCGCCGGTGGCCCGGTTCCTCGCGGACCTTCTCCGGCGCGACCCCGAAGAGCGCCCCGGATCGGCGGCGGCAGTCCACCGTCGCCTCGCGCAGCTGCGCCCGGACACCACCGACCGAGATACCCACGGCACCGAGACGGAGGTCATCCGGCCACTCGCGCGGACTCGGGCGCTCGACGCATCCCAACCGGGAACCGCAGACGTCGAGTTCGCGCAGACGGTCGCGCGCCGATGGGCCGTGAGCAGGGGCGTTCGACTTCTGGCGGGCCTGTCGATGTCTCTCGTGGTGGTCGCCATCGCCTACTACGCCGTGGTCGAACAGCGTGATCGGTCGGACAACGCCGCCGCCGGTCCGAGCGCGACCGTCACTTCGGCGCCCCGGTACCAGAGGATGCCGGACCTGTGTGGGGACCTGCAGCGCAATCAGATGCGGGGGAGGAAGGAATTGGCGGCCTATGAGCTGTCGAAGATCACCAACGACAGCCGGAACGCGAACTGCGGGTGGAAGGGCGGCCCCGACAACCAGGGGTTCGAGCTGGTCATCAGCTCGGTGCTAGGCGGCGAAGGACCCCCGCAGGAAGAGATGAAAGCGTTCACGCCCGGCCCCGATCCCTTTGGTGGCAGTACCTCCAGCAAGCTGGCGAACGGGCCCGGGGACGAGGCGGTGCAGACGGTGATGGACGAGGCGATCTCGAAGATCGGCACGCACAACACCACCTACGTCCGGTTCCGGCGGGCCAACCTCGTCATCGAGATCAAGTACAGGGAGTTCGGGAACTTGGGCGCGAACCACAAGCAGAGGGTCACCACTTTGGCGAACCAGTTCGCCGGCTACCTCGACGAGTTCCTCAAAAACGAGCCGAGCAACCACGAAAAACCCGTCTGGGGTTGAATCACGCCGTCTCTGGGCCCGGTCGGCGGCCACAACGCGTTGCGTGTCCACCTCTATCGGCTCGCCCGGCTCCAACCCCACGACATCGTGAATAGGCATGATCACGGTCAGACCGGCCAGGGCTGAGATTACAGAGCGAGGGGTGGGCGCCACGCGCTCAATGAAGGCCCTGGGTCGCGGTTCTCAGGACGGTGGGTTCAACCGGGCGTCGATCCCAAACACGTTCCGCAGGATGTTCAAAGCGACGCTCGCTTCGGCGAACACCGAGGACGGGTCCACACCGTCCATCACCCTGCGCATGGCCTCCCCGCCACCCGTGCGGGGATATGAGCGTCAGGGATACCCTCGGTGACAGCGGCCTCCCGAGCCCGGGCGTCTTCGTCGGACTGGCGACGACCCTGCTGAGCTGACGTCTGGGCGCTTGCCCTGGGTAACGCGGCGCCGACGCGGCTGACGGGTCCAACCCGATCCCGCGTAGACGACAACGCACCCGAGTAGCACACGCAACGAATACGTGGTTTGCACCCGTACTGCGGAACACGACCGAGGCCGTGATCGGGGCGGTCGCCGGGAGCATCTCGCAGCCCACCACGGTGTTGTTCGGCCGGTTCGACGACATTGGCCTGCTGAGGTCCGTCGGCCGCAGTACGGTCCCAGGCCGCCGCGTGGCCGCCGCTGTGACCGCTCGGCTGGCCCCGGCCGCCGACGACCACCCTTGGTACGGCCGCTCGTTCTCGACCGCGTGGGGAAGCCGCGAGAGACACCCGATGATCCCGGTGGAGCCGGACATGGTGGCCGAGGTCGCGGTGGACACGGCGTTCGACGAGGGCCGGTGGCGGCACCCGGTCCGGCTGCTGCGCCTGCGCGAGGACATGGCGCCGGTGGATGTGCCGACGTTCGGCGAGGGCGACCGGCCCGCCGCCGGCTGAGCCCGGACGTGCGAACACGCGGCGCGGCGCTCGGAACCCGTCTCGGAACCGAGATGTCGCGAGGAGTTGGGCACTATATGGAATGATCCAGGCCGGTTGGTGGCCCGCCCCGTTCTAGGCACACGGCCACCAGGCATCGATGTGATCGATCCGGATTCGCACCTTCTGCCGCCTGGCCTCCCCGATCCCCACGTCCGGATCCGTGTGCATGTGCAGGTATGCGCTCGCGTCGTCCTCGGCGCTGTGGTTCTTCTCGTATTTCTGCTTCTGCGGCGGGGAGGGCAGCGCCTCATCCACAAAGGCGGCGACGGCGATCACGCGACCGGTCAGCACAGTCCCTCGGATCAACACCTGAATCCGGTAGGGGGCACTACGGGATTGTTCATCCGAGGCATCAAGAGATATGAATTTCAGCAAAAGGTCTGAATGGCTCATATAGGTATTCTGCTGCACTAATCGGGCCTTTGCTCGTTGTAGATAGCCGGCCCGCCGCTGGCTGACGTTGCCCTCGGGGCTGGTCGGTTTCGGGTGCGGGTCAGAACGGTGCGGGTCCTGTGCCGGTGATGTGGGCGTGGTGGTCCAGGAGGCGGTCGACCGTGAAAGGCGCCGTGTGCCGGGCGGTGATCGGAGCACATGTGCAGCCGCTGCTGCCGTCCGGCACCGTCGCCTGCACCCCCGGTGGCGTCAACGCCTCGGCCGACGAGTTCACGATCACGGTGCAGGGCCGCAGCGGGCACGCCACATCTATATCCTCGGCAAGGCACTCGGCGGGGGCATCGTGCCCGTCTCCGCAGTGGTCTCCCGTCACGACGTGCTGAGTGTCATCCGCCCCGGCAGCCACGGCTCCACCTTCGGTGGCAACCCACTGGCCGCCGCCGTCGGCCATGCCGTGGTCGGGCTGCTGCGCAGTGGTGAGTACCAGGCCCGCGCGGCCGCTCTCGGCGAGCGGCTGCGCGGCCGGCTGGAGGATCTGACCGGCCGGGGCGTGGTCGCCGTCAGGTCCCGTGGCTTGTGGGCCGGTGTCGACCTCGACCCCGCACTGATCACCGGACGCGATGCCTGTATGCGGCTCCTGGACCACGGCGTGCTCGCCAAGGACACCCACGGCTCCACCCTCCGGCTCGCCCCGCCACTGGTCATCGAGCCCGATCAACTGGACTGGATGTGCGATCGGCTGGGCGAAGTCCTGGCACAGGCCAGGGCCTGATGTCCGGCGGGCAGCGTCGGGCACGGCCGGAGGAGCCGCCGGTTCCCCCGCCGACTTCGAAACGGTGTGCCGGGCTGTGCCAAGAAGGGGATTCGTCGTGACTGAGGCGTATGACAGGCCGGAACTGCGCGTGGACATGGCGCCGTTCGTCGGCAGGGCCGCGGAGCTCGGTCGGCTGGACTGCGTGCTGGAGCGGCTGGGGGATAGCGGTCCGTCGGTCGTCGATGTCACGGGTGAGGCCGGCATCGGCAAGAGTCGGCTGCTGGTGGAGTTCTGCGAGCGGGCCCGCCGCCGGGGGCTGACCGTGCTGCGTGGCCGGGCTACGGAGTACCCGGCGCGTCGGGTCGCCGGTCGCGCCGAAGGCGAATATTGCCGCCTTCTCCTCGATGCCGGGAGGGGGTCGCCATTCTCGACGACGACTTGGCCGGGAAGTCGCCGATGAGGTTTTCGTAGAAATGCTCGACGATGTCGGAGGTGGGTTGGGTGTCTTCGGTCGTGTGGTGATGGAGGGAGCCTGTGACCGCGAGGTGCGGGCGATCACCCACCTGTCCGCCGCACGACACGGCTTCACCGTCCGCGACGTCCCGAACCCCCGTGGACGCGATCGCCTTCCGTGACGTGACCGAACGACTCGCCCCGGCTGACCTCGCCACCGCCCCGCCCGTCCCTGGCGATCCGCTCCCCGAACGCACCGCATACCCGAACTCGTCGGCCGGGTACCAGATTGCCGTCAACGGCCGGTACGAGACGTCCCGGCCGAAATCGGCCGCACGAACGCCGAGGAGTTGCACACGTCGATCCTGACGACCGGGATCGACGGCGACACGACACGGATGTACGACCGGCTCGACCGGCGGCACGGCCCCGGAGCGTTCGCCGCGCTGTTCCTGTCCCCCGGATCCCTCGCCGCCGACACGCCGGACAGGACCGGCTTCACCCTCGCCGGCGGACAGGGCGCGTGATCGCCTCCGGACAGGCGTGCGGGCGGCGCGTTCGGTGTCGGAGGGCGGTGGCAGCATGATCGAAGTGAAGTTCACTCGTACCACTCCTTCGCGTCCGGTCGACGTCACTGCGGTCTTCCCCGAACTGGCTCCACTGGCGCGGGCTGCAATACGACTCCACCCCCGCCCCGGATCCCCGAGCATGCACGAGAGTTCCGTCGGGGGGCCGCTGCGGTGGCCCGCCGACGAGCCATGGCCGCACTGCGACCGACCGCATCCGGACAGCGGCACGGCCGAAACACTGACGGAGATACGGCTACGGCACGTGGAATCACGATTGCGTCGCGACCCCGACGACCCCCGACACGAGCCTGAGGAAAAGGCGATCAGGGAGCGGTTGGAGCGGCTCCGTGAGGGAGTCGGCACCGGGGGCGGTCCGGTCGCGATGCTGCCCGTGGCCCAGCTGTACGTGCGGGATGTACCCCTGCTCCGACCGCCCGGGAACGCCGATCTGCTGCAAGTCCTGTGGTGTCCCTTCGACCACTACCTCGAGTCGGGCGACTACATGCCCTTGACCGCCCTGTTCTGGCGATCGGCCCGCGAGATCGTCGACGTCCTGGTCACACCCCCGGAGCCGTTCGAGGCGCAGTCCTACTACGTGCCCCAGCCGTGTCTCCTCGCACCCGAGCCGATCGTCGAATACCCCAACCCCCTGGAGTTGGGCCAGGAACCGAGACAACGGTTGCAGGACCCGGACAGATGGCGCACGGTCGGCGAGGAACTCGACAGGTGGCAGACAGACGACGTCGACCCCTACCCCGAGTACCCGGAGGACTTCTACCGATATCACCTGTCCACCGCTCCCGGCTGGAAAGTCGGCGGCCGGCCCCACTGGGGCCTCACCGATCCCGGCATCCGGCTCTGCACCGCGTGCGAAACCGAGATGGTCCCCCTGCTGAACATCGACTCAAGGGAATGGAACAGCATCCAACACAGCTGGATCCCCCACGAAGACCAAGCTCCCGAGCCCTGCGCCGACGACGCGCACGACCCGACCAAAGTCCAGATCTTCGACCTCAACCATCTGCAGTTCTACATCTGCCCCCACTCCCCCGAACACCCACACACGGCCATGGTCCAGTAGACCCGCCCCCGAATGGACCGCCGCGCCCCAAGACCGGCAGCATCGACTCTCACTCCGGCTCCCCAAGCCTCGCGCCCCCGTGACGGCCGGAACACGGCGCAGGCCACCGGCCGCGATGACAGCGGTAACGGCGACCACGGCGGTGAGGCTGGAGACCACCAGAAGGGACCGGGCACCGCCGTCCCATTCCACGCCCGACGCCGAGAAGGGCCCCTCGCCCTCGGCCAAAAACTCCGGAGTCACTGCGCGGGAGTCCATGGGGCTGGGCCGGACCGGCCGTCGTCCCGCCCGAGCACCCCCTCCTTCCCGCCCCCCGACGAGGTCCAGGACGTCATCCCGCACCACCACCCCATATGGCCAATACCGACCCCGACAGCATCGCCTACGGGGGCGGCGGTTGAGCCACCGCTGGTGAGCCGCCGGGGCATCGGCGCCGGCCCGTAGCACCCGGCGACCCGGCCCATAAACGACCACTTCGTCGGGCCCCGCCCGGAGCGACCCGAAGCACCCCCGCCACCACACCCCTCGAATCTCACTGCGAACCTCACACCCACCGAACACGAACACCCCCACTCGACACCGCAGTTCACCACCGCGTGCCGAGTTCGGTGAGCAGCCCCACCCGTTCCTCGCTCAACGAACTCCGCCGGGTGCGTCGGTTGTTGACCCATTTGCCGAGCCGCACGTCGACGACCCCGCCGCCCTCACCCACGCCGCCGTCGGGTCCGGCCGCCGTCTGCGTCGCCACGGTCTCGACGTGTGCTCTGGGCACGTCCAGGTGATCCATCCGGGTGTGAGCTCGTCGAGGCTGCCACAGCGTGCGCGGTGGAGGCGTGTTTCGTTGGCGGCCCTCTGCCAGGCGATGGTCCATCCTTCAGGTCGCCACCACGGGTCCAACTCCCGGAGTGCGGCTGTGATTTCGCAGTGGTTGTTGGTGTGTAGGCGGTGGTGTGAGCTGGGGTGTTGCAGGTTGGGTGAGAACGTTTTGTGGCCGTCCGGGCGGGGACCGCGGGGGCCTGACCTCGCGGTGTCGCAGTTTCGTTGAGAAAGCCGGGGTATGTTTCGCATAGCCCTGTATGTCTAAAGGACCGGACCGTGTTTGTGCTGGTCACGGAGCTGTGGCCTGGTCGCAGGGTCGGGGCGGCCTACCGCTTGGGTGGGCGGGACCCGGTGGTGTCGGGGCGATGCCGGGTTTCGGCGGTGTGGTCGAGGCGGATCGCGTCGAGGCTGGTTTTGGTGATCTTCTTGGTGCCGTCGTCGATGGCGGTGATGGCGGCTTGGCGGGTGAGGCGGGTGAGGCTGCCGATCCGGCCGGCGGTGCGTTGGCGGGTGGTAGGCGGCGAGGCGGCGGTGGTGTCCCCGCGCGGTCGGTGCGCGTTTCGGTGGTCCGTTGCCGGCGGCCCGGGCCCGGGATCATCGGCGTGCGTATGTTCGTGACGAGGGTGTCGATGGCCGGGGTGTGGATGGTGACGAACGCGGAGTGGTAGGCCAGGCGTTGTTCCCGGCTGCGTGGCGGGGCATCGGGCTCGGGCGGTGTCGGGGGTGGTGCGGCCACGAAGTTCTGCCAACCATGCCAGGTGGTGACCGGCCGGGACTGTTCCGTCGTGTCCATACCCTCGCCACTCGGGCCGTCGCCCGAGTGCACGCCGAGGCTCACCATTTCAGGGCCTCCTCGTGGGCGTCGTAGAGCTCGTAGCCCGTGTACGGCGGGGCGGGGGAGTCGAGTTCGTCTTCGTCGGTGTCCGACCCCGCCGGCCGTGACTCGTTGAGGCCGTCGTCGAGCTCGTCGAGGCTCTCCTCGCCTTTCCCCGGGGCGCTGTCGCCGAGGTCCTGCTCCCGTCCTTCGTGCACGGAGCGTGCCGGTGGGGGGATCCGGGTGGGTGTGCTGCGGGCGAGGAGGCGTTGTTCAGTGCGGGTGGCCCCTCCGGTGCGGGCGCGGCACATGAGTCGGTCGAGGGCTTGCGCGAGGTTCGCTTCGTGGATGTCGGCGTCGGTGTGGGGGATGACGGTGGCACGCAGGTACCGCCTGGTGGGTTTGTCGAACGGGTGGTGGGCGTGGTCGCGGTGGAGCCGGGGGATCTGCGTCGACTCGCCGTCGGGCAGGCGGATCCACACCCGGCGGCCGTCGAGCGGGTTGTGGTGGACCTCCCATTTCCCGCCGCGAGCGGCGATCCGGAGGACTGCCCGCGGAGCGGGCCCAGGACCTCGTGGTCGTAGGTGCGGCGGTCGAGGGGGCAACCGGGACACAGTGGATATCGCCTGGACACAGCCTCCTTGTCCGCGGTGGACGGACGGTGGACAAGGGGCCGGCGGACATCTCGAAAACCTTGCGCATCGCACTCGCGGCGCACCGCACCGGGATACCGCCGACACTTCTGCGATCTCCGGGCCGCCGCGCCTCGCCCGGCGTGCGATGCCTCGGCGGACCCAATACCGTCGCCTTGTCAGCGGAACGGACACGCGTGACCGCGCCGCCGAGTCGGGGTGCGGCGAGGGGTGGTCACGCTCCGATGGTGAGGGCGCCGTCACCGAGCGGTTCGTCGGGGAGGACCCGGCCCTGGCGGCTCACCTGGTAACCGGCTACGAGCACGCGCGGAAACGAGCTGTCCGCCATGAGGACTTCAAGGTCTGACACTCCCCGTACCGATGCCCCGGTCTCCGTCCGGTAGCGCCCAGCAAGCACGCGCGGACCTTGCCGGGCGCCTCCGGCAGATCACGGGGCGCCCCGGCCGGGACCGGCGGGGGCGCCCTCGGTGCGTGCGGGTCGGGTCAGGGCTGTTCTGCCGGGCTGGACGAGGCGATCGGGAACCGCGTCGGGCCCAAGGTGGGCAGCGTGGCGGGGTCGGCGGGCGGCGGCGGGACGTAGGCGGCGAGGATCGGCGCCCAGGCCGGGTTCCTCAGGATGGACAGGGCCTGCTCGTCGGTCAGCGGCAAGGTGCTGCGGGTGGGCTTGCCGTTGTCCGACAGTTCGCCGTTTCCGTAGCTCAGTTCGACCATGGTCTCCCCGGCGACGTAGTTGACGGCCTTCCAGGCGATGCCCTTGTCCGGAAAGGGTTTCTCGAAGGTGCCGAGCAGCGTTCCGTCCGGTGCGTTGCGGCAGCCGCCGAAGTTGTTCTCCTTGGGCTTCGGCTTGCCGTCGGCCATGGTGCACCCGAAGAACCGCTTGCCCACCATGTGGAAGGTCACCTCGACCACGCCCTGGCCGGTGTCCCAGGTGACCTTCGCGTAGAGGCCGCCGTCGACGGCGGTGTTGGTTGTGACCTGCTTCGTCCCCCCGGGCAGCAGGCTCGTAATGATCGGACCGAGCTGCTCGGCGAGGGGATTTGGTGCCACCGGCTGCGCCGGCAGCTCGGGGTTCACGCCGCCGAACCGTCCGTCGATCCAGGACGGCGACGGATCCGCTGCGGGCCCCGCCTTGGCCGCCGGACTCGTCCCCAGCTGTGCCGCGCCCAGCACGCCCGCCGCGATCACTCCCACAGCAAGGGTCGCGCCGACGGCCTGCCCCAACGCGCGCCGCCGGGCCCGGCGGCGGCCGCCCTCGGCCGCCCGGACCGCCAGCCCCGCGCCCGGAGGGATCGCCAACTCGTCCAGTTCGGCGCGCAGTTCGCTGCGAAACAGGTCTTCGGTCTCCACTACGTGCCCTTCCACGACGTCGGTTCCTCTCATGTGTGCCGCTGTCTCCGCCGCCGGCCATTCCGCCGTGCGCCGTTTCCTCACGGCCGACCCTCCGCAGCGGCCTTGCGGGTCAGCTCCGGCACGCGCTCGCGCAGCCTGGCGAGTGCGCGCATCGCGCCGGTCTTCACGGCGGACACGCCCATGCCCAGCCGCCGTGCGGTCTCCTCGACGCTCAGGTCCTCCCAGTACCGCAGCACCAGCAGGGCGCGGTCGCGTGGTTCGAGGGTGTGCAGCGCGTCGACGAGGGTGAGCCGCAGTTCGGGGTCGCCATGGGCAGGGGCGGGGGTGCGGGCCAGTGCGTCGGCATCTATGCCCGTCATCTCGCCGCTGCTCTTGCGACGGCGCCCGTCCAGGAACGCGTTGATCAGGACGCGCTTGGCGTAGGCCTCCGGGTGCTCCTGCCGCTCGAGCTTCGGCCACGCGACGTAGACCTTCTCCAGCGCGGTCTGCGCGAGGTCCTCGGCCAAATGCCAGTCGCCGCAGAGCAGGTAGGCGGTGCGGCGCAGCACGGTCTGGTTCACCTCGGCGAACTCGGCGAATCCGATGCGCTCCCTGTGGAACCAACCCATCCTTCTCCCCGCTCCGTCGACGACCTAGCAGAGTCTTAACGTGTCGAACCGCCGGTTCGGTCACACCCTTCCGAGGGGCGGTCAGGGCGGGGCCCGTGAAGGTATTGCGCAGTGGAGGCCGGACTCAACGCGTCCCGCGTCGCGGAGCAGGCAGGCTGGTACCCCTCGAAGTCTTCTCGCCTGCTCAACGCAACGACCCCGGCGCCGTGCCCCCCGCACCGTCGACTTCTTCGACACCGACGCCGGCCTGTGAGCCCCATGCGACCTACGGGTTCGGCAGGATTCGCAGCCGGACACGGCAATTGCGACTGCCCGCGTGTCGGTGACGCGAACAACGTCCGCCATCGCGCGTCGGCGCGGCACCGCCCACCCGGTGCCCGCCGATGTCCGCGGCTGGGCCCGGCAGTTGGGACGGTCCACCGGAATGTCGACGACGGGAGTGACCGATGAGCACAGTGAACAAGTTCGGCGCCGCGTGCGTGAACCGCAGGTGCAGCATCTATGTGGCGCCCCGCGCGGGCGTCCTCACCCGCGCCGATGGCGGCCAGTGGGTGACCTGGTGCACCGCGTGCGCGCCCGACGCGGGTCGGGGGGCCGCGTGCGTCCGAGCCGACGCAGATCCGGAAGGACCGGCAGGGGCGACACCCGCCTGACGGCCCGGAGTACCTGCGCTCCCTTCGACGTCAGGGAGGGGGAGCCTGCGACGATCGACGTGGGCTCGGGATCGGCTCCGCCTTGGCGAACGGGCCGTTGACGCCCACCGGCGAGCGGATTTTCGGCTGACGACCGCGATCAGCGCGGCACGGCAGCACACAGCGGATCAGCCCGGAACGCGAACGGGCAACAGCGGCGGCATACACCTGTTACGCCTGACTTACCCGATTCTCTTGGGAAACCGCTCACACACGTCACCCGCCGGCGCCTACGCGACGCCATCGGGGAGAACACTGGTGCGCGTCACTCGTCCTCGGCCAGGACCCGCCGCGCGTCCTCGACCGCCCCGGCCGCGGTGTACTCGGCCGCCGCGCCTGCGCGCGCCTCGCGGGCCCGTGCCGTGTCCCCGGCGCGGGTCCACAACTCGGCGAGTGCCTCGCCGGTCTGCCCGGCTTCGTGGTGGTCGCCCGTCTCGCGGCACGCCGCGAGGTCCTCGCCCATGGCCGTGATCGCCTCGTCGATGTGCCCGACCGCCGCCAATGCCCGACCCAGGTTGAACCATGCCGATCCCGCTCGGTGCCGGTCGCCGAGGCCGGTGAACAGGTCGAGGGCGTGGGTGTGGGCGGTGATGGCGTCGTCGAATGTTGTCGGCCAGGATCAGCACCGCCTGCCCGTCGCGGTCGAGGGTGTCGAGGGCCGAGCGGTACAACCCGGCTCGCTCGTCGGGTGACCGCGGGATGTGGACGGGATCCACCCCGAGGGCGCGCAGCAGGGCTTCGAGGGCTTGGTCGCCGGTGACGGGGTCGGGGTCGTAGCCGCGGAGGTTGACGAACATCGCGTGTTGGAACCGGCCCCGGTCGAGCAACGCGTGTGCGGCGGCGAGTGCGAGGGCGGTCTTCCCGACGCCGCCCATGCCGGCGACGGCCGCGCACACCACCACCGGCGTGCCCGCGTCCCCATCTTGCGGACCGGGCGCGGTCGCGGTGTTCACGCACTCGTGCGCCGTGGCGGTGGGGCCCGGTGTTTCGCGGGCGGGGGCGAGGGTCGCGACGAGGCGTGCGAGTTCGCCGACGCGGCCGACGAATCCGGCCGGGACGGGAGCTAGGGACGCCAGGGCGGTGGGTGCGGGTCCGTGGTGGTGTTCGACCTTCCCGGTCACGGGTCCGGTGAAGGTGCCACGGCTGAAGTCGATGTGGCCGCCGCCGTACCGGGCCCCGACGGGTCGGTGGTCGGTGGGGGCGCCAGGCTCGGGGCCGGACTTGTCGACGCCGCGCGCGTCCTGGCCCGGCCGCGACCCGGTTGTGCTCCGGGAGCGTTGCCTCGCGCGGCGCTCCTTCTCGGCCCGTGAGCGTAGTTCGCGCCATTGCTCGGGCGGAGTGGCCTGCCGTCCGGGGTTGAGCCGGTTGGCGGTGGTCTCCAGGTGGCCGAGGAGGAAGGCGAGTTGCGTGGAGTGGGCGGTGGGAGTGGAGCGGCCGGCGAGCCAGTCGCTGAGCGAGGCGGGCGTCAGGCGGACGGGGGGTTTGTGGGCCAGGCCGCGCCGGATCAGTTCGGCGCGCGCGGGGCTGCCGGCCGCCTGATGGAGTTCGCGCAGGCATCGCGCGAAACACTCCGCCGCAGACTCGCCCCTGCGGTCCTGCTCACGACTGTCTTCGCCGTCGCTTCGCGCGTCCATCAACGCCCCCGCCCCGCGTCCCGCGCCTTGGTCTTCGGTCCGAATTCGGACCGAACCACTTCCCGGGGATCCGTGGATTCCCGGGGTGACCAGCGTAGGGATCGTTCGGACCGGTCGCCGCTCGATCGCCGAACACACAGCGGCCCGGACCTCATGGGCTCCTGACACCGGGCGGCCCGACACCGAGGGCCCCCGACCGGGACTCGGGAGACAACACATGATCGACACCACCCCCACCCCCGCGGCCCGCGGGCGTGTCCACGCCCTGATCGTGCGCGCCGCCCGCACGACCGCCTCCCACGCGGTCCGCGGGATCGCCTCGGGCGCGGGAAACACCGCCGGCGGATGGCTCGTGTGGTGGCTCCTCCACCACTGAGCCCCGCCCGCGCCGGCGCCCGCCCCGGACACCAGGGAACGGCTCCGGCCGCGCGTTGCTGTGGTCGGACCCGTTCCCTGGTGTCCGTCGCGGGGCACAGCCCCCACAACACGCCACGAGGCGAAAGTGTGGACCCCGCAAAGGGCACCCGCCTACCGTCTACACCAACCCGGCACCGGCGTGGGCGGTTCGCCCGAACGCAATGCACACCACCACCCGAACGTGACCCCACCCCCACTGAACCGACAGAGCACTCCAGCGCGTTCGACCCATGGTGCGAGCCCCGGGTAGGTCACGCGTTCTCGGGCAGGACCCGCCGCGCGTCCTGCGCCGCTCCGGCCGCGGTGTAGTGCTCTGACCGCGAAGGTTCACCGGGTTCAGTCGAGCGGGTACTGAGTACTCTGCCGGGCAAGGGGACCGGTCGGCGATGGAGGAATAGTGGCAGCGCAGGACACGCCGGTGGCACGCCTACGGATCGAGAACAGCAGTGACGCGTTGCTGGAGTTGGTCTTGGAGTGCTATGGGAGCGACCACTGGCTGTTGCCCGGTGAGACGTTCGTGGTCTGGACGGTCGGCTCTGCCGAGGGCGATCCCTGGCCCGGGACGACACTCGGCAACGAGCCCTTCGAGGTGGACTACCGTCCAGGCTCGGTGACGGTGCACTTCAACGGGCGCCACGGCTATGTCACGGATGTCGACGGTAACGAGATCGACTGTGGCCATCGGCGGCCGGCCGGCGCCGAGACCGTTTGACCGGGCTTCCGCAGCAGGCCATGCCATTTTCAACGCCCTTCGGCTCCGTTGCGGCGTGACGTTCCGTCAGGCCCAGGACGACCGTCGCGACCACGGCCGGGTTCACCTCGGTCCGCACGTCGTGCCACACGCCCACGTAGATGTCCGCGTCGTCCAGCATCTGTTCAACCTTCCGGTTTCACGCCGACGGCGTCCCGATACGAGGCGCGCCGATCCCCGATCGCAGGACCGGCAACACTTTGGTGGTCACTCGGAGTTGGACCATACGAGGATGCACCGGAACTGGGGCGGGTAACGCGGCCGATCGATCCCGGCCGGCAGTCGGCGCCACTTCGCAGGAGGACCGCTGACGCGGTGAAGGGATCGGCCGGGCTCGCCTCCTGGCGGGCGCACGACCGCGCGTGAACTTGCCCGGGAACTCCGACGGCGCACCGACACCCGACCCCGAAGGCACCACACCCCGCCGCCCGCGAGCCCACTTACGAACCGCACCGATCCCGGGAGAGCGGATGAACCCCACCCAGGCCCCGACACGCGACGACTGGCGGCCCTACGCCCGCGCCCTCGCCGACGAACTGACCGCCCACCCCATGGACCTGCACCCCTACGTGCCCGCACTGTTCACCCGCACCCCCGCCACCTGTTCCTGCCCGGGATCTACCACCGCGGCCACCACACCCCCATCGACCACACCGGCGCCACCTACACCGCCGACCTGTACGAGATGGCATAGGCGAACACCAGCCGCATGACGCACCAGGACACCGCCTCCGATCCGGCACACCGAACCTCCAGCTGCTCCCAGCCCCTGGCCATGGCCGCGTTTCTGGACGTGATCGCCCACCAAGCGGCCCGGCGCCCGATCCTGCGCGTCCTGGAGGTCGGCGCGGGCACCGGATTCCACGCCGCGTTGATCGCCGAGCTGACCGCGCCCATGCTGCTTGAGCGCGTTCACCGCGCGGGGCGCCTCGTAGCCCCGGCTCCAATCGCGCTCGAAGGTGTCGTAGATCCAGAGCGCCTTGCCGAGTTCCTCCTGCGCCAGGACGGTGAGCGATCTCGCCCGACCGTACGACTTCGCAACGCACAGAGATGGGCATCGGAGATCAGGGACGACGCGTTGTCCACCAACGCCTTCCAGAACTCGCGTGCTTCGCCGGGGTTCATCTCAACCATGCTCGGAGTGTGTCCCGTTGATACGACGGCCGCAGCTTCATTTGCCGCGCGATGAGTGGCCTCCTGAAGGAGCCCACGCCGCCGTCGGAATCGCCGGCCGCCTGATCGTTGGTTCCGACGGGCACGGTCGGGACCGCGGCGTCGAAGGCGACCCACTTCGTTGCACGGGGACGGCCCGGTATCAGTGGACGGGCATTGGTACCTCACCTGTGCCTCCGCTGCGTCTGCGGCCGACCGGTCGTCGACCTGCAAAGCGTCCTGGCTTCCATTGGACGTGGACACACGCGTTTGCGTGATTCCCGCACGGCCCCGAGTCAGGAGACGTTTCCCGTACGGCCGGACGACGTCGTGCGCCCACCCCTTCGATCGGGACCCTGGGTGCCTCCCGCTGTCGGCAAAGTCGCTGGTCGAAGCTTCGGGTGGAGAGAGATGATGGGTCCGTTCCGTTCCGAGTGATGCGAGGAGAGCACCCTGATGACCGTGCCGCCGCTGACCACCGAGGAGCGCCGGGCCGCGCTCGCGAAGGCCGCCGCCGTGCGGAGGGAGCGGGCCGAGGTGAAGGAGGCGCTCAAGCGCGGCCGGTTGTCGCTGGGCGAGGTGTTGGCCGCCGACTCCGACGCCGTGCGCAAGATGCCGGTCCGTGCCCTGCTCGAATCCCTTCCCGCCATCGGCAGGGCGCGGGCCGCGACGCTCCTCGGGGAGTTGGAGATCTCCGAGAGCCGCCGTGTGCGCGGCCTCGGCATTCAACAACGCGACCGTCTCCTGGAACGGTTCGCCCCACGGGGATGACCGGCGGCGGAGCGTGTTCCCGGTCTCCGGGCGGATGAGGAACCAGCCGGCGACGTACACGTACGCACGCGAGATGTCGAAATTCGATCAACACGGGGTTCAGGTCCGGCGGACCACCGGACGAGTGGCTCGGCCGATTCACTCGAAACACCTCCATGTCCGCGGCGGAGGTCACATGGTGGTGTCATGGGACGAAATCAACGCAAATCACGTCGCTCATCGGTGTCGACTTCCGCCACACCTGCGGAGGAGGCGTCCCGTGACGAGAGCGGGCGGGAACTCCTCCCTGTTCTCCCGATGTTGCTCAAGCCCGAGGATTGGCCCGCCGAGATCGCCGCAGGCTACCGGGCGGCGTGCAAGCGCCTGGGGGTGGAGCCGTTCGGCAAGGGCTACGGCCTGGTCCTGGCCCTGGACCGCGGGGGCGGGCGTTGGACGCGGATCACTCGCGACGTCGGCCACATCGACACGTTCCTCGCCTCGGAGGAATCGGGCATCGCGTGCGGGCTCGACCTCGACGCCGAGGCCGTGGTCGCGGATCTGCCCGGCTGGCCCATGTCCTGCGACCTGCGTCTGGTGGGCGTGCCCGAGCCACGTGACCCGGTCACCGACCGCCGGCCGATCCTGCGCCCGCCCACGGGGGACACCGCCCGCGAGGCCGCGCACACTGCCCGGGTTGCCGAACTCGCCCGGGAACTCCAGGACTACCGCCCCAGAGCACTGTACGAGCAGACTTGGCTGGAGCACGCCCACAACATGGGCGACCACGATCCCGGGCCGGTCCCGGTGCGGCTGGTGGACCTCGCGCGCGAACCCGAGCCGGAGCACCGCGACGTCGCCGCCCTTTCGGCCGCCTTGGCGGCCGCCGAAGCGGACGAGCCCTCGGGCGTGCAGGTGGGCAAGGCGGCCTATGGCGGCGCCCGCGTGATACGGCTCGCCCTGTCGGACTGGACGGTCCTCGCCCGCGTGCCCGACGGGCCTTGCCTCGCCGTGCACCGGGCGAGCGGCCAGACCCTGGACATCGTGGGGCTCGACGGCGTTCCCGACCTGCTTCGACGCCTCGCCGGCCCCGGCGGATGATGAGCACGGTCGGCCGCTCGGCGCGCGCCGGCGGACGCCGGTTACGCCCGCCTTCTCGTTCAGGGTGCTCTGCGCGATCAGGAGACCGACGACGACCTCACGACCTTCACCTCACGGTCGGATGCCGCCCTGCGACTGCCCCGGTGGCGCGTACCTGACTCGGTCTTCCGGGACCTGGTTCCGTGGACCTCGCCGTGGGTGTCCTACGGCATCGCCCGCCTGACCCGCGACGACGACAGCGGAGGAGTGGCGGGCCGGTTCGCCGCCCTGGGGCCGTTCCGGGCCGCTGATACTCCAGCCGTAGATCGTGATCTTGCCGGTGGAGTTAGGCCAGACCCGCGCGGCACCCGCCGTCCTCTATCCGAGCGTGAGCATCGCCTCGGTGACCTCGCCGACCGCCGCATCGGGGATCGCAGTGGCGGCCTCCTTGAGGACGAGCAGCCGTGCCCCAGGGATCTCGCGTGCGATCGCCTCGCCGTTTCCGACGGGGAAGAACCGGTTGCGGCGGCCGTGGACGACGAGCGTGGGGGCCTCGATCTCGGGCAGGCGCTCGCGCCAGCGGGGTGTGCAGTCGAGCCTGGAAAACACCATGCCCATCTGGTTGGCCATCTGGACCGGTGGTGCGGTGCCGGGCGTGCGGTCCCAGATGCGCGCAGCGATCGCGCGCGCGGCGACGGGGTCGTCGCCGAGGATCTCCGCGCCGGTGGCGACGAACTCCGCAACCGCCTCGCGGTCGGTCCAGTCGGGCATCGGACGCGCGAACAGCCGGCTCATCGTCGCCTGGTCATGGTCGGGGAGGTCATCGTCGGGCGGGCCAGGGGCAACCGCGCGGGTGCCGACCAGGGTGAGCGCCGAGAACGCGCCCGGATGGTCGAGCACGGCCACCTGGGCGACCATTCCGCCGACGCCGATCCCCGCGAGGTGCGCAGGCCCCCCGCCGAGCGCGTCGGCAAGGGCCGCAGCGTCGGCGGCGAGGCCACGCAGGGTGTAGGCGGGCGCCTCGGGATCCGTCGTCGTCGACCCCCCGCTGTCGCGCAGGTCGTAGCGCACCACACGGCGCCCGCCGGCGGCGAGGCGCTCGCAAAGCGCGTCGGGCCAGGAGAGCATCGTCGTCCCGCCCGCGAGCAGGACGAGTGGCGCGTCGTCGTCACCGAACGACTCGATGCCCAAGGCGATCTCATTGGCGTTGACAGTGGTCATCGGATCACCGGGAGACGTCGTAGGTAAGGTGCGTCGCGGTCGATGTCGAAATCACGCTCCGTTGCACCGGCGTGCGCGGCGCTCCGCCGGTGAACAGTGGTTTCCCGGCGCCCGGGCACGCTGGGCGCGAGGTGCAGCGTCAGCGCGTCGACCAGCCCGGCGTCGAGCGCCGAGCCGATCGTGGCGCCGCCGCCCATGAGTACGACGTCGAGGTCCCTGCCGCTGTCCGACGACGCCGCCTCGGCGCGCTCGCGCGCGGCGGTGACGGCGTCGGGCAGACCGGTGGTGACGAACGTCCAGTCGAGGTCGGTGAGCCGCACCGACTCCGGCGGCGAGCTCGTCACGACGAACGCGGGCTTGCCGACCTCGCCGGCGCCGTAGCCGGAGGTGTCGTCCCAGCCGTTCGGCCCGATTACCACGCCGAAGAGCCGGCGGCCGAGGACGACGGCGCCCGAGCGGGCGGTCCCTTCGCGCAGGACCCGGCGGTCGTCGGGGTCGTCGGAAAACGCCCACGTGTGCAGGGCCTCGCCGCCGGTGCCCAGACCGTGGTCCGGACCGGGGTCGGGCCCGGCGACGAAGCCGTCGAGAGAGACCGAGATGTCGGCGATGATTCGAGTCATGCCAGGGCAGACCCGATCCGCCGCCGAAACTCATCGCTCACGTATGAAGTGTTTGACGGATGCCAGATCGGTACCACGACGCGCGAGGCGGCACGTCGGACGTACAGGGGACGATCGCCCCCGAGTACCTCAGAGGCACGTATGCACAGGTCGAAGGGTATGGCCTCTCTGGTGCTCGGAATGGCCGGGTGAAGCGTTGCGGCCGCGTTTTCGTGATGACTACGACGTTCGACGTGGAACGCGGCCACCACCACTGCGCTCGACGATGCCCTTCGCCGTCGGCGCGAACGGCGGGGCGGGCTGCACGCTGATCCCGAGCGTCTCGCACGCGGCGGTGAACGCATTCGGGGCGAACTCCTTCGGCGACCGCCCCACCGCCGGCCCTGATGCCGGCGGAGGAGACCTGAATGTCCCGGGTGACAGCGACTTTCTTCACCGGCGTTTCAACACATGCGCCGTGGGCTGCGTATTCCCTGACGAACGTTGTCTCCGAAGATGGGGAGCACCATGACAGGCCGGCGCGGAACGCATGCGAGTGGGCGTGACTGTGAGCGGTAGTCCTCTGCGGTGGTTTCGCGGGCGGAACACAACCAAAGGTCCGGATTCCGTCGGATTGCGGACCGAACGCGAGGTGCAGGCCGCCTACGAAACCTACGGTGGCGAACTCTTCGGGTTTGCGTTCAAAGCGCTGGACGACCGGCAGCTCGCCGAGGAGGTGGTACAGGAAACGTTCGTCCGTGCCTGGAGATCGCCCCGGGGCTTCGATCCGCGTCAGGGCAGTCTGCGAACGTGGTTGTTCGCCATCGCCCGGAACGGCGTGGTGGACGCCATACGGCGGCGCAAAGCCCGGGAGGGCCCCGGCCATTCGTCGTGGGACGCAGTGTCCGAGTCGTCCCTGATGTTCGACCCCGTCGATCGGCTTCTCGATCGGATTCAGCTCGGGGAGGCATTGCAGAGGTTGAGCCCGCAACACCGAGAGGCGGTGGTGGAAGTGTATTTCGGCGGTCGTACCTGCGCCGAGCTGGGTGAGGAACTGGGTGTTCCGGCGTCCACCATGCGCAGTCGCCTGTACTACGGCGTCCGGTCGCTGCGACTCGTCCTGGAGGAGAACGGGTGGCTGGCGCCATGAACGAGGAATGCTTCCCCTTCCGTCCGCTCCTGACCGAGCACCTGCTGCTCGGGACGCCCCTGCCACAGGAGGTGTCCCGGCATCTCGGCCGGTGCCCGGACTGCACCCGCGAGGCCGCCGAGACGGACGACGTGGTCCGAACCCTGCGGCGGGCGAACCCCCTCGCGGACTGGACCCGTCCACAGGGGGCGGAGACCCGTGCCCGGCCGTCGAGGGATCTCGGCGACCGGATCCGCCGGGACGTGGTCAAAGCGAAGACCGCCCGGACCAGTCGCGGGCAGCGGATCGCACTGGGCGTCGCCGCCGCACTCGTCACGGTCGCCGCCGCGGTGCTGGTTCCCCTCACGGCGGACCAAGACCACCGTGCACCTCACACATCATCCGTGGTCATGGTCCGTCAAGGGCAGATGGTCGATCGTGCGTGGGGCACCGAGGTGCCCGTGGCCCTGTCGGGCCTCGAGGCGGGACAGACCTACCGCATGATGACGGTCAATGCCGAGGGCACGCGTGCTCCCGGCGGCAGCGTGCGAGCCACGACCGGCGAGTCGATCTCCCTGCGCATGGTGACCGCCATGCGCAAGGACACCATCATCGCTTTGATCGTCGAAGACGCGAAGGGACACGTCGTGACCCACGTTCTTGTGACGCCGTCCACCTCCGGTTGACCGTCGAACCCCGACTACATGGCGCTGATTTCCCTCCTTGGCGGTCGGACGATCCCCCCCCACCAAGGACACGCACGGGAACACCACTGCCGTGCCGTCCATCACAGCGACGCCCGCCGACTCGGCCGCCCCCGAACAGGGAGGATCACCGGCGGGATCCCCGCCCTCGGTTCAAGCGACGCGGGAGTCACGGAGCTCCTTCCGGTGGCCCCCTCCTGGGTACGGGCCCCGGATCGTGTGATCAGCGCCGGCCCGGCTCCACCGGCGCCCCGTCCGTGACCTTGCCCCGGACAAGCTGGAGACCGCGGGCGTTCGGGGCCCGCCGGTGGCGGTTGTGCCTGTTCCCCTCGGCCGGTTCGTGTCCATCGACCGGCGCCGCGGTGGAACCGGTCCACCCGGACGACACCCGCCTTCTGGTTCCGTCGGCCGTCGGCCGCGTCAGAGGCGACGATCCGCCGACCGTGGCGACCGACGACCGTTTGCGAAGGATCGAGAACACCGCCGGTCACACCGAGCGTGCGACCGCCGTGGTAATGGGCTATGGGTCAGCGTGAGCCCAGGGTGCGGGTCACCTCGAGGCCGTCCACGTTGACTTCGGCGATGGTCAGGTCGCTGTTGAGGACCCATGCGGTCTTCGAGTCGGCACTGAAGCTGATCGCCTGGCGGGGACCCTTCAGGCCGGTCACGGTGGCGGTGGCGGCGCCGGTGGTGGGGTCGACGGCGGTCAACGAGTTCCCCTCCATGTTCCCGGAAAACAGGATCTTTTCGTCGGGGGAGAGGGCGGCGCCGTAGGGCTTCGGCCCCACAGGGACCTTCTTTACTATGAGACCCGAAGCGGTGTCGACAATGGACACCGTGTTGTCGAAGGTGCTGGCGGCGTACAGTCGCGTGCCGTCACGATTGATGGACAGCCCCCGCACCTCCTTGATCCCGCTGATGTCCTTCGTCTTGTAGGTCTTGGTGTCGACGGCCGTGATCCGGTCGCCCTGGAAGTTGGTGACGTACAACGTATCCTCGGCGGAGTTGAGCTTCACTCCCTGGCGCGGCTGGGAGAACCCGGTGAGGACGGTCTGCGGCGTACTGTTGACGCGGTCGACAACCGTGACCGTGTTCGAGGCCTGGTTGTTGGCGTACAGCCGCTTGCCATCCTTGGTTTGGGCGGTGCCGAACACGCCGGCACCCAGCGGCAGGCGCTTTTCCACCCGGAAGGTGCGCGTGGAGATCTGGTCCACGACACCGAGTGTGCTGTCGGACACGGTGAAGCTCTGGCCGTCCGGGGCGAACAGGATGTTGCGCGGGCTGACATATCCCTTGATCTCGGTGATCTTCCGGTCGCGACGCAGGTCGACGACGACCAGGTGATCGGACTCGGAGTTCGTGGCCACGGCGATGCGCTCGTCGGGGCTGATCGCCATGCTGTTGTTGTGAATTGTGGGGTCGAACGGTGTGCGCACGCCGTCGACGGTGCCGGTGTAGGCGCCGAACGAGGAGTGGAGCCACGTCGCCGCCGATGAACCCGACTCCGCCCAGGCCACCGCGCCCGGCAGGGTCAGGGCGGCGGCGAGAGCGGCGGTGCTGAGAATCATTCGGCGAGTGATCCTGGCTTTCTTCACCGGGACTGTCTCCCTTGTTCGTGGTGCCCACCCGCTGTGGACACCCGCATGGCCATGCACTACAGCGGAACCCGGATCGTTCGCAGACCTGGTCATCTGACGTCCGTCGCCTCCTGGGTTCCGATCGAAGGAGTCAACGGCTTCCGGTGATCGCGCTCGATGGGATGCGCCCCCCGTGCTTGCCGGCCCGTGCGCGCTGCCGACTCGGTGACTGCCTTCTCAAGGGGATACGCGCCGGTACCACGCCGCGTTGAAGGGAACGCGGATCAAAAAAGATCTTCGACCGGAAGCGAACTCGCCGGCTGCTGCCGTTTCCCACCGCCGCTGCGAACGCGAAGCGGCATTTCCGCGCGTTCACGAGCATCGCCGCATCCTCGTCGGCTGTCGTGGACTCACCGAATGGGATGACCGGAGGAAGAGGGCGGCGGCGGTGAAAGCGGACACCGCGGCGTACCCGTCGCCAGTGCCGCGTTCATCGATCCTCCCGGGCGGCCCGAGCGAGGGACTCGGAGAGCAGCGGCGCGTTCCGGTCGATCACCAGCAGTTGCCGCCACACGAGGCGGTGGACCGGTTCCAGCGCCGCGAGTCGGGGCAGACCGCACGCCAGGACACCTTCGAGGATCGGTCGGGGCTCCGGGAACGCGGCCGGCAGCGCCTCGACACACCGCTGTTCGCGGCCGCACGGATCCCGGGCCGCGAAGACCGGTTCCAGATTCGCCAACCGTGTTGCGCAGGGCGATGGCCGAGTGCTTAAACTCCGACCCGCCTCCTCGGCGGCCTGTTTCAGGACGCGGGTCTTCGCGACCCGGGCAGCGTCCGGGACCACCGGAGGGACCACGATCACCAGCCGCTCGGCGCCGACGTCACAGCACCATGGTCGAGTCGAATCGCCCTGACGGGCACATCGCGCCCTGTGCGCAGGCGCCGGCGTGAGCCGACCCCGAATCCGACGCCGACCCCGACCCGCCGTTCCGTGCCCGCTTTACGACGGTGTCAGGCCGCAGTTCCCGCCCACCCACTGCAGAACCGACTGGTAGGCCGTGGCGAAGCCACTGATGTCGTCCATCGTGCCGTGGTCGGCCCGTTGGTGCAGTTGGCGGTCGACGTTGTCGACGCTGCTCTCGATCGCGGCGGGCGCCTCCTTGTTCATGCGGTCCCACACCTCGATCGTCTGCGCGTCGGGTAGGCCGTTGTCGAGCTTGTCGTCGGTCGCCATGGCCTTGACGGCGTCGGCGCAGAAGGCCGCGTTGTCACCCGAGCCGCCTCCGGCCGACGTGGAAGCAGAAGGGAGCCGTGCCGTCGGCACACCCGAACCGGCGCCGGAGCCACCGTTGGTGGCGCCGCCCGACGTGCCCGCGGAGGTCGCACTCGGGACGGCGGCGCTCGGTTGCGCCGTCGTCGTCGCGGCGTCTGCGGTCCTGTGGTCCGACGACGACCCGCCGCACCCGGTGAGCGCCGCGGCCATCAGCACACCGCTCGCCACCACGATCACCCTGGACATCCGATCGGTCGGCACAGGCCCACCTGATCCGGTTCGCGAACTTCCGTTCTATTGGCGGAAATCACGTTAACGGCGTGTGTTCCGAGCACAGTCACATTTGGGGGAATCGTGGGAGAACGCAGAAGGTCCCGGGTACCGCCCGCCCGGCGACCGGGCCATCCGGGACCGCGAGGGTGAAGGTGTCGTCACTTCCCTGGGTCGCTCCGGCCGGCCGGGTGGTCGTAGGCGCGCCGTACGGTCGGCAGCGCGGCGTTGCCCCCCTCGGCCCTGGCCCGTTCCCGTTCGGTCGGCGTCCACCGCGCCGGGTCGTACTCCGGCGGCGCTGCCGAGGTGCTCTGTTCTTCCGGACGGCGGCCCGCGCAGGGTTGTCGGGCCCCGGAAGGGACTCGGGGTCGACGAGATCGTGCTCAGGGACCGTTGGAGGCGGCATCGCCTCTCCCACGAGGGGGCACGGAGTCCGACGGAGAACCAAGGACCGGGGTGGGAGCCGCACGTTGCGGCATGGGACGGGAGCAATCGCTCCGTCCGGAGAACGTGAAGCCTCTCAGCCCGTCGTTGGTGTTCGTGAAACCGTCCACGATGGGTGGCAACTGGACGCTACGCCGAAACCAAGTGAGGTCACGCATGCGGAAGCACCGTACAAGATCGGACGCATTGTCGATGCGATGCGCCACGAGCGATACCGGTTCAGTCCCGTCAAGCGAGTCGGCATCCCCAAAAAGAAGTCGTTGATCACGGTCAGTGCGGCGGCCCGGGTCTGTCCGAGGAGCGCGCCGAGCGCGCGGCCGTCCGCCGCGCCGCGTTCCCACAGCGCGACGCCGTCCTGGAGGTCGCGCACCGTGGGCACGGCCAACACGTACGGCGCGGTTTCGTCCTGGGCGTCCCAGAGCACTGTCATTTCCCGCCACACGAACAGCGTCGGTGCGATCACCAGACCCCGGCCGCCGAGCCGGATGTCGTGCTCCCTGGGATGGTGAAGTTCCAGGACCGGCGGATCCCAGCGGATGAGCGGTACGGACAACCCGGCCAACAGGCCTTCGACACCGCCGTCGAGCAGCGTGTGGGCGTAGTGGCTCCGGGCCGCCTCCAGGTGCGACCGCACCCGGTCGTGGAAGGGCGCGACCGTCACCTCGTGGCAGGCGCGCAGGGCCTCGGCGAACTCGCGGCGCGGTTCCAGGCCGCCGTCCAGGAAGTCGCGAACCCAGGTCGAGTACGCGGGGGCGAAGGTCAGATGCCCCAGTTCCTTGCGTAATCGCCCGCCGGGTACCGCGAGCAGGTTCTCGATGCCCTCGTCGAGGGAGGGTGAGTCCCCGACCAGCGTGCGCAGATCGAGGCCGGGGCCGCGGGTGGGCATCAGCGCGGTGAGCGGTCCCGGCGCCGCCATCCGCCCGGCCACCGCGCTGCGCCGGCTCGGAAGGGCAGCGGGCTGCGCGGAACGTGCAGCAGTTCCAGGCTGTGTTAGGTCTCGGCCGCCGCACCGACCGTCGCGGCCAATCGGGTCGGCGCCAGGTCCTCCGCGGTGAAGTGGATCCGCAGCACTCGTGTACTCCGATGATCGGGTGCGTTCCGTTGGTCGGGGTGTGTTCCGTCCGAGACGCCCTGTGGGGCCTCCCGTTGCCACGTCGTCGGGAGGACCACGACAGTGTGCGTCCTCGGCGGCGCTCGGACCAGAAGCACACCATCGAGGTCACCCCCCCGCCTCGCAAGATCCCCGACTGTGAGCGTCAACCTCTGACGCAGGTTCAGGGCCCTGACGGCGAGGTTCGAATCGTACGGGGCGCCGGTAGCCTTGCCGGGTGAGCGAGAGTGAGCCACCGCTGCTTGCGGACGTCTATCCCGCGCTGGTCTCGTTCCTGGGCGCGGCGTTGGTCGCCGAGGGTGAGTCGGTCCTGGCACAGGTTGTGGAGCGGTTGCGGTTCCACGGCTGGTGCGGGTGCCGGCAGGGCTGCAATTACCTTCGGACAGGTCCCACGGCCCGGGCCGACAACGTGTGGGTCCATCTTGACGACGAGGAAGAGCCCCGCGTGTGGCTTCAACTCGACTGCGACCGCACCTCGTTCGTCGGGATGGAGATCTGCGAATTTGTGCTGGGTCCCGCACCGGCGCTCGATTCCGAACGGCCTGCCGGCGTGAAGTGAACGGACGACACCGCGTCAACCCGGCGAGACACCCACCTCACGGCGAGTACGACCAGAGGCCGCCGGTGAGGAACCGGCCGCCACCGCGCCCGCCAGGAGGGCAGTGCCCATCGAGCCGGTGCCGACCATCGCGATGGCGGCGGGTACGCCGGGCCCGAGCCGAAGCGATACCCGAGGCCGGAAGAGGGCCGGCGTCGTCCGTGCCGGCGAGCCGCGCCTTGGACTTCTCGACGACGACATCGCCTTCGAGTGACGACGACGGTCGGGGCGCGGTGTCCATCGGGCGTCCTGCGCGCGCAGGTTGTCGTTGTCCTGGTTCGAGGGGAGGAACGGAGACTGCCCGGCGCGAGCCCGGGCAGGTCCCGGGGTTCACCGGTTTTGGTGTGTGTTCTCGGAGCGCGTGGTGGGTCCTGGTACGAAGCGGTCGATCGAGTGGTAGTCCTCGTCGGTCGCGCCGTCCTGGGGGTCGCGGGTGATCGCGATGTAGACCGTTCCGTGCGTCGTCGACGTCCGCAGCGCGGTCCACTGGTCGAGGCCGTACTGGGCGTACTTATGCAACAGGACGGCCAGTTGGTCCCGGTCGGCGTCGGTGAACTCCTCGTTCGGTGTCGTCATCGACACAACGTAGCCGGCGCCGGGCCGGCCTCTGTGACCGGCCCGAGGCACGTGGTGCCGGAAGCGCGGGCGCCCGCACCTGGACGACGAGGTCGGATCCTCCCAGGTCTACGACGCCGCGAGCGCGGAACTACGCCTGATCACCCGACTCTTGCACACGCGGATGCGGGCCACACATCAAGGGTCGCTCGCCGACTGCTGCTCATCCGAGTCGATGTCGTCGTCGCGGTCCCGGTCGTCTTCGGGATCGGGCCACCGGCCGAAGGGCCCGGTGCCGCCGGGGCCCGTGCCGAGCACGCCCGGCCCATTCGTGCGGTACGGGTACAGCGGGATCACGCCTGGGTTCTTCCGTCGAGTACCTGCCGCCGGAGCCGATCCATCAGCTCGGGGTCGGTGCCGCTGCCGGGACCGGTGATCCTCGCGGGCCGGGGCCGGGGTTCTCCGATTCCGCCATCGACGAGGGCGACATCACCGCTACGGCCTCTACCCGGTCGCGGTGAGCGCGCGAACGTCGGCGGCAGAGGGGACGCAGGCCCCTGCACACAAGTACGGTGGGACGGCTTGAACGGCCCAGGGGGAGAGGCCGCCCCCACAAGTCGTGCAGTTCTTGATCCGGGCGCGGATGAGGCGTGTCTCGGTGTCTGCGACGCGGCGGAGCCGGAGCCCCTCGCGCTCCAAAGCGTGGCGCATGGCCAGAGCTTCGGTCGGATCCCAGTGGATTTCGTCGATCATCTCGGGGTCGAACAACCCGTCCAGGTAGGCGGCGTTCACGGGTTCGGCGGCGCCGTGTGCGGCGGCGGCCTTGGCGAGGAGGTCGGCGTGTGGGTCGCCCGCCATGCGTGCCGGGTCGCGATCGAGTTCCTCGCGGCGAGTCCCTCCGTACTCCCGGGCCATCCGGGCCGGTTCGTCGACATCGCAGTCGACGAGATGGCGACGGCACCGAAAGATGTGTTCGTGGATCGGCCCGGCGGAACACCCGGGCACGGGGCAAAGCTCCGCGGCCCCGGCCTGGGTGAGGAACAATGCGAAGCGCCGGATGTGGCAGGCGAAAACAACCTGGCACTGGGGGGTCAGGGACTCGACGGTCAGGACGGCGCCTCGTCCTTCGTCGGCCATGATGCCGCAGAGTTCCAGCACGGATCCGACGGGCACCGTGACGCCCAGCACTCGGGACGCGAACACCTCGGGTACCCACCGCGGGTCCCACTCGCGATCCGCCCACTCGAAGATGGCCTCGGGGAATGTGGCGCACTCGACCAAGAGATTGCCGAGCACGACGGAATCGCCCGGCTGCGCGGCACAGGGCCCCAGATCGTCGCGAGTGAGCGCGGTGTACTCCATGACCGATTCAACGAGCCGCCACCCGTTTGCGACGTACGCCGAACGCGTGACGTCCATCCACGTCGCCCATCTCGGACGCGCCCGTCCCGACTCGACGCCGGCCGAAATCGAAAGAACGCGCCGTGCTCGTCGATCCTTGGTCTTGCTCACGAGAACTCGCGAACCCCCGCCGCGACAACCTTCACCTACGTCCACCGCATCCCGAGTGCGGTGAGCACATCGACACGATCCGCCGCCCACGTGGCACGCCGCTGCCGCGCATTGGCGAGCGCGACACCCAACTTCACCTGGTGCGCCCCACCGCCCGCCTCGACGGTCTCGACGTGCTTGCGCGGCACGGTCAGATGCCCTTCCCGCTCGCGGAACGCGGCCGCCGCGGCCAAGGTGAGCGCCCACCGGTCCACCGCCGCCGCGCGCTGCGCCGGGACCTCGGCCACCTCGACGCCCACCCCCGCCAACGCCTCCCGCTGCGCCGGCGACAGGCTCGCCCCGCTGCGCCGTTGCCGTTCAAGCCAGGCGCCGACGTCCTCGCCGCCGACGGTGTGTCCGGGCACCAGTTCGTCGAGGCTTCCGCCGCTCTCGACGTGCAGTCGTACCGTCGTGAGTATGCGTTGCCAGTCCAGGGACCATCGCTGGGCGGGGTCGTCGCGTCCGGCAGGGTTGCGGTGCGGCCCTCGTGGGGTTCCTGACGCAGGACCCTGCCGATGGCCTGGACGATCTCGATCACGCTCAGTTTGGGGTCCATGAACGCGACCGCGTCGGCCCTGAGGTCGACGCCTTCGGCGAGCACGCGCACGTTGGAGAGCACCGCCCGCCGGGTCATCACCTCGCCCCGGTCGGGGAGTTCGAAGAGTTTGGCGGGTTCGGGTCGGTCGGTGTGCGCGGCGAAGTCGCCCAGCACCCGCCGCCGGTGCTCGGCCTCGTGTTCGCCGCACAGCCAGTCCGCCCACACCGCCGCCGGATACCGCAGCGGGTCCGCCTCGTGGAGCCGCTGCGCGACGGCGGGCAGGGTCTCCGCGCACGCCTCGGCTTCGGCGGTGCGGGCGTGGTAGGCGATCACCGTGCTCAACGCCTGGTCGGCGGCGACTCGCAGCACGGCGGCCTGCAGGGCGGCCAGGCGCGCGGCCCGGTACTCCTCGACCTCCTCCAGTGTCCGTCGGCCCGGGCCCGATTGAGGTCGAGACCGCCGGCCGTGGCCAGACCCTGGACGGTGGGGTCGGCGACGTCGACCACCACGATCCGCGGCCTTGCGAGCAGGCCCAGACGCACCCCGGCCGCGAGTTCCAGCCGATGGACGGTAGGGCCGAAGATCCGTTCGTCCTCCACCAGTACGCGACGCATGCCCCTGTGTGTCAATTCGAACACAATGGGTGACCGTGGATCATGCGAGCACGTCGAGCCGCCTCACCTTCGCATCCGTGAGCCGGATCCCCCCGCCGCCACGTTCTCGACGAGGTGGTCGGGGTTTCCCGTGCCGGGGGATGGCCGGCATGTGCGGACTGGTTGTTGACCCATTTGCCCAGCTGTCCTTGGGCGAGTGATTACGGTGGCCGCTTCACCAGCGGTCGACCGCGGTCCCCCTGTCCCGCCTGCCGGTGACCATGTGGGACAGCGCGCCACGCAAAGGGCCCCGCTGGGCCGAAACGTCGTCGCGGCCGGGGGGCAGTACCCGGCCATCCTTGCCGACGTACTGGAGCGTGAAGGGTTCGAACCCAGCGGCCGCCGGCCTGGCATCGACCCCGCTCGCCTTCCACCTCTCCCAACCGGGCAGGAGTTCGGACCACTGGTGGACCTTCCCTTGCGTGCCCAGCGCCCCACCGAAGGAAAACTCACGGGACGGACCCGGATGCCGTGCCGCGGCGAGATTGGGTGCCATGCCCAGCGTTCCCCGCTCGTCCAGCCCCTGGGCCAGTCTCAGGCGACTGAAGACGCCGGCCGAGAAGCGGTGAGCACGATCGGCGTTCATGACGACGTCGGCCGACAGTTCGGCGATCGTCTCCGGTGGCGTCGAGGCCGCGTACTCGCCGGCGGCCGCGACGAGTTGCCGGGGCGGGGGGCCGCCCCGGGGGTCGCAAAGAAGCAAGAGATCCTCGCCCAGATTGGTCTCGCGTTCCGCCAACGAACCGCCCCACTCCCAACCCGGGAGTGCGCCGTGGGCTGCGGCGTGCCCGCCCTCATGAGCTCCGTAGGCCGCAGGGGAGGGGCCCCCGAGCCTCGCCTGCAGCGGCGTGCGAGGTGTCTGCTGGTTTTGGGCTTGATCCCACGACCGGGTGCCGAAGTATCGCTCGTTCATGTACACGGTTCCGTCGGCCGGGTCGTAACGACCCAGCGTCCAATTCTGCCCCTCGGGCGTCGCTTCGGGCGCGCCCAGATCACAGCCGGCGAACCTGTTGAGCGCCATCCCAGGGAAGCACATCGCCGACATGAGCAGCCCTCTGCCGAATACACGCGCCGGGTTGTAGTGCACCCCGCCGAAATCGACTTCGATCGGTTGGGGAAGCACGCTTGCGAAGGCATCCTCGAATTCCCTCGCCAAAACCTTGCTGTTCGTTGACGGCCCCAGCCATGAGTTGACCCGCGAACTCAACGAACGCAGGTGGCTGAAGCGACTCGTTTCCCCTACGGCCGGAGCGCCCCGGCGCTCGTGGAGCCGGTCGTGGACCCCAAGCACAGACTCGTGCGAAATGCCTGCCCCCTGGTGCTTCGTTCGGTCATATGACGGACTTACGCGAACCTTCAGACACATCCCCCCGGACCGGCGACCCGGCCGCGCGCAGGCGCGGCGAGGTGACGGCCGGGAGCACCGGTGCCGCCCGTGACGAGGACGGTGGTGGAGGGCTTCATGGGGTGGCTCCCTGCGTGGTGGCGGGTTCTGGTGTTCGGGGGGTTTCGGGTCGGTGTTGGTTGTGCGGCAGTGCGGCCTCGGGGTGTCCCGGGCGCCAGAAACGCGGGCCGAGGTCGATCGCGAGTGCGGGAACGAGCAGGCTGCGTACCAGAAACGTGTCAAGCAGCACCCCGACGGCGACCAGGAGCCCTTGCTGGAGGGCGTTGACGGTGGGGATCACGGCAAGCACGCAGAACGTGGCAGCAAGCACGATCCCGGCGGAGGTGATCACCCCGCCGGTGACGGTCAGTCCGGCCATCACGCCCTCCCGGTGGCCTCGGCGGGCGACCTCCTCGCGAACCCGGGTCATCAGGAAGACGGTGTAGTCGATGCCGAGCGCGACCAGGAACAGGAACCCGAACAGCAGCAGTCCGCGGTCGATGCGCGGGTGGTCCAGAGCCTGGAACAGCAGGAGCGCGGCACCGACCGCCGCTGCGAAGGACAGCACGACGGATACCAGAAGCACGACAGGGGCGACCAGCGCGCGCAGCAACGCGATGAGCATGACCAGGACCACGCCGAGGATCAGCGGGATGAGCAGCCGCTCCTCATCGGCTTGCGCGTTCGAGGTATCGAGCGCGATCGCCGCCTGCCCGCCGACGAGCGCGGTCTTCGCCTCGCCCGGCGCGTGGTCGAGCACCTCGCGCATGCGCTCGACGCCATGCCGCGCGGCTCGCGTGTCCGACCCCGAGTCAAGGACTACTGCGAGACGTGTCCAGCCGTCCGCCGAGGCCACGGCACCGGCCGAGACGTACCCCGGTACTCCCGGCAGCTTGGCAAGTGCCGTGGCGACCTCCGGGTCACGGACGTATACGTCCACGGGCGCGGACGACCCGGCCGGAAAGTGCGCGGCGAGCAGTTGCTGGCCCGCGACCGAGTCGACCTGCTTGGTGAACTGCTCGGCCTGACTCAGCCCGGTGGACACCGTGGTCGCGCTCAGCGCGAGCCCGCCCAGGACCAGCGCGCTCGCGACCCAGACGGTACGGGGCCGAGCACCCACCGTGCGGGCCACCCGGGCCCATCCGCGCGCCGGCGCGTCGGGACCCGCGGTGGCGTCCGGTGAAGCGTCGGTATGGCGGGGGATGAACGGCCAGAACACCCACCGGCCCAGGACCACGAGCAGGGCGGGTAGCAGTGAGATCATCGCGAGGAGGACGACGGCGACGCCGATCGCCACCACCGGTCCCAGTCCGCGCGTCGAGTTCATGCTGCCGAACACCAGGCACAGCGTCGCGAGGATGACCGTCGCGGCCGACGCGGTGATCGCAGGCAGGCAGCGGGCGAGCGCGTGCGCCATGGCCTCGTGCCGATCCCCGTGCCGTCGCAACTCCTCGCGGTAGCGCGCGATCAGCAGCAGCGCGTAGTCCGTGCCCACGCCCAGCACCAGGACCGTCAGCACGTAGGCGCTCTGTCCGTTGACCAGCAGTCCCGCGTGCTTCGCGAGCAGGTACACGACACCGCTCGCGACCTGGCTGCCCAAGGCCACCGCGAGCAGCGGCACCAGCCACAACACCGGGCTTCGGTAGGTGACGAGCAGAATGAGCGCCACCAGCCCGAGCGTTACCGCGAGAAGCGTGGCGTCCATGCCCGAGTACACGTTGATGAAGTCGGCGATGTTGCCCGCCTCCCCGGCGATCCGCACGTCCAGCCCGGGCGGTGCGCCCTGCCGCGCGAGGGAGCGCAGATCGTCGACGCCGTCGGCCAGCACGGAGTTGTCGCTCGTGTCGGTGCGCACCGGGACACTCAGCGACGCAGCCTCGCCGTCGTCCGAAACGGCCGCTTGGGGCACCTCTCCGGCGACGAACTCCTGCGCCGTGTAGGCCGCGCGGTCCTCTGCCACTTTCGTCAGGTCGCGGGTGGTGAGTCCGCCCGCACGGGCGTAGACCACAACAGCGGTGCTCACGTCCTTCTGGGCGAAGTGGTCCTTGGCGACATCGACTGCCTTCGTCGACTGCGCGTCCGCCGGAAGCCATGTCTGCGGATCGTTGTCCTGCACCGACCCCAGTTGCGACGCCAGTGTGCCGCCCGCCGCGATGAGCACGACCCACAGCACCAGCACGGCCCACTTGGACCGCCTCCCGGCGATCACCCGCGACCAGCCGAGCCATGACACGGCACTGGTGGAAGAAGCCATCGATCGTTCCTTGTCTTGGAATTGACACCCCCAACGGGGAGCGTCCATAGCACTCGCGAGAAACCCGAGAGGTCACGTCGTCCTCGCCGCCGACGCCCGCCTGGCGCCGGAAGCCCGGCGCGAACTGATCACCGACGAGCTGTGGCAGGCCCGGCACCGCGACTACGCGGCCGCCGAAGTCCGCGCCGTATGGTTCATGCCCCCCAAGACCCGCATCCCGCATGTCCTGTTCGCCGAGAGCGTCCCCGCCTGGGACGCTCAGGCGTTCGGTGAGGGGCCGCCAAGGAGAGCCCCGTCACGCCTCTCGGCGGGCTTGCGCCCGGCGCCCGACGGATCGCACGTCGTGACTGAACGTCAGTCACGCTCGGTGCTCAGGGCCGCCGCCGTGCGCCGGACGGTGTCCTGGTCGATCTCCTGGATCCGGACGTTGACGCCGTCGGGGTCGACGACGCGGATGCTGCGCCCGAAGTCCTCGTCGAAGAGCTTGAGTTCGTAGCCGGCGTCGGCCAGTCGCCGGGCGACGTCCTCGAGCCTCTCTTCCGTGGCGAATCCCAGTTCCACCGTGCCGGGAGGGCGCCCTTTCGACACGGCTGCGTCGTGGATTCCCAGGGCACCCGCGTCAGCCGACAGTTGCGCCCATACGTCGACACTCGGTTCCGGTCGAAGGGCGAGGCCGAGGCCGGTGTGGAAGCGCCGCGAGGCGTCGACGTCGGCCACGTACCTGATGGGAAATACGGCCGGCAAGTGCTCTCCTTGGATGGTCGAAGCGTGCGATATAAGGCCGTTCAGCGTCGTTTTCACGCTGCGGACCGTCCGTGTGGCCTCCGTCGGACGGTCCGCCCTGCCGGAACGCGCCGCATACCCGTGCGCGGTGCACTCGGGCGGCATCGCCGCAGCAGGGACCCGGTCGAACACGCACGGGCCGCAGCCGCGAAGCCGTGGACCCATGAGCGGCTGCGTCGTGCCCGTCCGGTGGTGCGAGTATGTTCACCATCGACCCACCAGCGGATGGAATGACCGTCGAGTTCACTGGAATTGGACGTTCGAGGAGGCGGAACCGATGGAATCCGTCACGTTCGACGATCTCGATCGTCGCCTGATCCATGCCCTGCAACTCGACGGACGGGCTTCCTTCAGTCGCATCGCGGCAGTGCTCGAGGTCTCCGATCGCACAATCGCGCGCCGCTATCTGCGTCTGCGGTCGCGGCTGATCGTGCGCGTGGTCGGCAACATCGACAGCCGCCGCATCGGGATGCTCGACTGGTTCGTGCGCATCCGCTGTGTACCCGCGAGTGCCGAGACACTCGCCCAGACGCTCTCCCAGCGTGAGGACACCTCCTGGATCGCCCCGTTGGTGGGCGGGACGGAGATCACGTGCATGGTGCGTGCCCCCTCGGGGGAAGGTGAGGCGCGCCCTTCGTTCGAGGCACGTCCTTCGTTCTTCGAACTGCTGGGGCGTACCCACGGGGTGCGGGACGTGCTCGCGGCCTGTGTGTTGCGTCCGATCGTCGGAGTCGGTGGTTGGAAGGGACGGATGCAGGCCCTCGACGAATCCGAACAGGCCCGCCTTCGCCCTTCGACGGTCGGCGTGGCGGTGGATGCCGAGCGGGGCGCGATCGCGTGGAGCGATGGGGACGAGCTCTTGGCACGAGCGCTTGCGGAGGACGGTCGTGCGGACTTGCCCCACCTGCGTTCCGCCACCGGATGGTCGGAGTCCACCGTCCGGCACCGCATCACCCGGTTGCGCGACGCCCGGGTGCTGGCCTTCGAAGTGGAGGTCAATCCCGAGTTTTTCGGCCGCTCGATCGAGGCGATCGTATGGCTGGAGGTCGCACCGTCCGACCTGGTGGCGGTCACCGAAGTGTTGTCCCGCCACGACATGGTCGCGTTCGCCGCCATCACCACCGGGCAGGCGACTGTCGTCGCGATCCTGGAGTGTCGCGACACGGATGCTCTGTACGAGTATCTGGCCACCGACCTGGCCGAGGTCGCAGGCATAACCCGAATCGAGACCTCCATCACGCAGCGCCGTACCAAGCGGGCCGGGCCGGTGGCGCCCACCGTGTCGCGGCCTCGACGTTCCCGTTCCGACGACTCGGCAAAGTCGTCTCGCCCGCGGTGACCCGCGGATTGCGAGCCAGGCGCGCCTTCCGGACCGGGAGGCGGAGAACGGAATCGGGTCGGGTTGGGTCAAGGTGAACTCTTCCCGATCGCCCGGCACGGGACGGACTGGCCGATGCTGCTGCTCGGGACCGACGGCTTCCGCAACGCGCGGTTCGATCGTTGCTGGTCGGCCATGCTCGCCCACCCGCAAGGACGCACCCGCCGGATACAGCTCGACAACGCCACGCACTGGGTCTCCACCGACTACGCTGCCATGGCGTCCGGATTGCGGGCCACCGGCCTGATGACCGTCGACGACCGGATCAAGCTGATCGGCGCGATCGACCCGGCGATATCGGTACCCGGGGTGCGCGGCCACGTGCCCCTGCCCTGAGGCAGTGGGTGGAACAGTCGATCGCCGGCCGCCAACCGGCCGGGAAAGGATGATCGGCCATGACCGTACGAACCGACCCCTACCTCGCCCTCGTACGCCCGTCACCCCGCGCGCCCCAGGGAGCGAGGAATGCCTCGCCACGCATTCCCCCTGGGTTCACCTCCGGCTCTACCTGACCTGCGGCCACGTCGGCTGCTGCGATTCCTCGCCGAACCGGCACGCCCGCCGTCACGCCGCCGCCGACGGCCATCTGATCGTGGCGTCGCTCGAGCCCGGCGAGGACTGGCGGTGGTGCTTCGTCCACGAGGCGTTCGTGTGATGGCCGGCGACGAGACGCGGCCCGGCGCAGCACGGCCGCGACTACGAACGGCTCGTCCAGTACTCGGAATCGCTGATCACCTGGGCCGTCATCACTCTCATGACCAGGCGCATCACCCGCAGGCAGTCCCGGCGGACGACTCAGCCGACGTCCCGCGAGAACGACCGAGACTGACGGCCATCCGGCCGGCCGCCACCCACTCCCACCAATTTCGGGCCCTTCCACGCTCCCACAGCAACGCGCGATCCGGCAGCCCGATCACCTCATCGACCGGACACAACCCTCCGGCGGACCTCCAACCTGCCCTCAAAAGAGCGGTCGATGTCCTTTGATACTGAACCTTGACCGTTTGCCACTAAAGTTTGACCGGTGACCGGCCCCGCTCTTGGCGTGCGGCGCTGCCTTCACCGCAGCATCTCCAACGTCGATGAATGTGGCGATAAGTGCTCGACCTGGCCGCCTGACGGCGAGTGGCAACGTTCCGACCGAATGATCCGAACTGAGGGAGTAGCGGTGGAATTCAAGCGTGCGCGGTTGTTCGATGGTGTCGATCCAGAGTCCGGTCCGTACTTCGATGAGTCCAGGCCACGCATCGATGATCAGGATGAGCGTGAACGCTTGGTCGAATTTCTGGCACACGGTGGTACCGCTGTCGAGCGGGCTGCCGGGCTGGCCCCGGATCGGCTCGATGCGTCGAAAGGCAAGGTCGTTCCGATCTTGACCATGACCGATGGCGTCTGGATCTGGGCGTCGGCACAGGCCTACTACCTGGAGCAGTATGGCTATGGGCCGGATTCAGAATTCTACGAATACATCAAGTCCCGAGGATATCGAGCTGACAAGGTGGGCAAGGAAATCACAGTCGCCGCTTTGGAGTTCCTGCGCCACAGTCGAAATGTTCGCTCATGAGTCGATGTGGCACGGGCGAAAAGGCCTCGCTCCATGTGATCGGGGGCCATGCCTACACCAGCGCAAATTTCTACTGACTGACGGACAGTCTTGAGGCCGACTATCGGTCGTCAAACTTCAGTGGCAAGCAGTCAAGGTTCAATGTCGAAGGACAGTCGAACCCGCGCGGTCCCTGGCCCCGGGGATATGGAACAGGCACTCATCTTGACTCTGTCGGGGATCTTGGTGTCGTCTGCTCAGTCTCTGGCGGACCGCCAAGACCTCGGCCGGGGGATCCCGTGGTGGTCCAGGAAGTTCTGGAAGGCGGTCGGCGGCCGGGACGAAGGTGCTTCTCCGGTCGGCGGCCGTCGGCTGAGGCGCTCGATGTTTGCGGCGATGGCTGTGAACACGTGCTGTAGGTGGGCTTTCTGCTGTCCCCGGTAGCGGCAGCGGCGCATGCCGTGTCCGTGAGCGAGCTCGTTGATGGTGCCTTCCACTCCGGAGCGGACCGCATAGCGGGCCCGCCACTCGGGTGTCTGTTGCTCGGCGCGGACTCGGAGTTGCAGGTCACGGAGTTCTCGCGGGGGAAATCCCACGGTTCGGGCGCTGTCGGTGGTGGTCGTGCAGCGGGTGCGGACCGGGCAGGGACGGCACTGGCTCTTGGTGAACCGTGCCACGATCAGAGGTGCCGCGGTGGGTGAGGAGGTCGGATAGGGGCCGTGCCATCCCGCGCTGGTCTCGCCCTGCGGGCAGGTGACCTGCCGGCGGTCGAAGTCGATGTGGAAGTCGTCGCGGCCGAAGCCGTCGCTCTTGCGGTGCTGGCGGGTGGAGTTGACCGGCAGCGGGCCGGTGATCGTGACCTGGTGTTCGCGGGCTGCCTGTTCCAGATGGACCAGGGAGGTGTAGCCGCCGTCGACCAGATGCTCGGTGGGCAGCAGCCCGCGGCGCTTCAGTCGGGTGTGGATGCCGGGCAGAGCCTTCGCGTCGTAGCTGGTGGCGTCGGTGGTGGCCACATCTGTGATCACGTTGACGCCGTCAGGATCACAGGTCTCGGTGAGATGTGCGACGAACCCTTTCCAACGGGTGACATGTCCGCGGCGCGCGTAGCGGGCCGTCGGGTCGTAGGGCGAGACGACTGCGACGGCCGAGGGCGGCAGCCCGCCGTCCTCGACGGTGCGCCAGCGCAGGCGGCCGGCCCCGTCGCGGTGGTAGTTCTGCACCATGATCTGCCGCAGGGCCTGGACCCGGGGACCGGACAGGCGATCCGCTCCACGCTCCCCGACGTGCTCCAGCAGCCGGACGGCGTCGGCGCCTGTGGCAAGGATCCTGGTCTTGGGGCGGGTGGGGTTCTTGCCCAGACGGACCGGACGGCCGTAGCGCCGCCCCCACTCCTCGTCGACCAGGCCGGCCAGCAGGTGCGGAGCGGTGCCGGCCAGCTCTTCCAGCGCGGCGCGGACGGCCTCGGTGACCAGTTCCAGCCGGGTCAGGTCGCGCACCGCGGCCAGGACATGGGTGGAATCCGTGCGCTGGGTGGTGCGCTCGCGGACGAGACCGGCCTCCTTCAGGCGCGCGAGCGCGAGGTCGAGGAGACGGTCGGCTCGGCCGCCCTCGGTGAGACGCTCGCGGAAGTCGGCCAGCACGCTGTGGTGGAAGCCGGGATCGTCCAGTTCCATGGCCAGCGCGTACTTGAAATCGATGCGGCAGCGAACCGCCTCGGCCGCCTGCCGGTCCGACAGATCGAGAAGGAACTGCAGCACACAGACGGTGGCCAGTTGGGCGGGCGAGAGCCCGGGGCGGCCGTTGCGCGGGTACCAGTCGGCGAAGTCTTCGTCACGCCACAGCCCGCCCAGGTGGTCTCTCACCCACATCGCCGTTGTGCCGCGCGGGTTGCTCGCTCGCGCCATCTGCACGGTCAGAGAAGGGACTTGCTCACCAGGACGGGCGTGGAGCGACAACGGGCACCTCGACAATTGCATCGGTCCTTGAACAGAGCCGAGCATGCCCGTTGATCATGCTGCCTCGCCGGGGATCCTCAAGATCCCCGACAGAGTCAAGCTCATGCACACCCCCGCCGCATTCATGCCACTCCTACCCGACACCGATGTCGACGCAGGCCTTCAGAGAGCCGACCGGGAGGACGACGACGCCGCAGACGAGACCCGCACCTCGACGCTGACCCCCCGGGCCCTGGACGACTGGACATTCTCCTTCTTCGCCCAACTCCACCTCGACCCCGACACCACCCGCACGTTCACCCATACCGAACAGCGCCACACCACCCTGCTGCGCACCCTCGACGGCAGCACCACCACCGTCACCGAGACCGACGACGGCGCCGAGGTCACCCGGACCGGCCCGCGCGACCTGTGGGCCCCGATCGAACAGGCGCACCGACTGTGGCAGGACGTGAACCGGCCCCGCCGCGAATGGTTCACCCTCGACGTGGGCCCCACCGGCCAACACGTCCGCCTCGCAGCCCCGGACGGGCGCGCGTACACGTGGGCGCTGTGAGATAGCCCCCGGAAACGTGCGGCGAGGGCTGCAAAGCAGCGTGCGGGACCGGGTGGTCACCGAACCCGCACGCTCTTCGGAATCGCCGCCAGGCGATGCCGCGTCCGTCCCTCCAACAACGGGATCAGGTCGGTGGTGGAGAAGACCCCCGGTCGGCCATGACCTTGCGCAGGTGGCAGTCGAGCTTCGCGGTCGTCGGCGGTCCTTGTCTGCGGAGATCGGGGTGAGCGCGGGCAAAAGCGGCGCCACCGTCTAAAGAGCGTGGCTCGGGTCGTGGCCCGGTCCGGCCTGCGGCGTTGTTCGGGGCTCGGCCGCGGGCCGTGGCGGAATCGGAGCGTGAGGTCCGCAGGGGGCGTCCGGCGCTTCCTGTTGGGGCGTCCTGTTGGTCCGAGGCGGGGCTCGCGACGACGGTGGAGGGCCTGTTCGCTGCGCCTGGAGGTCGGTGTCGGTTCGTTGGCGGCGTGGGGGAGTGGGGGCCGTAGGGCTGTGGAGTTGTGGTTGGGTGTCGTGGTGGCCGTGTGAGGATGTCGTGGGTCGTGTGACGGGTGTGCCTGGTCGCGGCCGTGCAAGGGCGCCGTTCGTGTCGTTTGGATGGTTTCCCGGTGTCGTGGAGGCGACGTCCTGCAGGGCAGCGTCCTGCAACCTCCCATGCGTGCCCGGGAGTTGGCCGTGCCTGGTCCGTCGTGTGGGTTGGGGTGCTGTGCCGAGTGGAGGTGGTTGCTCTGCGGGTGTCCCGATTCCTGCCCGGATTTTTCCTTACAACTTTCGGGCTTTCGATCGGGGCCGCCCGGGGTTGTCGTGCCCGTTGCGGGGCCTTGGTGGCGGAGATCGGGCATCGGGGGCCGGAGGGGCCGTCCAGGCTGCTTGTCGGGGCCTCCTCGGTGATGTGCTCGTCGACGAACTCGTCGCCGCCCGCATCCCCGCGCACGTCATCTCCGGACACGGCGATCCCGAGGACCTGCCGAAGCCGCCCACGAACCTGACACCGCTGTAGCCCGATCGATCCCCGAGCCGGTGGGCCCACTGACGGGTTTTGGAACGCCGAGCCGAACCTCTTCCGAGGATCGACGACATCGGTGTGGGGGCGAGCCGGATATCCGGGCCGTGTGCTTTCCCTCCGTGTGTGCGTGCGGCTACGGTGGGTGGTGTCCATCGGGTCGACACGAGGGGAGACGTCCATGGCCGGACGTCATCGGGGCAAGGACGATCCGATCGAGGGCGACGGTCAGCAACCCGGACGACCGATCCCCCCGGACCCGAACCCGCCCGCCCCGCCCGAGAAATGAGCACACCCCCCGGCATCGACACCTCGGGCACCGCGGCCCCGACCGCCCCCGCGACCGTGTCCCAGGCCGCCGCATTGGCGGCCGAGCTCGCCGCCGCCGGTTGGCTCGCCCCGGACTGGGTCGACGCCTGGGACCGGGTGGACCGCGCCGCGTTCGTGCCCGACCGCGTCTGGGTCCCGGCCCCCGACGGCTACCACCGCCTGGACCGCGCCGACGACCCCGCACGCTGGCACGCCCTCGCCCACACCGACACCGCCCTGATCACCCAGGTCGACGACGGCACCGGAGCGCCGGAGTTCTCGCTGCGCCCGACCAGCAGCGCGAGCATGCCGCGCATGGTCGCCTCCATGCTCGACCACCTCCACGTGCGCGAGGGACACCGCGTCCTGGAGATCGGCACCGGCGTGGGCATCACCGCAGCCCTGCTCGCCGGCCGGCTCGGCGACGACGCCGTCACCTCGATCGAACTCGACCCGACCGTGGCCGCCGACGCCCGCACCGCACTGCACCGCGCAGGACACCACCCCCACCTGCTGATCGGCGACGGGACCCGCGGCTGCGCCGAACATGCTCCGTACGACCGGGTGTTGTCCACGTTCTCCGTCCACACCATCCCGCCGGCGTGGGTCGCCCAGTCCCGCTCCGGGGGCCGGATCGTCACCCCGTGGGGCAGCGCCCTGTACAACGGCGTCCTCCTGGCCCTGGACGTCGACACGGACGCGGGCGGCGCCCCGCGCGCGTCGGGCCCGGTGGTGGGGGACGCGGCGTTCATGTGGGAACGCGGCCAAGGCGTACGCGGCGGCGTCATGGACACCGTCCACGACCAGGACCCCGGCACCCCGAGCACCACCACCCTCGACCCCAAGCTGCTCGTCGACGACCGCGACGCCGCGTTCTGCACCGGCCTGTTCGTCCCCGGGGTGCGCCGCTCGATCGGCCGTCCCCCTGACGCGACCCGCGACGACGGCGAGTTCACCCTATGGCTGGTCGACGCGCGAACCCAATCCTGGGCCTGCGTGGACCGTACCCCGGGCGCGACCGTCTTCGAGACCGCGGCACACGGCCCCCGACCGATCCTCACCCAGGTCGAAGCCGCTCTCGCCTGGTGGAACGCCCACGGCCGCCCCGAACGCACCCGCTTCGGCCTCACCGCCACGGCGGACGCACAGACCGCGTGGCTGGACGACCCCTCGAACCCCCTCCCCACCACGCACTCCGACGCGCGTCCTTGAACCTGCGCCGGTTGCGAGTCCGACAGCGTCGGTCCCAACCGTCTCTGCGCATCGCGGTTGGGAATTCCCTTCCGGGAACGTCCCGGACCCGTCGCGGCGTTCGCGGATCGTACAGCGAAGGATTCCGACGAGGGCTGGGAAACCGATGGCGAACGGGTACTCGCGGGGCGCGGTGGTGGAGGCGATCGTGGTTCGCCACCGCTCCTTCGGAATGATGGTCGACATGCCCAACGGCGAGGTCGGCCTGCTGTGTCTACAGCAGGTTCTCCGGGCCCCAGTTCGGCAAGGTGTTTGGGCCCCGACGGTGGAGCAAAGTGATCTGGCCCCACCCGTGGCGGGGGAGGGCGACAGGCCCACTCGAGGACTTCGAGTGCGGGCTGACCCTCACGCCCAAGGTCTCGCGGGACAGTCGGATCACCGTCCGTCAGTGCCACTACTCGGTCCCGGCCCGCTTCATCGGCGAGCGGGTGCGCGTGCTCCTGCGCGGCAACGAACTGCTGGTCTTCGAACGGCAGGCCGTCGTCGCCCGCCATCAGCGGCTGACCCGACGCTGGGACTTCCGCGACGAGTTGGACCACTACCCGGAGATCCCTCTCGTCAAGCCGGGCGCGATGGCCGGCTCGACCGCGTTGGCCGCGGCTCGCGAGGAAGGCTCGTTCACGGCCGTCCACGAGGCGTTCTGGGCGGAGGCCCGGCGAATCCACGGGGCCGCGGCGGGCACCCGCGCCCTGATCGAGGTCCTTCTGTTGCACCGGCGGATGCCGGCCGACGCGGTCCTGGCCGGGGTCGCGGCGGCGTTGAAGGCGGGGGCAATCAGCCCGGACGTCGTCGCGATCGAGGCCCGTAGGGCGGAGTCGGACGCCTCCGGGCCCGAGTCGTGGACGGACGACGACTCGTTGCCCTGGACCGAACCGGCGGCGCGGATCCTCTCCCTGCCCGACCGGCGGCGGGAGCTTCCCGGCAACGAGCGACCGATGCCCTCGGTCGCGATCTACGACCAACTCCTCTCTCGTCGACCGAAAGGCACCGCATGACCATCGCCTCCGCCACCGGCCTGCAACGCGTCCCACGACCACGTTCGGATCACGCCGCCCTGGGAGCCCTCGACACCGTGATCGACGAGGGATACCGAAACCTGCACCTGCCCACGATCCGCGCTCGTTACGAGGACATCGCCGAGGCCGCGCTGCGGGATCGGTCCAGTTACAAAGACTTCCTGCGGACCTGGTGGAAGCCGAATGCGCACAGCGCGAGGAACGACGCAAGCTCCGTCTGGTCCGGGAGGCGAACTTCCCCCGGCCCAAACGGCTTGAGGACTTCGACTTCGCAGCGAACCCCAACGTCACGCCCGAGATGATCAACACCCTGGCCGAGCCGGCCTGGGTGAAGGCGGGCAACCCGCTCTGCCTGATCGGGGACTCGGGAACGGGCAAGTCCCACCTGCTGATCGGGATCGGCACCGCGATCGCCGAGACCGGCCTCAAGGTCCGTTACACGACCACGGCGAACCTGGTGAACGAGCTCGCCGAGGCCGCCGACGACAAGAAACTCGCCCGCACCATCACCCGCTACGGACGGGTGGATCTCCTCTGCCTGGACGAGTTCGGATATCTCGACCTGGACAAGGCCGGCGCCAAGCTGTTGTTCCAGGTTTTCACCGAGCGGGAGGAACAGCGCGCGATCGCGATCGCCTCCAACGCGCCGTTCTCCGAGTGGAAGCAGACCTTCACCGACCCACGCCTCTGCGCGGTTATCTCGACTTCACCTGCTGATTTCGGTCTGTGACCAGCATCTTCGTGTCGTGGACAGTTGTCTTCGACAATTGCCCCTCGGTGTGGAGCCGGGCAGCGCGGAGCTGGCCGTGGGCGTGTGCGAGGGGGTGTGGGCGTACTTCTCTGTGTGCACGCCCAAGTACCGAGCTATGCGCACCGCGGTAGCTCCCGCGCGGTGGCCCGCTTCAGTCCCGTAACATCTCTTCCCTCAAGTGTTGGAGAGCGACGAAGGGGGCCTTGTGGAGGAGAATGAAGCTCGGAGACTCGCGGAAGAGTTCGGCAGGACCCTGACCGACCGCTGGGACGAGTGGGCCTTCGAGCTCCGCCTGTGGGCGACGCCGGCTGTCACGGGCGTCTATGGCTTCACTTGGAGTCCCACGGCGAAAAACGAGCAGGGCCGCCCGAGAAGGATCGGGGGGAACTGGCCCATCCTCGTGGACCAGGACACGGGGTCATGCCGAGTGGCGGGGCCGAAGGAGATGGACGCCCTCAGAGGCACGTCACAAGTTCGCACTGCACGTTGGCGTGCCGCCACCGCTGCTCGGCAGCCCGGTCCCGACGGCCGCTAGCTCGTCCGGGGCAACTGCCGAGAGATGCCGCCTCGTTGCCAGGCTGCGTCTGTGTCTCGTTCAATGGCGGTGAGGCGGTAGCCGGGCCCGTTGATGGAGATCACGTCGCAGTGGTGGAGGAGTCGGTCGAGAAGGAGCGCGGTTAGCTCGACTTCACCTGCCGATTTCGGTGTGTGACCAGCGTCTTCGTGTGGTGGACAGTTGTCTTTGACTATTGCCCCTCGGCGTGGAGCCGGGCAGCGCGGAGCTGGCCGTGGGCGTGTGCGAGGGCGTCTCGGAGTTGTCGGTTTTCCTCGCGTAGCCGGCTGATTCGCTCGTGCGCGAGCGTGAGTCGCTGTCGTAGCGAGTCGTCGCTGGCCCGGGTGACGGTGTCCCGGACGGCATCCGCGCTCGCCCGCCCGCCTCGTAGTTGCTGGATCCGGTCGCGGATCTCGGGTTGGCTGTAGAGCCAGGACCGGGAGACACCCGCTCGTCGGGCGACCCGTGCCATGGTCACCGGTTCGCCTGTGTCGGCCATCTCGGTGAGCGTTTGGTGGGTGCGATCCAGGGTCTGCTGGTGGCGCCGCTGTGCCTGTTCGGCGAGGTGGCGGCCGCGGTCAACCGGCATCCGTGCCCCGTTTCCGTGAGCACGAGCAGGAGGACGCGCCGCCGCAGCAGCCCGGGCCGTCCAGGCCGTCAATGATGGCGATCAGGTTCCTCTCGACCGTGCGGTTCATCTCGGCCAGCCGTTGGTGGCCGCCCGCGTCCGCATGGGCGATCAGGGCCTGGGTCTGTTCGAGTTGGCGTCGGTGCTGGGGCAGGAACTCGGCGGTGGTGACGAAGACCGGGCAGGTCAAACAGGCGTTGGCGAACTCGCACTTCTGCTGCAGCGGCAGCGTGCAGTAGCCGTTGGGAAGCGCCATCTTCGCCCTGGCGAGATTGTTCTTCATCCAGACCGCATCGGCGAGCGGGCCGCGGTCGGTGGCCAGTTCCTCCCCCGCGATGTTGACCTTCCTGGCCCGTTCCCACTGCTCGCGGATGGTCGTGTCCGAGAGACGGGCATAGTGCGACGTCATGGCGTGCGAATCGTGGTCGAGCAAGCGCCGGACCGTCTCCTGGGAGACATCGTTGTTGATCAGCCGGGTGCCGAAAGTGTGGCGCCACTGGTGCGGGGTGACGTGGACCGCGCGACGGTGCTCGTCGCGGATGTCGCAGGTCCGCAGCCACTCGCGCAGCTGTCCGCGGAAGGTGGCAGTGCTGAAGGCGACCTTGCCCTCGGGGTTGCGGTTCGGACGCGGCAGCAGGAAGCGCGGATCGTCGAACTCGCCGAACACCGCCTGCTGTTGGACGGCGATGGCCTGGGCGAGGTCGGTGTCGATGGGCACGAACGCTTCGCGGCGCATCTTGTGGTTGGTGTAGCGGAGGTAGGGAGCCCCCTGGCCGTCGCGGACGATGCAGTCCAGCGGCAGCTTGCTGCCGTCCCCGACGCGAAGCCCGGTGTTCATCAGAATCCGGGCGAGCAGTCGGCCGCGGGGGTCGGTGAACCGCGCGAGGTTGTCGGGGCGCTCCAGTTGGGCCATCACCGTCTCCGGCAGCGCTCGTGGGGCTCCCCTGGTCAAGCGGGGGTAGTCCTCTGGGAACAGGTCGACCTGCGGCGGAAGGCGCGGCTCCCAGCCGTGCTGACGTGCGGTGCGAAGGAGCCCTGCCAGGCTGGTGAGTTGGCCGGTCCTGCTCTTCGGGTTGGGGAACCGCTCGACCAGGTGCGCCAAGTGGACCTCGACGACCTGGCGGGTCAATGCCTCGGGTCCGTTGCGCAGGGTGGGGAACGACTGGGCGAACGACGTGATCGCGCGAATGTCCGCGCCGACGGTGGCGACCGCGATGCCGGTGGACAACCGCCAGCGCGCCCAGCGTTTGGTCAGATGCCGCAGCCAGAGCGGCTCGATGACGGTGAACCGGAACCGGGCATCGCGGCCGGGGAAGCCTAGGCGCCGCAGCAGCCAGACGTCGCGGGGGAACTCCGCGTCCCAGCCGACGCCTTCCTCAAGGTCTTGTAGGTAGCCGATGGCGTCCAGGAGGAAGCGGCGTTCGATGTGGCCGCGGTCGCTGGAGAAGCCGAGATGGGCCGTCCACGCTTCGGCGGTGCGATCCAACAGCGAGGCGACGCCGGCCGCGGGCAGGGCCCGCAGCAGTCGCCGGATGGAGTGGGGCCGGGTGATGGTGCGGCGTTCGTCGACCCGGCACTGGATCGCGTAGGCGATCTCCCAGCGCATCGGTTCCGGCAGCGCCCGCAGGTCGAACCGGTCGCGGCCGAAGGTCGCGCAGCCCAGCAGCCACGAGTCGATCGGCGGCCGGTCGGCGCGGACCCACCGGTTGCGGTGGTGGACGCACAGACCTGCCTCGCCCTCCGCTTCGAGCCCGCAGTCGGGGAAGCGGCAGTCGGTGCCGGCCGGCAGCGGCGGGCCGCCGCCGCTGCCGATCCACTGCGGTAGGTCCTCTCGGCCCTGCTGGTGCCACCGGCTGGCGTGCGAGTGACAGAGCCCGTGCTCACGGCGGCTGCGTCGGCAGGTGACGATCGCGCACTTCGCGGGCTGATGCAGCCAGCGCCGGTTCGCCGGCGCCCGCCCGGCCCAAGCCGACAGGTCGTCGGGGCGGCCGTCGTCGATCCACCGTCGGTGGTGGGCCGAGCACTTGCCGAAGATCACCGCGAGGCGGTCGCAGACCGGGATCAGACACGTGGGGCCGCCGATGACCGGGTCGTCGGGGTCGGCCAGGATCACCGGCTGCGCGAACTGCGGTCGCAGCCGGGCGGCCGGGCCGGTGCCGAGGCCGGGATCGGGGGACGTGGTCGGCTGCAGTTGCCTCATACGGACGGCTCCGGCGCTGCATCGTCGAGGAATCCCGCCGCGGCGAGGGCGCGGCGGGCGTCCTCGATGCCCAGATGGGAGTAGGTGTCGACGGTCGTGCTGATGCTTGCGTGCCCGAGCAGGTGCTGCACGATCTCGGCGGCGACCCCGCGCCGCAGGAGCGCGGTCGCGTAGCTGTGGCGGAAAAGGTGGGGTGTGAAGGCGATGCCGGTGCGGTCCCGCAGCCGGCGCACCAGCCGGTCGACGCTGGAGTAGCTCATCGGCGCCCCCACCGGCGAACCCCAGAGGTTGACGAACACGTAGTCGCAGTCCAGTGTGCCGTACTCCTCGTGCAGGTAGTCGCTGTAGAGACGGAACAGGCCCGCATCCACGGGGACTTCCCGCGACCACGTCTTGGCCCGTGCCCGGTTCACGTTCACTCGCGGCCGCACCGCAACAAGCCGCCGCCGGACCCCGACGTCGTCGTGCCGCAGACCCAGGGCCTCGCCGATCCGCAGCCCGGTGCCCTTCAGCAGACTCAGCAGGAACTTGTCCCGCAGACGGTTGCATGCCTCGATCAGGTTCGTCATCTCCGCCTGGCTCAGCTCGCGCGGCGGCCGGCGTTCGGCCCGCAACGAGATCGCGCGGTGCTTCTCGGGCCTCGCCCCCAAGTGCGCCAGGAACGGCTGCCAGGATCCGCCCCGTCGTCCCGGGCGCCACCGCGTCAGCAACTCGCCGAGCCCGACGCCGTGCCGGTGATGAAACTCGTAGAACGACGCCAGAGCCGATAACTTCCGGTTCACCGTCGCCGCAGCGAGGTCCGCCTCGACCCATGGCAGCGCTGCCACCTGCCCGTCACGGGCCCCGGCCGGCAGCCGAAGCCAAGCGACGAACCGGCCCAGGTCCTCCAACACGACCCCATCCCACCTCAACCCGCGGCGATCCAGGAACTCGAAGTAGTCCCGCAGGTCGTGCGCGTACGCGCGGACGGTGTTCGGCGAGCGCTCGATCGCGGTCAGATGCGCCAGGAACCGGTCCGCCGGCCCCACGACCACCCCGCCCGCGAGAACGGTCATCGACTCCGTACCCGACGGCATCACCAGCCGCTGAACCCGGAACACCGCCACGTCGCGCACACAGGAAGATAAGGCGTCCACGATTAGCCTAACGGCCGCCGCACGGAGTCGTCACGGACATCGAAGACACTTCAGCAGGACGGTTAGATAAGCTCGGCGGTCGTGGACCGGGTGACGTTCAACGCCCACATCATCGAGACGGGCAGCGACTCGTTCCGGCTCCGGAAGACCCAGGAGAAGCGTCGCGGCTGACGTTCACGCGATCCCTCGCCGCCGGTGCCCTGACGGGCACCGGCGGCGTCCCTTGAAATCGGGACGCGAGTGTGGATCCGGGTCCCGGAAGCGTCGTCCTCGGTTGCAGATCCGCCGCCCAATATCGATCAGGCAGGTCCGTAAAGGGCATGGTCGGTGTTGGTGTGCAGTGCCCAGTAGCGGTCGCCGTAGGACCAGTGCCACCATTCGGTGGGGTAGTTGACGAAGCTGGCCGCGGTCATGGCCGATGCCAGGATTTCCCGATGTCGGCGTGCAAGGGCGGGCACCGGGGCATCCATCGGGCAGGAATTCTCGTCGCCGGAGCGGTGGGCGTTCACGGCCCCGCCCATGTCCATTTCCACGCCGTCCGTGTCGGCGAGTGTGAGGTCCACGGCGGCGCCGGCGCAGTGGGGTGCCACCTCGACCGGGGAGACGAACGCGCTCGTGCGGCGGCGGAGTTCGGCGGGATCGGTGACACCAGACCTGCGTATCCGGTCCTCGTGGTGGGCGAATCGTCGTGCTTGCTCGGCGCTTTCGCGGTGTCCCTCCAGGACGAGAAGGCCGTAGCCGTCCGGCAGCTCGTCCGCGGCGACGCGCAGACGTTCGAGCACGCCGGCCCGGACCCGACCGTATGCTCCGGCCTCGTCTCGTTCACGGGGGTCCAGCCGTATCGCCGTCACGGAGGCGATTTCCACCAGGGGTTCGCCGCAGTCCCGAATCGGGAGGGCGACGACGCGGGGATCACTCAGCAGGATCATGAGTAGCGAGCCTAGGCGCCGCGCCGACACCCCCGCCTCTTTCGGCGGCGGAGCCGATCCGCCCACGTCGTGGCAGGGCCTTTCGAAAACGGGCCGGGTCCAGGCGACCCCGTCAACCTGTCGGGGGTGCAGGTTCGCCTGAACCCGAGGGCTCCAAGTTATGTTCCACCGACCCCTGGAGCCGCCAAAACCACCCGAACGTGGTGGAGCCAAATCACGTTGCCGAAGTCGACATCGGCAATGCCTCGAACCACCCGACGCACGGTCTCAGTGGAGCCAAATCACTTTGCTCCACTGGTCCCCAAACACCTTGCTACAGACAGATTTTGTGCAGTTCGGCTGGGAATGCCATAGGCGGCAGCGTTTGGCGGTTCTTCTCGGGTGGTCCGGGGGATCGGCTCGGGGCGGGCTTTTCAGGGTCGGGTGTGGTGGCGGATCCAGGCCCACAAGAGGTCGTCGGGTCCGGGGGTGAGGCGTGCGAGTCCGAGTGTGTGGGCGGTGTGTTCGAGGAACGCGCCCGCGGCCGGGTGCCGGTCGGGGCGGGATGTCGCCGGAAGGCGCGTACGAGCGAGGGCGCGGGCGAGGACGACCGTTTCGGGATACATGATCACGGGCCGGGCGGTGAGTCCCCAGGAACTGCCTTGCGGCGCCCGTCGGCGCCCTGAGTCGACGCGCCATCGCCGTGGTCGCATCCGGCTGCACTTACGGCCACTGCCACCACGCGGCGCGCTCCGCGCGCGGGAAAGGCGGGGGACGATGACCGAACTTCCCGACCAGGCCGTCCACGACCCGATCGCCTCACCGACCTGCTCCCCAACGACTTCCTCGCGTTCGTGCAGACCCACCAGGCACCGGCCGGCTGCTCACCGGGTTCGTCAACGAGCGCAACCCCGCCGGGGCGATCGTGTTCTCGTGTCTGCTCTACCTGACCGGCCGCTCGGAACCGGCCGCGTTCTGGTGGAGGTTCGCGGCCGGCGCCGACGAAGGCGAGGCGATGCGGTTCCTGGTCCTGCACCACCGCGTCGAAGGCGAACCCCGCGACGCACAACGCTGGGCCGCCCGTATCCCCGCGGACACCCCGCCCACCGCTCCCGCGAGCGGTGCGCCCACCACCGAGACGGCGTCCCGGCCCGCGACGGACCCGGAGACGCACGTGGTGTGCGCCGAGTCCGGGATCAAGGAAGTCGAGGACCCCGACTTCGGCGAGGTCTGCATTCCGCGAACCTGGCTCCCCGGCCGCATGATGCTCGCCGGACGAACCTGACCCTCACCGGACGCGCCGGTGGCCCCGGCGGCACACCTCCGGGGCCTTGGGCGAACCCTATGAAACAGCCGTTGTGGCTGTCCAGGCGTGCATGGTCGGATCTGCGGGCGTGGTTCTTGAGCCGCGTGACCAGATCAGCTTGAGGCGTCGGGGTTGTCGGGAATCTCAGTCGATCCGTGCCCGGAGCGCGAGTGGCGGGCCGGGCGCGCAGGCGCTGGCCCTCGACGACGGTGACCAGGTCCGCCCACGGGTTCGGGCAGGTGCAGTCGGGCGGCGGTTGCCCGGCCGGGGGCGGTCACGGGGTGCCTCCGTCGTCCGGGGGGTCGTCGGGGGTGGTGGCGCGCCATTCGCGGGGCTTGCGGCCGAGGACGTGCTGCATGTCGGCGACGTCGGCGTGGTCGTAGGTGGTGCGGACGCCGGAGATGGACATGCCGGACCCGGCGGCCCTCCTCGGGCACGGGCCGAGCACCTCGAGGCCGTGCCCCCGCAACTCGGCGACGCCGGAACTCGGCGTTCGATGGCGGCGCCGATGCGGGACGTCGCAAGGCGTGGCTACCGGGCGGTACGGATTCGTTCGACCTGTTTGGTCAGCAGCGCCGTGTCGGGCATCACGGGCGTCGCGTCGTTCAGGTTGACGTAGGTGGCCTGGATCAGCGTGGTGCCGGACCGGACGACCACGACGGAGTGCACGAACTCCTGTTCGCCGTACCTGGTGGTCTGCGTGATCGCGACGGCCTGGTCACCGAGTTTCGGCGCGTCGACCTCGGCCACTTCGGCGCGGAACGTTCTTCTCTCGTCGTGTGCCTCGAAGCGTGCGCAGCCGGGGACCAGTGCCATCGCCCTCGACAGCAGCCGCTCGGCGTCGCCCGGCGCGAACGAGGTCACGGTGATGCCCAGGATCGACGCGACGCGGTTTCCGCCCGGTGGCGCCGCGGAGGCCACGATTCCGACGGCGGCCTTCGCGGGTATCGAACTTCCGGCCGGCTTCAGCAGTTCGGCGATGCCGCCGCACGCCGCCGGTTTGGTGTTCCGCTGCGCCGAGTCGCCGGGCGACGCGGAGGAGTCCGTCAGCAGGTCCGGTTGTTCCTGCACGGTCCAGCCCGACGGCATGTCGGCACGCTCGACCAGCGCCGCCTGCAACTGCGCGCGGGTCAGCGGAGCGGCCGGCCTCGACACCGGCGGTGACGTCCGGGGAGAACCGATGTCGGCGGCCGGCGGAGCCGCGGGCGCATCGCCTCGCGGGGGCGCCCCCTCGGCCGTGCTCCCCGAACCCGAATCGCACGCGGTGACACAGAACAGGAGCGGTATCGCGAGGGCCGCAGCCTTGGTACGAATTCGTGCAGGAGGCAACGCCGAATCCTTCGGGTCGTGGGAGACAAGCCGGCCGACCGTCCATGATCGACTTCGCCCAGTCTCCCACCGACCCCGGCCGAGGCCTATCCGATTTCGGAACCCGCTATCGGACACCGTCGTCCTCATCGCCGCGCCTGGACCGCCCCCGGCAAGATCGTCCCTTGCCGGGGGCGGGACGAAACTCAGGCGGAGCGATCCAGGCAGAAGGCCGAGACGGCTGCGGCGATGGTCGCGGGATCCTTTTCCGGGCCGAAGTGATCGAGCTTGGGATAGAGGACCAGTTCGGAGCCGACCAGGACGTCCTTGAGGCGGACGGCGGAACGGCCCGCGCCGGTGTTCTTGACCCCCTTGCCCGCCATGAGCAGTACCGGGGCGTCGAGTCGGGCGTACTTCGGGAAGTCGTTGTCCCTGCGTGCCGCTTCGGCGTGCTCACGAATCGACCCGGCCAACAGGGCGTACTTTTGGAGCCGTTCGGGCTTCTTGATCGCGAGTGGGATGATCAGCCGCAGCAGCGGGCGCGGGGCCTTGCCGCTGGTCTCCGGGTTGATGCCCCGGATGAACGTCAGGAACGCCTCGGCGGGTTCGCCGGCTTCGAGCTGACGCCGGCATTCCGGCGCCCAGTCCATCGGTACCGAGCCGTCGATGGAGACCCCCGGCTCGTACAACGCCATCCGCTCGAACGCGGATCCCCCGAGTGCGGCCTCCAGGGTCAAAAACGCGCCGAAGCTGTGTCCGAAGGCGAAGCGGGCTCCGGTCGCCGCGCGCACCGCCTCGATGTCGGCGGTCTCGACCTCCGCGCTGTACTCGTCCCCCTGCGGGCCACTGGCCCCGCGTCCGCGCCGCTCGATCGTGTGCACGCTGAACCGGCCGGCGAGCGCGGCCGCCAAGCCGTCGAAGTCGGCGGCCATCGCCAGGGTTCCGGGGACGATCAGCAACCCCGGACCCGATCCGACACTTCGGTAGCTGATGACCGTGCCGTCCGCGGAGTGCACCGACCCCACTGACACATCGTACGCTGTGGCAACCCCAGACATATCGTCCCCCTGTTAAACGATCAACGGACTCGCGCACCGTACACGGCGGCGAGGCCTGGGGTGTCACGGCAGCGAACCGCGAGTGATACGCCGGGCGTTCCTGCACCCCGCGCTCGGCCGCGCCCGTTGCGGGTGGTGTGGCGGGGTGGCGTGTTGCCGGCGGCCGTGGGTGGGGACGGCGGTTGAGTCGCCGGCCGGCGGGGCTGTTGTAAGACTGTCCTTCGGGGTGACCTGGATGGCTGTGACCTGGGCAAATGAACCGCTCCGGGTTTGATCGAGACTCTCATTCTTGAGAGAATCGGACGAATCATGCCGAAGCACTATCCAAGGGATCTCAAAGAGCGGGCCGTGCGCCTGGTGCTGGAGACCCGTGACCAGTACAAGTCCGAGCACGCGGCGATCCGCTCGATCGCCGCCAAGCTCGACGTCGGGCCCGAGTCGCTCCGCAACTGGGTGCGTCAGGCCGAGGTCGACGCCGGCGGCAGGCCCGGAACCACGACGGAGGAGTCCGCGCAACTCAAGGCGTTGAAACGAGAGAACGCGGAACTGAAGCGGGCGAACGAGATCCTGAAGGCCGCGGCGTCTTTCTTCGCGGCCGAGCTCGACCGGCCACACACACGCTCGTAGCCTTCATCGACGAGCACCGGGACCGCTTCGGCGGAGTCGAGCCGATCTGCACCGTGCTCACCACGCACGACTGCGGCATCCACCCGTCCACCTACTACGCCTTCAAGAAGCGCGCGCCCTCCGCGCGCTCGGTCCGCGACGCGGAACTGACCGCCCTGATCGAAGAGATATGGGAGGCCAATTACCGTGTCTACGGCGTCCGCAAGGTCTGGGCCGAGCTCGGGCGCCGCGGCCACACCGACGTCGCCCGCTGCACGGTGGCCCGGCTGATGAACGCCGCCGGGCTCTCCGGGGCCGTACGCGGCCGGAAGGTCCGCACCACCGAGCCGGACCCGGCCGCCACGCGCGCTCCCGACCTGCTCCGGCGCGACTTCGTCGCCCGCGCTCCGAACCGCGTGTGGGTGGCGGACTTCACCCATGTCGCCGCATGGGCCGGGACCGTCTACGTCGCCTTCGTCGTGGACACCTTCTCGCGCCGCGTCGTCGGTTGGTCGGCCGCCACCAACAAGCGCACCGACCTCGTACTCTCCGCGTTCGAGATGGGCCTGTGGCAACGCGACCGCGCGCAACGCCCGGTGCGACACGGGGAGTTGATCCATCACAGCGATGCCGGTTCGCAGTACACCTCGTTCCGGCTCTCCGCACACCTCGCACGCGAAGGCACCGCCGGATCCATCGGCACCGTCGGGGACGCCCTCGACAACGCCCTGATGGAATCCACCATCGGCCTCTACAAGACCGAATCGATCAAACCCCGAGGCCCGTGGCGCACCCTGGCCGCCGCCGAACTCGCCACCGCGGAGTGGATCGACTGGTACAACCACACCCGACTCCACGGTGAGATCGGCCACGTCCCACCCGCCGAACACGAAGCCAAGCACTACCAGGAACAACCAAATCAGCAGGTCATCACCACAACCGCGAGTCTCTAACAAACCCGGAGCGGTTCATCCGCAGGGCGTCGCAGCCGGCGACGCACCGCGCACGGGGCGGGCGACCCGTGGAAGAGGGACACTGGAGATGCAGCGGCACCGCACCCGGCGCCGCCGGGTGCGGTGGGCCGCAGGAGGTTCCCATGCCTGACAGCAAGGTGCGCGGCGAGCACCTTCACGACGACCACCACGGAATGCACTCGCCCCCGCGCGTGGTGGTGCGGGGAAGCGACATGCGCCCGTCCGACGAAGACGCCACATCGGAGCAGACCGCCCACGCCTACGAGACGTCGCAGGCCGAGGGTGACCGCACCGAGGACGAGGACGAAGACGGCTGACCGATCGGATCGGCAGGCCTCGGCCCCGGCCGGATCGACAGGAGGCCGCACGGCCTTCGGGAACGCCGGCGCGGCCGGGAGACCGATGAGGGCACCCACCGCGACCACCGCCACGCCGGTCCGGATCCCGCCCACCGAGACCAGCACCGCCAGGCCCGCCCGGAGCCGAACTGGAGTGCGATGGACGCCCAGTCCGGAGGCCGCCCCCTGCTCGGCGTGGGCGACGCCCGACGCCGCGGCGACCCACATCGTGGTGAACACGATGCCGGTGCCCAGCCCGAAGGCGACGATCCCGGCCGGCAGCCCGGCGTACGACGAGTCGTCCGTCATCCCCGTCGCCAACACCGCGGCTCCCAACGCGGCGACCGCGAACCCGACCATCACCGACGCACGCCCAGCCGCCCCGCGAGGCGCTCACCCGCGAGATGGCCCACCGTGATCGACGACTTCGGACCCAGGAACGCGACCGCCGTGCGCAGCGCCGAAAGCCCATCTCCCCCTGGAAACCACAACGTCAGGAAGAACGGCACCGCCTGCAGGGTCAGTCCGAACACCAGGATCACCCCGCTCGCGGCCGTCAGACCGCAGTGCGTGAACAGGCGCAGCGGCAGCAGCGGATCAGGCGTCCGCGACTCCACTCCCGCCGCGCCCAGTACCCGGGGATCCGTCCACCCCCACTCCGGTCCCTGCGCAATCGCGAACACCAGCAGCGTGAGCCCGACCGTGCCGGTCAGCGCCCCCGGGAAGTCGAAGCCGGGCTGCGCCGCACCCGCGCTGTCGCGCCCGTCGTGCTCCTTGCGTCCGTCCTGTCCCGCGCACCCCTCACAATCCTTACGTCCCTTACCTCCCTCGCGCTCTTCACGCTCGCCGCGCCACGCCGCGTCGGTGGGCAGCAGCGCGCACGCGGCCGGCCCGGCGACGACGACCAGCGGCACATTGACGTGGAACACCGCCTGCCAGCCGAACACACTGGTCAGTACGCCGCCGAGCAGCGCCCCCAGGCTCAGCCCGCCTGCTCCCGACACCGCCCACACGGTCAGCGCCCGGGTCCGCGAACGCCCTTCCGCGAACAGCGTGTTGACGAGCGACAGCGTCGCGGGGAACAGGATTGCGCCGCCCACGCCCTGCAGGGCCCGCGCGCCGATCAGCGCGCCCGGCGCGGTGGTCTGCCCGCTCGCCGTGGCGGTGGCGGGGTGCGCCGCTCCGTCGACCGTCCCCCGGTCGCGGCCCCGGACGGCGGCGGTTCGGGTACCGGCCGAACCGGCGAGCACCGCCCCGCACCCGGCTGCTCCCCGCCATCGGGGACACCGCCCGCGTGCTCGCGAACACCGCTTCACCGTCACGCACCCGACCAGGCAGCGGACCTGCGCTCTCCGGCAGCGCTGATCGGACGGCCCAATGGTCGAATGGGCGAACGCGGGCTCGGGTGTCGGGCCGGCGTCCGGGTTGTGGCAGTGCCTTTTCGCGTGGTCCCCGCAACGTGCGAGCGGGTGGCGCGCCCGACCCGGACCACGAAGCTCATCGCCGCGATATCGGCCGACGAGAACACCGTCCTGCTCCTCGACCGTCCGTGCGACCAGTCGCGGGTGCGCTGGGGCTTGGGCCCTCGCGGGGGCCGGCCGTGCCGGTGGGAAGATCGACCGACCGGCCCACCGGGACACGAGCCGGGGATGATCCCGTCCGGGCCTCGGGTGTCGGTGAAACGGGTCGAGACCGGCGTTGTGCCGTGTGTCGACGGTTCGGTGGGAGTCGGGGAGGCTTCGGTGAGTTGGGACTTCGTGATCGTGGGGGAGCAGAGCGAGGGTGTGCCCGAGATCGGCTTCAACATGTCGAGTATGGGTCCGGTGAAGCGGGCCATGGACGGGATGGGCATGCTCACCCACGGTCTGGAGGCGCCGTTCCCGGACCTGGAGGATTTCGGCGTCACGTGGCACCAGGCGTGCGCGGTTCCCCGGGACCGGATGACGACCGCGGCCCTGGCGTTCCGCGCCGCGTACGACGCGGCGCTGGATTGGGCGGCCGAGGAGCCGACCGGCATCGCCGAGTACAAGATCGGCCACGGCAACGACAACTGGCTCGTGACCCCGAAGGAGATCCGCGCCGCCCTGACCACCCTCGCGACCCGGCCGTCGTCCGCGGGGGCGGAAGCCCGTGCCGCCACGCCGCGATGGGACGAACTGATCGACTTCCTGCGCCGGGCGAAGGAGCATGGGGGCTTTCGCGTGGAGTAGACCCGTTGGACGCTTCCTGGTGTGGATTCCGTTGAGCCGGGGTCCGGCAACCATCAAGAGCGCCGGTCCGAGTTCCGTGAGGCGGGGCGGTGGTGGAATCCCGTTTCCGGCTCGCCTCCGCCAATCGGTTGGCGAGGTTGAACAGCGAGGTGGCGAGACGGCCACGCGGCAGGCCCTCGCGCCTGCCCGTCGCGTCATGCCGCGACGGGCGGGCCGAGTACCCCGTCGGTTCCGCTGACGGCCAAGAGGCGGGCCACGACGGGGGCCGGGTCGTGCAGGACCAGGGCCGCGCCGAGGGTGTGTGCGCGGCGCTGTGCGCGCAGGAGGGTACCGAGGCCCCGGCAGTCGCAGAAGCGGACCGCGTACAGGTCGACGTGGACCTCGCTCGGGTGGTGGTCCAGGCAGTCGTCGAGGGCACGTTCGAGATCGGGCGCGGAGTCGACGTCGATCTCTCCTGCGGGTGTGACCACGGCCCAGGGGCCGGCCAAGACGGTGGAGACGGTGAAATCGGAAGACGAGGGCATCGGAGTTCTTCCTCACTCGGCGGTCGGTGGAGGTGTCCGGGCCCGGGGAGGCCGCGCGTATCGCGGCGCCTGCCCTCCATTCATCCTCCGGTGGAACCGCCCCTGTCAACAGCGGCCCCAAGCAACGAGCTGGATTCGACCGGCCGTTCTCGCTGGGCACGTGGGCCGGGGCATCAGGGGCTGGAGCTTCTTCCACGGCGCACACACGCCATGCGGCTCGGTCGACCGTAAGGCGACTACCCGGCTCAGGGGTGTGGGTGCCGAAATTCCATTCGTGCGGGTGAGAGTGCCTTCAGCGGCTGCACGCGAGCGGTGTCGTAGACCCCTTGGCCGGGCGCGATCGCCGCCGCGGCAGCCTGATCATTCGTGCTGCTTCGACTCGCCTACCTCTTCGACTCGGCTGCCTCACGGTCACGAACGCGTTCGCCGCGTTGCGGCTGCTCCTGATGAGCGACCGCGACAAGGACGCCGAGATTCCGGCGTTGCGCCGCCGGCTCACCGTCTTGGAACGGCAGTTCGGGGACCAGGGGCCGCGGTTTCGCCGCGGCTGACCGGGTCTGGCTCGCCGCGCTGCCGCACCCGCTGCCGGGCCAGGTGCTGCGACGGCTCCGGCCGACCGTGCACTCCGACACAGTCCTGCGGTGGAGATGGCGAACGTCCGCCGGCTGTCCGGCTATTGGCATCCGCGCAACCGGATCGGCGACGCGGCGAAACGGCTCATGGACGCCTTCGACGCCCCGAGGCTGCTGATGGACGGCGCCGCGGCAGCGGGGGACCCCCTGTCCGTCCTGCCGACGCTCTACCACCTGCTGTGGTGCGGTGACCTGTGTCTTGACCAGGCGGTCTTGCCGGGAGACGGGTCTTGGGTCGGTTGCGAGGCGGTGGGTCATGGTGTCCGAGCGTCGCGTGATGGGCCGAACCATTACGAACCGCTACGAACGCGATTCCCATGCGGACGGCCTCCCTGTTGTGGCGTCGCCACCGACGCTCCGCGGCCACCCTGAGATGCGTCACGCCGAGTTGAGTGCTGTGGGGTCACAGGCTGTGGGCGATGGGGTGCAGCGGTTCGTACAGCGGGAGTTCGGCGCCGCTCGGGAGCCGGATCGCAGTCAGTTTGCCCCAGCGCTGTTCGCTGATCGGGCGGGTGATCTCGACGCCCTGCGCGTGGAACTCGCCGAGTTGGGAATCAAGGTCGTCGCACATCAGGAAGAACTCGTGCTGGGGCGGGCCGTCGGTCGGGTGCACGGCCACCTCGGCCGGGGGCAGCTTGAAGATGAGCCAGCCGCCGCCCGCGTCGACGCCGGGAAAGTCGAGGACGTCACGGATGAAGATGCGGTCCGCCTCGGCGTCCTGGCTGTAGAGGATGACATGTGCACCGCTGATCATGGCTGGCTCCTGCCCGTCGACGTGCCGGCGGTCGTTTCCCCGGCATCCTGGCATGCTCAGATCCAAGAAGACCTTCGGTTGCATTCGATGACACGACGAAGCTGAGCTGCATGACAAGGGGCGGCGGCGGCGTTTGCCTCGTTCGTGGGGTTTTCGGGCCGTAGAGAGCACTGAGATCACGATCAAGCTCACCCCTGACGAGGCGCTGGTCCTCTCGGACTGGCTGGAGCGAGTACAGATGACGGATCTCAGCCGCCTGGTCAACGATCCGTCCGCCTGGGCCCCGATCCACAAGCTTGCGGGACGTTGGCCAAAGCCACTTCCCGGAATCTTCGCCGCCGACTACATCGACCGTCTGGACGCCGCACGTCACCGTCTCCGAAAGGCCGTGGGCAGCCTTGCCGATGATCAGGACACTGAGCCGTCCTTGCCCGCCGCCCAGGCGCTTCCGCGAAAGCCATGTGATTGAGAATGCCGTCCCTTGGAGTTCTCAAACGACATGGCATCTCACCAGGTCGCAGCCCGCCATCTGCCGGATGCAGTGCGACGGGACACTCATTCCTGACGGCAGATTCTCACTGCACCGCTCTGGGCGTGTCAGTGTCGCTCCGTCGCGGCGCTCCCTCCTCTACCAGTGCTTCTGCCGCTGTCGCGAACACGACTTCTGCGAGCCGGTGGGCCAACTTCGAGCCGTGGACGGAGCCGAGGGGCGATCAGGTAGTTCGCGGGAGGACAGAGAGAAGAGTTCGCGTGGACTCCCGGATTGCCCGCGTCCGAACCGCGTCGAGGCTGGTTTTGGTGATGCGTTCGGTGCCGTCCACGATGGTGGTGATCGCGGCTTGGCGGGTGAGGCGGGTGAGGCTGCCGATCCGGCCGGCGGTGCGTTGGTGGGGGTAGGACGCGAGGCGGGGGAGTGTCCCGGCGCGGTGTGCGTTCCAAGTCGAGGGCGGCTTCCACTCCGGCGATCAGCTCTGTGAAGGGTTCGCGTTTCCCGAGTCGTGCCGGGAACGCCCCGCACTCGATCAGCGAGGCCCGTCCGGCGAGTTGCGCCCCGCGCACACCACCGAACAACGGTGTGGCGGCCACGTCGATGCCCGCGTACACGAACGTCGCCGCGATGCGTTCGGTGAGGTCTTTCAGCAGGTCGGCGGTTTCGGCGCCGGTGGTGGTGCGGGGGTTGAGGCGGCGGGTTCTCGTCGATGAGGACCAGACGGACGCCGACCCGGTCGTAGGTGTGGCAGACGGCTTCGGTGATCTGGGCCTGTGTCATCCGGGTGGTGACGGGGACGCCGAGGTAGCGGGCGAACTCGGTGGCGAGCGCTTTCGGGGTCGCGCCGGGCGGTACGAGGACGTACGCCACCGGTACCCGGGCATGTGCGGTTCCGGGCGGTGGAGGACGGTTGCGGATGTGGGCGAGGTGGCAGGCGCGCCCGACGTGGAGCAGGGCGGTGGTCTTCCCGGCCGCCGCCGGCCCGGTGACGATCAGGGACGGCCGGGCGGTGGTCCGTTGGTGGCGGCCGAGGATCATCAGCGTGCGCACGCTGGTGGCGAGGGCGTCGATGGCCGGGGTACGGACGGTCACGAACGCGGAGTGATAGGCCGGACGTTCCTCCCGGTTGCGTGGTGGTGTGCCGGGCTCGGGCGGTGTCGGGGGCGGTGCGGTCGCGAAGTCCTGCCAACCCTGCCAGGTGGTCACCGGCCGGGACTGTTCCGTCGTGTCCGCACCGACACCCCACGTGTGGTCGCCCGAGTTCGCATCGGGGCTCACCATTTCAGGGCCTCCTCGTGTGCGTCGTAGAGCCCGAGCCCCCTATACGGCGGGGCGAGGGAGTCGGGATCGTCTTCGCCGGAGTCCGACCCCGGCAGCGGCGACTCGTCGCAACCGTCGTCGAGTTCGTCGAGGCTGTCCTCGCCTGGCCCAAGGAGCATGTCACCGAGGTCCTGTTCCCGCCCCTCGTGCGCGGAGCGTGCCGGTGGAGGAGTCCGGGCGGGTGTGCTGCGGGCCGGAAGGGCGTGTTCGACACGGGTGACATGCCCGCTTTGGGCGCGGCGCATGAGCTGGTCGAGGGCGTCGGCAAGGTCGGCTTCGTACCGGTCACGATCCGAACGCAGAGCGGTGACGGCTATGACGTACTGCCAGGTGCGGTCGTTGAACGGGTGGTGGGCGTGGTCGCGGTGGATCCACGGGACCTCGGTGAGTTCCCCGTCGGGCAGGCGGATCCAGATCTGGCGGGCGTCGTGGGGGTTGTGGTGGACCTCCCACTTCCCGTCTCGGGCGACGATGCCGCAGGACTGACCCCGGTACGGGCCCAGCACCTCGTGGTCGTACGGGCGGTGGTCGATGCGGATCCCGCGTTCGCCGGCGGCCTGCCATCGCACCGGCAGCAGTCCGAGGTAGTCGCCGCGGCTCAGCGGTACCGGTACGTATCCGGTGACCGCGACGAGCGCGGCCCACATCCGGTTCGGTGTCAGCGCGACCTTCGGCATCACCGGGTGGCGCAGCCCCTCGTGGGGGCGGTGGCGCCAGTGCACGAGCCATTCGTCGAGCAGGTCCTGGAGTTGGGCGACGCTGAAGCACGCCTCATGCTCGGCGTCGGGGCCGCGGCGGGTGACGTCGGAGCCGGTGTATCCCGGAAGGTGTTGGCAGAACAGGGAGTTGATCGACCCGAAGGCGTGCTCCACGATGCCCTTGGCCGTCGGCGCGAACGGCGGGGCGGGCTGCACACTGATCCCGAGCGTCTCGCACGCGCCCGTGAACGCCCCCGACAGGAAGACCTTTCCCCGGTCCACGACGATCGTCTCCGGCACCACGGCCGGCCGCGCCGCCGCGCCCTCGAGGCGTTCGTCCAGCGTCATCAGCCGATCGCGCGAGAGCAGCCGGGTGTGGGCGAAGCGCAGTACGTCGGGCCACCTGGGCCGGGCCGGGTGCGGGACGGCCATCTCCGCGAGCAACAGCGCCGCGTCCACGGCCTTGGTTCCACCGGGACACAGCACCGCCGCCAGGATCGCCCGGGTCGCGACGTCGACCGCGATGGTGAGTTCGGGCCGCCCCACCGTGCCGTCCTCGAACAAGGCCAGAACATCGAGACGAGTGGTGTCGATCCGGACCTGCTCCCCGGGCCGAGGAGCCACCGTCGGGACGAACCCCCGCCCCGTGCCGCGTTCGTGCAAGGGCTCGTCCGGGGATGCCGTCGACTGCCCGTGCCGCAGGGCGTGGAAGGCGCAGGGGAGGACCTCGATCGGGTCGCCGACCGCTTCGACCTCCTCGATCGGCGGCCGCGGCCGCGCGAACGCCTCGAGCACCGAGGCCATCAGGCCGGGACGGCCCGGGTTGCGAGGATGCCGGCAGCCGGCCGGCGCGGGTTCGCCGCCACCCGCTCGGGTGTCCGGGGCGCCGGGGGTTTTCGGGGCTGGATGTGGCACATCTAGGATTGCGGATGGATCGGGGTCGAGGACAGCTGTCACATGGGACGGGAGGGAGGCCATGGCGGACGACACCGGCACCGGCATCGGTGTGCGTGTGCGCGGCGGGGACGCCGACGACGCCGAACACGGTGCGCGTGAGCGTCTGGTGTGGATGAACGTGGGCCTGTGGCGGCACGCCCGTGAACGCGCGGCCGAGGACGCCCTGGGCCTGACTCCGGTGCTCGAGGCCCTCCTCCACGCATACGCCGACGGCCGGGTGACGGTGACCCCGCCCGCGGGTCGTTCCCTGGGCCCCACCCGGGACGGCACCGCCCGCACGGGCTGCCGTACCGGCCCGCTGTCGCAGCGGGTGTGGGCGCGCGCCGACCGGCGGCGCGCCGCGGCGGGCGTGAAGTCGATGTCCGTGCTGTGCGAACTGTTGATCGGTGGATACGTCGACGGGCACCTGGTCACCACGTTGACCGCGACCGGCCACGTACCCCGCACACACCGAGAGGACGACGCGGCATGAGTGAGCCCACCACACCCCTGCCGGGCGGTGAACGGCTGCCCCGCCCGGACCGAACCCCCGACGCCCTGCGCGTGGCCCTCGCGCGCGCCGCATCGCCTGCCCGAGATGGAACGCCAGAAGAACGAGGCCTTCCAACTCGCCGCCCAGACCGCACACCTGGGGCCCATCCAGGGCTGGCTGACGGTATGGGCGGGCGAGGTCGAAGTCGAGCGCCGACCCGACCTCCTCGCCCGCCGCCACGCTGCCGGCCGCGCGCCTACCGGTCGTCGTCCCGGTCCCGGCCGGCCGACCGGGTCGGGCGGACGACGTGACCTCATGTGCTCGTGACGGGGTGCCTTGCGTACGTACGACCGTGCGATTGGCAGTGCCGGACTCTTGCGGTTGCTCCGGTTGCCTTCCATAATTCCGTCCACTTCCGGATCAACACGAGTTGCCAACTCGTGTGGATGCTGCCGGACCCACCCAATTCGGGAGTTTCCCAGATGGCTACGCGACAGGATGTGGCACGACTGGCCGGCACCTCTCCGGCGGTGGTCAGCTACGTCCTCAACAACGGCCCGCGCTCGGTCGCCCCGGCCACTCGCGACCGGGTCCTGGCGGCGGTCAAGCAACTGGACTACCGGCCGAACGCGGTGGCGCGGTCGCTGCGGCTGAGTCACACGATGACGCTCGGCCTGGTCGTACCGGACAGCGCGAACCCGTTCTTCGCGGAGTTGGCCCGGTCGCTGGAGGACCACGCCTGGGCTGCCGGATACACCCTGCTGGTGGGCAACGCGGTGGACGACGATCAGCGCGAGGCGGGGTACGTACGGACCTTCCTGGATCGCCAGGTCGACGGGCTGGTGATCATCCCCACGCACGGCAACCGGACGTGGCGCGGCGAACTGGCCCGGTCGGGCGTGCCCTGTCTGGTCTTCGACCGGGAGGTCGAGGATCCCACCGTGTCGCAGGTGCTCGTGGACAACGTCGAAGGCGCGCGGGCGGCCACTGCGCACCTGATCGGGCACGGGCGGCGGCGGGTCGGGTGTATCGCGGGGCCCTTGGGAATCCACCCGACGGTGGATCGGGTCGCGGGATGGCGCAACGCCCTCGAGGAGGCCGGTCAGCGGGTGGGTTCCGGCTCCGGGGGCCGGACCGGATGGGAGTCGTGCCCGGATGCGGCGCCGCTCGTACACGGGTCCTTCGGGCGCCGGGACGGCTACCTGGCGGGACTCACGTTGCTCTCGCGCGATCGTGGGCTCGACGCGCTGTTCGTGACGTCGGACGAGCAGGCGGTGGGTGTGCTTCGGGCCGCCACGGAGTTGGGGCTTCGGGTGCCGGAGGACTTGGCGATCGTTTCCTTCGATGGGATCGCGGCGTCCGCCTACACGTGGCCGGCGCTGTCGACGATGCGGCAGCCGGTCGGAGCCCTGGGCCGCGTGGCCATGGCGCGGTTGAGTGCGCGGATGGCAGATCCGGACCTGGCGCCCAGTCGGGACGTGCTTCCGGTGCACCTGATCGCTCGTGGGTCGTGCGGATGTCCCGACCCGGCGGGCGGTGAGCACGTCGATACGGCGCAGGCGGCGGCCGAGGAGACCGTGGGCGGTGGATGAGGCCGCCGCGCCCGTTGCCGCAGGCGGCTGCGGATGCACGGCCGGTGGGGCGATCCGACTTAGCGGGCCGGTGTCGCGACCGGTCCGCGGGAGGTGCGGTGGCCGGGCCTTTTGTACGAGACGAGTCGGCGAGAACGGCAGGGAAGTCCGATGAGCGGGCGGGTGGTTGTGGTGGGAAGTCTGAATATGGATGTTGTGGTGCGGGTGCGTGTGTTGCCCGCGCCCGGTGAGACGGTGTCGGGGGAGGACGCCGTGCGGGGAGCCGGCGGCAAGGGGGCCAACCAGGCCGTGGCCGCCGCGCGGCTGGGCGCGGCGGTGCGGCTCGTGGGCCTACTCGGGGACGACCCGTTCGGAACGGAACTGCGCGATCGGCTGGTCGCCGAGGGCGTGGACGACTCGGCGGTCGGTACGGTCGACGGCGCGTCCGGCGTGGCCCTGATCGTGGTCCAGCACGACGGCGAGAACGCGATCACGTTGTCGCCGGGGGCGAACCGGCGACTGGACGAGGCCGCGCTCGCGGCCGTGACGGACGGGGGCGTGGCGGAGGCCGCCGACGCGTTGCTGCTCCAACTGGAGGTCCCGGTGGCCACCGTGCTCGCGGCGGCCCGAGCCGCGCGAGCCGCCGGCGTACCGACGGTGCTGAACGCCGCGCCGCTGCCGCCCTTCGACGATGTCCTGCGGGCGTTGCTGGGCGAGACGGACGTGCTCGTGGTCAACGAGACCGAGGCCGCCGGGCTGCTCGGGGCGGCCGGCATCCCGGCCGTGCCCGACTGGGCCGCACAGGCGGACGCGTTGCGCGCACTCGGCCCGGATCTGGTGGTGATCACGCTCGGCGCGGAGGGGGCGGTGGCCGCCGACGGCCACGAACACGTGGCGCAGGGCGGCTTTCCGGTCGCGGCTGTGGATACGGTCGGCGCCGGTGACTCCTTCTGCGCCGAACTGACCCTCGCGCTCGGCGCCCACGCGGACCCGGCCGAGGCACTCCGGCGCGCGTGTGCCGCAGGCGCTCTGGCCACGACCCGCCACGGGGCGCAGTCCGCGCTGCCCACCCGAGCCGAGGTCGACGCGCTCCTGGCCGCGGCGGCGGTGGCGTGACATGCGCCGCGAGAGCCCTGCCGACCCGAACCGGTCGCGCCTGATGGCCGGGCCCGGCCGCGCCGATCGTCCGCTTGCCGCCGCGGCGGTGGTGTGAGGTGCGGCGCGAGGGACTCTGGCATCCCCGCCTGTTGCATGTGCTCGCGGCGCTCGGGCACACGGATCGGCTCGTAGTGGCCGATCCGGGGCTGCCGGTGCCGCCCGCGGTGGAGACGATCGACCTGGTCTGGCGTCGCGGTGACCCCGCGTTCCTGCCCGTCCTCGAGTCGATCCTGACCGAGTTGGTCGTCGAGCACGCGGTGCTGGCGGAGGAGGCGCACGACCCGGTGCTGCTCGCCGGCACCGATCGGCTCCTCGGCCACGTGCCGATCGATCGGGTTCCGCACGAGGAATTCAAACGCCTCACCGCGAGCGCGCGGGCGGTGGTCCGCACCGGGGAGGCCACCCCCTACGCCAACGTCATCCTGACCGCCGGCGTCCCCTTCTGACCTCGCGGAGCACCGGCCCGATCGCGCCCGTTCCGCGCCCCTTCCCGAACCCCGCGACCATCGCGTCGCGCCGGTGTCGACGGCGACCCCCCTTCGCGTCGCCGCGCCCATGTACCGAACCCTCTCGATGGAAAGGAAACGCTCCCATGAGAATCACCACCCGGAGAACCACCACTCACACGCCCCGCCGAGGCGCCGCGCTCACCGTCGCCGCCTGCGCGGCACTCGTGCTGACCCTGACCGCGTGCGGTCAGGAGGGCGGCAGCGGCAACGGTTCCGGCAAGGCGGCCGCTCCGCCTGCCGCAGACAACAAGGCCAAGGTCTGCCTCGTGATGAAGTCGCTCGGCAACGAGTACTTCCAGAGCATGCAGAAGGGTGCCGAGCAGCACGCCAAGGAACTCGGCACCGTCGACCTGACCTCCGTGGGCATCCAGAACGAGACCGACATCGACGGTCAGGTGGCCGCGATCGACAAGTGCATCACGCAGAAGGCTCGGGCCCTGGTGATCGCGCCCGCCGATTCGAAGGCCCTGATCGCGCCGATCAAGCGAGCCGCGAGCGCGGGCCTGAAGATCGTCAACATAGATGTCAAGCTCGACGACGGCGGACTCAAGTCGGCGGGTCTGGACGTGCCGTTCGTGGGCCCGGACAACACCGACGGCGCCAAGCAGTCCGGCACGAAGCTCGTCGAGGCGCTCGGCCCGGGCGCCAAGGTCGTGATTTTGGAGGGCAACCCCGGCGCGGCCAACGCCGAACAGCGCAAGGCGGGATTCCAAGCCGCCGTCACCGAGGGCAAGCTCACGCTGCTCGATTCGAAGACCGCGCACTGGGAGACCGACGAGGCTTACACCGTCGTCAGCAACATGCTTACCGCACACCCCGACATCCAGGGCGTGCTCGCCTCGAACGACTCGATGGCACTCGGCGCCCTCAAGGCGATCAAGGCGGCCGGCAAGGACAAGCGGATCAAGCTCGCGTCCTTCGACAACATCGAGGCCATCGCCCCGTTCGTGCAGGACGGCAGCGTCGTGGCCACGATCGACCAGTTCCCGTCCAAGCAGGCCGGGGACGGAATCGACCAGGCACTCAAGCTGCTTTCGGGTCAGCCGGTGACCGGTTGGATCAAGACCGACATCAAGGTCGTCACGAAGGCGGGCTGACGGCCCGTCGGTGCGCTCGCGAGTCGTCCGGCGACCGGGAGCAGCAGGCCGACGACGGCCGGGACCGGCAACGGGCGACTTGCGCAGGCGACGTTGCGAGGCGACCGGAAACACGACACCCCACGACACGACCCAAGGCACGAAAGGTGACAGACGTGCGCGACGACGACGGAGGCACCGGCCCGGCGCCCACGACTTTGCCCCCCGTACTCCAGGTGACCGGGGTGGGCAAACGTTTCCCAGGTGTGGTGGCCCTGGAGGACGTACGGCTCGACCTCGTGCCGGGCGAGGTGCACGTACTTCTGGGCGAGAACGGCGCGGGCAAATCGACGCTCGTCCGCATCCTGTCCGGGATCCACCCCCCGGACAGCGGGGAGATGCGCCTGGGCGGTGAGCCGTACCGCCCGAGCGGCGCCGCCGAGGCACTGCGGGCGGGTGTGCAGGTGGTGCACCAGGAGCTCAACGTGCTGCCCTACCTCAGCGTGGCCGAGAACCTGTTCTTCCAGCACCTGCCTCGCCGGTTCGGCATCGTGGATCGACGCGAACTCGATCGGCGGGCACGGGAGTTGCTTGCCGAGGTGGGCCTCGACATCGCGCCGGGCGCCAAGGTCGAACGGCTCGGCATCGCCCAGCAGCAACTCCTGGAGATCGCCCGCACGTTGTGGCACGACGCCCGCGTGCTGATCATGGACGAGCCGACCGCGACCCTCACACCGCAGGAGACCGGTCGCCTGTTCGAGATCCTGCGCCGGCTCACGGCACGCGGCGTCGCGGTCCTGTACATCTCGCATCACCTCGACGAGGTGTTCGAGATCGGCGACCGGGTGACCGTGTTCCGCAACGGTCGACACGTGATCACCCGTGAGATGGCCGGCCTCGACACGGCCGAGGTGATCCGTCTGATGGTCGGCCGCGACCTGGCCGACGAATATCCGACGCCCACCGAACTTCCCCCGGGCGACGAACTCTTGCGGGTCGAGAACCTGCATCCGCAGGGCGGCGAACCCGTGTCCTTCGCCCTGCGGGCGGGGGAGATCGTGGGGGTCGCGGGCCTGGTCGGCTCGGGCCGGACGGAAGTCGTGCGCGCGCTGTACGGCGCCGACCCGGCCCGTGGCGGCCAGGTCTTCGTACGCGGCGAACCCGTCCGCATCCGCTCGCCGCGCGACGCGGTCCGGCACGGCATCAGCCTGCTCACCGAGGACCGCAAGAGCCAGGGCCTGGTGCTCGATCTTCCGATCGCCGCCAACGTCACGCTGGCCGCGCTGTCCAAGGTGTCCCGTGCGGGACTGCTCCGCCGCGGCGAGGAGGAGCGGCTCGCGCGGGAGAGCGTGGAACGGCTGCGGGTCAAGGCCGTGAGTGTGCGGCAGGCGGTCGGAAGCCTCTCCGGCGGCAATCAACAGAAGGTGGTCCTGGGCCGCTGGTTGCTCGCGGGCACCGACGTGTTGATCGTCGACGAGCCGACCCGGGGCATCGACGTCGGCGCGCGCTACGAGATCCACCAACTCCTCGTCGACCTCGCGGCGGCCGGCAAGGCGCTCCTCGTGGTGTCCTCCGACCTGCCCGAACTCATGGGCGTCTGCGATCGAATCCTGGTGCTGTCGCGCGGTCGCGTCGCCGGGGAAGTACCGCGCGCGGAGTTCGACAGCTCGCACATCCTGGCGTTGGCCTACTCGGGCTACGTCTCGGACGCCGCGCAGCCGACGGACCGTGTCCCCGCGGCGTCGACCCGGACCCAGACCCAGACGCCAACGACCGCCTCCCCGACCGTCGAGCCCGACAACACCCCCGGGACCGACAGCGCCCCACATCCCATCCGGACGGTGAAACGATGACCTCCTCCACGCTGACGACCCGGCCCGCGACGCGTTCGACGGCCGGCCTGGCCCGACAGGTGATGGGCGAGGCCGGGATCGGACTGGCGCTGCTCGCGATGGTGGTGTTCTTCGCGATCTTCGCCGACTCGTTCGCGACGTCGAACAACCTGACCCAGATCGCCACCCAGATCACGCTCAACACGATGCTTGCCGTCGGCATGACATTCGTCATCCTGGTCGGCGGCATCGACCTCTCGGTGGGCGCCGTGATGGCACTGTGCGCGGTGACCTCGGGCAAGGTCCTGGCCTCGGGCGATCTGCCCGTACCGCTCGCGGTGTCCGCCGCCGTCGGGCTGTCCGTCGCGGTGGGCATGGTGTGCGGCCTGATCAACGGATTCGTGACCGAGCGGTGGCGCGTGCCCTCGTTCATCGTCACGCTCGGCATGCTCAACGTCGCCCGTGGAGCGGCGCTGGAGTACACCGACGCCAAGACCCTGTACACCTTCCCGGAGGGCTTCAACCGCTTCGGCACGAGCACACTGCTCGGCGTGCCGGTCCTGTTCTGGATCGCGATCGTGATGGTCGTCATCGGCCACCTCGTGCTCACCCGGACGGTCTTCGGTCGGATGATCTTCGCGATCGGCAACAACGAGGAAGCCGTTCGGCTCTCCGGCCACCGCACCAAGGTGGTCAAGATCGCGGCCTTCGCGATCGCCGGCTTCGCGGTCGGCATCGCCGCGATCACGTACATGGCGCGGCTCAACATCGCGAGCCCGATCCTCGGCCAGGGCTACGAACTCAACGCCATCGCCGCCGTCGTGATCGGCGGAGCCTCCCTGTCCGGCGGCAAGGGTTCCATGATCGGCACACTGCTCGGCGCGTGCCTGTTGGGGGTACTGACCAACGGGCTTCTCCTGATGGGGGTTTCGGACTTCCAACGACAGATCATCACGGGCGTGGTGATCATGCTCGCGGTCGTCCTGGACCACTACCGAGGCAAGGTCGCGGCCCGCATGGTCGCGAACTCGTAGCCGAGGCCGAAAACCCGCCGCGGCAGACCCGCGCGGCGACCGGTTCGCCGGCCGTTCGCGGAACGCGAGAAGTACGGTGCCGGCGGGGGTGGAAACCTCCGCCGGCACCGTCTCGCCGGCTTGGTCGTCGGCGTGCGTTCCGGCGTCCGGGCGGACGGTGGGGCAGTCGCCAGCGGGGGCGCGGCGATCATTGTCCTCTTGTGGCGTGCCGCGCGGCGTGTATGTGCATGCGCAATTCGAGGTGTGATTGTGTGGTGTGGTGTCAGCGGGTTTGGTGACAGCGCTTCCGGTTTTGGTTTCCCCTTGTTGAGCTGGGCTTTGTCCGGCTGATCGCGGGGTTCTTGGCGTTCGAGTGGGTCTGGCGTACGCTGCCGCGGCTGTGGAGAGGATTCGGCCATGGCTGGCATAGGTCCCGGTTTCGACGATCCCGAGTACGACGACTACGACCCCGCCTGGAGCACCCAAGACACCCCGTTCCGGCGATGGCTGATTGACAGATTCACCGCGGCCGGCTCCGACCTCCCCGCCGAGGCTGTCTCCTGCTACGCCCCCGCCAACCGCTACCACGACCTGAGCCGCGAGAACACGGAACTGCTCGCGATACTCACCGACACCACCGTCGACAGGGTGCGGGCCGCGCACAAGGCCGACCTTGAGGACTGGGCGCGCGAGCAGGAGTTGCGGGACCATCCGGACCTCGCCGTCCTCGACGCGGACCTGGATCGCATCCGAGATCGCTCCTGACCCGGTCCTCGTCCCGCTGCGTCGACCCCGCCGCGAGCGGGTTCGGGAGCCGGCACACCGAACGCCGGGCACGGGCGTCGTCGTCGACGACCGCGAGCAGACGCGCTGTGCTGGGTTGGCCTGCTGCGTCGCGTACCAGGCGGGAGAGCCGTCGCGGGTCCAGCGGACGAGACCGGGCATCGGCATGGTCATCCGCGGCGCGGGCCGAGGCGTGGTCGCGGAGCCGCGAGCGCGGTGCCGGTTCGCGGGGAGTTGCGCGCAGACGACGGCCTCGTCGCCGTAGCCGGTCCAGATGTTGTCGTGCTTGTCCGTGAGCAGGTGCTGGACGTCGTCACCCGCGTGGAAGGTCGTCAGCGGTGTGCCGTCGTCGCCCACGATGAGTGCATTGTGCGGGATTTCTCTTTCGAGGGCTTCGAAGGTGGCCGCCGGTGGTCCGGAGGGCATGCGGCAGCGTGCGGCGGCGAGGACGAAGCCGCCGCCCAGCGAGTCGATCCTGGGGAAGCGCATGTCGAGGTCCGGCAGGCGCACTTCATGGACGTCGCTGCCGTCCATCACCACGATCAGTGCGTCGCAGGGCCGGCGCTGCTCCGGGGGCACACGATGGTTGCATGTCGCGTCCGGCGGGACGAGCAGTGTGACGACGCGTCCGTGGGCGTCGACGGTCGATGCCGCGACCTGCTGTTCGCCGTAGCGGTCGGGCAGAGAGGCGTAGGGCGCCAGACGGTGGGGAGTTGCGGTCACGGGCTTGCCTCCCGGGGCTTGTCCTGCTGATGTGTCCGGGCGCTGCGGAGGTGTTCGGCGGCCTCGGGGTCGAGAAGGTCGGTGGGCCACCCCGCGAGGGTCGTCAGCGCGGTGCGGCGTACTTCGGGCGTGCTGGTCGCGAGTGCGGACTTCAGCAGGGGCCGGCCGTGTTCGGGATGGTGTCGCAGGAAGTGCGCGAAGAGCACGAGGGCATGGTCACGTTCGGGTTGGGGCGTGGTGGCCAGGCGTTGTTCGGCCAAGGCGAGGATGTGTGCGGCTTGCCCGCCGTTCCCGTCGCGCAGGGCGTGGATCCAGGTCGGGTCGAGCAGGGACGGTCCGGTTTCCACGCGTGCCAGGGCTTGCGCCGTCGGGCGCAGGCCCAGGACTTCAGCGGGTCCCAGGGCGAGGTGGAAGTCGGGCCGGCGGGGGTCGGCGAGGTGATCCAGGACAAGCGCCGGCCACCGGGGTTCGTGGAGCAATGCCTCGTGGCGTGCAGTCAGGTACTGGATGTCCGCGGGCGTCCAGGGCAGGCCCTGGGGTGCGTGGCGGAAGAAGATGGTGATGCTGATCAGGTCACGCAGCATGGCGAGGGTGGGCGTCCGGGCCTGGACCAGGTCGGTGTAGCGGCGCAGCACGGGGACGGCGTCCGGGTAGTCGGCCAAGCCGGGTGCCGGACCGCCCTGGCTCGCGGCGAGCGCAGCGAGGATGCCGTTCGCGCCGTTCATCAGCGAGGTGTCGATCTCCGGATTGCTCAGGGCACTGTGCAGGTCGCCGGTGGTCGCGGCGATGTGAGCCAGGTACTCGTCCATGATGGCGTTGCGGAAGCCCTCGCGGAGCAGCCAGGCCCTGATGCCGGGGTCGATGGTGTCGCGCAGCGTCCGGACCGCGTGGATGCGTCCCCAGCCGGCGACACGTTGAGCCAGTGTGTGGACGGCTTGGTCTCCGTCTGGCTGGGAGCGGTGGAGTGCGACGGCGGCGTACAGGGTGAGTTCGTCCAATGTTCCCAGCAGGAGCAGCAGTTCACGGTCGCGCATGTCCCCGCCCAGGCCCAGGAGTACCAGGCCGATCTTCACCGCGGCTCGACAGGTGCCGTGTTCCGCCAACTCCCGGCCCAATCGGCGCAGGCCACCGGACGGCAGGCAGCGGCGGCGGACCTCGGCGCCGAGCTCGTCCGCGACGTCGATCGGCGAGCAGGTGGCGAGCCGGTCGTGGAGGTCCCGAAGCCTGCCACCGCGAACGGGATCCGGAGTGAGGAGCAAGTCTTCGAGATGGTCGGCGAGTTCGATCCCCGCAGGATGAACGACACCTTGGCCGTCGTGATCGCGCCTCACCAGGGCGTCTTCACCGCCGCCGACGAAGACGGGGCGGGAACCGCCGGGGCGAGCATCGGGAAGAGGATCGCCGAACCCCGGCCACGGACCCTGCCCGTAGCGGTCGCGGAGGGTAAGCGCGTGATCGAGAAGGATGGGATGATCGCAGGCGACACCGCCGTCGCGCACCCACCACGAGCCGGTCACCGACCGGAGGGCTGACCGCCCTTTCGTGTAGTCATGACGTGGATAGTGCCCAATACGACGCGTCTTGGCAACCGAGGCCTGCGCCGACGGACTCCGCTGCGCCAGGCATCGTGCTCATCCGATGCACCACCCAGCGCATCCCAACCGGTCGCTCGCTCGCTGATCCGCGCCCTGGATGGCAGCGCCTGCGGTCCTGTTAGGTGTGGAGCCGGTGACCAAATCGGATATGCCGCCGCCACCGGCTACGGCCGCGTGGACCCGGCGCGCATGCTGATCGGGCGCGGATGTGTGGAGGAGGCGATCGCCGTGCATTGCCTGCCGGCGCCGGCCCCGATCCTGTGGGACCCGTCGACGGGTCCGTGGGCCGCGAATGCCCCGGACGACTCGCCGGCCTGACCGGCGTGGGCGGGGTTGGGCGGGAGTTCCTTCGTGGTGCCGGCGGGCGTTCCGATCCAGCGCCGCGGCGCCGTCGGACGGATGAGCGAGGAACGCCGAGCGCGGGTGTCGCGACCATGAGGGGTGCCCGGATGGCGGGCCCGGGCGAACGCCGGGATCCAGGCGATCGGCGGTACCGGCGGGCGGATCTCGACGCCCTGCCCGGTCACGGAGGCCACGCACAGGCGCAGGACGACGTCCTTGATCAGCGGCCACGCGAACTTGAAGTCGTCGTCGTGGCGGTGGGGATGCAGCACCGCCATGACGTGCTCCTGCTTGTCCGCCCACTCCCAGAAGGGGACGCGTGCCGTCGCGGTGGGGTCCTGCGCCCGAATGTCGGCCACACGCTCGCGGACTGTGCCTTGAGCGCGTCGGCGAACAACTCCTCGAGGGGTTCGAACGCGGGGTGGTCGCGGGAGAAGGCGAGCCGGAACACGTCCTCGGTGGTCGCGAGCGCGACACGCGGGTCGTCCACCACGACCACGCCCAGGTCGACGTGCTCCCGATCGTCGCCGACCACCCCGAACACGGACCTGCCGTTGATCAGCTTCTGGAACGTGGTCACCAGGATGGCCCGTTCACTCAGACATCGGATCCCACCGGGTCGGATGCCACGACTCAGGGGCGACCGCCGAGGGGCGGAGTCTCGATCGAAGGCGACAGTGCGCGGGCCCGAAGATGTCTTCGCGGCGTTCTCGACGAGACGGGATGTTTCCGTGTGTGGGAGTCCACTCGTTCAGGCTGGGGTGTTGGCCGTCGGTTCGGTCCCGTCGATGCGGGCAGTCGGGTACCGGCGCAGGCGGATGAACTCGTCGAGGTGGCCGAGTTGCTCGGTGCTGAAGGCGCTCTCGGGCACGGAGGCGACACACCTGGGGATCGTTCGGATCACGAGGAGGCCGTACTGCCGCCGCACGTCCAAGGTGGCCGACCACCGCATGCTCGACGCGCCCACGTCCGGTCGTTCGCGGGTGAAGCCGTCCTCGTCGAGTTCGACGTCGATCGCACCTTGTTTGATCAACGCGTGCACCTGCCTGCCGTGCGTGAACACCAGGACGACTCCCGAGAGGGCCAGCCAGATGCGCAGGACGACGGAATCCACGCCGATCGCCAACAACGGCAGGATCACGGGCATTCCGACCATTGCCAAGCGGGACCACTTCGGGTACGCCGCGAGCAATGTCGCGGCACCGGTTCTCCACGTGTACGTGAAGGTCGTCGTGATTCTCATGGGCGAATGCCAGTGCGGTGAATTCGTCCTGAGCACGATGGCGAGGAGCTCGATGTGGGACGAGTCGCCCTGTTGCCGTGCCGTGCGTATACGAGGGTCTCGGGGATCCCCCGGCGGAGCGGGAACTCGGGTCTCCGCTCGAGCGGTTGTCTCGCGACCCCATCGGTGCCGGCAGCTTCGACGCCCGACCACCCCTGGCCGACGGCCGAGGCATCGGCGGCTTCGGGTGGCCGTCCGGTCGCCGCGTTGTGGGGTCCCCGTAGTACTCGGGAAAGATCGGGCGGATATGACTGAAGACGGGGTCCCGGTAGGAACGGAACGGAAAACCGGCGTTGATGTCAAACTTTTTGACACGGAGTGAATCGGCCCGTCAGGGTGGGTGGATGAGCGATGACCCGACGGTCGGTTTCCTGAAGGCGGACGTGGCGCGGTTCTGTGCCGGTCTGGATGATCTGGCGCCCGCGATCCGGCTGCGGCTGGTCGTCGAGTTGCGGCAGGCCCTGGGCGAGGTGACGGACGCGGCTCTGGACGGCGGCATGGCCGCGGCGAAGGCGGAGGGCTGGGGGCTGCGGCAGATCGGCGAACTCGTGGGCCTGTCGCACGAGAAGGTCCGGTACCGGCTCGCCCGCCGCGCGGACGAGCCGGACAAGGCGTCCTAGACTGCGGCGGCCGTGTCGATGGGCTTGCGGGTCGAGCGCAGTTGCCCGCCCGCGACCTCGGCCGGAAGGGCGAAGCTGTAGCGGCCGTGGATCCGGATGTGGTCGTGCCCGAGGGGTGAGAGGCGGGCGAGGTCGGCGTCGGCGATGTGGTGGCCCTGGGCGCGCAACTGGGCGACGGATTCTTGGATGTAGACGGAGTTCCACAGCACGCAGGCGTTCAGCACCAGGCCGAGGGCGCCGACAGCCCGTCGGCGGAGGCGAGTTCGCCGCCGCCCCACGCGCCGACGATCTCCAGCTTGGACTGGTGGTCGACGAGCGCGGCGTTGGCGAGGCGGAGGGTTTCGGCGCGCAGGTAGTTCTGCTCGACCCAGAACAGCTGGGCGCGGGAGCGCCCGGGTTCGTCCTCGGCGACCATCGCTTGTATGCCGATGTTGCAGGCCTCGGCGACCAGGACCGCGGCGAGCGAGGTGACCAGGTGCTCGGCGCGGGTGTTCTGGTCGCCGACGTGGGTGAAGTGGTCGAGGAACCCGGTCCAGGCGTGGACTTCCAGGAGGAGTTCGGGCAAGTCGGCAGTGGGGATCAGTGCGTCGACCGCGTCGCGCAGACCTATCAGGCTGGCCGGTTCGGCGAGCCGGTCCAGCCCGGTCAGCACCAGGTGGTCGCGGATACGCCCACCGTCGGTGCGCTGTTCGATGCGGATGTGCGGGTTGTCCGCGATGCCGTCGGCCAACCGGCGGTACGCGCCGTCCAGGTCGGCGCACCACCGCGTGAGGTCCGGGCCGGGTGCGGGGTTCAGGCCGAGGCTGCTGCACACCCGGCGCCGGGCGGCCTCCCACGCGTCCCCGTCCAGCAGTGCCCGGCGCGGGTCGCCCCATTTCGTGAGGCCGGGGACAAACACGTCGTGGCGGCGCAGCGCGCCGCGCAGGGTCTCGGCGGTGCCGACGACCCACGCGCGTTTGTCGAGGGATCCGGCGTGCTCGCCGTCGGTGGGGAAGACGCGTTCGCGCCAGGTCGGGCCGAGGTGGTCGACGGGCAGGGTGGGGAACAGAGCGCGCTGGGCGCCGCTCTTGCCGGCGCGGGCGACGGTGCGTTCCAGCTTGGGCAGGAACGCGAGGGCGTCCAGCAGGTGTGCGGCTTCGTCGGTGCCGGTCAGGTCCATGGTCTTGGCGAGGCGGCGCAGGGGTTGGTTGAGGGTGCGGTAGCGGGCCTGGAAGCGCCTCGGCCGCGGCATCGACCTGGCCACCCTCGCGGAGGACTTGAAGGGCAGCGACGTGGGCCTCCAGTTCCTCACCGGCGAACTCCAAGGCAGCCACGACCCGTCCGGCGTCGTGTTCACCGTCCTCGCCGCCCTGTCCGGCATGGAACGCGAGTACATCCGCGACCGCACCCTCGAAGGCCACGAATCCGCCCGCAAACGCGGCAAGACCATCGGCGGCGCGGGCGTGACCGACGACGCCATGCTCACCATGGCCCGCCACCTCCGCGACCAGGACATGAGCCTGCGCGACATCGCCAAAAAGCTCGTCATCACCCACGGCACCAAGAAGGGCCAGCACCCGTCCCCCGCCACCGTGATGAGGATGCTGCGCGAGCACGACGAACGGACTGGAACCACAGTCGCAGACTGAGTGTCAACTGATGTGACACCAAACTGCAGTCTCTGGTCCATTCGTACTCGACCCCCAATTCCTCACCACACACGCGGCTCCGACCACCTGATTGCCCCCGGGGCTGGGAGTTGCCGCCGAGCACAGACGGCCGAGGGTGGGAGTAGTGGTGCGTTCACCGTCATCCCAGTGCACCGAAAGCAGACTGGCGTTTGCATAGTTGACGATGAAGGCAGGATCGTGTCCTCCACGCATCAACACCGGACCCAGGGGAGGAATCCCGCGCCCTTTGGTCCTCGTCTTCCTCGGCGCCTGCATGATCTCGTGGTTGCCACCCGCGGCCCGGCACGATGCTGATCATCAAGGAGTCGCTGCGCAGTCACCGGGCCGGCTTTGCGACCTGCTCGGCAACTGGACCGGCGTGTTCGTGTGGGTCGGTTCGCTGCGTTCGGGCCGCCCGCCCTGCTCGCGACCGCGGAGCCGGAGTATGACGTGGTGCGCATCGTCGGGGCGGTGGCGCCGGTGTGGTTCGGTGCCCAGACGCTGCGCGCGGCACGGCGCGGCGAGGAGGTGTCGTTCGATGAGGCGGCGGCCGCCGTGAGGTCGGGCTTCCCGTCGTATCGGGGCGGCCTGCTGCTCAGCCTCGGCAACCCGAAGGCGGTGATCTTCGCGATCCCATTCCTGCCGCAGTTCGCACGGTCGGGTGCACCGAAGCTGCCGACGGTGGTTGCGCTCGCGGCGGTCTGGGCGGTGTACGAGGTCGGATACCACGGCCTTACGTTTGGTTCGTCGGCCGGATGAAGGGCGCCATCTCAAGGGCCGGTGGGCGCAAGCGCCCTGGCGCAGGTCTCCGGCGGCGCCTTGGTACTGCTCCGTATGACCGTCGAGAGCCGGAAGAGCCGGATTCGTCTATGCTCGGTCCCGACTACGGCGCGGTCGAGATCGAGCACAGGCGATCGTGAGCCTTGGGAACGACGGCCACCGGGCTGCTGTGCCGAATGCTCGCCTGCGGGCCCCGACGGAAATCCTGCAGCGCTCGAAGTGATCGAGGAACCTCCCGTTCGGAGCCGGTGAGGATGTACAACGAGGATGTTGGTCGACCTGATCGACTCGTCAGGGGCCTGGACCGGTCGGCGCCGCGCGACCTGGACGACAGGGCGACGCGGCGGTGGGTTCGTGGGTGATGGGCCTGGTCAACCTCTCGCGGATCCCCGAATGGTTCTCAGACGCGATGTGTGAGACCCGACCGGCGAAGCCGGCGTCAGGCACCGGTTGTATACCGACTCCGACGTGGCGGTGCCGAAGTCCGCTGTGGCCTGATCGTCAACGGCATCGACGTCGGCTCGCACCCGCAGGCTGAAGGGCCACGCCGGCAGGCACGACGTCGGGGATATCTCCGGCGCCGGGGGAGCGGCCCCGGTCCCAGCCTCCTCAGGATCCGTTCCGGTTCCTGCTCCAGTCGCGCAGTCGGCGCAGTGAGTGTCCGGTCGTCGATTTGCACAGGAACTCGGCGCGCTCGTAGGACAGTCGGCCGCGTCCGGTCTGCGGGCAGACGTCCTCCGCGCCCAGGATGCCCGCCCGCGCCGGCCCCGGGCGTCGGTCGGCGAGGAACACCGGGCCGCGGGTGCGGCCGTCCAGGAGTTCGGGCAGGAGCGCGGCCGTCCCCGACCGCCAGGTGATCCACGCGCCACGCCGATCCGACCGCCGGTCCGCTTGCCGGTCCGCGCGGCGGGCTCGTCGCTTCGGCAGGTCGAGGTCTTGGACGTTGAGGGCCAGCACGGCCGCGACGGTGGCGCCCGACTCGTACAGCAGCGTCCACAGCGTGCGCTCCCGCAAGGATGCCTCCACATTCCCCGGCCACGCCGTTCCGGGCGTGACCGGGGTCGGCGTCGGCGTTGGGTCGGGTATCCGCTGGGGGATGGCCGCGTCGAGGCCCGGGGTGTGTGTCCACGCCCCGAATGCCCGTACGGCGGACCGGTGTCGGTTCCAGGTGGCCGCCGCCGCGCCGGCCCACGACAGGCGGAAGGCGGCGGCGATCTGATCGGCCGTCAGCGACGCGAGCGGCAACCCCACGCCCAGGGACATTCGCAGTCGCCCCAACGTCTGTCCGTAGGAGCGGGCCGTCGCCGGCGCGAGCCGGTCCTGGGCCAGAAACGCGTCGATGGCCTCGCCGAACGTCCGCGTGGACGCGTCCCCGACCGGGATCGCCTCGGCACGACGCGTCAGGTAGGCGCGTTCGGCGGCGTTTTTGGTCAGCAGCGCCGCGCGCTGGAACTCGCGGCGTGCCTCCTCGCCGCGCCCCAGGCGCAGCAGCAGGTCGCCGCGCACGCCGGGGAGCAGGTGGTAGTCGCGGAGCGCGGGGTCCGAGGTGAGCGTGTCGACGAGGGCGAGGCCGGCCGCGGGGCCGTCCGCCATCCCGACCGCGACCGCCTGGTTGAGCCGTACCACCGCGGTGGGCAGGAGTCGGGCGAGGGCGGCGTACAGTCCGGCGATCCGCACCCAGTCGGTCTCCTCGGCGGTGCGCGCCCGGGCATGGCACACGGCGATCGCGGCCTGTAACACGTAGGGGCCGGGCCGGCCGTGCGTGCCGACGGCGCGGGCCCGCAACATCGCGGCGAAGCCGCGGCGGATGAGCAACGGGTCCCAGCGTCCCCGGTTCTGCCAATGCAGCGGGACGGGTTCGCCGCCGGGGCCGGTGCGCGCCGCCGTGCGGGACGCCTGGATCTCCATCAGCGCCACGAGGCCGTGCACTTCGGCCTCGTCGGGCACCGACTCGGCGAGCAGGCGCCCCAGCCGCAGCGCCTCCAGGCACAGGCCGGGCCGGATCAGGTCGTCGCCGGAGGTCGCCGAGTAGCCCTCGTTGAAGATCAGGTAGACGACCTCCAGGACCGAGGACAGGCGTTCGGCCAGCTCGGCGCCGGCCGGGAGTTCGAACGGCACCCGCTCCTCGGCGAGCGTGCGCTTGGCCGTTGCGATGCGGCGGGCGATCAGCGGTTCCACGGTGAGGAACGCGCGGGCGATCTCGGATGCGGTGACTCCACCGAGCAGCCGCAGGGTCAGGGCCACGCGTGCCTCGGTCGGCAGGACGGGGTGGCAGGAGACGAACATCAGCCGCAGCACGTCGTCCTGCTCGGACGCCGGCTCGGCGGCCCCGAGGTCGTACTCGGGGCCGCCGAAGCCGTCGTCGAGCCGCCGCTGTTCGGCCAGGTCGCGGGCGAGCGTCTCGCCGTGTGCCACCGACCGTCGGTCGCGGCGGATGTGGTCGACGGCGCGGCGCTTGGCGACGGTGGTGAGCCAGGCACCCGGATTGTCCGGGACCCCCGAGTGCGGCCACTGTTCCAGCGCCGCGACCAGCGCGTCCTGCGCCAGTTCCTCGGCCACCCCGACGTCGCGCACCATGCGGGTGAGCGCTGCGACGATCCGGGCCGACTCCATCTTCCAGATCGCGTCGACCGTGCGGTGGGCGTCCGTCACGGACCGAAGACCTGCTGGATCACGCTCTCCGCCGTCACCGACGATCCTGCGGAACCGCCGGCCCAGTTCGACCGCCTCCTCCTTGGACCGGACCTCGACCAGGGCGAAGCCGACCACCGCCTCCTTGGACTCGGCGAACGGACCGTCCGTGACGGTGATGTCGCCGCCCTCGCAAACCAGCCGGACGCCGCCCGGCTCGAGCCCGCCGGTCGCCAGCAGCACGCCCGCGGCGCTGAGCTCGTCGATGAAGGCACCCATCTCGGCGAACAGCTTCTCGTCGGGCGTCCTCGCGTTCTCCGAAGCCTGCATAGCGTTCACCATTGGCTCATTGCAACATTCCTTGATCGAATCGTTGCATTAAAAGAAGGATCATTGCAACGATTTCAATCACTGAGCTGCATATATAGCAATCCTGCGCAATGTATGAGTTGAATGATGTTTGAAAGCAACATAGCTTTTCCGTTGTCGGGAACTACGATTCACAGGAGAGCGCGATGCAGCCGTTCGACACCCCGACCGCCGCCGTCCTGGGCGTCCCGGTGGGTCGCATCCGGGTCATCGCCACCGACCGCGCCGACTCGAACGTGGCGGTCCTGCCCGCCGGCGCCTCGAAGGGCCGCGACGTGAAGGCGGGCCCGGCAGGCCGCAGTCGGCTACGAGGACGGTGTCCTGTGGATCGACGTCCCGACGGCGAAGAGGCGGTACTTCGGCGCCTCCGGGTCCGTCGAGGTGACCCTTCGGCTGCCCGCCGCCCACGTCGAGGCGAGGTTGTCCGGCGCGGAACTCCGGGTCGTCGGACCTCTGTCGACGTCACCGTCGAGAACGCACACGGCGCGATCACGGCATCGACGAGGCCACGAGCCTGCGCTCCGCCGCCCACGCCGGTGACATCGCGATCGGGCGCCTCACCGGCCCCGCGCAGATCAACACCCAACAGGGCAAGATCCACATCGCCGAGGCCATCTCCGGCACGGTCGTGCTGCACACCCGGATGGGCAACGTGCCTATCGGCGCTGCGTCCCGGAGCGTCCGTCGCCCCGGACATTGGTACAGGCCACGGTCGAATCGACAACACCCTGAGGAACGCCGCCGCCGGCCACGGCGGTATCACCGCCCGCACCCTGTGCAGGCGACACTTCCGCCTGTGGCCCCCAAAGGCCCACACGCGTGACCGACCGCGACAGTGCGGCGAACGGGCTGCGCAAGTCCTACGGCGACAAGACCGTGCCAGGCGGCATCGACATCACGGTCCCCGAAGGCACGAGCCCTACTCGGCCCGAACCTCGCCGGCAAGACCATCGGCGCGGGGGCACCGCTGCGGCAGGCGTTCGTGGAGCCGTGTCCCCGAGGGACGGGGCGCGCGGGAAACCGTCTCCTGGCCGGAGCAGTTCGGCCGACTTGTTCGTCTCGGCCCGCACCGGGTGACCCCGGTGCGGGCCGAGACGGGTGGGTCAGGCCGCCTTGGCCGGGCGGTAGTCGAGGACGATCGCGCCCGAGCTGAAGGACTGGGTGCCCGCGAGCGTCCAGGTCTTCGGGGCGAGGCCGTCCACGAACAGGCGCTTGCCGGTGCCGAGGGTCACCGGGTGGAGGAACAGCTTGAGTTCGTCGAGCAGGTCGTGCTCGATCAGCGTGTTGACGAGCGTGGCGCTGCCGTAGACCAGGAGGTCGCCGCCCGGCTCGGCCTTGAGCTTGGTGACCTCTTCGACGACGTCGCCGTCGAGGATCGCCGCGTTCCAGGTCGCCGTCTGCAGCGTGGTGGTGGCGACGTACTTGGGGATGTGGTTCATCCGCGCGGTGAACTCGTCCGACTCGTCGCGCGGGGCCCACGACTTCGCGAAGCTCTCGTACGTCGTGCGCCCCAGCAGCAGGGCGCGGCTCGCGCGCAGTTGGCCGTTCTGGTACTTGCCGTGCTCGTCGTTCCAGAACGGGCCGGTCCAGGCGGGGTCCTCGATCACGCCGTCCATCGTGATGTACATGACCGCAACGACCTTGCTCATGCGGAAGTCTCCGTTTCGCAGTTATGGGGGAATCCGCTCCGAGGCCCCGGGGCCCTTCGGACGCGACCCCTTCAGCGTGCAGGATCGGCACGCGGCGCAACAAGACACGACCGAGACACGCTGGGTTGAGCACGATTAAACGATCAAGGAGTGGGCATGCTGGAACGGCTGGAGCTCGAAGCGTTTCTCACACTCGCCGAGGAGCTGCACTTCGGGCGCACCGCGGAACGCCTGCACGTCACGACCGGCCGGATCAGCCAGACCATCCGCAAGCTCGAACGCCGCGTCGGCGGCCCGCTGTTCGAACGCAACAGCCGCAAGGTGACGCTGACCGCGCTTGGTGAGCAGCTGCGCGACGACCTGCGCCCCGCGTACGACCAGATCGCCGCCGGGCTCGCACAGGCGGTCACCACGACCCGCGGCGTGCGCATCAAGGGTGTGGTACGCGTCGGCTTCTCCGGGGCGTGGTGCGGCAACCTGCTCGTCAGGGCCGCCGACCTGTTCCGCGTGCGCCATCCGGACAGCGTGGTGGAGATCCAGGAGATCCAGCTCCTCGACCCGCTCGGCCGCATGCGGGCCGGCGAAGTGGACCTGCAGCTCACCGAGTTCCCCATCGACGAGCCCGACATCGTGCAGGGTCCGCTGATGTTCGCCGAGCCGCGCGGACTGCTGGTGCCCGCAGGCCACCCCTTCGCAGGCAAGGAATCCGTCTCGATGGAAGACCTCGCCGACACGACGCTGGTCACGATCGCCTCGGAACACATCCCCGCATACTGGATGGACTACTACTTCCCGCGAAGAACCCCGTCCGGCCGGCCGATCCCGCAGGGGCCGGCCACCCGCTTCTGGCCCGAGGTCCTGGTCCACGTCAGCATGGGCGTCGGCGTCAGCACGGTGGCAATGCGCGCCCAGGACTTCCACTCCCGCCCGGGCCTGGCCTTCGTCCCGCTGCACGACGCCCCACCGATCGACTACGGCTTCCTGTGGCCCCGCACCGGCCTGAACCCGGTCGCCTCGACCTACCTCGACATCGTCCACGAGCTCGCCACGCCCATCCGCTGACCGCTCCGTCGGCGGGCTCCGTGCCGACGGCAACCCCGAATTCGGGTGACCGGGACCGGCGCCGTGGTGACCACCTTCTCGGTCGGCGACCGCGTCGCGGTGGGCAACATCGTCGACTCCTGCGGCGTGTGCGTCATGTGTGAAGCCGGACAGGAGAATTTCTGCCACTCCTTCCCGACGCTGACCTACGGCGGCACCGACCGGCAGGACGGGTCGACCACGCTGGGCGGCTACTCCCGCGAGTACGTCGTGCGCGACGCCTTCGCCTACCCGCTCCCCGCCGGCCTCGACCCGGCCGCAGCCGCCCCGCTGATGTGCGCTGGCGTCACCGTGTGGGAACCCCTGCGCTCCCTGGGCGTGGGCCCCGGCAGTCGCGTCGCCGTGGCCGGCCTCGGCGGCCTCGGCCACCTCGCTGTCAAGATGGCCGTGGCGCTCGGCGCCACCACGACCGTCATCAGCCGCACCCGGGACAAGCTCGACGACGCCCGCACGCTCGGCCCTCACGACCTCATCGACTCCACCGACAGCCGGCAGACGGCCACGGCACGCGACACCTTCGACGTCGTCATCGACACCGTCCCCGCCCCTCACGACCTCGCCCCGTATCTGAAGCTGGTGGCGATGGACGGCACCCTCAGCCTCCTCGGGTACCGGGGCCCCGTCACCGTCGAGGCCACGGACCTGCTCATCGGCCGCAAGAAGCTCAGTTCCGCGGGCAGCGGAGGACGCATGGCGACAGCCGAGATGCTCCAATTCTGCGCCGACAACGGCGTCGCCGCCGACATCGAAGTACTCCCGTCGTCACAGGTGGACACGGCACTCGACCGCCTCCGGCGAAACGACGTCCGCTACCGCTTCGTGCTCGACATGTCCGACCTGGACTGAAGAGACAGCCGGCCGGGCCATGCGCGCGCCGGACAACGGCGCGCGCATGGCCCGGCACCCCGCCCTCTCACAAACGGTCCATTCCCGGAGCAGGAGCCGGAACGTGTCGCGAGGCCTGTCCCGGCCCTCGAATCGTTCTCACAACCCGTTCTCACGCGAAACCGGGATCCACCCCCTTGTGAGAAATGTTTGTGACAGCATCTCGGGTCATGACGCCGCCCCGAGAGTCCGATTCGACCGACGCCGACGACGTCGAGCGCCACCCGTGCCCGAGGTGTGCGGTCGCGGCCGGGTCGCCGTGCCGCTCGCGCTCCGGCGCGGTCGCCGGCGCCTACCACACCGGCCGGTTCACCAAGGTCCCCCGACTCGCGAAACTCCTGCGGGTACCGACGCCGGCCGACCGCGGCCCCGGGCGGTCGTGGCGGCCGGGCACCCCGGTCCCGCTCGCGATCGCGCCCGACACCCCCGGCGCCGACATCCGCATCGGATACGCGCGTTGCTCGACGCTCACGCAGGAACTCCAGTCGCAGTTGGACGCGCTCGCCGCGCACGGCATCCCCAGGGACAAGATCTTCTCGGAGAAGATCAGCACCCGGGTGCGGGTGCGCCCGCAGTTCGAGGCCGCCCTCGCGCTGGCCCGCCAGATCAAGGCCCACGCCCCGCACTGCCGGGTGATCCTGGCGGTGTACGAGATGAAGAGGCTGGGACGGGACGCGGCCGAACTGACGGCCCTGGCCGACCACTTGACCGCACACGGCCTGGTCCTGGAGATGCTCGCCGGGCCGCTGCCCGGGATCTACGACCCCACCGGGCCCGGGCGCATCCTGTTCGGGTTCTTCGCCGCGATGGCGGAGACCGAACGCGAGAACGTCCGCGAGGCCACCCTCGAAGGACTCGACGCCGCCGCCCGCAAGGGCAAGCACGGGGGCCGCCCCGCGGTCATCACCGACGACATGCTGCACACCGTGCTCCGCCGCAAGGCCGCCGGCGAGAGCGTCGAGGCGATCCGCCCGGACCTGATCATCCCCACCGGCAAACGCAAGGGACGAAGCCCCAGCCTCGCCAGCGTCTACCGCGCGCTCGCCGAACACGACAAGGCCGCGACCTACCCGGACGCCGTCGAACAGGCCCACGCCGACTTCGCGCACCGGTCCGCTGACGACATCCCCCGACCCATCCGGGCTCGCATCGCACGCCCCGACGCACTGCCGACATCCGAGGAACTCGACCTTCGGCAACGCCTGATCGCACAACGAGCCGAACTGTCTGCGGCCGAGGATCGGGCCCACCATTGACCGTTGGTGTCAAATGTTTTGACACCAACGCCGGTTTTCCGTTCCGCTCCTACCAGGACCCCAAGACCCGGAACCTGCATTCCGTGTCACCGGACGCGATGATCAGCCCTCGCTCGGAGCGGCGGGTACGTGACCTGCCCGGCGTGATGGTCGTCGGTGGGGGGTGTGACCTACCGCTACGTGCACGATGCCATCCCGCTGACCGTGGGGCGGCTGCGGCTGCTCCTGGCCGGCCTGGATGATGCCACGCCGATCGAGGTCGTCGTGCCCACCGGCTCCAGCCCCGAGTGCGGTGTCGGCGACGAGCCTCCGCTCATCCTGACCGGTGGTTCAGGGGACTGGACGGTTCTGGAGGACAGCACTCCCCGCCCGGTGCGTACAAGCGGCTGGACGACGGACGCCACGTCCGCAACTACAGCCGCTGACTGCCGCGCGGGGCCGTACACCCGGAGCCGAGTCGAGGGTCGTCCCATGGCCTTGCCCACGTTGACCGCCGCCCAGAGGACGGAAACCCTGTCCGAACACGCCGCGGTACGCCTGCTGGGCCTCGCCTTCGAGGTGGACCCGACAGCGGGGAGGTTCCCGAGAAGCTTGCGGAGCGCTGCTACGCCATGACCCGCGACTGGCGCGCGATCAAGGAGTGGGAAGCCGCCCAAGCCCGCGACGTCTGACCCCAGATCGCCGCGACGGGCTTCGATCGAATGGTGTGCAGGGGCTGAATCGCTCGATTGCGCCTCCCCATTGGACGGCTGCCGGAATCCATTCGGAACCACGCGGAACGCCCTGCGGATCCAATCCAGGCCGTCCGTCATTTAGCCCCCTCCTTTCCGCCTAGGGTTGGGGTGTGGCCGACCTCCTGTACCTCCGCCATTCGACCGACAAGCAGACCAACGGCCGGCAGAAGCACGCGCTCGGCTCCTACCTGGCCGACGGGGCGCGCTCCTTCGAGGACCCTGCCACCTCCAGCCGGATCCATCCGCTGGGGCGGGGCGGGTTCCGCGGCCTGCTGGACGAGGCCGCCGTCGGCGACACCGTGCGCGTCGCCGACGCCGCACGGCTGTTCCACTCCGTCAAGGACGTTCTTGACGTCCGCGCCGTGCTCCGGCGTCGCGGAGTCCACCTGCGGGTGGCGGCCGGCGCCTGGTCGGGGATGGACCTGACGGCGGACGACCCCATGACGAAGCTGTTCGTCACCATGCTCGCCGGGGTGCTGGAGTTCCAGCGGGACATGATCTCGGAGAACACCCGCGAGGGCGTGGCGGCCGCAGTCGCCGCCGGCAAGACACTCGGCCGACCGGCCGTCTTCGACGCGCGCACCGCTGCGGAGGTCGTCACCGCGTACCGCGAGGGGACCGCGGTCAAGGCGCTGGCCCGGGAACACGGCGTCGACCCGCGTACCGTCCGCCGGGCCCTCGATGCCGCCGGCGCACGCGAACTCCCCGCCGACGTCCGGCACATCCTGGACGGCGCCGACGAAGTTGAGGGCCAGGGCCAGGCGGAGCGGGTGCCCGCCGACGAGCCGACGACCCTGGATGTGCCCGGCCTGCTCGCCGAGCATCTGCAGGGCACCCCGGACGACGCGGTCCGCGGCGCGCTGCGCGCGGGGTGGGCGATTCGCCGTGGGCGGGGTTACTCCCTGCGCGTCACAGCCCCGCTCACGCTCCACCAGGCCGTGCTCGGGCAGTGCGCCGCCCTGGTCGGCGACGGCTCCACCCCGGCCGGGCGCAAGGCCTACCGCACCTACGCCGACCGGATCGCCGCTGCTACGGAGGCGTAGCGCGGCGAAGCCACCTGCGGGGCCGGTACCCGCCCGGTGGTCGGTCAGCTGCCGCAGGCCCAGGCGAGGCGGCCGGCACAGGCGTCGCACCGGTCACCCGCAGCGCAGTCGCGCCACCCGCGGTGCGACAGCGCGACGCCGGGGCAGTCGAGGCCCCGGGAGCACGACATGGAGGCGTCGCGGTGGTCGAGCTGGTAGCCGGTGCATCGTGATGCGCCGGGGGTCGGCGTCTACAGGTCGGCCACCAGTAGCCGGTACCCAACGTCGAGTTCGTCACGGTCGAGAAGATCTGCGTGGCGCGCGTGCCAGCGGCCCGAGGACAGGTCGGCCTCCAGCCGGGACAGGCCTGGGGCGATGACGTCCTCGCCGGTCTGCGCGAGCATCGAGATGCCGGCCCGGACGACGGGATCGAGGTAGGCCTCCGGGCGGCGCCAGTAGGCGGCGCCGAATCCGTCGGTGCAGTCGTGGGGCACCGGTACCGGCTCGATGCGGGCACCGCCCAGCAGCGCGGTCAGCCGGTCGATCGGGACGGCGCGGGTGTCGTCGAAGGCTGCGGCCTCGGGCAGGTACTCGCGCACCAGCCAGAACTGACGGCGGAAGACGTCCTGGTCCCAGGTCAGGATGACGATGCGGCGGCGTGCGATCCGGCGCAGCTCCGCGATCCCGGCTTCCAGGTCCGACCAATGGTGCACGGTCAACAGGGCCATCACGGCGTCTGCGGCGTTGTCGTTGATGGGGATGGATTCCGCGGCCGACTGCAGGGCCGGCGCGGATCCCGCCGGGCGCTGGGCGATCATGACTTGGCTGGGTTCGACCGCGCGCACGGTCTGCGGCGGTTCGTAGGAACCGGTCCCGGCGCCGACGTTGATGACGGTGGCCGCGTCACCGAGCGCGGCGTGGATCCGGGCGGCGATCCGGGGATCGGGTCGCCGGGTACTGCCGTAGGTTGCACCGATGGAGTCGTAGATCGTCATGGCGACAACTATGTCGTGCCTGTTGAGTGCCGCTGCAAATCGGACAGCTCTACCACTGCCTCCAGAAGCACGAACTGTTCGACGAACAGACCGCCTTCCCCACCGCGATTGCCGCTGCGGCTTGACAGCTCAAACGCGTGAGGTGTTTGTGGCGGGCCGTACTCTCGGGCGCGCAGACGACCGCGCACCGGTCCCGGCCCTGCTTCCGTATCCCGGAAGCTCACGATCAAGACCGGCAGGAAGAACGCCCGGCCGGGGGCACCCGGCGATAGGCCCCCGACGCAGCCCGCGTTCCGCCCCTTCCACCGCGACGACGCGGTCAGAACAGGGCGTCGGATATACGCAGCGGCCGGTAGCCGGTGGGGCCGAGTTGGGCGAGTTCGCCTTCGATGTCGACCTCGATGGCGCCGAAGAAGTTGATGTTCTCGCTGTGCGCCGGGGAGATGTGGGCCAGGACCTCGTCGTCGACGCGTCGTCCTGAGCGGCGCATCGACTCCACGGCCAGCCCGTAGTACTCCGTCGTCCAGGTGACGACGGCGTTCGTCACGAGCGTGAGGCACCAGGCCTGTTCGGTCTGCTGTTCCAGATGCCGGGCCCGGATGGCGCCCTCGTGGGCGTAGAGCAGGTCGCGTTTGAGTGCGTGCAGCGACTCGCCCTTGTTCAGCTGGCGGGAGATCTTGCGTCGATACTGCGGGTCGGCGAGGTAACGGGCGGCGTAGATCGTCCTGCGCACGGCGCCGTACTCCTTCAAAGCGGCGGCCAGCGCGTTCTGCCGCCCGGACGCCGACAGCTTGCCGACCAGCAGCGACGCGGTGGCGTGCCCGAACTTCAGCGACCCGGCCAGCCCCAGCAGGTCGTCCCAGTGTCCGGCGACCAGGTCCAGGTTGGCCCGGCGGGTCAGCAAAGGCCCCGTGAGCGGGAACGCCGACTCCGCCTCGGGTTTGGGCGCGGTGCGGTAGAGGGTGATCTTGCCCAGGTCCCGGATGCGCGGCGAAAGCTGGAGCCCCAGCAGGTCGAACAGGCCGAAGTTGACCAGGGTCACCCCGTGCGTGTCGGTCGCGTGTTCCGTGACTGGGATGTCGGCGGCGTTGCCGAGGATCTCGTCGAGCACGTAGTGCGCCTCGCGCTTGGTGGCGACGATGACCTTCGTGCCGTAGGTGGTGTGCTGGTCGGTCACGTGCGTGTACGTCGAGAGCCCCTCGTTCGCGAAGTACCGGCTCAGCGCCCTGGCGGTGACGGACTTGCCGCGGGTGGGGAACCGCTGGCCGTCCGAGGAGGACAAGGTTCCGGAGCCGAACACCGGGGTCAGCGGCAGGCGCTGGTGGTAGCCGATGAGCGCCAGGTTCGCCGCGCGCAGCGTCTCCTCGCGCACATACCACTCGGCGGTCCAGGCCAGGATGCCGTAAGAGATGCCGCACGCATCGGCCATCCGCGTCAGGCCGAGGTTGGTGGAATGGCTGAGCAGGACCGCGATCAGGTTCCGCTTCAGCTCCGGGGTACGGGTCTGCTTGCCGCCGGCGTGGGTGAAGCAGTCCAGGAACCCGGTGCGCTTGTCCAGCTCGATCAGCAGCGACACGATCGGCGCGAACGGCAGCATCTCGGTCAGCTCCGCCTTCAACGCCACCGCCTCGGCCGGGATGTCCTCCGCCGACAACGGCGAGATCACCAGGTCGCCCGACTCGTCCAGGCGGACCGGGCCGTCCCCGGCGGCCAGGACGGTCTCTAACTCGCCGAGCGCGGCGTGCAACTCGTCTTCCACCTGGGCCAGGGCAGTCGGAGCGTCAGCGGGCTTGCCGACCAGCCGGCAGAACTGGGCCCGATGGTCCGTCCACTTGGCCGGGGTGAGCAGGTACGCGGCCGGGTCGGAATAGCGGCGCGAACCGGGCACGAACACATCGCCGGTGCGCAGCCCGTCCCGCAGTGCCAGCAGCACGCACAGCTCCCAGTAGTGCCGGTAGGCGGTCACGCTGCCCGCCCGCGCCGCGGTGTCCAGGTAGCCACGCCAGCGCACCGGGACGAACTCCGTCGGCGCGCCGTCGGGGACCTTGCGCGCACCGGTGACATTCACCTCCCGCAGGATCTTCACCGCCGCCAGCAACTCCGCCGCGGCGGTGCCGCCGGAAAACCGCACCGCCTCCAGCACCTGCGGGGTGAACTGCCGCAAGTACCCATACGAGCCGTCCAATGCGGCCAGGTGCCCGTGATCACGCGGCAGCGGCGGGAGTGCGGAGGACCGGGCCGACCACAGCCGCTCCCACCCGATCTGCTCCCCGCGGAGCAGGCCGCCGACGTCCTCATCCGGCACCGCCGGGTCGGCAACCACCGCCAGGATCGTGTCCAGCAGCTCCAGCCGCCCCTCCCCGGACTTGGCGCGCTCGGCCAGGTAGTCCCGCATCTTGTGCGCGGCCTTGCCCTCGCGCGCCGAGACCGCCTGGTCGAACAGCTGCACCACCTCGTCCAGGACCTCGGTCGCCGACTGCGCCACCAGCGTCAGCAGGATCGGATACCGCCGTTCCGGCTCGCGTCGCTCCAACGCCTGCGCGGTTGACCGGCGCCCGACCGTGGCCAGGAAGCGGCGCCGCTCTGCCGGCAGCACCGACAGGTCCAGGGTGTGGGCGTCCATCGAGCGCAGGAACTCCAGCTTCGCGATCTCCGCCTTCACCGCCGCAGGCGACGCCTCCACCGGCCCCGTGCCCAGCCACCGCAGCCGGGTCATCCCGAGCCCGGCGTCCACCACCAGCAGATCATCCAGCCCGGCGCGTCGCTCGTCGGTGAACTCGTGCGCCAACCGCTCGAACGTCTCGGCCCGCGCCACCTCGCGGGCGTGCGCGACCCGCTTGACCACTGTGACCGGGCCCGGACGGATCACCCGCGCCGAGATCAGGTACTCGCCCGCCAGCCGGAACAACAGCGTCGCTGAGTCGTGCTCCATCGCCCGCGCCAGCAAGAACTCGTCCAGCTCCTTCAACTCCAGCGTCGACGCCGCCCGCCACCCCAAGTACCGCGCCGCCAACCGCAGATGCTCCGTGCGGGTCTTCGCCCTACGCCCGTACGAGCGGATGGCGTCCGGATCGACCCGGAGCCGCTCGGCCAGCCGCACCACCACCGCCCGCGGCGCGGACGCCACATCATCCGGTACGAACCCCAGCCACGGCAGCGTGCACACCGCGACCGCCAGCCCCAACCGGTCTGCCGGGCCACGGCCCCGGCCCGGATCGACGAACGCCACATCCGACGAGGTCAGCGTGAAGAACCGAAACAACTCCTCCCGGCCGATCTCAGGGAACCGCCGCAGCCCCTCCAGTTCCTCGTCTGTGAACACCGGAGCGACCACGACCTAACACCCCTCCCCAACTCCCCGGAGCCCCCTGGTCAGGAGCCTACTCGGCCATATCCGCCCGATCTTTCCCGAGTACTACGGGGACCCCGTTGTGCGGTGCGCGGACATGCTGGACCGTTTCCGCGCCGGTGGTCGGTGTGCGCGTGGCCGCCCCGGTGTCGGCCGCCGCCACGCGGCTGTTGGTCGGTTGTCGGTGGTCGTACCGCGGCCCCGCACCCGGTGTGGGTGCGGGGCCGCGGTTGTCGCTGTGGGCTTGTGGGCCTGTGGGTTTGTGTTGCTATGGGGTGAGGTTGGGGTAGGTGTGGAGGGTGCCGTCGTCCCAGATGGCGATGAGGTCGGCGTGGGGGTTGTCGTCGAGGTTGCCGGCGGCGATGTCGCGGATGGTGGCCCAGCTGTTGTTGGGCCATAGGGGGATGGCGGGGTTGAGGGCGGCGCCGCCTGTGATGGTGCCGCGTCCGGTGTAGAGGTAGAGGTTTCCGGCGCCGCTGACGGCGACGAGGTCGGCTTTGCCGTCGGTGTTGAAGTCGCCTCCGGCGGTCAGGCGCATGCCGTTCCAGGTTTGGTCGGGCCACATGGAGATGGCGGGGCCGAGGTGGGTGTTGCCGTCGCCGGGGTAGAGCATGAGGCTGCCGTCGTCCCAGATGGCGGCGATGTCGCTTTTGCCGTCGCCGGTGAGGTCGGCGGTGGCGATGTCGCGCTGCGGCGCGTAGGGGGTGTCGGTGGTGGTGCCGGGGATCCAGTGGACGTAGCCGCCCTGGAAGTCCTGGCGGCGGCCGCCGAGGAAGTCGTACTCGTTGCCGGTGGGGTATCCGAGGTAGCCGTTCTCGTATCCGAGGGCTGCCCAGCGTTCGCGGATGGCGCCGTACAGGGCCCAGGTCCCGGTGTCCCAGCTGAAGTACACGGATCCGGTGTCGGCGCCGGCGCCCGGGGTGCGGAAGTGGTTGTAGGAGCCGCCTCCGCCCGGGGTGGGCGTTTCGTCGGTGGAGGGGAATCCGAGGGGTCCGCGGACGCCTCCGGTGGCCTGCCAGCGGGCGTGGATGTTGCCGTGGAGTTCGTTCACGCCGGTGTTGTTGCCGTCGGTGATGGCGGCGGCCCCCGTGGCGGGGGTGCCGGTGAGGTGGGAGATGTAGCCGATCGGGGTGCCGGCGCCGTCCTTGACCTGGCTCACGTCGGAGACGGGGTAGCCCAGGGGTCCGGAGGTGCCGCCGTCGGCGAGCCACTTCTCGCGGATGTCGCCTTCGATGGACCAGGCGCCGGTGTCGGGTGTCCAGTGGATGGACGCGTGTGCGGTGGTGCCGCCGGTGCTGTGCTGGAAGTTCGCGTACTTGCCGACGCTGTCGGGTTCGCTCAGGACGCCGGTCAGGGGCAGGCCGATCGCGTTGGCGGTGCGGAGCAGGTTGTATTTGGCCCAGATGGGTCCGCACAGCGCGATCGTGGTGGCGGGGTTGGTGCCGGAGGTCACGTCGTGGCATTCGGTCCAGGGCGTGAGGGTGTCGCTGATGAGGGTGGCGGGGGAGGGACCGTGTTCACGCCCACGGCCGACGGACGCGGGGGTACATGGTGCGAGGATCGCCGCATCGACATCACTCGGGCCGGGAATCCGGTGGCGCCGGCCTCGTATGAGGACAGGCTGTATCTCGCGTACTTGACGAAACGGCCCACCGACGACTTTCCGGTACTGATGCTGGCGACTTCCCACCCGGACGGCGGCTGGGAGTCACGGGAGTTCAGCCGTGTGGCGAAGGGTCAACCGGTCCTGACGGTTCACGACGGGCTGCTCCACCTCGCGTTCCACGGGTTCGATCCCTCGGCGGTGTTGCCAGAGGAGGCGAGGAAGTTGTATTCCCCGCGCCTGTCGGACGAGTTCGTACGCACCGCGTACCAGTACGACAACACCGATGCCATGTATCACTACACATTCGACGGCGCCTCCTGGGCGGACGGTGTCCCGTTGCCCGTCACGGACAGGTTCGACCTCGACCTTGCTTTCCACCGGGGGCGCCTGCACATTGCCTTCCGCCGGTACGACGACGAGAGCCGCGACCCCGCCGCGATCGTCCATACCATGCTTGAGGGTGACACCTGGTCGGAGCCCGTAGTGCTCGGCCACGCCAACGGCAACGGCCGCCCGGCCCTGGCGGTACACCAAGACAGGCTCTACCTGGCGTGGTCGACCGGGGGGTGGAGTGAGCCGGAGGAAGACCACGGTTGGAACGATGAATGGGTGGTTCCGGAGTACGACACCTCGATCCGGATCGGCGTCCTGGAGGGCGCGCGGTGGCATGAGGTGGACACGGTCCACGTTGCGCCATGGATGGAACGCCCCTGGACGCCGACGCCGGCACTGGTCTCCCGTCGTGGACGGATCGATGGCCCGGAACGGTTGCTCCTGGTGTATCCGGCCCCGATTATTGCCCGAACGTAGGGAAGAGCTCTTCTCCCCGATCACTCCCGCCGGCTGGGCGGTCCGCGTACGGCTGGACGCCCTCGGGCCCCGGGCGTGCTCGTGCTCGACGACGTCCAACGCATCGCCGCCCCCGAACTCGACTACCTCCGCTTCCTGGTGGACGTCCCCACCACCCACACCTGCCTGGTGTTGTGTGGGGCGGGCGCCGAGCGCACCCTGGCGCGAACTCCCGCCCTGGCCTCCCGAGTCCTGACCTGGCAGCACGTGCCACGTCTGGAGCCATCGCAAGTCCCCGGTGTGCTGCGCTTGTTCCACCCCCTGTGGGACACCGCGATCGACGAGGACCTGCTCCACACCGACCGGACGCACGCCCGGGGGAACTTCCTCACCTGGGCGAAGATCACCTCCCACGCCTACGCCGCCCGCAGCCGCGCCCCCGACACCGCGGTGGATCGCGCGTTGCTGACCTGGGCCTGCTCCCGCCGACGAGTTGCGGCGGCGTGGATTCCGCTTCGGGACGCCTGAACGGGACGGGCGCCGACTGGGGCCGGGCACCAGAGCGAGGGGCCCGGGGGCACGGCCTCCCGCGTCCTCGAGTTCAGCCGGTTACCCCGAACAGCGGCCCGTGGCTCTGGACGACGTGTCTGGCAGAATCCGCCCGGTCGGGCTGTGACTACCGCTGTTTGGAGGCAGTCTTGGGCTGGACGAGACGGCTCCCGGACCATGCCCCCAGGGTGACCGCGCCGATGGATGCCAGGCCGGCCGTGTTCGCTTCTTCGGCGATCTCGCTCTGATCGATGTGGCCGGGCTTGCCCGTCTTAGGAGTGAGGACCCAGACCACGCCCTCGTCGGAAAGGGGCGCCACCACACCCCTGAGTTCGTCTGCCAAGTCGCCGCCGCCTTGCCGCCACCACAGCAGGACGACGTCCACGACTTCGTCGGTTTTGTCGTCCACCATCTCGCTGCCGATCGCGTCCCCGATATCGGTGCGGATCTCATCGTCGGTGTCTTCGTCCCAGCCCAACTCCTGGACCACGATCGATCGAACGATGCCCATCCTCTGCGCGTAGTTCCGCGCACCCCCGGCAGCCACCATCACAGCCCTCTCCTTGTCGAAACCCGCGCCTGGGCACCCAAAAGCAGCCAGTCGGCAACTCGCAGTGCCCGTCAGGGACCTGACGTCACCACATGGACGCCCCTCGCTCTCTGGGCACCCACTCGGCCACTCTTGACCGTTCCGCGCCACTCCTGACCAAATCGCGAGTCTCGGTCCGCCGGCGAACACTCGGCCTTCGAGCCGACGGCTTCATTCGTCCAGTCGGAGGCGGCCGTTCTCGTCGATGTACGCGTCGTAGATCTCGTCGCCCAGGACCACGCCGTCGATGACGACCTTGACGTGTCCTCGTCGACGTCCAGGAACACCACGCCGTCGTCGTCGGTGTACGCGGGCCAGATCACGCCCTCCCCGACGACCTCCTCGAAGTAGAAATCACCCTTGAAGCGCCCGAACCACCCCACCGCAGTCCCCCTCCCGGCTCCCTGCCGCCCGGCCCGACGCGCCACCGGACACGAACGGCCGAACCCGCACGTCCGCTCCCAGTCTGCGGGAACTCCCGCACACCGGGCGAGGGTTCGACAACATAGGGTGACCATCGATCGAGGGGGCGCTCATGGGCAGGTGCCAGAAGCCGCGTCATCGAGCACGCCACCCGCCGCGTCCGCATCCTCGGCGCCACACCCCACCCCACCAGCGCCTGGGTGGTCCAAACCGCCCGCAACCCGGTCATGGACCTCGACGACGCGGGCACCCGGGCCGCGTTCCTGATCCGCGACCGGGATGCGAAGTTCCCGAGGCTCTTCGACGAGATCCTCGCCGATGCCGGGATCCGCACCGTGCCGACGGCGGTGCGCACCCCGCGGATGAACGCGGTCATGGAACGCCGGGTCCGCACCTGTCGCCACGAACTCCTCGACCGCACGCTGATCCGGAACCGGCGCCACCTGCTCCACGCGCTACGCGAGTACGAACGGCACTACAACACCCACCGCCCACACCGGACACTCGACCAGGCGGCGCCGCTACGGCCCCTACCCGAGGCGATCACCGATCCCGTCCGGATCCAGCGTCTGAACATACGCAGACGCGACCGACTCGGTGGCACCATCCACGAATACCGACATGCGGCCTGACTTGGGCGGATGGAATTTTCGGCACCCACACGGTCGCCCCCGACGATTCGGGGGCGACCGCCTGCGGGCGGGATTCCTCTTCGTGACGTCTCTCGTGGTCTTCCGGGGCGCGGCGCAGACTCGGCCGACGATCGCCCCCATGTGTGTCCCATGCCTGCCGCGCGGGATCGGCGCCCGGGGTCAGCCCACGGGCACGAGCAGGACGGGGGCGTGCGCGTGGTGCAGGACGGTGTGACTGACCCGGCCCAGGCGCGTGCCGAAACGGGCGGTGCGTCGGTGGGCGGCCAGGACCACCAGGTCGGCCTCGCGAGAGGCCTGCACCAGAGCGCGACCCGCGCCCTCGCGCACAAGGCGCACCTGGGACTCGATCTCGGGGTGCTTGGCCCGCAGCGCGCCCAGTGAGGCCTCCACCGCCTCGCGTCGCAGGGCGGTTGCCGAGGCCAGGGACTCCAACGCCGGCGCGGGCAGCCCGATCGGCGTGGGGGTGGCCGGTGGCATCGCGTTCAGCGCGCACACCCTCAGGTGTCGCAACTGGGCCTCCTCGTATGCGGCTTCCACGGCGGGGCGGGAGTCCTCGTCCTCGACGCCGACCACGATCAGGCCCTCGGCGTCGCCGTCCACGACCCGCGAGGGGCCGGGTTCGCCGCGCACCACCAGCAGGGGGCACGGCGTGTAGGCGGCCACCGACAGGCTCACCGAGCCCAGGAGTAGACCGGCCATGCGTCCGTGGCCGCGGCTGCCGACCACCACGAGGGAGGCGTGTTCGGCGGATGCGAGCAACACCTCGTGAGCGGCGCCGCGGCGGACCCGCGCGATCGTCCAGATCTGCGGGAACAGCGCACGGGCGTGGGCGGCGGCGGCCTCGGCCGCCTCCTGCGCCTCGCGGCGTATCCGCCCGGCGTAGGAGGCCCACTCGCCGTCGCTGGGGACCAGCCAGGCGCTGACGATCTCCAGCGGCAGTCCGCGGTTCGCCGCCTCCAGGGCGGCCTGGGCGACGGCGGACAGGGCGGCGGGCGATCCGTCCACGCCGACGACCACGTGTCCGGTGGGAGTGCGCGGGGTGACAGGCATGGACTCGTCCCTTCTCGACGGCAACAGCCGGGCAGGCGCTGCCTTTCGAGTCCACGGCAGCGCATCCAGCGGCGGACCGCACGGGCCGATGGGCCCGGTGGACCCGGGCCACCCGGCCCGGTGGCGACCCACCGGCCGCAGCGGCGGGGGACGACATCGCGTGTCCGGTTGCCGAGACCCGGGGGCCGGGGGCTCAGCCCAGCGGGACGCGCCATGCCAGGAGGGCGCCGCCGTCGGGGGCGGGCCCGAACGAGCAGGCGCCGCCGAGGGATTCGGCCCGCGCGCGCATGTTCCCCAGACCGCTGTCGCGGGTCGGGGACGCCGGCGGGCCCACGCCGTCGTCCCGCACCCGCAGCCGCACGTGGTCGCCGTCGGTCTCGATGTGTACCTCCACCCGACTCGCGTGGGCGTGGCGGGCCGCGTTCGCGAGTGCTTCGCGCAGCACCGCGATCACCTCGGCGGCGATCGGCTCGGGTACGTGGGTGTCCAGCAGGCCGTCGACGCGCAACGTCGGTGCGAAGCCGAGCATTTCGGTCACCGCGTCGACTTCGCGCGGGCAGCGGGAACGCAGTCCGACGCCGGTGTCGCGGCCGCGAGCCTTGAGGGAGAAGACCGTCGACCGGATGACTTTGATCGTGTCGTCGAGTGCGTCGACGGCGGATTCGACGCGTTCGAGGGCTTCGGGGTGGTCGATGAAGCGGGTGGCGCTCTGCAGGGTCATGCCGGTGGCGAACAGGCGTTGGATGGTCAGGCCGTGCAGGTCCCGGGCGATGCGGTCGCGATCCTGCAGCACGGTCAAGAGTTCGGCGTCGCGGCGCCGTTCCGCGATCTCCAGGGCGAGTGCCGCGTGGTCGGCGAAGCCGGTGACCATGCGCACCACCGCGTCCGACAGCTGCGGCCGCTCGAGCCGGTTGGCGACCTGGAGCACACCGCGGATGCGCTCGCGGGTGCCCAGCGGCAGCAGGAACGCCGAACCGAGATCGGATCCCGCGGCGGTGGCCACCACCGCGCCCGGATCGTGGCCGATGTCGGTGCTGACGATCGTCTCGCCGGAGCTGAACACCTTGCCCATCAGGGTGCTCTCGCCGGACAGGACCAACCCGCGGACGCGGTTCGCCAAGGGCCCCGAGGCGGCCTCCACGACCAGATCGTCCGTCCCGTGTACCGGCACGGCCAGGGTCACCAGGTCGGCGTCGGCCATGTCCCGGATGGTGGTGGTGAACGTGCGCAGGACGTCGGTGGGGGTGTCGCCGGAGAGCAGGCTCCGGGTCAGTTCCGAGCTTGCGCCGAGCCGGCGTTCGCGGTGGCGGACGTCGTCGTACAGGCGGGCGTTGTCGATGGCGACGCCGGCCGCCGCCGCGAGCGTGCGCAGGACCGCCTCGTCGTCCTCGTCGAAGTCCGCCCCGCCGCGTTTCTCAGCAGTTCGCCCAGGCGCATCCGCGGCAGTGCCGGTCGCTCGTCCGACGGCACAACCCCTCCAAGGATCGGTCACCCGTCGAAACGCGTCTCGGCCCCATCGAGTCAAACCCCGCCGGCCACGTCTGCCCCTCGCCCGATGGACGCCGTCGCGATTCCGGTTGCCGATGCACCCCGCAGGGGCCGAACGACCCTGGAGAAGACCCCGAGGCAGGGGCGACAGACCCTGTGCGGGCCGGCCGAGGCAGAGCAGGGTTGGGCTTGTACCTCTCGCCGAGGAGGAACCCATGGACACCCGCCCTCCGCAGGGCACCGCGCCGTACGTCGTGGTCGGGATCGACCCCGACCCCTGGATCAACCAAAACTCCGTGCGATGGGCCGCCCACGAGGCGGACCTGCGCGGAGCCGCACTGCACCTCGTGTACGCCTGGGAGGCGGCTTCCGCCCACCGCGCGCACTACGCGCCGATGCACACCCTCGTCGACCCGACCGTGCAGCGCCGGCGGGTCCGCGAACTGCTGGACGGGGCCGAGCAGGCCGCGCACCACATCCGGCCCGACCTGACCGTGGTCCGGCGACCGATCGAGGGACCGGTCGTGCCGGTGCTGCTCGGCGCGGCGAACGAGGCGTGCCTGCTGGTTCTGGGCGGTCGACCGCGCCACGCGGACCGGCGCCCGCTGGGCCCGGTCACCCGCGAGAGCCTCCGATGCGCCCGGTGCCCGGTGGTCACCGTGGGCGCAGCGTCCGCCGAGACAGACCATCACCCGACAGCGGTTGCGACACACACGACAGGAGCAACGCCATGACCGACACGACGCGGGACACCACGAAGACGAGCCCTCGGATCCCGACCGTGCGCAAGGTGATGCACGGCCCGGTGGTCTCGGTGACCACACAGGACACCCTGTGGGCGGCGATGGACAAGATGATCGCCACCCACCTGCACCACGTCGCCGTCGTCGACGGCGCCCGGGCGCTCGGCCTGATCAGCGACCGCGACCTCGCCGCCGTGTGGGCCCTGGATCCGCTGGGCCTGAAGCAGCACACGGCCGGACACGCCCTCGCCGGGACCGAGACCACCTTCGTCGCCCCCGACACCGACGTGATCGCGGCGGGGGAGGAACTCCTCAAACACCGCCGCGACGCCCTGCTCGTCGTCGACGCCGACGGCACGGCGATCGGCGTCCTGACCGACCGCGACCTGCTGACCGTTCTCCTGGGGCTGCACCGCCCGCTACGGTGACAGGCGCGGGCGTCTTCGACGTCCGACAGTGGACCCACCGACCTCCGGAGGAGGGCCGTGTCGACACCGCCCATCCGCGTGTTCCTGCTCGACGACCACGAGGTGGTCCGCAGAGGCCTCGCCGACCTGCTCGGCGCCGAACCCGACATCGAGATCGTGGGCGAGTCGGGTTCCGCCGAAGAGGCCACGCGGCGCATCCCCGCCCTGCGCCCGGACGTCGCGATCCTGGACGGACGCCTGCCCGACGGCAGCGGCATCGACGTGTGCCGCGAGGTGCGCTCGCGCTTTCCCGAGATCAACGCGCTGATCCTGACCTCCTACGACGACGAGGACGCGCTGTTCGCGGCGATCATGGCCGGGGCGGCGGGATACGTGCTCAAGCAGGTCCGCGGACAGGACCTGATCGCGGCCGTGCGCGCGGTGGCCGCCGGCCAATCCCTGCTGGACCCCGCGGTGACCACCCGCGTCCTGGAACGCGTACGTAGGGGACCGGTGGCCGAACCCGGCCCCACCGGACTCAGCGAGCGCGAGCAACAGGTCCTCGAGCACATCGCACAGGGCCAGACCAACCGCGAGATCGCCGAAAGCCTCGGCCTGGCGGAAAAGACCGTCAAGAACTACGTCTCCGCGGTACTGAACAAGCTCGGCCTGGAGCGACGCGTCCAAGCCGCCGTCTACGCGACCGAATTGCACCAGGACACCGAGCGACACCGAACCTGAAAACGACGGACCCGCCTCGCTTCGCCGACGCCCCGACGTCCCCACACCCCTGTGGGGACGTCGGCATCAGCGCGCCGACCCCGGGCGCGCGGCGCCGGCCGGATGCGTGAGCGTGTGAGTGACGCGCTCGACGCCGTCGACGGAGGCGCACAACCGCACAACGCCTCGCCCAGCACGTCCTGTTCGATCTCCGCGCGGATGTCCGCGTCCGAGCGGACCAGGGCGGCCAGGAGATCTCCACGACTGACGATGCCCACCAGTCGCCCGGATCGGTCCACCATCGGCAGGCGCTTGACGTGGTGGCGATCCATCAGCCGAGCCGCCCACGCGGTACCGTCCGCGGGCGTCACGGTGACCACCGGCGACGTATCAACCCCCGTGCGGTGCACTCCTCGTCGGAGGACCCCGCGAGGACCTCCCCACACGGCCGGGCCTGCCTCGACTCGAAGCTCGCCACCCGCGCGTGGCCGTGCACACCCGTGACGCTCTACCGCCGAATGCCGATGACCGATCGTCGGTGACGATGGGCGTTCTCGCACGCAACCGCCGTGATGGCAGGAGACTTTCGTCCTTCGGTGGGTCCAACGGCCCTGTCCGTTCTGCTGCGCCCCGCGGGACCGTCGGGTGAAGTACGCCGCCCCCACCGACGGAGGTACCACCCATGCACGACCACACAGCGGGAACAGCCCGCTCCGACCACCTCGCCCTCGCGGTCGGCGTGCGCTCGCGCAGCCGCAGCCTCGGGCTCACCGTCCGGCAACTCGCGCGCCGCGCGGACCTGCCGGTGACATGGCTCGAAGGCATGGAGGAGGGATCGGCCCCGGTGTCCCACGCCGCGCTCACGAGTGTCGCCCGCGTCCTGGACACCAGCGTCGAACGGCTGTTGAGCGGCGCCGTCGAGGTGCCGCCGAACCACGCACCCGCGGCGCGGGCCGCACCCGCGCCCGACATCCGGGAACTGGTCGTGATGACGCGGGAGGAGTGCCGCGCCCGCCTGCTCCTGCACGACGTCGGCCGGGTCGCCCCCGCGATGAGCCGGGAACCGTTCGTGCTGCCGGTCGACTACCTGATCGACCGAGGAGACGTGGTCTTTCGCAGCGTCGCGGGCACCCGCCCCGCCGAGGTGGTCGGTCGCGTGGCCTTCGAGGTGGACGAGCTGATCCGCATGGCCCGGCTGGGATGGAGCGTGCTGGTGATCGGCGACGCCGAACACGTGACCGACCCGACCGAGACGGCCCGCCTCGCGGCGACCCGGACCCGGACCTGGTCGGAGGGCACGCGCGAGGTCTGGACCAGGATCCACGCGAGTGCCGTCACCGGCCGCCGCCTGCGCCCGCGCCTGGACCGGGACTGAGCCGCGCACCGCCGAGAACACAACCCGGCAACCGCACCGACGCCGTGCCGCCGGCCCGACCGGCGCCCGCCCCAGGGCCGTTGGACCCTGTACGGCCCGCCGGTGGGCGACGAGCGTTGGAGGTGAACAGACCGGGTCGACCCCGTCAACCGAAAGGCCACCATGACCACCATCGACGCCGCGTCCGAGACCCGGACCGACCGCGCTCCCTGGAGGGACTTCCGCCCCGGGAGGTGGAACGACACCATCGACGTGCGCGACTTCATCCAGACCAATCACACGCCCTACACCGGCGACGCGGACTTCCTGAGCGACGCCACCCCCCGCACCCGGGCGGTCTGGGCCAAGGTGTCCGCGCTGTTCCCCGAGGAGCGCCGCAAGGGCGTGCTGGACGTGGACGCCGCGATTCCCTCGACGATCACCTCGCACGCCCCCGGGTGGATCGAGCGCGATCGGGAGCTGATCGTCGGCCTGCAGACCGACGCCCCGCTCAAGCGGGCGATCATGCCCAACGGCGGACTGCGCATGGTCGAGGCCGGGCTGCGCGCCTACGGCTACGAGGTGGACCCGTTCGTGCGCGCGGTGTTCGCCACCCACCGCAAGACCCACAACGACGCCGTCTTCGACGCCTACACCCCGCAGATCCTGCGGGCCCGCCGCGCCGGACTGATCACCGGGCTCCCGGACGCCTACGGCCGCGGACGCATCATCGGCGACTACCGGAGGGTGGCCCTGTATGGCACCGACCGCCTGATCGAGGCCAAGCACGCCGACCGCGCCGCGCTGGACCCGCTGCCCGCCACCGCCGAGGTGATCCGCGACCGCGAGGAACTCGCCGAGCAGGCACGGGCCCTGGGCGAACTCAAGGAGATGGCCGCGACCTACGGCTGCGACGTCTCGCGACCGGCGGCCACCGCGCACGAGGCCGTGCAGTGGCTGTACCTGGCCTACCTGGCCGCGACCAAGGAACAAAACGGCGCCGCGATGTCGCTCGGCCGCACCTCCACGTTCCTGGACGTCTACCTCGAGCGTGACCTGCGCGAGGGCCGCATCGACGAGAGCCGCGCCCAGGAGCTGATCGACGACTTCGTGATCAAACTGCGGATCATCCGCTTCCTGCGCACCCCCGAATACGACGCGCTCTTCTCCGGCGACCCCACCTGGGTCACCGAATCCCTTGGTGGCATCGGCACCGACGGGCGCCCCCTGGTCACCCGCACCTCCTTCCGCTACCTGCGGACCCTCTACAACCTCGGCCCGGCGCCCGAACCGAACCTGACCGTGCTGTGGTCGCCCCGGCTGCCGCGCGGCTTCAAGCGGTACTGCGCCCGGGTCTCGATCGACACCAGTTCGATCCAGTACGAATCCGACGACCTGATGCGCCCGCGCACCGGTGACGACACCGCGATCGCATGCTGCGTCTCGGCGATGGCCGTCGGCAAGGACATGCAGTTCTTCGGAGCCCGGATCAACCTCGCCAAGGCCCTGCTGTACGCCATCAACGGCGGCCGGGACGAGATCACCGGCGAACAGGTCGGCCCGAAATCCCACCCGCTGACCGGGGATCGACTCGACGCGGCGGAACTGGACGCGGCGTTCGACAACGTCCTGGACTGGCTGGCGGGCACCTACGTGGACGCGCTCAACATCATCCACCACATGCACGACAAGTACGCCTACGAGCGCCTGGAGATGGCGCTGCACGACCACCCCGTCCACCGCACCATGGCCTGCGGCATCGCCGGCCTCTCGGTGGTCACCGACAGCCTCTCCGCAATCCGGTACGCCGGCGTCGAGGTGATCCGCGACCCCGACACGCAACTGGCGGTCGACTACCGCGTCCTGGGCGAGTACCCCGCGTTCGGCAACAACGACGACCGCGCCGATGTGATCGCCGTCGACCTGGTGCGCTCGTTCCTGGCCAAACTGCGCCGCCACCCCACCTACCGCGACGCCGAACACACGCTGTCGGTGCTGACCATCACCTCCAACGTGGTCTACGGCAAGCACACCGGCAACACCCCCGACGGCCGCCGCGCCGGCACGCCGTTCGCCCCCGGCGCCAACCCGATGAACGGCCGCGACCGGCACGGCATGGCCGCCTCCGCGCTGTCGGTCGCCAAGATCCCCTACGACCTGGCCCGCGACGGCATCTCACTGACCTCGACGGTGACGCCGGAAGGACTCGGCCACGACCCCACCGAGCGCGCCGACAACCTCGTCGGCCTCCTCGACGGCTACATCGCGTCCGGCGGCTTCCACATGAACGTCAACGTCCTGGACCGGGCCACACTCGCGGACGCCATGGAACACCCGGACCGCTACCCGGACCTGACCATCCGCGTCTCCGGATACGCCGTGCGCTTCACCCGCCTGACGCGCGAGCAACAACTCGACGTGATCAGCCGCACGTTTCACGAGACCAGGTGAGCACGATGCGACAGGACCCGGACCCCCTCCTGCACGCAGCCCACCCCCGCAACGACGGCCACATCGGCATGGTGCACTCGTGGGACATGTCCACCGGCGTGGACGGACCCGGGACCCGCTTCGTGCTCTTCCTGAACGGCTGCCCGCTGCGCTGCCTGTATTGCTCCAACCCCGACACCTGGCACCTGCGCGACGGCCGGCGGACCGACATCGAGGAGGTGATGGGAAAGATCACGGCCTGCCGCGACTTCCTGCTCGCGACCGGCGGGGGAGTAACCGTCACCGGAGGCGAACCGCTGCTCCAGGCGCCCTTCGTCGAAACGGTGCTGAGGCGATGCCGCGAGCTGGGCCTGCACACCGCCCTGGACACGTCGGGATTCCTCGGCGCCCGGGCCGGTGATCGACTGTTGGCCGCCACCGACCTGGTCCTGCTCGACATCAAGTCCTTCGACCCGATCGCCTACCGCCGACTCACCGGACGCGAACTCGAACCCACCCTCGCGTTCGCCCGCCGGCTCGCCACCACCGACATCCCGGTGTGGTTGCGCTTCGTCCTCGTTCCGGAGTTGACCGAGAACGCCGCGATGATCGACACGTTGGCCGCGTTCGCCGCGGGGCTGGGCAATGTCGAACGCGTGGACGTGCTGCCCTTCCACAAACTCGGCGCCGCCAAGTACGACGAACTCGGCATCGTCTTCCCCCTGCGGGACACACCGCCGCCGACGGCCGAACTCGTCGATCGCGTCCGCGCGCAGTTCCGCGCGCACGGACTGCGGGCCCATTGAGCGCAAGCGGGAGCGGGATCGCTCACACCGAGCCGTCCGCGAGCGTGACCCGTCCTCCACCACCGCAGAACTCCCGGGGGAGGCATGGCGGCGCCCGAGGTCCCGTGCGGGAGCTTTCCCCCGTCGGAGGCCCTGCTGGAGACGGCCAAGCGAGCCGACCTGTTGGTCGTGGGCGGTCGTGGGCACGGCGGATTCACCGGGATGCTCCTGGGATCGGTGAGCCTGGCCCTCGCAGGCCGGGCGACCTGCCCGGTCCTGGTGGCCCGCACCCCAGGTCACCCGGACCGCCGCCCGCGAGCGTGTCGCCGACGCGGAACTCGCCGTCTGGAAGTTCGCCTCCTGTGACGGTTGCCAACTCACCCTGCCGGACTGCGAGGACGAACTCCGATCGACGAGGCACTGCGCATCATCGACGGCTCGATCGGCTGCGTCGACTGGGACAGCGCAGAAGGATGGCCGGAGGTCGAGGTGTAGACGACCCTGCGACGCCCGACGTTCCGTGCGACGAGGGAATCTCCGCAGTCCACGAGGTGTGTCACTCGGCCCGTTCGTCCAGGCCACTCGGCCCTACGGCGACATCTCTCGGCGGGTGACGCTGGGGGCGTAAGCGTTGCCGCTGACCTTCGGAAAGGTGGACGCCATGAAGGCCCTGACCTACCACGGCGCCGGAAACCACCGGTGGGAGGACGTGCCCACCCCCACCGTCCGCGACCCCCAGGACGCGGTGGTTCGCGTGGACGCCGTCACCATCTGCGGCACCGACCTGCACATCCTCAAGGGCGACGTGCCCGAGGTCGAACCGGGCCGGATCCTCGGCCACGAGGCCGTCGGCACGATCACCGAAGTCGGGCCCGGCGTACGCGACTTCACTCCCGGCGACCGCGTGCTCGTCTCGTGCATCTCCTCGTGCGGGCGCTGCCGCAACTGCCGCACCGGCGCCTACGGTCAGTGCTTCGGAGGCGGAGGGTGGGTGCTCGGACATCTGGTCGACGGTACCCAGGCCGAATACGTCCGGGTGCCCTTCGCGGACACCTCGCTGTACAAGCTCCCGGAGGTCGTCGGCGACGAGGAGGCCCTGATGCTCGCCGACATCCTGCCCACCTCCTACGAGGTCGGCGTCCGCAACGGGCACGTACGCCCCGGCGACACCGTGGTCGTCGTGGGAGCAGGCCCCATCGGACTGGCCGCCATCACCACCGCCCGCCTCTTCGCCCCCTCACGCATCGTCGCCGTCGACCCCTCGCCCGCACGCCGTGACGCGGCCGAGCGGTTCGGTGCCGACGTCGTGCTCGACCTTCCCGAAGCCACGCACGATGCCCTGTGCTCGCTCACCGTCGACGGACAGGCCGCGCACGTGGCCATCGAGGCCGTCGGCGTGCCCGAGTCCTTCGAACTGTGCACCCGCCTGGTCCGCGCCGGCGGACACGTCGCCAACGTCGGCGTGCACGGGAAACCGGCCACCCTGCACCTCGAAGACCTGTGGATCCGCAACCTCACCATCACCACCGGCCTGGTCGACACCACCAGCACACCGCTGCTCCTGGACCTGCTCGCCGAGGGCCGACTCGGTACGGAAGGGATGATCACCCACCGGTTCGACCTCGACGAGATGCTCGGCGCCTACGACACCTTCTCCCGCGCGGGGGAGACCGGCGCGCTCAAGGTCGCCCTCTTCCGCCGCTGAAGCACCCCGCCCCAGCCGTGTTCCACGAGATCCGAGGAGGATCCCGCGATGACCGTACGAGTGGGAATCAACGGCTTCGGCCGCATCGGCCGCAACTACCTGCGCGCCGTCCTGGGCCGTGTCGACGACGGCACCACGCCCGTGGAGGTGGTGGCGGTCAACGACATTGCCCCCGCCGCCACGCTCGCCCACCTGCTTCAGTACGACTCCACCTACGGCATTCTGGCCCGCTCGGTCGAGGCCGACGGTGACACGATCGTCGTCGACGGCGTCCCCATCGCCGTCACCGCCCACCGCGACCCGGCCGCCCTGGCCTGGGACACGGCGGGCGTCGACATCGTGATCGAGGCCACCGGCCGCTTCCGCAGCCGCGAGGACGCCGCGACCCACCTGAAGTCCGGCGCCGCCAAGGTGCTGCTGTCCGCTCCGGGTCGCGGTGTCGACGCCACGATCGTGATGGGCGTCAACGAGGGCGACTACGACCCGGATACCGACCATGTGCTCTCCGCCGCCTCCTGCACCACCAACTGCGTCGTGCCGATGGTCAAGGTGCTGCACGACGCCTTCGGGATCGAACGCGGCCTGATGACCACCATCCACGGCTACACCAACGACCAATCCCTGCTCGACGCACCCCACAAGGACCTGCGCCGGGCCCGTTCCGCCGCGCTCAGCATGATCCCGACCAGCACCGGCGCGGCCCGCTCCGTAGGGCTCGTGCTGCCCGAGCTCGACGGCGCGCTGGACGGCATCTCGGTCCGGGTTCCCGTTGAGGACGGCTCGCTCACCGACCTGACCCTGATCCTGCGCGACGAAACCGACGCCGCCGGCATCAACGCGGCTTTCGAGGCCGCATCCGAGGGCCCGCTGCGCGGCATCCTGCGGGTCTCGCACGTGCCGATCGTCTCCCGGGACGTGATCGGCGATCCGCACTCGTGCGTCGTCGACGCCGAACTCACGCAGGTCAACGGCGACTTGGTCAAGGTCTTCGGCTGGTACGACAACGAATGGGGCTACACCAACCGCCTGCTCGACCTGACCGAGTACGTCGCCCGCCGTCTCTGACCCGTCACGTCACACGAACCCGCAGGAAGGCCGGACATGACCACCGTGTACGTGTACAACTTCACCGAAGGCTCCCGTGAACAGGCCGGGTTGCTCGGCGGCAAGGGCGCCAACCTCGCCGAGATGACCCGTCTCGGGCTCCCGGTCCCGCCCGGCTTCACGGTGGGCACGAACGCGTGCCGGGCCTTCCTGCGCACCGGGAACGTCCCCGGGGGACTGGAGGACGAGATCACCGCCCACCTCGCACGCCTGGAGCAGGTCATGGGGCGGCGACTGGGCCACGCCGACGACCCGCTCCTGGTGTCGGTGCGCTCGGGCGCACGCTTCTCGATGCCCGGAATGATGGACACCATCCTCGACGTCGGACTCAACGACGCCTCGGTGCTCGGCCTCGCCAAGGCCACCGGCCGCGAGCGCTTCGCCTGGGACTCCTACCGGCGCCTGGTCCAGATGTACGGCGCCACCGTCCTCGGCATCGACGCCGCCCGTTTCGAGGACGTGTTGACCCGACGTAGGCGACAGGTCGGCGCCGGCGACGACCTGGGCCTCGAAACGCGCCAACTCGCCGAGACCGTGCGGGAATTCCAGGGGATCATCCGGGAGGTGACCGGCGAGGAATTCCCGCAGGACGCGCGTGAGCAACTGCGGCGCGCCGTGGTGGCCGTGTTCGAGTCGTGGAACGGGGAACGCGCCTCGGTCTATCGGCGGCGCGAGCACATCCCGGACGATCTCTGGGTGCCCGTCGCCGGCTGGTCGAGGACATGATCCTCGCCCGCACCGACGCCGAACGCGACGCCGCCCTGGCGGCGCTGCTCCCGCTCCAGCGCGAGGACTTCATCCGCATCCTGGCCGCGATGGACGGACTGCCGGTCACCATCCGCCTGATCGACCCACCCCTGCACGAATTCCTGCCCGACCACACCGAATCGGCCGTCCGGATCGCTCGCGCACAGGCCCTGGGACAGCCGCCGAATCCCCGCGACCTGCGCCTGCACGAAGCGGGCGAGCTGCTCCACGAGGAGAACCCGATGCTGGGCCTGCGCGGCGTACGCCTCGCGCTCGCGGTACCCGGCCTGATCGCCACCCAGGTCCGCGCGGTCGCCGAGGCCGTCGTCGCCCGCGTGCGCGCCGGCGGCGATCCTCGTGCGGAGATCATGATCCCGCTCGTGGCCACCGAGGCGGAACTGCGCATCGTCCGCACCGAGGTCGAACGCGTGCTCGCCGAGATCCGCGCCCGCACCGGCATCGACGTGAACTGCCCGATCGGCACCATGATCGAACTGCCCAGAGCCGCACTGACCGCGGGCGAGATCGCCCGCTCGGCGGACTTTTTCTCGTTCGGCACCAACGACCTGACCCAGACCACGTGGGGTCTCTCCCGCGACGACGCCGAGGCTTCCTTCCTCGCCGCCTACCTGGAACAGGGCATTCTCTCCGTCTCCCCGTTCGAGACCATCGACCGTGACGGCGTCGGGCGACTGGTCCGAATCGGCGTCGACCAGGGCCGTGCGACCACACCGAACCTGCGCATCGGGGTGTGCGGAGAACACGCGGGCGACCCCGACTCGATCCACTTCTTCCACGACTGCGGCGTCGACTACGTCTCCTGCTCGCCCTACCGCCTCCCCGGCGCCCGCCTGGAAGCCGCCCGGGCCGCCATCGCGGCGCACGACATCAACCCCGACGAGCCCACGCGCACGGAACCCGACCGGGACTGAGCGACACCCAGGACCGTGCGCGTGGGCGGAACGGCCCGTCGAGAAGGAGGATCCGATGGACAACGAGACGGCCGGTACCCGCCTTCCCGACATGGTCGACATTCCCCGCAACATCCGCACCCGACGCGAACAACTGGGCCTGACCCGGGCGGACGTCTGCGCCCGGGCAGGACTGCCCCTCAAGTGGCTCGTGGAACTCGAGGCCGGAGACGCCCCGTTGTCCCGAGCCGCCCTCGGCGGCCTGGCGGTGGCCCTGGAGACCAGCGTCACCGCCCTCATGTCCGGCACCTTCGGTACGCAGCGGACCATCCGGGACAACCCGAGTGTCCCGGATGTCCGCAGCCTGATTCGGATGAGCGAGAACGAGTGCCGTGCCCGCCTCGCCACCCACGAGGTCGGCCGCCTCGCCGGCGGCATGGAGCACGTGCCGTGGGTTCTTCCCGTCAACTACATGTCGGATGGCAGGGACATCGTCTTCACCACCCGCCCCGGCTCCCCACTCGCCCACGTTCGCGGAACGGTGGCCTTCGAAGTCGACGACGTGGACCGGTACGCCCGACTGGGTTGGAGCGTCCTGGTGATCGGCGTGGCCGAGCCCGTCACCGACCCCGTCGAAATCGCCAGGCTCAAAGAAGCCGGACGCGATGCCTGGCCCGCCCGGCACGGCGAACTGTGGTTCCGCATCCACCCCGGACGCGTGACCGGCCGCCGGCTGCGTCCACGCCCGAGCCGGCGGTGATCGCCCCGCAGGGAGCGCTCGACGCTTCGCCTGCGGTGAATGCCACCGCCGAATGCCCGACCACCCCGAGCCTGTTGATCAGGCTCGGGGTGGTCGGGCATTCGGCGGTGTGTGGGGGTCAGGCTTCCGGCGCGGGGACGAACACCACCGGGGTGGCGCTGTGGCGCAGGCAGTACACGCCGGTGGGCCCCGGGATCGTGGGGCACTCGATGCCGCTGGTACCCAGCACGAGCAACCGGGCGTCCCGTGCGCGGGCCACCAGAACCTCGCCCGCTGCGCCGTGCAGCGGAGTCGCCACGATCCGCTCCGGCGGGATCGGGGCCCGCACCAGGCTCGCCAGGGCGTGCTCCAGCCGCTCGCGGGCCACCGACAAGGGGGCATCGGGCCGGTCCAGGGTCGGGCGCTCGGGATCGGCGTCCCTCCAGACCGCGACCACGTCCAGGACCACGCCGAGTTCGGCGGCCTCCCGGGCGGCCCAGCGCAAGGCGACGGCGGATCCGAAGGAGCCGTCCAAGCCCACCACGATCCGGCCCTGCCGCCGGTTGTCGGTGATCTCGTCTGCGGGGACGGTGCCCTGCCGAGGAGAGCCGGCATTCGTTTCCGGGTCGAAGCGGGTGCCGAGGGATTCCATGTCGAACTCCTTCGTGTGGTCGTGGTCGCCATCGAGTGCCGAACGGCGAACGTTCGGGCAATGCCGATCAGGTGTGGCGCTCCGGGGGAAGCACCGGTTCCAGTCGGAAGAGCACCGGCCCGCGGTCGCTGGGGCCGTGTGCGGGCTTGCGTCCGGCGAGCGCCGAGACCAGATCCCGGGCCGTCACCAGCCCGACCATGGCGTCGTTGTCGTTCGTGACCACGACCGCGTCGACCGCGTGGTCGGTCATGACCTCTGCAACCTCGGCCAGCCGGGCGGAGGTCGGCACGTGCGGCTGAACACCGCCGGACAGCAGATCGCCCACGTAGCGCTCGGCGAGCGAGATGGCCGGAAGAGCACACGCCACCGCGAGTTCGCCCCGCTCCAGCAGCCCCACGCTGCGCCCGTCCTCGTCCACGACGGGAAGGTGGTGGAACCCGGTCCGCTGGATGAGCTCCCAGGCCATCAACAGGGACTCGTCGCCCGCGACGGTCAGCAACGCCGTGCTCATCACGTCGGCCACGCTCCGCTCACCCGCCGACGCGTTCGCCTGTGTGGTGGAACCGCCCGGGGCGGTCTCGCTGCTCGTCCCCATCGCGCTCGCCTCCTGTTTGTCCGGGGTTCGCAATCGCGGTCCACCCTGTCTCCACCATCGAACCTCGGCAGCCCCGGACACAGGGCCGGTGGGGGTGGTGGGCCGGGCCGAAGGTCCCGGGCCCCGGGTCTGGGCGGCCCTGTGCCCGCCGATGGAGTGCGAGCACGCTGAGGGTGAGGGGTCGATCGGGTCTCGCAGTTCCGGCCCCGCCGCCCGAGCCGTCGGCACGCGACGATTGGACAAGCTCATGAGCACCGGAACCCACCTTCCCGGCCTCGGCGTCCTGGTCGGCTACGACGGCTCACCCGGCGGAGAACGCGCGCTCGCCTGGGGCGCCCACGCCGCCGCCGACGCGAAAACGCCGCTGTACCTGGCCATGGCCATTCCCGTCGCCGCTCTCGGCCGGCACGGTCACTCGCAGGAGGTTCGTGAAGGCGCCCGCGCCCTGCTGGAGCGGGCGGCGGACCGCAGCCGCGCCGCCCACCCGCATCTGGCGGTCGAGACATCGCTGGTCGAGGGGCCGGCGGCGGATGCGATCCTGGAGGCGAGCGGACGGGCCGAGCTGATCGTGGTCGGGAGCCGAGGCCTCGGCGGCTTCGCCGGGCTGCTGCTCGGATCGGTGTCCCTGCGCGTGTGCGCGCACACGACCTGCCCCGTGGTGGTCGTACCCGAGGCGGCCGACGACGTGGACACCCCGAGCGTCGTCGTGGGCATCGCCGATCGCAGCGACGCGCCCGCGGTCGAGTTCGCCGTCGAGCGGGCTCGCCGCATCGGCGGCAGGGTGGTCCCCGTTCACGTGTGGACACTCGCGATGGCCGGCTACTTTCCCGGCGTGGTCGCGCCGCTGCTCGGGGACCCGCTGGACATGGCGGCAACCCACGACCACCTCCTGGCCGAAATCCTGGACCCGATCCGGGCACGGACACCGGATGTCCAGATCGAGGCGATCGTCACGACCGGTACCCCCGCCTACGCCCTGATCGGTGTCTCCGCGCACGCGGATCTGCTGGTGGTCGCCGCCCACCGGGCGCACGGACCCTTCCCGATGCGCCTGGGCCCCACCACCCACGCGGTGCTTCACCACGCGTCCTGTCCGGTGGCCGTCGTGCCGATACCCGTCGCAGGGCCATGAACACGGCGACGCCGCGACCGCGGCGCAGGCACGAAGGACTACGGCGATGGGTCCGAGCACTCGTCGGGCGCGAGCCGATGTACCGGCGCTGTGATGTCGTGCACGTCCGTTCGATGCTTTTGCTGACGCTCCTGACGCTGTTCGTGGTACCGCTGGCGATCGTGATGGCCGTCGACGCGAGCGCGACTTCCGGCGAGGCGACGCGGAATCGCCAACTCGCCGAAGAACAACGGGTTCCCGCCGTGCTGACCGCCAAGCCGCCCCAGATGGCCGCGCCCGGCGCCGAGACGGTGGCGGCGAGCGTGCGATGGGTCGCGACCGACGGCGTCACGCAAACCGGCACCGCCCGGGTGCCCCTCGGCACATCCGAGGGCGACACCATCCACATCTGGCTCGACGCCGCGGGTCGCCCGACAGACCCGCCGCTGACCCACACCGCGATCGTCGTCGACGAGATCGTCGCGGGGATGATGGCATTCGCCGGGTCGCTCGTGGTGATGGCGGGGACCTACGGCGTGGAGTGGTTGCTGATCTCCCGTCGTCGTGCGCGCGCCTGGGAGCGGGACTGGGCGTCGGTGGAGCCGACCTGGAGCGGCCGCATCGAGCATTGAGCCCACATGGACCACGTGTTCGATGCCCCGGCGACCGGGAGCGCGGATCAGACCCACATCCAGCCGTCGTCCTCGTCCATGTGCCCGCCGTACCGCGCGGGCATCACCGCCAAGGCCGGAACCAATTCCATCGTCCGTGCCGCTCGGAATCGTCACCGGCCACGATTTGGCGCGGGTCCTGGCCCGGATCCATCACGATCCCATGGTATTCGCGCGCGACGCTCGACCGGAGCCTGTGGCCCCAAGAGCCTCGGCCGTTCCGGATCGCCGGGCTCGACCGCGTCGTGCGGTGGGGGAATCGTGGCCGGCCAGGACCCTCGCCGGATCGAACACTTCTCGCTGATCGCCCCCTTCAGGGAACTTCTCGTGGTGCCGCCGCAGGTATCACCCCGGGTCGCGGCCCAACTCATGGACCCGAGCGAGTGGCCCGACAGGCCCCATTCGCCCACCGAGCTCCTGCGCGAGGCTCTGGAGAGGGCGGGCGAGGCCGCGACCGTACGGGTTCCGGCAGTCCTCGGATCGGATGAAGGCGGAAGCCGATCGCGTCCCCGGCCCGCGGCTCCGCTACGGTCCGTGACCCATCCGAGCGGCTCGCCACCGGTCGCTCACCGTGTCGGGGCGGCGGCGGGGCCGTAGTAGGCGTCGCGCATGATGGCGATCATGTCGTCGAGCATGGCCATCCGCGGGTTCGCCGGGGCGCATTGGTCCTCGTAGGCGTTGAGCGCCTGCCCGGGCAACGCGTCCAGGAATGCTCGCTCGTCGACGCCCAGGTCCCGGAAGGACGGTTCGATGCCGACTCGATCCCTGAGCCGCTCGACCGCGGCGGCCAGGGAGCGCACTCCTTCGGCGGGGGTGCCGGCGGGGAGATCGAGCGTGCGGGCGATGTCCTGGAAGCGCTCGGGCGCCTGGTAGCGCTCGTACTTGGGCCAGCCGGCGAGTTTGCCGGGCGGACTGCCGTTGTAGCGGATCACGTGGGGCAGCAGGACGGCGTTCGTGCGCCCGTGGGCGATGTGGAAGGTGGCGCCCAGGGTGTGGGACATGGCGTGCACGATGCCGAGGAAGGCGTTGCCGAAGGCCATCCCCGCGATGGTGCCCGCGTTGTGCATCTTCTCGCGCGCTTCGGGACTGGCTTGCCGGTCGGTGACGGCGGGTTCGAGATTGTCGAAGACCAGCCGGATGGCGTGCAGCGCGAGGCCGTCGGTGAAGTCGTTGGCGTAGACCGAGACGTATGCCTCGATGGCGTGGGTGAGGGTGTCCATCCCGCTGTCCGCGGCCGGCGCGGGCGGCAGTTCCGCGGCCAGCAGCGGGTCCACGATGGCCACGCTCGGGGTGAGGGCGTAGTCGGCGAGCGGGTACTTCTTGCCGGTCACGGAGTCGGTGATCACGGCGAACGGTGTGACCTCGGCGCCGGTGCCGGACGTGGTCGGTACGCACACCAGTCGGGCCTGTTCGCCCAGGACGGGAAAGCGGAAGGCGCGCTTGCGGATGTCTAGGAACTTCTGCCGCATGTCGGAGAAGTCGACGTCGGGCTGTTCGTACAGCAGCCACATGACCTTGGCGGCGTCCATGGGCGAGCCGCCGCCCAGGGCGACGATGGTATCCGGGCGGAATGTCCGCATGAGGTCTGCGCCGCGCCGTACCGAGTCGATGCTCGGCTCGGGCAGCACGTCGTCGATGGTCTGTATCGTGACCGGGAGTTCGCGGGAGTGCAGTACCCGGCGGATGCGGTCGACGTAACCCAGGCGCGTCATGGTCGCGTCGGTGACGATGGTCACCCGATGCACGTGCGGCATCTCGGCCAGGTAGCGGATCGCATGCGGTTCGAAGTAGATCCTGGGCGGGATCTTGAACCACTGCATGTTGTTGCGGCGGGTGCTCACCCGTTTGACGTTCAACAGGTTGACCGCCGAGACGTTGTTGGACGTCGAAGTGCCGCCCCAGGATCCACAGCCCAAAGTCAGCGAGGGCAACAGGCCCGTGTAGATACCGCCGATGGCTCCCTGGGACGAGGGCGCGTTGACGATGATGCGGGCCGTCTTCATGTGCCGCCCGTAGTCCTCGGCCACGGCGGGATCGCTCGTGTGGATGACGGCGCTGTGTCCCATGCCGTGGAAGGCGACCATGTCGGCGGCGAGCGCGAACCCCTGCTCGCGCGAGTCCGCGCGCAGAACGGCCAGGACGGGGCACAACTTCTCGCGGGTGAGGGGCTCCTGCGGGCCCACTCGGTCGGCGTGGACCAGGATCACGGTGGTGTCCGCGGACACCGTGAACCCCGCCTGGGCGGCGATCCACATCGGGCTCCGGCCCACGGCCTCGGGATTGACGCGTGGTTCGCGACCGGGCCCCGCGCCGGCGCCGAAGAGGTAGGTCTCCAGCTTGTGCTTCTCGTCCTCGGTGGCCAAGTGGGCGCCCAGGGAGGCGAATTCGGACAGGGCGGCATCGTGGATGTCGGTGTGCAGGATCACGGCCTGTTCGGAGGCGCAGATCATGCCGTTGTCGAACGACTTGGACAGCACGACGTCGTTGACCGCCCGGCGCAGGTCCGCGTCGCTGTCGACGTAGGCGGGTACGTTGCCCGCACCCACCCCCAGGGCCGGTTTGCCCGCCGAGTAGGCCGCCTTGACCATGCCTTCGCCGCCGGTTGCCAGGATCAGTGCGACGCCGGGGTGACGCATGAGCGCGGTGGTCGCCTCGATCGAGGGGGTCTCGATCCACTGCACGCAGTGCTCGGGCGCGCCCGCGGCGACCGCCGCGTCGCGCACCACCCGTGCCGCCGAGGCGCTGCACCGCTGGGCCGAGGGGTGGAAGGCGAAGACGACCGGGTTGCGGCTCTTGAGGGCGATCAACGCCTTGAAGACGACCGTTGCGGTGGGATTGGTGACCGGCGTGACCGCGCACACGACGCCGACCGGTTCGGCGACCTCGATCATGCCGGTGATCTCGTCGCGAGCCACGACGCCGACCGTCTTGAGACTCCGCATGCTGTCGGTGGTGTATTCGCAGGCGAACATGTTCTTCGCCGCCTTGTCCTCGAAGACGCCTCGGCCGGTCTCCTCGACCGCCTCGCGGGCCAGTCGGGTGTGCTGGTCCAGGGCGGCGACGGACGCCTTCTTGACGATGTGGTCGACCTGCTCCTGGGTGAACGCGTCGTAGGCGGCGAGTGCGTTGGCGGCATCGGCGACAAGGATGTCCACCGCGGTGTCGATGTCGGAGGGACCCGTGTCCGCGGTCGGGACGAGTAAGACGGTCTCGGTGCGACTGCTCATGGCAACTGTCCTCTTTGTCGTGTGGGGGTGGGCGACAGGCGGTCACATCGGCTGCGGCCGGATCAATGCCGATCGGTGGTGTCGGTCGGCCACACCCAGTCGCGGACTTCGGGCATGTCCTCGCCGTGTTCGAGGATCCACGCGTGGTGCCGGGTACGTGCGTCGACCATGGCCTGACGTACGGTCGCGGCGCGCGAACCCAGGCCGGGGACGCGGTCGATCACGTCGATCACGCGTTGGTAGCGGTCCATGTCGTTGAGGACGACCATGTCGAACGGGGTCGTCGTGGTGCCGTATTCCTTGTAGCCGCGCACGTGGAGGTGGTCGTGGTTGTGGCGGCGGTAGGCGAGGCGGTGGATCAGCCACGGGTAGCCGTGGTAGGCGAAGATGACCGGAACGTCCGTGCCGAACAGCGCGTCGTACTCCGTGTCGGGCATGCCGTGCGGGTGTTCGCTCTCGGGGGTCAGCCGCATCAGGTCGACCACGTTGACCACGCGCACCCGCAGCTCGGGCAGGTGTCGGCGGAGCAGGTCGACGGCGGCGAGGGTCTCCAGGGTGGGCACATCGCCGGCGCAGGCCAGGACCACCTGCGGGTCGCCCTCGTCGTCGGAGGCCCATTCCCAGACCCCGGCCCCGCGGGTGCAGTGCAGGACGGCCTCGCCCATGGTGAGCCAGTCGGGGTTGGGCGTCTTGCCGGCGACGATCACGTTGACCAGGCCGCGGCTGCGCAGTACGTGGTCGCTCACCGACAGCAGGGTGTTGGTGTCCGGCGGCAGGTAGACGCGGACGACCTCGGGTCGTTTGTTGATCACGTTGTCGACGAAGCCGGGGTCCTGGTGGGAGAAGCCGTTCTGGTCCTGGCGCCAGACGTGCGAGGTGAGGAGGTAGTTGAGCGAGGCGATGGGTGGGCGCCAGCCGATCTCGCGACAGGCGTGCAGCCATTTGGCGTGCTGGTTGAACATGGACGAGACGATGTGGGTGAAGGCTTCGTAGCAGGAGAAGACGCCGTGCCGCCCGGTCAGGAGATAGCCCTCGAGCATGCCCTGGCAGGTGTGTTCGGAGAGAATCTCCACCACGCGGCCGTCCGGTGCCAGGTGGGTGTCGAGGTCGGTGATCGGTTCCTGCCAGGCCTTGGCGGTCGCGCCGTAGACGGCGCCGAGTCGGTTGGACTCGGTCTCGTCCGGGCCGAACAGGCGGAAGTCGCGCCGGGTCGCCGTGCGGGCGAAGACCTCGCGCAGGTACTCGCCCAGGACCCGGGTCGGCTCCGACGAGGACGCGCCGGGTTCGACCACCTTGACGGCGAAGGCGTTCGGGTCGGGCAGCGGCAGATCCCGCAGTATGGTGCCCCCGTTGGCCTCGGGCACGGCGCCCAGGCGGGTGTCGCCGGCGGGCACGTTGGCGAGCACGATCGGGGTGGGCCGGCCGCCCTCGTCGAAGAGTTCGTCGGGGCGGTAGGAGCGCATCCACGTCTCGAGCAGGGCCAGGTGCTCGGGGTTCTCGCGCACACCGGTCAACGGGACCTGGTGCGAGCGCCACGTGCCCTCGATCGGGACGCCGTCGATGGTGCGAGGGCCGGTCCAACCCTTCGGGGTGCGCAGCACGATCATCGGCCATCGGGGGCGACCGTGCCCGGTGGTCTTGAGCGCGTCGATCTCCTCGAGCGCCTCGTCCAGCGCGGTGGCGAACGCGGCGTGTACGCGGGCGGGTTCGTCGCCCTCGACGTGGATGGGGCGCCATCCGTAGCCGGTCAGCAGCGCGTCCAGTTCCTCGCGTGGCACGCGGGCGAGGAGCGCCGGGTTGGCGATCTTCCAGCCGTTCAGGTGCAGGATCGGCAACACCGCGCCGTCGGTGCGGGGGCTGAGGAACTTGTTGCCGTGCCAGGACGCGGCGAGCGGCCCGGTCTCGGCCTCGCCGTCGCCGATCACGCACGCCACGACCAGATCGGGGTTGTCGAAGGCGGCGCCGAAGGCGTGCGAGAGGCTGTAGCCCAGTTCGCCGCCCTCGTGGATGGAGCCCGGCACGCCGGGGGCGATGTGGCTGGGGACGCCGCCCGGATAGGAGAACTGGCGGAAGAGCGCGACCATGCCGTCCGCGTCCCGGGACACGTTCGGGTAGCGCTCGCTGTAGGTGCCGTCCAGCCACGACGCGGCGAGCGCGGAGGGGCCGCCGTGCCCGGGACCGGTGACGTGCAGGGCGTGCGTGCCGCGTTCGCGGACGACCCGGTTCAGGTGGGCGTAGATCAGGTTCAGGCCGGGGGAGGTGCCCCAGTGCCCGAGCAGGCGCGGCTTGATGTGTTCGGGGCGCAGCGGTTCGGTCAGAAGCGGGTTCCCGCTCAGGTAGATCTGGCCTACCGCGAGGTAGTTCGCGGCCCGCCACCATGCGTCGACCGTGGTCAGGTCCGGACCCTCGGGAATCGCCATCGTCATCGGGCTTCCTCTCGTGCGTCGTCTGAACTCCGCTCGTTCCCACGCTCGCGCCGACCACGCGCGGAGTGAAGGGCCGAACGGCCCTATGGCAGTGGGCCGTCGCGGGCCGCTGCCGGTGAGCCGAAGGCTGAATTCCGGGCTCTGGTCGCGATGCGCATCGGGGCGTATCCATCAGGCACAACGGTGGTCTCGCGAGGAGGGTGATCACCGGGGGAGTAGCCAAGGACGTCGTGGTGGGCGTCGCGAGCGACGGCGATACCGCCGCGATCGACTACGCAGTCGAACAGGCCCGCCGCACCGGCGGGGACGTGCCGGCCGTGAGTGTGTCGGGCACACCGCCCATCGGGTCCGCCCGCGCCGGGGCGTTGGGCGGGGTCGGGAGCATCGAGAAGTCGGCCGACGAACGACGACGCATGCTCGAAGAAACCCTCCGACCCTCTGCCCTTCGATACCGGGCAGGCTCATTGTCGGTTCGACCCGAGGGGTGGTGCCGTTTCCCCGCCGGTTTCGTTCACGGTCGATGCGTCGCCACCGGCCTCGGCCGCCCCGAGTGTCTCCGATACGGGGCGGCGGGGAGTGGGGGTTCCGGGCGGCCCGTACCCCATCCGCAGCACCATCTGGACGTACCCGGGACCGGTCTGCGGATCGCGCAGGTTCGCGCGGGTGTCGGGCCATTCCACGGCCTGGTGGAGGACCGATACACGCAGACCGTGGACCGTTGCCACCAGCCATGCCCGCTCCATGGCCTGGCCTGCGCGCAGCCAGTCCTGCGGACGATCGAAGTGGGTGGTGAGGGTTGCCACCTGGGGTAGCGCCTCGAAGCGCTGCGTCGTGGTGGGAGACGAGGGCGGGTGCCCGGTGAAGGCGCGGACCGGTACCCGGGCGTCGTGGTCCTGGGGGCCCAGGGCCTCGCGGGGGATGCCGTCGGCCGCGGGTTCCTCCAGGCGCAGCCACTCGCGTGTCTCCGCCTGTCGCGCGAGGTCCGCGGCCGTTCGTCGTTCGGCCTCGGCCGTCAGGTTCAGGACACGGCGCGCGTCGGCCTCCTCCAGCACGGCCAGCACCACGCCCTCCGCGGCGGCTGCGGCGATGAGTTCACCGAGGACGCGCTCCGGGACGTCACGGTTGGCGAACGGTAGGCGACTGGAGTGCCGTCGGGCGATCGCCGAGTACAGGTCCGGGCCGTAGGGAAGTGGGGTGTGGGCGCATCGACCCAGGTTGAGCACGGCAGTCGGTGACGGATCGGCATCATCGTCGGGGAGGAGCGTCACCAGCGGTTCCCGACCCAGTTGAGCAGCGGCGACGCGCAGGTTGAACACGGCCGCGCCGACGGAGATGTGCATGGCTCTGCCATCGGGGTCGGTGAGCGGGACCGCTCGCGTGCCGTCCGCGTACACCGCGATTCCGCAGCCGTCGATCGTGGGTCGGAAGAACCACGGTTGGCTGTTGTGAAGCGAGGGTGCCGCACCGGCCGCGGCGGCCAGGTACCGCAGGTCGGCGGGGTTCAGGGATGCCTTGGTCATGTCGATTTCTCCCTACGGCCCATCGATGCGTCCGAACGCGGAAAGGCGCATTCGGCGCACCCTGGTTGTACCCGTCGGGCTCCACCTTCAGGGGCGGAGACGGCGGCGGCCCGGTCACGCGCGGACGCACGGTCGCTCATCCGGGGCCTCCTGCCGTCGAACACGTGGCCCGATCGGGATGACGCCGGATGTCATCAGTCTCGGGCTTCCGACATCGGGACCACAGGGCCGGATGCCCCGAGAGGACCAGGGCCGTGAGTCCCACGTCCGGCTTCACCGGTCGCCGACCGTTCGTCCACGTGCTGCGATCCGGCGGTCGACGCGGGCGGCCGCGAATCCGAGGATTGCCCCGGCGAGAGGGATCAGGAGGCTTCCCGCAGGCAAGGCGTGGGTGCCCAGGAGATCCCGCAGCATCGGTCCGTACACGCCGGCCAGACCCAAGGCGGCGGACGCGAGGACGGTGATCGGCGGAAACGGGTTGGCGCGGGTGAGCAGTCGGGTCCTCAGGCCCGTGACGACGCCGAGTTGGGCGCCGAGCAGGGTCAGGAACAGCACGCTCTGCAAGACATGTCCGGCGTGGTGGCTCCACGCTCCGGCGCCAAGGCTGACGGCAGTCACGCACGGCCCGGCCGCACGACCCGTTGCCACAGGCCGTCGCCGAGGATGCTCTCGTTGACGCCGTCGCCGGCCATCGCCGTGACGTGGCCTCGGGCACGCCACGCCTGGATGATCGCCGGTTTCTGCTCGGGTGTCGTTCTCGCGAACACCCGCACGGCGGTCGGATCCCGCTCGGGATCCGCGCGCAGGTCGGCGCCGGTCAGGGCCGTGGTGTCGCCGTCGCGCAGCATGCCCAGGCGCGTGGCGACCGCTCGTGCGGTGGACGGGTGGTCGCCGGTGATCATCACAGGAGTGATGCGGGCCTCGTGGCATGCGGCGATGGTGGTGCGAGCGGACTCCCGAGGCGGATCGCTGATGCCGATCAGGCCGAGCAGGGACACGCCCTCCTCCGCGTCCTCCACACGGTGGGGCACGGCATCCAGACGCTGTGTGGCGACGTCCAGGACCCGGTAGCCGTCCGCGGCCAGAACCCAGAGCCGACCACGCAGGGTCGGGGCCCGGCGGCACCAGAGTGGCGTCGTTGCACAGCGAGGCCGCGGTGAGCAGGTCGTGCATCCTTGTGGCGCAGTGCCCGGCCACCGGTTGCCCGTCGAGCTTCGCCGAGGCCACCTCGTTCTCCGACCCCTCACGGTCGTTCGCCACCGATCAGTCGGATTCGCCGGCGATCCAAGGACACGCAGGATGTGTGGGACGGCAACCCGGCCGCTCCCCGGGCGATGGGGTGGCGCGGCCGGGCCGATCATGGTGTGCGCGATAGGGGTCGACCGGGTTCGCGTACGACGTGGTCGGACACTCTCCCGTGGGACGTCAGTCGCGCTCGCGCGGCACGACGACGACGGGACAACGGGCGTGGTGCACCAGTCCGTGGCCGACCGAGCCGAGCAACATGCCCTTGAAGCCGCCCAGTCCGCGCGTGCCGACCACTACGCACAGGGCCTGCTCGGACGCCTGGACCAGGGTGTGCACGGGGTGGCCGAGGACGACCTGGCGTCGCACCGGCACGTCGGGGTACTTCTCCGACCAACCCGCGAGCGTTTCCGCGAGACGGATCCGGCCCTCTTCGACCTCCTCCGCGTTTGTCACGGCGCCCACCACCGGGCTCGCGAAGAATGGACGAACCTGGACGGCGAGTACGGTCGCGCCGCGCAGCGAGGCCTCCTCGAACGCGAAGGCGACGGCTCGTTCGGACACGCGCGATCCGTCCACCCCGACGACAACCGTCCCGGGATCGTCTTCGACGTGTTCCCGATCCCGGACGATCACGACCGGACAGGTCGCGTGGGCGGCCACGGGGACGGCAATGCCTCCGGTGGTCATCAACTCCCTGATCGACGACAGCCGGCGCGAACCCAGGACGACCATGGCGGCGTTCGCGGCCTGCTCTCGCATGACCGCGTCGGGCTCTCCATCGACAAGGAGTTCGGTGATGTCGAGCCCTGGATGGGTGCCCAACGCGAGTGTGCGCGCCTCTTCCAGCGTTTGCTGCCCGGAACGCCGAAAGATCCCGCTCCAGGTCTCCCACGGCTTCCTCATGTCCGGGTCGTGCTCGGCGCCGACGGGCCAGTCCAAAGCGTGCACCAGACGCAACCGAAGCCCGCGGCGAGCGGCCTCGCCGGCCGCCCACAGGACGGCGATTCGGGCGGCGTCGGTGTTCTCGACCCCGACGATCACGGGCACCGGTTCTTCGAAGGCGGTCACGACGCACTCCCTTCCGGGCGAGCCGCCTCGATCGCCGGCCCTTTCGCCCGACTCTGCTCCCTGCACACGATGTCGGGCAGGGCCATTCGGCCCGGTCGGTTCGGCGAAGGGCCCTTTGCCGAACGATCGGGGGCTCACCGCGACTGCTGTTGTCGGCGTCGTCTCGGAGTCCGATCTGTTGCACAAGGAGGCCGACCGGGAGGGCACGGCACACCTCCCACTCCGGGCGATCGTCCGCCGTAGCGCGCGCGCCGCGCGAGACAAGGCCCGGGCGGCGACCGCGGGGTCGCTGATGGCTTCTCCTGCCGTCGTCGTGGAACCGAGCGCAGGACACCGCCGGACGCGTCGGAGGCCGCTACGCCGGGGGCCGTTCGGCCCTACCGCGTATGCGCCGGCGGCGCAGACTGAGAGCAGGAAGCTGTCGAACCGGAGGTGAGTCGGATGGTTGCCGCAAAGCACTGGACCGTCGATATCCACCTGAGTGAAAAGAGCGGCCCGGACGATTTCGAAGGCGGCGAATCGGTGCGTACGTTCGCCGAGGCACGGCTGAACACGCGGGACGGTACATCGGTTCGTGGCTGGGGACACGCCCGCAAGAACCCCAAGGACCGGGACGTCCCGGAGATCGGCGACCATCTGGCCGCCGCCCGGGCACTGTCCGATCTGGCACACCGCCTGCTCGACCTGGCCGCACGCGATATCGAAGCGGTCACCGGGTCACCTGCCGCCGTGCACGATTGAGTAATTGCCCGACAACACCGACGCGCGGCCACACGCGTGGCATCCAGGCACCCGATGCCGGCGCCGGTATCCTCCGGAGACCTCTTCACGACAGGGAGCACGAGACGACTCACCTCCCGACCACGATGGAGCCGGCGTGCGTGAATGCCCCCGGGGAGTCGGGGACTCCAGACAGTCGGCGACCGTTTCAGGAGCGGCAGCGCGGGTGACCACATGACGGTATTCCGTGTCCATTCCGTGTCCGCTACGAGGTTGTCCACACTGTGCGCGGCATCATGAAGCCCTCACCCAAGGAGGCCCATGCCGCAGCCCGCCGCCTTTCCCACGGCGATCAGTCGATGCCTGGCAAGCGCGGTGCCCGGGGTGGTGGCGCTGCGAGGATACGAGCCGAAACATCTGCGCGACGACCTGCCGGCCGGTGTCACGGTCGCGGCTTATCTTGTGCCGCAGGTCATGGCCTACGCCACCGTCGCGGGCCTCCCACCTGTCGTCGGCCTCTGGGCCATTCTGCCCGCGATCGTGATGTACGCCCTTCTCGGGTCGTCGCGCTTGTTGTCGGTCGGTCCGGAGTCGACCACCGCGCTGATGACCGCGACGGTGGTGGGCCCCCTGGCCGCAGGCGACGCCGGGCGCTACGCGGTCCTTTCCGCGACCCTCGCCATCCTGGTCGGGGTTCTTGCCCTCGTGGCGTGGCTGGTGCGGTTCGGCTTCGTCGCCGACCTGCTTTCGCGCCCGGTGCTGATCGGTTACCTGGCCGGACTGGCAGTGATCATGATGGTGGATCAGTTGCCCGAACTCACCGGTGTCCCGGTGGAGGGCGACGGGGTCGGTCCGAAGTGGCGTTCGTTCGTGACGAATTTGTCCGATGTGCACTGGGGGACGGTCGTCATGGGCGCGGCGACGCTGGTCTTCCTCTTCGGCGCGGCGCACTTCGCTCCCCGATTCCCGGCCCCGTTGCCGGCTGTCGCGTTGGGCACCGCGCTGGTTGTCGCGTTTCGCCTGACGGAGCACGGGATCGAGGTCGTCGGCGATGTGCCGACCGGGTTTCCCGACGTCTTCGCACCCGGCTTCGGCCAGGCGCGTGACTTGCTGGCGCCTGCGGCCGGGATTTTGCTCGTCGGGTACACCGACGTGATGCTCACCGCGCGCGCATTCGATTCGGCCGGTGGCAAACCCCGCCTGGATCCGAACCAGGAGCTGCTCGCCATGGGCGCGGCGAACGTCGCATCCGGTATGGTGCACGGCTTTCCGGTGAGCAGCAGTGCCAGTCGCACCGCGCTGGCCAAGGCGGCCGGTGCCCGAACACAGGTGTACGCGCTCACCGCCGGGGCGGTGGTCGTCGCCGTGCTGCTGTTCCTCGGTCCTCTACTCACGAACATGCCGACAGCGGCCCTCGGCGCACTGGTCGTCTTCGCCGCCGTGCGGATGATCGACGTGGCGGGATTCCGGCGCCTGATGTCCTTCCGGCGGCGCGAGTTCCTCCTGGCGATGGCTTGTCTGGTCGGCGTCTTGGCGCTGGACATTCTCTACGGCGTCCTGGTGGCGGTGGGCCTGTCGGTCGCCGAGTTGCTGAGCCGCGTGGCACGACCGCACGACGCCGTCCAGGGAATCGTGCCGGGCATGGCGGGCATGCACGACATCGACGACTACTCCGGAGCCCGGACGATTCCCGGGCTGGTGGTGTACCGCTACGACTCGCCGCTGTTCTTCGCGAACGCCGAGGACTTCCGGCGCCGTGCACTGGCCGCCGTGGCTGAGGAGACCCACCCGGTGTCGTGGTTCGTGCTCAACACCGAGGCGATCGTCGAGGTCGACATCACCGCCCTGGACTCCCTGGAGTCCGTGCGCGAGGAACTGGGCAAACGCGGCGTGGTCGTTGCCCTGGCACGGGTGAAACAGGACCTGCGCACGCAGTTGGACGCCTACGGCCTCACCGCATCGATCGGCGCGGACCGTCTGTTCCCCACGCTGCCCACCGCCGTAGACGCCTATGACCGATGGTGCCGCGCACACGACGACGGCCGGAACGGGTAGACCCGAGAGCGGAACGCACGTGCGGACAGGCGAGTTCCGTTCCCGGGAACGAGTAGAGCGGTTCGCCTACGCCGGCCATGAACCGGAGCGCGGACAGGTCGGTTCCCGGCGGCAAATCGCCGGGTTGCCGCCTCGGCGTCGTGCGCATCAGCATCCGAATGGCGGTCGGCGCCGTGTACCAGACGGTCACCTTGTGTTCGGTCTGTTGACCCGGCGTCACACGCGGCGTGAACGGCCGGCGCTCGTCGGACGCAGGGCCCGAGGGTCAACGCTCGCGTCGGCGCGGATCGGTCGTGATGAGCCAGGTCACCATCCGGCTGACGTCCGACGCGGAGACGATTCCGACGAGCCTGTCGCCGTCGACGACCAGGATCCGGTGCTCGGGGCCCGGCTCCAGGCGGAGCAGCAGGTCGGACAGCGGATCGTCCGGAGCGGCGACGGCCACCCGAGACATCGGCAGCATGATCCGGCCCACCGTGACCGAGTCCCGCTCGGTTTCCGGCACGTGTTGTGCGGCACGCAGCGTCAGCAATCCGACCGGGGCCTCGGCGTCGTCGGTCACCGGGAACGCCGAGTGCCGGTACCGGTACCGCGGGCCGTCGAAGAACTCGGCGACCGTGAGCCGCTCGGACACGGTGACAGGCTCCCGCGACATGGCGTTGCGCACCGGGATCCCGGCGAGGGTCTCGCGTAGCTGGGCCTGGCGCCCCTCCATCGTCGAGGCCGCGATGAGGAACCAGCCGATCAGCGCCAGCCACAGTCCCCCGAACGTATCGCCGTATACGGCCAGGAACAGGCCGAGGAAGACCAGGACCCAGCCGAATGTCCGGCCCGCCGCAGTGGCTCCGGTGGTCGCGCGCAGTCGGTTGCCGGTGCGCCACCACAACAGCGCACGCAGCAGTCGGCCGCCGTCGAGCGGGGCGGCGGGGATGGAGTTGAACAGCGCCAGCAGGACGTTGACAACCGCGAGCCAGACCACCGCCTCGACCACCGGATTCGCGCCGGAGACCGTGTTCAGCAGCCATGCGGCGAGGCCGAAGAACACGCCCAGAATGATGCTGACCAGCGGACCGACACCCGCGATCCGCAGCTCGACGGCAGGGGTGGATGCCTCCCCTTTGAGTCGGGACACGCCGCCGAGCAGCCACAGAACGATGTCCTCCACCTCGATCCCGTTCCGCCGGGCCACCACGGCGTGCGCCAACTCGTGGGCCAACAAGGACGCAAGGAACGCCACGGCGGTGATTACGCCGACCGCCCAGTAGACAACCTGTGGGTGGCCGGAGTGGGCATGGGGGAGACGGCTACGCGCGAGCCCGACCGTGATCGCCGTGAAGATGACCAGTACGCTCCAGTGCACCCCGATCCGCACCCCGGCGATCCGCCCCAGTGGGAATGTCGCCCGCACCGTGCTCTCCCTCGTCGTAGGCGGCCCGAAAGCGCCGTGAAGTCCCGGGGCGGTCAGCGCGATGTGGTGGACCGGCAACGGCGCTGCCACCATCCGGCGAGACGGGTCCTCGCGTTGAATGCCGCGAGCAAGGCTCGGTCGGGTCCTGATCCGTTCGGTGGCAGCAAGCCGACCTGGCGGGCGAATGTGGCTCCGTCGTAGGCGATTCGGTTGCGTTGTACCCGCCCGCCGTCGATTTCCATGAAATCCACACCGCGGAGTCCGATCCGTCGCCCATTGGCGACAACCCCCCGGAACGGGCTGCCCGTGAACGTCCCGGTCGCGTGCCACTTGACCGCGGCGCCGTGATCGTCCGCGATCACGTCCTCCACGGTGATCGAGAAATCCGGGACGGCGGCCAAGAGTTCCACGAAGAAGGAGCGTACGGCCGCCGCACCGCGGAACTCGCCGACAGCGATGAAGTCGCCGAAGACGCCGTCGGCCGAGAATTGGGCGAAACCGTCGAGATCTCCGTCGTTCAGGGCTTCGAAGACTGCGCGTGCCACCTCGCCGGGTGCCCGGGGTGCGTCGGAGGTCTTCATGGGTGCTCCCGGTCGAGGTGGATCGCAATCGAGGGGACGACCCCTTGCGACATGACATTCCCAGCATTGCGCGCGGGCCCGGCCCATGCCACACGGGTCACGGCATTGCGGCGGCTTCCCTGTTTCCGGGGGCGCGTGCCGTCGTCGGCGGCCTGTTCCCCGCGCAGGCTGTCGACTATCGAGCAGCGCCCACGCTCACAGGATGGTGGGGGAGGTGAGTGCGACGACGATGACGGGCATTGTCTCGGTGTCGGACAAACGACCGGAGCCGGCCCACGGGACGACACGGACGACGGATGTGGTCATGGGAGCGGTGCGTGTCGTGGAGAAAGCGGCCCCGGTGACATCCCTCGGCACTCATGGTCGTGGTTGCCCGGAGACCACCGGGCTCGAATCCGATCTCGCCGGCCGCCGACCATGAGCGACCCGCGGAGGTCCGATGAGTGACCCAAGCGCACAGATGCCCGATCCGACGCCTGGAAGAGCCCGATCGGGACCATCCGCCGACTCCGCTGAGCCCGACCCCCGCGAGCCGCTCCTGCGATTGCTCCGTGACCTGCGATGCGGCACCGACGGGGTCAGCGAGCGCGAGGCCGCCCGGCGCTTGGTGGCGTACGGCCCGAACAGGATCCGACGTCGGGGAAAGCGCCCCTGGTGGCGCGACCTCGCGGCTCAATTCGTGCATCCTTTGGCGCTGCTGCTGATTGGTGCGGGGCTCTTGGCGTTCGCGGCGGGGACGCCCGCGCTGGCCGGCGCGATCCTTGCCGTGGTCGTTCTCAACGCCGCGTTCGCCTTCGTCCAGGAGCGCCAGGCGGAGCAGGCGGTGGAGGCGCTCGGGCGCCTCCTGTCCGAGCAGGCTCGGGTCGTACGCGACGGAGTGTCTCGCTCCGTGGACGCTGCGTCGATCGTCCCCGGAGATGTCGTGCTGCTCGCCGAAGGCGATCGGGTCTGTGCCGACGCGCGCGTCGTCGAGGGTCTGGTGGACGTGGACATGTCCACGCTCACTGGCGAGTCCGTGCCCGTGGCACGCGGCTCGCAGCACGCCGTGGGCACTCCGCCCCTGCTCGAGGCATCCGATCTCTTGTTCAGCGGAACCGCAGTCGTCGACGGCACGGCGCGCGTGCTCGTGTATGCCACCGGCGACCACACCGAACTTGGTCGTATCGCCGCTCTCAGTCACCGCGTGAAGCGCGAGAGCAGCCCGTTGGAAACGCAGGTCAAGCGAGTCGCCTGGATCATTGCCGCGGTGGCGACAAGTGTGGGCCTGGCCTTTCTGCCGTTGGGTCTGCTGGCGGGACTCTCCCTGAAGGACGCGTTCCTGTTCGCGGTGGGCCTGCTCGTGGCGAACGTGCCGGAAGGGTTGTTGCCGACCATCACCCTGGCGCTCGCGGTCGGCGTGCGGGTGCTCGCGCGTCGGGGTGCGGTGGTGAAGCGCCTGAGCGCGGTCGAGACACTCGGTTCGACATCGGTGATCTGTACCGACAAGACCGGCACCTTGACCGAGAACCGCATGCACGTGTCCCTCGTTCGCGGTGGAGGCGCCCCAGTCGACGTCGTTCCGGGGCCGGGGTTGCCGCAGGAGTACCGGCACCTGCTGCACTCCGTCGCCACCTGCACGACGGCCGCGGTGGCGGACGGGGATCGGCCGGCGATCGGCGATCCGATGGAACTTGCTCTCCTCCAAGCCGCGGCGCATGGCGACACGCCTGTGGACGAAGCCGTCCGGGACCGCGATCGGCTCCGTCTGTTCCCCTTCATTCCCACCCTGCGACTGATGTCCACGGTGACACCCGAGTCCGACACCAGGCGACGACTGGACGTCAAGGGCGCGCCCGAGGCGGTGCTTCCTCGCTGCACCACGATCGTCGACGATGGCGTTGCCCGAGCACTGACGGACGAGGATCGGCGGCGTACCGAGGCAGCGCTGGCGGATTTCGCGGGACGGGGACTGCGTGTCCTGGCGTCCGCGGACCGAGTCTTCGCCGAGGGTACGCCCGCGCCCGAGCATCGGGAGGACGCGGAGCACGACCTGTGCTTCCTCGGGCTGGTCGGGTTGGTCGACCCGGCCCGGCCCGAGGTCCCGGAAGCGGTGCGCAGGTGCCACGACGCGGGCCTGAAGGTGCACGTGGTGACGGGTGATCACCCGGTCACCGCCACAAGCATCGCCCGTGAGGTGGGCATCGGTACGGAGGGCCTTCTTACGGTCACGGGAGAAGAGCTCGAGGCGATGTCCGAGGCGAGATTGGACGAACTCATCGGGAGTGGTGACGAGATCGTCTTCGCCAGGTCGTCACCCGAGGCCAAGCTGCGTATCGCGGACGCGCTGCGAGCGGTGGGACATGTGGTGGCCATGACGGGGGACGGCGTCAACGACGCGCCGGCACTGCATCGTGCGGATATCGGCGTGGCCATGGGACGGGGTGGGACCGACGTCGCGCGTGAGGCGTCGACGATGGTGCTCACCGACGACAACTTCGCCACCATCGTCGCGGCGATCGAAGCCGGTCGCCGTGTCTACGACAACGTTCGCAAGTTCATTCTCTATATCTTCGCCCACCTCACTCCCGAGGTGGTGCCCTTCCTGGTGTTCGCATTGTCCGGCGGGAAGATTCCACTGCCCCTGACCGTCTTGCAGATTCTCGCGATCGACCTGGGCACCGAAACCCTGCCCGCACTTGCCCTGGGGCGAGAACCCGCCGAACCCGGACTGATGAACCGGCCGCCGCGCTCGCGCAAGGAGAGCATCATCCGTGGCGATCTGCTCTTCAGGGCTTGGGTGTTCCTCGGGCTCATCTCCGCCGCGCTGGTCATGACGGCGTTCTTCTACGTGTTGTGGCGGGCCGGCTGGCAGCCCGGCGACCCCACGGGCTCGGGACATCCGCTGCACGACGACTATCTACGGGCCACCAGTGCCACCTTCGCGGGCATCGTCGCCTGCCAGATCGGCACGGCTTTCGCGGCCCGTACCGAACACGCCTCGCTGCGCTCGGTCGGCGTGTGGTCGAATCCACTGCTCCTATGGGGGATCGCCTTCGAGATCGCCTTCACCGCGGCCTTGATCTACCTCCCGCCGTTCCAAACGCTTTTCGGCACATCGGCACTCCCGGTGGACGTTCTGGCGCTCATCGCGTCCTTCCCGTTCATCGTGTGGGGCGCCGACGAGCTGAGGCGCGCCAACCGCCGACGTCGTCACCCCACCGACGGGGGCCGGTCACCGAGGTGAGACACGCCCTGGGCGTCCGTGTGTCGTGCGGTGGGTCAGTGGGGGCTGGTGGCGATGTAGGTGCCGTGCCAGGTGTGTTCCCAGACCTGTCCGGTGGTGGCGTTGACGGACAGCATGCCGGTGATGCTTCCGGCCTGCATCGTGTGCAGGGTGTAGTAGCCCGGGTACGGCTCGGGGTCGCCCGCGGTGTGGGTGTTGCCGTGGTCGCGGAGCCATCGGTCGGCGATCTCCCGGGCCTGGTCGGGAGAGACGCGGGCCTGGTCCTGGCTGCCGAAGTGCATGCCGTAGGCGGTGTTCCACATCATCGCCGGGCCGTATTCGATCTGCACGGCGCCGTCGGACGGGTTGACCAGGACCTCGGTGGCCGGGCGGCCGTCGGCGGCGTGCAGTTCGGCGTAGAAGTTGCGGGAGAACTGCATGACTTCGCCGACGCGCAGACCGAGCCGGTCGGCGAAAACGGTCGCGCGCCCGCGGGCCTGGTCGAGGCTCTGCACGCGGACGCCATCGCCGGGCAGCCACCAGTTGCCCGTCATGCCGGGCCCCATCATGCCGGGCGCCCAGGAGTTCCAGGCGCCGCCCATCATGCCGGGGCCCATCATGCCGCCCCACATGCCCGGTCCCCACCCGTCGGTCGGACCCGGTGCTGTGGGGCCGGCCATGGTGGTGGTGTTGGCCGGTGCACGGTGCGGAGTGTTGCCGTCCGAGCCGCACGCGCCGACCGCCACCGTCGCAGCCAGGGCCAACGCACCGAGAACGGCGGCCTGCGCCCGCTTGCGGACCATGGTCCTCACCTCGGGTCCTCGTGCTCGTCGGCGTCATTGTGCGGGCCGTTACCGCCGCCGTGGGGACGGCCGGGCGTGGTGAACGCGCGGCAGCTGTCTTCTTCCACCTCCTGCCCAGGGATGGGCCTCGCCACTCCGCCCGTGCCCGGCTGCCTGCGAAGCGCCCAACGGACTTCCACTCGTGGCGGGCCCCTGGGCTTCGTCGAATGCTTCGTTCGAGAGCCATACCATCCAGGCGAGTTCGACCACATCTGCGGGGGCGGCAGGTCCTCGTTCGGTGCTGCGGCGAGCCGAGTACGGGTGCGGTGGACCCGAGGGACGCGGTGGACCCGAGGGACAGGGCTGCGTTTGAGGTGCGTGTCCAATGCGCCGACGATGGACTTACGCGTTCAACCTCAGCCGACCGTGCTGCGGGCGCATGCAAGGAATTCAGGGCCGATGGACCCTGACCGGTGGCGCCCGGCGGTGCTGTCCCGGAAATCCACCCCGGTTGGAGATCCCCATGGCGCCCCTTCGGAACCTCCTAGGGCGGTTTCGCCCGGTTACCGCACCCGGCCCGGGGGTGGCGGGTGTCCCGGCCGATCGCTCGCGTGAATTCGCCGACGAACTCGCGACTCCGCTCGGCCTGCTTGCGGCATCCCAGGCCGAGGCACGCACCATCCGCGCGCAGGCCGAGCACAGAGCGGCCGAAATCCGCCGCCGCGGCGAGCGGGATGCCGAGGCGCTCGTGGCACAGGCGCGGAACGACTCCCCGGCGGAGCACGAGCGGAGTGCACGCCGAGTATTCCGTGAGGCGGAAGCGCGCGCGGCCGAGATCAGGGACTCCGGACTGCGGACGGCCCGTGCCGTGTCGCAACGTGCCGAGGCGCGCATGCCGGCATTGGTCGGGCGCGTCCTCGCCGAGGTCGTCGCGGACCTCGACGGCACGAGGCCGACCCTGCCCGGCCCCGCAGCCGAGGGGCGGCCATGACGGCCGGGTGGGCTCCCGGAGCCGTTCGCGCACGCACCATGCTGTCGCGCTGCGTCGGTCCCGACGAGCTGCGCCGGATCGCGGCCTTGTCGGCCTTGGACGAGGCGGTGCAAGGTCTGGGCTCGACCGCGTACGGTCGGCGCGTGGGTGCGGCCGATTCCCTGGCCGAGGCCCAGCGCGCGGTCGCGGACACGCTGTTGTGGCAGCTCCGTGTGCTCGCCGGCTGGCAAACGCGTTCCGGGGCCGATGACGTGCGCCTGCTCGCCTCGGGGTTCGAGATCTCCAACACCGAAGCCCATATCCGATCCATTCGGAACGGCGAGGGTGCCCCGCCCTACCGGCTCGGCGCCCTGGCGATCGCGTGGCCGAGACTGGCCCACACCAGCTCCCTACCGGAGCTGAGGGCGCAGCTGGCCCGTTCGCCGTGGGGCGATCCCGGAGCGGATACCGCAGCGGCCATCGGTGTCGGCATGCGGGTCGCCGCGTCCGTCCGGGTCGCCGAGCAGGTGCCGCTCGCGGCCGTGTGGGCACGAAAGCGGCTCGCCCTGCTGATCTGTCGCGAGAGGTTCCTGCTCGAACGGGAGTTGACCGATCGCACGCGTCGCATCGCGTCCCGTCTCCTCGGCGCTGCCGCCCCGCATGCGCGGTCGTTCGCGGACTACCGGCGCGCGGTGCCGACCGAGACCCGGACGGTCTTCGCCGGGATCGATCGTCCGGCGCAGTTGTGGCGGGCGGAGGCCCGCTGGTGGACGGACGTCGAGTGCGAGGGACGGAGACTGCTCCGAAGGAGGGGCCTCGGCCAGGCAGCCGTGGTGGGCGCGATCGCCCTGATGTCCACCGACGCTTGGCGGACCCGCGCTGCCTTGGCAGTCGCCACGACCGGCGGCGTATCGCCGGAGGTGCTCGATGCCTCGTTTTGATGCCGCAGCGCCGGTGCGCATGCAGCGGGTCGCAGTAGTGGCCCCACGGTCACGACTGCGCGAAACGCTCGTCCGTATTGCCGAGATCGGCCGCATCGAACTCGACCGTGTGGAAGGCGGCCGGGCCCGGCAGGTCCCGGCCGCTTCCCGCCTCGGGCGGCTGCGCCGGCCCCCGGGCATGGTGACCCTGAGCGCGTCACGGCCCGACCTCGATGCCCTTGAGCACGATGGCCGCGCGGACCTGCTGGCGGGGGAGGCGGAACTGGAGGCATTCGCGGATCAGGCGGCCGGCGACGGTGAAGCCGCCGCGCTCACCGGCTGGTGCCCGGCCTCCGACGTCGCGGAGGCCGCAACACGCGTGGCGGAGGTCGGGGCGGCGATCGTTTTGCTGCGCGCGCCGCGTGGGCACGATCCACCGACAATGCTCCGCGACGACGGCGCCCTGCGGCGGTCGTATGCCCCGCTCGTGCGTGCGTACGGGACCGTGCCCTACGCCGACCTCGACCCCACGGTGCCGGCCGGGCTCGCGTACGCCGTGATGTTCGGCATGATGTTCGGCGACCTGGGCCATGGGGCGCTGTTGCTGGTGGCCGCGCTGTGCCTTCGTTCGGGTCGGCCCGCCGCGTTGGCGCGGTCACGCGCACTGTGGCCGTTCGTGGCGGGGGCAGCGGTCGCGTCGATGCTCGCCGGGATCTTGTACGGGGAGTTCTTCGGCCCGACGGGCGTGGTGCCCGCCCTGTGGCTGCGACCCCTGGACGAACCGTTGCGTCTGCTCACAGCCGCGGTCGTGATCGGCGTCGTATTGCTGGCGGTGGCGTATGTCGTTGCGTTCGTCAACCGGCGCCGCGAGCAGGGGCCGGGGTACGCCTGGTATGCGACGTCCGGTGGCGGGGGCGCCGCGCTCTTCGCGGGGTGTGTCCTGCTCGCCGTCGCGCTGGTCAGCGGCGGCGCGGTCCTGCTCGCGGTAGGCGGTGTCCTCGCGGTCGCCGGGCTGGTGTTGAGCGGCGTGGGGCTGTACGCGGGCACTGCCGGGGGGCCCGGCGGCGCGGCGCAGGCCGGCGTCGAACTCGTCGACTCCGTCATGCGGCTCGGATCGAACATCGTCTCGTTCACCAGGCTCGCCGCCTTCGGCCTCACCCATGCGGCCCTCGGCGCGATCATCTGGGATGGGACGACCGCGTCGGCTCGCCGCGGCGGAGCCGCCTGGCTCGCCGCTGTCGCGCTGTTCGCGGTCGGCAACGCGCTGGCCTTCGCCTTGGAGGCGCTGGTCGCCGGCGTGCAGGCCATGCGCCTTGAATACTACGAGCTGTTCTCCCGCGTATTCGTCTCTCAGGGACGGCCGTTCCGGCCCTGGCATCCGCCCGTACAACGTACGGAGGTGGCGGCGTGACTGCCTGGATCATCGTTCTCCCCATCATCGCTGTGGTCTTCTTCGTGGTCAGACTGTTCTTGCGGCGATCACGCGCGGCGTTGTGGTGGGTGATCGCCGCAAATGCGCTGATGCTCACGGGCGCCGGAGTCGTGCTGTCGATCGCCCTTGCCGGGGGAGGTGCCCACGCGGCCGGCACGGCCGCCTCCAACGGAGATTCGGGGTCCTCCTCGGCCGCCCTGATCGGGGCCGCCATCGCAGTCGCAGGCGCGTCGATCGGTGCGTCGATCGCGGTGGCCTACACGGGCGCGGCGGCGCTCGCCGCGCTGAGCGAACGGCCTGAACTCTTCGGCCGGGCCATGGTGATCGTCGGACTGGCGGAGGGCATCGCCATCTACGGCCTCGTGGTCGCGGTCCTCTTGATGGGCAAGGCGTGACATGGGAACCGTGGCGGCGATCGGCGAATACGCGCGCGTGGCCGGGCTGGCTCTGGCGGGTGTCGACGTCCGGATCGCGGAAGACCCTTCGGCCGTGCGCGCCGTGTGGCGTGAGTTGACCCCGGGCGTCGAGCTGGTGGTACTCACCGAGGCCGCCGCGGAGGCCTTGGCGGAGGATCTTGCCGACGACGAGGGCACAGCTCGCCTGGTCGCGGTGATGCCGCGATGAGACTGGGCGACTCCGACGACATGGACACCGCACTGGAACCGGTGCGCGCGGAGCTCCTGCACGCCGCACGCGCCGACGCGGACCGGCTGCTTCGCGAGGCGGAACGCGACGCCGCCGCGACCGTGGACAGCGCAGCGGAAACAGCCCGGGAAATCCTGGCCTCGACACGGAGCCAGGGTGCCGCCGACGGTGGGACGGCCGCTCGTGACCGGCTCACGCGGGCCCGTCAGGAGGCACGCTCTCGGGTTCTCGTTGCCCAGCGAGAGGCGTTGGACCTGCTGAGGACGCGGGTGACCGAACGGGCGCGGGAGCTGCGGGGCACACCGGACTACGCACACCACGTCGACTCGTTGGTCCGCCGCACCCGGACCCGTCTCGGTGACGCGGCCACGGTGGTCGAGGATCCGGACGGCGGCGTGGTCGGCTGGACAGCGGACCGACGGGTCGACTTCAGGCTCGCCACCCTGGCCGAGCGCGCGTTGGCCCGTGTGGGAGCGGAGGTGCGAACGCTGTGGACACCGTGAGCGGCGCCCGCGAGCCCTCCCGGGTCTTGCGTGTCACGGGGCCGTTGGTCGAGATCGGACACGTGCCCGGCATGGCGATGCACGATGTCGTGTCCCTCGGGGAAGCGGCCTTGCTCGCCGAGATCGTGGAGATCCGCGGCGAGGTCGCCACCGCGCAGGCGTACGAGTACACCGGCGGGCTCCGGCCCGGCGACCGGGCGGCGACGCACGGCGGGCCTTTGTCCGCGCCACTCGGCCCGCATCTGCTCGGCGGCGTCTTCGACGGGCTCTTGCGTCCGCTGGGCGATGTCGGAGTGTGGCTGGCCCCCGGCCGAACGGGAGACGGCCGCAACGACCGGTCCTGGGCCTTCTCACCCTCGGTCGCGGACGGCGAGTCCGTGGCGGCAGGCGAGCCGGTGGGCGAAGTCCTCACGGCCGGGTCGGTCGCCGTGCGCGTTCTTGCTCCGCCGGGCACCTCCGGCCCGGTCACCCGGATTGTTCCGCCGGGCAGCTATACGGGGGCCCAGATCGTGGCCGAGGTGGCCGGGACCGCCATCCGGATCGACACGGCGTGGCCCATCCGGCGGCCCCGTCCGATCCAGGAAAGGCGGCGTCTCGGGGAGCCGTTGACCACCGGCCAGCGCGCGATCGACCTCCTCTTCCCGATCGCTCGGGGCGGTACCGTCGCGGTGCCGGGCGGGTTCGGGACCGGCAAGACGATGCTGCTCCAGCAGATCGCCAAGTGGTGCGATGCCGACGTGATCGTCTACGTCGGCTGCGGTGAGCGCGGCAACGAGATGTCCGAAGTCATCGCGGAGCTGGCCACCTTGGAGGATCCGCGCACCGGAGGGCACCTCGCCGACCGGACGGTCGTGATCGCCAACACGTCGAACATGCCGATGATGGCCCGGGAAGCGAGCGTGCATGCGGGCGCCGCGGTGGCCGAGTACTTCCGCGACATGGGACTGGACACCGTCGTCATCGCCGACTCCACCTCGCGGTGGGCCGAGGCGCTGCGAGAGTTCGCGTCACGCAGCGGCGAGCTGCCCGCCGAAGAGGGCTACCCGGCGAACCTCGCGTCGGCGATCGCCGGATTCTACGAACGGGCGGGGGCCGTGACCACGCTGGGCGGCACGGCGGGTTCGGTGACCGTGATCGGTGCCGTGTCACCACCCGGGGGCGACTTCACCGAGCCGGTGACCGCGCATACGGAGCGTTTCGTCCGGTGCCTGTGGACCCTCGACCGCGACCTGGCCTACGCGCGGCACTACCCGGCGTTGTCCTGGGCCGGTTCGTTCTCGCGCGACGCCGGCCTCCAGGGCATCGGCGATGCCCAATGGTCCTGGCGTCGCGCGGACGTCGCCTCCGTGCTGAGCGAAGCGGACCGGCTCGCCGATCTCGTGGACCTGATCGGCATCACCGCGTTGCCGCCGCGGGAACGCATCGGCGTTCTTGCGGGCCGCCTGGTCCGGGAAGGCGTTTTGCAGCAGAACGCGCTCTCGGCCAACGACGCCTACTGCGACGCGGGCAAGACGGCCGCGCTGGTCGACGCCGTGTTGGCGGTCGTCGCCGTCTGCCGTGAACTCGTCGAAGCGGAGGTCTCGCCATCGGCCGTCGAGGAGATCGACTTCAGCCCCTTGGTACGTGCCCGCGAGGAAGTGCCGAACGGCGACACCGCCGGAATCGACGCCCGGCGGGACACCGTCCTCGGCCGCCTCACCGCCTTGGCGGGATCCCCGGGGCACGCTCCCTCCGGGCCGGACGAGCCCGGCGAAGGGGGGCCGCCGTGATCCGTTGGGGCGAAGTCGAGTACACCGCGGTGCGCGAAGTGCACGGGCCGCTGATGCTGGTCGAGGGCGTGTCCGGCGTCGGCTGGGATGAATACGTGCGCATCACCCTGGGCGGCGGCGAGCAGCGCCACGGCCTGGTTCTGGACATCGATCGTGGTCTTGCGGTCGTGCAGCTGCTGGAGGGCTCGTCGGGCATGGACCCCACCAACGTGCGGGTGGCCTTCTCCGGCAGCCCCCTGCGGGTGCCTGTCGGCCCCGAGTGGCTCGGCCGCGTCTGCAACGGGCGCGGCGAGCCCGTGGATGGCGGCCCTCCTGTTCTCGCCGACACGACGGCCGCGGTCAACGGCGTACCGATCAACCCGCAGTGGCGGGAGCCACCGGCCGAGCCGGTTCGCACCGGGGTCGGCGCGGTCGACGGCCTGACCACGCTCGTACGTGGCCAGAAGCTGCCGATCTTCTCGGTGGCCGGGCTCCCGCACCTCGAACTCGCCGTGCAGATCGCCGCTCAGGCCTCCACCGGGGGCGAGAGTTTCAACGTGGTCTTCGCCGGCATGGGGCTGACCCGCGTCGACGCGGACTTCGTCCGGGACGCGCTGGACGCCCGGTCCGCGGCAAGCGAGCTGGTCCTGCTGCTCAATACCGCCGACGACCCGGTCATCGAGCGCCTCCTGACCCCGAGGGTGGCGCTCACGATCGCGGAGGATCTGGCGTTCACCCATGGCCGGCACGTCCTCGTGGTGATGACGGACATGACCGCGTATGCCGAGGCCCTGCGCGAAGTGTCCTCCGCCCGCGGGGAGACACCGGCCCGCCGCGCGTATCCCGGCTACCTCTACAGCGACCTTGCCTCGCTGTACGAACGCTGCGGCCGTATCCGGGGACTGCCCGGTTCGGTGACCGTGCTGCCGGTGCTGACCATGCCTGCGGGGGACATCACCCACCCCGTGCCTGACCTCACCGGGTATATCACCGAGGGACAGATCGTGCTGTCGCGGGAAACGCACGCTCTCGGCGTGTACCCGCCGTTCGATGCCCTGGCGTCGCTGTCGCGTCTGATGCGCAAGGGCGTCGGGGCGGACCGGACCAGGCTCGACCACCTCGATGTGGCGGCGCAGCTCCTCGCCGCGCTGGCCCACGCCCGGCAGGTTCGGGAACTCGTCGACCTCATCGGGGAGTCGGCGCTCAGCCCGATGGACCGGCGCTACCTCACCCTGGACGACGCGTTCCGACGCCGGTTCGTCGACCAGGGACGCGACGAGCTGCGTTCGTTCGACCAGACCCTGGACCTCGCGTGGGCGGTACTGAGCGTACTGCCGCGCAGCGAACTCGCCATGCTCCCTCCGTCGCTGTTGGACACCTTTCTCGTGCCGAAGGCTGGTTCCGACCCCACCGGGGAGTCCGCATGACCGCCGTCCACGGGAGCCCGTCCGGCCGCGCGGTACGGCTGCGGCTGCGGCGCAGCCTGACCGTCGCCGAACGCGGAGCGAACCTGCTCGAACGCAAGCTGACCATCCTTCTCGGAACGCGGGACCGCCTGAGCGTGGCCGAGCGTCACACCGGGGAATCGTGGCGGGCCAAGCTCTCCGAAGCCGAGACGTGGCTCCTGCGCGGCCGCGTGTTGGGCGGCGAACGTATGGCGGAGACGGCCTGGTCCGAGATCGGGACGGCGGAAATCACCGTTGCATGGGTCACCCTGATGGGTGTCCGCTACCCCGCGCATACGGCCTGCGCGATTCCGCTCCGGGCCGAGACAGGCTTCTCCCCGGGGAACACCGCGCTGGTGAATGCGGAGCAGAGCTATCGCGAAGCGTTGCAGGCCGCCGCCGATCACGCGGCGGCGCTCTTGGCCGCGCGCCGGGTGGAGAACGAGATCCGGCGTGCGCGGCGACGAGTCCGCGCCCTCCGACGGCACTGGATCCCACGGCTGGACGATGCCCTCAAGGCGTGCGAACTCGGATTGGAACAGCAGGAACTGGACGAGGCCGCCCGCCGGCGCAAGGCTTTCGGATGAGTGTTTCGTCCCAAGGTCTCGCGCGCACGCCCGCATCCGACCGCATGACGACCACGGCCTTCCGTCCCTTCCTGCCGGGTCCAATGGCCCTGTCCGGATTCGCCGCGCCGCCGCACGGTCGAAGTAGCCGCCGGCTCATCACCGGGTCCTTCCGCTCCCCGAGAGGAGTGTCATCATGACCCCACACACTGCTCGACTCTCGGTCGTCGTGGGCGTCGAGCACACCGAATCCGGACACCTCGCCGTCGCGTGGGCCGCCGACGAAGCCGCCGGTCGCGGGCTGCCGCTTCGCCTGGTGCACGCCCTCGAATGGCCAGTGGGCGCGCCGGAGCCGCATCACCCCCACACGAAAGAGCCGCCGCCGCGCGACCGGCCCAGCGAGCACGTACACGCGACGTCGTGGCCGGTGCAGGTCTACCGCGATCCGGACCTGACGCCCCCGCGGCACGGTTGGGGCGACAAGTTCCGTGACGCGGGTCGCCGAACGCTCGACCGGGCGCACGCGCTGGCGCTCGGCCGCCACCCCGGCTTGGAGGTGGTCGACGTGCTGGTCGACGGCGACCCGGTCGCCGTGCTGCGCGCCGAAGCCGTCGAGGCCGCGATGGTGGTCGTCGGCTCACGGCACCTGTCGGCGGCGACGGAGTTGATGACCACCGGTGGCATCGCCGTCCCACTCGCGGCCCATGCCGGATGTCCGGTCGCGGTCGTCCGCCGACCCGACCACGAGGAAGAGCTCACCCGGACCGTCGTCGTCGGCGTGGACGGAGCGGCCCGTTCCGAGCCGGCGATCGCGCTGGCCTTCGACGAGGCTTCGCGTCGCGACGCGGTCGTCGAAGCGGTGCTCGTCACCCACGCGACCCGGCACGCCGACGAACAGGGCCGGGTGCGTCTCGCCGAGAGCCTCGCGGGCTGGAAGGAGAAGTACCCGGATGTGGTGATCCGACCGCAGGTCGCCCATGGGCATCCGGTGCGCGTGCTCGCGGACCGTTCGGCGGCCGCGCTGTGCCTGGTCGTCGGCAGCCGTGGCCTGGGTGGTTTCCGCGGCATGCTCCTGGGCTCGGTCGGTCACGGGCTGATCCACCGTGCCTCCTGCCCGGTGATCGTCGTTCCGAGCCACGATGTCGAGGAAGCGTGACGCAGGTGGTCCCAGAGGCGGCTCTGCACCCCTGACGGCTCCGCTGCCGGTTCCTCCGCGATTTCGGCGGCCGGCCGTCGATTGAGGCCACCTTGCCGTCCGCGGGAGCGGTGCGAGACTTGGAGGGAAGCGTGGGACTCGGCGCGCGCTCAGGCGCTTGCCCTCACGGTCGGCAGAGACCCCACCCCGCGGACGCGGTCGGTCGGCCGCGAGGCTGGTGTCCTGGAACAGGAGTTGGAGTATGTCCGACACCGGCCAGTACCGGTCCCGTCGGCTGGTCGCAGACCTCGCCGGGATGGTTCGGCTCGCGTACAAGGCGCTGGGTGAAGCCACTGCCGCCTTGCTCGACATCGCCGACACCGCCGCCGAGAACGCGACCGCTGCCGAGAAGGCGCTGTACGAGCTCCGTGAGGAGATCGAGGACGACGCTTCGGTCGTGCCGGCGGACGGTTCGCCGACGGTTGACCCGCGCGCGATCGTCGTCGGCGTCCATGTCGGCACGGACGTGGAGTGCCTGGCGGCTCTTGCCCGACAGTTGGTCGAGCTGGCCTGGGCACGGCAGTCGAGGCAGCCTTTGCCGTCTCGGCTGCGGCTCCCATTGCAGGGGATGGGCAACCTCGCCTTGACCATGGTCGGCAAGGCGGGTGACGTGCTGGAGTCCAGGGAATCCGAGGCCGTCGCGGACCTTCTCGGAGACCTGCACGAGATCGCCCAGCGCCAGCGGCTGCTGTATCGGCGAATGCTTGCCGAAGCCGACCAAGCCGACCAAACCGACCAAGCCGAGCCCGGAGACGTCGCCGATGCGACGTTGCTGAGCTGTTGTTACCAGCGATGCGCGAGCCACGCCGTGTCCCTGGCCCGCCACGCGGACCTCTTCGCCGACTTCATGCCGACCGGCTGAACGACAGTCGGTCCGCTGCCCGGAGTCGCTCGGTGGCCTCGCCGCTGGACTGTGGAACGCGCCTTCGCGCATCTGCATTGGTTTCGCCCTGCGGATCCGCTGGGAGATCCCTGCCAGGCGCAGGAGTCCGCCATCCGGCCCTGCAGCGGAACCGCCCAAGCCGCCGGGCCAGTCGGTGCGGCTGCCGGCCCCGGTGACTTTGCGGCGGGTCGCAGCACGGCCGGCCACGCCCTCCGCGTCAAGCTGTGGGGGCACAACCTTCGACGGACCGGCGACACGGAAGGGAGCCACAGGTGACGAACGATGCCGGCGGGGGATGGCAGTTCTGGATCGACCGGGGCGGCACATTCACCGACATCGTGGCTCGACGCCCGGACGGTCGACTGGTGACGCACAAGCTTCTGTCGGAGAATCCGGCCCGCTATCGGGACGCCGCCGTGGCGGGCGTGCGCACGCTGCTGGGCCTGTCGCCGGAGCAAGCGGTCCCCAGCGGCGAGGTGGACGCCGTACGGATGGGCACCACGGTGGCGACCAATGCCCTGCTCGAGCGCACCGGCGAGCGGACCGTGCTGGTGATCACACGCGGATTCGGAGACGCGCTGCGGATCGGATACCAGAATCGGCCACGCATCTTCGACCGGGAGATCTCACTGCCCGAGGCGCTGTACGAGCGGGTCGTCGAGGTCGACGAGCGCATCACCGCCGATGGGACGGTGTCGCGCCCGCCGGATCTCGTCCGCCTGGCCGACCAACTGCGACGCGCCCGCGACGACGGCATCGGTGCCGTCGCCGTGGTGTGCATGCACAGCCACTTGCACCCGGCCCACGAAGAGGCGATCGGTGACCTCGCGGAGCGAATCGGATTTCCGCAGGTGTCGCTGTCCAGCGAGGTCAGCCCGCTGATGAAGCTCGTGCCGCGTGGTGACACCGCCGTCGTCGACGCCTACCTGTCACCGGTCCTGCGCCGCTACGTACGGCAGGTGGCGGATCGGCTGCCCGGCGTACGGCTGATGTTCATGCAATCCAACGGCGGCCTTGCCGAAGCCGGGCACTTCCGGGGCAAGGACGCGATCCTGTCCGGCCCCGCGGGCGGCATCGTCGGCATGGCGCGCATGTCGCAACTGGCGGGCTTCGACAAGGTCATCGGCTTCGACATGGGCGGTACCTCGACCGATGTGTCCCACTTCGCCGGCGACTACGAGCGGGTGTCCGCCACACAGGTGGCGGGAGTACGTATCCAGGCCCCCATGCTGGACATCCACACCGTCGCGGCCGGGGGCGGTTCGATCCTGCACTTCGACGGCAGCCGCTATCGGGTCGGCCCGGACTCGGCGGGTGCCGACCCGGGGCCGGCCTGCTACCGGGGCGGTGGACCGCTGACCGTCACCGATGCCAACGTGATGCTCGGTCGCATCCAACCCGCGTACTTCCCACGGGTGTTCGGACCGGGCGGCGACCGGTCGTTGGACCGCACCGTCGTGCGGCAACGGTTCACCGAGGTGGCCGAGGACATCCACGCGCGCACCGGCGACCGGCGCTCGCCCGAACAGGTCGCCGAGGGCTACCTTCAGGTCGCGGTGGCGAACATCGCGGAGGCCGTCAAGCGCATCTCAGTGCAAAAGGGACGCGACGTCACGGAATACGTACTGACCACCTTCGGTGGTGCCGGCGGCCAGCACGCGTGCGCGGTGGCCGACTCCCTCGGTATCCGCACCGTTCTCGTACCGCCCATGGCCGGCGTGCTCTCCGCGCTCGGCATCGGCTTGGCCGACACCACGGCCATGCGCGAGCAGTCCGTGGAGGTTCCCCTGGAGGAAGCGCGGATGGGCCGGGTTCGCGCGGTCGCCGACGAACTCGAATCGGCGGCCCGCGCCGAACTCCTCGACGAGGACATCCCCGCCGAGCAGATCCGAGTGTCGCGGCGCGCGCGGTTGCGATACGACGGCACCGACACCGCCGTGCCCGTCGAGCTGGCCGATCCGGCCGCCATGGCCGAGGTGTTCGAAGCGCGCCACCGCGCGGCGTACTCGTTCCTGATGGACCGTCCGATCGTCGTCGAAGCACTCTCGGTCGAGGCGATCGGCCTCACTCGGCAACCCGACCTCGGCCGCCTCGGCGAGACCGCCGCGAGCGACGACGTCGAGGCTCCCGGCTCCGTTCCCCTGTTCACGGGCGGAGCGTGGCGTGACGTCCCCCTCCATCGGCGTGAACGCATGCGGCCCGGCGACAGCGTGACCGGTCCGGCGATCATCACCGAGGCCAACGCCACCACGGTCGTCGAGCCGGACTGGCGAGCAGCCATGAGCAGGAACGGGCACCTGCTCGTCGAGCGGGTGGGCGCCCGCGTCACGGCCCGTTTCGGAACCGGCGCCGATCCGGTTCTGCTGGAGATCTTCAACAACCTTTTCATGTCGATCGCCCAGCAGATGGGCGCGCGACTGGAATCGACCGCCCAGTCCGTCAACATCAAAGAGCGGCTCGACTTCTCGTGCGCCCTGTTCGATCCGGACGGCAACCTCGTCGCCAACGCCCCGCACATCCCCGTGCACCTCGGATCGATGGGCACCACGGTCAAGGAAGTGATCCGCCGCCGGGCCGGATCGATGAAGCCCGGTGACGCCTACGCCGTCAACGACCCATATCACGGCGGCACCCACTTGCCGGATATCACCGTGGTGACCCCGGTCTTCGAGAAGCGGAACGAACACGCGGACCCCGCCCAGATCCTGTTCTTCGTCGCCTCCCGAGGCCACCACGCGGAGGTCGGAGGGCTGACCCCCGGCTCGATGCCGGCGAACAGCCGCGAGATCCACGAGGAGGGCGTGCTCTTCGACAATTGGCTCCTGGTCGAGAACGGCAGACTCCGCGAGACCGAGACCCTGCAACACCTTGCGGAAGCCCCCTATCCGTCTCGCAACCCGGCCACCAACCTCGCCGACCTGCGCGCCCAGATCTCCGCCAACCACAAGGGCGTCGAAGAAGTCGGCAAGATGATCGACCACTTCGGTCGCGACGTGGTCCAGGCCTACATGCGCCATGTGCAGGACAATGCCGAGGAGGCCGTTCGCCGGGTCGTCGACGCCCTTGACGACGGCGAGTACCACTACGAAATGGACTCAGGCGCCTTCATCCACGTCAAGATCTCGGTGGACCGCGAACGCCGCACCGCGACAGTGGACTTCACCGGAACCTCGCCGCAGCTCGACACGAATTTCAACGCGCCGACCTCGGTGGTGGCCGCTGCCGTGCTGTACGTCTTCCGGACGCTCGTCGCCGACGACATCCCCCTCAACGACGGTTGCCTGCGCCCACTGCGGATCGTCATTCCGTCCGGTTCGATGCTGGCCGCGTCCTATCCGGCCGCCGTCGTCGCGGGCAACGTCGAAACGTCCCAGGCGATCACCGGCGCGCTCTACGCCGCAATCGGCGTCCAGGCAGAGGGGTCCGGCACCATGAACAACGTCACATTCGGCAACAGACGGCACCAGTACTACGAAACCATCGCGTCCGGCTCCGGCGCCGGCGCGGGGTTCGACGGCACGGCCGTGGTGCAGACACACATGACCAACTCTCGGCTGACCGACCCCGAGATCCTCGAATGGCGCTTCCCCGTGCTGCTCGAGGAATTCGCCATCCGGCACGGCAGCGGCGGCGCGGGACAGTGGCGCGGCGGCGACGGCGCCCTACGCAGGATCCGCTTCCGCGAGCCGATGACCGTGAGCATCGTGTCGGGCCATCGCCGGGTACCGCCGTACGGTATGGCCGGCGGGGCGCCGGGCGCCCTGGGAACCAACCGTGTCGAACGGGCGGACGGCAGTACCACGCCCATGGCCGGCTGCGACTTCGTCGACGTGCGGCCCGGCGACGTCCTCGTGATCGAAACGCCCGGCGGCGGCGGATATGGGCCCTGTCGAACAGGCGAACTCGCCCCGACTTCCCGTCCCGAGGCCCGAAGCCGAAGCAGGTCGGCTGTGTCGAGCTGACGGCGCGCGGGCATGCCGACGCCGACCGGACGCCCGGTCTCGGGACATTGGACGGGAACGCGTCGCGCGATGCCCGGTTGAGGAACGGCGAACAGGTGTTCGTTCTCGCGAACGGACGCGGTGAAGGACTTCGGCACGTCGGACGGCGCGGTGCCGGAGAGCAGACTGCGGGTCCCGGTGGGTCACGAACGGTGGGGCGGTTCCGCGACCTGGACGACCCCGTCGAGGCCCGGCCGACGAGGCCGGACCTCGATCGCCCGAACGGTGTCGGGAACAGACCCTGCGGAAATGGGGGCCAGGCCCAGCGGGCGAGCGCGCCATGTTTCCGGGTCCTCCAGGAGGTCGGGGCATCGCGGATGAGGACCTGCGAGGTCCTACCGCTCGCGCGGCGTGATCCCCCCGGATGAACCAGTGCCGGAGCGGAGCATTGCTCCATCGGATGGCAACCGTGGTAGCTCATTCGCGTGATCTGCTGCCGGCGATCGATACATGAGCGCGTGGACGCGACCCACACTGCGACCTTGAGAGCAACGATTCAGACAGGACGCAGGGGGTTTCACGTGCTCGGACACGAGGACAGCGAGGCGATCGCCACTCTTCTCGGACTGATCGAAGGTCGCGAGAACACCATTCTCGACTTCTCCGACGAGCGTCAGTACCGCGCCGCACTCGCGATCCACAACCTCGGTGGTCACACACCCGAGACCCGCCCCGGAATGCACGCGGCACTGGCCGAGAGGCGCGAGCGCCACGTGGCGCGCAGCGGCATCGACGGTGAGCAACTGCCGCAGGACCCCCCCTTCCGAACCGGGGCGCACCTGAACGAGATCAGCCGTGTCCCGAACACCGAGAACGCCGCCGCGTCCGGATTCGCGAGCGTCGTCTACGGTGCCTTTCAGCTCAACTCGACGATCGCGGTCTTCGACGCGGCGGGCACGACCACGCTCGCGTCCGGCTCCGGCTCGCAGTTCAACCAGGGCCAGTACCTGAAGCTGTACGCCGCGCCGGTGTCCGGCCGGACCGTCCAGCCGCAGATGACGGGGACGATCGTCTATTCCTACCAGCAGCAGCCCGGCGGACCGTGGGTCACCGGCGCCACACAGAGTGGCGTCAGCCTCGGCGTGCTGGCCGACCCGGTGGTGATCCACCCGAAGAAGCACCAGACCAAGGTTCCGAGCGACTACATCCGGATCGCGCTCGGACGCGGGGGGAGTTCTCAGGACGATGTCGACTACTGGTACGGGTACGGGCACGACACCACTACGTACGCGTTGCCCTGGTACGGGAGCGTGACCTTCGTCGCCCCTCCACCGGAGCCCCTATACGAGGTCAACACGTGGATCTTCGGCACACTCGCCCGCGGCCTGGGCGGGACCGGCGGCTATGCGGCGCTGCCGCGGGCCTCGAGAATGACACTGTTCGACAACCTCCACGTCAGCGGCAACACACTCGCCTGGACAATGAAGCCGCCGGCCGTCAAGCCACCGTGGGGTGATAGGGGCGATCCGTTGTTGTGGGGCAACCTGAACTGGGTCAGCGGCGAGGCCGATTACCTGACGATCCAGCTCATGGTCCGCCTCCAGGATCAGACGACCGCGATCGCGACCGTGCAGAGCTCCGACCTCCCCGACCAGGACCCGCTCGACGGGGTTACCTACATCCCGCCGATCCAGTTCGTCTACAGCTGTCTGGTCGCAGGCACGCCCATCCTGCTCGCCGACGACTCCACGATCCCGATCGAGGACGTTGTCCACGGCTCGGTCGTCCGCTGCGGCGACGGCGTCGCCCGCGAGGTCAGCTCCACGACGATCTTTCGCTTCGGCGGAGAAATTCTGAAGCTGCGCACCGAGAACGGCGGCGAGGTCGCGCTGTCCGGCAACCACCCGGTGATGACGACGGACGGGTTCGTGCAGGCACACGAACTCGAGCCGGGCGACGAGGTGCGGGTCTGGGGAGGCGCCACGTCGGTCCTCGTACAGGCAGAACGCGAGCCCTACCAGGGCCTGCTCTGCAATCTTCGGCTCGACGAGTCCTCGGAGCCCGATCCGGCGCAGAGCTCGGTTTTCGCGGGCGGGATCGAGGTCGGTGACTACGCGCTGCAGATGTCGCACGACCGCTCGCGCCGGACCGACCCCGCGCGGATCCGAGCCATGCTCGAGCCTCGTTACCTGCCCGATTTCGAGCAATACCTGAGCGAGATCACAGCCGGCCGCTGAGGGGAGTCCGATGTCGGAGACCGAGACGCCGAGGATCACCATCGCCGCCTACGACGGCGTGTTGAAAGTCAACGCACAGTGGAACCCGGTCCAGGGAGCGACGTTCTTCCGCGTCGGCGTGCTGCAGGGCGACACGCTGCTCGCCAAGGGGTCCGGCTTCGGTGTGCGCGGCTCGGTCATTCTTTCGAGTCCGCTCGCTCCGGGGCCGATCTATCAGGTCGCGGCTGCCGCCGTGGACGACGGTGGTGTCCCCGGGCAGTGGGGCACGCCGATGACGCTCGTCGTCGGTCGCCTGCGGTCGCCGGCGGTCTGCTACGACGGCGCACTGGCGGTGTCGGCGAGTTGGACGCTGCCGACCACCGAACTTGTCAACGGGGCGTACGTCACCGCGGTGGACGCGAGCACCGGTAGCCCGATCGCGCAGGCGCTGCTGTTCGGCAGCTCGGGGACGCTGACGCTGCCGGCCCCGCTCGACCCGGGCGGCAGATACACACTCGGCGCGAGCGCGGCGTTCGGCACCTCGACCGGACCGCCCACGGTCGAGCCGCTGGTGACGATCGCGCCGGAGCTGAGCGCCGTCGCCTACGACCAGGACCGGAACCTGGTGCGGGCGATCCTCACCGGCCCCGTGCCGGACGGCTCCCTGGCGGGCGCGATCCTGTACGCGGACGACCGGCCCGTCTCCCAGCAGGTCGGGACGCCGGGGCTCCTCGTACGGATTGCGGTCACTGCGGCACTCGACCCCGCGAAGGCCTGGACGGTGCGGCCGTTCTGGATCGCGGGAACCGCACGCGGCCCGCTCGGCCCGGCGGTCGAGTTGGCTGTCGTCGGCCCGGTCATCCGGGACATCCGTTGGGAGGGAAGCAAGCTCGCGCTGTGCTGGGAGAACCGGCTCGGCCCGCCGTACCCGACGGGCGCGCGGATCGAGGTGAGCGCGGCGGGTGAAACCGTGTGCGGCACCTCGGTGCCGGGCGCCGCCAGTGGTGCTGTCACCCCCAGCCCGCCATTGCCGGCGACCTCGGCCTGTACCGCCACCGTCGCCAATCTGCGCGGCGTCGCGCAGGGAGCCGTGAGCGCCGCCGTGCCCGTAGTCGCCGCGGGCACGGCGCTCGACAGCGCCGACTACGACGGCCGCACTCTGAACGTCGCCTGGAGCGCCGCGGCGCCGACGAACGCGACCCTGGCGACGCTGCTTGTGACCCAGGGCGGCGTGACCGTCGCGGAGGCGCAAGGCGGCGGCGGCACCGCCGCGGTGGCGGTGCCGCTCGATCCGGCCGCCGCGTACTCGGCCGCGCTGCGCTGGAGCGCGTTCCCGGCCCCCAGCCAGGGGCCGGCAGGCGACTCGGCCTCGCTCATCTCGGCCGCGCCGACGGTGAGCGCGGTCGCGCTCGGCGACGGCTGCGTGAACGCGACGATCGTGCCGCCGGCTCGGACCGCGGGCATCTCCCGCTACGTGGCGGTGCTGGAGCAGGGCGAAGTCGTGGTCGCACGCTCGGCGCCGGTCGACGCGGGCCGCGCGCCGGTCGCGACCATCACCTACGCGGGGTTGGCCGGCGCCACCGGGCTCGCGGTCCGCGCGCGGGGGCTCGGCCCGCCGACCGGCGTCCGGGTCGGCGGTCCGTTCGGCCCGCCGACGCCCGTCGTCGCAGTCGCGCCGTCGATCCGCTCCGCGAAGCTGACCGGGACGACACTGACGGTCGCATGGACGAATCCGGACGCCCCGCCCGGCGCCGTGACCGGGGCGACACTCGTGGTCACGCCCAGCAGCGGACAGCCATCCACCTTCCCGGCCCTGCCCGGCACCTCGGCTCAGGTGACGCTGCCCGCCGCGCTGATCAGCCCGACGGTCTCACTGACGCTGTCGGTCACGGCCACCGGTCCCGCCGGCTCCTCCCCGGCCGCCCGGATCGCGCTGGTCTCGACGCTGCCCTCGATCGTCTCGGCCAACTGGGACGGTCGGCGGCTGTCGGCCTCGTGGGCATGGCCGCAGGAGGCGCTCGACGCCACGGTCGCCACGGCGTATCGGCTCTCGATCGTCAGCGCCGGCACACAGCTCGGGAGCGTCGTCCTCGCCGGGCTGACCGGGGTGCTCACGCCTGCCGCGACGCTCGACCCGGCCGCGCGGACGACAGTCCGGGTCGATGCGCTCGCCGGCGTCGCGGAGTGCCTGGCCGCCACCGGGCCGCTACTGCCCACGGATGCGCCGGCGCTGGAGTCGGCTGTCGTCACCGGCACCGACGTGACGCTGACCTGGACCGGCCCGACGGTGCCCAGCGGCGCGGTCACCGGTCTGCAAGGCGTGTTCACGAGCCCGGGCTACCCGCCGCGGACGGCTGCGGTCGACACGCTGCGGCCATCGGTCGCGATCCCCACGATCGCAAGCGACCCGCTCGTGCCGCTGTACGTTGCGATCCGCGCAACCGGTGTCGACACGAGCGGGCCGATCGGCAACAGGCTTCCCGTCCTCCGCCGGAGGCCGGTGATCACCGGTGTGTGCACGCTCGCCGACGGCGGTGTCGAAGTCTCGTGGACTCCCGTTCCCGGCACGGTCCACGCGTATCTCGCGACCCTGTACAAGGACGGCACGATGGTCTCGACTGCCGTCGTCGCCGGCACGACCGCGACGCTCGCTCCAGGGACGATCGATCCGAACGCGAGCTACGCGGTCGGCGTCACCGCCCGTGCCGGCGCCGCTGCCGGGCCCGAGTGCGCGCACGTCGCCGCCGTCCTCGCCCCGCCGACGCTCTCGCGGCCCGGATTCGACGGCCGCACCCTGAGCGTCGCCGTCACCGCTCCCGGCGGCGCGCCTGCGCCCGACCACTACGCACTGGCGCTGCTTGCCGATGGCACCGAGATCACGCGCGCGATCGTTCCCGCGCCAGTCGGCGATGCGCGATTGCCCCTGCCGGTCGACGGCCCGATCGACCCCGCGGCCGCGTACACCCTTGCCGTAAGCGCGATCGCGGGGATCGCCACCGGCCCGGCCGCGTGCGCCGCCGTACTCCTCGCCGCTCCGATCGTCACCGCGGTCGAGTGCGGCTCGAAGCTCGTCGTCGCGGTCGGTCCCGGAGCGCTGGGCGCGACCGGTTTGACGTTCACTGCCGGGTTGTGGGTGAACGGGAACCCGACCTCGACCCAAGCGGTCGGTGGTGACGGCACCGCCACGTTCGACATCCCCGGCGCCGGCCCCGTGACGGTCGCCGCCCGCGTCAGCGCCAACGGAGCGACCGGTCCCTGGTCGACGCGGGTGCCGACGCCGATCGCGGCGCCGACGATCGCCGCCGCTCGCTACGACGGCGCGCGGCTCGAGCTGAGCTGGGCGCCGCCGGGACAGTCGGTCGTGACGGTGACCGGCGCCGGGACGGTCGCCGAGGTCGAAGTGCGCGGCAGCTCCGCGACATTGTCGTTCCCGGCCGAGGCCGAGGTTTCGTACACCGTCACGGTCACGCAGCGCGCAGGCGTCGCCGTGGGGCCGTCGGCAACGCTCGCGCTCGTCACCGCCGCGCCGACGCTGGAGCTCGCCACCGACGCGACCGGCGGTGCCGTGACGGCGACGTTCACCGCCCCGACCGGGACCGCCGCGCTTGTTCCACTGCTCATGGCGGGCGGCGTGGTCGCCATGCCGGAGATCGGTACCACCTCTCCTGCGCTGATCAACCTCCCCGCAGGCACGCCGGCAGGAGCGTCACTTGCCCTGCGGGCCCGCGCCGGCGTCGCGCTCGGACCCCCGAGCGGGCTCGCCCCGATCGTGTTCGGCGCGCCGGTCGAAGTCGCGCTCGGCTTCGCCGGCGGCGTCCTGTCCGCCACCTGGAAGGGGCCCGGCGACCCGCGCGTCGACGGTGCGATCGTGACACTCACGCTCCAGGGCAGGGCCGTCCAGCGGTTCCGGGTCAGCGGTGGGTCCTGGTCGAACGCGCTCGACCCGGTGCCGACCGGAGCGACCGTTACGGTCGCCGCAGCCGCCGGAACCGGCTTCGGGCCGCCCACGAGCACGCTTACGGCGCTGCTCACCTCCCCGGCCATCACGTCGGTCACGTTCGATGATCCCGGGCTGATCGCGAGCTGGACCGCACCGCCCGGCGGGCCTGCGCCGAGCGGCTACGTCGTCACGGTCTCGGACGGGCACGGCGTGCTCGCGCGGCGCACGGTCACCTCCACCACCGCCGTCGTCCCAGTGCCCGCGGGCGCTGGCGGCGAGTTGTCGGTCACCGTCGCGCCGACCCTCGGTACCGTCACCGGGCCGCCCAGCGCACCGGCCACCGCCCTGCCGACATCGCCGTCGGTCACCGGCATCGTTGTCGACCCGCTCACGGGAGCGGCCACGGTCACCTTCACCCCGGTCGTGAGCCCGCCCGCCGACGGCTACGCGGTGCAACTGCTGCGCCAGGGTGAGCCGCTCGGCGCGCCGGTACAGACCACAACCACCACCGCCACGCTGCCACCGGTCGCGATCACCGACCAGTGGGGCCTGAGCGTCGCCGTCCGCGCCCGCGCGACGGTGTCCTCGGTCGCCTTGACCGGCCCGTACGGCCCGGCGGCGGAGGTCCTGACCGCACAACCCGCGTTGCGCGCCTGCGACTACGACGGCATCAGCGCGGCGCTGGCGTGGGAAGGGGCGAGCGTGGACGGCGGCGGGTACCGCGCAAGCGTCGTCGCCCCCGGCCGGGCCCAGCCCGCCGCGACCGCCGACGCCGGTGCCGACGCACGAACACTGCGCTTCCCGGTCACGCTGCCCGACACGACCGGCGACTGGCAACTCGTGCTCCAGGCCCGGCGTGGTCGAAGCACCGGCCCGCCGGTCACCCGGCCACTGTTCAGTCCCGGGATCTACCTGCGCAGCGACGGCCGCCCACGGGTGTTCCGCGCCTCGACGCTCGCGCTGACGCCCGCCCCGACGACCGCCTATCTTCCCGAGATCGGGCCGCTTCGCAGCCTGCCCGTTCCACCGGACAGCGGCAACGACCCACCGGCGCTACAGATCACCGCCAACACCGACCGCGCCCACAGCGCCGCGTTCCCCTACCTGCTGAAGATCGGCGGCGCGGCGCTCGACTTCTCCGACGCCCCGGCGATCCGCACGGCCGTATGGAGCGCGTACACGGCTTTGCTGACCGGGGCCGAAGACGCAGGCGCGACGCCGTGGGGGATCGTCCAACTCCAGCAGCTCGTGTCGCGGCTGATGCCGCAGACGTTCGCCGAGACGCTGCTGTACGCGTACGGCCTCGACCCTGCCGGCCGCTCGGCGGATCTGCGGCCAGGGCTGGTGCTGCGGGTCGCCTCCTCGGAATTCGACCTGATGTCCTCGAACCGCCCGCCGGCCTACGCGTCCGGCTACGCCAACGGCGCCGCCCTCGACTACGACGTGGACGACTACTTCGACAGCGCACCGCAGCCGGGCAATGCCACGTGGCTGCTCGGCTTCGACGCGTTCCTGTCCTGGCTCACCGCCAACGGCGTGATCACCGCGCCCACCCCGGAAAGCACCGGCGGACTCCAATCGGGCGCCGCCGAGGCCGTCGACCTCTACCACCCCACCTTCCGGCAGCCGTTCTACCGCCTGTTCTTCCCCGCCCAGGCGCAGCCGGCGACGCCGCCCGCCGAAGCACAGACCACCCGTCAGTTCACGATCGCCGCCGCCGCGACCTACCACGCGATCTCCGGTAGCGAACCGGCGCCGAGTCCCGGCGTCGCGGTCGCCTACTTTCGTGGGCGCAGCGTGCTGAAGCTCGCCATCCGGGTCACGGTCGACGGCGCCCAACAACTCGTCCCGGTGGGCACGACCGTCGGCAACGTGCTCGATCGACTCGCCCGCCGCCCGCCGCACGCGGCGACCGAGTTGCTCGGAGTCACGCTCGAGCGGGGGCTCGGACCGGCGGTGCTCGACCCCACCCGCTACGACGCCGGAGCCTACGAGAGGGTGCGCGTGGACTATGGGGGACTGCGGACCTTCGACCAACGAGACGCCCTGTCGCTGCCGCTGCTGCACGGCGACCGCCTCACGGTGGGCGCGCGGGCATGACCGCCGCGCCCACGTTCGACCGGGTCGTCTCGCAGCCGCCGCTGTACGCGTTGTCCAGCAGCGGCGACGCGCCCGTCCCGTTCTGGGCCGGCTACCGGCCGAGCGACGGTGCCGCCTTCGGCGCGACCGTGACTCTCGACCAGGCGTGGCAGGACGCCGGCGGCTGCTACGTGTTCCTGGGGTCCGTGCCGGCGTCGTCGAAGGCGTTCTCGGAAGCCCTGACCGAGGTGCTGGAGCGCCTTCCTCCGAGCGGCGGGGTCCGGCTGCTGTGGATCGAGAACCCGAACGATCCCGACTCGCGGTGGCGCCTGTGGCCCGTGCAGTGCGCGTGCAGCGGCTCGGGGCCGGCGATCACCTGGAGCGTGCTCCGCACCGCGACGACGGCGCTCGGCGAGTACGCGGTCGAGCTCCCGTGCGGGACGGCCCTGACCCAGATGCCGCCAGGCACGCTCGGCCATGGGATCGCCATCGCGGCGTTGACGCTGAAGGCGCCCGGCGGCTCGTTCGCCGCCGAGTCGGCCACCGCCCGGCTGGCGTTCACCGGCGTCGGCGTCGGCTGCCTGCGCGCCGGGATCACGCTGCCGGCGGGTCGCGGCGACGGGCTCGCGGCGCTGCGGACACAGCTGTGCTTCGCGGCCCCACAGCGGGACGGGTCTCCGGGCGACGGCGTCGATGTGCTCGGGATGAGCGTGATCGCACAGGGCACGGCGGCGATCTCGCTTCACCTGAGCTACGACCCCTTGCACCCGCTGAGCACCGTGCGCAGCCGACTCGGCTTCTTCGACGACAGCGGCGGCGGCAGCGCATCGACGCTGGCGGCGACGTTGCGCACCAGCAGCGGCCACGCGACCACGCTCACCCCGCGCGCGGCCGAGGCGCCGCTGCGCCCGGCCGCGCTCGTGTTCGGCCGCGCGCCGTTGACGATCGGTGATCAGAGCGCGTTCACCTATCACCTGAGTCCGGACGGCGCCTTCACCCTCGCAGTCGACGAACCGGAGGGTACGAGCGACAACCGCGTGACGTTCGGCCGCTCGGCGCAGGAATACGCGACGCTTCCTCCCGGTACCACCGGGATCGCGTTCTTCAGCGCGGGCCGGCCGGCGCTGGCGCTGCGTGCCGCTCCCCAGCCGCCGGCGGCCGGGCCCGACACGCCTCTGCTGAGCGACGAGGCCATCACCTCCCATCTGGTGATCCTGCCGGCGACCTCGGCCGCGCCCGGGCTGCGCTACTACGCCCAACCTGTCCAGGCACCGCTCTACAGCGAGCAGATCTCGGTGCTGCCGGCAGGCTTCCTCGACTACCTCGAGCTGCCGGCGGCCACACTGCCGTCGTGGACGGCCGGCGCCGGTCCGCCGCCGACGACCGTCCCGGTGGCGCTGCCGGCGGGCGCAGACGTGTCCGATCAAGAGCTCGTGCTGCGGGTCGATGCCGCGCTGGCGCCGGCCCGGCGGCTCGCGCTCGGCAGTATCGCGACCGGCCCCCGCGCATCCGGACGCGGCGCCCCCGCAGTCACCCCGCAGGGCCTTTTGATCGAGGTCCGCGACCGGCAGGTCGACTCGCTCGTGATCGCGAACATGCCCGCCACCCCCCAGGGCCGGATCGAACTGACCTCGCTCGGCCCGCAGATGCGCGCGGCGCTGTCCGCCGCGGAGCTGTTCGCGATCATCGCGAACCCCGACGTGTACATGACCGACTCGTCGATCCCCTACGAACTCGACGACGTCGGCCTGCGGATGGCGGCGGCTCGTGACGTGCCGCCGGCGGTGGTCGACCGGCTGCGCCCGATCGTGATGCCCGACGGAGTGCCGAAGCGGTTCGACGACGAAGCCACCTTCGTGGCCGCGATCCGGCCGGTCGCGCCGGACCACGTGTCGACGCTGGTTCGGATCGGCGGCTTCTCGCAGGCGGTGATGTCGGGCTGGGCGATCCAGCTCTCGCCCCGCGCCTGGCGCGCCCAGCAGTCTCCGCCGACCGCCCAGGACGCACCCACGGTGATACTGCTGAAGTTCGCCCACCGTAGCCTCGAGGACTTGGTCGACGACGCGGCCGCCTGGGCTTGGCGCGCCGCGGCGGCGCTGCCGATCACCGGCGAGCAGGGCACGCAGGACGAGTTGCGTGCGATGTTCGCCGCCGCCAGGGCGCGCGCGAACGACCCGACCGTGCCTCGCGACGACCCATACGCCGTCTTCTACCGCGACATCGTCGCCGACCCCGACTGGAACGGGGTGCTGTTCGTGAACGCGCCGGTCGACGTCGTGCGGCTGCCGAGCACGATCCGTTTCGTCGCCGGCGGCATCGATCAGAACAGGTTCTACGCCCACCACATCGGCTTCTCGGCAACTCCGGTCGAGGTCGACGGGGGTGAGATCGCGCTCCGGCAGACGGCGGTCTTCGGGCTGATCGACTACGAGGACCCGGACGACCTGACGCTTGACCCCAGTGATCCCCATCCGGTTCCGTTCGCGTTCAAGACCCTGCGGTTGACCGCCCAGTTCGTGAACGCCGCCCTGACCGGCTTCGCCGCCCGTGTCGAGCTGATGGTCAACGAGTTGCTCGGCGCGCGACTGACCAAGCTCGATCCCGCGCACGGCAACAATCTGGTGCTGACCGGGAGCCTGCACACCTCGGGCGATGGCTCCCCCACCTGCGTGTTCGCGCTCGAGGGAGTCAATAGATACGGCGCCGGCGCGACCGTGCTCGACACGATCGACATCTCCTCGGCGCTCGTCCTGACCCGCGACGGCGTCGTCGGTGTCGGGGAGGCGACCACGCGATTCGTGCTCGCGGGCGCGTTGCGCATGATCGAGTTTCCGTACTTCGACCCGTTCGGGTACGGGGTGACCGTCGGCGATCCGCCGGTCGACGGGTGGCTGCGGTTCGACGGCCTCGCCGTCGACATGACCTTCTCGCTCGGCGCCTGCGCACGGCCTCGGTTCGCCACCGACCTCACCGCGGTCACGCTCGACGTGGCGGGGAGCCGCGCGCGCGCGAACTCGCTCGTGGCGCGCTTTCCGGTGACGCCGACGGGGTTCGTCGCCGGAGACGCCGGCAGTCCGCCCGAAGAACTCGGCTACGTCTCGATCGCGGCCCGGATGGAGCAGCAGCCACTCCCAGGCCCGTGGTTCGGCCTCATCTACGCGCTCGACCTTGGTACGCTCGGTGCCCTTTCGGGCGGAAAACCGCTGACGCTCGACCTCCTGGCCGCGTGGGGCCCGGCAGTCGAGCCCGACGACCGCCCGGTGTTTGTCGGCCTCAAGCTCCCCGGCTATGCCAACGGCTCGTTCAGCTGGCCGCTCCAGGGCGTGCTGAAGGTCGGTTTTCGCTCATTCCAGTTCGAGACCGCCGAACTCACACCCGGCGTGCGCAGCTACGCGCTGCGCCTGCGTCGGCTGGGCCTGTCGATCCTCGGCTTCTCGTTCCCACCGGGAACCACGGACCTGGTGCTGTTCGGCTCGAGCGGCACCGAGGAGCGGCGCGTGGTCGGCTGGTACGCCGCCTACGTCGGCGGCAAGCCCACCACCAAGGAGGTCATGCGATGAGCTACATGCGCTTTTGCGTGATGGACGTCGGCCAGGGGAGCGCGAATTACATCGAGTTGTGTGAGAGCGACGACTCCTTGACGGCCGCCGCAATCATCGATGTCGGCTCCGAACAGTGGAAAACGACGGCAGGCAGGCCGTCGGCGGCGGTAATCGCCGGACGGCTGAAGGAGATGACCGGCGGCGCCGTGCTCGACGCGGTGATCCTCTCCCACTCGGACTCCGACCACATCAACCTGATCTCCTCGCTGCTCGAGTACTTCGACACGCCGCGCACCAAGAGTCCGACCAAGCCGGTGCTGACCATCAAGAAGATCATCTTTGGCGGCGACTTCGGCAAATACCAGAAGGGGAAGGCGGTGAACTACCTCAACCAGCTCAAGGAATATCGCCCCAGAGGACAAGAGGAGATTATCACCAGGCTCGGAAGCGATTTCAGCTCGTTCAAGGAGAAAAAGTCCAGCTGGAAACCCCTGGTAAGGGTCGGCGGCAAGATCGACTTGTGGGCGTTGAGCGCCAATACGACCGCAGAAAAGATCCCGCTCGTAGGCCGCAAGCGCCTGCGCGCCGAGTTGCCCGACGGAGGCTTCGCGATCAACACCCGCTCGATCGTGACCGTCGCCATCTTCGCGGGCCGGACCATCATTGCCACCGGTGATGCGACCGGGCTGTCGCTCGCGCACTGCAACGAGCTACTCGCGCGAGAAGACGTCCGGGACAAGCTGGGCGCCGCCGCCTACATGCTCACGCTCCCGCATCACGGCAGCGACACCACCACCTACGACCTGACCGGCTCGGGGGAGTCCGACGCCGGCAAAGGGGTGGTCGAGGAATTCTGCAGCTGGGTGAAAGCCGAGACGATCTCCGCCAGTGCCGGCGAGAGGAGCACGTTCAGGCACCCTTCGGCTCGGGTCATCAAGGACTTCGGCGCCAACCTGCGGCCCTACCCGCAGTACTTCGACCCAGCGCTGGAGGCGAGCCACCAGCACTTCTACACCGCCTATTTCCCCGAGCGGTCACTGACCGTGTCATCGAGCAAGGCCAAGCCGGCCGGCGCCGGTTGGCCGCCGTCCGAGAGCTGGTACACGGTCCGCACCACAGAGAACGTGTACACGACCGACTACTTCGCTGAAGTTCCCCACACACCGATCCCGATCGCCTTCCCATGGGAGGCACGCGAGGATGGGGAAAGCGCGTTCAAGCCCCCACCGCCGCGCGCGATCTCGTGGGGCTTCATCGTCAGGCAAGACGGCACCACCGCGCTGGAGGTCGTGCGCGAGCGCACCAGCGCGAACGCCGAGTACTGGGCGGCGGTCGAGGCGGTGCACGGACCGCTGCCTTCCGAGGGGTTCGTTGTCGTTCCTTCCGCTCCGCCGACCGACGGCGGCCCCGCCGAGTCCTCGTCCGGCCCCTTGCCGGAGCCGGAGCCGGAGCCACCCGACTACGAACCCCCGTCCCCGCCACCCCCGCCGTCCCGGCTGCGACAACTCCCATGAGCGTGCCCACGGTCTTCGACTCACCGCTTGAGGACGTCTACGCCGCTCTGCTGGCAAGCCTTCAGGGCGCGGCCCCGAACCAGACGATCGATCTCTTCGTCGCTTCCCGAAACCCGGCGTTGGCATCTCTGAGCGGGATGCTCGCCGCGCTGCGCATCGCCGGGCCGTACCCGCTCACGGCGGCGGCGATCAGTCGCACACGCGACGCCCTCACGCTCACCGGAAGCGGGCAGTACGGACTTGCCGGCGCGACGCTCCCACCGATCCCGATCGCCGCGACACTGTCGGTCACCGCCCCGAGCACGAGCATCGAGTTCGAACTCGCACTCGCGATCACCACGCCGGACTGGACCTTCGCGACCACCTTCCCGACGCTGCCGCCGACGCTGGAGGCACGAACCGACGGCCCCGGACTGACCTGGGCCGGCTCGGTGCTGGCCCAAGTCGCCGTGCGAGGAGCCACGTTCGTCGCGCGCAGCGGCAGCGGTACGCTGCGTCTGCGCGGGCAGTTGCAGCCGAGCGGGCCGCTGGCGGCGTATGCCGAGTGGTTGTCCCCGTGGCCACTGGACCTCGACGGTGACCTCGTGCTCGGGGCAGACGCCGGCCAACCGATCAGCCTCGATCTGCGCGGTATCGCGTCCGGCTCGCGCCTCGACCTGTCGGGACTGTCGGCGGTCCGCGAACTCGGCATCGGTTTGCGGGCGGTCACCGGGCTCGACCCCCAGGTCGCGCAGCGTGAGTCCTTCAGCGAACTCGACCTCATCGGCACCGTGTCCCTGACCGACACGATCACGGTGCACCTGACGGCGCCGCTGCGTGTCTCGAGCACGAACTGGGTGCTGAGTGCCCAGATCGAGCACGGCCCGCCAATGAGCGGCGGGCTGGCAGCGATCGCCTCGCTGTTCGACATGCCGGTCGGGTCGCTGGTAGTCCCTCCGGGACTGTCCGGGTTCGACACCTTCCGCCTGACCGAGGTCGAGGCGGTCATGCGCTGTCAAGAGGGCTCGCCGATCCCCGACGAGTTGCGGACGCTCGCGATCACGATCGAATCGCCGGAGCCGTGGCGGCCACCCGTCCCGGGCCTGCGACTCATCGACGTCGGCACCCGCTGGGTGCTGGCGCGGATCCGATGCGAAGAAGACGGCGGGTTGACGCCCGTCGTCTCCGGCAGCGTGTTCGGTTCGATCGCCTTCGGTACCGGCGAGAACCCGCCCACGCTCGACCTCGCGGCGACCCTGCCGCACTTCGTGCTCACCGGAAGCCTGCGCGAGGACACCCCGATCGATGTCGCCACCGCGCTCCGGACGCTGCTCGGCCGCACGGAACAGCTCGCCGTTCCGAACGGGATGCAGATCACCGAGCTGAGCATGCTCGCCGACCCCTCGGGCCAGACCTACGGCGCCGAGGCGACGATCACCACGGACTGGCAACTGCCGTTCTTCGACAACCTGTCGCTGACCGAGCTGCGCTTCCATGTCGAGGCACGCCAGTCGCACATCTCCGCTGGGATCGGCGGCCGGCTCGCGCTCCGAAGCCGGATGGACGACGACATCGCGGTGTTGGCGCTCGACGCCGAGCTGCCATCCGGACCGAGCCCTGGCTGGGTGTTCTCCGGCGGCCTGGAGCCGGGTTACGAGCCGACTGTCGGCGACCTGATCGCGGCCTTCGTCGGCACCGCGCCCGAGGAGTTCCAAGCGCTCACGGTCGAGCGACTGGAGGGACGGATCGACACAGGCGACACCACCTGGTCGTGGTCGCTGGCCGGCGCGCTGGCCGCGCGGTTTCCCGTGTCGCTGCTGGACACGACCGTCCAAGTCGCGGCCGGGGCGGAGATCGAACTGGCGGTGGCCACGGCGAGGGCCACCCCCACCGGTAGGGCCAAGGCGAGCCTTCGGATCAACCGGCTCGCGGTCGAATTGTCCGGCGACATCGGGATCCCCGAGCCGAGCTACGCACTCGCGGTCCACCTCGGGGAGTTGTGGCTGCTGGCGACCATCTCCTGGCGTGAGGCGCACGACGCGTACCCGTGCCACCGCCTGATCGCCCTGCAGCTCGGCGGCATCACGCTCGGCGAGATCATCGAGCAGCTCGTCCGCTTGGCGGCGCCGACGCTCGACTTCCGCCTCGACCCGCCGTGGGACGAGTTGCTCGCGATCGACCTCTCATGCTTCACGCTGACGATCGACCCGACCGAGTCGCTGATCGAGCTGAGCTACGCGGTCCATGCGGACCTGGTCCTGCTTCATCTGGAATCCGTCGGCGTCCGCTACCACTACCGCCCGGACGGCGAGAACAGTGTCGAGCTGGAAGTCTCCGGCGACCTGCTCGGCCGACCGTACCGGGGGCCGGACGCACTGCGCTGGGATGTCGTGCACGACCCGCCGCCCGACGTCCCGGGTAAGGGCAAGCAACTGCTCGATCTGCGCTACCTGGCTCTCGGCCAGCGGATTCGACTCTCCTCACCACCGACCACGGTCACCGAGGCGATCAAGCGGTTGAGCGCCGACATGCAGCCGCGCCCAGGCGGGGATGTCGACCCGGTGGCGGGCGGACCGATGGTCTTCGACCCCGCGAGTGGTTGGCTCACGGCGCTGGACATCTCGGTGATGGATACCGTCGACCTCGCGCTCGTGTTCAGCGACCCGAACGTCTACGGCCTCTCCATCGCGCTTCGCGGTGAGCGCGCCGGGCCGCTCGCGGGGCTGAAGTTCGAGATCCTGTACAAGCGGCTCGCCGGCGGAGTCGGGATGTTCCGGGCCGAGTTGTCCCTGCCCGAGGCGTTCCGCCACATCGAACTCGGCGCGGTGTCGATCACGCTCGGGGTCGCCGTCGTCGAGATCTACACCAACGGCAACTTCCTGATCGACCTCGGCTTTCCCCACAACCGCAGTTTCGAGCGCTCCTTCGCGGTCGAGGTGTTCCCGTTCATCGGCCGCGGCGGGGTCTACTTCGGCGTCCTGGACGGAGCTACCTCCACTCGTGTGCCCGCGATCGTCGGTGGCACGTTCTCGCCGGTGCTGGAGCTCGGGCTCGGGCTGGCGATCGGGGTCGGCAAGGACATCGCCATCGGCCCGCTCTCGGGTGGGATCTACGTCGAGGTCGAGGTGATCTTCCAGGGCGTGCTCGCCTGGTACCAGGCCGAGGGCGGCACGAACTCGGCCCGCTACCACTACGCCCAAGGTGTCGCCGCGATTCACGGCCGGCTGTACGGCGAGGTCGACTTCGCGGTCGTCAAGGCGTTCGTATCGATCGAGGCGCATGCCCAGGCCGGCGTGACGTTCGAGGCATACCGCGCGACGATCTTCGCGCTCGAGGTCAGTGTCGAGGCCGAGGCCGAGATCGAGATCCTCGGCCTCTCCATCTCGTTCTCGTTCAGCGTCCGGTACAGCGCCGGCTTCCGGATCGGTTCCGACGCGCAGCCGCCATGGGCGCTTGCCGCCGGGCAGCCGACGCAGGCGCCGCTGCGTCGGGCCCCGGAGCGGCTGGCGGCCGTTCAGCACGCGGCCGCGGTGGCGCTGACCGAGGGACGGGTCGCGGACGCGCTCTGGGAGCAGGCGACGCGGGTCTTCGAGGCGCCGAGGACGGTCGCCGCCTATCTGCTGCCGGTGTTCACGATCGCCGGCCCCCCGCTGCGATGGGCCGACGGCACCTCCCCGCCGCCGAGCGAAGAGCCGAGCCCCGATTGGCGAGTCGCGTTCTCGCTGTTCGCCGCGGACGGTTCTCGGGCCGACGCCCGCACCGCGCGCGCCGCCACCGCACCCGAGTCGACCCTCGACGACCCGCCGCCCGCGGCAGTCCTGATCGAGGCGCTGCTGCGCCGGGCGCTGGCGACGACGCCCGGCAACGAGTCGGGCAAGGTGACCGCCGGCAGCCTCACCTGGCTCGAGACTCGACTCGCCGACCCGGAGTGGACGAAGACCCCGTTCTCGCCGGCTCCGCTGAAGACGTTCTTCAAGAGCAACATCGTCTTGAACGTCAGCGGTGCCACCGGCGTCCCGACGGTCGGCGCGATGGCGTTGCCCGTACCGCCGTTCGTGACGATCACCCTGACCCCCGGAGGTCGGCGTGACCTGACGCTCCACAACAGGACCGGACCGCTCTACTTCCGGGACGCGAGCGCCTATATGAGCGACTTCTCACCGGTTACCGGCCAACCGGGGCCCGAGCCCACCGACGACGACCCGACCGAGTACCGGTCGATCGCCTCGAGCGTCTTCTGCGACTGGTGCCTGATGGTCACCCGCGAGGCGGTCCGCCAGGCCGCCGGCACGCTCGTCGACCGCACCGTGCCGATGGCCGACGGGTCACTCGACGCGCTCGCCGCCGACGATCGGCTGCTGCCGCGCGACACCGTCACCTATGTCGTTCGTCCCGGCGACACGGTCGCCGCGGTCGCCGCCTGTCTCGGCGCGACAGTTGCCGAGCTGGCGGCATGCAACCCGGGACTCGCGGACCGGTTGCCGACCCTTGCCCCGGGCGACCGGCTGGAGGTGACCGTCGGCGTCACCGGCGCCACACTGGCGATCGAGAACGCCGATGTGGCACTCGCGACCGGCGCGGTCGTCGACGTCAAGGACGTGCGTGTCCAGGTACGCGCGCTGGACTCACTGGACACGATCTCGACGCGGCTGTACGGCGCCGCCGACCCGACCCGCCTGATCGCCGACGCCGCGCTGTCGGACAGGCGGGTGCTGCTGGCGGGCGCCCTGGTGGCGGTACCGGCTCGATCCGCACCGCTGCCGGGCCTGACGAACCTCGACCTGGTCGCCGGGATCGTCTACGTGCGCTACTTCGTCGACGTCGGCGCGCCGTCGAGCGGATGGTACGCGCAGAGGATCGCCGACCTGAACGTCGACCGGCTCAGGGAGTTGCCGCTTGGCGAGCCGCTGCCCAAAGGGTTGACCCTGGAGGTCCCGGACGGGCCGACGCACACGACCGGGACCACGTACATCACGGTCACCGGCGACACGCTGCTGCGGATCGGCGCCGCGCTCTCGCTCGCGCAATCGCCGAGCGCCTACGACGATCCACGCTGGACCCGGTTCCGAGCCGAGGTGGTGGTCACGCCCGAGAACGGGATCACCGTCCCCGCCCGTCCGGTCGCCGTGCTTCCGGGGGAGACACTCGACTCGCTGGCCACCCGCCTGATCACCACCTCCACGACGCTCGTCGGGTGGCTCGCCGCAGCGCCGGTGTTCGATCCGCTGTCGGTGCTGACGATCTCCTCGCTGCCGTTCACGGCCGGCACCGCCTATCCGACCCTCGCCGCGATCGCCGCCGCAGCCGGCCTGACCGTCGCCGAGCTCGGGAGTCGTGCCGAGGTCACCGGGGCGCGGGACCTGTTCGCGGCCGGCACACCGCTGAAGCTCTCGCAACTGCCCGCGCAGTCGATCGAGACACTCGTTGCCGAGACGTGCGGCGGCACCCGGCTGAGCGACATCTCGCACCAGGTGTCGCGGTCGCTGCTGCAGGGAGTCCGGTTGCCGGAACCCACGACCGTGCGGGGTCACGTCCGCGGTACGGGGCCGCTCACCGCACTCGCCGAGCTGAGCGGCCAGCAGCTTCCGGCGCCGCCGCTCGACGGCGCCGGCTCGCTCGACGCGACCGTGACCAAGACCGACCCGAGCGACCCCGACCTCGATTGGCTCGTGCTCGACGCCGAACGCGGCGTGGGAACAATCGACTACTCGTGGACGAACACCGAACTCGCCGCCCACTACCCGGAATCACGTCTGACGATCACCCCCGAAAGCGGTCCCGACCCGATCCCGGTCGTGGGCGAGATGCCACGGACCTACGGCCTCGACCACCGCGTCGAATTGCAGAGCGCCTCGGTGCTGCCGATCCCGGGCGCGTCCGACAGCGCGGGCGGCAACCCGACGCTGTGGCCGTTCCCGGCCACGGTGCTCGCCAAGGCCCGTGCCGGGGACACGACGCCGTTCGACCTGTTCGCCGCCCCGCACACGGCCACCGACGTCTCCACGCACACGGCGATCCCGGACTCGACGTTCGCGACCCGAATCGCGCTGTCGGCGCGTCGCGTGCCGGGGCTCACGAACGTCTACGAGTTGCTCGAGGCCGAGGGGGCCGACCGCGACCTGCTGCCGACGCCGGGCGGCGATACTGCGGGAATGTTCTCGCCGCAGACCCACGTGGCGCTGGCGATCGCGCCGGTCCCGGGCGCCGCCGACCCGACCGGCTTGGCCGTGCCGGCCCTCGACCCACAGGCGACGTTCCTGATCCGCACCGACCTGGCGACCGACACGTCACCGGCCGGCCCGCCCGCCCCGCTGACCGCGAGCCTGTCCGAACCGGCCGACTTTCTCACCCTGCTGTGGCAGGGATCGGGCGCCCAGCGCGGTACCTTCCTGCACCTGGTGACCGTGCAGGGCGACGACCTCCCGCCCGGGGCGATCACCCAGGACGGCACGCTCACGCTGTGGGTCATCGCCATCTCGTGCCGGCAACAGGCCGCCGCACCCGAGGGCCGCGCGTTGCTGAAGACCGACAACTGCGCCCTGGTCGGGCCGGGGCTCGACGCCACCCGGCACGCGCTCTACCTCGAGGCCCACGACGTCGGACGCTTCCCCGCCGAGCTGGTTCGCCAGGCGGTCGTCCCGCCCGGCGCGGCCGGGATCACCCTGACGATCCCCCGCCCACCGTCCCCCGACTCCGCCCCGACTCCGCCCGGCCAGGCCCAGGCCCGCCTCGCCCAACGCTTCAGTCTTGTGACGAGCAGCCTGTCGGGCGCCTACAGCACCGCACGCACCGCGCCGCCGCTGCCGCCACTGCGCGAGGACGGCCTGCGGCTGCCGCTGTGGGTCCGCCACCGGCAGGCCCGCGCCGCACGAGCCCTGGGCGAACCTTTGACGGATTCCCCGACGAATCCGGTTGCCCTGTGGCGCTACGAGCAGGTCGTGCCGGTGGCATCGTTCGGCCCGCCGTCGGTCGCTCCCGACGTGCCCGGGCTTCCGCCGCCCGCGAGCGATCCGTATCGAGGCTTCGGCGCCGCCGACGCGCTTGCCGACGCGACCTTCGGAGTCGGCTTCCAGGACGTGCTCGGAAACGTCTCCGCGGAGCCGTTCGGCAAGCAGGTGACCGTGCGGATGGGCTACACGGACCCGCTCATCGGGCTGCGCTCGTGGCCGGCGACGACCGCCACCTGGAGCGTCGCGCGGCCGGCGGCCGACGTGATCGCCTCGATCACCGTGCGCCCCCAGCCGGCGGCGGCCCTGCCCGGTCCCGGCGGCACGCCCGGTCCGGCGGCCGACACGGCGGCGGGCCACGCGATCCGCTTCGCCCGGGCCTACCTACAGCTCGTCCAGCCCACACTGAGCGGCTCGATCCTCTCCCCCCTCGCGACCGGCGCGGACACGGGCGCGATGGCCATGCCGCTGAGTGAGGGAACCGCGCCGCTCGTCCGCTACGCCGCCGCGGGGCACCTGTTCGCGACCGCCGCCGCGGCGCTGGAGCCGGCGTCGGCGACCGGCGTCGACACGCTCGCGGAGGTGATCACAAGCTTCGGCACGAGCGCCGAGTCGATTGCCGCGGTGAACGCGGGCGCGGCGCTGAACTCACTGGTGACCGCCGGCCGGCAGCTCGCCGTCACCGCGACCGCCACCGTGCGACTCGGCGACAGCGCCACCTCGATCATTGCCCGCGTGCCGTCGGGCTCGCCGCGCCCGACCCCCGCGGCGCTGCTCGCCGCAGCGGCCAACGCGAACGGACCGACGCTGACTCCCGGCACGGTCCTCGCGGTCCCGGACACCGCGTTCACCGTGGGCGCCGATGCCGCCCGGCTGACGCTCGCCGACATCGCCGGGCAGCACTCGACGAGCCCCGTCCTACTCGCGCTCGACAACGCCGACGCGCGCGCGCTCACCCCCGGGTTCACCCTTTCGGCGCTCGGCCACACGGTGGTCGTCGGCGCACAGGGCGCATCCTTCACCGATGTTCGGGGCGAGTTCGAGCGTGCCGGATTCGAGGCGACGATCGGCGAGATCGCGGCAGCGAACAGCGACAGACCGGGGATCCTCGCGCCGGGCTCCGGACTACGGACGACCCACGTGGTCGCGGGCGAGAGCAGCACGCTCGCCTCGCTCGCGGGCGGCCGGATCGACCAAGTCGCCGCCCTCAACGTCGACGTTCGGGGTCCCTACCCGCCGGGGACGGCGCTGACGCTGGGGGAGTGGAGCCCGGCCCCGCTCGTGCCGAGCAACCCCGAGTCCTTGTCCCAGGTCGCGATGAGTCTCGCCACCACCCCGGGTGCGCTGCTCGCCGCCAACACCGCACTGACGCTGTCGGCCGCGCACGCGCTGGTGATCCCCGGCGCCGTCGTGCTTCCGAGCACAGGCGTCAGCATCCCGTACGCGGTCCTCGCCGACGACACGCTGACGATCCTGGCGGCCCAGTTCGGCACCGACGGGCTGTCGCTCGCGCGGACCAACCGTCACATGCCGGCGACCCTCGTCGCGGGCCGGACCGTTACCGTTGCGATCGACGATCGGGCCTACTCGACCACGACCACCGCCACCGACACGCTCGATACGGTCTACCAACGCCTGAGCACGCAGAGTAGCCGGATCGACTTCGCCGCCGTCGTCGCCGCGATCGCCGGCGTCGCCGGCCTCCTCGCGGTCGGCGGCCTACTCGTCTGCCCGGCCGCATCACTGCGGCCGAAGACCGGCGCCCCGTCGGCGACGATGAGCGCCGCCGACGTCGCCGCCGCCTACGGGGTCGACCCGGTGTCCTTCGCGCAGGCCAACGCGGCGCTCGTCGGCGTCCTCGCGCAGGGCGTGACGCTGACCGAACCGGGCGGGGAGAGCGAGGTCACCGTCGCGCAGGACACCCTGAACGCCGTCCTGTCCCGCTTCTCCGCGCGCGGCGTCGCCGTCGACATCTCGGGGTTGCGGGCGGTGACCGGCCACGTCGCCCTGTACCGCGGCGGCGCCCGCGCGCTGCTGCCGCCGCCACCGGCGACCGTATCGGCCAATCTCGGTGCCGCCGTCGGTCCGTTCGCGGCACCCGCCTTCCCGTTCACCTGCGCGCTTCGACTCCAGCGCGACCCCGCGGTGATCGACCCCGCGCTGACGACGCCGGGCAACGACGGCCCGGTCGAGCGTGCGGACGCGGTCGTGCCTGCCCCATGCGACTCCTTGGACGGACAGCCGCGAACTCTCGACACGTTCATCCACGAGTGCCGGACCGCGCTTCCGAACCTGCGCCTGGCGACCACGAACGCGACCGGCGAGGCGCCGGAACTGTGGGCCGTCGACTTCGGTCCCCAGGGGATCTCCTCGGTCGAACTCAAGGCACCTGTCGCCTATCCCGGCAGGTCCGAGAAGGCGCCGCGATGCCTCGCGCTGCGCCCGCTGTATCCGGACCCGCAGAGCCGCACCGGCGTACCGGTGCCGGTCCTGACCGAAACCGGCGAGTTGTCCGGGACGGTGCCGGCGAGCTTCGGCGGAGTCGATGTCGAGCCTTGGGCCCGGCGGCTGCTCGCCGACCTCGACCTGTTCGTATCCGCGGTGTACTCCTGCGGCATGTACGCGCACGCCGCGTCCAGAGACGACCTGAAATCGCTGCTGGCGCTGCGCCGGCGTCTCGGCCGGGCGATGTCCGCCGGACTCGCCCCGGTACTCGTCGGCACGGACGTCGGCGACTCGGTCGCCGGCGCGGAGGCCGCCGCTCGGCAACTCACCCGCGTATGTGACACGAGCCTCGCCGGCGCGTACGACATCGCGCTCGCGGTGCAGTACGACACCACCGCTGTCTCGCCCTACCCGGACCCGCCGCAGCCGACCGCTCGGCTGCACGGCGCTCCGCGAGCGGGCACCGACCCGGCAGGCACCGATGTCACGTTCACCGAGGCGCCCACCGCACTGGGGCCCACCGGTTCGTTCGCGACCTTCCTCGTGACGATCGCCGACCCACCGCACTGCCAGGAGATCGACACCCGCGCGCTCGGCTACGTCGTCGACTCTCTCGAGCAGGACATGCCCACCTTGACGTCCACCGACGACGGACGGGCGGGGCGATGGCTCACGTTCGTGCGGCCGCTCGCCGGTGCCTACACGACCGGCGTCATCCAGGGGGACCTGGGCTCCCTCAAGCTCCCGATCCCCCTGCGCCTGCAGCCGAGTCTGCCGCTGATCATCGCTCAGACCGCCTCCCCGACGTCTTCCGAGACCCCGCCGCCGCTCACCGCCGCCGCCCTGTGGACGTTCGCGCTCACCTACTCCCACGAGCACGCGGCACAGGACGAGGTACTGGTGACCGTGAGCTTCAACGTCCCCGAGGCCCCCACCGTCAAGGCCACGAACGTCGCGAGCGACCTTGCCGCCGCCCTTTGGTGCTACGCCGCGCTCGCCGACCGCGTCCGCGACTCGATGGGGGCGTACGCGCAGACCACCCCCGCCCTCGGCGCCGACGTGCGCGATCACATCGCGCACAGCGCCGTCGAGTTGATCACCCCGATCACGACCGCGTGGGAACAGCACTGGTCGCCGCCCACGACCGCGCTCGCCGACGAGTGCGCGAGCGCGCAGACGTACCGCTTCCGGGTCAAGCTCAGCCGACAACTGCCGGACGACGGCGCCGAGACCGAGCCCGCGGTCGTGGCCGTGACACTCGCGCTCGACGACCGGCCGCAACCGTCGCCGAGCGGCGCCTGGCCCGACGTCGCCTGGCGCGCTGCGGACGGCAGCTTCATCGCGCTGCGCCCGGATCCGCAGGGGCCCCGCGACGGCCGGCTCCGCTACCTTCCGCCGGATCCGCTCCACAGTGACGGCACGCCCACCCTGCGGATCGGGTGGCCCGGCTTGAATGTGGCCACGATTCAGAACGGCCAGGCGAGCCTGGTCGTGCACCGCAACGAGCACCTGATCGATGGGATCACCACGGACTCCGCGTTCGTGATGCGCACGGCGCCGATCACCGCTCCCGACATCGCCACGCCGATACTCGCGGTGGCACAGCCGTTGACGCTCGTCGGCGCGGATCTCGACGTCGCGCTGACCGCTGCGCTGGCCGAGCTGTTCGGCACGGCGACCGGTCCGCCTGTCACCGTCCAACTCGCCTACGGTCACGATCTGGTGGGTGAGATCCGCAGTTGGTGGCCGGTCGGGCTGTACCCGCACCAGCCGCTCGCGCCGGAGATCGCGACAGCGGTCGCGACCGCCGCCGGCGCCTGGAAGGACTCCGTGCACCCCAACCCGAACGGTGCCTCCTGGTCTGTCTCCCTGACCCTGTCCTCGGATCTCCCCGGGCGCACGAGCCGACCACTGCTCGTCCTCGACCGTCTGATCTACGTCGTTCCCCCACACAGAGAAGGCGGTTCCGTGGAAACGTAGCCGGTCCCGCACGCTGCCGGAATCGCGTCGACTGGCAGGACCGGCAGAGCCCGAAGCCGCGAGGGAACGCGTTCCGCATGAGGGAGCATGCCGAAGGGCGGGCTCGGCGCACCGGCCGAGCCCGTCCATTCGATCCTCAGCCGCAGCAGCCGGATCCGGCCCGTTCGTCCACGCCGACCGCGACCGGGACGTCGTCGTCGGCCACGGGTGTGCAACAGGCGCTGTCGGGTGCCTTGGTCATGGTGTCGGCGTCGGCCTTGACGACGTAGACCTCCAACAGTGTTTGCTGTTTACAGTCGCGTTCGTTGTCGAAGACCCGTTGTCGTGCGGCACACCGGCAGCGCCCGGAGGTGGACCCGGTGCCGGTGTTTCGCGATTCCAAAACGCGGATGCAGGCAGCTCACAGGGCCGAACGGCCCTGTACGCGAGCGGTCCAGGGACGGCATCCTGAGGTCGGCGGATCAGCGGAGTTCTGCCACCGCCGTGGTCTCGGGAAACCCACAAGGGAGCGGCATCATGAAGGCACAGGTAGGCGACTGGGTGGTAGTCGAGTCTCCGCGCGTGGGTGAGCCCCGACGTGTCGGCCTGGTGATCCGGGTGGATCACACGGACGGCACTCCGCCCTACATGGTGCGCTGGACCGAGGACGACCACGAGTCACTGTTCTTCCCCGGCCCCGAAACGCACGTCGAGAAACCCGAGGCGATGCTTCGGCCGGTGACGCGTCGATGACATAGGGGTCGACAAGCTTTTTGTCGACGTGGCTCAGGACTACGGCGTCGTCGCCCCGTCCGGCATGCCGGCGGCACATCGGCGCCGGATCAGGTCCTCGTGGTCCGACTGCTCGAGTGCCAGGTCGGCTGCCGCGAGTTCTTCGGTCAGTCGTGGAATCCAGTGCCTGCGCAGTGCACGGATCCGATGCCGGACTTCGCTCCATCTGCACCCCGACCAATGGGCGGCGCCGCTTCGGAACTTCACGACGCCGTCCTCTCTTCCGTCGCCTCCTCCCCAAGGTTCCACATCAAGTGCTGCTCGCCGTCCGGGCCTGGGGCATTCGGTGCCCGACCCGGCGCCGATGGGGAACACTGATGATGTGGCAGGAAAACGTGTCGCCCCGGGGGCTGAGGTGAGGGAGCAGGCGGTCGGCGCGTGGCCTGATCCCGAAAATTGCCGGGAGCTGTCGCAGGAGCGGCTCGGTACACCCGAAACGTGACGACGACCGACTGTCACACCCCGGATGGGAGAGGCGACATGTACCACCGAACGGTTGCGGAATGTATGACCAAAGAGGTTGTCCGGGCGCGGCGGGACATGCCTTTCAGGGAGATCGTCCAACTGTTGACGGACAACGATGTCACCGCAGTGCCCGTGGTGGACGAGTTGGGCCGCCCCATGGGTGTGGTGTCCGAAGCCGATCTGTTGCGCAAGTCCACCGCCCGGGTCGACCTGTCCGGCGTGAGTCCGATTCCGGACCTGGAGGCCTGGGAGCGGGCCAAGGCAGAAGGGGTTCGGGCCGAGGAACTGATGTCGGCTCCCGCGGTGTGCGCGCGTCCGGACTGGACCGTGGTCGAGGCGGCTCGCCTCATGGCAGTCCAGAACATCAAGCGGTTGCCCGTCGTGGACGAGGCGGACAGGCTGCAGGGCATCGTCAGTCGTGGTGACCTGCTGCGCATCTTCCTGCGAGGTGACGACGCCATCCGGGAGGAGATCGATCAGGAGGTGCTGCGGCAAACACTGCGCCTCGCGCCCTCGCAGGTGACGGTCGAGGTTGACGAGGGTCAGGTCACCCTCGGTGGATCCGTCGAGTTCAAGAGCCTGATCCCTGTCATCGAGCGGCTGTGCCGGAGCGTGGACGGCGTGGTCTCGGTCGTCGAGCACATCGCCTACCGGACCGACGATGCACCAAGTTCCGCCGGCGGCCCGTGAGACACCGGCATCGGACGTACCCGAGCGAAGGAGCCACGGACGACCGCAACGGCGTTACAGCGGTGCGCACGCACGCGGAAGCGTGGCCGCGCACCAACGCCGTCACCGGACTGCGGGGGCGAGGCGATGCCCGCAATGACCGCGCCGGCCCGGACGTCCCGGAAATCTGCGACGTGCCCGCCACGGCACGAACTCTGTTTGGACCTCGTCCACCGGACCGGTCGCCCGGAAACCGCTGCCCCGCTTCGCACTCGGGTGTCGCGGAACAGGCGGATGCCCCCCGTCGGACCTTGCGAGCAATCCTGTGCTTCCCGCGACATCCGTCAACATCCGGCGGGTTCGATTCCTCAGGAGGCGGACCATGGACATCCTTGTCGCCTATGCGACCTGCCACGGGTCGACCCGGTCGGTCGCCGAGCGCATTGCCGCACGGTTCGTCGAAGCGGGCCACCGGGTCGATCTCCGGCCTGCTGCCGATGCCCCGCAGACTTCGCGGTACGACGTGGTGGTGATCGGTAGCGCGATCCACAATGGCGACTGGCTGCCGGACGCGGCCGAGTTCCTCCATCGTCACGCACGCGAGCTTGCGAGGCGTCGCGTGTGGCTGTTCAACGTGAGCCTCGCTTCGTCCCTCCGCGGGCGGCGGGGCCACTGGCTCGCGGCGCACGTGAAGGAGTCCCCGGCGGTCGCGAGGGACCACGCGGTGGTCCACCCCCAGGACGTGCACTCGTTCGCAGGAGCCCTGAAACACGAGCACATTCCCGCACTGTCGCGCCCGCTGCTATGGGCATGCGGCGGCCGTTTCGGAGATTTCCGGAACTGGGCCGAGATCGACGACTGGGCCGTCGGAATCGCACGGGAACTGGTCAGGCCCGTATCACGGTAGATCCACACCGGCCACGACCTCGCGTGCGTCGTCCGGCGACCGCTGTGGCGAGCCGCGAGGGATCCGATGTCTGCCGGGCCAGGCGCGCACCTGGGCACCCGACACCGCCCCGGAGGGACCCCTCGGCGCCCGGGTGACCCGACATCGCCAAGATCTTGTCCGCAGTACCCGTTACGGACGCCGTCTCGACGCGCGGCGCGGTGACATGACAGGTGGACACATGGACGGCCCGGCCCGGCCCCGCCCGGCTCGCGGTGGCGGCCGGGCCGTTCCGAGGTCGTGCGTCAGGCGAGGGCAAGGAAGAGCCTTTCAAGCTCTTCCTCGGACATGGGAGCCTGTCTCTCGTCGGTGTTGGTCATGCACTGGCGCATGCCGCTGGCGACGATTTTGAAGCCCGCGCGGTCCAGGGCCTTCGAGACGGCGGCGAGTTGGGTGACGACGTCCTTGCAGTCCCGACCGGCTTCGATCATGGCGATGACGCCGGCGAGTTGTCCCTGGGCTCGGCGCAAGCGGTTGAGGACTGCGTTGACTGCATCGTCGTCGACTTTCACCGGTTGCCTCCTGGCATTGTGTGCTCTCGATTCATGGTACCCCAGGGGGTATCTGAACGGGTGATGTCAGTGGTTGCGAAGGGCGGCGAGGGCGCGGCGAAGTCGTCCTGGTGGGGGAGGTTGTGGGGGAGCTTGGCGAGGAGGGCGGCCATTGTGCAGGTATTGGTGAGGGCGGAGACGACCAAGCCGCCGGCGATGCCCACCGAGGCGAGGCGGAAGGCCGGGCGCAGCCGGCCGAGGGCAAGGCCGGTCAGGACGACGGCGCCGGCGGTGAGGCGGACCTGGCGCTCCATGCTCCACGCAGTGCGCCGGGCATCGTTGGGGTGGTGGAGGGCGTGGCCGACCGCTGCTCAGGCTTCGGTTCCTCCGGCGAGGGCGGAGGCGGGGATGCCGTTGTCGGCGAGGGTTTCGCGGGCGTTCTCGGAGCGGGCGCCGGAGTCGCAGACGATGAGGACATCGCGGCGTTGGGCAGCGTCGCGGATGTCCGGGAGAGCCCGTTCGAGGTGGTCGAGAGGGATGTTGAGGGCGCCGGGGAGGTGACCGGTGGCACATTCGCCGGGGGTACGGACGTCCAGGAAATCAGTTCGTGCAGGTGGGTGCGGGTCTGGTCGGTGTCGAGGGTGCGGGGGGCATTCATGAGGCGATGTTCCGTCCTTGTTGTCGGTGGTTCCCGGTTGGCGGTACGCACGTGGGAAGGGTCAGTGGAAGGCGTCGGCGAGCATGAGGGCAGCCACGACCAGGAGCACGATCGCGAAGATTCGCTGAAGGGCGGGACCGGAGATTTTGGCGGCGAGGCGTTTGCCGTCCCAGGCTCCGAGGATCGCGGTGCCGACGAAGGGGGCGATGACCGCCCAGCGCACGGGCGTGCTGGTGCCGGCCCGGGCGGCGAGCGCGGCGAGGGAGTTGACGGTGATCACCAGGAGGCTGGTGCCGACCGCGGCGCGCATACGCAGTCCGAGGATGGAGACGAGGGCGGGAACGGCGAGGAAGCCGCCGCCGACTCCGAGGAAGCCGGTGACCGCGCCGAGTCCGGCGCCCGCGCCGGCTGCCCGCGCCGGTCTGACCTGTCTGGGTTGCGGGTCGCGGTCGCCGGGCTTGAGCATCTTCAGGGCGGCGAGGGCCGCTATTGCGGCGAACGCGGCGGTGAGCATCGCCTGGGGCAGCCGGGCGGCGAGCGTGGCCGCGACGATTGCCGGCACGATTCCGGCGGCCGCGAACAGTGCGCCGGTCTTCCAACGGACGTTGCCTGAGATGGCGTGGGTGTAGAGGGCGGTCGCGGAGGTGGCGGTGACGATGATCAGCGACGCGGTGGTGGCGGCGGCCGGGGTGAAGCCGAGAAGGTAGATCAGGGCGGGGACGGCCAGGACGCTGCCGCCGCCACCGAGGGCCCCGAGGGCCAAGCCGATGACGGCCCCGGTGACGAGAGCGAGGAGCAGGACACTCACGCTATCCAGCCGCGGCTTCCGCGTTCGTCGACGACCGGCAGCCCGGCCGAGGCCCAAGCGCCCATACCGCCCTTGACGTCGACGGCCTCGGCTCCGCGCCCGACCAGGAGCTTGGCGGCCTGATGGGAGCGATGTCCGGAGCGGCAGATCACCACCAGCGGTCGACCCTCGGCTGCGGCGGGCAGGTCCGTGCCGGTGACCAGTCGGGAGAGCGGTACATGCACGGCGTCGGGGGCGTGACCGGCGTTCCACTCGTCCTGCTCGCGCACGTCGAGGAGGACGGCGTCGCCGTTGATGGTGTACCGGCGGGCTTGATCGGGGGTGATACGGGCGGGGTCGCGGCGAAAGAGGAACACCTTGCTTCCTTCCAATTCTCGGGGCGCGGGTGGGAGCGGTTCAGGTGCCGGTGGCGAGGGGCAGGCCGGCTTCGGTCGCGGCGTCGAAGGCGTCATCGACGGCGACGACGTCTCGGCCTGCGGCGTCCAGCAGGGAGGCGGCGATGCCCGCGCGCATCCCGCCCGCACAGTGCACCCACACTGTTCCGGCCGGTACGTCGGCCAAGCGGCGGTGGAGGTGGTGGATTGGGATATGTACGGAACCTTCGATCCAGCCCGTGGCGCGTTCGGAGTCCCGGCGCACATCGAGGACCACGTCCGGGGCGGGTTCTCGGGCGGCGAGGTCGGCGAAGGTGGCGCGGCTGAAGGAGCGCGGGGTGTGGCCGTCCGGTAGCCAGTCGCGAACGGTGCCGGTAGCGGCGGCTGCCGGACGGTCGATGCCGACGCGGACCAGTTCGCGCTGGGCGGCGGCGAGCTGGGCGGGCGACTCGGCGAGGAGGGTGACGGGCTTGCCCCAAGGGATAATCCAGGCGAGGTAGGTGGCGATCTTCCCCTCCACCTCGAAGTTGAACGATCCCGCGACGTGGCCCTCGGCGAACGCGATCCGGTTGCGCAGGTCCACCACCCACTCCCCGGCGGCCAGGCGCTCGGCGATGTCTGCGGGGTCGGCCGGCGGGGGTGCGGTCAGGTCCACCGGGGTCGGTCCGTCGGAGTTGGCCGGGCCCATGTGGGCGTAATAGGCGGGCACGTCCTCCAAGCCGGCCAGCAGGGCGGCGACGAAGGAGTCGACGTCTTTGACCAGGGCGTCGTTGCCCGTCTTCTCCTTGCCGATGGTGGTGGCCTCCCCTTCGGCCTGGGAGGAGGAGCAAAAACTCCCGAACCCATGGGTGGGGAGCACCCGCGTCTCGTCGGGGAGTTCGTCGGCAAGCCGATGGGCAGAGGCGTGCTGGGCGCGGGCCAGCTGTTCGGTCAGCCGCGGCTCGACCAGGTCCGGACGACCGACCGAGCCGATCAGCAGTGACCCGCCGGTGAACACCGCAGCCACCGTTCCCCGCTCTTGCAGGATGTAGGAGGTGTGGTGCGGGGTGTGTCCGGGTGTGGCCATCGCCCGCAGGGTGATCTCCCCGTCCACGCTCACTGTGTCACCGTCGGCGACCGGTGTGCGGGCGAAACCGACCCGGGCGGCGGCGGGCACGAGGTAGGCGGCGCCGGTGATGCGAGCCAGCTCCAGGCCGCCGGTGATGTAGTCGTTGTGGATGTGGGTCTCCACCACGTGCGATATGCGCACCCCACGCGCGGCTCCGGCCACCAGAACCCGCTCCACGTCGCGTGGCGGGTCCACGACAACGGCCGTACGCGCCCCGCCCGCCAGGTAGCTGCGGTTTCCGAGTCCCTCGGTTTCGATGGTGTCGATGAAGAACACGCGGTTGGTCCTTTCGGCTGATATTTACCCCCGGGGGTATATTCTCGAGTCTAACGCGGTACCCCCCGGGGTATTTTTGGTGATGGAGAGACCCCGCGAAACGCAGGGCGGCTGTCCGCCGCCCCCTCGCACCCAGCGAAAAGGGATGACGCCATGCGCTACGACCGAACAGTCCACCTCGATGCCGACTTCGCCGGGACCGTCGCCGCCGTCCGTGAGGCCCTGGCCGCACAGGGTTTCGGCATCCTCACCGAGATCGACGTCACCGCCACTCTGAAGGCCAAGCTCGGCCACGACATGGAGGACTACCTGATCCTCGGCGCCTGCAACCCGCCGCTTGCCCGCCGAGCCCTGGACGCCGACCGCACCGTCGGCCTCCTCCTGCCCTGCAACGTCGTAGTCCGCACCGACGGCGAGCGCACCGCCGTTCAGGCCCTGGATCCCCGCGTCATGGTCACTCTCACCGGCCTGCCCGCCCTCCGGTCGGTCGCAGAGGAGGCCACCCGCCGTCTGGACGCCGCCCTCAGCGCCCTCGAGGCCACCGGATGATCGGCCCCCGGACGCGCCCCAGCCCTCCCATCGGCCCGAACGACCCCACCCGCATAACGCGCGGAGCCCTGTGCGCCTCGTGTCCTTGCTCGCCGGCCCGGCATCGAATGGCTGTGCACGTCCGGGGACCAAAGCGACTCGCAAGGCCTGGGTCGACGGCGGCTATCGCCGACACCTCGTAGAGCACGCGGCCACCCTCGGCATCGACTTGGAAATCTCCGCACGCGCCCCCGGGACCAGGGGATTCACTCCGATACCGAAGCGATGGGCGGTGGAGCGGACCTACCTACCTGCTCGCTCCTGGGCCCGTCCGCCGGCGTCGAATCCCCCCGGCTACCGAAGGGACGAACTCCTGGAGCGCCTCGATCTCGGCCGAGGTGAACTCGCCCGCTGGCAGGAGATCGAGCGTCGGCCGTATGTGCCCTTCCACGACGGGGTCTTCAGCCAATTCGCGGGCTACGAACGGCTGGACGAACTCGACTGGGCCGGCTACCGGCGCCGCTACCCGAACATCCGCCGACTGGACCGGATCCTCGAAGCCGAGGGCGACACCGTCAACCGCTACAAGGTGTCCAAGCAGGCCGACGTCCTCATGCTCCACTACCTGTTCTCCGCACGGGAGACGCGTGACCTGCTGCGCCGACTCGGCTATCGCGCCGGGCACGAACTGATGCGTCGGACCGTCGCCTACTACGTGCCACGCACCGCCCACGGTTCGACGCTCAGCTCGGTCGTGCACGCCCGGGTCCTGGCCCGCTCGGACCGTCGTGCCTCCTGGCGCTTCTTCCGCGACGCGCTCGTGAGCGATCTCCACGACACCCGCAATCGTCGATCAGGATCGGATTTCGTGGCTCCTTGACGTCCGTAATGCCCGGCGAGAGCCGCGTGTCACCCTCCGCTGCCCGTGCGCGAGCCGCCCGCCGCGATCCGCCGGTCGACGCGGGCGGCGGCGAATCCGGCGAACACGCCCGCGAGGGCGACCAGAAGGTCGCTCACGGGCAGCGCGTCCGTGCCGAGGATGTCGCGCAGTACCGGTACGTACACCCCGGCGAGGCCGAGCGCGGCGGAGGCGAGGACCGCGATCGGCAGGAACGGGTTGGCCCGCGTGAACGTGTGGGCGCGCAGGCCGATGACGACGCCGAGTTGGGCACCGAGCAGGGTCAGGAACAGCAGGGTTTGCCAGGCGCGCCCGGTGTGGTCGCCCCAGGTCCCGGCGGCGAGGCTGACGGCGGTGACGCACAGACCGAGCCGCAGGACCCGGTGCCACAGGCCGTCGCCGAGGATGCTCTGCTCGGGCGGGCGCGGGGGACGCCGCATGGTGCCGGCGCCTGCCGGTTCGGCGCCGAGGGCGACGCCGGTGAGGCCGTGGGTGAGCAGGTTGATCCACAGGATCTGTGCGGCGAGCAGAGGCAGGGGCAGGCCGACGAGGGGGCCGAGGAGCATGACGGCGATCTCGGCCGCGCCGCCGGAAAGGCCGAAGACGAGGAAGCGGCGGATGTTGTCGTATACGCGCCGGCCCTCTTCCACGGCGGCGACGACGGTCGCGATCTCGTCGTCGGCGAGGACCAGGTCGGCCGCCTGACGCGCGACTTCGGTGCCGCGGCGGCCCATCGCCACACCGATGTCGGCGCGGCGCAGGGCCGGGCCGTCGTTGACCCCGTCGCCGTTCATCGCGGTGACGTGACCGCGTGAGTGCCACGCCTGGATGATCGTCAGTTTCTGTTCGGGGGTGGTTCGGGCGAACACGCGTGCGGTGGTCACATCCCGTTGGGGGTCCTCGCGCAGGTCGGTGCCGGTCAGGACCATTTCGTCACGATCGTGGAGGATGCCCAGGCGAGTGGCGATGGCCCGGGCGGTGGCGGGATGGTCGCCGGTGATCATGACGGGCGTGATGCCGGCCTCGTGGCATGCGGTGATGGTGTGCCGGGCGCTCTCCTTGGGCGGGTCCCTGATGGCGACCAGGCCGAGGAGGGACATGCTCCGTTCCTCGTCCTCGGTGCGGTTCGGTACGGCGTCGAGGGGCCGCGTGGCGACGGCCAGGACTCGGTAGCCGTCCGCGGCCAGGAGGTCGGCCTCATAGCGTGCCCGGTGCAGGAACTCCGGGGGCGCGGCGATGAAACCCGGGTCCAGGACGACCTCGGGGGCGCCCTTGAGCACGGCCCACACCCGGCCGTCGGCATCCTGGTGCACGGTGGTCATGCGCTTGCGGTCGCTGTCGAACGGGGCCTCGGCGACCCGCGGATGTTCTCGGCGCAGTGTGTCGCGGTCGAGTCCGGCCTTGCCGGCCGCGGCAAGCAGGGCCGCTTCCGTCGGATCGCCGAGGGCCGACCAGGCGGGGTCCGAGCCCGGCGTCAGGAGGGTGGAATCGTTGCACAGAGCGGCGGCCATGAGCAGGTCGCGCACATCGGGTGCCGCTTTCGCGTCGATCGGCCGTCCGTCGACGAGGATCTCGCCTTCGGGCGCGTAGCCGGTGCCGGTGAGTTCGGCCGTGCCGTGTGGGGTCCACAGGCGTTCGGCGACCATGCGGCCCTCGGTCAGGGTGCCGGTCTTGTCCGTGGCCAGCACCGTGACCGAGCCGAGTGTCTCGACGGCGGGCAGGTTGCGGACGATGGCATGGTGCTCCGCCATCCGTCGCGCGCCCAAGGCCAGACCGAGGGTGACCACGGCGGGCAGCGACTCGGGGACGGCGGCGACCGCGAGGCTGATCGCGGTGACCGCCATCGACTCGGTGGGTTGGCCGCGCAGCATGCCCAGGGCGAACACGACCAGACACAGGCCGATGACGACGGCCGCGAGCACGCGCCCGAGCTGGGCGAGCCTGTGTTGCAACGGTGTCGGGCCGGGGCGGTCTTGCATCAGGGCCGCGATGCGCCCCAGGGCGCTGGTCGCGCCGGTGGCCGTGACCTCGGCGAGGGCGCGTCCCCGGATGACGACGGTGCCCGCCTGAAGCAGATTGTCCTCGATCGGCTCGACGCTCGGGTCGAGGGCGGTCTTGTCCACAGGGACGGATTCGCCGGTCAGGGACGCCTCGTCCACGAGGAGGGCCGACGCCTCGTACAGGACGGCGTCGGCGGGCACGATGTCCCCCTCGTCCAGCAGGACCACGTCCCCGGGTACCAGGTCCGCCGATGCGACTTCGTGTTCGGCTCCGTCGCGCAGCACGCGTACGGTCGGCGCGGACAGGTCGGACAGCGCGCTGACGGCACGGTCGGCGCGGATCTCCTGGATGACGCCGACGGCGGTGTTGACCGTGACGACGAGGAGGATGACCACCGTGTCCGCCAGATCCTCGGTGAGCGTGGTCAGGACGGCGGCGGCCAACAGGACCAGGATGAGGGGGTCGCGCAATTGGGCCGCCACCCGGGCCCACACCGGTGTCCGCCGTGGCTGTCGCACGGTATTGGGGCCGTGCCTGGCAAGCCGCTCGCTTGCTTGCGCCTTCGTCAACCCGCGTACGAGGAAGGAGTGGTCCGCGGGCGGGCCGGATTCCGAACTCGCCCGAGGGGTGTTGTGCATGATTGTTCGCCGATCTGTGGGATCTGCTCGCGGTCGAAAAACGCGGGAAGGCGTGCGCGCGGGTGGCCCGGCCACGCTCCCGGGCGATGGGGCGGTGGCCGGGCGGATCATGGGTGGTGCGGGAAGGCCGCTCCGGTTCGCCTATGAGTGGAGTCAACCTTGGTCGTGGTCGTCGTCACGCTCGCGCGGCACGACGACCACGGGGCACCGCGCGTGGTGCAGCAGACCGTGGCTGACCGAGCCGAGAAGCATCCCCTTGAACCCGCCGAGTCCGCGCGTGCCGACAACCACGCACAGTGCGTGCTCGGAAACCTGCGCCAGGGTGCTCACGGGGTGGCCGAAGACGACTTCCCGATGGACCCGCACATCCGGGTACTTCTCGTTCCAGCCCGCGAGCGTCTCCGCCAGACGGGCCCGGCCCTCCTCCAACTCCTCCACGTTGCCCACCGCGCCCACCACCGGGCTCGCGGAGAACGGACGGACCTGGACCGCCAACACGGCCGCGCCGCGCAGCGACGCCTCGTCGAACGCGTAGGCGACGGCCCGCTCCGACACGCGCGATCCGTCCACTCCCACGACGATCGTCAGCGGATCACCAGTGGCGTGTTCCGGCTCGCGGACGATCACCACCGGACACCGGGCGTGCGCGACCACCGGCACCGCGATGCCCCCGGTGGTCATCAACTCCCTGACCGAGGACAACCTGCGCGACCCGAGCACCACCATGGCGGCGTCTCGCGCCTGCTCCCGCATGACCTCGGCGGGTTCCCCGTCGACGAGGGACTCGGAGATGCCGAGCCCCGGGTGTCGGCTCACGACCAGCGCACCGGCCGCGTCGAGCGCCCGCCGACCGGCGTCGCGGAAGACACCGCCCCAGGTCTGCAAGGGGCCGGTCACGTTCGGATCGCTGTCGACCCCGACCGGCCAGTCCAACGCGTTCACCAAGCGCAGCGGCAGCCCGCGACGGACCGCCTCGTCGGCCGCCCACAGCACCGCGAGACGGGCGGCGTCGGTGTTCTCGACTCCCACCACGACGGGTGCGGATCCTTCGAAGGTGGTCACAACACACTCCCTTTTCATGGGTGCCGACCCCGGGAGCCGCCCCCTGAGTGTCGGCCTTCCTGCTTCCTGTGAGTGTCGGCCTTCCTGCCCGACTCTGCTCCCGGGGCGCGAGGTCGGGCAGGGCCGTTCGGCCCAGTCCGCGCGGCGGCGAACGACCCGGCCGGCACAGGGAGCGACCCCATGGGCGGATGAGCGCGGATGGACACCCCTCGCTTTGGGGACCTTGGACCCATGCGGCACGTCCGGGCGGCACTGCCCGCCGAGATCGCCCACGACTCCGCGTTGTCACACGGGAGCCCGCGTACGAACACGTGCTGACCTTGATCCGCGAAGCCACCGGGCCGGAGGAAGACGAGATGCGCGACGAGCGAGCCCTCTGGGTGGGCGCCCCGGACCCCGCCCACCGCCATGAGGGCCTCCCGGCACAGACTCTGGGGCCGCTGCCCGAGGATCCGCCAGGCACCGTGCGAGACCTGGCCGTCGGACGCGAAATCCCAAGCCGGACGACGGCGCCGTTCGAGCGGCGACCGACCATCGCCGGAGAGCCGCAGCGACACGCGCTACGACTGGCTCGCCCCGGGCCAGGCCCTCCAGCGCATCCTGGTCCTCGGCACTCGGCACTCGGCACTCGGCACTCGGCACTCGGCACCCGGCACGGGGTCGCGGCGTCGTTCGCCGACCAGCCACTGGAAGACCCGGACCTGCGCATCGAGGCAGGGCGCATCGAATCGTCCTCGGACGACGCCCACTTCAGAGTGGCCCAGATGGTGCTGCGGCTCGGCCTGAGTGCGGGCGAGGTGCCACAGACGCCGCGCCGGGCCCTGATCGACGTTCTGGGACCACCACCCCCTCCACCATGCCCCTGACGCCGCCATCGGCACATGCAGATTCCGCCGGCCCGTCAGTTCGCGCGGGCGAGAAGGAAGTCGGCGGTGCTGGACATCGTGGTGAGCCGGGGAGCGTCCTCGTCGTCGATGCGGATGCCGGTGCGTTTACTGAGGGTCTCGACGAAGCTCAGAAAGTCCAGCGAGTCCATTTCCAGGGCGTCTCGGAACGCGTCGTCCGGCCCCAGGGCGGCGAGGTCGGGATCGGGAACGGCGCGGGCGATCGATTCCTTGACGATGTCGAGTGCTTCGGTACGGTTCACAACTGCTCCGGGTTCTGCAGGAGGCGGTCGACCGCTGTCAGGTAGCGGGCGCCGACGGCGCCGTCGGTTGCCCGGTGGTCCGCCGACAGGGTGGCCGTGACGACGGGCCGTACGCCGAGCAGGCCGTCGACAGCGCACGGCCTGTCGACGATCCTCCCGAAGCCGACCAGGGCCACTTGTGGGGGATAGATGACGCCGAAGACGCTTTCCACCCCCTGGTCCCCCAGATTTGTGACGGTAAGCGTGGAGTCGGACACCTCGGAGCCGCGCAGTCGGCCCGTACGGGCACGGGCGACCAAGTCCTTGAGAGCAGTCATCAACTGGGGGAGTTCGAGGGTGTCGGCGTCGCGCAGAGCGGGGGCCACGAGCCCGCCACCACGCAGGGACACGGCCACGCCGAGGTGTACGCCGTCGCCCGCCGCGAAGCGGTCGTCGGTCCAGAAACCGTTGAGTTCGGGAACCTGGCGCGCCGCGAGGGCCGCGCCCTTGAGAAGCAGAGCCGCGGGAAGCAGCCGTTCGCCGACCGGGGTGCGCCCGTTGTGCTCGTGCAGCCAGTCCATTGCGGTGGCCATGTCGATCGTCGTGGACAGGTAGTAGTGCGGGATGTCCCGATTGGCGCGGGTCATCAGTCCGGCGATCGCCTGGCGCATTGCCACTGTCCGGTCCTCGGAAGGATGTGCGGAGGTGGTGACGTGGCCCCGGGGCGGAGCCGTGGTCACGGTCACGGGTCCCGGGGCCGTCTTGCGCACGTCGGCGGCGCGGACGGCGCCGTCCCGGCCAGTCCCCGTCACCGCCGCCAGGTCGACCTCCAATTCGGCGGCGAGCCTTCGGGCGAGCGGCGTGGCCCGTACGCGCGACTGCGGAGCGGCTGTCCCGGCGGCCGCGGCCGCTTGCTCGAGTTCGGTTCGGGTGACGCGCCCCCCGAGGCCGGAGCCTTGGAGGGTCTCCAACTCGATGCCGCTTCGCTCCGCGAGGTGCCTGAGCAGGGGGCCGGCCTCGATGTGCCCGCGCTCGTGGGCAGCGGAGGGCGTAGGGACGTGACCGGGTTCGGGCGGGGAAGGAGGTGTCGGGTGTGGTGCTGCCGGCCGGGTCGGCCGTTTCTCCTCGGCCTTCTCGGTCCGCTTGGCCTTCGCCCGCTTCTCCCGCTTCTTGGATGGTTGCGGGGCCGGTTCGATCAGGGCGAGTGCCGTGCCGACGGGCACCGTCGTGCCCGGCTCGACGAGCAGCTCTCCGATCGTCCCGGTCTCGAAGCACTCCACCTCGATCATGGACTTGGCGGTCTCGACGACCGCAATGGGATCGCCCTTGTGGATTTGGTCGCCGGACCGCACCAGCCATTCCTGGAGCGTGCCCTCGTCCATGTCGGCGCCGAGGGACGGCATGGTGAACTCCGCCATGGTCAGCCCACCGCCCGGTGTGTCGCCGCGACGATGTCGGTGGTCTGCGGCAGGGCGGCCTCCTCGAGCTGCCGGGCGTACGGGATGGGAACTTCCGCGCTGCACACCCGCTCCACGGGGGCGTCCAGTTCGTAGAAGGATTCCTCGGCGATGCGGGCGGAGATCTCGGCGGCGATGCTGCCAGTGCGCCAGGCTTCGTCGATGACCACCGCGCGGTGCGTACGAGCCACGGTGGTGGCGATCGCTTCGTCGTCGAGTGGCCGGAGCGTGCGCAGGTCCACGACCTCGGCGCTGATGCCCTCGACGGACAACTCGTCCGCCGCCGCCAGCGCCTTGGGCAGCGATCCGCCGTAGGTGATCAGGGAGACGTCGATGCCGGCCCTGCGGACTGCGGCGTGTGAGATGTCCACGGGGGTGGCGGACGGGACGAGTTCACCGGCGGCGCTGTAGAGGCTGCCGTGCTCGAAGATCAGTACGGGGTCGGGGTCGGCGAGCGCCGGGGCGAGCATGTGGCGTGCGTCCTCGATGGTCGCGGGCGCGAGGACACGGATGCCGGGGATGTGCGCGTACCAGCCCTCCAGGCTGTGCGAGTGCTGGGCGGCGAGCTGCCGCCCCGCGCCCGTCGTCATGCGGATCACCAGCGGGACGGGCAGCTGACCGCTCGACATGTGCAGCAGGGTGGCGGCGTTGTTGAGGATCTGGTCGAGGGCGAGCAGGCTGAAGTTGACGGTCATGATCTCGACAATCGGACGCAACCCGGCCAGGGCCGCGCCGATGCCCGCGCCCACGAAGGCGGACTCCGACAGCGGGGTGTCGCGGATCCGTTCCGGCCCGAACTCCTCCAACAGGCCGAGGCTGACGCCGAAGCATCCGCCGTAGCGGCCCACGTCCTCGCCCATGAGGAAGACCCGGTCGTCGGCGCGCAGGGCCTCCCACAGCGCCTCGCGCATCGCTTCCCGGTAGGTCGTCTTCGCTTCCACCGGCTGCCCGCCGTTCTCCATGGTCAACTCACCTTCCCGGAGCGCTGGTCACATGGAGGAGCAGGTCTTCGACCGGCTCCTCGGGTGCCTGCTCGGCGGCCTCGACGGCACGGTCGACCTCCTCTGTGACCCGGTGCTCGATCCCGGTGACTTCCTCGTCGCCCAGCTCACCGTTCTCGCGCATGCGATCCATGAGCCGGTTGATCGGATCCCGGTCCTTCCACCGCTCGACCTCCGTCTTGTCGCGGTAGCGGTCCGGGTCGTACATGGAATGGGCTCGGAAGCGGTAGGTACGCAGCTCCAGGAAGTGCGGTCCGGCTCCTGCCCGAATGGCGTCGGCGGCCCGGCGGGCGGCCTGCTCCACGGCTTCCACGTCCATACCGTCGACGGCCCAGGCGACCATGCCGTACGAGGCGGCCCGCATGGCCAAGTCGGTCTGCGCCTCGTGGCGTTCCAAGGCCGTGCCCATGGCGTAGAAGTTGTTCTCGCAGACCAGCAGCAGTGGCAGATTCCACAGGGCGGCGAGGTTCGCCGTCTCGTGGAATTCGCCCTCGGCGAAGGCACCGTCCCCGAAGAAACAGCAGGTGACGCGAGGCTGTAGGCGCATACGGTCGGCCAGGGCGAGACCGGCGGCCAAGGGAAGGCCGCCGGCGACGATCGCGTTGCCTCCGTAGAATCGGCGGCCGGCGTCGAACAGGTGCATGGACCCTCCGCGCCCCCCGCTGCACCCGGTCGTCCTGCCGTACATCTCGGCCATGACAGCCTCGGCGGGGATGCCGCGAGCGAGTGCGTGGCCGTGCTCGCGGTAGGTGGAGACCACCGCATCCTCGGGGCTCAGCGCCTGGTTGACGCCGACGGCGACGGCCTCTTCGCCGATGTAGAGGTGAACGAAGCCGCGGATCTTTGCGGCACTGTACAACTCGACGCACCGCTCTTCGAAGCGCCGGATGCGCAGCATGGCCTCAAGCAGATCCACCTTGTGCTCGATACCCGGTCCTGGGGCCGAACCGCCCGCCCTCGCGCCTATCTTGCTCGTGGCGGCCTTTCTCGCGGCCTTCTGGGCAGGCTTCCGGGTTCCCGGGGCCTTCCTGGCGTGGGTGTTGCGAGCCGGACTCACGAGGATCCCTCCAACGTGGACATGTCGCCGGTGGGCAGGCCGAGTTCGTGGGCGCGCAGCAGCCGGCGCATGACCTTGCCGCTACGGGTCTTGGGCAGGTTCTGGTCGAAGGCGATCTCCCGGGGCGCGACGGCCGGGCCCAGCCGGCGACGCGCGAAGCCCAGCAACTCCCGCTCCAGGTCCGCGCTCGCCTCCAGTCCGGGGCGCAGCGACACGAATGCCTTGACGACATTCCCGGCGACAGGATCCGGCCGGCCGATCACTCCGGCCTCCGCGACCGCCGGGTGCTCCATCAGCACGCTCTCCACCTCGAACGGGCCGATGAGGTGTCCGGCCGACTTGATGACGTCGTCGGCGCGTCCCACGAACCAGTACCAGCCGTCCGCATCCCGTCTGACCAGGTCGCCGGTCAGATACCAGCCGTCGGCGAACGACGCCTCGTACCGTTCCTTGTCGTGCAGATAGCCGCGGAACATGGACGGCCAGCCAGGCCGCAGTGCCAACTCTCCCTCCACATGGGGGCTGGTCACCTCCGTCACCCTGCCGTCGGTGATCAGCGCCCGGCCGTCCTCGCCCTGTTTCAGCACGGTCGCCTCGACACCGGGCAACGGTCGCCCCATCGAACCGGGCCGAATCTCGCATGCCGCGAAGTTTGCGATCATGATGCTGCCGGTCTCGGTCTGCCACCAGTTGTCGTGGACGGGCAGCCCCAGCACCTCCTGGCCCCACACCACGGCCTCGGGGTTGAGGGGCTCGCCGACGGAGGCGATGAAGCGCAGGGCCGACAGGTCGTACGAGCGCGGCAGGTCGTACGGGCCCTCGCGCGGCGTGGTGCGCATGAGCATCCGCAGGGCCGTGGGCGCGGTGTACCAGACGCTGACCCGCTGTTCGCCGAGGATCCGGTACCAGCGCCGGGCGTCGAATTCGCCCTCGTCCACGACGACCGTCACGCCGTGGACGAGCGGGGCGACGATTCCGTATGACATGCCGGTGACCCAGCCGGGGTCGGCAGTGCACCAGTACACGTCCTCGGGGTGCAGATCGAGCGCATACGCGGCTGTGGCGTCATGGGCGACGACCGCTTCGTGGACGTGGATCGCACCCTTGGGCGTGCCGGTGGTTCCGCTGGTGAAGTGCAGCAGAGCCATGTCCTCCGGCGAGGTCGGCGGGATGGTGAACCTGTCCGAGGCCGCGGCCATGAGCTCCTCGAAGGAGAGCGTGTCGGAAGACTTCTCGGCACCGGGTCCGACCTCGGGTCCGACAATGAGGACGTGCTCCAGATTGGAGAGCGCCCCCCGCCGGTCGGCGACCTTGCGCCGGTACAGGGCCGCGGTGGTCACCAGCACGCGGGCGTTGCCGAGCCGCAGCCGCTGCTCCACCGGGTCAGGCCCGAACACGGAGAAGAGCGGGCACAACACGCTGATGTTCTTCAGCGTGCCGAGCACCGCCGTGTAGAGCTCGGGACAGCGGCCGAGCAGAGTGAACACCCGCTCCCCAGGGCCGACGCCCAGCGACCGCAGGACGTTCGCGAAGCGGGCCGTACGACCGGCCAGCTCGGAGTACGTGACGGTCGAGACGGTGTTGTCACGGGAGACGCACCTCAGGGCAACCTTGTCGCCGAGGCCCGTACCCACGTGCCGGTCGACCGCCTCGTGCGCGATGTTCAGTCCACCGCCAGGCAACCCGGCCAGTCCGGTGCGGACCTGCGACCAGGTGAAATCGGAACGAGCCTCGTCGTAGTCGGCGAGATTCGGTGTGACGCCCGGCGCGGTCTCCTTGGAGATCGTCTTCCGATACATGGACGCTCCTCCCGACGCCTGCCTCTCTCCAGGGTCGCCGAGCCGGGGCCGGGCCGCATTGCGGGCCCGCGCCCGAGCGGCCCATGGTGCGGGTCCGGCGAGCAAGACGAAGGGGATACGAGAGGAGCCGGTGCGTGAAGCCTCCTAATCGGCGTCCTCGAGCCCGCCCCTGCCTGACAGTACGGCTCTGTGCCTGTGCCGGGGCCGCACGACGACCCTCGGGCGTTGCGCCGTCCGGCGGAAGTCCGCCGGCCGTCGGCGTTGCCCACGACCACGCTCGACCTGATGGGCCCATGCTCGCCTGAGACCGCCTGCAGCTCGCGTAGACGAGCCGAAGAGGCCTACCGATACGAGGAGAGCGTCGTCATCGAAGTGCCCGTCGTGAACGATTGCGCGATCGAGGACTGCGCCTACAACCGGCACCCCGCCTGCCACGCGCCGGCCATTACCATGGGCGACGTTCAGCACGCACACTGCGACACCTTCTTCACCTCCCGGCCAAAGGCGCCGACCCGTCCACCACCGGCCGGGTCGGCGCCTGCAAGATGTCCGACTGCCGGCACAACCCGCTTCGCCGCTGAAGCCGTCGACATCCGGCTTCTCCGGATGCGCATCCAGTTCACCGGCGTCGACCCCGCGGAGCTCGGTGCAGCCACCCAGCTCCGCCGACCGGCGCGGGCAGAACCACAGCGCTCACTCCCTGTACAGCCGGCGGTTTGCGGCAACCTGACCTGAGAACCTCAGGGGACGCCAACCTCCCATCACCCCAGCCAGGCCACGAAGGCCCGGCGCACCTGGCAACCGGTCAGGAGGCAGGAGGCCACCATGAACACCAGCCACGGCAAAGCCGTCCGAGAAGAACTACGTCCTCTCACACGCGAGCTGCGTCACATGATCCCTGACGTATACCAGGGCTACAAGGAACTCCACGACGCGGCCCTTCGCTCAGGTGCCCTCAACGGGAAGATCAAAGAGCTCATCGCGTTCGCCATCGCGGTGAGCAAAGAGTGCGATGGATGCATTGCCGCCCACGCGCACGCAGCTGTGCTCCAGGGCGCTACCCCGAACGAGGCAGCCGAGACCCTCGGCGTCACCTTCCTGATGAACGGCGGACCCGCCACCATCTACGGAGCACGGGCCTTCGCCGCGTTCAATGAGTTCTACACCGAACACACCAGCAAGCAGGCATGACCCGCACGGCCCCGGTGGCTTGAGGGGTCCTTCCCAAAGCGGTGCGGGTGTGCGGTGTCCACGGATGTCAGCGGCCGGTTCGTTGGGGAGCGCGTCGTCGGGGTTGGTCGATGAAGGCGTACTCGGCGGCGAGCTGGAACGCCTGGCTCGGGTCGGCCTCCGACGGCCGGTCCGGGGAGACGGGCCGGTGGCCGACGGTTTCGCCCCGCGCGTCGCGTCGCCCGCGCTGCTTGATCCGGCCCATGCGCGGACCTTCGACGTCCCGTGACCCGTCGCTTGCAGTCGGGCTTTCCAGCACGGTGTTCAACGGCCGGGCGGACGCTTCCGACTGCTGCTCGTCCCGGTGGGCGTGGCGAATTCGTGGGATGTCCGAACTCACGTCCAACGCATACCGAGCGCGGAGAGCGGGTCGAGTTGCCCCGGCGGAAAGGTGGCCCGCCCCTGCCGCGCGTTGGCGAGGGCAACACCGAGCGACCGGACGCGGGTGGTCGATCCTGGGCGTCCGTGTGTCGTGCGGTGGGTCAGTGGGGGCTGGTGGCGATGTAGGTGCCGTGCCAGGTGTGTTCCCAGACCTGTCCGGTGGTGGCGTTGACGGACAGCATGCCGGTGATGCTTCCGCCTTGCAGGGTGTGCAGGGTGTAGTAGCCCGGGTACGGCTCGGGGTCGCCCGCGGTGTGGGTGTTGCCGTGGTCGCGGAGCCATCGGTCGGCGATCTCCCGGGCCTGGTCGGCGGAGACGCGGGCCTGGTCCTGGCTGCCGAAGTGCATGCCGTAGGCGGTGTTCCACATCATCGCCGGGCCGTATTCGATCTGCACGGCGCCGTCGGACGGGTTGACCATGCCGGGGGCCATCATGCCGCTCCACATGCCCGGTCCCCACCCGTCGGTCGGACCCGGTGCTGTGGGGCCGGCCATGGTGGTGGCGTTGGCCGGTGCAGGGTGGGGGTGGTGCCGTCCGAGCCGCACGCCCCGACGGCCGCCGTCGCAGCCAAGGCCAAGGCAGCGAGGGCGGCGGCCCGCGTGCGCTTGCGGACCATGGCCGCTGCCGCCGGAGTGTGTGTCGCGCAAGGTGCCCAGGCGCCGCAGGTACTCGTCCTCGTCGATCTCGCCGCGGGCGAACCGCTCGGCGAGTAGCTGCTCGGGCGTCGGCGCGACGCCCGCGGCGGGCGCCGCCGTCGGCCGGTCGGCGGCCAAGGCGCGGGCGGCCAGGACGGCGAGGGTGATCAGCAGGCCCCAGAACGCGACCATGCCGATGGTCATCGCCACCCAGCCCCAGCCGCTGACGCCGTGGTCGTACCAGAACATCATCGTCGGCCCCTCTCGGCCGCCCCGCCCCCATCTCCGGGAGGAGGCATCTTCGCCTCCACAGTCGCGCTGCGCCGGACATGGCCACAGCGCCGTTCGGCCCGGGCCCAAGGGCCGGCCTGCCCCTGCCCGGCACGGGTACCCGGGGCGAGCCTGGGCAGGTACCCGTCAGAAGGGGTGTGGGCCATGACCGGAGCCGATGTCGCGGTCGTCGCCGTGGCCGTGCTGCTGATTGCGGGGCTGGGCTGGTACTTCTTCGGGCCGCGCCGCGCCCGTACCGCACGGATCGAGGGCGGGGTGCAGCGCGTCGAGGTCACCGTCCGCGGCGGCTACACCCCGGACGTGATCCGGGTCCGCGAAGGCGTCCCCGTCGAACTGGTCTTCGATCGACAGGAGTCCGGCGAGTGCACCTCGCGCGTGGTCTTCCCCGACCTGCACGTCAGTGCCGGTCTGCCCGCCAACCGGCAGACCACCGTCCGCCTCACCCCGCCCGCACCCGGCACGTACGGCTTCGCCTGCGGAATGAACATGATCCACGGCACCTTGCTCGTCGTCCCGGCGGACATCACGCCCGCGCCCGCACCGGCCGACCACGCGGAGACCGTCGGCGTGCAGTCCGGCGACGGTGCGAGCAGGCCAGAGGCGCCGGGCCCTCGTACATCGGACGGTGAGTTGTCCGGCAGCCAGGCGTCCGCGGTCGAGGCCGAGGCCGCCGACGCCGCGGAACGCCGCGCGGAGATCGCTGATCTGACCCGCCGGGTCGCGGTGGGCGCGGTGTTGACGCTGCCGGTGCTGTTCGCGGTGATGGCGCACGAGTTGTTCGGTGCCGACTGGGTGCCCGGCTGGACGCTGAACCACTGGGTCCAACTGGCGCTGATCACCCCGGTGATGTTCTTCACCGGCCGGCCGATCCATGTGACCGGCCGGCTGACCCTGCGCCACCGCGGCGCGGACATGAACTCCCTCATCACCCTCGGGACCTCGGCCGCCTACGGGTACAGCGTCCTGGCCACCGTGGCGCCCGCCGCGCTGCCCAGCGACGTGCGCGAGGTGTACTACGAGGCCGTCGGCGTCATCCTCACCCTGATCCTGCTGGGACGGCTGCTGGAGGCCCGCGCCAAGGCCGGCACCGGCGAGGCGATCCACGCCCTGCTGGGCCTGAAGGCCCGCATGGCCCGTGTGGTGCGCGACGGGACCGAGACCGAGATCCCCGTCGAGGTGGTCGTGGTCGGCGACGAGGTCGTCATCAGGCCGGGCGAGAAGGTCCCGGTCGACGCCGACGTGTTGTCCGGGTCCTCGGCGGTGGACGAGTCGATGGTCACCGGCGAACCGATCCCGGTCACCAAGCGTGCGGGCGACACGGTGATCGGCGCGACCGTCAACGGCACCGGGTCCTTGCGGGTGCGCGCGGCCAAGGTCGGCTCGGACACGATGCTCGCCCAGATCGTCCGCCTGGTGCAGCAGGCCCAAGCGTCCAAGGCGCCGATCCAGCGGCTCGCCGACGCGGTTTCCGCATACTTCGTCCCCGCCGTCATCGCCGTCGCGATCGGTACGTTCGCCCTGTGGTTCACAGTCGGCCCCGCCCCGGCGCTGACCCTCGCCCTGGTCTCCGCCGTGTCCGTGCTGATCATCGCCTGCCCCTGCGCGCTCGGCCTGGCCACCCCGCTGTCGGTCACGGTCGGTACCGGCAAAGGCGCCCAGGCCGGCATCCTCATCCGCTCCGCCGAAGCCCTGGAGAGCGCCCACAAACTCGACACCGTCGTCCTGGACAAGACCGGCACCATCACCTCCGGGAAACCCGCCTTGACCGACGTCCGCACCGTAGGCGGATTCGACACGGCCGGGCTGCTCTCCCTGGTCGCCGCCGCCGAAGCGGACAGCGAACACCCCCTCGCCGCCGCCATCGTCGCCGGGGCGCGCGACCGCCACCTGTCGTGGAGCACGGCGGCCGGCTTCGACTCGATCACCGGCAAAGGAGTCCAGGCCACCGTCGACGGCCACGCCGTCCTGGTTGGCACCGCGCGCCTGCTCACCGACGCCGGCATCGCCACCGGCGACCTGTCCGACATCGCCGCGGCGCTGTCCGCCGAGGGCAAGACACCGATCCTCGCCGCGGTCGACAACCGGCCCGCCGGGGTCATCGCGGTCGCCGACACCGTCAAGGACGACTCCGCCGCCGCCATCGCCGCGCTACGCGGACTCGGCGTCGAAGTCATCATGATCACCGGGGACAACGCCCGCACCGCCGCCGCCATCGCCGCCCAGGTCGGCATCGGCCGGGTCCTCGCCGAGGTCCTGCCCGAACACAAAGCCGACGGGATCCGCCGCCTGCAAGCCGAAGGCCGCACCGTCGGAATGGTCGGCGACGGCATCAACGACGCCCCCGCCCTCGCCGCCGCCGACGTCGGCCTTGCGATAGGTACAGGCACCGACGTCGCCATCGAAGCCGCCGACATCACCCTCATCTCCGGCTCCCTCACCGGCGTCGTCACCGCCATCCGCCTCTCGCGCGCCACCATGCGCAACATCCGGCAGAACCTGTTCTTCGCCCTCGTCTACAACGCCGTCGGCGTCCCCCTCGCCGCCGGCGCCCTCTACCCCCTGTGGGGCATCCGGCTCAGCCCCATCATCGCCGCCGCAGCGATGGCACTCTCCTCGCTGTCCGTGGTCACCAACGCATCGCGCCTGCGCCGCTGGCACCCCACGCCACTCCCGACGGCCCCGGCCCCCGCACCGACGGCACCACCGCAGGTCGAGACGACCGCTGACCGGGCCGTCACCCCGCCTGTTCACCAGGCCGTAGACCCGGTCTGCGGGACGACCGTCGACCCCGCCACCGCGCCCGAAGCCCGCGAAGCGGAAGGCGCCACCCACTACTTCTGCTCCGCCCACTGCGCGGCCGCCTTCGACGCCGACTCCCACCGCTACCTCACCCCGGCCCACCCCGGGCACCACGGCGATGAAGGGCACCGGTGACCGCCACGACCCACGCTCACCCCCGTACCCGACGCCCCGGCCACCGAGCCCGCAAGGACGACGGGGGTTTCGGCGAGGGCCAGGACGGCGGTGGCCGCCGCCCAGTCCGGTGACGCGTACGCGGCTTCCACGGATTCGCGGGCGTGCTCGCCCGCCCGGTCGCCCTGTCCGAGGGGGATGTGCGGCGGAGTGCAGGAGGTGCCCGGCGTGGTCGAAGCCGAACCGACCCGGAGCCTGCGCCGGGGACGCGTCCAAGGCGTCGTCGGCGTCGGCGAGCGCCCGTCGGGCGTCCTCGGCGCGACCGAGCGCGGCAAGGGGACGGTGCGAGCGCCCAGGATGACAGCTGCGCGCGCCGCAACGCGGTGCTCGCGAGGTCGAGGCCGCCGCACCGCACCATCCGCTTCATCGCCAACGAACCCGACCGCCGCGACGAAGCCGAATACCGCGACAAGACCGAGCAGATCCGCGCCGACAACCACATCCCCGAGCGCGACGACGTCGTCTTCGTCGAGGTCACCGTCGGCGACCCGTCCGAGATCGAGTCCGGCATGCGGGTCAAGGGCGAAGTCCTACACGGCCGTTACCGCGTCCTCACCTTGGAGAGCTCCTCGGTCCCCAACGCGCTCGCCGCGCTGCTGCACGTGCGCGACGTCTCCGGCCGGCCCCCGCACATCCACTTCGAATGGACCGAAGGCAACCCGCTCGCCAACTTCCTGCGGTTCTTCCTCTTCGGCCAAGGCGAAGTCGCCCCCGTCACCCGCGAAGTACTCCGCAAGGCCGAACCGGACCGCGACCGGCGCCCACACATCCACGTCGGTTGATCCCACGAGTCGGCCAGGGCCGTCCGCGTGAGCACGCCGACGCGCATGTCGTGGTCGCGGAAGAACCGGCACCACGCGTCATCGATTGACCTGCATGGGTAACGAATACGTTACCCGTCGCCAAGCTCGGGGGCACCACCCGCCTGTGCCGGGACCAGGTCCCCGACGCCGCGGCGATCGGCTTTCGGTCGGTGAGGTCTTTCAACAGGTCCGCGGTCTCCGCGCCGGTGCTGGTGCGGGGGTTGAGGCGGTGGATCTCATCGATGAGGACCGGACGCCGGCCCGGTTGTAGGTGTGGCAGACCGCCTCGGTGATCTGGGCCTGCGTCATCCGGGCCGTGACGGGGATGCCGACGTAGCGGGCGAACTCGGCGGCCGGCGCCTTCGCGGTCGCGCCCGGCGGCACGAGGACGTACGCCACCGGCACCCTGTGGGTGCCGAAATTCCATCCGTGCAGGTGAGAGCGCGCGTTCAGCGGCTGCACGCGAGCGGTGTCGTAGACCCCTTGGCCGGGCGCGATCGCCGCCGCGGCAGCATGATCATTCGTGCTGCTTCGACTCGCCTGCCTCACCGTCACGAACGCGTTCGCCGCGTTGCGGCTGCTCCTGATGGGCGACCGCGACAAGGACGCCGGGATTCCGGCGTTGCGCCGCCGGCTCACCGTCTTGGAACGGCAGCTCGGGGACCGGCGGCCGCGGTTCGCCGCGGCTGACCGGGTCTGGCTCGCCGCGCTGCCGCACCCGCTGCCGCGCCGGGTGCTGCGACGGCTCGGGCCGACCGTGCACCCCGACACGGTCCTGCGGTGGCACCGCGACCCGGTCCGCCGCCGGTACGCGGCCGTGTCCCGTCCGAAACGGCCCGGGCGTTCGTCGACGGTCCGCTCGATCCGTGTCCCGGGGATCCGGCCGGCGCGGGAGAACCCGGCCCGGGGCCACCGCCGCGTCCACGGTGAACTCGCCGTCCTCGGCCTGAAAGTATCGATCACGAACTCCCGTACGTCGTCCCGGACTTCGTCCGCGTTCCAGTCGCAGGTGTTCAACAGTCGTTGGAGGCGGTCCGGGCGGTCGTGGCCCGCCTGCTCCGCCACGGTCCACCCGTTCTTGCGTTCCAACGACGACACCAGTCCCCGCATGTAGGCCAGCGCCGACTCCCGGGGTTCCGTCCGTTGGAATCGATGCACGAAACGCTCGTGCACCTCCTCCAACCCCGCCGCCCACCGCCACACGTCACCCACGCCAAGGTCCCCACCCATGACCAGACCAACGACCACCACGACGACAAGTCACGGCAAGCGCAATTGCAGTACTAGGCGCGCGCGGGGGCTAAAGGTTGTTGCAGAAGTCCGTGTTCGGGCGGGTCGGGGTGGCTTGCGGGGCTGCTTCGATCATGTCGCCAGGGCGATGTTGTGCAGGTGGGCGACCGCCTGGACGGCGTGGTGGAGACCGTCCTTCCTGAGGCGGCAGTCGCGGAGGATCTTGTGGTTCTTCATGCGCGCGAAGACGTGTTCGACGCGGGCGCGGACCCGGCGATGCTCGGCGTTGTCGTCCTCCTGGAGCGGCAGCAGCGGGCGGCGGGCGCGTTGGCGGTGCGGGACGACCAGGCCGGTGCCAAAGTACGCGCCGTCCGCGAGCACCGTGGTTCCCGCGCACACCGCGGGCAGGTCGGAGCCGCGCCAGGCGTGCGCGTCCGCGGTGTTCCCGGGCACCGGCCGCGCGGTCGCCACCACCAGGCGCGTGTCCGCGTCGATCACGACCTGCGCGTTCGCCGAGAATCGGTAGTTGCGGCTCGAAGCCGCCACCGACCGGTCGCGCACCGGCACGAGCGTGCCGTCCACGATCCACACCCGCTCCACGTCCGCCGCCCGGGCCCGGGCGGGCGCCAACGCGAGATGCGGACCCAACCGTTGGATCACCCAGCACACCGTCGCCGACGAGACCCCGAACAACGGTGCCATCTGCCGCATCGTCAGATTCGTCCGGTAGTACACCGCCACGAGCAGCACCCGGTCCGCGAGCGGCAGACACCACGGACGACCCGTCACCGGCCGCTCCGGACACCGCTCCCGCACCGCTCGCACCAACCGCGCGAACCCCTCCATCCGCAACCCCGTGAACGTCTCCACCCACAACGCCTCGACCCGCAACACCCCACCCATACAGGCCTTTTACCTATGAGAACAGCCTTCTGCAACAACCTTTAGGGCGCCGCCGGAAGCGTGTGCGGGGCGGCGAGTGCGGTACGGACCGCGGCGACGAAGCGGTCGAACACCGCCGTCGTGTTGCGGCCGCGCAGCGCGGCCGTGTTGCACTTCGGCTTGAACATCGCATCGCGCAGTTGTGTCGTCGTCTCCAGTTGGACGCCGCCGCCGGTCAGCGTGCGGTTGACGATGTTCGCCGGTAGCTGACCTGCCAGTCGGGAGACGACCTCGCCGTCGATGACCTGGAACTTCGCGTCCTTCAGCGCTTTCATCACCTTCGCCTTGAGGGCTCCGTCGCGGCCGCCTACCACTACGGCCTGACCGTCGCCTTTGGCGCGCGCCTGCTCGGCGGTACAGCCGTGCAGCGAAAGCGCATGCCGGCTGCCGCCTGCGAGCGACTGGGCGACCGGGTCGTCGCAGTGCGTCGACGTGACGTGCAGCCGCTTGTTGCCGTCGCTCAGCAGCCCCTCGAACATCCAGTAGTCGAACACCGGTCCGCCGCCCGTCGCCCCGGTCGCCGGGTGGTAGCCGGCGATCGCCAGGCACAGTTCGGAGGTGCCCCGCTCGATGCCACCTCCGTGCGGCGCGAGGACGGCCGTGTCCGGGAACAGCAACCGCTTGCCGACACCGGCGCCGACCGCCTCGTGCCGCCGATAGCGGAGCGCGTAGTCGCGGCCCTCGCGCAGGTTCCGATCGTTGTACAGCGCAGTGTTGGACGTGTACTCCCGCATGGCCGCTGCGTCGCCGTCGTCGAGTTCGTCCGGCTCTGCCTCGGACTCGGGCGGGGGTCCACCCGCCCTGGCCGCCGCGCCGTCGGCGCCCTGCGCGACGTCCACCGCGAGCACACCCCCGCCGACCGCCGTCGCGGCCGCCGCCAACAGCACAGCCCGCCGTCCCACCACAGCGCGCACCCTCGTCATGTCCCCGCCCTTGTAGGTCAGTTCGGGTCAGCCGGAATCGATTCGACCCGAGGTCGACAGTGAGGCTATACGGCGCCCGCCGGTCCGGTACCCCACGGACGCCGCGCGTGCGGTAATTGGATGTCCCCGTGCCACCGGTACCGGGTGGCGGGGTCGGCGGTCGCGGAAACCGGATAGTGCGAGCGGAGTGCGCGGCAGCGAAACGAAGCGTCGTGCCGGCCGCGAGGTCCCGCGGAGGCTCGTTGTCGAGGGTCGCTTCGAATTCCGGCGCCGACCACGGCCGGGCCTCGGCGGGCGGAACACGGTGCCGACCGGGGGCAATGTCCCGCAGGAGGTCGTCGAGGGAGACATCGGGGCCGGCCACGGGCGTTCACCGAATCGAGTCGTGCCGACTCTGGGGCAACTCCCCGGGACGGACAATCTGTTGCTCACCGGTTTGGACGACTACGAAGGTCCGCCCGAGGGGCACAGGGGTCGCGTTCGCGTGCACGACGGGCACCGCCGGCGAAGGGCACCCGGCGGGCGCTGGACTTGGGGGAGGCCGCTCTGGAGTTACGGGACGATCGAGGTGAGCTGCTTACCGACCGGCTGCTGTGGGCCACGGTCAGCGACCGGCGCCCATCCTCCCGCGGGGCGGACCTGATCGACCTGGAGCTCGACGGAGGCCGCTTCACACCCGTTCCCGAATACGCCCGGCCAATCTGGGAGCGGTGGCTCGCCGGGCCGCCGGACGCCGTGAACGCCTGGGCCGGCCTCGATACCCACCGCCGCGGGGCCTGGCTGGACCTCGCCCGGGAGCGGGCCTGCCGACGATCCCACCATGACCGGCCGGCCGGCCACGCCTACGAACTCGACGGCCGGCACATCACCGACGAACCAGCCCTCTACCTGGCGCTCGGCGAAGCGGTCAACGGGCCGGGCGGCTACTTCGGCGGCTGCCTCGCAGCCCTCGACGACTGCCTGCGCGGCACCTTCGGCTACACCGCCCCCGCCACCCTGCTCTGGCGAAACGCCGCGACCGCGCGCGAGCACCTGTCCCACGCCCTGACGCCGGACGGCCGGCCCTACGACCTGTTCGCCGTAGTCCTTGAGGCCCTGGCCGAGGGTGGCATGGACGTCACCCTGGCATGAGCAGCCGTCCGCCCGGTCCTTCTCGGATGCCAGCCGAGTTGCACGGTGGCAGGTGGCGACGGGGCTGAAAACGTGGCGTAGGTGTCAACAAGCTCGGCCTTCCGGTGTCAAGCGGGTGAACCAAAGCGGGAAGGTTGTCACCAACTAAGCGGGGTGACCTGGCCTTTAGTAGTGCGCAAAGCAGGCTGGTTGTCACCCACGAGGCATGCTTCTTGTCACCATCGGCAAGCATGTCGCGGGAAAACTCAGGCACACCGTCAAGAATGTCCCCGTGACCCATCGCATCGAAGCTCCTCACCCCACCGACGCCGAGGCCGTGGGCCGGATGCAATTGAGGGCGTGGCTCCAGACGTACCCCAACGATGCGGCGGGGATCGACGAGACGTGGATTCGGGAGCAACGGGGGTCCGCTGTCACCACGCAAGGCATCACCCGGTGGCGAGAGTTCATCGCGGAGGCCGGGCGGCGGCCGAACCTGCTCTTCTGCCGTGTCGTCCTCGCCGAGGCGGAGATCGTCGGGCTCCTCTGTGGCCGGCGAGACGAGACGGTCACCCTCGGACCGATGTATCTGCTGAGCGAGGCCCAGGGCCAAGGCATCGGACAAGGGCTGATGGGCGAGTTTCTCCCATGGGCGGAAGACGCGCCGATACACCTCTGGGTGACCGACTACAACAAGAGGGCGATCCGCTTCTACGAGCACCACGGATTCAAGCTCACCGGTGAGCGCGAGCTCTGGCGAGGCCGGCTACCCAACGCGCGCATGGTCCGCGACTCCATGCCGAACCATGTGAAAACCGCCCACCACTGCGGAATCCGGTGACAACAAGCCTGCCTGTGTGGCAACTACGGTGCTTCGGCTCAGCGGGGCGAAAACTACGTCGCTAAGGCCCAGTTCAGGCCCTGGATTTGATGTCACCCAGCTCGAAAAGTCGCAACCGATCTTCTGTGCAGCGGCCCTCGTCGTCCTGGGCGCGAACGAGGGCCCGGCAGCCGTCCGGGGCCGGCTCTGGCGGGTTCGGTGATCGTTGCGGACGGAAACGGGGGCACCACGATGACGACCGTGACGTCGCTGGGCGCCGCCCGATCACATGCGCACCTGCGACGGCTCCCGATCACAAATTTCGCCTTTCCGCATGTTGCGGTCGGGTGTGGACATCGGCGTGCTTCACGAGTGGGGAGGTGCTGTCGTGGTGGGGTGACGGCACATGTCCACGTCCGAATCCGTTCCGATACGTGCGGGTTGGACGAGCTGTTCGTCCCGTACGACGTCGGTGACGTCGTACGGGAGCGGTTGTCGCTGGGCGCTTCCTGGCCGCGACAGTGGTCGGCACAAGACGCTTCGTGGCGCACATCAGGCGTTCGACGGTGTTGCGTTCGCGATAGAGGTCCGGATCGTGGGTGACGGGCCGTCCGCCGCGGCGGCCCTTCTTCTTGCGGTTGACGGCCTGGTCGGCCTTCTCGGGGATGACCGATGTGATTCCGCGCTTGCGCAGGTGGGCGCGGTTGGCTCGGGACGAGTACGCCTTATCCGCGGCCACGACGTCGGGCCGAGTGCGCGGGCGTCCGGCCGGGCCGCGGATCTTGATCTTGCCGAGGACGGGGATGAAGCGGGGGCTGTCGGCGGCTTGCCCCTCGGTGACGGTGAACGCCAGTGGGCGGCAGTTCCGGTCGCCAGCCAGGTGGATCTTGCTGGTCAGCCCGCCGCGGGAGCGGCCCAGGGCCGCGGCGGTCAGCCGCGCCCGGTGCCGGCGGCGGGCACGCCGCCGTTCGGCCCGGCCGGGATCGTCGTCCGGTTCGACATGCTTGTTTTGTTCGTTTTGCGAGCCCCTTTTGACGGGCTGGCGGCTTTCTCCAGGGCGGTGAGGACCTCCTCGCTCACCCGGGCGCCCGCGGCGTCGTGGTAGGCGCGGACAACCGTGGAGTCCACGCTCACCACGGATATGTCGACCTGGTCGAGGCGGGCGGCCTGGGCGATCATCCCGTCCATCAGCGCCTCGAAGATGCCCGCGTCGCGCCACTGGGAGAACCTGTCGTACACCGTCGACCATGGCCCGAACTCGCCCGGCATCTCCCGCCACTGGCTGCCGGTGCGGAACCGCCAGACCACACCCTCGAACTGCTCCCGCAGTCGCTCCGGGTACGGGCCGAACCTGCTTATCGGCAAGAATGGCTCGACCAACTCGCATTCTTCATCGCTCAGTTCACGTCGCGGCACGCAAGTGTTCTTTCAGTTCACGAACAACACTGGTCGCAACTCCGTATAGGCCCCAAGGCCTATACGGAGTCGTGTCAGTCAGTGGTGGGGGAGGCGTGGATCCCGGACCGTTGCCGTCGCCGGGTGCTCATCCGAGTATTTCGTCGAGTCCTCGGGTGAGGTTGTCGCGGGCGTCGTGTGCGAGCCGGTAGTAGACGTAGTAGCTGTGCCGGTCCTGCTCCACCCAGCCCGCTTCGGCGAGCAGTTTGAGGTGCTTGGAGATCGCGGCCTCGGTGAAGCCGAGCAGTCCGGCGATCTCCCGTGTCGAGCGGGCGCGTACGCCGAGCAGTTGCAGGATCTTCAGCCGGGTCGGGTCGCCTGCCGAGCGCAGGAGTTTGAGGAGGTCCTCGGGTGGCACGGGAGGCTGGGCCTGCCGGCGCATTTCGGCGAGGGCGTACGTGATGGTCGCTGTTGTGCGGTCGATGTCTCCTCGTCGCTCGCGCATGACCGCGACGGTCACCTTCGGCCATGCGAAGTGCGAGGGGGCGAGCAGGAGTTGGTCGCCCCGGGTGAGGGTGATCTCCATGGGCTCCGGGCCTCGGCGCGCGGAGGCGGGCCGGATGACGATCTCGTCGCCGCCCTGGGCGCCCGGCCCCGTCTCGGCGAGTTCGATGTGACCGAGGGCTGCGGCCAGCATGCGTGGTACGCCGCGCTGCCCGGCGAGGTGTCCGCAGCGCGTGATTTCGGTGAGCAGGTGCCGCTCCAGGCGGGGCCAGTCCGGTGCGAGGCACGTCTGCCAGTAGGTGTCCAGGAAATCGGCGAAGCGTTCTCGGCAACGCTCGGGGTCGGCGATCAGTTCGCGCATCGCGGGCAGTGAAGCGGGGCGGTGTTCTTCGATTTTCGCCAGTGCCCGGTGCCGCAGGTCGGAATTCTCGGAGAACAGTTCCCAGGAAGTCGGTCCCACGCGCCCGTTCCGCGCGAGCGCCGGCATGATCAACGGTTCCGCAAAGTTGTGCACCGGCGTTTTGCGTAGCTCGGATATCTCCTCCGACCACGACCGACTGCCCGACGGCGGCCAGATTTCCGGGAAACCCAGCGGTCGGGCGCACCAGAAGGCGAACCGGTCGAATTCCGCTTTGAGTTCGCCGGACATTCTGGTGCGCGCGGTCAAAACCCAGGAAATGTGCAGCGGGTGGCTTTTGACGTCACCCAGCACATGCAGGCTGCGCAGCGCCTCGTATGCCGGCGAGCAGTTGAATGCCACCAGGTCGGACGCCTCTTCGGCAAGCCGCAGCCGCATCGGCCGCTCCTTCCGCGTTTGATCAACCACTGGGTTAATCAGTTGGTTCGGGACTGACTCGCGCTCTACGTTCTCGTGCACTACCGGATCGGCGCGAAGGCGGGACAGGCATGGCGGTCAGTCGAAGGTCATTTGTCGGGGGAATGTTTGTTATTTCCGGGGGGCTGGTCGCTTGTGGCGGCGGCAAGTCGAAAGCCGGCAAGTCTCCCGAGAGAACGAATTCGCCGAGTCGGAATGCTTCGGTTCCTCCGGAGTGGGAAGCATATCGTAGCGAACTCGAACGCCTTGCCACCGAAGGGACTTTCTCGGGAAGCGTGCTCATCGCGAAAGACGGACAGCCGATTCTGGCGAGTGGTTTCGGAATGGCGGACCGGATCCGGAAGATCCCCAACGACGTGGCCACGAAGTTCTGCGTCGCGTCGATCGGAAAATCGTTCACCGGCGTGGCGATAGCCCGCTTGGCGGAGCAGCGCAAGCTGGCGTTCGAGGACCCGGTCGGCAAGCACGTCCCCGGCCTGCCCGCCGCGATCGCCGACAGGGTGACGATCCACCATCTCCTCACCCACACCTCGGGGATGGGCGATGTCCTCGGCTCGGACACCCCCGATCCGGCACAGACGGTCACCGGGCTCCTGCCGGTGATCGCGGCGCAGCCCCTGGCCTTCGAGCCCGGATCGCGATTCCAGTACAGCAACTCCGGGTTCATCACCCTCGGGGCGGTCATCGAGCACGTGTCGGGTGAGTCCTACGCGGACCACATGCGGCGCCAGGTCTTCACCCCCGCGGGCATGACGGACACCGATGTCCGCCCGTACAAGCCGGTTGACGTCCCGAATATGGCGCACGGTTACGCGCTCGTCGGTGCGGACGGCAAGCTACTGCCGCCGGGATCGTCCACCGGGACGGTCAAGCCGTCGGACGCCACACTGCGCGACATCGCCGATCAGGTTCAGTTCGCCAACCCGTCGGGAGCGGCGTACTCGACGGTCACCGACCTGTTCAACTTCGCCCGCGCCGTCAGCGAAAACCGGCTGCTGGGACCCGAGATGACCAACACCCTGCTGACCGGCAAGGACCTCCCGAACCGCGGCCAAGGCTCCGGTGGGCCCGTGCTCAGCGGTGGTCCGGCCCCCGCCTCGGGCGGCGGTCCGGGAGGGAACGGCCAGGCCCCCGCCCCGGGCGGACCCCCCAGCGGCACCCCGAGCCGCATGCGCTACGCGTACGGCTTCGAGGACGAGACGCTCGACAACACCCGCATCGTCGGCCACAACGGCGGCACCCCGGGCTACGGCGGGCAACTGGACATCCACCTCGGACGCGGCACCATCGTCGTTGTCCTGTCCAACCAGGACAGCGCTCTGATGCCCTCGGAGGCCATCCGCGGTTCGCGGGAGATCCTCGCTCGTTGACGGACCCGCGGTGCGACCCGACCCCCGCCTCGATATCGGCGTGAGTGACGGCCTCGGGGAGTGCCTTCACAAATTGCCCTCGACCCGGCACCCGGCTCTCCCAGTCTCCCATCCTTGAGGCGTGTCTCCACGTTCCAACGGAACCGAGGTCGCCCACACCCTCCCGCCGACTGACACAACTCCGTACAGGCCCTAGGCTAAAGGCGCCGGGTCGTCGTCGACCGTCGCGTGGCGCCTGTGCCGGGCCGACGTGTCGAGCGGCGCGGGAGCGGTTCGGGTCTCGATGCTCGGTGAAACCCTCACGCTCCGCGGCGCGCGACGCGGCCGCGACCCACCTCGCCTGGCGCCGCCAGCCGGATCCGGGTGTCCGCAGGGCCGTGCCAGCCCTCCCGCACCCGCCGGGCCGACACCGGCACCGTCCTCGTCGCGCGTTTCGCCACGGACAACCCCCGCCCCTCGGTGAACACACGCTCCGGGAAGATCCGGCCCCCGGGCGGGCCCCGGACCCGCTCGCCCCGCGCGCGTCGATGTGAGGAAGCGCGCCGCGGGTGCACCGGATCGTGCCGAGCCCCTTTCGGGTCCAGAATCGCGACCGAATCCACGTTCGGGATGTCGACCCCCTCGCCGAGCCCCTTGTAGTTGGAGAGGACGGACCGCGCGGCCGCGACGCCGTTCCGGTCCACGCCGGCCTTTCCGCGCGCGGGCCGGGAGTCGGCGGGGCGAGTGCGGGGCACGCCCTGTCGGGTCGGGGCGGCGTCATGGGTTTTCTCGTTGCTTCGCGGCGCGGCCGATGAGTTTGTGGCTCCCGGCGGGTCCAAGGTCGTGACACCCCAGGAAAGGACACCGCCATGTCGGAGCTTCTCGTCGACTTCATCACCTCCCTCGACGGCCACGCATCGGGAGAGGGATGGCCCGGGTTCTGGGGCCTCGAGGGCCCGGAGTACCTCGCATGGCTCGGCGAGCAGCCCGAGGCCACCTACCTGATGGGAGCGAACACCTACCGCCTGATGTCGGGCTTCGCCGCAGGCGAGGTCCCGAATGGCCAAGGCGAGTTCAGGCCCGAGGAAGAGGCGTCCGTCGACGAGCTCACGCAGGCGTCCAAAGTGGTGTTCTCCTCCTCACTCGAGGAGCCACTGACGTGGGCCAACTCCACGCTCGTCTGCGACGACGCCGTCGAGACGGTCCGCGCCATGAAGGAGAACGGCTCGGGGCTCCTCGGCACGATCGGCAGCCTCAGCCTGTGCCGGTCCCTGGTACGAGCCGGACTCGTCGACCGCTTCCGGGTCGTGATGTTCCCGGTGATCACCGGGGCCACGGGCGCGGAACGCATCTACGACGGCTATCCGGACGTTGCCCTCGAGATGATCGAGCACCGCACCTTCGACGGCCGTATCCAGTTGGTCGAGTACAAGCCCCGCGTGCTCGAGCACCCGCCGCTCGGCGTTCCCGAGTGACGTTGCCCCGTCCGCCGGTCCGGACGGCACCAGGCCGGCGCCGGCGGACGCGGAGCAAGACCTGATAGAGGGCGAACGGCCAACGTCAGGACGCCCGGTCCGGGTCGCGTCGAAGGAGTGGATCAGCCGAGCGACCTCCTCGCGCAGTGGCCTTCCGGTGTCATCGGGGATGCGCAGGTGGGCATACCGGTCCGGTGCCGGCTCCATCATCCGTCTTCGGCCGGAAGGCGGACGATGGTGGTTCCGGTGGCGGTTCGCCGCCGCCGGCGGCGGCAGCCACCACGCGGCGTGCTGGAGACCGTGATGCGCCGGCTGCCCGTCGACGGCGACGCCGACTACCCGATCCTCGACACCGCCGTCCCCGACGACCGAAACGTCTCCCTGATCCACGACACCGGGATATCGCTGCCACAGACGGAGACATGGCCTCCGTCTCCCCCGTGCCCTGTGCTCCGGGCAAGGTCGGCGGCAATCTGCGCCGGCCGTTGGCCGAGGTGGGCCCGCCGGATCGGGTGTTCCGCGCTCCCCCTAGCATCCGCACATGCTGATCTCGACGACGTACACCCACACGTGGCGGACCGGCGTTGGCGGCCTATCCGAAGTGGGCCCGCTGGGGATTGGTCGTCGTGCCCGTGGTGGTGTTGCTCCTGGCGATCTCCGCGGGGAGTCTCCGCATGGGCCTCTGGTCGATCTTCTTCGTGCTTTTCCTGTTCCTCATCCACGGCAGACAAGTGCGTGAGCTGATCAGGCAGGGCGCGATCGACATCGTGCTCGACGACGAGGGATTCACGCGCGAACGACCCGGTGTCGGTACGACGAGCATGCGCTGGCCGGCCACGCTCGGTGTGCGGCGCCAGTTCGGGCTGCTCGTGATCCGCACGGCGCCGCGGTGTGTGGCCACCGTGCCCGAGGCCGCTTTCAGCGCCGAACAACTGGCCCGGCTCGACGAGTTCATCCGCGTGCGCAAGTCCCCGACGCCGACCGCCGGGTAGCCGCGCCCCGTCCGAGGCGGCGCCGTTCGTCCTCCGCGGCCGGGTCGCGGCCGGCACGGGGTGTTCGGGAACCGCGCGGACGACGGTGACCCGTCGGGACGGACGCCGCGACTACGATCCGGGTTGGCGTACGCGGGACACCCCGTTTCACCGGTGGTTGGTCGCGGGGCTTGCCGCGGCGGGTTCCGCTTCGCCCGTCGAGGCGGTCTCCTGTTCCGCCCCCGCCAACCGCTACCACGGTCCGAGCGAGATCGACGCGGGACTGCCGGCGATCCTCACCGGCACCTCGGGGTCGACGTGGTGCGGGCCGCGCACAGGGCCGATCTCGTGGATCGGGCGCGCCGTCGGCGTCGGACCGCTCCGGTTCGGTCGCCGCGTCGACGCCGCAGACCGAGCCGGGGCCGACCGCCGAAACCACCAGGCCGTCGGCATGGTCGGCGTGATGGAAGCCGCCGTCGGGGCCGGGTGGACGGTGCCAGCGCACCCGGCCGGTGTCCGCGTCCAGGGCGACGAGGTCCCCGCCTGTCGCGAAGACGGTGCGGTCGGCGACCACGGGCGTGCAGTCCGCGATGTCCGCGGTCTGGTACTCCCACAGCACCCGCCCGGTGGCGGCGTCCAGCGCGGAGACCGCCGCGCCGCCGACGTAGAGCCTGCCGTTTCCGAACGCGGGTGTCACCGCGGTGGTTCCGTAGCTGTCGAACGTCCACCGCACCGTGCCTTGGGGCAGGGGCATGAGGGGCCTCCCTGTCGCGGCCGGCTCCCGCCGCCCGTCGTCTCCCGGCGCGCAGCCGCCGGCGAACACGCCCGCGGCCCCGAGCGCGGCCAGCAGCACCGACCGCCGCGGCGGCCCCGACACGCCGACTCCGCCGCCACCCGCGCGACCGACCAGGCGAGTTGCGGCGCGGCTGTCGGCCGTCGGCACCGGGTACATCACGGGACCGCGGTGACCGCCGTGCGGCGCGGATCGGGCCAGGGACACAGCCGACGATCATGTCAGCGACTGCGGTGGCCGCACCCGTGGGCCGACGCGACGGCGCGCTTCCTCTGGGCCGGGCTGGGCGCGGCAGCGGCCGCGTGCCCGGCAGGGCCCGCGGGGGAGTGCGGGTTGCCGGGCACGCGGCCGCGGTTGGGGTCGGGGGTGGGGGCGGGGATGCGGTTGCGGCGCTGGGCGGGGCGTGGTGCCCCGACGTCACCGCGGGCGGCCGCCCCGCACGGCGGCCGGCACGCCGGACGACCGGCCGCGCACCGCCCGCTGCCGGGTCAGTTGCTGATCGCGTCGATGCCGGCCTGGGCGTACTGCTCGTCCAGCAGCCCGCTCGGCGCGCCGGCCACGCCGATGCCGGCGATGGGGGCGCCCTGGTAGTGGATCGGGAGCCCGCCGGCGAGGAACAGGGTGCCGGGGATGTCGGCGAGCGTCGGGTTCTGCTCGAGCCGCCCGACCAGCACCGACGTCGGGGCGTTGAACGACGCCGCGGTGTAGGCCTTGCGCTGTGCCGACTCGTAGGTGTGCGCGCCCGAACCGTCGCCGCGCAGCACCACGATGGTGTTGCCGTTGCGGTCGACGACGGCGACGCTGACGCGCCGGCCGTCCGCCTCGGCCGCGTCGAGGGCGGCCTGGGCGGCGGTCACCGCGGCCTCCTCGGTCAGGTGCGAGGTCTGCACGACGTTCCCGTCCTTCACCTCGCCCGCCACCGGTGCCTCCCAGGTCCGGTGCGGGGCGGCGATCGCGGGCGTGCCGCCCGCCATGCTCAGGCCCAGCACCAGGACAGCGGCGCCGACGGCGGTGCGAGTGCGCAGGGACAAAGGCTTCTTCACGGTCGCTCCCGGTGGTTCGGCAGCCCCAGGGGCCCGGGGCGTCGTGCCGTCCCGACATTTGAGCAGCCGCTCGGGCGCCCTCCGGGCAACGGCGCGCCCCGGTGGATCGGACAGGCGACAGCGTCTGCTCCGAACGGCCCTCGGCACCCGAGATGTCGGGCGCGGAGACGGTCGCCGGAAGGCGGCATGTCGGGTGCCGACCCCCCATCGTGGGCCCGGGCGTTCCGCTACCTCCACGGCGTCGCGGCGGACTGGCCCCGCTGCCTTCCCCGGCCCGGCTCTCCGGCCGGATCCGCCGCACGCCGCGCATCCGCGACCGGGACGGGAAGTTCCCCGGGCTGTTCGACGAGATCCTCGCCGACGCCGGGATCCGCACCGTCGCGGCGTCCGCATACCCCGTCTGAACGCGGTCATGGAGCGCCGGGTCCGCACCTGCCGCCACGAACTCCTCGACCGCACACTGATCCGGAATCAGCGTCACCTGCTCCGTGCGCTGCGCGAGTTCGAACGGCATGACAACGCGCACAGGCCGCACCGAACGCTCCGGCAGGCGGCGCCGCTCCGTGCGCTGCCCGAGCCGATCACCGACCCCGACGAACTCCAGCGGTTGCGCATCCGCGGACAGGACCGACTCGGCGGCACCATCCATGAATACCGACATGCCGCCCGACCAGCGCGGACGGGGTTTCCGGCACCCACAGCGGTCGAGTTCGAGACCGTTCGCGAAGGCGTGCAGGTGGGGAAGACTGGAAGCGCGGACGGCGGTGATCCAGGCGGTCAGCCGGGCGTCGTTCCCCGGATCGGGCGCAAGCAATCCGGCGAACTCGCCGATGGACCAGGCGAGTTCCGTTCATTTCGGGGCAGGCGGTGGTGAGATCTCGGATGAGTTCGGCGTCGCTGTCGCGCCGGTTGCCGGGGTGGGTGAGGAGAAGGCGGGCGAAGCGCCTGGGGTGATCGCGGGCCGGTCGCCTTCGGCACGGCCTTGGGTGATGTAGCGGTAGAGCAGGTTGAGGCTGCCGGTGTAACCAAGGTTCTTGATCTCTCGGAAAAGTTGGAGGACTGCCACGGCGGGATCGGCCGCCCGACGGGCCCGGAGGTGGTCGCGATACGGGTCGACGAGGGTGGGCCGGTAGCGCGGGGCGCGTCGCAGGGCGTCAGCCTCGCGTATACCCGTACTTCGCGGGTCACCGATTCAGGTCTTGTGACTGAGCGCTTCACTTGGCCGTTGAGCGTTTCAGTTGGCCACTCTGGTGCTCAATATCGGCTTGCTTGGTGAGGCTGTCGCAGTGCCCGAACGGAGGTTGTCCGCAGCGTCGCGTTCGAGGGACCCTCACGAGGCGGGCCCAGGTATCGTCGGGCCGACGAGGGGGACCGATGACTTCAAGCACAACGAACACTCCGGGCACGCCGAGCACGTTTTCCATCGGAGGCGAATACCGGGTAACTCGGCTTGGGTTCGGCGCCATGCGCCTGCCGACCGAGCCCGGCCCTGAGCGGGAAGCCGCCATCGCGGTAGCCCGGCGCGCCGTCGAACTGGGCGTCACCTTGATCGACACCGCCCACCTGTACGGATGGGGGGCCAACGAGGAACTCCTGGCCGAGGCCCTGCATCCGTACCCGGACGGCCTGCTGATCACCACCAAGGTCGGGGTCACCCAGTCCGGGCCGGAAGGGTGGGCGTACGACGCACGGCCGGAGAGCCTGCGCGAGCAGGTCGAGCAGGGCCTGCGCCGGCTCCGGACCGAGCGCGTCGGCCTCCTGCAGCTGCACCGGATCGACCCGAAGGTTCCGGTCGCCGAACAGGTTGGCGCGCTCCGCGACCTCCAACTGGAAGGGAAGATCGGGCACATCGGGCTGTCCGAGGTCACCACTGCACAACTCGCCGAGGCCCGGCAGACCGCCGAGATCGCGAGCGTGCAGAACCGCTACAACCTCCTCGACCGAGACTACGAGCCGGTTCTGGAGGCATGCGAGGCCACCGGCATTGCCTTTCTTCCCTGGCGCCCCGTCGCCGCAGCAGCCGACTCCGGCCAGGCATCCGCGCTCGCCACCGTCGCCACCGAACTCGGCGCCACCGCCCCCCAGGTCCTGCTCGCCTGGCTGCTCGCCCGTTCCCCGGTCGTCCTGCCGATCCCCGGAACCGCTTCGCTCGCCCATCTGGAGGAGAATCTCGCTTCGGCAGACCTCCGGCTCACCGACTCCCAGCGGCAGCGCCTCGACCGTACGGCCTTGCCCGCCTAGCGCGCCGACCATCGTCGGCCGGCGTCCACCGCGTGACGCCACGCCGTCAGGCCGCAGCGACAGCGTCCGAAGCTGTGATCACCTGCCCGTGGATTGACGCCTCAGTCGGCCGAACCGGCCAAGCAAAGCGCTCAGTCACAGGTCTGTGGCCAGCGGGTTCGTGTGACTTCGATGCCGAGGAGCTCGAGGAGGTGGAGTTGGACGCCGCGGGTGATCTGGACGGTGGGCGGGTCGGTCACGTTACCGATCCGCAGCGTCAGCTCGCCGAGGTGGTAGAGGATCATCCGGCCGGTGGGCCGGACCCGGCGGTTGTCCGGGTAGAGGCCGGTCATCGTCTGCTCGGGGCCCAGCGCCCGCCTCACCTGACGCTCGATCAGGCAGAACACCAGCAGGGCCAGGCAGATCACCTGGATCAGGGCGGCGACGCGGTGATTGTGCTGCACGAACACCGGGGCGACTTGAAATCGTGGTACCGGCGCTCGACCGCACCCTGGCCCTTGTACTGGATCAGGACGTCCTGCGGGGCGGCCTGCTCGGCGGTCAGTGGTGTGATCAGTGCGTACCAGCCGTCGACCTGGGCCTCGGCGTCGAGCACCTCCTGGTCGAAGTGCCAGCTCAGCGACGGGGAGCCGGACTCGTCCTGCTCGACGTGCCAGCGCAGGCAGGAGGCGACGCGGCGTTTCGCGGCGATCACCCCGGCGCGGGCGGCGACCTTGTCGCTGGTTTTGTAGTGTCGGCCACCCGCCGCGCGGGCGAGCTTGTCCATCTCCTCGGCCGCCTTGGCGAGGCGCTTGGCGCGGGCGGCCTGCTGGCCGGCTGCGTTTCCGGTGGAGTGGACCAGGATGCGCCGCACGGTGAGGACCGGGTCGCGCTTGCGGGGCCCGGCCAGGGTGTGGACGTCCTCCAGCACCCGGTAGACCTCCCGCCGGTCGGGGTCCTTGCCCGCGTCCCGGTCGGGTACCCAGTCCACGACGGCCGCCTGCTCCAGGTCCAAGGCCGCGTAGACCTCGTCCTTGACCTGCGCGGCCGGGACCGGGGCGATGAACGGCACGTCGGCCTGCAGCAGGGCCGCTATGTTCGAGTAGGACACCAGCTTGGAGTCCGCGACCATCAAGAACTTCTGCTCGCCGGCCATGACCCGCAGGTCTTTCATCGCCCCGACGACCTGGGAGACCTCGGCCGCACCGCCGCCGAAGACTCGGGTATGGACGGGGATGCCGCCGTCGGCGGACACCGCCAGCCCGGCCTGGACCTGCTTGAGGTCCACCCGCCGGTCCTTGGGATGCCCGTACTTGATGACCGGGTACTGCTCGTCCTGGTCCTCCTCGGGGTAGGCGCCGTAGACAGACATGCTGGTTATGTCCCAATGAAACCGGGACACGTCGAAGCCGAACTCGGCGATCGCCCGCGCGCCGACCGTGCCAGCGATCTGCTCCAGCTTCGGCGCGATCGCGTCCAGCGCCCGGGCCAGGCGGTCGTCGTTGAGCAGGTCCGGCTCAATGCCGAAGACCTCCTCCACCGCCCAGGTCCGCGCCCAGTCCCCGACCCGCACCAGCGGTGCGGGCGACGTCAGCCGGTTGGCCACCATCGCCTCGATGACCTGCCCGTGGGTCAGGTGTGCGCTCGCGCCGCCCGGGCACAGCCCGTCGACGATCCCGGCCACGTCCAGACGGCGCAGAAACTCGGCAGCGACAGGCAGAGCGCCCAGACGCTTCTCCACCACGGACGTCACCACCACTTCAAGGCGCTGACGCTGAGACCGTGGCCGCGGGGACCGGGAAGTCATCGACACACCCCACCCAACGCCACACCCCCCGCCCGGGACACCCCCAGACCGGTCACACCATACGAATCAACGACCCGCGAAGTACGGGCGTATACGCGCGTACCGTTTGACGGTGTTCAGGGACACGTCCAGCATCGCGCTGTGCGGACGGCCGGCACCGGTTCGACCACCCCGCCCGGCGCCCGCGAGTCCCGACTCGGCCGCCCGGTGTCGACGGCGGGCCGCAACTACACGAGACGTTCGCGCAGTTCGCGACCCGCGTGCGCGTTCCGGGGCTGGCTCCGTGTGGTGGGGAAGCCGCCCGGGCGAGGATCCGGGGGGCCCGCGGCGGGGCCGCGATGTGTGTACGAGCCCCACGGCACCACGGGTTCGCCTTCGGTGGAGGCGAGTGCGGGACGTGGGTCACCGGCGGTTCACGGCTGTTTTCGCCTCGACGAGGGCGGCCCGCAACAGTCCATGGGCTTTGGACACGGCGGCTTCGTTGTCGGCCAGCCAGCGTCGCGCGAGGCGGTCGACCGCGGCGGCGAGCCGCTCGCGCAGTCGCGCCTCGGTTTGGCATCCCGCGTCCGCGAGGGCGAGCTTCTTCTCGTCGGCCCCGGCGCGTTGGCGCCCACCGGGATAGTACGTCGTGGCCAGGGCGACGGCGGCGGCCGGGGTCGCCGTCCGGTACCCCTCGCCGGCCATGCATCGTGCGAACGCCGCGTAGGCGAGGCGCACGTCGGGGTCCTCGTCGGCCGCGGAGGCCCGGCGCTGCACCAACTCGGGGAGGTAGTACACGGTCAGGTAGTTTTCCACCGACCCGTAGAGTTGCCGCCGGGCGCCGCCCACACAGCCCGAGGAGGAGGCGGCCACCTCGAAATTCCCGGGCAGCGCGACCCGGACGTCGTTGCCGCCCTCGCCGCCGAGCAGGTGATGGAACCGCTCTCTGACATCGGGGGGCAGGGAATCGGCGTGTGTCTCGACGGGACCCTTTTCCGGGATTCGATCACGGGTCATCCACCTGTCGGGATAGCCGTGTTCCCGTACGGTCTCGGCGCGAAGTGGCGCCGCGGCCCTGAGCAGCCCGACCATCGGCCGGTCGTCGTGCGGGGCCGGCACCTGCGGATAGGTCATCCCCGCCTGGTTCATGCACCGCGCGGTCAACCGGTTCTCGGCCTCGTCGAGCACGGCGGGCCGGTCCACGAGCTGCCGGAGGTGATCCGCGACGACGGCTGTCTCCGAATGCCGCCCGCAGGCGGAGGATCCGATGGCCAGCACCAGCGACAGGGCCGTGCCCACGAGGGTGAATCTTGACATCGTCCGTCTTCCCGTCGGGAACGGGGGTGCCGGGAATGCGGCACCCCCGTCGGTGTGACGACTACCTCACACGGAAGTAGTTGATCTTGTCGTTGGCCGAGGAATTGACGTTCGCCTCCGTGTAGGGGGCCCACTTGAAGACGTCGTCGTCGGGAACACCACAGCAGAGGTCGTTCACCCCCACCCATTCGTTGGCCGTGTTGTTGGAGCCCGACGACGTCCCACCACCCACGTCCACTCGCGAACCGCGGCCGGCCTGGGACTTCAGGAGCTCCCCGCTGTAGTTGGCGTGGATGTAGGCGCAGAAGTAGCCCCTCTGACAGTGCAGGGCCAGTACCCCGGTCGATTCGATTTTCTGGCGGGGGGCGTCGAGGGCCTCTTCCCGATCCGTCGACGCCCGCGCGCCGGCGCCGCCGCCGGTCAGTGCGATGGTCATGGTCAGGCAGGCCAAGGTGGCCGCGAAACGAAAGCGCATGTCGATCCCCTGTCGAAGAGTGCGGAGTGCCGGTCCGCATGTCGGGCCTCCTCAGCCTGGGCGTCGGGACACCCGCGCGACGGGCGGATCGAGGCGGTTCACCCGTTCAGCCTCCTTGTGCCGCTGACCGACTTCCACTGCTACGCCACGCTCGCCCGGGCGCTGTCGCTCCTCGAAGCCCCGGAACCGCCGCGACCGCTGGGACGCGTCCACCCCGTGCCCGGACACCGGCGCGCTGTTCCACGCGACACTGGGGACCGATCCGGGAGCGATGCGAGGAGAGCACCCTGATGACCGTGCCGCCGCTGACCACCGAGGAGCGCCGGGCCGCGCTCGCGAAGGCCGCCGCCGTGCGGAGGGAGCGGGCCGAGGTGAGGGAGGCGCTCAAGCGCGGCCGGTTGTCGCTGGGCGAGGTGTTGGCCGCCGACTCCGACGCCGTGCGCAGGATGCCGGTCCGTGCCCTGCTCGAATCCCTTCCCGCCATCGGCAAGGCGCGGGCCGCGAGGCTCCTCGGCGAGTTGGAGATCTCCGAGAGCCGCCGTGTGCGCGGCCTCGGTATTCAACAACGCGACCGTCTCCTGGAGCGGTTCGACCCCCAGGACTGACCGGCGACGCCTCGCCGGCCGGGGATTCCGCGTGGGGCAACGCCCGTGCGGCGCCCCCGTGTTCTCGGAGCGACGGGCGGGCACACGGGGCCACCAACGGGGCCGAGCGGGCAGGCGAGTTCGAGTGCCTCGACGCGTCGGACAACGATCGGAGCACTGGTAGCGTCTCGCCGAGGGTGCCGGGCCGTGGCACTACGGGGGGTGGAGTCATCGTGGCCTTCAAGCGCAACGCGGGCGCTGCCGGAACACCCGATCTGCTCCGCGCCCGCATGACCCCGCCCAACAGCCGCTGAGCGCAGCACGGCTCCGGCGGCACTTCCCTCATGCCGGCCCTCGGCGTTTCATCGACGGATCCGGGTCCGATGGGCCGGTACCACGTATCCGTGCCCGGCCCAGTGCGTTCGCCTCGATGTGTGACAATCCGGGTCACGTTCCCGCACCGAATCGCCCAGTTGGACCGCGACGAGACATTCGTCGTCAAGACCAGCGCGGGCGGCGTGGACCGCTACGACTCGGTCACCGTCGCGGTGGACGAACCCGTCCTGCCCGGGCTGCGGGCGGACTCACTGATCGGCACCCCCGCCCTGACACTGACCGGGCTCTCGGTGACCTGCACGGGAACGCTCAACGTGGCGGAAGCGGTGAGGACCGAGAAGACCTGCACGGTCGACCGGGCGGTGACCGTCGGCGCCCTGGTCAGCGCGCAGAGCCTGACCAGCACGGGAGCGATCACGGCCACCGGCGCGAACCCGCGGATCACCGCGGGCACTCTGGTGGTGACCGGCGCCCTGCAAAGCGACGACACACTGGACGCGAGAAGAGGCCCGGTGAAGATCCTGGGCGAACCGATCGTGAGGAACGCCGCCGCCAACATCTCGGCCACCCCCGCCACGACCGACGGCTTCCTCGTCGGCTCGTCCCCCGGACAGATCAGGTTGGAGGACTCGACCGGGGCCTCGGCGTTCGACGAAGGAGACCACGCCACGGCGGCCCTGCCCGTCCATCGCGGCGACAACTACAACGGCGTCAAGCCGGTGTCCGGCACGGCACACTTCGCCTTCTACCCGATCGGGAAACCCTGAGGCCTCGACGGTCGGTACGAGGTCCCTCCGAAACGGCCCCGGTACGGAGCGACCGGGCCAAATCCACGCCCGCTCGAATGCATTGAATCCGCCCCCTGGAATCGATTCATGGGGCGGCGATGCATGACGGGTGTGGAGGACGACGATCGTCGGGTGCGGCGGTCGGCAGAGTCGGCCCCCGAGGAACCGCCAGAGAACCCGGGTCGCGGAGCGGGAACCGCTCGTCGGTGGACAGGTGTTCCAGGCGGACACGGGGAATGGGCCTGTCGCGGTCGCGCGCGACCTTGCGTCGCTCGGACGCCTCCGGCGCCTCGGGCGCGCCGGGGTGGTCGGTCAGGCGGTCGAACGGTCAGGCCGCGGCTCGCCGGCGGACGGTACGTTCGAGGATTCCGAGGGTGGCCTTGAGCGCCGACTCTGGGACCACCGGGAAGGTGAGGCGCCGCTTCCACTCCTCGGCGAGCCCCGACCAGTCGTAGTAGGACGTCACGAGGGTGCCGCTCTCGGCCGGCTCCAACCGGTAGCCGTACACGTGGCGGACGTGCGGTCGGATGCGGCCCTCGACGGTCCAGGCGATCTCCTCGTTCGGGACGAGCTTGGTGATCACGACCTCGACGTCGTACTTGCCCAGGGGGAAGTCCCCGAGGGCTTCCCGGTCCATGTGGACCACGAAGCGGTCGCCGGGGCGTTCCACCGGTCCGCCCTCGGCGTCGAGGAGCATTCCCGACGCGTCGATGTCCACGTGGCCCTGCGGGTCGGTCAGGACCGCGAAGACGGCTTCGGCGGAGGCGGGGACGAGGCGGGAGACCTCGACGCGTTCGACGACCTCGACCGGGTCTATCTCCTCGCCCTCGCCCGGAGTTCGCGCCGTGGCGGTCAGGGTCGCCCGGCCGAGAGTGTGGGTGGACATGGTGAAGCCGAGCTGGGCGGGGGTGCCGTCGACGGGGACGCCGATGGACTCGACGTCGAGGGCGTGTACGACCACGAGGTAGCGGTGCCGACCGTGCCCGGCCGGCGGGGCGGCGCCGATGAAGCGGGCCGCACGGGCGTCGTTGGGCAGCTGGAAGGCGCCTTCGGGCAGGCCCGAGCCGGTGCAGTCGCCCGCGCCCTCGGGGAGTTCGGTGACGCCGGCGGGGATGTCGGCGACCGCCCAGTGCCAGAAACCGGATCCGGTGGGGGCGTCGGGGTCGTGGATCGTGACGGCGTAGCTCCTGGTGCCTTCCGGCGCTCCGCTCCAGGCGAGGTGCGGGGAGAGGTCCCTGCCGCCCGGGATGCCGAACATGCCGGAGAGCTGCGCGGGCGCCCAGGGAGCGCCGTCGGCGACGGAGGTGCTGGTCACGGTGAACGGGGCAGCCTCGGCGGGGAGGCGGGTGAAGGGGTTGTCGGTGCTCATGGATCGACAATAACACGGATAATCGATTATCTGGAGGATCGTCTATAGTGAGCGGCGTGACTCAGACGTTCCCCGCCTCGTCCGCCCCGGCGAAGCAGATGCTTTCCGAGCAGGTGCACGCCCGCCTGCGGGACGCGATCATGCGTGGCGTACATGCCCCCGGTGACGCGCTCAAGCCGCAGGACCTCGCGCGGGCGCAGGGCGTGAGCCTGGCCGTCGTCCGCGAGGCGCTGGTGCGGCTAGTCGGTGAGGGACTGGCCGACCGGCTGCCCAATCGAGGGTTCGCCGTGCCGGCCTTCTCGGATCGGCGCTGGCAGGAGATCGCCGAGGCGCGCCGGGTCGTGGAGCCGGTCGTGCTGCGCATGTCCGTCGAGCGCGGCGACGTCGACTGGGAGGCACGCGTACGGGCGGCGCACCACCGGCTGGCCCGCACGGTGCCGTACGACACCGAGGAGGGCGAGTACTACAGCAGCGCCTGGGCCGAGGCACACCGGGTCTTTCACCGCACGCTGCTGGAGGGTTGCGGCAATCCGGTCCTGCTGGAGACGTTCGATCGCATGTGGACCGCAAGCGAGTTGGCCCGCCGCTGGTCGGCCCACCGCAACCCCGACCGCGACGGCATCGACGAACACCGCCGACTGGAGGAGGCGGCCCTGGCCCGCGACGCCGACACCGCGGCCGAGGTCCTGACCACACACCTCACCCGAACCGCGGCCGACCTGACCCTCCCGGAAACCTGACCCGGCTCCGGCTCCCCCGGTTGGCGTGCCGGGAACTACACACATGCCGAACTGTCTCTGGAACATCTGCTCGGCAAGGAATCGGATTACGTCCCGGATCTCGCCGAAGGCGGCGAGACGATGCTCTTGGGATGCTCGTGCGGCGTCTACGACTGCGGGGCGTTGATGGCGAGGATCGTACTCACGGCCGGCACCGTGACGTGGACGGGATTCCGCAACAGCCACCGTGACTGGGACTACCACACCATCGGGGACCTGACCTTCTCGCGCCGGCAGTTCGAGAACGCGTTCCGCGCGTGCGGCGGAGGCATCCACCGCGACGCGGAACTCGCGGCCCACCTTGACGGATCGGCTGAGCGTGAACCCGGGTTCGCCCGTTTGCTACGACTCCTCCGAGGACGGCGTCCCGTACTACGCCTGGTGGAATCGGTCCCACAGGTCGAGCACGCCGCGACGCGGCACGCGTCCGCCCGGCGTGATCATCCGCTGTCGTCGCCGTCGCCGAACTGTTCGTGCCGACGCTGGACCGAAGGCCGTTCCTGAGCACCCGGCCTGGGTCCCGCAGAACCAGGGCCAAGTCAGAACGGGGGTTGCCAGTCGCCCCAGTGCTCGGTGGGGCCGTGTCGCCATTCGGTTTCGTCCGACCAGGGCCACAGATAGCCTGCCCATTCACACTCCGGGATCGCGCCTTCCCAGTCGTCGGTGCAGCGCTCGGCCCAGGCTTCTCCCACCATGACCGGTCGCGTCAGCATGCGGCTGGTTGCCTCCTGCACGCGCAGCACCAGGCCCAGTCCGTTGGATCCGGGGTTTCCCCGCGGCCCGTAGGAAACCTGGATCACCTCGCAGTCGTGGGCATGGTGGAGGAACTGCTGCAGATCGGCGGGCATGCAGCCGGTCAGTTCACGTCCCCAGAGCTTCACCTGGGGGCCGCGGACGGCGTCGACGCCGACACAGAACAATCCGCCGTCGATGAGGTAGGCGTACACAGCGGGTTCTGCATTCGGCGTGCCGAACTCCACACCGATGATCTCTTCGAACGGGTCCGCCCGGAACCGACGCAACTCGATCATGCCCGGCAGCGCCGCCGCGACCTCGGCGATACGCATGCCGAAGCACAGCGGCCCGACGCTCTCCAGCGGCACGAGCTCCCAGTCCAAAAGCGCCGACCCCGTCACCGCGTCATGCGGCTCCGACCCCACCACTGCTCACCAGCCCCGTCCGCCCGCCAAGCCGTGCGCTTGCCGGCGCTCGGCATCCGCCCGGGCATTACATCAAGATCCCGTTCGTTCACGGAACCCAGGCAGGGCCCTGACCCACGCCTCCCTCCGGCAGGTTCAGGAGCAGGTACTCGTCCTGTCGTTCAACCTCCGGCAGCGGGTACTTGCGCTGCTCGATGGATTGCCGGTCATGATCGGACCGGTATCCACGCGTCTCGCGGACGCGTTTCCGAACCGCCCTGGCGGAGCGGGCCACCCGGGACCTGAAGGTCCTGATCCCGCATCCGTCTCGGCCGTAGCACCGACGCCACCCGCGCCCCGCCACCTCGGGTCGGTCCCGACCGGTGAAACACCGCCGACCCCTTCCGCTTGTCGCAGGGGCGGAGTACTGTTCCCGGTCCGTTGATCTTGGGAGGTGCCCCTTATGTGGGTGATCCGGGAATTCTTGTGGACAGGGTTTGTGGTTGACCGCTGACCGTCTGATCGATCCGAGTCCTGGAAGACAGGCGCCACGGGGTCTTATGGCCCCGGGGGCGGGGCCATGCGGGTGGATGATGCTGCTCTGTTGCGCCTTTGTGAAACTGGCTGTGGCGCGTATCTCAATTTCGTGACGCCAGCGGGCGGGTCGACCGATCCCTGAGGCCCGCTGCCGTGGCCTCGGACCGGATGTGTCGTGAGGTCTCCTTGTGGTTGACCGGTCGGCCGTAGCCTGTTGCCCGACATTGCCGTTGTCATCGGGGGTGGCGGGTGGAACGCGGGGAACTGGTGGCGGGACGTTACGAGTTGCTGAAACGGCTCGGCCGGGGTGGCATGGGCGAGGTGTGGGCCGGGCGAGACCGCGTGCTGCACCGGGACGTGGCGGTCAAGATGCTGGTCCTGGACGCGGCGGTACACGCGGATCTGCCGCGCCGGTTCGAGCGCGAGGCGGTGGCCGCCGCCCAGATCAACCATCCGAACGTGGTCGCCCTGTACGACCGGGGGATCCACGAGGACCTGTGGTTCCTGGTGATGGAGCGGGTCGAGGGCGCCAATCTCGCCGAGCACGTCCGCGACGGGGAACCGATTGATCCGGCCCGCGCGCTCGCCATCGCGCAGGAGGTCTGTGCGGCGCTGGTCGCCGCGCACCGGGCCGGGGTCGTCCACTACGACATCAAGCCGCACAACGTGATGATCACCCCCGACGGTGGGGTCAAGGTCGTCGACTTCGGCATCGCCGGGTTCCTCCAGACCGCCTTCACCCTCGCGGCCTCCTCCCAGCTCGCCCCCGCGGGCACCCCGCAGTACGGCGCGCCCGAGCAGTTCCTCACCGAACGCGGGGACGCCCGATCCGACCTGTACGCCCTCGGCAGCGTGCTGTTCGCCCTGCTCGCCGGCCGACCGCCGTTCATCGGCCCCACCAGCTTCGCGATCATGCAACTGAAGCTCACCGAGGACGCCCCACGCCTGGACACGCTCTGCGTGGGCCTGCCGCCCGCGCTGACGGACCTGGTCGCCGCACTCCTGGAACGCGACCCCGGCCGGCGCCCCCGGACCGCGGAGGAGGTCCACGAACACCTGGACCGGCTCCGGACCGCTCTCGCCGCCTCCGACACCCGGACCGCAACCGCCGTCACCGCCACGCCGTCGCGGCGCACACCCCCACCACGCATCGAACGCCGGCCGACTCGGGACGGTGCCTTCGACATCTCCTGGACCGGCCGGGAACCGATCACCGACTACGCCTCGGCCCGCGTACGCACGCCCGTGCTCGCGCTCTACCTCCTGATCCTCCTGGCGGTCGCGGCGACCAGTATCGGCGTCTGGATCGCCACGGACGGCATCGCCAAGACCCCAAGCAAGGAGGACAACCCCTGGGACGTGCTCCTCGTCCTGGCGATTGTGGCAGCGATATCGGCGTGCGCGATGCCCTTCGCGTTGGTGACGAGCACACGCCGCAACAGGCGCCACCGGAACGCGCTCCCGGGGCGAGCGCCCTGGTCACTCCATGTCGGCCCCGACGGCATCGTCACCACCGACGTCTTCAGCCGCACCGTCACCTGGGAACAGGCCAAGACCGTCACCGTGGAGACCGTCATCTCCACCTCTGTGCCCTACTCGTACCCCGCACTGCACGTCTCCTTCGTCGACAGCAACGTCACCCCGCTGCGTCCGGCAGGCTGGTTCTACGCCGGGACGGTTCCCGGCCAACGGTGGAGCCGTGTCCCCCTGTGTGTCCTCGGGCCGCTGACCGAGCAACAGCATTTTGAGCTCACCCAGGCCCTCGCCCGCCACGCGGGCCCCCGGTGGCGTCCGCAGGTCGGTTCCACAACGACACCGCGACGACGATGACACGACAGGTTCACGGGGCTCCCAGCACCGCAGACCCCCAGGCTCTGCCCCATGAGCGTCACTTCCGTTGTGATGGCGCCATCCGATTTTGGCGGAGCCACAGCCCCCGTCGTGTAGCGGGCGGTGTCCGCCCTGGCGCGGCCTTCCACAATCAACGGACGGCGGACCTTGTCATAGCGGCCGTTCGCTCGCGCCTGCTCGACCACCGCGGCGCGGTCGTGCAAGGCGTAGTCCGTCAGGTCACGCCGGACCGACGCCGGAACGTAGATCCAGCCGGCCGACTGCCCCTTCGCGATCGTGCCCGGCAGCCAGAACCTGCCGGGGCCTGTGGGAGCCTCCCACTCGACCACGTGGGCCTGCTCGGAAACGCGCCTGCCGGTGCGAACCATCAGGTCGCAGAAGGTGGCGTTTGCGCTCGCTCCAGCGACCCCGAAACCCAGCCCGGGGACGCCCGTCAATTCCGTAGCCCCGCACCCCAACAGGTCGACGAGGTTCCAAGGCGCAACACCTGCGGACCGTACGCGATCACGGTCAATGACCAGGCGCACACAAGCAACCACCAACGACGATGGCGTCACCTGCCGGGCCGTGATGACCCAAGAGGCCGCAGCCCGCCCCGACGAGGAACACCGCGCGATGTACCGCCGCCTCGAACCACTCCTCCAAGGCCCGCCGAACCCCGCACTGGCACCGATCAACCGCACCCTGAACACCAACCTGAACGCCTTCGTCCTCGAACGCCTCGAAGGCCTCCACACCAGCGGCCACCACGTCGGCCTCAACGACCTGGTCCCGGGCCTGCTGCGCCCGGACATCGACCCGCAACTCCTGGCGACCATGAACCTGTTGTTCGACCAACAGATCGAGAGCATCGCGGACCGGGTCCGGCGCGGCGTGTCGACCTGAACCCGTCCACGGGCGACCGGTGTTCCCCTCCGCCGGGTCGTCCGCGCGACGAACGAGAAGGGCTCCGGCCGCGCGTTGCCGCGGCCGGAGCCTTTCCTCGTCGACCTGCGCGAGGCACAGCCCGCACGGCACGCCACGAGGCGAGTATGTGTGGACCCCGCGAAGGACACCCGACCACCCTTCGCAAGGCCGAGCCCTTCCTCGCCTTCGTCGGCATAGCCGCAACCCTCATCGGCTACCGACGATTGGCCGAGGCAACCACCTGACTACCTGGCTTGTCATACCCACGCGCCATGCTCTCCGACATGGACGAAAACGCCTTCTGGCAGCTCATCGAAGCGTGCAACCCCTCTGTCCCCGACCCCGGGGGCCATAAGCTCGCTGCTGCCCTGACAGCCCGCCTGGTGAACGCCCCTGTATCTGATGTGGTCGGCTTCGCCGAGCAGCTCTCCTGGGTCCTGTACAGGCTGGACCGGGAGGAATACGGAGATGGCCTGTCGGGCGATCAGTTCCTCTACACCCGAGCGGCGGTCGTCGCAGCCGGCCGTGAGGAGTACGAGAGCGTACTTCGAGCCCCACAGCGGTTCATGCCGTACGCGAGCGACCTCGTCTGGGCCGAGGCCCTGCTCTACGTACCCGACAACGCGTACAAGCACCTCACCGGCGACGACTGGGACCGCCGCACCCGCTACAGCTATGAGTCGTACTCCAACACAGCCGGATGGTCCCACGTATAGGCGCCGGCGGTCGCTCCTACCCCACCATCTGAATCGACTTCTTTGGTCGAGGATGCCGCCAGGGGCTCTCAGCCAGCAGGCCACCTCCGAGAACTCACCAACCCTGGCGGGACACCCTCCCCCTACACCCACCGCATCCCGAGTGCGGTGAGGGCATCGACGCGCTCCCGCGCCCAGGAAGCCTGTCGTTGGCGTGCGTTGGCGATCGCCACACCCAACTTCACCCGGTGTGCCTCACCGCCCGCCTCGACGGTCTCGACGTGTTTGCGCGGCACGGTCAAATGCCCCTCCCGCTCACGGAACGCCGCCGCCGCGGCCAGGGTCAGCGCCCACCGGTCCACTGAAGCCGCGCGCTGCGCCGGGACCTCGGCCACTTCGACGCCGACCCCGGCCAGGGCCTCCCGCTGTGCCAGCGTCAGGCCCGTCCCGCCGCGCCGTTGCCGTTCCAGCCAGGCTCCGATGTCCTCGCCGCCGATGGTGTGTCCGGGCACGAGCTCGTCGAGGCTTCCGCCGCTTTCGGTGTGCAGTCGTACCGTCGTGAGTATGCGTTGCCGGTCCAGGGACCACCGCCGGGCGGGCTCGTCGCGTCCGGTGGGCTCGAAGAGTGGGGCGGGTTCGCGGTCGGTGTGCGCGGCGAATTCGCCCAGCACCCGCCGCCGGTGCTCGGTCTCGTGTTCGCAGCACAGCCAGTTCGCCCACACCGCCGCCGGATACCGCTGCGGGTCCGTTTCGTGCAGTCGCTTCGCGACGTCGGGCAGGGTCTCCGCGCACGCCTGGGCCTCCGCCGTCCGCGCGTGATAGGCGATGACGGTGTTCAACTCCTGGTCGGCGGCGACTCGCAGTACGGCGGTCTGCAGGGCGGCCAGGCGTGCGGCCCGGTACTCCTCGACCTCCTCGAGAGTGCGCCGGCCCGGGCCGCGGTTGAGGTCGAGGCCGCCGGCCTCGGCCAGGTTCTGGACGGTGGGGTCGGCGACGTCGACCACCACGATCCGAGGCTTGGCGAGCAGGCCCAGGCGCACGCCGGCCGCGAGTTCCAGGCGGTGGACGGTGGGGCCGAAGATTTCCTCGTTCTCCATGGATGCGACGGCGTGGAGCGGCAGTGGCGAGTGGATCGGACGTCCACCGCGCACTCGGATCGGCCCGGCGCCGCCCTCGTCGTCCTCGTCACCTTCGTTGTCCCGGCCGGCTTCGTCCTGGGCAAGGTTGTCGAGCCCACCCGGGCCCGCCGCCTCCGGGTTGTCCCATGCCTCGTCGTCGGCGAGGACCGAGGGCCGTTCGGCTTCGCCCTCGCCGGTGCCTTCGCTGTAGGTGCTGTTGGCGGGTGGTTCCCACACGCGTGGGGTCGCGGTGAGGTACAACCGCCCCTGGGCGGGGAGGCGTCGGTCGTCGTGGACGGCTCCCCACTCTTTCGCGAGCGATCCGCTGGTGCGGTGTCCCTCGTCGATACACACGAGCCTCCACGGTGCAAGGCGCAGCCCGTACACGCCCGTGTGGGCGTCCAGGATCGTGCCCAGCGACTGGTAGGTGGCGTACACCGTCAACGGCCCGTCGGCCCGGGCCCACAGGGCGAGTTGCGGGGCGCTGGTGGTCGCCCGCACCCCGGCGCCGCCCAACGCCGCGTCGCCGCCGAAGGAACACACCGCCACCTGCGTCCCGCCCACGCGCCCGGCCCGCTGCCACGCCCGGACGGTCTGGACGAGGAGGTCGCGGCCCGGCACGAGGACCAGGACGCGGTCGTGCGCGGCGAGGGTTGTGGCGGTTGCGGCGGCGACCCAGGTCTTGCCGGTGCCGCAGGCCATGACCGCGGTGGCGCGGCGTCCGCTGTATCGGGCGCTGCCCACTGCTGTGGGGTCCGGGTTCTCCAGTTCGCGGACGACGGCGGTCAGGGCGTCGCGTTGGTGGGGGCGCAGCGTCGGAGTGGTGTTGCGGGCGGGTCGGCGTGCGATGGGGGCGTTGGGGTTGGGCATCGGGGTCTCCGCGTGGGGCGAGCCGGGTGTCCGTGTCGGGGGTGGGTGACCTCAGGCCCGTGTGTCCTGGTGATTGGGTGCGGTGGGGGCGTCGCCGGGGCCCACGGGCCACGGGCTCCGGAGTTTGGAGGGAGAGCTTTTGCCGATGCGGCGGCGGTAGAGGTCCTGGGCGCCTTGTTCGGTGATGCCGAGGCGCTCGCCGATCTCGCGCCAGGTCATCCGCGGCTTGCCGTCGGCGGTGGGGGTGCGTGCGGCGCGCAGCAGTTCGGCCTCGCAGTGCTCCCACCAGTTGCGCGCGGCGGGCACCGCCTCGAGGGCGTCGGCGACGTCCTCGACGGCCAAGCGGTTCGGGTCGCCGGCCAGCGCAGCGACGATGGATCGGCCGACGACGTGGGTGATCGCCAGGTACGGCTCGGCGTTCGTGTCCAGCGCCCGCTCCACATCGCGTTCGATCGCCTCGTGGTGGCGTGTGATGATCCGCGCGGCGGGGTGGTCGCCGCCGAGAGGGCTTGCCGGGGACGGGGATGCCTTCTCGCCTGGGGTGGTCATTCCGCCACGCTACGATGCCCAAAGTTTCCTTGACAAGGATTCCTTGAGCAGCCCGTCGCGTGTTCAGCGTTCAACGAGAAACGAGCGGCGATCACCGGGCCTCGACCCCCCGGCTCCTGCCGCTCGCACAGCCAGCGGGGGAGGACGCGGTGGGCCGCTCGTGCACACGACACATCGACCGCCGCATTCCGATCACGACGCAACACCGTCGAGCCGCGCCGGACGAGACCCCCGTGCGCGCAACGAGCCGAGGAAGACCGTCAAGCCGACGCACCGCAGTGTGGGCGATGCGGGCCGGCCTTGCTCGAATGTTCCGCCGGGCGGACGCGTTGCGGGGGTGAAGGTCGGGCTGTCTCCGGTGTGCGGTGCCGCTGCGGTGGACTGTCAAGGGCTCTGTTCGCTCGCCTCGATACATGGCACCGATCGATGATCGGAAGGCTTGTGGGGGCTCACCGGCGCCTTGGCGCGGGTCCGGTACATCGTCTGCATCGGTGCGGTGAACGACTGACAGTGAGGATGTGTGGTGGCTCCTCCGCCGGGTCTGACTCACCAACTGACCGACGCCGACAGGTTGTCTTTTGCGGGATTCGTCGGCTCGCGTGGAGGGGTCGCCGCACGCGACCGGACGGGCGTCCGTGACCTCAGGTCCCCGACGGCGCGATCAGCGGCCGACCCGTGTACAGGGCCCGCCGCCGCACCTCGTTCCACGGCGGACTGCCCGAACTCAAACTCGACACCCGCCCGCTGCTGACCGACCCCGTGGTCCTGCACGAGCACCTCGGCCGGATCCGCGACGGGATCGAACGCGACCCCGCCGCGGCGATCGCCTCGTGCAAGGAACTCGTCGAGAGCCTGCTCAAGATGATCCTCGACAAGAGCACGGTCGAATACACCAAGAACGACAACATCCCCAAGCTCTATACACAGGTCGCCGCGCTGCCGGCCCTCAAAGCCGAATCCGTCCCCGCGAGCGCGAAGGGCAGCGAGGCGTCCCACAAAGTCCTGGGCACCCTCGCGCAGACGGTCAACTCCCTCGCCGAACTTCGCAACCAACTCGGCCTGGGCCACGGCCGCACCACACCCAGCCCCGCGCTCGCCCGCCACCCGCGCCTCGCGCTCAACGCCACCGTGACCGTTGCCGAGTTCCTCCTCGACACCTGGCACGAACGCGTCGACAAGGGCCTCCTCACACCCACACCCTGAAACGGCAGGAACGCGAACCGACGACGTCGAACGGGCAACACCACCTCCACGACCCCGGAGAGTCCCCACACACCGCCCACCGGCCGCGACGCCCATCCGGGCATCACCACTCCCCGGACGTCCCGCTGCGCCGCCGTCGCGCCGATCCCTGTGGGCATGGCCGAGCGACTCGAGCGACCGACGACCCGAATTCCCCTCGCGATCGAGCTACCTGCCTGCCCTTCCCCCGTCCTGCGCACATCCAAGAAGGACGCCCGGATTTCCCGTGTCACCGACTCGACCTGTTGCCATCGGATCCCGATCCCGGGCTGGTCGGTGCGTGTCAGCAGGCCACTCCCGCACCGCGCCACGCCAGCAGGACCTCGTCCAACGCCGCCCGGGCCTCCGGGCTGCCCGACCCCGGGTTCAGCACCAAGTGGGCCACCAATGTGCGGGCGGCGGGCAGATCGAGAGTGAGCACCGTGAGAACCCTCTCCAAAGCGCTGATCACACCACGCAGATCGATCACATGGCCACAGTCGAGGTAGTCGGACAGCAGATCGGCCAGGCGCTCGCCGTCGTCGTTGGCGCCGTCGGCGGCCCGGACCAGTGCCGCATGACAGGCCCACACCGCGTTCAAGGCATAGGCGGGCAAGGACACGACCCGCAGGTTTTCGGCACGGTGGTCGGTAGCGACGCAGTCCCCCACCACCTCGGCGGCCATCTGCCATGTCAGGGCCGGCCGCAGGTAGCGGGTGTCGTCGAGGGTGCGCACGGCAGCCGACCCCATGGTCCCCAGCACCTCGCCGACCAATCGGGCGTCGGTACTCCAAGCCGCCCCGGAAGGCAGGAGCACGGGGCGGTCGGGACCGGAGTCGGAAAGGCGGCTGCTCATACCGAAGACCTGCCCTCCCAGCCGCGCGACGGCACGCGACACCCCTCCAACCGTTCGAGCGAACCCTCGCACGTGTCCGGAGCGTCGCCGACGCCGGCGACGACACCGCCCTCCACACCCGTCGGGCCGCGATGCGCGCCCTGACCACCGCCCGCGCCGAAGCCCGAGCCGACAACGCCCGGGACCGGGCCGGGCTCGTGGACCGTCTGCTGTTGCGCCCGCGAACGTGACGTCCGCGGGCGGGCCTCGTTGGGAGGGCAGCCGTTGCGCAGGGCGCCACGTGCCGTGGCCGACCCGGGGTCTCCGGCTTGTGGATCCGAAGGGAGGAACATGGCGAGATTGAAGGAAGACTGGCAAGGCGCGCCCACGTACATCAGGGTCGTCAGCTGGGTTTCGGTGCTCTGCGGCGTGCTGGCGCTCGTGGGTTGCGTGGTATGGGATCTGCGGTTCGGCTGGGGCCACTTGGCGTACGTGCCGAACGTATTCTCCAGCCTCACAGGCTTGCTGTTCGGCGTGCCTTTCGCATTGTTCGTCCTCAACGCACTCGGCAAGGACCAAGCGGAGCGCTCGGAGCAACGAGCGGTCCTCGTTCTCGCGCGCCAGGTCGCCGATGATTTCCACCGGACCGTGCAGAGCTGCATCCGCCCGAGCGCCGAGGCATCCATCGCGAGCCTGGTCACGAAGGCCGACGAGTTCTACGAACACGCGGTCACGAACACGGTTGCCGCCCGGACGCGGCCGGGACGCGGAGTGCGGGCACGGCAAGTGAGCACGGACGTATGGGAGCAAGCCCTCACCGCAGGGTGCGCTTTCGTGGAGCAAGTCGCAGCGGCGACGAACCTCTCGACGAGCAAGCAGGCCGCACGGTGGGCAGCCATGGTCGAGTCGGAGTGGCGTTTCCTGGACCGAGACATCCGAGTGCGCCTGGTCGCAGCCGGCTGTCCCTGGCTGGATCGGAATCTCGCCCAGACGATCCGCTTGGACGTTGACATCCTGGCCGGTGACGCCGCGCGATGTCTGTACGGGACGCGGCACCTGATCGCCGAGATTCGGTCGACGCGCGGCCGCTCGGAACCTTCGCCGGTCGACGTCGAGGCGCTGGCACAACGCGCGCTTCAGTCGCGCGAATGGGCGTATGCCTTGGCAGAGGTGATCGAGAAGTCGAAGGAGCCGGCCGATTTCTGGCCCGCGAATTAGATTCCCAGCCCCGCACGCGCCCCGGTCGATGCCTCGGCGGTCTATCCGCCGTGTCGGCCCGGGGTCCGGTTCGGTGTACCGAGCCGGTGCGCAGTGACGCGCCGCCACCCGCGCAGCGTTCCCACGACGTCATGGTTGACGGCCGTGATCTCGCGTGTGGCGGTGTCGGCCCGGATCGGGTGCAGGCCCGGGACGACGGTGCGGGCCTCGGTATCGGTCAACGGTTCCAAGCGGACCCTGCGGTAGATGAGCGAGTGCAGGTTCGGGCCCGTTTGGGCAGGCCCGCGCTCCAGGCGGGGGAGCCGATCGCGATCAGCGCGAGATCGACGTGCGGGTCCTCGGCCAGGGTGGCGAAATACTCCAACGCCTCGCCGGAGAGCACGTCGGCGCGGTCCAGGACCACGGTACGGCGGGCGCGTTCGAACGGCGGTGTGCGCGTCGTCCGTACCCGGGCCCCACGTCGTCGGAGGCGCGTGGGAGTGTGGAGTGGTCGGTGACGGGTCGGGGTTCGGGGGAACCGTATGCGCGGATGGGCGAAGCGTCTGGGTGCGACGGCGGTGCTGGTGTGGGCGGGCACCGTGGTGGTGGGGTGTTCGTCGGGTGGTGGCGGCCGGGACAGCGCGCCCGCGCCGAGCGCGTCGACGGTGGTGCCGGCCCCCGACCCGCCGGTGATCTCCGAGGCGGAGGCCCGGAAGGTCCTGGAGCACTACGACGCCGAGAACAACGCCGCCAACGCCGCGCTGGACGGCGACCGCCTCGCCGGCGTCGAGGGCGGCGAACTGCTGGAGGCGTCGCTGGCCGCGTACCGTGCCGACCGACTGACGAAGGACCGCAAACCCTACGAGCCGTTCACCCACCTGGAACCGCGGTTCTGGATCCCGCGCGGGAGCGGTCATCCCCGCACGTTCGTCGCCATCGCCGCCACCCACGCCGACGACGAGAACCAGGCGGTGGTCCACTTCGTGCAGGACGCGCCCGGCACGCCGTGGAAGGCGGTGTTCACCGCCCACGCGTGGGTCGGAGACCCGCCCGCAAGCGCGAGCCCGAGCCCCGAGCGTCAGGCCATTCCCAAGCTCGAGGACGTCGCCCGGGACGCCTCCGGTGCCGCGCGCACGGCCCCCGCCGGGGCGGCGGGCGGGGTGTGCGAACGGTACGCGGCTTTGCTGTCGGTGAGCGGCGACAGCCCCGACACCACCGATCCGGGCCTCGCGCCCGGGAGTTGGACCACCGACCTGCGCAAGAGGGTCCTCGACGACGCCCGCCGGGACGAACGCATGTCGCAGATCACCACCGTCACCGCCCGCCCCGTCACCCGGCAGGTCTTCGAAACCGCCTCCGGCGCCCGGCTCATCCCCTGCGTCCTGGACAAGGCGATCGACACCAAGGCGCTGGTGCCCGAAGCGAACCTGAGGGCAACCGTCCCCAGGACCATCGCACTCTTGGGCAGGGACGGGCCGTTCACCGAGATCCGGACCACGTTCCTCGCGTGCGTCCTCGTCCAGGTCCCGTCCGCGCCGGATGCGCCCGCCACCGTCGTCACCGGCGAACTGGGCCGTTCGAAGGCCCTGGACGCCACCGCAACGTAGACGCGAGCCCGGGCCGGGCTCTCGCCCCCTTCGGCTCCCGCGCCGTTCCCGCCGTCGTCGACGGGGAACTCGTCATGCGGCGGGCCGTGTCCCCGGGAGCGTCGTGTCGTTGGGGAGTTCGGTGGTTTCGAACGCCCGGCCCCCAACTCGCCGCTGCGCGGCGGCGCGGGCGCGGTTCATCCGAAGCTGCAACGCGTCGAAGGCGAGTTGGCCGTCGGACCACACGACGAGTTCGCCGTCCAAGAGAGGTTCGCGGCGACCACGGCCGCGCTCGTGCAGTGGGTGTGCACGGCCATTGGCGAGACGTACGGCGACAACTCGGACGACCGTGTGGCGCAGGCCCACGGGCCGCTGGGGACGCCGTTCCGGGGCCTGGCGCTGGCGTACGCCGACGCGTGGCAGGCCGAGTACGCCGCGATCCGCGCGTGCTGCGCGGGGACGAGACCCGAGCGGCGCCGGGCCGCGGCCGGTGACGCCGTCGACACGATCACCCACCTCGACTCCTTCGCCGACCCGCTCGCCGACGAAACCGTCGACCCCCAGGACGACATCCTCGTGGCCGAGATCGGCAAGACCCCCCACGTCTTCCTCCCACACCCCACGCCGTGACGACATACCGAGGCACTTCGACCGGGCCGCAGAGGGCGAGCCCGGGTGCATGGGTCGTGCTCCCAAGAGCTTGCGATCACGTGGCGTGGGCGAGGATGCTCGATCTGTGACGGTGCGTCGAGCGTGGGGGAGGTCGCGCGGTGGGTGAGCACGAGGGTGACAAGGATTTCGGTCAGCAGAAACCGAGTCCGGACGGTTCGAAGCCGGCGCCGGTGCCGGGGCGGCACAAGAAGGACGACCCCAAGGACGGCAAGTGACCGAGCACGACCCGCTCGCGCATGCCCGACGACTCGCGGACACCGTGGCCACCACGATTCCCGGCCTGGACCCGCGGTGGCGCGAGGCGATCGCAACCGTGCGCAGGGACCTGTTCCTGCCGGACCGCGTCTGGACCGACACAAGCCCCGTCGACCGTTCCGTCGACGAGCAGGCATGGTGGGACGCGGCGTACGACGACATCCCGGTGATCACCGCGATGGACGGCGCGCCCGGCCGTGAGGACTGGCCCACCTCGTCCGCCTCGCAGCCCTCGGTCGTGGCGGCCATGCTCGACCTGCTCGACCCCACCACGGGCCCGTTCCTGGAGATCGGCACCGGCACCGGGTGGAACGCCTGCCTCCTACGCGCCGCCACCGGGCGTGAGGTGGTCAGTGTCGAGATCGACCCGGACCTGGCCCGATCGGCCCGTGGCGCGTGCGAACGCGCGGGCGTACACCCGCACATCGTCACTGCGGACGGCACCCTCGGACACCCGTCCCGAGCCCCGTACGCCGCCGTGGTGGCGACGTGCTCCGTGCACATCGTCCCTCCCGCCTGGGTCGAACAGACCCGCCTCGGCGGGACGCTCCTGGTCCCGTGGACCTCGCCGTGGGTGTCCTACGGCATCGCCCGCCTGACCCGCGACGACGACGGGGGAGCGACCGGCCCGTTCGCCGCCCTGGGCTCGTTCATGCCGCTGCGCACCGCCGCGGCCGGGTACGACGAGAGCCCGCCGACCGTGGACCACGACGCCCCCACACGTGAGCGCGTGTCGGACCTGGCGCCGTGGGCCGTGCAACCCGAGGAGCCCGAGGCCGCGTTCGTCGTCGGCGCCACCCTGCCCGGATACCGCTTCCTCACCGCCCGCGCCCACGACCCGCAGCCGGGGGATTGGTGCTGCACCCTGCGGGTGATCGACGCCACCGGCGCGAACTGGGCCGACATTGACCACGATCTCGGCCGGGACGAGGGCCCGTTCGCGGTCACCGTGCACGGCGAACGTGACGTGTGGGCCGACATCGAACACACCCACGCACGCTGGGCCGCCCAAGGCCGCCCAGGACCCGAACGCTTCGGCCTGCGCGTCGAGCCCGACGGCGCCCAACACGTGTGGTTCGACCACCCGTCCGGCCCCACTTGGCCCCTGGCCAAGATGGGCCACCACGCGACGACGACCTGAAGCCGCCGGTGCCGCGCGAGGTCGCCTCTGCGACTACTCTGCGCCCGTCTTCCCCGGCTCCCTCCACACCCAACCATTTCGTCCGAGTCGAAGACACGCCGAGACATCCGGCTCGCCGGCGTTTCATCAGCGCATACCGAGTTCGGTGAGCAGCCGCGCGCTTCTCACTCAGCGAGTCGCGCCTGGAACGCCGGTTGTTGAGCCATTACCCAGGCGCGCCTAGACCTCGTCGAGCCTCTGCCGCCTGTCCTCGTGCCGCGGCCGCCTCCGCTGCGGCCCTGAGTCGGTCCTCCTCGAGGGGCAACAGGCAGGCCAACGCGTCAAGGGCCTCAGCGATTTGCTCCCGCCAGTCGGCGAACTCGACGGAGTTCGCATCGGACGGCTGCTGCGATTTCACGGAGCGAAGATGGCGCAAGGCGTGCTTGAGCTCGGGGTCAACCACGAGACTTCTTTCGATCGATACACGCGGTCGATTCCATCGTGCACCACGTCCGGGGACACGGCCCAGCCTGTTTCGGCCCTCCCGGGTGCGCGATGACACGGTTGCGAGCTGCGGTCCCGCGTGGTCGCCCGCGCACGCCCCGTTCCACGCGTATCCGCCCCGGACAGGGGCACCGGGCACTGGGCACTGGGCAGGAAGTCTTCCGGACGATGTGCTCTTCGCGGGGCAACAAGAAGCCGTCCACGCAGCGCGAGTTCACACTGTGGCCGGCCGATGGGAACGCCGGTCCCGGGTTATATGTGGACCAACACTCCGGGGCCTGAGGTGTTCGAGACGGCGCGGCGCACGGGTCCCGGCCTGATCCTCGTCGAGATCGAGACCGCCCTGTGGTGAGACGGCCGCGGTCGCCGCGAACGCACCCGTTTCGACCTGACCGCTACTTCGAGCGGGCAGACTCTGTGGCCGGATGATCCCTCGAACGCCCTGCCGCGCGAAGCCGCCCCGACCGGCGGTGCCCAACTTGCCCGCCCGACGCGGCGACCGCGGCCGTGCTCGCCGCGCTCGACCAGGCCGCGCACGATGACGCTCTCCTTCCACACTCCCGGCCTTCACCGACGCGTTGTGCGATCGGAAGAAGCTCGTGGGTGGTGCGGCTGAGCCCCTGGTCAGACTTGGGGTAGGGGCCGAAGCGCGCGGACGATGGTCACGGCATGCTTGCCGGCGACGATCGCTTCTCGTGAGGTGGGGATCTTTCCTCCGTGCGCGGCCTTGTTCCTGATGTCCGCCAGCTCTGTTGTGAGCCTGTTCTTGGAGACGCCCGGCTCGCCGCCCAGGCGTGTGCACAGCACGTGCAGGTTCGCCACACCGTTGACGTCCTTGATCATCTCGTCGATGAACTCGGACGCCAGGTCCTTCTTCCTGAGGTGGTCGGCGACATAGGACGCGAGGGCGACCTCGGCTGCCGTCGCCGCATCGATGACTGCCTTACGAAGATCGCCGCCGAGCTGCGCGTCCTCGGCAGACAGCAGCATCTGATGCTCAACAGGAAGGTGTTCACCTCGGGAAGCACGGCGAAGCGCCCCGCTCACCTGGGCTCGACTCAACGGCTGCTTCGGGACGAAGAGGGTCCGCATCCGTGCGGGGCTCCCAGTGATGTACCTGCCACCGTCGGGGATGTGGAGAGCCGATTCATGTGAATTGTCGAAGTCCCCGAGAGGCATTCCGGCCCAGACCGAAGCCCACTCCTGGGCCGCCTTGAACCAAGGGAAGAACGCCTTGCTCAAGTTTGTGAACTCTTCCGAGTCGTACATCTCTTCTTCGGGCCACAGCAGGACGGAGGCTGCCGCCGCCGTTACGTAGTAGACCCGCTCGGAACTGCGGTATCCCCACCGGTGTTCGAACGCCTCGACCATATGCGGGGGAAGCGGCCCGCCCGGGTAGCCCGATGGCGCCTGCAACAACCCCATGGTGTCTCCGAGCACCGGAAGCGTCATGGTTAGCGTGTGCTCGCCGATGCGCACCTGTTCGACCATGCCCAAGGCGTCTACGTCCACCGGCAGACTCCGAGGGAAGGACGCGATTCCCGAATACCTGCGACGCCTTGGTCTTTATCCTGTGCGCTCGTGGTGGGCCGTGAGGGTGCGCTCGCGTTTGATGGTTTTGCCGACGTCGTAGCGGGGTGCGGGTCGAAGGTTCCTGGAACCGGGAGGGCGTCCCGGGCCGGGTTTTCCGAGTTTCGGTGCGCCGGCCGGCTGGGCGAGGTTCGGGCGGATGTTCCTGAACCCGCGGCGGACCCGGGCCGGGGTCAGTCGCCCCGGTTCGGCGGGCTTCTCCCAGGGGCGACGCAGGTCCGCGGCGAGGGTTCGGGCGAGCCTGAGGTGGGTGTGGCAGGCGATCACGAGCCACGTCCAGCGGTCGGCTGCCTGGGGCGTGCGGATCTTCGGACGGGTCCATCCCAGGGTCTGCTTGAACAGGCGGAAGGTGTGTTCGAGATCGAATCGCCGGAGGTAGGAGCGCCAGTGGCGGTCGACGTCGCTCGCGGTGGCCCCGGTTTTCGACGACCACAGCCAGACGGGCTTGGGGTCGCGGTCACCCGGCAGGCGGTCGACGCGCAGACGGACCAATGTGCCCTCGACGACGGGGAGTTCGCCGTCGTGATCGAGCCAACTCGTGCGATGGGTCAGTCGTGGGTGCATCCTGTCCCAACCATCGGCTCTGGCAGTGCCGTAGCGGGTGGTCTCGGTGACGGTCGTGTGGGTCGGCTCCGACCAGGTGGCGGATCGGTCGAGCGCGAACGCGGGTCCGTGTTTGGGCGGGCGGCCGTTGGTGCCCGGCTGTCGGTGCGGTCTCGGGTGGAGCATCACCCGATCCGAGCGGATCCGGCCCACGACCTCGACGGGCAGATCGGCCAGGACGAACGCCAGGCGGGTGGCGTCGTAGCCCGCGTCCATGACGACGACGATGTCCGGATCGCCCTCGTTCCAGTGACCCGCCTTCGTCAACCTGCCCACCACGGACCGGAGTTGGTTCGCGGTCACCGCCGTGGCGTCGTGTGTCGGTCCCAGGCGGACGACGTCCAGGATCGCGGTCCAGGAGGTGCGTCCGGATTCCAACGCGGCGACGAACGAGTACGGCCAACCCGGGATCAGCTCGGACTTGCTTTTTGCGCGTCCGTAGACGTGGCAGAACAGGCGTTCCGCGCTGGTGGGAGCGTCCGAGCGCAGCCACGGGCTGACGTCGACGGCGAGGACGATCCGGCCGTCCGCGCATCTGGGCAGCGGCAGACCGGCCAGGACGGTCCGCAGGCGTTCCTCGTCGATCCTGCCGCTGTTCAGCGCGTCGTAGAGGGCACCGTGGCCGCGCCGGTGTTCCGGTGTGAGGGTGAGGTCGACCAGGGACGTCACGGCGCCGTCGGCGCACGAGAGCGCGTCCGTCAGTTCGAACAACGCGTCCGCGCGCGTGGTGAGGCAGTCGTGGAAGTCCGTCCTGAAGCGGGACAACACGTTCAGGGACTCGACGCGGGCGGGATCCTGCAGAAGACTCGTCACAGCGGCCGTTCCTGTTTGCTTCGTTACTCGACATTTCGAAGCTTCCAGGGCGGCCGCGCTTCTGTCCGGCGAACGCACAAACCCCGGCAGGAACGACCTTTCCGGGGATAAAGAACAAGCTCGGAAAGTGTTGGGCAACCGGGGGCTATTGGCGTTTGGTGTCCTCGTCGAGGCGTCGTGCGGCTTCGGTCTCGATGGGGCCGTTGGGTGTGATCTCCTCGCCGGCGAGGCGGGCGGCCATGAGTCGGATCATGGCGACCTTGATCATGGCCTCGGCGTGCGCCGTCTTGCGTTCGTAGTCCCTTGCCAACCTTCTGCACCGCCCCAACCAGGAGAACGTCCGCTCCACCACCCACCTGCGCGGCAGGACGTGGAAGCCCTTCAGATCCGCGTTCCGAGCAACGACCTCCAGTCTGACGCCCGCGTTCTCCTCCGCCCACCCGATCAGGCCGTCGTCGACCGAATTGACGTATCCGCCGTCCACCCACACCAGCCCCACCAGCGGAATCGCCGTCGACAGACCCGCAAGGACGAGCTTGGCCCCCGCCCGGTCCTGCACGTTCGCCCCGTGCACGACCGCCTTCAACAACAGACTGCACGTGTCCACGAGGATGTGCCGCTTGCGGCCGCGGGTGCGCTTGCCCATGTCGAAACCGATCGCCTCGCCGCCCTGATGGCTGTGCGCGGTCTGCGCGTCGAGCACGGCCGCCGACGGCTGCGGATCCCGACCGTCGGCGATCCGCGCCCGGTCCCGCAACGCGTCGTGGACCCGCTCCCACGTCCCGTCCGCGGCCCACGCCCGAAACCACCGATACGCCGCGTCCCACGGCACCAGGTCGCGCGGCATCATCCGCCACGCACACCCCGACACCAGGACGTACAGGATGCTGTCGACGACCAGCCGACGCGGGAACTTCAACGGCCGACCACCCCGCGTCGGGTCCCGAACCGGCAACAACGGCTCGATCAAAGCCCATTGCCGATCCGTCAACGACGAGTCGTAGGGCGGCTTGCAGACACACACGCACATGCCCGCGATCGTGAGCTGCCGCCGACAAACCACACCAAGGATCTACACAACAGACCGAAAACGATCAGTTGCCCAACACTTTCTCAGCCGCGTTGCGTGGATGTGGTGTTCTGACCTGGGGTGCGGCACCGATTGAGAAGGTCGGTATGTGTTGTGTGACCTGGGGTTTCGGTGTGTGGTGTCGGGTGTGGTCCATGGCGTGGGGTCGGTTGGGCTGCGGTGCTGCAGGGTGTGAGAAGGCCGGGCAACGCGTTGAGAATTCACCTCGGGCGAGAAGGACACACCGGCGATCCGGATGTGCGCGCGGAGCTGTGGAGGGCGGCAGGCCGGGACGGCACCACAGCGGGCGCCCGGTGGACGTCCTCGATCGAACCCGCACGATTCCCGCCCCGCGCGATGCCGACCCTGCTGCGCACCCGAGGGCCCGCGGTGTTCGTCGGCGGCCTCACCTTCACGGCGAACCTCGTATGGCCTTGGTCGGGATGTCACTCGTGCGGGTGGATTTCGCGTACGCCACCGCGGGCGTGGTGAGGCTTCGACCATGGCTGCCTTCGGTTCCGCCTCCGATGCTCCCGATCACGACGATCACGGCGATCACGACCCGGCCGGGAGCGCCGGGGATTCGCTGTTCCGGCGGTGGCTGGTCGGTGATCTCGACGATCCCGATACCGGGTTCGAGGACTACGACCCGGCCTGGAGGACCCAGGACACGCCGTTTCGGCGTTGGCTGGTCGACGGGCTTACTGCGGCCGGCTCCACTCTCCCCGCCGAGGCCGCCTCCTCCTTTGCACCCGCGAACCGCTACCGCGGCCTGAGCGACACGCACGCGGAGCTGCTCGCGATCCTCACCGACACCAGCGTCGACAGGGTGCGCACCGCGCACGAGGCCGACCTCGAGGACTGGGCGCGGGAACAGGAGCTGCGGGACCACCCGGATCTCGCCGTCCTCGACGCGGACCTGGACCGCATCCGAGGCCGCTCCTGACCCGGGGGCTCGCCCGGCTGCGCCGGCCCTTCCGCGAGATCGTCTTCCCCTGGACCCGCCTGGGCTACTTCGCCCTCACCACCGCCATGGGCGGACGCTCCGCCACCGGATGGCACCACGGCCTCGCCCAATTCATGAACGCCCGCGGCACCCCCACCACTCCCACCCACCGCCATGTCCGCGCCGACCGCGACCCCGATCACGAACGCGCCCTCACCCGCGACCCATGCCCCTGGGACGACAACGCCCACCTGATGTGGGCGCCGCGCCTGCAGCTGCCCGACGTCCTGTTCGACACGCACGGCGTCCACGCCCGTCTCCACGACGGCGCCCGGTCCCGGGCGACGATCTGCACGCCGCCGAACGGGCGCGCGATCGCCGCGCAGGGCGGTCCGCGTCGGCTCGTCGACGAACTCGAAATTGGTGAACGGCACGTCGACGGCACGACCGCTGCTGTACTGGACGCCGGGCAACGACGCGGAGAACAGGCTCGGAAACGATGATCGATGGGCATCGCCGAGCAGGCGCAGTTCTTGACCGCTCGCCAAGGTCGACAGTTTCACCCCGTCCCACCGGCGGCGCTCCTCGAGGGTGAAGCCGTCCCACTCCGAGGGCCCGTCGGTGTCGGCGGTCTCCGCGCGCTCGGTTGTCGAACGTCAGGCCTTCTCGCCCGTGCTCGTGTCCGGGCTGCCGGTGGCGAATTGATCCAGCAGCGCGGAGAGTTTTTCCTGCACCTCGATCACGGTTCGGGCCTTGCCCAACTCACCGCGGAGTCGCGCGATCTCACGCTCCAGGCGGGCGATCTCCCGCTCCCGCGGGTCGGCCCGCGGGAGCGCCCGGCGGGGTCGCGAGCGCCACCCGCGCGCCGTCGTCCGCTGCTGCCGCCACGCGGAGATCAACGACGAGTACAGGCCCTCCCGCCGGAGCAGGGCGCCCTTGCCCTGCTTGTCCAGGCCCTCGTACTCGGCCAGGATTCTCTCCTTGTACGCCGCACTGAAACATGCGTCACCGACCGGGGCTCCACCTGCGGATCCGGGGCACCACGGTCTCTGCTACCGGCTCGGAACGGGGATACCGGTGGCGGAAGGGCCGAAGGTCCCATACCGAGCGAGGGCTTCCTCCCCGTCGATGGGGGACGTGCGGCCGATGTCCAACAGCCCGACCGGGGTGGAGAATTCAACCGCAGCGTGGTTTCCGGCCGTGCTGCCATCGACATCGAGGGGGAGCGATGAATCAGGCACCCGCGCCCGTCGGCGCGATGGCATCGCACACGTCCGCATCGCCGGCCGACGGCGACGAACCTTTACGGGACTCGGGCTCTCCCAAGCCTCGACGCTTGTCGTCGGCGGAGTCGTCGGCACCAGGATCGTCCCGCTGCCGGCCACCTTGGCCAAGTCCGGGAAGATCGGCATCCTGGCCTTCAGCCTGGTAAGCGTCGGTGTCCTCGCGGTGCTGCTTCTCGGCATCCCCCGTGTACATCCGGGTCACGGCCGAACACGGCGAGTACGGCCCCGGAAAGAACGAGGTCCTCCGCGACGAGGCGCCGACACGCCCGACGTCACCGTCGACCCGCGCTCGTGAACGACCCGGCCGACACGGAGCCGACACCCCCGTTTGTGAGCACTCGCTTCACCATCGAAAGGACCGTTCCATGGGCTTCCACGCCGATTCGGAGACCGGTCGGCTCAAGCAGGTGATCCTGCACCACCCCGACCTCGAACGCCCGACGACGACGAACAAGGACGACCTTCGCTTTCCTGTAGGTCAAGAGAGCCCACGAGGAATACGACGTGTTCGCCGACCCGAGGAAGCGAACCGCGCCGAGGCCGAGGCGCACCGCGCTGCGTGAGTCGCCCCATCGAACGTGAAGCCGTTTCCACCTCCCGCCGGCACGGCGACTCACCGGCCGCACACCACCCGACGAAATTTCAGGAGACGACGGACCATGGCCTTCAATCTGCGTCATCGCAATTTCCTCAAGGAACTCGACTTCACTCCGGAGGAGTTCCGGTTTCTTCTCGATCTCGCGGGCGAACTGAAGGCAGCCAAGTACTCGGGCGTCGAGCAAAAGCGGCTGGCCGGCAAGAACATCGCGTTGATCTTCGAGAAGACCTCGACGCGCACGCGCTGTTCGTTCGAGGTCGCCGCCTACGACCAGGGGGCCGGCGTCACATACCTGGACCCGTCCGGTTCGCAGATCGGCCACAAGGAGTCGATGAAGGACACCGCGCGGGTGCTGGGGCGGTTGTACGACGGAATCCAATATCGGGGACACAGCCAGGCCGATGTCGAAGTCCTCGGTCGGTACGCCGGTGTGCCGGTGTGGAACGGGCTGACCGACGCGTGGCACCCCACCCAGATGCTCGCGGACATGCTGACCATGCGCGAGCACGGCGACAAGCCGTTGCACCGGCTCTCGTTCGCCTACCTCGGCGACGCCCGCAACAACATGGGCAACTCGCTGTTGGTCACGGGGGCGATGCTGGGCATGGACGTGCGCATGGTGGCCCCCAAGGCACTGTGGAACGACGACGCGATCGTCGCGCGCGCGAAGGAGGTCGCGGCCCGCACCGGCGCCACCGTCACCCACACGGAGGACATCACCCAGGGTGTCGCGGGCGTCGACTTCCTCTATACCGACGTGTGGGTCTCCATGGGCGAACCCAAGGAGATCTGGGACACCCGTATTGCCCAACTCAAGCCCTACCAGGTCAACGCGGATGTCGTGAAGGCCACGGCCAACCCTGCCGTCAAGTTCCTGCACTGCCTCCCGGCCTTCCATAATCGCGCCACCAAGGTCGGCGAGGAGATCTTTCGAAAGACCGGACTCGACGCCCTGGAGGTCACCGAGGAGGTCTTCGAATCGGAGATCTCGATCGTCTTCGACCAAGCGGAGAACCGACTGCACACCATCAAAGCGGTCCTGGTCGCCACCCTCGGCGACTGACCACACCAGACCCCGCACCGCAACACGCGCCTCGGGCACCTCCGACCGACCTCCGACCTCCGACTTCCGATCAACCGGGACCCGGTGCCGTGCGCCCGAACCGACCGGCTCGAACGAGAGGAACACCGACATGCGCATCGTCGTCGCCCTCGGCGGAAACGCGATGCTTCGACGCGGGGAAAAGCCCGACGCCGACATCCAGCTCGACAACATCCACAAGGCCGTCAAATCACTCGCCCCGCTCGCGCGCGAACACGAACTCGTGGTCACCCACGGCAACGGACCTCAGGTCGGCGTACTCGCCCTGCAATCCGCCGCCGACCAGAGCATCAGCCGCCCCTACCCCTTCGACGTCCTGGGCGCGATGACCCAGGGCATGATCGGCTACTGGCTCCTCCAGTCGCTGCAAAACGCCCTCCCCGGCCGCCAGGTCTGCTCCCTCATCAACCAAACCCTGGTCTCGGCCGCCGACCCCGCCTTCGACGACCCCACGAAATTCGTCGGCCCCGTCTACACCGAGGACGAGGCCAAACGCCTGGTCGCCGAACGCGGTTGGACGGTCAAACCCGACGGCGCCCACTGGCGCCGCGTAGTCCCATCGCCCAAACCCGCCCGGGTCGTCGAGACCCGACTGATCCGCCAACTGCTGAACTCCGGCGCCGTCGCCGTGTGCGCCGGCGGCGGCGGTGTACCCGTCGTCCGCAACGAACTGGGCCAACTCACCGGCGTCGAGGCCGTCGTCGACAAGGACCTCACCGCCGCACTCCTCGCCGAGGCACTCGACGCCGACGCCCTCCTGCTGCTCACCGACGTCTCCCGTGTCATGCGCGGCTTCGGCACCCCCGAAGCGCGCGAGATCGCCAACGCCACCCCCACCCAACTACGCGCCGAGGACTTCCCGGCCGGTTCCATGGGCCCCAAGGTCGACGCCGCCTGCCGATTCGTCGAGACGACCGGTGACATGGCCGCCATCGGCGCACTCGACCAGGCCGAAGAGATCCTGCGCGGCAACGCCGGGACCATCGTCACTCCCAGCGGCAACTACCCCGAGAACAGCCTGCTCTGACGCACCCTCGCCCCGACACCACCATGCGCGCAGACGCCCGCCCCCATGCCCGCGGCGACCACGTTCCCGGCGCGCACAACCTGATCGAGAGCACGCGACACCTGACACGGCGCGGCGCACGGGTGCGTCGTCTGCCGGCCGCCCGGCCGGCCCCTTCCGGAAAGCGGCGCCGACTGCGGCCGTCTCGGGCCGCTGCGGAGCCTGGCGCAGCGCGGTACTCATCGGCATCCCCACGGTGCTGGTGGGCTACGCGTCGCCGCGGTCGCCGGTCGGTGCTGCGGCTCTCCCTCCGGACCGGACGTCGCCTGCGTGCCAGTGCCTTCCAAGCACGTGCGGTACCCAGGGCCGAACGGCCCTGTTGGATTCATGGGTGGGAAATGATCCTTGACGCATGTCGCGTGACGAGCGCGGACCGCGGGGTTCGCTGACCGGTTGCCGACCTGGTGGCACGACCGAGCGCTCCGATGCCGATCGAACTCGGCGTGCGCGAACAGACCTGACCCGCCGTTCCGTAGCCCGCCTCGCTCGCCGAGGCGGTGATTGCGCGCGACTGAATGCGAAGATCATCACCAATTTGGAGGAAATCGTGCTGTCCGAGCAATCCACTCCGGTCATCCGTGCCACGTTGCCCGTCGTCGGCTCGGCCCTCGGGGACATTTCCGAACGATTCTACGTCGGCATGTTCGACGACCATCCCGAACTGCTGCGAGACCTGTTCAACCGGGGCAACCAGGCCAACGGAGAACAGCGGCAGGCGCTGGCCGGATCCATCGCGGCGTTCGCCACCATGCTCGTGGAGCGGCCCGACGTCCGGCCGGACGCGATGCTCGCACGGATTGCCAACAAGCACGCCGCTCTGGGCATCACGTCCGGGCAGTACAAGATCGTCCACCACCACCTCTTCGCCGCGATAGTGGACGTGCTCGGCAGTACCGTCACCCCCGACGTCGCCGCAGCTTGGGACGAGGTCTACTGGCTCATGGCCAACGCCCTCATCGCCGCCGAGGAACGCCTCTATCAGGAACACCGGCTTGCCGAGGGGCAGGTCTGGCGACCGATGGAGATCACCGGGCGACGCGAGGAGACCCCCGACGCGGTCTCCTTCATGCTGCAGCCCGCCAATGGCGACTCCGCGGGCTCCTTCAGGCCTGGTCAGTACGTCAGCGTCCAGGTCGAACTTCCGGACGGCGCACGGCAGATCCGCCAGTACAGCCTCTCGGCCGCACCCGGCACCGCGCACTGGCGCATCACCGTCAAGCGAGTCCACGGCGGGGCGAGCCCGGATGGCGAGGTCTCCTCCTGGCTGCACCGGAACGCCGGGGTGGGTGACGTCCTGGCCGTTTCGGCGCCTTTCGGCGACCTCGTCCTGCCCGACGGCGACAGTCCCTTGCTTCTCGCCTCCGCCGGAATCGGCGCCACCCCGATGCTGGCCATGCTCGACCACTTGGCGGCCACCGGTGCGACGCGCCCGGTGGTCGTCGTCCACGCCGATCGCAGCCCTGCCGACCACGCCCACCGCGACGAACAGCGGCGTCTCGTCCAGGCGTTGCCGCACGCCGGCCTCCACCTGTGGTACGAGGAGCCCGGCGACGAGGAAGCCTCCGTCGGCCAGGCCGACGTCGGCGCACTCGAACTCCCGAGTGGTTTGACCGCGTTCCTCTGCGGCCCGCTGCCCTTCATGCGGACGGTACGCGGCGACCTGCTGCGTCGCGGTGTGCCTGCGGAGGCGATCCACTACGAGGTCTTCGGACCGGACCTCTGGCTCGGACAGGACTGACCCCGCCGACCGGCGGGCCCGTCGTCCCCATGGTCGCGCAACCGCCCATTCGGGGCCGGCGGCCTGAGGTGGTAGGCGAACGTCGGTGTCCGAGGGCGCGGTTCTTCCGAATCGGCACCCTCGGACATCCGGCCGACCGTTGCCTGACCGTTGCTCCACGGGACCCTGCCGGACGCCGCGGCGGTGGGGCCGGACTACGAAAACCCACCGTCAAGCCGACGCCCGCGGGCGCGCTCGACACCGGTCCGAACCACACGATCGCCACGAACTGCCTGCCACGAACGCACGAGGTCACGGCGTCTCGGGCAGCGCGGCGCGGGTCTTGCCGAGCGTGTTCGGAGCGGGGGCAGGGTTGCCGACACCGATTCCAGGACGTCCGCCCTGGGAGCGGACGCGTCGCGCAGGGCCAGGCGCAGCAACTCCAGCCCGGCCCGGTGCTCCAGCAACAGCTTGCGGCCGGCTACGGGTTCGGCTGCGGCGAACTCCAGAACGACGGCCAAGTGGTCGGGGGAGTTCGTCGTCGGACAGGCGCAGGCCGGCGGCGGCGTGGGTCTGCTTCATGCTCAGGAGCGCGACTCCACGTTTGTGCGTGTCTCCGTGGGCGTAGTAGGTCAGGAACGGGCAGCAGCGCCTGCGGTTGTCGAAGACGGCGACGTATTCGGCGGCCAGATCGTCGACATCGGTGGCCTCGGCGTGGTCGAGGAACCGATACAGCGGGGCTGCTACCGGCCCGGGCAGGGCCGCCGTCACCTCGCGGGCCAGGTGGGCGTTCTCGCGAAGATGCTCGTCGGGGTAGGCCGGCAGCAGCGACTGGAGCCGGCCGTTGGTCTCGGTGCGGGGGACGTCGATGAGCCGGTCCTGTGCGTGGTGCATGTAGACGGTGCCCTCCGGCATGCGGTGGGAGACGACCGCGCGGGCGACGACGACGCCGTTGCGGTCGACCGCCTCGATCCAGTCGTTGCCGAGACGCCGATCTTCGCCGCGTCCTGGTTGCTCATCCACACCGTCGGCCCGCCGCGGGAGAGGGAGGCGTTCGCCTACGGCGGCGTCGCTTCGTCGGCGTCCGCCGGCGCCCCAGGAACCGAACCGAACCGGGGCGCGATCCGCTCGTTGACCCACTCGTGAGCTGCTGTCATCATCCGATCCGAGCCCGCGTCCCACGAGACGATCAACGAACGCCGGTGTTCGACACGCTGGTGCGCGAGTTGATCGCGGCCGGACGCGAGCTGCCCCGTACCCGCCCGCCCGGGGCCGGTGGCCCGACCCCGACGCCCGGCCCCCGCACGGGCCGTCCGTGAAGACGCCCGACGACGAACCGAGGAACCCTGGTGGGCTGCGGTCGTGGTCTCGCGAGGCCGCTGCCTCGCGGTCGATTCACGCCTCGTCGTCCTTCCCATGGCGCGGGACCGTGTTCATCCGGCGGAAAGCGCGGGCGGCGACGAAGCCGATGACGGCGCCCGCGAGAGCGATCGCGAGGTCACCGGCCGGCAGGGCTCGTGTGTCGAGGAGTTCGCGCAGTGCGGGTACGTACACACCGGCCAGGCCGAGCACCGCGGAGGCGGCGACCGCGGCGGGCAGAAACAGGTTGGCGTGGCCGAAGGGACGCGTGCGCAGGCCCATGACGACGCCGAGTTGGGCGGCGAGCAGGGTCAGGAAGAGCAACGTCTGCCATTCGTGGCCGTTGTGTTCGGCCCATGCGCCCGCGGCCAGGGTGACGGTGGTTACGACGGCGCCCAGGCCCAGGACACGCTGCCACAGTCCGTCGCCGAGAATGCTCTGCTCCGGAGGTCGTGGCGGGCGGCGCATGGTGTCGGCTTCGGCGGGTTCGGCGCCCATGGCCACACCGGTGAGACCGTGGGTGAGCAGGTTGATCCACAGGATTTGGGCGGCGACCAGCGGGATCGGCATGCCGAGGGCTGGGCCGACGAGCATGACGGCGATCTCGGCCACCCCGCCGGAGAGCGCGTACGCGAGGAAGCGGCGGATGTTGTCGTAGACCCGGCGGCCTTCCTCCACGGCGGCCACCACGGTGGAGATCTCGTCGTCGGCGAGGACCAGGTCCGCGGCTTGGCGGGCTACTTCGGTGCCGCGTTTGCCCATGGCCACGCCGATGTCGGCGTGGCGCAAGGCCGGCCCGTCATTGACGCCGTCGCCGTTCATCGCGGTCACGGCGCCACGGGAGCGCCACGCTCGGATGATCGTGAGTTTTTGCTCGGGGGTGGTTCGTGCGAACACTCGCGTGGCGGTGATGTCTTCGGGTTCCTCGTTGAGGTCGGCGCCGGTGAGGACCGTGTCGTCACGGTCGTCGAGGATTCCCAGTCGCACGGCGATCGCGCGGGCGGTCGCCGGGTGGTCGCCGGTGATCATGACGGGTGTGATGCCGGCGGCTCGGCACGCGGTGACCGTGTCGCGGGCGGCAGTTTTGGGCGGGTCGTCGATCGCGATCAGCCCGAGCAGGGTCAGGCCCGCCTCGGCCTCCTCGCCTCGCGTCGGCGCCTCGTCCAAGTCGCCGGCCGCGAGGGCCAGGACCCGGTAGCCCTCGGCGGCCAGGGTGTCCGCCGCGTGCCGTGCGGTCCTGAGCGCGTGCGGGTCGGCCGTGACGAACCTTGCGTCGAGTACGACTTCGGGCGCGCCCTTGAGTATCACGTGAACTCGCCCGTTGGGCGCGCGATGGATCGTGGTCATCCGTTTGCGTTCGCTGTCGAACGGCACTTCGCCCACGCGCGGGTTCGCCGCGCGCAGCTCGTCCCGGTCCAGGGCGACTTTGCCGGCGGCGGCGAGCAGGGCCACCTCGGTCGGGTCGCCCAGGGCCCGCCAGGACGCGTCGTCGTCGTCGGGCGCCACGAGCGTGGCGTCGTTGCAGAGCATGCCGGCGGTCAGCAACGCCCGGATGTGCGGCACCGCGTCCGCTGTGACGGGCCGGCTGTTCACGAGGAGTCGACCGACGGGGGCGTATCCGGTGCCGGTGAGTTCGGCGGTGCCATCGGGAGTCCAGAGCCGTTCGGCGACCATGCGGCCCTCGGTGAGGGTGCCGGTCTTGTCGGTGGCCAGCATCGTGACCGAGCCCAACGTCTCGACGGCCGGGAGGTGGCGCACGATCGCGTGCCGTGCGGCCATCCGGCGGGCGCCGAGCGCGAGCGCGAGGGTGACCACGGCGGGGAGCGACTCGGGTACGGCCGCGACCGCGAGGCTGATCGCCGTGATCGCCATGGCTTCGGCGGGTTCGCCACGCCACAGGCCGAGCAGGAACACAACGATACAAAGCGCGATGACCGCCACCGCGAGGACTCGTCCGAGTTGGGTCAGTCGGCGTTGCAGTGGGGTGGGACCGGACCGTTCGTGCATGAGTTCCGCGATGCGCCCCAGGGCGCTGTGCGCCCCGGTCGCCACCACTTCGGCCACCGCCCGTCCACGCAACACCACGGTTCCGGCGCTGAGCGTGTGCTCCGGCAGGACCTCCCCGGCCGGATCGATCGCGCTCTTGTCGACCGGGACCGATTCGCCGGTCAGCGCCGACTCGTCCACCAGGAGTGCCGATGCCTCGGACAGCATGACGTCGGCCGGGACGACGTCTCCCTCGGCCAAGAGCACGACGTCCATGGGGACCAAGTCCACGGAGGGGAGTTCGCGTTCCACACCGTCTCGCAGGACGCGGACTCGGGGAGCCGTCAGATCCGCGAGGGCGGTCACCGCACGATCGGCGCGCATCTCCTGCACCACGCCCACGACGGTGTTCACCACCACCACGAGACAGATGATCACGGTGTCGGCGGTGTCACCGGTCGCCCCGGTCAACGCTGCGGCAGCGAGCAGGACCAGCACGAGGGGGTCACGCAACTGTGCCGCGATCCGGGCCCATACCGGGGTCGGTGCGGCCCGCGACACCGCGTTGGGGCCGTGCAGACCCAACTGCACCGCGGCCTGACGGCTGGTCAGTCCGACCGTGAACGCCCCAGGCCCCGCCGGGTGAGGCGGCGAAGGAGACACGGGTGAAACGTCGCGCATGGTGATCCGCCGTTCGGAAAGGAGACGCGGTCGTGGTCGTAGGGGCGCGGCTACCCGGCGGGGCGCCGCGAAGACTCCTGGCCCGCCTCGCCTTTCGCGAAACGGCGGGCCATCGGTCGTTGTCGAGCCGGACGCCGACGACAACGCCGGGAACGTCGCGGTGTCCGCGCGGGGTCCCGGCGAGAATCCGAATCGAGTCGTCTGCGCATCGAGCGGTGAGAGAAGCAGTGATCGGCCGCCGAAGTGCCCTCCCGAGCGAGGAGGATCGTGCCGTTGTCGAAGCCCGTCCCGTGGCCGATTCCGGTGCTCAGAGCAGCCAAGGGTTGCGCCGGACCGTGGGCAGGGCGGCCCAGCGGGCACCCAGGCCCAGCCGACTTCCGACCGCTGCTGTGGCCAGTACGACGATCGCGGCGGCGTAGACGAGGTGGTAGTCGGCGAAGGGATTGGTGGACATGCTGGGCGCGCCGCTGTCGAGGTGCTTGGCGGGGGGCCACTCGGCGATCCACATCAGGCCCATCATGGCGGTGCCGGCAGCGGCGGCGAGGCGAAGTCCGATGCCGAGGATCAGCGCGGTTCCGATGCCGAACAGTCCGAGCATGAACAGCCAGTCGGCCCATCCCGCACCCGCCCAGCCGCGCAGGGTGGAGGCCATGGGGCCGACGTTCACGTGCGACAGGAACCCTTCGGTGGGGGAGCCGCCGTCGGCCCAGCCCTTGCCGCTGTGGGTGGCGTATCCCAGGCCGAAGGTCTTGTCGAGGAAGGCCCACAGGAAGACGACACCCAGCAGGACGCGTAGACCCGCCGTCGCAGCCTCGGCGGGGCGCACCGAAGCGGACGTGCTCCACCGCGTGTCGGCCGCCGCCGGGAGAGCGGCGGGAGTCGTGACGTCCGACTGCGGGGCGGTCCTACGGTTGGGCAGATGGAAGCGCGTGATCAGCCGGTGTCCGTGCGACGAGCTCATGTCGTATCCCCTTTTCCGGTACGCCGGGTGCCGACCCGACGGCCGCCCCCCGAGTGGATGGGCCGTGTGCTCACCGTCTCTCCAACGGGAAACCGTTCACAGGGCCGAGTGGCCACGCTCGAGAGGGCCCCCTGGCGCACGACGCGCGGGACGTTCCGCCAGGTACCCACGACGGCACCACACCGCGACCCGCAAAGCACCGTGAGGCGGCGCCGACCCGCATCCTCGCCGCAGACGCGCTTGGACAGCGCGCCGAACCCGACGGCGAGCCGGTGCGCCGATGCTCGTCGCGGTCTGCCGCTTCGCCTGGTGCACGCGCTGGACTGGCCGGTGGGTGCCGACCACGACCCGGACACGACCAAGCCGTGGCGGACGTGGAGCGGTATCTTCCACAGCGCCGGGCAGACGGCGCTCGATCGTGCCCGGATGTCGGTCGAGGGTCGGCACCCGGATCTGGAACTGTCCGAGACCCTGGTCGACGGTACGCCCGCGAAGGTTGTGTGCGACCAGGCGCGGGGGGCGGCCCTGGTGGTGCTCGGGTCGCGCCGGCTGTCCTCGATCGGCGAATTGATGACCAGTGGAAGCATCGCCGTGCCGGTGGCCGCGCACGCCGCGTGCCCCGTGGTGATCGTGCGGAACCCCGAGCACGCCACCGCCGACCCGCCGACGATCGTCGTGGGCGTGGACGGATCCTGTGTCTGGTCGTCGGCAGCCGCGGCCTCGACGGCTTCAAGGGGATGCTGTTGGGTTCCGTGAGCCATGGGCTGATCCACCACGCCCACTGCCCCGTGGTCGTGGTCCCACGCGAACACGACGAGCACGCCCATCACTGATCGGTTCTCGGTGCGTCCCACGTCGCCCGTCGGCTATGGCCGATCGGCGGCACGCACGCGACGAGAGGTGGCGTTCACGTGCCGACGCTCCCGGGGACGCCGGACCGTCGTCGGTGGGGGCGCCGGCGATCGTCCGACGAATCCGCGCCGTCTCCTCCCCACCTCGGGAGCCGGTCGCGGCCCGAACGGCTTTGTCGAGGTGGCCCCGTGCGCCGCGTCAGGATGGTGACTCGGATGGTCCTGCGTTGTTGACAGCTGCCACGGCAGCTCCGACCGCCTGGCCGGCTTCGTGGGCGTCGCCCCGGTCCCCGGGACTCCGGCAGCATCAGCGGCAACCTGCACTGCCTCCGGCGCTGTCACTGCGGCCTGCAATGCACGCACTCATCAGCATCCGCGACTGCGACGGTGTGTTCATCGGGTGCGAGAGCCGTGCGGTCCGTACAGGTCGAGCAGTTTGATGCGGCTTGTCTGGAGTCGCTCGGCGATCACGCGGGCGTAGACCAGAACGCCGCACGGACCTTGGCCGTGGCGTGTACGACCATGGCGTGCGCGCCCCGGCGAACCTCGTCAGGGCGCCGTGCCGGCCGCGTCGGCCCAGGGAACCCGGGGGCAGGGCCGTCGTGATGTACAGCGCCACTTCGGCTTCGGCGGCGGCGTTCGCGCCCCAGAGGAGCGCGCGTTCGCCGCCTTCCGAGCCGTCGTAGCCGACCAGGACGCCCAGGGGGGGAAGGTGGGAGGTGGAGGTCATTTTCGGGTCCAATCGTCGGTGTCGATTGCCTCGGCGAGGCCCGGTGTGGATCCATCGGGACGTCGTCGTGCCGTCCGGGTCCGGCGAAGCGGAACCATGGCGGTGTTCATGCCCGGAGCCGAGCCTGTCGTTCGTATGCGTCTCGGGCATCGCCCGCTTCTGCGTTCCCCGAGGGCGTTCGACTCCGAGGTCACAGCGCGTCCGCGCTCGCCGTGCGATGGGCCGCTCGTGCGGCCGCCGAACTCGGCTTGGTCCTGGACGTCGTCGCGGTCTGGGCGGACCTCGACACCACACGCCCCACGCTCGACCATCCCGACTCTCCGCCGGCGGTGGCCCGGGAACGCCTGGAGCACGCCCTGGCCGACCTCGTCCGCACACCGAATCCCCCGGAACGCGTCATGGCCGCTCCGGTGCACGGCAGCCCCGGCGAGGTACTGGTCGCCCGCGCCCGAGACGCCCGGTTGCTCGTCCTGGGTACCAGCGGCATCGACTCCGCCGCGATCCCCGGCCCGACCGGCGTGTACTGCCTGTGCCACAGCACCACACCGGTCGTGTTCGTCCCATCCGCCGATGCTTGACGCCCGGCGTCGGCCGGTCCTCGCGACGATGTCGACGCCGGCTTCCCGTAGGGCCGATCGGCCCTGGTGAGGGTCTCGGAAAGACCAGAGGCTGAGGACATGCTCGAAAGTCCCATGACACACACCCCTGTCGATCGCCGGGAGGCACTCGCGCTGATGGCCCAAGTGCCGGTCGGGCGAGTGGTGGTGACCGAAGGCGCGCTCCCCGCGGTGCATCCCGTCCTGTTCGCCCTCGACGGCGACCGTGTGGTGTTTCGGGCCTATACGGGTTCCGTGTTGGCCCGGGCGGCACACGACTCCGTCGTCGCGTTCCAAGCGGATTGTATCGACGTCACCGAGCGCACCGGCTGGACCACCACGATCACCGGACGATCCACTCGGGTCGCCGATCCGGTGGAAGTCGAGCGACTGGACCGGCTGTTGCCACTGGGACCGAACGAGGACGAATACTCCTGGTTTTGCATCACATCGGAGTTCGTGACCGGCCGACGAACTCGACGCTCGGGACCGGAATGAACGACCTGGACCGCCGGCGGGGTCCCAACCCCTCGGCGCGTCCGCCGAACAAATAACGTCAACCCTCATCGTCGCCTGTGCTTCGGCGCAGGTCGACGACTGTGCATACGGAGTCACCGTGAACAAGTCGGACGACGCCGCGACGATCAGCCACACGCCGAACAACGGCATCAAGCCCACCGGACACGTCCTCGTCGGTGTCGACGGTTCCGCCGCCGCGGATCTCGCCGTCGACCTCGCCGCCGACGAGGCCCTGCGACGGCACACGGTCCTGGAGGTGCTGCACGCCCTGGAATGGGTGGAACTCGGCGGCGCCGCCGACCGGTTCGGGCAACAACTCCGCGAGAACGCGCGGGCCGTCGCGGACAACGCGGCCGCGCGCGCCCGGCTTCGACACCCGGAGCTGGAGGTCGTCGCCACGGTCGAGATCGCCAACGCGATCGACATCCTCGAAACCGTGAGCGATCGCGCGGCGCTGCTCGTCGTGGGCAGCCGCGGCCTCGGCGGTTTCGCCGGCCTGCTCATGGGCTCGGTGAGCCTGCCCGTCGCGGCAGCCGTACGCTGCCCACTGCTTGTCGTACACCCCCGACACCGGGCGGACGAGGAGACATCGGCACGGACCTCGATCGTCGTCGGCGTCCCCGACACCGAATGCTCTCCCGCCCTGGAGGCCGCCTTCGCCCAGGCACACGCACGATCCCTCCCGCTGCGCGCACTCCACACGTGGTCGTACCCGGCGGTCGCCGCCTTCGGCGCGCCCTTCACCGCGGCGCCCTGGCTGATCGAGGACACCGAGGCCGTCGCGAAGGCGACGCTCGCCGCCGCAGTCGCCCCCCTTCGCGAGAAGTACCTCGACGTCCACGTCACGGAAGAGGTCGTCCTCGACTCCGCCGCACACGCTCTGACGGCCGCGAGCGCCGATGCCGAACTGGTCGTACTCGCCGCGTACCGCAACACCGGCCGCTTCGGCCCCAACCTGGGCCGCGTCACCCACACCGTCCTGCACCACTCGAAGGCCCCCGTCCTCCTGGTCCCCGTCCATGCGTGACGATCTTCGCGACCAGGCGTGTCGTTACTCCGCCCGGGCCGCCGACCGGAACGAACGGCTTTCGGTCGGCGTCGTGGGGATTCGGACGGGCCGCCAGGGCCGACCCGGCCACGAGTGGCGGCTTGGCGAGTCTGTCCGTCCGAGACCTCGATCCGTTGCGCGTGGACGTGCCCGCGCCCGGCGCGGTTCGTTGCCTCGTGCCGCGCTGCCTCGTCCACGGCCTGAAGCAGGGCTTCGGCCGCTTGGAGTGAGCCGTCGGGTGCCGCGATGACCAGCGGTGGGCGGTTCATGCGGCCCTCCGTTTGAACACGGTCTCCCGGTTGCCGGTGGCCCGCCGAGAGTGTCGAAGAACGTCGACCTGCGGACGCCGGCTCCTCGCATGGACCGGTGGCCGCGGCGCTCCCACACGTCAGCGGCGGAAGAGCGCGACCTTGAGCGCGCCGTGTCCCCGGTACGGGCGAACGTGCCTTACGTGGTGAGCATTTCCTCGAGTCCGAACCGGTGGGTGATCATGCCGTCGACGTTCAGGCGGCGTTCGGTGAGCAGGTCCAGGAGCAGTGGTGTGCTGGTGGTGTCGACCAGGCCGGTGGTAATCGTGAGGTTGCGGATCCACAGGTCTTCGAGGTGCAGGGTGGCCGGTTTGCCGTGGACGCCGACGTTGGCGACGTGTCCGCCGGGGCGGACCAGGCGGGTGCACAGTTCGAAGGACTCGGGGATTCCGACGGCTTCGATGGCCACGTACGCGGCCTGTCCGTCCGTCGTGAGCGAGCCGGGAGGGTTCGAACAGGCGGGCTGTGGTGATCGCGGCGAACCGATCGGGCGCGCTCCCACCACGACCACCGTGTCGCCCGGTTGCACGCGTCCGTTGCGCACGCCGACCTCGTAGGAGGTGGGCAGGCGGCGCCGTGGTACCTGCCGGGGGTAAACGGGGCCAGGCCGGCCGCCCGGCGCAGCGATCGACGTACTCCGACGGGCGCCGTCGGTAACCTCGCCCCGTTGCGCGGCGCAGCATGGTCGACGTCTTGTGGAACCGTCCCTTCCCCGGTCTGGCAGCCCGCAGGAAGCGTCTCTGGGAGGACCGGTCGATGACACCGTGTTCCATGCGACAGGTCTACCGGGGCGGCTTGGGGCGTGCTCGATCCAGGTCGCTCACTTGGGTTGATCGAGTGAGCCCTCGCGGGACATGTCGCCGGCGTCCGGGGGAGGTCGTCGTGCGCCGGTCCGTCAGGATCGAGGCGGTCGGTCCGCGGTGTGGTGGAGTTCCGTGGCGTACACCGCGGCTTGGACGCGGCGCTCGAGTCCGAGTTTGGCGAGCACGGCCGACACGTAGTTTTTGATGGTCTTCTCCGCCAGGCCCAGCGCCTTCGCGATCTCCCGGTTGGTCTCGCCGCGCGCGATGTGTTCCAGGACTTCCCTCTCGCGCTCGCTCAGTCCGGTCGGGCCCGGCTCGGCCGCAGGACCGTTGCGGACCCGGTCCAGGACCCGCGCGGTGACCGACGGGTCCAACAGGGACTGTCCCCGGGCGACGGTGCGCACGGCCTCGATCAGGTCGCGCCCCCGAACCTGCTTGAGGACGTAACCCGCCGCGCCGGCCATGATCGCCGCGAACAGCGCTTCCTCGTCGTCGAACGAGGTCAGAATGAGGGCGTTGATCTCGGGAAAGCGCGATCGCACCTCGCGGCACACGTCGATGCCGCTGCCGTCGGGGAGGCGGCCGTCGAGGATCGCCACGTCCGGGCGCAGCGCGGGAATACGCCGGATCGCCTCGGCGGCCGAATCCGACTCGCCCACGATCTCGATGTCGGGTTCGCCGCCGAGCAGGTCCGCGAGCCCTCTGCGCACCACTTCGTGGTCGTCGAGCAGGAAGACTCGGATAGGGGACGTCGGCATGCCGCTCCTTCGGGGAATCAGCTCGAAAGCGGCGTCGAACGCACGCTTGCACGGCGCTTCTCGCCGTCGTGATGGGTTCGTGGTCCGACCGGACGCGCCAGGATATCGCGATCGGTGATGATGCCGATGGCACCGCCTGCCCCGGACACGGTGGACGCCGGGCACCGGCGGTACGACCTCCAGCCTGCTCCCGGGCACACCCTGTCGCACAGAGGCAACCGGCCCTGGAAGGGCCCGACTCGGTAGGGCCGTTCGGCCCCTCACGTCCTCGCTGCCGCCCTGTCGGTCTGCCGGCGGCTTGACTTCGTCGTTGAGAGTGCCGTTGCGGTCGAGGCCGACCACGCTCGTGGTGCTCCATCACGCGCTGCCTTGTCACAGGATGCCCACCAAGGCTGAAAACGGGCGTGCGGGGACATCACCGATGTTCGGGTCGGGGTAACGAATGACGCCGGTATCCACGTTTGACACCATGGGCGTGACCTCGGGAAGGCCCCGCCCGGTCACCGATCCTGGGAGGCCCTGTGGCGTCGGACGAGCGAACGGCTCTGCCACGCATGCGTCTGGACGAGCTGCTGGACGAGCTCCAGGCGCATGTCGAGGTGGTGCGTGCGACCCGGGACCGGGTGGGCGGACTGTTGGAGGCGGTGCTCGCGGTGGGCAGCGACCTCGATCTGGAGACCGTGCTGCGCCGGATCGTCGAGTCCGCGGTGACGCTGGTGGACGCCGAGTACGGCGCGCTCGGGGTGATCGGCGACGAGGAACGACTGGCCCGCTTCCTGCCCGTGGGCATGGACCCGGACACGATTCTGGGGATCGGCCCGTTCCCGACCGGGCGCGGCATCCTGGGGTTGATCATTCGCGACCCCCATCCGCTGCGCTTGCACGACCTGTCCGAGCACCCGGACTCGTTCGGCTTCCCCGAGGGTCATCCTCCGATGAACACCTTCGTAGGCGTGCCGATTCGCATCCGCGACGCCGTCTTCGGCAATCTCTACCTCACCGAGAAACGCGGTGGCGGCGACTTCGACGAGGACGACGAGGCGGTGCTGCGCACGCTCGCCGCGGCGGCCGGTGTCGCCATCGACAACGCGCGTCTGTACGACGACGTCCGCCGCCGCGAGCGCTGGCTGGCCGCGAGTTCGGACCTGACCCGCAGCCTGCTCTCGGGCGACGCCCCCGCCGACGTCCTGCGCTCCTTCACCGCGACCATCCGTGACATGGCGGACGCCGACCTGGTGACCCTGGCCGTTCCCGTCGCCGGCACCGGGAACCTGGTGGTCGAGGCGGCGGAGGGTGACTCGGCGGACCGGGTACGCGGGCTGATACTCGCCGGCACCGGCACCCTGATGGGCAAGGTCTTCGATTCCGGCGAGGCGATCAACAGCACCGACCTGCGCGACGATCCGCGCGCGGTCGTCGCCAAATCGATGGACTTCGACCTGGGTTCGGCGTTCCTGCTGCCGCTGGGCACGCCCGACCGCATCCGCGGCGTGTTGCAGATCGCCAACCGCACCGGACGACCGCAGTTGTCGGAAGCGGTGGTGCGGATGGTCACGGGTTTCGCCGACCACGCGGCACTGGCCCTGGAGATCGCCGAACGGCGCAGCGACGCGGAACTGTTGACCGTCCTCCAGGACCGCGACCGCATCGCCAGGGACCTGCACGACCTGGCGATCCAGCGATTGTTCGCGACGGGGATGACTCTGCAGAGCGCGACACGTTTCATCGACCATCCGGAGGCTCTGGACCGGGTGGAGTCGGCGGTCGACGCGCTCGACGAGACGATCAAGGTCATCCGTTCCACGATTTTTTCGCTCAAGGCCCGCGGCCGAGATCAGAGCACCGCCTTGCGCTCCCGCTGCCTGCGCGAGGTGGACGCGACGGTCGAGGCGCTGGGCTTCGCCCCGACGTTGCGGGTCGACGGGCTGCTGGACACGCTCGTGCCGGAATCGGTCGCCGATCACGTCGTGGCGGTATTGCGCGAGGCATTGGCGAATGCCGCGCGCCACGCGCACGCGAGTCGGGTCGAGGTACACGTCGAGGCGGACACCGAGCGCGTTCGGCTGCGCGTGGCCGACGACGGAGCGGGACCCCCTGCGGAGATCGTTCGCCACAGCGGCCTGGTCAACATGCGCGAACGCGCCGAAGCCCTCGGCGGAACCTGCTCGTTCGGCCCCGCCTCGGACCGTGGTGCCGTCCTGGAATGGCAGGTCCCGCTGCCGCGAGAATCCTCATCGGTGGCCACGCCGATATCGGACCCGTGAGACCCAGGAATCGGTGGCTCCTCGAACAGGCAGTCGTCGATGTCCAGGGCGACCGCGGGTCTGGGAGGCAGTGTTCGTGCTGCCCCGCCCGAGGCAGGCTTCGATCGGGAACGAGCAGGTGAATCGGCGGCAGCGCAGTGCGGTTGTCCTCAGGAGTCGCGGGCGGCGGGGGCGCGCCCCACGACACGGGTGGAGCCTGCGGCCGCTGATTCGTCGCGGGCGGATTCGAATCCAGGCGTCGTGCTCGCCCTCGGGCGATGGCCGAAGACCGTCCTCGGAAAGTCGGGCGATCTCCACGGGATCGGCGACCCACGTTGCGTCGCCGACGATCAGGACGCTCCACGCCGGACGGGCCGCGCGAATCAACTCGTCCACCTCCAAGGCCACAGGGCCGTCCAGACCCGCCGACGGAGAGTCCACCGCCGTACGAAAGACCACGTCGGCCCCGTCGAGCACATAGTTGACCGGCAGAACGAAGGGTTCCCTCGTTGTTGCCGGGGACACTCCTCCCACCTCGTGCATGACAAGCCGCGCACGGCATTCCGTCCGCAATGGGACGTCACGTCGGGCGGTCTCCCTGACGGCCCAGTCGAGGGCTTGATTGCTTTGCTGTGAACCGTCGATGGCCACGGTGATCGCGTTGCGGTCGTGCTCGGATGGCTCGGTACCCGTCGTCGCCGCCGCGGCGGCGCGGTGGGTGGCGTGAGCCGCCGTCACGGTGAATTCGGATCTGCTTCAGCGCAGGCGTCGGAGGTAGGGGTCGTGGTGCGTGCGCGGCGCGAGGCGGACTCGGGCGTCGACGACGCTGACGCCGTCGGGTCGTGTAGACCGGCAGGGTGCCACCCTCGGCCGCCAACAGGTCCACGGCCGCCGCACATTCGGGGGCTACCACCACGACCGGGCGTGCGCGCACCGCCGGGCCTTGGAGGATGTCCTCCAGGGGGTCACCGAGTGCGGTGGGGGCCAGTGCGAGCACGACGGCGTCCACGTGGCCCGCGGCGACGACGGTGTCGATACACGCGCGCAGGCCGTCGCCGTCGCCGTCGCCGTCGACGGTGGCGGTGGCGGTGGTGTCGACGGGGTTGGCGCAGGACGCGCCGGCCGGCAGCAGCGCGCGCAGTCGGGCCTCGAGGCCGGGGCCGAACCGCGGCACGGCGAGTCCGGCGTCCACGCACGCGTCGGCGGCGAGTACGCCCGCTCCTCCCGCGTTCCCGATCACCGCGACGGAGGCCCCGATCGGCAGCGGCTGGGAGTGCAGCAACGCGGTCGTGGCCACGAGGTCGCCCAGTGTCCGGGCGGCGGTGACGCCGGCCTGGGTGAACAGGGCGCCGGCCCGGGCGGGTCGGGATCGGCGCCGAGCGGCGGTCAAAGCGTGCACCGGCCGCGCCATGAGTCCACGACGGTTCGTGCCTCGTCGGCCGCCCACAGGACGGCGAGACGGGCGGGATCGGTATTTTCACGACACCGGCGTCGATCTCTCCAGGACGGAAACGGGTGCGAGAAGCCGATGCTCGGTTCGATCCTTTCGAGATCCGACTTCGCTCCTGAAAGAACCCGTGCGTTCACGCCGGGACACGCCTTGGGGTGCTCCAGTGCTCGTGTCCGTGACTGTCCCGCCGTGCCGCACTGTCTCCCTCTCGGTGATCCCGACGAGTTTTCAGAGGGCGGCCTCGCGCTCGATGGGACAGCTCATGCAGCGTGGTCCGCCGCGGCCGCGGCCGAGTTCGCTGCCGCGGATGGTGACGACCTCGATGCCGTTCTTGCGCAGGAACGTATTGGTGGTGACGTTGCGTTCGTAGGCGAAGACCACACCGGGCTCGACCGCGAGCACGTTGCACCCGTCGTCCCATTGCTCTCGCTCGGCGGAGCGGACGTCCTGGGTCGCGGTGAGCACGTTGACGCTGTCCAACCCGAGCGCGCCGGCGATCGCGGTGTGCATGTCCTCGGCCGGGTGGTCGGTGACCTTGAGTTCCTCGTCGGAGTCGCCCGGTTCGATGGTGTACGAGGGGAGCATGCCCATGCCGGCGTACTTCGTGAACGTGTCCCCGCTGAGCATGGTCATGACCGTGTCAAGGTGCATGAACGCACGGGCCTTGGGCATCGACAGGGCGACGACTTTGCGCGCCGAGCCCTTGGCGAACAACGAGCGGGCCAGGGACTCCACACCCATCGGCGTGGTGCGCTCGCTCATCCCCACCAGGACCGCGCCGTTGCCGATGACCAGGACGTCGCCGCCCTCCATCGTCGCGGGGTACTCGGACTGGCCGGGGCTCCAGACGTTGAAGTCGTCCTTGGCAAATATCGGGTGGTGGTTGTAGATCGCCTCGAAGTGCACCGTCTCGCGGCGGCGGGCGGACATCCGCATCGCGTTGATCGCGACGCCGTCGTACACCCACGCCGACGTGTCGCGGGTGAACAGGTGGTTGGGCAGCGGGGCGACGACGAAGTCGTCCGGGCCCATCGTGTGCAACGCGACGCTCTGCGGCTCCCGGATGTACTCCAGCGTCTCGCGTTTGGTGATCCCGCCGATCAGGTGCCGCACCAGCGTCTCCGGGTCGAAGCCCTCGAACAGGGCGCGTAGCTCGTCGACCGCGAGCAGCCCGTACGCACGCTCGTCGAACACTCGTTCCAAGATCATCTCCCGGGCGGCCGGTTCGCCGTCGACGGTCTCCCTGAGCAGGTCCGCGAACAAGTGGACGGTCACCCCGCGATCGCGCAGCGCGTCGGCGAAGGCGTCGTGTTCCTCGCGCGCCCGCTTGACCCACAGGACGTCGTCGAAGAGGAGTTCGTCCTTGTTGGTCGGAGTCAGCCGCTTCAGCTCCAGGTCCGGTCGGTGCAGGATGACCTGCCTGAGCCGCCCGGTCTCCGACTGTACGTTGAACGCCATCGAACCTCCTTGATAATGCGGGAGTTTCCTACGGATTTCCGCAGTACCCGTGCCGTGCGGACGGCCCCGCGCCCTCTGCTCTGATCTTCGTGCAGGGCCGAATCGCCGAGGAGAGGCGCCCGGCCCGGCCTCGGTGACCATCCGGCCTTGCCGATGTGGGCCGTTCGGCCTGTGCGACGAGGCTCGCCGGCAGCCCCGACAAGGTCTTGGGGAACGACGGTGGCGAGCACGCACGCCCGAGAGGCCGTGTTGGGACGAAGCCCCACCCGGTCCTGCGGTCGGCCGACCACGCCGATCAAAGAGCTGACGGTCTCACAGCGGTCGTCGGCGGTGATGCGGGCGGCGACGACGGTGGCCATCGGGCCGCCGTGGAGTGCGTGCAGGACCACGTCGAGGCGGTGGAGGATCCGGCTGGGCGGTTCCTTCCCGTCGAAGGCGACGACGCGCAGGATGTTGCTGATCTGGCTCATCGCGGTGGCCGCTTCGATGCCGTGTCCCATCACATCGCCGACCATCAGACACGGGACGTGGTCGGGTAGCCGGATCAGGTCGTACCAGTCACCGCCGATGCGCGGAACGTCGGTCGACGGCTGGTAGCGGGCCTCCAACTCGGCCTTCGCACTCCGACCGACGACCGCCTCGACGAGCGGGATCACGCGAACGGCGGCTCTGAGCTCGCGGCGCGTTCTCAAGGGACCTGGGCAACACGGCCCACCGGTCCCGGGTCCAACGACCCTGTCCGCGAAACGGCCGAGGCCGCAGGGTGAGGGCGCGCATCCGAGGATGTGCGCGGCCCTCAAGGGCCTTCCTCCTCTTGTCGAGCGTGCGAGAGGCAATCGCCGTCGACGACAGCGACTCGACGCCGGCAACAAACAAGGGAAGCGGGGATCTACACATGAGTACGGATGTCACAGAGAACGCCCCAGTCGAATCCGCACCGGGGGCACCGGCCGGGCACCGGTTCGGATTGCCGACCGCCACCGCCCTGGTCATCGGCTCGGTGATCGGAACGGGTGTCTTCGCACTGCCGACCGCGTTGGCCCCGTACGGGCCGATCAGCCTGGTCGCGTTCGTCCTGGTGACGATCGGCGCCCTGGCCCTCGCCGTCACGTTCGGCGCGCTGTCCAAACGCGTCCCCGGCTCAGGTGGGCCCTACTTGTACGCGCGGGACGCCTTCGGCGAGTTCGGCGGTTTCCTCAACGCGTGGTCCTACTGGATCACGGCCTGGGTCGGAAACGCCGCGATCGTGGTGGCCTGGGTGGGATACGTGGAGGTGTTCTGGAACACGGACCACACCAAAGTCTGGTCGATCGCCCTCGCGCTCGTCGGCCTGTGGCTGCCGGCAGTCGTCAACCTGTCCGGCCTCCGCAACATGGCGATCACCCAAGTCGTGACAACCGTCCTGAAATTCGTTCCGCTGCTGTTCATGGCCACGATCGGGCTGCTGTTCATCAAGGCACACAACTTCGGCCCCTTCAACGCGAGCGGCACCTCCGCCGGTTCCGCCATATCCGCCGCCGCGGCCATCGCGTTGTTCAGCTACCTCGGCATCGAGACCGCAACCGTGGCCGCCGGTCGGGTGCGCGACCCCGAACGCAACGTCGCCCGAGCTACCGTTCTGGGCACCATCGGCTGCGCCCTCGTCTACATCCTGGGAACGTTGACCGTCTTCGGCACCGTCTCCAACGCCGCCCTGCAAAAGTCCAGCGCGCCCTTCACCGACTCGGCCAACGCGATCTTCGGCGGCGAGTGGGCCGGCGACACCGTCGCGATCGCCGCGATCGTCTCCGGGCTCGGCGCGCTGATCGGCTGGACCATGATCGTCGCGGAAATGCCGATGGCCGCGGCCAAGGACCGCTTGTTTCCCGCGGCGTTCGCGCGAACCCGGCGGGGGATACCCGCGTTCGGCATCGTCGCCTCCACGGCGCTCGCCTCGGTCCTGACCGTGGTCAGTTACACCCGCTTCGACAAGGTCTTCACCACACTGGTGCTGCTGTCCGTGCTCACAGCGGTCGTTCCCTACATCTTCAGTGCCGCCGCACAGCTCTACTGGCTGGTCACCCGAGGTCGTCAGACCCGGTGGCCGCACCTGATTCGCGACTGCGGTGTCTCCGCGCTGGCCCTGGTCTTCTCCTTCTGGTCCCTGGCCGGAAGCGGCTACCAGGCCGTCTACTACGGCATGTTCGTCGTCCTGCTGGGCCTGCCCGTCTACATCTGGCTCAAGACTGAGCGCCACGAGTTCGGGGAGACCCCGATCGTTCCCGACGAGGTCGACGACCGAACCCACCTGCCCGTGCCGGCGCCGCGGTGACGTCACCCTCAACACGAAGCGCGAACACGTCGCACCCGGGCAGGTATACCAAGCGGGGTCAGGATCGGCCGTGCGGATCCTGCTCGGTGCGACGCGTGAGACCGAGTGGAATCGGGGCAGTGACCACGTCGCGCGGACCCGCGCCCGCTCGCTCGGGCCGGCCACACGCAAATGCCTGTCCGGTCCCCGGCAGTCACCGTGGCTGCCGCGTCCGTCGAAGAAAGCCGCCGTTCATGCCCGTTGCGACACACAACAGGAGTAACGCCATGACCGAGACGACGCAGGCCACCGCCGAGACGAGCCCTCACAACCGACCGTGCGCGATGCGATGCACGGCCCGGTGGTCTCGGCGACCTCCGAGACCACCCTGTGGGCGGCGATGGACAAGATGATCGCCACTCACCTGCACCACGTCGGTGTCGTCGACGGGGACCGGGCGCTCGGCCTGATCAGCGACCGCGACCTCGCCGCCGTTTGGGCCCTGGACCCGCTGGGCCTCAAGCAGCACACCGCCGGCCATGCCCTCGCCGGAACCGAGACGACCTTCGGCAACCTGGGGCCGGACTCGGGCTCGGGAGTCGCCTTCACCCGGGACCCGGGCAGCGGCCGATCCGGTGTCTACGGCGACTACCTGCCCGACGCCCAGGGCGAGGACGTGGTCTCGGGTGTGCGGGACGCCCTCGCGCTCGACGAACTGGAGCGCCTGGACCCGGACTCGTACACCCGATTGCGAGCGCACCTGCGCCGACTGGAGGCCCACTATCGCGACCTGTGCGACGTCGAGTTCACCATCGAACGCGGCCGGCTGTGGGTGCTGCATGCAGACCAGGGTGGGCAACGCACCCCCGAGGCCGCGTTCCGGATCGTCTGCGCACTCGTGTGTTTCTGGGTGCCCGTCGCCGGCTGGTCGAGGACATGATCCTCGCCCGCACCGACGCCGAACGCGACGCCGCCCTGGCGGCGCTGCTCCCGCTCCAACGCGAGGACTTCACCCGCATCCTGGCCGCGATGGACGGACTGCCGGTCACCATCCGCCTGATCGACCCACCCCTGCACGAATTCCTGCCCGACCACACCGAATCGGCCGTCCGGATCGCCCGCGCACACGTCCTCGGACAGCCGCCGGAATCCCGCGACCTGCGCCTGCACGAGGCCGGCGAACTGCTCCACGAGGAGAACCCGATGCTGGGCCTGCGCGGCGTACGCCTCGCGCTCGCGGTACCCGGCCTGATCGCCACCCAGGTCCGCGCGGTCGCCGAGGCCGTCGCCGCCCGCGTGCGCGCCGGCGGCGATCCTCGCGCGGAAATCATGATCCCGCTGGTGGCCACCGAGGCCGAGTTGCGGATCGTCCGCACCGAGATCGAACGGGTGCTTGTCGAGACCCGCGAATACACCGGCATCGACGTGCACTGCCCGATCGGCACCATGATCGAGCTGCCCAGGGCCGCGCTGACCGCCGGCGACATAGCCCGCTCGGCGGACTTCTTCTCCTTCGGCACCAACGACCTGACCCAGACCAGGTGGGGCCTGTCCCGCGACGACGCCGAGGCGTCCTTCCTCGGGCCCTACCTGGAACGGGGCATCGTCGCCGTGTCGCCGTTCGAGAGCATCGACCGCGACGGCGTCGGCCGGCTGGTCCGGATCGGCGTCGGGGCACGGCCCGCACAGCCGTCGACGGCGAATGTGTGGCAGTCCCCCCGAGGGTCGGCGCCGGGCGGCTGACCTGACCTTGTCCTGGAGGGCATAGCAGCAGGTGGTGTCGTTTCCCCGCGGATGATCAGGCCCGCGTCGGCGAGGCGGGGAGTATCAGGAATCCTTGATGGTCCCGCGAGGCGGGCGGTGGCGGCCGTGAACTGGTCGGTGGTCTCGACCTCGGTCCCCGCGTGGTTCCGACGGTGTCACTGCCGGGCTCGCCCTGGATCAGGACGAGCCTGAGCGGTGGTTCGGCGAATGCGAGAGCCGGCGTAGCCGTCGCGGTCAGGCCTTCTTGACGACGCTGGACTTGAGCTGCATGGGTCCGAATCCGTCGATTCTGCAGTCGATGTCGTGGCCGTCCACACCGGCCGTGAGGCGGATGTTGCGCACCTTGGTGCCGGCCTTGATCCCGCTGGGGCTGCCCTTGACCTTCAGGGTCTTGATCACCGTCACCGTGTCGCCGTCGGCGAGAATGTTGCCGACCGCGTCCCTGATCGCCGCGTCCCGGGTGTCGGCGGCGGGTTCGGCGGCCGCGGGTGCCCACTCGTGGCCGCATTCGGGGCAGATCAGCAGTGTGCCCATCTCGTAGGTGTGGGCGCCGGAGCACTCGGGGCAGCTCGGTGGGGTGTCGGTTGCGTCGGTCATCGGTCTTTCCTTGCCTTGTTCGGTTCCGTGCGTTTCCTGCTGCCGGTTCGGCGTGCCTCAGATGCGTTCGATGATGGTTCCGGAGGCGTTGGCGCCGCCGGCGCACATGGTCATCAGTGCGGTGCTGCGATCGGTGCGTTCGAGTTCGTGCAGAGCGGTGGTGAGCAGGCGGGCGCCGCTGGATCCGGCCGGGTGGCCAGGGCGATGGCGCCGCCGTTGACGTTGACCAGTTCGGGGTCGGCGCCCTGGGTGCGGATCCAGGACAGGACGACGGAGGCGAACGCCTCGTTGACCTCGAACAGGTCGATGTCGGAAATCTTCATGCCGGAGCGGGCGAGGAGGCGCTCGGTGGCGTCGTTCGGACCGTCCAGATGGTAGTACGGGTCCGATCCGACCAGGCACTGGGAAACGATGCGGGCGCGGGGTTGCAGACCGAGGGCATGGGCGCGGTCCTCGTCCATGATCAGGACGGCGGCGGCGCCGTCGCAGATCTCCGACGGCGGCGGCGCCGTCGGAGATCTGCGCGCAGTCGATGACCTGGTCCACGACGCGGCGGTCGATGGCGGTCCCTTGGAGGACTCCGCGTTGGGCTTGGGCGAGCAGGTGTACCGGGTGCAGGCCGGCGAGGTCGCCGTTGCGTTTGCCGATCGGGGGCCGAACGGCCTCGACGATGACGGGGTTGCCCATGGGCATGGCTCCTCGCGGATGGGAACGGTCGATCTCGGCGCCGGAAGGGCACCGGGTGGAAGGAAGCGGACGGTCGAGGGGGCGCGACCCGGCCCCGGCACGGCACGGGGGCTGTGGCGTGTCGGGGCCGGCGTGGGGCGGAGGGTCGTGGTCAGCCGCGACCGCTGAAGTGGATGTACAGCCAGATTCCGCCGCCGATGAGGTGTGTCCCGAAGGTGAACACGAGGAGCCAGACGATGATGCCGCGTTCCATCTCCTTCTGGGTCTGCCGTCCCCCGGCGGGGCGGGGCGGGGTGGGGCGTTCGGCGTTCGTGTCGTCGGGGCGCATGGCGAGTCTCCGATCCGGTCGCTCGGGATCCGGGGCGCCGCCGGCGGCGGCGCGGTGTCGGGTGGGGAGCGCGGGTGAGCGTCGTGTCGGTCGGGTCCGTGAGGTCGAGGCGCCGGCCGCGGCCCGGCTTCAGCGTGTCTTGGTCATCGGTCGCGTGGGAATTGCGGTCTGTGCCGGTTCGGGCTGGCGACGCCGGGGGCGGATGTGGAGGGTCTGTCCGACGGCGGCCGCCTCGCGCACCAGGACCGCGACGCTCGCGGCGTCCTCGACGGTGTCGACGCTGCTCGTGCCGTCGATGTGAGGGCGGGTGATCTCGAAGCGCATCTGCGTTCTCCTTCGTCCGGTGCGGGTCGTTCGGGCCGTCGGTCGATGTTCGTCATCGCCAGGGCGGGCGCCGGCGACGCCTGCTCACGCGGGGCCGACCCGGCTCGCGCGGGGCGGTGTGCGGTGTGTCGGCTGCTTGGGTGCGGCGTTCGCCAGGAGGTGGGTTCGGGCCCGGGCACGATCGTCGGGTCCCACCCCCGGTCCTGCGGGGAGGGCGGCCCTGACGCTGTCGGCGGCCCGCATCAGGGCCGGGAGGTCGCGCCCCCGCAGGGCGTACACCACCGTCGATCCGTGAAGTGCCGAGCGCACGACGCCCAGGCGCCGCAGGATCGCCAACTGGCGGGACAGACAGGTCGACGGGACGCCGACTGCGGACAGCAGCTCGCGTGCGGCCATGGGGTGCTCACCGAGGGCTTCCAGGACGCGAACGCGCACCGGATGGCCCAGGACGCGAAAGAAGTGCGCCTGGGTCGTGTAGGGCGAAGCCGTCATCGAGTCTGCCCCCTTCGGCGCGGCCGTTGTCTCCGTCCGGACCCGGCGCGGTGTCGACGTGCCCGGGTCCGCGCCCGAAAGGGGCGTGGGCGTCGACCGTGCGCCCGACTGACACGGTCGACGGCAGTGCCCCGGAGCCGAACGGCCCTCATGGCCCGTCGGGCGGCCATCCCAGTGCATGCCATTGTCATCATCCAACGAATTGCAATTCTTGGCAACTCGTCAGGTCGTCAATCCATCGGTTCGGTGGAGCGTGTTGGGCTCGTCGGGTTCCGGGCGGTGGGTCAGCCCAGGCGTTCGATGATGGTGACGTTGGCCTGGCCGCCGCCTTCGCACATGGTCTGGAGGCCGTAGCGGCCGCCGGTGCGCTCCAGGTGGTGGAGGAGGGTGGTCATCAGGCGGGCGCCGGTCGCGCCGAGGGGGTGGCCCAGGGCGATCGCGCCGCCGTTGGGGTTGACCTTCTCGTGCGGGGCCTTGATGTCCTTCATCCAGGACAGCACGACCGGGGCGAAGGCCTCGTTGATCTCGACCGCGTCGATGTCGTCGACGGTCAGGCCGGACTTCGCGAACGCGTACTCGGTGGCGGGGATCGGGGCGGAGAGCATCTCGGTGGGGGACGCGCCGCGCACGCTCATGTGGTGGATGCGGGCGCGCGGGGTGAGGAGGTACTGCTTCAGGGCGCGTTCGGAGACGATCAGCAGCGCGGCGGCGTCGTCGGAGATCTGCGACGCGACGGCGGCGGTGATGGCGCCCCCCGGGTCCACGGCCGCAGCATCGCCATCCTCCCCGCGGTGGTGTCCCGTCGGGGCGCCTCGTCGACCGAGACGAGGGCGCCGTCCACGTCGACGGGGCGCGATCTCGCGCTCGAACCGGCCGCTGTCGATCGCGTGGATCGCCCGGGGCGTGCGACGCGAGCGCGAAATGCTCCATCTCCTCGCGGGATATGTCCGACTTCCTCGCGATCAGTTCGGCGCCCAGGAACTGGTCGACCGGCTGATAGCCGTAACGCGCGACCCAGCCCTTCGAGTCCGAGCAAGGCCGAATTGCGTCGAGGACATCGCCGCCTCGATCCCGCTGCGCTCGACCAGGGCCTTGATGACGTGGGCGCCCAGGTCGGCCGGGTGCACCCCGGCCAGGCCGCCCTCCTTGCGGCCGACCGGTGTGCGAACCGCGTCGACGATGTAGGCCTCGGCCATGGGAGATCTCGTGCTTGCTGGAGCGAGGGCCGTGCGGCCCCGCGGGTGCGCGGGATGCCGGCCCGCCCGCGCCGGTGCGACGTGTCCGGACGGGGGCGGGGGCCGTGCGGGTCGGTCGGGGCTCAGGTGGGGTCGGTGTCGAGGACGCGTGCGGCGGCTGCGGCGACGGCGGCGGTGAGGCCGGGTTGGTCGGTGGGGGGTAGGAGGGCGTTGCGGGGGGTGTTCTCGATCAGGGCGTGTGCGGCGGCCACGCGGGCGTGCATGGTGACGGGTCGTCGGGTGGTGGTGGCGGCGGTGAGGAGTCCGGGGAGGGCGTGCAGGGGGCGGGGTCCGGTGGTGGTCGCGGGGAAGGCGGGCGGGGTGTCGGGGCGGGTGCGCAGGACGGGGACGCCCGGGGGCGGGGTCGCGAATGCGGTGAGGTCGACGATCAGGTCGGTGTCCTCGGCGACGTCGCGCAGCGCGTCGGCGCGGTGCGCGAAGGGGTCGAACAGGGTCAGATCGCCGATGCCGGAGGCGATCAGGAGTCCGGCCAGGTCGCCACCGGCTGCGGGGTCGACCACGACGACGCGGGCGCTCAGCGGGTTCACGCCGCGGTTGACGAGGGCGTTGACGGTGGCTGCGGCGATGGCGACGGCGAGGCCGTCGTTGACGGCGTCCAAAAGGAGGACCGGCGGAGTGGGACCGAGGACGGAGCGGGTGGTGGTGACGCGGTCGAAGCGGGTGTGCATGAGGACGACGGCGCTGAAGCCGGGGGCGAGCAGGCGCACGGCCTGCGCGATGTCCTCGACACGGGGGGCGGCCAGGGGCAGCGGGAAGACGTCGAGTCCGGTGGCGCGGCGCAGGTGGACGGCCTGGGATTCCAGGGCGGGGAGGACGGCGTCGGGGGGCAGGGCCTCGAAACCGAGGACGGCGCTGGCGTCGCTGACGAGGGCGACGCGGTGGCCGCGTCCGGTGTAGCGGTCGGTGTGTTCGGGGTGTTGCGCCAGGTGGGAGACGACGCGACGGTCGGCGTCGGCGTCCATGAGGGCGACGTCGAGTCCGGTGGTGGTGGGCGCGCAGACGCGCAGGGTGAGTTTGCCGGTGGAGGCGGTGGTGAAGACGGGGTCCTGGGTGTGCAGGAGGTCCGCGCCCAGGCGGTGGGTCAGGGCGTCGGTGAGCCAGGCGAGGGTGCGGGGGCCGTCGGCGTCCAGGGTGATGCGGAAGGCGCCCATGGCGTCGGGGTGTTCGTCGATGCGCCGCGACACGGCGCCGGGGGCGTCGGCGAGGACGCTCTCGACGATGTCGGCGGCGTTCGGGGGGACGTGGATGCGGACACTGAAGGCGGGGTTGGCGCCCGGGCGGTCGCGTCCGGAGGAGTCGCGGCTCAACACGGGAGCGTCTGGGGGAGGGGGCCGAGCGGGTCGGCGTCGAGCGGGGCGGGCCGGTGGTGGGGTTGCCCGAGGAGGGTTCGCGCGTGTGCGATGGCGGCGGGGGTGTCGGGGAGGATCCGATGGTCGCGGCGCAGGTGGTCGGCCACCCTCAGGGTGGCGAGGATGTCGTCGTGGGCGGGTTTGATCCCGGAGAGCAGGACGGCGATGCCGCGTTGTTCGAGCTTGTCGATGGCGTCGCCCAGGACGCCGGCGCCGGTGGCGTCCATGGTGGTGACGCGGGACATGCGCAGGATGACGACCCGCACATCGGTGACCTCGGACAGTTCGAGGAGGAAGCGGTGGGCGGCGGCGAAGAACAGGGGTCCGTCGAGGCGGTAGGCCACGATGTGCGCTTCAATCAGGGCGCGTTCCTCGGCGGTGTGGTCGCCCGTGTCCAGGGGGACCTGTTCGAGGCGGGCGGTGCGGGCGACGGAGAGCAGGGCCAGGACGACGGCGAGGCCGATGCCTACCGCGACTGCGGTGACCAGGTCGAGGGCGATGGTGACGAGGAAGGTCAGGGCCAGGACGAGGGCGTCGGCGCGGGTGGAGCGGGCCAGGGCGCGCAGCGCGGAGACCTCGACCATGCGCACGCAGGTGGCCAGGAGGACCCCCGCCAGGGCGGCCAGCGGGATGTGGGCCACGAGGGAGGCGGCGGTGAACACGATGACGGCGAGCGCGACGGCGTGGGTCAGGGCGGCCAGGCGTGAGGTGGCGCCGGCGCGGACGTTGACGGCGGTGCGGGCGATGGCCGCGGTGGCGGGGACGCCGCCGAACAGCGGTACGGCGAGGTTGGCCACGCCCTGGCCGAACAGCTCCCGGTCGGGGTCGTGCCGTTGCCCCACCGTCATCCCGTCGGCGACGGTCGCCGAGAGCAGGCTCTCCAGCGCGGCCAGCGCCGCGACCGCCGCCGCGGAGGGCAGCAGGGTGAGCAACAGGGAGGTGTCCAGGAACCCCAGCGAGGGTGCGGGCAGCCCTGCGGGGAGTTCCCCGATCGGGGTCAGTGGCAGGTCCGTGGACCACGCCAGGGCGGTGGCTGCGGCGACGGCGACCAGGGAGAAGGGGATCGCCGGGCGCCACCTCGCCCCCGCGAGCATGACAGCGGCCACCACCAGGGCCGTGACCGGCGCGGCGGCGGTGGGGTGGTCGAGCCAGCGGGAGCCGGCGTCGGCGGCGCTCTGCCAGACCTTGTCGCCCTCGGCGTGGGCTATACCCAGCGCGGCGGGGATCTGTTGGAGGGCTATGACCACGGCGATGCCGGCGGTGAAGCCCTCGATGACGGGGGCCGGCAGGAACGCGGCGAGGCGCCCGAGCCGCAGCACGGCCAGCAGGACGAGGATCAGCCCGGCGAGGAGGCCGACCATCAGGACGCCGTTGGTGCCGTGGGTGGCGACTACCGGGACCAGGACGACGGTCATCGCCCCGGTGGGCCCCGACACCTGGAGGTTGGATCCGCCGAAGACCGCAGCCAGCGCGCCGGCCACGATCGCGGTGATCAGCCCGGCCTGGGCACCCAGCCCCGACGCGACGCCGAACGCCAGCGCCAGCGGCAGCGCGACCACGGCGACGGTCAGGCCCGCGACCAGGTCCCGTCCGGGGGCGCGCCGCATCGTGCGCAGGTCGCTGCGGCCGGGAAGGAGCGCGAGCCGTCGGGGGATCCGCCCTTCGGCTGCGGGGGGCGGTGCCTTCCGCGCGGTGTGGACTGCCTGCCGCCGGTCGTTCATGGTGCGGATCCTCGCTCCTGGAAGGTACGCCGTGCCGATGCCGCGCACGGCCGTGGCCGGGGCGTTCGTTCCGGGGCCGTCGTGCGGGTGGGGCGGCACCGGATGCGATGCGGCTCAGTCCCGGGGCGTCCTGGGGGAAACCTGGGGCGCGGTCGCGCGCAGGTCCTTGAGGAGGCCCACCTGATCGGTGAGCAGCCCGGTCAGGATGCCGCGGGCGACCACGAGCAGTTCGGCCACCCGGGGGCTGGTGAGCGTGTAGTAGACCGTCGATCCTTCCCGGCGGCTGACCGCCACCAGGTTCGCGCGGCGCAGCACGGCCAGTTGCTGCGACAGGCGAGAGGCTTCGATGCCGACCTCGGGGAGCATCTCGGCGACGGCGTACTCGCGTTCGCTGAGCAGTTCCAGCACGCGGATGCGGGCCGGGTGGCCGAGCGTCTTGAAGAACTCGGCCTTCAGCTCGTATAGGGGGGTGCTCACCGCTCCACGTCCTTCCCGGGGTTCACGGTGCGAGGGGCGTGCGACCACGGCGATCGCCGCGTGGCGGCCGGGCCGCTCGGATGTGTCTGTGACAACCACGGATGGTCCTCGCGTCTGTACTCGGTCATGGGGACGATCTTCGCGCCTCGTGCCGGCGCCCGGTGCGGGGCCGGGCCTCGCGGCGTATGCTTCCGCGCGGATTGAACAATTGACTACTTTAGCAAGTGGCTGTGTGGTGGGGTCGGGTGGGCCGATGGGGCGGCTCGCGGTCGCAGGTCGTTGCCGGCGTGCCCACCACCGGCATACGCGGCCCCGTACACCGCGGCGGCCACCGTCACCAGCCCCGAGACCACCATGGACACCCCGGCACCGACACATGCAGCAGACTCAACGCGGCTCCCCAAGCCCTCGACCGCCGGCCCCGTGGCGAATCGGGATCCGGAGGGCGGCCGTTCCCGTGTCGGAGTGAGCGGAATCCCGACACGGGAGGGCCACCGGCGGACGACTCGCGGACCAGTGCGGCGCGACGCGATCGTCGAACCGAGGCCGCGACCGCCACGGCGCGCCCGATCCGACGATGGTTCGACGTTCCATCCACACCACCTCACGGGCCCGCATCGACCACCTCGGCCGACAGCCCCACCACCGCGAGACCATCGACACGAGCAAGACCATAGATTGGCAATTGATAAGATTGGCAACTGCGTCATACGTCAGCATGATGGGGGAGGTGACGGACGCGTTTCGGACCCGAGACCGGCAGGGCATCCGCGCCCCGCCCCGACCATCGGACCCGCGCCCGATGGTCCGCACATCGACGGCGAGGAGACGACCGTGCCCATGCAGTGGCGTTTCGAGGTCCGCGGCCCCGTGGGCATCCTGTTCCTGTCCGGAACCCTGACCGCGGACGACTTCGACAGGTTCGGCGGGGCGGTGGGATGGACGCTGACCACCGGCGGCCTCGACGCGGTCGTCGTGGACGTCGGCCACGTGGTCCGCTGGAGCACCGAGGGCCGAGCGGCACTCACGGACGCCGCCAAACGCCTTGCCCCGCACGGCCGCCGCCTCGCCCTGTGCGACCCCGAGGACTGTCCGGGCCCGTCGTCGAGAACCTGCCCTCCTTGGCGGATCCCCGTCTTCGCGGACCTCGACAGCGCCACGCAGCCCTCGTCCCCCCAGCCCCATGACCGGAAAACACGCCCAAACCCACTCCGCGCCCATCGGGTCGTCCTCGCACCCGAATGCGCCCCGTCCACACAGGAGGTACCCCATGGGGGAATTCGTCCACGAACTGACCGGCGGCCTCCAAGAGGCCCACGACAACCTCGCCCAGGCGCGCCGGGACCGGGACGGGTACGGCATAGAGGTCTGGCAGGCCCGCCTGGAATCCCTCGAACGGCTCGCCGAAGAACACGGCGTGTCTCTGCCCGACCACACCTGAACCCGATCCACCACAGCACGCCCGCGACCTCGCCGAAAGGACGGCCCCGGCCATGCGGCTGACCCCCCTGGAACAAGATCGAAAACCCGCGGACCACCGGTGGTCCGCCCGCGGTCACGGACGCGATGGTGGACGAGGTCGTCGAGCGGTTGATGGCCCGCGCGGACGCCTCGGGGGCGGCCCTGCTGGGCGAGGGCGGCCTGTTGACCGAGATCACCCGGGCGATCCCGGAGCGGGCCCTGGACGCGGAGATGACGGAACACCTCGGCTACGAGCGGGATCCGGTCGCGTCGTTCGTCCCGGAAGCCGCAACGGTGTGGGAAGCGAAGTGGATGAAGTCGATGGCCTGCTGTGTCGGTGTTCCGAGGCTTCCGATTCGGCAGTGGCGTGACGCCGGTGTCTTCGAGGCCCTGTTGGAGGGCCTGATCGCGGAGGCCGCGAAACGGGGCGTGGTGGACTTGTCCCTGGTCGGTGTGGACTCGCCGGCTGCGCTTCGTCGTCCGTCGTGTCGACGACGCGCAGTGGGCGACCGACCTGACCGCGGACGCCTCCATCGCCGGGGTTGAAAGAACCGGGACGTTCTGCCCCGGGGGCCGGCGGGCCCCGAGGCCGATGCCGGCGGGTCCGGTGTCAGGTCGTGTCGGTGGGTTGTTCGATTCCGTGTTCGATCATGTCGAGGAGGTCGTCGGTGGAGGTGCGGGTCTGGGTGGGGGTGAGTCCGCGGAGGGGGCCGTCGACGAGGAGGACGGCGAGTCCGTGGACGGCGGACCAGGCGAGGAACTCGGCGCCGGGGCGGCGGTCTTCCGTCAGGAGGCCGGCGTCGAGGAGGTCGTCGAGGGCGTCGCCGAGGATCTGGAAGGGGGTTCGGCCGGCGGGGCCGGCGGCGGTTTCGTCCTCGGCTTGTGTCATGTCGGCGTGGGTGGTGAACGCGGCGCGGAAGAGGCCGGGTTCGGCTTGGGCGAACGTGAGGTAGCCGTGGCCGACGGCCCGGAAGCGGGCGCGGGCGGCGGCGATGGGGTCGTCCCCGGCGAGGGCGGCGGTGGCGGTGGTGATCTCGGTCTCCATGGTTGCCGCGAGGCGGGCCATGGCGGACTGGGAGACGGCGGCCAGGAGGGCGTCCCGGTCGGCGAAGTGGCGGTAGGCGGCGTTGGGGACCACGCCGACGCGTCGGGTCGCCTCGCGCAGGACGACCGCGTCCGGGCCGCTCTCGCGGGCCAGTTCCAGGCCGGCTGCGATCAGGGCTCGGCGTAGGTTGCCGTGCCGGTAGGTGCTTCGCGTGCGGGTGGTGCCGGTCTTGGGTGCGGGCGGTGTCGAGGCCATGCCCCCTCCTCATGTGGACAGCGTCCACTTTGATGTGCCAGGATCCCGTTCATCGAGAGCGGGGTGCTCGGAATTCGACGCCCCGCTTATGTGGACGACGTCCACAATAGCTGATGGCCCGAATCGAACGGCAGGAGTCCCGTCATGACCACAGTCCTCGCTCGTTCCGTCCACACGTCCGCCCGGCGCACGCGCGCCGTCTGCGTCGGCCTCGCGGTCCTGGCGAACACCGTCCTGTTCACGGTCGCGGCAGCCCTGGGGACCGATTTCGAGATCACCGACCCCGGCAAGACCGAGGCCCACCGGTTCGTCGCCCCGGAGATCGCCGTGTTCACCCTGGCGGTGGGACTGCTCGCCTGGGGCACACTGGCCGCTCTGGAACGCTTCACCCGGACCGCGAAGACGATCTGGGCCGCGCTCGCCGGCGCCGTCCTCCTGCTTTCCTTCGTGCCGATCGGCCTGGAACAGGCCACCACCGACACCCGCATCGTGCTGGGAGTCCTCCACCTGGCCGCGGGCGCGGCCCTGCTCCCCATGCTGCGCACAACGCGCTGACCCGACCCCCACCCGTTCCCGCCGACGCCTGCGCGATGCGGGCAATGACGGGTTGCCGCGGAAACGGCGGCGCGAACCCGGAGCCGGACGCGGACGAGGAGTCCCGGTACGAAGCCCCGCGCCCCCTTCGTCGACGGGCGTCACGGCGTCCCGACCCGCCCACCGAACGGGGCGCCCGAAGAGGTTGGGCAGGGGCCGATGAGTTTCCCCGCGACCCACAGTCCAAGATCATGACCGGTGGCCGCGACATGAGCGCGCACCGACCGAACCCGCCGGGAACCGGCAACGAGACACCGAGGAACCCGAAATGCGTACGTTGATCAGCACCGCGTTCATCTCGCTCGACGGCGTCGTGGAGGGCCCGGGCGGCGAGCCCGGCTACCGCAACTCCGGATGGACCTTCAAGGACATCGAGTTCCTCCCGGAGGCGTTCGAGATCAAGGGCCGTGAGCAGCAGGAGGCCGCGGCGATGATGATGGGCCGGGTCAGCTACGAGGCGTTCAGCGCGGTGTGGCCGGACATGGCCGACTTCGCCGACTACAAGGTGATGCCGAAGTACGTCGTCTCCACCACCCTGTCCGAGGGCGACCCGGTGTCGAACTGGGGCGAGACCACGATCCTGCGCTCGCTCGACGACGTCGCCGCGCTCAAGGAGACCGACGGCGGCCCGATCATCCTGCACGGCAGCGCCACGTTGAACCAGGCACTGTCGGACGCCGGCCTGATCGACCGCTACCACCTGCTGGTGTTCCCGCTCCTGCTCGGCGCGGGCAAGCGCCTGTTCAGCGCCACCGACAAGGACACCCAGAAACTGAAGCTCGTCGAACACGAGGCGTACGCCAACGGTCTGCAGAAGAACGTGTTCGACGTCATCCGCTGACCGAGGTTCCGCCGGTGGATGGGTGGTGGCGACGCCGGGTGAGTGTCGCCGCAATGAGCCGGTGTGGACGGGGTGGCGGCTCCCGCGTGCCAGAGGGGCGCATTGGTGGGTCGGGATCGCCGGCCGTTGGGGGTCGGGATTCCCATGAAAGCCCACGATGCCCGGAGATGGTGTCCGTGCCCGTACGCCACAGGACCAGGCGGTGCGATCGGGTGACACAGGCGGACGTCCCGCCCTTTCGGCTCGTGGGCTCGCGCCCGGGCCCCGACACCGCCGTCGCCCTGCGAGCGGAGTCCCGCAGGGCGACGGTGGCGAGGAACGGAGCAGCTGGGCCCGGCCGAACGCGGGAGCCACCAGCCGGGCGATCTCTTTGGCCGCCGTCCCCTGGTGTGACGCAGCCCGAACGGAATTGAGATCGGTCCATCCCCCGGTACGCCCGACTCGTGAGCTCGTTGAACGGTCCGACACGTCGTTTCGGCCAGGGTGGCGATGCTGCACGCCCGCAAGGCCCGCGTCCACTCCGCCGCCGGCGATGCCTACCACGCGTTGGACGATGCTATCGCTGCCTACGACCAGGCCGGCCCCTTCGGCGAAGATCTGCCGGCGATGTGTCGGCTCACGCACGGCGAACTTCAGCTGGTCGCGGCAAGTTCCGCTTCGTCTCCTTCGCGCGCTGAGTCCAGGTCGCTCTTGCGAGCTTCGACGTCGGCGGCTGTGGTCGCTGTCCGTACGGCATCGGCCTGGGAACGAATGGGCTGATGAGTTCCTTTGAACGCTCGACGTGTGCGTTGTGGAGGTGGTTGTCGCCCGCGCTGGAGGCGTCGAGGGCGGTCCGCGTCCGGAGGGGCAGGAGAGTGCCTCGGCAGGCGACATTCGGCCCCCGACGTCGATGACCGCCTCGTATAGTTCGCGAGCATGGACGCGTTCCGATGTCCGGCCATCGGCCGGTTCCTCCGACGTAGGGGGAAGTTCCGCAACAGCCCGGTGGTACCGGCCTCGCGAGGGGGCGATGTCGAGGCGGAGCTGTTGCGTGTGGTCCGTACAGCGGACCCCGCCTCGCTCTCGTCCCACGAGGTGGACTCCGCTGTACGCGGCGCGGTGCAATGGGTGGCGAGTCGGTTGCCCCTGCAGCGGCCCGAAACCGTGGCCGAGGACGCCGAGTACGCGGCCTGGATGCTTTCCGCGGCGGTCGAACACCATCGGGAATCGGCGATCTCCGCCGTGGCCGACGCCGCATCGGACGTCTATGCTCCCGCCGCCGCTGCCATGGCGGACGCGCTGGGCCTGACCGCCCCGGCCATCGGCACGGCCCTCGCCCGGGCGCAGTTCGCGGACTCGGCCCACACGCATTGGACGGTGGTCCGCGCTCTGCAACGGATGGCGATGCGCCGCGCACGAAGGGCCACCGGCCCGCCGGGCCCAGTGATCCCGGGTGAGGATGGCTCTCGTTTGCATCTGCCACCCGGCGTCCACGTACTGCGCCGACCGGCCCCTGCCGCCGGCATCCGAACCGCCTTGGTCGATCCCGCCTCGACCCCGTTCCGCGCGGCTCTCGCGATCGATCCCACCCTGGGTGACAAGGTGGCGGCCGATCCGCGTTGGGGGCGTTTGGTGTTGTGCCTGTACGGCGGTGCTCGCGTTGGGGACCTGCCCGACGGTCGGGCCCGGATCGCGGCGCTGCGCGTGCGGATGGCGGCGAGGATGGCCGTGTCGGAGCGACATCGCCTGGCGGCTCTGGCGGACGGCTGCTGGGCGCGCCTTCCGGTCGACGTCGGCGACGCCTTGGACCTGGACGCGATCACCGTGGACTCTCCGCTCACGCCCATGATCCTGGAGTGGCTGCGCGATGATGCCTTGCCCACCGATGCCGCCGATCGATTACGGCGACTGGCCGCCGACGACGGCGTCGACGCCGATCTGCGCGCGGACGCCGTGGTCGCTCGGCTGGCGATTGCGGACCTGCCGTGGGAGGACGACGAACTGCTCTCGTCGACCGCGGACGAGCCGGTACGCAATCGGGTCCTGTGGCGGCTCGAACGTGTCCGGATCCTGTTGTCGGATGCCGTCGGGGCACTGACTCCCGGCGCGGTGTACAACGCGTTCCGCACCCGACGTCCGACGGCTCCGGAGCAACTGGCGATTTCCGTCGCCGTCGTCCGCGCGCTGGCGACGGTGGAACGACGGCGCAGCGGCTGGGGCGAGCACATCGAGGACGGCCTGCCGCTGTCGTTGCTGGAGTTGGTCAACACACAGCAGGAGAACTCCTACCTCCTGACGTCGGACACGCCCTCGTACAACGTTGCCGTCGCCTTGGACACGGTCGGTGCGGCCTTGGTCCACGGTCGGGGCGCGGGACTGGCCGACGTGTTGTCGAAGATGTCCGTGACGGCCGCTGCGGGCGGCGGTGAGCGCTGGCCGCTGGATCCTCTCGCCCCTGCCGCGGGTCACCCCGTTGCGGAGTCCCTGACCGTGCTGGCGCGGCTGGATCCGGAACTGGCTTTCGTCCGTTGCTGGATGATCGACCGGTTGGCGGGGCAGGTGGTGAGGCAGGGTTTCCTGGTGGAGGCGGCGTGCCTGGTGCTCCGTGATCGGGCCGTGGATCCGGTCAGCGCCGAGCGCAGCCTGCGGGTGCTGGCAGCTGCGGCCGCCATGCCCGCGCTGCTTGAGGCGAGTACCGCCGACACGGTCGTCATGCTGGCCTCGTTGCCTGCTCCGGAAGGCTTCTCGAAGCAGAGCTATCCTCAGGGCAGGGCCCGGATCCGACTGGCGCATCTGTGCGGACAGCGCCTGTCCGCTGCCGACCTGTCGAGCCTTGCGGAGCAAGTGGAGGAGCCCGATGAGGCGTTGCGCCTTCTGGAGTTGGCCCTGGAACTACGGGTGGCCCGGGCGGACGAACGCACACTTGTCGCGATGACCGCCCTGTCCGAGCGGATCGTCTCCCCGACGGAACGCGCGCGTGCCCGCGCACGATTGGCCCGATTCACCGCCGGCGACCCGTTGGACGACCGGGCGGGAACTGCGGCGGAGGTACCCGATCACGAGATGGCGCTGCTGCTCGGTTCGCTCCCCACCCCGATCGAACCCTCGCGCGCCGCTCGGCACGCCGCGCTGGTGGCCGGGCTGGGCAGCGCCGAAGCCAGGGCGGTGGCGCGTGGACGGTCGGCCGAACCACTCCTGGTCCACGAACGTCGTCACCGGCGGCCCTGGGAACCCTCCACGCCGTTGGGATTTCCCTGGGCCCTGACGACGGCGCTGGCGGTGTGCGGCGACGCGTTGGACGCGCTGGGCCCGAGCGTCCCGGAACCGGCGAGTACAGCGGCCGCGTGGTCGGCGTTACCGGATCCGGCGCGGGAAGAAGCCGCTCTCGCCGTGCTGCTGCGCACCGGACGGACCCGACCGCTGGACCTGGACGGCACGGCGTGCGAGGTGGTCGAGCGCCTGCTCGCCACAGGACGGATCGAACCGGTCCGCTGGTTGCTGCCGTTGGCGCGGCTACGCCAGCGCTCCGCACTGGTGGCCGGCTGGCGGGGTTTCGCGGTGACCGACATCGCGGACCTGGCGACGCTGTTGACACTCGAATCCGGTGACCTCGACGAGGCCGCTGTCGACTGCCTGCCGCGCCTGGTGATCCACGACGACGAGTACGTGCGATTTCGCGTGTGGGCCGTTTTCTCCCAGGTGTCCTCCCCGTTCCGAATGGGCACGGTGGGCGCCCCCGTGGTGGCCGGGCTGGCTCGCCTCGCCGCCGCGAACCACGATCGGCCCGTGCGCCGGTTCCTACGCGCGGCGCTCTCCGCGATCGTGTACGACGCCCCGGACGCGCTGTCGGCCGTGCTCACCGAGTTGAGTGAGGACACCCGCTCGCGATCGCTGTTGCTGCGGTCGGTTCGTCGACTGACACCGCTGTCGGCGCGTGGTGTGGACACGCTGCTGCGCCGCGTGGACGGCCCAGAGCGGAGATACCTGCTGAGCGCGCTGGTCGAGGTGGCGGCGAGCCAGGCGGGGCGTGCCGGCCGCAGCGATCTCCAGGTCTTCGTGCCGGTCCTGCGGGATCTGGCGCGCAACGATCTCGGCGATGCCGCCACAATCGCGCTGGAGTTGTTCGGGTTGTGCGCCCCGCCAACGGTGGCGCGCGATCTGTGTGTCGAAGCCGGCGTCGACGCCGTGCGCGCGCTGGGGCACCTCCTCGATCGGGCGGACCTGGAACCGGCCGACCGAGCGATCGTGGTGACGACACTCACCACGTCGGCGGCACGGGAGGACGCGCACGGTGTTCGGGCCGCGTACGAGCTGGAACGCAGCGGGGTACGGGCCATGGGACCACTCTCCGATCCGGTGGCGTGGCTGACCACGTTCCTTCGCATGGACCGGCCGGGCGCGCGGGAGGTATCGCTGATCGACGAGGCCGCGTGGGTCGCGCGCTTCATCACGGCGCAGGCGAGCCGCGAGCGCCTGCTGGACGTGCTGATGCGGGCGGTCGTGGAGGACACCGGTCGGGGCAGGGCCGCCTTCGTCTCGACCACCGGCACCGGCATCGTGGCGGTGCTCGCCCTTGGAGAGATCGCCCTGCTCGCGCCCGAACTCGTGCGGTCGGCGGCCGGGCGCGCACCCGCCTGCGTCCGCGCACTGCGAAGCCTGCCGACCGATGCCGCCGGGGACTCGGCCCACCCCGGGGCCATCCGTGCCCTGACCGCGATCGGTGAGGACATGGGTGCCCTGCTCGCCATGGCCAAGGACTCGCCCGCGGCGATCGACACCCTCATCGAAGCCGTCGCCCGGCTCGACCACCTCGGCGACGCGGCCGTCGCCGCGCTCGTCGACGGTGTGCGCAATGACGACCGGCGGATCCGTGCCCTGGCCGGCAGGACCCTGCAAACGGCCTGCGACCACGGCCTGTTGGCCGACCCCGATCGTGCGCAAAGGCTTGCCGAGATCCTGTTCGACGCGGCCCGACGCCCCGGTGCGGATGTCCCGGTCCTCCTCGAGGATGCGCACGCTCCGCTGCCGATCGGGTCGCTCGCGATGCTCTGCCGAACCACCGCACTGCACCTGCTGAACATCGACCGGCCCGGTCCGGACATCGTCGGCGAGGTGGTCACGCCCTACCCGGACGGGTTCCGGCTTCTCCTGCCCGAAGGAGCATTCGAGACCGGGGTACCGCACCAGTCGGAAGTACTCGCCGAGACCCACGGCTGGACGGAGACGAATGCCTTGACCACGGCCCTCCGGGGGGCCGCCGCATGGGCGGCACAGAGCAGGACGCCGCTGATCGACGTGCTGGAGTCGCTCACGGCGACGGACGGTCAGTGACCGAATCGCCGGATCTCCTCGCCCGCCTCTCTCCAGGCGAACGCGGCCAAATCCTCCAGCCCCACACCCTCCTGGCGGGCGATGCGGTGCAGTTCGGCGAAGGCATTGGCCATTTCGGGGGCGGCGAGTTCGCCTCCGCGCTCTCGTTCCAGCCACGCCAGTTGCTGTTCCAAGGGGTGGGCGTCCGCGGCGGGCTCGCCGACGTAGAACGTCCAGACGAGCGTGGTGTCCTCGAATCGGCACGGGATGTCGAATGGTCGCACCGTCAGGCTCCCTTGCGCAGGCGATCGGTGATGTACTGCCGAGCGTCGTCTCGGTGGATGGTCCCGTCCCGCAGCGCGAAACCGAACAGGTCCGCGATCCGCCGCTGGGAGGTGTCCACCAGTGCCTCGACGAGTTCGGCGTAGTTGTCCACGGCTGCCCGTGCCCGCCGGATCCCGAGGAGCGACACGCACAGGCCGAGCAGGAGGGCCGGCCACCACACCCACACCAGACACATGGCGGCGAGTCCCCACACCACCTGGCCGGACGCGCGAACCAGGTCGGCCTGCGCGGTGGTCACCGGAGTGCGTTCCGCGTCCTCCAACACGACCCACAGCCGAGACCACAACGGCCCGATCCGCAGCCCGTACTGCACGTCCAACCGTTCGTCGAGCAACCGCATGCGGTCGCCCATCCAGGTGGGGCGCGCCGGTAGGTATCGCACCGGATACCCCGGGGCCCCGCGCCACACGGCCCATGCCCGCCGTGCACGCACGATCCAACCCAAGGGAACGCGCAGCCACGGCGCGAACCACACACCGCGCAGCACCGCCGCGAGCGCGCGACCCACGACCCCGACCAACCCGGCGGCGACCAGCAGTACCAGGACCCGGGCGGCCGCCTCGGCCCCGCTCAGCGAGGAGATCGACTTCTCGGCGGCCGTGTCCCACCGGCGCCAATCCAACGCCGCGCCATGGCGCAACGTCGTCGCGGTCCACAGCAGCAGACAAAACAGCGCACCGGGGATGAGCAGTTCCGTCAGCCAGCGATCGGCCAACCGCTTGCCCAACTCGGTCAGCAGGCCGCTCACGGAGCGCTCGCGTCCGGAAGACGCCTCAGCGCCGCGTCGAACAAGTTGCACCACGGCGCGACGCCGTTGCCGTCGCGCGGGTCCATGCGCGCGCACTGGGATCCGGGGCACGCGTACTGCCCGGCCACGAACGGGGTCTGCGCCACCCCGGGGATCCGCCCGAAGCGAGGTCCGCCGTCGCGCACCCCACCGGCCGTCGAAATGCCGACCGCCCGGCAGAAGTCCAGGAGGGTGATCGTCCCCGCCCGCAGTTCGGGCAACTTGCGATCGAACTCGTCTCGCGCCGCCCCTGCGAGCGTGTCTCGCAGCTGTGGAAGCTGACGGCACAAACCCGCGAAGACATCCCGCTCGCCCACGAACAGTCCCCCCTGACGTGTCGACAACGGCATCATACGACCGGAGGGAATCACGGGAGGGGGCTTCGGGGACATGCGCATCGATACGAGTGACGACGACGCGGCAGCGGTGAAGGCACACGCGCGCGCATACGTCGAAACCCGCCGACCCGGTGACCTGACGGCGAGCCTGGCGGCATACCGACGCCTCGCGCAGGACGACCACTCGGGCACGGACAGGCGCGATACCCAGGTGCTCGCTGCCCTGCACCGCGTCCTGGCCGCGGGCGGCCCCGGCACCGCCGAAAACGCCGCGCTGCGTGCCGGGCTCCGGCTGCCCGAGAATGTCGACGAAGGCCGTGTGGCCGCCCTGGCACAACAGCTCGCGGAGCCCGCCCGGGCCCTGGCCGCGGCACAGGGAGCGACGGTCGCGCCGCTGCCGACGGCGTGGCTGGACGTGGTGGCCGAAACCTTCGCCGAACGCGCCGACGCCCGCACCTCGTCGGCCGACCTTTCCGCCGTGATCGCTTGTCTGCGTCATCCGCGCACCGAGCCGCTGCGGGCCGACGGGCTGAGCCTCGCCGGTTGGGCCCACTTGGAGCGCCATCACGCCCTCGGTGATCCGCGCGACCTGGCGCACGCGGTATCCGCGTTCGATCTCGCACGGTCCCTGCCGACCGAGGAACGCCCGGCAAGCCGGCCCCGTCTCGCCCACGCCGGCACGGCATACCTGGAAGCCCATCAGCACACCGGCGACGAGAACCACCTGTGGACCGCGTACACGCTGCTCAAGGCGGCCGTCGCGCACGATCCGAGGGACCTCGACGCGAGGCTTTCCGTGGCCCACACGATGCGTCTGCTCGCGGAGGTGGTCACCTCACGCGACTACGCGTTCCGGTTGTCCGGCGAGGCCGTCGTGTTCATCGAGGAGTCGCTCACCGAGACGGCTCTCGACGACCGCGCCCGACGCACGTTGCTCTTCCACCTCGCACGCGTCCTGGTGCACCGTCACGCTCTCACCGGTGATCCCGCGTTGCTCGACGACGCCGTCGCCCGTGCTCGCGGCGCGGCCCGGGACGGCGTACCGGCAAGTGCCCTGTTGCTCGTCGACTGTCTCCTGCTACGCGGCGGATGGCGGCAGGACCCGGACGGGATCGACGAAGGTGTCGCCGCGCTGCGCCCCGTCCTGGACGCGGCCGTCGACGACGTCACCCGGGCCGACTGCCTCCGCCGTATCAGCGTGGCTCATCAGGCCAAACACGCGATCAAGGGCGAACGCGCCCTCCTTGACGCTGCTGTGGACATCATCGCCGAAGCCCTCACGCTCGTCCCCGTCGACACCCCCCTCGAAGCCACGTGCCTGAGCACACGCTCGGACCAACTCGCCACCCGCCATCGCTGGTACGGAGCCGCCGGCGACCTGGACGAGGCGATCGACCTGGCCCGAGCGGCGGATCCCGACGGCCGGACCCCGGTCCCGGGCAAGCTGCTCCTCGACCGCTATCACGTCACCGGCGATCTCGCCGACCTCGACCGGGCCATCAACGCACTACGCCGCGTCGCTCGACCCCGTGCGGCGTCCGTCCTCGGCGACGCCCTGCGCGGCAGATACGCACACGTCGGTGACCTTGACGATCTGCACGAGGCCGTCGCCCTCCACCGCGAGGTACATCACCGTACGATCCACCACACCCACACCGGCGACCCCAGTTGCGCAGACCTGGCCGCGTCGCTGCTGGATCTCTTCGACCGGACCGATGACCCGGCGACGCTGAAGCAGGCGTTGGCGTGCGCACGAGCCCGCGCCGAATCGGGCACGGCCGACGCCGCCGTGACCCTGGCCGGCGCCTTGCTCCGACGGTTCGCTCTCGACGGGGATCGGCAAGTCCTCGACACAGCGGCGGACTTGCTCGATCCCGTGCTCGAACAAGGCCGCGCGGCACCGGGAGTACTCGCCGCCGCGAACCTCGCCATGGCCGACATCCTGCTGACGCGTCGCCGAGAGGGATCCGAGGGTGACCTCGACGTGGACCGGGCCGTCGTTCGGCGTACCGCCGCCCGCCGGCTGCTCCCGCCGGGTTCGGCCGAGCACACCCGCGCGGGGCTGTTGCTGGCCGAACTCCTGGTCGCACGGTGGCAACAGCACAGGCGGGACGCCGACTACCGAACGGCGCTCGACCTAACGGCGGATCCGCTCGAACACCGGTCTCTCCCCGCACTCGATCGACTCAAGGCAGCCACCTTGCACGCCCGTCTCCTGGCGACCGGCCGCGCCCCAAGGGCCGAGGCGACCCTGGCGGCCTTCCGTACCGCCGTGGACCTCATCGACAGCAGTGTGGGGTGGCAACTGTCCGACGCCGATCGCAAGCGCCGCGCCATGGAACTGAGCATGCTGGGAACCGACGCCGCCGCCTCCGCGTTGGCGACCGGCGACGGCGAACTCGCCGTGGAGATGCTCGAGCGCGGGCGGTTCGTCGCTTGGGGACACATGGTGCGCGATCACGCGGATCTCGCCGAACTACGAAGGCTCGAACCGCGACTCGCCGGGCGGATCGAGCGTGCTCGGTCCACGCTGAACCAACTCCTGACCATCCGCCCACCGCAACAGACGCCACGCTGGCGAGAACGTGAGGAGCAGACCGGCGAACGGGCCCGGCAACGGGATCACACTCGTACCGAGCTCGACGCCCTGTACGAGCAGGCCGCTCGAGCGTTGGGCCGTGCGGCATTCGTCGGGCCGGCCGACCCGGACGCGCTGAGGGAAGCGACGCGGGGAGGCACGGCCGTCATCGTCAACGTCAGCCACCTGCGCTGCGACGCGATCCTCATCGACCCCCGGCGGATCCGCATCCTGGAGTTGACCTCCCTCGACATGCGCGACGTGCTGGACCATGCCCGCCGCTACCGCGACGCGACCAACACGTTCACCCGCATGCTGGCCGAGGGCGACATCCTGGGCAAGTATCGGGCGGAGCAGGACATGCTCGACGTGCTGGCCTGGCTCTGGGACACTGTGGGCGACCCGGTGACGCGCGCCGTCGCCGGGGACAACACGACGCCGCCGAGGGTGTGGTGGTGCCCCACCGGTCCGCTCGCGATGCTTCCCCTGCACGCCGCAGGGCGCGGGGACGAGGCCGTTTCGGAACGGGTGGTGTCCTCCTACACCGTCACGCTCAACCACCTTCGGCTGGCGCGCGACCGACCCGTCGCCGCCGACACCGGCCGACCGCTGGTTGCCACGATATCCGCCTTGCCCGACCGGCCCGACCTACCGCGACTGGTGGGTCCGAGCCGCGACGCGGATGTCCTGGCCCGACGACTGCGACCAAAGCCGGTGCGCTTGGACGGGCGCGAAATCACCCGCGACCGTCTACTCCTCGCGCTCACCCGGCATTCCTGGCTGCACATCGCCGGCCACGGAAGCCAGGAGGCCGACCCTCTCGACAGCGGCCTGCACCTGGCCGACGGAGTCCTCACCTTTCAGGACATCGTCGCGGAACGCGCCTTCGCCGAAGCGGTGTTCCTCGCCGCGTGCCATACCGCCGTCGGCGACACCCGGCAGTTCGATGAGGGTACGCACCTCGCCGCCGCGCTCCAGATAGCCGGTGTGCGCCATGTCATCGCCGGATTGTGGCAGGCGATCGATCACGACTACGCCCAGGAGACCCCGGTCGCCGGCCTGATCTACGACACCTTGATCGACGACGGCACCCTACGCCCGGATCGGGCCGCTCACGCAGTGCACCACGCCCTTCGAGAGCTCCGTCGAACGGCCCCGTTCAACCCGACGCTCTGGGCCCCCTACCTGCACTTCGGACCCTGACCGAGCACGCCGCATCGGACCTCCTTTGCCGAGTCGCCGCGAACGTGCGAGCGAAGTCGTCGAGAGCCATGTCCACGCCGTGGGGCGACACAGGGTCCTCCAGCGCTCGAACCCCGGCGGCCATCGCATGACAACACGCCCGAGGGGCGAGGCGGACGGAGGGACACGCAGACCAGGTCGCCGTACCCGAGTCGCTCGCGACGCTCCGACCCAGGAGCTACCCGGGCGAGTTCACGCATCTCCGGAAGGCGCAGAACGCGGTGAGCGACTGATCGGCACGCGCCGGTGTGGGGAACAGTGCCGAGCACCACGCAGGTTCGACGTGTTGTCCGACGTAGTCGACCCGGCAGCGGACGACGCGCGGTCGGTCGTCGAACGGCAGTCGGGAGGTGCTCTCGACTCACGCATGGGGCGAGGCTACTGAAAGTTTCGGTTCCGGGTTAGGGGCCGGTTGTGGGTGTATATCGGTGTCATGCGGTATCCCGGGGCAGCCCGACCGCGAAACAGCGGGCCCAGCCGGAGCAAGTGCGGTATGGGTGATTCGGGAATTGGCCAACGACGAAGGCGTCACCTCCCGGACCGTGATGACCCAAGATGCCGCCGCCCGACCCGACGAGGAACACCGCACGATGCATCGCCGCCTCGAACCCCTGCTCCAAGGGCCGCCGGACCCCGCCCCGGCACCAAACAACCGCACCCTGAAACCACCGTAGCGGCAGAACCAGACGCCGAAAGCACGATTGCCGCCTTCCTCCCCGGGCGGACCACAACCGACCAAGGCCTCACGCCCGAGGCCGACGCCCGGGTCCCGGGTCGTGATCGGCACTATGCCCACCGCATTCCGAGCCGAGTCAGCGCTTGAACCCGCTCCGCTGCCCATGTCGTCTGTCGTTGGCGTGCATTAGCGAGTGCGACACCCAACTTCACCCCGTGCGCCTCACCGCCCGCCTCGACGGTCTCGACGCGTTTGCGCGGCACGACCAGGTGCCCTTCCCGCTCGCGGAACGCGGCCGCGGCAGCGAGGGTAAGCGCTCACCGGTCCACCGGCAGTGCACGCTGCGTCGCGACCTCGGCCACCTCGACACCCACCCCGGCCAAGGCCTCCCGCTGCGCCTCCGACAACCCTGCTGCGCTGCGCCGTTGCCGCTGAAGCCAGGCGCCGACGTCCTCGCCGCCGATGGTGTGTCCGGATACGAGCTCGTCGAGCGTTCCGCCGCTCTCGATGTGCAGTCGTACCGCGGTGAGTATGCGTTGCCAGTCCAGGGGCCACCGCAGGACGGGGTCCTGGCGTCCGGTGGAGTTCCAGTCGGGGTCGATCGCGGCCAGGCGTTCCCACCGCTGTGCCCAGCGTGCGGGGTTCTTGCGGCATTCCAGTGGTCGGCGCCAGTTGGCGAGGAATTGTCCGACGGGGTAGTTGTTGACGGCGGCGTTCTTGGGTGCGGCGAGGTGTCCGTGGACGGCGAAGTACGCCCGGCACATGGCCAGTCCGTCCTCGAACGCGGTGTCGTCGGGGCTCCACACCATCCCCAACGCCTCGAGCAACTCGATCCACCGCGCACTGATCGCCCCCACCGACCACGCCCGCCGCTGCTCACTGATCCACGCCCCCACGGGATGGCTGGTCCCGGTCTCTGCGTCGTAGTCGATGGCCTCCAGCGGAATCCCCAGGTCGCCGTGGGTGGTGTGCCATCGCCGGGCGGCGACGTAGCCGCGGCGCCAGTCCCGGCGTTCGGGGTCGATGACCCGCAGTTTGACGAAGTCGGCGAGAAGTGCGGGGTCGCGGATCGCGCTCATCGGGATCATCTCGGCCCGCCGCGCGGCCCAGATGCTCGATCATCCGTCGCCTCGTTGTACCGGGCGCTCGCCGAAGTTGAGGGCGCCGCCGTGGACGACGGCCTGCCGCCGATCAGGCCCAAGCCTGCCCGCATCGGTCGCCCCGACGATCCGCTGACGCCCGAGGAGGCCGAGCGTGTCCGAAGGCGGGGGTGTCGCCCATCGTGCGCCATGCAGCCCCAAAGACTCGAGTCTTCGCTGTCGCTCCGCATACGGCCCTGAGGCCGCGCGCCGTATCCGGTCGGGAAGCGGGGGAATGCGCCCTGCCCTGTGGGGTCTTCCCTGGAAGGATGAGTGACTCAACGCCGGGACGACGGCGGACCGGCCACCGGACCAACCATGCCGAGAAACACAGGGCCGCCACTGGAAGCCTCCGCACGACAGTGACGATGGACTCCGTGACTCCCACCTCCGCGCCCGGCCCCGTGCCACGGACGGCGCGCCCAGCGGACCCGGTTCACTGGTGCGGCCCAAACAGATGGCTCAGCGGCGCGCGTTACCGGGTGCGAGGAGGCTGGTCAGCTCCGAGATCGCCTCGGGGGAGGGCTTGAAGTAGCGGCGGACGTGTTCGCCCCGCCCGGTGCCCCTACAGGCCCCGCCACTGCTTTGCCGCAGCTCACGCCCGGGATCGCATCGGCGTGCCCGGTCCGATCAAGGGGGTGGGCGTTGAGGTCGAGGGGATGCATCCGTTGCGCGAGGTGGTGCGGGCCGAGAGAGTGTTCGGCGCACGGACGAGCGCCGAGGTCCCGGCGTTAGCGTTGCGCGCCCTCCCCGCCCGCTGCGGCGGGGGTGTAGTCGCGTCGCTCTTTCAGGGTGCGCCCGGTGGCGGAGGACAGACGCAGGAAAATCGCGCCGCCGGTCAGTATCAGGGCCCAGGACATGTCGTCGGCGCTGCTCGTGGCGGGCGCCGGGCGGGCGGCAACCCAGTCGTTCGGGTCCCAGGCCACCTCCAACGACTCTCCCTTCCTCGCAACGCGTTTCGTGGTCGTCATCGCGCGGGGCCCATCGCCCGGGCACTCCAGGCGGTAGACGTATTCGGTCCAGGTGCGGGTGCTGCTGTGGCCGTCGGCGTCCGTGGTCGTGGCGGTTCGGGTGCGCGCGTCATAATCCTGGGCTTTGCACACAGACCGGTGGCCTCGTTGCTCCAGGGTGTACTCGTCCACCGCGGTCGGGACGATGGCGAACGCCGCCACACCGAAGGGGATCACGGCCAGGAACGACAAGCCGAGGAAGCTGTACGCGGAGTTGGAACGGGGCCCGGCTGCGCACGGCTGGGTCGAGGACCGGTTTTGGACCGTCGCCCGGGTGGCCACGGTGATCGCCCGTCGCTTCCACGTGCGCTTCAGTGTTCCGCAGACCTGGCGGATCCTGCGGCAGATGGGTTGGACGCCGCAGGCCCCGGTGCACCGCGCCGTCGAGCGCGACGAGGCGGCGGTGGCCACCTGGGTGAAAGAGACGTGGCCGCGCGTGGAAAGACGGTGAGGGACCAAGGCGCGTGGTTGTGCTTCGCGGACGAGGCGGGACAGACGCTGCGTCCACCGAAGGCGCGCGCCTGGTCCCGGCGGGGCCACCCGCCCGTCGTCCCCGTCAGCGGCAAGGGCTCCGGACGCATCTCGCTCGCCGGCCTGGTCTGTTGCGCGCCCGGCCGGCGCACCCGGCTCTTGTTCCGGATCCGGGTGCACCGCGGTCGCAAGGGCGATCCCAAGGGCTTCCGCGAGAAGGACTTCGCCGAGTTGTTGGACTCCGCACATCAACAGCTCGGCGGCCCGATCGTGTTGGTATGGGACAACTACACCCATCACATCGACGCCGCGATGCGGGAGTTGATCGACGCGCGGGCCTGGCTGACCGTGTTCCGGTTTCCCACCTACGCGCCCGACCTCAACCCGGCCGAGGGCGTGTGGGCCCACCTGAAGCACAGCCTTGGAAACCTGGCCGCGTGCACGACCGTCGAACTCGCCGCCCTGGCCCGCACCCGACTGAAGAGGATGCAATACCGACCCACCCTCCTCGACGGCTTCATCGCCGAGACGGGACTGATCCTGGCCCCGCCGTAGTCACCCCCAACCGAAATTCTCAGTACCTGGCGGACGGCGCGTGGGAAGAGGAGGCCGACGCCGTGCCCGACTTCCCGTCGTTCACGGCCTGGTTCGAGGCGATGGCCGCGGCCTTCACCTCCGCGCGGCCCCCGGCGTGGTTCGACGAGATGGGCACCCCCGGCCTGGTCTGGCTCGCCAGTGACGGAATCTTCCGGACCGGCGGCCGGCACTGACCGGAGCCCCGACCGGCAGCGGCGATGTGGCGTGCTGTGCTGCTGGTAGCCGTCCGGTCGATCCTGTGACTGTAGGGGGCCGTTCTACAACGTGAGACTTCCGCGGACTGAGGCAGCATGAACTCCGTTGAGAACAGCAGGTCAGAGGATCGGCGTCCGCGAGATCGTTTGAGAACCTACAACTGATTTGTTGAACTTCGGGGTACCGAACTGAGCCAAGGCACGACAGTTGTCACCAAGGCAGGCTTGTTGTCACTACGCGTTCGGAGCCTTGATCTGCCGGGGACTCGGTCCTGGCAACGCCGGTGCAGGCCAGCACTGCGGTGGCGGTGGCGTTGAGGAAGAGCATGAACGTCCATGACGAATCTGTCGCGACGATCTGGCCGATGCGGAGGAGTTCGTCCTCTGCCTCCAGGAGGCGGTCGACGGTGGCGGCCAGGGCCAGTGTCGGCCGGCCGCGCTTTCGGGTGTGCCGGAGCCGTATCCGGTAGGTGTGTGCGAGCCGGTCGGCAGGAACCAGGCCGTCCCAGACGACGAACGTTGCCCCGGCGATCAAGGCGTCACGTGCGGGGCCACATTCCATGGTCTGCTCGCCCAGTATCCCGGCGAGGCCGTCGCGCGTCACGTGACAAGAAGGCGGCTGATTGAGCATCTGTGACAACCACCTGCCTCCCAGGCGACAACCAAGCTGCTTCGGCCCGGCCCTTCTGCCAGCCTAGACGGCTCCACCGGTGACAACTATCGAGCCTTGGCACACGAACGGTGGGCACCTGCCCGGCCCCATGGCCACGAATCCGAGACCGGCCGGTCGAAGCCCCGAACACCATCACCCGCAAGAGTGAACGATGGTCTGCCGAAGACCGACAGTGCTCAGGGATACGCGACCGAGAGACCGGCGACGGCTTGAGCCGGCGGGTGCTCGGCCGGCCGTGCCCTACGCCGTCCGCCGCCGCACCGGCATTGATCGACAGCGCGGGCCCGCGTGTTCGGCGCATCACCCCGACGGCAGCGTCCACTTGGAGTATGTGGCCGAGGTTCTCGTCGATCACGGCGTCTGTGTCGAGTACGACCATTGCGGCATCCGGCGAGTGGGCCGGGCCTCACGTCCGTGGTGTCACGGCATGTGCTCCCGGTCGGATCATCAGGGCCGTCAACGGGCGGGTTCGGGTGGGCTGGACGACTTCGAGCCAGGCGTTTCCGCAGGGGACGCAGCGCACCCGTCCCGTCACCAGCACCGCGTTTGCCGACATCCTCGCGCGCACCGGCCGAACCTGGGCCGCCTGCGCCGCCGAAGTGCGGAAAGTCGCGGCGGAAGCCGGACACCCGCTCCGCTACGACGCGTCCACGGTCGCGCACTGGTTCACCGGCAGGGTTCCCCCGCAGCGCGTGCGGCCGCTCGTGGTGGAAGCGTTCGCGCGGATACTCGACGCGACCGATCTGTCCGCCTTTGAACATCGTTCTGCCAGTAGCCGCAGCCTGGACAAGCGACACCCCATGCCCGCATTTCACGCAGGACGTGCGCGAACGCGACGGTCGCCGGGAATGGTAGGCGTGAGGACGGCTCGCGCGGGCGTCGGGAATTCTGCCGGGGTGGGCGCTTCGGCGCGGCCCTCGCGAACCGCGGCGCAGTACACCGCCTTCCCGCAGTGGTGGGTGGACCACGTCCCCGCAATCCCTGGGAACGCACCGCCAGGTCGTCTTGCTCGGACCATCCGATCGACGATGAGGGCCGTTGACGGCTCCTGGAAGCCCGGCGTTCACCCTTTGCCGACCCTGGTCGACGCCGATGGGGCCTGAACCGGGGCCTCGGTGGACCCCACGAGGCACCGGGAGTGGCGACGCACGACCTACCGTCCGGCGTAGCCGCCCGTGACCGTCACTCCCCGGGGCGACTCGGACGTCGACTCACGAACTCCTGGACGAGCGCGGCGACCACGAGGAAGCCGAGGCCGATCTCGCTCACCTGGACGATGGTGCGAGGTGGCGGCGTCATGCTCGAGAACGCGAGAATCATGCCGCCCACCCAGAAGATCGCGATGTACGCCGCAGGAGCGGAGCGGCTGCGGAAGAACGCGAAGAGGGCGAACAACACGAGGATCACAACAGGCACGACGGCGGCGGTGTAGCGGGTGCCCAGGTCGTCCACCGACCAGCCGACACGTTCGCCGTACGCGCCGTACGCGAAGCCATCCGAGTACCTGGACGCGTCGTCGGTGTAGGAGAACAGCGCCCCGGTGAGCACCGCCGGAGGCATCCATGCGATCAGCGCGGACACCCGCGCCGACCACACCAACGCGAGAACAGCCGACACAGCGGCGATGAACGCGACGACGTTCAGGCCACAGAAGTCGTCGGGGCCCACACTCAAGAACGTCAGCGGGATCATCGCGATCCCCGCAGACGCGACGAGGCCATCGGCCGAGACGCGGAAACGAACCGCCCACGGACTGCCCTGTTCCGCGAACCGGTGGTTCGGTTCCACCAGCCGCGTGGCGGCGTGCGCGGCGGCGTCGTGGACAGGCGGCGGCGCCGGAATGCCGTGCGCGCCGACCGGAGCGGCCGGTTCCGTAGCCCGCGCGACGCCGACCGCCCCGGCCGAGACGTACCTCGGTGCGCCGTCCCCCGCCGGCAACGCCTGTGTCGGGATGTTCGGCGCACCTTCGGGCCGCGGTGGCGGTGCCGACCGCGCCTGCGCAATGGGAGCGTCCGCCACGCTCCCCGTCTCGGCTTCGGCACGCAGCCGAGCCTCGACGCCCTCCAAAGCGCCCCGGAGTTCGGCCGCACTGCCGTAGCGCTGCGCCGGGGACTTGGCCAGCAGGCGTAGCACGACCGCATCGACGTGATCGGGGATCCGGGGCCGCAGCGCGGACGGCGGCGAAGGGTCCTTCACCAGGTGCTGGTTCATCACAGCGAACGGCGAATCCCCGGTGAACGGAGGCCGCCCGGCCAGGAGTTCGTACAAAAGACAGCCCAAGGAGTACAGATCCGAGCGCCCGTCCACCGCAGCGCCGTCGATCTGCTCCGGCGACAGGTACGCGGGTGTGCCGACCATCACCCCGGTCGCGGTCAGTCGGGTCGTGGTCTCCGCGAGGGCCTTGGCAATGCCGAAGTCGAGCACCTTCACGCCGTCCGCAGCGCTCAGCATGACATTGGAGGGCTTGATGTCGCGATGGATGAGGCCGTGCCCGTGGCTGTGCACGAGTGTGTCCGCGATGTCTCGAGCGATCGCCACCGCACGGGACACTGCCGGCAACCCGTCGCGGAGGGCATCGGCCAGGGTGCGGCCGTCGATGTACTCCATGACCAAGAATGGGGAGACCCCATCGTCGGTCGTGTCCTCGCCGACGTCGTACAGCGTCGCAACGCCTCGGTGTGACAGCGCCGCGACGGTGCGCGCCTCGCGGCGAAACCGCGTCCGGAACTCTTCCTGCCGGGTCAATTCGACGGGCAGCACCTTGACCGCGACCGTACGCCCGAGTTCCCGGTCGACCCCCCGCCAGACCTCGCCCATACCGCCTCGGCCCACCAGAGCCTGCAACTCGTACCGCGCCCCGAGAACGCGCATTTACCCCCGCCTTCGATTGTCGATCCCTCTGCAGCGGAACATACCGAAGAACACATCGACGCGAGCCGCGAACTCACGCGGGCCCGGGCCGACCGACACCTCGAAGAGGGCATGGCCCAAGGCCTCGAGCCGCCACCGTGGTGCGGCATTTCTCGAGAGGGTCTGCCATCTGGGACGGCTCTGCGAAGTCCGGGCGTTCGACGCGGTCGGTCCAGTACGCCTTGAGCGCCTGGCGCACCTGGTCCTCCGAGGCGGTGACCAGTCCCCGGAGCCCGCCGCTCAAGGGAGCGGCCGGTCCTCCGTGGTCGACGGCTCGGCTCGTAGTGCGATCAGGCGTTGTCGAAGGTCGGGTTCGTCGGGTGTCGGCACCTCGTCCGGGCACGCGATGTGTGCCCGGACGGGCGGAGGGATGTCGTCGCCGGCCCGGTGGGCGAACTCGGCGCGCGCCTGTTCGACAGCTTCGGGGTAGGCCGCGGCCTTGTCGTGTTCGGCGAGCGCCCGGTAGACGCTGGATCGATTGTGAGAACCATGCTCGTGCCCGAGGAACCCGATCGATTTCGCTCGACGAGATCTGTTGCGATCATCGCAATTGTCGGGGGCGAGGCGGCAACGGAGGGGGATTCTGCGGACGCGGTCCCGGTCGCACCGTGGACGCGTATGTCCGTTCACTCTCGGATCAGTTCGCACACCTGGGGGTACACCTCCCTCAAGGCGCCCCGAAAGTGGTCGCCACGCTCGGGCAGACACGCCCGTTCCCGACGGTCCTCCACGAATGAGTGCGCGTGCCACGAATGATCGTCGGTGGCCCTCCAAGCGCACTCGCCGCCATGAGGAAAGTCAGGAAACTGGTCGGCGGTGATGTCCACGATCACCTCATCGCGCTCCAGCCAGGCGTGAGTCTGCGGGTGCCGCTGCCCGGTGACGATCTCCCATTCGCCCAACCCCAGCGACGTCAGATACTCGCCCAACAACTCGCATGCGTTTCCGCACGCTCCATGCGGAAACGTCTTCAAACCCAGACAGTCGTCGGCGAACAGGCCTGCGCCTCGCGCACACACCATCGCGGCCCGGAATCGGATCGCTGCCGCTCGCACCTGTGCGAACTCATCGAGGTCCATGCCACAAGCATGTAAGCCACCCACGACCCACCACCGCAGACCCGTCTCACATCTTGGTTACGAGTCGCCGTCTCGAGTCGTCCCACGGAACCGGTGACACTCGGGCGGCGCGTTGTTGGCGACTTCGACTCTGCTCTGGCGTGATCCCCACCGACGGCTCGCACCGTCCTGCGGGAGCACGTGAAGGACGCCGGATCGCAACTGTTCATCATGACCGCAACGTTCGCCGCCCACGCCGTTCGGCACGCCGCCCAGACGCTCCGCGAAAGCTGCCGGGCCCAGAACTCGTGGCTGTCGGGTTGTGGGAGGTTTTCGATGAGAGCACCTGCCTTCCTGAGCACGTCGAGGTAGCGATATCGGTCTCCCAGGCATCCACGATGCGACATCCTGGGCGCATCCGTCCGAGGAAGAACCGGAGCAGCCCATGAGGTTCACCCTGGTGACGGGTGCGAACACGCCGCCGCAGCGCGGCGAAGCCAGATTGTCCAGCGACGACTGGGACGACTGGCTCCGCTACGAGACGCAGTTCTTTCTCACCTACTGCGATCTCAACGGCGGCGACCACGAAATCGGCCTGGTCAAGATCGCCCACTTCGGCATGGGGGACGGCCACGGCCCCGGCCGCCCATCGGCGCCGGTCGCCGCCGAGCCTCCGGCGCGGCGTCGTCCCGAACTCCTTCCGTCGTTCTACCGTCTGGACGAGAGCTATTTCTCCCTGGGCCAGGACGACAGCTACTACGAGCGTCTGGACGATCTCGGAGAGACGGTCAGAGACGAGATTCTAAACGGGCTTCGGGACGTCGCTCTTGACGCGCGACTGTTCGAACGCGCCCTGACGGAACCCGTCACCGCGATGTCACTGCTGCGCTCGGTCCCTCGCGCCACAGTGGAGGGCCAGTACCGACGGCTGGCCGGCGGCGGTGCCAGCCTCAGCCGGTTCGGCCTGACCTACACCCTGCCGGGTCCTCGCCCGGACGCCGAGGACGTCTGCCTGGCGTTCAACGTCACCCCCGGTGTCGATCCACCGACGAACGTCCACGTCCTGATCGGACGCAACGGCGTGGGCAAGACACACATCCTCCAGAACCTGACCCGGGTGCTGGTCGACGCCAACGCCGACCCTCACAGGCTGGGACGCTTCTCCGATGCCCAACTCCTGGGCATGCTCACCGACACCAGGACGTACAGGATGCTGTCGACGACCAGCCGACGCGGGAACTTCAACGGCCGACCGCCCCGCGTCGGGTCCCGCACCGGCAACAACTGCTCGATCAAAGCCCATTGCCGATCCGTCAACGACGAGTCGTAGGGCGGCTTGCAGACACACACGCACATGCCCGCGATCGTGAGCTGCCGCCGACAACCACACCGAGGATCTACACAACAGACCGAAAACGATCAGTTGCCCAACATTTTCTGAGCTTGGTCTTTATCCTGTGCGCTCGTGGTGGGCCGTGAGGGTGCGCTCGCGTTTGATGGTTTTGCCGACGTCGTAGCGGGGTGCGGGTCGAAGGTTCCTGGAACCGGGAGGGCGTCCCGGGCCGGGTTTTCCGAGTTTCGGTGCGCCGGCCGGCTGGGCGAGGTTCGGGCGGATGTTCCTGAACCCGCGGCGGACCCGGGCCGGGGTCAGTCGCCCCGGTTCGGCGGGCTTCTCCCAGGGGCGACGCAGGTCCGCGGCGAGGGTTCGGGCGAGCCTGAGGTGGGTGTGGCAGGCGATCACGAGCCACGTCCAGCGGTCGGCTGCCTGGGGCGTGCGGATCTTCGGACGGGTCCATCCCAGGGTCTGCTTGAACAGGCGGAAGGTGTGTTCGAGATCGAATCGCCGGAGGTAGGAGCGCCAGTGGCGGTCGACGTCGATCGCCGTGCCGCCGGTTTTCGACGACCACAGCCAGACGGGCTTGGGGTCGCGGTCACCCGGCAGGCGGTCGACGCGCAGACGGACCAATGTGCCCTCGACGACGGGGAGTTCGCCGTCGTGATCGAGCCAACTCGTGCGATGGGTCAGTCGTGGGTGCATCCTGTCCCAACCATCGGCTCTGGCAGTGCCGTAGCGGGTGGTCTCGGTGACGGTCGTGTGGGTCGGCTCCGACCAGGTGGCGGATCGGTCGAGCGCGAACGCGGGTCCGTGTTTGGGCGGGCGGCCGTTGGTGCCCGGCTGTCGGTGCGGTCTCGGGTGGAGCATCACCCGATCCGAGCGGATCCGGCCCACGACCTCGACGGGCAGATCGGCCAGGACGAACGCCAGGCGGGTGGCGTCGTAGCCCGCGTCCATGACGACGACGATGTCCGGATCGCCCTCGTTCCAGTGACCCGCCTTCGTCAACCTGCCCACCACGGACCGGAGTTGGTTCGCGGTCACCGCCGTGGCGTCGTGTGTCGGTCCCAGGCGGACGACGTCCAGGATCGCGGTCCAGGAGGTGCGTCCGGATTCCAACGCGGCGACGAACGAGTACGGCCAACCCGGGATCAGCTCGGACTTGCTTTTTGCGCGTCCGTAGACGTGGCAGAACAGGCGTTCCGCGCTGGTGGGAGCGTCCGAGCGCAGCCACGGGCTGACGTCGACGGCGAGGACGATCCGGCCGTCCGCGCATCTGGGCAGCGGCAGACCGGCCAGGACGGTCCGCAGGCGTTCCTCGTCGATCCTGCCGCTGTTCAGCGCGTCGTAGAGGGCACCGTGGCCGCGCCGGTGTTCCGGTGTGAGGGTGAGGTCGACCAGGGACGTCACGGCGCCGTCGGCGCACGAGAGCGCGTCCGTCAGTTCGAACAACGCGTCCGCGCGCGTGGTGAGGCAGTCGTGGAAGTCCGTCCTGAAGCGGGACAACACGTTCAGGGACTCGACGCGGGCGGGATCCTGCAGAAGACTCGTCACAGCGGCCGTTCCTGTTTGCTTCGTTACTCGACATTTCGAAGCTTCCAGGGCGGCCGCGCTTCTGTCCGGCGAACGCACAAACCCCGGCAGGAACGACCTTTCCGGGGATAAAGAACAAGCTGAGACGACCCAAACCCGCAACCCGCAGGAGCCCCGCGGCTGTCGACCGCACATCCGCCCGGGACGCACGGCGTTCCGGGCGACTTCACCCCTCCGCGGATCCGAGACCGAGCCACACATCCGGCCGGCGTCACCGCGCGCTCGGCGAGCGTGACGTCGGGCCCCGAACCCGGGTCCGACGCCCGAAGTCAGGTCAGGTCCACCTCATGCCGAGCGCGGAGAGCGCCTTGAGCCGCTCCGGCGGGAAGGTGGCCCGCCGTTGCCGCGCGTTCGCAAGAGCGACCCCGAGCTTCACCTGATGCTCCTCTCCGTCGTGCTCGACGGTCTCGACGTACTTGCGTGGGACGGTCAGATGCCCCTCCCGCTCCCGGAACGCCGCCGCCGCGGCGAGGGTGAGCGTCCACCGGTCCGCCCTCGCCGCCGACGCCACCGCAGCCGGCTGCGCGTCCTGCTCGGTGACGTCGACACCGACCCCGGCCAACGCCGCCCGCTGCGCCGGCGTCAGACTCCCCGCGCCGCGTCGTTGCCGCCGGAGCCAGGCTCCGACGTCTTCGCCGCCGATGGTGTGTGCGGGGACCAGGTCGTCGATGCTGCCGCCGGCCTCGGTGTGCAGGCGCACCACGGCGAGCATGCGTTGCCAGTCCAGCGACCACCGCTTTGCGGGGTCGGGCCGGCCGGTGGGGTTCCAGTCGGGGTCGATCTCGGCCAGCCGTGCCCAGCGTTCGCGCCATCGTTCGGGGTCCTGCGCGTTTCCAGCGGTCGGCGGCAGTTGGCGACGAACTGTCCGACGAGGTAGCCGTTGATGGCGGCGGGTTTGGGCGCGGCGAGGTGTCCGTGGACGGCGTGGTAGGCGCGGCTTATGGCCAGTCCGGTTTCGAAGGCGGTGTCGTCGGTGTTCCACACCATCCCCAGCGCCTCGAGCAGCTCGACGCGATGCAGGGTGATCGACCCCGCCGTCCGAGCCCGTCGCTGGTCCCCGATCCATTGCCCGAGCGGGTACGACGTCCCGGTCTCGGTGTCGTAGTCGATGCTCTCCAGCGGCACCCGCAGGTGCCCATGGCTCGCGTGCCACCGCTTGGCGGCGTGGTATCCGCGGCGCCAGTCGCGGCGTTCGGGGTTGATCACGCGCAGGTTGATGAAGTTGCGCAGGAGTGCGGGGTCGCGCTCGGTCATGAACCGCACGAGGAACCGCTCCTCTTCACCGGCGGCGTCGCTTTCGTCACCGTCACCGGGCTCGACGTCGCCCCGTCCCTCGATGTCCTCGGCATTGGTTACCCCTCTCGCCCAGGTCTTGGGTCCGCTCGGGGCCGGTGTGGCGAGCATGTCCAGGACGCGTGCGTCGTGCGCGGCGAGGGCGTGCAGGGTGCGGACCAGGGGGTGGTAGCTGTCGGAGAGGAGCATGTCGTCGGGTTGTTCGCCGGGTGCGAGGAAGACGGGGACGATGATGGTGGCGGTGCGGCCTTCGCCCGGATTCTGGCGCAGGGCGCGGCCGATGGCCTGGACGATGTCGACGATGCTGAATTTGGGGTCCATGAAGGCGACCGCGCGGGCTCGGAGGTCGACGCCCTCGGCGAGGACACGGACGTTGCTGAGCACCGCGCGCCGGGTGATGGTGCCGTGGGGGTTGGCGCGTTCGACGAATCGTGCCAGGACGTCGCGGCGGTGTTCGATGGGGTGTTCGCCGCTCAACCAGTCCGCCCACACCTGTTCGGGATGACGCTTCGGGTCGTCCTGGTGCAGGCGTGCGGCGACGTCGTGCAGGCTCGCGGCACAGGCCTGAGCCTCCACCGTGCGGGAGTGGTACGCGATGACCGTGTCCAGGTCGTGGTCGGCGGCGGCGCGTAAGACGGCGGTCTGCAGCGCGACCAGGCGCGCGGCGCGGTACTGCTCGACCTCGTCGATGCCGCGTCGGCCGAGGCCTCGGTTGAGGTCGCTGCCGGTGGCCGCCGCGAGTTCCTGGACCTGCGGGTCGGTGATCTCGACGACGACGACCCTGGGCCTGGCGATCAGGCCCATGCGGGCTGCGGCGGCGAGTTCCAGGCGGTGGACGACGGGGCCGTAGATCGCCTCGTCGTCCATCGACGCCACCGCGCGGGCCTCCAGCGCCGAGTGGAAAGGCCGTCCGCCCCGCACACGAACCGGCCGATCGTCCCCGCCTTCGTCGTCCCGCTCCTCCGTCTCACCCCCGCCGGTCCGGTCGGTGGCGGGGTTGAGGTCCTCCCACACGTCGTCCTGGGCCAGGGCCGGGGGTAGTTCGGTGTCGGCGTCGGACAGCGTGGCTTCGCTGTACGCGCTGTTCCCGGGTGGTTCCCAGACCCGGGGCGTGGCAGTGAGGTAGAGCCGTCGTGTGGCGGGGAGTCGGGTGTTGTCGTGGACCGCGGCCCATTCCTTCCCGGCGGATCCGCTGGTGCGGTGGGCCTCGTCGACGATCACGAGGTCGAATCCGGCCAAGGCCGGGCCGTAGGCGCCTGCGTGGGCCGTCAGGACGGCGCCGAGTGACTGGTAGGTGGCGTAAATACGATTTACGCCGAGAAAGTCACTTGAATGAATCGCCCACCCGAACCCACCCGACGTGTGGGGCGCGCGGTCTTTCTACTGGTGGCGCATCGATTGTTTTCGGGGTCTCGTTGGGATGTTCGGTGTGGCCGTCGAAGTTCAGGTGTCGCCTGAACAGTGGCCCCGCCGTCCGGAGGGGGTCTTGTCGGGTCGGCATCTGTGTCTGATCGGGGGAGCGAGGACCGCTTCCGACAAGGGCCTCGCGGTTCCCGGCTCGGGCGGCCTCGCCGGTGTTGTCGGTGCCGGTCTCGCCTGTGGTGACGAAGCCGGCCGGGGCCCTACCGATCGTGACGCGCTTGCGGCGGTGGATCCGTGGTGTTCCAGGCGGCATGTGCCCGCGAACTCGCGACCACGTGGGTGGTTCGGGGTTTCTCCCCGAAAACGATCACCCACCACACCGGTCGGGCGAACATTATCCGCTCGCGGCGCGACCCGTATCCCGCCTATGCTGACCCGTCGTCACCTGATCGCCAGTCAACAACCGGTCGCCCTGGGGGGATTCGTCATGTCCGAAGCCGGTGTGGGGAGTTTCCTCGCCGACATCGTCGCCAGTGTGGCGTTCTTCCTCCTGCCCGACTCGATCGCCGACGAGGCACAGATCGTGTTCCTCGTCCTGCTTGTAGTCGCCTTTATCGCTCTGCGGGTGCGTGGCAGGCGGCGGCGACGGTCCGAGCAGACGGTCGGCGGCGCGGCGCACGACCAGGTCGCGTCCGGGCGCGATCCCCTCGCGGGGTGGGTGCCGCCCGCCGCCCCTGATCCCCGGGTGGGCCGCAGCCCCTTCGGCACGCAGTCACCGCGTACGCCCTTGTCCGACGACTGAGAACGCCGTCGACCGCCGGACGCCTTACGCGTACAGCTGTCGCGTCCCACTCCCTTCCGCCTCGTAGGCCTTGGACGCAGAGTCCAAGAAGGACATCGTCAACCGCGTAGGGCGCGCCGAGACCCAGCGCGCGTGGGTGGAACGGATGACTGCCGATGCAGGTCCCTGAGGACGCATAGGACACCCGGAGCGGCGACGCAGCCTGCTGGACAGTCTGATTAGAGGTCGGCCGGTGCCAGGCGGACGAGCATCTTGCCGGTGTTGGCGCCGCGCATCATGGCGAGGAATGCTTCGACGGCGTCGTCGATGCCGTCGACGACGGTCTCCGCGGTGCGCAGCGATCCGTCCTGCAGCCACTCGGTGGTCTGCTGGAGGTGGTCGGCGGCGAGGTCGAAGTGGTCGATGACGTTCATGCCGCGCAGCGAGATGCGCTTGCCGATCGCGAGCGGCAGATTGCTTGGGCCCGGTGGGAGTTCGGTGCTGTTGTAGACCGAGATAGCGCCGCACAGGGCGATGCGCCCGTGGAGGTTCATCACGCCGAGGGCGGCCTGGAGATGGTCGCCGCCGACGTTGTCGAAGTACACGTCGATGCCGTCGGGCGCGGCCTTGGCCAGCCGGCCGGACAGATCTCCCTCCCGGTAGTCGAGCCCGACGTCAAACCCGAAATCCTCTACCAGGCGCCGGGCCTTGTCGGGGCCGCCGGCCGAGCCGATGACTCTGGAGGCGCCCAGGCGCTTGGCGATCTGGCCTGCGACGGATCCGACGGCCCCTGCGGCGCCGGAGACGAAGACGACATCGCCCGCCTTGACCGGGGCGATCACCTTGAGCCCGGCATAGGCGGTGAGTCCGGTGGTGCCGAGTACGCCGAGATGCGCTTGGACGGGTGCGAGTTCGGGATCGAGTACCTGGACGGAGGCTGCGGGCAGCAGGGCGTACTCGCGCCAGCCGAGGAAGTGGGAGACGATCGACCCGACGGGCACGCGGTCGGCTCCGGTACTGATCACGGTGCCGACCGCGCTGCCGGTCATGGCCTGGCCGAGTTCGAACGGCGGGAGGTAGGACTCGCCGTCGTTCATGCGGCTGCGCATGTACGGGTCGACCGACAGCCAGTCGTTGCGGACGAGGATCTGGTCCGGTCCCGGGTCGGGGACCGTCGTCGTGGTCAGTGCGAAGTCGGCGGGTTTCGGTTCGCCGGCCGGGCGGGCGGCAAGGTGCCATTCACGGCTGGTCACGGGCATGGGAGACCTCCTGGTCAGGTGCCGGGGAGAGGACGAACACGGGCAGGTCCCGGTCGGTACTGGCTCGGTATTCGGGGAAGTGCGGCCACGCCGCGTCTGCCGTCTTCCACAGCTCGGTCTTCTCCGAGCCGGATACCTCGCGAGCGCGGAACACCCGCGTGGTGGCACAGTCGTGAACCTCGACGAGCGGATGGGCGAGCAGGTTGTAGTACCAGACAGGATGGTCGGGTGCACCGCCGTAGGAGGCGACGACGATGTAGCCGTCGTCGTGCTCGATCCTCATCAGCGGTGTTTTGCGGAGCTTTCCGGTCTTGGCGCCCCGATGGGTCAGGATGATGACCGGCCTGTTCTCCAGCGTGCCGCCCTCCTGGCCGTCGGTCGCCTCATACAGCGCGACCTGGTCGCGGATCTGCCGGAACGAGCTGGGCTCGTAGTCACCGTGCAGAGTCATGGCGCTAGAGGGTGAAGCCGAGAAGCGTGCCGCCGGTCGCATCGATGGTCTGGCCGGTGACCCAGCGCGCATCGGGCGAGGCGAGGAAGGACACGACATCGGCGACGTCGGCCGCAGCCCCGATCCGTTGGAAGGCCGACATCGCGGCGGCCCGCTCTCTCAGCTGCGGGTCGGCCAGCCATGATGCGATGTCGGTGTCGACGACGCCGGGTGCGACCGAGTTGACGGTGATGCCGCGCGGCCCGAGCTCCAGGGCCAGGGTGTGGGTCAGGACGTTGAGCGCACCTTTGGTCATCGAGTACGCGATGGTCACCGGCACCGCGATCCGGGCCGCCGCAGAGGAGATGTTGATGATCCGACCACCGTCGCGGAGCCTGGACAGGCCCCGCTGGAGGATGAAGAACGGCGCCTTGACGTTGACGGCGAAGCTCTCCTCGAAGTCCTTCTCGGCGGTGTCGCCGATGGGCGCGTACGTGACGATGCCGGCGTTGTTGACCACGATGTCCACGCCGGGCGTGCCGGTGAACTCCGCGACGCCCTTGTCGAAGGACTCCCAGAGCGCCTCGGCATCGCCAGGCTCGCCGAGCCTGGTACGGACCGGGAACGCGGTACCCCCCGCTGCCTTGATCGCGGTCAGTGTTTCGTCGGCGGCGACCTGGTTGCTTCCGTAGTGGACGGCGACCAGCGCTCCCTCGCCGGCCAGCCGCTTGGCGATCCCCCGCCCGATACCGCGGCTGCCGCCCGTGACCAGCGCTGTCTTGCCCTCTAGCGTTCCCATCCCTGCTCCCTTTTTCAAGCGATCGCTATAGAAGTCGAACCGTAGCACGTTCTCTAGCGATCGATCTATAATTCGGAGATGAGTACGACGCGACGAGGACGCCCCAGGGAATACGACCGAACCGCCGCCCTGGAACGGGCCCTTGTGCTGTTCTGGGAACGCGGCTACGAGGCCACCTCCATCGCCGAGCTCACCGCGGCGATGGGCATGGGCCCCCCCAGCCTGTACGCCGCCTTCGGCAGCAAACGGCAGCTGTTCGACGAGGTCGTGCAGTCCTACGGCCGGACCTATCACGCCTTCATGGCCAAGGCGCTGATGGAGGAACCGACCCTCAGGCGCGGCATGGAGCGCCTGCTGCGTGAGGCTGCCGCCGAGTACACCCGCCCCGACCGGCCGCCCGGCTGCCTGGTGATCAGCGCCGCCGTCAACTGCAGCTCACCCGAAGTCGAACAGGCACTGCGCGCGCTGCGCACCTCCGACGTCCAGGCCCTCGAACGCCTCATCGACGCCGCAATCGCCACGGGGGAACTACCCGCCGACGCCGACGTCCACTCGCTGGCACTGTTCACCAGCGTGGTGCTGCAGGGCATGGCCCACCAGGCACGCGACGGCGCCAATCGCGATGAACTGGAAGCGGTGGCGACCCTGGCGCTCAGGTCCTGGGCCTGGGCCTGAACCCGTCATGGAACGGCAGGAGGTCCAGCAGGGTCTCGGGCTCCTCGGCACCGGCCAGGGCGAAGGCGACGGGCATGCCCTGCCGAGCGCACACCGGGTGCAGCCGCGGGCAGGGAAACGTCGGCACCCCCAGTACGCGGTTCCGGCTTCGATGATCACCTCTCGATACTGGCGAGGGACGTCGGCGTCGGGGCGCAAACGTCGGCTTGTGACTACTGTTTCGCGGTCCTGTTCGGCAGACTCAGGGGTAGAGGCCGGCCCGGAAGGTGAACGAGACGAGTTGTGCTCGGTCACGTGCGCCGACCTTCGTCATGGCCCGCACCGCATGCGTCTTCACGGTGAACGGCGAGACGTGCAACTGGGCAGGTGCTGCTGACTGATTTCGGTATCGCGAAGCACCGCGACGACATCTCGCTCACCTCGACCGGCATGGTTGTCGGCACCCTCGAGTACATGGCTCCCGAGCGTTTCGGCGCGGCCCCAGACGCAGACGACCCAGCGGGAGACCTCTTCTCTCTCGGCGCGACGTTGTTCGAGACGGTCGAGGGAACCTCGCCGTTTCGACGTATGTCGGCGACGGCGATCATGGCGGCAGTAGCCTTCGAGCCACATCCGCCTTTGCGGAACGCGGGCGCGCTGACCGCGCTGATCGAGCAACTGCTGGCGAAGAAGCCCGAACACCGTCGTGACGCAAGCGACGCGATCGCGGCGCTGAGGGGGCTGTCAGCGACACCCACCACCCTCGTGGAAATCACCAACCCGCCGACGCGACACGGTCGCAGGGAAGAGGAGGAGGGCTACGACGTCATCCTCGACTCTGCCGGGAACAAGCAGATCCAGGTCATCAAGGTCGTGCGCGAGGTGACATCGCTCGGGCTGAAGGAAGCCAAGGACCTTGTCGACAAGGCACCCAGGCCGATTGTGGAGGCGGTCAGCGCCGAAGCTGCGGCCAAGGCCGAGACCGCCTTGAAGCGAGCCGGCGCCGCAGTGACGGTGCACCCAACCCAGCGCAGGTGGTAACTCGAGCGGGGTCTCATTCCGAGCCGGGATCCTCGTGTGCCGGCAGCCTGACCACGGAGATAGACATCGGTGCGACGCTCGACGGGAGGCCGTCCGGGTATCGACAGCGGTCCGCACCCGGAGGGTCTTCCGCTTGGGCCGCCAGTGCGGCTGCGGCCCGCAGGGGCATTTGTTCGGCATCGCGGCCTCCGTCTCCAGAGTCCGCCATCGCAAGGAGCGCGTGAACTGGTGTTTCAGCCCGGATGCCGAAGTGCGTCGCGTCCGCGGTTGAGCTGGGCCATCAGCTCGCGCTCGGCGTCACCGTCGACGGCTACCGCGACGTCCTCGGGCTGTGGGTCGGCGAGGGCGCCAGGTACTGGGGCCAGGTCCTGGGCTGGCTCGAGAACCGGGGCGTCGGTGACTGCGGAACTCGCTGACTACGATGATCCATCCCCCGCTGCGGCCTCGGGTCCTACCCTGGACGGATGAACGAACCACCCCGGTTCGACGTGATGTTGGCGCGGCTTCTGAACGTCCTGGGGCTCGAACCGGCGGCGGTCGCCCACCTCGCGGGGATTTCGGAGTCCCACCTGCGCACCGTCCTGGACGGCGATGCCGCACCGTGCGGCGAACTGCTGCGGCAACTGGCGCCCGTGCTGGGCCTGAATGCCTCCGATATGTTCGCGATAGCCGACATGCCTGTGCCCGAGGACCTGGCACCGCTGGAGCCACTCGGCACCACGGACGTGGACGGGGTCCTGTACTACACGGCCGACATCCCGTCCGACGCACGGAACCAGGTGCTCGCCGCTGCTCGGGCCATGCCTCGGGCACCACGCCGGGCCCAGGAACCGAGGCAGGCGGCATACCAGAGGCCGCCGGGCCCGGGAGCGGTCCTCGTACGGCTGCTCGCCAACCGGAACCTTCGGTACAGCAAAGCTGCGAAGGCTCTGTATCACTTGACGCTTGGTCAGGTCTACCTGTCCGGGTCGACCATCCCCTACCTGGCGGGCGTGGCCTCGGACAAGCTGCCCCCGGATTTCGTGGTGGGTTGCGCCGGAGTGGTGAACCAGCCGATACCAGTGATGGCCGCCCTTGCCGGGATCGCCTTGCCGGAGCCGCCGCCCCCGCTGCACCCCGACGCCCAGGTACTGGCGGAACTGATATGGGAATGCCGGCGCCTGACCCGCGACCAGGTGGCTGAACTCTCGGCATCAGCCCGGGTTATGTACGACCGCAAGCCGAACACCGCATGAGGGCCTCGGCGCCCAAACGGCGCACTGGTCCGCAGACCACCCGTGGCTGCCCCCACCCCTCGACCCGCCGATGCGACACTCCGCCACGGCTCCACGGAATCGATGCTGTTGGTGATCTTCCCGGGCCCCTCGCGTGGTCCACCCGTGGCCCACGTGGACCAGCGGATAGGACGCGGCCGGCCACTCGTGACGCGACGAAGCAAGAGGCCCCCGGCCGGGGATCGAGCGTCCTCACCGGTGAATGCGCACCGCGAGGGCTCCCGGCCTGAAGATCACCAACAGCATTCGGAATCTGAGCCAGAACCGCCTCTCGTGAACAAAGCCAGGGTCGCCTCCAAGTCGCTTCCATGTGCCTTCCAGGACCATCCGGCGAGTGTTTTCCCCACAAGGCGACGACGGCCGGTCCCACCGGCCCGACACTCGGGAGAACACCATGAAGCTCAGGACCCTCACCACCATCCTGGCCGCCCTCGGTGGCGCCTTCATCATCTACGTCGGCCTCGCCTACCTGCTCGCCCCGCAGTCGACCGCGTCCGGCTTCGGCCTGCCCACTTGGCCCGAGCACGAAGGCACCGGGTTCCTGGCCGTCAAGGGCGTCCGCGACATCGGCACCGGGCTGGTCATGCTCGCCCTCCTGCTGACCGGACACCGGCGGGCACTCGGCTGGACGATGCTCGCCATGACCTTCATCCCGGCCGGCGACATGACGGTCGTGCTGAGCAACGACGGCTCCGCCGCCACGGCCTTCGGCGTCCACGGCCTGACCGCCTGCCTGGTGGCGCTCACCGCCGGCCTGCTGCTGCGCGAACGCCCGGCCGAGGCAACCGCCCCCGCGCCCACCCCGACCACCCCGCGCGTGAGCCTCCCGGCCGCACGGTGACCCCTCGGGCCATGCCGGTACCGGTGCCCTGTGTCGCCGGCGGGATGCAGCGCCGCTCCCTTGCGGTCGGTTGCCCCTGGCGCGGCCGCGCCCCGGCCCGTCGGTCGACGACGGCGGTTCCCAGGGGCGCTCGCGGTTTTGGTACCGGCCCGGTACCGCCGGTGGTACCTGCCTGGTACCTTGTCGGGCATGCCAGCTTTGAACATCGAGTACACGGACGAGGAACTGGCCGCCGTGCGCGAGGCCGCGCGGCTGGGGGGCAAGTCGGTGAAGGCCCATGTGCACGACCTGAGCGTGTCCGAGGCCGCCCGCCGCAACTTCGTCACCGGGGCCGCCACGTTCGTCACCGAGCACCTGGCCGAGTTCCAGGACGCCTTCCCCGAGGGGCAGCGTTGATCCTGCGCGTGGACGCCGGATGGGTGCTGGACATCCAGACCGCGAACACCCCGGTGAACCTTCCGCTCACCGACTGGGGATCGTTCGCGTTCTGCGTCGAGCGCCACCGCTACGAACGCTTCCGCGGCGAGCTGTACTACGAGGAGACCGCCGCGCGCGCCGCGACGTTCGTCCACTCCATGATCGTCCTGGAGCCCTTCGCCGACTTCAACGCCGTCGTCGGCTGCGCCTGCGCCGACCGCTACATGGCCGGCTCCGACGAACCGCTCACCGTTCCCCCCGGCGGCTGGGTGCAGCTGACCCGCGACATCCGCGAACGCAAGCACTCCCTCACCGACGTCGCCCGAACCCTGCGCGCCTGGAGCCGGCCGCAGACCGATTGAACATCCAATCCACCCTCCGAGGGAGGCGACAACTCGCCGAGCGGACCCGGAGGGACGTCCGTAGGCGGGCCCGGTCCCTCTCGCCCCCCCGGCGGCGACACGGCCTGCCGACGTCGGGCGATCCGGGACCGCGGGCGTGGGACACGACCCGTCGGACGTGACGACCCCGACGACGTCCCCTCGATCCTCGGGTCGCGAAGGCGTGGACGATGCCCCCTCTCCGACTCGACGGGTGGCCGGTGCGCTCCGCACACGACTGCCGCCGATGCCGGGAGTTGTGAGGAAGTCCGCAGGTTGCCACCGGTCGCCGGACCGGGTTTCGCTCCGACCCGGCGGGCGGGCGGGCGAGCCGGGTGCGTACAGCAACGGCTTCCTCGTACTCGGCGAGTTCTCGGCTCGCGGCTTCCAGGACATCGTCGTCGGTGTGATCCGCCGGCGAGTCGTGGAACAGGGTACGGCCGAAGTGGGACGCGCCGTCGAGGTCTACGCGCTCGGAGCCGTGCAACGCCCGCAGCCGGCTTCGGATCTGCCGGATGTCGCGCAACATCAGCGTGGCGACCCGCTCAAAGTGGTCCCGGGCTCGAGCCGCGCGGATCACCACCGGTGTCGCCTGCTCCAGCCGCGCTTTGATTGCGGCGATGGTGGCCGGGGGACGCCCCCGCTGCATGAATCCGACCGGCGAACGCAGTCCGCAGGCCTTCCCCGATCCTCGCCCGCAGGATCCAGTCGCCCGGCGCGTGACGCGCCCCGGCCAACCGCCGGATCCTCTCCTCCTCGTCCCTGTCCACGGGTTGACGGGCCATCAGAAACTTCGGCACCACACTCGCCCCCGAGCAGCCGAAACACCACTGTTTGAACAGTACTTACCCGCCCAAAGCGGAACCTGGCACTAGCCTAGTGGGGCTGCTGATTGGCGTCGCGGAGCTTTCGCAGGATCTCGGTCACCGCGGCTACCTCGTCGGCCGTCAGCATGTCGTGGATATGGCGTTGGGCCGAGGCCAGCCCGACGGTGCCCCGCCTGCGTGCCTCGGCCAGACCTTCCTCGGTCAGTGTGACGAGGGTGGCGCGCCGGTCGTTCGGATGCGCACTGCGGGTCACGAGACTGCGCTTCTCCGCCGTGTCCAGGAGGCGGGTGGTACGGGTCGTGCTGGTGGCCAACGCGCGCGTGATGTCCACCGTGCGCAGGGCGTGGCCGGGGGTTCGTGCCAGTCGGAAGAGCAGGTCGGAGATCGACGCGTCGGTGTCGCCGGCTGGGCTGACGTCCGCGTCGATGCACTTGGTCACGGCCAGATACGCCTCGCGGAGCATCCCGTAGGCGTCCCACCGGGGATCACTGAAGAGTTCGCTCATCGATTCCTCCTTGCGGGATCATCCCGATCGGTAGTAAATTCGGGACTGTCCCGACCGGGACGATTTTGCCACAACGGTGGAGACTGCCATGACCGCTTTCGCTCTGTTCGACAACGTCGAGGTCACCGACCCGGCCAAGCTGGCCGAGTACTCCGCGCGCGTGCGAGAGATGGTGGAGAAGCATGGCGGCCGCTACCTCGCCGTCGGCGGGCAGGCCGACACGGTGGAGGGGGAGCCCGTGCTGACCTATCCCGTCCTCATCGAGTTTCCGGACCTGGAGACCGCTCACCGCTGGTACGACGCGCCCGACTACCAGGAGCTCAAGGCGCTGAGGCAGTCGGGATCCAGGGCGAACGCGACCTTCTTCGAGACCGCGCCCTCCGACCTACTGGCCGGCTAGTGCCGCGCCCGGCAACGTTCACCCCGTCGCGGTGTTCGGTGCGGTGCCTCGGCGTGGCGCCGGAACGTTCTCGTACTGGAGTACTTGGACGTTTCGGCGGTGCGTCGAGGGGCCGTGCCGGGCGCCGCGACGGGGTGAACGTTGCCGGGCGCGGCACTAGCTAAGGGCCGGACCGTGTTTGTGCTGGTCCCAGGGTTTGCCTGGTCGCAGGGCCAGGACGTGTCCACCGCTTGGGCGTGCGGGACCGGGTGTTCTGCGGGCGATGGTGTGTTTCCGCGAGGTGATCCAGACGGATGTTGTCGAGGCCGGTTCTCGTGATGCCTTCGCTGCCGTCGACGATGGCGGTGATCGCGGGCGATGCTGCGGGTACGGCCCACGACGCGGGTTCGGCGATCAGGCTGGAGGGGGTGCCGGCGTGCGTGGCGAGGCAGGTCTCGAGACCGGTCAGGAATCGAGAAGCCCCGGCCGCCGCGCTGCCCCTAGCGTGATGGTCATGGCAACCACCGCTTCCACCACAGCCGACACGTCCCTCGCGTCCGTCACCCTCGAGGTGGCCGACCTCGAGGCCGCTCGCCGCTTCTACAGCGCCTTCGGCGTGGACACCTACATACGCCTGCGGGCGTCCGAGGCGCACTCCACCGGATTCCGCGGCTTCACCCTGGCGCTCACGGTGTCCGGGCCGGCCACCGTCGACCACTTCGTCGGCGCCGCCGTGGACGCCGGCGCCACGGTGCTCAAGCCCGCCGCGAAGTCGCTGTGGGGCTACAGCGGTGTCGTCCAGGCCCCGGACGGGACGATCTGGAAGATCGCGACCTCGGCGAAGAAGGACACCGGCCCCGCCACCCGCGAGATCGACCAGGTCGTCCTGCTGATCGGCGTCGAGAGCGTGAAGGCCACCAAGCAGCTCTACGTCGGCCGGGGCCTGACCGTGGCCAAGAGCTTCGGTGGCAAGTACGCCGAGTTCGCCCCCGGTCGGTCCAGCCGCATCACGCTGGCGCTGTACAAGCGCCGTGCCCTTGCCAAGGACCTCGGCGTCCCCGCCGACGGCACCGGCTCGCACCGCATCGTCCTCGGCAGCACCGCCGAAGCCTTCACCGACCCGGACGAGTTCGCCTGGGAGGCTGCCGCGCCGCTCGCCCCCACGCCGTCCTGACGCCCGGCCCCCACTCCCACCCCGCTCGACCCTCCGGTCATATCGATCGACCGGCGAACACGCGCCGATGTGACAGCCGGGCCCTGGCCCGGATGTCCGGCACGTACACATCCACAGTGCAAGGAGCAAGACATGAAGGCGCACGTCAGTTCCATCCTCCTCGGTGTCCGGGACATGGACCGGGCCAAGCAGTTCTACACCGAGGGGCTCGGCTGGAAGATCAAGAACGACTACGGCATCTCGGTGTTCTTCGACTCGGACGGCGCCTCGCCGGTCGGCTTCTACGCTCGCGAGGGTCTGGCCGACCAGGTGGGCACGGCCCCGGAAGGCAACGGCTTCAGCGGGCTGGTCCTGACCTACGTCGTCCGCAGCGAGGCACGGGTCGACGAGATCATCGCGGAGGCCCACAAGGCCGGCGCCACGATCCTCAAGCCCGCCGGCGCTCTGCCGTGGGGCGGATACGGCGGCACCTTCGCCGACCCGGACGGCTACATCTGGAGCCTCGGCTACAGCGCCCAGGGAGCCGACCAGCCCTACGCCGAGTAGCCGCGATCTCCTGCCTCACAGCCGTCCGGGACGGCGCGGCGCCTGCCGCAGCCGTCCCGGGCACGGCGATGGTCCCGGTGTGGGAAGTGGGAGCGGCTATCGGAGCCGGGCGGGCCGGATCCGCGGTGAGCCGGCAGAACAATGAGGAGAAAGATCATGAAGTTTCGCACCCTCGTCGAGCCACCCGAGCCCATGCGGGGCCTGGAAGTTCCGCCCGAGGTGGTAGCAGCGCTCGGCGGGGGCGCGCGGCCGCCGGTGACCATCACGGTCAACGGGCATTCCTGGAAAAGCCGGGTCGCCATCCTGAGAGGCCGCCACCTGCTCGGCCTCGGCAACGCCAACCGGCAGGCCGCCGATGTCGCGATCGGCGAGGAGGTCGAGGTCGAGCTGGAGCTCGACACCGAGCCGCGCGTCGTCGTCGAGCCTGCGGACTTCGCCCAGGCTCTGGACGACGACCCGGTCGCCCGCGCCGCGTACGACAACCTCGCCCACAGCCACAGGCGCGAGCATGTGCGCGCCATCGAGAGCGCGAAGAAGCCCGAGACGCGCCAACGGCGTATCGAGAAGGCCATCACCACCCTGCGGGGCTGACCCCCGAGAAGCGAGACTCCGCCGGCCATGAAATCGCCGCGCGGAGGCCCGACCCTGCCCAATTCCCCCTGAAGGGACAAGCATGTCGAAGCGAATCATGACCGGTCTGTACGGGTTCCTGGCCTTTGAGTTCGCGCTGGGCGCAGTGACCAAGTACTGGCCGGGCGACACGATATTCAGCTCGGCGTACTCCGCGAAGTTCGTCGATTGGGGTTACCCGTCCTGGATGCGCTTCGTGGTCGGCGCCTTGGAAGGTGCAGCCGCCGTCCTGCTGGTGATCCCCAATAAGCGAACACGCTTCCTGGGTGCCACGACGCTGATGTTCGTGCTCACCGGCGCGGTCACCACCCACATCGTCAACCACGACCCGGCGGTGGAGAGCTGGGCCGCGCCGACCCACCTTCTCATCATGGGCATCCTCGCGCTGGCCAATTGGCCCGCCGACTGGCGAGACCTCCTGCGGGCTCCTACCGCGCCGACAGCCCGAACACCACGTCCATCCAACGAAATGACAAGGGTGCAGCACCTCAGAGGGAATGCCTGACCCGCACCGACCCGCGGCGGCCTCATCGCCCTGCCGCCGGACCCGGGCGCCGATCAGGACGGTCATGCCCCGCTCGGCGAGTTGTCCGGCGGCGGCACGGCCGATCCCTCGTTCTGTTCGCCCGGGTGACGAAGAAGGGCCGACACCCCTCCGCCGCCACCGTCATGCGCATGCTCCAAGAACATGACAGCCACACCAGAAGCATGACAAATACTGGCGAGTAGTCACGTCATGGACCGATCCAAGTGACACCCTGTCCCCTTCTGATCCGTTGCCTGCGCGTTCGGCCTGGGCCCGAGTCTGGGCGTAGCGGTAGGAGTCGGTGCCGGTCTCGATGATGTTGCCGCCGAAGGTGAGGCCGGCTAATGTCGGTGACGATCGACACCGGATAGCGATGAGTTCGAACACCAGGAGCTGCTCGTCGTGTCGTGAAGTGGTGATGAGTTCTGACACCACCCACCAAGCCCTGGAGCCTCGTCGATTGCCTGCGCTCCTGGCACGCACGACATGCTTCGCAATGTGGAAAGCTCGTCGACCAGGCCGCGCCGCGATCCGTACCCTCCGGCTTGGTATATCGACAGGGCACCCGCCCGAATCTACGGAAAGCGGTCCATTGCATGCGTAAGGCCAGAACATTCTCGGCGGCTGCGGTCATCGTCCCTCTGGTCTTGCTGGCGTCGGCCTGCGGTTCCGACGAGAAGAGGGGTGCGGAGAACTCCGGCGGTACAGGAGCCCCGGTCGTTGGCGTCGGCGCGTCGGGAGGGGCAGGAGGCAGCTCGTCCAAGGGGCCTTCCGCGGTTCCCTCTGCGAAGGCGCGAAAGCCGCTGAACGCGGAGCAGTTGGTTGCGGCCCTCGTCGCCGCGCGGGATGTCCCCGGGCACACGGTGGAGCCGGGGCCTGTGTTCACCGGGAGGGACATGGCCGAGGGTGGTCATGAGGAAAGCTCCCCGGAATGCGAACCGGTGGCGCGGTTGCTGGGCATGACCGACCTGTTCGTCAGCAACGACGAAGTCTTGCCTCAGGTAGCCGTATCCGCCGAGTTGCGCAAGGACGGCGGCGCCGCGGAGAGCGGCTACCAGCTCGCCCTTGAGCAGTACCGAGGAGTCGACGCGGAGCAACTCCTCAGCGCCGCCAGGGCCGCATTGTCCACCTGCACGCGGACCTCGGAAGGCAACCCGCTGAAGGAAGGCGCGAAGCTCGGCTTCGGCGACGGCTCCCTCGTCCTGGACATCGAGGCGGACGACAAGAGCATCGTCACGGTCACGTTCGTTCGCAGCGGCACCGTGCTGTTCCAGGCTGTGCCGCTCGGTGCCAACCTGTCCGCGTCCGGGTCCCAGGCGAAGGCGCCCGACAAGGCGGTGCCGAGCGAGTTGGTCCGCGCCCAGTTCGACAAGCTCGTCAAGGCCCAGACGCGCTGAGCATCCGCACGGTTCGCTCGGGAACGGATCCCCGTGAAGTGTCGACGCGCGCAACCCGGCGTCCACCGGGAACATCCCGTCGGCTGACCCCACACCCCACACGGGCGAGGCTCGGCAGCGGTTCCAGACTGCCGCATGGGGCTGTTGGCCGGCCACCGGCCCAGCGCTTCGCGGCGTCGCATCCGCGCGAGTCCTTGCCCACCGTCTCCGCCGCGCGGACGCAACCGCAACCGCCGGTCCTTGCGCCATGACCTGGCACGACACACCGCAGAGCAATACACCGCCTCCGGCCGCGCATCCGGCCTCAACGGCTCATCGCAGCCCCGGCATCCCCGCCCGCCGGCCCGCCCGGCGCTCTCGGACTCCACACCAAAACCGGCCTCCAGAAACAAGTACTCAGGCCTGATCGACCTGGTGGTTGTCGCCGCGGAGATGTCCCAACCCGTCGATCCGAACAACGAACACATGGTGCTGCTGCTCGGCAACAACGACGACCACCCTGAACGCGAGCAGTCCGGTCTGCCGAGCAAACTGACGCGGCACGGCGACGCCGCCAAGTCCAAACAAAACGGTGACCGGGCCTGCCCCGGCGGTGACCCCTACATCCGACCGCCCGGCTACGAATGCGAACGAGTATTCGTTCCGTTCCACGGAGGAGGGCGCGGCGACGAGCGGTACACCGTTCGCCCCGCGCACATGGGACTGGTGTCAGCTCAACTGGCCGAACACCCCGATGGTCAACAGCTACGTGGGCCCCGAGGGGTGGGCCGCTGCAACATTCCGGAAGGCCAGAACGACAAGGGCGGCGCTGCCCTCAGGGTTTTCTACGGCAACGAACGCGTCCTTGCGGGGGATAGGTTCAATGTCGGAGCAGGTACCTGAGGAGGCGAGGCGGCATGGCCGACAGAACAAAGGGCACCGTCTTCACGGAATACGGGAGCTTCTACCTCGTGCCCGGGTTGGAGTTCCCTCTAGGGGGCTGGCCGCAGTCCTTGACGACGGGGTTGGTCTCGGCCCGTGGGGAGGAGGTGCGCATCACCACGGGTACACGCACGGGGGAAGTGCCGCTGACCACCGAGACCCTCGATCGGGAACCGCCCCTGGAGCCCGGTTGGGAGGACGTCGCGGAGGTCTCCGTCGCGGTTCCCTCGGGAGGACTGCGTGTTCTCGAGTCCCGGCATCCGTTCCTGTTCGGTGACGTCGCCGCGTTCGGCCCCGGGGACTACCGCGTGCGGGTGTACGCGAACAACCGCGGCGACGAACGCGCCGGCCGCGGAAGCGGGGACTCCTTTCTCCTCCAGCTCTGGCAGGCCCCCATGGCAGAGGAGAAACTCATTCGCCTGTGCGAGGAATCACGACACGGACTCGAAGCCGCGAAGAGGCTCGCCGGCGAACCCCTCCCCGACCTTCCCCGACCGCCCCGAAGCGATCCCCGACCCGAACCCCGACCCATGTCCGCACCCGGCGGTCCCCGCGTCGCACACCTCCAGGGTGCGCTGCCGGAGCCCACGACGCCCCCGGCCGACAACGACTGACCAGGACTCACCACCACCGGTGAACATCACCGACACTAGGCGGGCCCGGCCGGGAGGCCGGGCCCGCCTTCGAACATCGCACGGCCCGCGCCGGCTCGGCTGCGTTTGGCGGTCGCGCCGGGTCCTCGTCGGCGTCCGGGTTGGGTCTGTAGAGAGAACGGTGTAACTCCTGGTTGTTGGGGTCAGTGTCGTCCGGCGGACAGGCGTCCGTCGAAGGTGATTTCGAAGGCGTTGAGGGCTGCTTTCCAGCGTGTGGTTGCGTGGGCTGCGGACGGGACGTGCGGATCGGGTCCACGACGCGCTGCGGGATCGGGTCCGTGGTGCCGACGGGCGTGATCCGCAGCCGTCGGCGGCGGTGTTGGACGCACAGACCGCGCACAGTCATCAGGGTGGTGAGGCGATCGGTTTCGACATGGGAAAGCGCACCCGTGGGCGTAGGCGTCACATCCTCCTCGACACGTGTGGGCTGCTGGAGCCATCCTGGTTGGGGCGGTACAGAAGGTTGGCAAGGGACTACGAACGCAAGACGGCGCACGCCGAGGCCATGATCAAGGTTGCCATGATTTGATGGATGGCCGCCCGCCTCACCGGCGAGGAAACCACGTGCCACGGCCCCATCGAAACCGAGGCCGCCCGAGGCCTCGCCGACGAGGCCGATCGGGATAGCCCTCAGTTGCACAACGCTTTCTCAGCCGCGATCCCGGTCGCCCCCCATACCCAGGTCCCGTATCTCGACCTCCTCGGTGCCCAGGGAACTCACCGATGCCGACTGGACGTCGTCCGGGACTCGGTGTTCGGCCGAGATCATGCCGCTCATCACACGCAGGCTCTCGTCCTGCACCGAGTGGGCCATGTCCCGGGTCGGGCGGTAGGGCGAGAGGTCCGGGACCTGCCGGTCGTTGGTCAGCTCATCGGCCACCAGTTCACCGAGGAGCGGGGCAAGGGTCACGCCGCTGTGGCTGACGACGCTGTACAAGCCCTGGACCTCGGCATGTGTACCGACGAGGGGGAGGCCGTCGTCGGGCACCGGGCGCACGCCGACACGTACGGATGCGGGACCGGCCTGCCGCAACGCCGGAAGAACCTGTTCTCCCTGGTGGTGCAACTCCTGCTCCAGGCTGTGCTCTCCGAGACCGTCGCCCGACCACAGCATTGCGTCGACCGACCAGGAGATCGAACAGACTCGTCCGCCGGGCGCAGGGCGCAGGTCGACACCCGGTGTCGCGAGGATCGCCCCGAGTCGGGGTCCCGGCAGGGGGCCACTCTCGCCCACCAGACCCGGGATCTGCTTCAGCGGGAGGGTGGTTCCCGCGAGGTCGGCGATCCGCCCGGCGTCGGTCCCGGCACAGTTGACGACCCAGTCGGCCTCCCACCGGCGTGTTCCGGTCACCACGCCGCGGACGCGGTCGCCCGCCACGATCAGGGCGTCGACCGGCAGCCCGTAGCGGACGTCCGCGCCCAAGGCAGCCGCCCTTTCGAGCATGCGACGCGTGAACAACGGCGCGTCGTACCAGGCGCACTCGTCGTGCACGACCAAGTCGTCGGTGGTGCACGCGTCCGGCGCCACATTGGGTTCCAGCGCGGCGAGTTCACTGCGGTCCGCCAGACGGCACGGATGCCCCCAGGATTCCAGTCGCCTCTGCCGGTCCTTGATCAGTTGCTGCGAGGCCGCGGAGCCGCCCCACTGGATCAGGGGGAGAGGGTGCAACCAGGTGGGGCCGTCGTCCTCTTGCGCGAGTTCGCGGTGTTTCCGGGCGCTGCGCCGATTGAACTCGTAGTAGGAACGGGGGGTCTTCAGGTGGGTGACGTCTATGGAGAAGGTTGCGCTCGAGGTGCCGCCGGCCGGGCCGCGCGCCTCGATAACGGTCACCTCGGACCCTGCGCGGGCCAGGTGGTATGCGACGGAGGCGCCCAGTACGCCGGCGCCGAGAACGATTGCGCGAGTCATCGAATCTCCTTGCGTGGATGGCTTGCCTTCGGACGAGGAAGGGCATCGCGGTGAGGGCTTCCACGACACACCGGACGAACGGCGGTCGGGCAGGGTGGAGCCGGCACGCTCGCCCTCTGCGGGGAGGCCGGCGGCCGGATGTTCGCGAGGAGCGGAGCGGCGATGCGGTTGTTCCTCCGACGCGGTCGAAGGACTTTCGCTCAAAGCACTTTGCCAAAGACCGTTCGATCAAAGGACGTTGCTGAGGAATGCCCGGGTGCGTCGGTGTTCCGGCGCTGCCAGCATCGGCCTGGGCTCGCCCGATTCCACGATGATCCCGTTGTCCATGAAGGCCAGGGTGCTGCCGACCTCGCGGGCGAAGGTCATCTCGTGGGTCACGACGATCATCGTCATTCCGTCCGCGGCGAGTTGGAGCATGACGTCCAGGACCTCCCCGACCAACTCGGGGTCGAGTGCCGAGGTGGGCTCGTCGAAGAGCATGAGTTCGGGCTCCATCGCCAGCGCGCGAGCGATGGCCACGCGCTGCTGCTGCCCGCCCGAGAGCTGTGTGGGGTAGCTGTGCGCCTTGTCGGCGAGTCCCACCCGGTCCAGCAGTCGCTCTGCGCGCTCCCTCGCCACGGCCTTGCTCTCCTTCCGGACCCGGCGCGGGGCTTCCATGATGTTCTCCAGCGCCGACAGGTGCGGGAACAGATTGAAGCGCTGGAAGACCATGCCGATCCGTTGGCGTCGGCGGGCCGTCTGCTTGTCGCTGAGTTCGTACGACTTCCCGCCCCGCTGCTCGTAGCCGACCGGTTGGCCCCCGACGTGCAACCGTCCCGCGTCGATCGTCTCGAGATGATTGATGCACCTCAGGAACGTCGACTTTCCCGAGCCCGAAGGGCCGATGAGGCAGGCCACGTCGCCGCGGCCCACGTCCAGGTCGATACCGCACAGGACCTCGACCGATCCGTAGCGCTTGCGCACGCCGTGCGCGCTCACGAGGGAGGCTGTCATCGGTGCGACTCCTGTCCGGTGGCAGTGGCAGTGGCAGTGGCGGTGGGAGCGGCAGCGGGAGTGGCACTGGTGGAGAGCAGTCGGGTCAGGGGTAGCCGGACCGCGGCGAGCAGTCGCCTCGGCGTCGGGGTCGCGACGACGCGGCTCGATCCGCGGGCGTATCGACGTTCCAGGAAGTACTGCCCGACGCTGAGCACCGACGTGATGGCCAGGTACCAGATGCAGGCGACGGTCAGCAGGGGGATCTGTTGGAAGTTTTGGGAGTAGATCCCCTGGACGGAGGTGAGCAGTTCGGGAACCGCGATCGCGAAGACCAGCGAGGTGGTCTTGAGCATGGAGATCGTCTGGTTGCCCGTGGGCGGGATGATGATCCTCAGCGCCTGGGGCAGGATGATCCGTCGCATGGTCAATCGGCGCGTCATGCCCAAGGCGTGCGCGGCTTCGCTCTGCCCCTCGTCGACGGACGCGATGCCGGAGCGGACGATCTCGGCCATGTACGCGGCCTCGTTGAGGCCGAGCCCGAGGAGCGCGGCGGTCGTCTGTGTGATGAGACTGTTGGTCTCGAATTCGACGAACGTGGGTCCCCACGGGATGCCGAAGCCGATCGTGGGCATGACGGCCGACAGGAAGTACCAGAAGAGCAACTGGACGAGCAGCGGCGTCCCGCGGAAGCCCCAGACGTAGATCCGGCTGAGGTTGGCCAGCACCGGATTGTGCGACCTGCGCATGACCGCGAGTGCGATTCCGCCGACCACTCCGATGGCCATCGCGCCGGCCGTGAGCCGCAGGGTGGTGAGCAGCCCTTCGAGGACCACGGGAGCGAAGAGGTACTCGCCGACCGTCGGCCACTGCATCCGGGGGTTCTGTGCCGAGCCCTGAACCAGTTGGACGAAGACCACCAGCAGTATCGCGGTGGCGATCCACTGTCCGGTGCGCGGTCGTCGGACGACGGGCCCGTCGTGCGGGGCCGTGGTGTCGGCCGGACGGACCTTCACTGTTGGCCGCCGTTGACGGTCGCACTGCCGATGTTGCCCGACTCCAGCTTCCACTTCACGAGGAGCTTGCCGTACTCGCCGTTGTCGACGAGTTTTTGGAGCGCCTGTTGCACGGCCTGGACCAACGGCCCGTCATCCTTGTTGATGAGGATGCCGTAGGGCAGGAAGCGGTAGGGGGTCCCGACCTGCTTGAAGCGCCCGTCGGAATTGTCGGCCTGGTGGGCGATCGTCGGCGTCCCTCCGACGAAGGCGTCGACGCGTCCGGTGGACAGAGCCTGGAAGCAGTCCACGGAGTTGGGAAAGGTGAGGACGTTGATCCCGGGACGCTTGGAGTCCGCGCACACGCGGTTTTGCGTCTGGACGTCGTCCACCTGAGCGGTGCCCTGTTCCACGCCGACCGACGTGCCACAGAGGCTGTCCAGGGACGAGATCGTGTCGGCGTGTTTTTGGTCGGTGAGGATCGAGCTGCTCGTCTTGAAGTAGTCGACGAAGGTGACCGCCTGGCGACGTTCCGGCTTGTCCAGCATGGCTTCGATGGCGACGTTGAAGCGGCGGGACTGAACGCCCGCGATGAGGCTGTCGAAGCTCGCCGGGGTGAGTTGGACCTTGACGCCCAGGACGCCCCCGATGGCTTTGATGAGATCCGGTTCCAGACCGACCAGGGTCTTGTTGTCCGAGCCGAGGGAGACCAGGGGCGGGTAGTCCTTGCCGGTGGCGACGGTCAGGGTGCCCGACTTCTTGATCGCGCTCGGCAGGAGGTCGTGCAACCGCGAGTCCACCTGCCCGGTCGCCTTCGAGGTTTGATGTGAGCTTCCGCCGCAGGCCGCGAGGGAGAGGGTTCCCGACAGCGTCAGGCAAGCCGCGAGGACGCGGATCGCCCGACGGCTGCGCACATGGGCGAACGGTGTGTCCATGGAGGACTCCTTCTCGTGTGGGACGGGCCGGACGTGCTCCGGGCGCCGCGGCGACCGCGGTGGGCGCGATGCCGCGCCTGGAGCGGCGGCTCTTGATCACCGGCCTCCAATGTGGACCTGTGGAACACCTCGGACAAGATGAAATTGGGTAAGCGTTCACGGCGTATTTGTTCGGAAATTTTGATCCTTGACATCCATGGGGTCAGAGGTGGTTAGCTGTTCCGTCGCAGGTCAGGGCGGTCTGGCTGCCGAACACGCGGTGAGATCACTCGGCGACCGGCTGATTACGCCCGGAGACCTCAGGTGATGCTTCGGCCGCAGAGTGTTAGGTTCCGCTGATGCTGACTCTGATCCAGCTCCAGGCGATGCGCGAGGTGGTCGCGACCGGTTCCCTCAGGACCGCCGCCAAGAACCTGGGATACACGCCCTCGGCGGTGTCGCAGCAGATCACGACCCTCGAACGGACGCTCGGCGTCCAACTCTTCGAGCGTTCCGCGCGCAGTGTGCGACCGACGGCGGCCGGAGTTCAGCTCGCTCGACACGCCACACGGCTGTTGTCCGATCTGAAGGCCGCCGAAGGAGAGATCCTGTCCTACGCCACGGGGGAGCGGGGCCGGCTCCACCTGGGCAGCTTTTGGTCGGCGGGCTTCCGGTTGGTGCCGGAGGTGCTGGCCGAATTCCTGCGCGATCGCTCACAAGTGGACGTGCGCTACGAGGAAGGCGATCCGTCGTTCATCCTGCCCGCCGTGGTCGAGGGCAGGCTCGATCTGGCGCTCGTCTTCGAGTACGGCATGGTGCCGCACAACTGGCCCAGCGACGTGGACCGGACGCTCGTCCTCGAAGAACCCCTGTACATCCTGCTTCCGCCGGGCCACCCGCTCGCCCGTCGGGCGCACGTGCGGGTGGCCGATCTCGCGGACGAGCGATGGATCTGCTTCAGCGAGAAAACCGACGCGTCCCACAATCTCTTCCGTATCTGCGCGACGGCCGGGTTCTCGCCGAAGGTGCTGTTTCGTACCAACGACTACAACCTGCCGTTCGCACTGGTACGGCTGGGTTTGGGCGTCGCCGTCGTGCCCGAGCTGGCGATGAAGGAACTCGGCGGCCTCCACGCGATCAGGCTCGCCGCCCCGGCGCACGTCCGGCGTGTCTTCGCCGTGCGGCGCACAGCCGACCAGAACCCGCACGTACGCAAAGCGATCGAGTTGCTTCGGACGGTGGCCGGCTCGCTCGACTCGCAGCAGGACGGGCAGGGATCGGCGACCGCGTTGTGAACGACGACGGCTACGAGGGTCGCGCGGTCGTGGTGGCCAAGTGCCTTCGGTGATCCTTGAGGTCGTGACCTCCGCTCTCGGCGAGCCGCTGCCGAGCACCATCGCCGCGGCGCATCTTCCGCAAGGCTGCCCTGGCAGGCCGTTCCTTCTCCAACCCCGCCGACATCGCGCAGAAACGGCACATCGTCGTCGACACGCTCGGCCTGCTGCTTCAGGTGCTGGTCACCGGGGCCGACACCACCGACCGCGCCGCAGCCTGCACCCTGCTCGCCCGAATCCGGGCCCGGCACCGCCGCATCCGGCTGGTCTGGGCCGACGGCTCCTACACCGGGCCCCTGGTCGACTGGGCGGCCGACGCATTGGACATCGCCTTGACGGTGGTCCAACGCGCGAAGGACGTCGACTCGGGACGTTGGTGAGGTACTGCGATGATTTCGTGGTCCTGTCGCCGACCGAACAACGGGCCGAGCAGGCCCGTGAATTGACGGAGCGAGTGCTGGAGAAGCTGGGGATGCGTCTGTACCCCGAGAAGACCGGCATCGTGTGCCTCAACCGAGGCGGGCAGGGGTTCGATTTCCTCGGCTTCCACCACCGGAAGATGGAATCGTGGAAATGGCGGGGCAGGTACTACTTGCAACGCTGGCCTTCGGCAAGGGCGATGCGGGCGTTGCGGGAGAAAATCCGCACGCTGACGGCTCGTTCCAGGACCGAGCGGCCGGTATCCGCCGTGGTGGCCGATCTCACCCCCGTTCTTCGGGGCTGGGCCGCGTACTTCCGAAACGGGAACTCCGGGCGGAAGTTCAATGTGGTCGACGGCTACGTCCACGAGCGGCTGGCGATTTTCGCCAGTACGAAACACAGACTCGCGGGCAGGAACTGGACCACTCGCTTTACATATGAGTGGATCACTCGGCTCGGTGTCTACCGTCTTACCGGAAACGTGCACTGGGCGACGGCGCATGCCGGCCGGTGAACGATGTCGGAAAGCCGTGTGCGGGAGAACTGCATGCACGGTTTGAAGCGGCGGGGACTGGAAACGGAGCATCGGCCACCGCGCCAGTCCCCGACCCTACTGAGACGGAGAAGGTATGTACAACACACCCGAGCATTCTCAACGAAACTGCGACACCACCACTTCCTCGACCTCACCGTCGAGCGAACCTGAAACGGCTGCCGACGCCTGCACCGACGGACGCGGCACCACCGAGCGGGCTCGCCGCACGCGGTGCCCCGCGCTGTGCGTGGGGCAGGCCGGATTGCCCGCCTGCTCGGGTTCGGCTCCCACCGGATGGGCGCGGCCCGTCACCGGAGTCGGCTCGATCGACCCGCGACACGCCGGTCGGTGTGGGCCATCCGGATGACCGGCCCCGTGAGTCTCGGGTGATTCGTCCCGGCCGTCGCGATGATGTCGTCATGACGACCAAGACCGGGCCTCGGCGCCTTCGGCGGCGGGACCGGGTTCTGTCGATGCCGGCGGCCGAGCAGTTCCCGTCGAGGCTCGACAACTCCGTCGTGCACGTCGCGTCGGGGGACGCTGCGGGCATCTCGTCCCCGCCACGGGCGGCGCTGTCCATTCGTTGCGTCAGCCATGGGTGAGGCTTCCTTGTCGGCCGGCTTGGGGTCGGTCGTGCAGTGGGAGGAGTTTGCGCGTCGCGCCGCCTGTTTCGATCATGACTTGCTCGCACTCGAACGCGGCGAGGAACTGGTCACGCACACCGCCGTGGAGACGGTCGCAGGGCTTCGGCGACTGGCCATGGCCACCGACGAGCAGCGCAGACGGCGCGGGCGAGTGTTCTTCAGCCCGCAGATCGAGGTCCGTCGGGGCCTCGGACAGGGAGTCCACGACCGCATCGAGGCACACGCGCTCGCCGACGGGGTGATCGAGCAACATGACCTGGAACCGGCTGCCGCCCACTTCCCGTTTCCGGTACGCGCCCTCAGCGTTCGGCGCAAGCACCTTGGGCCCGGCGAGATCTGGGACCTCAGTGTCCGCGGCGATCACTGGGGTCTGGACTACCGTGACGACGTTCTCAGCGTGGTCAACGTCGGCGAGTTGCGGCTTGCACCCGATGCCGTGGTCGTCGTCCGTGGCAATCTGCTGATTCTTGTGGTCCAGCATCTGGTGTGTGAACCGCGCGACGCGCGCACGCCGCACCTTGCGGTGCTGCCCACACCGTTCTCCGTAGACGCCGGGCATGGCCCGTTCGACGGGCAGGACGGCATGTCGGGCAACCCGGGATCCGCCGGATCCAGCGGCCTTCCCGTCCGCACCAGCCCGACACTGCTGGGGCCCAGAACCGTCGGGCCGGTGATCGCCGGAACAGCAGGCGGGCAACCGGGGAGCGACGGAGGCCGCGGCCGGGACGGGGGCTGCGGTAGGACCGGCGGTGCCACGAAGATCGCCGAAATCACCATCCGTGAACTCGACGGCGTTTTCACCGTGTTGGCCGCGGGTGGCCGGGGCGGAAACGGTGGGGCCGGAGGCGAAGGCGGCGTGGGTGGCGTCGGAGGCGAAGGCGCGATGGGACAGCGCACGATCGGCGGCGTCCACCCGCCGGGCCAGGGCGGCAACGGTGGGAACGGCGGAGACGGAGGACGCGGCGGACGCGGCGGCCACGGCGGCATCGGTTCCAACATCTTCATCTCGTTGCCTCCGCAGGCGGCCGCCCGGGTGCGGATCCGCACGGAGCCGGCCGCGGGCGGGGAGGGCGGACGGGGCGGGCGGGGAGGCTCCGGCGGTGTCGGGCGCCGGGCAGGCGCCGACGGGGGCACCGGAGGCACCGCACCCGATGGCCGTCCGGGCATCCCCGGGACGGACGGCGCACCGGGCAGGGATGGACGGGCACGTCCCTGCCCGCCCGTATTCGTCAACGAGCGACCGGTTCAGTGCCATGAGGACAAGAGCACGGCAAGGAGGACACATGGCTTCGAGCGGTCCCATTGAACCGCGCGGGTTCCCCGAAGGGGTCGAGGTGCGCGGCGAGGTACGCGACACCACGGTCGCCGTTCGTGATCTCGAAGAGCTGCAGGAGGTTCTCGGCCTCGGCGGGGACAACGCGGAACGAATTCATGAAGCGCTGTTCTCCGGAATCGAGGACGAGGACGAACTCTCGGCGGTGGTGCGCCGGGTGAGTGCCTACCTGATCGGTGGCGACACCCTCACAGACGAGGACCGCGCGGTGATCCGGCCGATCTTCCCGCTCTCCGTCGCGCTGCTCATGGGAAAATCCCTGACCGTCAACGGGCCCGTCGATCTCAGCACACCGGATGGCCAACCCAAGGTGGTGACATTCGAGGACGTCACCATCGAGCAAGGCGGATACATCACCTGCTGCGGTACGCCGCTGATCTTCACGTGCGCGAGCCTCACCCGCGTCGGCAACAGCGGTACCGACAACGCCGACTTCAACATCTTGGGCAGACCCGGGCAGAAACCCCCGACTCCGACGACGCCCGGTGCGGCGGGGCAGCCGGCCAAGGGCGCGAACGGCCAGTCCGGGACAGCGGGAGGTAAGGGGGCCAAGGGGACAAACGGGGTTTCCGCCTCGTTCTCCGCTGCCAGTCAGGTGACGACGATCACGATCGGTTCCGTACTCAAGGCCGAGCAACTGACCGTCTACACCATGTCCGGGGCAGGAGGTCCAGGTGGAGACGGAGGGACGGGAGGACTCGGTCAGCAGGGTGGCATCGGCGGCGACAGCACGGCCTCGGGCTGTTCGGACGGTGACGGCCGCCCCGGGGGCAACGGCGGGTCCGGTGGTGACGGTGGTAACGCCGGTGACGGCGGCGACGGAGTCGATGCCGCCGGAAACATCGTCGTCCGGGTACCGACACATGACGACCTGCACAAGGTCCTGTCGCTGTACGCGCCCGCGCCCCCGGGTCTTGCGGGAAAACCCGGACAAGGAGGCCAAGGAGGAGCGGGGGGCGTGGGAGGCCAGCGGCACAAGGGAGGCAAGAACGGGGGAGATGGTGGCGGCGGAGGGCAGGGTGCGGCCGGAGGGCAAGGCGCCAATGGGAAAATCTATGGCAAAGCAGCGTCCATCCTTCCGCAGGTCCGATGATCGGCAATACCCGGTGACGGCTTGTGGTCCATCTGGTCGGGTGGGCGGAAGGTCCATGCCGGTTGAAGTGTCGATGTCGCGCCGAAGTTCGACCGGCACGGAACCAACCGACTGCACAAGGAAATCAGTCGTCAAAAACGTAAGAATGATGGATGAGGTGCTCCCATGCCGTTGCATTTGGACATCATGGATGTCGGCCAGGGTGACGGCATGGTCGTGTGGCTACCCAATGGCAAGGTGATGATGGTCGACCTGGGTTCGACCAAGAACAAGGACCTCGTCACCGCCGACATCTTCAAGTACTTCAACGATCACACGGACTTCGGGCGGCAATGTGACCCGGTGGGCCTCGAATGGCTGGTCCTGACCCACGGTGACCGGGACCACTACAACATGGTCGAGCTGTTTCTCGAACGGTTCAAGGTCGATGTGCGCAACGTCCTGCACGGCGGCTTGGAGGCGGACTACGGAGGGCTGATCGGTCGGCTGCGTCAACGCCAGAACCAGGATGGAACGTACCCGTACATTCAGACCGGAACGGCGGACAGTGGGTTCTTCCCCCTGCTCGGCTTGGGCGCGGACGTCACCGTATTGGCGCTCGGCGTCGAGGCCGGCTCGACTGACATTGCCTACAAGAAGAACACCCGCAGCGTCGTGCTCCGCATTGTCTACCAGGGCGTCGGGCTCATGCTTACCGGTGACGCGACCGGGGTTACCGAGGAGCAGATCATCGGCGAGACGAGCCGGCTCTGTCAAAACAACCGTGCCCTCACACCGCAGGGCATTCTCGGCGCGGCCGTTCTGAAGATCGCTCACCACGGTTCGCATCGGACGTCCAACCGCGCGGTTTGGCTGGGATTGGTCAACCCGACGTTCGCGTTCATTTCGTCCGATCGGTCCGGTTCCCTGGACGAAACCGAGAAACCGACGGGGCACCGGTTGCCGCAGGCGCTGACGATGGAGCTCTTGGAGAGATACGCGCCGGCGCTGTGTCGTGACTGTGGCCGGCATTCGTACGTGGTGGCGTACCAGCGGTCCGACTACGAGCAATACAACTCGGCCCCGGATATCCCGAATGACAAGCCGCTGGAAATCCCAGCCTGTGCCGACCAGTGGATCCAGAAGTCGGGAACCGAAGGCATCTTCTCGACGCTCGCGACGATGGGAATCTCCAAGGACCCGAATGATCCCGGCGCTGCCGATGCCGGCGTGCAATACCGCGTGTCGATCTGGGACGATGGATCGCTGAAGATCTACCCCACCGAGTGCGACTGGGGTCTCACCCTCTCGTCTCCGGCGGCCTCGTGAGCCTCGACGACATCGCTCGCCTCCTCGGCGGGAGTATCGATCACGACAGGGGACTGCTGCTCGAGTCGGCGATGTTCCCCGAGTTGGCGTCGGTGCTCAGCGCCGCGGGAGTTGCCCGGCTCGGGCTTGCCCAAGTGGCGTTTGCGCAGACGCCGGGCAGGGTCACCGTCGACGGCACGGTGACGATGTTCGGCACCAGGCCCGGCGCCGCCCGCCTCCTGGTGACCGGCGCGGAGTCGGTGACCGCGACGCTGTTGTTCACGCTGCCCGTGGGCTGGGGCTTCGCGGACGGCTTTCCGGGGCTGCCGCAGTCCTACAAGCACCTCACCGACCACAGGGCCCTGGTCGGGCTCGGGCCGAGCATCCTCTATGACCTCGAGTTGGTGTCCGCGTCGTTGACCGCCACCAGCGCTTCCATGGATCTCACGTTCGAGGGCGTGCTCCGGAACGTTTCACAGGTGTCGTTCCTGGCGGCAGCGTTGCAGCTTCCGGAGCAGCCGCGGCTGACGGGCAGTATCCGGCTCAACGGCGGCAATCCGGCGACGCTGGACTTGACCGTGACCGGCGGGTCCCCGAACTCGCGGAGCCTGGTGATCGGCGACCTGCTCACGTTCGACAGGCCCGGCATCCGCCTGCGCACGGTGCTGAAGGACCCCGCCACCGGCACGGCGCTGACCCGGCTCGACCTGGACGCGACGCTCGCGGTCGGCAAGACGAAGCCGGTGAAGGTCGAGTTGACTGCTCCGATCCACGAGAAGTCGGGCGTGCTCGAACTCTCCGCCGACTTCGGCCGCGAGGGGCTGACGTTCGAGCGCGGCATCGCCGCCGTGGCGGAGGTTGTCGGCCTGGACCCCGGCGAGTTCGCGCTGCCCTCGTTGCCGGACGTACTCCACAGCTTCGCGCTGTTGTCGATTGCCGTCGTGGTCGACCTCGATCCACCCGGCGTGCAGCGGCTGGTGCTGGCCGTCGGCCCGGGCCGGGCATGGTCGATCATCGACGGGGTCGAGGTGGATGGGCTCACGATCGGCTGGTCGATCGTCTTTCCCTTCGACTCCGCCGCGCGGTCGGTATCCGGAACGTTGTCGGGCACACTCGCGCTCGGCACGGGCGACTCGAAACTCGAGTTCGACATCTTCGCGACATCGGCAGGCGGGTACGCGATCTCGGGGGGGCTCAAGCACCGCACAACGCTCCGGGAGATCGCCACCGTGGTCACCGGTTCGCGGGTGAGCGGGCTGCCGGAGCTCGATGTCGTCGCGGCCTCGATCTCGGCGCACGCCTCTGGTGATTTCGGGCTGCTCGTGACGCTCGCCAACTGGAAGGTCGGCTCGATCGGCGACGCCGAGATCGAGCTGTTCGAGGTCACCGCAGCGCTGGACTGCCGCAAGGGTCACGTTCCCGCGGGCAGCTTCGTGACCGCGCTGGGAATCGGAAACACGCGGTTGACCCTGATGGCGGACATGGGCATGGGCTCCGGCGGCGCCGGCGCCGGGAGCGGCGCGTTGTTCAAGGGCCGAACCGACCCCGGAAGCACGATTTCGATCGGCGAACTGCTGACCGAGTTGGCACAGACCTTCGGTATCGAGCGGGTGCCGGCGCCGATCGCATCGCTGGTTCTGACGGCGCTCGGCGTTACCTACGACACCGCTGCCGGCCGCTTCACCTTCACGTGCGAGGTCGACTTCAAGGTCGCCGCCAAGCCGGTCGCGCTCGTGCTCACGATCGACGTCGCCGAGCCCGGCAGCCTCCCGCCGACCGACCCGCACTCGACGGTCGCGGGAACCAAGGGCTGCTCCGCGAACTTCACCGGCCGAGTCACGTTCGACAACATTCGTTTCGATCTCGTCTTCGACGTCACCGACAACAACGCCGACGTCCTGATCGCCGCCTACGCCCCGGTGGACGGAAGCGGGCGGACGAACCTTCACGATCTCGTCGCGGAGATCGACCCGAACCTGGCCGCGCCGATTCCGCGCGGCATCGGTGTGGACTTTCGTGAGGCCAGGTTCGTCTTCCTCAAACAGGTCGGCGCGCACTGGGCGTTCGGCTTGCGGTTGGGCACCGAGATCGCCCTCGACGAACTGCCGATCGTGGGCTCTCGGCTCCCGGCCGGCGAGACGCTCGCGGTGCGCAACCTCCAGCTCATGTACGCGACGGACTTCACCGCGGAACAGACGGCAATCGTCAATAAAGTGATGCCACAGGGCATCGCGAAGCTGCCGGACCGGCTCGCGGCGGGCATCGCCTTCGACGCCGACGTCCAACTCGGCGCCACAACGAAGCACCTCCACGCCGGCGTCACTGCACCCGCACCCGTCCCGCCCGCGGTGTCCCCGACTCCCGCGCTTTCGGCGGGTTCCGCGCCGGCCGGCTCCTCGGACCCCGTGACCTGGCTGGAGATCAACAAACACTTCGGGATCTTCTCGTTCGAGCGCGTCGGCGTCGCCTACCAGGACAACGTGCTCGAGTTGGCACTCGACGCGTCCGTGGCGATGGGACCGCTCGCATTCTCGATGCAGGCGCTGACCATCGGCTCGCCGCTGACGGATTTCCAGCCGAAGTTCAGCCTCGCGGGACTCGTGCTGATCTTCGATCGCGCGCCGATCGAGATCGGTGGCGCGTTCCTGCGCGTCGACGAGCAGATCGCCGACAAGACGGTCGGCTCCTACTTCGGCGAGGTGATCGCCGAGGTCGGGCAGTTCTCGCTGCATGCGCTGGGCGGCTGGGCACCCGACGTCGACCCCGCGTCGTTCTTCCTCTACGTCAGGGTCGAGGCGCCGATCGGCGGACCACCCTTCCTGTATGTGACGGGGCTGGCCGGCGGCTGCGGGATCAACTCCGCACTCACGCTGCCGACGGTCGACGGCGTGAGCGGATACCCCCTGTTGCCGGCGAACGCGCCGCCGGCGGGGTCGACTCCGGCACAGACGATCGCGACGGTTGTCCCGGCGCTTCGGCAGGCGTTCCGGCCGAAGGCGAACGAGTACTGGGTCGCGGCCGGGATCGAGTTCACGTCGTTCGAGATGATCAAGGCGCAGGCCGTGCTTTCGGTGGCCTTCGGCGTCGAGACGCACATCGGCGTGGTGGGCACGTGCTCGATGACCTTCCCGGGCGATGAGCCGTACCCGATGGCCTATGTCGAGATCGACGTCGTCGCCTCGTTCACCCCGTCGACGGGACTGCTTGCCGTCGACGGCAAGCTCTCACCGGCCTCGTACGTGTTGGGCGGCTTCGTGAAGCTGACGGGCGGCTTCGCCTTCCACGCGTGGTTCTCCGGTGAGCACAGCGGCGACTTCGTCGTCAGTCTCGGCGGCTACCACCCCGACTTCCACAAGCCCGCGCACTACCCGGATGTTCCGCGCCTGGGGCTCGAGTTCTCGCTCGGGCCGCTGAAGTGTCTGGGGAAGGCGTACTTCGCGCTGGTTCCGAACGGGTTCATGGTGGGCCTGCGGCTGAGCGCTACGTTCGCGAGCGGCCCGGTGCGGGGATGGTTCGACGCCGGCATCGACTTCCTGATTGCATGGGCGCCGTTCCACTACGAGGCCGGCGCCTGGGTGGCGATCGGCTGCTCGGTCGACCTCGGGTTGCTCACCCAGAAGGTCCAGATCAGTGGGTACCTACAGATTTGGGGACCGGCATTCGGCGGGACCGTCACCATCGACCTGGACGTGGTGTCCCTGACGATCGGCTTCGGTGCCCCCCGCACACTGCCGCTGCCGGTCGGCTGGGGCACCTTCGCGGGGAGCTTCCTGCCGCCGGACACGGTGCAGCCCACTGCGGCGATGCCCGCCGCGCGAGCCGTCACGCCGCACCGTGCCCTTGCGACCACGACGACCAACATCCTCAAGGCCACCGTTACCGCCGGCCGGCGCCCGAGTGCCCCGGCGGACTTCGACTGGATCCTGGATCCGGACCACTTCCGCATCCTCGTCCAGAGCACGATCCCGGCGAATCACGCGCTGTGGGCCACCGCCGACGGGGAGACGGCCGAATTGCCCAACGTCGTGGCCGCCTACCGGCAGACGTCGGCGGCGACCGCGCACGACAAGGCGCCCGTCGGCATGGTCCTGCGGCTCGACCCGGGGACGACGACCGCCACGGATCACCAGGTCTGGGAACCGGTGCTGAGCATCGGACCGATGGACCTGACGGGCGTCGAGTCCTCCCTGACGACCGCGCTGCGCGCGCTCGACACTCACACCGGCGGCTACGCGAACCACGTCAGCGGGGTAACCCTCACGCCACAGCCGGCCCCGTCGAACACCGCGCTGTGGGGCCCGAAGCGCACCCGGCGGGATCCCAACGCGCAGCGGCTGATCCCGGCGACCCTCACCGGCCTGGCGATCTCACCCGTGCCGCGTCACCCGGACGCGGTCGGCGTGGTCGGGTTGCTCTCACTGATTTACGGCGCCGGCACCTCGACGACGTTCGCCTACCAGCAGCCCGCGCCGGACACCCGCTTCGTCGTCGATCGCACGATCGACGACGAAGGGCTGAGGATCGAGGTCGGCGGCGACCACACCGCCACACTGACCGAGCGCGGCCACCGGCTGTCGGCGCTCACGGATCCGTGGGTCTCGACGCGGCGTTCGACGGTGCTCGACAACCTCCGGCAACTCGGCTTCGCAACGGCCGGTGGCGACGAGGTTCACCTACGGCAGATGGCCGCGACCGCGCTCACCGACTGGCCGGATGTCGCGCTGATCGGGGCCGGCGCATGAGCCGTTCACCGCTGGATCCACCCGCCGCCGACGAGGTCGTCACGTTCATTCAGCACCAGTTGCCGGGGCTGAGGGCAGGCGCCTACGAGGTCCGCGTCGACCAGCGCGTGAACGACGCGGGCGGCGCCTCGATCGCCGGCGACACCCTCACCCGCAGCTACCGCTTCGGCGTCGTGGGCGACCGCTTGCGGCTGACCGATCCCGGCGCCACGATCGCGTCGACGTTTCCGGCCGACAACGCGTCAGGCGACTACGGCACGGTCTTCGCGCATGTGGTGTTCGCCAACACCAGCTTTCCGTGGGCACGCTCGCCGATGTCGGAGCCGCCCGCGGACCCGGAGACCGGCGTCGACGTCCCGACGTGGTTGGCGGTCCTCGTGCTCGACGGAGATGATGTCGCCGCCCACCCGGGGCTGGTGCTGGAGCCGGTGACGCGAAGGGTGCGCGAGCTGTTCCCGGCCGCGCTCGGGACCACGATCCACAGCTACTTCGACCGTGCCGGTGGCACGCCGCGGCTCGACGTGGGCGAGACGCCCGACGATCCGGTGCAGACGATCGACATCCCGCTCGACCTGTTCGTGGACATCGCGCCGGCTCTGGAGGACCTCGCGTTCAGTGCGCACGTCCGGCGTGTCGCCGTCGAGAACAAGCCGCTGACGCTCGGCAGTCGACCGGCTGCCGACCCGCTCGGCTCCTTCTCGATCGTGGTGGCCAATCGACTCCCGCAGCCCGACACGCGCAGTCACGCGTACCTCGTCTCGCTGGAGGGGCTGGAGAACTTCCTGCCGGCCACCGACCAGGGCGGATCCCCGCGGAACCCGACCGCGGACACGGGAGGATCCCTGCGCCTTGCGGTGCTGCACCACTGGAGCTTCGACAGCACGGGCGATATCGCCGCCTTCGTCGACCGGCTCAAGCGCCTCAACTCCGGTGACGACCCGCCGAACACCACCCTCAGACTGGTCAAGGAAGGGGCTGCGCCCCCGATCAGCGGCGCGCTGGCCGGCGGTTACGTGCCGCTCGACCACGAGTTGCGCACAGGAGAGAACACCGTGTCGTGGTATCGCGGGCCGCTGTCGCCGGTCGGCTCGGTGGCGACGCCGATCGAGCTTCCGATCACCTCGCCCGACCAAGCGATGGTGTTCGACCCCACAACGGGGATGTTCGACGTGTCGTTGTCGGCTGCCTGGACGATCGGGCGGCTGGTGGCGCTCCAGGACAAGAGCTTCGCGAACGCGCTGTACGCCTGGAAGAGGGACCTCGCGCGGTCCGTGGTCGACGGCGTCGAGCGCTCGATCGTCGACGATGCCCTGGCCGGCCTGCTTCCGGCACCATCCATGGCGGCCGAGGAGTCCGCGCCCGCGGTCGGCATCCCGCTGCTGTGGCACACCATGCGCCTGCTGGGCCTGGAGGAGGAAACATGACGTTGCGCATGCGTGACCTGCGGGAGCGGCGCATCGAGGCCGCGTTCGCGAATTCCACGAGTGTCGCCGACGCCTTGGGCGATGTCGCCGTGCCCGGCGACATCGCCGCCTGGCTCGGCCGGCTGCACACGCTCTTCGGCGTGCCGTTTCGCTACCTCGTTCCGGACGAGGCGATGCTGCCGCCGGAATCGATCCGTTTCTTCCGGCTCGACGACAACTGGACGCGTGCCCTCCTCGACGGCGCCTTCAGCCTCGGCCGCAACCTCACATCGCGAACGAGCGGCGCCGGGGCTCACGTCGATGCGGCCGTGTCCACGGCGCTGTGCGCGAGCGCCCGCGCGGCGGCGCCCACGCGACGCGCAGGCGCGACGGAAGTGGCCGCGCCCGCGGACTCGGGCACGCCGATCGCCTGGACAGGCTTCCTGCTGCGCTCGCGCGTGGTCACCGAGTATCCGGGGCTGGGGGTGAACGTCTACGGGCCGTCGCACGAGAGCGGCTCGGCGCGGCTGCTGCCGGTGCACCGCCTCGACCGGCTCGGTCCCAACACGGACACGCTACTGTGCATCGCCGGCGGGGAGGCCCAGCGGGTCGAGGTGCACGAGGCCCCCGAACTGCTGCACTACGGCATCGACTCCTACAGCTCGCGACCCGCTTCCCCGACGCCGACCGCGACGAAGAACCTACGCACCTTCAGCCGCGCGGCCGACGGCGTGATCACCATCGAGGGCCAGGTGCGCGAGGTGCCCATCGGCGAGGTATTCCGCACCCGCTCGCCTCGGGTGGTCCAGTTCGCCCGGCTGGCATCGCTGCTCGCCGCCGCCAACGGTGCGGGAATGCGCACGCTCGACTCGGCGGAGATGGGCTTCGCCATGACGGAGGGAGTCGGCACGTTCTCCTTCGAGCACGGGAGCACATCTTGAAGGCCATCGTCCCGCTCAACGTCACTGCCATGCGCGTGTCGACCACGGACGAATCGAACGTCACCGGCGGTTTCGCCGGTCGCACCGCCGCGTTCGACCTCCTCCCGCACACCGACAGTGCCACGGAGGCCGGCACGGGCGACACCGTGTGGCGACCCTTGCAGAGCGACGACCCGCCAAGCGATCGCCTCGGGGCCGGCATCCACCTGCACTGGGAACTCCCGGAATACTTCAAGCGCGGCGTGCGGAACCCGGACACCGGCGCGATCGAGTTCCCGACCGCGCCGAGTCGCTGGCTCGTGGTGCGCTCGCTCAGGGCGTTCGACGAGAAGACCGGGAGCCACGGCGCGCTGTCGCACGCGAGCTGGGTCGTCGAGAGCGATTACGTGAGTGCCACACTCCCACCCGCCGACGGAGGAAGGCCGAGACCCGCCGTGACGGTGCCGCTGACTTCGCCCGACGACGTGCCGTACATGTACATGGGCCGCGTGGTGAGCGCGGAAGCCTGGGACCCGGCAACCGAGCGGCCCACCGACTATCTCGGCGCGTACACCGCCGGGGACGGCGCCGCGCACCGGCTGACCTCGATCGGGTTCGTTGGCCCCGCCTTCGCCGGCTACTACCCGGACTGCAACAGCGTGTTCGGTTTCTGGGACACGCTCGCCGATGTCCCGGAGGTGTGGCAGGTGCCCGAGTCGGCCTCCCCGATCAGTTTTCGTTTCACCTACAACGTCACCGGCTGGCTCGCACCTCACGACGATCCGCTGACCGGCTTCGCCGCCACCGTCACCGCCGGCTACGACGCCTACGTGGCCCACTGCGCGGCCGAGCGGGTGACCGTCACCGAAACGCCCGCAGACGCCTGCGTGAGCATGGCCGCCCACTCCTTCGGATGGGACTTCGACGCTGCCGCGATCACGTATACGCAGGCCGCCGACAAGACGATCGTGACGCTCGACGCGCCGTCGGAGACACTGTGCTCCGGCGGGATCCACGACATCGTCTGGGACTGCGCACAGACGTCGTTCCTGGCCACCCCCGAGGGAGTGGTGGACCGGTCGGACGAGGTGAACCTGGCCCTGGGCAATACCACCGTCGAGGCCGTCTCGGCCCTGATCAGGGGCGACCTCGCCGCCCTGCGGGGCGAACGCGACGAATTCGACGACTACGAGGCGTCGCTCAACGCGCTTCAGCTCGGACTGCTCCACGAACTCGAGGCCGACGGGAACTCGCTGCCCGCGCTCGACGAGGCTCTGCACACGAGGGCGTTCGCGCAGGTCGACGGCGGACACACCTGGATCGTGCAGCCGGCCTCCACCGACGGCGCCGACACGACGAGAGAGCCCACGCTCCCGCTGTGCCTCGCCGAGCGGCTGGCCGCGCTCAACCGGGCGCAGCGCGTCTACGACCAGGACCGCGAGCGCTTGGCGACGATCCGCGGGCAGCTGTTCATGGACTGGCTGATCTACGTCAAGCAGTTCGTCGCCCAAGGCGACCCGGTGGTCGACACCGCCTCGCTGTCGGCTTTCCTCGCCACGACAACCGGTGGCGAGATGCACGCAGTCCTCGCCGCGGACGCCGCCGTCGGGTTGCTGCACTACGCGGTCGACGCCTCGAACGAATGCACCGGCGTGTCGACGAGCAGCGCAAAGACGTCGAAAGCCGCGCAGGTCGTCGTGGCCTTCGACGCGGTGGCCTCCGCGCTGCGAACCGCGGAGGCCCAGTGGCGGCTCGACGCGGTGCCCGCCCGGCCGTTCGCCATGCCCACCGACCCGGTGCTCGTGATGGAGGGCAGCCGGGTCGAGCCCGCGCGGCGCAATGGACCCACGACCTCGATCGCTGTTCGCACGGACACCCAGCTGATCGACAAGCTTGTGCTGAGCGGCGGCAGCGGCGATCGGAGCGTGGACGGGGCAAGCCTGCCGGGGCTCCCCGAGCCGCCGGCTGCGATGCCCGCGGCCCGCACGTGCGCGATGCTGCTCGCCGAGGCGGCGTTGCTCGATCCGCTCTACGCGCCGGAGATCGCCGCGGCCACGGCCGCGCCGGCCGTCGCGATCACCGGCTGCCAGGGCGGCCAGGGCGCCCCCGACGGCGGGTTGTACGCCACCGTGCACGCACCGGGGTACGTCCGCACGGCCAATCCCGTCGCCTCTGTCCGAAGCCCGTCCCCGCTGTCGATCGCGTTCACCAACTCCGGGGGCCACGCACTGGCGCCCGACGCCGTCGGCTGGAACGCGCAGGCGTCCCTGCCCGCCTCGTCACCCAGGGGCGAGGACCCGTTTCTTCCGGTGTGGTTGACCTGGCACATCATGCTCGACCCACTCGCCCGAGGTGTGGACGGTCGCTACTCGCCGGGCACGCTCGTCGAACGATTCGTGCCCGACGGCGCGGCGGGAGACCTCACCTATCCCGTGCCGGCCGCCTTCACCACGGGCGCCCCCGTTGCCTATTCGGGCGCCGTCGTACTGTCCAAGAAGCCGATGGTCGGTCTGACCCGCCAGATCGACCGCTACCTCACCGACCTCTCCACCGACACGACCGACACGACCGACGACGGACTGCGCAGCGCACGCGACGACTTCGCCGGGCGTCGGGTGATGTCGCAGGCCCTCGGCGGCTTCAACCTCGCCCAGACGCTGCGCACCCCGATCCCGCAGATCCCGGTCGAGAACCTCGTGAAGTTCGACGTGCTCACCAACGCGATCGCCGCCGGGGCGACGGCGAACCCTGGCGACACCTGGTACGACACCGGCTTCAACACACTGTCGCCGATCTCGACGGGTCTGCTCGCCGAGTACAACTTCGGGCCCCTTCGCGCGGGCTTCCTCGAGATCGAGGATCTCAAGGTCATCGATGTGTTCGGGCGGCGGATCACACTGACCACGAAGTCGAGAACGGACACCGGCGCGCTCGAGGTGCGGACGGCGGTCGCGTTCTCGCCGGCTGCGGGCGACTCGGTCAACGCCAAGCGCGCCTATCTGCCGCCACGGGTACTGGCGCCCAGCCGGATCGACGCGCACTGGCTCTCGGCCGCCCACAACGACGGTACGTCCGGGAACACCGGCGAGGTCGTCACGACCAACGAACATCCCGCCACATCGCCGGTCTGCGGTTGGATCGTTGCCGACCACCTCGATCTCGCCCTGCGGTTCCACGACGCCGACGGGAGCGTCATCGGCTCCTTCGGCCTGGAGCACGACGACAATGTCTACCGCACGGGCGCCGGCGACAACCTCACCGACCCGGGTGGGCAGGATCTCGCCTCGGATGTCGGCCTGCCCGGCGCGCCCGAGCACGTCAACCCGAACATCGCGGCGCTGATGTGGTTCATCCACGACCGCCCGGCAGGGTTCCTGATCGACCTGATGGACGCGATCGAGCGCTCCGACCGGTTCATCAACCCGGCGACCGCCGCCCAGGACGTGTCGTCGGCCGTGCTCACGGGACGTCCGCTCGCCGTCGTGCGCTGCGTCCTCGGGGTGAGCACCGCCGGCGGCCTGCTGCCCGTCAGCCAGGCCAACACCTCGCCGACCGACGCGCTGGCCAGGGCCGTGCACAACGGTTGGACGGACTACGCCGCGCGCCAGGCCGACACCGCGGCCGGACTGGACCGGTTGACGATCCCGCTGCGGCTGGGCGACCTGACGAACATCGAGGACGGTCTCGTCGCATTCCTGCCGGAGACGGCCTCGAACACGCCGTACACGACGGTGTCGGCGCCGACCGCGCCCGAGGACGGCGCCAACGGCGTGACCCGGCCGAGTCACGAAACCCTGCCGCCGACGCTCAACGGGCCTCCGCTCACGGTGACCGCGCTCGTCGATCCGCGCGCAGCCCTGCACGTCACCACCCCCTTGCTGCCGACCGTCGCATTGAAACTCCCTCCCGAGCACTACCTACGCGCGATGCGGCAGCTTGCGCTGACGTTCATCACGCGACCCGTGTTGAAGGATCCTCGCGGCTGGACGCTTCCGCTGCCGGTCGAGCCCGGCCACGAGTGGTCGTGGCAGGCGCCGGGTGCAGCTGCGAAGGCACTCTCCGGCGCGTCGCCCGACGAGCCGTTCTACGGCTACTCGCCGCAGCGCCTGCTCGAAGGCCGGCTCGATCTGACGCCGACCCCCATCGGCGACGGAACGGACGGCTCATGACTGCGACGATCACCGGGACGGTCACCGATGCCGGGACCGGGAAGCCGTTCGTTGCGATCGCGTCGGCGACATCGCTGAACCTGACGCTGCTCAACCGGTCCGGGCACGACATCGCGCTCATCGCCGGTTCGTCCGCCTTCGCCGTCCACCTGCCCGTTCCGGCTCTCTTCTCCGCCGCGCGGCTCTCGGCGATGACCGTGACGACCCCCGGCTGGAAAGGGGCCGTCGATGTCGCGACCAAGGTCGTGAACATCGCCTGCACGCAAGGAATCACCTGGACCGACGGCGCGACTCTCGTGTTGCGCATCGGCAACGTCGTGTCAGACGGTCCACCGGCGAACGGCACCATCCAGATCGCACCGGTGAACGTCGATCCGGATGCGCCGCTGTCCATCCTCGCGCCGTTCAGCGTGGCCGGTGCTCCGGCGCCCGGCAACCTCTCGCTGGCCGACACTCTGCAGGTCGGCCTCGAGAGCCAGGGGATCGTCTACCGGTCGACGGCGGCCGACCCGCTGACGAACACGCTGTTCCTCAACCTCAAGAACGTCGGGGCAACCGCGCTCGCCACCTCGGACGCGTCGTCACTCGGCACACCGCAGATTCTCGTGTCGTTCGTCTACGGCGGCACAAGCGGCGCGCTCGCATCCGACGAGGCGGGCAGCGGTACCCCTCCCACCGGTTCGGCCTGGAACATCCACGTCGGCCTGGGCCCGGCACAGACCGCTTGGACGGCCGTCAACCCGCAACCGACCGGCCAGTCCCGGAGCCCGCAGTGGACACTGCGGCCCTCTTCGACCAATACGGAGATCCTGGGCGCAGCCGCCGGTGACCACGCGAACGTGACGTTCGAGTTCTCACGCATCACCTCGTTCACCCCGGTGGGGCATACGCAGATGATCGTCCTGTGCAGCGGGTTCGCGAAAGACGCGCGGACCAAGTACGACGATCACCAATTCGTCCTGGACATCTCCAAGCAGAACGCGCCGCCCACACGTGGGGTTGTCGCCTTTGCCGGCCCCGCTCCGGTGCTCGACGTCGACGATCCCAAGAGCACGGTGGCCCTGGAACTGCGCTGGGCGATGTTCGACGTCGCCGCCGTGAACCTCATCACGTCACACCCGGCGATTCCCGCAGTGCGCAGGACCTATTCCAATCCGAAACCCCTGGCCTACGACTCGGTCGTCTTGAAGGTACCGCCGCCACAGAACAGCGAGGCGATCTTCGCCACCCTGCAGGCGTTCGACGGTGGGGGCGGGTACCTCAACAGCCTCCAGTTCACCGCATACGCGCAACTGCGGTACCTGCTCGATCCCGCAGGAGCCGTCTACCGCATCAGGCTGGTCGGCGACACGTTCTGGCTGCTGCGGGACTACGCCTACGAAACGACCGGTAGCTCGGTCTGTGACGGTGGAGACGGCGGTTTCGGAGGCCGGCTGTACGACTGGGAGGCGGCCCATGTGCACGCCCCGGATGGCTGGTGCCTCCCCACCACCGACGACTGGAAGGCACTGACGGCGTCCTACGACCGGGGTGCCGGCTCCTACGCGGCACTGATCGACGGCGGCGTGTCCGGCTTCGACGCGCGGCTCGGTGGCTATTGCGACGAGACCGGCAGATGCGAAGACCAGGGCCAGTACGGCTACTACTGGACGGCCGAGCGTGGGTGTTGCACGGAATTCAGCGACAACACGGTGTCCGTCGATACGGGAGTCGGATTCCCTCCCCGATACAAGCTGTCGGTCCGTTATGTGCGCCGCACCTGACGCGTTCGGTCCGGTCCGGCCGCACGACGTGGGTGAGCTTCCCCCGTTGCGTGGAAGGTGTTGATTAGCTGGTCAGGGCGGGTTGTTCGGGTTTGAGGATTGCCTGATTGACGAAGTCCGCGTCACCGCGCACACAATGATCGGCAGTCAACAACAGCCCGGACACATATCGACGCCCTGCAGGACCGTCCCAGGTCACGATCACATCCACCAAACCACCGATGCTGCGGCGCGTGGAACGACGGGCCGGGCCGGGCGGGCGGCCGGGGACGGCGTTGTTGATGCGCGGGCGGCGTCGGGTGGGAAAGTCCCGTCTGGTGGAGGAGTTCGTCGATCGCGCCGGTGTGCCGAGTGTGTTCTTCACCGCCTCGACCCGGACCACCCGGGAGGAGATCGACCTGTTCGTCGCCGAGGCCGCGGCGTCCGACCTGCCCGGCGCCGCCTTGTTCGCGGGCGCGCACCCGGACGGCTGGGACGCCGCGCTGCGCCTGCTGGCCGCCGCGCTGCCCGCCGACGGTCCGAGCATCGTGGTGTTCGACGAGATGCCGTACCTCGTCGAGAAGGACGCGGCGTTCGAGGGCACGCTGCAAAAGCTCTTCGACCGCGAGTTGTCCCGCAAGCCGGTGCTGCTGATCGGCATCGGCTCGGACCTGGCCATGATGGAGGAGATGGGCACCTACGGGCGCCCGTTCTACCAGCGCGCCACCGAGATGGTCGTCCCCCGGTTGAACCCGCGCGAGGTCGCCGCGATGCTCGATCTGTCCGCGGCCGAGGCGTTCGACGCGTACCTGGCCACGGGCGGCCTGCCGCTGCTGTGCGCGGAGTGGGAGCCGGGCATGGACACCGACACCTACCTCGCCACCTGCCTGGCCGACCCGCTCTCGGCCCTGGTGGTTTCGGGTGAACGGAGCTTGGCCACCGAGTTCCCCACTCAGGCTCAGGCGCGCCGGGTCCTGGAGGCGATCGGCAGCGGGGAACGCACCTTCACCAACATCGCCCGCGCCGCCGGCGACATCGCCGGTGCCAGCCTCACCCGGGCCCTCACGCTCCTGGTCCACAAACGGATCGTCGCCGCCGAGACGCCCCTGTCGACCAAACCGGCGAACAAGGACACCCGCTACCGGGTCACCGACCCCCACCTGCGGTTGTGGCCGGCGTTCGTCGATCATCAGCCCACCGACGCGCTCCACAGACCTCGACGCGACCGCATCCGGCCCTTCGCCACGGCGGCGGACCTGAGCAACGAACCACCGGACGAAATTCGTGCGATCGTGGGCGAACTCGCCCGCTCCGGCGCATCGGTCCTCTTCGACACCCTGCTGGCCGGCAACGACCAGCCCACCCGGTTGTTCCGTTCGTACCTCACGCAGGCGCTCGCCTGCGAAGGACTGCGCGTGCGGTTCGACTCGCCGGACCTGCACCTGCCCTGGCCCATGCTGTGCCTGCGACCCCAACACCTCACCGGGCCCCTACCATTGGCGGGGAACCTCCCGGACGCGGCTCGCCAACTACTCCGAACCGCCGCAGCCGCCTCCATCGTCACCGCCGTCCTCGCCGAATACGCGACCCGCACAAGGGAACGGCCGGCCGCGGCACCCGTTCCGCAGACCGGCCCACCCCACGACGCCACAACGGTGCCGGAATCGCCACCCGAACCCGAACTCCGCGACCTCTTCGATCTGTTCCTGGGTCACCGCCACCAGATAGAGCACACCGGCGACGCCTACCCCTGGATCCGACCCCCCGCCACGAACCCGGGCACCCGACCCACGGTCAGTCTCAACCACGACACCACCGTGGGAGGCAAGACCCGCGCCCACGAGGTCGCCAAGGCGCTCATGGACACACCCGGTTGTGTCGAACGAACCACCTACGCCGAACTCGACCGCGACCTGAGCGCACGCGACATGCACGACCAGTTCATGTACTTCTGGTGCCACGGCCACCTCGAACCCGACAGCGCCCGGATCGTGATCCGCCTGACGGACCGCAGGACCATTCACGCCGACACCATCCGCGGTGCCCGCGCCGAACACCACAACACCGGAACCTTCCATCCCCTCGTCCTCCTCAGCGCCTGCCGCACGGGCATCCCGGCTGCCGCCGATCACGGCCACCTCACCCGCGCCCTCATCGGGCACGGCGCCCGCGGAGTCCTGGGCCCGCAGATCCGCATGCCCCAGGCGTTCGCCGCCGAATACGCCCTCGCATTCGTCACCCGCTACCTCGACGGCACCGCCACCGCCGGCGCCGTGACCCACGCACTGACGCGCGACTTCGCCGCCCGATACCGCAACCCCCTGGCCCTGGCCTACGCCCTGCACAGCGGAATGGACACCCGCCTGCACACCGCACCGCCCCCGCCCACCACCGCGACCGACCCGCCGGCCCTGCCCGGGCCCACCGACCCCGAACCGCACCCGGAACCGGAGCACCCGTGACCGCGCCGATCACCGTCGTCGACCTGGACACCACCGGCTGGATCCTGGACCCCGACACCCGCTCCCCCGGTACCCCACCACCGCCTGCGCGACCACTACGCCGAACACCTCACGCCGCCGCCCGCCACCACCGACGTGATCGTGTACGCCCACGGCTGGCGCACCCCACCCCACGCTGCCGTACGCGACGCCCAACTCCTGCACACCCTGACCCGCGAACGCGTCACCACGGCCGATCGCCTGTACCCGAACCTGACCGACGGCGGCTTCGAGCCGTGGACGGTGCTGGTGCGCTGGCCCTCCGCGAGCCGGATCGGCAAGGCGCCCAACCATCGCATCCGCGACCGCGCCCACACGATCGGCGCACCCCGACCCACCGGACACGCCGCCCACGTCATGGGCGCCCTCCTGGGCTACCTCGACAGCGAACGCCCCGACCCCGACGCCGCACCCGACCTCACCACCCGCGACGGTTACCAACTCCACCTGGTGGGGCACTCTTTCGGCTGCCGACTGCTGTGCGAGGCCGTCCAATGGGCCGCCGACACCCACGCCGGCGACACCCTCGAATGGACCGCCCCACCCGCGATCGCATCACGCCCGTTCACCGTCGACACCGTGCTGCTACTACAGATGGCCGCGCCCCGCGACGCCTTCACCACCATGTTCACCCACCTGCTCCCCACCGACGAACACGACGGCGCGCCGCTGCGCGGCCCCGTTGTGGCCACCCACACCAGACACGACCACGCCGTCGGCTTCTGGCACACCCGCGCCGAAGGGCAACCCGGCATCGGACATGGCGGCATGCTCACAGCCCCCGAACCGCCCTCGGCCACCCGGATGCTCCCGATCGACGAGCCGTATCCGCGCGCGGTTTTGGACCACCGGTTCGTCAACCTCGACGCCACCGACGTCTACCGCAAGGGTCGCCACCTCAACCCGGCGGGCGCCCACTCCGACCACATCCGACCCGAGACCGCCCACCTCCTGGCCACCTTGGCCGACCACACCCGATGAATGCTCGCCCCCGCCGCCCCCAACGCCGGCGTGGGTGACACGCCCCTGACCGCGGCCGAGGTCGGGTTCCTGGCCGAGGACGGCACCCTCGCGGCCCTGCTGCGCACGCTGCGGGCGACACTGTCACCGGAGCCTGGTCGCGCGTGGGCACTGTCTGCGGCGAGGAGACCTGGAACCAAGCAGCCCGACGCGCTCGTAGCGCGCTGCGTCGTCTGGGCGAAGACCTCGACCTCGACCCGGTGGCCGCCGAACTGCTCGGCGCACGCGACGAGTCCCTCGTCGGGAACCGGGTGGGGCGCCGGCGGTCGATCCAGGTCATGAACCTGCACCAGGCCAAGGGCCGTGAGGCGGACACCACCATCGTCCTGCTGGGAGCCGAGGAGTACTACGGAAGTGAAGGCGAGCCCTTCCCGGACGGTTCGCGGCTGCTGTACGTCGTCATGACTCGCGCTCGTCACCGGGCGCACATCGTCGTCCCGGACGCGTCCCACGCCCTGTGGCGACCACTGGTCGACGCCCTTGAGTAGCTCGCCGGGGGTGTCGAGGAGCTACAGGATGTCCTCCAGTGACCCAGCGGCGGGTTGTTGCGGCTTCGAGGAGGTCCCGCAACGCGACGAGGTCCGTACCGTCCGCCGCCGGGCGCCTCACGGGGTTGCCTTCGGTTGAGGGCGCAGGCCTTCGCAGTCGAGGACGGCGAGTTCCAGGCCCCGTTCGTCGCACAGTGCCTGGGCCGTGTCGCGTCGTTCGTGGGTGATGGTGCCGACCGAGGCCATGAGGTGGAAGTCGACGCCGAGTCGGGCGCTGGTGTCGATGTCGTGGCGCAGTTGCTCGTCGTCGAATGCGCCCGGGTTGGTCTTGACCTCGCCGGCGACGAGTTTCCCGTGCCAGATGCCGTATACGTCCACCTCGCGCAGCACGCCCTCGGCGAAGTGCGTGTTCACCCCGGGGATCAGGTGCGAGAGAGGATCGTCGGCCCTCACCGCGGCGGCGGTCAACAGGTGCGGGAGGATCCCGTTGTCGGCGGCTTGGTCGATGTACGTGCCCAGCCGATACACCATGGTCGGGCCCTGGTCGCTGCGGGAGTATCGCGCCGGGGCGCCGCAACCGGGGCAGGACGCGGGGCCGGACGTCTCCGTCGAGGGGACGAACGTGTGGTGCCCGCAGTCGCCGCATCGTGACTCGAGTCCGCGTTCGGCCCACCCCACCGAACACAACAGCTCCAGGACGTCGGGCACCTCGTCGCGGTGTTCGCGCAGTCCGTGGTCGGATTTGAGTTCGGCGACCGAGCGGTACGTCCTGCGGACGCGTCCGCCCCACGCCTGGGCCAGTTCGATGAGCGCGGCGTCGTCGCTGTCGTTCTTGCGAGCTCGTTTGAGTTCTTTGAGCAACTCTTTGGAACGCTTGGTGTAGAGCGCGATGATCGCCTCGTAGACACCCGGTCGCAGCAGGACACCGGGATCCTGCCGAGCGACCACCCCCTCGGCGATACGCCCCTTGTCGGACAGCCCCCACTCCTCGGTCGCGTCGCCCAGCAGGCGGCGAGCGGCTTCGACCGGCTCCGGCACCGTCAACCGCAGCGAGAAGCTACCCGTGGCGATTTGCTCCACCTCGATCCGCCCCCGGTGCCAGCGGGCACCCGAACTGATCATGTCGGCGACACCGGGGCGCTGCGGCAGCCCGTCGAACGCCGAACTGCGCAGGCGCACAAGCACGGAACCCAGCACTTCGCCGTCGAACCTCACGGGGGAGGGGATCTCGATCGTCGTGCCCTCGGCGTAGAAGTGGGCGTCGACCTCGGTCGTCAGACCCCACGATCGCGTGTGCAACAGCCAAGCGCGGGGATCCCGGTCGACGGCAAACGTGACCGGCCCCCCGGGCTGCGTGAACCCCCTGGGTGCTTCCGGCGTGTCCCTGGGTGTCAGCCCCAGGGACCGGGCGAAGGCGTGCAGCTCATCGACGGGGATGCCGGGACCGACCACGGCCACCTCCGAAGAACGCCCACCACACGTCCGCGCGAAACCCACCAGCTGCTCGGCGAACCCCACCCAGTGTTCGACACCCGCGCGTGGCAACAGGAACACGTGCGAGTGCGCCAGGACCCGAGAGCGCAGGGCCCGCAGGTTCCAGAACCACGCGCAGGCCCCGGTGTCGTCCGGGTCGGCGACGACGAGGGTGATCGGACCGCCGGCGAGTGCGGTGACCTCCGCGCCGTGTTCGCGGAACTGCTTCGTGGTGCGCTCCACCAGGGTCGCCCCGTGGAGCTGGGCGGGGCCGATCTCCGCGTCGGTCATGGGCCTGCGCACCGCACACAGAGACTGGGCCCGCTCGAGGACCTCGTCGTCGAGGTCACCCGCGACCGCGACCTGCCACAACGGGGCATGCTCCTCGGCCACGACCAAACTGACACCCCCGCGTCTGCGAACACGGCGCCCCAACTGCACGGAGCCAGACCGAAGTCCTCGTCGTCGATACCGGCGATCGGTACCAGAGGAAGCCCCACCAGCCGGGCGACCGACGCGGCCCGCCCGGCCTCGACGTCCACGTTGACCGCAGCTTGCACGTCCGCCGTCTCGATGACGTTCCGGACATCGTTCGAGAGCCCGCCCTCGACCCCGACCTCCACGATCGGCTCGGTGATCCCGCCCCACCGCGTGCACGCCTCGCGCACCGCGCGACGAAACCCCTCCGCGCTCCCCTCCGCGATCAGGTACACCACACGCGAAGGCAACACCGCCACGTGCACGGGAAACTGCCCGAGATACTCCCTGCGCCGCACGAGCACCCGCTCCCATCCGTCGCCGGCGGACCCCGAACCGGCAACGACGATCGCCTGCGGGCCGACCCGGCCCGACACCGATGAAACGCTGATCATCCCGCCGATCGCGCGGTCGCGCCGGGCATTTCCCCGACTTTGTCGGAGCCGTCGATCGACGAGGTCCGGCCACGGCGTGTTTGCTCGACTGCGCGCTCCGCCGAAACCACTCATGTCCGTGTCGAGCCGCCTCTACGCTTCGAGCGTGGACCACGCCTACGCCGTCGAGAAACTGACCGAATTCGTGGGCGACATCAATGCCCTCCTGGAAGAGATCGATCGAAGCGGCCCATATCAATGGCCTGAGGCATCGGACGAACTGGAGCTTCAGGAGGTGCGCGCGCGGTTGATCGAGAATGCCTACGTACCCACCCTCGGTGACTACGAGCCGCCGGGAAACCCACGCGAGAACTGAGTGGTGGCACGGCACGCGGCGATCCAGGCTCTGGGACGCGCGCGCTTCCAGGACGAGATCACCGCTTTCCTTCGCCCTACCTCGCCGCCCACGAGGAAGCCGTCGGCTGGGAGGAACAGCAGGCACTCGAGTACCTGGCGACGTTCAGCGTGATCGCGCGATGGATCGAGGAGTGCACGGTGGAGGCGGCCACCTGAGCGATCGATGTCGACGAAGAAGACGCCGTCGCCCGGGGCGCTGTATTCGACCTTCGAGGTGTCGGCTCCCCCTGCGAGCATGTCGACCTGCGGACGGAAGGACACGGACATCGCCATCGCCTGCGCGACATAGCCGACGACCCATACCGATGCGGCACCCGGCCTGAGGAACAAGACCCGGAGCCCCGCCCCGCCGTCGCCTTCCTTCGCCGCGCCGTCGACTGCCGCTGGGCCGCCTCCCATCTTCCGCCGCCGCGACGGTTTCGACGCGTCCGCATCGCACGTCGAGACTCCCGTCCGGTTCCCGACAGGCCACCGCAGCCGTGACCGCGCTCTCCCACGCACCCTTGCCACGCTGCGGCCGACCCGACCAATCGCCCCGGCCGCCGCGCCGTCGTAGCCGATGTCTTCGCGGCACGCGTCTGGCGATGCCGGGTCGTCGTCGGGTTGGTGTGACGGGCGGCCGGTCGGTCATCGGGGGTCGGTTCGGAGGAGCGTCCGTCTGTGGGGTATTTCGGGCCGGTTGTTGTCCGGTCGTTGTCTTGTGCCCGGATGGGTGGGGGCGGAGTATGACGAGGTCGGGGCTCGCTGATGGTGTTCGAGCCTTGACGACGCGTAATCGCATTTGGTGTTGCCCGCCCTTTTTTCGAAGGGAGTGACCCGCATGAGTGATCCCCGCCCGGCGGCCGCCCGGGATGTCCACGACGACCTGCTGGTCGCGGTCGAGGTGTTGGCGAGTGTCCACGACCGCAACGACAGCGACCGTTCGGATCCGCCGCCGGACGCCACCGGTGACACCCAGCCGGACGGCGACGGCCTCAATCACCCCGAATAGTGGGGTGTTCCCGCACGCGGGGCCGCGCGGTGGTGCGTCGCGCGGCCCTTCTTCGTCCCTGGACGCGTCCCGCCCCCGAGGAGGAGTCGTGGAGCACCGCCTGATCACCGCCGTGGAGAAGGCCCTGGGTTGGGACGGCCCCACCCGGCTCGGCCGGGACTTCGCCCGCGGCCACGTGGAGGACACCTTCCTCCCGGAACGCCTTCTGACACCGAACAGGCTGCTGGACCTGGTCATGCGCCGGAGCCTGGACAACCCGCAGTTCCGATGTTTCCGCGACGGCGAGGAACTGCATCCGAAGGCGTACTTCTCCCAGGACGTGAACCGGCGGGGTCAGAGCATCCGCATGGTGAACATGCGGCGACTGGGTGATCTCCTGGACGGCGGGGCGACGTTGGTGTTGGACGGGGCGAACATGTTCGACGCGACGTTGGAGGTGGCGTGTCGAGCGATGCAGTGGTGGTCGCGCGAACGCGTCCAGGTCAACGTGTACGTCACCACCAACGACGCCTCGGGGTTCGATCTGCACTGGGACGACCACGACGTGCTGGTGGTGCAGTTGGCGGGGGAGAAGGAGTGGGAGGTGCGCGGCGCCTCCCGGGTCGCGCCGATGTTCCGCGACGCCGAACGCAACCACGAACCCGCACGAGACGGCGTGTGGTCGGGGACGATGCGTACCGGCGACGTCATGCACATCCCCGCGGCCACTGGCACCGCGCCACCCGCGCCGGCCGGGGCACCGGACACAGCACGCACATGACGTTCGGGTTCGCCCAACGCACCGGCGTGAACTGGCTGAACTGGCTGGCGGACCGGTCCCGCGAGGACGAGGTCTTCCGCCACGACCTCGACCGCTGGGGACCGCCCGCCGACCGCGACCACCAACAGGCGGAACTCCGCGCCGCGGCCGCGCGCCTGATCGACGCGCGCGACCCCGACGACTTCCTCGCGGAACGCGAACAGGACGCGGTGGCCGCCCGGCGCGTCCCGTTCCTGGAGATCTTCGCCCCGATGACCGCGGTGGTGTGCGTCACCGACTTCCCGCCCCGCGTCGCCGTGGTCGACGACACGGTCGAGATCACCGCCGCCGGGAAACGTCTCACCCTCACCACACGAGCCCTGCCCGCCGCCCGCCGACTCCTCAGCGGCCATCCCGTCCGTCTCGACGGCGACACCCCCGCAGACGACCCCACCCGACGGCTGGCGGAGATCCTGACCCGGGAGGGACTGTGCGCGACGCTCACCCCCGAATTGTCCTCGGGCTACACCGATCTCGTCACCGACGCCCCCTGATCCGAACCGCGCTGGATCTGGGCATCGACGCGATCGACACCGCCTACAACTACGCCGACTTCGCCTCGCACAGCCGCCTCGCGGACACCGTCCGCGACCTCCTGCCCCGCCTCACTATCTCCACCAAGGTCGGCTTCTTCCCGACGTCGGGGCACGCGGAACACTCCCTCGACCCCCACCGGCTGCGGGGCGCGATCGAGCAGACCTGCCGCGATCTGGGCATGCCACCGGACACGGTGTTCCTCCACAACCCCGAACGCTCCCTCACCCGCCTTGCCCCGCCACACGCCCGGCGGTCCCTGACCGCGGCATGCCTGGTCCTCGAGGAAGCCGCCGCGGCCGGGCTGTGCCGGACCTGGGGAATCGCCTCGTGGGACCCGCGAGGACTGCCCGCGGCCGTGAGCACGGACATGCCGGTGCCGCGTGCGCTGATGGTCCGGGCGGGACTGCTCGCCGGGGTCGAGGTGTTGGACGCCGCAGACACCCTCGCCGCCCGCTGGGGCCTGACCCCCGCATCGGTTCGGGGCATGAGCCCGTTCGGGGGCAGTATCACCGACCCCGTGTGGGGCGGCGTCGACCCCCGGATCTTCCTCGCCGCCCCCGCGGAGGCGTCCCGCGTCCAGGCGGCGCTGCGGGTGGCCCACCACCTGCCCCGCGTGGACACCGTGGCCGTCGGCTCCGACGACCCCGAACACCTGCGTGAACTCGTCCAAGCCCTCGACCACGAGATCGACACGGGCAAAGTCGCCCGCTACCGGGCCCTGTTGGGCGAACGCGCCGCCCGTCAGCGGGCCGTCTGAAGGGCTTCGACCAACTTCGCGCTTTCGCGTCGCGCCGGCTCCAGGAGCGGGTCGGCCGGGTCCGCGTGACGGCCTACGACCTTCGCGCAGACGAACAGCGCCATCAACCGCCCCGACCGCGACTCCAGGTCGGCGCGCCGCTCCGCGCGCACCCGCTCGGCCAGCGCGGGCAGAGCCAGGGAGTTGCCCCACAGCGTCGCGGCGTCCAACCCGCGGGGCGCGAGGCCCCAGTCCTCCCAATCGAGGAGCCAACACCGGGGGCCGGTCAGGTTCGCCCAGTTCAAGTCGGCGTGCGCGGGCACCCACTCGTCGAGAGCCGGGTCGACCCGGTCGCCGAACGTCTCGCGGATCGCCCGCGCCACCTTGCCCGCGGTGATGGTGACCGTGTCCGGTGTCGCCACACGGGTGGTTTCCTGCGCGGCCAACGCGTCCAACGAGGTGTTGAGCGTCGCCCACCACGCCCGCGACAGGTCGGGGTCGACGACCAGTCGGCCGCCGGGCTTCACCGGGGCCTCGGTGACGAGCTCGGTCTCGTCGACACGCCACATGGCGTCGGCGCCGGTCTCGCGCCACGACATCCCCGCGAACCACTCCGGCTTCGCGATCCCCGTCAACACGGCCGCGCTCTCGACGCCGTTCCAGCCCTGACCGTCGATCCGCTCCAAGGCACGGCGCTCGATCCGCACCCACGTCCCCCGATCCGTGGCCGCCCCCACCGACCGCCGCTTGCGCACAACCGACCCCCGGTCCAGCCGCACCCGCAGGCCGTGCTCGACCAGATCCAACGCTTGCTCGACCGACTCCACCCGCAGGTCGACGACATTCCCAGATCGCATGACACGAACCTAACCACCACCACCCCCGGGCAGACCCCGCACAGCTCGCAAACCGCCAGAGATGCCACTTCGCCGGCGTGCTCAGGGACGAGTCCGGAGCCTACGAGTCGAGAGGTTGCTGCTCGCGAAGTCCGCGAAGGGGCAACGAGATCGCCGACGGCGACATTGGCGACGATCCCATCGGCGCAGAGAAGTCTGCGGCCATCGTCGTACTTATGCACGTGGCCGCCGCCGAAGACAGCCTGCCTGGGACTCGCCGGCGACACTACGGTTGGTTCCGACAGCGTCCTGTATAACGTCTTCACACGCGAGGATCTCGCGCCCGCGGTCCGGTGGCGGTGAGGACGCGACGCACGGTTCACACGGGATCGGACAGCGGGGCGACTACCCGATATTGAAGCGCTGGGCAACGACCGCGCCGGTAGCGTCCCGCCGATCGAGTACCGGGTGGGTGGTACATCCGCCGACATGTTGCGCGGCGGCGCGAACACGGAGGAGAGAGGTCTACGACAGGGCACCACTGCGACTATCGCCCGCGCCGAAAGATCGCCGCCGACACGGCCGAACGCCCCACGTGACCGCCGGTCCGGCTCGGCGACCTTGACGTATCGGCTAGCGCAGGCCGTGGGCGGCGGCGAGGTACGGTCGCCGGGCCAGCAACGTTTCCAAGCGGTTCTCCGGCCACAGTTCGATGAGCGGGGCTGTGCCTTTGTCGTTGTGCTGCTCCGCCCAGTTGACCGCGTCCGCGGAGAACCGTCCGCTCGTGACGATGATCAGCCCCCGGACGATCGGCGGCTCCCACAGTTTGACCGCGGCGACGGTCCCGGCCAGGGCCGTGACGTCCACGGAGCGGGTGAGCCAGTGCTTGGCCTGCACGATGACCCTCTCGCGGCGCACGCCCCCGGTGGCATCGCTCAACACGCGGTCCAGCGACAGGTCACGGCCTCGATCGGGCGCCCGCGTGTGGGTCAGCCACTGGACGTTCTCATGCGCGGGAAAGCTGCGCAGCAGGTCGTACAACAGTCTCTCGAAACCGTCGTCGTCCAGGTGCTTCCACGCCAGTGCCGCGGTCGCCGCTCCGGTGATGTGGCCGGTCGCCGCCTCGCCCAGGTCGATGTCCGGGACCGGCAGCGGATCGATGTCCGTCAACACCGCGTCGGCGATGCCCTCACGGACGCCCGGCCACAAGGCGTCGGCGATCAGGAGCCAGTCGAGCCACCGCCCGTTGTCCAAGGAGCGGTGCAGGTCCGCCCAGGCGCCGCGGCGCTCCATCGTGTCACCCACCAGGCGCTCAATCTCCCGCACCGCATCGACCACTCGCTCGACATGCGGCCCCGTCACACGCGACCCGGCGCACTGATCATGGTCCGAGGGCGGGGCACTTGCGACGACCTGCGCCAGCGCGGTGTCGACCAAGCCTGTCAGGTCCCGCAGCCGCTCTCGGATCGCTCGCCTGCGGGCCCGGTGCAGCCGATACCGGTACTCGGCCAACTCCCTGCCCGCCGCTCCGGCCAGCTCCCATGCGGAGTCGGGGAGTTCGCCGATCTCGGCGTAGTCGAGGAACATCTGCCCGACCGCATCGATGTCCGGAAGCTCGAACGTCACCGTCCACCCGTCGATCGGGGGCAGCCCGACCAGCAGATCACGCCACGCCCGGCACAGGTCGTCGTACACCGGGTCGGTGCCGCGCGCCGGGCCGTCGGGGATGAACGGCTCGGCACGCTCCCAGACCCCCTCCAGCTTCGCCAGGTTCGCAGCCGCACGGTCGAACGCCGACAACAACTCGTTCAGCTCCACCGTCGTACCCTGACACGCCGGTCCGACGTCACACATGCAAACCAGCACACGCGCACCGGCGGCCGCCGCACACACGCCTCCTGCCCCGTTCTCGGGGCGGGTGAGACCACGAGATGCCAGGCTGATGCCCTCACAGGGGGACTGCGGAAGGAACGCAAGCCATGGCTGCCGAGCGAATCACACACATCACCCGCCGGCGCCTACGCGACGCCATCGGGGAACAATGGTGCGGTGTCCTCGACGAGGTGGAGTTCCTCTCCCGCCTGTACGACCTGGACCGGATGCCCAGCGACGACCCCCGGTACGCCACCGCCGCAGGCGACCTGTGGCAGCACTACATCAACAACTGCGACTACGACGTGAAGTGGCTCTTCGGGAACGCGCGCTTCGGCCTGGCCCACGACGACACCGCAGTCCTGCGGTTCCTCGCCGAGACCCTGCACCCCGAAGTTCGCACCGACGAGCACGAAGTACAGCGTCTGCACGCCAAGTTCAACGAATGCCTCGCACCCGACGGCTACGAACTCGTCCAAGTGGACGCCATCAGCGACGCCCCGATCTTCTCCCACCGCACCATCGGCACCGGTGTCCCCGGCAACGTGAAGAACCTGATCTTCGCGTGCAACGGCCCCAAGCCCACCCTGGTGTTCGCCGACGCCCTCAACAACGACATCCGGATCGACAAGAACGCAGAGTTCTGCCTGGTCTACGACAATCCCATCCCCGCCCACGGCCTGACCTGGGGCGACCTCACCGCCTGGTGGGCCGACCGCGAGCACACGACCGACGCCCCGACCCACGCCACCGACCGCGGCCTCCGCCGACGCCTGCAAAGCTCACTCGCCGGCAACGGCGCGGAACTACGCCTCCTCGACACCTACATGGACCGCTACGACCGCCTCGGCCCCGGCATCCCCGCGCTGCTTCCGCAGATCTACCTGCACTACGACCCCTACACCCGACGCGACCACGCACCTGGAACCGGCCCGCTGCGGCGCCAACGCATGGATTTCCTGCTCCTGTTCCCCGGACAAGCCCGTGTCGTCATCGAGGTCGACGGCAAGCAGCACTACTCCGCCGCCGACGGCTACGCCGATCCCGTCGAGTACGCGGCCATGGTGGCCGAGGACCGGGAACTGAAACTGCGTGGATACGAGGTCTACCGCTTCGGTGGCGCCGAACTCACGGACACCCCCGGCAACCGCCGCCGCCTCGCGGACTTCTTCGACCGGCTCGCCGCCCGCCACGCCTGACTTGGACTGTGAGCGGCGGACGTCGTCCTACGCGGACCAGCACGTCGCCTACACCGCTCTCGAGCGCACTGGCCGCGCCCGCGTCGACCAGGAGGCTGCGCTGGGCCTTCAGCCGCCTCGGCTCCGGCTGTGAAGTTGCTGTTGGGTGTCGTGGTGGCCGCATGAATGTGTCGTCGGTCGTGTAACAGGTCGTGCCTGGTCATGGTTTGTGTAAGGCCTGGCTGTGTCGTTCCGGTGCGGTTGTTCGGCGTCATGGAAACGACGTTCCGCAGGTCGGTGTCCTGCAACTTCCCCTTGCGCCGCCCGTTGTCCGGCTTTTTGCCAGAACGTCGTGCCCGCGTCATCGGAATGCCGTTTTTTTCGGCGTCACGGTGACGCGGTTTCCGTGCTCCTGGAGGAAGCCGGTGTTCCGACGGCCGCACTTCGTTGAGGACTCCCGCCAACAACACCGCCGCCCGGGGTCTGTCATGGTCTGCGTTTACACTGCCGGCGGCTGAAAGGAAACCTGGCCACCGCGTCCGAACGCGGTACCGGTACAAGGTTTCACCGGCCGGGGAGTCTGTCCGCACGCTTATACCCGAAGGGGAATTCCGAATGTCGCACCCCGATGTTGCTCGGCTGCGGCGGCTGTTGCTGCCACCGCCCGTCTCCGGGGGCGACGCCGTGGACTGGGGAGCGATCGAGCGGGAGACACTCCTGCGATTCCCGGACGACTACCGCGAGTTCGTGGAGACGTACGGCGGCGGCGAGATCGACGAGTACCTGTCCGTCAAGACGCCTCCGGCCCCAGGGTCGCCGTACGGGGACGTCTTGGACAGAATCAATCCCGCTCTCCCGGACCCGGACCAGGACGAGGACTTCCGCGCCCTCGGGGCGGGGGGTGACCTTCCGCCATTGCTGCCCTTCGTGGACTCGATGCACGGCGATGTGGCGTTCTGGCTGTGCGAGGGCGCTCCCGACGACTGGCGGGTGGTCGTCTTCCGGAGGCAGGCACCGTACGGGACGAACCGCTGGCCGGTCTTCGACGGCGGTATGGCGTCGTTCCTCATGGCGGTCCTGACCGGCGAGGTGAATCCGTTCAGCGCCGGGTTCGAGGCGAACGAGCGGCACGTGTTCACGAACTGGCGGGGGCTGTAAGCCCGTTTCGGGACTCGGATGGCGCAGGCGCTCCGGTCGGGGTCGCCTCGTCTGTGGAGTTCCGCGACCGCCCTCGGTCCTCCTGGGCAACGCCCGGAAGGGGAACCAATTCCTCGGGCTCCCACTCCTGCGGCGGCCCCGCCCCTGCCCGGGGCGTTGCGCTATCGGCTGCGCCTTCTCAATGGCGGGTTCGGGGTGCGGTGCTCTGGCCTGGGGTGCGGCGCCGATTGGGAATGTTGGCCTGTGCTTGGCGACCTGGGATTTCGGGCTGTGGTGGTGGGCGTGCCTTTCGGCGATGGGTCGGTTGACCTGCGGTGTCGCAGGGTTTGAGAAGGCCGTGCAACGCGATTGAGAATTCCCTGTGGCGGGCTGTGTGTTCGTGCTCGGAACCGTGCTCGGCGGCCGTTCGTGTCATTCCTGCCCCGCGTCCTTGCCGACGGCTGCCCCGGCGGGTGAGGCCTGGAACGCCCGGTCGGCGGGTCTTGGCGCGGTTGAAGCCGAACCGGTGTCGCGGGTGCGGCGGTTCGTGCGGTGCCTCTCGGTTTCCTGTCGATTTTTCCTGTCCTGTTTTCCTCACGACTTTCGGGCTCGGTTGTGGTCGGGGCGTCGGTGCCGGGGAGTGCGTTGTGTGGTGTCGGCCGGCCCGATGGTGGGTTGGTCGCGGGATCATGCATGAGGGCCGCAGAAAGGCGTTCAGGCTGCTTGCCGGGGCTTTCTCGGTGATGTCCAAGGCGGGCTATGGTGGCTGGCCGAGGGCTGAGTCGATGCGGCTGCGGGTCGATGCCGGTTCGGCCCGTTGGGTGTGGTGGTGGGGCCGCGGAGCGGGCCTGTCGGTGACCATCGGAAGTGACCACCCGGACCGGTCGATCGCGGCCTGCCTGCCCGAGCCCGAGGCGCTGCTGTGCGGCACCGACTGGGCGGCTCTGGACGACGCCAGGGGCTCCGCCGAGGACATTCCCGCTGCGTTGGTCGCGCTTCTGGATCCCGATCCCGCGATCCGTGCCGAGGCCTTGGAGCGTGGTCTGGAGCCGGTTCGCCACCAGAACAGCGTCTACCCCGCCACGCCACCCGCGGCCCTGTACGTCGCCTCGATCCTGTCCGACCCGCGCACCCTCGCGGTCGGCGCGTACGACCTCGAACGAGGTCGGCCACCCGAGTCGCGCGAACTCCCGTTCCGTGCGGCGTTGTTGGACTGGCTGTGCTCCCTCGCGCTCGACGTCGACGACGCGTGCGTGGAGGCCATCCGCCGATTCGGCTCCGAAACCCACCCCGAGTCGGAGGCCTTGCGGGCCCTGCGCCCGGTGTTCTTCCGCGCGGTGGCCGTGTTCCTGCGCGACGGCGACCAGGACGTGCGCGATGCCGCGCTTGCCGTCGCCGTTTCCCTGGTGGAGGACCCGGCCCTGGCCGGGCACCGCCTCGAACTGGTCCCGCTCGCCCGCGAACTCCTTGCCGCCGGCGGCGACCCCGCCCACCGGCGTCAGGCGATCCGGGGCCTGCGGGCGTGGGGGCACGACCCGTCGGACCTGACGACTTCCGACGACGTCCCCGTCGATCCCTGGGCCGGCGGATGCGCGGACGACCCTCCGTTCTGATCGTTCTGCGGCTGTGCCCGCTGCGCGGGCTCGGGAGTGGATGCCGGGGATGTTGTAGGTTTTGCGCGGTGTCGAGTGGTTCGGACCTTGTTCACGGGAAGCGTGAGGATGTCTCGGTGTGACATGTGCGATGCGGATCTTCCCGTGGGTGGAGCGCCGCTCGGGCGGGACGGCAGGCCGGTACTCCTCGTCGTGGGGTGTGGCTTCTGCGACGCGTCGTACGTGTGTCTGGAGGGGGGGCGGGTTCCGTCGTCCGCCGTTGCCGGTGATCGGGCAGCGGTGGGCCGCGTGTTCGGTGCCCGCGGAACATCCGTTGCGGTCGGCCCGGGTGGAGCACGCACACGACGGTGCCACGACGCTGTGTGGAATGGATGCCGGGTCGGTGGCCGCCTACCGGCACTACTGGAAGCCGCGGCCGGTCCGCGTGTGGCCGTGGCCGAAGTCGTGTGGCGCGTGTCGCCGGGTGGCTCGTGAGCGTGTACGACGGTGGTCCGCGGAGTGATCCGCGCGGGATGGGCCGTCGCACTTCCCCGACCCGTGCCCGGCGGCGGAGCCCGGGGGCGCGCCACGTCAGATGCCATCCGCGCCCCGGGGTTCCGGTTCGGAGAGGCGTGCGGTGCTTGCGGGGGATGCGGTAGTGATCGAAGTGGAGCGCCACGGGGCCTTCAGCGTCAACGGTGTCGGGCTGCAGAGCCTGTCCTTCCCGTTGAGCTTGAGCGTCCGTGAGGCCGACGGGTCGTGGATGGTCGACGCGGCGGCGGCTCAGGTCGGCGAGTTGGTGGATGTACTCGTCCGCAAGGCACACGACACGGTCGTCGTCGTGGATCTGGCGACGAACAGCTTCCTGCACGAGGACTTCCGGCAACGGCGGCCGTCCCTGATCGCGGCGGAGCAGGGGGTCGACTGCACAGTCCACCGACTCGGCAAGTGGGCCTCCGGTACCTGCGGGCTCGGCGAGGAGCTTCTGGTGCTGCGCCGAGAGTGCCTGCCCCGACTCCTGGACGGGAGCTGGTCGCCCTACGAGCTGTCGCTGGTCGACGTTCCGACGGTGCCGACTCCGGCGCAGCTCGACGAGATCGCTCTGGTTGTCGGCACCGCCGCCGGCGGCGAGCCGGTCCTGCCGGGTCTCGAAGGCTCGCGGCTCTGGTTTTCCGGGCACGACGACTGCCATGTGGCGATCGAGTCGACGGATCCGGCCCTGCCGGCATCGATCCTGGGTCGGCTGTTGGCCCTGCTGGTCGGTTCCGCGCTGACCGATGTCGGTGGCGTTTCCTCGGTGCGAGTGCCGGAGCCGGACGGTGCGGCGATGGAGCACCTGATCGGTGAGAGCCCTCACTGGATCGGTGTCGTCGGCACCGTCTCCGGGGCCATGGTGACCGTCGAGTTGTCGGCCCTGTCGCAGCGGTGGCGCCTTGGTCAAAAACCGCCGGAGCGAGTCGACCATGTGGCGGGGTTCGACCCGGTCCACGGCGTGTGGCGATTTGACCGTTTGAGGTCGTTTGCTCCGGCTGTGGAGGCGGTTGGCGGGCCCGTACTCACAAGTGGTCGGAGCCGAAGGACAGGGGTCCCCGGGGCGTCGCGTCGTGGCCCGGGTCCGTGACGGAGGCGCCGGGACCTGTCGGGAGTGGCCGCGACGGCGAGGGCGCCCCTGTACGTGACCCGCAGGCCCCTGCGCCGAACGCTGTGCGCCGCCGGTTCAGGACGCGATCCACCGGGGCCTGTGTCGTGGGCCGTTCTTGAGATGGCCTGAGTTGAATTGACGAGATCCCGTTCAGCCCGTGAGGGTGGGCGGGATTTCGGCGTTCAGGGGCTTGTTGAGGGCTCCGAGACCGGCTGGGGCGGGTGCTCGTGGGTGCTGGCGTTGTTCGTGCCGCTGTCGCGGGCGTGCGTGTGGACCTTGAGGCCGGTGGGCGTCGGGGCTGGTCGCCGGTGTGTGGTTCGTGGGCCGGGTCAGTCGATGTGTGGCGGTGGTCTGCCGTCGACGAGTAGGGCCCAGTCGGGTCGTCCCGTGTTCATCGCGTCGTCGTGGTGGTGGTGGTCGAGGTCCGTCGGATCGGTGTTCCGGTCGAGCCAACGGCCGAGCGTGTCGAGGTTGGCGATCATCAGCAGGATCGCGACCAGGAGGTGCTGGGCGACGCGTCCGCGCACGGGCCGGTGTTTCTTGTTCCCGATGTCGATGCGGACGCCTTTGAGCTGCCCGTTCATGCCTTCGTTGTGGCTGCGGATCGGTTTGTAGGTGGCGTCCCAGGTCGGCGAGAGGTAGGGAAAGTCCTGCCGGTATTTGGGGATGGCGGCGTCCGCGTGGACCGTCATCGTGGTCTGCCGGCAGATCGTCGGCAGACCCTCGATTGCGGGTGGCCGCGCGCTTTCGCTCTCGGGGAGGACCACGGTGGGGCGGGCGGCCGGGTGGGCCGCCCGTTGTCGCCGGTCGCTCAGGTCGAGAGCCGCCGTCGGGCGCGAGGCGGGGTCGCGAACGGTGGCGGGCGCTCGCGGCGCCCGCGGTGGTGACGCGGTCCAGGGCCCGGTAGAGCCTGCGGCTCGCCGCGATCCTCGTGTGGGCGTCGTGCGGTGTGTGCTCGGGCAGTCCCAGCCATTCGCGGGCCTTGGGCCGAGGCAGAAGTCGAGGATCCACCAGGCGTCGGCGACGGTGGCGCGTCCGGTGTAGTGGGCCGCCAACATGAGACCGACCAAGACGGTCCGCGGCCGGATCCCGGACGGTCCCGGCCGTCCCCGCGACAACTCGTCGAGGAAGCCGGGGACTTCGGAGCGCTCCAGCAGCGCCAGGAACTGGCCGACCTTGGAGTCCGGTACTCGTCTCGGGGCGTCGGAACACGGTGCGGGGCGAAGCCGCTTGGCCCTGCCCGCGTCGCGCGGGCGGCCTATCACGGACGGTGCCCTTGCAACAGGGCCGTCCGGCGGGCGGGTTCCATGGGTGGGACGAAGCGTTGGTAGCGGGCCCAGTGCCGCCGTCGACGTCATCCCGGCCGCGTACGCGATCACGACCGGGTCGATGTGATCACGCATCAACTCGACGATCCATGTCGTGCGGAACTCCGCAGCCGGCGGCCAACGCCATCAACGCAAGCGCGTCCAGACGGCGTCGGCCCGGCAACATCCCTGCCCACGCATGGAGTTGAGTCATCTCGGACGAGCTGTAAGGCGTGCTCTGAAGCGGCACAACCGCGATGCGGACCGGTGGCGTCTCACCGCGCTCCAACCACACCAGGGCATGACGGACGATGATCGACCTCGTGAGCCGACGACTCACCCGCGAATCGACCCCGAACTGGCGCGGCACCTGAACCCGGAAGCAAACACGATCCGCAGGACAAAACGCTCTTTCACGCCGGATACCGGTCGAGACGGCATCGCACACCTGAGGAACCGGCGGTCACTCGCCCGACACCTCGGCCGTCGCGAACGTGGCAGAGACATGATCCAAGCCGTCGCCGGCCTGCTCTCCCACCAGCAACGACCGATCGCGCCGGGCAGATGTGAAACCGACCGGACCGCAGTACTCGACGCGTCACCGCCAACCGTGCACGAGCTCGTCAGGAGTCCTCGTCTGCTGTCTTGTTGGGGATCTTTTGGGTGAGGGAGAGGAATGTGGCGTCTCCGACCATGGCCAGGAGTTGCTGGTCGGACAGCGGGACCGGGACCACTTTCGGGGTCCGGGCGTCCGGCCAGATCGACAGTTCTATATCGCGGTCGTTATGCCACAGATACACATGCGGGATGTCGTGGACGGCGATATCGGCGCTGGATCCCTCCATGCGGTACACCCTGGCCTTCTCCCCGGTGGGCAGCACCCCGGTCACGCAGGGAGCCCGATGGGGGTCGGCCGGCGTCGCGGTGTTGTCGCACTTGACGTCGTCCGGTGCCGGGCGTTCCCGTTTGGTGTCGAGCCGGAGCATCACGTGGAATTGGTGTTCGTCCGCGATGATCACGAAGGCGTGGGTGTTCGCATAAGCGTTGCCCAGGGGGTCGATCTCCACACGGCCGGTGCCCGGCGGCAGCAGCCGGTCCAGGGTCTTGGCCATTTGTTCCATCGGCGTGCCGGTTTCCGAGGGTGCGCCGGTCGGCAGTTGCGTCGGGCCTGTGAATGGCCCGGCGTTCGTTGAAGGGTGATTCGTCGCGGCGTCGTTTGTCCTGAGTACCGCGAAAACGCACAAAGCCGCGGCGGCGGCCACCGCGACGCAGCCGGCGAGGACGCCGCGGCGACTCCGTACCCGGCTCAGCGCGCCGACGACGAAACCGCCCTCGCGGCTGATGATCCGGTCGGCCGGTTCCGGGGCGTGCCCTGGTTGCGGGCCGTGACCGTGGCCGGTCGGGGTCGCGTTCCGCGGCGGCGGCGGAATCCTCGGGTGGCGGCCACTGTCGGCCGGGACGTCGGCGGTGGGCAAGCGTAGGTCTGCGGCGGCGCGCAGCCAAGGGTTGGAGTTCGTCGCGGTGCCCGATGCGACGGGGGCGGTCGCCCCGTCCGCACCCAGCACGCTCGTGGCGATGCGCACCATGTGGTGGACGACGTCGCCGGGCAGCCATGCCTCGTCGAGATGTTCCCGTGTCGCCTCGGCCCAGTTGTCCAGCCCTGCCAGAAGCTCGCGCGGGCTCGGCCGGTCCTCGGGTCGTTTGGCCAGGCAGGCCCGGACCAGTTCCGTGAACTCCCCCGGTACGCCTTCGAGATCCGGGTCCCGCATGGTGATGTTGGCGACTAGGACCGCGAGTGGTCCCTCCCCGAAGGGCAGCCGGGCGGATGCCGCGTACGCCAGGACGACGCCGCACGAGAAGACGTCGCTCGCCGGCCCGACATCGGCACTCTCGAACTGCTCGGGCGACATGAACCCGAGCGATCCCACGGTCTGCTCGGTGCGCGTGAGCGTGGTCGCGCCGGACAGCAGTGCGATGCCGAAGTCGATCACCCGGGGGCCGTCCACCGTCAGCAGCACGTTCGACGGCTTCAGATCGCGGTGCACCAGCCCCGCGCCGTGAATGTCGTCGAGGGCGACCGCGATCCCGCCCGCGAGATGCCGCAGCGTCCGCACCGGCAGGGCCCCGTGCGCGGCGACCGCCTGCGCGAGCGTGACACCGGGCAGGTACGCGCTGGCCAGCCACGGTGTACCCGCCTCCGGATCCGCCGCCACCACCGGCACCGTGAACGGACTGCGGACCGCCCGCGCGGCCGCGATCTCGCGGGCGAAACGGCGGCGGAAGATGCCTTCTTCATCGAGCACGTCCGACCGTACGACCTTGACCGCAACGGCCCGCCCGCCGGGCTCGCGCCCCAGATACACTCGGCCCATGCCGCCGGCGCCCAGACGTCCCACAAGATGGAAAGGCCCGACCCGACGAGGATCGTCGTACTGCAGAGGCTCCATGCCCATCCCGGTCGTAGCACTGACAACCTCGGGATCATGCCGGCACCCCCTCCCACCTGTCCAATCACCAGCCACCAAACGCAGCCACTCCGCGCTGCCGGGTCCGGGGCTCGGCGTTCGCGTAGTGTGTCCCGTCCCGTTACTTCGTTGCCGCCTTGGCTGTCGGCCGCCGGCGTGACGAGGTCCTTGTTTTGGTCCGCCCAGACAACGGTCGTCACCACGCCGGTGACGCACCGGCCGCCCTCGGAACGGCAAGGGCGAAGCGGTGGTTGCCGCCCAGCGTCCACAGCGGCGCGCCGAACGGATTCGCGGGCCGGTGCGTGGTCTGGAACGCGGCGCAATGGCAGCGTCGCCGTCCTCATCGACCAGGTGAGTGGTGATCAGGTGCTGGATCGCGCGGCGAGCAGGGCGGCGGCGTCGGGACGTCGCGCCCACGGGAGCGAACGGCTGTGCCCGACGTCGAGGAACTCCGCGACGATCCAGCCGTGCCCCGACGTCAACGTCCGGGCATGCTGCGGCTGCCATCCCCTGCCCTACCCTCAGACAAGACGGCATGTTCAGGGCCCGGTCCTGCGGTCAGCCGGCCCGGAAACGGCAGGCTCCGAGACATATCGTGAGCGTGTCCGGACCGAACCGCCCGGACGATCACGAGACCGAAGAACCGTGAAGTGGCGACACATCAGGCGCGCTTGGGCTACATCCGGGAGAGCGTGGCCGAGTTCCGAGAGGGAAAGATTTCCCTCCGTCGGCTCGTCGACGACATCGAGTACACCGTGGAATCACTGGACCCCGGACCGGTACGTGACGACCTGCGTCCACTGGCCGCAACGCTGGAGACGATCTACGCGGTCGCGCTCGACCGCGGGGAACTCGACGAACTCCCCATGGCCACGGTCACGACGCTCCACGAGCTGATATCCACGATCGCCTCCCTCGGCGAGGCCGAGCCGAGCCCGTAGTCACGCTCAGAGGCGAGGCCGATCCCCGACGCCTCGCCCCTACGGGTAACGATCATTCCGCTCGCGGGAAACCGAACTGACCTTCGACTCATGTCTGCAGGTCATCCCAGCTCGTGAACGGCCGTGTCGTGGTGGGGCGTGCGGTGCGCTTACGGGGGGAAGTTCTCGGTGTCGTCGGCGAGCAGTTCGGGGATGACGGTGGCGGGTACGACCTGACCCGCCGCGGTTTTCGTCGGCGGAGGTGACGTCCTCCCGAACGCGGTTTCCGGTACTCGGTCGGGCTGCGGGTTTCACCCGGAGGATTCGGCCCACGCGCGCCAGGCGGGTGCGTGGGCGTCTCGCAGCGACATGGTGGCACGCCGCCTCGCCCACCGGGTCCGGCGATGCCCGAACCTGATCCGGCTGCGCGGCCCGGCGGTGCGAGTTCGCCACGTCCGTGGACACGACGCAGACCCGTTCGACGACTTGCCGGCCCTCTCCGGCCTATGCGCTGCCCGTGGAGTTACGAAGGCAGCCGAGGTGTTCGCCGTCGTCACCGTGGGGTCGTGGGGTGGGTGGGGGTCGGTGGGGTGAGGTCGATGTGGGTGTCGAGTTCGGTGAAGTCCCAGATGACGGTGGCGCCGCTCGAGTTCACTACGAGGCGGCGCGGGTGGGCGTGTTCGCCGGGTGTGAGGTAGATGCGGGTGCCGTCGGGTTCGGCCAGTGCGACGCATGCCGTTCCGTCGATGGTCAGCGGCTCGATCGAGGTGAAGTGGTCCGGCTCGGCCGTGGCGTCGTACAGTTCCCCGAGCAGGGAGGACGTGTTCCGGTAGAGCAGGTTGCTCGCGGGCTCGGAATCCTCTCGGACCGTGCCCTGTTCCCATGTTCCCGTGTTCGCGCGTCGGTAGACGTTGCCGCCGATGTACACCGTCTCCTCCGTGACGGTGTCCCCGTCGGCCTTCTTGATGCGGGCGCCCGCGCCGCGGACGATGCGGTTGTCCTCGACGTGGGTGGGTTCGCCCGGCCGCCGGACGGTGACGACCAGCCGGAACGAGCGTGCGGCCCGCACGGTTTCGAGGGCCTTCCGGAGACTTCCGGCCGGGGTATCACGCGCCTGGGTCGTCGAGCCCGTCGCCATGCCGGACGGCGGGTTCGCGGTCGCCCCCGCAGAGGTGGCCACGGACGGGGCACCGGCGGCCGTCGGATGCTGCCCCGAGGCCGTGGGCCTGGCACCGTCGGACGACGCGACATCATCCGAACGGGTCGACGAACAACCGGCCAGACACGCTGTCACAATCAACGCGACAGGCAAGACAACTCCGCGCATGAACACTCCCGGGACGGCGCGAGCGCCGAGCAGTTCGGCAACAGGACCCCTCCCGATCGCTCGCGCCCCCCGCGCCCCGAGGGCGCGGCGTCGGCGACGGGAGACCGCCAGAGACTACGGCCCGACCAACAGGGCCTCGCCGGTGGGGTGATCGGCCCGAAGAAGCGCGAGGCGCGCACGGGGACGCAGGCCCGGTCGGCCGGCCGGGGCATGAGAGCGTCGATGCAGCCGACGCCGCGACAGTCGCTGCGCCTGGTGGGGATTGGGGGGGCCGGTAGGTGGTCCGTCTGTCCCCGTGACTGGGACGGTTGGCCGATCCGAACTCCGCCCTACATTTGCGAACCGGTCCGGGATCAGGACGAGCTGCCTGTCCTTGTCGACGACGAACGCGATGGAGGAGCCGACCGGCCGCGGGGCCGGCGCGTCGTGGTCGGGGCCGCCGGCGTTCGGTGTCCTCGGGGGGTGTCCTCAAGGGTCTGCGGTTTCGCCCGTGCTTGCTGTCTCGTCCGGCTGCCGCGTTCTGCGGTGCGTGGACATGCTCGGCCGTTTCCGCGCCGGTGGTCGGTGTGCGCGTGGCCGCCCCGGTGTCGGCAGCCCCCACACAGCTGTTCGTCGTTTGTCGGTGGTCGTACCGCGGCCCCGCACCCGGTGTGGGTGAGGGGCCGCGGTGTGAGGTGGTGTCGCTACAGGCTTGAGCCGTTATGGGGTGAGGTTGGGGTAGGTGTGGAGGGTGCCGTCGTCCCAGATGGCGATGAGGTCGGCGTGGGGGTTGTCGTCGAGGTTGCCGGCGGTGATGTCGCGGATGGTGCTCCAGCTGTTGTTGGGCCATAGGGGGATGGCGGGGTTGAGGGCGGCGCCGTTGGTGGTGGTGCCGCGTCCGGTGTAGAGGTAGAGGTTTCCGGCGCCGCTGACGGCGACGAGGTCGGCTTTGCCGTCGGTGTTGAAGTCGCCTCCGGCGGTCAGGCGCATGCCCTTCCAGGTTTGGTCGGGCCACATGGAGATGGCGGGGCCGAGGTGGGTGTTGCCGTCGCCGGGGTAGAGCATGAGGCTGCCGTCGTCCCAGATGGCGGCGATGTCGCTTTTGCCGTCGTTGTTGAAGTCGCCGCCGGTGATGGCGCCCATGCCTTGCCAGCCGTTGTCGGGCCACAGGGGGACGCCGGGGGCGAGGGTGCCGTCGCCGTGGCCGGCGTACAGCCACAGGTAGCCGTTCATGCTGAGGCCGACGAGGTCGTCGTGGGCGTCGCCGTTGAAGTTGCCGGCGGTGATGGCGGCCATGCCCTGCCACCCGGCGTCGGGCCACAGCCCCGTGGGGGGCCTGAGGGTGCCGTCGGGGTTGGTGGCGTGCAGCCACAGCGAGCCGCTGTCGTCGATGGTGACGACGTCGGTGCGGCCGTCGCCGGTGAGGTCGGCGGTGGCGATGTCACGGTGGGGTGCGTAGGGGGTGTCGGTGGTGGTGCCGGGGATCCAGTGGACGTAGCCGTGCTGGAAGTCCTGGCGGCGGCCGCCGAGGAAGTCGTACTCGTTGCCGGTGGGGTATCCGAGGTAGCCGTTCTCGTATCCCAGGGCTGCCCAGCGTTCGCGGATGGCGCCGTACAGCGCCCAGGTCCCGGTGTCCCAGCTGAAGTACACGGATCCGGTGTCGGTGTCGGCGCCGGGGGTGCGGAAGTGGTTGTAGAGGCCGCCTCCGCCCGGGGTGGGCGTTTCGTCGGTGGAGGGGAATCCGAGGGGTCCGCGGACGCCTCCGGTGGCCTGCCAGCGGGCGTGGATGTTGCCGTGGAGTTCGTGGACGCCGGTGTTGTTGCCGTCGGTGATGGCGGCGGCCCCGGTGGAGGGGGTGCCGGTGAGGTGGGAGATGTAGCCGATCGGGGTGCCGGCGCCGTCCTTGACCTGGCTCACGTCGGAGACGGGGTAGCCCAGGGGACCGGCGGTGCCGCCGTCGGCGAGCCACTTCTCGCGGATGTCGCCTTCGATGGACCAGGCGCCGGTGTCGGGTGTCCAGTGGATGGACGCGTGTGCGGTGGTGCCGCCGGTGCTGTGCTGGAAGTTCGCGTACTTGCCGACGCTGTCGGGTTCGCTCAGGACGCCGGTCAGGGGCAGGCCGATCGCGTTGGCGGTGCGGAGCAGGTTGTATTTGGCCCAGATGGGTCCGCACAGCGCGATCGTGGTGGCGGGGTTGGTGCCGGAGGTCACGTCGTGGCATTCGGTCCAGGGCGTGAGGGTGTCGCTGATGAGGGTGGCGGGGGAGAAGGCGCTGCCGTCGAGGTCGGGGGTCTTGCCGAGGAAGAGGTAGAGGCGGCCGTCGCCGGCGCGGGCCCACAGGTCGACCTTGCCGTCGCCGTCGAGGTCGCCTTCGGAACGCAGTTCGGGGTAGGCGGTCTTGTCGATGTGTACGCCTGTGCCGGTGCCCAGGAGGGTGCGGGTGGCGTGGTTGCCCAGGGCGGCGACGTCGACGCTGTTGTCGGGGTTGCGCTTGGAGGCGTATTGGTAGAGGAGTCCGGTGTCGCGGTCGCGGGCCCACAGGTCGGGCAGGCCGTCGCCGGTGACGTCGCCGGGGGCGATGAGGTCGAGCTTGTCCCATCCCGTGGTTCCCAGGAGTGTGGCTCGTTCGAGGCCGTTGCCGTTGTCGCCGTGGAAGAGCCACAGCCGGGTGATCGGGTTCGCGGGGTCGGTGTCGTTGCGCTCGACGGTGAGCAGATCCAGACGGGAGGCGTCCGTCCCGTCGACCTTGGGGTCGACGTTGCCGGTGGCCAGGATCTGCTTGACCTGTTTCCAGTCGGGAGCGTAGGTGGTGGTGGCGCACTTGGTCAGCGGTGCCGTCGGGTCCACGCACAGGTTGACGGAGGGACGCAGGATCGTCTTGCGGCGGGCGCCTGCGGTGAAGTAGTAGCCGTTGGTGTCGGCGCCGTTGTTGAGGTAGAGGTACAGGCGTTCGTTGCCGTAGGCGAAGAGGTTGTCCCGCGGGAGGCCCGCGCCGCCGCGGTGGGTGACCAGCGCCCCGGACCAGGTGGATTTCCCGGCGGCGATCGCGGGGCCGTGCAGGGCGGGGGAGACGACCTTTCCGCCGGTGGCGGGGTCGGTGTCTGAGCCGTACATGCGCAGCGTGCCGCTGTCGTCGACGGTGACCAGGTCGGGGCGGTGGTCGCCGGTGATGTCGCCGAGCTCGACGGTGCGGGTGGGATCGCTGGCGACGTAGAACTCGTAGACGGCCGGCAGTGAGCGGTTCGTGGCGCGGTCGACGGTCTGCGCGTACAGGCGGTGGGTGCGCCAGTCGGAGATGCTCAGGCCGGTGATCGTCCAGGTGGTGACGCCGCCGGCCTCGCTCGTCTTGGTGGCGCGTGGGGCGCCGCCCACGGGGATGGTGGCGTCGAGGGAGTATTCGATGGCGTCGACGCCGGACTGGGTGTCGGTGGCGGCGGTGGTGGTGACCGTGAAGGTGCCGCTCTCGCCGACGGGCTTCCCGCTCCCGTTCACGGGGAAGTCGGTGCTGGTGATGGTCGGGGGCGCGGGCGCTGTCTTGTCGATGGTGAAGGTGCACCCGTCGACCCAGTCGGATTCGGAGTCGGTGTTGTGATCGCCGCTGTGGACGCCCCAGGTGTAGGTCTTCGCGTTCTGGAAGACGCCGGCCGGGACTTGGGCCGGGGCCTCGTGGCCGTTGGGGCCGTCGGATATCCAGCCGCTGTCCCACACCAGGGGGTTGCCGTTGCCGACCTCGCGGACGTGGAACTGCGCGTCCAGGGTCTGCTCGTCGTCCGCGTCGCCGAGGGTGGCGTACAGGGTCACCCCGTTGTGGGCGCCGATGTAGCCGCAGTTGTCGCCTCCGTCGCCGTTGACCGGTTCGGGCGTCATCCGCAGGTTGGAGGGGTTGTCGGGCTTGGTGTTGTAGGTGACGGTGAGGTAGGTGTCGGCCGCGACCTTGGAGAAGCGCTTGAACGCGGAGGCGTTGCTCTCGTTGCCGAAGAGCCCGAAGGTGAGGATCTCCTCGTCGGCGCGTTCGGCGACCTGCGGGGTGATGGAGAAGTCGGCCAGGCGGGTGCCGCATTGGCCGGTGGTGTTGGAGTTGGGGACCTGGGCGGTGGACCACAGTCCCCAGTCGCCGGGCTTGGTGTTCCAGGTGGTCTGCTCGGTGAGCGTGTTGGTGACCTGGTGCAGATACACGGGGTGGGTGGCGGTGTTCGCGCAGTCCCACGCGGAGGAGGTGACCTGGGTGGCGTAGAACTTGGCGTCCAGGATCTGCCGGCCGGGCAGGTTGAGCGCGACGCTGTAGTACGTCCGCTCGATGCCCTTCTCGGGCTCGAAGCCCTGATAGCCGACCCCGGGCTTGTACGTCTGGCTGGTGAAACCGGGCGTGTCGGGATGCGCGTTCCAGACCCAGTTCCACTTTCCGGCGTTCGACTTCTGGATCGGAGCCCAGCCCGGATCGATGTAGAGGGGGAACACCGTGTCCGGCGAGGCGAGCACGCCCCGGTCGGCGGCCAGCGTGAGAGCCCCCGCCGTCAGCGTGGTGTCCACGGGCGCGGTCGTGGCGAGAGCCCCCGGTGCGTCGGCCGTGGACACGAGTTCACTCTCGGGTATCGCCCCGGCGGCGGCCGCGTCGGTGCCCGAAGGCGCGGACCCGGACCTGCTCGCGCTCGGCTTCGGCGTGGTGCGCGAGTCCCACATGATCGGCGCGCCCGCGCGGAACGCGACCGACCCGTCCGCCGCGGTGGCGGCCAGGGAGCCGTCGGCGGCCTCGGTGACGGTGACGCCGTCGGTGGTCATCCCGAGCCTGAGCGTGGCGAGTTGGGGATTGCTCGCCGCCTGCGCGTTCTTGACGATCAGGGTGTGCGAGAACCCGCCCTGTTCGGTCGCGGTGACCTTGAGGTCGACGTCGGGCAGTACGGACGGATAGAGCGCGCCCTTCCCGCCGAGGACCGGCTGGGGGAGTGCGGTGGGCCAGGTGAAGGCGAGCTTGTGCCCGTCGTGGGTCATCGACGCGAGCAGATTCGTGCCGCCTCCGCCGAAGGCCAGGTCGGCGGTGGTGCTCGTAGGGCGCACGGTCCCGTCAGAGGCCCGGGCGAGCGTGGGGTCGAGCTCGCGCCAGGCCCCGGTCTTCTTCGTCCGGGAGGGCTCGACGGTGCGCTTGAGCGTCAGCGTTCCGTTCGGCTGGGCGGTGACGGTGTCCGTCGTCGTCGTGGACTCCGGCACGGCCACGGGCTGCCCCGTGCGCTTGGCCTGCTCGATCGCGGACGTCTGCGCGGCCTCAAGGGCGGCCGGTGTCCCCGCGCTCGGCGGTGTGTCGGTGCGGTTGTGGGGCGCGGCCGCGGCGAGGGCGGGTGAGGTGAGGAGGGTGCACGCGAGTGCGCCGGTGAGGAGTCCGCACACCGCCGCGGCGAGCCGCGGTCGGGTGCGGGGAGGCGGTTGCCTCATAGGGGATGGCTCCCGGGGTGGATGGGCGCGCGGCACGTCACGGCGCGTACGCATGGGCGCACGGAACCTACGGGTTGGCGCCGACACCGGCAACGACTTTGAACGGTGACCCAGTTCACACCCAACGGTCATGATGTCGACAAGGCTCTACGTGATCCCGATGTGATGCCCGCTTGTCCCCGTGTGGGCGACAACGGGTTATTCGCTGCCTTCGCGGACGCCCGGACCACCCCGAAAGTTGTAGTGACGGACATCACTCCATGGCCGGGAACTGCCGTTGCCGACAGGGGACTTCGACTCGTACGGTGCGCTCGGTCCATGATCTGTCCCCTGCTCGGGGGCGGGGTCTTTCCTGCTCTGCTGGGGGTTCGTCGTGCGTGGTCGGTCATGGGGATTCAAGCCCCGATGGGGACGAGGAACGCGCGCGGCGCGATTGGCCGTCGTAGGCGCCACGGTCTTGGCCATGACCGCCACGGTGGCCCCTGCTCAAGCGGTTCCGTGGATCAGGAACACCCCTGACGCGAACAGGTTCGCCCCTAGCAAGCCCGCCACGACACCCTCGATCCACGGCAAGAAGGCGACCCAGCCCAAGACGGCCCCGCTGACCGGTGACGGCCACCCCACCTGGAAGCCCGCCAAGACGACCTGGCCCAAAGTCGCCGAGACCGAGACCCTCGCGGCCCCCGCCTCCCCCTTCGTCGCGCGCGGCGGCTCCGCCCTTCTCGCGGCCCCCGCCGGCGGCAACGCCCCGGGCACCCCGATCTGGATCACCACCCCCGCCACCACGCCCCCCGGCCCACTGCGCACCGGAGCCCTCGCCGCCACCGGCACGACGCCCGCCGCCGCGCCCCGGGTCAAGGTCACCGTGGCCGACCACGCCGCAGCCGAGAACGCCGGCGTCGACGGCGTCCTGCTCTCGGTCCGCCGCGCCGACGGCGACACCGGCACCGGCACCGGCCGAGTGAGCGTCGGGGTGGACTACACCACGTTCAAGGACGCGTTCGGCGCCGACTGGTCCTCCCGCCTGACCCTGGTCGCCATGCCCGCCTGCGCCCTGACCACGCCCGCCCTGCCCGAGTGCCGCGTCAAGACCCCGGTCACCGGAACCCGCAACGACCGCGCCAAGCGCCGCGTGAGCGCCGACGTCGACCTCCCGGCAGGCAACGCGCCGACCGCCGGTTCGGCGAACGGCGCGATGGTGCTGGCGGCCACAGCGACGGCGTCGGGCCCTTCCGGTGACTACAAGGCGACCTCGCTTTCCCCGTCCGGCCAATGGTCGGCGGGCGGCAACGCCGGCTCGATGAACTGGACTTATCCCATCGGTGTGCCGCCCGCGCTCGGCGGCACCGCCCCGACGGTGAACCTGACCTACGACTCGGGAAGCGTCGATGGGCGGACGACCTCCACGAATAACCAGGCGTCCTGGGTCGGCGAGGGCTGGGAGTACTCGCCCGGCTTCGTCGAGCGCTCCTACCAGTCGTGCTCCAGGGACGGTCGTGACAAGTCGGGGGAGCGCTGCTGGTCCCCGCTCAACTCCCTGACCCTGTCCCTTAACGGCAAGTCCTCGACCCTGCTCCAAGACGACACCGACAAGACGAAGTGGCGCCTGCAGGACGACGCCGACTCGCGCATCGAACCTCTGACCGGCGCCGTCAACGGCGACGACGACGGCGAGCACTGGAAACTGACGACCGGCGACGGCGTCCAGTACTATTTCGGCGTCGGCCACAAGCCCGGCGGTGACAACACCGACCCCGCGACGAACTCGACCTGGTCCTCCCCGGTGTACGGCAACAACACCGGCGAGCCCTGCAACAAGGCGTCCGGTTTCGACGCGTCCTGGTGCCAGCAGGCCTGGCGCTGGAACCTCGACTACGTCGTGGACCCGCGCGGCGGCATGGTCACCTACTGGTACAACGCCGAGAAGAACCGCTACACCCGCGGCGCGGTGCTGGTCGGCTCCGGCACCCTGACCGAATACACCCGCGGCGGCACCCTCGCCAAGATCACCTACGGCTCGAAGAAGACCGACACCGGCAAGCCCACCGCCCAGGTCGTCTTCGACACTGCGGAGCGCTGTCTGCAGAAGGACGGCTTCGACTGCGCCCCGGCCAAGATGACCAAGGCCAACGCCGCGAAATGGCCCGACGTCCCCGTCGACAAGCAGTGCGCGACCACCGGTACGTGCGAACAGTACGGCCAGACGTTCTTCTCCACGCGCCGCCTGACGAAGATCATCACCCAGTCCCTGGTCGGCCAGACGTACCAGACGGTCGACGAGTACGCCCTCGACCAGGACTACCCGGACCCCCTCGACGGCTCCTCCCCGACGCTTTGGCTCAAGTCGATCACGCGCACCGCCTACGACGGCACGAAGAAGATCGACGTCCCCTCGGTCGACTTCACCGGCCAACTGATGCCCAACCGCGTCGACGCCGGCGGCGACCTCGCCCCGCCGATGAACCGCCGCCGCCTGACCGGCGTGACCAACGAGACCGGCGGCCAGATCACCGTCGCCTACAACCCGGCCGAATGCACCCCGGCCACGCTGCCCACCCCGGACAGCAACACCAAGGCGTGCTACCCGTCCTGGTGGAACTACGACGAGGACGCCGATCCGGTCCTGCACTGGTTCCACAAGTACACCGTCGCCCAGGTCACCGAACACGACATCACCGCCTCCTCCGGGCCCGACCGCCTCACCCGCTACGAATACGTGGGCGACGCCGCGTGGCACCGTGACGACGCGGAACTGACCGAGGACAAGGAAGCGTCCAAGCCCAAGTCCAAGGACCGCCGCACCTGGAACCAGTTCCGCGGCTACGGCCAGGTCGTCACCCGCACAGGCGTCGCCCCGGACGCCGTCACCCAGGCGGCCACGTTCTACCTGCGCGGCATGGACGCCGACATCAAGAAGGACGGCACCCCGCGCGCCGTCACCCTCACCGACTCCACGGGCGAAACCCTCGTCGACGCCGACCACCACGCCGGATTCGCCTACGAGAGCCAGACGTTCACCGGCGACGGCGGCACCATCGTCGCCAAGACGCTCAACACGCCGTTCTCCTCCGCGGTCACCGCCACCCACAACCGCGTCCGCGGCCTGCCCGCGCTGACGGCCCGCCGCACCGCGACCGAGAAGACCCGCAACCTCGGCCTCCTCGCCGACGGCACAACGTGGCGCGAGACCTCGAAGACCACCACGTTCGAACCGGAACACGGCCTGCCGACCGAGATCTCCGACCGGGCGGACGACCTCGACGAGTACTGCACCCGCACCACATACGCACACAACACGAGCGTGTGGATCATCGGCAAGCCCACCGAAGCCGTCTCGGTCCGCGGTGCCTGCGACACCGCCGCGACCGAGGACCGCGTGTACGCCTGGTCGCGCACCCTCTACGACGACCAACCACTGGGGACCGTGGGCGCCGTGGGCGATACCACCTCGACCCAGGCGGTCACCGAATACAGCAGTGACGGCACCCCGAACTGGGTCACCACGTCCACCGTGGAGTCGGACGGCTACGGGCGCGTCACCAAGGCCACCGACGCGGAGAACAAGGTCACCACGACGGCCTACCAGCCGGCGACCGGAACCCTGCCCACCACCGTCGCCGTCACCGGCCCCACCGGTTGGACCGCCACCACCGACTACGCCGGTGCCCGCAACCTGCCGGTCAAGGCCGTGGACGTCAACGGCCTGGTCGTGGAACAGGAATACGATGCGCTCGGCCGCTTGATCGCGGTCTGGAAGCCCGGACGCTCCAAATCGGACGACGCCGACCTGCAGTTCGCGTACGCGCCCAGCAAGACCGGTCCCTCCGTGGTGACATCGCGGAGCCTGATGTTCGACGGCTTCCAGTACAGCGTTTCCCACCGGATCCTCAACAGTTTCCTCCAGGAGCGCCAGACACAGAGCACCACCGCCGCCGCGGAACCGGGGCATCGTTTGATCAGCGACACGTTCTACGACACCCTGGGTCGCCCATCCAGGACCACCGCGCCCTACCACAACGCGGACGCCGGCCCGGAAACCACCGTCTTCGTCCCCGACGAGGGCAGCCTCACCAACCAAACCTCGGTGGACTACGACGGCATGGGCCGCACCACCGCGCAGGTGTCCTCGTACCAGGGCATCGAACTGTGGCGCACGACCACCGCCTACACCGGCGCCGACCAGACCAGCGTCACCCCGCCCGCGGGCGGCACCGCGACCCTGGCGAAGACCGACGCCCGCGGGAAGACGAAGGAACTGCGCGAGTACAACGGCCCGACTCCCACCGGCACCGACTTCACCACGATCACCTACACCTACGACCCCCGCGAGCAACTGCAGTCCGTCACCGACGGCGGCGGCAACACCTGGACGTACACGTACGACTTCCTCGGCCGCAAGACCCACACCGAGGACCCCGACAAGGGCCCCTCCGACACGCGCTACGACCTCGTCGGCCGCGTCACCGGCACCACGGATGCCCGCGGCCAGAGTCTCGCGTACACCTACGACGCGCTCGGCCGCAAGACGGGCCTGTACAAGGACGCCGTCGCCGACACCAACCTGCTCGCCGACTGGACCTACGACCGTCACGCGAAGGGGCAGGCGGACGGCTCCTCCCGTTACGTCGGCGGCAAGAGCGGCGCGAAGTACACGACCGAGATCATCGGCTTCGAACCCGGCACCTACCGACCCACCGGAAACCGCGTCACCATTCCCGCCGCCGAGGGCAAACTCGCCGGGACCTACGAGACGAGCACCGAGTACGAACCCCTCCTCGGCCTGCCCATCCACACCCAACTCCAGGCCCATGGCGGCCTCCCCGCCGAACGCCTGTCCTACTACTACAACGACGGCGGCCTCCTCAACGGACTCAACGGCGAAGGCCCGAGCCCGTACCTGCAGTTCGCCGACTACGACGCCTTCGGCCGCAACACCGCCACGACCCTGGGCGGGTTCCCCCGACAGGCCGCGTTCTCCAACACGTGGGACCCGGCGACCGGCCGCCTGCTGGGGACGGCTTGGGAGCGGGAAGGAGTGACACCGCGAATCGTGGATGCCACCTCCTACACCTACAAGCCCAGCGGCGACGTCACCTCCATCAAGACCCTTCGCGACGGCGGCGCCACCACCGACACCCAGTGCTTCACGTACGACGGCGCCCGCCGCCTGAAGCAGGCCTGGACCGACACCGCCGGCACCGACACCCCGGCCCTCCCACGCGCCGCCGGCCTCGGCGCCTGCACCACCCAGACCCCCACTCCGACCACGGTCGGCGGCCCGGACCCGTACTGGCAGACCTTCGACTACGACGTCGTCGGCAACCGCACCAAACTCGTCGAGCACGACGCGACCGACGACCCGACCAAGAACGTCACCACGGAGTACGGCTACCGCGCGGGCGCCCAACCCACGAACCGCACCCACCGCCTGGACACGGTCACCCTCAAGACGGGCACGCGCGAAGCCGTCACCACCGGCCTGACCTACGACCCGAACGGCAACACCAAGACCCGCCCCGGCGCCGACGCAAACCTCCAGACCCTCACCTGGAACGAGCAGGACAAACTCACCACGGTCGCCTCCGCGACAAGCACGAGCACCTACCTCCACGACGCCGACGGCAACCGCATCATCCGCCGCGAGAACGGCAAGACGACCCTCTACCTCGGCGGCGACGAACTCACCACCAAAACCGACAACACCGGCCCGGTCATCGGCACCCGCTACTACCCCACCGGCGGCGGCACCACCGTCGTGCGCACCGGGACCGGGGCCATCACGTACATGGCGTCCGATCACCACGGCACCGCCAACAGCACCCTCGACGCCGCCACCCTGACCGCGACCCGCCGCCAGTCGAAGCCGTTCGGCGAGGCCCGTGGCCCCCAGCCCACCCAGGCCAACGGCCAATGGCCCGACGACAAGGGCTTCCTCGGCAAGCCCATGGACTCAACCGGCCTCACCCACGTCGGCGCCCGCGAATACGACCCGAGCCTGGGCCGGTTCGTCAGCGTCGACCCGATCATGGACCTGACCGACGCCCAACAGATGCACGGCTACACCTACAGCCGAAACAGTCCCACCACCTTCAGCGACCCCACCGGCCTGGACTACTGCCCCAGCAGCATGTGCCCGGGTGGCGTTCCGCCGTACAACAACGCCGGGCACGAGGGAGCAGCCGCCGAACGCAACGGCGGCGCCAGCAGCGCGGAAACGGATCCGGGCAACCGTCCAGTCCCGACCTCCAAGCCCCTGTCCTCGAAGGATAAGGACTACAGGTATAAGGCCATCAAGAACATGGGGTACAAGGGAAGCCCCGAGTACACCTGGCGGGAAGCCCTCCAGTGGATTCAGCAGGACATAGGAGGTACGACCGCGCTGAACGTCCTGTGCGGACAACTGTGGGGCGGCGACGAAGACGGCAACGCCTCATGCACGGGCCGACCGAAAAGCGAGCCCATATCACTCATGGGCGTGCTCAAAGAAATCACGGGATACAACGACGCGGTCGACTGCACCCATGGAAGCTGGTCCGGATGCGCCTGGACCATCGCCAGCATCATTCCGGTGGGCCGTCTCGTGCGAGGAGGCAAGGTCGGAGCGGAAGCAGCGCAAGTTGCAAGAAAGTGCAACAGCTTCCTACCTGACGCCGGGATTCTCATGGCGGACGGCACCACCAAGGCGATCCAGGACGTCAAGCCGGGTGACACCGTCCTCGCCACTGACCCTGAGACGGGGGAAAGCAGACCCCGCACCGTCCTGGCCTCGATCACCACCGAGGACGACAAGGACTTCGCCGACGTCACTGTCGAGACCGACCAGGGTGACGCCTCCATCATCGCCACGACCCACCACCCCTTCTGGGTTCCCAGCGTCGAACAATGGGTGGACGCTGGCGATCTCAAGCCCGGTCAATGGCTCCAAACCCCCAATGGGACCTGGGTTAAAGTCGAGAAAATCCGCTTGTTCGGAGAACGGGCGCGCACGCACAACCTCACCATCGACGACATCCACACGTACTATGTGCTGGCAGGGCAGACTCCGGTACTTGTTCACAACAGCAACTGCGGAATTGGTCGGGAGCTGATCGGTGACAAGACGTCGGATCACATCCTTGATGGTCACAGGTACCCGGGGGCGGCAGGTAAGGGCGCTTTCCCGGAGGGGTGGTCTGATAACCAGATCCTGGATGCTGTTGCTGACGTGGTGACGAGTCCAAATAGCCAAAGGACCTGGTACAAGGGATCTGCTGTGCACGCAGAGAGAACCCTGATGACCAGGAAGGGCGAACCTGCGGTGCAGAATGTGATCGGGACCGTGGGAGGGGTGAGAATTCTGGTGCGTTACGAACCTCTCACCGGAAAGGTGCTCACAGCGTTCCCACAGTGAGGAAAAAACTCAATCGATCCGTGTGTGGCATCTTCGATGATTGGAGGATCATGGAGAGAAATGCGAATCTGATGGAAATGTTGCATCGCCTGGATGATCCCGAATGGCCAGAAGCGCCGGCTGACTACGATGCAGCCGATGCTGCAGCTTCATTCAGCCGTCTGGCTGTGCAGGTTGGTTCTCGCTTCTCGACGCGCTGTGAAATCGATCGAGACATCCAGGACTCCGCTCAGTACGGACGAATCGAAGTGTCGGGGGAATCCACAGTTTGCGGGACGAGGATCGTTGTCCTGGTGAGCAAGTTCAAGCCATTGGCAATGGTGGCGGCCGATAACCCTGGCGCCTTCTTGGGTACGGATGAAGCACGCGCTGAAGGCGAGCTCGACCCGAGTGACCTTGAGAAGATAGAGCAAGTTCTTGCTGGATCGGGGTACGTTGCGATTCCGGAAGAACTTCTCGCAAGTCGCTATGACGGATCCACCCTCCTACGTTTCCACGGTTCTGGGGAGCCGAGTTGGTGGGACCGGTTCTTCGGTTCTTTCTGATGGATCTCAAGTAAGGGGTTCCATAGCGTTGGGCGCTTATGGGTCGCATGGGATTCGATATCCGATTCGACCCGGTCGCGCCATGAGAAGGGCCATGCAGTGGCAAAGATTAGCCCCGCCGAGCTGTGCTTGGCGGGGCTAATCTGATGTTTGACGGCAGTAGTTGACGGCAACGTCAGCGGACGCCAGCGGCGTAGGGTGGCGGTTCATCGCTGTGAGTGTGAGGGGCCCCGCGTTTTTCGGACAGAGTTCTGACTGTCAGTTCATGTGGCGAGTCGCAACTCTTCAAACTCGGCGTGTACTTCGCGCGGAGGGCGGTAACCCACGGCCGAGTGAAGGCGTTTGCGATTGTACCAGAATTCTATGTACCGGGTGATGTCCCGCCGGGCCGATTCGCGGGTCGGATAACTCACTCGCGAGACCCGCTCGTTCTTCAAGGCCCCGAAGAAGGACTCGGCCATGGCGCAATGCCGTTTAGCTAAGAAAGTCGGCCGTTGAGTATCCACATATCCACAGGTGCTTGCGGTGTGTAGATATGAAAAATTGGAATCGATTGAGATCCTGTGTTTGAGTGGCCTATCTTGCCGGTGTGATCCAAGATTTAGGCGACGAGATTTCCGTGTCGTCTTCCATGACCGACCATATCGGCGTCGGCGTATTGACTCGCCTCGTGCCACGTGAGCTCGTGGATGAGGTTGTAATCTCTCGGGACAGGAAAGAGCAGCGGAACGGCAAGCTGCCGGCTCGCGTGATGGTCTATTTCGTCATGGCCTTGGCGCTTTTCTATGGAGATGGTTACGAAGAGGTCATGCGTAAGCTCGTCGATGGGTTGCGCTATATGGGCACGTGGCGACGCGGATGGAGTGTGCCGACTCCGGGCGCGTTGTGTCTGGCACGGCAACGACTGGGTTCGGAAGTGATGCGCGATTTATATGAGCGTGTAGCGGTCCCATGCACAATGCGCTCAACGCAAGGCGCGTGGGTGGGCGGGCGCAGGTTGATGTCTCTGGACGGATTCGGCATGGAAGCCCCTGATAGCGAGGAGAACGCCGCGTACTTTGGCTATGCGGGCAAGAAGGAACGCTGCACGTTCCCCTTCGTGCGACTCGCCGGTCTGGCCGAGTGTGGAACGCATGCCGTTGTTGCCGCGGAGATCGGCTGCAAGGGCGAGGGCGAGGAGACGCTGGCCGGTCGAATTCTTTCCTCAGGGGTGATCGAGCCCGGAATACTCGTGATGGTCGACGCCGGCCTGTACAGCTACCGGCACCTTCGCATGGTTCTCGACGCCGGAGCCGACGCGCTGTTTCGTGTTGGAGCCAACGTCCATCTGCCGATTATCAAGTGGCTTCCCGACGGCTCGTACCTGACCTACATCGCCGATTCCGATGAGAAACGAAAGGCGTCGACCAAAATCCGTTCCGGGCGGATCAGGGTCACGGATCTGGCAGGGTTCTATGCACGTGTTGTCGAGTACGAGGTTCCGGACAGGGGAGATGGCGACGAGTTGATCGCTCTCGTCACCAATGTCCTCGATCCCAATGATCTCAACGCTGTCGATCTGGCCACTGCATATCACGAACGGTGGGAGGTCGAACTGGTAGTGGATGAACTAAAAACTCATCAGCGCGGGCCGGCGGTGATCCTCAGATCGAGAAAACCGGACCTTGTCAAACAAGAGGTATGGGGGATGTTGCTCACTCATTACGCAATCCGCGACCTCATGCGGGAGGCGGCAGACCAGGCCGACCTCGACCCCGACCGGATCTCGTTCGTCCGCTCCCTCCGCGTAGTGCGCCGCCAGGTCTCGAACCAGGCGGCTTTTTCCCCCTCAGCGGCTCGCAGAGAGGCTCGCTGAGGCGATCGAAGAAATCACCGAACGACCGAACCCAGAACGACGGCAACGCTCCTGTCCCCGCGCACTGAAGAGGCCAAGACATAACTCGTACCGGGTAAAACGAGAAGATGACAGCAACATCACCCATGACTCGCCGCCAACGATCCGCCTACTCATCCCGGCCGCTTAGCTAAACGGCATTGCGCCATGGCCGAGTCGTTCTTCGGAGCCCTGAAGAACGAGCGGGTCTCGCGCATGAGTTACCCCACTCGCAAGGAAGCCCGGCGGGACATCGTCAGGTACATCGAATTCTGGTACAATCGCAAACGTCTTCACTCGGCCGTGGGTTACCGTCCCCCAGGCGAAGTACATGCCGAGTTCGAGGAGTTGCAACTCGCCGCATGAATTGACGGTCAAAACCCTGTCCGAAAAACGCGAGGCCCCTCATGGTCGCCACCGCGCGGGTCCCGGGCCGCCCCGCGTCCGTGTACAACGCATGCAACGCCACCACCAGCTCCCGCCGCGCACTCGCCGGCAACCGCTGCTCGTCCGGCATTCCGATCGCCATCCACGCCCCCCGCCGCCCCGCACGCCAATTCCTGCCAAGTCTCGTACACCACAACCCGCTTGCGCAGGCGGAACGAAGACCTGCCCGCGACCGGCCGCGTAGGTAACACGTGCCCGTCCCGCCCACCCTCGTGCGTCGGCACGACCCGCACACCCCCGACCCGCCCACGATGGAACAAGCGGTACGGGCGTGTGGACACCGGGCACTTCCCCGGCCGAAGCCCTGTGGCTGCCCCTGAACGCGCAGCCGCCCCGCGTGCGCCTGGCCCAGCTGGTCGCGGCCGCGTCCGCGTCGGCCGCACCCGGGCGAACCCGGCCCGCCGCGCCACCGGCGGCAAACGCCTGGTCCGAGGACGACGAGGCCGACCCGCACCGAGTGGGACGCGGTGGTGCACCGGCCGCGCCGCCGCCGTGACGACCCGTACGCCTGATCGGGTTGAGCGGCCATCGTCATAGCCGCGACGAAGCAACTAGAACGGAGCGCTTCCGTACCCCTCAATCGGCATAGTCGTCATCACGCCCATACGGGCGACATAGTCGAGGGGCCTGAAGCTGGCCTCTCCTCTGTCCGTTCTCAGGCGGCACGTGTCGTGGTCGTGCAGTACCGAGAAGTTTTCGTTCGGGTCGAGGGCTGTCACTGTGCCTCCCCACCACTCGTTTCCAGGCTCTCCGGAACGCTTTCGGAGGTGCGCATCGACTGGGATTGTCGTTGAACCAGCGACGATGACGGCCTGGTCGTCGTCGTACGAAAAATTCTGCATGGACATACGGCCAGTGTTGCCAGCGGCCTGCGTCAGCGCACTTTGTACTCGGCACATCTCCACATCGGATCGCGACGCCGCCTGATCGGAGCGAGTGATTCCGATTGACCCCATGATCGAATGTATGTACGAGAGCGACCCGGACGGCACTCCGGCGTGGGAGCCGCCGAGCCGGTTCGCGCGCGATCGCCGAGAGCGCTGGCACCCGGCTCCGGGGCCGGGACGGGACCGCGCCGCCGGGGTGGCCCCGGGGCGTCCGCCCGCCCGGCGTGCCCGGCTGGGAAGACACCGCCGCCGCGTGGCTGTTCGACCTGTGCCCGCCCGGCTACCGGGGCCACGACGTGTTGCGGAAGCACCCGTTGTTCCTGGCCCGGATGGCACGACAGCACGTGTCGGCCGCGCTCGCCGCGGCGCGGCACGGGTACGGCACCGCGCGGGCCGAGATCGGCCCGACGCTCCCGGCCGCCGAGGTCGACGCGATGCTGCGCGTCTACGAGTACGAGGGAACGCGCGCCGCGGCGACCGAACACGCGGTCCGCCTGGTCGAGGAAGCCCTCGGCGGGGAGCGGTGGGAACCACGCCTGTGATGGCGTCGGTTGCCTACCATGTTGCCGTTCGTATTGCCACGCCCGAGCGCCTTGGACGACTTCTCTCACATCTCGTCCGTTGCATCGAAGCCACGCTGCGACCACACCCGCAAGCGTTTGACGCCGTCGTGGTCGCCCGCCGTTTGCCGCAACCGAGCCAAGATCATCAGCACATGCCTGTCTCCGGCCTCGACCGCTTCGCGGGCCAGGCGCTCCGCGCCCATGTGATCGCCCGCCTTCTCTCGCGACTCTGCCAGGGATGACAGGCCATAGGGATGTCCTTTGCTGGCGGCTTGGCGGGCCAGGTGTTCGGCGCCCCCATGGTCGCCCGCCTTCTCTCGTGACTTTGCCAGGGATGACAGGGCATAGGGATGTCCTTTGCTGGCGGCTTGGCGGGCCAGGTGTTCGGCGCCCCCATGGTCGCCCGCCTTCTCGCGCAGCATGGCCAGCCCTGCGAGAGCCTCAAGGCTTCCCGCGTCGGCGGCTTCGCGGTACAGGCGCTCGGCACCCTCATGGTCGCCCGCCTGCTCGCGTAGCGCGGCCAGCCACGTCAGTGCCTCAAGGTTCCTGGTGTCGGCGGCGTCGCGGTACAGGCGCTCGGCGCTTTCATGGTCGCCTGTCTTCTCCTGCGGCGCGCCCAGCCACGGCAGTTCCCCAAGGTTCCCGGTGGCGGCGGCTTCGCAGGCCAAGCGTTCTGCGCTCTCTTGGTCGCCTGCCTCATCCCGCAGCGCGGCCAGCCGTGTCAGTGCGTCAGTGTTTCCCGCGTCGGCGGCTTCGCGGTACAGGCGCTCGGCACCCTCATGGTCGCCCGCCTGCTTGCGCAGCGCGGCCAGCCGCATCAGTGCCCCAACGTCCCCAGTGTCGGCGGCTTCGCGGTACAGGCGCTCGGCGCCCTTGTGGTCGCCCGCCTGCTCGCGCAGCATGGCCAGGTCCCTAAGTACCTCCGGGTGACCGATGCCAACGGCCCTGCGGGCCAAATCTTCAGCACCCTGATGATCGCCTGCCTGTTCCCGTAGTTCGGCCAACCATGACAGCGAGTAGAAGTATCCAGCGTCGGCGGCTTCGCAAGCCAGGTGTTCGGCGGCCTTGCGATCGCCCGCCCTCTCTCGAGCTGTGGCTGCCCACATCAGCGCGTTGAGGGAGCCGGCGTTGGTGGCTTCGCGGGCCAGGCGTTCAGCGCTCGCCGAATTCCCTGCATCCGCCTGTACCAGAACCAGCCGTTCCAGTGCCTCAACGTCTCCGGTGTCGGCAGCTTGGCGGTACAGGCGCTCGGCGCTCTCAAGGTCTCCCGCCTCGTGTCGCGAACGGGCCAGTGCGGTTCGTCCGCGTGGATCGCCAGCGTTCGCTGCCTTCGCGTAGAGGTGTTCGGCGTGGCGGAGGCGGAGCCTGTCGTATGCGGCGTGGGCGAGGTTGAGGTCGTCGTCGGTGGTGTGGGCGTGGTCGTGGGCGGCGGTCCAGAAGGAGGTGCTTGGGCACCGGGAGGCGCGGGTGCGGCGGGCGTGTTGTTCGAGGTAGTCGGCGAGGCGGTAGGTGGGTCCGTCGCCGGTGGCGTCGCGGGTGCGTCTGCGGGGTCGGATGCGGGTCAGGGGTGCGGTCGCGCCGTGGACCCGTTCGGTGGTGTGGGCGAGGGCTTGTTCGAACCAGTCGTCGTCGAGGGTGTCGGATTCGTGGTCGGTGAGGTAGGCGTCGGCGGCGTCCTCGAGGAACGCCTGTCGCAGGACGGGTCCGTGGCCGAGGCGTCGGGCGTCCATCGCCGCTTCGAGTACCGCCCGGGCGGCGGCCGGCGCCAACTCAAGGCGTTTGAGCAGCGCGAGTGCCCCCGCCAGATACTGCGTGACCCGCCCGTCGTCACCGGCCGCCAGGGCGTTTACCAACCGCGGATCCTCCACGGCGCGTTCTCGGACGGCGTCCAGGTCGGTGCCGGTGAACGCCTCCGGAACCCGCAGATCGGTGCCCAGCAGGGCCCGGGCCTGGGCGTGCGGATCCGGCGTCCCAGCCGCGGGGGTGGCGGTCAGGGTCGTCCAGTGGGGGTCGGGCCACAGCGTCGCCAGCACCAGCACCGGGCCGCGGGACCGGTCGCGTAACAGTTCACGCACCTCGGCCGCGACACGTTCGCCGACCCCGTCAGCTCCCAGGTAGAACTGGGCCTCGTTCAACCACACGACTGTGCGCGGCCCGACGGCCGACAACTCGGCCAAGGCGGCCTCTGGCCGTCCGGGGGCGATGGGATGCCACAACCGCCACCCGTCCGGCACACCCCGGAGTGCCTCCCAGCAGGCGCGGGTCTTGCCGGTGGAGGACCCGGCCACCAACGTGACCATCACGCTCTTCCCGCCGACCGCGCGGTCGACCTCCTTGCGCAGCGCCAGGTCGTGGGCACGGGGCACGTACACCGGCAACAGCGGCAGCCGGGCCCGCGTGTGTTCGGGGGCGTCGATCGCGCGGTGCACCTCCAACGCGAACGGATCCGTGAATTCGCGGACCGGCCGCCCTGCGAAGCCCTCGCCCACGACCGCGGGTTCGCGGTTGCGGGGTGTGGGGGCGTCCGGCGGGGCAGCGTTCACGCACGGCCGCGCCGCGCAGGTGTTCCCAGGCTGCGGTCGTTATCGCGACGTAGGTGTGGTCGCGGCGGGTGGCCTCGTGTTCCAGCCAGGTCACCAGGAACGCGAACCGGTCGGCATCGTCCGGTACGGCCTGCCCTGTGAACCATTGACCGAGGGAAGTGGTGTTCAGCTTCACTGCGGGTCGTTGCCCGGCGCCTCGGCGAACGAGTGTCGCGTACGTGGGCGACCCGGCCCGCTCCCACAGCTTCCTCAGCGACCGCGCCAGTTCCGCCGCCTTGCCGCCCGTATCCCCCATCACGAACCCGACCTTCCCGACCCGACCCGTCCGGTCCGGATCCGGTCCGGACGACCACCGGATAACCCACGCCCCCGGACCCAGCAGCCTAGAGACGGACGACCGGCCCCGGGGTGGTCGCCGGAGAAACGTCCGTGGGCGCTCGATGGGACGACACGAACCCACCCGGGGTTCGCACCCACTCGGGGAGACCACCGTGAACGACGACCAGCCGGCCAACAACGCGACCACCGCGAGCCGAGGCCGCCTCATGCGCGTCGGCCGATCCCTCGCCGCAAGCACCGCGCGGGGTCTGGCCACCGGCGCTGGCACCGCAGCCGGTACGTGGGTCGTGTGGTGGATCACCCACCACTGACCCGTCGCAACGCTCGGCGCCGTCGCGGAAGCTGCGGTCGGTGTCCGCTGTTGTTCGTGCTGGTCGCGGGCGGCGCCGGTGTCGTGCCGACCGGCGCCACCCGTTCCCGGCCCGGCGGCCTCGGGGGATGGGCGCGGATGGTTCGCCCGAACGAGGCAAACCCGCCGCCCCGACGCGGGCGAATTCCTCCAGTCGGCGTCACCGCGCGCTCGGCGAGCGTGACATCGGGCCCCGAACCCGGGTCCGGTGCCCGAAGTCAGGTCCATCTCATGCCGAGTGTGGAGAGGGCGTCGAGCCGCTCGGGCGGGTAGGTGGCCCGGCGTTGCCGCGCGTTGGCGAGGGCGATCCCGAGTTTGACCTGGTGTGCCTCGCCGCCGTGTTCGACCGCTTCGACGTGCTTGCGCGGCACGGTCAGATGCCCCTCGCGCTCCCGGAACGCCGTCGCTGCGGCGAGGGTGAGCGTCCACCGGTCCGCCCGCGCCGCCGACGCCACCGCAGCGGGCTGCGCGTTCTGTTCGGTGACGTCGACGCCGACCTCGGCCAACGCGGCCCGCTGCGCGGGCGTCAGACTCTCCGCGCTGCGTCGTTGCCGCTGGAGCCAGGCTCCGACGTCTTCGCCGCCGATGGTGTGTCCGGGCACCAGGTCGTCGACGCGGCCGCCGGCTTCGGTGTGCAGGCGTACCGCGGCGAGCATGCGCTGCCAGTCCAGGGACCACCGCTTTGCCGGGTCGTCGCGTCCGGCGGGGTTCCAGTCGGGGTCGATCGCGGCCAGGCGTGCCCAGCGTTCGCGCCACCGGTCGGGGTTCCTGCGGGTCTCCAGCGGGCGTCGGCAGTTGGCGAGGAATTGCCCGACGGGGTAGCCGTTGATCGCGGCGGGTTTGGGTGCCGCGAGGTGTCCGTGGACGGCGAAGTACGCGCGGCTTATGGCGAGTCCGTCCTCGAAGGCGGTGTCGTCGGTGTTCCACACCATGCCCAGCCGCTCGAGCAGCTCGATGCGGTGCGGGGTGATCGATCCGGCCGCCCGGGCCCGTCGCTGGTCGCCGACCCATTGCCCGATCGGGTAGGACGTCCCGGTCTCGGTGTCGTAGTCGATGCTCTCCAGCGGGACCCGCAGGTGGCCGTGGGCCGTGTGCCAGCGTTTGGCGGCGTGGTAGCCGCGCCGCCAGTCCCGCCGTTCGGGGTTGATCACGCGCAGGTTGATGAAGTCGCGCAGGAGGGTGGGGTCGCGGTCGGTCATGAACCGGACGAGGAACCGCTCCTCGACGCCGGCGTCGTCCTGGTCGCCGTCACCGGGCTCGACCTCGTCCTGGTCCTCGATGTGCTCGCCGGCGTCGGCGGTTTGGCGGTCGGTGTCCTCGATGTCGATCGCCCGCGCCCAGGTCTTGGGTCCGCTGGGTGCGGGTGTGGCGAGCATGTCCAGGACGCGGGCGTCGTGCGCAGCCAAGGCGTGCAAGGTGCGGACCAGAGGGTGGTAGCTGTCGGAGACGAGCATGTCGTCCGGTCGTTCCCCGGGGGCGAGGAAGACGGGAACGATGATGGTGGCGGTGCGTCCCTCGCCCGGGTGTTGGCGCAGTGCCCGGCCGATGGCCTGGACGATCTCCACGATGCTGAACTTGGGGTCCATGAACGCCACCGCGTCGGCGCGCAGGTCCACGCCTTCGGCCAAGACGCGGACGTTGCTGAGCACCGCGCGCCGGGCGATGGTCCCTTGTGCGTCGGCGCGTTGGACGAAGCGGGTCAGGACGTCGCGGCGGTGGTCGTTGGGGTGTTCGCCGCTCAACCAGTCCGCCCACACCAGTTCGGGGTGACGCCCCGGGTCGTCCCGGTGCAGGTGCGCGGCGACGTCGGGCAGGCTCGCGGCGCAGGCCTGGGCCTCCATCGTGCGGGAGTGGTAGGCGATGACTGTGTCCAGGTCGTCGTCGGCTGCGGCGCGTAGGACGGCGGTCTGGAGCGCGACCAGGCGTGCGGCCCGGTATTGCTCGACCTCTTCGATGCGGCGTCGGCCGAGGCCTCGGTTGAGGTCGCTGCCGGTGGTCAGCGAGAGCTCCTGGACCTCCGGGTCGGTGATCTCCACGACGACGACCCTCGGCCTCGCGATCAGGCCCATGCGGGCCCCCGCGGCGAGTTCCAGGCGGTGGACGACGGTGCCGAAGATCGCCTCGTCGTCCATGGACGCGACCGCGCGGGCCGGCAGGGCCGAGTGCACGGGCCGGCCGCCCCGTACGCGGACCGGCCGATCGTCCTCGCCTTCGTCGTCCCACTCCCGGTCCGGGGCGTCGCCGCCGGCATCGTTGCGGCCGGCGGCGAGGTCGGGGTCCTCCCACACGTCGTCCTCGGCCAGGGCCGGGGGCAGTTCGGCGTCGGTGTCCGACGTGCCGGCTTCGCTGTAGGCGCTGTTCTCGGGCGGCTCCCAGACGCGAGGGGTGGCGGTGAGGTAGAGGCGTCGTGTGGCGGGGAGTCGGGTGTTGTCGTGGACGGCGGCCCATTCCTTCCCGATGGATCCGCTGGTGCGGTGCGCCTCGTCGACGATCACGAGGTCGAACCCGGCCAAGGCAAGGCCGTAGGCGCCCTTGTGGGCGGTCAGGACGGCGCCCAGCGACTGGTAGGTGGCGTACACGGTCAGCAGCCCCGCATCGGCCGCCCACAGGGCGATTCGCGGGGCGCTGGTGGTGCATCGCACCCCGGCTTCGTCCAGGGTGCGGTCGCCGGCGAGGGAGCACACGGCGATCTGGGTTCCGGTGGTGCGTCCGGCGTTTCGCCAGGCGGTGACGGTCTGGGTGAGGAGGTCGAGGGTGGGGACCAGGACCAGCACCCGCCCGCGTGGGGCGAGGGCGGCGGCCACGGCGGCGGCGATCCTTGTCTTCCCGGTGCCGCAGGCCATCACCGCGGTGGCCCGCGCGCCGCCGTGCGGCCCATCCGGGACCGCGTCGCTGTCGGGGTTTTCCAGGGCGCGGACGATGGCGTCGACGGCTTCGCGCTGGTGCGGGCGCAGGGTTGACACGGGCCGGCGCGCTGGGTGCGGTGCGGTCTCGGGTGGGAAAAGTGGCAAGGAATGCTGCACGGTTTCTCTCTTCACGTCGCCGGCTCCGGGACCCGTGGTCGTGCTGTCGTCTCGGTGTGGCTTCCGGTGATACCGGTATTTTCGCGGGTGTCGCGTCATATGGGGCCGAGCACGAGCACGCTGATCGGCAAGGCGTTCATTTGGCTTTGGGGCCTTGGACAAAGCGATCACCGTGCGCCGTCGAGCCGGAGGTCCCGTCCACGCCGGGCATCCGATGTATCGAATCATCCCCACCAAGTCTATCCATGGGTAGGATTGGATGCATGACGAGTTTGGGGGAGGACGGTCGTCGGATACGGCGGCTGGCCGGGCTGGAAGCGACGTTCACCACGGCCCGCGCACGCGCCGTGTCCCTGTCGCCCCGGGACCTGGCGGCGCTGGTCGCCGAGGGCGCGGTCGAGGAACTGTCGCGGGGCGTGTACCGGCGCACCGACGCGGCGGAGACCGCCCACGCGGACCTGCTCGCGGTGTGTCTGCGCGCGCCCCGGGCGGTGGTGTGCGGGGAATCGGCCCTCGCGCTGCACGAGCTGATCGACGACATCCCCGCCGCCGTCCACATCGCGGTGCCCCGCGGATCGACCCGACCGACGATCTCCTACCCACCCACCGTCGTCGCGCAGTACACCCCCGCGACGTTCGACCTGGGCATCGAGCGCTTCGAGGCCGCCCCCGGCGAAACGATCCCCGTCTACGACGCCGCCCGCAGCGTCGTCGACGCCATGCGCCACCGCGCCCGCATCGGCGAATCCCTCGCCCTCTCGGCCCTGAGCCGCTACCTGCGCCGCGGACGGCCCGGCGACGTCGCCGCCCTGCGCCGCACCGCCCACGACCTCGGCGCCCTGTCCCTCATCCATCCCACCGTGGAAGCGATGCTCGCCTGATGGTCGATCCCGCCCGCGACACCACCGCCGGACGCGTCTACAACGCGGTCTTGCCGTCGGACTTCAAAGTTGCGTCGGCGTCTGCGGCGGGTGGGAGATTGTCGAACAGCGCCTGTGGCGCCGCACCGGTCGGTCTGTCGCCGCTGCGTTCTCGATTCTCGGCGGAACCGCCTTGTTCGGTTGCGAGGTCGCCGGCTCATCGGTCAGGGAGCGAAGGCGTTCGTTCTCTGCTTCCAGTTCGGCCAGTCGGTGCTCCAGGGCGGCGCGGGTCGGTCGTCGTGGCGGCGGCGGGGGGACTGGCGAGGTGACGGTCGGAGGTTCCGCGGCCGGCGCGATCGGCTGGAACGCGACGATGGCGGAGGGGTCTTGGCCACACACTGGGCATTTCTCCCAGGACGGACCGTGCAGTGTGGGGGATTTGCCTTCGCGGTGGCGCCTGGTCTCAGTGATGTGCCCGCAGTACAGGCGTACACGCCACCGCATGATTTCGTGATCCGGCTTCTGGAAGGATGCCAACAGCTGCAGGGCGTTCGCGACGGACCGGCGGCGGCGCTCGGCCATCACCGGGTCTGCGTCGATCCGGGCCACATCCCGGTCGACCTGCTCGCGCGCGAGCGCGATGATCTGTTCAAGCCGCCGTTGATCGTGGTGATCACGGCGGGTCAGGGTGTACTCCTCCAGGGGGACTCCGCGGCTCTCGTACTCGATGAGCTTCACGCCGTCGACCGTAGCCACCACCCACGCAAGCCGTCGGGGACGCGGAGAACCGCCACCACACGCCAGGGGCCGGTCTCAAGACGGATCGAGACCAGGCTCGCCGGAGGACTTCCCCTGAGGCGGGAAGTGGAGTGAAACAAGACGCGGGAGCACTTCGCCCCAGCGGATGGACACCTTTGGCGAACGCCCTCGCGCCCCGCCCCGCTGGACAGGTCCGGTGGGGCGGGGCGCTGCGAAGTGTGAGGGCCGGAGGGGGCGAGCAGCATGGCGAACAATCCGCGACACGGCCCACGATCGCGTCCGAGCGGGCGGCCCCCAACGCTGCCCCGGACCGGAACGGTGCATTCATCCCGCGTGGCGTGCCGCTCTCGTGAGAGCGAGGTCAAACGTCGGCCGGCCGGCGTTCCTCGAGGGCGTCGGCGCTCGGGTCCGTCGCGGGCGTTCGCGGAAAGGCTCGGGACGCCTCACTCACTGGGTCTGCCGCCTTGGTCAGGCGATGGCGCAGCGTGTGGCGAGTGCGCGGAGTTCGGGTGTGGTGCGCCCGTCGATGAGGAGTCCGGTGACGAGGGCGCGGACGGCGGGTCGGGTGTGGGTTTCCTCGGGGGAGCAGCGTTCGGCGTTCAGGAGGGCGTGCAGGCTTTGGTCGCGGTGTCCCCAGTGGGCGTAGGCGGTGGCGACGTCGGTGAAGTAGCGGCAGCGGCGCTCGACGGTGGGCAGGCCCGCGGGTGCGATGGTGCGGGCGGCGGTGATGGCCGCGCCGGGGTCGCCTGCGGCGTTCTCGGCGGAGATCCGGTGGAGGGCGACGGTGGAGGTTCCGAAGCCGCCGCCGTGGTCGCGGAGCATCACCCCGCCCAGGCGGGCGGCGATGGCGGCGGCCTCGTCGGTGAGTTCACGCATCCCGTCGCGGTCCCCGGCGCGGGCGGCGGTGTACGCGGCGGATTGGATCAGCAGTCCACGTTCGGCGGCGAAGCGCGGGGAGGGGCTGTGCAGGGTGGGATGGTCGGCGGCGTCGAGGGCGATGCGCATGGCCTGTTCGTGCCATCCGGCCTTGCGTGCGAGGACGGCGAGGTTGCGGGCGGCCTCCGCTGCGACGAGGGGGCTGTTGCCTGCGTGGGCGGTGGTGCGGGCGCGGTCGGCGGCCATCCACCCCAATTGGGTGTCGTCGAGTTTTCCGAACGTGTGGGGCTCAACTTGGGGGCTGACCTGCGAGTTTACGTCGTGGGCATGTGTGTGACGCGGGTATCGGGAGGTCACCGCGCTGGCCGAGGACGTTGATGGCGTCCTTAGGGCACTTGATGTCAGCGTTCGTGTGAAGGGCACAGCCCAGTACACGGCTACGTGCTCAGCCTCGTGCCCCTGCGCGGGTCTGCCTCATGGCCGGGACGTCGTAAGGCCTTGCCGCAGGGTCGGTGCTCATTGCGGTTCCCCGTAGCCGCTTGTCTCGATTCGGTGGCCCTACGTTCCTTCGCAATCCTCGTGAGCCTGCGGGCTGGAGTCCGTTGTTGGAGGTCGCGCTTTAGGGCAAGGCCATGAAGTTAAGAGTTTGGGGCTGGTGTCAAGATGTCGATGGTGAGGGTGAATTTGTAGCTGCGACGGTCGACGTTGAGGCTTTTGTACGCGTAGCGGGACAGGGGTCGTTTGACCGAGCGGGGGCTGACGCGCAGGCGTCGGGCGGGCAGAAGGTGGTCCAGGACGGCCCGTCCGATGGCGCCGACGAGGTCGATGGTGGTGTCGGCGATGACGCCGGCGGCCCGTACGACCTGGTCGCGGGCGGCTTCCAGCGCGACGCTGAAGCCGGCGCGGTCGGGGTCGACGCCGGGAACGGTCTCGACGGCGTCGGTCATCGCGATCCGAAGCACCTGGTAGACCGTCAACAGGGCGTGGATCTCCTGGGCGATGCCGGCCGGCGTCCGGGCGCGCAGAACCCGGCGGCCGAGCATGCTCTTCTTGATCTCGTAGTAGGCGGACTCGACTTCCCAGCGTTCGTGGTAGAGCCCGACCAGTTCGAACGCCGGGTGGCGGTGGGGGTCGAGGAGGGTGGTGGCGAGGCGATAGACGCCGGTCCGCCGGCCTGCGGTGGTGGAGATGGTGATCTCGCACTCGACGACGCGGACCTCCACGCCCGCGATCCGGGACAGGAACGAGCCGTCGGCGTATCGGGCGAGGACGGGTGGTTTGCGGTTCGCGGTGATCCGGACCAGGAGATCGGCGCCCGTGGCGGCGACGGAGCGCAGGAAATCGTTGCCGGAGAATCCGCGGTCCAGGAGCACGATCGTGCCCGGGTGCAGGGAGCGCAGCAGGCGTTTGCCGTGGTGGGTCTCGCCGCCGGGGGCGCGCGGTCCGAAGGCCGCGTCGACGACGGCCCGGGTGCCGCACGCGACGAGCACGCTCAGACAGACCTGCGGATAGCCGGAAGCGGCGGTGTATTGGTTGGCGCCCTTGCCCAGGTGGGCCCGCAGCCGGGGGTCGTCGGGCACGTCCAGGTACGTCCCGTCGATCGCGCAGACCGACATACCCGCCCAACGGGCCCCGCCGGTGCGGATCGCGGAGGCGGGACCGCGCAACAGATCGAACAGGGCCCGCAACGGTCGCACGCCCAGGCGGGTGCGCGCGTGCCACAGGGCCGTCGCGGTGACGCTCGGAACGTACATGTCGCCGAGGGCGCCGGTCAGTCTGCGCCAGACGGCCGGGTGGCCCTGCTGTTCGAACAGACCGGCGGCCAACAGGAGATGGACCACCACCCGGGCGGGCAGCTTGCGCAACCGCCGCTCGACGGCGCCGGCCTCGGCGAGGACCGCGTCGACCATCTCGAACGGCACGATCCGGGTGAGCTCCCCCAGATGCCCGGGGGCGAACAGGCCCTCGGCTACCGTGATTTCACGGCTGATGACACACTGACCGGACAGCGGAACTCCAAGTGGGTTCGACTCGTCTTGGCGGACAGGTCGTTCTACCGGAGTTCCGCTGTCTGCGTCTGCCGTTCAGTTGACTCGAACCACTTGCCATCAGGCGAAACGGCTTAACTTCATGGCCTTGCGCTTTAGGGTGGCTCCCTGATCACCGGCAGAAGCGCCGGGACTGTCCGGAATGATCTTGGGGGTCGGGGTGCGCTGGTGGAACGGGAAGCCCGGGGAACGGCCGCAGTGGGTGCTTGAGCCGCTGGTGGGGGTGGGGCCGTTGCGGTTCGGGATGACCTCAGACCAGGTGGCATCGGCTCTGGACGGGGCGATCGCCCACGTCTCACAGGGACTGGGGAGCGGAACCGGCTGGGGCCGTTACACCCGCTGGGGTGTGACCGGCATCTATGGGAAGGATTCGGGCCTGGTCGCGGTAGCGATCGATGCGATGGATGGACCGCTGGTGCGTCTGCGGGACATTGAGCTGATTGCCCGAGTGCCGTCCGAGGCGCGCGCGGATATTCAGGACCTCGCACGCCGGGAGGGGACTTCCGTGCGGGTGAACTGGAGCGGTGATCCGGAGGTCGAGGCGTGGGGCGTTTCCATGGGCGCCGCACAGGAACTGGGGCTGTCACCCGAGGGATATTTGCAGCGGCAGGACACGATGATCACCCATGCGCTGCTCGTCAGCAGTGAGCTGGCCGAGGATCCTTACGGAGCCGAGCCGGTCGTCTTCTGGCGCGATGTCAGTGATGAGCGGCCGAACCCAGGGGCGTGGCCGGTGAGAGCCGAGCAAGATCGGCCGCGCTGGGACTGGACACCGCTGCAGAGCATCGGTCCCCTTCGGTTCGGCATGAACCCGCAGCAGGTGTCGAGGGCGTTGGACGAGAAGCCGGCCGTCCGTCTCGGCGGGTATCCCTTCGAGCAGCCATGGGAAGGCCCCGGAGCGTGGATCCTGCCCGACGACCGGTTCGACCAAGCCGGCGTGACCGCTCACTACGTCTGCGGCCCAGGTCGGCCCCCCACACTGGGCGCCGTCACCGTTGACGGACGCACTGGGCCGCAGGTGGAATTTGAGGGCATCCGGCTGATCGGCATGCCGGTTCAGGCCGTGGATGCGTCCCTGATCCAGCAGTTGGAGGGGAGCGGGTTGGGCGTGGCCTTCGGTTGCGGAGGAGATCCCGGTCCGACCGGCCTCAACATGTACGTACGAGCAACCCGAGCCGGGGACACCATGGTCAGCGGGGCCCGGTTCTGCCAAGCGGACTGGGAGGACCACGGCTGACCCGTAAAACAGACCGTGCGCTTCAGTGCGCGTCACACGGTGTGGCTGACGCCCACCATCCAACGCTCTTGAAGGCTGCGGCGCTTCCCGCTTGCCGCCGTCAGGTGGCCCCGGCACCCCCGCCGGGTCGAGGTCAGTGTGGCTGAGCACGTAGCCACGTATCTGACTGAGCACACCGGGGTGTACACCGACACTTGATCGATCTCTGATTTGAGGAGTGCACTTTGGCAACGGCGACGCTTGCTCCGAGCTTGCAACTGAGTGTCGATCGGTTCGCGCGCTCATTGAGCGTGCCGTCTCGGTTACTGCAGCTTCATCCCAGAAAGAGGGGCAACCCGGGGAACTACGGGGCGTTGGCGCCTGCGATCGCGCTCGGCGCGATTTCAGCCTTCGAAGGGTTCGCCGAGGACTTCTTCGCAACGGCGTTCTATTTGCAGGGGGCCAGCTTCGCGCAGATCGCAAAGAACGTGAACCTCACGAACCCGAGCTTGGCGGAGGTGCAGAAGCTGGTGAGCCAGAGCTTCCCGACCGTGCGCGCCAGACTGGTCAGCAGTTTCAACCTGGAGGTCTGGGTGCCTCCCGCTATCGGTGCGAGCTGGTGGAAAGACGGCATGATCGGCTGGGATGACGCGGTTGCGGCTTCTCAGTCCTGGATCCAGGTGCGGCATTGCCTGACCCATGGGCTGACGAGCGGGTGGCGGACCGAGGTCTGGCCAGGGCCTGTCACCAAGGGGAACAACGCCAACAACTCTGTCCCGTCCGCTTCGGACGTGCTGAGGGCCATGCCGAAGGGCAAGCATTCGCTGGTCGTGCATGGCGCGATCACCTGCGCCCGGATTTTTCGGGACGGGGCTGAAGCCGTCGCCAACCAGGTCGCAGCGGAGCTGGGGAAGACACTGTCCTGGTCGCAAGTGCCGGATTTCCCGTTGGGCTCCGCTGCTGGCTGAGCGCGGCCGGGGTCAAGAGCCGCCGCCAGGGACGGCCCCGGAGTCGAGGAGCAACATCTCCAGCTCGGAGATGCGCTTGTCAGCGAATCTGGCGTTGGCTCGGGCTGCTTGAAGTCGGTCGCTCAGAGTTCGATTCTCTGTGGTGAGCCGGCGGACCTTCTGCTTGAGGGTGGTGTTCTCAGCGACCACTCGTCCGTGAGCCTCGGCGGGGAGGTCGGTCTCGAAGTCGCTTATTTGTGCAAGGAGTTGACCGATCTGGCGTCGTTGGGTGGAGATCTCGGCGTAGGCGGCTTTGAGGCCGGCTTCGGCGTTGAGGGCGCGATTCTTCCAGGCTGCCTCGACTTGGGCGGCGTGTCCTGCGCGGTCGTTGCTTCGTGCCCGATCGGTGGATTCCGCCGCGTGGGCGATCAGCGCGCCGGCTCGGTCGTTCTGATAGATGAAGCTTCGGGAGACGTCGGCCTCGCGGGCGACGGCGGCCTTGGTGATCGGGGTCCGTTCGCGTCGCATGTGGCAAAGAGCGGTCTGGATGCGTTCGAGCATCGCCTCGGTCGACTGCCGGCGGGCCTCGTTGGCGGCTGCGGTCTGGGGTGCGGGGCTGCTCATGATGTTGCTTCCTGGAGCAGGTCGTTGTCGGCCGCGGCGAGGTCGGAGGCCCGGAAGTTGATCGACCAGATCCGCTGGTAGTAGTCCTGTGGGCGGCGGAGATCCAGCGCAAGGGCCTGTTCGAGGAGTCCGAGCCCGGCCAGAGCGTTCTCCAGTCCCTCGATGGCGCGGGCGGTGGGTTCGAAGGTCTGGTGCAGGTAATCGGCTATCTCATCGGTGGGAGCACGTTCGGCGACCGACCGCCACTGCTCCTGCTTGCGGCGCCAATAGAGCAGGTCAGCACCCGAAAGGACGAACTTGTCGCACCCCTCGCAGTTCATCTTCCAGGGGCAGGCGTCGCCGTTGACAACGGGCTGGTAGGTGCAGAATCCGCCTTCGGCCGGGGTACTGCTTCTGCTGAGGTCGATCGCCAGAACCTGCGCTTCCGCACGAGATAGAGGTTCGAGTGCTGCGGAGAGGGGTGCGCCTGGTTCGGGTGCTCCCGGCCCGGCGACCCAGACAGTACTGAGGAGGTCGTCGAGGTCGGAGGGAGCGACTTTCGCGTAGTGCTCGGCCATCCGGTCGCTGATCTGTCCGAGGTAGCGACGGATGTGGGCGAGGCTGGCTCCTGCTGCCAGGAGTTTGGTGGCCATGGTGTGGCGGGCCTGGTGGATGACGTGCCCGCCGAGGTTCAGCCCATTTACCCACTCCCTGAAGGAGGCGCTGAAGTGGCCGTATGAGATCGACAGGTCTCCGGACGGGTTGCGGATGTCGGTTGGGAAGAGTGCCACCTGCTTGCGCTCATCCGGGCCAGGAGCCCGGCCGTGTCGATCCTCGAAATAGGCAAGGGTCTTGGCGCGGCGCTCGCCCAGCCGGGTGTAGAGATATTCGGGGATGCGGATGCCCTCGTTGTAGTTGCCGACCTTGGTCTGGTCGTGCCATAGCATCGGCAGGCCGCGGTAGCGGCCGGTGCAGTCCAGCCTGAGTTCGATGATCTCGCTGCAACGGCGGCCGGTTGCGACGATCGCCTCCCAGATATCGCGCATGCCCCGGTCGTTCGGATCGAAGGTCGCCGCGAACACCTTCAGATTGGTGTCGTCGGCCAGAGCCCGAGCGACTTCGTCCGTGAACGGGTTCCGGGAGATCTTGCGGACCTTGCCACCTGCGGGCAGCGCGGAGACGAAGGTGTGGTCCAGACCGGCCTGAGCGCACTGGCCGGAGCTCAGAGCTTCCAGCATGAGCTTGCGGGAGTAGACGAACGTGGTGTGGCGGGTGCCGAAGGTGACGGTCGAGGGCTGGCCGTCGGATCGGACGATGCCCAGGGAGGGCAGGCCGTGCCGTTCCCGGTTCAGCAGATCGGTGGCGAACCGCTGGGCGTGCTCGGCGCCCAGCACGGTGGCGTCGTGGCCGCCTTCCGGCGCGTCGATTTCGAGGAACGCGCCCAGTTCGATGCAGGCTCGTCGCGCATAGTCGAACGGGCCGCGAGAGCGCGGGCATTGGGCCGAACGGAGCAGGCCGGCCATATGCTCCCAGAGCAGGTCACGAAGCCACCTCTGCGGTATGGCGGTGAGGTCGAAATGGCTCTGGGCTTTGGAGAATCGGCGGCCGAAGTGCTCGGTCTCGACGAAGCCGGCCTCTTTGGTGTCTGCAGGGCTGTAGTAGATGCAGCGCAGCCCGTTGGAAATCCCCAGGATGATCATCCGCAGTCGTGAGTCGAAGTCCTGCCAGCACTGCCCATCGTTCTCGCCAGTGCTGGCGAAGTCGGCCAGCGAGGTCATCTTCTGCTGTCGGCAATGGTTCGCCAGTCGCTGGATGGCTCCGGCATCCCAGTGGCTGCGGTGTTTGAGCTGGGCATGGGCATGCAGCCCCCACTTGATCTCCGCCTTGATGAGGGGGTGCAGCCCACTCAGGTTGATCAAACCCATCCGATGGACCGGATTCTGCTTCGAACACCACCGGAGAAAGGCCGCCTTGTCATCAAAGGAGACCCGGACCGGCTCTCCTCGGAAGGCCGCAATCCGTCGCCACTGCGGCGGGACGGATGCACCTCCCGGCTTTCGATCCCGGTAGTAGCGGTCCTGGTGCGGCTCGCACAATCTCGTCGGAGAGGACGCCAGATAAGGGCAGGCCGGCACCCGGCAGATGCCGAAGCTCTGCAGAGGCGTCGCGGTCTCCAGCCACTCCTCGAACCGTGCATGAGGGTCGAGCTCCTGCTGATGACTCCATCGGCCGTCGTGAGATTTGCAGAGCTGCGTGGTTCGGGAACTTGCAGGCAGTCCAGGACAGATTCGGCAGATGCCCAGATCGACGCCCTCCTTCGGGAAGAGTGGCAGCGCTGCCTGGGCGAACGCGGCCTGGCCCATCCCTGTGGCCTTCCGCTCGCGATGGTGGGCATCGCAAAACCGGGTGCCCCAGCGTCGATAGCGTTCGCACTTCCCGACGTCGCAGCGCCAGGCATAGACGGCGTGGTCGGGTGGGATCTCTATCAGATCGGGCCGATAGAGCGGGTCGAAACCGGGCCCTTCGATCACTGCGGTCAGCAGTTCGAGGCGATCCCGCCCGATTCGGCTGCTGGGCTCAGTGAGCAGTGTCAGAGCGGTCACCGCTGTTCCTCCCAGACCCGGTCCAGCGCCGCTGCGAACTTTGGATCATGTACGTCGGCGTGGCCGTAGATCTGGTCGACTGTCGTCGCCGAGGCCCAGCCGCCGGCGTCTCGCGCGATGAGCGTGTTGCCGTCGGCGGCGTCCAGGACGTTCGTCGCGAAGAGGTGACGGAATTCGTGCGGATTTATCTTCCCGAGCTGGAGGCGGCGGCCCGCCCTCTTGAGCACCTGCCGGGCTCCCGCCGTCGACCACGGTTGGCCCTTGCTCTTCCCATGCAACTGGACCATGAGCATGCCGTGTCCGGCCTGACGGGGGTATTCCGTCGTCATGTAGTCGAAGTAGGTGTGGATCATCGTCGGGCTCGCCCGGCGCACGGCCCCTCCCGTCACCACACCGTCTCTGGTCGCCCAGTCCAGCTTGGTCTTCGCCCGGCTCCGGTTGGGGTTGACCTCCCGGTGGCAGATGTGGACGTGCGGCACGAGGCACTCGCCGCAGGCCGCCCCTTCCCGCAGATGAAGGTCGATGAGGTGCAGGCCGCAGAACTCTCCGATGCGGAACCCGCCGTCCGCCAACCAGGTCACCATCATGCGGTCCCGCGCCGAACCGAACTCCTCGTAAAGCGCTCCCCGGGCGCCCTCGGGTGGCATCTTCGGATGCCGTCGACGGACCGACCGGGTCGGGCGCAACGGGTTGGTCGGCATCTCCTGAACCGCGTGACCAAGGAGGAGACGCCGCCGGTCAGCCTTGGTCGGCAGCCGCGTCCGCGAGAATTCCTCGGCAAGCTCCCGGCTTCCTCCGTGGGAGCCGGCGTGCAGGTAGAAGCCCTTCAAGCAAGCCGCTGCGGTGTGTCCAACGCGCTCTGTCCGTACGGACGCTTTCCCTCCCGCCAGGGGCGTCCGTACGGGCCCCTGAACTCCGCTCCCACCGCCCCCATGTAGCGCTTGAGATCCTGCAGGGAGATCGACTCGGCCGCCAGGCCCTCGAACTCCAGCCATCTCAAGTGGTCGACCAGCAAGTAGGCGTAGGTCCGATCAGTCCCACCCCCACAGGACCGTAGGAACCCGTCAGCCAACCGGCGGACCGAGCCGTCCGCCTCCAAGATCGTGTAGGACACACGCCCCGACGAGTGCTCCAACTCCTGCACTCGAAGGTCCCCCAACACCAGCCTGCGCGCCACGCGTACCCCGACATCCCCGAACGTCACACACGTCGAATGAGTGTGCGGCTAATGATCATAGGGACCATGATCATCAGGCGCTCACACACGTGACATGCACACCGGAGGCCGGTGAGTAAAGCCGATCTTGGACAGGGTTTCGGTCGCGAGGTCGTAGCACGCGGCCAGGCGCGTGAACGAAGCCTGATCACCGGTGGTGTCGGCGTGGGTATGTCCGGCAGCGAGCAACTCCGGCAACGCCGCGATCAGGGCCGGGTGGTCGCCCGTGTCGTACAGCCGGCGGGCGCGCCCCAAGAGGGCGACGAGCTGGGTGCCGGTGGTGGGGGAGGAGCGGGTGGGGATGGACGCGAGTGCCTGGTCGACCCCGCCGAGCATCGTGACGGGGACGGCCGCGAGGGAGGCGGTCAGCAGGCGGCGTCGGCGCATCGAGTCGTCCTCCTCGTCCCGCCGCACGGCGGTCCGGGCCACCCTAGCCGGTAGCGGCGCGCTCACGCCCAGTGCCGCGCCCAGCACCCCGGCGGGCATGTCCACCGCGTCGGCCAACCTGCGCAACACCGCCACGTCCACGCCCGCGCGAGCGCCCGACTCCAACCGGGACACGGTCGACGCGGAGTAGCCCACGATCGAACCCAGGTCGCGTTGACGCCAGTTCCGCGCCAACCGACCGACCCGCACCAGGCCACCGACGTCACCTTGCGCGGCCAGGATCCTGACACGCGGCGCGTCCCACGGCGGGCGGAGCTCGGCCATCACGACCCCCCAGGGAGCGCGCAGACGATGTCCGCCCTCACGGTAGCCACCGAATCACCCTGCGTCGACGCCATGTGCACAACACGCACACCGAATGCACGAACCGCACACACCCTTCCCACCGCCACCCCGGCACGGTCTCCTTGAAAAGCAAGGCAGTTCGCACCATCCAACAGCCACCACCCGACGCGCTTGAGAGGGTTCCCTCATGGTCATGCCGCTGCTCCTGACCCGCCGCCTCGCGGCCCCCGCCGACGGTCCGCTTCCGCTGCCCGCGCACCACTACGACCCCGACCAGTGCGCGAACGTCCTCCCCGACGGCACCCTGCTCGTCCACGCCGCCGACGCGGACCTGGTCGCGGACTACACCTCCACCCAGGAGCCCTCCGGGCTCAAGGCAGATGACTGACCCCCACCCCACCGTCGTGGTCGTGGCCGCCGAGACCGACCTCACCGCAGACCTCGTGGTGTCGCACCTCGTCGGCCACGCCACCGTCCTGCGCCTGGACCCCGGCAACCTGGACGGGAAGTTCGAGGCTACCGGCCGCTTCCACACGGCCCGGTGGCACAGCACACTGCGACACCGCGAACGCGCCGCCCCCGTGGACGAGCACTGCGCCGTCTACTGGCGCAAGCCCACCCGCCCCCAAGCCCACGCCGACCCCGACGAGCGGTGGCGCGCCGACGAGAACACCACCGCCCTACTGGGCCTGCTCAAGGCCCAACCCCTGCGCATCTGGTGCAACGACCCGACCACCGTGAGCGCCGCCCGCCACAAGCCCGCGCAGCTCGCCGCGGCGGCCCGGGCCGGATTCACCGTGCCCGACACCCTGTTGACCAGCGACCCCTCCGCCGCACGCGCCTTCATCGAGGAACACGACGACCGCGTGGTGGTCAAGGCCCTTACCCAGCGCCACACCACGTTCGTCCCCACCACCCGCCTGCGCCGCACCGACGACCCGAGCGCGATCGCCGGCACGATCCACTGCCTGCAGGCCCTGGTCGGCGAACGCCGCTTCGACGCCCGGGTGACCGTCGTCGACGACCGCGTCTTCACCGCGGCGATCACCACCGACGGCCACCTCGACTGGCGCACCGCCGGCACCGCCTGCCACTACACGCCCATCGCCGCACCCGCCGACGTCGAGGCCGCCTGCGTCGACCACGTGCGCGACCTCGGACTCACCTACGCCGCACTGGACTTCGTGGTCGACGAGCACCAGTGGAACTACCTGGAGACCAACCCCGCCGGCGAGTTCGGCTTCGTGCAGGCCCGCACCGACCTGCCCATCGCCCGGGAGATCGCCCACCTGCTCGTCCGCGGCCCCCGCGGCCGCGTTCGCCCGTTCCGCGCCGATCCGGCCCCAGCACCCGCGAGGATGTCACGATGAACCCGCTCCTGGCCGCCGCCGCCCACGTGCTCGACCTCGACGAGACCCCACGACGCCTCGCCCCGGACCATCCCACCGGCTGGCGCACCGCACACTGGAAGATCAAGACCGCGACCGGAGACCGGGTCGCCCGCGCCCACCACGAGGCACACGCGGTGACCCTGCTCCACGCCGCCGGCCTGTACCCAGCCCGCGGCGTCCACGGTCACTTGGGGGAGGGGGTGTGGACCGCGGTGGAGTGGCGGCCGGGCACCACGGTGTGGGACCTGTGCGCCCCCGCTCGCGAAGGCAGGGTTCCCACGCCCGGGTTCGAGCAGGAACTCCTCGACGTCGCCCATGCGGCGTTCGACGCCCTCGCGCGCCTGCACACCGCCGGTTGGCACCACGGGGACGTTCAGCCCGCGAACATCGTCGTCACCGAGAGCGGGGACGTGGAGTTCATCGACCTCGACTTCACCCAGCACCCCACCCTGCTGCCCCTGCCCTACCCCTACCGCGGCGGCATGGACCACGTCACCGCCCCCGAGATCGCCGAACGCCTCCTCCACACCACCACCGACGTCCACCTCGAACTCACCGACGCCGCCTAGACCTACAGCCTCGGCGCCGCCCTGCGCTGGGCCTGGACCGGCCGCAATCCCTCCACCACGCGCGGGATGGGACCCGACGTCACCGCCCTCGACATCATGAGCGACATCGCCACCGGCCGACACCGTGTCCCCCTGGAAGAGGTCGGCCCCTGGCGGTTCCCCGAGTTCGAGGCACTCGTCGAGGACGCGATGACCCTGGCCGCGACCGAACGGCGACACCCGTCGCTGACACGGTAGCCGCCGATCCACTCCTATCGACACCGATGCCCGAGCGCGCGACGGCGACAACCGTCAGGTCCGACATCGGCGAGCAGCTCGTCGGCCCCGGGACACGGCAGACCCGATTCGAGTACCTCGCGGCGGCGCGGACCGCTACCGTCGGCGGCGGGACCAGCGCTGCCCCGCGCTGATGTTGCCCTGCTGGTCGAGGTCCGTCACGCGGGAAATGGGGCGGGCGCAAGAGCCCCACTCACTCGCGGCTTTCCGCGCTCGGTCGCAACTGGGACTTGTCGAGAACGACCAGACGCAACTTCTCCTGATCGCACAAGTTCTGCGCTTCGTCTCGAAGCTCTCGCGAGACGACACCGACCGACGCCATCACGTGGACGTCGACGCCGAGACGAACGCTGACGTCGATGTCGTGCTGGAGCTGCTCGGTGTCGAACTGCTTCGGGTCGGTCTTGATTTCCCCGGCGAGGAGATCCCCGCCCCAGACCCCATAGATGTCGACCTCGCGCTTCATGCCGGGGAAGTACACGTTCGCCCCCGGGATCAGGTGGGAGTCGGGGCGTTCGTCGGCCAGAGCGGCCACCGTCAGAAGGTACGGGAGGATCCCCAAATCGGCGGCGAGGTCGATGAACGTGTTGAGCCGGTACACGACCGTCGGGCCCGCGGCGCCACAAAGATACGTCGCCGGCGTTCCGCAACCCGGGCAGGGCGCGGGACCGGTGGTTTCCACCAAAGGAACGAACATCCGTTGGCGGCAACGGTCGCATTGCGATTCGAGCCCCCGCTGCGCCCAACCCGCTGCGCACATCGTTTCCAGCACCCCGGGAACTTCACTTTTGTGTCGGGACAGTCCTTCCCGGGCCGTCAGGTCAGTGACCGATCGATACGTCCTCCGTGCGCGACCGCCCCACCTGCCGAGTTCCAAGTCCGCCACCTCGTCGTAGTCGCCGTCGACACGCGCTTTCTTGAGACGCCTGTCCAAGGCCGTGGATCGCTTGGTGTGCAGGGCGATGATCGTTTCGTACATTCCGGGACGCAGGAGAGCGCCCGGGGCGTGCTGGGCAAGCACCCCCTGCCCGATGTGGCCCTTGTCCGACACCTCCCACCGATCGGTCGCGTCGTTCAGCAGGCGCTCGGTCACCGTGGAAAGGTCGGGGACTGTCAGGTTCAGGCGGTACCGCCCCTCAGCCGACCTCTGGAGTTGGAGGCTGTCCCTGTGCCAGGTGGCGGACGCGGCGACCATCTCGGCGACGGCCGGACGTCGAGGAAGGCCGTCGAAGGCCACGCTGGTCAACCTCACGAGGGCACGTCCAGGGCGGTCGAACGAGACCGGTGAAGCAAACTCGATCCTGTTGTCCCCGGCGTACAGATGCAGATCCACATGGGTGGTGGCGCCCCAGGACCGGTCGAACACCAACCACGTTCGCGGATCCTGATTGACGATGTAGGAGAAGCCCGGAGGGCGCGGCCGATTACCCGCCCCGACGACCACCCTGATGTCGGCGCCCGGCGTGTGCGTCATCCCCAGGTGCTCACCGAGCCGGTGCAACTCCTCTTCCGGCGCCGTCGAGGAGACCAACGCGACATCGGGTGAACGGTCATGGCCGGTCAGAACGAGTTCCCTCACCTGCTCGGGAAAGTTGATCCAGGGCTCGACACCACCCCGCGGCACCAGCATTACGTGAGTGGGTTTGATCGTCCGCGCCCGCAGGGCCCGCAGATTCCAGAACCACACGCACGAACCCACGTCGTCGGGATCGGTGACGACGATGGTGACAGGACCACCGACCACACCGCCGACCCCCGTCGCCGCGTTCTCGTGGAACTGCGCCGCCGTCCGTTCCAGCAAAGTCGTCCCATGAATCTGAGCACTGCCGATCTCGGCATCGGTCATGGGCCGGTACACCGACAGCCGGGGCTCGGCATCGACAAGGTGGGCATCGTCCAAGTCGCCTGCGGCGGCGACCTGCCACAGCGGCGCGTCGTTCTGCGCCATGACCAGGCTCCCCCCGGTCCGACCGGACGGCGCCACCGCGAACGGAGGGCACGTACACCCACTCACCGACCTCACACGATCGATGTCCGCCAACGGCTCCACCCGAAGCCCGAGTTGTTCCGCGGCCTGCTGTGCCCGGCCCTCGTCCAGTTCGACACTCACCGCGACCTGGACGTCGGCTGCGGCGACGATCTCTCGGACCGCCTCTGTGACCTGTCCATCGGCCGGAACCTCCACGATCGGCTCCGTGACTCCGCCCCAGCGCGAACTCGCCTCGCGTACGGCCCGACGAAACCCCGACGAGCCACCCTCCTCGATGAGATACACCACCCGGGACGGCAGGACCGCCACCCGCATCGGGAACTGACCGAGGTACTCCCTGCGCTGCATCAACCGCACCCTTTCCACATACCGCCGCCCGGCCCCTTCGAGTCCCACAGCAGCGCTCTCACACCCAGACGCGACTGCGGACAAGCACTCCGGAGCAGTCCGCACATGATCTCGGCCGACACGTCGACCGGGCGCAGACTACGCGGCACGGGTCACCCACGCGTCCGGCGCGCGGGACGCGCACCGTACGCGCGAAGCCTGAGCTGCCCAGCCATGCAACCGCGCGTATGCCTCTCGGTCGCCCAGAACCGCGAGGCACACGGCTCGGGCTACGCATCTCCCGATCGGGGGTGGCCGACGCTTCGCCTACCCGCGAGACGGCCGAATCCCGACACGACGGGGACACCCACTACGCCCACCGCATCCCGAGCGCGGTGAGGGCGTCGACCCGCTCCGCCGCCCAAGAAGCCTGTCGTTGGCGTGCGTTGGCGAGCGCCACACCCAACTTCACCCGGTGCACCGCGCCGCCCGCCTCGACGGTCTCGACGTGCTTGCGCGGCACGACCAGGTGCCCTTCCCGCGCGCGGTACGCCCCCGCCGCGGCCAGGGTCAGAGCCCACCGGTCCACCGGCGCCGCGCGCTGCGCCGGGACCTCGGCCACCTCGACGCCAACCCTGGCCAGAGCCTCCCGCTGCGCCGCCGACAGGCCTGCGCCGCTGCGCCGTTGCCGTTCCAGCCATGCTCCGACGTCCTCGCCGCCGATGGTGTGTCCGGGGAAGAGCTCGTGGAGGTTCCCGCTGCTTTCGGTGTGCAGTCGTACCGCCGTGAGTATGCGTTGCCACTCCAGGGACCACCGCCGGGCGGGGTCCTCGCGTCCGGTGGGGTTCCAGTCGGGGTCGATCTCGGCCAGGCGTTCCCACCGCTGCGCCCAGCGCGCGGGGTTCTTGCGGGACTCCAACGGGCGGCGGCAGTTGGCGAGGAATTGGCCGACGGGGTAGTTGTTGACGGCGGCGTTCTTGGGGGCGGCGAGGTGTCCGTGGACGGCGTGGTACGCGCGGCACATGGCGAGTCCGTCCTCGAACGCGGCGTCGTCGGGGCTCCACACCATCCCCAGCGCCTCGAGCAGTTCGATCCGCCGCGCGCTGATCGTCCCCGCCGACCACGCCCTGCGCTGTTCGCTGATCCACGCCCCGACGGGATGGCTGGTGCCGGTTTCGGTGTCGTAGTCGATGGCCTCCAGCGGAATCCTCAGGTCGCCGTGCGCGGCGTGCCAGCGTCGGGCCGCGAGGTAACCGCGGCGCCAGTCCCGCCGCTCGGGGTCGATGACGCGCAACTTGATGAAGTCGGCGAGGAGGGCGGGATCGCGCTCGGTCATGAACCTCACGAGGAATCGTTCCTCGTCGTCCTCGGGTTCCTCGCCCCCGCCCCCTTCGAAGTCCTCCTCGGCCGGCTCGATTTCGCCGTCTTCGTCGCCCTCGGCGTCGGTGTCCGTCGGGGCCGTGAGTCGGAAGTGGCTGCCGCTGGGTGCGGGTGTGGCGAGCATGTCCAGGACCCGGCTGTCGTGCGCGGCGAGGGCGTGCAGGACGCGGACGAGGAAGTGGTAGGAGTCGGAGACGAGCATGTCGTCGGGTTGTTCGCCGGCGGCGAGGAACACGGGCACGATGATCGTCGCGATCCGGCCCTCGTGGGGTTCCTGGCGCAGGACTCTCCCGATGGCCTGGACGATCTCGATCACGCTCAGCTTGGGGTCCATGAACGCCACCGCGTCCGCCCGCAGGTCGACGCCTTCGGCGAGGACGCGCACGTTCGACAGCACCGCCCGCCGCGTCACCACCCCACTCCGGTCGGGAACTTCGAAGAGGGCGGCGGGTTCGCGGTCGGTGTGCGCGGCGAACTCGCCCAACACCCGCCTCCGATGCTCTGCCTCGTGCTCCCCGCACAGCCACTCCGCCCACACCCCGGCCGGATACCGCTGCGGGTCCGTCTCGTGGAGCCGCTTGGCGACGTCGGGCAGGGTCTCCGCGCACGCCTGGGCCTCGGCCGTTCGCGCGTGGTAGGCGATGACCGTGTTCAGTTCCTGGTCGGCGGCGACCCGCAGTACGGCGGTCTGCAGGGCGGACAGGCGCGCGGCCCGGTACTCCTCGACCTCCTCCAGGGTGCGCCGGCCCGGGCCGCGGTTGAGGTCGAGGCCGCCGGCCGCGGCCAAGTCCTGGACGGTGGGGTCGGCGACGTCGACCACCACGATGCGCGGCTTGGCGAGCAGGCCCAGGCGCACGCCGGCCGCGAGTTCCAGGCGGTGGACGGTGGGGCCGAAGATCTCCTCGTTCTCCATGGACGCGACGGCGTGGAGCGGCAGCGGCGAGTGGACCGGACGTCCACCACGCACCCGAGGCGGCCCGGCGCCGCCCTCGTCGTCCTCATCGCCTTCGTCGTCCCGGCCGGCGTCGTCCTCGGCGAGGTTGTCGAGCCCACCGGGACCCGCCGCGTCCGGGTCGTCCCACGCGGCGTCGTCGGCGAGGACCGAGGGTCGTTCGGCCTCGCCCTCGCCGGTGCCTTCGCTGTAGGTGCTGTTGGCGGGTGGTTCCCACACGCGCGGGGTCGCGGTCAGGTACAACCGCCCCTGCGCGGGGAGGCGTCGGTCGTCGTGGACGGCCCCCCACTCCTTCGCGAGCGATCCGCTGGAGCGGTGTCCCTCGTCGACACACACGAGCCGCCACGGCTTCAAGCGCAGCCCGTACACGCCCGTGTGGGCGTCCAGGATCGTGCCCAGCGACTGGTAGGTGGCGTATACCGTCAACGCCCCGTCGGCCCCGGCCCACAGGGCGAGTTGCGGGGCGCTGGTGGTCGCCCGCACCCCGGCGCCGCTCAACGCCGCGTCGCCGCCGAGGGAACACACCGCCACCTGCGTCCCGCCCACCCGCCCGGCCCGGTGCCACGCCCGCACGGTCTGGACGAGGAGGTCGAGGGTGGGGACCAGGACCAGGACGCGGTCGTGCGCGGCGAGGGTGGCCGCTGCTGCGGCGGCGACCCACGTCTTGCCGGTGCCGCAGGCCATGACGGCGGTGGCGCGGCGTCCGCTGTATCGGGCGGTGCCGACCGTGTGGGGGTCGGGATTCTCGAGTTCGCGGACGATGGCGGTGAGGGCATCGCGTTGGTGGGGGCGTAGTGCCGGCGTGGTGTTGCGTGCGGGACGACGTGTGGAGGGGGTTGTGGGGTTCCGCATCGGTGACGTCTCCGCGTGTGCGAGCCGGGTGTTCGGGTCGGGGTGACGGGGGCTGTCGGAATGGTAGGCGTTCGCGGAGGTGCGTGCGTCGTGCGTCGGGCATGCTCCGTCCCGGAGCGCCGGTCATCCTTCGCGCGGGAGGTTGTCGGGGTCGGCGTGGGGTCGTTTGCGTCGCGGGCCGGTGTCGGGGCCGAAGGTGCCTTCGGGGCTACGGGGTTCGGTCGGGGCCAGTCGCCACGGGCCCGGGTACCGGGCGCCGCAGCGGGCGCAGTGTGCGATGTAGAGCGCGGAGGCCGGTCCCGGGGTCGTGGCGGGGTGGGCGCGCAGGCGCCGGCCCTCGACGACGGTGACCAGGTTCGTCCACGGGTTCGGGCAGGTGCAGTCGGGCGGCGGTTGCTCGGCCGGGGGTGTGTTCACGGGGTGCCTCCGTCGTCCGGGGGGTCGTCGGGGGTGGTGGCGCGCCATTCGCGGGGCTTGCGGCCGAGGGCGTGCTGCACGTCGGCGACGTCGGCGTGGTCGTAGGTGGTGCGGACGCCGGAGATGGACATGCCGCTGGCGTCGGCGAGGTCGGCGAGTCGGTAGGGGCGGGGTCGGGTGAATTCGCGGCCGTACGCGACCAGGCGGCGGATCTCGGCCTCGGCCAGGTCGCGGCGCCACTTGGCGGCGGCGATCGCCGACAGCAACGGCTCGTTGTTCTCGGCGTCCGCGTCCGAGGCGGCCTCGAGGTTGAGGACCGTCTCTTTGCGGGCGGCGTCGACGTCGTGGCGGACGTCGCTGTGGAACTCGGGATCGACGGCGCCCGGTTCGGGCATCGGGTGGAGGATCGCGGCGATGTCTTCGTACACGCTCATGGTGTTCAGTCTGCGCAATGAATTGCGATGATCGCAACAGATTTCGCCGAGCGAAATCAATCGGGTTCGCCGGACCCGCCGGCGGCTTCGGCCACCGACTCGCCGCCGTCGTCACCCTCACCGGTGGGCGCCGCGTGTTCGTCAAGGCCGCCCCGACGCCCGGGCCTGCGCGCCTACCAACGCCATGCCGCCCGGCCGGTCCCGAGCACCCGACCCAAGACCGTGAACCGCGCCGGGTCGATCGTCGACCAGGGCCCAGGACCGCGCCCGGTCCCACAACCGCCACACCGCCGAGCGTCTCCGTCGCACGTCGGGGAGTCTCAGCGCGACGGCGTGGGTGAAGTTCCCGTCCCGGTACAGCGAGTCCAGCACCCACTCCACCTCGGGCAGCGGCGTCGGCGACGGGGCGCGCCGAGGATTCCGTCTCGTATGACCGAGGCATTGCGACGAAGATTGCCATGGGCACGGGCCGTTCGGATACTCGACATCGACATGCTCCCAGTGCTGGAGGCCAAGGTCCGACCGCAGTTCCTACGGGACGATGGGGATTCCGTGGATGGCGTCGTGGTCGTACCGTGGACGCGTACGTCCGTCACCGACCGTAGCGATATGGATGCATTCGACATGCGGCGGCTTCCGCTGCGTCGGTACCGATATCACGCCGAAGGGAATCGACATGGGTGAGCATTCGAGCCCCATCCCGAGCGACGGCAACCAGCCCGGGAGGCCGGTGCCCCCGCCGATCCTCCCGGACAAGCCGCCGAACCCTGGCACTCCGAAGAAGGACAAATAGTGTGACGAGTGGGATCACGGAGCGGGCTCCCTCGGGCCTGCTTCGTCTCGTCGAACGCGTGACCGGTCCCCTGCCGGGGCCGTGGCGCGAGGCGTTCGAGCGCGTGCCCCGTAGTGCGTTCCTACCCGATGTGGTGTGGGTGCGGCTGGTCGACGGCATGCCTGATCACGCGCCCGTCGACCGCGCCGTGGACCCCGATGGCTGGGAGGAGATCGCCTGGTCCGACGTGCCGGCGGTGATCCAGGTTCGTGACGGCCGCGAACCCGAACCCGGGGAGCCCGCGTGGCCGTCGTCGTCGGTCTCTCAGCCCTCGATCGTCGCGAGCACGCTCCTGACCCTGGATGTGATGGACGGGCACCGGGTCCTGGAGATCGGCACCGGCGGCGGCTGGAACGCCGGCCTGCTCGCCCGGCGCCTGGGCGGCGCGAACGTCGTCACGGTCGAAGTGGACCCCGTGCTGGCCGCGGCGGCTCGCGGACGGCTCGACGCCCTCGGGCTGCGTCCCACAGTCGTGGCCGGCGACGGGGCGAAGGGGTGGGCAGAGCGGGCTCCGTACGACCGGATCCTCGGTACCTGCTCGGTGGCACGCGTCCCGCGCGCGTGGCTCGAACAGTCGGCACCGGGCGGCCTGATCGTCACGCCGTGGACCACCGCGTGGGCCACCTACGGAAACCTCGTCCTGACACCGCGTCAGGACGGCACGGCCCGCGGCCGGTTCGTACACGGCGGATCGTTCATGTCGATGCGCGGCCACCGCTCGCGCATACGCGACGTCGCGGCCGTGGTCCGGCCGACGGACGTACCCGACACGAGCACCACCACCCTGTCGCCGTGGGACGTCGCGGGCGGCGACCGGCACGCCGAGGCGGTCATGGGCCTGGTCCTGCCCGGCCTGAGGACCCACTGGAACGACGACCCCGGGACGGGCGACGACTTCCGCTCCCGCCTGTGGATCTGGGACGACGCGCTGACGTCATGGGCAACCGTGGACTACGACGGGCAGCAACTCGAGACGTTCCGCGTCCGTCAACACGGCCCCCGGCGCCTGTGGGACGAGGTGGCGGCGGCCTGGACCTGGTGGACGTCGGCCGGCCGCCCGGCCTTCGACCGATTCGGCCTGGACATCGACCCGGACGGCACACAGACGATCCGGTACGACGAACCGGACGGCCCGTCGTGGCTGATCCCCCTCGACAAGTGACTCCTTGATACGGCGCTGCCCACCTCGACCGGTGGACCGGCGCGACACCCGTCCTTCATGCGCGGTGCCACGCCGCTCATGACGTGAGCCCGAATTGATTGAGCAGCCCCTCGCTCAACTCCTCGGCGACGGCGATCAAGCCGTCGCGGTCGACGGCTTGGGGGAGCGTGGTGGAAACCGGCAGCATCCTGGAGGGGCGGCGGGCGTGTTCGGGGACTTCGACGACACCGTTGCGGGAGGTCACCGGGACGAACGGGGCGGTGTTGTCGGGGCCTGCTGTAACGATCGCGGTGACGTCCAGGGCGCTGTCGCCGACCAGGGTGCGTCGTAGTTCCGTCGCGAGTGCGACGGCGTCGAACACGGCGCCGGTGATCGCGCCGCAGCGCACTGCCAGCGGCGGGGACACCCCCTGGGCGTTGAAGGCCTTCCAGGACATGTCCGCGGCCAGGATCGCTGTGCCGTCGTGGTGGAGCTCGAGCAGGAGGGGACGACCGTTGGACTCGTGTACCACCCATCGCCGAAGGCCTACACGGACCGTGGGTTGCAGGTCTCTCAGGACCGGCACCAGGCCGAACCGCATTCCATGCAACGTGGAGGCCTTGGCCAGCGAGGCGCTGAGTGTGGCCTGGATCTGTTCGCGGGTGGGCGCCGATACGTTTCTCGGGAGCGGACGCTGCGGGCGAGCGGCCACGACAACCCAAGCGGCCCGAAGCTCACCGGACCCGACGACCATGTCGGACACGAATTCCAGACGCTGCCTCAGTTCGATCTCGGCCGCGTCCTGGCGGGCGAAGCGGTCCGCGTAGGCCCGCGCCAACTGATGCTCCGCCATCCAGTCGGTGTGGGGGCCGTCGCGATACGGCACAACCGAAGCCATCTGGTCCTTGTCCTTGGCCGCGGTCCCGTACACCGAGTGCGGCGCCCACGCACTGGCAGGCACGTCGACGATCAGGAAGCTCACGGGCCCGTCACTCACAGGCGTGAACGACAGGCCGTGCACGTACGGTTGAGCGTGGTTGCGTACCCACTGGCCCAGTTGCTGCTCGTTCACATGCGAGGGATCGATCCCGATCTCGCGCACGTCGTCGCTGACGCCGTAGATCAACAGTCCGCCGCGGGTGTTGGCCATCGCCGCCACGTCCTTGGCGAATTCGTTCCACCGTCCGTCGACGGGCGCGACGGGAAGAGCCTGCTTCCAGTCGAGGTCGTCCGTCTCGCGCAGCTGATCGGCGACGGCACGTCGCACCATAGCCGCGGTGACTGCCCCCGGAGGTTCACCGAGGTGTTCGTGCAAGCGTGTCCAAGTACGCGGCATGGCGCCAGCATAGGCGTCCCGGAGGCGCTCATTCCCCGATGCTCGGCAGCGCATCCGATGGCCGACGGGGTACGGCTCCGCTTCCACCGCATCTCACGGAGCCATATCGTCCCGCCGAGGCCGTCAGGTTATGGGACGGCACCACGCGGCTGGGTAAGGAACCTTGTCGGATGGTGACGGGGGCGTCCAAGCACCACCTCGCTCGGCAGTTGTTCTCCACACGCGGCATCGTCCGAGGCAGCCCACGATCCCAAAGTCCACCGGTGTTCCGGTGTGACGATCTAGGCTTCGGTCCATCGAGCGAATGTCGGGGCGGTTTCGGTCCATTCCCCGATCCGAGGGACTTGGAGCGTCGTGCGCCTTTCGAGGGTCTACGTGGAGAACTTCCGCAACTTCGCGTCGTTGGAGATCGATCCGTTCCCGACCCCGGCGGTGATCGTGGGCGAGAACCAGATCGGCAAGAGCAACCTCCTGCACGCGCTGCGCTTGGTCTTGGACCCGGATCTGTCCGATCGTCGGCGTCTGTTACTGCCCGACGACGTCCACGAGGGCGGCTCCACGCTCGCCCAAGCGTGGAGGTGCGCATCGAAGTCGAACTCGCCGGGTTCGACGACGACCCTGACGCCTGCGCCGAACTGACCGACGCCTACGTCGCGCTGGAACCGGTCGTCGCCCGGTTGACGTATCTCTTCCGTCCCAAGAAGTCGTTGGGGTTCGCGGCACTCGGCGTCGTGCCGCCGCCCCCGCCATCCGATGGTTTTCAGGACTCCGTCGACCGCGGCCGCCGCCCGGTCGTGGGTCATGCCGAACCTCAACGGGCCCACGTGCTCGAACGGTGTGAACGACCACACCGCGCGCTGCGACTCCTCGACCACGTCCCACACACCCGCCATACCGAACCTCCGCCGCTCGTCCGTCGATCCCGCGACGCGCGGCCGACGCGCGTCCGACGTCGGGGAGGCTACGGGCACGGGGCGACAACCCGGCACGCGCACGCCACCGCGTCACCGACCCGGCCGGAGGATCGACGGGTCGACGGCGGGCCCGGTTCGTGCCTTCCCGCCGTGTGTGCGTGCGGCTGCCGGTGGGTGGTGTTCGGCAGCTCGACACGAGGGGGAGGTGCTCCGCGAATTACGCGGCTCGATCAGGCGTTTTCGCATCCGCGACTTCTCCCGGGCGCTGTCGAGGTTTTGAGCCTCGAACGCGACCGACGGTCGCGCCCCCTGTGATGGGGGTGGGCCGTTCACGGCGAGGTGTTTGTCGTGTGCAGGCTGGCGAGGCCGAGAAGGGCGTCGGTGCGTTCGGTGGGATCGGTGATGGTGCGGGCGGCGTGGAAGACTTCCTCCTCGAGGGCGGTGCGGCGCTGCTCGGTGTGTCGGGTGGCACGTTCCTGCTCTCGTGCGGCGCGCAGAAGCAGGACCAGATGGATGACCACCGCGGCGGCACCGAGGGCGAACAGCGGCACGGTGATCCACACCGGTGCGCGTACGGCGGCGGAGAGCAAAGGCGCCAGGACCGGCGCGGCGGTGGCGGTGAGCGGGCTGGTCAACGGCGATCCCCCTGAGATGTCGGCGGGGACCTGGAGTGGCCCCGGATGTCCACTGTCGGGCCCGGTGGGAGCGCCAAGGCCGATTTCGGGCGGCACCTGCCGGGCGCGGGCGAAACCTGCCGCGCCCGGCCGGAAGCGGGCACCGCCGGGCGGCTGTGGGGCGCGTTTCGCCACGCAACCCCTGCGCCGAGGAGGAGACTTGGCAATTCTGGGCAGGCCGCGGACCGGGGGAGCGTCCGCACGAGGCAGGGGGGCGTATGGGGAACTCGATCTCGATGCCGGGGGAGGAGCAACTGCCGGCGGGTGCGCGGCGTGATCTCGTGGCGGCGCTGCACGGGTTGTACACCAACGCCGGCTCGCCCAGTACGCACGAGGTGCAAAGGGCGATCTCCGCCGACAACGCCCTGCCGTCGACCGTCAGCCGCGAGACGTTCGCCCAACTGCTGCACGGAAGATCCGTGCCCGACTGGCAGCGCCTGGAATCGGTGGTCCGGTATCTGACCGCCGCCTCCGCCGTCGACCCCCGCCCGGATGTGAAGGCACAGGTGGACCGCTTCCACGGATTGTGGGCGGCGCAGCGCGGCGCCCTGCCGGCCGTCCGCTCCCGGGCGCCGGGTTCGGGACACGCGGATGCGGACGTCGAAGTCGACGACGAAGTGGCACCGCCTCATTGGCCCCCTCGTCTTCCGACTCGTTACGCCCCCGTCGGCGACCTCTTCGGCTACCCGGGCCGAGTCGTCGCGGTGGTGTTCTCCCCGGACGGGTCGCTGTTGGCCACCGGCGGCGAGAACGGGCAGGTGTGGCTGTGGGATCCAGCCACCGGCCGGCGGGTCGGCGACCCCCTGGGGCGGACCGACCCGCCGGGACGTACCGACCCGGTCCTCGCGGTGGCGTTCTCCCCGGACGGCTCCCTGCTGGCCACCGGCGGCGAGAACGGACAGGTGCGGTTGTGGGACCCGGCCACCGGCGAGCGAGTCGGCGATCTCCTCGGTCACCGCGGTCGCGTCTTCGCCGTCGCGTTCTCCCCGGACGGGTCGCAGTTGGCCACCGCCGGCGCCGACCAGGCGGTGTTGTTGTGGAACCCGGCCACCGGCCGGCGGGTCGGCAACACTCTCGACCACCCCGGCCGGGTCTTCACGATGGCGTTCTCCCCGGACGGGTCGCTGCTCGCCAGCGCCGGCGACGGGGTGCGGTTGTGGGACCCGGCCACCTGCGCCGCGGCCGATTCCCCCACCGGCCACGACGACACGGTCGTCGCGGTGGCGTTCTCCCCGGACGGCTGCCTGCTGGCCACCTGCTCCGACGACGGAACCGCATGGTTGTGGGATCCGGCCACCGGTCGTCGGGTCGCCCATGCTCCCGGCCACCCCGGCCGGGTCTTCTCGGTGGCGTTCACCCCGGACCGGTCGGTGCTCGCCACCGCCACCGGCGACGGCGTGGCCAAACTGTGGGAACCGGCCACCCGAAACCCGCTCGGCGACAGCCTCGGACCCCACGGCCGACTCCTCCCGGTGGCGTTCTCCCCCGACGCCTCGCTGCTGGCCCTCGGCAGCGACGACGGAACGGTACGGCTGTACACCCGACTCACCCCGACGACGCTCGCCAAGCGGGCGTTCTGCGCCGACCAGGCCGCCGGCGTGGTGCCGTTGCTACCGATCACCGGCCACCCCGGCGTGGTCCACGCGGTGGCGTTCTCCCCCGACGGTTCGACGCTGGCCACCGGCGGAGCCGACGGGACGGTGCGACTGTGGGACCCGGTCACCCGAAGCCCGGTCGGAAACCCCCTCGGCCGGCCCGGACCCGTCTTCGCCGTTGCGTTCTCCCCGGACGGGTCGCTGCTGGCCACCGTGTACGACGACACGGTGCGGTTGTGGGACCCGGCCACCGGCCGCCGGATCGGCGACCGCCTCGGTCACTCCCACCGGGGTCGCGCGGTGGCGTTCTCCCCGGACGGTTCCCTGCTGGCCACGGGCGATGCCGACGGAGCCGTGCGGTTGTGGAACCCGGTGACGCGTCGACAGATCGGCGACCCCCTCGACCATCCCGAGGGCGCTTCGGCGGTCGCGTTCTCCTCCGACGGTTCCCTGCTGGCCACGGGCGACGCCGACGGGGCCGTGCGGTTGTGGGACCCGGTGAAGCGCCGACAGGTCGGCGACCCCCTCGACCATCCCGGGGGCGTCATCGCGGTGGTGTTCTCCCCCGACGGTTCCCTGCTCGCCACCGGCGGCCGCGATGGGGCCGTGCGCTTGTGGGACCCGGCCACCCGCCGGCACCTCGGCGCCCCGCTCGACGACCCCGGCGTCCGCGCGGTGGCGTTCTCCCCGGACGGCACCCTGCTGGCCACCGGCAGCACCGAGCAAACAGTCTCGTTGTGGGACCCGGTTACCCGCCGCCGGGTCGGCGTCCCCCTCGAACACCCCGGACTGGTCCTCGCGGTGGCGTTCTCCCCGGACGGATCGCTCCTGGTCGGCGGCGGCGATCACGCGGTGTGCCGGTGGGCGACGCCACCCGGCGGCCTCGCGAGGTGGGGAACGACCGAGCAGGCGCCGACAGAGCCACGCGCCCAACGATGGCCGTGCACGGCCAACGAACCCTGACCGCCGAACAGTCGGGTTGGCAAAGCCGCTCCATTCGAACTAGTGTCCGAGCAAGGAGGGCGGTTTTCGGACAAAGGGGTAGTCGAAGGGCGGAGGCGCGCGATGGCCAGCTTCACGCACCTGCACACCGCCTCGGGCTACTCCGCCCGATACGGCGCCTCCCACCCGGAGGACTTGGTGGCACGGGCCGCCGAGCGCGGCATGACGGCTCTCGCGCTGACGGACCGGGACACCGTTGCCGGGGCCGTCCGGTTCGCGAAGGCGTGCGCGACCCACGGTGTGCGCCCGATCCTCGGCGTCGACGTGGCCGTCGCCCCCGCCGCACCCCGAGCGCCCCGGGCCGGGCGACGCCGCACCCCTGCCCGCGGAGGCGCGCACGTGGCCGAACCACCGCTGCGCGTGACCACCCTCGCCCGGGACAAGACGGGCTGGTCGCGGCTGTGCCGTCTGATCTCGACGGCACACGCCCCAGGCGGGCCGCCCCTGCTGGAGTGGTCGGCGCTGCGCGAACACGCCGGACCCGGCCTGACCGCACTCCTCGGACCGACATCGGAACCGGGCCGCGCACTGTCGGACGGCCGCCCCGACACCGCACAACACCTGTTGACGCCGTGGCGCGAACTCTTCGGTGACGCGCTCCGCCTGGAGTGCGTGTACTACGGGCTCTCGGGCACCGGCCCGGGTTCGCTGCGCCTGGCCGCCCGCACGATGCAGCTCGCCGACGCGAACAAGGTCGCGGCCGTGTCGACCAACGCGGTGCGCTACGCCGATCCCGGTCTGCACAAGGTCGCCGACGTGCTGGACGCGGCCCGGTTGCTGCGCCCGATCCGGTGGCACCGGGCGTGGCTGGACTGCGGCGAGCGGTGGCTGAAGGACCCGGAGGCGATGGCCGCAGCCGCGGCCCGGATCGCGCAGGCCGCAGGTTGCGGTGCCGGTCGAGCCGCGGCCCTGTTGGCCGGGACTGCGGACACCGCGGATGCGTGCCGGATCGACCCGGCGCGGGATCTGGGCCTGGGTGGTGTGCATCTGCCGGAGCCGACCGTGGTCGGCGCGACGCCGACCTCGGTCGGGCGGGTCCTGCGCGAGCGGTGCGAGGCCGGGATGGTGCGCCGGGGCCTGGACCGCGACCCGGCGGCGATCGAGCGGCTGGAGCGGGAACTCGAGGTGATCGGCCGGCTGGGCTGCGACACCTACTTCCTCACCGTCGGCCAGGTGGTCGCGGACGTGCGCGCGTTGGGGATCCGGGTGGCGGCGCGCGGGTCGGGGGCGGGGTCGATGGTGTGCCACGCGCTGGACATCGCCACCGCCAACCCCCTGGACCACGGCCTGTTGTTCGAGCGTTTCCTGTCCGAGCGGCGCTCCGCCCTGCCGGACGTCGACATCGACGTGGAGTCCGCGCGCAGGTTGGAGGTCTACGACAAGATCTTCGAGCGGTTCGGCCCGGAGCGGGTCGCGGTCACCGCGATGCCGGAGACCTACCGGGCCCGGCACGCGCTGCGCGACACCGGCCTCGCCCTGGGCCTGGCCCCGAGCGACATCGACCGCATCGCCAAATCCTTCCCGCACATCCGCGCCGCGTGCATCACCGCGGCGCTGGCGGAGCTGCCCGAACTACGGTCCCTGGCGGCGGAGTCCGCGCGGTACGGGCCGTTGTTCACCCTCGCCGAGTGCCTGGACGCGTTGCCGCGCGGGATGGCGATGCACCCCTGCGGGGTGATCATCACCGACGCCACCCTGCTCGACCGCCTCCCTGTGCAGCCCACCCCGGGCGGGAGCTATCCGATGGTCCAGGCGGCGAAGGAGGAGGTCGAAGCCCTGGGGCTGATCAAGCTCGATGTGCTGGGGGTGCGGATGCAGTCGGCGATGGCGCACGCCGTCGCCGAGGTCGAACGTGCCACCGGCGAGCGCATCGACCTCGACGACCCCGCCCGGGTGCCGCTCGACGACTTCTTCGCGTTCAAGCTGATCCAGGCATCCGACACGATCGGGATGTTCCAGTTGGAGAGCCCCGGGCAGCAGGACCTGCTGAGCCGTCTGCAGCCGCGGGGGGTGCAGGACGTCATCGCCGACATCTCCCTGTTCCGCCCCGGACCGGTCGCCGGCGGCATGCCCGAGCGCTACATCGCCGCCCGCCACGGCGCCGCCCCCACCTACCCCCACCCCGACCTGGAACCCGTCCTCGCGGACACGCACGGCGTCACGATCTGGCACGAACAGATCATGGGACTCCTGGCGACCATGACCGGCTGCGACCTGGCACTGGCCGACGTCGCCCGCCGGGCCCTGTCCGACCGCGAGCGCATGCCACAAGTGCGCGCCTGGTTCCACGAACACGCCGCCGCCCGCGGCTACACCCCCGACGTCCGCGACGAGGTGTGGCGCATCGTCGAGAGCTTCGGCGCCTACGGCTTCTGCCGCGCGCACGCCGTCGCCTTCGCCGTCCCCGCGCTCCAGTCCGCCTGGCTCAAGGCCCACCATCCCGCCGCGCTGTACGCCGGCCTGCTCGAGCACGATCCGGGGATGTGGCCGCGCCGGGTGATCGTCGCCGACGCCCGCCGCCACGGCGTGCCGATCCTGCCTGTCGACGTCAACCACTCCCACCCCCACCACACCCTCGAACAGGCCGCCAACGGAACGTGGGGTGTGCGTCTGGCCCTGTCGGCGGTGCGCGGCATCACCGACGAGGAATGCGCCCGCATCGCCGCCGGCCGCCCCTACACCTCCCTGACGGACCTGTGGCAACGCGCCCGCCCCAGCCTGCCCACCGCCGAACACCTCGCCCGCATCGGCGCCCTCGACGGAGTTCACGACGGCCGCCTCACCCGCCGCGACCTGCAACTGCAACTCCCCGAACTCCACCGCCGCACCCGCACGGTCGGCGACGGCCAACTCCCCCTCGCCGACAGCCTCCTCGACGCCACCCACCCCAGCGGACTCCCCGAGATGACCACCCGCGAAGCCGTCGGCGCCGAACTGCGCATCCTGGGCATCGACGTCACCCGCCACCTCATGGAGCACCACCACCGACTCCTGCGCGAGATCGGCGCCGTCGACGCCCGACACCTCGCCGACACACCCCCCGGCCGCACCGTCCTGGTCGCCGGCGTCCGCGCCTCCACCCAGACCCCACCCATCGCCTCCGGCAACCGCATCATCTTCGTCACCCTCGACGACGGCTCCGGACTCGTCGACATCGCCTTCTTCGAGGACTCCCACCCCGCCTGCGCCCACACCGTCTTCCACTCCGGCCTGCTGCTGATCCGCGGCAAGGTCCAGGTCCGCGGCCGCCGACGCACGATCGTCGCCGCCATGGCCTGGGACCTCGACGAGATCGCCGCCACCCGACGCGACCACGGACCCCGCGCCGCGCTCGACCTCCTCGGCGCGCCCGCCCCACACCCCACCCCCGCCCAACCGCGGCGCGTCCTGGTCCACGGCACCGGCGCCCGCCGGCACCCCTACGCCGACCTCCAACCCCCGGGGCAGCGTTCCGCGGACCTGAGCCGCTACGGGCACCGAAGCCGGGGGAGCGCCGGCTGAGCCCTCGGGGATGTCTCGCGCTGTCGGTCGGGACGTCGGCGTGTTCCGTCGTGCCGGGGGCGGCCGGCGCCCCGAGGGGAAGAGGCGGCCGGCCGGTTCGTCGACGAGGGCGTTCGGGCCCACACACGAACGTGTCGCGACACCCGCCACGATGCCGGGGCGGGACGTCGACGCCGGGGACGCCACGCCGCCGCGTGGACGGCATTCGCCCGATGGGCGCCCCGGGGACACGGGCCGAGGGGTTTCGCCGTCCGGGTGGCCCCGTCGGTGGGCGGGTCCGGAGTCCGCGGGGCGAACGCGAAGCCCTGTGAGTCGGCGAACGCCGGTGTCGGAGGCCCTGATTACGCTGTCGCCGTTCGCATCCACCGGGGGAGTCATGCGTCGGTACCGGAAGCACGTCGTGGTCTACGTGCTCGTCGTCTTGGCGGCGTGGTCGGCGACGCGTGTGCTCGCCGAGGGGTCCTCCGCCGCCCCCGCGGAGCGGCCGGCGGTCGCGGACTCCCCGACGTCGCCGCCCCCGAGCGCCTCCGACCTCGCGGCGATGTGTGCCCGGCCGAACGTGGTCTGTCTGGTGGCGACCGCCACGTCGGGGAAGTAGGACGGGGCCGACGCCTCGCGCCGAGTCGCGTGCGTGGCCACAAGGTTCGGGGCGGACGGCCGTGCCGGGCGTCGTCGGTGGCATCGACCATGATGGGCCCGTTCCGGATGGACGACGCGAGGAGTACCCGACGGCCGTGCCGACGATCAGTCCCGAGGAGCGCCGGGCCGCGCCTGCGAAGGCCGCCGCCGTGCGTAGGGAGCGGGCCGAGGTGAGGGAGGCGCTCAAGCGCGGCCGGTTGTCGCTGGGCGAGGTGTTGGCCGCCGAATCCGACGCCGTGCGCAAGATGCCGGTCCGAGCCCTGCTCGAATCCCTTCCCGCCATCGGCAAGGCGCGGGCCGCGAGGCTCCTCGGCGAGTTGGACATCTCCGAGAGCCGCCGTGTGCGCGGCCTGGGCGTCCAACAACGCGACCGGCTTCTGGACCGGTTCGACCCGCAGGGCTGACCGACGAGGCATGGTCCCCGCCGGGCACTGCTCGTGCGGTGCCGCGTGTTCTCGAAGCGACGAGTGGGCGCACCGGCCACCGACGCTGTCTCCCGGCAGCGCTCGCGTTGTCGGTCGGTCGTCTTCGACTGCTGTGCGTCGGCCGGAAGGCCCGGTATCGGTGAACCGGCACGTCGCTGCTGGGCCGCTGCCGTACTGGTCGCGAGGCAACGACGCGGAGAGCGGGCGCGGAAACAATGATCGATTGGCAGAACCTGGCATGGGTGGTGTGGCGGATCAACGTCGACGACCCGAACCGATCGGCCAGCGAGGAGCCGGACCTGGCCGAGCGCACCGACCAGGCCATGACCGAGCTCGCCGCCACATCGGGCTGCGTGTACGAGAACTGCGTGGACTTCGACTCCTCCGAGGACGGCGTCCCGTACTACGCCTGGTGGTTCGGGTCCCGCAGGTCGAGCACGCCCGACGCGGCACCGACGGTATCCCGCACGCCCTCGAAACGCTGCGCCGCCACCTGGCCGCGGAGCTGCCCGCGGGCCTGGAGTGGGAGATCACCCCCGGAACAGACCATCGACCACGCGGCCTCGAGCGACATGCGGGCCCTGTACGAGGACCTGATCGGCCCGTTCGAACGCGCCCTGATGTCGCTACGCGTAGACGGCGCCGACGAATTCGACCCGCGGGCCAAGGCCTGGAAGTGGGAGGAGAAGCTGCTGGTGGGCACGTTCGACCTGTGGTTGTGCGTGATCGGGACTCCCCGCCGCCCCACTCGTGGACGGTCGTGAGCGTCGGCCTGTGGACCGAACCGCAACTCTTCGACGAGGAACCCGCGTCGACCTTTCGGCCACTTCGGATTCACCCCGCACCACCCCCTGCTGTTCCTGCCGAGGCCGCCGGGTCCGTCGACGTTCACCGCCCGCGTCCAGTCCGGCGCGTTCCCGATGAAGGGCAAGTCCCGCACCAAAGGCGCCGACGCGATCGGGACGGCGCACCAGTGGACCGCGAACGACCCCACCGTCCCGGCGGAGCGCGTCGCCCGAGACCTGAAGGTCCCGATCCCGCATCTCCCCCGGCAGTAGCACCGACGCCACCGACACCCCGCCACGCTGGGCGCCGCCGTCGAGGACGGCTCCGCGTCGTCCACCATGCTCGCCGGATTGAACGGCGCGAGCGAAAAGTTCTCCCTCGAACGGCTCCCGTTGCCCTTCCGATTCGGCGCCGGCGACGACGGGTGCCGGTTCGACCGCCGGCGTCCCGCCCCTCAAATCGGGCTCCACGCCACGGCGGCCGACGAGGTTGCCCGGAGGAACCCGTCTTCGGTTCGTTGCGCTCCGGCGTGTGCTGTGTGTGCCGGTGACCGCGCGCCGGACGGCCGGTGGTGTGGAACAGGCGGCATCACCGCCGTCGCCCGGGACCCGTACGGAGCCGACTCGAAGCCTTACCCGGGCGGCGGGATCGACGACCACCGGATCACCCAGGTCGGGAGCGTCGCCATCATTACCTACCAGGTGTCCCCGTCGGTGCCACCGGTCACCCCGTCGCCAAACTCGTCGCCCGCTGACCAGGACACGCCTTCCAGGCACCCGACCCTCACGAGAACTCACGAATCCCCGCCGGACAGCCTCCATCCATGTCCACCGCATCCCGAGTGCGGTGAGGGCCTCGACGCGTTCCGTCGGCCATGTGGCCTGTCGTTGGAGTGCGTTGGCGAGCGCGACACCCAGTTTCACCTGGTGTTCCTCACCGCCCGCCTCGACGGTCTCGACGTGTTTGCGCGGCACGGTCAAGTGCCCTTCCCGCTCGCGGAACGCCGCCGCTGCGGCCAGGGTCAGAGCCCACCGGTCCACCGACGCCGCGCGCTGCGCGGGGACTCCGGCCACCTCGACGCCGGAGCGGCGGCCGGACGCCTCGACGACACACACGGCCGCTTTGTCGGGGTCGTTGATCCGGTCATGTGTCGGAGAGTTCCGGTCAGCTTCTGCCGGCGGGTTCCCGCCCGGTTGGTGGTGTGTCACGATCGCGATCGGTCGGGATGGTTGATCGCGTGGGGTGGCCGGCCGGTGGGGGCGTGTGCGACGCCGAGGCCGGGGCGGTGTCGTGTGTGGGCGGACGTCACGGGTTCTCGCTTGTCGACAGGATCGCCGACTGGAAAGGGACTGTGGTGTGGCGCCTTGGTCGTCGTCAGGTAGCCGGGGAGTGGGATGAGCGACACCGACTGACGTGTGCGGGTTCACCGACGACTGGTTCGTCCTGATCCGATTCGCCTGTATCAGCTCACAGGAGGCCGCCCGTGATCCCCGCACCCGTTCCGATTCGACGAGTGGGGGCGGTCGACGTTGCCGCAGGGCTCGGATGCCTCCAACGGCCGATGCACACCAGGCCGAGGGTTCGCCGTTTCGGCAGCCGGATCGGGTGGTTCCGGTGTTCGGGGTCGAGCGGGGGTGTCGTTCGCACCCCTCACGACACGGGGCCGCGCTTCACGGCGCCGACCGAACCTGCCCGCAGGTGATGCGTCCCGGGCTCGGGCGTTGCCGTGGGCGACCGGGGCGTGTGGGAGATGGCCCTTCGGCGCAGCGGCGGCCGGACCGGCCCGGTCGTCACGAGTGAGCCCCCTTTGGGCGTCACGTGCTTGCCGTGCCGGGCCTCGGTCGCCCTGGTAAGCCCGGGGCGCCGGGTGAACGATCACCCGCCATCGAGCGGTATGCAGTTGCCTCGTCCTTCACACCGAGAGCTTGGAGTCTGCGATGGGCATTCCCGTTCCGCCCGGTCCCCACGCGAGGGTGATCTTCGTCGGCGTCGGCCAGGGGGACTGCACTCTGATCGTCTTTCCGGAGCCACCGCACGGGACCGGCGAGGTGGTGCTGATCGATTGTGGATCGACCAAGGGCGCGAAATGCCTCATTCCCGGCGAGCCGCAGAGAATTGTGGAAGCGCTGGAAAACGTCCGGCACAACCTGAACACTTTCGTGCCGCGCAAGGTGATCGACCACCTTTTTCTCACCCACGCCGACGAGGACCACTACAACCTCCTGATCCGGGCGCTGCAGGGGTTCACGGTCAAGGACAGCTACTACACCGGGGCTCTGGAGGACTACCGGAACGGCCGCGACAAATCAGGCGGCATCGAGAACGCCACATACGAGTGGCTCCGGAGCCACAACGCCGAGCCGCTCCCCGATTGCCTCGTGTACAGCGGGCCCCCGGCAGGTGCGGACCCCACCACGCCCTGGCAGTACGGCCGGCCGATCGTTCCCCTCGGCAGCGACGAGGGTCTGTATGCCCTGGCGGCCAATGCCACCGGCAAGTCCGCGAAACGCAGGGCCGATTGGCAGAAGTACCTGTCCTCCTTGGTCGATCCGCACGAGAAGACCCGCCTGTGGAAAGAACTCTCCCGTTACGACCCGAATCCGGACAGCCTGGTTCTGGCGCTGGTCTACAAGAAGAACGTGATGGTGTTCATGGGGGACGCGACGAGGGCGACCGAGGACTTCATCCTCGACGTCTGGGCGGTGTCCGCGCTTCCTCCGTTCGACGTGACCCTCAAGTTGGGGCACCACGGCAGCGACACGTCGTCCACCGAGAGGTGGATCAAGCTGCTCAAGCCGAAGCGCCTCACCGTCAGTTCGGGCACCAAGCGCTTCGGCGGCATTGTCGGCATCCCCAAGAGAAGCCATTTGGACCGGGTCGAGGGGTGGTCGGCCGCCATCGCCCCGGCCACCCCGCACGAGTACATCTTCTTCGACGACCGTGGCCTGGACGACTTCGACGCCGAACCCACGGACCGGTCGGTCTTCACCTCGCACGTAATGCGCAACCCGGAGTGGAAGCGCCCGATGCCGGAGGACGATCGCTTCTTCTGTGGTAACTGGCATCTGACGGTCGACGCCGCCGGCAACGTCATGACCGGCTTCTGACGGACCACGAGGGGGATGCATCATGGCGCTGACGACAGAGGAACTCCGGCGCAGATTCACGGCGGTCGAAGGTGAGTTCCGGCTGACGGCGGACGAACTGGCCATACCTGGGACGGAGGAACTGTTCGGCACGTACCTGGGCGGACCCCTGTCCGTGACCGGTGTGACCGCCACCGACCCGGAACGCCTCACGCTCTGCGGAGTGGTCACGGTTCCCGGTGTCCCCGCGGAGGCCGAGGCGACGGTCACGTTCTCCGCGAACACCACGGCCTCGCCCCAGGTCGTGACCGGCCTGACCGTCGACGTCACATTGACCACTTCCCCGGACCCGGGCGAGTGGAGAATCGACCTGCCGTACCTACGGCTCGAAGCCGACTTCCTCCGCGAATACGGCTTCGAACGGTTGCTGTTGGTGCTGAGCGCCGAACCCGGCGCCGACGATGTGGTGAGCACAACCGCGACCGTGGGCGGCGACCTGCCGTTCGCCGCCGCCGGCACAGCGGCACTGAGGCTGCGGACACTGCCCCAGCAGGGCCCGGCCGCGACCACGTACACCCTGAACGGCGCATTTTCCGAAGTGGCCTTCTCTTCCCTCGACGATCTCGGCCAACTCGTGCCGGGAGCCTCCTCCGGAGGCTTCGCGCTGCCCGATCTTCCCGGCCTTCCGCTCCCGGCAACCGTCGAACTCGCCGGTCTGAGTATCGTCTTCACCCCCGACGTCCATCGCGCGGCCGCCGGGCTGGACCCGGTGCTCGCCGCGTCGGTACGGGTGGACATCCCCGCCCGCTGGTCCCTGATCCCCGGCGTGTTCGAGATCGAGGACATCGATGTCGAGTTCGGCGTGGCGTCCCCGCGCACCCCCGGGGCGAGCGTGCACGCCCGGATCGGCGGCGTCCTGCGTATTGGTGAAGCCTTCGTCGGGGTGTCGGTCTCCGTGCCGGAACTCGACCTGAACGCCGAACTGCTCCAGCCGCTCCCGCTCGCCGACGTCGTCGCCCTCTTCCTGCCCGATGTCGAGATCTCCGCCGGGGACGTCGAGGCGTTCGGCGCGTGAGTCAACGCGCGGTCGAAGGACTACGGTGTCGAGCTGAGCCTGGCCGGCCCCTGGGACATCGGGGACGTCTTCGCGCTGACCGGCATCGAGTTGTCCGTCCAGGGCACCGGAACGGGACGGCCCACCGCGGGGCTGGCCGCCGAGGTGGCCGTGGGCCGGGCCACGCTTCGTGTCCAGGCCCGATACGACGACGGCCTGTGGCGCTTCTCCGGCACCGCCGCGGATGTGGTCCCCGCCGACCTGTTCGCGCTGTTCGGCGTCTCGCCGCCCGCGCTGCTCGCGGATCTGGTCGTTCGCGAGACCTCGATGTCCTTCGACGGCACCGGCCGCGAATTCGACGTGGTGTGCATGTGCGAGTTCCCGTTGGGCGATGCCGACGCGGTGCTGACCCTGCGGGCGGCCGTGGGACCCAAGCCCCCCGCGGGGGCCCGGCCGGTGACCTTCGACGGCGACCTGACGGTATGGGCGGACGTCGATGGGCAGGACCCGATCCCGCTGGAATTCGCGGTGTCGTTCCGATCGTCGGACCCCGGGACGACGCTGACCGCGACCTGGCAGGCGGGCACCGGGCAGGACCCGGTGGCTCTTCCGGTGTTGCTGGACGCTCTGGGCATGGACGGCGTCGAGGAACTGGTCGACAACCTGCCGCACGGCATGCTGCCGGTGGTTGTGGGGGCGTCCTTGGTTTGGGAGCGGGGAGCGAGCCCGGGGCCGGGTTCGCTGGTGGTGTCGGTGGCGGTCGGACGGGTGGGGGTGGTGGCGGCGTCGATGCCCACCGGCGGCGCGGGGAGCCCCGTGGCCCGCCTGGTGGCGGTGCGTGGGGCGGTGGGGGCCCGGGCGTCGGATCTGCCGCTGGTGGGGGAGAGCATCCCCGCGGATCGTGACGTCGTCGTCACGGGGGCTCATTTCCTGTACGCGGACCGCGTGTTGCCGCTGGACCGGGTCCGGGAGTTGAACGCGGTCGTCGCGGGCATGCCCGGCGCCGACGAGGGGCTGCTGCCCACGCTGCCGGAACAGGCGCTGCAACGCGGCCTGGTGATCTGGGTGACGGTGACGGTCGGCGAGGAGGTGCTGTCGCCGCTGGTCCTGCGGCCGAACCCCGGCGGGTCGCCCGCGCTTTCGCCCGGGGCGCCCCCGAACCCGACACCCGCGCCCGCGCCTGCGGACGCGGTCGAGGGCGCGGTCGTGCTCGGGCGTGAACGCGGCGACGCCGCCCGCCAGGTGGACCTGGTCTTCGGCCCGGTACGGATCCGCCGGATCAGCCTGGGCTACGCGCGCGGCCGGCTGTTCGTCGCCGTCGACGCGACGTTCTCCCTGGGCCCCGTCCAACTGGACACGATCGGCCTGGGCCTGGGCCTGGACGAGGACTTCACGCCCACGCCCGTGCTGCAGGGCGCGGGCCTGCGCGTCGACGCGGCCCCGCTGAAGATCACCGGCGCTCTGGAGGTCCGCGACGACGACCGATTCGCCATCTACATCGCGGGCCTGATCACGGTCGAGGCCGGGTTCTTCGCCATGCAGGCGGCCGGCAGCTACGCCCGCAGTGTGGACGGCTGGTCGTCGGTGTTCCTGTTCGGCGAGATCGCCGCCACTGGTGGGGCCGCGTTGTTCGTCGCCCCACCGTTCACGGTGACCGCGGTCTCGGCCGGGTTCGGCGTCAACAGCACGCTGCGTATCCCGGCCGTCGACGAACTGGAAGCCTTCCCGCTGGTGTCCAACCTGGCCGGCGGGGGCTCCGGGAGCACCCCGCAGGAGGCCCTGGAGGCGCTGGCGGACTGGGTGACTCCCGCCCAGGGACGCTACTGGGCCGCGGCCGGGGTGGAATTCACCCTGTTCAAGTTCATCGCCACCCGCGCGCTCGCGGTCGCGGAGTTCGGCGACGACCTGAAACTGGCGCTGCTCGGCCGCACCTCGGTGACCTTCCCGCGCAACGCGGACCGCGCAAAGAAGGTCCACGCCCGCATCGACATCGACCTCAAACTCGCCTACCAGCAATCCCAGGGCCTGCTCTCCCTCGATGTGGCGGTCGGCGCCGGCTCGTTCGTCTTCGACCCCGCGTGCCGGCTCACCGGCGGCATCGCCGTCTACATCTGGACCGCCGGCCGACACGCGGGCGACTTCGTCGTCACCGCCGGCGGCTACCACCCGCGGTTCGAGAAGAACCTGCCCGCGCACTACCCCCGCCCGGCCCGCCTCGGCTTCGTCTGGTCCCCGGACGACAAGATCATGGTGAAGGCGCAGGGCTACACCGCGCTCACGCCCGGCGCGTTCATGGTCGGCGGGCGGCTGGCCGCCACCTACGACGCGGGCCTGCTGTCCGCCTGGTTCACCGCCTACCTGGACGTGTTGATCCAGTGGCGCCCGTTCCTGCTGGACGCCGAACTCGGCATCAGCATCGGCGTCGCGTTCACCATCAAGATCTTGTTCGTCAAGGTCCGGGTCTCCATCGAGGTCGGCATCAAACTCGCCCTGTGGACCCCGCCGTTCGGCGGCCGTGTCACCGTCAAGGTCTGGTTCATCTCGTTCAGCTTCGACATCGGCTCCAAGCGCCCCGAGCTGGACGCGGCGAACTGGCCGGAGGTACGCGACCAACTCCCGGATCCGCTGAGCATCACCCCACTTCAGGGGCTGCTCGCCGACGTCGACGCCGGCGAGCTCGCCGCCCGCCGCGCCGACCGGGAACCGATGCTGGTCGCCTCCGCCGGGTTCGCCTTCACCGTCGACACGGTCGTCCCGGCCACCCGCATCCACCTCAACGACGATCCGTTCGCGCCAAACGACGAAGACGGCGACCTGATCAGCATCCGGCCGATGCGCAAGAACGCCTCCGTCACCTCCGAGTTCCGGGTCACCGTCACGGGCACCCAGGCATTCGACGATCAGGACTGGACCATCGAGGTCCTCAAGCGCGACGCCCCCGCGGCCCTGTGGGGACGCCCGCTCGACAAGCCCGCCCAGGCACTCGACCAGCCCGCCCTGCTGCCCGACCGGCTCACCGGCCTGCGGTTCAAGGTCCTCGAACCCTTCACCGACGGCGAAATCGGCCCGGTCCCCACCCAGGCCCTGAAAGTCACCCCCCTGGACAGCGGGCGCACACCGCTGCGCGAGGACCAGCCGCAGGGCTCCCTCCCCGCGGTCGATGCCCGCGACAGCGTCGAGGTCATCACCGAGGGCATCGATTCCGATGCCATCAAAACCCGGCGCGCCGCCGCCTACGGCGCACTGCACCGGCTGGGCCTGGCCCCCGGAGCCGACGGCGCGTCCCTGGACATCTACGCCGCCAACGCCCGCAGCTACCTCGTCTCCAGGCCCCTGACCACCACAGCGCAGTAGAGAGGGAGCCCTCCGTTGGCCACCGGACCCAACCTGCACATCACCTTCTACGACTACCTGGCTCCCCGCCTCACCGCCGGCACCTACCGGATCCACGCCGAGCACACGCTCCTGGAAGGCACCACCGACATCACCGGCGGTGACGGGCTGCCCGATGCCGACGCCGAATTCGAGGTGCGGGCCGCCCAGTTCATGCTCGACGAGAGCGCCGTGCACACGGTGTACCCGCCACGCGGATCCTCCGGGCGCTACGACACCGTCCTGCCGCACATCACCTTGACCCGGTCCGTCCTGCCGTGGGAACGCAAGATCCCCTGGTCCAAGGCCACCGCCCGCGCGCCGTGGATGGCCCTGCTGGTCTTCGCGGAAGGCGAACTCCCCGACGACCCCGAAGCCCTGGGGATCGCCACCTCGCGCACCGTCGCCCAGCTGTGCACCACCGGCGAACCGGCCGTCCGGCCCCCGGCGATCGACCCGAACGACCTCGACCCCAAGACCCTGACGTCCGGCTGCCGCACCATCGACGTCCCCACGGAACTGTTCACCGCCCTGATCCCGACCGAGGACGAGCTCTACTACCTCGCCCACGTCCGCGACGTGTACCAGCCCCGCCCACGGGCGGACGGCGAGGTCCTCACCGAAGGCTCGTTCGCCGTCGTCACCGGCAACCGCTTCCTGCGCGAGCCGGGCCCGCGCACCGCGCACCTGGTCTCCCTCGAAGGCCACGACGAGCCCCTCAAAGGCGAGTACGGGTCAACGACCACGCACATACGCCTGGCATCCCTGTGGTCCTGGAACTTCACCCACGACCCCGCCGGCCTGGACCCGGCCCGCCTGCTGCAGCAACTGGTCGCCCCCGGTCTGGAGGATCCGACCGACCCGGCCAACGCCGAGCGCCTCGCCCTGCGCCTGGAGCCCGCCATCGCACCCGATCACGACCCCGACGCGGACGAGCAATACGCCCTCGACCGGCTCGCCGCCGGCTACGTCCCCCTCCCACAACGCCTGCTGTCGGGCGAACTCGGCTACGCCTGGTACCGCGGCCCCTGCACCCCCGTCACCACCCAGCCGCTGCCCGACGGGTACGACGCGGACCCCAAGACGCAGACCACCGCCGACCACGCCCTCGTCTACGACAAGGACTACGGCGTCTACGACGTCGGCTACGCCTGCGCCTGGACGCTCGGGCGCACCCTGGCGCTGGCCGACCCCGACTACAGCGCCGACCTGACCCGCGCCCGCCGCGAACTGTCCAACCACGCCGTCGCCCTGATGGCCCTGGCCGCCGACCCCGCCCGCGCCCGCACCAACACACCACGCACCGGCGACACCGCGGCCGACCCCGACACCGACCTACGCCCCAACCTCGGCTGGCTGCGCACCCTCGCCACCGCCAGCCGCGACCTCCCCAGGGCCATGGCCGCACCCCAGCCCCACGCCGACCTGCCCGAGGAACCGGCTCCCGCCCCGCTCGGCCGCGCCGACCGGCGCCTCCTCCTCGGCACCCGGTCCCGCCAAGCCGCCCTGCGCAGCACCGCCGAGGATCGCACCGCCGGCATGCCCGCATGGCTGGACCGCCTCGACCACCTGTACGGCATCCCGTTCAACCACCTCGTCCCCGACCCGCGCATGCTGCCGCCCGAATCGCTGCGCCTGTTCCGCGTCGACCCGCAGTGGCTCGACGCGCTGCGCAACGGGGCCCGCAGCGTCGGCCTGCACACCAGCCTGGACCAGCAGCTCGACTCCACCCTGCATGCCGCCCTCGCGGCCCGCAGCACGGCGGCGGCCCCCACCGCCGGGCTGCTGCTGCGCTCGGCTCTGGTCCCGGCCTGGCCCGAGTTCGACCTCGTCGCCCGCCGGGGCGAGCGGGTGTTGACCGAGCTGCGGCGCGCCCACCCCGCGCCCGACGTCCTGCTGCTGCTGTTCGACGACGTCCCCGAGACCGTCGTGATCCGCGAACCCGGCGAGGGCATCCACTTCGGCACCGACCCGAACGGCAGGATCGCGCTGCGGCGCCTGGACCCCGACGACGGCGACCTCGGCGCGCCGTTGGAGCGCGCCTGGCCCGACGCGGGTTCGATCCACGACAGCTTCCTGCGGGAAGGGCCGCACGGTGTCCTGAACCTGCTCGGCCCAGGCGGTCTCGTTCCCGCCCTGTCCGGCGAGTTCGAGCACACCGAGCGGCTGAGTCCCAGCGAGTTCGCCATCGAGATGATCAACGCGCCACTCGAGCAGAAGCTGGTGCCCGCCCCCGGAGGTTCCCGCGTTGAGTGACACCGACCTGATCGTCCCGATCCGCCTGCACACCCTCGTCGCCAACAAGCGTGTCCCGGACGAGTCGTTCGACCGCTGGTACCCGGATCTGGGGGCCATGCTGAACGACGCCGGCAACCCCGAACCGCCGAACCCCACCCAGCAGCGGGAGAAGATGTTCGGCGTCCACGTCCAGTGGGAGCTGCCCGAGGTCCTCACCCGCGGCCACTACGATGCCGCCGGCGGCGAGACGACCTTCCCCCTGGTACCCAACCGCTGGCTGGTCGTGCGCTACTCCGACACCCGCCAGGGCACGCGGCAGGCGGCGGGCTGGGTCGTGCACAGCGACTACCTCCAGCTCAGCGACTACGACCCGTCACTCGGCCCCGGAACCAGCAGGTACCTCACCGACCGCAGCCCGGGCGGTTCGAGCGTGGACCTGCACCTGGACCTGATCGGGCGCCACCACACCCTGAGCTCCACCGCGCCGTGGATCGAACCCGAGCGCCGCGAACCGTTCCTCACCGCGATCGGCCCCGGTCTGCCCGCCTTCGCCGCGTTCGCCTCCTACCACAAGAACGTGTTCTGCTTCCACGACACGTTGCAGGACCTCGTCGAGCCCGGCTTCAACCACCCCGCCGATAACGAGCTGAGCTACCTGGTCGTCGGCTGGTACTCCGAGGTGGGCGCGGACTTCCTGACCCGCGCCCGCGACATCCCCGGCCTGCTGCCGCCGGGCTCCGACACGATGGACGACCTGCTGCACGCGCTGGAGTGGAAGACACCCGGCGACACCTCCGCGTTGCGCCACTCGCGGTACCTCGGCAGCTCCCTGGGCATCGCATGGCGCTCCGACGGCAACCCCCCCGAGTCCACCCAGCCCGTCGGCCCCGCCGCCCTCAAGCTCGCCGTCGGCCACAGCACCGCCGACGCCGCGTCCGAGCTGATCCGCCGCCAGACCCGCTCCAACCTCACCGGCGACCTGGTCAAAGCCCTGTTCAACGGCACGATCGAAACGTACGGCCTCCCCGACGGCGCCGTCGAACTCGACGAGGCCACCCGCCGCGCCTGGTACGCCGGCAGCGACGGCGGCCACCTGTGGGAGATCGTCGCCGGCCCCTCCCAGGACCCGGAACCGGTGCCGCCCACCCCGGCCTGGTTGGACGCCCTCAACCGCGCCCAAGCCGAGTACGACGACCTCACCGAGCGCCTCGCCCGCACCCGGCCCCGGCTGTGGGACCTGTGGTGGATGCGCAACCTGCCCGAGGACGCCCACGGCAAACGCCCGGAGGGATTCGACGCCGAAGCCGACCGGCAGCTCGACCCCGCGAACGAGGGCACCCCGGCCGCCGAGGTCAAGGGCTGCCTCGACCGCCTCGCCGAACTGACGCGAGGCGAAGACGGCCTGCCCCACGGCGACGACCCCGAAGACCTGCAGGCCGCCATCCACCGGTACGCGGACGACCACGACCTCCCCGCCGGGCTCGAACTCAAACGCACCGCCCGCGACCCCTACTACAGCCCCGCCGACCCGGTCGTGGTCATCACAGGCGCCGGCGGCGATCAGGCACTCGGGCGCGACCTCGACGACCCGCTGCCCTGCCGCCTCCCCTCCGCACTGCTCACCTCCATCCTGATCGACGACACCCCCACCACCCCCGACCCCGGCACGGCGCCCACACCCAACCTCACCGACCTGCCCGCGGTCTGCGCCACGCTCGTCGGCGAGTTCGCGCTGCTCGACACCGCGGCGAACACCCCCGCCGCCGGCGGCGCCAACGCCCTGGAAACCGCCCTCGCCAACCCGGACACCCACATCCGAGGCGCACTGCCCGAGTACACCGGGATGTGGCAGCAACCCTGGACCCCGATGTACCTGCAGTGGGAGATCCGCTACTGCCCCACCCCCTTCCGCAGCGACGACACCGACCACTGGACCTTCGACGGCACGACCAACACCTACCGGTGGAAGGGCACCGGAGCCCAGTCCCACGACGGCAACGAGCGCCGGTGGCCCGCCTTCCACGGCCGCTCCTACCTCACCCCCACCACCGCCTACGTGCTGCGCGAGCAGGTACGCCGCTACCTGGACACCTTCACCGGCCACCAGAGCGAGGGCCTGGCGCACCTGCTGGAGGACTACGCCGAGCTGGACGTGCTGTCGCAGACCCTCGACGGCTTCAACGACTGGCTCCTCGAACTGGACGGCTCCGCCCGGCTCATCCCCACAGGCGCCGACCCCGAACTGCTCGGCGACCCCCAGCGAGTGCCCGACCCGGGCCGCCCGGACGCCGCCCCCGGCCCCGGCCGCTTCCAGCCGGTACGCGCCGGCCAGTTCTTCTTCGACAAGCTGCGGATCACCGACCGCTTCGGCCGCACCAGCCAGTTCATGTCCAACCCCGACGAACCCGGCTCCCTGCGGCACTGGCCGGCCCCCAGCGTCCGCCCCGACCCGACCAAGCCCCTCTACCCCGACCCGCTCGACACCCACCGCTTCATCCAGCTCCCACCACGGCTCCTGCAACCCGCCAGAGTCCGCCTGGAGCCCGTCCGCGCCGCCGACAACACCCGCTACACCGGCGCGCCACCCGCCACCGATCCCGCGGCAACCCCGGTCGTCGGCTGGCTGATGCTCAACCACCTCGACCGGACCCTGCTGGTCTACGCCCCCGACGGCTCCCCGCTCGGCGAACTGCGCGTGGTCGCCGCCGACACGACCCTCGCCTGGAACGTACTGCCACACGCGCCCCACCCCGGGCCCGACGACCCGGGCTTCACCCGCGCCTATCCGCAGCTGTCCAAGATGCTCACCGCGCTCCTCCCACCCGACGGCCACGGGCCACGCGCGTTCGAAGCCCTCCTGACAGCCATCGACCAGAGCCTGCAGTCCGTCACCGACCCCGGCGCCGAAGCCGACCGCAGCCCCGCCCGCCTCATCGGCCGACCCCTCGCCCTGATCCGCGCCGAACTCGCCATCCAGCTCCAGGGCCCGCCACCGGCCAGCCCCGCCTGGGACCGGATCCTCAGCCCACCACCCGCGGACTACCCCGGCCATGAATGGCCGGTCAAACTCGGCGCCCCCGAACGACTCACCGACGGCCTGATCGGCTACTACGCCAGCGCCGACGGACCCGGCGGCGACACCGACTACGACACCCTCAACATCGTCGAGGCGGACCTCGCCACCGACCCCTACCTACGCCCCATCACCAACGGCGCGGACCTCGCCCTGCCCGCCAAACCCGGCGACCAGGCGGTCGTCCACCGCCTCACCCTGCTCGCCGACCCGCACACCGCCGTGCACGCCACCACCGACATCCTCCCCGTGACCGCACTCGCCCTGGACGCCGACCTCGTCCAGCAGGCACTGGACCGCATCGAAGTCTCCTTCCGGCTCGACCCCCTGCTCGCCCCCACCCGGGCCGGCGACCAGACCGCCACCGCCTCCCCCCTGCTCGGCGAAGCCCCCGGGCACCCACTCGCCCGCCTCCTCGACGGCAACCTGGGCACCCACTACCTCAGCCACGCCCCCGCCACGGCCGGCGACTGGATCGCCCTGGACCTCGGCGACGAACGCGCGATCAGCCGCGTGGACCTCTACCCCACGGACACCATCGGCGCGCATCGGCTGCCCGCCTGCGATCTGGAATCCTCCACCGACGGCGAACAGTGGACGCCGCTCGGCAGCCACCCGGCCGGCCAGGACATCCACGCCACCCCGGCAGAGCCGGTGACCGCCCGGCACATCAGGGTCCGCTTCACCGACAACTCCACGGCCCAGGTGGCGATCCGCTCCTTCACCGCGACCACCGACGCCGGCGACAACGGACTCGTCATGCCCCGCCCCGCCGCCTGGTTCGGCGACTGGACCTGGGCCGAACCCAACGACCACAGCGGCCCCGTCCCCAGCTGGGCGCGCCTGCCGATCCTGCCCGCCGACACCTCCGCCTCCTTCGACGACCCCACCCCCACCGCCCGAGCGGGCTACCTCCAACTGCGCCCCCGCCGACCCTGACCCGGAGGAGACCTCCCCATGGCCGTCCACGCCCAAAACGGTGACACACTGCTCTCCTACGCGCTGGAACCCGACTTCCTGACCGTGAGCACCCCCTCCAAGGACAGCCCCGGGGAACTGCACATCACCGTGGAAGTCAAGGACGCCTCGGTGTTCTGCCAGAGCATCACGATCCGCCTCCCCATCGGCGAGGAGACGGAAGATCTGACGGCGGACAAGGCGGTCACGTTCAGCAGTGAGGAGACCGGAGGCGGGCCCGGCGGCTGGGAGGGACGGCTCAGGTTGGAGGACGGCGACAGCGTCCTCGCGATCACCTTCACACCGTTCCTGGTCTCCCGGCTCGACAGCGGCTGGAAGCTCACCATGCGCATCGCCGGATTCAAGGTGAACCAACGGGAGGGCTCCGCGGTCATCGGAGCCACCGAGCGGACCTCACCGACGAACGGTCAATTCGAGGACCGAAGCCCCGTCCCCCCGCTCCGGATGGACAAGTTCCCCGACGGCTTCTTCATGCGGAACCTGATGCCCGACCGGATCATGGTCGAAAACGGCGAACGAGTCCAACTGGACTGGGACACATCACGAGGCCCGAACACGACCTACCGAATGTACTGGGACCGGGAATCCGAACCCGTCAGCAACACCATCAAGTGGCTCTCCCCGCCCCTCGAACGCTCCACCGGCTTCATGCTCCAAGCAACCGTCGCCATCGGCAACAACAGGACACTCACGCACACCCTCACCACCGCCGTCATGGTCGCCAACCAAGACCTCACCACACGCGACGTCACCGTCCACCGCACACTCGACATCGGAAACGGCCCCGGCACCGCAACCACCAACCTCGGATTCACCACCGTGCCGGCAGGAGCCCTGCCCCCCGTCCGCTACTTGCCCTCCAACATGACCGACGGCGACCGCAACACCTACTACTGGAGCAACCTCCACCCCAAGACCGGCGACTGGGTCCAGATCGACCTCGGCAGCCAACGCGACATCACCGACATCGACCTCTGCCTCGGCATCGACACGGGGCAATACACCCTGCCAACCTGCACTCTCGAATCATCGGCGGACAGCACAACCTGGACCCACTACGACACCATCCCGGCGGGGCGGCCGGAGTACTGCGGCACCACGGCCCGGACCGCCCGCTACCTGCGTCTGACGATGACGAACCCGCAGGCGTACCGCATCGCCATCCGCTCCTTCGACATCACCACCACCCCCCGCGGCGCCACCATCACCCCCGACAGCGCCACCTTCCACACGGGCACGGTAGAGATCGTCGGAGACCTCGTCGTCACCGGAAAGGTCACCTGCATGGACGGGGTCACCATTCCCTCCCAGAAGGAACTCGTGGTGGACACGATCCGGATCCCCGACCCCCAGGGTGCTCGCAAGCACGTGGTGTTCAACGCCCCCGTCTGGATTGAAGACGGGGCCCTCCCCGCCGGAACCCCCGCCCATCTCACCGTCAAGGGCTCGGCGGAAGTGGCCAATGCCCTCAAAGCCAATGACGGGATCACCATTCCCTCCCAGAAGCCGCTCGTGGTGGACACGATCCGGATCCCCGACCCCCAGGGTGCTCGCAAGCACGTGGTGTTCAACGCCCCCGTCTGGATTGAAGACGGGGCCCTCCCCGCCGGAACCCCCGCCCATCTCACCGTCAAGGGCTCGGCGGAAGTGAGCGGGCTCGCAGTCAAGGGGCCCCTGAGCGCGGAAGGGCCAACACGAATCCTTGGCACCCCGGTGCGAATCGCCTCCTGGGACCTCCGCGGCACGGCCAAGCAGGAAAGATTCCGGTACCAGACATCCGGATTCGTCATCGGTGCCGGCTATGCGAAAGGTGGTCGGGAACGCGTCCGCATCACCATTCTCATCGGAGGCCAACACTTCACGGATGATGTGCAGGGAAACGAACTCACCAGCAATAACACCGTGATGGTAGCGGTCGCCGCGGCGACAGAATTCACGATCAAGGCCGAATGGATGTACGGAAGTACCGGCGCCGGCTGGGCCACAGCCAACTTCTACTGGGTGCCCATCGGTTCCGGAGCCCGAATGTGATCATCCGACAGGGCTCATCGTTCCGCATCACCATTAGGAGCGGTAAGCACAGCGCAGCGACGCTGCCTTCAGCGGGAAAGAAGAACGGCACCACGACACAGTCGTCCCTCGCGGCCGAAGCGCCGTGAACCGCACGGAGGAGTCGCGCGCCCTCTTCTCACGGCCGGCCGTCGTCCCTCGTTGGGCGAATCCACTCCCGGTTCCACGTCGGGCGCGGCATGCTGTGCCGAGGTGCAGGCCGACGTCCTGCGCCCGGGGCGCGAGCGCCGGTCGGCCTCCGCGCTGTGGGGCTCATGCTGCGAGGGAGAGACGATCTTGGGTGAGTTCCGTCCGGTGGCCAACGGACTTCGTACCGATCATCCCGTTCCGGGCCTGCCGTTCATCAACGATGAACGGCTGCCGCTCGACAATCCGGATGCGATCGAACGCACCGGCCGGGGCCAGGGCGAGGGTCTGTGGGGCCGCACCGACCGGTTACGCGAGGGCGGCTGGGTGGCGTTCACCACCGAGCCGAAGAACCGCGCGTACGCGTGGGCCGTCCATTTTCACCCCGATCACGGCCGCACGGTCGTGCTGGTCACCGACGGCAGCTGGAGCGGGCTCCACCACGACTGGGTGTATGGGCGCATCGGCTTCCTCTACCGGCACGGCGGCTACTGGTGGGACGGCACCACGTGGCACCGGCCCGGCATGGTTCTCGACGGCGCCTACGAACGCTACGACGCCCGCCCCGTCCGGGACGCGCTCACCGTCACGGCCGCCGACCTCCTGTTCCACCGCGCCGACCCGGGCAACGCGACCGTGGCCACCATCGCCGGGTTCACCGCGCCCAAGACGACCCTGCCCGACTGGCGTGATCATCTGGCGCTGTGGGCGCAGCGCCGCCGGCGCGTGCCGGACGCACGGCCGTTGGACCGGTGCGTCGTCGACCTGAAAGCCCCCGAACTCGAGCCGGGCCTCCTGGTGGACCGCGCCGGGCTGGCGAAGATCGCGAACATCGCCGAGGACGATCTCCCGGACCCCGAGTACGAGCAACACAAGATGCCCGAACCACAGGCCCGCGGCGCCAACGGACCCCTGTGGTCGCAGCCCGTGGCCCGGGACTGGGCCGAGGAGCATCGCCGTACCCACGGGCCCGGCGTCCTCCTGTCCGCCACCACCTCTTTCGGCACCCCGCAACCCCGGGGGCTCGTCGCCGACCACAATCGCCTCACCAAGATCATCCACGCCGACGGGGAGCAGACCGAGGAGGCAGCCAAGACCCTCGCCTGGTGGCCCGCGGCCTCCCTCACCGTGGGAACCGAAAGCCTCGTCCCCATGGGGGCGCTGCGCACGACCCTGATCGAGGCCGTGCTCTCCCACCTGGCCGAAGACGTCGAGGAGGAGAGGAGCGGGATCGGGCTCGGCACCCTCCGCCACGACGTGGTCGAGGTCTTCGACTGGTACGTCCAGCGAAAGCCGGACCACACCGCAGGACTCTTGAGCGAGATCTGCCTGGACGCCCGCATGCGCCTGGACCTGGACCCAAAGATCGTGGGTCGATTCATCCGCCGATCCCTCCACCTCGACAGCGCGCTCGGTAAGGAAACCATCGACGCGCTCCTCGAAATGGCCCTCCCGCCGTCCGCGAAATCCTCCGCGAGCTAGCCAGGAGATCCCAGCCGGCTACGCCTGCCAGGCCCCGGCCCGGCGAGTGGTCCGATGCGGAACCGGCGGCCTCCAGGCATGTTGTCCGCGCGCGGGGCACAGCAACACGACACCCCGCTACGCCCACCGCATCCCGAGCCCGGTCTAAGCCTCCAGCCGCTCCACTGACCATGTCGCCCGCCGCTGCCGCGCGTTCGCCAACGCCACACCCAACTTCACCGCGTGACCCTCGCCGCCCACCACGACCGTCTCGAGTCCTTGCGCGGCACGGTCAGATGCCCCCTCCAGCTCCCGGAACGCCTCCGCAGCGGTCAAGGCGAGCGCCCACCGATCCACCGGCGCCACGCGCTGCGCCGGCACCTCCGCCACCTCGACGCCCACCCTCGCCAGCGCCTCTCGCTACGCCGGCGTCAGGCTCGCCCCGCTGCGCCGTTGCCCTTCCATACCGCCCCGGAGATCGCCCGCCGACTCATCGATACCCCGCCCGACGCGAACGTCGATCTGGACGACGCGGCTGCGATCTACAGCCTGGGCCGCCGCGTTCCGCTGGGCCTGGACCGGCCGCAACCCGGCGACCACCCGAGGAATGGAAGCGGCCGTCGACGCCCCGACATCATGGAGGACATCGCCTCCGGCCGACACCGCGTCCCCCTGGCCCGGGCACGCCCATGGCCGGCCCCGGAACTCGAAGACCTCGTCGAGAACGCGACGACGCACCTCGCCACGCGACGTCGTCGACCCGTACCCGCGCGGTAGGCGTGTCGGGGTGCTTTCGCGAGTGCACGGTGTCCGGGGGCCGGGACTGACGACCATGGGTGAGAACTCGACCGCGTCGTCGACCTCGCGACACGCCCGAAGCGGCCCCACGGCCGGGCAACGGTGACATCGAGGGCCGCTTTCTACGTCACCCGGAGCGGGTGCGGCCGGTGATCGATCTCGAAGTTCTCGAGGACCTGCACATGGACGTCCACCAGTTTCCCGATCCGGTGGCACAGGTGCGCCGCGAACTCCTCCCGCCACATCGAGTCGAACGTCTCGTCGGTCTCGCAATCCAGGACCCAACAGGTGTCCTGGTCGTCCGCGGTCACGAACACCTCCACCGCGTTCCCTCGCACGCTGGTGCACGTGAACGTGGCCTTGCTCATCGCGGCCGTGACCTCGTGGGATACCCGGGGCCAGGGCCCCTGGCCGCCGGCGAACGACTCCCACGTCGTCCGCGCGGCCAGTTCGACACTGTCGGGCTCCGGCGGTCGGGCCTCGCGGTCCGCCCGGTCCCACAGGTCGGCGACCCGCCGGTCGATCTCGTCGAGTTCCGCATCGGCCTCGGACCCGCGCACGCCCTGCTCGGCGAGCGCGAGGGCGAGCCTCACCACGGTGTTCTTGGTGACCGGTTTCGCCTTGTTGGTCATGGCGTCGCTCAAGGTGGTGTGTCCCAGCCCGGTCGCGTTCTCGAGAGAGCGCATGGAGGGGTGGTTCGCCCGGCTGTGCAGCCGGTGCAGCAGCTCGTTGAGTTCGCGGGGGGCGCCCGGAGGCAGATCCCGTTTGTGCAGGGGCTTGCTCATCGACGGCTCCAACAACGGACACGGAGGGGGGGACGGTGGTACCGGGAGGCGCCATCGGGCGCGCACCAGGCGGGCGAGCCGGAGCAGCCCGGCGAGCACGAGGCCCGCGACGACTTTCTCGACGATGTTCTCGGTGATGTCCACGCGGCCAGGGTTTCAGTGGCCGCTTCCGGCCTGGACGGTTTCGGACACCGGGATCGTGGGCGCGTGCGCCGGACGCCGTCACCGGTCCTCGCCTGGTTCCCAGCCGGCGGCCCGATGGACCTCGCCCGCCGTCGCTGGGCACCCGGAGAGCCCCAGGGCCGTTCACGGCTTTCGATGGCGATGGAGCATCGGCTTGAGGTAAGGGGTTGCGGATGCGGCGACCCGGGCCTGGTCCGGGGTCACGCCACCGATCCTCAGTAGCGGCCCGATGGCGGGGAGTTCGTCATCGAGGAGGTCGCGGTCGTCGGGTCGGCACAGCGCGAAGAAGTGGGCCTGTCCACGCAGTAGGGCGTTGAGTTCGGCGGCGGCATGGAGGGACTCCTGCTCGTCGAGCCGTTCGTGAGTGGGCTCTGTCCCGTTGATCGCCCCGAAGACCAACGCGGTTCGGGGACCGATGGGCATCACGATCTCGGCAGCTTCTTCCAGCCCGCCCTGGGTGTTCTGCACATGGATGATCTCGGACCTGGTCCGAGGTACGCGGACACCGTCTCTTCGACGGCTACGAACTCGCTGCCGGGGCGGCAGCATCGGGGTCGGTCGCCAGTCGTCCGGGAAGAGCAGCGTCACCGGTTCGTCGCACGTCAGAAAGGCGCCGGCGGTCAGCTCGACCACCGTCAGCGGGCGCAGCGCCAAGTGTTTGGCGGTCGCCTTGGTCAGTGGCAGCAGTTGACCCAGATGTGCTTCGGGCGTCGGGATGATCACGAGGTCGCGCAACTCGTTGCGGGTGGCCCGCTGGGCCGGCGTCAGTTTGCGTCCGGGGGCGGGCTGCGGTACGGCCATGATGCGAGTCGTTGCGTCGGTCAGCAACTCGATCTTGCGACGTTCGCGCATCCCGCGTACGCGCTGACAAGCCACCAGCATGACGATGTCGCCGTACTCCAAGTATGTGAACGGCCGACCCCACTCGCTCGGGTCGGTGATCCGCTTCAAGGAGGCCGCGGCGCGAGACTCGATCTGGGAGAGTTGTTGCTCCAAGCGACCATCGGCGTGTCCGTTCACGTGTACGAACGTGTAGAAGTCTTTAACCGCGAGGTCCTTGGGCGTCCGCAGGCCGGGGGCGACGGAAGCGGATCGCTGCCGAACCCACACCCGGCCCCGATCGGCGAAGTTCTCGATGAGGAACTTCGGGAGAATATGGTGTCGGGCACCGACGCCTTGGTTGGGATCGGCGTTCTCGGGGTTCCACGGAGTCACCGAACCAGGTTCGCAGTTCGAGGCCGGACGGGCCATCGCTTTGCCATGCATACAAGCGGTCGCCAGTGCCGCGGCCCGCCGTGCTGTCGAGCGACGGCCCCGACGACATGGCCGAGCACCGCCGCCGCTCCGCCGCGGTGATGGACGCGAGCGGCGCCTGGCCCAAGGATTCTCCGTGGGTGCGTGCCGCGATGGACGCCTTGCCGCGTGACGTGTTCGCGCCGGACCGGCTGTGGGACTGGGACGGCCACGCCTGGACGCCCGTGGACCGGGCCGTCGACCCCGACCGGTGGGCCTGCCTGGTCCACGCGGGCCCGTACGACGCGGCGATCACCAAGATCACCGACGACCGGCCCTCCTCAAGCCTGCCGTGCACGTCGATCCTGGCGGACATGCTCGACTCCCTCGACGTCGAACCCGGCCATCGGATCCCCGAGTTGGGCACCGGTACGGGATGGAACGCCGCCCTTCTCGCCCACCGGACTGGACCCCTTGGGAAGGTCACCAGCGTCGAAGCCGACCCCGCCCTCGCCACCACCGCGGCCGCGACCGTGACCCGTGCCGGAGCCCGCGTGGACGGGTCGGCGACGGCGCCCTCGGCTGGGCCCCGGTCGCCGCCTTCGACCGGTTCATCGCCACCTACGTGGTCGACCGCGTTCCTCGGGCCTGGATCGCCCGCGCAGTCGAGGCCGACACGGCCTTCCGCCTCGTCGCGGATGCGTACGAGAGGGTTGTTGCCGCCGCGGGGACCGTCGAGCCGCTCGCCTCTGGCGCACCCGGGCCGAACTCGCCCGCCGCGTGGGGCTGTCCGCCGAGACGAAGAAGGCCTCGCCGAACGCGGTGGTGGCCGGACGGCTCGATCACCGTCCACGACACCGACGCGGAACTGCTCGCGATCCTCACCGACACCACCGCCGACAGGGTGCGGGCCGCGCACAAGGCCGACCTCGAGGACTGGGCGCGCGAGCAGGAACTGCGGGACCACCCGGACCTCGCCGTCCTCGACGCCGACCTGGACCGCATCCGAGACCACTCGTGAACCGGTCCCCGTCCCGCTGTGCCGGCCCCGCCGCGAGCGGGTCCGACAGCCGGCACACCGAACGCGGGGCCGACCGCCGTTTCCTTCTTTCGCCGCAGCGCCACCCATCGCGGGGAAGAATCGCCAGGGTGACCACCACCGATGCCGGTCGGGGACGGCCTGGTTCTGCGGTCCTGAGAGGCGGGCTCGGCTGCATCTTCGGTACCGTCGGTCCGGGTCGCGGTTGAGCCGGGCCATGAGCTCCCGGCGTTGTGTTGGCAAATCCCGTGGTTCGGCGGGCCGATTCTCGCCGTGGCCTGGACGGCGGCGATCCTCACCAGGGTGCGGGCACTGCGCTACGGCGCGGTGCTCGGGTGGGCGGTCGGCCTGGTTGTGATGGTGGTCGCGGTGGGGATCGCGAACTCCCCGACGTCCGTAGAACGCGCCGCTCCGTTCCGGGGTCGGACACCGCCCGCGCATGCCGGGTTCGGCGGTGTTTTGCGGCCAATGTGTCGGGGATTCGGGCCAGTTCACCTGTTCGGACACAGAGGGTGTGCCAGCCGTGTCAGCCTGGCCGCGCAGGTTGCCCCGTAGGGGTGGTCCCGTCGAAGTGCCCGGTCCGGACGGGGTGTTCCGGCTCGAGCACGCCCAGAACGTGTCCGCGATTCTCCCAGACGAAGAAGGAGGGCATCGTGTCGTTGTCCGCGACCGATCTCGCCAGGCCTGGAAACACGATCACGATCCGTTCGACGTTCTTTCAGAACATCTTCCTGCGCATGGACGGCACCGGGGTGACCGCCTTCGCCGACAACGGCGGCGGGAAGGTCAACTGCCAGTACGGCACCGGCCCCTGGACCACGTTCAAGGTCCACCCGGAAACCGACGGCTCGTACTCCTTCGAGTCGGCGGCTTTCCCGAACGTGTTCCTGCGCATGGACGGCACCGGCGTCCCCGCCAACCAGGCCGGGGGCGGGACGGTCAACTGCCAGTACGGCTCCCTCCCCTGGGAGAAGTTCAACGCCCGCGCCCAGGCCGACGGCTCGTTCTCCTTCGAGTCGGTGGCCTTCCCCGGAACGTTCCTGCGCCTGGTCACCGACAGCGGAGTGACGTCCGCCACCGGCCCCGGCGGAACGGTGAACGGCCAGGTCAACGCCAACGGCGGCGGACACGAGAAGTTCATCCTCGAAAAGGCCTAGCGGTCGGCCCGCCCGGAGGAATCCCGCCTCCGGGCCGGCACCGGCCGTGCCGGCCCGCCCCGTAGTCGAGGGCGAAACACGTACGGCGCCGCACCACCGGGTGCCGCGCCGTACGTTCTCGTCACACGACGCCCAGGTCGGTGCCCATCGGTTTCGCCTCGCGCAGCCTCGCACCGCGCAGGTCGGCATCGCGCGGACGCGCACGGGCGACCGCCGCCCGGGCCGCGCCCACACCCCACACACGTCGACCGGCACGTGGACCGGCACTCGGAACAGGTCCCCGCCCAGGACGCCGGGCGAGCCGACCGCGGCTTTGCCTCGGCGCGACACGGGGCCACCGTGGGGGCTGTTCCAATCGGATCTTCCCGCCCACATCACCGCAGGCCAGGCCGCCTGTATGCACCCCCGGACGGCGGAGACCGGTACCCGTTTTTCGGCGTTGGTTCGAGGATGTGCCGGTTCGGGTCTTCCGGGGTGCTCGGGGCTGTCATGCTGGGCGGGTCGAGGGGGCCAATGTCGTTGGCCGCCAGGGATGTTCGCTCCGTCGCGGGTACGTCCCGGTGGCGGTGACCGGGGGGTCTGCGTCCATGCGGCGTCCTCGAGGTCGCCCCTCCGACACCCTGACGCGGGGTGAACCTCGAGGAAGGGACAGGACACCCGATGTCCTCACGCTCCGCGTTACGTCCGTCGCGTCTGCGGCGTAGGTTCTCCGCGTTGGTCGCCGCCGGCGCGCTCGCGACGACCGGGCTGGTCACGCTGGCCGCCCCCGCCGCGCAGGCGCTGCCGCCCGTCCCGGTGGCATACGTCGCCGACCTGTTCGGCAACACGGTCACCGCGCTCGACACCGCCACCAACACGGTGGTCGCGACCGTCCCCGTCGGTTCCTCCCCGCTCGGTGTGGTGGTGTCCCCGGACGGGGCGTCCGTCTACGCGGCCAACAACGGCTCCAATTCGGTGTCGGTGATCGACACCGCGACCAACACCGTCACCGCGACCATCGCGGTGGGCGCCGGCCCCATCAAGCTCGTGGTGTCCCCGGACGGCGGCACCCTCTACACCGCCGACTCGAACGCCAACACCGTCTCGGTCGTCGACACCGCCACCGCGACGGTCACCGCGACCGTCCCGGTCGGCGCCCTCCCATTCGGTGTCGCGCTCACCCCGGACGGCGCCCGCGCCTACGTCTCCAACAACGACGGCAACACCGTCTCGGTGATCGACAACGCCACCCACACGGTCGTCGCCACCGTCGGCGTCGGCCAGAAACCGAACGTCATCAAGGTGACCCCGGACGGGACCCGCGCGTACGTGGGCAACCAGAACTCGCACACCGTCTCGGTGATCGACACCGCCACCAACACCGTGACCGCCACCGTCCCCGTCGGGATCGGCCCGTTCGGCCTCTCCCTGTCCCCGGACGGCACCCGCGCCTGGGTCAGCAACAACAGCGCGAGTTCGGTGTCGGTGATCGACACCGCCACCAACACCGTCGTCGCCACCGTCGGCGTCGGCAACGGCCCGTTCGAGTCCGCGGTCACCCCCGACGGCGCCTTCGTCTACGTGCCCAACGGCTACGCCGGCACCGTCTCGGTGATCGACACCGCCACCAACACCGTCACCGCGACCCTCCCGCTCGGCACGTTCCCGTACGCGATCGCGTTCGCCCCCGGCAGTGTCGCGCCGCCGGCGCCGGTCGTCACCGGCATCAGCCCCACCACGGGCCCGACCGCGGGCGGCACCGTCGTCACCATCACCGGCACCGACCTGAACGGCGCCACCGGCATCACCTTCGGGCCCGGCAACGCGGCCACCGGCGTGACGTGTTCGGCAACGTCCTGCACCGCCGCCTCGCCCGCGCACGCCGTGGGAGTCGTCGACGTCCAGGTCACCACCCCGGCCGGCACCAGCGCCACCGGCGCCGCGGACCGGTTCACCTACCTGGCCCCGAACGCCGACCTGGCCTCCGCCGTCGCCGACTCGGCCGATCCGGTCGCGCTCGGCGACACGGTCACCTACACCCAGACCGTCACCAACAACGGCCCGGCCACCGCCACCTCGACGACGTCGGCGCTGACGCTGTCCGGTGTCGCGCGCAGCATCGTCTCGGCAAGCACCTCGCAGGGCTCGTGCACGATCAGCGCCCCGACCGTGAACTGCACCCTCGCCACCTTGACCAACGCCGCGTCCGCGACCATCACCGTGGTCGTCGAACCGCAGGCCACCGGCACGCTGACCGCCACCGGCACCACCACCTCAGCCGTCGCCGACTCCACCCCGGGCAACAACACCGCCGTGGAGAACACCACCGTCGACAACGGGCACGGCTGCACCGTCACCGGCACGGCCGGCAACGACACTTTGAACGGGACCAACGGCAACGACGTCATCTGCGGCCTCGGCGGCAACGACACCATCAACGGCGGAAACGGCAACGACACGCTGTACGGAGGCACCGGCAACGACGACCTCAACGGCGGCAACAACACCGACCTCATCCACGCCGGGCCCGGGAACGACGTCGTCGACGGCGGCAACGGCGACGACACGCTGTACGGGGGTGACGGCGACGACGTCATGGGCGGCGGCAACGGTGCCGACTACCTCTACGGCGAGGCCGGAAACGACACCAACTACGGGGAGACGCTGCTGGGTTCGCTGCTGTACCTGTTCGACAACGGCGACGACTACATCTACGGCGGCCCGGGCAACGACGACCTGGACGGCCAGAACGGCAACGACACCCTCGTCGACACCTCCGGCACCGACACCATGAGCGGCAACCTCGGCAACGACACCATCAACGTCCAGGACGGCGCCGGCGGAGACACCGCCAACGGCGGCCTGGGCTCCGACACCTGCACCGCCGACGCCGGAGACACCACCACCAGCTGCTGACCGAAGCACCGGGCGAACCGGGGCCGGGCGGAACACCAACCGCCCGGCCACCGACCATCCCCGACCGCACGCCGGAAACCGCGGGAACGCGTCCGTCACGAGCGACGCGACGCACACCGCCAGAGCCGCCGCCCAGGCCGGGGACCGCCGGGGCCGGTGGACACGGACGACACGAGCACCGCAAGACTCTGGAAGGACGCCGCATATGGAGCCGGCGTCGCGCCCGACACCAACGAGTTCATGAAGATCCGTCGCCTGTCCGCCGCAGGCGAATCCCTCGAGGAATCACCTCCGCAATACCTTGAGGCCGTGCGGCTGTACGAACAGGCGCTGATCGACAACGACGTCATCGACTTCGAGGCCATGGCGACTCGCGCCCTCGCCGTGCTGCGCTCCAGCGCCCCGACCCGGAGCACGCTCGCGGCCCGCTTTCCGCACGTGCTGGTCGACGAGTACCAGGACCTGGGACCGGTCCTCCACGCCCTCGTCGGCGAACTCCTGAGCGCCGGAGTGGGCATCACCGCCGTGGGAGACCCCTACCAGACCCTCTACGGCTTCCAAGGAGCCGACAAGCGCTACTTCCGCCGACTCCGCGACCGCGACGACTTCACCACGATCCGCCTTCGCGTGAACTTCCGCAGCGGCAGCACCCTCGTCGCCGCCGCCGACCGCACCCTGGGCCGCGACCGAGGCCACCGAGCCGCCGGAGACGGGGAAGGCAGCATCACCGTCGAACACGTTCAAGGCGGCAACGACGACCACGCCCACACCGCCGCCCGCTACGTCGCCGACCGCATCGCCACCGGGACACCGGCCGAGGACATCGCCGTTCTCCACCGAGGCGGCGCGGCCTTCCCACCCCGAATGAAAGACGCGTTCGAACAAGCCGGCATCGCCTACGACACCTCCATCGCGCGCCGCATCCCCAGGGGACCCCTCGCCGACTTCGTGGCGGCCTGCGCGGCCCTACGAATCACCAACCCACAACCCACCGAACCGCAGAACCGATCCACGGCCGGGGCCCCGACACTCGGCGCACTCGCCCGCGACTGGAACCGCAAACGCGCTGCAGCCGGCCACAGCCTCGCCACAGACGACCCCCGCGCCACCGCCCGGCTCCTCTTGAACGTCATCGACGCACCCCATCGCGAAGGAGCCGAGGACGACGCCACCGCGTTCGTCACAACCCTCGCGTCCGCCATCGAACTCGAACGCATGGCCGCCGACAGCCCCGACCAACGCGACCAAGACATCGTCACCCTGCTCCGGGACGCATGCGGCGAAGGCATCACCATGGCCGAAATGGCGGGCGGACGCATTCCCGGCCGCGTCACCTTCACCACCTACCACGGCGCCAAGGGACGCGAGTTCACCCTCGTCGTCCTACCCTGCCTGATCGACGGGATCGTCCCCAGCTACTCCGCCGACAAGAGCCCGCGCGCCCTCGAAGCAGACCGCCAAATGTTCTACGTCACCCGAGCCCGCCAAGAGATGATCCTCCTCACGGGAGACCACTACACCGACAACTACAACCGTCGATGGAACACCCGCCGCAGCCGCTTCGTGGACGACATGCTCTCCGAATGAGACTTTCGACCACACGACATCCTCGCCCGGGTGCTGTCCACCGCGAAGTCGTCGACCGCTGGCCCCGCCTGCTGTAGTTCCGCCAGACCACTCATGGTGGGGCCGTTGAACCCAACGCTCCCAATCGTGCTGGTGCGGGCATTTCGACCCGCCCGGGGGCCCTGGGACGACAGCATGAAGCCCGGGGCCGCCGCACCGGCTCCGGGCCACATGAGAGGAAAGCATGAGCATCACCTACAGCTCCATCGCCGACGACCACCCGATGTTCTCCGCCGAGGCGTACGCCGCCGTCGAGGCCGCAGCCGAGGGCCTCCCCGCCCTGTACGTGCCGAGCGTCCTGGAGCACGCCGCCGAGTTGCTCACCAGCCTGTGGGCCATCGGCGATCGCCACTCCGTGCCGCCCGCCCAGTGGAGCTGGACGGGGAACATGGCTGAAGGCGTGCTCGACCTCGCCGCCTGCCCGTACGAGCGCGACTTGGAGACCGAGCGCACCGACGCGGAGGTCACCTCCCTGACGGGCTTCCTGTTCGGGGCTCTGGTCTCCGAGGAGATCGGCCTCAGGGCCCAGCTCGGCGCACGCCGCGACCATGTCGTCGTAAACCGCGGCCCCGCCACCCCGCGAGGTGGACGGAGCGGCGACTCCGACGTCCTCGTCGCCATCTCGTACGACCGCGGTTGGTACTTCGCCTTCAGTGACACGCACTTCCGCCGTATGCCGGTCATGGCCCCGTCCTCCCCCGCCGGCGCCCACCAGGTCGCCGAGGCCATCCGGGCCTTCGTTCACGGAAAGCTCGGCGACACCTTCCACCGCTGAACGTCCACTCTGCGCACGACAGCCCTAGCCTCAACAGGCCGCGTCAGAGATCCGCGCGGGAGCGAAGCATGTGCCGTAGTGGGGTCAGTCGAAGGGTGGGACCAAGCGCAACACCGTGACGCAGGACCCCGGTGACCCCGAACGACAGCTCTGACTCATCAAGGATTCGCTCGGTGCGGACGGTTCTCAACCCGGAGGCTTCTCGAGGACGGGCGCGAGCAACCCGGGCCTCGCGGCGACGAGCGCTCGTCGCCGTCGACGCGTATCTGTTCACGGACCCTCGGCCGCAACCCGATCCGCCCACCAGATAGGGCTGTTCGCCCATTCGGCGCTCTGCGGCGGAGTGGTTCGTCGTCGGCGTCTCTCGATGGGTGTCGAATATCGGGTCCCACCGCCGCCCCAGCGGTCCTAGGGTCCTGCCATGCATGCCGATCAACTCAAGCTCTCCTCCCGGAAGTGGATGACCGCGGCGCTCACAGCGTTCTCGCAGGGCCCCGAGTCGTACGACTTCGCCGTCCATCACGCCGGGATCGCCGCCGAGCACCTTCTCAAAGCGTTCCTGGCGACGCTGCACCCGGCACTCATAGTCGAGGCCAGGGACTTCGACTCACTCCTTCACGCCACCGGCCACGGCGCGCACGCGTCCGCACCCGAGAGCCGCGCGAAGACAATCGGCCTCGTGGAAGCCCATGCACGAGTCCACAAGATCCTGCGCAATCAGATTCCGATCGACCAACGGGCCCTCGCGCCGGTGGCGAACGCACGCAACGGTGTCGCGCACAGCGGCATCCACGAGCTCGCCGAGGTCCAGGCCGTCTTCACCACATGCCTGAGGCTGATCGACCCGCTGCTCACAGAACTGGGCATCACCCCGGAGACCTACTGGGGCCGATACACGTCGCTGCACGACAGGCTGATCGAGGAACGTGTCAAAGCCGCCCGCGTTCGGCTGGAGGCCCGACTCGCCCGCGCGCGGGCCGCCTTCGAGCAGCGCTACGGTCAACTGACGTCCAAAGAGCGAGAGATCGTGCTCGCCACGGTCACCGGCCGGCCGCTGCGGTACATGGACCATGACCAGGCGAGGTCCTGCCCTGCCTGTGGTTCGAAGGGCTGGCTCATGGGCGATACCCGCATCGACGCGACGAACGAGCCCGTCGTGGTGTTCACCCCCTACATCTTCGCCTGTTCCGCATGCGACCTCGATGTCGAGAGCGAGGAGTTCTGGGAATTGGGAGACCTCAGCGACGAAATCGTCCTCGACGAGTCACCGGAGAATTTCTACGCGGACTGGGAACCGGATTTAGACCTCATTCCGAACGAGGACGAGACCGAGTGAATTGCGCAGGTCCCCAGTGCCGCGAGGACGCGCGCTGTACGGGTCCGGTGCCGCGGCCCGCGCCGTCACTGACGCCGCGGGCAGATCCCCCGGCACTACACAGCGGTTGCACGGAGCCGGGACGCCGATACACGGTCTGGCAGCTACGCCGAAGGACCGGCGGACTCAACGGAGTGTCCCGGTCCCGGCAGTCGACGGGAAAGAACCGCCGCCGGCCCCGAGGCCCGACCGGTGCGGAACGCCGACGGCTTCTCGGTGCCTCAACGCCCCAGGCGCGCGGCGACCTTCTCGGGCCGAGTGGTCAAGCCCCGTTTCGACGCCCCGTTCCACACTCGGTGGTCGGTGTTCTTCGACTGCCTGGACGCTCCCTGGCCGTCTCGGCCGCAGACGCTCGCCAATAGCGTCGGTGGCCGGTACAACCCGACGTTCCGGCTGCCGCGGGCACGTATCCGGTTCGACGCCGTCGACGAAGCCGAACCCGGCCCGCAGTCTGTGAGCGATTCTCATGGGCCGCTGAGGGCTGAGCCCGCGAGTGCTCGTGGTCCGCCCGCGACGACGTCCGAAGCGAAAGCGACGACGGGGTGTTCCTCCCAGACGGCCGGGCCGCTGCCGCTGCCGCTGCCGTTGTCTGTCGTCGACGAGGTCTGCCAGGGGCGGCGGGCCGGTTCCATGCCGAGGGCGGTCCGCGGGCCCGTCCCGATCGGCGCGCGGGAGAGCCACGACGAACCAGCGTGCGAGGCAACGCGACACGCGGTTTGCGCCCGGACGGCACACTGTCCACGTGAACGCCCCTCGTCCTACACCCGAAGCCCACGGCACGGTCCGGCGGATGGCCCTCGACGACGCGATACCTGTCCATGCCTGGCTGGCCGAGGACTTCGACATCGCCGACCCCAAAGCGATCGCCACGCATGCCGGCGGATCACCCCTCGCGTGGGCCTGGGTCGTCGACGACGTCCATGGCGACGGGCCGATCGGCGCGCTCCTGGCGGCCCCGCTGAGTCTTCCCGCGGCCTCGCGGCTCGCACCCCGCCGCGTCGTCCACGTCAGGGCTGTGGGAGTGCGGGGTGATCGACGCGGGCTCGGGATCGGCTCCGCCTTGATGGCGACGGCCGTCGACGTCCACCGCCGGGCGGGCTACCGGCTGATGACCGCGTTCATCGCGGCACCGCGCACGGATCTGATCGACCTCTACCGCGACCACTGGAAGTGGACCGTCCTGGACGCGTGCCCGCCGGTCGACGCGGGACCAGGGGAACCACTCGCGCTCACCGACGAAGTGCCGTCCCCGAGAATCGCCTGCCTCGGCCTTGCCGCGGACGTCGCACTCGGCCCGGACGGCTTCCTCCACAACGTGTTCACCCCCGACGACCTCGCCTCCGCCGCCCGGTGGCGTCAAAGACCGCCCGAGAACGGACGACCCGGTTCATTCTCTTTCCCAGGCTGACCACCGATCCTGCGGCCGGCCCCGGCCGAGTGCCCGCCTTCGCGGCCGGGTCGTCTCGGCGGCCACTGTCCGAGCACCACATCGCCTCACGAGAACGGAGAACCCGTGGCAGTCGGCAAGCGCTTGCGCTACGAGATATTTCGCCGCGACAACCACACCTGCCGCTACTGCGGCGCCGCTGCCCCGGACGTCCCGCTGCGCATCGACCACGTCATCCCCGTCGCGCTCGGTGGCACCGACCTCCCCGACAACCTTGTCACCGCCTGTGAGCCGTGCAACAGCGGGAAGACGTCCACCGCCCCGGGCGCGCCGCTCGTCGCCGACGTCGCCCAGGACGCGCTGCGCTGGTCGGTCGCGATGGAGCAGGCGGTCCGACTTCTCGCGGCGAAGGGAGAAGCCAGACAGGCGTACCGCGACGCCTTCCATGCGCAGTGGGCCCAGTGGAGGGGCGGCCGCAGCGACGCTCCGCTGCCCAACGACTGGAGGCAGAGCATCGAGAACTTCCGCCTGTCCGGGCTACCGGCCACCGTTTGGGCGGACATCGTCGACACCGCCATGAGCCGGGACAAGGTGCAGCCCCAGGACAAGTTCCGGTACGTGTGCGGCATCGCCTGGAAGCAGGTCCACGAACTTCAGGAAATCGCCCGAACCCTCGCGCCGAGGCAGGACCCGGGCGTGGCCGACACGGACGCGTCGACGGTGTTGACCATGGAAGACATGGAACTCCACGAGCGCCGAGTGCCGCCCATGGCGTGGTGGAGGGCGTGGCAACTCTCCAGCGGCGATGACCTGCCCGATCCGGCCGCACACGAGGTGATGTCCGACCACTGCGACCGGCTCTTCGAGGCGGGGGCCAAGCCCGCAGACGTTGCCGTCGCCGCGGTCATCGCCGGCTGGAACCAGACCGGCGAACTCGCCTGGGGACTGCCCGGCCACGACGTACAGCAATCGGCGACACCCATCCCTCGCCAACGGAACGTCGAATGCGAGGCATGCGAGGAGCACGACCCGGTGGAATGCCTGATCGAGTATCTCGCCGGAGAATGGTCCCGCGCCTGGACCCGAAGCTCCGGCAGCCGCCCGACCCTCGACCAGGACGTCGCCTTCCGCAAAGCCGCCTTCGAGATCGTCGAAGTCGACGACACCATCCGCACGGACCACCTCTTCACGGCCGCCGTCAAGGCCGGGCGCAACGAGTCCACGGACCCGACCCAGGCACTGGCGGAAGTGTGCACCACCGACTCGGAAGCGGTACACGAAAACGCCCAAGTGGAGTGGTACACGCACTGGATCAAAACAGCCGCGGATTCGCCTCCCACCGAGGGGCAGCGAGAGGCCCTTCGCAGCCAGGTCAACGCTGCGGTCGTGGCCGGATACCGACCGGAATCGATCGTCCTGGCCGCCGCCCAAGCAGGATTCGACACCAACACGAACCTCGGCGACTACCTCACCACAGTGGACGAAGTGATACGCCTCCAAGCGCTGCCCGATCCGTTCTCCACGGACGGCTGATCCGCCTGTTTCGCACTGAACCAGCTCGGAGGACACCCCGCATGCCGTGGCTCAAGACCGGAGCCGAAAAACGCAACACCCGAACCCTGCGATGCGCCAGCGACAGCGCCCCGCTGCCCACTGGGCCCACCCCCGCCGACCGCTCACCGCACTGGCGCAGGACGACAGGCCTTGACCGCCCCGGGGCCGTTCTGTCGGAACGCCGATACCCGGAGTACCCGGTTCCTCATGTCCTCCAGCGCTCCTCGGGGGAACCTGCCCAGGCCCATTGGGCGTCGGGTTCGACGGTGACGCCGAAGTCGTATGCGTGCACTTCGGCGTCGTCCTGCCAGGCGATGACCGTGGCGACCTCGTCCCAGAGCCGCCTGGGGCCACCCTGGAGGGCGTGCCCGGCACCGGGGGTGTCGTCGACCAGGGCCCAGGAGTCCTTGCCGTCGTGAAGCCACCATTTCGCGCCGCCGGCGCTCGTGGCGCGGTGAACGTCGGGCAACCTCAGAGCGAGCGCCTGGCTGTAGTTGCCGTCCGCGCTCAGCCCGGCGAGGTGCCAGTCCACAGCAGTGCTGTCGTGGTCCGGATGCGCGGTACGGATCTCCTCGAATACGTCGTGCCCATGGCTGCGTTGCCCGCGCAGGGGCATGAACGCCACGCTCTTGACGAACCGCCCGCTCGCCACGCCGTGCTCGCCGACGACCAGGCGCAGCAGGCTCCCGGATCCGAACGGCGGGGAGAACGGCAACACCAACACCGCGCCCGGCGCCGCGTGTTCGATCCAGGCGTGGGGGACGTGTCGGGTGACGGCGGCGGTGACGTGGACACGATCCCAGGGCCCGTCCACACGGGTGGGCGGGGCACCGTCCTCGCCGTCGCCCGCGATCACCTCGACGGCGGCCGCCCAGGGGGCCAGACGTGTGCGGGCGGCGTCGGTGAGGGCCCGGTCGATCTCGACCGTGGCCACGCGCCCGCTCGGGCCGACGCGGTGGGCCAGCAGAGCCGCGGTCCAGCCGGAACCGGTGCCCACCTCCCACACCCGCTGCCCCTGGTGGACATCGAGGGCGGTCAGGAAGTTGACGACGGCGAGACGGTCGCTGATCGAACTGGTCGCCACCTCGCCGCGCTCGGCGTCCGTGCCGTCGTCGACCTGGGTGACCACCGGCCCGCGCCCACCCACCACCGCCGACCACCCGGCGGGGTCGGTGCGCCGGTCCACGCGGGTGTAGACGTCGCCGTCGTCGCGCCAGATCACGTTGGGCGCGAACGCCTCGCGCGGCACCGCCTGCATCGCCTCCCGCACCCATGGGGCGCCGGAGAACGCGCCCGCCGCGTCGAGTTCGCGCATCGCCTCGTGGTGACCGTTCACGGCTTCTTGTGCTTGCCGCCGCCGGGCTTCTGCACGTCCGGGTTCTGCCCGTCCTGGTCCCGGGTCGGCTGCGGTTTGTCGTCCGGCTTCCCGTCGTTCGGCTTCTCGTGCTCACCCATCACGACCCCCTCGAATACCGACAGTCATCCGAGCATGGCGCGCCGGAACTTCCGAAGCAACACCCCACCGACCACAGCGCCTGTGCCAACGGTCTGTGTTCGCGCGGGTTGACGTCGCCCGGCCGAACCCTCGGCGAAACGGACACTCTTCCGGGACGCTCGAACGGCTACGGCTTGATCGACGTGGACGTACACGTCGAGATGATCGGCACGCCGTGCTCGTCGGCCCGGGAGCCCACGACTTCCCCCAAGTCCGTGGACCATGAGGGTCCGCCGGACCCCGGCGTCGGCGGTGACGGGGACGGTTTCGGGGATGCCGAACGTGTGGACCAGGCGTTCCGCCAGGACGGACGTCGCTGGACGAGTCCGACTCCCGGGTCGGCCGGGTCGTCGAGGAGGCGGTGATCTCGGCCTGGGCAATGACCGCGCTGAACGTCGCGGACGGACCGGACTGTTGCTCCACCATCAGCGGAGGCACCGGTTCGCGAGCCGCCATGTGGGGAGGGCGGGCACCTACCGCGTCGTCGCGACACTGGACGCCGAGGGCCTTTCGACGACCACCTCGGCGAACGTCGCGTCCGGTCCGCACACGACGAGCGACGGCAAGAGCGCGACAGTCGGCGTGCTGCGCCCCGACCCCCGCCCGCCCGATACCCCGGGCCGCCCGTCATTCCGCGCGACAGACGACAACTGGACGTACCCCAGCCTTTCCACATGGCGCGACGTTGCGCCCAGGAGCTCGACCATCGGCAGGCAGCGCGCCCTTAGCAGGTCTACGGTCGAGACATGCGCTCCGTTGTGCAGGCTTGGATCGACTCCATCTCCCCGGACACCCAAGGGTCCCGGGCGGCTGACACCCCCGCGTTCGAGGAATTGCGTGCCGCCATCGCCCTTGCCGCCCCACCCGAAAGGCGCGCGGATCTCTACGACGGGCAGGAGTTGCCGTCGCACGACATCCTCCTGAAGGTCATCGGCCTGTCGGAAGTGGCCACTCTGGCTGCGTCGGGGGCGGCCGTGCCCGTCGACGCGATCGCCGCCGATCTTGAGCACCTCTGCGCGGCTCCCACGCCCCAGGCACAGGATTGGATCCTCCTCGACGCGGACCTGCCGGCCGGAACGGACGTGCCGATCGGCCCCTACACGCTGCGGACACTCACCGTCGAACAGCTGCGCCGTGCGCATCCGCTGCCGTCCCTGCGTTCTCGCACACTGAACCCCGGAGAGTTGGGCGGATCCGCGTTTCTGGTCCTCCCTCGTCCCGATCGTCGCCTGGCGCGCGGGGGGTTGAGGTTGTCCTTCGACATCCGGCCGGTGCTCGAGCACGTCAAAGCGCTCGCCCCGCTGATGTTGTGGCGCGACGAACCCCTACACGCAGAGGCCATCTTCCACGTCGAACCCCGCCGATGCGTCCGCACCAACATGTTCGTGAACACCTACAACACGAGCATCAGGACCGACCACGAAGGCAACGAGGTCGGCGAAGCTCACGAGCGCGGCTATTTCAACGTCCGGGACACCGAAATCGCAGAATTCACGGCCTTCTGCGCACGCGTGTGGGACATGGTGGACGCTGTCGCGCCGGAAGACGCACAGACCACCGACGTCAAAGGGCGCAAGCGGCGATTCCGCAGGGCAATGGACCACTTGGTCCTCGCCACGGCCGGAACCCACGGCCCCGGACACGTCGACCCTCACGAGGCCGACGAACTGCTGCTGCGCTGCGTCATTGGCCTGGAGGCCATCCTCACCGGCGGCCAACAGATGAATTCACGTCCGATGAAGAACAACGGAAAGGCCCTGTGGCTCGGCGCCGCGGCCCAAAACACCACCGAGGCGACGTTCGACAAGGTCTACGGACTCCGCTGCAAGTACGCACACGGCGACGACGTCGTCGGCCTCGACGAGACCGCCGTCCTGGAAGCACGAACCCTTCTACGGGACACCATCCTGCGCTGGCTCGTGACCTCCCACGCTCTCGGCAGCGACATCGTGCCGCGACTACCCACGACGATGACCCCGGGCCCGGACCGCACAACGTTCGTCGAGACCCCTTTGCGGAACTTCTTCAATGCGACACCTCCCGCGCGACGGCCCTCGGACGCTTGACGTGCGTCATGGTGCGCCGTAGGCGTCGCCACACCGACCCGGCGCGGCATCGTGAGTTCCGGACGACGACACGCCCGGTGACCGTTTCCGGGCCGAGTACGCACAGCACCGGTATTCGGATGCGCGCGCCCGCCGTCGTGGCCTAGCGTGGCATCCGCGATGACGACAACTAAGCCCGACAACGAGGGCAAGTTCGCTTTCCTGAAACCACTGTTCGACGCGGTCGCCGCCCACCACGGCCCCCACGCCTACACTCCGCTCCCCGAGCCGGCCCCGCGCTCCAGCCTCGCGACCGACGACCGGCCCCTGGGCGGCTGGACGGCGAGCACGTTGATCCGCAACTCCTTCGCTGCGGGCCTGTCCCACGTGGACGCCCTCGCCCGGCAGATCACCGTGGCCCGCGTGATCGACCCCCACAGTCCGTGGACGCTCCTGCGCGGCGCGTTGGAGAACTTCGCCACCTCGACCTGGCTCCTCGCCGGCACGGGCCGCGACGAACGCCGCACCCGCGCCCTGGCATCGTGGGCCCAGGACATGCACAACCGCGGCCAGTACGAGGACGACACCGGCCACACCCCCACCGGCCCCAACGCCAGGACGGGCACACAGCGACGCGACGAAATCCACGCCCTCGCCACCACACTGGGCCTCTCACCGTTGCCGCGCCCCGAGGTCAGGAAGATCATCGAATCCGCCGCCTCCGAGACCGGCCTCGACCCCGCAGCGGTGCGCGCGGCCTGGCGTGTGGGCTCCGGATTCGCCCACGGCCGCCACTGGCCCCTCGTACGCGTCGGAGCCCCCGTCGGCGCGATCGCCAACAACAACGGCCACATGGTCGCCCTGGTCCTCGACGAGGAACACCTCGCCAACCTGACAAACCCCGTCCTGACCCTGCTGAACCACACCCGCATGCGCTACACCGTGCGCGCCACCAGACGACGAAACGAACCCGATCCTTCGATCGCGCGAAGGACGTCCCGGTGCGTTGGCGGTGAGCGCTAGGCTTGCGGCCGAGCGGCAAGGGGGGCGGCGCTTGTGAAGTTCGAACAGCGCATGTACGCGCGTATCCGGTTTCTGGACGTGTTGTACGACCTGTACGAGGCCGCGTTCGAGGACTTCTTCCACAAGTTGATGTGCGCCCGTCACCCCGACTTCCTTGACGTGCGCACCCACGGCAACATCGGCGATCAGGGCTCGGACGGCCTGTCCCTGCACTCGCGCAAGCTCTACGCCTGCTACGCGCCCCAGACCCCGGACGCCTCGAAGGTCCAGGCCAAGCTCGCCTCCGACCTGAAGAAGGCGAAGGACAAACGCGGGGGTCAGTTCGACACGTTCGTGTTCGTCCACAACGACCGCCGCGGAATGCACCCGGAGATCGCCGGCGCGCTCGCGAAGGCCACAGTCGACCACCGACCCCTGCGTTTCGAACAGATGGGCAGCCGCCGTCTGTGGCAGGAGTGCCTCGGCCTGGACCAAGTCCTGGCCGAGGACGTCCTGGGCTGCGAGATCCCCATCAAGGACCTCGTCTACGGCGTCGGGCTGGAAGACCTCGCCCCACTCCTCAAGCATCTGCAGGAGCTGCGCACTCCGGCGGACCCGTTCATGGACCTGCCGGATGTGCCTCAGGACAAGCTCGACTTCAACGCGCTTCACGGCGAGGCCCGCGAGGACCTCCAACGCGGCATGCGCCACAGCCACCTCGTCGACGCCTTCTACGACGGCGGCATGCTCGCCGTCGAACACGACGAGGTCGCCCGCGGCTTCCGCCTGTACTACGAACAGGTACGCGCCGAGTGGGACGACCCCGAGGACGTCCTGTGGCAACTGGAGATGTACGTCCTGGGCAACGGCCAACAACCCCGCCGGGTCCAACGCAACGCACGCGTCGTCCTGGCGCACTTCTTCGAACGCTGCGACATCTTCGACGCCCCACCTCCCGACTGGCACCCGGACACACCCCTGCGGGTACCGGCGTGATCACTCCCACCAAGGGCATCGCCCCCGACCGCTGCCTCCTGGCCGTCGGCGCACAGATCATCCTCCAACTGGACGAACCCCGCTCCATCAGCCAGGCATGGTCCCGACTGAAGGCATGGCGCACCGAACACGGTCACCACTCCCCGGTATCGTTCGCCTGGTTCGTCCTGGCCCTGGACGTGCTCTACAGCATGGGCGCCGTGGACCTGCGCCGCGATGTCCTGGTCGCGAGGAGTGCCGATGCTCAAGCGTCTGAGCGCTGACGACCCCAGGTTCAAGACCGTCACCCTCACCGGCGGCCTGAACCTCGTCGTCGCCGACATCACCGACAACTCCACGGACACCGACAGCCGCAACAGCGCCGGCAAGTCCAGCCTGATCGAACTCGTCCACTTCCTGCTCGGCGCACGCGCCGACACCAACGCCGTGGCCATGAACAAGGCACTCCGCAACACCACCTTCCGCCTGGACATGGACTGGCCCGGCGTCGAATCCCTGAGCGTGGCCCGCCGGGGCAGCCAGCCCAAGACCGTCCGCATCGACCCCGACGTCACCGGCGCGGACAGCGACCACCTGTTCCCAAGCGAAGGCCCCACCGAGCTGGGCGTCGACGAGTGGAACCGGCTCATCGAACGCGACCTGTTCGGCCTGCGCGGCGAACACTCCGGCGTCAGCGGACGCACGATGCTCTCCTTCCTCGCCCGACGCGACTCCGCACACGGCTTCAACGAACCCATCCGCACCTTCGCCCGCCAAGCCGAAGCGGACGCCACCACCAACCTCGCCTACCTCCTGGGCCTGGACTGGCAACTCGCCGACGGCTACCGCCAACTCGCCGCCCGCCAAGCCACCCGCACCCAACTCAGCAAAGCCGTCAACGACCCCGTCTGGGGACGCATCGTCGGCTCCACCGCCGACCTCCGCGGCCAGATCACCCTCGCCCAAGCCCAGGTCGACCGACTCCGCGCCCAGATCGCCGACTTCCAGATCGTCCCGCAGTACGAGCACGTCAAGAACCAGGCCGACGAGATCGCCCGAGCCATCAAACAGCTCGCCCAGGACGACGTCATCGACCAGAACAACCTCGAGGAACTCCACAAGGCCGTCACCGAGACCGCCGACGTCGAGACCGACTACCTCGAATCCGTCTACCGCGAACTCGGCATCATCCTCAACGACCAGGTCCGCCGCCGCTTCGAAGACGTCCAAACCTTCCACCACTCCGTCGTCCGCAACCGACGCCGCTTCCTCGACGACGAAATCACCGAACTCACCCAACGCCTCGAAACACGCCGCACCGAACGCGCCCGCCTGGGCGAGGAACAAGCCCACCTGTTGCGCACCCTCAACGAAGGCGGCGCACTCGAGGCACTCACCGCCCTCCAACAGGCACTCGCCCGCGAACAAGCCACCCTCGAAGCCCTGCGCCACCGCTACGAGGCCGCCCAAACCCTCGAAGCCAGCTCACGCCAGATCACCACCAAACGACTCGAACTCGAACAGGCCGTCGCCACCGACCTCAACGAACGCGCCCAACAGACCGCCGAAGCGACCCTGCTGTTCTCCCGCTACGCCCAACGCCTGTACGGAGAGGGACGCGAGGCGTACCTGGCCATCGACGCCGGACGCAACAGCCTCAAGATCCTCCCCCGCATCCACAGCGACGACAGCCGCGGCATCGGGAACATGGTCATGTTCTGCTTCGACCTCACCCTCGCCGTCCTGGCCCACCGCCACGGACGCGCCCCAGACTTCCTCATCCACGACAGCCACCTCTTCGACGGCGTCGACGACCGCCAACTCTCCGCAGCCCTGACCCTCGCCGCCGAAGTCGCCCACGAGGAGCGCATGCAGTACATCGCCACCCTCAACACCGACGACCTCGGCAAAGCCGCCCGGCGGGGCTTCGACCCCGAGCCACACATTCGCGCGCGTTTGACCGACGCCCTCGAAACCGGCGGACTGTTCGGCTTCCGCTTTTAGGAATTGGCTGGGATAGGCGGGATCGGCGGCGCATCCCGGGTCGGCCGGCAGCCCTCGCCGCCCGACGGCCCCGCACGCGGGACGCTCGGCCCGGCGCACCGCTCGACGCCGTGGCCACCCGCTTGCCAGTCATGCCGATTCCCAAGGCCGGGAGCCCCGTTGGGTGCCATCAAGGGTAAGGGCGTGACTGTGGCCAGTCGGCCCCATGGCAACTGGGACGTTTGGGTTGTGTGTTTCCGGAACACCGACGGCCTCGCGGCCCTACGATCGGGCGGATATCGAGCCGTCGGCGTACCGCGTGGCGGCACCCAGGGGGTGGGGACCATGAAGTACCGAGCGACCACGGCCGCGATAGTCCTGTGCGCAGTGCTCAGTCTTGCCGCGACGGCGTGCAGCCGCGACGGAGGATCGGCCGTGCCTGCTGCATCCGATGCAGACATCCAAACCAAGGCCGACCAGCGTCTCGCGGAGATCGCGGCCCGGCCGGACATCGAACCGGCCCTCGCCGACTTTCTCCGGGAGACCATCGCCGTCTCCCTTGAATACAAGGTCAGGGCAACCGAAGAGGGCAAGAAGCGCACCCTCGACGACCAGGTGCTCAACGCGAAGGCGACGCGCGAACGTCTGTGCACGCGCGACGGCCAAGGCCGCTGGGCGCCCGGGAGCCTCCTCACGACGATGCGCGACCTGTCTGTCAACGAGTTGGCGAAGGACATGCTCAAGGACAAGCAGGTGGACGACGAAGCGACCGCGGCGGTCGTCGCAGGGCGCATGCTCACCGCGATCGAAACGAAGCTCTGCCAGGGGAAGCAGGCCTCCGGCTGAGCGGCTGCCCGTGCGGCGCGGAGCGCGGTGAAGACGACGCCTCGTCGTCGCGCAAAGCGCCGGCCGGCGGGGGCGATTCTCCGGGGGGTCTGCCAGCGTCCTCGTTGGTCCGCCGGGTCCGGTTACGGCGAAAGGGCCCCGCGGAGGCGGCGACGAATACACAATGCCGGGGATGAGTCTGACCGGCGAGTTGAAGCACACCGATTCCGAGGTCGCGCGGTTCTTCGCCGCGCGCCTGCCGGATGCCGCCCGGGCGCAAGCGGCGCTGCGGCGCTGGACCGCGCACCTGCCGGAACCGATCCGGCCTCCGCCCGGCTGCACCACACCGCCCTGGGCGTTGGGCCTCACGATCGACCACCGCGTCCGCGTCTCGCTCGGCGCCCCCTACGGCGACCCCATCCGGTTCGGCATCAAACGATTTCGACCCGACGACCCGGGCGTGCGCGACGCAATCGGGCGAGCCGGGGCCGAACTCCTCACCGAACTCGACCGCTTCACCGGCGCACCCCTGTTGCTCGACGGCGCGGACGGCGACCGGTTGATCCGATTGTGCGCGGTCGCCTCCTACTTCGAACACGTCTACCGCTCCGGAGGGTGCGACCGCGGTGACCTCCTGGACCGGGCCGGCGCCCACACGACCCTCTCCTCCCTCCTGGCCGACGTCCCGCACGAGACAGTCGAGGACATCACCGCGCAACTGCGCCTGGCCGAACCGCGCGAGGCGCTGGGATGGCTGGTCGGCCGGGAGGTGGAGTGCGGAGCGGTGTTCGCCGGCAGCGCGCACGTAGGCGGGGCCGACGCGGACCTGGTGTGTGCGGGCGAGTTGATCGACTGCAAGGCGACCGTGGCACCGTCCCGCCTCGGCACCCGCGAGCTCTACCAACTCGCCGGATACCTCCTGCTCGACTTCGACGACCACCACCGGATCCGCTTCGTGAGCCTGTACCTGTCCCGCCAGGGCGCCATGCTGGGCTGGCACGTCAACGAGTTCCTGCCGCTTCTCGGTGCCACCGCATCCCTGTGCGATTTGCGCACCGCGCTGCAGGACCTCCTCGTGCCGTCGGCCGAACACGTGGCCGTGGGCCCGGACCCGGCGTGGGCGGTGCCCTGCCCGAAATGCCGAGCACAGGGGGAAAACGGATGCGTGACACCCCGCGGCATCCCGGCCCGCGCGACCCACGCACAACGCCTGAACGCAGTCCAACGCTGACCCCGACGCCTCACCCACGCCCGCGTTCCGCACCAATGCGCCCGCCAACCTCCGCCCTGCGGCGCACACGGCGGTTCTCCCGAGGGCAGGGCCGTGCGTTGACCACGGTCCACGAGTGCGCCGCGCGAACGTTGTAGACCGAACCCGAACCTGAAGCCCGCACGACCGACCTCGACGGCGCCGGATCCCGAACCGAACGGATCCGAGGTCGAGTTCGCGCAGTAGTCATCGACCTACCAAGCCTGGGGCCGAACCGCGGGATGTGATCATTCGACGACCCGAAAGTACTCGGGATGGTGGGAGAGCGAGGTACGAGTGATCGACAAATGGCTGGAGCAGCAGCACGTTGAGCAACCGGAAGGGGAGCTCCGCTACGAGGCTCTCGCCGAGTCGGGCCGGATGACCGACACGGACGTCATGGAACAGCTCGGGCGCGAGGTCGCCCGGAACTACCTCACTCCCGGCGAGCTGGCGCGTATCTTCGACGACCTCGGCGCTCCAGAAGTCGCGGACTATCTGCGGGTCTCCAAGTTCCCGTCCACGACCCGCGTGCGGCACGGCGACTTCGGGGAGATCGTTACCGCCGCCCTGTACCGGCGCGTCCGCCGCTGGTGCGTGCCGATCCTCAAGCTGCGCTACAAGCAGACAGCGGAACAGGCGGTCCAGGGCACGGACGTCATGGCGTTCCGCTTCCGCCAGAACCCCCCGGTGATCGCGGTACCGGAGGTCAAGACCCGCGCGACCCGCAAGCGTGCACTGGGCGAGGAGGCCTACGACAGCCTGGAGAAGGTCCTGGACCGGCTGGACGAGAGCATCGCCTTCGCGATGAACCGCTGTGCCGAACAAGGCCACCGCTTCCTCGCCAAGCACCTTGCCGCTCTGCTGCGCCCGTCCGCGGATCGGGCCGTGGAACGGCACATGCTCTTTCTCCACGACGCGAAGACCTGGAAGGACGACGTCGTCGACCTCCTGGCACAAAAGGTCACCGAACGCACCGAACTGACCGTCGTCAAGGTCCTCGACCTGCAGGAATTCATCGCCCGCGTCTACAAGGCCGCCGAGGCGGGACCTCTCGGGCGCCGTGAGGAAACAGGGAAGGACGGCGCGGCGTGAGGGACTACAACGGCGCGGTGCACCGCCTCGGCCAAGAGGCCCTCGCCGCAGGAGACGCCCGCCCCGGACTGCGCGCCCAACTGCGCTCGCACGTCCTGGGCGAACAAATCGACAGCGAGGGGACCACCGCCGCCTACACCTACGATCCCCACGATCTGCGCCGCGGCCTGACCCTGGCGCGTCTGGGGCAGTTGACCCGCACCCCACGCGAGCGCCGCGCCGACCCGGGCCCGCTCACCGAGATCGCCGAGGCGTACGCCGACCTCGCGCAGCGCCTGCGGGTAGGGGACCCCACCCGCGTCGAACTGCTGGCCGTCGCGGCGACCATGTGGAGCCTGGCCGGATACCAGGCCAACTCCGCCACCTTGGCCACCACCTTCCTGGACGAGGTGAACGAGTACTTCGTTCGGGGCGAGACCACCCCGGTCACGGGAACCGCCCCGTACCGCGTCGCGGCGCTGACCGGCGCCGTGTTGCGCCGGGACATCGACGAGGTCGCGCGCCTGGGCGCGGAGGCCGCATCGTCCCTGCCGGAACTCGGACGGGCACTGATTTCCGCCGCCGACGCAGGAACCGCGGACCGGGAAGACCTGGCGGTACTGGCGGCCTACGGACTCGCCGGCCGCGCCGCCCGCTCCGTCGCGAACCTGTGGCGCCACGGCGACCGCGCGGCCGGCGCCGCAGCGGTCACCGATCTGCGCACGGCCGCGTCCGTTCTGCTGGACGCCTCGGTGGTGGACACCTGGACCCTGATCGACTCGCTCGCCCACGCAGTCGAGGACATCGTCGCCACCTCACCCTGGCGGCTGCTGCGCCGCGCCTCGACCTGGGGACGAACGTGGGAGCGCTACCTGAGAGCGTTGATCGTCGCGGAGCGGCCGATGACCCAGGTCTGGCCCTCCCAACGCACCGCACTGAACGCCGGCCTGGTCGACGCCCGGGCGCGGAACATGGCGGTGACCATGCCGACATCGGCGGGCAAGACCCACATCGCGGAATGGGCCATCCTGCACGCGCTCGCCCCCCACCCGGGCCAGGAAGACCTGTGGTGGTCCGCGCCCGACCTGGCCGTGTACGTGGTGCCCACCCGGGCCCTGGCCGCCCAAGTCGAGCGTCATCTGAGCGAGACGCTGGAACTCGTCGGACTGCGCGTGTCGTCGCTGTTCGGCGGAGCCGAACACGTGCGCTACGAGACGCAGCTCCTGGACTCCACCGACGTTCTGGTTGTAACCAGCGAGAAGTTGGACCTCCTCCTGCGGAACGTGCCCGAACTTGCCACCCGCTTGGCGCTCGTCCTTGTCGATGAGGGACACACCCTCGATCGATCCGAGCGTGGACTGCGCCTGGAGATGGTCGTGACCCGCCTTCGCCGTGTCACCCCGCGAGCGCGAATCCTGCTGCTGTCGGCCGTATTGCCCAACGGGGAAACCCTCGCCCGCTGGCTCGACCCCACCGCCGACGGCACGAACCACGCCCACATCGATTGGTCCCCGTCCCAACTCCGCATGGGCGTCTTCTCATGGCGCGGACGCGAGGACGAAGGCCAAAACGGCGCCATCGACTACGGCACCACCGACAACGACGGATTCTTCCTGCCCCGTGTCCTCACCCGCCACCGCAAGAGGACGAAGTACTTCCCCACCGCGCCCAAAGACGTGGCCGCCGCCCTGGCCCTCCACTTCGAACGCCTCGGACCCGTCCTGATCGCCTCACCCACCAAAATCAAAGCCCGCGCCGCAGCCGTTGCCCTGGGACAGGCCCTCCGCAAGCCGAACGTACCCGCACTCGGATCCCACATCGGCAACCCCACCGATCAAGCAAAACTTCTCCGACGTCGGCGCGAGACGCACGACGAGATCGCCCGACACGTCGGCGCGGACCACGAACTGGCCCACATGATCCTCGACGGCTACGCCTATCACCACGCCGAGGTGCCGCAGGCCGTCCGCCACTGCCTCGAGCGCGCCTACCGCAACGGCGTACTCCACATCCTGTGCGCCACCAGCACCCTGTCCCAGGGCATGAACCTGCCCGTCAAGACCGTCCTCGTCCCCGACACCTTCCGCGGACAGGACAGCCGGATCAGCGTTCGGGAGTTCTGGAACACCGCAGGCCGGGCTGGCCGCGCCTTCCTCGAAACCGAGGGCCACGTCGTCCTCATCGCCCGCGACTCGCACCACGCACGCGAACTACGCAAACGCTACCTGGACCGGGACAAGATCGAACCGGTCCTGTCCACCCTCGCCATGCTCTACCACGACCTGGTCAAAGCCCGTCTCGGGACCAGACCCGTCAAGGGGCAAAACCTTACCGACCTCGATCTGGCCGACCCCGAAGGCGACCACGCCTTGTGGGCGGAAGGGCTGGACATCCAACTCCTGGCCGCGCTCGCCGAGGAAGTAGTCGACACACCCGACCAGCACCTCCTGGAGCAGGCCGCGCAGAACCTCCTCGCAGACACCCTCGGCAGCCACCAGATCGGCGCGCAGAACTGGTCCCTTGAACCCCTGGTCCGCTTCGCCGCCCGCCGCGTCGCCGCCATCGCCCAACGCCTACCCGACCCCCGCGACCGCGCCGCCGTCGTCCGCACCGGACTGAGCGTCCAAGGCGGCACGGACGCACTCGCCGCAGCCGACCGAATCATCGAAACCCTCCACACACACCCCGAACTCTTCGACCCACAACACTGGCCGAAACTACGCAAACACATCCTGACCTCCGCCACCGCCGTCCACGAACTTCGCCACGGCGCCGACCAAAAAGGCGTCCCACCATCATCCGTTACCCCAGCCGCCCTCGACTGGATCGAGGGCATGCCACCCACCGACATCCACACCACCCACCAGCACACGCTCGCGACCAACGACATCACCCAAACCATCACCGTCATCGACAAAGTCGTCTGCCACGACCTCGCCTGGGTGGTCTCGGCCCTCCTACAGATCATCGAACTCCGCCTCGACACCCCCGCCGAGGGCAACCTCGCCGCCCTGCCGGCCATGCTCAAATACGGCGTCGACACCCCGGCCGCGTGCTACGCCGCCAGCCTCGGCGTCCACGATCGGACCGCCGCGATATCCCTCGCCAGCCACTGCCCCCACCCCGAACCCACCTTCACAGTTTTTCTTGACTGGCTCAGCCACCTCACCGCAGACGAAATCACCACCATCACGACGCCGGCCGTTGCGGCCCTCCTCATTCGCAGCGCCGAACACCGAAGCCCCCGAATCGCCCAGGCAGCCATCCTCAACGGCCGCGGAACCTTCACCAGTCCCCTTCGGGGCGTTCGGCACGCGGACAGCGCAGAGACCCTCACCACAATTCCCGTCGGCACCCCGCTCGATCTCGTTCGCGATCGCAGCAACCCCGCCGATCAAAACGCGATTCACGTCGAGCACCGGGGCATCTTCCTCGGCTGGATCGCCCGCGAGGTCGCCCGCCCGCTCGCGCTCGTCCTGGATGAGGAACCCACTCCCACGGTGCACGTCAGTCTCGCCACCGACACGGGCGCCTTGGCCCGGCCGGAAGGCAAGAGGCGACTCTCCGCTCAGGACAAAGTCCTACTCACGATCACACTCGGCCACCCGACACAGCACCCGTCATCATCGGGCGGTTGAGCCAAGATTGGTCGTGGTGCGCCAGCATCCCTGCCGGAGAGAAGATTTCGGTGTGCCCTTCACGCCTGTGCGGGCATGTACATAGGCGAATCCGGTGGTTCGCAGGTTGGCATCACCCTGCAGGCGGCGTCGGAAAGCGCGAACGGCGCCGAGGCGTCCCTGAGCCCCGAGGACCTTCACGCTTTGGCGACCGCGCGATTCATCGGCCGCGGCTTCGACGCGGACCAGGCCCAGACCCACGCCGCCGAACTCGTCGACGTCACCACGAAACGATTGGTCCTCCTCGTACCCCGTGATGGCGGAGTGGGCTTCGACATCCGCACGCTGCAAGAGTTGATGGCTGCCCGGGCACTGACCGAAGGCGACGACACCCAGATCGCCACCCGACTTCGACTCATCGCCCACCCCCCGCACTGGCGTAACACCTGGTTGCTCGCCGTCGGCCATCTCCTCACGACCTCGGAGCGCTTTGAGAAGCAGATCATCGACCTGCTCAAGTCCCTCGACACCGACCCCCGCCGCCTCAACGCCCGCTACCCCACGGCGCCCACGTTGGCAGCGGACATCCTCCAGGCCACAACCGACCCGGCTTTGAACGAGCCCTGATCCAAAGCGTGTTCACAGTCCTCAAGCAACCGCCCGCCGTCGAACTGACCCGCCTTGCAGAGGCGCTGCTGCACATCACCGGCACTCGCCACCGGCAAATGACCTTCGAACGACTCGCGACACCCGACGGAGGAACCCAATGGGCCGCCGCCGCCCTGATGCTGCGCGAGATGAGCCGATCGACCCGCGACAACGGTCGCCTCTCCAGCATCCGCGCCACCCAGACGCAACTTGCCCTGTCCGATTCCGAGCACCGGGCGATCCTGGGTTGGGAGATCCTCACGTACAAGCTGGAGGAATCCGATCCGGCGGGCGAAGACCTCGTGGCCTACTTGGGCCAGCGCCTGGCTCTGATCGGCCTCGACCAGGCCGATCTGCAGCTTCTCTACGAGGGCCTCGAGGTACTGGCCGGATCGCGATACCGCCTGACCGACACCGACTCTGAACCCACGGCCATTCCCGTGCGCCTGCGAGTGGGCGATCGCACTCCACTCCTACGGGCCTTGGAGAACGATGACATCGCCACCTCCCTTGAGTTGGTGCTCGACGCGCTGCCACCCCTCCACTGGGCGGTTTCGGCCATGCCTCGGATCAGTGATCAAACCTGCGCAAAACTGACAATCAGTCGGTTGTGAAGTCCAAACGCCTCATCATCGACGCGCGAGCCTGCCCCAGCTGAGATGGATCCGATGGACACGGACCAGGCCAGGCACACGACGACGCGTACGCAGACGCGGCTCCGCGTGCACCACCGGCTCACGAGCTCACACGGCCCGTTTCCGGGTGCCGGAGGCCGCGTTGCGGTCGGAGATTCTTGGGAGGGCAGCGCGTGGTATGAGGCCGTGACGGTGCTTGCTCGTAGGCTGCGGAGGCATTTGGCTGCTGGCCGCTCCAGACTTGAGGTATGTACGAGCGAGAAGAAGCTTGGTTTCGCGAAGGAGCAGCCCGTCTGCGTTCGGTACTCGAAGCTCGTGGGTGGACTGATGCGCTACCCGATGACCGGGACTACTACGCGTGCCCGTGTTGTCTGAATGTGTTCGGTGTGGAGTCGATCGCCAACGGAGAACTGAGCAAGGAGCACGTTCCGCCGCGATCAGTCGGCGGAAAGGTTCTACTTCTCACATGCAGCAGGTGCAACAACACGTCCGGATCAAAGTTTGACTCTCATGCTGCGGGTCGAGCGCGACTTATGCGGTTCCTCGAAGGGCAGGGCGAGTCAGACGCCACGCTTACAGGTGAGGATTTCACCGTCAGCGGGGTGGTCAGGCGCTTCGAACAGGGGTTTGTGATGGAGGGTGCTTCCACGAGGAGCAATCCCACGGACTGGGAGGCCCATCTGATAGCGCTGGATGCGGGGATGTTCCCCGAGAATTTCAAGCTGAGCTTGCGCGGGCATCGGGCTGACAGGGCGAAGGCGATAACCTCCTACACTCGCTCAGCGTACCTGGCCGCTTTTTCTGCTTTCGGCTGGAGCTACATACTTCGAACCGTGCTCGACCCCATCAGGGATGCGCTGAACCACGACGCCGTTGCTCCGCCCATCTGTGCGCAAGAGCCGGACGCCTCGGACGATCGGCGAGACATAATGATCGTGACTGATCCGTCGGAGTTCTGTAGTGTCCGGGTGGGCGTCGGGGAATACACAGTATTCCTACCTGACTTCGATCCTTCGCTGTCGTGCGGCGACTTGGCAGATGCTCTTGCTGCCCAGATGGCATCAGGAAGTGGTGCCGCAATGACGTTCCATGGCTCTGTGGTTCCTTGGCCTGCGAAGCCGCTCTATTCGGCTGATCCGCCGTGTGACTGAGCGTTCTCAACAGCCTTTGGAGTGGGTCGTTCCGGCTCCTCGTAGGATCGGAAGGCCCGGGGGTTCGCCGCGCTCCGGGCAGCCCCACCCGCGTGGTGCCGTGCGCGGGCCACAGATCGGCGTTTGTCACCCGTCCCCGGCTGTCCCAGCTGGTTCCGATCGCCTTCAGGGCGCCGTCGACCGCTGCCAGTGCTTGCTCGTGGGTCATGCCGAATCTCAGCGGGCCCACGTGCTCGAACGGGGCGAACGGGCAGACCATCCGCTCCGACTCCTCCTGCACGCCCCTACACGTCCGTTCCTACGCCAACTTCCGCTGCCTGTGTGACGATTTCCAGCCGCGCTGCTGATCCGCGCACGCCCTCGGGGAGGCTACGGGCACCGGACGATAACCCGGCTCGGCACGCGAGTTCGAGCTTGGAAGACGGCGGTGCCTTCGACGCAGAGGGGGTAGCGGCGGACCTTCTTGGACCGGGTGGCCTCGCGTGTTCGCGGGTGCGGCGGTTCCTGTGGTGCCTCTCGGTTTCCTGTCGAGTTTTCCTGTCTGGTTTTCCTCACGACTTTCGGGTTGGGTGCTCCGTCCCGGCTGTTTTGAAAGATCTTGTCGATTGATCATGTGTTGACCGTTGGGTTTGCAGGATCTGGGATTTTGGATCTTGGCTGCGTGGCCCGGGTCTTGCTGTCTTGCTCGGCTTTGTCTGGCCTGTGGGCTGTGGTTTTGCAGGATCTGGGACGGATGGTCGGTTCCGTTGGGAAAACCCGTGGGTGGAGGTTGGGGTCGCCTTGAGGGTGCTGATCTTGACGTGAGGCGGTGATCACCTGCTGCGCGTCGCGATTGAGGATTCCCTTTCCGGGAACGTCCCGGGCCCGTCGCGGCGTTCGCGGATCGTACGGCGAGGGATTCCGACGAGGGCTGGGGGACCGATGGCGAACGGGTACTCGCGGGGCGCGGTGGCGGAGGCGGTCGTGGTCCGTCACCGCCCCTTCGGAATGATGGTCGACATGCCCAACGGCGAGGTCGGCCTGCTGGAGCCGGAGTACGCGGAGCCGGTGTGGCGGGACACGGACGGCTGGTACCCGGCCGGGACCCGCCTTCGGGTCGTGGTCCTGGGCTACACCACACCCGGACCCGGCGAGTTCCGACCCGCCCAACTGCGCCTGGCCTCCGACCCGAACATCATCGACGCCATCACAAACCCGTGAACGCACGCATGGGGAGGGCGATGTCGACGTACTCGCGACCGAGCCCCGATCGGCGGGTCCTGGCGCGGTTGAGTCTGCGTCGTCTCAATGGCGGGTCAGGGGTGCGGTGTTCCGACCTGGGATGCGGCACCGATTGAGAATGTCGTGTTGTGTTTTGTGGCCTGGGGTTTTGGCGTGTGGTGTTGGGCGTGCCTGTGGCCGAGGGGTCGGTTGACCTGGGGTGCCGCAGGGTTTGAGAAGGTCGGGCAACGCCTTGAGAATTCCCTCTCTCGCGGTACGCCGCGCGCCGGGTGGTCGGGGTGCCGCTCGTTCGAGTGGGTCTGGCGTACGCCGCCGCGGCTGTGGAGAGGATTCGGCCATGGCTGTCATGGGTCCCGGTTTCGACGATGATCCCGAGTACGACGACTACGACCCTGCCTGGAGCACCCGGGACAACACGGCAGTCGGCAGTTCCTCGCGTTGTCCTGCGCCGCCCGGCGGCCGGTCGATGGTCAACGATGGAACGTCAGTTGCCGCACCGAGTCGTGTTCGGGTGACCGGCCGGGGCGCCGGCGCCACCGGCGGACGGGCCGCGTGGCGATAGGTTCGCCGGGTGACCGTCGAACGCCTGCGCCATCTGTCCGGTCCCGAATACTCCGATATCTGGGACCGTCTCGGTGCCCGGTTCGCCTTCAGGCCCAGTGTGTGCGAGTTCCCGGGGATCACGGAACCCTCGCCGTCGATCACGTGGAGCCTGGACGCGTTGCGCGACGACCCCGGCGACCGGAACCTCGACCGTCTGGTCGACGTCGTCCAGGACGGGCTCGCCGACCGTTGCGGGCCGGGGGAGTCGCTGTGGATCCTGGACCGGCAGCACACCTGCTACCGGCTGCGCCCGGACGTCCCGGAGACCGACATGTTCTTGCCGCGCGTGCTTGAGGGGCGCTCGCGCGAGGGTTGGCCGTTCGGCCCGTACCCGGAGGGGGACTACCATGTCTTCCTCGCGGAGGACCTTCGATTCGGCACCTTCGGGCACCCCTGGGAACACACCTTCTGCGTGTTCGGCGCGGAACTCCTGGACGAGATCGAACAGGACGTGCAACACGTCCTGGGACGACCTCTCCGCCGGGACGGGACACCCGCCGGCTGACCGACCCCTGCGGCGACTCGTGCTCCTGATGCCTCTCCGCCCGGCCCCGTGGTCCGTGTCGTTCCCGCGGGCTCAGCCGGTGTCGCTTCGGTCCTCGGCACCCAGTGCGGGGAGGAGGTGATCGAGCGACCGGAAGTCGTCGTGGGTCCTGCCTGGGGGCGGTGAGTTGAGGATTCCGATGTAGACGGGTCCGCGTGTGGTTCGTGTCCGCAGTGCGGTCCATTGGTCGAGGTCGTGTTCGGCGTACGCGTGGACCAGGACGGCGAGTCGAATTTCGTGGGCCGGGGTGAACCGGTTCTCCCGCGCGCCGAGCGGGGGCAGCAGGTGGTCGATCGAGCGGAAGTAGCCGTCGGTCGTGTCCGGGGGGAGCGTGCGGAACATTTCGAGGTACACGTTCCCGTACTTCGTCCGTGCCCGCAGCATGGTCGTCTCGTCGAGGGCGTGTTCGGCGTACTCGTGCAACACAACGAGGAGTTGCCTTCGCTGGGCATCGTCGAACCTGGTCATCGCCCGAGCGTATCGGGGCTCGTCCGGCTGCTCCGTCCCGGCTGTTTTGAAAGATCTTGTCGATCGATCATGTGTGGACCATTGGATTTGCAGAATCTGGGACTTCGGATCTTGACTGCGTGATCTGGGTTTTGCTGTCTTGCTCGACTTTGTCTGGCCTGTGTGGCCTGTGACTTTGCAGAATCTGGGACGGATGTTCAGTTCCGTTGGGAAAACCCGTAGACGGGGGATGAGGTCGCCTTGAGGATGCTGATCCTGATGTGATGCGGCGTTTACCTGCGGTCGGTTCTTCTCGCGTCGGTTGCTGGTTCGGCCGACCTCGGTCCGGGGGCGTCAGGGCCGGTTCGGTCCATGGTGCATGTCTTGCCGTCGAGGGTCGGATTGCGGATCGTCTCCGGGGTCTCCTCGAGGCCGCACTTCGGGTGCGTTCGATCGCTCTCTCCTGGTCGCCCTGGTCGAGGAGGCTCACGGCGGGGTGCGCCGCGTCGCCGACGCCTGTCCCAACCGACCACACCGATCGCCCGGTGGATGACGATCACCGCCCGCGCCGCTCTCCACGACGCTGCGGGCGCTCACCTCGTCGCCGGTTCCCGGCGGTCGTGGCGCAACCCCGGCGGGTCGGCCGTGGTTGCCGGGGAAGCCCGGTGTGTCGGGGGCCGGCCCGTCGCCCTCACCCACCGCCGCAACCCGCACTGGCCGCAGATGGAGGAGGTGATCGACCGTATCAACGCCGGCCTGTCGGTGGAGGCCGTGCCCGCACCGCCACCCGACCTCCTCCCGGCATGGCTTCATCGACCTCGCGGAGTGCACCGTGGCCTACGCCGTCGGCATCCTCTTCCGGTCCCGGGACTGGTTGCGCAGGGCACCGCAGCACGCCTTGGATGCCTGCCGTGACGGGGTCGGCAGGCTCCGATCCGACCTGTGGGGCGTCGGCGAGGCCGACCCGCGTGCGAAGAACACCCGGCGGTACGCGTTGTGCTCGAAGGCTTCGCGGGCTTCGTCGGAGACGCCGCCGGTGCGGGTCGCGATCATCCCGGCCGAGCGGAATGACGTTCGTTCGACGAGGCCCGTTCGCATTTAACCGATGGTTTCGCGGGAACTACGGTGCTTGAATGCCGCGGTGGTCTTGGACGTGGGGGAACTGTTGGCAGCGCACGATCGCGTCCTGCGTGGCTCCGGTTCGGCGCATCCGCGGTTCGGCACGGTGGTCGAGCGGATCGGACCGTTGACCCTCACTCACTACGGCACCCACTGCATCGTCGAGCACCGCGCTTTGGACGCCTCGACCTCGGTCGCGCGGCTTGCCGCGCAAGTGCGGCGGAGCGCGGCCGCGCGTGTGGAACCTGTGGAGTGGCGTGTGTTCGCCCACGACGCCGAAGCGTCGCAGCTGACGGCCTCGCTCGAAGCGGCGGGTTTCACCGCGGGATGGGAGCGCAGTGTCCTGGTCGGCGAAGTCGCCGAGCTCGACCTTCCCCGGCCGGAGCCGGAGTGGAAAGTCGAATCGGTCCGGTGGGACGAGCCGCAGGCGCGGCAGGCGCTGGACCTGTCCGCCGGTTCCGGGCCGCACCGCGTTCCCCTGTCGGCCTGGCACGCGATGGGCTCGATCCCATACTGGGACGTCGACGTCCGTGTGTTGACCCACCGCGGAAGGGTTACCGCGGCCTGCTGGCTGGAGTCCGTTCGGGGCACCGCGTTCGCTGCCGTCGGGGGCCTGACCGCGTCACGTCCCGAACTGCTCGCCGAGCTGCCACGTTGGCGGTTCCAGTCGCCGGCGAAGGGGTTCGTGGTCGCCGAGGCCGACGGGCAGCTGCGCAGTGCCCTCACGGCCGTCGGGTTTCGGGACGTCACGACGGTCCGGTCCCACCACTGGACCCCGCCGGGCGAACCCGCTGCGGCCCCGCCCGCGAGGCATTCCCTCCACGACGCCGGGTCCGGACGGATAGCGCGTCGCTGTGAGGCCCGCGTCGGCTTCGACTACGCCGGCGGGAGTGGACGGTATACCGCGCCGCTCGACTCGCGCCGCTGGTTCTACGGCATGCTCGACCGCGGCACTCCGGCGATTGCAGCCGCCGAAGGCGTCATCGAGCGGGGCCTGCGCGCCTGCGTCCGGCCCGGCGAATGGGTCTACGAGTGTCGCCCCTATCTCAATGGCTGGGAGTTCGACCCGCACCGCGTCGGTGGCCCGGGACAGCCGCCCTGGCCGGGTGGCGCCATCGCCGACGACGAGTTCCAGTTCCTCGCCACCGCGGACGCCCGCCTCGGCACGTTCGCCCACTACGCCGAACAAACCCTCGTCGTCTTCGGAGAGGACCTCATCGAGCAGGTCGCGAATGACTTGGACCACCTACTCGGTGGCGGCGTCTGGACCTTCGGTTGAGCACTCGGGTGACGCCCCGTCATCAACTCGTGAATATCCTGTCCGAGCCGACTTCCCTGCCGCGAACTCGTGGAGCGCGTCCCCACCGAGGCCGCGGTGGCGCTCGTTGCATCAACCTCTCCACCGGGCTCGGCCCGGCTGTCGCCTGCCCCGTCCTGGCTGTTTTGAAGCCTCTTGTCGATTGATCATGTGTTGACCATTGGATTTGCAGAATCTGGGACTTTGGATCTTGGCTGCGTGGCCTGGGTTTTGCTGCCTTGCTCGACCTTGTCTGACCTCTGGCCCGAGGCTTTGCAGAATCTGGGACGGATGTTCAGTTCCGTTGGGAAAACCCGTGGACGGAGGACGAAGTTGCCCTATCGGTGGCCGTTCGTGTCGTTCCTGATCGGTGTCCTCTTTCCGATGGCCACCCCGGCGGGTGAGGCCTGGAACGCCCGGTCGACGGGTCTTGGCGCGGTTGAGCCGAACCGGTGTCGCGGGCGCGACGGTTCCTGCGGCGCCATCTCGGTTTTCTGTCGAGTTTTCCTGTCTGGTTTTCCTCACGACTTTCGGGTCGGGTTGTCGATATGACGCCCCGGGCCTGTCGATGGCGCTGTGTGGTGTTGCCAGGCGTCTCTGGTGGTATGTGGCGGATCGGGGCGTGAGGGCCACAGGAGGGCGTCCAGGCCGCTTGTGGAGTGGTTACTGGTGGTTGCCGGGCCGGGCTTGTGGTAGCTGTGGAGGACTGGTTCGATGTGCCTGCGGGTCGGTGCCGGTTCGCCGTTGGGTGCGGGTGGTGGGGCCGCGGAGCGGGCCGGGTCCGGTTGTGAAGTTGCGGTTGGGTGTCGTGGTGGCCGCGTGAGTATGTCGTCGATGGTGTGACAGATCTGCCTGGTCACAGCCACGTAGGGTCCTGGTCGCGTCATTTCGGCGCGGTTTCGCGGCGTCATGGAAACGACGTTCCGCAGGTCGGCGTCCTGCAACTTCCCCTTGCGTCGCCCGTTGTCCGGCTTTTACCAGAACGTCGTGCCCGCGTCATCGGAATGCCGTTCGGAGCGTGAGGGGCTGCCGACCACCTGCGCCCCGATGGGTGCCTGCTCGGTGACGGGCGGTTGGCCTGTGGTGCCGCAGGGTTTGAGAAGGCCGCGCAGCGCGATCGGGAATTCCCTGTGGTGGGTGGTGTGTTCGTTGGTCGGGGCCGCTCTCGGTGGCCGTTCGTGTCATTTCCGACCTGTGCCCTCTCCGACGGCTTGGCGGCGGATGAGGCCCGAGCCACCGCTGGCGCGGTTCGAGGCCCCATCCCGATCGCGGACTACGCGCGGCGCCCCGGGACCACCCACTGCCTCGGATCACCATCCAGGCGCCGGACCGGCTCACGCCCTTGCCTGGGGACTTCCACCCACTGGGGAGGCGGGCCCGTGGCGGCTACTTCTTGGCTCGCTCGGTCTGCGCCACCAGGTACCGCGCGTACAACTCGCGCCCCCCGAGCACAAGCAGCGGCGCCAGCCCGATCAAAACGCCCACCCAGGACGTGGACATGGCCAACACCACCACCAGTAATACGCACGCGACCACAGCCGTCGTCGTCGTACTCATTTCGCCCCCTCGCAACGGCCCCGATGGCCGTCAACCATCGAACAGTACGGCCGGCCACCGGCCCAAGCCACTCCCGTTGGCCACCACGACCCCGCCGCCGTCGCCGCTCGCGGCAGCGAGCGTCGCTTGACGCAGCGCCGACTCCGCATCGTGGCGCTGCCGCCTGTCAGCGCGACGCGTTCGCCGCGCACCACGGTGGTGTACCCCTCGGCCATCGACCCCGCAAGGTTCTGTGGTTTCGCCCGTGCTTGCTGTCTCGTCCGGCTGCCGCGTTCTGCGGTGTGTGGACACATTCGACCGTTTCCGCGGCGGGGTGGTCGGTGTGCGCGTCGGCGTACTCGGTGTTGCTGCCGGCATGCGGCTGTTTGGCGCCTGTCGCCTGTCGCACCGCGGCCCCGCACCCGGTGTGGGTGAGGGGCCGCGGTGTGAGGTGGTGTCGCTACAGGCTTGAGCCGTTATGGGGTGAGGTTGGGGTAGGTGTGGAGGGTGCCGTCGTCCCAGATGGCGATGAGGTCGGCGTGGGGGTTGTCGTCGAGGTTGCCGGCGGTGATGTCGCGGATGGTGCTCCAGCTGTTGTTGGGCCATAGGGGGATGGCGGGGTTGAGGGCGGCGCCGTTGGTGGTGGTGCCGCGTCCGGTGTAGAGGTAGAGGTTTCCGGCGCCGCTGACGGCGACGAGGTCGGCTTTGCCGTCGGTGTTGAAGTCGCCTCCGGCGGTCAGGCGCATGCCCTTCCAGGTTTGGTCGGGCCACATGGAGATGGCGGGGCCGAGGTGGGTGTTGCCGTCGCCGGGGTAGAGCATGAGGCTGCCGTCGTCCCAGATGGCGGCGATGTCGCTTTTGCCGTCGTTGTTGAAGTCGCCGCCGGTGATGGCGCCCATGCCTTGCCAGCCGTTGTCGGGCCACAGGGGGACGCCGGGGGCGAGGGTGCCGTCGCCGTGGCCGGCGTACAGCCACAGGTAGCCGTTCATGCTGAGGCCGACGAGGTCGTCGTGGGCGTCGCCGTTGAAGTTGCCCGCGGTGACGGCGGCCATGCCCTGCCATCCGGCGTCGGGCCACAGCCCGGTGGGGGGCCTGAGGGTGCCGTCGGGGTTGGTGGCGTGCAGCCACAGCGAGCCGCTGTCGTCGATGGTGACGACGTCGGTGCGGCCGTCGCCGGTGAGGTCGGCGGTGGCGATGTCGCGCTGCGGCGCGTAGGGGGTGTCGACGGCTGCGCCGGGGGTCCAGTGGATGTAGCCGCCCTGGAAGTCGGAGCGGCGTCCGCCGAAGGCTGTGTATTCGTCGCTGGTGGGGAAGCCGAGGTAGCCGTTCTCCCAGCCGAGGGCTGCCCAGCGGTCGCGGATGGCGCCGTAGACCGCTTGGGCGCCGGTGGCGGTGGACCAGTAGATGGAGGCGTCGTCGGTGGTGGAGCCGGGGAGGCGGAAGTGGTTGTATGCGCCCGGTTTGTCGGGGGTGGTGGTCTGGTCGGTGGAGGGCAGGCCCAGGAAGCCGCGGGCGCCGCCGAGGGATTCCCAGTGGTCGTAGATGTCGCCGTGGAGTTCGTGGACGCCGGCGTTGCCGGCGGTGATGGCGCCGGCTCCGTTGGCGGGGGTGCCGGTGAAGCGGCTGATCGCGCCGAATCTGGTGCCGGCGCCGTCCAGGAGCGGTGTCTCGTCGCTGACGGGGTATCCGAGGATGCCGCGGGTTCCGCCGCCTGCGAGCCACTTGTCGCGGACGGTGCCGCGGACGATCCAGGCGCCCGTGTAGCGGGAGTAGTTGATGGAGGCGGCGGCGGTGGCGTCGCCGCTGTCGGCTTCGAAGTCGGCCCACCAGCCGTCGCCGTCGCCGTCGCGGACGGTGCCGGTGACGGGGTAGCCCAGCTCGCCGGTCAGTTCGCCGGAGGCGATGTACTTGGCGAGGACGGGCCCGCACAGTTTGACCGCGTCCGGTGTGGTGCGTGCGGTGGCGGAGGGGTAGGTGCGGCAGGTGTCGTCGGGGGTGGTGCGGTTGGCGAGGAGGATGCCGGGAGCGAACGCGGTGGAACTGCCGGGCTTGTTGGCCAGGACGATGTAGATGCCGCCGTCGAGTGCCTGGGCCCACAGGTCGGCGCGGTCGTCGCCGTCGAGGTCGCCGTCGGCGCGCAGGGTGGGGTAGGCGGTGACGGTCAGGTCCGAGGCGATGCGTACGCGGGTGGAGTTGTCGGCCAGGGCGGCTGGGTCGGTGACGCCGGCCGTGACGCGCGAGGGGTACTGGTAGAGCGCGCCGTCGCGGCGGTCGCGGGCCCACAGGTCGGGGCGTTGGTCGCCGGTGACGTCGCCGGGCGCGAGGAGGTCGTAGTTCGTCCAGTCCCCGGTGCCCAGGAAGCGGGCGGTGGTTCGGAACTGGCCGGGGACGCCGTTGCCCGACATCAGGTACAGGCGTGAGGTTCCGGCCGTCTTCTCGGCGGGGGTCTGTTCGACGACGAACAGGTCCATGGTGCGGTCGCCGTCGACGTCGCCGGCCGCGATCATCTGCCGGACGGCGTTCCAGGTGTTCGCGTCGTAGCCGGGGCAGACCCGGTCGGCGGCGGCGGGGTTGTCGCAGTGGGGCGGCCGGGTGACCTCGCGGCGGTTCCTGGGGCCGTAGTACTGGTTGTCGTTGGCGGCCAGGCCCTTGGGGTTGGCGTTGGGGATGGCCCTGGTCTCGCTGTTGCGGTAGGTGTACAGGTGGCCGTCGGCCAGCGCCCACAGGTCGTCGGCTTGTGCTCCGGCGCCGCCGCGGTGGGTGAACAGGGCGCCCTGCCAGGTCGGGGCGGCCGGGTTCATCGGGCCGGTGGCCGCGCGGGAGGCGAGTCGGCCGCCCTTCCTGGGGTCGGATCCGGCGTCGTACATGACCAGGTCGCCGGTGTCGGCGACGGTGAGCATGTCCACGCGGGTGTCGCCGGTGATGTCGCCCAGGCGGATGGTCGCGGCCGGGTTCATCGGCGCGTAGAAGTCGTAGGTGGCGTTCTGGGTCTGGTTTCCGGCGCGGTCCACCGCTCGCACGGTGAGCGTGTTCCCGGACCATCCCGGTACCGGGAGGTCGACGATTTCCCAGGTGTGCTTCTGTTCGTTCCAGGTGGCCTGGTTGGCGGGCCCGACCGGCATGACGGCGTTGAGGACGTACTCGACGCGGTCCACGCCCGATTCGCCGTCGCGCGCGGTGACGGTGAAGGTGCCCTTGTCGCCCGCGGGCTTGTTGCTGCCGCTCGCGGGATAGTCGGTGCTGGTGATGCCGGTGACCTCGGGCACGGTGCCGTCGACGGTGAAGGCGCAACTGTCGGACCAGGCGGACTCCATGCCGCCGCTGCCGTCGCCGCCCTTGACGCTCCACCGGAAGTCGTGCCCGGACACGAGCACGTCCACGGGGGCGTAGCCGTGGCCGGTGGCGCCGTTCTGTCCCCAGGCGACCCAGCCGCTGTTCCACACCTCCTTGCCGCCGTCGGAGAGGTCGTTGAGGGCGAACCACAGGTCGCCGTCGTCACCGTCGGGGTCGTTGCGGTCGGCCATCAGGTCGAGCCGGCCCACGTGGGGGTTGAGGCGGCCGATGTAGCCGCAGTTCCCGGACTCGGACCCGGCGCCGTTGACGGGGGCGGGGTCGGTGCGCAGGTTGGTGGGCGGGTCGGGGCGGGTGTTGTAGACCACGGTCAGGAATGTGTCGGTGGCCTCGCGGGAGACGCGCTTGAAACCGTTGTTGGAATCGGTCCTGGTCTCGTTGCCGTACAGGCCGAAGGTCACCGAGGTCCAGTGGGTGCGCGCGGAGATCTGGCCGGTGACATCGAAGTCCAGGAGCTGATTCCCGCAGGCGTACGAACCAGCGGCCCACTGTGAGGCGGCGGTGGGCTGGTTGTTCCACGTGGTCTGCGTGGTCAGGGTGTCGGAGACTTCCTTGAGGTAGACCGGCTGGGGGTTCTTGTCGCATTCCCCGATGGCGGAGTAGACCTGCTTGGCGTTGAACGTGGCCGATTTGACGACCTTGCCGTCAAGGCCGACCGGAACCCGGAAGTAGCTGCGTTCCAGGCCGGTCTTGATCCGCCAGTGCTGGTATCCGATGCCGGGCTGGTAGTCGGTGCGACCCCAGCCGGGAGTGTCCTCGTACGCGGACTGCACCCACCCCCACATGCCGGCGGTCTTCTTCACCGGTGTCCAGCTGGGGTCGATGTAGACGGGGAAGACGGTGTCCGCGCCCGCGAGCAGCGAGGTGTCCGCGCCCAGCGTCAGGGAGGCGCCGACCAGCTTCGTGTCCAGGTTCGCGGTCTCGGCGAACGCGCCGGGACGGTGTGCGTCGGAGACGAGTTCGCCCTGCGGCACGCCTGCGGTGTCGGACGTCGTGGCTTCGGCGTCGGCGGTCGACGCGGAGCGGGCGTTCGTGCGTGCGGCGGAGCCCGCGGCCTTGGGGACGGTGCGCGAGTCCCACATGCGCGGGGTCGGGGCGATGAAGGCGGGGGAGCCGTCGCCCGCCTTGGCGACGAGCGTTCCGTCGCCCTCCTCGGCGAGCGTGACGCCGCCGGTGGCGACGGTGAGCCTGAGCGTGGCCAGGGCCGGGTTCGCGGCGGCCTGGGGGGTCTTGACGATCAGCGTGTGGGAGAAGCCGCCCTTCTCTGTGGCCGTCACCTTCAGGTCCACGTCCGCGAACACCCCCGGATACAACGCGCCCGCGCCGTCCAGGACGGGACGGGGCAGCACCGTCGGCCAGCTGAGCGAGAGGGCGTGCCCCTCGCTGGTCATCGACGCCAGGACGTTGTCCCCGCCGCCACCCAGGACCAGGTCGCCGGTGGTGGCCACCGGCCGCACCTTCCCGTCCGAGGAGACCTTCAGCGTCGGGTCCAGGTCGACCCAGGTCCCGGTCTTGTCGGTGCGGGACGGCTCGACCGTGCGCTTGAGCGACAGGGTCCCGTCGGGCATCGCGGTGACGGTGTCGGTGTCGGTCGTCAGGGCGGGGACCGCGACGGGTTTGCCCGTGCTCCGCGCCGTCGCGGCCGCGCTCTCCTCGGCCCGCGCGTTCGGCCTGCCCGCCGGAGCGGGATTCGTCGAACCGCCCGCGACGTTCGCTCCAAAGGCCTCGGCGTGCTCGGGCGCGGCGGACGCCCGGACGTTCCCGGACGTGTCGGGGACGGCGGCGCGGGCGGCGGGCGCGAGCACGCCGCACGTGAGGGTGAGGCCGACCAGGCCGCACACGGCGGCCGAGATTCGGGGTCGTATTCGGGCGTGGCGGGGTGGAAGCCCCATCGCGGCTGCTCCTTGCAAGGCCGGGGAGCCCGGCGCGAGTGCGCATAGGCGGAGGGAAAGTAGCGGGTCACGGCGAGTAACCACAACCGAAAAGTTTATGTGACCCGACTCACACTCATTCGGAATGCAATCCCGTGATCACGATCCGTTATTCGCGCTGGTAGGCCTTTCGGATGCAAGGGATGATCGCGACTTCTCACAGCCCTGCGACCATCCACGACGCCTTTTCGTTGTAGTGATTCAAATCTCATCCAACGCCGGAACCTTGATTGTCAATAAAACGCTTGGCCCATAGCCTGCGCCTCTCATTTGGTCTTTCGCCCGTTCCTCGGGGGCGGGAACGGCGGGACGCAGGGTGGCTGGCATGAGCGTGGGGTCCTGGAGGATCGGCGGCACAAACAAGCGCGGACGCCGGGGCATCGCCCGGCCTCTGGTCGTGGTCGGCACCGTCCTGGCGCTGTTCGCGTCCGTGGGCCCGGCCCAGGCGCAGGGCCTGCTCGTCGACCCGAGGAACAAACCGGCCTGGTCCCCGAGCCCCCTCGACCACATGCCCTCGGTCGGCGGCTCGGACGCACCGAAACCCAAGATCCAACCGCTGACCGGCGACGGACGCCCCGCCTGGAAACCGGCCAAGGCCCAGTGGCCCGCGCCGCTGGAGGCCGAGACCGTCCCCGCTCCCGAATCGGCCACCCGATCCTCGGGACTGGCGGCCCTGCTCGCCGCCCCGGGCCAGGGCCGCGTCGGCGACAGCCCGATCCGCGTCACCACCCCCGCCGGAGGCGCACCCTCCCCGCTCAAGCCCCGCACCGCGCTCGCCCCGAACACCGCCCCGGCGCCCGCGAAGGTCAAGGTCACCCTCGCCGACCGGGCGGCCACCGACCGCGCCGGCGTCGACGGCGTCCTGCTGAGCATCGGCCGCACCGACGGCCGCACCGACACCGGCCGGGTCACCGTCTCCATCGACTACTCCGCCTTCCGCGACGCCTTCGGCGCGGACTGGTCCACACGCCTTCGCCTGTTCGCCCTGCCCGAATGCGCCCTGACCACCCCGGACCGCGCCGAGTGCCGCACCCGCACCCCGATCGACAACTCCCGCAACGACCGCATCACCCAGCGCGTCACCGCCGACATCGACCTCCCCGCCCGCACCGCGGCCGACCCGGCCGCCACCGGCCGCATGGTGCTGGCCGCGACCGCCGCGGACGCCGGCCCCTCCGGCGACTTCAAGGCGACCTCGCTGTCCGCCTCCGGCTCCTGGACCGCCGGCGGCAACTCCGGCTCCCTGAACTGGAGTTACCCGATCCCGGTCCCACCCGCGATCGGCGGAACCGCCCCCCAGATCAACCTGGCCTACAACTCGGGCGGCGTCGACGGCCGCACCACCTCCACCAACAACCAGGCCTCCTGGATCGGCGAGGGCTGGGAGTACTCGCCCGGCTTCGTCGAGCGCTCCTACCAGGCGTGCGCCAAGGACGGCCAGGACAAATCAGGCGAGATGTGCTGGTCCGACCAGAACTCCCTCACCCTCTCCCTCAACGGCCGCTCCTCCACCCTCCTTCGCGACGACGTCTCCAAGACCTGGCGCCTGCAGGAGGACGACGGCTCCCGCATCGAACTCCTCACCGGCGCGAGCAACGGCGACGACGACGGCGAACACTGGAGGCTGACCGCCACCGACGGCGTCCAGTACTACTTCGGCGCCGGCCACAAACCCGGCAACGGCAACACCGGCCCCGCCACCAACGCCACCTGGACCTCACCCGTCTACGGCAACAACACCGGCGAACCCTGCAACAAGGCATCCGGATTCGACGCCTCCTGGTGCCAACAGGCCTGGCGCTGGAACCTCGACCACGTCGTCGACGCCCGCGGCGGCCTGGTCACCTTCACCTACAACGAAGAGAAGAACAACTACACCCGCGGCGCCGTCCTCGTCGGCTCCGGCACCCTCACCCCCTACACCCGCGGCGGCACCCTCGCCGCCATCACCTACGGCTCCAAGACCACCGACACCACCGAGCCCACCGCGCAGATCCTCTTCGACACGGCGGAGCGCTGCTTGAAGAAGGACGGCTTCGACTGCGACCCGGCCAAGATGACCAAGGCCAACGCCGCCAAATGGCCCGACGTCCCCGTCGACAAGGTCTGCGCCGCCACCGGCACCTGCGAGCAGTACGGCCAGACGTTCTTCTCCACCCGCCGCCTCACCAAGATCACCACCCAGACCCGGGTCGGCACCGGCTACCGGACCGTCGACGAATACGCCCTCGACCAGGACTACCCCGACCCCCAGGACGGCTCCACCGCCACCCTGTGGCTCAACTCGATCACCCACACCGCCTACGACGGCACCAAGAAGATCGACACACCCTCCGTCGACTTCACCGGCAAGTTCAAGCCCAACCGCGTCGACGCGGGCGGCGACATGGCCCCGCCGATGAACCGCCGCCGCATCACCGGCATCACCAACGAGACCGGCGGCCAGACGACCGTCGACTACAACGACCCCGAATGCACCCCCGCCGCGCTGCCCACCCCGGACGCCAACACCAAGGCGTGCCACCCCACATGGTGGAGCTACGGCGACTCCGAACCCGTCCTGCACTGGTTCCACAAGTACACCGTCGCCCAGGTCACCCAACACGACCCCACCACCCACGGCGCCGTCGACACCTCCACCCGCTACGAATACCTCGGCGGCGCGGCCTGGCACCGCGACGACTCCGAACTCACCGAGGACAAGGAAGCCTCCAAGCCCAAGTCCAAGGACCGCCGCACCTGGAACGACTACCGCGGCTACGCCGAGGTGATCACCCGCTCCGGCGCCGGCCCGGACAAGGTCACCAAGTCCAAGTCGCTGTACCTGCGCGGCATGGACGGCGACGTCAGGAAGGACGGCTCCAAGCGCGAGGTCACCGTCACCGACTCCGCCGGCACGGTGATCACCGACGCGAACCCCCTGCAGGGCTTCGCCTACGAGACGCAGACCTTCGACGGCAACGACGTCGGCAACAAGGTCGTCTCCACCACCTCCTTGCGGCCGTGGACGTCCGCGACCACCGCGACCCACAAACGCGCCCGCGATCTTCCGGACCTCACCGCGCAGATGACGCGCACCGACCGGACGCACACCCGCGACCTCCTCGCCGACGACACCTGGCGCAAGATCCGCAAGGAAACCACGTACGACCCCACCTACGGGCTGCCCACCGAGGTCGCGGACTTCGCCGACAACCTCGACCCGTTCTGCACCACCACGACCTACGCGCACAACACCACCGCGTGGATCATCGGCAAGCCCACCGAGGTCGTCTCCGTCGTCGGCGACTGCGCGACGACCCCGACCCAGAGCACCGTCTACGCCCAATCACGCGTCTACTACGACGGGCTCGCCCTCGGCCAGGTCGGCGCCGTCGGTGATGTGACGGCGACCGAGGCGGCCACCGACTACAAGGCCGGCGCCCCGGAGTGGCTCACCACCGCGAAGTCGGAGTACGACGCCCACGGACGCGTGGTCAAGGCCACCGACGCCGAGAACAACGTCACCACCACCGCGTACGAACCCGCCGCCGGAGCGCTGCCGACCCGCACGACGGTCACCAACGCCAAGGGCTGGACGTCCGTCCAGGAGTTCGCCGGCCCGCGCAACCTGCCGGTCAGGACCGTCGACGCCAACGGCCTCGTCATGCAGCAGGAATACGACGCCCTCGGCCGCCTGATCGCGGTGTGGCAGCCCGGACACGCCAAGACCGCCGACGCGGACCTCCAGTTCGCCTACCAGGTCAACAAGACCGCGCCCTCGGTGGTCACCACCAGGACACTGCGGATCAACGGCCGTTACACCATCGCCAACAGCATCCTGGGCGCCTTCCTGCAGCCGCGCCAGAGCCAGACCAGCCCCGGCAACGAGGCCGGTGGACGCCTGGTCGCGGACACCTTCTACGACAGCCTCGGCCGCCCGCTCAAGACCAACCAGCCGTACTACGAGTCCGGTGCCGAGCCGAACGGCTCGGTGTTCGTCGCCACCGACACCCAGGTTCCCGCGCAGACGACCTTCACCTACGACGGGCAGGGCCGCAAGACGGCCGAGGGGTTCTCCTCCAAGACGATCAAGCAATGGGAGACCCGCACCGCCTACCAGGGCGCGGACAAGGTGACCGTCACGCCCCCCGCCGGCGGCGTCAAGACGATGTCGACCAACGATGCCCGCGGCAAGCCGACCGAACTGCGCGAGTACCGCAACGACGACCCCACGGGCACCGACTTCACCGCGATCACCTACACGTACACCCCGCGCGAGGAACTCAAGTCCGTCACCGACGCCGGCGGCAACACCTGGACCTACACGTACGACTTCCTCGGCCGCAGGACCCACACCGAGGACCCCGACAAGGGCCCCTCGGACACCGCCTATGACAAGGTCGGCCGAGTCCTCACGACCACCGACGCGCGCGGCCAACAGTTGCACTACGCGTACGACCAACTCGGCCGCAAGACGAGTCTGTACAAGGGCGCCACCGCCAAACCGGAGAACCTCCTCGCCGGATGGTTCTACGACACCCTGGCCAAGGGACAACAGGACAAGTCGATCCGCTACGTCGGCGGCGCCGCCGGAGCCCAGTACGTCAGCGAGATCACCGGCTTCGACGCCGACTCCTACCGCCCCACCGGCACCCGCGTGACCATCCCCGCCGCCGAGGGCAAGCTCGCCGGCGTCTACCAGACCACGAGCACCTACGAGAAGCTCACCGGCCGGCCCACCTCCCTCACCCTGCCCGCCCACGGCGGCCTGCCCGCCGAGGACCTGGGCTACAGCTACCTGGCCACCGGCCAACTCGGCGGCCTCGCCGGGCAGGATCCCTACCTCTTCTGGGCCGACTACGACGAACTCGGCCGCAACACCCGGGCCTACCTGGGCTCCGAGTTCACCCTCGCCTCCTTCACCAGCAAATACGACGACGCCACCGGCCGCCTCCTCGGCACCGAATGGGCCAAATCCACCGCCGACACCCCCGTCGACGTCACCTCCTACACCTACAAGCCCAGCGGCGACGTCACCTCGATCAGCACCAAACGCGACACCAACACCACCGACACCCAATGCTTCACCTACGACGGCAACCGTCGCCTGAAGCAGGCCTGGACCGACACCGCCGGCACCACCACCGAACCCGCGCCCAAGGTCCCCGGCATCGGCGGCTGCGTCACCCAGACCCCGACCAAGACGACGGTCGGCGGCCCGGACCCGTACTGGCAGACGTTCGACTACGACGCCGTCGGCAACCGCACCAAACTCGTCGAACACGACGTCACCGACGACCCGGCCAAGAACGTCACCACCGAATACGGCTACCGCGCCGGCGCCAAGCCCACCGACCGCACCCACCGCCTGGACACGGTCACCGTCAAGACAGGCACCCGCGAAGCCGTCACCACCAACCTGACCTACGACCCGAACGGCAACACCAAGACCCGACCCGGCACCGACGCCAACCTCCAGACCCTCACCTGGAACGAAGAGGACAAGCTCACCACCGTCGCCACCGCGACGAGCACGAGCAGCTACCTCTACGACGCCGACGGCAACCGCATCGTCCGCCGCGAGAACGGCAAGACCACCCTCTACCTGGGCAGCGACGAACTCACCACCAACACCAACGGCACCGGCCCGGTCATCGGCACCCGCTACTACCCCACAGCTGGCGGCGCCACCGTCATCCGCAACGGCACCGGCACGCTCACCTACATGGCGGCGGACAACCACGGCACCGCAAACAGCACCCTCGACGCCACCACCCTGACCGCGACCCGCCGCCAGTCCAAGCCGTTCGGCGAACCCCGCGGCGCACAGCCCACCCAGGCCAACGGCCAATGGCCCGACGACAAGGGCTTCCTCGGCAAGCCCATGGACGCCACCGGCCTCACCCACATCGGCGCCCGCGAATACGACCCCACCCTTGGCCGCTTCATCAGCGTCGACCCGCTCATGGATTTGTCTGATACCCAACAAATGCACGGGTACACGTACAGCAACAATTCCCCGGTAACCCTGAGCGATCCGACCGGATTGCTTGCGGGGCAGATGGGGAACAGGCGGCGGGACAAGTCCGGTGGTGGGGGAAGCCTGGGAAACAGGCAGCGGAACGAGCGCACCGGTGATAGCGCACCGGTCACAACCGGCGGCGGAACCGATAGGACCGGCGGCGGCAGCGGGTGTAGGCAGTACATAGAGATTTGCAAACCAGCCACCAGTATGACTGTCATCGTGCCACCGGAGTTCAAGAAGGGCACCAAGACTCCAGACCGCAACGACTACGTGCAAATAGGCGCTGGACTCCTGGCGGGTGGGTATCGAGCCTTTGATCCATGCGCCCTGACAAGCGGGTATTTCGTAGGTAAACGTTGCGGATCCGATATGGTCGATGACTGGGCTGCTCGGAATGGTCTGAATGAATCGCCGTACGGATGCGACGGTGTCATGGACTGTGAAGACGATTACGGTAATGGCAAGAAGCTATTCAGTGTCCTGAGTTTGATGGCTGGTGCGGCCAGTTTCTCGGGGAACACTGTCGTTCGTATCCCCTGCAACAGCTTCTTGCCTGAAACCCAGATTCTGATGGCGGACGGACTTCGTCAGCCAATTCAAGACATTAAACCTGGCGACGTCGTGTTGGCCACCGACCCCGAAACCGGAGAGAGCAAACCTCGTACTGTCCTGGCGTCGATCACCACGGAGGATGACAAGGATTTCGCCGACGTCACTGTCATGACAGACCAGGGTGACGCATCCATCATCGCCACCGCGCACCACGTTTTTTGGGTCCCAGACCTGAAGCAATGGGTCGATGCCAGCGACCTCAAGCCCGGCCAATGGCTCCTGGCCTCCGGCGGAACGTGGGTTCGAGTGAGTGCTGTTCGCCTATTCGGACAGCCGGCCCGCACGTACAACCTGACCGTTGACACAGATCACACCTACTATGTCGGGGTTGGAGACCAAGACGTCCTCGTTCATAACTGCGGGGCCGAGCTGCTATCCAGGGCTCGCCAGCTTCATGGGACGAGGGCAGATGAGGTTTCTACCGTTGCTGTTGCTCGAGTGCAGAATGTGCGTGATCCGAATAAGATTGAAACCTGGGTGGCAACTGAACGCACCGGGCTTCCTAACGAGTGGCGAGGTGGTGCGGCCCCTCTGCGCGGGGAGCGCTATATTCCTGGCGAAGGACATGCGGAGGCAACAATTATCAACGCGACGAATGGTCAATGGAATATCATCGGAATGGCATCTTCGACGCGTATGTGCCCGGGCTGCCTTGCTCAAGCTAGACAGAGAGGTCTGACCCAAAGCGATATCGGTAAAGGTAACGGGATTTCCTCGACTGGAAATACGCCATGGCGTGTGGTTCTCGGTGGCGGATCGGTGGAAGGTGGATCATGAACCTCGTGAAACTCCGGGGAGCGCTTTGCCTAGTGCGGATGAAGCCTATCCTTGAGATGGCCTCAACGCCTTTTCTGGTAGAGATTGACTCTATCGTTGCGGCATGCAGCATGCATGAAGCGCCAGATCTCTCGGCGGAAGTGGGTTCACTGAGAGAGTGGCGTTGTCGAATCGGGATGCTCGATGACTCTCTGGCCCGGGAGTATTTTCAGTCGACAGCGGCAGGGATTGCGATTCTTGTTGCAGAGCCGCACGAGATAACCCCTACGGAGGTTAATTGGAGGATTTCTTCAAGCGTCGCAAATTTCTGGGACTCGTGTGATGATATTCTTCATCGTACCGAGGGGTATTCGAGGGGTGAACTTGTAGGCATCAAGACAACTCTTCGAGGCGTGGAGGATATTTGGAGAGATAGGGATTTCGAAATTCTTGCTTCGCAAGCTGATCCGCGTATTGCCTTTCTTGATCGCCTGGCGAAAATCCAATCCAATGTGCCTCGGCGAGTGGAAGTTGCACGAATTGTCGCAGATTGTGCGGGCTGGTTGTAAAGAATGTGTGGTGTCGGTGTAGGTCGGCATCGTCGCGTGAGCGTGTTCGGCCTGTTCAAAGGGCCATTCGGTGGTGGTGGCGTCGGTGCTGTTGGCGGTTGCCATGTGGTGATCAGGGGAGTGTTGGTGGGCGTGTATCACGCCCACCAGGGGTTTGGCTGACCGACGCCGCCGAGACTTACCGGTGGTTTGTTGAGGGCGGTTCTGATTAGCAGTATGCCGTGAAGTAGCAGTATTTGTCGGCCCGTTCGGGGGTGCGCCGTGACCGCTCGTGTGCCGTGTCCGCCCGCTCCGGGGTCGTTGGAGGGGTATGCGGCCCGGTTCGACGACCTGTTCGGGACGCTGGCGCAGCGTCGGGGGTTCCGGGAGTATCTGGTCGGTTTGTTGGCGCCGCGGGATCGGAACAAGACGCTGACCTGTCTGGCGGGGGCCGAGCCGGTGGTCGGCGCGCAACACCCGGCGGTGCAGCGGCTCCAGTTCTTCCGACCTCGAGCGGGTCAACGCCCGCCGCGTGGAGTTGTTGCTCGCGGATCCGGCGACCGCGCCGCACGCGGGCGGGGTCCTGGTGATCGACGATTCCGGCGACCGCAAGGACGGGACGGCGACCGCGCACGTGGGCAAGCAGTACCTGGGATCCGTCGGGAAGATTGACCGCGGCGTCGTCACGGTGACCACCTGTTGGGCGGACGAGCGCCTCTACCATCCACTGCACGCTGTCCCCTACACGCCGGCCCATCACTTCGCGAAGGGGAAGGCCGACCCCGATTTCCGCACGAAACTGCAGATCGGAGCCGCTCTGGCCCGTGAGGCGAAGCAGGCGGGCGTGTCCTTCCGGGCGGTTGCCGCGGACTGCGCGTATGGCGACCAGGACGGCTTCCGCGGCGAACTCCGAGAGGCGGGAATGCCGTTCGTCATGGCACTGAAGCCACGGCGCGGGATCTGGGCACATGCCGACCAGGCCCACACTCCCGTCGACGCCGCCCGCATCCTGACCTGGGGCGGATGGCGGGATCCCGGCCACTGGCGCGCGGTGCCCCGCACCTTCCGCGACGGCCACACCGAGACCTGGTGGGCCGCCGACGCGACGCTGGGCTGGTGGGGACCGGACGGCACGACCCGGCTGGTGGTGGCGACCGCCGACCCGGCGACGTTGCCGGCCAAGGCCACCTGGTATCTCGCCACCAACCTGCCCCTGTGGGTGCCGAAAATTCTATCCGTGCAGGTGGGAGGCCCTGCGGGACTACGCGCGACTGATCCAGCCAGCCAGCCCGCCCGCCTCGTGGGCGTGGTCACGGCCGCGGCAGCATGTGATGTCCGTGCTGCTCCGACTCGCCTACCTCGCCGTCACAAATGCGCTCGCCGCGCTGCGGCTGCTTCCCATGACCGACCGCGACAAAGACGCCGAGATCCTGGCCCTGTGCCACCAGGTCACCGTCCTCGAACGGCAACTCGGGAACCGGCGGCCACGGTTCACCCCGCCCGACCGGGCCCTGCTCGCCGCGCTGCTGCACCCGCTGCCGCGCGACGTGCTGCGCCGGCTGCGGCTGACCGTGCACCCGGACACTGTCCTGCGCTGGCACCGCGACCTCGTCCGCCGACGCCACGCAGCCGCATCCCGCCCGAAACGCCCCGGACGACCTCCCACGGTCCGCTCCATCAGTGTCCTGGTGGTCCGTCTCGCGCGCGAGAATCCCACCTGGGGCTACCGCCGCATCCACGGCGAACTCGCCGCGCTCGGCATCCGCATCGCCGCCTCCACGGTCTGGGAGATTCTCAAGACCGCAGGCATCGAACCCGCGCCCGGACGTGGAGCCACGACGTGGGCCGCCTTCCTGCGGTCCCAGGCAGAAGCCGTCCTGGCCTGCGACTTCATCGAGACCGTCACTGTGAGTGGGTGGTGTGGTGGCGGTGTGTTGGTCGGCATCGCTCGGTGGGAGTGTCCGGCGGGTTCAGAGGGTGTTTGAGGCGTGGTGGTGGCGCTGTTGTCGGCTGTCATGAAGTGATCAGGACAGTGCCGCGGGCCTTGTAACACGCTGGCGGGGGTTTGTCAGATGGTTGACCGTTCCTGTGTCACGTACCCGCGAGCGGGGGTGTGCTCGGGATATGGCCGACGCACGCAGGAACGCCTCTTCTCCGGGCCCCGGGGCCGCCTCGGTGCCGCGCCCATGGGCGGTACGGCGTCTGCTCGACATCGACGCCTCCGGGACGGTGACCAGCACGCACGTGCGGATCATCGCCGAGGCGGCCGGGGTGTCCGAACGGACGATGTGGCGGTGGCTGCGTGAGGCACGCGGAGGGCGTCTCGAGGCACGCCCCCGGAAGAACGGCTTCACCTTTTCCGACGCGTTGTGGGCCGAACTCGCCCGTATGGGTGGCAACGTGGCCGGCCTGCGCCGGTCGATGCTGGAACGTCAGGCGGCGGGCACGCTCGCCGTGTGGGACGCCGTCTCGGTGCCGTCGGCGAGCACACTGCATCGCGCGGTCCGTGATGACATACGCGCCGGCCGACTGCTGGAGGTTGCCCCCAGGTCCCGAACCGGCACACCCTCCGGTCACTACGACCGTGCGCTGGCCGAGTTGCGTCTGGAGGAATTCTTCGACGACCGGCCACCCGAACCCGCCGATGCGGACACTACCCCCGATGTCCCCGCCGTGGTTTCGCGCGCGCGCCTGTACACCCCCGACGCCCGCCTGGTCGTCACCACCCAGGTCGCCGCCGTCGTGGAGGCGGTGGGGCATGTCGCCGCCGCCCGGGGCGTGTTGTGCGTGTTCGGGGACGCCGGCCGCGACAAGACCGTGGCGGTGGAACGCGCGTTGCGTCTGTTGCCCTCGCGGGTCCCGGTCTGGCGGGCGGTCACTCCGGTCCAGGCGACGCTGCCGCACCTGCGGGCGGCCCTGGTCGCCGCGTTGGACCTGTCGTCCGTCGCCCCCACACACCGGGCGCAGGCCTGTGACCGAGCCCTGATCGAGGCGCTTCGACAACCAGGGGTGTTCTTCCTCGACGACGCCCAACGCCTGCCACCGCCGCTGTTGGACTACCTGCGCCTGTTGTGGGACGCCCCCACCACCATCGCGACGCTCATCCTGTGCGGTGCCGGGTGTGAACGCGTCCTCGCCCAGGCCCCCGCGCTGGCCTCCCGCGTCCTGACCTGGCACGAGGTGACCCGCCTGGACCCGACCCAACTCCCGCACACCCTGGCCCTGTTCCACCACGTTTGGCACACCGCCGTCCCCGACGACGTGCGGCATTTCGACGACACCGTCGCCACGGGCAACTTCCGTACCTGGGCCAAGATCACCTCCCACCTACACGCCACCCTCGTCCGCCGTCCTGATACCGCCGTCGACCGCGAATTCCTCAAACAGGCCTGCGCCCGCCTCGGCTCCCACCCCTGACCACGCCGATCACGACCACACCCACCTTCGCCTCATCGAACAGGACCGGCGATGACTCTCAGTGGCACCGCGCACTCGACCACCCCTGCATCCGCATCACCCGTGCTCGACGCGGCTTCGTTGACCGCGCTGCGCGTCCCGGCCGTTCAGCGCCTGCTTGCTCTCCGCGCGCAACGCCGCCTGACCCGCGGTCACGTGCGCTTGGCCGCGCAGTGTCTGGACGTGTCCGAGCGCACGATGTGGCGCTGGCTCGCCGACGCGTCCCACTCGCCCGAGGCCGCCGCCACGCCGGGCGCGCGCCGTGGCGCGCGTTTCGAGGTCACCTCGCAACTGCGAGTCCTGCTCGCGTACTGGCACGGGAACGTCTCCGCCGTCCACCGCGAACTCACCGCCCGAGCCCGAGCGCACACCACCCGTCCCTCGACCACAACGACCCCCGACGGTGCTCCCACACCACCCATGCCGATCGATACCCCAACGCCCGAACCACGTCGTCCGCCCTTCCGGGTGGTGCCCCGGTGTCCGCCGTGCCACTGCTGGACCCGGTCCCCTCGCTCCCGACGCTGCTTCGCGCGGTGCGTCGGGACCTGACCCCGGGGGAGCGGGCAGGTCTGCGCGCGGGCCCCGAGGCCGCTCGCGCCCTGGACGTGTTCGCCCGGCGCCCGCCCACGTGGCGCAACCACACCTGGGAAGCCGACCACGTCCAAGCCCCCCTGCCCGTCGACGCCGACGGCACCCCCGTGCGCCCGCACATCACCTGGTTCATCGACACCACCACCAAGGTCGTCACCGGCGTCGCCGTCACCCCCGGCCACCCCACCCGCGCGTCCATCCTGACCGCGCTGCGCGCCGCAGTGCTGCGCCATGACCCGTACGGCCCGGCCGGGGGAATTCCCGAGAACCTGCGCATCGACCGCGGCAAGGACTTCCTGTCGACCACGGTCACCACCGCCCTGGGGACGCTCGGTGTCACCACCCGCGCGCTCCCGCCCTACAGCCCCCACCTCAAGGGCACCGTCGAGAACCTCAACGGCGCCGTCGACCGGATGCTCTTCGCCGCGCTGCCCGGCTACACACCCACGCCCCAGCCCCGCCGCCGCGATCGGCGACCCACCCAACCTCCGCTCACCTTCCGCGACTTCACCACCGAGGTGCTGCGGTGGGTGACCTGGTGGAACACCGAGCACCGCCCCCAGGCACTCGCTGGTCGTACCCCCCTCGAAGCCTGGAACGCCGATCCCACCCCACTCACCGACATCCCCGCCGACCAGTTGTGGTCCCTGACCCTCGAGGACGACGGCCGCCCCCGCCCGATCACCAGCCACGGGGTGCGCTTCCGCAAGCGGGACTACGTCGCCGCGTGGATGACCGGCCACCTCGGCCGCACGGTCCGGGTGCGTCACATGCCCCACCACCTCCACGAGATCGAACTGTGCGATCCCACCACCGGCCGACACCTGGGCACCGCATACCTCGCCAACGCCGCCACCGACGAACAACTCGACGCCCTGCGCCGCGCCCGAGCCGCCCGAGCCCGCCGCCTGCGCGCCGACACCAAAGCCGCCGAGAAACTGCGCCGCGAACGCTTCGCCCCCACCACCACCCCCGACGACGCCCGCCGCCTGCAGGCACTCACCGCTCTCGATGCCGATCGCGAACTCGACCACGCCGACCACGTCGACCTGGCCACCCTCGCCCTGCCGGACCTGATTCCACCGACCCCGCCGCCCGCCCACTGGGCCACACCCACCACACACAAGGCCGAACCCGAGGAACAACCGTGACCGCGAACCCGCCCACCCCACCGACGGACACCGACACCGACCAGTACGTGCCCCTGCCCGACGCCCGGATCGTGGCCACCCGCGCCCTGCTCACCGCCCGCGAGAACATCCGGGACACCATCGCCGCCAGAGCCATGACCTGTATCCACGGCGGCGCCGGCGTCGGCAAGACCCTCGCCGTGAACGCCTGCCTGCGCGAACTCGAACCCGACGAGGACGTCCGCCGCATCACGTTCCGAGCCCGGCCCACGGCCCGAGCGGTGCGCCACGAACTGCACGCCGCACTCGGCCTGCCCGGCACCCCGCCCCGCCACCCCAGCGAGTTCGACCATCTCCTCAAACAGGCCCTCGCCCGACATCCCCGCACCCTTCTCGTGGACGAGGCCCAATGGCTCAACGGCGAGGCGGTGGAGTATTTCCGCTTCCTCCACGACGAGCGCACTACCGACTTCGCGATCGTCTTCGTCGGCGGCGAGGGCTGCCACACCACGCTGCGCAAACAGCCGATGCTCGCCTCACGCATCTTCATCTGGCAGCACGTCACCCGCCTGACCCCCACCGAGGTCAAGGACGTCATACCGTCCTACCACCCCCTCTGGGCGAGCGCCGACCCCGACGACATCGCCTACGCCGACCGCCACGCCACCCACGGCAACTTCCGCGCCTGGGCACGCCTGACTGCCCACACGCTCACCGCACTGACCCATACCGGCCGCACCACCGTCGACTGCGACACCCTCCGCTGGGCCTTCAGCCGACTCGGCTAACCCCGACCCCACCACGAACCTCACCCCGGATCTCACATCCGGACACCACGCCATCTCACCAGCGCATGCCGAGCTCCGTCAGGAGTCGCCCGCGTTCGACCGACAGCGAACTCCGCCGGGTGCGTTGGTTGTTGACCCATTTGCCGAGCCGCACCTCGACCGTCTCGCCGCCCTTCGCCGCGGCGAGGTCCGTTCCCGAACCGCGCCTCGACGCCGCTGTGGCGCCGGCGGGCCGCCTGGTCCGTCCGTCCGCGTCGTTCTCCGTCGTCACGGTCTCGACATGCGCCCGCGGTACCTCCAGGTGTCCTTCGCGTTGGCGGTAGGCGACGGCAGCGGCGAACGCCGTCTCCCACGCGCCCCGGCCACGCCTGGGTGCCCGGGACCCGCCGCCCTCGCCCACCGGCGCACCGCCCTCCACCACACCGTTCCCGCCGCCACCTTCCGCGCCACCGTCGCCGACAGCCACCACTGCGCCGTCCATCGCCTCCCCGGCCCCGATGGCCACCGCCACGCCGTCCCCGCCGCCGACCCGCGCCGCGTCCCCTTCGTCCGCCGCCGCGCCGCCATCGGCCGGGATGCCGAGTTCGTCGAGCTGCTCGATCTGTCCGGGCCTGAGCTTGGCCCACACGGTGGGCCTGGTCTGCCGCTGCGCCCAGGCTCCGATGTCCTGTCCGCCGGCGATGTGTCCGGGCGCCAACTCCTCCAAAGACCCGCCCCGCGCCAGGAAGAGTCGTACCTCGTTGGCGGCCCGCTGCCAGGCGATGGACCACCCCTCCGGCTTCCACCACGGGTCCAATTCCTCGAGGGCCCGGCGCCGTTCGGGGTGCGCGTCCAACACCCCCGCGCGCCGCTGGTTCGCGAGCCACTGCCCGACCCTGACGCCGTCCTGGAAGGCACTCTGTGGTGCGGCGAGGTGTCCGTGCCGCTGCGCCCAGCGCCGGGCGACGGCGAGTCCGTCCTCGAACGCGGCGTCGGGGTGCGACCACACCATCCCGAGCATCACGAGCCTGCGCACCCGCCCGGCGTCGAGCCGCCCGGCGGCGTACTCCCGTCGTTGAACGGCACTCCACTGCCCGACGGGGTAGTCGTGGTCGTGTTTGTGAGTGGTCGTTGGTTGTGGGGTGGTGTGGGGTGTGTGGGCCGGGGGTTTCGCAGTTGTATTGGGATGGTTGTTCCGGGCGTGGGGTTGGTGGGCGTGGTTTTCGGGGTGCGGGTGGGGTGTTCGGGTGGGCTCGGGCGGGGTTGTGAGCTGGGAGTTTTCGCACTTGTATTGGGTTTCGCGGGTGTTGTGGGATGCATTGAGATTTTGTGCGGTTCGGATGGGAATGCCATAGGCGGCGGTTGCCGGCCTTGTCTTGCGGGTGGTCCCGGGGCTCGGCCCGGGGCGGGGTTTTCAGGGTCGGGTGTGGTGGCGGATCCAGGACCGCAAAAGGTCGTCGGGTCCGGGGGCCAGGCGTGTGAGTCCGAGTGTGAGTGGTCGTTGGTTGTGGGGTGGTGTGGGGTGTGTGGGCCGGGGGTTTCGCAGTTGTATTGGGATGGTTGTTCCGGGCGTGGGGTTGGTGGGCGTGGTTTTCGGGGTGCGGGTGGGGTGTTCGGGTGGGCTCGGGCGGGGTTGTGAGCTGGGGTTTTCTCACTTCCGTTGGGTTTCGCGGGTGTTGTGGGATGCACTGAGATTTTGTGCGGTTCGGATGGGAATGCCGTAGGCGGCAGCGTTTGGCGGTTCTTCTCGGGTGGTCCCGGGGGATCGGCCCGCAGCCCGGGGTTTTCAGGGTCGGGTGTGGTGGCGGATCCAGGACCGCAAAAGGTCGTCGGGTCCGGGTGCCAGGCGTGCGAGTCCGAGTGTGTGGGCGGTGTGTTCGAGGAATGTGGTCACGGCCGGGTGCCGGTCGGGCCGGGGTGTCGCCGGTAGGCGCGTACGAGCGAGGACGCGGGCGAGGACGACCGTTTCGGGATGGACGATCACGGGCCGGGCGGTGAGTTCCCAGGAACTGCCTTGCGTGGTCGTGTGGTCGGGGTTGAAGGCGGCCAGGCGGCGCCCTCGCGCCTTCCACCGGCCGGTGAGATACAGCCGGTGGTCGTACCAGCGGGTGACGATGGCCTGTGCCCACGTGTAGGCGGTGTTCGCGTTCGGCCGGCGCAGGAGCCGCAATTGTTCCCGGTGTGTCGTGGGCGAGTTCGGGCAGGCGGGTGTCCAGGAGCACGGCGATCGCCCACCCAGGTGCTCCAACACGAATGCCGCGAGCACCACACCCGATGGGCAGGCAGGTACATCCGTGCGCGTGCGGTGGCGCCTGCGGTGTGGCGCAGGGGAGGCGCCGAGCACGCCGAGGTTGTTCGTACGGGTCGGGGCGATACCACGCGGCGCTGCCCGCCCCGGTTGCCCCGACGGCGTCCGGTGTTCGGGCCGGGTTCGCGTCCGGGGCCGTTCGAGGTGGGGGAGCGCCCGCGCAAGGTGGTGGTGGGGGACTCGGGCGAAGACGGCGAGTCGGTGTCGTGCCGCGTCGTCGAGGTGGATCTCGGTCGTGTCGGTGTCGTCGGCGCCTCGCGCGCCCGTGGTGGTGATGCCGATGCCGTCCAGCAACTCGGGCACGCTCTGCCGATACGTCGCCGCGACGCGACCGAGCCAGGAGGCGGTGGACTCGTAAGGCAGGGGAGCCACACGGAACGCGCCCGGTCGCGTGTCGGTCCGGCCCCACAACGCGGGTTCGGCAGCCGGGCCCCGAGGGTTCGCGCCATCGTGTGTTGCAAGTGCTCCCGACCCCGACCCTGCTCCCGGGAGCGGGCCGGTCCCGGTCGCCTTCACGTGTCGTGTCGCCGTGTGCGGCCACCGGTGCGGGTGCGTCCGGTGACGCGGGGGCGGTAGTGGTCCTCGGCGGTGTGGTCCAGCACGATCCCCTCGAGGCCGGTTTGGTGATTTTCTCGGTGCCGTCGAGGATCGCTGCGATCGCGGCCTGGCGGAGCAGGCGGGCGAGGCTGCCGATGCGTCCGCCGGTGCGGGCGTGGAGATACGACGCCGCGCGAGGGAGTGTCCCCGCGCGGTGTGCCCGCAGGTCCAGACAGGCTTCCATCGCCGCGACCAGGTCACGGAACGGCGTCCGCCCGCCCCCGCCGCCGAGGGGGACGGGCCCGCAGTCGACGACCGTGGCGCGCCCGGCGAGTGCGCTTGCCGCACGAACAACGGTGTGGCGACCACGTCGATGCCCGCGAACACGAACGTCGCGCCGATGCGTTCGGTCAGATCCTTCAACAAATCGACGGCCTCCGCCCCCGTCGTGGTGCGTGGGTTGAGGCGGTGGATCTCGTCGATCGCGACCAACCTCACCCCCGCCTCGCGGTAGGTGTGGCACACCGCGTCGACAATCTGCGCCTGGGTCGCCCTCGCGGTCACCGGAACCCCGAGGAAGCGCGCGAACTCGGTGGAAAGGGCCTTCGCGCTGGCACCGGGCGGGACCAGGACGTACGCCACCGGCACCCACCCCTCCAACGCCCTTCCGCCGCGTCGGGCGGCCTCGGCGAGGTGGCATGCCCGACCCACCTGCAACAGCGCGGTGGTCTTGCCCGTGGTCGGCGGCCCGGTGACGATCACACACGGCCGCGCGCCCGTCTCCTGGTGGCGGCCCAGGATCATCAGGGTGCGCACCGTCCGCGAGATCGCGTCGATCGTCGGGGTGCGCACGACGGCGAACCGCGAGTGATACGCCAAACGCTCCTCCACCCCACGCCCGGCCTCGCCCGCTTCGGGCGGTGTGACAGGCGGCCGTTCGACGAAGTCCCGGAACCCGTCCCACGTCACGGGCGACGGCCACCGGCCCTCCGCCGCCTCCGCGCCGGTCACCACAACTCGGCCTCGGCGTGCGCGTCGTACAACCCGAACCCGCCCGCTCCGCCGGACGCCCCACCCGACTTCGACTCGGAGTCCGTGTCCTCGTCGAGGAACTCGCCGCCGCCGTCGAGGTCGTCCAGACTCTCCACACCAACACCGGCACCGTCGTGCGCCGCCGCGCCCGGTACGCGTCCCGGGAAGACGAATCCCGCGACCCCCTCCGAGTTCGCGGCATGCCCGTCGTGCCCGGTGCCCGCCTGCTCCACGACGCGGCGCCCCGGGAACCGCCCGACCCGCGGTGTCCTCGCGTCCACGACTTCTTCGGCTCCCGCCGCCCGGGCCGGCGCCCCACGGCGGGGCGGACCTCGCGCAGGAGCGCCGCGAGGGCGCCGGCGAGGTCGGCTTCGTGCCGCTCACGGTCCCCGCGTCGTTCGACGCTCTCCCTCACGTGCCTCCACGCGTGGACGTCGAACGGCGCGTTCACGTGGTCGCGGTGGATCCACGGCACCTCGGCGAACTCCCCGCCGGGCAGGCGCACCCACACCTGGCGGCCGTCGTGGGGATTGTGGTGCACCTCCCACCTGCCCTGCCGCGCGGTCACTCCCGAGGACCGTCCCCGACACGCCCCCAGGACCGGATGGTCGTAGGTGCGGTGGTCGATGCGGATCCCGCGGTCGGTGACCCGATGCCACCGCACCGGCAGCAATTCCACATAGTCCCGCCCCGTGAGCGGCACCGGCACATACCCGCACGCCCCCACCAGGGCGCCCCACATCTCGTTCGGCGTCAGCGCCGCCCTGGCCATCATCGGATGCCGCAGCCCCTCGTGGGGCCGGCCCTGCCACCCGACGGTGATCCATTCGTCGAGCAGGTCCTGCAACTGCGGCACCGTCCAACACGCCTCGTCCTCCACACCCTGTCCGCGCCGGGTCGTGTTCGACCCGGTGTACCCGGCCACGTGTTGGCAGAACAGCGTGTTGATCGCGCCGAACGTCCGCTCCACCACCCCTTTCGCCGCGGGCCTGCGCGGCGGGGCGGGCTGCACGCTCACCCCCAACGTCTCGCACGCCGCCAGGAACGCCTCGGACACGAACACCCTGCCCCGGTCGACCACGATCGTCTCCGGCACGATCACCGGCCGCGCCGCCGCGCCCTCCAACCGCCCATCCACCGTCGCCAGCCGCTCATACGGCACGCTCGCCCGCGACAGCTCCAACGCCTCGGGCCAGTGCGGGCGCATCGGATGCGGCACCACCATCTCCGCGAGCAACAAAGCGGCGTCGACCGCCTTGGTCCCCTCCGGCCGCAACACCGCCGCCACGACGCTCCGCGTCGCCACGTCCACCGCGATCGTCAACTCCGGCCGCCCCAACCGCCCGTCGTCCAAAACGGCCATCACGTCCAAGCGGGTGCTGTCGACCTGGACCTGCTCACCCGGCCGCGACGCACCCACGGGAGCGAACGGCGGCGTCGTCGCGCTCGCGGTCCGCGCCGGCCGCCCCGGCAACTCCGCCGGATCGGCCAAAGCGTTCACCAACCGATAGAACGTCGCCCGCGACGGCAAGGCCACCACACCCGGCCCATGCGCCCGGTCCAGGATCTCCCCGGCCAACCGCCGCAACCCCTCCACCGTCCCCTTCGACCGCCCCCGCTGCCGCCGCAACGCCTCCAACACGGCCACCACCACCCGCTCGTCGCTGCGCCCGGTCGCACTCGCGCCGCGCGTGGCGCGCTTGTCGACCAGCCCCCACAGGCCCTGCCGCCGATACCGGCCGCGCATCCGCTGCACCGTCGCCACACTCACCGCCCACCCCGACGCCCGCATCTCCTCGACCTTGGCCCGCTCCCGCTCCGCCATGGACCGACCCGGGCCGTACTGCGCACGCGCCACCCCCACACCGCCCGGGCCGTCCGGCAACCCGCACTCGATCTCGTGGATGTGCCGCTGCCACGCGAGCGCCCGCTCGCGCGCTCTCGCAACGGCACCGTCTGGAACAGCCCCCACCGCGGCACCCCCGCCACAGGCGCCGCACCCACCAGCGCGAAGTCCGGGGCCGCGCACAGGTACCCGACCAGCATCGACCCGACCACACCCCGCTCGTCCACCAGCCGCACCACCGGACCCTCCAGAGCGACCACCTGCCACGAACGCCCCTCGAACACCACATGCGCGCCCACCGCGACCACCGGCCGCCGACCCCCGCCGCTCACCACGACACCCCACCCTCGGCCGCCGCGCCGACCACCGCCTCGACCCCCGGTCCCGCCCAGGCCGGCACCCGCTCGTGCAACGGCCGCGACAACACCACCGACAACCGCCCCGACCACAACGCGTGAAAGACCACCGGCCACACCACGATCGGATCACCCACCGCCCGCACACCCTCGATCAACGGCCGCGCCCGGGCGAACGCGTCCATCACGGCCGCCTCCACGGCGGGCGAGCCCCGATGACGGGGATGCCGGTATCCGGCCAGCCACCGCACGTTCGCCACGAGAACCGGGTCCGGTGGCTCGAGCCGCCGATACGACCAGCCGACCGCCTCGCACGCCGCCGCGACCACCCCACCGGCCCGCAACGCCCGCACCCCACCCGCACCGGGCGAACCCGGGCAGTCGGCCAGCAGCGCGGTGCCGTCCGCGTACCGGGCGAACACCTGCGGGACCCACGACCGCACCCGCCCGTCCGCCGCGTCGCGCCACACCAACCGCACCGGCCGCCCCGCCAACCCGACCACCCGCGGATCCCGATCCAAGAACATCAACCGATCACGCATCACGGCCGACCCGTGCACCACATGGCCGCCGGTGGTCGCCGACCACCACCAGCCCGGCCCCCACCGCCGCCCCGGCACCACCGCAAACGCCGACACCGGCGCCAACTCCTCGAACCGCGTCGACCCCGCCGCCTCCACCCACGGCCGCTGCACCACGCCCCCCACCGCGTCGACGAACTCCGCCTCGACACCGGCCACTTCCGCAACCGCCGGGGTCCGAACCCCCGCCCCGCCCACCGCGAACCGCTCATCCATGCCCGTAGTCAAGTACGCGAGAAATCCTCAGAAAGACAGAGAACCCCACCACCACCCGAACGAGCGCACCCCCGCACGAACACCCCACGCACACACCGAGCCCGTGATAACCGCTGCGCCGCAACAGGTCCGCCCCCGCCCCTACGCGCCGACCACCTCGGTCCGACCCGACCCGGGCCGGCCACGCGCCTATTCGTCGTTCTCGTCCCGGCCGGCCGTGAGCACATCCGTCAACTCCGCGGCCGACAACCCGGCCCAGCCGGCGACGTCCTGCACGGGCACCCCGGCGTTCAACGCCGCGACAGCGGTCCGCCACAAAGCCCGCTCGAGGAATTCGACACCCCAGGAGAGGTTCCCCAGCAGGTGCCGGGCCGCGTCCGCGGTGCTGCCGGTCTGCGCCCCGCGCAACGGGAGCAGCTGCTCCTCCGCTTCCCCCACGAGCTCGTCGATCAGCATGCGTTCCTCCGCCGGCACCATCGTGCGCCACAGCGTCCCCGAACCGCCCGCCTTCCGCTCCCTGCCCGGAGACCGCAACAGCGCGGCCGCGGTCGCCGGCCGATCCTCCTGCCGCACCCGCCACGGATCGTCCACCCACCCCAACCCCACACCCGCACCCGCGCCCCCACGCCGACGGCGGACGACGGCGCCCATCCACGCGATCAAGGGCCCGCCGTCCTCGACCACGACCACCGACCCCAACCACGCCCGCCTGACCCGCTCCCCGAGTTCACGGCAAAACGCCCCGTCCACCCGCAACATCCGAGGCCGCCCGGCACCACTGTCGCGCCACAACCGCTCCACCATGCCCGGATCCAGCAACGCGTCCGCCACCGCGACCACCTCCGGGAAGACGACCGCGTCCCGCCCCACCACCCGCCACCACCCGAAATCACCCCCGGCGTCCCCGCCCGCGACCGCGTGCAGCCGCTGCGGCCAGACCTCCTCCCGCTCCCAGTGCAACGCCGACTCCCACCACCGGCACACCACCGCCCACGCGACCCCGAACACCTTCCCGGGACCCACCCCCGCCCGCGCCGCCCGCCGCGCCACACCCGCCCACCGCCGCCGCGCCACCACCTCCGGCACCTCACGCAAGTCCAGGTGTTCCGGAACCCCACCCGCGTCCGCGTCCAAACCCCACCGCCCGTGCCGCACGCACACCCGCTCCCACCGCGCCGCGTAGCGAACCACCCGCACCGGCCCGCCGGTACGCCGCGCCGCACACAATCGACACCCGAACGCCACCGGGCCCACCACGGCGCCGCCCACCCGCCACATCCCCTGCGGCATCCCCGCCGTGCCCCACCCGGCAACCTCGTCCTCTTCCCGGCCCCAGGACGGCAACGCCCGCCCGAGCACCTCCTCCCCGACCCCACACAACTCCACCAACACCCGCCGCCCCGCCGCGTCCAGGACCACCTCCGCGTCCGCCCGCAGCCCTCCACCCCGGTGCCGGGGACGGTGGTTGAGCCACCCCCAGTGCCCCGCCAGGGCATCGGCGTCCACCCCGTAACACCCGGCGACCCGGCCCATGAACGACCACGTCGTCTCACCCCCGACCGGAGCGACCCGAAACACCCCCCACCGACATCCCCCGACCTCACTCCGAACCTCACACCCGCCAAACACGACCCCCCCCGGCCGACACCGCCCCTCACCACCGCATGCCGAGTTCGGTGAGCAGCCGCACCCGTTCCTCGGTCAGCGATCCGCGCCGAGTGCGTTGGTTGTTGACCCACTTGCCGAGCCGGACCTCGACGGCACCGCCACCCTTGCCCGCGCCACCACCGAGTCCGGTCGCCGTCTGTGTCGCCACGGTCTCCACGTGTGCGCGGGGAACTTCGAGATCGCCTTCGCGTTCGCGGTAGGCGACGGCCGCCGCAAACGCCGTCTCCCACGCGCCCCGACCGCGCCTGCGCGCCGCTGCCCGTCCGCGAGGTCGTTGGCCGCAGACCCGCCGACATCGACGCCCGCAGCCACCGCCACGTCGCCGTCCGCTGCGCCGCCGTCGTGTTCGGGGCGGATGCCGAGTGCGTCGAGCTGTTCGAGTTGTCCGGGCCCCAGCCGTGCCCGCACGGCTGCTCGCCGGTGCCGCTGCGCCCATCTGCCGATGTCCTGGCCGCCGGCGACGTGTCCGGGTGTCAGCTCCTCGAGGGCTCCGCCGCGGGCGAGGTGCAGGCGTACTTCGTTGGCGGCCCGCTGCCAGGCGATGGTCCACCCGTCGGGCTGCCACCACGGGTCCAACTCCTCCAGGGCCCGGCGGCGTTCGGGGTGCGCGTCGAGAACCCCGGCACGTCGCTGGTTGGCGAGCCATTGGCCGACGCGGATGCCGTCCTGGACGGCTCCCGGTGGCGCGGCGAGGTGTCCGACGCGTTCGACATACCGTCGTGCGACGGCGAGTCCGTCGTCGAAGGCGGCGTCGGGGTGTGACCAGACCATGCCGAGCATGACGAGTTTGCGGACGCGGCCGGCGTCGAGCCGCCCGGCGGCGTACTCCCTCCGTTGTACTGCCGCCCATTGCCCGACCGGGTAGTCGTGGTCGTGCTCGTCGCGTGTATCGAGCGGAATTCTGAGGTGGCCCCGCGTCCGGAGGAAGCGGCGTGCGGCGAGGTAGCCGCGGTTCCAGTCGCGTTCGTCGGGGTCGATGACCCGTAGCCGCACGAAGTCGGCGACGATCGCGGGGTCCCGTGGGCTGGAGAACCGCAGGAACGGCCGTGTCTCCGCCTCCACGCCCCCGCCCGGGCCGCCCGGCACATCCGGACCCACCGGCCCGGCCGCGCCCTCCACGACCCCTCCCACGACCCCTCCCACGCCCTCGGCGGCCCCCGCGCCGCCCGCCGCTGCGCCGGCTTCCGCTGTACCGCCGTCGGCCGCGCTGTCCGCGTCGTCGTCGGGTTCGTCCTCGACGACCGCCCTGGCTGCGCCGTGTGCGGTGGCCTGGGGGACGGCGAGGGCTTCGACGAGCTCGGGGGCGTGGGCCCTCAGGGCCTCGAGCACCGTCACCAAGTAGCGATGGCCATCCGACAGGAGCATGTCGTCGGGGTGTTCGTGGTCGTCGAGGAAGACGGGGACGACGATGCCGGCGACCTTGCCCTGCCCCGGTTGCTGCCGCAGAGCCCTACCCAGGGCCTGAGTGATACTCACAATACTTGACATTTCGTCGAAAATGGCTACGGCGTCGACGGCGGGACAGTCGATCCCCTCGCCGAGGATCCGCACGTTCGAGACCACGGACAGGTCGCCCGGTGTGCCGGGTTCGGCGAACCGGCCGAGAACTCGCCGCCGATGCTCGGCCGGGTGATCGCCATGCAGCCATTGGGCCCGCACGTCCGCGGGCGCCTGGTCCGGGAGTTCGGCGCGCAGCCGTCGGCCGACGTCGGGCAGTCCGAGGGCGAAGGCTTTGGCTTCGGCGACGCGGTGGTGGAACGTGATGACGGTGCGCAGGTTGTTCTCGCGCGCGGTCTTGAGGAGCGCGGTCTGCAACGCGGCGAGGCGTTTGCCGCGCCAGGCCTCGACCAGCTTCGGCGCGTTCGGGCTCTCGTCGTCGAGGGCCTTTCGCGCGTCGCGCCGGGCCTGGTTGAGTTCCTTGTCCCTGATGTCGGCCACCAGCACCACGAACCTCGCGAGCAGACCGCGCTGCACACTTTCGGCGAGCCCGAGCTGAAACAAACGCGGCCCGTAGATCTCGATCGCGTCCATGGACACGGCGAGTTCCTCGGGCAGTGCGGGGACGCGCGAGCGTCGCGATCCCCGGGTCTGCGACGTATCGCCGTCGCCGTCGTCATCTGACGCACCGTCAGCGAAAGCGGACATTTCACCGGTTTCGTAGATCATTTCCGTTTGCAGTTCCGGCGAGAAATACTCGTCTTCCGAATCGATTTCCGGATCGATATCGTCGGGGATCGGCGGGAGCTCGATGTGAGGTCGGGTGTGAGGTTCGGTGTGGTCTCCCGCCCCGAGACCGAGGCTCGGGGCCCTGGGCACGTGTCCCGCCTCGAAGAGCGCCTCCTGACCACCCGGACGCCCGGCGCCACCGCGCCGCCGCTCGCCACGCCGCCGCCTGCGCCGGCCTTTGAAGGGTTCGTAGATGCGGGGTGTGGCGGTCATGTACAACCGCCGCTGCGCCGGGACGAGTGTGTTGTCGTGGACGTCGGTCCAGGTCTTGTCGATGTGGCCGGCGGCTCTGTGGGCTTCGTCGCTGAGGATGAGGGTCCAAGCCGGTAGGGCGGGGATTCCGTAGGGCCCGGTGTGGGCGTGGATGATGGCGCCGAGAGACGCGTAGGTGCTGAACACGGTGTACCGGGCGTGTTGTTGGGCCCACAGGGCGAGGCTGGGTCCGCTGGTGGTGGCGCGCACGCCCGCTGCGCCGAGTGCGGTGTCGCCTTCGAGGGAGCAGATGGCGAGCATGGGTTCGTCGTGTCCGAGGGTGCGCCAGGCGGTGACGGTCTGGGTGAGGAGGTCGAGGGTGGGGACCAGGACGAGGGTGCCGCCGGTGGGGGCGAGGCATCTGGCGGTCTCGGCGGCGATGAGGGTCTTGCCGGTCCCGGTGGCGGAGACGAGGAGCCCGCGGTTTCCTCCGGGCCCCACAGGGCCTTCCAGGCCTCGCACGGCGGCGTCGACGGCCTCGACCTGATGCGGTCGAAGCCGTGGTGTGGAATTACGCATGGACCTTCTCCATTCGGTTCCGGAGTACCTGCCGGGGTGCCCGCTACATGTCTAATCTTACCTGTGGAAGAATTGAGTCACCGCTAGTCCCTGTCTTCCGTACGAACGTGTCTGAATGTTGGATTCGAGATGTCTCGAACGGTGACGCGCCCGGAGGATTCGGCCGCCGAGGGAGGCCGTGGCGGTGAGGTGGACCCGGCACCGGGCTCCGTCGCACCAGCGAGGGAAAGACAAGAGACGTCAACCCCCGTATACGGAAGCCCACTTCGGCAACTCGCCTACGTCAAAGTCGACTCCACCAACAAGCCAACGCCCGGACCCACTTGCCAGCTGGCCGCGCAGCGGCCCACCAGGCACCCGCGAAGCGGGTGGCGTCGGGGTCCCGCGCAGCGGGACCAGGAGTCCCGCAACGCGGACTCCGACGCCGCGAAGCAGCTGTCAGCTCCTTGATGGCGCAACGCGCCATCCGGCCACTGTGCGGCGACCTTTCACTCGCAAGCCGCG
>NZ_CP108778.1:0-325216 GCF_045207785.1 Embleya sp. NBC_00896
ACCCGCATGACGCGCGACCCTACGGGTCGCAAGAGGTGTTGGCTGGAAGTGACTCCGTCACTTCCAACCAACACGCAATCGCTACGCGATTGCCCGCCGAACCAAACATGTCGGGCCTCCGACCGATGCGCTCCGGAACTGTGCTGGCAGCATGGCGGGTTGGTGTGAGGTTCCGCATCTGCTGTGGGGCCAGCGGGCCGAGACACCGACCGGTGGAGCAAACCAACATCGCGCAATGCCAGAGGACTTGAAACCGTCATGCACCAACCATCATTGGAAACAGGCGACTTCAGACCAGCCGAAGACTTCCAATATAGGTGGGCATCGCATCACGGACAAGACCATGCATCAAAAATCACGCCGGGTACGATTCGGGGAAATCCACGGGCCCCACGAGGACCCCCGACCCGGTCCGCTCCGCGGCCCCACCACCGCGCCCAACGGGCGAACGGCACCGACCCGCAGGCGCATCGAACCAGCCCCTCGCAGGCCACCACGAGCCCGCCTCGGACATCACCAGGAAGCCCCGACAAGCAGCCTGGGCGCCCTCTGCGGCCCCCAACAACACAACCCGCCACAACCCACCAAGCGCCGGACAACGCCACACGACGCCACTCCCCGACACCGACCACCGAGCCCGAAAGTTGTAAGGAAAACCCGACAGGAAAACCGAACAGGAAGCCCGGAGAACCGAGTCAGGAACGATCCCGGATGCGATCCAGGTCCGCGTCCAGGACCGCGAGGCCCGGATGGTCCCGCAGGTCCTGCTCGCGCGCCCAGTCCTCGAGGTCGACCTTGTGCACCGCCCACACCATGTCCACGCCGGTGTCGGTGAGGATCGCCAGCAGCTCCGCGTTCTCGCGGCTCAGGCCGTGATAGCGGTTGGCCGGAGCGAAGCACGAGACAGCCTCGGCAGGGAGGCCGGAGCCGGCCGCGGCGAGTCTGTCGATCAGCCATCGCCGGAACGGCGTGTCCTGGGTGCTCCAGGCGGGGTCGTAGTCGTCGTACTCGGGATCATCGAAACCGGGACCCAAGGCAGCCATGACCCCATCCTCTCCACAACCGCAGCAGCGTACGCCAGACCCACCCGAACGAGCGGCACCCCAACCGCCCGGCGCACGGCGTACCACGAGGGCCGCGGCGACGCCGGCCGCGCACCACCGCGTCCAGGTCCTCGACCTCCCCACGGTCCGGTGAGCAGGCGCCGGTCACCCGAACACACCGCTCGCCAAAGGGAAAACTCAACGGCGTTGCCCGACCCTCCCAAACCGTGCGGCACCCCAGGTCAACCGACCCCTCGGCCAGAGGCGCGCCCAGCGCCACACGCCAAAACCCCAGGTCATAAGACACAGCACGACATTCTCAAGCGGTGCCGCACCCCAGGTCAGAACACCGCACCCCTGACCTGCCATTGAGACAACGCAACCAGCACGGCCCGACACCCACGACCGACGACACGTCCATGCGTCCACCACGACACCGACCTGCACCCCGGGGACGATTTGCCGGGACGCCACCCACCCGCAGTCCCTCACCACTTACCTCACGCGGCATTCCTCGCATGAAACCCTCCCCACCTTCCGGCCGGCGCAGGAACCGCGTGCCACCGTCCGAGCCCCCAATGCAGGCAGCCCGGGGCCACAACGACAGGCGGCAAGGTCGCCCCGTCCCGCGGACAGCGGTCACCCCCATACCCGACGGTGCAACGCGGATCCCACGGCGGCGCAGCGGCGGGCGAGGGGCCGTCGAAGGCCTCGTGTGGAGGCGACACGCGTTGTCGTGCCGAAATTGTGCGGGGGCCGCGGTTCCAGGAACCTAGGCTCCGACCCATGACCGAGGATGTCTCTCCCGAGTCCGTGTCCTTCACGGTGCCGATCACCACGAGGTTCGCCGAGTTCGTAGCGCAAGCGCTCGGCGGTTTCCGCGTTCTGGCCGCGGACGGATTCCCGGAAGAGCCGATCTTCGCTGCGGACTTCCCGTTCAAACGCGAAGTCGAGGCCCATCGCGCGCTGCCACAATCGGTGGGGGCGGCGCGGATGTCGCTGCTCAACATGTTGTCGAAGACATCGCAGTTGCTCTGGGACAACGCGCTCGATCACGTCCGAGCGTTGGAGACGGACGTTCTCATGACGCCCCCGCCCGTCTGGTCGCCTTTGACGTTGAGCCGCACGGTGATGGAGAACGTCCTCATCCACCATTACCTCCTCGATTCCTCGATCGCCGGTGGACTTCGACTGGCCAGGTTCGCGGGTTTGTGGCGGACGGACATCGGCCATATGGGGAAGATGGCCGACGCTTTGGGCCACCCTGGCGCCACGGCGAGTACGGCGAGCACAGACGCACGCGCAAACAAGCTCCTCGCCGATGCGGGGATTCGAGAGCGGTTCAATGCCAAGGGCAAGCTGATCGGCCACGAGGTCGACGGCGACAATGCACGGTTGGACATCAACATCACCGAGCAGGCCGGCAAAGCGTTGCCGACATGGATTCCCGCGCCGTATCGGCTCCTGTCAGGGGCGGCCCACGGCCGGCCCTGGATGATCGAGCGTGCGCGCATGCTCGCCCAAGGAACCGACGATCGGTTGGTCGGCGAAGCCGCGACCCTCATGACGGCCGCGATGGTCGTATTCGGCTCTCTGGAGGTGGCTGTGACCACCTGGCAAAATTATTACGGCGCCGATCTGACCACCGTGCGACGAGAGATGGAGACACGCCGAACCCAATTCCCTCGGCAAGCCGCTGCAATGGTGAACGCGGTCGAGGCGTAACGAGCCGTTCCCACAGCCCGGTCGCGGGTGAGGGCGATCCCGCGTGGCAGGACCACAGCAACCGCCGCGCGCCCCGTAACCCATTGCCGTCGTGGAATGAGGGCCGGTGTGTCGGGCACCGGGTGCAGCGTTCTCAAGCAGTCCCGGTGTGTGCCGCCAGCTCCAGGGATACCTTCGGTGTCGCGGCCGACGGCCCGCCGCAGTGGGTCGCGGAGTCGACGGCCGCGACCTCGCCCGGCTCGACCTGCCTCGGGTTCGGGCCATACAACGCGTATGCCCGAACAGGCCCGGTGAACCGTGGCCTCGGGCGCGTCGTGGGCCTCGTGCGTAGCCGCCGGTGTCGGATCTCGGCTCCGGGTACTCGTCGCGCCCGTCGACCCTGCAACAGGCCGCTCACGGGGAGTCGAGTCGTGCTCCCAGGTCTCCGGAGGCAATCAGGGCGTCACGCAGCACAGTTCGTTCGTCGGTGCTCAGGTGGTCGGTGCTGTCGCTCAGGAACCTTTTCGCGTGGCCCTGGATGGCGGCGACTTGCCACGGGGAGCGGAGATGGCCGTCCTCGAGTAGTCCGACCAGCAGGTGCAGGGCGTCGGGGCTGTCCGGGAGACCGGCGGCGCGTTCGGCGATGTCCTCGTCGTACGGGCCCGGTTCGGCGATTCTTTCGCGGGTGCGGACCGCGAGGGTGAGCCAGGTGTGGGAGTCGAGGGTTCCACGCACGGCGAACACCCCGCTGGTGGCCAGTGCGTGGTCGGGAACGTCGGCGTCCAGGACTGCGGTCCAGATCCGTGCGGCGTGGTCGGCTTGGGGACGGTCGGGGTCGTCCGGCACGAACCTGGGCAGCAGTTCGAGCAGGTGGGACACGGCGTCGGGGCCTCCGTCGTGGGCGGCGAGGGCGGTGAGGAACGTGCCCGGGGCGCCGAGAAGCGCCGGGTTCGTGACCAGGGCATGGGCCACCTGGTGGAGTGCTCCGTCCGCGCGGTGGCGGTGGGCGGGGTCGGGATCGGTTACACAGAGTTCCGCGCGGAGTTCGTCGGGGTCGAGCCGCGCGAGCAGGGCAGGGCAGGGTCCGGCGTGGCGTAGCCAGCTGCGTGCGGGAGAGGGAGTGCCGGGGGCCAGGGCCAGCAGTGCGTGTTGGTGGAGATCGACCCAGTCGGGGTCGCGAGTGTGCAGAATCGGCAGCGCGTAGCCGATGACCGCGTGCGGGCGCGGGTCGGCGGCGGCGAGCATGTCGTCGAGGATGCCCGCCAGGTCTGCGGACAGGCCGGCGTGCCGGGTGCAGGTGTCGGTGATGAGGGCGTAGGCGGCCCTGCTCGGTGGGTGGGACAGCGCCGCGCCCCAGGCGTCGTCGCCGACTTCGTGCGGGTCGGGGTGTACGTCGGTGCGGTGTCGCGCGACTTCCCGTAGCCATGCGGACATGGTCTCGCCGTCGGTGCCCAGGTCGGTGTCGACGTCTTGCGCGGCGCGCAGCAGGGCGAAGGTCGTGTTGAAGAGCCCGTCGCTGTCGTGGTCGAGGGTGTCCGGGTGGCGGGTGACTGCGGCGTGGCCGGCGAGGGTGGCTTGCACGAGGACGGTCGGGGTTAGGTGGGTGCGGTGGTCGTGGTGGCGCGCGTGCAGTTCGTTGAGGTAGGCGGCGATCAGGCCGCGGTGGCGCAAGGCGTCGGCCACCTTGCGGGGCGCGGCCGACCATGCCTGGTCGTCCGCCGTGACGAGTTCGCGCACGACGCGTTGTGCGTGTTCGGTGTGGGCCGGGGCCGTGTCGACGGAGGCCGCCAGGGTGCGTGCGGCGTGCACGGGGCCGTGGGCGTTCGCGGCGGTGACGGCGTCGGTGCGCAGTTGCTCGGGTACGGCGTCGTAGGCGACCACGGTGACGATGGTCGTGTGGCGGGGGTCGGGCGGCGGGCCGCCGGTAACCGCTCGGAGGGCGGAAAGGGCGGGACGCCACGCGGCGAGGATACGGTCCGGCAGGAGGGCTTGCAGGTCCCAGGCGTGGAGCCATTCGCGGGGTGCCCGGGCGCCGTGCTCGTGGCGTGCGAGGGCGGCGAGTTGCTCTTGTCCGGCTGCGAGTTGGTGTGTGTCGGGCGGTGGGCCGATCAGGGCGGTCAGCGCCCGGTCGAGGTCGGGTTCCCGTTCCGGGGGGCACCGGTCGACGGCGGCGTGCAGGAAGGCTGCGGTGTCCTGGTGGATCCGGCCGTAGGGCATGACGCCGGGAATGACTTCGAGCGCGGTGTCCCACCAGGTGTCGGTGTCCGCTGTGCCGTCGTCGGATCCGCCGGGTGGTGGTACGTCCGCGAGGTGGGCGGCCAAGAGCCGGTCGCGGACGTCATCGAGGGTGGTCTTGCGGCGCAGTGCGGCGGTGCGGTCGGTGAGGGACACGTGGGCGGCCGCGTCCGCGCGGGCCATCTTGAGAATCGCGTGCGCCAGGGGGCGGGCGAAGGAGTACCCGGCATCCTGGTCGACGCGCAGGTCGTCCACGAAGTGCAGAGCGGCTCGGTGCGGCCGGCGAAGCTGTGTCGGGGCGTCCGGCGACGGGGAGTCGGTGGACGGGGGTTCGCACTCGAGGTTGTGCATGCGGTCCAGGCAGCCCGGCAGGACGTTGCGGATGATCTTCGCCAACGGGCCGGGCGTGCCTGCGCCGTCGGGGTGGGCTGTGGTCCGCAGTGCGGCGATCAGCGCGCGGCCGGTGTGGTGGTCGAGGCGGTCGTCGGCGGCGGCGTCGACGAGCGGTTCGACCGTGGCGACCCACTCTCCGTTGCGTGCGTCGGCCGCAACGGCGAGCGCCCAGTCCGCCGCGGCGCGAACGATCCACTGCGACCTGGCCGTCGCAACGCCGCCTTCTCCGGCGCGAGTGGCGGCGGCGTTCGCGCGCGCCGCTTGCGCGCGGACCACGGCGCGGATCGAGTCCGCCATCTCCACGCCGCAGCGTGTCGCGATCCGGCACGCCGCTTCGCACACCTGGTCCGACTTCCAGAGCGAGTCCCAGTGCACACGCAACCAGTTGGCAACCGGCCCGGGATCGGTCCGGGCGATCCGGTCGAGAAACGGCCTGGCGTCCCAGGCGTCACCGGAAGGCAGCAACAGCGCATCGCGCAACAGCCCGAGCCAGCCGGGACTGTCCGCGAACGCGAAGAAGTACGTGATCGCGCGTGGGTCGGACCACGCATGGATCTCGTACGCATGCTCCCGAGTCGGGTTCGGTTCCGCGGCCACTGTCAGCACCCGACCGGCGCGGGCCGGCAAGGGGACGAACACCTCCCCGACCGCCAGGATCACGTCGTTGAACAGGTCGACCGCCGCCAGCTCGGACGCCGTTTCGCCGTGGACGGTACCGGATGCCCGGGAGTACAGGCTCGACCACAACCGCAGAGCCTCCGCGCCGGCGGCCGTCACCGGCAGCCCGGTCACGGACTCGGCCAGGCGCCGCGCGAGGCGGTTGCGGTACCCACCCGGTACGTCGATCTCCGCCTGCAGGGCGTCGCGTGCGTGGCGCAAGCCCGCGTCGGTCCGGGGCACCGCCGGGGCGCCGTCTCGGCGGGTGGACGCGGGCGAGCCGGCCGGGGCGACGCCACCGGCGTCGGAGTCGATTTCGTTCAGGTGCGCGTCGACCGCGTCGACCATGGCCCGGGCCGCGCCCTGGATGCCCGTGCTTGTCTTGTCGTCCGCGATTTTGAGGAGCAGCTCGATCGCAAGGCGGCACGCGGCCTCCGCGAGAACGGCGGGCAACGCGAGGTCCTGCGACTCCGCCAGCAGACGGCGGGCGTCGCGAAGGAGTTCCAACGCGCGCTCCCCTGCAACTCCCTGTCGGGTAAGTGCCATCGCCAACTCGACTGAGATCGACGCCGGTTCGTTGTCCCCGGCAGCAAGCGGGCCCGACCGCGCAGTTGCATCCGCTTGTTCCATGACCAGACTTCTACCATCACTTCCTGAAGGCCGAGCGGTCCCGAGTCTGCGCAGCGGTGCATTCACGGGTTTTTGATGGCGTCGCACGATGTCCGGGTCGGAGCCCAAGCGCAGTTGTGCGGGTCGGAACTCTCCGGGAGTGGTGTATCCCAGGACCACGACCCGGACCCGCGTCCCGGCCGGGTACCAGCCGTTCCGATCCCGAAACGCCGGCTCCGTGTACTCCGGCTCCAGCAGACCCACCTCCCCGTTGGGCATGTCCACCATCATCCCGAACGGGCGGTGCCGAACCACGACGGCCTCAACCACCGCACCCCGCGCATACGCATTCGCCATCGACTCCCCGTCCCTCCTCGAAACCCCCACCGTACGATCCGCGAACGCCGCGACGGGCCCGAGGTGTTTCTGCGCGGCAGGCGTGGTGATTCGGCTCCGTTCCGTCCCCTGCGATGCCCCGGTGGCGGGGCCGAACGGCGTGGGCGGCTTATGGGAAAAGCCTTCCCGTCCCCTGTTCACCATGGGAGACACTGGTCAACCGGAATGCAGCACGGGTTCGCCGAACCCGGGTTCGGCATCTCGAGGCCCGTCGGCAAGACGTCCCGGAGCGGCATTCGTCGACACCGTCGGCAAGACGAAAGCGATCGGAGAAAGCACCCGCATGAGTCCTCAGGACATCCCCGACAACCTGCCGATCCGCGCGCCTCAGGCGTCGGTTCAGGCTGCCCGCGCCGATCTGGAGGCGTTCGAGGACCTGATGCTCCAGGTCCTGGATGCCTGGGGGCTGCCCACGGACAACATCATCGTTCATGCGAAGCAGCGGGAGATCCTACTCAGAAACGCCCCGAGCGTCATCGAGGAGATGACCGACGAGGAGCGGGCCAAAGCGCCCTACATCGCAAAGATGATCATCGCGGGCTCGGTCGGGCTTTTCGACGCGGCACTGAACTACCTCTGGAACGAGACGGTCAACCGGCTGCGCGACCACGTTGCCGCGTTCGACGTCGACTACTTCTTCACGCTCGCCGAGACGGACCCGGCCCGCCGAAAGAACCTCAAGACGCGCGACGACCTCGCCCAGGTCGACGACTACAAGCTGCTGGAGGCCGCAAACAGGATCAAACTCATCAGCGATGTCGCCTTCAAACAGCTGACTCACATCAACTACATGCGGAACCACGCGAGCACGGCACACCCGAACATCGAGGAGCTGACCGGGCTCAAGCTGGCCGAATGGCTGGAGACCTGCATCAAGGAGGTCTTCCAGCTCAAGCCCCGCAACGTCGTCGCCGAGATCGGCAAGCTGCTCAGCAACATCAAGGAAAAGCGACTGTCGAAGGAGGAGCTCAACAAATCGGCGGCGTTCTTCGACGGACTCCCGCAGGAGCACGCCGACAACCTCGCGGCAGGCCTGTTCGGCATCTACACCCCCGACAGCGCGGCGCCGGAGGTCCAGGACAACGTCCGTTCCCTCTGGCCGGCCCTGTGGCCGTTGGTCAGCGAGGACGCCCGCAACGACCTGGGCATCAAGCTCGCCCGTTTCACCGCCAACGCTGACACCGATCGCGCGGCACGCGCACGGGAACTCCTGGAACTGGTCGGCGGCTCCGCATACTTGCCCGAACCCGAGCGCGTCGCCGAGATCCAGCAGGCGCTCGACGACCTCAAGCGGGCGCACGAGGCCCACATGAACAACTTCTACGAGGAGCCTCCCGCTGCCCAACGCCTCAAGGACGTCGTCGGTCGTCACGGCGACATCCCCGAGCAGGTCACCCGCAACTACGTTCTCCAACTGGTCGACGTCTTCCTGACCAACGGCTACGGCATCGCCTGGAACGCGGAGCCGACCTACACCGAACTCATCAGTCGATTCGACGGATCCCAGGCAGCGATCGCGCTCCGCTCCTTCGGATATCGCGAGATCCATCTCAAACTCCAGGACGAGCTGCCGCGCAGGAAGTGGACGGAGTTGCTCGACATGATCGACCCGAAACTCACGGGTCGCGGAGACCGGACCTTCCTCACCGCAGTCCGGGACTTCGGCGGTACCCCGGACAAGTTGGTCCAGGACACCAGGATCAAAGCTCAACTGGACAACTGGCTCGACCGGAACGAGCCCTGACCAACCCTTCCGCAACCCGGCGCGGGTCTCCCGCACACCCGCCCCGTCGTCTCCACCGGACGGTAGCGAATCGGCCGCCGACGCGACGAGGCCGCGCCGGGCACGGAGGGACGCTGGCCGAGCCGGCATCGAGGGTCGGCATGGTGAAGTCACGGCGGGTGTCGTCGGCCTCTCCACGATCATAATCGCCCACCCTCCTCGCTCGTCCCGACGCATCGTCGCGCAGACAACAAAGAGCCGAGGTACGCGATTCACCACACACACTCCCGCCCGATCGCGGTGAGAATGCGTCGTGTCGGTACCCCTGTCGATGTCGACTCGCAGCTTCGCCGAGCCCGCCCGGTCGGCGCGTCTTCGACATGCGGGTCTCGTGGTCGAGTTCCAGGCCCCATCGCCCCGGCGCGCCGGGGGCTCGCGAGGATCGACGACCATGGACGGCCGCGCGTATGGCCGGACGCGCTCCGGAAACACTCGATTTCATCCGAGTGGAGTACCCGGCCAGCTCGTGAGCTTTCGGCGCTATCACGCAGCCGGCAGATGCGAGGTGACCACCCACGAGGTCGAACCCCGCACCCCCGATCGCATTATCAAGGGATTCTTGTCAAGGAAACCTTGAGGAGACTATCGTGTCGGAATGACTACACGAGGTGAGAGGTCGCCCGCTTCCGCGCCGGATTCCGTCGGCGGCGACCACCCCGTCGGGCGGATCATCACGCGGCATCGCCAGGCCATCGAACGCGATGTGGAGCGGGCGCTCGACATGAACGCCGAGCCGTACCTGGCGATCACCCACGTCGTCGGCCGGTCCATCGTCCTGTCCCCGGGCGACGACCCGAGCCGCCTGGCCACCGAGGACGTCGCCGACGCCCTGGCCGCAGTGCCCGCCGCGCGCAACCGGTGGGAGCACTGCGAGGCCGAACTCCTGCGCGCCGCACGCACCCCCACCGCCGACGGCAAGCCGCGCATGACCTGGCGCGAGATCGGCGAACGCCTCGGCATCACCGAACAAGGCGCCCAGGACCTCTACCGCCGCCGCATCGGCAAAAGCTCTCCCTCCGAACTCCGGAGCCCGTGGCCCGTGGGCCCCGGGGACCTCTCCACCGAACCGAATCACCAGGGCACGCGGGCCTGAGGTCACCCACCCGCCCCCACGCCCCGACACGGACACCCGGCTCACCCCCGCGGAGACCTTGATGCCCAACCCCACTGCACGCCGCCCCGCCCGCAACACCGCTCCGACGCTGCGCCCCCACCAACGCGACGCCCTGGCCGCCGTCGTCCGTGAACTGGAGAACCCGGACCCCACAGCGGTGGGCAGCGCCCGGTACGGCGGACGCCGCGCCACCGCCGTCATGGCGTGCGGTACCGGCAAGACCTGGGTCGCCGCCGCAACAGCCGCCACCCTCGCCGCGCACGACCGCGTCTTGGTCCTGGTACCCACCCTCGACCTCCTCGTCCAGACCGTCCGAGCCTGGCAGCGGGCCGGGCGGGTGGGCGGGACGCAGGTGGCGGTGTGTTCCCTCGGCGGCGACGCGGCATTGGGCGGTGCCGGGGTGCGGGCGACCACCAGCGCCCCGCAACTGGCCCTGTGGGCCGGGGCCGACGGGGCGTTGACGGTGTACGCCACCTACCAGTCGCTGGGCACGATCCTGGACGCCCACGCGGGCGTGTACGGGCTGCGCCTTGCGCCCTGGCGGCTCGTGTGTGTCGACGAGGGACACCGCACCAGCGGATCGCTCGCGAAAGACTGGGGGGCCGTCCACGACGACCGACGCCTCCCGACCCAAGGGCGCCTGTACCTGACCGCAACCCCACGCGTGTGGGAACCACCCGCCAACAGCACCTACAGCGAAGGCACCGGCGAGGGCGAAGCCGAGCGACCCCCGATCCTCGCCGACGACGCGGCATGGGACGACCCGGATGCGGCGGGCCCGGGTGGGCTCGACAACCTCGCCGAGGACGACGCCGGCCGGGACGACGAGGGCGGCGCCGGGCCGCCTCGGGTGCGCGGTGGACGCCCGGTCCACTCGCCGCTGCCGCTCCACGCCGTCGCATCCATGGAGAACGAGGAAATCTTCGGCCCCACCGTCCACCGGCTGGAACTCGCAGCCGGCGTGCGTCTGGGCCTGCTCGCCAGGCCGCGCATCGTGGTGGTCGACGTCGCCGACCCCACCGTCCAGAACCTGGCCACGGCCGGCGGCATCGACCTCAACCGCGGCCCGGGCCGACGCACCCTGGAAGAGGTCGAGGAGTACCGGGCCGCACGCCTGGCCGCCCTACAGACCGCCGTACTGCGGGGCGCCGCCGACCAAGGGTTGAACACGGTCATCGCCTACCACGCGCGGACGGCCGAGGCCCAGGTGTGCGCGGAGACGCTGCCCGACGTCGCCAAGCGGCTCCACGAGACGGACCCGCAGCGGTATCCGGCGGCCGTGTGGGCGGATTGGCTGTGCGGGGAGCACGAGACCGAGCATCGGCGGCGTGTGTTGGGCGACTTCGCCACGCACGCCGACCGCGAACCCGCCGGACTCTTCGAAGTTCCCGCCCGGAGTGGGATGGTGACGCGGCGGGCGGTGCTCTCGAACGTGCGCGTCCTCGCCGAAGGCGTCGACCTGCGCGCCGACGCGGTCGCCTTCATGGACCCCAAACTGAGCGTGATCGAAATCGTCCAGGCCATCGGCCGCGTCCTGCGCCAGGAACCCCACGAAGGCCGCACCGCCACGATCATCGTGCCCGTGTTCCTCGCCGCCGGGGAACAACCCGACGACATGCTCGTCTCCGACTCCTACCACTTCCTCGTCCGCGTCCTGCACGCCCTCGCCGCGCACGACAGCCGAGTCCTGGACATGCTCGCCACCCCCGCACCCAGCGGCAGCCACATCCGGCTCACGGCCCCAACCGACACCGACGCCGAGGGCGACGCGGCCCCGGAGACGCAGGGCGACGAGAGCGAGCCGGCCGAGCAGGACTCCGAAGGCGAGGGCGCGGGCGAGGAACCCGAGGACGACGAGGAACGGTTCCTCGTGCGGTTCATGACCGAGCGCGATCCCGCCCTCCTCGCCGACTTCGTCAAACTCAGGGTCATCGACCCCGAACGTCGGGACTGGCGCCGCGGCTACCGCGCCGCCCGGCGCTGGCACGCCGCGCACGGTGATCTGAGGGTTCCGTTGGAGGCGATCGACTACGACGCCGAAACCGGGACCAGCCATCCCGTGGGGGCGTGGATCAGCGAGCAGCGCAGGGCGTGGTCGACGGGGACGATCAGTGCGCGCCGGATCGAACTGCTCGAGGCGCTGGGGATGGTGTGGAGCCCCGACGACGCCGCGTTCGAGGACGGACTCGCCATGTGCCGCGCGTACCACGCCGTCCACGGACACCTCGCCGCACCCAAGACCGCCGCCGTCAACAACTACCCCGTCGGACAATTCCTCGCCAACTGCCGCCGACCACTCGAATCCCGCAAGAACCCCACACGCTGGGCGCAGCGGTGGGCGCGGCTCGCGGCAGTCGACCCCGACTGGAACCCCACCGGACGCAGCGACCCCGCCCGGCGGTGGCCCCTGGACTGGCAACGCATACTCACGACGGTACGACTGCACATCGAAAGCGGCGGAAGCCTCGACGAACTGGTGCCCGGACACACCATCGAGGGCGAGGACGTCGGAGCATGGCTCCAGCGGCAACGGCGCAGCGGAGCGGGGTTGTCGGGGGCGCAGCGGGAGGCACTGGCGGGGGTGGGCGTGCGCGTGGCCGTCGAGGAGCGGCCGGTGGTGCTGCGGGCCGTGGACCGGTGGACGCTCACCCTCGCTGCGGCGACTGCGTTCCGCGAGCGGGAGGGGCATCTGACCGTGCCTCGTAAGCACGTCGAGACTGTCAAGGTCGACGATGAGGCGCATGCGGTGAAGCTGGGTGTCGCGCTGGCCAACGCCCGACAACGGCAGGCTTCTTGGGCGGCCGAACGAGTCCAGGCCCTGACTGGGCTTGGGATGCGCTGGGGATAGCGCCGACAACCAAAATCGGGCGTCGGCCTCGGACACAACCCTTCGGATTGAATTCCCAGCGCCTTCGCGCAGCTCTCTCAATCCGTGCAACGCCACAGGCCAACCACACCCACCCCGACTGGGACGACAGAGCTGGCAGAAGTCCTTCGATGTCACTTCCATGATTGGAGTACGACGCAGTCCCGAAGTTCAAGGCATCCGCAGCGTGTGAGGGGTTGGGCGACCGATCGGGAGGACTCCTACAACGACGAGTCGTGGGGTTTCCGTCGGGGTGCGGGCGTGGTGCGTGATCCAGATGCGGTCGTGGACGTCCGAGTAGCCGGAGTGGTGGTTGCTGTGGTCACCGACGATGAGCATCCCGAACGGCGGGCCGGTCGCCGTGTAGTTGGTGGCTTGCGCCAAGTAGACCTGTTCGACGGTCTCTCGGGCGGATCGGCTCTCACGGCGTTTGACCTCGACCACGAAGCGATTTCCGGGTTGGGGCGTGTAGGTGATGTCAGTACGCCCGCCGGCGATGTCCATGATCTCTCTCTGGACGGTTCCCGGGATCAGGGTGCCGCATAGGTGCTGGTGCAGATCGTCCTGCAGATGCTTTTCGGGCCACGGGCGCACTCGTCCCTCGTCGTCGGGGCGGGGTGGTCCGAGGTAGGCCGTGCGTTCGCCGTAGAGGTCTGCTTGGGCGTCGAAGCGGTCGTACATGAATCGCAGGAACTGTTCGAGCAGTGTGGTGAATTGGTGTGATTCCGGGTGGCGCCACGCGGGGCTGGCACGGAGCGTGTCGAGGAGTTCCTCGAGGTGCCCGTCGAACCGGTGGTTGCCGGTGGGGATGTAGCCCAGGCGTGCGTGTCGTAGGTGGTCCTCGACGCTGTCGAGGAACGTCACGTCGAGGTCACCGGGAAGGGTGCGCAGGAGTTGGGCCAGTTCGGGTCGCCCCTCGAGGGCTTTTCCCGGCACCGCGGCTCCCGTCGCGGTCTCGTGTGATGCTCTTTCTTGGACGGCGTGGAGCAGGGCGATGGCGTCCGGGTGCTCGGTGAAGCGCTCGTCGTGCAGCAGGGCTAGTTGCAGTTGGTGGCGAAGGCCTTCGTTGCGGAGGAAGGGGGCTTCGATGCTGGGGGCGACGAGTGCGCTGATTCCACCGGTGGGTGAATCGGTGGGCGCGTGGATGGAGCGGCTCGCAAGGTAGACGGCGAGCAGGTCGTTCAGGGCTGCGGCGGGCTCGTACCAACTGGGCTCGGTCAGGCGGGCGGCGGCGACGCGTAGGGCGGTGACGAGTCGGGCCCAGGCTCCTTGGGCGAGGCCGCGGGCGCTGAGCCAGTCCAGTTCGTGGAGACCGAAGGTCCATGCGGTGAGGTCGTCGAGGGTGGCTTCCAGGACGTCGGTGGCGTCCTCGAGGCGTGTGCGGGTCTGGCTGGATCCGGGATCGTGTTCGAGGGCGGAGAACGCCAGGATGGCGTCGATGGCGGCGGCGTAGGCGCGGGCGTCGAGTCGGTTCTCGTTGTCGTGGTCCAGCCGGGTGAGTCGGAGCAGGGCCCGGCCGAGGTGGAGTTCGGTGTCGGCGCGGTCGCCGGCTTGGAGGGCGTTGCGGAGGTCGGCCAGGGCGAGTTCGAAGCCGGCGTCGGCGCGTGTGGCGTGGGGCAGGTCGCCCCGGTTCTCGATGGTGGTGAGGACGTCGAGGAGGGCGGGCTCGTCGAAGTGGTCGTGGGCCACGCCGATGAGGATGGGGAGTCGCTCGAGGGCATCCGCCGGTTCGCCGCCGGTGATTTCGGTGAGGAGCGCCAGGAGCCGGTGAGGCCTTGCCTGGCCGGAGATCGCGAGACGAAGCATTCCCGAGATGGCGGGTTGGGCGTATGCGGCGTGGTCGTTGTCGGGTTCGAGTGCGGTCTCGGCGTGGGTGGTGAGTCGGCGGGCCGGTTGGTCCCCGAGGCGGGCGAGCAGGGCCGGTCGTTCACATAGGGCGTCGATGGTGTCGGCGAGTACCCAGGCGGCGTGTGGGCGGGTGATGCCCTGCACGATCGCGGCGAGAAGGGGGGCGGTTGCGGTGTCTTCGAGGGCGTGGGCCGCGACGTGGACGAGGTAGGGGAGCTGGGGGCCGGCGGCGAGGGTGGGTGCCTCGGTGAGGACGGCGTCCCGGCCGCCGAGGTCGTCGAGGGTGGGGCCGGCGGCGAGTTGGTCATCCGTGGCTCGGGTGGCCCAGTCCTGGAGCGCTCGGTCGACGGTTTGTGCCATGGTCCCCTCCTCTGACGGGTTGACCCCAGATTAGAACGGGTGCTCGATCAGAACAGGTGCTCGTCGGTGCTGGTGATGATGTGGTCCTGCGGGAGGATTCCTTCGACCAGGTCGGGCTGAGCCGTGGTCAGGATCACTTGGAGGTCCGGGAGTTCTTCGGTGATCCTGTGCAGTTCGGCGATGAGCGCGCGGGCGGGCACGGCCGTGACCTCCTCGGCGGCGACCGAGTCGATCAGGAGCAGCCCGGGGTGGGAGGCCACGCCTCGGCTCGCGCCGACGCGGAGCATGGCGACGACGGTGGCGATGCGCATGCGCAGTCGGTCGCCGCGGGAGAGGCTCTTGAAGGGAGTCTTGACGCCCGCCTTGACGGCGTTGACCTTGCCGCTGCGATCGAGTTTGACGCTGTCGAGGTTTTGGACACCGAAGGCGGTCGCGAGCTCGACGATCCGAGTGTTCATGCTCGGGAAGAGATGTGTGGCGGAGGTGGTGACCGCTTCTCGGACACGGGTCTCCACGGCGCCCAGGATCCGGGTGGCGAGGGGCGCCGGGGCCGTCCGGGTTTGATCCGAGGGTTCGGTGGCGGAGAGACGGCCTTCGAGGCCTGCGGCGATGAGTTCAAGTTCGCGGAGCCGAAGGTGTCGTTGCGAGGTGTTCAGGGCCTCGTCGACGTCTGCGGTGATCCGGTCGTGGGCGGACTCGCTGCGGGTGACGTCCTCCTCGGCAGCCCGGTGGCGGGTCGTCGTCTGCTGCTCGGTCGCCAGCGTTTGGGTGACGTCGTCGGCGAGTTGTCTCAGGACGGCTTCGGCGAGATCGGCGTCGACTTCGGGCAGTACGCGCGCGCAGACGGCGCACGCGGCCGTTTCCTTTTCCGCTGCTCGCCGTTCGGGGGTCACCGGTCCCTCGCATCGGGGACAGCAGGTGGGGTTCAGACGTCCCAGCACGCGCCGGGACTGCCAGGTCTCCCGGGCGTCGAGCAGGGCCTGCTGCGCGACCAGTCTCCGCGCGGCGACCTCTGCGAGGGCCTGGTCGACTTCCGCGAACGCCCGGCGGCGATCGCGTAGTTCCGCGGCTGCGCTGTCCGCCTGCCTCAGCAGGTGGGTGACGTCGCGGGGTTGGGCGTCGCGTAGTGCCGTCATCTCCTCCCGCACGCGTGAAAGGTCCTGTTCCCATTGGGTGCGGACTCCCGCGCGGGCGGCGGCGTCGGCGTCGGCGCGGCGCACCGACTGGGTCGTCACCTTCTGGTCGGCCTTGAGTGCGGTGTTCAGTTGGGTCAGGACGGTGCTGTAGGGGATGTCGACGAACAGTTCGAGCAGTCGTGCGGACAGGCCTACCGCGTTCACGTCGCCCAGGAGGATCTCGTCGCCTCCCGGGTTCAGGTAGCAGGCTCCGAAGTAGGAGGTCCAGCCGTGTACCTGGGGGGCGCCCTCGCCGTCCGCTCCTCCGGTGCCCTGCCAGAGTTTGGTGTGTTCCATGCGCAGCGCGTCCAGGAGGAACGCGCCGATGACGCGCTCGACCTCGGCGGCGCCGCTCGCGCCGTCCAGCAGCCGTAGGCCACTCTCGTCCTCGGCTTCGAGAAGAGCCGTCGCGGTGCCGGCGGACAGGATGCTGCCGTCCACATGCGGGGCGCGGTAGGTGACGGGCTCCTGCGGTACGGACTGCACGGGGTCGGTTGCCGTCGAAACGGAGACGTCGACGCGTTCGGTCGCCCAGATCGTGTCCTGGGCGAAGGCGAGCGCTCGTGGCACCGGTGGCGCGGCGGGCGCTGCCGGTGCGGAGTTCTCGCCCTTGGCCGGCGCCGGGGTGAAGTCCAGGACGATGCGGATGGGTCGCCCGGCCACGAGCACGTCCAGGCGCAGACGTCGGAGCCAGGAACGCACATCGCGGGGTAGATCGCGGTGGGCACCGCGCAGCGGGGTGACCAGGAACTCCAGCAGGCTCGTCTTGCCGGCGCTGTTGGAGGGGTGCGCGATCGCCCACAGGCCCGGACCGAAGGCCTGGTCCACCGCGAAGTCCTCGCCCGTGTGCTTGACACCAGAGGCGCGTAGGCGCAGCACGCTCAGTCTGCGATCGGCCGGAGCCGGGCTCCTGAGGGTGATGTTGGCCTCGGCCAGGGTGCGTTCGACCTGGTCGACGGTGAGGGAGAAGTCCTCGGCGACGCTCGCGAGGATGTCCGAGGCAGTCGGCACCGAGGGCGAGTTGCCGATGGGCACCAGATCGGAGCGGGGGGTCACGAGGCCTCCGGATCGACGAGTGGGGAAGAGTTCGCGTTCGAGTCGAGCGCGGCACGAAGGACACGCAGGCGCTCGCGGGCCCGGTCGGTGATCGAGGGGATGTAGCGGCCCATGGGGGTGTCGGCGTAGTCCCGTACCAGATACTGGCGATGCTTGAGCTGTGTCCCGCCCGAGCCGTCGACGAGCTTGACGACCATGCGGGTGCGGTCCACGTACCAGGCGAGTGCCGGCGCGTCCTCGACCAGGCTCCGGGCGACCTTGCGTCCTTGTTCCAGCAGGAAGTAGCGGTGTTCGACGACGCGGTCGCGCCCCAGGACCTGCGTCTTGCTGAGGAGCCCGCGTTCGACCAGCGGAGCCAAGGCGTCGTCGAGTTCCTCGAACGCACCGAATTTGTGGCGGAGCATCGGGAAACGCCGGAGATCCGGCTCCTGGGAGTCGAGGATCTCCCCGGCCCAGTTCAGCAGCGCGGTCACGGCCGGGTCCTTCTCGAACTCCGTCATCAACTCGTTCGCCAGGTAGTCGGGGTTGCGCACCCAGAAGTCGAGCTTCTGCAGACGAAGCTGCCCACGCACCACGCCCACCGTCGACGAAGGCGCGCCCACCTCGTCCGACGGACGATCCTGCGCGGCCGCGTCGATCAGCAACAACAGCCGCACCGAATCCTGCCACCGACTTGCCCGACGCACCGTCAGATCTCGCACGATCCCACCCACCCCCAGTGACCAGCGGGTCACATCCAAGCAGGAATCCGATCAACATGCCGAACAGCGGCGGGATTGATTCATCAAGCGGATTCGCACACGCACCACCACGGCGGGCACCACCCGAGGGCGGAGCCATCGGATCCTTTGAGAGCGAACGATGTAGGCGTCCGGGGGGCGGTGGTCGTCGCGGCAGGGAGCCGGTTCACGCAACTCGCCCTGATCTGGACCGGCGAGGCGTAGGTGGTCCCCCTTCGATGGCCACTGACGCCCATCCGCTGCCACGACACCGCCCATGCACACTCGTCGCGGTCGACCGGGCCCTGCACGACGCCGACGGTCTCACGCCCGCGTCGCCCCGAACGCGGCGAGCGCGCCGGCGGTCGCGCGCTCGGCGGGTTCGAGGTTCATCGCCTCCTCGATGACGGCTTCGAGGTCGGGGTCCGCCCAGGGCCTCGCGTCGGCCAGCGGGATGCGGCGCCGTCCGGTGGCGATGTCCTCCAGGACGTCGGCCGCGCTCGCGTGGGGGCCGGCGAAGCGGTCCGTGGCGGGCGTGACGCCGGTCCAGGCCCAGCGGATCGCCGCGGCGAGGCTGTAGGTCTCGGCGGCAGCGGTGAGTTCGACGTGGACCGCGGGGTCGGTGTCGAGGAGTCGTCGGGCGATCTCGGGGGCGGTGCCCTGGTCGCCGCCGCCCCGGTACGGGCCCGGGAGCGGCAGGAGTTCGCGGTGGTGGGCGCGGTCGCAGTCGATGAACTCGACGGCGCCCTCGTCGGGGGTGACGAGGATGTTGTCGGGGTGGATGTCGCCGTGGCGCCACCCGGCGGCGTGCCAGGTGCCGAGGGTGGTGAACGCGTCGCGGGCGATCTCGCGCAGCCGCCGCGCGTACGTCGGGTCCGCGCCTTGGGCGCGGGCCGGGGCGCACCACGCCCACAGGGTGATGCCGGGCCGCCAGGAGACGGCCGTCCACACGCCGTCGCCCAGGTGTCCGTGGGTGGCGGTCAGGTGGGTCAGGCCGGCTTCGCGCAGGAGGGTGAGGGCGTGGATCTCGTGGTGCAGGGCGGTGACGGCGGCCGGTGTGGTGGCCGTTTTGATCCTGTGGTGGTCGGTGCGCCAGGCGGTGGTGTGGTGGGGGGTCAGCGGGCGCGGGGTGTCCGCGGCGCCCAGGTGTTCGAGGGCGGCGGCGAGCAACGGGTCCATACGTCACATCCTCGCCCGGGCGAGCCCGGCGCTGGCGGAGGAACCGCTCGAAGGGCCGTGGAGGAGCAGGTCGGCGATGCGTTCGGCGACGGGCAGGCCGGTGTGGGCCTGGACGAAGCCGAACTCGCCGTTGGGGTTGGTCTCGATGTACCACCACCCCTGCGGGGTGACGACGAAATCGAGGGCCGCGTAGGCCAGTCCCAGGGCGCGCACGTGCGCGACACAGGCCCGTGCGATGTCGTCCGGGACCGTCAGCGGGGCGTAGCGACAGGTCCCGGGGGGTGCGGTGCGCCAGTCGAGTTCGCCGTCGGTGGTGATCGCCGCGCCGAACGCGGTGTCGTCCACGACGGTGACGCGGGCGTCGAGGAGGCGGTCGGCGACGAGGGCCTGAAGGTAGTGGACGGTTCCGGCGACGCGGTCCAGGTCGTCGGCGAGTCGCAGGCGGGTGGTGGGGACGAAGGCGGTGTGTCGTTTGGTCTGTGTCTTGACGACGACGCGGTCGTCGTGGGCGCGGAGGAACGCGCGGGCCGCGGCGGGGTCGCTGGTGAGCAGGGTGTCGGGGACGGACAGGCCGGCGGCGGCCGCGGCCGCGAGTTGCGCCGGTTTCAGGGCGGCTCGCGCCGTCGTCGTCGGGTCGTTGCACCACACCTTGAGGGGGTGGGTCCGAAGGAGTCCGAGGAGCGCGGTGGTGTTCTCGTCCGCGCGCCACCTCTGGTCCGCGTCGTCGTGGGCGTCGGGGCGGGTGGGCTTGCGCCAGTACACCGAGCAGTGCTCGCCGAGCACGGCGGTCCGGCCGCCGTGTCGCAGGACGCTTTGCCAGTGGCCGGTGCGGAATTCGCCGGTGATGTCGATGTCGTCGCGCAGTCGGCCGGGGTCCAGGCGCAGGACGGTGGCGTGGCCGTCGAGGAGGCGGGTCACCACCAGGTCGGCGGTGAGGTCGGTCTCGGCGGCCACGACCACCACGGACGGGGGCGGATCAGTCATCCGTGTGCAGGCCGCTCTGGTCCTGGGTCTGCGTGTAGTCGGCGACGAGCGCAGGGTCGGCGGCGTGGACGAGCGGGACGCCGTCGGCGGTGACGTTGACACAGGTGGCGGGGTCGTAGTGGTGCTCGGGCAGCGGACGCGGTCCCGCCGTGGTGGGGGTGGTGAACGTGCGGTCGAGGATCAACGGTCGACTCATGTTCTCTCCCTGTCCGTTCCGGTGTGCGGCACGGCCGCGGACGATGCGGGCCGGCCGGGCCGTACTCCGAGTGAACCCCTCGATGCCCCGCGTGAACAGGCCCTGGGCGGAACTCGACGAACGGCGCCCCGGGCGGTGGATGCCCGCCGGTTCATCTCCGGGACGGGCGGGCCGGTCGAGGTCCAATCCCACTTCTCGCTGGGTTGAACCGGGTCGGGGGTGCCCCGGGCGGCCCCGAAGGCGCGGGGCTGCTGTTCCGTCGGGGGATGTCGGCACGTTCGGCGGGGCGGTCGTCAGATGTCGGCCTTGGCGCGCATCCTGCGGACGAGTTCGGCGTCGCGGCGCAGAGCGGCCGGGAACGTGGTGTCGGTCCGGGCGCCGTGCAGGCTCCAACCGCCGGTGTCGATCCGGTCGGCGACGTGCTCGAGGATGTGGGTCGTCTCGTCGAGGACGCCCAGCGGGATCTCCACGCGGTCCTGATCGGGGTCGGTCCCGATGACGACGCCGAGTTCGTAGGCGAGGTCGGCGGCGTGCTGCACGGTGCGGGAATCGCCGTTGGCGCAGGCGTACTTGACGGTTTGGGTCAGGGCCATCAGCGGGCGTGAGCAGAGCCAGCGGGGCACGGAGAGCTTGCGTTCGTCGGTGCGGAGGGGGCGGACGCTGTGGACATCCTCCGCTCCCTCGGCCGCGGGGTCGCCCGCTTCGGCGATCCGGTCGGCGATCACGGAGGGCTTGATGTGGCGCAGGGCCGCGCGGGGCTGGACGTCGAGGTGTGCGGCCACCGTCGTGACCGCGTGGGCGAGTACGTCGTGCACCGCCGCGGGCACGACGTCCAGGCGACGGGTCAGCAGCTCCGCCTCGGTCCGTGCCGCCAGCGTCTTGAACGCCTGGGTCTCCTTGATGTCTGCCACGGCGGACAGCGTAGGGACCGGCGCCCCGGACGGGACGGCGAAGCGCACGCGGGAGACTCGCACGTGTTTCGCCGAGTTGCCGTCGGCTCGCCGGAACACGGTTCGCAAGTCCCGCCTCGTCGTTCACGGTCGCTCGCGTGCTCGACCCGCGCTGGGCCTAAGTCACCGGGGCCGACCGTGCCCCGTTCCGAGGGGGCCGGTCCGCGTCGGAGGGGTCCGGTCGGACGGTCACCTGCTCGCGCGGACGTGGGGGAAAGCGCGTGAAGAGGTCGCCGCGGTCCGGACGCCCCGCCCCGATGGCCGAACGGGGACGTGGCCGTTCCCCGTCGGCCGCCGGTGCGGCCTTCGCGCGGTCCTGCGACCGCCACGTCACGCCGGGAGGCGGTCCCGAACTCGCGTCGATGCCGGCGCCGTCTCTGTGTCGGCGCCTGAAGGGCCAGAGCGCGGGGCCCGGGCGTCCGGAGCCACGCGTACGTCCACTGCTATTCCGCGTCGGGCTGCTTGACCGGTTCGGTGCGCAGGCACGGAAGCCATTGGGATGGAAGCGCGTCCTGCGCGCGGAAGATGGTAGCCAGGTCCTTCGTGGACAGCGTGGGGATGTTTCGGCCACGAGCGGTGCGCCAGGCTCTGGCCAGCCGATCGAAGAGACCCAGAACCGGTGCCGGGCGAACCAGGTACACGGTGCTCGAAGCCACCATGCGCGCGGCGGGGAGCATCTTCGGCTTGGAGGACATGACGAACGCGACGGAGTCGCTCGGCGCGGAGGTGTTGCGCTCGGTCTCCGTGTACGGCAGATGTGATTGTGCCTGTCGGACTTCGTTCGGGCCGACCGCGCCAACAGCGGTCGCTTGGCTTTTGGCTTCCCAGGTGATCCAGCGGGCGTCCTCGAAGATCCACACGGCGTCCGGGGCGGCGGGCTCTGCGTCGTCGTCATTGCCGTAGCTTGCGGAGGCGCCGGCGAGAGTGCCGAGAGTGACGAGCCCGGCTTCGTAGGCCCGGAACTCCTGGCCGTCGAGTCCGGTGCTGTGCGGAGGGTCTGTTCGAAGACCTCGGGGCGCTGTAGTTGGTGGCGGTGTGCCGTGGCGATGCCGCGCATGGCGGCCTCGTCTAGGGGGTCGAGTTCGCTGTCGGTGGCGGCATGGGCCTCGCTGGGGGAAGCGAGGTGGGACAGCCAACTGGTGCCGGCACTCATGGCTCTGGCATCGCGGTAGTAGCGGGCGCCGGCTTCCGCGTAGCTGGTGTCGCCGGTCTGTCGGGCGAGTCGGTCGGCGAGGCTGTAGCCCAGGTAGTTCCACAGGGCCGCATAGCGTCGTGGGGTCCGATTTCCGGTGAGCCCGTCGATGACCTTCCGGAGTTCGGTGAGGGCCCAGTCCCACTGGTTGTCCCAGATCTTCTCCCAGACGGCGACCTCGTGCCCGGCGGACTTCCGAAGTTCCGGGGCGCTGGGGGCGACGGCGCGGCTGTAGGTCTCGCGGTTGGCGACGATGTCGCCGTCGACGTCGTCCCAGTTGCTGGTTTGGCCCAGGAAGGCGTCGAGGTTGTCGAGCATCGAGGTGGAGTCGGTGTCCAGGCTGTTGCGGCGCCCGAACTCGACTTCCGCGTGGACCTCGGGGTGCATGGCGGCCTGGACGTCGCGGCCGGACAGGTAGGACGTCAGGGATTGGCCCAGCACCATGACCGCTGCGTAGTCGCGGACGCTTCGGGTGGCGCGTCCGGATCCTTGGACGATGCGCGCTCGGATGCGTTCCTGGAGGACTTCGACGGCGCCGAGGGATTCGTGGAGGAATCGCTCCTGTAGGTCGCCGCGGGCGGGAAGGCCCGCGAGGACGACGAGCCTGCAGTCGTTGCCGGGCAGGTCGATGCCGTCGTAGCGGTTGGTGAGGACCAAGGCGGCATCAGGCCGCGAGGTGAACGTCGTGAGGTCGTCCTCGACGTCGCCGGCGTCGAGGACGGGGCAGTTCGGAGGCAGTGAGTGCTGGATGAACGCGTTCGCGGTTCGGCGGTCGGGAGTCAGGACTATCGCGCGGCCCGCCTTCGCGACGACTCCGGCCACGAAGGCGGGGACCTGGTCGGGGTCGGCCGCAAGGTCGGTGGTCAACTCGGGGAAGAGGAAGAACCGACGGCCGGTGCCCTGCTTCTCCCAGCCGTCCGGCACCGGGATCCGGCTGATCTTCCGGCGTCCGAAGGAGCGTTCCAGCTCCCCGCCGTCTCCCAGGGTGGCGCTCATGTAGATGCGCCGCTCGGGATCGCTGAAGGCCGCGTGCTGCCTCGTCGGGGGAATCAGGGGCCGGATCAGGATCTGCCCGTGCGAGACGTACACCAGGCAGCGGTCGAGGCGCCCTTGGAGCAGAGTCCAGACGTGACGTTCGCTCACCGGCAGTTTGCGCGCGTCCGCAGCCGCGCCGACGGTCGCCTCCAACTGCTGTGCCTGGGCGGTGACACCGACCGGCGAGGCGAGGTAGACGGCGGATCGATGGGACTCGTCCCCCGCGCGGAGCTTGGGCACGACGAGTGGGTCCAGCGCCGGTTCGAGGACGGAGAGAACGTCCTGATAGGCCGCTTCCGCGTCGTCCCGGGAGATGGTCAGGCACCACGGTCCGGCGACGTATCCCTCGGCCGCGTGGGCGTCGTCCAACACCAACATGGCGGCGTTGTCCAGGGCGGGCCGCGAGTTGAAGACGTGACTGTAGACGCTCACCGCGATGGCCTCACCCGCCTCGTATCGGGCTCGGTGCGCCGGGTTCCATGTGGCGACGCGGTTGATCAGCAGGACGTTGGGGATGCCGTACGCGGTGAACTTGGCCGCGGTCTGGCGGGCGAGCTGTTTGGTGGGGCACAGGTAGGCGACGCGATCGTCGTGCTTGCGCCGCCGGAACTCGGCGATCAGTCCGCCGACGAGTGTCTTCCCCGCCCCGGTAGGCAGTTCGATCGCCACGTCCGGCTTGTCGGACATGCTCCTGTGCCACGCGCGCAGCACATCCTGTTGATGACCCCACACGGCCTCGGGACCGCGGTTGCCCTGCGCCAGCAATCGATACAGCTGGACCGGGTCGTCGGGTGTTCCGGCATCGCCCGCGTTGCGTTTGAAGGCCACGATGACTCCATCCCCCGTAGTGCCACGGCCCGGCACCTCGGCGAGACGCTACCAGTGCTCCGGTCGTTGTCCGACGCGCGTCGAGAAACGCGAACTCGCCTGCCACTCGGCCCTGTCGGTGGCCCGTGTGCCCGCTCCGGGGCGCCGCGCGGGCGATGCCCGACGCGAGATCCCCAGCCGGCGAGGCGTCGCCGGTCAGTCCTGTGGTGCGAACCGCTCCAGAAGCCGGTCGCGTTGTTGGATGCCCAGGCCGCGCACACGGCGGCTCTCGGAGATCTCCAACTCGCCGAGGAGCCTCGCCGCCCGCGCCTTGCCGATGGCGGGAAGGGATTCGAGCAGGGCGCGGACCGGCATCTTGCGCACGGCGTCGGATTCGGCGGCCAACACCTCGCCCAGCGACAACCGGCCGCGCTTGAGCGCCTCCTTCACCTCGGCCCGCTCCCTACGCACGGCGGCGGCCTTCGCGAGCGCGGCCCGGCGCTCCTCGGTGGTCAGCGGCGGCACGGTCATCAGGGTGCTCTCCTCGCATCACTCGGAACGGAACGGGCCCATCATCTCTCTCCACCCGGAGCTTCGACCAGCGACTTTGCCGACAGCGGCGGGCACCCGGGCCCCGATCGAGAGAGTGGGCGCACGACGTCATCCGACCGACCCGGATATGTCTCGGGGCTCGGGGCCGTGCGCAATTCACGGAAACGCGTGTGTCCGCCGCGGACTTCTCGTCCCATGGAAGCCGGGACGCTCTGCAGGTCGACGACCGGTCGGCCGCGAAGACGAGGAGGCACGGGTGCGGTACCAATCGATGTCGTCGCAGGCCAAGGGCCGCTACCTGGCCGAGCACCCGCATTGCATGCTCTGCCCGGGAGCCGCAGTGGTCGTCGACCACGACCACGCCACAGGCTTGGTACGCGGCGCGTTGTGTCGTCGCTGCAACGCGACGCTCGGGTCGTTGGAGGCCGCGCTGCGCCTGCCGGAGCGTGGATTCCAAACCCTGGCGGGCGACCTGCACCGTGCACTGCGCCGCGACGCGATGATCACGGTGGGCGGGTTCCGGCGGGAGTTGGACTACCTGGGACTGAGCGAGGCGGACTACCTCGCGCGGCTGCGCCGCGTGCACGACCGGCTGGTGGTGCCGTACGTGTACTGGGCCGGCGTGACCGCGACGCCGCTGGGACGCCGAACCGAGTGGACCAAGTCCGGCCCGCTGCCCGACGAAGCGGAAGCCGAGCGACTGCTCGCCCGGCTCCTGACCCGGCCCGCGCCACCGCCGCACCGGTGGGTCGCCCTCGCGTGGGAGCCGGACGACCGCGTGAACTCGCCCGTGCCCCGCGGCCTGATCACCCACCACGCGACCGAAGGGGCCGGCGACGCACACCGCGCGCTCCGCGGAGTGATCGACATGAGCCCCCACGAGGCGAAGTGCCGCGATTTCGTCGAACTGGCAGTGCCGGTCCTGCTCAGCCGCGAGCTCACCCCGGAGGAGATCCGCGCCGCCCACGGGGGCTCCGTCGCCCGCCTCCCACGCTCGCGGGACGCGCTGCGGGGTCTGATCGGGACGCAATACGGCGCCAAGTGGCTGGACCTGGCCGTACGGATCGCCGTCGACGACCTTCGCACAGAGCCGGCCGATCCGCGCTGGGCCACCTTCGGCAAAGCCCGCTGGAACTGGCGCGAACTGCTCCGGCATTGGCAGGCACAGGGACCACGCTGATCCTCATCGGGCGGCATGGCGCGGGCAGACCGCGCCGTGGCGCTCGTCGTTCGTGCACTTGGTCGACGAACCGGGAGCGTGCGAGCACACTTGGCCGGCCGCCCTCGGCCCGAACAGGCTGTGACGGGCCCCTCGATCTCACGCCCGTGGGCGCTGTCGACCTTCGGCGGGCGCCTGCGTTCACTCTTGTGAGTGATGGCGTTCGGGACTCCGACCGGCCAGTCTCGGATGAGTGGCCAATCGGCCGGCGAGTGGCCACCGTTCGGGAGATTCGAAGCCCAAAATCCAACAAAATAGTTGGTCAGGCCGCGAATCCGACCCCGGAAGCGAACTCGAAGCCGCCCCAGTCCGAGCCGAGATCGGCCAGGACCTCGTCGGTCCACAGCTCGTCCAGGGTCTGTTCGTCGCCAGCCGCCCAGGCGCGGACGATCGCGTCCCAGCGGCGGACGTTGACGTTGCGGTGACCGGCCACCCCCGCTCGCCGGTGCGGCTCGCGCACCCCGGACTGGTCGTGCGGATGCAGTTCCACGCGGGTGCCGCGGCCGTTGTTGTTCAGGCGGCGGGTCAGCGAGCGAACCACGTTGCGCCGGCGCAGATCGCGGTAGGCGGCGTCGATCCGGCGCAGGTTCGCCCGATTGGGGGTTTGGTCCTCGGCGAGCCAGGCGGCGAGGGTGCGGGGGGTGACGGCGATCCCGGCGGTGTCCATGGCGGTGTAGCCGGCTCCCGAGGCGGTGAGGTAGCGCAGGCGTGCGGCGAGGCCGCGTTCGGTGTCGACGGGTGAGGTGATGCCGTCGGCGAGTTCGTCCAGGCGCTGCGCGGCCAGGGCGGAGGCGCGCATGCCGCGCATCCCGTACTTGCCGGGCTCCAGGGAGCGGTACGGCATACGGCGTCAGTTCCTTTCCTTGGTCTGGAGGGTGTAGGTGTCCTTGATCTTCACGTCGCCGACGCCGCGGCCCTCGGTGAAGATCGTGCGCCAGTCGCCGCCGGTGAGGTGGAGTTCGTCGGTGCCCATCACCCGCACCACGGCAAGGCCGCCCTGGTGGGCCTTGAAGGCCTTGACCCACAGGTTCGAGAACGCCTGGGAGCGGATGATGTGCATCCAGTCGGGGCGGTTGATCTCCCGGTTGTAGTTCGAACCGCCCATGGTGGAGACGAGTTTGGCGTACATCTGCTTCACGTAGTCCAGCGTGACGTCGTCCCCCTCCGCGATCGCGGCGTCGCGGGCGTCGCGCAACGCGGTCCGCAGCCGCTCGAGGAGGTTCTCGGTGGCCACCGCCGTCCAGGACTCGAGGATCCGCGGTTCCTCGCACAGGTTGCCGTAGGCGGGCGACGCGCACCGCAGGAGCAGGCGCAGGGTGGGGTCGGTGATCCACAGCGGGCCGGGCTCGTCGCGGTCGCCCAGCGGGTTGGGCAGGCTGTCGTGCTCCCAGGCGGGCGGGTCGATCAGGTAGATGCCGGCGCGGCGGCGTTTGCGGCCGCGCGGTCCGTCGAAGTCGTCCAGCTCCGGGCCGACGCGGTGTTCGAGCGGGCCGATCGGCAGGTGGGCCTTGAGCGCGGACAGGTACGCGGCGTTCATGTCCAGCGCCGTGACCTCGTGATCCCCGGCGGGCAGGTGCTTGTTGCGCCACTTCGGGCGGGCCTCCCACACCGCGTCCGACTCCTCCTTGCTGCGCTTGCGCAACAACTCCGGCAGAGGCGGGTACCAGGTGTGCTCGTACCGCGAACCGGCCCGCGACAGGCGCAGGAGCTCCATCACGTCCGGGATCGCCCGCCTGGCCAAGGCCTCGCTCGCGGCGGCGATGTCACCCTCGGCCGCGGCGAGTTCCTCCGCGACCGCGCCCGCGATCGCGCCGGGCAGCGGGTCCTCGTCGGTGTCCACCACGACCCTGCGCGCCGTCTTCGACGCGGCCGGGGCCTTGGACGCGGTGGACGCGGAGCGGGCGGTCTCGCGTCCGGGCGTGCTCGACGTGCGGGGTGCGGTCGCCGGTGCGGCGGCGACGGTCCGGTCCTGTCGGCCCTCGGCTCGTTCGCGAGGAGCGGGGACGGGGGTCTCGGCCCTGTCGGCCGGGGCCGCGCCGGCCGTCCCGGCCGGGCCGGTCTCGGTCTCGGTCGAGGCCGGTGGGGGGTCGGTGAAGCGGACGTGGGCCAGGTCGGCGTGCAGAGCCGCCTGGGCGACGGGGCCCAGATCGCGTTCGGCGACGATCGCGAACGCCTGCTCACCCTCACGGGTCAGGTGGACCACGGTGTCCGCCTGGGCCAACGCCGCGGCGACCTCGGGCGGTTCACCCGCGCCTGTCTCCCACACGGCCACCACGGGAACGTCCAGGTCCGCAGCCAGCCGGCGCAACGCCGCCACGCCCCGCCGGACATCGGGACCGGCAGGCCCGGTAGCGGCGGGGAGGAGGTGGTTGAGCGGATCCACCGCTAGCAGGCGCAGGCCCGCGACATCCGCCGCGGTCTCGCGCAACAGGTCCAGGGTCAGGTCGGCGCCGTCGTCCAGGAGCAGCCCCCCGGCGGCCAGGCGCGTCGATGCCGCGTCGGCGGCGTGGCGTTCGGTGTCGGTGAGGGTGCCCGCGCGCAACCTGCGGTGGTCCACTCCGGCGGCGGCCGCCGTCAGGCGGGCCGCGATGTCGGCGCGGGGGCGGCCGGGCGTGCACGACAGCACCGCGTTCGGCGAGTCGGGGTCGTCGGCCGGGGCGAGTGTCGCGGACAGTACGGTGCCCGCCGCGAGCAGGCCGGCGCCGGCGCCGGGCGCGCCGACCACCAAGACCAGACGGCCGGGCAACGCGCCCCCACCGGAGGCCTCGTCCAGGGCCGTGGGGCCGAACGAGATCGCGCGTCGGCGGGCGGTGGTCGCCTCCCCCAACGCCGTCGCGAACGCCGCCACACGACGGCCGGTCTTCGGGGCGGTGGGCCGGTCCGGTGCGATGTCGTCGGTGGCCGGGCGTGCGATCGCCGGGGACGGCGCGGGACGGGTGGTTGCCGGGGGTGTGTTCGCGGGTGCCGGCGCCGCGGAGAGGTGGGTGATCTGGGCATAAACGGTGCGGTAGCGCAGCACCAGTTGCGGGGTACCTGTCGCGGCGGCGCGAACGAGGTTGCCCAGGCCCTGCCGGGCGGCGGTCATCGTAAAGGTTGGCAACTCGCCCTGCGCGGCGATCACATCCGGAGTGGGCGGGGTCAACACCGCCCGCACCCCGTGCGGGGCGTGGATCACGATCCGCGCGCCCGCGGCGGCGTCCGCGACCACGCGTGCCCACTTCTTGCGGACCTCCTCCACACCCAGCGCCGCGTCGGGACCGGTGCTGCGCGCGACCTCGGGCGGCCCGGCTTCGGCCGACAGTGCCTGCGTCTCGTCATTCATCAGCCCGGCCTCCCATGGACGTCGACACCTCTCGATCCTACCGTAATCCGACGCGAAAATTTGCGAAATCGCTAGGAAATCAAGTCGGAATAGAGAGTGTTCTTCGTCAAGTCTCGGGTGCCGTCTGTGACCACGACTGATAGTTGGCGGTGCCGATCGAAAGTTGGCGGCGAGCTCGGCCACAGGCGTTCACCGATGCGAAATTTTGAGATAGATGACATCGAGTCGTGCCGACTGACACCGAGCATGTGCGCCGTCGGCCAGGGACAGCACCGAGCCTGCGGCCGGCGGAGAATCCCGGCTTCGTCGTCGGAACGTGGACGGGGCATGATTTCCGCTGTGCACGAGGACGAGAACGAGCGCGGGAGCGCGCGGTACACGCTGAGCGAGACTGAGCACGGCCATGTCTGGGGCGTCTGCGCCGAGGCGGAGGCACTGTTCGGAGAATCCCAGCGCGGGATGTACGAGCTGTTCGGCTGGATCCCGGAGAAATCCGACGTACCCGCTTGGGCCGGCAGCAGGGTGTGGCTGGTGCCGGACGACGAGGCACTCGACGCCTGGCTGCTGGAGGACGCGGAGAGTTTGGGGCAACTCCCCGGGACGGACAATCTGTTGCTCACCGGTTTGGACGACTACGAAGGTCCGCCCGAGGGGCACAGGGGTCGCGTTCGCGTGCACGACGGGCACCGCTGGCTGGGCTCCTGCCGGGAATTCACCCGCGTCCCGACGCCTGAGCACGTGCCGCCCCCGCTCGTCCTGTGGGGGCTCGCGCAGAGTGATCAGCTGAGGGTGGCGCTCGCGAAGGGCACCCGGCGGGCGCTGGACTTGGGGGAGGCCGCTCTGGAGATACGGGACGATCGAGGTGAGCTGCTTACCGACCGGCTGCTGTGGGCCACGGTCAGCGACTGGCGCCCATCCTCCCGCGGGGCGGACCTGATCGACCTGGAGCTCGACGGAGGCCGCTTCACACCCGTTCCCGAATACGCCCGGCCAATCTGGGAGCGGTGGCTCGCCGGGCCGCCGGACGCCGTGAACGCCTGGGCCGGCCTCGATACCCGCCGCCGCGGGGCCTGGCTGGACCTCGCCCGGGAGCGGGCCTGCCGACGATCCCACCATGACCGGCCGGCCGGCCACGCCTACGAACTCGACGGCCGGCACATCACCGACGAACCAGCCCTCTACCTGGCGCTCGGCGAAGCAGTCAACGGGCCGGGCGGCTACTTCGGCGGCTGCCTCGCAGCCCTCGACGACTGCCTGCGCGGCACCTTCGGCTACACCGCCCCCGCCACCCTGCTCTGGCGAAACGCCGCGACCGCGCGCGAGCACCTGTCCCACGCCCTGACGCCGGACGGCCGGCCCTACGACCTGTTCGCCGTAGTCCTTGAGGCCCTGGCCGAGGGTGGCATGGACATCACCCTGGTATGAGCAGCTGTCCACCCGGTCCTTCGGCCCCACCTCTCTCCTCTGGCTCACGTTCCGGATGCTGTTGGCGATCTTGCCGAAACTTCCCGCGCCGCGCTGCGACTCGTATGCAGCGCCTCAGGTCCTCGCGGTGGTGGCGGCAGGCAGGCTGGGACCTGCGGAGTACTGCAACTCCGATCTGACCCACCTCGGCGAGGACGGATCCAAGCGTCACGCACTGCCTGCTGCCCGCCCCGCGACGTATCCGTGCGTGCGTCGGAGCGCGTCAGCCATCAGGCCGTTTGCGAGAAGTAGCAGCCACCCCCCAGGCAGGAGCACAGTGCGAATCGTGTATCCGGGATTGGCGTCATCCGAGCGCTCCCAGCCGAACGTCATCGCGAGCACCCACAGACCAAGAAGCGTCACGATGGTGATCCAGCCGGCACAGATCACACCTGCCGCCAGGCCGAACTTCTTCAGGTCTTTGAACTGCTCCGGGTTCGTTAGAGACTCGGGTGTGTGGCGATGACCTGCGGTTTTGGTTGTCCCTGGTAGTGCTTGGTTTCGTATTCGACGGGTGGAACGTGGCCGATTTCACCGTGGAGCCGGGTGTGGTTGTACCAGTCGATCCACTCCGCGGTGGCGAGTTCGACGGCGGCCAGGGTGCGCCACGGGCCTCGGGGTTTGATCAGTTCGGTCTTGTAGAGGCCGATCGTGGATTCCATCAGCGCGTTGTCGAGGGCGTCGCCGACGGTTCCGATGGATCCGGCGGTGCCCTCGCGCGCCAGGTGGGCGGCGAGGCGGAACGAGGTGTATTGGGCGGATTCAACTGGTCGTCGCAACACCTCGATGGTGGAGGTGTGGATGGGCAGGCCAGCAGGGTGGATGCGGGAGTTGACGGGCAGGGCCGCGATGAAGTCGCCGGGGAAGCCCTCACTTCGTCGTGACGTCGAGCGGTTGTTCTGGCGTGAGATCGCCAAGGGGCTGACCAGCGAGGACGCCGCGATTGCGGTCGGCGCGTCGCAGGCGGCCGGCAGTCGGTGGTTCCGGGAGCGTGGCGGCATGCCGACACACATGGTCACCCCGTTGTCGGGTCGCTACCTGTCGTTTGAGGAACGGGAGGAGATCGCGCTGTTGAAAGCCCAGGGCGTCGGGGTCCGGGAGACCTCCCGCCGGCTGGGCCGCGACCCGTCGACCGTCTCGCGGGAGCTCCGCCGCAACGCCGCCACCCGCGGTGGGAAGCTGGACTACCGGGCGTCGGTCGCGCAGTGGAAGGCAGAACTGGTGGCGCGGCGCCCCAAAACCGCCAAGCTGGCCGGGAACGAGCGGCTCCGCGAGTACGTGCAGGACCGGCTCTCGGGCCAGGTCCGCCGGCCCGACGGAACACCGGTGCCGGGGCCGGGGACCGCGCGGTGGAAGGGCCGCAACAAGCCGCACCGGCAGGACCGCCGATGGGCGACGGCGTGGAGCCCGGAGCAGATCGCCCACCGGCTCAAGGCCGACTTCCCCGAGGACGAGTCCATGCGGATCTCGCACGAAGCGATCTACCAGGCCCTCTATGTCCAAGGGCGCGGAGCGCTCCGGCGCGAGCTGGTCGCCTGCCTGCGCACAGGGCGGGCGCTGCGCGTTCCGCGCGCACGCTCGCGACGACGCCCCGCGGGCCACGTCACCTCGGACGTGATGATCAGCGAGCGGCCCGCCGAAGCCGCCGACCGAGCAGTCCCAGGCCACTGGGAGGGCGACCTGATCATCGGCACCGACCGGTCCGCGATCGGTACGCTCGTCGAACGCACGACGCGGTTCACGATGCTGCTGCACCTGCCCCGCATGGAAGGCTACGGCGTCCAACCACGGGTGAAGAACGGCCCGGCGCTGGCCGGCTACGGCGCCGAGGCGATGAAGGACGCGATCGCGGCCAGGATCATCGAGCTGCCCGCACAACTACGTCGATCGCTGACCTGGGACCGCGGCAAGGAACTCGCCCAACACGTTCAACTCCGGTGTGAGACAGGGCTGTTGGTCTACTTCGCCGACCCGCACAGCCCGTGGCAGCGCGGCACGAACGAGAACACCAACGGACTGCTGCGTCAGTACTTTCCCAAGGGCACTGATCTGTCCCGCTGGGACGTCAATGAGATCGAGGCCGTCGCCGCTGCACTCAACAGCCGTCCCCGCAAGACACTCAACTGGCGAACTCCTGCCGAGGCCCTCAACGATCATCTACGCTCACTGCAAGGAAGCGGTGTTGCAACGACCCCTTGAACTCAAGTTGCGAGCCGGCGTCGCTGTGGTGGATCAACTCCCCGTGCCGGACGGGGTGTTGCGTCCGGTCGCGCTGCCACAGGCCCATCTCGAACGCGGAGAGTACGAGGTCGGTGCGTTTGTCGGTGGCGGCCGACCAACCGACGACGCGGCGCGAGAAGGTGTCCACGACGAACGCGACGTAGACGGTGCCGGCCCATGCGGCGACATGCGTGAAGTCGGCCACCCACACGCGGTTCGGCGTCGACGCGACGAAGTCGCGTCGCAACAGGTCCGGCGCCCGCGTGGCGGTCGGGTCCGGTTCGGTGGTGCGGATTTTCCGGCCGCGGACGGCGCCGGAGAGCCCGGCGTCCTTCATCAGCCGTGCGACGGTGCATCGGGCGACGTCGGTGTGGCCGCGGCGTTTCAACTCGGCCCAGACCTTGCGGACGCCGTAGACGCCGTAGTTGGTTTCGTGGACGTCTCCGATCAGGGCGGTCAGTTCCGCGTCGCGAACGGATCGCGCCGAGGGGGCGCGTTTCTTGTACGCGTAGTAGGTGCTCGGGTGGATGCTGCAGTCGTGTGCGGTGAGCACGGTGCAGATCGGCTCGACTCCGCCGAAGCGGTCCCGGTGCTCGTCGATGAAGGCTACGAGCGTGTGTGTGGCCGGTCGAGCTCGGCCGCGAAGAAAGACGCCGCCGCCTTGAGGATCTCGTTCGCGCGCTTGAGCTCGGCGTTCTCCCGTTTCAACGCCTTGAGTTGCGCGGACTCCTCCGTGGTGGTCCCGGGCCGGTGGCCGGCGTCGACCTCGGCCTGACGTACCCAATGGCGGAGCGACTCGGGGCCCACATCGAGCTTGGCGGCGATCGAGCGGATCGCCGCGTGCTCGGACTTGTACTGGTCACGGGACTCCAGCACCAGGCGCACGGCCCGCTCCTTGAGGTCCCTTGGATAGTGCTTCGGCATGATTCGTCCGATCCTCTCAAGAATGAGAGTCTCGATCAAATCCGGAGCAGTTCACTTGGCCGCCGGCCAGCCTCAGCAGGAACAGGACTGCCAAGGCGAGGCCGGCCGCTGTACCGATGATCCCGATGGGAATCGCCTGCCAGCTCGTTACCACTCCGGGGAAGCCGCTGGGAATCGCTTCCCAAGGGTGCTGCCAGTTGAAGCGCTCGACTACGTGTGCCACTTGAGTGCCGGAGGGCTCCCTCTTCCAGGTCTCCGAAAAGAGCGGCTTGAAGCTCGCCCAGAGGAGCGCTCCCGCTGCCACGAGGATCTCTGCCACATGGGTGCCGATCACGTCGCGCACCGATGGGGGCCCGATCGGGTCCGGCACCTGCTGCGGCAGTTTCTGCGTACCCGGCAAAGCGGCGGGAGCCGACGAGGCGACAGGCCCGGCCTCCATCGTCCCGCCGCCTTCATCGCCACCCGTTATGTGCGGGGAATCGGGTTGATTGCGGAAGGGGGTGTCTGCCGCTTCCGAGTCGGCGACAGCGAGGGCGCGCAAAGCGCTGGTGCGCGCCTGGATAGCCGCGCGGGCACCGGTGATCCCCATCCAGGCGCCCGGACCGAGCGTGTCGCCCAGCTCCTCCTCGCACCACTCCCGCACACGTAACGGTGTCGGGCGCTGATCCGGGTCCTTGTGCAGGCAGGTGGCGATCAGTTGGCGCAGAGGTGGAGTGAAGAGGGACACGTCCGGGTCGTCGGCGACGACCCGGTGGGCAACGGCCCACTCGTTCTCCGCGGCGAACGCCTCACGGCCGGCGGCGAGGAAGTACAGGGTGGAACCGAGAGCGAAGACGTCGGAGGCCGCGCCGACGGCACGGCCCGAGGCCTGCTCGGGCGACATGTACAACGGGGTACCGATCCGGGTGGAATGGCTCCTGTAGGTCACGGACTGGGTCAGAGATTTGACGATGCCGAAGTCGATGACCTTCGGACCGCTCTCGTCCAGCATGATGTTCCCGGGCTTGAGGTCCCGGTGCACCACGTTCGCGGCGTGGATGTCGGCGAGGGCGTGGGCGATGCCCCAGGCCAGCAGCATCACCTGCTCGGTCGGCAGCGGCCCATGGTCGGCCACCAGGTCCCGCAGGGAGGGCCCGGCCACGTACGTCGTGGCCAGCCATGGCCGCTCGGCCTGGGGGTCGGCGTCCAGCAACGGCGCGAGGTGGGCACCGCGCACCTTCTGTGCGGCGCCCACCTCGCGCGCGAATCGCTGTCCGAACTCCGCGTCCCCGGCAAACTCGTGACGGATCACCTTCAAAGCCGTTGGCTGCCCTCCGGGGGAAAGAGCGAGAAACACCTGCCCCATACCGCCCTCGCCCAGCCGCGCCACCAGCTGAAAGCCCCCGAGACTGTCCGGATCGTCCGACTGCAATGTAGGAAACTGAAACGCTGCCCTCGGCACGAAGCACTCCCCCTCGTCTCCCCACGCGGGGATACCTCACGGCTCGACCGCCCGCCGCGTTCGCCCCACGAGCGTAGGACCCTGCCTGCCGTTCCACCAGAACAGCCAAAGGTCCGAGTTGCCTCGCTCATTGCCTGCAAGTCAGGCAGCGGCACAGGGCGCCTCAGCTCCATGCCAGCAGGCCCCGACAAGATCACCAACAGCATCCGTTCCGAGCAAGCTGCCGACTCACACACTCGTGGTGCCGACTTGGGCTCAGATGCCAGCCGAGTTGCACGGTGGCAGGTGGCGACGGGGCTGAAAACGTGGCGTAGGTGTCAACAAGCTCGGCCTTCTGGCGTCAAGCGGGGCGAAAACTACGTCGCTAAGGCCCAGTTCAGGCCATGGATTTGATGTCACCTAGCTCGCATAGTCGCAACCGATCTTCTGTGCAGCGGCCCTCGTCGTCCTGGGCGCGAACGAGAGCCCGGCAGCCGTCCGGGGCCGGCTCTGGCGGGTTCGGTGATCGTTGCGGACGGAAACGGGGGCACCACGATGACGACCCGATCACATGCGCACCTGCGACGGCTCCCGATCACAAATATCGCCTTTCTGCATGTTGCGGTCGGGTGTGGACATCGGCGTGCTTCACAAGTGGAGAGGTGCTGTCGTGGTGGGGTGACGGCACATGTCCACGTCCGGATCCGTTCCGATACATGCGGGTTGGACGAGCTGTTCGTCCCGTACGACGTCGGTGACGTCGTACGGGAGCGGTTGTCGCTGGGCGCTTCCTGGCCGCGACGGTGGTCGGCGGCCTGGCGTTTCGGCGGGCGCGACGTGGTCTGGCCGGTACGGGATCTGGCCGCGGCTCCGGTGTCGACGGCACAGCCGGTTCGGCGTTTCACGTGGCGGGCCGCTCAACGGCATCGTCCGGGATTGCAGTTCATGGTGTCGACGGGGCGTCTGCACGGATTCGAGTCCCTCGAGGAGGCTCGCCTGTTGCTGGCGCTGGACTTCGTGCGCGTGGCCGAGGTGCTGTCGCAGCCGTTCCGGCTCGTCTTCGAACACGGCGGCGGCCGCGCCGCTCACATTCCGGACTTCCTCGCCGTCATGCCGAACGGGGCCAGGTGGTTGTTCGACGTGCGGCCGCGCCGGCCGATCGGGGAAGCCGACGCGCTTGCGTTCGCCGCCACCGAGGAGGCCGCGGCGGCCTGCGGCTGGCGCTACCTCGTGGTATGCGAGTGGAGGCCGCACGTGTGGGCCGTTCTCGATCATCTGTCCGCGCGGCGGCGGCCGTTGGACGATCCTCTCGGTCTTCGGGACCGGTTGGAGGCGTCCGTGGACGGCGGGGGTTTCGGGGACACGGTGGCCTCGACGTCGTTGCCGGTGCTATACCGCGACGACGCCACCGCGTTCGTCGTCACTACCCGCAGGCTCGGACGTGTACTCGCTCGGCCTGGTCCTGGTCGAGAAGCTCACCGGCCACCGCCTGCCCGCCGAACAACTCACCGCACAGGCAAGGGGCCGCCGCCCCCACGCATCGACTGCCTCTACTCACCCGCATGACCGCCCCCAGTCACGGCGATCGGCCAACCGCGGCCGAGTGCGCCGAACTGCTGCGCACGCCCGCCGAGCCGGCGAGACCACCCAAGCCGGCGCGGTTCGACACGCTCGAACGGTTTCTCCCGCCGGCGGTACTGGCTCACGTTGTTCGCCATCTCCCCGTTCCTGCACGCCTACTCCTACTCGGCGAGTGATTGGACGGTCGTCAAGGCTCGCTCCGACGGTGGCCGCCTGGGCCTGGGCGTCCTCGTCGGCCTGGCGACGACCCTGGTGATGTCGGTGGTGCTCGTCCCGGGCGACAGAGCGCCGGCGCGACTGACGGGCTACGCGGGAGCGGCACTCACCCTGGGCTGCCTCCTGCGGCTGGACACGTCCACCGAAACTTCGTATGTCGACGACCACGGCAACGTCAACGGTGTTGTGGACATCCACCTCGGACTGTGGGTCTTCTACCTGACGGCGGCCCTGACCGTCGCCACGTACATCTACTGCGACATCCGCATTCAAAGGGGGGACGCACATTCGTAGGCCATCCGTACGCGGTTCCACCACAGCTGCGGGCCGGCTCCCTGGTGATGCGCGAAGCCAAGGCTCGTCGCACCTCTCACCGACCCCTGGCTCTCCCGGATCAGTCGCCTGCTGGGGCCCGTGCGGCGCACGCCTCGAATACAGGCACCGCACCAGTTCAGCGGCGAATCCCAGCTATAGCGGCGGGTCGGCCGTCGATGCCGACGCAGACGGGGCCGTGGGCTTCGAGGTGAGTGGCTACCGACGGAAGCGAACACGCACTCCGCCGGTGCCAGGTCCCGACCGATGCATCACCGCGCCCGGTCACACCTGCCCCGGGAGCGTCGGGCCTCCTCACCTGCGGATAATGGGCACATGAGCAGAGACGCAGAGATTATTGTCCTGGCCAGGGACGCCGAAGCAGTCATGGAGCACCTGACGACCGACGAGTTCGCACAGGAATGGGGCGGGCACAAATTCTTCCCCATCGACAACGAGATGTTTCGCGCCATGAAATCCGGCAGCAAACTATGTTATATGTGGATTATCCAATTCACGCGACAGAATTGGTACGGTATTTTTGAATACCTTCAAGGAATCGAGTGGCCCGACCCACATTCCGTTCAGGTGTTGGTTCGTGATCAGGACGACGATTGTTTTGGCCTCTGGATGATCTTCAATGGAAAGCTTACGGAGGTGACTTTGCCTGCAACCGAGAGGACGGATACTGACTATATTGAGGTAGGCTGTCTGTCCCGTACGGACAGGACCCAGGGCACATGACGGCGCCAAGCCGCGAGAAAAGTACCGCGTGGTCTTCGGCTCCCAGCCAGCCCGATTTCTTCGACTCGTGCATCTCGAATCAGAACACCCGGACCCTGTTGGCGCAGACTAGTCGATAGTGCGATCGGTGCGAACACGAGCTTCGCCGGCGGCTCGCCCATCTGGGTTCCTTGCGAATCGTCGTTCACGACGATCGGACCGTGGCGTCGGAGCCCGAGAGAATAACAGGTATGGCGGGTTGATGCCCAACCCGCCATACCTCACCCTTCGGAAATCATTTCCGATCTACGTCCAGTTCGGATTGCCGTCGCCGTAGACCGCCTTCCTCCCACCCCAGGGATCAACGATCCCCCAGAGCGTTTCCTTGACGCCGCCCCACCATCCGTACTGACGAATATTTGCGGCTGCGGAGAGAGCTGCGATCAGCCCCATCCCAAAGGCGAAGCTCGGAGTATTCCTCATGCCTCTACCGAGAGCTCCCGATTTCGACCTCGGTGCGAGAGGGATCCTGACATTCGGCCGGGAATCGTAACCGTCATACGACAGTACCCGAACCCGCGTATTTCCCGCGAACCTCTTCGCCACATTTTCCGCCTGGGCGCGATCCCGCGCGACGAAGATGACATTGTTCGCCTGCATCTTCATGGTGTAGTCGAGTTTGCGATTGATTTCCTTCTCGATGAGATCGACATTTTTGTCGGCCTTGGCTGCAGTAACGGCATCGTAGGAGTCGACGCTGACGATGTTCCCCTGGTCCCATTTGACGAGAATCAGGTCGGCGGTTGCTCCGGTGAGCACGTGTTCGCCGTTCGGTGCCCGCACGAAGCCCTTGAGCGTGTCCGCATCGACCTGGTTGTAGTAGATGTAGCCCGACCTGGTTTGTGGATCGTATGCGTCGCCGCTCGCTCGGAGGTCGGCGTTCGCATACGCGTGCGCATATCTGCCGGACTCCCCGTCCCCGGTGTCGGTCAAGTTGTGGGGGGTTCCCGTCGAGTCCCAGATCGTCTCGGGCCTCCCGTTTACCCAACCCGGGCTGGCCTGGAGCGGCGTATTTCGCCCATCCTTAATCGCGGGATGTCCACACTTGTCGTCCGGGCTGGAGCAGCCCACCGGAGGGGTGCGGTCGGGGTCGGCCAGGCCCGTCGGGTCACTGGCGGTGGCCGGGCGGTTGCTGGAGTAGGCGTATCCGTGGAGTTGTTCGGGACGGGCCAGGTCCATGACGGGGTCGACGCTCACGAAGCGCCCGATGGCGGGGTCGTATTCGCGGGCCCCGATGTTGACGAGTCCCGTGGGATCGACGGTCTTGCCGAGGAACCCCTTGTCGTCCGGCCAGGTTCCGGGGGGCGGCTGGGTCCCTCGGGGACCGCCGAAGGGGAGGGTCTTGCGTCGGACGACTGCCTGGGTCGTGTTGTCGATGGCGGCGTTGGCAGTCCCGTGTGCGTCGCTCGACAGGAACTTGACCTTCGCTCCGGTACGGACGGCGACAGTCTTGCCGCTCTGCGCGTAGTAGCGGGTACCCTCGATCGAGCCGCCGGCCGATCGCCGCAATTCCGTGCCACTCACGAGATAGAGCGTCACGCCCGTGGAATCGCGTTTCAGCAGACGACTGCCGTTCGCGTCGTAGATGTAGGACGATTCCTGGGCGCCGTCCAGCACCTTGCCGAGCCGGCCCTCTGCGTTCCATTCCAGGCTCTGTTCGGGGTGTCCGGCGATCCTCCGCTTCACCGTGTTGCCGGATGCGTCGTACTCGTAGGTGTTCTCGGTGGTGCCGGCTGCCGCTTCGGTGACGACCTTGGTCAGCGCGTGGCGGGGGCCGGTCTGGCCCTCCCCGGGGTAGCTGTACCGACGTGTCAGGTCCTTGGTCGTGTCGCCGGTGACGTCGTGCAGTGTCTCCTGGAGGCGCGACCCCACGGCGTCAAAGGTGTAGGAGTGCCAGTAGGCGTCCGGGCCGCCCACGGTTCCGTCCGTACCGGCGGCGGGCCCGCGCGCGCAGCCGTCGGTGGCCGTCCAGGCCGCGGTCATCCGGCGGAGACCGTCGTAGACGAAGCACTGCGTGTCCACGACGGCCCCGGCGTCCTGTCCGGTCGTGTCCGCGATTCGTGTGACGTTCTGGCTGGGGTCGTAGCCGTACTCGGTGAGCGAGAGACGGGACTTGACCGATTCCTGATCCGTTTGACTGCTGATCAGTGCACCCGTGTGCGGGTCCCATTTCTGGGTGGAGACGAGCTTCTTTCCGAAGGCACCGCTCTCCATTTGGGTGACCCGGTCGAGCGGGTCGTACGTGGTGTTCCCGACGTAGGGGAGCAGGCTGCTACCGGTCGACTGGACGCGACCGAAGAGGTCGTATCCGGTGGTCACGGTCTCGGCGGGAAGGCCTCCGAGAGCAGGGTGCCGCACCCCGGTGGGAAGTCCGGTCTCCGGGTTGTAGGCGTACTGCCATGTGAAGGGCCCGGTCATACCGGGTCCTTCGGTGGCCGGAAGCGTCACCGTGGTGCCGGTGGATTGGCCGCGAGGGTTGTAGCCGGTGATGGCGGTCTGGTATGCGCCGCCAGCGACCCAGCGCGTGGAGGAGGCGAGTCGGCCGATGCCACCGGGGGCGGTGTCGTAGTCCCATTCGGCGAGAACGGTGTCGCCGTTCTTCACTTCCCGCTGGCGACCGAGACCGTCGTAGACCGTCGAGAATTCACCGCCCCGGGCGCTCCTGTTCTTGACAACGCGGTCCGCTTTGTCATATTCGCGCCAGGATTCGCCCTTGTCTGGGTCCAGGCTGTGAACCTCGTTGCCGCGTACGTCGTAGTCATAGGACCATGTGTTGCCTACCGGGTCGACGAGCTTCTGCATGTCGCCGCGGGCGTTGTACTCGTAACGAGTCGTCTGTGGGCTTTGCTGTCCGGGTTGGGTGTACTCGACGAGTTCGCGGGTTCGAGCGAAGGCGTCGACGACCACGGTGGCGGAGGTGCCTCCTGCCGGTGGAATGGTCGTGGTGCGCTCGCCGTCGTACACAGTGGCCGTACGCTTGGTCTCCTCGCCGTATCTCTTGGAGACGACGTCCGTGGGACGACCGGCGGCGTCGAAGAGCGTCTCCGTACTGGCCGGCACCTTCGTGTCGTCGCCCGCGACGAGCGAGGTCTCAGGAGCACCGGAAGCGAAGTAGCCGCCGTAGGCGCGCCAGATACGGCCCTGGGAGTCGTACCAGTTCTCGGTGACGACCCGCCCGCCCTGCGTGGGCACCTGGGTCTGTCGCTTCCTGAGAAGGGAGTCGTACAGGTCGATGTTGGTGAGATACGTGCCGTTGGGGATCAGGTGCTTCGTGCTCACGGCCACCGGACCGTCCGAGCGCACGAGGTACGCGTACTCCTTGGACGGCTTCGTCTGGTGGGACGCCTTGTCCCAACCGGGTTCCCAGACCTTCACCGTGCGGCCCAGCGCGTCGTACTCGACGTCGGTACGGGCGTTGTTCGCATCGACGTTGCTGACTACCAAGCCGCGCCGAACGTCGAACGTCTGCGTGATGGAGTGCCCGAGTGGGTTGGTCACCGAACTCGAGGTCGGGAGTTCGCCGATCGGCCCCGCGTACTCCGTGGAGGTGAGGCGCTCATCGACGTTCCAGGCCTTGCGTGCCCGCCCGTAGGCGTCGTACTCGGTGCGCACCTTGGTCTGGTAGTCGACGCCGCTCGCGGTGATCTCCGTGGCCGTCGTAACCAGGCCTGTGACCGGTGGCGTCCCATATGGAAGGCCGTCGTACAGGTTCTGGCCGTCGCTGAGGACGTCCCGCGGTCGTACGGGTGCGGTACCGCAACCCACGGTGACCGTCTCGGTCCTGGAGACGTGACTGACCAGCCAGGCTGCGGTGTTGCGAGCGTACTCGGTGCGCATGCACTGCTCGTCGCCGGTGACCGCCAGGTCGCCCTGGGAATCCTCCTGGGCCACCATCCCGTAGTCGTCGAAGGTGCGCGTAACCTTCGTACGGCGCCAGCCGCCGCCGGAGAGTGTCGTCCGACTGAGTTCGGCCGCAACGCCGGACCGAACGGCGACGAGGTCCGAGAGGCCGACGCGGCTTCGACTCGCCGTTGGATCGGAGACCCAGTACTCCTTGGAACTCGCCGCGAGGACGGGTCCGCCGTCGCCGTTGTAGTTGATCGTCTCGCGAACCGATCCGGTGAGTATCTCGAGGTCGTCGGAGGTGTTTCCTTCGGAGTCGGCGACCTTGGCCCCGGGTATGCCGCGGAAGTAGCGGGTCTCCACAAGACTTCGCCTGTCGCCGGCGCCGCCTGAACGCACCTTCAGGGCCGCGTAGCCGCGGTAGTCGTTGTACGTGCGTTCCGTCGGCTTGGTGAACTCGTCGGTGCTCTTGAGCCACGCCGGGGCGCCGACGTATTCGTAGTCGGTTTGCATGACCCGACCGCCACCTGTGTTGTCCGCCTCGAGGACCTGCGTGACCAGGTACTTGTGGAACCAGTCGAGGATGGGCGTGTCGGCCCCGTCGGGGGACCAGTTCACCGGGTAGCAACGCTTGGTGTTGGTGGCCGGGTCGGGTAGCTCGCTGCGCAGGCAGTCCCGCGCGGAGTAGGCGACCTGGGTGGTGGCACCGGTCTCGGTGGTGATCCTGTTGACGCGGCGTCGCCAGAAGGGGGCGATGTGTTCCTTGCCGTCGACGCGGTTCTCGAGTTGTTCGCTGCCGAAGGTCACCGGGGGCATGACGATGTCGGTGCTGCCGGCCTTGCCGGTGCGGTTGATGGAGGCGAGCCACAGCGGGAAGTGGCCGTCGCCGGAGTCGGGGAACTGCTGCTCGAACGCCCAGGCGTCCACGTCTCGTTGGGTGCCGCCGCTGAGGACCTGGGTGCGGATCGTGGTCAGACGCTTGCGCGTCCAAAAGCTCGGGGAGAGTACCTTGCACTCGGCACCCGACTTGCAGTTCAGGTCGACGGGCACGTCCGGCCAGGACTTGGCGTTGTCCTTGGTGAACTGCGCGTCGGAACAGGTGATGGTGTCGGTGGGAAGGCAGCGCTCCGCGACGTCGAAGTACACGACGGCGGGAGCCTTGGCGCTGAAGAGCGCGTCGCTGCGGTGGCCGTACTCGATGCGCGTCGTCCATCCGCCCCGCGTGTAGGGGGTGGAGGTGCCCTTGCCGGTGGTGACGTCGCCGTTGCGGCCGTAGTGGTTGGTCTCGGTCTCGTAGAAGTACGTCATCGCGTTGCCGCGCGGGTCGACGACGTAGTCCAGGTTCCACCGCCAGCCCTGCTGGCACCATGAGTCCGCGAACGCGTTTTTGTGGCACTCCTCACCGTCGTTGTTGCCGAAGACCGGCACCGTCCAAGCGGAGTTCGTGCGCTGCGCACCGGCTCCGGGGAGCTTGCTCAGCCCGAAGAAGTACTGAGTGCCGTCGGTGGTCGTGACCTTCCAGTGCTCGCCGTCGTTGTCGCCGTTGTCGGCGCCGGTGAGGCGTTCGATCCTCTCCGCGCCGTCGGCGGCGGCTTTCCACAGGCCGTCGGCGCCCTTGACCAGTTCGGTGTTCTTGCCGTTGAGCGAAAGCGTGGCGTTGTCGTTGACCCAGCACAGGTCGTTCGATTTGGCGCCCTGGTTGCCTGCCTTGTCGTTCTTGCAGGTGTTGTAGCGGCGTTCGACGAAGTTTCCGCCGGTGGACCAGCCGTCGCCGAGCCAGGAGGACTGGGTATTGGTCGCCGCCGTCAGACCGTCCAGGCTCTGCGACGAGTACGAGAGCGCGATGGAGGGGGCGGGGCCGCCGAAGGACGGCGGAACGGTGATCGGGTAGTTCCACGAGAAGCCGCCCGTCGAGCCGCCGGCGCTCCAGGATCCGGAGGGGGCGAGCGAGGTGGCCTTGTAGTCGCCGCCCTCCCCTTCGGGCGCCGCCTCGGCCGCCAGGAGAGCCTGCGGCAGGGACGCGAACGAGCGGGTGCCCGCGGCAACAGAGATGACGGGCTTGGCACTGACCGTCCCCTTGACCGCGTCGTTGCGGGTGGGCAGGGGTGTTCGGGTCCGGCATTCGGGGCGATCCGGGGTGGTGAGCGCGCATGCGGGCAGTTGCATCAGTCGCAGGCGGGAACCCCAGTTCCCGCCGTAGGCGTGTTTGAACGTGTTGTAGTCGACCTCGACGTCGACCGCTCCGGGCCCGGCGGATCCGAGGCCGGCCTTGACCGCAAGGAGGAGGCCGTCGACGCCTGCCTTGTCGGTGGACTTGCGGTCGAGCACCTCCACTTGGAGGCGATCGTCGTTCGGCGCGAGCGTCGGCACCGCTTGGGTCGCGGCGGCCACGCGCACGGGCAGGGTGCCGGCGCGAACCGGTTTGCCGTCGCGGCGCGCGGAGACGAGGTCGACGTCCGCCGCGCCCGCCTTGGGCCATGACACCTGCGGAAGGGTCGTCTTGAGTGCTTCCCGCCCGCTTTGAGGGGATCCAGACGGGACCTTGGCGACCGGAACGGGCTTGAGTTGCTCCGGGGTGGCCGGGCTCCATTCCGCCGCGGCCGCCACCATCGGGACCACCAGGGTGGTGAGGACGATCATGCCGACGGCGGCGGATGCGATCCGGTGGCCGCGTCTGCGTCGACCGGGGCCGGATCTCGTCCGCCCCCCGGTCAGTGGGTGGGGTCGGGGAAACATTTCCGGGTACCTCCTGTGAGAGAACCGCAGGAAGCTACCGGATGGTTGTTACTCACGCATAGGGTTGTACGAATGAGGCGTTTATCACTGGTGATAATTATCCCCGACAATTCTTTGCCCATATTGATACGGCTTATGATGCCAAAAGCAACTATCAGCAGTAATTTAGGCGTTGCCAGTGGAATTTGCGGCCTCTTAGCCTGACCCGCTATTTCCGGGTTCGACAAGGGGTTGTCTTCATGCAGTATCAACAGATACCAAGTCGTTTCGGGCGAGCGAGACGGCTGACCGCCGTCGCCGGGGTCTTCGGATTGAGCGCCGGCCTGCTGACCGTCCTGCCCTCGGTGGCAACCGCAAGCGCCAAGACCCAAACAGCGGCGCCGACCGCCGAAGCGGGTGTCAAGCCGGACGAGGGGTCCGCGTTGAAGGCCGCGAAGTCCTCGGGCAAGCGGGTCGAGGTCGGGTCGCTGCGGTCGGAGACCGCGCAGACGTTCGCGAACCCCTCGGGGACGCTGACGATGGAGCAGTCGCTGCGTCCGGTGCGCACGAAGCAGAACGGCAAGTGGGTCGCTATCGACCCCACCCTTCGAGCGGGAGCCGACGGGACCGTCGCCCCTGTCGCCACCGCCGCGGGCCTCAGGTTCTCGGGAGGTGGCTCCGCACCCTTGGCGACGATCGACCGCAACGGTCGTGAGATTTCGCTGAGTTGGCCGGACCCGCTGCCCAAGCCGGTTCTGGCGGGGACCACCGCCACCTACCCCGAGGTCCTTCCCGGGGTGGACCTGCAGGTCGCCGCCGACGTCGACGGGTTCTCCCACCTGCTGGTCGTCAAGAACGCCGCCGCTGCGACCAACCCCCGCCTCAAGACCCTGACCTACACGACCAAGACCAAGAACGTCACCCTCAAGGCCGGCCCCGGCGGCGTCCTCAGCGGGATCGACGAGACCGGGCAGGAGGCGTTCACCGCGCCCCAGGCCCGCATGTGGGACTCCACGCGACCCACACAAGCCCCCACCGCAAGGACCGCGGGCCCTCTCTCCTCCGCTACGCCCGCGGAACCAAGCGACGCGCCCTCCCCCAACTCCGCGGCGATGCCCGTCAAGGTCACCGGCGACATACTCGAACTCACTCCCGACCAGGGCCTGTTGACCTCGCCGACGACGACGTTCCCGGTCTTCATCGACCCGCCGGTCTACCCGGGGAAAATGCAGGCCTGGACCACCGCCTACAAACCCCACCCCAACGCCAACTACTGGAACGGCGCCGGGTTCGACGAAGGCGACGGCGACAAGGTCACCAAGGTCGCCCGGGTCGGCTACGAGAACTCAACAGGCGGAACCGCCCACAGCTTCTTCCAACTGGACTCCCGCGGGCTCTGGGACAAAGAGATCATCAAGTCCCAGTTCATCATCAAGCAGGTCTGGTCCTACAGCTGCACCAAGACCTCCGTCGAGGTCTGGGACACCGGAACCATCAGTACCGCCACGACCTGGAACAACGAACCCCACTGGGACCGGAAGGTCGACTCCACCACGGAGTCCAAGGGCTGGGGCGCGAACTGCCCCTCCGGTGACCTCGTCTTCACCGTCACCGACGCGGCACAGGACGCGGCCACCAATCACTGGAACGCCTGGACGCTCGGCATGAAGGCAACCAACGAAAGCGACCCGCACGGCTGGAAGAAGTTCCAGGCCGACACCGCGGTGATGTCCACCGAGTACAACTCCACCCCGGAAGTCCCCTACGGCCTCTCCACCGACCCCGACGCCGGCTGTGACGGCACCGGCGTCGTGGGCGACACCACGGTGTCCCTGCGCGCCCACGGCTGGGACCCCGACGGCGGCCCCGTCACACTGCGCTTCCGCCTGTGGCCCAGTGGCCAGGCCATCCGTGAAGCCGGCACCGTCGACGTCCCCAACGACAGCTACGGCACCCTGCCCATCGAAAGCGAGGACCTACCCACCGGCCGCTACACCTGGGACGTACGCGCCGAGGACGGCCGCACCGCCTCCGCCTGGAGCACCCGCTGCACCTTCCGGGTCGACCGCACCAGGCCCTCGAACCCGCCCGGCGTGAGCTCCCCGCAATACCCCGACGGCTCCGCGGGCTGGCCCGCCGACACGCCCACCTCGGGCACCGAGGGAACCTTCACCTTCACCAACGGCGGCATCACCGACGTGGTCAAGTACCTCTACACCGTCGACGGAAGCCCCGACGGCGAGGAGACCGTCGACGCCGGCCCCGGCGGCAGCGCCGCCGTGAAACTCACCCCCACCGGCAACGGCCCCCGCTATCTGCGCGTCCAGAGCATGGACGCAGCCGGCAACCGGTCCGACATTCGTGCCTTCCTCTTCTACGTCAACTGCAGGACCGACCCCGCCACCGGCGGCTGCGCCAACTACAAGGCCGGTGACGTCACCGGTGATGACAAGTCCGACATCTACGCCGTCACCCCCGACGGCGATCTCAGGATCTACAACGGCAAGGGCGACGGGAACCTCGGCATCCAGGGCGACGGAAGCACCGACGACTACACCGGCGTCCAGACCACCCACCGCGGCGACTGGAACAACGACGGCACCGAGGACCTCCTCGCCCGCCGCAAGAACGCCGAGGGCTCCTGGGAACTGTGGATGCACCCCAACCTCGGCAACGGCTACGCCTGCTGGGTGTGCAGCACCGGCGCCAAGCCCCTCAAGACCTGGAGCGACGACGACTCCGACCCCGCCACCAACGACAGCCACTGGAGGACCGGCGACGCCCAGGTCCTCGCCGTCGGCAACGTCACCGGAGACGACAACTACGACGGCCTCATCAACGCCGGCGACAACCCCGACCTGATCGTCCGCGCGGCAACAGGTGTGCTGTACCTCTACCCCGGCTCCGGAATCAGCGACATGCTCGGCGACCCCATCGTCATCGGCGAGGACGGATGGGAGCCCTACAGGATCCTCGCCCCCGGCGACGTCACCGGCGACGGCATCCCCGACCTGTTCGCCACCCACACCACCGACGGCCAGTTCTACCTCTACCCCCTCGACCGCTGGATCGACACAAACGGCGCCCCCGCCTACCACCACGGCACCCGCACCCTCCTGGGCAACGGCTGGAGCACCACCGCCATCCCCCTCCTCACCGCACCCGGCGACGCCAACGGCGACGGCAAAGCCGACCTCTGGTCCACCGACAACCTCGGCAACATGCGCTTCCACAACGGAATCGACGCCACCGGCCTCGGCCCATGGTTCAAGGAAGGCAGCGGCTGGCAGGGCTACCAAACCATCGCCTGACACTCCCACCACACCCAGGTGTGGCCCGGCCCCCGGGCCACACCCGCCCTCCCCGGAACGTGGATGGACGACCAGTTCCCTCGGCCTCGGCAATGTAGGCAACGAGGTTGTCGCGGATCTCCTCCAACCGACTGCGCTGGGCCGGGTCCGCCCGGAGGAGCGAGCAACGAACACAAGCGTGTTCATGAACACAGGGGCTTGAAAAGGCACGAGCGCAGGTGCCGAGAGACCCTGCGCTTCTCGAAGTGCGCAAGGAAAGCGTCCCATTCCCCCTCGGTGAGAGGCCAATATTCATCGCTGAGTCGGGTAACCCTGCGGCGGGCGATGAAGGCGCGATGGGCCTCGATGCAGACCCTCGGAACTCGCGGACGAGAGATCCGCACCCACCTGGATAGCCTCGGCGAGGTCATCGAGATCACCCCCGACGGCGAGATCACCCACGGCGCATGAAGAGTCCGCCGGGACGGCCTCCCCGCCGTGGACAGCGCTGGGAGGGCCGTCCACTCGGCAACGCGACGAGGCCATAGGGTCGCCCGGTGGTGCGTCGGATGCTCGAGAGGAGCTGTGCGGTGTGGTGCCGGACCCATGGGTCGTCGTCGCCGAATCCGAGCGAGCGCAATGGGACTGCGAGCCGCTCGACGCGTCGGTCCCCTCCGCTTCGGAATGAGTCCGCAGAAGGCGACCGCCGCAATGTCGGGACGGGGATTCGCCTCGGCCGCGTCGGCGTGCGGCAGGTTCGGTCCGTTCGAGCAGACGCGCACGCGTTTCCGCGCGGCCGGGGCGCCGGCGAGCCGAGTGGACGTCGTGGCCTACTTCGTCGACTCGATCGGTTTGACCTGCGTCGTCGTGGACGCGCTGACCGGCCCCAGGTCACGCTGGACGGAATCCGACTGATCGGCCGCAGGCCCTCGGAACTCGCGGACGAGATCGGCACCCACCTGGATGACCTCGGCGAGGTCGTCGAGATCACCCCCGACGGCGAGATCACCCACGGGGCATGGGGGATGTTTCCACGCGCACAGCGAACGGGCGATGTGCTCCTGACCCGCGCGGTGTTCGGCAGACCCAACGGCTGGGCCAACGCCACCTTCGACAGCATCCCGGCCGACGAATGGGTGCGGAACCGTGTGACGTGAGCCCGCCTCGCGGCCGGGTCGGCGACGACCTTGTCGCGTGGTCCGGTCTCGCGGGGCTTTCGACCCAGCGGAAGGACCTTACGCCCTCGTGCGGGTCCGGCCCGGTCAGGGGACGACGGTGACGAGGAAGGCGTCGCCGTCGAGCATGCGGTGTTCGCCGTAGAAGGTGCTGCCCGGGCGGCTGCCCACGCGTTGGTTGTCGTCGCGGTCGATCAGACGCGCGGAAAAGTTCCCCCCGCTCAGGGACACGCCCTCCTTGGTCGAGGCGAACGGATACTCGTCGCAGTCCAGACGCTGCCCGCCCCAGTCGCCCCACACCTCGGTGCACACCTTCCCGGCGGCCACGCGGTTCTGCTCCTGGAGGGCGGGGTCGATCAGGCGGTGCAGTTCGGCGGGCACGTTCTTGCCCACGGTCGGGGGGAACGTCTTGACCGGGTGGCGCAGGGCGTCGTCGATGTGGCGGGCGCTCTCGTCCTCGTCCGGGTTGCCCAGGCTCATCGCGAACGTCGGCCTGTGGTCGGGGAAGACGGTGCCCCGGGTCTTGCCCGCGATACGCCCCGCCGAGTCGAACCGGACCCGGAAGGCGGCGCCGCGTTCGTCGATGTAGGGGTCCGCGCCGGGTGGACCGGTGACCTCGAAACGCACCAGGATCGCAGCGGAGAGTTTCTTGAACGGTGTGGTGACAGCGCCGTCGGGCGAGGTATAGGTCAGGACGGTCTGGGGGCGGGCGTCCCAAGCGCCCCACAGGTCGGTGCGGTCCTGCGCGGCGGGGCGGACGATGTCGGCGCCGCCGCCGGAGACGGTGGCGCTGTAGTTCACGCGGATCGGCCACGTGCGGGCGTCCTGGCCGGGCACGGTCGAGGCCTGGATGTTCTCCAGGCTGGAGACGAAGTCCACGCGGCGGTCGCCGTCGTAGGCGAAGCCGAGTTGCCACTCGTCGAACCACATCGTCCCCAGCGGTTTCGGCGGCCGGTCCTTCGTCGCCAACACCACCTCCCGCCGCCGATGCACACACCTCGAACCTGCTCTTCACCCAGCCCGAGGGGGACGCCGCCTCGGCGGGGTGCAGCGCGCACTCCTGGCGCAGGTCCGCCGCCAGGGCCGCCCGCGCCGCCGGCCCGACGGCGGCCGGGACCGCGCCGGCGGAGGGGGTGGTGTCGGCGGGGGCTGCGGCCGGCGTGAGCAGGGCCGCGACCACCGGGACCAGGACTCGGCGCAGCGCACGACGGCGCGGCTGCGGGCGTGGTGATGTCACGCGTGACCTCCGGGAGTCGCGGTCGTGGACGCGGGGTGGGGTGGGTGCGGTGTGGGTCATGGGGTGCAGCCGGTGCCGAGGCAGGCGTGGACGAGGGCGCCGGTGCGGGCGTCGAAGGTGAGGCGGTAGCCGGTGTGTTCGCGTCGGTCGCCGGTGAACGCGCGCATGCGGCCGGTGACCGAGGTCACCACCCACATGGGACGTTGCCCCGCAGCGTCCGGGCTTTGAGCCGTGTCGGGTGGGAGGGTCGCCGCGTCGGCGTGGGCGTCTGGGTCCGTGCCCGGGCGCAGTCGGGCGGCGGCCAGGGCCTGGTCCGCGGTGTCGATCGCGCGGTCGGGTCGTGTGGCCCCGCCGCTCGCGGCCTCGGGGGTGGCGTTGCAGGGCAGGCCGGCGTCGACGCAGGCGCGCAGGCCCGGGACGCGGTCCAGGCAGGTGTCGGGTTCGGTCCTCGCGCAGGCGTGCAGGGCGTTTTGGTCGACGCCGTTGAGCGTGGCCATGCCGGGCGCGGGCGTTCGGGCGCCGGGCGATCCGGGGCCGGGCGGTGTGGGGTTCGCGTCTGGGGTGGCGGCGCGTGGGGTGGGGGTGACGACGTCCTTGGCCACGTCCCAGGACACGAGGTCCGCGCCCGCGGTGGTCATGGCCGTGGTGAAGCGGAAGCAGTAGGCGGGGTCGGCGCCGGGTTCGCAGTTCCCGGCAGGGGTACGGACGCTCAGGTGTGTGGTGGGGTGGCGCAGGAACTGGCCGTTGCCGTTGAGGTAGCGGATCCGGTCCTGCGTCTGCGGGAAGGAGCTCTGGGCGTATTCGGCGGGCAGGTCCCAGCCGGTGACGGTGTGGCGGGCGGACGGGCTGCCCTGCGCGGTGGTCTCGCCGACCGGGTTGAAGTCGTAATGGATGCGCCAGGCGGCGCAGCCGTCACAGGCGGGGACGGCCATCCAGCTGTGGAAGCGATTGTCCGCGACGTCCTGTTCCGGGCCGATCGCGTGGAACTCGTAGTTCTCGCCGTGGTTGGCCCAGAACGGTTGATAGCGCGTGCCGGCGGGGTCGTTGCGGGCGCGCAGGCCCATCTCGAAGGAGCGGCCGAGGTCGTCCGCGGTGAACATGCGGGTGCTGTTGTACGCCTCCCCCGCCGGATCCGAACCCGGCCCGTAGGCCACGGGGCGGTGGACGAACGTCAGGAAGACGCCATACATGTTCTCCGCCGGGTCCGCGCACACCTGTGCCACCGCGTCCCGCGGCTCGTCCGCACACACCGACAGCGCCAACCGCAGTGCGGGCCCGGGCGGTTGCGCTCCTGCCGGGCCCGGCAGGAGCGTCATCACCGTCACCGCCGTTGCCAGGGCCACGCGGCGGCTTCCTCGAGGCGCCATCCGGGTCCCCCTCCACGCTTCGAAACCGGCGGCCTCCGCCGGGCCGTCGACCCCACCATCTCCCGACCAACCGTCCGGCAAGGGTGGTCGGGCCGGAAACCACCCGAACGGCACCGCGCGGCGCGGAGCTTCCCCATCGGCGTGAGCGGCTCCGACCTCGATGAGCAAGGTGAAGCCCGGCGGGCGGTCGCCTCGAAACCCATGGAGCGGTCGAATACGCGAGTGGTGAACCGGGCGTGGACGACGGCAGGCGCGACATGGCGCACGTGCGGGTCGTCAGCCTGGCGTGGAGTGAGCGATGTCGTGCGCGCCTTGCGCCATGAAAGCGTGGGCGGCTTCGACGATTTCACCCTTGATCCGCTCCAGCGGGATGTCCCAGCTCTCGTTCCAGTCCTCGCCGTTGACGGCCCCGTTGACGAATTCCTGAAGCTCCTCGGGATACCCCAGTTCCATCGCGACACGCCACCAGATCAGATCGGCGCCCGCCACGGGATCGAGCTTCCCGTCCACGATCAGGCCGGCCCACCAACGAGCCATCGCCCAGAGCGCCCGATCACGATCGGTGGGCAGATCGGGAACAAGGTCGAGCTCCTCGAGGACCTTGGCGAACAGATCAGGGGCATCCGGTTCCTCCTTGCGCCCCAGACCGGCGAGCAGCGGCAGAGACGGCGACTCCACTCCACTCAGCAGAGCATCCAGGCCGGCCGCGATCAGGCGGTCCGATCCGACCTGGTGACCGCAAGCCCGCTCGATGGCAAGCCCACGCAAGCCGTTCAGTACATCCCCGGAGTCGGTCATCGCCACCTGCCCTTCACCCACAGCCTGCCGCATCCGCCGTCGACAGTGCCGAGCAATTCCCAGGCGGAGGCTAAAGAAGCCGCCAGCGGCGGCACACACACGCCATGCCGCCGGCAGCACGTTCGCGGTCACCCGACGCACGCTCGACCACGATCGTGTCGTCCTCGGCCCACAGCCGGTCCCCGGCGCGCAGGAACAGCGGCCGCTCCAGCTCGAACACCGAACACCCGGGCTCGAAGTCCACCTCGTTCAACAGCAACATCCTCGGGGCCTTCACCCGCTCACCCATCAGCATCACCTCCCCAGACTCCCGCACCCGTCGAACGAATTTCCCGAGCGTGCCAGTGCCATCCAGATCGACGACCGCGACCGGAGTCGGCGCAAGACGCCACACAACTCACGGCGCTTCAATACGCGATGGCGTCAGTAGGCTGCGGTGCGGTGGTCGCTGCGTGGTTGGAGGCGGTCGATGACGCGCCGGACGAGGCGCGGAGCCAGCGGAACTCCGATCTCGCCGATGCGCGATCTCGACCGGTGCTCCCCCGGATGGCAGAATCTCGGCTCCGGGTTGCATCGACGTGGTCGGCCCGACCGGGCTTCGTGAGCCTCCCACGCACTCGGGGCGCGCGTCCCGCCCATGGTGGGTCTGCGCCACGTCCACACGTCGCCGGACGAAATCGCCCAGTCCCCCTGCCGATACGCGCGCCTCTCGTGACGCGACCGGTCCTGTGGCGGCCTCGGACAGCCCACGCTCCGCCTTCACGACCCGCACGCCCCGCTCCGTCATCACCTCCCGCCCGGAACCGACCGAGAGGACCCGAGACCTTGAGCAAGAAGAAGAGAAGGAAGAAGCAGGACCTGACACCGGGCGAAGCCCTCACCGTCGCCTGGGCGTTGCCGTGCCTGATGTCGATCAGTGCCACGCAGTCGTTGGGAGTGCGGGAGATTGGCTCCTATTGGATCGCGGCGCTGCTGTTCATAGCCGGCGTCGGCCTGTTCGTGTGGCGCCGGGTCGCGTCGGGGCGCTCCCCGCTCCTCGGGTACGGGTCGTCGCCGCGCGGATCGACGGCGGTCTCGCTCGCCGGTGTGGACGCCATGAGCGGGCGGGAATTCGAGCACCTCGTGGCGGACCTGTGCCGGCGGGACGGATGTTCCCGGGTACGCGTGTCGGGCGGCGCGGGCGACCTGGGGGCGGACGTGGTCGGACTGCTCCCCGACGGACGACGGTTCGTCGTGCAATGCAAACGCTTCTCGGTCACGTCCAAGGTCGGTTCGCCGGACATGCAGCGCTTTCTTGGGACGGGCCGGCACGTCCACGGTGCCCAGGTTCTGATCTTCGCCACCTCCTCCCTGTTCACCGCCCCGGCACGCAACCTCGGTACCGCCCAGGCCGTGGTGCTGATCGACCGGGACCGCCTCGGATCGTGGTTGGCGGGACGTTCCGCACTCTCGTTCGTCGGGGCCGTCCGGCGCTGACCACCGCTTCCCCGGGAAACGTCACATGATGTGCGCGGCGCCGCCGGAGGCGCCCATGCCACTGAACCTTGACCGTTTGCCACCGAACCTCGACTACCGGGGGCAATCGCCTTGGCGCCTTGCGCGTGCTCGAACGTACGCCGGCAGCCCATGGAACAGATCCCCGAGAGCGTTGACTGCGACATCCTGGAACGCCGGATCATCCCCGCGCTCAAGGCGATCCGAGAAGCGTCGGGCTGCACGCTTCACGAGGCACTCGACATCTTCGTTCGGCGGTACGAGGAACTTCGCCGTGACCGTCCGGACGACTTCCACCTCGGCCGGGAGGACTACGGCCAAGGCTTCTACTCCTGATCCACGGAACCAACCCGTGAGCGCTACGCGCACACCGTCGTCGGTCAAGGTTCAACGGCACACACTGCGATGCTCGAGTCTGTCGGGGATCTCGGAGGACGCAACACGATCCGTATCCACCCTTGGCTAGGGTCGTTTCATGACGCGGATGCCTGGGGTGGAGTGGGTTGCGCACGTGGAGACGGATCCGATCCGGGCGCTGGAGTCGTTCGTCACGGGCTGGTTCCCCGCAGAGCGGCCGGAGGTGGGCGAGGGCACGAGCGGGGCGGACGGACTCGGTGACATGCCGGCGGCGTTGACCGCGCTGCACCGGTTCGCCGGCGCGCGTCCTGCCCTCCACGAGTTCCACCACCCGCTGTGGACGCGACCCGAGCGTGCGTCCGGGCCGCTCGGCGACCGACTGGTCTTCGCGAACGAGAACCAGGCCGGTTGGGACTGGTCCGTCCCGTGGCCGCCGCACGCGACGGACAAGGCCGATCCGCCCGTGTGGCTCACCTTCGACCCTCGTCTTCCGGACCCGGAGACGATCGTCGAGGAGGAGCCGCTGAGTCGCTTCCTCCTCCAGTTCACCCTGTTCGGGGCCTCAGGGGCCGCCCCATACCAGGCATGGACCAACGTCGTGCCGACCGAACGCCTCGCCCCCTTGGGGGACATGCTGCGCCCGGTGCCCCTGAGCCCGTTCCTGCCGACCTTCACCGCCGAGAGGTTCTTCGTCGCTCCAGGACTGCTTGCGCAGATCAGCAGCGGCGAGGGGGAGGCGACCGTGGCGTTCGGCGCGCTTCGTCGCGAGACCCTGACGCCACTGCGCGAGCACCCGTTCCCGTGGAGGCGCTTCGACGGGTGAAGCACCTGCCCCACGGCAGAAGGGGTACTCGCCCCGACGGGACCATCGTGGACGGGTGCCGGCGTTGGTGGAGGCGGGCGCTGATCTGCTGTGTATCGACTCGTCCGACGGCCATTCCGTGTACCGGTCGCGGGTTCTCGAGGATGTGCGCTCCGCGCACGGCGACGCGGTGCGCGTGGGGCGGGCAACGTGGTGGACGCTCAGGTGTCGGCTGTCGGCAGGCCCATCGCGCGCAGCAGCTCGAAGAAGTGGTGCTCGGCGGACTCGATGCGGTCGGCGAGCAAAATCTCCAGCACCGTCGCGGGCTCCGGGCGCCAACCCGATGCCTTCGCCCAGGCGCAGGCATCGCGGGCCCGCTGCGGCATCTCGACGACGATACGGTCGTGCGCCGAGTCCCACGCGGCCTGGTAGGCCGTGCTCGGCATCCCCGTCTCGTCCTCGTGGCAGATGCTGCTCGGGACCTCGTAGTCGGCCGCGAGTTCGGGCGTGAACCAGGTCCCGAACAGGCCGCCCCGGGCCGACCAGCCCTGGACGTATCCGGTGTCGCTGTCGCAGATGTACACCACCAACGCGGGATGGCCGGTCTGCGCCGCCAAAGCCTTCAGGGTCTCCGGTGTGTGGCCGGGCAGTCCGTGGTGCACGGCGACGGTCTGCCAGCCGTCACCGTGCTCGGGGAGGCCGGCGACGCACCGGTCGTGGCCGTCCCGGCAGATGCCCGCGCTCAGCGGTTCCAGGTCCGGCAGCGGCTTGCCGCTGCGGGCCACCACGTACTCTCCCCAAAAGCCCATGCCGTGCCCTGCCTTCTCGGTCGTGGATTCGAATCGGTCATTCACAAGATCGGCGGGCCCCAGGGGCCCCTGGGTATGGCTGTCGTGAGTGAGCCGTCCGATGGCTGGGGAGGCTTGACCGCCCGGGGCCCCGCGACGACTCGACCGCCGCTTGGGAGATGCGACTCGATCGCCGTGTGGGGCAAACGTCGGCGTGCTCGTCTGCCGGCGCGGTCTCAGAAGGGCGGGTCGTCGCCGAACCCCTCTGGGTCCGCCCAGGGATCGTCACACGTGGGGGGTTGGTGGGCGCCCGGGTCGAACATCCGGTTCAGGGTGTGTGTCAGTCCGGCGCCGTCGTCATCGACCTGCCGTATCCAGGGCACCTCGGCCATCAGGAGGCCGAGTTCGTGCGTGACGGTCTCGTCGAGAACGGCGCGCAGGTCGTCGGGGGCGGGGTCGTCGACCAGGCACAGCCATCCCAGCGCGGCTCCGAACCTGACCTCGGCCGGGCGTGCGGGATCCGACCAGCACGCGCGGGTGAATCCGGCGGCGTCCTCGTGCCGGTGTTCCCTCGCCAGTTGCGCGATCGCCAGAATCAGGCCGGCCCGCAGACGGGGAACCTCCTCGATACGGAACCGCTCGTGCAGGGCGGCGGAGATCTCCCACGCCCGGCCCGACGACGCCGCCACGACGTACGCCGCCGCCTCCCGCACCTCCAGGTCAGGGTCGTCGAGCAGGGCGATCGGGATGTGCGCGTCCGCGGCGATCGCGTCACGCGCCGCCCGCACCGACCAGGTCTGCGGATGGCCGCTCATGTCGCATCTCACCTCCTCGTCGGCGTCGGCCACCCGCAGGAGACCGGTGCGCGACCCGTCGTCCCAGTAGTTGCGGCGCGCCACCACGGCGACCAGGAAGAGCCCGTCCGCCCGGTAATGCGTGGCCCGGTCCGCGGCGATCCGCAACAGGAACGGCACCGTCAACGGCGCCACCGAACACCTCGTGCCCTGGTGACAGACGGAATTCCACAGTGAGGACAGCGCGTTGTCCGCCGTGGCGGCGTCGGCGGAACGCATCCGCTCCAGGTAATCGGGGACGTTCTCGCCCGAGCCGTAGGCGTGGGAAAACCGGCGCCAGGGCACCTCCTCGAGGAGGAACCCGTCCCTGACATCCCGCGGCATCCCCGCGATCACCGCACGCACATCGAGCGCAGTCCCCTCGTACAGCCCGAATCCGTGTACACGCACCCGCTCGAAATCGAACACGAGATCCTCGGACATCATGGTCCCCTCTGGCGGATGTCGCCGACCGAAAGGCCTCTGCCTACCACCGGGCGCCGACATCACCGGACGAGCCGCCGGGGTTCGCTCCCCGCGGCCCCGCCGAACACGTCCGACGAATGCTCGTGTGGGTAACGGGTCTTCGATATCGCGCGGAACTCCGGTCTCGGCGACGCGCAACCTCGACCGGCGCTCCCCCGGATGGCAGAATCTCGGCTCTGGGTCACACCCGAGTGGTCGGCACAACCGCGCTTCGTGAGTCTCCCACGCACTCAGGGCGCGCTTACCACGCCCGAGGGCGGGTCGGTACCACCTCCGAGACGTCATCGGACGAAACCGCCCGGCCCTCACGCCGATCCGCGCGCCTGTCGTAACGCGACCGGTCCTGCGTCGCCGCGGACACCCCACACGTCGCCTTCACGACCCGCACGTCCCGCTCCGTCATCACCTCCCGCCCGGAAACGACCGAGAGGAACCCGAGACCTTGAGCAAGAACAAGAGAAGGAAGAAGCAGGACCTGACACCAGGCGAACTCCTCACCATCGCCTGGGGAGTCGCGTGCCTGATCTCGATCAGTGCCACACAGGCGTTGGGGATGCCGAAGGTGGCCTCCTATTGGGTCGCGGCGCTGCTGTTCGTGACCGGCGTCGCCCTGTTCGTGCTGCGCCGGGTCGCGTCTGGGCGCTCCCCGCTCCGGGTGTACGGGTCGTCGCCACGCGGATCGACGGCGGTCTCGCTCGCGGGGGTGGACGCCATGAGCGGTCGGGAGTTCGAGCACCTCGTGGCGGACCTGTGCCGGCGGGACGGATGTTCCCGAGTACGGGTGTCGGGAGGCGCCGGCGACCTGGGGGCGGACGTGGTCGGACTGCTCCCCGACGGAAGGCGATTCGTCGTGCAGTGCAAACGCTTATCGATCACGTCCAAGGTCGGCTCGCCCGACATGCAGCGCTTCCTCGGCACGGGCCGGCACGTCCACGGCGCCCAGGTGCTGATCTTCGCCACCTCCTCCCTGTTCACCACCCCGGCACGCAACCTCGGCGCAGCCCAGTCCGTGGTCCTGATCGACCGGGACCGCCTCGGATCGTGGTTGACGGGACGCTCCGCCCTCTCGTTCGTCGGGGCCGCTCGTCGCTGGCCACCGCTTCACCTTTACTTTGCAGTCGACTTCGGGCGTGGCCGAAGATCACGTGACGCGCATCAACCCGAGGGCACATGGCAGTGTGCCTTCGGCCTCTTCCGGACTTTTGTCCCCGCTCGGCCACCCGTCATCGGCGCCTCGGTGGCGTCCGGCCCCCACTCGAGCGGCGCTGGGCCTCGCGGGCATGCGGCACTGGTCCGCGGGTTCCCGGGGAATGTGGTTCCGGGTTGTCAGCGTCGGGTGACGCAATAGCCGCTGTCGTGCAGTGCCGCGGTCCAGACATCGCGGTCGAACCACTTGTCGATGTCGGGTACCCGGGCGGCGACGGCGTCCATCCGTGCCTGCCAGTCGTGGCCCGCCGGGCCGCGCGCGTCCTCGCACCCGTCACAGCCGTCCTCGCCGTGGATGTGCCCGGCCATCCACGCGTTCACCGCGACGTTGACGATCACCGCGTACAGGTCACCGCCGGTCTCCACCAGAGAGTCGGGAACACCCGCCAGGATCACGGCGAGTTCGGGGTTGCCCACCGGCGGCATCGGCGCGCCGCCCACGCCCTTCGCTTCCCGGCCGTCGCCTTCCTTGACCTGTTCCGCGATCGTGTCGGCCAGGGCCGCGGCGTCGAAGTACCGCCAGGCCGAACGCGGTTGGATCCCCAGCTGCCGCGCGACCACGGTCATGTTGGCTTCGATGGTGTCGGCGACCGTGCCCGGCCGTACCGTGACCCCGCGTCGGGCCAGTTCGCTGAGCGTCTCGCCCAACGCGGTACGAAACGCCTTGGTGTTCTTCATCGCCCGAGTCTAGGAGAGCAAGGCGACCCGGCGGACGAGAAACGGATCGATAGGGGTGGCCACGACATAAAGGCGGCGCCCCGTGCCCCCCGCGTGATCATCCGGCATCGCGCCCTGCGGAGCCACGGCTGCGACGGTCACGGCGACGCACTGCCGTGCCGAGGTCGCGGGAGGTGTGACCACGATCAATGGCCGGCCCGCCACACCCAGGAAACCGCAGGTCAGTGCCCGGCGGCCACTCGTGACCGGCCAGTCTGCCGACCGACGGTCGGCCACTTCGAATCGCGCCGCCCTGGCTACCAGATCCACACGATGCCGGAAGTCGCGCCGCTCTCGTCGACGCCGACCATGTGGGCCGACTCGGGGCCCCCGCTCGTGTCGGAGTCCAGCGGGATGACGAAGCGGTGCTCCCCGAAGTCCAGGGCGAGGATCCGATCCGGATCCCATTCGTAGCCGTCGACGGTCTCGCCGACGTAGCAGCGCATGGGCTCCAGCGATCCCGGCTCGGGAAAACGCCACTCGCGGCCCCCGTACACCCCCACCGGGTCACTCAAGGCCCGCAATACCGGCCCGTCGAAGTGCAGCTCGACGTAGTCGCGCACGAAAGACACGGCGCTGACCTCCAAGCCCATCAGCAGCCGGAGCGGGTCGTCCGAATCGTTCCCGACGTTCACAGGCTCATGCTGCCAGAGACCTCCGCCTGCCCACGCGAGCCGGCCGGCTCGGACATGTCACAGTGTGACCACGACGCATAGTTGGCCAGTCACAGCTCAGCGGCCGCAGGTCAGAGCCCAGCGTCGATTCGCATCTGGTCAGTCTGACGACCGATAGTTGGCCACTTGGGATCCGGCTGCCCCGACTACCAGATCCACATCCCGCCGAGGACGGACGTTGTCCGCAATTGCTGGTCGCTCCGTGCGCGACGGGTGTCCCGGCTGGGCGCGGTCGGAATCCGGTCACCACTGGGCGACCGGCGGCGTGTCCGGTCCGTGCAGCTGCCATGCCTCGGTGAGGCGGGCCAGGCGGGCGGGGGCGGCGATGCCGCGGACCGTGGCGATCTTGCCGTCGGCGATGTCGAAGGTGACCGACCCGACGACCCGGTCGCCGACCACGGTGAGGATGGCAGGGGTGCCGTTGACGAGTGCGTAGTAGATGGCGGGGGTGCCGCCGGCGAGACGCCGCTTCCCCTCTGAGGGCCTGAAGCCGGCCCGTGCGACGGCGGCGACGCGCTGCGGAGTGTCGTATTGCAGCAGCTTCGCGGTCAGACCGGCGCCGTCGGAGATCGCGGTCACGTCGTCGGTGAGCAGTGCGACGAGCCGTTCGGTGCGGCCTGAGGATGCGGCGGCGAGGAACGCCTCGACGATCCGGCGGGCGGAGAGCGGATCGACTTCGCTGCCCCTGTCGCGGCGGCGCGCGGCGGTGAGGTGCTGCCGGGACCGGTGCAGATGCTGCTGGCTCGCGGACGTGGTGATGTCGAGGAGGTCGGCGGTCTCGGCATGGCTGTAGGAGAACACTTCGCGCAGAACGTAGACGGCCCGCTCGACCGGTGTCAGGCGTTCCATGAGGGTGAGCATCGCGAGGGAGACCGATTCGCGCTGCTCGAAGGTGTCGGCCGGGCCGAGCATCGGGTCGCCGTCCAGGAGCGGTTCGGGCAGCCAGGCGCCGGCGGTGCGTTCGCGGCGGGCCTGTGCCGATCCGAGCCGGTCGAGGCACAAGTTGGTGACGACCTTGGTCAGCCACGCTTCGGGCACCTTGATGTGCTCCCGGTCGGCGGCCTGCCAGCGCAGGAACGCATCCTGCACGGCGTCTTCGGCGTCGGCGGCGGAGCCCATCATGCGGTACGCCAGCGAGGCCAGCCGGTTGCGGCTGGCCTCGAACCGGCTGGTGTCGAAGCGATCGACGGCGGTGCTGTCCACGGGGACGACCCTAGGCTGCGGCGCGGCCGGCCTGGTCGGCGGCCACCTGGTCGGCGGCTGGGTTCGGTGCGGCGGCCAGGCGGTGCTTGCGCGTGGGCATGCCGAGGGTCGGGTGCGAGGTGGCCCAGCAGGAGAGCGCGACGAGGCGCACCTTGAGCCGCGCGGACTTCCGGCCGCCCATGTACTTCGGCTTCGGCATGCCTTCGTCGTCGACCGACTGCCAGATCGCGTCCCGCCGTCCGAGGCTGATGTGGTTGTACGTGTAGACCAGCTTGGTGTTCGGGATCTTGCGGCCGGTCAGGCGTCCCACGATCGCCGGGATGGCCTGCTGGCTGGTGTATCCGGCGGACCCGCAGGACATCGGCAGCGGCCGGCCGTTGTCGCCGATGGCGTGGACGCTGTCGCCGATGGCGTAGACGTTCGGGTGCGACACCGACCGCATGGTGCGATCGACGACGACCCGGCCGTCCCCGGTGACCTCCAGCCCGCTCGCGGCGGCGATGGGGTCGACTGCGAACCCGGCCGTCCACACGGTCGCGTCGGACGCCAGCACGGTGCCGTCCGCGCACAGTACCCGTGCCGCTTCGACGGCTTCGACCGTGGTGTGCTCCCAGACGGTGACGCCCAGCCGGTCGCAGGCCCGGCGCAGGTGGCCGCGGGCCCCGGCGGACAGCCGGGCGCCCAATTCGCCGCGGGCGACCAGTGCCACCGCCAGCCCGGGCCGGGCCTCGGCGATCTCGGTGGCGGCCTCGATCCCGGTCAACCCGTCGCCGACCACCACCACACTCCCGCGGTCGCTCCGCCCGCCCAGGCTGCCGAAGCTGTCGAGGCGCTCGCGCAGCCGCAGCGCCGAGGGCCGGGAGGCGACGTCGAAGGCGTGCTCGGCCGCGCCGGGGACGCCATCGACGGCGCCGCGGCTGCCGAGCGCGTAGACCAGCGTGTCGTAGACCAGCTCGCCGCCGCCGTCGGCGTCGGCCACGGCGACGACCCGCCGCTCCGGGTCGACGGCGGTGACCCGGGCGACGCGCAGCCGGATCCCGGTGCCCGCGAACACATCGGCAAGCTTCGGAGCGTCGAACCGGTGGCCGGCCGCGAGCTGGTGCAGCCGCACCCGTTCGACGAAGTCCGGCACAGCGTTCACCACGGTGATCTCGGTGTCCGCCGGGGACAGCCGACGGGCCAGATTCCCGGCAGTGTAGGCCCCGGCGTAGCCGGCGCCGAGGACGACGATGCGGTGCTTCATGTCTCGCTCCTGTCTGTCCGCTTGCTCTCGGGGACTTGAGCGGTACAGCGCCCCGATTCCTGACAGGAACCGCACATGGCGTGGGTCACACGCCGAGCAGGAGCGCCTCCCGGGGATGCCCGCGGCGGCGCACAAGTTCCGCCGGGTCGGCTCAGGGCGGTGGGTTGGGGCAGCACCCCGCGGGTGATCGGAGGTGATCGTGTTTGTCACGTCTAGGAGCGCATGCCGAGGACTGGCCAACTACCGATCGAGATGGCCATCGATCGGTCGGCGTCACAACAAAGTAGGTTGGCAAAGTTGATCTATTCGAACTATTGTCCGAATAAGAGAGGCGTTTTTCGGACAAGGGGGTGGGCGAGGACGGAGGTGCGCTGTGGACGCTTTCGCGCATCTCCATACCGCCTCGGGCTACTCCGCCCGGTACGGCGCCTCGCACCCGGAGGCCTTGGTGGCGCGGGCCGCCGAGCGCGGCATGTCGGCCTTGGCGCTGACGGACCGGGACACCGTCGGCGGGGCCGTCCGCTTCGCGGCGGCCTGCGCGGCGCACGACGTGCGTCCGATCTTCGGAGTCGACGTGGCCGTCGCCCCCGCCGCGCCCGGCCCACCCCGCGCGGAGCGGCGCAGGACGCCGGTACGCGGCGGCGCCCACGTCGTCGAACCCCCGCTGCGTGTCACCCTGCTCGCCCGGGACGGGGCCGGCTGGTCGCGGCTGTGCCGCCTGGTCTCGGCCGCGCACACCGCCGACGCCGACGGTCCGCCGGTGCTGCCGTGGACGGCGTTGCGCGAGTACGCGGGACCGGGCCTGACCGTAGTGCTCGGCCCCCTCTCGGAGCCGGTCCGCGCCCTGTCGGCCACACGCCCCGACACCGCCGAACAGTTGTTGGCGCCGTGGCGTGAACTGTTCGGTGACGCGCTGCGCCTGGAGGTTCTCCACTACGGGCTGCCGGGGACCGGCCCGGGCTCGCTGCGCCTGGCCGCCCGCACCCTGCAACTCGCCGACCGAACCGGGGTCGCGGCCGTGCTGACCAACGCGGTGCGCTACGCCGACCCCGACCAGCACAAGATCGCCGACGTCCTGGACGCGGCGCGGCTGCTGCGCCCGATCCGCTTCCGGTACCCGGCCTACCTCGACCCGGGTGGGCGATGGCTCAAGGACCCCGCGGAGATGGCCGCGATCGCGGCACGGATCGCGGACGCCGCCGGAGCCGGACCCGACCGCGCCCGGGCGCTGCTCGCGCTAACCGCCCGGACTGCGGACGAGTGCCGACTCGACCCGGTGGAGGACCTGGGCCTGGGCGCCCCGCACTTCCCCGAACCGGCCGTGGTCGGCGCCACACCCGACTCGGCCGCGCGGGTGCTGCGCGAGCGCTGCGCGAACGGGATGGTCCGCCGTGGCCTGGACCGCGACGAGGCCGCGCAGGACCGCCTCGCGCGGGAGCTGGAGGTGATCGCGCGGTTGCGCTTCGACACCTACTTCCTCACGGTCGGGCAGGTGGTGGCGGATGTGCGGGAGATGGGGGTTCGGGTGGCGGCGCGCGGGTCGGGGGCCGGGTCGATGGTGTGCCACGCGCTGGACATCGCCACCGCGAATCCGCTGGACCACAACCTGCTGTTCGAGCGGTTCCTCAGCGAGCGACGCTCGTCGTTGCCGGACATCGACATCGATGTGGAGTCCGCGCGGCGGCTGGACGTGTACCGGCGAGTCTTCGAGCGGTTCGGGAACGAGCGGGTCGCGGTGACGTCGATGCCCGAGACCTACCGGGCCCGACACGCGCTGCGCGACGTCGGCCTCGCGCTGGGCATGGCCGCATACGACATCGACCGGATCGCGAAATCCTTCCCACACATCCGGGCGCGCGGGATCACCGCGGCGCTCGCCGAGCTGCCCGAACTGCGGCCGTTGGCGGCGGAGGCCGCGCAGTACGGGCCGCTGTTCAAACTCGCGGAACGGCTCGACGCGTTGCCACGGGGGATGGCGATGCACCCGTGCGGCGTGATCATCACTGACGCCACGTTGTTGGACCGGCTGCCGGTACAGCCCACGCCCGGCGGCGGCTTCCCCATGGTCCAGGCGGCGAAGGAGGAGGTCGAGGCCCTCGGCCTGATCAAGCTCGACGTGCTCGGGGTGCGGATGCAGTCCGCGATGGCGCACGCCGTCGCCGAGGTCGAACGCACCACCGGCGAACACATCGACCTCGACGACTCCGCCCAGGTGCCGCTCGACGACTTCTTCGCGTTCCGCATGATCCAGGCGTCCGACACGATCGGCATGTTCCAGTTGGAGAGCCCCGGCCAGCAGGACCTCCTGAGCCGTCTGCAACCGCGTGGTGTCCAGGACGTCATCGCCGACATCAGCCTGTTCCGACCCGGCCCGGTCGCCGGCGGCATGCCGGAGCAGTACATCTCCGCCCGCCATGGCGCGGCCCCCGAGTACCCGCACCCCAACCTGGAACCGGTCTTGGCCGATACGTACGGCGTCACGATCTGGCACGAGCAGATCATGGGGATCCTGGCACAGCTGACGGGCTGCGACCTGGCGCTGGCCGACGTCGCCCGCCGCGCGCTCGGCGACCCGGAGCGACTGCCGCCACTGCGGGCCTGGTTCCATCAGCGGGCCGCCGCCCGCGGCTACTCCCCCGACGTCCGCGACCGGGTATGGCGAATCGTCGAGGCGTTCGGTTCGTACGGTTTCTGCCGGGCGCACGCGGTCGCGTTCGCCGTCCCCGCGTTGCAGAGCGCCTGGCTCAAGGCGCACCACCCGGCCGCGCTGTACGCCGGACTGCTCGAGCACGACCCGGGGATGTGGCCGCGGCGGGTAATCGTCGCCGACGCCCGCCGCCATCACGTGGCGATCCTGCCCGTCGACGTCAACCGCTCCGAGTCCGGCCACACCGTCGAGCGGATCGGCGACGGAACGTGGGGTGTGCGCCTGGCGCTGTCGGCGGTGCGCGGCATCACCGAGGAGGAGTGTGCGCGGATCGCCGCCGGCCGGCCCTACACCTCGCTGTCCGACCTGTGGCAGCGCGCCCGCCCCTCCTTGCCCACCGCCGAACACCTCGCCCGCATCGGCGCGCTCGACTGCCTGCACGACGGAGACTTGACCCGCCGGGACCTGCTGCTGCAACTGCCCGAGCTCCACCGCCGGGCCCGCAGGGTAGGTGATGGGCAACTCCCCCTCGCCGACAGTCGGCTGGACGCGACACACCCCAGCGGGCTGCCGGAGATGACCGCCCGCGAAGCCGTCGGCGCCGAACTCCACGTGCTGGGCATCGACGTCACCCGACACCTGATGGAGCACCACCACCGGCTGCTCCGCGAGATCGGCGCCGTCGACGCCCGACACCTCGCCGAGGCGCGTCCCGGCCGGCACGTCCTGGTCGCCGGAATCCGGGCGTCCACCCAGACCCCGCCGATCGCGTCCGGGAAACGCGTCATCTTCGTCACCCTCGAGGACGGCTCCGGCCTCGTCGACCTCGCCTTCTTCGAGGACTCCCACCTCGCCTGCGCACACACCGTCTTCCACTCCGGGCTGCTCCTGGTCCGCGGCAAGGTCCAGGTCCGCGGGCGCCGCCGCACCATCGTCGGCACCATGGCCTGGGACCTCGAGGAAGTCGCCGCCATCCGACGCGACCACGGACCCCAGGCCGTACTGAACCTGCTCGGCACCCCCACCGCACACCCCACCCCCGCCCAACCACGGCGCGTCCTCGTCCACGGCACCGGGGCGCTCCAACACCCCTACGCCGACCTCCAACCCCCCGGACAACGCTCCGCCGACCTCAGCCGGTTCAGCCATCGCAGCCCCGGCAGCCCCGGCTGACAACCACCCCGCCGCCACCCGTCACGACACCGGGGACTCGAGGTCTGCGCGGAGGGGTCCTGGACCGGGCCGACGGCCCCGGGGCGCATCCGACCGGCCCGGGAGCGGGAGTCCTGCCTCGACCGCCCGGTCCACCCGGGTACGGGACCACGGGTGATCGGGCTGCGGCCCGGGATGCTTCGTTCGCCCTACAGGTCTGCCCGGGCCAGGAGTGCTTCCGCCTGTTCCCGGGTGAGTATCGGCGGGCCCGGTGACGGTTTGCCACCCACATTGGGGTGGCGGCGGTACCTCAGGGCCCACTCGGCGACGGGGTTGTCGGTCTGCAGCGTGGCCACGATCCGCTCGCGCAGGGCCGGCGGGGTGTCCGGGCGGGCCGCGATCGCGTTGCGGACGAACATGTCCGGGTCTTCCGCGAGTTGGTCGCGCAGACCCGCGGAAAGATCCGGATGGTCGGCGACGGCCACGCGTACGGCGGAATCGGGGTCGGCGGCCAGTTCCGGTGACGGGGCCACGTATTCGACGGCGGCGGCGCGGGTCACGGGGTCGGCGAGGAGGGCGGGCAGCAGGTCCGCCGGCGGGACGTACTTCAGGACACCGTCCCTGCGGACGTGGGGGTCGGGATCCGTCATCAGGGCCCGACGCACCCACTCCGGGGCATCGCGCCAGTGGTGGACGATCTGCCGGCGCACACGGGGTTCCGGATCCACGGCCAGACGGGCCAGCAACTCCGGCGGCAGATGGTCGTTTTCCGCGAGGAACATCCGCACAGAGGGATCCGGATCGTCCGCCAGTCGGGCCAGAAGTCCCGGCGGATCGTCGGCGACGCTGGTGGCGATCCCGCACCGGACGATCGATTCCGGGTGCTCCGCCAGGCGGGCCCTGATGTCGGCGGGAACGGAGCGGTTGAGCGAGAGGGAACGTACGGAGCCGAGCGCGATGATCTCCTCGATCATCGCCTCGGTCAGGTCCCAGCGCAGCAGCGCCACCATACGGCGGGCCTCCGGGTGCCGAAGCAGGCGCCACACCAGGTCGGCCGCGAGGTCCTTTTGGGCCGCCAACGCGCTCAGTTCGGCATCCAGACTCATGGACCGCAGGCTAACGGGCGGGAGGAATCCGTCGGTCGTCGTCCGCGGCCCGCCGCATGGCCCCGATGGTTGTGGGGCGTTGCCCGCTGCCCGACGCCGGCGTGGACATCGGACGCGGTTCGGTCATGGGCCGCCCGGGCGGAATCCCGGGCGGCAGCGGGACGGGTGGCAGGGGATTGCGAGCGTAGGCGATCGCGGCGTCCAGCCTGTGCCGGGCGGCGTCGCTCAGGCGCACGACGCGGTCCGGGGCGTGGGCCGCGGACCACAGTTGGACGAGGTAGCGCTCGCCCGCAGGGTCGCCGGCGCTGCCGTCGTATTCCAGGTCGCGTCCGTGTGCGTGGACCCGGACCCGGTACGTGGCCGCCCCGTCGGCGCCGAGGGGCAGGCGCACGGAGGGGACGTCGGTGATCTCCACGGTGTGGAAGTCGTCGGTGTGCACGGTCAGCGAGGACTCCGCGACGTCCTCCCACTCGCCTGCGGGCGTGCCCGGGTCCGTGTCGTGGACCTCCACCGTCAACGGCATCCGCACACACGTCGCCAGTCCGGTGCTCAAGCGGACCTCGTCGTCGCGAGCCTCGACGAGACCGGTGGTGTCCACGGAATACGGCCAGTCCCAGGGAAACCTCTCCCCCGCGACCAGGTGCAGCGAATGATTGTCGACGAACACGAGACCACGCGCGGAATCAACGACGGGAATCGCACCCACCCCCGATCGGGAACATCCTCCACACCGCACCCCGGAGTGGGGAGCCGAAACCGGACGCTACGGTGCCGCACCGACAACCGCCGCTCGACCCCGCCACGCCGGCCCCGCCCGGCCCGGCCGCCCCCGGCGCCCATCTCGGCGACCGAGGGCGTGTCCGACTCGCCCCCCGCCGGCATCGGTCGGTGACGAAGCGTTCCTGGCCACCACCGCATTGATCCCATACGATCGAAAGCGGTCATTTCATGTCATTTGGCAAGGGGTGTGTATGCGGGCGACGTGGAAGGGGTCCATCTCGTTCGGGTTGGTGAGCATCCCGGTCGAGTTGTATCCTGCAACCGTTTCGGAGAGTCGCTCCGCGGCGCATCAAGTTCACGAGAGCGACGGCGGCCGAATCCGATATCGGAGGATCTGCGAGCTGGACGGCGAGGAGGTCCCCTACGCCGAGATCGCCAAGGCCTACGAGTCCTCGGACGGGCGCCAAGTCGTGCTCACCGACGAGGACATGGCCGAGCTGCCGCTGCCCAGCAAGAAGATCGTCGACGTGCTCGCGTTCGTCGACGAGGCCGACATCGACCCGCTCGCCCTGTCCAAGCCCTACTACCTCGGGCCCGCCGGCCCCACCGCGACCAAGCCATACGTGCTCATCCGCGAGGCCCTCGCCGGACAGGGCCGGGCGGCGGTCACCAAGATCACTCTGTCCACCCGCGAGAGCCTGGCGTTGGTCCGCGTGCAAGGAGCCATCCTCACTCTCCAGACGATGTTGTGGCCGGACGAGCTCCGCGCGCCCGAGGGCATCGCCCCGCAGGGCGAGGTGACCATCCGCCCCCAGGAATTGAAGATGGCCGCCTCACTCATGGACACCCTCAGCGAGGATTTCGAACTCTCCGACGTCCAGGACGACTACCAGCGCGCCCTGGACGCCCTTGTCGAGGCCAAGGCCGCCGGCATCCACCCCGACGAGGCCGCCGAGCGCACCGCGACCGCGAACAACGTCGTCGATCTGATGTCCGCGCTGACCGCCAGCGTGGAGGCCGCCACCAAGGGCCGTCCCGACACGAAACGAACGACGCCGAAGACCGCCACCAAGAGCGGCACGAAAAAGGGCGGCGCAGCGGCCCGGTCACGCAGGAAGACCGGCTGAAGCGCTCCGCTCCACGCCCTCGGGACGGTGGGGTTCGAGGCGCTTCCTCTCGGTCTGCGGCCGAACACCTCACGAGATCGCCGGCTCGGCACGACGGGGGTCGGCGCGTGTCGGTGCCTCCGGCGATGATCGTCCGCATGACCGACACCCCGGCGCCGGCCGCCGCTCTCGCCGACCTCGACGCCTACGCCCAGGCCGTCGAGACCGTCACCGCCGCCGCGCGGGCCTACTACGGCGGCGCGGACTCCGCGCTCGACGACGACGTGTACGACGCCCTGGTGCGCGGCATCGAGACATACGAGCGCGAGCACCCCGACCACGTCCTCGCCGAGTCCCCCGTCGGCAAGGTCGCCGCCGGGGCGCTCGCCCCCGGGGACGTCCCCCACTCGGTGCCGATGCTCAGCATCGCGAACGTGTTCGACCCGGACGGGCTCCTCGCCTGGGGCGCTTCGCTGGAGCGGCGCCTGGGCCGGCCGGTCGACGGGTTCACCGTCGAGCCGAAGATGGACGGTCTCGCGGTCGCGGCCCACTACCGCCAGGGCCGCCTGGAGCAACTGGTCACGCGCGGGGACGGGATCGCCGGGGAGGACGTGTCGCATGCGATCGGCACGGTGCAGGGTCTGCCGGAGCGGCTGGCGGAGCTGGTGTCGATGGAGGTCCGCGGGGAGATCCTGCTGACCGGGGAGCAGTTCGAGCGGGCGAACGAGATACGCGTCGAGAACGGCGCGACCGTCTTCTCCAACCCGCGCAGCGGGGCGGCGGGAACGCTGCGGGCCAAGGACCGGCCGTACACGATCCCCACGACGTTCTACGGCTACGTCGGCATGCCGGTGGCGGATGACGACGGTTCGTTCGCCGCGTTCCTGCGCGAGGCGACGCACTCCGAGGTGATGGCCGCCGTGGCGAACCTGGGGGTGAACACGACCGGTGGCACCCCCGCCGGGCTGCGGGTGTGTCCGACGCTGGTTCAGGTGCAGGAGGCCGTGGACGCGATCGCCGCCATGCGGCCGGACCTGCCGTTCGGGATCGACGGCGTGGTGATCAAGGCCGATTCGGCCGCCGACCAGGCCGACGCGGGCAACGGGTCGCGTGCGCCGCGTTGGGCGATCGCGTACAAGCTCGCCGCCGTGCACAAGATCACCCGGCTCGTCGGCGTCGACTGGGCGGTCGGCCGCACCGGGGTGATCGCGCCGCGCGCGATCCTGGACCCGGTCGAGATCGACGGCAGCGTCGTCGGCTTCGCCACCCTGCTTTTGTTGGGGTCGCGTGCTCTGAGCGTTGCAGGAATCTCGAATTGTGCAGCTCAGCGGCCGATCGAGGAGAGATTATCGAGTGCAACAGGTGTTGTGCAAGATGGGAGGCGATCGCTGGGATGGCCAGGGAGGTGAAGCCGTCGGTGCGGGCGGGCAGGCCGTCGGCGACCAGGGCTGCCGAGCCGATCTTGCGGCCGGTGCGGATGCGCTAGTGAGTCACCCACTCGTTGCTGGGCGTGTCGAAGCGGCATGATCGGCATATAAGTCGGCCGGGGTGGTGTGTTGAGGTTTTCCGGTGGACAAGGTGAATCCAGTATCACAAGGGCGTGCCGCATGGGGTGTGGACGACACCGGGTGGCTGCGGGTTACGCAAAAGGGGGAATGAGTGTCGGAGTTGGACTTCCCGCCGACGCGGGTGGCCGGTCAGGGGCATGGCTGATACCGGGGTGACTGTCATGTGCATTCGCTGCGGTGCCGGGTGTGAGGTATGCGCAGGGTGGCGGGCTGACGACGAGAGGGCAAAAGGCCCGGGAGCGGGTGCGATTGGAGGCTGGCGCGCGGTTCGCGCGGGTGAGAAGACCGCTGAGATCGCCGCCGAGTTACGGGTGGGCAAGCGGCAGGTGGAGAAGTGGCGCCGGGCCTGGCGCGAGGGCGGCCTGGACGCGCTGCGGTCCAAGGGCCCGATGTCGGTGGAGAGGCTGACTCCGCAGCAGTGGGAGCACTTGAAACGGGCACTGGGCCGAGGACCGCTGGCGCACGGCTGGGACAAAGCGAGACGGGCGGCCGACAGACGCCACGCCAGCGTGACCTGCTTCACAACCCAGACCTTGAAACAGCCCGGTTCCCTTCTGTGGATGAAGCGCCGTCAGATCGCGTGGGGAAGGAGCCCCCGGAGCACGGCCCTGGTGTAGGCAGCAATGGTGAAGCCGTCTGTGATGGTGTCGGTTCGGATCAGATCAGCCAGTTCAGCTGAGCTGACGGCCTGGATACTCCCGATCCCCTCCTCCTTATCGGCCAGCTGGTACTTGCTGATCTCCGCAAGGTAGAGGTGAACCGATGTAGCCATCTGGCCAGTGTCGGGGTACATGGAGCCCAGCGAGGTGAGCGTGTCGGCGATGGCGCCGATCTCTTCCAATAGTTCGCGCCGTGCGTCGTCTTCGGAACGCTCTCCGGGCGTTCCAAAGCCACGCGGGAACTCTAGATGCCACCCCCGGGTGCTGTGCCGGAAATGTCGGATCAAGATGAGACCATCCGGGTGCACGGGGAGGACGACGACGCCGGGTGCGTTGCCGGGATTGATACGACGTGAGTACGTCCCCCGTTGACCACCGGGCTTGCGGACAGCGTCGCGCAATGTGACGCTGTAAGGGTCCTCAAAGACCACGCCTAGGCGACCCCACTCAGGGGGATTACCTTGGGCAGCCAGTCTCCGCATCGCCTCCTCCTCGATCAAGCGGATCTCCTCCGCGCCTGTAATGAGCTCGACGGGTGCGTCGGGCGGATTGGTAAATAGATCGGGCAGCGCCGCGCGGATCTCCCGGTAGCGCGTCAGCCTCTCCTTATAGTTCACAAGAGACCCCTTCCGATAGGAATTCTGTCACCGTCTGTGACCTATGCCCCAGTGGTACCACGTTACAGAATCGAATCGGCTGCGACTCGAAGGAGTCGGCGTGTTGAGCGACAGGATCATAAGCTGGGCGGACGCGCAGGAAAAGGATGTTGTCGACCTAATCCTGTGCTACGACGTTGACTTCGATGTACCTATGCGGCATCGGTACGCTATCGGCGTCCTGCGCATCGTGGAGGCATTCGGACCCAGATGGCCGATGCCTGTCCGTGTGGGCGCCTATTGGTGTGAGCTCGTCCGTGCCGACGTAGAGTACGACCTCCTTGAGGGGCTGAGGATCATCGATGCTTCTCGCGCCGAGGCTGAGCAACTGGGCGAAGAGTGTATGGCCGGTTCGGTCCAGCCTGGCAACGAATTCAAACCCTATGTGGCCGCACGGTGGTCAGATGGCACGGGAAGGATTCTCTACAGACTGGGCAGCTTCGCTCGCGCTCGAATAGCCTTTGAATCCGCCGGGAACATTGCCAGAAAGCATAACCTCTGGTGGTGCCTACCAGACATCGACAGCAACTTCATTCGCGCGCAATTTGAAGAACAGAAACAGACCTACGGAGCCACCTTCGCAGAGAAGGGGTCAGCCAAACTCGTGATGGAAATGGAACGCATTAGATCTCGCGCGGCCGAAGAGATCGAAGAACGTCCGATCTCGCCGGTGGAAGATGTGGAAGATCTCGCGGTCCGGGAGAAGGAGTTTTTGCGCGGGTACTCAAGCATTCTACACAATCTAGCGATCTCCTACCGCGAGCAAGGGAAGACGGGTGATTCCCTGAAGGCTTCGCGCGAGTCACTTGAAATCTCGGAACGCTTGGGGGACTTCTACCGGATTGGCCAGTCACTGAACCATCAGGCGCGCTGTCAGCCAGACAAGGCGATCGAGCTTTATGAGAAGCTCGAGAAGGGGAAATGGCGGCGAGGTCACATTATTGCACGCCAGAACCTGGCAAAATTGCGTGGCGGCATCGGTGGTGTCAAAATGCTCCGTGACCTTCTGGAAGAGTTGGGTGTTGGCTCCAGAGGCGGCAAGAGCGCTGGCTTCGACATCGATCTTCAAAGTTTCACGGTCCGATTCTTTGAGGAGCTGGTGAAGGACCTCGGCGACAGCTTGGGCAGGTCAGATCCGTGCTACTACAGTTCCCTCGTCGATGAGGCCATTAGACGGCGATTTGAAATGGCGCGTTCGATACGCCGCGTGGTGGCGACCCCTGCTTACAAACGCGCCTACGCCGTGGCGGTCCGGCCGAACTTTCTCGAACGGGTAGCAGACCTTCTGACAGACGGTGACACACCAGGTCGCAACACGACCGAGCAAGCTTTCGCGCTCGCTGAGGAGTCGTCTGCGCGGGAGTTGCTGGACCTGTTGTCCAGCATGAACCTGCCCCAACTAGGCCGTCCGTCGCCACCTGCCGTCGCTCCGCAACCCCAAGACACATCCAAAGCCGGTGGTGCGAGGCCACCGACCAAGCTGGAGGCCGGAATCACGCGCTCCAGGCAGCGGCACTTGCGCCGAGCCGGGCTACGCGCGGCAACCCCGGAGATAGTGGAGGCGCTCCGCGAGACTCTCGCCGCCCGCGAAACCGAGTTCGAGAAGCAGTTCTTGCACCAACCGCTGGAGAGTGCGCCACACGACCCGGAGATTAGTCTTAGGGTCCGCATGTTCGCAGTGAACAATCCAGGCACCTGCGTAGTGCGCTACTTCAGCTACGGACCTGGCAAGGCAACCCACCTGGGAGCGTTCGTTTTCCGAGGTGGCGCGCTGAGTTGTGTCAAAGGAATCCCGTATGAGGAAATAGAGGCCCTAATCCGGGATTTGGACATCAACCTTCCGCCTACGAAACACGAAAGTGAACACCTCTGGAGCCTGCTCATCGCCCCAATCTGGGAGATGGCTAACGCGGGAGGGAATCTGACCCATCTGGTGATCATCCCCGTAGATGAGCTGTTCTCCCTTCCTCTTCATATCGCTTCGCCTCCGGGGGCCAACACTCTGCCATTGGCCGCCATGGTGCCGTTGTCGCAGTCGGTCAGCGCGACTGCCTTCGTCGGAAGGAGCCGCCACCTACTTAAGCGCCAGCCGGTAGAGCCCGACGATAACCTTGCGGCGATCATTGTGGCGGACGAGGAAACAGCAACCAGCGACCCCGATGAGGACGGGGTGCCAGCGATTGGCGACGAAGTGGTTGATAGTGGGTGGCCGGCCGAGCAGATCGTCATCGCCGGCGATCGGCCGCATCGGCTGAAGGAACCAGTTCAGGTCTTTAAGGCCGACTGGGACGGTGTCGCAGTGATCAACGAATCTAAACCGGAGTTCTTTCTCTATGCTGGCCATGGCCAATATCACAAGTCGTTCGGACAGCTTGGACCGTCTTTGATACTAGGTGGCGACGAGCTGCTGACGCAGTATGACGTCGCGCTGCGTCTGCGACTGCCGCGCAACAAACTGACCATCGTCGGAGCCTGTCTCGCGGGCCAATCCGCGCAGACTGGAGGAGGGGACGTAGTCGGTTTCCTGCGCGCATTCGTTGCTGCGGGCGCGGGCGCGGTCGGCATCCCGCTATGGAGCGTCCTTAACACTGCAATGGTCGACACCGTGCGAACTCTTCTCGCAGCGAGTCGTGCCGAGCTTGCCACACCGGAAAGGACCTTCGATGTTGTCCAGGTACTGCATGAAAAATACCGAGAAGTTGCACAGCGCCACACGAAGGACTTCAAAGGAATGGTAGAGAATATGCCGCTCAGCCTCTACCTCTGATAAATCTTTGAGAGGGAGTTCCTCAAACCTCATGCCCGGATCTGCATGTTCGGCGAATGGGCCATAGCCACCTCAAGATTTGACGCCTGCGCAAGATTCGGTGCAGCACCACTCGGCGTCACGGCCTCGTTCAGGCCGTCCTGGCCTTCCACCTCAAGCTTAAATCTAAAACAGGTGATCATATGTCAGTGCAGGCGAGATACACCAGAGAGCTGCGCGAGCGATTCGGGTACTCGGCGACGTGGTTGCCCACAGTGACTGTTCGGCTTGGAGACGTTGGTCGGCTCACAGGCTATACATACGATTCCTTGGGTTCATGGGAAGACTACAACCTTCCGTTCGGGTCGCGAAGAGAAAGCGCGACGGGAACCTTCGACTACGTCTCGACGGAGGGGGTTCAAATTTCCTCTAGGTCCCGTGCTGAAGCACTAGCGCTTGATCCAGGTGCAGTGGGCGGGGTACTAACGGTGAAGTTCGGAAGCGAAGGCGCCGTGCTTTTCCGGGCGGAAGAGTGTGCAAGCGAGGTCATCAGCAGCCCAAAAACGCTCGAGAGCGAGATTTTTAGGCGCTATGAAGACGGCACATGGGACGATGGACTGATCGTGGTTACCGAGGTCGTTCACGCCGCGCGGGCGACGATTCTCGTCTCGGGTGGAAAGGATTCCACCGTTGAACTGAGCGGTGCAGTCGACGCAGTAGGTCTGGCCGCTGCTGAGTCTGGTTTGGAAGTTGTCAAGTCGCAAAACATTGCTACACAGATCCTCGCCAGAGGAAACCTCACCCCGCTGTTCCGTTCGATGGGCATCCGCAAACGTTTCCTCCACAGAGCTGAACTAGACCGCAGAGGAGTCGAACCGTTCGACTCGCCGCAATACTCGCTGGAACTAGCCGAGGTCGATTATGAGGACTTTTCCTAAAGAAGCGATCCTCCTGGATGATCACGATTCTGGCCTCGTATAGGATTCCTCCGTCATGGTTCCTGGACGCTGGCTGGAGTCGACTTGGTCCTGGCGGATCCACTTGCGTAGCGTCTCGCGCGAGCCGATACCCGGCTTCGCAGCGACGGCGTTGCTGAGGTTGAATTCGCGAGGCGGCTTGGTTCGGTTATCGCGTCTCGATGATCAGGCCGGTCTCAGCGAGGCAGCCGTCGAGCAGGTGCGGGCGGTACTGGATCTTCTTCAGCTTGCGTTTAATGACGCGGGCCAGGTGGTCGAGGTTGGCGGCGGCGAAGTTCTCCAGCGACCGTTTGACCAGCGACCACACACCTTCGATGGGGTTGAGGTCGGGCGCGTAGGAGGGCAGCTGGAACACGGTCAGCCAGTTCTTGTTCTCTGCGATGAACTCGGCGAGCTCCCCAGCCAGGTGGACGTTCAGGTTGTCCCGCACCCACACAATGGGAGTGCCGAGCTGGTGGTGTGCGAGCACGATCAGGTCGCGATAGTCCCGCCAGGCGAAGCTCCTGCGCTCGCCTTTGCGGCCCCGCCATACGTGCAGTCGGTAGAACAAGTGCGGCCGCGCGCCGGGCTTGAGGCACAGCACGCGGCGACCGAGATCCGGCCCCGGTTGCTGCCGCGTACCCGCATCACCGGGGTCTTCCCGCGCGGTGCCCAGGTGCGTCCCTTCGGCGGCCTCAGCCCCTGGCCCGCTTCCTCCTCGAAGCAGATGTTGTGGAACGTCGCGTAATTCCCCAGCCACAACTTCACGGAATGGGCCAGGGACATCGCGGCGCCGACGCCTTCGTCCCCATGCGGACGCCGGAGCTGCCACCCACCTGCGAGGAAGCACGACGAAACCGTCCGCGCAGGGCGGGCGCCGTACCGTTTTGATGGACAGTCGCGGTCTGGTCGCGCTCAGCCCGGCTGATTCAACGCCCGTGTCAACTCGCGGTTGGCTGCCCGCGCAGCCTCCAGATCTTCCAGAGCTTCGTCCAGTTTCAGCCTCACATCGGCATTGTCCTGTTCGAGCTGGACGATGCGCTGCTGCAGTTTCTCCGTACTCTCGGGGGCGCCAAGTCCGGCCTCGGCGAAGACCTGCTCGCCCATGAGCTGCGACAGCCGGCCCTCCAGCAAGGCGATGCGACCGGCCAGCCGGGCATTGCGCTCATTCGCCGCAGCCAGGTCGGCCATCAGTGAGGCCCGTGAGACCCCGGCCCCGCCGACCGCATCTGCGGCGGGGGCCCGCTCAGCGATGTGGACTTCGCTCAGCAGGTCACGGTGCCGGTAGAGGAAGGTGCGGTCCACCCTCGCCCGCCGGGCCACCGCTGTCACCGACACCTCCTCGCCCGCCTTTTGCAGGTCCCGTAGGGCCTGCTCGACGCGGGCCCGGCGGCGCTCGGTGTCGGCCTGCCGGCCGCGGACCATCGCCTGGGTGCGGCGGGAGCCGGGGTTACTCATCGGTCAGGGCCTTTCCGGTCGAACGTCCGGCACCGGCTGCCCGACGCTGGGCATCCCGAGCATGACAGCCCGGCTCTTGCGGATCGTCACCATCGCCTCCTGCACCTGGTCCTGTTGGTCCGGCTCCAGGTCGCCGAGGGTCTCCTTCACGTTTGCGATCAGCCGGCGGACCCGCCCGATCTCCTCCTGCGACGGCATCGCCTCGGCCTTGGCCCACTCATCCGCCGTGGTCAACGCCGCGATCCGCTCCCGCGACTGCAGCAGGTCGGACAGGTATCGCTCCAAGTCCGGCAGATAGGACACATCGGTGTCGAAGTGGTCGCAGCCCAGACACCGGAACCGGATCGGGCACTCGCCCCCGCCGGCCTGGACATTGGAGGGCTCCCCGCAGCCGCCGAACGCCACCGGTACCGACTCCAGGCCGCGGCGCACATGCTCGGATTCCATCAGCTGCCGGGCCTCGCGCCAGATGCGGTTCCCGTGCCGGTCGAAGTGAAACCGGGCGACCGTATCGACGGCCTTGCGGGTCCGCTCCTCCGTCACCCGGTAATACCGGCGTGTCGACTCCAGAAGATCATGATCCATGAGCTTGCGGAGCTGGTCGATCGGCACCCCTGCGTCCGCGTGACGCTGGGCATAACTGTGCCGATAGGCATACATCACCACCTTGGAACGGTCGAACTCGGTCTTGCCGTCGTCCAGCAGTATCGGCGGCATCGCGGCCACCCACTCCGAATGCCGGTCATTGACCGTGCCCATGGCGACCGACCGCGTGCCGCGCGGGTTGCGGATCGAGGACGGCAGCAGCACCAGCTCCGACAGCGGCGTATCAGGAAACCGTTCCCGCACCCGCTGCTGCTGGGCCCGGATCACCTCGACGGTGGCCTGGGCTATCGGCAACTGCAGGCCGAGCCTGTTGCACTTGAAGTTCGTCCAGATCAGCTCGTGCTTCCCCCGCGAGTCGGTGGCCAGGCAGTCCCACTCCAGTTTGCAGATCTCATCCGGACGCCGCCCTGTATCGATCATGATGTCGACGGCCACCCGGACCTCGCGCGATGCCTCCTTCTCCAGCCGGTCCAGTTGTCCGCAGACCTGCCGCATCACCGCGAGCGGCAGGTCCCGGGGCTTGCGACGCTTGTCCACCTTGGGGACGTCCGACTCCCGCAGCGCGAAGTCCTCCGAGACGCCCGCCATCGGCCCGCCCGGCCGTGAGGCACCCAGGGCCCGGGTGCGGTTCAGCAGCTTCCGAAGCATCCGCAGGGTGTTGCACCTCAAGTTCTCGGTCATCTCGTGGTCCACCTGGCCGACCTGGAAACTCAGCCGCCCGAGGAAGTTCTCGATATCTGCCCGTGCAACCACCGTCCGGATCTCGCCGCCGTCCTCGCGGAAGGCCCGCAGACTCTTCGACAGCCGCACCACCGCGCCGACGTGAGCCTGCAAAAACCGGGTGGCGCTCTTGCCGTAGTGACGCGGCAACTCATCCACGAGCCACATCATCACCGCCTCACGCAGCCACTTCTGGCTGATGCCGGTGAAGTTCAGCACTCCGCGGTGACCCCACGCGCGGGCGTCCCAGAGATCCGGCTTGCGCCGCTCAACCTCTGGGTCCAACAGCGCGCGGACCACGTGGTCCCGCAGCAGCCGGGCATGAATGGCGGCGGTGTTCTTCTCCTTGCTTTTCTCCTCGCGGTCAGGAACGTCCATCAGGGACGGGAATTCCTGCCGGCGGATCCAGTTGACGGTCGACTGCAGCTTCTTCGGCGAGACCTTCACCTCCTGTCCGATCCGCTCCTGCAACGCGAACAGCACCTCGACCACCATCAGCGGGGACAGCCCCATCAGCGGGACCTCACCGGGGGTGGCCGGAGCCGGCGCCTCCGTCCGGGCCCAGCGGGTCTCGTCCGCGGACTCTGGCTCGCCGTCGCGCACCAGGCGCTTCCACTTCGTCATGTGCGCCTGGCAGTACGGGCTCGTCGTCAGCTCCCGCTCTCGCGTGCACGCCACCACACCGCAGATCCCCAGCGGCGGCATCGGCTTGACCAGCGGGTGAGCGAAGAACTCCGCCATCGGCAGTCCCAGCTTGCGGAACCGTGAGCGGTGCGGCTCGCACAGCTTCGACACCGAACTGCCCCACATCCGCGTGCAGTCAGGGACGTGGCAGCGCTGCCGCGGCTTCTTCTTCTCAGCCTCCACGCTGCCCAAGAACTCGGCGAACGCCAGTCCGGACCGGTTCCACCGTGTCTGGCAGGCATGACACAGCCCCGACAACAGCGTAGCGCTGGCCGAGCACACCGCGTTGACGCACGGCGTCCAGGCCAGCAGCGGGTGACCCGGCGGGATCATCAACACCAAGCGGTCCTCGTCCCAGCCGGCCTCCGCCAGGAACTGCGGATCCAGACGGGTCCGCAGCCGCTCCAACTCCGGCTCCGAGTCAGTGAGCCGCGCGGCTTCACCCAACGTAGTGATCGTCACTTCCGACCCTCCCCACCCGTGACCAGCAGCCGCGGCGAGGGAACCCGCTCGACGGCATCCCGCAACACCTGCGGATCCAGGTGCATATAGGGAACCAAGGACTCGGGCGACTCGTGGCCCATCAGCTCCGACAACTCATCCCACTCCGCCCCCGCCGCTCGCGCATTACTGACGAAGGCATGGCGCAGCTGATGCGGACGAACCCTGCGCGACAGGCCCGCCCGCTCGCTCAGCGCCGTCAGCAGCCCGTTCACCGCCCGCGGCGGCATCGGCGCCCCCAAGGGCTCGCGCTGCAGGTTGACCAGCACGAAGTCACACGCCTCCGCAGCCCGGCAGGCGAGGCGTTCCATCGCGTAACGGTCGTGCGCCTGCACCAGCAGCCGGTCCACCGGCACCACCCGCTCACGCCGGGACTTCGCCCACGCACCGTTCGGGTTCAGCTCCCGCCGCACCACATGCAAGTGCGGCCCCGCCACCGAACAACCCAGCGACACAGAGCTGACCAGGAAGTGGATGTCCTCACGCCGCAGCCCCACCAGCTCACCGCGCCGCAGACCACCACGGCCCATGAACAGCAGCATCATCCGGTCCCGCGCCGTCCGGCAGGCCCGCAGCAGACCCAGAATCTCCTCATCGCTGGCCCGGTCAACCGGCCGCTTCGGCTCCTTCATCCGGTGCCGCACCCCCAAACGCAGCCCCGTCCCGGCACCCTCGCCCCGGGCCACAGCCGGCAGATCCTCAGTCGACGCAAGATCGAACAGCACCGGCAGCACCCACTGCGGGGCGTCACCATGCGTCACCGCGTGCGCGACCATCCCCCGCACCGCGGTCAGCACCCCGTTCACCCGCTTCTCACTGCGTACCGGCTTGCGCCCCGGCCCGACCATCAACGACGCCCCCGACGCCGGCTCCAGGCCCGACACGCCCCGGGGCGCGTACCGAAGCCACGTCATGAACAGACCCAAATCCGGTGCCGCCGTACGCCAGTCCCGACCCGTACGCAGACACCAGCGCAGGAACAGCGCGAGCCCGTACGCGTACGTCTCCGTCGTCGACTCCGTCTTGCCCATCCCGAACCGCACGTGCCGCAGATACCGGTCCGCAGCCGCCACCGGGACCAACGCCCCGTCCAACACCGTCCAGTACCGCTGCCCAGACGGCAGGGTCACAGCAAACGCCCTCAACGTGGTGCTCTCCCTCAACTGATGTACGCCATGCCACGTGAGCTACACCAGAACAGAGGTGTTGCGTATAGACCTCCGAGAGACTCCCATGCAACGTCTCACCACAGAACACCGGCCCCAACAAAACCCTGCACAACCCCGCCGACATCGAACGCCGCGGGCTGATGATCGGCGACCAGGTCAGCGTCTACAAAGCCGGCGACATCATCCCCCGGGTCGAGGCCCCGCTGGTGCACGTGCGCACCGGGGACGAGACGCCGATCGAATTCCCCGCGGTGTGTCCGCAGTGCGGCGGCGGGATCGACACGACCGAGCAGCGGTGGCGGTGCGTCAAGGGGCGGGCGTGCGGGTTGCACGCGGGGATCCTGTACGCGGTCGGCCGCGACCAGCTCGACGTCGAGGGCATCGGCGGCCGACTCGTGGCGCAGCTCGTCGACACCGGCGCCGTCGCCGACGTGGCCGACCTGTTCACCCTCACCCGCGAGCAACTCCTCGCGTTGGAGCGCATGGGCGACAAGAGCGCGGACAAACTCCTCGCCGGGATCCAGGACGCCAAGTCCCGGCCGTTGAGCCGTGTGCTGTGCGCGCTGGGGATCCGAGGCACCGGGCGATCCATGTCGCGGCGCATCGCCCGCCATTTCGGGACGATGGACGCGATCCGGGCGGCGGACGTCGTCGAGATGGCGCAGGTCGAGGGCATCGGTGACGGCAAGGCCCCGGTGATCGTGGCCGAACTCGTCGACCTGGCGGAGGTGTTGGACAAACTCGTCGCCGCCGGCGTGAACACGACCGAACCCGGTGTCACCCCCGGAGAGTCGACGGCTTCGGACGCGGCGGACGACCCTGCCGCCCCGCAGGGACCGCTGCCGTTGGCCGGTCAGGCCGTCGTCGTGACCGGTGCCATGACCGGTGTGCTCGCGGCGCTGTCCCGCAACGAGATGAACGAGTTGATCGAACGCGCCGGAGGCCGCGCCGCGTCGAGTGTCTCCGCGAAGACCACCCTCGTCGTCGCTGGGGACAAGGCCGGCTCCAAACGCGCCAAGGCCGAGGCCCTGAGCATCGAGATCATCACGCCGGAGGACTTCGCGACGCTGGTGGCGCCCGTCCTGGACGACGCGTCGAACTGACGCTGCCCGCCGCTGTGCTCAGGAGGTGAAGCCGAGGTAGGTGCCGACCGTGAGCCCCGAGAAGGTGATGAGTTGGCGGGGCTTGAGGCAGGTGAAGGCGGCGTGCATTCCGATGCCGACCGCGACGGCGTACGGCCAGGTCGTCGGGAAGAGCAGGGCAAGGGGCAGGGCGATCTCCAGCGTGATCGCGCCTGCCGCGACCAGACGCCACAGTCGGACGTCGCGGTCGGTGAGGTTGCCCGCGTGGCGCAGGACGAGGCCGGGGACGGCGTACTGGCGCCGGTAGGGGAGCCGCGCCCTGACCGTGCCGTAGACGTGGATCCACTGCGCCAGGTACAGCCCCGAGCGGAACTGCGGCGAACGAATCTTCTGCCAGGCGGAGTTCCAGTAGATGTCGATGGTGACCAGCACGAGGAGGCATTGGGCCCAGGTGTTGGCGGTGCTCGGGTCGTGCTCGATGTGCAGGCCGGTGCCGAGGTCGCCGGCGAGGAGGAGGCAGGTGCCGGTGAGCAGGGTGTAGCGGACGGCGTTGGGGCTTTTGAGGTAGAGAAGTTCCATCGCTGCGCCGGCGAGGACGAGCACGAGGGCGAGGCGGGGTGCGAGGCCGGTGGCCAGGGCGAGGGCGGCGACGATGCGGACGACGAGGGCGGGGCGGTAGGCGGTGGTCAGCCACCGCGCGCGGGTGGGGCCGAGGCGTTGGTCGGCCAGGTCGGCGCTGAGCGATCCGGGGGTGAAGCGGTGCCAGCCGCCCTGGCCGAGGGAGAGGGTGAATCGAAGGGCGAGCACGGTGCCGTAGACGATGCGGAAGAGTTGGAGTCGTCCGGGGTCGGTGGGGTGGTGGAAGCCGGAGGCGAGGGCGTCAAAGAACCACACGGCTGCGGGTCACCTCCACGTGTTGCTCGCCGCTCGCGGACAGGACGCGGCCGTGTCCGTCGATCCGGTCGTACCGGCCTGTGCGGACCAGGTGGTCGATGATCGCCTGGAGTTGGGGCGGGCCGAGGATGAACGAGCCCGGGGAGAGGTGGTCGTAGACGTTCACCGGTTCGGTGTGGCCGTTCTTGGTGCCGGTGAGTTCGATGATCGTGAAGGTGGCGCGACAGAACATCTTCCACCGCATCCAGCGGCCGGGCAGCGGGGTGAAGCCGGTGACCATCCACGCCGTCAGGGCGAGTGTCGCGGCGATCTGGGCAACGGGTGGCAGGGACACGTGCATGCGGAGCCTCCGGAGCGGGAGGGTGCAGAAGGGGTGCGCCCGCGCGGCGGGCGCCGGGTGTCAGCGCTCGGGCTTGGGGGGCCGCTGCATCAGGGCCGCGACCGCTTCGTCGAGGGTGACTTTCTCGTGCAGCAGGGCGCAGACCACGTCCGTGATGGGCATCTCGACGTGGTGGGCGTGAGCCAGGGCCTGGATCGCCTCGGCGGATTTGACGCCTTCGGTGGTCTGGCGGGTGGCGGCGACGGCTTGTGCGACGGTGAGGCCTTGCCCGAGGTGGGTGCCGAAGGTGCGGTTGCGGGAGAGGGGTGAGGAGCAGGTGGCGACCAGGTCGCCCAGGCCGGCGAGCCCGGCGAGGGTGGCGGGGTGGGCGCCCATGGCGACGGCGAGGCGGGTGGTCTCGGCGAGGCCGCGGGTGATGAGCATCGCGGTGGCGTTGTGGCCCAGGCCCATGCCCGTGGCGATGCCCACCGCGAGGGCGATGACGTTCTTGACCGCGCCGCCCAGTTCGCAGCCGATCACGTCGGTGTCCCGGTAGGGCCGGAAGTACGGGGTGTGGCAGGCCTGTTGGACGCGGTGTGCGGCGCCCTCGTCGGGGCAGGCGATGGTGGCGGCGGCGGGTTGGCCGGCCATGATCTCGCGGGCGAGGTTCGGGCCGGAGAGCACCGCGATCCGCTCCGGGGGTACGCCGGTCGCCTGGCCGATCACCTGGCTCGCGCGCAGCCCGGAGCCCAGTTCGATGCCCTTCATCAGCGACACGATCACGGTGTCGGGCCCGATGTGCGGCGCCCACGCGGTCAGGTTCGCGCGCAGGGACTGGGCGGGGATGGAGAGCACGAGGAAGTCCGCGCCATCCAACGCGGCGGCCGGGTGCGTCGTGGCCGTCAACGCCGCGGGGAGTTCGACGTCCGCGTGGTAGTCGGGATTGCGGTGGGTCGTGTTGATCGCGTCGGCGATCTCGGCCCGGCGGGCGTGGATCACGACGTCGCAGCCGGCGTCGGCCATGATCTTGGCGACGGCGGTCCCCCAGGACCCGGCCGAGAACACCGCCGCACGGGCGGGCTGGGGCCGGTTCACTGCGGGGTCCTCTCGTCGGACGCGTCCCTGTTGCCGGGATCGCGGGGTCCGGTCATCGTATCGGCCGCGCCGGGTGTCGCCGGGGCGGTGGCGGGGCGCCGCAGGGTCAGCAGGACGGCGCGGCGATCGGGCAGCGTGGGCAGCATCCGGTGTGCCTCGCTCAGCATGTTGCGCGTCTGGGTCTCGCCCAGCTCGTGCCGCAGTTCGTCGGCGTGGGTGATCCACAGCCGGTACAGCCGCTCCCACATCGCGGGCTCGTCGGGGCGCTCGTCCACGTGCTCCACCTCGAGCCCCGCGGAGCGGGCCTGCGGCCACCAGGCCGGTTCGGCGCCGCGCCGCGACGACCGGGTCAGCAGTAGGCGGCTCCCCGGGGCGAGGACGCGGGCGAGCTCGCGCAGCACCGCGTCCCGGCCGCAGGCGCGACCGAGGGCGTCCACGCACACGATGCCGCCGGCAGCGGCGTCGGGCAGGCCGGTGTCCTCCAGTTCCGCGACGCGGAAGAGGGCGCGGTCGGCGCCGGCGCCGAGGAAGGCGTGGCGACGTGCGCCGGCCCGGGCCACGGCGATCGGTGAGCAGTCGAAGCCGTCCAGGCGCAGGGCGAGGGCGCGGGCGAGCCACAGGCCGATGCCGCCGGTGCCGCAGCCGGCGTCCACCAGGAGTCGGCCCGGGCGCATCCGCAGGCGCGCGGCCATCAGCCCTAGCAGGGGCATGTCGCACGAGCCGGAGGCGGCGACCTCGGTCGGGTGGTCCTCCCCCATCGCCTGCGCGTACAGGCGGGTGGCCAGGTCGGTGCGGGCCCGGGCGGCATGGAAGGCGTCGTACTGGGCGCGTCGCCGGTCGCCGAGGTTGAGCGAAGGCTCAGCCGTGGTGGTGCGGGCGGTATTCATCGGGGTATCGACCTCCTGATCCGTGAGTGGGTGCCGGGGCAGACGACCTGGACGGCGTGGACCGGGCCGGTCGCGTCCGACAGGTCCAGGGCCACCGGTTCGTGTCCGGTGACGTGGTGCAGGCGTCGCGCGACGTCGGCGGCCTGTGCGGCGAAGCCGCCGCCGGTCGGGGTGAAGCGGGCGGCCGTTTCGGGCCATGGGGCCAGGTCTTTGGTCTGTGCCGGGTGTGCGGGTGGGGTGTCGAAGCTGCCGGTGTCGCCGGGGAGGTCGTCGCGGGTCCCGGCGATGGCGGTAACCCTCGATTGCGCTGCCTCGGTCAGCGCCCGGGTCAGCGCGATGGCCGGGTCGCCGTGGCATCCGCCGCCGGCGAAGATCAGCGGATGGTCGTCCGACCACAGGTAGGCCACACACACCGGCAGGTGGAACGGCCCGTGCACCAGGGCAAGTTCGAGTTCCATGCCCGCGGCGAGGAGCCGGTCGATCACCTCCCGGCCGTGGGGGTCGTCGACCGACGCGGGGCAGACGCGCGTCCTGTGCCGTCCGGCGGCTGCGGCATCCCGGTGCAGTACATCGCGCTCGACGACCTCGAACAGGGCGTGCAGCAGCGCCTCGTCCCGCGTGTTCCCGCACGCCAGACCGGTGCTGGTCGCGCGCAGCACGTCCGGGCTCCACTCCGACCTCTGTACCCGGCGGCGGACGAGATCGGCCGGCAGCAGGAGCGTCTTGCCGCCGAGCAGACCTGTGCCCGGCGTCCAGTCCCACACCATCCGGGCCAGGGTGTGCTCGAGGTGGGGGGCGGTCAGCGGCAGCGCGGTCACCGGGCAGTCGGGGGCGACATCGACGGCCGGACCGTGGGCGGCGACGGGCAGGGGCTGTTCGACGTGCCACAGTTCGATCGCCTCCATCACCGCCGACAGTTTCGCCAGCAGGTCGGTGGCGCCCTTGCCCTGGGCGGTGCTCAGGGTCAGCGAGGCGGGCCGGATCGCCGCCCAGACCGGCAACCCGACACAGTCGAGACCGGTCAGGTCCGCGACCCGGGTGATGCCGTAGTCGGCCAGGTGTCCGGCCACGGCCGCCCACGTGGCCTCGGGAGTGCGGGCGCGCACCGTACCCGGCAGCGCCACCACGTCGTCAACGCCCGTCACAGGACGCCCCCATCCGTTCGTTCGTCTCTTCCAGAAATCCGGGCACCAGCCGCTTGGCCGCCTCGACGGCGCGCGACCCGCAGGACAGCCCGCGCGCGGACGCCTCCTCGTCGAAGCGCAGCCCGGGGCACTTCCACACCCGCAGCAGGAGATCGTGCGTGAGGTCGTCACGCACCGCGGCGGCCGAGAACCCGGGCCGGTCGCGACGGGCGCGTCCGAGGGCGTCCGCGTAACGGGCGACCGCTCGGCGGTCGCCTTCGGTCTCGCCGGCCAGCAACAGCGCCACGGTCGCCTCGTCCCGCAGGTCCACCGTCGGGTGGAACAGGCGGTCGGCCGGCAGGTCACCGCAGCCGGCCCGGACCAGGCGCTCCGTCAGCGGCCGGCCCGGCCCGCCGTCGGCCGGGTGAAGGGAGCGGTGTTCGAGGAAGGCCGTCCACGTCCGGTGGAACGCCGGGTCGAACACCTGCTGGTAGACGAGGCGGTCCTCGGTGGACAACTCCAGCCCGTCGACGCGGGCCCGGGCGAACGCGTTGGACCAGCGCCGGAAATACGTCGACCCCCGCACCGAAGGCACCGAAGGCACCGACCGAACATCGATCCTCGACGCCCGGCCGTCGAGAGCGACACGCACGGCCGCGACCGCGTCGGCGCGCTTGAGGTCACCGAAGTGTCGGTCCTGCGCACACCGTTCGGCCAGCCAGGCGGAGAACCGGGTCTCGTTCCGGCGGCGGCAGACGGCCCGCACGGCGGCGGTGGTGCGCTGCGGGTAGTAGACGGCGCGCAGCGTCGCCAGCAGTCCGGCCGCCCTGTCGTCGTCGAGGATCCCGGCGGAGCGGGCCAGCCCCAGGACGTGCCGGAGGTTGACCAACGGCCAGGTCAACGCGTCGAATTCGCCGTCGGGGGCCTGGCCGACGGCGACCTCGTCGTCGCTCGTGATCTCACCTCGGGCGTAGGCGGTGTAGACGGCGCCGACGCCGAGCATCCCGAACGGCGCGAGTTCGGCCGCGCGCAGCGCGCCGATGCTCGCGGCCCCGATCATCCGTACCCCGCGGGCCATCGCGGCCAGGATCTCCTTGTGGCGCAGCGCCGGGGCCTGGTGGTACACCCCGTCGACGATCACCACGGTGTCGCCGGCGCGGATGGCGGCGTCGAACAGGTCTCCGTGGCGGATCGGCGGCCACACCCTCACTCCCGGTGCGGCGAGGCTGGGTTCGGACCGGGGCAGCGTCGGGCCGACGAACACATGAATCACTGCGACCTCCAACGGGGCACGAAAGGCGCCCCTCCCCGGGCGCAGGTCCACGCGGGGAAGGGCGCCCGGGGATCGGACGCGAAGACGGGAGGGGACTACTCCTCGTCCTCGACGTCGACGGCGACCACGACGGCCCCGGTGATCCTCTCGGTCTCCTCCGCCGGCAGCTCGGTGTCGGCAGCGGCGACCTGGGACTTGGACTCCATGACTCCTCCAAGGGATGGGGGATCGGCGGCCGGATCGACTCGGCCTGTGACATCCGCCAGTGAAGCCGGGGCCACCGTGTCCGGTAAGTCCCACCACGGGGGTCACACCGTGGGGGTAGCGTCCGGGAACAACGCTTTGTCACGCTGTGACCACAAAGGGGGACTCGCATGGATGACTTGCCGTCACCGGCCCAGGTTCCGCACCGATTACTGAGCGACCCGGCCTTCGTCGGTGCGCTGCGCAGCCGTTGCTTCGCGACGGTGTTCGCCATGGCGCACGAGAACGGGATCAGCTTCTACCGGATCGGCGAGTCGTGCGGGATGAAAGCCGAACGCGTCTCCAAGATCGCGCGGGGCGAGGCGACGGTGACCGCGTTGGAGACCATCGAGCGCGTCGCGGACGCGCTTCGTCTTCCCGGTGCCTTTCTGGGGCTCGCTGCGCGACCCTGGGAGAACCATTCCCCCACGCCCCCACCGGAGTCCGACGATGGAGACGACCCCGTGAACCGCCGCCACCTCCTGCGCGGCGCGCTCGCCACCGGCCTCACCGCAACCGCGCTCGGCGCCCTCACCGACACCCGGGCCTCGCTGGACCTCGCCCTCGCCGCCGACACCGCCCCTGCCGAACTCTCCGACCTGGAGGCCGCCGCCGAGACGTACGGCTACGGCTACCACGGCCAGGTCCCGACCCGCGTCCTGGCCAACCTCGCCGGGGACTTCGCCCGGCTCCGGCCACTGCTCGACGCCCCGCAGCCGGTGGCCGCCCGGATCCGGGTGTGCCGCACCGCCGGGCAGATGGCCGGGATGGTCGCGATCGTGCTGCACGACCTCGGCGCCCGCAAGGACGCCCGCGCCTGGTTCGCCACAGCCTCCACCGCCGCGAGAGAGTCCCGCGACGACGACCTCCTCGCGTGGACCCTCGCGCGCGAAGCGATGGTTCCGCTCAACTACGGCGCCCCCCGAACTGCGGCGGCCCTCGCCGAGCAGGCCCGACGGGCCGCCGGGAACCGAGCCACCCCGGCGGCGACCCTGGCCGCCGCCGTCACCGCCCGCGCCCACGCCCTGGCCCACCAAAGCGAACAGGCCCGCCGCGCGGTCGCGGACGCCGACGCCCTGATGGAACGCCTCGACACCGGCGCACGAGCGGACACCTGGCTGACCCACGGCGAACAGAAACACCACATGCACCTGTCCCACGCGCTCACCGCGCTCGGCGACACCCGTCGCGCACGCGAAAGCCAACAGCGGGGATTGGAGCTGTCCGCGCCGACCAGCACCATGACCCGCTCCCTGTTGACCCTCGACGCGGCCGCCTGCGACCACCACGACGGCGACACCGAACAGGCATGCCGGCGCGCCACCACCGTCCTGGCCGACCTCCCCGCGGCCTACCGCACCGGGCTCGTCCACCACCGCGGGCTCGACCTGTACCGCTCCATCCCCGCCCGACACCATCCCGAGAGCGCAGTGCGGGAGCTGTACGACCTCCTGTCGGCTTGAACCCGGCAGGAGGTACGGATACGTACGTGGCCGTTCGGAACACCCAGCTCGTTCCAGGGCCCGACCCGTACGTCCGGGTGGCAGGCGCTCGGGGCTGCGCACCGGACGAGGCCCAACCCCCGTCCGGGCCACGTCCGCTACGCCGGTCGGCCCGCCAGCCAGACGTGCACCGGTCGGCGGGCCGATCAAGGCCGTCGAACCCGGATGGGGAGGCAAGGTCTCCGACGACCAAGCGTGACCGTACCGGCCCCCGCCGACAGGTCCGGACGCACCATCGGGCAAGCCCACAGGGGCAGAGCCCGACGCCATCGCCTTGAACGTAAGCGGCCTTGTTGGCGGGTCGGACGGCTGGTGGGGTCAGTTGTCGACGAGGCGGTCGAGGGCGGTGATCTCGCGGGCGCGATCGTCCTCGACGAGTTCGGCGCGCAGGTCGAAGTGCACGACGTACACCGACTCCGCGATCGGCGCCATCCGGGGCAGGCCCGGGTCGGTCGTCGTCAGGCGCACGGTGCCGCCGTATCGGGCCACGATGCCCAGGACGGTGTGGAGTTCGTCAAGGTCGCCGGCCTCGACACCGACACATCCGTTGGGGTGGGGGTGCGCGATCAGGCGGATGCCCACCGCCCGGGCGTCGGGGCCGTGGACGTAGTCGGGGAGCGGATCCAGGGTGTGGGCGCGGCAGGACGTCGTCAGGTCGGCGGTGAACGCGACCGCGTCGATGCAGGTGCGCGGGCCGCGCGCGACGGCGGCGACGGCAAGGTCGAACAGGCGGTCCCGGCAGTCGAAGGCCTGCTCCTGGTTCACCGGGTACAACGGCCCCACCCGGTGGGCAACCCAGTGCAGCCAGTACTGCGTCAGGACCAGCGCCCGTTTCTGCCGGGCGACGCGGACGGCGAACTCTGCCCGGTCTCCGAGGGGCGGCACCGACCCATCGAGATCCCCTGGCACGCCTCGTGGCACTGACCATCCTGCCCGGATGGAGCGCCAACATGACGAGACGACATGGCAGCCCTACGAGAGCGTGGGCACCAAGGACGCCATCACCGCTCCGGCCAGAGGCGGTCAACTGCTACGGCCGGTGGACTGAGGCGGGATCACACGGCAGAAGATCGCGCCGGCACCGCATCCTGGGGTTCGACGCGCGTCGTCCTGTAGCCGCGACGAGCGCGACCAGAGGCGAACTAGCCGGGCCGGGGCCCGAAGTCGAACCTCTGCACGCAGGTGGTCCGCGGCCGACCGCATCGGGCTGAGGCTGTACACGGTTCCCCGGTCGGAGGTCATCATGAGCTGGGGCGCGTAGTACCGAAGGCCGGCGTGCCTCTCCATCACCGGGCATGTCCGGGCGTGAGGCAGCCGGTGGCCTCCCCATCCGCCACAGGGCACGCACCTGGAGGAGTCGGAAGGCAGCCGCACCTCCTCCTCGGGCGGCGGCGCCAGCCAACCCTCGCCTCGACATTCCTGGCAGATGTCGTCCTTCGCCCGGCAGGTACAGGCCGCGGTGGTTCCGGCAACGGCAGATTCCATGAACTGAACCTACCCAAGCGCTCGAACGCCCGCATCCCCCCGACCCGCAGGCGGCGCCCCGGACCGAAGGACGGCGGAAAACGCTGCTCCGGGAAGTCTTCCCGTTTCTGCCGGGCGACGCGGACAACGAACACACAACGGCCTCCGAGGCCGTGCGCTGCGAACGCCGCGCGGTACGTGCGGCGTTCCCGCATCAACTGAAGGCATCCGAGGACTCGTACACCGCCCACCACGGACGGCGGGTCCGGGCGCCGGACGACGACGGCGGCCTCGCCCCGCTGCACGAGGAACGCCTGTACCCCGCACCCGCATGTCCCCTGCGGCCGTTTCGTGGCCGGGCGGCGATGCCCTGCGTCCGTATGGATACCGGACCACCGCGGCCACGCCCCGACGGCTGTTCCTCCGCGTCGACACCGGAAGGCCGATTCCGCGACCGGGTGTGCCGGCGTTCACGAGGGTTCGCGGGGTGTCCAGACGCGGGTGAGGTGGTCGGTCAGGGCGCGGTACACCGGGCCCAGGCCCGCGTTGCGGGGGATGTCGAAGTCGATGTCGCCGTAGCCGTTCTCGACGCCGTCCTCGGTGTTGAAGACGACGTGGGTGTCCTTGGGCAGGAGCGGGAGGAACCACGTGGTGAGGAGTTCGGCGGCGGCGCGCGCGTCGGTCGTGCCGATGTGCAGCGTGCCGGTGTCGAGTTCGTAGAAACCCTGGAAGGGCCATTCCTGAACACGGAATCCGAAGTTGATCTGCGCGTCGTCGCGTTGCTTGTGGTGTGCGCCGGGTCGATCCGCGATCGCGGCGATCACGGCGTCGGCGGTCATGATCCAGGGTTGGTCGCGGGCGGGACTGATGAACCAGCGGGTTGCGTAGCGGGTGGGGTCGGACATGGTGGGTTCCTGGTGTGAGTGGCGGTTCAAGGGGTGAGGAGGACTTGGCCCGGGGTGTGGTTGCGGGCCATGAGTATCTGCCAGTAGGCGACGCTGGCCGGGTTGTTGGTGTGGAGTTCGACGGTGGTGAGGTGTCCCTTGGACTCGGTCACGGCGTCGGCGTATCGCGCCATCTCGTCTTTGTCGTCCCTGAAGATCTTCTCTTCCCAGGGGCGGAGGTCGCGCTGTTCCGCGTCTCGGAGGACGGTTTCGGTGCGGCACGTGTTCTCGGGGTTGCGGACGTGTTTGGCCTCGACGATGGCGCCGTCTTCCGGGCGGAGTCCGTCGGCCTGGATTTGCCCGTCCGAGGTCGGAAGGTCGTACTCGGGGTAGCCGGCGGTGCGTCGTTGGTAGGCGTTGTCGGGGTCCTTCTCGTCGCGGTGGTTCGCGAAATGGTGGCTGTTGAGGCTTGTTTGCCACTTCGTGAACTCGGCGCGTTGGGCGGGCGTGAGGAGTTTGGTGCCCGGCGGCGGCGGCAGGGGTGGGGTGACGAGGGCGGGGTCGACGGGGTCGGGGACGCCGAAGGTGCCGGTGAACAGGCCCGCGAAGCCGACATGGCGCGTGGTGGTCGCAAGCGAGGTCAGGGCGACGGGTACGGGCGCGACCGGGACGGGGATCAGTGGCGGGATCGGGGGGATGCCGGGGATGAGCGGGGTGGTGCCGCCGTCGGGTCGGGGCAGGGTGACGCGCGACCTGGAGGCGTTCAGGATCGGCGGCAGGTCGCCCAGGGCGCGGATCGCCGGGTCGGACAGGACTGCGTTCTTCAGGTCGTCGTCGCCGCCGAACAGGCGTGGCGGGAAGTGGATCTCGCTCTGGTCCTTCTTGACGTGGGAGGAGTACCGCTCGCAGGCGTGGGCTATCTGACGGCAGGCCGCGGCGAGGTTGGCGATCAGGGGCGCGCACTCGGTGGGCTCGCCCGGTGCGCCCTGGTAGCCGACGAACAGCTTGAAGTGGGTGTCGAATTGGTCCATGGCCGGGCCGCGGCATTCGGCGAGCAGGCTCCGGGCTCCTTGTTGTGCCTGGGCGAGGACCTCGTCGAGCAGGGACGCGGCCGAGCTCCAGCTGCCGCGGGCGGAGGAGAGTTTGCCGCGGTTACCGTGGGAGGGGTTGACGACCCGCTCGACGGTGCCCTGTTCGTCGACGATGTGCGGGAGGTCACGGCCGCGCCCGGTGGAGTTGCAGGGATCGGCCGCGGGTCCGCGCAGGGCGTCGATGGCCGTGTCGATGGGATGTTCACGCATCATGGCGGCGGCGATCGCGTCCTCGGTGGCCAGGTAGTTCGCGGCCGCGCGCATGACGGTGGCCGAGGTGGAGCCCATCACCGACGCGGCGAACGCGATCTGGTCGACCGTCTCCGCGGCGGCCGGCTGGTAGACCTTCGCGAAGGCGTTGCCCGCGCCGTCGTCACCGGCCATCCCCGCCGAAGGGCCCAGGTCGTGCGCCAGACCGTTCGCGATCGTGTCCACCTGTTCCCGCAGCGTGTTGAACCCCTGCGAGGTAATCACGAGACGATCGAAACTCGCCTCGAAATCCACCGTCATGCGACCCCCCGGAACGCGCACCGAACGTGATTGCCCACCAACGTACCGCCATCGACGGTGGTACGGGCTCGGGGCGATGAACCGCTGCCGCACACCGGCCCGGCCCATCGCGGCGATGTGGTTCGAGGTGGGAACGATCCCCGCACATGCGGGCCGACACCTCGGCTTGGATCTTCGGGAAGACGGCCGCAGGCACATCCGCGCGGCAACCGGCGGGTCCGAGCGGGTCGGCGCCCTCGGCACGGTGCGGCCACGCCGCAGACGTGGACCGCGGGCGGTGAGGTCGACCTCGATCACCTGAAACGTCATCCGGTCCACTCGGGGTGGGCCCGCCGATCGGGGGATGTCGGCGGGCCCGGGTCGCGACCGCACGACGGGGGGACGCGGGCCACACCCGGTCGACGAGCCGAGACCGCCGCAGTGGCGGCCGGGACACGGGCCGACCCGACCGGCCTACCGACCCGACGAGTTCGCGGCGACTGCCGCGTCTCCCGTCGCGGGGCCGTCGCCTGATGTTCATGCTGTGCAGGGTCCCGGCGACCCGGGAGGGTCGGGCACGCTAGGCGGGCCGATCCCGTCCGGCCCCGGGCCCCGGGCTGCGGGGCGAGGCGGCCTATGGGCAGAACGCCTTCACCGTCGACCGGGATCACCGACACGCGATCTGCCCGAACGGGGCGAACCAGCACCGGTTGGCGGGAGGACCGCTCCCAACACGGACCTCCGGTGATCCGGGCGCAGTTCTCCGCCCGTGGCTGCCGCCCCGGCCGCGACTGCGGCGGGCTCGCTGCGGACGACCGGGGCTGGGCGATGCTCGAGCGTGGGGTCGCCGCGGTGACGCGGGCCTACGAGGCCGGCCGGTGGTGTCGGCAACCGGCCCGCCGCCACTCACCCCAACAGCCCAGAGCGGCGTGCCGGTTCAAGACGGGCGATGGTCAGCGGGTCGGCACGGTCCGGGTTGTGGTAGTCGTCAGTCCGGATGTGGAGGGTCCGACGACGCGTCGACCGCTTCTCGGGCCGCGAGGTGGTCCGCCCGAGTGTCCTGGGCGAGTTCGTCGTCGACGTCCCACGGCTTCGGCCGCGCCACCCCGTACCCTCGGATTCTCGGGCCCAAGAGCAATCCGACCATCACGAACGTTCGTGGTTCCAAAGGGCGATCGGTTGGTAGGCGAGCGCTTTGTCCACGACCTGCTCCGCGGTCATTTCGTCGTATCGTGGGCTGAAGACGTAGTTCGTGACATGCGGATCGGTGATGTTGGTCTGTAGTAATTCGACCAACGCCGTATGTTCTTCCTCGCTGCCCACCTGCACGTCCATGACGCGCTGGACGAGGTCGATCAATTCCTGGCGGGTCATGCTGAAACTCCTGGACCGTGGGTGCGGTGAGGGCGCATCGGCGGTGTGCGTCGCCGTCGTCGGGGCTCTGGGCCGGCCCTGGACCTTCGTGCCCCCCGAGTGCCACGGCCGACATTCCCTTCCTGTGTGGCCGCTCCCGCAGGCCGAGGGTGACATGCCCCGTGTCGGGAGCGGACGGGCCGCCGTCCGCCAAGGGGTGCGCATGGGGGCGGCGGACCGTTCTCACACCGCCGGACCTGGTTGGGGGGCAAGTCTCCGGCGGCACCGGAGAATGTAGCCGCCCGCACCGACAACGGCGCCGGCCCGTTCCCCGTCCGCTCGATCACCGCGTTGTCCGTACCCGCGGATGCGGCGCGGGCGGCCCCCGGCGCGTCGGGTCAGCCGGTGGCGGTGAACAGGCCGCGTCCGGCCTTGGCGGCGCGTCCGGCCTTGACCAGGCCCTCGGTGGAGGTGCGTACGCTCTCCAGGCGGCTCTTGGTGGGCTGCTCGCCCAGGGCCTCGGTGAGTTGGCGCACGTTCATCGGTTGCCCGGCCTTCGCCAGGAGTGCGGCGAGTTCGTCGCGCAGCCGGGTACGGACCCGGCCCCCGCCGGCCGGCGCGGGAACGCTCTTGGCGGGACCGGGACGCGTGCTCTTCGCGCGGGTGGTCTTCGTCGCGGTCGGGGATCCCGACGGGGCGGGCGCCGCGGCCCGTCCTCGCGGCGCGGCCTCGCGGCGTCTGCGGGCGCCGGTGTGTCCCGCGTTCGCGGCGTGGGCAGTGCCTGCCGCGCCGTCCGCGGGCGGGGTGTCGTCCGTCGGCGTTGGCGGCACGGTCTCCGCGCGCGGGTGGGGCAGGGGAAGGGGTCGGATGTGGGCAAGGTGGGCGACGGCGTTGCGGCGGGCTTCGAGTTGTCGCTCCACCTCGGCGAGTTCGGTCTCCAATTCCTCGCGGCGTACGGCGAGTTCCTCAATCTCGCGCTCCAGCACCACGCGCAGTTCCTGCACTGACGACGCCATTCGGTGACTCCTTTGCTCGGCGTGCTGTGGACGGGGACGGTCCCGCCCGGGATGCGCACATGATCGCCCGTCGCAGTGCCCGGCGTGTACGAAAGGCACGTTTTCCACAGCGATCGAATGCTTTCGTGCGCTGTGCTCGCGGTTCCCGGCGCACATGGACCGTTGGGGGCGAGGTGCGGAAGGCGGCGGCGCGACACGGCGAGGCGGGCGGGCGGCGGTTCCGGGGCGCGGCGATCAACCTGGTGGTGTTGAGCGGCCCCGCCCTTCGTGGGCCGGGCCTTCGCCAGTGTGCCTTTCGGACTGGGGACTTACCATGACGACCGACAGTCGGATCCGACCGGACCGGCTTTGCACCGGGCGCGGCGGCGGATCCGCGCGGCAGTCGTGAAGCACCGCCCACGGCAGACCGGGTGTAGTCACGAGCCCCGGGCGAGCGAGCGCAAGAGCCAGTCGGTACGAGCGGAACGGCTTCTCGGTGATGGACTCGACGACATTTCGACTGCAAGGCCCGGACTACTACGTCCGTTTGGCGGACCTGTTGCCCTTGATTCCGGACAACGACTGGGTCTGGAGCATCCTGGAATGCGATGGAACGGGCATCATGCCGAACGGCATGAGCGTCGACGCATTCGAGGAACTGGTCCACGCGAGCCCGACGGGCCTCGTTCTGCGCTGGCCCGAGCTGAAGGCATTCGCCACGGGCCTCGAGTGGAATCACTTCCTTCTCGTCGTCGCGGTGCGGTCGGTCGAGCAACTGGTCGCTGCCGAACTCGGCGTCGACGACTTCTCCACCTGCCTGGTGGTGCTCGAGGCGTTCGACAGCACGTCTTGGATGGTGGCCGTTCAACCCGGAGTGACCAACGAGCACGACATCGTGGAAGCAGTCCGAGCGCGATATTCCCGAGCGGCATCGACTCACCCGGGGAGCGGTGCGAGCGAGGCATGAAGCAGCCCGGAGTGTTCGGTCGGCAAGCGGATGCGGCACGACAGGCCTTCGTTGATTCGATGGAAACGATCACTCGCCGCGCGGGAAATCGAACGCGCATGCGGCCACTCGTCCCAGGTCACACGCAACTCGTGAACGGCCGCGTAGGCGAGCTGTACCCACCCGGCTCGACGACCCGCCGGATCGTCGCGACCGGTGCCGCAGCGTCCTCCCATACCCAGCCCCAGCATTCGCTTGGCCCCCGACCTCCCCGATCACGGGGCTGCGGTCCGCGCCTTTCGACGTGAGCCGACCCACAGCTTCGTTTCTTCGCTGGACGCCCGTTCGCAGCCGTTCGTGCGGAGATGCCCGACGACGCGATCCGCGCAGAGTGGGCCATCCGCCGCAGACAGGGCTACTCGCTGTGCGTCACCGCACCGATCATCCTCTACCGGGTCGCACTCGGGCCTGGGCCGACGAAGTCACCCGCAGCGAATCCGGCTCCGAACCGTCGAGACAAAGTCGTCGTCACCTGTTCCACAGTCCGCTCCCCTCCAACGAGCGGAGGATCCGCTTCTCCAGTTGTCGAGCGGCTGTCCCATCTACGGTGTCCGTCCAGCAGATGTGTACGTCCGCCCACTCCATCGCGGCGCGTCCCCATTCCAGAGCGGTCTCGGGGCGCCCCGCCTCTATCCGTGCGGTCCGTTCACGCACCCAACCGAGGTCTGCCAGCGCATGGTGACTGCCCGGCCCAGGCCCGTGGCCAGGCCGCCGAGACGGATGTACATGTCGAGTCGGCCACGGATGCCCTTTCCCCGACGCTCTCCGCCGTATCCCACGTACACCAGCCGACCGTCCGGGCCCTGCTTGGCGAGGTAGACCCCCGGGAACCTGGGCGCGTCGGCGTCCGCCAGCGCAACCCGGTCCGACCAGCTCGCCATCGTCTGCACCGTGCTCGGGATCATCGGTCCCCCCTCGGTTCGAATCCGCCGGACATCATGTCGGACCGGCGCGTTCGCCTTCCCGCCGCTCTACGCCGGCGACCGGCTCGGCCTGCTCCTCCACGCGTCGGCGCCGCAGGGCCGTGTGCTCGCCTCACCCGAGGTCCGATGCCGCCGGTCGTGGTCCAGGCGTGCCTGGGACGGCGCGCAGCGTCCGGTGATGGCCACCGGAACGCACAGCGCCCGGGGAAGGCTTGACCCCACATGATTGCCGTCGTCCTGAGCGGCTACGAGCGCTCCTGGGCCGGCGGCGCGCCCGACTCGTCTCCGTCGGGTCCCCCAGTACGGCGCGCCGGAGCGGTTCCTCACCGAACGCTCCGACGCATCGCCGCTCGGCCATGTCGAGCCGCTCAGGGGGCCTGTCCCCTGTGTTGGAGCCATTGTTGAGCGAGCTGCGCCAATCTGCGTCTTTCCGCCCTTCGCGGCTCGGAACACATCACGGCTTGCTCCTCGCGACGACGAAGGAGAGCCTGGACGAAGGTGTCTATCGCAGCGGAGTCCGTCCGTCTCCATTCTTCGAAGAAATCTTGTGCCCAGCGCTCCGCTTGCGCCGGAGAACAACCTTCACTGATGAGCGACGAGATCATGAAGGCCACATTGAGCCACGAAGCCCCCCTGCCGGGCAACGACCAGTCCACCAGGACGGATCGGGTCTTTCCCATCAGGATGTTCCGCTTGTTGAGGTCGGTGTGCACGAGGCAGTCTCCTGCCAGCAGGCTCAGATTCAGGCCGTCTCCGAATCGAGCCCATCTTTCCTCGACCGGCAGCGAAACGGAGGTGTCGTGCTCTGCCGTGGCGAGCAGCTTGTGCAGCATCGACGGGATCGCGACCAGGTCCGGGGATTCGGGGGCCAGGTTTGCATGCCTGCCCTCGAAGTGCTCGAAGACGAGGAAATTCCACTCGCCCGTATCGCCGTGATGGAGCACCGTGGGTGAGATTTCGCGAACACTCGGCCCTATGGTCGCTTCGTTGTTCTGCCTGTACGCGGTCTTGTGGTTGCTGGGCAATCCCTTGATGAATACCTTTCCTCCGGGTACGTGCAGGGTGGATGCGAGGTGTGCGTTGAGGCCTGCGTCGTCGGGGACGGCAGTGCCGACACGACCCACCAACGACTCGATGGCGGATCGTGAACGAGCGGGGAGGTCCCCCCAGTTCAAGTGATTCGTGTGAGGAGATTCCTCGCTCATCCGCGATGCCTCCCAGGGGTGGCGGTTCTCACCGGCTTGTGGTGGGGATGCCTCGGTCCGGCCGGCTCGCGAACTCGATGTCTCTCGCGGTGCGGAAGAGTTCGGCGCAGTCGGCCCCCGGTGGGAAGCGTTCGACCACGCGGTGGTGGACGTGTTGCCGATAGGCGACTTCCGCCAGCTTTCGGTAGACGTCCATGTCGAGTTGCCGTTGCGAGGCGAAGCACTTCAGGGCCGCCGTCTTGGTGTCAAGGAGTTCCCGGTTTCCCACGAACAATCGGGTGGGTTCGAATCCGATGCTGTAGGGCGAACGGAAGTAGCGCAGGTTGTCGGCCTCGCGCAGGGCGACCGTGGTGACCTCCTGCGCGGTGGTGACGTGGTCGAGGTGTTGGTCGTCGGGGAAGTGGGTGTAGACGATGTCCGGGCGTGCCCGGTGGAACATGTCGAACAGGTCGGCGTTGATCTGCCCGCGGTGCTCTACGAACCGGGTGTCGGGGATGGCCGAGAAGGTGTAGTCGTCCGCGTCCACGCCCAGGACGGCGCCGGCGGCCATGCATTCCTTCCGTCGTTCCTTCGTGCCGTCGGGGCCGGGTGTTCCGGTGGTGAGGCAATGGATCCGGACCCGGGCGCCACCGAGTGCGTACGCGCGTATGCGCATGCCCATGGAGATCTCGGCGTCGTCGGGATGGGCGACTACGACCAGTACGTTCGTCATTCGTGCTCTTCTCGGTGGTCGGCCCTCAGCACGAGGGCGCTGCGCAGGACGCGGCCGTCCAGGCCCCGCCAGCGGAAGGGTTCCCTCGGTTCGGCTGGCCATTGGAGGTAGTGCATGCTGCCGACCACCCGCGTCGTGTCGTGGTCGAGGTAGGCGATCTTGGACGATGCCCCGCCGTCGAGGTGGTACATGGCATGCGGGTCGAGTCCCGCGGCCGTGCAGAGCGCGGCGGTCTCGTGGGGGGTGGTGCCGCGGAAGGTGTCCGACTTGGGAGCGCCGTCGAGGACCTGGAGCGTCAGTTCCCGGCCGTGCAGGCCGACAAGCGTTCGGGCGTGGCGCGTGTCGCGGAACGGGGAGGTGCCCAGGCAGCCGTCGTCGTAGGCCGCGGTGTGCCCGGTGGCGGCGTCGGCGACGCTGGGCCCGAGGGAGATGCCGGACTCCAGGTGCCGTGGGTCGTGTCCGGCGATCCGGGTGATCTCCACGGGTGCGCCGCGCTCGAGGCGGGTGTCCCAGGGGTGTGCCGCTCGCAGGACGAAGTTCCCGGCGAAGAGGTCGGCGCCGCCTCCGGGGTGGACGGCGACGACGCGGTGTGTGTCGTTGGGGGTGTGGGCGACCACGTAGTCGACGGCCGAGGGGTCCGGTGGGGTGGTGTTGGCGTCCGGGTCGACGTGGCGGAGGAAGCCGGTGCGAGGGTTCTCGCTGTAGCCGACTCGGCAGTTGGCGGCGCCGAAGACGACGAGTGTCCCGGGGCGGTGCCCGGCGCCGTGGTGGGCTGTTTTGGAGCCTACCCATCGGTAGGGGTGTCCCCCCAGGGTCAGTGTTCCTGTGGCGTTGAGGGTTTCGATCACCGGTCGGCCGTCGCGCACCAGGAGCGCCGGTTTCGTGGCCGTGGGCAGGCTCACGACTTCTCCGGCGCGACAGCAGAAGTCGAGGCGGGGCTCGTCCGGTTGGTAGGAGGGGTCGTCGGAGATGAAGGAGAACGAGCCGCTGACGGCCGCGAGGGCGGCGTCGGCCGCCACGTGGTCGCGCAGGTGGAAGCCGTCGGCGGTGGAGACGACGTCGGCGCGGATCAGTTCCAGGTCGACGCTGAGGGTGTAGGCGTTGGTGAAGCAGCCTTCCCCCAGGTCCACGCTCGTGCCCCGGAGGTGGATTCCGGGGGCGATCGTGCGGCGGAGTGCGGGAGTTCGTACGGCGAGGGGCCGGTGGTCGTGCGCCAGGGACTGGATGTCGGCGACGCGGTAGCCGTGGGCGTGCAGAGCGGCCACGGCCGCTCGGTCCTGCTCGGCGGCAGGCTCGAGCGGGCGCGAGGTCATGCGGGGCCCCGCTCGGAGCCGGCCGCGTTCACCAGGTCGCGCACGATGAACGTGCCGCTGTCCAGGAGTTCGAGCACGCGGTCGCGATAGCGCTCGGTCACGGCGGGCGGCTGCGCCAGCGGGTAGGGCACGGTGGTGCTGGCCAGCCGGTAGAGGACGACCCCGGCCGTGACCGTGGCCATGAGCGGGTCCTCGGCGCGCTCGGGCGCGTTCGTGCCGAGGTAGCCGGCGAGCAGGGCCGGGACGAGGGCGGGCAGATGGTGGGGTCGCGTGAGGTGGTGGATCAGTAGGTGGGCGAGGAAGTAGGCGACGTCGTACAGGGGCCAGCCTCGGTGGACGTTGTCGAGGTCGCACAGGGCCACGCCGTCGTTCGCCAAGCTCAGGTTCTTCGGGGCCAGGTCTCCGAGGATCAGCTGCTGGCCCGGACGGGCGGCCATCTGCCGGCAGGCCTCGTCGAGGGTCTTGTGTCCTCGGGCGCGCAGGCAGAAGTCGAAGGTGTGCTCGCGGAACCACACGTCTCCCTGGGAGCGGATCCGGGTGTGGACCTCTCGGGTGGCCTGGTGGATGCCGCGCAAGGTGGCGCCCAGGCGGGTCGTCTCCGCGACGGTGGCGGGGCGTCGGTGCAGGTGTTGGTGGTAGTTGAGGCCGTCGGGGAAGACGTCGGTCAAGACCATGGCGTGGGCCTGGTCGTGAAAGCCGAGGACCCGGGGGAAGAGTCCGGGGGCCGCCGTTCCGTAGACCTCCAGCGCGCGGCGTTCGTCGGCGATCAGGGCCGGGTCGGTGCGCAGCGTCGGGATCTTGGCGAAGCGGCTCCTGCGGGCCTTGACGATGGCGTTCCTGCGGCTGCCCTGAACGCGGAAGACGTGGCTGACGTTGCCTCCGGTCGCTGGCGCGATGGTGAGGATTTCGCCGGTGTGCCGTCGGCAGTCGGCGAGGACGGCCGGCAGTGCGTCGCCCAGGAGCGTGGCCAGGGACGGAGGGGCCGGCTGAGGTGGTGGTGGGGGCGGGATCACAGCGTGGCCTCCGCCGGGACCTGGCCGGCGAGGGACGAGGGTGTCGGCGCGGGGGCGGTTCGAAAGTCCAGGGTGGTCTCCGGCGAGGCGCCGGCCCACTGCTTGGCCATCGACAGGTAGGCGCCCGCCATCAAGGTGGCGGCGCGGCGGTGCGTGGTGAGTTCGGAGAGCATTTGTTCGCGTGTCAGGCGTCCGTTGAGGTATTCGAGGAACTCGTGGGTGGCGCGCCGCCGGGAGGACTGTTGTGTCGGCACGGCCACGTCCGTTTTCCACGCGGTCGTCAGCGCGGTGTAGTCGAGTCTGGTGTGGTCGGTCCAGGTGGGCCTGAACCGGTTGTTGCGGAAGACGTGCACCTCGACGTGGCTCTCGCGGCCCAGCGCGTGGGGGTCCGGGCTCGGGCCGGCGTCGCCCAGGGTCTGCAGGGAGTGGAAGTGGATGGCCTGGAAGGGGCCTTGTTGGATGATGTGGGTCTCTTGGCGGACCCGGCCGTTGCCCTTGTAGAGACCGGCCGCCGGGGTGAGGTTGCCGCGTTGGGAGAAGCCGTTGTGCACGAGGTTGACGCTGCCGAGCGTCATGGTGTGTCCGCCGCTCTTGTAGGCCATGGATATGAACGCGTCCACCTCTCCGAACCCGTGGGTGGCGGCGCGTAGTTCGTCCGGGGTGTACGGGTTGCGTGCCGCGAAGCCGGGGAAGAGACGCTCGTGGTCGGCGATGCCCAGTTGGGCCAGGACGTCTCCGGGCCGGGTGACCTGGGCGTGGACGGTGACGGCGTCGAGGTGTTTGCCGCCTCGTTCGCCGGCGGCCAGGAGCCAGGGCACGATGTCGAAGAAGTGGTAGCCGGAGTGGGCGGCCTTGCCGTAGCCCTGGTCGAAGCCGTGGTAGGACAGGTCGACCAGTTCGTCGGGCATCCGCCATTGGCCGTCGCTGTGGAAGGACTGGACGGAGGTGACCGGGCAGTCGGTGTCGTCGGCGATCTCGGCGATGAGTTGCCGCATCCGCCAGAACGCGGGGTGGTAGCGCCGCTGGCACTGCACGCTCACCATGAGCTTGGGGTGGCGCTCTTTCGCCTGCCGGTAGCGGGCCAGGATGTCGTCGACGTCGGTGAGGATGGCGCCTGCTCGCGCCGGGTCGACGGAGGCGTCTGTGTGCACGCTCAGTGGCTTGTCCAGGAGGACGCTCAGGCCTCGCTCCAGTGCCCAGCGGGTGTAGACCATGTGGTAGCCGGGCTCGGTGGACACCACGACGGCGTCGATGCCGCGGCGGTCCACCACGGCGTCCAGGGTGCGGCGGACCGTGTCCGGGAGGGCCGGGACGCGGGAGTCGAACGGCTGGATGAGCGTCAGCGGCAGTGACCGGGGCCCGTCGTCCGCGTCGTAGGGGACCCAAACGTCCGTCGCGCCCGCGACGTCGACACCGGACACGGTGCCGACGAGGCCGGCGGACTGCCCGGCGGCCAGTGCGGGCAGATGGGTCCTGCGGGCGTGGGGTCCGACCCCGACCACCAGGAGGTTCTTCATGTCGCCTTCTCGTGCTCGGCGGGGAACGGGATGCTCGGCGGTGGCGGGGGTGTCACCGGCGGTGGCGGCTGCGCCAGGCCGCGTCGGCGCAGCTCGGGCAGGACGCCCTCGCCGACCGTGTAGGCCTCCTCCAGGTGCGGGAACCCGGACAGGATGAACTCCTCGATTCCCAGGTCCGCGTACTCGGCGATGCGGTCGGCGACCTCGGTGTGGCTGCCGACCAGTGCGGTGCCGGCGCCGCCGCGCAGCAGCCCCACTCCCGCCCAGACGTTGGGGTAGACCTCCAGGTCGGACGTCCTCCCGTGGTCGCGGAACCGTTCGTGGAGGGCGCTCATCCGGGCCTGGCCCGTGGATTCGCTCGCCGCCAGGAGGTTCTGGACGTGGTCGACGCGGGTCGGGTCGATGCCCTCGACGAGGCGCTCGGCCGCCGCCCAGGCCTGCGCGGAGGTGTCCCGGGTCACGACGTGGAACCGGATCCCGAACCGCATCTGTCGGCCGTGCTCGCGGGCGAGCCCGCGTATCCAGGCGATCTTGTGGGCGACCTGCTCGGGCGGCTCGCCCCAGGTGAGATAGGTGTCCGCGTGGCGGGCCGCGACCGGGCCCGCTTCCGGGGAGGATCCGCCGAAGTACAGCCGGGGCGGCGGGGTGGGCGGGGCCAGGACGGTCGCTCCCCGGACGTCGTAGTGCTCGCCACGGAAGTCGAACGGCTCGCCGCTCCAGGCGCCCCGCAGCACGGTGAGGAACTCGGCCGCGCGGGCGTAGCGTTGCGCCTTGGAGAGGTGGTCGCCGAAGCGGGCCTGTTCGTCGCGTTCGCCGCCGGTGACCACGTTGAGGAGCAGTCGGCCGCCGGAGTGGCGTTGGAGGGTGCCGGCCATCTGCGCGGCCAGGGTCGGTGAGACCAGGCCCGGCCGGAAAGCGACCATGAATCTCAGGCGTTCGGTTTCCTGTGCGAGTGCGGCGCAGGTCAGCCAGGCGTCCTCGCACCAGGTTCCGGTCGGGGTGAGCACCGCGTCGAAGCCGACGTCCTCGGCGGCTCTGGCGATCTGTGCCAGGTAGCGGATCGTCGGCGCCCTGAACCGGTCAGCGGTGGGTTGGGGCGGTGAGGCCGCTTCGGCCTCCCGGCCGTGGGTGCCGCGGGTGCCCACGGTCAGGGACCGGCCGTCGCTGGCGGTGGGAAGGAACCAGTGGACCCGCATGCTCATGCTCACTCCAAAGGTCGTGTCGGGAGGGTCAGTCGGTGGCGAAGTCGCCGGCCGCGCGGGCTCGGAGCCTGCGGTACACGGCCTGGTCGATCTCGACGGTGCCGGTGTCCAGGGCGTGGTCCGCGCGCTCCTTGCTCGCCTGTCCGGGTAGGCGCACGGCGTCGCCGTCGCGTGTCACCGCGCTCTTGATCGTGTCGACGAGCCTGGTGTTGCTCTCGGTGTGTCCCGCGACCTGCCCGCCGAAGGACGGGTCCAGGGCGAGGAACGTGTAGCCGGTGCTCCAGGTGGAATCGACCTCGGTGCCCATGGGGAACCCGAAAAGGGACCCGGTGAGGATCTGCACGAGCAGCGAGACGGCGAAGCCGCGGTGTTCCCCGAACACCACCGCCGAGCACGCGGTGTCGGGATCGTCGGTGAAGTGTCCGCGGTCGTCCACGAAGCGGTCGCGGGGGAGTCTGTTGTCGCCGCGCCGGGCCTCCCAGAGGAGTCCCATGGGGGCCAGGGTGGTTGCCATGTCCGCGACGACGGGCCCGTCGAGCGTGGGGAAGGCGAAGCTGAGCGGGTTCACGCCGAGGAAGGGAGTCCGGCCGCCGTGCACGGTGGCCTCGGCCCGGGAGGTGTTCATGGCGATGCCGACGAGACCGTGCTCGGCGATGCGCTCGCTCCACTGCGCGAGAATGCCGTACCGCTGCGTGTTGATCATTCCGACGATCCCGGCGCCGAAGTCCGCCGCCTTGCCCAAGGCGACGTCGACGGCATAGTTCGCGCTGATCGGACCGATCTCGCGGCGCGCGTCGACGACGGCCAGGGCGCCGTGTTCGCGCACGACGCGCGGCGTGCCTTGACGGTGGTGGAAGAACCGGGATTCGAAGCAGAACTTCGCCACCCCGTGCCAGGACTTGCCGCGCAATTCGCCGGCCAGGTAGTGCTCCACCACCGCGTCGACCCGGTCGTGGGGCACGGACGCCGCCCGGCAGGCGTCGGCCATCAGCGTCCGCAGGATCGTCAGGTCCCTGCGCACCGGCCGGTCGCCTACGCCACGGACGGGGCACGCGCCGGACACGGCCGTGCCGGCGTCGACGGCCCCGGGGTGGTCGGGTGGTGTGAAGGACACGATGGTTCTCCTTGCGCGGTCGCAGGGGACGCCGCGCCGGTACTCGCACAGCGGCGGAAAGTAGTGGCGAGGAGACGGGCGCGGGCCCGGCGGGGTGTCGAGGCGGTGGAAGGCCGCCTCTGCCGCGCCGCTGGGCTGGGGGGTGGGGCAACCGCACCGGCAGGGGCGGATGCACCAGGGATCGGTCTCGGATCGGGTGCGCAGCGGAGGGGCGGGGCCTGGGAAGCCGAGCGCGGTGGCCCGAGCAGGTCGGCCCTTCGCGATGCGAGTCCTCGCCGGGTGGTTCTACGAGTGCGTAAGAGCTTCGGCCAGGTGGTCGACCATGGCGGTGAGGCGGGCGAGTTCCGGTCCGGTGCGCGCCCGGCGGAATCCGTGGCGGCGACCGGAGAACGCGGCCTGCACGGCGTGGAGCTGTGCCCACCGCCGGGCGCGCTCGCGGTCCAGTCCGGCCGCCTCCACGAAGGCGTCGAGGGTGCGGTGGGCGGCCTTGCCCAGGTCGTCCGCGTCCAGGAAAGTCGGCACTCGCGACTTGAGGAACGTGCCGGCGTCGTAGGCCGGGTCCCCGGCGAAGCCCTTCGGGTCGACGGCCAACCAGGGTTCACGCTCCGCCCGCAACACGTTGCGGGCGTGGAGGTCGCCGTGGACCACCAGGTCCGGCTGGTCGTGGCCCAGTTCGCGGGCGGTGGCCACAGCGGCGTCCACCACGCGCGGAGCAAGCGTGTGCGCCAACTCCTGGGCATCGGCGCGCAGCCGGCTCTCCCATGCCGCGGCCCGCTGCCGCAGGTGTGGCAGGCCGGGCGGAGCGGGGACCGCGAGGCGGCGGTTGAGCCGTCCGGCGACCGCGGCGACCTCGTCGCCGTCCGCGACCTGCGCCAGAGTCGTCGGGTGCGCACGTTCCAGCAGCATCGCGAAGTGTTCGTCGTCGCGCTCGTAGAGCATGACGGCGCCGTGCCCGTGCCATGCCGCGAAGGCGTCCGGCTCGTGGACGTTGCCGGGGTGCGGGAACGACACCTTGAGTACCGCCGGGTCGTCGCCGGTGTGTCGGCGCACCGGGACGATGAGGCCGACGCCGCCGTGCAGGGCCTCGCCGTCGGGGACACACGCCCAGCGCTCGAGCAGGTCCTCGACCAGGACCGGGAGTTCGGCGAGCCACGCCCGCCCTCGGTCGCCCTCGCGCGCGAGGGTGGTCCGGGCGAATGCATCCGGTGTGCCGATCACCCGGGCATCGTACGCGTGCGTTTGCTGCCGCGACCGCGGTCGCACCGGCTCCGCGTCGTGGCGACGACGTGGACGCTCGGAAATTCGGGAGTGCATCAAGGAGTCCTTCCTCGGCATGGCAAGGGAGATCGGCGCTGCGGGCGGGGCCGGGGACAGGGATCGTCGGCGGGTGCCGGTGGTGGTTCGGGGGCGGGACGCGGTTCGCCCGGTCGTGGCGTGTGTGTCGCGGGTCAGAAGTAGTCCGCGAGCCACGGTTCGCGGTCTGCGGTGGCCAGGAGGAGCCGAGTGAGCGCCTTCGGGTCCGCGCTCACTCCGGCCAGCGCGGCGGCGGCCGCGCTGCGGTATCCCCCGGCGTACCAGACGGCGAACTGGCCTCTGGTCAGCGTGAGCTGCCCCTCGCGGGTGGTGGGCGTCAGTTCGCCGGTGCCGTTTGCGATCCGGAGTGTGAACCGTTCGGTGGCTTCGCCGTCCTCGGTGACGACTTCGATCGGGAGGGTGAGGTCCGTCTCGTCGGGCCAGCCTCGCAGTTGCACAGCGCGGCGCAGGTCCAGGACGCGCAGCATCCACGGGTGCCAGGAACGTGCGACCACGCAGGCGCAGCGGTGCAGGTGGTGGAGCAGCAGTGGCGCGGGTGGCAGGCCGGTGCGCTGGAAGGCGACGGTGGGGATCCGGCTGTCGTGCCGGCCGAGGAAGGCGAACATGGCGGCGGCCACGTGGTGGTCGGCGGCCCAGAAGTCGTAGACGACCAGGCGTCGTCCCTCGACCGGGTGGTGCTCGCCGGCCAGGGACAGCACGCCGGTCGGCTCCCGGCCGGGCCGGTTGAATCGGTAGGTGGTCACGTCGGGGTGCTGCCGGTGTTGCCAGTCCTGCCACCAGTCGGGGCGCTGCCAGGGTCCGTTCCACCGTGCGGCCAGGTCGTCGCGCAGCGGGCGGAGTTGCTCGGTCGTCCCGTGGGCGATGTCGTATCCGGACCCGTCGAAGCCGCGCTTGAGGTCGTCGGTGGGGACGGTCCACGAGTACACCGGGGTGGGAGCCTCCCAGCCCAGGCGGCGGGCGTAGCCGGTGGAGGCGGTCCAGAGCGTGGCCAGGACGGCGCCGTGCTCCTTCAGGGGCCGCAGCCGCTCGGCGATCATGGCGACGGTGAGTTGTCCGCCGCGCTCTTCCGGGGCGACGCACCCGCAGGCCATGGCGGCGGCGGGTACCGGTCGGCCGCCGAAGAACTGCGGGATGAGCATGCCCAGGCCGCCGGCGACGACGTTCCCGTCGCGCACGGCGACCCGCCGGTCCGCGTGCGCGCCCAGGCCCATGATGTCCGGCACCGGGTGTCCGTACGCGCGCCGGGCCAGGGCGTCGTACTCCCGCCACAGGTCGTCGTCGGCTTCCACGATGGTCAAGGGTGGAGCGTCCATGCCGCACCTGTCCTGTCAGTAGTCGGTCGCGTCGCGGACGACGCGCGCGTCGGCGGGGACCAGGAAGGTGCGGGTGCAGCTGAGGACCCGCTGGTCGTGCTGGTTGTGGCCCTCGATGCGGCACGTGACGATCCCCTGCTGGGGGCGGCTTCGGGAGCGGCGGGCGGTGAGGATCTCGCTCTGCGCGCGCAGGGTGTCGCCGACGTGCACGGGGTGTTCGAAGCGCACCTCGTCCAGGGCGAGGTTGGCGGTGGTCAGGGCGCTGGTGGAGCGGACGGTCAGGCCCAGCACGATGTTCAGGGTGAGGATGCCGCAGACCAGCGGCCGGTCGCGGCCGGTCCGCCGGCAGAACTCGGTGTCGGAGTGGACCGGTGCCTCGTTGCCGGTCAGCGCCAGGATCTGGACGTGCTCGGTCTCCGTGACGGTCCTGGCCGGCCGGTGTTCGATCACGTGGCCGACGGCGAAGTCCTCGAGGCCGAGGCCGACGAGTTCACGGACCCGGTTCTCGCCGACGCTGCGGTAGCCGGGCGGGAGGTTGTCGGTCACCGTGGGTCTCCTTGAATGTGTGGGGAGCGGGGCGTCTGGTCCGCTCGGGCGGTGAGGGCGCGGGCCGCGGCCACCAGCGGCGGGCCCACCATGCGGCCGTCGACGGTGGTGATCCCGCCGCCGGCGGCGTCGGCGGCGCCGACCACCGCTCGCGCGGCCGCCAGGTCGCGCGGGTCGGGTCGGAACACCGCACGGATGACAGGGAGTTGCCCGGGGTGGATGGCGACCTTGCCGACGAACCCGAGCTCGACGGCGTCCTGGGTCTCCTGCCGCAGCCCGTCCGGGTCCCGCACGGCGAAACAGGGAGAGTCGACCGCGGGCAGGTCCGCCGCCGCCGCGCCTGCGGCCAGCGCGGCCCTGGGATACCACAGGGCTTTGTCGGTGAGCGCGCAGCCGGCCGCGGCGGCGTAGTCGGCCGCCCCGAACAGCACTCCCGCCAGGGCCGGGGAGCGCAGGATGGCGGACAGGTTCCGGATGGCTCGCGGCGTCTCGATCAGCGCCCAGATCCGGCACCGCCCCTGGGCGGTGTCCATGATCCGCGCGACCAGGTCGACGTCGCGCGCGGTCTCGACCTTGGGTACGAGCAACACGTCGGGCCACAGCCGGGACTCGGCCAGCGCAAGCAGATCCTTCAGGCCGTCCACCGTGCAGGGCGCGTTCACCCGGACCCCCAGCGTCGGGCTGCCGTCCCCGGCCTTGTCGCCCCGGCCGACGAAGTCGAGTACGTCGGCACGCGCGGCGTCCTTGCCGACGAGCGGGACGGAGTCCTCCAGGTCCAGCAGGGCAACATCGGCACCCGACGTCATCGACGCCTCGAAACGGGCGGGGGTCGCCCCCGGGGTGACCAACCAGGTGCAGTGATCGAAAGTGGCGGCGCCGATGCCGGCCTGATGCCGGTCGGCCTCGCGGGCCGCGCCGGGCGGTGAATGCTGCATCCGCGGAGTTCCCTTCACGATGCGTACGAACGGCGCCGACGGCGCGGGAGACGGGACGCTACCCACCGCGGGCGAGCCGAGGGGAGTGGACGGGCGTTGCGTGCGACCGCCTTCACGTTGCGCCCCTTGCCTCTTTCCTGCGCACCTGTCCGAAGCGGTCGACAGGGGGCGACGATGGTGGTCACACGCGGAGGGGGAGACCAGTCGTGCGACACAACACCCAGGCGCATCCGCTCAACGCCGTTTTACAAAGCGGGCATTGGAACGCGAGGAGATACCTGACCGCCGTGGCCGAGGCGCAGCGCGCCCTGGGCATGAGCGTGTCCGCGATCCGCCCGGAAAAGGTCAGCCGATGGCTGGCGGGCGCCACACCGGACACCGACACCCAACTGGCGATGGCACACATGCACGGCGTACCCGCCGCCCGTGTGCAAGACCTGGGCTGGCCCCGCTGGTTACGCCTGGCTCTGCCCGACGACGACGAGGACCTCTTGGAGGCCTGGACCGCGCAGACCGCCGTGAGCGCCCTGACCCGACTGGGAGGACCCATGAAACGCCGCACACTGATCACGTACACCCCGGCTGCGGTCACCGCCGCCGCGGCGCTGTACTCCACCGCGATTCCCGCCGACGCCACCCACAGCCGCGGCCGACGGATCGGCCCGGCGACGGCCGACCACATCGACGAGCGACTCGCCGCGTTGCGCCGCCTGGACGACGAGCTCGGATCCGGCCCCGTCCACGAGATGGCCCGCGCCGACCTCGCCCTGATCACCCACACCCTCGACAACGCGTCCTACGACGAGACCGTCGCCCGGCGCCTGTTCGCCGCAGCCGGCGAAGCCGCCCGCATCGCCGGCTGGACGGCGTTCGACAACGGCAACTCCGCCGTCGCCGAACGCTTCTACGCCGGAGCCCTGCGCGCGGCCGCCGCCGGAGACGACCCGGTCACCGGCGCCACCACGCTCTCCTTCTGGGCCATGCAGCGCTACTCCGAACACGACCCGCAGGGCGGCGTCCACCTCATCGACGAGGCCCTGCGCCAAGGCGACCGCACCGGATCCGCCCGGATGCGGGCCATGCTGCACGCCCGCGCGTCCCGCGCACACGCCAAGGCCGGCAACGCCCGCGCGTGCGCCCACGCCGAAACCGCCGCACTCACCGCCTACGCGAAGGCACCCCATCCGGCCGAGGAGCCCGTGCCCGGCCTGTACTGGGTGGACCTCGGCGAGCTCTACTCGTGGTTCGCCTCGAACGCAACCGATCTCAACCTCCCCCGGCAGGCCCTGCACCACTACCTGGCCATCCCCCAGGCCCACCGCCGGGAACACCACGACACACCCGCCTACCCTCGCGGCACCGCGCTGCGACTCACCCGCACCGCCGCCACCCACCTGACGCTCGGCGACGTCGACGCCGCCGTGGCCGTCGCCACCGACGTGGTCACGCATCTCGCCGACGTCGCCTCGGCCCGCAGTGACAGCACACTCGACTCCCTACGCCGCGACCTCGCCAAACACGACCAAGTCCCCGCCGTCCGTGACTTCCTCGCCCTCACCGGGTAGGCCCCGCGCAGGACACCGACAGGGCGCACCCGATGGGCCGGCCCGTCATCCGCGGCAGCACTCCGGCGGCGGCCCGCAGTCTGCGATCGGGCGCGGACAAGAACCGCGTCTCCCTGTGGGAACGCACCACGGTCCCCAGCGACGAATCGCAGGACCTGCCGGCGGAAGTGTTCGACGTCCCGAGCGACGTCGTCCGCGCCATGGACCGGCCCGACTGGCTGCCCGGCCGCAGCACCCCCATCCCTTCGGTGCGCACAGCACCGTGCCCGCCCTCCGAGAGGCGTTGAAATTCTCGATGGATCGCCGCACGTTCGCCTACGGCAGCGCCGCCCTGGCCGCGCTCGCCCATCAGTGGGCCACCCACGACCCCACCGACCTGATCACCGGGCCGACCGGGAAACACGTCGACGACGAACTCCTTGCCTGGCTGGAGACCACGAGCGCACGACTGACCACGCTGGCCACCGAACAGCGCCAACACACCGCAAGACTGTTGGACGCCCACCTGGAGACCGTCACCACGCTCATCGCGGACGCCCGCTACAGCCCGGTCATCGGACGTCGCCTCCACGTCCTGGCCGCGGCACTGGCGCAGACCATCGGCTGGCACCGCTTCGACCAGGGCGCCCACCGCGCGGCCGCCGGCTTCTGGCACGCCGGGCTGCACAGCGCCCACGCCGGTGGCGACCGCGACCTGGGCGCGGGCATCCTCTCGGATCTCGCCTACCAGGCCACCTGGACCGACACGCCGCGCACCGCGATCGACATCCTCGGCCACGCCCTCACCCGCACCACCCACCCCACCGCCCGCTCGCTGCTGCACCTGCGCAAGGCACGCGCCCACGCCGCCCTCGGCGAGGCCGCCTCCTGCCGCCGGGCCCTGGCCGTCTCCGAACGCGAACTCGACGCCGCCACACCCGAACCCCCACCGTCGTGGTGCTCGTGGATGTCACACGCCGACCTCGCCGTCGACTCCGGCCGCTGCCTCCTCGACCTCGGCCACCACGACCACGCCCACCACCTCATCGGCGAAGGACTCCAAGTCCTGCAACGCCCCCGCGACAAGACCCGCGGCGTCTTCCTCACCTACGAAGCCGAAACCTTCCTCGGCAGCGGAGACATCGACCAGGCTGCGTCGGCCGCCACCCAGGCGCTGGTCCTGGCACAGCGCATCGGCGCACCCCGCTGCGTCGACCTCGTCCGCGCGCTCACACCGCGCTTCGCCCGGCACCGCGACGCGCCCGGCGTCACCGAACTCCTCGAACTCGTCCACCCACGTTGAGACCGTCACCCACCCACAGGAGAGAGCCGCAACACGGGCGGGTCAGGCCCGGCCGGCGTCGAAGAACGCGACAATCCCGACCTCGGTCCGCGGTACGTAGTTGCGCGGCCACCCGCCGGCGCAGGGATGGGTGCTCACGACGGTGGAACAGCAACTCGACGCCGGGTGGACGTCGACGAGGGGGCCGAGCACCGGGTCGGCGCCGCGACAGCGCGTCGAACAGCGCCGCAGGACACCCTCGTATCCAGCGTGAGACCCACCAACTACGCTCGGTGCCAAGCGAGTTCACGACGGGGGCGAACATGGCGAACCATCACACATCGCGCGCGGGTAGGGTCGTTGTCGGCTGCGCCGCCGCACTGCTGGCGATCACAACGGCCGCCGCGTGCTCCGGCGGACACGACAAGCCGCGTCCGAAGCGGGCCGAGGTCGACTCCCCCGCGCCGGCCGGGTCCGCGGAGACCGACGCGGACGACGCGACCGAGGACGCCGAGGACGACCTGCCCCCGCCGGGCGTCGACTACTGGGCCGGGAAAGCGGACCTGGCCGTGTTCCTGTGCCAGACGTCCGACCCCAAGACCGGCGGCTGCGCCGACGGCCCGGTCACCGACACCCAACGCGAGGCGACCCTCGCCGCGCTCCGGGCACTGCCCCAGGTCCAACACGTCTACTTCGAGGACCGGCAACAGGCCTGGAAGCTGTTCCGTGCGCAGAGCGCGAACACCCTCCTCGGCGACACCATCACCGCGGCGCAACTCCCCGAATCCTTCCGCGTCAAACTCAAGGACCGCGGCACCCTCCCGATCGTCGTCTCCGCGATGGAGGGACACCCCGGCGTCGCCTCGACCATGACCCACGCGCCCACCGCCCCCGGCGCCGCGACTCCCCCACGCTCGGGCACAGCGCTCCCGCTGACCCAGGAGCGGGCGCGGCGCGCCGTGCCGACGGCGGACGACGTCGGCCCCGAATGGAGCGCGGACACCCTCACCGACACCGGACCCAAACCCGCCTCCGAGCCGTACTCGGGAAGCAGTGGCAACGCCGGCTGCGACCGCGCGCTGGCCGGCGCGCCGACCGGCAGGATCACCATCACCCTGGGCGCGCAACGGATGTTCCAGGACCGCAACGGACTGCGGCTGACCGCGACCGTCCAGGTCTACGAAGGCGACAGCGCCGCCCTTCAACTGGCCAAGACCCGCGCCCTGCTGGCAGGTTGCGCCGACCTGCCCCTGCCCATGCAGGGAACCACCGTCCGCTTCCACACGCTCCCCGCCCCCACCCTGGGCGACGAGACCCTGGGCATGCGCCTCGTCCTCGACCACAACGGCCCCAAAACCGTCGACTCGATCATGGTCCGCATGGGGCCCAACATCGCCGCCGTCACCGTCTCCGGCGACCCCATCCTGCCCTCCACCACCCTGGAACAACTCGCCCGCCGCGCCGCCGAACACCTCCACGCCGCTGTCTCCGACTGACCCCGAACATCGGGCACGGGTCGACGGACCGAGCTTCCTCATGGGGCGCGCGCACCACACCCGAACTCCGCGCACTCGCCGCACCGTGCACCATCATCTGCCCAGGGCGGCCCACCAGTGGGTGGGCCGTCCCGGATCCGCCCGAGCGCGCCCATGTGAGGGCGCGCCGGGCTGAATTGGGTTCCGGTCAGTGCCTGGGACGGCGGCCCGTCCGCGGCCGCTGTGCCGTCGGTGGCATCAGGTCGGCGAACGCCGGAGCCAGCTCCCGCACGCTCGCGAGCGGGGGTCGGTCGTGGACCCCATTGCCGTACACGGTCAAGCCTGGGGATCCATCGCCGAGGGAACGCGTCTCGCCTGACGTGAGGACCCGCAGGGGGGCATGTGTGGCGTGCGGGTCGAGCGTGGACACCAGCAGAGCGTGGCCACCGTCGTCGAACCAGCCCAACACTCGCCCGTCGGGCGCACGTTCGAATCGGAATGGTGAATAGGACGTGGGTTGCGGCGGCGGGACCGGCCGCCGGTCCCGGGCCTGCTCCGCGGTGAGGTCGACGACGTCGCCGTCTTCGAGCAGGAGCACCAGGTCCGGGGTGAACACGCCCTGCCGCGTGGGGCGTCGGTGCCACAACCACATCTCGGCTCGCGCGCCCACCCAACGGCGGGCCATTCCCGGCCGGCGTCCGGAGTCCGCCGGGACGGTCAGGACCAGTTGCTCGGTCGGGTGCATGCCGACTCCGGGGTTGTCGTGCCGGGCCCGGGCCAGTCCGGCGGCCATCTCGCGGGCCGTGGCCAGGTTGGGGTACCACACCACCGATCCCAGGGCGTCTCGCCGTCGATCGTCACTCCAGGTCCGCGCCGCGTCGGCGTCGGTGTGCAGGACGGAGTACATCTCCGGGCCGGGCTCGGCGCGCCACGCGCACAGCGGGCAGGGGTCGGCGTGTCGGTACTCGACTCGCTGGTCCGGATCCACCAGCAGGGGACCGTCCAGGCCCTGCATCATCAGCATGGTCACCCGGGTCCAGGCTCCGCGCACGGTCTCGGGAATCTCGACGTCTTCCCAGGGTGCGTTCGCGGTGGGGCGCAGTCGCGTGATCAGGACGCGGATCAGGATCGGGCACGCGCCGTCGGGCAACGCGTCGACGGCGGCCTGGTGGGCGAGATCGTTTTCGTAGGCCACGGAGGGCTCCTCGAGGAGTAGCGAAGCGTCCCGCGCGGACGCTTCGACGGGAACCTCGTCTCCCGCTCGGTCGAGGGGAGACGCCACATCGACCCTGGGGGTCGCCACAACGCAACGTTTGAGATCCTCGGCCCCGATCTCGGGAACCGCCATGGTCACGCGAACGACATCGCAACCGTGCCTTGAGCGTACCGGCTCTCTCCGACACGCGGGCTCGCAACGAGCCCCGGCGCGGGATGGCGGTGGCAGTGCGCGGGGCGGTCCCGCCGAACGCCTCCATCACCCACACGAAGGCTTCCACCAAGATCGGGGCCCGGAACGCTACTCCACCGATCGGACACGGAATCGAGCGGTCGTCGCGCGAGTCGGAGCGTCAAACAATCGCGGTGCCGGCGGCACGCATCGAGTCCGTCCGCCCTCGCGGATGCCCGAGGAGTGCGCGGGAACGAGCCTCAGGACCCCGGATACAACGGGGTCAGGTCTCGACCCGGTCGGGCCGTGTCGGCGTGGATAACGGCCCCTGTCACAGCGGGGTCGTCGAGATCGAGGAGGTATCCCGTCAGCCACCGCCGCGCGGCGCGTTTGGTGTGCTCCCGGCGCAGAACGACCGTTTCGTCGGCTGGGTGCCGCCAGGCGGACACCACCCAGTCCCGGCGACCCGCCACGGTTCCCGTGAGTCGGCGCAGCGTTCTGGCAATCATCGGTCCCCATACATTCGTGTCGTCGGATGGCAGCCCGGGTTGCCGGCCGTGGGCACGGCGAGGCAAGGCCGGACGCACGTGGTTCGGGCGTCACCTGCGGATGGACAGCTCATTGTCGGGCCTTCGGTACCACAGCTCCCGAGAACACGAAAACGCAGTCACCGGGCCGCGAATAGCGCGTCGACGCGGGCAAGCGGATCGTCGGACGCAAACGCCACATCGCCGTCGACACCCTGGCCTGCTGCTGACGGCGTGGGTCACCTCGGCCGGCGTCTCGGACAACACCGGCGGCATCCGCCTGCTCTCCCAGGTCGCAGACCGCCACCCCCGCGTCGCCAAGGCGTTCACCGACACCGGCTACCGCACCCGGGCCGTCGAACACGGCGCCGCACTCGGCATCGACGTCCACGTCGTCCGACGCGATCCCGACGACCAGACACGCGGGTTCAAGGTCATCGCCTGGCGCCGGATCGTCGAGCGCACGCTCGGCCGGCTCATGCACCATCGACGACTCGCGCGCGACTACGAGACGCACACACATCGCTCGGAAGCCATGATCCAGCTCGCCATGATCGACCTCATGAGCCGACGACTCACCCGCGAATCCACCCTCGACTGGCGCGGCACCTGATCCTCGAACCAAACACGATCCGCGAACCGCCACCAGGCAAACCCGACACGAGCCAGAACACCCCAGGCAGGCCGGCGCGCTCTTCAAGGCGGGCCCTGCCGTGAACGACGGGCGGGAGGCGGGACGGCGGGAACGGGCGGCGATGTCGGTCGCACCCACTCAGCCGGCCGATGTGTGCTGTGTCGCCTCGCGTGCCTCGGTGAGGGCTCGCCGCCTGAGGTCGCCGAACAGCTGAATCCTGGTGGCGGCAAGGATGTCATCCCTGCCGATGGTCCGCCCGTCCCCGCTGCGGGTGGAGTAGGCCGGGGGGGAGTCCTTGAGGAACGGGGGTGAGGCCGGTTCACGCGCTATCGCCAGGGTGACCGAGCCGAAGCGTTTGACCCCGCCCTCCCGGACAACCATGGCCGCGTCCCGGGCGAGGTCCGTCAGGAACACGCTCGCGATTCCGTCCAGGTCGCGGACCATCGCGGGGACGGCCGTCGCCCCTTGGCTCCGCAGCAGCTTCTTCACCCCGGCCTCGAACCTGTGGGCGCCGACCACAGCACTCGGTTTGCGCGACCTGCTGCGCTTGGGAGAAGGCACGATGACACCCTCGGCGTCATACAGGACACCGGTCAGGCCTCGAAACGTCGGGCTGTGGTAGTACCACATGCCCCCCACCTCGAGCTCGATGTTCCGGTCGATCGCCGAGACAAGGTCCCCGGGAACCAGCTTCTTCCGAGCTTCCTCGGCCGCTGCCCTCCTCGCGCCGTCGATGATCTCCCTCAGTACTGTCCGCGTCACCGACGCGGCGGCCCACGCGGCCGACCGGGAGACGTGCATCGGCGTCACGTCCCTGAACACCGCTTTGACGAGAGAAGGCTTGAACGGCGAGACATCCATGACCGAGACGGTCTCGGGACCTCTGTGCTCGGGGCGTGCGGGCTGTGCGGTCATCGGAAGAAGCGCTCCCTGCCGTCGGAGTTGTCACAAGGCCACACTTCACCACGCAGACCCGACACCAGGACCACCGGTGCCGACCGGCCCGACCCAACCGGCCCGAACCCGGGAATCGCCATTACCTCGCATGGCCCGCCATGGGAGCAGACGGAACCCGCAGGATAAAACGCTCTTTGGGCTCTGCGCCGACACGATCCTCTCGCGACGGATGCCGCCGAGACGGGCGGCTTCCGGCACGACCGCAACCGCCGGCGCCCGTCACGGAACGCGCGCCTTCTCACTGCCGGTCGGCAGCCGCGCCAGAACCTGTCGCCGGCGTCACTACAGCGTTCTCTCTGTGACGGGCCGATCACACGCCCCCATACAAGTTCCAGGCGCGCCCACGGGTGTAATTGGGTCACCACTCGACCCAAGGGAGCGCGACGTGCACCAGCCCCACCCCGCACCGCCCACCGCCGCCCCACGCCCGCCCTGGCTCACCCTGCCCCGCGCCATCGGCCTCGGCATCGCACTCGCCTGTCTCTTCGGCTCCCTCTCGTTCGGCCTCCGCGGCCAAACCGCCCACGGCATCGACTGCGGATCCGCCTGGTTACCCGAGCAAAGCGCCGCGCAACGCGCCTACCGCCAGGCATTCACCCGCGCCCTCATGGACGACAGGATCCTCACCGTCACCAACTACAAGCGCGACTGCACCAACGCCTCCAACCGAGGCAAGACACCGGCGTATGTCCTCCTGGGCCTTGGCACCACACTCCTCATCGGCACCCTCACCGCATCACGACGCCAACCCACCCACACCTGACCCCACCCGAAGGCAACACGTCGCGGTGCGCCCTCTCTTCGGCGAATACGCGGTTCAGCGCGGTCGGCCCCGCGCCATGTCGGTGGGACGTCGGATGCGACGCCGACCTCGGGCGGCCGTTCCCGCGGTACGGCCAAGACGACGCCGACGAACAGTTCTTCGACGCCCAGGACCAACAGCTTTGCCGTCCACATGGGCGGGCACGGCCGCCAAGGATGGAAGCTCGGCGCGGCACCTTCGAGCACCGCGCCGTGCGCTGATTCTCCGGGGCGTCCCGGCGTCTATTCACGCCGAGGGCCCGCGCTCCCGGGGGGGGTTGGGTGCGCGGGCCCGCTTCCGACGGGGGGTGCCGGACCAGGAACGGTACGCCGGATCATGGCCGAAAGCACCCCCTTAAACGATTCGAGACATTGCCGTGGCCCCTTTTCCTGTGCCCGTTCGCGCGATGCCCGCGGTTCAGGATTCGGCGTTCACGGCCCGCGGTGGGGATCGGAAGGCGAGACTGGGCGGCGGCCGACCGTTCGCAATCGTGATTGATCGCCTGCGGTTTGGGGGATCCCCGGTGCCTAACCGGTTCGGTCGCCGTCCGCCCACAGGGGCCATGTCTCGTCGATGAGGTAGTCGACCGGTCCGGTGCCCTTGCGGGGGATGACCACCAGGACGCGGTTCAGGTGGGTCGCTTCCCACCGCGACCACCGGGTGGCGGTGCCACCGTCGCCGACGGTCTGCTCGAACCCGGAGTCGAGCAGCGGCACGGTCTTGCCCGGGGCCGGTCGGACGTGGCGGGTCTGGACGATCTGGCACGGCACCAGCGCCCGGCCGTCGGCGAGTTCCCACGCCGGTCCCACCGGGCCCGGCCACACCGCGGTGGTCTCGGTGTGCGAGCCACCGACGAGGTACTGCCCGTAGTCGGCATGGGCCCACAGCGCGGCGAGCGCCTCGCGCTTGGCGCGCACCTGTGGTCCCCACGGACCCTCGACCTCCCGGTCCGGCCGGTCGACGTCCTGCGTCGCGGCGATCCGGTCGCAGACCGTCGCCGGGTCCGCGGTGAGCGAGGAGGGGTCGGTCGGTGGGGTCCACGACCCGGCGGGGCCGAGCCTGGGCGGCCCCACGTCCTTGGCCGTCCTCCACTTCCACCCGATCGGCTCAGCCACCAGGTGGTGCGCCAACGGCCGTCCGTGCCCTGGTGGAACCACAGGTAGTCGGCGCGCCGAACGGTGGTGTCCTCGGCGCCTCGGGGCACTTCCACGAGTGTGGCCAGGAACCAGGACGAGTCCACCGCCCCCGCGGCGGGAGCAGCACGTCGATCCTGTCCACCGCGGGGAAGGTGTAGGTGGAGGCTGCGATGGCCTTACGTCTGGGGCCGTACTGGCGGACGCGGTCGGCGAGCAGGCGGGTCACGAGCGCGGGGCCGCCCTCCTCCCAGGACACGAGGTCGGTGCTGTCCGCGGGGTCGGACCACTGGGAGCGGGCCTTGAGGTATGCGCGGACCACGGTCTCGGCGTCCGCCCTCTTCAGCGCCGGGCGTGTGGCGGCGGGTGGGGCCCGATCGGCACGGGAGCCGGGCGGACCTCTCCCCGGGCCGCGGGGGTCTCGCGGCCCGGTGCGTCGAGCGGCAGGAACCACCAACCTCCGGCGGCGAAGACGAGGGTGATCACGAACATCAGGGATCGGTAGGGAACGGTCGATGGTCGGTGCATGACGTTGCCCCTGGGGACGGGTGGCTCCGACGACCCGGCACGGCCGTGCTCGCCGGACGGAGAAAGACGTGCGGCGATCGCACAGGACGGAGCGCGCGGAGACCGCGCGGGTGGGACCGCTGTGGTGGTCGGACTGGGGGCGACTCCGAAGGGGCCTCGGGTTCCGACCCGACGCCCGGGTCGCGCACAGTCGACGCGATGCCGCCGCCGGCTCAACGCCGTTTCAGCGGACGGTTGTTCATCGGCGCGTGCGGTCGGCGTACTCGTCAAAGTACCCAACCAAGTACACGTGAACGTGCTCACGTGAGGACGATGCCGGTGCCCGTCTGCCCACTGCCTGGTCGACGGAACCGGCCTTTCGTCCTACCGTCTCTGCGGCACGGCCGGCAACGGCAGATCGAGCAGGCGGGCAAGGGCGGCCGCCAAAGGGGCGGAGCGGCCGGGCAGGTGCCGGGATGCCCAGTCGGCCGCCAGCGCGACGAAGTCGGCCAAGTCCCGCTCGACACCCACCAGCAGTCGCCCGAGTTCGGAGGCGGACAGCTCGATCACCGGGCTGTCGCTCTTCCCGGACCTGACGGTCAGCCGGACGGTGTCGCCGAACCGCTCGGCGGTCGGCTGCGGATCGTGGCCGAGCCAGGGCCGGTCGCCGCCGTCGACGACCTCGTGCCACTCGCGCCAGCCCTCCAGCCCACAGCAGCAGCCGGGCAGCAACGTGACTCCCGTGGAGCTGTCCACGACGCGGAGGCCACCCGCCACGATGAGTTCCTCGGAGGTCAGCATCCCGTGCAGGAAGGATCCGAGTGGGTCGGCCGGCGGAGGTGGGAAGCCATCCCCGGGGTCGGGGCCGATGTCGTTGTAGCCGACGATGCGCATCATCGCCGTCCCGACCTCGGCGGGAGAGAGTTCACCGGTGAGAGGGAGGTAGCCGAAGGGCTTCGTCTCGGCGACGGGCCAGAAGGCGAAGTCGTCGTCGGGCACATCCATCTCCAGCACGGGCTGCATCACGATCACCCGGCGAAGTGTGCCCCACTCCCCGCCCATCCCACCTCTCGTTTACGCCTGGGCGCCCCATCACCATCCAGCCCGAACAGCGAGCATGACGGGCATGTTCGGCTGTACCTCCCTGAGCGCATACAGGTGTACGCCGACACGTGTCCGTAACGGTCAGGCGCGACGCACCGGTTTCACGCCGCCTGCCTCGCTGCGGGGCGAAATCGCGTGGACCCGGGCCGGGCCTGGCACGCACGCCGGTACCCCGGGGCGAGTGTTCCTGGAGGTTCCGCGTGGGGTCGGCCCACGTTTGTTCGAGCCGGCGCCTCGACGTACCTGTCGAGACCGGGAACCGGGGTGTGGTTTCCGTGTATGCGTCGACGCGCCGCCGATGCTGTGGCTGGCCCGTCCGCAGGAAGCCCTCGGCCAGCCGTGACAGTCGGGCGGGCAGGGCGCACAGCGTGAAACCGCGACGCGGCCGGGAACCGACCAGCGAGGGCGCATTGACAGCCGCAGCCGCCCTGTGATCACGCGCTGGGCGTCGGGTGGCTCGGGGTCTTGCGTGCACACGATCCGCGATCGACCGGGGCATCGCCCCCGGCAGACGCCGATGCTACGCCTGGCCCGAGGAAGTTCCAGGGTCACGAACATCGCGAACACACGAAGCCGATCGCCGACACCCCTCGCCTCCACCGCGAGGGTCGACCGTGCGAGGCCTTCGCACCGGATCAGGACGGCGTCCGGGCGCACGACCCCGGAGCAGGGCGCCGACCTCCGGTCCGGGTGCTCGCTCGTTCACCGGGCATGAGCAACCACACCTCGCCGCCCTACACTTCCGACACCACCCACGCGCGCGCATCGTCGAAGGAGCGCGCGGCCCTGGAGCGAGTCGCGGCGGTCGGGTGCAGGGCGGGTGCGTGGCTGTGTGGTCTGGGCCGGCCGGGTGGCCCGGCGGCGGACCACGCCGAGGACCCGGTGTGCAGCACCTGGTGCGGCGGCTGTTCGCCGAGCGGTGGCCGGCCGGGCTGGGCCTGCCGTTCGCGACCCGACCCGGGCCGCGGTTCTGGGAGGAGCACGCACGCCGCACGCGCCCATAGGTGACCGCCCGGGCCGTTTCCTGTGGATCATCGTCACAGTCCTGTGATGCTCTGGATACGGTGACGGCATGCCGACGATCCTGCGGCACCCTCGGCCTGGATTCATGTGGGACTGGTGAGTCGTCGACGCCGAGGGCTTCCTCGTGCAGTTCAGCTGTGGTCCGGCCCCTGAGCCCCTGTTGGCGCATGTGGACCGCGTCGAGCGGCAGCTATGAGGGTCAGCGAGGAGGGCCGGTGAGGAAACGCATCAGGTTCGGATAATCGATCTCGTACAAGGCATACCCCACCTCAAGCCCATAGTCGCGCATGGTATGCCGAGCCCAAGCCTGGGCCGTGGTGATCTCGATTTCCTGCCCTTCGAATTCCCCCCGCGTAAATCGTAGGTCCGTCGTCGCCTTGAATTGCCCTTTAGCGTTACGCGACTTACCTGTGGAGACGACCCCTTCTTTCTGAAGTGACGCAATTGTCGCCCGTTCGACGGCGTTTCCATACTCTTTTGCCAATGCGCTCATTAGTTGACCTTGATTGATTGATCCCGAGCGGAATCGGTAGGCCGCCTCTCCTAGCCGGTTGATCGCACCGGGGCTAATATGGTCCGCGATCCTCTGAGGGTCGCTCCGGAAGTCTTTAACGACAGCATCAACCTTCTCCTGTACCACTGTTTGGGCAGTCCGCAATGGCCGCTCAGCATACATATTCTTCCGTTCGAGAAGCCGACCTGCCGATTCATTGTTTTTTCGGACTTCACCACCTCTGGCGATTACGCTGGCGAATTCGCCGACAAGTTGGCCAGCCGTCGCCCATGCATGTATGCGTTCCGGATCGATTTCGCCGTTAGCCCTGGCCATGGTGGAAAATATGGAGCCCAGTACGGAGCTTGTTGTGATACTGAGCGTCTCCAGGATTATCTGGTTGCGTGCCTGAAAATCTGCCATGAGCGGCCCGTGCAGGTCGCCTTCAATCACCGCAGGGTGGGCAGGCGGCGGCCAAACGTCTACCTGCCCTGGAGGCTTAGCAGGCGGAGTCGCAGGCGGCGTAGTGGGCGGAGTAGTGGGCGGAGTCGCAGGCGGAGTCGCAGGCGGAGTCGCAGGCGGCGGAGTCGCAGGCGGAGTCGCAGGCGGAGTCGCAGGCGGAGTCGCAGGCGGCGGAGTCGCAGGCGGCGTAGTGGGTGGCGTAGTGGGCGGCGTAGTGGGCGGCGTAGTGGGCGGCGTAGTGGGCGGAGTCGCAGGCGGCGGAGTCGCAGGCGGAGTCTCCGAAGGGGTATTTATCCCAATTCCCGGATAGGGCCCAAAGCTCGAGAAGGAAACGAAAAATTGGGGGTGGTGGCCCTGCGCATCTAGTGCACGCGACGCCTCTGTTCCTTTGCCTTCACCCGGCGTCCCCACCACGCCCGCGCCCTCGCCCGGCCCCGCCCCCGCACCCTCGGTGCCGGACAAAGCCCACTGGCCTCCGCTCACACCACCTTCACCCGGCGTCCCCACCACGCCCGCGCCCTCGCCCGGCCCCGCCCCCGCACCCTCGGTGCCGGACAAAGCCCACTGGCCTCCGCTCACACCACCTTCACCCGGCGTCCCCACCACGCCCGCGCCCTCGCCCGGCCCCGCCCCCGCACCCTCGGTGCCGGACAAAGCCCACTGGCCTCCGCTCACACCACCTTCACCCGGCGTCCCCACCACGCCCGCGCCCTCGCCCGGCCCCGCCCCCGCACCCTCGGTGCCGGACAAAGCCCACTGGCCTCCGCTCACACCACCTTCACCCGGCGTCCCCACCACGCCCGCGCCGCTGCTGTCCCCTCTGTCAGCTGAGCCGGCAGCCGGCGAATCATTTCCTCTGGTGCCTTCAGAGGGCGTGTCACTCATCGTTCTCTCCTGCGGGAACTGCTGTGTCCCGTCTTGCTGCCCTGAGTAGGTCGGTCAGCGCACGTCGTGCGGTGCCGGGATGGGCCCAATGTTCGGCGGCGAACATCTGTTGAGCGAAGCACAGGGCTGTGCAGTGGGCGACATCTGTCAGCTGTGCTGCCAAACTTTCGTCTTGGCCTTCGGCTGAGAGCTCGACGAGGTGGTAGGCGGCGTCCTGGCACACGTCCCACACGGCGGGTCGGCGTTTGTCGAGGGAGGCGCGGTCGGCCTGGCGGGCCTGTGTCCACACGTCCGCGAACTCGCCGGCTGTCACCAGCTCGGATACCGGGTACCGGCACAGACAGGGTCCTACGCGGTCCTGCCAGATGCGAGGACAGTCCTGGAACGGGCCGTAGCCGTTCCCTTGGAGCGCCAGCAGCAGCGCACGGAGTTCGATCACATCGTCGGCGCTTTCGCGGCCCTCCAGATGGGCGGTCAGTGCGCGGTCGATCAGGTCGGCGACGGCGGCGCTCTGTGTGTAGGTCCAGCCGGCATTGGCGCCACGGACACCGGCGAGGTGTCGGGCGCCGTGGTGGACGAGGCAGGCCAGCAGATCCTGGCGGTCGATCCAGGTGGGTCGGCGGGGTTCGACGGTGGCGAGGACGTCGGGCCAGGTGCGCTGCAGGGCGTCGCGGGTTTGAACGGCGGACAGGAAGAGCCGGGCAAGGGAGCGAGTCACTGCCGGGACCTCGAGGAGGGTGCGAGCTTCCTCGCAGGCTTCAGGATTGGTCAGGCACTGCCGGTCGCATTCTGTGGAGAGCCGGAGACGGTCCGCGGTGGCGGCCAGGTTGTTCTTGACGATGTGTTCTCGCACTTCGCCGTGGGTTGGCCAGGTGCCGGATCCGCCTTTGGCCGGCGGTACCTGGATGAGCAACGGTGCGTCTTCGCCGTCGGTGAAGACTGCGGCCCGTCCGACCGGCAGAGTGGCCAGAGAGGTGGTTTGGCGGTCTGTCATCACCATGGTGGCGCCCAGGACCTCACGGTCGTCGCCGGCCACGATGCGGTGGGCAATCTTGAGGTTGGTGTTTTTCACGACGTCGGGGGCGAGTTTGGTGGGGATCTGGTCGACGACCACAACGCCCTGGCCGTAGGCGCGGATCTCGGAGAGCAGGCTGGTGAAGGCCTCGACCGCCTTGCCCCGCACATCGGTTTCGACCTGTTCGCCGCCACCGCGGGGTCCGGCGGTGGCCGCCAGCAGCCGGTGAGCCTCTTCGATGACGAGCAGGTGCCGCAGTCCCTCTGCGTCGCCCTGGGTGCGGCGGTGTTCGGCCAGTCGGATCATCAGCAGGCCCATCATGAAGGCCTTGTCGTCGTCGTCACCCATGCCTTCCAGCTCCAGGACGGTTGGCCGGCCGAGAAGGGTCTCGATGGGAAGGGAGCAGCGGACGTCGAGCATGCGGCCCTTCCCGCCGGTGCGGAGGCTGTTCAGGCGGGTGCGTAGTGCTGCCCGAAGGTCGCTGGTGACCTTGTCTTCGTAGCCGAGCTGGGGGACGAGTTCTTCGACTTTGCGGACGAGGTCGGTGAGGGTGGGGAAGGCTGCCGAGCGGTCGGCGTCGGCGTCGGCGTCCAGTCGACGGTTGGTATCGGTGGTCACGTTCCAGCCACGGTCGGCGTATATGGCGTGCAGACCGACCTCGAGGATCTGCGGGAGCGGGGTCCACATACCGAAGCTTGCGTTGAATACGGACCGCAGCAGGTCCAGGTGGCTGGCCACAGGGATGCCCGGGGGGACTTCGAAGGGATTGAGTCTGAAAGGCGAGACGGTCTCGTTGCCGGGGGTGAAGACCTGGAGCCGGGGGCCCAGGGTCTCGTCCCTCATCAAGACCCGGTATTCGGTCTTGGCGGGCTCCAGGACAAGGAACGGGACGTTGAGTTCGGCGAGCCGGCGCAGCAGATGGAAGACGGTGTTGGTCTTGCCCGATCCCGTGACCCCAGTGACGAACGCGTGGCGCGTCAGTTTGTCGGGGCTCACCCCGTAGGACGTGGCGGTGACCCGCTGGTGCTCGACCAGCGTGCCGAGAGCGAGACTTTCGGGGTCCGTAGGCGGGGCTACGGTGTCGAACTCTGGTACGTGGGTGACGGCGAAGCCGTTCGTCTCCGCGTTCGGGAGGTGCACGTAGGCGGCGAGCTGGGCCGAGGTGAGCAGCGTCTGGTGCTGGAACGGGTGACGGTAGCAGCCGGGGGCCGTCTCCTCGACAGGGTCGGGCAGCGCCCACTGCGCTGCCAGTCCCGGCACATCCTCCCGGTCCCATACACGTACGGGCTCCAACAGCGACTGCTCGGCCGAGAAGATTCCGCGCCACATGCCGGCCAGCGGTCCGTAGCTGTCGGCGTCGCCCAAAAGGTACACGGCGGTACGCCAACCGCCCGTGTTCTGAGCCTCCGTGAGGTCGTCGAGCCGCATGGCCAGTAGCTCGTCGTACGTGTCGGCAAGCGGGCTCGGGACACCGCCGAGCTTCGACGCGGTCTGCACCGACCTTCTCTCGTTGATCAGTTGCAGTCTGAGGTTACGTACCAGGGTTTCCCCCACCGGCTGCGCGAGGACGAGGGCCGCCCAGTTCAGGCCCGCGAGGGAGCGGAGCAGCCGGTCGTAGGGCAGGAGGCCGTCGAACGCGTCCGGTGGTTTGCAGATCGGGACGCCCAGCGCCAGGCCGCCGAGGTCCCAGTCGCGGCTGGTTGCGCCGTCGGTGCCGGCCGCGTGGTCGGCGGTGATCTCAACGGTCGAGTACAAGGTCTGCAGACCGATCTTGATCAGGTGCCCGTTCTCCGCAACCGACTCCGGCGCCCCGTAGTCTGGCAGCCACGTTCCGATACGGAGGCCGGCCCGCCCTGGTTGCGCGCCGACGAGAAAGCTGAGCGGCACGCCGTAGTTGGAGAGCCCGACCAGCAGGTCGCGGGTTACGGGGCTGCTGAGCCGTTCGTCGCCCGTGGGCCGCCGGGATTTGTCGATCCGTCCGATGCCGTCGACCTGCATCAACATGCGCAAAGGCAACGGTGCCTCGGTCAGCCCTGTCCCGGAACTCAGGGGCGGGGGCCGGAATCCCGTCCTTTGGATGTAGTCCACGTCCTCCGCGGTGAGACTCTCGACGGCCATCGCACACTCCATCTTGTCGGCAGGCGGGCCGCAGCGGCCGGGTATCGCTCAGCTGGGCGCGTGACTGATAACCCAGATGGCGACTGCGAGAAGGGCGATACAGAAGGCGACAAAGAGGACAGCACACGCGATGCCGACAGTCTTCTTCGCGCGGACACGTGCCCCGGTCGTAAGATTCTGCGCCTCGTTCATGCGGAAGGTCCCGGATTTCATGGTGCCGGTTCCCCGCACCGAGTCCCCGTCGCTGATCGAGCCCTCCATGCCGTAGCCGCGCATCTCCACAGGAATGAGCTGCACCCGGTTGCCTGATTCGTCGTACCGCTCCACGCGGAAACTCAAGATCTCCTGGGAGTTTTTTTCGCCCTGTTGCTCGGTGCGCAACTGCACTCCGCGCACCTGCCCTTCGACCACGCGCAGGGAGGCGGAGGGCGCCAAGGGTTCGGTCGCGCGGTGCGGTGAAGTTTCCTGCCGGGGTGGCTGCGGATCGCTGTCGCCCGGGTGACCGCCGGCCGGGGGCGGCGGAGGCTTCGCGTCCGGGCTCCAACTACCGTCGCGGTGGCTGGAATTGTCCTCGAACGCAGGGCGCTGCGGCCGCCCGCAGTGCCCACAGGTCCGGGCACCCGACGGCATCTCGACACCGCAGGCTGGACACGCAGTCACAGGATCACCTCGGTCGCCGCTCGGCAGTGCATCTTGTTGAGTCGCGTCGTACGGCTGCTGTTGAAGAACAGTGCAGGGCGGAAGAAATCTCAACCTGCTCCATCGCCGTCACCTTCCGAATCCGGCAGGGACGCATGCGCTTAACGTGGGCAAAACAGATCCGTCGATGGACCGTCGGCCACGCATCGCCCGGTGTTGCGGGTATATCGATTGTCACCCTTCCAGGCAGTGGTTGCGCGTCGGCCGGGCGGCACGGCGCGTGCCGACGGCACGGTCACAGTCCAGTCCCGCCGTGGGCGATGGCGCCGACTTCGCTGGGTTGACCGGCGGCGTGACGACTGCCGGCAGCGCCGGTTTTCGTTCCGATCTCCCCCGCCCGCACCGCAGGATGACGGCCAGGGAGGAGTCGCCACGCGCCCGGCCCGAACGGGGGTGCGGTGAATTTCGGTTGGCCATGCTCAACCGCCCTGCTCGCGCCACCGCGATCACCCACCCGGCGGCCGGAAGGCCGCGACCGGCATGACGGCCGACTTCCCGGACCGATGCCCCGACAGCCGTCCGTAGCCCGGCTTCCGCCGGGGACGTGGGTCCTGCCGGTTCGTCACCGGGTCGGTGACGTGAGCGTCGACGAGGCCGTACAGACCGGCGTTGTTGTCCGAGGTGCTTCAATGCGCGTCCGGGCGTCGCCCGAGCAGCCGATCTTGATGCGGGGCGCGGGCCCGCAGCTCCAGAACGTAGAGACCGTGGCCGGTGCCACCGGTTGCCATCGGGCGATCGAGGGTCATGCGCAGGACCCGTTTGCTGTAGGCGGCACACGAGCGGCGGCACGGGGACCCGTGCCGGACCGCAGGAGAGCACGGCCCTGGGACTGCACCGTCTCGAAGGACGGCGACGTGGTCGCCGGGGGCGGCAGCCGCATCGGGCGGTCCTCGGGCTGGGGGCGGACAGTGCTCGGTCGATCGGCAGGCGAACCGCGCCGGTGACGGTGCGGTTCGCCGGCTTCAGCGTCGGCGAGGCTCCGGCCGGCCGCCGCGGTGGCCGGCGCAGGTCGGTGGTCGCTGGGGCCGCGAAACCGGTCGGGGCCGAGGGAGTGGTGGGTGTGGCGCTGCTTCGGGCGAGGCCGCCCCCGCGAGGGCCTCGGTGTCGGGCGGGTCGTCGGCACTACGCGCGGGGGGCGCGGGTCACGCGTCCGCGCCGGTCCCGTCGGTTCTTCGTACGAGTCGGCACGGGATGTGCCGCCTCGTCCGGGCAGAGATCGCGGTCCAGGCGGGCGAGGGCCTTCTCCGCGTGGGTGCGCACGACGTCGACTCCCATCCCCAGGGCGCGCGCGGCGACGTCGTCGGTGCGACGCAGCACGCAGGTGAGGACGATGACGTCGTGTTCGTCCGGGGGCAGGCGGGTGATGGCCGCGCACAGGGCGATGCGGTTCTCCAGGGTGTGGAAGTGGTCCCGGTCGGGGCCGTCTTCGGTGAAGGCCGCGCTGTCGAAGGCGCGCATCTCGGCGAGGGCGGACACGTGGTCGCGTTCGCGGAGTCGTTGCGCGAGGTGGCGGCGCAGGATCGCCCAGGCCGCCGCGGCGGTGGGGTGTTCGAGGCGGGTCCAGGTGAGGGCGACTTCGACGAATGCGGCGTCGACGGTTTCGCTGGCGGTGTCGGCGTCGCCGGTCAACAGGTGGGTGTAGGCGCGCCAGAGGCGGTCGTTGGCCTCGTGGAAGGCGGTGAAGTCGTGGGGCAGGGCCGCGGCGGGTGGGTCGGGGTGGGTCACGGCCCGCCCTCCTCGACGGTGTGGGGTTTCACGCACGTGTCGCGCGCCGTGTCCGGCGACAGGGTCGGCGGTGGGCCGGCCGGGTGCCGAGGCCGTACCGAGGGTGCCGCGTCCGGGCGGCGTATTGCGGTTGCCCGGGAACGGGCGTGGTGGCGGGGGATCCCCATGTTCGGAGGACCTCTCTGCTGGACACGGCGGCCGGCTCCCGGCGGGGTCGGCCGTGTCGGTGCGGATACGGGGCGGGAGTGTGTTCGTCCCAGAGGGACAGCAAACCGAAATCGGGGGCCGGATGTGCAATGCATTCGATATCTCTCGGCAAGTGCAAGTCGTGCAATTCGAAGGCAAGCGAGCATTTCCTTTTTTCTTTGCGACTATCCGCGCCGAAGTGGTTGGGGAGGGTGTATAGGCAGTTGGGCGGACCTATCGCGGGGGTGAAATCGGACACGAGGGGACTTGAGGGGTGAATCGTCGGCCCTTCGGATGGGTGGGATCGGGATTGATCGAGATTGCCGGAACGGGAGCTGTTTCCTACAAATAAGAACAGTTCCCCGTGGCATTGCACGAATGGCGGCCGAAAGCGGTTTTCTGGTCTCACACGCAAGGGCCCGCCCGGGGCCCGGGAATTCGGACAAGGCGAGGATCACGCGCTCATGGCCACCGCACATCACACCGTCCCCATCGGCGAGTCCCCCGCCGTCCCGTACGAGTCCACGGGCTCGTCGGGCGCGTGGATCGGCCGCGGCTCCCCCACCTCCTCCCCTTCCCTCTCCGTGATCGTGACCGTCGGGGAGGACGCGGCATGAGCGAGGGCCCCCTCCCGGTGTTGTCGGCGCCGGTCGGCGAGCGGCTGTCGGTGACGTTTCGCGCGTTCCACGAGTCGAACGTCCGCGTGTGGCTGCGGTACGCCCGGCTGCACCTGGGCGAGGAGCAGGCGGCCGAGGTCGTCGTCGACGGCGCGTTCGAGGACCTGGCCCGTTCCTGGCCTCGGGCGCTGACCTGCGAGTCGGTGCAGGCGTTCGCCTGGGGGCTTTTGCGGGAGCACATCGCCGCGTGCCTGGAGCATCGGCGCACCGCGTTCGTGGAGGTCGCGGCCTTCGACGCGGTGCGGGTCGTGTTGCGTTCCGCGCGGGCGAAGTTCGAGATCATGGAGAGCGCGCTGGGCCTGTACACGGCGATCTCGCGGCTGCCCGATCGCCAGTACGACGCGCTGGTGTTGCGGCACGTCCTGGGCTACCCGGAGGACCGGGTCGCGCTCATGCTGGGTTCGCGCCCGGGGACCGTGCGCTCCAACCTGCGCTGGGCGCGGCGGCGCATCGCCCGGGAGTTGGGCATGACCGACCCCGAGGACACCCTGTGAACGCCCGCGACGGTCACCGCGTCAGCCGGCGCGACATCGAGGACATCCTCGGCACCGAGGTCCTGACGCACACCTACGACACGTACGACACCGCCGCCGCGCGGGACCGCATCGCGCGGGCCCTGGTCGGGGCGGCCCTGCCGGGTCAACGCGCCGGCACCGGGCGCGCGTCGCCGCTGCTGGAACGGCGCGAACGCGCCGCCGTCGACCTGCGGTTGGCGTCCGCGCTGGTGCTCAACGCGGGCCGTGCCGCGGAGGCGTTGGCGTGGCTGGCCGACACCCAGCGGGTGGACGCCGACGGAGCGCTGGTGTTCGCCTGCCTGCTGTACCTGACCGGCCGGCAGGAGGCGGCGCAGTTCTGGTGGCAGTTCGCCGGGGGCGCGGGCAACCGCACCGCGGCGAACTGCCTGGATCTGTATCACCGCAGCCACGGCCGGGCGGTCGAGGCGGAACACTGGCGCCGCCAGGGCCGGATCCTGGCGGACCTCGCCTCCCCCGAGGTGCCGGCGACGCCGATCGACTGCGAGGATCGCCCGCTGCTGGCGGCGCACATCCGTCACGGCCTGATCGCCGCGTGCCGGCGCGGCGACGACCCCCGCCTGCCGCCGGCCGTGGACGGCGTGTTGAGGGGCCTGGCCGTCGAGGCCGACGACGACGATTTCGGGACCGTTCCGCGCCCCACCAAGGCCCTGCCCGCCGACCTCGCCCGCCTGCCCGCGAGCCGCGCCCGATGACGCGGCCCCCGGGCCCGGGCTCGTGGGGTCAGCGTGTGCGGGCGATCGCCCCGTAGGTCGACACCGCCGCGGCGTCGACCGACGCGAGTCCCGGGTCGGGCAGCCACTCGGAGACCACCCGCACCCCCGGGTCCTCGATCTCCCAACCCGACAACAGCGCCCGCACCTGCTCCCGCGTCCGCGGGCGCACCGTGATGCCGGCCCGCGCGTAGGCGTCGACCACGCCCGCCCACCCGGCCGGGTCGAAATCGGCCGTGACGTGGCTGATCAGCAACCGGCTCCCGGACGGCAGGCGCCCGGCGAACGCGGCCACGAGCGCGGCCGGGTCCTGCCCGTCCGCGACGAAGTGCGGGAACGCCGCCAACAGGACGGCCACCGGCTCGTCCGGGCGCACCGTGTCGACGAACCCGGAATGCGCCAGTATCGCCACCGGATCGCCGACGTTCGCGTCGATGTAGGCCGTGCGTCCCTGCGGGCCGCTGGTCAGCAACGCGCCGGCATGGGCGAGGACGATCGGATCGTCGTCCACGTACACCACACGCGCCGACGGATCCACACGCTGCGCGACATCGTGCGTGTTGCGGCCGTCGATCGGGATCCCGGTACCGATGTCGACGAACTGCCGCACCCCCGACCGCGCCAGGTGCTCCACCGCCCGCAGCAGGAACGCCCGATTCTCCCGCGCGGCCGTGCGCAGGGTGGGGACCGACGCCAACGCCCGCTCGGCCGCGTCCCGATCGACGTCGAAGTTCGTGCTCCCACCCAGGTAGTAGTCGTTCATGCGAGCCGGATGCGCCCGGTCGAAGTCGATCTCCAACGAGCCGCTCCCGCGGAACCCGCCACGCGGGGAATCGTCCGCCACCGTTTCCGCTCCCGTCCGACCCCTGACGGGCCGCTCGCTCCTCGGGCCCGAAGCCCCACGTCGTCACCGGACGCCCCGAACACAAGGGCACACCCGGGCCCTACCCACCCCCAGGGCCGCCCCACCGAATCCGAGCCCACCGATGCGCGACATCCGCGTCCACGACCGGCACGGGCGACCGGCGTCGCGGGCGACCGGGCGCCCCGTCCTCAGGCGGTGGTCTCGTCACCGGCCAGGTTCCCGGCGCGGGCCCGGTCACCAAGCCTCTTCGTCACCGTATTCGGGATCCGACCCTTTCAGCTGCTTGAGATAGGCGCTCGTATGGATCTTGTCCCGCAGTGCGGCGGGCAGTGCCTCGAGGTCCAGCGAGCAGTGTGCGGTCCACACGTCTTCCAGGTTCGTCATCCCGTGTAGCGGGGACAGGTCGAGCTCGTCCATGAAGGAGAGGTCGAGGCGGTGGAGGTGTTCGAGCGACGCCACGGGGCCGAGGTCAACGGTCGGAAGGCTCTCCAGCATCAGGACCCGCAGATGTTCCAACGCGGCGACGTCCGTGAGGCCGTCGAGGTTCGGACAGGCCACCAGGCACAGCCGGGTCAGGTGAAGGTCTCGCAACGCTCCCAGGTCGGACCCTTCCCAGTAGCGCAGTTCCACGACGGAGAGCAGTGGGCACCGCGCGAGAGGGGCCAGGGAAACCGGCCCCGAGCCGTCGCGGAAGTGCACCTGGAGCGTGTCCAACCTGGGCATCCGGGGCAGGTGCCGGAGATCGTCGGGGGTCAGGCCCTCGACGACGGTTCCCGTGACGTGCGGGAGCAGCGCGGGCCAGCGGTCGAGAATCGAGGGCTCCCCGATGCTCAGGTGGACGCCGTCCAGGTCCATGGCCAGGAGCACGTCCTCGATGTAGCGGTCTCGATCCGACACCAGGTCCAACGCATGGGCGACCCAGGACCGCACGTGCACTGAGGGGTGGTTGCGCAGGCGTCGCAACAGGGGAATCGCGTTGTCACCCCCCGCATCGAGGGTTCCCCTGATGATCGACAGGACGACCCCCGGTCCGAGTTCGGCTCCGGCCGCGTCGATGTGGTCGATGAGCAGGTCGATGGCGAACTCGCCCAGTCCCGCAATCTCCCGGGCCTCGTGGATGTCGGCGGGCGGCACGAAGGTGCGGGTGTGCTCGATCACCAGGGCGCGCAGGGTGGGTTCGACCATGCCGGCGTCGGCGATGGCGGCGCCGGCGAGGAGCCATAGGGCGCGGTCGTCGTCGCGTGCCGCGCGGTCGGTGAGGCCGCGTAGGAGGGAGGTTTGGGTCTCACGGAGGTTTTGTGTGCGGCCCACGGCCATGATGACGACGTCGTGGTAGAGCGGGTCGTCGGCGTGGGCGAGGAGGTGGGCGATGTGGTGGCCCTGGACCATCTCCCAGGCCGCGAGGTAGTCCTGGAAGCTGGCGTGGCGAAACTCCAGGACGCCCAGTTCCGGTTCCTGCAGGAGTCCGCTGCGGCGCAGGAGATGCTCGAGGAGCTCGTCGGCGGTGTAGGGGTCCTGGCTTGCGGGCGGGGTGAGCCAGCGGGTCTCGGGTTCCAGGATCGATGCCGCGGTTTTGCGGGTGATGGAGCGGCGGCCGTTGAAGGTCATCCACTGGGCGATCACTCCGAGGAGGCGTTCGGCCTGCTCTGGGTGCAGGCGTACCCGCGTGGTGGTGACGCCGCGGGCCTGTTCGCGTCCGCCGAGCATCATCGTCAGGGCGGTGCGGTAGAGCGCGGTGCGGCCCTCGGGCAGGACGCGGTCGGAGTTGCGGTGCAGCGCGCACACGAGTGCGCACAGCAGTGGGCTGGTCGCCAGTTTGGACAGGTCGCGTCGGGATTCGAGTACGGCGATCAGGGAGTCGGCGCACTCGTCGAGTTCCTTCGGGTCTGCGCCGCGGCCGGCTTGTGCCCGGTGCCATCGGTGGACGCAGTCGCGGACCTGCGCGGGTGTCATCGGCCGCAGTTGCGCGCGGGTGAACCCCTCCCCGGCGAGGCGGTCGTGCCATCCCGGGGTCAGCACACCCGGGCGGGAGGTGACGATGTAGGTGGCGTCCGGGTAGTCGCGGCACAGTCGCTCCACCCATTCCAACGCCTGCGGTCGCAGCCCCGCGGGCAGTTCGTCGACGCCGTCGATCAGGACCGTCGCCGACCCGGCGCGCAGGTGCCTGGACACCCAGCCGGACGGCTGCTCACCGGAGAGGGTGGACCCGGTGGCGGTAGTGAACTCCTCCACGGCGGGCAGGTTCAGATGTCCCTCCCGGACGAACGAGCGCAGCTTCAACACGAACGGAACCGGCTCGATGTCCGCTGGCCAAGCGTCCGCGGCATCGTTGCCGTCGATGCACCGCACGGCCACCCGGCGCAGCAGGGTCGTCTTCCCCGACCCGGCCGGGCCCTCCAGGACCAGGCGCCGGCACTCGGCGAGCACGTCGTCGAGTGAGGTTCCCCGGCGTTGGGCGGCGAGGTACGTGAGTTCGTCGTGGAGGAACCGTTCGGCCCTCGTCACGGCTGCGCGGCCTTCGCTGTGGGCCGGTTCGTCGGGGTCGGGCGACGGTCGGGGACCTGGCACGCGGTCGGCGATGTCGTGCCGGGGCGCCGGGTCGGTGGGTGTGGTGTCGTCGTCGGTGGGGTGGGGGGTGGTGTGCAGGGGGAGGTCGACGTAGGCGGTGGTGAGGGCGTAGACGGATTCCTCGGGGGTGAGTTCGCCGACGCCGTACAGCTGGGCGCGGTCCAGCAGGGGCCGTACCCCGCGGGTGTAGCGGGCGGTGAACTCCGTGTCGCGGACGTCGGGGGCCGGCCCGAGGCGGTCCAGGATGCGGCCGGTGTTGGTCGCGGTCTCCATCGCGGTGCGGGCGAGGAACTCCGGTTGGGCGGAGAAGAACTCGACGACGTGCGCGCAGCACACGTCCAAGAGCCGCCCGTACACCTGTTGCGCCTCGAGGGTGGGCAGCGCTGCGGTGGCGGCCGTCGTCTCGAGGGATTGACGCAGGCGGTCACGGTCCAGGTGAGTGGCCTGGACCTCGTCCATGGTGATGCCCGCGCCGAGGACGGTCTCGACGGCGGCGACGACCTGTTCGCCGATGTCGGGCTCCAGGTGGGACAGTTCGAGGTCGGTGTCCGACAGGCGTCGGGCCAACACCCGGGTCAAGGAAGCGAAGTCGTCGTTTTCCAGGCGGCGGCCCGCGCGTTGGAGGCGACGCCCCATCGACACCGGGCGCGAGACCGTCCGCGCCCCTTTGGGCGCCGCGAACATTCGCGCCACCAAACCCGCGACCGCCGTGGTCGTGCGCACTGCCATGGCCGCTTCCACCCGAACGAACCTCCCCCAGGACACACCGGAACCGGCCCGTCGAACGACGGCGGGCCCCGCACGCAGTCTTCCGCATCGACCGCTGTGACGGGCCGGATCGCCCGGAACGCTCCACACACGCCGACCGCGACGGGAAAGCAAGCCGGCTGCGTGTCGGCGAACCGTGCCGCGGCATCCCAACGGCGAGACGACATCCGCCTCATCGGCGTCCGCACCACACCCGAACGCCGCGCACTCGCCATACGCTGCGCCATCACCTGAGACGTTCGTGCTGGTCGACGTCCGCGGTGCGTACGGCTTTCACCGGGCGCCGGTGGCCGGCGCGGAGTCGGACGTGTTCGACCGCAGGACCGGAGCATGGTCGATGGACGTTCGGTGACCCCCGGTTGCTGCCGAACGCTCAAGGACATCACCTGCCTTTGCGGTGGCACCGGCCGGTGTGTCGGCGCGCGTTCCGCGTGTTCCCGCGATTGCGGCGAGGGCGCGCATCTCGCGTGCCCGTCTGAGGCTGTAGCGCTCGGGTTTGGGGCTGCGGGTCATCAGGACGTCGCGGGCCCGGGCCGGAGTGACGCCCCCGTGGACGAGGGCGACCACCACCTCCGTCAGGGGCATCTCCACCCCGTGTCGTCCGGCGAGTTCCAGGACGGATTCGACGGACTTGACGCCTTCAGCGGTCTGGCTCGTGGCGACGGCGGCTTCCGCGACCGTCATTCCTCGACCGAGGTGTTCGCCGAACACGCGGTTACGGGAAAGCGGGGAAGCGCAGGTGGCGACCAGGTCGCCCATGCCCGCCAGGCCGGAGAAGGAGAGCGGCTCGGCACCCAGGGCAGCTCCCGGCTAATCGACCACGTCGGGAGGCGCTGTCGCTAAGATCCGCTCATGACGTCACGATGGGCAGATGCCGCGTAGACCGCCGCGCAAGGTTCGGGTCGTAGCTCCCGGCCCTCCGAGCCATGGTGCCACCACCAGCACGTTGTTCGTCGGTCGCTGCTCCGGGGCGCCGGTTTGTACAGGTGTGCACACGTACCTCTTTGTCGATGGACTCGACATGATCGCGCGAAGCCACAGCGGGGCGGTCGGCCTGCATCCCCGACAACTCCTCCTCTCCGGCGGACCGCTCTATCCGACCGATGCAGTTCGAGACGTCAGCGTGGCTTCTGTGGTGCCCTCTGAGCCCAACGCGGGTGGGCTCGTCGTCCGTGTGCGCCTCCAAGGCGAGACCGTCGTCTGGACCGATCTGATGTACCCAGACCTCCAGGGCAGGCTCGTAGATGAAGTCCGGTTCGATCTCAGGCAGTATCTCGGCGAGATTGAGAGGGCCTATCGGGAGTGGGCGGTCGCTGACGGCGAGGCCAGCCTGACGGGAGATGTCTGTCGAAACGCCCGTGGTCCAGTTGAATAGGCGCATGGGAAGCGCCCGGGGTCAGAGGCCCGCATCGCGGCGATGGCGCCTACGTGGTGGTGCAGCCGATTACACGTACTCCGGCGCAGAGGCGAGAGCGCTGTTGGGCCATCGGCTTGACTGGGCAAGCCAGGAGACCTGGTTCGAGGATGAGCATGGCCAGCTGCTGGCGGTGGTCACCAACGGCACACGCGCGATGGTGATGTTGATGCACGGAGACGGGGATCCAGGTGAGCACCTGATCGACGCCCGTGGCGAGGGATGCTCTGGTGGGTTTCTGCTGGCGAATGGACAGGTCGATACGTATGCCGACCGGGACACCGTCGTCTTCAGCGTCGCCGGCCGGGCCGTGGCGCATCTCATCGAGCATGGCGTGTGGCCTGATGACGTGACCGTTGAGGATGACCGCGGGACGTGAACGACGAGCTGCGGGCTCAGGCAGCGCCAGGGCAGTGATCAGTCACTGTCGTGCCGCAGTTAACCACCGAGCCGCGCCGCACTACGCACCCTCGACCACGCCCGACACAACCTCGACCGCGCCGACCCCGAACTCCCCCGCCCGAGCTGGGTGCGGTTCTACGACCGCGCCGAACTCGCCGGGCTCTCCGGGATCGTCCACCTCACCCTGGGGGATCCGGCCGCGGCCGAGGCCGACGCCCACCACGCCCTCGCCCTGCTGCGCCCCGGCCTGGACCGCAACCGGCGGATGTACACCCTCGAACTCGCCCGCGCCCAACTCGCCCAGGGCGACGTCGAGCAGGCCTGCGCCACCGCCGTCCTCGACACCCCCGACCGTCGGGCCCCGACCGGCCGCACCGCCGAGCTCCTGGGGCTGTTCCGCACCGAGCTGGTGACCGCGGCGCCCGACTCACGGCACACTCGCGACTGGTCCGCCCGCGCTCGCGACACCCACACGAAGAGGGAGTGACATGGAGTTCCGGCACTATCGCCTCGACGACCTCGACGAGGTCCGCCCGATCCTGTCGTCGATCTACGCCACCGTCCACGCAGGCGGCGGTCCGTTCCGCACCGTCGAACGCTTCGAGGCCAGGCTCGCGAGCCACACCTCCGGGGCCGACTGGCACGCCGTCGTCGCCCGGGACGGCGAGACCCCGGCGGGATTCGTGTACGCCGCTCCCCTGAGCCCCCGGACACGCTGGTGGGAGCCGATGACCGAGCCCCTGCCCGAGGAGTACACCCGCGAGACCGGCAGCCGAACCCTGGGCCTGTTCGAGCTGATGCTGCTGCCCGGGTACCGCGGCGTCGGCCTGGCCCGCCGGCTGCACGACGAACTCCTCGGCGCGCGGACCGAGTCCCGGGTCAGCCTGCTCGTTGCCCCCGCCCACGACAAGGTCCTCGCGCTCTACGAAAACTGGGGGTACCGGCGCGTCGGGGACGCACAGCCCTTCGCCGACTCGCCGCGGTTCGCCGTCATGGTCCACGCACGCCGGTAGCTCGGATGCCGGACGGAGCTGCCCCGGGCGCGCAAGGGCGAGCGTTCGGCGCGCGACGCTGCGCGGCTACGCCGGGATCAGGCGCAGCACGGTCGCGACCAGCACGCCGGCGCTGATCAGGTAGACGATGACGGCGGGCCGGACAAGTGGCAACGGACGCGGCCGCTGGTGTCGATCGCCCGACAGGAGGCAACGGAGGGCGGTTGGGCCGGGGTGAGAGAGCCACCGGCTCAAGGCTCTTGATCAAAACCATCTGGGCGTTCGAGCGAATCCTCGTCAGTCGTGAGTTGCGCCGGATGCAATTCGGCGCGGATGCGCAACAGCCGTGGCCTGTGGCGGTACCGTCCCCATTCGAGGTCCTGATCGACCTCGATCTCGATCACGATGTCCGGACGCACAGGTGTGTAGACGATGGGCTCGGACCCGGGCAACCCTCCGACCGTGCCCGGCAGTCGCGCCTGGGTCGCGTCCTCGACGGGCCGCAGCAGCGGCGCGAGTTCGCGCCTCAAGGCGGCCCCGGCCGGCAGGCTCACCCCCACCGCGCGCATGCGCCCCCGGTGGTCGGGGCGGCCCAGGACCAGTGCCTGCGTGGCGGGCGTTCGCCCCGTCACGCCGATGACGACCGCCTCGGTCGTGTGGGAGGCGCGCCACTTGAGCCAACCGGATGCCGCGCGGCCGGAACGGTAGGGGCTTTCGAGGGGCTTGCAGACGGTGCCCTCGATGCCGCCCCCGAAAGCCCCGACCCAGGCGCGCGCCTCGGTGGGGTCGGTGGTCATCGGCACCGGCTGGATCACCGTGGGGGCGTTCTGCAGAAGGTCGAGCAGCCGCTGGCGTCTTTCGCGATAGGGGCGCCGACGAAGGTCGAGGTCACCGACCGAGAGCGCGTCGAAGGCGACCAGGACGACCCGGAAGTCGGCGCCGCGCCGCGGCCCTTTTCCGCTGCGTGTTTGCAGGCGGCCGAACGCGACGCTTCCGTCGTCCAGGAGCGCCACGAGTTCGCCGTCGAGCACCGCGTCGTCCAGCGACCGCGCCGCGTCCGCGACGTCGGCGAACGCGACGCTCAGGTCGGTGCCGTGGCGGCTGAACACACGCGGCCGCGGTCCGCAGCGCACGGTCGCCCGCCAGCCGTCGATCTTGGCCTCGTAGGCCCAGCCGGGCTCGATGGGGATCCGGTCGACACGAGTGGCGAGGGCGACGTCGACGGGAAGCGCGACTGCGGGCATTCCCGCCCGTACCCCACTTCCGACCATGTCAGGCAAGCACCGTTGCCGCCTGAACAGGTCGTTCCTGGTGAACGCGACGCCGGGCGTGAGCGAGTCGGCCTCGACGAGTGTCCGGGCATTCGCGATTCCAGCGAACGTCGGCGGTCTAGCAATCGTCGGCGGTTTGTTGCATCACTCCGAAGGTCTCGGCCGCAAGACGCTGTCGAGCCTCGTGGGAACTGTCGAGCACGGCGCGCAGTTGCTCCGCGACGGCGGCCGGGTCGCTGGTCAGCGGTTCGACCTGAGGGTGGCCGGCGGCGAGGATCCGCTCGTACGCGATCCTTCCGGGGTCGACATCCCATACGAAGGAGATCCTCGCGGCGTCGGCCGCCCGACGCTCCCACCTGTCGATGGCGTCGCGGGCGCCGTCCACGGCGACGACGTAGGCGTGGTGCGCGGCGAGCCAGGCGTTCGCAGTACTCAGAGCCTGCCATCGCGTCTCGACCAGGTGAAGGGCCCGGTCGCGCTCCCGGCGGGCGACCTCCTCTTCCCGCAGGCCACGGCGCAGGGTGTTGTAGCGACGCAGCGTGTCGTTCAGCGCGATGAGCCGTACCCCTTCCTTGACGAGGTCGTTGCGGTCGTGACCGGGGTGTGCGGCGGTCCAGCGGTCCAGGGCGGCGTGGTATGCCTCCTCGTCGGTGGCGTCGTCGAGGCCCGTGATGCCCTCGATCGCGACGGGACTGATCATGTCGGTCTCCTCCGTGGGTCGGTTGTCGGGCTCGATGCCCCTCGATCGCAGGTCGCCGTAGACGGTGGGGCGGCTGACGCCCGCAGCCTCGGCGAGCACGGAGACGTTGGTCTCGCCAGCGTCCCAGGCATCGGCGATGAGTCCGGCGCGGCGCATGGGTGCGGCCCAGGCTCGCAGTGCGGCCATCGCCGCGTCTCGTCTGCTCATACCTCGATTTTGCTGTAAAGCCACTTTACATGGCAAGTGGCTTTACACTCTCTTGCCCGTACGCGACACCCACACGAAGAGGGCGTGACTGTCCGGTCGCACCGAACTTTGAGCGAATCTCACTGCGGTCTGTCTCACCTGGGAGGGAGTGCGGTGAGAGGTGCCGGACGAGATCCTCACCGGCTGCGGACCCGAGTGCCTGCCGATGGCCTGAGCGTGACCGGCTGGCGGCGGTTCACTGCGGCTCGTCGCTCGTCGGCAGCCGACGGGTCTGTTCCAGCAGCAGTTCCACCTGCTCCACCAGTTCCTGCGGCACAGTCGGGAGGTGGTACGGGTTCAGACCCTGGTCCCGCTGCGCCCGCATGGCGTCGACGACCCGCTCCTTTTGGCGCAAGTGCCGGTGCGCCTCCATAGCCCTGTGTGCCTCGACCATCAGTTCGGTGAGCGGCTCGGGCAGGTCGCCCAGATCGACCGGAAGCACCTTGTAGCCCTGCTCTGCCTGGGCGCCAGCGTCGGTCACGGCCACGGTCTTGTCCAGGCCACCGCAGACCTGCCCGAGCGTCACGACCGGGGGCTGCGTCTCGGGGGACGGGCCGCTCGCCACGGGGACCGGGGCCGGGGCGGGTTGGGTGTGGCTCTCGGTGAGCACCCGCACGGCTTCTTCGCGGCCGGCCTGGTCGAGTTTGGCGGGCAACTTGCCCGCATCGGCCGCGGCCTTTACGCGCTGCAGGGCCTTCTGGTGGCCGCAGCCGGTCAAGCGGTTCAGAGCGCGGGCGATCCGCTCCTGGTTGGTGGTGCTGTGGGAGGACGGGGCCATCGCTTCTCCTTTGTCGCGTCCTGGCGTTGCGGTTCGTCCCACCACGAGCATGGCCAGGGTGCGCGGTTCGGAGAGGGCACCAGTCGTCGCTCGCACCCGCGCGGCAGCACGGTTCACCGGCATCCCGGGGGTGGGCCCGGGCCGGCGCGCACAAGCGAGGTGCGCTTTGTGCAGCCTAGCGGTCGGTGCCGACAACGCCCGGGGATCGGCCACGGCCGCTCCTCCGCAGGGCTGCGGACGTGCGTATCACGAGGCTACGGTCGCGAGGGCGGCGGCGACGGTCGCGGCGACGGTGAGGACGGTGGCGAACGTGGTGGCGGCGCGTGTGACTGCCTGCGGGTACGTGGCTCCGTCGAGGCGGGCGAGCTTGGCCGCGGCGGCGGCCGCGAGCAGGGCCACGACGACCAGCAGCGTGACCGCGATGAGGGTAACGGCGACGAACACGACGACCTCCGGGCATGCGATGGGGCGTTGACGTGTCCGACGGTCGCGAACCGGTGAACGGCGGGGTTCGACCGGGCGATGATGACCACCGGGTGGCACGGGAGTTGCGACAAAGAGAGTCGACGGGGTGTTTGTCAGTCCGCGGTCGGCACCACGGTGACTCGCCGTCCTGTGGGAACGACGAGGGTGGCAGCGCCGTTGTCGTCGACGGTCAGGATGAAGCCGTCGATGACTGCTCGGCGTCCTTCGCTGCTCTTCTCGACTGCCGCCGTTCCTCCGGTGAGCACGGTCGTATCCAAGTACTGGACGGGCCTGGCCTGCCCTTTCACCCAGGGCTTGCCTGGGTTCGGAGTGCCGACCAGATGACCGAACCTCGAGGAGGGAACCCCGTCGAAGGCCACCCGACCGTCGTCCGTGCGCTTCCAGTCGAGGATGTCGAACGCGGTGACCACGCTGTTCTGGTAGATGCCGAGGAGTCCGTCGGCGTAGGTGCTCAGGGCTTCGTCCTTGATCTGGGCCCAGGCCCGCAGCGTCACGTCCGCAGGGGTTCTCCTGCCGGCGAGCACGTCAGGCCACGACGAGGCGAGATGAACGAGGATCATGGCGGACCTCCCTGCCCGGGAATGATGTTCTCATCATACGCATATGATGTCGCATCTTCCATGTCGGTGTGGTGAAGCCTTTCAAGTCCGGGTTCGTCGACCGGGGCTCGGCCCGGCGCACCAACGGCGGCCGACGTTCAACGCGACGAGAGGCGGGCTGGCGGCGACCGACGGCACACCCCACTGCAGTCCGCCGCGAACAACACCCGAACTGTCCGACGGCCTGCGACCTCTACGCGCCCCCGACCTCCGACGGACGGAAATCGGTGCCGACTCGTCGCCGGTGAGGACGCATTGACGGCAGGCAAGCGCGTGGCGAGATGCGGACCCGCTCGTCTCACGGAGATGGGCGATCAAGGCAATGGCGACGTCGTCGTGGTCCAGGTGCTCCGGCGCGAGGGTCGGGTGGAGCATGCAAGGCTGTGCCCGTATGCACGATTGGTCACATCGGACCAACAAGCGGCCGCCGCTGTGCGCGTGCCACTATCCCCATCGGGGAGAATTCCCTCTCCCGGGTGAAGTCGCCGGCATGGCGGGAGCGTGGTGGCTCAGGTGGTCAGGGTGCGGATACGAGCGGCGATCTCGACGACGTCGGCGCGTCCCTCGGCGGCGTCGACGGCCAGGGCCGCCCATTTCCCGGGGTCGGGGTCGACGGTGACGCCTTGGTCGTCGAGGTAGGCGGCCACCGCGGCGGCGAACGTCGCGTTGTGGGCCTCCAGCGCGGGGACCCGGGACAGGGAATGCAGGAGCGCGGCAGCTCGTGCGCGTGATCCCTGGTAGACCTCCATGCCCATCACGACGCCTTGGTGACGTGCGACGGCGGCGATCAAAGCTCCGAAATCAGTTACCGTCGGGTCCTCGATCTCCTCGGCGAGTTCGAGGAGTTCGGCGAGGGTGACGTAGCGGGGCACGCGGCTACGCGGCGTCGACGGCGCGGTCGGCCTCGGCGAAGGCGGGGTCCTGGACCCAGGCATGGAAGCGGCCCCGGGCCTTGTCGACGAAGTCGCCGGTCGCGGTGGACACGACGTAGTCGTGGACGTTCGTGCCGAGTCGGGCGGCGCGCTCGCGCAGGGCCGCGAGTTCGGCATCGGTGAACTCGATGCTGGTGTCGCTGTCGCTCATGGGTTCACCGTAGCGGTCGCGGTGCTCGGCCGGGGAGGCATCGGCCCGGCGTTTACGGTGCTCGGGCAGGGCGCGTGCGACGGCCGCGACCTGGTCGGCCCGCTCGCGCCATTCGCGGCCGAGCTCGGTGTAGAGGGCGAGCGCCTGGTCGATGACGGCGGCGTCGAACCCGGCCGCCTTGAGGTCCAGCCGGGCCGTTCGGTACCCGGCGCGCAGGGCCTCGCGCTCGGCAAGCATCTGGTCCCGGGTCACTCGGGCGGCGATACAGGGGTACTCGACCAGGACCCGGTGCTGCCCTCGGTAGTGCGCGAGGGCGGACAGATCCAAAATTTCCTCGACCGCCCTCTCGACCCATCCGGTGCGGCCCGGTCCGGGCAGCCCCTGCGGCCAGTTCGCCGGGAGCGGGTCGACGGGGGCCGCCCCGGCCAGGGCGTTCGCGCGGGCCGCCTCGCGGGCGGCTCGCGCGCGGGTGGCGTCGACCCGTTCACCCAGGGTGGGGCGGTCACTGAACGAGGGCTCGGGGTCGATGTTCCCGCCGGTCGAATCGCCCATGTCGATCATGGTAGCGCCGATCCGACACGCTCTCGAACACGAGTTCTAATTCGGGGTCGGGTCCACGCGGTTACCGCGGCGGTATCGATCAGGTTCCCGGTTCAGGACGGCCGGCACATCTGGGCCGGCCGCCAGCGCAAGGGTCTCGTCGGCGCCCGCGTGTTCGGTTGGGCTCGGGCCGCGCATCAGCCAGGCTTCGGGCCTCCTCGCCGGCCGAGGCTGCGGTCTCGGCGGCCTTCTCGGCGCCACAGGCCAGGTCGACCTGGCCTGGCGGTGATGTGGCGAACGGCATGGGCGGGACGTGGTGGTCATGCACGGTGCCGACCCCTGCCTGGTGTCCACGGTGTCACGGTGGCGCCGGGGTGGCCGAGCCACTGCGCGACGCCTTGTGCGTTGATTGCGATCCCGCAGGCGTCCCACTCGTCCCCGGTCCATGTCTCCAGGGCGAACTGCGGGTGGGGAAGGAGGAGGCGGCGCACCCGCCGGGCTCCAGGGGCGTCCCCGGGGCGGTTGAGGTAGTCGTTCAACGACTCGTCCATGGCCGCCTCCTCTTCTTTCTCAGTGGGTCCGTGTTGTTGAGGCGATTGCGTTCTGCGTGGCGGGCGGGACGGTCGCGCTCCACTGTCGGCGGGCAAGGTGCAGCGTGCCGTCGGGGTCGATGACTACACCGGCCCCGTATTGCGGCAGCCCTCCGTCGGCGAGCCAATCGTGGCGGATGCCGTCCAGGATGTCCCACAGCCGGCGCGGGCCGGACTGGTGGACTCTCGGCTGCTCGCCGCGGCGGCCGACGGCCCGAGCCCATGAGCCGTCTTCGTGGACCATAACCGCTGTCCTGACCCCGTCCTCGGTCTCTTCGTAGCCGTGGTGCACGCCGGGGGCCGCAAATGCGAAGGCCGGCATCAACTCCCATGCCTCCCCGACCGCGACCACCGGGTACCGTCCGGGGCCGATGTCGTCCCCGTCGTTTGTCCAGGCGTACGCCTTGTCGAGTGAGGGCGGGTAGTCGTCTCCGGTGCGTGTGACCATGAACCCGGCGCGTTCGGCGGTGACGAACCCTCGGGCGCCGCCGTCGGGCGTCACGTCGGCCGCGATCACCAGGCCGGTACCGCTCAGGTTCGTCACCAACCGGCCGCCCGGGTTGAGCGCGGCGAGCCAGCTCGGTGGGATGCCGGGCAGGCCGACCGTGGAAACGATGCGGTCGAAGGTTCCGGGCAGGGAGCCGGTGACGTCGCAGACCTGCATCCGCGGCCGGTGGCCGAGGGCCTCGAGGCGATCCGCGGCGGTCTCGACGAGGTGGGGATCGACGTCGACGCTGGTCACGTTGTGGGCGCCGAGCCGGTGGGCGAGCAGCGCGGTGCCGTAGCCGGTGCCGGTCACGCACAGCACGCGGACGTCGTCGGGGATCATCGCGTGCCGGTACATCGAGACGACCAGGCCCGGGAGCGTCGACGAGGAGGTGGGCCTGCCGACGGGGCGGTCGTCGTCGCCGGCGCGGTCGGCGTGGAGACCGCCGACACGGGTGACGAGGGTGCGGTCGGTGTACACGTTGTTCCGCCACCGCTCGGGGTCCGCGCTGCCCCTGCGCAGGCTCCAACCGTCCTGGTCGGGCTCGTACCGCCACCAGTTGGGCACGAACACGTGGCGCGGGGTGCCGGCGATCGGTGCGTGCCAGCGTGACGAGGGATGCACCGTGGCGTCGGCCAACGCCGCAGCCCGGGGTTGCCAGTCCATGGATCGGCCCTTCGTCAGTCGGTAACGGGGTGGGGCGCACAGGTGTCGTTGTCGGGCGTGCAGCCCTCCGTGCGCCGTGGCGGGAGGGCCGCTGCCATCTCCCGCCATTTGTCGCCGCCGACGATCGAGTTCAGGGGCGCGGTGTGCGCGTTGCCGGCGATGAGCCAGGAGGACATCGAGCACCCGGTGACGTCACCGTTGGGCAGGATCGTCACCCGGCCGTCGGCGCAGCGTCCGCACAGCTCGTTCGTGTCGGGGGCGCCGCTGCCGCAGGCACGGCCGATCGCGCGCTGCCGGTCGATGCGGATGTGCTGCACGCCCAGGGCGCGCAGTTCCTCGGTGGCCTCGGTGACGCGCTGGCCGTCGAGGGACCGGATGATGTTGGCGCGCAGCGGGATGCCGTACTCGAGGGCCTGCACGATGTTGGCCTTGGTGCGGGCGTACGAGCCGCGGTTGCGGGTGATCTGCTCGTGCTCGGCGGCGCGGTCGCTGTAGTAACTCGTGGCCAGGCTCGCGCCGTCCTGCCGCAGCAGCTGCCACTGTGGCTCACGGACGTGGATCAGGTTGCTGTACACCTCGGTCCTCACTCCCAGGTCCAGGGCGTGGGTCAGCAGCTCCGGCAGGTTCTGGTGCAGCAGGGGTTCACCACCGATGATCTGGGCTCGCGTCGCGCCCATGGCCGCGCCTTGGTCCAGGGCGGACAGCCACTCCTCCAGCGTCATGTCGCCCGTCGTGCCGCCGGGCCCGGACTCGTTGTAGCACTGGATGCAATTGGCCTGGCAGCGGCGGGTGATGTCGATCTGGATCTGGTCCAGGCGCGGAGGTGCGATGGCGGGGTCGAGAGATGTGATGGTCATGTCGTGGGTCCTTCCGATGTTGTCGGACCGGGCTGGGTGGCCTTGGGCAAACGGGCTTTCGCCCCTCCGGAACGCCCCGCTTCTCCTCATTGTGTGGGGAACAGCGGTGCGGTGTTCGGGTCTTCGGTCGCCGGGATGCCGCAAATGGATGGGGGGTGTTGCCGGCCGGATGCGGCGGACGTGGGTCGGCCGGGCTGCGCGCACCTTTCACGTCGGTGCTCTCGGTGTGGACCGTGATGTCCCGGCGTGCCCGGCGCCTGCGGGCGCGCCGGGTCACCCCCACCCACTCGGGACGACGCCGGGCGCGTCCTGTTCGGCGGCCTTCCCGGCATGGGCCAGGGCGTCCTGTGCGCGGGTCAGGACTTGGGCCGCGGTCATGTGGGTGGAGTCGATGTCGATTGCCCAGGAGCGTGCTCCGAGGGCGCCTCGTACCTTCAGGTCGAGTTCCGTCTCGGGTCCCACGCTCGTGGACACGTTCGGTATGCCGGCGTACTGCGTGGAGCGGCGCGTTCGGCGCGTGTCCAGCTCCGCGGTGAGGTAGACGGCCACGTTCGGCGTCGGCATCAGCGTGATTGCGGTGTCGCGGCCGACGACGACGAGGTTGGCCCACGAGAGTGCATCCGCCATGTGCGCGTGCATGGACAGGATTTCGGCGCGCCACGCGTCGTTGCCGGCGACGTGGCGCAGGCAGTGCTCCAGCCCGACGCTGCGAAGGTCGTGGGTGACGTCGCCGTCGCGCCAGATCATCATGAGGGGGTCGATCGGTTCGGTGTCGGGCCCGGTGAAGAGCGCGGGGAGGTGCAGCAGGCCGTCGCGGAACTCGTCCGGGGTCAGGCCCGGTGTGCGGCTGAGGGCCAACCCCGCAGCGCGGTACGTCATCCCCGTGTCCAACAGGAACGTCTCACCGCCGCCCCGGCTCGCCCACGACTGGGCGACGCCGTAGCCGAGGGTGGTCTTCCCGGCGGCGGTCGGTCCGTCGACGGTCAACCGGGTGCGTGGGGGTGCGTCTGCTGAGGGAACGAAAATCACGGCTGTTCTCCCGGGAGGGACGGCGGGCAGTTCGAGGTCAACGGGTGCGGTGCGCGGTCGTCATCGGGAGCGACATACCCACGGGGCCGGCGCAGGGGCGGTGCGGCCGAGCCGCTCAACGCAGTGTCGGTTCGGCCGGGGGCCGGGGGCGTGCCGGACCCCGACTCCCCGGCTTGGTCATCAGGCGGCTTCCTGCTCGCCGAGCACTGCGACGCGGGGGACGCCCGCAGACTCCAGCGAGTTCCGCAGGTCCCGGAACAGGGCCACGGCCTCCGGCAGTGTCAGGGGCCGGACCTCCGTCAGGAGTTGGAGTTGGCCCGACGAGTCCGCGACGTTGTACCGCCACAGGACCGTGATCGGCCGGGCGCGGTCGTCGACGTCGTGGATGACGTTCACCGAGTGCGCGTTCGGAATGAACGGGCGGAACGTCGTATGGGGGCGAAACTGGGGGTGGCCCACATCGACAAACGGGCGGCCCATTGGCGGGGCCTGCGGAGCGGACGTCATCGTAATCCCCCACTCAGTGCCGGGATCGGGGCCAGGCCGAGCGTCCCACCCATCGCCTCGCGCAGCCGGTGACGGCCTTCCGGGGACAGCAGCATGTCCGCGAAACGCGCCGTGTCGACGGCGGCCCGGATCAGCTCGTCGGCGTCCAGAGGCTGCGCCTCCAGCCTGTGCCCGCCCGTCAGGTACTCGCCGATGACCCCGTTGGCGTCGGCCAGCGGAAACGCGCGCAGGAGACCGAGCACAGTTTCGTTACCCGCTCGTGCGGTCAGCCTCAAGACGTCCGGGCTGTAGCCGATGGCCCCGTGACGGGGAACCGACACGTAGTACTCCGGAGCGTCCCCGCAGTGACGCTGCCCAGGCTTGGGGTACTTGGTGACCTGCACGGTGGTGACGACCATCGATTCCGGGTAGCTCACGACTGTTCCTCGGCGTTGGACATCTGGCGCAGGCCCAGCGGTACCAGCACGTCGAACTGCTCGGGCCGCACCAGGGCCCACTGCTCGGGTTCCGGGGCCTCGGAGCCGACGGGACCGGTCGCGGCCACCTCCATCAGCACGGCAAACCGCGACACGCCCAGATGCGGCGCCCTGTCGCCGAGGACGCTGCGCAGGCCCTCGTTGTAGTGGCCGACCGCTTCGGTCAGCGCGTCGACGGGGAGCTTGTGGCGCCCGAGCCGGGTGAACACGTCGGCGAGGTTCGCACCGAACGGCCCGTAGGAGGGGGCCGCTCCGCATCCGAGGAGCCACGGCTCCGACGTGTCGACGTCGATGCGCACGTCGTCGGGGCCCATCGACCACACCACCGTCGCCGCGCGCGTGGACAGCGCCACGTCAATGTCGTCCAGGGGGATCAGCGGCCGGAAGGGGTGGCCGGGCCGGCAGCGGGCGAACTGGGTGAGTTCGAAGCGACGTTGGTCGGCGAACACCGCCAACTCCTCCCTGAAGTTACCGGCGTACGCGAACACGGCCGGTCCGCCGTTGATCGGTTCGACCGTGAACGCACGGTGGGCGGCGGCGTCGAGTCGGCCGATGCCCCGGGCGACCAGGTCCAGGATCGTCGGGTCCACGGCCGTGGTGGGAACCGGCGTCGCCCAGTCCAGGGCCGCCCGGTTGCCCATCCAGTTGTCGTCGTAGTCGGTGGAGACCTCCGCCACGTTCAAGCCCGTGCTGCCTGTGGCCTCGGCCCACTTCCGAAGGCGAGGGAGCAGGGCGACGGTTCGAGTCAGGGGCGAGTTCCTGGCCGCCCTGACGTAGCGTCGTCCGGATGTCTGCGGGGGGTGGGGCTTGTTCACCGTTGGCTCCCTGATGAGGTTGGTGGTTGAGGGGCGAACGCCACGGCCGCGCCGGTGGCCGTGCCGTTCGCCCGCCTCGGCGGAGGCGGGCCGTCCCGGCCCAGCGCCGGGCCGTCCGCGGGCCGGGGAGCGGACGGACCCGACGGCACGGGGGATGGCCGGGAAGGGTGCGCGTGCGGGGGCACGCGAGTTTCGTGTGCGGGCGGTACGGCCCTCGAACTCAGCCGGCCGTACCGCCCGCATCGGCCGCGCTCCAGGCCCCCCGGCCGGAGCGGGCACACCCTCACGGAGCCTCTCGTGAGGAGCCCGCAACCCGATGCGCTGCTCCATTGAAGAGCACCGGATGCGGAAGTCGTCGCGGCAGCAGGCTCGTTCTCATCGCCGTACCGCCGAGGCGTGAAGGGGTCCAACGGGGACCCTTGCCGGGGAGGACTCACGCCGCCTCCACGACGGCCGTGAACGTCAGGTGTCCCGGGGCGTGCTCTTCGCAGGAGAACGTTCGGGCGAGGTTCCGCACGATCGTCAGGCCACGCCCGCTCTCTTCTTCCCAGTCGAGATCCACGGACTCGGGCAGTTCGAACCTGGTCTGGGGAACGACGACATCCAGCACGATCTCGGCCGAGTGCTTTCGCCAGTAGATCCTCACCAACACGCGCCCGTCGGGGCTCAGGACCGCGTGTTTGAACGCGTTGGTCAAGATCTCGACCATTACGAGTACGAGGTCGTCGCCGTCCACCTGCCAAGCCCGGCACGCCGCCAGGGCGAGGGCGCGAGCCCGCTCCACCGGGCGAAGTTCCCAGGGGGTCAGGCTCAGGAAGCATGTCGTCGACGCGCAATCGGCGGGGCGGACGAGACAGGCGGAAGCGTCGGAACGCACAGCTATCCCCTTGAGGTTGGGGGGCGCGGCTTAACGATCTTGCTGCACTCGGTGATCTTGCGAACGCAGTGGGTGACTTGAAAGAGACTGCTCCCTTGTGCGTGCGGACGTCAAGCGGTTCTCACGCAAAATGCAGGAGAGATGCAAGCGGGGTTGCTGATGGATACGCTCAAGCCGTCCGCGATGCTGTTGGGAAGCGCAGTCGCTCATCCGCACACCAGGACGAGGGAGAGACATGGCGAGCACAACAGGTCCGGGCAACCTGAAGGCCCGACGAGACCTCGGAGATGAGCTCCGCAAGATCCGAGGAAAGCGCACCGCCACAAGCGTGGCGGCCGACCTCGGCGTGAGCCCGTCGACCGTGACACGGACCGAGACCGGCGAACGCGTGTGTACCGAGGAGTACTTCCACGCACTCGCTGACGCCTTGGGCGTGACCGGCGACAAACGCCAATCGCTCGAGGAACTGGCCATCGCCGTCTGGGACGCGGATCCGCCCTGGTGGGCCAAGTTCGCCGACGTCCTGTCCGCGAACTACGCCGCGCTGCTTGAGTACGAGGAATCGGCACGCCGTCGTCGCGACTTCCAGATCAACGTGATCCCGGCTCACCTGCAAACACCGGACTACTCCGAGGGTGTCACGGCCGTCGATTTTGCCGGTTTGAGCCGGGACACGATCGATGATCTCGTCGCCATTCGACTCGAACGGCAGCGCCGAGTGTTCGAGGGACCGGAACCACGGCTCGAACTCGAAGCCGTCGTTACGGAAGCGGTGTTGCGGTTCGAAGTGGGCGGTTCGGCAGTCCATCGCGAACAACTTGCTCGGCTCCTGGAGGCAACCGAACTCCCGAACGTCTCACTGCGCGTGATCCCGTTCACGGCCGGAGCCGGCGGCTCCTACACCAGCCCGTTCCAGATCCTTTCGTATGACGGTGAACAACCCGACGTCGTGTTCGGCCAGGGCGTGGCGGGAAGTACCTTCATGAACGAACCTCGCGAAGTGCGGCGGTTCGATCGGCTGTTCACCAACCTGTGCAAGCACGCGCTGAGCCCGGATGATAGCCGTGCACTGATCGCAACCATCAAGAAAGACACCACATGAACCTGGCTACCGACGCCAACCCCACTCTGGCGTGGCGTAAGAGCACGTTCAGCGCAGGTAACGACGACTGCGTCGAGACCGCGCCCACGGCAACGGCCGTCGCAGTGCGGGACAGCAAGGACCTCACAGTCGGCAACTTCGCTGTTCCCAACGACGCCTGGATCCAGCTCACGGAAGCGCTCAAGGGCTGATCCACTCGCCAGAACGAAAACGAGGCCGCCCCCCGGTGTATGAGGGGCGGCCTCATCGCGTCACGGTAGCGCCCGACCCGGACCACAGGGGAGTAGCGAACCGCAGCGGCCACGGTTATCTGGCACGTCGTTCACTCGTCGGCGGTCGCACCGTGCCGGGCGCCGTTGGGAATCCAGCCGGCGATTCGATGGGTGAACGGATCCACCGAGGCAACGAGTCCGTCGTCGTCCCGGTGGCGGGCGCGAGAGCGCAGGAGCCGGCCGGGGTGCCCGTCCCGCTGGTGGTTGCGTAGCACGTCCTTGCCGAACTGTTCGAGCCAGACGATGCTCATCTCCTGTTCGGTGAGCCACGCCTCCAGCCAGGTCCTGTCGATGGTGAGCTCGTTCCGGACGGGCCGTCGCTGCGGTGGTCGCGGGCCTGCCGTGGCGCTCGCCCTCGAGCATCACCCGGGCCACGGCCGATTGCGTCAAAGGCGCGCTCCAGGCGAGGGAGACCGCCTCCGAGGCGATGGACATTCGCCGACCTCGTCGCGGAAGTCGGTCAGTTCCATTCCTCGGTGGCCCAGAATCACCGAGAGTGCTTCCAGCAGTCCCGGGTCGGGCAGGTCGTCCAGGCCCAGCAGGTGTCGTAGCGAGCCGGACGCGAACGCCCGGCGTACGTCGTCGGGGCCGGCGAGCGCGGATGTCGCCTCGCGGACGAGCAGGTGGTGGCCGAGGCGCTCGAATGCCATCGCCACGACGTCTTGCGGTCCGGTGGCGTCCGGGTCGATGGCCTCGGCCAGCAGTCCTTCGCCCACCAGGGCCTCCAGCAGGGATTTTTCGGCGGTGCGATCGGGCCAGATGTCCCTCAGCAGGTCCTGGGCCGCCATGCGGTCGATCCACGGGGTCGTTCCGCCGCCGAGTCGCTCGGCGACGGCCTGCATCGCGCGGTGGACGATCCGGTCGGGCCGGGGGGGCGTCCAGTTGCTTGCTGACACGACGATTGATGCGATCCAGGAGCAGGTCGACCAGGTCGTCGAGGCCGATGGACGCGTCCGCCAGCGAGAGGGTCCCCTTCTCCTTCAAGGCTTCGCACAGCAGGCGCAGGAAGAGCGGGTTGCTGAACTCCGTCTGCACCGGGGGCGCGGCCGGTGGCTCCAACTCGTAGTACCCGGCGTATTCCTTGATCGCGTCGTGTTCGATCCCCTCGAAGCCGCAGTGCTCGATCTCCGGGATGCCGCATTCGTCGGGGACGACCTGGGATCGGTAGTGCGACCGGTAGGTGAAGACGACGCGCAGGTACTCGAACCGCGCGATCTTGGCGGCCAGCGCGTCGAGTTCGTCCTGCCAGACCGTCCGCGGCCTGGACTCGTTGAGCGCGTCGCTCACCACAAGCACCGGACTCCCGGCGCTGCGCCCGGCCTGGTCCAAAAGGGCCAGGGCATCGTTACCGGTGAGGTCCGGGGGCAGGTCCAGGCGCTCGCGCAGTTGCTCGAGAACGGATCCGTTGCGGAAGAGGTTCGCGTGGACGAACACGCTCGGACGCCCGTGCGCCAGGCGCTCGGCAACGTAGTCCAGGGTGACGAAAGTCTTGCCCGTGCCGGCTGCGCCGGTCAGCAGCATGCAGCGCGCGATGCGCAGGCGTTCGGCCGGGCCCGTGACACGGTCGAACAACTCCGCCAGGAACGTGTTCAACACGCGCAGGGCATCGACGACGGCAGCGGGCATCGACACCTCGTACCCGGACTGCCAGTCACGCCAGGAGGCGTTGTCCCACGCGGGCCCGTACGCCGCGGTCAGCGCGGCGACCTCGGCCGCCTCAAGGCCTGTGGCCTCTTCCCGGGCTGCGGCAAGTGCCGGCCGCAGGGCCGCGAAAGAGTCCTCGTCCGGGTGGTCCCGCCATCGAACCAGCGCGTGGGACAGTTCAAAGCCGCGTTGCCGTACCGCGTCGAGGCCATCGGGTTCCGGGTTCTTTCCGAACGGCCGCACGTTGACGAGCCTCTCCAGTCGGGAGACGTCGGCGTCGAGCCGCTCGCGCCACTCGTCGTCCCCGCACAAGGCCGCCAACGCGTGCCGGGTCGCCGGGACTCGCACGCTCAACTCCGGCACGTAGCGGGGTCTCGCCGCCTCCAGCGCCTCCTCCAGATGGTGCTGCCACCACCGGTCGGCCAGAACCTCGACGTCGAACCAGTAGCGGGTGCGCGCACCCGTGGTGTCGATCCTCTTGAAGCGCGCGATCAGGTTCGTGGCCCACTCCACCTGAAAGGCGACCTTCATGCCACGTTCGTCGGCGAGTTTCTCCCAGCCGGCGCGCCAGCCCTCTTCGCCGAGGACCTTCTCGTACACCGACTTCTGGTTCTTTCGTTTGGTGGGCCCTGGCGGGTCGAACGGAATGGCGATGATGTACTTCACCAGCGTGGGGTGCCGATCCAGTGCGGTCTCCACTGACTTGTCGAGTTGGGCCTTGGCGGCATCGATCTGGTTCTTGGTGAGCCAGAACTTGGCCTGCCAGCCCACTTTCGTACCGTCGGGGCACGTCCAGAAGCACTCCACGCCGCCGTCCCCACCGGCGCCGTCGAGGCTCACGAACTCGGCGCCGTCACAGGGAGGGTCCTCGAGCGCCAGCTCGCAGACGAACTACTCGAAGCCGGACCGCCTACCCTCGTCGCCCGCCTGCCGCAGCCGGGAAAAGTCGATCTCGGGCAGCCCCATGCTCACCCCTCCGTGAATCTCGGTGGCGACACCGGCGCGCCGCCCCCGGTCTCGGCCCGTCGGGCCTGCATCCCCGACGCGCGGCGACGGTAACGCAGATCCGCTCGCCTCGTTCAGCCCCCGACGAGATCACGACCCGTACTCTCCCGAATCACATCGGCGGGCCCCGCCTCGTCGGTCTCCGGCGCCGATCCCGGACGAGCTCGACGCGTCCCGAGCCCGTGGTGTCCGGCGGCCCGGTCAGTCGAACTTCGCGAGGACGCGCCGGGTGATCCGCTGCAGTTCCTCATCGCTTTCGATCGCCTTGGCCCAGCCGTCGCGGTGCGCGAGCGCCAGGGCGGCCCGGAGCGTCGGCACCGCGGGTTCCGCGGCCGCGCCCATGCGGTCCAGGCACGCCACGATGTGGTTGGCCGTCGAGGAGTTCTCCTCCCACGCCCGGAGCAGCGTGTCCAGCACGGTCTGTGTCTCGGGCTCCCCGAAGAGGTCCCACAGCGCGGTGGCGGCGTGGACACGCTGCCACTCGTAGTTGTGCGTCAGCGCTTCCCGCAGGTGCGTCACCAGGACGGGCGCCACAGGTGGGCCGATGCGGCCCAGCAGGTCGCCCACCTCGCGAATCCAGTAGCCCCCTTCGGATTCCGCCAGTTCGACGATTGCCGCGCGCACCTCGTCACGGTCGCCGCCGAGCGCGTGCAGGGTCTCGATTGCGGCGATCCGGACGCGGGTCTCGGGAGCCGAGGTCAACCGCCGGGCCAGGGGCAGGGCGTCAGCGGCGGCCGGCCCGAACGATGCCAAGGCCTTCAGGGCCGCAACGGTGCTGTCCCGGTGCTCGTCGCGTGCGGCGGCCGCCAGCGTGTCGCTGATCGCGGGCACCGCGCTCGCGTCCCCGAGTCGAGACAGGGCGTCCAACAGCGCAGGCGCGGTGCCCTCGAACCACGACCGCGCGAGATCGGCATCGCGCAGATGCCCGCACAACCGGGACACCAGGACATGCGCTGACTGGGGCAGCCGGCCCGCGACCTGGAACGCCCGCCAGGCGTCGACGCCGCCGTCCAACGCCACGAGCAGAGACGGCAGCGCCCGCGCATCCCCGAACCGGGCCAGCACACACACCGCCGTCTGGTGCGCCCGCCGCAACTCCGGGTCGGGATCCGCCCACACGTTGGGGCCGTGCTCGGCGCGCTGCGCCGCGACGTGCGCGCCCAGTGTCTCCCGGGCCTGCCCCGCGATCGCGTGGCAGGCGTCCAAAACGGCGGCGGCCTCCGCGGCGACCTCCCGATCCCGTGCGCCGAGTTGTTCCGCGACCAGCAGGACCAGGGGTGTGTGGTCGCCGCGCCAGTCCTTCATGAGGTCGCCGCTCATGCGTATCGCGTCCAGTCGCGAGCCCGGGTCCGGGCTGCGCAGTTGCGCCGCCAGCAACTCGGTGCGCGGTGCGACGCTTTCGGCGAGTGCCTCGTGGAGGGTGCGGAGCGTACGGGTGGTGTAGGCGTACACGCGGGTGGACCGTTCGAGGTGGTCGAACGCGGCGACGACCTGCGGTGGCACATCCTGCGTCGTCGCCGTTTCAGGTGCGGGATGCCGCCATGTCCGTTCCGAGGGGGCGTGAATCGCGATCTCCTCGAGCAGCTCGACGGCGGCTGCGACGATCTCCCGCCCGGCCGAGTCCGGGGTGCAGCGGGTGTGTTGGGCCAGGGCCGCCAGTCGGGTCTGCGCGTCCGCGTCCGGGGCGGTGACCACGGCGGCGAGCCATGTGCGCGCCTGCTCGGAGACGGCCGGGAGCCGCAGGGCGAGCGTCGCCATGGCCTCGACGACCGCCAACCGTTCGACGAGCCCATGTTCGGCCGGCAGCCGGTCACGCAGCAGCGCGACAGCCCGGGCTCCGCCGTCGTCGACGAACAGTGCCAGGGCGGGGATCGCCGCCCGCCGCACGCACACGTCCGGATCGGCCGTGAACGCGACGAGGGTGTCGGCGCGTCGCCGTAGTTCGGCCACCGCGTCCAGCCATGCCGGGTAGGGCTCGTAGGGGCGGTCGAGGAATGCCAGGGCGTCCTCCCCGATGCCGACGATCAACTCCACCACGGCGGCACGGTCGGGCGTCCCGGCATCGCAGGCCAACTCGAACAGGAACGGCAGACTCGCGGCAGTCGGTTCGTACACGCTGTTCTGGTGGTAGACCACGCCGTAGAACTCGTCGAACGCCTTGTTCCGCTCCTCCACGTCCGCCGAGCCCATGGACCGCAGGAGAGCCGGCACCTCCTCGGCCGAGCCGTACGCGTGCTCCATCGAAGCCCAGTCGATGTCATCAAGTCCGGTGAACATGCGGGCAATGTGCCGTACCCGACCGACAGTTCCGCGTGCTCGCCGGGTCCGGGGCGTCGGTTGGCCTGCTTGCGTCCCATGGCGAGTCGACGAGGCCGACGGGTGGGCGGCTCCCACAGCAAGGACCCTGCCGTGGCGCACCGACGACGTTCCCGGTGGGCCGTTGCACGGCGGCGCGTACCTCGTGAAGAGTGCGGAGCATGCGGGTGGCCCCGCCTGTCTTCGAGGACGGGCATCAGGCATACTGGCCGGACCACTTTGGTCCAGGCAACACGGAAGCCCCGAGTTCTCATCCACTCGGGGCTTTCGTTTACCGCCTATCCGGCGACGGCCTTCAACGGCCGCTGCAGCCGCCTGACCCACGGAATGTAGTCCGCGGTGTCCAGCCGCTCGTCCTCGGGCATGCCGTCGATAGCCGCCCACATGTCGTCGTCGGATTCGTATCCACGAAGCATGGCATTCAGCCGATAAACGCCATTTTTGACCTTTTCGACCAGATGAATCTTGTCGAGGAAGACCAGTGTCTTCTGGATCGTGGTGCGATCCATTCCCAGCTTTTCCGACATCGCCTGCTGGGTGGCGTAGACCATCCCGTCGTCCTTCTGCGCGCCCATCAGCCACAGGAGGATGCGATATTGCCCAAGCGGCAAACCCAGCTCGGCGATCATGCTGAAGGCGTTGATCGGTGCCCGGGTGACCCCCTGTGATGACATGGCGGCTACCTCACTTTCTCTCTGCGGGCAGAGTCTCCAGGTTGCGGATCGCGCACACCTCTTCGTGGGGAACGCCCGACTCGGTCAGGGCCTCCGCCAGACCGTCGAACGCCTCGGCCTGCTGCCTGCCGTTGCCTCGGAAGCTTGCAGCCGGATGGAGCTGGTAGCGGCCTCGCTTGACCATGCGAACCACGTTGAGAGCGAACAGTTCCCCCAAGGCGGCGTTCACGTGCTGCCGTTGCACCTTCAGGATCTCGCCGAGCTGCTTTTGGGTGATCCTGACCGAACCGCCGTACTCCTGCTTTGCAATCATCAGCAGGAGAACTCGCAGGATGGTGACCTGTTTGATGTTGACGGCGACCCAGGCCATGAACGCGCTGCTGTCGAGACTGTACGCACCCCCGAGCATCTCGAGACGTTCTCTAGCCGGTTCGATGACGACGTGCGCACGACGATCGCCCGGCAAGTGCGCGATGGCCGAGGCCAAGCCAACCTTGGGCACATCGCGTCGAAAGGCCCGCAGGGCCGTCTGAGCAACAGCGTCATCAGATGACGGGTCGGCCTTCCGGGGGACACTCCGGAGAGGGGCCACGCCTTTGCGCGCAGCCGAGCCCCGGGGAGACGAGGGCATCAGATAGAACCTCCAATTCGATCCAAGCGCGACGAGCATAGCGTTTTGCGGTTCCTGCGCCGCATTAATGCGGCGCAGGAACCTCATTCGGCGCAGTGAGGGAACGTCTCCCCGTGCCTTGGCCGGTCGAAGGAACGGCCAGACGTTCGTTCGCACTGTCCTCGTTTTGCGGTTCCAGGACCGCAAAACGAGGCCTGCGAATGCGGCGCTGGGACCGCAAAACGTTGTCCAAGAAACGCTCAGGTGTTCTCTCCGTAGGCTCGAACGAACGCCTCCGCGGACCCGTACTGCTGACCTGAAATGCTCTCTGACCAGCAAAGATGGCCTAAAATGGCGTCGGCGGCCTTCTAAGGAAGAAGCCCGCCACGCACCTTGGCTGGCATCCCGGCGACCGATGTCCCACCGCGCGTAGGCTGCGCGTGGGGGCACAGTCGGTCTTTCAGCTGGTGAGCGCGACACAGCACGTGCATCTCAAGCAACGCCCGCGCTCCGGCCAGCGGATACTTCGTCGCCATACAGCCGACTGCAACCGAACAAACGCCGGCGCCGAAGCACCCGCTGGCCCCGGAGCGGCGGTACCGGCTGCGGGACACCCGTCGTACTCAAGTCGAAGTCGCATGCTGCGGACTGTCCACTCCGACGCTGTCTGGGTGGGCTTTCACAGGTCGGGCATGTCACGTGTGGGTCATCTCAGGCAGCAGCATCGTCACCAGGCAGGTGCCGCTCGGTCCTCCCCACATTTGGGCCGCGTTCACGGACGGGCTGCGGTCGGATTGCACAAGGAACGAGAAATACCGAGTGACCGCTTCGACTGCTCGGCTTGGTGGTTACCCTCGACAACGGACATGGCAAGGATGCCCGGGAGCTGTACGCGGAACTGGTCGCGGAGGTCAACCTGGTCAAACGAGCCCGGGGCGACTGCGCGGACGCCGTGGAGATGCCCGGTTCTTTCTCGGGGCCCGAGCCCGCGTGGTCGGTCGACGTGATGGGGCGGGTCGGCCGACCGACGGCCGCGAGACCAGCCATGAACTTGATACGCCACGGTGTGGCGTCGCGGACCCGCGCGTTTTCGGCCGGATCGACCGGTAGCGGCGCCGTGCCCGCGTTGCTCACTGCCAAGGCCCTCGCGCCGATCCTCCACGTAACTCGGAGAATTGAAGCGCCGGTGACCCTCGACGACGTCGACGCCGGATGAGAGGCTCCGGCGGTATGCGGCTCCCTGGCCTGGACCTCGATCCCGATACCCGCGGTGTCTTGCGACGGGACCGCCTGCCGATCGCCATCGGGGTCCTGATTGCCGGCTCCGCCGTGGTCTGGCGCCTGGGCTATCGGGCCGAGCTGCCAGCGTTCCTTGCGTTCACGTTGCTCGCGTGCGGGCTCGTGGCGTGCGACGCGCGGCTGATGCGACTGCCGAACTCGTTGACCCTGCCGGGCTATCCGGTGTTGGCGCTGTTGCTGGCGATCCCGCTCGACGGGACCGCGTACCTGCGTGCGCTGCTCGCCATGGCGGTGACGTTCACCGCGCACGTCCTACTCGCCTTGACCGGCGGTGGACTCGGGTTGGGAGACGCGAAGGCAGCCGGGCTGGTCGGACTCACGGTTGGGTGGCTGTCGTGGGCCGCGCTGCTCCAGGCCATTCTCCTCGCCTACGTGAGCGCGGGGCTCTACGCCCTGGGGAGGGCGCTGGTCGAACGAGCGGCTCGGGAGCGTGCTCTCGCGTTCGGACCCTTTCTTCTGGGTGCCTCGATGCTGGCCGTCGTGCTGGCCAGCCCGTGACCTGGATCGGCTGGCACGACGGGCAACATCCCCAGTCCACGCGGCGCCGTCAGCGTAACTAGTCCTCGTCGCCCACCGTCCTCGTCGAGGCAGGATCGCGAGGGCGCGGCCGTCACACGGCCCCTGCCCTCAGGCACGGACACCGGTCCCCGAGACCGGCTCCGAGCGGGACCGTCGCGCGCGCCGCGAGCCCTGAGCGAGCGGGACGACCTACTGCGGCACGGCCGGGGCCAGGAGCAGGACGTCGTGCAGCGCCGCGCCCCGCCACGGGTACGCGGTGCCCACACGCCGATAGCCCAGGCTCCGGTACAGGGCCTGGGCCGGGCCGGCGTCCGGGCGCGCGTTGAGCAGCACCCGTTCGTGCGTGCCCCCGCGCAGGACCGCCGCGTGCAGGTCCCGCCCGACGCCGGCCCGGCGGTACGAGGCGAGGACCGCGAGTTCGATCAGCCCGAACGTGCGCTCACCGGTCTCGCGCCGCACCTCCTCGGGCACCGCCTCGACCAGGGTGTCCCACCAGCCGGTGTTCGGGGACAGGTTGTACCCGTACGCGATCCCCACCGCCGTGCCCGCGTCGCGGGCGAGCGCCAGGCGGAAGGTCGCCTTCTTCGTCTGTGCGCGGAAGCGGGCGGCGTTCGCCGCGACCTCGGCCGGCGTCTTGTCGTACGGCGGCTGGCCGAACACCGCGCCGTAGAGCGCGCTCGTCTCGTCCTCGAACGCGGCGGCCGCAGGCCCCCGGTGGACCTCGATGCTCACGGCGCCCACACCCCGCTCCCCCGCTCGCTCTCGTGCCGGATGCGCTCCAGCAACGCGCGTGCGGTTGCGGTGTCCGCGCCGGCCACCGCCCGCCCGCACGCCATGACCTCCTCGGCGAGTTTCGCCGAATGCACCCCGGTCGCGCCGTCGAGGACGGCGTGGACCTCGGCGCATGCCTCCTCCACGTCCCCCGCCGCGGCCAGCACGCGCCCCAGCCGGGAGCGGTAGAGCGCGGTGTTGCGGGTGTAGCCGCCGCCCAATCCGCGCACGGCGGACCGCAGATACGGCACCGCGGCCGCCGGTTGCCCGGCGTGCTCGTAGTAGCGGCCCTGCGCGTAGTCGACCTCGACCGTGCTGCGGGCGAACACGGCCCAGGCCGGGACGTCGGTGTCGACGTCCGTGCGCCCCAGCAGCGACAGCGCCCGCGACAACGCTCGGCGAGCGGTCGACAGGTCGCCCGCGACCTGCGCCGCGCCGGCCTCGCGCAGCGCCAGCACCAGGTGCACGGTGGGCCCGGCCCTGCGGTGCGCCAGGGTGTGTGCGGCCTGCGCCGCGGAGGATGCCTCCCATGCCCGGCCGGCGTCGGCGGCCAGCAGCGACATCGACGCCAACGCGCGAACCTCCAACAGGACGTCGTCGACCATGCGGGCGGTCGCCATCGCTTCCAGACACGCCGCCCGTGCCTGCTTCTCCAGTCCGGCGTCGCGGCCGAACCATGCCAGGTGCGACGACACCTCGCCGCGCAGCAGTTGGAGGTCCCGCGACACCCGTTCGGTGCACGAGCCCCGGTTCAGCCGGCGGTCGATCTCGCGCCCCAACTCCAACGCCCGCACCCGGGCGGTGCCCCCGCCGCGCGCGTGGTCGAGTGTGTACAGGCCGGCCAGGCGCCCTCGCAGGGCGCGGACGTCCGCCGCTCCGACCCTCGAACCCCCGGCACCGCGGGGTACCAGCACCGTGGCGCCCGCCGCGGTGGTCACATCGGTCACGAACCGTCTGCGCCGCACCCTCTCAGTCTCGCCCATGGGCGCGCAGACGCTCCGGCGGTGTGGCGGGACCGTGAACCCGAGTTCGTGCAGCGGCACGCCGAGCAGTGCTTCGAGGACGGCCTGCTGGCCGGCGTGCGGAAGCGGGGGGTCGGGCTTCTCCCAGCGGGCGAGCTGACGCACGCTCACCCCGGCCCCGATCCCCAACCGCACCGCCTCCGCGGCGAACGCGGCCGCGAACGTCACCTGCGTGTATCCGGCGCGGCGCCGCTGCGCGGCCAGGTCCGAGGCGTCCACCGTGCGCCGGGGCGGTGCCCCCGCCGAAACGTCAGGCGAAATGTCAGGCCTCCTCGCAACCCGGGTCGCAGGTGAGGGAAAAGGGACCCAAATCCCTGATTCATGCATTTGCCGCCCCGGGGGTGGCAGCTGTGCCCGAGCACCGTGGCCACGCGACGAGCTCGGTCGTCGGGGGCGGGACAACTTGGCGGGCTCGGGTTCGCGCCCTGGGATTGTTCGGTCCCCGCCTTCGGTCCCTGCGGAAAAGCGCAGGTCAGAAGCCTGGTGGCGCGGGGTGACAGGGGCGGGAGGGACTGAAGGGACTGAAGTTCATATTCCTGTGATCGTGCGTGCGCGTATACGCGGGCGTGAAGTACTTGCCGTGGAGCGATTCATAATGCGGAATCTCAGTCCCTTCAGTCCCTGCCAGGTTGATGGCGAGGCTTCTGACCTGCGCTTTTCCGCAGGGACCGAAACCAGAGGGGCGGGAGCAGGGACTGAACGAGAGTCCCTGATGCCAGCGCGCCGCCTGCCCGTGGTCTCGAGCCGTCCGCCGCCGGGTCCGGCGCGTGGGAGTGACTGAAGGGACTGAAGGAATGAATCATCGCGGTGTCGTGCCGGCAGGCCGGGCGCACTGCGCTAGGCTCTGACTCTCGTTGGAAACTTCAGTCCCTTGCGTCCCTGAACATCCCTGAGCAGCGCTCTGACCAGCGCTTTTCCCCAGGGGCCGAAGGTGACCGGCCCAGTCCCTCGACTAGGAAGACCGTGCGGAGCCACAGCCAGGAGACCACACGGCACGGGGACACCCGCTCCCGCGCTGTCGCCCGTTGGTGCGCGCGAAATGGCTGGCCGGTCCACCCTCTGGCGTCCGGCCGGAAGGTCCCGGCCGCCAACTGTGAACCCTGCCGCCAGGCCCGGCACGACCCCCGGGAATGCCCGTGCCGGGCGGCGGGCCGCTGGTGTCACGGGTTCCACGCCGCGACCACCGACCTCGACCTCGTCGACGTGTGGTGGGGCGCCAACCCCGGCCTGGGCGTCGGGGTTTCCTGTGGCCCGGCGAACCTCCTCGTCCTCGACGTCGACGCGCACTCCGTCGCCGTGCCCCATCGCGATCGGCTGCTCCCGGGTATTCCCATCCACGACAGCGTCGACCTGACCGGACTCGCCTCCGGGTTCGACACACTCGCCCTCCTCGCGGCCTACCGCGGGCAACCCGACCCCGTCGACGACACCTCCACCCTGCGCGTCCGGACGCCGTCAGGAGGCATGCACATCTGGTATCGAACCGACCCGGGCGACCGCTACCGATCCTCGACCGGCTCCAGCCCGAAGACCGCCCTGGCCTGGCAGGTCGACATCCGCGCCCACGGCGGATACATCGTCGCGCCGACCACCCGCGTTCCCGCGGGCACGTACCGCCCCATCGGGGCAACTCGGGTGCCCGCGCCGCTTCCGGCCTGGCTCGCCGACGACCTCCGCCGCACCGGCCACACCGTCACGGACCACCCCTCGGCACCACCACCGGCCCCGCCGCCCACCCACTCGAACGGGGGCGACACCCGGGACGCCCTGCGAAGCCTTGCCCCGCTGCTCGAGAAGGTGGCCGCCTGCGCTGCGAGCCCCCAGGGCACCGGGTTCAGCGAGAAACTTAATCGCGCCGCCTACACCGCGGGAGGCCTCGTCGCAGCAGGCCGGCTCACCGACGCCCGGGCGCATGAACTCCTCGTCACAGCGGCCGATACCGCCCGCCCGCAGCAGCAACGCCGCAGCGCATCCGTCATCGCCTCCGCCCTCTCCGCCGGTGCGCGGCGCCCGCTCCACGGAGAACGCCCATGAACAGCGACGGCCAGAGCGACGAGCGGCGCTTCGACGCCACCATGGCGGCCCAACAGATGCACGCCACCCAAGACCCACCACACGCCGCCGTGCCCGCCCAACACGGCGGGCCGCCGTCCTCGACGCGGCACCCCGCCCCCGCCGGTCAGCTGCCCACGATGCTCAGCGACCGCGGGAACGCGAAACTGTTCGCGTCGATGTACGGCGACAGATTCCGTCACGTGGACGGCCTGGGCTGGTACGCCTGGGACGGCTACCGGTGGATGCGGGCCGGCGGCGAGAAGGCGGTGGTGTGGGCGGCCGGGGACATGGCCGAACAGATGCCCACCACCGACCCCAGCGAGATCTTCCGCACCCGGGAGTTGCGCGAGCACCGCAAGCGCTCGATGTCGACGTCCGGCATCAAGGCCATGCTCGTCCAGGCCAAGGCCGCCCCCGGCCTCGCACTGGGCGCCGACATCCTCGACGGCGACCCCTACGCCCTGTGCACCCCCGGCGGCGTCGTGGACCTGCACACCGGCGCGCTCCAAAAGCCCGACCCGCTCAACGACATGCACTCGCGCGCCACCCTGGTCGCCCCCGTGAACACCCCCACACCCCGGTGGCACAGGTTCCTCACCGACACGTTCGGCGACGACGCCAAGGGACGCGAGACGATCGACTTCCTCCACCTCCTCCTGGGCTACTCGATCACCGGTGACGTCGGCGCCCAGGTCCTCCCGTTCCTGTACGGCTCGGGCAAAAACGGCAAGAGCGTGCTCCTGGACGTGATGACGCAGATCCTCGGCGACTACGCGCAGGCCGCCCCGCCCGGATTCCTCATGGAAAAAGGCAAGTACAACGAGCACTCCACCGAACTGACCGAACTCCACGGCCGACGCATGGTGGTGTGCAGCGAACTCAAACCGAACGACAGGTTCGACGAGGCCCGCGTCAAACTCCTCACCGGCGGCGACCGGATCATGGCCCGACGAATGCGCCAGGACTTCTTCTCCTTCACCCCCACCCACAAACTGTGGCTCCTGGGCAACCACCGCCCCGAGGTCGGCACCGGCGGATACGCCTTCTGGCGACGCATCCGCCTGATCCCCTTCGAACGCGTCGTCCCCGCCTCCCGCAAGATCGACAACCTGGCCAAGGAACTCGTCGACAGCGAAGGCCCGGGCATCCTGCAATGGCTCATCCAGGGCGCCGGCCGCTACCTGACCACCCGCGACCCTCTCGACGGCCCCGACCTGGTCCGCGCCGCCACCAAGGCCTACGCCACCACCGAGGACCACATCGGCCGCTTCCTCGGGGAACGCTGCACCACCACCGGCGGCACCGCCGGGGCCCGGGATCTCAAGGTCGAACAAGGCCTCCTCTACGCCACCTACAGCGCGTGGTGCGCCAGTGGCGAAGGCATCCGCCCGGCCTCCGGACGAGCTTTCGCCACCCGCGTCCGCCACGAACTCGGCCTGTCCTCACCGACCGACATGACAAGGTCGAACGGCGCGCGGTACTACCCGGGGCTGGGACTGCTCCCCGACGACGTCGACTAGCCCGCCACGCGCACAGCCGCCACGCCCGATCCGCTCGGTCGTTCCGACACCTCCCGCCTACCATGGATCGGGACGCACCGTCGCGACCGCCACCCGGCGGCACCGCCCCGACGACGAGATGAGGCCCACATGAGTTCGCTGCTGGACGACAGTGATCTCGACCACGAGACCACCGTGGTGTGGGTGGAGGACCCCCAAGGCCTCGACTACGTCCGCCAGTCCCTGGACAAGACGCCGCGCCGCCGCGGCAAACCCCGATACGAGCGCGCCGGCCGCATGATCGGATACACGGAACTCGACGAACACGCGGAAGCGGACCCCGACAGCGGTCTGCACCTGCGCCGCGTCTTCTTCCTGCTGCCCCACGACCGCGACACCCAGCCCACCGGACTGTACGAGGACGGGGCCCCGGGCGAAGCGGTCGACCCCAGCACCATCGAACCGGGCCGAGTGGGCGAGAAGACGCCACGCTCGCAACGAGGTTCCGCCGAGATATCGGTTGCGGGCCGCTGATGGGCCGACCGCACGGCGCCCTCGGCTTCCGACTGGATTGCACGTCGATGTTCGGGAACGGAAGCAAGCCGGGCTTCGAGTCCGGTGCGAAATCGCCAGCTGCGGAACGTCCGTAATCCGCCCCGTTCCGTAGAATACGGCGTTTCCGAACCCATCGCCGGCGCCGTCGAACCTGCCCCTCCAACCGACTGATCACACCGACACCTGCGACCTGCATGTTTCCCAAGGGACTGACTGCGGGTCGAACCCTCGGTCCCGCTACTCGGGCCGCACTCGACGACGCGGTGCCGTCTGCCTCCGGGATGTCGTCGGCCGCCGGGCCATCCGAGCAGCCAGACGCGGACAAGGCCGAGACGCCTGTCACTCAAGGCCTTTGTTCCCCTGCGGACGAGAGCAGATCAGAGAACCTGAGGCAAAACGACAGGACCGAACGGGCCACAGTGAGATCGCCCGCAGGCACGGACGCCAGACACCGATGGCGACGCGAGTCGTGATGCGAATCTCGGTCACTTCCGTCCCTGTCCGTTGGCTGCAGGGCTTCTGAACTGCGCTTTCCGACAGGGACTCAAGGCCGCACGCGGACGAACGCTCGATTCATGACCTCGATCGCGTCCGCGTCCAACCGCGAAAGGGCACTCGGATCCACGAGGGCTGGAGGCGCCGGCCAGAGCCGCGTCACCAACCCGGCCGCCTCGAAGGGGTGTCGTACCGTCTTACCCGGGTGCAGGACCAGGTCCAGGTACGCCATCGGGGTATTCACGCCCAATCCGCTGCCGGTTCCCAGACTGACACCCGTCAGAGCGGCGGCGGCCACGGTGGTGGGCAGGCCGAACCGGTCGAACGGTGTGAGGGTCCGCGCGGGTGCGTTCGGGTGCGTCACGGCGAGCCACAGCGACACATCCGCGGGCGGTTGTCCGGTGTTCACGAACGCTTGGAGCCCGCCCGGCGGGAGTTCCCATCGCAGGCGGTCGGGGAACCGCGGGTGTACGTCTCTCAGGTCCAGGTACTCGGTGTGTGGGTGGTGCAGCAACACCAGAGTCTTGATCCACCATCGGGCGAACGCATCGACGTCCTGTCCGTTCAGCGGGGTGAGTCGGTCGAGGAAATCGAGGACGATCGACTGGGCGGGTATCTCGAACGTGGCGTTCAAGCGCCCGTTGCACCCGGCGCAGACCGGAGCCATCACCGGCGGGAAAGGCGATATGTGCACCTCCCGCTTCGACTTCCGTCGGTGAACCGTCGTGGTCTCGCGCTCGCACCCGCTGCCCTGCGTAACGTCGGTGGTGAAGTACGGGCTGGTCCAACGCCTGAGCAGCGCGCGTGGCCATACGTGTTCACCCTGCTGCGTCCCGCTCAGCGGCGCGTTGCACAACAGACACCACGGATGCTGAAATTTCACGGCGCCCCCTGTCCGGGCGCCGATTCGACGTCGGCGCCGCGCCCGGTGTTGCCGAGCCTCACCGGCCACCGGGACAGGTCGCGCGCATCAAAACCGATCAGGCGCACGTCGAACGGGCGGGCGTCGTTCGCGCTCGTGGCCACGTTCATGCTTGTCCAACCGCCGTTGCCCTCGACCCGCTGTCGCCGTGGCAGGGCGAGTCGGTCGCGACGTGACGGGCGATTCGGGCCTGTGGTCGGACTTTGCATCCATGAGGCAGAAACCTTGCACGTCCGGCAAGAACATGTCGGCCGCCGCCGACAGTCACGGAACTTCTTGCCGCTGGAGGCAAGATTGCGCGGAGCGCCCCGCATCTCGATCCGACGGGCGAGGTTCGGCGTGCGGTGTCCGCTTCCGCCGGCACTCCGTGCCGGCGATCCGGCCAGGGGGAACGAATCCCGCGCGGATCCATGCACCCCGAGCAGGAGAGTGTCGGCGCATGCCGACACTACGGCCCGAACCCTGCATCCGAGACAAGATCGGGCCACCGCAAAGCAACATCCCGTCGTGGAATGTCGAGCCTGGGGTCGACATTCCACGACGCGAACTTGCGGATACCCGCAAGCTACTTCTGGGGAGCCGCAAGTTCGCCGGTGTCCGGGGGCGGCGATCGCCCGGACTCGCACCGCTCCTGTACAGCTTCGACACCGCTGTCGCGGACCAGTGCCAGCCGCCTCGGTCATCAGCGACTGGCCGGACGACCAGGCCCTCATCTTGAGCAACAAGGCCAGGTGAAAGTCGTCCGGCAACCTGCCCCGGTCGCGCACGTGGTGACTGCCGACGACCGTGACCACCTCCACGTCGTTCGATTCGAGGCGCGCGATCGTCACGTGCCGCGGGCCGGATCCGATGTACGTGATCGCATCGGCGCGAACCGGCTCGCTGGAACTCAAATTCATGACCCAGACGTCCGACATCGATCTTCCCTCCCCCTGAAACCGAGCACCACCGGATAACCGGTCATGCCTGCCGGTCTCCCCAATCCCCGTGCGGTTCACGCCATTGCACTGCCGATGCGACCGCTCGCACAGCCCGCTCGGATCTCCATTCCACGATCCTGTCAGTGGTTGATCAGCCACCACGTGATCCAGCCGCCGACGGCGGTGCCGGCTCCGGTCGCGGCACCGCGCGCGGCGTTCGCCGCGAGGGCTCGGCTCGCGCGGACCACCCGCGTCCGAACGCGGGCTCGTCGGGTGGCGGGGGGTGCGGGGGTGGGCGTGGTGTCATCCATGGTCGTCTCCCGAGTCGTCGCACCCCTTCGGAGTGGGGTGGTGTCGGTCTCCAGGGAGCCCCGTTCGGGATTTCTTCGGCGACCGCTCCCCCGGGTCGTCCGGGTGTCTACGCTGGTGGCCCCGTCGGTGCGGGGATTTCGGAATCGATTCGATCCGAAGTGGGTCGAACCGGGGGCGTGGATGGGCGGCGAGGGCGGCGCGAGTGAACGGCTCGAGCTGCAATTGCGGGAGTTGTACGAGCAGGCCGGCTCGCCCGGCTACGACCGACTCGTCCGCCACGGCGCGGCCCAGCGGCCGGTGGTGGAGTTGAGCCCGTCGTCGTTGAGCGGCTGGTTTTCCGGTGTCTCGGTCCCCTCGGATCCGCGCAGGTTGCGGTGCGTGGTGGAGTTGCTGGAGCGTCTGGCCACCGAACGCGACCCCGTTCGCCGTCCGTTGCCCTCCCGGGTGTGGGAGGAGCGGCGATTGGAGGCCGTGAGCGAACGCCGCCCACGTGGTCGTCCCCGTCGCGGCCACCAGGGCCAGGACCCGGTCGGGAACCGTGACGAGGAGGGGCGTGCGGGGCGTCCGATCGGCGTGTTCACGGATCCGTACGCGTTGGAGGTCCACCGGGCGATCGAGGCTCCCGAACACGCCTGGGAGGGGTTACCGGAGTTGCCGGTGTACGTGCCGCGGGCCCACGACGAGCGGTTGCGGATGGCGGTAGAGCGAGCGGTGGGGGGTTCGGGCTCGCTGGTGTCGTTGGTGGCGGCGTCCTCCACGGGTAAGACGCGGGCCTGTTGGGAGGCGATCCGGCGTCTGCCCTCGGGTTGGCGGTTGTGGCATCCGATCGACCCCGGCCGCCCCGACGCGGCCCTGGCGGGGCTGTCGCGGGTGGGTCCGCGCACGGTGGTGTGGCTGAACGAGGCCCAGTTCTACCTGTTGACCGTCGACGGCACCGGCGAGAAGGTCGCGGCCGGTCTGCGCGAATTGCTGCGGGATCCCGCGCGGGGCCCGGCTTTGGTGCTGGCGACGCTGTGGCCAGAGTACTGGACCGCGTTGACCGGGCCCGGTGACGAACACGCCCAGGCACGGGCCCTGTTGACGGGCTCCGACCTGAGCGTGCCGGCCGCGTTCGTCGGGGTCGATCTGGAGGCGTTGCGCGTGGCCGCCACCGCGGACCCGCGCCTGGCCAAGGCCATGGCCGAGGGTCGCGATGGGGCCGTCGCCCAGTATCTGGCGGGTGCTCCGGCCCTGTTGGCTCGCTTCCGCAATGCCTCCGCGCCGCTGCGGGTGGTGATCGAGGCCGCGATGGACGCGCGCCGCCTGGGCCATGGCCCCGGCGTGCCCTGGGGCTTTCTGGAGGCGGCGGCGGAGGACTACCTCACCGACGACGAGTGGAACGAGCATGTCGTGGCGGGCTGGTTCGAGAACGCCATGGCCGCCGCCACGGCCCGCTGCCCGGGCGCCGCCGTCGCGCCCCTGACCCGAATGCGCCCCCTCCACCGCGAACGTGTGGACCGGGCTCCGGTCTATCGCCTGGCGGACGTCCTGGAACAACACGGCCGCCGCACCCGCGGCGCACTGTGTCCCTCCTCGGCGTTCTGGGAGGCCGCGCTCGAGCACGCACACGGTCCCATGGACCGGCACCGGCTCGCGGACGCGGCGCGGGCCCGACTGCGTCTGGACCACGCGAAAGCGTTGCTGGGCACGGTGGTATCCGAAACGGGCGACGCGGTGGCACTTGATCAACTGGCCACCCTGTACGAGAAGGCGGGGGACCGTGCGGAGGCCGAGCGCCTGCTCCGCACGGTTGCCGAAGGAAATCCTCACTCGTTGGCCCGACTGGCCACGCTGCGCGAGGAGGCGGGCGACCACGTGGAAGCCGGGCGACTGATGCGCGCCGCCGCCGAGGCCGGTCACCCCGACGCTCTGGGCATGATGATCGGGAGGTGCGATTCGGCGGGCGACCACGAGGAGGCCGAACGCCTGATGCGCGCCTCCTTCAACGCCGGCAACCGGCAGGCCGCGCACTGGCTGATCGACCGGCGTATGAGGCCGGCGGGTGATCTCGCGGGCGTCGAACGGCTGGCCCGAGCCGGCGCCGCAGCAGGCCACCCATACCTGCTGCTGGTCGCCGCCAAGGCATATGAGGACGCGGGCGGCCACGCGGACGCCGAACGCGTTGCCCAGGCTGCCGCCGATACCGGCTATCCCGCAGTCCTGATGCGGCTGGCCAGTAGCCGCGAGAACAGGGGGGAGCACGAGGACGCACAACGATTTCTGCAAATGGCGGCCGCCGCAGGCGACCGCGACGCGCTATGGCGATTGGCACTCCTGCGCGAACAGGCAGGTGAGCACCCCGATGCCGAGCGACTCGCCCACGCCGCGGCTGCCGCCGGCAACCGCCACGCGCTCAAGGACCTGGCCTTACGGCGCGAACAAGCGGGTGATCATGTCGGCGCCGAGCGACTTGCCCACGCCGCCGACGAACTGGGGCGCGACCGCGTGATCCCAGAGTTGGTGGACTTGCGCCGGCGTGCCGGCGATCGCTCCGGCGCCGAGCGGCTGCTGCACGCGGCCGCCGCCCTCGGTAACCGCGACGCGCTGTGCGAATTGACCAAACTGCGCGAACGTGCGGGCGACCCGGCGGGTGCCGAACGGCTGGCCTACGCCGCCGCCGACGCCGGGACCTTCCTCGCCCTGGTGTGGCTGTCCAAGACGCGGCACGGCGCGGGGGACGATGCGGGTGCCGAACGACTGGCCTACGCCGCCGCCGAGGCCGGCGACGCCAATGTGTTGGGGCGACTGGCGGAGATGCGTGACGACGCGGGGGACCGTGCGGGTGCCGAACGACTGGCCTACGCTGCGGCATGCGCCGGCGGCACCCACGCACTGGAGCAGTTGGCCATGCTGCGTGAAGCCACGGGGGACCATGTGGCTGCCGAACGACTGGCCCGTGCCGCCGCCGACGCCGGAAACCCCCATGCGCTGCGGAGAGTCGTCGAACTGCGCGAAGGAGCGGCCGGTGGTCCGCTGACAAACCTGATGCGTCATGGTCTCGGCGAGTGAGAAGACGATTTCGGTACTGGTTGGGGCGTGGGCCGCCGGGGACCTCGTCGGCTCGGAGTTGGGGCTCGGTGTGCAGGCGTCCACGGCCCGATCGTCGTCCGGATGGCTCACGCATGCATGGCCGTCGTCGCCGACCACGTATCTACCTTGCATCCGGAGCACGACGGAGCTTGAGCCTTGCATCCACGGCAAGGTCCCCACACGGGGCGTCGGCGCGCGACGACAGTGAGGCCATCGCCCGAAGTCCCCGCTTGCTGCTCGGGAACGCCGATAGGCTCGAAGTCCCCGGGCTTCCACGGCGAATGCGGGACCCGGTCCGCGTCGCGTCGACCAGCGGACCGGAGAGGGCGGGGGCGGGCTCGGAGATTCCCCCCGTATTGCGGCAAGTTCCGGCGCCGGCGGCTCTCGACGACGACCGCGTCGGATGAGAGGCTCCCGCGATATGCGACTCCCCGGGCCAGCCCTCGACCCCGATACCCGCGGTGTGCTAGGACGGGACGGACTGCCGGTCGCCGCCGCGTTCGCGATCACCGGCTCCGCCGTGCTCTGGCGCTGGCGTTCCTCACGTTCACGCTGCTCGCGTGCGCGCTCGTCGCTTGTGACCTGCGGCTGATGCGACTGCCGAACTCACTGACCCTGCCGGGCTATCCCGTGTTGATCCTGTTGCTGGCGATCCCATTGGACGGGACGGCGTACCTGCGTGCGTCGCTCGCGATGACGGTGATGCTCATCGCGCACGTCCTGCTCGCGCTGACCGCCGGTGGGCTCGGGCTCGGCGACGCGAAGACGGCCGGGCTGGTCGGGCTCGTCGTCGGGTGGCTGTCGTGGGCCGCGCTGCTCCAGGCCGCGGTCCTCGCCTACGTGTCCGCGGGCCTCTACACCGTGATGAGGGCGCTGGTGGACCGATCCGCTCGAGGCCGTCCCGTCGCGTTCGGCCCGTTTTTGCTGGGCTCGGCGATGCTGGCCGTGGTGCTGGCTGGCTCCTGAATGTCTTGTCCCGGGAATCGCGCTCGGTCCCGGGGGACCCGCGCGGTCCGGGTATCGCAGGCCGCAGCGGAGCCGCAGACGAAACGAACTCCCGCCGGAACGCGCCGGCTTCCGGAGCCTCGTCGGCGGACAACATTCCTGTGTCGATCCCAGGGGGCAGCGTGGCGTTCCGGGCCGTACACGAGCAGTGGGGAACCGTCTTCGCGCATCTGCCCGACCTGGGATGCGGGCGCGGTTGGGAGGCTGTGTGGAGGGTGCGGCCGCGGACGCCTGTCGTCTGCGACGAGTGCGGGCATCCGATGATCGCGAAGACCTCCCGGGCGGGACTGAGGTTCTTCGCCCACGCGCCGGGCGCGCCCACCTGTGCGCTCGGCCTGGAATCCCTCGCCCACCACCTCCTCAAGCTGGAGCTGGCGGGAGCTGCCCGCGACGCTGGCGCCCACGCCGAACTCGAAGTCCGCGGCCCCGACGGCAGTTGGCGCGCCGACGTCCTGGCGGGCGACCCCGCCGGGACCTGGCGGACGGCGCTCGAAGCCCAGCTGTCGCCCCTCACCGACGCCGACATCACCGCCCGGACCGAAAGGATGCGGGCCGACGGTGTCACCTCCATATGGTTCAGCGACCGTGCCCGCCCGCCCTGGCTCGGCACAGTCCCCTCCCTACGCCTGGCGAGGCGGGACGGCAGCGCCGGCCTGGTCGTCGCCGAGGGCCTGGTGAAGTTCCAGGACGCACGGTGGAGATCGGCCCCGCAGGTGCCCATCGCCGACTTCCTGCGCTGGGCGTTCACCGGCAAGGTCGCCCCACACGCCCCGCGAACCCACCTGGAGTACCCGCTGCGCCAGCTCTCGCAGGTCTGGACGGCACCGCAATACATCGCCGCCGAGAACACCCACCTCGCCGAGGAGGACCGTCGCCGCCGCCTGCAGCAGGAACAGGCCCGGGCCCGAGAGCAGGCCCGGGAGAAGAAACGCGACGGGATCCGCGCCAGGAACGCCGTCTCCCGCGCGAAGACCCTGGCCGAGGCCACCGCAGCCGAGCAACTCGCACGCCTACACCGCAAAAGGGCGCCCCGCCCGCGCCCCGGTGTCGAACGTGCCCTCTCAAGGCTCGCAGACGAGCACGACGTCACCGCGACCGTCGGCTGGAGCATGGGCGATCCCCGATACGCCGACGGCGTACCCCTCGTCGACGAGAACGGCGTCCCGGCCGCCATCTTCGCCCCGGAACCCAGGCACGTCCGAGGCAACGCCTATCTCCTGCTCGCGGGTCTCCTCCTGGTGTTCCGCACCCCGACCGACATACGGCGCTTCGAGAACGCCATGAAACGGGCGAAACACTGGCCGGCCGACGGCTTCCGGACCGACTCCACCGACGCGGATCCCCCGAACACCCCCCACCGCGACGGCGCGTGCACCTGCGCCGCCCCACAACTCGTCGCAAGAATCGCGAGGATCGACTACCCCGCCGAACCCAGCGAGCAGATGGGCCCCGCCGCCGCGCTCTACGTGGCGCGGTGTCGTGGCTGCGGGCGCCGGTACACCGGGCCCTGGCGTCGGACGATCGGCAACCGGGCGACGGAGGCCCCGCCCCGACGCAATTTCTAGTGGTCGTCGCTACATCCCGGCTCAAGGCGCGCGATGGGCTTCGATCCAGGGGCCGAACGGGGGCGGGTGCGAGTAAGGCGAGCGCGCACCGCTGGCGGGCGCTGGCCCGCGCCGTGCCGGATGAGCCGATCGTAGCCCGGCGACCCCGGCCCGGTCGTACAACATCCGCAGCCGCCGCGCGAACGTCTCCGCTGCGTTTCCTCCCTCAGCCCCCCGCGTTGATACGGCCGAGCAATCGACCTCGCACCGCCCGAAGTTGCCGAGCGAACAAGCGTAGGCACCCGGACCGCCCGGACATAATCCGCCCAAATAGTCACCGCCAATCGAGCTCCACCGCGTTCGTCCGAGTCGGGAGAAGTCCTCGTGGGTGGTGCACGCCCGTCTGCCCGACCTGCAGGCCGTCGTGCGCCCTTCGCGCCGCCGGTGCGGATCACCGGCCGCTTCCGTGCTTCATTCCCGGCGTCCCTCGACGGTCCCGTCGTTCAGTGGGGCGCGATATGCGTTCCGCTCGCGATGATCTTCGTGAAGGCGTTGCGCAGGGAGTCCGCCGGTCCGCTTCCGAATCCGGGGCTGGAGGAGGTCGTCGTGAAGGCGTCGACGCCGAGCGTGTTCGGCCCGTACGGATCGATGGCGACGCCCGGTCGGGGCGTGTGGAAGGTGTGCGGCTTGCGGTACTTGCCGACAGTGAGGGCGATGACCCGGTCGGCGCCCGCCTCGGTGAGCAGGAGGCGGGCCCAGTCCACCGAGGTGCCGTCGGTGGTGAAGTCGTCGAAGACGACGACCGTCTTGCCGCGCACCTTCCTCCGGTGCTTCGGATTGACGTGGACGGTGTGGGTCTGGTTGGCGATCGACACGTTCGGGGTACGCCCCTGCTGCTTCGCGTTCACGCGTTCGAGGCTGGTGTCCACGGCTCGGGACGCCCGAACGAGCAGGTGATCACGGGTGTCGTATCTGGCGCCGACGATGACCTTGGCCTTTTCCAGGTATGTCTCCAACTGCGCGTTCACCCGACCCGGACTGCTGCTGGGATAGACACAGAACAGGCTGCTGCCGGGCAGGCTGCCGTCGAGGTAGGCGGAACTCAACAACCGCAACAGGAGAATCCCGCGGGCGTCCTGGTCGCCCACCAGGACTGTGCGGCCGTAGGTGAAGATGTCCTTGAGCGTGAACGTCGTCCCGGGCGACGACGGCAGGACGGTGTCGGGCAGCAGGAGCGAACGCAGCCGGAACCCCCGTTCCGGGGCGTCCAGTTCGAACGCCCAGACCGGCTCCTCGAGGAGATGGCGCTCGACGAGACCACGCACGCCGTCGGGTCGGTCGGCGGTAAGCGAGGTGATCCCGCTGTACAGGGCCTGCGGCCACTTGGCGTGGACGTGCATCACGCCGGCATGAATGGAGGTGTACCAGTCGAATTGGCTGGCGCCGACCATCAGTAACTGATTCGTGCGCAAACCCAGCCGCTGCGCCGCGGTCGTCAGCCATGCCGCGTTCCCGCGCTTCTTGCGGTCGGGGATGTCGTCCTGGGCCAGGTGGAGGGCGGGCGCCGGCAACCCACATCGCGCGCTGTGATCGGGGCCGTCGAACGGGTGCGTGGTCAGCAGGACCCATCGGATGCCCTCGCCGTCCAGCCATTCCAGCAGGTCGGCAATCCCCTCGTGGGGTTCCCGGGTGTCGGTTCGAAAGACGGCCTTGTGGTCGAAGACCACCGCGTGCACACTCCGGTCGCCCACTGTGCTCCTCCCCCTGCGCCGACTCCCCACCGGGTCGGGCAGTGTCCCTACAGGGATGATCCCGCACCCGGCCCCACGCGTCTTGGTGATCGAAGGGTTCGCGGACCCGCCCGCCGGCGGCGGTGGCGTGGCCGTGACCTGTGCGAACGCGAAGGACTCGGCCGAGATGGAGACGGGCGTCGGTGGTGTGTACCAAAATGGCCCCAGGCCCACAGCACGTCGGAACCGTCCTTCGAACACACCGGGCCGCGAGTAGAAGGAAACAACGTCATGAAGTCCCTCACCCCGCAGCAACGCGATCTCCTGGCCCTGTGCGCCCTGAGAGTCGAGGCGAAGACGGTGGACTGGCACGTGTTGGCGCGTGTGTGCCAGAGCCCCGAGGCCCTCCAGGTCGTCCTCGGCGGGGACATTCCCGAGGACTCGACCGCGGCCCGCAGGGCCCAGACCCTGCTGCGTGAGGCCCTCGCCGGCCTCGACACCGCCCGCGAGTGGGTCGAGACCCAGCTCGCCGCCGCCGAGGAGGCGGGCGCCCGCCTGGTGACGGTGCTGGACGCCGACTACCCGGCGAACCTGCGCCTGGTACCGAACCTGCCGCCCTTCCTCTTCCACCGGGGCGACCTGGTCGAGGCGGACGCGAGGTCGGTGGCCGTGGTCGGCACGCGCAACGCGAGCGACGCGGGCCTCAAGCGCGCCGCCCGCATGGCCCGCGAGCTGGTCGAACACGACGTCGCGGTGTTCAGCGGCCTGGCCAAGGGCATCGACACCGCCGCCCACCGGGGAACCCTGGAGGCCGGCGGCCGCACGGTCGCCGTCATGGGCACCGGCATCGCCGCGAAGGTCTACCCGGCGGAGAACCGGCGCCTGTCCGAGGAGATCCTCGAGGCGGGCGGCGCCTTGATCTCCCAGTTCTGGCCCACCAGCCCGCCGGCCACCTGGACCTTTCCCCGGCGCAACGTCGTGACCTCGGGCTGCACCATGGGCAGCATCGTCATCGAGGCGTCCAGCACCTCCGGCGCCAAGATGCAGGCCCGCATCGCCGCCGAACACGGCAAGCAGGTGTTCCTGATCCGCTCCCTGGCCACCACCGAGGCCTGGGCCGCGAAGATGATCGCCGAGGGACGTGCCGTCGAGGTCGTCGAACTCCGCGACATCCTGACCCGACTCGGCACGGCCCAGCAGGTCCGGCGGGCCAGCACCCAACGCATCCAGCTCGCCCTCACCGGCCTGTGACCGGCGGAGGGCACCTCCCCGCGCCCTCGGGGTTTCCCGCTTGCGCGTCCTGTCCCTACGTGGTCAACGGCACCCCCGGGATCTGCGCCGCCTGCGCCGCCCACACCATCCAGCCCGTGGCCGCCGCGCACTGCGCGGTGTGCAGTCAGACCCTGGCCGCCGCCGGCGCGGTGTGCGGGAATGTCATATGCGGCTGGCCGCCGGAACGCCGTTTCTTCACTCGCGTCGATGCCGTGGCCATGTACTCCGGCTCCCTCGAAGCCGTCCTGAAGCGATTCAAGTACCCGCCGAGCCGGCCCGGGTGGGCGGCGATCTTCGGCCGTCTCCTCGTCGGATGGCTCGAGACCCACGCCGATCGGGTCGCCGACATCGACCTGATCGTCGGCAACCCCACCCATGCCACTCGGCAGCCGTTCCAGCACATCGAGATGATCATGCGGGCAGCCGCGGCCGAGGACACCGCCCAACGCTGGCCCCTGGCCGCCACCGACCCGCCGCCGCTCGTCAAGACCGCCGAGACGCCCCGCTCGGCCGCCTGCCACCGGGAGGCCAAGATGGAGGCCGCCCGCAGGCATGCGAAGGCCCTGGCCCTGAACACCGACGTCAGCGACCAACGCATCCTCCTAGTCGACGACGTCTTCACCACCGGCGCCCAGTTCCACACCGTCGGCAGGTACCTCATCGAGACAGGCCACGCGCACGAGGTCCGCGGCCTCGTCCTGGCCCGCGTGCCCTGGAGCTGAAACCACCGATCCCGCGCCGTCGAACCTCCACGGCCGCAGCGGAGGGCGAATCACGGGGATACGACCGGTTCGTCGCCTCGCACGCGCATGCGGATCCTCTCGTCGGCGACGCACGCACCCACTTCGTGATCGTTCGCCAGCGCGTCCACGTCGGCGCGTGACCACCGCTCGTCGGGACCGGGTTCCATACCGAGAAGGCCGACAACTCGACGAAACAGGACGAGAGGCCATTCGAGGAACTCGGCCGCCTCACGGTCGGTGAGGCGCGCGATCCGGGCCGGGCGGGCGGCGACGATGTCGGACAGCACCTCGTAGCGCGAGGCCAAAGCCTCCACATCACCGACGCTGAACATCCACGTCCGCTTCCCCGGAGACGGACACAACGACCTGCAGCGAACCCATCCCTGGCGGGCCAACTGCCAGACGTCGTCCACCTGCACGTCCAACCCGGAGGCCTCGGCCAGGGACCGCGCGGTGCTCTTCGCGTCCATGGCCCGATCGTCGTCCGGACGCTCACCCTCCGACCGCCGCGCGCGCTCCCACGCACGCGGAGCCGGGCCGCCCACGGCAGCCCTACCCGGCGCATCCGCAGTTGGCACCTCCCGGCCCAGGGCCTGCGCCATGACCTCGCTCAACAGCAACGGCTCGTGTGGGGGCACGCATGTCCTCCGATCCCGGGGCCGGTTGCCGCACCGGCGTCACATCCACAACGCCGCTGCGCCCGACACGACACGGATTCCGGCGACACGATGATCGCTCCTGCGCCGGGCGATGCGAGCGTGGGGCAGGTCGGCGCCCCGGAAACTCGTCCGATCGTCGTCGGGAAGCGATCTTGGCGCGCGGGCTTCGATCGCCGACGTCGCGCAACCTGCGTCACGCCTCCTGCGGATGCCCTGTCGCGTGATTCCAGGTCCGAGTCGACTCGAGGATGTCGACCAGGTGGTCGCCCCACGTTGCCCAGCGGCGCAACTCGTGGCGGCCGAAGCAGTGGATGCGTTGACCGGTGGCGAGGTTCCGCGCGGGCTGCGTGAACGTGCCGTTGGTCAGGGCTATGACGGTGTCGGCTCGGTGGACGGGGCGCCCCGTGCCGCTGAGCCGCTGCATGTCCCCCGAACCGATCGCGGACATCCGGCTCGTGTGCTTGCACTGGAGCACGACAAGACCCCGGGTCCGGTGCGAGGCGATGACGTCGGCGCCGAGGTCGCCGGCCCCGCCGCCGGAGCGTTCCACCCGGTATCCGTCGCGGTACATCAAAATCGCGGCGAGGCGTTCGAATTCGCGGTGGCCCATGCTGTCGATCTCGTCGAGGTCGACGCTCTGGCCGCTGCTCAGGAACGTCATGTGGCCATCGTCGGCCAGCGCGATCTCGTGCGCGGCGTTGTAGTGCGTGATGCGGGCGTCGGCGACACGGGCGCGGACTCGTTCGAGTGTGACCAGGTGACCGGACGCCTCCTCCGCCGGAACGACACGGAGTGGGTCTACGATGTACGTGCCGGGAGAATCGTGGATGGCGTTGGCGAACTCTGTCAGGCATGCACCCTTGATGAGTTCTACGCACTTGTTCTGCAACTCGCCGGCTTCCTTGACCGCCGTTTCGAGTGCCGTCAGCCATGTAGACGCCACGTCGTGCCAGATGGCGTCGGTGGCCATGACGCGGGTCGCCTTTCCCTGCCGCATGCGTTCCCGGAATTCGTCGCGTTCCTCGAGCATCGTCTCGAGCCACTCCTTCAGCTCGATGAACGCCGCGAGCGCGAAGTTCATCTCGTTCGCGAGCAACCACACCGCGAACAGGCCATCGGAATCCAGCGCCGCGATCTTGTTCCCGGTCCACTTGCGGAGGCGTCGATCCGCGTAGCGGGGAGGAGTCACTGCGGCATCTCGATCGATGATCATTTCAGAAGGTTACCGATAAGCCGGATCACGCCTGATTTGGGATCCTCACCTCGGTTGCGGAGGGCCACAACCACCCCTGAGTGTCCGGGCGTTGTTCGGCGCCGGCGTCGTCTGGAGTGCACCAGCCCCGGACTGCGCCGGTGTGTTCGGTGGCTGCAATCGGCGAACGGGTCGTCGGCTTCGGAGGATTCAAGGGGTTCTCCGCGCCCGCCATTCGCCGTCCGATCGGTTTTCGGAGTGTGTCCGATTGGCAGGTGCCGGACGGGCGGCCCGTGTCTGGAAGTCGGGGTCCCCGTAGTTGTCGCCGAAAATCGGGCGGATATGGATGACCGACTGCGGACCTACGACGGAGCGCGGCAGGCCGGGAGCCTGAGGGTCTAATCGAGGACGGGACGTCGCTCGAAGGCGACGGTCCGGCCGGTGATCGCAGGAGGCATGCGGTCACCGGCCGGGGAGAAGCTCAGTTGCTTGTCGTCCGCCGCCGCGAGAGTGTGATCCGCCGGCGGTCGAGGTCGACGTCGAGCAGGACAACGCGGACGTTGTCTCCCTCGGACACCACTTCCTCGGGTTCCGTGACGTCGTGGTCCGCGAGTTCCGCCAAGGGCACCAGGCCCTCGATCCCCGGGGCGACGCGGACGAACGCACCGAACGGCACCAGCTTGGTGACCTCTCCCGGCAGGGTCTCGCCTGCGGTGTGCGCGTCGGCGAATCCCCGCCACGGGTTTGGTTGCAACGCCTTGATCGACAGGCTGACCTGCTCCCAGGCGAAATCGACAGAGAGGATCTGGGCGCGGATCTCGCGGCCGACGGGGGCGACGTCGGCCAACTCGAAATGCGTCCAGGACATCTCGGGGATGCGCAGCCACCCGACGCCGCGACCGAGGTCGCCGTCCAGATCGACGTGGACGGCGATGTCGCGCAACCTACTGGAGACGACCCCGGTGATGGTGTCGCCGACGCGCAGTGAGGTGAGGTAGCTGCGCAGTTCGTCGGCGCGGCTGCGGTCGGTCCGCCAGCGTGCCCGCAGCGCACCGTCGGCGTCGGGCAGCACGGCGGATGCCAAGGGCTTGCGGTCGGCGGGCTCCAGCGGGACGAGCGCGTACCGCCGCCCGGGCTCGTCCTTCAAGCGCGCCCCTGTGGGGTGGTCGGCGATCCGTTCTTCGTGGAACCCGCCGGGGTACTGCTCGACCAGCAGGTGGAGCCGGCCCTGCCGGACGATCGCGGCGCTGACCGCGCCGGCGTCCTCGGTCAGGTCCGGCCACACGGCCAGCCGGGCGCGAGGTATCAGTCGCGCGCGCAGTTCCTCGACCTCGGTCGACGTCGTCGGCCGGTGCCACCGATACGCGTTGCGGATGTACTGCTCCTCGACCAGGACCCCGCTGTGCTCGTCGACGAGCCGCGCCACCTCGCGCCAGAACGCGTCGTCGGCGGGACGTTGTTTGTCGACCCGGTCGCGCGAGGAGTCGTACGGGGACCGCTCCACCCGGTCGACGTCCAACCCCAGCGTCCGTGCGCGGGAGGCGGCCTTCTCGTGTTCGACCGCAGTCCCGACGTACATGTCGTACCGGGTTCCGACGTGGATGAAGAACCCGCCGTCACCGACCAGTCGGCACCAGGTGCCCTCGCGCAGCACCATGGCGCGCACCAGGCCCATCGCGGTGCCGAGGCAGACGGTCGCGCCGTCGTGGTAGCCGGACAGGTCGTACGGGAAGAGCCCGTCCAGTCCGTGGTGGCCGCGGCCGCTTCGCACGGAGTAGGAGAAGAACCCGTTCTTCACGGGGTTGTCGATGGTCAGGCGGGTGAGTCCGGCGTCGAGCGCGAACGCGGTGGCCGCTGCAGCCCACATATTGGCCGCGCTCTCACGGGTGTCGTACGCGAGGGTGGTCGAGTCGTCGACCCCTTCCGCGTCCGCAGCGAAGGCGCGCAGTCGGTACACGAAGGGCGCCATGTCAGCGTCCGGCGCGGCTCGAAGGTGCCCCAAGGGCCGGTCGCGGGTGGACAAGAGACAAGATCATTCCGACACCGTAGCGATGTTCCGCACTCCACGGAAGGCAACCGCGGAGCGGCAACGCTATGCAGGTGGGGTGTGGGGCCAACTCCTGCAGGGTGCTCGCACTGCGGCACCTCGGGCAGACGACGGCGATGTACCGCCTGGGGACACCCTTCGGGTCGACGCACGGTTTCCGGAGGGTGTGCGTGACGCTCGTGCACCGGGGGCAGCGGAACTCGACGGGGCCTTCGTGGTACCAGCCCGGCTCGTGCATCCGCGCGGGCAGTGCGCCCGTCGCGACCGTGACGCCCCAGTGTCGTTCGATCACACGCGCCACGGTCGAGTCCCCGTCGGTCGCGTCGTCGGGGTGTTCGCGGGGCGGCTCGGGCGAGTCGTCCAAGACGGTGGTTGCGGGTCGATGGGGTGTCGGCCCGGAGCGCGAGGTGGCGCCGCTCGTTGTGGTTGCTCACCCTGGGTTTGCCGTTGGTACCCACGCAGGGGTCCCCGATCGCGGCGTCACAGTGGGGGCACGCGACCGCGGCCCTGATCCGCTCGCGATACTCCTCGAGAGCCTTGCCTTTTCGGCTGCGGACCGGCGTCGTGGCGCGGACCGGAGCAGGCCCCGAGTCCGCCGGCCGGTGGGCCGCGCACCAACCGTTGTCCACCGGCACCAGCGCCCGGCACTGTTGCCCACGGGTCGTGGTGCCCGGGCATCGCTGCACGGCTCCGGCATCGGTAAGTGATGTCACGGACACATCATGGAGCAAGCGTTCGGATTTCGGCCCTCCCGCCGGACGGGCCGCGGCGTGTCCGGGAGACGCGCCGGCGCAGGCGCAACGGCCCTTGTCGTCTCGGCTGTTGGGCACTCGTGCGGGCGGGGAAGCATCGATCGAGTTCCACATCCGCGCCCGGGAACCGCAGCCGGCGCCACGATGTCGGCGCGTAGGGCCCCGCTTCGTTCGGTCCCTCGGTCGGCCCCTGTCGAACGTGCAGGTCAAAGGCGATCCGGCTGCGGGCGAGGGACCGAAGGGACCGGGATTCCGAGTCACGACGACCCGCTCGACCCACGGCGTTCGGAGTGTGCACGGAATCGGGATCCTCGGTCCCTTCGGTCCCTGTCCGAGCCGGATCGGCGCCGTTCCGTGCGTTCGCCGACACGAACGGAGAAGGTTGCGCGGCGTGCCTGGTCCTTCGGGCGCGACTCGATTTCAGGGGTTGAGTAGGCGCCCGCATGTGCGAGGTGGCTCTTACGGCCGGTGGGGGCTGTTCGACCGTGTGGAGGTGTCGACCGGGCCGTCCGAAGACGGTCGGCCCGGGATGTCTCGTCGCCGTTTTCGGTGTGGGGTGGCTGCGTTCGGGCCGGCCGGTGTCTCGAGGCCGGCACGAACGCGAGTGGCGCGTCGGGCGTGCTGGACCGCCTGGATGCGCCTGGTACGGCCCTCTCGGGCCGTCATCCGATCTGCACCTGTTGAAATTTATTGCACCGGTATATCGAGGTTTGCGAATAGGCTCAAGGCGACCCGCCGCAGCATTCGCGCAGGCACGTCGCGGCGCCTGTATGGCGTGTGCCACGGGCGGCAGTTGGCCTGGCGTCATGCACCGTTTGTCGAAGGGTCGGGGCTGTTCGTGGATGGTGCCTCGCTTCGAACACGCGTGGTCGTGGTGAACGAGCGTTCGGCATGCCGAGTTCGGTGGGAATGGAGCGAAGTCCAGTGTCACGCACCGCCGTTGGACCGGGTCGTCGGCTTTCAACCCTTGGGCAGCGTTATCCCCAGCTCGCGCATGGCCTCGGACGGCGGGCCGCCCTCGGAGCGTTGCGTCTTGTGTCCGGGGACCTTCGGCTCGAGGGTGCGGGGGTCGACCGCTTCGGACGGGGCGCCGGAGACATATGCGCCGGTGGGGGCCCGGTCGCGGTCGTGGGGGGCGAGCCAGAACACGCGGCGACGGTAGGTACCGGAGGCTCTGGAGGCCTTCGCCTTGGGGCCGAGGGTGGCGTAGCCGATCATGCGGCCGTCACGGTGGAAGGCGGGGGTTCCGGTGCGGCGTGGGAGGCGGTCGAGGACCTGGCGGACGTAGTCGAGGTCGGTGGGGTCCTCGAGCCAGACGATGTCGGCCTCGTGGGCGATCTGGTCCGGCGTGATCAGCGCGCTCACGGGGTCTCCTCGGTGTCGTCGAGCAGGCCGATGCCCGGGTAGTACTTGCGTTGGTTGGACGTGGTCATCTGGCGGGGCGAGGTCAGGCCGACCGTCTCTCGGATCCTGGCCGCGAACGCGCGTGCGGAAACCGGGGAGGCGTCCTCGAAGCCGCACCAGGTGCGATAGGCGGCGTACAGGCCGGTCTGTTCGGCGCGGATGCCCGCGGCGAGGGTGCAGCGTTCGTCGACGAAGCGCCCGATGTGGTCCTCGGTCTCCGCGTAGGCGTGGGTGGCGACGCGTACGCGGGGCGGGCCGGTGAGGTCGCGGTCGCCGGCGAGGTAGCGGCGGGCGCCCTCGACCAGCCAGGCCAGGATCCCGGGGCCCTCCTCGGAGACGAGGACCTGGGCGAGGTTGTCCACGCGGTGCTCGTCGGCGACCACGCGTTCGAACGGGACCAGGCGCATGCGCCGCCAGAACGCGAAGCCGCCTGAGGTGACTTCGGGGCGGTGGTTACCCAGCAGCCAGAGTTTGTGGGTGGGTTCGAAGCTGAAGAAGTCCTGCCGCATCCGCCGGGCCTTGAGCCGGTCGCCACCGGTCAGCAGCTTGAAGCGGGCCTCGTCGAAGCGGTCGCCGGGCTTGAGTTCGGAGCAGACGATGACACGGCGCCCGTGGAGCTCGGCCAGGTCGGTGGGGTGGCCCTCGAAGGGTTTGGCCATGAGGAATCCGGGCGGGGCGGCGTCGGCGTAGTCGCCGAGCAGGGTCACCAGCACGTCCAGCAGGACGGACTTGCCGTTCTTTCCGAGGCCGTACAGGAACGGCATGATCTGCGCGCCAACGTCTCCGGTGACCGAGTAGCCGAGGAGCAGGTGCAGGAAGTCGATCATCTCGGCGCCTTCGGCGTCGTCGCCGAAGGTGTCGGTGAGGAAGCGGTGCCACCGCGGGGTGGGCATCGTGCTCGGGGCGACGGTGCACGAGCGGGAGTGGTTGTGCTTCTCCGGGTCGGGGGCTGCGACGGCGCCGGTGTGGAGGTCGACGACTCCGCCGGGCGTGCACAGCGCGTACGGGTCGGCGTCCAGGTGCTCGGCCCTGAGCACCATGCCGGGTGCGGCCTGGGCCTGCATGAGCATGGATTTGAGGCCCGAGGTGGACAGCGATCGGCGGCGGTGCCTGCGCAGTTCGGCGTCGGAGTGGGTGCGGTCGGGGTCGGAGGTGGCGAGGGCCTCGGCCATGTCGCCGGCCGCCCACAGCACGGTGTCGTCCTCGTCGAGCTGCCAGCGGTGCCCGGCCCAGCGGTACCAGCCCAGGCCGGGGACGTGCCGGAAGTCCCGGCCGTACAGGGCGACGAAGGCCTTCGCGTTCCCGCGGTCGGAGAGCGAGTCGGGGACCAGTCCGCGGCGGGTCGCCCCACCGGGGCCCGGGGGCCGGCCGTTGTCGGCGGGTCCGGTGTCCTGGGCGGGGAAGAGTGGCAGGGTGGCCTGGTCGGCGAGGATTCGGGCGGCGGCGGCCGCGGCGTCGAAGCGGGAGGGCGGGATACCGCTCACGGGCGGCCTCCGGGGTTCAGGGGCCTGGCGCGGCCGGCCGCAATGCCGCCGCGGATGGTGGACAGGGATCGCCGGCGGTGGCCGGGGCGGGCGTGCTCGGCGGCTTCCAGGAGCAGGCGTTCGGCGTCCGCAGGGTCGAGGTGGCCGGCGGCGACCAGGCCTCCGGCGGTGTAGGCGGCCCGGTTGAGTTTGTCGTTGAACGCGGCGCCGGACGACACGAGCGCGCAGTCCGCGACCTCCTGCAGGACCGTGGCCAGTGTCTTGGCGGCGACGTTCGCGTGGCCTCCCGCGGCGGCGACGGCGAGACGGGCCCGCGGTGGCACCGGGTGGGGCGTCGCCGGGGGTTGGGGGCGGTCGGCGTGGCCGGTGCGGGCGAGTTCGGTGGCCAGCCAGGTCGGGAGCAGGGCCGGTACGCGGCAGGTGCCCACGGGGGTGTAGGCGCCGGTCGGGGTGCGGGTGCCGGGGGCGACGATGTAGCCGCCGACGCCGCGCACGTCCACCTGCCAGGCAAGGGCTCGGCCGGTGCTCGAGCCGCTGGAACAGAGCCACTTGCGGGTCGGTGGGGTGCGGTACCAGATGTGCATGCCGCCGGAGGGGGTGCGCACGCGGAGTGTGTCCGGGTCCTCGGTGGGGTCCGGGGCGTCGCGCAGCGCGGCGAGGAGGGCCAGGCTGTCGTAGCCGCTCGCCAGGCCGGTCAGGTCGACGTGTTCACCGATCGTGATGCCCGGCAGGAGCCGGTTGCGGTCGGGCAGGGCGGCGTCGTGGGCGTCGACGTCGATGACGACCAGGTTCGCCGGGCCGCACGCGACGCCGACGCCGAACCGCGATCCGCGGCCCCACCAGGCGCGGATCCGTCCGGGGTCGAGTGTGGCCGCGTGGAAGCCGTGGCACCAGCGACCGGCGGCCAGGCAGGGGCATCCGAGGTGGGTGTGTCCGGGCTCGTGACAGGCTTCGCAGTTCCCGGGTGGGGTCTTGCGTTGCGGTGCCAACGGGTGCACCGGCCATCCGGATCGCGCGCACCATCGCGCCACCGCCAACGCCTCGGGCGCCGTGTCCTGTTCCCGCCCGACCACACCGGCCTCCCCCACTCCCGATTCGCCGCGTCGACCGCCAGCCGGGGTCCGGCAGCGACCGGGGTGGGGATCCGAGGGGATCCTCCGGTCGCTGTGGTGTTGCCGCCCGAACGGCCGAGCAGGCGTACACCGATGGGCCCCGGCCGGGCCTGGGCTGCTTGTGCACGGTCGCTGACTGGACCTGTCGATCGGGCGTCTTCCTTTCGGTCGCTGACCGAAAGGCCAGGTCAGAGCGTTGTGGAGCGACGGTAGCGACCGAAGCGACTGAAGCTCCCAATTGGTTTCAGGAACGTCAGGGTAGCGGAGAGCCCCGTCCGGGGGCCCCGGACCCGGCAGTTGCGTGTCAGCGACTGTAGGTCTTCGGGGTCAGCGACCGAAGCGTTTCGGTCGCTGACCCCGCCGTCTACGAAAAGGCCAGGCCACAGCCTTGCAGCGCACGGATCAGCGACCGAAGCGACTGAAGGTCGGACTCTATGACGCACACGCGCACACGCGAATGTCGTCATAATCCGGAAGTGCGGTCGCTTCGGTCGCTACTCGCGGGGCCGAATGCCCCTGACCTGGGGTTTCATCGAGCGACTCAAGGAGCGACCGAAGCGGTCCGGCCGCTCGGCGCCGGGCTGCCTGGACTTCGGCATCCCATCGCGGACTTCACAGGCGGCCAGCGTGATTCCTCTTGAAGTCTTCGGTCGCTTCCGTCGCTCACGGATGCCGGAGCGTATCGGGACCTCGGTCGCTTCGGTCGCTGCCGAGAGGGCGGAACGGCCCTGAGCTGCGGTTTCGTCGAGCGACCACGGAAGTCGTCGACCTCCTGCGGTCGCTTGCCCGCCGAGCTCCCGGCGGAACGCGAACCTGCCTTGCGCGCGAGAACGCGATTCCTCTTGCGGAGTTCGGTCGCTTCGGTCGCTCGGGTCACCGAGAGACGAGCCGCAAAACCCGGGACGACACACCCGGCCCGCCCTTGGCGCGGGCGCGGACAGGCACGGTTCCGGCCGGTCCAGCCTCGCAGAACCCGGCAACAGCCCGCCGCTCCACCCGTTCGGGCGCGCCGCCGTGCGGAACGGGCCCGACATCACGGAACAATGGCCGCGAATCACTGCATGGACAGGAGCAGATTTGAGCCCCGAGCACCTCGTTCGGCCGAGACCACCCGCCGCCTCCACTCGGGGGAACATGGATGGAACACGGGTCTCCGAAATGGGCGTTCCGCCCGTGAGTGCCTCCGGGAGGAATACCCCGTCACCGGCCGAGATCTACGCGGCCATGGACGGCGATACCTTCCATCGGCGACTGAAGATCTCGACCTCGGGAGTGTTCAACCCCGGCCTGGCGGCCGAGGCGGTACGCCGCGCACGGGCGCACACCCTGCGCCCGACGGATCTGCGTCTGTTGCTGCTCGGCCTCGGGAACCCTCTCCCCTGGCACGAGGCACGGCGTGCGGCGTTGGAGGCGGTGGCGCGGGCGCCGCAGGATGCGGCGAGCGTGCTGGCGATCCACAGCCAGTTGACGCCGTGCGGCGGCATCGAGTTCACGGAGCAGGAAGTCGGCCCCGTCCAGACGCGTGCCTTCACCGCCCGGGCTGCGATGGACTGCGGCCGAGGTCGAGTGGAGGGAGAGACCCGGCGCGGAAGATCCCGCCGTGTGGCGCGCCACACGGCCGCCCTGAGCCTGCTGGCCCGCCTCGCCGCCCTCCCCGAACCCCGGGACGTCGCCCCGGACCCGACGCCCGCCCCATCCATGACCACGGCCCCTCCCCCGGTGGTGTCGCCGTCCGCGCTCGACGCGGATGCCTTCCACGCGGAGCTCAAGGCGGCCGCCCGCAGGCCCGCGCCCGACCCGCGGCTGGTCGCCGAGGCCCGCGCCCGCGCCGCCAGCGGGTTGGAACCCCGCGATGCCCATCTCCTGTTGTTCGTCGCCATCGATCCGGTGTGGGCCCGATGCCGCGCCGACGCCTTGGCGGCCGCGCACCGAACCCCCGGTCTGGCCGGTGCCGTTCTGGGCCTGCACGTCCAGGCCCGGGACCTGCCGCCGGTGTTGTACATCGACGATGTCCAAGGGAAACCACCCCGGCAGGTGTTCACCTCGACGGCCGAGATCACCACCGCCGGCGGCGCGGTCACCGGCGTCGGCCGCGAACGCCAAGAAGGCGGCCCGCCACCGGGCCTCCGCGGACCTGCTGGCCTTCCTCACGGGCGTGCCCTGCCCCGACGCGGCATCGCACCGGCGGCCCCCGGCCGTCGCGCCGGACCGTCCCGTGCCCCTGGGCACGAGCAACCCCGTCGGCACGCTGAACGAGCGCGCGCAGCGCGGCGAGATCAGCGAGACCGCGTACACGTTGGAGCAAACCGGCGGCCCCGCCCACGCACCGGTGTTCTCCTGCACGGCGACGACCGCCTGCGCCCGCACCCGACGCGCAGTACTCGCGGAAGCGTTCGGTACGACCAAGGCGGACGCCCACAGCGCCGCCGCCGCACTCCTTCTGGAACGACTCGCGGCCCCCGAAAAATCGGCCGGGTTCCCGACCGGGCCGCCCCCTGCGGGGCCCCGCACGGAGTCCCCTGCCCCGGCCACGCCGGTCACCACGTCCTTCGCGCCTGCCGGGACCGAACCGCAGCCTCCGGTCGCCGCCCCCGCCGCCACCCCTTCGATCGTGGCCGTCCCGGCCGTTCCCACCGGTGCCGCGGCCGCCGAGGAACAACCTTCGGGCGCGAAACGTGTGAACGCCCTCTGGGAGGCTCTCCGTTCCGGATGCGCCGTGGTGTGCACCATCGGTACGGTCCCGGCCGACACCCGGCTCGTTCTCTGCCGCGACGACGGCAAACCGATGCCCGACGCCGCGCCGGACGGCACCACCCTGCTCGACCTGGACCCCGGTCCCGGGCACGAGTCGGACCCCCGGCTGGCGTCCGTACGCGGATGGGCGGTGCCCACCGCCACGATGATCCCGCTGCTGCTGACCCCCGACGACGACCGTCGACACCCCACCACCCGGGCCTGGGCCCGGCTGACCCGCCTGGCCCTCCGGGCGATCGCCGAACGCCGAGTCCGTCCCGCCCTCACCGCCACTGGACGGGGAACCTGGCGGATCGGCCCCCTGGACCCGCCCCTGCGCGCCCTCCTCGACGCGGCCGGCGCCGCTCTGCCCCAGCACGCTCACCGTGTCGCCACCGGAGGATCACCCCCGCACATCGACACCGCCGCCCAGGTGGTGACGGCCTGGCTCGACGCGATCGCCGACACCCACCTCCACACGCCCGGGGCCGAACACCTCGTTGGCCGCCTCCCGTTCGCCGTGCCCGGACTCGCCCCGGACGACGCCACCGCCGAGTGGATCGACACCCTCGAGAACGGATTCGACGACCACGCTCCCCTCCCCCGACTCGCCCTGCACGTCACGGCGCCCGCCGACGACCGGCCCGACACCGACACCCTCCCCCTCACCCTGCACGTCCACCCCACGTCCCCGTCCCACTCCGCGAACGACGCGACACCGGTCCCCCACGCACGCCTGCACCCCGCTGACCGGGAACGCGCCCGGCGGGCCCTGCGCCGCGCCGCCCGCATCTGGCCGCCGCTGCGTTCCCTGGCCGACCGGGCGGACCCGCACACCCTGGCTGTGACCGGCCCCCAGGCCCTGGACCTGCTGGGCGCCGCGGGCACCGCGCTCACCGCGGCCGACGTGACGATCCACTGGCCCGAGCACCTGCTCGACGCCCTGACCGCGAGCACCGTGGTCGGCACCCGCTCCCCCACGGGCGTATCGGGCCGGCGACTGGCGCTGGAGAACCTCCTCGACTTCCGCTGGCAACTCGCCCTGGACGACGTCGCCCTGACCGACGCCGAGATGGACCGCCTCGCGGAAGCCGCCCGGCCGCTGGTCCGGCTGCGCGACCGCTGGATCCTGGTCGACCCCGTCCACGCGGCCCGCGCCCGCGAACGCAACCTGGGCACCCTGGCCCCGCCCGACGCCCTCGCCGCCGCCCTGTCCGGCACCGCAACCGTCGACGGCGTCCCCCGCCCGTGCACCGCCGCGGACGGCTTCGCGACGCTGATCGGCGCCCTGCGCACCGCATCCTCCACCGTGCCCGGCCGCACGACGGCCCGACCGCCCGGGCTCGCCGCGCCCCTGCGCGGCTACCAGCAACGCGGCCTGGAATGGCTGATCCGCACCACCGACCTGGGCTTCGGCGCGCTCCTCGCCGACGACATGGGCCTGGGCAAGACGATCACCGCGATCGCGTTCCACCTGCACCGACGGACCCTGCCCCGCCCCGGCCCGACCCTGGTGGTGTGCACGGCGTCCCTGGTCACCAACTGGGCCCGGGAGATCGCCCGTTTCGCCCCGCACATCCCGGTGCGCCGGTACCACGGCACCGACCGCGACCTCCACGACCTCGACCCCCATACCGTCGTGATCACCACCTACGGCGTCCTCCAGCGCGACCGGACCCACCTGGCCACCGTCGACTGGGACCTGATCGTCGCCGACGAGGCCCAACACGTGAAGAACCACCGCACCAAGGCCGCGCGAGCGCTGCGGGAGGTGCCCTCGCGCACCGCGATCGCGATCACCGGCACCCCGATGGAGAACAACGCCTCCGACATCTGGTCGATCCTGGACTGGACCAACCCCGGCCTGTTCGGCGACCACGCCCGCTTCCGCGCCCGGCACGGCCGCGACGCCGAACGCGACACCAGCGGCGCCGGCGCCCGCCGACTCGGCCGCCTGGTCGGCCCCTTCATGCTGCGCCGCCTGAAGTCCGACCCCGCCATCGCCCCCGAACTCCCGGCGAAGGTCCGCGTCGAACGCGTGGTGCCCCTGAGCCGCGAACAGACCGTGCTCTACGAGGCGGTCGTCCGCGAAACCATGGACCTCGTCCGCGAGGCGTCCGGGATCACCCGCCGCGCCCTGGTCCTGAAACTCCTCCAGGGCCTGCGGCAGATCTGCAACCACCCCGGCCTCTACCTCAAGGAATCCCTCGACGCCTGGAACCCGGACACCGCGGCGGACCGCTCTGAAAAGCTCCGCGCTCTCGAGGAGATCCTCGACACCGCCCGCACCCGCGACGAGGCCGCGCTGGTGTTCACCGGCTACGTCGGGATGGGACACATGATCCGCACCCACCTGCAAACCTGCGGCCTGGACGCCCTGTTCCTCCACGGAGGCACACCGACCGCGAACCGGACCCGGATGGTCGACGCCCTCCAGAACGGGGACACCCGCATCCTGCTGTTGTCAATCAAGGCGGCCGGCACCGGACTCAACCTGACCCGCGCCACCCACGTCGTCCACTACGACCACCCGTGGAACCCCGCCGTCGAGGACCAGGCCACCGACCGCGCCCACCGCATCGGACAACACCACACCGTCCACGTCCACCACCTGCTCACCGAGAACACCATCGAGGACCACATCACCGCGCTCCTCGCCCGCAAGCGGGCACTCACCCACGACGTCCTCACCGCCGGGGAAACCGCCCTCGCCGACCTCGACGACGCGGATCTCGCGGACCTGATCGGCCTGGGAGCCCACCGATGAACCGGACGAAGCCCCACCGACCGTCCGGCATCTCACCCTGGGCGAGGGCCTGGGCCGCCACCCTGGCCGAACTCGCCACCGGCCCGCGCCGCCTTCCCGGACGCCGCGGCATCGTCGGACGGATCGACAGCGGCGCCGGACGCATCGCCGCCGACATCGCCGTCCACGGCGGATCCCACCGGGCGGCGATCCGCGCACCCATTTTCGACGACACCCGGTGGGACGCCGTCGTCGCCGCCGTCGCCGCCGTCCCAGCCCACACCGCCGCACTCCTGGCGGGCGTCCTCCCCACAGGCCTCACCGACCCCGGCCACACCGCGGGCCTCGCCCTCGTGCCCACCGCCGCCGAACTGTCCTTCACGTGCAGCTGCCCGATCCGCGGAACCTGCCCACACATCACCGCCCTCGCCGACGCCGTCACCACACGACTCGGCACCCACCCCGGCACGATGCTCAACCTCCGAGGCCTATCCATCGCCGCCCTCGCCGAACGCCTGCGCGCACACCGCTCGACCCCCAACGCACCCGCCCCCAACCACCCGTCGCCCGTCACGAACGGCAACAGAGCCACGGCTGGCGGCGACCACGCCCACACCCCCCCGGCGAGCGGACCCCCACGCCAGCGAACCCGACCCCGTCCCGGAACCGATCTGGGCGACACCGGCCCCCGATCCCCTCGCAGGTGTCCCGGAGAACGAGCGAACCCCGACCGCCGAGGCATGGAGGATGCTGATCGACGACGCCGCACACCGGGCCGAGCAACTCCTGCGCGGAGAAGACGACACCGCCCCGGACGCACTGAGCGACGCCGTCCGATGGCTGGCCGCACCGGCCGGACTCCGACACCTGCCCACCGTCGCCGCCTCCACCGGCAAGAGCCCGGTGGAACTGCGCCGCCTGATCGTGGCCTACCGGCACGGCGGCTGCGCCGCGGTCCACGCGGCCGAACACCCCACCGACCCCGATCCCGAAGTCCTCGCGGCGGCCGCGGCCGCAGTGCGCCGAGCACGTGGCGGGGCCGGCGGCACGGTAGTCGTCGAGGGCAATCGGCTGACCGACCCGGGCGGTCGGATCCAGATCCGCGTGGGGCCCGACGATCGCTGGCACCCGTTCACCGCGAGTGGCCCGCACCGCGACTGGCAATCGGCCGCGGGGTGTTCCCCCGACCCGGCGGCCGCGTACGGTGCGGCGCTCGCCGCGCTGCGGGCCCGCCCCCAGTACGCGTAGCCCGCCCGGGGCGCCGTGCGTTGTATGTCGTGGCAGTGTCGAACCGCGAATCCCGGTCAGGCAGCGTTCGTAGCGAATGACATGGGCTTGCTTTACGCATGGGAACGATTCGCTGCCCGTCGGTACCGGGAGCGGCGGTCCGTACTGCGCCGTTCGGGTCCTGCTCCGGGCCTACCGGCGCGTTGTGGTGCATGCGCGCCGAGACCCCGTCGACGATGGCGCCGCAACTCGTTGTCTGCCGGGAGGCCCAATGCCCAGGACCCAGGCGCCGCGTACGACCGGACGCGTGTGGACCGTTCGGATCGATGCGAACCCCCCGCGGCGGGGCGGCCGTTTACGCGGCCTATGGGTGGTCTGCGCGGCAGCGCGCTGCGTCGACGAGCCGCCGGAACCGTTCGCTCGTGCGACGGATGCCCGCCGGGCCGCGGTGGGGCACTTGGCGCTCCACGCCCGATCGGCGCCCGCCCTGCCCGCAGGGGCCGTGTGCGCGTGTCGGGCTGACAACTGCCGTGCTCACGCCGCGGATGTGCCGTGCACGCCAGGCCTGCGCCTCGCGGTGGTATCCGACGGGCACGGGCGGGTGTGGCGGCTGATGGAGGTGTGCGTGGGCTGTGCGGGCTCGATCCCCCGCGCTCGCCTGGTCCCTCAGGCTCCCCCGGGACCCGCCGTTGAACAGACGATCACGGAGGTGTCGGTGTCCTCGTCCGCCGTTGCGTCGACTGTGCCCGCGCAGCCGGCCGCACCGCCTTTCGGTTCCCCGGCGGTGTCGGGCGAGGGGGACCGGAACGGTGCGGTTGCGACGGCACCTGCTGCACCGGAGCCCACGGACGGCGTGCCGCACGGCCCGGGGCGCCCGATCGCGCATCCGCCTCCGTTGGAGCAAACGGCCGCGGCCGCACTGCGCGCCGTGTGGCGGTACGTCGCCGATCGAGGGCTGGGGTCGACGCCCGCAGCGCGGTTGGCGGCGTTGGCGTGCACGGTCCGGGCCGCCTCCCGGCGCGGGGTGTTCAACATGGGGATTGGCGACCTACCGCCGCTCGCCGAGACGCAGGCATGCGCCGCGCTTGCCGAGCTCGCACGTTCGGGATGGCTGGCCATCGACCTGGACCGGGCCTGCGCGGCGCGGTCGCACGCCTCGGCAACGGTCGGGGAGTTCGCCGTCCCGGAAAGCGCGCCCCTTTCCGTCACGAAGCTTGTTCGGCGCCGCTGGATCTGGCACCAGGAGGCCCTCGCGGGGCACGGCGGCCTGCCGCCCGGTGACCCGGCCTCGATCCTGCTCGCCGCGTACGTGGCCTTGCACGCGGACGGAGCGAGGGTTGGCACCCTCCCGTGGGCGGAATCCGCGCGTGACTGCGCCCTGGGCGCCGATGACGAAGACCGCGCCCGGGCGGCGCTCGTGACAGCGGGCTGGCTCGCCACGGAATCCCGTGCAGCGGACGGAACCTGGCGGTTCGCCCTCGGTGCCGGCGCCACGGCGTTCACGTGTTCCCCGCCGCCCGCAGCCCCCGCGCCGAGGACTGCACGCGGCCGCCCGGCCACGACCTCCGCCCCGGCCGAGTCCACACCGCGACGCACGAGAGCCGCATCGAAGCGGCACGGGACCGACGCGGCCGTTCCGGTCCCCCGTGCCGCGCGGCCCGATCGTGCGCGGCCGGAGCCGGAACGCCTTCTGGTGGCCGCGCGCGCGGCGGAGATCGCGGAGAGCTGCACGGTGTGCGCGGCCGACGGCATCGTCAACCGCGCCCCGGTCCCCCGTTCGGCAGTCCACGACAGCGTCGGGCGGCGGCTTTCACTCACCGGCCGTCAGGCGGCCGTCCTGCAACGCCTGCTGCGTTACCTCGCGTGGGGCACTCCGGAGGGCGGCGCCGAAATCACCCTGGCCGGCCTGTGGTTCGCCGCGGCCCGCCTCGGCGAGGACACCGGATGCGAGGAGACGACTGCGGCCGGGATCCCCCTGCCGGATCCGGCCGAGACGGTGAGGGCGCTGCGACGGACGGGAGGCGACGTCGCGCTGAACGTGGACGCGCACCTCCTGGAGATCGGACGCCAGTCCGCGGCGCATCTGGGCGGCTGGGTCCACGAGATCCTCACGCACCCGTGGCTGCACGCCACCGCCCCCGAGGTCCGCCTGGGCGCCGTCTTCGTGACCGCCCATGCCGACCACCGCGGGCGCATCGAAACGAGCCGCCGCGAACTCGCCGCAGCGTGCCGAGCGTCCGCCGCCGATGTCGCGATCGCACTGGAGGGCTGCCGCTGGATCCGCGACGTCATCGAGGTGCCCGGTCGCCGTATCCGTGCGCGGCTGGCTCCCGCGTCGTTCCCCTACGGCGCGTTCACACCCCATCGCCACACGGCCCAGGTCGACACGCGGCCCGGGATGGCCACCGTGGCCACCGACGGGGAGGAGCCGACGACGCGGGTGTACCGGATCGAGGTGGCCTTCACGACGGCTGCGTGGGTACTGAACTACCGGCGCGTCCACCGGCACGGGCCCACATGGCGGACCCTCGTCACCGCGCAATTCGGCGCCGACCACACCGAGGACCCGGACGTGCAGCACCTGGTGCGGCGACTGTTCGCCGAGGGATGGCTGGCCGGGCTGGGCCTGCCCTTCGCGACCCGACCCGGGCGGCGGTTCTGGCAGGAGCATGCACGCCGCACCCGCCCCCGTGACCACCCGGCAGCACACGAAGGCATGTCCACGTCATTGTGAGATCGGGTCGATCGTCGGGCCGTCCACCGGGAGCACTTCGACGCCGCAGGGATGCTCCGCGTCCCAGCGACGGGTCATCGCCTCATCTCGACCAGCAGGGCAGCAGCGCGGATGTGCCCGGCGATGTGGGCGTCGAATTTGCGGTCATCGTGGGCGTCGAAGAACCTCGGGTCGTCCTCCTCGATGCGACAGCGCAGGAACGGGCGCCCGCAGCGAGTTGGCCATGACGTCGGCGTAAAAGCCCACACCGACGTAACGAGGGGCGGGCCCGATGGCGTCGAAGCCCGCGGCGTCACCGAAATGGGCCACGTGGGTCGGATCGTTTCTGAAGGCGCCGAAATGATCCTCGGGGTCCGTGGAACACCACGAGGGGCACTCGAATCGTCGCAGTCCGGACAGGTAGAGGTCATTGCTCGTGGGCTGCCCTCGGCATGTCCGGGCGGGGGCATCAGATCCGGTCACCCGAACGCACGCCGGTTCGGCCTCAGGGCCGGAGCGGGCCCGGACTGCTGCGCGGCACCAACTGCTGGGGACGTTGCGGAGGAGCAGAGCACCTCCTCGGCCCAGCGGCTCGCGCCTAGGGACGCGACCCTGGTGGGCGGTGAGCCCGTTCTCCGAGGTCCGCCACCATGATCCTCAGGGTTTCCTCGGGACTCGGCCTGCAGGTGTCGGATTACGCAGGGGTAACTGCTCAAGGCGCTGCAACCGAAGGTGCCCGGTTCCCTTGCCCGAGAGGCGAGGGTGCTCGGCGTAGTCGGGAGGCGATACGAGCGGGGAGGCGGAACATTTCTCCGAGTGATCACGATGCAGCCGGTCCTGGAGATCCACACCTCTGACGGCTTCGACCTGTGGCCTGTCGCCGAGATCGAGCCGTTCGGCTTCCTGGCTCTCGGCGGTAGGCTCTCACCCGCCGAGGTCGGAACGGCTGTGATGCGCATCGCGGTTGCAACGACATCGACCCCGACGGCGATCGCCCGCCTCGTCCGGCCGATGCGCTCGGCTCGTTCCTTCACGGACTGCTGACCTTCGACCACCTCTTCGCGGCCGGCGGCCTGCGGGTCACCGACGACGCTGCGGGTGTCACCTTCCTGCCCGGTTGCTGCGACGGAGTGGAGAACTGGCGCGACTGGCACGGGCTCGTCGACGACGGCGGCCCGCTCGGCTTCCGGTCACGACCCCGTGTCACCGGTCGCGGAGCGCTTCGGCGACACCGTTCGGCTCACCGTCGACGCCGAGATGAGCGACAGTGCGGTGATCGAGCTGTCCGTCGCGGAACTCCGCCACCTGCTCGCCGGTGCGGAACGCGACATGGCCGACTTCCTCGCGCTTGCCACCGATTGGGCCTCCGGGTACCTGCCTGCCCGGTGCGCTCCCGTCACAGCCGCCCTCGCCCGCGTTCTCGACCTTCCGGCGCTGGCCGTTCCGCCGAAGCCGTAGGACGGTGGGCCGGGGCTTCGACGGCGGAAGAAGACGGAGCTTGGGATTGTCATCGTGTGCCACGCGATGAGCAGGTTCGTGCGTACCTGCCCGGGACTTCCGGTGTATGCCGACATCAGGAGGAGCGGCGCCTGCAGTTCCCCACTGGGTCCCGCAGCAGACGTGTACGCAACCGACCGAGGACCGACTGCGACCGCCGGCCCCGGCGCGACCTCCGCGCCGGCCCCCGGTCCGGGATGGTTCCCGGCGGGGCAGAAGCGGGCCTTCCCCAAGTTTCCGGGAGGACCCGCTCCTGTTGGGCCGTCAGGAGAGGAGGGCGTTGATCCTTTTGAACAGCTGCTCCGCCCGGGTGGCGGTCGCGTTGTCGATCCTGTCCAGCACTGTTGCCTGCTCGCGCAGCAGATAGGCGGCGGGCCTGTAGTGGTTGAACTTGCCACCTGCGATGTTGTTCTGCTTGAAGAAGGCCTCTATCTGCCGGACGATCCGGGGATCCTTGCCGTTCAGGTCGGACTCCGTGATCGGCTGGGCCAACTGCTGACTGTAGGACCCGTTCACAAGTTCCACGTAGAAGTCTCGGTCGAACAGATCCTCGATGTCCGCGTCGGCGGACCCCGTGGCCTCGCTCACCTGGACCAAACCGTTCTTGCCGAGCTGGCCGTTGTCGCGAAGCCGTTGGATGGCCCCGACGTCCTTGGTGCTCGAATCAACGAGAACCGCGACGTTCAGCCTGTTTGCGCCGAGGAGGGTGACGAAGGTGGACAGCTTGCCGGCCCCGCCGATGGGCGTCTTCACCCACCGCGGATCGAGGCCCGTGGAGCCCTGGGACTCCAGCAGTTCGGTCAGGACGTCGAGGTAGATCAGGTCGCTGGGGCCTTCCAAGAGGAGAGTGTCCTCGCCGATGAACAGTGTCTGGGTCATCTCGATGCCCATCGCGGTGAGCAACGGGAACGCGGTGTCCTCGTCCGCCTTGAAGATCTCCTCGGAGACTCTGGTGCCGACCTTGTCGTGGTCGATGACGGTGCGAACGCGGTGAAAGTGGCGAGGAGAGACCATGAACGGCGAGTGCGTGGTGTACAGGACCTGGTGGTCGGGGGCCAGCCGCTCGTCGATGAGCCGGAGGAGATCCTCCTGGGCCCGGCCGTGCAGGGACAGACCGGGTTCGTCGAGCAGCAGGACGAGGTTGTTGTCCTCGGCCGCCTCCAGTTCGTTGAAGTAGGCCAGGAACGAGAAGAACCACACGAAGCCACGGGAGCGATCATCGAAGGGAACGGAGGCTCGATGCCGCAGGTTCTTGACCCGAACCTGCAGGATCGGGGCTTCGTTCAATGGTGGTTGTGCGCCGTCCTCGACAGGCAGCACCTCCAGCTCGACCGCCAACTCCTGGTTCTGGGACCAGTACTCGAACACTTCGTCGGAGATGACGTTGCCGGTGTTCTCGAGTTCACGGACCAGCCGCTCATGCCTGTCCGTGAGCAGAAAGTCCTCGAGGGAGACGTTCGCTACCTTGAGGAGGCTCAGAAGCGCCTGTTCGCCTCGTTCGAGGGTGTTCGCGTCCCTGCGGCGGATGATGCTGGGGACCGAGACCTTGCCGGGCATGATGTCGTAGTCGGCGAAGTAGACGAACTTCGGCATGCGCGGCCAGACGTACTCGTCGATCAGGTGGCAGTTCAGGCTCTGGTCGCGCCACTCGCGGAGTCGGTCGGCGAGCTCGCGGGCGGCGGCTGGGGGGTCCTCGAGAGAGTCGAGGGCGGCGAGGAGTTCCTTCACGGTCGTCGCGCCGTTCACGACGCTCGCCTGGCCAGTGCCCAGGTCGAGCGGCCCGCGCAGGTGTGCGACGACGGACGCCTCATTGCTGTCGAACGAGAAGGTGCGGCCGGGCTTTCGAAAGCCGATGGTGACGGTGAAGTCAGGACTCCGCAGGACGCCCTCCCCCAGATCGTCCTCGACCTTCCTGATCTCGTCCTCGTCGAGCCGAAAGGTGGCGCTGACCACCGGAATCCGCTCGTCTGCGGGGAGCTTTCGACGTTCCCGGGTCAGCCGCGCGGGGAAATCGATGACCTCGTCGAGGACAGCCGACTCCTCCACGGGGTTCACCCGGAAGAGCGCTTGCAGGACGGTGGTCTTGCCCGACTCGTTCTTGCCGACCAAGGCCGTGACGTCGGGCTCGATGGAGAACTGCTGCGAATCTTCCACCGATCGGTACTTCGTGATCCGGGCGCCGGTGAGCTTCATGCGGGGACGAGATCCTCCTCCGTTGGAGGCCTCGGGCAGACGGCGACGATGACCACACACGCTTCAAGGGGCGCGTGCCGCTTGCTCAGGACATGGTCCGGAAGCCAGGCAGGACGAACCCCCGGTGCTCGTCACGGACATACCCGGGGTCCTGTTGAGCCGTGGCTTCCAGGCTAGTCCCGCGCTCGGACACCAACTCCGACATCCGCAGCACCGGATCGGCCCCGTGTCCCACCTGTGACCCGTGGACCGTCGCCGTGCCCGACTCACGGTGGTGCGCCCGCTTTGACGCCTCGTCGCGCTCCTTGCCGCTTCACCGGGTCGCGCCCGGGGTGCGACCGAAAGGGAGCGCCGGGCGGACGGGCCGTGCTTGGATGGCGGGCAGGACTCGCGTTCGACGCGTCCGTGAACGGGATTTGGGGGAATGCCGTGTTGAGTGAATCCCTGACCGCGCTGGCCGCTGCGGGCGGTACCACCGTGGTCCAGGCGATGGGGACCGATGCCTGGACGACACTGCGCACCGGGATCGCTCGGTTGTTCGGGCGCGGAGACGCCGGTCGCGGCGAACAGGTCGCGCTCGAACGCCTGGACCGTTCCCTGGCCGAGGTCGAGACCTCGGCGGACACCGACCGGACCCGCGAGCACGTCGCGTTGGCGTGGCGCACCCGCTTCGAGGACCTGTTCGACGCGCTGTCGGACGACGAACGTGTCGTGGTCGAGACGGAGTTGCGGTCCCTGCTGTCCGAGGCCGAGGCCTCTCCCGGGGTCTCCGCGACAGGGTTCCGGAGCGCGGCGGTCGGAGGCGACCTGAGCATCTCGGCACAGGACGGCGCGGCGGCGGCGTTCAACATGGGCGACGTGACTCTCGGCGGGTCGCCGGTCCCTCCGGCGCCGGGTCCGACCCGGGACTGACCGGACCCGGCATCGCAGCGCCTTCGGCTTACGGAGGCGGCGTCCACGCGCAATACGGTGCCGTCGCGGCGGGGCAGATCGGCGTCCAGTTCAACCTCGTCACCCCCACCGTCGACCAACCACCGCCTGTACGCGGCCCGGTCGGCCGGCCGATCACCGCGTCGTCGGATCCGTTCGCCCTGGAGGTTCACCCGGCGGTCCACGCGCCGGGAACCCCGCCCCCGTCCGCGCTCCCGCGCCTGCCGCCGTATGTGCGCAGGACCCACGACGACGTCCTGGACGACATCGTGGCCGCGGCCGCCCGAGGAAAGAGCGCCGTCGTGACCCTGGTCGGGGAATCCTCGACGGGTAAGACGCGCGCCGCGTTCGAGGCGCTGTGCCGATTGGGAAAGCGCTGGAGAATCTGGCACCCGATCTCCCCGACCCGGCCCCAGGCCCTCCTCGCGGGGCTTGCTGCGGTTGCACCCCGTACAGTGGTGTGGCTCAACGAGGCACAGCACTACCTGCTCACCACTCCGCCGGCTCTGGGCGAACACGCGGCCGCCAGTCTTCGCGAGCTGGTCGGTGATCCCTCCCGCGGTCCGATCCTGATCGTGGCCACGCTGTGGCCCCAGCATTGGGGAGACCTGATCGCGCCCAGCCCCTTCGACGGCCGCCCCGACTCCCACGGCCAGGCCCGCATTCTGCTCGCTCCCAGCAGAATCGGTGTGCCACCGGCGTTCGTCGAGGCTGACGAAGACGAGCTGCGCCGCATGGCGTCACGGGATCCGCGGCTCGCCTACGCCCTGGAGCAGAGCCGGGACGGCAGGGTTACGCAATTCCTTGCCGGAGCGCTTGCCCTGGCGGACCGCCACATTCACGCCCCCGCGCGTGTACGGGCGGTCGTGGAAGCAGCCATGGACGCGCGGCGCCTGGGTCATCGTCCCGAACTGTCGCACTCCCTCCTCGAGGCTGCGGCCCCGGCATACGTGGGCGACGCTGACCGCGCATCCGCCCCACCCAACTGGTTCGAGGCTGCCCTCGCTCACCTTCGGGAACCTGTTCAGGGCGGTGACGCAATTCTGGCCGGTGTTCCCGCCACAACAGGAATGGGCGCCAAACAAGGCGTCGTTCGCCTGGCCGACCCGCTTGAGGAACAGGCCCGGCGCGAGCGACGGGGCTGTCCGTCCGCCCCTTTCTGGGAGGCCGTTCTCGAACTGTGCGACGACGCGGCGTCCTGCCTCCTCCTCGCCGACAGCGCAGCGGAACGCATGCGCTATCGCTACGCCGACCTCCTGTATCGCCGGGCACTGGCCTGCGGCGACGAACGCTCCTGGGAGAGGCTCGTCGTGCTGCACACGCGCATGGGCAATCATCCGGAGGCGGAGATACTCGTTCGCCGCGCCTTGGACGCGGAAGTCACCAACGCAGTTGCGATGTTCTCGATCCCCGTCCGAGCTCGCTTTCGAGAGGGGGACCACAAAGCGGCCAGCGAATGGATCACGTTCGCCGTCGCGCACGGCGGCACGACAGCCATCCGCGTGCTGGCGTGCGACTACGAGGGCGAAGGCGACTACTACCTTGCCGAGGAGTTGTACGAGCACGCCGCCCGAGCCGGCGACACGCCGGCGTTGGTTCATCTGGTCGCGTTGCGGGAATGGCGCAAGGACGCCGAAGGCGTCGAGCGCTGCGTGCGCGCCGTCATCACGGAACACAACTCCAAAGCCGCGTCTGCCCTCGCGCAACACTGGGAATCCATCGGAAAAACCCGGAACACAGACCTGCTGAGCCCTCATATAACGGACGCAGTCGTGCTGCTGGAGATCGCAGACGGACGGGAACAACGCGGAGACCGTTCCGGGGCGCGGCGCTTTCGTGCCCTGGCCGCAGCACACCAGGGGGTCGCCGACGGCGAACATCGCCCGGACGAGGCCGACGAGTACGCGTGCCACGCCGGGAAAGCCGGTGATTTCCCAGGCGATACCGGATTGCCTCGCCCGCGTGGGCGAAACCGCTCCCGGATCTCGGGCGGCTTCGCCCGAACGGAACGCAACCACGCGCCGGGAACGCACGCACCTGCCAGCAATAAGGAAGGCACCGCGCGTGCAAACCCGCCCTGGATCCGAGCGCTGTTGACCGACGGCAACCACCGGGTGCGTATGGCCGTACATGCACGCATCGCCGCCGGTAACGACGCGCACGCTGAGCGGTTGGCCCGAACTGCGGCCGAAGAGGGCACCACCTCGGGACTGGAAATCCTTGCCCGCGAATGGGCGAAGTCCGGTCGGCTCCAGGACGCCGCCGATATCTACGAACTGATGCTCGAGAAAGGCGCATTGCACGTTCGGCGGCCGCTGACCCGCCTGGCGGAATTGCGGGGCGACCCCGAGCAGGCCGAGCGCATCGCGCGTCTCGCGGCCCTCGACAAGGACCACACCGCCTTGCTCACGCTCGCGGCAATGCGACGCAAGGCAGGCCACCCGGACGAGTACACCAGACTCCTCGGCCTCGCGAGCGCGGCCGGAAGCCCCATTGGAACGGTTGCCCTGGTGCGGTTCCACGAACTGTCCGGCAATACGAAACAGGCCGACCGCGTGGCCTCGTACGCAGCCGCGTCCGGGCAGAGCATGGGTCTCCAAGAACTCAGAACGCTGCGAAGGGTCGATCAATCCGCGACCGAGACCGCCATCAAAACCGCGACGGAGAGCACCTCGCTGCTCCCGGATCCCCTGTCTCCTCGCGTCGGCGCGCGGGCCGCTCCCCGGCTCCATGCATGGGCCGTACACATCGGCGAAGCCGCCCTATGCGCACAACTCCTCGACCACCAGGGCACCCAGGCCGAGACGCTCCGCCTCATGCGCCGGATCGCCGACCTCGGAGGAGCCGTGTTCCTGGCCGAATGGCTGTCCGAGTCCGGTGCCCCGGCATGGCACCTGTTGATCCGCAACGGGTTCGAAGCAAACGGCGCCATCGCCACGACTTGGTGGTGAACCTGCGGAGGTGCCGGAACGGAACGCCGGCACCTCCGCTGTCCGCCAAGAGGTCCTCCAAGCTCTTCCCGCCCGGGGCCGGACGGCAACGGTGCGCATGCTGGCCACACTGCGCCCGGGGATCGCGCTCGACAGGGACCGCAGTCGTCGATACCGCAGGTCAGTTCGACAATGTCCGGCTTGCCCGAACCTCCGAGGCTGGGAGCGGGGCGGACGGTTCTCGACCGCCCAAGTGAATTGAGGTGCCGCACCGCCGACCACAGTTCCGCAATCGCGTCGGTGGCGAGCACTGGTCGTTTCCCACGGACTGCCGGAGGCCTCGCCCCCATCGGGTTCGGCGGCCCATACGGCCGTCGTCCGTGCTTCTCCCCGGTGCCGGGCCCGTTCCGCGCGCGGGGCGCCACGCGGCGTGCCGGCGCGTCGCGGCCGCGCATGCCACCTCTCGGTCGCCGCCGGGGATGTTCAGCAGTTTCACCGTCCGGGGTGATGTATCGGGCTTTTCGGCTCCGCCAGCCGCTGTGCCTGACCTCGCAGCCGGATGGCCTCGTCGGTGCCGACTCGCGCCTTCAGGGCTCGTACGTTCCTGCATTCGTGACCAACAGCCCGCCGGTAGCGTCGGGCACGGGAGTGCGCGGTGAGCCATTGCGGACTCGGAACTGCTTGGCCCGTGGGCTCCTGCTGACGGAGGCGATAATGTCGCGGGCCTCCTCGGAGGTGAGCCCGTCCTCGGAGGTCCTCACCATGATCTCCACGATTTCCTCCGGCGGCGTGCATGCCAGCAGGGCCGCCGCCTGCAACTCGACGTCGGACATCTCGTCGAGGGCTTCCATGGGAATGTCGACGACAGGCGCGTTGAGCGTTCCGCCGTCGAACGCTTTCTCGTCGAAGTCGTCCAAGTCGTCCAAGTCGTTGAGGTCGCCGACGAAGACCCAGGGCTCGTCGGACTGTCGCGGGGGCCGCGAGACCCGGCACAGACCGCCGGAGGGCTCGTCAACGAGCAGCGCACCGAGGGCGTGCAGTCGGTGCACGCTCGAGCGAGTTTCGATATCGGAGGCGCTGTTCGACGACCCGAGGAAGGCTGTCTTCGCGATCGGGACCAGGTCTCCCTCCGCGTCAAAGACGCTGAGGCATTCGCCGTCGAGCGCCAGGTCTAGGAGGAAGGCGGCACGGGGGATTTCTCCGCTGTAGAGCGGTTTCAGAGCGCTGAAGCGTCGGCGGAACTCTCGGGGCCCCAACGCGAGGTCCGCCGCGGCAGCGTACTGGGCGTCGTCGGTGAACCAGGTTGCGTAGGCACTGCCCGGAGGACGGAAGCGGGCCAGCACGCAGCGCCGGGCCTCGGTACGCTCCCTGCGCCTCTGCTCGGCAAGCACCTGCTTGCGTGAACGACCACCGCTCTTCTTGCTCATCGAACACTCCCTGCTCAACCGATTTCCACTGTGGCGCATTCAAACTACGACCGGGAGACGGCGGTATCCGCCGAGCGAGTGGTGTGCCGCCGGCGACCCCACCGCTGCTGCCATTTCGGTGCCGATGTGCGGTGTCGACCCATGCGCGCCGGTGGCGAGCATGCTTCACTGCCGGGGTTCTGTGTCAGTGTTCCGAGTCGCGCGGGGACTCTCGCCCACGCGTTCACGGCGGGCGCGTGCCGCCGCCCGTGCCCAGGGGTTGTCCGGGCGGCCGGGTCCGACGGGCTGGGGATGGTCCGAATCCGGCCGCGGGATCGGTCGATTCCGGGGCCCTGGCGGGGGAGGCTTCCGGGTGGGGGGACACTCCGGCAGCCGTGTTGGCGGTCTGACCCGGGGACTGCCGATCGTCAGGACGCGAACTGCACGGACGACGTCGTGGCCCACTACTGCGTTCACTCGCCGGCAGATCGCGGCGTCACCGAGAAGGCGCAACTGGGTGGCGTACGTGGGGCTGTCGGGGCGCAGTTCCAGGCGGCGGGTGCCGGGGTCGTAGTGCTCGATCGTGACGTGTGCCGCGAGTTCTGGGGCTATCTGCGCCCAGGCGTCGACGATGGCTGCGGCTGCGGTGGGCGCCTCCCACGCGTGGGTGACCATGAGGTCCTCCAGGACGGCTGACACCGGCCGGGGATCGCGGCCGTCCGCGCCCGCCGAGCCCAGTGGCCTGCGGGTGGTCGCCTTGGAGGTGACCTGACTGTCCCCCGAGGCTCGGCGCAGTGCCGCGAGGGTCTCCCGCAGCGTCTGGCGGGCCAGGTCACGGGGCGTGCCTCCGCCACCGGCCGCCGAGTTGTTCGCCCGGACATGCTGATCGGCCGGTTGCGTCGGATACGTGTCGGTCATCGCGGGCCGCCCGGGCCGTGGACGGTGATCGTGCGCGAGGTGGCCACGTGCATGGCGCGGTCGTACAGGTCGTCGCCGTACAGGCGGCGTGCGTAGTCGGCACCGACCATTCGGTGGGCCGCGAGCACCAGGTCCGGGTCCAGGGCCGCAGCCGCGCGGACCTCCTCGAGGAGCGACGCCGGCAGGTCGCCGGGCTCGGCCGGATCCGAACCGACGCCGTGCAGGCGGGGATCGTCGAACACGTCGCCGTCCGAGGCCCGCACCGAGACGGGCGCGAAGGCCTCGCCGATCAGGCGCAGCGCCTCGGACGAGGGCCGTGACCGGGCCGGTTCGGGAGCCCATTCGCGAGGCCTGTCCCGCCTGCTGGCGAGCATGTCCTGCCACGCCTCACAGCCCTGGGCGCGTCGAGTCGGGGTGTCCCACACGCTGGCCGCGCCCTTGAGGCGGGCGGCGAGGAAGCCGCTGGGGCGGCGAACCACGTGGGCGACGTCCCCTCCGGAGACATCGATCCACGCCTGCACGTTCTCGCAGGTCCAGCCGCGATCGGCGACCTCGCGGACCACCCACGAGATGCGTTTGGGGTCGGCCCGGCACAGCCAGGGCAGGCGATGGATGAGGTCCCGAGCCAGATCCAGGCGTTGCGCCACGCGGCTTTGCACCCGACGCCGCGCTGGCGTCGAGCAGTTCCCACTCCCTTCCGTGTTCGAGTGACCCGATTCCCCGGCCACGACGCTGTCTTGGGGGGATACATGTCCAGCAGCGGAGATCTCCTGGGGACCAGAAAACCCTAGGGTGCAACGCTTTCGCGTGGCGGGCCGCGGGTGACGAACTCCGCGTCGCTTCCCACGGCCTCGGGCCGTCAGTCGGGCCAGGCGCTTGATCGTCCGTCGCCCCGCCTGTGTGCCGATTCCGACCATCCGGCGTTCGCGGCCCTCGCCGACAATCCGGATGCCCAGGGCCTGGTCGTACATCGGGGGGATCACGAGCATGTACACCGCGGCGAGCCGCTGCTTGTCGTCGGAGAAGCCGCCGACGGCGCGATACACCAGCAAGCCCGCGCGACGCAGCGCGCGCAGTTGGCCGTAGACGGTGCGTTCGGACAGGCCTGTGGCGCGCCTGAGGTAGGCGACGCCCGGCCGGCACTCGGTGAGTCGAGCCATGATCCGGGCGATGCGCAGCGTGTGCTCGGAAAAGCCCGGCAGGCGCATGTCGACGCCCCAGTGGACGGCCTGCAGCCACGACACCGGATCCGAGATCCGACTCTCGGTCTTCTCCACCGTCTGCAGGGAGTCCTCGACCGGTCTGAAGTCGCGCAGCTTGCAGCGAGAGCCGTATGGACCCCGGCGGTTGGCCTGTGTTTCGACACTCTGCTGGGCCGAGGCCCGGACAGGGGCAACGTAAGTCGGACGGGTGCTTTCCCGAGGTGGCACAACGGCCTCGTCGGCGATCCTCGGTTGCGGAACCGAGGCCTGGAGCGTTCTCATCGGTGCCCCCAGCGGTGCCGAGCAGGGCGTTGTTGAGCGCATGCGAGAGGCGACCGCGAACGAGACAGGGGTACGAGTCCGTCGTGGGTGCCTGATCGACGCAAACGGACAGTTGCAGGACACCGAAGTGACCAAGATCGCGTGAGAGCGGGCTCGCCGCGAGGATGAAGGTGCTCCATGGCGATGACAGGGGTTCTGATCTGCGAAGACACCGATCCGGGCAGAGCGTGGGACCCGGTAGTTCCGACACGTCGTGGGGTCGTATGCGAAGCCACAGCCAGCTTTTGGGCACAGCAAAGCTGACAAGCGGGCGTGCGGTACTGCAAAATGTCACCGTCCTTGAGAGGGGTCTTGAGGGCATGCAAAAGCCCCCTGGTGGGGTGGCCCCCTTTTTTGGGGGTGCTTGGTTCGGGTGAACCATCAACTCGCTCTGACGAAGTACCGGTGTGGCGCCGGTGTCAGAGCCTCAGTCGGCTGTGGTTGGTCGACCGAGTGGCATGAGGGCCGCGGCGGGACCCGGGATGATTGGCGTCACCCGGGAATCCGGCGGCCCGGCGGCTGAGCCGCCGTTGTAGACCTAGTCCACCTCAACCCCCTCTACAGGGGCGCGCCCGAAACGGGCCTGGACATGGAGAACCGCCGGAGCGATGCGTGTGAAGATCGCTGCTACGGCGGGTGCCGGTGTGCCTGTGGCAGGCTCCGGGTACAGTGAGTACATGCCGAGAGCCTCCATCTAGGCTTCTCGTACCCCCAAGGCCCAGCCAGGCTGAGGGGGTTCTTACGTTATGGATCAATGACGCTGACACCCTACCGTCATCGACACCTCGTGGGGCCCGTGTGGCTACACCGTGTCGAGGGCAAGTGACACGGTTGCCTGCGAGCGGGAAATACCCGACTGGCAGCGTTTGTTGCCTGGCGGAGGCGGCATTATGTGCGTCATGCATCCCGATGGACCCGACGCACTCCCGAGTACGTACGCCACCCTGGCGCGGCGCCGCGGCTACATCAAGGCCATGCAGCAACTCGCCCGGAGCCGATCCCAGAACGGACCCGCCCGGGTGTACGTGAGCGTGGCGCCGAGGATCACCGAGCGTCCGAGCTGGCCCAAACGCCTGGAAGACATACGCGCGGAACTTCCGGAAAACATCGAACTCGTCACGTACCACGACGCGTTCGACGACCATTCCGCATACACCGAGGGATGGCCCGATCTCGCGGCCAGCCTCGACGGGCTCATCGTAGTGGCCGTCCGCAAAAAAACCACGGGTCTCGTGTATGTCGTCGGACCTGCTGCCCGCAGAGAGTTGCGGACGATGGCTGGAGCTCGCAAGCCGGTCCTGCTGCACGCGATCGACCACGGACTGGTCCCTCTGGTGGACCTCGAACCCCGACGTATCGGTTCGGACGGCCGACAGCAACTGAAGTTGGCGGTGCCACCACGCTGGAATCGCTCCGAGCCCACACTGCGGGCGGCGCTTGGCGCGCTGGGAGCCGGGCCTGCTGTCTCGCAAGTCGTGCCCGTCGGGTGACGAAGGACGGGTTCTGCGCGCGGTGTTCCTGTCGATGGGCATGGCGTACCCCGCCTCACATCTGCGTGGCGTAGTAGTAGCCGAGGACGGCCTCTGCTCCTGAACCCTGGGCCGTGGCAATGCGCTGGTATCCCGCAGACCTCAGATCTCCTGCGATTCGGACTCGCGGGTGCTGGATGCCGGGCGGGCAGTAACCGTCCGCCCCGGGCGTGAGTCCTCCCAGAGTCGCGGGCTTGTTGCCGAGATTGCCAAGCACTGTTGCGGCAGCGTACGACCTGGGTTCACCGCGACGGTCCATCGCCTCCAGGACCCAGCCTTCTCCATAGGCCATCGGTGATAGGGCCACAGAGGAGACAGGCACGATGCGGACGCGGCTGTCCTCCGCGACTTCCGCGACCTTGTAGTCGTCTGCCGGCGGGCACAGGACATGCAGGGTGGCGGCGACGTTGGGGTGGGCGCGCAGCCAGGTTCCCAGCGGCCTGTCCCCGCCCAGCACGTAGACCTGTTTCGCAAGCTGATCTGGAGCGGTCCGCCACAGCGGGGGCGCGAAGAACCCGGTCGGCGCGTTCACCCAGCCGGCATCTGCTGGCGTCAGGCTTGTCACACCCGTGGCGACCACGACGGCCTGCGCCACGAGCATTCGCCCGTCTTCCAGGGTGAGTTCGGCGCGGTCGTCATGGCTGCTCACTCCCAGGGCGCGGGCCCGCACGACGGAGCACAGCCCGGTTCGCTCAAGCCGCGTCAAGTCCTTGGTGAGGGCGCTGGCGAGTTGCGGACCGTTCGTCCAGTTGCCGGACACGTTGTCCAAGGCACCGATGGTGTGAAGCTTGCCGCCTATCTGATCGGCCTCGACCACCACGGTGCGCATTGTGAGGCTGGCCGCCAGCAAGGCGGCGGCCACTCCAGCCGGGCCGGCACCGACAACGACCATGTCCACGTCATACGCCACATTCATGCGTGCTCTCCCACAGTTCCGCAGATCCGGGACAGGACGACCTTGCTGGTCACGAGTTGGTCGGGGCCGATGTTCCGGGCCGCGAGCAGAAGCGCCGCGTCGTGATACCGGATTCCGCCGGTGGAGGCACAGGCGTCGGTGACGATCCATGGCCGATACCCACCCTGATAGGCAGCCACTGCGGAGTCGTAGACACATGCGTCCGTGTCGATGCCGCACATCACCAGGTCGCTCCAGCCGGACGCTTGGAACACCCCTGCGCCCTCGGGTGTGAAGACCGAAGCCTGCGCCTTGTCGATCACCGCGGCCGCGCCGTCGACGAAGGGAGCGAGGTCGGCGACGAGCGCCTGCTCTTCAGGAGTACGAAGTCGTGTCCAGCCGGTGATTGTTTCGTACGGCGAGCCCGGCGGGTTGTAGAACCGGGTCAGCACCACGGGTGCGCCGGTCGCCCGCCAACTCTTGACCAAGTGGGTGATCGCGGGGAGAACGTTGCGGCTGTGCTCATTGACGAAACCGCGCTGTACGTCGATCACGACCAGTGCGGTCGTTTGAGGATTCAACCGGTCCGTCGTCGCCATGGCGTTCACAGATCGCTCTCTCGAAGAGCGTCCTGCGCGGCTCGCAGCCGATCAGGAAGTTCGCTGGTGGCCAGGATTGCCTCACGCATCACACGATGCTGCGCAGTTTCGGTCGGTCGGGCAGTGGTGAGTCGCACGTAGGCGCCGCGCATGAACCGCCACCCGTAGCCGGTGGGCATCACGGGATCCAGCCCGTCCTCGATCATGTGCAGGACGTGGGACGACAGCGCCCACAGCGCTTGGACGTCCAGCTCCAGCGCGACGATCTGAGTCATCGTCAGGGCTCGCTCGTCGGACTGCGGGTGGTACGCCACGCCCGACCAGCCGGCCACACCTCGGGACACGCCGCCTCCGAACGCGATCGCTTCGGGATGTGTCCAGCGGGCACGAAATTTGGCGTCTTCCACTCCGGTACCGAGTGGCACGACGTTACCCGGATCTTGGCGGTCGACAAGTACGGACGGCGTGGACAGCAGATGGAGACCGGTGTCCAGGCCGGGGCCTGTCCACGAGGTATGGCGCAGTTCGTAGGCCGAAAGGACGTACTGCGGGGCTGGTGGGAGTCCGACGCGGTCCTCATCGGAGGCATGTTGCTGCAGTAGGCGGCTGATTCGATCGCCTGCCCACGCCCGCTCCTTCACGTAGGTGCGGTACCGCCACACGGCCAGCTCGGTCAAGGTGTCGACCCTTCGGTGTTCCTCTACATGCATGACGGCTATGCCGCATGCGTAGATGTGCACCGTTGACGTCCGGGCAGGGTGCGACTCGACCGGTATCACGTGCTGCTCCAAGCCACCCGGGCCGGTAGGTCCGGGTGCACCGACGGCATACAGCAAGGCACTTTGCTCCCCGAGGTATACCGGCAAGAACTTGTGCGAGACGACGGTGCAGGGCGCGGGTCGGGCGGAGTCGTCGGCCAAGGCATTTGCTGGCTCGCCTCGGAGGTTGGCCAGCAGGACGCGAAAGAGTTCCCGCTCCTCCACGTTGCAGCGACTGAGGGCTGTGTCCAGGAGTTGCGCGGTGTCGTGACTGCACACGGTCCCCGGTGCCTTCTTCCAGTACGAAATCGCCCGAGCGGAGATGCCAAGGCGCTGTGCGAAGTCGCGAACCGAGGATCGCGTTGCCTGCTGCAGCAATAAGGCCTCCTTGCCGGTCCACTGCTCCACGGCGATCACTACACACCTCCTGGGGGGTCAACTGCCAGGCGAGAAGCGTTCAATTTCCACGCCACTTCCACGCTGCTTCCACACTGCGGCATCTCGACGAACGCCTCTGAAGCGGAAGCTGTGATCGTGCCCGACATGACCGCGGGACGATCGTCGATCTCGGTGGAGGTTCTGGAGATGAGCCCGCTGTTTCACCTGGGCAGTGGCTCAGCGGCGGGCCGGCGACTCGATTGCTCAAGCCTCAAACTCGTACTCCATCACGTACGCGGCGGAATCCAATGTCATGTCGTTGACCTCAACTACAGCTCTATGTGCGTCGAATGCAGTGCGAAGCACCTGAAGAACGGATCGCTCGGGCGCCATCTTCAAGGCGGTGGCTTCATCGCTGGTGGGCAGCCTGCCTCTGATCTCCTCTTGGTAGCGAACCGGAGCGTGCCCGAGGTCCGCGAGGCGGGCGTAGATACCTCCCGGGCCGGTGTCGGCCTGAACGATCGGCGAACCCGCGACCAAGGCGAGTGGCAGGTACGACGTGGCGAGCATGACCGGGCGTTCGTCCAGCACGTACCTGCGCGAGCGAGCAAGCACGACCTCGTCGTCCTCCAGCCCCAGCTTCGCCAAGACATGCAACGGCGGCACAACCTCCTCGATGCTGACCTGGTCGACCGTCAACGGACGTTCCTCGTCGGCCGACCAGATCGACTTGCCGGCGCCCCACTGATCCCGCGACAGGCGCGGGATCGCCCGCCGACGGATCGGGCGGAAATCCCGGACGAACACGCCGGCACCCCTCCTGGCCTCCGCCAATCCCTGATTCCGCAGGACGCGGAGCGCGGCGCGGGCGGTCATCACGGCCACGCCGAAGTCCTTGGCGAGGACGTTCTCACCCGGCAAACGGTCACCCGGCCGATACTCGCCCGCCTCGATCGCGGCGATCAAACTGTCCGCGATCCGCTGGAACTTGTGCTGGTCGTCGCCCGAATTACGCGCCATGCGTCTCCTCACCTCGCTAGCGATCCTAGGGCAGCCGTCGCCGAATCCCGTCTGTGGGCGGTTGGAAGCCGCAGCGCGTCTCACCCCTTCAAGGTACATCGATAGCGAAGCTCTTGACATCCTTAGCGAAGCTGAGTTCACTGAAGAAGCACCAGAACATCTCTATCGAAGTTCTAGTGGCGGTTCGGTATCACGCGAGAGGATCAAGGCATCCATGAAGCCCACCACTGCTCCGGCTCCTGCCATCCCCCTCTTGGACGGCCTCCAACGCCTTCTCGCCGCGTGCCTCGCCGCTCGTGCTGCCGAGCAACTCGCGGTCGACGATCTACCCGCCGAGGGCGACGTCATCCAAAGAACCCGGGGCGCAGCGGCCTTCCTCTGGACCCGCGAAGCCCCGATGTTCGTCGCGGCGTAGCAACCCGGCGTCCTGCCACCGGAACCACCCTTAACGGGTGGCGCCGGGAGTGGGATTTCGGTCCCAGCACCACGCACGACCAGCAGGTAGTCGCCGCGATAGCGGTTGGAGTCGATGTACCACTGAATCCTCCGGACTACCGGCACGGCGCATCAGATGCGCTGTCCACGTACCACGACGTCGGATCCCGCGACGGCCCTGGCACGCGGAGAGAGCACCGCGCACCGCGACACCACGTCGCATCAACCCACCCCTGCCTGCCGGGAGTCCGTGATGCCTTCACCCTCCACCCAAATGGCCCGGAAGCGGCCGAGGCGGACCCGCAACAAGAGGGTCAGCCCCCGCGCCGCACTGGCTCTGTCGAGCCTGCACCCCCGCAATCTGGATCTGTCCCACCCCGAAGTGCCCTCGCTGGTCTGCCCGGACTGCCGCACCTGGTGTCCGATCGTCGGCCGCGCCACACCGAAGCTCGGTCCGCACGACACCGAGGAAGCGGGCTCGGCGCCGGCCCATGGATGCGACGGAACCAATCGTCTGCTCGACGTCGATCTGGTCGACTTCGACGCCGCGGTCGCCGAGTGGGAGCAGCGCCTAGCCAACCCGACCCCGGGGCCCGTTTCCGGGTGCGACACCTACGAACAACACAAACTGAAAGCACGGGCCACCCGGCGCACGCCGGAACCCGCCTACAAGGACTACGCCGCTCACCGCGAAGCGTGCACTTCCTGCACCGGCTCCACACGGTGCCCGAAAGGGGAAGCGCTCGCCGGGATCCTGCGGTTCGAGCTGTCGGCCGACGTCTGTCGGCTGCGCATGGCCGAGTTGGGCTCGTCGGTGGCGTCCCGCCGTGCGACGAAGGTCCTGCCCAAACCGGTGGCCCAGGTGCCACTGCCGGTGAGCGAGATGCGACCCGGCCCGCACACTCCCGAGGCCGCCGAGCAGGCGTACACCGCGCACCGCGACCGGTGCCCAGGCTGCACCGACACCATGCACTGCCCGACCGGCGAGACCCTCCACCACACGCTCACCCGCCTGATCAGCCAGGAGCCGCGCAAGGTTCGGGGCCGCGAGACGCTGGAGGAGTTCAGCCGCGAACTCGAGCAGGAGCGGGCTCGCCGGTTCCCCCGCCGACGGAAGAAGGAGTGGGCCAAGGTCTCCCGGTCAGTCGAGAGGACTGATTTGCGGCGTACGCTTGCTTTCGCCGTCCGGGTCCATCTGGGCGTCGAGTGCGCGCAGTTGTGCGACGAGAGTCTCTGGTTGCCCCACAAGCACGGCGGGGCGAGCATGCACATTGCCGAAGGCCGCCGCCTGATCTTGCACCGGGACGCAGGCTTCACCCTCGCGTCCAGCAGCAGCCGCATCGAGGAGCCGGTCACCGCCGACACCGTCGGCATCGTGCTCGCGATTCTCGCGGACGAGCAGGCCTGACCCCCCGATCCACCGAGACCGAACCCCGGCGAGTCCCGCCCGCATTCACACACCGCGGGCGGGACTCGCCGCGTACTACCCGCGTCGACACGCGCGGGCCCGATCCACGCCGTGAAGTGCCACTCCGCCCCGCGTTCCCCGACGCAGCCGAGATTCGGCGTACCGCAATCGACCGGCAGATCAACCGAGTTGCGTACTGCGCCTCGTCCGACCACCCACGCACCGACCGCCCCGCTCTCAACGGCCTGGTGGTCCTGATCGACGACAGCAACACCTGCATCGCCCGCACGTCAACCTCGCTGACCCCTTCCCCGAAAGGCTCACACGATGAGCGACAACGCCTCCGAGCAGCCCAATCCCGAACCGCGCCCGATCGCCACCCACCCCATCGCCCTACTCCCCGACGGCCACGTGGTCAGTGTGATCGTGCCGAGCAACCCCCGTGATTGCCGCTGGGCCCCCGCCACCACCGCCGACACGGCCGGATCGACCGCACAACCGAAGAACCACACCGGCACGTGACCCCGCACCAACGCTCTTGAGGGCCGACACCCACGGTGCCGACCCTCAAGGCCGCTCGTGCCTGGACCAACCGGAACACACCCTCCGCGCCTGGGTGGTAGCCAGCCCCCCCGACCGGGCGCCTTCGCCCCCAAGAAAGAAGGCCATCATGACCAAGACCAAGCCCGAGATCATCCAAAAAACCGCTGACGTCGTCGTCACGAGGCCGGACCGGCGCGTCCTGCTGATCAAGCGCCGCTACTGGCCCTTCGAGGGCTGCTGGGCACTGCCCGGCGGCTACGTGGACCTGGGGGAGACCCCACTCGCGGCGGCCACGCGGGAACTTGCCGAGGAGACGGGCGTGCGCGTCGACCCCGCCGACTTGCGCAAGATCGGCGAATGGAACGCGCCGGGCCGTGACCCGCGCGGCCGGTTCGAGACCACCGCCTATCACGTCGTGGTCCCCGCAGACACCGACTCGTCGCCGACGACGACGCCTTGGCCGCCGAGTGGTGGAGGTTGGACCGCCTGCCGGAGAAGTTGGTGTTCGACCACGACGACATCCTCGCCGCAGCGCTCCGGTAGTCCCCGCCGACCCGCCCGCTCCTGGTCGACGTCTCGCCTCCACTGCCCGTGCCGTCCACGCGACCAACGAGCACCCGCCCGTGGTTCGTTCTCCCAACGGAAGGTCGACCACGCGGGTGATCGGCCACCGTCGCGTCGCCGACGGCGCCAGGCGCCATCGACGCACGCTCACGGGGCCGACACCGTCGAAACGGTGCCGGCCCCCAGGAGCCCCGCGTCTTTGCCCGTTCGAGTCCGTGGCTCCCTGTCGCCCCCGATACCGCGCACCACCGCGGCGGGGACGGCATGGAGCTCCGGGAACCTCCGGGAGCCCTCCGTCATCCGGGAGCGGCAAAGTGAACGAAACCAGGCACACCCCGACCCAACGGACCCTCGTATACATCGACCGCCTGGTCGAGAAGGCCCTCATCACCGCGATCTGCGTCGGGTTCGGCGTGCTCGGCGCGCTCCTCGCCCACCCCTACACCGGCGGGGTAGCGGGCGACGGGCGCGTGGCCGTCGACGCGATCGCGACCCTCATCGCCGCGAACCTCGGCTGGGACATCACCCGGTCCATGCGGAACCGCCGGCGTGTGCGCGACTTCCCCTTCCGCCGGGCTCCTCGTGTCCACGTGCCCTACACAGGCCTTGTTCCGGCGCCGCGAACGCAGCACGAGCGCCTCACACTCGCCGGTCGGATGGCGGGCGCCCACGACGAGCAGAGGGCGGCTGTCCAGGCGGGCTTCCGACTCGACATCAACCACCTCTGGCTCACCAACCGATCGCTGTGGCAGTGGCTCCTAGACGGCGGCGCGAGCCTGGACCTGGGCCCCGGCATTTGCCTCGTCTTTAATGCTGACCCGACCCTGTGCAGCGCCGACCAGTTCAGCGTGTACACCTCCCGTTCCGCGCAGGCGATCCCCGTCTCGGACGCCCGCGAACTCCGGTCCCTCCTCGAGGAGCACGCCCGCCAGGCGGGCGACCAACCGCCCTCCTCCATCCCGGCCTGACCCCACGCCGGGACCCCATCGCGCGCCCGGGCGGTGAGCCGCCCCGCCCGGGCGCTGCGCGCTTCGACCGAAAGACGAAGACCGTGAACGAGAACACTTCCCACGCCGACGGACCGCCCGACCAACACCCCGACCTCGACGCGCTGATGCAGATCATCCGGACGGCGGGCCGCACGGACGGTATCCGGTGGACGCCCCCTCGCCGCCAGTACGCCACGGCGGAGGCATTCGCGCGCGCAGGACACCCACCCGCCGGCCCCCGACTTCGTCCGCACCGCCGAGCCGATCCACATCGGCCCCGGCAGGAGCGGCAAGGACCACCGCGCGCTCCCCCTCGACGCGACAGCGGCGCAGCACCCCGAACACCCCTGACGCCAACGCCCATGAGGGTCGGCACCCGATCCGGGTGCCGGCCCTCATGGGCCGCTGGACACCACGCGGCCCCAAACACAGGCGCGGCCCCGGGGATTGGAGCCCCGGAGCCGCAACAGGCACGCCCGGAAAGGAAGTCGCCTGATGAACATCATCGCATCGAACAACGACGCCAGGCCCGCCGATCCCCGCCCCACCGACGGTGGCCAGTCCAACGAGGCCGTGCGCCAGGTCATCGCGGACGCCGCCCGCCAGCAGGCCGCGAAGCCGCAGTGATCGCGGTGACCGCCGAGGAGCGCGCGGAGCTGGAACGCAGGGTCAAGGAGCGCAACCAGCACTCGAAGAGCGACGCGCAGTTGGCGAGGGACCTGGGCCCAAACGACGCCGCCCCGTGACGGATCGCCCGAGCCCACTGGACACACGAATCGAGGCCGCGCCCGTCGCGGCCGGGGAGGCACACATGGACTGGCGACACGTCGCGGCCTGCCGCGACGAAGATCCCGAGCTGTTCTTCCCGGTCGGCGACACCGGCCCCGCCCTGCTTCAGATTGAGGAGGCGAAGGCGGTTTGTCGCCGTTGCCCCGTAATGGAACAGTGCCTGGGCTGGGCCCTGGAGTCCGGCCAGGACGCCGGAGTGTGGGGCGGGTTGAGCGAGGACGAGCGCCGCGCGCTCAAGCGCCGCGCCGCCCGGAACCGCGCCCGGGGCGGGGCGTAGGCCACGCCCGAGTCGAAGGCCAAGCCCGTACCCGCCTGAAGCGCCACCGGATCGGCCGCATGGCACGACGCGGTGGAGGCCGACCACCCGGCCCCAACCGTCCGACCAGACCGACACCCACACGCCCAGGCAAAGACCCACACTCGCCCGCCGATGCCGGGCCGCAGACCGGTGATCAGCACCGGCCCGCGGCCCGGCATCGCCAACCCCACGTGGAGTCCACGGTGAACACCGTCGTGCTTGTGTACAAGCCCCGACTCGCCCCCACCGACGCGGACCGGGCCCACATGGCCGCCCGCCTCGAAAAGCTGCTCGGCATCTCCGCCGAACTGCTCCTCGGCACCTTGCCCGACAACCCGTGGATCCGCGGCCTGCTGTCCGTCGACCCGCTCCTGGTCGAGCGGGCCCCGCGCATCCTGGAAACCGCGTTGGCCACGGCCCCGCCGCGCCGCTGGAAGACCCGGTCGACGAAGCGCTCCGCCGTGGTTCGGGTGCCGGCCGCCGACCACCGACTCACCCGCGAGTGGATGGGCCAGGCCGCATGAGGCCCCGGCCCGCACCCCGCCTGCGCCGGATCGCCTGGACGACCGCCGTGGCGGTGGTCGGCTCCGCGTCCGTCGTCACGGTCGGGATCACCATCGCGCTCGACCGGCTCGGCTGCCTCACCCCTCTCGGTTCCCGGGCACGCCGTTGGCTCTTCGCCTTCGGCGACCACGTCGCCGAACCGCTCTGCGACCTGGCCGAACGATGCCTCGACCGGCTCAACGACCTCGGCCACCCCGAACCCCCGAGGTTCCTGCGGCGATTCGTGGACGCACCGCCCTCCTCCGAAAGCGACAACCGATGACGCACATCCTGATCGCCGCGGCCGGCCTGGGCCTCACCGCCTACCTGGCCTTCGCCGTCTGGGCCCTCTCCCGCTCCCGTATCCCGCCGACCGTCGACGACACCACCACCACCCGCCACCCGGCGCAGCGGTGAAGACGACCGCCCGACCCCGACCACACCCACCAGGGAGGCGAAATGATCGTGGATCCACGGGACTTCACCCTCGAATTCCGGAGCAACCTCGCGCTCCGGCGCGGCATCAAGCGCGCCATCGAAGGAGGAGACCAGGAGGCCGAGGCCGCCTTCACGTCCGGCCACGGCGTCCTCAAGGGGATGACCGGAAACAGGGCATGGAGGTCCGCGGCGCCGAGATCGCCGACTACATCTGGCGCGTCAAGGCCGCAGACGACAACAACCAGCGCGCGGCCTGGCTCTACGACCTCGACTGATCTGCCACCCCGCCACGAGGCGGACGCCCCCGCACCGCATGTGCTGACCGCTGCCCTCGCCGCTGCGCCCTCGTCGAGGCGCAGCGGCGAGGAGAGCCGGCCAACACGCCGCCCGCTCATCCCGGTTCCCCAATCGTTCGGAGGCTCGACATGGCCACCAGCACGTCCCCCGTCCCCCACGACCCCCGCCCGGAGATCCGCGGCGTGCGCCTGCTGGTCGTCATCGACCGCAGGCTCACCCGCGCCAACATGGAGCAGACGTCGTGACCACCCGTCAACGGCGCCTGCGCCGGTTCGGATGGACGATCCTCCAATGGGCGAGCGGACTCCTCGCCGCCGCAGTGATCTTCGTACTCGTCAGCGCCGAGTGGTCCACGCCGCGAGCCGCTCGCGCGTTCCGGTGGCTGGCCCACCGCACGCACCGATTCCTCCGGTGGCTGGCACACCACTCCCACCGCATCCTCGAACACCTCGTCGAGGACACGTCCCGGATGGCCGACAACTGTCAGCACCGCGCGCTGGCCTTCCGGCCGCCCCGATCCCGGCCCAAGGCCGACCCGTTCGCGAACCCGCGCCCCCGGGAGGAGGCGCAGCGCCGGACCGACAACCACGCATCGGCCCGATAGCCCACCACCACCATCACGGCAGGCGGACCACCCACCCGGGTGGTCCGCCTGCCGTTTGATACAGAGAGGACGCGCCCGTGTCCGCCCGAACCAGGAACAAGACCGCCGCTGCGCCTCGCAAGCGTGCCTCGGCCACACGTCCGGCGGACAACCGGCCCAAGGATCACCGGGAACCCGCCGGCCCGCCCGCGGTGCCCGTCGACGACCCCGTCCTCGTCGAGCTGCTCGCCGACGCGCGCGATCGCGCCGCGGACATCCGGGACATGGCGCGCGACGAGGCCGAGGGCCTGGTTGCCGCAGCTTCCCGCCGCGCCGAGAGCATCGTCTCCGACGCCGACGAGCAGACCCGGGCACGTCTGGCCGAGACGCGGCAGACGGTACGTGAACACCTCGACCAGGCGGAAGAGGCCGCCCGGGCCGCCGGTGCCGACGCCGACCGGATCCGCGGGGACGCCCGGCGGGCGGCCGCCGAGGCACTCTCCGCCGCAAGCACCCAAGCGGAGCAGACGCGCGAGGCCGCGCGCGCCCAGGCACGCAAGGCCGTCGCGGACGCGAACGCCGAGGCCGAGCGCCTGGTCTCCGACGCTCGGGACCGGGCGGCCGAGGCGGACGAGCGATCCACCGCGGTACGCCGGGAGGCCGAGGCATTCGCCGACGACACCGTGCGCCGGGCACAGACGGCACTGGAGGAAGCCTCCGTCCGGGCCCGGACGTTCGCCGAGCGGCAGATGGAGAACGCGCGGGCGATCTCCGAGGCGGAGACCAGCGCGGCGCGAGCCGCCGTGGAGGCGGCGGGAACGCGGGCCGAGGAGATGATCGCGGACGCGAACACCGCCGTGGACCGGCGCCGGGAGGAAGCCGAGGCGCTGCACGCGGAGTCGGTGAAGGCGGCGGGCAGGGTCGAGGACGAGGCCCGGCGGCGGGCGCACGCCGTCGTGGTCGAGGCTCGCGAGGTGCGCCGCGAGGCGGACGAGCGGCTCGCCGGCGCGCAGTCCGAGGCCGCGCGGTTGGTCGAACGGGCCCGTACCGACGCGATCGCGGTGGCCGAGGAAGTCGGCCGCCGTCAGGCCGAGACGCTGCGGGCCGAGGCGGAGAAGGCCGCGGCCCGGACACGGGCCGACGCCGTCCGCGACGCCGACCTGCTGCGCAAGGAAGCCGAACAGTCACACGCACGCGCGGCGGCGCTGGAGGCCAAGTGGGAGAAGCAGGTCGGGCGCAAGGCCCGGTGGCAGCGCGCCGGCGCCGGAGTGTGGAAGGCGATGCCCTGGGTGGCGTTGAGCGCCGCAGTCGGCCTCACCGCGTCCGGCGAGTTCCAACTGGCCACCCTGATCGGCATCCCGTCCGTGATCGCGGCGTTCCTGCCGCTCGCGATCGACATCTACGCCATCGTCGCGTTCCGCACCCACAAGGACGTCCCCGGAGCGCTCGGGCTGATGGTGCTGTCCAACGGGCTCTATCACCTGGCCGAACACGGGATGCTCGGCGTGATCCAAGGACCCGACGGGCACCTGCAACCGACGTGGTGGCTGATCCTGATCGTGTCCGCGTTCATCCCGCCCTACGTGGTCTGGCGCGTCCACGTCCTCCTGGAGGACCCGGAGAAGGCGAGCGCTCGCGCTCGCTCACGCAAGCGGTGGTGGCGACGCCGCCCCGCCTCCGAGGCACACGCTCAACCGTCCGACGCTCAACACCTGGACGCTCAAGGCCGCGCTCACCCGTCCGACGCTCACCGCGCTCACGCACTCGGCGCTCACCCGCAGGGCGCTCACGGCCACGGCGCTCACGCTCAACCGGTCGACGCTCAGCGCGAGAGCGATGACGCTCACCGCGAAGCGGGCGAGGCGCCGGACGTCACGCTCACCGTCGAACGCGCTCAGCGGGCGCGGTCGCCCCGCCTGAACGGGGAGCCGCGTTCGGAAGGCGGCCCCGTGGAGCGGCGCCGAGCAATCGCCCCCGCAGCGAACACGGGGCGCGCGGCGAGAGCTGAGCGCGGCGCCCTGAGCGAGCGTGAGCGCGCAACGACGAACGACGAGCGCGCTCAACAGGACATCGTCTTCAAGCGGTTGCGTCTCGCGCTCGGTGAGCGCCCGGCGACGGACCAGATCGTCGACGCGATCCAAAAGGCCGCGCTCAAGCCGGTCTCCGACGCGACCGCCAAGCGCATCCGAGCGCGCACCGAAGAGCCCGAACAGGACGCCGTCTTCAAGCGGTTGCGTCTCGCGCTCACCCGAAGCCCGCAGACGCAGGAGATCGTCGACGCGATCGCCGAAGCCGGACTCGGGAAGATCTCCGACACGATCGTCGAGCGCATCCGAGCGCGCGCCGGGGAGGACGACGAACGCGAGCGAGCGGGCCTGAGCGAAGTGGGCGCGGGCGGCTGATCACAGCGCCCCATCGCGACAAGGCCCTCCGTGACCGCACGACCCGACCGCTCGGGCCGCGCGCGTCGAACCCGATTCGCTCACCCACCACCCGGCCCATCGGCTGCTTTACCGGTTGCTCGGCTTCGGCCGTGCATCCGGCATGGACGCCGACTCAGGCATCACCACCAATCCCGACCAGAAGCGGGAAGGACCCGATGAACCCCGAAGACGAGCCCCGCCTGACCGACCAACACACGGCCGCCCTGCGTCGTACGGCCCAGGACCCGGACCGGTACGCGCAGTACCTGGCCGACGTCGCGAGGATGCTGCTGGGCACCAGCAGGGACCTGGAGACACTGCAGGGCGAGACCCGTGTGCACTGCCGCAGCGCCCACGTCGAGGGCGACCTGTGGTACCACGCCCGGCGACGGGCCAGGCCGACGGAAAGGACCCTCAAGAGGGTGCTCAAGCATCTTCAGAACCTTGTCGACGAGCTCGAAAAGAGCGTTCGCAAGCGGCATGAGTACGAGAACGAGATGAAGGCCCTCCCCCGCCGGCGCCGGGAAAGGCAACTCGCCAAGGAACGCAAAAGGAATCCCGGCCTGCGGGCCGCTCCCACCCGGCCCACTCTGGAGAACCCGGCGAACAAGGAACAGAATCCGCGTTATAGTGGCCCCACAGACGTTTACAGCCTCCCGAAGAGGGACACCGCATGACCCGCCCGCTTACCCAGCTCGAACTCGGACAGGACTTCCGGCAGAACTGGTACATCGAGCAGGAAAAGAAGGCTCGCGGATCACGCGGCGAGCTGGGCGCGATGGAATTCTGGCTCCGTATCACCCGCGCCGAAATCGCCCGGGAAGTGAGAGCCCACCGCTCGGACGTGTTGCCGGGCTTCGCGCTCGTCCTCCGTCTGTTCCTCGCCGCGATACACAAGCGGCGGACGGGCGACCCGCGCATCTGGAACGACCTGCTGAAGTACGCGAGGGCCGTCGTCGACCCGGATCCGGGCCCGGACGCCCGACGTGACTGACCGCCACCACCGAGGCCCCGCGGAACACCGCCGGGGCCTCGCGCGCGTAACGCGTGCACACGTGCCCGTGCACGCGTGCACACGAGAGGTCACCCTCTGTCAAGACCCCGAGAGGAGATTCCGTGTCCGACGACGATGACGCCCAGGTGTACCCGTTCCCCGGAGGCGGCGACCCCTCGTACGTGCCGCCGCCCATCCCGAACTACGCCGACACCCTGCCGCCGCCCCGGGACACCCCGGAGGATCCCCCGGAGGAAAGCACCACCGAATTACCCCGTGTTCCGAGTGCCCCGGACCCGGCAGCGACTTTCTCCGCCGAAGGAATTCAACCTTCGGGCGACGACCAGGAATCCGACGAGGAAACGGACGGCGAATACGAACACCGCCGTTCTTTTGCCGATCGAATCGGCGACTGGCTCGAATACCGCGTCGAGAAAGGACGGACGCGATCGGAGGAGGAAAGGCAGTTCCGGGAGGCGGAACTCGCCCGAAAAGTAGCCCTGATCGCGGCGCGCACCGATCGCGACGTGGCAATGATCGAGGCGAACGGAAAACTGCGTCAGGCCCGTGTGAAAGGACGGGCGGACCGCGCCGGCGCGCGAGGAAAATCCGAAACCGGAGGGTCGCGAGGGAATACGAACCGTTCCGGACCCGGAGGGGGCAAGGGCGGCCCCAAAACCCCGGGGGGCTCCGGCGCGACCGGAGCCCGGAACGGGTCCGGCGCGCCGGGCGGCGGCTCCAAAGGACGATCCGGGGGTGCCAGGCCCGGCGGCGGCACGGGCGGCACGAAGCCGCCAAGCAGCGGCAAAGGACCGGGCGGCAAAACCCCCGGAAGCGGCTCGCCCGGCCCGAAGACCCAGGGCCCGAAGCCCCCGGGCAGCGGACCGGGCAAGGGGAACTCCGGCGGCGGGAACAGCGGAAAGCCCCCAGACGGAACCAAGACGAAAGGCGGCACCAAGGGCTCTGGAAAGCCCTCTAGCGGCCGTAACGGAGGGGATGGCTCCAAGGACCCATTCAAGGGATCGAAAGCGCCCCAGAAGGGGCCTGACGGCTCCGGCAACACCGGCGGCGGGAAGAACCCCGGTGCCAAGAACGGCCGTTCGGGACCTACGCCCCCGGCCGGCGCCCGGAAGAACGCCGGGGTCGGCAAGAACAACGGTGGGAAGAACGCCGGCGCCGGTGGCCCCGGTCCGACGCCCCCGGCCGGCGGCCGGAAGAACGCCGGCGTCGGCAAGAACGGCGGTCCGGGAGCTACGCCCCCGACCGGGGCCCACCCCGGCGGCAAGAACGCCGGTGGCGAACCGGGCGGTCCAGGACCGACGCTTCTGGGCGGTGCCCGGAAGAACGCCGGAGTCGGCAAGAACGCCGGCGGCGGTCGCCCCGGACCTACACCCCCGGCCGGCGACCGACCCGGTAGGAAGAACCGCGGTGGGAAGAACGCCGGCGGCGGTGCCCCAGGGCCGACGCCTCCGGCCGGAGCCCGGCCCGGCAGGAAGAACGCCGGAGTCGGGGGCGGCACGGGCGCCACCCCGCCGGGCGGCGGCACGGACCCGGGCCCTTCGGTCGACTGGGACGCCGCGCGCCGCGCGGCCGAGGCAGTCGACCGCGGCGACCTCGACGAGGCCAAGCGCATCGTCAACGCCACCACCGACCCCAGCGGAACCGCGTTCGCCGCCTACCAGTTCCTCAAAGACTCCACCCCGGCCGACTCCCCGTCCGGCAAGGACGACACCACGGAACCGGACGATCCTGGACCATCCCTGCGCGACCGGTTCAAGCAGTGGCTCCACGACCTCACGGACAAGAGTGACAAACGCCAGGACGAACCCGAGGAACCGACCGGGCCGGTCACACCCGAGAGCCTCGGCTGGACGTGGGAACAACTCCCCCAGCCGGAACGCCCCCCACGGCCCGAGGAACCGGAACACCGGGAACCGGCGGGCGCCCTCGCTCCCGGCCCGCCCGCCCCACCGGCGCTGCCGCCCGCGCCGGAACCCCACACCCAGCGCCCCGGAACCACCAGCCCCACAAGGGAGAACAGCGTGAGCAGCACGCAGGTCGCCTCGGCCCAGACAGGCCTGGCCGCCCAGCACCGCACCGACACCACCTTCGACGACTTCCTGACCCAGATCGCCAACATCGCCGCGCACGCGACGACGGACCAAGAACAGCAGCACGAACTCTCCGATGCCGTCGGCCGAGCCGCCGACGCCGTGCGGGAGATGGCCGGCGACCTGGTCGGCGACCACAACATCACCACCGTCGTCGCCAAGCTTCTCGCCGACCTTGCCGACGCCGCAGGCCAGATGAAACTTCAGGCGCAGCGGTCCTCCGAAGCGTGCGGCCAAGCCGCCGAGGCGGGCCGTCTGACCGCCAAGATCGTCGCTCGCGTGTACAGCGCGGACATGAACGCCAAGCACGACGCGGGCCTGCAGCACGCGTCCGCCGCCGCCCACCACGCCTGACGAACAGGAGGACACACCGATGAGCAACGACCTCGCGCTCCACAAGAGCGGCCTGGCGGCCATCGCGTCCGACGGCGACAACAGCTACCGCGCGGTCCAGGAAAAACTCGGCCACTTCGCCCGAACCCTGGACGATCTCGTGGTCGCACTCGAGAACCTGCACCGCACCGCGCACGCCAACGCCCGTCGCGCCGCCGGCCTGGCCACCGACATCGAGCACGCCGATCTTGACCCCTCGCACGTGGCGATGACGACCGCCGTCGCGGGCGCCCTCGAGGACGCCGCCGCCCAAGTGGACGTACTGCGCGAGTCGGCGCAGGAGGTGTCCGGGCTCGCGTACACCGCCAAGGGTGTCCACGCCCGCCTCTACGCCGGCCTGAACGAGGTCCGGGAGGGACGCCGCGAAACCACCCCCAAACCCGGCTTTCTCGCCGACTGACAGTGAGGATGTGTGGTGGCTCCTCCGCCGGGTCTGACTCACCGACTGACCGACACCGACAGGTTGTCCTTTCCGGGATTCGTCGGCCCGCGTGGAGGGGTCACCGCACGCGACCGGACGGGTGACCGTGACCTCATAGGAGCTTGGTCAAGAAGCCCCGCCACTGTCCTGTCCGCCCGCCCGGCCGGCGCGTGCCGCCCCACCGGGATGAGCGAGAGGACGACAGGAACCAGCATGACCGATCACCAGCCGAACGTCACGGGCGGCGTGGACACCCACGGCGAGACCCACCACGCGGCCGTCGTCGACCCCATCGGCCGCCACCTGGCCGACAAGGAGTTCCCCGCCACCGGTCCCGGCTACCGCGACCTCCTCGCGTGGCTGCGCTCGCACGGCGGCCTCACCGCCGTCGGGGTCGAGGGCACCGGCGCCTACGGCGCCGGCCTCGCCCGCCACCTCACGGCCGCCGGCGTCACCGTGATCGAGGTCGACCGGCCCGACCGCCGCACGCGTCGGCTGCGGGGCAAGTCCGACCCGATCGACGCCTACGCCGCCGCCGAGGCCGTCGCCTCGGGCCGAGCGAGCGGCACTCCCAAGACCCGCACCGGCGTCGCCGAGGCCGTCCGCGCCCTGCGCGTCCCGCGCCGCTCCGCGATCAAGGCCCGCACCCAGGCCGTGAACCAGCTCCGCCAGATGTTGATCACCGGACCCGAGAGCCTGCGCGCGAAGCTGCGAGGGCTCTCGGCCGCCGAGCTGGTGACCGCGTGCGCGCGGTTGAGGCCCGGCACGGACCTGTCCGACCCGATCGAGGCGGTCAAGTCCGCCCTCCGCCGCCTCGCCCGCCGGCATCGGGCCCTGACCGAGGAGATACACGAACTCGACGCCGAACTAAGGGAGTTGACCACGCTCGCCGCCCCGGAACTCCTCGCGCTCAACGGCGTCGGCCCGGACGTGGCAGGCCAACTCCTCGCCACCGCCGGCGACAACCCCGGCCGACTGCGCTCCGAGGCGGCGTTCGCCCACCTGTGCGGCGTCGCCCCGATCCCCGCCTCGTCCGGCCGACGCGACCGCCACCGGCTCAACCGCGGTGGCGACCGAGCCGCCAACCACGCCCTGCACACGATCGTGCTCAGCCGCATGCGCTGGGACGAACGCACCCGCGCCTACGTCGAACGCCGCACCCGCGAAGGCCTCGCCAAGAAGGACATCATGCGTTGCCTCAAACGCCATGTCGCCCGCGAGACCTACCGCGCCCTCATGCGATCACTCGGTGCGGCACAGCCTCAACGACAAAACACCCGTAACGACCTCGCCGAAGCTGCTTGACATCCATAGGAGCATCCCCACACACCCACCACGACGAGAGGGCGGCCCCGCCGAACACGGGGCCGCCCTCTCCATGTCCCGACAAGGAGCACCCCGGTGTCCACCCCACGCAGCGTCGTGCTGGAACGCCTGACGTACACGCTGGCCGCCCCGGTACTGGTCTGCGCCCCCAACCTCGCCCCGGACGGCATCACCAACAGCGCCGTCCTGGTGGCCGGAGCAGCCGGAGCCTTCGGGACGATTCGGGCCGCCAAGGGCTTCGAGGGCACCGGCCGGAAAATGATGCGCTGGTCCCCGCTGGTGACCGCCATGGCCGTCGACCTGGCCGCTCTCGCCACCCCCGGCTGGGGCTGGGACGCCCTCGTCGCCGCCGGCTGGGCCGCCGCCGGCTGCGCGGTGACACCGCTGTCGCGCACCACGCGGCGCCGCAACCGACCCGCCCTCGGCCACACTCCCGCACCGCGTGCGCTGCCCGCGCCTACCGAGGCCGCCCCGGTCGACGACGGCGCGGACGCCTACACCCGTGGAGTGCGCCAACTCTGGGAGCGTGCCGAGAACCCCGGTGCCAGCCGCGTCGTCCACGTCGTGCCGCACCCCGGCACCGAGCACGACCTGACCATGCTGGTGCGCGCCATCGAGCCGGGCCGGCCGATCGAAAGACTGAACGTGGACAAGGTCGCCGCCGCGTTCGGCGTCCCCGTATCCGACGTGCGCCTGTCCCCGGTCAAGCAACAACCCGGTCGCCAAGGCGGGCCCGGCTGGTTGGAGGTCCACGTCACCCCCGACGCCAACCAGCGCCGCATGGCCGCACCCACTCCCGAGGAACGATGGATCGACCGGGTGGGACGCCCCGGAGGCGGCGCGCCCGGCTCCCGCCTGGTGTCCAGGCGCCGTGATCCCGAACGCGGCGTGACGTTCTACGAGTGCGCAATGGCGGACTCGGTCGAACTCCCACGTGTGGACCTGGCGAAGGTCTGCCGCGGCCTGGACATCAAATACGACGACGCCTGTACCTTCCTCATGGTCGAGGGCCACAAGTTCCTCATCAGCATCTTCGACCGGCCGCCGCTGAGCCGTAGCTTCCCGGCGACCCGGGAACTGCTGACCCCGGACGCCAAGGGCATGTTCGTGTGCGGCATGTCCTTCGCCGGACAGCCGGTGAAGAGCATGATCTGGCAGCACGACAAGAACGCCGCGGCGCACGGCCTCATCCTCGGCGTCAGCCGCAGCGGAAAGACCCAGTACTTCGCGATCTCGATGGCGGCCGCGTCCCTGGGCGGCGGGGTGATCTGGCTGGCGACTGTCCGTCGGGACGAGAAGACCGACGTGCTGGGCGAGTTCATCGACCGGCGCGGCTCCAACGCCCTCTACATGCTTCGCATGCTGCGCGCCGCGAAGGCCCTGTGTGAGATTCGCGCGAACATGCCGTGGGAGTTCGACGGCAAGCCCCACGACTACAAGCCCGGAGACCCGCGCTGCCCGTACTCGTTGTTGCTCGTGTACGCGGACGAGTTCATGATGGCGTGCAACGATGCCGTGTACGGCAGGGAGATCCAGACCCTGGGCGACGACCTGACCGTCACCGGCCTTAAGTACGGCATCGGCTTCTTCGTCGCCGGGCAAAGCCCGTTCGCGCACAACGGCTTCTCCACCGAGATGAAGGACAACCTCAAGCAAAACGGTCGCCCCATCATCTTCAAGATGGGCTCGGGCCCGGCGACGCGCAAAGCCGCCGAGGGTTGCATGGAGAACGTCTACGACGTCCCGACGATCCCGGCCCGCTACGCCGGCTCCGAAGGCAGCGCCCTCCAGCGTGTCATGACCGGCGAGGCCGACCCCGAGGACGGCGTCAGCACCGGCGGCGTCGCCATCATCGTCCTCGACAACGGCCGCGCCGTCCTGATGCGCGCGCTGTACGCCGACTTCGACGCGGGCGACCTGCACGAGCTGTTCCCGGACGAGATCAACCGCCTCACCCCCCACGAGATCCAGGATCTGGAGGCACGCGACCTGTGGGGCGACTGGAACCGCCCCGACGAGGACCTGGAGGACCTCGCGAACGACCTCGACGAGTACGAGGAGGACCGTCCCAAGCGCGGCCGCGGCAAGGGAAAGGGAAAGGGCGATCGCAATGGTCGACGCGAGGACGTGGCCACCACGGCGGGCGACGCCCTGGCCCTCGTCCGAACCTTCGACCGACAGTGACCAGCGGTACTTCCGAGGCCGAACCGACACGGTGAAGGACGCCGCGAACACCGGCGGCGTCCTTCACCGTTCCCGTTCCCGCGACCCACCGGCGCCGGCCGCGACCCGATCACGGATCGCCGCCGACGCCCCAGCCGCTGCCGGCTGCCCGATCCACCCGCCGAGTCCCGGCGGGTGGATCGGAGAACCGACACAACGGCATCCCCGCGACCGCCGCGGGGAGCAACCCCGATCCGCGAACGCCGAGCCACGCCCGCCGATGCTCTCCCTCGAGCGAGGAGCAGCGGGCGCGCGCTCGTGACCCCGATCGACACCCCATTCCTGGAGCGATGACTCATGTCCGACTCCGCACGAACGTCCACCGCGACGACAGTGGTAATCCGCCTCGATCCCCACGAGAATGAACAATCGGCACGACCCCGCCGCACTTGGTGGGACCGCTTTCGCCGCCCCGACGGGCTGCTCGGCCGTCGTATCCGAGACGTCCGCCACGCCCCGTACCTGGGCCTGCTGCACATGGCGGCCTGGCTCCGCGCCGTCATCGCCTCCGGAGCTCTCCTCCTCGCCGGTGCCGCCGTCTGGCTCGTGTGGACGTGCGGACCGCCGCCTCCCATCGGCGCATTCGCGGAGCTCGGCGCCACGATCACCCGACCCGTGGATTCCTACCTCGACGACCGCACCACGCATTTGGCGATCGACGCGTCCACCGCCTACACGACATGGCAGTGGACGGGTGGGATCGCCCTGTTCACCGCCGCCTGCGGCTCGATCGCAGGGCGTTTGACGTGGTCGGCCTGGGCCGGCGCATCCGTTGCCATGGTGTGGATCGGCACGCCGGCTCCCGACCGCGAAGTCGCCGCCGGGATCGCGGTGTTGGCCTGGACCGCCGCGTCGGGCATCGCTTTTCGGCGTCCTTCCTCACGGCCGACCGTCGTGCGCAGCCGCGTGAAGGCTTTCGTCCCCTCCCCCCGGTGGCCCAGCCGCGCCACCGGGACCACGACGTTCGACGCCGATGTGGTCCCTCGGTTCCGTCAACGCGACTGAAGAGCGTTCCGCCCGCCCGATCCACCGGCACGAGTGGGTCGGGCGGAGGCGAACCCCGACCACGTCCGCCACTCGCAGGTGCGACGCGGCCGCGCCCCTCGGCTCCGGAATCCCCCGGAGCCGAGGAGGGCGGCCGACCGGCCCCCGCGCCCCGTACGCAAGGACCACCCACCATGAACATCGTCACCGCCTCAGGCCAGCGCTGGATGACCCTCAACGAGCTGGACCGTCTCACCACTGCGGCAGGCGAGGTCGCCCAGAAATCCCCCGGCCTCCTGATCCTGCGCAGCCTCCCCGACCGCGATCGCCTCACCCCCGACGAAACCACGGACGTGATCCACGCCCTGGTCGCGATCCAGAGCCGTCACGCCACCGGCAAGACCACGAAGGCGCTGCGGCGCATCGCCGCAGACGCGGCCATCCGCCTCCACCGGATCAAGCGACCCGACGGGCAGGTCGACCACCTCATCGGCACCGGCGCCGAAACCCGCAAGTCCCGCAAGTCCCGCAAGTCCCGCTCCGCCTCGGTCCCCCAGGCCGCGTAAGCCACCGCCGACACGACGCGCACCCGACATGCCCGGTTCGCCCGTGCCGCCTCGGCGCGGGCGAACCGGGCGGCCCCAACCCGCCGACATCGTCCAGGAGAACCATCGTGCCGCCCACCACCCACCCGGCCCGCCGACCGCACACGCTCGTCGTGGCCCCCACCGACATCGCGATCACCGACGTCGACGGAGTCCTCACCCCGGCCGAACGCCCCGGGCCCGCGATCCGACCGTCGTCACCGGTCCCCTACACACCGGTTCGATACGACGTCCTCCACCCGGTCCCGACCCCACGAACGTTGGTGCCCCCACTGGCCCTCGGCATCGCCGTCGGCGGCATCGGAATCGCCCTCACGCTGATCGGGATCGCCGCCGCGATCCGCCTCGCAGGCCCCGGAGTCGAGGCCGTCGCCCACGCCCTGTGGGCCGCCGCCGCCGTCCTGATCTCCGCCGCCGTACTCGCCTACGTCCTCGTGTCCTCGCACCGGGACTGACCCGTCCCTCCTCGGCCCCGGACTTCGGGCCGACCGGCAGGCACCGCTTCGAGGCACGACGCACCCCGCTCCACGGCCCGACCGGACACACCACCCCGATGGGAGACACGAACATGGCCGACAACGACAAACACCTCGCCCCACCACCGCACTACTGGCGGTCCCTGGCCAGGGACCGCGCCTCCGGCAGGGAACTGGCGGACTTCTGGGCCCACTGGGTCGCTCCGGCCGCAGCCCGCGGCACGGTCCTCCTCGACGTCCGCCACGGATCCACCGGCGCCGATGGCATCGAAATGATGGTCGAGGCCCGGGGAAACGTCTTCACATCCGACCCGCTTCGCCTGCGCGCGGCCCTGGGCGTGGAGGACCCGGCGTGCCTGACCGTGGAGACCGACGGACTCTCCCGAGCACTGGTCACCGTCTACGACAGGCCTCCGCTCGAGCACACGCCCCACGCCGACGGCGAGGCCCTGGTGATGGACGCCGACGGGCGCATCACCGTCGGCGTGCACCACGACGGACACCCCGCCCGCATCCGCCCGTACGTACCCGGATCCGGCGCCCGCAACAGCGTGTCCGTCGGAGCCATGCGCTCGGGTCTGTCCACGGCCCTGCGCCTGCGCCTCGCCGGTGAGCAACACTCCGGCATCGTCAGTTGGGTGGCCGACCTCAGGAGCGGGCAGTCCCCGCTCGGGACCAAGGAACACTTCGACTGGCCCGCGTCCACGACCTCGGGCGCCATCCTGATGCTGCAGTCCGCGCTGGCGGTGGTCGAAGAGCGCGCCCACCGTCGTGCGGCCATCGGGGCAGGGCCGTTCTTCGTCGACGCGCCGGACCCGCTGATCCAGGTGCACCTGATCGGCGCCGATCGCCTCCTGGCATACGACGCGCCGTACAGGAATGCGGCCGCCCGGCTGGTCACACGGATCGCCCGGATCGGCCCGGACGTGGGGGTCGGCATCAACCTGGCCGTGAAGACCGGCCACATCGGCGACTTCGGCGGACCCTCCACATTGAGGACGGTCCTGGAAAACGGCGAGATGGTCCTGCTGCGATGGGTCGGCAACCGTCCCCCCGGGATCGTCGACGACGTCCTGCCCGACGGCGCCCGGCTCACCGCCATCCCCGTGCGCGGAGGCCGACCACGGCTCCACAGCAGGTTCTACATCGACGACCTGCCGGACGACTCCTACTCGACAACCGGCACGGGATACATCCTCGGCGACCGCCCCACCTCGGTGATGCGGCACCTCCGACCCCGCACCCCCGAGCCGCACAGCGGAGCCGACCCGCTCCTGGACCTGTACGGAACCGGTGAACCCAGCCGCCTCGAACAGACCTCACACCAGGCGGCCGGCAACGCCTACGAGGCCCGCCACGAATCCGGAATCCCGCGTCACCTGCTCGTCGAACTCGCCGATCTCGACGGCTGATCACGCGTCTCGTGGCCCGAGGTCCGGCCGCGCTCCCACCCTCCGCAGGGTTCGGGCGCAGCGGCCGGGCCTCGGGTGCACGACACCCGTGCCCGCCCGTCGTACCCCGCCAATCCTCAGGAGACAACGCCATGCCACGCCCCAAAACGAAGCCCGACCGGAACGCGACCTGGAACGGAGGCAAGACCGGCCGGTCCCGGCCCCCCGCCCACTCCCCGGTGATCGATCGATGCACCACCGACGGCTGCGGCGAGACCCAGACGTCGGAGCCGCCGGCCGCCGGGTGGGTGCGCACTCTCGTGGGCGGCTCGAAAGAGCCGGCCCGCGATTGGTGCTCCGGCAGGTGCGCCACCTTCGGCATCGCCTTGGGCGAAGTGCGCACGAAGACCGCATGACCGTGCACGTCGCCGCCCCGAGGCGGGGCGGCGAGCTCGGGCCCCGAGCCCGCCCGTTCCCGACCGCCCGACAACGCACGGAGGAACCGTGACCCCTGCAACAACCCAAGCCCCCCGCGACATGGACGCCCTCGTCGACATTGCCGCCCGCATCGCCGAGACGTCCGTCGAGGCTCTGGGGTTGACCTGGCAACTCGTTGACCCGTGCGGTGTCGAGTCGCCCATCGTGTACCCGACGTTCGGGGCGGCCCTGGCCGCCACGCCCGACTGGTCGCCGGACCGCACCGCGGTGACTCTCTCGATCAGCCGAGACGCCTTTCACCTCGAGGTGATGGACCCGGCGACGGATGGTTTCGTGCCGTCGGGTTGGCAGGTGGTGCCCTCGGTGGTGTCCCTGTGGGGGACCCCACCGATCGACGAGTTCGACCCGAGCGCGGTCCTGGCCACACCGATCGAGTGCCTCGGCACCGACGACCTGCGCCTGCTGGCCGCGCAATCCCGGGCGCAGATCGCGGCATGGCTGCAGTGGTGGAAGGGCGGGGCGGGCTCCGGTGACTGCACTCCGGGTTGTTTCGGAGTTCGCGGCATCGACCTGTGCGGCACATGCCGGAACTTCGGATGACGTCCCGAACGACTACCCCTGGAGGAATCGTGAGCACCGGCACCGCGAACACGGAACTCACCTGGACCGTGATCACACCCACCACCGACGCTCTCGCCGCCGACCCGTACGACTCCTCTGCGGAGGCGATGGCGGCAGCCGAAAGGGCCCACGCGGTCCTCTTCCCGGAGCGTATGACCACGTGGGCCTTCGCCCCGACCGGCGACACACAGATCCTCGAACAGTGGGACCCCGCGGCCGAGGAGTGGCTGCCCACCGGATACGGCGTCGCCATCTCGACGACGTCGCTGTACGGGTCCCCCGACGGCCGCATCCCGCCCACCTCCGTCGGCTCCTTCGGCGAGGGGATGCTGCGGATGGCCCTGTCCGCGATGCGCGCCGAGGTCGCCGCGCACGTCACCAAATGGCACGAGGTCCTGGACGCGTTCGAAGACGTGAGGTGCACGCCCGGCTGCCACGGCTCGCGCCTGTTCGCACCGTGCTCGGAGTGCGCCGCCGATCGCAGGGCCCTCACTGACTCCCGCGACGACGCGTAGCCGCCCGACAGTTCCGGTCTCGCGTCGCCACGACGCGAGGGCCGGCCGCGGGCACGTCCGGGCACGGCCGTCGACCACCACAGACGCGGCCGTGCCCGGACCCCCCACCCGACTACAGGAAGAAGGCAGTCCACATCATGAATGCCACGAACAGCCATCGTCGAGCCCCGTTCGGCACCGAGCAGGACCTCACCCGACACCTGCAGCTCGCCGCGCTCGCCAGTGACACCCACGAACGCGAACGCATCCTGCAGGGCTTGCGCGTCGCCGGCGCACGCGACCTGGCCGACCGCCTCGAGAACGACATCCCGGCCGAGGTGACGCTGTGACGGACACCGACAAGCGCATCGACCAGGTCCTGGGCTCCGTGGGCGCGGCCCGCGTGGTGCAGGGCTGGATCGACGCCTACCAGCGCGACGACCACCTGCCCGAGCGAGCCGCGATGCGCCTGGCCGTGGACCTCGTGTCCCACTGCTCGCCCTGGCACATCGCCGCACCCGACCAGACCTGGCGCCGGCGCGACCCCGCCGGAGCGTGCGCCGAATACCCGAGCCTCCTGCGGGTGATGGAAGTCCGCCCGAACGGTGCATCCGGCTCTGCCGACACCGCCGCCGTCCTGTTCGCGGACGCCGAATTCGACCCCTGGCGACCCATCGGCTGGATGGAGATGGACGACCTCGCCCTCTTCTACGCCATTGAGGACTGGCCGAACCCGCGGGTCCCCCGCATCGTCGACGACGGCATCCACATCACGACCGACGGCGTCCACGTCGACGCCCCGTGATCGGCGCCTTCCGCCGGCCGTTCCGATCGCCGCGCGCACACCTGCGGGCCCGCACGCATGAACCCGACCCCTGAACCGGTCGCACGCTCGGCGCCCCCGACACCCAGCTCCTGGAGTCGGGGGTTCGAGCGCCGCCCATCAGCCGGGGCCGACCGCGACCTCGGGAGCGAAGACGCGTCATCCAGTGCCGAACCGACCTTCGACACCGGGTCCGAGGTCGACCACCTCGCGCCGCGGCCCACGCTGCACCGGCGCATCGACACCCTCACCTCGAACGTACCCGCCGTCGATCAGGGTGCGCACCGGTCCGGTCCGCACGTGCCACAGCGGCGGAAACCGCCGGCAACTCAACCACCCACCACAGCGATTCAGGAGACACGACCTTGAGTACCGACACGCACGACATCGACACCACGCCGATCGAAACCGCGACCAAGGAGCAACTGCAGGCCGAACTCGCCGCGACGCGCGCCGCCTGGCAGGGCGCGCGCGCCCGCTGGCGGATCACTCACACCCCCGGCTGCCACGGCGCCACGTTCTTTGCCGACGGGTTGTGCGCGGACTGCGCGGCGCTGGAGGCGAAGGGGGCCCGCCCGGCCGATCCGGCCGTCCTGACCTACTGCGTCTACACGGACGAGGGACACGCCAATCACATTGCCACCCTGACCAGCCGTCACGGCCCGAAGGACGGCATCGGCGCCGCCCTGTTGGAGGACCTGGGAGCCGGTCGCCGGGCCCGGATGACCCCGGCCGAGGCGGACGCGATGATCGACGCGCTCCGCTTCGCGAGCGCCTCGGAGAGCATCGGCGACGACTACCGCCCCCACGTCGACTGTGCGCTGGCCAACCTGCTCGGCGTACTCGGCCGGGACGGGGATACCGCATGAGCCGGACGGGCCGCGTTCCCGAGCCCGGTCGCTGAACCGGTCGGAGCGCTCGTTGCCTCCGGAACCCGCCCAGGGATCCGGAGGTTTCGAGCGCGGCCGACCGGTCCGCGACCGATATCCACCACACCCGGGAGCGCTCCGCATGCCCCCCACCACCGAATCGCCTCGCGACACCGACCCCGCGACCGACCACACGGCACTGCGCCCCACGCTGCACCGCCGCGTCGACCTGGTCGTCTCGAACGTGCGCGCCGCCGACCAGAAGGCGGGCCTGCTGCTGGCGGGCATCGGGCTCGTCGCGCCCGGCCTGCGCGCCATCAGGGGCGCCGCGGTCTACGGCGCCGGTGCCGGCCTCGCCACGGCGGCCGTGCTGCTGGTTTGGGTGCTGCTCCCTCGCACCCGCGGATCGCTGCGCGTCGCCACCGACCCCGACACCACGTTGCGCCTGCTCGCCGAATCCGAACAGCCCCGGGCCCTCGCCGAGGAGTATCAGCGAATGAGCCGGATCGCGGACGTCAAGTTCGCGCTCATCCGGGCCGCGCTCCTCGTGTTGGGACTCACGGCCGGCGCCGTGGCCCTCGCCTCATCCCTCTGACCGGCCGCGTACCTCGAATCCACAGGTCCGAGGTCGCGTTCGCGTAGCCGCCCCCACGGTCGCCGACCGAAGGCGGAGGCGGATCGCCCGTGCGGGGCCGGACTTCATCCGCTGATCACCCTCTGGTGAAACAGGCCCCGCCGCCCGTACGGTGGAACGAGCACACGGTCATCGCCCGCGCATCCGCGGCGTCAGGCACGGGTCGGCGCGATCCCTCGGGATCCGCGTGGAAGAACGTTCTCCGCCGACCCTGCCCGCACAGCGACCGATCCTCGGGCCACGTCCCACCGTCGACTCGACCCCGCGCACCCGCGCCCGGGTCCTCGACCCATGCCCCGAACACATCCCAACAGCCGGCCCCCGCGCCTTAGGCGTTCCCGCGGCGCAATCGATGGACCTCGGACCGGCATCGGCCGATTCGATGCCCACCGATCATCAAGCCACCCGGCCGGCCTCCCACGGCCGCCTCGCCGCACCGATCGCCGTTCACCGCAAGCCGGCCCGCACGTCCCGCGTGATCGACACCCCCCGGCGCCGCACGGTCCAGGCCGGTCCTGTTCCGCCTCGCGGCCGGACACAACCTCCCGAATCACCGCACGCTCGAAAGGAACAAGCCCTCATGCCCGGAGAATTCGTTCCCCTCGGCTTCACGCTCTCCTGCGACCCGCACGACATCCACCCCGACGTTCCCGCCGCGCAAAAGGCCGGGCTTTCCTGGTACGCCCGCACGTACGGCGACGCGCAACTCCGCTGGGAGGCCACCGCCACCGGCCAGGTCCTGGACGTCCGCGACAACGGCCGCTGGGAGAGCACCGGGATCACCATCGGAATCGCCCTCGAGACCCTGCTCGGCGCAACCGACCCGGACGGCGACTACATCCCCGGCCTTCCCGCACACTGCTACCCGCCCGACGCCATGCACCAGGCCTTCAACACGGTCATCGCGGAACTGGGCGCGTATCAACTCGCCTGGCGCAACGCGTACGCGGACGAGACGGCGAACACCGAACCCGGATCCGGACCGTGCGTCGCCGACCAGGTCCTGCACACACCCGGCTGCCACGGCAGCGCACTGGAACACCCGTGCGACGACTGCGCCTCGGAGCAGGCCGCCGCCTGAACGACGAAAACAGCATCGCCGCAACTCACCGGCCCAACCGATCGACACCAAGGAGATCACCGTGAACAACGGAATTCAGGACTACCGAATAGCCAAAACCCTTCTCGACAGGGCCCATCACTTCACCTACGGCGACGGAGCGGACCCGGTGACCGGCCACGCGCTGGCCACCGAGGCACTCGGCCACATTGCCCTCGCCGAGCTGGCGTTCAAGGCCGCCTGCCTGACGCCGGACGACATGGACCCCCAGAGCCGCCGGGAATGGCGTGAGGCGGTCGGCATCGACGACCGGACCGTCCACCCCGACGCCGAACACGACGGCGACGAAGGCGTATTCGTCGACCCGGCCGACGCGCAGGCGACAACGCCATGAGCCACGTCCGGACGCGCGGGACCCTCCTGGGCACGCAACGAGGTCTGGAGGAACTCGCGGCTGCCGCCGAGGCTCACGCCCGCGGCCCGGGCGTAAGCGTCATCCACACGCTCGCCGCAGGGAACTGCCGGCTCACCGTCGATGACGTCGACGACGCCGTGTCGACCCTGAGCGAACTCGCGAACAGCACCGCCGCCACCAACGGCGCCCGCAGGCACGCCCGAGCCGTTCGCAACCGCCTCACGAGCCTGCGCCACGTGGCACCGCTGATCGTCGCCGCCACCTGAATCCGTCCCGGACGGCCGCGCGCCGGGACCCACCAGGCGTAGCGGCCGTCCGGTCCACACACCGCGCCCCCGGGGGTGCAGAGAGGAAACATCGTGACCGTCGTTGAGAACCACCTGGACCCCGACACCGACTTCTGGGACGAGGACGACGACCCCTATCCCATCCCGACCCAGGGGCCCACCTGGGCCCTCATCTGCCCCTACGGCACCGAGTCCCACCACCTCACGCCCGACGCGGCCTTCGACGCGCTGTGCGCCACCGTCGACATCCCCGACGCGCGGATGACCCTGGACGAGGGACTCGGCGCGTTCGTGGTGGAGGTGCCCGACCCCGCGAACGCCGGCGCATGGCGACCGACGGGCTTCGAGGTCACCCTCTCCGTCGACACCGTGTGGGGCAGGTGGCATGAGGGTGCGGAATGCATGCTGACCACCCCGACGCCGATCTCCGCGCTGACCACGGAGGAGACGCAGTTGCTCGTGGGCCAGTTGCGCCGGGAACACGCGTGCTGGTGGGCCGCGGAGCGCGAGATCGACGATCCCGCGCTCGGCTGCACGCCCGCCTGCTACGGGGCCCGCACCGCCACCCGATGCGAGAGTGCCCGGCCCTGCAGCCGGCGGATCGTCAAAGCGGCCTACCTGGTGCCCGCAGACGTGCTCCGCACCGGCGTACGAGTAGGCGTGGTGCGGCGCAGCAACTTTCACCGAAGCCCCGACCCCGATGCCCGCTGGCTCTGCCTCTCGTGCGTCGGCCCCCGGCAGGAGTACGACGTCTCGTTCACCGATCGGGAGATCGCCGGAGCCGGATACCTCGTCCCCCACGCCTGCCAGGGCTGCGAGACACCGTTCCCCAAGCCCGCCGAGCCCGTGACGGTGCAGTCCACGACCGAACCCCCGAGCTGACGACCCGACCCGCGCTCGCACGCGCCGCACGCACCCCTGACCCCGGACCACCGAATTCGCCCCGGGACGGCCACGACACCGCGACCAAGCAAGGACGTGGCCGTCCCCGAGCCCGACCCCGCCCCGCGAAGGGCGGCCGGAGAACCCATCGTGAACCTCGCCACTCACCACCGTCCAGCCACCGAGATCACCGACCTCGACCCTGCCGGGCCCGTCTACCGCGAACGCGCGTACTTCCTCAGCGACTTCGCCGCACGCTGGGGCGGAGTCGTGATCGACCCCGCCCCGGATCTGGAGGACCGCGCGCTCTACCAGGCCCACCCCACGCACGGACTGCCGATGTCCTGGCACATCAACCGCGAACGCGACCTCGACGACCTCTTCGGACACGTCCGCCGCGTCGGCCTCGACGACCCGTTGGCCGAGTACGACGGGCACACCACCGCCGCCAAGTACGCCAGGATGCGCGGACTCCACCAAGGCCTGCCCGGCGCTCCGCGCCCCGTGGTCGGCGAGCGCCGCCTCTACCGCGACGGCCGCGGCCACGTGTGGATCACCACCCACCACGCCCCCGGCCACCTCCGCTCGCTCACCCCCGAACACGCGCCCGTCCGCTACGAGACGCCGGCGGCGATCCTCAACGGGACCGGCTGGCTGATCTCGGTCAGCCACGCCGCGTGACGCGGACTCCGGGCAGCGCCCGGCGACTGGACGAGCCCATCACGCGGTACGAAACGCCCGGACAGCCGGCCCCGCGAACCCATCACCACCACGCGAAGGCGACTTCATGACGACATCCACACCCACGCGCACCGTGCCCTGCTGCTCCTTGTGCGGGCTCTCGGCCTACTCCGGCGCGATCCTGACGCGGACGAACGACGTATCCGGTTCCACGCGACTCACGTGTACCGCCTGGTGCGGGACCGGGCCCTCCCCGGCCATGACCCACAGCCAACTCGACACGATCCGCCCCGCGATCACCACCGACCTGGAGCGCATACTGCTGGCCGAGGTCGACCTGCTGAGGTCGCTCACGCGCCGTGCCGAACAGAACCTGTACCGCATTCCCGAGTACGGCACGCCGACGCGGATCGCGCAGGACACCCCGGGCGTCGAGAAGCCCGACCCCGGTCCGGGACCGGTGGCGTGCGAACCGGCGCGGGTGCCGGACCAGCCGTACGGCATCACCGTCGACCCCGACGCGGACGCCCGAGCCCCCGGCCGCCATCCCGACCGCACGCGGTCGACGCCCCCCCGCGCCGTCGCCGAGGAAGGGAGCAGCCGGTGGGTAACGCCCTCTACCGCCTCGCCGACGGCCGCGACGCCGGGTACGGCGTGGACGACACCTGCTCCGCACCCGATTGCGGCGCCCGCATCGATCGCGGCCTCGCCCACCTGTGCGGCACCTCGCCCGGCCGCCCCGAGGCGGGCTGCGGCGATTACTTCTGCGGCAAGCACCTGTGGTCCTCCGGCGACAACGACGACACCCAGCGCTGCGCCGGGTGCCTGCCCCCGACCTGACCATGCGGGTGGTCCGCCCCGACCGGGCGGGCCACCCGCCACCCGCACGTTCATCCGACCGGGAGGAATCCATGGAGCCCCGCCGCCGCTGGGGCAAGGCAGGTCCCCCTCACCCCGCAGCAGGCCGCCGCCGTCGACGCCCGAAACAGACGCCGGGGCCGCGAACATCGCACCACCGTCGAAGAAGACCGCCGCATCGCCCACCGCCTCTGGACCGAAGGCCTCGCCGTACCGGCCCAGATCACCTCCGCGCTGAACCTCGCCGGCGTCTCCGGCCCGGACGTCGACATCGCCTGCGGCGCCACGGAACCCGACGTCGACCTGTGGGAGGCGGGAAGGCTCTATCCCACGTTCGAACAGCTCCTGAAACTCGCGGAGTTGACTGGGTGGCCGATCCGCCGTCTCGTCGAGCAGCCGACAACGCTGTCCGTCGAGGAGACGTCCCTGCGCTTCCACCTCCCCGACATCGACCGTGAACCACCGATCCTGCGCTACCCGGACGTTGTCGCCCGATGCCCGGGCACCGTCCTCCACGCCGCGCTCCATGCCCGGGGGGCCGGCTCGTGAGCGAAACCGGTACGCACATCGAGGTCGCCACCACCGGCGAACCGAGGCCGCTGGTGTGCATCCGCTGCGCCGGCCCGGTCGACGTCGCCGAGGACATCGAGGGCGTCATCGACTGGGGCGCCGCGGTGATCGACGCCGACGGGGTGGTCAGGCCGGCCGACCCCCATCACCGGCCGCCCGTCGTGCTGGCGGACACCGGCGGCCCCATCGGACGTCCGCGCGCCTGCTGTCTCGCGTGCGGACACCAATGGCGACTTCGTCGACCGTTCGACCCCACCCGAGAACCTCATAACGCCCCGGAGCCCCGATGACCGACCTGAGCAGCGTCCGCGACGAACTCGTCGCGGCCGGCTGGAAACCCGACTACCCCGACTCATCCGACATCCGCAAGGGCCGCGCCTGGTGGACCCCCCGCGACGACGGCACCTGCTACGTCCACGGTCAGGGCTACGACGGCCAACCCAACCCGCACCAGGAGTTCGACTCCGCCCTCGACACCGCTGCCGTGGTCGCCGCGAGCATCGCGTTCGCCGGCCTGGTCCGCGAAGCGGAACTCGCCCACTGGGCCCGCTTCTCCGCCGCGACCGGATCGGCGACCGGCCCCACCCACGCCGCAGCGCCCCGATGACCGACAACGCCGGGCACACCCCCGAGGCGGAGGAAGACCGGCGAGTCCCATGCCCAGGCGGTGAACCGCTGATCGCCCCGCTCATGGAAGCCGTTCACCGAGGAATTCCGGTCACCGCGATCGGGGACGACACGACCACCCTCGGCTACCTCGCCCTCGGCCGGTACGACCCCGTCATCGCGCTGTGCGCGATGTCGCTCCTCGACACCGACCTGTACGGCGAACTGCGGTATGTGCCCTCCGCCCCACTCCTGGAACGCATCACCACCTGCTGGGCCCTCGTCACCCCGTGCGTCTGCGGCACAGGCGACGAGGACGACTGCCACCACGCCTGGCAGGTCGACTTCGTCCCCGAGACCACGTCCGGCGCAGTGCCCGTCACCTTCCTCGACCTCGCCCCGCCGGCCGACCGCCGGCCCGATATGACCCACGACACCCCGATCCACCCGACGCCCCGCCACACCGAACCACCGGAGTCAGGAGAAGAAACATGACCCTCACCGACACGACGGTCGACACGCCCCCGGACACGCCCTCACGACCCGGGCCCGCCTCGCCCGCGACCGGAGCGCCTCGACCCCTGCTCGGACAGCAACTGACCACCGAGGAGATCGACGCCCTGCGCGATCTGGACTACGGCCTGACGCCCGCCCTGGTCAGCGACGAAACCGGTATCGCCCCGGACGTCGTCCAGGGATGGATCGACACCGGCATGGAAAAGCTCGGCGCCTGCCACCAGGCGCAGGCTGTGGGTCTCGCCCACCGCAAGGGCCTGCTCGAGAACCCCAGGCCCGGAGCCCCACGCCAACGCCCCACCGTGGGAGGAGGCCGCGCCCTCTACTTCCACTGCCCCGGCGGAACGTGGTACGAACAGGACTTCGACGTCCTGCCCGCAGGCTGGGTCTGGGCGCCCACGGCATCCGGCGCCGACGAGGCCCGCCTCAAGACGGCCGCAGCCCACGCGCTCCGCCACTGCCCGGACCTGGCACTGGCGGACGGCGTCGCAACCCTGGCCGACCTGGCGGCCGCCGGAGAGCTCACCACCGACACCGAAACCCCGACCGACCGGTGATCCCCCGGTCCCCGACGGCGACACCCGCATCGGGGATCGTCGCGCTCCTCGACCCACCGAGCAACCGGTACACCCGGTCGTCACGCTCCAGACCCGCCCCCCGGCGCAGCCGTCGGTCGAAAGTCCTCGACCTGTTCTGCTGCGCCGGGGGCGCGGCCCGCGGATACCAGATGGCCGGGTATCACGTGACCGGCGTCGACATCGCACCCCAACCCAACTACGCCGGCGACGTGTTCGTGCAGGCGGACGCGATCGAGTACGCCCGCGCCCACGCCCACGAGTACGACCTCATTCACGCCTCGCCGCCCTGCCAGGACGCCTGCACCCTCACCAAGGGAACCAACCAAGGCCGCACCTATCCCCGACTGATCGAGCCCACCCGCGAAGTTCTCCTCGCGTCCGGCAGACCGGCTGTCATCGAAAACGTCCCCGGCGCGGCGCTGCGGCGTGACCTCATGTTGTGCGGCGAGATGTTCGGCCTGGCTGTCATCCGGCACAGGTACTTCGAGATCCTCGGCGCCGTCGTACCCCAACCCGAACACCTGCCTCACCGCGGCCGCGTCGCCGGATACCGGCACGGCACCTGGCACAAAGGGCCCTACTTCGCCGTCTACGGCGACGGCGGGGGCAAGGGCTCCGTCGCCCAGTGGCAGGACGCCATGGGCATCGACTGGACGTCCGTGCGCAAGGAGATCGCCGAGGCGATCCCACCCGCGTACACGCACTGGATCGCTCGCGCCCTGCGCAGCACCGCGACCGTCCTGGACGACCGCGCACCCGTCGACCCCCTCGAGGCCGCCGGAGCCCGTCCACACCACGTGGCCGACTTCCCGCCGCAATGATCATCTCGGAGGCAACGACATGGCCGACGTCACCGATATCCGCACCCGGACGCTCAAGGGAACCGCCCGAACAGACGCCGGTACTCGCCGGACCCCGAACGCGCACACGACTGCGCCGCCGCCGACCTGGACGACCACGTACATCGTCCCGAAGGACTCCTGCGAGGCCTGCGAGCGCCACTGGCACCACCGCTGTCACGGCGTCAACGCGCTGCTCGACCCCGTCCCCGAGTGCCCGTGTCCCTGCGGACTCCCCCGCGACCCCATGCAACTGACCCCTCAGGCGTGGGCAGATCTCGCCGTCCACGCCCCCGAACAGGTCTGGATTGCCGCCATGTTCGAACGCCAGCGTGCCGCTGGCATCCACATGTGTGTCTCGGACGACGCCCAGGAGCGACCCTTCCGCGCCTACCACGAGCCCCGTTGACCCCCGGGCGACACAGCCCGCGTGCGGAACGATGCCGAGTGCCCATGCCCACCGGAGACCCGCTCGTCACCCGAGCCGTTTGCCGAAATCGGCCACGGCCCCGTCGGGCCGGTCGTGATGCCAGCCGTGCACCCGGAATCGCTCTACGAGATCCGGTGCTCGCGCCCGACCACCCCTCCCCCGCCTCGCACCAGCCACCGAAGGGACCGCGATGAACCCCCGCTTCCGCCAATTCCGATGCCTCCTCGCCGAGGCGTACCCGCACCGTGCCGACGCCGTACCCCAACCCCGACACCACCAGGACCAAGGGAGTGTCCCCACCGGCACGGACTCCGCCGGGCACGCCACGGGCGACACGTCACTGCGAGGCGGGCACCACACGATGAACCGGACCACTCGATGACCGCCCCGACCGGCACCCGTCGGCGCCTTGCCGACGCGCAACTCTGGGAGACCGCCGCCATCGAGGCCGCCCGGGCCCAGGACGAGGCGGAGCATCACGCGGGTGAACTGGAAGCCGAACGCGACGCGTTGATCGAGACGCTCGCCGCGGCCGACGAGGACCGGGACCGGGTCCAGGCGGAGGTCGAACGGCTGCAAGCGCCAATGTCGCCCCCATCACGCAGAGAGCACGTGACCGCCTCCCAACACCCCGCCGTCGACGCGGCCGCGAAGCCGCCGAACGACCGCTACGTCGAGCTTGTTCGCGAGATCTACCGTGACCCGCGTGCCGACCACCCCGCCCGCGAACTCCTTCTCGCCGTCGCTTTCGCCCTCATCCCAGGCGCGGACGACCCGCGAACCACTCTGCGGATCGCCGCCGCCCTCCTGGGCCGCGACACACTCGGCCAACCCCGCTACCCCCGCATGATCGCCGCCGACGCGCCCCGGTACGAACCCCCGAACACCCTCCCCGACCAAGGGTGGTGCGAGGCCCCCCCGCCTTCGCCCCTACGTGTATCGGCCGCGTACGCCCTCCACTCCCCCGGCCTCCGACGCCCCCACACCGCTGCGCCGGCGTCCGCCGACCGTCCTGCACGTCTCCCCCGAGTACCGGCCGCCAGTCGACCCCCGGAACCGGGACATGGTCTGCGGAGCACGAAGCCGCCACACCGTCGTCGAGAAGGACCCGACCACCGGCTGGGACATCGAGCACCGGTACTGCGCCCGACACCACGACCATGCCGAACGGGTCGCCGCCCAGGTCGTCGAACAGAATCGCGCGGCTCCCGAGCCGGTACCCAACATCGGTGGCCTCCTCGCCTGCTATTTCAAGGCCGACTGGGCCACCGTCTATCGGCGCCACAGCCCCGGATGGACCCCTCCGATATACGGGATCCGGGCGGACGACTGGCCCACACAGGGGCGAGCCGCTGCCCCGGCGCGTGGTCTGCGCCTGGTCGTGGAGGTCGGATCGAGCAGGGCCCGATGACGAGGAGCGGCTTCGAACCGATGAGAGAAGGTGGTAGCGATGTCTGACTCGTTCGTTCACCTGCATGTCCACACCGAATACTCGATGCTGGACGGAGCGGCGAAGAACGACAGGCTGTTCGCCGAGGTGGCCCGTCAGGGCATGCCGGCGGTGGCGATGTCCGACCACGGCAACATGTTCGGGGCGTACGAGTTCCAGGGATCGGCCGCCAAGCACGGCGTGAAGCCGATCATCGGCATCGAGGCGTACGTCGCCCCCAGCACCCGCTTCGCGCGGCGCCCCGAGTTCTGGGCCTCCGGCGGACGGCGAGCCGTCACCGACGAAGGTGAGGGCGGCAAGGACGTCTCCGGCGGAGGCCGGTTCACGCACACGACGATGTGGGCGGAGAACGCGCAGGGCCTGCGGAACCTGTTCCGGCTCTCCAGCCTGGCATCCATGGAGGGCTACTACATGAAGCCCCGGATGGACCGCGACCTGATCGCCGAGCACCACGAGGGCATCATCGCCACCACCGGCTGCCCCTCCGGCGAGGTGCAGACCCGGCTGCGCCTGGGCCAGTACGACGAGGCTGTCAAGGCCGCCGCCGCCTACCAGGACATCTTCGGGAAGGAGAACTACTTCCTCGAACTGATGGACCACGGCCTCGACATCGAGCGCACCGTCCGCGAGGACCTCCTTCGGGTCGCCAGGCAGCTCGACATCCCGCTGCTCGCAACCAACGACTCGCACTACGTCACCGAGGACCAGGCCGACGCGCACGACTCGCTGCTGTGCGTGGGCGTGGGCAAGAACAAGGCCGACCCGAACCGCTTCCGCTTCGCGGGCACCGGCTACTACATCAAGACCTCCGACGAGATGCGCCGCCTGTTCGACGAGCTGCCGCAGGCGTGCAACAACACCCTGGCGATCGCCGAGCGCATCGAGCCCTACGACGAAGTGTTCGCCAAGGCCGACCGGATGCCGCGGTTCGACGTGCCCGAGGGCGAGACCCAGGCGAGCTACCTGCGCAAGAAGATCACCGAGGGTCTGAAGCGCCGCTTCGGCGACAACCCGAGCCAGGAAGTGCTCGACCGGGTCGAGGAGGAGATGAAGGTCATCTCCCCGATGGGCTTCGACGCCTACTTCCTCGTGGTCGCCGACATCTGCCGGCACGCCCGCGACAACGGCATCGCCGTCGGCCCCGGGCGCGGCTCGGCGGCCGGCTCGATGGTGGCCTACCTGACCGGGATCACCGGGCTCAACCCGCTCGACTACGACCTGCTGTTCGAGCGCTTCCTCAACCCCGAGCGGATCAACCCGCCGGACGTCGACATCGACTTCGACGACCGTCACCGTGAGGAGATGGTCCGCTACGTGACGGAGAAGTACGGCTCGGAGTACACCGCGCAGGTCAACACCTTCGGGCGCATCAAGGCGAAGGCCGCGATCAAGGACGCCGCCCGCATCCTGGGCTTCCCGTACTCGGTCGGCGAACGTCTCTCCAAAGCGCATCCGCCCGACGTGTTGGGCGAGTCCGCACCGCTGTCGGCCCTGTTCGACACCGACCATCCCCGCCACGTCGACAGCGGCGAGCTGCGCACGCTCTACGAGTCCCAGCCCGACGCGAAGCAGGTCCTCGACACCGCGCGCGGCCTCGAGGGACTGATCCGGGGCACCGGCGTGCACGCCGCCGCGGTGATCCTCTCCAGCACACCCCTGCTCGACCTGGTCCCGCTGCACCGCCGGGACAAGGACGGCGTGATCATCGCCGGGTTCGACTTCCCGTCGTGCGAGAACATGGGCCTGGTCAAGATGGACTTCCTGGGTCTTCGGAACCTGGGCATCATCGACCACGCGGTCGACATCATCAGGACCAACCGAGGTGTCGACGTCGACATCGAGTCGATCCCGCTCGACGACCCGGTCACCTTCGAACTCCTCGCCCGAGGCGACACGTTGGGCATCTTCCAACTGGACGCCCAGCCGATGCGCGCCCTCCTGCGGTTGATGAGGCCCAGCGCGTTCGACGACATCGTTGCGGCCGGCGCCCTGTACCGGCCCGGCCCCATGGGCGCGGGCGCGCACACCGACTACGCACTACGGAAGACGGGCCGCCAGGAAACCACACCCATCCACCCGGAACTGGAGGAGGCGCTCGCCGAAGTCCTCGGCCCCACCTACGGCCTGATCGTCTACCAGGAGCAGGTACAGCGCGCCGCGCAGGTGCTGGCCGGCTACAGCCTGGGCCAGGCCGATCTGCTCCGTCGGGCGATGGGCAAGAAGAAGAAGGAGGTCCTGGAGAAGGAGTTCGTCCCCTTCCAGGCGGGCTGCCGCGAGCGCGGCTACTCCGACGAGGCGATCCGGAAGGTGTGGGACGTCCTGGTCCCGTTCGCCGGCTACGCGTTCAACAAGTCGCACTCCGTCGCGTACGGCCTGATCTCCTACCGCACCGCCTACCTGAAGGCGAACTTTCCCGCCGAGTTCACCGCCGCCCTGCTCACCTCCGTCGGGGACGACAAGGACAAGATGGCCCTGTATCTGGCGGATGCCCGCTCCGCTGGCATCCGGGTCCTGTCCCCCGACGTCAACGAGTCGGTGGCCGACTTCACCGCCGTGGGCGCCGACGTGCGGTTCGGTCTGCGCGCGATCCGCAACGTGGGCGACAACGTCATCAACGACATCGTCGAGGCGCGCACGAGCAAGGGCAAGTTCAACTCCTTCGCCGACTTCCTGACCAAGATCGGCCTGCCCGCGTGCAACAGGGGCGCGGTCGAATCCCTGATCAAGGCCGGGTCGTTCGATGCCCTCGGGCACACGCGCCGGGCCCTGGCCGAGGTCCACGAACGTGCGCTCGACGCGGTCGTGGGCCTGAAGAAGCACGAAGCGGCGGGCCAGTACGACCTGTTCGGCGGCGGCGAGGCCACTGCGGAGCCGGCCGTCGGGCTCGACTTCACGCTCACCGACCAGGAGTGGCCGCGCAAGCTCAAGCTGGCCACCGAGCGCGAGATGCTCGGCCTGTACGTCTCGGCCCACCCGCTCGACGGCGCCGAGCACATCCTGTCCCGGCACCGCGACACCTCGATCACCGACCTCAAGTACCCCGACCGCACCACCGACGGCAAAAGCAACGTCCGGCTCGCCGGCCTGATCACCACGGTCCGGCGCAAGGTCAACAAGAGCGGCTCGCCGTACGCGGCGATCAACCTCGCCGACGAACACGGCGAGATCGAAGTGCTGTTCTTCTCCCACGCCTACACCCTCGTCGCGCATGCCCTGGAGGAGGACGCCGCGGTGAGCGTCAAGGGCCGACTCAACGAACGCGACGGCACGCTCACCGTCTTCGGCACGGAACTGACCGTCCTGAGCCTCGACACGGCCCCCATCAGGCTGACCCTGCCGACCACCAAGATCACGCCCCGGCTCGTCCGGGACCTCCGACGCGTCCTGAACGCGCACCCCGGCACCTGCCCCGTACACCTCGCGGTGTCCTCGGACTCCGGCACCACCCACTACGAACTCGCCGCAAGAGTCGACCCGACCCGGGACCTCGCAGCCGAGATCAAGCCCCTGGTCGGCACGGTCGCCTGGAACGGTTGACGAACACCACGTCCCCAACCACAAGCCGCAGTCCGGCGCCCCACCAGCACCCGGCCGTGGCGACCACCCGGGCAACGCGGGGCCCGACGTCGATCACCCCGACAACCCCCACTCATCGGAGGAGATCCGGTGACCCATCCCACCACCGCCATAGCCGAAGCCGTCGACCCGGACGGCGCCGCAACCGCACCGCCGCCTGTGGCCGCGACCACGACCGCGCCGAACACACCCTGCTCGACGCCGTCGGCCACCCCTACTGCGACGCCTGCCTGCGCGAACGCCAAGGAAAGGCAAGGCCCCCGCGCGCAGCCCGAGGAACCCGGCCCCCAAGCCTGCACAACCCACGACACACACGTTCCGGACCCGAGGTCGCTACTCGCCACCTCGGGCACGGGCCCGGACCACCAGAGCAACGAAGCGCCTGCGGACCAACCGGGTGTTGATCACCTTCCCGCCGACGGCCGCCGCAGAAGGGAGCCGTGATGGCCGCCAATCGAACTCAGACCCCTGCCCGCCGCGATCCCGTTCGACGTGCCGCACTGGCCAGGCATCGCCGCCGTCAGATTGCGTACGGAACCTGGCAACCGCACGGCGATCTCGTCGCCGTGCGCGAGCACTTGGCGTCGCTGCGAGCCGCCGGCATGTCGCAGGCGTCCGTCGCGGCGAAGGCCGGAGTCGGGTTGAATACCGTCAACCGTCTCAGTCGCGGCCGGAACCGAGAAGTCACGCGTCACACGGCCGAACGGCTCCTGGCGGTCCGCCGCGAAGGCCGACGCACGCTCCCCGTCGACGCGACAGGTGTGCGCCGCCGCCTTCAGGCGCTGGCAGCCCTGGGCTGGCCCGCGTCGATCCTCGCCGACAGGTACGGCTGCGTCACCTTCGTCATCTACGAACTGAGGATGGCCACGACCGTCCTCGGCTACACCGAGGATCGGGTCCGCGCGCTGTACGACAGCCTCTCCATGACGCCGGGGCCCGACCCGGCGACACGTCGACGGGCCGAACAGCGAGGCTGGTCACCGCCCTTGGCCTGGGACGACATCGACAGCCCCGAAGCCGTGCCCGATCAGGGCGCGCCGTCGAAGGCGAACCGCGCCCACTTCGTTCAGGAGGCTCGACACCTCAACGCGCTCGGCGAGAGTCGCGAATCGATCGCCGCCCGACTCGATGTGAGCCCCGACTACGTGCGGGACCTCCTCAACGAGCCGCGTGCGGACAGCGACCCCGTCTCCGTGATCACTCATGTGGAGTTCCACTACGCCGCCGACGACGGCGTACGAAAGCACATCCGGACGTTCGACGTCACGCTCGACGGTCAAACCGACGCGCAGGCGTTCGTGGACGCCACGCTGCAGGAGCCCGCCTGCACCCACCTCACCGTCAGGCGAAACGGACTCCCGCAGCAACTGCGCTGACCCGCCACGTCACCGGTGCCTTCGCTGGCAGATGCGTGACCACGCAAAGTCCACTCGGACTATTAGGAGTCCCCATGGCCAGACCGATCCGATTCCCCGCCACCCTTCGCGAGCATCTCGACTCCGGCCGCCCCGAATCGCCCCGTGAGCTCCGCTTCGATCAACGAGCGGCCGACGCCGACAACGTGGTTCACGCCGCCCGCCGTACGGCCCGCGGCCACCTCCTGCGGTGCGACCCGCGTCCCACGCCACCCGCCCGCCTCCTCCCCGGGAGGTGCGCTGTCGACTGCGCGCGTTGCCGCGACACCCGTCCGCGGAGATCCGACATCAAACCCCGGTACCTCGGCGACGCCGTCGGAGACGCGTGACCCACGTCGGTCTCCGACACGGCCACCACAACGTGTTCTCACCACACTCTTCCCACCACCAACCCGGGTGCGCCGTTCATACGGTCGGCGCACCCGGCACAGCATCAACAGGAGCACCATCGATGAGCCCCGGCGACACCACCGCACGTACCGCGCCGCCCGCCAGCAAGACGATCTCGACCGACCCGGAGACCCACCGCGACCCGTCGATCCCGGCATCCGACCCCGTTGATGCGAGCCCGGGCCCCGTCGGTCCGGAGCGCATCCAGCGCCGGCGCGTCAAAGGCTGGCGGATGCCGAAGGGGGCGATCTATGTTGGGCGTGGCTCCGTCTGGGGCAACCCGATTCGCACCGACGGCCTGGACCGTCGGCAGGTGATCGCCCGGTACGAGGAACACCTCGCACGGAACCCCGAGGTGGTCACGGCCGCACGCGCGCGGCTGCGGGGCCGATCCCTCGCCTGCTGGTGTCCCCTCGTCGACGACGACGGCACCCGCGTGCTGTGCCACGCGGATGTCTTGTTGCGCGTCGCGAACGAACCCGACGCTCCGCGCCCTTGATGACCATCGGGCCCGAAGCCACGTGACGAGCCCCTCGCCGACGACCGGCCGTCGGGTTCGCGGTCGGACGGGGATCCCCCGGCGACCGCACTGCGCCCCGGAGGTCGATGTCGCCGCGCTCAGCCGTCGGCGCCGTGCTTCGCCCGTCGACGTGCCCGGTCCCTGAGGCGACGGGCCACCTCGACCCGTGCCTCCGCCTCGTTGCCGAACCAAGCTGGACGGGTCCGGAGGATCTCGTTGACGTCGTCCCGGCGCCAGGCCTTCCCGCGTCGGGGCTTCAGATCGGGCACCAGGTCGACGGGGAGGCCGAAGGCCTTGGCGACCTCGGTGTCCGAAACGGTTTCCACCGTCGGCGGCTTCTCGGCGCGCACAGGCCGGCTCCATCCCTTGGGGCCGTCCGTGGCCTGACGAGTGGACCAGAACTTCTGGAGCCGGTCGTCCCACGGGATCAGCTTGGCCCGGCCGACGCCCTTCCACTCCTCTTCCGGTACCGGCCAGTCCGGGTCGGTGCGCGCGATGACACTCACCCGCGGCCGGCTCATGGTCGTGGCGTAACCCGCCTCGACCACCCTCTCGGCGATCGCAGTCAGGGTCAGCCATTCGGGTTCGCGTCGCCGCTCGAAGTAGCCGCGGAGCCGGTTGTCCCACGGGATCAGCTTGGCGGTGCCGGCGTCCTTCCACTCCTCTTCCGGTACCGGCCAGTCCGGGTCGGTGTGCGCGAGGTAGTACAAGCGCTCGGCGCTCATGCTGCGGATGAACCCGTCGTCGACAGCCCTGCGAGCGATGTCGGCAGGCGGCATCCACTCGGGCTCGCCCGCCGGAGCGGCGGCCTTGTTCGAAGTCATCTGGAGAGCTTCGCAGACACCGGCTGGTCTTTCAATTATCTATTACGAAGCCGTAATGGTTTCGGGTTGTGTTTGCGCCGTCCGTGGGCGCGATCCCGTCCGCGCGCCGCACCCGCGCCGGCTGCGGCACCGATCGATGCGCCGGCCGAGCCGCCCACACCCAGCGGGCAACTCCGTACCTCCGACGGCCTTCACACAACGAGTCGACTCAACAGAGAGGACCTACGACGTGATGTCCACTATCGTCGAAACCGCAGGGCAGGAGACGACACTCGCTGCCCGAACTCTCACCCGGGCCCGCGCCCAGGTACAGGCGAAGAGGAACGACGACGCGCAGCGGCTCGCCGCTGCGGTACGCAAGCAGCGCGACGAGGCCGTCGAGGACGCCGTCGCGTACGTCAGGAAACTGCTCGGCCCCGACACGGCGTTGGCCGACGCGGACGTCTGGAGCGGTTACCCCACGGTCGGGGACCGGCGTCCCCTTGCCGTCGCCTATCTGGGCGACGGCCTCTGGATGATCCACATTCGCGACTCCACCGAACACCGCAACAGGCCCGCGTTCGTCCGACCGCAGCCCTGCGGTTGCGTACGGGAAATCTCACTCGACGACAGCGGCATCGAACCGTTCGAGTCCGCCCTCGCCGCGCTGCTCACGGACGACCGATCCTGCGACACCCACCAGGGCCGCGCCGAGGACTCCTAACCGGCCCGCCCGACCGATCCCCACCGCGACTCGCCGGCGCACCGGCGCCGGCGAGGCCCGGCGAGTACGCGCGCCGCCCACCCGTACGGGAGAACTCCGCCCGGCCCGACCGGTGAACGCAACCGGTCGGGCCGGCGCCGTCCCGGCACGTCCTACAGGAGACCCATGCCAAGCCGCACCCCGACCGCCTGGCGACCGCGCGAGGAACACCTCGAATCGGTCACCACCTCCGCCCTGGCACCCCACGCCGTCATCGTCTGGAATCGCGCCGCGTGGCGCGTCCTGGCCCGGAGACCGCTCGAGCACACTCGGTGGCTCCGCCTGCAGGCCCACTGTCACCGAAGCCGCCTCGACCGGGACACCCGAGCACGCCGGCCGCTGGTCCTGGATCTGATTCGCGACCACGGAACCGAGACGTTCGAGCGCGTCCTCGCGTCCCCGGGCCACGTGTGGCAGGTCATGCCCGAGCACTACGCGGTCTGCCGCCGCTGTGCGGAACTACCGCCCTGCGCCCACGAAACGCGCGAGTCCGAGGTCGACGCGGAGACGGCACGCCTCGAGGACCTCCTGCGGATGACTCCCGGGGACTGCCTCGGATGCGGCCTGCCGATCACCGACCGGATGCGGTACACGCGCTTCCCCGGCCCCAATCTGTGGCGCCCGGACCTGCCCGACGACAGTGCGGTGGTTCATGCCCGCGCCGCCTGCCGCCCCTGGGCGCAGAAGTACCACCGCGCATGGGCGTCCATCGTGGCGCCGACGCGCAGCCGTTGATATACGCCTCCGCGGCGTCACCGACAAGAACAGACCGAAGAACCACCCACATGCCCGAACCCACCCCACCCGGAGAGACCATGCCGCCGATCCACCGACACCCGAACGAGCCTGCGACAGCACACAATCACTGGGCGATGGTCCTGACGCCTTCGGCGGGAATCGACTTCCCGACCGCCCCGCCGGCCGCCGACGCCACCATCGGCGACGAGCGCCCAGGCATGAGGTTGTTCGCCCTGCTCGACGTCTCGACCCGGCGCGAGCTCGACATCCTGTGGGTACCGCCCACGTTCCCGGCGCCCACCTTCTCCCGCGCAGCGGGCCGCCCGGGCGGGGCGAGGGCGGTGGCGCTCGCCCGGATCACCGAGATCGCGGAGCACGCCGCAGCCGCGCATTTCGACGGTCCACTCGAAGACTCCTCGCGCCTCACCGTCCGGCCGACTCGGCCCGACGGCATGCCCCGGGACGCCGGCGGCATTGCCGCAGCCACGGAATTGCCGAAGGGGCCCCGCGCGACAGACCGATCCGGGACAACGCGAACTGCGCCGCACAGCACGGACACCTCCGGGCCCTTCCGCCGGCGGCGCCCGGCCGACCGCTAGGACAGGAACCCGTGCTCACGTACTTCAGCCAGTTCGCGGGCGTCGGCGGCGACACCGAGGGTGCCGCCCAGGTGCCCGGCGTCGAACCCGTCCTCGCGATGAACCACTTCCAGCGCGCGGTCGAAAGCCACAGCGCCAACTTCCCCTGGGTAGACCACATCCTCGACGACGTCACCACCATCGACATCACCGGACTTCCCCACGCCGATCTGTACTGGGCCTCCCCCGCCTGCCCCTACTGGACCGACGCCCGCGGCAAACGCCGGGACTTCGACAAGAGCACCCTCACCCTGTTCGACCAAAACGCCCCGGACGAGAAGGCGATACGCAGCCGAGCCCTGATGGAGGAAGTGCCCCGCTACCTGCGGGCGATGAGCGACAAGGGCAGGCCCGTCCTCGCCGGCGTCGTGGAGAACGTCATCCAGTGCCGCAAGTGGGACGAGTGGAACCGATGGCTCTCCGAGATCCGCAGGCTCGGGTACCACATCCGCGTCATCGCCTTCAACTCCATGCACGCCACGCCCCGACGCTCGCCCCGCGCCCCCCAATCGCGCGATCGTCTCTACGTCGCGTACTGGCACCACTCGCTCGGCCGGAATCCCGACTGGGACAAATGGCTGCGACCGCGCGCCTGGTGCGACCTTTGCGCCACCGAGGTCGACGCCCTGCAGGTGTTCAAGAAACCCGGCGTGGACATGGGCTGCTACGGAGCCCGCAATCAGTACCTCTACCGATGCCCGAAGATCGGATGCCGAGGGAACATCGTCGAACCGGCCACTCGACCCGCAGCGGCGATCATCGACTGGACGGTTCCCGGCCCACGCCTGGCCGAGCGCGAGGACCCCCTCGTCGCCAACACCCTCGACCGCATCCGAGCCGGCCGCGACCGCTACGTCACCAGAGAAGTCGCCGCTCCGCCCGCACTCTTCGAAATCCCCGAGCACGGGCCGGGACGCCCGTCCGCCTTCGTCGACGCCCACCCGCAGGCCGCCGGCGGCGCCCATACACCGGATCGAAGCAGACTGGATCTGCTGGTCCCGTACTACTCCACCGGTGTCGCCCGCCCAATCTTCCGCCCGAGCGGCACGTTGAGTACCCGTGACCGATTCGCCTGGGCCAGCTGCAACCCCGCGGACACAGACCTGGACGACGTCCGCTACCGCATGCTCCTCTCCCACGAGGTCGGCGCCGGCATGGCCTTCCGGCCCGACTACATAGTCCTGGGGACCCACGCCGAGAAGGTCCGCCAGTACGGCAACGCGGTGACTCCGCCGGTCGCGGAAATCCTGATCTGTGCTTTGGTCGAGGCCATCACTGGTTCGACCATCCCGCGCGGCGAACTGGCCCTGACCGCCTGACCCCCGGCGCGGACCGCAGCCGCTTTGGGCCGCGCGGATCCGCGCGGCCCTGCCTTCGCGCCGCTCGGCGTTCGAGCAGACGCCGAGCGGCACACCTCTGGCGGCGAGGAGTTGCGAGGGAACTCGCCGGGACCGTTGCCCTGCACCGAGACGACGTGTACATTCGAATTATCTATTACGACAACGTAATAGTTCGTGTAATGGACGCGATCGGCCTCCTGGGCCGCGCCACACCCGCCGACTCACCCCATGCCCACCCCACGAACCGGGAGAAGCGCATGACGACCGACAGGCGTGAAGTCCCCCTCGAATTCGCCGAGAACCTCGCAACCGAGCTCAGCCGGCAATGGCCCACGATCACCAAACACCCGGACTACCAACGCCGCCTCGACGCAGGAGACGCGATTCTCGGCCGCATGTGGCACCTCCTGCGCGATGAGCCCCCCCACGGGCGCCTCATCGGCGACGGCGCCCACGACGGAACCCCCGACGAGAACCCGAACGACCGGACATGCATCCGTCTCCTCCTGCGTGCCTACAAAGGTCGCGCCAGCATCTCCTCCTGGACGGGGGGACTCGTCGGCCAGTTCCCGAGCTACTACACGACAGCCGCAATGAGCCGCCCCATCGAGAAGATCGCGGCCCAGGTCTGGCGCAAGATTCTCCGCCCCCTCATCGACACCGACGCGATCAGCGACGAACTCGGCCGACAGTGCCTCGAAGACATCGAACGCGTCCACAACCGACAGCGAATCGAGCGGTACCGAGGTCTCCTGACCGAAGCCGGCGTCAAGCACTCCATCCGCATGTACGACTACTGGGGCGGCTACCTGCGCGACACCGCCTTCCCCTCGGTGCAAGCACGCCTCCACGCATGGACCGTGCTGGACCTCGCGGTGTCCGGCGCACCCACCCACGTGATGACCGCGCTGCTGGAGCACTACGTCGCCCACGTCCGCGCCGCCGTCGGCGAGGACGTCTTCGATCCCGCGCGCGGCATCGTCCACACCGACGCCCCCTACTACGCCCGCCACTCCGACACCCCGCCCGACACGACGTTCCTCCCCGACATCGCCCGCCAATTCATCGCCATACTCCCCAGCCTCGCCCCCTCCGCCCCGCACCCGGCCAGCATTCAGGCCGTCCCGTACCTGATCGACCTGGCCGGATGGATACCCGCCAACTACCAAGGCGAGTACGACCTGCGCCCCCAGGGCCACAGCCGCAGCGCCTGCGTCCACGTGTCCGTCGGCGTCACCAACACCTGCCTGTGGATCGAGAAGATCCACCCGGCACTTGCCGAGAGCCTCCTGAGCCTCTACCGCGACCTGCGCCTCAACGCGTGACCCAACGTGTCCGCGAGCCCCGGACACACGGGCTCGCCGACACGTCCCGCAGTCAAACCGCCCCGCCACCGAGACAACCGCAGGCAGACCCGGAGAAGACCCCCATGACACCCAGCGTCCGGCACGCTCTCCGCTTCCTCGCCGGCCCGAACCCCACCCTCGTGGTCGCAGGCATCGCGCTCGTCCTGCCTGCGATTTCCTTCGTTCCCGACGCCACCCAGACGGCCCGCGCCCGGGACCTCATCGGCGTCATACTCGCCAGCCTCATCGTCACGCTCCAACTCGTGCGGCCCGCGGCGGCCGAAGCCTTGCGCACACCGCCGACAGACCAAGCCACGCTGCTGGCTCCCCTGGTCGCGGACACTCTGGCGAGCGGAGCCACCTTCGCCTTGACCCTCGCCGCCGTCATCGCCGCTCACGAAAACCTGCGCGCCGCACCCCCTGACACCGACCACCGCGAACTCCTGATCCTGTGGGGCCGCCGGCACGCCACCATCGCTCAGGCCCGCCGAGCCGCCGAGGCACACGACCGCAACCTGCGCCAACTCCGATTCAGCCACGAAATCGGCGACATCCCGATCGACCACCGCCTTCTGCTGCGTCGTCTCACCGACAGCCACGACAACGGCCTCCGCAACCTCGACCACACCCGCCGGTTCTACGACACCCCGTGGCAATGACCCGGATCACGGGACAGCGAATCGCCGTGAACAGGGCACCCCGGAACGCCACATCGCTCCGAGACCCGGGAGACGCCCGGCCGACCGCGCATCGCGGCCACGTCGATGCCCACCCTGCTCCACCCTCCGAGCCCACCCACCGAAACGAGAGCGGCCGTCGCGGTCGCGGGAGACTTCTCATGCTCGACATCGAAGCCGACACACCACTGGACCCGCGCGAGGCTCAGGACGCCCACCACCTGCTCCTCCTCGCCCGAACCCTCGGCGTCGACCCCGTCGACCTGGACGATGCCGTACACGACGCCGCCGCCCACTACGCCAGCGAGGAGTGCAACGCATCCGGCGCCGTCGACGACGACGGTGCCGCGGACGCCGTCTACGACGCAGTTGGGCATGCCGCAGCGGACGTCGACAATGCGGGCCTCGACCGGCAAGTGCCCTATCTCGTCTCCCAGTACGGCGCGGCGAGGGCCGAACGGATCATTCGCGAGGCCGCGTGCGAAGCATGACGCCACGACGACCGACCGCTGCAACGATGCCACCCGCTCCAAGACGCCCGGCGGTGAAGGCGGCGGCGATGAACGCCGTCCAGGACGTCCTGCCATTCGCCGGCCTGCCCGAGATCCCGACCGCCTCCGACTGGTGTCAGCGATGGCGCGCCAGGCGGCACGCTTGGCGCCACCTCAGCGAGGGCGGGTTCGATGCCCGCCGCTACGTGGTCGAGGACCTCGCCGAGAAGCCGGCGAAGTCCTTCGTGCTGGAGCACCACTACTCAGGCTCCTTCCCGTCCGCGCGCCTCCGTTTCGGCCTGTACGACACCGACGCCGGGGAACACCGACTGTGCGGAGTGGCGGTGTTCGGGGTCCCGGTCACGGAGGCTGTCTTGACGCGGCCCTTGCCCGGCCTCGAACCGTACGTCCAGTCGCTGGAATGCTCACGGTTCGTCCTCACGGACGACTGCCCGGCGAACGCCGAGAGTTGGTTCCTCGCCCGCTGCTTCGACGCCCTGCTCGGTCCGGTGTGCGCGGAGTCGTTTCCTTCGCCGACCCCGTACCGCGCAGGGACGTCTCCGGGGCCCTGGTGGCCGTCGGGCACGTAGGGACGATCTACCAGGCCACGAACGCGGTCTACATGGGCCGGGCCACACCGCGGACGATGAAGCTGCTTCCGAACGGCGCGGTGCTGAACGACCGGGCGGCCCAGCAGGTGCGTCGCCAGGAGCAGGGGCACGAGTACGTCGAGACCATGCTGATCCGCCTGGGGGCTCCTGGCCCGCGCGCCGGCGGCGACCCGAGGATCTGGCTTCGGGAGGCCCTGGCGAGCGTGGGGGCCGCAACGTGAGACACCGCGGTGCCCATCGGTACGTGTACCGCCTGGGCAGAGATCGGCGTGAGCGGGAGAGCATCCGGTTGGGTCTTCCGACGCTCAGTCTCTACCCCAAGAGCTCGGACTGACCGAAGGGATCATTCACGAGGCCGTGGACGGAGCCTGAAGCCACGGCGGCCTGCCACCGCAACCCACTCTGCCTGCCGAAACGCCCGAGTTCGGGCCGAGCGACTGATCGGATCGACGCCGCATCCCCAACCACCGACCACCACAGGAAGAAGATCATGTTTCGCATTGTGATAGACGTACCCAACGCGCGATACGTCGACGAACTCGCGGATGCCCTCGACGCAGCCGCAGCCGCGCGCGAGAAGGACGGCGACCCCGAGTCGCTCTGGCTGGCGATCCGCTGGGGAAAGACCGCAACCCGCCTCCGCGTCGGCCTCGACGCGATGCTCACGCAATCCTCCACAAACCCCCACAAGGTTCTCGTTCCCGTTCAGCGAACGGCGCCCGCGCTCACCGCGCCCGCCGCTCGATGACCGAACGCGGGGAGGCACACGAAGCCTTCGTCGCGAAGGAGTCGGCGTCCGACGCCCGATGCTGACGACCTGAACGTCGCTCGGCCTTGAACCGGTGTCAGCGCCCCTCCACTCCACGCAGGAAGGAGCCCGCAATGGTTCACACAGAACAACCGCCCGACCTCGACGAGATCGACGCCCGCGACGCGGCCGCAATCCCGCCACCGTGGGCCTACGTAGAGAACCACGCGATCATCGTTGCCGGCCTTCAAATCCACGGCCCCGGCGACATCAGCTACACCACGGCCATCGCGAGCATCGACGGCGCGGAACTGGCGGACCCTGAGTCCGCGCCGGACGACGCGCAGGTCGCCGCGAACATCGCATTCATGGTCCACTCCCGACAGGACGTGCCCGACCTCTTGGCCCACGTCCGGCGTCTGGCCGGCCGGATCGACCAAGTGCGGCTCCTCACCGACCGGGCCGCGGCTCAAGACCTGCCGGCGGTGACCTTGATGACGCTGCGCGCGGTCCTGGACGGAGCCGCAGTGCCCATCGACCTCGAAGAGCCCGCGCCGACCCGATGGGCCTACAAGCAAGCATGCGCCGCACTCGAACACCACCGCCAGCGAGCCGACGATGCCGAAGAAGAAGTCAAGCGCCTGCGGACCGAACTGCCCTCCCCCTAGGAACGAGCCGCTGGCATGAGGGTCCACCCCCCCCGATCCTCACGCCCCTCCCGCGCGACAGCGCCACCCACAGAGGCCCTCCCCATTTCGGGGAGGGCCTCTTTTGCGTTGTGCCGACGAGCCGTCCGACCGAAGAGGTCGCCTAGCTCGCCGCTACCGACAACTTGCTCATATTGGATCAACAACCCATGTTTGTCTATTAGAGCCATTGAGACAATTGAGAATTTAGCGACTAATAGAACGATTCGATGCGGAGTCGCAGAAGTGCTCGCAGGCTGGAATCGCCCCTGAGGCCACGCGAAGCCCTTGAAGGCCCCTGTGAGGCTCTGGCGGTAAGCGTCCAGGCAATCACTCCACCCTGGGCATGTTGACCCCGGAGACGGGATTTGCGCAGGTCAGAGGTGGTTTCTCGCCCGCTCAGAACCTCGTCTTTCGGGCATTTCTCCTGACGGTCACGCGCTTCGGCCGGCCACTTGGAGATCGCATTTCGACACGCCGAGGCGCGGATGGCAGTTTTGGCAGTCGAATGAGCCCGCCGCCGTGCCGACAATCATGTTCAATAGGTAGTCTCTTTGCAGGTCAGTGCAGTTGTTGGTGTGCATGCATGTCCGCATGCTCCTCCGACTGTGGCCTCATCCGCCGCGCAGAATGCTCCTCCGCGAGCAGGTCAACATCTGCTTGAATGCGCCTAATGATCTTGATGTAGGCCCGTGCTCACGGGCAGAGAAGGGCGGATGATCCCTGGTGGGACCGATCACTCCTATGTACGAGCCACATACGCTGCCTCCTGAATATTGGATCTACCTGCCTTTCCAGACAATCGCGTATGCGCACGGTAAGGGCGGTACGGGCAAATCAACGCTCTCGTCGCATCACAGCGCGCACAGCGCACAAGTCTTCTGCCGTGAAGCCGCGGCACAGGGTGTAGAGCCACTGCGCACGCTCCACATCGATCTCAACAAGCAGGGAAACTCGCGCCAGGACTTCGGTATCAAGGGAACGGCGCTCGACGACGACGGCTGGAACCTCTACAAGGCCATCATCGACGGGGAACCTCTGGTACCCATCCGTGATGTCCGCCCCGGGCTGGACCTGGTCCCGGGTGGAAAGTACCTCCAAAAGGTCGTTACGAACATGCCCGGGCTGCAGAACGAGGAGGGCGCTCGAGCGAACCTGCGCCTGGTATGCGCGCTGCTACCCATCGCGCACCTCTACGCGCGCATCGTGATTGACACACCGCCCGAAAACCTGCACCTGCAGAGCCTTGCCTACCCGGCCACCCGCTTCGTGATCGTCCCGACCAAGGCCGACAGCGCGAGCATCGACGGACTCGCGGAAGTGGCCGAGCGCTACAGCGTCGCCGTCGAGATGAATCCGGCGCTGACCCTCCTGGGCGTAGTGCTCTTCGATCTGGAACGGGCGGCACCGAAAATAGAGCGTGAGGCACGCGCGCGGATCGACTTCGTACTCGGAGGCGTGGTCCCGACTCTCAAGGCCAGGGTGTGCCATGTCCCGTCGGCCCCGATCGAGGCCAGGCAGCGCGGCAAGGTGACCTTCGAGCTGGAGGAAGAGATCCTGAAGCGCCGCCGTCCAGGCGCGCAGGTGGAGACAACACCCGTGGAACGGTTGGCTGGCGACTTCCGGGACGTCTTCGCCGAGATCGCAGTCCTTACGGAAGCCATTCGCCAGGAAGAGGAAGCCGCGTGACCAGCACAGACGAGTACCAAGGCGGTCTCACACCTGGTGTCGGCGACACCTTCAAGAAGGACGCGAAAGGCGCAACACCGGCGCCACCGCCACGCGCACCCGCACCGGTTCCGCAGCAACCACGTGAGGTTCCGCCGGCGCCACCCGCACGTGAAGACCGCACACGTAACAACCACCAGCCATTCTCGGGCGAGCTGACGGTCACAACACTGAACCGGGAAGAGCAGATCACCGACGTGCTCGACGCGGTCGAAGCAGCCCAGCGAGGGCGCCAGACCGGTGGTACATCGCGGCGCGCACCAGTGACCGTCTACGTCAACGACACGCTCATGAAGCGGATTCAGGAATACCAGCGCCGCAAGCAGAACGAACTCGGACTGCGCGACTACGACAATGGACGCGTTCTCCTGGACGCGGTTGCTTCCGTCTTCAGGGAGATCCCGGGTCTCATCCTGGACACCCGGGCGCCCAAAATCGACGGTCTCTTCGAGGCATACTCCGAACCCACGCGGGCCGGCGAGGCATCGAACATCCCTTGGCAGGCCAAGATGGCCGTGGGAAACCGCGCACTGATCGACACCATGGCCGACGCACTCGGCGAGCATCTCGACGCCGACGTGTCCCGTTCCGAGCTGCTAAACACGGCCCTCGACACGTTCCTCCCGCCCCTCGAACGCAAGCCACTTGCAGGCGATCGCCGTCGACGCAAGCCCACACCTTCCGGTGAAAGCGACCCCGAATAGACGCCCGAACGCGCACGGGGCGATGTCGTCTTGGATCGTGGCCTCACCACTTCGCGCAAGTGGTGAGGCCCTTTCGCGTGCCGAATGACGACTCCCTCAACCCCCTGCGGCGCGTACGCATGCGCAGAACGATCCGCGCGAGGACCACTAGGACTGACACAAGAAGCCTGAAAGCACTGCATCGGGGCCGCAGACCTGGCGGCGCAGACCCACCAGCCTTCACCACCAGGCAGCGCCGATGCAGGCCCTGGGCACACCGGACGGGCAGTCGAAGAGGGAAAAGAGCGGGCGGACCCTCCTTTTCCATGGACACGGGATCGAGGGGACGGTGACGCGCGGTTGGCCTGGATCGACCTGGCGCCGAGCAGGAACGGTCCTCCTCCGGCCCCGAGCCATGATTCCGCTCACCCAGTGGTCGAGAGCAGACGTGCACGCCACGCCAGGGCGTACGTCATGCAGTTCGACTCGCTCCGATGTGAGGGAGCGCAACCGGGCCGGTGACGGCCCGAGTACGACCATGCCATGGAATCGGCCGAGGCGAGTCGCGGAGCGTAGGCCCGCAACCCCCGGGCCTTCACGCCGAATCCGTGCAGAGGTATGCCGATACCTGCCAACGTCTCGACGATCGTGCCGATCTCCCTCGTGGCTTGGCGCCGGCAGACGGACCCGACGGCGACGAGCGGAAGCGTCGTGAGATCGACCCCCGCCCTTTCGTACAGGGACACCGCCAACACATAGTCGTCGAGATCCCACCCCTGGAGCACGGGCACGAAAGAGACTTCGGGTGCCGCGGCGCGGAGCGCGAGGTAGTTGTCGACGGTGTTCTCCTGATGCCGACGAACGCTCAGGCCGGTGCGGTGGACGATGTGCGGTTCGCAGGGCCAGTCCATCGGGGCCGCCCAGTCCAGGAGACCGATCTCGTCGTGGTAGCGACGAACGGCCGCGACGTAGCGTGCCGCTGTGGTTTCCCAGCCGCCGAACAAACTGAGCTCCGTGAACGCCCCGCTGTCGAGCGCCCAGGGAACGCGGGCCCGGGGGAGGGTGCGGCGAGCGGCCAGCCGGCGATGGGAGACGAACAGCGGCACCGCTATTCGGGGGTGGTCGAGCCAATGCGGCATATGTGTGCCCAAGTAGAACCTCACCCGGCTGTACCTCCACGGCGGGCCGCATACCGGCCGCCGCTCAGAACACACAGAGCGGCCGCGGTCGCCCACACCTTGCCGATCATCTGGCCGGGGAGCAGCGCCAGGTCGCCGAACGCCATGCTCAGGAACAGGACGCTGTCGACGACGGTGCCCACCAGATTGGACCCACCGACGGCAACGAGGCGGCCACGGTGCCGCAATGCCGCGTAGACCGCCGTGTCCGCGACCTCGGAGACCGCGAACGAGGTAGCCGCAGCCACCGCGACGCGGGGATCGGCGAAGAGCAACGAGAGGACCGTGCCGAACCCGAGCGCGACGAACACCGCAGTTGCGCCCCCGCGTTCGTGCACCAGGTCGCGCAGCGTGAATGCGAGTCCGGCGAAGTACACGCCGGCGGATGCGTGGATCCCGGGCCAGACCTCCACGGCGCCGTGCTGCTGGATCACCCAGTTCGCGGCCGGGATGGTTCCCGCGTAGGTCAGGCACAGCGCAGCGGTGCGAAGGTCGAACGCCCACCGATTCCTGAGGGCGCGGAGTCCGACGAGGCGGGTCGAGAGGCGATGTGGCTCGGGCCGGTGAATGGGTGCGGGCTGGTGATCCACGGTCTCCTCGCGCAGTGCAGAGCACGCCCGGGATTCGACCACGGGCGTGGTGGGGGAGCGATGGGGCAGCGATGCGTCGGGAGAGCCGCAGGGTGGGTCGGCGGCCCGGGGCATCGTGCCGAAGGGTTTCGCAGCCGGGCCCGGTGGCGAAGACGGGTTGCCTCCGCCACCGGGCGCAGTGTCAGTTCAGGCTCTGGACGCTTTGGACGGGGGAGCCGGAGCGGCAACCCCAAGGGGAACAGCCGTCCGGGTCGCCCTCCTCCAGTTCCTCTTCCGGGACCTCGGGAGCCGGGGGAGTGGCGCGGTGTCGGCGGGGGCGGTGTGGGGCGGGCCCGTCGAGTGGCGCCTCGTCCAGGGGCATGAGGGAGCGGTGGAGGAACGCCTGGCCAAGGAGTTGCTTGCCGTTCTCGTTGCCGCGGGCGTTGCCTGCGCGTATGGCGTGATCGAACGCGACCGCGTCGGCCCAGTCGTCGGGTCGGTTGTCCCGCATGTCACGCCATGTGGCGTTGCCGTGGAAGGGGCATCCGACGCATGCGCTTCGGGGCGTCGCGCCCCATCCGCGGGTTTGCAGGAACCGGACGCAGTCCTCGGCGCTCATCCCGAGGTCGAGGAGCGGGAACACGTTGACGGCGTACTGCACTCCGGACGGTTTGGCGCGGGTGAACTCGTCGGTGCTGATCCCGATCGACTGGAGGACGTAGCGTCCGCGCGGGACACGGCCGACCCGGCCCTCGGGCGACACCGGAGCGCCGAGGTTGAGTCGGACGTTCGCCTTGATCGGTTTCAGCTTGTACTCGCTCGTGCATTGCCGGCGGATCATTCCGGCGGTGCCGTCGCGGTTGAGCACGTGCAGGGGCATGGAAGCGAAGCGGTGCTTCGGGTCCAGGGCGTCGTGGCGGATGTTGCCGACGTTGACGCGGTGGATGGGGATGTTCGCCGGGCGCGCGATCTTTGCTTCGAGTTCGTCGAGATGCTTGTAGACCTGTTTCGTCTCCCAGCCGGTATCGGCGAAGACCGCCCAGTCGTACTTGGGGATGGCGCCTTCGGCGGAGAGCATGAGCAGGGTGCTCGACTGGCGGCCCGCTCCCAGGCTCAGGACGCGGGCCGCGGGGGCCGTCGCCGGTTGGGAAGGACCCGTTGTGGGTGGGGTGTTCGGGGCGGAGCGGGGCTGGGGGAGCGGGAGCCGGGGTGGCTGAGTCACGCAACTCCTGTGATCGGGCGGGCGGGTGGGTGTCGCGCCGGTGCGACGTGGCCGTGTGCCGAGGTCAGGGGGTGTCGGCGGGCCGCAGGTGGGCCAGGACGATGGCGTTGAGGTTGGCGCGGGAGTAGCGGCGGCTGCGGTCGACTTCGGTGTATTCGGCTTTGCCGGTGCGGGCCATGCGGTCGAGCCAGCCCTTGCGGACGCGCAGGAGCCGCGCGGCTTCGTCGAGGGTGAACAGGACCGGCTCGATCAGGAACTGGTCGATGGGGTCGACGGTGTCCTGCGGGTCGTCGAGGAACGCGGACTCGATGTCCGCGTCGTCGTCGTTGTCGGGCCAGGGGTAGTTGTTCGTGAAGTCCATGTGGGTGCCTGCCTTTCGGGAGCCGGAGGTGGGGTGATGTCCCGTCGTGTCCGCGGTCACTGCTGCGGGTGGGGTGTGTTCGCGTCGACGGGGGGTTCGGAGGCGGCCGGGGTCAGGAGGTTGTGGACGCCGGAACGGGCGATCTCGTCGGCGAGCCGGTGGAGGGCGAGCCGGGCCTGTTGGTGGACGACGCCGTTGCCGAGGATGCGGATCTGGGCGACGCGGGTGATGTCGGGGACGTCGGTGACCCGGCCCTGGTCGACGCCCATGCACCATTCGACGAATTCGGGGGTCAGTTGCGGGGTGCCGCGCGGTCCGAGGCGGGTGGGCGCGGGTGCGGGTCGGCCGAGGGTGTGTTCCCAGTGGCGGACGGCGGTTTCGTAGCGTCCCCAGTCGTGATCGGCCGCTGCCGTGGGCGCGGCATGCGTGGGGCGGCGGGCAGTGACGGGGTCAACGCGCAGGCCAGGCCGCCGCGTTGGCGCGGGCTGCCTTTCGCACCTTCGCTGGCCATCGGTGTCGGCAGGAGTGGACGCCGTGGGGTGCGCGCATCGGGCGATTCGTGAGCCGCGGGTGTGTTCGCGGCCGAGGTGGATTCCGGCGCGGTGGCGAGTTTGTGGATGACGGCCGGGAGCCCGGCCACGTTGCCCCGGCCCTTCCCGTCGCGGGCCAGGGGTGTGGGCAGGCCTTGTCGGCCAGGCGGCGAGGAAGACGCGTTCGCGGCGGTGGGGTGCGCCGATCTCGTCGGCGCGGACGCTCGTCCATTGCGTGTCATACCGTGCGCGGGCCAGGTCCCCGAGGACGATATCGAGGCCGCGCCTGCGGAGAGCGGCAACGTTCTCCACGACAAGGAGTTCGGGTCCCAGTCGGCGAACGGCGTCCATGACGGTGAACCAGAGTCCGCTGCGGGTTCCATCGGCGATGCCTCCTCCGGGCCCGATGAGGGAGATCGACTGGCACGGGAAGCCCGCGACCACGACGTCGACGGGGTGTGTCGCGGCGACGTGGTCCCAGTCGACGGCGCGGATGTCGCCGAGGTTGGGCACGTTCGCGTGATGGTGCGCCAGCAGGCGGCGAACGTCGGCGTCGTTGTCGGCGACCCAGGCCACGTCGCCGCCGACGACGTCGACGACGGCGTGGTCGAGCCCGCCGAACCCGGTGCACAGGCTGCCGATCCGCAGCCGCCGCTGCGGATCGTGGCGGGGGGTCGCGGTGTCACGCATCGTCCGGCCGCTTTCCGGGGCGCGGGCCGCCGGGGGTCTCCCGCATCGCGCTTTGCGTGCGGGCGCGGCGTCGGTGGGCGCGGTCTTGGGCCGCGCGCTGCAACGACCCGAACGACTCCCGGCCCTGGAGCTTCCGCAGGTGGGGGATGCGGGAGGCTTCGAGCCCGACGTGGACCACCCCGGAAACCGCGACCAGGTCCGAGCCGTCCAGCGGCGTGTATCCGGCCTCGTGCAGGGCCTGTTCGTCCGGGAAGACGTCGGCGTGCGGGGTGTTCTTCGTGATCATTTCGTCGTGGACGCCGCCCTTGGAGAACACCCAGTCGAAGTTCGGCGGGGCGTCCGGCACGACGAGCTCGTTGAAAAGTTCGACCTCCTTCGTGTACGCGTAGAAGTGCGTGTCGGGGGTGGCGCGCATGATGCGCAACCACATGGTCAGGTATCGCCTGTCGAAAAAGTCGCCGGCGTCGTGCACGCGGACGTGCGCGTCCACGAAGCGGGGGAGCGCGAGCTCGCGGGTCATGGCCGTCTCGAATCCGCCGGGATCGTCCAGGACGAACGCGAGGTTCCGTTCGTGGGCGGCCAGGACGGCGGGCACCCGATACATCCCGGCGCGGGCGTAGCACAGTTGCGCGCACACGCCCGCGGACGGGCAGGTGTTGTAGGTGCGGCCGTCCGGGAGGCGGCCGGCCCAGGCGGGGAGCGTCCAGTTCCAGTGGCCCTGGGCGCGCATGCGTGAGTTCTGCGTCAGCAGTCGGGGTCGGCCTGTGCTCATGTGGTGTTCCGATCCGTCGGCGGTCGGGGTGATCGTGCGTGGGGCGTGTGTTCGCGGTCCGCGTGGTCGGGCCGGCTGTGGGCGGGGCGCGTTCGGGCGCGGGTGAGTAGGAGCCGCAGGGCGGTGGTGGCTTGGCGGGGGACGACGCTGTTGCCGAGCGCGCGCAGCCGGGCCCGGCGGGGCAGGCCGTCGACCCAGCCCGGGGGCAGTCCCATCAGCCATTCGACGAAGGCCGGGTCCAGGCGGTCGTCTCGGTCCGTTGCCGGGGGTGCGGGCCGGCCAAGGACGGCGCCCCACAGGAGCATCGCGTCGCCGTACGGGCCGTCGGGGTCCGCGAGGTCGGGGTGTGCGCGGGCGAGCGCGGGTAGCGAGGGTCGGTTCCGTGCGCCGGGGGAGCGGGACCGGTTACGTCCGTAGGGGGAGGCGGTCGGGGTGGGCAACAACGCTCGTTCCGGCCGTGGTTCGCCAGGGAGGGTGTGGTGCGTCGGGTGGTCGGTCGCGGGGCCAGGCGAGGATGAACACCCGGTCGCGGCGGTGGGGCGCGCCGACTGCGGACGCGGCCAGGCTTGTCCACTCCGCATCGAGCCCGAGGTCGGCCAGGTCGCCGAGTACGGCACCCAACGCCCGTGGTGTGGAAGCCCGATCGGTGTTTCCCACACGTGCCGGGCGGGGTCCCATCGGATCGTCGGTGTGTGTCCAGCGGAGTCCGGGGACGTTTTCGATCACCACCATTCGGAGCCGGGGTCGGAGAGTGTGGAGCGCACGGGCCACGTGGATCCACAGGCCGGAGGCGGCGCCGGCGGCGAGGCCGGTTCGCGGGCCGGCGGCGGACACGCTCTGACACGGGAAGCCCGCGGTGACCACGTCGACCGCTTCGACGCGGGCCCAGTCGACGGTGCGGATGTCGGCGTGGTTCGGGATGTCCGGCCAGTGCCGTGCGAGGACTCGGGCCGCGTGTTGTCCGCGGTCGGTGGTGTCGTACTGGCAGTGCCACGCGACGGTCGCGTCGAGGGCGTCCGCGACGGCCAGGTCGAGAGCGCCGATGCCCGAGCACAGGCTCCCGATCCGCCAAGGGGCAGGTTTCTCCTCGGCGATGTCGCCGCGGCCGGGGTGTGGGACGGGATACCGGGGCGGGTGAAGAACGGTTCGGTGGGACGGTCTGGCCTGTCGGGTGCTCACATCGGTAATGGAGCCGTAGTGCGGTGTTTGCGACACGCGGGTTCTCCGCGCGTGGTTGGCCGGGCTGCGCGTGGCGGCGTTGGATGCCGTGGACCGGCGGCCGTTGTCGGGGTCGGTGCCGGAGTCTCGTCGTGTCGGCGGTGCCTGCGGCGTGTCCGCATCACGGCGTGACGGAAGGCTCCGGCAATGCCGAATCCGCGTCCGGTGTGGGCGGGTTGGACGACCCGCCTTGCCAGTTCGGGTGGAGGCCTATTCGGGGGTGCGATGCGGGATGGGGCGAGCGGTAGCCGGCGTGACATGACGGGTTCGCGCCGCGTGTCGAGGCTGTCCCATCGGGTGCGCGGGGGGTGCGCGGAGGTTGCATACAGGGGCCTTGAGCTGCATGTATGCAACCTCGTCGGCGGTGTGATCGCGGTTTGTGATGGGTGCCGTCGAGGCGTCGGAGGCGGAGAGGCGTCGACCCGACCGGCGGTGTGGGGTGGCGCGTTCGGCGGCGCCGTCGTCGCGGAGCCGCCACGTGTTCGAGGTGCCGACGCACTCGGGCACAGACCCGGCTCGTCATGTCGCGCCCGGGCGACATGGGCGTGGGTTGAGGTGCGCGCTGCGGTGGCCAGCTGTCGTCTTGTCGCTCAATGCCGTCTTCGTCGATGGGCCAGACCACCACGGGTTGGGTGTAGCCGTCGGCGGTGATCGATGTGGTGAGGAGTTTCATTTCGGGCGGGGCCACGACGTTCGGGTTGTCTCCGCTCCGGAGCGCACCGTCACCCGCGCCACCACGCCCTTGCGGGCGGGAACCGCAGTGCGGCATCGGCCGCACCTGCCGTCCCGCATGTTCGGCAGCGACTCCAGGGGACGAGGCTTCTCGAGCGCTTCCGGGTCCAGCCGGCGAGCCACGTAGTCGACGACCCGCTTGCCCATCCGGTGGCGTAACTCCCACTCCTTCACGTCGTCCAGGCCGCCGGGCTCGGCGCGCAGCACCCGGACTCGGTAGCGGTCAGGGAACCGGTCGCACGCGACCACCAGGGCGCCGGTCCGCATCTCGTAAGCCGCGCCCGCCGCAAGGCTCGTTCCGCGCAGCGCGAACGCACCGCCGGACAGGCCCGTGTCGCGGTCCACGCGGTGCGGGTCGATCCGCTCTATCGCCCGTCGCCTCGATTCCGAGGGTGCACGGAGGTGGCACGAAGGTGGCACGGAGGTGGCATACAGGGGAGATGACCTGCATGTATGCATCCCCCTACCGAAGCGCGGCAGTGAGCTTCAGGGCGTCGTCTGCATCCACGCAGACCGACCAGCGAGGAACTCCTTGAACTCGAAGACGGCGGGTGCGTGACGACACCTCAACCGGATACCGCACGATCCGAAGCCTCGCCACGTCGGGTGGCGTGATGGGCGACGGTCGATTCGAAGGTGTGACGCGGCGCAATACGCCAGACGCCAACCTGAACGATGGCGGGTCAGAGTGGGTTCGTGAGGACGTGTCGGGTCGCTCCGCGAGCACCCGACACGGCGGTCCCGACATGGATTTCGGGAAAGTGGTCCGTGTCGGTGGCCGGTGGTGCACGTTGGCCATCGTGGCGGGGTGACGCCCGCGGAGCGGGGTGCGTGTCGGTGGCCGCTGGCAGCCTCGTTCGCATACCCGTGGAGGCGACGTGCACGACAACGAGACGACGCGGACAACCACCTCGTCCGAGGCGAGCCGGTCCGGGGTACCCAGGGCACGCTCCGCCATCCGGACCCCGGAACCCGAAAGCGGCCGAACCCTCGGCGACTCCGCCATCGCACGAGACACCGAGAACGCCCGCGCCGGCCTGATCGCCGGACCCGGCTCCGCCTCACGTACGCTCGGTCCGAAACTCGCCGCCGGATACCTCAAGGTCCGTTCACGCGACCTCGATTGTCTGGTCGAGGCCGGGCTGCTGAGTGCGACGAACGAACGCGATGGCGGCACCCCGGCGTTCGCCGTCGAGGACCTGGACCGCGTCGCGGCGATGACCGACCTGAACTGGCACTCGGTCAGGGGCCTCGCCCGCAGCAGCCCCTCACCCTGGCGAACCCTGGCCGGCCCCGTGGGGGAGCGGACGAACATGGTCCGCGCCCTGGTGACCCGATTGCGCGCGGACGGTGTCGACGCCTGGGCGCGCCACAGCCACAAGGCCGACTGCTGGACCGTCGACTGGACGCCCACCGAGCACGGCCCGCACCGGGCCGACGTGATCACGTTGCTGTCGGAGCGGCTGGTGCGCGCGGTCCTCGCCCACCGCCTGGTCGTCCTGGGCCCCATCGGACAAACGATGCACTGGGCACAGGAGATGCTCCGGCCCGGTCGCGCCATCGTGGTCGATACCGAGACCACGGGACTGCACTCCTCTGCCCGCATCGTGGAGATCGCCGTGCTGGACGCCTCCTCCGGCGCCCCGTTGCTGAACACCCTCGTGGACCCCCAGACCCCGATTCCCCGCGCCGCGTCCCGCGTGCACGGCATCACGGACGCCATGGTGGCCGGCGCCCCCACCTGGGACCGGGTCCTGCCACGCCTGCTGGAACTCGCGCAAACACGTACGACGTTGGCGTACAACGAAGAATTCGATCGTCGGATGATCGGACAACACAGCAGGGCCTCGGGCCTGAATCCCGGGCACCTGCGGTGGCCGGAGTCCTGGGGATGTCTGATGAAGCGCCGCACGGTCTGGATGGGCACCACGTCGTGGCTCGCCCTTGGGGGCGATCACCGGGCCCTGGGTGATGCGACCGCCGCGTCGAAGCTGCTGCGTCGGCTGACCCAACGCCCCACATGGACGCACGAGTTCGACGACCCCGACGCTCCAGCGATCTAAGGCCGATTCCCGCCCGGACGTGCTCCCGACACGGCGAACCCCACCCCACCTCGGGTGAGGCGCAGGTCGACCCGCGTGTATGCACCTTCGATGCACCTTCGACACGCCCCGTGCCACCAGGTCTTCACTCCACCCTCGCGGTCCGCCGCTACGCCGGGCCGTGCATACCGGGCCCACGAGGGGCCGCCCGGCGCAACCGCGACGTGCCGGTAGCCCGGACTCGGAGGCACGCGCAGAGACGATGCCCATGCACCCCGCGTGCACCCGCCCGATATGCGCCGAGGGTGCACGAAGGCGGCACGCAGGTGGCACGAAGGTTGCACGGCCTCCTGAACGAATGTCGGCATCGCAGCCGACTCGTGGGGAGATTCCCGTGCAGCCGTTCTCCGCCATCGCCACCCGTGTGCTGTCCGGCCACCCGGCCCGGACGCCTTCCCCGTTCCAACTCCTCGAGCGCACGTTCCGCGAACTGTGCCGCGGGCCACGCCCGCTGGCACTGCCGTCCCGCCTCGTCCACCCCGCCATCCCCACCACCGAACGCTCGCGCAGCATCCCCCTGGACCACGTCCGCGCCGCACTGCGCGCCGCCGGCCCGAACTCCCAGCTGGCCCACCGGGTGTGGCCGGAGATCCTGCGCCGCGCCCAGGCCCCCCGCGGCCACGCGTGGCTGGTGGCAGCCGCCGCCCTCGCGGTGCCGAGCCTGCGCCGGGTGAAGGCGCGCCGCCGCTGGGGCGGTCTGGTCGAACTCGCCGACCTCGAGCAGGAGATGCTCTGGGGATTCGTCCGGGAACTGCGGCTGGTCGACCCGAGCGACCCCGCCGCGTTCCACTGCATGCGCCGCGCCGCCGACCTCGCCGCCTACCACCTCCTGCGCCAGGCCAAGCAACACCGGCGCAACATCGTCCCGGTCGACCCCGCGACCCTCGCCCGTATCGAGGAAGCCTCCACCCCCACGTCGTGGGACACCGGCCTTCTGGAGCGGGCGATCGCCGCGCGCGTGATCAACGACGCCGACGCCGAACTCATCGCCACCAGCCGCATCGACAAGATCCCCGTCCCCAGGATCGTCGACGGTCCCCAGTCCCGGATCCGCGCCGCCTACCGGCGGCGTTCCGCCGCGGAGCAGCGCCTGGCGCAGGCGATCCGGGCGGACCTCATCTGAATCCGCGTCACCTGTGTCCCTGGGGGACCGCGACGACTCCATCAACACCAGGAGGTTGTCGCATCGGTGGCGTGGTCGCCGTGAGCAACCGCATTCGCGCGTCCGACCCGCAGTCCTCGAAACCACGGGGGCAACGGTCCGTGCCTCATCGAGCACCCCCTCCGTACGACCCGCCTGCGCGCCTACATACGGGGCCCGGGCCGAATCCTTCCGGAGGAAACAATGAACCGCCCGTCCTTTCGTGTTGTTGCGCTGCCGTCCGGCCTACTGTCGCCCGTCGCGCGTGTGGCCCGCCGGCGTGAGCCGGGGCGCCACCGCAGGCCTTCCTTCTGGCACCCCTTCGCCACCCGCGAGTTCGCGGCGGTCCTGCTGTTCATCGCCGCGTTGTTGGTGCTGTTCGGGCCGGAGTCGGCGTTCGCGGCGAACAACATTCCGACGGTCATCAACAACACGCGCAACTGGCTCATGGGCATTCTCACCGCCCTCGCCATCCTGTTCCTGACCGTCGGCGGTGTGCGGTACCTGATGGCCGGTGGCGATCCCGGTGAGGTCGAGAAGGCCAAGGGCGCGTTCAAAGCCGCCGCCATCGGTTTCTGCCTGGCGGTCCTGGCACCCGTGATCCTCGCCATCCTGCAGTCGATCGTCGGCGGCCCCGGGCCCACCACCGGTCCCGAGGCACCGCAACCCGCCTCCACGCCCGCGCCCGGCAACCCGGTCGCGATGGGCCTCCCGCTCCCCGTCCTCGCGCGATGACCGCCGGCGGACAGCGCACGCTCGCGCGGCCGGGAGCCGCAGGACGTGCCGGGCCCCTCCGCTGGGCCGGGCTCCTGACCCTCGCCGCGATGCTCCTCGTCGTGGGCGCGGCCCTCCTGGCCGCGGCGAACCCCGCGTCCGCCGCACCGACGTCGACACGACCGGCCGTCGCGGCCCCGCCCCGAGAGCCGATCCCCACCCCGCCGCCCACGACCCCCGCGGCACCCTCGACGACTCCACCACCCTCGACCCCGACCGGCACCCCTCCGGGCGTGCCCTCGAGCTCCTCGGCTCCCTCGACACCCGGGGCCACGCCCGCGCCGTCGAACGCGCCCGGCACCGGAACACCGCCCGGCGGGCCGCCGGGCATCGATCCGCTCACGCCCGCGCAGTGGTGGGATCCCCGCGACTGGGGCGGTGTCGGCGGGAACCCCCTCAACGTCCCCAAGATGCTGTGGGACGCGATCGGCGGCCTGCTCGGCGGTCTGGTCGGACAGGCCGCGCAACCACTCCTGACCCTGCTGGGCAAGACCCTGCTGCACACGCCCGACGTCGCCAACAACGGCCCCATCGGCGAACTGTGGACCAAGAACCTCGCGTTGGCGGCGTCCCTGTACGGACTGCTGATCCTCGGCGGCGGCGTGCTGGTAATGACACACGAGACGGTGCAGACCAAATACGCCGCCAAGGACCTCGCCCCACGCATGTTCCTGGGATTGGTCGCGGCCGCCACCTCCATGGAGGTGATGAGCCGGATGATCGCGCTGTCCAACGCCCTCGCGGTGGCGATCCTCGGCCAGGGCGTCGACGGCGCGGGCCTGGCCCAGCAGTTGATCGCGCCGTTGTTCAATCCCTCGGCCGCGCTCTACCTGATCGTCATGGCCCTGGTCGCGCTGGTGCTCCTGGTCGGCCTGCTGTTGGGGTTCGTCATCCGGGTCGCGTTGGTGATGCTCCTGGCCGCGGTAGCGCCCCTGGCGCTGGCGGGACACGCGACGCCGTTCACCGAGGGCATGGCGCGCGTGTGGTGGAGAGCGTTCATCGGCACCCTGATCATGCAGTTCGCCCAATCCGTCACGTTGATCGTCGGATTGCGCGCGATGTACGCCAAAGGCAACACCGTGTTCGGGGTGCCCACTGCGGACGGCCTGAGCGCCATGCTCACCGGGATCGCCCTGTTCTGGATCCTCCTGAAGATCCCCGGCTGGGTCGGGAAGACCGTGTTCTCGGGGACCCCGATCACGGGCCCGCGCCCGGGCTCGGGACTGATCGGACGCGTCATCAAGACCGTTGCCTCCGCGTACGTCCTGGGCAAACTCGCGCCCTCCCTCAGCCGCGGCCGCGGCCGGTTGGGCAGCCGACTGGGCGGCCGGTTGGGTCGGCGCCTGGCCCGGGGCGGCGGCGGGGGAGGCAACGGCCCCGGCGGAGGCGGGCCCCGCAGGCGCCCCGGCCGCGGACCCGGCCCACGCCCCGGCGGCCGAGGGGGCCGCCCGGGCGGCGGTCGAGGCGGCGGCGGGCAACCAGGCCCCGGCAATCCGCCGAACCGCGGCGGCCCTGCCGCGCAGGGCCCATCCCCGTACTGGCCCTGGGGAGTCCAGGGCCAAGGCCAACACGGTCAACAGCCGGCCCCCGGCGGCAACCCCGGCACGCGACAGGCCAACCCCGGCCCCCGGGCGCCCGGCACCGGCCACCCGCCCGCCCGGGCAACCCCGCACGTCGCCCCGGCCGAAATCCCTCCGCCCCGACGCCTCCCGGCGGGGCCGTGCCCGGACAGCCGTCCACCGGCCGACGCACTCCGCCCCGACCCTCCACATTGCCGACCGGAGCCCGGCCCCCACGCCCGAGCACCCCGCCCACGAGCGGTCGGCCTCCCCGGCCGAACACACCCCCTCCGGGCACACCGCGCACCGGCGGCACCAACCCCGCCGCGAACACCCCGGCCACGCCCCGCGCACGTCCCGTCAAGCGCACACCACCACCACGTCCCCGAACCGACCCGGTATCCCCGACTCCCCACCGCACCCCATCGCCGCGCACGCCCCCGCCTCCCAGCCGCACCCCGGCTCCCCAAGCCCCCCGCGGCCCCAGGCCCGGCATCGACTACCTCGTCGAAGAGCCCGTCGGGGGCTGGGGCCCGGCCGGCCCTCCGGGACCACTGGTCCACGGCACGTCGCCGCCGCCCCGTCGTTCGTCGCCTGCCACCCGACTGCCGCTCGAGGACCCCAATCCGTGACAACCACCCACCGGGAGCCGACCCGTGATGCGCACCGCACCGGACGACGACGAGTACGAGACCGTCCGCATCCCCTCCGACATCGAGCGAGAGGACAAACTCCTCGGGCCACTGACGGCCCGACAGATCGTCATCTTCGCCGCCGCGACAGCCCTACTTTGGGGCGGCTACCACCTCACCCGCGCCTGGCTCGCACCGCTGGTCTACATCGCGCTGACCGCGCCCACCGCACTGCTGTTGATCGTGGTCGTCCTGGGCCAACGCGACGGAGTGAGCCTGGACAAATGGCTCCGCGCCGGCCTGCGCCACCTCCGTGCGCCCAAGCGCCTGGCCCCGCCCCGCGACCCCGACGACCCACGCGACGACGCCCTCCCGGACTGGCTGCAACCCGACTGGGCGAAACAGGCCGCCCCGCAACCCGCGCCGCTGCGCATGCCGGTCCGCGACGTCGCCGACACCGGTGTCGTCGACCTCGGCGACGACGGCCACGCGCTGATCGCCGCCTGCTCCACCGTCAACCTCGCCCTGCGCACAGGCGCCGAACAGCAGTCCCTCCTGGGCGGATTCGGACGGTTCCTGAATGCCCTCACCGGCCCCACCCAGATCGTCGTGCGCGCCGAACGAATGGACATGGAGCCCTACCTGTACGGGATGCGCGAACGCGCACCGGGCCTGCCACACCCGGCACTGGAGGAATCCGCCCTGGCCCACGCCGACTTCGTCGAGGACCTGGCCGCCGACCGAGACCTCCTGGTGCGCCAGGTCCTCCTCGTCCAACGCGAACCGGGTCGACCCAACGGCCGGGCCGATCAACGCGTGATGGAGGCCGCTCGTGCCCTGGGCGCGGCCGGGGTCGCCGTCACCGGCCTGAGCGGGCCCCGCGCCCGCGAGGTGATCGCCTCCGCAGCGGACCCCGGCTACGAGTCGACCGCCGGACTGCACACCCCCTCCGGCACCGTCGTCGGCACGCACACGTACACCGAACCACCGATCACCTTCGACCCCACCGAGGACCTCGACGCGGGCCCGGTGCCCACACGCCGCCGGCGGCAGACGAACGGCCGGACGGATCGATGAGCCTGACGTTGACCCCCGTGTGCTGGGCCCAGGCCAAAGCCCTCGTTGCCGAGCTGCACCGCCACCATCGGCCGCCGCCCGGCTACAAGTTCGCCGTCGGGGTCGCCGACGAGGGCGGCACGCTCCGCGGCGTCGCGATCGTCGGCCGGCCCGTGGCCCGGCACTACAACGACGACTTCACGCTCGAAATCACGAGAGTCGCGACCGACGGAGCCCGCAACGCCTGCTCGATGCTCTATGGCGCCGCATGGCGGGCCGCGAGCGCACTCGGATATCGCCGACTGATCACGTACACCCGCACCGACGAGAGCGGCGCGAGCCTGCGCGGCGCCGGCTGGCGCGTCGTCGCCACCCGCCCCCCGCGCGCGGGCTGGAGCACACCGTCACGGCCACGCGTGCCCACCGGCAACGAGCACGTCGCCCGGCACCTGTGGGAACCCACGACACGCAACCACAGGCGCGACCACCACGACACCCACGGGGAGAGCCTGTGAAACTGCCGATCCGTTTCCCGACGATTCGACGCGGCCGCCGACCGGCCGCCGACCGGTCCGCCGCCGACGCCTGGACCCCGCGCGAGCTGCTGCCGGACGCGATCGTGGTGCGCCCACGGGTGCTCGGGGTGAGCGGGCACCTGTCGTCCACCCTGGTGGTCACCGGCTATCCCGCCGAGGTCGGCCCCGGCTGGCTGGAACCCCTCTTGGCCTACCCGGGGCGTCTGGACGTGGCGATGCACATCGAACCCGTCCCCAGCCACGTCGCCACCCAACGCCTGCGCAAGCAGCGCGCCCGCCTGGAATCGACCCGCCGCCAGGACGCCGACAAGGGACGCCTGGACGACCCGGAGACCGAGGCCGCCGCGGCCGACGCCGCCGACCTCGCCTACCGCGTCGCCCGCGGCGAGGGCAAACTCTTCCGGGTCGCGCTCTACTTGACGGTGCACGCCGACGACGAACCCACCCTGGGCGACGAGTTGGGCGCGGTCCGCGCGATCGCCGAGTCCCTGCTGTTGCGTACCGTCCCCACGACGTTCCGCGCGCTGCAGGGCTGGATCTCCACCCTGCCGTTGGGCGTCGACCTGCTCGGGGTGCGCCGCACCATGGACACCGCCGCCCTCTCGGCGGCGTTCCCGTTCGCGTCGCCCGACCTGCCCACGCTCGACCCGGCCGAGGCCGCCGCCCCCACCTCCGGCGTGCTCTACGGCGTCAACACCATGTCCAGCGGCCTGGTGATGTGGGACCGCTGGGCCCAGGACAACCACAACTCCGTGACCCTGGGCCGCTCCGGCGGCGGCAAGTCCTACCTCACCAAGCTCGAACTGCTGCGCAGCATGTACGACGGCGTCGAGGCCGCGGTGATCGATCCCGAGGGCGAGTACGTTCGCCTTGCCGAGGCCGTCGGCGGCACGGTGATCGAACCGGGCGCGGAGGGCGTCCGCCTGAACCCGTTCGACCTGCCCGTCCTGCCGCGCTCCCGGCGCAGGGGTACCCCTGCGCCGACCGGCGACGTGCTGACCCGCCGGGCCCTGTTCATCCACACGCTGCTTGCCGTCTTGTTCGGGGGCGCGCCGTCACCGACGGAGCGCGCGGTATTGGACAACGCGATCCTGGCGACCTACCGCAACGCGGGCATCACCTCCGACCCGCGCACTTGGTCCCGGCCCGCGCCGCAACTGTTCGACCTGCAGACCGTGTTGGGCGAGGGGGACGAGGTCGGCTTCGACTTGGCCGCGCGCCTGTCCCCGTACACCACCGGCACCCACCGCGGCCTGTTCGACGGCCCCACCACCACCCGCCCCGACGGGCACCTGGTCGTGTTCAACCTGCGGTCGCTGCCCGAGGAACTCAAATCGATCGGCATGCTCCTGACGCTGGACGCGTTGTGGCGCCGGGTCACCGATCCGGACGACCGACGCCGGCGCCTGGTCGTCGTCGACGAGGCGTGGCTGCTGATGCGCGACGGCGAGGGCGGGAAGTTCCTGTTCCGCATGGCCAAGGCCGCCCGCAAATACTGGGCCGGCCTCGCGGTGGTCTCGCAGGACGCCGAGGACGTCCTGGGCACCGAACTGGGCCGCGCGGTCGTCTCCAACGCCACCACCCAGATCCTCCTGCGCCAGGCCCCACAGGCCGCCGAGGTCATCGCCGACGCGTTCGACCTCTCCGGCGGCGAGCGGGACTTCCTGCTCTCCGCCGAACGCGGCGAAGGCCTCCTGCTCGCCGGGGCGAACCGTGTGTCGTTCGCCGCGCTGGCCTCGGACGCCGAACACGCCCTGATCACCACCGACCCGGCAGAGATCGCCGACCGCACCTACGCCGACTACGACCTCGAGGCGAACGAGTACGACGACCAAGAGGGCCTCGACCCCGACGACGACGAAGACGTCGACGACCTCCTGGACCCCTACGGCGAACCAGACGCCTACGACGAAGGAGAGGCGGACGAAGGCCCGGACCCCTACGACGACGAGGAACCGGTCTACGCCGAAACCCCACGCGAGGGGATCCCCCGATGAGCGCGGTGGACACGATCGCCGCCGGCGCCGCGGACAGTCCGCTGGGCCGCTTCCTGACCGACCCTTCCGCCGCCTGGGCCGCCCTGGCCCACACGGGCGCGGCCCTGGCGACCACCTACGCCCCGGTGACTCTCCCCGTCCTGGTGATCCTCACCGTGGCGGCGACCACCGGCCGAACCCGGCTGCGCCGGCGCCGGCTCGAGCACTGGGCGCTGGGGGCGCGCTGCGTCACCATCCAGGCGCCTCCGAAAGTCGAGGCGGGCAGCGGGGCGGCGCTGTGGGCCCAGTTGTCCGGTCTGGCGCTGCCGTGGTGGCGTCGTCTCCTCGAGGGCCAGCCGCACCTGGGGTTCGAATACGACTGGAGCGCGGGCGGGTTGACCGTGCGGCTGTGGCTGCCCGGCCCCGTCCCCTACACCCTGGTGCGCCAGGCGGTCCAGGCCGCCTGGCCCGGCTCCCTCACCGAACTCGAGGACGCCGGCTCGGCGCTCGCCCCCGGGCACGTCGTCACCGCGGGCGCGATGCGCCTGGCCCGCCCCGAGGTCCTGCCCTTGCAGAGCAAACACGACGCCGACCCGCTGCGCGGCCTGCTCCAGGCCGCGAGCGACCTGACCGGCGAACAGCACGCCCTGGTCCAGATCCTTGCCCGGCCCGCCACCGGCGCCCGGCTCCGCCGCGCCCGCAGGACTGCCCGAAACCTCAAGGCCGGCCACGGCACCGGCGGCCGCGCCACCGCCATCGCAGGCGTGCTGACCCACCGTCAGGCCGGGGGAGGCGCGGTGAAGGCCGACCCGGCGCACGGCGCGGAGACGCGGCAGAGCGTCACGAAGCTGACCGGGCCCCAATGGGCGGTGAGCATCCGCTACGCCGCCACCGACGCCGCCCCCGCCAAGGACGCCCCGGAGAAGGAACACGAGGTGACGCAAGCCCGACTGCGGGGCCGGGCACACGCGCTGGCGACGGCGTTCTCGATCCTGGCCGGCCAGAACTGGCTCGTCCGCACCCGACTGCGCAACCCGGGCACCACGATCGCGCCCCGTCGCTTCGAGGGCCGGGGGATCCTGCTGTCGGTCCCCGAACTCGCCGCGCTGGCCCACCTCCCCTTGGACGCCGACGCTCCCGGCCTCACCCGCGCCGGCGCCCGCTCGGTCGTCCCACCGGCCCGCATCCCCACCCCCGGACCGGGTACCGACGTCAAACCCCTGGGCGTTTCCGACGCGCGGCGCTCCCGCGCGGTGGGCGTGCACGTCCGCGAAGGCCGCCAACACCTGCACGTGGTCGGCGCCACCGGATCCGGCAAATCCACCCTCCTGGCCAACCTGATCCTCGACGACGTCGACGCCCGCCGCGGCGTCGTCGTCATCGACCCCAAGGGGGACCTCGTCACCGACGTCCTCGACCGCATGCCCGAACGTGCCGCGCACCGCGTGGTGATCCTGGATCCCGACGACCCGCACACCCCGCCCAGCCTCAACATCCTCGAAGGCGACGACATCGATGTCATCGTCGACAACGTCACGGGGATCTGCCGCAAGATCTTCTCCTCGGCGTGGGGCCCGCGCACCGACGACATCATGCGCGTCGCCTGCCTGACCCTGATGCGCCACTCCCGCGCCACCGGCAAGGTCGTCAGCCTCGCCGACGTCCCGTCCCTGCTCGGCGACGCCTCCTACCGGGCCCGGGTGGTACCCACCGTAAAGGACCCCGTCATCGCCGGGTTCTGGCGCGGCTACGCGGAGATGAGCGACCCCGCGCGCGCCACCGTCATCGCCCCGCTGATGAACAAGCTGAGGGCGTTCCTGCTGCGGCCGTTCGTGCGTGCCACCGTCGCGGGCGGACCGAGCACGTTCGAACTCGGCGCCGTCCTCGACGGCGGCATCTGCCTTGTCCGCGTCCCCAAGGGCGCGCTCGGCGAGGAAACCATGCGCTTGATCGGCTCGTTCGTCGTCGCCAAGGTGTGGCAGGGCGCCACCCGCCGCTCACGCCAGGCCGAGCACGACCGCGTCGACGCCTGCCTCTACATCGACGAGGCCCACAATTTCCTCACGCTCCCGTACGGCCTCGAGGAGATGCTCGCCGAGGCCCGCGGCTACCGCCTGGGCATGACCCTCGCCCACCAGAACCTCGCCCAACTTCCCGACGACCTGAGCCAGGGCATCAGCGCGAACGCTCGCACCAAGCTGTTCTTCCAGGCGTCGCCCGAGGACGCCAAGGCCTTGGAGCAGCACACGAAACCGCTCCTGGTCGCCCACGACCTGGCCAACCTCGGCGCCTACCAGGTCGCCGCGCGAATCCTGGTCGCCGGAGCACCCGCCCCGGCCTTCACCCTCAACACCACCCCGCTGCGCCCGGCGATCCCCGGACGGGCCGACGTGCTGCGCGCCGCGGCCCACGCCCGTGTCGGCGGAAAGCCCCCGGGCGGCCCGCACCGGCCTTGACGCGACCCACGAACCCGCCCGGAGGTGCCCGACATGCCCACCCACCACGGCGTCCGAACCGCCCTACGGCGGCCCCGCCCGCACATGACCCCCCGCAACGCGGACGTCGCGGCTCTGACCCACCGGTTGACCGCACGCGACCGCTGGCTCATCCGCCTTCTGCACGACCACGACGTGCTGACCACGAACCAGATCATCGCCTTGACCGGCCGCGCCCGCCGTGCGACCACAAGACGCTTGTCCACGCTCCACTCCCTCGGCATCCTCGACGCGTTCCGGCCCTTCCTCACCACCGGCAGCTCCCCGTACCACTACACCCTGGGCCCCGCCGGAGCCGCGATCCTGGCTGCCGAACGCGCCGTCGACGTCCGCGCGTTGGGCTGGCGGCCCGACGCCACCTCCCGCATCGCCCACTCCCCGTGGCTGGCCCACGACGTCGGCCGGAACGACTTCATGGTCCGCCTCGCCGCCGACCACCACCGACCCGAGAACCGCATGACGCTGTGGGCCGGCGAACACGTCTGCAAAGCGCTCTGGGCGGACCACATCCACCCCGACGCCTACGCCCACATCACCCACACGCCCACCGACGGCGGCCGCCGCCGCACCGTCGCGTTCTTTCTCGAGCACGACACCGGCAGCATGCGTCCCGAACGCGTCGACGCAAAGCTCACCGGATACGCGGACCTCGCCGCCTCCACCCACCCGCCCACCTCCACCCTCGTCCTCGTCCACGCCTCCACCCCCGGACGTGAAAAGACCCTGCGCGCCCTGCTGGGCCCCACCTCCACGTCCCTGGGCGTGCCCGTGGCCACCACGAACGCCACCGCCCACGCAGCCGATTCACCCCTTGCCGACGTCTGGCTGCCGATCGGTACGCGCGCGGAACGCACCACCTTGCTCGGGCTGCGTCAGGCGTTTCCCCAAGCGGGCCCCGCACCCGTCGCCCCCGGCACGTGGACCCCCGACGCCACCGATCCCCAGACCCACGGCGCGTTGCCCTGGCCGCCGACACCACCACTTCCCCCATCCGCGGTCGGCCCGGCCGCGGGCCCGACTCCCCACAGAGAGGCGCGATGACGAGATGGGCATCCTCGGAAAGATCGGCGCCGGCTGCGCCGCGGCGTTCCTCGCGCTGGTCGTGATCACCGGGGGACTGATCATGGGTGTTGTGCAGGCGGTCGGCAGCGCGGCCTCCGGCACCGTCAACGCGGCCTCGAGCCTGGCGGACGCGAGCGAGCGCGCGAAGGCCGACATCCCACCCGAGTACATGGCGCTGTACAAGCAGGCCGCCGCGACCTGCCCCGGCCTGTCCTGGACCGTGCTCGCCGCGATCGGCAAGGTCGAGACCGACCACGGTCGCAGCCCTCTGCCCGGCGTGAAATCCGGCGCGAACGGGTCCGGCGCGATGGGCCCGATGCAGTTCATCTCCGCCACGTGGAACACCTACAACCCGCCCGGCACCAAACCCGGTGGCACACCGAACGTGTACGACCCCGCAGACGCCATCCCGGCGGCCGCGCGCATGCTCTGCGCCGAGGGGGCCCGCGACGGCCGCGACCTGAGGAAGGCGATCTTCGCGTACAACCACGCGACGTGGTACGTGAACCAAGTCCTGGAACAGGCGGACGCGTACACCGCCGTCGAACCCGCGACCCCGAGCATCGGAGGGCCCACCGAAGCAGCCTCGAAGGCCATAGCCTTCGCCCGAACCACCATCGGCACCCCCTACGTGTGGGGTGGCGACGGCCCGGCCGAGGGCGGCTACGACTGCTCCGGACTGACCAAGGCCGCCTACGCCAGCGCCGGCATCAAGCTCGAACGCGTCGCCCAGGACCAGTACTACTCCATGCCGCGTCTGCCCGCCGGAGCCCCGATCCTGCCCGGTGACCTCGTCTTCTACGGCACTCCCAGCAACGTGCACCACGTCGGACTGGCCATCGGTCCGGACACGATGATCGAGGCACCACGCCCGGGCGTCGCGGTACGCGTGGGGCCCATCCGCTATCCCGGCAACGACTACATCGGCGCCACCCGACCGACCGCGAGCCGAAGGTGACCGTCACCCAGCCGCTCCTCCCCGGATGGGACATCGCCGCCGAGATCGCGGAACTCCGCGCCCTGATGCGTCAACTGACGGCGGCCCTGGTCACGGTCGCGGTCCTGGCACTGGTGTTCACCGCGGTGAACGTGACCCGCTTCGCGGTCGCGCACGGCGTGCCGACCCCGATCGCCTGGCTCCTGGACCCGATGGTCGCCCTCGGCCTGGCGGCCGGGCTGCTCACCGACGCCAAGTTGGCCGTCCACCGCGCCCGGCCCCCGGCGTGGGGAGCGGTGCTGCGCTGGTACACCGGCGTCAGCACCCTCACGATGAACACGTGGACGTCGTGGTGGCCCGACGGGCACGTGGGCGTCCCGCGGGATCCGGACGTCGCGGGGATCATCCTGCATTCCATCCCGCCGATCCTGGTGATGATCCTCGCCGAGGCCGTCGCCGCCTATCGACGCCGCATCAACTCCCTGATCGCCCACCGTGCCGCGATACCGCAGGCACCGCCGCCGTTCCCCTCGTACCCGGCCACCGTGGACCCCGGCTTCCCGACGCCCGCGCGGGAAGCCGACCCGCAGGAAGACGCGCTCGCGAGCGCGCCGCAGACGCCCGACGAGGTACCCGACGCGTCCGGGGCACCCCGGGACGGATATCCGGAGCAGCTGTACACGGCGGCCTGGCGAGTGGACCAACGCAGCCGCACGCTCAACGAGAAACCCGCCTCCGTACGGCTGCTGCGCCGGCAACTGAGGATCAAGCAGGACACGGCCGTGCATCTGGCGGCCTGGCTGCGCGATTTCGGCCCTGACGGCATCGGGCCCGACGCGGGTGACCTGCGCAGGTAACGAAAGCGGTACCCGAATCGGACCGCGAGCCGTGTCGGGTACCGCTTTCGTTACCCGGGCGCCGACCTGCGGCGGTACCGAAGGCGTTACCCGAACCGTGGAACGTCAATTTATGAGTCTATTGCGATGTCGTAATAGACTATGTAATGTCGTTGGTGAACGGATTCGCGGAGGAGAACCGCCAAACCCACCGGAGACCCCGTGCCCACACGCGTCAACCCCACCTCGATCGCCACGTACGACGCGGCGCTGACGAAGTTCCGCAACAGCACCGGCGACGGCCTCGCCGAACTGCTCGCACGGACCCTGCTCGTCATGCGTCCGAACGCCCACACCCTGCTCATGCCGACCCAGGACGCGGACCCGGACCCCGCACACGTCCCCGGTGACACGGACCGCCCCCTGGTGCTCGACCCCGACGACCACGTCGTCCTGCGGATCGCGGAGCGCCACCTCCCGCGCGTCACCGATTCCGAACTCCTCAACCTCTGGGACCCGTTGCTTCCGGACTGCCCCTTGTCGTTGCTGACGGTCGTCGATGCCCTGCGTCGAGGCGGGGCGATCCTTCCCCGGCTCCCACGGGCCCGGCGTGGGGAACGCCTGCCGCTGAGCGACGACGCCCTTCGTGAGGCCGGCGGCCGGCGCCTGTCCTGGGCCGACCCCTACGCCCGCCACGCCAACGAACACGACCTCGACGCCGAGACGGCCCGATTCCAGGTGACGGCGGACGCCCACGCCCGGCTCTTGGGCGACACCCTGCGGGCGTTCTACGCCAGCGCGCACTATCTCGTGTTCACCCTCGAACACCGCCTCGGCGAGGACGAGGAGTACATCGACCTCGTGCACATGCTGGACGCCGACGGGGACATCGTGCAGGAGTTCGACATGCCGGATCCCGCCCTCGGCCCTCTGCCGGAATACCTGCGCCTCGCGTGGGGGCACGTCCCGAACTATCTCGACTTCGTCGAGGCGATCCGTCGCCTCCACCGCGCGGGAGCCCGATTCGACGAACTCCCGGAAGGCGCACACCGCCTGCCCCGCGCCCCCGGGTACGGGGGGCGCATGTATTGCCTGCGGCTGACGCCCCACGCGAGCGCGCAGCACTTCCACGAGCCCCGCCGGCTCGGGTGGGGCCCGGCTACCCGCCACCGCAGGCTCCAGCCAGTACCGCCGGGGCGACTCGGCTGACGAAGAACTCCGGCGCCCGGCCCCTCCGGGCGCCGGACCGTGCATCGACACTGCCATCGCAAGGGGAGGCACGATGACCACCACACACGACCTCGACCTCGATGCGTTCGCCGGCCACACCGCACGCCACGACGTTCGGACCGGCGACGTCGCGCGGGAATTGGCCGACGTCTATGCCGCCACCCTGGCGCACCTCGCCGGTCCCGACGCCCACGTCCTCGCCGTCCCGTACGAGCCCGTCCCCGATGTCGACCCCGACCCGGTCCTCGACCCCCACCTGTACGTCGTGGACGCGTTCGGGCGTCCCCTCCTTCGGCTGCGCGACGGTGAGATCCCGGCTGTCACGGATCCGCGACTGCGCGCCTACTGGGGCGACTTCGATCTCGCGCGGCGCGCCTGCCACGAGGAGATCCTCGACCGGCTGCGGCGTATGGGCGGCGTGTTCCCCCGATTCGATCCCCGGGTGCCGGACGTGCGCGTCGGGCTGCCGATCTCGGCCACGGCCGTGACCGCCGCCGGCGGCGCGCGTCTGCTGTCGCGACAGGGAGCCCCCTGCCTCGACACCTTCGAAGCAGCCGACGACATGTTCCGGACGGCAACCGACACCCTGATGCGCCGCATCGCCGACACCATCACCGAGGCGCTGCCGGAAGCGGCCTACCTGCTGCTGGCGGTCTTCGACGACCACGACTACAGCCACGAGGACACCTATCCCAAGCGTGTCCTCGACGAACGCGGCGAGACGCTCCTCGACTTCGACCTCAAGCACGAACAGGTGGACCTCTCCGGCCTCAGCGACCGCACTCGCGCCGCATGGGGCAGGCGGACCGCGCTCGACTTCGGAACCCTTCGCCACACACTCCAATGGCTCCACAGCCGGTTGGTCGTATTCGACGAACTCCCCTCCGACCTGCGCAAGGCCGAATACGACGACAAGTGGTACTGCGTGGCGCTGCGTCCCGACGTGCGGGTCGAGATCGGCGACCCGCACGCCGACCACCACCGACTCGCGTACGAGCCGGTCGTCCGCCCCTACCGCCCCCGGGCCGCCTGACCATCCCTCCCGGCCGCCACGCCCCGCCCACGCGGCGGCCACCCGTGACCCCGTGCGCGCCTCCCCCAGCGCACGGGGTCACTTCATGCCGTCCACCCCTGGCGCCCCGGGGCCTCAGCCGGCTACCGTTGGCTCGTACATCACGAACAGGGACCATCCACCTGCCAGTCGGGTGGTGGTCGCGAGCATCTCGTGAACCCCGCCGTCCTCGGCCACGACCTTGTGGGCGGCGACCGGCATGACCAGGGCGGCGTCCTGGCTGTGCCAGTGCGCAGTGATGCCCGGCAGGGCGAGCAACGCCTCCAACGCGGCCGCGACGTCCACGTCGAACGGCCGCCGAACCCTCAACTCCCGGGCCACGGCCACCGCCGTGTCCCGCAGCCGGTCCACGTCGGCGAAACGCTGCGCCGCGACCGGACCGAACGCCCACGTCAGGGCGTTGACCCACGGCCCCTCGGTCGAGGTGCCCAGCCATGTGCGGAAGTCGGCGGTGGCGTCGACCAGGTTCATCGCATGGTCGAAGAGTGCCGCCCGACCGGGTTCGAGCCGGCGCAGGAGCTCGCGATACTGCTCGACCGGGACGGCTTGGCGAAGACGCGGGCCTTCGCAGTGGGTCTCCGCGAGCAGAAACAGACGCTCGCGTTCCGTCTCGGTCATGTGCAGGGCCGCGGCGACACGGCGCAGCATCCCGGGGCTGGGAGCGTCATGGTCGCCACGTTCCAGAGTGGCGTACCAGCGGGCGCTGACTCCGGCCAACGCCGCGACATCGTTCTGCCGCAGACCCGGACCGCGGTGCCCGGGGCGCTGACCCAGGTGCACGGCGACCGGGTCGATCCGGGCCCGGCAGGTCGTGAGCAGGTGGTTCAGGTCCTCGCGACGTATCTCGTCGACGTCCAACGATCATCCCCCCACATGGCCACGACCCCACGCCGTGGCGTCCGAAAATCGACTTGCGGTTTCCTCCGATGTCAACACCCGCACTGGCCACTCGCGTTACATCCTGTCACTTGTCGATTACGTCCGTCGAGCCTGTTTTCGCAGGTGGGAGCCGATACGTCGCAGAGCGCAAGATCAAATAGGCAAGATCAGGGAGGCATGATCACGATGGCACTCAAACGGCGACACTTACGACGACCTACCGCTTTCTCTGCAGGTCAGGGACCATGTGTGATCCGCTGGCGTGACCGCGTGATCACCGAATCGGATAGCCGGGCCATGTCGGCGGGGGAAAGGGACGGGATATGCGGGGCACGATGACGGCCGTCGGGCTGGCCGTACTGTCGGTCGTGGTGGCCGGATGCAACTCGAGTGACTCCTCCACGGCGAAGAAGACGACGCCGCCTTCGACAGCGAGCCCAACGTCCTCGACGCCGGTCTCGCAGGCCGAGGCTCTCGCGACCTACCGGAACCTGTGGGCCGCCGCGACGAAGGCAGCGGCCACCTCCGCTGCCGAGGATCCGGAACTGCGCAAGTACGCCCACGACGACGCCCTGGCGTATTTCGTCGGGAGCAACCTGGACAACAAGGAGAAGGGGCTCGTGGCGAAGGGAGAGCCGGGAATCTCACCGCGCGTGGTCGGGGAATCCGAAGACCGGGTTACCGTGGCGGACTGCGTTGACAGCTCCCGCTGGCTGAAGTACCGAGTGTCCGACGGGCAGTTGGCGGACGACGTGCCGGGAGGCCATCACCGGGCCGAGGCCACGGTGACGCGCACTGCCGTTGGCTGGAGGGTTACCCACCTCAGCATTGAGGGGGTGGGCACATGCTGATGCCCCGCTCCCTCGTGCTGGGAGCCGCCCTCGGGTTGCTGATCGCCGGAAACTGCGGCCAGGCGTTCGCGGATGACATCGTCGGCACCACCAACGGCGGAAGTGGAAAGGTCACCTGCAACGGGTCGCAGTGCACCGTGAGCGCCGGCAGCAACCCCGGAACGGGCACACCCGGCGGCGGGGGCCAGACCACGACTCCGGTCGGGACCGGTCACAACCCCGCCGGGCCCGGACCACAGGCGCCGGATCTCAAGCTGCCCAAGATGCCCATCCCCGGGTTGAACGCGCCTGTGCCACCGGCCCAGCCCGGTCAGCCCGCGCCACCTGCCCCGCCGTCGCCGCAGGAGGTCGCGCAGACGGCGGTGTCGCAACTCCAGTTGCCGTCGCCGGTGATCGCGACGAATCCGGTCGGTGAGCAGATCGTGGGTGTGCCGAGTTGGTTGTGGATCGATCCCGCGTCGTGGGCGCCGGTGTCGGCGACAGCCGAGGTTCCCGGAGTGTCGGTGACTGCGACCGCGACCCCGCAGCGCGTTTTGTGGACGATGGGCGACGGGTCCACCGTCACCTGCGCGGGGCCGGGCACGGCGTACTCGACCCGGTTCGCCCCGGCTTCCGCTTCCCCGGACTGCGGGCACACCTATACGCGTTCATCGGCGACGCAGCCGGGTGCGGCGTATGCGGTGTCGGCCACGATCTCGTGGACGGTCACCTGGGCAGGCGCCGGACAGACCGGCGTCGTGCCGGGCATGCAGACCACCGGACAGATCACCACACGGGTGGCCGAGGTCCAGGCCGTCGTCGTGAACTACCGCTCCTGACCCCCTATTCCTGACGCGACGTCAACTCGGAAGCTCGACCGGACATTTGATGGGAGGCGAGTTGTGGGTACCCCCATGCCCGATTCGGCTGCACGCACGGGCCTCAACGGCGGCCGCGCGCGGGGTTCCACCGCGCGGACGCCGTCGGGCGAGGTGCGTCGCGGCGCGGCGAAGAAGCCCCCGGCCGCGGTGGGCGAACGCCGCCGCAGGCGCGGCTGGTTGTGGGGCGGGATCGCGCTGGTCGTCGTCGCCGGCCTGGTGTTCGCGCTGTTGGCGCAGCGCCTGGGCGACCGGCACACCGTGCTCGCCCTGTCCCGGCCGGTCCCGGCCGGGCAGGTCATCGCGGACGGGGATCTGCGCCGGGTCCAGGTGGCCGAGGACGGCGGACTCGGCCTGTTCCGCGACGGCGACCGGGCGCAGGTCGTCGGCCGTGTCGCCCTGGTGCCGCTGGAGGCGGGAGCGCTGCTGCAGCGCTCGTTCCTCGGCGAAACCGAGGCGTTCCCGCCGGCGGGGCGGGCGGTGGTGTCCGTGTCGATCAAGCCGGGCGGCGCGCCGGCGCAGTTGCGCGAGGGTCAGCGTGTGGCCGTCATGGAGGCGGCGCAGCCGGCCGCGGCCGCCGGTACCGCTCCGGCTTCCGAGCCGCCGGCGGCGCGGGTGGTGGCCACCGTGGTCACCGTGGGCGGTGCCGCCGCCAACACGCAGGATTTCGCGGTGAGTCTGCTGGTGGAGATTCCGGCGTCGCGGGTGGTAACGGCGATGCGCGAGCCGCGCCTGGTGGTCTTGCCCGCGACGACCGCCGAGGTGCCGTGATGCGCCGGATGGTGGTGGTCGCCTCGGTCAAAGGCGCCCCCGGGGCCACGACGACCGCGCTCGCACTGGCCACCCAATGGCCCGACGCTGAAGGCACGGACGACTCCCGGACCCGGTCGGCCCAGTCGTCCGGGACGGGAGAGCGCGCGGCCCGCCTGCTGTTGGAGGCGGACCCCTCGGGCGGCGACGCGGCCGCGTGGCGCGGCCTGTCCGACACCCCCGGTCTCCTGGACCTGGCCGCATCGGTGCGCCACGACTCGGATTCGGGCGACCTGATCGCTCGCTGGGCCCAACCCCTCACGGAATCGGGCGCGTTGCTGGTGCCGGCTCCGGCGAGCGCGGCGCAGGCACGCGCCGGCAGCGAGCTCCTCGCCCGTGCATCGTTCGCCGCGGTGCGCGCCTCGAACGAGGCGGCCGATTCGGGCGTCCTGGTCGTCGACGTCGGCCGGCTCGGGGCGGTCGAGTCCTCGTGGGCGGGTGCGGCCGACGCCCTCGTCCTGGTCTGCCGGGGCGGGGTGGACGCGCTCGCGCACGTCGCCGCCGGGATCGAGGACCTCAAGGCCGCCGCGTCGTGGATGTGCCTGGCCGTGGTGGGCCCGTGCCCGTATCCGATGGCGGAGATCGCCCGGAACCTGGGGCTCGACCGCGTGCAACACCTGCCGTGGGACCCCGACGCGGTCGACGCGATCCGACACGGGACCCCGCTGCGCCGCCGACGCGGCCGCCGGACCCTGGGCGCGGCGATGGACGAGCTGATCCGCGAGGTGCGCCGTCATGTCGAACTCCCCATCGCCCGAACCCCCCTACCGCCCTCGGCGGTACCCCCGACCGGAGCCGAGAAGGGAACGCACCGATGAGCACCCCCGAGGACCCCGCCCACCTGCCGTGGGCGGGCTACGAGCAGACACCGGGCAGCGACGAGCAGGCGTACGCGGCCGCGCTGCGCGAGCGCATCGGTCCCCGGATGACCGCCTACGCCCAGAGCCTGGAGGACGCCGGCCGGCCCCCGCAGACGGTCGCCGAACGCGAGGAGACCGTCCGCCGGCTCCTTGCCTCCGAACTGGCCACCGACACCTCCGCGCGACTCCAGGCCGGACGGGCCCCCCTCGACGAACTCGCCGAGGCCCGGGTGACCCGTCTGGTCGTCGACGGCCTGTTCGGACTCGGAGGCTTGGAGCGACTGCTGCAGAACCCCGAGATCGAGAACATCAACTGCAACGGCTACGACCACGTGTTCGTCACCTACGCGGGCGGCCGGAAGGAGCGGGTCGAGCCGTTCGTGGGCTCGGACGAGGAGCTGGTCGAGCTGCTGCGCACGGTCGCCGCGCGCTCGGGCGCGGAGGAGCGCCGTATCGACCGCACCCAGCCGAGCCTGAACCTGCAACTCCCCGACGGTAGCCGCCTGTTCGCGCTGATGTTCCTGACGCCGCGGGTGTCGGTGTCGATCCGCCGGCACCGCTTCCCCAAGGTGACCCTCGACGTCCTGGAGGGCCTGGGGGTGTTCGACCGCGACCTGAAGGAGTTGCTGGGCGCCCTGGTGCGGGCCCGCATGAACATCCTGGTCGCGGGGGGCACCAACACCGGCAAGACGACCCTGTTGCGCGGGTTGGTGTCCGAGATCCCGCCGCACGAGCGGCTGATCACGATCGAGGACACGTTCGAGCTGGGTCTGGAACGGGACGAGAAGGCGCACCCGGACGTGGTCGCCATGCAGGCCCGTGAGGCGAACCTCGAAGGTGTCGGCGAGGTCGACCAGGCCGAACTCGTGCGCAAAGGGCTGCGGATGGCGCCGGACCGGGTGATCGTGGGCGAGATCCGCGGGTCCGAGGTCGTGCCCGCGTGCAACGCGATGTCCCAGGGCAACGACGGCTCCCTGTCGACGATCCACGCGAGCACGTCCGCCGAGGTGTTCGTCAAACTCGCCGCATACGCCGCCCAATCCCCGGAACGTCTGTCCATGGAGGCGACGAACCTCCTGGTGGCGGCCGCCGTCGACGTCGTCGTCCACGTCGGCTGGTCCACCGACAATCGGCGCGTCGTCACCTCCGTCCGCGAGATCGTCGGCGCCGACGGCCCCCAGGTCGTCTCCAACGAGGTCTACCGCCCCGGTCCGGACATGCGCGCCGTGCCCGCGACACCCGTGCGCGCGGAGACCGCGGCGCGCCTCGCCCGCGTCGGTTGGCAACCCGGAAACGGGGGCTACCCCGGCGCCGGATGGGGAGGCCACCAGTGAACGCCACGGTGCTGCTGTGCGGGCTGCTGGGCATGGCCGCAGCGGGCGGCGTCGTCCTGGCCGCGGCGGGATGGCGCGGCACCCCCGTGCGCCCGGAAGCCGACACCCACCCCACACCCACCCCCCGCTGGCTGCTCGCGATGCGCGAGATCCTGCGTCACCAACGCCTGGTGATCGGCGCCGTGGTCGCGGGCATCGTCGCCGGCGTGCTCACCGGCTGGCCCGTCGGCGGACTGCTCACCACCATCGCCGTGCTGCTGGTACCCCGGATCGTCGCCCCGGACAGCGGAGCGACCGAGCGCACCGAGCGGATCGAGGCGGTCGCGGTGTGGACCGAGATGCTCCGCGACACCCTCTCCGCCGCCGCCGGCCTCGAACAGGGCCTGCGCGCCACCGCCGCCGCGCCGCCGACCGCCCTCGCGGGGCCGGTGCGCGCCCTGGCCGGGCGGATCGACGCCGGGGAGCGACTCCCGGACGCGCTGCGGGCGTTCGCGGACGACGTCGACGATCCCACCTGCGACCTCGTCGTCACCGCGCTGGTCCTGGCCGCCGAACGCCAGGCACGCCAACTCGCCGCCCTGCTCGGCACGCTGGCCGAAGCCGCCCGCGAGCAGGTCGTCATGCGTCTCAAAATCGACGCGGAACGCGCGCGTGTGCACACCAGCGTGCGCATCGTCGTCGCCACCACCCTGACCATGGCCGCCGGCCTCGTCCTCCTCAACCGCACCTATCTCGATCCGTTCGACACCGGAACGGGACAGATCGTCCTGGCCGGCGTCGGAGGCCTGTTCGGACTGGCATTCGTCTGGATGGCGAAAATCGCCGCGATCCCCGCACCCGCCCGCCTCCTCCAGAACCCCACCACTTCCACCACGACCCGGGAGGCGATCCCCTCGTGACCTGGGCCGTACTCCTCGGCGCCCTCGCCGGTACCGGCATCCTCATGGCCCTCAAAGGCGCGTTCCCACCCCGGATCCCCCTGGCTGACGCCCTCGCCGCCTTGCACCGCCCCGCGACACCCGCGCCCATCACCGCCGCCGAGGACGAGCGCTGGTCCGCACGCGCCGGCCGCGTCCTCGTCCCCGCCCTCCTCGCCCTGGGCCTGCCCAACGCCGGCCTGCGCCGCGACCTGCAGGTGCTCGGCCGCAGTGTGGAGCGCCACCTCGCCGAGAAAGCCGCAGCCGGCGTCGCCGGCGTCATCCTCCCCCCGCTGCTCCTGACCCTGCTCACGGCCGGGGGAGTCGTCGACGGCGGCATCGTGTTCCCCATCGGGGCCGCCGTGTTCCTCGGGGCCGCCCTGTTCCTCGCCCCGGATGCCGACGTCCGGTCCAAGGCTCGGGCCCGCCGCGCCGAGATGCGCCACGCCCTCAGCGTCTTCCTGGACCTCACCGTGGTCTCCCTCGCGGGCGGCGCCGGCGTGGACCAGGCGTTGAACGACGCCGCGTCCGTCCCGCGCGGCTGGGCCGCCGGCCAACTGCGCCGCGCCCTGGCGACCGCGGCGCTGACCAGGACCGCCCCCTGGGAGCCCCTGGCCCGCCTCGGTGAGGAACTCGACGTGCGCGAACTCCAGGAACTCGCCGCGACCGTCGCCCTCGCCGGATCCGAGGGCGCGAAAGTGCGGGCCTCGCTGAACTCGAAGGCCGTCAGCATGCGCACCCGGCAGATCACCGACGCCCAGGGCGCGGCGAGCTCCGCGACCGAACGCATGACGCTGCCATTGGCGGTGCTGTTCACCGGCTTCCTGCTGTTCATCGGCTATCCCGCCGTCAGCGCGGTGACCACCGGCCTGTGAACCCCGCGGAGACACCACCCGAAACCCGTGCCGCGAACGCACGACTCGTACGCAAGAAAGGACGGCAACCGATGAAGACCCCGGACGAGAACACGACCCCGTGCGAGGACGGCACCCCCACCCGCGAGCCTGCCAAGTCCCGCACGGGGACGTCCGCCCGAGCGCTCTGGCGCCGGGTGCGCACCGAGGACGACGGCTACAGCACCGAGACGATCATCGTCACCGCGACGCTCCTGGCCATCGCGATCGCGGTGCTCCTGATCCTCCGGAACAAGATCGTCGCGAAAGCCAATTCGATCAATTTTGGGATGGACACCGTCGAGGCCGCGACCCACACCGCCGTGTCCGCAACCCACACGTTCGTCGCCCACGCGTTCGCCGCCTTTCTGTAACCGCCCATGTCCACCACGATCACGCCCCCCGGCCCCCGACCCCCGGCCCACCACCTGGGCCGCGTCCCCACGCGCCCCGAGCCCGCCCCGGGGAACCTCGGGCGCGTGCGCGCCAAGCTGCGCGACGACTCCGGCGGGGTGAGCGTCGAGCTGGCGGTGATGACGCCGCTGCTCATGCTGATCCTGCTGTTCATCGTGCAGTTCGCCGTGGCCGCGCACGCCCAACACGTCGCCCAGGCCGCCGCCTCACGCGCCCTGGCCCAGGCCCGTGCCGACGGAGGCACCGCAGCCTCGGGGCAGGCCCGGGCCGAGTCGGTCCTCGCCGCGATCGGCGGCAGCACACTCCGAGGCCCGTCGGTGCGGGTGACCCGGGACACCACCACCGTGCGGGTGGTCATCACCGGCAGCAGCGCCTCGGTCGTCCCCGGAATGCACCCCAGGGTCAAAGCCGTCGTCTCCGGCCCCGTCGACACGTTCAAGCCCGACACCGGCACGGGGAGATGACCAATGCCCTCGACCCGAGCCCGCCGCGCCCTGGAGCACGCACACCGCCGCATCGCGCACGTGAAAGAACGGCCGGACGCGGGGTCGGTCACGGCCGAACTCACCATCCTCCTGCCACTCCTGATCCTGGTCCTGTTGCTGGTGGTCGCCGCGGGACGCCTGGCGGGGAACAGGATCGAGGTCAAGGACGCCGCGCACCAGGCGGCGCGGGCCGCGTCCCTGGCCCGTGACCCGGTCACCGCTCGCAGCCGCGCGGAGAGCACCGCGCGCAGCGCACTCGACTCGGCCGGTCTGTCCTGCCGCGACCTCGGAGTGAGCGTCGACGTCTCCGCGTTCGCTCCCGGGGGCGTCGCGAGGGTCACGGTCAGGTGCACGGTCGACCTCTCCGACGTCACCGCCTCCGGCATGCCCGGCAGCCGCACCCTGGCCGCGACCGCCACCTCCGCCGTGGACACCCACCGCGGCACCACCGGGAGCTCCCGATGAACCTCCCCGCCGCATGCGCCCAAAGCCTCCGCGCACGGATGCGCCGGGCGGACCCGACCGGCGACACAGGCCGCATCACCGCGTTCGTCGCCGTCCTGATTGCCGGCCTGATGCTGTGCGCCGGCCTCGTCCTGGACGGCGGCCTCGCTCTCGCGGCGAAAACGGACGCGCTCGACGCCGCTCAGGAAGCCGCCCGAGCCGGCGCACAGGCCCTCGACCTGGCCGCCGCCCGCGGACTGGGCCCCACCGCCGTGGACCCCGCACAAGGCCGACAAGCCGCCCTGAACTCCCTCGCCGCAGCCGGGTATCGAGGGACAGCGACCGTCGCCGGGGCCCGGGTGACGGTCAACGTGACCCACAAGCAGCGCACCCAGATCCTCACCCTGGCCGGGGTCTCCGAGATCACGGTCACCGCCACGGCCACCGCCGAGGCGCAGCGCGGCGTCCTCACCAAAAACGACTCCCGCCCAGGGGGCACGCCATGACCTCGACCCGCCACTCCACCGGACCGCGCCGTGTCCTGCACGCGGCCGGCGCCGGCCTGCGCCTGCTGTTCGGCACCGCCGGCCTGGCCGTGATCACGGTGGGCATCCCGTGGCTGCTCGTCCGCTTCGTCGGCAACCCGAACCCCTGGCGCCACGACGACGGATGGGGCTCACCGAGCCAAGCCTGGGACAACCTCTCCCAACCGCTCGAGGACGACACCCTCATTCGACTCCTGGCCGTCGTCGCCTGGATCTGCTGGTGCGCGTTCGTCCTCAACATCGTCGGCGAACTCTGGTGGTACGCCCGCCGCCTGCCCGCCCTGGCCGCCGACACCGGAGCCCGCGCCGCGCACGCCGCGCACCTGGCCGAGCTGCCCGCCTACCGCATGGTCGCCGCCGTCCTGGTCGGCGGCCTGATGCTCACCATCCTGGCGATGTGGCGCACCGGCACCGCCGTCGCCGCCCCCACCGCGCCCCAGCACACACACCGTCCACCCGGAATCGCGCAGGCCGCCACCGTCGCGGACCTCCACACACCCACGTCGCCGTCGAAGGACGAACGCCCCACGGCCACGCGGGCGGTAGACGCCGGAGCCCCGATACCGCACACCGTCCACAAAGGCGACACCCTCTGGGACATCGCCCAAGCCCGCCTGGGCGACCCGCTGCGCTGGCCCGAGATCTACAAACTCAGCAAGACCCTGCCCCAACCCGACGGCGCCCGCCTGAGCGACCCGGACCACATCGAGCCCGGCTGGATCCTCCACCTGCCCGCCGACGCCACCACTCCCCACGCCCCGGCCCCGCCCGCGACCGACGAACCTCCCACCCAAGAACAACCCACGACTCCCGTTCCACCGAACAACCAAACACCACCCCCGGGCGCCGAACCCCCGACCGCCGCCCCCGAGACCACACAGCCGCCCGCCACCAGCGATCCCGCCATCCCGGCGCCACCGCCCCAAGCCCTCACACCGCCACCGGCGCCACCCACCACCGCGCCACCCACCGGCACCACCCCCGCCACCGTCCCCCCGGCACCCCAGCACGACGACACCGAATCGGGCCGGCCGGTCGGCATCGACGTGGGCACCGCCGGATTCATCGGCGTCACCCTCGCCGCGGGCATCGCGGCCGCGCTCGTCTTCGCCCGCGCCCACCGACGACGCCGACACCGCATCGACGACCCGGGCCCCCCACCCCTCGACGGAGTCGTCCGCGCGGCCCAGCACGCCCACCTGTGGACCCGCACCGCAACACGCGAACCCCCAACCCCCACAGCCGAACACAGCACCCCACACAGCCGCACAGCCGCCCCCGAGGAACCGCCACGCCGCCGCCCGACCCCGGCCGAACCCGCACCCCCAGGAACCATCACCATCGGCGCCAAGGGCCGCCGCGAGATCACCGTGTGGGAAGCCACCAACGGCGGAGGCCTCGGCCTCACCGGACCCGGCGCGACAGGCGTCGCCCGGGCCGTGGCCATGAGCGTCCTCACCGCCGCCGAACGCACCCGCCCCGCACCCGCCCCCGTGCGCCTGGTCCTCACCGCGGACGACGCCGCCGGCCTACTCCCCGGCTACGACCCCGCCACCGCCACCCGCTCGGCACCACTCCTGATCGTCGACGACCTCGACCACGCCCTCGACGAGGCCGAACGCCACATCCTCGGCCACCACCACGACCACGAGAACACCGACGACACCGACCCCGACGAACCCGAACCACGACCCACCATGATCCTGCTCACGACCGCCGACCCCACCCGACTCCCACGCCTGCGGTCCGTCGCCGCCCACGGCACCGACGGAGGCGTCGCCGTCCTCACCCTGGGCCCCTGGTCCGGCGCCACCTGCCACATCCAGGACGACGGCACCCTCACCCGATCCGAACACGCCGTCGGCCCACCCGTCAGGTTCTTCCACCTGGCCCCGGACCACCTCGCGGACCTGATCGCACTGCTCCACACAGCCCGCGGCCGCGTCAAGGTCGGCCCACTCCGCGACCCCGCCCGCCGAACCACCCGGCGCACACCACCACCCGGCCCCACCGGCATGCCCACCACGATGACCCGCACCACCCCCGGCCCCGGCCGCCGCGCCTCGGTCAGCGTCCCGGTCACCCTCCCGACCCGCCCCACCCCGACTACGCCCGAACCGGCCACCGACGCGGACGAATCCGGCGACGACTCGGAGCACCCGCAGAAAGGCGCCGACCCCGACGCCCAGCCCGTCTTCCCCACCGAGCAACCCGCGGACACCACCACCGAACCCGCCACCCCGGAGGACCTCGACGGCCCGGACCCCGTCCAGGACCGCGCCCCCGAGCCGCCCGACGCGACCGAGGAACCCCCGCCCGCCGACGAGCACGAACACACGGCGCCGGCGACCGAACCCCCGCGCCCCACAACGGACAGCGCGCCCCGCCCGGCGCTGCGCCTGCGCGTGCTCGGCCCGTTCGGCCTCGACGTCGACGGGACACCCGTACCCCTGGGACCCACCCTGAAGGAAGGCGTACGCGAATTCCTCGGACTCTTGGCCGCCCACCCCAACGGAGTACGCGTCGAGGAAATATCCGACAGCCTGAACCTGCCCACCGACCCGGAGGACACCAAACGAGAACTGGCCAACATTCGCCGATCCGCCCACCGACTACTCGGTAGAACAGGCCCGAGATCCGCCCAATTCTTCACCCGCTCCGGCGACCGATATAAATTGCACCCCCGAGAAATAACCAGCGATCTCGCGGAATTCACCACGGCCCTGCGCGACGCCGCCCACGAGACCGACCCACAAGCCCGAGCAGCGCTCCGCAGCCTCGCCTTGAAGGCCTACGGCGGCCCCTACCTGGACGGCTCGACCTACCCGTTCGCCGACGAAACACGCGAAGCGTTGGCCCACCAAGCCATCGACACCCGAGTCCGCCTGGCCGAACACCACGCCGCCGACGGCCACACCGAACAAGCCCTCGAACTCCTCCACGACGCCCTCACCGACGACCCCGCCAACGAGGAACTCGCCCAACACACCATCCGCCTCCAACTCGCCGCCGGACGCCGCGACGCCGCCACCCGCACCCTCACCGCGCTGCGCCGGGCCCTGGCCGCCATCGAGGCCGAACCCGAACCCGCCACCCTCGCCCTGCTGAGCGAACCTGCGGACGGCGCCGAGGAGCAGCACGCGCGCGAGCGTCGGGCCGGGTAGCGAGCATCCCGATCCCCTGCGCCATTGCCCCCGCCATTCGGGGGCGCATTCGGGGGTCCATTCGGGGGTCCGATTTAGATCGGACCCCCCCCTTGCGCACGTAAGCGCAGGTGAGAAGGGCTTTATGCCACCTGAAATGGCGCAGACTGGTATGGGGTTTCAAAGAAACAACCCCAATCCACCCGCCCACGCGAGCCCGACTCATCGTTGACCCGGACCTTGCCGATCTCTGCGATTGCTTTCCGCTTCCGCTGTTCCTCGCCCTGTGGACAGACCCGACACTCTCGCTGGCCCACCCCCCGGCTTCGGTAACTCCATGATCACGCCCCCGTGATCGACTTCGACCATGATCGTTTGGGTTCAAGATCGCTTCGGTTCGTGATCATCGCGGGTCGTGATCGATTCGGGTCAAGCTGGTGAGACTCGGCCAATCGGTGGAGCTCTCGGGATTGGAGGATCCGCCGGCGCACGCCTACCGCCGGCCGATGGCGGGCGTAGGGACGCAGGGGCATCGACGCGACGGGAAATGCATTCACCATTTCGATGATCAAATATGCCTTGCGGTTTGCAATGCCTCGTCCCATGGTATCGTTTTCCTGAAATTCGAAGATGAATTCACTGATATTCCGTCGGATTCGACGGGTGCAATTCCGGGATTCTCTCGTAAGATGGATACATACCAAGAAGGAACAGCGGGCAAGGGATTCGAATTCCGATCCGCATTGGTATGGCCGGCGGAACTTGCCGGTATTAAAGGTGGCGGTGCGCTAACACCGAAACCTTTTGAAGAATCGGGCGCGCTAACGCCCGGTTCTCGGCCCTAGCGCTGCTACAGACAGCGAGAGAGCGAGTCGACAATGACTCTGGCGATTCCGCGCGGAACGCGCATCCGGACGGTTGACACCGACGTCAAGCGCGTTCCCACGTTCCCGACCCACAGCGAGCGTGTGACCATGGCGCTTGCCGCACGGGAGCCGTTCAAGACGGGCGGAAGCTTCCGCGCGATCCTCGGCATGCCGGACACGTTGGGCCGGCTTCCCGAGGAATGGTGCACCTTGATCCGCAAGCAGCGGGACGAAGTTTTCTACGCGGTCATGAGCTACAAGACCCCGATCGCGTGGGTTCTGCCCGAGCGTGACCACGAGGATCGCGACCGTGTGATCATCCCGGACGTCGAGTACTCCCCCACCACACTGGGGCATCAGCGCTTGTTGCACGCGCTGTACGGGGATTTGCGCCCGGTACGGGTGTACCCGTTCCCGACGCGTCGCTGACCGCGTGCCGGTCCGGCTCCGTGACGACTCCGGAGCCGGACCGGCGCCCCTGGATCGCATTGAACAGCCGGTGCGCTAACGCCGGTTTCCCCTACGTCGCTACAGACGGCAAAGGAGCAACCCCCATGGTCGCGACCATCACGATCGAAAAGCCGATGACGCCTACCGCCGAAGCGGCACTGGATCACCTGCTTCCCCTGTGCGAGCGCTTCACCTACACGAGCCTCGACGACGGGCCGTACGACACGCACCACACCCGTTGGACCCTGCGCGAGATGACCCCCGGGCAATTGGCCACGACCTACGGCTACTTGTGCCTGCTGGAGTACTTCGAGATCGCGCCGGACCGGATCCGGGACCGCGCGCTCTACACCCTGCAACGCATGATCCGGCACGAGATCGACAGCCGGCCCGAGAGCGGCGGATTGCATCAGGTACGGCGCTTGGTGCACGAGTACTTCTCGTCCGGCACCCGATAGGCGTCGCGTCGTTCCGTCGGTTCGGTCCCGTGATGTTCCCGGGACCGAACCGACGGGCGACCAGCACCCCGAAAACCAGTGAGGCACCGACGCGTGAACGTCGGTGCCTCGGAGGGGCCGGCCCGCTAAAGCCGGCTTCCTCTGCCCTAGCGCTGCTACAGACAGCGGGAGAGCGGGTTTCATCATGGCACACACCGCGATGATCGAGTCGAACACGCAGACTTGGGAGGCGGCCGGCAGCGGCGAACCGCGCTGGATCGTGGGGATCCAGGGTTCGCGATCGGTGTTCACGGTCGACGTCTCCGATGACCACGGGTTCCGGATCATGTTCGGCCGTCGGTCGGTCATCCGTTCCGGTGACGACTTCCGGACCGCAACCGACCGTGACTCCGCCGAGATCGTGATCTCCGAATGGTTCGCCGAACACACCGCGATGCTGCGCAAGGCGCGCGCAGCGATTGTCGCGCGCACGCCCGTGAAGCTTCCGGGATACGTGAGCATGCCGCGCCGGGGCGCCAAACGACGCAGGATCCCCACGAGCAAGAAGCTGTACGAGATTGCCCCGTTCGCTCCGGGGGATCACGTGGAGTGGATCCACGAGGGGGACCGGTACACCGGTCAGGTCTGGTGCGAGGACGTGCAGGCGTACGGGCGTGACTCCGCCGTAGTGGTCCAGCACAAGAACGGCCGTCCGGTCGCGCGCGTGTTCACGGTCCCCATGAACAGGCACTCGCACCGCATCGAGGGATGCGAGGTTGTCAGCAAGGGCAACGCGAACGACGCGGAACAGCTGGGGCTGTTCGCCCCGCCGTTCCCGGACCGGGCGCCGGAAACGGTCGAGTGCCTGATTCCGGCGCAACCGACTGCCAGTGATCCGCACGTGTGCCCGTCGTTCCCGCGCGAGCGGTATTTGTTCGAGGGCGTTCGGACCGGTGTCGAGTGCGTCACGTTCGACGTGTACGAGCGTCCGAAGAAGGACGCGCGTCCGGTCATGGGTGTCTACCCCAAGGGTGCCCGGGTGTTCCGGGTCGAGTCGGTCCGGGGCGGTATCTGGCAGGCATGGGACCCGAGCGAGGACGACCCGCGCGTGGCGTCCGGCGGGACGCGCGAGATTGCCGCGTGGGAGTACCTGCGCACCGTCGCAGCCGTGACGTCGACGCGTCGCGACAACAACACGATCTTGGTCACGGTGACCATCGCGCAGGAGGAATTCCCCTACGAAGTTTCGGTGCTCTCGGGTGCTCCCGACAACCGGCTCGTGATCCACGCGGGCAAGGGCTCATGGGGTAGCGAAGCCGCTGTGATCGCTCGCACGGGAGACATGATCGAAGGCCAGGCGCTCGCCGTTCGTCACGCGCAGGGTCGACTGCCCGTGCTCGGTGCCGGCAGTACGCCGGATGACTACAACGTGGAAACCGACTGGAAGCGCGACGAATGGTCCGTGACGCACGTAGACGGTGCGTTCGTGGGAGTCGCGTCGACTTGGCGTGAGGGCAACGCGCTTGCCGCCGCGCACGCGGAACGCGCCGCTGTCGTACGCGACTTCGTGGCCGGCCGCGACTGGACCTTCCCGAAGCGACCCACGCCGGTGGACTGCGACCACACCGCAGCGTGGGTCAAGGTCGACGCGCGGGACGCGAAAGGCTCCGTGACCCTGGACTGCGGTTGCGGGCACGGCACCGTGACGCGGGAAACCGAACTGTACGGCGCGCTCTACCGCTCTTCGCCCGTCGTGACCGGGGCGGACGTGCCGGCCGATTTCGTGCGGGACGTCGCGGCCGGCGCCGGCTACGACTTCGCCAGCGAATGGAGCGTGTACGGCGACGCGTTGTACAGGTCCGTGATGAAGGCTGCGCAGGCAACGGAGGGCACGCGGGTCGAGCGTCGCATCGACCATCCCGAAATGACCGAAGGCATGGGGTCCCGGAATATCGTCCAGCGGGGCACGGTCGTGGCCTGCGATCGGACCGGCCGCGACGGGGACGTTCTGACCGTTCTGTGGGACGGCGATTGGGGCCGCCTCCCGTGCTTCGCCCGTGACGTCAGGGTCGTCGACCCGTGCGACGTGGCACGTGAGCGCGAGGCGCACGTCTTCGCTGTCGGAGACAAGGTCATCAAGGACACCGGAGGGTTGGTGACCGGTGACGAACGGGTGGGTGTCGTTCTCGAAGGGCAGGTCACGTCCGCGCACGGAGGGCGGTACCAGCCGGAAACCTTTGTGCGAGTCTGGTGGTCGGACGGTTTCGACGACGGCCCCATGTGGCAGCCGACCGGGGCTTTCCTGGCCGTCCCGGACAGCCCGCCCACGCCGGCTGACGAGTCGCCGGACACGGACCCGGAGAACCCTCCGGCGGATGCGTCGGCCGATGACAACCCTTCGGACACGCCGGCACGGCAGGTGTCCGCCGATGCGATCGTGCATCCCCCGATGACGCGCGCATGCTCGGGATTCCCGCGCGCGACCGGAGCAATGCTCGGCACGCACCAAGTGGCGCTGGAGATCGCGCGGGCCCTCCACGCGCGCGGCCGTCGTCTCCTGGGAGCGCGGTACGAGGAATACGGGTTCCTCCCCACGCTCCAGCCGGAAAACGGCTGGTGGGTCGAGTACGGCATCCAGGGCGCGGACGACGCGGAACACGTGGTGCGCGTGACGAGGCAGTTCTACAACGGGCGCGTCCACTCGTGGGACGACTGCCACGGCTGGTGGCGCATCACCATCGACGGCCGGCCCATCACCAGGACCGACGCACAGGGCAGGCGTGTCCGGGTGGAGTTGCCCCGCATCCCCTCACGGCAGGACATCGCCTACGCGATCCATGCCGCACTGCCCGGACAGAGCCTCTAGCGACACGGCGTCCGGCGCCGCGCGGTCGGGAGCCTCACCGCTCCCGACCGCGCCCCGGACCGCAACCCCGGTCACCCTTCGCGGGTCCTCGAACCCCTCATCGCCCGAATCCGCCGCGTCCGCGCGGTGCACTCCACAGGAGCGTTCCTCATGACGGAGAAGCTTTCCATCCCGCCGGCCGACAACGACGACAATTGGATCCCGCGCGGCCCCGGGGCCTGGCTCGTCGTCCCGGTCGGGGCGTTGCGGCCGGTCGTATGCACGGTGACCGAGCCGGCGCCCACCGGCTCGGACCGGTGGCGCGTCCTTCACGGAGCACACGCCACGATCGAGGATTCGGCCGAGTATTACGAGGCGACCGACCGCGCGGACGTCCGCGCGCTCATCGCCCGATGGGTCGAGGAAAGCAGGGCCACGACCGTCTACCACTGGGACGCGCAGGACGGTATCCGTCGGTTGGAGTGCGCGACCACGGTCGACGACTGGGACCGTTGCTTCCCCCGCTTCTACGTGCGCCACCAGACGACCGGTTTCGGCCGCTCGATCGTGCTGACCACGCGCCCGGTGGCCGAACGGGCAATCGCCGAACAGCAGGCGGCGATCATCCTGGGCCAGAGCCACCGGCACGACCGGATGTGGGTCGAGGTCAAGGACATGGGACGCGCCCCATCCCCGAACCTGGCCGAGGGCACCCGTTTCTACTCGGTGGCGGGACGCGCGGGGGTCATCACGATTCGCCACCGAGACTCTGCGGTCGTGTCGTGGCTGGACGGTCCGCAAAGGGGTGACAGCTACCCGTCGGGCTATCCGCTGGACCTCATGCGCACCACGCAGCCCGCGCCGTTCCATCCCCACTTCGGCCAGAGCCGTCTGCGGTAGGCATCCGGTCCGGCGCGGCGACAGGGAGCGTGCTCCTGGCCGTGTCGCCCGAACGACGTTGCCGAACCGGTCCGGCGTCGGAACCGTGCACCGACGCCGGACCCGTCCTCCGGCGCGCCCATGACGCATCGCATCGCCCACGCCGAGCCGCTGCCTTCCCCGCGGCACACATCACAGGAGCGTTCGCCATGACGGGAAAGACTCTCCCCACTCCGCCGGCCGCCAACGACGATCAGCGGTGGACTTCGCACCGTCCGGGAATCTGGATCGTCGTCCCGCGTAGGGCGCTACAGCTGATCTCGTTCACCGTGCAGGAGCCGCCCGGGTCGGGCCCGTGGCGCATCCTGCCCGGCGCACACGAAGCGGTCGCGGACTCGGCGGAGTATCACGAGGCGACCGACCGCGCTCACGCTCGCGCTCTCATCGCCCAGTGGGCGGAGGAGAACAGGGCCACGACCGTCTACCACTGGGACAGGATGGGACGCGATACTCGTCTGGAGTGCGCGACCACGGTCGACGACTGGGACCGACGTTTCCCGCGCTTCTACGTGGGTTACGTCGGGCACCTGATCTGCACCCAGCGTTGTTCAACGCCCCAGTACACGGCCAACGTTGCCGAGCGCGCCATCGCCGAACAGCAGGCGGCAATCCTGTTGGCAGAACACCCCGGTGAAGGCATGTCCGCCGAGGTCATGGACGAGGGGCCGGCCCCGTTCCCGCATCTGGTGGAACACACCCGTATCTACTCGTCCCGGGGGCGCGAGGGGGTCATCACGATGCGCTTCCGCGACCGTGCGGTGGTGTCGTGGACGGACGGGTGGCAGCCGGACGACCCCTACCCGTCCACGTATCCGCTCGATCTCATGCGTGATACGCCACCGAAGCCGTTCTATCCCCACCTCGGCCAGAGCAGCCTGCGGTAGGCCGTCCGGGACGCGCAGGAGCCGGCGGCGCGAGCCGGCTCCTGCGGACCGCAGGCGAGCGTAACGGGCGAACGAGTACCGACGAAACCGATTCAATCCCTTGTGTAAAAACAAGAGATTAAGTATTCTGGGGTCAGTGGAAATCCCTTGGCTCCCAAGGGATTTCGCCCCACGCATCCGCGAACCAAAACCCCGCCAAGCGGGGCTCCGTCCGACGCCGAACCCGCAGGACCGCGCGTTCCGAGACGTCGAATCCTCCCGCGCCGCACCGTCACCGCCGTGCCCCGCGTCGCATCGACCCGATCAAGGGAGATCACCATGTCTGCTCGCACCGTCCCGCGCTCCTTCCGCCTCTCCGATGACCTCGATGCGGCGGCGGAGAAGTTCGTCAACCTGCTGGGCGACGTCGACATGAAGTGGATCCGGAGGGATCGCCAGCACGAGATCGCCTTGACGTCCGTCGACGACGTCACGCGTCCGAATCGCATGGCTGAGGTGTTCGAGACCCTCGAAGCCGCCGGGTGGACATTCGACGCCCTCGGCATCGGCGAAGCCACGATGAGCTCGCCGGACGACCTGACGCACCTTTCCGTCTCCATGCGAATCATGCCCTCGGACAGCCGCGCACGCTGGGGCCTCACCCTGACCCCCGCTCCGTACACGCAGGTCATCACGTCCTTCCGGAACCTCGGCTTCGTCATCCGACTGGAGCAGCACCACGAGGGGGTCGGACGTCTCCTGCGGGTGGAGAACGGCTCCCGCACGGTCTACGTCGGCACCGACGGCACGGAGACCGGAGCCCTGCCGGAGTCCCCCGCCGACGTCCACAGGTGGCGCGCGGTCGGGATGACCGACACGGACAAGGACACCGACGCTCCCTGGATCCACAGCGGAGGCAGCCTCTCCGGCTGGTCGCGCTTCGTCGACGAGATCGCCCACTGGCTGACCGCGACCACAGAGGGCCGACAGCCCCGCCGCCGCTGACCGCCACCGGTTCGGCCCCGACCCGTTCCGGGGCCGAACCGACCCCCGCGCCACCCAGCCCCCGGCACCCCTGCAACGGAGGTACGTCATGACCCCCACCACATCCCTCGAACCCGCGTTCGTCGAGGTCAACAGGCCCCACCTCGTTCTGACCCACACCGGCATCGAACTCTCCTTCGAAACCGTCGAGACAACGCTCGGCGGGACCGCGCGCATGGCGGACGGCGAGATCTTCGTACGGGTCGCCGAGCACGCGCCGGCCCCCGACGGTCTGTGGGCCACCTGGACCGTGCTCGTCTACGAAGCCGCCGACGACATGCTCCGCGCGGACGGCGACACGCGAGTCAAGGTCGGCGACAACCCGCCGCCGGAACTGCTGCGCCGTCTCGCCGTGTCCATGGCCGGTTTCCTGACCTCGTGCAAGTCCGACGCCACGGACGAGGAACCGAGGTCCGAGAAGGAACTCGCCGAGGTGATGGTCACGGCGCTGCGCGGCGTGGGACTGGACGCCGAGGTGATCCCCACCGGCGGGAACTGTTGGGCCGCGCGCGTCGACCCGCAGGCCCTGGGTCTGCCCGAAGGGGGTGAAGTCATCCTCACCAACCCGTTCGGCGAGGGCTGGTCCTGGACTTCGTCGCTGCACTGCGAGCCGGTTGGACAGGGGCACTGGCCCGGCGAAGTGAAGGCCGGGGAGGTTGCCCGCCGTCTGCGCACGGGGGACCTCGGCGTCATGGACTGACCCCCCTCGCCGACGACTCCCCAGCGCACGAAAGGTGTCCCGGGCCGGCAGACCGGCCCGGGACATCGGACCCGCAACCGACATCGGCTGTTCCGGCCGAGACGAGGAGAAACGTCCGTGAACTACCACAACCCGATCGACGACATCCCGTTCGAGGACCCGGACGACATCCCGGTACCGCTGGGCCGTGCCGGACAGGGCTGGGAGCTGCACGACCGTGTCTGGAACCTCCTCACCGGCTGGACGGACGTAGAGGGGACGGAGACGACCGGATTCCGCAGCACGTCACCCGATGGCCTCCTGACCCTGTGTTCCCTCCCGGACGGCGACCCCGACGGTGATGGCGACACGCTGTGGAGGATCACCTCCGACCTCGACCCGGGACGCCGGTTGTGGACGATCTCGTTCGGCCGGATGGTCCCCACCGAATTGCTGTCCTACGTCGTCGACGCCGTGGCGAACAAGTGGCGCGGGGGAATCGGCCGGTCCCTCGAATACCTGGAGGAATACGACCTGCCGACCGACCCCATCGACCCGGGGCCGGACCCGTACGTCACCCTTCCCCGGCCGCCCCACATCGGGCTCACGCTCAACCAGTTCCACCACCCGCAGGCACGCGTGCTCACCGACAACACCACGGGTGTCTACCGCCGCTTCACCGTGTTCGGGATGGTCGAGGCCGACGGCACCAAACGGGCGCTCAGCGCGGCCGAGGGCGAGACGCTCGACGTCCACCACGGCGAATTCGACGACGACACGATCGCGTTCGCCACGCCTACGTGGGCATGCAACCCCCGGCAGGCCCTGCGCCTGGTCGCCGGAACGGAACCCGTCACCGGACCCGAGCGCCCGTGGAGGGTCATCGGAATCCACTCCGCCGCCGGCGGATTCCGCGCCGAGGCCGTCATGTCCAACGACATCGGGCCGACGGTCCTCCAGTTCCACGGCCACGCCTCCTACGACCTGCACTGCGACGTCGTCACCGCGACCTGCCCCGCACGCGCCGTACAGATCGCCACGGACGCGTTCGACGCCACCCACGCGGGCGACGACTGAACATCCCGACGCGGCAACGGCTCGATCGGCGACCAACGATCGAGCCGGGCCCCACGGTCCGGCACGACGCAACCCATCGCCCCCTCTCACCCTGGAGATCACCATGACCCGCCAACGCCTCCCGCACATCCCCGTCCCGGTACACCCGGCCGGCGCCGGCGAACAGACCCCCGAAAACCTCCTCGGCATACTCGGCTGGCCCATCACCACCGACACCGCCGACGAACTCGTCGCCACGTCGCCCAACGGCAAGGTGTCGGTGACGTACCTGTCGACCTGCGACCGCTCCGACAGCGAAGGCGTGCTGTGGCGGATCACCGCAGATCTCGACCCGGGACGTTCGCTGTGGAAGGTGGAGTTCGGCCCGCAGGCCGCCGGTGAATTGGTCGCCCACTTCTTCGACGCGCTCGCCAACGGATACAAGGACGACGTCGACCGCCGGCGCGCCTACCTGGAGGCGAACGGCCTGCCGACCCGCCCCGTCGACCTGCCGGCCGCGTTCGCCGGCCACGTCGGCAGGTCCTGGCGCCGCGAGCCCAGCCGAGGGGAGATCGACTTTCTACAGGACGACCGAGGGCCGGTGCGCGTCGACCGTCGGGACACCCGCGCCTACTACCTCAAGTACACCGTGTTCGCCCTGCGTTGCCCCGACGGCATCGTGGTGGCGATCGGCGCCGTCGAGGGCGAAGCGGACGGCCCCGAACTCCACATCCCCGACGACGGATTCACCCCCATGGTCGTCGAGGTCTGGGCCGTCGACGCACACGAGGCCATGGCCATCGTCCAGGCCGCTGACCAGCCCGAGTCCCCCACCCGCCTCTGGAGGGTCATCGGCGTCGAGAACGACAACTGCGACTTCCACCCCCTCGTGGTGATCGAAGGCGACGACACGATCGACGCCGACTACACCGAGATGGCCGGGATCGAAGTCGACACCTGGCCGTACAGCGATGTCGCCGAGGCGACGTCGCCCACCCAAGCTGTCGCATCCGTCGTCGAAACCTTCAACGCCTCCCTACGCGACTGATCCGCGCACTCCCCTCGGGCCGAAGGCGTGTCGGCCCGAGGGGCCCGGACGGAACCCCCACGCTCGCCCGCGCGAGTGACCCGACGGCGCGGAGCCGGGCAACCGGCCCCGCGCGCCCACGCATCGACCCCACGACCACCGGGAGCCACGCGATGACCGACACCACCCCCACCCCCACCCCCGGCACGCAAACCATCCTGAAGCGGTTCGGAGCCACCCCCCAGGAACTCGCCGACCACTTCCGCCACGTCCGCGGTGCGACCGGCGAACTCGTGACGCTGACGCGCAACGCGGCCAACGCGGCCGACCACGCCGCGCGCATGCTGCTCGCGGCGGTGGACGGGCACGCCGACGTCCTCCGGTACTGGGCCGACTGCATCCACGCCGGGCGCGGCAACCCGCCGCACACGTACGAGACCAGCGCCTCGACCCTGAGCCGCGCGAACCGGGAGCACACGCAGGCGCTGTGGGAACTCGACCGCGCCGTCACCGCCCTCGACGCGGCATTCCGAGCCGACCTCACCTGGTCCCCGCCGACGAACCTGCCCCGACTCCTCGCAGCGGCCGGCGCGCTCCTCGAGGGCCCGAACGCGACCTTCCCGGCGGGACCGATCGACCTGCCCACCGGCAGGATCACGCTCCCCGAAACCCTCACGGCATACACCCGGGACGGAGAGCTCGTCCTTCGGCGAGACGGACGAGACATCCTCGAGGCCCGCACCCAATGCTCCGACGATCCTCTCGCCCAAGCCACCGTCCTGTACGCCGCACTGCGGACCTACGCGCCCACCCCCGTCGACGCCCACCCCGCAGCCGTCGCCGAACAGACCCTTCCCATCGCCGCCGAGTTGCTCGGCGAACGAACGACGGGCACGTTCACCATGGACGCCGCACCGGCGGAGCGATACCCGTACGTGCGTGACGAGGAGCACCTGCATTTCATCTCGATCACGCCGGGAGAGTTCAGCGTCTACAGGCTCCTCGACGACGAGGACGAACTCGGTGACTCGATCACCGAGATATTGATCCCCCGCGGGGCGCCGTGCTTCTGGAGTCCCGAACGGCTGGCCGATTTGCTGGTCCAGGTGTTCACCGCCACCTTCACCTGACTCCCGGACGGGCGCTGCGGGCGGTCGGCGAGCGCGTATCGGCTGGAACCCAAACCGCTCGACTGACGCCCCCCGGTGGGGTGTCGCGGCCCACCACCGCGACACCCCACCCCGACCCCAACGGCCGTGAACGCGGCCGGACCCGGGAAACGCGACGGCCGCCGGCCAGCGTCCGGCCGCGCTCGCCGCGACACCGATCGACGCCGTGGAGACGACGATGACCGTGCCGATCCTGCTCCCCGAGAACGCAACCCTCGCGCGGCTCCTGGGCCACGTCGAGGATCGCCTGCTGAACGGCCTGTGCCAGGACCCCGAGCCCGCCGAGGACGACGACCAGGACGAGCCGTTGCCTGCTCCGTTCGGCGACTGCGCGGCATCCGACGCCTTCGACAGGGTCCTCGCGTGCATCCCCGCCCGCGTGCTGTATCCGAACGTCGAGGACACGGGATATCGAATCCTGGGCCCGGACGGGCGCTCCGAGCACGAACCCGTGTACGCGGTACCTCTCGACGAGGCCGACGTCGCAGTCCTCGACGCAGCCTTGCGGGACCTGCGCGCCGCTCTGGACGGCACTGGCGACCCGGACGTGCGCGAGGAACTCGCGATTGCGGCAGCCCAATGGGAGACCACCGAGGCGGCCATGGTGGACGCCCTTGCCCGAGTCCTCGCGGTCCTCACCCTGCGAGACGCCGACACCGCCACCCTCGCCGAGGTGCTGCCCGAAAGCCCGGCACTGACCGTCGTGGTCCTGACCCACACCCAAGAGGGGGCCTATCGACGCCTTGCCGAAACCTGGGACCGACTCATCCGCACCGGGCGGAGCCTCCCGTCGGATCCCGCGCCGTCGGACTGAACCCGCGCGTTCGGACGGCAAGCCGGCGCAGGCCCGCCCGGAGGCGAGCCCGCGCCGCTCGACTGTCGACGACGCCCCTGTCCCATCCGTCCTGTTCCCGGATCCGCCCGCGAACGCGACTTCTTCCGCGGCGGCGGGCCCCGAGTCTTTACGAGTCGGGTGTTCCCTGGGAGCGCTGCAGAGCGGCGCGCCGGCGTTGCGACTGGGCATCGAGTCGCTCGGCCTCGGCCCGGGCTGCGGCCGCGTTGCCTACCCAGGGCGGCGGGTTCCGGCGGATCTCCTCGAGGTCGGCGCGGTGCCACTTTTTCGAGCGGGGGCGGGGGTGCAACCGCGGCACGGTCTCGATGGGGATGCCCAGAGCCTCGGCCACCTCGGCGTCGGGCACGCGGTCCGGGTCACGCGGGCCCGTCGAACCCGAACGCCGGCCCCTGGGGCCGGGTTTGGTGTCGCGCGTGGCGAAGTAGGCATCGAGGCGTTTGTCCCAAGGGATCTGGACGGCCTTGCCCACTCTCTTCCACTCCTCCTGCGGGACCGGCCAGTCGGGACTGTCGTGTGCCAGCTGCGCGACGCGCTGTTTCGAGATCGGCGTGTATCCACGCTCGGCGATGCGCTCGGCGATCTCGGTGAAAGTCAGGCGTTCGACTTCCCGCGGCGCGTTCGGGGTTTCCATCGTGCGTCCTCTCGTTGTAGGGGAGAGCTTCCCAGAAACCCTTGTATCGAGGAAAGCCATTCGCGAAGTGGATGTCGACTGCGAGGGGTCGCCCCCCGCGACCCAGCCGGCGCCGGACTCCCGGGCAGGGAGGTGTCGAGATCCCCGCGATCCAGAATCCAAATCCCTTGTTATAATACAAGAGATTTTGCTATCCTGGTGTCTTCGAGGGATTCCCCGGGGAGGCGCGCCAAGCGGCCAGCTGTCGAGCGGCCCCTCGCCGTACCCCCGACGCCACCGATCGAGAGGGACAACCCCGCCCGCTGCTCCGGGCCGAGCCCTCGGCCCGGAGCGGCGACGAGGGCCACCACCGAATTCCGAGGAGGAATGCGTGCACACCCCCTATATCGCGCCTGAGGACGAGTTCGACATGTACGGGATAGAGCTGGACCTCGGCGATTGGCGCTACGTGATCGACGAGCTCGGCGTGGTCTACGGGCGCGGTTGGTACCCGCTCCACCGGTACCCGACCCACCCGGAACCCGACCCGAGTTCGCCGCTCCTGACCCGCCTGGTTGCCGGCGACGCCACGGCTCCCGCGCAGGTGCGCGTCAGCCCCGGCATCGAGGTGTACTCGTGGCGCAACGAGTACGTGACGCTCAACCCGATCGACCATCGCGTCGAGGCACGGATACGCCTGTTCGTCCGCAGGCAGGGGATGGGCGCCATGGTCCGTCGCGTCGTCCTCCACATCGACCTGCGTGACAAGACCGTGCTGCTCCCGGCCGAGTTGCCGGCGGCGCTGCGGACGCAGGCGGAGACCAAGGGACGGCGCGTCCTCGACCTGCTGACGGACGCTCGCCGAGAGCGCCGGCGTCGGCTCCCCGAGCCGAGCCAAGCGCTGTGCGCGACCGCGTAACCGAGCCCCCCAGACCGCCGAGCGGGCAGCGCCGCTGCCCGCTCGGCGGCCCGTTCCGCCGCAGAGACCGGACCGCCGCCCGGCCGACAACCTACGGAGGCCACATGATCGACGAAAAGACGGTTGCCAACGGCCGGTTGGTCGTCGGCTTCGCTGCCTCGCTCGGCCTCGACGCCCAGGGCGCCACCGTCACGATCCCGGCCGGTGCCGTGGAGCTCGACACCGGACCCATCGAGCTGCGGGAGCCCCCGGTGGCGGTGTTCGAGCGTCCCCCGACGCCCTGAGCCCAGCCGCCTCGACGCCGTTCCTCGGCGCCGCGCTGGCCGGGGGCGACGCCGGCCCGGAGGCAGAGAGTTCGAGGGGTGAACCGTGTCCGGTTCACCCCTCGAAGTGCGTGTTACGAGATCACGGAGATGCTGTGCACGGGCGCGGCGCAGACCTCCTTGACGCGCCCGTGAAGCGCGGGCCGGGACGTACGCAGGACCCGGACACGGACGTTGCCCTTGGGGCTGAACCCGAGAACTCTGCCCTCGACCATTTCGGTCGAGTGCCCGGCCTTGCCCCAGCGGCGCGGGAACAGGACGACGGCCCCAACCACGATCTTCCTTGTGCGCCAGTCGAGCACCGACGAATCGGGGGTCGGTGCGGACTCGACTTCGTTTGCCGGCATGGCAGTCCCTCTCAGGAGTGGAGGCGCGGACTCGACCAGTCTGCCAAATCTCTTGTTGCAAAACAATAGATTGAGTATCCTGGAACCTCCAAGGGTTCCTCTCCGGGAGGCGCATCTTGATCTACTTCGACGAGACCTCCGCCGACGAGCTTGACGCCATCCGTGAGCAACGGCGCGATGTGGACCTCGAAATGGCGGCCATGACCGCCGTTGGCGATCGCATGGCCGAACTCCGGCGCGCCGGCGTCTGCACCCACGGTTCCGCGCAGGGCTACCGCGAAGACCTCGGCGACCCCGAACTGCGCCCGGGGCAGGTCAGGTGCACCGATACGTGCGGACGCATCTTCGCCTCCGACGACGACTGGTACGCCGCCATCGACGCTGCCTTGCGCGACTGAAAGCAGCAGACGGCGTCGCTCGTGGCGTACCCGCTCAGGTGCGATCCCCGGAGCGGCCGTGCCCCTGTGGCCCTCTTCCGACAGCGATCCCACCGAACACGCCTGAAGGAGTACACATGATCGACGAACAGGCCGCTGCCGACCTCCGGTTGGCCGCAGACTTCGCCGCATCGGTCGGCCTCGACGCCCAGGGCGCGACCGTCACCATCCCGGCCGGCACCCTGGACCTCGACACCGGCCCTGTCGAACTGCCCGAGCCCTTGGTGGCGGTGTTCAACCGTCCCCTCTGCGGGGCCGTGCTCACCCTTCACCGCATCGGCGGCACGCGCGTGATGTCGGCCCTTGTGGACGGGTTCGCCGACCACGGCCACGACGGCGACACCGCCGCCGTGCTGCGCCTGGCGCACGCGGCGCTGCGCACCTACGACCTCGACCGCACCCCTTGCGCGGAGCCGCCGCTGGTACTCGAACGCGCAACGGCGATGCTCCTGCCGCGTGCCCCGCGGGGCACCATGGCGAGGAGGCCCGACGACGAGGACCCGAACGCCCTGCTCCTGACGTACGGGCCCATGCGCGTCTCGGCCCACGACCAGGGCTTCGCCGTGTGGGAACGGTTCGCCTGGGACGACGCCGGCTCGCAGACCGCCGTGATCTTCGAGGAAGCCGGCCACTGGGGGCCCGCGGGCATGGCCGCGCTCATGGTCGAGACCTTCGAGTACACCGACACCTTGCGCAACGGCCCGGCCGCCCTGTTCACCACCCCCAGGCCGCCGACCTGCCAGGCGACGACCGCCGGCGCCCCGGGGGAGAGCCCCGGCCGGGCACGACGTCCCGGTGCCACGCGAACCGAACGCCACCCCCACGCCACCAACCAGGCAAGGGGAGCCATGATCACCACGCACATCGAGAGCGAGCAATACAAGGTCGCGCTGCACATCGTCGGTGCCCCGGAGATCCCCGCCCCGGACGGCGAGACCCTCGACGTCACCCTCGTGACGTTGACGTTCAACGGCCGCGAACTCACCACAATCCGCTTCGCGACGTCCGACGGCGACCTGTACGTAGCGCCCGCCGACGTCGACGACCCGGCCACTTGGCCCACCTGGCTCGGCGACCTGATCGAACGGTACCGCCCGGCAGCACGACCCGAGTAGACCAACTGTCCCGCCCCGGCAGGGACACGAGACGGATGCCCACGCCCACTCGGACAGCGCGCACCGTTCGGCTGGACCACACCCCGACGCGGGACCCGGCCGACGGTCCCGGAGGCACACCGAACCGGCGGACACCATCACCGGAAAGGGAAGACCATGGGCGACGAACAGCCCCAACACCGGTTCCCCAGCGCGGAGGAGTGCGAGGCGTTCAACTGCGGCGCGCGCTTCCACCCCCAGACCGACGAAGACGGCACCCTCCCGTGCGCCGAGACGGCCGGCGCCCTGACGTTCACCTACCTCGATCACCGCACGGGCACGCTGCGCGTCTCGATACACCTCGACTCCGTGGACCCCGCGATCGTGCGACCGGACGGCACCGTGCCCCTGCGAGTCGACGTCGGAGACACGGTGCTCTTGGACGTTCCCTCCCGAGGCCACGACCGACGGCACGTCGACCGGCGTGCCACGTCGCGGCCTGCTCCCTCTCGCATCGGAGCCCGAGCCGACCGATACGGCGGACGACTGCCAGGTCACCGACCCGAAGGAGCGGTGAGCCGATCCGAAGTTGGCACCGCCGACGCCGCTCCCATCGGACACGCCGCAGGGTCGAAAACGTTGGCCGACGTCCGCGGATCCATGTTCGACGGCTACGACGACGACCGAGTCAACGCCGTCCTGGGCCGTGTGAACGAGGCATTCGGGATCCGGGTCGTCTGCGTGTGGAACTACGTGGACGCCTATGGGTTCGCCGGCGATTCGGATTTCTACGTCGAAGATGCCGAGGGGCGACTCCATTACCTGTCGGGCCGGTTGTGGCTGTGGCTCAACCGCGCCCCCGACCACGCCGACGCCCCGGAAGCCGCCGGCACGCCCGCCGAATGGTTCGGGAGCGTCACCGGGATGTCCGCGAAGCCGATGGCCGGCGACGGCCGGCTCAACTACGCGATCCGCGATCTGCGCGACACGTAGGACCCACCACCAAGATTGATCGGAGAGGCATCGACATGAGCGACGAAGACGAGTACTACGTCCACCTGCGCATCATCGAATGCTCCGCGGACGAGCGGACCGCGGCTGCCTTGACGGAAATTCTGCACGACGCGGGATTCGCCACCGAGGCCGAGAGGCACGGTCCGGACCCGGTGGAGGACACCGAGCGGGAACAGGTCTTGTCCGGCGCGGAGTTCACGGCCTACGGCAAGTCGGCATCCGAGGTGCGGGACCTGCTCGACGCAGTTCCGCGCCTGGATCCGGTTGGAGTTCCCCTGAACCGCTCGTGAGCGTTGCCTGCCGCCCGCCTCGGCGCGGGCGGCAGGCTCCCCCGATGGTCAATTCATAATCTATTGCGTCAACGTAATAGAAGCCTTATTATTGAACCAGTGGGAGAGAGAACCACTTCACCCCACAGCGTTTCCTCGTTCGCCAGAGAAGGGAAATCGCCGTGTCCAAGGAAACTCTCGACTCGTTGAACCGCAACACCCTGATCGGCTTCACGGACAAGCGCGGCAACGCGTGGCACTACCGGGCCAGCCGGCAGGGCGACACCCCCAACCACTACCCCGGCGCCATCCCCGTCGACGACGTCTGCCGGCGCCTGTTCCACTGGGAGGCCGTCCCCAGCCGCGTGTACGTCGACAACCCCGTCACCGGCCAGCGCGAAGCCGTCCCCCACAAGAAGGCCATGCTGCGCAGCGACACCGGCCACACGCTCGGCATCTTCTGCGACTCCTGGCAGCCGCACCCCTACACCGAGTGGCTGATCAACCGGGTGGGCCGGCTCCTGGACACGTCGGACCTGGCCATCGGATCCGCCGGCCTGCTGCGCAACGGAGCCGTTGCCTGGGTGTCCCTGGAACTGGCCGAGACCATCGGCACCAAGGAGGGCGTCGACTTCCGCCCGAACCTCATGGCGGCCACGGCTTTCAACGGAGACCTGTCCTCCACGTACAAGCGCCACGTGACCGCGATCGTCTGCGACAACACGATGAGCACGGCGCTGAACGAGGCGGGGCAGACGGTCAAGTTCCCGCACCGTGGCGACCCCGACGCGTTCCCGGTCATCGACCGCCTTCGTACCGCGTTGGACATCGTCTACGCGACCGCCGATGACTTCTCGCAAGAGGTCGCCCGGCTGTGCGCGGTCCACGTGAGCGAATACCAGTGGAACGAGTTCCTCAAGGCCCACGCGCCCATCCCCGCCGAGAAGGGACGCGCCCGGACGAACGCCGAGCGCAAGCAGGACACCCTCCGCGAACTGTGGTCCCGCGACCCCCGCGTCTCGCCGTGGCGGGGCACCGCCTTCGGGGTCGCCCAAGCCACCAACACCTACGAGCACCACCACAAGACCGTACGCGGTGCCAGCCGGCCCGAACGCAACATGCTCCGCGCCGTCGGCGAGGGCCTCCACAGCCTGCACACGGACACCCTCACCGTTCTCGGCAACGTCATGGACCGATCCCTGCTGCCCGCCTGAGCAGGCGCCCCGCGCCCGCCGGCACGTCACGCCGGCGGGCGCGGCGCGGCCCACCGTCACCGCGCTGCGCGCTCCGGAACAGGAAGCGACGCATCGACACGGTGCGCGCCGCCCCGCCGCACGAGCCCCCCGGACCGACGAACCCGTGCCATGCCACGACGGCCCATCGAACGGAGATCGCCATGCCGGAGACGAACGCGCTACTCCTCACCGAGGATGGGGACGTCATCGAACTGGCCCTGGGGAAGAAGGATCGCCTCCCCGTCTACCGGGCCGTAATCCGATGCGAGCGCGTGGCCTGCCGGGCACTCACGACCCGCTTGGACATGTGGTTCGACGAGGACCACCCGTACAACCACACCGACCGGGTCAACATCCCCGCGATGCTGGTGGCCGCACGCCACGGGTACGCCGGCGACAACATCTGCGGCCCCGTCGTCGTGACCGGAGGGCCGGACGACGAAGGCGCCATGATGCCGATGACCCAAGACGCCCTTCGGGCGCTGCTTGTGTCCCTTGAAGACATCGCCTCCGACTGAATCCGGACCCGGCCCGGAGCACCACATCGCCACGCCCGGACGAGTCGACCAGCTCACACACGCCTCGGCATCCGCGTTCCCCAGCTCGTTCCCGGGCCGCTCGCCCGGGGACAACGGCTTTCGGCCAGGGGCAGTCGACGTCGGTGCCGGGAGCAGCTACAGCTTCCCGTCGTCCGGTTTACAGCGCGAAAGGACAAGGATCATGGGATTCAGCCCCCCGCCCGTGCCGCTCGCACTCGCCGACCTACCCAGGACCCGGGCCGGCCTGGTGGTGCCCGCCATCAGTCTCCGGCACCGGGACGGCACCGCCATCCTCGGCATGACCGACCACGACCGCGTTCACCACGCCCTGTCCCGCGGCCTGTGCCAAACCTGCTGGCGTCCCTTGGACGATCGCATCGTCGCGCTCGCCCGCCCCCGCGACTTCGTCCACGGGTGGATCTCCGAGCCCGGCATGCACCCGGTCTGCGCGCACTATTCGACCCAAGGGTGCCCGATGCTGGCCGGCGTGCTCACACGCCACCGCGCCACCCCACGGGCCTCGGTCAGGGAGCCCTGCGGCGACCCCGAATGCCACTGCGTGGCCTGGGCCCCCGTGGACCCGCACGGCCCCCGTGCCAAAGCCCCCGCGGAATCCTGGTACACGATCTGGCTGGCGCCCGACTCGTACCACGTCGGCCTCGACCCCACCACGCAGCGCCTGGCGCTCGACCTGTCCCGGGCACGCCCCCTGAAGATCAGGCCCCTGTCGGCCACCGGGGCCACCCGTGAACAGGCCGACGGCTACCGCGCGATGCTCTCGACCCGTGCGTTCCTGGCCGACCTCTGTGCGGAAACGAAACCCTGAACCTCGGCGAGGCTCGACGACCAATCGCGGGCGTAGGCGATCGAGCAATCCGGGAACCACGGCGACGTCTCGATACCGGCCGGGAGTCCCCGGCACACTCGCCCGCCGACGCACGACGTCGGCGGGCGAGTGCCGGCTTCGATCACAACCGGCGCCTGCCTCGGTTCGGGCGGGCCCGTGCGGCTCGGCCGTCGTCGGCGTCAGCGCTGCGCCCTGAAGTCTTCCGGGTCGATCAGGCGCTCGGCCCGGGCCGGGAGAGTCTCGCGCACCCGCACCACCGCGGCTCCTTCGAGCCGCTCGATCCTGGCGAGCTCGTCGCGCACCGCCTGGGGGCTGTAGCTGACCCGGGAGTGGTGGGAACGGCCGTCGTGGGTGTAGTCGATCTTCCACATCTGACGGGTCGTGGGGACGACGACGATGGGGGTGTTCGGGCGGCCGACGCAGTGGTGGACGTCGTGGGTGAGGATCGCGTCGGGGCCGTGGTGGGGCCAGCCGGGGACGGCGGCCCAGGTCTGGTAGCCGCACTGCGGGCAGTACAGGCTGAGCTGCGAGGGCCACTGGCTGTGGTGGGCGGGCACGAGTTCCTCCGCGGGGAGGTACTTCTCGCCCTGGCCGGCCCACACGACGACGTATCGCCTGTCCAGGCCCTCCGCGTCGAGAACGGCCTGAACCGTCCCGGCGAACGAGGCGGCCCACGGTGCCTTGTGGGTGCCGTCGTGGATGAACGCCAGGACGACGAAGTCGTTGACGGTGAATCGCTGCTGCTCGCTCACGGTGGAAGTCCCTTCCCCGGGTGTGGATTTCTCCTGACTCCAGTCTCTCTAATCTCTTGTTTTCATGCAAGAGATTTCGTATCCTGGGGTCAGTGGAAAACCCCCGAAGGGGGGGACTCCACCGCCGCGATCCACTCGATCGAACCGCCGCCCCGAGGGCGGGAATTCCATCGAAAGGGAACCCGCAATGTCCGACAACGCATCGCGTCCCGCCGGCCACGTCCTCCCCAAAGACGGCCAGGTTGTCACCTACCACGGCTCCGTCGAGGAATGCCACGGCGCCCGCATCTACGCCGGCCACTGCACCTGCCCGCGCTGCTTCATGGACGTCCTCAGCGGGCAGCCGGCGCGCTACCTGCTTCACCCCATAGCCGAGTCGCTCAGCCCGCCCCTCTACCACGTCCGCCACGAGTCCTTCACCGTCGCCGCCGACCACGCCTGAGCGGACACCGACCGCCGGCACCCGCCCACCCCCCCCACGGCGGGTGCCGGCCCCCCGAACCGCAGCCGGAACCCGGCCGGTTCGGGCGTAGGCCGCGCGGGACAGTCCCCGCCCCGTCCGCGCGGCACGGCTGGGCCTCTCGTACGCAGACGAGAGGCCCAGCCGCCTCGACCAGCACCCCCACCCACACCGAAAACCCTTCCGCACGCTGCGGCGACTACCCCGCCGCCCGCACTCCAAGGAGGGACCGTGACCATCCCACCGAACCCCCCGCCGGCAGCCACCGTCGAAGACCGGTCCGCGCAGACCCTGATCACCCCGGCCCGGATGGCCAGCGCCGGCACGAGCAGTGCCGGCGTGCTGCGCCGAGCGACCGCGCCGGCCGGATGGCACTGGGCCCACGACGCACACGGCAACGTTCACGTACGTTCGACCACCGGGCGCGTGTGGGTCGGATACCTGCCGCAGACTCTCCCGACCGTCCTGCACCCCCACACCCCGACCGACCTCAGCCCCCGCGGCGTCCACCCGATCAGGGGCGTCTGGATGATCGACGGCTACCCCTACGGCAAACGCGCCTGGACCGTCTGGTTCAACGACACCACCTTGGAGCCGCGCGGCGCCCACGTCCCGCCCGAATTCGTCGCCGCCGCCGTAACCGAACTGGCCGCACCAGGACACGAAGAGCCGGACTGGCTTGCCGACCCCGGGCACCCCGACACCGTCTGGGCACTCACCGACGCGGCCGGCTGGACACTCGACCACGCCGACAACGACGACATCACCGCCCGTGCCCCCGACCGCACCGCCGAGCTCTACCACTACTCCGGCGACGTCGAAGAGCCCGACGACCGCGGAACCTGGCTGCTCCGAGCAGGAATCCTGGCATACCCGGGCCACCCCGGGCTGTGGGCGGCGGGCTTCTCCGCCGCCACCCCCGCCGCTGTGATCGCCGCCGTGATGAGCGTCCTCACCGGCCCCGGTGCGCGGCGCCACCCCGAAGACCCTCGTCCGACACCCGAGCAGGGGGAGTCCCGATGAGCACTTCGCGTCCCCACAGCCCACCGACCGCCCTGACCCGTCTCGCGAACACGGCAACCGCCCGACACTGGAACACCAAGGTCGAAGAGGGCGCCGGCTGGTGGGCGTTGACCATGTCGGCACTCGTACGCCGCACACACAACGGCGCGCTGATACAGGCACGCATGCGCGCGGTGTGGAGCGGACCACGAAACCGCTTCGACGCTCACGCGTCCCAGGCCTGGGCCGACGACGCTCCGACGAGTCGGACCGTCAACCACACCGCGATCACGGCCACGTTGGCCAACGCCCACGTGGTGGACCCCATCGGCGAGGCAGCCGGCGACACCAGCGGCGGCCTGGACGCGAACGCATGGGCGGCCCAGGCAGACGAGCACGCCACCAAGGCCGCCGCGGCACAGGCGCGTGCCACCGAGGTCCTGGCGCGCCTGACTCCGAAGCGGGCCCGCTGGGCAGCGGCAGCCAAGGCCACCGTCCGCGCACACCTCGACACCGCCGCCAAGGCCACCGAAAGCGCCCGCGACGCCGCCGCCCGCGCCCGCAACCCGGGATCGGACGCGGCGAACGCACGCACCGCGCGGCAACTGGCCGAACTGGCAAGCCGGCACGCGAACACCGCACACACGGAGGCCGACCTCGCCCGGGACGCCGTCCTGGACGCGGAGGCCGAATACGTCACCACACCCGCAGTGGCCCGCGCCCAAGCGGCCCTGGACCGCAAGGCGGCCGAAGCAGACCCGACCCTGTCCGCCGCCGACTTCGCCAAGCGGGTGATCGGCTCGATCGGCAACGCCGACGAACGCTTCCAGGCATGGCACGACACCAACGCCCGCCCCACAGAGGGATACAGCGCGGCATGGGACCGCTGGTGCGCCGCCTCGGGACAACCCCCAAGGGCCGAGACCTACGCCTGGCTGCTCGCCCACACCGCCCAGAAAGCTGCCATCCAGAAGCTCGGCGTGGCCGCCATCCGACACCTGGAAGACACCCCGGCCGTAGAACGCCTACGCGCCCTGACAACCGAGGCACAAGCCCTCATCGACGGCCGCAACCCACCGACCACATCCGCGCCCAGCTCCTCACGCCACGGCACCCGCCGGGACCACGTCCGCCGCGCGATCGCAGCCACGCTGGACCGCAACACACGAGGCATCGCCGCCGGCTTCGACCTCCTCGTCGTGGCCGACACCTGGGCCCGCCAACTTCCTGCCGAATCCCGGGCGCTTCGCGAAGCGACCCTGATCATGCACGGAATCGACCAGCGACGACGTGACCGCCGTCGCCGACACCTCGAAGCAACCGGGCCGCAAACGTAGGCACCGACCCCGGGGGCGTGGAGAGCCGAGAATTTCGGGTACCCCAACGTCCCCGGGCCGCTGCTCCGATCCATCCCCGATTCAACGGCAAAGGACCCGAGATGAGTCCCCCGAAACAGGCGTACCTCGAATACCAGGTGTCCCTCACGCTCGGCCTTCACGCCGAGGAGTTCGACATCCCGGGGATCGTGGCCGACCTGATCGCCGATCACAACTCGATCCAGTCCGTCGACGACGTGGATAGCGACGACTACTGGGACGTCGTCCGCGAGCACGACAGGGATGTAAGTCCGATAGACCAATTCCGATGCCGACGACAGTAAATGCCCGTCGCAGTGGATGGCTTGGAGAGATCGGCGAGAGTTGAAATCTATTGTCAGAAAACAATAGATTCGATATTCTGGAACCCTGGCAGAGGCCACCGTCTCGAAGGGGAAAAGCCATGGGATACGACCTGTTGATGGTTGACCCGGCCGGCCGTACAGACGACGGCTGGTACAGCATGGCCAGCGAGAACATGATCTACGTGCGCCAGGCCATGGCCGACCTGGGGATGGTCGTCGGTTCTTCGGGCGACGCCGTCGAGGACGTCGAATCGCCGCTGGGCATCCCGACGGCCAAGCTCTCCGTGCAGGGCGGCTGGACGGTGACGCCGTCGGAGATCTCGGTGGCGTTGCTGGCCCTGTCCGTCGCTTCACCGGCGGCAATGCGGTCAGCGCGGCTGCTCTACGAGCGCTGGGATGACTGGGTCGCGTTCCTGGGGGACGCATGCGAGCACGGCGGCTTCCGCGTCGAGTGAGTGGGCGATCCGCCGAACGCCCGAAACAATCGCTGTAGTCACGCTCTGCACGTGGAGGATTCCGTGTCTGACCTCGGCTCGAATAACGACCGCGAACGACACAGTGCCATCGACACCGAAATGGGCGACCAGCCCGCCCAAATCCGTTGTCCGGCGCTTCGTGGGTTGTGGCGGGTTGTGTTGTTGGGGGCCGCAGAGGGCGCCCAGGCTGCTTGTCGGGGCCTCCTGGTGATATCCGAGGCGGGCCTCGTGGTGGCCTGCGAGGGCCGGTTCGATGCGCCTGCGGGTCGGTGCGGGTTCGGCCGTTGGGCGCGGTGGTGGGGCCGCGGAGCGGGCCGGGTCCGGTGTTCGGGTGGGGTCCGTGGATTTCCCCGAATCGTACCCGGAACAGGTTTTGATGCAGACCTTGTCCGTGGTGTGGCGCGCACCTATATTGGAAGTGGCCGGCCCGGTGATGAAGTCGCCTGTTTCCAATGATGGTTGGCGATGACGGTTCCAAGTCACGTGATGTTGCGGGGTGTTGGTTTGCCCCACGGGTCGGCGCCTCGGCTTGTCGACCCCGGGATGAGCGCGACTCCGGGACACCAACCCCTTCTACTGCCAGCGCAGTTCCCGAGCGACGCGGCCGGCAAGCCGGAGACGTCCGGTGCCGTGGGCAATCGCGTAGCGTTGGTGTTGGTTGGAAGTGACGTAGTCACTTCCAACCAACACTTCTTGCGACCCGTAGGGTCGCGCGTCATGTCTGCCGGAGCA